>CAVXVZ010000014.1:0-97383 GCA_963765375.1 uncultured Alphaproteobacteria bacterium | reverse complement strand
TGTCGGTCCTGCTGGTCGAGCAGAACGTGCGCGCGGCGGTTGAGATCGCCGACCGCGCCTATGTGCTCGACGACGGGCGAATCGTTGACCAGGGCGACGCGCGGACGTTCGGCGCCGACGAGAAGCGGTGCGCGAACTCGCCGGCGCCAGCGCCGAGAAATGGGCATGCCCGTCAGGGGCGCGCACGCCGCGCTACCTCTGGCAGAAGACGGCGACGAGCGCCTCCTTCTCGCGCGCGGCGATGTCGCCGGCGCTGAGGTCGGCCGCGTCTGATGCGGCGGACTCTCCCTCGCCGAGGAAGGCGCGGACGGCGTCGGACCCGATGATGGCGTGCGGGGCGGCGAGCGCGACCCCGGCGACGCGCTTGGGCTCCCCGGCGATCGGCGCGATGAGCCCCACCAGCGCGCCGCGCCGGTCGAACACCGGTCCGCCGCCCCCGCTCATCTCCACCGCGGCGACGACGGCGGGCCGCGCCGCGCCGCCGGCGAGCGAAGCCGGGCTCGCGGTGAGGCGCGGACCGGCGAAACCGAGCACGACGTCATCCGACGCCGGCGCGCCGAAGCGCGGCGTTTCGCCCTTGGCGGTGAAATCTCCGGCGACGATCGCCAGATTTGTCGCCGCCTCCGTCCGCTCGAACCGGACCGGTTTGCCGTCGACCGTCGGGTTCGGGCAGTCGTCCGCCTTGAGCGCGGTCAGCGCCTTGCCGGGCGCGACAACGAGCGCGGTTGCGGCCGGCGCGGGGCTGGGCGCGGGCGGAGCGGAGCCCGATCCGGCTGCGACGCCGGTGCTGGCCGCGGCGGCCGGCGGCTTGGCGGCCTCGGGAAACGCCTCGAATGAATTGGCGACCGCGAGCGCGATGCGGTCGAGTTGCGCGGCTTGCGAAGCGGAATAGGCGAAGGTGAAGCCGCGGACCGGCGGGGCCGCGGCCGCGTTCTTCTCGAACCGGGTATAGAAGTTCGCCCCGCCGTCCTGCCCGGAGACGACGAAGAAAACCTCGGGCTTGATCGCCTTATAGGCGATTTTGCGGCCCGTCGTCGCGGCGGTCAGGCGGGCGTAGAGACCGCTCAGGTCCCCGTCCGCGCTCGCCGAGAACTCGAGCTTCGCCCCGTTGCGCCCGCCGATGAGTTTTGTCGGAGCGCCGGCTTTCGCGCCCGTCTTGCTGTCGACGACAACCTTGAAGCCGACCGCGTCGCGCGCCTTCTGCGCGGCGGCGAGCAACGCCTGAAGCTCAGGCGGGGTAAGCGCGCCATCCGCGGACGCCTTGGCGCTCGTCTGGAAGGCGACGATCGCATCGCGGGTCCGCTTGCCGAAGTCGCCGTCGATCACCCCATTGTAGAATCCGAGCCAGACGAGCGCGTCCTGCGCGCTCTTCCGAGTGGTTTCCGGCAGAGCCAGGAACGCCGCCTTCTGCGCCGCCAGCGCGGCGTCGGCGGGAGCCAAAGGCGGCGCCGGCGGCGCTTGGGCGGAGCGCCCCGACCTGTGGCGAGCACGATCGCCGAGGTCGCCATCGCGATGGCAATGACCAAACGACAGCTCGTTTGTCGCATGCTTTTTCCCTAAGCGTGTGGCTGTGGTCGAGCGCACGCCAACCATGCTAGCATTTGCGTCGGCGCATCAACACTCGTCGCTATCGACGCTCGTCGCGAGCGTCCGGCAGCAAGGCGGGCCGGCTGCGCGAGCGTAGCGCATCGCCTTGGGAGGCTGAACCATGCTCCAAGCTCTGCGCTCGCTCGCCGTCCTTCTGCTCCTGATCGCGACCGCCGCCGGCGCGGCCGAGATCAAGCCGTTTGCGCGCGAGGACATGGCGAGCGATGCGGTGCGCCTGACCGAGGCGTTGCGCATTGCAACCGCTTCGATTGGCGCTGAGGTCAAGGACAAGACGCCGGACCAGTTGCGCAAGGGAGCCGCCGCCGCCGTCGCCGCGGGCGACTTTGCCGGCGGCGAGAAGCTCGCCGGCGCGGCGGTCACCGCCGCTCCCAAGGACCCCGTCAACTGGCTCGCTTACGCGAACGTCGCGATCAAGGCTGACGATGCGAAAGCGGATGACCGCTATGACCTCGTCACCCGCGGGGCGAGCGCCGCCTACGCCGCCTATCTGCGCTCGACGGCACCCGACGCGCAGGCCCAAGCGCTTGCCGTGCTCGCCGATCTCCTGGCGCGCCACGAGCTTTGGCGCCCGGCGCTCGACGCGCTCAAGGCCTCGCTCGACCGACGCGACGCGATCGACGTGCGCAAGACCTACGAGGCCATGCGGGACGAGCATGGGTTTCGCATTCTTGACTACAAGGTCGACAACGAATTGACCTCGCCGCGCGTCTGTTTCAACTTTTCCGAGCCGCTGGCGCGCAAGACGGATTTTTCCCCTTATGTCGCGGTCTCCGGGTCGTCCAACACCGCGATCTCGAACGAGGACCAGCAGATCTGCGTCGAGGGACTGAAGCACGGCGAGCGTTATGCGATCGTGCTGCGCCAGGGCCTGCCCTCGGCGGTCGGCGAGTATCTGTTGAAGTCGGCCGATTACGAGATCTATGTGCGCGACCGCTCGCCGCAGGCGCATTTCGCCGGCCAAGCCTACGTGCTGCCGCGACAGGGCCAGCAGGGCGCGCCACTCGTCACCGTCAACACGTCAAAGGTCTCGGTCGACGTCTATCGCGTCGGCGACCGCAATCTCCTGGCGACAGTCAACCGCGACGATTTCCTGAAACCGATCGATTCGTCGCGGGCCGACGAGATCGCATCGCAGGATGGGGCGAAAATCTGGAGCGGGACGATGGACGTCGTCTCCACGCTCAATCAGGACGTCGTCACCGACTTTCCGGTGCTCGACGCGGTCGGCAAGCTCGAGCCCGGCGTCTATGTCATTACCGCGCGGCCGTGGAAGGGCTCGGCCAATCCCACCGACTCGGGCTCGGGTGAGACGGTGCAGCTCGCCGCGCAATGGATGGTCGTCTCCGATCTCGGCCTGACCGCGATCTCCGGCGACGACGGCGTGCACGCGCTCGTGCAATCGCTGGGCTCCGCCGCGCCGCTGGCCAGCGTGGCGCTCAAGCTCGTCGCGCGCAACAATGAAGTGCTGGCGGTGAAGACGACCGGGGCCGACGGGCGGGTCGATTTCGACCCGGGCCTCGCCCGCGGCAAGGGCGGCTCGGCGCCCGGCCTTCTGGTCGCGACGCTCGGCGACGACTACGGCTTTCTCAACCTCGCCCAGAACGCGTTCGACCTCACCGACCGCGGCGTTGCGGGGCGCGACCCGCCAGTCGGGCTCGACGCGTTCCTCTACACCGAGCGCGGCGTCTACCGCTCCGGCGAAACCGTGTTCTTGACTGCCCTGCTTCGCGACTTGAAGGGCGTGGCGAGACCAGGCCTGCCACTGACATTGATCGTCAAGCGGCCGGACGGGGTCGAGTACAAGCGCGCGACCCTCCCTGACGGCGGGCTTGGCGGGCGTGCCTACGCCATCCCGCTGCTCTCGGGCTCGGCGGCGGGAAAATGGTCGATCGAGGCTTATGCCGACCCGAAAGGCGATAGCATCGGCCGCACCGAGTTCCTGCTCGAGGATTACATTCCCGAGCGGCTCGACTTCACCCTCAAGCCGGCGAAGCCGATCATCGATCCCGGCGAACCGGTCGAGCTCTCGCTCGACGCGAGGTTCCTCTACGGCGCGCCAGCGAGCGGGCTCGACGTGACGGGCGCCATTCGGCTCGAGGCGGTCGAGGGCGCGGCCCTGGCCGGTCATCCCGGCTATGTCGGCGGCCTCGCCGACGACGATTTCACGACCGTCGAAAGCCAGTTCACCGACAAGGTCCAGACCGACGCCAAGGGCCACGCCGACCTTTCAGTCGATCTCCCCGAGGGCTCGAGCACAAGGCCCCTCGAGGCCAAGCTGATCGTCGACGTCGCCGAGCCCGGCGGGCGCACGGTCGAGCGCACCGTCACCCTGCCGGTCCGGGCGAAGAACGTGACGATCGGCGTCAAGCAGGACTTCGACGCGTCGTTGAGCGCCGGCGATGTCGCGACGTTCGAAGCGATCGCCGTCTCGCCGGACGGCGCGCGCGTCGCGCGGAAGGGCGCGGAATGGTCGATCTATCAGGTGACCAACGATTATCAGTGGTTCAACGCCGACGGCCGCTGGAGCTATGAGCCGGTCAAGTCGTCGAAGCGAATTGCCACCGGCGCAATCGACATCGGCGCCGACGCTCCGGCCAAGATTTCCGCTCGAGTCGGCTGGGGCGCTCACCGGCTCAACATCAAGACGCTGGACGGCGAGGAGACGAGCGTGGCCTTCGACGTCGGCTGGTCGGGGACGGCGAGCGCCGACACCCCCGACAATGTCGTCGTGACGCTCGACAAGACGAATTACGCGCCGGGCGAGGAGGCGAAGCTGCGCATCGCCTCGGCATTCGCCGGCAAGGCGACCGTCGCGCTCATCGGGGATCATGTCGAGCGCTTCATCGATGTCGATCTCGTCGCGGGCGACACTGTCGTGCCGTTCCCGGTCGGCGCCGACTGGGGTCCCGGCGCTTACGCCGTGGCGCTGACCCACCGCCCGCTCGACGTCGCCGCCAGGCGCATGCCGGGACGCGCCATTGGCGTCGCCTGGTTCGCCATCGACCGTGACGCGCACAAGCTCGACATCGCGCTCGACGCTCCGCAACTGGCGCGGCCGCGAGGATCGATGACGGTCCCGGTGAAGGTCGGGGGCCTCGCGCCGGGCGAGGAGGCGTTCGTGACCGTCTCGGTGGTCGATGTCGGAATTCTCAATCTGACCGGCTTCAAGACGCCCGACCCGGGCGGCTATTTCTTCGGCCAGCGCAAGCTGCCGGTCGAGGTTCGCGATCTCTGGGGCATGCTGATCGACGGCATGCAGGGCGCGGCCGGGGCGATCCATGCCGGCGGGGACACGGGCGGCGCGCTTGAAGGCAATCTGCCGACGCAGGAGCCGCTGGCGTTGTTCTCCGGCGTCGTCAAGCTCGACGGCGAGGGGAAAGCCTCCGTGTCGTTCGATCTGCCGGCGTTCAACGGATCGGTGCGGCTGACCGCCGTCGCGTGGTCGAAGGACAAGGTCGGGTCGGCTGAGGCCGACGTGACGGTCCGCGACGCGGTGGTCGTCGCCGCGACGCTGCCGCGCTTCCTCAACGTCGGCGACCGCTCCGAGATGCACATCGACATCGACAACGTCGAGGGCGAGGCCGGCGATTATACGCTCGACCTCGACATCCATGGGCCGCTCACCGCCGACGCGGACGCGCTGAGGAAGACGGTGCGGCTCGACTCGCATCAACGGCGGTCGCTGTCGATGCCGATCACCGCCGCTGGCGTCGGGTCGGCCGATCTCGCGCTGAAACTGAGCGGTCCGAAAACCGATCTGACTCAACATTTCAGGCTCGGCCTCGCCTCCGGCGCGCCGGACGCCTATCGCCGTACGGTGACGCCGCTGCCGGGCGGCGCAACGACCACCATTTCCGGCGATCTCGTCGCCGAATTCATTCCGGGGACTGGCTCGATTGCGATCTCGGCGTCGCCGTTCGGCGCCCTCGACGCGCCGGCCTTGCTGGCCCAGCTACAACGCTACCCGTACGGCTGTTCGGAGCAGACGGTGAGCGTCGCCATGCCGCTGCTCTACGTCAACAACCTGGCCTCGATCGAGCATCTCGACATCGATCCCGATGTCGACGGGCGGATCAGACAGGCTATCGAGCGCGAGCTCAGCCGCCAGAGCGCGAGCGGCGCGTTCGGCATGTGGAGCGCCGACGAAAGCAATGAGGATCCCTGGCTCGACGCCTTCGTGGCCGATTTCCTGACCCGGGCGCGGGAGCGCAATTTCACTGTGCCGCAGCAGGCGTTCGACCAGGCGCTCGACCGTCTGCGCAATGAGGTCGTCAACGCGCCGGAGCCGGGCAAGGACAACGCCGAGGCGTTGGCTTACGCGCTCTACGTTCTCGCCCGCAATGGACGCCCCGTGATCGGCGATCTGCGCTACCTTTCCGACGCCAAGCTCGAAGCCTTCCCCTCGCCGCTCGGCAAGGCGCAGCTCGCCGCGGCGCTCGCGATGCTCGGCGACCGGGCGCGCGCCGGTAAGGCGTTCGGCGCCGCGCTCGCCGCTCTCGACGCCGAACGGGACAGCGGCGTATCGAGGGCCGACTACGGCTCGCGGCTGCGCGACGCCGCCGCCGTGCTCGCGCTGATCGCCGAGGCCAATCTCGGCGGCGAGATCGAGGGTGATGCGATCGCCCGCGCCGGCGCCGTCCTCGATCAGGCAAGGGCTCAGCGCTCATTCACCAGCACGCAGGAAAACACTTGGATGGCGCTCGCCGCCGAGGCGCTCGCCGACCATGAGGCCGCGAGCAAGTTCAGCATCGACGGCCAGCCGGTGAAGGGCGCCCTCTACCGCCGCTTCAGCGGCGCGTCGCTCGCGGACAGTTCGATCGCGGTCGCCAACGGCGGTGAGACCCCGGCGCAACTCGTCGTATCCGTCTCCGGTGCGCCGGTCGAGCCCGACCCCGCGGTCGCCAACGGCTACGCGATCGAGCGCACGTTCTACAAGCTCGACGGAACCAGGATCGACTCGCTGCAAAGCATCGCGCAGAACGAGCGTGTGGTGGTGTCGCTCAAGGTGACCGAGGCGCAGGCGCGTTACGCCCGCCTGCTGGTGGTCGACCGGTTGCCCGCGGGGCTCGAGATCGATAATCCCGCGCTGGTCGACGGCGGCTCGGTCGAGGCCTTCGCCTGGCTCAGCAAGGACGTTGAGCCGGCCCACACCGAGTATCGCGACGACCGCTTCGTGGCCGCCTTCGATCGCGCCGACGGCCAGTCGGCGTTCATCACCATGGCTTATATCGTGCGCGCGGTCGCGCCCGGCCATTACGTCTATCCGCCGGCGACCGCCGAGGACATGTACGACCCCGAACGCTACGGCCGCACCGCCTTCGGCGAGCTCGAGGTGACGGCGAAGTGAAAAGACGAGGCCCTCATCCGGTCCGCTGCGCCAACCACCTTCTCCCGGAGGGAGCAGGGGCGCGTCTCCCTTCTCCCTCCGGGAGAAGGTGGCGCGAAGCGCCGGATGAGGGCGCGCGGTGATGCGCTTGGGTCGCCCCGTCGCTTTCGTCTTCGCCGCCGCGGCCGTCCTTCTTTCCGCTACCCTGGCGGCGAGCCTCGCCTGGAGCCGCTACGTGGCGAGCCTCGGGCCGCTCGATCTCGCGGCCTCGCGCGAGGGCTCGACGATCGTCGTCGATCGCAACGGCCGCCTGCTCAGGCCGTTCACCTTGCCCGACGGGCGCTGGCGCCTGCCGACGACGACGCACGAGGTCGATCCGCGCTATCTCGCGATGCTCGTCGCTTACGAGGACGGCCGGTTCTACGACCATCGCGGCGTCGACGCGCGCGCCCTGATCCGCGCCGGCGCACAGTGGCTCGCGCGCGGCCATGTGGTCAGCGGCGGCTCGACCCTGACGATGCAGGTCGCCCGCCTCATCGAGCCGCGGCCGGAGCGGACCCTCGCGGCCAAGATGAGGCAGATCGCGCGCGCGCTCGAGATCGAGCGCGAGGTCGGCAAGGAGGGTGCGCTCGACCGCTACCTCACCCTTGCGCCGTTCGGCGGCAATCTGGAGGGCGTTCGGGCCGCGTCGCTCGCCTGGTTCGGCAAGGAGCCGCTGAGGCTCACGATCGCCGAGGCGGCGCTCCTGGTCGCGCTGCCGCAGTCGCCCGAAGCGCGGCGGCCGGATCGTTCGCCGTCGGCAGCGCGCGCCGCCCGCGACCGGGTGCTCGATCGCGTCGCCGGGCACGGCGTCATCAGCGCCGACGACGCGGCGGCGGCGAAGCGCGAGCCGGTCCCCGAGACCCGCCTCGCCTTCCCGGCGCTCGCCGCACACGCCGCCGAAGAAGCGGTCGCCGCCGACGGCCAAGCGAAAATCATCCGGCTCTCGATCGATGCGCGGCTGCAAGCCAGGCTCGAGGCGCTGCTCAAGGAGAGCGTCGGGCGCCTCGGGGCCAAACTGTCGGCGGCGATGGTCGTCATCGACAATTCCAGCGGCGAGGTCCGCGCCCGCATCGGCAGCCCCGACCATGACGACGCCTCGCGCGACGGCGCGATCGACATGTCGCGTTCGGCGCGCTCGCCGGGCTCGGCGCTGAAGCCCTTCATCTACGCGCTGGCGTTCGAGCAGGGCCTCGCCCACCCTGAAACGGTGCTGTTCGACCGGCCGATGCGCTACGGCGCTTATGCGCCGCAGAATTTCAATCTCGGCTATGAGGGCACGGTGACGGCGCGCAAGGCGCTCCAGCAGTCGCTCAACCTGCCGGCGATCGAGCTCCTGGCCGATGTCGGCCCGGCGACCTTCCTGGCTCGCCTGCATGGCGCAGGGGCCGAGATCGCGCTGCCAAAGGATACGCCGATCGGCCTCGCCATCGGCCTCGGCGGCCTTGGGATTTCGCTGACCGACCTTGCGCGTCTCTACGCCGGCTTCGCCCGCGGCGGCGAGGCGCCGGCGCTCGTCGAGCGGCTCGGCTCTCCTCCCGTCATCGAGCCGCGCCGGGTGACCGACCCGGTCGCAGCTTACTACGTCGAGGAGATCCTGCGCGGCGCCCCGCCGCCGGCCAACGCGCTCAAGGGGCGGATCGCCTTCAAAACCGGGACGTCCTACGGCTTTCGCGATGCGCTGGCGGTCGGCTTCGACCGGGGGACGACGATCGCGGTGTGGGTCGGGCGGCCCGACAACGGCCCGACCCCGGGCCTGATCGGCCGCGAGGCGGCGGCGCCGATCCTGTTCGACGCTTTCGAGCGGCTCGGCCGCGACGTCGAGCCCATCCGGCCGCCGAGCGGGGTGCTGCGGGCGAGCGTCACCGCCGACCTGCCGCCGCCCTTGCGCCACCTTCGCAAGGACGCGCCCAAGACCATGGCGGCGGCGGAGGCGCCTGCGCTCAAGATCGCCTTCCCGCCGGACGGCGCGCTCATCGACCTCGGCCTCAACGAGGGCGCGCGCGACGCAAAGCTGGCGCTGAAGGCGCTCGGCGGCGCGCCGCCCTTCGCGTGGTTCGTCAACGGCCGGCCGGTCCGCGAAGCCGACCTCCGCCGCCAGTCCGCCTGGAAACCGGACGGGGCAGGATTTGCGCGGGTGTCGGTCGTCGACGCGAAGGGCGAGTTGGATGCGGTGGTGGTGAGGCTGGAGTGAGGGCCGGTTACCTCTTGAAGGCAGTTCACTCTCCCGACGTAACTCCAGCTCACGTCTTACAGCGCCTGCAGCGCTTCCAAGAATTTTCGATCGCGAGTTGGAAGGGGTGAGTCCTGGCGGCTCGCGAGGAGCACAAAATACTGCGAAAGGCCATCCCAATCGCCCAATGTTACGAACTTCTCCGACACCTGGACGGATTCTTTGCATCGGTCGTTCACATGACAGCTATTACACGCCGTATAGCCTTCGCGTCGGAGGCTTATCCCGCTGTCCCAGGTGGCCCTAGATGTGGTATGCGGGCGTAGTTGAGTTGCTGTTCGAGGCGACCGCGACGGGGCGCGCAATGGCCAAAGGCCGATCGCTTTCGCAGTTTCAAGAGACGTTTCCCGACGAGACGAGCTGCGCCGCCTTTTTGTTGAAGCGGCGTTGGTCGAAGGGTTTTGTCTGTCCCGGCTGTGGCGAGCAACGCGCCGCGGCGCTGAAGAGCCGGGCTTACACATACGAATGCCTCGATTGCGGTCGACAGACTTCGGCCACGGCGGGAACGGTGATGCATCGTTCCAAGCTGCCGCTGACCTCGTGGTTCTGGGCGGCACATCTCATGGCGACACATTCCAACGGCATGTCGGCGCGGCAATTGGAGGATCAACTCGGCGTCACTTACAAGACCGCTTGGCTGCTGACGCAGAAATTGCGCCGGTCGATGGTCGACCCGGATCGCGATCCCTTGGAGGGCGTCGTCGAAGTCGATCAGGCGGAAATTCCCTTCCGCGAAGGCGAAGCCTTTTTCGAGCGCGACAATGCCGGCAAAATCCTCGTCGCCGGGGCCGTCGAGGTGATTGATCGCGACACCAACCAGCCCAAGCCGCGACGCAAGCACGCCAAATATCTCGATACGCGCTCCGGCCGAATACGCCTCGCTATGATCGCCGACAATTCCGCGGCGTCGATCGAGGCTTTCGTGAGAGCCAACGTGAAGCGTGGAGCCACGCTCCTCACCGACGGCCACGCGTCCTATCCTGGATTAACCGACTACCGGCACGATCCGCGCATTGTCGGAAAAATGTCGGGACATGTTGTCTTGCCCTGGATCCACCGAGCCTTCTCATTGATGAAGCGATGGGGCCTGGGCACGTATCATGGCCTGCGCCGCACGCATGTCGACACCTATCTCAATGAATTCGTCTTTCGCTACAATCGCCGCTTCCACCGGCACGTTTCGTTCGAAGCCTTGCTCGGGCTGGCCGCACATCATGCGCCTGCGAGCTACTGGGACATCGTCAAACGAGACAATCCTCGAAAGGGCGTCCAAACGATCAGGCGGAGGCCGCGCCGCCGCAAGACCGCCACCGGAATGCGACAGGACGGTGCGCCGCCAGCGCTCGGCGCTGACCCAAACCAACCCATCAAACCGGTGCATCCACTACATATAGACGAACCTGGGACAACGGGATAAGCCTCTCGCGTCGCGCAATGGCCCCAGATTCGTTAAGGAGTGGTGAAGCTTGCCCGTCCCAATGAGGGTGGTAGTAAGCAACGGATCTATCGTTGCTCGCCTTTTTCAATTCGCTTTGCATGTACTTCATCGCTAACGCAAAGATCACTGGTCTTTCGCACCAGCGGCAATGCCACCGGTCACGCTTGAAAATCCTGACCATCTCACGCGGATCTTCAACCTCGGTCATAGGGCATTCTCCTACGGCCACGCCGCCAGTAGCGCCCTTAGCGCCGCGACGAACGCGATCGGCTGGTCGATCATCACGTGATGCTCGGCCTCCGGGATCTCGACATAAGGAGAGCCGGGAGCGATGAGGCTTAAGAGATAGGCCGCGTCCTCGGGGTGGAAGAGCTGGGACTTCGCGCCGCGGATGAGCGCGAGCGGCGCTCGGACGGCCTTGACCAGCGGCACCGGGTCGAGCCGCACAAACTTCTCCCAGAAATGCGGATCGAAGCTCAGCGACCAGCCGCCTCTGCCTTCGGCGTCGACGGCCTTTCGCGCCGAGCGCCGGGCGATGAAGTCGAGAATGAACAGATTGTCGCAGGCCTGCGGCGGGGCGAGGCGGAACCGGGCGATGATCGCCTCGAGCGACGGTCGCACGCTGTGCTCCCTGGCGGACGAGCGGGGCGGCGATGGGCTGCGCTGGTTCTGCGGCGCGAAGAACGGCGGATCGACCATCACCGCCGCGGCGAGTTCATCGCCGAAATCATGGGCGAGCCCGACAGCGATGCGTCCGCCGAAGGAGTGCCCGACGACGGTCGGCGGGCCGGCCTCGTACGCGCCAGCCTCCTGCGCCGCCGCCTTCGCCTCGCGGACGAACTGACGGAAATCGTATGCTGGGCGCCAGCCGGAACGTCCCATGCCGGTGAATGACGGCGCGACGACGCGCCGCTCGTGGGCGAAGAACGGCGCGATGAAGCTCCACCAATCGGCGTGCGCCGCGCCGCCGTGCAAAAGTACGAGCCCCGGCTTGCCGCGCTCGCCCCATGCGAGCGTCTCGACCTTGGCGCCCTCGACCGTAACGAACGAGCGCTCGGGCTCGATCGCGATCGCGCGTTCGAACCACGCCGGCGCCGGCGGCGTCTGCCCGCGAAAGGCCGCGAGCGGCGCCATGGGGTTCGATTCGTTCAAGCGGACGCCTCGTCTTAAGGCCTCAGGCGACCTCGAACAGCCCGGCCGCGCCCATGCCGCCGCCGACGCACATCGTCACTACGACATAGCGCGCGCCGCGCCTTTTCCCCTCGATCAGCGCGTGGCCGGTGAGGCGCGCGCCGCTCATGCCGTAGGGATGGCCGACCGCGATCGCGCCGCCATCGACATTGAGCTTGTCGTTGTCGATGCCGAGCTTGTCGCGGCAATAGAGAACCTGGACCGCGAACGCTTCATTCAGTTCCCACAGGCCGATGTCCTCGACCTTGAGGCCGTGCGCCTTCAAGAGCTTCGGCACGGCGAAGACCGGCCCGATGCCCATCTCGTCGGGGTCGCAGGCGGCGACCGTCATACCGCGGTAGATGCCGAGCGGGGTCAGATTGCGCTGGCCGGCGAGCCTGGCTTCCATCAAGACGCAAGCGCTCGCGCCGTCCGACAATTGCGAGGCGTTGCCGGCGGTGATGTTCTCGCCCGGCTGCTTCAAATGAAGTCCTTCGGTAAACACGGGCTTGAGCGCGGCGAGGCCGGCGAGCGTCGTGTCGGCGCGGATGCCCTCGTCGTGTCTGAGCGTGACCGCCTTGTCGGAGACCGCGCCGGTCGCCTTGTCGACGACTTTCATCAGGCTCGGCAGGGGCGCGAGCTCGGCGTCGAACCGGCCGGCGGCCACGCCCGCGGCGGCGCGCGCCTGCGACTGCGCCCCGTACTCGTCCTGGCGCTCGCGCGAGATCTTGTAGCGCGCCGCCACGATCTCGGCCGTCTCGAGCATCGACATATAGATGTCGTCGCGATGCTCGACGAGCCAAGGGTCTGTGGCCCGATAGCGGTTCATCTTGTCGTTCTGGACCAGCGAAATCGATTCGAGCCCGCCGCCGACGGTGACGCTCATGCCATCGTCGACGATCTGCTTGGCCGCGATCGCGATCGCCATCAGGCCCGAGGCGCATTGCCGGTCGACCGACATGCCGGCGACGCTCGTCGGAAGTCCGGCGCGCAAGAGCGACTGGCGGGCGACATTGCCGCCTTGCGATCCCTGCTGGAGCGCCGCGCCCATGACGACGTCGTCGACTTCGCCGCCCTCGACCGAGGCGCGCTTGAGGGCGGTCGCGATCACGTGCCCGCCGAGCGTCTGGGCCTGGGTGTCGTTGAACGCACCGCGATAGGCCTTGCCGATCGGCGTGCGGGCGGTCGAGACGATGACGGCTTCACGCATGATGTTCTCCTAGTCTGAAGATCAAAATCTGCTCATTCCATGTAGATTTGAATCAGTTTATCAAACTCATCTTCAGATGAACAATTTTTTTCTTCACCAGAGGGCATAGTTACCAGACACATCGTCGGTGGCACTTCCCAGTATTTTTTGCCAGCACGCGATATCCAAGCGTACGACGCAAACTCTTTGCCTTCGAATGCGTCGGATACATCCTTGGTAAAGATTGAACTATTAACTTCTAGCTGAAGCGTAAATGTCTCAATGAGGCATCTATCGAGTTTAACGTTGTAGTGATTTGTAAATCTTGCGTGATTTGCGTCCGAAAAACTCATGGCGTCAAACGCCATTTGAGCCTGCCTTGCGCATCGTTCTTGCAGATCGAGATTCGCCTGTTGTGCCGAAGCTACCCCGGCTGGAGGAGTCATGACGAGCATAATAGCGAAAAGGATGATTGATGCCTTGGTCCGCATACCTAGAGCGCGCCTAGCGCTGCCGTGCGACTTTCGAATGCTCAGCGCGGCCGAGCGCTTCATCGCGGTAAGTCGAGATCGTCGTGAAGGCTGAGACTCGTTCACAACCCACTCGCTGACATCACGCCTTCGCAAACGCCCCGCCCTCAGCCGCCAGTTTCTCCAACAGCGCCGCCGGCTTGAAGTCGTCGCCGAATTTCGCCCGAAACTCGTTGAGCCTGGCGAGCACCGCCTTCAATCCGACGGTGTCGGCGTAGAACATAGGGCCGCCGCGATAGACGGGCCAGCCGTAGCCGTAGATCCAGACGATGTCGATGTCGGAGGCGCGCTGCGCCTTGCCCTCTTCGAGGATCTTCGCTCCTTCGTTGATCATCGGATAGATGCAGCGCTCGAGGATTTCGGCGTCGCCGATCTTGCGCTGTTCGACGCCCTTCGAGGCGGCGAAGTCGCGGATGATCGTCTCCACACGCGCCGACGGTTTGGCGTTGCGCGCTTCGTCGTAGTCGTAGAAGCCGGCGCCGGTCTTCTGGCCGCGCCGGCCCTCTTCGCACAGGATTTCGCGGATCGTCGAGCGCTTCGACGTCTCGGCCGACCAGCCGATGTCGAGGCCGGCGAGATCGCTCATCGCGAACGGCCCCATCGGCATGCCGAAGTCGGTCAGCACCCGGTCGACCGCTGACGGCGTCGCGCCTTCGAGAATGAGCTTCATCGCTTCCCGCTGGCGCTGGGCCAGCATCCGATTGCCGACGAAGCCATGAGTGACGCCCACGACCACCCCGACCTTGCCGATCTTCGGCGCGAGCGCCGCGATCGTCGCCAGGACCGGTTTTGAGGTCTTGGCGCCGCGCACGATCTCGAGGAGCCGCATCACGTTCGCGGGCGAGAAGAAATGCATGCCGAGCACGTCCTCCGGCCGCCTGGTCATCGATGCGATTTCGTCGATGTCGAGGTAAGAGGTGTTCGAGGCGAGGATCGCGCCGGGCTTGGCGATCGAATCGAGCCGCTCGAACACCTGCTTCTTGATATCCATGTTCTCGAACACCGCCTCGATCACGAGGTCGGCCTGAGCCAGCGCGCCGAAGTCGAGGGTTGAGCTCAGCCTCCCCATCCGCTCCTCGACCTCGGACGTCGTCAACCTGCCCTTCTTCGCGGTCGCTTCATAGTTGCGGCGCATGACCGAGACCCCGCGGTCGAGCGCCTCCCTCGAAGTCTCGACGATGGCGACGGGGATGCCGGCAGAGAGGAAATTCATGGCGATGCCGCCGCCCATGGTGCCGGCGCCGATCACGCCGACGCTCTTGATCGGCTTCGTCGCGACGTCCCGACCGATGTCTGCGATTTTCGCCGCCTGCCGCTCGGCGAAGAACACGTGGCGCTGCGCCTTGGACTGCGTCGTCGGCAGCAGCGCCATGAACATCTGCCGCTCCTTGAGGATTCCGTCGTCGAACGGCAGGTCGACGGCGTTCTTCACCGACTCGATCGCCTTCTCCCAGGCCTCGAAGCCGCGGAATTTTCTCGCATTGGCCTTGCGGATGGCCTCGAAGATCTCGGGATGGCCGCGCGCGGGCTCAAGTTTGTCGGAGCGGTCGCGCACCTTGCGCAGCGGCGCCTTCCCGGCGATCAGCCGGCGGGCGAAGGCGAGCGCCGATTTACGCAGTTTGCCTTCCTCAGCGAACTCGTCGACGACGCCCCATTCCTTGGCCTCGCGGGCGCCGAACGGCGTGCCCGAAAGGATGACGTCGAGCGCCTTCTCGACCCCGATGAGCCGGGGCAGCCGTTGCGTGCCCCCCGCGCCGGGGATGAGACCGAGCTTGATTTCCGGCAGGCCGCATTTCGCCGACGGGACGGCGATGCGGTAGTGCGCGGTCAGCGCGACCTCGAATTCGCCGCCCAGCGCGGTCCCGTGCAGCGCGGCGACGATCGGCTTCGAGGCGTTCTCAATTCGATCGAGGACATGGGGGAGATAAGGCTCTGCGGCCGGCTTGCCGAATTCGGAAATATCGGCGCCGGCGATAAAGGTCCGGCCGCCGCAGATGATAACGACCGCCTTGACCGCGCCATTCGCCTCCGCCGCCTCGACCCCGCGCTTGAGGCCGTCGCGAACGGCTTGCGATAGCGCGTTCACCGGCGGGGAGTTGATGGCGACCACGGCGACCTCGCCGTCGATCGCAAGGTCAGCGACGGAATTGATGGCGGCCATGCGCTCCTCCGGCGCCGGCGTTCAGCTGGCGCGACTTTGTCAATATTGCGCGACACCCCCGCCGGTCGCGACGCTGGCCTTATGTTTGAGGCACGCGGCCGGCTGCGGTCAACTGCGGGGGCGCTCGCCGCCGCCGGCCGGGCTCCCGCCGGGCGCCGCTCCGGCGCATCGGGGCGATCAAAAAAGTTTGCGCCCCCTGTAACCCATCCCCGTTTTGGACGTATAGGCGTTGCGGATAGGGCGCCATCCCTAAGACAGCAGCGAGGTCGAAGATGCTGACGCGTCGAATGGCTCTGAGCGGCCTGACCGCGATCGCGAGCGTAAATCTCCTGCAAATTCTGGACGCGCGGGCTGCCGAGGAGGACCATGTGGTCCGAACCGACGCCGAGTGGCGCTCGAGCCTGACCGCCGATCAATATGCCGTCCTACGCAAGGAAGGCACCGAGCGGCCTTTCACCAGTCCGCTTCTGCATGAGGAACGGAAGGGGATTTTCGCCTGCGCCGGTTGCGGCCTCGATCTCTTCTCCTCTTCGACGAAATTCGACAGCGGCACCGGCTGGCCGAGCTTCTGGGCCCCGCTCGACAACGCGGTGAAAACCCACGATGACCGGTCCTACGGAATGGTCCGCGCCGCGGTGACCTGCCGGCGATGCGACGGCCATCTCGGCCACGTTTTCGACGACGGACCCAAGCCGACCGGACTCCGCTATTGCATGAACGGCCTGGCGCTGACGTTCAAGCCGGCGACCGCCTGAGTCGCCGGAGAGCCCGCCATGCTGCTGTTCATCCTCGCCGGCATCGGCGGCGCGCGGTCCTTCTCCTGTAACAAGTCCGCACGCGCGGACGAAGGCCCCGAGGCTCGCGCGACTGTGATGACACGACCGCGTGATGCCGAAAGCCCCGTCGCGGCCGGGTCACAGTCCCGGCTTATCGAAACGCCCGGTCGAGGATTGGCGAGCAGGAATGGAGTTTTAGCCCCATGATCTCATCGTTCAGAAACGGCTATGGGTTGCCGGCGCTGATCCTCGTCGGATTGGCGGGCGCCGCCGGCTTCGCCGCAACGCGGTCGACGGCCGAAGAGGCGCGCGTCATTCCGGCGCCGGCGGTCGACGAGCAGGCGGGCGGCCAGGCGTCGGAGACCGCGGTCGTCGCGGGCGGATGTTTCTGGGGCGTCCAAGGCGTCTTCCAGCATGTCGCCGGCGTGACCAGCGCCGTTTCCGGCTACGCCGGCGGTGAGAAGGCGACCGCGCATTACGAAATGACCAGCAACGGCAACACCGGCCACGCCGAGTCGGTTCAGATCACCTATGATCCGCGCAAGATCACTTATGGCCGCATCCTGCAGGTCTATTTCTCGGTCGCCCATGATCCGACCGAACTCAACCGGCAGGGACCCGACGAGGGCACGCAATACCGCTCGGCGATCTTCCCCATGAACGACGAGCAGGCGCGGGTGGCGAAAGCCTATATCGCCCAGCTCGACTCCGCCCACGCCTTCAAGGCGCCGATCGTCACCACGATCGAGCCGGGCAAAACCTTCTACCGCGCCGAGGACTATCACCAGGACTTCCTGGCGCGAAATCCCGGCTATCCCTACATCGTCTTCAACGACCTGCCGAAGGTCGCCAATCTGAAGCAGCTCTTCCCCACGCTTTACCGCCCCGACCCGGTGCTGGTCGGCGCGAAGTCGTAAGCGGACCCTTCTCCCAAAGGGAGAAGGTGGCCCGGAGGGCCGGATGAGGGGTTCGAACCGGAGCCCCGCGCAAGCGGGAATCCAGAGCCCCCTCAAAGGCTGAATGCCCGCTTTCGCGGGCATGACCGGCAAGGGTGCCGCTACGTTTCCCGGCCTGATGCGCTAGCCGCCTTTGCCAAGAGCGGCTCTCAGGGCGGCGAGGTTGCTGCGCACAAGCACCGTGCTCGGATGGTCCAGGCCGTAGCTCGTCTCGCAGATCGCGAGCGCGCGGCGCAACAGCGGCTCGGCTTCGGCGAAGCGGTCCGTCTCCTGAAGCATCTGTCCGAGATTGTTGAGGCGGATCGCCACATTCGGATGATTCGGACCGTAGCTCTTCTCGTCGATCGCGAGCGCGCGGCGCATCAGCGGTTCGGCTTCGGCGCTGCGGTTCGTGGCCTGAAGCAGGGCTGCGAGGTTGTTGAGGTCTGCTGCAACCTCGGGATGATCCGGGCCGTAGCTGTTCTCGTCGATCGCCAGCGCTCGGCGCATCAGCGGTTCGGCTTCGGCGCTGCGGTTCGTGGACTGAAGAAGCTGCGCGAGATTGTTGAGCCGGATCGCAACCGTAGGGTGAGCCAGGCCAAGGCTTTTCTCACTCATCTCCAGCGCGCGGCGAAAAAACAGCTCGGCCTCGCCAAACCGGCCCGCGTCGTGAAGCAAGTATGCTAGTACATTGAGTTGTATCGCGACTGTGGGGTGATCTGAACCGAGGTTATTCTCGTTTATCGCCAGTGCGCGGCGGATTAGTGGCTCCGCCTCGTAAGCGCGGTTCGTTTCGCGCAGCAAATTCCCAAGATTGTTGAGGTGGGGTGCGACAGCGGGGTGACCCGGGCCGTAGCTTTTCTCCTCAATTGCCAGCCCTCGGCGATAAAGCCGCTCAGCTTCGGCGTAGTCCGCTTTCGCGTCGAAGAGGAGGCCAAGTTCATTGAACAGCCGCGCGGTCGGCTCCGCGATCTCCGCCCCGTCCGCCGCGTGCGCGACCGCAAGCGCGTGTGGCGCGAGCGGATCGAGGGCCGGCCAGCTCCGCACGTCATCAGGAGCGCCCGCGAACGCCGCGTTGACCCATTCCAGCGCCTCCTTCAGTGCCAGCGCCCGGCGCTCGTTGGTCATCGCGCGGCGGGCGAAATCTTGCACGAGGCGATGGACGACGAAGCCCGGCGCGCCGCCGTCCTCGGCGGTCACGCCCGAAATGAGCGAATAGGAGTAGAGGCCAGCGCGCGCCTCATACACGTCAGCGCCCGCCGCCTCGCCGGGGATGGCGACGTCGAGGAGCGAATCGGGTACCGCGGCGGGCGCCAGAAAGGCGAGCCGGTCCAGTAGGCGGCGGCTCGCCTCTGTGAGTTGCGCGACCGACGTCGCCCAGGTCGTGGCCAGCGTCCGATCGGAGCCGGTCACCGTCGCATCCGCCCAAGCGAGCGCTTTTTCCCGGCTCTCGTTCCAGAGCTTCAGATAGCGCGCAAAGCCGATACGATCGGTCCCAATTTGCGCGCCCGCCTGCTCCAACCCGAGAGCGAGGCCACCGAGCTCATGCGCCAGCATTCGCGCCAGCGTGGCGTCGTCCTTGCTCTTGGCGCGGTCCGTTTCGGTTCGGTCGAGCAGGAATTGCGCGGCGGCGCGCTCGTCCAGCGTGGAAACTTGGAGCTTTCGCACACCGGCGGGAAAGTTCGACGCCCGCGCGGTGACGATCACATGCCCGCCTTTAAGACGCGGGATGAGTTTCGCCACCTCAGCAACGGCGGCGCGATCATCGACGTTGTCGAGGATCATCAGCCACGTCGGGTTGGACTCAAGCCAGCGCAGGACGGCGGTGATCTTCGTCGCGTCGTCACGCGCCTCTTTCTCCGGCAGGTCGAGAATCTCGAACGCCGTTAGCCCCGCCAAACCGGCGTTGAGCGCTGCGCCGCCGCTCGCGCTGACGAACAGAAGCGCGGAATAAACTGTCTCGCGAGACCACGCATATTCGATCGCGAGCCGCGTCTTGCCAATCCCTCCGAGACCGGAGAGCGCGACCGGAGCGCCCTTGGCGCCGAGGAGCGTCGTATGCAGATCGGCAAGGTCCTCATCGCGCCCGGCAAACAGGCCGCCGAGCGATGCGAAGGGAAGGTTGCGCGGCTTCGCCTTCGATTGGTCAGCTGATCCTCCCTGCTGGGGCCCGAGGTGGCTCTTGGTGTGCGGCGAGGGCTGCGTACGCGCCAGCACGCTTCGGGCAGCGATCTCCGCCGCGATCTCCGCGATCTCATCGGCTGCTTCCGCCATATGGCGGTACCTTTCGTGCAGCGGATAGTCCGACAGCGGCTTCCCGTCGCGCGGACGCAAATTCTTGTCGCTTACCAGCCGAAGCCCCGCCTTCGGGGTCGGCGTCAGGACCAGCGGATAGAAATGGACCAGCTCGCCCCTCGCCTGCCGCTCGCGGATGATCGCGATCTCCTTGTCGACGACATAATCGGAAGACAGCGAGTTGCGCGAGACAAGCAAAATAAAGATGTCGCACGCGCGGAACCTCTTTTCGATCTCCGGCTCCCAGTCGGCGCCGCCGCGCATCAGCCGGTCGATCCAAAGGTCGACCGACCCGTCCTTGATCGCCGGCCGCAGATAGCCGGTCACGAACGACAGCCATTTGACCTCGCCCTCGGCCGGATGCTCCGGCTCGTCGGCGTGGGCGTAGCTGATGACGATGAGCGGCTTTTTGGCCTCGGTCGACATGGTGGCTTCCGTCGCGCCTTTTGAGCATCCGCCCGCATGCCCGCAAGTCAAGGCGGATTGCCTTTTCTGAGCGGGAGAAGCGCCGGATGGAGCGCGCGACGGAGCGGTCGGCAAATTATTCTCGCGCATTGTCTTGCGTTAATCAGAATTGTTGGTATATGATTGTGATTCACCGAAATTCAAGCCCAGCGCCGGGCCGGACGCCAGGCGGCAGAAAGCGAGGAAGGATTTGGAAGCACTGGCCCGACGCCGGGCTGGGGCGGAAAAAAGCGCTTGAATTGGCCGGAACCCATTGAAAAGTCCCGATTCCAAAAAACAATCGAAAGTAAAAGAAAGCATTTTCGCTTTCGTCTATTTTCGTCGGTTTTCGCCAAAGTTGGCGGCGTCGGACGACCCGTTTCTCAGCCGCAGGGCGGGTCTCTTCAGTTTCGACGGGCCTCGATCTCTCCGCAAAACCCGACGATCGCGTCGAGCGTCGCCTGCGGCTGCTCGGTCTGCGGCGCGTGCCGGCAGCGGTCGAGAATGAGGCTCTCGACCGGCGCGGGCGATCGCGCTTCGACCGCGCGGATTTGCGCCAGCGTTCCATAAGGATCGTCGGCGCCCTGGATCAGAAGGGCGGGGACGCGCCAGCGGCGAACCGCGTCCTCGATGTTCCAGGCCCTGAACGCAGGATCGAGCCAGGCGCCGTTCCAGCCGCGGAACGCGCAGTCGACATGGACGTGATGTTTGGCGAGCCTGACGCGCAATTCGCCCTCGGCATAGGCGCGGCGCGCTTCCGCGATCGAGGCCAGGCCCGGCTCCTCGGCGAAGACATGCGGGGCGATCAGGACGAGCCCGTCGAGCCGCTCGGCGCAAGGTTCGCCGGCGTAGATCGCCGCGATCGAGGCGCCGTCGCTGTGTCCGAGCAGAATTCCGCGCTTGAACCGGATCGCCTCAAGCACCGTGGGCAGACTGAAACGGGCCTCAAGCGTCATGTAATCGAGCGGGCGCGGGAGCGCGACCGGATCCGACCGGCCGTACCCGGCGCGCGAGTAGGCGAAGACCCCCCATCCCGTTGCGGCTGCCAGCCGAGCCGGAAAGTCGCGCCAGAGCGCGACGCAGCCGAGCCCCTCGTGCAGCATGACAATCGTGGGCGCTTCCGCCGGCGGCGGGCCATGCGCGACCGCCTCGAGGCGCTTGCGGTCGGCGACAACCTCGCCGCCGACGCCCTCGATCCATCGAAACGCCGTCATCGCGCGAGGGGTCTAAGCCGCGGCGAGCTTGAGCGCGCGGATGGCGTTCTCTTTCAGGATGAGATCATGCACCTCCGGCTTGAAACCCGCCTCGCGGAAATCCTTGAGCCACCGGTCGGGCGCGATCAGCGGCCAATCGGAGCCGAACAGCATCTTCGTTTTCAGCTGACTGTTGGCGTGCCGGACGAGCTGCGGAGGAAAGTACTTCGGGCTCCAGCCGGAAAGGTCGATGAAGACATTGGGCTTGTGCAGGCAGACCGAGAGAGCCTCGTCCTGCCAGGGCCAGGACGGGTGGGCGATGATGATCGTCATGTCGGGGAAGTCGACGGCGACGTCGTCGACATGGATCGGATTCGAATATTTGAGGCGCAAGCCGCCGCCGCCCGGCATGCCGGCGCCGATGCCGGAATGGCCGCTGTGGAAGATCGCCGGCAGCTTGTGCTCGGCGATGACCTCGTAGAGCCCGTACGCCATGCGGTCGTTGGGGAAGAAGCCCTGAACGGTCGGATGAAACTTGAAGCCTTTTATGACTCCCGCCGCGATGAGATCGCGCGCCTCGCGCACGCCCATCCTGCCCTTGTGCGGATCGATGGAGGCGAAGGCCATCATGATGTCGGCGTTGGCTGCGGCGGCCTCCGCAACTTCGTCGTTCGAGATCCGCCTCGCGCCGATTTCGAATTCGCTGTCGACTGTGAACATCACCAGGCCGATCTTGCGCTCGCGGTAATAGGCGATCGTCTCGGCGATGGTCGGGCGCTTGCCCGCCTTGAAGTATTTGTTTGCGGCGTCTTCGTATGGTTGCCAAAAAGCGTCCGCCGGCTGCCGGCAGGAAACCTCCGCGTGCGTGTGGACGTCGATCGCCACGAGGTCGCTGACGTCCATTGTCTCCGCTCCGTGGTTGGCGCAGCTGGGCGTCAGCGCGCGCCGACCTTCGCTTGCCACTATAGCATCTCACGGCGGTCCGGCGGAGACCGCGTTCGTTTCGCCTCATCGCCGGTATTGTTCTCCGTTCTGCCTCCACATAATTGTTGATTGCGCTCGATTTGGTGTGGTAGATTGGCGTCGGAGCGGAATTGCGGTTTGGGCGGGAGGCGCGTATGTCTGCAGAGTCGAGGACACTAGACGAGCTGTCTAGAACAACAAACGCAAGGGCCGCCGATGTCACATCGGTGGCTGCTGAAACGTCCCAGCTCTTTGGCGTTTGTGTCGACCCGATTGATTTGGCCGCAAAGGTTACCGGGAGGATTGATCTGGCGGTCGGCTCAGCAATTCAATCTGCTTGCGCCGAAGCGTTGTCTCAAATCCTCGAGACCGGTTCGTGATATCGATGGTGCGGGCCTATGGCAAGTATCACGATCGAATTGGCCGCAATAAGACTCACGGACACCATACTCGGTTATAACGAACAGGATCTGGAGCAGACCCTAAAAGCGATCGCAGCCGATATCGGCGTCAGTCACATTGCCTATATGAGATTTGCTCCGGATAGGAGTTCGGACGCAAGCTTGTTGACCGGAACCGTCACGTATTCGTTTCAGTGGCAAACACGCTATTTCCTGAAGCAGTACGTACTTATAGATCCCGTTATTACCAATGGGAGCAAGGCGGTCCTACCCTTCGACTGGGATGAATTGCCGCGCGACGATCCCGCTATTCAAGCGTTTTTCTCCGATGCGCTGAGCCACGACGTTGGCCGCAACGGGATATCCGTTCCGGTGCGCAATCGGCGCGGCGTTTATTCTGTGGTTTCCTTTTCGAGCAATCATACGAAGCCCGAATGGGAACAATTCAAGAAAAATAACATGGTAAAGCTTCAGTTGATTTCGGTTCTCATCGATTCAGCGGCTAGTGTCAACCTGAAACTAAGTAGTCCGCAGGTCAAGCTGTCGAAGAGAGAAGAACAATGTCTAATTTGGGCGGCGAGAGGAAAGACATATCAGGACATTTCTGATATATTGAATATATCATTTGGTAGTGTAAAGAGTTATTTGGATACGGCGCGGCATAAATTGAACTGTGCAAACTTAACCCACGCGGTTGGCGTTGCCATTGCGACCGGTGTGATTCCAGCCAAGGCTCTCCAAGGCTCGTCTTTTAAGTGATTCCTGTGACTGTCAACTCAGCTTCTTAGTGGAATTGTCACATTGTGACTTATGGTTAACATCCTGTTGTCTCGTAGCAAGGGAGATGCCACGATGTTGAAGTTCATTGAAGGTTCGCGTGCGTCGCTGTTTCCGAGGGAAATGGATGCAATGTTTCGCAATCGAGCGCTCACGTTCTCGGAGCGGCTCGGTTGGGATGTGACGGTCAGGGACGGTTACGAGCGGGACGTGTTCGATGACGCGAATCCGCTGTACCTCGTGTCGGTTGATCCCCGGACTCATGAATACTGGGGATCTCTGCGACTGTTGCCCACAACGGGGCCGAACATGCTGCGAGATGTTTTCTCGTATCTCCTCGACGAGGGCGAATACATCGAAAGCGCGACAATCTGGGAGAGTTCACGCATTTGCGCCGTCGCCGTTGATGGCCAGCCCCAACGTAGCCGCCATGGCGTCAACTTCGTGCTGAGCGAGCTGATCGCGGGCATTGGGGAGGTCGCCATCATGGCTGGGCTGACCCAGATTGTCTCGGTGTTCGACGCCCGGATCTACCGGGTCCTCAAAGCTGTGGGCTGCAATCCGCAGCTCATTGGCAAGCCCCGGCGGATTGGCGCCACGATGAGTTACGCCGGGCTCTTCGATACGGGCGAAGGCCTCTTGCAAGCTCTGCAGGCATTCCGTGAGGAGCTCGGTATCGAGGCGCCGGAGGCGAAGGAACTGGCTTTGGCGTAGTCGACTGCTTCACTGCTGTCGCGGACGGCGCGAGGCGGCGTCATTCGGCTCTTTTTGGCGCGCAGTTGATCGTTCGACTGTGCCCGGGGGGACTCGCGGCTCCGCGCCAGTCGCGCCGCGAGGACAATGATGGCTTGCCCATACGCAGGGCGGTTACAGCGCCTGCCGGCATAGGTTTGCGGCGAGGGGCAGGCGCTCACACTCCCGTTGAGACGCGCTGATCGTCCGCGTCGAACACATGAATGTCCTCTGCCGGCGCGCACAATGTTACGGGCTCGCCGAGGGCCGGCGGCCGCCGCCCCCGGATTTCGGCGACCGTCATCTTATCGTCGGAGCGCCGAACGTAGGCGTACGAGGCTTCGCCCAGCCGCTCGACGAGCTCGACGACGCCGGAGGTGGCGAAGTCGCCGCCGGCAACAGGCGCCAGGTGCTCGGGGCGCACGCCGATGGTGAGACGCCCGCCGGGCTTGAATGTCCCGGCGGGCAAGACGAAGGCGGCGATCGAGACGCCAGCAATCCGCGCCTTGTCGTTCGCGACGCTCTCGACCTCGGCCGGAAAGAAGTTCATGGCCGGCGAGCCGATGAAGCCGGCCACGAACAGGTCCGCCGGCGAATAATAGAGTTCGAGCGGCTCGCCGACCTGCGCGATTCGGCCGTGGTTCATCACGACAATACGGTCGGCGAGAGTCATCGCCTCGATTTGATCGTGAGTGACATAGACGATCGTCGCGCGTAGGAGCCGGTGCAGGCGGGCAATCTCAACCCGGGTCGAGACGCGAAGCGCCGCATCGAGGTTTGATAGGGGCTCGTCAAACAGGAAGACGTCGGGCTCGCGCACGATTGCGCGTCCGATCGCCACGCGCTGGCGCTGCCCGCCCGAGAGGTCGCGAGGGTAACGGCCGAGCAGCTCCTCGAGGCGCAGCATCCGCGCTGCTTCCGCGACCCTCCTGTCGCGCTCCGCCTGCGCGACGCCGCTGAACTTGAGGCCGAATGTCATGTTCTTGCGCACATCCATATGCGGATAGAGCGCATAGGATTGGAACACCATCGCAATTCTCCGCTCGGCGGGCGCAAGCGAGTTGACGAGTTTGTCACCGATGAAAATATCGCCCGAGGTTGGCGCGTCGAGCCCCGCGATCATCCTCAGAAGCGTGGATTTGCCGCAGCCCGAGGGGCCGACCAAAACGACGAATTCGCCGTCTTCGATCGAAAGGCCGATGTCGCTCAGCACGCGCGCCGTCCCATAGCTCTTGTTGAGATGGTCGATGCGCAGATTGGCCATGCCGGATGGTGCCTTATTTGACCGCGCCGGCGGTGAGGCCACTGATCAATTGCCGCGAGAAGATGACATAGATCGCCACGACGGGCAGGATCGCCATCGACAACGCCGCGAGGACTGAGTTCCAGTCGGTGATGTACTGGCCAAGGAACTGCTGGACGCCGAGCGTGATCGTATGCGTCGAATCCGACGAGGTGAGGATGAGCGGGAACCAGAGATCGTTCCAGATCGGAACGATGGTGAAGACCGCGACGGTGGCAATCGCTGGCCTCAGCAGCGGCGCAATCACCTCGAAGAAGATGCGGGTCTCCGGCACGCCGTCGCAGCGCGCCGCGTCACGCAGGTCCCGCGGTATCTGCTGGACGAACTCGCTCAGGATGAAGGTCGACATCGGCAAACCTTGCGCGACATAGACCAGGATCAGCGCGATCAGCGTGTCGTTGAGACCGGCCTTGCGCATCATGGTGAGAATCGCAACCGAGCCGAGACGGATCGGAACCATGATGCCAATCGACAGAAACAGCGCTATGGCTGTCGAGCCGCGAAATCTGTATTCGGTGAGGGCCCAGGCCGCCATCGCGCCGAACAGGAGCACGAGGCCCATGCTGACCAGCGTCACGATCAGCGAATTCATGAAATATGTCCCGATATGCGAAGCGCTAAAAACCTTGGCGTAGCCGATGAGAGAGAAGGTCGCCGCGTTCGGAAGAGCGAGCGGGGCGCCGAAGATCGCGTTGCGGGTCTTGAAGGAGTTCATCACGACCAAGAGGATCGGCCCGATCGCGAGCGCGGTATAGGCGATAAGAATGGCGTGGACGCCAAGGCTCTGCACGCGCTGCTTCACCATCGCGTGCTCCCTAGAATGCGTAGCGCCGCAGGCGGCGCTGCACGATGAAAAGGTAGAGACAGACGCCGGCCAGGATGATGAAGAACATCACCGTCGCCACCGCGGCGCCCATGGTCGGATTGCCGAGCTGCAACTGATTGCCAAAGAAGGTGCGGTAGAAAAAGGTGCCGAGAATGTCCGAAGCGAAATTTGGCCCGGCGAGCGCTCCCTTGACCGAGTAGATGAGGTCGAAGGCGTTGAAGTTGCCGACAAAGGTCAGGACCGAAATGAGTTCGATCGTCGGCAATACCAGCGGAAGTTTGATGTGCCAGAAGATCCGGAAGTGGCCGAGCCCGTCGACCCGCGCCGCGTCCACGAGCTCATCGGGAATATTGAGAAGCGCGGCATAAATCAGCATCAGCGGAATGCCGACGAACTGCCAGACCGAGATCAAGGCCAGCGTCACGAGCGCGGTTGAGGGGAGACCCAGCCAAGGCGCGAACAGGCTGCCGAGCCCGACGGCCTTGAGGGCGCCCTCCGCGACGCCCCACAGCGGCGACAGGATCAGATTCCAGGAAAAGCCGACGATGACGACCGACAGCATGGCCGGCAGAAAGATGAGCGTGCGGTAGAGGCCTTTCAGACTGAGGCCCGGCAGACTCAAGAGCCCCGCAAGCGCGATCCCGATCGGATTCTGCACCAGCATGTGCACGATGAAGAAGATCAGATTGTTCCTGGCCGCGTTCCAGAATGGCTTCGACCACAGCGAATCCGTGAGCAGGGTCACGAAATTGGCGAGCCCAACAAAATCGTAGCTGCCGGCGCTGTCGGTTGTGTAGGTCGACAGACCCATCGTTGCGATCAGCGGGTAGATCGAGAAGAGCGTGTAAACAGCAATCGCCGGCCCCAGGAACAGCGCCAGCAGCGCCGCAAATCGCGCCCGGGGCATCGACGCGACGACTTGCGAGATCGGTTCCGCCATCGTTGTCCGCGCCCGAGTTCCCTTCCCGGTATCTCTCTCCCGGTTGCGGGAGAGGGAGCGATCGCGCCCTCCTGTCGACAGACGGGTGGTCGCGGCAGGCTAACGCCTCGCCGCCGGCAGAGGGTTAACCCGCGCTACTTCATGTCGGGTTTATACCACTTGTCCAGTCCGTCCTGCAGTTGCTTGCCGGCGGCCTCGGGCGTCTCGGCTCCGTTGATGACCTGGGCGGAGACGTTCCACAATTCGTTCTCCAGGTTCGGCGTGCCGCGCGAGAGGATCTGGTACGAATTGCGGATCGTCGACTTGCAGTCCTTGCGCCACCCGACCATCGTCGCCGCGAGATCGTCGTCGATCTTCACCGCATCCTTGCTGAGCGGGAAGAAGCCCGGCAGCGCGTTGGCGTAGAGCGCCGCGAATTCCGGCGTCGCCAGCCATTCGAGGAATTTCTTCGCGTCCTCCTTGTTCTTCGAAGCCGAGTTGAGACCCATAGCGATGTCGGTGTGATCGGAGATGTAGCAATCCTTGTCGCCGGGCGGCAGCGGCGGCGCGAACGCGCCCATCGGGAATTTTGCCTGCGAGCGGAAGGTCGAAATGTCCCACGAGCCGGCCGGATATATCGCCCCCTTGCCGAGGGAGAATAGGTTCTGGCTGTCGGGATAGGTCTGCGCCTGGAAGCCGTTGCCCATATAGGGCGCCCAGGTTGCCAGTTCCTTGAACACGGCGATGTATTGCGGGTCCGTGAACTTCTCCTTGCCGGCGATCAGCGCGAGACGTCCTTTCTCGCCGTCCCAATAGTTCGGCCCGATGTTCTGGAAGCCCATCGTCGCGGCCTCCCATTGGTCGGCCGTGCCCAGGACGATTGGCGTGTAGGTTCCGTCCTTCTTGAGCTTGTCGAGAATGTCGTGGAACTCGGCCATCGTCTTCGGCGGCGTGGCGCCGATCTTCTTGAAGGCGTCTTCATTGTAGATAAAGCCGTGGATGACCGAAGCCATGGGCACGCAGAATGTCGTCTTGCCGTCGTCGGTCGTCCAGGCCGATTTCGCCACATCGGAGAAATTGGCCATGCCGTTGAGGTCGTTGAGTCCGTCGAGCTGGTGCTTCGTGTAGAGGTCGAGCGAGGCGTCGAACGGCCTGCATGCGATGATGTCGCCCGCGGTGCCGCCCGCGAGACGGGCGTTGAGAGCGGCGTTGTATTCTTTCGGGGCGGAAGGCGCGAACTCGACTTTGATGTCGGGATAGTGCTTGTTGAAGGCGGGAATGATCTTCGAGTTCCAAATATCGGCGTCGTCGTTGCGCCAGCTCTCGATTTTAAGCGACCCGGCATGCGCCGCCGCGAGTTCCTGCAATCAGAGCCGCCATGGCGATCCCGCCACGCTTCCAAGCACCATCCATTCTCATGCTACCCTCCTGATCCGCCAGGCTTCATGCCCGCGACTGCGTTGAATCTTATTCGCGCGCCGATCAACGTCACATCCCGCCGTAGCGACCGCCTGACCGACAACCGACGTCGTCCCCTTCGCGGAAACCGCAAACATACCACTTGCGGACCTCTTGTGTTAGATTATGGGCCAAGTGTATACCTCTTGTCTAGCGGGTTGCGCTGACTCGGAGGCGGGATGTCGGAGCTGCGGCCAGGCAGAGCTGAACGCACGCTCCTGTTCGAGGCAGTCGGCGCGGCGTTGAAGCGGGAAATCGCCTCGGGCCGCTTCGCGGAAACGGAAGTCCTGCCCGGTGAGCGCGAGCTGTCCGAGATGCTTGGCGTGTCGCGCACGACCTTGAGGCGCGCCATCGCCGGGCTCGTCGACGAGGGCGTCCTCGCTCACCGTCACGGCGCCGGCACGTTCGTGCGGCGAAATCCGCCGCATGTTGAACAGCCGCTGTCTCGTCTGACCAGCTTCACCGAAGACATGCGGCTGCGCGGTCTCACGGCATCGTCGCGCGTGATCGAGCGGGGTACATACTTACCCACTCCGGAAGAGGCGATGATGCTCGGCATAGGTCCCGGCGAGAGCGTCTATCGCCTCTCCCGGTTGCGTCTCGCGGACGGCGTGCCAATGGCGATCGATCATGCCGCGGTGCCGCTGCATTTTCTGAACGGCGCCCACGCCGCGGAAGAGTCGCTGTACGCCGCGCTGGAAAGCTCGGGCTTCCGTCCCGTGCGTGCGCTGCAGCGCCTGCGCGCAATCATCATCGGCCCAGCTGAAGCGGCTTTGCTCGATATCGCCGCCGGCTCTGCAGCGCTCGACATTCAGCGCATCGCCTATCTGGCCGACGGGCGATGCGTCGAGTTCACTCGCTCATTTTATCGTTCCGACACTTTTGACTTCGTTGCCGAATTGACCCTGTCCTCGACCTCTCGACAGCGCGAAGGAGCCGCGCGTTGAGCGGGACCTTCATGGCCTCGGAGATTGCGGAGAGCGGCTCGGTCGTTCGCCGACAATTGACCGCCAATGCGGGGCCGACGGGCAAGCTGGCCGCAGACCTACGGGCGCGCGAACCGTCGTTCGCGCTGACGATCGCCCGCGGGAGCTCCGATCACGCCGCCCTTTATCTCAAGCATATCGTCGAGCTCAAGGTCGCGCTTGCCTGCGCCTCGCTCTGGCCTTCGCTCGCTTCGCTCTATCATGCGCCGCTGCGACTTGCCGGCGCCGTTGCCATCGCGATATCGCAGTCGGGCCGAAGCCCGGACATCGTCGCCATGCAGCGAGCGGCGAGAGACCAGGGCGCCGTGACAATCGCGATGGTCAACGACGAGGACTCTCCGCTCGCGCGCGATGCTTGCACGCTTCTGCCGCTACACGCAGGCGCCGAGCGCTCGGTGGCGGCGACAAAGTCGATGATCGCCTCACTCGTGGCGGGCGCCTGTCTTGTGGCTTACTGGAGCGAGGACAGCGAGCTTCTCGCTGCGCTCGCCAAGCTGCCTTCGGTCTTGGACTTATCCTCTGCCGCGGCGCCCTCGCAGGCGGCGGTCGAGACACTGGCCAAAGCCAATTCCCTGTTTGTCGTCGGTCGCGGCGCGACCCACGCGGTTGCCGCCGAGGCGGCGCTCAAGCTCAAGGAAACCTCGGCGATTCATGCCGAAGCGTTCTCTTCCGCCGAAGTGCTGCACGGGCCGGCGGGGATCATCGAGCCTGGATTTCCGGTTCTCGCCTTCGCGCCCGCGGACGCCGCCCGGCAGGGGTTTTTCGACACCCTCGACCGTCTCGCCGCGTTCGGCGCGGCTCCGCTCGTGGTCGACTGCGAGCCGCACGCGCGCTGGCAGACCGTCGTCGCGCTTGACGGCGGGCATCCGCTGCTGACGCCGATCGTCGCGCTCCATGCGTTCTATCTTGTGGCCGAAGCGACGGCGCGCCGGCGCGGCCGCGATCCCGACCAGCCGCCGCATCTGAGGAAGGTCACCGAAACCTTGTAAGCCTCACGCCGCCAAGGCAAAGGCGCGGAATAGACAACGCGACACGACCGCACTCGCAGCCTGACGCTGCGCTCACTTCGGAAATGGGACCGGCGAGTCCGAGAGGGTCTGCAGATAGGCGAGAATGTCGGCGCGCCTTTGCGGGTCTTTTTCCCCCGGGAATGTCATCTTGGTGCCCGAGGCCTCTGTCTTCGGATTGCTTATCATCGTGTTGAGCGCTTCCCAGCTCCAGTTTCCGCCGACCGCCTTGAGCGAATCGGAATAGGCGAAGCCCGGGATCGAGGCGATCGGTCGCCCGGCCACACCCCATAGCGGCGGCCCAATTTTGGGACCCGCGCCCTTCTCAAAATTGTGACAGGTCTGGCAGACCTTGGCGTATTGTTCGCCCTTCTTGGCGTCTGCCTTTGCAAGCAGCGCCGGCAGCGGCTCTTCGGGCGGCGCGGCGGGCCCGGCAGCGGGAGCGGATGCAGCGCCGGACGTCGGCAGGGCGAAGCCCGGAACGACCGGGTTTTTCGGCGAAATGACGAGGTTGCTGAAAGCGACCAGCAGCATTGCGAACAGTATCGACCCCAGCGCCGCAAGCGAGACCCGGTTCACATTCTCACTATGCATGGGCGGCGTGGCTTTCGTCGGCTGGAGTCGGATTGCAACGCAGGGCGCTGGTTTTCGGAGTTGATTAGCCGCTTTGCGCTCGCTTTGGCAACACGTATAAGCCCCCGCGCGCTGAATTTGGCTTAACCGAAACCAATGCCCAATCCTATCGTCATCATCCCCGCCCGCATGGCTGCGACACGCCTGCCGGGAAAGCCGCTCGCCGACATTCACGGCGCTCCGATGATCGTGCACGTCTGGCGCCGGGCGATCGAGGCGGACGTCGGGCCGGTCTGGGTTGCGGCGGATGATCTGCGCGTGATCGAGGCGGTGGCGGCCGCGGGGGGCAAGGCGGTCATGACGCGCCTTGATCACTTATCCGGATCGGACCGCGTCTTCGAGGCGTTAGGCGCCATCGACGTAGCCGACGTTCACGATGTAGTGGTCAATATTCAGGGCGATCTGCCAACCATCGAACGTTCGGTGGTGCGCGCCTGTCTCGGGCCGCTGGCCGACCCCTCCGTCGAGATCGCGACGCTGGCGACGCCGATAAGGCGCGAGCAGGAGAAAGACGACCCTCACGTGGTCAAGGCGATTGCGACCGAACTCGATCCAACCCGGTTGAGGGCCCTCTACTTCACGCGCGCGCGTGCGCCGTGGGGCGAGGGCCGGCTCTTGCATCACATCGGTCTCTACGCCTATCGCCGCGAGGCGCTCAGGCGGTTTGTCGCCATGCCTCCTTCGGCCCTGGAGCGGCGTGAGAAACTTGAACAGTTGCGGGCGCTGGAGGCGGGCATGCGGGTGGATATCACGCTAGTGGATACCGCGCCGCTCGGCGTCGACGCGCCCGAGGATCTGGAACGCGCGCGAGTCATGCTCGCGCGTAGGACACAGGTATGAACAGAACGCTTTCGATCGCCTATCAGGGCGAACCAGGGGCCAATTCGCATATCGCTTGCGTCGACAATTATCCCGACCTGAGCCCGCTGCCGTGCGCGACTTTCGAGGACGCCTTCGCGGCGGTGCAGGACGGCGCAGCGGAGCTCGGCATGATCCCGATCGAGAACTCGATCGCGGGCCGCGTCGCCGACATCCATTCGCTGTTGCCTGCGTCCGGGCTGCATATCGTCGGCGAGACCTTTCTGCCGATCCACTTTCAATTGCTGGCGCTTCCGGGAGCCCGAATCGAGGACTTGAGAACCGTCCACAGCCACGCTCACGCTTTGGGCCAATGTCGCAACATCATCCGTCGCCACAAGCTCAAGCCGGTTGTCGGCGGCGACACCGCCGGGTCGGCCCGCGAGGTCGCGGAATGGGCGGACAAAACCCGGGCCGCTTTGGCGACGCGGCTCGCCGGCCAAATCTACGGCTTGCAGACGCTCGTTTCGGACGTCGAGGACGAGCCGCACAACACGACCCGATTCATCGTGTTGTCGAGGGATGCGCGCTGGGCGGCGGCCGGCGGGGGGCCGGTCGTGACGACTTTCATATTCCGCGTGCGCAACGTGCCCGCTGCGCTTTACAAGGCGCTCGGCGGCTTCGCCACCAACAGCGTCAACATGACCAAGCTCGAGAGCTACATGGAAGGCGGCGAGTTCACCGCCACCCAGTTCCTTGCCGACGTCGATGGACACCCAGCTGACCTTTCGCTTGAGCGCGCGCTCGAGGAGCTGAAGTTCTTCTCCCGCGAAACGCGCATTCTCGGCGTCTACCCAGCGCATCCCTACCGCAGCGAATCGCAGGCGCGTTCAGGCTAGACGCCATGTTGCGGAACCGTTTCCTCGCCTCGGCTGAGCTGAAGCGATCCGCGCGGTCGCGAGCGGCTCGGCGGCCAAATGGCGCCAAAGCGGCTATTCCTTCACCGCGCCGGTCAAACTCGAAACATAGTACTCAACAAAGAACGAATACATGATCACGACCGGCAGCGAACCGAACAGCGCCGCCGCCATCAGCGAGCCCCAGTGATAGACGTCGCCCTCGACCAGCTCGGTTATGGCGCCGACCGGAACCGTTTTGTTCTCCGATGACGAGATGAAGGTGAGCGCGTAGATGAATTCGTTCCACGACAGCGTAAAAGCGAAAATGCCGGCCGAGATCAACCCGGGAACCGCCAGCGGCAGGGTGATCTTCCACAAGATCTGCAGCCGCGTCGCGCCGTCGATCAGCGCGCATTCCTCGAGCTCATAGGGGATGGTGCGGAAATAGCCCATGAGCAGCCAGGTGCAGAACGGCACAAGAAAGGTCGGGTAGGTCAGGATCAGCGCCCAGTCGCTGTCGAACAAGCCGAGCTTGAAGATGATCGCGGCAAGCGGGATGAAGAGGATGCTCGGGGGCACGAGATAGGCGAGAAAGATCGCGAGCCCGACGTAGCGTGCGCCTCTGAAGCGCAGGCGTTCGATCGCGTAGGCCGCGCAAACGCTGCAAACGAGCGAAATCGCCGTTGAGGCGAACGCGATGATCATTGTGTTGATGAGCCAACTCGGATAGCTCGTCTCGAAGAACAGCTTCTCGATATGCGCGAGCGTCGGGCTGTGGACCCAGAACGGATTGAAGCGCGCGTAGTCATAAAGCTCGTCGTCGGGCTTCAGCGTCGTCGTCGTCATCCAGTAGAACGGAAAAAGGAGAACGAACAGAAAGACGGCGAGCGGAAGATAGAGCGTGAAAAGGCGCCGCGGCAGCGTCTCGAGATAGTCCATCCCTTCGGCCGCGCCCTCGCCGAGAGCCATCGTCAGTCCCTCGCGCCCTGCTGCCAGCGTCGCCGCTGCAATCCGAAGTAGCTGAACAGGATCGCCGCCAGCAGAAATGGCACCATTGCGTCGGCGATCGCGGCGCCCTCACCGAGTTCGACCGCCGGTGATGGCGCGTTCATAAGACAGCGTCGCCATCAGTTGCGTCGCGTTGATCGGGCCGCCGCGGGTGATCGCGTAGATGAGCTGGAAGTCGGTGAACGTCAGCAGCACCGAGAAGGTCATCACGACCGCGATGATCGGCGACAGCATCGGCAGCGTGACGAACCGGAACCGCTGCCATGGGCCCGCGCCGTCGAGCGTCGCCGCCTCATAGAGCGAGGGCGAGATCGTCTGCAAGCCGGCGAGCAACGTTATCGCCACGAACGGAATGCCGCGCCAGACATTGGCGGCGATCACCGACCAGCGGGCATTCCACGGGCTACCGAGAAAATCGATGTATTGGTGGATGAGCCCGAGCTTGATCAGCGACCAGGAGATGATGGAGAACTGCGGATCGTAGATCCACCAGAATGCGATCGCCGAAAGCACGGTCGGAGTGACGAAGGGCAGGAGTAGGATCGCGCGAACGAACGACTTAAGCGGCATGCGGCGGTTGAGCAGCAGCGCCAGATAAAGGCCGAGCGCGAACTTGAGCGCGCTGGCGACCACTGTGTACAACAAGGTATTGAAGACCGAGAGCCAGAAGACGCTGTCATGGGCGAGCGAGACGAAATTCGCGAAGCCGATGAAACGTCCGGGCCGACCGATCGAGGCGTCGGTCATGCCGAGCCAGAATCCGAGGCCAAGCGGGTAGGCGAGGAAAACGAGCAGGAACGCCGCCGCTGGCAAAATCAGAGCGAAGCCGAGAAAGTTGCGATCGTCGAGCAAACGAAAAGCGAGCCGGCGTCGAGCGTGGATCGTTCGCGCGGTGCGGTAGGTCGGCGCGTTCGCCGCCATCACGCGCCCCCTCGATCATCTTCGGACAAGCAACCTGGGCGAATGATCGTCTCCCGCCTGTTGGCCGGCTCGTGGCGATTGCGGACGCCTGATGCGCTCATGGCGTCCGGCCGAGAAGCTCGGCGGCCCTTGCTAGGCGCTATAGAAGCGCTTGACCCGTTCGGCGGCATCGTGCGCCGCATCTTTCGGCGACTTGTTCCCCGTGCATGCCTCGGCGAACATGTCGACGACGACGAAATCGCCCATGACCGCCGCCGACGCGGCGCCGAGCGCACCCGAATAGCCGTCGTCGAGCGCATATTTCAGGACGTCGCGGAAGGGCGTCACCTTCGGATCGGCGGTCCAGACCGGATTGTCGTTCCAGGCCGGCAGGGGCGGTGCGATATAGCCGTTCGATTGCGTCTCCCAATAATCGACCTGCGGCTTCTCCCACATGAAGCGCAGATATTCGCGCACGGCATTCGGATATTTGGTGTAGGTGTAGGCGTATGTGTTCAGGATGTTTTGCTGCTCGGTCGGCCGCCCGACGGGGCCGATCGGCATATTGGCGTGATCCATGTCCGCCGCGATCGCCTGGAGCGCGGGATCGGGGGAGTTCTTGGCGACGGTGTAGATCGAAATTCCGTTGAGCGTCAGGCTGATCTGACCGGCGAGGAAGGCCTTGTTGTTGCTGGGATCGAGCCATGACAGCACGCCGTCGATATAGGTTCCATAGAGCTGCTTGGCATATTCAAGCGCGGCGACGGTCTCGGGCGAATCAATGACGACGTTGTTGTTGTCGTCGACGGTCTTGCCGCCGAAACCCCACAAACACCATTGGCACCAGCCGTTGGCGTCGCCGGTAGCGTGACCGAGCGCAAACCCGGGAGGCTTACCCGCCTTCTTGAGGCCTTGACAAAGCTTGAGATACCCGGCGGTGTCCTTGGGAAATTCGTCGAAGCCTGCGGCGCGCATCGCGCTGATGCGGTAGTTCATGCAGCCGCCGGTGGCGCCGTCCGGAAGCGCGATCCAGCGCTTGTCGTGGGTCCCGTATTTGCGCGCGACCGGATACCAGCCGCCATATTTGTCTCCCAGATATTCGGCGAGGTCGGTCAAGTCCAGGAGCTTTTCGCGAAACTTGAACGGGTCGTCGAGCGTGCCAAATATGATGTCCGGCCCGGCTCCGACGTTGGCGGCGACCGCCGATTTCGGGCGGATGTCGTCCCAGCTTTCCGCATCGACTCGTATTTTGACGCCGGTCTGATCGGCGAACTTCTTGGTGTTGGCGACGAAGCTGTCGAACTCAGCCTGAATGAACTGCTTCCAGCGCAACACCCGGATCGAGGCCCCGGGCTCCGGCGGCGGACCGTTCCAGGTCGAGGCGGCGCGCGCGACGCCGCCGGGCAGCACCAAGAGACCCGCCGCAGCGCCGGATTGCAGGACCTGCCGTCTGGAGACCTCGACCACTTCTTCCTCCCTCGCTCGCGCCGCGACGTAGGCGCGCATCGTTGGCTTTCCTGTGACCTTACACGTGTTCGAAACATCGCGCCAACGCGGCCGTCAGTGTTGCGGCGTCGATGCCGACCCGGTCGCATTGGTCGATCACGGAGCCAACTCGGCTCCGGCGGCGGCCGCCGGCGGGCACGCAATCGCGCCAATGGCCCGCGCCACCAGTCCCGCCAACACGGCCTCTTGATCCGCGGTAAGATCGAGCAGAGGCGCGCGAACCGGGCCGGCGGGCCGGCCCACGACGCGAAGGCCCGCCTTGACGATGCTGACCGCATAGCCGCGACGTTGGTTCCTCAGCGCCAGATAGGGGATGAAGAAACTCCGCACCGCTTCGTTGGTAAACGCGCCGTCGCCCGAATGGACGGCCGCGAAGAAGCGCTGCGCAAATTCAGGCGCAAAATTGAAGATCGCGGAAGAATACGTCGAGATGCCGATCGCCCGATTGGCGGCGGCGAAAACCTCCGCCGTCGGCATCCCGCCGACATAAACCAGCCGGTCGCCGAGGGTGGCGCGCAGACAGGTCAGTTGCTCGACATTGCCATGGCCGTCCTTGAAGCCGATCAAATTCGGACACGCGTCGGCCAACCTTCGGATGGTGTCGAGTTCGAACAGGCAATTGTCGCGATGGTAGACGATGGCGCCGATTCCGATGGCGCGGCAGATCGCGACGATATGGCGATAAAGCCCTTCCTGCTCGGCCTGGATCAGGTAATGCGGCAGCAGCAGAATTCCGTCCGCGCCGGCCTTCTCCGCTCGCGTGGCAAATTCGATCGCCAGCGCCGTTCCATAGCCGACGCCCGCGACGACCGGCAGTCTGCCCCGGGCGGACTCGACCGCAGCGGCGACGACGCTCTCGTACTCGGCGAGTTGGAGCGAAAAGAACTCTCCGGTTCCCCCGGCCGCGAACAAGGCTGCTGGGCGGTGACCAACAAGATAGTCGATGTGCTCCTGATAGGGGCGTGGCGCAAAAGCGCCCTCGTCAGTGAAATGCGTGACCGGAAAGGACAGCAATCCCGACCCGATAGCCGATTTCAAACGCTCGGGGGAACGGGCCATGAAACGATCTCTTCAGATCAGGAACCTTGAAGGCCGCCGGGCCCCGCGTCGCGTTTGTCCGGCTTGAAACGGTCTGCCATCCCGAAAGACGGGCATGAAGCGCTAACGCCTCCATGTTCGGCTGAAGAGCGGCGTCACCGCCCGGCTTGGTGAGGCGCATCCGTCCGCCCACATCATTGACCGGAACGGCGAACTCGCATTCAGGAAAATCCGCCGCCGGTCACATGAGCCGCGACCCAAGCGCGACTAACCGCCTGGCTACGCCGAGCCGATCAGATTTCGGCCGACACGTAGCTGGTGATTTCCATGCCGATGCATACTTCCACGATAACGGGGGTCGTCCAGGACATATTTCGCTCCCTTGACCGTTGGTGAGCGCGGACAGCGCCCGCCCTCGCTGCAGAATATATCGGAAGCAACCTAGCGACAAGGAGATTCGTATGATGACCTTATATCTGATATGTGCAATCGGCGTCGCCGCTGGATCGTCGGCGGCGCGCCCTGAGCTCGGCGCCTCGCGCCGATGAACGCGGGTCGCTGGAGCGGGATGATCGCAAGAGGCCGTCTGCCGCGGGCAGCGGCGAGCGGGGACTTGTAGCGTCGGCGGCTCGTGTAATAATCGTCTAGCGGGGACTCGATCGGCAAACCCGGTGAAGAAAAGCAAAACGCTCTCTCTTGCGCTAGGCCCGGCGCTCAATCGGACCCAGGAGCTGACTCAGCGGCTGACCGCCGAAATTCTCAGCGGCCGCCTGCAGCCGGGAGCTCGCCTGCCGACCGAGCAGGAGCTCTCGCTGGCCACCGGCGTCAGCCGCACGGTGGTGCGGGAGGCGGTCGCGGCGCTCCGGGCGGATGGCTTGGTCATTACCCGCCAGGGGCTGGGCGCGTTCGTGCCGGCGGACGTGCAGCGCCGGCCATTTCGCATCGATCCCGATGAGGTGAAATCCGCCAAGGACGTGCTGCAAATCCTCGAATTGCGCATGGGCCTGGAGATCGAGGCGTCGGGGCTCGCCGCCGAGCGCCGGACAAAGCACGACCTCGTCCAGATAGAGGCCGCCCTGCGCTCGGTCGAGGCCGAGATCGAAGTCGGCGGCAACGCGGTCGATGCCGACTTCGGGTTCCATCTGGCGATCTTTCGCGGCGTCCATAATCGCTACTTCCCGCAATTCCTCGAGTTTTTGGGGAATTTCATCATTCCTCGCCAGATCCTCAATGTCGCGAGCGGCAGCGACCCGGACCGGCTGCGATATCTGCGCCGGATTCAGACCGAGCACGTCGCGATTTATGAAGCAATTCATGACCAGAACACCGCAGCTGCCCGCAAGGCGGCGCGCCGGCACCTGACGAACTCTCTGAGCCGGTACCAGGAGGTAAGCTCGCGCGCCTCGCGTCGCGCCGAGGCCGCGCGGCTCGCCGAGGCTGACGATAAGCGGCGCAGTAGGCGTTTGGGCGCAGAATGACGCCCACCTGATGCGAAAAATGCGCCGCCCTTTTGCCAGGAACGTCTTAAAAGCCGGATCAATGAAGAGCGCGGTGCGCGGGACATTGAAAGCGATGCGGTATCAGGCGCATGGCGTGGAACGCCATGATCAAGCCGCGCTCTCTCGTCAGCGCGTGAGCTGCGTGAGGCCGGTCGGCGGCCCGTCGATCGCGGTCCAGCCGCCGTCCACGAACAACGTGCTCCCGCTCACATAGCTCGCCGCGTCGGAGGCCAGAAAGGCCACGGCGCAAGCGACCTCGTCGGCCTTGCTCCAGCGATTGAACACGGTGTGCGCCGCGTAGAGCTTATGGATGTCGGGCCGCTGCTTGAACGGTTCGGTCAGCGCCGTCTCTGCGATGCTCGGAGCGATCGCATTGACGCGGACCCCGAAGCGGCCGACCTCCGACGCGAAGCCCTTGACCAACAGGCCGATCGCCGCCTTGGTGCTGCCGTAGACCGCAAGGCCCGGCTCTATCGTAACCGCGCGCACGGAAGAACAGGCGATAATGCTGCCCCCTCCCTGCTCCATCATGATACGCCCGAACGCCTGGAAGAAATAGACGGTCCCTTTGAGGTTGAGGGTGACGACGCGATCAAGGTCCTCTTCGGTGTAGTCGAGAATTGTCTTGCGTATATTCAATCCCGGCGTAGTGACGGCGATGTCGATACGGGGACGCTTTGCTCTGACCAGGTCGGCGAGGCCCTTGACCGCCGAAGCGCTGGCGGCGTCGGCGACGATCGCCTCGGCCGCGCCGCCTTGCTCACGAATTGCCGCCGCCGTCGCCTCGGCGCCGCCGCCGTCGCGATCGGCGCAAACCACGGTCGCGCCCAACTCGGCCAAGGCCTGCGCGGAAGACTTGCCGATCCCCGAGGCGGCGCCAAGCACGACCGCGAACTTGCCGGTCAGATCGAACAGACGCCGATAGTCGGTCATGCCGCCTCATCCTCCAGTTTGCGGCCGGTGTGACCCGCGATCTCCGCCGATTTGCGCCCCAGACACCCGCTTCGCCAAACTGGCGCTTGACGTGGGATACTAGTATATTAGCTTTGACCGTGATTGGAAGGCGCCGTGATGAGATTGAGGCGAGTCCGCTGACTGCGCTCCTGTCGATACAGGGGACTTCCATCCGCAGGCCGTGGGCGGGCGGCGTCGGCGCCCGCGGGATCGGGGCCAAGATCTACGCCGATTTGCGCGCCGAACTCGTCTCCCTCAAACGCCTGCCGGGCGAACCGATTTCCGAGGCCGAGCTGGCGCGGTCTTACGGCTTCAGCCGCACGCCGGTGCGCGAGGCGGTGCGCAAACTCGCCGACGAGGGGCTCATCGAGATATTCCCGCAGTCGGGCACGTTCGCGGCGCGCATTCCGCTTGCCGCGCTTCCCGAGACGATCGTTATTCGCAAGGCGCTTGAGGAGACATCGGCGCGGTTCGCCGCCGAGCGCGGCCAGCGCAGCCAGATCATCGCCCTCCTCGCCCACTTGGAGCGCCAGCGCGAAGCAAGCAGAGCCAGCGATCGCAATGCCTTTCACCAGGCGGATGAGGCGTTTCACGGGGCCATCGCCGAGGCTGCTGGCTATCGCGGAATCTGGGCGCTGGTCGAACAAGTCAAAGTTCATGTCGATCGCTACCGGCGCCTGACATTGCCGCAGGAGGGCCGCATGGCGCGCGCCATCCGCGAACACGCCGCCATCGCGGCTGCGATTGAATCCGGCGACGGCGCGCGCGCCGCTCTGGCGATGGGCGTTCATCTCGACGGACTTCTTGCCGACATTCCAGACATTCGCCGTCTCAACCCCAACTATTTTGCCGACGGCGCGCGGACGCGCGAACCGCCGGTCAACGGTCGAAAAGCACGGCCTCGCCTTATGAAGGCCGCCAGGGAGGAAAGCCATGCGGAGACCGAGGAGCGCCGCTGCTGAACCGGGGCCATATCGCGCGGCGAACAACGCAGCGCGGTAGGGCGAGGTGTCGACAGGCGGCGGCTGCGCCCTGCCGAGGGTGACGAAGGCTGAGTCTGCGGTCAACGCCGCACGAGAGCCGCTTGTTCTGCGCACGCTCGACCGCCTGGCTGAGACGATGGTCGTGGGTGCGCTGCTTGTCGAGCTTCTTCTCGTGCTGGCCAACGTCGCGGCGCGCGTCTTCTTCCGCCAGTCATTTCTGTGGTCGGACGAGGTCGCCCGGTTGGTGCTGTCGATCCTGGCTTTCATCGGCGGCGCTGTGGCGTATCGCCGGCGCGACCATGCGCAGGTCCGCCTCATTCTCAACCTCGTCCCGAGACCGGTCGAGCGTGTCTGCCTCGCGCTCGCCGACATCATGGTCTTCTTCGTGAGCGGACTGATCGGCGTCGCCTCGATCGAGTTCATCGTCGCAAGCTGGGCTGAGCGCACGCCGATCCTGCAGGCGCCCGCCGCGCTGATCGCACTCCCGCTTCCCGCCGGCATGGCGTTGATGGCATTCTACGCGGCCGCGCGCGTCTGGCGCGAACATGGGAGACTGGCGCTCATCGTCGCCGCGCTCTTTCTTGCCGCGATGGCGCTGGCGGCGACGACTTATGGTGCGTGGCTGCCGGCGCTGGGCGACGATTCCTCGATCATCGCCGCGCTCGGTCTCTTTTTCGCCGCGATATTCGCCGGCGTTCCGGTTGGCTTCGTCTTGCTGCTCGCGGCCGCGTCCTACCTCTGGACGAGCGGCTCGGCGCCGCTCGTCGTACTGCCGCAAACCATGGTCGCCGGCGCCGGGAATTACATTCTCCTCGCGGTTCCCTTTTTCATCCTCGCAGGGCTGGTTATGGAGCGGGGCGGGATCAGCGTGCGGCTGATCCGCTTCGTCCACGCGCTGGTCGGCCATTTGCGCGGCGGCCTGCTGCAGGTCGCGGTGGTCAGCATGTATGTGATCTCCGGCCTGTCCGGCTCGAAGCCCGCCGACGTCGCCGCCGTCGGCACGATCATGCGCGACGAAGTGAGCGCCCGCCACGGCGCTCCGGAAGGCGCCGCGGTGCTGGCGGTCTCGGCGATCATGGGCGAGACGGTGCCGCCGAGCATCGCCATGCTGATCGTCGGTTCGATCACCAATGTGTCGGTGGCCGGCATGTTCATCGGCGGCCTGATGCCCGCGGCCGTGATTGCGCTGTGCCTGATGGCGCTCATCGCTGTCCGCGCCCGTCGCGCCGGCGCGTTGCCCGCTCCCCGCGCCCCGTTGCTGACGGTTGCGCGCGCCGGGCTCAACGCAATTCTGCCGCTCCTCATGCCCGGCATGCTGCTCGCCGGGATTCTTCTCGGCCTTGCTACGCCGACTGAGATCGCCGCGCTCGCCGCTGTTTATGGCGTCGTGCTCGCCATGGTCGTCTACCGCGAGATGACTGTCGCCGATTTCCTGCGTGCGGTTCGGAACACGGCCGCGCTCACCGGCGTGCTGTTGTTCATCTTTACCGCCGCCTCGGCCTTTTCATGGGTGTTGACGATCGCCTACCTGCCTCAGCGCCTGGTCGATCTGCTCGCCGCCGGCCATGGGAATACGACGATCTTCATGATCGGCTCGATCGCGCTCTTGATCTTTGTCGGCGTGCTGCTCGAGGGCTTGCCGTCGCTCAATGTGCTTGCGCCTCTGCTGCTGCCGATTGCAGTCAAGCTGGGCTTCAGCGGCCTCCACTTCGCGATTGTCCTTATCATCGCGATGGGCGTGGGCGGCTTCATGCCGCTCGCCGGCGTCGGATTTTATGTTTGCTGCGCCGTCATGCGATGCGACATCGAGCCGGCCTCGCGCGCGATGCTGCCCTATCTCGTCGTGGTTCTGGCCGGCTTGCTGATCGTCGCATTCGTGCCCTGGTTTACGCTCGCGTTGCCGAACCACTTCGGGTTTCATGGCTGAGTCGCCAGCGGCTGGACCTCGGAGATAAAGGACAGGAAGGGAGGAGATCATGAACCGAAGAGAGCTCATCGGAACCGCCGCCGGCGCGGCCGCGGCGACGCTGGCCATGCCGTATGTCGCGCGCGGGGCGGCGCCTCTGACGCTGCGCTTCGCCCATTTCGCGCAGGAGGATCATCCAGCCAATATCGCCGCCAAGCAATTCGCAAACCGCGTCGCCGAGCGCACCAGCGGCGGGATCCGGGTCATGATCTTCCCCAACAATCAGCTCGGCGGGCCGCCGGAGCAGGCCCAGCAGATCAAGCTCGGAACGATCGACATGGGCCTGCCGACCCAGGGTCAGCTCGACAAATACGACAAGGCTTTCGGCGCCGTGATGCTGCCCTTCATCTTCGACAGTCGGGCGCTCGTGTTCCGCGTCCTGGATGGGCCGGCGATGGATTGGCTCGCGCCGCTCGCGGAAAAGCAGGGCTTCATCCTGTTGCGCAACTGGGACTATGGGTTTCGCAACGTCACCAACAGCGTGCGGCCGATCAACGCGCCTGAGGACGTCAAGGGCCTCAAGCTTCGCACGCCGCCTGAATTGCAGATCCAGGCTTCCATGGAGGCTCTCGGCGCGGTCGTCCAGGCGATCGCCTTCCCTGAGCTCTATCTGGCGCTGGCGCAGAAGGTGGTGGACGGGGAGGAAAATCCGATCGCCGTGATCTACTACAACAAGCTTTATGAAGTGCAGAAGCATCTCGCGATCACCAGGCACATCTACAACAACATGATTCACACGGTCGGAGTGAACGCCTGGATGAAGCTGACGCCGGAGCAGCAGACGATCTTCCGAGAGGAGAGCACAGCCGCCGGCGACCTGATGCGCAAGCTGATGGAGGAAGGCGAAGCTGATCAGATCAAGAAGCTCGAAGCCGCCGGCCTTGCGACGACGCAGCCCGACCTCGCCCCATTCCGCGCCCTGATGGAGCCTGCCTATCAGCGGATCGCCGACTATGCCGGCGCGGATAACGTCAAGACATTCCGCGCCATGGTCGATGAAGCGCGCCAGGGGTGAAAGCGGGCGCGCCGCCGCTACATCGGCGAGAACCTGGTCGACTTGATGATCTTGCACTCCTGATGCTGGACGTTGCCCGCGTCCGCGCTCTTCTTGCGATAGGAGACCCAATCGGGATCGGCTTCGAGCGCTTCCCGCCGGCGCTCGCGGTCGGCCTGACTCTCGAAGCCCCAGAAAAACACGACCTGGTTGACCGTGCCGACATCGGTGGTGAAGACGCCGATCGGCTGGCCCAGGTGCCGTACATGGATCGGCATGCCCTCGGCCTCGTACAACTTGAGCCAGGCGCCGAGGCGCCCGGGAACCATCGTGTAGGTCCGTACATCGACGATCATGCCTGTCTCCCCTGGTGATCCCGCCGGGCCGGCTCATCAGCGGCATGGCGCTGCAACGACGCCCCGGTCGGCGCGGTCATTGGCGGCGGCTAAGGTTTGGCCGCGGCCTCGGGCGGCGGATAGGCGCTGACGAAGCCGTTGCGGTTGGGCATGTTGATCTTCGCCAGATTGTCTGCGTCGAGCGTCGTGTCCTGCGGCACGATCCCGTTGAGGAACAGCACATAGGCCGAAACCGCATAGACTTCGTCGGGCTTGAGCGACTGCGGCGCGTTCAAGGGCATCGCGCGGCGCACGTAGTCGAACAGCGTCGTCGCGTAGGGCCAGAAACTGCCGACGGTCTTTTCCGGCTTCTTGTCGCGAAGCGTGCCCAAGCCGCCGACCAGCCGGTCCATCGGCTTGCCCTCGCCGCGGGCGCCGTGGCAGGAGGCGCATTTTTCGGCAAAGATCGCCTCGCCCTGCCGCACGTCGCCGCGCCCCGGCGGCAGCCCGGCGCCGTTCGGCGACACGTCAATGTCCCAGCCGGCGATCTCCTGCGGCGTCGCCTTTCGGCCAATGCCGTAGGGCTCGCCCGCACAGACGACGTTGGCGGCCAGCGTGGCGGCGATCACAAGCGTCAGGCGCGCGATTCTATCCGGCATTGGTCACCGCGCCTCCTGCCGCCACGCTCCAATTCTGAATCGCGTTGTAATGATAGTAGGACCGGGCGTCGCGCAGCTTGAGCAGCGCTTCCCGAGTCGGCTGCACGTAGCCCGTCTCATCGATGACGCGGCTCGCGAGCACCGCGGGACCGCCGGCCCATTGCCAGGGCGAGCGGAACCGCGTCAGGCACTTCGGCATCACCGGCTCCTGCAGCGCCGCGTCGCGCCAGGACGCGCCGCCGTCGGTCGACACTTCGACCCGCGCGACTTTGCCAAGACCGGACCAGGCAAGGCCGGAAATCTCGTAGAATCCCGGCGAGCCGAGCCGCTGTCCGCCGGAAGGAAAGGTGATGACCGATTTGGCGAGCATGACAAAATTGAATTGCCGCGCCACTCCGTCGGGCATCAGCATGGTGTACTTCGAGGTTTCCTCGCGCGTTTGGAACGGTTCGGCCCCGAGCTTGAGGCGCCTGAGCCATTTCACGTTGGCGTTGCCCTCATAGCCCGGCAGCAGCAGGCGCAACGGATAGCCCTGCTCGGGTCGCAGCCGCTCGCCGTTCTGGGCGTAGGCGAGAAAGGCGTCGTCGAGCGCCTTTTCGATCGGGATGCTGCGCGTCATCGCCGCCGCGTCGGCGCCCTCGGCCAGCATCCACTTCGCTTCCGGCTTCACCCCCGCTTGCGCGAGGATCGTGGCGAGCGGGACGCCGGTCCATTCGCAGCAACTGAGCAGTCCGTGCGTGTCCTGGGCGGTCAGCTTGGGATCGGGCGCGCCCCAGTTCTGGGTGTTGCCGGAGCACTCGAGAAAGCAGACCCGCGAAACAGACGGAAATCGCTTCACCTCCTCCATAGTGAAAATGAGCGGCTTCTCCACCATGCCATGGACGATCAGCCGGTGCTCGAGCGGATCGATCGTCGGCGTCCCGGCATGATGACGCTCGTAGTGAAGCCCGTTCGGGGTGATGACTCCGGAAAGATCCTGAAGCGGCGTAAGGCTGAACGACGACAGTCGCGTCGGCGGCTCCGGCAAGCCGTGTCGATAACGGCGCACGACGTTGGCTTCAAAACGGGAGGGCCGCCCATAAGGCGGGCTCATAATCTCCGCTCCGGGCTCAAGCTGCCATTCCGGAACCGAGGGCGGCAAGTTGTCGCCCTCCTGCGCAAGCGCCGGGCGTGACGCAAGCGCCGCGGCCGCCGCGCCCGCGATCAGACGTCGACGGGTGACGCCGGGCGCGTCAAAGTCCGGCGGCTCGGAAGGGACCCGTTCGGATGACCTCGTTGATTTGGGCGTTCGCACAATCACGGAATCCCACCTCAGAATTCGGGCCGGCGCCCGCGACCATTCTGCGCTCCGTCCGGCCGAGCGCGGAGCCAGAACAGGAACCCCGCCATCGGCCCTCGGACATCGCCAGCGGGAGGTTCATCAAATCCGGATCAAGCCTCCTTCCATGGCGGCCCATTTGGCCGGCGGCGGTCACCGCAGCGCCCGCGCGTCAGCGCAGCCGCGACACGTAGCGGGCCAGTGCTTTCATCTCCAGGTCGCCGAGCGGGTACACAACCTCCGCCATGCCCGCGGCGCCGGTCGAGGTTCGAGCACCCGATTTGAAGTCGCGCAGGGCCTCGTAAACGTAGTCCTCGCGCTGACCCGCCAGGCGCGCGATGTTGTCCACTCCCTCGAAATGGTCGCCGTGGCAGTTCGTGCAGTGGATCGCCTGAGCCACCTTGCCGCCAAGCTCGGTGTCCTCGGGCGCAGTGTCCGGCTGCGCCGGCAGGTTGGGCGCCGGCAGCGAGGCAAAATATGCCGACACGTTGCGCAGGTCGTCGTCGCTGAGCTGTTCGGCCATCGCGTTCATCACCTCGTTCTTGCGCACGCCTTTGCGGAAGAACACGAGCTGGAACTGCAGATAGAGATCTGGCTGCGCGGCCAGGTTCGGGACATTCTTGTCGGTCGCGAGCCCGTCTGCGGTCGCGACGCCATCGACGCCATGGCACGCGAAGCACCCTGCGGCCTCCGCCCTGGCTTTGCCGGCGGCCGGGTTTCCCTCCGCCGCCATCGTGGCGACGGGAAGGGCGACGCTGAACGCCACGATGATCCGGGTCGGGATTCGCATCGTCCTAAGTTCTCATACGTATCGGGGGGAGAAAAGCGCCTCGCCCTGGCGTTTCAAGTCGCCAGGGCGAGGATTGTTCCGACGGGCCTGTTACCTTGCCGTCGCGCCGGTTACTTGCCGTCGTACCAGATCCGATAGATCGCGCCGGCCTGATCGTCCGAGACCAGGAGCGAGCCATCCATCGGGTTGATCGCCACATCGCCCGGGCGGCCCCAGTACTTGTTGTCCTTGATCCAACCCCAGGCGAACGGCTCCTGCGAGATGTTCTTGCCATCCGGGTCGGTCTGGATGCGCACGATCCGGGCGCCGGTGTGCATGAACTGGTTCCAGCCGCCATGCTCGGCGAGGAAGATGTTGTTCCTGTACTCAGCCGGGAAGTTGTTCCCGGTGTAGAACTTCATCCCAAGCGGCGCCATGTGCGGCCCGATGTTTAGCGCCGGCGGGGTGAACTCGTCGCACTTGTGGCCCATGTTGAACTTCGGATCGGGAATGTCGCCCTGGTGGCAGTACGGGTAGCCGAAGTGCTGCCCCCACCTGGTGAGGTGATTGAGCTTGTCGGACGGGATGTTGTCGCCCATCCAGTCGCGCGCATTCTCGGAGAACCAGAGCTGGCCGGAGCGCGGATCGACGTCGCCGCCGACGCTGTTGCGCTGGCCGAGCGCAGCCACTTCCGACAGGCCCTCGTCCGGGTTGACATGGCGGTACTGCGCCGTGCCGGACGGGATCATGCAGACATTGCAGGGCGGTCCGACCGGGATATAGAACCAGCCCGGCGACTGCGTATCCGCAACCATATACTTCCAGCCGTGCGAGGTGTACGGCGGGAAGTCGCTGTAGACGACCTCACCCTTCGGGTTGTCCATATTGTTGGCGATATCCTTGTAGCGATAGATCTTGTCGATGTCGGTAACGTAGAGGTTGCCGTTATAGATGCCGATGCCGGTCGGTTGCCGCAGCCCCTTGATGATGGTTTTCGCGACCCACTGATCGCCCTGTTTCTTCAGCGCGAACACGTGGTCGGTCCAGCAGCCGACGTAGAGCGTGTTGTCGGCGCCGAACACCATCTGGCGAGCGCAGTCGAGACCGCTGGCCAGGACTTCGATATGGAAGCCCGGCGCCAGCTTGACGTTGTCTTTGACGAGGCCGACCAGCTCGTCATGCGGCGTTGGCAGCGGCTGCCCGGGATAGGGATGCGTGCCGTGCTGCTGCGCGGTCTCGTCGCCCATGTACCAGTCTGCGGGCGGGTGTTCCCAGTAATCGCGGCTGTTGCCGTTGTACTTGATCAGCGGTTCGTCGGCGCGCGCCGTGACGGTCGACGCAATTCCCCAGAGCGCGATCCCCGTCACGCAGACGGCGCCCACCAGCGGGCGCACTAATCCGAATCTCAGCCTTCCGAGTCGCATAGTTTCCTCCTCTGACGTTCGTTTTTGTAGCTTCACTGAACGCGTCACCGCCGCGCCCTGCTTTCTACCTCGCGCATCCGCAAGGAGCGCCCGGGCCATGGCGGATCAATACAACGTTACGCTGCCCTCACTTGTCTGACAACCCGATATCGGCCCGAAGCGCAAAAAAAGAAGCCTCGTCCTAGCCCGGCGGCTCCAGCGGCACCATCGGATTGATCGCGTCGTCGGGCTCGACAAGCCGCTGCGTCTCCAGCATTGCCTGGAACGGGCCGCCCGGTCGGCTGACCGTCGCCACCGCCAGGGCATAGCTATTGAGCGCCGATCCCGACCAAACGCGGTAGACCCGAATGTGCACGGCGGCGCCATCGGGGATGTCGACGGTCCTGTCATCGGCCAGCTTCACTTCGACGCCGGGCGCGACCGCCTGCGCCACCATCTTTGCATAGGCTGCGTCGACCTCGCCCGGATCCGCCTTCTGCGCCCACACGACGCAGGATTCCGGATCGAGCCGCGTCGCCAGCACGAACCGCCCCGCCGGATCGTGCACGGCCCAGGCCTTGCCGGAACCGGGCACCCCCCCGCCGGCGAATGAGATCATCTTGCCGTCCTGGTTCGGCCTGCCGGCGAACACCGCGAGCGCCTGGGGGTTGGTGATCGGCGGCAGATTCTGTTCATCCGCCCAGTCCCAGACGGTCGTGAGATGGCCGAACTTCGCCATGCAGACATCGCTGAACAGCTTCACGAAATTCGTAGCGGCCTCATCGGCCCGCGCAGGGCTCCCGACCACCGCGAGCGTGGCGGCCGCGGCGAATGCAAGTCGTTTCATCGGACGTTCCCTCGTCGCAAGCCGTAGTCGTAGCGGGGTTTTGCGAGCTTGACCAGCGGACCCAGAGGAGCGGCGCGCCGGCGACCCGGATTCAATCGGGGCGGAATTCGCTCCCTGCGGCCGTCGCGCCGAGTTTCAGCGCCATCTCGCTCGTCCTCCCGGCCGTTAAACTGCATCGTCTGCATCCGCCGGTCCACGGGCCTTCGATCAGGGGCTCGCATTGGACAGGCTACGGCTCCGAACTTATAGTATTGTCTGATGACCGTGTCCACACGGATATCGCAACGAGTTCCAATCTAAGTCAGCTTTTGCCTCGTGCGTGACCGCGCGCCTCCGTCGCTCGGCGTTGCTGGTCACCGGTTCTGTGAAACGCGCTGCCGGCCGCAAACTCCGTCCCTGCGATGGCGGTGCGGCGCGACCCCAAGAGGACGATCGCCGATGACGCTTCGCCGCGCTTTTGCCTTCTATTTCGCAGTCGCGGCGGCTCTGTGGTCGGTTGCTTCCGCGTCGCCAGCGTCGCCCGACGAGGCGATGGGCGTCGCGCTCGAGGGATTCCCGTACCCCTATCCGGTCGAATTTCTGCCGCTTACCCTCGAAGGCGAGGATTTGCGCCTCGCTTACATGGATGTAGCCCCGGCCGGCCCGCCGACCGGGCGGACAGTCGTGCTCCTGCACGGACGAAACTTCCCCTCGAGCTATTGGGCGGCGACAATCAAGGCGCTGACCGAGGCGGGCTACCGGGTCGTCGCCCCGGATCAAATCGGCTTCGGCAAATCGTCGAAGCCCGGTTTTGCCTATAGCTTCGACGCAATGGCGCGCGCCACCATCGCCTTGCTCGACAGTCTTCATGTCGACCGCTTCGATCTGGTGGGACATTCGATGGGCGGGATGCTGGCGGTCCGCCTGGCCCGCGCCTATGGCTCGCGCATCGACCATCTTGTCCTCTATTCGCCGATCGGCCTCGAGGACTATCGGCTCTATGTCCCGCCGGTGACCGACGAGGAACTCGCGCGGCGAGAACGCGCGCTGACCGCGGACGGCTACCGCAACCAATTGATGACAAATTATGCGCTCAGTCTGCCGCCGGCCGCGATCGAGCCGTTCGTCCAGCTGCGCGAAGAGATCAGGGAGAGCGGCGAATATCCGCGCTGGTTGAAGTCGTTCGTTGCGTCATACCAGATGATCTACACCCAGCCGGTCGCGCACGAGATCCCGCTCATCGACCGCCCGACCCTGTTCATCATGGGCGCCAACGACCACAACGCGCCCGGACGCCCCTTTGCGCCGCCGGAACTGCGCCAGAGGATGGGCCAGAACGCGGCGCTGGCGCAATCGCTCGCGGCCCGCATGGCCAATGCCAGGGCCGTGGTGTTCGAGGGCGTCGGCCATTTGGGACATCTCGAGGCGACCCAGCGCTTCAACGAGACGCTTCTGAACTTTCTCCGGCAATAATTCCTGTCGTCGGCAGCCGGCCGGAGCATGGCGGTCGTCGATGGCCGAGGAGCGCGAAACGAGTGGGATCGGGAATGCAGCGTTATGGACTGAGGCGGGCAGCGCTGGCCGGCCTCGCGGGTTTGACGGGCGTCGCTGCGCCTGCCCATGCGCGCATTACGCGGATCGAGATCGCGACCGTCTCGTCCCCCACGTTCGATGAGGCCTCGTTCGGCGCTGTCGGTAAATATGAAAAGCTGACTGGACGGTTTTTTGGCGAGGTCGATCCCGCCGATCCCTTAAACGCCCTGATTGCCGACATCAGGCTCGCGCCGCGAAACGCGCGCGGCATGGTCGAATATTCCGGCGACCTTCTCATCATCCGCCCGGTCGACGCGGCCAGGGGGAATCATCGCCTGCTGTTCGAGATCAACAACCGGGGCAATATCCTGTCGTTCGGCCTGTTCAACGACGCGGCGAAGAACAGCAACGACCCTTCCACGGCCGCCGACGCCGGGAACGGCTTCATGATGCGGCAGGGCTATACGCTCGTCTGGGGCGCCTGGGACGCGGTTTCGGGGACGCGGGCGGACGTGGGCGGCGGACCCTTCGTGCTCGACGCGCCGGTCGCACGGAACCCGGATGGTTCCGATGTCGTCGGGCCGAGCCTCGAGGAGTTCGTCATCGACGACGACAGAACGTCGGTCGAACGATTGACCTATCCGGCCGCGAGCCTCGACACGGGCAGGGCGGTTCTCACATTCCGCGCCCGGGTCGACGACGAGCCTACGCCCGTCCGCGCCGACCAATGGCGATACGACGCCGGCGGCGCGAGCATCAGCCTCTTGCCCGAGGGGACGAAGTTCAAGCCGGGCATGCTCTACGAACTGGTCTATCCGGCCAAGGACCCGAAGGTCGCCGGACTGGGTTTCGCGGCGACGCGCGACCTCGCCGCGTTCCTCCATTACGCCGACGCGGACGACGCGGGACATCCCAATCCCCTCGCCGGCGCCGTGCGGCGGGTCTACACCACCTGCGTATCTCAGCCCTGCCGGTTCATGCGCGACTTCGTGGCGCTCGGGTTCAACGAGGATCCCGGCGCGACATCGGACGAGAGCGGACGCCGCTTGCGCCGCAAGGCGGTTGACGGCGTTCTCAATTGGGTCGGCGGCGCGAGCGGCGTATTTCTCAACTATCGCTTCGCCCAGCCGTTCCGAACCCATCGGCAGCATATCGCCCGCTGGTATCCCGAATTTCAATTCCCGTTCGCCTATCAGACGACGACCGATTCCGCGTCCGGCATGACCGACGGGCGACTGCGCCGCTGCGCGGCAAGCGAAACCTGCCCCAAGATCATCGAAGCTGATTCCGACAACGAATATTGGGCCAAGGATGGCGCGCTGGCGCATCTCGACTCCGAAGGCCGCGATCTGCCGGACGCGAAGGATGTGCGCGTCTATCTGGTCGCCGGCCGGCCGCATGGAGATGGCGTTCCAGTTTCTGGACCGGGCATTTGTCAGGAGCCGCGCAATCCGCTGGTCGGGAATCCAGCGCTGCGGGCCTTGTTGGCGGCGCTGGACGCCTGGGCGGCGGACGGCGTCGAACCTCCCGGCAGCATGGTCCCGCGCGTCGGCGATGGGACGTTGGTCGGCCCTGCTCGGCAGGAGGTTGGGTTTCCGCCGATTCCAGGCGTTCCCTACCTCGGGCGAATACACGAAGGCGACCTCATGGACTTCGGACCGCAAGCAGGCGAGGGCATATTGACCCTGCTGCCGCCGCATCGGCTGGGCTCGCCCTATCCCGCGCTCGTTCCGAAGACCGACGCGGACGGCAATACGTTGGCCGGTGTCCGATTGCCGGACATCGCCGCGCCGGTCGCGACCTATACTGGCTGGAATTTGCGCAAAAACCCGGCGGACGAAGGTTGCGACGCCAGCGGGATGGTCGTTCCCTTCGCCCGCACGAAGGCCGAGCGGATGGCGAGCGGCGACCCGCGGCTGTCGCTCGAGGAGCGCTATTCCCACGAGTTTTACGTTCGCGCGGTGGCCGAAAGCGCGCACGACCTCGAGCGCCGCCGCCTGCTTCTCGACGAGGATGCGGAGCGATACATCAAGGCGGCCGAGGACAGCGACGTCGGCCGATGACCGTTCTAGCGGGACGCCGCTTGACGATTGGCGGCCGCGCCTGCGAGATCACCGGAAACTCGTTCGATGGGAGGAGAAATGCCGCTATCGATGGAGCCCCGGACTCCTGCGGCCCGCCCGGCCACGGTCATGAGGCTGGGCCAAGCGCCGGACAAGAGCCTGCTCGATCCGATCGAGACAGCCTCCCGCGATGAAATCACGGCGCTCCAGACGCGCCGGCTGGGGGCGACGCTGCGTCGCACTTACGACAGCGTGTCGGCGATCCAGGCCAAGTTCGACGCCCACGGCGTTCACCCCGACGATTTCCGCAGCCTTGCGGATCTCGCCCGTTTTCCCTTCACCGCCAAGGCGGATCTGCGGATGAACTACCCATTCGGTCTTTTGGCCGTGCCGAGAAATCAGCTCGCCCGGATTCACGCTTCGTCGGGCACGACCGGCAAGCCCACGGTGGTCGGCTATACGCAAAACGATCTCGACATGTGGGGCGACGTGGTCGCCCGGACGATCCGCGCCGCCGGCGGGCGCCGCGGCATGACGGCGCACAACGCCTACGGCTACGGCCTCTTCACCGGCGGCCTGGGCTATCACTATGGCGCCCAGCGCCTCGGCTGCGCGGTCGTCCCGGTGTCGGGCGGCATGACTGAAAGACAGGTCCAACTGATCTGCGATTTTGAGCCGGACATCCTGATGGCGACGCCGTCCTACGCCTTGTGCCTGGTCGACGAGTTCCGTGCTCATGGGCTCGATCCGCGCCGCTCGTCGCTGAAACTCGGCTCCTTCGGCGCCGAGCCGTGGACCAATGCGATGCGCGGCGAGCTTGAAGAGGCGTTCGATATTGACGCGCTTGACAGCTACGGCCTCTCCGAGGTCATCGGTCCGGGCGTCGCCGGCGAATGCGTGGAGACCAAGGACGGCCTCCACATCTGGGAGGATCACTTCTACCCCGAGATCATCGACCCCAAGACCGGGGCGGTGAAGCCCGAGGGCGAGTTCGGCGAGCTTGTCCTGACCTCGCTGACCAAGGAAGCGATGCCGGTCATCCGCTACCGCACCGGGGACCTGACCCGGTTGCTGCCCGGCACCGCGCGCTCGATGCGGCGGATCGAGAAAATATCGGGCCGCTCCGACGACATGATGATCGTGCGCGGCGTCAATGTGTTTCCGACCCAGATCGAAGAGCTTCTGCTTCGCGTTCCCGCGCTTTCCGGCCACTACCAGATCATTCTGAGCCGCGAGGGCCGGCTCGACCAGATCGAGGTTCAGGTCGAGGCGCGATCGACGTCCGAATTGAATGAGGCGCGCACGCACGGGGCGGCCGACCTCGCGCACGCGATCAAGTCGAGCATCGGCGTCAGCGCCCAGGTGATCGTTCTCGCGCCGGCGGAGATCGAGCGTTCGGCGGGCAAGGCGAGGCGCGTCATCGACAAGAGGCCAAAGGCGTGACCGCCGGAACGGCGCCGGCTTCGATGGCGATGCGCGCGGCAGGCTTGCCCGAGCGAGCGGCGCAGGAATGGTCGCAAGCCCTGCCGGCCGGGACGGGAGACTACGAGTCCGACGTTCATCGCTTTGGCGCGTTCTGGAGCCGGTCGGCGGCCATGCTTCGCACGCTGCCGCCCAAAGCCCGGCGCAATGAGGCCGAGCAGGCGGCAGCCGATGCGCTCGCCTCCGTGGCGCGCGCCTCACGCGAGACCTTTCTCGCCGCCCACGTCGATGAGATCTACGGGCGCCTGACTCAGCGGAGCTCGATCTTCCGCCGCCTCGACGACCTCGCTTACGGCGCGGCGGATCTCGTTCCGGGATTGGTCCCGACGAGAGCCGAGGTCGAGGCCGAGGCCGCGCATCCGCAGCGCGACAAGGATGGCGTCGAGATCGACCAGGGGCTGTTCCTCGCCCACGTGCTCGCACGCCCGCTGATCGGCGAGCATCTTTGTCACGCGATGCTGCTGCCACGGCCGGAGAGCGCGGCCTTGGCTGCCAAATTCGCCGCTCGCGGCTCGCTCGACCTCGGCGCGGCCCGCCTTACGAGACGGGGCAAGGCGGTCCATCTCGACATGATCAATCCGCGCTTCCTCAACGCCGAGGACGACACGACCCTGTCGCAGACCGAGCTCGCCGTCGATGTCGCGACCCTCGATCGAGCGACCGACATCGCCGTCATGCGCGGCGCTGCGGTCGAGAACGAGAAATATCGCGGTAAGCGCATTTTTGGCGCCGGCATCAATCTGACCCATCTCTACCTTGGCAAGATTCCCTTCCTGTGGTTCCTGATCCGCGACCTCGGCTATGTGCACAAGCTTTTGCGCGGCGTCGCGACGCCGGACAGCGTGCCCGACGACGTGAACGGCCGCGGGACCGAGAAGCTATGGATCGCCGCCCTCGATACGTTCGCCATCGGCGGCCATTGCCAGGCGCTTCTGGTCATGGACTACGTTCTCGCCGCCTCCGACGCCTTCATGACCTTGCCGGCCCGCAAGGAGGGAATCATTCCAGGCTTCTCCAATCTGCGCCTGCCGCGCTTCACCGGCGATCGCATCGCGCGGCAGGCCATTCTTTATGAGCGCCGATTGGCCTGCGACAGCGCCGAAGGCCGCCTGATCTGCGACGAGATCGCGCCTGCCGCCGAGATGGATGCGGCGGTGGACCGCGTCGTCGCGGGGCTCACGAGCTCGGGCGCCGTCAGCGCCATCGGCAACCGCCGCGCGTTCCGGGTCGGCCAGGAGTTGCTCGATCTCTTTCGCCGTTATGCCTCCGTCTACGCGCGCGAGCAGGCCTATTGTCACTTCAGCCCGGCGCTCATCGCCAACCTCGAGCGCAACTGGGACGCGAAGAACAGAAAGGTCTGACCAAATGCGAATCGCACTTGTGGGGCGCGGTCGCTAGCCCGGCGAAAGACGGGCGTCCTGACCGACGCCCTATGGACCGCGCCCGCCGGGTCATCGACCCGGCCCTACACGGCGGTCGGCGCGCTTGACGATCGGCGCTGGCGCCTGCCAGATGGTCAGACAACCATACGAATGACCGACGCATCAGGGAGGATCTATGGCGAGATTGACCGCAGTCCGGGGATGCCTCGCGGGGGTTCGCCGTCTCTGCGCCGCGCCGGCCCTCGCGCTCATCCTCGGTCTGGCGAATGGCTTCGCCAGTTCCGCGGTCGCTCAGGATAAGGAAGTCGACCTGAGGCTCTCGCTCTGGGTCCCGCCGGCGCATCCGCTGACCGGAGCGGCCAAGGCGTGGGCGGACGACATCGCCAAGGATTCCAACGGCTCGATCAAGATCACGATCTTCCCCTCAGAACAGCTCGGCAAGGCGTTCGATCATTACGATATGGCGCGCGACGACATCGCCGACATCACCTACGTCAATCCCGGCTATCAGCCGGGCCGCTTCCCGATCATCGCCATCGGCCAGATGCCGTTCACCTTCGGCGACGCCCGCAAGGGCACGGCGGCGCTCGACTCCTGGTATCGCAAATACGCGCCGACGGAGATGAAGGACACCCATTTCTGCCTCGCCTTCATTCACGATCCCGGCGCGCTGCACGCCCGCAAGAAGATCGTCATGCCGGAGGACCTGAAGGGGGTGAAGGTGCGCCCGGCGCAGAGCACGATCGCTGAGCTCGTGAAGACGCTCGGCGGCACGAATGTCCAGGCCTCAGCCCCGGAGGCGCGCGAGGTTCTCGAGCGCGGGGTCGCCGATGCGATCACCTTCCCGTGGGGTTCGCTCTACCTGTTCGGCATCGACAAAGTCGTCAAATACCACATCGACGCTCCTCTCTATACGACCGTGTTCACCTTCTCGATGAACAAGGACAAATACGAATCCATGAGCCCTGCCCAGAAAAAGGTCATGGACGATCATTGCACGACCGATTGGGCGGTGAAGCTCGCCGGCCCCTGGGGCGACTTCGAAGCCGCCGGCCGCGAGAAGATGAGAGCCGATCCGAGCCACGACGTCTACAAGCTGACTCCGGATGAGATGCATGCGTGGCAGGCGACGGTCGAGCCGCTCAGGGCGAGCTGGGCGGCGGCGGTCAAGCAGGCCGGCGCCGATCCTGACGCAGCGCTCGCCGAGCTCAACGCGGCGATCGCGAAATACGGCGCCGGTCCATGACCTTCGCCGGCCCGCGGCGGGACGGGCGGATGAAGGTCAATGCGATGGACCGCTTCATCGACGGCATCGAGCTTGCCGCCGCGGCCTTCATCGGCATTGTCGCTGTCGATATCTTCGTCTCCGTCCTGCTCCGCTATCTGTTCAGCGCCTCGATCCCCAATTCCTACGACTTCGGCCGGCTGCTTCTCGGCATCCTCATCTTCTGGGGCATCGCGGCGACCAGCTATCGCGGCGGCCACATCACCGTCGACCTCGTCTGGGCCGCGGCCGGCCCGCGCGGAAAACGCGCAATCGACGTCTTCGCGACGCTGGTGCTCTTGTTTGTGGTCACCGTCCAGACCGCGATGCTGTTAGACAAGGTGCGCACGACGCGGGCCGACCATGTCCTGACCTACGATCTTCATCTGCCGACCTGGCCGTTTTTCGCCGTCGCCTGGGCGGGCGACGTCTCCGCCGTCATCCTCATCGCCGTGCGCACCTACCGGCTCATTTTTCACCCCGAAAAGCTCGCGCCTGACCCGATCGCCAAGGCGCTCGAATGAGGCGAAGGCGATGAGTTCCGATGCGGCGGCCGTCCTCGGCTTCGTCGCGTTGTTCGGGTTGATCCTCATGCGCGTTCCGGTCGGGATGGCGATGGGCCTCGTCGGCGTGACCGGCTACGGCGTGATCGTCGGCGCCGGGCCGGCGCTGAAGATGGTCGGACAGACCTCGATGCGGACCGTCACCGACTACACGTTCGGCGTCATTCCGATGTTCCTCTTGATGGGCGCGTTCGTATCCGCGTCCGGCATGAGCCGGGAACTGTTCCGCGCAGCCAACAGCTTCGTCGGCCACTGGCGAGGCGGCCTCGGCCTCGCTACGATCGCCGCCTGCGCGGGCTTCGCGGCGATCAGCGGTTCGTCGGTAGCGACTGCCGCCACCTTCGCCACGGTCGCCTATCCGGAGATGCGGCGATACAAGTATCCCCAATCCTTCGCCGCCGGGGTGATCGCCGCCGGCGGAACGCTCGGCGCCATCTTCCCCCCTTCGACGGTGCTCGCGGTCTACGGCCTCATCACCCAGCAGGACATCGGCAAGCTGTTCATCGCCGGGATCCTGCCGGGCCTGCTCGCGGTCTCGATGTATATGCTGACGATCGCCGCGATCGGCCTCGTCCGGCCGGGCTTCCTGCCGGCGGGACCGCGCAGCGACTGGAGCGAGCGGCTGAAGTCGCTGCGCGACGTGTGGGCGGCGCTCACGCTGTTCGCCTTTGTGATCGGCGGGCTTTACGGCGGCCTGTTCACGCCGACCGAAGCGGGCGGGGTCGGCGCCTGCGGCGCCTTCCTCATCTCGGTCGCCCGCGGCCGGCTCGACGCCGCGGGCGTCCGCGCGGCGCTCCTGCAGGCGACGCGCACCGCCGCCGCGGTGTTCACCGTTCTCATCGGCGCGCTCCTGTTCGGCTATTTCCTCACCGTCACCCAGACGCCGCAGCGGGTGACGGAGTTTCTCACCGGCCTCGGCGTCGGCCGCTATGGCGTGCTGGCGCTGATCATGCTGATGTATCTCGCGCTCGGCTGCCTCATGGACGCGATGGCGATGATCATCCTCACCGTGCCGATCGTCTTCCCGGTGGTGACGGCGCTGGGCTTCGACCCGATCTGGTTCGGGATCATCATCGTCATGACGGTCGAACTCGGGCTCATCCATCCGCCGGTCGGCATGAACGTCTTTGTCATAAAGACCGCGGTCAAGGACATCAGCTTCGCCACAATCTTCAAGGGCGTCGTGCCGTTCATCCTGACCGACATCCTGCGGCTCGTCATCCTGATCGCGTTTCCCGCGATCGCCCTCACCCTGCCGAGCCTGATGTAGTATGAGCCTGAACCCATCCACGAAAGGATGATCGACCATGGCGCGCAAGCGACCGGAAGACCTACGCAGTCATCGCTGGTATGGCGTCAACGACCTGCGCGCCTTCGGCCATCGCTCGCGCACCGCGCAGATGGGCTACCCCCGCTCCGATTATGCCGGCAAGCCGGTGATCGCGATCGTCAACACCTGGAGCGACATCAACGCCTGCCACTCCCATTTCAAGCAGCGGGTCGAGGAGGTGAAGCGCGGCGTGTGGGAGGCTGGAGGCTTCCCGGTCGAATTGCCGGCGATGACGCTCTCCGAGCCGTTTCAGAAGCCGACGACGATGATGTACCGCAACTTTCTGGCGATGGAGACCGAGGAGGCTTTGCGCTCCTATCCCGCCGACGGCGCGGTCCTGATGGGCGGCTGCGACAAGACGACGCCCGCGCTGCTCATGGGCGCGATTTCGATGAACCTGCCGGCGATCTTCATGCCCGGCGGCCCGATGCTGCGCGGCAACTGGCGCGGCAATGCGCTCGGCTCCGGAAGCGACGTCTGGAAATATTGGGCCGAATTGCGCGCCGGCGCGATCACGCAACAGGACTGGGAGGAGATCGAGCACGGCATCGCCCGCTCGCCCGGCCATTGCATGACGATGGGCACCGCCTCGACCATGACCAGCGCCGCCGAGGCGCTCGGCATGACGCTGCCCGGCGCGGCCTCGATCCCCGCCGCCGATTCCCGCCACGCGGTCATGGCGGTCATGACGGGAAAACGCATCGTCGACATGGTCTGGGACGACCTCAAGCCGTCGGACGTGATCAGCGCCGATTCGATCCTGAACGCCGTCGCCGCGGTGCTGGCGATCGGCGGCTCGACCAATTCCGTCGTCCATCTGATCGCGCTCGCGCGCCGCGCGGGCCTCGAGCTCGATCTCGACACCTTCGACAGGCAGGCGCGCGAAACCCCCCTCCTCGCCAACATCCGTCCTTCGGGCGCCTACCTCATGGAGGACTTCTACTACGCCGGCGGCCTGCCGGCCGTGCTCAAGCAATTGGCTGTCGGCGGAAGGCTGAAGACGAGCGCGCGCACCGTGAACGGGGCCGCGATCGGCGATAACGTCGACGGCGCGAATATCTACAACGAAGACGTCATTCGGCCCCTTAACAACCCGCTCGTCGCCTCCGACAGCCTCGCCATCCTGCGCGGCAACCTTGCCCCGGACGGCGCGATCATCAAGCCGCCCGCTGCCGAGGCCCGCCTGCACAAGCACGCGGGAAAAGCGGTCGTGTTCGAGGACTATAACGACATGGCCGCCCGGATCGACGATCCCGATCTCGACGTCGACGAGAATTCGGTCCTAGTGCTCAAGCATGCGGGGCCCGTCGGCGCGCCCGGCATGCCGGAATGGGGCCAGTTGCCGATCCCGAAAAAGCTTCTCGCCAAGGGCGTCCGCGACATGGTGCGGGTTTCGGACGCGCGGATGAGCGGAACGAGCTACGGCGCCTGCGTGCTGCATGTCGCCCCGGAGTTGTTCGTCGGGGGACCGTTGGCGCTGGTGCGCGACGGCGACGAGATCGAGCTCGACATTCCCGCCCGGCGCCTGAGCATGAACGTGAGCGACGAGGAGCTCGCCCGGCGCCGCGCCGCCTGGCGCAAGCCCCCGCCCCGCTACGCCCGCGGCTACGGCCGCCTGTTCTCGGAGCACGTCGCCCAGGCGAACGAAGGTTGCGACTTCGATTTTCTCGAGCGCGGCGCGCCGACGCCGGACCCCGAAATCCACTAGCGTGAAGGCGATCTAAGAACCGCCGCCTTCGACTATCCGGATCAATTGCATCCAGCCTCGACTGACTGGCCCAGCCACGCGGCGAGGCCGCAAAGCACCGTGAATTCCGGCCATACCCCCACGATCAACGTGAGCGTCGGGACGACGCGGAACCGGCGGATGTGAAGAAACTCGTCCACGTTTCTCAGTTAAGGGAGGTGGCCGGGACAAAAGCCCGGCCATGACGAGCGGGGCGGCACGCCGCGTGGCGAAAGCCCCCGCCCCGCGGTCGGCCGGGCCCATCGCCGCAATCTGCACTTGAACGGCGAAGAGACCGCAGGGCGCGCGGGAGTCCGCATGGACGAGCCGCCCGTAGCGGCCGATCTTTGCCGGTCGCGCCCCTTGTCAAGCCTTCGGCGCGAGGTCTCGCAGTTCGCCAAGCCACGGCTCGTAGCGCCTCCACCTCTCGACGGAGGTGCGATAGATCGGCTGCCGCGCCTGCCAGAGACTCGCGGTGTTGATTTTGCGCGTGTTGCGATGGGGCGCCAGACAGGCGTCGTTCCATTCGAGCCCGCAGGCGGAAACGAGCCGCCGGGCGTGCGGCTCTGGATCGGCGACCAGCGCCTCATAATCCACCTCGACGAGCCTGTCCGGGGGCAGCACCTCCCGCCAATGGGCCATCAGCCGCTGATACTCCCGAAAGAAAAACACGAGGTCGCCTCGGTTCGAAGCGAAGTCGAAATTGGTCTCGAAATTCGTGGTTAAGATGGAAAGGGCGTTGTCGATTGGATGGCGCCGGCAATGGATCAGGGTCGCGTTGGGAAAGACGCGATTGACGATACCGAGCAGCATAAAATTGCCGAGCGCCTTGTCGGTGACCCTCTTGGCGTCCGGTCCGAACGCCCTCAGGGTCGCCAAATAGTCGTCCGCGACGCTCTGTATTGCCTCAGGGGTGGAGACGATGCCCCATTCGTCTTCACGGGGCTTGTCGCGCCGTTGCCAGAACTCCAGTTCGCCTCCCGCCGCCACGTCGGGATGGCTCGACAGGATCTGCTCGATCAGTGTGGACCCCGAACGCGGCATCCCCACGATCAGAACCGGAGTCGCGTCCTCGATCGGCGGGACGGGCTGGCGCTCTCGGTAGCCGGGCGGCGTCGCCTCGATCAACTGATCGACGCGCCTGACGAGCGCTGCGCGGTTGAGTCCCCCGCTGAGTGCGCGAGCGCGATTGCCCGCTTCGAAATTCCGCATCGCCGCTTCATAATTGCCCATGTCGTCGTGCGCCTTGCCCAAGGCGAAGTGGATCGACTGGAGATGGCGAGGGGTCAGGTTCGGTCGGGCAAGAGCGGCGTTCATCCGCGCGATCAGCGGGCCGTCGTCGGCGGTGAACTTCTTGTTGGTCGCAAGACCGGACCATGAGACGAGCACGTCCAGCGAGAGATCGATCGCGCGTTCATGGTGGGCTACGGCCTCGGCTGTACGACCCGCCTGGGCAAGGAGCCTGCCGAGCAGCGAGTGGGCTTCCGCACTGTCGGGATGCTCATCGACGATCGCCTGGACCGTAGCAAGCGCCTCATCGAAGCTGCTCGAGATCTCGATCGCCCGCGCTTCCGCGATTCGAGCCCTCAACGTCCCGGTCAGAGCTGCGGCGGCGGCGCGAAACGCGGCGGCCGAATTGGCCAGGAGCGCGCGCGACTGGTAAAGTTCGCCAAGCCGGAACTGCGCCGCGCCATGATCCGGCTTCAGCTTGACCGCGGCCTGAAAGCCCGCCATCGCCTTCTCCTCGAACCCCTGAACGTCGAAGATGTAGGCGAGATAGTAGTGTGCGCTGGGGATACCGGCGTCGAGGCGGAGTGCGGCGGTGAAAGACTCCGCGGCCTCCACCAGTTGTCCGGTGTTCAACAGGGCGACGCCGAGGTCATGGTGAGACGCCGCCACGCCGGGATTGAGCTTGACCGACCGTCTGAGCAGTTCGACGGCCTGAGCGAGGCGTCCCTTCTGGATCAGACGCGCCCCGTCGCAGGCCAGACGATTGGCTTGGCGCGCCCGCGCCGGGTTGGCTGGCGCGACTGGCGTCGCGCCCAGGGAAAGGCCCGGAACGGGCTCCAGAAATCTCCCGCTGGCGAGCAGTTTCTCCGCCAGAACGGAGTCGGCCGGCGTCTGTGCCCGCGGCAGCAGATCGGCTGCGGTCGGCGCGCCACCGCGGAACTTTACCGAAACGGCGGCGGAGGGAATAGAACTCCCGCCCCGCGTTCGTGATTTTGACATGCCCTTACCGCAAAGTTCCGGAGTTGCCGCTACACTGATTCATTCTTGTCCAATTTGTAAACGCAGTGACAACGCTCTAGACAGGGACAATCATTTATGTTCCATTTATCATGGTATCAATGGGGATATCTTGTTGCAAAATTTTTACGGGGGAGACGGACGATGACACCACGCCAAATGTCTGCTGTTGGGCGGCGCTGCGGCTATTCTCGGGGCCATAACTGCGCCCGCGCAAGCCGGAACAGAAGTCATTTCGGAGAACGTATGGTACGCGGCCGGCTTCACCAGCACGCCGAGCCCGTTCACGGCCGGTTTTGCTGCTGGCACCAGTCCGCCGGATGGCCATCCGACCACGATCGCGACGACCGGCCCGTCTTATTCGATCACGCTCTCGGCGCCGGGAACGTTCATCATCACAGACGTAGAAGCCTCGGGTGACCAGTTCACCCTGACGTTTACCGGCGCGACCACGGGCGCCGTGACGACCTCGACTCCTGCTTTCGGTCAAGGAGTTGGCGAGTGCATTTCCTGCGCGCTCTCATTAGGCTCTTTCTACAGCCACGGGACCTACGCTTTGAACGCGGGCACCACGGTCATCACTGGCGAGTTCATTGGCTCCGTCGGATACGGCGATGTCGACTTCGAAGCCACAAGCGTTCCGGAACTTTCGACCTGGGCGATGATGATGCTGGGCTTCGCGGGCCTCGGCTACGCCGGCTACCGGAAAGGCAAGAGTTCGGCGTCTGTTTCTATCGCCTGACGCTCATCCTTCCTTCGAGAACAGGAGAGACCGCCGCGAGGCGGTCTTTCTTTTTGCGGATGGGCGGCCGACTGGCGCGCGAATGTCCGGCCCCGGCGTTCCACAGCCGATATCTGGTGGCCACTCCACGTCGAATCCGGTCCAAAGTCAGGGTAAAATGGAATTTCCGCTCAGAGCGTGGCTTTGAGACATTGAGCGAGCGGCCAATGTCGTCCAGAATTCGCCCACTCCAGGAGGCGCCCGATCTGGTGTTCACCTTAGGCCTTCAGGCGCAAGCGCAATGGACACGTTCGTCAATCCCTTCAAGCAGGCGCTGAAGTCCGGCCGGTTGCAGATCGGGCTCTGGCATAGTCTCGCGAGCCATCTGGTGGTCGAGATAATCGCCGATTCCGGCTTCGACTGGATTCTCATCGACACCGAGCACGCGCCGAACGAACTGCCGATGGTGCTGACCCAGCTTCAGGCGATGAGCGCCGGAACGGCGCATGCCGTCGTCCGGCCGGCTTGGAACGATCCCGTCATCATCAAGCGCCTGCTCGACGTCGGCGCGCAGTCGCTTCTCATCCCTTATGTCGAGACGGAGGAGGAAGCTGAGCGCGCGGTTCAATCGACCCGCTATCCGCCGCACGGCTTTCGCGGCTTCGCCTCTCAGGCGCGCGCGTCGCGCTACGGCCGGATCAAGGGCTACCACAAGGCCGCCAACGCCGAGATCTGCCTTCTCTTGCAGGTCGAGACGAAGCGCGGGCTCGAGAACCTCGAGCGGATCGCCAAGGTCGAGGGCGTCGACGGGGTCTTTGTCGGCCCTGGCGATCTTTCGGCCGCGCTCGGCCATCTCGGCGAGCCCAGCCATCCCGCGGTCGTCAAGACGATCGACGACGCGATCCGGCGGATCAAGGCCGCGGGCGTCGCGCCCGGAATCCTGACCGGGGATCCGCAACTGGCCCAGCATTATATCGAGCTCGGCTGCCTGTTCGCCGCCGTCGGCTCGGACATCGGACTCCTGGCGAACGGGGCAGAACAACTTGCGGCACAGTTCAGGCGCCAGAATCCCGGACGGTGAGCGCGCGGTCCGCTCGGACCGAGGAAGATTGCGCCCGTCATGGCCAGAATTGTCTTTCCCAAAATCGGAAGTCGTGGTACGTTGGACAGGTCGCCGGCTTTGAGGCGCCGAGGGGCGCACCAACCATCGCGAGGAAAGGAGCAGAGAAAGAGTTTCTTGCCCGAGCGATCGGCGCAACCCATTGAAAAGGCTAGATTCTGACAAGCCGATCAAAGGAAATCCAAGCCTTTTTCTTTGATGGATTTTGCTCGGCGCTGACCGGGCTTTGCTGGATTTGGCTAAATTCTGGCTTGGCTTGGAAAAGCCTCGGAGGGATCGAATGCAGCCGGATGCCCATCCGGGCGCGGCTTCTGGCCTCGATCGAGGCGGGCTGCTAAGGTCGGAAGCCGAAGTCGTTCCTCCTGATCCGGACGCGGCCGCTTTCAGGCGTCCGATCGGAGGGCCTGCGCAGGAGAGGCGAACATGCGCGCAGTTGTACTGTCACTAGTTGTATTATCTGCCCTGGGGTGTTCAAGCTACGCCCAGAACCAGCCACAAACCCTCAAGGGTGTTTACGCGCCACCGGGGATGTCGGGTCTGGGGTCAGGCCTGGGGTCGTCCGGTCTGGGGTCGTCAGGCCTGGGGTCCGGCAAGTCGTCGTCGACCCTTTCCGCGCCGGACCTGGGACCGATCGGCGTCGGTCCGCGCGTCATCGTCCCCGGACAGCCAGGCCAGGGCGACACGCTCCCGCAAGATGTCACTCCAACTCCAATCCCTGATCGGCCCGGCTACGGCGCCGTGGTGGTCAACGGCCGCCGCGCCATCGTCAACCTCAACACCAACCGCATCGTCCAAATCTCGGACTAGTGTAGACGGCGACCCTCTTTCGGGCTCTGCAACTTCAGAACTTCGAATCAAGCCAGATCGCCTCGGAGATGTTTCGGGCAGCCAAAGCGTCGGGCGGCGCCGTCTGGAGCCTCGCGATGCTGTCAAGTCGCGTTTCCGGCGGACCCGCCGCGAGCCGCCACGCCGCAATGAGCCACTGGCTCGGCAAGGAGCCTGGCGGGGCGGGCAGGTCCTTCGGCTCAACGACGATCAGGTCGTAGTCCAGCCTCGCGCCGCGGCCATCGACAATCTCGAGCGTCAGGGCGTCGTTGGGGTGAAGATCGCCGGGGCGCAATGGCAGGGCGACGTGAGCTTCGCCGCAGGCGTCGGCGCGCGCGATGACCACGCCGTTCCCCTCGCGCAATGTCGCCTGTACAGAGCGGGGCGGCGCCGATGGCTTCCATGCCGCGACGACTTCCTTGAGGTCGGCGCCGATCTCTTGATGGGTCTGGCCGAGCCGATCGAGCGGAACAAGAGGCAAAGCCTCCTCCCCGGCCTCTTGGCAATCCCCGAGCCCTCTGCCTGTCGCATAAACGCTCGTGCCGCTTCTGCTGAAGAGATTGTGATAGAGCGAAGCGATGTAAGACATAGCGCCGGGCGAGACGGCCTCGGAGGCCTCCGGCGCCTGAAACTCCGGGTCATAAGACCCGCCAATATGGCGTTTCCCTTTGGTCGTTTCGATGGTCACGACAGCCTCGGGACCGGCCTCGAGACGATCGCCATAGCGAATGCACGTGTCGGACTTCGCGTGCTCGTCATCAGGTTCGCGAGCGTCGCTCTTCTCGTCCTTCCCGTCATCCGGGCGCGCGCGCTTGATATGCGTCTTCGTCGCGTCGCCCGCGACCAAACGGACGACGGCGACGACTTCATCGATCGGGCATGTCTTGTCGTCCGCGACCGCGTGGCCCGGCCGAACGACAAGGATTGCTGCGACCAGATTTGCCGCAAGGATGCCTCTCATCTCGGCGGAGCCTCCTTGGCGCTCGCATTTGGCGGTTCCAGTCGCGGTGAGCTCTCCGGATTCGGAGTGGTCCGCCGCGTCATGCAGTGTTCGGTCGCTTTCCTCGCGCCCTCCGAGACGGCCGAGCAGACTTCGATCAGCAGCGCGACGATCGAGCCGACGACGAAGGTGAGAAGTCCGAAGCGCCAGCCGGCCGTCAAGCGTGAGCCGGAATAGAGCAGGAGCGCGCAGATGGCCGCGAAAACGATTCCGAAGACCACGAACAGGCCTGTCTCGAGAAGAAAATGCCAGAGCTGCTGTCGCGCGGAGGGCTCGGCCGCTAGTCCGAGCTTTTTGTACAAATAGTACCAAACAAGAGGGACCGCGGCGGCAGCGGCGGCGATGAATACGACGTCGAGCCCGAACTGCTCCCAGAGCGGGATTTCGTCGTTGGCGGACTCGAGGCTGAGCGCCAAATTGACATGAGCCAGCACGCCCTGAAGATTGCCCAGAGGCGTCGACAACGTATCCTCCGACCATCGCGCGGTTGAGCCGATGACGACAATCGCGTCCTTCAAGACACCCGAATCCATTTTCGGAGAATCGACGAGGCCTTGGTATGTGACGAGCGAACTCGCCTTGACGCGCGCGTAAGCCAAATTCCTTTTGCCGTCATTCTCCCCGCCGTTGTCGGCCCCGTCGTGTTTCTGGTCTGTGTCATTGCCGATCGCCCACCGAATCGGAACGATCTCTGGCGTGTCGAGGCCGGGCAGTTTGACGCATTGCTCCGCCGGCTCGCAGGGAGAGCCGGCGATCGCCAATTGGACAGCCCGCACCATCGCTGCCTCCCGCGCGACCATCTCCCCGCCGAATTGGACGTGATAGGCCGAACAGGCGCCTTCGGGCAGCCCGTAAGCGCCGAGCGCGAGCACCGGATGAACCAGAGCAACCGAGGGCAGCTCCTTTGCGCCGCCGCTTTGCCTCGCCTCGGTCAAATCGCTGAACACGGTCTCCAATTCCGCTGGCGCGATTTGGTCGCTCTGGTTGACGCAGGGCGGCAGAACGCCCGCGGTGAAGAAGGTCGGAATGAGGACGGGGGTCTCGCTTTTCTTGGCGAGTTCGTCATGGAGGCTGCGGTCTCCGTCGCGGTCGATGTCGTCGGCCAGACGATCGCGAAAGTCGAAGTCCAGGAAGACGACTGCCGCCGAGGCTTTTCTCGCAAGACCCGCGAGCTCAGCGATGAGTCCGCGCGGCGTATTGTTTCGAGAAGGCTTCGGCCTTTCGGAGGAATTGAGGTCCTTGTTCGCCCGCCCGGTCCATTTCTCAACCGCATTGTCGTCGATATCGATGAAAACGACCTGATGCGCATTCTTGAGGAGGCGGACGTCGGGCGCGTGGATCGCGTCGTAGAGATGGTCCTCCGTCATGACGAGCGCACGAAGCGGCGCGAAATCGACCGCTCGGAGCAAAAATGTGAACCCGCAAATCAATAGCGCGAGGACCAGACTGGCCATGGCCGCCCCGACGGACCTCGCGAATGGGGACGGCGGGGGCGCATCTTTCCTGGCGTTCATCGGCGGTCCCGAGCGCTGGCCCATCCATTGCCGGGAGCGAATTGGCTCTGAAAATCACTCGCGATCCCGCCGCTGTCCCGACCAGAAGCGAACTTCTCGCCACAGAATCGCCAAGGCCGCTCGCGCGCCAGACTGCGGAGCTCCGGGAGGCGAGGACGGGCAGAAAGATCGCCCCTAGAGCTGGTCCGTCGCGCGTCCATACATCGAGGGGTCGTCGTCATTCGGACCCTTGGCTGTCCAAATGACGCGCAGGGGCATCGGGTCCTGGGGCTTTATCTTGCCGTCGGCATCGATCAGTTGCGCAGAGGCCCACTTGGCGCATTGCTGGTTGGCGACGTCAAGCACACGCTTGTTAATCTCCCCTGACGGCGCCATGCCGGACTCGCTCGAGGTCATCGCCTCGACATTGTCAGTCAAGCAATCGTAAATGATGCGCTCCGCCCGATATCGGAGGGCGAAGGCGTTAGGGTCGCGCCGCAGCGAAGGTTCCAGCGGAGCTACGCCGGCAGCGGAGGCATCCGCCAACAATTGCTCCGCGCTCTCACGGACATCGCCGTTCACCAGATCCCCGTGGGTCTGATAGAGACGTTGCAGGAACAGGGTGGAGCTGCGATTTGCCGCCAGCAATTCCGAGGTCTCGAACAGCCGCGAATAGACGTTACGCGCCGATTTGCTGATGATCGAATTGAGGTCGTTCATCGTCACGGCGCCGCGGTTCGTGCCGTCAAACAGGCCTCCGATCTCATTCATGACCTGATCGAGAATCATCACGCGCAGACGCTCGGGTGACCAATTCTCGCCCAGAAACGTCTCGAACCTGAAGAGTTTGGCGTCGTGGATGGAAGTATTCAGCGCTTCGAGAATCGCATGCTCGGTGACGTCCCCCTCTTTGGTCGAGTGCTGGGCGCTTTGGGCTTGCTGGATGCGCCTGATCACATCGTCGACCCGGCTGGTGTAGTCGCGATTGGCGTCGGCGTTGTAATCCTTGCCGATCTGCTCGAGATCATCCGACGCGCCAACGGCCCCGAGCGATTGAACGGGCGTCACGGATTTTAGGATCACCTGTTCTTCCTGGGTGGTCGGCGGCGCGAGGGAGGCGAGCGCGCGGGACGACTCCTCCGGCGAAGGCGGCGCTCCGTTGCCTGCCGGGCGCGAACGACTGGATGGCGCGCCGTTTGAATGATAGGCGGGCGCCGCGCGCGAAGCGCGATGACCATAGCCGCCGCGAGGCTCCATGAGCATGTTGCCGACCATGCCGCCCACCATGCCTCCGACAAATCCACGGAGAAAGGCGTCGCCTGCGCAGGCCGGAGATTGGCCGAATGTCGCGAGCGCAACGGCCGCGCTCGCCGCCAAAAGTATGCCAGAACTCGCTGGGTGCTTTACCGACTTGACGCCCATGGAACTCTCCCGATGATGCGGTTCAGTCCAATTCACACTATAAAGCCGCTTTCTCACGATTTCAACGGCGGGGCTGACGGGTCGACTGCGCGTTTGCTTCTGCCTGCGCCGCGAGGATTTGCTGAGTGATCAAGTCGGCGAAGGGCACTTTCTCCTTGCGCGCGGCCTGGAACGTGGCGGACAGCGTTCGACGCAGAACGTCGTTGTTGTAGCAACGGGTTTCGCGCTCCAAGCTGCGGAACTGCGGCTCGGTCGGCGCTTCGGCGCGGCCCCAATCCCACACCCAAACCAGTTTGTCGGAGGTGTAGCCGCCGCAGTCGAGCGGGACGTTTAGGGGGCGCGTCTTTACCTTGCGCGTCTCCGGATCGACGGTCCCGTAGTAGCGCTGCAGGCGGTCGACTTCGTCGGGGGTCAGCAAGGCGCGATCGTTAATGTCGACGGCTTGGCCGTTCACGGCCATTTCCGCCAGCAGGATGCCTGCATCGATCTCGTAGAACGGATTGCCATCGGACTCGGTCGGGTCAGCCTGAGTGGAAAGCTTCATCGCGAGAAAGGCATATTTCATCGCCATCAGCGGGTCTTTGGCCTGATCGAGCTCGCCATTGCGATAGATCTCTGCGAGCATGTTCGCCGCTCGGGCCGAACCGTGGCTCAGCGCGCGGGTGAGCAGGTCGATTGCTTCGTTCGACCCGTTTTCCGGTTTGACCAGCACGCGGCCCGCCAGGAGCCGGCGGGCCAGCTCGATCTCGGCGTTCTCGTTGCCGCCGCTTGCCGCCAGCCGATAGTAGCGCTCCGCGATCTCTGGCTGAGGAGCGGGCAGGCCATACCCATGTTCCATCATTTGCGCCATGGTGTACTGCGCCGCCGGATTGTTGTCCGAGGCCGCGCGCCCCCACCAGAGCAGGGCCTGGGTGTCGTCGGGCAGAACAGAGCTGGGAGCGACCTGGTCGCCGGTGGTGTTTATCTTGTAACCCCAGAAATAATACCAACCGAGATTGAACTTTGCAGCGTCGGACCCCGAGTATGCCGCCTGTTCGGCCATTTCGACCGCGCGGCGCGGATTTGGCGCGACGCCGTACCCCCAGAAAAGCGCCTCGGCCGTTTCCACCTTCGCGGGGATCGACCCGGCCTCCGCAGCCTTGGCCATCCAGCGATAGGCCTCGGTGAGATCGCGCTGGAGGCCAAACGAGCCTTTGCTGTAACGGCGGCCCAATTCGTACATCGCCGGGGCAAACTCCTGGTTCGCCGCCTTCAACAGGAGGTTGTTGTCGCGAGCCTGCTCTTCGTCGCTCGCATCGGTGTAGGCGGAGAGCGTCGCCAGACTGAAGAGCGCGGCCACGTAGCCCCGGTTGGCGGCGTCGTTGTAGGCGGCGCGCGCGTCGACAATGAGGGGCTTGCGGGCGGGATCGTCCAGCCGCAGCGCGTTGGCCGCAGCGAATTTGGCGCGGCCGAGATTGAAGAGATATCTGACAATGCGCGGATTGTGCTCAATCGATGTCTTGCAGGCGGCGATCGCCTTGTCGAAATCCATCTGATCGAGCGCGACCCCGGGGACCTCGGGCGGGCGGGATGGGTCGCTCTCCGAGGCCGCCCGCTGGTCGCATTCGTCGACCACCTTGGAGGTGGCGGACACGGTCGGAGCAACGACCTCGGAAGAGCCGATCAGGCTGACGAGCGCGCGGCGCGCGAGTTCGGCCGTCGCACAATCGTGGAACCGTCGGCGATGCCTCTCCAGAGCCTCACGCTCGGGTTGCTGGCTGATCTCCGCCCAATCGACCTCGGCGCCTGCGCATTCCTGCTGCGTCAGCTGGAAGCGTGCGGCCCCGACCGGATCGACGAGCGCGAAATTGTCGCTGACGCCGAGATTCTCGAAATATTCCGGCTCCTGCTGCCGCCCGCCCTTGAGAGCGAACGCCCGGACCATGCGGGTGATCCGCTGGCCGAGTTCGATCAACGTTTGCCCCGGCCGTTGCAGTTCCGACCGGACGACTTCGGTGAAGAGGGAGTTGCGTCGATGATCTCCGAACCCGAAGCTCTCGATCGCCGTTTCGCCAAAGGAAGCGGAGAACACGACGATCGTGCCCGCCGGCACATCCTTCGGCTGCAGCAGACGGCTGCCGGACGTGAGGCCGCGTTTGATTTCCCGCTCATCCGTCGTCGCCCGGATGATCGAACGGCAAGCATCAAGAAGGAGGATGGCGACCTTCGGCTTTTTGTCGGCGATCGCGTTCATCACATCGGTGACGGAAACGCCGTTCTTGGCGATTTCGTCAGTCTCGTAGGCCCCCTCGAACGAGGGCATCTTGAGCGAAATGATATCGTCCCGGCGCTTGTCCGCTTCGATCACCTGGTCGCGCGTATAGGATCGCAGGCTCTTGATGTCGCTGAGCAAAAGATAGTCGGTATTGTTCGCCTCGACCCCGAGCCCGTGGCCAGAGTAGAAGAAAAGAACGACGTCGCCCTCTTTCACGGTGGCGAGGAACGCCTGGAATCGCTTGTCGAAATCGCCCTTGCCGCGCAACTCCGTCGCCAGCGTGATGTTCTTCTTGTCGAAGCCCACTTGCTCGAGATCGGCCGCGAGATCGCTCGCGTCGTTGTCGGATCGCGTGAGACTCGGAATGTCCTGATCGGAGTAGCGCTGCTCGCCGACCAGAAAAGCGCGCCGCGTTTGCGCGCTCGCGGCGTCGACGCCGAGAAAGCCGAGCGCGCCGATCGCGATTCCGAAGAGAACCGCCCATGCGCTTGTCCTTCTCCGCAGCGCTCGCCTCATGCCATGCCTCATGTTGCTCAAATCTCGCCTCGACTTTATTGCTCCGCTCAGGGCTCCAAGTCCCTCGCAACGCGGAAACCGATCCTCTCCGAGCCCTCGTCGATGCTCTCGTAGTCGCGTGCGGCCGCGCGCAGTTTTGCCGGATCGTCGGCCCACGAGCCGCCGCGCGTCGCGCGGGCCGAGCAGTCGCCGGAAAGAACGGGCGCGCCATTCGAGGCCAAGGCCGCGGGAGCCGGATTCCAGCAGTCCTGGGTCCATTGCCGCACATTGCCGAGCATGTTGTAAAGCCCGAACGGGTTGGCCGGTCCGCTGTCGACGGGCTCGGTCTTCAGTCGAGGGTCGGCTTTCGGACTGCCATCGTACGAGCGCCTTGAATTGTAGACGGCGACCTCGGGCTTGATCGCGCCGAACCAGAACGGCGCATTGGCGCATTTGAGGCTCTTGCAGCCGCGCGCGGCGTATTCCCATTCCGCTTCGCTCAGCAAGCGGTACGGCTGGCCGGTCTTGCGCTTGAGCCACTGCACATAGAGCTGCGCTTCGGTCCAGGTCACGAATATCGCCGGTCGCTTGCCGCGACCGAAGTCGAGGTCGCCAAGCCGGCGATGGCCGCAGGCGCCCTCGGCGTAGCACGCGTCCCATTGAGCGAATGTCACGGCGTACCGGCCCACGGCGAACGGTTTCCCGATCTCGACCACATGCGGCGCTGCCTCAAAAGTCTGACGCCCGCCTTCGCCGGGCGGCGAGCCCAGCACCGCCTTGCCGGCAGGCGCGACAACCATTTCCGGACATTCGTCGCATTCCTTGAACACCTCGCCGCCGGGATCATTGGCTGCGACCTTCGGCGCGGGGCCAACGGGAATCGCCGCGGCGGCGGGGGGTTCGGCTGCCGGCGCAGGCGTGGGCGGCGGAAGCGCGGATGGCGAGCCCGCCGGCTGCGTCGCCTCCAGGGAGGCGATCGACTTTGACCCCGAACCGCCGGCCGGAGCATCTGCTGGCTGCGTCGACTCGAGCGCGGCGACCGGCGTCGATGGCGAACCGGCGGTCGGCATCAGCACCACGCCGCCTTCCGGAAGATCGCTGCGGACCACGTCCGGCACCTGTTCGCCTGAAGTCTCCGTGCGCACCTTCTCGCGAATGCGGGCGGAAGCGTCCTCGATCCGCAGCCCCGCGGTCGGCAAGGTGGCGGCGACCGCGCGCGCAAATGGGCTCCCTTTGCCCGCTTCGCCATCCTCGGCGGTCTTGCCCTGGCGGGTCGACAGAACGACGTAGGCCCCGTCAAACGACGATGGGTCGATCGGCGCAAAGCCGCGCGAGCCAACGCCGCGGTGAGCAAGAGCCGGAACGTTGCGGCAGGCGTCGATGAAAATCAGCGTCGCCCGCGCGTTGCCGATGATCATCTCCTCGACATGATCGAGCGGCTCGCCCCCCTGCCGCAAACCAATCTCCGACTTCGCCTGAAAATTGCTCGACGTCGTCATCAGGAGATTCTGCTGAACCCCATCGGCGGCGACGGAGAAGCCGTGACCGGCGAAATAGAACAGGGCGACGTCGGCGCCTTTGCTTGCCTTGGCAAAGTCGGACATCGCCTGTTCGAAGTCCTCAAGATCGACATTGGTCTTGACGGTGACCGCGAAACCGACGCGTCTGAGACTGTCCGCGACGATGCCGGCGTCGACGGCAGGATTCGCGAGCGGGGCGTCGGGGTAGGCGCCGTTGGCGATGACGAGCGCGACCAAACGACCGGGAGCCGCCGCGCCGGGCAGATTCGCGCCGGACACGCCGGTGAGTTGGGCCACGTTCCATACCTTGACGGAGTTGATCCCATTCCACGCGGCCAGTGGATAGGCGCTCACATCGGAAATGGGTGAGTTCGTTTCGACATACCCGGTCGAGGGGCGCAATTCTTGCGCCCCGGCCGGACCAGAAAGCCCCAGCGCGAGCGCAAGCGCCACCAGCGCGAGCCTCCACCGCAGGTCAGGGCGAAGCGCCCGAGCCCGCCGAGCCGCCTCTCGGAGGAATTTGAGCGCCTGAATTTTGGGCGAGGTCTCGATCACCTCTTCAAGTCTCGTTCGCGTCGCCCCCGCCCGCAGTCATTAAGATCATTGGACGGTCACAGTCTACAAAAAAAGCCAGTGTCATTTTCATGAAAGGGGCGTCCGGGCTTATTGGCGCTTGTTTGTGTAAACCCCGACAAAGCCGACCCGAGCCGCGGGATCAACCTTCATCGCGCTTGTCAGAAGGTCGGGAATGAGCGCCGCGTCGCGTCTCGCGTGGTGTCCGCGCAGCCATCGCACCAGATCATCCGTGGATCCCGACGTCGCCAGCGTCACGATCGTGTCGGCGCCGAAGGGCGGCGTCACCCGTAGCGAGCAACTCCATGCGCTGTCTTTCGGGTCCGCGCAATGCCCACTCGCGCCTGTCGCGCCGGGGTAGAGCATCTGTATGGTGGCGTCGGCGGCGATGTCGAACACGACGAGGCGCTGACCCGCGGTCCCCCCGACCTCAATCTTTGCCACGTCGCCGGCGCTGAGCAGCTGCCCCTCGGTCGCGAGGTCAGCCGACAGGTAGCGATTCTCGGCAATCTCCCGCAACCGCCTGAGCGCCCAGGTCCGGTCAATGACGCCGCCCATCAGCGACCCGTCGACGAACTGCATCACGAGATCGCCACGCGAGAGAACTTCGTTCTTGCCGACGTCCCAGACGAGATCTGCCCCGTCGACCGTCGGCGATCGCTCGAAAGGCGCATTCCCTTTCTCGATCGTATCCCAGGCCTTGTCCGTCGCGTCGATGAGGGCAACACGGATCGTGTCGTTCCGCGCCGCGCCCTGATCCGACGCAGTGCCATAGCCGGGGGGGAGCGGAGTGTTTGTCGCCTGGGATGGCGGCGTCTGGCTTTGATCCGGCGGCGGTTCTTTATCCGGCGGGGGCGGAGCGGTCGCCGCCTGGGAAGGCGGCGCCGGAGCTTGGGCCGGCGGAGGTCCGCTATCGGCTGGAGCGGGTGTGTTCGCCGCCTGCGCCGGCGGGGTTGGAGCTTGAGCCGGCGGGGGTCCATAGCCGGGCGGGAGGGGTATGTCTGTCGCCTGGGCCGGTGGCGTTGCGGCTTGATTCGCCGGAGGTTCGTCGCTTTGCGTAGGGGGCGCGTTCGAGGCCTGCGCAGGCGGCGCCGCGCCATCGTCGGCCGGACCTCCGCTACCAGGCGCGGGCGGCGTGTTCGCCGCCTGGGCCGGTGGCGCCGCTTCAGCAAATGTCAAAACCGGCTTGCCATAAATCGAAGGCTCCGGACTTTGCGGCTCGACCTGGATCAATTGCCGATCCTGCGTCGCCCCGCGGATGTTGGGCTTGAGATAGCCGAAGAGCGCCTGGCGGGTTGTCACCCCGTCCTTGGACGATTCTCCGCGAAGCGCGCGGGCGAGATAGTAGCTGAGGGCTCCCCGCGGTCCGCTGGCGGCCAGGCCGTCCGTTTCCGGAACGACCGATCGGCTCGTTGCGCCGGCGAGAAAAGTGACATGGGGCATCAGCTCCACGTTCGCGCGGGCTTCCTTCTCGGTCATGGGGATGCCGGCAAATTTCGCGCGCTCGTCTTCGCCGGCCCGGATCTGCGCCGCGCTGGCGCGCAAGAACTCGCGTCCGCATCGCGCCGGTGCGCGGATCGACCTCCCGCATGCCGCCGCCGAAACACGAATCCATGACGACCAGCGCATCGACGCCCTTGGCGTCCAGCCGCGACAGCCACGCGCGGATTTCCGGGTTCACGATGATTTCGTCGACGCCGTCGCCGCTGAAGCTGAATCCGGACAGCGCGATCTGCTCGTTGACGCCGTTGGGATCGATGCCCTGCCAACGGGCGTATTCGGGCGTCTGCATGCCGTGGCCGGCGTAGGCGAAGAGGACGAAGTCGCCCGGCTTCGATTCGGCGACGAAAGAATCCATCTGCGCCACGATCTTGGCCCGGGTCACGTCGGTGTCGAACAGAACGACCGGCTTGACGCCGCCGCGCGTGAGCGCTTCGGCGATGTCCTCGGCGTCCGCCCTGGCGCCCTGCAACTGCACCGACGCCGGCAATCTCGAATAGACGTCGACGCCGGCGACGAGCGCGCGGATCGTCCCGCCGCCCGGCGCTCGCAACGGATCGGCCGAAACCGCGCCGGGCTGCGCCAGCGCGCCGACGGCCGCCGCGCCTGCGGCGGTTAGGAACAGCATCAGTTTGCGCATTGTCCATTCCTGCCGTAGGTCGAAGATCCTCAATCCGCTGCTCCCTTGCGAACCCATTCCACGCGGCGGTCGAGCGCCCAGGCTTCGCTCTGGGAGACGGGCCTCCCAAGCAACGAGACGTCGAAGGGCTCATCCGGTCCCTTGCCATCGACAAGGATGCGCGCTTTCACGCCGTGGGAGAGCAGATAGTCACGTGTTGCGGACGCGCGACGCTTGGACAGTTCGACATTGTATTGATGACCGCCCCGCGGATCGGTGTGGCCGACGAGAGTGACAGCCTCGACATTCTGCTCCTTGACGGCCTCGACAAGTTCCTCGACCGCCTTTTGTCCGGCCGGCGTGAACCGAGCTTGCCCGAAGTAGAAATTGATCGGCAAAGGCACCGCGAGCACCTCGAACCCGCGCAAAAGTTCGCGAGAATAGATCCCGGCAAAGCGCCCGCTGAGATCCCGCTTTGAAGCCGCAAATCTCGACGCACTTTTACCCTCCTGATCATCGCTCGCCTGGCTCTTCGCCGCTTCCGCCCGGGCGAGCAGCTCCTCCCGATCTTTCTGGGTCGCTGGCGGCGCGGCCCGAGAGAGGAAGGAGATGGCGGTCTCGTAGGCGCCGAGCGCGTCGGCGAATTCGGCGCGATGCGCGTAAAAGTCGCCCAGATTCTCTGCCGAGCGCCAGTCTCCGCCGATTTCCATGACGCCTTGCACAAATTCGAGCATCTGTTTTCGCGCGTCATCCGTCGGCGCGGCGCCCGCCATGTCGATGATGGAATTGATTTCCTGGATGCGATACGCGTCGATATCGAAATTGCATGAATTGTCGTCCGCGATCGCCGCCATCGAATCTTTCAATTTGTCGAACGCCTTGTCGGCAACCGCGCTTTTGAAGTTGGCGATCAGGGCGTCGCAATCTGCGGCCGCGGCGACGCCCGTGAGCGCGAGCGAAGCCGAGAGCGATAGCAAAAACCGGCGCCAACTCGAGGACATCCCGCGCTCTTCCCTAAATGAACGTCGATTGGAGTAAATTGTCCCGCGCCCGGCGCCAAGAGGGGAAAGGCGTCTCAGTCTGGGCCGTCGCACCGGTCGGGCGGGTCGTCCGGAGTTCCTTGCTGTTGGTTTGGAAGCGGCCGAGAGGGGGAGGTTCGGCCGACAATGTCTTGCGGATAATCAGAAGAGCGGTTACGCTACCCGATATGAGCAAATCCTCTGCCCTTGCCATACCCAACGCCGCGAGCCGCGGTTCCGTCGCCTCTCTCCCGGCGGCAAACGGGGAGAAAAGTCGTCCCTCCGTTCACGCCGCGCAACCCACTGAAAAGTCTCGATTCGGACGAGAGAATCCAAGAAAATCCAAGACAATCCAACCCTCCTGAGCGGGGCCTTCGGCCCGCACCGGCCGCGAGCCAAGAAAACCCAAGCAGGCCGACCGGCGAACGCCGCCGCCCGCCGGCGCCGCCGCTGCCCTCGACCAGGGTATAGGCATAGGCGCCCTCTTCGACCGGCTGGCCCAGAGTGAATGCGGTTTCGCCACCGCGCTACCCTGGAATCGGGCAGTTTTGGACAGGAGCGTCGATAAGCGCGCGAATCTTCGCAATCTCCGGCTGTGCGCAGGATCGGCGCCAAGCTGGCCGGGCGAGCTTGGGCGAGGCTGAATTTTCGCCTGAGGCGATCCGTGGCGGCGCGGGATTCATGCAGGCTACGCAATATCGCCGCCAGCGGAGTTCTTCGCGGCGTTGGTCCCGTTCAGACCTGATATAACCGGCGGCGCCGGATTCGAAGCGCCAGGGAGCTACGCATGCAAAACGTCTCGTTCAAAGCCGGAGACACGATCATCGCGGAAGGCGACGACGGCGACACGGCGTTCTTCATCGTCAGCGGGTCGGTCGAAGTCATTATCGGCCAGGGCGCCAACGCCAGGGCAGTCGACACGCTGCAGACGGGCGAGGTGTTCGGCGAAATGTGCCTGATCGAACCCGGGCCGCGATCGGCGACAGTCAGGGCGGCGACCGACACGGAATGCCTCGCCGCTTCCTATGAGGAGTTCATCGCTGCGATCGAGGAGAACCCGGCGCGCGCCGTGGGCTTCATGAAGACGCTGGTCAGGCGGCTCCGCCTGATGAACGATCTGATCGAGCGGGCGAATCCGAGCCGGGGCGGGTTCCGGGCCCTGTTTCTCGATTGGCAGAAATCGGCGGCCCCCCACAAGCTCGCTCCCGAGGCAGCCGCCCTGTCCTGGACGATGCTCTGGTGAGGCGGCGGCGCCTATCCGCGCTCCATTTATCGCGCCGGCTCAAAGGCCCCATCCGGATTTCAGCGCCTGAAACCAAAGAGCGGGCGGTCTAACAAGGGTCGGACGGGGCGGCCCGGCAAAGAAGGAGAGTGGTGGATGGAGATCAAGCGAAGCGGCTCGCAGCCGTCCGGCAAAGGGCCGGCGGAATGGTTCACCGGCGCGGTTCGGATCGACCCGCTGTTCCCGGCGAACGCGCCTGCGCGCGCGGCCGGCAACGCGGTCACCTTTGAACCCGGGGCCCGCACGGCCTGGCATACTCATCCTCTCGGTCAGGTTCTCGTCGTCATGGCCGGCTTGGGCCGCGCCCAGCGCGATGGCGGTCCGATCGAGGAGATCCGGCCGGGCGACGTTATCTGGTTTTCACCGGGCGAGAAGCATTGGCACGGGGCGTCGCCGACCGTCGCGATGACGCACATCGCCATTCAGGAGTCGCTGGACGGCAAGGCCGTCGACTGGATGGAGAAGGTAACCGACGCCCAGTACGGAAACTGACGTCGTTGAAGCCGCCGCTTCGCGCGCCAGAATGAACAGCCCAAGAGATCAGAACATGAAAGAGCGCATCAAGGACAAGGTCGTCGTCATCACTGGGGCGAGCAGCGGGCTCGGAGAGGCCGCCGCCCGGCGCCTGGCGCAGAATGGCGCGAAACTGGTGCTCGGCGCGCGGCGCCTCGACCGCCTTCAGGCGCTGGCCAAGGAGCTCTCGCTCGGCAGCGACGCGGTCATGCGGACCGACGTGGCGCAGCGCGGAGAGGTCAAGCGCCTCGTCGACCGCGCGCTGCAGTCGCATGGTCGCATCGACGTGATCATCAACAACGCCGGCCTGATGCCGCTCTCGCCGCTCGAACGGCTGAAGATCGACGACTGGGACCGCATGATCGACGTGAACATCAAGGGCGTGCTCTATGGAATTGCTGCCGCGCTGCCGCACATGAAGGCCCAAATGAGCGGCCACATCATAAACGTCTCGTCAGTCGCCGGGCACAAGGTGCGGCCGGGAAGCACCGTCTATTCCGCGACCAAGACCGCGGTGCGGATAATTTCGGAAGGACTGAGGCAGGAGGTCAAGCCCTATAACATCCGCACCACCATCATCTCCCCGGGCGCGGTCGCTTCCGAATTGCCCGAGAGCGTCACCGAGCCGGATGTGGCGGAAAACATCCGCAAGGTCTACGAGAGCGCCATTCCCGCGGACTCGTTTGCGAGCATGGTGATGTTCGCCATGAGCCAGCCGGAGGACGTCGACGTCAACGAGATCCTGTTCCGGCCGACGAAGCAGGAATACTGACGGTTTGGAAAATCGCCGATATCGTCAAGCTCGCCGAGGTCGCTGAGGCGAAGCCGACCAAGCGGAGCAAAACTGGCGCGCTATTGGGCACGAGGTAAAAAGGAGCGGAAGCAGCGACAGCGTTGGGGGAACGAAAGGCGGGTAAGGCGTGGGCGATCAGCGGACAAATGCGACCAGCCGATCAATTACTCGATTCCGGACGTCTCGTTGGTTGTGCTTGTCGGCGCCTCGGGTTCCGGCAAAAGCAGCTTCGCTCGAAGATGGTTCCGACCCGATGGAGCGAGGTGACCCAGCCGTGGCCTTGCACGCCGTCGAGGCCAACATCATCGAGATGCCGGTAGCTGATGAAACAGTCGTGTTCAGATCCTTGAACGAAACTCATCGCGACCTCCGGTATTCCCCAATCATGACTGGCAGTCGCGCCTTCCGATCGCCATTGTCGCGCGTGCGGTGAAGGGCGGCGCCCCCCGGGGGCCGGTTTCCCCGATCGGTCCCAGTGTCGTCTAACGTTCATAGAGCCGCGGTAATCGAAGACGGGCGGGGAGCATCCAAGACCGATAATTCAGCCGATCTCCAGCAGGAACTGGATCAATTGCAGGCGGCCTGCAAGGCGGCGGTCGACGAGTGGGTCCAGGCGATCCGCAAGGAGGAGGCGCTCGCCTCAGGCAACCATAACATCGCCGAGGTGGACAAGTGGGAAGCGGGAAGCGGCCTATTTCCACGAGACCAAGAAACAGAGGGAAGTAATCTATAAGAAGAAGCTTTACGAAGACGCACTGCGTCGCGAATTCTTTGGCTTCTGATTCCCTAGAGGCTTCTGGGTTTGGATTTACGCATATCCGGCGTTCCCGAGGGATGCGGCGCATTCTTCGGGCGGGTATTGGATGAGGATTTGAGCGCAGGCTTGGGACACGGCTGGCAGCTTCGCGCTCCCGCCTTTTGCCGCAGGGTTTTGAACTTGGCGAAGACTTGCTCGATCGGATGGAGGTCGGGGGAGTATTTCGGCAGAAACCCGAGACGCGCCCCGACGTCCCGGATCGCCCGCCGCACGGCGCCCGGTGGCCGCCGTGCCCGACAGGCGCTCGCGAACCCTCCCGTTCAACCCGCTCAAGCCATTTGACCGCGACGGATTCACTGATCCCGTGGCGCCGAGCCGCCGCGCGGCGGCTCATCTCGCCCTTCTCAACCGCATCAATCACCCGGTCACGCAAGTCCTCCGAATACGGCTTCGGCATTCCTGCTGGCCTCCGCCCAGCCAACAGGTTGAATCAAAATCTCCCCGATTCGGGAATCCCCACCTCGATTCAAGCCGAAGACAGCCCGCTCAGCTCGCTTCCGCGAGCAGCGACAATTGCTGGCGGCCCGGCTCGCCGAGCTGATCGGCGAGGCGGGTTGGATAGTCGCCGGTGAAGCAATGGTCGGTGAACTGCGGCTGTCTCTCGTTGCGGCCGGGATAGCCCATCGCGCGATAGATTCCCTCGACCGAGAGGAACGCGAGGCTATCGGCGCCGACAAATCGCCGCATCCCCTCGAGATCCATGCGCGCGGCGAGCAGCTTGTCGCGCTCGGGCGTGTCGATGCCGTAAAAGTCCGGGTAGGCGATCGGCGGCGAAGAGATGCGGAAGTGGACTTCGCGCGCGCCGGCCTCCCGCATCATCTGCATGATCTTGACGCTGGTCGTGCCGCGCACGATCGAATCGTCGATCAGCACGATCCGCTTGCCCTCGACGACCGCGCGGTTGGCGTTGTGCTTCATCCTGACGCCAAGCTCGCGAATCGACTGGGTCGGCTGAATGAAGGTGCGCCCGACATAGTGGTTGCGGATGATGCCGAGTTCGAACGGCAGGCCGCAAGCGCGGGCAAAGCCGATCGCCGCCGGAACGCCGGAATCGGGCACCGGCACGACAACATCGGCGTCGGCCGGGGCCTCGCGCGCCAGTTCCGCTCCCATCGCCTTGCGGGCGTCGTACACGGATCGGCCGCCGACGATCGAGTCCGGCCGGGCGAAATAGATATATTCGAAGATGCACGGCCGCGCCGGCAGTCTCGCCAGGGGAAAGAAGCTCTTCACACCCTCGCCGTCGATGACGACGACTTCGCCGTTCTCGACGTCGCGGACGAATTTCGCCCCGATGATGTCGAGCGCGCAAGTCTCCGAGCACAGAATCGGGCTGCCGTCGAGTTCGCCGAGCACAAGCGGACGGATGCCGAGCGGATCGCGGGCGCCGATCAGTTTCTTGTTGGTCAGCGCCACGAGCGCGTAGGCGCCCTCGATCTCCGCCAGCGCCTCGACGAAACGGTCGACGATCCTCGGCCGGCGCGATCGCGCGGCAAGCAGCAGCACGACTTCCGTATCGGTCGTCGACTGGCAGATAGCGCCGCCGCGAATGAGTTCTCGCCTCAGCGTCAGCCCGTTGGTCAGGTTGCCGTTATGGGCTACCGCGAGGCCGCCGGCCTCGAGTTCGGCGAACAGCGGCTGAACATTGCGCAGTATCGTCTCGCCGGTGGTCGAATAGCGCACATGGCCGATCGCGGAGCGCCCGGGAAGGCGGTCGATGGTTGCGGCGCTGGAGAAGTGATCGCCGACCAACCCCTGCCGGCGCTCGGAGTGGAACCGGACGCCGTCATAGGCGACGATCCCCGCCGCCTCCTGGCCGCGATGCTGCAGCGCATGCAGCCCGAGGGCGACAATCGCGGCGGCGTCGGGATGATTGAAAATGCCGAACACGCCGCAGTGCTCGCGCAGCCGGTCCTCGGCGAGGTCGACGCCGGTCTCGCCCGACGCGTCCGAGGGGATGTGCGAAGCCTCGCCCATCACTGCTTTGGGGCCGGCGCGAAGGGCGCCGGAGGCGGAACGTTCTTGTTGATCAAGGCGTCTAGCTTCTGCTTGTCCGTCGCCGAACCGTTCCCGCCCGCGGTCGAATCGGCCTTCTTCGGCGCCGCCGGAGCCGGAGTCGCTACCGGCTGATCGCCAGTCGTCCTGGGGGTCGATGCGGCCGAATCGTCCGCCGACGGCGGAGCCAGCTCGTTCGTCGCCGCGCTCGCACGCGACTTGATCCAGCCGTCGACGGTCGTTGCCGCGTCCTCCGGCAGCAAGGCGACGATCCGATCGGCCGTCTCGGTGAGGATCGGCCGCGTCCTGGCGTTTCTGACCCATTCCGGCTGCTGCTTCTCCGAAACCAGCCAGTTGAAAATAGCGAAGGCGACGACGGCGAGAAGGAACCCCCTCGCAACTCCAAACACGAAGCCAAGCGTCCGATCCAAGGCGCCGATCTTGCTGTCGAGGATCGCGTCCGACAGGCGGACCGTGAACAGTGAAACGATGATCAGCGTGACGAAGAACACGATGGCCGCCGAGGCCGCCTGGGCAATGATCTCCTTGTGGATATAGGGAGCGAGGTAGGGCAAGACGAGAGGATAGAAGTAATAAGCGGCCGCGGCCGCAGCCGCCCACGATGCGATCGCCAGAACCTCGCGGCTGAACCCTCGCATCATCGACAAAAGGGCTGAGACCAGAACGATGCCGAGAACCGCGAGATCGAGATAAGAGGGCATTTTTCGAGAGAACCTCGTCGGAACGGTTCAACGTCGTCTGCGCCGTCCGGCGGCTGGCGCGAGCGCCTTATAGCCAAGCCGCCTCAGTTCGTCACCCCACCGCGAGCCGGAGCGCCGGCGCGCGCCGCCCTCGTCTCGACGGCGCTCGAGGCAATCAACGCAACCAGCGTCGCCACCGTTCCAATCGGCTGGACGCCGATATTGGCGCCTTCGCCGTCGGCGCGCGGCGAAGGCGGCGCGAACGCCTTCGCGAATCCGAACTTGGCGGCCTCCTTGAGGCGCAAGCCGGAATGAGCGACCGCGCGCACCGAGCCCGACAGTGCAATTTCGCCGAAATAGACCGCATCCCCGGGCAGGCTCGCGCCGGTGAGCGAGGAAATGAGCGCCGCGGCTGCCGCAAGGTCGGCCGCAGGCTCGACGATCCGCAAGCCCCCGGCGACGTTGAGATAGACGTCATATTGCCCGAGCTTCATTCCGCCGTGGGCCTCGAGGACCGCGAGCACCATCGCCAGCCGGCTCGGCTCCCAGCCGACCACCGCGCGGCGCGGCGTGCCGAGCGTCGTCGGCGCGACCAGGGCCTGGATCTCGACCAACAGCGGTCGCGCCCCCTCGACGCCCGCAAACACCGCGGCGCCCGGATTGGCGGCGCCGTCGCGATCCGCCAGGAACAGCGCCGAGGGGTTCGGCACTTCCCGGAGGCCGCCGCCGGTCATCTCGAAAACCCCGACCTCGTCGGTCGCGCCGAATCGGTTCTTGGCCGCCCGCAGCAGGCGGAAAGCGTGAGCGCCGTCGCCCTCGAACGAGAAGACTGCGTCGACCATATGCTCGACGACGCGCGGGCCGGCAATCTGACCGTCCTTGGTCACATGCCCGACCAGCAGCAAAGCCGCGCCGCTCGCCTTGGCGAAGCGGATCAGCGCCTGGACGGAGCCGCGCACCTGACTCACCGTTCCCGGCGCCGATTCGATCGCGTCGCTCCACATCGTCTGAATGGAATCGATGACCACGAACTTCGGCGCGTCGCCTGAGCCGAGCGTCGCCACGATATCCTCGACGAAGGTTTGCGCTGCAAGCTGCACCGAAGCATCGGCGAGCCCGAGCCGCGCCGCGCGCAGACGGACCTGCGCGGTCGATTCCTCGCCCGAAACGTAGACGACCCGGCCGCCGGATCGCGCGACCGCCGCGCAGGCCTGGATCAATAGCGTCGACTTGCCGATGCCTGGCTCGCCGCCGATCAGCGTCGCCGACCCGGGCACGAATCCGCCTCCGGCCACACGATCGAGCTCGGCGAGGCCGGTGACAAGACGCGGCTCGTGCCTGGACGCGCCGGACAGATCCTCGAGCGCGAACGGCCGGCCTGCTGCTCCCCTGCGGGCGGCCGCGCCGCCGACGCCGAGCGCCGCCGCCTCTTCGATGATCGTATTCCACTCGCCGCACGATTCGCATTTGCCTTGCCAGCGCTGGGTGACAGCCCCGCAATTCTGGCAGACATAAGAAGAACGAAGCTTGGCCATGGCGTCGGACTGGCAGGTTTGCCCGGACCTGTCGAGAGGCTTTGCGAGGCAGTTTCGGGGACGCTGGAGCGCGCTCGGCGCGGTCCACGGCGTGGGCCGAGCCCCTTGGAGGCCACGACTGCGGCAAAACGTCATGTTCCCTGACATCCGTCGTGGCGCCATGACTGCCCGGATGGCTCCCGCGAGTGGGGACGCTGCAAGGCGAATATGAGGGACGAATGGCTTATGCCTTCAATGCTTTTGCCGGCGACAGGCCCGGCATCGGCGAACTCCTGAGCGCGTGCTTTCCGCATTTTAAAGCGGCCGCTTTCGAGTTCGAAGCCGGCCAGGAAGTCGTGGGCGAGGGCGATCCGACGGAGAACTTCTTCCTCGTCACGCGCGGCCTTTTCCGGGCGGTCCAATATACCCGCGACGGACGACGGCAGGTGTTCGCGTTCTATATGCCAAGCGACATTTGCGGCCTGGAGCCCGACGCGACTCATAAGCTGTCGATCGAGGCGATCGATCGGGCCGCAATGGCCATCCTGCCTCGTCAGGCCTGCCGGCTCAGGACGGACGACGACCCGCGGCTAAACGCCGCGCTGTTCGAGGGCGCAACCCGCGCGCTGACCCTGTCGATCGACCACATGCTGATGATCGGACGCAGTTCGGCGGAAGAACGGCTCGCCTGGTTCTTGACGATGATCCGCTTCCGCTCGGCGCCTTTCGGCGACAACGTCGTCGAACTGGCGATGCAGCGGCAGGACATCGCCGATTATCTCGGGCTCACCATTGAGACCGTGAGCCGCACGTTCACCCTTTTCAAGGAGCGCGGCCTGATCACGCTGCCGCGTAAGCGGCGAGTCGAGATCCTTCGCCCTGACGAGCTGAGGCGGCTTGCCGCCGCCGACCGCGACGCACAGCCCTTCCCACACGTCGTTTCAGCCCGCGACCTTGACGTCGCCGCCGCGTGAGAGACGGGAAGGAGCGCCCGAGAACGTGCTGGGCCTGCTGGCGCTGCTATGCATCTTCATCGCCGCCCAGACGATCGAGCCCGCTTATGCGTTCCACATGGGGCTCGGAGCCTTGGTCGCCGCCGCGGGGATATTCGCGATCTTCCAGCGTTTCAACGCCTGTCCGGCGGAACGTCCTCCGCTGGAGATCGGCGGACTGCCCAACTACAACTTCGCGCCCGTCAAGGTCGCGACCCTGTTCGCCCTCTTCTGGGGCCTCGCCGGCATGGCGGTCGGCGTCTACATCGCCTTCGAGCTGGCGTTCCCCGACCTCAACATCGCGCCGTGGTTCAACTTCGGCCGCCTGTGGCCGCTGCACACATCGGCGGTGATCTTCGCTTTTGGCGGCAATGTCCTTTTGGCGACGTCGTTCTATGTCGTGCAGCGCGCTTGTCGGGCCCGCCTGGCCGGCGATCTTGCGCCCTGGTTCGTCATCCTCCGCCTGCCATGGCGAGGACGGCAAGGGCAATATTGAAATGGGCGCTCCGAACCTGACCACCAAAATCTGGCTGTATGGCGCGGACATCAAAGACCTGACCGCCACGATCGCCTACGCCCCGAACAGCACCATGCCGGCGTGGGGCAAGCGCCTCGATCCGGTGACGATCAAGGCGCTCGCGCTTTATGTTCACTCTCTGGGCGGCGGTACGTGAGCATTGACCTCGCGGCGATCGACGACGACGGTCCACTCTATGCGGCGGCGAAAAAGGTTACCCTCAGAGAGTGTGGGGGACCTATCGACGCATAAAGTGGATCGTGTTGTGGATCGCGCTTGGCGTCTACCACATCGTGCCCTTCATCCGCTGGAATCGCGGACCCGACGAGCCGGGGCAGGCGGTTCTCGTCGATATGGCGCATTCCCGGTTCTATTTCTTCTTCATCGAGCTATGGCCGCAGGAGGTGTACTATTTCACCGGTCTCCTGATCCTCGCGGCGCTGATCCTCTTTCTGTCCAACGCGCTCTTCGGACGGGTGTGGTGCGGCTATGCCTGCCCGCAGACGGTATGGACGGACCTCTTTCTGTTCGTGGAGCGCCGCATCGAGGGCGACCGGCGCGACCGGTCTCAACGGAGCCCGGATGACCAGCGTCGTCGCCAAGCCGCTCGCCGACGGGAGCCTCACGGTTCACGTCGAGCCGGACACGACGCTCGAAACGCCGGTGTATGTCGCGACGCCCCCGGACGTGACGCCCGGCAAGTCGACGCCGATCACCTTCACCGCGACTGATGCGCGCACCGGCGAGCGCAAATCGGTCGGCGATCACTTCTTCGCGCCATGACAAACTTCAAGCCGGAAGCGGCGCCCCGGAACTTGAGTTGGAGGTTCTCTTGCCCATGACCTTGGCATCGAATCGAGAAAGACAGCTCGTGTCCGGCGAACTGACCGGTCGGCGCGTCGTCGCCATCCTCGGCCTGTTCTTCCTGGCATGTGGACGCCCGAACGCGCCGTCGTCTTCGCGGTTGGCCAAGGGCTGCGCTCCGACGCGCGCGAAGTGGTCGCGTCTCTCGCGCGCGGCCACGAGGTCGAGATCCTGTCGGGCGACCGCGAGGCGGCGGTCGCGCTGGCGGCGCGCGAGCTCGGCGTCACGCGTTTGGCATTCGGTCTGAAGCCCAAGGACAAGATTGAGCGGCTTGAAGCGCTGAAGGCCGCCGGAAAGCGTCCGCTGATGGTCGGCGACGGCCTCAACGACGCGCCGGCGCTCGCCGCCGCGCACGTTTCGATCTCGCCCATTTCCGCCGCCCACATCGCCCAGGCGCAGGCCGACGCCTTGTTCCTCGGCGAACGGCTGGCGCCGGTCGCCGACGCGCTGAGCCTCGCCGCCAAGGCGCGCAGGCTGATGGTCGAAAATCTCTGGCTGGCGCTGGTCTATAATGTTCTTGCGGTCCCGCTCGCGGTCACGGGACAGGCAACGCCGCTCATCGCCGCGCTGGCGATGTCGGGCTCCTCGATTCTGGTCACGCTCAACGCGCTGAGGGCGCGAAATGGGTAAGGCCCGGCGCCCATGAACGTCCTGGTCTGCCTTGTGCCGACGGCGCTGGCTCTCGGCGGCCTCGGGCTCGCCGCTTTCCTGTGGGCGCTGCGCAACGGGCAGTTCGACGATCTCGACGGCGCCGCCTGGCGGGCAATTGGCGACGACGATCTGCAGGAGGATGAACGATAGGCGCGAGAGGCTGTCGCTTCGGCGCCATGTTTCGGTGTAACGAGAGATCCGCCCCCCGAAGCAAATCGGCGGACCTTTTTATTTCCCATCCCGGCGAGCGCCGGCAATCAACGGAGCCGCCGGTGAGATCCTGGCTTGCAACCGCCGTCATCGCGATCGTGGTTCTCGGCCTCATTGTGGCGGGACTCGTTTATTTTGTCTTTTGGGACCAGTTCGTTCCAATCGCCGCGATGGGGATCAACTACGCGCGTTACATGAACGCGCCGGCCGGGACGATCGCGACCGAGCCCAACCCAGCCTGGAAGGAGGCTCAGGCGGCGGCGCCCCCCGCTTCGGCTCCGCCGGCTGAGGGCGATTGGCCGAGCTACAACAAGACGCTGACCTCGGACCGCTTTTCAGGCCTCAATCAGATCAACAACCAGAATGCCGATAAGCTCAAGGTTCTCTGCACGTATGACACTGGGCAGTTCACCGGCTTCAACTCCGGCCTCATCGAGGTGAACGGCGCCCTGATTTTTGCGACCGAGTACGACCTGTTTTCGATCGATCCCGCGACCTGCAAGGAAAACTGGCGGGCGCATGAGGATTACACGCCGGCCTCGCCGCAGGGGGTCAATCGCGGCGCCGCCTATCTCGACGGCATGCTCTTCCGCGGCACCCAGGACGCCCGCGTGCTCGCCTATGATTTCAAGACCGGCAAGCGCATCTGGGAAACGACAATCGGCGACTACAAGAAGGGCGAGAGCGCGCCGGCCGCTCCGATCGCCTGGAACGGCCTCGTCTTCATCGGCAACGCCGGCGGCGACGTGAAAGGCGTGAAAGGACGCATGTACGCCCTCGACGCCAAGACCGGCAAGATCGTGTGGGAGTTCTATCTGGTTCCTAAAGCCGAGGGCGACCCGACGCGCGGGCCCGAAGCTCCCTCGCCCCTCAACGACAAGACCTGGGGCAACACGTCGAAGGGCGTGCCGATCACCGGCGGCGCGACCTGGACCTCGTACACTCTCGATCCAGATTCGGGCCTCATCTATGTGCCGGGCGGCAACCCGGCGCCGGATTTTTCCCCCGGCGAGCGACCGGGAGAGAATCTCTATTCGGGCTCCGTGGTGGTGCTCGACGCCAAGACCGGCGCCTACCGGAGCCACTTCAAGATCGTCCCGAAGGACTGGCACGATTGGGATGTGTCGAGCGCTCCCGTCATCATCAAGACCGCGGGCGGCAAGACGCTTCTTTCGCTCGCGCCGAAGGACGGCCATCTTTATGGCCTCGACCTCGCGAGCGGCGCGGTGCTTTACCGTGAGCCCATGACCCGGATGGAAAACGAGACCGCGCCGTTCGAGGTCGGCAAGTCCGTCCACTTCTGTCCCGGCTCGACCGGCGGGGCCGAGTGGAACGGCCCGGGCTACGACCCGCAGAACAATCTCATCTATGTCGGCGAGGTCGATTGGTGCACGACCGTCACGCTTGAGCCGCCTGAGAAGATCGCCGACGTGGCGCCGGGCGCGCCCTGGTCGGGCGAAGATTCGCTCAACCCGTTCAACACCTGGGGCAAGGGCGACCCGGTCTTCGACTGGGCGGGCTTCGTCACGGCCGTCGACGCGGACACCGGAACATGGAAATGGCGGGCCAAGACCAACTATCCGATCCAGAGCGGCATGACGCCGACCGCTGGCGACGTGGTCTACTTCGGCGACATGGGCGGCAATCTCTATGCGCTCGACGCCGAGACCGGACGCAAGCTCTGGGGCCAGAAAATCGGCGGCGCCGTCGGCGGCGGAGTCATCACCTATGACGTTGACGGCAAGCAAAGGGTCGCCGCCGCCACCGGCCTCACCGAGATCCTTTGGCCGACCGAGATCACCACCGCCAAGGTGTCGGTGCTCGGATTGGAGTAGAGGCGCGCCGAACGCTGTGCTGCGGATCGTCTCCTGCCCCGGCCCTCGCCCCCTCCCCCGGCCTTCGGCCGGTCCCCCTCCCCCGCCGCTGCGCGGAAAGGGAGGATCGTAAGCGCCAGCCGTCGCGGCTGACCTATCCTCCCACGCGAAGCGGGGGAGGGGGACCATGCGAAGCATGGTGGAGGGGGCGTGGTCGAGCGCCCGCAGCGCCGATGGCGAATGGCGCTCAGGGCACGATCACCGCCGCGCCTTCGAGCCGGCCGTTGCGCAAATCGTCGAGCGCCTCGTTGGCCTTGTCGAGCGGATAGGGCGTGGTCGTCGTTCGCACCTTCGCCTCGGGCGCGAGCGCGAGAAACTCGCGGCCGTCGGCGCGGGTCAGATTGGCGACCGATAAGACGCTGCGCTCCTCCCATAGGAGCCGGTAGGGGAACGAGGGGATGTCGCTCATGTGGATGCCGCCGCAGACGACCCGCCCGCCCTTGCGCACGGCGGCGAGCGCGCTGGGCACGAGCGCGCCGACCGGCGCGAACAGAATGGCGGCGTCGAGCGGCTCGGGCGGCCTGTCGTCCGATCCGCCCGCCCATTCGGCCCCGAGCGACCGGGCGAACGCCTGACCGGCGGCGTCGCCTGGCCGGGTGAAGGCGAACACGCGCCGTCCCTGCCAGCGGCAGACCTGGGCGATGATGTGCGCCGCAGCGCCGAAGCCGTAGATGCCGATCGTCCGCCCGTCCCCGGCCATTTTCAGCGAGCGCCAGCCGATGAGGCCCGCGCAAAGAAACGGCGCGGACGCGACCGGGTCGAGGTCCTCGGTGAGCGGGAAGACGAACGCCGCCTCGGCGATCGTATGGGTGGCGTAGCCGCCGTCGCTTGTATAGCCGGTGAAGAGCGGCGCGTCGCAGAGGTTCTCGCGCTCGCTCTCGCAATAGGGGCACGTCCCGTCGGTGTGGCCGAGCCACGCCACGCCGACCCGCGCGCCGAGCTTGAGGTCGACGCCTTCGCCCGTCGACTCGACGCGGCCGACAATCTCGTGCCCCGGCACGATCGGCAGTTTGGGATCGGGCAACTCGCCATCGACGACGTGCAGGTCGGTGCGGCAGACGCCGCAGGCTTCGATCCGAATCCGAATCTGGCCCGGTCCCGGCTTGGGATCGGGCCTCTCCTCCATCAACAGCCGTTCGCGGGGCCGCCTGAGGACCATGGCGCGCATGATCGCATATGCCTTCAGCCGGCGCGCCGCGACCCGGCGACCGACCGCCGCAGAAGCGCGTACAGGCTGCCGCCGCTCAAGGCCCCGAGCACATAGGCGACCAGGACGAGAATCGCGAGCGGCAAAGTTGCGCCGAGCGCGAGGAAGGACACGTCGACGCTTTGGGTGTTCTGAAAAATGAAGATGATCAGTGCGGCGACAAACACCACCACGATCGCCAGATAGAGCCAACGCACCGGAAAGATCTCCTTGTCCCGAGAAGCGGCCGGCCGCGGATCCTCAGACCGGGCTCCGGGGCGTCGAAGCGTCCGCGATCATCGGTCAGGCGGCTTGGCGCAGACCCATGCCGAGGCCGATCCAGCTTGCGCCGGCGAAGACGAGATCGACGCCGAGAAAGATGCCGAGCGTCCACAGCGAGGAGACCGGCCAATGGACCAGGATGATGACGCCAAGCAACAGCGTGATCAGCCCGGAGACGACCACCCAGATCCAGGGCGATCCGTGCTGCATATTGAAACCGAGGAAGATTTGCACGATGCCGGAGGCGACCAGGGCCGCGCCCAGGATGAGGGTCAACCACACCGCGGTCAATAGCGGGTTGTCGAACGCGACAAAGCCGGCGATGATATAGAGGACGCCAAGAGCGAGCCAGAACAGGAATCTTCCCCACGTCTTGATCTGGAACGCGCTGATGACTTCGAAGACCCCGGCGATCAGCATCATGATGCCGACGACATAGACGCTCGCGATGGTCGCCATAACCACGCTGCCAAGGGCGATCACCCCCGCGATGACATAAACGACGCCCAGGGCCACGATCCAGCCCCATTTGGCCCGGAGCGGCGCAATGCCAGCGCCCGGTCCAAGCCCTAAAGCCGATGCCGTGTTCGTCATGGCGTTTGTCCCCGGTTGATGCGGCGCGCCGCCGCCAGCTTCGCGGCTTTTCCGATCCGCGATTCGCAGCGCAATCTATCACAACCAACATTCATGAGAAGCGCGCCTTTTGCCGCAACCGACGCGCCCCGAATGACAAACGACGCCCGCGGGGCCCGCCTCGCCCGGCCCGGCGACTGTGCGGCCCTCATCTCAAGCCTTGGCGCCGCCCCAGTCCCTCAGCCGATGCATGAGCATGAAGGAAGCAGCTTCGTTCGAGTCGCCCAGATAGTCGCGCGCAGCGCGCGAAAGACGCTCGACCAGCGATTTCTTGTAGCCTTTCTCGCCGGGATCGAGCGGGATCGTGGTGACGATGACCAGGACGCGCTGCTCGACGCCGTCGTGCGCCTTGGCGGTCCACACCTTGGCGCCCCTCGCCAGGGGATGAGAGAATGCCATTAACAATTGCCCCGTGGACTATACCCCGCCGCCTAGCGGATCAGCGCGGCGCGCGCGCGTCAAGCCCCACCGTTGTTCACCGGTCTCCTGCCGCGGCAATTGGCCGCGGGCGCCCCTTGCCCGCCGGGCCGACGGTCGGGCGCCTAACGCCTGCCGCGGGAGTCGAGCAGCCTCAGTGCCAGCCAGACCGGCACGACCACCATCGCGCCGGTCAAGAGGATGCGGCCGACCTCATGGATGTCGGTAAACCCGAGCTCGACGATGCGTCTCATCGCGCGCACGGCGTCGCCGAACAGCGACCTTGGATCGAAACCGAAGGTCTCGAGAACAATGCCGACGACGAAGGAGACGACGATCAGCCGCACCGCGACGACCGCCGGCGACCCGCCGGCGAAGCGGCCGACGACATTATTGGTCATGATCCAGGACCTCGACTGGCGGGTCTCAAGGGCGCCAGCCCCGCTTGCCCGCCCGGAGCGCCTCTATACGTCCGACGACGCTCCCACGCCATCCGTCAGGTCTTCGGAAACGGGACGACCGAGGGTGACTTCGGCCGCGGGGATTCGTCCGATTCGCCGCCGACCTCCTTGCCGTTGACGCTCAGGCGCCCGCGCGCGGCGCCGATCTTGACGGTCGAGCCGTCGCGGATCTCGCCGGCAAGCAGCATCTGCGCCAGCGGGTCCTGCACCCATTTCTGGATCACCCGCTTCAACGGCCGCGCGCCATAGGCCGGATCGTAGCCCTTTTCGGCCAGCCATTGCCGTCCTTTCGCGTCAAGGGAGAGCGTGATCTTGCGATCCTCGAGCAGCTTGCCGAGCCGCCGGAACTGGATGTCGACGATGTCGCCCATATCCTCGCGCCGCAGCCGATGGAAGAGGATGATCTCATCGACGCGATTGAGGAACTCGGGCCGGAAGTGGCCGCGCACCACGCTCATCACTTCCTTCTCGACCGTCTTCGTATCCTCGTTCTCGCCCAGATTGACGAGATATTCGGAGCCGAGGTTCGAGGTCATCACGATCAGCACGTTGCGGAAATCGACCGTGCGGCCCTGGCCGTCGGTGAGCCGGCCGTCGTCGAGGACCTGCAACAGGACGTTGAACACGTCCGGATGCGCCTTCTCGATCTCGTCGAACAGAACGACCTGATAGGGCCTTCGGCGCACCGCCTCGGTCAGGGCGCCGCCTTCCTCATAGCCGACATAGCCGGGCGGCGCGCCGATGAGCCGCGCAACCGAGTGCTTCTCCATGTATTCCGACATGTCGATGCGCACCAGCGCGCTGTCGTCGTCGAACAGGAAAGCGGCGAGCGCCTTGGTGAGCTCGGTCTTGCCGACGCCGGTCGGCCCGAGAAACATGAACGAACCGATCGGCCGGTTCGGGTCTTGCAGGCCGGCGCGGGCGCGCCGGACCGCGGTCGAGACGGCTTGCACCGCCTCGCGCTGGCCGACGACCCGGCGCATGACCTCCTCCTCCATCTTGAGGAGCTTCTCGCGTTCGCCCTCGAGCATCTTGTCGACCGGGATGCCGGTCCAGCGCGAAACGACCTGGGCGACGTGATTGGCCGTCACCGCTTCGTCAACCAGCGCGCTCCCGTTTTTCTTCTCGCTCTCGGCGAGTTTCTTTTCGAGTTCCGGAATCGTGCCGTAGGTGAGCTTTCCGGCTTCCGCGAAGTCGCCCTTTCGCTGCGCCTGGGCAAGCGCGTTGCGCGCCGCGTCCAATTCTTCCTTGAGCTTTTGCGCGAGCCCGACCTTGTCCTTCTCCGCCTTCCAGCGGGCAGTCAGCGCGTCGGACTTCTCCTGGAATTCGGCAAGCTCCGAGCCCAGCTTCTTCAGGCGCTCCTTCGAGGCCGCGTCGGTCTCCTTCTTCAGCGCCTCCTGCTCGATCTTGAGCTGCATGATCCGGCGGTCGAGTTCGTCGAGCTCCTCGGGCTTCGAGTTCGACCTGCATCCGCTGGCGGGCGGCCGCTTCGTCGATGAGGTCGATCGCCTTGTCGGGGAGAAATCGATCGGCGATGTAGCGGTCGGAGAGGGTAGCCGCGGCGATGATCGCCGGGTCGGTGATTCTGACGCCGTGATGGGCCTCGTACTTCTCCTTCAGGCCGCGCAGGATCGAGATCGTGTCCTCGACCGTCGGCTGCGAGACGAACACCGGCTGGAACCGCCGCGCCAGCGCCGCATCCTTCTCGACATGCTTGCGATATTCATCGAGCGTGGTCGCGCCGACGCAGTGAAGCTCGCCACGCGCCAGCGCCGGTTTCAAGAGGTTCGAGGCGTCCATCGCCCCGTCCGCCTTGCCCGCCCCGACCAGCGTGTGCATCTCGTCGATGAACAGGATGATGCCGCCCGCCGCCGCGGTGACTTCATTGAGCACCGCCTTGAGGCGCTCCTCGAACTCGCCGCGATATTTCGCGCCGGCGATCAGCGCGCCGAGATCGAGCGCGAGCAGCTTCTTGTCCCGAATCGATTCCGGCACGTCGCCGTTGACGATGCGCAGCGCCAGACCCTCGACGATCGCCGTCTTGCCGACGCCGGGCTCGCCGATCAGCACCGGATTGTTCTTGGTGCGGCGCGACAGCACCTGGACCGTGCGGCGGATCTCCTCGTCGCGGCCGATGACCGGATCGAGCTTGCCGTTGCGCGCGGCCTCGGTGAGGTCGCGGGTGTATTTCTTCAGCGCCTCATAGGCGTTCTCGGCGCTTGCCGAATTCGCGGTGCGGCCCTTGCGCAAATCGTTGATCGCGGCGTTGAGAGTCTGGGCGGAGACGCCGGCGTTGGCCAGGATCTTGGCCGCTTCGGTTCCCTTCTCCATCGCCAGCGCGAGCAGCAGGCGCTCAACGGTGACAAAGGAATCGCCCGCCTTCTGGGCGATCTTCTCGGCATTGTCGAACAGGCGCGCCATCGCCGGCGCCATATAGAGCTGGCCAGCGCCCGAACCTTCGACCTTCGGCAGCCTGCCGAGCGCCTGCTCGACCTGCCTCAACGCCTCGCGCGAGTTTCCGCCCGCCCGATCGATCAGGCCTGCGGCCAGGCCCTCCTCGTCGTCGAGCAGGACTTTAAGCAGATGCTCGGTGGTGAACTGTTGATGGCCTTCGCGAAGCGCCAGCGACTGGGCGGCCTGGACGAAGCCGCGCGCCCGCTCGGTGTATTTCTCCAAATTCATTGTTCATCCCCTTCGGCCCCGCCCCACGCCCCGAAGCGACGTCAGGCGGTCCATACAATCGGATTGCCGCGATTTCGCGGCCTCGGCCCAATGTAGGAGCCGCGCCGCGCCGACGGAAGTGCTCGAGAGCTTAAAGCCGAACGAATATCGTCCGCGTTGATCGAGATCAGGCGCTGAGCGGTTACGAGGTCGATCGCTTGAGAAATTCCTGGAGCCACTCGGCGTTCATGCCGGCGAGCGGCAGCCAGGCCTTGAACAGCGCCTCCGGAGTGTAACGCTCGAGCTCGGCCATCATGCGCTTTTCGATCTGCGCCATTGCCGCCTTCTGCATCGGCTCGACGTCCGGCAATCCCATGAACTGCCGCGCCTCGAGCGGCGTGCAGTCGACATCGACGGTGATCTTCATCGGGCGCGGCCCTCTCCCTTTCAAACGGCGACCGGGATGACTCGGCGCGGAGCGGCGCGTATTTAGGCGCTCTCGCGTCCTTCCGCCCTTGATTATTGCAGGTCTTTGCCCGGTCAGCCAGTCTTGAGCGCCCCCAAAGCCTATATTCTCCATCTGGAGCGCGCGGTTTCTCGCGCGGCCAACGTTCAGCGCTTGAGCGCGCGGCTGCCGATCGAGAGCGAGATCATCGCGGCGGTGGACGGAGCGCGCCTTTCTCAGACGGAGCTCGGCGAGGCTTATGCGCGCTTCCGTTTCCGGCCGCGCTATCCGTTCGCGCTGACGGCGAGCGAAGTCGGCGTCTTCCTGAGCCATCGCGCCGTCTGGCGGCGGATCGTCGACGAGAAGCCCGACTTCGCCGTCATCTTCGAAGACGACGCCCAGATCGACGCCGGCCTGTTCGCGGCGCTGATCGATTTCGTGACCGCCGAACAGGCGGCGTGGGATTACGTCCTGATGCCAGCCGCGCCGGCTGGAAAGGGGGCGGCGGTCGCGCGGCGCGGCGGGCTTGCGCTCCTGCGCCCCGATGCGCCCCCCTTGCGCGCGATCGGGCAGATCGTCTCGCGCGCCGCCGCCGAGCGCCTGCTTGCGGCGACGCTGCCGTTCGACCGCCCCGTCGACACCTTTCTGCAGATGACCTGGGTCACCGGCCAGCCGGTGCTGGTCGCCTCGCCCTCTCCGGTCAGCGACGTTTCGCGCGAGACCGGCGGCACCACGGTCCAGCGGCGGTCGATGGGGCTCGCCGAGCGCATCCATCACGAAGCGATGCGGCCGATCTACCGGGCGCGAGTGCTGGCCCGCTATCGTCGGAGCCTGCCGCGGGCCTGAGCCTGGCTGACGGCCGGCGCCCGCGCCAAGGCGGGCCGTGCGGAAAGAGCGACAATCGTTTGCGATTATCAGAAATCTGTGCTATGGGTTTGAATCCTCGAGACAGCGGCGCGGCCCTCGCGCCTCTGGGTCGTCGCGTCGCCCTTCGGGCTCCCCGCGATGACGGATGCGCCCAAGCCGGGGGCAAGCGAGACAGGAGGTCAGGACGCCGGAATCATAAGAAATTCAACGCTTTATAGATTGAACGCCAGCGGTTGGGGCCGAGAAAATCGATTTGGATTTCCTTCCGGCGGGCCTTTGATTCTCTTCCGCCCGATTCGGGTTTCCTTCCGGATTTGTCTTTGATTTTCTTCCATCGGCTTGGATTCCGTACCGGGGTCG
>CAVXVZ010000013.1:0-202029 GCA_963765375.1 uncultured Alphaproteobacteria bacterium | reverse complement strand
AGCAGAGATTCTCCGATTGACCAACGGATTGCGAGATCGCTCGTTGTTCAAAGCTTGGACAGCTTGATGGATGGCTCGATCGAGGTCGGCGGCGTCGGTGAAGGTGTAGTGGGCGAGATTGTGCGCTTTGAGATCGTGCCAGACAACCTCGATGTCGTTGAGTTCGGGCGCGTATTTCGGCAGCCACTCGACGGTGAGCCAATGCTTGCGCGCTTCGAGGGCGGCAAGGGCGAGCTTGCTGACGTGGATCGGTCCATTGTCCTCGACCAGCACGACCGGCTTCATGGCTGGTCCGGGTTGGGGGCCGTAGAGACGGTCGAGTTGCTCCAGGTGAGCGATGAAGTCGCTGCTGCGCTTGGTCGGGCTGGTGTGCACGATCAACTGGCGCGTGACATGATCGAGCGAGCCGATCATCGCCACTTTTTTGGCTTGTCCCGGCGCCGGCACGCGCAGATCGGCGCCGCGCTTGGCCCACGCCCGCGCCAAATAAGGGTGCGTCAGGGCCTCGCTCTCGTCGCCATAAAGCAGGACGATGTCGTCGGCCTCGGCTTGGGCCTTGCGCAGTTGAAGGCGCAAGCCCACGCACGCGATCTCGCCGGCGATCTGGCGACCTTTCAAGGTGTGCCGCGGCCGCCGCCAGCGGAAGTTTTTTTTCGCAGCGTCTTGGATAATTGCGACCTGCCGATCCGGACGCCCTCGCGCGCCTCGATCTCGCTGATCAGGCGCGCGATCGTCCAATTGCGCCGGTTGGCGACGGGAGCTTCCAAAAGAGGCGTGACGACGCGCAGCGCCGCCTCGCTCTTCACAGGGGCTGGGCCAGGCGCCACGCTCGCCTTCAGCGCTTCAACGCCGCCGTCGGCGAAATCGCAACGCCACAGCCGAACCGTGTCCTCGCGTACGCCGAAGGCTTCCGCGATGCGCGGGCTGGTCCAGCCCAAAAGCGTCAGCAACATCGCCCGCGCCCGATCCGCCTCGCCACGATCGCGCGAATGCGCCAACGCTCGCAGCGCCGCACGCTGCTCCCCATCCGCCGTTATTGGAGATTTGCCCACCATGCCCCGCCTCCGCGAATCAACGCAAAGACGGAATCACACCTGCCATTCGTTGGCTACACCCGTGGAATCTGCTTAGTAGCTGGCGCCGGCGGGCGGCGTCCCTCCGAAAGCGCCGCTGACCACCTGGAAGGGCGCTGCGGCGACTCCGCCGGCCGCATTGAACGGCGCTGCAAACGGGCCGCCGTAGCCGTTAGCCGGGGCGTAAGTGTAGCCGGGGCCGCCGAAGAGCGCCGACACGCCGCCAACCACCCCGCCGACGATCCCGCCCACGATGCCGCCGGCGCCGTAGAAGACGGCCCCCACCGCCTGGCCGGTTCCGCCCACGACGCTGCCCACCGCCCCCACGGGACCCCCGTAGACCGGGTTCTGCACCGGCGCCGGCTGCGCATGAACGACGATCTGACAACTCTCGCCATAATGGGCGTAGTGGCGATAGCGGGCGTGCGCATAATGCGTGTGCGCATAGTGTTTGTGCGCGGAGTACTCTTGCGCCGAAGCTGGAGCGGCGATGACGAACGCCAGCGCCCCGACCGTCGCCACGGATAGACCAAGCGTGTTGTATGGCATGAAACGACTCCTATGGCGGGCAAACTCCACCGCTATGCAACTCAACGACCCAGGAAGACAAATGGCTATCTTTGACGCCGCCCCCGGGTTCACATTTTCGTGAACGCGAAGCCCCCTGATTTTTTCAGAAGGCAGCAAACCCCGTGATGCCGCCCGCGGGAAAATGCTTTCCCTCACGCGCCGCGCGCACGGTCGGGGGGCCGTTCCGGTCATCGGCGCGCCCTCGGCCGCGGCGGCCCGCGACCCACGCTATCGCGCCGCCTACTCGTCCGCCTTGATCGTGACGGCGAACGCTGGCGGGTCAGCGTCCGCGCCCGGGGGCTCGCGCCGGAAAGCGCGGCGACCGGCGGGCGGGAGGCGCTGAGTTTAGACTGTGCGGACCGACTAAGGCCTCCCCGAACAATAAGCGAATCGCGGTGCGCGGGCGTGCGGCGGGTTGAACTCGGGGCGTCGGGATTCCGGATCGAGGCGAACACTTGTATCCCGGATGGCATGATCGATGAAGATGCGATTCGCTATCGCTGGGACATGGTCGGCTCGAAGCTTGACGAACGCGGGCGGCGGATGTTCGCGGCGGGCGAGGTGAGAACGGCCGGCCGGGGCGGGCTTGCGGTGGTCTCTCGGATCACCGGGCTTGCCCGTTCGACCATCAATCGCGGCGAGGACGATCTCGATGGCGAGGAACTGCCGAAAGGTCAGGTACGGCGTGCCGGCGCCGGCCGCAAGGCTGTCGCCGCGAGAGATCCCGGTCTCGTGCCCGCATTGAAGCGCCTCCTCGAACCGGCCACGCTCGGCGATCCCATGCGCCCGCTGCTGTGGGTGTCGAAGAGCATGGACAAATTGGCCGCGATCCTGACCGCCATGGGGCATCCGATCGGCGCCGATACGGTGCGCAAGGAACTGGTGAAGCTCGGCTTCTCGCGCCAGTACAATCGCAAGGCCGAGGAAGGCTCGAAGCATCCGGATCGTGACGCGCAATTCGACCACATCAATGCGAACGTCGTGGCCGCTCAGGCAAGAAGCCAGCCCGTCGTCTCCGTCGATACGAAGAAGAAAGAGCTGGTCGGCAACTTCAAGAACGGCGGCTCCGACTATCGGCCGAAGGGCGATCCGTTGCGCGTCGCCGTGCACGACTTCGAGGACAAGGACCTGGGCAAGGTCGTGCCTTACGGCGTCTACGACGTGACGGCCAACACTGGCTTCGTCAGCGTCGGCATCACCAGTGATACCGCGCAGTTCGCGGTCCAATCCATCCGCACGTGGCTCGCGCGCATGGGCCGCGAACGCTATCCGGACATGAAAGAACTGACGATCACGGCCGATTGCGGCGGCTCGAATGGCGCGCGCGTGCGTCTGTGGAAGATCGAACTGCAGAAGCTCGCCGATGAGACGAACCTGACGCTCAGCGTGCACCATTATCCGCCGGGAACGTCGAAGTGGAACAGGATCGAGCACCGCCTGTTCTGCCATATCACGCAGAACTGGCGCGGCCGGCCTCTGACGGATCGTATCGCCGTCGTCGAACTCATCGGCGCGACGACGACAAAGGCGGGCCTCAAGGTCGAATGCGCGCTCGACGAGCGAACCTATGAAAAAGGCATCAAGGTCCGCAACGCCGAAATGGACGCCCTCGACATCGCCGGCGATGCGTTCCATCCGGAATGGAACTACACAATCAAACCCCGCCAGCTCGCGGAATCGTAGCCGTTATTGTTCGGGATGTCTTAAGTCGTGAGCGTTGCGTCGAGGCGGTCGTCAAGATTTGCGACGAAACGCTCCAGATCGTCGTCGAGTAACGTCAACCCAAGCCTGTGGAAATCCCGGGCGCGAGCTTCCCATGCTGGCCGGTAATTTTCATTGTTCGGCGCCAATTGGACTGCCCAGGATCCGGGCCCGCCCTTCTTTGAGCCTGCGAACTCCCGAATGATCGCTCCAACATCCGGCTCCTGGAGACCGTGTCCGAGAAAAAGAATTGAGCGGCTGTCCAGCTCCGTTCTCAGATATCCCGGCAAAACATCCGGTATTCGCTGAGCGAGCCGCTCAAATTGACCGCGCTCGACCAAAGCTTGCTCCGCCATGTCGCCGAAGTATGACATGCCTCCGTTCAACTTCACGACGAGATGTGTTGAAGTATCGCGAAAACGCATATTTTCCGCTCTGTCGATCTGACGAATAACGCCGCCCACCGACCGCTCCAAGAAGCATCCTTCGCGCCGGGAGCCGGCGTCGGCGTAGTAGAGAAGTTGAAAATCCTCGCCGCTTTCCGTCAGCGCTTGCTCAATCAGCGTGTCGTAATTCGTCGTCAGCACACACAGGGAAATGGCGATGTTATGCTCCCGGAGAAATGCGGGGAGAGCGGCGACGAAGCGATGCAGCACGCTCGGGGTTGTGATTCGTTTGCGAAAATTCCTGCTGATGAATTGCCAGAGGCTGTCTGAGCCATATCGGTTTATGACATAGGCGGCGACGGCAGTCCGATCGCCTGCCAATCCATCAGGACAATCGAATTCGGAGGCAAGCTGATTGTAGAATTCTGCACCCAAGAAGGACTGATCCAGGCCAGCATAGGCGCCGAGGAAGAACGCCAACTTTCCCGAGACCAGCGCTTCGCAGATAAGGCGAAGTTCCGCTTGGTGGCGGCTGTGTCCCGGGTCAGGAAACTTGCCGCGCAGCCGAGGTCGGACCGCCGCCATCGTGACCGGCGAGTCAGAGGCTTGCCGGATCGGCGGTCGGCCGACGCCGGCGCTTAGGGTCGTGCTGGATGAACGCTCAAGCGCCTCGCGGAGGAGGAATTCGATCTCTTCGTAGCGCTCCGGATAGTACCATAGCGGCCTGACGCCGGCCGCGTCCAATTGCCGCTCGCGTTCCTCCCAAAGGTCGGACGTTTTTTCGGCGGCCAGGATAGCATAGTGCGATATGCCAGGAAGACGCTGCCGGATGGCGCGCAGCACATCGACTGTACGGTCGTGCTCCAGGCTGCAACCGAGGAACAAAAGCGGTCGGTTGGTGAAGAGAAGCCAGGCCAGGCCCCCAATCCGCCCCTGATGCTCCGCGGTCGCCGATGCGACGCCATAAGCGGCTTCGTAGCTTTCGGCCGTGAAGACCTGGTCGGTTCGGTCGCGACAGTCCCCGTGCATTTTCACCAGCGCGTGGCTGTCAGCGTGGATGGCGGCGACCAACTCGTCGGGACGCGGCCCCGGTATCCAGTCTTTGAAACTTCGCCCGGCGGCGTCGAACACCTGTTCAAGCACCCGGTCGTAATTGGTTGTGATAACCGGACCCCGCGCCAATAGCGGGAGGTAGGACAGGGCTCCCTTTGTCAGGTACTCGCTCAATACCTCCTTGTTGAAAGCGTCGCGCACACTCTGCGCCAAAACACCGGGCCGATTCTTGTCTACGACCGAGGCGGCGGCCTCGAAATCGCCCTTGGCGAGCAAGGCTGCGACTTCACCTTCAATCGGGCTCGTCGCGGCGAGCCTCGTCAAAAGCTCACCCCACTGCGGGAACCGCGGCGGATCGCCGGCCACCTTGACTGACGCCGACATGCCCGCCCCTACAAAGGGGATGACGCCAAGCGGCGATCTGAGCTGCCGAACGAGGCTGGTCAGCGTGTCCCTATTCTTCAGGGCAATCCGGTCCCGGAGCATCTTCTCTCCCACCACGCCCCCGGAAGCTCGGGTTTTCAAGTCTGGTGGTTCGCGCTCAGACATCGCGTCATTCTCGGGCCACGAGACCGCAAATCATAGGATCGAAAGCCGGCAGCGGCAATGTCGGGGCGAGGCCTCGAGGCCTGCGCGCGAGAGTTCATCTGTGCTAGCGCCCTTTCTCCACTTCACGCCGGATCTCGTCGTCCGAAATCGGCCTCTGGAGGAAGGCGCGCCAATAGTTCGCCCCGAGCCCGACGCCCCAGCCGAGGAGCGGCCAGATCGGCCAGAAATACTTGCGGCTGGTAATCGCCCAGATGGCGATGAGCAGAAGGTTGACGGCGACATAGACCGTCGCGTGGCGCCCGAAGGCGCGCTTCGCCTCAATACGCTCGATCGCCGCCTGATGATCGGGCGGCGGCGTCAAGGGCGTCGACGGCGTCGACGGCTGAGGCGTCGCTTGCGGTTGCTGGCCGACTTCGAGCGAGTAGACGCGGATCGGCTCGGCGATGTTCTTCAATTGGGTTGCGCCGAGGTCAGTGACCTTGAGATCGAGCCGTCCCTTCACCTGCCAGTAGGCTTGCTCGGAGAGACAGATCGCGCCGGGCTTGGCGACGCCCTCCAACCGCGCGGCGATGTTGACGCCATCGCCCATCAGGTCGCCGTCGGCCTCCTCGACGACGTCGCCCAAATGAACGCCGACCCGGAATTCGATGCGCCGCTCCGGCGGCACGCCGGCGTTGCGCTCGACCATGCCGTTCTGCACTTCGATCGCGCAGCGCACGGCGTCGACGACGCTCCGGAACTCGACGATCGAGCCATCGCCGGTGCGCTTGACGACCCGGCCGCGATGGGCCGCAATTGTCGGGTCGAGGAGGTCGCTGCGCAGTCCCCGGATGCGCGCCAGCGTGCGCTCCTCGTCAGCGCCGGCGAGTCGGCTGTAGCCGACAATATCCGCGACCAGGATCGCCGCGAGCTTTCGGGTCTCGCTCATTGCATCGCCTCCGCCCGGCGGACACTACCACGGACGCCGGCCGAACCCGCCGAAATTCATCGAGGCGGAGCCGGCCGAACGCTAGCCCGCATTTCTCATAGGCCGGGTCGACGGCTGACGTCCTGAGGATAATCAAGTCTCGTCTGTGTGATGGACGAACGTCGCCGTGTCGCCGTTTGCGCGGATCGGGTCGGGTCGGATTGTTTCGGTTCTCCTGTGGTCCTTGGGGTGGATTGCCGCGATTTGTCGGCGTCGCAGCGACGCCTCAGGCGAGGCGGGCGGCGGCGAGGCGCCATTCGTCGGCGTAGGGACAGGCCGTGGCGAGGGCGAATCTGATGCGCCGCGCGCTGATGCGGACGAGGCCGGCGAGCTTGAGGAGCTTGAGCCGGATCGTGCCGCAAGTGGCCTGCGCGAACTGCGTGTGCGCGAGGCCGATGCGCCTGACCGCGCACAGGAGAACATAGGCGAACGAGGCGAGCCAGAGCCTGAGTTGGTTGGCGCGCATGGTCGCTGTCGAGGTCCGATCGGCGAACAGGTCGCCTTGGCATTCCTTGATCCGGTTTTCCATCTCGCCGCGGGCGCAGTAGACTTTCTCGTAGAGAAAGCGGCCGTTCGTTCCGGCCTTGCGCAGCGAGGTGACGATGAAACGCGGGTTGGCCTCGCCCTCGGTCCATTCCGCCTTGCCGATTACCCGACGCCGGCGCGACCAACTGTCGAGGGTCGCGTAGCGAAAGTCCTTGAAGCGGCGGGCGGGCTTGCCGGTCGAGGACGCCTCCGCCTCGGCCTGCAGCAGTTCGACGTAGATTTCATCGACGAGCCGCGCGTTGCGGGCGAGGCCGAAAACGAAGTCGACCCGGTTCTGTTCGCACCAGGCCATCAGCGCCTCGCGGGCGAAACCGGAATCGGCACGCAAGAGAATGCGCGTCCCGGGCCAGCGCGCTCGGATCTGGCCGACGATCCGCGCGATCTCCTCCTTCGCTCCGGCGCTGCCGTCGATGTTCGACGGCCTCAGCTTGGCCGCCAGAAGATGCCGGCCGCAGAACACATAGAGCGGCAGATAGCAGTAGCAATCGTAATAGCCGTGAAAGAACCGGCCTTCCTGATGGCCGTGCAGAGGGTCGTCGGTCGCGTCGAGGTCGAGAATGATCTCTTTGGGCGCCTTTGCGTGCGCCTCGAGGAAGAGGTCGACGAACAGGGCCTCGATCGCCGCCGGATCGTGGCTGATCTTGTGGTAGCGCGTGGCGATTTCGCGCGACAGTTCGAGCCGGTTGAGCGTCGATTTGCCAGCCACGGGCGCGCAGTCGCCGCGCCAAGCCTCGAGCTTGCCGGCCAGCACCGCCATCAGCGGGTCGTGGCGAAGCTCATCGTGATCGTTCAGGTCTTCGTAGCCGAGCGCGATGCCGAACACGCGCTGCCCGACGAGCGTAGCGACCGAGTGCTCGACGAACCTCGGGTCTCGCGCGTCGCGGAAACATCCCGCGAGCCGTCCAACCAGCCCCAGACCCCGATCGGCGGCGCCCAGCAGCAGCCCGCCCGCGTCGGACGTCAGCGCCCCGCCATCGAACTCGGCCACCACAGGCCGTCCTTCGACCCGTCCAAAAACACTTGGTTCTGCGCTACACTCCGTCTGCATCGGGCGGCCTCTCCAAATCGGCGCAAGTCGTTATCGCAAAACAACTTTTGCCTGATTCGGCAGCCCGATGCGCTATAAAATGTGAGAAATGCGGGCTAGGGCGACCAGGCGCGGCCAATACGCTATTCCCGCAACCGAAGCCGACGGTCGAGGTGGCGGTCAATAGGTCCAACTTCGTAGATTCTTGTGAAGATCATCAATAAATTGAGCCCGCTCCGAGCAAATCAATTGGGCGCCAACATCGATTTCATGTCCCCCTAGCACCCGCAGCATCCCATTCAACTCCGAGCAATAGTCTTCAATCAGCCCCCGAATGAGATGGTAATTTATTGACGGCGAGCACTTTATGTCGGAAAGACCGGCTTCCGACACATCGAGACGTTCAATTCCCATTTGTACACTTTTCGACGAAAGCTGGAATAGAGCCTCACCAGTTGACGATCCGTAATATTGAGTCAAAACACGCCGAGCAAGGCTATACCTTAAGCTGACAAGAATAAATGTGAAAAAGTTTATAGCGTCGGGTTGAAGCGCAGCCATGCGGGCATCGCTCGGGTCATTGCGACTTCGCTTGACGACTATGCTATTCACGATATCGGGAATTGCTGATAAATTCCGCGGGTTCCTCAACATGCTCAATGGGTTGCGTCCTACGGCGACCCCCGCCTTCGCCAGGGTCAGACATGCAGCGTCATAGTCGTCGGGGACATTGATGAATGCGTGAATTTCAGCCGCATTGAATAGCGCCGCGAGGGCCGGGTCGCCCCCCATTGCGAGCGCATGCAAGGTTACTACCGGATCCCGCACCCCCGGAAACAGGGGCTGCTTAACAAGATTTCAAGATGAGCATCGGCCTTGAATTCTGAGCACGACGAGATCCAGTCACGTGTAAATAAGTATGCAGGAGGATGCGATGCTCGGGCCTGGTTATATATTCAGCGATCTTAGGGTCAGGCACCTTATCTTCTACCAATTTCCAAAGCAGCGACCCTCGCCCGAAACGGGACGCGGTTTCAACCGCAGACGTGCAATCCTCCTCAAATTGCGAAAGCGATTTGTCATCGTGAATTGAGGCAGCATTGATGTCACGCCTCAATGCCTCTATACATTTCAAGGCCCTCTTCGCGCGTTCCTCCGTGATATCGTGCTCGAACAACGCAATGTCGTACAGCCGTTGGACCAACGCCATGGCCGCGCCAGTCTGCAGCTTGCGCGGGTGGTCGTCGCAGTATTCCAGTATATCCTCCGCGGTCATTTTGCCGAACGGCGGCGGAGGACTAGGGGGGCGCGCGTCAGCGGCGGGGCCTTCCTCACTTAACGCGGCAGCGTCCTCGGATTGACGTGCCCCGCCTGGGCGGGAATTGGGTAGTATTGAAAGAACGGCCGCCAGGGCGGTGACGACAGACTTGGCAAGCGCGCCCTTCAACGGATTGACGTCAAGGCCCGCTACGGAGCCCTTCTCCTCAGGACGTTGCACGCGATGTTGCGGCGGGAGCGCGCGGAACCGCGGCGCGCCGCGGGCGCCATAAGCTCTCGATAGGGAAAGTCTGCTCAAGGACGCGCCCGGGTTCATGAACTTGCTCGCGGCAATTTGTCTTGCTGCATCGTTCTGCAAACAAGGTGCGGACTGCACAGTTAAAAAAGACTCCAATTCCGTATTGGCAGCCGCCTAGAAGTAACTAAATTCTGGATGGACGCGTTTGTAGCTGGTTTAGGAACGGTCACTTCTGGCGCATTCCTTCCGTAGCGGGACTGTTCAGTAACACCCGGTTGTGTCGAGAGCAGCAGTTCGTGACTGGGCTTTCATGCTAGCGGAAGCCCACGGAGCCCTCTGTCAGGCGTGGGCGCGAAGAAAAACATGCGCTCTTCGGCCGGATTTTCTTATTTACGCGACGGCCCGCAGTGTATAAATCGCTGCAAATTTCAGGACAGCGGGAAGGGCCTGGCGCATGTTCGGAGACCGGCGGGCTACTCGATTTGTTGCGATTGTCGGGCTCTCGTTCGTTTTGAGCGCGGGCTTCATGGCGTCGTCGTCGCGCGCCGACGCCGCCGCCGCGCCAATCGCCGACGCGGCTCCGAAGGCCCCCGCCAAGCAGGCCGAGCCGGTCACGACCAAGGACCCGGAGATCGCGCTCGACGATCTCGAGCTTTTGCTCGAGCCGATGACCGCAGACGAGATCGCGATCGAAGTGAAGGGCTGGTTCGCGCTGGTGCAGGCCAAGGAGCGCGAAATCTCGGTCGCCGAACTCGACGTCCGGCGCAAGAATCGCGAAATCGCGCAACTCGAGAAGCAGAAGGCGGCGGCGGCCGATCTCGCCAAGGCCACCGAGGAAGTCAAGGCCGCCACGACCGACAAGGACAAGGAGACGGCGGCCCAGCATCTCGCGGAGGCGCAGAAAAATCTCGCCCAGACGGTCGCAACCGCGAGCAAGGAAACCGCCAAGGAAGAGAAGAAGGCAGAGGCGACCAGCGCGGCGATGGCCAAGCAGGCGGATGCGGCGCCCCCGCCTCCCGCCGCGACGGATTCCGGCGCTGGAGCGGGCGGCGCGAAGGTCATGTCCGCGAGCGACAAGGACGTCATGCAGAAAGCGGCCGAAACGGCGGCGAAGAAGTCCGAGGCCACAGGCGACACGGCGAAGGTCGAAAAGGTAGTGGCGGCGAGCGAGAAGGAAGCCGCCGCCGCCGACCAGATCAAGACGCTGGCTCAATCAGCCCCGGCGGCGGCCGGAACGGCGATGGCGGCCGCGCCGGGGGCGGCGGCGGCCGCGGTCGGCGACACCTCGAAAAAGGCCGAAAAGCTGGCCGAGAAGGCCGATGAGGCCTCGGCCGCAAAGACCGACGTCAAGGTCCAGCTCGTCGACTACAGCACCCAATTGACGAGCGAACGCACGGCGCTCGTCGACCGCCTCAAACTGGTCCTGGACAAATGGGAGGCCAAGGGCGGCGACCCGAAGCGTTACCGGCTCTACATCGCCTCGATCGGCGGCATCAAGATCGACGTTTCGGATCGCGCCGCGACGATGGCGAGGATCTCCGCCTGGCTCACCGCCGACGAGGGCGGACTGAGGTGGGCGCGCAATCTGGCGACCTTCATCGGCTATATCATCGGCTCGATCATCGTCGCCTGGATCGTGCGCATGATCCTGCGCCGCGCCATGGCCGGGGCGCGGGTGACCTCGCACCTGTTGCGCGACTTTGTGATCGCGAGCTCCGGGCGGATCATCGTGCTCATCGGGGTCCTGCTCGGATTGTCGGCGCTCGAGGTCAACCTGGCTCCGTTGCTCGCGGTCATCGGCGCCGCGGGCTTCGTTGTCGCCTTCGCGCTGCAAGGCACGCTCAGCAATTTCGCGAGCGGGCTCCTCATCATGGTCAACAAGCCGTTCGACGTCGGCGACGAGGTCGAAGTCGGCGGCGGCATCAAGGGCAGGGTCACGCGCGTGAGCATCTTCAGCACCTATATCGAGACCGACGACGGGCTCATGAAGATCGTGCCCAACGACAACATCTGGAAGAGCGTCATCGTCAATCAGACGACCGGCGTCGTGAAGGCCCCGCCGGCGGCCGAGGCGAAGCCCGCCGACGCGAATCCAGCGGCGGGGTGAGGCGCTGCGTCTGCCAAGATGGGCGTCGAATTCCGGGTGAAATAGCGGTAGTCTGTCGAATCGTCGCCTTTTGAGCGAGGCGCGCGACGCTTTCCGCCGAGGGGGGGACATCCGATGTCTGAAGCCAGCGATTCCGCGGTCGAGGCCAAGGAAAAGAGCCAGGCGGTCGCTCTTCTGATCGCCATTCTCGCCCTCTTGCTGGCGTTGGCCGAAGCGGGGGCGAAAAACGCCCAGCATCTCTCAACGGAGAAAAACATCGAGTCCTCCGATCTCTTCAATTTCTATCAGGCGAAGAGGATACGCTCGACCGTCGTCGAAACGGCCGCCTCGATGCTCGAGGCGCAGAAGACCGCGATCAGCGACGCAAACGCGCAAGCGGCGTTCGAGAAGCAGATCGCCGATTTCAAGACGACCGTCGCGCGCTACGAGAAGGACCCCAAGACCCCGGAAGACAGCATGGAAGCGATCCAGGAACGGGCGAAGGAGGCGTCGGAAAGCCGGGAATTGGCCAATCGCCGGCTCGGACACTACGAGCTCGGAAGCGGCCTGACCCAGATTGCGATCGTCCTGGCCTCAGCCGCGATCATCACCGGGATCACCGCGCTCGTGTGGTTCAGCATCGCATTGGGCGCGATCGGCGCCGTCCTGATCGCCCTCGGCTTTCTGGCCCCGACGGTGCTGACGTTCATCGGCTAGCTACGGCAGCGAATGCACGATGACCGGGCCGGCGGTCGCGGTCGCCGGGCTCACCACCAGCGGTCCGAGATTCTCCTCGATGAAGGCGAGCGCCCGCCGGTTGGATTCCTGCGCTTCGGCCACGGTGTTGAAGACGCTGATCGCGGTCACCGTGTCGTCCGGCGCGTAGACCACATAGTAGCCCATGAAGCCGGCGACGTCGCTGATGATCGAGATCGCCTCCTTGATCTTCTCGGCGAGCGCGTCGGCCGAGCCGGGCTTGGCCTTGAACTGGCGAATGGCGGCGTACATGGCGTCTCCTCTCCGGCTGCTCACGCGCTCGACGTCAGCGCGCCCGGCAGGGCGGCGCGCAGCCGCGAGGGGGCGGCGGGGGCGAGCTTCTTCACCGCGCTCGACGCGGCGATCTGGCCGCGATTGACGAAGGCCTCGTGATTGCGCTCGATCTCGTCGAGGTCGTAGAGATAGTTGACCATGATCCCGTAGGACTCGGCGAGCCCCTTGGGCGATAGGTCGCCCTGCCAGTCGATGCGCTCGAGGCTCGCGCCGTTGCCGAGATGGAAGCGGGCGACCGGGTCGATGACCCGGCCGTCGGGACGGCGCGCCTTCAGGAAGTAATAAGCCGCGAGCGGCTCGAGCTGAGCGCGCAATCGTGGCGCGACGCCCGGCGCGGTCCGCCAATTGTCCTCTGACGCGAGCGGAAGCGCGGCGCGCTTGAGCGGCGCGATCGACGGGTCCTCGGTCGTCTCGAGCCAGGCGCGGAATCCCGGGACCGGCGAGAGGGTGACGAAGGTCTCGATCGCCGGCAACTCGCGCCGGATCTCCTCGACCACCTGCTTGATCAGGAAGTTGCCGAAATTGACTCCCGCCAGACCCTGCTGGCAATTGGATATCGAGTAGAACGCCGCTGCCCGCGCCTTGTCCGGCGACACGTGGGCGCGCTTTTCCGCCAGGAGCGGCGCAATCGCGGCCGGCGGCGTGAGCGTCAGCGCGACCTCGACGAAGATCAGCGGCTCGTCCACCAGGCGCGGATGGAAGAAGGCGTAGCATCGCCGGTCGGCCGGATCGATTCGCCGCCTGAGCTCGTCCCAGTCGCCGATCTCGTGAACCGCCTCGTAGCGGATGATCCTCTCGAGCAGCGCCGCCGGCGAGGACCAGTCGATGCGGCGCAACACCAGAAAGCCGCGATTGAACCACGAACCGAACAGATGGAGAAAATCGCGATCGACAATCGCGAGCGACGGGTTCTGGTTCATCAGCGCGAGCAGGTCGGCGCGCATCTCGACCAGCGCCGCCGTGCCTCCCGGGGCGCGATTGAGCCGCCGGAACAACTCGTGGCGGCGCGGCTCGGAGGCGTAATGGATTTCGCTCGCCGCGGCCTCGTCGGCGTCGGAGCCGAAATTGGCGATCGCCGTCATCACCCGCTCGCGATCAGGCCCGAACTCGTCGGCAAGCGCGCGAAAGAACGCCGCATGGTCGGACGGATCGAGCGCGCGGTAGCGGCGCAGGATCTCGGCGGCGAGGGCCACTCCCGACGCCTCGCCCCGCCCGGCGACCAGCGCCCGGCAGGAACTCGATGAGCGATTCGGCGCGGTTCTCGCCGTCCTTCGGCCACGGCTTGATCTTGAGCACGGAGCGTCCGCGCTCGGCGATCGAGGTCAGAAGATCGTAAAAGAAGGCGTTGGACATCGGTTCCGTCGGCCTTGGCGCCGGCGCCCCAAACGGTCTGACGAGAAGCGATTGTCGTGCGGGGCCGGAAGGGAATCAAGCCCGCGCGCGCAATGAAAACCCGCAAGCGCCATCACGGTCGATCACGATCGCGGCCGGTCGAGACTCCCGGCGCAATATCAGAACGGCGGCGGGGCCGCCCATTGGGCCCAAAGGTCGCGCAGCCGCATCGTCCAGGCAAGATAGCCGCCGAGGCCGATCAGGAGAGCGAGCGTGATCGACCCCAACGTCATCAAGAACAGGCTCAGCGCGTCGCCGAGCCGCCGGATGAACCGGCGCCGGGGAGGCGTCGCCCAATCGCCGGCGGCCGCTTCGATCGCCTGGACCGAGGTCGGCCTGCCGCGGGCGGTTCCGCCGGCCAGCGGCCAGGCGCGTGGCCCATTCGCCTCGGCCTGCGGCGCCTTCTCGACCGCCGGCGCCTTCTCGGCCGCCGGCGCCTGCGCGTCTCGCGACTCCGAGGCCAGCGCGCGCTCGCGCTCGATGAGACGGCGGGCGACATAATTGGCGACCGCGGCGGCGATGGCGTCGACCGACTGGCTTTCGGCGATCAGCATCCGGCCGTTGCGCGTGTCTTGATGGAATTGGTAGGTGCGCCGGTCGTGCGCCATATCGACGAAGGCGATCATGTCGACGAACAGACGCGGATGGTCGCCCCGCGCCAGCGCCAGATCAAACGTGTCGACGTCCGGCGGCGCCTGCGCGACGACGGGCTTAAGGGCGCTTTCGAGCAGCGCCAGGCGGCCCATCTCAATCTCGCGCAAATCCGCGATCGCCTCGGCGCGCTCGGCGTTCTCGACCCGCGCCTGCCGGATCGCGGCTGCGAGGTCGGGCAGGGCGGCAAGTTCGGTCTCGGGCTTGTCGTTCATCGACCTCAATGTCGTTCGCGCTTATCTCGGCAAGGGTAGCGCGAATCCGGCGGACGGCAAACCGTTCGACCAGCGCAGCTTTTCCGCGGCGAAATCATCTCGGGCCGTCCGAAGGGCGGGCGTCCTTGACGTCCTGCGGCCCGGCCGCGGAAATTGGGCGGCTCACGTCCGCGCGCGGTTCGGCGTTGTGCGCGCGGGGCTACTTCGCCGCCAAAGCCGCAAGCCGCTCGCGTGCTCCGATCGCGCCGGCGGCGAGGGCGCGGGCGTAATAGTCGTGCGCCTTGGCGCCATCGCCTCTGAGCCCGAGGACCCCGAGACGGGTCAGCGTCGCCGGATCGAACGTGTCGCCGAGCGCGACCAGCGCCCGGGCGTCGCCGGCCTCGGCGGCGCTGACGAAGAAGGCGCGGGCGGTCGCGATGTCGCCCTTGGCGAAGGCGACCAGGCCTTCGGCGCACAGCCGGCGACCGTCGTCGATCGGTATCGCCAGCGCCGCGCCGGGGCTCGCGCCTTCCTTGTCGCGCTGCGTCGCCGGCTGGTCGCGCAATGCGCTTGCGAGTTTGCCGATCGCATCCTTTGCGATCGGCTGAGCCGTCGTCGCAGGCGCTTTCAGCGCGGAGACGACGACAGGAGCTTTGACAAAAACGGGCTGCTCGACCTCAGCCTTGACGTTCAGCGCCGACGGCTCAAGGCGCGGCCAGCAAGCGAACACAAGGATGCCGGCGAACGCGGCGGCGAGGACGCTTGCGAGTGCTTTCCAGGAAATGGCCAGCGTCCGTCCTCCCTTACTGCATCAGCCCGCGCCAGCGGGTCAGTCCGTCATAAAGGCGATCCGAATTGCTCGCGCTCGGCCAGCTCGGCGAACCGGCGGCGGATTTGGCCGAGGCGCGGAAGGCGTCGAGAGACGCGTCGGCCGAAGCCTTCTTCGCGTCCAGCCAGTCCTGCGCCGCCGCCAGCCGCGGCCACGGCTCGCCCGGCCACGACGCCTCGGCCGCGAGATTGACGTCGCGCCAATGGGCATCGCGGTCGTCGCCGAGGAAACCGTCATAATTGTCGAAGAACGCCCGCGCGAGCCGGCCGAGCGCGTCCGCCCGCGGCGAGCCCGGCGGAGCGTCAAGGGCGACGATCGCCATCGGTTCGGCCACGGTTTCGACCGGCGCGGTCGCGCCGACGAGGTTGGGCCGTTCGGCGGCGGTCACGTGAGCCGGCGAGTAAACCGGCTCCAGCGTCGCCGACCACGGAATGGCGAGGAGGTGAAACCGCCCGTCGCCGCCAAAGTCATCCAACGCCGGGGTTCCCTCAGCCCCGAGGACGACGACCGCGTCCACCTTGCCCGCCGCAAGCGCTTCCAGCGCTTCCGGCAGCGGCCCATTGGTCTGATTCGGCGTCACTCCCAGACGGGAGAACAACATTCTGCCGCTGGTCGACGTCGCGCTGTCGAGCTCGCCGAAACTGACCAGCTTTCCCTGCAAGCCATTGATCGATTTGATCTCCCGCGGCGCGATTACCTCTAGCGTCTCAGGCGCGAGGCGCGCGACGTACGGAACCCGCTTGATCCATTCGGGGTCGCCCTTGGCGCTGGAAACCAGGCTGTCGAGCGAGACGATGGCAAAGTCGGCCATGGCGGCCTTGATGACCTTGCCGAGGCCGTCCGGAGACGTCGGACCGACCATCGCATGGCCTGGGGCGCCATTCGTGCTCATGACCGCCGCAAAGTCCTTGGCCATCCGGCTGGCCCTGACGTCCCCCGGATCGGCGAGGACGGAAAACTCTTTTGGAGCAGGCGGTTGCGGGGTCTGCGCAGGCGTCGCGGCCGCTGTGACGACCGGGCGCTGATATCGCGACGCGGCCGCCTGGCTGCCGCGCCATGCGCCATGCCACAGAACCCGTACGCCATTTTTGAAAACCGGATGGGTGTATGGCACCATGCCATACGGCGGCTTCTTCGATTCGGCCGCCAGACCACCCCCGGCGAGCAGCATTGCAACGCCGAGCGCAGCAGCCGAGCGGATGGCCCCGCCTCGCGGCCCCCACCCCAGCTTCCCCAGACCAACAGACAAAACCCTTGGGCGCCCGCCCTGACGCGTTCCGCTCGCCATCGCGCGCGAACTTGGCCAGCAAATGCGACCTCATCAAGGCAGCCAACCCATTGCTCCCCTGCGGATTTGCGACGGCCTCCTCAGGGCGCCGCTGCGAGAGCCTCGAGCGCCGCCTCCAGTTCCTCCTCGCCGATCGGAGCGAGCGCCGGCCCGTCGAGATAGACCAGCGCGGCGCGGATCGGGAGCCCGGGGTAGAGCGGCTGCAAAGCGGCGCGATAGAGCGCGAGCTGGACGACATGTGCCCGAGCCGGGCGATCGGGCTTCGCGCCGAGCTTGAAGTCGACGATCGATACGCCCTCGCCGGTCGCGACCAGCCGGTCGAGACGGCCGCTGAACGGTAAATCCGGACGCCCCCGCCGCGGCAGAAGTCCCATCAGCGGGACTTCGGCGCGGAAGTCGGGCCAAAGAGGCGCCTGAGCTCCGGCGCGTCGATCGCCGCCAGAACTTTGGCGGCCAGCGCGGCGCGCGCCGGCTCGGCGGGCCTGCCGCCCATGAGGTCGAGATAGGCGTTCGCGGCGCTCGCGCGGCGGTGCGGGGCGAGGTCGGGCAGCAACTGCAGCAGGGCGTGGGCGAGACGCCCCTCCTGGACGCGCTGGCGGTCGCCCTCGCCCCCGCCGCCGACCCGCGAGGGGCTGAGCGGAGCGGCGGCCAATTCGGGCGCAGCCTTGGCGACGAGCCAGTCGGGCGGCGTGTTGGGAAGGCGAATCTGCGGCGCTTGGGCGCCGTCTTCAGCGCGAAGACCTTCGCCGTAACGCCAGATCGTCTCCGGCCCGCCGAACGGCGCCGGGGCGGCGACGAGCGCTGGGGCGAGGCCCTCCCGGATGAGATTGTGCCAGCAGCTCGCCGGACGGGCGTTTTTGCCGTCATAGCCGGCGACGATGAGCCGCTGGGCGGCGCGGGTCATGGCGACATAGAGCAGACGCCGATGCTCGCCCGCCGCGGCCTCGCGCGCCTCCGTCCGCGCGTCGGCGAGCGCGCTTGCGTCCAGGCTCGCGGACTTCGCCCAGGCATAGACCGGGGGATCGTTGGGCCTCGCCGGCTTGAGGCGCATCAGCTTGGGATCCTGCCGGCCGTTGGGGGCGGTGCATGTGTCCGGCAGGAAGACGATCGGCGCCTCGAGTCCCTTGCTGGCGTGGACGGTCAAGACGCGCACGCCCTCGGTCTCGACCTCCATGTCGCGCTTGATCTCGGCGTCGGCGGCTTCGACCTCGGCGAGAAAGTTATGCAGCGACGGCGCCGCGCGCCGCTCATGCGCCAGCGCCAGGGCCAGGAATTCGTCGATCGGGTCGGCGGCTTCGGGTCCGAGCCGGCCGGCCAGCGCTTGCCGGCCGCCGTCCTCGCCGAGCAGGAGCGCGTAGAACGAGAAGGGCGAAAGCGCCTGCGCCCGCCTCCGCCACACGGCGAGGCTGCGCGCGGCTTGGGCCGCGAACAGGTCGTCCGACGCCGCCAGCGCCTCGGCCAGCGATCCGCTGCGTTTTGCCGCGAGCTCGCGCAGCGTATCCTCATCGAGCCCGACCAGGGGCGACTTGAGGACCGAGGCGAGCGTCAGATCGTCGTCCGGCAGCAGCGCCGCCCGGCCGACCGCGATGAGATCCATCACCGCGATATGGTCCTTGAGCGTCAGGCGGTCGGCGCCGGCGGCTTTGAGCCCGGCAGTCTTGAGCGCTCTCACCATCGCCTCGAAGAAGGCGTTGCGGCTGCGGACCAGAATCATCACGTCGCTTTCGCGGATCGGCCTGACGTCGCCCGTTCTCGGATCGACCACCCGTTCGCGCGAGGCGGGCGACCGCCATTGCCCGATGACGCTGGCGATGCGTTGGGCGAGCAGGACCGGGGGATCGCTTGGCGACGCATGGTCGAGCGGCAGGCGCCAGTCTTCCGGGTCCGGCGCAGGGACCGGGGCGATCGGCGGCCACAATTCGACGAGGCCCTTCAGGTCGCGGCGGACCGCCAGATGCCGGGGGGGCGGCTCCCCGGGCGCGGCGACGCCCCGCCAGGCCGCCTCGGAGCTGAACGTCATGTCGACCGCATCGAGAATTGTCTGCGACGACCGGAACGAAAAGGTCAGCAGAACGTCGGCGAACGGGCGCTCGGCGTCGCGATGGCGCTTGTCGAACAGGCGCTTCATCTCGGCCAGCATCTCAGGGGCCGCGCCGCGAAAGCCGAAGATCGACTGCTTCTCGTCGCCGACCGCAAACACGGTGCGGTTCGAGCCGCGCGCGCCAGCGCCGGCGAAGAATTCCGCCGTGAGCGCCGCCAGGATGCCCCATTGTGGCGGAGAGGCGTCCTGGGCTTCGTCGAGAAGCAGGTGATCGAGACCGTAATCGAGCTTGTGCAGAACCCAAGCCGCGCTCGACCGGGTCAGAAGCGCCAGCGCGCGGGCGATCAGGTCGTCGAAATCGAGCGCGCCGCGCGCGGCCTTCATCCGGGCGTAGGTCGAAAGGATCGCCGTCGCGACTACGAACAGGGCGCCGCTGCGCTCGAGCGCCAGCGCAGCGAGCCGGCGTTCGCGCAAATCCGTGAGGCGATTCTGCTCGCGGCGCAGATCGTCCTCGAGCATCGGAAACCGTCCCCGCAGGTCGTCGGTTATCTGATTGCCCTTCTCGCCGCCTCGCGGCTCTCCCCTGCCTGGCTTGCCGTCTTTCGTCTTGGCGAAGAACGCGTCGAGCAGCGCCTCGACGCGAACCTCGCGCTGATCCTCTCGGTTCACGGCGCGAAGTCTTCCCGCGAATCCTTGGTCCTTTGGGCTGCCGCGGTCGAGATCGCGCGCCCACATCTCGCGGCGCATGCGCCCGATTTCCCCGCCCAGCATGCGCGCTTCGAGATTCGCCGTCGTCTCTTCGGGGTGAAGCCCGAAGAGACCGCCGAGCGCGGCGGCGTAGGAGGACGCCCCGCTATGGGCGCTGAGGGCTTCGGCGCGGCTCAGCGCCTCCTTCAGAAGGTCATCGAAGGCGAGGGCGCCGCACTCCCGCGCCACCAGGTCGAGCTTGGCCATGCTCTCGGGGGCCGCGCTCAGCGCCGCGAGCGCCCGGTCGCGCGCCTCGAGCATGACGAGGCGAGCCTCGTTCTCGTCGATGACCTTGAAATGCGCCGAGACATTGGCCTCGAACGGAAAAAGCCTGAGCAATCGCTCGGCGAAGGCGTGCAGCGTCTGAATCTTGAGGCCGCCCGGCGTCTCGATCGTGCGGGCGAACAATTGCCGCGCGAAGGCGAGCTCCGGCGGGCCTGGCGTAGGCGCGCCGCTTTCGACGATCGCCTCCATGAGGGCGGCGTCCGAAAGGCTCGTCCACTGGGCGAGCTGGGTGAAGATGCGCTCGGCCATGTTGGCCGCCGCGGCCTTGGTGTAGGCGAGGCACAGGATCTGCGCCGGCGGCGTTCCCTCGAGCAATAGCCTCACCACCCGCTGGGTCAGGACATGGGTCTTGCCGCTGCCGGCGTTGGCCGACGCCCAGGTCGAGGTCTTCGGGTTTGAGGCCTCGGCCTGGCGCTCCCGCAGCGCCGGCGGAACAGCGAAAAGCCGGCTCACGGCGCGTCCCCCGCTTCCTCGTCATCGCCCGCGATCGACCATTCCTTGACCCGCGCGAGATGGTCGTAATCGGAGAAGCGGCTCGCGAATTTGGGGAACGGACGCGAGAGGTAGGGCGTCTCCTCGCGGGCGAATGCCTCGAGCAGCAGCATCAGCCCGGCGAAATGCTTCTCGGCGAGCTTGCGAATATCGGCCTTCTCGCCCCCGGCGCGCTTCTCGGCGCCTCCGCCGGCGCCGCCGAGCTTCAGATAGAGCGCGTCGACGGGTTCGAGCGCCGGCAACCCGGGAAATCCGCCCCGCCGCAACATGGCGGCTTCCAGTGTGAGTTGCGGCGCAAATCCGACCTCGACTTCGCGAGGGCCCGGGGTCGATCCGCTCTTATAGTCGATGAGCCTCGCGCCGCCGGAGCGCAAAAGGTCAATTCGGTCTGCCCGGGCGCTCAGCTTGAAGGACGCGCCGCTCGCCAGCGGAACGGCGATCGCGCCTTGCTGCTCGACCCAGATGTGTGCGGCGTCGCCGCGCGCTTCGCGCTCGAACGCGAGAAAGAAGTCGAGCCCGGTTTCGACATTGGGCCAGTGGAGGGCGGCAAACGCGGGATCGGCGCGAAGGGGCGCAAAGCGGGCGCGGGCGATCGCAAAGAGGCGCTCGCGCGCGTCGAGGGGGAGGGCGCCGGGCGGGGAGGCCTTGACGAACTCCTCGAGCGTCGCGTGCCAAGCAATTCCGGCTTCCCGCGCGCTGATGTCGCGTTCGACCGCTTCGAGCGGCTTCAGGCGGAGAATGTATTCGGCGTAGATCGCGTAGGGATCGCGCCGCAACGTCTCGATCCGGGTGACGCTGAGCGCCCGCGGTCGAAGCTCGACCGGCGGGCGCGGCGCCGGTCTTGGCGCGGGCAGGAACTCCGCCGGCTGATCGAGCGCGCGCGCGAGGGCGAGATAGCGCCTGCCGCGGTCCTCGGCGCCGGCGGTCGCCTGCGAGCCTGCGCCGGCGGCGGCGGCGAGGCGCTGCAGAAAACGCGAGGCGACGGTCGGCTCGCCTCCGCGCTTCTTCGCCCGGCTCAAGATCGCCTCGCGCGCCCCGAGCGCGGCGACGAAATCATGCGCCGTCTGGCCGATGCGCCGCTCCGGCGCCGTGAGGCCGAGCGCGGCGCGCATCGGCCGGTTGAGAAAGGCGTCGGTCTCGACTGCCGGCGGCCAGACCGTTTCGTCGAGGCCCGCCAGCAGCGCGCAATCGAAGCTGAGCAGGCGCGCCTCGAGGAGGCCGAGGATCATGAGGCGCGGGTGGCCGCCGCTCGGCGGCGGCGCACGGGCGGCGGCCAGCGCCTCGTCGAACAACACCGCGTATTCGGAGAGCGCGGTCGGGAAGCTCTCGGCCGCAGCTTTGCTCCATTCGTCCATCAGCTCCGTCAACGGCTCGAACCCCCGCGGGTCTTCGATCGCGTCCTCAGCCGCTCCTCGCGGCCGGGCGACCGCGGACAGGACCGCGGCGCGATGCAGGGCGAGGCAGTCGTGCAAAGAGGCGGAGGGCTGAAGCGCGCGCAAGGGGGCAAGCGCGCGCGCGACATCGCGCGCCAGCGCCTCGGCCGCCTGCCGGTCGGTCTCGCCGACGCGGCGGACAGCGGCATGGGCATGAATGTCCTCGGCGGCGTCACGCGCCGCGGCGAAAGTCCGATCGAGGTCATCGAGGGACTTGAGCGGGATGGCGCGAAAAACGGCGAGCTCCAAGGCCCGGGTCGCGCCTTCGGCCTCGGCGCGGGCGCGGCCGAAGCGCGCCGCCGGGTGGGCGAGGAGGGCGAGAAACGAGCGGGGCGTGAACTCGATCGCGGCGTCAAGGATGAGCCGCGCCAGCGCGCCCGCCGGACTCTGTCCCAGTGTCCGCCCCGCCGAGTCCTCGACCTCGACGCCCCATCGCCTGAGCTCCGCCGCCACCCGGCGCGCGATCGACGGATCGGGGGTGACGAGGGCCGCGGTCTTCCCCGGCGTTTCCAGGGTCTCGCGCATCGCGATCGCCAGCGCCAGCGACTCCTCGGTTTCGTTGTCGGCGACGACGATCGCGACGCCTGCGAGCGCGGCGGCGACGGCCGGCGGCGCGAGCGCGCCGTCGCGGTCGCGCCAGCGTTCGGTCGACCCGGCGGGACGCAGCGCCTCGGTCAGGAACGCCGAGCGCGCCGCAAGCGCGGGCGAGAGCGCGTCGAGGCCGAGCGGCTTGACGTCGCCGCGGTTGACGCCGATCTCGCCGATCAGCCGGCGCATGAGCCACTGGGGATGGCCCGCGAGCCCGAGCGAAGCCTCGTCGCTCGCGCCGATCAGCGCCCAGGCGCCATCGTCGAGCTTAAGGTCGAGGCCGGGCAACACGACCGCGCCCTGAGGGGCGCGCGCGATCGCGGCGATGAGGCGGGCGGTCGCGCGATTGGCGCCGGTCGAGCCGGCGATGATGGTCGGACCGCGCGGCGCTCCGCCTTCGAGCGCCCTGATTTCCTCGTCGATCAGGAGCGCGATCCGGTTCGCCCGGTCGACGAGGCCGCGCTCGGCAAGCCACAGCGGCCACTGGGCGAAGGCGATTTTGAGGAAGTCGAGGGTGATCCGCCAATAGGGGTCGTAGGCGTCGGGCGCGAGCGTCACGATCTTCGCCCACGGCGCGCCCTCGATGATCATGTCGTCGATCAGCGCGGCAAGATCGCCGGCGAGCGCGTAAGCCTGCGCCGGCGTCGCCAAAACCAGCGCGGGCTCGGCGGAATCGACAACGATCTGGCCGTCGGCGTCGACCGTGCGGATCGCGCCGCGCAAAGCGTTCCCCCAGGCGCGGGTGAAGATTGCGAGCACATGGCGACGGGTCAAGGTTCCGACGGCGCGCGGCTGAGCAGGCAGCGGAGTCTCGTCGCCGTCGGCGGCGAAGGCCGTCGCTGTCTCGTCCGGCTCGAAGGCGCCGAGCGGCGCGATCCGCGGCAGGATAAGGCTCGGCTCGCCGCTCGCCGCAAGCAGCGCCTTGGCCAGCCCCTCGGCGGCGCGTTGCGTCGGCACGTAGATGGTGGCGTCGGCCAGCGCCATTGCTCCGCCCGAGCCGGGGAACCCGTCAATCAGGGCGCCGTCGAGGAGAGCGCGGCTCAAGGTCGGCAGAAACGGCGCGCCGGAGGGAATCGTGAAGACTCGGGGCTGGCGAACGGGCATGTGCGCCTTTTAGGCGGCAGGCGCCCGAAGGCAAGCTGCGGCGTTCTGCGATCAACCGCTTTCTGCATCGGAAAAGGCGCGTCCTCCGACCGCGGCGGCGAGCCGCCGCCAGGCGCTCTCATCGCCGGGAATCCCGAACCGAAGCCAATCCGGGGCGCCGGCGAAGGGCCGCGCGAGAATGCCCGCCGCGAGCAGCCGCTCGAATACGCCGCGCGCGTCGGCTTTCGCGGCGAGGCGGAAGAGGCGCGTCCCTCCGACGATGCGAAAGCCTGCGCGCTCGATGAGCGAGTCGAGCCGCGCCGCGTCCTTGCCGAGACGATCGCGCATGGCGTCCGTCCAGTCGCGATCGGCGAGCGCTTTTGTCCCGATCGCGATCGCCGGACCGCTGACCGGCCATGTCCCCAGCGCCGCTCGCAGCGGCTCGCCGATTTCGGCCGAAGCGATCGCAAAGCCGAGCCGCAAGCCTGCGAGCCCGAAGGACTTGCCGAACGAGCGCAGCACGACCGCGCCCGCGGGCAGGGCCGGCGCCAGGCTTTCGCCCTCGCCGTCGAAGTCGGCGAAGGCTTCGTCGACGATCATGAGGCCGCCGCGCCGCGTGAGCCGCTCATTGAGCGCAAGCAGATCGGCGCGCGGCGTGATCCGCCCGTCCGGGTTGTTGGGATTGACGACGACGGCGACGTCGAGGCCGCCCATGTCCTCGACCCGCTTCGCTTCGTCGACCCGCGCCCCCGCGGCGGCGAAGGCGGCCTTCAGGCCGCCGTAGGTCGGCCCCAGCACGCCGACGGCGCCGTGCGGAATGATCCAGGCGAGCGCCTGGATCAGCGCCTGCGAGCCGGGACCCGCGACCACCGCTCCGGCGGGCGCACCGTAACGGCCGGCGGCGGCGCGCTCGAGCTCGGCCAGCGCTTCGGTTCCGGGCAGTTGCGACCAGACCTCGTAAGCGAGATCGGGCAGGGGGTAGGGGTGCGGATTGATGCCGGTCGAAAGATCGATCCAGGGCGTCGGCGCGCCGGGCGCGAGCCGGCTGGCGACGTCGAGCGCGCCGCCGTGATAGACGAACGCTCCATAGTCCGCCGTCCAGTCGCGTCCCGCCGTCATGCCGTTCTCGCTTTCGCTGCCGCTCGCGCTCGCCGCCTCTGTCGTCGAGGCGCTGATCGGCTATCCGGCGCCTCTCTACCGCGCGATCGGCCATCCCGTCACTTGGATGGGCCGCTGGCTTGCGTGGCTCGAGGCGCTGCTCAATCGCGCCGACGCGAGCTGCGCCGAGCGCCGGGCGGCCGGCGTGGTTGCGCTTTGCCTCTATCTCGCGCCGGTCGCGCTCGTCGCCTGGGCGGCGACGCGGGCGCTGATCCCCATGGGCGCGCCCGGCTTCGCCGCGCTTGCGCTTCTCGCCGCGAGCTTGCCGGCGCAGCGGAGCCTCGCTGCCCATGTCCGGGCGGTCGCGCTCGGGCTCGACGCGAGCCCGGACGAGGGACGCCGGGCGGTCGCGATGATCGTCGGCCGCAACCCGGCGGCGCTGGACGAAGCCGGGGTCGCGCGGGCGGCGATCGAAAGCCTGGCGGAGAATTTCTCCGACGGCGTCGTCGCGCCGATCTTCTGGACCGCGCTCGGCGGGCTCATCGGCGGCGCCAGCTATAAGGCGATCAACACCGCGGACAGCATGATTGGCCACAAAGACGAGCGGCACGGCGCGTTCGGCTGGGCCGCCGCGCGGCTCGACGATCTCGTCAATCTGCCCGCGTCGCGCCTTGCGGCGCTGTGGCTCGTTCTCGCCGCGTGGCTGACGCCGGGCGCCTCGGCGCGCGAGGCCGCGCGCGCCGTCATGCGCGACGCTTCGCTTCACCGCTCGCCCAACGCCGGCTGGCCCGAGGCCGCGATGGCCGGCGCGCTGGGCCTGAAGCTCGCGGGACCGCGGGTCTACGGCGACACGCTGGTCGAGGACGCCTTCATGGGCGCGGGCAGGCGCGAGGCGGACGCGGCAGACATCCGGCGGGCGCTGAGGCTCTACCGGACGGCGTGCGTCATCGAGGCGCTGGCGCTGGCCGCGACCGCAACGCTTTTGGCCTTTCCGATTCGTTAGCGCGCAGAGAAGCAGCATGGACCGTCCTGAGCGGTTGGCCTTGGAAATGGACCAGAGTAAACTTCGGCTCGAGACAAGGAGCATCTATGGGCGCCGTTGTGGAACGACCGCAGGCTCCGGCCAGGCATCGACTCGACGTCGGCGCCTATTACAGGATGGCCGAGGCCGGCATCCTCTCGCAACCTGAGCGAGTCGAGCTGATCGACGGAGACATCTTCGATATGAATCCGATCGGCAGTCCGCACGCGGCGGTCACGAGAAGGCTCGAGAAGCGGTTTGCCCGCGCCGTCGCCGACGGCATCGTCCTCGTGAGCGTCCAGAACCCCCTGCGTCTCGACTCGCACAATGAGCCTCAGTCGGATTTCGTGGTTCTGGCGCCGCGTCCCGACGCCTACGCCGCCTCCCACCCCGGGGCAGGCGACGCGCTGCTCGTCGTAGAAGTCTCGGACAGCTCCCTGGACCATGACCGCAAGACGAAGCTTCCGATCTACGCGCGGTGCGGCGTGTTCGAGCTCTGGATCGTCGACCTTTCCGGCCGCGCAGTCGAGGTGTATCGGGATCCGATGGAGGGCCGTTATGCCTCGTCTTCGCGGATGACCCGAGGCGCCCTGACGCCGGCGCGCGTTCCGGAAGTTACGATCGACGTCGACACGCTGCTTGCGTGACCCACGTCTATCGCGCCGCGCCGAGGATCGCGTCGAGGTCGAGGTGAGCCGCGCAGTGGTCGGCGAGCTCGTCGAGCGTGCGCTCGACCGTCGCCTCGTAGGCAATCTCCGACCCTGCCCCGAGCGAGCCGAGCCACGCCGCGCGCTGCCTGTCGTCGCCGAAAAGCCCATGGACATAGGCGCCGGCGATCAGGCCGTTCTCGGAGGTCGCGCCGTCGAGCCGCCCGTCGGCGAAGCGCAAAAACGGCCGGGCGCAATCGGGGCCTTCGGTCCGGCCGACGTGCATTTCGTAGCCGCGAAAGGGCTGGGCGTTTGGGAGGCACTCGCCCTCGACCTCACGGAGGGTCTTTTCGCCGGTCAGCACGGTCTCGACCTCGAGCAGGCAAAGGCCTTCGTTCTCGCACGCCGGCCCCTCGATCCCTTCAGGGTCGGCGACGCTCGTCCCCAGCATCTGATAGCCGCCGCAGATTCCCAGCACCCTTCCGCCGCGCCGCGCATGCGCGAGAAGATCGACATGCCAGCCCTGCGCTTGAAAGAAGGCAAGGTCGGCGATGGTCGCCTTGCTGCCAGGCAGGATGATGAGATCGGCAAGCGGAATGGCTTCGCCGGGGCGCACGAAAACCAGCTGCACCGAGGGCTCCATGCGCAACGGGTCGAACTCGTCGAAATTGGCGATCCGCGCCAGCATCGGGACTGCGATCGTGACCTGACCGTCGGCGCGGGCTTTGAGCGCGCCAAGGCTGAAGGCGTCTTCGGCCGGCAGGCGCGCCGCGCCGGCGAAGAACGGCAGGAGGCCGAGCGCCGGCCAGCCCGTGCGCTCCGCGATCGTCGCCATGGCGCCTTCGAACAGGCTCGCGTCGCCGCGGAACTTGTTGACGATGAAGCCGACGATCATGGCGGCGTCCTCGGGCGCGAGCGCCGCCTTGACGCCGAGAATTTGGGCGAAGATGCCGCCGCGATCGATGTCGCCGACGAGCGCGACCGGGCAATTCGCCGCGCGCGCGAAGCCCATGTTGGCGATGTCGCCCTGGCGCAGGTTGATCTCCGCCGCGCTGCCCGCGCCTTCGATGAGCACGAGGTCCGCCTCCGCCCTGACGCGCGCGTAGCTCTCGAGCACGGCCGGCAAGAGCTTGGGCTTGAGGGCCTGGTATTCGCGCGCCCGCGCATTGCCGATAACCCGGCCCTGGACGACGACCTGCGAGCCGATCTCGCTTTGCGGCTTGAGCAGCACCGGATTCATGTCCACCGTCGGGGCGACCCGGCACGCCCGCGCCTGCAGGGCCTGGGCGCGACCGATCTCGCCGCCGCCGGCCGTGACCGCCGCGTTGTTCGACATGTTCTGCGGCTTGAACGGGCGGACGCGAAGTCCGCGTCTGGCGAACGCGCGGCATAGGCCGGCGACGATCAGCGATTTGCCGACGTCCGACCCGGTCCCCTGGAACATCAGCGCCCGGGCGGTCAAAACTCGATCGCCTCCTGCGCCCGCACCCCGGCGGCGAAGTGGTGCTTGACGAGCGCAAATTCGGTGACGCAGTCCGCCGCTTCGATGAGCTCCGGCTTGGCGTTGCGGCCGGTGACGACGACGTGCAGATCGGGACGCCGCGCGCTGAGCGCCGCGACCACCTCGGCGAGCGGCAGATAGTCGTAGCGAAGCGCGATGTTGAGCTCGTCGAGAACGAGGAGACGGATCGAGGGGTCGGCCATCATCCGCGCAGCCTCGCCCCAGGCGGCCTTGGCCGCGGCGACGTCGCGGGCGCGGTCCTGCGTCTCCCAGGTGAAGCCCTCGCCCATCGTGCGCCATTCGACCTGGGCGCCGAACCGCTCGACGCCCATGCGCTCGCCGGTCGACCAGGCGCCCTTGATGAACTGCACCACGCCGACGCGGAAGCCGCGCCCGAGCGCGCGTAACGCGAGCCCGAACGCCGCAGTCGATTTGCCCTTGCCGGGGCCGGTGTGAACGATGAGGAGGCCCTTTTCCGCAATCGGCTTCGCCGCGACCTCGGCGTCCTGCGCCGCCTTGCGCTTTGCCATTTTCGCTCTGTGCCGGTCGGCGGCGGGGTCCATGTCGGTTCTCGCAAAGCGCGGAGGGCTAGCAGGATTCTTGGGGCCAGTCCAAGAGGGGAGGGGGTTCAGCGCCGCGCTCGCTTGCGCCACTCTTCCCACGCGATCGGCTGGGGCTCGCTTTTCACGACCTCAATCTGGCGAGGCGCAAGGCGATCCGTGAAGTGGACCAGATTGGAGCACCGCCAACGCGCGCTCGGCGCTAGCAACCCATCGAAGCCAAGAAAATAGGCGGCGTCGGCGATCGGCTGCGTGCGGCTGTAGTCACGGTCCGAATAGTGATCCGTATCGACCCCGAGACGAGCGAGGGTCGGAAGGTCGGCCAATTGAATCGTTCTGACCGATGAGACCTTCACCTCGTGCGTGAACCAACGAATCCGGGACGGAAAGACGGGCTGCAGAGAAAGCAGCGCATGGATTTCGGCCAACGCGCCGTCGCGCTCGAGCGCCGTGTAGAGAACGTCAAACGTCCCGTTGCACCAGCGGCTAAGCGAGGGGCGGCCGGACAGTGGGTCGCGACCCTCCCTGACAACGCGCCATACTGTCGCATCGATTGCGTCGCGGCTGAACGTGTCGACCGCGTCCAGCAGTTGCAGGTCGCGGGCCTCGCGCGGCGGCTCGGACACTCAGGTATATGCCCCGGCGTCCAGCGCCTCGATGACGGCGAGAACCTCCTCCGTCCGGCCAGCGTTAATCAGGTCGATCGCTCGCGCATTGTGGAGCATTGGGTGTCTGGCGTGCAGCCATAGGCGCGTTTCGTCAGGCGTGTAGAAGTCCGCCAAGCGATCGACGACATAGCGCAGTTCGGCGATAACCGTCTGCGTTTTAAGACCGGGCGTCGCCTTGCCGCTCGACCAGCGCGAGACGGTGGCGGGAGACACCGCGACGATATTCGCAATGTCCTTGCCTTGAAGACCGCCACCATCTCTCAGATGATCGAGGATTTTGCTGACTGCGGTCGCCATCACGAGCGCCTGTCTCTCTTGGATTCCATTTCGCCGCGTATCATTGGGAATCCAAGGGCGCGGGTAGCGGACGCGCTTGTCTTTTCGAGGCTTCCCAGGACATCCCGCATTTGGTCCAGACGTTTGGCGTTTTCCGTCGGCCGCGCGGAAAGCTTGCTGTCCGAAAGCCTTAGCTTGGCCAACAGACGCGCCCTACGATCAGCCATGGTCAGGCCGACGTAAAAATGTCCCTTCGGATCTTTGATCGTATCCTCATATTCTCCGAACCGAATTTCTTGCATACTGATTGCACGGTGTCAATGATATGAAATTGATATGCAACCACTGCACTGGCGTGGGTCGTGCGCCATTTGACAACCCCTGCCGAAGCTGGGACATAAACCGTGCACGGTCCCTCGATCTTGCCAGAGGGTGAAAAGGGAACACGGTAGGCTTATCGCCGATCCGTGGCCGCCCCCGCGACTGTGAGCGGCGTGCCGACGCTTTTCTCGCCACTGGACTTGATCCAAGTCCGGGAAGGCGGCGTCGGCGATACGCCGCGAGCCAGGAGACCTGCCGTGCGCCGATGAATTCCGTGACGCCGCCGGAGGGGCGGCCAAGGAGCGCTGATGACTGTCCGACAACATCCCGACTTGGCGCCGAATCGTTGTGTCCGCGCGCCCGGACCGATGCGACATGAACGCTGACGGCCGCCCGTCCTCCGCCGCGACCCTGCTCGTCTGCGTCACCTGCAAATCGGACGACGGGCCGCTTGGCGCGGGACTGTTCGCCGCGCTCGGCGAGCGGCTCGCGGGCGAGACGGATATCGCTCTCGGGGCGATCGAATGCCTGTCGGTGTGCAAGCGGCCGTGCACGGTCGCGCTCGCCGCGCCGGGCAAATGGACCTATGTCGTCGGCGATCTCATGCCCGAGGCGCATCTCGAAGACATCGTGACCGCCGCGCGCCGCTACGCCGCCTCGCCCGCCGGAATCGTTCCCTGGCGGGAGCGGCCGCTCTCGTTCCGAAAAGGCGTCGTCTCGCGCACGCCGCCGCTCGCGCTCGCCGCAACCTCGCTCGCCTGAACGTCAGGATCCCCGATGCTCGCCAAGACGCCCGTCACCATCGTCACCGGCTTTCTCGGCGCCGGCAAGACGACCCTGATCCGGCATCTCATGGCGAACGCCGGCGGACGGCGGCTTGCGTTCATCATCAACGAATTCGGCGACGTCGGCGTCGACGGCGATCTCGTCAAGGGCTGCGCCGACGCGGCCTGCCCGGAAGAGGCGATCATCGAGCTTGCCAACGGCTGCATCTGCTGCACCGTCGCCGACGATTTCGCCCCCGCGCTCACGGCGCTCATCGCCCGCGAGCCGAAGCCGGATCACATCGTCGTCGAGACCTCGGGCCTCGCGCTGCCGAAGCCGCTCATCAAGGCCTTCGACTGGCCGGAGCTGCGCACCCGGCTCACGGTCGACGGAGTTGTCGCGGTCGTCGACGCCGCCGCCGTCGCCGAGGGACGGTTCGCCGACGATCCGGAGCGCGTCGCCGAACAGCGGCGAAGCGATCCGTCGATCGATCACGACAATCCCCTCGAAGAGGTCTACGAGGACCAGCTCATGAGCGCCGACCTCGTGGTGCTCAACAAGGCCGATCTCGTCGGCGCCGACCGGCTGAACTCGCTCCGCGCGGAGATCGCCGGAGCGTTGCCGCGCGCGGTGAAGATTGCGCCCGCGCGCGAGGGGGCGGTCGGCGCCGATGTCCTGCTCGGCATGCGCGCCGCGGCCGAGGACGATCTGAACGCTCGCCCATCGCATCACGACGCCGAAGGCGAACACGATCACGACGATTTCGACACTTTCGTCGTCTCGATCCCGGCGGTTCGCGATCCCGACGCCTTCATCGACCGTCTGACCGCGGCGACGCGCGCGCACGATATCCTGCGGATCAAGGGTTTCGTCGAAGTCGCGGGCAAGCCGATGCGGATGCTGGTGCAAGGGGTCGGACGGCGCTTCCGGCGCGACTTCGAGCGCCCCTGGGGCGCAGACGAGGCGCGCCAGAGCCGTCTCGTCGTGATCGCCCAGCGAGGCGTCGACCGCGACGCCGTCGCGGCGGCGCTCGGCGCCTGAGGCTTTGAACTCATGCACGTTCCCCTGATCGAGGTCAGGTCGCTCGACGAGACAGTCGAAGCGGTCGATCTCGGCCAGACGCCGGCGGACGTGGTGTTCCTCTCGTTTTCGGACAGCGACCTCAATGCGCTCGCGCGCGCCTATGAGGCCGCCCCGGAGCCTCAGCCGACGCTGAGGATCGCCTCGCTTGCGGCGCTCCGCCATCCGTTCTCGATCGACCTCTATCTGGAGCGCGTGTGCGCGCGCGCCAGGCTGGTGGTCGCCCGCGTGCTCGGCGGCGCGGACTATTGGCGCTACGGCGTCGACGAACTGGCTGCCCTGGCTCGCCGGAGCGGCGTCAAGCTGGCGCTATTGCCAGGGGACCGGCGCCGCGACGCTCGCCTCGATGAGGCCTCCACGCTCGGGAGCGACGCGGTTCACGAGATCTGGCGCTATTTCGACGAGGGCGGCCCTCGGAACATGGCGGCGTGCCTCTCTCATTTCGCCGCCGAGATCGGCGCCGCGACGAGCGCTCCGCCGCCCGTTCCGGTCAGCGCCTTCGGCCGCTTTGAAGGGGCCTGCTTCGAGGCCGAGCCGGGCGCGCCGCAGGCGCTCATCGTCTTCTATCGCTCCATATATCTGGCCAACGATCTCGCGCCGATCGAGTCGCTGGCCCTGGCGCTTCGCGACAAGGGCTTCGCGACCACAAGCGTCTTTGTGACCAGCCTCAAGGACGAAGCCGCGCTTGAAGGCTTGCGCGCCTTTCTCGGTGGGCGGCGCTTTGACGTCGTGCTCAACGCGACGGCTTTTTCCGCTCGACTTGACGGGGCCGAGGGCGGGGCGCTCGACGCCCTCGATGCCCCGGTCCTGCAGGTCGTCCTGGCCGGCGTCGGGCTCGACGCGTGGCGCGCTTCCGCGCGCGGCCTGGGGCCGGCGGATCTGGCGATGCATGTCGCGCTGCCGGAGATCGACGGGCGCATCCTTGCCCGCGCCATTTCCTTCAAGGCGGCGAGCCGCCTTGACGATCGGACCGAGTTCAGCGCGGTCGCGCACCAGCCGCTCGCCGACCGGGTCGACTTTGTCGCCGAGCTTGCTCGCCGCTGGGCGAACCTCAAGCGCAAGCCGCCGGCTGACAAGCGCCTCGCCTGCATCCTGCCGGATTATCCCTCGCGCGGCGGTCGCACCGGCTATGCGGTCGGGCTGGATACGCCTGCGAGCGCGGTCGCGATCTGCGAGGCGCTGCGCGCCGCGGGATATGACGTCCCCTGCGGTCTCGATGCGCCGTCGCTGATCGCCGCTCTCGCCGCAGGGCCGCTCGAACCGACGCTGACGGTGTCCGAGTACGAAGCCGCGCTCGCCTCGACGCCGCCTGACTTCAGGAGATCGCTCCGCGTTGCCTGGGGCGAGCCGGCCGATGACCGCAACGCGATCGGCGGCGCGTTCTGCTTTCGGCTCGTGCGGCTCGGCAGGCTCATCGTCGCCGCGCAGCCCGACCGGGGCGACGTTTCGTCGCGCAAGGGCGACTATCACGATCTCAACCTTCCGCCGCGCCACGCCTATGTCGCATTCCATTTCTGGCTCACGCGTGACGAGAAAGTCGACGCGATCATCCAGCTTGGCGCCCACGGCACGCTGGAATGGCTGCCCGGCAAGGCGGTCGCGCTCAGCGAGAGTTGCGCGCCCGAAGTCCTCATCGGCCCGACGCCGGTCGTCTACCCGTTCATCGTCAACAATCCCGGCGAAGCGGCGCAGGCCAAGCGGCGCATCGGCGCGGCGACGATCGGCCACCTGACGCCGCCGCTGATCGCCGCCGGATCGCATGGGCCCGCGCTCGAGCTCGAGGAGCTATTCGACGAATTCGCCGAGGCGCAGGGGCTTGATCCGCGCCGCGCGCGCGCGATTGCGGCGCTGATCCTCGAACGGGGACGCGAGACGGGATTGCTCGAGGAATGCGCGGCGAAAGACAAGCCGCCGGAGGAGGCGCTGGTCGCTCTCGATGCCTGGCTCTGCGACCTCAAGGACATGCGCATCGGCGACGGCCTGCACGTGTTCGGCCGTTCGCCCGAGAGCGCGGACGGCTTCGCCGGGCTTGACCTCGACGCGGCGGCGCAGGAGACGCTCACCGAGCGCGTGGCCGCCTGCGGCGCGGCCGAATCGCTCGGCCTCATCAGGGCGCTCGGCGGATGCTTCGTCGCCCCCGGACCGGCCGGCGCGCCGGCGCGCGGCCGTCTCGACGTTCTGCCGACCGGCCGCAACCTTTACGCGATCGACCCGCGCGCCGCGCCGACCCGCAACGCCTGGGAGATCGGCCGCCGCGCGGCCGAGGAGGTCCTGGCCCGCTACGCCCAGGACCATGGCGACTGGCCGAAGCGGATCGTCATCGACCTCTGGGGCTCCGCGACCATGCGCACCGGCGGCGACGATCTGGCGCAGGCCTTCGCGCTCATCGGCTGCCGGCCGGCCTGGGACCTATCGTCCAGCCGCGTCGGCGGCTTCGAGGTCTTGCCGCTGGCGATGCTTGGCAGGCCGCGGGTCGATGTGACGTTGCGCATTTCCGGCCTGTTCCGCGACGTCTTTCCGAGCCAGATCGCGCTCTTCGCCGCCGCCGTTCGCGCTGTCGCGGCCTGCGAGGAGAGCGCCGACGACAATCCGCTCGCCGGACTCGAGGGCGCGAGCCTCGCGCGGGTGTTCGGGGCGGCGCCGGGCGCCTACGGCGTCGGGCTCGGACGGCGGATCGCCGAAGGCGATTGGGCGCAGCGGTCGGAGCTGGCGGAGGCTTATCTTGCCGCGACCAGCCACGCCTACGATGGCGACGGCGAAGGGCGGGAAGCGGCTCTGGCGTTTCGACAGCGCGTCGCCGCCGCCGAGGCCTTTGTTCACGCCCAGGACCTTCCGGGCCAAGACGCGCTCGACGCCGACGCCATCGCCGAGCATGAAGGCGGGTTCGCCGCCGCCGCGGCCGAGGCGGGCGCGAATCCGGCGCTCTATCATCTCGACTCGTCCGCGCCCGGCGAGCCCAAGGTCCGCAGCCTCAAGCAGGAGATCGCGCGCGCGTTGCGTGGCCGCGCCGCCAATCCGCGCTGGCTCGCCGGTCAGATGCGCCACGGCCATCGCGGCGCGGCCGAAATCGCCCAGTCGCTCGACAATCTCTACTGCTTCGCCGCGCTGACGGACGCCGTCGGCAGCGCCCAGTTCGACCTGATGTTCGACGCGACGCTCGGCGACGACGCGGTCCGCGCGTTCCTCCTCGGCGCCAATCGTCAGGCGGCAAGCCACATGGCGGGCCTCTTCGAGGAGGCGGCGCGGCGCGGCTTCTGGCTTTCGCGCCGCAACTCGAGCGCCCGCATTCTGGCGTCGGTCGTGCGGGAGGTGGCATGAGCGCGATCGCGCCGCGCCGCAAGGGCTGGTGTCCGGGGGCTTTGCGGCCGATGGAGACCGGGGACGGGCTCATCGCCCGGGTGCGCGCGCCGCGAGGGCGATTGTCGCTCGCCCAGGCCGCGGCGCTGGCGGAGAGCGCGCTTCGCTGCGGCAATGGCGCGATCGGCCTCTCGGCGCGCGGCAATCTGCACCTGCGCGGCCTGAGCGAACAAACGCTTTCCGGGCTGCATTCGCGTCTCGGCGGCGTCGGGCTCATCGGCGCCGACCCCGAGATCGAGCGGTTGCGCAATATCGTCTCAAGCCCCCTCGACGACATCGATCCCGACGCCTTGCTCGACCTTGGGCCGAGCGTCGCCGCGCTCGAGACGCGGCTCGGTCGGGACGAGGATCTGCGCCGGTTGCCGGCCAAGTTCAGCTTTGTCTTCGATGCCTTGGGGCGCCTGCCGCTCGCCGGCGTCGAAGCGGACATCCGTTTCGAAGCGGCGGGCAAGACGCTGGCGGCTTTTCTTGCCGGCGAGGACGCGCTCGCGGTGGAATGCGCTCCCGGCGAGACCGGGGAAATCGCGGCGCGGCTCGGGCGCGCGTTCGTTCGTCTTGCCGGCGCCGGAGAAGGCTCGCCGCGGCGGATGCGCGCGCTCGTCGAGGGGCGAGGGGCGGGGCTCGTGTTTTCCGAGGCGGCTCTCGAAGCCAAGCCACGCGCGCGCTCGGTGCGGCGAAACTCGTTGCGCGACCTTCTCGGGGTGCAGGAATTTGGCGGGCGCGTCGTTGTCGGCGCCGCGGCGGCGTTTGGCGAGATCGAGGCCGGCCGGTTTCTGGTCCTGATCGAGCGCGCGCGGATGCTTGGAGCGAGCGGGCTGAGGCTCACGCCGTGGCGGGCCTTCCTGATAATCGGCCTCGAGGCGGAAGAAGCAAAGGCGATCCTCGGCTTGATCGCCGAGCTCGGCTTCGTCGCCAGCGCCGACGAGCCGCGCCTGCGCGTCGCCGCTTGTCCGGGCGCGCCCGCCTGCACGCATGGCCATCGGCCGGTGCGCGAGGACGCCGCGCGCTGGGCGGCGCTCATCCCCAAGGGCGAGGGGGTCGCTCTGCATGTCAGCGGTTGCGCCAAGGGGTGCGCCAGGGCGGCTGCGACGGCGACGACCCTGACGGCGACCGAGATGGGCTACGATCTCGTTCTCGCCGGCAAGGCCGGCGATCCGCCAGCGCGACGCGGCCTTTCGCAAGCGAGAATCGAGGAGTTCCTTGGCGCCGAGGGCGCAAAAGGATTTTCGCCGGCGAAGGACCCTAGCCCGTGAAGGCGGCCTACGATTACGAGAAAGACGCCGCGGCCATCTATCGCCGCTCCTTCGCAATCATCCGCGGCGAGGCCGACCTCAGGCGTTTTGCGCCGATCGAGGAGCGGGTCGCTGTCCGGGTCATCCACGCCTGCGGCATGGTGGAGGCGGCGGGCGACCTCGTCTTCTCGCCCGGCGCCGCGGCGGCGGCGCGTGCGTCGCTTCGGGCCGGCGCGCCGATTTTCTGCGATGCGCGCATGGTCGCCGAAGGCGTGACCCGCGCCCGCCTTCCCGCAAACAACGACGTGGTGTGCACGCTCGCCGACCCTTCCACGCCGGAGCTCGCCGCCAGGCTCGGCACGACGCGCACGGCGGCGGCGATCGAGCTCTGGCTCGATCGCCTTGAGGGATCGGTGGTCGCCATCGGCAACGCGCCGACGGCCCTGTTCCGTCTGCTCGAGGCCATCGCCGCAGGAGCGCCGCCTCCCGCCGCGATCATCGGCATGCCGGTCGGCTTCGTCGGCGCGGCCGAATCGAAGGAGGCGCTGATCGAGAGCGGCCTGCCGGCGATTGTCGTGCGCGGACGAAAAGGCGGCAGCGCGATGGCGGCGGCCGCCGTCAATGCGCTTGCGAGCGACGCCGAATGACCGCGCTCGGCCGTCTCTATGGCGTCGGCATCGGACCCGGCGACCCGGAACTCCTCACAGTGAAAGCGACCAAGGTCATCGCCGCGTCGCCGGTCGTCGCCTTCTTCGCCAAGGCGGGACGGCGCGGCAACGCGCGCGCCATCGTCGACTGCTGGCTCAAGCCGTCGCACGTCGAGCTGCCGCTCTTCTATCCGATGACCGACGAATCGCATTTCGACGATCCGCCCTACCGCGAGGCGCTGGCGCGCTTCTACAAGGAATGCACGATCGCGATCGCCGCTCATCTCGAGGCCGGCCGCGACGTTGCGCTGCTCAGCGAAGGCGACCCGTTGCTTTACGGCTCGTTCATGCATCTCTTCATCCGCCTGCGCGACCGCTTCGCGGTCACCATTGTGCCCGGCGTATCCTCGATTTGCGGCGCCTGGGGCGCGGCCTCCGCGCCGATGACCTGGGGCGACGACGCACTCATCGTGCTGCCGGCGACGCTGCCGCTCGACGAACTCAAGCGCCGGCTCGCGCTGGCAGAAGCCGCCGTGATCATGAAGATCGGGCGCAACTTCGCCCGCGCAAAGGAGGCGCTCGTCGCGGCGGGCATGGCGGAGGGCGCCATCTATGTCGAGCGGGCGACGATGGCGGGCGAGGTCGTGACGCCTCTCGCCGATAAGCAGGGCGACGCCGCCCCCTATTTCTCGCTCATCCTGGCGCCCGGCCGGGGCGCCGGCCGTGAGCGGCCGGGTCATGATCGTCGGGCTCGGTCCCGGCCCCGCCGAATGGATGACGCCGGAGGCAGGCGCGGCGATCGGGGCGGCGACCGACATCGTCGGCTACGGCCCTTATCTCGATCGCCTGGCCTTGCGGGCAGACCAGCGCGCCCACGCCAGCGACAATCGCGCCGAACTCAGCCGCGCCCGCCTCGCGCTGAAGCTCGCGGCGGAAGGGCGCGCGGTCGCTGTCGTTTCTGGCGGCGATCCAGGCGTCTTCGCCATGGCGGCGGCGGTGTTCGAGGCGGTCGAGGAGGATCCTCGATGGCTCGACCTCGACATTGCGGTTGCGCCCGGCGTCACGGCGATGCAGGCGGCCGCCGCCCGTCTCGGCGCGCCGCTTGGCCACGACTTCTGCGCCATCTCGCTCTCCGACAACCTGAAGCCGTGGACGATCGTCGAGCGCCGGCTCCGCGCGGCGAGCGAGGGCGATTTCGTCATCGCCCTCTATAACCCGGCGTCGCGCGCGCGGCCCGCTCGCATCACGCAAGCGTTCGATCTCCTGCGGCGCCTCAAAGCCGAGACGACGCCGGTCGCCTTCGCCCGCGCGGTCGGGCGCGCCGACGAGTCGCTGAGACTGACGACGCTCGGCGAAGCGGACGGAAAGCTCGCCGACATGGCGACGCTGGTCGTGATCGGCTCGAGCGAGACGCGCTTCATCGCCCGCAATGGCTCTCGCCAATGGATGATGACGCCGCGCGCCTACGGGGGCGGGCGATGAGACGCGATCCAGGCCATCGCCGCATCGATTTCGCTCAGCGTTTCGGCTTCGGGCGCGGGCGGCCGGCGCAGGATGACGACCTCGATCCCGAGCATCCGCGCCGCCTCGATCTTGGCGTAGGTCGCGCGCCCGCCGCTATTCTTGGTCACCAGCGCGTCGATCCGCTCGCGTTTCATCAGCTCGAGTTCGTCGGCGAGCGCGAAGGGCCCGCGCGCGAGAATGAGCTTGCAGCCGGGCAGGGCGTCGATCGCCGTCGGGCGGTCGATCGCCCTGACGATATAGCGATGCTGCGGCGCGCGCGCGAAGGCCGCGAGCTTGAGCCGCCCCTGGGTGAGGAACGCCGTTCGCGGCATGGCCCCCAGGGCGTCGGCGGCGTCCTCCATGGTCGCAACCTCGGTCCAGCGGTCGCCGGGCTCGCGCGGCCAGGGCGCGCGGGCCAAGACGACGAGCGGCGTATGGGCGGCGCGGCAGGCGGCGACGGCGTTGGCGGACATCCGGGAAGCGAACGGATGGGTCGCGTCGATCACCGCATCGATGCGCTCATCGGCCAGAAAGGCGGCCAGGCCCGCGGCGCCGCCGAAGCCGCCGACGCGCGAGGGGATCGGCGCCGGCGCGGGGTTGGCCGTCGCGCCCGCGAGCGAGAGGATCGCCTCGACCTCGGGGTCGTCGACGATGCGCCGCGCCAGCGCGCTCGCTTCGGACGTGCCGCCAAGAATGAGCAGGCGAAGGCGCTTCAGGCGGCGGCTCCGTGGTGAGGGATCGCTGGCTCGCCGTCGTCGGCATCGGCGAGGATGGCATTGATGGCCTCTCTCCTGCCGCGCGGCGGCTCGTCGCGCAAGCGGCGTTCGTCGTCGGCGGCAAACGCCACCTTGCGCTTGCCGGGCCGCTCAGCGCCGAGACGGCCGTCTGGCCGTCGCCGATCGAAAGCGCGCTCGACGGGATCGCAGCGCATCGCGGCCGCCCGGTTTGCGTGCTCGCGACCGGCGACCCTTTCTTCTTCGGCGTCGGCGCGATGCTGATGCGCCGCTTCGCCGCCGACGAGATGATCTGCGCGCCTTCGCCCTCCGCCTTCGCGCTCGCCGCCGCCAGGCTCGGCTGGAGCCAGCAGGATTGCGCGCTGCTCACGCTGCACGGCCGGCCGCTCGAGGCGATCATTCCTTATCTGCAGCCGGGTGCCCGAATTCTCGCGCTCTCCTGGGACGACGCCACCCCGGCCAAATTGGCGGCGCTGCTCACGGCGCGCGGCATGGGGCGATCGAAATTCATCGTTTGCGAGGCGATGGCCGGTGCGCGCGAGCGTGTTCGCGCGACCGAGGCGCGGTCTTTCGCTCTCGACAATGTCGCCGCCTTGAACACCATCGCGGTCGAAGTCGTCGTTGACCGTGGCGCGCGCATTCTCCCGCGCGCGGCCGGGCTGCCCGACGACTGGTTCGAACACGATGGGCAGATCACCAAGCGCGAGATCCGCGCCATGACGCTCGCGCAGCTTGCGCCGGGGCGCGGCGAATTCCTCTGGGATGTCGGCTCCGGCTCGGGCTCTGTGGCGATCGAATGGATGCTCGCCGACCCCGCCAATCATGCGGTCGCGATCGAGGCCCGTCACGACCGGGCCGCGCGGGTCGCGCGCAACGCGCTCAACTTCGGCGTTCCTCATCTCTCGGTCGTGACCGGCGAAGCGCCTCGAGCGTTCGCGGACTTGCCCGCGCCCGACGCGATCTTCATCGGCGGGGGCGCAGGCGCGGCGGAAATGATCGAGCGCGCCATCGACGCGCTTGCGCCCGGCGGACGGCTGGTCGTCAATGCTGTGACGCTCGAGACGCAGGCGGCTCTAGTCGACTGGCGCGCCCGTCACGGCGGGGAGCTTACGCAAATCGCGGTCGCGCATGCTGAGCCTGTCGGGCGCTTTTCCGGCTGGCGAGCGGCAATGCCGGTCGTGCAGTGGCGGTTCGTCAAGCCATGAAGCCGCTCATCGCCATCGGGGTCGGCTGCCGCGCTGGCGTTGCCGGTGAGGCGATCGCGGCGCTCGCGCGCCGCGCGCTCGCGGAAGCCGGCGCGCCCGAGGGCGAGCTTCGGATGTTCACGCTCGCGGCCAAGGCCGGCGAACCCGGCCTCATCGAGGCCGCGCGCCTCCTCGGCGTGCGCTTAACGCCGCTCGCGCTCGAAGCGCTCGAAGCGCAGGCGGAACGCATCGTGACGCCGTCGGCGGCGGCGCGAAAGCGGTTCGGCGCGCCCAACATCGCCGAGGCCGCCGCGCTCGCCGGCGCAGGCCAAGGCGCGCGGCTGCTTTCGCCGCGGCTCAAGGCCGACGGCGCGACCTGCGCCGTCGCCCTATCCTCGGATCAACGATGACGGTTCACTTCATCGGCGCCGGGCCCGGCGCTCCCGACCTCATCACCGTACGCGGGCGCGATCTCATCGCCCGCTCGCCGGTCTGCCTCTATGCCGGCTCGCTCGTGCCCAAGGCGCTGCTCGATCATTGCCCGCCGGGCGCGCGGATCGTCGATACGGCGCCGCTCGATCTCGACGCGATCGTTGCGCTTTGCGTCGAGGCCAGCGCGAGGGGCGAGGACGTCGCTCGGCTCCATTCCGGCGATCTTTCGATCTTCAGCGCCATGGGCGAGCAGTTGCGCCGCCTCGAGCGCGCGGGCGTGGCGTATACGATCACCCCCGGCGTTCCAGCCTTCGCCGCCGCCGCTGCGGCGCTCAAACGCGAATTGACGCTGCCCGGCCTCGCCCAATCGCTGGTGCTGACGCGCACCTCCGGCCGCGCCTCGCCGATGCCCGAGCGCGAGACGCTCGCCAATTTCGCCCTAACCGGCGCGACGCTCGCGATCCACCTGTCGGCCCATGCGCTCGAGCGTGTGGTGGCGGAGCTGACGCCGTTCTATGGCCCCGATTGTCCGGCGGCGGTGATCTCGCGCGCCTCATGGCCGGACGAGCGGATCGTGCGCGCAACCCTCGGCGGGCTTGCCGCCGCGTTGAGCGCCTCGCCGATCGAGCGCACCGCGCTCATCCTCGTCGGCCCGGCGCTTGGGGCCGACGACTTTCGCGAGAGCGAACTTTACAACGCCGATTACGTGCGCCGGTTTCGGAGCGGAGCACATGGGGAGGGCGAATGAGACGCCCGCGCTCTGTGCTCCCCTCTCCCCTTGTGGCGGCTTTGCACAGCCCCTTGCGGGAGAGGGGTTGGGGGTGAGGGATTCGGCGCCGAACGGCGCTTCGACGGCGACGCGGCTTGCACCGCGAACCCCTCATCCGTCGCGCTTCGCGCGACACCTTCTCCCGCAAGGGGAGAAGGGAGCGCTAGGCCCTCCTGAATCCGCTGCTCGCCAGCTCCCGCCCGTCGCGGCCGACGACGAGGATCTCGAGCTCCGACGGCGCCCCGGCGAGGACGCGCGCCGCCGTCCGCCACGCGCCGTCGGCGACGAGCGCCGCGAGGTCGAAGCCCGCCGCGGCGGCAAGTTCGAACGCGTGCAGCCCGCTGTTGGCGTTGACGATCGCCTCGGCGAGCGCCGGCGCCCCGCCCGCCTGCGCCACGAGGTCGCCGAGCCCCGTGAGGTCGACGGCGCCGCGCTTCGAATGCAGGTCGAGCCGCCCTTGAGCGAGCTTGGCCATCTTCGCCGGGCCGCCGGCGATGGTGATGCGCGGGACAGGATGGTCGCGGAGATATTTCAGCGTGCCGCCGACGAAGTCGCCCATGTCGATGAGCGCATGATCGGGCAGGCCGTAGCGCGCGCGGATGGCGCCCTCGGAGGTCTCCCCGGTCGCCGCGCCGACATGGGCGCAGCCGCTCGCGCGGGCGACGTCGACGCCGCGATGGATCGAATGGATCCAGGCCGAGCACGAATAGGGGATGACGACGCCGGTCGTGCCGAGGATCGACAGGCCGCCGACGATGCCGAGGCGCGCGTTCAAGGTGCGCTCGGCGATCTTCGCGCCGCCCGGAATCGAGATTTCGACCACAGCATCAACTGCGGCGCCGAGCCGCTCCGCGACCTCTTCGAGATTGGCGAGGATCATCGCGCGGGGCGCCGGGTTGATCGCGGGCTCGCCCGGCTTGAGCGGCAGGCCGGGCCGGGTCACCGTGCCGACGCCCTCGCCGGCCTTGAAGCTCACGCCTGCGCCCGGCGCCGCGAGGCGCACGGTCGCCACGATCAGCGCGCCATGGGTGACGTCCGGATCGTCGCCCGCGTCCTTGACGATGCCGGCGCGGGCGAAGCCTTCGCCGAGCTCATGGGTCGCGAGCGCGAATTCGGGCCTGAGGCCCTTCGGCAGCGCGACCGGGACCGGATCGGGAAACGCCCCGGTCAGCAGCGCCTCGAACGCCGCCCGCGCCGCGCCGCTGGCGCAGGCGCCAGTCGTCCAGCCGCGCCTGAGGCTGGGTTTCTCCGGCTCGATCATGCACCCTGGCCTAGCGCGGCGCGCACAATTCGCCTAGTGGCGAGGGTCAGACGCCATGCGCGAAGGCGTCATTGGAGGGAGTTCCTTCATGTCGGATTCGCCGCACTATACGCCTGGCTCCGAGTCCGAGCTTGAGCGATTGCAGCTGCAGGCCCGCTGTCTGGAAGGCCTCACCCGCCGATTGATCCGGGAATCCGGCATAAGCGCGGGCATGCGCGCGCTCGACCTCGGCTCCGGTCCAGGAGACGTCGCCTTCCTGCTCGCCGAGGCGGTCGGCCCGTCGGGATCCGTCGTTGGCGTCGACCGGGAGGAGCGCTCGGTCGATCTCGCCCGGCGGCGCGCGGCGGAGGCCGGATATGGCAATGTTGCGTTCGCGGTCGCCGGCGACGATTCCCTGCCCGCCGACGCGCCCTTCGATGCGGCGATCGGGCGGTTCGTCCTCATCCATCAGCGCGATCCGGCGACGATGATCCGCCGCGCGGCGGCCGTCGTCAGGCCGGGAGGCGTCGTCGCCTTTCTCGAGCCGGCGATTCACCTCGATGGCCATTCCCTTCCCGAGGTCGAGCTCGTGCGCGCGGCGGCCGGAAGTTTGAAGCGCCTCATGCTGGCGGCGCTCCCGAGCCCCGACGTCGCCGGCCGGATGATCCCCTGCTTCATGGAGGCGGGGCTGCCCGAGCCGAAAGTCTTATGGGAGTCGGTCGTGCCGGGCTCGACAGACGACGTCTGGCTGCGCTCCTTGGTGCTCACCTACAAGACCTTCCTGCCGCTGATGCAGAAGTTCGGAACGGTGGACCCCCGCGTCGGCGATCCCGAGACGCTCGCGGAGCGCATCATCGCCGAAGCGAGCGCCAAGCGCGCCCAGAGCGTGACCGGCCCGTTCGCCAGCGCCTGGGCGATCAAGGGGTAGAGCGCGTTGCGGCCCTCGAAACTCGCCCCGCGCTCGCGCGCCCTCCCCTCACCCCGGCCCTCTCCCAGAGAGAGAAGGCGGCCCGAAGGGCCGGATGAGGGTCCTGCCGCATGACCCTTGGCTTCATGATCGCCGCGCCGCGTTCCGGCAGCGGCAAGACGACTGTCACGCTCGGCCTCCTGCGTGCGTTCAGGCGCCGCGGCGTCGACGTGGTCGGCCTCAAGTCAGGCCCCGACTATATCGACCCGGCCTTTCACGCCGCGGCGTCGGGGCGCGAGGGCGTCAATCTCGATAGCTGGGCGATGGCGCCCGAGCTTCTGGCCGCGCTCGCCGCCCGCGCGTCGGGGGAAAGCGCGCTCGCGCTGTGCGAAGCCTCGATGGGGCTCTTCGACGGCGTTCCGGCGGAGAGCGGCCGCAGCGGCGCCTCGGCCGACGTCGCCGCGGCGCTGGGCATGCCGGTGCTGCTCGTCCTCGACGTCACCGGGCAGGCGCAGTCGGCGGCGGCGATCGTCAAGGGCTGCGGATCTTACGACGCGCGGCTCGGCGTCGCCGGGGTCATCGTCAATCGGGTCGGCAGCGAGCGCCATCGCCGGCTGGTTGTCGAAGCGATCGAGGCGACAGGCGTCCCGGTCGTGGGCGTTCTCCCGCGCAACGACAAGATCGCGCTACCCGAGCGCCATCTCGGCCTCGTGCAGGCCAGCGAGACGGAGGCGCTGGAGACTAGGCTCGAGACGATCGCCGATTTCATCGAGGCGCATGTCGATTGCGGCCGCGTCCTCGCGCTGGCGGGCGAACTCGATTGCGCTTTGCCGGCGGGCGCGCCGGCCGCGCTTCGCCCGCCGGGGCAGCGGATCGCGCTCGCGCGCGACGCGGCGTTCTCTTTCATCTACCCTCATCTCGTGCAAGGCTGGCGGGCGGCCGGGGCTGAGATCGTCTCGTTCTCGCCGCTCGCCGACGAGGCGCCGCCGCAAACCTGCGATTTCTGCTGGCTCCCCGGCGGTTATCCGGAACTGCACGCCGGGCGGCTCGCCGCGGCTTCGCGCTTTCGCGGGGGCTTGAGGCGTTTCGCCGAGACGCGGCCCGTGCACGGCGAGTGCGGGGGCTATATGGCGCTGGGCGAAAGCCTCATCGACGCTTCGGGCGTGAGCCACCCGATGGCGGGCCTCATCGGAGTCGAGACCAGCTTCGAGAAGCGCCGCATGACGCTCGGCTATCGGGAGGCCCGCATCGCCTCGAATTGCGCGCTCGGGCTTGAGGGCGCGGTCCTGCGCGGCCACGAGTTTCATTATGCCACGATCGTCTCGGCCGGCGGCGACGACCCGTTCGCTTTCGTGTCCGACGTTTACGGGGCGCCGGAGACGCCCTCCGGTTCGCGCCGGGGTCGCGTCACCGGATCGTTCTTCCATGTGATCGCCGAGGCGTGACCTCACGCACCGGCAAGGAAAGATTTCGAATCATTCCATCGGCAGCGCGTCATAGCGCGGGCTGCCCACATAGGCGCCGAGCTTTCCCTCAGGCACGAAGCCGCGCGGGACGAACTTCTGCAGGCGGCGGCCGTCGACGGTTTCGCTGGTGTAGAGCGCGCCCTTCGAGTCGACGGCGATCATATGGAGCAGCGTGAACTCGCCGGCGTTGTGCCCCGCGCTTCCGAATCCGCCCAGAATACGTCCGCTTTGATGGTCAAGAATCCACAACACCTCGTTGCCGGTGTCGACTACGTACATGTACTTCTGTTCGGGATCGGCCGAGAAGGCTACGTCGAGCGCCGAGCCGATCGCTTTGCGGCCGGGAGCGCCGTCCGGCGCCGGCGAATAGGCGGTTCCCGGCTTGACGTCGATGACGCGCTTCAAGTTCCCGGCCTTGTCGAAGACCTCGATCCGATCGTTGCCGCGGTCGCATACATAGAGCAGCCCGTCGCGGTCGAACACGGCGCAATGCGGATGCCCCCCGCCGATCAGCGCAAAGAGGCCTCGATCCGTCCCCGCATCGCCCCACTGGCGCAAGAATTTGCCGTCGGCGTCGAAAACGACGACGCGATGATTGCCGTAGCCGTCGGCGATATAGATGTCGCCGTTGTCCGGATCGATCGCGATGTCGGCGGGCTCGTTGAGGAGCAGCGGACTTTTGTTGCCGCCCGGCTCGCCGCATTTTTCGTCCGTATTGTCGCAGACGCCTTTGCGGCCGATCTGCAGCAGCAGTTGCTTGCCGTCATGCGACCATTTTTGCACTAAGCCATCGGCGTTGCCGCCGATCCAGAGATTGTCCTGCTTGTCGACAAAACAGCCATGGATCGATTTGGGCATCATCTTTGGATCGCCCCAGGCGTTCACGAGATTCCCGTCGGAATCATATTCGATGACAGCTGGCGCCGGCTGTTTACCGACGGTCTGCTCCATCGCCGTCAAATCGGACCGGTTCACGCCGAATACGTGATCCTGATTGTCGACGCAGACGCCGCCGACGGCGCCGGTCACCCATCGATCGGGCAAGGGCTTTGGCCAATAGGGGTCGACGACAAAGCGCGGGATCTCGCTGTCAGCCGCGCGTGCGGGCCCTTGGAAAGGGCCCGAGACAACCGCAACAGCGACGGCGCTTGCGAACACGGCTCTGCCGATTCGCGTCAAGATTTTCGGCCAAGGCAGTCGAATATGGAGCCGGATCAACTCAGCCATCCAACGCCGCTCCCGATCTCAACCGATATGCCCGTATGAACGGCGGTCCTAGAGCGATCCTGCGCTGATTGGGTCTCTCGGACAAGCTTCGAGCGGGGCGATAGTCCGGGCCCCAATCCCCAATCATGGCGGTTGGCTCGTCGGCCATCGCTCAGCTCTTCCACTTGGGAGCGCGGGCTGAGTCGGAGGTCCTCTCCGGTCATCGACAACGGAGGTCGTTCGCTCGTGCCGTTGGGCGAAGCGCGGCTCGACCGCATCGGTCTCGACGAATGGCTCCGCCGCTCGCAGGCAGCCGCCTGATTTTGCATCCTTGTGCGTCATTCAGGCGGCCGGAATATCGCATGAATCAGAAATATTGACGGTTTTCTTGCCAATATCAGAAATCGGCGCTACGCTTTCCTCTGTCGCCGGATCGAACCCTGGGGTTTGCGAGGTCACGCGGCGAGGACGGAGGAGGAGAAGGGGCGAAGAGAACGGACCGGGAGAAAAAATCCTATTTGAATCGGGTGTAACGCATTGAAAAGCCTCGATTCCGAAAAATAAATAAAAGCAAATGCAAGCAATTCTATTTTCACGAGCTTGCAGTTGTTTGCGTGTGTTTGCGGTTGCTTGCGGCTCTTTGCTTGCCGGGCGTACGCCGGCCGCTCACGCGCTAAGCCAACCGCGCGTAACCTCCGTGGCGGTGCGCGAGCGCCGGTTCGTCGGCGCCCTCCCGCAGGCTCACCACCGCGCCGAGGATGATCGCGTGCGAATGGCGCTCGATGACCTCTTCGATCAGGCAATCGAAGGCCGCGATCGCGTCGGCGAGAACGGGGGCGCCGGTCGAGAGCGTGATCCATTCCGCGCCATCGAAGCGGCGGACCCCATGGGCGCCGCCGTGGCCGCTGAAGCGATGGGCGAGCGCCTCGTGGCGCGCGCCGAGCAGGCTGATCGAGAACGCGCCCGCCAGGCGCAATCCGGCAAGCGTCGAGGATGAGCGCGCAAGGCAGACGAAGAGCGTCGGCGGGGCCAGCGAAAGCGACGCGAGCGCGGTTATCGTGCAGCCGGCCCTCGCCTCGCCCTCGCCGCAGGCGATGATCGCCACTCCGGAGCTGAGCGCCCGCATTGCATGTCGAAAGGCGGCGCTGTCGGCGTGGCGCAGGCGCCGGTCGCTCACGCTCGCGCCTCGAGAAGCCGCTCGCGCGCGCTTTGCGTCCCGCCGATGAGCCAGATCGCCGCAGCGGCGATGAGGCAGGCGAAGCCGGCGATGTAAAAGGCCGGGAGGTAGGTGTTGAAGGTCGAGCGGAAGAAGCCGCCGCCCCAGGCCGCGACCGCCGCGCCGATCATGTGGGAAGCGAATACCCAGCCGTAGACGACGCCGGCGCGCTCGCGGCCGAAATGCGCAGCCGACAGTTTCACCGTTGGCGGCACGGTCGCGATCCAGTCGAGGCCATAGAACACTGCGAACAGCGACAGGCCATAGACGCTGAACGCCGAACTCGGCAGATAGAGGAGCGAAAGGCCGCGCAGGCCGTAATACATCGACAGAAGCCCCCGATTGTCGAGCCGGTCGGAGAGCCACCCCGAGCCGATGGTGCCGATGAAATCGAACACGCCCATGAGCGCGAGCGTCGAGGCGGCGGCCACCGCCGCAATTCCGTAATCGCCGCATAGCGAGATGAAGTGCGTTTGGATCAAGCCGTTGGTGCTGAGGCCGCAGACGAAGAACGTGCCCGCCAGCACCCAGAACGCCAGGCTGCGCGTCGAATTCGAACAGGATCTCGAACGCGCGGCCGAATGCCGCCGGCGGCGCAACATGGGCGGGCGTATCGCCTTTATCACCATAGGGCTTGAGGCCGACGTCCTCCGGCTTGTCGACCAGAAAGAGGACGACGAGGATCGCGACAAGAACAAGAGCAACAATCGGCGGCGCGAGCGCGACGCGCCACCCGTATCGATCGGCGAGCCAGGCCGCGAGCGGCAGCAAGAGAAGCTGGCCGGAGGCGCTCGAGGCGCTCAGAATCCCGACGACCAGGCCGCGACGCGCAGTGAACCAGCGCGTCGCCACGAGCGCCCCCAACACCATCGCGGTCAAGCCCGTGCCGAATCCGACGATGACGCCCCAAAACAGCACCAGATGCCAGAGCCTCGTCATGACGAGCGCGCCAAGAAGCCCGATCTCGATCAGCGCCAGGGCGACCAGGACCACCCTTTTGAAGCCGTATTTGTCGATGAGCGCCGCCGTGAACGGCGCCATCAGGCCGAAGAGCACGATCCGCAGCGCCAGCGCGACCGATATCTGCTCGGTGCTCCAGCCGAATTCCTTGGTCAGCGGAATGATGAGCGCGCCGGAGATGCCCATGCAGCCGGCTGTAGTCAGGGCGAGGCAAAAGACGATGGCGACGATCGCCCACCCATAATGAATGCCGGCGCGCGACAGCCGCCTCGCCAAGGCCTGAGCGAACATGCGGGATCCCTTCAGGGCGCTACCCGGCCGGCGCCGATCGTCAAAAAGACGGGTTAGCGCCTTAATTGGGCACGCGCGTACGGGCTGTCAAGGAAGTGCGAATTGGCGTCCAATCGTGCTCAATTCAATACGATAGCGGACATCAGCCGGCCATAGTCCGGCTCCTGGCGATGGGTCGCGCGGCGGTAGCTGAAGAAACGCCGCTCGTCGGCGTAAGTGTCGAGCGCCAAGTCCTCAAAAGCGCCAATCCCAGCGCGCGCGGCGCGCTCGGCGATATAGGCGTTAAGGTCGAACATCGAGCGACCCGCGTTGTGGCTCGGCGTGAAGTAGCGCGCCGTGTCTTCGCCTGCGGCGGCGAAGCCGGCGACGAACTCCGGCCCGACCTCGTAGGACGCGCGGCCGATGCAGGGCCCAAGCGCAGCGGCGACATCGCTGCGCCTGGCGCCGAGGCGCTCCATCGCCGCCACGGTCGCTTCGACCACTCCGGTCAGCGCGCCTTTCCAGCCCGCATGCGCCGCGCCGATCACGCGCGCCCGGCGGTCAGCGAACAGAATCATGCCGCAGTCCGCGCCGGTTACGCCGAGCGCGAGCCGCGGGGTCGCCGTCGCCAATCCGTCGCAGCGCGGCCGCTCACCCGGCGCCCACGGTTCGGAGATCCCCGCCACATCGGCCGAATGGATCTGGTAGGGCACGACGAGGCGCTCCGGCGAGACGCCGATCGCAGCCGCGGCCCGGCAGCGATTCTCTGCCACCGCCTCATGCGAGTCGCGCGATCCGACTCCACCGTTCAGCGAGGCATAGACGCCTTGCGAAACCCCGCCGATGCGGGTGAAAAAGCCATGCTCGACTCCACAAAACCGAAGCGACTCCGCCGTCAACGCCTGAGCCGTGCTCACGCGGACTTCGCGCTTGCGGGTTGGAAGCCTGGCGGAGGCCGCAGCCTGCGGTCGGCGACGGCCATCGCCTTGAACAACGCGCCCATCTCGCCTTGACCCTTGCCGACCAGACGCGCACGCGCGCGCTCGAACTCCTCGGCGCGGTCGGGAGTGGCGCGCTCGGCCAGCGCCTTCGTCCTCAAGTCTATGCCGATTGCGCGCAGGAAATCGCCTTGGTCGACCGGGCCGTAGACCGCGGCGCCCGTAGCGCTGGCGCTGCGCGCCATGGCGGCGAAATCGACGTGGGCGGTGAGGTCGCAATCGCCCGGTGCGGCGAGCGGATCGATGTAACGGTGGGCGCGCAGCGCCTGCAGCGTGTCGCCATAACGGGTTGAGGCGTGGCCGTAATCGATCAGGAGCGCCGCTCCGCCCTGTTTGACGAGACGAGTGCCGAGTTCGAACATCAGCCGGTGCCCAGATGGGCTCACCTCCAGCACTTCGCCGTTCGCCGCGGCCGCCCTAATGTAAGGCTCGGGCCTGTCGGCGACGTCGAAGACGAGCGCGCCGTTGCTGTTGAGACGGACAGTGCGCTCGCGCCACTGACCGCTCGCGCGCACGAATTGGCGCACCGGCAGCGCGTCGAGAAATTCGTTGCCAATCACGATCGCGGGCCCGTTCGGAACCTCCTTGAGGGACTGGGCCCAAGAGACCGCCACGCCGCAGTCGACGAGCAGCTCGTGCTGCATCGTCGCCAGCGCCGGGCTGGTCTCAATGAGCCGCACGTCGAGCGCATTGCGAAAAGCCGGCACAATGCGGGCGGCGCGCAGCGCATCGCTGATGAGCGTTCCGCGCCCAGGCCCCAGTTCGACAAGGCGAACGGGGTCGGGCGAGCCCATGCTCGACCACACCTCGGCGGCCCAAAGCCCGACCAGCTCGCCGAACATCTGCGAAATCTCCGGCGCGGTAGTGAAATCACCCGTCGCGCCGAACGGATCGCGGTTCATGTAGTAACCGAAATCGGGATGGGCGAGCGCCAGCTGCATGTACTGCTCGACCGTAATCGGACCACGCTCCACGATCATCGCTCTGATTTCATCGAGGAGCTCGGTCATGTCGAGATTCTCGGCCGACGGAAGCTCCACACGAGCACTCCCAAGCCGGCGATGATCAGCGGAAGCGAGAGAACCATGCCCATCGTGAGCCCTCGCCCAAGGTCCTCAAGTCGCGGATCAGGTTCGCGAAAGAATTCGCTGAATATTCGGCCCACGCCGTAGACGATCGCGAATGACCCGGTGATTACGCCCGGACGGCGCAGCACGCCCAATTGCGCGAGCGCATAGAGGATGACAAACGCCAGCAGTCCTTCGAGCAGCGCTTCGTAAATCTGGCTCGGGTGGCGCGGCTGGCCGTCCGTTCCCGGAAAGATAACCGCCCATGGGACGTCCGTCCTGCGCCCCCAGAGTTCGGGGCGGATGAAATTGGCGATACGGCCGAGGAAGATCCCGATCGGCGCGACCAGCGAGCAGAGGTCGAGCACGGTCACCGCGGGCGCGCCATAGCGGCGGGAGAAGAGAAAGATGCCAATAAGAGCGCCGATCAGGCCGCCGTGAAAGGCCATGCCGCCTTCCCAGATTTTGAAAATCTCGATCGGGTGGGACAAATAGTACTGCGGATCGTAGAACAGCACATTCCCGAGGCGGCCTCCGATAATGACCCCGAAGGCGCAATAGACAAGCAGGTCGTCGATACTCTCAGCGCTCGGCCGCTTCACCCCGTTCCAGTAACGGTCGTCGGAGACGATGTGGCGAATGAGCCGCCAGCCCAGAAGGAGGCCGGCGATATAGGCGATAGCGTACCAGCGAACGGCCAACGGACCCCATTGCACCAGAACGGGATTGATCGCTGGAAAGGGCAGGACGAGCATCGGCATCGGACGCATGCAGATGCGCTGAGCGCGGGATGGCGTCAAGTCGGCGCGCCGAATCATCAAGGCGCTAGCTCCCCCCTCGGACGGCTGAAGGCGGCGCGCGTCATGCTTTCCGAGCCGCATGCCGATCGGCCGCCACGCCGACGAGATCGGCTCTAGAGCGGCGGGAAAGACGTAAGGCGCACTCGCGACGACCGCAATGACGAAATGGTTGCGGAGATGGCCGCTATCCTCCTGCCCATCGGCTGAAACCGGACACGGAAAGTCAGGCATGCTTGGTTCTTACTGTAAAGCCGCGGCATGCGGCGGCGCCGGCGGTCCGCGAGCGCACAAGTCTTGCGTTTGCCGCCTTGCTCGGGCAGGGAGGACGGGGCGAGCGCGCGGTGGGTGGTTGAGAGCGAGCACGGGAATGAAGCGCGTTCGCGACGTCGCATGGCCAATCATCGGCATTGGCGCCGTCGCGATATCGTCGTGGCTCTTGTTCAAGGACCTGCGCGGGCTGTCGCTGGCGAGCCTGAAGAGCGCGTTCTTCTCGATCTCGTCCGCCCGCTGGCTCTTGGCGATCTGCTCAACCTCCCTCGCTTACGCCGCGCTTGCCTGGTACGACCAGATCGCGCTTCTGCATTTGCGCCAGCGCATCAGTTGGCGATTTGTCGCGGTGGCGTCGTTCACCGCCTATGCGCTCGCCCACAACATCGGCGCTTCGGTGCTCTCGGGCGCGGTCGTGCGTTATCGCGCCTATTCGGAGAAGGGGCTCAGCGTCGGCGAGATCGGCGTGTTGGTGGCGTTTTGCTCCTTTACCTTCGGCCTCGGCGCGGCGACGGTCGCCGGTCTTTCGCTGCTCTTTCACCCCGAATTGATCCAGCGTTTCGCCGGCGCGCCAGTTTGGCTCGGCCGGGCTGGCGCGGTCGCTCTGGTCGCGGCGCCGAGCCTCTATGTCGTCGGCGCCCTCTCGCACTTTCCTCCGCTCAGGATCGGCGCCTACGAACTCGTCTACCCGCGCCCGCCGATCGCGGCGAGGCAACTGCTCGCCGGCCCTCTGGAGCTGGTCGGCGCCTCGGGCATCATATATTTCGCGCTTCCGGCGGCCGCCAACCCCGGTTTTGCGGTGGTGCTCGGCGTCTTTGTCGCCTCCTTTTCGATCGCGCTCATGAGCCACGCGCCCGGCGGTCTCGGCGTGCTCGAGTTCACGTTTGTCGAAGCAATGCCGGACGCGCCGCAAGCCAATGTCGTCGCCGCCCTGCTGGTGTTCCGGCTTCTCTATTTGATCCTGCCCTTGATGTTCGCGCTCGTCGTCGTTTTGAACTACGAGCGCAAACGCTGGCGGGCCCTTGCGGCGACAGGAGGAGTTGATGCCGATGGCTTCGCCGATCTCGATCGATAGCCAGGATGTCCTTCTGGCGATCGACCTGCAAGCCGATTTCATGCCGGGTGGGGCGCTGGCGGTCGACGGAGGCGACGAGATCGTCCCGCTCGTCAATCGATTGGCAAGCCGGTTTGAGCATGTGGCGGTGACGCAGGACTGGCACCCGCCGGGACACGCTTCATTCGCATCGACCCACGAGGGCGCGAAGCCGTTCGAGACCAAGCGGCTTGAATTCGGCGACCAGACGTTATGGCACGACCATTGCGTGCAGGGAACGCCGGGCGCGGCGCTGCACCCGGATCTTGCGGTCGACCTTGCTTTCCTGATTCTTCGCAAGGGCATGCACCCCGGAATCGATTCCTATTCCGCCTTCGTCGAGGCGGACGGCAAAACGACGACCGGCCTTGCGGCCCTGCTCAAGGCTCGCGGGGTCAAGCGGGTGTTCGCCTGCGGTTTGGCGACTGACTTTTGCGTCGCCCATTCGGCGCTGGATGCGCGCGTCGACGACTTCCAAACCTTCGTCATCGAAGATGCGTGTCGGGCGATCGACGCCCACAATTCGCTGAGGGACGCGTGGGACCGGATGAACGCGGCCGGGGTCCGGCGGATCCAGTCGGCCGAAATTCTAGGCTCGGCTCAATAAGCAAACTCGCGTCGGGCGCCAAGCCAACGCCTGACCGGGTTTCGGCCACAGGCGAAACGCGGGGCCGCTGTTAACCCCGTGCACCTGAGACGGGTCCCGGGTTAACTGGGAGTTAACCCGCGGCCGAGCATCTGAACGCATCCGACGAGCAGTGCAGTCGCGCGCTCTCGGCTCCCGCCTGCTCTCGCCCAGGAATCGATGATCAAGCTTTATCACCACCCCTTTTGTCCGCATTCGCGTTTCGTCCGCCTCATCCTCGGCGAAATGGGAATCGAGCCGAATCTCATCGAGGAACGCGCGTGGGACCGCCGTCGGGAATTCCTGCTGATGGCGCCCGAAGGCGCGACGCCGGTCATGATCGATGACCACGCCCCGAGTGTATCGGGCGCGGCGGTGATCGCCGAATATCTCGATGAGACGCGGGGCTCGGGCCTCGGCGACCGCCGGCTGATGCCGGACGATCCGCTGGCCCGCGCCGAGACCCGCCGGCTGATGCACTGGTTCAACGTCAAGTTCTTCGACGAGGCAAGCCAGTGGCTCGTGCGGGAGAAGATCACCAAGCGCTTCATGAGTTCGGCGCAAGGCGGAGGCGGCCCGGACATGGACGCGGTGCGCGCGGCGCGCGCGAATCTGCGCTATCATCTTCGCTATATCGGCTACCTGATCTCAGCCCGCAATTGGCTGGCCGGCGACCGGCTGACTTACGCGGACCTCGCCGCGGCGGCGCACCTATCATGCATCGATTATCTGGGCGACGCGCAGTGGGACGAGAACGAAACCGCCAAGACATGGTACGCGCGGATGAAGTCGCGCCCGGCGTTTCGCCCCCTTCTGGCCGAGCGACTGCCGGGGATGACGCCCAGCGTCGCTTACGCCGATCTCGACTTCTAGCAGCCTTACACGCCAGGGCGCGCGCGCTCGGCTTCGACGCCTGCCGGGTCGCCGCCGCCGAGGCCCCCGCTCAAACCGGCGAGCGCCTTGCCGCGTGGCTCGCCGAAGGCGCGCACGGCGACATGACCTGGATGGCCAAGACCGCCGAGCGGAGGGTTGATCCCAAAGCGCTGATGGCCGAAGCGAGGAGCGTCGTCATGCTCGGCCTGAACTACGGCCCGGACGGCGATCCGTTGGCGGCGCTCGAGCGCCCCGATGCGGGCGCGATTTCGGTTTACGCTCGACACCGCGACTATCACGACGTCCTCAAAGGCAAGCTCAAGCAGCTCGCCGCGTTTCTGGTTGCGGCGGCGCAACCGGAGCGGGCCGACGTCAAGGTGTTCGTCGATACCGCGCCCTTGATGGAAAAGCCGCTGGCCGCGCTCGCCGGGCTCGGCTGGCAGGGCAAGCACACCAATCTGGTGTCGCGCGAATTCGGCTCGTGGCTCTTTCTGGGCGCGATCCTGACCGACCTCGACCTGCCGCCCGACCCGCCGGAAGCCGACCATTGCGGACAATGCCGCGCCTGCCTGGACGCCTGCCCAACGAGAGCGTTCCCCGCGCCCTACCGGCTCGACGCGCGCCGCTGCATCTCTTATCTCACGATAGAGCACCAAGGTCCGATCCCGCGCGAGCTTCGATCGGCGATCGGAAATCGCATCTACGGCTGCGACGACTGTCTCGCTGTTTGCCCGTGGAACAAATTCGCCAGCGTCGGGAGGGAAGCGAAACTCGCCGCGCGCGCCGACCTCGACGCGCCGCCGCTCGCCGAGCTCGCCCGCCTCGACGATACGTCGTTCCGGGCCCTGTTCGCCGGCGGCCCGATCAAGCGGGTCGGCCGGGAGCGATTCCTGCGCAATGTGATGATCGCGATCGGAAACTCGAATGACCGCGCGCTCGCCGCGGCCGCGATTGACCGGCTTGACGATGAGGCTCCGCTCGTGCGCGGAGCAGCGATCTGGGCGGTTGCGCGGCTTGCCTCGCCCCAGCAACTCTCGCGCTTCGCGGCGACAGGGCTGCGAATGGAGCGTGATTCAACGGTTATCGAGGAGTGGCGCGACGCTCTCGCGGCGCCGCCCTGACGGTAAGTATCGTTTCCGCCGCCTCAGTGCGAAGGCGCGGTCTCGGCCTTCTTGAGCCTCTCGATCTCGTCCTTGAGTTGAAGTTTTTTGCGCTTGAGTTCGTGGACCTTGATGTCGTCTGACGCCGGATGATTGACTTCGGCGAGGATCGCTTCCTCAATGGCCTGATGACGGCGCACCAGCTCGCTGAGATGCGAATCAATCGACATGGGACAACTCCCTTATGGTCTTGGGCGACGAAATTGTGACATAACTGGCGGACCGCGCAAGCGGCAAAATGCCGCCACCCTGTTCAAATCCTTGCCGCCGCGTCGACATTTCGGGGGAAGTTTCGGCCCTTTCCGGCCGTCCCTAGCGTCAGATTGTTTGGATTCCGCGAAGATCTTGGCGTCAGGCGCGCGCAAGGCGCTCGCCGGGGCGCGGAGCGTCTTGCGCGCGCCGGACGGCGCCGCCATAGTGCGACGCGCCCTGGCGCGATACCCCGGCGCCAGGGAGGAGATACCCAGGCTCAAAGCGGCACAGCGATGAATGACAAGGGGCCCACGCCGGAGGAGCGCGAGGCGCTCATCGGGCAGATCGAGCGGCTGCGCGAGGAGCACCGCGATCTCGACGCGGCGATCGAGGCGCTGCGATGCGCCGGGCAGACGGACCAGTTGCAGGTGCAGCGGCTCAAGAAGCGCAAGCTCCTGTTGCGCGACAAGCTCGCCCAGCTCGAGGACCAGCTGACGCCCGACATCATCGCTTGAGGGGGTGGCGCGGAAGGGTTTTCCAAATCGAGGGAAGCGTTCTCAAAGCCGAGGGAAGCGTTTTCAAAGGGAATGGAAGGAAAATCCAAACTTTATGCTTCCGTGAATTGTGATCTTTCAACAGCTTAAGGACCTTTCTGCGACCAGCCCGGCCAAAGATCCTGTCCGTAATGTCAAAACGCCGGCGCGTCTCCCCCCGGAGGGATTCGTGGCTTTTGTCCCGGCGCGGAGGGTGTCGAGGGGGTGGTTCATCACCGGTTCCGTTATAGCATAATTTCCGATAATCAGAAAGCTTTTTCTGCAAATTCAAGCGCGAGGGCGCTCATGCGGGATTCTGAATGCGCCTTTGTCGTCGCCGTCGCACCCATCCCCCTAAGTTGAAGCCTCTCTCGCGCCACGGAGTCCGCCATGCCCTATGCGGTCAACGCCGACCTGCCCCCGTCGGTCCGTTCGCATCTGCCCGACCACGCCCAGAACATCTTTCGCGAGGCGTTCAATCACGCTCACGCCGCCCACGCACATGACCCGCGCCAGGAGGAAGCTGCATTTCGCATTGCCTGGGCGGCGGTGAAGCGCGAATACGAAAAGATCGGCGACCAGTGGGTCGCCAAGAAATAAGGCCCAACCAGGCGGCAGGCGGGATCGTTGTCGCAGCGAGCCCGCAAGGCGATGAAGCGATCGAGACGACCGCCGCAACCTTTCACATCCGGTCGCTTCGCTTGCTCCGCCAATCGACAAAAAGCCGCCCGAAGGCAACCCAAGTTCTAGCCGCCTCAGTTTGTGCTTTTAGACGGCGACGCGAGCCTTGACGGTCTGGCGATGGCCCAGGAATCCGAGCCCGGCGAAGCCCAAGATCATCATCGCCCAGGTCGAAGGCTCGGGAATGGCGCCAGGGCCGGTGAGATTGAACGCCAAATTCTCTGGAATCAGCGACCAATCCTCGGAGACCGTCATGTCAAAAAGAGCCGCGGTCGAACCGTGCGGCGCCTTGGACGTCTCCTCGATGCCCCACGTGGGTTCGCTGGCGGCGGTCACATAAACCCCGAACAAATACGGTGTTCCCGGCGTCAATGTCTTGGACGGGAAGGTGACGCTATACTCGTATTCGTCTGTTCCGATCGCCGTTTGGTAGGCGGAGCCGACTTTTCTGATGAGGATAGAGGCGCCTGGCAGCCCATCGTCGTCCGTGTAAATGGCGATCGTGAACTGTGGCGAAGGGCCGCAGGCGGTCGAACCGCAACTGCCGTACCACTCGGCGCCGGTCACAACGTTCGTACCTGCCGCAAGGGTGAAACTCATCAGGACCGCATACGGCGGATATTGAGCGTTGATCACTTCCTGATTTGGCGCGCCGCCGAAGTAGATCACCCCCGCGTAAGCGGGCGGGGAAGCGAGGGAGATCGAAATAAAGCCGAGCGCGACCGCCCCCAAGCGAAAGAGCATTCCTTTCATAAGGCGCTCCAAGGATCTGACGCGCTCAAACCCAATCGGCGTCCCCCGCTCGCGCGCGCGGCGAACGAGGCGATCGACCCGGTTCTGTCTCGGGTTTCCTTCGCCGTTTCCCTCCGTCCGGACGCCTTCTGGACGTAACAATCCTCGCAATAAATCTCCGTCAAAGCTTCATTGCTGTCAATCTGGCACGGCGAAACGTGCATCACGTCATCGTGTTCGATGGATTTCGTCGGCAATAGTCCGATCGGGAGGCGCAAGCGGGGCGGGCGCGTGGCCGAGATGGCCGGTTTCCGAAGCCTTTGCGCCCTGCCGCGGTCGCCCCTGAAAGGCGCTCCGCATCGTTTGACAATTGTTCTTATTGTATTACTAATCGGGCGTCCGTCGTGTCCGGGCCAACGAGCGCGATTTCCCGCTCATATCCCGACATTGATTCGGATGATTCAGGTAGCAACGTCAATAGGGAGGAGTTCATGCGCTTCGTTAAGTGGCTGGGCGGCGCCGCCGTCGGCTTGGGGATCTTGGTCGGCGGGTCGTCGGCCTTCGCGCTGACCATCGGCTTTTCGCAGGTGGGAGACGAGGGCGACTGGCGGCCGGCGTTTTCCAAGGACATGCAGGAAGAGGCGAAGAAAGAGGGCATCGACCTCAAATTCGCTGACGCTCAGGGCAAAGAGGAAGAGCAGCTGAAGGCGGTCCGGGCGTTCATCGCCCAGAAGGTCGACGCCATCATCATCGCCCCCGTGGTCGTGACCGGCTGGGGGCAGGTGCTCCAGGAGGCCAAGGCGGCGGGGATTCCGGTGTTCCTGGCCGACCGCGACGTCGACGTTGCCGACAAGTCGCTCTACGTGACCCGCATCTCGGCCGACTTCAACCTCGAGGGGCGTCTCGCCGGCGCCTGGCTCGCTCAGGCGAGCAAGGGCAATTGCAACATCGTCGAGTTGCAGGGCACGGTCGGCGCGGCGCCGGCGATCGAACGCAAGAAAGGCTTCGAGGCGATCATCTCCAACTTCCCGAACATGAAGATCGTCAAGTCCCAGAGCGGCGACTTCACCACCGACGGCGGCAAGAAGGTGATGGAGGCCTTCATCAAGTCGACCGACAACCTCAAGGGCGTCTGCGGCGTGTTCGCGCATAACGACAACATGATGCTCGGCGCCATTCAGGCGATGAAGGAAGCCGGCCTCAAGCCAGGCAAGGACTTCCTCATGGTGTCGGTCGACTATGTGCCTGCAGAGAAGGAAGCGCTCGCCGCCGGGGATGCGAATGCTTCGGTCGAACTGCGCTCGGCGATCGGCAAGTACATCTATCCGGTCGTGACCGGATACCTCAAGGACAAGAAAGAGCTGCCGAAGTGGGTGGTCATCCCCTCCGACCTGCACTCGGCCGCAACGCCGGGCGGCTGAGGCCGAGAAGGAACACCGCCATCAAACGCAACTTGTCATTCCCGCGAACCGTGTGCAGGGGTCCTGCCGCGGTCGCGAGTTTGGATGCCCGCATTCGCGGGTATGACAATGCAGCCAGGCTGCAACGAGGGTGCAGCGGCCCACGAGCCTGAAGGCGCGGCGTCTCCCACGTTTGCGAGGCGCCGCTTTTCATCGGCGAACGCCGGTTGCTTGTGCGAACGCGGCGTTCGGGGCACTTTCTCCATGACACTTATACGGCGGCGCGCGTGGCGGAGACCTTGACGGCGCGAATTGAAATGCTCGGGGTATCGAAGGCGTTTCCCGGGGTGCGGGCGCTCGATCATGTCGATTTCCGCGTCCAGGCCGGCGAAGTCCACGCGCTGATGGGCGAGAACGGGGCCGGCAAGTCCACCCTCATCAAGATCATGACCGGCGCGGTCAGCCGCGACGAGGGTGAAATCCGGATCGACGGCCGCCCGGTCGACATCGGTTCGCCAGGCGAAGCGCGGGCGCTTGGACATCGGCACGGTCTATCAGGAAGTCAATCTCGTCCCGACCATGTCGGTGACCAAGAATTTGACCCTCGGCCGCCAGCCGCGCCGGTTTGGGCTGATATCCTGGCGGACCGCGCGCGGCCTCGCCCGCGAGCGGCTCAAGCGGCTCAAGATCGACATCGATGTCGAGCGGCCGCTGGGTTCTTTTTCGCTCGCCGTCCAGCAATTGGTCGCCATTGCCCGCGCGCTCGAGGACGACACGCGGGTCTTGGTGCTCGACGAGCCGACCGCCAGCCTCGACGCCGACGAGACCGCGCTTCTGTTCCAGATCCTGCGCGACCTGAAAAGCCGCGGCATCGCGATCGTCTTCATCACTCACTTCCTCGATCAGGTCTATGCGATCGCCGATCGCATATCGGTCCTGCGCAACGGCCGCCTGGTCGGCGAAGGCGCGACCGCGGAGCTTCCGCGGCTGAAGGTGATCGCGATGATGCTCGGACGCGAACTCATGGAGACCGAGGAGCGGCTGGAGGCGACCCATCACGCCGCGACGGGAGCGCCGATCCTCGTCGCCGAGGGGCTCGGGCGCCGCCGCGTCATGGCGCCGTTCGACCTGACGCTCAGGCCCGGCGAGGTGGTGGGGCTCGCGGGCCTCCTCGGATCGGGACGAACGGAAGTCGCCAAGCTCGTGTTCGGCGCCATCCGGTCCGATTCCGGACGCCTCGACGTCGAGCGGCGAGCGGATCGCGTCGCACTCGCCGGGGCAGTCGCTGCGCCATGGAATGGCGTTCTGCCCGGAAGACCGCAAGGCCGAGGGCATATTCGCCGAGCTCAGCGTGCGGGAGAACATCGTGCTTGGGTTGCAGACCAAGCGCGGCTGGCTCTCCCGCCTCTCCCACAGCGAGCAGGAGCGGCTCGCGCAGGAGATGATCGAGGCCCTTGGCATTGCGACGCCCGACGCGGACAAGCCGGTTGGCCAATTGTCGGGCGGCAATCAGCAGAAGGTGGTGCTGGCGCGGTCGCTGGTGTCGGGGCCGAGCATTCTCATTCTCGACGAGCCCACCCGCGGCATCGATGTCGGCGCCCACGCCGAGATCGTGATGCTGATCCGCAAGCTTTGCGCCGAGGGTCTGGCGCTGCTGGTCGCGTCTTCGGAGCTTGACGAACTCATCGCGGTCAGCGACCGGATCGCGGTCCTGCGCGACCGGCGGATGATCGGCGAGCTCGGGGCCGGCGACATCACCCGCGAGACCATCATCCGCACGATCGCGGGCGCCCGATCGTGACTCCGGGCGCGAACGTCGAAGCGGAGACCGCCGCGCTTCCGCCCCGCCAGCCGGCGCTTGTCCGGCTCCGCGCGCTTTTCCGCCATCGCGCGATCTGGCCGCTTCTGGCGCTCGCCCTCATCCTCGCGGTCGATGGCCTGATCTCGCCCGGCTTCTTCACTGTCCGGATCGTCGAAGGGCGCCTGTTCGGCAATCTGATCGACATCCTGTACCGGGCGATGCCGACCGCGGTCGTCGCCCTGGGCATGGCGGTGGTGATCGGGACGAAGGGCATCGATCTCTCGGTCGGCTCGGTGATCGCGATCGTCGGCGCGGTGATCACCTGGCGTATTCATGCCGGCGATCCGCATCTTGTCGTTCTCATGGCCGCTCTTGGAGTGGGCCTCCTGTGCGGATTGTGGAACGGGTTCCTGGTCGCCGTTCTCGACATCCAGCCGATCATCGCCACCTTGATCCTGATGGTCAGCGGGCGCGGCATCGGATTGATGATCAACCTGCTTTACGGCGGGACCAACCCCAGCTTCACCAGCCCGCTGCTGCAGGGCCTCAGCGTCGGTCATGTCGGGCTCATCCCGACCCGGCTCATCCTGGGCGCGGCGATTTTCGGCGCTTTGTGGCTCCTGATCCGCCGCACCGCGCTGGGATTGTTCCTCGAAGCGGTCGGCGGCAACGCGGCGGCGGCGGATCTCGCCGGAATCAACGCCCGCCTGATCAAGTACGCGGCCTATGTCATCTGCGGATTGTGCGCCGCTTTCGCTGGCGTGGTGCTGGCGGCCGACACCCATACCTCGGATCCTGTCAGCATCGGCCTTTATATCGAGCTCGACGCCATTCTCGCCGTCGTCATCGGCGGCGGTTCGCTTTCGGGCGGTCGCATCTATCTCGGCATGACGGTTCTCGGCGCGCTGATCATTCAGGCGCTGACGACCTCGATCCTCACCAGCGGCCTGCCGCCGGAATACAATCTGGTCGTCAAGGCGTTCGTCGTCATCGTCGTGCTCCTGCTGCAGTCGGACAAACTTCGCGCGACTTTGTCCGCAGGCTTCGGCGGGAGGAAGCGATGAACGAGAAGTACCTGCCGCTTCTCGCCACCATCGTCGTCTTCCTGGCGCTGTTCGTAACCGGCGGGGTTCTCTACAACAACTTCCTGTCGACCCTGGTCCTGGGCGACATCCTGGCCGACAACGCCTTCGTCATCATCGCCGCGATCGGCACGACCTTCGTCATTCTCAGCGGCGGCATCGATCTCTCGATCGGATCGATGATCGGCTTCGTCGGCGTCGTCATGGCGAATCTCGATCCTCTCGGCTGGCATCCGCTCGCCTCCGCCGCGCTGATGCTGGCGTTCGGCCTGGGTTTCGGCGCCCTGCAGGGGCTCATCATCGACTTTTGCGAGATTCAGCCGTTCATCGTCACCCTCGCCGGATTGTTCCTTCTCCGCGGCGGCTGTTTCATGATCAATCTGGATTCGGTGCCGCTCCAGCATCCGTTCGTCGCCGCCTTCGCGGCGACCAGCATTCCGCTGCCCGGCGGCGGCTTTCTGGCGAGTTCGGCGATCGTCATGCTCATCGCGCTCGCGGCGGCGATGGTCATCGCCCACTTCACCCGGTTTGGCGCCAACATCTACGCGATCGGCGGCGATCGGGTCTCGGCGGCGCTGATGGGCGTGCCGATGCGGCGCACGACGGCCGCAATCTATGCCCTCGGCGGGTTCTACAGCGCGCTGGGCGGCGTGATCTATGCCCTATATACGTCGTCCGGCTATCCGCTGGCCGGCACCGGCAACGAGCTCACCGCGATCGCCTCGGTGGTGCTTGGCGGCACGGTGCTGACCGGCGGCGTCGGCATGGTTGCAGGGACGCTGTTCGGCGGCATGATTCTCGGCTTGATCGCGACCCTGATCAATTTCAATGGATCGTTGAACGGAGCCTGGATCATGATCAGCGGCGGAGTTCTCCTATTCCTGTTCATCGTGTTACAGCGATCCCTGCTTTCATCGTTCAGGCTGAGGGGCGTCGCTTGAGACTTGCTCGAGGGCCATGGCGCGGGTTTCCACACACTTGACTTCAGCGCCCCAGCGCGCCCGCGCCGTCGCACAACGTTCGGCGGCAGAGCACGCGGAGCGGCGCGACCGCGCCGCCCAGAGGTTCGAGCGCAATATCCATACCTCGCTCGCCGGGCGGCTCGGGCGTGAGATCGTCGGCGGGATCCATCCGCCCGGTTCGCTCCTGCCCAACGCCGCCGATATGTGCGCGCGCTTTTCAGTGTCCCGCACCGCGCTGAGGGAAGCCTATAGCGTGCTTACCGCCAAGGCGATGATTGTCGCGCGGCCGAAGATCGGCACCCGCGTCAGGCCCAAGGCCGACTGGAACATGCTCGATCCGGAGGTGCTGTCCTGGCATTTGCAGACGACGCCGACGGAGAGCTTCGTCGCCGAACTGTTCGTGCTGCGCCAGATGGTCGAGCCCGAGGCGGCGGCGCTCGCGGCCAGGGCGCACGCGCGCGCCACGATCGACCGGATCGCCGACGCCTACCGGCGGATGGACCAGTTCAAGGACGGCGCCGGCGATCTGATCGGCGCGGATCTCGACTTCCACATGGGCATCCTCGAGGCGACCGGAAATCACTTTCTCACCGCGCTCGGCGGCCTCATCCGCACTTCGCTCGAATGCACCTTCGAACTGAGCTGGGAGGGCGCCTCCCGGATCCAGGACGACCGCCTGCATCAGCACCGTGGGATCTTCGAGGCCATCCGTGACGGCTCGCCGGAACTGGCCAAGACCCGCATGACCGAGCTTCTGAGCGACTCGATGAACGACGTGCGGCAGTATCTCAAGCAGCGCGACGCAGCCGGGGAGCCGGCGGCCGCGCGATAAGACCGAACCCGATCGTCAGTTTTCAGTTGTCATTCCCGACAGATCGACCGGGAATGACAGGAGGATCGGCATAGGCGCGGGCTCAGGCGGCGCCGCTCGTCTCGCGCGCCTTGAGGCGCGCCGCCACTTGCTCGTCGGTGAGCCTCGCCTCGTAGATCGAGCGCCGCTCGATCAGGCGCGAGGTCGCCGTCGCGACGATGATCGCGGTCAGCATCGGCAATGCGAAGGCGCGCGCTTCGCCGGTCAATTCCATCATCAAGACCAGCGAAGAGATCGGTCCCTGGGTCGTCGCGGCGAGCATTGCGCCGGCGCCGAGCAGCGCAAAGAGCCCGATCTCGCCTCCGGGATGAACCGAGAGCCAGAGACCGCCGAGCGCCGCGCCTATCAATGCGCCGGCGGCGAGCGAGGGCGTGAACAGTCCGCCCGGCGCGCCGCTTGCGGCGGAACCAACCGTCGCGAGCGGCCGCAGCAGAAAAAGGGCCGCTAAGGCAACGGGCGCGAGCGGATGCAGAAACAGGGCTTGCGCAAGATCCTGGCCATTGCCGAGCAGCTCGGGATAAACGATCGACAGGAGTCCTACAACCGCGAGGGCCGCGGGCGGCGCGACCATGCGCCGCCAGCCGGACGGACGGACCCCATCGGCCCATGCGATCGCCCGGACAAACAGGACGGACCACAGGCCGATGAACGGCGAGGCGACGATCGCCCAGAGGTAGACATCAGGCGAAATGGCATAGACCGGGATTGTGTAGAGGGGTGCATTGGGGATGACGAAGCTCGCCGTCTTGACCGCGATGAGCGAGGCGGCGAGCGCGGGCATGACCAGCCGCAACGCCAGCGTCCCCCGCAGCACCTCGAGCGCAAACAGGGCGCCGCCGAGCGGAACGCTATAGACGGCGGCCATTCCCGCGCCGGCGCCGATCGCGACCATGAGGCGGCGCTGTTCGTCCGAAAGCTTTTGCAGGTCGGAGGCCAGATTGCCGAAGACGGCGCCGAATTGCTTGGGCCCGCCTTCGCGGCCGAGCGGGGCGCCCATGCCGACAATGACGATCGACAGCACCGCGCTGCCGATCGTCCGGAGCGCCGGCAGGCGGCCGGCCTGAAACCAGATCGCCGCGGTGATCTCGATGCCGTTGCCGGTGGTGAGTCGCGTCAGCAGCGATTGGCCGGCGCTGGTGATGAGCCCGGCGCCGAGCAGCAAGGCGACATGACGCAACGGGCTGGCCTGTCGCGCCGCCTCGAGCAGCGCCTCCGGCTCGGCCGCGCCCCAGGCGAGCTCTTGCGCTGCTTTGAACAGCAGGGTCAGGGCGGCCGCGCCAAGTCCGGCGCATACGCCGGTCAGCGCGACGGCGAGCCAGAAGGGGAGCGCGCCGGGATCGCGAAGCGTCGCCGGGACCCTCGCCCCGGCTGACGACGGCGCGGCGGCGTTCCCGGCGGGAGGTTTCGACGCCAATATCCGCCCTCCTGAGTTTCGCCGTGCAGCGTGTCTGCGGCTAGGAGCCTGTCTGCTTAATCCCGGCGAGCTGGGATTTGAACCGCTCAAGCCAGTCGGAGAGCCGGATGCAGCAAATTCGCGCATCCGGTTTGATGTAAGGGTGGAAGCTTTGCGGCCATCGTTCGTTGCACCGTTTCCGAGGTGGCGAAGCTCAGCCGGTTGCGAGTGCGGCAAGGGACGGGGTCCGCCCCTGGGCGAGCTTCAAGATATTGTGGGCGAGGCAGACGAGGCCCCACTCGTTGGCGACCTTCTCGACGCCGCGCAAGAGAAACTGACGGAAGCCGCGCGCCTGCTTGATCTGTCCGAACACCGGCTCGGGCAGCTGCTTTCTTAAGCGGTAGGGGCTGGAGTGCCCGCCGGCCTTGATTCTTTCGCGCATGGCGGCGACGCGGGCGCCGCCGCCTTCTCCTTCCCCGGCGTGCTTGGCCCGCCCCGGCGCGATATAGGCGTCGATCTCGCGTTCCTCCATCGCCGCAAGGTTGGCGTCGGAGCAATAGCCCGCGTCCGCCGACAGTTGCGTCGGCTTCTTGCCCAGATTGGCTTCGATGGCGTCGGCGATCGGCGCCAATTGATGTTGATCGCTCTGCTTCGCGTCGAGGCCGTGGGCGACGATCACCTGCGCCGTCGCGTCGACCGCCGCCTGCGCATTGTAGCCCTGGATGAAGCCGTCCTTGGTTTTCATGATGCGGCTTTCGGGATCGGTGAAGTTCTTCTGCGCTTTGGGGTCAGGCTCTTCGGATGGCGGGGCGGCGGGCTTGCCCGGTTTCTTGCGGCCCTCGGCTTGTCGCCGCTCCTCGGCCTCGGCCTGCGCTTTGGCCTTGGCCGCCGCGGCCGCTTTCGCCTCGGCCTCCAATTCGGCCTTCGCCGCCCGGATCTTCTCGGCGCGCTTCTTCTTGTCGGCAACCCATTTGGGCAGCTCCTCGCCGCTCTTGTCGCGGCCGAAGGCTCTGTCTTCCTCGGCGTCCGCAGCCTCGGCTGCGCTCAGCCACCGATCGACCTCGGCCTCGAGCTCCGCCGCACGCTTCTCCATGCGCTCGTAGCTCATCGCCTTGTGCTTGGAGGCGTTCGCCTTGATCTTCGTCCCGTCGAGCGCGACATGGCCGAGCTTCACAAATCCCGCCTGTTCGCACAGCTTGAGAACTTGCCCGAACAGTCCCGCAAGCGCCTTCAAGTGCCGCTTGCGGAAGTCGGAGACGGTGCGAAAATCCGGCGGATCGAGCCCGACAATGCTCATGAAGTCGACCCGTTCGCGCGTCGCCTTGGCGATCCGGCGCGACGAGTAGACGCCGTGACAATAGCCGTACAGCAACAGCGCCGTCATCATCGCCGGGTCAAACGGCGGCTGCCCGCGCTCGCTCGCATACCCGGATTCGATCTCACCAAGGTCGAGATGCTCGAGCACAAGCGCCAAAATGAAGCGAGCCAGATGGTCCTCGCCGACAAAGTCCTGCACGCTCGGCGGCAACAACAGCGGCTGATCGATCGTCCAGGGCCGGAAGGTCTTGCTCATAAGCAAGCAGAATCCGATTCGCGCAAACGCCGCCACCAAAATCCGCCATTTCTCGGACAGGCTCCTAGGGCGTCTTCAAAGGTGGATGAGAGCTGGCAAACCGCGTCGTGACTTGCTGTTGTTTGCGATCCGGACTCAGCCCGAGCCCTCAAAGAAACGGATTGACGACCGTCAGATCACCGAAGCGCCTGCCGTGCTGGAAGTCCTCGCTGAAGAGCGTCTCGCAGCCCGCCTCGAGCGCCGCGGCGAGGATCAGCGCGTCGTAAATGTCGAAACCGTCGCGCCTGGCGAAGGAAAGGGCGGATTCATGGGTCGATAGCGCGACAGGCCTCACATCATCGACAAGCGCCCGGAGCTCGGCGAGCGCGGCCTCGACGATCGCCCAATCGAGGCCAAGTTTCTTGCGGGCGACCCGCGCGAACTCGTTGAGAACCTGCACGCTAACGACGCCGCCGTTGCTGAGCCGGCTCCGCGCAACGTTGCCGCGCGCATCGTCCGTGATCGTGTAAACGAGGACATTGGTGTCGAAGAAAGCCGTCACCGCTCGTTGGCTTCTTGGCGATCGAGTTTGTAGCCGTCCGGGGCCGGCCAGTTGAATTGCTCCATCGCTCTGAGGAACTCCGCTCCAGGATCCACTTTCCCAACGCCGATCGTGCCATTTGGACCAGGCGCGAGGTCGACCTCATCGCCGACTTTGGGACCGAGCGTTTCGACGAGCGCCTTGGGCAATCTCACGGCGAGGCTATTTCCCCATTTGGCGACGCGCATGGCGACCCTCCTGCCGCGGGAATCCATCGGCCGTCGCCGGTCGCGCATTGGCTTCCTCTCGATCGAACCTGTAGTCGGCCGGGAGCGCGATCCGCATGGACGCCAGCCGTTCGAGCGCCTGCTTGCGACGCTCGTCCTTCGCCACCGCGAGACGCTCCCTTGTGGCGTCGACGACCTCGAGCTCGTCGCCCGCCTTGAGAGCGAGCGTTTCGACCAGCGCCTTGGGCAATCTCACCGCAAGACTGTTGCCCCATTTGGCGACGCGCATGATATCCTCAATGGATAAACGTGAAGTCATGTATATCATTGCAGGGATATCAAGACCGGCCACGCCTGTCAACGCCGCGGATTGTCGGCTTGGAAAAAAGCGGCGCGAGCGATCCGGGCATGGGCCCGCAAGCTCACTCGTCGAGCCCCTCGGCGCGGCGCCAGTCGATGAGCAGCGCCCGGCGCCGTTTCGGCGGGCGCTCGTCGAGGATCGCGACCGCCGCCATCCGGTCGAGGCGGAAATGGCGGAAGTCCTCGCGCGTCTCGCACCAGGCGGCGAGCATCCGCGCGTGGTCGAAGAAACCGAGCGCGACCGGCCAGACGACCCGCATCGACGAGCGTCCCTCCTTGTCGACATAGTCGAGCCTGAGCTTGCGTTCGGCGCCGAGCGCCTCGCGGATCAGCGGCAGGCTTGCGCCTTCCCGCTCGCCCGTCGCGCCCGCGCCGGCGAGCATGGTCGGCCAATCGAGCGCCTCCGCGCGATCGGGCGGCAGGACGGCGGCGATCTTGGCCAAGGCGCCGCGCGCCGCGCGCTTGAGGCCTTCGTCGGCGCGGCCCTCGACCCAGCCGGCGCCGAGCGCCAGCGCCTCGACCTCCGCGAGGCTGAACATCAAAGGCGGCAGGGTGAAGCCGGGCTTCAGCACATAGCCGAGTCCCGCCTCGCCCTCGATCCGCGCCCCTTGCGCCTTCAAGGCCTCGATGTCGCGGTAGAGCGTGCGCAGCGAGACCCCGAGCTCCTCCGCCAGCGCCTGGCCGGCGACCGGCCGTCGGCGGAGGCGCAGGCTCTGCATCAGCTCGAGCAACCGTTCGGCGCGGGACATCGGCTCGTCACGGCGCCTTGACGCATCGTGCGACCGAGAACAGGCACTCCTGGCCGAGCGGCAGCGCTTGGCCGTCGATGGCGGCGTAACCGACCTCGCTGACCCGGGCGTTGGTCATCACGAGCACGACGTCGCAAGCTCCGGGCGGCGCAAAGGGCACGAGATTGGTGTTGAGTCCGATCGCCCATTGGGGTCCGTAGCCGCGCATTTGGCCGCCGACATAGGTCCAGATTTCGCTCGCCTGGCCAGCCTTCGCCCGCCCGGCCGGCTCGCCAAAGCACGCGAGAATGTCGCGTTTCGACAGGCCGATCATCGACTGCTGCGCGACCTGGTCGACCTCGAGGGGTTGGCATCCGCCAAGCATCAGCGCGCCGATGAGGCCAAGCGTCGCGACGGATTTGCTCACTTCTCTGCCCCCGAACGGTTGGCGAGACGTTCGCCCAATCGCGTCGGTTTGACAACAACGGGCGCCATCACGTCGCCCGGAAGATCGCGATCCTTGTGTCGCCGTAAACCCGCTCGTCGACGCTCGTAAGCCCGGCCGGCGCGGCGATCTCGGCCTTGGCCGCTTCCTCGACGACTAGAAGCGCGTCCGGCTCGAGCCAGCCGCCCTCGACAAGCGAAGCGAGCGCCGGGGCGGCGAGGCCCTGTCCATAGGGCGGGTCGAGAAAGGCGAGCGCGAACGGCCCCCCGGCGGGCGCGAGACCCAGCCTCGTCGCGTCGGCGCGCCAGATCCGAGTCACCCCGCCGAGCGCGAACGCCTCGACATTGGCGCGAACAACCGCCCGCGCCTCGGCGCCGTTGTCGACGAAAAGCGCGAAGCGGGCGCCTCGCGACAGCGCCTCGATCGCGAGCGCCCCCGATCCGGCAAAGAGATCGACCACCCGCGCGCCGTCGATATGGCCGGGAAACCGGTGCTCGAGAATGTCGAAGATCGATTCGCGCAGCCGCTCCGAAGTCGGGCGGACGGCGCGCGACGCCGGCCCGGCAAGCGCGCGGCCCTTGAACCGGCCGCCGACAACGCGCATGGGCTCAAGCCGCGAAAGCGAGCGCCAGTCCAGCCGCGAAGGCGACGAAGGACAGACCGGTCATCGTCGGGATCGACGGCGAAGGTTTTTGCACCCCATTCATCGACATTCCTGTCATCTCGCCTCTGCCCATTGCCGTTCCGCCGCCGCTCATCGGCATCGCCATCCCGGCCGCCTCCTTCTTCGGACGGATGGTCATCATGCCGTGCTTGAGATGATTGGCGACGAGCCACCAATTCATCGGATAAGCGACGATGAAACCGATGAGCAGCGCCATCGACATGACGAACCAGAATCGCGCGCGCGCCGGATCGCCGGCCAGATCCACATGCCGCCTAAGCGTCATGGCGGTCGGGACCATCCCGGCCATCAGGAGATTCATCGAAAGAAGCTCCGGGATGAAGGTACGTTTCAGCGCCACGGGGTAAGAGCCGCCGAGAGCGTCGCGCATGAAGAGCGCCTGGAAGATTGTCCAGCCAAAACCGAAGCCGAGAACATATTCGAGAGCCACCTCGGCGAGCCCTGTCAAAACAAGCAGGCTCGACAAGACGGCGCCGACCAGAATGCCGACACCGTCGCCCGCCACGCAATGCATCGTCGATCCGAGCGTCTGGCGCCAGCGTACTGCGGTGTACTGCTCGTGTGTTCCGCTGAGCGGCTCGCGGCAACCCAGGACATAGAGGAAGGCGCCGACGGCCCCGGTATAGGCGGTGAGCAGCACGAACCCCCATTTGAGCACCGGCGACTTGGGCGTGTTGCGGATGTCGATCGCCACGAAGGCGACCGCCAGCGCCGCAAGGATGAACCACAGCAGGATTGCACCGTCGAGCATTTGGACCTCCTAAGGGCGGCGGACGGTGACGATAAGCACGACGGCGCAGTCTACCGCCTCACCGCTTTCGCGGCGGCGGCCGCGAGCCGCCGGCGCCTTTCGGCGATCCTTTCCCTGGCGGGCGAGGGTATCGCCCCGGCGAGGAGCGACCGCGCGGCGGTTCGCCTTTGGCGCCGGTCTCGTGAGCGCGGCTCTGCGGCTGATCTCGGTCACGCCCGCCTGCGCGGGGTGACTTGAAGTCGGAGCGCGAGCCGCTGGTCTTAGCGTCCGAGCGCGGCGGTCGGCCATCGCCGGCTTGGGTGCGCGCCGGGCCCTTGGACCGGTCAAACTTGCGCTCGCGCGCCGGATCGGCGGCGCCCCGCGTCGGCGACGGGCGGCCCCGCCGATCGCCGTCACGCTTCGCTTCGGGACGCTCGAAGCGACGCTCGCGCCGCCCGCCTTCAACCCTCCCGGCATTTGACCTCTCGGGCCGGCGCCCGGGTTCCTTATGGTCCGAGGGCGGCCGCTCACGTCCTCCGGCGGCGCGCCCTCGCTTGGGCCCGAAAGAGTCGCTCCTACCGGCCCCGCCACTTGACTCAAATGAACGTCCGCCGCGCTCGCCGGTGTTCGGACGCCCTGCGCGTTTCGGCGGCGTTTCGGGCGCGGCGCGCCTTCGCGCCTCCTCGCCGGTTGGCGACAGGCGCTCGACCGCGATTGTCCGCCCCTTGCGGTCGTGGGTGGCGCTGCGCTCGATGCGTTTGCGCGTCGTCGCCGCGTCGGCGGCGATCTCCGCCCTTAGCCGCGAGACATGCTTGCGACGGGGCTCCGGCGTCGAGCGCGCCGGCGGCGGGCGGCGCGGCGCGGCGTCAGGGTCGAACCGTCGCTCCCGCTCCTCGCCGAACCCGCGGCGACCGTCTCGACCAGATTTGTCAGGCCCAGAGCGCTCGTGGGCTTCTCTCGCCCGCCGCGCCTTCCGCTCGTCCGGACGCGACTCCGCCGGCGGACCGGGCTCGCGGGCGATCAGCGGCGCGTCGAAATTGGCCCCCGCCTCCTTGGCGAGCTTCACGCCCAATTGGTCGCGCAGGACGCGAGTACGCACTTCCGCCGCCTCCCGCTCGGCGAGATCGCCGAGCTCGAACGGACCGAAGGAGACGCGGATCAGGCGGTTGACCGCAAGCCCCAGATGCTCGAGCACCTTCTTGATCTCGCGGTTTTTTCCTTCTCTCAGGCCGAGCGTGATCCAGACGTTCGAGCCCTGCTCGCGGTCGAGCTTGGCCTCGATGCCCAGATAGTCGACGCCGTCGATGGTGATCCCGCCGCCCAAGGCGTCGAGCGCCGCCTGGTCGATGCTCCCATGCGCGCGCACGCGATAGCGGCGCAGCCAGCCGGTCGAGGGCAGCTCCAAAACCCGCGCGAGCCCTCCGTCGTTGGTGAGGAGCAGGAGCCCCTCGGTGTTGATGTCGAGCCGGCCGACCGCGACCACGCGCGGCAGGCCGGGCGGCAGCGCGTCGAAAACCGTCGCCCTCCCCTCCGGATCGCGGGCGGTGGTGACGAACCCGCGAGGCTTGTGAAACAGAAACAGCCGTGTGCGCTCGGCCGCGCCGAGCCGCTTGCCGTCGACGCGCACGTCGTCGGCCTCGCTGACATTGAAGGCGGGGCTTGCGAGCACCTCGCCGTTGACGCTGACCCTCCCCTCGGTGATCCAGGCTTCGGCCTCGCGGCGGGAGCAAACGCCGGCGCGCGCCATGACCTTGGCGATCCGTTGGCCCGCGCGGACTTGAGAGGCTTCGGCCTTCGTTTCGTCGTTCATGCTCGCTTCGTTCCGCCGCCGCGCCTGGCCGCGTTGCCATCGGCGGCGGCTTGTCCTAAGCCCGAACGCGTGGGGCCGCAAAAGGAAAAACGCGCAACGGCGCTCCGTGGCGCCCGCTCGCTGAGCGCTCCGGGCGGGGTCGGCGACCCCGCCCTTCAGCGGCGCGGCGATCCGATGAGCCTCGCCTTCGCCGAGGCGAGGTCGGCCGAGGCGCGCGCCGAGGCGCCGATCGGCGCCGCGCTCGTTCGCGCCGGAACAGTGATCGCGAGCGCCGGCAATCGCACGCGCGAACTCGCCGATCCGACCGCGCATGCCGAAATGCTTGTCATCCGAGAGGCCGCGGCGAGGCTTGGCTCCGAACGGCTCGCCGGCTGCGATCTCTACGTGACGCTGGAGCCGTGCGCGATGTGCGCCGGCGCGATCTCGCTCGCCCGCCTGCGCCGCCTCTATTACGCCGCCCCGGACCCCAAGGGCGGCGCGGTCGACAACGGCCCGCGCTTCTTCCATGAGCCGACCTGCCACCACGCCCCCGAGGTCTACGGCGGCGTCCGCGAGAGCGAGGCGGCGGCAATGCTGCGGAACTTCTTCGCCGCCCGGCGCCGGTAGCCGCGGCGCCGGCCGCGTCCCCGCGGCCTCGCGAAGTCGCCGGTTGCCAAGACCTCGGGCGGCGTGAGAGCATCGGCCTCAATCGATCTTTTTCGCGTTCGTCAAGGGAGGGAAAATGTCCGGTCCGCCGTTTCGCGCCGACCATGTCGGCAGCTATCTGCGCCCGGAGCGGCTGAGAGCAGCGCGCGAGCGCTTCGCCGCCGGCCATATGGCGGCGCAAGACCTGCACGCGGTCGAGGACGAGTGCATCCGCGAGGTCGTCCGCGCCCAGGAGCATGTGGGCTTGCGGGGAATCACCGACGGCGAGTTCCGCCGCACCTTTTTTCACGTCGATTTTCTCGAACGCCTGGAAGGCGTCGAGACCCATTACGGCGAATTCGTCGCCAAGTTCCGCAAGGACGATGGCTCCGAGGTCGGCTTCAAGCCGCCGACGATGCATGTCGGCAGCAGGATCAAGTGGGTCGGGCCGATCCAGGGGCCGGACTTCGATTTCCTCAAGAAGACGACAACCCGCACGCCGAAGGTGTGCATCCCGGCGCCGTCGATGCTGCATTTCCGCGGCGGGCGCGAGGCGATCAGCGAGGCTGTCTATCCGAACCTCGAGGATTTCTATGCCGACCTGACCGCGGCCTATCGCGCCGAGATCGCCGATCTTGCGGCGCGCGGCCTCACCTATCTGCAATTCGACGACACAAATCTCGCCTACCTCTGCGACCCGGACATTCGCGCCCGGACCAGGGCGCGGGGCGACGATCCGGACGCGCTGACGCGGCTCTATTGCCGGCTCGTCAACGATTCGATCCGCGACCGGCCCGGGAACATGACGGTTTGCGTCCATCTCTGCCGGGGCAATTTCAAGAGCGCCTGGGTGGCGCAGGGCGGCTATGAGCCGGTCGCCGAGATCCTGCTCAACGAGATGAAGATCGACGGCTTCTTCCTCGAATATGACGACGAGCGTTCCGGCGATTTCGCCCCCTTACGCTTCGCGCCGAAGAGCGCGACCATCGTGCTCGGCCTCATGAGCTCGAAAAAGGCCGCGGCGGAACCGAAGGACGACGTCAAGCGCCGCATCGAGGAGGCGACAAAATACGTAGCCTTGAGCCAATGCGCGCTCTCCCACCAATGCGGCTTCTCCTCGACCGCGCACGGCAACGATCTCGCCGAGGCCGATCAATGGATCAAGCTTGCCCGCATGGTCGAAATCGCCGAAGAGGTCTGGGGCAAGGCCTGATCGTCACCCTCTCCCTTCCGCAACGCCCATGGGTTCGGATACGATGCTTGAGCGAATTCAAACCGCCGCGAAACTGACCTGGTTCCCGATCGACAAGTGTTTCGTCGGCGGGCGCTGGGTCGCTCCCTCGTCAGGCGCGACGCTCCCGATCGAAGACCCGTCGCGCGGCGGCGAGATCGGCGAGATCGCGCGCGGGCAAGCCGGCGACATCGACGCGGCGGTCGAGGCGGCCGAGCGCGCGCTCCGCGGCGAATGGGGCCGGCTCACGGCGACCGAGCGCGGGCGGCTGCTCTTCAAGCTTGCCGGGCTTGTCGGCGCCAGGATCGACGATCTCGCCCGGATCGAAGCGCTCGACGTCGGCAAGCCCCTGAAGCAGGGACGCGCCGACGCGCTGGCGCTGGCGCGCTACATGGAGTTTTACGCCGGCGCGGCCGACAAGGTCATGGGCGAGACCATCCCCTACCTCGGCGGCTACACGGTTTACACGTTGCGCGAGCCCCATGGCGTGACTGGGCATATCGTGCCGTGGAACTATCCGATGCAGATCGCCGGGCGCACCGTCGGCGCGGCGCTGGCGATGGGCAACGCCTGCGTCTTGAAGCCGGCGGAAGAAGCCTGCCTCACCTCGCTTGCGCTCGCCGACCTCGCGCGGGAGGCGGGTTTTCCGGATGGCGCGCTCAACGTCGTCCCGGGCCTCGGCGAGGAGGCCGGCGCGGCGCTCGCCGCCCACCCCGGCGTGAGGCATATTTCCTTCACCGGCTCGGTCGCGGTCGGGGCGCTGGTGCAGGCGGCGGCGGCGCGCCACGTCGCGCCGGTGACGCTCGAGCTCGGGGGAAAATCGCCCCAGCTCGTGTTCGCCGACGCCGACCTCCACCGCGCGCTGCCCTTTTTGGTCAACGCGGGCATCCAGAACGCCGGCCAGACCTGTTCGGCCGCCTCGCGCATTCTGGTCGACCGCCGGCTTTATGGCGAGGTCGTCGAGCGGATGGCCGCCCGCTACCGGAGCCTCAAGGTTGGCCCGGCCGACGCCGACCTCGACGTCGGGCCGCTTATCTCCGCCCGCCAGAAGGCGATCGTGGGCCGGTTCCTCGCCGAGGGCGCCGATCTCACGCTGGCCGCGAGGGGCGAGATCGTCGACGACGCGCCCCGCGGCGGCCATTATGTCGCCCCGACCCTGCTCGCCAACGTGGCGCCGGGTCATCGCCTGGCCCAGGAGGAAGTCTTCGGCCCCGTCCAGGTCGTCGTCCCCTTCGACGACGAGGCCGAGGCGATCGCGATCGCCAACGGAACCGGCTACGGCCTGGTCGCGGGGTTATGGACGGCTGACGGAGGGCGCCAGATGCGGCTCGCCAAGGCGTTGCGCTCGGGCCAAGTGTTCATCAACAATTACGGCGCCGGCGGCGGCGTCGAGCTGCCGTTCGGCGGCGTCGGCAAATCGGGCCACGGCCGCGAAAAGGGCTTCGAGGCGCTCTACGGCTTCTCGGCGCTGAAAACCGTCGCCGCGTGGCACGGGTGAGGCGCGTTGTTTTCGCCTGCGCGGCCGCCCTGACGGCGGCAGGCTGCGCGACGCCCCCGGTCGTCAAGCGCGACATTCTCGAAGCGAGGGCGTGGCGCGGCTCGGCGCTCACGACTTATGGCCGGCAGATGGTCGTCGACGCCGCCGCGGGCCATGCGCCGCAAACGGTCACGCTGATCGACGTCAACGCGCGGGCGGAAGTGGCGGGAGATGCGGAACAGCGCGCCCGCATTCTCGACCGCCGGGTCGAGAGCGTGCGGGCCGAGCTCAGCCGCAACGGGATCGCGCCCGCCGACATCGCGGAGTGGCCCGGCGCCGGGCCGGACGGCGTCCAGACCTTCCCACCCGCCGGCTTGCAGGCAAAGCCGATGGTCGTCATCGCCCACTATTGAGCGGCATGCATGGGCCGCGCCGTCGTGTTAGAGACGGGCCTTTAAGGGCGCCCTCGGCGCCATTGCGGGGAAGCGCGGTGAGCCCGATCGTCGTCGTCCTGAACGGACCCAATCTCAACCTGCTCGGCAAGCGCGAGCCGGAGATCTACGGCCGCGAGACGCTCGCCGACGTCGAAGCCGACTGCCGGCGGGTCGGGGCGGAGCTCGGACTTCAAATCGAGTTCCATCAGAGCAATCGCGAATACGAGATCATCGACTTCATTCACGCCGCCCGCGAGCGCGCCGCCGGAATCGTCATCAACCCCGCCGCCTTCACCCACACCTCGGTCGCCATCCTCGACGCACTCAATACTTTCGCCGGCCCGATCATCGAGGTGCATATCTCCAATGTCCACAAGCGCGAGCCCTTCCGCCATCATTCCTACGTGTCGGGCGTCGCCGCTGGCGTCATCGCCGGCTGCGGCGCGCAGGGCTACGCGTTCGCGCTGCGAAGGATCGCGAAGCTGATCGCTTCTTCGTAGACGCCGCGCTCCCCTCTCCCCTTGCGGGAGAGGGGTTGGGGTGAGGGGTCCGCGCCGCCGTGCGCGCTTCGTCCAACGGCGCCTGACGGCGCCGGACCCCTCATCCGGCGCTTCGCGCCACCTTCTCCCGCAAGGGGAGAAGGGAGCATGCCGCCGCAACCGCAAGCTCAATCAGAATCCGCCTCACTTCACCACCGCCAGCGCGAAGCCGTCCCACCCCTTGGCGCCGACGGTCTGGATCGCGGTCGCGCTGAGCCTGGGCTCGCGCGCGATCAGGTCGAACATCCAGCGGACCCCGACAACGTCGGGATCGGCGCTTCTCGCGTCGGCCACCTCGCCCTCGCGCACCACGTTGTCGACCACGATCGCGGTTCCAGGCCTTGAAAGCTTGAGCGCCCATTCGAGATAGGCCGCGTTGTTCGCCTTGTCGGCGTCGATGAAGACGAAATCGAACGGGCCGAGCCCCTCGGCCGCGATCTTCGGCAGCGTTTCGAGCGCCGCGCCGGTTCTGACCTCGACCTTGGCCGAAAGACCGGCCCGGGCGACGTTCCGGCGCGCGACCTCGGCGTGCCTGCCGTTCCATTCGAGGGTGACGAGCCGGCCGTCGTCGGGAAGCGCGCTCGCGAGCCAGATGGTCGAATAGCCGCCGAGCGTTCCGATCTCGAGCGCGTTGCGCGCCCGCGTCATCCGCGCCAGGAGATGGATGAGCTTGCCCTGCGGCGCCGAGACGTCGATCGACGGCAGGCCGGCCGCGGCATTGGCGGCGAGGGCCTGCTCGAGCGCTGGGTCCGGGGCGACAATCGTCTTGGTGAAATAGTCGTCGACCGCTTTCGAGAGATTCCGGTTCACGGCCATCGGCTCCTGATCTTCAGCCGCGTCATTCTTCCTTGCCCGCGACGCCCGCTTCCGCAAACGTCGCCATGCCGTTGTGGCAGTTAACCGCGGCCTTGACGATTCCGACCGCGAGCGCCGCGCCGGAGCCCTCGCCGAGCCGCATCCCGAGATCGAGCAGCGGCGTCTTGCCGATGAGCTTGAGCGCGTGCCGGTGCGCCCGCTCGGCCGAGACATGAGCGGCCAGGCAATGGTCGAGCGCGGAATCCTCTAAGGCCAGCAACACCGCGGCGGCCGAGCACACCACGAAGCCGTCGAGCAGGACCGGCGTGCGGCGCAGGCGCGCGGCGAGGATCGCGCCCGCGATCGCCGCGGTTTCGCGCCCGCCGAGACGGGCCAGAATCTCCAAGGGGTCGCCGAGATGCGGCTTATGGCGCGCGACCGCGGCCCGCACCGCGTCGGCCTTGCGCCTCAGGCCCTCATCGTCGACGCCGGTCCCCCGGCCGACCCATTCCTCCGCTTCGCCGCCGAAGAGCGCGTGATAGATCGCCGCCGCCGGCGTCGTGTTGCCGATGCCCATCTCGCCGAGCACGAGCAGGTCCGGCTCGGACGCCAGCGCCTCCATGCCGAAGGCCATCGTCGCCGCGCAGGCCTTCTCGTCGAGCGCCGGCTCCTGGGTAATGTCGCCGGTCGGCTTCTCGAGCGCCAGCTCGTAGACCTTGAGCGAAATGTCGAAAGTCTTGCAGATCTGGTTGATCGCGGCGCCGCCGGCGGTGAAATTCGCCACCATCGCCTGCGTGACCGAAGGCGGGAACGCTGAGACGCCCTGGGCGACGACGCCGTGATTGCTGGCGAAGACCGCGACCAGCGGATTATCGACATGCGGCCGCGCCGATCCCTGCCAGGCCGCCATCCACTCGGCGATCTCCTCGAGCCGCCCGAGCGAGCCCGCGGGCTTGGTCAGTTGCTCGTCGCGGTCGCGCGCCGCCGCGCGCGCCGCCTCGTCCGCCTTGGGCATTTTGCCTAGCAGGGCGCGGATGTCGTCGAAGGGGCGGGGGGAAGGGGGCATTGAAGCTCTCATGTTAGCGGGTGGCGACGCCCTATAGTCGAAAAACCGTCGCCGGGGAAAAGCCCGGTCGCCGGAGGCCGCGAAAAGCCGCTGAGCGCCGCCGGGATCAGCTTCTTGATTCATTTATAAATAGCCGGCTTTCCGCTGCGTTTCGGGGTCGTCGGCGGGTAGCCCGCGACCCCATCTCGCCGCCTCGCGCCGCTCCGCCGCCTCGCTCGTCCGGGTGGGATCATCCTGAGGAAGCGACATTTTCTTGCCCGGCGATCCAACTTGTGTTTTACTTTTCAGAAGACGGCGGCCGAGTCGACCCTTGGCTGAGCCCTTAAGCAAACTCGGCCGCATCGCGGAGGCTGGCGCCCGGCGAAAACGCCAAAACGACGATAACCCATTGAAACACCTTAACTTTTGGCGGGGAGTGAGATTTGGTTTTTGTTGCGCCGGATTTGGTTTTCGTTGCGGGTGGATTTTGTTTTCGTTGCGCCCGGCTTTGATTTCGTTGCGGCCGGCTTGGTTTTCGTTGCGCCCGGGGTAGAAGGTCGACCCGGCCTCGCCCTATTCCGCCGCCTCGCGCATCGCGCCATAGCGGGTGAGCTGCGCCCTCAAGGGCGCGGGCTTGAGCGGCTTGTTCATCACCAGCGCGTCCTCGCGCGAGGCCTGGTCGCGGACCTCGGGGCTTCGGTCGGCGGTGGCGAGGATCGCCGGGATGCTGCGGCCGAAGCGCTCGCGCAGCGCCCGGATCGCGGCGACGCCGTCGCCCGAATCGAGGTGGTAGTCGGCAATGATCACGTCCGGCTCGCCGAATTCGGCGAGCGCCGCATTCGCCTCGGCGAGCCCGTGGGCGGTCGCAACCGCACAGCCCCATCGCTCGAGGAGAACGCGCATGCCCTCCAGCACCCGCGGCTCGTTGTCGATGGCCAGAACCTTGAGGCCGTTGAGCGGTTCGTCCGCCGCCACAGCTTCGCGTGCGCCGGGCGCCGCGCGGCGCCTGGGCGCTGCGCGTCCGAGCGGCGCAGTGACAGAGAACACCGAACCCTTGCCGGCGCGCGAGCGCAAGCCGACCGGATGCTCGAGCACCCGCCCCAGGCGCTCGACGATCGACAGGCCGAGGCCGAGGCCGCGCGCGACCCGCGCGCCCTGGTCGAGCCGCCGGAATTCGGCGAACACCGCCCGCTCATGCTCGGGCGGAATGCCGAGGCCGGTGTCCCAGACCTCGATCCGGACCGCCCCGGGCAATCGCCGGCAGCCGACGAGCACCCGGCCGCTAAGCGTATATTTGAGCGCATTCGAAATGAGGTTCTGCATGAGCCGCCGCATCAGACGCCGGTCGGTGCGAACGGCAAGACTCGTCGGGACAAAAATGAGGTCGAGCCCCTTGGCCCGGGCGAGGGCCGCAAACTCGATTTCGAGCGTTCCCATCAGGTCGCCGACCGGGACGTCGGAGATCTCCGGCCGGGTCGCGCCGGCGTCAAGCCGCGAAATATCAAGCAGCGCGCCAAGAATCTCCTCGACCGCCTCCAGCGAAACATCGACGTTGCGCGCCAGATCCGCCCGCTCCTCGACGCCGATCTGGCTCGCGCCCTCGGACAGCGAGCTCGCATAGAGGCGCGCGGCGTTGAGCGGCTGTAGAATATCGTGGCTGGCGGCGGCGAGGAAACGGGTCTTGGAGAGGTTGGCTGCGTCCGCCTCGTTCTTCGCCCGCTCGAGCTCGGCATTGAGGCGCTGCAATTCCGCCGTGCGCTCGTCGACGCGGCGTTCGAGCATCTCGTTGGCGGCCTCGAGCGCTTCCTCGACCTGAACGGTTTGCGTCACGTCGGTGTAGGTGGTGACGATCCCCCCGTCCGGCAGCCGCGCCGATCGCACCTCGATCACGCGGTGGGTGGAGAACAGGCGGAGCCGGTTCGGCTGATCGTCATAGAGCAGGCTCGCGACCCGGTCGGCCACGAAGTCCTCAGAATCGCCCGGCCCGTAGGCGCCGCGGCCAGCGTTGAAGCGCACGATTTCGTCAAGTCCCACCCCGTGTCGCAGCATCGCGGGCGGCAGATCGAAGAGATCGGCGAATTCGCGGTTCCAGGCGGTCAGCGCGAGATTGGCGTCGAAGACGGTGATGCCCTGCCGTGCGTGATCGAGCGCATGCTGCAACTGATCGCGGCTCGACTGGATCGCGGCCGAAGCCTCGTCGATGAGCTTGAGCGCCGACTCGCCCGAAACGGTCCGGGGCCGCAAGAGCAACGACAGCACCTGGCGCGAGGTCGAAGCGCCGATCGCCGGCGAGAGCAGGAATTCCGCGTGGCGAATGAGTTGCGCGCTGGCCTCGAGCGCGGGGTCGTACACGAGGCCGCGCTCGCGCATGAAGCCCGCGAAAGCGCGGCGCGCCCGACCCGCTCCGAGATAGCGCGCGACGGCGGCCTCGAGCTCGCCCCCGGTCGTCGATGAACGCCAAAGGCGGAACGCTTGAGGCTTGCCGCCGACGCCCACTCCGGCGAATGCGCTGGCCTGAGCGCGTTCGAGAGCGCTCGGCTGGCGGGTCAACGAAAAGGCGAAGAACGCCGCGATATTCGCGGCCAGCGACAGGACCACGCCGCCCACCAGCGCATTCGGCGCAAAGGAGACCAGCGCGGCGGGGCTCAGCCATGCGATCGCCAGCGGCCCGTGCGCCAAGAAGCCCGAGAGGGCCTGATCCGGCCGGATCGAGGGCAGGAGCAAAAGGTAAAACCAAACGAGCGCGCCCGCGGTCATGCCGGCGATAGCTCCCCGCGCCGTCCCGCGCCGCCAGAAGAGGCCGCCGAGGAAAGCCGGCGCGATCTGCGCCACGGCCGCGAACGACAAGAGGCCGATCGACACCAGACCCGCTTCGCCGGCCATCCGTTCGTAGGCGAAGCCAAGGGCCAGAACGCCGACGATCGCAATCCGGCGGACCCAGAGCACCAAGGCGCCGATGTCGCCCTCGGCCGCGCGCGCCTGCGCCCCGCGACGCCGCAACACGAGCGGCATCACGAGGTCGTTGGAAATGGTGATGGCGAGCGCGACGCTTTCGACCACTACCATTCCCGTCGCCGCCGAGAGGCCGCCCACCATCGTGAGCAACGCAACGCCGTGCGCCCCGGCGCTGAGCGGCAGGGCAAGGACGGTCAGGTCGCGATTGATCGACCCGTCCGGGAAAGCTTTGAGGCCGGCGATAGCGAGCGGCGCGACAAAGAGGTTGATCAGCACGAGATAGGCGGGAAAGAGCCAGGCCGCGGTCCGGATGCCGCGCATGTCGCGGTTCTCGACCACCGCGACATGGAACTGGCGGGGCAGGAGCACGATCGCGAAGGCCGACAACAGGGTCGTCACCACCCAGACTGCGGGATCGGGAGGGGTCTGGATGACCGCAGCGATCCTGGGGTCGGAATGCGCGATTTCGGTCAGATCGACCAGGCCGCCGTTGAGCCGCCAGACGACGAAGGCGCCGACGGCGAGAAAGGCGACGAGCTTGACCACCGATTCGACGGCGATGGCGAGGATGAGGCCGTCCTGATGCTCCTTGGGATTGATGCGCCTGGTGCCGAACGCCATCGCGAAGGCGGCGAGCGTCACGGACACCGCGAGATAGAACGCGGTCGGAGGCTTGTCCGGCGTCAGCCGCTGATGATCGAACGATTCGACCACCATCAGCACGGTCGGCGCGACCGCCTTGAGCTGGAGCGCGACATAGGGCGCCGACCCGATGAGCGCGATCAGCGCCGCGACCGCGGCGACCGGCTGGGATTTTCCGTAGCGCGCGGACACGAAATCCGCGACCGTGGTGACGTTCTGCGCGTGGGCGAGATTGGCGATGCGGGCAATGAACGGCGCTCCGAGGCCGATCACAAGAATGGGCCCGATGTAAATCGGCAGAAAATCGAGCCCATGCTCGGAAGCGAGCCCCACCGAGCCGTAGTAGGTCCAGGACGTGCAATAGACGGCGAGACTGAGCGCATAGACGACCGCCCGCGAGCGGCCGGACGCCACGCGCCGTCCCCCGCGGTCGCCCCACCAGGCGATGAGGAACAAGAGAAAGACGTAGCCGATGGCGGTCAGGAATACCGTCGTGCCGTTCATCGCAGCGAGCGTCCGCCCTTTGCCGACTGAACGGCCATATTAAACCATGACGGCGGTCCGCGGAATCAATGTCGGTCGCCGGGCGGGGCGGTCCCCGGACCCTTATCGCCAGGGGTGGGCGGCGGCGGCCTTCTTCTCGTGCGCCTCGATCGCCGGCGCCTCGACCAGCGTGAGATCGATGTGGTCGAGGCCTTGGATCAGGCACTGCTTGCGGAAGGCGTCGAGCTCGAACTTGACCATCCCGCCGTCCGGACCTCGGATTTCCTGGGCCGGCAAGTCGATCGTGAGGGTCGCATTGGCCCCGCGCTCGGCGTCGTCCATGAGTTTGGCGTGGTCTTCGCGCGAAACCTTGATCGGCAGGATGCCGTTCTTGAAGCAGTTGTTATAGAAGATGTCTGCGAAGTCGGTCGCGATGACGCAGCGGATGCCGAAGTCGAGCAGCGCCCAGGGCGCATGCTCGCGCGAGGAGCCGCAGCCGAAATTATGGCCGCCGACAATGATCGACGCCTTGCGGTAGGCGGGCCGGTTGAGAACGAAGTCGGGGTGCTCGCTTCCATCCTCGCGATAGCGCATCTCCGCGAACAAGCCCGCGGCGAGCCCTGTGCGCTTGATCGTCTTGAGATATTGCTTTGGGATGATCATGTCGGTGTCGATGTTGTCGATCGCCAGCGGCGCGGCCACCCCGGTCAATGTCGTAAACTTGTCCATTCCTTCCAGTCTCTGCTTTTTGGCCGCTTCCGGCGCCATGGGGCCGCCTTATCCTCCCTCATGGAGGACGGCGCAATGGGGAAACGCTGCGGAGGCCAGCCTCAAGGCTGGCGCTGCGCGTCCTGCCAATTAACCTGAATCGATGGCTCCGGCTCCTTACAGATACCTCTCCAGGTCCTTGGCTGCGTCTTTGGGCGCGCGTTCGACATTGAAGGCTTCGACGAAGGCGCCGTTCTTGTCCATCAGATAGACGATCGAACTGTGGTCCATTGAATAGTCGCCGTCGGCCTGCAACGGCCCCTTGCGGGCGAAGACTCGGAAGGTCTTCTCGGCCGCGTCGATCGCTTGCTGGCTGCCGGAAAGTCCGATGATGGCCGGATTGAAGCTGCTGACATAGTCCTGCATGATTTTGGGCGTGTCACGCTCGGGATCGACCGTGATGAACAGAACAGGGATGGGCTTGTCGCCCATCTCGGTCAGCACGTCGGAAATGTGCGCGAGCTCGGTCGGACAGACGTCGGGGCAGTGGGTGTAGCCGAAATAGACCAGGAAGGGCCGGCCGCGCAGCGTCTGATCGCTGACGGTCTTGCCGTCGCCGGCATCGAGGGAGAAGGCTCCGCCAATCAGAGCGGCGCGCGGCCTTTCCGACGAACTGGTGAGCATGAACGCCACGAGGCCGAGGACCGCAACGGCGACCAGGACCACGAGCGCGCGGATCGCCAACGCCCGCGATCGTGGCGCGTTGCTGGGTTGAACTGCCGGCATCCGGCCTCCATTCGGCTTCGATCGAACCGCGATACCCGCAAAATTGGGCGATTCCCGGACAACGTGACGGCGCGGCCGATAGAAACTCGCTATTGACCTTGCGCTTGCCGGGCGCCACGACAAGGACTTGGATAGGGCAAAATGGTCCTACGTCAACTCGAATATCTCGCGGCGCTCGCGCGCGAAAAGCACTTCGGCCGCGCCGCGGAGGCCTGCCACGTGTCGCAGCCGACCCTGTCGGCCGCCATCCGCCTGCTCGAAGACGATCTCGGGGCGCCGATCGTGGAGCGTGGCCACCGGTATGTCGGCCTGACGCGCCAAGGTCAGGTCGCCTTGGAGCACGCCCATCGGGTTCTCGCCGAAATCGAGAATCTGCGCCACGAACTCGACGAGATCGACAAGGGCCTGACCGGCCGGCTCCGCATCGGAGCAATTCCAACCGCGCTGCCGATCGTTTCCCAACTCACCGGTCCGTTCTTCCGGCGCTTTCCCGGCGTGACGGTCGCCGTCTTTTCAATGAACAGCCAAGAAATCGATCGCGGGATCGAGGATTTCGAACTCGAAGCGGGCCTCACCTATCTCGACGCTGAACCTATCAGTCATGTCAGGACGAAGCCGGTTTGCGTCGAGGAGTATTTGTTCCTGACCCCGGCGGCGGGGCCGTTCGCCGGCCGGCCGCAAGTCACATGGCTGGAGGCTGCGAAAGCGCCTCTCTGCCTGCTGACGCCCGATATGCAGAACCGGCGCATCATCGACGGGGTTTTCCGCTCGGTCGGGGCGAAGCCCATCCCGGCAGTGGAAACCAACTCGATCTTCAATCTCGTGTCGCATGTGAGCGCCGGCCAATGGTCGGCGATCGTGCCGCGTCAGCTGTTGCGGTTCTTCGGCGTGCCGGCCGGCACGCAGGCGATCGAGCTCGTCGAGCCGGTGGCTCAACGCACGATCGGTCTCGTAATGAGCGACCGCGAGCCCCCGTCGCCGCTCGCCCGCAACCTGTTCGCGATGCAATTGCCCGCCGACGTTGCGGCGCTAATCCAGCCGCCAGACCGATTTGAAGCGGATGAAGGCACGGCGATTCGATAGAGTTCTCCTATCGCACCTTCCAAACGTTCAATTTGAATCTGGCCCTGGTCGGGCGCATGGTTTTTTATGTGATCCGGGAGGAAGATATTGTCCGGCCGAACGGCTTTTGATGTTGATCTGGCGCGAACGCTGATCGATCGCAAGCGAACGATGCCGGGGGCGACGCTTCCGATCTTGCACGATTTGCTGGAGCAATTCGGCTATATCGACGACTGCGCCATCCCGCTGATCGCCGACGCGCTCAACATCTCGAGAGCCGAGGCGCTCGGCGTCGTCAGCTTCTACCACGATTTCCGCCGTTCGCCGATTGACGGTCGGGTCTTGAAGCTGTGCCGCGCCGAATCCTGTCAGGCCATGGGATGCGAAGACCTCGTTTCCCATCTCGCCGTCAGCCATGGCGTCGCGGTTGACGGCGTGAACGAAGGTTCAGGGATTCACGTCGAATCGGTTTACTGCCTCGGCAACTGCGCTCTTTCCCCCGCCGCCCTGCTCGACGGCGAACCGATCGGCCGTCTCGACCGCGACCGCCTGGACGTGATTGTCGCCGGCGCTCGACGGAAGACACAATGACCGCGCGCGTCTTCGTTCCCGCTGATTCTTCGGCGCTGTCAGTCGGCGCGGACGCCGTCGCCGGTGCGATTCTCGATGAGGCGCGTCGCCGCGGCGTCGACATTGTGGTCGTCCGCACCGGGTCGCGCGGCCTCTTTTGGCTCGAGCCGCTCATCGAGGTCGAGACCGCGGCCGGGCGCGTCGGCTATGGGCCTGTCGCGTCCGATGAAGTTACGCAGCTGTTCGAGGCGGGTTTTCTGACCGGCGGCTCTCATCCCAAGGCGCTCGGGTGCGTGGACGACATGCCCTATCTGGCCAGGCAACAGCGGCTTATTTTTGCCCGCTGCGGGGTGAGCGATCCCGTGTCGATCGACGATTACCGCGATCATGGCGGTCTGCGGGGCCTCGAGCGCGCGTTGAGCCTCGGGCCGAAGGCGACGATCGAGGAGATTCTGGCCTCGGGCCTGCGCGGGCGGGGCGGCGCCGGCTTTCCCACGGGCGTCAAATGGCGGACGACGGCCGGGATTGACGCCGAGCAGAAATACATCGTCTGCAACGCCGATGAGGGCGATAGCGGGACCTTCGCCGATCGGATGCTGATGGAGGGCGACCCGTTTCTCTTGATCGAGGGCATGGCCATCGCCGCTGTCTCAGTCGGCGCGTCGCGGGGATATGTCTATATTCGCTCCGAATATCCGCACGCGTTCGCGGTCTTTTCGCGCGCGATCGAGCGGGCGCGGGCGGCGGGACTTCTCGGCCCGAGCGTGCTCGGCTCCGGCCGCGCGTTCGATCTCGAAGCGAGGCTCGGCGCCGGCGCCTATATCTGCGGCGAGGAGACGTCGCTTCTCGAAAGCCTGGAGGGGAAGCGGGGCCAGATTCGCGTCAAGCCGCCGTTGCCGGCGATCGCGGGCCTGTTCGGCAAGCCGACGGTCGTCAACAATGTTCTGAGCTTCGCCTCCGCGCCGTGGATCCTCGAGCACGGGGCCAAGGCCTATGCCGACTACGGCGTCGGCCGGTCGCTGGGATCCCAACCGTTCCAGCTCGCGGGCAACGTTCGCTACGGCGGCCTCGTCGAGCTCGCCTTCGGCGCGAGCCTGCGGGACCTCGTCGAAGGATTCGCCGGCGGCACGCGCACCGGCCGGCCGATCCGCGCGGTTCAGGTCGGCGGGCCGCTCGGCGCCTATTTTCCCGCTTCGCTCCTCGATACGCCGCTCGACTACGAGTCGATGGCGGCAGCCAAGGGCATGCTCGGCCATGGCGGGATCGTGGTGTTCGACGACAGCGTCGACATGGCGCACCAAGCGCGTTTCGCCTTCGAATTCTGCGCCAAGGAGAGCTGCGGCAAGTGCACGCCGTGCCGGATCGGCTCGACCCGCGGCATGGAAACGGTCGACAAGATCATCGCCGGACAGGATCGTGAGCGGAACATTCAACTGGTGCGCGATCTTTGCGAGGTGATGACCGACGGCTCGCTCTGCGCGCTCGGCGGTCTCGCGCCTATGCCCGTCCTCAGCGCGCTCGATCATTTCAGCGAGGATTTCGTCAGGGCGCCGGCGCGCGCCGCCGCCGAATAGGAGATCAACCGATGGCGCTGTTGCAGGAACTGGATACCGGCACGCCGATCCGCACCGGCGCGCCAACAGTCACGCTGACCATCGACGGGCGGAAGGTAAGCGTGCCGCCGGGGACGTCGGTGATGGCGGCCGCAGCCTTGATCGACAATCCGATCCCCAAACTGTGCGCGAGCGACAATCTCGAGGCGTTCGGCTCGTGCCGGCTCTGCCTCGTCGAGATCGAAGGCCGAAGGGGCACGCCAGCCTCGTGCACAACCCCGGCCGAAGCGGGGATGGTCGTCCACACCAAGACGCCGCGCCTCGAGCGGCTCCGGCGTGGGGTCATGGAGCTCTATATTTCCGACCATCCGCTCGACTGCCTGACCTGCAGCGCCAATGGCGACTGTGAGCTGCAGACACAGGCCGGCAATGTCGGCCTGCGCGACGTGCGCTACGGCTACGACGGCGCCAAGCACGCGCAGGGACCGATCGACGCCTCTAACCCCTATTTCAGCTTCGAATCCTCGAAATGCATCGTCTGCTCGCGCTGCGTGCGCGCCTGCGAGGAAGTCCAGGGCACATTTGCGCTGACCATCCTCGGCCGCGGCTTCGCTTCGGAGGTCGCGACCGGCGGCGTCGATTTCCTGTCGTCCGAATGCGTCTCCTGCGGCGCCTGCGTCCAGGCCTGCCCGACCGCGACCCTCAACGAGAAGCCGGTCATCGAGCACGGAACGCCGGAGCGCACGGTCGTGACCACCTGCGCCTATTGCGGCGTCGGCTGCTCTTTCAAGGCTGAGCTCAAGGGCGACGAAGTCCTGCGCATGGTCCCTCACAAGGCCGGCAAGGCCAACGAGGGCCATTCGTGCGTCAAGGGCCGGTTCGCCTATGGCTACGCCACTCACAGGGATCGCGTTCTCAAGCCGATGATCCGCAGTCGAATTGAAGATCCTTGGCGTGAAGTCTCGTGGGACGAGGCGATCGCGTATGCAGCGAACGAATTCAGGCGCATTCAGGCGAATTACGGACGCGACTCGGTTGGCGCCATCAGTTCCTCGCGCTGCACCAACGAGGAAGTGTTCCTGGTCCAGAAGATGGTGCGCGCGGGGTTCCGCAACAACAATATCGACACCTGCGCCCGCGTTTGCCATTCGCCGACCGGCTTCGGACTGTCGAAGACCTACGGCACCTCGGCCGGCACTCAGGATTTCAAGTCCGTTGAGAAGGCGGACGTCGTGGTCGTGATTGGCGCCAATCCCACCGACGCCCATCCGGTCTTTGCTTCTCGCCTCAAGAAGCGTCTCCGGGCAGGCGCGCGACTGGTTGTCATTGATCCGCGCCGCATCGACTTGATCAAGAGCCCGCACATCAAGGCCGACTATCATCTCGCGCTGAAGCCGGGGACCAACGTCGCAGTCCTCGACGCAATCGCCCATGTCGTTGTCACCGAGGGGCTCGTGAATGAGACCTTTGTCCGCGATCGATGCGATCTGGCTAATTTCGAGTCCTGGGCGCGGTTCGTCGCCGATCCCCGCTATTCCCCCGAGGCGACGGCCGCCGCCACCGGCGTCGATCCGCGCGAATTGCGCGCGGCAGCGCGACTCTATGCGACCGGCGGCAATGGCGCGATCTACTATGGCCTTGGCGTCACCGAGCACAGCCAAGGCTCGACCGCAGTGATGGCGATCGCCAATCTCGCCATGGCGACCGGGAACATCGGCCGCGAAGGCGTCGGCGTAAATCCTCTGCGCGGCCAGAACAATGTCCAGGGCTCCTGCGACATGGGCTCGTTCCCGCACGAGTTTTCCGGCTACCGCCATGTATCCACCGACGCTGTCCGCGAGACGTTTGAGCGCATGTGGGGAGTTCCCCTCAGCAAGGAGCCGGGCCTGCGCATTCCCAACATGATCGATGAGGCGATCGACGGTTCGTTCAAGTGGCTCTACGTCCAAGGCGAGGACATCGCCCAGTCAGACCCCGACACCACGCACATCACTGCGGGCTTGCGCGCCATGGAATGCGTCGTCGTTCAGGATCTCTTCCTCAACGAGACGGCGCGCTACGCGCATGTGTTCCTACCCGGCGCGTCGTTCCTGGAGAAGGATGGCACGTTCACCAACGCCGAGCGCCGGATCAGCCGGGTGCGGAAGGCGATCCCTCCGCTTGCGGGCATGGCCGACTGGGAGGTCACCATGGCGCTCGCCAACGCGTTAGGCGTCTCGATGCATTACAGCCATCCGGGCGAGATCATGGACGAGATCGCCGCGACCACGCCGACCTTCAAGGGCGTGTCCTATGCCCGCCTCGACCAACTCGGCTCGATCCAGTGGCCGTGCAACGACGCGGCGCCCGCCGGCACTCCGGTCATGCACGTCGACCGCTTCGTGCGCGGCAAAGGCCAGTTCATGCTGACCGAATTTCTCGCCACCGAGGAGCGCGTCGGACCGCGCTTCCCGCTCCTTTTGACCACCGGCCGCATCCTGTCGCAATACAACGTCGGCGCTCAGACGGGGCGCACCGCGAGCCCGGTTTGGCACAGCGAGGACGTGCTTGAGATTCATCCCTTCGACGCTGAGCAGCGCGGCGTGCGCGACGGCGATCTTGTGGCTCTGGCGAGCCGGATCGGCGAGATTTCGCTTCACGCCAACGTCACCGAGCGCGTGCAGCCGGGAGTCGTATATACGACTTTCCATCACGCCGTGACCGGCGCCAACGTGGTGACGACTGACAATTCCGACTGGGCAACCAATTGTCCGGAATACAAAGTAACCGCCGTACAGGTTCGGCGCACCAACCATTATTCGGATTGGCAGGTGCGCGATCGCGAGGAGAGTGTGTCGTTGCGCCGGATGGCGAAGGCGTTGGCCGATGCGGCCGAGTGAGGGTCCGGGATCGATCGACGTCCCCGTCCGCGTCTTTTCCTACGACCGGGGGATCGGCGGAAAGGAATTTACGCGCGCCATCGCGGTCGAAGCCCCGATCCAGATTGTCCTCGGCGGCGCGCCGTTCGCCGTCATGATGGGGACGCCGCGGGACCTCGAGGATTTCGCCGCCGGCTTCGTCCTGACCGAGCAGATCGCCGAGAGCGTGGCCGATATCCGGGGAATTGAGATTGAGGCGATCGAGCACGGCTGGAAGCTCAAGATTGCGCTCGTCAGCGAGCGATTGCAGGCGCATCTGGCGCGCGGCCGGGCGATAAGCGGGCGCACCGGCTGCGGCCTCTGCGGCATTGAGGATTTTTCCCAGATGCCATCGCCTCGGCCGCGGCTCGATCAACAAGCTTCGATCGAGCCCTCCGCGATTCGCGCCGCAATTGGCGAACTTGAGGCCTGGCAGCCCCTCAATGGCCTGACCCGCGCCGTCCATGCCGCGGCCTGGTGCGGGCGGGACGGACGAATACTATTGTCGCGCGAGGACGTCGGACGGCACAATGCGCTCGACAAGGCTATCGGGGCGCTGGCGCTCGCCGGCGTCGCGCCGGACAGCGGATTTTTTGTCATCACCAGCCGCTGTTCGTTCGAAATGGTCGCCAAGGCGGCCATCTTCGGGGCCGGGACCCTGGTCTCGGTTTCGGCCCCGACCTCGCTCGCCCTCGAGCGGGCGCGCCGTTTCGGCGTTCGCCTGATTGCGGTCGCGCGCGGCGACCAGGCGCTCTGCTTCGACAGCGAGAAGGACGAGGCAAGCGGGGGATTGGCGGCGTGACGACCGGAAAGATCGACAAACTTGTGCGCATGGCCAATCAGGTCGCGGATTTCTACGCCGCCATGCCCGAGCGGGAAGCGACCGAGAGCGCCGCCTCGCATCTCAGGCTCTACTGGACGCCGAAGATGATTCGCGAGATCATCGCCTTCGCCGATCAAGGCCATGCCGGCCTCAATGCGATCGCCGCGCGCGCGGTCGAATCGTTGAAACAGAAGGCGACGGCCGCCTAGGACTCTGCCGGGCCCCATGCCTCGCTGGCCGCGCCCACCAAATCTCCTGCGGCTCCTCGTCGGCCAGCATATCATCAACGGCTTGAGCGTCGGCGTCGGCGTTGTCGCGGTCGCTCTCGTCGGCTCGGCAATCTTCGGCTTCGCCGCCGGCCAACCGGCGACGCTCGGCGCGATATCGGCCAGCATCTCCGATCTCCCAGCGCCGTGGCGGGAAAAGGCGAAGACGCTGGGCTTCGGCTTCGCGCTGGCGCTCCTTTCGACTGTATCGATCCAACTCGCGCTGCCGTGGCCAGTCGTCGCCCTCGTCATGATCGGCGTCATCAGCTTTGTCGGCGGTCTCGTCACCGGGCTCGGCCGGTGGGCGGTGGCGGTCGGCATGCAGGCGGTCATCCCGATGGTCTTCATTCTCGGATTTCCGCGCGAGACTTTCCCGGCCGCCGTTCGAATCGAATTGTTGCTCGCCGCAGGGGGCGTCGCCTATATCGCCTTCGCGCTTTTGGCCACAATCTTTACCGACTCCAGCGCTCGCCGAATGGTCGCCAGCGAATCCATCCGCGAGTTCTCAATCTACATGCGAGCGGTCGCAGGCATTTTCGATCCTGACCAGGATCTCACTGCGGCTTATGGCGCGACGATCCGCCAACAGTCGGCGCTTTCGGAGCAATTGCAGTCGGCCCGCGCCCTGCTGCTCGAGCGGCCGGGAAATAAGGGCGAGCGCATGCGGCTCGCGGCCTCGATCGGCATCCTCCTCGACGCACTCGATGCGCTGGTCGCCGCGCAATGCGACGTTGAGCTCATCCGGCAGACGCCCGCGGCCGCCGCGGTGCTGGCGCGAATCGGCGACGCTCTGCGGGTCGGCTCGCTCGATCTCGAGCATTTGAGCCTCGAGCTCTTGACCACCGGCCACCCGATACTGCCGCCCGACCATCAGCTCGCAATCGACGCGCTCAAGCGCGAGGCGGCGCGTGTTGAAGGCGAGGAGGCGATGGACGGGATACCGGGCGCGGCGCTCGACGCTGCGGCGTGGCGACTCGTTCTGTCGCTCAGCAACGTCCGCCGCCTGGAACAGGCCCTTTCGAACGACGAGACTGCGCAGGCGGCGATTGGCGACGTCGACCTCGCCGCCTTCATCCCCAAGCGGCGCTATGGGCCGAGCGCGCTCGCCCCCCATCTGAGTCTCGATTCGCCGGTGCTCAGATTCGCTGCGCGCCTGGCGCTGGCGATGATGGCCGGCGCGGTGATCGCGCAATCGCTTGGCGACGACCGGCACGGCAACTGGGTCCTGCTTACCATCGCGGTCGTGATGCGGGCGGGCTACGGGCTGACCCGTCAGCGGCGCGACGACCGCGTTATTGGCACCCTGATCGGCTGCGTTATCGCGGCGGGGTCGGTCGCCTATCTACCGGCCGGCGCGCTGGTCGCGGTCCAGGGTCTCGCCGTCGCCGTGACCCACAGCTTTGCCCGGCTCAATTACCGCTTGGCCTCGTCCGGCGCCTCGGTGACCGCGCTGGTGTCGCTGCACCTGGTCCAGCCGTGGGTCTCCGCGCCGATCTTAATGCGCCTCGCCGATACGGTAATTGGCGCGGCGATCGCCCATCTCTTCAACTATTTCTGGCCGCGCTGGGAATCTTCGGAGGCGCCGCGGCTGGTTGGCCGTCTTGAGCCCCAGCTTGCCGCTTTCGCCGCTGCCGCGCTCAGGGCAGACGTCAGCGACCATGACTATCGACTCGCGCGCAAGAATGTGATCGAGGCGATCGCCGCGCTTTCTGATTCTGCCGGGCGGATGAGCAGCGAGCCGATGGCGGCGCGCAAGGGTCTCGACGAGATGGCCAGCTTGTTGGTCGCCTCCTACAGCCTCGTAGCCCAACTTTCAGCGGCCCGTCTCGCGGTTCGGACCAGCGCTCCGCCGCCTGACCCAGCGATCCGCGAATGGCTTCAGACTCTCCTGGCCGGCCAGTCCGGCGCGGCCTCTGACCCCCCGGTCGGGCCGCTCGCCGCCGCCGCGCTCGCCGTCACGTCGGCCGCCCGCACTTATGAGCGCGCGGTCAAGAGCGGGGGCAATTGGTAGAATCAAGTCCGAAATGGACGCGAAATCGGCGCCGGAGAGCGCTCGCCCCCGGCTTCGGCGTTTCCGAGCCAACCGCGACCATTTCGCCTACTGCAAGTTCGCCGCGGATGATCATATGGTATTTTTGACCGTCCCCTTTGTCCTACGAAGAGATTGCAGATATTGTCGAGGCATCCCGTCATTTGGAGCCGGCCACAAATGGGTATTCAAAGTTTGCAAGTATCCAACGAAATGGCAGGAGTATCAGAATCCAGCTACCTGGCTCACTCTGAAGCTGTCAGCCGCACCGGCAAATCACTCCAGTTCCAATTCGCGGGAAGGTCGGGCAAGGAAAACCCGCCAGCAGGCGGCGAGCCGCCCGCGCCGACGGAGCCCGACAGCTCGTCGCCCCGGCTGCCGATCACGCCGCCAAGCATCAGGACCGCACCGAGCGCCAAGACCCCGCTCCGCCTCATACCACCCCTTTGCTTCAGAACGCATGAACACGTACGAACAACGCTTAGCCTCCGTTGATGCGCTCCGTCAGGCTCTCCGATTTTCCGCGAAGTCTCGCATGAAGACGTCTCGAATGAATGCGTGATCCCCTCGTCGCCCTCTTCGGCGTCGTATTTCGCGACGCCGCCCGCCCCGCGGTCCGCAATCGTTCATGAACCGCAGCCATCAGCCCTCATTAGCCGCCTTGGCGAATGCTTTTGGAGGGCGCAAAACCCACTTGGCGCTCGCAGGCGTCGCGGTGAACGCGGATCGATCATCCATACTCATATTCGGCCGGGGCCGACAAGGCGACAAAAGCCACACCTGCCGACAAAACGAACTGTTCCGCGCCTGACTGGACATGATTGTCTAGACGGGCGCCGAACAGTTCGCTACCATGCATTGAATGGCTATTCCGTTAAGGCCGCCGGGATGAAATCTCACTATCGCGTCGTTGTTATTGGCGGGGGCGTCGTCGGCGCCTCGGTTCTTTACCATCTTACGAAATACGGCTGGAGCGACGTGGCGCTGGTCGAACGCTCGGTCCTGACCGCGGGCTCGTCCTGGCACGCCGCCGGCGGCTTCCACGCGCTCAACGCCAACCCCAACATGGCGATCCTGCAAGCCTACACGATCGACCTCTTGAAAGAGGTCGAAGCCGAATCAGGCCAGTCGATCGGGATGCATATGACCGGCGGCATTCATGTCGCTTCGGCGCCCGAACGCTGGGAGTGGCTTCAGTCGTCGTATCGCCGGTTCCAGGCGATCGGCATCGACGATGTCCGCCTGGTGACGCCGGAGGAGATCAAGGCGCGCTGCCCGATCATCAACGTCGAAGGCGTGCTCGGGGGCATGTGGGCGGACCGCGAGGGCTATGTCGACACCACAGGAACAGTCTGGGCTTATACCGGCGCCGCCAAGAAGCGCGGCGCGACCGTGATCGAGCACAATCGTGTGCTGGAGTTGAAGCAGCGCGCGGATTCGTCCTGGGACCTCGTCACCGAAGCCGGGATCATCAACGCCGAGCATGTCGTCAACGCCGGAGGCTTGTGGGCGAAGCAGGTGGGACAGATGGTCGGGCTCGATCTCCCGTTGTCGCCCCTCGAGCATCACTACCTTCTGACCGAGACAATCCCCGAGATCGAGGCGTCGAAGACCGAACTACCGATGGTCGTGGACCTCGAGGGGTTCACCTACATGCGCCAGGATCAGAAGGGCATGCTGGTCGGCATCTACGAGACCCATCCGCAGCACTGGTCGATCGACGGCGCGCCCTGGGACTATGGCGTCGAGCTTTTGCAGGAGAACATCGACCGGATCGCGGGCGAACTCGAACTCGTTCATCGCCGCTATCCGGTCTTGCAGACCGCCGGCGTTCGCAAATGGGTCAACGGCGCCTTCACATTCTCTCCCGACGGCAATCCGCTGATCGGCCCGGTCGCGGGCAAGCGCGGCTACTGGCTTGCCTGTGGCGTCATGGCGGGGTTCCTGCAGGGCGGCGGGGTCGGCAAGTCGCTCGCGGAACTCATGATCCATGGCGAGGCGTCCACCGACGTCTATGGCCTCGACATCGCCCGCTACGGCGCCTACGCGTCCAATCGCGAATTCATCAAAGAGACGACCGGCGAGTTCTACGCCCGCCGTTTCGTCATGACTTATCCCAACGAGCAATTGCCCGCCGGCCGTCCGCTCAAGATGACGCCGGCCTATGAGGCGATGACAGCCGCGGGCTGTCACTGGGGCAATTCCTGGGGACTCGAGGTTCCGCTTTATTTCGCGCCCGCGGGTTTTGTGGAGAAGCCGACGCTCAGGCGGTCGAACGCCTTCGATATCGTCAGCGACGAATGCCGCATGGTGCGGGCGGGCGTGGGCCTGCTCGATATCGCTTCCTTCTCGCGCTACGAGGTGACGGGCCCCGAGGCCGAGCGCTGGCTCGACTGGATGACGGTCGCGCGGCCGCCGAAACCCGGCCGCGCCAAGCTCGCGCCGATGCTGTCCGAGACCGGCAAACTCAAGGGCGATCTCACCATCATCAACTGGGGCGACGGGACATTCTGGATCGAGGGCTCATACTACATTCGCCAATGGCACATGCGCTGGTTCGCGGCCCACGCGCGCGAGGGGGTCAGCGTGCGCGACATTTCCGACGAAATGATCGGCTTTTCGCTGTCCGGCCCGAAATCGCGCGAGTTGCTCGCCCGCGTCACTCATCAGGACGTGTCGAACGCCGCCCTGCCGTTCATGGGCGCGACCGCGCTCGACGTCGGCCTGGTGCAGGCGAAGGTCGCGCGCCTGTCGGTGACCGGGGAACTTGGATACGAGATCAACTGCCGCGCGCTCGAGCACGCGGGACTGCGCCGGACCTTGCTCGAGGCCGGCCGCGAGCTCGGCGTCAGGGAATATGGCTACAACGCCCTTCTGTCGCTCAGGCTCGAAAAGAGTTTCGGCATCTGGTCGGCCGAGTTCACGCAGGCCTATACTCCGCGGATGACCGGGATGGATCGCTGGATCGCCTGGGACAAGGGCGAGTTCATCGGCCGGAAGGCGGCGCTCACGGAGAGCAAGGGTCCGGCGCCCGAGCGTCAGCTGGTCACGCTCGAAATCGACGCAGCTGACGCGGACGCGACCGGCTACGAACCGGTATGGCGTTCGGGTGCCATGGCCGGCTTCGTGACCTCGGGCGGCTATGGCCACACGATCGGCAAGAGCCTGGCGATGGCGTTGGTCGCTCCAGAAGTCGCTGAGGTCGGCTCGGAGCTCAGCGTTCACATCGTCGGCGCCGAGCGGAAGGCGCGGGTCATCGCGCCCTCGCCCTACGATCCTCTCGGCAAGGCGATACGGGCGTGACGAGCCAAGGGCCTGCGACGAGCTGACCGATGACGAATTCCGCAACCCAGCCCTTGGCTTCGGGCGCCCCGCCAGAGCGGCCGGCGCAACCGGGCAACGTGAAGGCGACGCGTGACGACTGGCTCGACCTGGCGCTGAGCGTCCTCGCCGTCGAGGGCGTGGCGCATGTCACCGTGCTCGCCTTAAGCGAACGGCTCGACGTGTCGCGATCGAGCTTCTACTGGTATTTCAAGAATCGCGACGAGCTCCTCGACGTCCTCATCGACCGGTGGGACCGCCTCAACACGCGCTCGATCGTTGCCCAAGCGGTCGAGCCGGCGGCGACCGTCAATGAGGCCATTTGCAACGTCTTTCGCTGCTGGGTCAACCCCGCCATCTTCAGCCCGCGGCTCGATTTCGCCGTCCGGGAGTGGGCGCGCCGCTCGGCCAGCGTCCGTCGGACCCTCGACCGTTCCGATCGCGTCCGGACAGAGGCGCTGAAAGCCCTGTTCGTCCGCTTCGGCTATGATGACCAGGACGCCCTGGTTCGGGCGCGGGTGCTCTACTACATGCAGATCGGTTATTATGCGCTCGACCTCAGGGAGCCGATCGAGGCGCGGCTCAACCTGACGCCGCACTATCTCAAGGCGTTCACCGGCGCCGCCTCAAGCGAAGCGGAAGTCGACGCGCTGCGCGCCTATGCGGCGCGCTATGCGCATGTCCCGGATTTCGGCCGGTCGCGAGGGCGCGGATGAGCGCGCGATATTCCGCTTTCGCTCTCATGCAACAGGGCTTCGCCGGCCACAAGGGATGGCCGCAGGCCTGGCGCAAAGCGAAACCCAAGCCGGCTTATGATTTCGTCATCGTCGGCGGCGGCGGACATGGGTTGGCGACCGCCTATTACCTCGCCAAAACCCATAAACGAATGCGCGTTTGCGTGATCGAGAAGGGCTGGCTCGGCGGCGGCAACACCGGCCGCAACACGACGATCGTGCGGTCGAATTATTTCTATCCCGAATCGGTCGCCCTCTATGACCTCGCGCTGAGGCTCTACGAGGGGCTGTCGCGCGAGCTCAATTTCAACGTGATGCTGAGCCAGCGCGGCATCCTCAACGTTTCGCACACGCCTGCCCAGCTCGAAATCGCCGCGCGGGTCGCCAACGCCATGCAGCTCAACGGCGTCGACGCCGAGCTCTGGGGCGCCAACGAAGTTCGCGAGCGGCTGCCGCTGATGACCCAATCGCTCGACTCCCGATATCTGCCGAATGGCGGCGTCTGGCAGCGGCGCGGCGGCATCGCCCGCCACGACGCGGTCGCATGGGGCTATGCCCGCGCCGCCGATCGGCTCGGCGTCGATATCGTCGAGAATTGCGAGGCGACGGGCTTCATCATCGAGAACGGCGCCTGCGGCGGGGTCGAGACGAGCCTCGGCGAAATTCGCGCCCAAGCAGTCGGCGTCGCAGTCGCCGGCCATTCGTCGCAGCTGATGGCCAAGGCCGGGGTCAGGCTGCCGATTCATTCTTACACGCTACAGGCGATGGTCAGCGAGCCGGTCAAGCCCTGCCTCGACATCGTTTTTCTGCATCTCGGGACCGGCGTCTACGCCAGCCAGTCGGACAAGGGCGAACTCGTGTTCGGCGGCGGCCTCGACCGCATTCCGTCCTACGGCCAGCGCGGCGCGCCGCCGATGCAGGAGATCGTCATCTCCGGCCTTCTCGACATGTTCCCGGCCTTCGGCCAATTGAAGCTGATGCGGCAATGGGGCGGGATCGTCGATGTGGTTCCGGATTCCTCGCCGATCATCGGGCCGGCGCCGACGAAGGGGATCTTCTTGAATTGCGGCTGGGGAACCGGCGGCTTCAAGGCGATTCCGGCCGGCGGCACACTGCTCGCGCATCTCCTGGCGACCGGCGCCCACCACGAGATCAGCCGCCCCTTCGACCTTTCCCGGTTTCCCGCCGGGCGCCTCATCGACGAGGCGGCGGGCTCAGGCATCGCGCATTAGAGGGAGGCCGCCATGTATATCGCCATGAATCGCTTCAAGGTCATGAAGGGCGCGGAGCGCGCATTCGAAGACGTGTGGCTCTCGCGCGACAGCCACCTCGACCGCGTGCCCGGGTTCGTCGAGTTCCACCTGTTGCGCGGGCCCGAACGCGACGATCATGTGCTCTACTCGTCGCACACGGTCTGGGCGAGCAAGGACGCGTTCACCGCCTGGACGCAATCCGAACATTTTCGCGCTGCCCACCGCGACGCCGGCGCCAACAAGCCGCTCTATCTCGGCCACCCGGAGTTTGAGGGCTTCGAGGTCCTTCAGACGATCAAGAACCCGCGCGATGAGGCCGCCTGAGGGCTGCCCATGCAAATCTTCCCCTGCCCTTTCTGCGGTCCGCGCGACGAGATCGAGTTCCACTATGTCGGCGAGCCGAAGGCGAGGCCCGAGCCGGCGGGCTCGGTCAGCGACGCCGCATGGGCGGACTACCTCTGGTTCAACGCCAATCCGAAAGGCGCGGCGCGCGAAGTCTGGCTGCATCTGACCTGCATGGAGATGTTCGTCATGACGCGCGACACGGCGCTCAACGCGACCGTGGCGGGCGATGCGGCCGCAAGGGAGGCGCCGCCGTGACCGGCGTTCGCCTCCCCACTGGCGGCGGGGTCGATCGCGGCCGGCCCTGCGTGTTCACTTTTGACGGCAAACCTTACGCCGGTTTCGAAGGCGACAGCATCGCCTCGGCGCTGCTCGCGAATGGCGTCAGCGTCGTCGGCCGCAGCTTCAAATATCACCGTCCGCGCGGGGTCTGGGGCGCGTGGACCGAGGAGCCGAACGCGATCGTCGACGTCACGCGGGGCGGCGTGACAACCCCTAATCTTCGCGCGACCACAGAGGCGCTCGAGAACGACATCGCCGTCCGTTCGGTCAATGCGGCGCCGACCGCGGCGGCCGATCGCGCCGCTCTCATCGACCGGCTTTCGCCGTTCCTGCCCGCTGGCTTCTACTACAAGACTTTCTTGTGGCCGCGGTGGGAGATTTACGAAGGCGCGATTCGCGCCATGGCCGGCCTCGGCCGGGTCGATGCCGACAACCGCCCGCCGGCCGACAATCCGCAATTCAACGCCCGCTGCGAACTCCTTGTCATCGGCGCCGGAGCAGCGGGGCTCGCTGCGGCCAACGCCGCCGCGCTCGCGAGGCGCACGGTTTTCCTCATCGACGACCACTCCGAAATCGGCGGCCAGCTCGTTCATCGTGGCGGGGCGATCGAGGGCGGAGACTGGCGGGAATGGACGCTCGGCGTCGCCCGAACGATCGAAGCCGCGGGCGGGCGGGTCATGACGCAAACGACGGCTTATGGCGTCTACGACGGCAATCTCGTCTGCGCCTGGGAGCGGCGGGCGCCTCGGCCCGACGCGCTCTGGCGCATCCGCCCGAGGGAAATCGTCGTCGCCGCTGGCGCGATCGAGCGGCCGCTCGTCGTCCCCGACAACGACCGGCCGGGCGTGATGTCCGCCGACGCGGCGCTCGCCTATCTCCGCCGCCACGCTGTCCTCGTCGGCAAGCGAATCGTCGTCGCGACCAATAACGACAGCGCCTATGCGGTGGCGGAAGCCTTGGCCGAGGCGGGCGCGGAGGTCGAGATTGTCGACACGCGCGCTGACGGGCCACCGAGCCGGTTGAGCGTGACGCACGGCGCCGCGATCGAGGGCGTCGTGGGATCCCGCGGCGTCGAAGCGGTCCGTGCGAACGGGCGGACGCGCGATTGCGACTCGCTCCTCCTTTCCGGCGGCTGGTCGCCGACCGTGCATCTCTACGCCCAGGCGCGCGGGCGCCTGCGCTATGACGCGGCGCTGGCCGCGCTCGCGCCGATCGGCGGCGTCGCGGGCGTCAGCGTCGCCGGCGCCGTCAAAGGCGCCTTCACCCTCGACAAAGCGTTGCGCCAGGGCCATCGGGCGGGCGGCGGCGAGGGCGCCGCGCCGAACGCGCCGGCCGGCCAGTACCGGATCGAAGCCGCCTGGCCGAACGCCGACGACGAGGGGCGGCGGTGGATCGACTTCCAGAACGACGTGACGCTGAAGGACGTCGCGCTCGCCGCCCGCGAGGGCTACGTCTCGGTCGAGCACCTCAAGCGCTACACCACCCTCGGCATGGCGACCGACCAGGGCAAGACCGCCAATGTCAACGGCCTCGCGGCGATGGCCGCGCTCACCGGACGCTCCATCGACGAGACCGGGACGACGACCTATCGCCCGCCGTTCGTCCCCGTGCCGATGGGGGTGATCGCCGGCCGGCGGCGGGGCGCGCTCATCAACCCGCTGAGGCGTCTGCCGCTCGAGGCCGAGCACCGGGCCGAGGGCGCGCAGATGCGCGAATACGGCGGCTGGCTGAGGCCGGCCTGGTACGGGCCGGACGACCCCGAGCTTGCAATCGCCCGCGAGGCCAGGCTGGCGCGCGATACCGTCGCGCTGTTCGACGGCTCGTCGCTCGGCAAGATCGAAGTCATCGGTCCCGACGCCGCCAGGCTCGCCGACTTCCACAGCTATAACCGGCTCTCGACCCTGAAACCGGGCAAGATCCGCTACGGCTTTCTGCTCCAGGAATTGGGTATCGTGTTCGACGACGGGGTGACGCTGCGCCTCAGCGAAGATCGCTTTCTTGTCTCGTGCTCCTCGGGCCACACCGACGCCGTGCGCATGCGCCTCGAGCTCTGGCGGCAGGACCGCTTCGATGCCCGCCGCGTCGTCATTCACGACACGACCGCCCAGTGGGCGACGCTGACTGTCAGCGGTCCGCGCTCGCGCGATCTCGTCGAGGCTTGCGGTATCGAGGTCGCGCTCGACGACCAGAGCCTGCCGCACATGGCCTTTGCGACGGCTGAGTTCGACGGCGCGCCGCTGAGGGTCGCGCGGGTGAGCTTCACCGGCGACCGCTCCTATGAGCTCTCGCTCCCGGCGCGGCGCCCAGGCGCATTGCGGGCGCGTCTCGCCGAAAAGCTCAAGGCGTTCGGCGGCGGGCTCATGGGGCTCGAGGCGCTGATGATCCTGCGCGCCGAGAAGGGCTTCATCGTCGTCGGCAAGGACACCGACGGCACCACCATGCCGCACGACCTCGGCGTCGCGGGGCCGCGCGACTCGAGGACGGACGAATATATCGGCAAGCGCTCCCTCTCCATGCCGGTCGCCAACGACAGGGGCCGCAAGCAATTCGTCGGCCTGACCGTCGAGGCGGGAGAGGCGCCGCTGCCGACCGGCGCCCATGTCGCGATCGGCGCCGGCGCGGCGCGGCGATCGCAAGGTTACGTGACCTCGAGCTACATGAGCCCAAACCTCGGCCGCCCGATCGCGCTCGGCCTCGTCGAAGACGGGTTTAAGCGGATGGGCGAGACGGTCGGCGTCTATCATCTCGGCGCCCTGCGCCGCGCGACCATCGCGCCCGCGGTCGCGCTCGATCCGGAAGGAAAGCGGCTCCATGCGTGAGACGCGATGGCCAGCGGCGCGAGGGCGGTTTGGCCTCCTGATCGACCGGCCGCGCTTGCAGGCGCGGGCGCTCGATGGGCTCGGCCAGACCCTGATCTCGGGCGATGTCGAAGCGGCGACGACTGCGCTCGCGCCCGGCGCGCCGATCCTCGGCCTCCACGCGCTCGCGCCTGTGGGCGCGCACGCGCTCCGGATCGGCCGGGCGAGCGCGCTTCTCATCACGCTCGCCCCGCTCATAGGGCGTTCGGAAGAACGCCCGTCTTTCGACGGGCTATGCGCCGCCGACGGCTGGTGCGCAACCCGCGTCGACGACGGCTGGGCGGCGGTCGAGGTTTTTGGCCTCGACGCGCGGCAGGCGCTCATGCAGGCGACCTCTGCCGACCTCGCCAGCGGCTCGCCCTCGGCCGCCGTCCTCGTCTTTGGCCTGCGGAGCCTTCTGGCGCGGACGCGAGCGGGCTTCCGGCTGCACGTCGAGGCGCCTTGGCTTGAGACGATTTTGACCTGGCTCGAGGGCGTCTAGCGTCAAAACCCAATCGCGTGGCTGCGCTTGTGACCGCTTCCCAGCAGCGACCATTCCCGGACGGCGGCGACGGCGCAATGGCGGGGTCGTCGTGCTAGGTTGCACGACGACGGAGGGACAAATGGCGGAAAAGCGGAAGCTTGCAGCGATCCTGGCCGCCGACGTCGTTGGATTCAGCCGGCTGACAGGCTCAGACGAAGATCGCACTTTGGCTCGGCTCCGGCTCTGCGCAGCGATCTTATCGACCCCACGATCGGCGTGCACAACGGGCGCGTCTTCAAGCGTACCGGCGATGGGGCGCTTGTCGAGTTTCGCAGCGTGGTCGATGCGGTGCGCTGCGCCATCGAAGTGCAAAACGCCATGGTCGAACGCAACGCAGGCGTAGCGCACGATCGCCGCATCGAATTCCGGATCGGCATTCATGTCGGCGAGGTCGTTGAGGAGAGCGACGGCGATATCATGGGCGACAGCGTCAACATTGCCGCGCGCCTCGAGGGCATCGCTAAGGCCGGCGCCATCTGCCTCTCCGAACAAGCCTATTGGCAGGTCAAGGCCCGTCTCGACATCGCGGTCAGCGATCTGGGCGCGACCCAACTCAAGAATATCGCAGAGCCGGTTCGAGCCTTTTCGCTTCAGGTCGGGCTTCCCGCCGTAGCGAGGCTGGTGGCGCCGGCCGAGCCGAGCGCGGCGGAAAGGCCGGCGGAGCGGCCGGCCCTGTCAAGCAAACCGTCGATTGCCGTTTTGCCCTTTCAGAACATGAGCGGCGACGCTGAACAGGAGTATTTCTGCGACGGCCTCGTCGAGGACATCATCACGACCTTGTCGAAACTCGATGGGCTTCGGGTCATCGCGCGCAATTCGAGCTTCGTCTACAAAGGACGCTCGGTCGACGTTCGCGAAGCCGCGCAACAACTCGGCGTGCGTCATGTTCTCGAGGGGAGCGTTCGCAGGAGCGGGGCACGGATCAGAGTCACGGCGCAATTGATCGACGCGGCCGACGGCTCGCACCTCTGGGCCGAACGGTACGATCGCGCAGTTGACGACATTTTCGCGATCCAGGACGAGATAACCCTGGCGCTGGCGACCGAGATGCAGGTCAAGTTGACCGACGGCGAACAGGCGCGGATGCGCTACACGACCACCAGCAATGTCGAAGCCTGGACCCACTGGGCCCGGGGCATGTCCTATTTCCGTCAACCTCCGACCAGGGACAATCGAGAGGCCACGCAGGCTTCCTGGGAGAAAGCGCTCGCGCTCGATCCGAATTCGGCCCCGCTCAACGCAGCGCTCGGCTTCACCCATTGCCTGGACGCCAGATTCGGCTGGAAAGATCCGTTTGAAATCGCGCTGGCCAAGGCCCGCCGCTATGCCGAGAGGGCGCTGGAGATCGATCCCGGCAACGCCGACGCTCACGTCGCGTCAGGCTTGGTTTTGCTGATGGAAGGGCGGCATGACGAAGCGGTGGCCGACGCCAGAAAGGCGGTTCAACTGGCGCCCGGCTCGGCCGACGTGGCGCAGGGTGCCGGCTTTATTGTCCTATCCTCGGGATACCCCGAAGAAGCCGCCGCGCTCTGCGAGAAGTCGATGCCTCTCAGCCCAAATTATCCCTCGGTGTATCTGGACACCCTTGGAGACGCCTATCGACAGGCCGGACGAACCGATGAGGCGATCGCCACCTTCGAGGCCTATCACGCGCGAAATCCCGGCTTCGGACTCACCGATGTCGTGATCGCCTACCATGAAAAGGGCCAGCCCGTGGAAGCGAAGCGAACAGCCGCGCGCCTGACGGCGGCGCGACCGGAGTTCACAATCGCCGGCTGGCGCAAAACCCAGTTCATCCGCCGCGACGCGGCGCGGGTCGAAGCCGACGCGGCAGCCCTCCGCGCCGCCGGACTTCCTGTGGGATGAGGATTCTCCAGCCCGGGTCTCGCGCTCGCATATCCGCGTCGCCGAACGCGTGCCGGCGCGAAAAATTCAACAATTATTTGCGATAATCCGAAGGGCGTGTTACCGTGCCTACTCGTGGCGGCTCCGGATTGGAGGCTGGCCAACGCGGACGTCGTGGAGGAGCGTCCTTTCTTGGAGTCCGGGCTTAAGCCATTGAAAAGACTTGATTTATGGAAGGATAAAATTTGGATTTCGCTTCCTATTTCCTTTGATTTTGCTTCCCGCCGATTTGGATTTTTCTTCCCCCCGCTTGGAAAACGCTTCCCGTCGCACCTCGGCCGGAAGGCGGGGTGCTATACCGATCGAAACGGCCGCGGGAGCGGCGGCGCGCGGCGGTTTTGAGGGAGGAGCGGATGGCGGCGGATACACGCGAAGAGCCGATCGAGATCGATCTGCCGACGTCGCTCAAGGCGACGAGGCTCGGAGCAATCGCCCATCTCAGGCTTGCGCGCCCGGAGAAGCGCAACGCGCTCGACGACGGGACGGTGCTTGGGCTCGAGGCGTTCTTCACCCGGCTGCCGGGAGATATTCGCGCCGTCGTCGTCACCGGCGAAGGGGCGCATTTCTCCGCCGGCCTCGACCTCTCCGAAGTCGCCGGCGCGCGCGACCCGCTCGAAGCCGCGCTGCACTCGCGCATGTGGCATCGCGCCTTCGAGGCGATCCAGTTCGGCCGCGCGCCGGTCATTGCGGCGCTGCACGGCGCGGTGGTCGGCGGCGGGTTCGAGCTCGCGGCGGCTTGCCATATCCGCGTCGCCGAACGCTCGGCCTACTACGGCCTGCCGGAGGGCCAGCGCGGCATCTTCCTTGGCGGCGGCGGATCGGTGCGGATCGCCCGCCTGATCGGCGTCGCGCGGGTTCAGGACATGATGCTGACCGGGCGCACGCTCAGCGCCGAGGAGGGGCACGCGGCCGGCGCGACCCAGTACCTGGTCGACGACGGCAAGGGCTTCGAGACCGCGATGGCGCTCGCCGTCAAGGCCGCCTCCAATACCGCAACCACCAATTTCGCCGTGCTGCACGCGCTGCCGCGCATCTTCGAGAGCGACCCGGCGAGCGGACTCCTCACCGAGTCGCTGATGGCGGCGATCGCGGAGTCGAGCGGCGAAGCCAAGGAGAGGCTCAAGGACTTTCTCGAAAAGCGCGCGGCGAAGGTGCTTCGGCAGAGCTGATCACCGCCTCCATCAGGCGCGGCCGGCGCCGGTCAGCCTAGCCGAGATCAGCTTGAGCCATGGGCCCGCGTGGAATGCGCCCATCAAGAGGTACATCACGACCATCCCGTCGAGCGGCGACCCGAGACGGGCGGCAGAGCAAAGGAGCTGCGGCTCGCCGCCGATCGCCGTGACCAGCGCCATGAAAGCGAAGGTCGGCGCCGCCGCGAGGCCGAGCCAGTCGCGCGCGGCGGCCGCGATGTCATAGCGGACCGGGGCGGCGGCGGCGCGGGCGGAGTAGGCTTGGCTCATGGCTTCGCCACCGCCTCGTTCCGGAAGGCGGCTTCCCCCGCGTCCGACACCTTGACCCATCGCGGGTCGACAGACGCCTCGGCTTCGTAGTTGTCGTGCCAGTTCCACCATTTGTAAGGCGGAGTCTGGCGGTAGCCCTCTGGCGAATCCTCCCATAACTCCTGGCGTCCGAGCGGCGTCGCGTCGAGATAGCTCCAGACGGTACCCATCGCTTCGTCGCCGCGGCTGTTGATGAAGTAGGTGCGGAACACCCTGTCGCCGTCGCGGAAAAAGACGTTATGGCCGTGCCACTCGTCGACGCCGAAGTCGGCGTCGAAGCTGTCGGTGATCGTGTACCAAGGCATCTCCCAGCCCATCCGCGCCTTGAGGCGCGCGATGTCCGCCTGCGGCGCGCGGGAGACATACGCAAGCGTCGTGTCGCGCGCGTTCAGATGGGCGAGGTTCGAGACCTGATCGGCTCCGAGCGAGCAGCCGCGGCAGGCATGGTCCGGCCAGCCGAACACTCCGGGCTCGAAGAAGGCGCGGTAGACGATCAGCTGACGGCGGCCCTCGAACAGGTCGATGAGGCTCGCCTTGCCGGCGGGGCCGATGAACTCGTAGGCCTTCTCAACCGCCATCCAGGGTATCCGCCGGCGCTCGGCGGCCAGCGCGTCGCGGGCCCGGAACACCGCCTTCTCCGTTGCGAGGAGCTGCTCGCGCGCGGCGTCCCAGTGCTCGCGCGAAACGATCGGGGGAGTGTGCATGGCTCAACCTCCGGTTTGCTGAACGGGCTCACGGGCGGGAGCGCCATACTCGTCATGTCGGCGCCACCAAATCCCCGCTTCGTTCCTTCCCTTGGGCGCGCGATCCAGCCACTGATAGGCGCCCCATAGCCCGTCGAGCCCGCGCGCATAGGTCGAATAGGCGTGGTGGACGACGCCGTCCTCGATCGCGAAGGCGCTCATTCCCGGCCGATCGCGCATGAATGTTCGCCCGTCGGTTCCGCAGGACGCCGCGAATCGTGCGACGGGCTCAGGGACCTGCGCGGCGGTCAGCGGGTGGTCGCCACGCCGGTAGTTGTATTCGACGCCTCCGTCGCGCTGCTGCGCCTCGGTGATCGAGACATTGAAATCGAAGTTGAAGTCGTCGCCGAACGAGGAGGCCCAAGGAAACGTCCAGCCCATCCGCCTCTTGTAGGCGTCCAGCTTCGCAAGCGGCGCGCGCGACACGGCCCACAGCGCGACGTCGTGGTTCGCGAGGTGCACCGCGAAGCCGTTGAACCCATCGGCGATCATCGAGCAGGACGGACATCCCGCCTTGTAATCGGGCCCGAACATGAAGTGGTAGACGAGGAGCTGCGAGCGGCGTCCGAAGAGGCCCTTGAGCGAGGTCGCCCCTTCGTCGGTGTCGAACCGGTACGCATTATCGACCCGGACCCATGGCATCTCCTGGCGGAGGCGCGCCACCTCGTCGCTGCGCCGCGTCAGCTCCTTTTCCTCCTCGAGCAATCCGAGCCGGGCCGTGAGCCACTCTTCGCGCGATACGACCTGACTGTGCATAGTCAACCTCCTGGTTGTCGATTTTGAGTTCGATCAATTCCGGTCACTCGTCTCGTCATCAGGCCGGGATGCGCCGGTCGTATTCCTTGCGCAGACGGGTCACCCGGTCCCAGAACGGCTCCGGCTCCTGGCCAGTCAGGCGAGCGGCCAGGACGTCGAGATGCGCGTGCCAGCCGGAGCTGACGCCGAGCAACATTCCGCGGTCGGGCAGGCGGCGATGGATCACGGTCAGCAGCACCCTTTCGCCCCTTGGCTCGAGTCCGAACGAAACGTCGCCGCTGCCCTTTCCCCAGGTGAAGGCGATCTTGCGGGGCGGGTCGAGCTCGGTGATCCGACTCTCCATCCGGTGTTCGTCGCCATAGCCTTCCGGCCGGCGGCCGGGCGGATTGGTAAGCTCATTGTTTCGCCAGACGAGTTCGAACGGCGCGTCGACCTTCATCTCCATCTGGCCCTCGGCCAGCCACTGCCGGCGCAGGTCGCTCTCGGTCAGATAAGCCCAGACGCGCTCGATCGGGCCGGGCAGAAAGCGCTGGATTGTGAGCGTCGCAGGCTCGGTCAGCACGCCAAAGGCATCCGCGTTCGCGGGTTCGTTCACTGGTCGTCTCCTTTTTCGGGTATCAGGGATTGGCGTGCGTCCTCTTCGCGGAGCAACCGTTCGAGCATATCCAGCCGGGCGGTCCAGAAGCGCTCGTAGAAGCTCAGCCACTCGTGGGCGCTGGCGAGCGGCCCGGGGTCGAGGCGGCAGAGATGGGTGCGGCCGCGCACTTCGCGGCGGATGAGCCCGGCGCCCTCGAGCACCTTGATATGCTTCGAGGCCGCCGCGAGCGAAATGGCGAAAGGTTGCGCAAGCTGGCCGACCGATCGCTCGCCGCCGGCGAGCTCGCGCAGCATCCGCCGGCGAGTTGCGTCGCCAAGGGCGTGAAAGACCGAGGTGAGCTCGGGCGCATCTAGTTCAACCATGTGGTTGAATGTAGACGAGGCAATCCGTGAAGTCAACCGATTGGTTGAATTATTCCTCCAAGGATCATGGGGAGAGACGGCCGCGCGCGGAGCCAAGGCAAATCACTCGCGCAAGTCCTGTCGATAGCGAATTGAGTTGTCCGGTTTTGGTATACCCCGCTCACGCCAAGATCCGAAAATTGGCGGGAAGGACGACGCGGAAATTATCAGTGACCGAATCGCAAAACTCGCCCCATTTCCTCGGGACTTCGTCGCGTAGGAAGTTGAGAATGGCGTCGGCGAATTCCCGACACGTTGGGTAGGTCTTGTTGTGGGTGAGATGCTGGTGCATCAGCGCCCACAGCCGCTCGATGGGATTGAGATGCGGGCAGTACGACGGGACGAAATGCAACGCGATCCTGCGTCCGGGTTGCGATAGCCACTTCCGGACAATCTTGGCGTGATGATAGCGCGCATTGTCGAGAAACACATGGATCAGCGCCGTGGTGGAATAGAGCGCCTCGATGCCCGCGAGGAGTTTGATCGTTGAAGCGGCGTCGATGGCCTCGGCCTCGATCATTTTGGTCCGCCCAGTCTCGAGATCGATCGCGCCATGGATATTGAGGCGTTGGCGGCCGGTTGTCTGTTCGATCGCCAGGTGCTCGTCCTTAGCCGCCCAGCATCCCGCCGCGCGCGCCCCATGCGTGGGATGCACGGCATCCACGAACAGCACCGCCTCATCGGCGCCCAAGGCGTTCATCAGTTTCTCGTAAAGCTTGATGAACGCGCGCTGCTTGGTCTCGTCGAGATGGCGAGGAATGACTTCGGGCTTGCGATATTCGAGGCCGAGACGATGCAGAAGCGCGACCAGTCCCGAGCGGCTTTCGTATTCCACCCCGAATTCCGATGCGATCCACGCGCCGATCTGACCCGTCGAGCGCGGCGAGGCCGCGCGAACCCACCCGACCAGTTTCCCCCGTTGCGCCTCGCTCAGAACGCAAGCGCTGCCGCCGGCCTCAAACCGCATCAGCGCCTTGCGGCCGCCCTCGGCAAACGCGCCATGCCAGCGACGGATCGTGTCGTCGTCCAGCAAAAGAACCCGCGCCACTTGCTCGCAGCTCAGGCCATCGTCGAGCAACACCAGCGCATTGGCTCGCCGAGCCAACCGATGCGTCACCGACCCATCGCGCGCCAGCGCGATCAGTGCAGAACGTTCATCTCCCAACAAGAAGCCAGGGCGAATCATCCCCTCAAACGAATCCAACTCAACCCGCTTGGCAAGAGCTTTTCGCATTCCCAATGAGTTGGGGTATAGCACAACGAATGTCCGCTTCTTCTGCTTTTGTTCTCCTGTGGGCGGGGTGGGCAAGCCGATGGCTTGTCCATGCCGTCCACAGGGTTTGGCCGCCGAGCGGATTTAAAGGGCCGGACTACCGGACAGATCGTGCGCTGCCTAAACCGGACATATCGTCTGCTACCGACAGAAAAAGCGGCGCGAGCTTTGCAGAAGTCGGGCGGATTTGATTCGCTGGTGGGGTTGCCGGAGGGGATGATTCGCTGATGTCTCGTCGTGATTTGTCTCAGCCTTCGTTCGTTCGTGGACGCGATGGTCAGCGGTTATGCGAGGGGCGGAGGGTTTCTGGACTCGGATCGAGCAGGCGTTCGACTGGTCGGCGTTTGATGCTTTGCCGGCTCCGGTCCACGCTTCGACGCGAGGCGCGCCGGGCGGAGACCAACCGGCAACTGGATGGGCTCGGCCTGATCGTCAAGCGCGGCACGCTGGTGGACGCGACCCTGATCGCCGCCGCGGTCAAGCGTCCGCGCTACGGAAGCGGCGGCATGAACCGACGCGATCCGACGCGCGTCACCATGAAGCGCAGACAAGCCCGTTTCGGCTACAAGGCGCATCCGGCGGTCGACGACGGCAGCGGCCTTGTGCGTCAGGCCGAGATGACCTCGGCCAACGTCCACGACTCCCGCCCGGGAGAGGCGCTCGTACAGGGCGACGAGCAGGCCGTCTTCGCCGACCGCGCCCGCGACAGCCAAGCCTTTCGCGAGAGCCGAGACGCGTCAGGCTCTGGCTGAGGACTTGGAGCGGATGCACGAAATGGACGGACAGCGGGTCCACAGGGGCCGTCAGGGAGGGCCAATGTTCGCGCCGAAGCCGTCATTCCAAGACCGCCTCATCCTTCCCCCGGTCTATGTGCCGCAACGTGATGGAGATGATCGAAAAGCCAACCCCCGACGCGCGCGAGATGGCGGGCCTGCCTTCCCGAGCGGCGCCCGATCATCCGGTAGACGCCGATCTTGACCGCGCTCGCAATGAAGAACGAGACGAGGGTGTAGGCCCGGGTCATGAGCGCGAGCGGCCAGCCGGTCGCGGCCATGAAGAAGCCGGCCCAGTGTTGCGGGTGAGATAGATCGTCATGTTGCGGCGGGTCGCGCTCATGCGCCCCGCCGCCGCTCCCGCTTCAGAACGGGTAGTGCTGCGGACCCTCGATCGTGATCCAGCGCAGGTCGGTGAACTCGGCGATCACCGCCTTGCTGCCAAAGCGGCCGTAGCCGGACGACTTCATGCCGCCGAACGGCATTTGCGCTTCGTCATGCACGGTCGGGCCGTTGATGTGGCAGATGCCGGATTCGATCCGTTTGGCGACATTGAGGGCGCGCTGGATGTCGCGGCTGAACACCGCGGCCGACAGGCCGTATTCGGTGTCGTTGGCGACCCGGATCGCCTCCTCCTCGCCATCGACCCGCACCACCGGCTTCACCGGCCCGAACGACTCCTCGCGATAGATGCGCATCGCAGGCGTCACCCGGTCGACGATCGTCGCCTCGACAATCGTGCCGTTGCGTTTTCCGCCGGCGACGACCTTGGCCCCCTTGGCGACCGCGTCGGCGATCAGTTCGTCCATCCGCTCGGCGGCGCTCGCGCTGACCAGCGAGCCCAGGACGACATGGCCGCGCGGATCGCCGCTCGGCAGCGCCGCGGCGCGCTTGGCGAGCTTGTCGACGAAGGCGTCGGCGACCTTGGCGTCGACGATGAGCCGCTCGGTCGACATGCAAATCTGGCCCGCGTTGGCGAACGCGCCGAACACCGCGGCGTTGACCGCCTCGTCGATATCGGCGTCGTCGAGCACGACGAGCGGCGCCTTGCCGCCGAGCTCGAGCAGGACCGGCTTCAGATGCTCCGCCGCGAGCTTGGCGATCGTCTTGCCGACCTTCGACGAGCCGGTGAAGTTCACCCGCTTGACCGCCGGATTGGCGATCAGCGCCGCCACCACCTTCGGCGCGTCTTCCGGAGCGTTGGAGATCACATTGACGACGCCCTTCGGGAAGCCGGCGTCGTTCATGATCTGGCCGATCAGACGATGGGTCGCGGGGCAGACTTCCGACGATTTCAGGATCACCGTGTTGCCGCAGGCGAGCGGCGCCGCGATCGCGCGCACGCCCAGGATCACCGGGGCGTTCCACGGCGCGATGCCGAGAACGACGCCGGCCGGCTGCCTGACCGCGAGCGAAATCACGCCCGGCTTGTCGGCGGGAATGATCTCGCCCACGATTTGCGTCGTGAGGCCTGCGGCTTCGCGCAGCATGCTGGCGGCGAAGTGGACGTTGAAGCCGGCCCAGGGCGCGGTCGCGCCGATTTCCTCGATCATCGGCTGGGTGAATTCGCCCGCGCGGGCCTCGAGAAGATCGGCGGCCTTGAGCAAAAGCGCCCGTCGTTCGCTCGGACCGGTCCCAGACCAGGCCGGGAACGCGCGCGCCGCGGCCTCGACGACCTTGGCGGCGTCGGCCTCGCTCGCCGCCGCCGCTTCGCTCGCGACCGCCCCGGTCACCGGATCGTGACGGGTGTATGTTGCGCCGGAGGTTGCCGAAGCCGCCGCGCCGTCGATGATGAAATCAACCTTCATTGAGACCTCCCTTTGCTTTAGTCGCCGCGCGCCATGCGCGGCGACGGCTAAAACCCGAGCACGGTCGAGTTGATCGAAGCTTCAAGGCCCCCGTCGACCGGCAGATTGGCGCCGTTGATCCAGCGCGCCCCGTCAGAGCACAAGAACAGGATCGCGGGCGCAATGTCCGGCGCGGAGCCCGCGCGGCCGACGCGCGCGATGTCGTCGTCGACGCGCGGATCGCCGAAGATCTGGCGAAACTCCCTGAGGATCGGCGTCGTCACCGGTCCGGGGCTCACGGCGTTGATGCGCAATCCGCGATCCTTGAACAACGGCTGATGCGCGGCCCGCATGGTCCACAAGAGCAGGACCTCCTTCGACAGCGGATAGGCCTCCCCGTCCGGAACTTGATGGGCCGCGAGGAGCGGACCGAGATCGGGAAAGCCCGGCGCGGCCGCGAACGCCTTGGCGCGCTCGAGATTGGCGCGCCAGCCATAGCCGGCGATTGAGGCGACATTGACGACGGCGCCGCCCTCCCTGAGCCGCGGCGCGAGCGCCTGGGTCAATTCGCGGAGGCCATAGAAGTTGATCGCGAGCGTTTTCGCCGCCCCCACCATGCCGGAGACGCCGGCGACGTTGCAGAGCGCGTCGAACCGCCTGGGCAGGGTCTGGACGATCTCGGCCACGCCCTGAGCCGAGCCGATGTCGGCCTTGATGAACGCGTCGAGCGGCCGCGCAGGAGGGTTGACGTCGACGCCAATGATGTCGGCGCCGAGCGCGAGCGCAAGGTCGCCGACGCGGGCGCCGATGCCTGACGAAATTCCGGTGATGACGATCGTCTTGCCCAGTAGCAATTTCAGCCTCCCGCCTCGCCCTCGCCCGTGTCAAGTTTCCGCGCCGCTTCCTTCGCCTCCGCGCCGCTGATGTCTTTGGCCAGACGAAGGCGGTAGCCGATCGGAAGCAGCCTCAGCGACGTCGAATCCTCGACCCAGCCCCACAAGCCGCGCGGGAAAAGCAGCGCGAAAATGAGCGCCGTCGCGCCAAGTCCGACCAGATACCAGACGCCCATGTCGCCGAACCAGGTCTCGATCGCGAAGAAGACGACCGCGCCGAGAATCGCGCCCTCGAAGGTCCCGAGGCCCCCGACCAGCGCCATGAAGATCATGTAGGCCGTCCATAACGGGCTGAAATAGGCCTTGGGCTGGAAGGTGAGCGCCGTCGCCACCCAAAGCGCGCCGGCGAGCGCCGCGCCGAAGGCGGCGAGCGTGAACACGAGCCGCTTGGCGCGCGCGACCCTGACGCCGATCGATTCGGCCGCCTCCTCGTTGTCGCGGATCGCCTGGATCGCCGCGCCGAGCGGACTGCGCAGGAGCGAGAAGACGATCGCGAGCAGTCCGGACATCGCGGCGAGAGCGCACCAATAGGTGAGCGCGCGGCGGCTGCCGCTCGAATAGGCGTTGAGCTCGATCAGCGACGTGCCGGTTTCGCCGCGAACGAGCGTGTCGAGGTTGACCAGCAGATGCGCGAGCTCGGAAACCACCCACATGCCAATCGCGAATTCGCCGCCCCTGAGCCTCAGCATCACGAGCGACAGCGGCCAGGAGAGCGCGCCGACGATGAGCGCGCCGAGGAACAGCGAGGGATAGACGCTGACGCCGAGGTCGGCGAGCCTGATCGCCGCATAGGCGCCGAGCCCGAAGAAGGCCTGCTGGCCGATCGACACCAGGCCGCAGAACCCGACCAGCGCGTTCCACATCAAGGCCAGGATGACGTAGATGAACAGCGTCGTGAGCTTGTCGACCGCATTGGCGCTGAAAATCGCCGGGCCGATCGCGAGCGCTGCCAAAATGACGGCGGCGGCGGCGATCGCGATCCGCGACTTCGGGGTCCAGCGCTCGACGACCGAGACGTTGGCCGCGCTCATTTTCGCCCTCCGCCGGCGAGCGCGGTCCGGACGCGCTGGCCAAGGTCGCCGAAGAACAGCCGTGCGAACAGCACGGCGAGAAAGGCGAAATGGCCGGCGATGAAGAAACCCTGCGGGTTGATGAGCGCGCCCAGGCTCTGGGCGACGCCGAGCACGATTCCGCCGATGAGCGTGCCCCACAGCGACCCTGCCCCGCCGATCACCGAGGCTTCGAAGGCGAAGATGAGTTGCGCCGCTCCGGCATAAGGATCGAACGTCGCCCGCATGCCAAGGAACGCGCCGGCAACCGCGACCGTCGCCAGCGCGATCGCGGCGGCGATCGCATTGACGCGCCGCCCGTTGACGCCGACGAGGCCGACCGTGTCGGGATCCTCCGCCGTCGCCCGGATCGCGCGCCCGACCAGCGTCCGGTTGAGAAAGGCCTGGATGCCGCCGAGCAGCGCGATCGCGACCGCCATGGTCAGCGCGGCGAGCTTGCCGATGGCGATGTCGTCGCTGAGCGACCAGCTGTCGTAGGAGAGGTCGCCGATATAGGGAGCGAGCGAGCGGGTGTCGGCGCCGAACCCCTGGAAGAGCAGGTTGTCGAGAATGATCGACAGTCCGAAGGTCGAAAGCACCGGCACCAGAAGCCCGCCGCGGGCGCTGCGTTCGAGCACCAGACGCTGAAGCGCCCAACCGATCAGCGCCATCAGCGGCGCAACGATCAGGAGGCCGAGGAACGGCTCAACCGAGAACCGGTCGGCCAGAACAAAGAGCGCGTAAGCGGAGAGCACCGCCAGGCTGCCGTGGGCGAGGTTGATGACGCCCATGACCCCGAACATGAACGACAGTCCGCACGCGATCAGCGCGTAATAGCCGCCGAGCAGGACGCCTTGGAGGATCTGATTGACGAAGATCACGACGGCGCCGCCTCTCCACGCGACGGCTTCCTGAGGCCGAAATAGGCTTCGGTGACTTCCTCCCGGGTCAGCGTGCTTGTGGGCCCCTCGATAGCGATCAAGCCTTCGAGCATGCAAATGGCGCGGCTCGCCGTCGCCATGGCGCGCTTGAGGTCCTGCTCCACGAGCAGCATGGCGACGCCGGACGATTTCAGCGCCTCGAGCTGGACGTAGACCCGATCGACAACGAGCGGCGACAAGCCCAGCGACACCTCGTCGAGCAGCAGGAGCTCCGGGTTCATCATCAGCGCCCGCCCGATCGCCGTCGCCTGCTGCTCGCCGCCCGACAATGTGCCGGCGAGGCTGCGGCGGCGCTGCTTGAGGTTCGGAAAGGCCTCCATGACGGTGTCGAGCGTCCATGCGCCCGCGCGGCCGGCCGAGCGCGCGAGCAGCAGATTCTCTTCCACGGTCAGGCGGGCGAACAGCCGCCGCCCCTCCGGCACCAGGGCGAGCCCGAGCGCCGCGCGGGCGTGCGCGCTTCTTGAGCCGATATCCTCGCCCTTGAAGACGATTCGGCCGGCGGTATGACGATGCGCGCCGACGATCGTTCTGAGAAACGTGGTCTTGCCGGCCCCGTTCGCGCCGACAAGCGCGACCGTTTCGCCGGGCTCGATGGCGAGCGTGACCCCGCGCACCGCCTGGAGCTGGCCGTGACGCGCTTCGAGCCCCTCGACCGAGAGCAACGTCAAACCACGCCTCCGCCGAGATAGGCCTCGATCACCCGCGGATCGGCCATCACGATTTGCGGCGGCCCGTCGGCGATGATCCGTCCGGCGTCCATGCACACCAGGCGGTCGGCGACGCGCAAGAGGATATGCACGATGTGCTCGATCCACACGATCGCGATCCCCCGGGCCTTGAGCTCAAGGATGATGTCGACGAGCTCGTTCGCCTCGGCGTCGGTCAGGCCGCCGCCGATCTCGTCCAGGAGCAGCACCGCGGGGCCGGTCGCAAGCGCGCGGGCGAGCTCGAGGCGCTTCCGGTCGATGAGGCCGAGCGTCTCCGCCCGGCGGTTGGCGATCGCGGTCATGCTAGTGAGCTCGAGCGACTCGATCGCCCGGCGATAGGCCGCTTCGTGCTCTAAGCCCCCGCCATGGGCGGCGGCGGTGAAGACGTTCTCGAACACCGTCATGCCGCTGAACGGACGGGGGATCTGGTGGGTGCGCGCGAGTCCTCGCCGGCAACGTTCCGCGGTTTCGACTTTGGTCACGTCCTCGCCGAGAAAGCGCACCCTGCCGCCGGTCGGCGCATGGGCGCCGACCAGGACGCTGAGCAGGGTCGTCTTGCCGGCGCCGTTCGGGCCGACGACGCCGACCGCCTCGCGGGCGTGGACGGAAAAGTCGACCCCCTCCAGCACCACGAGGGCGCCGAAGCTTTTCGTCAGGCCTTCCGCGTGGAGCAGAAGGCCGTCCGCCTTGGCGCCGGACATTCCCGTCCGCGCCGCCGTCAACCGTTGTAGGGCCTGAGCTTCGCCTGGATCGGAACGTTCGGATCGGTGGCGTTCTCGGTCGTCGGATACTCGAGAGGGAATCTCGAGCCGGCAGGCGATTTCACCCATTGGGTGCCGATGATCGGGCCAGGCGAGACGTTGGGAACGGGTCCCTTGTTGAAGTCGATCGGACCATCGATCGTGACCGTCTTCAGAGTCGACATCGCCTTGGCGACCGCCGCCTTGCTGGTCGGGTCAGCGCTCGCGGTCAGCGACGCCGCGCCAGCGTCGAAGAGGGCGAGGCTCGCGCCGAGCTGCTGCGTCCATTGCTTGCCCGACGCCTTCTCGTAGCCGTCGGCCAGCTCGTCGCCGCCGACGCCGGTGAGCGGGGACTTATAGGGGAAGGCCTTGTGCCAGTAGGCGGCGCTGGCGAGGTTGTAGCCGAGGGCGCCGAGCGCGGTCACTTGCGAGGGGAAGAGCCCGGTCTTGGCGATCTGGGCGATCTTGACCATCTTCGTATAGCCCTGCTGGGCGGCCTGGCGCCAGAAGGCGGCGAAGTCGGGCGGAATCGGAAAGGTGTTGAAGATCTCGCATTTCTCCGCCTTGAACTTGGCGATCTGGGCGGAGAAGTCGGTCGTGCCGTCCTCGTAGGGGCCCGGATCGATGATCGTGAATCCGGCCTTGGCCAGGGCCGGCGCGAGATTTTCGCGGATCGCGTTGCCGTCGGCGTCGTTGGGATAGAGCACGCCGACCTTCTTGTTGGTCTCGATCAGATTCCATTGCGAAACGTAGGCCTTGAAGAACTCGCCGCCGCCAAAGCCGAAGTGATAGGTCCACTTGAAGGGCGAGGGCTGGCCTGGCTTGGCGCCGCGACCGAAGTACCAGGCTTCCCACGGCATGACCGTCGACATGCACGGAACGCCCGCCGCCTCGCATGCGTCGGCTACGGGATTGATCGTCTCGGGCGTCGAGACGACCAGCATCATGTCGATCTTGTCGGAATTGATGAGGGTCTTGGCGAGCTGCCCGGCGCGCGACGGATCGGACTGGGTGTCACGATCGAGGATCTCGACCCCATAGGTCTTGTCGCCGGACTTCAGCCCCGACGCCAGCGCCTTGCGGGCGAGTTCGAGGATATAGCCGTCGGTCTCCCCGAACCCGCCGAGAGCGCCGGTGCGCGGGCTGATGAAACCGACCTTGAGCGTCGCCTCGGGGCCCGCGGCGAAGGCGCCGTACGGGCGGGACGCCGCCGCGACGCCTGCAGCTCCGGCCGATAGAATGAGCCCCCGCCGCGATATCGGCGCGCGGCCCAGGTTCATGATGTTGGAACTGGTCTTCATGCCTTTCCTCCCAAATGGCGCCGCCTCGCCAGCGAGTCCGCGCTTTGCACTTCCTTACACCCCTGGATTGGGTATCGCCTGCGCCCGGCGTCACTTCAATCGATTTTTTCGCCGGTTGTCCGGCCCGCACATCGGGTTGACGAATGGGCTCGAGGACAGTGAGTTCTCGCGCCTGCCAGCAAGGAGGCTGAAATGTTCGCGCTCGAGAGGCCGGGCCCATGCGCAATTGCCGCCGCGCTTGCATTCGGCGCGCTTCAGCTCCCCTGCCCCGTCTCGGCCGCGAGCGGCGCCGCCATTTGCGCCTCGGGCGCAGGGCCGCGCGCCCCGGTTCCAGTGCCGAAAGCCCTCGAGGCGGACATCGCAAGAACGTTCGACATTCCCGTCGAAATGGTGCGCGACGGCGCCTTCGTGCGCTGCGCCGGAACCAGACTTTTGGCTTGCGCGGTCGGCGCCAACCTGAACTGCGGCAAGGCGAACAAGAGCCGTTCGCTGCCCGGCGCGCGGGAATATTGCCGCTCCAACCCGGACGCGGACAATATTCCGATGGCCGCGACCGGTCACGACACGATCTACGACTGGCGCTGCGTTGGCCGCCGCGCGGTGGCGACGAAAGTGGTCGTCGCCGTCGACGCGCAAGGCTATGACGCCGGCAACTGGAAAGCGGTGGGCCAATGAGCGCTTCAAGTCGCGGGACTGGAGAGAGGAGGATCAGCCGTTTGAATGCGCCGGCCGGCGCCAGGATGACCGGCGCTTTTCATCTCTCCGGCCCAAATTCGCCATCTTCAACAGCCCTCGCGGCGGCCCGATACTCGCGTGGATAAGCTGGAAAGATGTAGAACGGATCACGGTTCTGGGCTCAAGCGCGAGCCCCGAAAGGTTCATTCGACAAGGAGGAAGCCATGAAGTTTCGCCCATTGCATGATCGCGTCGTCGTCAGGCGCATCGACGCCGAGGAAAAGACCAAAGGCGGCATCATCATTCCAGACACCGCCAAGGAAAAGCCGCAGGAGGGCGCAGTGATCGGCGTTGGCCCCGGCGGCCGGGACGAAAGCGGCAAGCTTATTCCGATCGACTTGAAGGTCGGAGACCGCATCCTGTTTGGCAAATGGTCGGGCACGGAAATCAAGCTCGACGGCGAAGAACTCCTCATCATGAAGGAGAGCGACGTGATGGGCGTCGTCCAGAGCTCCGGGACGACGAGCCGGGCGGCGCCCGCCGGCAGGAAATCCTGACGCCGGGCCTCCAATCAAGCGCTGGAGTTCGATCAGAATCGAGGAAAACGACGATGTCCGCGATGGACGTGAAGTTTTCCCCGCGACGCCCGCGACAGTTGGGTCCGGGCGCCATACCTCCTAACCGATGCGGCAAGGGTGACCCTGGGTCCGAACGGCGCGGATACCTGGTCGAAACGGAAAGGGCGGCTTCCGCCGCCCTGAACCGCTGGCGAACCCCCGGCTTTTGTCAGGGGTTGGCCTAGAAATCGCGATCACGCGCCCGCCGTTACCGACGGCCTTGCGGGTTCAGAACGTCCGCCAGTCGTCGCCCTGCCAATATCCCCGGCCCGGATGCTCTCTCCAGGCGTAGTTCGAGCCATTGTCCCATTGCCAGCCGAACGGATGAATCTCTACGCTCGCGTCATGCGGATAGTCATACCGCTCCGTCGAATGCCAGCAGTAGCCGGCTTCGTTGCAGGCGATGACCGAGGAAGGGCCATAGCCCTCGATTGTTACTGGCGCAGTGCCCCTCGGGGCGCCGGTGACCGTCTCCTGGGCGGAGGCAGGGGTTGCAGCCGCTATCCCAAAAATCGCCGTCGCCGACAGCGCGGCTATCAAGAAGCACTTCATCAGAATCTCCCTAAGTTGGATCCAGCACACCTTGGATCGTGCCGGGGCAACGCTATGTCTCCCGCCTTTGTTCCGGCGGTCGGATTGGATTTCAATTCTTGGCGTCCTCCACTGGCGCCGCCGCCCGAGACGTCCGCTGTGGCGTCGAGTTGGCGACTTCGACGACGATGCTCTGCGGAGCGCGGCCAAATCTGAAGGGCGCGGGCATCGGGGCAAGGTCCGACGCGCGGTCAGATTCGGACGACAATTTCTTGCAGAAAATCAGAAACTCAGGTTAAGCTGCCCCATGAACAACCCTGCCCTTCCTCATGCCGAGACCGCGCCCCGCCGTTCCGGCGCCTCTCACGCGCGAGAAAAATCGTCCCCCGGTTCAAGCCACGCAACCCATTGAAAACTCTCGATTCGGACGAGAGAATCCAAGGAAGCCCAAGGCAATCCAACCTCATGAGCGGAGGTCTTCGGGGCGAACCGGCCCCGAGCCAAGGAAATCCAAACGGATTGACCGGACACACGCCGCGGACCGCTGACGAGAAGGAGCAAAACCCACTCCATCCCAATGCGAAGCGCGCTAATGAAGCTTGACCGTCGGCTCAGCCCGCCGGGAGAGGCCGCGTGCGAGCGTGCCGAGCGCGGTCTTCGTCACCCCGTGCAGCGCCCGCTCGTGCATCTTGTAGAGCGACCGATACGCCCATCGCGCCAGCACGCCTTCGATGAAGAGATGTCCGCCGAGCGCCAGGTTCATGAGATTGCCGATCGCGCCCATCCGGCCGAAGGACACAAGCGAACCGAAGTCGTGGTAGACGAACGGCTCGAGCGGCAGCCCCTGCAACCGGCGCTTCAACTGCCTGGCGAGATGCGAGGCCTCCTGGTGGGCGGCCTGGGCGCGCGGCGGGACGGGCGCCTCGGAGCCCGCGCGGGGGACGGCGGCGCAATCGCCGATGGCGAAGATGTCCGCATCCCGGGTCGTCCTCAGCGTCGCCTCGGTCACGAGCTGATTGGCGCGGTTGACCTCGAGCCCGTCGAGGTTGGCGAGGACGTCTGGCCCCTTGACGCCCGCCGCCCAGACGGTCAGCTCGGCGGGGATGAATTCGCCGCCCGCGAGCTCAATGCCGGCGGCGCGGACCGCGGAAACACGCGCATTGGTGCGCACCTCGACGCCCATCTTTGTCAGGATGGCGAGCGTCGCGTCCGAGATCCGCTCAGGCAGAGCGGGAAGGATTCGACTGGCTCCCTCGACCAGAATGATGCGGATATCCCTGTCCGGATCAACCTGGTCGAGGCCGTAGGCCACCATCTCGCGCACGCTCTGGTAGAGCTCGGCGGCGAGTTCGGTGCCGGTCGCGCCGGCGCCGATAATGGCGACATGCAATTGGCCGGCGTGGATCGGTTCGCTCTGCGCCTGGGCCCTCAAGCCCGCGTTGACCAGACGATGGTGAAACCGCACCGCCTGTTCCGCGGTTTCGAGCGGAACCGCGAATTCCGCCGCGCCGGGCGTGCCGAAATCATTGGTCACGCTGCCTATCGCGATGACGAGCGTGTCATAGGGAATGCTGCGGGGAGCCGCGATCTCGCGGCTTTCCTCGTCATAAGTCGCCCCGAGCCGAACCATCTTCGCCGCGCGGTCGAGCCCGATCATTTCGCCGAAGTGGTAGCGAAAGTGGTGCCAATGGCCCTGCGCGAGATAATTGAGCTGGTGCTCGGACGGGTCCATGCTGCCGGCGGCGACCGAATGAAGGAGCGGCTTCCATAAATGGGTGCGGCTGCGCTCGATCAGCGCGATGTCGGCCAAGCCCCGCTTGCCGAGCCGATCGCCCAGACGGGTGACAAGCTCGAGGCCCGCCGCGCCGCCGCCGACGACGACAATTCGATGCGGCCGATTGTCGCTGGGCAGCGCCGCCATGGAACCCGAAGCCCCCTCCCGTCACGCGCCTTGCGCCTTCGAAAGGCGAGACTTTTCGCCCTCCAATGTCGCCGGCGTCGAGCGGCAATCCGTAGCACGCGCGGTCGAAGAACCCCAACCGGTCGAAACTCGGGAGCCAACGCTTCGCCGGCGGGTTATACTCATACTCGCGCTGTTCGAGAGGAGTTCGTTCATGAGCGACATCGAAGAGGCTATCCGCCGACGGGCCTATGAGCTTTGGGAGCATGCCGGCAGGCCGGAAGGCCGGAGCGACGAATTTTGGCACGCGGCCAGATTGGAGCTCGGCGCCAAAGAGACGATGGAGGGGAAGATCGACGCTCTCGGTCCCCCGATCGTCGAGCCGCCGGTCATAGCCGTGCAGCACGGCGCGCCGGTCGGCCGGCCGGGGGAGCGGATCGTCGAACAGGGCGTCATCGACGACGGAATCGAGGACCTCCTGATCCCGTCTCGTCCGAGAAGGGTCGATGACTGAGGTCCGAGGCGCCCGCCATAGCTGCGCGGCTCATGGTCGCGCCCCTCTTGGCGTTTGCCGCCGAACGAGCCATGGTTGATCCGCCCAGACAAAACGGGAAATGAGATTCGCGTCAGCGGTTGAATTGTGACAGAAAGATCCCGGTTCGTTCATAATTAGAAACATTTTGTGCCCTATTGGACCGCTTGGTTTGCGCCTGGGGCGCGGTTAAACGAGCACGATGCCCATGCCGGTACGGATGGGAGGCAGCGTATGAGAGGCCCCAAAGGGCCAATGAGACCCGTCAAGGCGTGCGTCTCGACCTGCGCGGCGTTCGCGCTGTCGGTCAGCGCTGTCCAGGCGGCGGACCTGTCGAGCCAAACCGCCGCGCCGGCGCCCGCGCCCGTCCTTCCCGATCTTAGCGGGTGGTACGTGCGGGTTGGCGCGATGGGCACGCTCAGTCAGAGTTCATCGAACCTTTTTTCGCAATCGATTGCGTCAGTGAACGTTCCCGGGGTTGGAACTCGCCCCCGTCGGCGTCGGGCCGGAAGTGCAGATTCCGGGTCGGGGCGCGACCTACTCGAACTTTTACTCCGCCGATTTCGAGGGCGGCTATTCCTTTACCCCGAACTGGTCGGTGGAGGTCGCGACCGGATTTCCGGTGTGGTCGACGGTGAGGATCAATGGATACAGCCCAGATGGGCCTCCTTCGGGCACGGTTCTCGGCAAGGTGATGCCCGCCGGCATACCAATAACCGGCGTTTATCGTTTCACCCAATTCGGCAAGTTCCAGCCTTATTTAGGAGCCGGGGTTTCGCCGACCTTCGCCTGGGCGGTCCAAGACGGTTATGCCACCGGGACTTCGTACCAATCTGCGCTGGCTCTAATTCTGCAGGGCGGCTTCGACTATATGTTCGACAAGCACTGGGGCCTCTTTTTCGATGTGAAGCAGGGGTTTGTGGGCACGATCGCCAACTCGACCGGCGTCAACGCCGGCCCGGCTCCGGGGATTGTCACCTTCGCCGGCGCCATCAAGACGAACGCCCGGCCGGTGACTTTCGCGACCGGCGTCTCTTATCGCTTCTGAAGCCGCATTGGCCGCCGCGTTTGGCTCCGGGCCGGCTGAGCCAAACCGCGGTCCTCGGCGGCCTGACGGGTCAGGGCGCCGGGAGAATGTTCTGATTCACCCGGAACAGGTTTGCCGGGTCGTACTTCATTTTAAGTGTTGCGAGGCGATCATAGTTTTCGCCATAGGCCGCCTTGACGCGGGACTCGCCTTCGTCGTCCATCATGAAGTTCGCGTAGGCGCCGGCAAGATTGAACGAATGGACTGCTTCCCAGTAGTCCCGCGCCCATTTCTTCAGCGCGGGCGCCTTCGCCGGATCGGGATCGACCCCGAAGATCACCATCGACCAGGCCGCGTCGCGGTAACCCCATGCGGTCGCGTCACGCTTCTGCCGATGGACAGCGCCATCGATCGGATAGATATGCATTCCGGAGAGCACGGTTGGAAGATTTGCGGCGTGCGCGATATACGTTTCCACCGCCTCGTCCGGCAAATTCTTGACGAAATCCCCCTTCCAGTACCACTGCAGTCCCTTTGGCAGTAGGGGGTCGAACAGGGTCTGGATCGCCGTGTAGGGCATCGGCTGAGCCCAGTCGATGATCGGTTTCGGCAAGGCGGCCCGAACTGCATTGACCGCCTTCTCTCCCTCCGCGAGGGGCCCGTTGTGCGAGACGACAAGCGCGCACATCTTCTTCCCCCAATGCTCCTTGGGAAAAGGATCCCCGGGCGGGACCACTTGCAGTCCAAGGAACATATAGAATTCGTCCGCGGCTTTCGATTGATGTTGTCGAAACCACTTCATCACGGCGGCCCCGTCAGCGAGATCAAAGATGATCGGACCACCGTAGATCATGCCGGCGGGATGGGTGCGGAACAGGAAGCTGGTCACGACACCGAAGTTGCCGCCGCCGCCGCGAAGCGCCCAGAACAGGTCAGCGTTCTCGGCCTCCGAGGCGGTGACAAAGCTGCCATCGGCGAGGACGACATCCGCCTCGATCAGATTATCAACGGCCAGACCGTACTGGCGACTGAGATAGCCGTGGCCGCCGCTCAAAGTGAGGCCGGCGACGCCGGTCGAGGAGATGATGCCGAATGGCACGGCCTGACCGAATGCATGCGTGGCGTGATCCACATCGCCGGTCACGCAGCCGGCGCCGACCCGAACCGTCCGCTTCGCCGGGTCGACCCTCACCCCCTTCATCATCGACAGATCGATGACCAAGCCGTCGTCGACGCTGCCAAGTCCCGGGCCATTGTGGCCACCGCCACGAATGGCGATCGGAAGCTTGCTGTCCCGACCGAAATTCACCGCCGCAATCACATCGGCGGCGTCGGCGCAGCGGGCGATGACCAAGGGCCGCTTGTCGATCGAGGCGTTGTAGAGTTTTCGCGCATCCTCGTATTCGGGGTGGTCGCGCCCGATGACGGGCCCACGGAGACTTTGGGCGAGTTTCGCGATGGCTTCGTTGTTCATAAAAATCTCCCTTTGCGCGCCTGCGGCGCACCCAATGAGCGGGATCCCCCGCCGGCTCGGATCAATACGCCGCTCAGCCGTTCGGCCTTTGCTGCGTCGGCCGAAAGGATGCGGGAAAGGCCGACGCCGGTAAATCGTTGAATTGAATGAGCCCTGTCGAGGCCGCGACTGACGGCGACGCGGACGCCGGTCATCAGAATTGATGAGAAGCGACGCCTGTCCGGGCCGGAAAGCGCCCGGCTCGATCTTCAGTGATCCACGCCAGGCGCCAACCCGCGCCGGATCGCGTGCGCAGCCGCCTCCGTGCGGTTGGAGCATCCGGTTTTGGCGAGGATGCTGCGGACGTGGGTCGCGACGGTGTTGAGGCTGATCGTCAAGACCGTTGCGATGTCGGCATTGGTGCGGCCGATCGCGATCAGGCGCAGCACTTCGACCTCGCGCGGCGTCAAGCCGTTGTCGCCTGCACTTGCTGTCGGGGTCGTTTCCAGCTCCTCCAATTGCGCCGCGGCGCGTCCCTCAAGTGCGCGCGCCCCCATTTTCCGGGCGCTCGAAAGGCAGGATTGCAACAGGGTCCTGGCCTGCTCACGGTCGCCCGGCCATCTGCGGGCCAACATCATCGTCGCATAGTCATGGCGGGTGTGGGCAAGCGGAAGGAGGGCCCCAATCCGGGCGTTCATGGCCAGAGCTTCCTCGAAATGGCGCTCCGACGCCGACCAGTTGGACATGGTCGCGGCGAGCATCCCGAGGTGGCGTCCGCTGGCGCCGCTGCATACGAAGCCGCCGCCCAGCACAAGCGCGCGGTCGGCGTAAGGCAGGAGCAACCGATACAGCGTCGCGGCCCGACGGGCGTCATTCAGCGCCACGCAGACCTCGGCGAGGTAGGCCAGGCAGGTGGCCCATCTTCCGTCGCGCGGCAAATCGTCGAAGCCTCGCGACGCCAGGCGCTCGAATTCGGCGCGCGCCTCGTCCAACCGATCGAGTTCGACGTAGAGGACCGCCAAGCCGGGCCGCCAAACCGACGCGGCCGATGCGGTTCGCGTAAAGTGGGTCAATACCGCCCCTAGCAGCCTGTCGGACTTAGCGGGACGTTGGCGGTTTGGAAGGGACAGGCGAGATTTGGCGAGTTAGAATTGCGGCATTGATTCGCCTTGAGCCTGCGCATGAGCAATTTCCGCACGATTGATCGGCAGACGGGTTATCTTCTGCCGCCTTCGGTGGACGAGTGGCTGCCAGAGAAGCATTTGGCGCGCTTTGTGGTTGAAGTGATCGACGGGCTCGACCTTCGCGCGATGAGTGGCGAGTATCGCGGCTCGGGTTCGGCGTCCTACCATCCCAGGGTGTTGGTGGGTCTTCTTGTTTACGGCTACGCGACGGGGGTGTTTTCGAGCCGCAAGCTGGAGCGGGCGACGTATGACTCGGTGGCGTTTCGTTTCATCGCGGCCAACGATCATCCCGACCACGACACGCTGGCGACGTTTCGCCGGCGTTTTCTCAAACCGATCGAGGGGCTGTTCGTCCAAGTGTTGCTGCTTGCGCGCGAGATGGGCGTGCTGAAGATGGGAACCATCGGCCTCGACGGGACGAAGATTTACGCCAACGCCAGCCGGCACAGCGCGCTTTCCTATGAGCATGCGGGCAAGATCGAGGCGCAACTGAAGGGCGAGGTCGCCGATTTGATGGCCAAGGCCGAGGCGGCGGACTTGGCGGACCTTCCCGACGGCATGTCGATTCCCGACGAACTGGCGCGGCGCGAGGAGCGTCTGGGCAAGATCGCCGAGGCGCGCGCCAAGATCGAGGCGCGCGCCAGGGAGCGCCACGCGCGCGAATTGGCGGAACATGAAGCCAAAATGGCGGCGCGCGCGGCCAAGACGGCGGCGACGGGCAAGAAGCCGGGCGGCAAGGCGCCGCAGCCGCCGCCCGAGGGGCCGCTGCCGAGCGATCAGGTCAATCTGACCGATGAAGACTTGCGCATCATGCCGGTGGCCGGCGGCGGCTTCGATCAATGCTACAACGCGCAGGCGGCGGTCGCCGTCGGCAGCCTGCTGGTGGTGGCGACCGAGGTGGTCCAGGCGCCCAACGACAAGAACCAGGTCGAGCCGATGCTGGGCAAGATCGGCGCTTTGCCCGAGGCCTTGGGCGAGGCCGAAACTCTGCTGGCGGACACCGGCTATTTCAGCGCGGGCAATGTCGAGGCTTGCGAAGAGGCGGGAATCGAACCGGCGATCGCGATGGGCCGCCAGCCGCACCATCCGCCTTTGGCCGAGCGCTTCGAGCCGGCGCCGGCCGCGCCGGACAATCCGACGCCGGTCGAGGCGATGGCGCATCGTTTGAAGACGCCTCGAGGCCGGGCGCTCTACGCCCTGCGCAAACAGACCCCCGAACCGGTGTTCGGCATCATCAAATCCGTGCTCGGGTTCCGTCAATTTTCACTGCGCGGGCTCGAAAAAGTGCGCGGCGAGTGGAGCCTCGTGACCATGGCCTGGAACATGAAGCGAATGTTCGCCCTCGCCCCCGCCTATTGAAGGCGGGGCGCCCCGGCGCAGAGAAGATCCAGCTCCATCGCCGATCCAACAGACTCAATCGCAACGCCCACAAAGCTCAACAGGGCGCCGACCGCCGCCGCAACGCGGGTAGGCCGGTTTCAAAGACCAGCTGCAAGGACTCAGTCCGACAGGCTGCTAGCTCCTTGAGCCGGCCCTGCTCGCGGCGCAAGGTGAAGAGTTGCACGCTGAGAAAGGCCATTTGGCTTTCTCTTTCCGTCGTATCCGCTCCTGACATCCGTGAATTCGCCTCGGCCGAGAGCCGCGCTGCGGCGTCGAGTTCGCCACGCATTAGCGCCATCGCCGCGCGCAGCCCGATCACGCCGAGCGCGGTGTCTCGCCGACCCAGTCTGGCATCGGCTCGCCAGAGATGAACAATTTCATCCTCGACGGCCTCAAAGTCTCCGAGCTCGAGTCGGAACGCCACTCTTCGAACGCGCGCCATGAAGGCAACCTCGGCATTGCCGGAGCGCATAGCCGCCTCCAGCGCCTCACTCGCAAGCGCGAGCAGATCGCGTGTGCCGTCGGGTCCCCAAGGGAAGTCGAAGAGATATTCAAGGGTGCTCGCCAGAAGCGCAGGGTCTCCTAACCGTCTCGCGACTGCGATGGCGAAGTCCAGCCGCTCTCTCGCTTCCTTCTCCGAGCCGGCATAGAGCAATGACCGCGCCAGGGCTCCAGTCAACTCGACGCGCAATTTGATTTCGGATTTAGGGACGAGACGCAGCGCATCCGCGACCAGGCGCTCGGGCGGAGCATCGGCAGCCCGCCCGATACGCCACGAGACCCATTCATACGCCAATGCGGCCTTGGCCAGGGGCTCGTACAGCTCGAATTGCCGCGCCGCTTCCGCCGCCTCGCGGAGCGTCGTTTGAGCGCGGGAGAAGTCGCCAGACATACGTTGTGCTTCGCCAAGCTGAAACAACAGCCTGCATCGCATGATCTCGTCCGCGGCGGGGCGCAGAGCCAAGCTGTCCAGCGCCATCTGAAAAAATTGGGCGGCGTCCTCGAACGCGAGCGATGCGTCGGCGCTTTGGCCGGCGCGGATCGCAAAGTCTATTCCGCGGTCGAGATCGCCGCCGGAGCCGAAGTGATGCGCCAATTCCGGCAGAAGGGCGCGTCGATCGCCGCCGCCCAGCGCCTCCAGGGCGGCGCCCACTGTCCGATGCATCCGGCGCCGCACACTTGCGCTCAATTCATCGTACAGCGTCACCCGGACGAGGTTATGAGTGAACTGATAGCGCCCGTTGCCCGCGTCGTTGATGATATGAGCTGCCAGCGCCTCGTCCAACGCCTCGATCAGCTCTTCCGCGCCCCGCGGAGCTGCAGCGCGCATCAGCACGTCGAGTGAGAAATTGCGGCCGACGACCGAGGCGAGCGCGAGAACCTCGTTGCACCTCGGGGACAGTAGATTGAGGCGGCGGCCGATCACCTCCTTCAATCCTTCGGGAACCCGGATGACACGGGGTAGCGCCGCCGCCGACGCCTCGAACTCCGCATTCAGGATGCCCTGCTGGTCAAGAAATCGCACGATCTCCCGCAGAAACAAGGGGTTGCCTTCGGTCTGCTGATGCAGCGACCGGGTGAACCACGCCGGCGGCCTGGTTCCGGCAGCAGTGGTAATAAAGGCCTGCGCCTCTTCCACGCTCAGGCCGGGCAAATCAACGCGGGCGATGTGGGGCGCCCGCGCCAGACCGCCGAGCGTGTTCGATAGCGGGTGTTGGCGCGACAGCTCGGTGGCCCGATACGTCACGAGCAGCAACAGAGGCACAACGGCGATCTCGGGCGCCAGAAACTCGAGCAGGCGCAGCGAGGGCGCATCCGCCCAATGAAGGTCGTCGAGCACCAGGACGAGTGGCCGTTGACCGCAAGTCCCAGCGAGCAGCCGAAGAATCGCTTCGAACATGCGAAAACGCGCTTCGGCGGTATCCTTCAGCCGAGTTGCCGGGCCAAGTCGCGGCAGCCGGTCGCGCATCTCGGGGACCATGTCGGCAATATCGCCGGCGCCCGGGCCGAGATCGCCCAGCGGCGCCTCGGGAGCTGGCGACTGCAAGAGCGAGCGGATGATCTGCACCCACGGCCAATAGGGTGGCGCGCCTGCCTCCTCGTGGCAGCGGCCCCACAGAACGCATGCCCCTTGCTGCGCCGCGTATTCCGAAAATTCCTGCGCTGTCCGCGTCTTCCCGATTCCGGGCTCGCCGGCGATCATGACGCCTCGCCCGCGCCCAGAGAGCGCCTGCTCCAGCGCCGCGCGCAGCACCCCCAGCTCATTTAGCCGACCGACGAAGGTTTCTTCTCGGCGTCCGAGGAAACTTTTGACAGGCGCCTGTATCGTGGCCTCCCGACGGCAAAGTCAGGCGAGGCTGCTCCGATTGCGGCAGTCGCGCAAGGTCGAGGCTGTCAGTAGTATTCCCCAGCCGCCGCAAGCCGCCGTTCGGATTGACGAACCTATCGTTTGCGCCCAACACTCCGGGCGGGAGCCGAAATCTGAGGAGGGCGCGATGCCCCTGTTTTTGATCGAGCGAACCTTCGCCGACCTCGTGCCCACAGACGACGAATTGATGGCCGCGATCAAGCTGGTCAACGACGAGATTGGGGTGCAGTGGCTATTTTCGTTCCTTAGCGCTGACAAGCGAAAGACGTTTTGCCTTTATGAAGCGGTGAGCCCCGAGGCGATTCGAGCCGCGGCCCAGCGTGTTGGCATTCCGGTCGATGCGATTGTCGAGGTGAGCGAGATTGGTCCCGACGCCGCCTTGATCGCGGCGCTGCGGGCGCATCCGGACCATAGCTCCGTCCATCGAGCTTCTTAGCGATCCATCCTGGAGTTCAAGTCTCTGCGGGCGCGTCATCTCTGTCGGAAATGGGACGTCCGCCGTCGGTCGCGTTTTGGCGGCAGCCGCTGAGAAGCCATGCAATTCCACCTCAACGGGTTCAAGACCGGCGATCCGGATATCTCAGAAGCGGCCGGCCCGAGCGACGCGGCTCCGCGCGCGGACGCGCTGCCTGAGGAGGTCGACGTCCTGATTGTCGGCTGCGGGCCGGCGGGACTCACGCTTGCGGCGCAACTAGCGGCCTTTCCAGACATCAAAGCTCGGATCGTCGAGCAGAAAACGGGCCCGTTGCTCCTCGGCCAGGCGGACGGGGTGGCTTGCCGGACGATGGAAATGTTCCAGGCGTTCGGCTTCAGCGAGCGGGTCATGAAAGAGGCCTATTGGGTCAACGAGACGTCGTTCTGGAAGCCGGACGACAACGAGCGGGGGAATATCGTCCGCAGCGGCAGGATCCAGGATGTCGAAGACGGACTCAGCGAATTCCCACACGTTATCCTGAATCAGGCGCGCGTTCATGAATTCTATCTCGAAGTCATGCGCAACTCGCCGACTCGACTTCGAGCCGGACTATTCTTGCCAATTGCTCGACCTCGCGATTGTTCCGCCGTCGGGCGACGACGAGCGGGATGTCGGGAGCCTCGCGTCGGCGCACCCCGTGACCGTCAGGCTCAAACGGGTCGATCCCAGCCATACGGGGCAGGCGGAGACCATCAAGGCGCGGTTCGTGGTCGGCTGCGACGGCGCGCGGAGCGCCGTGCGCAAGTCCCTCGGACTTGCGCACGAGGGCGATTCGGCCAACCAGGCCTGGGGGGTCATGGATGTCCTGGCGATCACCGACTTTCCCGATTTCCGCCTGAAGTCGGCGGTCCAGTCGGCCATCGAAGGCAACCTTCTCATCATTCCGCGGGAGGGCGGCTATCTCGTCCGCCTCTATATCGAGCTTGAAAAGCTCAACGAGAACCAGCGGGTCTCGAGCCTCAACATCACGCCCGATCATCTGATCGCCGCGGCGCGGCGGATCCTGCATCCCTACACGCTGGAGGTGAAGGAGATCGCGTGGTGGTCGGTCTACGAGATCGGCCAGCGCCTATGCGAGACCTACGACGATTTGCCCGACAAGTCGGCGCAAGACCGCATCCCGCGGGTGTTCATCGCTGGCGACGCCTGCCATACCCACAGCCCCAAAGCCGGGCAGGGCATGAACGTCTCGATGCAGGACGCCTTCAATCTCGGCTGGAAACTGGCGTCGGTCCTGCGTGGACGATGCTCGCCCCGGATCCTGCGCACCTATTCGGTAGAACGCCATAGCGTCGCCAAAGAGCTGATCGAGTTCGATCGCAAGTGGGCAACGATGTTCAGCGCGCCGCCGAAGGACTCCTTCAACGCCGACCGCGAAGGCGTCGATCCGGCGGAGTTCCAGAGATACTTCATCAAGCAGGCGCGCTTCACGGCGGGGACGGAAACCCGCTACTCCCCGTCGATCATCTCCGGCAGGCCGGTCTATCAGCATCTCGCCGAGGGCCTCACGATCGGCATGCGCTTTCATTCGGCGCCAGTAATCCGCCTCGCCGACGCCAAGACGGTTCACCTCGGCCACACCATCAAAGCGGATGGCCGCTGGCGGGTATTCGCCTTCGCCGATGCGGCAAACCCCGCCGCTTCGTCCTCGAGGCTCAGAGCCCTGTGCGAGTTTCTCGCCGGGTCTCCAGACTCTCCGGTCACGCGGCACACCCCGGCCGGCGCCGATTTCGACTCCGCAATCGATGTCCGAGCGATCTTTCAGCAGGGCCATCGCGAGCTGGCGATCGAAGCAATGCCCCCTCTCCTTCTTCCGCGTAAGGGCCGTTTCGGGCTCCGCGACTATGAGAAGATGTTCTGCCCCGACCTGAAGAACCGCACCGATATTTTCGACTTGAGGGGCCTTGACCGAACGAGGGGGTGCATGATCGTCGTACGGCCCGACCAGTACGTCGCCCATGTTCTACCGCTCGACGCCTATTCCGAGCTCGGCTCGTTCTTCGACGGATTCATGTTGTAGCTATAAATGCGCGCCCTCGTCTCCAGACAGCGGTCGGAGAACAGGTCAAACTCAAACCTTTTCCGACGTGGCGCGCGCCGCGAAACGCAAGCCGCCTGCGCTCTCGGGGACGACTTCGTCGATGTCGAGCGCACGCGGTCCGACCATCGGCATCGGATCGAAGACGATACCGGCCATCAGCCGATCCGGCGTCCTCCCTTCGCGCAAGCAAGCGCGGTAAGCAAACCACCGAATGCCCGCCCATGAGCAATAAAGGATCGCCAAATAGCGGCTGGATCAATGCTGAGCAGGCGATTTGTAGCGCGCTCGGCTCATGGCTTGCGTGATAGGTATCCTGATAGGCGCTGGGAATGTCGACACAGCCATTGTAAAGCTCGCCGCCCGCCCAGCTTCGGATCGGGGAGGAAGCGCGTGGCGGCCGATACGGGTTTCGCCCGAACCAACGGCGCGAGCGCCCCGGCGAATAAACTCCCGCTCGTATGCATAGGCCGTTTCCTCTTTTCCAATCTTCTCAAGGTCCGCATATTACCCTACAACCAAGCTCCCTGCGATCAAGCAGTCGCGATTGGAACCGGCGTCGAGCCACCATCAGCGGGAGGGACAATCGTTGCGCCAAATCGCCTTCGCGCTGATCCTGGCCTCGACTGCCGCTTTGGCGCAACAACCGGCGCCCGAGACCGCGCCGGCCATTCCCTACGACTCGGTTCCCGACTTCTTCAAGCTTCTGCCCGACATGTCCTTTGGCGAGGCGGCGGGCGTCGCGGTCAATTCGAAGGGGCATGTGTTCGCGTTCTCGCGTGGCGGGACGAGCGGGCCGGCTTACGGCGCGGCGGCGGCGCAATTGCTGGAATTCGACGCGGACGGAAAGTTTCTGCGCGAGATCGGCCGCAATCTTTACGCCTGGTCGTTCGCCCACGCGGTCCGCATCGACAAGGACGACAATATCTGGGCCGTCGACAAGGGCTCCGACATGGTGGTCAAATTCGACCCCGAAGGCCGGGTCACGATGGTGTTCGGCCGCAAGAAGGAGGCCTCGGACGAGGCCGACGAGCCGTGGAAGCATCCGAGCCCGGCGGCGGCGGCCATCGACGGCATGTTCAGGCAAGTCACGGATGTGACCTGGGACCGCATCGGCAACACCTATATCAGCGACGGATACATCAATTCGCGGGTCGCGAAATATGATCCGGACGGCAATTGGATCAAGTCGTGGGGGGACTTCGGGACCGGGTCGGGACAATTCCGGGTTCTGCATTCGATCCAGGCCGACGCCAAAGGCCACATCTATGTCGGTGATCGCGGTAACGGACGCATCCAGGTCTTCGACGGCCAGCGCAACCTCATTCGAATCATCCAGATCGGAGTCCCGTTCGACTACGCCAGGGCGCACCCGGCAATCGGGCCGAAACCCGGCGCGCCAGATGGCAGCCTCGCAACCTATGGCGCCGCGCTGACGATGGCGCCTAGCGCGCGCTGGGCGCTCTGCATCACCCCGCCGCCCAATCAGGTGCTGTATAGCTCCGACGCGTTTCCCGGCCGCATCTACAAGATGACGCTCGACGGCAAAGTACTCGGCGTGCTCGGCGAAACGGGCAAGAAACTGAAGCAATTCGGCTGGATCCATGAGATTGCCTGCCCGCCCGAAGATGAGCTTTACGTCGCCGACCTCCTCAATTGGCGAGTGCAGAAGCTGATCCTGCGCCCGGAGCGCCAATGACGAACGCCGCAGTTCGAGGGGCGTCCCCGTCGCCGAAGGGGGGGCGGGAGTTCGCGGGGACGTGGTGAGCGACAAGGCTTTCCCATCCCGCGGCGCGCTGACGGCCGCTTTCGCCCATGTCGCCTATCGCGCGGCGGAGGAATTCGCCGGGCGGCGGACAGGCGTCGCCCATTTCGAAGTGCGGACGCTCGAAGAATTAGAGCAGCGGGCGCGCGAGGCCGATGTGCTGGTGGTGTCGGGCCTCTGGCGCAATACTCTTCTTACGAGCGCGCCGAAGCTCAGGTTCGTGCAATCGTTCAGCGCTGGCACCGATCAGTACGACAAGGCGCTGTTCGCCCGGCGCGGGGTGCGGCTGGCCAACGCCCAGGGCGTGAACGAACGCGCGGTCGGGGAACATGCGGTGGCGCTCATCCTCGCCCTGACGCGTCAGCTTCATCTCGCGCGCGACAACCAGCGGGAGCGGCGTTGGCGCGGCATGATCGGCGACCGCGCGCTGCGCGAGCAGGAACTCGGCGGCAAGACTCTGGTCGTCGTCGGCCTCGGCCGCGTCGGCGTGCGCCTTGCCCGGCTGGCGCGCGCCTTCGAGATGCGCGTGATCGGGGTACGCCGCACGGCGAGGCCCGCGCCCGACGCCGCCGATGAAGTTGTCGCCGAGAGCGATCTCGTGGGCGCGCTCGCGGAGGCTGACATTGTCGCCTTGACCTGCCCACTCACGCCTGAGACCGAGGGCCTCATCGACGCCGTTGCACTCAAGGCGCTGAGGCCGGGGGCGCTTCTGATCAATGTCGCGCGCGGAAAGGTGGTCGACGAGGCGGCGCTTCTCGCCGCGCTCGCCGACGGACGCGTTGGCGCCGCGGCGCTCGACTGCTTCCATGACGAGCCGCTTGCGCCCGACTCTCCATTCTGGGCGCTGCCGAACGTGCTGATCACGCCCCATAGCGCCGGCGAAACCGGGCGCTATGAAGAGAACGTGGTCGACATTCTGATCGACAACATCGAGCGCCTCCTTCGCGGCGAAACCGCGCTCAGAAACCAGGTGGTGTGATAGCGGACCGAGACCCCACTTTGCAGCGTCGGGGCGGCGAGAAATCCCTGCGGTCCTCTTTTCGTCGCCGATGGCCGAAAAATGGCGCAAAACCTGCGCGTGAAAGCGACGTTTGAGTCGCAACAGGGCGAATCGACATGGCATCGGTCGAAGTATCCAGCTTGCGCAAGAGCTTTGGCAGTTTCGAGGTGATTCACGGCGTCTCGATCCGGGTCGAGGACGGCGAATTCGTCATTCTCGTCGGGCCTTCGGGATGCGGCAAGTCCACGCTTCTGCGTATGGTCGCTGGCCTCGAATCGATCACCAGCGGCGAGCTTCGCATCGATGGGCGGGTCGTCAACAACGTGCCGCCCAAGGAACGCGACATCGCGATGGTGTTCCAGAACTATGCGCTCTATCCGCAGATGACAGTGGCGAAAAACATGAGCTTCTCGCTCGAATTGGCGAAGCGCCCGAAGGAGGAGATCGTCGACAAGGTCAACAAGGCGGCCGACATCCTGGGCTTGCGGCCGCTGCTCGAGCGGTACCCGCGCCAATTGTCGGGCGGCCAGCGGCAGCGAGTCGCCATGGGCCGGGCGATCGTACGCGATCCAGCGGTGTTCCTGTTCGACGAGCCGCTCTCGAATCTCGACGCCAAGCTCAGGGTGCAGATGCGGGCCGAGATCAAGGCGCTGCAGCAACGGCTGGCGTCAACGACGATCTACGTAACCCACGACCAGATCGAGGCGATGACGATGGCCGACAAGATCGTCGTTCTGCACGACGGCAGGGTGGAGCAGATCGGCACGCCGCTCGATCTTTACGATGCGCCGGCCAACCTGTTCGTCGCCGGATTCATCGGCTCGCCGGCGATGAACTTCATCAGCGGGCGTCTCGAAGGCGGCGAGCGACCGACCTTTGTGACCGCTTCGGGGTTCAAGATTCCGCTCGCAGCCGCGCCGCGGGCTGCGGCCGGCCCGGAGATCGTCATGGGCGTCCGCCCCGAGCACGTGACGCTCGGCGGGCCGATCGCCAGCCCCGCCCATGTCATGGTCGTCGAGCCGACCGGCTATGAAACGCAGGTGATCGCGAAGTTCGCCGGGCAGGACATCGTCTGCGTGTTTCGCGAGCGCTTGAACGGACGCCCCGGAGACAGCATCGCGCTGACGCTCGAAGGGCCGTTGCATTTCTTCGACGCGCGAACGGGCCAGGCCCTCGCGGGAGCCTAGGGCAGGCCGGGTGTTGACGATGTTGTCAGCCTTGCGGGTTGTCAGGTAACCGGATTAATGTGGCGAAGGCTCGAGTGAACGACGCCAGCGAAGTCGCGAGCGGGAGGGTTTCGGCATGAGGGGCCAGCGCATGAACCGTCGGTCGATGCTTATCGGCTTGGCGCTCGCGCCGGCGGTCGTGCGCGCCGCCCGCGCCGCGCCGATCGCCCTTCGTCTCTCGTCCTCGCTGCCGAACAATCCGCAGTTCGCCAATGGACGGGTTTATTACGACAATCTCGTCAAGCGCCTGGCGGCCAGCGGCCTCGCCGATCGGATCGACGTCCAGTTCTTTCCCGACAATCAGCTCGGCCAGGAGATCGACGTCGTCAATTCGGTGAGCCTCGGCGTCATCGACCTTATGGTCACCGGCACTTCGATCTGGGCCAATGTCGTGCCGCTCATCGGGCTCCTCGACCTCGGCTATCTGTTCGAGAGCTTCCCCCAGCAGACCAAGGCGCTCGACGGCGGCGCAGCCAAACCTCTGGAGCAAGCTCTGATAGGCGGCGCCAATGTGCATATAATCGGCTGGGCCTATAATTTCGGCTCCCGCAGCGTGCTCTGCAAGTCGCCGGTCAACGCGCCCGCGGACCTCGCCGGCAAGCGGATCCGAACGTTGCCCAACAAAATTATCACCGAGTGCCTGCGGCTGATGGGCGCGGCGGCGACGCCGATGGCGTTCGGCGAGATCTACACTGCCCTGCAGGCCGGGGTTCTGGACGGGCTGGAACATGATCCGCCGACGATTGTCGCCAGCAAGTTCTACGAGACTGCCAAATTCTATTCGCTGACCCAGCACAATTTTTCCGCGCTCGGCGTGTTCTGCAGCGGCTTGACGCTCACCCGGATGGAGGCGCCTCTCCGCGACCAGTTCCTGACCGCGGCGGCGGAAGCGGCGGCCGACACCAGAGTGCGCGGGCTCGAGGCGGAAAGAGAAGCGCTCGATTCGCTGAAACAGAAGGGCGTCGAAATCATCGCTTGCGATCGCGAACCGTTCCGCAAGCTGGTGGCGCCGCAGACCGACGAGTTCATCAAGTCGCATCCGGAGGCCAAGCCGATCATCGATATCGTCCGCGGCACCAAGGCGTGATTTCGTGACGGCGCTCCGGAAATCTCATTGCTGGGCCGCCGCGGATCGCGGGCCAATGACGGACCTTCGGCTCCTGAGTCGCGGCGCGTGAGTCCCTCGACGAGCGTGCCGGCCGCGTCCCCGCCCTGGGTGCGTCGTGCGGCCAGCGCGGGACTCGTGCTCGTCGACGCGATCGCCGCACTCCTTCTGGCGACGGACCTGATCGTGGTGTCGCTTTCTGTCTTCTATCGCTACGTTCTGGCGGCGCCGATCGAGTGGGCCGACGACGTGGCGCGCGGTCTCATGGTGGCGCTGAGCTTCTTCGGCGCGGCGGGCGCGCTCGCCCGCAACGAGAACGCGGGCGTCGCCTTCTTCGTCCAAAGACTAAAGCCTGCGGTACGCCAGCGCGTCGACGCCCTGGCGGCGTTGGTCGTGTTCGTGACTGCCGGATCGGTGGCGTGGAACGCGATGGCGCTCGGGCGTTTCACCACTGGGCAGACCACTGGCTCCGGCTTGCCGCTGGAATTGACATTCTATCCGATGGGGGCCGGCGCGCTCTGCATGACCATTTTCGCGCTGGCGCAGCTCTGTCGCCGGCGGCTGTCCGATCTTGTGTTTGCGGTCGTCCTCGCGCTGGCTGTGGCCGGCGCGGCCTACGGCTGGCGCTTCGTCGGCGTGGGCACTACTCGCGCGGGCCCGCCGATGCTATTGGGATTCGTCGGCTGCCTGATCGGCGGAGTCCCGATCGGCTTTGCGCTCGCGTTCACCGCGCTGATTTACATCTGGATCGATGGCGCGCTTCCGGGAATGATCTTCGCCCAGCAGATGGCGCGCGGCATCGACAATTTCGTCCTGCTCGCGATCCCATTCTTCATTCTCGTCGGTTACTTGATGGAGGCGAACGGCATGTCCGTTCGTCTGATCGCCCTGCTCGAGCGCGTAGTCGGACGGGCTCGCGGCGGTCTCAACGTGGTCATGGTGCTGTCGATGGTCATCTTCTCCGGCATCTCCGGTTCGAAGATGGCCGATGTCGCGGCGGTCGGCTCGGTGCTGATTCCTGCGGCTCGACGGTCGCGGCAGAACCCGGGCGGGGCGGTAGCTTTGCTGGCGGCTTCCGCGGTCATGGCCGAGACCATTCCGCCTTGCATCAACCTTATCATCCTCGGCTTCGTCGCCAACCTTTCGATCGGCGGGCTGTTCATGGCCGGCCTGCTGCCGGCCGGCCTGATGGCGGCCGCGCTGATCGGGGTCGTTATCCTGCTTGGCGGCGACCGGCGTCTGACGGAGGAAGTCAGACTGTCGACGGCGCCGCTGGCGCAGCTTTGGCGCGGCGCGATTGTCACGCTCGGACTTGTGGTCATCATCTTTGCCGGGTTCAGGTTCGGGGTTGCGACCGCAACCGAGATTTCGGCTTTCGCCGCGCTCTACGCGCTCATCGTGGGCGGCGCGGCGTTCCGCGAGCTTGGGCTGCGCGCCGCGGCGCGCAGTTTCGTCAACGCCGCGACGCGCTCGGGGCTGGTGCTGTTCATCGTCGCCGCGGCGCAGTCGCTCGCCTTCGTGCTGACGTTGCAGCAGTTCCCCCATGCCCTGGCGCAGGCGATGATCGCGCTGTCGAAGAACGCCGGCGCCTCGCCGTTCCTGCTGCTCTCGATCCTCATCCTGATCGTCATGGGTTCGATTCTGGAGGGCGCGGCGGCGCTGATCATCTTCGGTCCGCTGCTGGTCCCGGTCGCGGGCCAGATCGGCATCAACGGCCTGCACTTCGGGGTGGTGCTGGTGATCGCAATGGGCATCGGGCTCTTCGCCCCGCCGCTCGGGCTTGGCCTCTATGGCGCCTGCCTGATCGGCGGCGTGCCGATCGAATCGACGGTGAGGCCGATGCTGGGTTATCTCGGCTTGCTGTTCCTCTGCCTCTTGGTTATTGCATTCGTTCCAGGACTGACGCTCTGGCTGCCGCATCTGCTCGGCTATCAGTAATCGAGACAATTGACCCATGCCGCACCTGTTCAGCAAACTTCGCATGCGCGACGTCGACTTCGCCAACCGGATCGGCGTTTCGCCGATGTGCCAGTATTCGTCGGTCGACGGCTACGCCAACGACTGGCATTTCGCCCATCTCGCTTCTCGGGCGATCGGCGGCGCGGGGCTGGTGTTCACCGAGGCCGCCGCGGTCACCCCCGAGGGCCGTATTTCGCCCCAAGACCTCGGCGCCTGGAGCGAAAAGCATTTCGAGCCGCTCGAGCGGATCGCGCGCTTTATCGACAGTCAGGGCGCGCGCGCCGGCATCCAGCTCGCGCATGCCGGGCGGAAGGGCAGCACCTATCGGCCGGGGGCGGGGAACGGCGCCGTTCCGGAAGCCGCCGGCGGCTGGCGCCCGCTCGCGCCGAGCGCCGTCGCATTCAACGATAGTTTCCCCATGCCGGATGAAATGACCGTCGACCAGATTCACGCTGTGCATAGCGCCTTCGCCGTCGCGGCTGAGCGCGCGTTCGCCGCCGGCTTCCGGGTGATCGAGATTCATGGCGCGCACGGATATTTGATCCACGAGTTTCTGTCGCCGTTCAGCAACCGCCGCGCCGACGCATACGGCGGCTCGTTCGAGAACCGGGCGCGATTTGTGCGCGAATGCGTCGCCGCGGTGCGGCGCGCGCTGCCGGAGCGATGCCCGCTATTCGTGCGCATGTCGGCGACCGACTGGGTCGAGGGCGGATGGGACGTCGACCAATCGGTCGAGCTCGCGCGCCAGTTGCTGGCTCTCGGCGTCGATGTGATTGATTGTTCCTCGGGCGGCAATGTCGAGAAGGCGGAGATTCCCGTCGGAGCCGGGTATCAAACGCCGTTCGCCGAGCGGATCCGTCGCGAGGCGAATATCGCCACCGCGGCGGTCGGGATGATTACCGCTCCGGCCCAGGCCGACCAGATCATCCGCAACGATCAGGCCGACCTCGTGTTGCTGGCGCGCCAGATGTTACGCGACCCTTATTGGCCGCTGCACGCCGCGCAAGAACTCGGGCAGGTCACGCCGTGGCCGAGGCAATATCTGCGCGCCGCGCCGAGCGGGACCCCCGAACGCGCGCCGGCGTCCGCTTACGGCGATCGGATCACCCAGCTTGTCGGTTCGTGAGCGCTGGAGGAGAGTACAGGGGCGGTTCTTGGCCGCCTTCTCGCGTGTACGAAAGGCGCATCGAAGAGCACGAAATTCGGCAATAGACTCGTATTTCTTGCTCTCAATCCTGGGGGCGGATTCACCATGCTTTCTGGACCTCGACCTCAAATGGGGGATCCGACTTGGCGGGACGGCCCTGGTCGAGGTAGGCTGGTGGCGCAGCCCTTTGCGGGCTTCGAATTGGGTGGGGATGTCAATGCGCCATTCACTCGTTCCCTTGCTGACGGCGGCGGCGATCGCCCTTGGGTTCGCTTGCGCCAGTTCGACCGCCGCGAACGCCGAAAGCGTGATGGCCGCGTGCGCGAGCCAGTGGAAGCAGGCCCAGGCGGCGGGAACGACCGGCGGCGCAACCTGGCCGCAGTTTCTTTCGCAATGCCGCACGCGCGAAAGCAGCGCCGCCGCGCCATCCTCCGGAACATTCGCACCTGCGCCGGCTCCGGCCCCAGCGCCCGCGCCAGCCACGCAGTCAGGCTCTCTGTTCCCATGGTGGCAGCCGTCGGCTCCGGCCTCCGCGCCGGCGACGAACGCCAGCGCGCCCTCGGCCCCCCGGGCAGGCGAATACACGACCGAATTGGCGGCCCGCGCCCGCTGCCCAGCCGACACCGTCGTGTGGGTCAACACCCCGTCGCGAGTTTATCACTACTCGGGAACCCACTATTACGGGCACACCAAACGGGGCGCGTACATGTGCGAGGCTGACGCGCGAGCGGCCGGAAACCGCGCGGCGCGGAAAGAACTCCAGACCCATTCTGGATAGCGGGTCGCAGGACGCAAGTCAGCGCCCTCGTTCTCGCCAAAGAAAAGCCCCGCCAGAGGGGGTTGCTCTGCGCGGGGCTTAGGGGATGCCGGCTTTGTTGTGCGGCAGCATTATCGCGCCGCCCCCAACGCTTACCTTCAGGCAGGCGCGGCCGGCCGGCGTCGATAGACGGTCGGGGCGCGCGCGTCCTACTCGGCGCGGCCAAGTTTCTGCTTTTTCGCGCCACTTCCATGCGCCCTCCGGCGAAAGCCCGACTCTATCTCGGCGGGGGAAGCCGCGTCTCGCCTCTGGCGAGGGACGGCGAACGGCCGGTCCAGCGCTTGAAGGCATGATGAAACGAGGTCGGGCCTTCATAGCCAAGAAGCCATCCGATCTGCGCCAGCGTGAAGCCCGACTCGTGGAGATATTGTGCGGCGAGGCTGCGCCGCAGGCCGTCGATGACCTCGGCGAAATTCGTGCCTTCCTCAGCGAGCCTCCGCGCAAGCGTTCTCGAGCTCAGCGCCAGCGCCTTGGCGACGACCTCCGCTCGAGCGCGTCGGTGTGGCAGCAAGGCGGCGCTGGGAAGTGTCCAGGTCGCCCTCGGCGAGACCGGCGCGATGAAGCAGCGGCCTGGGGTCCGTGCTGCGCTGGCGCAGGGCCGCAATGGCGCTTTTGACCGCGAACCCCGACACCGTCGGCAGCGCCTGCCGGATCGCGCCCGCGGTCATGGTCCGCGCCCCCCTGAACGTGTTTCCTGTGCGACCGATGCGCGAACCAGCAGCGCGATCCGAAGCGCGAGAACGGGCGCGGCCAATCGACGACGCAGGCCTCTGCGACAATGCGGCGCGCCAGCGCGAACCGCGGAGATCCCTATCTGCACTCGCGCCAATTCATCTCCAATTCATCGTCATCTCAATAAATGGTCCCTCAACCAATATTGGCGCGAAAGCGTAAAAGGGTCGCGGCTATTAGCACAATCACCACGCGCCAGACTCTCTCGACCTCCGCCCTCGCTCCCCTGCAACGTGAAGTGTGAAACCTAAGATGTATCCACTCCCTTTTGCCCAAACGGAGTCGCGATCGGGTCCACCCGATCGCGATAAGCATTTCCTCCATACAAACGTCTTTCTGCGCCACGCGAGCGGGAGCTCAGGCGAAGCCGAACACTACATCGAGACGATTTTGACCCAGGCTGCGGTGGGGAAGCGCCGCGTATGGGTCAGCAGTATCCTGTTTGCTCAGCTCCGCCCGTCGATGTTCATTCCTGGACGCTTCGATACTCTCGAAGATTTGACCCGCTATATACGCTCACTCGCGACGCTTGTGACGCCCGATCCGAACACAATGCTGCGCGTGGCTCGGCTCCGTGACGCAAAATGGCAAAGGTCCGACGAGGTCCGCGAGGCGGAAGAAAAGCCGCGCACCCTGTCGTTCGGCGACGCGATCGAGATTACTTCGGCCCTGTGGGTGAAGGAAGCGGCTGGCGTAGCCGATCTCAAGTTCCTCATGTTTGACGACTGGAGTTCGACCGACGCCAAAGGCGGCGGCCGACTCTCGCTATTGCGTCTCCAGGACTATGCGCTCGACGCGCGCAACAATTCGGACGTGATGGCGGCGGTGGGGCTGACGCGCATCCAACCTGTTCTTCAGGCGAACTCGGTTCCGCAATCCGCGCCGGCAGGGTGAGGGGCAGACCTTCCGTGCGCCCGGTCAAAGCGGCGAGTCGGCGCCCGGCCGGACTATGGCGCCGTGTCAATGTCGACGACCTCGCTTCGCTTGACCCCGATGGCGGCGGCGAGCAGCTTCAGGCGATCGCTCACCACTTCGCTGTCGGGGGCGCGCGCGGCCGCGGTGACTTCCAGCCGGACGCTATTCGGGTCGATACGCAATCGCGCGCTCTCCAGCACCGTCGGCACGCCGCCGGAAAAGCGGTAGGCAAGCAGAATGGCCCGGCCGAGAATTTGCGCCCGGCGCCGCTCGGCAGGCGCGAGCAGGCGGACGGAGGGGATGAGCCACTGAGCATCCGGCCGTCCGGCGTAGCGGGCGTGAATGGCGGCGGCGATGAACACTCTCTCGGGGTGGGTGACGCCGATAAACGGAAACTGCAAAAGCCGGCGAAAACTCTCTTCCGCGCGGAGATCGGGCGCGTCCCGCCAAGCAATGTCGGAGAGGGCGCAGATCGCAACGCGGAGCCGCTTCTCCGACGCGGTTTCGCCGGTCGCGAGGTTCGCTGTCCACGACACCAGTTCAGGCGCGAAATCAGGCACTCGCGCGAGCGGCAGACCGATAAGCTGTGCGCCCTCGACCAGCGGATCGAGATATCGCTCCTCCCGGCTGAGCTGGGAATAGAGAAATCCCTCGCGCAGGCCGAGAGCGGAAAAGACGACGCGTTCGGGCGCCAGATGTTTCAACAGACGGTCAAGCGCCAACGCCGCCGCCGGCAATGTCCGCGCCCGCCGTTCCGTCACGCCCGGGGTCGCCGACAGTTTCGCCGTCGAAAGCCGCGAGACTGCACGAGCGAATTGGCGCGCCTCGACGGCGCCGATCGTATAGCCGTGGACGACTCTCACCGGCGCGCCGACAGCCTCCATGTGCGCTTTCGCCAGCGTACGCCAGCCGCCGCCAACCGGATAGAACACCGGCCGCGCCAGCTCGCGCGGCAGACTTCGGCGCAGGATTTCGTCGATCTGGCGCTTCGCCGCCGAAAAGCCGGCCCGCAACATGGCCTCAACCGGCAGAGCGCCGAGCGGCAGACTGACCCAGCGCTCTCCCACATGGTCGTCAATCGCTTCCGCGACTTCGAGGCTGCCGCCGCCCATGTCGCCGACCGACCCGAGCGGCCGGAAGAACCCCGAGATCACGCCCAGCGTCGAGAACCTCGCTTCATCAGCCCCGCTGAGGATTTGAACTTTGAGGCCGCACTCCGCCTCGATCGCCGCGGCGAGCTTCGGTCCGTTCGCAGCGCGACGCATGGCCTCGGTCGCCACGGCGTCGATTCGACCGACGCCCATCGCGTCGGCGATGGCGCGAAATCGCCCCACGGCCTGGACGGCGCGGCGAAAGCCGTCCGGCGCGATGACGCCTGTCTCGGAGAGTCCTTCCGCGAGGCGGAGAAGGGATTTTTCGTTGAAGCGCGGCATCGGCGCCCGGCCGAGCTGGTCATAGACCAGGAGCCGGACCGAGTTCGAGCCAATGTCGACGATCGCATAGGGCGGCCGGTCGGCCCGCGTGGCGCGCTCGGGATTGAGGTCAAGCGGCCGCGGCGCTGCTGGCGCCCTTTGAGCGCGTCCCTTAGCCATCGCGTTTTCTCCCCCGGCGAGCCTATCACAGGCGAAGGCGAAGGGCGCGACGCCATCGTTCGCGCCTCCCCCCGGCCTGTGTTTTTGCCCCTACACCGCCCGCTGCAGGAACAGGTGGCGCACCCGCCATTCCTCCGGTCCCGCCCTGGGCGGGGCTCCCAGCATCATCACCGGCGACTCGGCGCTGCGGTAGGACGGCCAGTGCGGCAGGCCGGGGCCGTTGGGGTCCCCACTTCTGACGAAGTTGATCCAGTAGCTGGAGGCAAGCCTCGCCAGCTCCCGGTCGGCGTCGTCGATCAGCCAAGGAAAGGCCGCGAGATTGTCGAACACATAGGGGATTTCGCTGGCGTGGAAGGCGCCTGCCTCGCGGCTCGCGCGCTCGCCAAACCAACCCTCCGGAGTGAGCGGCGCGCGGTCGAAACGGAAGCGGAAAATGTCGGCCCGCCCGCTTTGCTTCTGCGCCTCGATCCATGCCCAGGTCGGATGGATGATTTCGAGGTCGGCGCCGAGAGCGGCCGCCGATGCTGCGTCAGCACCCGGCGATCCGCCCGCATAGTGCCACTGGGCTTCGTCCGCGCCCTCGCCAAACCTGGCCCGCACCAGATCGGCGTATGGGCGCTTCGCATCGGTGCCCTGCAGCAGCGTGAAGTTGAAGCCCTCATCCTTGTTCCAGCCGGCCATCAATGGAACGTCGCTCTGCTCGGCGGCGGCGAAGATCTCAGCCGGCGGGCGAGGGAGAAACCATCCATCGACGATCGGGCGGAAGCCGGGTCCGGGTGCGGCGGCGAGGATGGCGTCAGCCGGGGCGGCGCGCAGCGCTGCCACGGATTTCGCTCCGACCTTGCGCATGAAGTCCACTCCAGCGACCTCGGCCTCGGCGAGAGATACCGGCCTGCGAACAGGAGAAGCGAACAACGCTCCGCTCTCGCCGATGACTCGGACGAACAATCCCTTGGCGAGCGGCGAAGCCATGAGGGCGCTCGCGGCGAACGAACCGGCGGACTCGCCTGCGATCGTGATCTTGGCCGGGTCGCCGCCGAAGGCGGCAATGTTGCGCTTCGCCCATCCAAGCGCCGCGACAAGATCGAGAAACCCATAGTTGCCAGAGGCGCGATGACCCGATTCAGCGGTGAGCTCGGGATGGGCGAGAAAGCCCAGCGCATTGAGCCGATGGTTGAGGGTGACGACGACGATGCCCCGCGCGGCGAGATGAGCGCCGTCGTAGCGCGGCTCGGCCCCGGATCCGGCGACAAACCCGCCCCCGTGAATCCAGACCATCGTCGACAATCGAGCGCCCTCGCCAGGCGCAGCCGGCGTCCAGACATTCAGGTAGAGGCAATCCTCGGAGACGCCGACCACGAACGGGTCGATGTCATCCCAGACGACGCCCTGCAGCGAATTCGGCCCGAAGACGTTCGAGGGCCGTACGCCCGTCCACGCCGGAACGGGCTGAGGCGGCAGCCATCGCAACGGTCCGAGCGGCGGCGCGGCATAGGGGATGCCCTTGTAGATGCGAACGCCCCCGACGTCCGGCTCGGGAATGGCGAGCGCGCCGCCCTCGATCGAAAGAATCTTCGGCTTCATTCGCTGCTTCCAGACGCCGGCGTCGCCGGCTTCAGCGCCTTCCGGCGCATCGGCATCTCGTCGAGTCCGGCGAAGCGCGCTTCCGCACCGAGCGCCTCCTCGATCCGGAGCGCCTCGTTCCATTTCGCCATCCGCTCGGAGCGCGCGAACGAGCCAACCTTCAGTTGGCCGGCGCCCCAGCCGATCGCGAGATGAACGATCGATGTGTCCTCGGTCTCGCCCGAGCGCGCCGAGACGATCGTTCCGAAGCCAGAGCGGCGCGCTTCGTCGCATGCAGCCTTGGCTTCGCTGACCGTACCCGCCTGATTGACCTTGATGAGAACCGCATTGACGCTGCGTCGGCGCGCCGCCTCGCGCACCCTCCCCGCACTCGTGACGAGGTAATCGTCGCCGATCACCTGGATGCGGTGGCCGACAGCGGCGGTAAATTGCTCGAACCCCCGATCGTCGTCCTCGGCGAACGGGTCTTCGATCGACAGGATCGGATAGCGGGCGCACCAGCCGAGGAGCATTTCGGCCATTGCGTCGCGGTTTAGCTCGCGCTTTTCGAGCCCGAGTCGGTAGCGGCCGCCGCGGCCGAATTCCGACGCGGCGACGTCGAGGGATATCGCGACGTCCGTTCCGTGAGCGAGCCCGGCGCGCTCAATCGCCCGCATCAGCGTTTCGAGCGCCTCCTCGTTGGTCGAAAACGCCGGCCACCAGCCGCCTTCATCGGCGACGCCCTGCAGGAGGCCGCGCTCGGCCATGATCGCGCCGGCGGCGTGGTAGACGTCCGCAGTCACCGCCAATGCCTCGGCGAAGCTCTTGGCGCGCGGCGCGACGACCATGAAGTCCTGGACGTCGGTTCGCCGTCCGGCATGGGCGCCGCCGCCGAAGATCTGGATTTCCGGCAGCGGAACGATCGCCGGCCGGTCGCCAAGGCAATGACGCCAGAGCGGCAGGCCGCGGCTGGCTGCCGCCGCTTGCAGCACCGCGAGCGACGCCGCGGTCAGCGCGTTTCCGCCGAGCCTCGCTTTGTCCGGCGTGCCGTCGAGGGCGATGAGCCTGGCGTCGACGCTCGCCTGATCGAACGGGTCGAGGCCGGCGAGAGCCGGGGCGATCTCAGTCCGCATCCCTTCGAGCGCATTTTGCACATCGAGTCCGCCGAGGCGCTTTCCGCCATCACGCTTGTCGATCGCCTCGCGGGCGCCGCGCGACGCACCGGCCGGCGCTATTCCACGCCCCACCGCCCCGTCGCTCAACGCGACTTCCGCCTCGACGGTCGGGCAGCCGCGTGAGTCCCAGATGCGCCGCGCAACAAGCGATCGGATCACGGGTTCGCTCATCGCGCGCCTGTCCATACGCCGGCGACGGCCTCCAGGCGACGCGGCGGATCGGCGATCAGCGGAGCTGCCACGCGGCGCACGTCCGCCCGCTCGCTCCCCAGGGAGAGGTATTCGACAGGCGATTTGCCGTCGATTCTGCCCAGGAAGAGCGCCGGCAGCAGCGCAGCGGCGCGCGCTTCGAGACCGTTGGCGCTCTCCCAATCGACTCCGGCGAGATAGGCGCCTGCCAGCGCCGAAAATGCAGAGCAGTAACCCGTCCTGTCCGCGCCGTCGCGCGCGCCCTTGAGCAGGAGATGGTTGAGACAGAACGCAACATCGAAGGCGGGATCGCCGAACCAGGCGCATTCGGCGTCGAGGAACACCGGCCCGAGCGGGCCATCAAGGATGTTCTTCGGGCTCACGTCGCCGTGAACCAACGCCCGTTTGGTCGAAAGCGTTGTCCGCGCGAGCGCCTCGAAGCGCGGCGCCAGCGCAGGGTGGGCGCGGCCGGTCGCGCGGAGATAGGGCTCGATGCGGATCGCCTCGAACGTGCCGTCGTTGGCGAACGCTGCCGGAACGCCGGGATCGGCCGCGCTCCGCGCATGGATGAGAGCGAGATCGCGCCCTACGGCGGCGGCGAAATCCAAATCGACGCAGCCCGCGAGAAGCTCAGTCTTCCACAGCCGATGGTCCTCGGGCGCGAGATATTCCATTGCGAACAGGCCGGCCTCCGCGTCTTCGCCGAGGATGCGCGGAACGGCCCGTGGCAGCCAGCCCGCGACGGCGCGCATCCATGCCGCCTCCGCCGCGTTGCGTTCGACCGGCGCTTCCCATAGGGCCGCGACCTTGAGCCTCGACAGCGCGCGCTTGACGCAGAAACGGCGCCCGCCTGCCTCGACCAGGTAGATGTCGGAAGAGACGCCGCCGGTCAGCGGCGTAAGACAAGCTCGTTCCCCGGCCTTCAGGAGGCCCATGCGGCGCAGGGGCCCGACGAGATCGGCGGCAGGCGCGAACGCATGGTCTTGCTCGCTCACGTTGCTGGCGCCCACATAAGCCTCAATAGGTGGCGCGGCCGCCCGAGAGGTCGAAGACGGCGCCGGTCGAGAACGAGCACTCGCGGCTCGCGAGCCAGCAGATCAGCGCCGCCGCTTCGTCAACGGTGCCGAAGCGCTCCATCGGGATCTTCGAGCGCATGTAGGCGATGTGCGCCGCCGATGCCTGCGCGAGGATCGGGGTGTCGATCGTCGCCGGGGTGATGGCGTTGACTGTGATCCCGTCCTTGACCAGCTCCTTGCCGAGCGACTTGGTGAGGCCGATGACCGCGGCCTTGGCGGCGCTGTACGCGGACGCGTTGGGGTTGCCCTCCTTGCCGGCGATCGAGGCGATGTTGACGATGCGGCCGTAGCCGCGCGCTTTCATATGCTTCGCGACAAAGCGGTTGCAGTAGAACAGGCCGTGGACGTCGATGTCGAACACCCGCTTCCATTCGTCGATTGGATAGTCGATCACCAGCGCGTTGAGCCCCGCCACCCCGGCCGAACAGACGAGCGCATCGATCTGGCCCATCGTTGTGTGGCTCGCCTCGGTCGCGCGCTCGACATCGGCCGGGTTCACGACATCGACCCGTTCGGCCCGGCTCTTGTCGCCGAGTTCGGCGGTGGCCGCCTTAAGCCGCGCGGGATCGTTGTCCCATAAGCTGACCCGCCCGCCCTCGGCGATAAACCGACGCGCGAACGTCAGGCCAATGCCCGACGCTCCGCCGGTCACCACGGCGGTCATTCCTTCAAAGCGCTTAGTGTCCGGCACTTTCAACCCTCCTGATGCTGTTCTCGGCCGTCCCTCAACCCGGAAACAGCGTTTCGCCGCCGTCGACCCGAAGGACCTGGCCGCTGATATATTTGCTCCTCGGCCCGGCAAGGAAGGCGACCGCGTCGGCGATCTCTCCCGGCTCGCCGTAGCGAATGAGCGACTTGATCGACGAATCCATCTTTTTCGGATCGACGACCCGGGTCGCCTCGAAGCGCGCGGTCTTGGTCGCGCCCGGACTGACCGCATTGATCCGGACACCCTCCGTCCGGACCGACGCCGCGAGGCAGCGCGTATAGTGGATGACGGCCGCTTTGAGCGCCGCATAGATGACCCCGTTGGTCACCCCGAACTGCGCCGCGGCCGAGCCGATGTTGATCACCGATCCGATTCCCGCTTTCACCATCGGCGGCACGAACGCCTGGCAGACGAGGATCGTGCCGTAAAGGTTGTTCTCGGTCAGCGCCTTGATGTCATCGAGCGGAATCCCGAGCGCGTCGTTCGGCTCGGGCTTGGCGCCCGCCGCGCCGATGTCGCCGCCGGCGCAATTGACCAGGATATCGACCCGCCCGAGCTTGGCTTCGATCTCCTCCTTCATCTTCGCCACCGCCGCCTTGTCGCCGATATTGCCGCTGACCGCCGCGACCCTCCCGCCATGCCGGGCGATCGCCTCGGCGACGGCGTCGAGGTCCTTCGCTTCGCCGTATTTGGCCGGCGCGGTCCAGGTAATGTCGTGGATTGCGACGTCCGCGCCGAGCTCCGCCAGACGCTCCGCCATCGTGCGGCCAAGCCCGCGGCCCGAGCCGGTGACGAATGCGATCTTGCCGGTGAGCTCTTTCGTCACGCGTCAGCCTCCGTTCTCAGGTCCAAGTCCAATTGCGCGCATGTTGCCGGCACTGCGGCGGATCATCGCCAGTTCGTAGTCGGCGATCGCGGCGTCCTCGCCGCGCTCCCAGGGCGTGCGATAATCGGCCTCGTCGGCGAGGCGGTTGACGCGTGCCGCAGCGAGGCAGGCGGCCAACGCGGACGCCTGCTTCGGCGCGTAGAAATTCCACCATTCCGGCCGCAAGAATTGCACGTGCCGCGCCTCGAGCGCGCCGGGCTCGAGCACCGCCGTCAGCATCTCGCCGCGCGCCGCCAGGATGTCGAGCATCGCGGCGAGCGGCACGGCGCCGTCGCCGATGGCGCAGCGCACCAGGCGATAACCTTCATCGGTGAACTGCACATGGTAGTCCTTCAGATGGACGTGCCGCACGTGTTGGGCGACGCGGCGGGTGAAGTCGAGTGGCGCTTCGGCGACCGGGAACATGTTGCCCGTGTCGAGGCAGATTCCAACGCCCCGCGCGCTCTCGCAAAAGTCTGCCAGCTCATCGCTACCGAAATCCTGATGGTTTTCGATCGCCAGTATTCTGCCGTCGTCGAACGCACGCGGGCCGCGGTCGGCGAGCGCGGCGCGAACATGCGTGACCAAGTCCTTCCATTTCTCCCCGAGCGCGTGGCGGTCCCCACACAGCACCGTGGTCAGGCCATGCCGGATGATCTTGGCGTCGAGAGCGCGGGCCGAGCGCAATGCGCTCTCGAAGGGACCCATCATCAGCCCGGAGCTGATGACAGGCGTCATGCCGAGGGTCCCGAGCCGATCGCGGATCGCGCGGAGCTCGTCGTCGCTCAGCGCGCAGAGCCAGGGGTCATAGATTTCGAGCACCTTCGCGCCGAGCTCTGTCGCAATCGCGACGAAACCCTCGAGTCCTGCGCCTTTGGGATTGGCGCGCGGTCCCCCGGCTCCTTGCAGACCGAGATGATAGGTCAGGCCGTAAGGGTTGAGGCCGAGGGCGAATGCGGTTCCCAGGGTCTGCCGCTGACGCGGCTTCACGTTTTCGTTCATCTTAGCCCCGCATCGACGGTGATCGACTGCTTGGTGACCAGCCGGCTGTCGTCGGCGCCGAGAAACAACGCCATGCGGGCGATGTCGTCGCCGAGCACCGTCTCCTTGATCGACTGCCGCTGAACGATCGCGGCAACCGATTCCGGCGTCTTGTACCACAGACGCCGCTGCCGATCGGTCATGACCGCCCCCGGCTCGATCGCGTTGACGCGGATGTTGTCCGAGCCGAAAGCTCGCGCCAGCGCGTGGGTGAGGCCAATGATCCCGGCCTTGGCCGCGGAATACGCCGGCATTTCAGCCGAACCGCGCCAGGCGATCGAGGAGAGATTGACGATCGAACCGAAGCCGAGCTTGCGCATCTGCGGGTGGACGGCCTGGGCGGCGAAAAAGTGATGTCGTAGATTCACATTCTGCGCGTGGTCCCAGTAGTCCGCGGTCACGTCGGCGACCGCGTGACGCTCGTCGTTGGCGGCGTTATTGACCAATATCGCAACCGGGCCGAGTTTCGCGCCGGCTTCCGCGATCGACGCCCGCAGCGCCAGGACGTTGGTGACGTCGCAATGGAAGAAGAGCACGGTCTCGCCCGTCTCCTTCAGCGCACCCGCCAGCGCCTCGCCTTCATGCCGCTGGAGGTCGACGAATGCGACTCGCGCGTGATTTCGGACGAAGGCGCGTACGATGTCGGCGCCGATGCCGGTCGCGCCGCCGCTGATGAAAACCGTCCGCCCCGCAAGGCTTGGATAGGTAGCGAAGGTCAAGCCGCGCCCTGCCTTATGAGGGCCTGGGTGTCGGGATCGAACAGGCACGCATGCGCCATGTCGATCCCGAGCGGCAGCAGTTCGCCGAGACGGGGCGCGCCGTCTGGGTCGAAGCGGCCGACAATCTCCCGTTCGCCGACCTTCAAGACGGCGTGCGTTTCGGCGCCGGTCGGCTCGACGACCTCGACCGGCGCAGTCAGCATCGCAAGCCCCGCCTTTTGCGCCTTCAGGCTCGGATCGTAGCGAAAAAGATGCTCCGGTCGCACGCCCAGCACCACCTTGCCGTTCGCTGGCCGGGACTGGGGCGCTCGCGCCAGCGGCAGCGTCGCCATCTCGCCGCCGGCAAGCGCAATCGCGACCGCCGGACGGCCGTCGAGCTTGGTCAGCTCGCCTGGAAGGAAATTCATCGACGGCGAGCCCATGAAGCCGGCGACGAATATGTTGGCGGGATGGTCGTAGACAACCTGTGGCTCGTCGAATTGCTGGATCGAGCCTTGGTGCATGACAGCGATGCGGGAGGCAAGCGTCATCGCCTCGATCTGGTCATGAGTGACATAGATCGTGGTCTTGCCGACCCTGAGGTGAAGCTTCTTGATCTCGGTGCGCATGTCGACGCGCAGCTTGGCGTCGAGATTGGACAAAGGTTCGTCGAACAGAAAGAGCTTCGGATCGCGGACCAGCGCCCGCCCCATGGCGACGCGTTGGCGCTGCCCGCCGGACAATTGGCCGGGCTTGCGGTTCAGGAGCGGCTCGATCTGCAAGAGCGAGGCGACGCGTTTGATCGCCTCGTCCTGTTCGGCTTTCGGCACGCGCCGACTCTCCATGCCGAAGGTCATGTTCTGCCGCGCGGTCATCGTCGGGTAGAGCGCGTAGGACTGAAACACCATCGCGATGTCGCGGTCTTTCGGCGCGACCGAGTTCACCAGCGTTCCGTCGATGCGGATCTCGCCTTCGCTGACGGTTTCCAGTCCGGCGATCATGGCGAGCAGCGTCGACTTGCCGCAGCCGGACGGGCCGACGAGCGCGATGAATTCGCCCGTGCGCGCTTCAAGGTCGATGCCCTTCAGCACGTCGACCGGGCCGAAGCGCTTGCGCAGTCCCGAGATGGTCAGCGTCGCCATCGTCGTGCGATCATTTGACCGCGCCCTGGGTGAGGCCGCGAACGAAATACTTGCCGCCGAAGAGGTAGATCAAGAGCGGCGGGATGGCGGCAATCAGCACGGCGCAGCTGGCGACGTCGTAGGAGCGCGCGTTCATGGAATTGGTCGCCAGCCCGACCAACGCCGCGGTGACCGGCTGCTGGCGCCCGCCGGTGAACACGACGCCGAACAGATACTCGTTCCAGATGCCAGTGAACTGCCAGATGACGGTGACGATAAGGATCGGCGGCGACAGGGGAAGAATGATCTTGAAAAAGACGCGCCAGAATCCGGCTCCGTCGATCCGCGCGGCTTTGATGAGGTCGTCTGGAATGCCGACATAGTAGTTGCGGCAGAACAGCGTCGTGAACGATATGCCCTGAATCACATGAACGAGAATGAGCCCGTAGATCGTGTTCGATAAATTCACCGTTCCAAGGATGAACGCCCAGGGCAACAGCGAAACCTGACCGGGCATGAAGACTCCGAGCGTCATGCAGGCGAACAGCGCCTCCGATCCGGGAAAGCGCCATTTCGAAAGCACGTAGCCGTTGATCGCGCCGAGCAAGGTCGAAAGGATCGTCGCCGGAATGGTCATGATCAGCGAATTGTAGAAATTGCGGTGGATTCCCTCGCAGGTGCCAGCGACGCAATGATGAAGCCACGCTTGCGGCCATGCGTTCAACGAAAAGCTTTGCGGGATTGCGATCAGTCCGTTGCGCGTGATCTCCGGCAATTCGCGGAAGGAATTGGCGACGATGACAAACAGCGGGACCAGGTAGATGAGGGCGAAGAAGCCGAGGAAGCCATAAACGGCGACGCGGCCGGCGATGAAACGAAGGTTCGCCGAGCGGGCATGCGGATCGAAGGCGAGGTCGTAGGCCGCGTCAACCACGGATCGCCCCCCGGCGCGAGCGCCACGTCGTCCACAGCGCGTAGGGGATGAGCACGGTCGCGAGCGCCAGCAGCATCATGATCGAGGCCGCCGCGCCAATCGCGATCTGCCCGCGCTGGAACATGAGGTCATAGACATAGTTCGCCGGAAAGGTCGTTGCGATCCCCGGTCCGCCCTGGGTCAGCGCGACGACCAGATCGAACGTTTTGATCGCGAATTGCAGCAGTACGACCGCGACCGCGATGAAGATTGGTGCGATCGAAGGCAGGATCACCTTGCGATAGATACGGGCTGGCCCGGCGCCGTCGATTTGCGCCGCCTTGATGAGGTCCGGATCGACCGAGCGCAGGCCGGCAAGGAAAAGGGCCATCGCGAAGCCCGTGGATTGCCATATCCCGGTGGCGATGATGGCGTAGATGGCGGTTTCCCGGTTCGAGGTGATGCGGAAGGTGAAATCGGCCCAGCCGAGGCTGCGCACGAAATGCTCGATCCCTTCGCTGGGGCTGTACAGCCAATTCCAGACCGAACCGGTGACGATGAAAGAGACTGCGAGCGGATAAAGGAAGATCGTTCGCCAGACCGCTTCGCCCTTGACCCGCTGATCGATGGCGATAGCCAGCGCCAGGCCGATGACCATCGACAAGACGACATAGAAGGCGCTGAAGTAGAAAAGATTGCCATAGGCGATCGACCAGCGCTGGTTCGACCACAGTTCGAAATAAGGCTTCAGGCCGACGAACTGGTAGGTTGGCAGGAGCGTGCTGTTCGACATCGAGACGTACAACGTCCACAGCGTGAAGACGAAGACGTAGACGAAGCTCGCCACGGCCGAGGGCAGGATGACCAGCCGCGGAGTCCATGCGCTGAGCATATCGCGGCCGGGGGCCGGCTTCCGAACCGCCACGATCCCGCTGAGAGCGTTCGCCATTGCGCTCGAGTTCCAATGAAGATCGGCCGCCGCGCGCGGGTCGCGACGCGGCGGCCGGGAGGGGACTACTTCTGGGCTTCGACCGCGTCAGCCATGGCGTTGGCGGCGTCCTTGGCCGACATCCCCGGCGTGTTCACGAACGAGGTTATGACTTCCATCATGGCGCCGCGGTACTTTTGCAGAACGGTCATGTTGTGGGCCATCGAGCGCACGAGCGTGCCCCCGGCGATCGAGGCCTGCAGATCCTTCTGCGACATCTGCTGGCAGGGATTGAAACCGTTGCTCAGGTCGACGTCGAGGCGGGCGGGGATCGAGCCCTTCGCCTGGTTGAACACGGTCTGGAACTGCGGCGACAGGATGAGGTGCGCCAGGAGCTTCTGGCCCTCCACGTAGTCGGGATCCTTCTGCTTGAAGAAGACGACCGAATCCGAATTGAGGATGAAGCCAGGCTTGCCCCAGTCAGTCGGCGCCTGCGCGCAGACATAATCCGGACCCTCCTTGAGTCCGGCGGCGGTGAATATGCCGATCTGCCAGTCGCCCATGATCATGAACGCCGCCTCATTCTTGGCGATCATGTTCGTCGTTGAAGTATAGTCCCGGCCGGCGATCGCCTGATCCATGTATTTCGACACCATGGTGCGGTACTGCTCGAACGCCTTGACCATGTCGGGCGAGCGCATCGCCGCGGTGTCCCCCTCGACGAAGGCCTTGCGGAACAAGTCGATGTTCTGGCCGTAAACGACGACCTCGAACGTTGTCGCGTCGGTCCAGTCCTGGCTGAAATGGGCGAGGCAAATGAGATGCGCCGCGACCGCTTTGTCGCAATCGGCGTTGAATTCGGCCCAGGTCTTCGGCAACTCCTTGATTCCCGCCTGCTCCATCGCCTTCGTCGAGCCCCAGATCCAGTTGATGCGATGGATGTTCATCGGCGCCGCGACCCAGTGGCCGGTCGGCTTCATCACCGGCAGCAGTTCGGGGGCGACGACCTTGTCCCAGCCCTCCTTGGTGGCGAGGTCGTCGAGGTTGGCGGTCATGCCGGTCGCATTCCACTCGGCGATCTCCGGGCCTTTGAGCTGGACGGCAGGCGGCGCGTTGCCCGCGACGACATCGGCGCGCAGCTTGGCGAGTGTATTGGCCGTGTGCCCGGCGATCGAGGTCTGTTCCCACTTGCCGCCAGCGGCGGTGAACATGTCGCCGAGCTTGGCGATCGCCGCGGCGTCCGAGCCTTCGGACCATTGATGGAGCATGTTGGTCTTCGGTTCGGCCAGCGCCGCGGTTGTCGCGAGGGCGCAGGCAACAGTCCCGGCAAGAGCCGCCCTGATCGCGAGCATCGTTTCTCTCCCATGTCCAAAATCGAGCCGCGCTCTATCGTCGGCCCAGCGAATCCGGTTCGGATGTCTGATCTTCGTTGCCCTCGTCGCGGGGCGTTCCTCTTTGTAAGTTGGATGCCCTATGGCGTCAAACGCAGCTGCGCACTTTTTCGCGAACGAAGAAAGTCCAATCGTGGCGGACCCCGTCCGGCGCCATGTGATCCCAAGCCGCCTTCGGATCGTAAGGAAGAAACACAAGGATGCCCGGCTTGCGAACCCTGGTCGTCAGCTACTTGGCCGCGCTCGCGGTCTTCTGCGGTCTAGACTTCGTCTGGTTCGACGCCACAGGCGAATCGATCTATCGGCCGGCGGTCGGCGAGCTTTTGCGTAGCGGATTCGACGCGCCGGCCGCGGCCGCGTTCTATCTCATTTACGTCGGGGGCCTTGTTTTTCTGTCGATCCGTCCGGCGTCGGGCTTGACCCAAGCGATGAGCCACGGCGCGGTCTACGGCTTCTGCGCCTACGCCGCTTACGACCTCACCAACCAGGCGACTTTGAGGCATTGGCCGCTGGCGCTTTCTCTCGTCGATATGGCCTGGGGGACGGCGCTGTCCGCTTTCGCCGCCGCTTGCGGCTATTCCGCTTTTCGCTATGGCTTCGCGAACGACCGCGACGGGCGCGGCGGGCGCGGCCAAAACGCGCTGACATTTTGGAGGTAGGCGGCGAATTCCACCGGACGCGAGCGGCTCAGATGCGCCTCGAGCGGCGGGACGCCCGAGACATGGACGAGCAGCACATAGATCACGAGCGGTCCGGAGAAGGCGAGCCAGCCCGCGGGATAACCCGCCTCGACCGCGATGATGGGATAGGGGAGCCAGCCCAGCCACTCGAAGAAATAATTCGGGTGGCGCGACCACGCCCATAGGCCTCGATCGCAAATTCGGCCGCGATTGCCGGGCGCTCTCTTGAAGCTCGCCATCTGCTGGTCGGCGATCGCTTCGCCGGCAAAAGCAACGGCGAAAACGGCGATCGCGAGCCCATCGCGCTGATCCAGCCCCGGCCGCGGCGCGGCCGCCGCGCAATAAGCCGTCAGCGCCAGAGGCCATGACGCCGCTGCCTGGATTTGCAGGAAGAGAAAGAGCCGCCGAGGCGCCGCGTGGCCCCAGGATTGCTTCAGAGCCGCGTAGCGCGGGTCATCGCCGCCGCCGATCGCGCGCCGCCAGAGGTAGAGCACGAGCCGGATCGACCAGATCGCAGCCATCGCGCAAACCAGGGTCCGGCGCAGCGGGTCGCCGTTGGAGGCGGCAGCCGCCGCGACCGCGGCCAACCCCGTCACGAACGCCCAGATGGCGTCGATGCGCCCTGATTGTCCGGTCGTCAAAGCGACACGCCACGCCACCACCATGGCCCCAGAAAGCATAAGCACGATGACGATCGCGAGCCACAGCATCGCGGTTCAGATGCCAATCAGCGGCTGAATTAGGCGGCCAATCCAGCCGCTGAGCCTGAGCCTCCCCTCGACTGCATTCAGGCATATGCATTCGCCGTCCTGATCGACGACCGGCTGGTGATTGACCTCTTCATCCATCTCGATGCAATCGCCGGCGCGATACTGCCCCAGCGCGTCGCTGAACGAACCCGTCAGCACCTGGGTGTATTCCGTTCCCGAATGGCCGTGGTGGGGGACCGGCTGTCCGGCTGCTACCTTCAGCATGATGACATTGGCGTCGGGCGATTCCGGCAGCGTCAACCGTCGCCACCGGAACCCCGGACGGACCAAGCGCCACGGACCGAGGTCATAGGCGTTGAGAGGAGGCGGCAGGTCCGGGTGAACCACGCGCGGCGCAGGCTCGGGATGCGGATAGGCCTCATCGAGCCGCCTGAGCGCTCGCGCAAACGCGTCCGGGCTCAGGTGCGCCGGCGGCGCCGCGTCGAGCATCGCCCCACCGGCCGCCTCGAACGATCGCAGCCGCCCGCGGCATTGCGGGCATCCGGACAGATGCGTCGCGACGACAAGCTGCGGTCCGGCGCCAAGCGTTCCGGCGGCCAGGCGCGCCAGAGCCAAGTCGGAGGGATGATGGGTGATCACCGTTCCCGCTCCAGGACGGCGCGAATCTTCGCCATGGCGAGGCGGGTGCGCGACTTGACCGTCCCTAACGGAAGGGAAAGCTCCCTTGCGATTTCCGCATGTGGCTTCTCGGCGAAGAACGACAGCCGCAGCACGGTCGCCTGCTCCGGCGAAAGCGTCGCCATCGCGCTGCGCACCCGCGCGTCCCGCTCGGTTGCAAGGGCCATTTCCTCGACCGAAGCCTCCAGTCGCATCGGCAATTCCCTCATTGCTGCGACCCCGGCGCTCGTCCGCGATGCCTTACGCGCGAGATCAACGCGCAGATTTCGGGCAATTGTGAACACCCACGTGCTCACTCCCGCCTGAGCGGGATCGTAGAGGGCGGCTTTTCTCCAGACGGTGACCATGGTTTCCTGTGAGATCTCCTCAGCTTCCGCGGCGTCCAGGCCGCTTCGTTCCATGTACGAAGCGATACGGGGGGCGAAATGTTGGAACAGCCGACCAAAGGCCCCGCGATCCTGCTGCTCGGCGACGGCCTTCAGCCATCGTTTCATGTCGTCGGCAGACGGCGCGGGCGCAGGCATAGCGTCCGACCTATTCCGCAAAGGTCGAGGGCGCGCAAGAGCGCAAGTCACGCACACATCCTTCGGTCGACCCGCATCCTACGCGCGACCGTTTGAAATGGATCACCGTTGATCCGAACGCCACGGCGTGACGTATCGATCCCAGACTGGAGGGGTAATATTGAGTTCGCATCGATCAGGTCGTCTGCGGGTCGCCGTCGTTGGCGGCGGCGTTTCGGGGCTCAGCGCAGCCTGGCTTCTTGCCAAAACTTGCGACGTGACCCTCTACGAGGCGGAAGGGCGGCTCGGGGGTCATTGCGATACGTTCAATTGGGACGGCGCGCCGGTCGATTGCGGCTTCATTGTCTATAACGAGCGCACGTATCCGAACCTCTCAGCCCTTTTCGCTCACCTTCTCATAAAGACCCGCGAAAGCGACATGTCGTTTGCGGCGTCGATCGACGATGGCGCGATCGAATATTCGGGCGCCGGCTTGCGCGGCCTGGTTGCGCAGCGCGCCAACCTGTTGCGGCGGCGCTACTGGTCGATGCTGAGCGACATCGTGCGATTCTTCCGAGAAGCGCGCAAAGACGTCGGCCGCGAGGATCTCGGGCCGCTCGAGACTTACCTCGACCAGCGCGGCTATCGCGCGCCCTTTCGCGATCACTATCTCTACCCGATGGCGGCGGCGGTCTGGTCCACGCCGGCGATGCGGGTCGGCGAATATCCGGCCGAGGCGTTCATTCGCTTCAGCCTCAATCACGGCCTGCTCGATCTCATCGACCGACCAGCCTGGCGAACCGTGATCGGCGGTAGCCGCGTCTATGTCTCGGCGCTTGCGGAACCCTTGGGGCGCGTGCTCACCGAGCGCGCCGCCGTCGGGGTGAAGCGGACCGAGGATGGCGTCGACGTCACCGATGTGGCCGGCGAGACGCAGCGTTACGACCGGCTGGTCGTGGCGACGCATGCCGACGAGGCGTTGCGGCTGATCGACGGGCCGACCCGCTCGGAACGCGACCTTTTGGGTGCGTTCCGATATATCTGCAACGACGCGACGCTTCACACCGATTGGCGGGCTATGCCGCGCCGGCGCGCGGCTTGGTCGAGTTGGAACTACATGGCCAAGGGACACCAGAATGGACGGTCATTATCGGTCACCTATTGGATGAACAATCTCCAAAACCTGCCGGGCCGCCCGCCCGTGTTCCTCTCGCTCAACCCACTATTCGAGATTCCCGATTCGCGGGTCGTTCGCCGACTGCGGTTCGAACATCCGATGTTCACCGAGGCGACGCTTAGGGCCCAGAAGCGGCTGTGGTCGCTCCAGGGCGTCGGGGACATCTGGTTTTGCGGCGCCTATTTCGGCTTCGGGTTCCATGAAGACGGGCTCCAGGCAGGCCTTGCGGTCGCCGAGGAAATTGGCGGCGCGCGCCGCCCCTGGTCGGTCAAAGGCGAAAACGATCGTCTTCACTTCGGCGCTGCCCGTCGCGCCGCGGCGGGCCTGGCGACGGCGCCGTGATCGAGCCGGGACTTTACGTCGGCTCGGTGATGCATCGCCGCTCCCGGCCAGTGCGGCGCCGGTTCGAGTATCGCGTCTTTTGGCTCGTCCTCGATCTCGATCGGCTGCGCGAGACGGCGAGCGCACTCAGGCTCATGTCGGTCGAACGCTTCAACCTCCTGAGCTTCTACGCCCGCGACCACGCGGATGGGCGCGACGGGCCGTTGCGCGACAAGATCGCCTCGCTGGCGATAGCGGCCGGCTTCGCAGCCGACGGGCCGATGCTCCTCATCACGATGCCGCGGGTCATCGGCTACGTGTTCAACCCGATCAGCGTCTTTTTTTGTCATGACGCGCGAGATCGGCTGACGGCGATCGTGTGGGAGGTGTCGAACACGTTCGGCGGGCGCCACTCGTACGTGATCGGCGTAGACGATCCCGACGCCATCGTGCAGCGCCAGCGGTGCCGGAAGGAGCTTCATGTTTCACCGTTCATCGGGATGGAGATCGACTATCATTTTCGCGTCGTTTGCCGCGGCGACAGGTTGACCATCGGCATTGCCGATCATGACCACGACGGGCTCTTGATGTCGGCCGCGATGACCGCGGTTCGCCGCCCGCTGACCGATCGGGCGTTGCTCGGGGCCTTCGCCCGCGTGCCGTTCGAGACGGGGAAGGTGACGGCGGCGATCCACTGGGAGGCGCTGCGTCTGTGGCTGAAAGGCGCGCGCTACTTCGCGGGGCCGGCCGCGGACGAAAAGTCCATCGGCCGTCATTCGGCGAGCGCCGGGACGACGCCCCGTCAATCTCCGACTGGATTGAACGCGGCGTCCGTCACTCTCGATTCACGGCCGCGAAACGCAGTCCGATGAAGGCGAACGGCGACGCGGCCGAAAAGATGTTGAGGTCGAGCAACCGTTCGAGCTGATCGGGAGGCAGTGCATAAAGAGCCGCGCCGCCGCCGAGGCGAATCGCGACGAACGCCACAAAAATGAGTCCGACGAGGCCGCGCGCCCACCAGACCTCATGTGGCCGGAAGGAGAGAGCGACGAGCAAGCCGCAGGCGAAGAGGAAGAGTTCCGTCCCCGAACGTGGTCCGAATATCTTGGTCGCGAGGAGAGTATCGGCCAATCCGATCGCCGGTGTCGCAACCCGCGCCGCTAGCGGCGCGCGCCGGACAAGGAAGGGCGCGGCGGCGTAAAGCGGGGCTGCGATGAAAGTCACCAGCGAAGCTTCGAACCCTCCGCCGACTAACCACCAGATGGTGACCGGATATAGGGGCTTGTTAGCCAATATCACCCAGGCGACGGCAGCGCCCGCGGAGGCGAGCGGGTCGGTGGGTCGTCGCACCAGAGGAGAATCCGTTGCGGGGTCGAGCACTTTCGTCACGCCGGCTCTCGTTCGTCCGCCGCCCGTTCGGGGGCGCCGTTGACCTGTGCATGCGTCGCCATGATGGGCGTTCTCCTGTAGCTGGGTGGGCATTGCCTCCGCCGAAGACATACGTCGGGGCCCCGCCTGCGGATTTGCCGGGACCGAACCTAGCAGGCCGGGCGCCGCGCGGGCGCAACCGGCCGACAGCTTGCGCAGAACCAAAACGGCGGCAGCGTCGTATGGAGAGGCGAGTTCGACGCCCGCGCTTTATCAGCGAGCGGCGAATCAACTAAGGTCTAGCGATCATGACTCAGGTCGAGAATTTGCGCCTGGCCGGCGCCTGCGAAAGAGCGCTGACGCTGAGCCGGGGGTGGGACCCGCGGATGCGGATATTGGCGCGTCTTCTCGAGGGCCTGCGCTGCGGCTCGCTCAGCGTGACCCTGCCGTCCGGGCAAAAGTTTGTTCGCGTCGGCGACGAACCCGGCCCCGAAGCGAGCGTCGTCGTGCACCGGTGGCGGGCGCTTCGTCGCCTGTTCACCGGCGGCGACATCGGCTTTGCCCAAGCGTGGATCGACGGCGATTGGTCGAGCCTGGACTTGACCGCGCTCATCCGGCTTGCGGCGCGCAACCTCCACGGGCTGCGCGGCGCCGGCAAGGGCTTGTCTTTCTCCCGATTGGCGTTCCGCCTTCGACATCTCTTGAACGACAACACCAAGCGCGGAAGCGCTCGCAACATCATCGCCCACTACGATCTCGGCAACGACTTTTTTCGACTCTGGCTCGACGAAGCCATGCTCTACTCGTCCGGCCTCTGGGACGGGTCGACGCCGACCCTCGAAGCCGCCCAATCGCGGAAGATCGAGCGCATTCTCGACCTGCTCGATGTCAGGGGCGGCGAGCGGATCCTTGAGATTGGTTGCGGTTGGGGGACGCTGGCGGTGCGCCTGGCTGAAGCCGGCGCCGCCCACATTACCGGATTGACGCTCTCGCCCGCGCAACTCGATTTCGCCCGCGACCTTGCCGCTGCTCGCGGCTCCGCGTCGCAGGTCGATTTTCGGCTGCAGGACTATCGGGACATCGACGGCCGGTTCGATCGCATCGTCTCGATTGAAATGGCTGAGGCGGTCGGCCACCACTTTCTCCTACCACCACAACCAATTCAAACAAAACAAAACAAACAAAACAAACAACAAAAACCCAAAAAACCAACAACCAAAAAACAACCCACAACACAAAACCACAAACAACCACAAAAACACACACAAAAACAAAAAACACAAACAAAAACAACAAACCAAAAAAAAACACACACCACACAACCAACACACCCCACCCCCCACCCACCACCCCCCCCCCCCCCCCAATCGCAAATCAGCGCATTCTCGACCTCTCGATGTCAGGGGCGGCGAGCGGATCCTTGAGATTGGTTGCGGTTGGGGGACGCTGGCGGTGCGCCTGGCTGAAGCCGGCGCCGCCCACATTACCGGATTGACGCTCTCGCCCGCGCAACTCGATTTCGCCCGCGACCTTGCCGCTGCTCGCGGCTCCGCGTCGCAGGTCGATTTTCGGCTGCAGGACTATCGGGACATCGACGGCCGGTTCGATCGCATCGTCTCGATTGAAATGGCTGAGGCGGTCGGCGAAGCGTGGTGGCCGACCTACTTCGACAAAATCGCGGACCACCTCGAGCCCGGAGGACGAGCGGTCCTTCAGGTGATCACAATCTCGGAAGAGCATTTCGACGATTACCGCCGCACCGTTGATTTCATCCAGCGCTACATATTTCCTGGCGGCTGCCTGCCGACGAAGACCGTTCTCCATCGGCAATTCGAACGGGCTGGGCTGCGGCTCGTGAGCCACGAATCGTTCGGTCTTTCCTACGCGCGCACGCTTGCGGAGTGGCGGCGGCGTTTTCATGCTCGCTGGTCCGAAATCGCCGCACTCAGATTTGATGATCGCTTTCGCCGTCTCTGGGACTATTATTTGAGCTACTGCGCCGCGGGCTTTCTGGAGGGGGTGACGGATGTCGGACTCTACTGCGTCGAGCACGCCAATGAGCTTGGTCGCCGAAGGTCCGCTTAGAGCCATTCGCGGTGCGGCGCGCGGGGTCTTGGGGGCGGGGGTCTTCGCAGGGGTGCTGGCGATTCTCGCTGCGGCAAGCACGGCGCTCGCCGGGCCGGCGTTTCTCGGCAATTGGGCTCGCTCCGACGGCAAGACCCATATTCGTGTTGCACCCTGCGGCTCGGAATTTTGCGGGGTCAACACCTGGGTCAGGCACGGAGTCTCCACCGAAAGAGTTGGTGACCGGCTTATTGCCAACGTCAAGCCGGCCGGGGCTGAACGTTGGTCAGGCAGCGCCTTCGATCCGCAGCGCAATCGACACTACTCAATGCTGATTCTGCTGGCCGAGCGGCGCATGACCACCAAGGGATGCGTATTGGGCGGCATGATGTGCCAGAGCATGGGTTGGACGCGCCTCGGTCGGGTGAACTGAGTCTCCAGTCATGCGACGCGACGGCCTTGGCGCCAGATCGCGTGGACGACCGGCTAGCAGTCGTGCGTTGCGACCCAACCTCCTCTGTCGTCGTGACTTGGCGAACTTGATCGTCTGCGCGGGAACAAGAACTACAGGATAAGAATGGAGACGAAACTCGCCGGCTTCACGGAGAGCAGGCCCGAACCCGGCGGTCCGCGCAGGAGCGCGAATCAAGCCAACTGCTGCGTGCTTTTGCCGCTTCAGGCGCGCCAACTCGCCGTCGGGCTCCCGATTGTCCAAAGCCCCTTGCGCGCGTCGCCAAGGATCGCCATTTCCTTGCGCCCAGCCGGCCGCGGTCATCGCCAGGCCAGGAACATCAGCACCCCCGCTGCGACGATCGTCGCCATCGAGAGGAGGTAGGCGGCCTGGAGCGTGACGGTCTTCCAATAGAGCAGCCTGGACAGGAGCGCACAACGAGCCGGCAGGTCCTCCACTTCTAGCACTGGATCGGTGATGAATTCGAAATCCTCCGGCGTCGAGTTGCGCCAGATCGGGAACCGCCTGCGTCCCTCGCGGGGAAACCGCGGATAGACGGATGCCAGCAGACAGAAAAAGATGACGACGAACGGCGCCAGCAACACCGGCACGCTCAGATACCACGGGTAGCCGTCGCGGAACCCCAGAACCGTGCCCATCATGATCGCGACAAAGAGCACCGCGATGTTCGCCTTGATATCGCTGAGGCGAATGGAATCGCCGTAACCGGCGATCAGATTGCGCAACTGGGCCTCGCGGTCGCTGGCCATCAGCGGCTCCGTCAGAGCAGCGAACGAATCATGGCCTGGCGCCTTCGCTCAAGCATACCAAACGTAGATGAGAATGAATATCGTCAAGACAATGCTCACCATCGAGACAATGAAACTGATCCTGATGTATTGGGTCTTCCACCACAGCAGTTCTGACAGCACCGAGCATCGCAGTTTCAACTGCTCGAGTTCGTCCTCCGCTTCAACGACATTGGCGAAATCGCCGAGCGTGGCGCTGCGGGAGACTATGAAATGCTTGGCGCCGCGCTTGGGATAGCGCGGAATGAGCACGGCAAACAGGCACAAGTATACGATCAGGAACGGCAGCATGACGAAGGGGATAGGCAGATACTTGGGAAAATGGGTGTAGTTGCCCAGCACCGGCCCCATCATGAACGCGACGAACAGGATCGCGATGTTGGCCTTGAAATCGCTGGCCCGGATCGCATCGGTGTATCCGGCGATCAGGCCCCGATACGCTTGAGCGGGATCGACAGCGTTTTTATTCATCCGACAGTCGGACGCTCCAAAAGCCTACTGGGGGACGGGCCGCCTGCCCCGATGCCGGGCCTCGGCCCCCGAGTCCGTCGGAAACCGAATTGGCGTGAACTCCGACGCCCTGTCAAGATCGGTTGAATTTCGACGTGCGGCGGGGCGGCCGGCGCGCCAAAACCGCGCGATCATCAAGCCCGCCGTCTCGCCATGGCCTTCGGCCGAGCAGAGAAGGCGAGGACGCGCTTCGATTTAAGTCGCCGCGAAATCCGCAAGGTCCAGAGACGAGCCCTGCTTGAGCGGGCTGTCTTTGGCTTGAAATCGAGGTGGGGATTCCCAAATCGGGGAGATTCTAATTCAACCTGTTGGCTGGGCGGAGGCCAGCAGGAATGCCGAAGCCGTATTCGGAGGACTTGCGTGACCGGGTGATTGATGCGGTTGAGAAGGGCGAGATGAGCCGCCGCGCGGCGGCTCGGCGCCACGGGATCAGTGAATCCGTCGCGGTCAAATGGCTTGAGCGGGTTGAACGGGAGGGTTCGCGAGCGCCTGTCGGGCACGGCGGCCACCGGGCGCCGTGCGGCGGGCGATCCGGGACGTCGGGGCGCGTCTCGGGTTTCTGCCGAAATACTCCCCCGACCTCCATCCGATCGAGCAAGTCTTCGCCAAGTTCAAAACCCTGCGGCAAAAGGCGGGAGCGCGAAGCTGCCAGCCGTGTCCCAAGCCTGCGCTCAAATCCTCATCCAATACCCGCCCGAAGAATGCGCCGCATCCCTCGGGAACGCCGGATATGCGTAAATCCAAACCCAGAAGCCTTGTCTTATGACTTTTCGCGCCGAGGAGGCGAAAAGGAGCCGCTGGACCTTGTTCAAGGCCTCCACGGCTGCGTGGATTGCGCGATCGAGAGCGACGTCGTCGGTGAAGGTGTGGTGGGCGAGATGGTGGGCCTTGAGATCATGCCAGACGACCTCAATGTCGTTGAACTCGGGTGCGTATTTCGGCAGCCACTCGACGGTAAGCCAGTGCTTGCGCGTTTCAAGGGCCTTGAGGGTGAGCTTGCTGACGTGGATCGGGCCATTGTCCTCGACCAGCACGACGGGCTTGATGGCTCGTCCTGGTTGGGCGCCGTACAGATGGTCGAGTTGCTCCAGGTGGGCGATGAAGTCGCTGGATCGTTTGGTCGCACTCGTGTGCACGGTCAGCTGGCGCGTGACATGATTGAGCGATCCGATCATCGCCACTTTCTTGGCCTGTCCCGGCGCCGGCACTCGCAGGTCCACACCGCGCTTGGCCCATGCGCGCGCCAGATAAGGGTGTGTCAGGGCCTCGCTCTCGTCGCCATAAAGGAAAACGATGTCGCCGGCCTCGGCCTCGGCCTTGCGCAACTGAAGGCGCAGCCCCACGCGCTCGATCTCGCCGGCGCTCTGGCGGCCTTTCAGCGTGTGGCGGGGCCGCCGCCAGCGGAAGTTTTTTTTCGCAGCGCCTTGGACAGCTGTGATCTGCCAATTCTGACGCCCTCGCGCGCCTCAATCTCGGTGATGAGGCGCGGGATCGTCCAATTGGGCCGGTCGGCGACGGGAGCTTCCAGCAGAGGCGTGACGACGCGCAGTGCGGCCTCGGTCTTCACCGGGGCCGGCCCGGGCGCCACGCTCGCCTTCAACGCCTCTATGCCACCATTGGCGAATGCGCTGCGCCACAGGCGAACCGTGTCCTCGCGCACGCCGAAGGCTTCCGCGACCCGCGGGCTGGTCCAGCCCGACAGCGTCAGCAATATCGCCCGCGCTCGATCCGCCTCGCCGCGGTCGCGCGAACGCGCTAACGCCTGCAGTCCCTTACGCTCCTCTCCATCCGCCGTTATCCGAGATTTGCCCGCCATGCCCCACCCCGCGAAATCAGTGTGAAGACCGAATCACACCGCCGATTCGTTGGTCAAGCCGCCGGAATCTGCTTAGAGTTGGATCGCCCTCGTCTTTTCCTTTGGCCTGTACGGATACCCGGGGGAGAGCCCCGAATGACAAGCAGAGGCACGGAAAAGATGAACAACGATACCATCGGCGTCGATGTTTCGAAAGACCCGCGCTTGCGACAGGCCCCCTCTCGCAGGGCAAGAACGCGTTTGCCGTCATCGGTCCGCACGCGCGGGTCGGGGTCACATATTTCGCCGCGAATCTCGCGCTCTCGTTCGCGCAAATGGCCGTTCCGACGCTCCTTGTCGACGCCAACCTGAGAAAGCCCAGGCTTGCCTCGCTCTTCGGCGTGGACCCGAAGACCGAGGGGCTGGTCGAGGCGCTGACTCATGGCGACGCCGAATTGCCTCCAGTCACTCTCGATATCGTGCCGGGCTTGTCGCTTCTCATCGCCGGCGCAACGGCGCCCCATCCGCAGGAGCTGTTGAGCTCGAAGGAATTCTTGACCCTGTCGCAAAACGCCCAGCGCAATTACGGCGTGGTGATCTACGACACTCCGCCTGCGCTCGAGAGCTCCGACGCCTTCGTCGTGGCTTCTCGTGTCGGCGCGGCGATCGTCGCCGCGCGGCGGCACCGGACGAAGACGAAAGACATCGGCAAGATCTCGAAGGCGCTGGAGGGCTTCCAGTGCGATATCGCGGGCACGGTTCTCGCGCGCTTCTGAGCGCCGGATCCCGTCTTTAGGCAATTCCGCAGCTCGCTTTCGGGACCGAGCGCGTCCCGCAAGGGACGCGCCCGTCGACCCGCGCGGCGGATCGACTCCGCGTCTTCAAGGGCACGGGTCTAGATCGCCAGCTTGCGCAAATAGTCCCAAGTATAGAGGCCCGTATCGTGCCCGTCGTCGAAGATGATCTTGATCGCGTAATTGCCGACGGGCTCGATCCCGACGATGGCGACGTTCTCCTTGCCGGTCACCGTCTTCTTCTGGCTCGGCGAATGGCCCTGCACTTCGGCGCTCGGGCTTTCGACCCGCAGCCGTTCGGCGGTCAGGCGAATGGCGCGGCCATCGTCGAAGGCGACCTCGAGGACGCGCCCTCCGTCCATCGCCGTAATGTCGGTCGGCCAGGGCATCGCGGGCTTGATCCTTTCGCTAAAGGACGCGGATGCGCGGCGCGGGCTTGGCGCCCGGCGCGCCGACCGCCAGGGTGTCGGCCACGCGTCTTGCGATGTCGAGCAGGGCCATCGCCTGAGAGCTTTCCGGCATGCTCGCGACGACGGGCCGGCCGTCGTCGGAATGAGCGCGGATGGCGATGTCGAGCGGCACTTCGCCGAGGAACGGAACGCCGAGCTTGTCGGCCTCCCGGCGCGCGCCCCCGTGGGAGAACACGTCCGTCCGCTCCCCGCAGTGCGGACACAGGAAGTAGCTCATGTTCTCGACCACGCCGATGAGCGGCACCTTGACCTGGCCGAACATCGCAATGCCGCGCCGGGCGTCGATCAGCGCGAGGTCCTGCGGCGTCGAGACGATCACCGCGCCGGCAAGGGGCACGTTCTGGGCCATCGTGAGCTGGGTGTCGCCCGTGCCCGGCGGCATGTCGACGACGAGCACGTCGAGTTCGCCCCACACGACCTCGCGCAGGAGCTGGTTGAGCGCCGACATCACCATCGGGCCGCGCCAGATGACCGGGGCTCCCTCCTCGATCAGGAACCCGATCGACATGATCTTCACCCCGCAACTCTCGAGCGGAACGAGCTTCTGCCCGTCAGGCGCGAGGCCTGGCTTGGCGTCGATCCCGAACAGCCTGGGCATCGACGGCCCGAACAGGTCGGCGTCCAGGACTCCGACCGCGAGGCCGAGCTTCGCGAGGCCGACGGCCAGGTTGCAGGCGATGGTCGACTTGCCGACGCCGCCCTTGCCGGAGGCGACCGCAATCACGTGCTTGACGCCGGGCAGCGGTTCGCTCGATCGGCCGTGTCGGCGCTGCGGCGCATCGGTTTGATGAGCGTGCGCCGGGGGGCGCCGGCGGCGGCGCGCGCGGACTCCGCCGTCAGGGTCACGACCGCGCCGGCGACGCCGGAAATCGCCCTGATCGCTGCCTCGGCCCCGGCGCGCATCGGCTCCATCGCCTTCGCCTTCGCCGGATCGATGGCGATGGCGACGAAGACCTTGCCGTCGCGGATGGTCACGCCGGACACCGCGCCCGAGTCGGGCAGGGACGCGCGCCCGTCGGGGCCGGGAACCGCCGCCAGCGCCGCCATCACCTCGTCGCGCGAGACCATCGTTATCAATCCTTTTTGCTTGGCGCGGGCGAAAGATCGCCGGCGGCGGAACGGCGCGGCTGCCCCTGCGGGCGCCAATCGAGCTTGTCGCGCAAGGTGACGACCGTCCCGATGATGATGATCGCCGGTCCGCTCAATTCCGCCGCGCGCGTCTTGGCCGCCAGCGTTCCAAGCGTCCCGACGACGACGCGCTGCCCGGCGCGGGTGGCGTTGTCGACGATCGCCGCCGGCAAGTCCGCGTCTGCGCCGTGAGCAATGAATTCACCCGTCAGCGCCTCCAGATTGCGCAGCCCCATATAGATCGCAACCGTCTGCCGCGGTTGCAAGAGCGCCCCCCAGTCGAGCGCGGTCTTGCCGTCCTTCCCGTGGCCGGTCACGAACACGCAAGACTGGGCGTGGTCTCGATGGGTGAGGGGAATGCCAGCATAAGCCGCGGCGCCGGTCGCGGCGGTCACGCCCGGACAGATCTGAAAGGGGATCCCCTCCGCGGCCAGGGCTTCGATTTCCTCGCCCCCGCGGCCGAACATGAACGGATCGCCGCCTTTGAGGCGCAAGACCCGCTTGCCCTGCCTGGCGAGCTTGACCAAGAGCGCGCTGATCTCGGCCTGCGGCAATTCGTGATCGTCGGGCTGCTTGCCGACATAGATGCGCTCGGCCTCCCGCCTGACCAGGTTCATCGCGCCTTCGTCGGTCAGCCGGTCGTAGAGCACGACATCGGCCTTCTGCATCAGGCGAAGGGCGCGGAAAGTCAGGAGATCGGGATCGCCCGGCCCCGCGCCGACGAGATAGACCTCCCCGCGCGGCGCCGCGGCGTCCTCCGCGGCCGCGCGTTCGATTGCGCGGGCAAGTTCGGCGTCCGCGGCGCGATCGTCGCCCGAAAGCGCTCGCTCGCCGATCGGTCCCTCGAGGACGGCCTCCCAGAACCGGCGGCGGATGATCGGCGAGGGAATCGCTTTCGCGACCGCAAGACGGGATCCGCCCGTCAGCCGCGCCAGGCGGCCGTAAGCCGCCGGGATCAGGCTTTCGAGACGCGCCTTCAGCATGCGGCCCAGAATCGGCGAGGCGCCGCCGGTCGAAACCGCAATGACGAGCGGGCTTCGATCGACGATCGAGGGCATGATGAAGTCGCAGAGTCGCGGCCGGTCGGCGACGTTGACCAGCGCGCCGGCGCTCTTTGCCGCCGCCCGCGCATCGGCCGCGAGCCGCGCGTCGTCGGTCGCCACGAAGCAGAGCGCCGAGCCCTCGAAGTCCTTTGGCTCGGGATTGCGGGCCTCGTGCCGGAAGTTCGGCGTGCCGAGAAGTCCGCGGAAATCGTCGCTGAGAGCGGCGGCGAACGTGGTCACGCGAGCGCCGGCCTTGCTGAGCGCTTCCGCCCGTCGCGCCGCCACGACCCCGCCGCCGATGACCACGGCCGGCCGGCCGCTGAGTTCGAGAAAGATCGGCAGATGATTCATCGCTATCGCCCGCGGGGTTTCATGGCGCGCGACGGCCCGCCGCGAGCAGCCGGCCCGGCCAAAGGCAGTTTGAATTCACAGGTCGCGATTCTAAAGCAAGCCGCGCCCGGATGGAATCGCGATCGCCAGGATCGGGGAAATTGCCCGGGGCCGGCAAGCAGGCGCGCGCGCCTCACGCTGTTTGTCTTCGATCGCTTTGCTCAATCGCCAAGGGGAGTTCCGCGAGGAGCGCCCTCGGATTCATGTTTAAACCGTTGTAAAATATTGATCTTCTCGGGAAAAAAAGTCTTGGATTTCCTTCCTCTGGATTTGGAACAGTTTAAACCAGATAGATATGCCATTAAGGTCGTGAGCAAACCGGCCGGCCTTCAGATTCTCGCGCTGAGCGCGATGCGCATGAGATCCATGGCGGAGCGTGCGCCGAGCTTCTGCTTCAATTGGGTGCAGTTGTTGGCGACGGTTTTATAGGAGACGTTCAAGAGGTCGGCGATCTGGGCCATGGTGCGGCCGGCGGCGAGGAGGCGGAGGATCTCGAGCTCGCGGGGGCTCAGGCTGGAGACTGCGCTGGCGTTGGCCCCGGCGCGCAGAAAAGCAATCTGGCGCGCCATCTCGGGATGCAGGTAGAGCCCACCGTTCCCCACCTGTCTCACCGCTTCGGCGATGAGCCCCGGATCGTCGTTCTTGGCGATATAGCCCTTGGCCCCGGCTTCGATCGCCCGCGCGGCGACGACCGGGTCGTCGTTCATGCTGAAGACGATGAGCCGCGCCTCCGGCGCCTGCTCGAGGATCCGCCGCAGCAGCTCCAGTCCTGAAAGTCCCGGCAGATTGAGGTCGATCAGAGCGACGTCGGGTCTGCGCTCGAAAAAGGCGGCGAAGCCGGACGCGCCGTCTTGCGCCTCGAACACCTCGACGCCCGGATTCGTCTCCAGAAGCGCCCGGCATCCAGATATGACGATCGGATGGTCGTCGACGATAAGAACCCGCAAAAGCTTGAACCTTGCAATAGTGGACGGATGACGTGATCGGCGCCAACCCGATGTTCCCGTGTCGGCCGCCGTGCGGCGGCCGACACGATGGGACGCGCCATCCGCGTTCCGGCCCCAGCATTGACAGCAGCGCGAGCAAAATCAACGGTGAAGCTGGAAAGGCGTGAGACGGATGTGGCGTTCGATCTCCCTGCGCACTCGGCTCAATCTCATTTTCGCTTCGCTGTTTGCGCTCTGGCTGGCAGTCGACGCCGGCCACGTCGTCTTTCAGGCAAGCGGACGGACACGCGCCGAAACGCAAAGCGCAATGCGGCTGACCGAGGATTTCGTCGCGACTTCACTCGCTCGCTTGCCGGATAAGCCGGAGCGGAGCGCCGTCGAGGCTCTGGTCGCCAGTCTCCAGAACCTGCGGCACGTGCGAGCCGGATTGGGCGAGCCTTCGCTTGCTGCGTCGATCATGCTTGAGGCGAGCAACGAGTCGGACGCGCCGCGGTGGTTTCGCGCGCTCGTCCACGCGCCGAGCGAGGTCGCGGCCATTCCGGTCAGCTTGCGCGACGGCGGGACGGAATCGATCGTCATCGTCGCCGATCCCGCCGATGAAATCGACGAGGTCTGGGCCGGCGCGCGCGACCACGCGCTGGTCGGCGCGATAATGGCGCTGGCGGCGTTGCTCGTGACCAGCCTCCTCGTCGGGCGCGCGGTGAAACCCATTGGCGTCGCCAGCGCAACGCTCGCGCGCCTCGAGGCGGGCGACTATGCGGCGCGCGCCGAAGGCGGCGGGCCGCCGGAGATTCGCGATCTCAACGCCAAGATCAACAGCCTCGCGGAGGCGCTTGGCGACTTGAAGAGCGACAACAGCGAATTGGCTGAGCGGGTTTTCGCCGCCCAGGACGAGGAACGTCAGGTGATCGCCCACGAGCTCCACGACGAATTCGGGCCGCATCTCTTCGGTTTGCGCGCCAGCGCCGCGGTGCTGGCGAAAAAGGTCGGCGACGATCCCGCTGCTCGCGAGGCGGCGAGCGCGATCGAGGCCCAGGTCGAAGCGCTTCAAGGCCAGAACCGCCGCATTCTGGCCGACCTGCGTCCGGCCGCGCTCGAGGAACTGGGGCTCGCCGAGGCGCTGGAGGCGCTCGTCGCCCATTGGCTGCGAGCCGAACCGAGCGTGGCTCTCTCGCTGGATGTCGATCCTCGCGTCGAGACGATGAACGAGCGCGCGAGCCTCATGGCCTATCGGTTCGTTCAGGAAGCGATGACCAACGCGTTTCGCCACGCCGGCGCGACGCGGATCGACGTTTCGCTGCGATTCGAAACGCCGGTTCTCGGGCCGAGCGAGGACGATGGGGGGCTGGCGGGGCTCGTCATTCGCGTCGCCGACGACGGCCGCGGATTGCAGGGCGAAACCGAAGCCGGAATGGGGCTTGCCGGGATGCGGGACCGGGCCCGGCTGCTCGGCGGCCGGGTGACAATCGGGTCTCCGCCCACAGGCGGCGTCGTCGTCGATGCGCGGTTCGGCGCAGGTCAAGCGGGAAAACCTCCCGCCGGAGTGAGGAATTGATCCCTGAAAGTCTTCCAATGTTTGAAATTACTTGCGGCAGGCGACGCGCTTAAGTTTGAGGGCCGCGAGCGGGCATATGAGCCTATGCGCTCTCATGACTCCCGGACGAGCTTGCTCGCGGCGCCATCGGTCGGGCGCGCGCAAGGGGGAAACGTCAGATGACTCGCTCAACGGCTTGGTGTTTGCAAGCTATCGGCTTCGCCGCTCTAATGGCGGTGACGGCCGCGGCGCGCGCGGACACGATCGTGCTCCCAACCTTCGACGTGGTTGCGACGACGCCGCTCGGCGGCGGGCAGATCAACGTTTCGCAGTCTCCCTTCGCAGTGTGGCAGACCAGTTCCCAGGACATTCAAACCTTCAACGACACGACGCTGCCAGCCTCGCTGGCCCGCTCGGCGCCGGGCGTCACCGTCGGCAACGTCTCCGGCAACGAGTTCGAGCCAGACCTCTTCTATCGTGGTTTCGATGCGACCGCGGTCACCGGCACGCCGCAAGGTCTGGCCGTCTACCAGAACGGCACCCGCATCAATGAGGCGTTCGGCGACGTCGTTAATTGGGACCTCATCCCAGCAAATGCGATCGACAAGACGACGATCGTCGCCGCAAACCCGATCTTCGGCCTCAACGCCCTCGGCGGCGCCGTCACCGTGACGATGAAGAACGGCTTCACCTGGCAGGGCTTCGAAGCCGATCTCGAGGGCGGCTCATTCTATCGCGCGCAAGAGGCAATTCAGTACGGCAAGATGGTCGGCAACTGGTCGGTCTATATGGCGGCCAACCAAATCAACGATGGCGGTTGGCGGGTGGCCGAAGCATCGCAGCTCACCAACTTCTACGGCGACGTCGGCTACAAGGCGAACGGGTTTGAATCGCACCTGCAACTCACCGCGGGGAACACCCAGTTCGGCGTCGCGGCTTACACGCCGCTCCAGCAGTTGCAGACGAATTGGGGCAGCGTCTACACCATTCCCCAGACGACCTATAACCAGATGGCCATGCTCCAGTGGACGGGCGCTTACGCCTATTCGCCCACGCTGAATTTCCAGGCCGGAGCCTATTTCCGCCAGTTCAACCAGCAGCACGTAGACGGCAATGGAACCGACGTGACGCCCTGTCCGCCGTACTCGTGCCTAAACGGGAGCCCGGTGCATAACACGCTGGGCGGAATCATTCCCGACATCTCGCAGGGTGGAACGCTCGACCTCGGCGAAGACGACGACAACCAGACGCAATCGCGCTCGGTCGGGGTCAGCGGGCAGGCCGTCGACACCGACAAAATTTTCGGCCACGACAACTCGCTGACCGTCGGCGCGTCGCTCGACTACGGGTGGACGCATTACACCGGCAACAGCACGCTCGGCACGATCGCTTTCACGAACAACTCGTACCCGTTGACCGCCTCCCCGTACATCATCGACGAGCCCGACAGCTTTCTGAACCCGATCGACGTCAGGGCGAACAACACTTATGTCGGCGTCTACGCCCTCGACACGTTCAACGCGACCGATCGCCTGACGCTGACCGGCGGCGCGCGGTTCAATTTCGCCGGGATCAGTCTCGAGGGCACGAACGACGCTCTCCTCAGCGGTTACTCGGACTACTCCCACCTCAATCCGACAGTCGGCCTCACCTACAAGATTGCGCCCGACATCAGCTTCTATGCCGGGTATGCTATGACCAATCGCACGCCGACGCCGCTCGAGCTCGGCTGCGCGAGCCCCACTGACCCCTGCATCATCGACAACTTCCTGTCCTCCGACCCGCCGCTCAAGCAGGTCGTCGGCCAGACTTTCGAGTTGGGTTTCCGTGGGCAGAACGCCCTTGCCGCATTGGGTCCCCAATGGGGCAAGCTGCAATGGTCGGCCGGGCTCTTCCGCACCACGCTTGCCAACGACATTCTGCCGGTGGTGAGCACGTTTAACAGCTTCGGCTACTACACCAACGTCGGGACAACCTTGCGCCAGGGCGCCGAGGTCGGCGCCCAATGGACGGGCGATAAGTGGACGGCTTACGCCAATTACACTTATATCGACGCCATTTACCTGACGACTTTCGAGGAGCCGTCGGAGAACAATCCGTTGGCCGACGCCAATGGGAACATTCCGATTACAAACGGAACGCAGATTGCCGGCATTCCAAAAAATACGGTGAAGGTCGGCGTCGACTACGCCGTCACCCCTGAATGGAAAATTGGCATGGACATGGTCGCAGCGTCGGGGCAGGTCATCTTCGGCAACGAAAATAACGCGGTTCCGCAAGTTCCCGGCTACGCCGTCTTCGGCCTCCACACCTCTTACCAATATAACAAGCAGGTGCAGATTTTTGGCTACGCTCAGAACATTTTCGATCAGCGTTACTATACATCCGGCGGCCTGGTCCAGACCGGGGAGTTCATGACGGGCCCGGCTATTACCAATCCGCAAACGTTCGGGCCTGCCAAGCCCTTCGCCATCTACGGCGGAGTGCGGATCACAATGTAAGCGGTCAACAAACCGGTCGGCTCAACGGCGGCAGGCCGGCCTGCCGCCAAAATCGAGTGGATGTCTCGGCCATGCCTAAGCCTCGATTTCGGCATGACCTATTCCCGCCGTCAGGCGAGTCTGGCGCCGAAGCTTGCGCCGTCTCGCCTTTTCCGCCAAACGGCCGGACTCCGGCGCTCTGTTCGATATCACTTCGCTTCCCATCTCGGCGCGTTCTTGACCGACGGAGCTTCGGGGCGGGGAAGACGTTCGCGATCCATGCCGGATTGCGATATACCTTGCGACGCGCAAGAAGACGCGCGACGGGAGCGAATGAGGAGATCGTCTTGAAATCAATCCACCGGAGAACTCTGCTGGCTTCGGCTTTGACCTTCGCGCTGTCGCCCGCGTTCGGGGCATCGACGCTCGAGGGAATCGATACGGACAAAGACGGGACGATCGACCTGAACGAAGCGAAGGCGGCGGCCAGCTCGGTGTTTGACAAGCTCGACGCCGATCACGACGGCACGCTCGATCGCGCCGAGCTTAGAGGCCGCATTCCCGATAAGGATTGGGCGACCGCCGATCCAGACAATGACAAGACGATCACCAAGGACGAATATCTCAATTACGTCGAGTTCGCCTTCAAACGCGCCGACAAGGACGGCGATGGGACGTTGGACGCGAAGGAAGCGCGCACCCATGCGGGCCGCGTCCTTCTGCGCTTGTTGCGCGCGCGCTGAACTCCGGGAAAGTATGCGCGCGGGAGGGTCGGAAGCGAAGTGAGCGGCGTGCAGGGAATTGATCTGACTCCGATTGGGCTTTTTCTCTCGGCGGGCCTTGTCGGCAAGTTCGTCATGGGGGTGCTGTTTCTCGCGTCGCTCTGGTGCTGGGTGCTGATCATCGAGGGCGTGATTTCGGTGGTGCGCCTCAGCCGCGCCGTCCGCGCCGCGCGCACGGGGCGGACGATTCCGAAACCTCTCGAGGCGATCGCGATCGCCGGTGACGAAGAGGCTCGCCGCCGCATCCCTGGCGAAACCGCCGGCGAACTGAGAGCGCGCATCTCGGACGCGATGGCGCGCGCCGCGCGGGAGCTCCTGACGCGCTCGGAAGGCGGCTTGCCCAATCTGGCGGTCATCTCCTCCGTTGCGCCGTTCGTCGGCCTGTTCGGCACGGTTTGGGGCATTATGTCGAGCTTTGCCGCTATCGCTCAGGCGCAGGACACGTCGCTGGCGACGGTCGCGCCTGGCATCGCTGAATCGCTGGCGGCGACCGCTTATGGCCTCGCGGCCGCGATTCCAGCGTCGATCGGCTATAACCGCATCGGCGCCGCCTTTGCGCGGCTCGGCCAGAGCATGGCGTCGTTCGTCGAGGAGCGCGCGCTCGCCCTCATTTCGCGGCCGGCGGAAGTCGCCCGCGACGAGGGCCAGCGCCGCCGCGCGGAGGCGCCCTGATGGCGATGGAGCCGCGCAAGGTCGGCGAGGGCCTCTATCAGCCGCTGGCCGAGATCAACGTGACGCCGTTGGTCGACGTGATGCTGGTGCTGCTTATCATCTTCATGGTTACGGCGCCGTTGCTGGCGAGCGGCGTCAAGGTCAACCTGCCGAACGCCCGCACGGCCCAGCCGCTCGAAGCCAAGAATCCGGTGGTGGTCGTCGTGGCCAAGGACGGCGCGGTCTCCGTCGGTAAGGACCAGGTTGCGCCCGATGATCTGGCGGCGACGGTCAAGATGAGGCTCGGCGATTCCAATGGCGTCGTGCAGTTGCGGGGCGACCGCGACGCTTCCTATGGCGACGTCGTGTCGGTGATGGACGAGCTCGCGGCGAACGGAATCTCCCGGATCGCGATCGTCTCGAGCGGCCGCCGCTCCCCCCCAGCCTCGACCCGCCCCGCGCCTGCGCAATGACCGACGCCGCACTCGGGGGACGCGCGTTCGAGCCGCCGTCCCTGGGCCCGCCCTGGCTTCGCCCGGCGGTGGTGGCGATCGTTGTCGCGCTTCACGTCGCTGCGCTCTCGCTCCTTGCTCTCACGCCGAAGCCGCCCGAGCAGCCTTCGGGAGAAGTGATCGTCGACATTCAGCCGGAAGCTCCGCCCGCCGAAACCTCGGCGCCGCCGGCCGAAGAGCCGAAGCCGCCCGAACAATCCGCGGCTGAGCCGCCTCCTCCTCAGGACGCCGCGCCAGCTCCTGTTGAGCCTCCTACTCCGCCAGTCGAGGCGCCCCCGCCCATCGCGGTTGCCCCGCCTCCGCCAGTCGCCGAGCAGCCGCCCTTTCCGTCGCCGGAACCTCGACCTACGGTCTCGGAGCAGCCGCCTGCGCCGCCAGAGGAGCAACCTCCCTTGCCGCAGCCGGAACCACCGCCGCCTCCCGCTCCGGTCGAGCTTGCCCCTCCTCCGCCGCCTGCGCCTCCGAAGACGGTCGGGGCGCCGCCGCCAAAGCCTAGCCCGCCCGTGCGCGTCGAAGCGGCGAAACCCCTAGTGAGACCAGCGCCGAAGCCGGCTCCCGCACCCAGATCTGATCAGGCGCAGTCTCGTTCTGCTCCCGCTCAGGCGTCGCGCGGCGCTTCTTCGGCGAGCGCGCCTTCGAGCGCCGCGGCTGGCGCGGCGTCGCTTTCGGCCTATATCGGCGAGGTGAGCGCCGCAATCCGCAGCCGGATGTTCTACCCGCCAGCGGCCCGCGCCCGCGGCGCGAAAGGCGTCGTGGGCGTCGCCTTCACCATTGGCCCGTCGGGCGCGCTGAGCACGTTTGAGATCACTCGCTCCTCGGGCGACGCCGATCTCGACGCGGCGGCGCGCGCGCTGGTTCAATCGGCTCATTTCCCCCCGCCGCCCGGCGGCTCGGCCCATATCGCGACGAGCTTCAACTATGTCCCTCCCTAGCACATCCGGCCCCCGGCTGAGAGCGTTGGTGCTGGGTTCGGCTGCCGGCGGCGGCGTGCCGCAGTGGAACTGCGGCTGCCGCGTCTGCGAGCTCGCCTGGAGCGGCGATCCTCGCGTCAAGCCGCGCACCCAGGCGAGCCTCGCGCTCAGCGTCGATGGAGCGAACTGGCTATTGCTCAACGCCTCGATCGACCTGCGCCAGCAGATCCTGTCAACGCCGGCGCTCCAGCCGAAGGACGAGGGGCGCCATTCGCCGATCGCCGCCGTCGTCCTGACCAGCGCCGAGGTCGATTCTTCGGCCGGCCTCCTGGCGCTGCGCGAGCGCCAGCCGCTCGCGATTTTCGGCACGCAGGCGACGCTCGACGCGATCGGGGCCAATCGGATGTTCGATGTCGTCGACCGCGCCGTCGCCCCGCGCCGCGCGGTCCGCCTCGGCGAGACCTTCGAACCCCTGCCGGGTCTTAAGATCGAATTGTTCGCGGTCCCCGGCAAGGTTCCGCTGTGGCTCGAGGACGGGAAAGTCAGCCTCGACGACATCGGCGAAGGCACGGTGTGCGTCGCGGCGGAAGCGGGGGACGCGGGGCTCGTCTATGCGCCCGGCTGCGCGCGTGTTACGGAGGACCTCGACGCCCGCATCGGCAAGACCGATGTGCTGTTTTTTGACGGCACGCTCTTCACCGATGATGAAATGATCGCCAGTGGGCTCGGCGACAAGAGCGGCCGGCGCATGGGCCATATACCGCTCGCCGGACCGGGAGGAACGTTGGAGTCGTTTACGCGTCATGCCGATGTGCGGCGCATCCTCATCCATATCAACAATTCGAACCCGATCCTGATCGAAGGATCGGCCGAAGAAGCAAAGGTGAAAGCGGCCGGGTGGGAGGTCGCGTTCGACGGCATGGAGGTTGCCCCATGAACCAGCACACGGCGCCCGAGCCAATGAGTCCGGACGCGCTCGAGGCGGCGCTCCGCGCCATCGGCCCCGAGCGCTATCACGACCTGCATCCGTTTCATGGCCTCCTGCACGACGGCAAGCTCAGCAAGGGCCATGTGCAGGCGTGGGCGCTCAACCGCTACGTCTACCAGGCGGCGATCCCGCGCAAGGACGCTTCCCTCATCGGGCGTTGCGAGGATCGCGAATTGCGCCGGGAGTGGCTCCATCGCGTCACCGACCACGACGGCGCCGGCGACGAGCAGGGCGGCATCGATCGCTGGCTCATCCTCACCGATGGATTGGGACTCGACCGCGACTATGTGATCTCGCAGGAGGGCGCGCTGCCGGCGACCAAGTTCGCGGTCGAAGCTTATGTGCGTTTCGTGCGCGAGAAGCCGCTTGTGGAAGCGGTTGCGTCCAGCCTGACCGAGCTCTTCGCCCCATCGATCCATAAGCGCCGCATCGCTGGGATGCTCGCCAATTACGATTTCATCGACGAGAAAGTGGTCGCCTATTTCCGCCGCCGGCTCGACCAGGCGCCGAAGGACGCTCAGTTTGCGCTCGACTATGTCAAGCGCAACGCGCGCACGATCGAAGATCAGCAGGGCGCGCTCGCCGCCTTGAAGTTCAAGACCGACGTGCTCTGGGCGCAGCTCGACGCGCTGCATCACGCCTATGTTGACGGCGCGATCCCCCCTGGGGCCTTCCGGCCGGATTGAAGCGGGATGGGCGAGACGATGGAGATAGAACCTCAAGCGCGGCCTCGCCTGCCCAAGGGCGTCAAGCTCAAGCGCGACGAGGTGCGCGGACGCTGGACCCTGCTCGCGCCGGAGCGGATCTTCGAGATTGACGCAACCGCGGCGACGGTGCTCGAGCTCTGCAACGGCGAGCGCGATCTTGCCACAATCGTCGCCGAGCTTGCGGAGCGCTATACTGCGCCTGCGGCGGTGATCGAAAAGGACGTCGTCGCCATGCTCGCCGACCTGAAGGCCAAGAGAGTTCTCGAAACATGACGAGAGTCGCCAAAACATGACCGCTCATGCCGCGCCCCCGCCCATGGCCCCGATCGGACTGCTGGTCGAGCTCACTCACCGCTGTCCGCTCGGCTGTCCTTATTGCTCCAATCCGCTGGCGCTCGAGCGCCCGGGCGCCGAGATCGACACGGAGACCTGGAAGCGCGTGTTCAGCGAGGCCGCCGCGCTCGGAGCGCTGCATGTGCATCTCTCGGGCGGCGAGCCGACGGCGCGGCGCGATATTGTCGAAATCACCCGCCACGCATCGCGGAGCGGGCTCTACACCAACCTCATCACCTCCGGCATCGGAGTCAGCGAGAAGCTGACGGGCCAGCTCGTCGAGGCCGGCCTCGACCATGCGCAGCTTTCCTTCCAGGGCGCCGACAAGGAGACCAACGACCGCCTCGGCCATTATGCCGGCTCGTGGGAGCGCAAGCGCGCGTTTGCAGGCTATGTGACCAGGGCCGGCATGCCGCTCACGATCAACGCGGTCATTCATCGCGCCAATCTCCATCAGGTCGGCGCGTTCATCGAGCTTGCGGTCGGACTCGGCGCGCGCCGGCTCGAAATCGCCCACACCCAATATTACGGCTGGGCGCTCGCCAATCGCGCCGCGCTGATGCCGCCAAGGCAGGAGGTCGAACGATCGATCGCGCTGGTGGAAGAGGCGCGGACGCGTCTCAAGGGCCAGCTCGTCATCGACATGGTGATCCCGGACTATTACGCCCGCTATCCCAAGCCCTGCGCGGGGGGCTGGGGGAGGATCGCGATCAATGTCTCGCCGACCGGCAAGGCGCTCCCCTGCCATGCGGCGGAGTCGATTCCGGGCCTCGAGTTCTGGAACGTGCGCGATCATTCGCTCGGCGACATCTGGCGCTCGAACCCCGCGTTCAAGGCGTTCCGCGGCACGGAGTGGATGCGCGAGCCCTGCCGTTCGTGCGACCGCCGCGAGATCGACTGGGGCGGCTGCCGTTGTCAGGCGCTGGCGCTGACCGGGGACGCCCGCAACGCAGATCCCGTCTGCCACAAGTCGCCCGATCACGAGCGGATCGTCGCGACGGCCACGACGGAGGCCGAATCCGGCCAGGAAGCGCTGCGCTGGCGATCCTACAAGGACAAGGTCGAGGCCTGAACGACCCGCGGCGAGGGCTACCGGCTACCGGCAGAGCGCGCTCGCGTTCGCCGTCCATCGGCCGAACCCGCTCGCGATCTTGTGGATGACGGCGCAGACGTAAGTCCGCTCCGCCGCCGGATTGTTTGGCCCGGCGTTGTACCGGGCGACCGCCAGCGTCCAGCTGCCCTCCTCGGCGCGGAGCGTCTTCAGGAACCTCGCGGCATATTCGACATTGCGTACCGGATCGAACATCTCTCTGAGCGAAGCAAAATCGGCCGCGTGCCAGTGATGGTTGATCTGCATGCAGCCGATGTCGATGAGCTTCGCGCCCCGCGCCTTCGCCTGATCGAAGCGCGCCATCGCCTCGGCCGCGCTCGTCGAATGAACGTCCTTGCCGTCGATGTTCATGTCAAAGGGGCTGAGCTCCCCCTTCCGTCCGGTTTCGGTCAGCCCGACCGAATAGAGGACATTGAGGGGGACGTCATTCAGCGCCGCCGCGCGCGTCATCTCCCGCTCGCACATGAGCGGCCCCTCCGCGCGCGAGGGCGCGGCGCTAGAAGCTGCGATCGCGACCAGCGCCGCGGCGAGACGAATCCGCATCCCCCGAGCTCCCATGATCGCCCGCGCCTTCTCCCGATTGGCGTCCCCCGCCCGTCGAGCTGTCGTCGGCGGAGGCTCCATTTCCGTTCGCATTCGCATCGGCGTTCACGCCCGTCTGCCTGATAACGAGCGAATTGAGCGGCTGGCCGATCGCCGCCAGGCGGCCGGCGATCGCATCGCGCGCTCCCTCGATCGATCCCTTGGTCTGAGAGCTCGCGGCGCGGATGATGACCGAAAGCCTGTCGCCCGAAAGCCGCATCGTCATCGAGACGTCCTCGAGGCCGCCGGGCGAGAGGTCGACGTCGATCTCCTTGACCGGCGCCGTCACGGGCGCCTGGGCCGCGAGGGCAGGCGCGCTTGCGGCGGGGACAACGTCGGCGGCCGCAGGCGCCTCGTAAGGTCCGTACGACGGCCCGGCGACGGACGCCAACAGCGGCGCTCCAAACACGCTCCCTTGCGGCGCCGGCTGCCCGCCAAGGGCGGCCTGATCAGGCGGACCAGCGTCGGCCTTGTCGACCGGCTCGGCTTTGGCGGAAGGGGCGGCCGGACTCGCAGCCCTTGCGAGGGACGGCGACGCAGCGGCTTCGGCCTTCCGCCCGCCGCGGGCCGGATCCTGCAACGCCGCTCCTATCGGGCTCACGGGCGGATTTGCCGAGCCGCCCGCTCCGCGGGCGGCGACCGGCGCCGGTGTCTTACCCGTCGCTGGAGCGGCGCCTTCGACGGACATCGCGTGGGTGGGCGAGGGTCTGGCGACAACGGCGGAGGGCGGGGAGAGCGCCGCGTCATGCGTCAGCCCTCGGCCTTGCATCGAAAGCGGCGCGAGAGTCGACGGTCCGAGCGCCCCGGTCTCGCTCTCGACGGCAGCCGGCGCTGGCGAGAACGAAGGCGCATCGATCACTGGCGCGCCGGCGGTCGGCGAAGGGCCAGCACTGACGACGCCCGAGGTCGAGGGAGCAAAATGAAAGGCGCGTTCGCCAGTCAATCTGGCCGCGGCGGGCTTCGCCTGGTTCACTATCGCGGCGTTGGACGCGCCGCTGGTCTCGAGCCTCGTCCCTCGCGTGGGCGCCGGCAGGAGCGGCGCGGCGTCGATGTCCGCTACCGGACCTTGGCTCGCCGCCAAGCCAGACTGCAAGGCAAAAGGCAAGGACGACAGAAACGCGCCGTCGCCCAACATCGGATGGCCGTCCGACTGTCCTGACGGCGACTGTTCTTGCTTCGTCTCGTTCGAAGTCTGCGACCCCTCCTCCGCGACGGAAGAGCCTGCTTTCGCCGCCACCCCTGGAAGCGAATTGAGCATGGCTCCAAATGCGAAGCGGTCGGTTACGGTCTGCGGCGCCGCGCGCAGCGTGGGCGCGGCGATTGCGCCGGAAACGAGCGCGGCGGCGGGCGCGGTCATCGCGTTCCTCCGTCCTGCCCGGGCGCGAGGCCGACGGTGCGCTCGAGCGCGGCCCGGGCCCGCTCGATCGTCAGCGCCGGTCCGCTCGCTTTATCCTTTTCCCTGTCGCCATTGTCGAGGGCGGCGCCCGAAGTGCTGACTGCGCTGGCGTCGGGGGCGATGCGCAACTCTGACGCCACTCGTCGAACCGACGCCAGCAGACCGGCGTCGGACAGATCGAGCTTCGAGACGGCGATCGTCTGCAAATCGGCCACGGCCGCGTCATATGCATCCGAGAACATTCGGCTGGCCGCGAGATAGAGGCGGCCGCGCATGGCCTCTGTGCTGTCCAAGCCCGCGCCCTCGAGCGCCTCGGACGCCGCAGCCGCGGCGGCGTCGAATTGGGCGTCGACGACCGCGAACTTTGCCAGCCCGAGGAGGAAGTCGCGGCGCAGATCCGGCGGCAACGCCACGAGCGCCCGCGCTAGAAGCCGGTAATTGGCGGGATCGTCGGCGAGGCCGAATCGCGCGATCGCGGCGGCGAGATCGCGAAAGAAGTCGGCCGCGTAGAGCGAGGCGGCGAAGCGGGTAGAATATTGCCGGGTCAACATCGCCGCGCGCGCGACGTCCTTGGCCTCGGCGAGAAGGGCGATTTCGCGTCGGAGCGCCGCTTCCTCGACCAGGCCGCCCGGCGCAAGCAGACGCGCCCAGTCGAGAAGCTCGACCGCGGCCTTGGGGTCCCGCCTGGTCTCGAGCACGGAACGCGCGAAAGCGACCTCACCCGCGAGGCGCACATCGAGGGCGTTCAAATCCTCATTGTCGAGCAGCGACTTCGCGTCGGCCTCGTGATTGGTGACGTAAGCGAGCGCGCCCCGCGCCAGCGCCCGCTCGGATTCGACGACGGCGTCGCCTTTCAACAGCGGCGCAACGTCGACGAGCGGCCCGCCGCTGAGGATATAGATGACGAGCGAATCCGCCTGGCGCCTGTCTTTCCAGGTTTCACGCTGGGCCGCCGCGATCGCCGCGCCGATGGTCTTCAACTGATTGAGTTGAAGCGCATATGCAGCTTTGTCGCCTTGGGCGATCTGAACCTGGGTCCGCTGCAAGCCGTCGACCATGTCGGCCAAATTCGCCGAATCGGCGAACGCCACGGCCGGTGCAATAACTGCGAGCGCCGCCCAGATCCATGCTCGCCGGGCGACTGTCATGGCGTCGCCTCGCGGACGAGAATCTCGATCCGGCGGTTTTCGGCCGCGAGCGGCCGCGAAGGGTCCTTGAGACGGCGGTCGGCGTAGCCCTCGACGCGCTCGAACCTTTTCTCCGCCAGCCCGCCGCGGCTCAGCATGTAATAGGCCATCTGCGCCCGCGCCGACGACAGTCGCCAATTGTCGTACGTCACCGACCGATAAGGCCGAGCATCGGTGTGCCCGCGAACGATGATGACGCCCGGCATGCTCTGCAGGCTTGCGGCAACGGCGTCCATCATCTTGAGGACGCGCGGCTGCGGTTCGGCGGAGCCGATCGCGAAGATGGAAAAATTCTGCCGGTCGGTGAGGCTGATGAGGATGCCGCCCTGGGTGGCCTCGACGTCCAGCTCTGGTCCCTGATTGGCGGACGCCTCGCCCGCGAGCCGCTTTCTCAAGTCGGCAAGCAGGTCGGACGCTGCGGTCCGGCGCGCCTCGGCGGCGTCGGGCGGGGGCGGTAGACCCAATGACGGCGCCGGCGATTGTGGCGCCTGAGCCTTGCTTGGACCGGGCGCCGCCGGGGCCTCGGGCGGGCTGGACGCCTCTTCCGACGCCGGCAGGTCACCGGCGGCGGCCGCAGCTGGCGGAGCGCCGGTGTCGGACCTGACGACATTGATGGCCCGGTCGCTGCCTAGCGGACGGAATGGATCGCGAAGCGCCTCGTCGGCGCTTGGCCCGGCTTCGCCATAGCCCTTGAGCGCCGCCGAAGGATCAATGCGAGGCCCCGGCGGCGGGGCGCCGGCGATCTTGTCGAGACTCGCGCGCGGATCGCTGAACAATTCCTGCTCCGACATCGTTGGGTATGGCCTTGCCGGATCTTGGGGCGGCTCAGGCGACTGCGGCGTCGGCGGGCGCCGTTGCTCGCCTTGACTCGACGGATTCGTCGGCGCCGCCTCGCCATCCGGTCCCCCCGCGGGTTCTGCGCGGTCGGACGCGGACTTCCCGGCGCTCGGCGCGGCTGAACCCGCGCCTGGCTGATAGGCGTCCTTTTCCGGGACGCCGTGGATGCCCTTTTGTGCCTTCGCCGGCTCCTCGACTTTCACCGGATTGAAGTAGCGAGCGATGAGCGTCTTGGTGTTCTTGTCGGTGGCGCTGATGATCCACAGCACGAGAAAAAAGGCCATCATCGCGGTCATGAAATCGGCGAAAGCGATCTTCCAGGCGCCGCCATGATGCTCGTCCTCGTGCGAGCCGCGGCGTCTAACGATGACGATTTCCGGATGTTGCGCGGCCATCGGCGCCGCTCAGTCGGCGAACGAGGCGAGCAACTCCGCCCAGGAGCGAAGCGCGGTCACAATTTGCGTGGCGCCGGCCTCGACGACCACCTCTGCGCCTTTGTCGCCGACAAAGGCGACCGCGATCGGCAAATCCACGATCCGCTCGCGCAATTTAGCGAGCGAATGCTCGGGGCCGCGAATCGTCATAGACCCGGGCGAGCCCGCCGCGCCGAGCCGAGCGATCGCTCTGCACAGTTCGTCCGCAGCCTGCTTCACAACCTGCTTATTCAGAAACGGCGCAAGGATGCGGGTGACGGCGACTTCGACATTGTCTTCGATCTGCCTCAATCCGGTCCGGATCGCGCTCTCGAGCTGAGCGCATTCGTTGCGCTGGAACTCAAGCTGGTCGGTCTCCGCCTCCCTCCGCATCGCGGCGAGCTCCGCGGCATGGCGGTCGGAGGCCTCCGCCCGCCCCTCGACGAGACCTTGCTCGCGGCCGCGCGCGTAAGCTTCGGCGAGCCTGCCCGCTATATCTTCGGGCTTGAACGCGTCGCCCGCCGGCGCCGACCCCGCCGGGGCAGCGGGCGGAAGAGGCTTGCGCTCCCATGACGTGCGCCGAGGACCATCCTTCCCTTGCGTATCCCGGGCGGCGCCAGGGTTCGCCAGGGCGTTGAAGGCCGGCCGCGGACGCGGCTCGCCGTTCTGCACGCTCGGCAGGCTTCGCGGGCGAAACGGCGAGCTCTCGCGTCGCGGCCGCGTCTCCTCTTCTGTCGGAGCGCGGCCGAGATCATCGAGATAATCGGCGATCGAAAGCGGTTTCATCCGTTCGCTCCTTGACGAATCCATTGTTTGAGAATCGTGGCGGCATGGTTCTCATCGAACTCGACCAGTTTCTGCAGCTTGCGTCCGGGGCCGTTGTCGCGCCGCGCCAGCAGCGCTTGCAAAAATGCGTCGCGCCCCGAATCCGTTTCGATGAGGATACTCTCGCTCGCCAGGCCTTCGCCGTCGGGCGCTCCCAATGCCGGCGGTTGGCCGCCGGATGCGCCGCGCCCGTCCCGGGCCGCGAGGCGCGACGGGGCGAGCGCCACCTTCAGCCCGGGCCGAACCCCGAACCAGACCACCAGCGCCGCAACCGCCACGATGGCGCCGGCGTTGGCGATCGATCCCGCTTGACGGGCAAGGATTTCGATCAGCGAGGGACCTGGCGCCGGATCGAGGTCGCGGGACGAATCGATGAAATCGACCACTGAGACTTTGACCGTGTCGCCTCGCTGTCGATCGAGCCCGGCGGCCGAAGCGACGAGCTGCTCGATCTCGTGGACCTGACTGGCGAGCGCGTCGGGCGGCGGCTTGTCGCCAAGAGAGGCGGCGAGCGCGGCGCGGTTGATCAGCACCGCGACAGAGAGATTTTGGACCGCGAAACCGGCGCTGGTGGTCTGAATCGACTTCGACGAGACTTCGTAGTTCGTCAGCTCCTCGCGCTTTTGCGTCTGATCGTTTGACTGCTTTGATTCGCCGCCGCCGCTCTTTGGCTTCGGCAGGTTGGCCTCGACGCCCGCGGGCTGCTCCCCTGCGGCGTTCTGCGAACTCTGCTGCTCCTTGGTCACCCGCACCGAGCGTTCGACACGGCTGTCGGGATTGTAAATCGTCTCGTTGGTTTGTGTCTTGTCGGCGTTCAGCCTGGCGGCGACCGAGATCTGGAAATTGCGGGAGCTGAGGTATGGCGTGAGCGTCCGGGTGACGTTCTCGCGGATTTCCTGCGACACGTCCTTTTCGAGCGCGAGCAGATTGTCTGGCGACTTCTCGATCGACTCGGCGCCGGACGCCAAGAGGCGTCCATCGACATTGAGAACGGTGACGTCATCCAGCTTCATTCCCGGAACTGCGGAGGCGACCAGGTGGCGGATCGCCTGCCCTGTGGCGCGATCGTCCCCGCCGTCGGTACGGATCACCACCGAGGCCGAGGAGGGCTGACGCTCGCGGCGAAAGGAACCCTCGTCGGAGAGCACGATATGCACCCGCGCTGCCTTGACCGTGCGCATCATCTGGATCGTCCGCGCGAGCTCGCCTTCGAGCGCCCGCAGGCGGGTGACGTCCTGCATGAACGATGTCAGGCCGAGCGAGCCGAGCTTGTCGAACAGTTCGTTGCCAACGGCGCCGCTGCGCGGCAGGCCCTTTTCCGCCAGGATCATCCGCGCCGCTGCCGTCTGTCCCGCCGGGGTCAAGACGACCGTGCTCTCGGCGTTGACGTCGAACGGCACACCCGCTTCGCGCAAGGCGGCGCCGATGGCGGCGATATCGTCGCGGTCGAGTCCCGAATAAAGGGTCTCCATGGTCGGCCGGCTCAGGTAATAGCCGGCCAGTCCCGTCACCGCGAAAGCGGCCACGCCGGTAATGGCCAAGGCGGTCAGGCGCCGGACGCCCAGTCCCTGCAGGTTGGCCCAAAGCCGTTCGATTTGCGCCAGCAGGTTCGTCGCCACATTCGGGCCTGAGTGAGGAATTCGCACCGGCCATCGTCGGCAGCGGAGCTTGCGCCGGCATTGCGCGCGTGGTCCGGCGTAACCGCGAAATGGGGCCAAGCGAATATTTGCCCCGATTTAACCGGCCATTAGCGGTTGCGCCCCTAAAGTCCGCTCCGCGAGGGGAAAGCCGCGCGATCAGCGCGCGACGCCCCGGCTTAACACGACGGTTAGGCTCTCAATCATGAGCCTAAGGGCATGCTGCCAGTCCGTCGTCTCGGTGCGAGTCCGAAATGTCGTTCAATCCCCGCGACCATTTCTGGCAGGAGCACCGTCATGGATTCAATTCTCAACAATTCCGCCGCGTTGAGCGCGCTGCAGGCCTTGCAGATGACTCAACAGTCCCTCTCGACCGTTCAGAACGAGGTTTCAACCGGCCTCAGCGTCTCCAGCGCCGCCGATAACTCGTCTTATTGGTCGATCGCCGCTGAACTCAACGCCGACAGCAGCGTGGTGCAGGCTTCCAACGACGCGTTGTCGCAGGGGCAATCGGTCCTTGCGACCGCGAGCTCGGCGATCAATTCGGTCATCACGACCATCAATTCGATCGCGACCGCGCTGACACAGGCGACCGAGCCCGGCGCCGAACTCGGCAATATCAACACGTCGCTCGCCTCACTCGGCCAGCAGCTCACCGACGCCGTCAATGGCGCGTCGTTCAATGGCATGAACGTCCTCAACGGCAGCCTGACCTCGCTCAACTTCGTCTCCGGGTTCAACGCCACCGCGACCGGCGGAACGGTGAACACCATCGCCTTCACAGCCCAGGCGCTGTATGGTCTGACCACCGGCGGAACTTCGACATCAACGACCAGCCAATCGACCCTCAGCGATCCGACGACGATGGCCGAGCTGCAGACTCAGTTTGCCGCCGACACGGCGGACACGACTGCCGTCACCGCGGGAACAGTGACGGCCACATACGGCACAGACGCAATCTACGAAGACGCCACGAACCAGGCGCTGACGGTCCAGTCGGTGGCTCTTGACGGGGCGGCGACAACGACGACCTACACCGCTCTCGACGCCAACGGCAACTCGATCGCTCAAGGTGGAACTCCAACCTTCGCCACCGCCGCGTCCTACGCGGTGACGACGACCGTCACGACCCCGGCGTCGCAAAACCTCCTGGTCCAAAACGGCACCGATCTGACCAACATCAATGTCTCCGGCGCCGCCGGGGCGCAGACAGCGTTGAACAACGTCAACCAGGCGCTTGCGGCCGTCACGAACTATGCAGCGTTGATCGGGGCCACTCAGGACCGCATGACCACGGCGAATACCTTCAACACCGCTTTGATGACGAACTACTCCAACGGCGTTGCCGGCATGGTCGACGCCGACATGAACACCGCGTCGACCCAGTTGCAGGCGCTGCAGACGCAGGAGCAGCTTGGCATCCAGTCGCTGTCGATCGCCAATCAGAACGCCGCGCTCATCCTGAAGCTGTTCCAGTAGGATCGGCGCGGCAGGCGAGGTCGAACCATCTCGTCGGCCCGCCGCCTGGCTTAAGCGCGATCACGAATTCCCCGCGCGCCGCTTGCCCGCCCCCGGCAAGCCTCACCCCTGAAGGCGCGCGGGGAGCCAGTTTCAGGTTGAAACCACGATGGATCCGGCTGCGCCCGCGCCCTGCATGGAGTAACGTCGCCCGCCGCGCCGTGCCCGAACATGCCGCGCGTGGCCGTCGCGGCCGCTGCTTCAAGTCAATCCTCGATGAACAGCGCGGCCGGGGTCTCGATCAGTTCGCGCAGGCGCTGAATGAAGGTCGCGGCGTCATAACCATCGACGACCCGGTGGTCGAACGACGACGAGAGGTTCATCATCTTGCGCGGAACGAAGCCGCCGTCGCGCCAGACCGGTTTGACGACGATCTTGTTGACGCCGACGATCGCCACTTCCGGCCGGTTGACGACTGGGGTCGAGGCGACGCCGCCGAGCGCGCCAAGCGACGTGAGCGTGATCGTCGATCCGACAAGCTCGTCGCGGGCGGCGACGCCCTGGCGCGCGGCTTCGCTCACACGCCGCATTTCGCGGGCGCATTGGTAGAGGCCGAGAGTCTCGGCATGGCGCACGACCGGAACGATGAGCCCGTTCTGGGTCTGGGTCGCGACCCCGAGGTGCACCGCGCCGAAGCGGCGTATGACGTCGTTGTCGTCGTCATAATGGGCATTGACCTGCGGAAAGTCAGCGACCGCCTTGACGGTCGCCAGCATGAGGAAAGGCAGGAGGGTTAGTTTCGGCCGCGCATCGGTCGCGTGAGCATTGAGCGAAGCGCGCAATTCCTCGAGCGCAGTGACGTCGGTTTCCTCAACGTAGGAAAAATGGGCGACGCGGCGCGAGGATTTGGCCATGTTTTGCGCGATGCGGCGCCGCATGCCGACGACCTTGATCGTCTCGACTGCATGATTGGGGGCGCGAACGGATCCCTTCGCGGGCGCTTCGGGCGGGCGGGCGATGAAGGCGTCGAGATCGTCGTGGGTGATGCGTCCCGCTGGGCCCGACCCGCGCACGAATTTAAGATCGACGCCGGCTTCGCGGGCCTTCAGGCGCACTGCGGGCGAGGCGAGCGGCTTTTCGCCCAGAGGGCGCGGCGGCTGAGCCAGAAGCTGGGGCGCTTCCAGCGGCGCCGGCGCCTGACGTTCGGGCTCAATGCGGGGCGGCGCCTCGGCCCGTGGCTCCGCCAATGCCTCGAGAGGCTTCGGTTTGGCGCTCGTCGCCGGCGCGGCTTCGTCGCGGGCGGGGCGGGATTTCGGCGCGGTAGCAGCGAGCGAATCCGCTATCCCCGGCGCATCGATGCGAATGAGTTCGGCGCCGACCGCGAGCACGTCGCCGACCGCGCCGCCGAGCGCGAGCACGCTGCCCGCAACGGGAGTCGGGATTTCGACCGTCGCCTTGTCCGTCATCACCGCGGCGACAACCTGATCCTCCTTGATGAGATCGCCGACTTTGACCGCCCATTCGACGATTTCCGCTTCTGCGACCCCCTCGCCGACGTCTGGCATCTTGATCGAGCGAACGCCCATCTCAAGTCTCCATCGCGTTGACGAGGGCGCGCCCGACGCGGGCGGGACCCGGGAAATAGTCCCATTCCTCGGAGTGCGGGTAAGGCGTGTCCCAGCCGGCGACGCGCTCGACCGGCGCCTCGAGCGCATAGAAGCAGCGCTCCGTCACTTGCGCGGCGAGCTCGGCCCCGAAGCCGGAGGTCAGCGTCGCTTCGTGCACGATAAGGCAGCGGCCGGTCTTCTCGACCGAGGTCTGAATCGCCTCAACGTCGAGGGGAAGGAGCGAACGCAGATCGATGATTTCGGCGTCGACGCCCGTCTCCTCGGCCGCCGCCTCGGCGACATGGGTCATCGTGCCGTAGCAGAGCACGGTCACGCCCTTTCCCGCCCGCCTGACCGCGGCCTTGCCGAGCGGCACGACATAGCGCCCTGCCGGCACTTCGCTCAGCGGATGCTTCGCCCACGGGACGGCGGGCTGATCGGGATGGCCGGAGAATGGACCGTTATAGAGCCGCTTGGGCTCGAGAAAGATGACCGGGTCGTCGTCCTCGATCGACGCGATGAGCAGGCCCTTGGCGTCGTAGGGGTTCGACGGAATAACAGTCTTCAGGCCGCTGACGTGGGTGAACAGCGCTTCAGGGCTCTGGCTGTGGGTCTGCCCGCCATAGATGCCGCCGCCGCAAGGCATGCGGATCACGATCGGCGCAAAGAACTCTCCCCCCGACCGGTAGCGGAGTCGCGCCGCCTCGGACACGATCTGGTCGTAGCCGGGGTAGACATAGTCGGCGAACTGGATTTCCGCGACCGGCCGAAGCCCATACGCCCCCATGCCGATCGCCACGCCGACGATCCCCGACTCGTTGATTGGGGCGTCGAAGCAGCGTGACTTGCCATATTTGCGCTGCAGCCCGTCGGTGCAGCGAAACACGCCGCCGAAATAGCCGACATCCTCACCGAACACGACCACGCAGTCGTCCTCGCCCATCTTGCAGTCCAGGGCGTCGCGGATCGCCTCGACCATCGACATTCTCGCCATGGCGTCAGACTCCGAGCTGCTGGCGCTGTTCGCGCAAATGGCGCGGCATGTCCTTGTACACCTGCTCGAACATCGATGAAGCGCTCGGCTTCGGTCCATCATGCAGCGTGCCGTGTCTTTCCGCCTCTTTCGCGGCCTCCAGCACTTCGGCCTCGACCTCGGCCTGCATCTGCTTGTGGCGCTCCTCGCTCCAAGCGCCGATCCGGATAAGGTGGAGTTTCAGCCGCTCGATCGGATCGCCCAGCGGCCAATCGGCCCATTCGTCCTTGGGGCGATATTTGGATGGATCGTCCGAAGTCGAGTGCGCGCCTGCGCGGTAAGTCACCCATTCGATGAGTGTCGGGCCCAAATTGGCGCGCGCCCGCTCGACCGCCCACCGCGAGACTGCATAGACCGCAAGATAGTCGTTGCCGTCGACGCGAAGCGATGGAATGCCGAAGCCATGGCCGCGGGCGGCGAATTTGGCGCTCTCACCGCCGGCGATGCCCTGGTAGGACGAGATCGCCCATTGGTTGTTGACCACGTTGAGAATGACCGGCGGCCGGTAGACGGACGCGAACACCAGCGCCGAATGGAAGTCGCTCTCCGCCGTCGCGCCTTCGCCGATCCAGCCCGAGGCGATGCGCGTGTCGCCCGCGATCGCCGAGGCCATCGCCCAGCCGACCGCGTGCGGATATTGGGTCCCGAGATTGCCGGAGACCGTGAAGAATCCGGCCTCCTTCGCCGAATAGAGCCCGGGCAGCTGCCGGCCCTTGAGACGATCTTGCTCGTTGGCGAAGATCTGGCACATCATGTCGACGATCGGCCAGCCGTAGGCGATCAGCAGGCCCTGCTGGCGGTAGGTCGGAAAGCACATGTCGCCCGGCTCGAGCGCCTTCCGATGGGCGGTCGCGATCGCCTCCTCACCGAGAGATTGAATGTAGAACGACGTCTTGCCCTGGCGCTGCGAGAGGAGCATGCGGGCGTCGAAGGCGCGGGTCAGCATCATGTCGCGCAGGCCCTTGCGCAGATCGTCGGGCGTCAGCGCTCCCACCCACGCGCCGACAGCGTGGCCCTGGTCGTCGAGCACGCGGATCATCGTATAGGCAAGGTCGCGGATTTCGGACGGGGTGACGTCAGTCGGCGGACGGGGAACTTCGCCAGCCTCGGCAATGCCGACGTGGCTGAAATCCGGCCTGGCGCCGGGGCGCACCGTCGGCTCGGGCACATGCAACGACAGGCGCGCGGCGCTGGTCATCAGGAACTCCTCCGGGGCGCGCTCAGGCGCCTTGGCGCTGATTTTAGCGCCGCGCCTGCGCCATTGTCATGGGCGACGGCGAGGGACGCGGCGCGCCGTTGACATCGGCCCGCCCGCGCTCTTAAGACACGCGCCGGGCCCAGGTGGCGGAATTGGTAGACGCACTGGTTTCAGGTACCAGCGGTGCAAGCCGTGAAGGTTCGAGTCCTTTCCTGGGCACCATTCGTCACAAATCTCGAACGATGCCAAAGAGATGAGCGATTACAACCTGTTGCGCCGCCTCAAGTGGTCAACATCGGTGGTATACAATGCTCTATCGCTTGGTTCGTCCGATGCGGCGTGGCGGCTCCCGCTCCGTCTACTTCATGCAGCGCATTCCGGCGGACGTGAAGGCGCGAGCGATCGGCTTGAAATTGGAGCTGCCGAGCAGGAGCGAGACGGTCCCACTCACTATCTCGCCCAAGGCTTCGTTCATAAAGGTTTCGCTTCGAACCGCAGAGCCGACCGAAGCAAAAGTGCGTCATGCGACACTCGCGGCCTATCTTGAAACTGTCTGGCGCGCTTTGCGAGAGGACGCGCCGATCCCTCTCACTCATCGCCAAGCGACAGCGCTTGCAGGCCGCCTTTATCGCGCTTGGACATCTGGCGAGGGTCGTGAGCGCACCACCTCCGTAATCGTCATGCGTGGAGGCGATAGGAGGTCGGATGATGAAAGCGCCGACGACTGCCAAATTGTGGTGAAGACAATGATTAACAACGACCAAGAATGGTTCGACGACTACGCGGATGAAACCGAAGACTTGCAGATCGACGAGTACGACATCACCGCGTCTCCAAACGATTTCAACGTATCTACTCTAACTTTGTTGAGTTTGGGGCCGTACACATCCCAGGTTTCCAACGGAACTTCGTGCGATCACGGCGGATATGCTACACACAAACTCCGCGAAGTCGCATTTCGCTGTGTTTAAGCGCGGAGTTTACGGCCCGTACCACAGGCTGAGCGAAGCCCACTTGCAGCGGTATTTGAACGAATTCGATTTCAGGGCGAACACGCGCCACCTGTTGGACGACCAGCGCGCGACCATGTTGCTCGCTGGCGCGAAGGGCAAGCGCCTACTCTATCGAAATCCTGACAATTCCGCGCACGTCTAAGCAGAAGGAACGCGCTTTTCGCCGCTCGACTCAGAAGACCGAGTCCGATTAGACTTCTCCTCAGTTTGCTGGCGGGGACGCTTGCGCTCTGCTCGCGGCTGGGGAGGCGTCCTTAATAGCTGCAAAAGCAGCTCGTCGCGTGACGGATTCTCGCCTTCTTCTTTGCTATTCATCGCGGACGCATATCATGGGCGACGGGCCACACGAAAGCGAAAACCCTCCCCGCACCCTGCTCGGCAATGCGCTGCTCGGCACAACCGATCCAAACGTTCTGAGGAGAGCGGAAGAAGGACGCATCGAAACCCGTCACTATGCAGCTGTGGGACGTGTTGCAGCGAATTGGGCGTACTTAGCGCTTGTCAGGAATTCAACCGCTCGATCTGACCGGTTGGTGGGGCGGATCGTATAGTTCCATTCGCCGTGAAATTCGGCGCATTCGATATTGAGGGCGGCCATTTCGGCGTCGGGGACGGTGACGCCCTTGGGATATGTATTGGCGTCCAGTTCGCAGCGTACCTCGAGACCGGTCGAGGTGGTGGTGGCCGAGATCAGATTGACGATGACCTGATAGCTGACCAACGGTTTGGCCCGCCAGTTTTGCGATATGAACGAGAATAGACGGTGCTCGATCTTGTTCCACTTGCTGGTCCCCGGGGGCAGGTGATGCACCTCAATGGCGATGCCGGTCTCGTCGGCCAGACGTTGCAGCTCGCGTTTCCACAGGCGGACGCGATAGCCGTTGGAGCCGCCGCCGTCGGCGGTGATAACGAGTTGGGTGGCCTCGGGGTAACGGGCGCGGCCGAGCTCCTGCCACCAGCGGCGAATTGTCTGGACCGCGAAGGCCGCCGTGTCGTGGGTGATGCCGACGCTCACCCAACCGGCATTGCTGGCGAGATCGTAAATGCCATAGGGGACCGCCCGGCCCAGTTCCTTGATCAGGAAGTCGTGGACCCGCACCTCTTCCGGCTCGCCTTGGCGACGCCACTCGCGTCCGGCATTCTTGAAGTCGCCGACGAGTTCCTTTTTCTTGGTGTCGACCGAGATCACTGCTTGGCCTTCGGCCAGGGCGGCGCTCACCTCGGTGTTGATGTAGGCGAACTGGGCATCGCGATCTGGATGGCTGTCGCCCTCTCGGGTCTTGCGGTTGGCCTGAAGGCTGAACTTCTGCTGCCTCAGCAATTCGCCCACGACCGTATGGCTCACGCGATGCCCCAGGGCGGCGAGTTCGGCCGCCACTCGGCGCAGACTCTTGCAAGTCCAGCGCAACGGCGACATCGGATCGCCGCGCGCCTCGGGCTCGACCAGCCCGTTCAAGTCGTCGAGAAGCTTCCGGTCCGTCACGACCAGCGCTTTGCGGCCGCCGCCCGAACGGCGGATGCGGCCCGGCTCCAACCGCGTCGGCGCCGCGAGTTCATTCAGGCCGCGGCCGATGGTGCTTGCGGCGATGCCGGTGATCCGCGACACTGCCGCAATGCCGCCGTAACCGGCGGCCGCGGCTTCAGTAGCTGCGAACAGCCGCCGCCCGCGTTCGTCGAGATGCGGCGACGAAGCCTCAAATCGTTCGCGAATCAGAGCAACATCGAGCATGCCCGCGCATAGGATACGATCCCAAACTTGGGAATCCCCCACCTCGCACCCGATTCAGTTGTTTCCTGACGGGCCCTTAGTTTTACTGTGTCATAAACATTTGAGGTGATGGTTTCGATTCACGCCTGATTCGGAGGGGCTGGTGGATCGAAGCGCAGAGGGAGCTGGGAACGAATCTCGGTTAGCGTCTTATTTGGAGCACTTGGCGTCGAGCTTGGGGCACGCGGATCGGCGCGCGCCATTTGGCTCCTACTGCAAAGGGCTTATCCTTCCCGGCGAGCGCAAGAGCGTCGAGCCGATTGCAGCCCGCGTCGAGCCCAGCCGGGTTCAAGGCGCGCATCAATCGCTGCACCATTTTGTCGCGAACGCCGATTGGTCGCAGGAGGCCCTGCTGCGGCAGGTTCGAACCTTTGTTCTGCCTGCGATCGAAAAGAGCGGCGGAGTAAGAGCTTGGATCGTCGACGACACGGGATTCCCGAAGAAGGGCGTTCATTCCGTTGGCGTCGCCCGGCAGTATTGCGGGCAACTCGGCAAGCAGGACAATTGTCAGATTGCGGTGTCGTTGTCGGTCGCCAACGAGCACGCGAGCCTGCCGATCGCCTTTCGGCTCTATCTTCCCGAGGATTGGGCGGCCGATCCAGTTCGCCGGGCCAGAGCCGGCGTGCCCGAGGACGTCGTCTTCAAGACCAAACCGCAAATTGCGCTCGACCAGATCCGCGCCGCGCGCGCCGAGGGCGTGCCGGAAGGGGTGGTGTTGGCGGACGCCGGTTACGGGATCAACACGGCGTTCCGAGCGGCGCTGACGCGCATGGGCCTGACTTATGTCGTCGGCGTTCAGTCGTCGGTCCGGCTTTGGCCGCCGGGAGCGGGTCCGCTCCCGCCCAAGGCATGGACCGGGCAAGGTCGACCCCCGACGCTGATGCGGCGCGACGCGCAGAATCAGCCTCAGTCGGCCAAGCAACTCGCCAAGTCGCTGCCGGCTGACGCCTGGCGGGACGTCGCATGGCGCGAAGGCGTCGACAAAACGCTTCGTTCCCGCTTCGCCGCCGTGCGGGTTAGGCCCGCGCATCGCGACTACTGGCGTTCGCACCCCTATGCGGAAGAGTGGCTGCTCGTCGAATGGCCGCAGGACGAAAGCGCGCCGACCAAATACTGGCTCTCGACCCTGGCTGCGGATACAGCCCTCGCGAGGCTCGTGGAAACTGCCAAACTGCGCTGGCGGATCGAGCGCGACTATCAGGAACTCAAGCAGGAACTGGGCCTCGATCACTATGAAGGTCGAGGCTGGCGAGGCTTTCACCATCACATGGCGCTCTGCGTCGCAGCATACGGATTCCTGGTCTCCGAACGGAGTCTGATTCCCCCCTCAGACGACAAAACCCTCGTCATCAAAACGTCTGACCTATCCAACGGTTTTCGACCCCGCGGATCCCCCGATCCGAGCAGAACGCCACGTCAAATCGTCCATCACAAGCATCCGCATTAGGTTGGCCCGAAGTATCGCCCGGCGACTGCCCCGATGCCCCTGTTGCCAAAGAGCCAACTTGTGACACAGTAAGATTAGAGGCCATAGTCGATAGCGAATTAATCACCTTACAACCGTCAGCGCGAGACTCGGACTTTGCCTTACCTCGCAAATATTCGGCATTAACAGAAAACTTGACGCTTATGTATCCCCAGGGCTGTTCAACGCTCTCTACTGAACGTCATGGAGAATATTGATTTGAGGCCTCCGAGAGCGGTGGCGAAGCGGTCTTGAGGGATTGAGTCGGATTGGTTGCAGCGCAGGATATTGTACGCAATGCTCCTGAGTCTTGCGACAATTCCAGGATTGGTTCGAATGCGCGAGGCATCTTCGCGGAAAGTGACGTCGCGCGTGTAGTGGGATTTGTTCTCGATTCCCCAGTGCTTGCGGATGGCGTGCGCGGCGAGGTTTGCGGTCACAGGACGGCCGGAGAGATAGAAGGAGATTTCGGACGAGGGCTTCCAGAGGCCGGTGGCGGGCTGCCGGACGTTGATCGCGCGCTCGACCTTGATGATGGCGGCGACATGGGGCTCCCATTCCGTTCCTGCGACGGCGGGCGCGGCGGTGAACACCGCGATGGCTCGGGTTTCGTGGCGGTTGCGCCGTTTCTGGTCCACGGTCTGCACGCTCGACTGGGGCTTGGCCGTGGCGCAGACGGCCTCGACCTTCTGCCAGAGGATCGGCTGGTTCTCCTTGAGCTGGACGATCAGATGTGCGTTGGCGACGGCGGCGGCTTCGAAAGTTTTTTTTGGCAATGCATGGCGTCGCAGGTGACGATATGGCCCGCCAAGTGGAGTTCCTCCATCAGCTTCTGCGCGGCGGGGATCTCGTTGGATTTCTCATCGATTTCGATGTGGGCGAGAACCAGCGCCGTATCGACCGCGAACGCGCTAAGCAACTGTCTTGCCTTGGCGTCGTTGAAGTTGTCGAAACTGCCCTTCAGCGTCTTGCCGTCGAACGCGATGACGCGCGTCTGGGCGCTCGCCGGAGCGAGATTTGAGGTTCGCGGCGTGGTCACGAAAGACCTTTTCGACATCGGCCGGGCTCAGCCCCTGCAAGATATAGCGGATCGCGGTATGCGCCGGCGGCCTCTTCCACTTGATCTCGAAGGCTTTGTTCAGCCTTTGCCGATGCACCTTGAGGTAAGTGCGGATGCCGCGATACGAATTGGCGCCGCTCACCATGGCGAAAACGGAAAACAGCAGCACGTGCGGTAACCGATAGAGTTTGCCCTCGGCGCGACGCGGGTCGGGAATCGTCGCGAGCAGCGCAAGAAATGGCTCGAACGATTTCATGGCGACCCCCGAGTGATTTGGTCGCCTCACACAGATTCAGACTTTTTCTGCCCGCGGAATCGTCCACCTCCCGTTCGCTCAGAACGTGGAATCCTGTTGCATCTGGGACTAGTACAGAGCGTTGAACAGCCCTGTATGTATCCCTTGCACGATTGCGACCGATTTCAACTGGTATAATAGCCAAGTTATGCGAATTTGCCGAGGATGCTCGTCGCTTGGCCGGACGTTGAGATCGAATGATCCACGACACATGGCAGTTCGAGCACCCCGCGCCTCCCGGCAGATTTGAGATTTGCCGCGAGAAGAAACTCACTACCAGATTAGTGCAAGAAACTACAGTAGACCTGCTCCAGGTGGCCGCTGACATCGATGAACTTAACGAGCGCTTTCAGGCTTTGGCGTTTCAGGTTCCCTTGCGCCCCTAATTATCGCCTGAAAGACGCGAACAAAACACCCGTCCGGGCGAAGGTAGCGACCGTCCCCCAGATAGTAATTCTCCTCAATAACCCTGGCGCCCAGCCGCGGTCATTTTCTTGGTCAGGACGGGCCGGGTCGCCGGCCTGTCGGCGGCTGTGCTACCAAATGGGAAATGGGTTTGTAAAGCGGATAGCTCCCCTAAGTTGCTTGGGTCGTCGAACAGAGGTGGGCCAAGACTTCGAAGCTGGCGGCGTTGAGAGGATCGGGGGTTGATCTTTAGGGTAAGATTGCCTGAAACTTATTGAAAAGCCTCGATTGGCGGCAGGGAAAATGGCCTTTGATTTCCTTCCGTGGGGATTTGGATTTCCTTCCATGGATTTTGAATCCCTTCCGCCGCCCTAACTAAGCGAGGGCGAGGCGGATCATCTGGTAGGAATAGCGCGGCAGCCGGGCGGTCAGGCGCCCGTCCTGGACCTTCGCGCCAGCGCCCGTCTTGGGCGAAACGGTCATGGGCTTTTTCAGCGAGTTGACGGCTTCGAGACCGGCGCCTGCTATCCCTGATGGTCGACGACCCTGGCGCCGGCGAACCCCTGTAAGTCGACGTTGTTTTCGATCGCCTCGCCGGCGTGTCGGTTGACGGCGAAGAAGGTCAGCGCGTTCCCGCCCGTCGTGTACCCCGGCTATGTCGAGATAAGGCACATTGTCGGCAACGTCGGCATCATAGCCCGGCGACTGACACTGAGCTGCAACGCAACGCCTCGCCCGTAGACGGAGGCAAAAATAGGGATAGTAGATCGTCTGCCGCCACGCCGGGCCGTTCGGCTCGGTCATGATCGGCGCGATGACGTTGACGAGCTGCGCGATGCAGGCAATCTTCACCACGTCGATCGCCGGATGAATGTGTTGAGGATCAGCCGACCTGCAGCACGTCCTCGAAATTGTAGATATCCTCCAGCAGTCGCGGCGCATGCGGCCATCCCTTGGGCCGCCGAGGATTTCGCGATCCTGCGCGTTCGAATGATACCAGACGTTCCATTCGTCGAATGAGATCGTGACCCGCTTCTTGCTGCGCTTTTGCGGCGCGGACGAATTCGATCGTCGCGGCGACCGCGCCGATATAGGCGTCGAGCTTCGCGTTGAGGGCGAGATAGTTGGCGGTGTTTTTGGCGCGGTTGGCGAAATACATGTGCAGCGAGATTGGTCGACCGCCTCGTAGGTGTGCTCGAGCACGATCCGCTCCCATTCGGGATAGGTCTTCATGTCGGAATTCGACGAGCCGCAGACGATGAGCTCGAGCGACTTGTCGAACGCCGCGCAGCGTCTTCGCGACTTCGTTGGCGAGCCGGCCATATTCGTCGGCGGTCTTGTGGCCGACCTGCCAAGGGCCGTCCATCTCGTTGCCGAGGCACCAATGCTTGACGCCGAACGGTTCGGCGCGGCCGTGCGACTTGCGCAGATCGCCCCAATAGCTGCCGGTCGGACCGTTGACGTATTCGACAAAATTGCGCGCCTCGTCGAGCCCGCGCGAACCGAGATTGATGGCGAGCATCAGCTCGGCGCCGCAGCTTCGCACCATTGGGCGAATTCGTGCAGGCCGACCGCGTTGGAACTCGGACGTGTGCCAGGCGAGATCGAGCCGCGTCGGTCGCTTCTCGCGCGGGCCGACGCCATCCTCCCAATTATAGGCGGAGACGAAATTGCCGCCGGGATAGCGCACGAGCGGAACTTTAGATTCCCGCCAGCTTGACGACGTCGCTGCGCATGCCGTCGGCGTCTGCGGAGAAGGGATGGCCGGGTTCGTGGTGCCGGTATAGATGGCCCGGCCGAGATGCTCGAGGAACGCGCCATAGAGCCGGTCGTCGATTTTCGCGATTCCGTAGTCCCGATTGGCGGTGACCGAGGCGCGCATGTATCGCTCCGCTTAATATCAAAAAGTTCGATATATAGGAGCCGCTTCCACGCACCGCGTCAAGCCGCGTTCGAGAGCGTTCTGAGCGTCTTACCGCCGCGGAAATGCTTGACGACCGGGCCGTCGCTCGATCTTTTGGGTCGGCAGGTTGAGCGCGACGTCTGTGGCTCAGTATCAAATTTGTTGATTCAAAGCGCTTCG
>CAVXVZ010000012.1:0-45719 GCA_963765375.1 uncultured Alphaproteobacteria bacterium | reverse complement strand
AGCCTGTCGGACTTAGCGGGACGTTGGCGGTTTGGAAGGGACAGGCGAGATTTGGCGAGTTAGAATTGCGGCATTGATTCGCCTTGAGCCTGCGCATGAGCAATTTCCGCACGATTGATCGGCAGACGGGTTTTCTTCTGCCGCCTTCGGTGAACGACTGGCTGCCAGAGACGCATTTGGCGCGCTTTGTTGTCGAAGTGATCGACGGGCTCGACCTTCGTGCGATGAGTGGCGAGTATCGCGGCTCGGGTTCGGCGCCCTACCATCCGAGAATGTTGCTGGGCCTTCTGGTTTACGGCTATGCGACGGGGGTGTTTTCGAGCCGCAAGTTGGAGCGGGCGACGTATGACTCGGTGGCGTTTCGTTTCATCGCGGCCAACGATCATCCCGACCACGACACGCTGGCGACGTTTCGCCGGCGGTTTCTCAAACCGATCGAGGGGCTGTTCGTCCAGGTGTTGCTGCTTGCGCGCGAGATGGGCGTGCTGAAGATGGGAACCATCGGCCTCGACGGGACGAAGATTCACGCCAACGCCAGCCGGCATAGCGCGCTTTCCTATGAGCATGCGGGCAAGATCGAGGCGCAACTGAAGGGTGAGGTCGCCGATTTGATGGCCAAGGCCGAGGCGGCGGACGCGGCGGACCCTCCCGATGGCATGTCGATTCCCGAGGAATTGGCGCGGCGCGAGGAGCGTCTGGGCAAAATCGCCGAGGCGAGCGCCAAGATCGAGGCGCGCGCCAAAGAACGCCACGCGCGCGAATTGGCGGAACATGAAGCCAAAATGGCGGCGCGCGCGGCGAAGACGGAGGCGACGGGCAAGAAGCCGGGCGGCATCCGCCGCAGCCGCCGCCCGAGGGGCCTCTGCCGAGCGATCAGGTCAATCTGACCGATGAAGACTCGCGCATCATGCCGGTGGCCGGCGGCGGCTTCGATCAATGCTACAATGCGCAGGCGGCGGTCGCCGTCGGCAGCCTGCTGGTGGTGGCGACCGAGGTGGTCCAGGCGCCCAACGACAAGAACCAGGTCGAGCCGATGCTGGGCAACATCGGCGCTTTGCCCGAGGCCTTGGGCGAGGCCGAAACGCTGCTGGCGGACACTGGCTATTTCAGCGCGGGCAATGTCGAGGCTTGCGAAGAGGCGGGAATCGATCCGGTGATCGCGATGGGCCGCCAGCCGCATTATCCGCCTTTGGCCGAGCGCTTCGAGCCGGCGCCGGCCGCGCCGGACAATCCGACGCCGGTCGAGGCGATGGCGCATCGTTTGAAGACGCCTCGAGGCCGGGCGCTCTACGCCCTGCGCAAACAGACCCCCGAACCGGTGTTCGGCATCATCAAATCCGTGCTCGGGTTCCGTCAATTTTCACTGCGCGGGCTCGAAAAAGTGCGCGGCGAGTGGAGTCTCGTGACCATGGCCTGGAACATGAAGCGAATGTTCGCCCTCGCCCCCGCCTATTGAAGGCGGGGCGCCCCGGCGCAGAGAAGATCCAGCTCCATCGCCGATCCAACAGACTCAATCGCAACGCCCACAAAGCTCAACAGGGCGCCGACCGCCGCCGCAACGCGGGTAGGCCGGTTTCAAAGACCAGCTGCAAGGACTAGTCCGACAGGCTGCTAGGAGCCTGTCTGCTTAATCCCGGCGAGCTGGGATTTGAACCGCTCAAGCCAGTCGGAGAGCCGGATGCAGCAAATTCGCGCATCCGGTTTGATGTAAGGGTGGAAGCTTTGCGGCCATCGTTCGTTGCACCGTTTCCGAGGTGGCGAAGCTCAGCCGGTTGCGAGTGCGGCAAGGGACGGGGCCCGCCCCTGGGCGAGCTTCAAGATATTGTGGGCGAGGCAGACGAGGCCCCACTCGTTGGCGACCTTCTCGACGCCGCGCAAGAGAAACTGACGGAAGCCGCGCGCCTGCTTGATCTGTCCGAACACCGGCTCGGGCAGCTGCTTTCTTAAGCGGTAGGGGCTGGAGTGCCCGCCGGCCTTGATTTTTCGCGCATGGCGGCGACGCGGGCGCCGCCGCCTTCTCCTTCCCCGGCGTGCTTGGCCCGCCCCGGCGCGATATAGGCGTCGATCTCGCGTTCCTCCATCGCCGCAAGGTTGGCGTCGGAGCAATAGCCCGCGTCCGCCGACAGTTGCGTCGGCTTCTTGCCCAGATTGGCTTCGATGGCGTCGGCGATCGGCGCCAATTGATGTTGATCGCTCTGCTTCGCGTCGAGGCCGTGGGCGACGATCACCTGCGCCGTCGCGTCGACCGCCGCCTGCGCATTGTAGCCCTGGATGAAGCCGTCCTTGGTTTTCATGATGCGGCTTTCGGGATCGGTGAAGTTCTTCTGCGCTTTGGGGTCAGGCTCTTCGGATGGCGGGGCGGCGGGCTTGCCCGGTTTCTTGCGGCCCTCGGCTTGTCGCCGCTCCTCGGCCTCGGCCTGCGCTTTGGCCTTGGCCGCCGCGGCCGCTTTCGCCTCGGCCTCCAATTCGGCCTTCGCCGCCCGGATCTTCTCGGCGCGCTTCTTCTTGTCGGCAACCCATTTGGGCAGCTCCTCGCCGCTCTTGTCGCGGCCGAAGGCTCTGTCTTCCTCGGCGTCCGCAGCCTCGGCTGCGCTCAGCCACCGATCGACCTCGGCCTCGAGCTCCGCCGCACGCTTCTCCATGCGCTCGTAGCTCATCGCCTTGTGCTTGGAGGCGTTCGCCTTGATCTTCGTCCCGTCGAGCGCGACATGGCCGAGCTTCACAAATCCCGCCTGTTCGCACAGCTTGAGAACTTGCCCGAACAGTCCCGCAAGCGCCTTCAAGTGCCGCTTGCGGAAGTCGGAGACGGTGCGAAATCCGGCGGATCGAGCCCGACAATGCTCATGAAGTCGACCCGTTCGCGCGTCGCCTTGGCGATCCGGCGCGACGAGTAGACGCCGTGACAATAGCCGTACAGCAACAGCGCCGTCATCATCGCCGGGTCAAACGGCGGCTGCCCGCGCTCGCTCGCATACCCGGATTCGATCTCACCAAGGTCGAGATGCTCGAGCACAAGCGCCAAAATGAAGCGAGCCAGATGGTCCTCGCCGACAAAGTCCTGCACGCTCGGCGGCAACAACAGCGGCTGATCGATCGTCCAGGGCCGGAAGGTCTTGCTCATAAGCAAGCAGAATCCGATTCGCGCAAACGCCGCCACCAAAATCCGCCATTTCTCGGACAGGCTCCTAGAGGCGGCGCTCGGCGTCAGGCTCCTCAATCGGACGACCCGAGGCGTCACGCCCACCGAAGCCGGCCAGCGCCTGCTCGAGCGCCTCATGCCCGCGCTCGGCGAGATCGAAAGCGGGCTCGATGTGGTCAACGGCTTTCGTTCGAGCCCGCGCGGCGCGCTCAAGCTCAACGTGCCGGTGATCGTGGCGATGAAGATCCTGCCGCCGATCGCCAGCCGCTTTCTCAAGGCTTATCCGGGGGTGCGGCTCGAGATCGCCGCGAGCGACGACTTCATCGACATTGTTGCGGCAGGCTTCGACGCCGGCATCCGCTACGAGGAGCGGATCGAGCGCGACATGATCGCGGTCCCGATCGGCCCGCGGGTGCAGCATTCCGTCGCCGCCGCGGCGCCGGCCTATCTCGCCGCCCATGGAATCCCGGCCCACCCGCGCGACCTCGTCAATCACGCCTGCATCCGCCATCGGTTCGCAAGCGGCGCCGTCGCCGAGCCATGGGAATTCGAGCGCGGCGGCGAGATCGTGCGAATCAAGCCGGACGGGCCGCTGGTCGCCTCCGCGATCGAACTCGAGCTTGGCGCGGCGGTCGCGGGCTTGGGATCGTCTGCACCTTCGAGGATTTCCTAAGCCAGGCGCTCGCCCGCGGCGAACTGACCGAGGTGCTCGCCGACTGGCGGCAGAGCTTCTCCGGGCCGTTCCTCTATTATCCGAGCCGCCACATGCCCGCCCCCTTACGGGCCTTCGTGGACCTCACACGCAAGGACGGGTAGCCTCTGCAGAGCGGGGCTGACGCTGCCGGCGATGGGCGGCGAAGACGAGGCCGGCGAAGCCGAGCAGCATCATCGCCCAGGTCGAGGGCTCGGGAGCCGACGGCGACGTCGCGATCGCCGCGATTTCGAACGAGTTGCCGAGATCCGTGCCGGTTTCGGCCGTGCCAAGGCTCGAGATCGTGCCGCCCGTGTCGGTGAACCTGAACCAGCCGTTCGAGGTAGAGCCCATGATCGTCGGGGCGCCGTCACCAGGCAAGGTTACGCCGGAAATCGTCGTCCAGTCACTCCCCGTGAATACGGTTGTACCATTGCTCGCCGTGATGGTGAGACTGTTTCCGGCGTCAAGCGACCCGATGTACAGATAAATCGTGCGCTGTCCCGTGGCGAAGGTCCAGGTGGAACTATCGCCATTGTTGTCGGCAAAGAAGTTGCCGGCGTAGCCGCTGCCCGGGGGGTAGGCGACCGGAATGCTGGTCCACGGCGCCGCAACGAACGATGAGGGGTCGGTAATTCCCGATGTAGTGCCACCGCCCGTGTTATAGACGGCGCCGCCGTTATACGGGGCGCCAGCCGGAAGCAAAGAGAAGTCGACGACCGACGTGGCGCCCGGCGGCAGGATTGTAGGCGAACCCAAGGAACTGAACGACGCAACAACCGCCGCGTTCGCATGCGAAGCCACAGCGACAGCCGCCGCCGCCGCAAGAAGAAGCTTTTTCATGACAACCCCAATTCAACGCTTTGCCGCAGCAGAAAAACTACGATGCTGAAATTGCGGAGTCAATAATGTGATTTCCGCCGAAAATCGGCGAAAGCTGCGGCATTTCCCAGTGATGGCCCGATGCTGAATCTCACGCTGTCGTCACTGGACAGCGAATCAGCCCTATTCAACATTGCCCTTGGCCGCGCCGGACTCCCCTTGTCTGGCACACACGCGGCCCAGGCCAGGCGTGAGGTTCCGTAGGTTCGGGCTTCACGCCAGCGAGCCGCCCCTCTGCCGCCGATGGCCTCCCCAAGCACCGCAGAAGCCCGCTGGCGGCCTTTTGGCCTCGCCAGCCGCCTTTGGCCCTGCCGTTCTTGCTACGTTCTCATGGCCCGGCTATGGTCCGCCCCATGCTCGACCTGACGCCCGCCGACCCCAACGACCTTGCCGCCGCCCTTGCCTTCGCTTTGCGGTATTCAGGCCGCAAGCGGGTCCACAACGCCGACGAACTCATGTCTGAAATTGTCGCCAAGCGCCTGGTTGAACACCTTGAGCGCAGCGGCTTCGTGGTCATGAAACGACCGCCTGACATTGGCGGCGCGGCGCTTGGGCGCGGGTTTGAGCCGTCAGGCTAGCCGTCTACAGCGCCGATATCCGCTTGAGCCGCGCTCAGGCTAACCGCATGCTCCGCCGATATCCAGCGTAACCGAGCCCCGCGAAGCCGAGCAGCGCCATCGCCCAGGTCGAGGGCTCGGGCACGGCGACCAGCAGAATTGGTCCGACGGACGTGGACGGAGACGTGAACGGCGGCGGCAGGTCGAGCGTTATGTCGGCGAACACATCGAAGAAACTGTTGATTCTGAACGCGGGGCCGTCGGCCGCGACGGTCGTCGTCCCGGACGACGTATCCGAAGGATTTGAAGTGTCGAGACCGACCATGAGCGTCCGGCCGTCCAGCAAGGGCACGCTCGGCAAAGACAGCGGGCCGCTCAGCGTGAGCGCGGTGAGATCGACGGTGAAGGATCCGGTCTCGGTGTTCGAGGTTCGGCCGAGGACCGTCTCGTCAATCGTTCCGGTGAGCGCGACCGACCCGATAATCGTGGTCCCTCCTACCGGCGTCAGCGTCGCGTCGTAGGTGACATTCGCAACAATGTCCTGATTGCCGCCGCTGAACGTATCGGAGACTATGCTTGTCTGAATGAACGGGCCGGGATTGACGCACGCGGTGGCCACCGTAAAGCAGCCCGCGCCGGCGCCCGGCGACACGTAGGGAACGCCGATGAGCGGCAGCGAAGCCGTGGGCGTAACGACCGCAGCTTGAGCCGATCCCGCGAGCGCCCCGGAGAGGGCGACTCCTGTCGCGAGAAAGCCAAAGCGCGCCTGCTTTGATCGTAAGAATTGCATGACCTGTCCTCCCCGAACGGCGGCGGACGATCCTTATGCGGCGGCTGCCGCGCGCAGCCCGGAAAAATCAGAAAAAACCCGCAAGGAAAGTCGGCCTATATTGCGATATTCCCCGAATGGGCAGTAGAGTTACCCATGCACACGCTTCCTTACCACTATTGCTGCATTGCCGCAACCGTCGAGGAGAAAGAAGAGCGCAAGTCACGGGGGGCTGGCTTACGCGAGACAATGAGGGCCAATGCTTCACGGATCGGCTTGCCAATTGCCATGCCGTTGCGGTCGAGGACGGGCGAACGCCAACGAAACCGCCCGCTGGATCATCCTTCGAGCGCCCCGCATGTGCGGGGCCGCCTCAGGATGAGGCCGGGACGCGCCGCGCCCGGAAGTCGCGGATCATCTCGCGGGCGGCGTTCAGGCCGGGGGCGCCGGTGACGCCGCCGCCGGGATGGGTCGAGGCGCCGCACATATAGAGGCCGGGGATCGGCGAGCGGTAGTCGGCGTGGCCGAGGACGGGACGGGCCGAATAGAGCTGGTCGAGGCTCAGCTTCCCATGAAAGATGTCGCCGCCGACAAGGCCGAAATCGCGCTCGAGGTCGAGGGGAGACAGGATCTGGCGGGCGATGACCGAGCGCTTAAAGCCGGGCGCGTAAGATTCGACCGTTTCGACCATGAGGTTGGCGACCGCCTCGCGCGCCTCGTCCCACGAGCGCCCGTCCGGGAGCTCGGGCGCGACATGCTGGCAGAAGAGCGAGGCGACGTGCGAACCTGCGGGCGCTAGCGAATCGTCAAGCGTCGAGGGGATCAGCATTTCGACGATCGGCTTCGACGACCAGCCCGAGAGCCGGGCGTCCATCCAGGCGCGCTCCATATAGGCGAGGCTCGGGGCGATCACGATTCCGGCGCCATGATGCTCGGCTGGCGCGCTGCCCGGGAGGGCGGAAAAGCTCGGCAGCTCGGAAAGCGCGAGGTTCATGCGGAAGGAGCCCGAGCCGCTGCGGTAAGAGGCGATGCGGGCGCGAAAATCGGCGGGCAGCGCGTCGGAAGCGACAAGCTGTTCGAAGGTCAGCTTGGGGTGAAGGTTCGAGACCACCGCGCGGGCCGCGATCCTCTCGCCGCTGGCCACGACGCCGGCGGCGCGGCCCTTCTCGATGAGAATCTCGCTGACAGCGGCGCCGGTGCGGATTTCGACCCCGCGCGCGGCGCAGGCCCGCGCCATCGCTTGCGTGATCGCGCCCATGCCGCCAATCGCATGGCCCCAGACGCCTCGCGTGCCGTTCACCTCGCCCCAACAATGGTGCAGAAGCACATAGGCTGTTCCCGCGGCATGGGGGCTGGCGTAGGTCCCGACGATCCCGTCAAAGCCGAGGATCGCCTTGATGGGATCGCTCTCGAACCATTGGTCGAGAACCTCGCCGGCCGAGCGGGTAAAGATCTCGACGAGATCGCGCTGCCCTTCGAGCCCGAGCGAACGCAGGCGGTTTCCGACTCTGGCCGTATCGAGAAGGGCGCCGAGATTGGCGGCGAGCCCCTGTCCGGTCGCCAGGTTGGGCGGCGTCTGAACCGCAAGCGCGCGCAAAACGTCGGTCAGGCGCTCGAGCCGCGCCTCATATGACGCGAGCCGCTCGGCGTCGCGGGCGGAGAATTTTGCGACTTCGGCCTTGGTGCGCCCGGGCGCCACCTTGAGGTAACGCCCGTCGGGCAGGGGCAGAAAATTCGATAGCGGTCGCTCGACGATCTTGAGCCCGTGGCGATGAAGCTCGAGGTCGCGGATGATCTTCGGGCTCAGAAGCGAGACCGCATAGGCGGCGACGGAATTGCGGAAGCCGGGATGGAATTCTTCGGTGACCGCCGCGCCGCCGACTTGCGCTCGGCGCTCGAGCACCGTCACCTTGAGGCCGGCTTGGGCGAGATAGGCCGCGGCGACCAGCCCGTTATGGCCGCCGCCGATCACGATGACGTCTGACATCAGGGCTTGGCGAGGTTCACGCGAAGGCCCTCATCCGGCGCTTCGCGGAGGGAGACGGGATTTCCCCCTCTCCCTCGGGGGTGAGGGCCCTCCATCTCATGGCGACGGGCGTCAGAAGTCGAACCTCACCCCCTGCGCCAGCGGCAGCCTGGCGGAATAGTTCACCGTGCTCGTCTGCCGCCGCATGTAGGACTTCCAGGCGTCGGAGCCGCTCTCGCGGCCGCCGCCGGTCTCCTTCTCGCCGCCGAAGGCGCCGCCGATCTCGGCCCCCGACGGTCCGATGTTGACGTTGGCGATGCCGCAGTCGGAGCCGGTCGCGGAAAGAAATGTGTCCGCCTCGCGCATGTTGAGGGTGAAGATCGACGACGACAGGCCCTGGGGCACGTCGTTGTGAAGGTCGATTGCCTCGCCGAGGTCCTCGTAGCCGAGCGTATAGAGGATCGGGGCGAAGGTCTCCTCGCGCACGATTCCCGTCTGCCCCGGCATTTCGACGATCGCCGGCTCGACGTAGGCCCCGCCGTTCGGCGCGCCTTCGGCGACGGTTCGCCCTCCGTGGATGACCCCGCCCTCGGCCTTGGCGCGCTTGAGCGCGGCCTGCATCATGTCGCGCGCGACATGGTCGATGAGCGGACCGACGAGCGTCCCATCCTTGCGCGGATCGCCGATCGGGAGACTCGAATAGGCCTTGACCAGGCGGTGGGTGAGGTCAGGGCGGATCGAACGGTGGACGATGAGGCGGCGCAGCGACGTGCAGCGCTGCCCCGCGGTGCCGACGGCGGAGAACACGATCGCCCGGATCGCCATGTCGAGATCGGCGGAAGGGGCGACGATCATCGCGTTGTTGCCGCCCAGTTCGAGGATCGGGCGGCCGAACCGGGCGGCGACCTTGGGTCCGACGATCGAGCCCATGCGGGTCGAGCCGGTGGCCGAGACGATCGGAACGTGGCGGGAGGCGACCAGCGCTTCCCCGATCGCCGGGCCGCCGATGACGACCTGGGCGAGACCTTCGGGCGCATCGGGGCCGAAGCGCTTGATCGCGCGGTCGAGGATTTTCATCGTCGCCAGGGCCGAGAGCGGCGTCTTCTCCGATGGCTTCCAGATCACCGGATCGCCGCAGACCAGCGCCAGCGCGGCGTTCCAGGACCAGACTGCGACCGGGAAATTGAACGCCGAAATGATCGCGCACGGCCCGAGCGGATGCCACGTCTCGGCCATCCGGTGGCCGGGGCGCTCCGAGGCGATGACGAGGCCGTGCAATTGCCGCGACAGGCCGACGGCGAAATCGCAGATGTCGATCATCTCCTGCACTTCGCCCAGGCCTTCGGAGACGATTTTGCCGACCTCGAGAGTCACGAGGGCCCCGAGCGCCTCCTTGGAGGCGCGCAGCTCCTCGCCGAGAAGACGCACGAGTTCGCCCCGCCGGGGCGCCGGAACCTCGCGCCAGGCGAGAAAGGCGTTCCGCGCCCGATCGATGACCGCCGGCATGCCGTCAGGCGGCGTCTCCCGGATGCGGGCGATCTCGGCCCCGTCGATCGGCGAGCGGACGGTGAGCGACCCGCCGCGAAGCTCCGCCGCGGTGAGCCCCGCGCGTTCGAGCACGTCGTCGCTGGTCATTGGTTCGCCTCATCCATCGATCGTTTCGCGGGCGCGGCCCGCGAAGCCCTCTCTTCGACCCCAATTCCGTCCGTCCGGCAAGCCCAACCTCGTCGACCCGGCCGCCCCGCTCCAAGATTTCGGCCAGATTCGTCCGCGCGATCGCCGTTTTTCGCATCCATGAGGGCGCAAGTCCCGGCGTTGCGCCGGGCGTGTGCGGCAGGTATATTTACAACCTAGCGCGCGAGTTCGGCGCGAACCGGAGCCTCAGATGGCGCGTTCGACCAATATACTCCTCGCCTGCGTGGCGATGCTGGCGGCGATGGTGCTCGCGGTCGTGCTGACGCCGCACAGACTGATGGCGCGCACGCACGACGTGTTCGATGTCGACAAGCGCCTGCCGACCGCGTTTGGCGACTGGAAGGCCGTCGAAGGGTTGAACGTCGTGGCGCCCGCGCCCCCGGACTCGCTCGAACGCGAGGTCTACAACCAGGAGGCGTCGCGCGGCTTCATCGACTCGGACGGACATATCGTCATGCTGATGGTGGCCTACGGCGAGAGCCAGAGCGACCGCCTGCAGCTGCATCATCCGGAAGTGTGCTACACCGCGCAGGGCTTCCGGGTATCGAAGACGAGCGCGGCCACGCTTGCCTACTCCCCGTCCGAGCCGCCGCTCAAAGTGACGCGGCTCGTGGCTGCGCGCGAGGAGCGCGTCGAGCCGATCAGCTACTGGATGAGGATCGGTTACGACAATTCGAACAGCAATTGGGCGCGCCAGGCGCTGAAGCTTGGATACGGCCTCAGGGGATGGATTCCCGACGGCGCGTTGTTCCGGGTGTCGACCGTTGGCATCCCGCCCGAGGAAAGCTTCAAGGTTCAGGACAAGTTCATTCACGATTTGTTGAATTCGGTCGACCCCGGAACCCGGGAATTCATGGTCGGCGACCCGAAGAAGGCGCTGTTGTAGTCCGGAGCGTCGAGCCGGACGCGCGGATTCGCGCCGACAGGCCGCCGGCCTCGCCGGGAACCTCGGAGTCAATTACGATTGCGGATTCGTCCGCCGGCGGCGCCGGCCGATGGGCGACCGTGGCCTTGACGACGAGGACGATATGGAACGGGTCTGGCTCAAGTCCTATCCCAAGGGCGTTCCGGCCGAAATCGACCCGACCGTATTTCGCTCGCTCGGAGAGTTTTTCGCCGCGAGCGTCGCCAGGTTTCACGACCGGACCGCCTTCATCAGCATGGGCAAGGCGATCTCCTATGGCGAACTTGATGAAAGGTCGCGCGCGTTCGGTTCTTACCTGCAAAACGTGGTTCGCCTGCCGCGCGGCGCTCGCGTCGCGCTGATGCTGCCGAACCTGCTGCAATATCCGATCGCCATGTTCGGGGCGCTGCGCGCCGGTTACGTCGTCGTCAACTGCAACCCGCTGTACTCGCCGCGCGAGCTTCGGCATCAGCTCACCGATTCGGGCGCGGAAGCGATCGTGGTCTTGGAGAACTTCGCGGGCGTGCTCGAGAAGACGATCGGCGGCACGGCGGTCGGGTCTGTCGTGATCACCGGCGCCGGCGATCTGTTGGGCGGCGCGCGGGGGCGGATCGTCAATCTTGTCGTGCGCCACATCCGGCGCGCGGTTCCCGCCTTTCGCCTCGAGCGAGCGGAGCGCTTCAATCGCGCGCTCGAACTCGGAAGAGCGCAGGCGTTCACGGAGGCGCCGGTCGAGCCGGCCGACGTCGCGTTCCTGCAGTACACCGGCGGGACGACCGGCGTGCCGAAGGGGGCGATGCTGACCCATCGCAACCTGATCGCCAATCTGCAGCAGGTGCACGCCTGGGTCGCTGCGGCGGTCAGCCCCGAGGGCGAAACATTCCTTGCGGCGCTGCCGCTCTACCATGTGTTCGCGCTTCAGGCGAACTGCTTCGTCCCGGTGATGATCGGCGCGTCGAACCTCATGATCGCCAATCCGCGCGACATCCCGGCCCTCGTCAAGACGCTCCGGAAGACGCCGTGCACGGTCATCACCGGCGTCAATACCCTCTTCAACGCGCTGCTCAACAACCAGGATTTTGCCCGGCTCGATTTCTCGCGCCTGCATCTGGCGATCGGCGGCGGCATGGCGGTCCAGCGCGTGGTCGCCGAGCGGTGGAAATCCCTGACCGGCAAGCCGTTGATCGAAGCCTACGGATTGACCGAGACCTCCCCCGCCGCGATCGCCAATCCGCTCACCATCGAGGACTTCACCGGGGCGATCGGCCTGCCGCTCCCTTCGACCGATATCGCCATTCGCGACGACGCCGGCCACGATCTCAAGATCGGAGAGGCCGGCGAATTGTGCATCAAGGGCCCGCAGGTCATGGCCGGCTACTGGAACATGCCCGATGAGACCGCCAAGGCGATGGACGCCGACGGTTTCCTGCGCACCGGCGACATCGCCCGGGTCGACGAGCGCGGCTATGTGTTCGTGGTCGACCGCAAGAAGGACATGATCAATGTCTCCGGCTTCAACGTCTATCCGAATGAAATCGAAGACGTGCTGATGACCCATCCCGGCGTGCTCGAGGTCGGCGCGGTCGGCGTCCCCGACGAGAGGACCGGGGAGGCGGTCAAGATCGTCGTGGTGCGCAAGGACAAGGCGCTGACCGGCGCCGATCTCATCGCCTACTCCCGGCAGAATCTGACCGGCTACAAGGTCCCGCGCCATGTCGAGTTCCGCGATGCGCTGCCGCGGACCAATGTCGGCAAGATCCTGCGCCGCGAATTGCGCGGCGAGAAGTCGGCGAAAGGATGAAGCCTGTCGATGACATTACCGCCGCCGGGGAATATCGGGTTTTGGCGGTCAGGGCGCGCTGGCCTCGTCGAGCGCCGCCATGTCGGCCTGGGTGAGCGCGACCCCGGTTGCGCGGACGAGGCTGTCGACCTGCTCGAGCGAGGTCGCGCTCGCGATCGGCGCGGTGACGCCGGGCCTCGCCATGACCCAGGCCAGCGCGGCTTCCGCGGGCTTCGCCTTGTGGCTCGCGGCGACCTTCTCGAGCGCGTCGAGGATGCGAAACCCGCGCGGGTTGAGATAGGCCTTGACCCCGCCGCCGCGCGGACTCTTGGAGAGGTCGGCCTCGCTGCGGTATTTGCCCGAGAGAAAGCCCTTGGCGAGGCTGAAATAGGTCACGACGCCGATCTCCTCGCGGACGCAGAGCTCGGCGAGGCCATTCTCGAATTCGCGACGGTCGGCGAGGTTGTATTCCGGCTGCAGGACTTCGTAGCGCGGGCCGCCGCGCGCTTTTGCCGCCGCGAGCGCCGCGTTGAGCAGGTCGGTAGTGAGGTTCGATGCGCCGCACCAGCGGATCTTGCCCTTCTCGATCAGGCGCTGATAGGCCCCGAGCGTCTCGTCGAACGGCGTCGCCATGTCCGGCCAGTGGGAGAGATAGAGGTCGATCGCGTCGGTCTGAAGGCGCCTGAGCGACGCTTCGACCGCCTCCTCGATGTAGCGGGCCTTCAGGCCCTCCTTGCCCTTGCCCATCGGCGAGCCGACCTTGGTGACGACAATGATGCGGCTGCGGTTGCCGCGCGCTTTCATCCACTCGCCGATGATGGTCTCGGATTCGCCGCCCACGTTGCCCGGGACCCAGGCGGAATAGGCGTCGGCGGTGTCGATGGCGTTGAGGCCCGCCGCGGCGAAACGGTCGAGCACCGCGAAGGAAGTCTTTTTGTCCGCCGTCCAGCCGAACACATTGCCGCCGAGAACCAGCGGGGCGATGGAAAGATCGGTGCGTCCCAGACGGCGATGCTGCATTGGCGTCTCCTGTTTGCGGGCAGGTTAGCGTAATATCGGCTTGGCGAAAACGGACCCCGCTCGGGGCAAAAGCACGGCTTCGGCGCGGGACGGTCTGCCTGCCGCCCGTCGACCTTCCGGTCCGCTCAATTGACCCGGGGATTTCCGAGATGTCCGAGGACGCGATTCGGGACGCGCGGCGCTGGTTCGCGGAGGAGCTGCGTTTCGTTGCGCGCGTAAACTCGGCGGTAGTGGTCGAGGCGTTCGCAACTGTGCCGCGGGAGCGCTTCCTTGGGCCGGGGCCGCTGCGAATCCTCAGCCTTTGGAACATGAGGGACTATTGGACGCCGCCGGTCGCAAGCCCGGCGGCCGTTTATCACGACGTGATCATCGCCTATGATGAAAAGCGCTACCTGAACAATGGCCAGCCCAGTCTTTGGGCGTTCGTATTTGACAAGCTGAATGTGGTCCCGGGAGATCGCGTGCTCCATTTGGGGTGCGGGATGGGCTATTACACCGCAGTCTTGGCGGAACTGGCCGGTCCGGAGGGCGCGGTTTCGGCGATCGAGATTGACGAGCCGCTGGCCGGGCGCGCTCGAGAGGCGCTCGCGCCGTGGCCTCAGGTCACGGTCGCCAACGGCGATGGCGCCAAAGGTTCGTTCTTGAAGTCCGACGTCGTGGTCGCCAGCGCCGGAGCGACCCACCCGATGCCGGCCTGGCTCGATTGCCTCAAGCCGGAGGGACGGCTCGTTTTTCCAATGACGACAGCGAACAAATCGGGCGCGATGCTGCTCGTGAGACGCCGCGCGCGCGACGATTTTGAAGCGCGGTTTTTGTGCGCCGTGGGGTTCTATGAATTTGCCGGCGCGCGCGACGCTGAAGTCAGCAAGCGTCTTGAACGGGCGTTTGCTCGAGACGGCGGCGCCGGCGTCAAATCGATCCGAACGGACCGCCACATCGAAGACGAGACCTGCTGGCTTCATGGCGACGGGTGGTGCGTCTCGCGTCGCGAACTGGACCAAGCGGCGCCGACGCCAGTTTAGCGTTTTGTCGCCGATGAGCGGGCTCATCACGCGAACGCGATTTGGCGAAAGGGCGGCTTCCCCTTAAGGTAACGGGCAACCTCCCAAGAATCGCCGATGATTCCCCCTACGACTCACCGACCGCTCGTGCTCGCCGCCGTGATGGCGGCAAATTTCATGATCGCGATCGAAGCGACGATCGTCTCGACCGCCATGCCGCAGATCGTCGGCCAGCTCGGCGGCTTGCCCCTCTATAGCTGGGTGTTCTCGGCGTTCCTTCTGACCCAGACCGCAACCACCGTGGTGTTCGGCAAGCTCGCCGATAGCGTAGGCCGCAAGACGGTGATGTTGATCGGGATCGCGGTCTTCCTCATTGGCTCGATCCTGTGCGGGTTCGCGTGGTCGATGCCGTCGCTGATCGCCTTCCGGCTCATTCAGGGCATAGGGGCGGGTGCGGTCCAGCCGACCGCGATGACCATCGTCGGCGATCTTTACAGCGCCCACGAGCGGGCCAAGATTCAGGGCTGGCTGGCGAGCGTCTGGGCGCTGTCGGCGGTGCTTGGACCGTTGGCCGGCGGCCTCATCATCCAGCATTTTTCCTGGGCTTGGATTTTCTGGCTGAACCTGCCGATCGGAGCGCTCGCCACGGCCGGGTTCTGGGCCTATTTGCACGAGAAGCGCGCCCACCGCGGCGGCAGGATCGATCACTTGAGCGCCGGCGTGTTCACAATCGCCATCGCCGCGATCATGGCCGACCTCACCGCGTTTTCGACCTCGGGCCGGTTCGAGATCTCTCTCATCACCTTGGTCGCCGTGGTTGCGATCGCGCTGTTCGTGATCCAGGAGCGCCGGTCTCCGGAGCCGATGATCTCGCTCGAGCTTTGGGGCAGGAGACCGATCGCCGCGGCCAATGGCGCTTCGCTGCTTGCCGGCATGGTGATGATCGGGCTCACGTCGTTCCTGCCGGTGTTCGTTCAGGGGGTCATGCAGGATTCGCCGCTGATCGCCGGCTTCGCCCTCTCGTCGATGGTGCTCGGATGGCCGGTCGGCGCCACGCTAGGCGTGCGCTTCTTCAAGCGCTTCGGCGTGCGCGCCGTGCTCCGCGCCGGCGGCCTCCTGGTTCCGGTCGGCGCGCTCGTCTTTCTCGCCTTGAGCGCGGACAGTTCTCCGATCGTCGCTGGGTTCGGATCGCTTATCGTCGGACTCGGCATGGGCCTTCTCTCGAGCGCCTCGATCATCCTCATCCAGGAGATCGTCGATTGGTCCGAGCGCGGCAGCGTGACCGCGTCCTTCCTGTTCGCGCGGAGCCTCGGCAGCACCTTCGGGGCGACGGTGTTCGGGGCCGTGCTCAATTTTGGCCTGATGCGGTCCGGCGCCGCGGTCAGCTCGGATGACCTTCGGCAGTTGTTGGAGCGGGGTTCGGCCGCCGCCGGCGGCGATTCGGGGCTTCGGGCGGCGCTCGAGCAGTCGCTTCACCTCACCTTCGTGTCGATGTTCGGGATTGCGCTCATGGTGGCGGCGACGGCGTTTCTCGTGCCCCGGGTCGCCTTCGCCGCCAGGCCGGCGCTCGCCGAATAAGGATCAGGCCGCCGCTCCCGCTCGCTTTTCGCCGACCGCGACGGCGAGCGTCATCGCCAGGCAGAATGTCGCTGAAAGCGAGCGGAACGAGCCGAAATCGCTTTCGACGATCTCGAACCGGACGTCGGCGATGCCGGCGAGCGGCGAGAGCGCGCTGTCGGTGACGACCACGATCGGGACGCCGGCCCGCCGCGCCCGCTTGGCGAGATCGACGGTGAACGGCGCGTAGGGCGAGAAGCTGATCGCGATCAGCGCGTCGCCCGCGCCGGCCTGCGCCAGCTGCTCGGCCCCAAGTCCGCCGACATTGTCGATAAGCGACGCCGGTATCCCGAGCTGGGTGAGGGCGTAGGTGAGATAGTGGGCGACGCAGAACGATCGTCGCTGGCCGAGGCAATGGATCGTCCGGGCGCTGGCGAGAAGGCTCACCGCGCGGTCAAGCTCGCGCCGCTGGACCGCCTCGCGCAGCCGGCCGATCGAGGCGGCCGCGGAATTTGCGAATCCGAACAGGAGATGGGTCGGGTCGCCGCTGTCGCGGGCGTTTTGCTGGAGCGCCTTGAGGCGCTCGGAATAGTCCGGCCAGCGGTTGCGCAGGCGCGAGCGGAATACCTCCTGGAGCTCGGAGAAGCCGGCGAAGCCGAGCGTCTGGGCGAAGCGTACCAGAGTGGAAGCCTGCACCTCGGCGCTGCGGGCGAGGGCCGAGGCGGTGCCGAGCGCGAACTCGTCGGGATGGTCGAGCGCATAAGCCGCAGCCTGGCGGAGGCGCTTCGGCAGATGCGGCTCAATCTCGATCAGGCGGCGCTCGAGCGCCTCGAAGCTTTCCGGCGGTTCGATGGTCGAGTCGGCGCTCATCGTTCCCCTTCGTCCCGCGCGGCGCGGTCCCCCCAAACATCAATAGAACAGATATTCCAATTTGTGTAGCAGATGAAATATTTGTATTGGCCGGGAGCGGCGGCCCCGTCGCACAAACGGGAGGGAATGTCATGCGCACGATCGGCGTCGGACTGATCGGCACGGGCTACATGGGCAAGTGCCACGCGCTGGCCTGGACGGGCGTCCAGGCGGCGTTCGGCGACACGCCGGTCGTTCGACGCGCCATGCTGTGCGAGGTCGAGGAGGGACTGGCGCGGCGGCGCGCGGGCGAGTTCGGCTTCGAAGCCTCGACCGCCGACTGGCGGGCGCTGATCGCCGATCCGGCGGTCGAGGTTGTCTCGATCACGACGCCCAATGCGCTCCATGCGCCGATGGCGATCGCGGCGCTCGAAGCGGGCAAGCATGTGTGGTGTGAAAAACCGATGGCGCCCGCGCTCGCCGATTCCGAGCGGATGGCGGCGGCGGCGCGGGCCTCGGGCCGGGTGGCGATCCTCGGCTATAACTACATCCAGAGCCCAGCCGTCCGTTTCATCGGCAAGTTGCTCAAAGAGGGCGCAATCGGCCGGCTCACCCATTTTCGCCTCGAAATGGACGAGGACTATATGGCCGACGCCGAGGCGCCGTTTTCCTGGCGCAGCCAGGCGAGCGCCGGCTATGGCGCCCTCGACGATTTCGCCGTCCACCCGTTGAGCCTGATCTCGACCTTGATCGGGCTCCCAAGCGCCGTCTTCGGCGAAATGAGCAAGCCCTACCCCGATCGCCCCGACGGCGGCGGACGCCGGGCGGTTGAGACCTTCGACATCGCGACCGCGCTAGTGAGGATGGAAGACGGCGCGTCGGGAACAATCCAGGTCAACCGCTGCGCCTGGGGCCGCAAGGGACGCCTTCAACTGCACGCGTTCGGAGTCCGAGGCGCGATCACTTTCGACCAGGAGCGCTTCAACGAAATCGGCCTCTATGTCGCCGAAGGGCCGGAGGAGCTGCAAGGGTTCCGGCAGGTCCTGATGGGGCCGGCGCACCCGCCCTATGAGCGGTTCATCGTCGCGTCCGGCCATCAGATGGGATTCAACGAGCTCAAGATCATCGAAGCCCACGAGCTTCTCAACCGCATCGCGGGCAAGCCGGCGCTGACCATCGACTTCGAAGCCGGGCTCGCGATCGAGCGGACCATCCACGCGATCGCGAAGTCCAGCCGGGAAGGGCGGTGGGTGGCGATGGATAAAGCCGCCGCGCCCTTGTAAGGCCGGGTCGGCGACCCGGCCAGGGCGCGGTCGGCGACCGCGCCCTACAGCGGCGAGCGCCAGAACGAGGTCGCTCACCTGAACTTCGCGCCCAACCGCTCCATCGTCGGCCGGAACTCGGGAAAGCTGGTCGCGATCATCGCGGCGTCGTCGATCGCCATCGGCTCGCGGCTGGCGAGCCCCATGATGAGGAAGCTCATGGCTATGCGGTGATCCATATGGGTCACGACCATTCCTCCGCCCCGCGGCCGCCCGCCCTCGACGATCAGATCGTCGCCCTCGATCGCGCAATCGACGCCTGCGGCCTTGAGGCCCGCGGCGACGGCGGCCAGACGATCGCTCTCTTTCACCCTGAGCTCGCTCAAACCTCGCATGCGGGTCGAGCCCGAGGCGAAGGCGGCGGCGACGGCGAGGATCGGATATTCGTCGATCATCGAGGGGGCGCGCGCGGCCGGAACGTCGACGCCGCGCAGCGTGCCCTGCCGCACCCGCAAGTCCGCGACCTCCTCGCCGCCCTCGAGGCGCCTGTCGAGCGTCTCGATATGGGCGCCCATCTCGGCCAACGTCTTGAGAAGCCCGGTCCTCAGCGGGTTCATCATCACCCCTTCGACGACGATGTCGGAACCCGGAACGATCAGCGCGGCGACAATCGGGAACGCGGCCGACGAGGGATCGGCGGGAACGACGACGGTCGCAGGGCGCAACTCCGGCCGGCCGGCGAGCGTGATCCGCCGCCCCTCGCCCTCATGCGAGACCGTGACGTCGGCGCCGAAATGACTGAGCATCTTCTCGGTATGGTCGCGCGAGGCCTGCGCTTCGATCACCGTGGTTGCGCCGGGCGCGTTGAGGCCGGCGAGAAGAACGGCCGATTTGATCTGCGCCGAGGCGACGGGCGTGCGATATTCGATCGGCGCTGCATCGCGCGCGCCCTTGAGCACGATCGGACAGCGCCCGCCCTCGGCCTCGGAAAGAATCTCGGCGCCCATGAGCCTCAGCGGATCGAGGATGCGCCGCATCGGCCGCTTCCGGAGCGAGGCGTCACCGTCGAAGGTCGCGGTGATTCCGTGGCCGCCGACGACGCCCATCATCAGCCGCGAGCCGGTGCCCGCGTTGCCGAAATCGAGGATTTCCCGCGGCGGCAGGATCGCGCCGAGTCCGGGGCCGCGAATCCGCCATTGGCCGGGCCCGAGCCGCTCCACCGCCGCGCCGAGCGCCTGGCAAGCCTTGCCGGTCCGCAGCACGTCGTCGCCCTCGAGCAGCCCCTCGACTTTCGTTTCCCCGCAGGCCAGGAGGCCCATCAGAAAGGCGCGGTGGGAGATCGATTTATCGCCCGGCGGCCGGACCCGACCTTTCAGCGGTCTTGCACGCACGGCGCTGAGGGGCGAAGCCGCAGGATGCGACGAATGAGCGGACAACCGAGCTGCTTCCTTCCCGCCAGGGCGACACGGCCGCAGCGACGGCCGCGGCCCGCGCTCCTATCACCGGCATTTGAGCCTGTCGACCGTTGAGAGAAGCGCATTGACACGACCGGGAGCGGCGACTAACGGGGCGGTCCTGAAGACCGCCCTCCAGCCCCGGGGAATTGACCGCAGTGGCCAAAGTCGAACTCGGAACCAAGCGCCAGTGCCACAACTGCGGCGCAAAATTTTTCGACCTCAACAAAGACCCGATCGTCTGCCCGAAATGCGGCACGATCTTCCAGGGCGCTGCGGCGGCAGCGCGAGTCCGGCCGGCCGCCAAGCCCGAGGAAGAGGATACCGAGCTTGCCGCGCCGGCGGGGGTCGACATCGTGTCGCTCGACGAGGTCGGGGCCGGCGAGGAGAAGGCCGCCGAGCCGGCGGTCGACGACATCGACGTCGAGGAGGCGGACGACGACGCGCCGGATGATCCGTTCCTGGAGGAGGAAGAGGAAGAGGACGACGACGTGAGCAACCTCATCGACGGCGACATCGCCCCCGACGAGGAAACCTGAACCGCCGCGGCCGGGGCCCCCCTGCTTTTTTCGGCCCGCAGCCCTTGTGGCGGACGCGGCTTTGCGGTTATACCCCCGCGCCTGAGAAATAAGGGCGCGCTTCGCCCCAATCGAAGCGGCGTCCATGACATTTGGGAAAACGGGGCCATAGCTCAGTTGGGAGAGCGCTTCAATGGCATTGAAGAGGTCGTCGGTTCGATTCCGTCTGGCTCCACCACCAAACTGTCGAAATCATCCAAGATGTCAGCCTTGAGCGCAGAGTCGTCGCCGAAGCTCGCCGACTTCGAAGCCCTGACCTTCGATTGTTACGGCACGCTCATCGACTGGGAATCGGGGATGATCGAGGCCCTCAAGCCGCTCACGAGCCAGGCGGCTCGGCCGCTCACCCGCAACGCCATTCTCGAGGCTCATGCGCGCCATGAATCCTCGCAGCAGATCCAGACGCCGGCGAAGCCCTACCGCGAGCTGCTGGCGACCGTGTACCGACGCCTCGCGGAAGAATGGGGCATCGGCGCAAGCTGGAGCGACTGCGTCGCCTATGGCCAGTCGATCCGGAACTGGCAGCCGTTCGCCGACACCGTCGCCGCCCTGGAGTATCTGAAGCGCCATTACAAGCTCATCATCCTGTCGAACGTCGACAACGAGAGCTTTGCGGCGAGCAACGAGAAGCTTAAGGTTGCGTTCGACGCAATCTACACCGCCGAGGACTGCGGCTCATACAAGCCGTCCGGGCGGAATTTCGACTATATGCTGGCCAAGCTCGAGACGCTGGGGATCAGGAAGCGCCGGATCCTCCACACCGCAGAGAGCCTGTTCCATGACCACGCGCCGGCCAACGCGCATGGCCTCGCGTCGTGCTGGATTTACCGTCGCCGCGGCCAGGAGGGCTTCGGCGCGACCATGACCCCGGCTGAAGCGCCTCGCTATGACTTTCGCTTCGACAGCCTGGCCGACCTGGTGAAAGCTCATCAGGAAGCTCTTCGGGGCTGAAGCGGTTATCCGGGCGATTGTTTCCCTGTCGTATCGCCGAAGGACGCATTCGGCTTCAGTCGAACGAGTGAGCGCAATGGAAAAGCCGCCGATCGTCTATGACGATTTCGCCAGGATCGACATCCGGATTGGCCGCATCGTCACGGTCCGTCCGTTCGAGCGCGCGCGAAACCCGTCCTACAAGATTGAAGTCGACTTCGGCCCGCTGGGGAGGAAATGGTCGAGCGCCCAGATCACCAGTTACTCGGAGGCCGAGCTGATGGGCCGGCTCGTCGCTTGCGTCGTCAACATGCCGCCGCGCAACATCGCCGGCTTTCAATCCGAAGTCCTCATCCTCGGGGCAAAGAACGCGCGCGCGGACGTCATTCTTCTGTCGCCGCTGGCCGAGATCGCGCTGGGGGAGCCGGTGTTCTGACGTTCGCTCACCCACGCGACGCGGTTGCGTCGTGGACCGATGAACTATTGGACGTCACCAGAGAGGGCTGGAGGACAGGATGACACGCATTGCAATTCGCCTGGCGGTCGCTGCTTTGACGGCTTGCTTCGCCTCATCGGTTCCGGCGGCCGCGCAGACGGCGTCGCACCCGCCCGTCAAGCGAAAAAGCGCGCAAGGTCACATAGTGCCGATGAGACATGACCAGCTCACTCTCTATCCGCACGGTCGGCCAGCGCGCCGTCAACCAGCGTACAGCTTCACGCCCCACCGGTTTGACCAGCCGACCCCGATCCACAATACTTTCATAGGCACACAGTACTGAGACCGAGAAAAGCGCCGGTCCGGGCGTCGCATCTATCTGTTGGCCGCACTTGCGGGGGATTGTCAGCGGCGCCATTGTGCAGCGTGACCGATGGGTCCAGAGCAACGGGGAGGGCGGGCGATGCGTAAGATCGCACTCGCGGCATTGGCGTGCTCAACTCTCGCCGCATGCTCCACCCAAATCAAATAGTTGGAACCGCGGGCGGCGCGGTGACCGGAGGTCTGATCGGGGGGCCGGTCGGCGCTGCTGTTGGCGGCGTGAGCGGCGCGGTCCTCGCCCGCCCGGGCGGTGTGCTTGGAGGCTCCCGCTATCGCTGCCACTACCATGACCGTTACGGGGATGTTCACTACCGTGCGTGCCGGTAGCGCCGGTTAGCGTTCGTTCGGCGGCATTCGTGGCCTGGCACAGGCCGTCCGACCAGACGCCGCGACCGAGTGGCAAGGATCGCAATGAGAACGCCGACGCTCATGGTTGCAATCGGTGCAGTGATCATGATCCCGCCATCTGCCTTCGCAACGGAGACCTTGGCCATGGGCGGGGGTTCGCCGGTGCGGGCCTGCGCGGTAGACCTCAGCATAATGTGCGGAATCATCAGCCCGGGCGGCGGCCGAGTTCATGCGCGCTCTGCTTCGCATATCTCCGAGCTATCGACCGCCCGTACCGACAAGCTTTCGCGAGTTGCGTATGTTGCCAAGGAATGCCAGGGCGATATCCGGAGATTGTGCGGCGGCGTCAAGCAAGCCAGCGAAATCCGGGGTTGCATGAAATCGCGGATGGCCGACGTCGGCCGACAATGCAAAGCGGCGCTCGCGCGCATGACCGTGCCGAACCTTCGTAACAGGTAGGATGAGATTCGACCGAGGTCTCGGCGCCCTAAGACCTCGGAGATCAGAGAAGCCGGCGAGGCGGAACCATGGAAACGCCTGAACGAGTTGTCATCCTCCGCTCGCTTCCTGTTCTAGCGCTGACGGCAGGTAGCGCGACAGGCGACAACGTGCTGAATGTAACCTATCGAAAGTGTCCGATCTGAGCGTGCGATACTGGGTGTTTGAGTTCTCGGGGAGTCGCCGAGGGCGGCTACTTCGCTAGCCATTCGAGCTCTGGAACGAACTTGTAGGGGTAGTTGGGCTCGACGTAGCCGTGGGGCTTCTGCCGCTTGGGCAAGTTCGGCTTCTCCCGCGGCAGCGCGTCGTATGGAATCTGCGACAGCAGGTGAGAGATCGTGTTCAAGCGCGCTCGCCTCTTGTCGCCGGAGCGCACCACGTGCCAAGGCGCCCAGGACGCGTCGGTCGCCTCGAACATGTCGTCGCGCGCGCGCGAATAGTCGTACCACCGGCTGTAGGACTTCATATCCATCGGCGACAGCTTCCAGATCTTGCGCGGATCGTCGATCCGCGCCTTGAGCCGGCGGGTCTGCTCCTCCTCACCAACCTCCAGCCAATATTTGATGAGAATGATCCCGGACTCGATAATGGCCTTCTCGACCCCTGGCGTCAGCTCGAGGAACCGCTTCACTGCGTCCATCGAGCAGAATTCCATGACTCGCTCGACGCCGGCGCGATTATACCAGCTGCGGTCGAAGATCACGATTTCGCCCGCGGCGGGCAGATGCCGCATATAGCGCTGGATGTACATCTGCGACTTCTCGCGCTCGGTCGGCGCCGGCAGCGCGACGACGCGATAGACGCGCGGGCTGACCCGCTCGGTGATCGCCTTGATGACCCCGCCCTTGCCTGCCCCGTCGCGGCCCTCGAACACGACCACGACTTTCAGTCCCTTGGCGACGACCCAGAGCTGAAGCTTTACCAGTTCGCCATGCAGACGGGCGAGTTCGCGCTCGTAATCCTTGGCGCTGAGCTTCGCCTGACCTTCTGAGGCATTCCCGTTCTGCGCCTTTTTTGCTTTGTTTGGACGTTTTGTCGTAACCATTCTCTCCTCCCGTTGAATGTTTACACCATGCATGCGCATCCTTATTAAGGACAGAGGGCTTGGACCGAGATTAGGTCGCTGGAAGGCGGCGGCTCGCCGTCGCGTTGCGCATCGAGCGAAGCGGTTGCCGCGCTCTGTGATTTCGGGTCCCGCTGGTGATAAGCCAAGTGCGGATGACGTGCGGAGGAGACCCACAATGACCTTTCATCGGCGCGTTGCTGCATCGGCCCTTCTGTTGGGCATTGGGGCGTGCGCGCTCTGCGTCCGCGTGGAGCCAAAGGGCGGCGTTTCATTGATCCCTTCGGCCCATGCTCAGGGCCTCATCCGCAATCTCATCGCCCGCCTGCGCGGCGAGACGCTGCCCGACGGCATCGTGAAATCGAACGGCCGGATCGAGGCGACGCAAGTCGACGTGTCGTCGAAATACGCCGGGCGGTTGGCCGAGGTGACGGTTGAGGAGGGTTCGCCCGTGACCCAGGGGCAGGTCATCGCGCGCATTTCCTCGCCGGAATACGAAGCCCAGTTGCGCGCGGCGCAAGCGAGCGTGCAGAAATCCAAGGACGCCCTCGCCGCCGCGGAAGCGGAAATCACATCCAGACAGAGCGCGCTCGAGTTCGCGAAGTCGGATTTCGAACGTGGGCAGGAACTGATGAAGACCGGCTTCATCACCAAACAGGTCTTCGAGCAGCGGAAGCGCAACTACGATTCGGCCGTGGCGGCGGTCCAAAGTTTTACGTCGCAACGCGATCAGGCCCAGTCCGGGATCAAGAACGCGGAGGCGGAGGTCGAGCGGATCGAGTTCGATCATCAGCGATCTGACGCTCGTTTCGCCGCGAAATGGACGGGTTCAATACCAACTCGCCCGCGCCGGCGAGGTCGTCGCCGCCGGAGCGCCGATCGTCACGATCCTCGACCTCACCGACGTTTACATGACGATCTTCCTGCCTGCGGCGGATGCTGGGCGAGTCGCCATCGGCGATGAGGCGCGGATCATCTTGGACGCTATCCCCGACTATGTCGTCCCGGCGACGGTGAGCTTTGTCGCCGCCGACGCGCAATTCACCCCGAAGACCGTTGAGACCAAGGACGAACGGGCGAAGCTGATGTTCCGCATGAAGCTCAAGGTCGATCCGCAGGTGCTTCAGACCTTCTACGCCCGGGTGAAGACGGGTGTTCGCGGCATGGGGTTCGTTCGTACGAAGCACGACGTGGAATGGCCGGCGGACCTTCAGGTCAAGCTTCCTACGCCGCCGCAGTCAAAGCCGCCCGAAAACCCGCCGCCGCAAGCCGCAGCGCCCGGGGCCCAGACGCCCGGCGCCGAAACGCCCGACGCGAAAGCGCCCGACGCCAAATGACCGAAGCCATCGCGCGGCTCACGAACGTATCGCACCGATACGGCGCGACGGTCGCGCTCGCCGACGTCAGCATCGACATTCCCTCGCGCATCATGGTCGGCGTGATCGGACCCGACGGCGTCGGCAAGTCGACTCTGCTCGGGCTCATCGCGGGGGTGAAGAGGATTTCAGGAGGGCGAGGTCGTCGTCTTCGACAAGAGCATCGCCAATCAGGAAACCTTGCGCGAGATTCGCGGCCGGATCGCCTACATGCCACAGGGCCTCGGCCGCAACCTCTATCCGACGCTTTCCGTCCTCGAGAACATCGACTTTTTTGGCCGATTGTTCGGATTGTCGGCGACCGAGCGTCGCGCCAAGATCACCGAACTTCTCACCGCGACGAGCATGGAGAAGTTCGAGGCGCGTCCCGCCGGCAAGCTTTCCGGCGGCATGAAGCAGAAGCTCAGTCTCTGCTGCGCGCTGATCAACGACCCGGACCTTCTCATCCTCGACGAGCCGACCACCGGCGTCGACCCGCTGTCGCGCGGCCAGTTCTGGGACCTCATCAACTCGATCCGCGCGCGCCGTCCGCAGATGAGCGTCATTGTCGCCACCGCCTATATGGACGAGGCGGAGCGCTTCGACTGGCTGATGGGCATGGACGACGGCAAGATCATCGCCACCGGCACGCTGAAGGAGCTGCTCTCCAAGACGGGCGAGCCCAATCTCGATGAAGCCTTCATCGCGATGATGCCCGAAGCCAAGCGCGCCTTGCACAAAAAGGTCGTTGTGCGTCCGCGCGTCGCCTCGCCCGACGAGACGCCGGCGATCGAGGCCGAGGGGCTCACCCGTCAGTTCGGCGACTTCATCGCTGTCGACCACGTCAGCTTCAAGATCGCGCGTGGCGAAATCTTCGGCTTCCTCGGCTCGAACGGATGCGGCAAGTCGACGACGATGAAGATGCTGGTCGGCTTCCTGCCGGCGAGCAGCGGCACATGCAAGCTGTTCGGTGAGCCGATGGGCTCGAACGACATGCAGGCCCGGCGCAACGTCGGCTACATGACGCAGGCCTTTTCGCTCTACGGGGAGCTGACGGTCGCGCAGAATCTCGAGCTTCACGCCCAACTCTATCACTTGCCACCCGAGAAGGTCGCGCCGCGGATCGATGAGCTGCTCGAGCGCTATGACCTCAAGTCGGTCGTCAATGCGCGGCCGGATAGCCTGCCGCTCGGCATCAAACAGCGCCTGCAGCTCGCGGTCGCCGTGCTGCACGAGCCCTCCATCCTCATTCTTGACGAACCAACGTCCGGCGTTGACCCGATCGCTCGCGACTCCTTTTGGCGTACGCTGATCGACCTCTCGCGCGACGACGGGGTGACGATCTTCGTCACTACCCACTTCATGAACGAGGCGGACCGGTGCGACCGCATCTCGCTCATGCACGCCGGCAAGGTGCTCGCCGTCGGCGCGCCGCAGGAACTGGTCAAAGAGCGCGGCAGCGCTTCGCTCGAGGACTGCTTCGTTGGCTATCTCGCCGAGGCGGCGGGCATCGACATGTCGAAAAAGGCCGAAGCGCCGGCGCCGGCGGCCGCCGAAGTCGAGGCGAGCGAGCGACCGAAGCGTTTCAAAATTGGCCGGCTGTGGGCCTACGCGCGGCGCGAGACCGTCGAGCTGCTGAGAGACCCCATCCGGCTGGCGTTCGCGCTCGTCGGGCCCATCATCCTCATGTTCGCCTTCGGCTATGGAATCTCGTTCGACATCGAGAATTTGGCGACCGCGTCGTTCGACCAGGACGACACGCCCCAAAGCCGCGATCTGCTTCAGGGCTTCGACGGATCGCGGTATTTCGCCATCCAGCCGCCGATTACGTCGGCGCAAGAGATGGAGCGGCGCCTCAAGAGCGGAGGCACCCAGATCGTGGTCGAAGTGCCGCCCGGTTTCGGCCGCGACCTTCTCAACGCCCGGACGCCGGAGGTCGATGCGACGGTCGATGGCGCCATGACGTTTCGTGGCGAAACCGCGAAGAACTACGTGACACGAGTAGTCCGAACGCAAGGCGAGGAACTGCAGCGGTCGCTTCATCGTCCGGGCAGCGCCAACGCCTGGAGGGACGACGATATTCAGACCCGCTTTCGCTACAATCAGGCCTTTCTCAGCGTCAACGCAATGGTGCCCAGCATTTTCATGCTGCTCTTATGCCTGATCCCAGCGATCATGTCGGCGATCGCGGTCGTGCGCGAGAAGGAGACCGGCTCGATCGCCAACTTCCGCTCGACGCCGATCACCCGATTCGAGTACCTGATCGGCAAGCAACTGCCGTATGTCGCAGTCTCGATGATCGCCTTCTTCGCCTTGTTGCTGATCGCGATTTTCATTTTCCGCGTACCGCCGAAAGGTCCGTTCCTTGTTCTGCTGCTGGGAACGCTGATCTACGTCATTGCGACCGTCGGGTTCGGCGTACTGATCTCGTCCTTCACTCGGACCCAGGTCGCCGCCGTCTTCGCAACGGCGATTCTCTCGATCGTGCCGGCGGTCAATTTCTCCGGAATGCTCGCGCCGGTCTCCTCGCTGTCGGGCGGGGCAAGGATCATCGGCCTGTCGTTCCCCTCGTCCTGGTACCAGCAGGTTTCGGTCGGCGTATTCGCCAAGGCGCTCGGCATCGTCGATCTCTGGCGCGACATCGCCGCGATCGCGCTCATCGCGCTCGTCTTCCTGGCCCTGTCGCTGGCCTTGCTTCGCAAGCAGGAGGCGTGAGATGTCCCAGGCGTTGTCTTCCAAGGGCCCGCATCTCGTTGAAGCCAAGCCGCTGACCTTCATCGACCATGTGGTCAACATCTTCCATCTCGTCATCAAGGAGCTGAGAAGCATCCGGGCGGACCCGGTGATGCTGCTCCTAGTCGTTTACTCATTCTCCATCTCGGTCAACACGGTCGCCACCGGCGCGGTGACGGAAGCGACCAATCTCTCGGTCGGCATCGTCGACGAGGACGGATCGGACCTGTCGCGCCAGATCGCCGAAGCGCTGACGCGGCCAACCTTCCAGCCGCCGGTGCAGATCACCGCTTCCGAGATCGACCCGATGATGGACCAGGGCAAGCTCTTGTTCGTCGTCGAGATTCCCCCCAACTTCGAGGCCGACGTTCGCGCCCAGCGCAAGACCGGCATCCAGATCAATGTCGACGCGACGGCGGTCGCCCAGGCCGGCAATGGCGCCGGCTACCTCAACACGGCGATCGCAACCGAAATCCAGCGGTTCATCGCCGGCCGGGAAGGCTCGACCGGCGTCCCGATCAATCTTGTATTGCGCGCAGCCTTCAACCCGAACCTCAAGACGGCTTGGTTCTCGGCGATGACCCAGGTCATCAACCAGATCACCATGCTGACGGTCATTCTCACCGGCGCGGCGCTGATCCGCGAGCGCGAGCAGGGGACGGTCGAGCACCTCTTGGTCATGCCGGTCGTGCCGACGGAAATCATGCTCGCCAAGATGATCGCCAACGGCTTGGTCATCCTGGTCGCCGCCATGCTATCCCTTCAGCTAGTGGTGCACTGGTGGATCGGTTCGCCGATCGCCGGCTCGCTACTCCTGTTCCTGCTCGGCGCGGCGAACTATGCGCTCGTCGTGGCGGCGCTCGGCATTCTCCTTGGCACCCTCGCCACGACCATGGGCCAGTTCGGCCTCCTCGCCATGCCGGTGCTGATGGTCACGCAACTGCTCTCGGGCAGCGCCACGCCGATGGAGAGCATGCCGGTCTGGCTGCAATATTTCATTCAGACGATCAGCCCGACGCCGCATTTCGTGCAATTCGCTCAGGCGGTGTTGTTCCGCGGCGCCGACATCACGTTGGTGTGGCGCGAGTTGGCCGCTATGCTCGCTATTGGCGTCGTCTATTTCGCCGTCGCCATCGTCCGCTTCCGGCGCGTCATTTTCGGCGGCTGAGCAGGTTCGAGGCTCAGTCAAAAACGGCTCCGGGTTTCGGCGCCGCTGTCTGGGGCGCCCATTCGCGGGAAGCGACGAGTCATCAGGCGGCTGGAGACGCCGCAGTACGACGAAAGTCGTAAGCGCCCGCAGCGCCGCCCAAAACTGCTGATCTTGCGCTTTCGACGGCTTGACGGCCGTAGCGCCTATGGACAAAAGTGCCGCACGATCATCAACCCGCAGGATTGTTGGGTTCGGCGCGCTTGCGCCCGGCCCAAGCGAGATCATTCAAACAAGGGAGAGAAACTTGTCCAAGTCCAATTGGCGCGCCGGCGTCGACCGTCGGAGTTCTCGTCAAAACCGGGGCGGCGCTCGCCGTTGCCCAATTCGCCAGTCCGTTCGTCATCCGCGCCCGGGCCGCCGACGCGGTTCGCATCGGCCTCGACAATCCACTGACCGGAACCTACGCCGCCCCCGGCAAGAACGAGCTGATCGGCTGCCAGATGGCGCTCGACGAGATCAACGCCAAGGGCGGGATCCTGGGGCGCCCCGTCGAGCTCGTGGTCGAGGATTTCGACCAGCGGCGACGCCGGCCAGGCGGTGCAGAAGGCGCGAAAGCTGATCGACGGCGACAAGGTCGATTTTCTGCTCGGCAACGTCAACTCGGCCCTCGCGCTCGCCATGGCGCAAGTCTCGAACGAAAAGGGCATTCTGCATATCGTGCCCGGCGGTCACACCGACGCGGTCACCGGCGCGAGCTGCCACTGGAACGTGTTCCGCGTCTGCAACACGACGCAGATGGAGGCGAACGCCGTCGCCACCGCGCTGGTCAAGGATTACGGCAAGAAATTCTATTACATCACGCCTGACTACGCCTTCGGCCATACGCTGGAGAGCGCGATGGTCAAGGCGATCTCCAAGCTCGGCGGCGAAAGGGTCGGCGGGGATCTGGTTCCGCTCGGCTCGGTCGACTTCTCGTCCTACCTTATCAAGGCGCAGGGGATGAACCCCGACGTTATCGTCTTCCTCGTCCAGGGCGACGACATGCTGAACGCGATGAAGCAAGCGGTTCAGTTCGGGCTTCAGAACAAGGTCCATCTCGCCGGCGCGCAGCAGGAGATGGAGCCGCTCGAAGGTCTGCCGCCCGAAGCCCGGGTCGGCGTGTGGGTCATGGAATGGTACTGGAACCAGCCGGGCGTGCCGCACGTCGCCGAATTTGTCGAAGCGACGAAAAAGCGCACCGGCCGCGTGCCGACGGCCCGGACCTGGTTCGGGTATGTCTCGGTGTGGACCTGCGCCCTCGCCGCGGCCAAGGCCAGTTCGCTGAAGGCGGTTGACATGGCGAAGGCGCTGCAGGACTTCCACCTACCGCCAGAGATCGCGCTTGGGCCGAACCCGGCTTTCTACCGAGCCGGGCAGAACCAGCTCCTGGCGACCCTCTTTGTCGGCCAAGCCCAGGCGAGCGGCTCTGCGCCGGACGACCTGTTCAAGGTTACCAACGTCATCAACGGCGCCGACGTCGCCGGAACGGTCGAGGAGAGCGGCTGCAAGATGACCTGGCCGACCTGAGCGCCCGCGAGCCGGCCGTGAGATGACGCATCGGCCGAAGCGAGGGAATTAAAAAATCGGCCGAGCCGACGGCAGCAGTCTGGGAGGGAGAAATGGCCAACGCCAATCCACGCCCGCTCAGCCGTCGCAGGCTGGTCAAGTCGGGCATCGCGCTCGCCGGCGCCAGATTTGCCGGGCCATTCGTCATCCCCGCGCGGGCCGCGGAGGCCGTCAGGATCGGACTCGACAATCCGTTGACCGGCCCGCTCGCGTCGCTCGGGAAAAACGAGCTCCTTGGTTGCCAGATGGCGATCGACGAGATCAACGCCAAAGGCGGCCTCCTGGGCCGGCCGGTCGAGCTGATCGTCGAGGACTCAACCAGTGGGGACGCCGGGACTGCGGTGCAGAAGGCACGCAAACTGATCGACCGCGACAAGATCGATTTTCTTCTGGGAAACACGAACTCGGCGCTTTCGCTCGCGATGGCCGAGGTTTCCAACGAGGCGAGAATCCTCCATATTGTGCCCGGCGGCCACACAGACGCCGTCACCGGCGCGAGTTGCCACTGGAACGTGTTTCGCGTCTGCAGCACCACGCAGATGGAGGCGAACGCTGTTGCCGACGCACTGATCAAAGCGTACGGAAAGAAATTCTATTACCTCACGTTCGACTACGCGTTCGGCCACACGCTGGAAGCGGGACTCATCAAAGCCGCGACCGCGCTGGGCGGCACGAGAGTTGGAGGCGATCTCGTTCCGCTCGGCACCTCGGACTATTCCTCATATCTCATCAAGGCTCAGGCGGCGAACCCCGACGTCATCTTGTTCCTCATCGGCAGGGACGACATGACGAACGCCTTGAAACAGGCGGTTCAGTTTGGGCTCGACAAGAAAGTTCGCCTTGCGGGCGCGCAACAGGAAATGGAGCCGCTCGAAGGCCTGCCGCCGGAGGCCCGCGTCGGGACTTGGGTGATGGAGTGGTACTGGAACCAGCCGGGCGTGCTCCATGTCGCCGAATTCGTCGAGGCGGTGACGAAGCGCACCGGCCGCGTGCCCACCGCGCGCACTTGGTTCGGCTATGTCTCGGCCTGGACCTGCGCGCTCGCCGCCGCGCGGGCCAATTCGCTGAAGGCGCTCGACATGGCCAAGGCCTTGCAGGACTTTCATCTGCCGCCGGAGATCGCGCTCGGACCAAACGCGGCCTTCTATCGCGCCGGCCAGAACCAGCTTCTCGCGTCGCTGTTCGTCGGCGAGGCGCGGGCCGAGGGCTCGGCGCCGGACGATCTGTTCAAGGTCACCAAGGTGGTCGACGGCGCGAAAGCCGCAGGAACCCTCGAGGAGAGCGGCTGCAAGATGACGTGGCCAACGTGAGCGCCCCGCGAGGAACAGAGGGCTGTCCACCGCCGCCCGCCTTACCGCGAACAGCGAATCCTACATGACTCAAGTCGTCTTGTTCAACGTCTTCAACGGCCTGATCGTCGGAGCGTTCTATGCGCTGATGGCGCTCGGCCTGTCGCTGATCCTCAACTTGAGCGGGGTCATCAACTTCGCCCATGGCGGATTCCTGGCGCTGGGCGCCTATCTGGCGTTCACGCTCATTCCCTATCTCGGCTTCTGGGGCGCGCTGATCGTCGCGCCGCTCCTCACCGCCGCGCTCGGCCTCGTCATCGAACGCTTCCTGATCCGCCCGCTCTACGGCGGCGATCCGCTCTACGGCCTGCTGCTCACCTTCGGCCTCGCCTATATCTTCGAGGACGCGACGCGCTTAATCTGGGGCGCGCAGAGCCTGCCGTTCCAGTTGCCCGCCTGGCTCACGACCTCGTTGTCGAGCCAGTTCTTCTTCGTCACCGGCTATCGCGTGTTCATGATCATCGTCGTCGTGGCGGCAGTCGGCGGATTGTTCGCGGTGCTCAATTATACCCGCCTCGGCATGCGCATCCGCGCCGGCACGCGCGACCTCGACACGGTCTCCACGCTCGGCGTCAATGTCCGGGTCCTGCGCAGCCTCAACTTTGGCATCGGCATCTATATGGCCGGCCTCGCCGGAGTGCTGGCGGCGGGCCTCCTCGGCCTTTCGCCGACCATCGGCGCCAATCTCATCATGCCGAGCTTCGTGGCGATCATCGTCGGCGGCCTCGGCAGCCTGCTTGGAACGCTGCTCGGCGGCTTGATGATCGGCGTCGCCTCGGGGCTGGCTGCGGTCTATTTTCCCTCCGCCACCGAAGCGGTGATCTATGTGATGATGGGGCTGGTGCTGCTCATCCGGCCCCGCGGCCTTCTCGGCGAAGAGGGGCGGGTCCATTGAGGCCCGCGCGGCCCCGCGCTCGGGCCTTTGACGCCGCCGTCTGCCTCCTGCTTCTGTTCATGCCGTTCTGGATGGGGGCGATCGGCGGTTACACCGAGCTTGCCACACGCATTATCGTGATGGGGCTCGCCGCGATGTCGCTCAACTTCCTGCTCGGCTTCACCGGCGTCCTGTCGTTCGGGCATGCCGCCTATTTCGGCCTCGGGGCCTATGGCGCGGCGATGGCGATCAAATACCTCGACGCCGGCACGCTGCCCGCGATCGGGCTCGGCGTTGTCGTGGCGACATTCGCCGCGATGGCGATCGGCGCGCTGATCGTCCGGCGTCGCGGCGTCTATTTCGCCATGGTCACGATCGCCTTCGGCCAGGTGTTCTATTTTCTCGCCTTCCGCTGGAACGCTGTCACCGGCGGCGACGATGGCCTGACCGGATGGCACCGCCTGCCGATCAATTTCGGCTTCGCGACGCTCGACATTTTCGGCAACGACAAGGCGTTCTACTACTTCGCCCTGGCGGTGTTCGCGGTCTCAGTCGCCGCGATGGCGAAGCTGATCGATTCGCCGTTCGGCCGCTCGTTGACCGCCATTCGCGAGAACGAGCGGCGGGCGCGGTTCCTCGGCGTGCCGGTCGAATTCCACATCTGGCTGTCCTTCGTGATCTCCTGCCTGTTCGTCAGCGTCGCGGGCGCGCTCTACGCGCTGCTCAACAACTTCACCGATCCGCGCGCCCTGCGCTTCGATCTCTCCGGCAACCTTGTCATCATGGCGGTCCTGGGCGGCATGCGTTTCTTCTGGGGCCCGCTGATCGGCGCGGCGATCTTCGTCGCGCTGCAGGATTACGTCTCCAGCCACACGGAGAACTGGATGTCGGTCATCGGTCTGGTGTTCGTGCTGGTGGTGCGCTTCTTTCCGCGCGGGGTTTTGGGCATGCTGCGCGGGGGAGCGAAGGCGTGACCGTTCTTCAGGTCAACGGCGCCTCGAAGCGCTTCGGAAGCCTCGTCGCCATCGACGACGTGTCGCTCACGATCGAGCCGGGCGAGCTGCGGGCGATCATCGGTCCGAACGGGGCCGGCAAGACGACGTTCTTCAACCTCGTCAGCGGCCTCTTCGCCCCGACCGCGGGCTCGATAAAGTTCGAGGGTCGGGATGTCACCGCCCTTCCGCCGGAAAAGCGGGTGCGGCGCGGCATGGCCCGCACTTTCCAGATCACCGAGATTTTTCCCGAGCTCCCGGTCGCCGACAACATCCGCGTCGCCGTCGAGATCGCGGCCGGCTATCGGCTGAAACCATGGCTGGGCGCAGCAGCGCGGGCGGTCGTGGCGGCGCGCGTCGACGAGCTCCTCGACATGGGCGGATTGTCCGACAAGAGCGACGTGCGCGCCGGAGCGCTGTCGCACGGCGACCAGCGGGCGGCGGAAATCATGATGTCGCTTGCGCTGCGCCCCCGCCTCCTCATGCTCGACGAGCCGACGGCGGGGATGGGAGATCAGGAGACCTATGACATCGCGCGGCTGATCCGGCGCCTGCATCGGAAGGAGGGGCTGACGATCATGCTTATCGAGCACGACATGCGCGTCGTCTTCAACCTCGCCGACCGCATCATGGTCCTGGCGGAGGGGAGAGTGCTGGCGGAGGGAGCGCCGCAAGAGATCGCCGACAGCGACAAGGTCCAGGCCGCCTATCTCGGCAAGGCGGCGGCATGATCGCGGTTCGAGCTGACGCCATCCACGCCTTCTACGGCAAGAGCCATATTCTCCACGGGGTCAGCCTCGAAGTGCGCGAAGGCGAGATCGTCGCGCTCCTCGGCCGCAACGGCGCCGGGAAGACGACGACCTTGCGCTGCCTGATCGGCCTCACCCGCCCGCGCACCGGCGCCGTCGCGCTGTTCGGCGCCGATGTCACTGGATTTCCGCCCTACCGGATCGCCGAGGCCGGCGTCGGCTATGTGCCCGAGGGGCGGCGCATCTTCGCCAATCTGACCGTGGAGGAAAACCTCCTGGTCCCGGTCGAGCGGCCTGGACCGTGGACGGTCAAGCGCGTCTACGAGGCCTTTCCCCGCCTCGCCGAGCGCAGAAGCAACAAAGGCGCCCAGCTCTCGGGCGGCGAGCAGGAGATGCTGTCGATCGCCCGCGCCCTGATTCTGAACCCGAAGCTGCTCATGCTCGACGAGCCCTCGCAAGGCCTCGCGCCGCTGATCGTCGAGGACGTGTTCAGAATTGTCGCCGCGGCGCGGCGCGAAGGCCTGTCGGTCCTGCTCGTCGAGCAGAATGTGCGCGCGGCGGTTGAGATCGCCGACCGCGCCTATGTGCTCGACGACGGGCGAATCGTTTACGAGGGCGACGCGCGGACGTTCGGCGCCGACGAGAAGCGGGTGCGCGAACTCGCCGGCGCCAGCGCCGAGAAATGGGACATGGACGGTTAGGGGCGCGCGGGCCGCGCTACCTCTGGCAGAAGACGGCGACCAGCGCCTCCTTCTCGCGCGCGGCGATGTCGCCGGCGCTGAGGTCGGCTGCGTCTGATGCGGCGGACTCTCCCTCGCCGAGGAAGGCGCGGACGGCGTCGGACCCGATGATGGCGTGCGGGGCGGCGAGCGCGACCCCGGCGACGCGCTTGGGCTCCCCGGCGATCGGCGCGATGAGCCCCACCAGCGCGCCGCGCCGGTCGAACACCGGTCCGCCGCCCCCGCTCATCTCCACCGCGGCGACGACGGCGGGCCGCGCCGCGCCGCCGGCGAGCGAAGCCGGGCTCGCGGTGAGGCGCGGACCGGCGAAACCGAGCACGACGTCATCCGACGCCGGCGCGCCGAAGCGCGGCGTTTCGCCCTTGGCGGTGAAATCTCCGGCGACGATCGCCAGATTTGTCGCCGCCTCCGTCCGCTCGAACCGGACCGGTTTGCCGTCGACCGTCGGGTTCGGGCAGTCGTCCGCCTTGAGCGCGGTCAGCGCCTTGCCGGGCGCGACAACGAGCGCGGTTGCGGCCGGCGCGGGGCTGGGCGCGGGCGGAGCGGAGCCCGATCCGGCTGCGACGCCGGTGCTGGCCGCGGCGGCCGGCGGCTTGGCGGCCTCGGGAAACGCCTCGAATGAATTGGCGACCGCGAGCGCGATGCGGTCGAGTTGCGCGGCTTGCGAAGCGGAATAGGCGAAGGTGAAGCCGCGGACCGGCGGGGCCGCGGCCGCGTTCTTCTCGAACCGGGTATAGAAGTTCGCCCCGCCGTCCTGCCCGGAGACGACGAAGAAAACCTCGGGCTTGATCGCCTTATAGGCGATTTTGCGGCCCGTCGTCGCGGCGGTCAGGCGGGCGTAGAGACCGCTCAGGTCCCCGTCCGCGCTCGCCGAGAACTCGAGCTTCGCCCCGTTGCGCCCGCCGATGAGTTTTGTCGGAGCGCCGGCTTTCGCGCCCGTCTTGCTGTCGACGACAACCTTGAAGCCGACCGCGTCGCGCGCCTTCTGCGCGGCGGCGAGCAACGCCTGAAGCTCAGGCGGGGTAAGCGCGCCATCCGCGGACGCCTTGGCGCTCGTCTGGAAGGCGACGATCGCATCGCGGGTCCGCTTGCCGAAGTCGCCGTCGATCACCCCATTGTAGAATCCGAGCCAGACGAGCGCGTCCTGCGCGCTCTTCCGAGTGGTTTCCGGCAGAGCCAGGAACGCCGCCTTCTGCGCCGCCAGCGCGGCGTCGGCGGGAGCCAAAGGCGGCGCCGGCGGCGCTTGGGCGTGAGCGCCCCGACCTGTGGCGAGCACGATCGCCGAGGTCGCCATCGCGATGGCAATGACCAAACGACAGCTCGTTTGTCGCATGCTTTTTCCCTAAGCGTGTGGCTGTGGTCGAGCGCACGCCAACCATGCTAGCATTTGCGTCGGCGCATCAACACTCGTCGCTATCGACGCTCGTCGCGAGCGTCCGGCAGCAAGGCGGGCCGGCTGCGCGAGCGTAGCGCATCGCCTTGGGAGGCTGAACCATGCTCCAAGCTCTGCGCTCGCTCGCCGTCCTTCTGCTCCTGATCGCGACCGCCGCCGGCGCGGCCGAGATCAAGCCGTTTGCGCGCGAGGACATGGCGAGCGATGCGGTGCGCCTGACCGAGGCGTTGCGCATTGCAACCGCTTCGATTGGCGCTGAGGTCAAGGACAAGACGCCGGACCAGTTGCGCAAGGGAGCCGCCGCCGCCGTCGCCGCGGGCGACTTTGCCGGCGGCGAGAAGCTCGCCGGCGCGGCGGTCACCGCCGCTCCCAAGGACCCCGTCAACTGGCTCGCTTACGCGAACGTCGCGATCAAGGCTGACGATGCGAAAGCGGATGACCGCTATGACCTCGTCACCCGCGGGGCGAGCGCCGCCTACGCCGCCTATCTGCGCTCGACGGCACCCGACGCGCAGGCCCAAGCGCTTGCCGTGCTCGCCGATCTCCTGGCGCGCCACGAGCTTTGGCGCCCGGCGCTCGACGCGCTCAAGGCCTCGCTCGACCGACGCGACGCGATCGACGTGCGCAAGACCTACGAGGCCATGCGGGACGAGCATGGGTTTCGCATTCTTGACTACAAGGTCGACAACGAATCGACCTCGCCGCGCGTCTGTTTCAACTTTTCCGAGCCGCTGGCGCGCAAGACGGATTTTTCCCCTTATGTCGCGGTCTCCGGGTCGTCCAACACCGCGATCTCGAACGAGGACCAGCAGATCTGCGTCGAGGGACTGAAGCACGGCGAGCGTTATGCGATCGTGCTGCGCCAGGGCCTGCCCTCGGCGGTCGGCGAGTATCTGTTGAAGTCGGCCGATTACGAGATCTATGTGCGCGACCGCTCGCCGCAGGCGCATTTCGCCGGCCAAGCCTACGTGCTGCCGCGACAGGGCCAGCAGGGCGCGCCACTCGTCACCGTCAACACGTCAAAGGTCTCGGTCGACGTCTATCGCGTCGGCGACCGCAATCTCCTGGCGACAGTCAACCGCGACGATTTCCTGAAACCGATCGATTCGTCGCGGGCCGACGAGATCGCATCGCAGGATGGGGCGAAAATCTGGAGCGGGACGATGGACGTCGTCTCCACGCTCAATCAGGACGTCGTCACCGACTTTCCGGTGCTCGACGCGGTCGGCAAGCTCGAGCCCGGCGTCTATGTCATTACCGCGCGGCCGTGGAAGGGCTCGGCCAATCCCACCGACTCGGGCTCGGGTGAGACGGTGCAGCTCGCCGCGCAATGGATGGTCGTCTCCGATCTCGGCCTGACCGCGATCTCCGGCGACGACGGCGTGCACGCGCTCGTGCAATCGCTGGGCTCCGCCGCGCCGCTGGCCAGCGTGGCGCTCAAGCTCGTCGCGCGCAACAATGAAGTGCTGGCGGTGAAGACGACCGGGGCCGACGGGCGGGTCGATTTCGACCCGGGCCTCGCCCGCGGCAAGGGCGGCTCGGCGCCCGGCCTTCTGGTCGCGACGCTCGGCGACGACTACGGCTTTCTCAACCTCGCCCAGAACGCGTTCGACCTCACCGACCGCGGCGTTGCGGGGCGCGACCCGCCAGTCGGGCTCGACGCGTTCCTCTACACCGAGCGCGGCGTCTACCGCTCCGGCGAAACCGTGTTCTTGACTGCCCTGCTTCGCGACTCGAAGGGCGTGGCGAGACCAGGCCTGCCACTGACATTGATCGTCAAGCGGCCGGACGGGGTCGAGTACAAGCGCGCGACCCTCCCTGACGGCGGGCTTGGCGGGCGTGCCTACGCCATCCCGCTGCTCTCGGGCTCGGCGGCGGGAAAATGGTCGATCGAGGCTTATGCCGACCCGAAAGGCGATAGCATCGGCCGCACCGAGTTCCTGCTCGAGGATTACATTCCCGAGCGGCTCGACTTCACCCTCAAGCCGGCGAAGCCGATCATCGATCCCGGCGAACCGGTCGAGCTCTCGCTCGACGCGAGGTTCCTCTACGGCGCGCCAGCGAGCGGGCTCGACGTGACGGGCGCCATTCGGCTCGAGGCGGTCGAGGGCGCGGCCCTGGCCGGTCATCCCGGCTATGTCGGCGGCCTCGCCGACGACGATTTCACGACCGTCGAAAGCCAGTTCACCGACAAGGTCCAGACCGACGCCAAGGGCCACGCCGACCTTTCAGTCGATCTCCCCGAGGGCTCGAGCACAAGGCCCCTCGAGGCCAAGCTGATCGTCGACGTCGCCGAGCCCGGCGGGCGCACGGTCGAGCGCACCGTCACCCTGCCGGTCCGGGCGAAGAACGTGACGATCGGCGTCAAGCAGGACTTCGACGCGTCGTTGAGCGCCGGCGATGTCGCGACGTTCGAAGCGATCGCCGTCTCGCCGGACGGCGCGCGCGTCGCGCGGAAGGGCGCGGAATGGTCGATCTATCAGGTGACCAACGATTATCAGTGGTTCAACGCCGACGGCCGCTGGAGCTATGAGCCGGTCAAGTCGTCGAAGCAAATCGCCACCGGCGCAATCGACATCGGCGCCGACGCTCCGGCCAAGATTTCCGCTCGAGTTCGGCTGGGGCGCTCACCGGCTCAACATCAAGACGCTGGACGGCGAGGAGACGAGCGTGGCCTTCGACGTCGGCTGGTCGGGGACGGCGAGCGCCGACACCCCCGACAATGTCGTCGTGACGCTCGACAAGACGAATTACGCGCCGGGCGAGGAGGCGAAGCTGCGCATCGCCTCGGCATTCGCCGGCAAGGCGACCGTCGCGCTCATCGGGGATCATGTCGAGCGCTTCATCGATGTCGATCTCGTCGCGGGCGACACTGTCGTGCCGTTCCCGGTCGGCGCCGACTGGGGTCCCGGCGCTTACGCCGTGGCGCTGACCCACCGCCCGCTCGACGTCGCCGCCAGGCGCATGCCGGGACGCGCCATTGGCGTCGCCTGGTTCGCCATCGACCGTGACGCGCACAAGCTCGACATCGCGCTCGACGCTCCGCAACTGGCGCGGCCGCGAGGATCGATGACGGTCCCGGTGAAGGTCGGGGGCCTCGCGCCGGGCGAGGAGGCGTTCGTGACCGTCTCGGTGGTCGATGTCGGAATTCTCAATCTGACCGGCTTCAAGACGCCCGACCCGGGCGGCTATTTCTTCGGCCAGCGCAAGCTGCCGGTCGAGGTTCGCGATCTCTGGGGCATGCTGATCGACGGCATGCAGGGCGCGGCCGGGGCGATCCATGCCGGCGGGGACACGGGCGGCGCGCTTGAAGGCAATCTGCCGACGCAGGAGCCGCTGGCGTTGTTCTCCGGCGTCGTCAAGCTCGACGGCGAGGGGAAAGCCTCCGTGTCGTTCGATCTGCCGGCGTTCAACGGATCGGTGCGGCTGACCGCCGTCGCGTGGTCGAAGGACAAGGTCGGGTCGGCTGAGGCCGACGTGACGGTCCGCGACGCGGTGGTCGTCGCCGCGACGCTGCCGCGCTTCCTCAACGTCGGCGACCGCTCCGAGATGCACATCGACATCGACAACGTCGAGGGCGAGGCCGGCGATTATACGCTCGACCTCGACATCCATGGGCCGCTCACCGCCGACGCGGACGCGCTGAGGAAGACGGTGCGGCTCGACTCGCATCAACGGCGGTCGCTGTCGATGCCGATCACCGCCGCTGGCGTCGGGTCGGCCGATCTCGCGCTGAAACTGAGCGGTCCGAAAACCGATCTGACTCAACATTTCAGGCTCGGCCTCGCCTCCGGCGCGCCGGACGCCTATCGCCGTACGGTGACGCCGCTGCCGGGCGGCGCAACGACCACCATTTCCGGCGATCTCGTCGCCGAATTCATTCCGGGGACTGGCTCGATTGCGATCTCGGCGTCGCCGTTCGGCGCCCTCGACGCGCCGGCCTTGCTGGCCCAGCTACAACGCTACCCGTACGGCTGTTCGGAGCAGACGGTGAGCGTCGCCATGCCGCTGCTCTACGTCAACAACCTGGCCTCGATCGAGCATCTCGACATCGATCCCGATGTCGACGGGCGGATCAGACAGGCTATCGAGCGCGAGCTCAGCCGCCAGAGCGCGAGCGGCGCGTTCGGCATGTGGAGCGCCGACGAAAGCAATGAGGATCCCTGGCTCGACGCCTTCGTGGCCGATTTCCTGACCCGGGCGCGGGAGCGCAATTTCACTGTGCCGCAGCAGGCGTTCGACCAGGCGCTCGACCGTCTGCGCAATGAGGTCGTCAACGCGCCGGAGCCGGGCAAGGACAACGCCGAGGCGTTGGCTTACGCGCTCTACGTTCTCGCCCGCAATGGACGCCCCGTGATCGGCGATCTGCGCTACCTTTCCGACGCCAAGCTCGAAGCCTTCCCCTCGCCGCTCGGCAAGGCGCAGCTCGCCGCGGCGCTCGCGATGCTCGGCGACCGGGCGCGCGCCGGTAAGGCGTTCGGCGCCGCGCTCGCCGCTCTCGACGCCGAACGGGACAGCGGCGTATCGAGGGCCGACTACGGCTCGCGGCTGCGCGACGCCGCCGCCGTGCTCGCGCTGATCGCCGAGGCCAATCTCGGCGGCGAGATCGAGGGTGATGCGATCGCCCGCGCCGGCGCCGTCCTCGATCAGGCAAGGGCTCAGCGCTCATTCACCAGCACGCAGGAAAACACTTGGATGGCGCTCGCCGCCGAGGCGCTCGCCGACCATGAGGCCGCGAGCAAGTTCAGCATCGACGGCCAGCCGGTGAAGGGCGCCCTCTACCGCCGCTTCAGCGGCGCGTCGCTCGCGGACAGTTCGATCGCGGTCGCCAACGGCGGTGAGACCCCGGCGCAACTCGTCGTATCCGTCTCCGGTGCGCCGGTCGAGCCCGACCCCGCGGTCGCCAACGGCTACGCGATCGAGCGCACGTTCTACAAGCTCGACGGAACCAGGATCGAACTCGCTGCAAAGCATCGCGCAGAACGAGCGTGTGGTGGTGTCGCTCAAGGTGACCGAGGCGCAGGCGCGTTACGCCCGCCTGCTGGTGGTCGACCGGTTGCCCGCGGGGCTCGAGATCGATAATCCCGCGCTGGTCGACGGCGGCTCGGTCGAGGCCTTCGCCTGGCTCAGCAAGGACGTTGAGCCGGCCCACACCGAGTATCGCGACGACCGCTTCGTGGCCGCCTTCGATCGCGCCGACGGCCAGTCGGCGTTCATCACCATGGCTTATATCGTGCGCGCGGTCGCGCCCGGCCATTACGTCTATCCGCCGGCGACCGCCGAGGACATGTACGACCCCGAACGCTACGGCCGCACCGCCTTCGGCGAGCTCGAGGTGACGGCGAAGTGAAAAGACGAGGCCCTCATCCGGTCCGCTGCGCCAACCACCTTCTCCCGGAGGGAGCAGGGGCGCGTCTCCCTTCTCCCTCCGGGAGAAGGTGGCGCGAAGCGCCGGATGAGGGCGCGCGGTGATGCGCTTGGGTCGCCCCGTCGCTTTCGTCTTCGCCGCCGCGGCCGTCCTTCTTTCCGCTACCCTGGCGGCGAGCCTCGCCTGGAGCCGCTACGTGGCGAGCCTCGGGCCGCTCGATCTCGCGGCCTCGCGCGAGGGCTCGACGATCGTCGTCGATCGCAACGGCCGCCTGCTCAGGCCGTTCACCTTGCCCGACGGGCGCTGGCGCCTGCCGACGACGACGCACGAGGTCGATCCGCGCTATCTCGCGATGCTCGTCGCTTACGAGGACGGCCGGTTCTACGACCATCGCGGCGTCGACGCGCGCGCCCTGATCCGCGCCGGCGCACAGTGGCTCGCGCGCGGCCATGTGGTCAGCGGCGGCTCGACCCTGACGATGCAGGTCGCCCGCCTCATCGAGCCGCGGCCGGAGCGGACCCTCGCGGCCAAGATGAGGCAGATCGCGCGCGCGCTCGAGATCGAGCGCGAGGTCGGCAAGGAGGGTGCGCTCGACCGCTACCTCACCCTTGCGCCGTTCGGCGGCAATCTGGAGGGCGTTCGGGCCGCGTCGCTCGCCTGGTTCGGCAAGGAGCCGCTGAGGCTCACGATCGCCGAGGCGGCGCTCCTGGTCGCGCTGCCGCAGTCGCCCGAAGCGCGGCGGCCGGATCGTTCGCCGTCGGCAGCGCGCGCCGCCCGCGACCGGGTGCTCGATCGCGTCGCCGGGCACGGCGTCATCAGCGCCGACGACGCGGCGGCGGCGAAGCGCGAGCCGGTCCCCGAGACCCGCCTCGCCTTCCCGGCGCTCGCCGCACACGCCGCCGAAGAAGCGGTCGCCGCCGACGGCCAAGCGAAAATCATCCGGCTCTCGATCGATGCGCGGCTGCAAGCCAGGCTCGAGGCGCTGCTCAAGGAGAGCGTCGGGCGCCTCGGGGCCAAACTGTCGGCGGCGATGGTCGTCATCGACAATTCCAGCGGCGAGGTCCGCGCCCGCATCGGCAGCCCCGACCATGACGACGCCTCGCGCGACGGCGCGATCGACATGTCGCGTTCGGCGCGCTCGCCGGGCTCGGCGCTGAAGCCCTTCATCTACGCGCTGGCGTTCGAGCAGGGCCTCGCCCACCCTGAAACGGTGCTGTTCGACCGGCCGATGCGCTACGGCGCTTATGCGCCGCAGAATTTCAATCTCGGCTATGAGGGCACGGTGACGGCGCGCAAGGCGCTCCAGCAGTCGCTCAACCTGCCGGCGATCGAGCTCCTGGCCGATGTCGGCCCGGCGACCTTCCTGGCTCGCCTGCATGGCGCAGGGGCCGAGATCGCGCTGCCAAAGGATACGCCGATCGGCCTCGCCATCGGCCTCGGCGGCCTTGGGATTTCGCTGACCGACCTTGCGCGTCTCTACGCCGGCTTCGCCCGCGGCGGCGAGGCGCCGGCGCTCGTCGAGCGGCTCGGCTCTCCTCCCGTCATCGAGCCGCGCCGGGTGACCGACCCGGTCGCAGCTTACTACGTCGAGGAGATCCTGCGCGGCGCCCCGCCGCCGGCCAACGCGCTCAAGGGGCGGATCGCCTTCAAAACCGGGACGTCCTACGGCTTTCGCGATGCGCTGGCGGTCGGCTTCGACCGGGGGACGACGATCGCGGTGTGGGTCGGGCGGCCCGACAACGGCCCGACCCCGGGCCTGATCGGCCGCGAGGCGGCGGCGCCGATCCTGTTCGACGCTTTCGAGCGGCTCGGCCGCGACGTCGAGCCCATCCGGCCGCCGAGCGGGGTGCTGCGGGCGAGCGTCACCGCCGACCTGCCGCCGCCCTTGCGCCACCTTCGCAAGGACGCGCCCAAGACCATGGCGGCGGCGGAGGCGCCTGCGCTCAAGATCGCCTTCCCGCCGGACGGCGCGCTCATCGACCTCGGCCTCAACGAGGGCGCGCGCGACGCAAAGCTGGCGCTGAAGGCGCTCGGCGGCGCGCCGCCCTTCGCGTGGTTCGTCAACGGCCGGCCGGTCCGCGAAGCCGACCTCCGCCGCCAGTCCGCCTGGAAACCGGACGGGGCAGGATTTGCGCGGGTGTCGGTCGTCGACGCGAAGGGCGAGTCGGATGCGGTGGTGGTGAGGCTGGAGTGAGGGCCGGTTACCTCTTGAAGGCAGTTCACTCTCCCGACGTAACTCCAGCTCACGTCTTACAGCGCCTGCAGCGCTTCCAAGAATTTTCGATCGCGAGTTGGAAGGGGTAAGTCCTGGCGGCTCGCGAGGAGCACAAAATACTGCGAAAGGCCATCCCAATCGCCCAATGTTACGAACTTCTCCGACACCTGGACGGATTCTTTGCATCGGTCGTTCACATGACAGCTATTACACGCCGTATAGCCTTCGCGTCGGAGGCTTATCCCGCTGTCCCAGGTGGCCCTAGATGTGGTATGCGGGCGTAGTTGAGTCGCTGTTCGAGGCGACCGCGACGGGGCGCGCAATGGCCAAAGGCCGATCGCTTTCGCAGTTTCAAGAGACGTTTCCCGACGAGACGAGCTGCGCCGCCTTTTTGTTGAAGCGGCGTTGGTCGAAGGGTTTTGTCTGTCCCGGCTGTGGCGAGCAACGCGCCGCGGCGCTGAAGAGCCGGGCTTACACATACGAATGCCTCGATTGCGGTCGACAGACTTCGGCCACGGCGGGAACGGTGATGCATCGTTCCAAGCTGCCGCTGACCTCGTGGTTCTGGGCGGCACATCTCATGGCGACACATTCCAACGGCATGTCGGCGCGGCAATTGGAGGATCAACTCGGCGTCACTTACAAGACCGCTTGGCTGCTGACGCAGAAATTGCGCCGGTCGATGGTCGACCCGGATCGCGATCCCTTGGAGGGCGTCGTCGAAGTCGATCAGGCGGAAATTCCCTTCCGCGAAGGCGAAGCCTTTTTCGAGCGCGACAATGCCGGCAAAATCCTCGTCGCCGGGGCCGTCGAGGTGATTGATCGCGACACCAACCAGCCCAAGCCGCGACGCAAGCACGCCAAATATCTCGATACGCGCTCCGGCCGAATACGCCTCGCTATGATCGCCGACAATTCCGCGGCGTCGATCGAGGCTTTCGTGAGAGCCAACGTGAAGCGTGGAGCCACGCTCCTCACCGACGGCCACGCGTCCTATCCTGGATTAACCGACTACCGGCACGATCCGCGCATTGTCGGAAAAATGTCGGGACATGTTGTCTTGCCCTGGATCCACCGAGCCTTCTCATTGATGAAGCGATGGGGCCTGGGCAGCTATCATGGCCTGCGCCGCACGCATGTCGACACCTATCTCAATGAATTCGTCTTTCGCTACAATCGCCGCTTCCACCGGCACGTTTCGTTCGAAGCCTTGCTGGGCTGGCCGCACATCATGCGCCTGCGAGCTACTGGGACATCGTCAAACGAGACAATCCTCGAAAGGGCGTCCAAACGATCAGGCGGAGGCCGCGCCGCCGCAAGACCGCCACCGGAATGCGACAGGACGGTGCGCCGCCAGCGCTCGGCGCTGACCCAAACCAACCCATCAAACCGGTGGTACCCACTACATATAGACGAACCTGGGACAACGGGATAAG
>CAVXVZ010000011.1:0-546936 GCA_963765375.1 uncultured Alphaproteobacteria bacterium | reverse complement strand
GTCGGCTTCATCGAGATGCCGCGCGGCCTCATCGACCCGGTCGCGGGGAACGTTCTCGCCGAAAAACACCACATCAGGCTTGAGCATGCCGCCGCAGCGCCGGCAGGACGGCACGCCAAAGGACGAGAAATCGGCGCCCTCGAGGTCCGCGTCGCCGTCGGGCGCTTCCGTTGCGTCCAGATCGAGCCAGTCGGCGTTCAGCCGGCCGAGCTCGTCCTGCAGCTCTTCGCGCGGCGATCTCAGCTCGCAATCCATGCAGCGGACAAGATCGATCCGGCCGTGCAGGTCGATCACCCGCGCGTTGCCGGCCGCCTGATGCAGCCGGTCGACGTTCTGGGTGAGAACGAGCTCGATTCTGCCCATCGTCTCGAGCCGGGCCAGGGCGCGATGAGCGTCGTTCGGCCGCGCCCGGCGAATGCGCCGCCAGCCGATGAGGCTGCGCGCCCAATAGCGCCGACGGGTCTTTTCGTCGCCCATGAAGGCCTGGAAGGTCACCGGTTGCGCGCGCTTCCACTGGCCGTCGGCGTCGCGATAGTCGGGAATGCCGGAGCCGGTGCTGCACCCGGCGCCGGTCAAGACGAACAGACGCCGATGCCGGTCGACAAAGTCTTGGAGACTGCTGGTTTCGATCATGAACGCAGGCTATCGCCGAAACGCCAATCCCGCCATCAGCCGTTCCAGGGCTATCGCGTTCTCCCGGAGCTGACGCCAGCGTGGACAGAGCCGGGACGGAGGGTTACGCTCGCGGGAAAATCGCAGCGCAAGCGCCCTGGGCGACAGCGAGCGGGAGGAGAGCCGGATGGGTCGATGGCAGTTGCGCGCGGCGGTCGTCGCCGTCGCGATGGGCGCCTTTGGCGGCATGGGGGCGCGGGCGGACGACGCGCGCCATTTCAGCTTCGCCTATGATCAGCCCCATTCGACGGGCTACGGCATCGCGGCGGACCTCTTCAACAATAAGCTCATGGAGATGAGCCGCGGGTCGATGGCGATCGACCAGTTTCCCGGCGCGCAACTGGGGCAGGAGCCCCAGATGCTGCAAAAGATCCGCACCGGCGACATCGACTTCATGATCAGCTCGACCGCCAACGCGGCGACCGTCGCGCCGGAATCGGGCGTGCTGTCGATCCACTATCTCTTCCGCTCGGAGGATCAATTGATCAAGGCGATCGCCGACCCTCGGCTGGTCGCGGCGGTGCGGGAAATGTTCGACGCAACCGTCAAGGACGGCCATGTGCTGGCGCTCGCCACGCTTGGCCTTCGCGATCTCTATGGCAAGCGGCCGGTGGCCTCGGTCGACGACCTCAAGGGCTACAAGGTGCGCGTCCAGGCGACTCCGACCGAGGACACGCTGTTCCCCGCTTATGGGGCGCAGACCGTCCACATGCCGTTCGGCAGCGTCTACACGTCGCTGCAGACCGGCGTCGTCGACTTTGCCGAGAATGGAATCAACGTCTACGACAGCAACAAGCACTACGAAGTCGCGCCGGTGCTGTCGATGACCGAGCACGAAGCCAACAACAGCGTGATCTGGGTCAGCGACAAGCTCTGGGCTTCGCTGACCGACGAACAGAAGGGCTGGGTGCAGGCCGCGGCGGCCGAGGTCGGCGCGAATGAGCCGGCGCAGGCGATCGCGCTCGAGCACAAGTCGCTCGCCAAGCTGCAGAAACTCGGCGTCAAGGTGGTCACCAACGTCGACAAGGCAGGCTTCATCAAGATCGCCGAACCGCTGCAGGACAAGCTCGCCAAAGGCCTCGGCCCCCACGCCGAAAAAATCCTGCAGGTCTGCCGCTCGATCGAATAGGCGATGGACGAGCGCGCCGACCTCGTCCTCGCCGCCGATCGTCACCTGAAGTGGCGGGCGCTGGACCCGCTGGAGCGCGCGCTCATGCAGCTCTGCGGCGTGTGCCTCGTCGGCTTCACCTCGACGACCCTGCTCGACGTCGTGGCGAGGGTCGCCGGTCATCCCCTGTTGTGGCCGCAGGAAGTGACGTCGACGTTCTTCATCTACGGCGTCTTCATCGGCGCTTCAGCGGCGACGCGGCGCAACGATCACCTGCAGCTCCTCGCTTTGACCGAGGCGATGAGCGGAACGACGCGCCGCGTGTTCGAGGTCATGAATCGCGCCGTGGTCATGGGCGTCGGACTTTTCCTCGTCGTTTACGGCTGGCAGAACTTCCTGACCGGCTTCGGCAGTTTTCGCATGCCGTCGATGCTGCCGATCGCCTATCTCTACGCGCCGATTCCGCTGTGTGGAGCATTGGTGGCGCTGTTCAGCCTCGAACAGATCGTCAACGGCCTGCGCCACGGCTTCGCGCCTCCGCCGTCGAACCGCGCCTCCTGATCCGATGCCGAACAGCGCGATCCTCCTGATCATGACGCTGCTGTTCCTGGCGCTGGGCTATCTCGGCGTCCCGGTGGCGTTTTCGCTGATGGCGGGCGTCATCGTCGGCACGATGCTGACGCCGATCTCGTTGCAGTCGATCGTCGGGCAGGCGTTCAACGGCGTCGATTCGGAAGCGTTGATGGCGATCCCCTTTTTCCTTCTGGTCGGCGAACTGATGACGTCGGCTAACGTGGTCATACGCATCGCCGAACTGTCGCAGGCCCTGGTCGGCCACATGCGCGGCGGGCTCGCGCAAGTCACCACCGTCTTCAGCATGTTCTTTTCCGGCATGTCGGGCTCCTCGTCGGCCGACGTCGCGGTGTTGAGCCGGACGATGGCTCGCCCGATGGCGAAGGAAGGCTACTCGCCGGCCTTTGTCGCGGCGCTGATCGCCGCCGCCTCGACGATCGCCAATCTGGTGCCGCCGAGCATCATGGCGGTCGTCTATGGCGCGGTCGGCAATGTCTCGATCGCCGGACTGTTTCTGGCCGGCATTCTGCCCGGCGCGATGGTCGGCGTCGGCCTCATGCTGTTCTGCTATTTTTTCGGGCCGGCCGGGTTTCGCCGGCCGCGATCGAGTTTCCGCAATCTCGTCGGCGCGGCGCGGGCGGCGGCGCTGCCGGCGCTGATCCCGGTGATCCTGCTCGGCGGCATCATGACCGGCTGGTTCACGCCGACCGAAGCCGGCGTTGTCGCCGTCGCCTATATCCTGATTGTCGTGATCCCGGCGCTCAATCCGCGACACTTGAGCTTGGTGTGGCGCGACTTCGTGCAAGCCGGACTGATCTACTCGCTGCCGCTGATCACCATCGCCGCGGCGTCCGCATTCGGCTGGCTGCTCGCCTATCTGCGTGGCCCGATCGTCGTCTCGGCATGGATCGGCGATGTTTCGGGCGGCGATCCGCGCGCGATCATGTTCCTGCTGGTGGCGGTGTTCACCATCGTCGGCGACTTCATCGAACCGATCCCGGCGATCATCATCTTCATGCCGGTCGTCAATCAACTCACCGACCAGGCGTCGATCAATGGCGTGCATATGGGTATCGTGCTCATCATCACGCTGGCCTTCGGCTTGATCACCCCGCCGTACGGACTGTCGCTCCTGATGGCGTCCAAGTTCGTCGGCGTCCGCTTCTCGGCGGCCCTGCGTGCGTCGCTGCCGATCTACGTGATCTTCTTCGCGACGATCGCCTTCGCGATCTTTTTCCCCAACGCGGTGCTTTGGTTGCCGAAGACGCTGTTCCCGGAGTTGATCGGCTGTTTCAAGGCGCCGGACGGCGCCAGTTACATCTGCCCCTGACCGTCAATCCGGGGGAACATAGGGACCTGCGATCTCCGGATTGCTTCGTCGCTTCGCTCCTCGCAATTGACGTCTCAGCGCTACGTAAACCGGTACAGCGCCGCGGGGTTGTCGACCAGGATGCGATTGCGGACCGCCTCGTCCGGCGCCCAGTCGGTCATCAGGTCGATGAGGACCGCGTCGTCGGGCTTGGCGTTGGCCTTTTCGGTCGGGTGCGGCCAGTCGCTGCCCCAGACCATTCGCTCCGGCGCGGCTTTGACGTAAGCCTGGGCGACCTTGCTGACGTCGCCATAACCGGGCGGGCCGCTCTTCGAATCCTGGTAAGCGCTGGAAAGCTTGACCCAGGTCCGGCCGCGATCGATCAGCTTCAGCACCAGAGCGAACGCCGGATGATCGACGCCCGCCGGCTCGGGAATGCGCGCCATATGGTCGAAGACGATCGGCGAGGGCAGCCGTTGCAAGAGCTCCGCGACCTCGACGATCTGGTCGCCGAGCATATGGATCTGGACGTGCCAGCCGAGATCGTTGACGCGCTTCGACAGCGGCTCGAGCATGTCGATCGTGGTCGCGCCGGACTGGACGAGATTGAAGCGGATCCCGCGCATGCCGAGGCCGTCGAGCCGCTTGAGCTCGGCGTCCTCGACGCTCGTGTCGACCACCGCCACGCCCCGGGCGGTCGTACCCAGCTTGGCGATCGCGTCGAGGGTGCAGGAATTGTCCGTGCCGTAGGTCGATGGAGTGACCACGACGTTGCGCGTCGTCCCGATCCGTTTCTGCAACAGGCGATAGTCGTCGACGGTCGCGTCCGGCGGCCTGAGCTTGGCGTTCGGCGCGACCGGAAACCGGCTGTCGTAGATGTGCATGTGACAGTCGCAGGCGTTCGGCGGCGCCTTGAGTTCTGGCTGCTCGGTCCCCGACGACCACGGCGCCGGCTCCTGCGTCTGCGCCTGGGAAGCGCCGAACCCGCCAGCCGCCATGACCGTTGCTCCCATCGCTCTCAGCAAAGCCCGGCGGGCGATGTTGTCGCTCATCTCGTTTCCTCCCCGGCTGCGTTGGAAGCCGCTGACCGGATCAAGGTAAGCCAGCCGAGGGACGGCGCAATGGCTTCTTTCCGTTCGAGACGCCTATTTTTGCCCGACGCTGCGGGCCACGTCGGCGCGCAGCGTCGGCAATAGCTCGAATTCGAACCAGGGATTGCGCTTCAGCCAGGCGTTGTTGCGCCACGAGGGATGAGGCATCGGCATGAGGCGCGGACGCTCGCCGGAGCGGTAGACGTCGCGCCATCCGGCGACCGTTTCGGTCAACCCTCTGGCGGCGGCAGTCCGGTCGAGATGCCACGCCTGGGCGTATTGGCCGACGAGCAGGATGAGCTCGAGATTGGGCAGGCGGGCAAACAATCGCTCGCGCCAGGTCTGCGCGCATTCGCGGCGAGGCGGCAGGTCGCCCCCTTTGGCGTTGAGCCCCGGAAAGCAGAATCCCATCGACACGATCGCGACCTTCGTCGGATCGTAGAATATCGCCTCGCCGATCCCGAGCCACTGGCGCAGGCGGATGCCGGATGGATCGGTGAAAGCGCGCCCCGAGGCATGAACCCGGACGCCCGGCGCCTGGCCGGCGATGCAGAGACGGGCGGCGTTCGAGACCTGGAAAACGGGCCGGGGCTCGTGGGGCAGGGGAGCGCCGTATCGAGGCGCATCGCGGCAAAGCCGGCAGGCGCGAATCTCGTCGGCCATCTCATCGAGCGAAGCGCAGCGCGGGTCCATGGCGGTCGGATATCGAAGCGGCCCGAGCGGAGCAAGCGCTCGGATGGGCGAACGCGCGGGTGAGCTGTTCGCGGAAACCGGGATTGGACGAACCCGGCTGGATCATGGCGCCAAACGTCTATCGGGCGGCGCCATCGTAGTATTGACAGCGAAAGCGATCCGGCGTGAACTCAACCCGAAGAGGACGCGCGCTGGATCGACCGGTACGACGGGGACGCGGGGGATGATGCCGAAGGTTCCTTCTCTGCGGCTGTGTTTGCGCTTGGCGCCCTTGGCCTTGGCCTTGTCCCTCGGCGGCTGCGACTGGGCGGTGCTCAATCCGAAAGGACCGATTGGCGACGGCAACGCGACGCTCCTCGTCGATTCGGTCGCCATCATGCTCGTCATCGTGGTCCCGACCATCATCGCCACCCTCGGCATCGCCTGGTGGTTCCGGTCGTCCAACGGCAGGGCGTTCTATCTGCCGGATTGGGAATATTCCGGCCAGCTCGAGCTTATCGTCTGGGCGATTCCGCTGCTCACCATCATGCTGCTCGGGGGAGTGACCTGGATCGGCGCGCATGACCTCGATCCGGCGAAGCCGCTTGTATCGAAAGAAGAGCCGCTCAACGTCCAGGTCGTGTCGCTCGACTGGAAATGGCTGTTCATCTACCCCGACCAGCATGTCGCCAGCGTCAATCGTCTGGTGATTCCGGCCGGGACGCCGATCCATTTTGCGCTGACCTCGGGCAGCGTGATGACCGCCTTCTTCGTCCCCCAGCTCGGCAGCATGATCTACACCATGAACCGGATGAGGACGCAGCTCTTCCTCTCCGCCGATAATCCGGGCGTCTTTCGCGGCCTTGCGACTCAGATAGCCGGCGACGGATTCTCCGACATGCATTTCGAGGTCGAAGCGAAGTCGTCTCAGGACTTCTACGCCTGGCTCGGCCAGGTGCGCGGCGGCGGACCAGCGTTGACGCCGGAGAGCTATATCGAGCTGTCGAAGCAGAGCGTCGTGCCTGAGCCGTTCACGTACCAAACGGTTTCGGACGGCTTGTTCGAGAAGATCCTCGATCAGACGCTGCCGCCCGGCCCTGGCCCGGTCGCCGAGGCCGACCCCGGGCCGATCGTGGCGACCACTTCTCAGCTGTGCGTTGGGAGGCGGAACTAGCATGCTCGGAAAGCTGAATTGGGACGCCCTTCCCCTCGGCCAGCCGATCCCTTTGGCTGCGGGCGGCTTTGTTGTTCTGGTGCTCGTGGGCGGGGTCGTCTTCATCACGCTCAAGGGGTGGGCGCCCTATCTGTGGCGCGAATGGATCACCAGCGTCGACCACAAGCGGATCGGGGTCATGTACGTCACGCTCGCGGCGGTGATGCTGCTGCGCGGCTTCACCGACGCGATCATGATGCGCTCGCAGCAGGCGCTGGCCTTCCAGTCCCAGGGCTACCTGCCGCCGGAGCACTACAACCAGATCTTCTCCGCCCATGGCACGATCATGATCTTCTTCGTCGCCATGCCGTTCGTGATCGGGCTCATGAACATCGTCGTGCCGCTGCAACTCGGCGTGCGCGACGTCGCCTTCCCCACCCTCAATTCGGTCAGTTTCTGGCTGACTGCGACCGGCGCGCTCCTCGTAAACCTTTCGCTGGTCGTTGGCGTGTTCTCACGCACCGGCTGGCTGCCTTTTCCGCCGCTGTCGGAACTCGCCTACTCGCCCGACGTCGGTGTAGACTACTACTTGTGGGGGGTGCAGATTTCCGGCGTTGGCACGCTGCTGACCGGGGTCAATTTCGTCACCACCATCCTTAAGATACACGCCCCCGGCATGACCTATATGCGCATGCCGGTCTTCTGCTGGACTTCGCTCGCCACCAACCTCCTGATCGTCGCCGCATTCCCAGTCCTGACCGCGACGCTGGCGATGCTGACGCTCGACCGATACCTCGGCTTCCATTTCTTCACCAACGAAGCCGGCGGGAACATGATGATGTTCATGAACCTGATCTGGATCTGGGGCCATCCGGAGGTTTACATCCTCATCCTCCCCGCGTTCGGCGTGTTCTCCGAAGTGGTGTCGACGTTCTCGCGCAAGACGCTGTTCGGCTACCGCTCGATGGTCTTGGCGACCATGGCGATTTGCGTCATCGCGTATACGGTGTGGCTGCATCACTTTTTCACCATGGGCGCGGGCGCCAACGTCAACGCGGTCTTCGGCATCGCGTCCATGATCATCGCGGTGCCGACAGGGGTGAAAATATTCAACTGGATGTTCACCATGTACGGCGGCCGGGTCCACTACGCCTCGCCGATGCTGTGGTCGATCGGCTTCATGGTGACCTTCGTCATCGGCGGTCTGACCGGCGTCCTGGTCGCGGTGGTGCCGGCGGATTTCATGCTGCACAACAGCCTTTTCCAGGTCGCTCATTTTCACAACGTGATCATCGGCGGCGTGCTGTTTGGGATGTTTGCCGGTTACACCTTCTGGTTCCCCAAGGCGTTCGGCTTCCGGCTCGACGAGCGCTGGGGCAAGGCTGCGTTCTGGTGCTGGTTTATCGGCTTCTATCTGGCGTTCATGCCGCTCTATGTCGTGGGCTTGATGGGCATGACCCGGCGGATGCAGCACTACGACGTGCCCGAATGGCGTCCCTGGCTTCTGGTCGCGGCGCTGGGCGCTGTGGTCGTTCTCGCCGGCATTGTGTGTCAGATCACCCAACTGGTCGTGAGCATCCGCCATCGCGAGGAATTGCGCGACCTGACCGGCGACCCGTGGATGGGCCGATCGCTCGAATGGTCGACCTCGTCGCCGCCGCCGGCGTTCAACTTCGCCGTCCTGCCCCATGTCGAGGGCCGGGATGACTATTGGCATAGGGAGCACGCCGCCGATCGTCCGGCGGAGCCGGCGGCCGAGCCTCGTTACACGGCGATCGAAATGCCTCGAAACAGCGCGACCGGATTCGTCTGTGCGTTTTTCGCCACCTTCGGCGGCTTCGGCATGATCTGGCAGATCTGGTGGCTGGTCATTGTCGCTTTGGTCGGCGCCTTCGCCACTTTCGTCGTCTTCGCCTGGCGCGACCGGACCGAATATGAGATCCCGGCCGACGAGGTTGCGCGCATCGATCGCGCCAACCGTCTCGCGCGGAGCCAGGCGCGCGCCGCGCTGCAGGCCGCGGAATGACCGCCTTCGAAGCCGGCGCCGGCTATGGCGGACAGAATCGCGGCGGCGGCGCCGACGTCATCCTCGGTGGCGGGTCGGAGCCGCTGTACGCGCACGCCGACCGCGGCCCGGCCTCGAAGCGCATCATCGTTGGATTCGGGTTCTGGATCTTCCTGCTCAGCGACATCGTCATGTTCTCGGCGTTCTTCGCCACCTATGCGGTGCTGTCGGGAGAGACTGCAGGCGGCCCGGCCGGGAAGGATCTCTTCAACCTCACCAACGTCGCAATCGAGACCGCCTTCCTCTTGCTCTCGAGCTTCACCTGCGGCATCGCCACGATCGGCGCGAGGGCCCGCCAGGGGCTGATGTATTACGGCGGGATGGCGTTGACGTTCCTGTTCGGGGCGGGCTTCCTGTTCATCGAGATCCACGAGTTCGTGGGCATGATCGACCAGGGCGCCGGGCCGACCCGCAGCGCCTTCCTCTCGGCCTTCTTCACCCTCGTCGGCTGCCACGGGGTTCATGTGACCCTCGGCCTCCTGTGGCTCCTCACCATGGTCGCGCAGGTGTTCGCCAAGGGCTACCGGGCCGACATCCTCCGGCGCGTCCTCTGCTTCGGCCTGTTCTGGCACACGCTGGACATCATCTGGGTCGCGATCTTCACCGTGGTCTATCTGTTGGGAGCCGGCTGATGAGCCAATCCGACCTCGAGACGGTTCTCGATCACGGCGACGCCGCGCCGGGCGACGAGCCGGCTGGCCGCCACGAGGTGGTGGAAGGCCTTCTGGGCTACCTGGTCGGCCTTTTCTTAGCGGCTTTCATCACCGCCGTCGCATTCTTCATCGCCGGGACCAACCTGGTCTGGGGCCCCAGCATCCCGCTGGCGCTGGTGGTGCTGGCGATCGCCCAGATCGGCGTCCACCTCGTCTTCTTCATCCACATCACCACCGGGCCGGACAACGCCAACAACGTGCTCGCGCTTGCGTTCGGGGTCCTCATCGTCATGTTGATCATGGTCGGGTCGCTCTGGATCATGAGCAACCTCAGCCAAAACATGACGCCGATGCCGATGGGGTAGGCGGCCGCCGGCGTCCTCGGCGCTGCGAGAAGCGGCTGAGGAGCGCACGACGGTATTTTTTCCCTTCGGATCGCTTACCCACAGTTTTGATAACTTTTTGGTAGCCTCCACGGCTTAGCGTGTCGTAAGGATTCCTATCGGCATTCCGTAACTGAAAAACAAGCCTATGTCGCAAAGCTTACTAAGTGTACATGGAGGACCTTCAACAAAGCCTCGAGGGACTTCCCTCCTCGAGACGTATGAAAACTGTCTTCCGAATTTCGATAGCCTGGACGAAGAACAGCATCTGAAGTTTGTAAAAGCAATTCGGCTGATTTCCGATCAATTCAAGATCTCGGAAATCCGGTTCGAAGACGAGACTTCGGCTGACGTCCAGCCAATGATTGACCGTCTGAGGCAGCTATATAATCAATATCTTCTCAAGAACTCGATTGTCGCATCGGCGATATTCATCGCTATGGCTCACATTGAATCGTATTACATCGACGATCCGGACGCCAAGCTCGTTCACAACCTGACCGGCCTGCACATTTATTCCCCAATTCAATGGCTGGAACGGAAAGAGAATGGCGGGACGCTGGAAAAGTCCTGATCGTCCGGGATCCTCAACGCCAAGACGATTCGCACGGAATTTTTGACCGGTCGAGGCGATCCTTATACTTCAGCGCGATTTCTTTGACCTCTTCCATCAACTTATCGGAGAGCGTTGTCGGAACGAGACCAAGGGAAAGCAAGCTTTCATTGGTGACGCTTAACTCATTGACGTCGGCTTCATTGCGAGGGTTGGGCACCGACCGCCACTTGACCCCGGTCATTTCAGAAATTCGTTTTGCGAGATCGATCACGCGATGTGTCTCTGTCATCTGATTGAAGATACTGACCCGCCGGCGGTTGTCTCCCGGACGGCTGATGGCCAATTCGATGCAGCGGACCGTATCTCGTATGTTGATAAAGGCCCGCGTCTGCCCACCGGATCCGTGCACTGTCAGTGGATAACCGATCGCCGCCTCAACCAGAAAGCGGTTGAGAACCGTACCGTAGTCGCCGCAGTAGTCGAACCGGTTGACGAGTTCAGGCGCGAGCCGCGTTTCTTTGGTCTGCGTGCCCCAGACGATGCCCTGATGAAGATCAGTGATTTGAATCCCGTAGTTCTTGTTATAATAGTGAAAAAACAACGCGTCCTGCGTCTTCGTCATATGGTAGATGCTGCCCGGGTCTGCCGGGTAAAGAATTTCAATTTCTTGCGGGCCATTATCCGTTTGAACGACAACCGGAAGGTAGCCCTCCGGAACCCGCACGCCAGCCGTTCCATAGCCATAAACCCCCATCGTCCCCAGGTGCACGATGTGGGTGTGATGACAGCCGGCGTCGACAACAGCGCAGAGCAGGTCGTGGGTGCCATTGAGGTTATTCCGCACCGTATACCGCATTTCTTGCGGACTTTTCATGGAATAGGGAGCTGCGCGCTGCTCGGCGAAATGGACGATCGCCGTCGGCCGCTCATTTTTCAAGAGTTCGACCAGCTCGGTATAATCAGAGCCGAGCGTCAGATTGTGAAACCGAATCGTCTTGCCGGATATATTCGCCCACTTCGCGAGCCGTACCTGCGGCGTCTGAATCGGCGTCAGGGACTCCGTCCCCAGTTCGATGTCGATCTTGCGCCGAGACAGATTGTCGACAATGGCCACGTCGTATCCGACCGCAGAGAGATGCAACGAGGTTGGCCAGCCGCAAAAACCATCGCCGCCGAGAACCAGAATCGTGCCTTTCGACGCCGAATCGGACGTCACGTGATTTGCTCTAACGTCCATCTCGCCCCCCTTCTTGATGAAGTGGGACTTCTTCGGACATCGATCCGGAAAGGAAATCCATCGTCCGCGCCCACCCTGCATCCGTACGATGCGTCGTCCCTTGCATTCAACCTGCCCTACCCTCACCGTCCAGCCAGCTGACGGAGAACGTCGACCGCGATGTCCGGACGAAACTCGGTGACTGCGGGAGAGTATGCCGACGGTCCGGGAATGTTGAACCAGTAACCATCGACAACGTCGCGGGTCGCCTCAATAGCCCGCAGAATGTCGTCGGCGGTGACATGCTGGCCGCTCGGCTGAGTACTCACGCCAGCGAGCACGATCACTTTTGGATTTGCCTGACGGGCTTGCGCGGCGGCTTCCCGGACGAACGTAGCGTAGAGCGTCCGTATCCCGCTCGAACCGTTGCGACTGAATGTCAAAGACGTCTGCGTATCGCGCAGCGTCGGCGGCAATGACCAAGCCGCAAATAAGTCTCGTCCTGATGTTTTCGGTCGCCGTCGGGCGCCAGAACCGTGACGAGATCGACGGCGGGCGCGGTGAAGAACAACAGGCCGCGAGCATGAACAAGATCGGCAGCCTGCTTGAGATATCTGGCCGGATTTTGTTGCTCTTCGGCCGGAGTGAACCGCCACTTTTCATAGTCATACATTACTCCTCTCACGTCGGAGCCGAGCGCGTTGGTCTCCAGCGCATTGCGGACTTCATCGAAGCTCTTGAATGAGCGGAGGGGAATCGCCTTCCAGCCCGCCGGAATGTCGCTGAACGAGAGGCCGCTTATGACAAAAGGTTGAGTGCCGTCGAGAAGTCTAGAGACATCAGCGTCCAGCGCCAGCGCTGCCGCCGATTTACCTGCGAACAGCCAACGGAATGGTTTCAACTCCGCAGCCGCAGCAAAGTCACGACGGATGTGGGAAAACACGCGGCAAACCGAGGACGGCAAATATTTCCACGATGGGTTCATATATCAATCCTGTTTATCGCTGACATCGTTGACGCAGGGTAAGTCAAGCCTGATAAATGTTACAGGCGAAACCGTCGCTTCACCTCGCATTTGTTTCGTTCGCTGGCCGCTATAAAGGGTCGGCGCCGCCGTTATTCGCGTCGATCCCCATCTGCGGCCCGCTGGCGGCCTTTGGGCAGTCGCAAAGCCGTTCACAGGCCGATGCTTGCGTCGTCCTGGAACCGGATTTCGATCGACGTCATGTTGGGTGATGGCGCTCGGGCGCGGCTCGACCGCACCTCATTGCCGCCCTTCCATGATTCGCCCGTCTGGGCCCGATCGCCGGGCCCTGGCGGTCGTCGCGAATTCGGCCAATGGCTCTCCACTCAAATCGCAGGCAACCGGGCGCCTCGGCTCATCCAGGCGACAAGCACCGCGCAGAGGACAATCGAAAAAGCAATCCAAAGCAGGTCGTTTTCGAGCGGGCTGCTCAGGGAAAACGATTCTCGACCGGGACGGCACCAGCCGCCGGCAGGACCTGGCGCGACGAGATTGGACCGATCGCCGCTCGGTCCGAGGCCGCCCAACGGATTTGCCAGCATGACTGGCCTCGTGAACACGCCCAGCGGAAATTGCGCCGGCGCCAATCTCGCTCCCCCGATACTCGCTCCCTGGTCGTTCCAGTACTCGCCGCCGGCCTGAAGCTTGTCCGCAACCTCATCGTCGGTGCAAATCGGCTCGATCCCGCCAGGTTCGATCGTCGGATCACTCATGTCCCCGGTCACTGTCGGAACGTTGTCGCTGAATTCGGAGCCACTCGGGGACGGCGGCGCAGCGTCGCCATCGAAAACGGAATCCGAATTTGAACCGATGTCGAACTCCTCCGCGATCAGAGCGCCTGCGGTCGGCAGAAGGTCCTGCTGCACAACGCCGTTCAGCATCGTCGACACCGCCGCATCGAATCCGGCGCCTTGCAGCATTATCCCGCTCCATTGTGCAGTATGCGATACGGCGGCCGGAGACTGAAAATCGCCGAAAATCGCTGGGGCGATCACACTCATGGCCCCGAATGACAACAAGGAATAGAAATAGGCCGCCGCGGGATCGTAGTCTTGATTTTCCACCCAGGGACGGATCCTCGACGATGGCCCGTGGGGGCCGCCAACGGACGAAGAAGCGGGCCGGCCGCCGGCCGGCAAGGCGACCATGGCGACTGTCGCGATCGCAACAATGGCCGCGGACAACCGCCATTGAGCGCGTCCTTTCCCTCGATGCTGTTCGAAGCCCGGTCTCACCACCAGGGTATCTCCTCCCAGATGTGGTCCGGAACATAAGGGTGCTTCGCCCCAATTCGAAACAACTCGCTCCACTCTGCGTAGATATTGGGCAGTTCCAGCCACAGGACATAGAAGGGATAGACAAAGATTAGAGGAAAATTAACTAACTTTGGCGTGCTGGCGACGTCGCGTGCAACGAGAATCCTCACCAGCAAAAACATGACGAAGATCCAATAAAAAGTCAGGACGACCTCGGGTGCGCCTTCCAACCCATGTTGGTAAAATGCCAAAAACAATCCGGTCAATAGCGTTGCGGGTATGAGCAACCTCACCGCCAGTTGCATAGCAATGATTGCATTGGCGAAACCATAGCGACCGAGCAAGAACATGTCACGATGCTTACTAATTCGGATCTTGATTATGTTCCGTCGCCACCGCATTCTCTGGCGCCAAAGGTGATATCTCGTCTCCGGAACAGTCGTCCAGACGACTGCGTCGTTCGAGAACGCCAATTTGAAGCGCTGCTTGAGCAGCATTGTCGACAAGTCTCTATCATCCCCGAGACCAGAGTCGAAACCGCCAAGGCGGCGAATGATTTCCGCCCGGAATATGCCGCCCATGCCGGATATAATGTCCATGACGAAGATCTTCGATTGGAAGAATTTCGCCAGTGTAAATTTCATCGCATATTCGACTTCCTGCAACCGCGTCAGCAAATTGACCGTACTGTTGTCCACTCGGATGTTCGCGGCAACTCCGCCGACGCGCGGATCCGCGAAGGGCAGCAGCCAGTGCTGGATGGCTCCGTACTGTATTATCGAATCAGCGTCGTGAATGACAATGAATTCGCCCCGCGCCATGCGAATGCCGATATTGAGGGAACTCGCCTTGCCGTTGCGCCGGGGCGAGGGGAAGATTCGTACGCGCTCAGTGTCGCGCCGGTTGCGTGTGACGCTGAGGATAGCCCGCCTTGCAACAGCGACACTGTCATCGGTCGAGTTGTCGTCGACGAATATGAATTCCAGGTTCGAATAGCCGCATTGCAACGCCCCGCGAATGCACAGCCCGATGGTGGCCAACTCGTTTCGCCCGGCGGTAACCACCGACACCAAAGGTTCCGCTTGCCCTGGCCGCGCCAGCAGCAGCGGTCGCACCAGCGCAGGCTTCACAAGGTACGCCAGCCATACAATGATTGCGGGCGACACAGCCAAAGCAACCGGAAGCACGACCTCCAACCACCAGGAGGGCAGCGCCGACGTCATCAGCTTCGGGAACGCCCTCGAAAACCCGAGGTTCGACATCGGGTCGAGCGCGGATAGGAAATAGCGCAAGAAACCGTTCATTTGGGGCCGCTTCGCTCGGCGAGGCCGGCCAAAACGCCGGCAAGATCCTTCCGCTCCTTAATCTCGGCGGCAGAGAGGACGAACGGCGAACCGGGGCCAAGTTCGGTTTCGATGCGCTGGCGCAAGGCCTCAGCTTCGCGTCTTTTCGCGCACGGCAACAGGACGATGTACAAGACATCGGCAAGTTGTCCGATCAAATCGACGTCGCGCAGACAGCCCTTAAGGAGCGCCAGCCACTTCGCCGGCTGATCCTCGTCATGCGAATCGGTCTCGCCGGGCAGCCACTTGACGAGCAGAACGGAGAAAGGCTCCTTCAGCTGCAGGAGACGTTTCATTTGGTGGAGGAGAAACTCAAGAATGACCCTCCGCCGATAAACAGCCGCGTCGGCGACCCGAACCGGCTCGTCATCGTCTCCCAGCAGATGGCTGCGCCGGACCGCTTCCGCGCCGCGCGACGTGATAAGGTAGCTGAAGGCGACCGTGCTGACCAAGTCATCAGACGGCGTCCGCGCGCCACAGCCGCGGCAGACCGCCTCGATCGGGGGAGTTTCGGAAACAAGCCCACACCCGCGACAAATGAACGCCTTGCCGAGCCGGTCATATTCGGTCCCAAGATGATGCATGGCATGGTTGCACTTGGGGCACCGATATCCCTCGTCCGACTCGGGGGTGAACTCTGGCGGGATGCCGACATAACCGCATCGGAAATGATGAAAGAGCCCCTCGCTCACCAGATGGGCGCTACGACAGCCCGGACAAACTTCACGTACGTTGAGGTGGCAGCTGTCGCATTTGGGGCAGAGACTCACCCTGTCGAAAAATCGGGCTTCGAGATAGTTTTGCCTCGCAAGAACCGCCAAGTCGTTCTCGACGTCTCCACCCGGCGCCGCATATCGATAGCCATGCTTCGCTTGCGTCTCGGCGACCGGCGAAATCTTGCCGCCCGAGTCTGCGATCCGCTGCAGGAGCTCCAGTCGTCTTGTTTCAACGACTGAGGCGTCGACGCTTACGTCAGCGCTCATCGGATCGCATCAGGGTTGAGCAAGGTTTGCGGCTTCATGTCGCCGGTCCAGGCGGACATTCTGCCGAAGCCCATGCCACCAGCCCAAGGAGAGCTCGGCAAAATCCGCCAATGCCCACCCTTCTTGGCGGGAAGCGGAAACCACGCGAATAGCCCGCTCAATTGCTCGGGCTCAAGGTTCGCAAAATCAAGTCGCGCCGGAACATATTGCGACCACATTTCCTTCTGCCAAAAGAAGCGGGTGAGCGAACTGGGAAGTGCTGACAACTCAGGGTAAAAGTCAGTCAGCGTTGCGGTGACCCCGCTGGGCATGCCCTGCAGCGAAACGTAGAAGGCTTGCCCCCGGAACAATTTGCTCCTGTCGACTGGGTCGAAAAATACGACCGCATAGGTGTCATTGGGATTGAAGATGCTCAATATAGGCGTTCGCGCCGCGATTACCTCACCTTCCCTGGCCGTGCATTCGGTTACGATTCCATCCTTCGCCGCCGCCAAGTAAAAATGGCCGGTAAGCTCCGGTGAATTCACATAGCTGTCGATCCGTTTCTGCAACACATCGACGCTGACCTCAGCCATCTTCTGATCGGCTCGCTTTGTTTCATAGACGAATTGGGCCGCACGCGTCTCGGCGTCGGCGCGGTCAACAGCGGCTTTCGCCTGTTGCCAGACCAGATCAGCGACGAAATTCTGCTCCCTAAGTTTGCTCTCGGCCTGCAAGACCGCGACTTGCTGCTGCAAGAGGGCGTTCTGCGCATCCGTGAGTTTTTGCGCCGCCTGGGCCTCGCGATCGGCGATCTCGATCTCGGCTCGCGCTTGCGCCAACTGAAACTGGAGTTGCTGCAATTCCTGGGCGGCCAGTTGGACCATGGCCTCATTGTAAAATTCCGCCAGCCGCTGGCCCTTCGAAACATGGTCCAGGCATTTCACGAAGAGGCGCTCCAAACGCGCCTGGACGATCGGCGCCTCCGCGGTCAGTTCGCCGGCGATAATGCCGTTGCCCCTGATCCAGCTTCGATCCAAGATAAACCAGATAAGAATCCCGACGCCTATGATGACGAGCGCCGAGCCCGGCTGAATCCGCCACAATCGTCGGGCGCCGGCGCGGGTCTTTATCGGCGGGCGCAAGCCGCTGCTCCGATTCGATGGGCGGTGCGCAAATCGCCGCAATCGCGTGCCAAACGCTCTCCCCTCCGGGCGACAGCGCAACGGTGCAACGGCCGCCTTATTCCCGCTTATCGACTCACCTCAAAGCAGGACGGCGGAACTTATAGATGCGAAATGGGCGCCGCTGCAACGCTGGGTTGAAGAGCGCCCGCGGCCGATCCGAGCAGCCGGGGTTTCGACCCTCCAGATCGCGCGGGAGACTTCATGGGGTGCGAACTCGTCGGCCAAAGGCGCAAGCGCCCGGCTGCGACAGATTGAAATGGGGTTTTCTACTGAGCCCTGCCGCCCATCCTGCTTGACCATAGGACAGGATTATTTCTAAACAATTCAAGCGCGCGCGATGCGTTTTTATCAACAATTTGATCGTCTATCAGATGATTGATGATCTCGCGCGTCGTTACAAGGCTGCGTACGTCCGGCTCAATAACGATGCTGGGAAATAGATCGTACCGAACAACGACGATAATATATTTGACGCTGCCGCCAGCACTTGATATCGATTGCGCGAACATCTCCTTGGATCGTCCGTCCGTCATTAAATCTTCAACGAGCACCCCGTTCCATCCTGTATTTATTACGCCCTCTATCGAGGACTTCGTTCCAAATTCTTTGGCTTTCTTCCGCACATAAATCATTGGTATTTTTAGGCGATCAGCAATAAACGCTGCGTAAGGGATACCTGCAGTCTCGCCGCCCGCGATAAAATCAATCTTGCCGGCCTGAGCGAATTGCTCAACCTGATCACACATTGCTTGTATCACGCGCTCCCGTTGCTCCGGAAACGATATTATCATGCGACAATCTATGTATATTGGGCTCTTCCAACCGGACGTAAAAGTATAGGGATCGTTCGGCTGTATTTTTACAGCGCCAATATCACAAAGAATTTTCGCGAACTCGTTCACTTCTTAAACCTCTTGTGGATTAGGCCCCGCTTCGGGATCCGCGCGCCCGTCGTCTCGCGGCTCCGTTCAAGGACCGCAATCAGCCGAAATCGCGCTGTCGACCGATGATGGACCCAGCAAAAAGCGCGAAGTCTTCCGGTCGGTGGGCAACCCGTCGTCATATTTTGCACGCCCTCAAAGAAGTCGCAACCACAGGATAAATCAATCGGAGGAGATTTACCCGCTCAGTTGCAAACGGATCAGAACAAGTCCTCCGGCCGATGAGGAAGCAGTGCATGCGCTTTTGCAAGTCAAGCCGGGCTTGGGGATCGCCAATCGACTGGGGCTTTTTTGATGGAACCAACGCCTCTATTTTCAATTCTGCACCAATGGCAAAGTCGACCAGATCGGGACTCAAAAGCGCTCCGTCCAACATGATGCCCCGCGGTATTGCGTCAACCCGCGACAGTAGCCATAAATCCGCTCAGCGGTGGCCGCTGCCGCCGGCGTGGAAGCCCCCTCCGCCGCTGCCGAAGCCTCCAGATCCGCAGCCGCCGAAGCCGTGGAAAGCCACAGCGCCGCCAGGGCTGAAGCCCAGGAGACGCCGGAGCGCCAAAGCCACGAACGCCGTTAAGGGCGGGAATGCCGCCCTTGGCAAGCCTGGGTGTGTTGGAACTGCGCCGCCCCAAGCCACTTCATTCATGATGGTAAGAGTTGCGGCTAATGGATTGACAATGTGTGGCTGGGGGACCTGGATTCGAACCAAGATTGACGGAGTCAGAGTCCGCAGTTCTACCGTTGAACTATCCCCCAACGGCCGCTCGAGGGGCGAGTCATCGCGCGGGCGACAGCGGCGTCAATAGCGAAGCCGGCGCGCCGGCGCAAGCGCTTCTCAGCGTCACACCTGCTCCACCGCGACCACGCCGGGCGCCGCTTTGATCGCGCCGGCGATCGCGGCGCTGACGGCATATCGGCCGGGCAGGCGGATTTCTACCTCGCCGTCATGCGGACCGAGGATCACCACCAGCGACACCTCGCCGTCGCCGCGCGCGCTCAAGCGCCGCTCGATCGAATCGAGCGGCGTCTCGTCGCGCACGAACACTCTGAGGCCCTTTTGCACCTTGGCGGCGGCGTCGGTCAGCCGCTCGACGTTTACGATCCGCGCCCGCACGTCCTCGCCCTCGATCGCCGCCTGGAGCGTCACCAGCACGTCCGCACCCTTCTCCAGAAGGTCGCGGAACTGGCTAAGCCCCTCCTGGAACAGGATCGCCTCGTAGCGGCCTGACGGATCGGACAGCTGGACGACGCCGATCTTGCCGCCGCTGCGCGCGCGCCGCTCGTAGCGGTCGAGAATGGTCGCGCCAAGCCGCGCGGTCGAAGCGCCGGCGCGCACCGAGCGGGCGAAATCGGCCCAGCGCGTGGCTCTGAGACGCCTGAGCGCCGATTCATAGACCTCGAGCGGATGGCCCGACAGGAAGAAGCCGACGGCGTCGAACTCGCGCCTGAGCCGCTCCGAATCCGGCCATGGCGCGGCGCGCGCTCTCAAAGGCGCGGCGTCCGTATCTCCGAAGAGCGCGTTCTGGCCCGCCGCCTTCTCCGTAGCCCCGCGGCTGGCGATCGCCAGCATCGGCTCGATCGCCGCAAACGCGCTCGCGCGGTCTCCCTCCAGGCAGTCGAACGCCCCGGCTGCGGCCAGGCTCTCTAGCGCCTTCTTGTTGACCGCTCGGGGATCGAGCCGCGCCGCCATCTCGCCGAGCGAATCAAAGGCGCGCTTTCCCCGCGCCAATACCAGCGCCTCAGCCTGCGCCTCGCCGACGCCCTTGATCGCGCTCAGGGCGTAATGGATCGCCACCCTCCCACCGTCGTTCGCCCGCACGTCGAAATCGACCAGAGAATCGTTGACCGACGGGGCCGCGACTTTGATCCCGAGGCGCAGCGCCTCGGCGCGGAACTCGGCGAGCTTGTCGGTGTTCGACTTGTCGAGCGTCATCGAGGCGGCGAGGAATTCCGCCGGATGGTTGGCCTTGAACCACGCGGTCTGGTAGGTGATGAAGGCGTAAGGCGCTGAATGTGACTTGTTGAAGCCGTATTCCGCGAATTTGGCGCAGGCGTCGAAAATGGCATGGGCGGTTATCTTATCGATGCCGCGATCGATCGCCCCGGCGACGAAACGCTCGCGCTGCGCGTTCATCTCCTTCTTGATTTTCTTGCCCATCGCGCGGCGCAGAATGTCGGCCTGCGCCAGCGAATAGCCGGCGAGGTCCTTCGCGATCTGCTGCACCTGCTCCTGATACGTAATGACGCCGAAGGTGTCCTTGAGGATCGGCTCCAGGAGCGGATGGTCGTATTCGACCATTTCCCTGCCGAGCTTGCGCGCGCAGTAGACGGGAATGTTGGCCATCGGGCCCGGGCGGTAAAGGGCGACCAGCGCGATCAAGTCCTCGAACCGGTCGGCGCGCATGTCCACCAGCGCCTTGCGCATGCCGCCGCTTTCCACCTGGAACACGCCGACCGTCTCGCCGCGCCCGAGCATCTGATAGGTCTTTTCGTCGTCGAGCGGGATCTTGCTGAGATCAACCACAATTCCGCGCCGCGCCAAGAGATCGACCGCCCGCTTGAGGACGGTTAGCGTCTTCAAGCCGAGAAAGTCGAACTTCACCAGCCCGGCCGGCTCGACCCATTTCATGTTGAATTGCGTCGCCGGCATCGCCGACTTCGAATCGCGGTAGAGCGGCGCGAGCTCGATCAGCGGCCGGTCGCCGATGACGACGCCGGCGGCATGGGTCGAGGCGTTGGAATAGAGGCCCTCGAGCCGCTCGGCGATCGCCAGCATCCGGGCGACTTTCTCGTCGGCTTTTGCCGCCTCCTGGAGCCGCGCCTCGTCGGCCACCGCCTGCTTCAGCGTCACCGGATGGGCGGGGTTCTGCGGCACGAGCTTGGCGAGCTTATCAACCTGGCCGAGCGGCATTTCGAGCACCCGGCCGACGTTGCGCACCACGCCCCGGGCCAGGAACGAGCCGAACGTGATGATCTGCGCCACCCGGTCGGCGCCGTAGCGGTCGCGCACATAGGCGATCACCTCGTCGCGCCGCTCCTGGCAGAAATCGATGTCGAAATCCGGCATCGACACCCGCTCGGGATTGAGGAACCGCTCGAAGAGGAGGCCGAAGCGCAACGGATCGAGGTCGGTGATGGTGAGCGCCCAGGCGACGAGCGAGCCCGCGCCCGAGCCGCGGCCTGGTCCTACCGGAATCCCCTGCGCCTTCGCCCATTGAATGAAGTCGGCGACGATGAGGAAGTAACCGGCGAAGGTCATGTTGACGATGACGTCAAGCTCGAAAGCGAGGCGCTTCTCGTAGTCTTCCGCCGTGCGTCCGGGCGCGAGGCCGTGGGCGCCGAGACGCGCGCGCAGGCCCTCTCGCGCCTGGCGCCTGAGCTCCTGCTCCTCGTCGACAGCAGCGCCTCCGGCGACGGAAAAGCGCGGCAGGATCGGCTTTCGCGTCAACGGCCGATAAGCGCAGCGCACCGCAATCTCGACGCTGGCTTCCGCCGCTTCGGGAAGGTCGGCGAAGAGCTCGATCATCTCGGCGCGGGTCTTGAACCGATGCTCCGGCGAGAGGCGCCTCCGCTCCGACGCCGAGACCAGCGCCCCCTCGGCGACGCAGAGCAGAGCGTCATGGGCCTCGTAGTCGGAAGCATAAGCGAAATAGGGCTCGTTGGTCGCAACTAGCGGAACGCCGAGGCGGTCGGCGAGTTCGATGAGCGCGGGCTCGACCGCGCGCTCGCCGTCGAGGCCATGGCGCTGGATCTCGACATAGAGCCGCGAGCCGAACGCCTCGATGAGGCGCTTGAGCCGGCCTTCAGCGACCTCGCCAAGTCCGCTTCTCAGCGCCCGGTCGATCGGCCCGGCGGGCCCGCCGGTGAGCGCGACGAGGCCCTCGCTGTCGCGCAAGGCGGCGAAGGGGATATGCGGTTCGTCGCCGTCGGTGGGATCGAGCCACAAGCCCGAGACGAGGCGCATCAGGTTGCGGTAGCCGGCCTCGTTCTGGGCCAGGAGCACGATCGGGGCCCGCGCGTCGTCCCGTTCGACGGCGCGCAGCAAGGCGGGGGCGGCGTCGGCGAAATCGACCGTCGTTTGGGCGCCGATGATCGGCTGGACGCCCGCCTTGGCGAGCTTCTCCGAGAACTCGAGGGCGCCGAACAGGTTGTTGGTGTCGGCAATCGCCAGGGCCGGCATCGCGTCGGCCTTGGCGAGCTTGGCGAGCGTCTCGATCGTCAGCGCTCCCTCGCGCAGCGAATAGGCGCTGTGCACATGCAGATGCACGAACCCGACCGCCTTGATCACCGATGATTCCATGATGTCATTGTCGCAAGGGGACGCCCGCGCGTCGAGCGCGACCTGTGGACAATTCTCCCTCCCCCAGGCGGTAAGACGAGCGGAAGGAAGGCTTTTGATTTTCGGCTCCAACGGCCGATCTGGTCCCGCTCAAGTCACTTGCGCCGCGCAATTCCCGGACCGATGATGCGCCATCTCCGACGGCCGGGGGCCGCGCGTGGCGGATATCTTCGTCAGCTATACGAGCAGCGACAGCGGGTGGGCGTTCTGGATCGGCAAGGAGCTGAAGACGCTCGGCCATGTCGTCCATATCCATGAATGGGAGATCCCCGCCGGCGGCAACATCGTGGCCTGGATGGAAAGACGCCTCGAGAGAGCGGATCACGCGCTGTTTGTCGTCAGTAAGTCCTATTTGACGGCGGACTATTCGTCGTGGGAGCGTCTGGCGGCCCAGTGGGCGACGGTCGGCAAGCGAACCAACTTTTCGCTTCCCGTATTTATTGAAAATTGCGAACCGCCGATTTTACTCGCGCCCTTCAGGCGATGCAATCTTTACGGACTAGCCGAGGGTCACGCGCGCGCCAGACTGGTCGCTTACCTGGCTCCGCCCCAAGAACCTGCCGGGGCTGTTCTCTTTCCGGGCGTGACGGAGGCCGCAAATGCCTCGCTTGCCTAACCAGTCGGACGAACAGACTTTTCCGGGCACGATCTCGAACATTGCGACCCAGGTTCCTCTGCACTTCATTGGCCGCGACGACGAGCTCGCAGCGATCGACGCGGCCCTGAAACGCGACGCCATCGCAGTGCTGGTTGGCCTACGCGGCGTCGGTAAGACCACTCTCGCAGCGGCCTACGCCGAACGCCATCGGGCCGATTACCGGGCAACGTGGTGGATCCGGGCGCAATCGGAAGCGACGATGCGCGCAGATCTCGTCGCCTTGGGCCTCCGCCTGGGGTGGGTTGCCGCCGAGGAGGAGGCTGCGGACTCGTCTGTTCGCGAGCGGCTGGCGAGCGAAGGCAAGGGACTGCTCCTGATTTACAACGGCGCCGTCGATGCGAGCAGCATTGAACCTTACCTTCCAGCTGGGGGCTCCGCGCACGCACTTGTGACATCGAGCGCTCATGGCTGGGACAGGATCGCCGCACCGGTCGAAATCCGGCTGTGGCGCAAGCAAGTTGGCGCCGACTATCTCATCGCGCGCACCGGGCGGGAGGGAGAGCGCGGCGAGGCCGAGGCTTTGTCGGACGCTCTCGGCGGCCTGCCTCTCGCCCACGAGCAGGCGGCGGCGTATTGCGAGCGGCTAGGGATTTCTTTTGCCCAATTCCGCAAGCGCTTCGAGGGCGCGCGTGCGCTTCATCTCGACCCGGCCGCATATCGGGGGGCCCTGACCGTCGCGAAGTCAGTCGCCCTCGCTCTCGACGAAGCAGCCAAGGCGCATCCCGCCGCCGAGCCGCTCATCGTCTATGCTGCGCTGCTGGCGCCCGAGCCGATTCCGTTGTTCCTGTTCTCCGAGGGTGGGGAGAAATTCGGCGAGCCGCTGGCGTCGCAACTCGCGGACGACGGCCTCGAACGGGCGATCGGAGTTCTCCGCGCCTTTGCGCTTCTGGATCGGGAGACAATCGCCGACGAGCGCGATCCATCGATCGCGACCGATACGATCCGGCTGCATCGGCTGGTGCGCTTTGCCGCGGCGGCGCGGCCGCAGCCTGAGGCGGCAGAAGCGGCTCGGCACGTTCTTATCGAGGCGATGGCGGAGGTCTATCCGAGATCGGTGTACAACGACTTGCGCAGTTGGCCACGAGCTCGGCGGCTCGACGCGCTCGCGGTTGATCTCGTTTGCGGCTCGACGCTGCCCCCAGGAGCGGAAACAGCGGCGGCCGACCTTTTGTCGGCGCTCGGCCAGTATCGGCAGGGAGCGCTCGCCGCCTACCCCGAGGCGAGGACGCTGTTTGACCGGGCGCTGGCGATCCGTGAGAAGGCGCTCGGCCCGGAACATCCGGACACAGCCGGGAGCCTCAATAACGTCGCCCTCCTGCTTCGTGACCAAGGCGACCTCGCGGGGGCGCGGCCGCTCTTCGAGCGGGCGCTGGCGATTTCGGAGAAGGCGCTCGGTCCTGAGCATCCGTCAACCGCCACAAGCCTTAACAACCTGGCTCTTTTGCTGAAGGATGAGGGCGACCTCGCCGGTGCATCGTCACTCAGCCAGCGGGTGCTGATGATCTATGAGAAGACGCTCGGCCCCGAGCATCCGCTGACCGCGACGAGCCTCAATAACCTCGCCGTCTTGTCTACGGACCAGGGCGACCTCGCCGGCGCCCGGCCGCTCGTGGCGCGGGCGTTGGCGATTTTTGAGAAGGCGCTCGGCCCCGAGGATCCATCGACCGCGATGGGCCTCAACAACCTTGCTTTCCTGCTTCAAGCTCAGGGCGACCTCGCCGGCGCGCGTCCCCTTTACGAGCGGGCGCTGGCGATTCGCGAAAAGACGCTCGGACCTGAGCACCCCTTGACCGCCATGAGCCTCAACGGTCTCGCCGGTCTGCTTCAAGCCCAGGGCGACCTTGCCGAGGCTCGTCCTCTCTACGAGCGGGCGCTGGCGATCGCCGAGAAGGCGCTTGGCCCTCAGCATCCCTTGACCGCCGCAAGCCTGAACAATTTCTCGGGCCTGCTTCGGATCCAGGGCGACCTTGCCGGCGCGCGGCCGCTCGCGGAGCGGGCCCTGGCGATTTTTGAGAAGGCTCTCGGTCCAGAGCATCCATCAGTCGCGACGTGCCTCAACAGTCTCGCCCTCGTGCTAAAGGACCAGGGGAATCTCGCCGGCGCGCGGCCGCTCGCGGAGCGGGCGCTGGCTATCGCGGAGAAATCACTCGGGCCCGAGCATCCCGACACCATAGGGACCCTCAGCAATCTCGCACGCATCCTGCGCGACCAGGGAGAGTTCGCGCGCGCCGAACAATTGTTCCTCCGTGCGATCGCGACTGGCGCCAATGCGCTCGGAGCGGAGCACCCCCTGACGCAGCGGATCCAGTCTCATTACGCGCGCCTGCTTCTGATGACCGATCGTCCTGGCGAAGCTTTTCCGCTCGCGGAGAAAGCGCTTGCGGTCCACCAGGCCGTGTTCGGCCCGAACCGAGATTGGACCGAGGACTCCGCCCGAGTGACCGCCGATGCGCTCGACGCCCTCGACCGCGTCGACGAGGGGGCGGCTTTGCGCGAGCGGTATGGGCTTGGCGGCGGTCCGGCGGCGTGAGGCCGTTGGTCAGGCCCCGAGCGCGCCGGCGGCGAGGGCGATCATGACCAAAAAGGCGCCAAGCGCGGCGAGCTCGGCGATGTCGCGAAGGGCATGGGCAGGGTGCATTTCGGCCTCCTTGATCACGAGGAGTTCATTCTATGTTCTTGCTGTGTTCACGTCAACGCCAATGGTTCCCATTCCTTCCAATTGGTAAATGGGGTCGCGCAATGACGCCGGTCCGAGGCGAGAGCCGACTTGAGCAGTCCATCCTGCTCGAGAAGCCAGAATTGCCGATCTCATCGGCGGCGAAGTGTTTACCGAATCTCCTTCCAGATTTTCAGAACGGGCACTATTCTCTACGGCTCGGCGGCGAGGCCGTTTTGTCGAGGCAAGGCTGGGTGATCGGCGAAGCGGTTCCGGTATTTGTCGGCGGAGGCTCACGGCAAGGAGCCCGGAACTAAGCGTAAGGGGACGATCGGCGAAACACAAAAAAGCGCCCAGGGGGTTGGTTCCTTGGTCCCGGCTTGGCCGGGCTTGCCTGGATTTGGCGAGATTTGGGTTCGGCTTGGTCGAGCTTCAGCGCCGGCTAGTCCTTGCGCCGCCGTGCCCTGGCCGGTCCCTGATTGAGTTCCGAGTAGTGGCGGAATATTCCCGATTCGTTGAAGGGAATGCGGCGCTCGGACGCGAGGTAGGCGGCGACGCTCGGTTGCGCCGCAACCGACGCCGTGAGCGCGGCGAGGGCAGGGTAAAGCTTGTCGGCGCCCGCAAACGCCCGCGGGAAGGCGTAGTCGAGGCCGACCCAGACCTGGAACAGCGATAGGTCGACGGTCGTGAGCTTGTCGCCGATCGCGTGCGCTTTTCCGGCCGGATTGTCGTTGAGCACGCGCTCGAAATAGCCGAGGTATTTCGGCGCCCGCTCGCTCAGGAAGGCAGCCGTGCGCGCCTTGGCCTCCTTTTTCTGGTCCTCGTAATAAAGGTCGGTCGCGATCGGGTGATGGGTGTCGTGAACCTCGGCGATGAGGTCGGTGATGGTCAGCTGCAGTCCATGGGCGAACGCTCGCGCGGCCTCGTTGCCGGGCGCGAGCCCGAGCCTCGGCCCGAGGTAGAGGAGGATGTTGGCGACATGCGAGACGACCATGTCGCCGTCGCGAAGGAACGGCGGCGCGAATGGCGTGAACGGCGCGGCCCGCCCTTCGAGCATCGCCATCAGCGCCTTGACGCCGCCGCCGCTCTTCGCCGGCTCACGCGCAACATCGACATAGTCCGCCCCGGCCGCCTCGAGCGCCAGCCGCACGAACTCGCCGCGCCCTTGGATACCCGGCCAATAGAAGAATTCATACGCCATCGCGCGCCTTCCCTTGTCCCTCGCGCCTCAAGCCTGCGGCCGCATGCGATCGGCGGCTTTGACGTAGCGGCGCGCGTGGTCGAGAAGCTCGCCGTCGGTGGGATGGTCGCTGGATTCGACCCCTTCGATATGCGCCTTGATTGTCGGATGCTTCTCCGCGATGAATTTGGCGAGCTCGTGCTTCTCTTCGCTCGGGCCGAGAATAAGGATCGCGCCGGCGTCAGCAATCGCCTGGGCGACGGCCTCGAAGTACTTGCGGTCCTCCGCTATCCGGTGTCCCGTGCGCTTCTCGCCGCAACGGATGTCGCGGACCGAGTGATCAGGCCGGATGACCGTCTTGTCCGCCTCATCGACGCTGAAGTGGAAAATGCGCGCCTGCTTGTGGTCGATCCAAACGACCGCGTGAAAATGATGGGCCACTGCGACCTCCTTTCCAGAATCCGTTTTAGCGTGGCCGACGCGAAGGTCGTTGATCACCGTCATGCCCGAACGAACTTCGGCGCGGCAGCCTATCGCGCCCGCCGGGGCCGCGCTATGACCCGCTTCATGGAGAAAAATGGCGATGGCCTCGCCGCCGTCGCGGCGCCCGATCCTGGCAAGGCCGCCGTCTATGAGGTCGGCGACGACGAATCAGGCATGCGGCTCGACCGGTGGCTCCACCGCCGCTTCCCAGACCTGCCCCAATCCCATCTCATGAAAATCGTGCGCAAGGGCGAGGTGCGCGTCCTCGGCCGGCGCGCTGACGTATCGACCCGGCTCGCAGCCGGCGAAAGCGTGCGCGTGCCGCCGCTCCGGCCGGCGGCGCGGCAGGGGCCGGCGGCCAGCCGCGCCAGTCCCGGCGACCGCGAGGCGATCCAGGCGATGACGCTGTTCGAGGACCGCGACGTGATCGTGCTCAACAAGCCCTACGGCCTCGCGGTCCAGGGCGGCTCGGGAACGAAGCGCCACATCGACGGCATGCTGGAGGCGCTCGCCGACAAGAACGGCGATCGCCCCGTTCTCGTCCATCGGCTCGATCGCGACACTTCGGGCGTCCTCCTGATCGCCAAGTCGCGAAAAATTGCCGCCGAGCTCGGCGAGATTTTCCGCTCGCGCGGCGCGCGCAAAATCTACTGGGCGCTGGTCGAGGGCGTGCCGAAGCCGGCCCAGGGGCGCATCTCGATGTTTCTCGCCAAGGGCGAAGGCATGGGCGAAGCGCGCGGCCACGGGCCGGCCAGGGCGGCTCTCGAGCGGATGCGGGTCGCCAGTCACGGCGACAAGGACGCGCAGCATTCCTTGACCCTCTATGCGGTCGTCGACAAGGTCGCGCCGCGGCTCGCGTGGCTGTCCATGCGCCCGGTCACCGGGCGGACTCACCAGCTGCGCGCCCATTGCGAGGCGATCGGCCATCCGATCATCGGCGACCCGAAATACAACCGCCGGCCCGCCAACGATCCGGCCCGCAATGATCCGTTGCGCGCCGTTCCACCCGGGCTCGAACCCAAGCTGCATCTCCTGGCGCGGCGATTGGTCCTGCCGCATCCGCGCGGCGGAATCATCGACGTGACCGCGCCGTTGCCGGAGCACATGAAGAAGAGCTTCGCTATGTTCGGCTTCGACGAGCGCGAACCAGATCCGATCGAGGATGCGCCCGATGAGTGATCCGCCGCGCGATCCCATGCGGGCGGCGCAGGCCAATATGCGTCCGGCCGCGATCAAGCGTTTCTATCGGACGGTCGACGTCGGCGAGGCCGCGGGCGGCCAGCACGCCTTGACGCTCGACGGTCGCGGCGCGCGGACGCCCGGCCGCAACACGCTTGCGGCGAAGAGCCGGTCGCTCATGGAGAGCGTGGCCAAGGAATGGGGACGGCAGCGCGAGACGGTCGAATTGGCCGACATGCCACTGACCAGGCTCCTCAACTCTGCGATCGATGGCGTCGCGTTCACAATGGCGGAGACGCGGACGGAAATCCTGAAATATGCGGGCTCCGATCTCCTCTGCTACCGCGCCGAGGCGCCGGAAGAGCTGGCCGAACGTCAGCGGCTGGCCTTCGATCCCATCCTCGCTTGGGCAGCAGAGACGCTCGGCGCGCGGTTCAATCTCGCCGCCGGAATCATGCATGTCGGGCAGCCGCCGCAGTCGATCGAGGCAATCCGGTCGGCGATCGAGGATTTCGACGATCCGGTCGCGCTCGCCGCGCTCAGTGCGATGACGACGCTCTCCGGCTCGGCGCTGCTTGCGCTTGCGGTCGCGCGCGGGCGGCTCTCGCCTGAGGAGGCGTGGCGGGCCGCCCATGTCGACGAGGACTTCCAGGCCGAACGCTGGGGCGTCGATGCGGAGGCGAGCGCGCGGCGCGAGGCGCGCTGGCGGGAGTTTGAGGCGGCGGCTCTGGCGCTGGAGGCGATGCGCGGATCATAGCGATTCTCAACGGTTCGTCCGCGGGGTTTTTCATGAACGAGCCTGCGACGAGAGGCGTCGGGCAAACGGCCGGGCGGCGGCGGGAGGAGTGACGCCGACAGCTCGGGGAGTCGAAAACGCGCGGTTGAGAGTCGCTCTTGGCGCAGCGGCTATATCTTCAAGCAAAAGACTGACGCGAGTTCAGGGGAACTCAGCCTCCAATATGAATAGTTACAACCTCCCGGTAGTATCGGAACTTGGAGCTACCTGCCGCTAAGCTTGACGGTTATCGATAATCGTGCAAGTGTTGACACGGGATCAGTAATGAAAAAACTGTACGGAAGGCTCGGCTGCGGCGACGGCGGAAGAGCGTGACGTTCATAATGGTGAGAGGGTGACGTATTTAAGCAGAAAGTGACGCTGTGCTGTTAGAGCCGGGAGGAACACATGAAAGCTGGTTTGATCGCCGGTATCGCAGTCATCGGCTTCTTTTTCGGTATGACAGCGGTCATCGGCCAAGCTGATGCCGGCTGCGTCGGCAGTTGTGGAACGGACACGGCGAACGGCGATGTAACGCTTCCGCCCGGATTTAGCTCCTATCAATACGTGACAACCACAGGGGGGCCGAGCGGCGGCGGCAACCTGCCGGCCGTGTTTGGGTCACCGGGGGTGAGTTCAACGAATGGATCGACGTTGACGACGTTGCCATTTACGACGATCTCTGGAGAATTAGTCAATTTCGAGTTTAACTACGTTACGTCCGACGGATCAGGTTTTCCCGACTACGCGTGGGCAGCGCTGATAAGCGCCGGCGGCGGCCAAAACTACCTCATTTTTTCGGCGCAAACCCAACCGACCGGGGATACCGTTCCTGGATTCACGCTGCCATCGCTGGCAGCCGGCGTTTCACTGTCGCCGCCTTCGTCGCCCATCATGCCCGGGTCGGGAACCGACTGCAGCAACGGTTGCAACACTCCGGCCGGGGGACCCTTTTGGAATGAGTTAGGCGGATCGTCCGGGGAATGCTGGGCAACCGGGTGTGGCCTGACGGGCTGGATTGAGTTGATGTACAGCGGCGAAGCCCCGGGCACCTATGTGCTCGAGTTCGGCGTTTCAAATGCCAACGACAATGAATTTGACTCGGGGCTGGCCTTCGCGGGCGTTGAGGCTGGCGGGGTGCCGGTCGGCACTCCGGAACCGTCGACCTGGGTGATGATGGGGATCGGCTTCCTGGGGCTCGGCGGCGCGGTCATGCGGCGACGGCGCAGGCGGCCGGCGTTCGAAGCCGCTTAACCTTCTCCGCCGGTTCCATTGGCGCGCCCGGGCATCGCGAGAGCGTCGCCAGGGCGCAGTCATTTTAGCGCTGTCGCCGCCCGTGAGGATGGCGACGCAGCCTTCGGTTGCGGGACATCCGCGCCTTCATCCGTATCTCAGCGAAGCCCTGAGGGTCTGCGTTTTGCCGTCCATTCTCTGCGTGACTTCCATGCCGCGGGAACGGCTGTTCGCCGCGCTGTCAAAAAAGCTTTTCACGACTCTGGCGATCGCGGCGACGCCGCCAAACATAGCCGCTCTGCTTGCCCGCTTGCCAGACGACTGCCCTTCCGCACGCCCCGCGGTCCATCGCGGAGAAGGCGCTGTCGCGGGCGCCTTATGAAGCGGAGCGGCCTGTGCTATTTCGACCGCTCCCGAAAAGGCGATGATTTTGGAGCTTGGGCCGCCAATGAAAGACATCCTCGCCCGCCTCGACGCCCGCCGCGACCGCGCCCGGTTGGGCGGCGGCCAGCAGCGCATCTCGGCCCAGCACGCCAAGGGCAAGCTCACCGCGCGCGAGCGCATCGAGCTTCTGCTGGATCACGACTCTTTCGAAGAGTTCGATATGTTCGTGCAGCATCGCTGCGACGATTTCGGCATGGAGAAGACGAAGATTCCAGGCGATGGCGTGGTCACCGGCTGGGGCACCGTCAACGGCCGGACGGTATATGTTTTCGCCAAGGACTTCACCGTGTTTGGCGGCTCGCTCAGCGAGACCCACGCGCAGAAGATGACCAAGATCCAGGACATGGCGGTTAAGAACCGGGCCCCGATCGTTGGCCTCTTCGACGCCGGCGGCGCCCGCATCCAGGAGGGCGTTGCGGCGCTCGGCGGCTACGGCGAAGTCTTTCAACGCAACGTGCTCGCGTCCGGCGTCATCCCGCAGATCTCGGTGATCATGGGCCCCTGCGCGGGCGGCGACGTCTATTCGCCGGCGATGACCGACTTCATCTTCATGGTGCGCGAGACGAGCTACATGTTCGTCACCGGCCCGGACGTCGTGAAGACGGTGACCAACGAGACCGTGACCGCGGAGGAATTGGGCGGGGCGCAGGTCCACACCACGCGCTCCTCGATCGCCGACCGGGCCTACGACAACGACGTCGAGGCGCTGTTGCAGATGCGCCGCCTGATCGACTTCCTGCCCGCCTCCAATCTCGAGCAGCCGCCCAAGCTGCCGAGCTCCGACGATCCCGACCGGATCGACATGTCGCTCGATACGCTGATTCCCGAGAATCCCAACAAATCCTATGACATCAAGGAATTGATCATCAAGGTCGCCGACGAGGGCGATTTCTTCGAGATCCAGGACGCGCACGCCAAGAACATCATCACCGGCTTTGCCCGCATCGATGGATCGACGGTCGGCGTCGTCGCCAACCAGCCGCTGGCGCTCGCTGGCGTTCTCGACAGCGACGCGTCGCGGAAGGCGGCGCGTTTTGTGCGCTTCTGCGACTGCTTCAACATTCCGATCGTCACCTTCGTCGATGTGCCCGGATTTCTGCCCGGCACGGCGCAGGAATATGGCGGCCTCATCAAGCACGGCGCCAAGCTCTTGTTCGCCTATGCCGAGGCGACGGTCCCCAAGGTCACCGTCATCACCCGCAAGGCGTTCGGCGGCGCCTACGACGTCATGGCGTCCAAGCATTTGCGCGGCGACATCAATCTCGCCTGGCCGACGGCGCAGATCGCGGTGATGGGCGCGAAGGGAGCGGTCGAGATCATCTTCCGCTCCGACATCAACAATCCAGCCAAGATCGCCGAGCGCACGAAGGAATACGAGGACGCGTTCCTCTCGCCCTTCGTCGCCGCCGAGCGCGGCTATATCGACGAAGTCATCATGCCGCATGCGACCCGCAGGCGCCTGTCGCGGGTCTTGGCGATGCTACGCAACAAGAAGCTCGAGAACCCGTGGAAGAAGCACGACAACATCCCGCTGTGACGACGTATCGCCGGAGGCGAAGCCGCGGACGCCCCTGATCGCGGAGCTGAACGCACGCGTCCCGAGCCTTCCCCGACGCCCGCCATGCCGACGGAGCGAAGCTGCTTCAGCGATTGGGCGCCGTGCTCGCTGACCGTCAAGTTGCTGGTTCAGGATTTCTTCCCCGGCGGATTTAGAGCCTGACCCGTCGCCCCCTGCGACTTCTTGTATTCGGACACCGAACTCTTCGGCTTGTCCGACTTTGGCTTCTTGGCTTCTTTGTTGCCTCTCAGCTGGCCCTTCGCCATCAATTCCTCCTCAGTAGTTCGCAGCCCCGTCCACATGCTAACCATCGATTGTGGCACAATCGACCGCGTCCTGCCACAGGCGCGCGCCTCGGGAGGCCGCCGCGCTACGAGGCGGCAAACCCGCTACGGGTATCCTGCGCGACCAGCGAGCCGAAGTCGGCGGAGTAATAAGGCGCCCTCAGCCCTCGAGGCGCCAGCGCCGCAAATGGCCGCGGCCCATCGAGCCGCGGAACAGCACGCCGAAGCGGCGCTTCGGGCTGTCGTCGAGACTATCGTAAAGCCGCTTGGCGGCACCTGCGAGTTTCTGCAAATCGGCGGCGCGGGCGTTCAACCGCTGCGAGGCGCGAGAGAGGCGATCGATCGGATTGACGTCGGCGGCCCTGGTTGTCGCGAGCCCGGACGCTGCCGTCCTCATGCCTCTCGCGCCAGGCGGCGAAGCGGGTCGCCCGTTCCTTGGAGAGATCACGCATTGCGGATTCGAGAGGCCGCCAGTTCTTTTCCTGCTCGGCGTTCAGTTCGAGGCGGCCTTGGGCGCAGCGGTGCGCGCGTCGAGGAACGCGGCGCGGTCCTCGGGGCTGAAACTGCGATGCTGCTGCGCAGAATCGTCAGCCGCGGCGTAGACCGCCGGCGAGCGGCGCGGAACGGCGGCCACGGCGACCGCAGAAGGCGCGGTTTTCAAGAACGAATCTCCTCTTCGTGCTTTTCCGAGCGAATCGAACGCTAATCGCCGAACTGCGGCAGTCCAATGACAAGGACGTGAACTGGGGACCATTCTTTACTTGTCGTTAACAGGCCCTTCATCTTCGCGTTACCATGCCGCTTTGCTGAAGCTTAACTGTGCCGCGACGCATTTCATTACGTTACGGTCGGATTTACCTGCCGGAAAATATTGGAGCGCAGGTTCCCTCCGACGTCAGAGCCGGCCCGGCGAGCGAGCAGATCGAGTGTGGAGCAGGTGCGTAGGATGGGTTTCGCGATCGAGAGGAGCCGCACGATCATCAGCGCGATGATCCTAGGCCGCCGGGTGACAGCGCAAGACGTCGCGTGGCTGAGGCGGGAAGTTTTCGCCGACGGCGTCGTGACGCGGGAGGAGGCCGACGAGTTGTTCGCCGTGGCGCGGGCGGACATGGACAATGCGCCTGAGTGGAAAAAATTCTTCGTCGAGATGATCGCCCGTCATGTCCTCCGGCAGTCCGAGCCCGCGGGCGTGGTCAGCGAAGAGCGGGCCTCGTGGCTTTTGACACGCGTGGATGAATGCAGGTCGGTCGAAGCCTTGGCCGCGCTGGTCCACGTCCTGGCGGAGGCGCGCAGCGTGCCGCAGTCGTTCCTCGATGGGGGAAAGGCGCGCGCATTGGGCGGCTGGCCGAGCGCCGGGGAGGCGCTGCCTGCCGCGACGACCGGATAGTTTGGCAGGCCCGACTGGCCGAAAACGACGGAACTCCTTGCCGCGTCCGGTTGGGCGCGTTATCCAGTAAGGATGCGCGGCCCGATACCGGCGCGCGCCTTCTGGGGCCGGAGAGTCTCTGCGTGACGAAAGCTGCAGCCTCGCTCGTGGCCGCTGTTGCGCTCGGCGCTCTCTCTCCGCCGAGCGCGGCGCGCGCCGAGACGTTTACCTACCCGCCCCAACCGGTCGCCTGGATTGTCGGCCCCGGCTACTTTGGCTTCAGCGGATATCCGTGGCCCGGGCCGCCATTCGCGTGGCCGATCCGGGCGCCGTCTTATGGCTGCTACGTCTCCCGCACGCGGCTCAGGCTTAAGGGCGCGTGGCGGCAGGTTGAAGTCTGCTATTGACCCGCGGCCCGCAAAGGGCGGGAAGCGGAAAGCACAGTTGAGCTCCCGAGCCATTCTCACTGGAAAAAGCCTGATCGGATAGCGGGCATTCGCAACCGCCTTGGCTATCCCCGGCCAAACGCCAGGGCGCGAGCAGGTTACGGCTCCGCGACCGTGACTTATTGGCGCAGCTGGAAAAGTGAAACCCTGCCGGAACCAGTGATTGCCTGCAGTGTTCTCGTACACGCCGCATTGGCGATCGCCGGCGGAGTTGTGGGTGGCGCCATCCTTGGGGGAACGGCCGTCAACAACGGCGCGTTCGAGCCTCCTGCTCCGGCGGTCGTGGCCCCGGCGCCCGCGGTGACGGTCGGCTCGGCGACCTGCTACTTCACCCGCGCTCCGGTGAACGGCCAATGGCGGCGCGTGCGGGTCTGCACCAACTACTGATGAATGAGATCGAGGCGCGCCGGTAGACGCCGGGCCTCGATCCGACAGGTCGAAAGCCGCAGGCGGACTCGCGACCCCGCGGTTGTTTACGCGCTTCCGTCGTTCCAATAGAAACGGCCCCTGAGGGGAAAGCCTAGCGCTTTTCTCGCAGGGGCGCCGATGTTCAAGAAGATTCTCATCGCCAACCGGGGCGAAATCGCATGCCGGATAATCAAGACCGCGCGACGCATGGGAATCAAGACCGTCGCGGTCTATTCGGAAGCCGATAAGGACGCGCTCCATGTCGAAATGGCGGATGAGGCGGTCGCCATCGGTCCCCCGGCCGCCGCCCAGTCCTATCTCGTGATCGACAAGATCGTTGACGCCTGCAAGACGACCGGCGCCGAGGCGGTCCATCCGGGCTACGGGTTTCTCTCCGAGCGCGCGTCGTTCGCCCACGCCCTCGCCAAAGCGAAGCTTGTCTTCATCGGCCCCAACCCCAGGGCCATCGAGGCGATGGGGGACAAGATCGAATCGAAGAAATTCGCCAATGCCGCCAAGGTGTCCACCGTTCCTGGCTATCTCGGGGCAATCCAATCGCCAGAGCGGGCGGCGGAGATCGCCGACGAGATAGGTTATCCGGTCATGATCAAGGCCTCGGCCGGCGGCGGCGGAAAGGGCATGCGTGTCGCCCATTCACGCCAGGAGGTATCGGAAGGTTTCGCCCGCGCACGCTCGGAGGCGAAATCCTCGTTCGCCGACGACCGGGTGTTCGTCGAGAAATTCATTGTCAATCCGCGCCATATCGAGATCCAGGTGCTTGGCGACAAGCATGGCGACGTCATCTATCTCGGCGAGCGCGAGTGCTCAATCCAGCGCCGCAATCAGAAGGTGATCGAGGAAGCGCCCTCGCCGCTGATCGACGCCAAGACGCGCCGAAAGATGGGCGAACAGGCCGTCGCCCTCGCCCAGGCGGTCCAGTACGATTCTGCCGGCACCGTCGAGTTTGTCGCCGGCCAAGACCGAAGCTTTTATTTCCTCGAAATGAACACCCGCCTGCAAGTCGAGCATCCGGTGACCGAACTCGTCACCGGCGTCGATCTGGTCGAGGAGATGATCCGAAGCGCCGCGGGCGAGCCGCTGCGCCTAAAGCAGACCGACGTCAAACTTGCCGGCTGGGCGGTCGAGAGCCGAGTCTACGCCGAGGATCCGACGCGCGGTTTCTTGCCTTCGACCGGACGCCTGGTGAAATACCGTCCGCCGCCCGATGGGACGCATCACGGCGTCACCGTTCGCAACGACACCGGCGTTTATGAGGGCGGGGAAATCTCCATCCATTACGATCCGATGATAGCCAAGCTCGTCACCCACGCGCCCGACCGGGCGGGCGCGATCGACGCTCAGGCGGCTGCGCTCGATGCTTTCGTCATCGACGGCATCCGCCACAACATTCCCTTCCTGTCGGCGCTGATGCAGCATCCGCGTTGGCGCGAAGGACGGCTTTCGACCGGCTTCATCGCCGAGGAATTCCCCGGCGGTTTCCATCCCCTGGTCGCTAAAGGCGAAACCGAGCTCAGACTGGCCGTAGCCGCCGCCCACATCGACCACACGCTGAACGAGCGAAAGCGCCACATTTCCGGGCAGTTGCGCGAGCCCGAGCAGATGCGCTTCGAGCTCAAGCGGGTGGTCGCGATGGGCTTGAGTTCGCATCGAGCTCGAGATCGACCCAAAGAAGAGCGGGGTCGAGATCGTGCTTGGAGACGGCCGCAGGTTCGCCGTTCGCTCGGATTGGAAGCCGGGCGATCCGGTGTGGCGCGGAACTGTTGACGGCGTCGAGATCGCGGTGCAGGCGCGTCCAATCCTCAACGGCTATGCGCTCTCTCATGCCGGGGTCGCGGTCGACGCGCGCGTCTACACGCGTCGCGAGGCGCAACTCGCGGCGCTGATGATTGAGCGCAAGGGAGTCGATGGCTCGCGTTTCCTCCTGTGCCCGATGCCGGGCCTCGTCAAGGCGATCGCAGTCAAGGTCGGACAGGAGGTGAAGGTTGGGGAGCAGCTTTGCATCGTCGAGGCGATGAAGATGGAGAATGTGCTGAACGCCGAACGCGACGCGACGATCAAGACGATCCTGTGCAACGAGGGTGATTCGCTGGCGGTCGATGCAGTTATCATGGAGTTCGCATGAAGGAGAGGCGCGCCGATCGGCGCCTTGTTTCGTCCGGCTCGCCGTTCGAAACGGCCTACGGCTATTCGCGCGCCCTTGTTCGCGGCGACGAGGTCGTGATCGCGGGCACGACGGGATACGACTATGCGAGGATGGCGATGCCGGACAGCGTTGCCGAGCAGACCCGCAACATCTACATGACGTTCGCCGAGGTGATGAAGGAAGCCGGCGGCGAGCTTGCCGATATCGTGCGATTGCGCACTTTCGTCACGGACGCCGCGTATTGCGAGCCAGTGTTGAAAGTGCAGGGCGAGGTATTCGGCGAGGTCCGCCCCGCGGCGACGATCGTCGTGGTCGCGGCGCTCTTGAAGCCAGAAATGAAGGTCGAAATCGAAGCTGAGGCGCGGCTGAGCCCGCGGGGCTGAGCGCTGATTGTCGTCCTGCGGCGCCCGGCCCGGACGCCCGCCCGCGCTTTTGCCTCACGCGGGCTTCTTGACCCAGAGCGTGCACCAGCCGGTCGGGGAGATGTCGCCATCAACCATCTTGCACGAATTCGGGGCGACGAAGAAATTGCAGCCGTCGCACTGTTTGCCGTCCTTCGGATCGGGCTGATACTTGACCGCGGTCATCGCCAGTTTTGCCTGCGCTTCGCCCCCGTTCAACGCGATTAGGGGCGCGGCGCCGGCGGCGGCGAAAAGGACGGTGCGGCGGCTGACACCGGGTTTCCTGCGAGTTTCGTTCATGAACGCATCCTCCGCCGATTGCGAAATCTCGCGGCGCGCCCCTCGCCCTCCCGGAGGCGGGCCGCTCCGCCGAATTTAGAATGATTCTAAATTGGCGCGCAGTCAATCGCTTCTGCGCCGCGGCCGATAAGGCTTGCCTCGGCCGAGTCATAGGCTCATATGACGTCGATAAGATCCGAGGAGGGAGGCGAAAGATGCGCTTCGCCAAGCTCAGGCTTGCGCTCCCCCTGATTGTTTGTGCGCTGGCGTCGAGCGACGCCGCCGAGGTTCAAGAGACCGCGGCCGAAGGCATTTTCTACGGTCGCGGACTCATCAAGGCGGTCGAGCCCCGAACCGGCTGGCTGACGATCGCCCATAACGACATCATGGGTTGCATGCCGTCGATGGAGATGATGTTCCGCGTTCGCGCCGCCGAAGTGAGCCGTGAGCTCAGGCCCGGCGACACCATCGACTTCACCCTCGACGGCGGCAATTTTGTCATTCTTGACGCCAAGCTCGTCTCGCACGCCCCCTGAACCCTGCGCCCGCTTCACCGAAAGGAGGCGAGAATGCCGACGAAGTCGCGCCCGAACGCGTTGGACAAGGCTTGGTGGCACGACATGCAGCTCGACGGCGGGTCTTGCAGGTAAGTCTCTATCGTCGTGTTGACCAGATTTTCTTTGGGCGCATCCGAAGTCTGATAGTTCTCGCGGGCCGCGTCCGGGGGAACCGTCAGCCCGGGAAAATAGACGCCGTCGTTTTGCGGGCCGGCCGGGCGCGTCACGGTCGGCCATTGGCTGGCGACCAGCATGTAATGCCGCCATACGGTTCCCTTGATCCCGGGCAGTGACCAATAGGCGCGGTTCATCGCCATGGTCGCGGGATGGATCGGATGGCGGCGCACCACCTGCATCGGCCGAGGGTCGATCTTGGGCGGATTTTGCAGACTGACAGGGAGCGTGTCAGGCGAGCCGAACGCCGGCCAGAGTCCGAGGTCGGGCTTCGATGCGTCGAAAAAGGAATAGGGCGCGCCGGCGTCCTTGGCGTCCGGCTCGCGCGCTTCACCCTCGCCGGCCGGCGGCACGTTGTCGACGTGCTCGAAGGTGCTCCATAACCCCTGCGGGCGATATATCGTCCTGATCACGATGTGCAGGCCGACAAGCGCGACGTCGCTCCTCGAGCAGACGGTGCGCCCGGCGGCGAGGGTCTTGGCTACGTCGACGAGTTCGGCGTTCTCGACCACGTAGTAGCGCGCCCGGATCGCCGGCGTGTCTGCCGGAGTGAGTAGGCGCCAAGCCGCCTTCACGGCGATCGAACCCGCGGGAACATGCGCCGGGTGGGCCTCGTCCGGCAAGTTCTCGCCCCGGCTCCAGCCGCTCGCCGCAAGCGCCGAGTATTCGGGTTCGTTGATGCGCACTTCGTAGCGCGCGTAGGTGCGATTCTGGGCAACGAGCGGATTGGCGGCGACGCCGGGAAGAAAGGCGGATTGATTGAAATCGAGGAATGGCTCGAATGACGCGAGCGTCTTGGTCCGGCCGTCGATGTCAGGCCCACAGGGGTTGCGCGCGTCGTAAGTCGCCCAGGGCTCAGGCGCGGCCGGGCGCCCGTCGGGCGTGACCTGAAACAGTTCAAAACGGGATTTGAACGTCTCCCACACCCGCGGGCCGGGATCGCCAAGCGCCTTGGCGCGGTCGGCGACGCCGCGATGCTCCGGGTCGGTGAGCGAAGGCCAATTCAGCGCGACGAAGGCTCGCCAGGCGAAATTGTCGAACTCGGGAAAGGGATCGACCCGGGTCGAGGGCACATCCTCGATCGAGTGGGGGGCGACCAGCGGCGTCACATCCTCAGCTACAGCCGGGCCGAGTGAGCCGAGCGCAACAGGGGAAGCGAGCAGCAGGATCGACGCTGTTAGCTGACCGGCGCGCATGACGGCGAGGACCCGTGAAGCGCCGCCGCCGGATTCGCCGTCGCCATGCCTTGTTTTCAATTCCATTTTTACCCGCGTCGTCGCCCTCGCCGGGAGACCGGGCCGGCGAACGTCGTCCGCTAAAACTTCAGGCCTCCTCTCTATTCGCGAACGAGAGTCCGACTCACTGGCTCCCGCTGATATAGGCGATGACGTCGTCGATGTCCTTCTTGCTGCGAAGGCCGGGAAACGTCATCGCGGTCGTTGGTTTGTAACGGCGCGGGTTGGCGAGAAACTTAGGCAGGTTTTCGACCCCGATCCGGCCGGTGTAGGGCAGCGCCGCGTGGCACTGGTGACACACCTTCTCAAAAATCCTTTTCCCCGCCGCGGCGTCGGCGGCATGACCGACGCCACTGGCCGCCCACGACCCGGCGAGGAGAGCAATGCTGAAACCCCTCATCTGCGGACAACGGGTCCACGAATTTCTCCGGCGGGAAACAATTTTGAATGCAAGTTGAAATACCACCGTCCGTCCTTCAGATCCTTGGCCTGAGTGTCGTCGATCTTGGCCACACCGTGGAAGGGGCTCGCGAGATTGCCCGGGGTGCCGACCTGGATTGGGGCGTTCTCCTCGGGCGTCAGCCCGAGATAGGAGACGGGGCCGTGGAAATGGGCGCCGATCGGCTCCGTCGTGAGGCCGGAATAGGTGACCGACCATTCGAGCGTGTTCGTGTCGGTGTCGAACGTTCCTTCCATGAGCCCCTTTGCCGGACTATTGTTCGATGGAACCTCGCCGCCGCCGCTGAGACTGGCGTGGATCGGGATTTTGAGCGCGAAGGCCTGTGGGCTCGACGCCATCAACCCAATGAGGGCGAGCGAGGCGACGCTGACCCGCCCTCCTGTCGCGATCCGCCCTTTGCGGGAAGCGCTTTGAGCGTCGGCGCTCGCTGACATGATCTCTCCAAATTTTCGCACCGGCCGTGCATTAGCCGGATCGGCAACGCGCGTCGCGTCCGTTCTCTTCCAATCGCCAGCCCTCAGAAGGCAAACCACGCATAGGCGAACACGGAGTTATTGCCCTGTGCATTATGCGTGCCCCCGATATACGAACCGTCGAAGTTGGTCGTGCCGCCGTAGAGGTGCAGATAGTCCGTGAACTGCAAGCCTAGCCGCACGTTCCAGGTGGAATATGGAAACGGCGCGCCGTGGCTGAAGGGAAGGTAGGCGAGATCCAGGATCAGGCCGTTGCCGTTCGGACTGGCGATGACGCTGTTGGGATTGGCGCCGAGGCCGTTAGGCATGCAAACAGCGGCCGGTGAGCCATACGCATTGCAGTCCCCAGAGCCCGCGATGTTGAAATAGCCAAAGCCGACGCTGTAGGTGTGATCCCAAACGAACGAGGCATTGGCCTTGAAGCTGTTGAGAGTGTTGTTGAGGTTCGACGAACCGCCGAGCCCATATGTCGCGTTCAGCTTCTGCCATTCCATGATGTCGGTCAGTTTCACGGTCACGCTGTATTGATCGCCGGCATATTGGATTTGCGAGTTGAATGCGACGTCGAGATAATTGTCGGCGCCGTAGCCATATTGGCGGCCCGGAGTGATCTGTCCATACATGCCGAACGTGCCGACCTCCCAATAAAGGTCGCCCCAATGCGGCTCTACGGCGAGGCGCCAATAGGGCGCGACGTTGGACAGCGCATCGGTCGTCGAATTGCCGGTGTTGAAGGCCTGCAGGACGGGAACCGGAAGGCCCTTGTAGAAAGTCAGGTCGGCATAGAGCATGTCGTTCCAGAAAACATATGCGCCCGCCCCGCCGACGATCTGACCGTACCCATCCTCGATGTGGGTCAGCGGCGGCCCAAATGCGGGCGCGATGGTCGAGGAGATCTGCGGCCAGCCGAATGACGGCGTCGTGTTCCAGGGGTCTTCCACGGTCGGCGTATTATTGGCGTCGATGCCCCAGATCGTGTCCTTGCCGAAGAGCGTGAGCGAGTCGGCGTAGCGGACATCGGAGGCGTCCACAAACGCCGTCCCGGCGACAGTTGGGTCGCCGGTGATCTGAATGAACGAGCCGAGATTGCCGTAAAGCTGGCCGGCGATGAAACCCGACACCTGCTGCGAGACGAGATTGTCGTTGGTGTGCAGTCCGGGGGCGGGCGGCGAATCCTGAGCCGACCGCGTGTGAGTGAAACTCGGCATGTACATCGCGGCGACCGGCGGCCCTTTCCAGTCGCCGCCGCCCAGCGTATAGCCGCCGATCTTGAATTGCCGGCCGAATGGGGTCAGCTCGGGAAAAGCGGTGTGGCAGGCCGCGCAAGGCTGCCCGGTCTGGCGGGCGTAGCTTGGCAAGGCCTCGGCAGGACCGACGCCCGCGGCGAGAAACGTAAGTGCGGCGACGATAAGCGCCGCGGCGCTGAGAGCGAAGGCAAGAACGGCGGCCTTGTCCGGCAAGGTCGGATTTGATTTGCCCGCTTCTTCGTCCATGGAGCGCCCCTCAACTTCGCGCCTTGACCGCGACGCCCGCTTCGCCTGGGGCGTCGCTGTCGAATCCTTGGAGCGTCAAGCGGCCTTCTTGACCCAAAGCGCGCACCATCCGCGGGGAGAGATATCGCCCGCGACAGACTTGCACGCGTTGGGAGCGACGAAGAGGTTGCAACCGTCGCACTGTTTGCCGTCCTTAGGCGAAGCCTGATATTTGACTGAGCTCTGCGCCATTTTCGCTTCCGCTCCCCCGGTCGTAAGGGTCAATAACGGAGCAGCTCCTGCGGCGGCGATGAGAACCGTGCGACGGCTGACGACCCACGACGTGTCTTGATCGACCATTTTCGCCCTCCAGAATTGTCATCCCTCGCGAGGGTGGCGCGTCCTACTCCTGAACCGTCGCAACGCCTCCGCGCTTTGGCCCGGCCAACAGTCCCGCCGACTCGCAAGAATAAAGGCCAGCGTTCCGACTCGCAAGAATAAAGGCCATCGTTGCTTGCTAGATTGATTTGGATCAAGTTGGCTATACCCGCGACCAATCGGCGCAGGAAAGCCGCGCCGCCGTTTCGTCTCTTGCGCCGGCGAGCGCTCGCTTTCGCCGCCGCCTTATGTTACTGCGGCCCGAATTCGCCAAACGCCCAAGCGTCGGTTCGAGCGTCAAGCATGAGCGACATCTTTCAGGAAGTTGACGAGGAAGTCCGGCGCGACAAGGCGGCGGAATTCTGGAAGAAATACCAAAACCTGATTCTGGCCGGCGCAGCGCTGATCGTGCTCGCCTCGGCTGGGTTTCGCTATTGGCAGTACGAGCGCGAAAGGGCCCAGCAGGCGGCGGGCGACCAATTTCAGCAGGCGCTCGCGGCGCTCGAGGCCGGCAAGCTCGACGAGGCGAAGGCGGGCTTCGACAAGATCGCGGCCGATGGGCCGAGCGGCTATCGGGCGCTCGCGCAGATGGCCGCGGCTGGCGCCCGAGCCCAGAGCGATCCGCAGGGCGCGGCCGCTGCTTTCGACGCGGTTGCCGGCGACGCCGCGATCGATCCGCTTTTGCGCGACGCCGCCCGTCTTCGCGCGGCGCTGATCAGGGCCGACATGCCCGGCGAGGAGCAGAAGGGCGAAGCGGAACTGACCGCCCTTTCCGCCGCGGATGGACCGTTTCGGCGCCTGGCCGGGCTCGATCTCGCGGCGCTGGCGTTGGAGCGGAAGGATTATGACGACGCCGCCAAGGAACTTGATCTCGTGCTCGGCGATCCAGAAGTCTCGCCGGATGAGCGTCAGTTGGCGGACCGCTGGCTTGGACTTGTGGCCGCGAACCGGACGGCTGCGAAGTAATTCTCGACGCTGGCCCGAACGGCCGAACCGGTTTGAGGCGAGATTGAGCGCTAGGGTCGCGATCATCGGCCGGCCGAACGTCGGCAAATCGACGCTGTTCAACCGGTTGGTTGGACGCAAGCTGGCGCTGGTCGATGACGAGCCGGGCGTCACCCGCGACCGCCGCGAGGGCGAAGCGCGGCTTGCCGATCTCGCCTTCACCATCGTCGACACCGCCGGTCTCGAGCAGGGCGATCCCGAAACGCTCGCCGGGCGCATGCGCTTACAGACGGAGGCGGCTCTCGCCGATTGCGACGCGATCCTTTTCGTCGTCGACGCGCGGGCGGGCCTCACCGCGGCCGACCGCCATTTCGCTCAAGCCGTGCGCCGCGCCGGCAAGCCGATCATCGTCATCGCCAACAAGGCCGAAGGCGGCTCGGGGCGCGATGGCGTCTATGACGCCTTCGGCCTCGGCCTCGGCGATCCGATTGCCCTGTCCGCCGAGCATGGCGAGGGCCTGGGCGAACTCTATGACGCGCTCGCGGCAGTCCTGCCGCCCGCCGCCCGCGTCGGCGAAGACGATGAGAGCAACGCCGAGCCGTTGATCCTGGGCGAGGAGGAGGACGGCAGCGAGCTAGACCTTGCCAAGCCCCTGCGCATCGCCGTGCTGGGGCGGCCGAACGCTGGAAAATCGACGCTCATCAACCACATCCTCGGCCAGGATCGCCTTCTCACCGGCCCAGAGCCCGGCATCACCCGCGACTCGATCGGGCTCGACGCCGAATGGCGCGGGCGCAAGCTCAAGATCTTCGACACCGCAGGCTTGCGCCGGCGCTCGCGCGTCGTCGGCAAGATCGAGAAGCTCGCCGTCGCCGACGCGCTGAGGGCGGTGCGGTTCGCCGAAGTCGTTGTGCTCTTGCTCGACGCCACGATCCCGTTCGAAAAGCAGGACCTGACGCTCGCGGATCTGGTCGAGCAGGAGGGCAGGGCGCTGGTCATCGGCCTAAACAAGTGGGACTTGATCGACAACAAGAGCGACAAGGCGCGCGAATTGCGCGCCGAGTCCGACCGTCTCCTGCCGCAATTGCGCGGAACGCGCGTGATCCCCGTTTCAGGCTTGACCGGCGCCCATGTCGACAAGCTCATGGAGGCGATCGTCGCCACCGACGCGATCTGGAACACCCGCATCTCGACCGGACGGCTCAACCGCTGGCTCGCGCCTGTCGTCGACTCGACGCCGCCGCCAGCCGTCTCCGGGCGGCGGGTGAAGATTCGCTACATCACCCAGCCGAAGGCGCGCCCGCCGTTCTTCATCCTGTTCGGCAATGCCGTCGCCAGCATTCCGGAGAGCTACAAGCGCTACCTCGTCAATGGCCTGCGCGAAACCTTCGGCCTCTTCGGCGTGCCGATCCGCCTGTCGATGCGCGCAAGTGGCGAGAACCCGTACGCGGCGCGGAAAAGGCGCGGCGGGTGAGACCCGGCGGAAGGCCGGGCGAAGCCAGGCAACAAAAACAAAATCAGACTCGACGAAAATCAAATCGGGCGCAACGAAAACCAAATTCAGCGCAATGAAATCCAAATCCAGCGCAACGAAATCAAAATGGTTGTTGCGACCGTCAGTCGTTCTTTTCAGTGACCTGCCGATGAATCCAGAGAGGCGTCCCGCAATCAGCCGCCTCGTCCTGACCAGCGCCGAAGAGGGCGGGGGCTCGCGCCCTTGTCGGGGGGCGGCGTCGCCGCCCTCAGGCCGAAGCGGGCGGCGGGCGAAGCGCTGGTGCGCGCAGCGTACGGCGTCCCGCCGCTTTCGGACTTAGCTGACGATCTGGCGGATGCGTCGCGGGGTGGCGTTTTCATCCCGCGCGATCGACTCATAGGGCCAGCCGCAACGCAAGCCGGCGAAGATGCGCGCCCGCCACAGCGCCGTGCCGTTGGCATTGAGCCTTCCGCAATTCATGTCCCCGTCACGCCGGCCTCATGTTCTGGAGAAGGAAACGAACATAGCACAAATTATGCAAAACAGAAACAACAATCGCCGCGGAGCCGCTGTTCTGGCGCTAACGCGCTGAGCAGAAAGATAAATGTCGGGCCAGGTCGGTTCAATGCGGATTGCCAGCTCCGCAGCGGACCAATTTGGATCGGCGCACCTCGCGTCGAAATCCCGGCATGACAGGCGGGGCCGTTTTTGCTTAGGCTCATTCGGCTGCTCGCGGCCATCAACGGGAGGAATGTTTAAGGCATGTCTCAGGTCTCGTTCTCATCGCCCACGAGCTCCGACAAGCCGCCCACCTTTCGCGAGGCGCGCGATCTCCTGTTGCAATTGCGCGAGGACTACCATGGCGCAAGGGCCGCGTTCGTCTGGCCGCGGCCGGAGCGGTTCAACTGGGCGCTCGACTGGTTTGACGCCGAGCTTGCCGCCGGCGACGGCGGCGCAAGGCCGGCGCTGAAGGTCATAGGCGATCGCGTCGAGGCCAGAAGCTTCTTCGACCTCAGCCGGGAATCGTCCCGGCTCGCCAATGGACTGCGCGCGCTCGGGGCGAAGCGCGGCGACCGGCTCCTGATGATGCTGGGCGTGGTCCCGGAGCTATGGGCGACGATGCTCGCCGCGATGAAACTCGGCCTGGTGCTGATCCCGGCGATGCCGGCGCTCGGCCCAGCGGACATCGCCGACCGGCTGGACCGCGGCAGGGCAAAATTCCTGATCACCCACGGCGCCGAGGCGGAGAAATTCGCACGCGCCGCCGGAACGATCGAGCGGGTCGCGATCGGCGAGGCGCCGCGCGGCTGGCGATCTTACGAAGCGCTGCTCGGCGGCTCCGAGGGCTTCGAGCCCGACGGTCCAACCAGGGCCGAGGACCCGATGCTCCTCTATTTCACCTCGGGCACCACCGCGCGCTCGAAACTCGTTGTTCATACGCATGCGAGCTACCCGATCGGGCATTTGTCGACGATGTACGGACTGGGTCTCATGCCTGGCGACGCGCATCTCAACATTTCCTCGCCCGGCTGGGCCAAGCATGCCTGGTCGAGCGTCTTTGCGCCCTGGAACGCCGGAGCGACGGCGATTGCGTTCGCGGGGCGGTTTGACCCGCGGGCGACGCTCGACGCGCTGATCCAGCATGAGGTCACGACGTTCTGCGCGCCGCCGACGGTATGGCGAATGCTGATCCAGCACGATCTCAGACAATGGAAGGTCCTCCTGCGCGAGGTGAATGCGGCTGGCGAGCCCGTCAATCCGGAGATCATCGAGCAGGTGAGGCGAGCCTGGGGCCTCACCTTGCGCGATTCCTATGGCCAGACCGAGACCACGATGATGATCGGCAACTCACCTGGTCAGGCGGTCGTGCCCGGATCGATGGGGCACCCCTTGCCCGGCTATCGCATCGCGCTCATCGACGCCGATGGGCTCGAGAGCGACAACGGCGAGATCGCGATCCCTTTGCGTCCGCGTCCCGTGGGCCTGATGCGCGGCTATCAGAACGAGCGTGGCGAACTCATTCCGATCGAGGGCGAGTATTACCGCACCGGCGATGTCGCCTCGCGCGACGCCGAAGGCCACATCGCCTTCATTGGCCGCGCCGACGACGTTTTCAAATCGAGCGACTACCGCCTGAGCCCATTCGAACTCGAAAGCGTGCTGATCGAACATGCGGCGGTCGCGGAAGCCGCGGTCGTGCCGGCGCCCGATCCGGTGCGCCACACCATTCCGAAGGCCTATGTCACGCTTACCGCCGGCCATGCCGGAGACCGCGCGACGGCGGCTGCGATCTTCGCCCACCTGCGCGAGCGGCTCTCGCCCTATAAGCGCGTGCGGCGGATCGAGTTTTTCGAACTGCCGAAGACCATATCGGGCAAGATCCGCCGGGTCGAACTGCGGATGCGAGAAAGCGCGCTCGCCGACCGCGGCGAGAGGGCGGAAGGGGAGTTCAGGATCGAGGATTTTCCAGAAGCGTAGCGTCGCGGCAACAAAAACGGCCCCGCTCATCCCAAGCGGGGCCGCAAGCCAAAAAAGGAGGGCGTGGAAGCTTACATCTGCGTCAAGGATCCGTGGCCGCTCGGCGTCTTCATATCTTCGCAGGTGCCCTTGGCGACATATTTCCAGTGGTGGGGATCGTAGTCGACGGCGGAGGTGCCGGCGCAGGTGGTGCCGGCGCCGGCGGCGCAGTCGTTCTTGCCAGCGAGCGCGACGCCGTAGCACTTGTCGGCGCCCGGCTGGGCCGGGGCGGGACCGGCCCTGGCGGCGGTGGCGAGGGCGCCGGCGAGCGAGGCGGCGAGCGCAGCGGCGGTGATCGCGGTTCTGGCGTTCATGAGAAAAATCCTCCGTCGGAGCAATATGTTGGCGTCGGACGTGGCGGCAGCCTCGCCGATTGACCGGGCCTGGTCGACCCTGCAGCAAGTACGTCCCCCGCAGGCCGAGGTTACCGCACGTGTGATCACGAATTCGTGAACGTACCTTCTGAAGGTGGGTTTTAGCGCTTGAATCCGCGACCCTCAACGCCAGATACCATGCGCGCGCCCGGAGGCGCCGCCATGACCGAATCGCTCCACGCCGTTTGCCCCCATTGCTCCGCGGTTAACCGCATCCCGGCCGACCGTCCCGCCTCGGAGGCCAGGTGCGGCGTCTGCAAGGCCAAGCTGTTCACCGGCGAACCGATCGTGCTCACGTCGAAAACCTTCGACAAGCACGTCGAGCGCAACGACATGCCGCTGATCGTCGACTTCTGGGCGCCGTGGTGCGGCCCGTGCCGTGCGATGGCGCCGATTTTCGACCGCGCCGCGAGAGAGTTCGAACCGCGCGCCCGCTTCGCCAAGGTCAACGTCGACGAGGAGCCGGCGATCGCGGCGCGCTTCGGCATTCGCGGCATTCCGACGCTGATCGCGTTCGAAAAGGGCAAGGTCGCAAAGCAGCACGCCGGGCTGGTCGATCTCGAGTTCTTGCGTCGCCTCGCGCTTTGAGGGCGGAGCGCGCCAGTGCTCCGGCGCGTGTCGTCATTGGTGGGCTTGGCCCATTTTCCGGCCAGCTATTGCTTGCCCTTCTGATCGGTCTGAGGCCATAAGGCGCGGCCCCTGAGCGTTGCTGTCGCGCCCTGATTCGATCCCGCTGAGCCTGCCGCATGCGTCTATCCCGTTATTTCCTGCCGATCCTCAAGGAGACTCCCAAGGAGGCGGAGATCGTCTCCCATCGCCTCATGCTGCGCGCCGGCATGATCCGGCAGGAGGCGGCGGGCAGCTATGCCTGGCTGCCTCTCGGTGTCCGGGTGCTGCACAAGATTTGCGCCATCGTGCGCGAGGAGCAGAACCGCGCCGGCGCGATTGAGGTCTTGATGCCGACCATCCAATCGGCGGACCTGTGGCGCGAATCCAGACGCTACGACGATTACGGCAAGGAGATGCTGCGCATCCGCGACCGGCACGACCGCGACATGCTGTATGGGCCGACCAACGAAGAGATGATCACCGAGATTTTCCGCGCATCGGTGCGCAGCTACAAGGACTTGCCGCTCAACCTCTATCACATCCAGTGGAAGTTCCGCGACGAAGTCCGGCCGCGCTTCGGCGTGATGCGTTCGCGCGAATTCCTGATGAAGGACGCCTATTCGTTCGACCTCGACCAGGCGGGGGCGCGCCATTCCTACAACAAGGAGTTCACCACCTATCTGCGCACTTTCGCCCGTCTTGGCCTCACCGCCATTCCGATGCGCGCTGAATCCGGCCCGATCGGCGGCGACCTAAGCCATGAGTTCCTCATTCTCGCTTCGACCGGCGAAAGCGAGGTGTTCTGCCACCGCGACTATCTCTCGTTTCAGACGCCGCCCGAGACCATCGACTTCGACAGCGCCGAGACGATGCAGGCCGTCGTTGACAAGTGGACCTCGCTCTACGCGGCGACCTCGGAGAAGCACGATCCGCGGGCGTTCGAAAAGCTAGATCCAAAGGACCGGATTTCTGCGCGCGGGATCGAGGTCGGCCATATTTTCTACTTCGGGACCAAGTATTCGGCTCCTATGAAGGCGGTCGTGAATGGGCCGGACGGTAAGGAGCATTTCGTGCATATGGGCTCGTACGGCATCGGCCCGACCCGCCTCGCCGCGGCGCTGATCGAGGCCAACCACGACGACAACGGCCCCATCTGGCCCGAGGCGGTCGCGCCGTTCCGGGTGGGGCTCATCAATCTCAAGGTCGGCGAAGGCGCCTGCGACGCGGCTTGCGCGCGCATCTACGCGTCGCTCGAGAAGGCCGGGATCGATGTTCTCTACGATGACCGCGACGAGCGCCCGGGCGCCAAGTTCGCCGCCATGGATCTGGTCGGCGCGCCGCACCAAGCGATCGTTGGCCCCAAGAGCCTCGGCGAAGGCAAGATTGAAGTGAAGACCCGCCGTGGCGGCGAGCGCGAGCTGATGAGCCTCGATGCGGCGATCGCCCGGCTCAGCGGGAATCCCCTTGGCGAAAATGTCCAGCGCTATCCTTGATGGGAATGGCTTGCCGTGACAGCCCTTGCGATTGAGGCAGCCGCTCCCGAAACGGCGCCGGCGACCCGGGCCTTTTCGGCCTTCGAGTGGATGGTCGCCTTTCGCTACCTGCGCGCGCGCAACGCCCAGCGCTCGATCTCGGTCATAGCCGGTTTCTCGTTCCTCGGCATCGTGCTCGGCGTCGCGGCGCTGATCGTCGTCATGGCGGTGATGAATGGCTTCCGCCACGACCTGATGGACAAAATGATCGGCCTCAACGGCCACATGTTTCTGCAAGGGGTCGAGACGCCGCTGACCGACTACGACGCGGTGGCGGAAAGGGTGAGCAAGGTCCCGGGCGTCACCCTGGCGCTGCCGCTGGTCGAGGGCCAGGCGTTCGCGAGTTCCCCTTATGGCTCGTCCGGCGCGCTGGTCAGGGGCGTACGCGGGCATGATCTCGCCCGCCTGCCGGGCGTCGCCGGCCACATCACCCAAGGCTCGCTCGACGGCTTTGATTCCGGGCGCGGGGTCGCGGTCGGCGCCAAGCTCGCCGAGCACTTGAGTTTGAGGGTCGGCGACAAGGTGACGATCATCGCCCCCCATGGCGCCGAAACGCCGTTCGGCGTCACGCCGCGGATCAAGTCCTATCCCGTAGCGGCGATTTTCCAGATCGGCATGACCACCTTCGACAACACTTTCATCTTCATGCCGCTCGCCGAGGCGCAGACGTTCTTCAACCAGGACGGCGAGGCCAGCGTGATTGAAGTCTATGTCGCCGATCCGGACGACATCGATGCAATGCGACGCAGAATCGAGCCGGCGCAGCAGCGGCCGATGATCGACAGCGATTGGCGCCAGCTCAACCGCAGCTTCTTCGACGTGCTGGCGGTCGAGAGCAACGTGATGTTCGCCATTCTGACCCTCATTATGCTGGTGGCGGCGCTCAACATCATCTCCGGCCTCATCATGCTGGTGCAGGACAAGGCGCGCGCGATCGCTGTCCTGCGCACGATGGGCGCGACGCGCGGCGCGATCTTGCGCATCTTTCTCATCACCGGCGCCACCATTGGGTTCGCCGGCACGGCCGTCGGCCTCGTGCTCGGCCTCCTTGTCGCCTACAACGTCGAGCCGATCCGCAAGGGCCTGAGCTGGCTCACCGGCGCCAATCTCTTTCCGTCCGAATTCTATTTCCTGTCGCAACTGCCCTCGCGGGTTGAGACGACCGATGTTCTCTCGGTTGTTCTGATGGCGCTGATCCTGTCGCTCGCGGCGACAATCTATCCGTCCTGGCGCGCAGCCAAGCTCGATCCGGTCGAGGCGCTGCGTTATGAATGAGACCGCGCGGGTCGCTGCGCTGACGCTCGACGGGGTGGAGCGGCGATATGGGCGGGGCGAAACGACGGTCGAGGTCCTGAACGGCGCGAGCCTCGAGCTCTCGCCCGGCCAGTCGGTGGCGCTGATCGCGCCGTCCGGCGCCGGAAAGTCGACGCTCCTCCATCTGGCGGGTCTGTTGGAACGGCCCGACGCCGGCGAGGTTAAGATCGGCGGCGCTGCGACATCGACCATGAACGACGACAAGCGAACCGCGCTAAGACGCTCCGAAATCGGCTTCGTTTACCAGTTCCATCACCTGTTGCCGGAGTTCTCGGCGCTGGAGAACCTCGTCCTGCCGCAGATGATCGCCGGCTTGCCGCGCGCCCAGGCCGCGGCGCGGGCGCATGAGTTACTCGCCTACCTGGGTCTCGCCCAGCGCGAAACCCACCGGCCGGCGGAATTGTCCGGCGGCGAACAACAGCGCGTCGCCATCGCGCGCGCGGTCGCCAATGGTCCTCGGGTGCTGCTGGCCGACGAGCCGACTGGCAATCTCGACCCGAAGACCGCCGACCACGTGTTTGCGACTCTGGCCGCGCTGGTCAAGGCGAGCGGCCTCGCCGCCCTGATCGCGACCCACAATATGGACCTCGCGGCCCGAATGGATCGCCGCGTCACCATCCGCGACGGGCAGGTGCGGGAAATGGAGTAGGAGGTCATTGACCGTCTTTTCTCTGGCATGTTAGCTGTCGGATCATCGTGACCGGTTCCGGCCGGCCGACGATCCATCAAGAAAAAGCGCAGAAAATCTAGCCCGTCTCAAGCGCGCAACGCTCGTCTCTCAGGGAGGACTTTTCCATGAACAGCAACGTCTCGATGCTCGCGCTGGTCGCAGCGGCCGCCCTTTTCGCCGCGCCGGCCAACGCCGACACCAGCAAGATGAAGATCGCCTTTTCCAACAATTACGCCGGCAATTCCTGGCGTCAGGCGATGTTGAAAAGCTACGACATCGTCACCAAGCAGGCGGTGAAGGACGGGATCGTCGCCGCGGCCGACGTGTTCACGACCGCCGACAAGGAAGTGCCGACGCAGGCGGCCCAGATCCAGAACCTGATCCTCCAGGGCTATAACGCCATCGTCATCAACGCGGCTTCGCCGGACGCGCTCAACGGGGCGGTCAAGCAGGCCTGCGACGCCGGCATCGTCGTCGTCTCGTTTGATGGCGTCGTCACCGAGCCTTGCGCCTACCGAATTGTCGTGGATTTCAAGGACTATGGCCGGCAAGAGGTCGAGCACATGGCGAAGTTCCAGCCCAAGGGCGGCAACCTCTTGGAAATCCGCGGCCTGGCGGGCACCGGCATCGACGCGTCCGTCCACGAGGGCATCGTCGACGGCGTGAAAGCGCATCCGGAATTCAAGATCGTCGCTTCCGTGACCGGCGACTGGGACCAGACGACGGCGCAGAAGGCGGTTGCGACGGTGTTGCCCTCGCTTCCGCCGATCGTCGGCGTGGTTGATCAGGGCGGCGACGCCTACGGCGCGGCGCAGGCTTTCGCCGCGGCAGGCAAACCGCGCCCGACGATCATGATGGGCAATCGCCAGGACGAGTTCGTGTACTGGAAAGAACAGAAGGACAAGGACGGCTACATGAGCTGGTCCGGCTCGATCGCGCCCGGCGTGTCGACGCTCGCCTTCTGGGTCGCGCAGCAGGTGCTCGACGGCAACAAGAATATTCCTCACGATCTCGTCGTGCCCTATCTCGCCTTCACCCAGGACGATTTCGAGAAGGAGCTGCCGAACATTCCCCAGGGCGGTGTCGCCAGCCATGAGTACACCCAGGCGGACGCCATCGCCGCGATCAAGGCCAACACGAAGTAACCATCCGGATAGATGAGCGCCCAGCGCTCTGCGGGCCGATAAGACCATGGCGGACGCGGGCGCTCCACTCGTCGATTTCACCGGGGTCGAAAAATCCTACGGCGCCGTCCGGGCCCTGGACGGCGTCGATTTTTCTCTGTCGGCAGGCGAGTGCGTCGGCATCGTCGGTCACAACGGCGCCGGCAAGTCGACGCTGATGCATGTGCTCAACGGCGCCGTTACGCCGGACCGCGGACGGCTTGTCGTCGCCGGCGAAAAGCAGCCCCACTGGAATTCGGGACGAGCGACGGCGCTCGGCCTGCGCTGCGTGTTCCAGGAACTGTCGTTGTGCCCGAATCTGACGGTCGCGGAAAACGCTCGGATCGTCCATCCGGCGATCCGCGGGTTCGGCTGGCGGCGAAGGGCGGGGCGGCTCGTTCTCGACCAGCTCGACGAGATCTTTCCCGGACATGGGGTAAGGCCGAGCGACCTGGTGCAGGACTTGACCATCGGCAGAAAGCAGATGGTTGAGATTGCTCGCGCCTTCTCGGTCTCCGATGTCCCGGCGCGCCTCGTCATTCTGGACGAGCCGACCTCATCGCTCGACCAGCATACCGCCGAACAGCTGCTGGCCTATGCGCGCCGCTCGGTCGACTCTGGGATCAGCTGCGCCCTGATCTCGCACATTCTGGGCGAGGTGCTGTCGACTTGCGATCGCATCATCGTGATGCGCGACGGAAAGGTGGTGGCGGGAGGCAGCGCGCGAAGTTTTGACCGCGCCAAGCTGGTCGGCGCGATGGGCGGCTTTGAGAGCCAGGCTTCGCGCCCTCAGTCCGCCGCGGCGGCCGGGCGAGTCGGCGAGGCCCCGATTGTCGTGGGTGTGCGCGCCGAAAGGCAGCCGGACGACCGGCGCGTCATCGCGCGCGAGGGCGAAGTCATCGGGCTTGCCGGTCTCGCCGGCCACGGCCAGACGGATCTTCTGTTGGCGACTTTTTCCGCCGCCACGCGCCGGCAAGCGACCGCGACGGTCAAGGGCCCCATTGCCCTGGTTGCCGGGGACCGGCAATCGGACGGCGTCTTCCCGCAATGGTCGATTGCGCAGAACATCGGCGTGCGCTCGCTGAAGCAATTGCGCGCCGGCCCTCTGCTGTCGGCTCGCCGCGAGGACGCGCTCGCCGACGCGTGGCGACTAAAGATCAAAATCCGGACGCCAGACGTTCGCAGCAGAATTCTCTCCCTCTCCGGCGGCAATCAGCAGAAGGCGCTTTTCGCTCGCGCGCTCGCCTCTGACGCCCGCATCGTGCTGATGGACGACCCGATGCGCGGCGTCGATTACGCCACCAAACTCGAAGTCTACGAGTTGATCCGCGCGGAGGCGCAGGCCGGCCGAACGTTCCTCTGGTACACGACCGAGACCGAGGAATTGAAGAACTGCGATCGGGCCTACATATTTCGCAACGGCGCTGTCGTCGCCGAGCTGGCGCGGGATGAATTGAGCGAGGAGCGGGTGATCCATTCCTCGTTCGCGGGCGTCGCCTGAGATGAGCGCGACCACGGTCGCAGGGTGGTCGACCTCGAGCGGCGCAAACCTGCGACGACGGTTGCGTGCGGCGCTTCCGGCGTTGTCGCTGGCCCTCGTCATCGCGGCGATCGCATGGCTCAACCCGCGCGCGATCAGCTACTTCGGCTTCACGCTGATGCTGAACCTGGCGATCCCGATCGCGCTCGCCACGATGGCGCAGATGTTCGTGATCGCTGGCAATGACCTCGACCTGTCGATCGGCACCTTCGTCGGCTTTGTCTGCTGCGTCTCCGCGACCTGGTTGCGGGACGAGCCATGGCTCGGCGCGCTCACGCTGATTGGCTGCGTCGCGCTCTATGCCGGCCTCGGCGCGCTTATTTACCTCCGCAACCTGCCTTCGATCGTGGTCACACTAGGCATGAGCTTCGTCTGGCAAGGCTTGGCGGTCCTTCTCCTGCCCAAGCCCGGCGGCAAGGCGCCTGGCTGGCTGCAGGCGATCATGGGAGTGAAGCCGCCGCTTGTTCCGCTGCCGATCGTAGCCGCGGCGCTCATCGCCGCCGTCGGCTATTTCGGGCTCATGCACACCTCCTATGGGGCGATCCTGCGCGGCGTCGGCGGCAATGCACTCGCGATCCGGCGAGCCGGCTGGTCGCTGCTGCGGGCGAAAATGACGCTGTTCGCGCTCGCCGGGGTCTTCGGCGTGATGTCGGGAATGGCGCTCGTCGGCATCACGACCTCGGCCGACGCCAACATCGGCAATGGCTATACCCTGCTCTCGATCGCCGGCGTGATCCTGGGCGGCGGAGAGTTCATCGGCGGCAATGTGTCGCCCGTCGGAGCGGTAATTGGCGCCCTGACGATGGCCATGGCAGCATCGCCGCTGCTGACGTTCATGCATATTCCGCCGGATTGGCAGGTCGCCGCCAACGGCGCGATTCTCATCATCGTCCTCGCCGCCCGGGTCGTGATCAGCCGCAAGGGTGCGGAACGATGAGCGGCGCAGTCAAGGCGCTGCTCTCGCGACCTTGGATTTGGTCGTTCCTCGGCGCCGGCGCGGTGTGGCTCGCGGCCGTCGCGTTCACGGGTGGCTACGGCGCCGGCGGGATGATGACCGCGGCGCTGTCGTTGTCCGTGTTCACCGTCATCGTCGGCGTCGGGCAGATGTTCGTCATCACGCTCGGGCCGGGCAACGTCGATCTGTCGCTGCCAGCCAATATCGGACTTGCGAGCGCGGTGGCGATGAAGACAATGGGCGGCGACGATTCTTGGGTGGCCCTCGGCCTGGGCGCCGCGCTTGCCTGCGGGCTTGCGGTCGGGATCGTGAATTATCTCTTGATCTGGGCGCTGCGCATTCCGCCGATCATCGCGACGCTGTCGGCGAGCTTCATTATCCAGTCGGTCGACATCAGCTATGGGCGAGGCTTGCAGATCAAGCCGCCGCCCGGCTTTGCGGATTTTACCAATATCGTGATTGCCGGCGTGCCGCTTTTGGCGGTTTTGACCCTCCTGTTCACGATGGGCGCGAGCGTCGCGCTCAATCGGACGATCTGGGGACGTTCGGTGCTCGCGATCGGCCAGAACATTCGCGCCGCGCGCCTGGCGGGGGTCAAGGTCGAGCCGGTGCGCTTCGCCACTTACGCGTTATGCGGGGCGCTGGGCGGCCTCGCCGGCGCCCTGCTCGCCGGCTATTTCCGCGGCGCCAACGTGGACATCGGCGCCGAATACCTGCTCGCCTCGATCGCGGTCGTGGTCATCGGCGGCACATCGGTGTCCGGGGGCAAGGCGAACGTGCCGGGCGTCTGGGGCGGCGCCCTGTTTCTGGTGCTGCTGCTGACGATGCTCAATACGTTCGGCGTCAGCGCGGGCGTCCGCCTGCTGCTCACGGGCGTGATCATCGTCGCTGTTATTACCGCCGCGGGCGGTGAGAACCCGGCGCGGTGAGCTGGCTCTCAGATCACGAACGGGATCAGCGCCGGCACGTGCTCGGCATAGCGGGCGTAGGCCTCGCCGAACTGCCGCCGCATCACGGCCTCCTCGATCCCGAGCTTACGCCAGAATGCGGCGCCGGCGAGGACAACGGCGAAGAGGCCGCGCCACTCGCCAACCGCCAGTGCGGTTCCGAGGAGCGCGAGGAGAATCCCGGTGTAGATCGGGTGGCGGACCCAGCGGTAGGGCCCGGTCGTGACAAGCTCATGGTCGCGCTTGAGCGTGACGTCCGAGCTCCAGTTGCCCGCGATCCACACCCGCGCCCAGATGGCGAAGGCGATGCCGGCGAAGGTCGAGGTCGCGCCGAGCTGCACAAGCCACAGGCTCAAGGGCGCGAAGCGGTCGTTGAGCGGGGCGAAGGGAACATCGGGCGCCGCAAGCAGATAGACGGCGATCGCCAGCGGCAGGTAATGCGAGAGGCGCGAAAAGGCGGTCTCGCGCTCGGCAACCGCTTTGCCGCCGCGCGCCATCGCAATCCAGAATGCGACGAAGCCGAGCCAGAGGACAGGGAAGAGCCAACGGTAGAACATCCGCCGACCCCCGGTGTCCTGCTCGGCGCTTAGGCGGCGATCTGCTCCACGCCCTGAATATCCGGCAGGAAGTGCTTGAGAAGGTTCTCGATTCCGTGCCTTAGCGTCGCGGTGGAGGAGGGGCAGCCGGAACAGGCGCCCTTCATGTTAAGGTAGACGACGCCGTCACGGTAGCCTTTGAAGGTGATGTCGCCGCCGTCGCCCGCCACGGCAGGCCTGACCCGCGTCTCGATCAGTTCCTTGATCGCCTCGACGGTCTCTGCGTCCTTGGCGTCGAAGAACTCGCCGGCCCCAACCGCATCCGCGCCGCCTTGCCCGATCAGCGGCGCGCCGGACAGGTAGAATTCGGTGACGACGCCGAGCACCGCAGGCTTCAGGTGCTGCCATTCGCCTTCGCCCTTGGTCACGGAAATGAAGTCGTTGGCGAAGAAAACGCCGGTGACGCCGGGCAGCTGCATCAGGGCCTTGGCAAGCGGGGAACGCTCAGCTTGATCAAGATCGCGCGCCTCGAACGTCCCCTCGTCCATCACCGGCTGCCCGGGCAGAAACTTGAGGGTCGCGGGATTGGGGGTCGCTTCGGTCTGAATGAACATAGGCTTTGCTCCTGGGCCTAAGATAGGCGCGCCGCGCGAGATGCGCAAGAAACGGCCCCGACGGCGGTCAGCCCCTCTTTGCTCAAGTGTCGGCGGTCGTCCCCGACAAGGCGCATCTGACTTTCGCGCGGCGCCGGCGCAAAACAGCGCTTTCGCAGGCCGATCGCGGCGCCTAAGATCGCACGCGCGCCCAGGAGGCTCAAGAGATGTTCAGCGTCTTCGAGCTCTTCAAGATCGGCGTCGGCCCGTCGTCATCGCACACGGTCGGGCCGATGAAGGCGGCCGCGGTGTTCGCGAACGGGCTCATCGAAACGGGCGCGATCGACCGGGTCGCTTCGGTCGAGGCCGTGCTTCTCGGCTCGCTGGCCTTCACGGGCAAGGGCCACGCAACCGACAAGGCGGTGATCCTGGGCCTCAGCGGTCAGCGACCGGACGCCGTTGATCCCGACGCGGCCGAGATGCTTGCCGCCGACGTGCGCGCGACCAGGCGACTTAACCTCGCCGGCCGGCGCTCGATCGCCTTCGATCCAGCGACCGCGATTGTATTCGACACTGTGACTCCGACCCCGCGTCATCCGAACACCCTGCGCCTTATCGCCCGCGACGCTGTCGGCGCGGCGCTCGCCGACGAGACCTGGCTTTCGATCGGCGGCGGCTTCGTCGTCCGCGACGGCGCGGGCGACGACGCCTCCGCGACCGACGCCCGCTTGCCCCATCCGTTCCGCTCGGGGGCGGAGCTCCTGGCGCGCGGGCGCGAGGCCGGGCTTTCGATCGCCGGGCTGGTGCGCTTGAACGAGGCGGCGCTGAGGCCCGAGAGCGAGGTCGACGCCCACGCGGCGCGCGTAATCGGCGTCATGTTCGCCTGTGTCGACCGCGGCCTGACCCAATCGGGACCGCTGCCGGGGGGCTTGAAGGTCATGCGCCGCGCCAAGGCGATCCACGACCGCCTGATCGAGGCGTCCAGGCGCAATTTTCATCCGGCGCACGAGATCATGGATTTCGTCGGCGTCTACGCGATGGCGGTCAACGAGGAGAACGCGGCCGGCGGGCGGGTCGTCACCGCCCCGACCAACGGCGCGGCCGGGGTGATTCCGGCGGTCATGCGCTATTACCGCGACCATTGCGAAGGCGCGACCCGGGCGGCTCTCTCCGATTTCCTTTTGACCGCAACGGCGATCGGCTCGCTGTTCAAGCTCAACGCCTCGATCTCCGGGGCGGAGGTCGGCTGCCAGGGCGAGGTCGGCGTCGCGTCATCGATGGCGGCGGCGGGCTTGTGCTCCGCGCTCGGCGGCTCGAACGAGCAGATCGAGAACGCGGCCGAAATCGCGATGGAGCACCACCTCGGCATGACCTGCGATCCGATCGGCGGCCTGGTGCAGATCCCGTGCATCGAGCGCAACGCCTTCGGCGCGGTCAAGGCGATCGCCGCCGCCTCGCTCGCGCTGCACGGCGACGGGACGCATCGCGTCTCGCTCGACAGCGTCGTCGCGACGATGCGCCAGACCGGGGCGGATATGCAGTCGAAGTACAAGGAGACGAGCTTAGGCGGGCTCGCGGTGAATTTTGTCGAGTGCTGAGGGGGGGAGAGCGGGAAGTCGCCGGCTTTTCCGTGGCACGGGCCAACTGGGCGCCATCATGCAAACTGACCTTGGCGATGTGCATACAAAATAGCATATTTTCGTATGACACAGTGGGCGTTCGATTGGGACGAACACAATCCAAGCAAATGCCTGGCGCGGGTTCCTCGAGCAGAAATCGAGCGGCTCTTTGGCGATCCGGCGACCTATCTCGCCGCGGACCCGCATATCGGTGAAACGCGCTACCGAGCCATGGGTCGCAACGCCTCGGGTCGACCGGTGTTTGTCGTTTTCACAGTGCGGCGGATCGGCGGAGGTCTGGTCATTCGCCCAATCAGCGCCCGCTACGCCCACGAGAAGGAAGCAACGCGATGGCCAGCAAATTGAAACCGTTTCCCACGTTTGCCAGTGACGCGGAAGCCGAGCGGTTCGTGGAAACCGCGGACTTGAGCCAATATGACCTCATGGCCGGCGCACTCCCGCGCGACCAATGGTTTGCACGGGCGGAGGACCTCTACAAGGACGCGCGGGTCACTCTGCGGCTGCCGCAAGCGGTCGTCGACGCCTATAAGACCAAGGCCGCGTCCCGCCGCATGCCTTATCAACGGCTGATGAGATTGCAGCTGCAAAAGGCGCTGGAGACATTGTGACCCGCGGCGCGCCGACATGCAGTCCAAGTGCACGGTGAATTTCGTCGAGTGCTGAGGCGAGCGGCGATCGCCGGTTAGAGGTCTTTGCTTTTGGTTTGAGGCGACGGAACGGAGCGCTTCGGACGACAATCTCTTGCAGAAAATCAGAAACTCAGGTTAAGCTGCCCCCATGAGCAATCCTGCCCTTCCTCATGCCAAGACCGCGCGGTCTGCCGTCCCGGCGCCTCTCACGCCCCGAGAAAAATCGCTCCCCCGTTCGAGCCACGCAACCCATTGAAAACTCTCGATTCGGACGAGAGAATCCAAGGAAATCCAAGACAATCCAACCTCGTGAGGGGAGGTCTCCGGCGCGAACCGGCCACGAGCCAAGGAAATCCAAACGGACCGGAATGGCTACGCGGACACGTCGCCCGAGCGGCGCCGCGACTGGGCCGGGCCCGGCGAGGGATGGATTGCTTCGCTGCGCTCCCCCTACCTCTCCACCCGCGCCCACCCATGCAGGCCGAGGCGCTCTTGAGGCAGGTAGGAGGCCTTGTAGCCCATCTTCCTCGAGCCTTCGACCCAATAGCCGAGATAGACGTGGGGCAGGCCGAGGCGGCGCGCCTTCTCGATGTGGTCGAGGATGACGAAACTGCCAAGCGACCGTCGCGTCGCGTCGGGATCGTAGAAGGAATAGACGAGCGACAGTCCGTCGGCGAGGCGGTCGGTGAGGCAGACGGCAAGAAGGGGACCGGAGGCCTGGCCGTCGCCGGTCAAGCTCAACGGCCGATATTCGGTGAGGACGGTGTCGATATGGGTGTCCTCGACCATCATCGCGAAATCGAGCGAGGACATATCCGCCATCCCGCCGTAGGGGTGCCGCTTGTCAAGATAGGAGCGGAAGAGCGTGTAGTGCTCGTTGGTCGGCTTCGGCGCGGCAAAGACGCCGACAAGGTCGGCGTTGGCGCGGATCGCCCGGCGCTGGCTGGCGGTCGGCCGAAAATCGTCGACCAGCACCCTGACCGATACGCAGGCCCGGCAGCTCTCGCACGCCGGCCGGTAGGCGATCGTCTGCGAGCGGCGGAAGCCGGTCTGGGTGAGGAGGTCGTTGAGCGCGGCCGCCCGTTTGCCGACCAGATGGGTGAAGATTTTCCGCTCCTGCTGGCCAGGCAGGTAAGGGCATGCCGACGGAGCGGTGAGATAGAACTGCGGGGCGTCGCGCGCTTCCCTGGTCACGCGTTCTCCCACTCTGCGCCCGTTTCCGCTAACGGCGCACGGCGATTCTCACGAATGTCGCGGAATCGTCGGATCAGAGCCTCCTGACGATCACGACGCCGGCGATGATATCGTGCAGGCATCGCTTCTCGGCGTCGACCAGCGAAACGAGAAAGACCGGCGGGAAGCACCAGCTGACATAGAACAGCACCGCTTGGACCGCAGCGTTGATGAACGGAACCCGCGCGCCCGAGTTGTTCATCCGCATTTCCAGGTCGAGCGCCCGCATGCCCGGCGTCGCCATGTTGCGGCCGGAGACGGTGAGCCCGTTGTAGAAGAAGGCGACGATTGGAAAGAGCGTCAGATGGAGGAAGAACAGCGCCAGGCCGAGGGTCAGCACGATCGAGGCAAACCAAATCGCCGCCACGAGCAGGCTGACCAGCACGAAATCGATGCATACGGCGAGAATGCGCCGGGTGCGAACGCCAGCCAACGCGTCGGCGCGCATCACGTTCCTCGGCGTTGCGGCGTGAACATTGGACATAGGAGCCTCCGTGCGCGGGCTCGGCCAGCGCGGCCAAGGATGTGGGAGGCGCCGGCGCCAAGTCAAGACCGGCGCGGGAACAGGTTGTGCGTCACCGCCTCGCGACTGCCCAGCAGGCCCGACGGGCGCAGGGCAATGAAAATCGTCAGAAGCGCATAAACCGCGATGTCGCGATAATCGATCGGGAACAGCGCCGACCAGCCGGTTTCGGCGGCTCCGACGATGAGCCCGCCGAGAAATGCTCCGGGCAGCGAGCCGATCCCCCCGACGATCGCCGCGGCAAGCGCCTTCAGGGTCAGCGTCGCCGAAAGGCCGTAGCCGACCGCGCCGAATGTTGCCGTCATGATCGCGCCGGCGAGGCCGGCGAGGGCGCCGGAGAGGGCGAAGGCGCGGGCGGTGATCGCCGCCGGGCTCACGCCCATCATCTCGGCGGCGAGCGGATCGTCGGCATAGGCGCGCCACTCGCGGCCGATGCGGGAATGGCGAAAGATGACGACAAGACCGAGCCCGGCGGCGAGCGTGACGCCGCTCGCGAGGAACGCCATCGGCGTGGCGACGGTGACGAAGTCGTCCCCTCGCGCGAGCGCGAACGGCTGATTGAGCTGCGGGCTCATCCAGCTCCGGTCGCCCTGCGCCAGGCGCAAAAGCTCGCGGAGAAAGAGCGCCAAGCCGACGGACGCCACAAGCACCTGCTGGCCGCGAGCCTGGCGTAGCGGAATGAAGACCGCTCGCGCCGCGGCGAAGCCCCAACCCGCCGCAACCATCGCCGCGAGAGCGAAGGCCGCGATCAAGAGGGGGGCGGGCGGCCAGAGGACCATCGCCAGGGCCGCGATCGCCGCGGCGTAGCCGCCGGCCGCGGCCATTTCGCCGAAGGCGAAATTGATGCGCCCGATCAGGCCGTAGATCAGCGAGTAGGCCGCCGCGAGGAGCCCGTAGATCGCCGCCAGCGGCAGCCCGTCGAGCGCCATCTGCAATCCATAGGCGAGAGAGTGAGGCACGACGGGAAGCCCGCTGACGTCGCCGAGCGGGGCAGGATCGGCTGCGCGTCCGTCCGGCGTCGCCAGCCAATAGCGGATGAGCGCAAACAGCCGGGCCTCCGAAAGGGGCCGGCCGTCGATCGTCAGCGACACGAGGTCGCGCGACTGGTTCGGCCGTCCGGGCTCTCGAAAGCGGCAGGTGGCGAGATGATTGCGAGGCTCTCCGCCGGGCGTGAGCGCGGTGAAGGCGACGCTTAAGCCCCGCCCGTCGGGGTCAGGTCTTTGCGCCAAAATGGCGATCCGAGCCTCTTGCGGCATCAGCGCCGGCAGCGCCATGCGGCAGAGCCTCGCCTGGTCGGTTTCCAGCGCCGGCGAGCAGCCGGCGAGCATCGCCGCGGCCAAAAGAACGATGGGGCGAAAGACCTGGCGGCGGCTCAATCAGCGCGCCTCCGCGCCGCGAGCCGCCGCTGCTTGGCGCGATTGCCGCAGACCTCCATCTCGCACCAGCGGCGCCGATTGTTCTTGCTCCGATCATAGAAGAGCCAGCCGCAAGCGTGGCCGCCGCACTCCCGGATCCGATGCAAATCGCCTTCCGTGAACAGCCTCACCGCCGCGAGCGCGATTGGGCCGAGCGCCGCTTCGACCGGCGTGGCGCCCACGCTCCAGCGCCAGCGGCAGCAGAGCACGCCGGGCGCAAGCGCCGCGTGAGCCACAAATCGCGCATGAAGGACAGAAAGGCTGGCGAGCGAAGCCGCCTGCGGCTTGGCGCGACGCCCGAGCGCCGCGCCGATGCCGTGAATCGCCTCACGCAGGGCGATAGCCTGGGTCATGAGGTCGGCGGCCAGATCGGGGCGCCTGGAGACCTGATCCGCGAGCCAGTCGGCGTCTTCAGCCGGCAGCGCCTCGGCGTGCTTGAGCCATTGGGCGACGTCTTCAGCCTCGCGGAGATGGTTCTCATGCGAGGAGAAGCCGCGACCCGATTCGGTGTTAGCGAAATCGAGCGCGAGGTCGTCGGCGATCAGCGGCAGCGAACCGGCGCGGGAGGAAGGAGGAGCGGACGTACTAACCGTCATTATGATCTTTACAGGTTAATCCACTATGGCTAGTCTGCGCAAGCTAACCCTTCAATCTCGCAATGGAGGTTATGATGCGGACCATCGTTCTGAAAGCCATTCCCGTCGCCTTGTCGCTCTGGCTCGCAACCGCGGCCCAGGCGCAAATCAAAATCGGCGTCGCGGGGCCGATCACCGGGGCCAACGCGGCGTTCGGCGCGCAGCTCACCCAGGGCGTCGAGCAGGCGGCCGAGGACATCAACAAGGCGGGGGGCATCCTCGGGCAAAAGCTCGAAGTTGAGCCGGGCGACGACGTCTCCGACCCGAAGCAGGGCGTGTCGGTCGCCAACAAGTTCGTCGGCGATGGGGTAAAATTCGTCGTCGGCCATTTCAACTCCGGCGTAACGATCCCCGCCTCCGACGTCTATTCCGAGAACGGCATCCTGTTTATCACGCCCTCGGCGACAAATCCCAAAGTCACCGACCGCATGCTGTGGGACGCTTTTCGCACCTGCGGCCGCGACGATCAGCAGGGTATGGTCTGGGCCGAACTCGCTCGCGACAAGCTCAAGGGCAAGAAGATCGCCGTCGTCCACGACAAGACGACCTATGGCAAGGGACTCGCCGACGCCGCGCTCGACAACATGCACAAGATGGGCGTCAAGGAAGTGCTCTACGAAGGCGTGAACACCGGGGAAAAGGACTATTCGGCGATTGTCTCCAAGATCAAGGAGTCCGGGGCGGACTATCTGATGTGGGGCGGGCTGCACACCGAAGGCGGCCTCATCGTCCGCCAGATGCGAGATCAAGGCATGAGCACGGTCATGATCTCCGGCGACGGCATCACCAATTCCGAGTTTGCGGCGATCGGCGGGCCTGGCGTCGAGGGGACCCTTATGACCTTCGGCCCGGAGCCGCGCAAGAACCCGAACGCGCAGGACGCGGTCGCGGCGTTCAAGGCCAAGGGCTTCGATCCGCAGGGCTATACGCTGTACTCCTACGCCGCGGTCCAGATCATCAAGCAGGCGGCAGAAAAGGCGAACTCGCTCGATCCGAAGAAGGTGGCCGCGGCCATGCATTCGGGCATGACGTTCAACACCGTCATCGGCCCGATCGCGTACGACAAGAAGGGTGACCGCACGACTGTCGACTATGTCTGGTACGTATGGAAGAAGGGCGCCGACGGCAAGATCGGGTTTGAGCAGCTCTAGCCGTCGGCGGGCGCCTAAGGCGCGCCATCGTCCGCGCTGATAGGATAGGGACCATGAGGCGCGTCGATTCCCGGCGCGCCTCTCTGCAAGGCGTTCAGCGCGACGATGACCGTTCTCGTCACCGGCTCATCTGGGCATCTCGGAGAGGCGCTCATGCGCACGCTCGGCGCATCCGGCCGCAAGGCTGTCGGGCTCGACGTCGTCTCAGGGCCGTTCACCGGCGAGGTCGGCTCGGTCGCCGACCGCCTCTGCGTGGCGCGTTGCATGGAGGGGGTCGAAACGGTTCTCCACGCCGCGACGCTGCACAAGCCCCATGTCGAAACTCATGCGCGCGAGGCCTTCGTCCAGACGAACGTGCTCGGCACGCTGATCCTCCTGGAGGAGGCGGCGCGGGCCCGCGTCCGGGCCTTCGTCATGACCAGCACCACCAGCGCCTTCGGCGACGCGCTCAAGCCCCCGTTGGGCGCGCCGGCCGCCTGGATCGACGAGCGGGTCGCGCCCGCGCCCAAGAACATCTACGGCGTCACCAAGACAGCGGCCGAGGATCTCTGCCAATTGTTTCATCGCAACGAGCGGCTCGCGACAATCGTGCTGAGGACCTCGCGCTTCTTTCCCGAGGAGGACGACGACCCGGAGGCGCGCGCCGCCTATGCGGACGACAACTCCAAGGCGAACGAATATCTGTTTCGCCGGGTCGCGATCGAGGATGTCGTCGACGTGCATCTCGCCGCGGCGGAGCGCGCGCCCGCGATCGGATTCGGCAAGTACGTCATCAGCGCGACGACGCCATTCCTGCCCGAGGATTGCGCCCGCCTCAGCGCCGACGCGCCGGCTGTCGTCAGCCTGCGCGCGCCGGGGTGGGAGGACGAATATGCGCGCCGCGGCTGGCGCATGTTCCCGAACATCGACCGCATCTACGACAATGCTCTTGGCCGACGCGACCTCGGTTGGCGGCCGAAATGGGATTTCGCCGCCATTGTCGAGCGCTTGCGCGAAACCGGCGACATCCGCGGGCCGCTCGCGAAGACGATCGGCGCGAAAGGCTACCACGCCGAGCGGTTCGAAGGCGCGCCCTATCCGGTGGCGGGAAGCTGAGGTGAGCGAATTTGCGGTCTGGACGAGGCTCGACCGGCCGGGCCGCGACGCCGCGCTGTTGCAGGCGTACGCCGGCGGCTGGCTGCTTCGGGGCGCAGCCGCGTTCGAGCACGAACTTGGGTCGGCCGTGGTCGCCTATGAGGTGCAAGTCGACGCGCGCCTTGAGACGACGCGGGGAGCTTTGAGCGGCTTCCTGGGCGAGGCGTCTGTCCGGCACGAGATCCTGCGCGACGAGAGCGGCTGGCGCCTGAACGGCGCCAGGGTCGATGGACTGGAGCGCCTGGTGGATCTCGACTACGGCTTCACCCCGGCGACCAACATTCTGCAGCTCATGCGAATGGCGCTTCCCCTCGGCGGGAAGGCCGAGCTTTCGGTCGCGTGGTTCGATTTGGACAGTGCGGCGCTGACCGAATTGCCGCAGACCTACGAGCGGCGCGGGGACGCATCTTATTGGTACGAGGCGCCGACGGTCTCGTATCAGGCTCTGCTGGAAATCGCCCCGAACGGGTTTGTTCGGTCCTACCCCGGCCTTTGGCTTATCGTTCAGTGACGCGTCGGCGCTGCCGCTCTCCGCCATGCGATCCTTCCCGGACCAATTTGCTGGGTTGGCCGATTTCCATCCCGAGAGCGCCGCGGCGATCCGGCGCGCAACAGGGGGTGGGTCATGATCAATGGTGTGGCAAAGGCGGGCGCTGCGCTACTCGCGCTGGCGGTACAGGGCCCAGCCCTCTCGGCTCACGCGGATATCGTCGCGACAATTCTGTCGGCCAAAGTCTTGTCTACACACACGACGCTCCAGGCGAGTCGTTTTCCGATCAGGGGCTGACTTTTACGAATAACGGCATTGACAGGGACCTATGGGGCCCGACCTGGGCCATAATGGCCCTCGGATGTGCCGCGCTCGGCCTTGCCGGATATCGGTCGTCGCGGAAGGATCGTGGCGCGCCGGCGATTGGATGGGCCGGCGGCGGGCGCTCCGTTCACGCCAGCGCCGCCAGCCGCTCGATGAGAAAGGCGCGCGCGGCCGGGTCGGTCTGCAGGCCGATCGCTTTGGCGTAGGCGCGGCGCGCTTCGTCGGCATCGCCCATTCTGGCGCAAAGGTCGGCCCGGGCGACCCAGTAGGGCTCGAACCCGTCGAGCCCGCCTTGCGCGCCCACTTCGTCGAGCAATTCGAGCCCCGCCACGGCCCCGCGCGCGTGCGCGACCGCCGCCGCGCGATTGACGCCGACAACCGGGGAGCCGGTCAGGAGGAAGAGCGCGTCGTAGAGCACGACGATTGCGTCCCAGTCTGTCTTTCCGGTCAGCCGGCGGGCGGCGTGGACCGATTGAACCGCCGCTTCGAGCTGGAAGCGACCCGGAGCGCCGAGCGCGCCCGCGGACCGCAGCAGCCCTTCCGCCTCCCCGATCGCTCCCTCGTCCCACAAGCTTGTGTCCTGCTCGCTCAGCGGCACGTAGCGCGCCCTTGCATCGCGGCGCGCCTCGCGCCGGGCATGGGCGTAGAGCATCAGCGCCATGAGGCCCATCGCCTCCGGCTCGTCGGGGGCGAGAGTGATGACCACGCGGCCGAGCCAGATCGCTTCCTCGGCGAGGTTGCGCCCGCGCGGGTCGTCGGAAAACGCTTCCGCCCAACCATGCGAAAAGGCAGCGTAAATCGCCTCGAGCGCGACCCCGAGCCGCTCCGGCAAGTCCTCACGCTCGGGGATCTTGAACGGAACTCCGGCAAGGCGGATTTTCGCCTTGGCGCGGGTCAAACGCTGGCTCATCGCCGCCGGCGAGACCAGGAAGGCCGACGCGATCGCCGCCGCGTCGAGGCCGAGAATTGTTTGCAACATCAATGGCGCGCGGATTGATTCCTCAATCGCCGGATGAGCGCAGGCGAACATCAGAGCGAGACGCCGGTCGGGGATTGACGCCGCCGCCTTCGCCGCCTCCTTGAGGTCGGCGTCGATCAGCGTCAGCGCGTCCGAAGCCGCTTCGGCGCTTCGGCGCCGGCGCGAGGCGTCGATCAGCCGGCGCCGGGCTGCCGTCGCCAGCCAGCCTTCCGGGTTCAAAGGCACGCCCTGCACCGGCCAGACGGCGAGCGCGGCGGCGAAGGCGTCGGCGAGCGCATCCTCGGCGCCCGGCACATCGCGAGAGGCGGCGGCGAGATAGGCCACGAGCTTGCCGTAGCTTTCCCGGGCGACGCGCGCCGCGGCGGCGCGCGCGTCGGCTTCGCGGGCAATCGCCGGACCCGTCGACGGTCTATTTTTGAGCTGGACGGTCGTTTTCGTCTCCAACTCGGTCATTTCAACGACGTGATCGCTTCTTCTGCAGCGCGCGCGGAACGGTTTCGGGCTTGCGGCGCGCCCTGTCCAACTACGGCGTCCCGATAATCTTCCAGTCTAGCATAAAGAAGCGATCGTAATTGACTGAGGCAACCTAAATCATGCTCGTCATGGCCACGGCGATCGGGAGGCGTGAGACGGGGACGCGTGGGGCGCGACCTGGACCATCTGCTGGTTCGTCTCGGGGCCGCCGATGGCGCTGACCGCGTATACGAGAAGCCAGAGACCGGCAATCGCCGCCAACGCGGTCGTCAGCGGGGCCAGACTGCGATCGTCGATCAAATATCCGCGGTAGAACGCCGCCTGCTTCTCGATCCCGTTCATCGCCGTCTGGCCCGGTCATGACCTGCCGCCCCCCTACATCTGCCAGATCGGCCGCACCTCCATTGCACCATACTGAGCCCCCGGGCAGCGCGCGGCCCAAGAGATCGCGGAGTCAAGATCGGGGGCCTCGATGAGGATGTAGCCGCCGAGCTGCTCCTTGATCTCGGCGTAGGGGCCGTTGACCACTGAAGTCTTGCCGTTCTTGACCCGGACCGTGGTCGCGGTCGAGCTCGGATGCAGTCGCTGGCCGCCCTTGCCCACGCCGGCGTCCGCCACCGCCTTCATGTAGGCGCCGTAAGCGGCGAGCCGGGCGCCGTTCTGCTCCGGCGTCACCCCCTGCATCTGCTTCTCGTCCTCGTGAATCAACAACAGGTATTGCATCGCTCTGCTCCTTGAAGGCGCGCGGCGGCTTTGCCGCGCTCATTGCAAAGACGATCGATCCTGCCGCGTTTCGACATCGGGCGCGAAAAAGCGCGTTCGTCTCGAAGTCCGACCGCGGGCGCCCGACGCGCCACGGATAAGCGAAACCGGCGCGGTCTATGTCGGCTGCGGCAGCAAATGGAGAACCCCGTATGGATTCGGATCCATCTCCTGCGGCCTTTCGGTCATGGACTGCTCGACAAACGAGGCGAAGGCGCGCGCCTTGGCGCTCGCAAGGCGGCCGGCCGGGAATACGGCGGACAAGTTCATCATGGGCAGCTCCCAATCGTTCATCCACCCTTGACCTCGCCCGACCGAAGTTTGGAGGTAAAGCTTTCGGCCAAAGGCGTTCGCCCCGCGCAATCCGATCATCGACAGCGCGGAGGGCCGACAAAGGTCACTTGCGGCGGTCACGTTTGTTTGATCAAGCGCGCTAATTTTCGATCTTGCACTGGCCAAATAAAGACCAGATCGTAGCGGGCGTTTCCAAATCGAAGGTTGTCAATCTGGGAGCAAGCTTGCCTGAGGCGGAGGGCGGCTATGAGGGCAATCGAACGTTCGTTTTTGACCGGGTTGCTGATCACAAGCGCATTGCCGCTGGCCGTAGTTTGGGCTGGTGCTCCCAAGGTCTCGGCCGAAACCATTATTGTGCCTACCGTGCCGGGGTCTTTGGACGGCGCGGGCGGCGCAGGTGGCGTGAGTCCGCCGGGCGATCCCAATGGCCAGCCTGGCGGCGACGGATTGCCGGCAAACGCCGACGCGGGCTACTCCGTGCCCACTAACGACGCCCTTAATTCCGCGGCGGCGACTGGCGGAAATGGCGGTGCGGGCGGAAATGGCGTTGACGACGGCAACGGAGGAAATGGCGGCTCCGGCGGCCTCGCGACTGCCAAGGCAACGACCGCCATCCCGTCTGGCTCGGCAGAAGCCGACGCTTATTCCTACGGCGGAAACGGGGGAATAGGCGGCGGGGCCGCGGGCGGCGGAAGCGGAAGTGACGGCACGGGCGGCGCGGGCGGCGACGGGACCGCAACGAGCGCCGCGGCAAACGCGGACGGTAGCCCGGTGGTCAGCAATTCGGCCGCAACGGGTGGCATGGGCGGTGCTGGAGGCGACTACAATACTGGCGCCAACGGCGGCGTGGGGGGGAACGCCGCCGCAACAGCAAAGGGACGTTCCGCAAGCGGTAATGTCACCGCTTCAGCTTCGGCGACCGCCGGCGCGGGCGGCGAGGATGATCTAAATAGTGGCATTGGTGGCGCGGGCGGGAATGCCAACGCCAGTAGCTTCGCGACATCTGGCGGCTTGGGGGTCGTGAATTCCTCAGCGACAGCGAACGGCGGCGCCGGGGGCGAGGGCCCGGATGACACCGGCTCAGGAGGCGACGCCACGGCCGTTAGCGCGGCGACGTCAGTCTCGAGCAATGCAAGCTCGTCCGCGAGTGCGACCACAGGCGCGGGCGGCGCAGGTTTTGGAATTGCAGGTGCGGGCGGCGCCGCGGACGCTGACAGCACAGCGACGTCGAGCGGAGGGAATACGAGCTCGTCCGCTTTCGCGGTCGGAGGCTCCGGCGGTTCTGGTTATAACTCTTTTGGCAGTGGCGACAACGGCGGCGACGGCGGCGACGCGATCGCCAACAGTACCGCGACATCCAGTCATGCTGGGAACGCTACATCATCGGCGAGTGCAACAGGAGGCATTGGGGGCTTCAGCGAGGGCGCTAACGGCGGCTCCGGTGGCAACGCGAGCGCGGCCAGCACCGCGACATCCGGGAGCTTGGGCAGTGCATCATCCTCAGCGAGTGCATCCGCCGGCGCGGGCGGCGGAAGCGACACAGACAGTCCTGGCGGTGCGGGCGGAGGCGCGAACGCCGTGAGTGCGGCGTCAGGGGGGTCGGGCGGAGCGACCTCGTCCGCCAATGCGACTGCAGGCGCGGCGGGCGGAGGATACACTAATTTAAATTCCGGTGGCTCGATTGGTAGCGCGGGTGGTTCCGCCAACGCGGGCAGCACCGCGGCGTCCAGCGGCTTAGGCGCCGCTTGGTCATCCGCGACCGCGATCGGCGGAGATGGCGGCCCGGGCGACTTTCAAGGCGGCGCGGGCGGCGACGCGACAGCCAGCAGCGCCGCCACATCCAGTGGCGCGGGAAACGCGACATCATCCGCGACCGCGTCCGGCGGCGTCGGCGGTCAGGGTACTGCTCTTTTTAGCGGCTATGGCGGCGACGGCGGCGATGCGAACGCCACGAGCAGCGCGGTTACAGGCTCAGGCGGCGCATCATCGTTGGCGAACGCGACAGGCGGTAACAGTGACGGCGGTTCGATCGGCGGCGCTGGCGGAGCTGCCACCGCAACGAGTTATGCAGCTACAGCGGGCGGCCTGACCGGCGCGACATCGTCCGCGAACGCGACCGGCGGCGCGGGTGGAAGTACTGACAATTACAGCGCCGGATCGGGCGGTGACGCCAGTGCTGGCAGCACCGCCAATTCCGCAGGTTCAGCCAGTGCGTCCTCGTCCGCCAGCGCAAGCGGGGGCAATGGCGGCGAGGCATTTTACGATACTGGCGGGAACGGCGGCGCCGCCAACGCCAACAGCGAGGCGACGTCGAACGGGTCGGGTGGGGCAACCTCGTCCGCAATTGCAACCGGCGGTGACGGCGGTACTGGCGCCGATGTATTTGGCCCACCAGCAAACGGCGGCGATGGAGGCGTCGCAACGGCAACGGCCGATGCGAGCGGAGGCAGCGCGGCGACGGCGACGGCAACCGCGAATGGCGGAGCGGGCGGCTACGTCAATTTTAGCGGAAGCGAAGATCAAGGAGGCAACGGCGGTGATGCCATGGCGACTGCCGATGCGGTTGCGCTGCGGGGTGGCGCTGCGAACGCCACCGCAACTGCCGCTGGGGGACAAGCCGGCGGGGTAGGCGTCTTTGGCACACCCGGAGCGGAGGGCGCGGCCAACGCGACGTCATCCGCCACGACGGCCCGCGGCGCCCTCGCGCAAGCGCAGTCGACCGCCGTAGGATCGAGCGCGGAGGCTCAATCGACCGCTCAGACCAGTTTTTACGCCACGGTCGTTCAATCGGTGGCCACTGCGCCGACCGAGGGCGCAGCCGCCACTGAAGCGATCGCGCAGGCCGGCGGCGCCGGTCAGACCTTCGCCAACCCGGGGCAGACCGCCTACGCCTTCACCGTCGGTGACCCGGACAAAGCTTACACGGCCACTCTGATCGGCGGCGAGGGCAATATCGCCGACGCCTTGTTGGGGCCGATCTTCGGCGCGGCCATTCTTGGCGCCAATTACGCTTCCGGCGGCGAGAGCGACACTTACACCGCAACCTCGACGATCGATTTCGTCTACGGAGGCGATCTCACGCTCGGCCTGATCGGCGATCAGCAGAGCGGATTCACTGGCGGGGCCGGCTTCGAATCGATCGAGTTCACCGTCTTGGCCGGCGCGACGACGATCCTGAGCCAGACCTTCTCCAGCCTTGCGGCCGCCGACAGCTTCTTCGACGATCAGGTCATCAACCTGGGCTCATCTTACGGGCCCGGCGTCGATCTGACGTTCACCTACACTCTCACCGCTGACGGACCTGGCGGCTACGGGCTCGACTTCGTTGTTGGCGGAGCGGTTCGTGAACCATCGACCTGGGCGATGACGCTGGTCGGCTTCGCGGGGCTCGGTTTCGCGGGATACCGAGCGCGCAAAAGGGAATGCAAGGGGCGGCCGCTTCAGTCCGCCTCGATCCTGAAGTCGGCGCGCCAGCCGAATTCGCCGATCGCCCTTGTGGTCGAGACCTCGCCGCTGGGGTCGGCGATATTGAACAGACCCGGCTCGCCAACGTGTAAGTATCCCCCGGCAAAGCCGGGGGCTTTAGGATGAGAGCCGCTCAAAGCGGCTGAAGACGCCGCTGACGCGGCTTCAACGGGAGGGGCGACGGATAGCTCTATTCCCGCGGAACGGCAAAATCCGAGGTTGCCGTTTCGCCAAACTCGCACGCGACCAAGTGACGACGCCGGTTGATGGGGCAGATCCTATCTTGCAATTCCGTTTCGCCCCTCCTCTCGGGTTAGAAGTGGCACAGATCAAGAGAGACTGTCCGAAACGTCAAACTGCTACTGCCACCCCGGCATAGCCGGGGGGTCTCCCGCTTACGCTAGCGCCCGCAGAGCGGCGTAGGCCGCCGCGTCGACATGAACCGAGGGCGCCGGTTCGGCGAGGCCGACATTCCGCAGGAAGCCTTCATCGCCGCGATGAATCTGGAGCCATAAGGCAATCGCGAGGGGCGTCGGGCGAGCGGGGCCGCAATGGAGCCATGCGGCCCGAACATGGGCGCCGCGGGCGAGGCGCGGACTGGGGCAACATTGCGGAATGGCGGCGGGGGGCCCTGTTCCGGCCGATTATTCCCCTGTTCTTGCGCGAAAACGTCCCTGTTCCGCGCTCGGGAATTGTGGCGCCGGCGTCGCCCTCGAAGCCATGCAAGCAGCGCATGGTTTCCGGATTTCGCCCAAATCGCCGCTTGAATGGCGCGACAGGGCTCAGTCCGCCGCGATCCTGAAGTCGGCGCGCCAGCCAAGTTGGGAAATCGCCTTTTCGGTCGAGACCTCGTCGCTGGGTTCGGCGATATTGAACGGGCCCGGTTCCCCATGGTCGACCGCACGCAGAGCGGCATAGGCCGCCGCGTCGACATGGACCGCCGGCCCCGGCGGAGGCGCCCCGACCCCGCTGCCGGGGCCGTAGAGCCTGCCGTAGCGCAACACGACGCCCTCCATCGGCGGTGCTCCGAGGACCTGTCGCTCCAGGGACGCGACGCCGCACACGCTCACGCCCTGCGGGCCGTCAGCATTCAGGTCCAACGGATGGTCTTCGCGATATGGCTTGGCGCCGGGCGCATAAACCCAGGCGATGCTTTGCGCGATCAGGCGACGCGCGCCAGCCTGACGCGCCGCCGCGACCAGGTTGCGGGTCCCCTCGTCGCGAATGCGGGCGTTGCGGGCGAGCGCGGCGGGCCTCTTCGCCGGATCGCGAACCTCGGCAAGGTCGGTCAGCTGGTGAATGACGATCTCCGGCTTTGCTTCGAGGACGGCCCTGGCCAGCGCTTCGGCGTCGAAAACGTCGACCACCACCGGGTGCGCGCCGAGCCCGCGGGCGAACTCCATTCTCTCCGGCGAACGCGTCGTTCCCCAGACCGAATGGCCGGCCCCGCGGAGAAGGGGCAAGAGCCGCCTGCCGATGACGCCGGCCGCGCCGGCGAGAAATATCCGGCTCACGGGACTTCGTCAGCTCCAGCTCGGCCAGCCTTCAGGCGCGCAAATATTTGTTGAGCCAATCGATCGTCCGCTTCCAGGCTTCGTCGGCGGCCGCCTGATCGTAGCGCGGCGTCGTGTCGTTGTGGAAGCCGTGATTGGCGCCTTTGTAGACATGGCCCTCGTGTGGAACGCCCGCCTCTGTGAGGGCGGCGTCGAAGGCCGGCCAGCCGCTGGTGATGCGCTGATCGAGTTCGCCATATTGGGCAAGGATCGGCGCCTTGATCTTTTTCGCGTCTGCGGCGTCCGGCTGCATGCCGTAGAACGGCGCGGCGGCCTCGAGATCGGAACCCATGCGCACGGCAAGCTCATTGACGACGCCGCCGCCAAAGCAGAAGCCGACCGCGCCGAGCTTGCCGGTCGAATCGGGTAGGGACTTCAGCCACCGCGCGCCGGCGGCGAAATCCTCCTGCATCTTGACCGGGTCGACCCGGCGGAAGAGCTCGGCGCCTTTCTCGTCGTCGCCGGGATAGCCGCCGACCGAGGTCAGCCCGTCGGGGGCGAAGGCGATGAAATTGGCGAGGGCCAGACGCCGGGCCACGTCTTCGATGTACGGGTTCAAGCCGCGATTTTCGTGCACAACCAACACCGCCGGCAATTTGTCGGCGTTGGCGGGCCGGACCAGATAGCCCCTGATGCTGCCGTTGCCGTCAGGGGACGGGATGGCGACGAACTTGGCGGTGAGGCGGCTGTCGTCGGGCTTGACCTGGATCGCCCAAGCGTAATTGGGCCTCAGCATTTCGAATAGCGCCGCCGCGCTGACGCCGGCAGTCGCGAACTTCTGGGCGCGATCGAGGAACACGCGCCGGCTCATTCCGCCGTGCACAAAGTCGTCAAACAGGTTCAAGAGCTCCTGAGGAAAATCCGACGCCTTTTTTCGCTCCATGGATCGCCTCCCGAACCAGCGCCAGGCAGCCGCCGGGCCGTCTTCGGCCGCGGCAGAATGCGACTGGCGCAGGCCGCGAATATGTCCGGAGCATGGGGAAAGGGGGAAAAATCAATGGCGGCGACGCGGCGACGAGGTTTGCCGCCCGCGCCCTGGAAAGCCTGCCGGATGCCATCGTGCGGCGCAACGAAGCAAGAGACCGGGACCCGCGCCATGAGCGCCGACGCGTACGGAACAGGACGTTCGGCATTCCTTCGCTACGCTACGCGGCGGCGCGGACTTCTGATCGTCTCCATGATCGTCGGGCTCATCGTTGGCTTCGCCTATCGCGGCTTGTTCGATGAACCTGACTCTCGGAATGCGGCGAACTTCCTTCGCAGTGGATTTCACGGCGTCTGCGTCGCTTGGGCTGGATGGGCGGTGCAGACCGGATTCGCCTCCGGCGACCGATCCCGCCTTGGCGCGGCGCTAAGACGATTGCCGCTCGCGGCCGAACTCGTGATCAGGGCCTTGGCGATGACCGCGGCGCTGGTCGTGGTCGGCGTCGCGCTCGAGGTCGCGCTCTACGCGGACTCACGTGATCCCTTGCCTCCACCCTGGCTCATGAATTGGATGCCGACCATGCTGCCTAGAATTGTCGCGCTTGGATTCGGCATTTCCCTTCTGCTTGGTTCGGTCACGGAGACCGGGCGGCTGATCGGCGGCCCGCTTCTCGCGAGCGTCGTTCTTGGGACCTATCATCGTCCGGTTCGCCAACAGCTCATCGTGATGTTCCGCGACATCGCCCATTCGACCCGGCTCGCCGAGGCCATGGGAGAGCTTCGCGTTCACGATCTCATCACCCGCTTCTTTTTCGATATCGACGAACCCATCAGGGTCTTCGGCGGCGTGGTGCACGCCTACGTGGGCGACGAGGTGATTGTCAGTTGGCCGGTCGCCAAGGACCCCGCGCGCAATGCGCGGTGCGTCGCCTCGTTCTTTGCGATCGAGCGTAAGATGGCGCGTCTTGCGTCCGACTATTTAGCCGAGTTCCAGGTCGTTCCCGGTTTCCGCGCCGGGTTGCATGCAGGCCCGGTGATTGTCAGCGAATGCGGCGACGCCAAACGCCAGCTCGCCTATTTCGGCGACACGATGAACGTCGCGGCGCGATTGTGCGAGTATTGCAAGGCGGTTGATCGGCGGCTGGTCGCGTCGGGCGATGCGCTCAGGCTGATGACAGTTCCGGCCGATCTCGAGATCGGCGACGGCAAGAGCATCGAGGTACGCGGCCGCCAGGAGCGGGTCGAAGTTCATGTGATCGAACCGCGACCGTGACCGAACGCGCAAGCTGGCGCCTGCGCTCAATAGACGCCGGGCGCGAGCCGGCAGCGGACCTTCCGCTTATAGTCGGAATAACCGGGCAGACGCTGCTCGAGAAGGCGTTCCTCCTCGACGAGGCGCCAGATCAGGATTGGAGCCATCAGCGCCAGCGCCGCGAGCCCCCAATAGGAGCCGAGCGCGAGCGGCGTCCCGACCAGATAGATGAGCGCGCCCGCGTACATCGGATGACGGACGATGGCGTAGGGCCCAGTCGACACCAGGGCCTGGCCCTCGCCAACTCCAATCGTCGATGAAGCGAACGAGTTCTCTCTGAAGACGAAGAAGACGACCAAGAATCCGACGGCGATCAACGCGTCGCCCGCGAGCGCGACAACTACGGGCGCCTGCGACCAGCTGAACCGGTGATCGAGGCCTGGAACGACGATGATGGCGACGAAGCCGATCGACATGAAGACCATGATCAGCCTTTGCGTCGGCTCCGTCTCTTCGGTCGGCCCGCCCCTGATGCGGCGCTCGAGCAGGGCGAGGTCGTTGACGATCAGGTATTGCGTCACCAGCGCCGACGCGCCGAAGAACACGGCGAGAAACGCCCATGCCTGCCAGAACCGGAAATCGCCGGCCGCTGCGAAAATGAGCGCGCCCATGACCAGCGCGACCGCGACGAGCCAAAGCCACGCCTTCAGGCTCGGGGTCATCGTCGCGCCCCGGCGCTCCCCTCGGTCTGACGGGAAGACGTCGTCAGGCGTCCATCCTCAGGACGACGCGGAAGCGCGCCTTGCCGCTCATCATGCGGTCGTAAGCCTCCTGCGCCCTTTCGAGCGGATAGATCTCGTTCATCGAGGCGACCTTGTTCAGCTGACTGAAGTTGAGCGTGTCTTCCGAATCCCTGGCGATGCCCGAATACCAGCCTTTAACGGATGCGCGCTTGCCGAGAAGGTCGAACGAATCGACGGTCAGCGGGCCGACCGCGCCGATGACCATCATGACGCCGTTGGGGCCAAGCCCGCCCGAAATCGCCTGCATCGCCTTGCCGTCGGTGACGGTGGCGAGGATCGCCTTGGCGCCGCCCATCGCGGTCAGCGCCTTCGCCGGATCCTCGGCGGCGCTGTCGATATAGTCGGTCGCGCCGAGGCTGCGCGCCAGCGCCTCTTTGTCGCGCCCGCGGTTGACGGCGACGGTGCGAAAGCCCTGCCGCGCCGCGTATTGCAGACCGAGATGGCCGAGGCCGCCGACGCCATGAACGGCCACGACATCGCCGGGGCCGGCTCCGGTGTTGCGGAGCGCGTTGAAAGTGGTGACGCCGGCGCATAGCAATGGCGCGGACTCGACCGGATCGAGACCGTCCGGCACACGCGCGACCGCGGACACATGGGCGATCATATGCGTCGCGTAGCCGCCGTCGCGGGTCACCCCGGTCTGGGCGTTGACGTTCTCGCAGGCGAAGGCCGAGTCGCGCCGGCAGCGGCGGCAATAGCCGCATGAGCCGCCGAACCAGCCAACCCCGGCCCGCGCGCCGACCCTCCACCCGTGGACGCCTTGACCGATCGCGTCGACGACGCCGATCACCTCATGGCCAGGAACGCGCGGATACTGGACGCTCGGAAACAGGCCCTGAACCGTCGCCACGTCGCTGTGGCAGACGCCGCAGGCCATGACGCGGATGCGCATTTCCTCTTGTCCCGGCGCGGGCATGTCCCGCTCTTCCGCCTCGAGCGGCCCGCCGCGCTTTCGAACGACCATCGCGCGCATCTTCGCCATCGCCTGAAACCCCTTTGATTGAGACGAGCCTATGCTGGCCCCGGCTTAAGGCCAATCTGCGGCGTCGGCGCCATGGTGAAGCGGTCGCTGAGTCCACGAGGACCCCCATCTCCCAACCGGCTTTCTACCCGTTCGAGCGCCCAAACTTGCGGAGCCCGTCACGGCACGAAATTGCTCTGCCTCGGGCCAGTCAGATGGTAGATGTCCTCCAAGTCGTCTTGCGTCACAGGAGTGAAACCGGCCTTCGGCTCCAGGATCAAGTCCTTGTCGAGCCTCTCGGTGCGGAATTTCCAGCCCTGGGGCAGTTTCAAGACGTCGCCGAGGGAGTCGAGCTTGTCGATCGTCAGGCCGGGACTGTCCTTGTCGGTATAGGCGACCATGATCCAGGTTCTGCCCTTGGGATCGTCGAGGAGATAGACCTGCGATCCTTTCTTGAAGCCCTCGACCGCCGATCTCGCCACCAGCACGTTGTGATAGGCCAAGGCGCCCGACTTATTGGAAGCGGCGGCTCTAGGCGCCAGGCTGTTTCCCATCCACGCCGCGTCGAGACCACCGAAATTCCTCACCTCGCCGACCCTGTCCGAGAGCCAATCAAGCGTCCAGTAGCGTGGCGGACTGATCACGGCCGAAAGCGCCTGGAATTGTTTGGCGACCCTCTTTGGGTCAACGCTTTGCGCGATCGCCTTTGGCGCCGAGTTGCGGGTGTCCTCGCCGGCATTCTGGCCGGTCGTATTGTAAGTGCTGACGTACAGCACTTTCTTCAGCGGGTCCCTGGCGAAGAGATCGATCTCCTCGTAGCGATAGTTGCGCAAATTATCGAATTTTCGCAGTTCCGCGCCGGCGCAATCGTCCGGCAGCTGGCTGAAGAATTTGCACGCCCCGTACTCCTCACCATAGGCTGAGGGGACGCTTTGGCCCGTCAGCAAGGGCAGCCCCAACGCCAGACCGAAAAACATGAGACCGCCGCGGCGCTCGCAGACCGTCGGCATGGCCACCTCCAGTTCGGTCCCGCGTCCCCGCGCGACCTTGCCGCCCTCCCTGATTATGTATGGTAAATCTGAATGCCGGGTTTCTGCAACTCGGGGCGCGAAGGGCGCCATCATCCTGTCAGCTTCTCCGCGTGACGCGCTCGCTGTCGGGCGCTAAGCTTACCCGCTGACCGCCCTTTCACGATCGTCCGTCTGTTTGCCAAAGATGAGTTCAAGCCATGCGGCAGATCTGGATTTCGAAAGCTGGGCCGCCCGAGGTGCTTCAAGCCAAGGAGGCGCCCGATCCTCATCCGGCCGCTGGCGAGTTGCGCATTCGGGTGGAGGCGAGCGGGATCAATTTCGCCGACATCATGGGCCGTCTCGGCTTGTATCCGGACCTTCCGCGCATCCCTGTCGTACCGGGTTATGAAGTCGCCGGACGCGTTGACGCAGCCGGCGCCGGAGTTGACGCCGGCTGGCTCGGGCGCGATGTTTTTGCCGCGACCCACTTCGGCGGCTACGCCGATGTGGTCTGCACGCCGCAGGCCCAAGTCTTCCCGCGGCCGGCAAACATGTCCGCTGAGCAGGGCGCGTCGATCCCGGTCAACTATCTGACCGCCTGGCAGCTGATTGTCGTGATGGGCGGATTGAAGGTGGGCGAGACGGTGCTCGTGCATTCCGCTGGCGGCGGCGTCGGGATTGCTGCGACCCAGATCGCCAAGCATATCGGGGCGAAGGTCATTGGAACGGCATCCGCCGCGAAGCATGAAGAGCTGCGCGCTCTCGGCGTCGATCACCTGATCGACTATCGGACTGAGGACTTCGAAGCGCGAGCGCGTCAGATCACGGGCGGGCGAGGCGTCGAGCTCATCCTCGATGCGGTCGGCGGAGACTCGCTCAAGAAGGGTTATCGCCTCCTGGCGCCCACCGGCCGCCTCGGGATGTTCGGCGCCTCGTCGGCCGCTGCCGGCAAGGCGCGAGGATATCTGGGCATGGCGTCAATGCTGGCGAACACGCCCTGGGTCCAGTTCAATCCACTGTCTCTTATGAACGCCAACAAGGGGGTGTTCGGCGTCAATCTGGGCCACATGTGGGGCGACTTCGACCGCATGCGGCCGTGGATGGATCAACTGATGGCTCTATGGGAAGCCGGCGCGATCAAGCCGAAGATCGCTCGGGTTTTCAAGTTTGACGAAGCCGCGGCGGCCCATCATTTCATTCAGGACCGCAGGAACATCGGCAAGGTGCTGCTGGCGCCGTAAGCGTGGCGCTTGGGCTTTTGCGAAGTCTTTCCGCTTTTTTTACGCTACCCTTCGTCATCGCCCGGCGGAAGATCTTTCTGGTATGATCCCGGCGGAGCGGCCTGCAGGGAGGAGCGCGTGCAGACAGATCAAGAGCTTTTCGCGAAAGGCCTGGCTACATACGAAAAGGTCGTTAGCCACAACTACATGGCGCACAAAGAAGTCTATAACCTTCTACGTGAGCTTCTTCTTGCCGAAGCGCCCGACCGGTTTGTATTTTTGGACATTGCCTGCGGAACCGCCAACGGCGCGGCGGAAGCTCTGACTGGAACCGATGTCGCGCGCTATGTCGGCATCGACATTTCCCAACCGTCTTTGGCCGTGGCCCGAAGAAACCTCCGCAGCTTGAATTGTCCGGTCGAGCTTCGCTGTCAGGATTTCGTCGAGGCGGTCAACGCCTGGAGCGAGGCGGTTCACGTCGTGTGGATTGGACAGTCTCTTCACCATCTGCGCGCGCCTGCGAAGAAGAACTCATGCGCCGCGTCCGGACACTGCTTTCTCCCGGAGGGCTCTTCCTGACCTGGGAGCCAACATGTCTCGAGGGAGAGGATCGCGAGGGATGGATGGAGCGTTTCCGGCAGCTGCGCCCGGAATGGTCGGCCATTACCGAGGAGGAATTCGCCGCGTTTGACAGCCACCATCGCGCATCCGACTACGCCGAGTTGGCGGCGACCTGGATGGAGATGGGGAGCGAGGCGGGATTTGGGCGAGTTCGAGGAATTGATGATCGTCCCGAACCAGCTCGCCCGAGTTTACCGCTACAGCAACTGAGGCGCGAACGGAGCCTTTGGCTTTCGACCGTCCGTTGTTTCACCGGGCCCGCAGCCTCTCCGCCGCCCGCGCCGCGAAGTACGTCAGCACACCATCGGCGCCGGCGCGCTTGAAGGCGATCAGGCTTTCCATCATCGCCTTGTCGCCGTCGATCCAGCCTCTCTCGGCGGCCGCCATGATCATCGAATATTCGCCGCTCACCTGATAGGCGAAGGTCGGCGCGCCGAATTCGTCCTTCACCCGGCGGATGATGTCCAGATAGGGCATGCCGGGCTTGACCATCAACATGTCGGCGCCTTCGGCGAGGTCGAGCTCGACCTCCCGCAACGCCTCGTCGCTGTTGGCCGGGTCCATCTGATAGGTGCGCTTGTCGCCTTTCAGCGCCCCGGCGGAGCCGAGCGCGTCGCGGAACGGCCCATAGAAGGCGGAGGCGTATTTGGCCGCATAGGCCATGATCTGGACGTCGAGGAAGCCTTCGGCGTCGAGCGCCTCGCGGATCGCCCCGACCCGCCCGTCCATCATGTCGGAGGGCGCGATCACGTCGGCGCCGGCGCGCGCCTGGTTGAGCGCCTGGCGGACCAGCGCTTCGACCGTCTCGTCGTTGAGAATGCGGATCTCGCCTGTCGGACTCTCGTTGATGAGGCCGTCGTGGCCGTGGCTGGTGTAGGGGTCGAGGGCGACGTCGGTGACGAGGCCAAGCTGGGGGAATTCCCGCTTGATGGCGCGGCAGGCCCGGCAGACAAGATTGCTTTCGTTGAAGGCTTCGCTGCCGCGCTCGTCCTTGAGATTGGGCTCGGTGTACGGAAAGAAGGCGATCGCCGGGATGTCGAGGCCGACCGCCCGCTCGGCCTCCCGGACCGCCTCGTCGACGCTGAGCCGGTCGACGCCCGGCATCGCCCCGACCGGAACGCGCTTTTTCTCACCGTCGATGAGGAAGAGCGGCCAGATGAGGTCGGCCGTCGTCAGCACGTGTTCCGCGACCAGCCGCCGCGCCCATTCCGCCTTGCGGTTGCGGCGCGGGCGCTGGGGGAGATCGAGGCGGTGGGCAGTGGCGATGCGGGACGGCTTGTTCATGGGGCGGCGGGGCTCCTTGGAGAGGCTTATACACCCGTTCGATTCGATCGCGGTGAGCCCATTCCGCCTGCCCGGGGTTTAGACTTCGTTCCACAGCGCGATCGCCGGCTCGCTCTTGTCGTGTTCGTAGCCGAGGACGCTCACGCTCGCGGTGCTGAGCAGGAACAGGCGCCCCTCCGATGGCGGAAGGCCGAGCCAGCGCGCCGCCAGCACGCGCAGGATATGCCCGCTTGAAAAGAGGATCGCACGATCGTCTCTCTCGCGCAGACTGGCGATGACCCGATCGGCGCGCATGGCCACGTCGGCCGGCTGCTCGCCGTTGGGGCAGCCGTCGCGGAACAGGCGCCAGCCGGGGCGGGCGGCGAGGATCTCTTTGGATGTCCGCCCTTCGTAGTCGCCATAGTTCCACTCGACGAGGTCCGGATCGACCTTCGCCGATGCGCCGAAACCGGCCAGCTCGCAGGTGCGTCGGGCGCGTTGCAGCGGGCTTGCCAACACGCGGTCGAACGCGACGCCCTTGAATTGGTCCCGGAGCGCCCGCGCCCTGCGCTCGCCTTCCTCTGTCAGCGGAATATCGGTCAGTCCCGTGTGCTGACCTGCCAGGCTCCACGCCGTTTCGCCGTGGCGGACGAGAGTAACGCTTCCCGGCATGCGCTAACCTTGCTTCGTCAGTTTCGAGATCGCGAGGGCATAATCGCGCCGGGCGGCTTCGGCAAGAACGGCCCAGCAAGTCATGAAGATCGCATGAATCGCGCTCGGTTTTGCGCGCCCGGCCTCTGCGCCTCGTCGCCCCCGCGCCGGCGCCCAACCCGGAGAAGGGAGAGCCGGCCCTACGCCTTCACCCGCACGTACTCCCCGGGCGCGTCGGCGAGCGGCTTCAGCTTGCCGTCGCCGGGCTTGCGAGCGGGGACCTTCTCTCCCTTCTGGGCGGCGAGCCAGGCGATCCAGTCGGGCCACCACGAGCCGGGCGTCTCCTTTGCGGCGGCGACCCAGGACTTCGAAATCGCCCTTGGGCGGTTCGCCCGACCAATACTGGTATTTTGGCTTGCCCGGCGGATTGACCACGCCGGCGATATGGCCGGAGCCCGCCATCACGTAACGCACCGGGCCGCCGAAGCATTTGGCCCCGGTGAACACCGAGCGGGCGGGGGCGATGTGGTCCTCGCGCGTCGCCAGTTCGTAGACAGGGATCGTCACCTTGGCGAGGTCGAGCGTCTTGCCGCCGAGCACCATGCGTCCGTTGGAGAGATCGTTCTGCAAATAGCAGTGCCGAAGGTAGAAGTTGTGGTTGGCGGCGGGCATGCGGGTCGAATCCGAATTCCAGACCAGGAGGTCGAACGCCATCGGCTCTTTGCCCTTGAGATAATTGTTGACGTAATAGGACCAGATGAGGTCGTTCGGCCGGAGCATGTTGAAGGCGTTGGCCATCTGCGAGCCGTCGAGATAGCCCTGTTCGGCCATCCGCGCCTCGACCGCCTTGAGCTGCTCGGCGTCGACGAACACCTTGAGATCGCCGGCGTCGGTGAAGTCGATCTGGGCGGCGAAGAACGTCGCGCTCGAAATCCGCTTGTCGCCGACCGACGCCATATAGGCGAGCGTCGCCGCAAGCAGGGTTCCGCCGACGCAATAGCCGATCGCCGCGACCTCGCGCTCAGCCGTCGCCTCCTCGATGCAGTCGAGGGCGGTGAGGATGCCCTCGCGCATATAGCTGTCGAAATCCTTGGCGGCGTGGCGCTCGTCGGGATTGACCCAGGATATTACAAAGACAGTGAGTCCCTGCGCCGCGGCCCAGCGGACGAACGACTTCTCGGGATTGAGATCGAGAATGTAGAACTTGTTGATCCACGGCGGAACGATCAGGAGCGGGCGCTTATAGACCTCGGCGGTGGTCGGCCCGTACTGGAGGAGCTCGATCAACTCGTTGCGGAAGATCACCTTGCCGGGGGTCGCGGCGAGATTGACGCCGAGTTTGAACGCGCGCGTGTCTGACTGGCGTATGCGCAAGGTCCCGTGCCCGGCCTGGATGTCCTCGGCCAGCATCTTAAGACCCCGCACGAGGTTTTCGCCGCTTTCGGCGAGCGTCGTGCGCATGAGCTCCGGATTGGTCGCGACGAAGTTCGAGGGCGACAGCGCCGCGGTGACCTGGCGCAGGTAGAATTGCGCCTTGTCGCGATCGTGCGGCTCGAGCTCATCGGCGTGCTTGACCAGATCGTCCGCCCAGCGCGTGGTCAGGACGTAAGCCTGCTTGATGAAGTCGAAATACGGATTGTCGCGCCATGCGGCGTCGGCGAAGCGCCTGTCGGAGGCGTCGGGCGGGGCGACGGGCTCGGCCTTCTCCCCCTGCAGCCGCTGCAGCGTCGCCGCCCAGAGATCGACGAACTGGGTCGTCAGCGCCGCCTGCGCGGCGATCGCCCGCTGGGGTTCGGCCATGTAATATTCGGCCACCCGGCCGATCGATCGCACCATCTCGCCGATATCGTCGGCGATCGTGGTCTTGATCTGGCCGCTCTCGCGCGGGCCCAGGTAAGCGGCCAGAACGCTGCCGCCCAGTTCGATCGCACGGGCTATGTTGTGGGCGAGCGCCTCGACGTCGGGCGTCGGAGGCGGGGCGCCTTCCCCTGAAGGTTTGGCAGGGGCGCTGGCGGGAGGCCCGGCGGTTGCCGAGGGCTCGGGTCGCGCCGCGGGCGCCGGCTTCGCCTCGGCCTGCGTCGCGCGAGGGGCTGCGAGAGGCTCCGCGGGAGCGGGCGCGGTTTGGATTTCGCTTAGGCTTCGCCGCTCGGCCCGTCGTGGAGAGGGCGCCGCCGCCTTGTCTTTCGCGGCGCGGGGCGGGACGGCCGCTTCCAGCGCGGCGTTTGCAACCTTGGCCGCCGCTGGCTTGCCCCGTCGCCGCGGCGTCTTCGCCGGAGGCGTTTCGCCAACCGGACGTCCTTTGGCGCGGCTCGCGGGCGGACGCGGCGGCGCGGCCTTTATCGGCTCGAACGCCGCGGGCGCGCCCCGAGTGTTCGGACTGGTCTTGGCCATGAAAAGCGTTTCCTGTCGTCTCCGGGCGTGAGGCCCGGTCCCGTTTTGGTCATAATAGGTCACTACGGGTTGGCTACGCCATCAAGACTTTCGGAACGAGAAATGTTTTGCACGATTCACGCCGGGCGCGACCGATACCGGCGAGGGCGATCCGCCTCGGCAGGGGTTATCGCGCTCACGGCGCTCGTCGTGTCGGCTCACGCGGGTCGAGCGCAAGAGCAGGACAATATCCTCAAGCAGGGGGGCAATATCTTCAAGCAGGGGGCGAAGCTCCTGGGCTTTGCGACCGACGTTGCGCCGCCGGCCGATTTCGTCGTCAAGTCGCGGCCCGCCAGCGACCCCGACTACATTCCCGTCTTTGAGCCCCCGCCGGAGCCGGCGCTGCCGGCATTGAAGGAGGTCGACCTCAAGGCGGTGAAGACCGACCTCGACGCGCTCCAGAAGAGGCATGACGCCCTGCGCCAAGCCTACCCGCCGGCCGCCAAGGCGCTGGCGGAAGAGGAAGCGGCGAAGAAAAAGCCGAAGACGAACGCCCCTAACCCTCAGCAATAGCAACATCCCGTTTGCGGCGCGCAGGCTTCCGATGTTAACAGAGCATCGGCGCGAGCGCCGACGAAGCGGGAAACGATCCAGGGGCGATTTGCTGAAATGAGCGACTTTCACCGGGTGCGGCGCCTGCCGCCTTACGTCTTCGAGCAGGTCAACACGCTCAAGGCCAAGGCCCGCGCCGGCGGCGCCGATATCGTCGATCTCGGCATGGGCAACCCGGACCTGCCGGCCCCGAAGCACGTGCTCGAAAAACTGATCGAGACGGTCGGCAAGCCGCGAACCGATCGTTATTCGGCCTCGAAAGGCATCGCCGGCCTGCGTCGCGCCCAGGCGGGCTATTATGCGCGCCGGTTCGGGGTCAAGCTCGATCCCGAGAACCAGGTCGTCGCCACCCTCGGCTCAAAGGAAGGCTTCGCCAACATGGCGCAGGCAATCACCGCGCCGGGCGACGTCGTGCTGGTCCCGAATCCTTCCTATCCGATTCACGCCTTCGGTTTCTTGATGGCCGGCGGCGTTATCCGCTCCGTGCCGGCCGAGCCGGGTCCCGAGTTCTTCACCGCGGTCGAGCGCGCGATCATGCATTCGATCCCGAAGCCGATCGCGGTCGTCGTCTGCTATCCGTCCAACCCGACGGCGATGGTCGCCTCGCTCGACTTCTACAAGGATCTGGTTCTGTTCGCGAAGAAGCACGAGATTTTCGTGCTCTCCGACATCGCCTACGCCGAGGTCTATTTCGACGATGCGCCGCCGCCGTCGATTCTTCAGGCGCCCGGCGCCTTCGAGGTCGCGGTCGAGTTCACCTCGATGTCGAAGACCTATTCGATGGCCGGGTGGCGGATCGGGTTTGCGGTCGGCAACGAGCGGCTGCTCGCGGCGCTCGCGCGGGTCAAGTCCTATCTCGACTACGGCGCCTACACCCCGATCCAGGTCGCCGCCGCCGCGGCGCTCAACGGCCCTGACGATTGCGTGCGCGAGATGCGCTTGACTTATAAGCGCCGCCGCGACGTGATGATCGAGAGCTTCGCCGCCGCCGGCTGGCCGATCGCGAAGCCGAGCGCCTCGATGTTCGCCTGGACGCCGGTCCCGGAGCGCTTCCGCCATCTGGGCTCCCTCGAATTCTCGAAGCTGCTCATCGAGAAGGCCGACGTCGCGGTCGCGCCGGGGATCGGCTTCGGCGAGCACGGCGACGATTTCGTCCGCCTCGCCCTGGTCGAGAACGAGCAGCGCATCCGCCAGGCCGCGCGCGGCGTTCGGCGCTTCTTCGAGACGGCCGACAAGACCCTGCACAATGTGGTGAAGCTCAAGAAGCAGGCGTGAGGGGAGGGGAGGTTCTAAGCGCTGGAGATCGTTCTTTAATCTATTGGGATCGCAGTGACGCTATCGGCATTCTTTGGCATCATAGCATCCGTAGTTGGCCTCGTTGCGGCTGGCCTCTGGTTGTACGCTTCGAGGATCAAGTGGAGCATCGAACGGGAACGCGGGATGCTGCCGGGGGAATACGGCCCGCGTCTAGGGAGGTTTTTCACGCCGGACTATTTCGCGGAGGGCGGACTTGAGCCCTATCTGAAAGCGGTGGGAAAATGGAATAGCAGGGCGGCCGTCGCAACCGCCGTGGCGGTGTTCTGCTCGGTTTGCCAGACGGTCACGGACCTCTATAGGCACATATAAGACCTACAACCGAAGGGGCATAAATGCGCGCTGTCGTCAGTTGCCTCGTGGTCTGTGCTTCCATAGCGCCAATTCCGGTTTTGGGACAAACTGGGGTCGGCTCTGGCCACTTGTCATGTGGCAGTTGGGTCGCCGCCCGAAATGCCCAAGACCTTCCAGAGCAGACACGCAGTGCAATGATGTTTCAATGGGTGCTTGGGTTTCTCAGTGGGATCGCCACCCATAACCCGCCGGTAGTTGACGGATTGGGCCGCACTGACGCTGAAGGAATAGGCCATTGGATTGACGACTATTGCCAGGCTCATCCGCTAGACGCGCTGCATGAAGCTGCCTCCGCGTTGGCGGTAGAAATGGTGATAGAGACGGTGATGAAAAAGTGAAATTCGCCAACCGGGCTATACGCGCTCAGCTTTCGCTTCAGCTCAGTTCCAACTCGTCGAGCCTCAGCGCGAACGCCTCCGGTGCGATGAGCGGCGCTAGAGCGTTCCCTGTTTAGTTATGCGCATAGCCTGAGTTGGTGAAGTAGTTGGCGCATTCGGAGCGCGGGACGGCCGCCAAGGCGGTGGCGATGGCGTCGGAGACGGCGTCGAGGGAGCGCGGCGCGGCCTTGCGCACGAGCGTCTTCACCTTGGAGAAGAGCTGCTCGATCGGATTGAGGTCGGGCGAGTATTTTGGAAGGAAGAGGAGGCGCGCGCCGGCGGCTTTGACGGCGGCGCGCACCGCCTTTCCCTTGTGCGACCCGAGATTGTCGAGAATGACGATGTCGTCGCGCTTGGGCGTGGGGACAAGGAACTGCTCGACGTAGGCGAGGAAGCGCTCGCCATTGATGGGTCCGTCGAACAGGCAGGGCGCTTCGATCCGGTCGTTACGGAGCGCCGCGAGGAAGGTCGCGGTCTTCCAATGGCCATGCGGAACCTTGTCGATGAGACGTCGGCCTTTCGGCGCCCAGCCGTGGAGGCGGGTCATGTTGGTCTTGGTCCAGGTCTCGTCGATGAAGACCAGGCGCGAGGGGTCGACCTGCCTCTGGCGCTGCCTCCAGCGCCGGCGGTGGCGGCTCACGTCAGGCCGGTCTTGCTCGCGCGCAACGAGCGTCTTTTTTTGAGCGTCACGCCGAGATGGCGCAAAAAGCGGCTCATCACCGAGGTGTAGGTCTTCACCCCGCGTTCCGCCACGAGCCGATCGCAAAGGCCCTGAAGCGTAATGTCGGGCTTGTCACGGCGGACGGCTTCGAGAAACTCCCGATGCGGCGCCAACATCATCGGTTTGTAACCGCCAAGCTGGGCTGGAGCCCGCGAGCCGGTCTGCTCCACTCGCTTCACCCAGTTGATCGCCGCCGTCTCGCTCACCCCAAACCTCACCGCCGCGCCTCGCCGGCTCATTCCCTCAACGAGCCCGGCGTCGATCACCCGGTCCCGCAAGTCCTGCGAATACGCCATCCCTGCTGGCCTCCGCCCAGCCAGCAGGTTGAATCAGAACCCAAGCGATTCGAGAATCCCCCCGATTCAAACTGATCAGCGACCGCTCTAGCCGGTCCGACGCGCTGAAGTCACCTGCATTGCGATAGCCGTCCGAGGCCGGCTCGCGGAAGACGCGCGTCGTCAGGCGAACTGGGTCGATGACCCAGACTTCACGAATGCCGAAACTCGCGTAGAGCGCCGGCTTGCGGCCGATGTCATAGCGCAGCGAGGAGTTGGCGATCTCGACGACGAGCAGCGCGTTATCAGGTCGAAGACGGGAATGCCGCTCGCGCGCGGATAGATGACGACGTCCGGTAGCGCAGCTTTCAAAACCTCATGGTGATTTCCCTTCGGCGACATCGGAACCAATTCCCCCCCGATCAGTTCGACGCGCTCGTCCTCGTCCATCACCCCAGCGGCGACCATCGCCTCGACCTCGGCGACCGTGAAGCGGCGGCGGGGCAGCCCCTCCGCTGCCGAAGTGACTCGGGCGGCCGATCCCATAACTGAGACACTCCTCTTTCGCTGGCGGCGGAACCCGCGTTCTTTTGCCGCGACGAGTTTATCATAGCGGACAGTGCAGCATAGCATTCGCCGATGATGACGCCCGCTCCCTCGATCGAAATCCGCCCCGCGGCCCTAAAAGACGCGGCGGGCATCCGCGATCTGACTCGCGCGGCCTACGCCCAATGGGCCGCGCTCATCGGCCGCGAGCCGCTGCCGATGCAGGCGGATTACGATCGCGCCGTCCGCGAGCACGCGATCGATCTCCTGATCGTCGGCGGCGCGTTCGTCGGCCTGATCGAGACGATCGCCAGGCCTGATCATCTGTGGATCGAGAATGTCGCGGTCGCGCCGGACCGGCAGGGCAGGGGCTACGGGCGCATGCTGCTTGCTCATGCCGAGAAGCGCGCCGCCGAATTGGGGCTCGGCGACATCCGCCTCATGACCAATGCGGCCTTCGCCGCCAATCTCACGCTCTACACGCGGCTCGGCTATGCGGTCGTCGGCGGCGAGCCGTTCCGGGGCGGGACGGCGGTCACCATGACGAAGCGGGTTGACGCTGAGCCGGCGCGACGGGCGCCCTCTTAGACCAGCCGAAGCGTGCCGTCGCCGCCCATCAATGCAAGAAAAACCGACAATCATTTGCGATAAACAGAAGCCCGTGTTAACGTGCTTGCTGTCGCCCAATCCAGGAGGCCGGGTGACGGGTGGAGCGCTTTTGGGTTTGGCGCCAGTTTTACGGCAGGCCGGAGTGAATAGAGTGGACGTCTCGGGGATTTGTGAGTTATACTATTGAAAAGCCTCGATTTGCGGAAGCAAGAAATTTGGCTTTCGCTTCCCTCGGCTTTGATTTCGCTTCCTTGCGATTTGGATTTTCCTTCCCGCGGCTTTGAAAACGCTTCCACCGCTCGCCGACCCCGACGGCCTCAGGCGACGCGGCTCAGGCTCGCCCGCTCTCCGCCGAGATTCCGTTGCATCGTCCGGCAGTACCAATCGACGAATTGCATGACCCCGCCTTCCTGCTCAGGCGAGTAGGGACCCGGCTCGTAGGCCGGAGAGCGGATGCCGATCTGGTTTTCCTGGACCACGCGACGATCCTGATCGTTGGTGGCGAGCCACACATGCGTGAGCTCCTCGACCGAATAGTCCCTGCCTTCGACCGCGTCCTTGTGGACCAGCCATTTCGTCCTGAGCTGGGTTTGCATCGGACCGATCGGCAGCACCTGGAACGAGACCGCGTGGTCGCCCAGCACGTGATTCCACATTGACGGATAATGGAAGATCAAGAGCGACCCGATGTTGGGCTCGGTGACGTCGTCGCTGAGCCCGCGACTGACTGCCGCCCGGCCCGACATCGTATAGCTCACCGCCTTGTCGACGAGAGGGACTCGGCTCGCCCGGTATTGTCCGGATTCCGAAAGCTGAAACATGCTCGGCAGTCCGGCCGCTTCGCAGCGGTCCCAATGCGCTGTCAACTCCCGGTCGGCGATGGCGTCCTCGATCCCCGAGACGGTGGGCCGCTCCAGGAACGTCCGGAGCAATTCCGGATGGTTGGCGGCGCAGTGATAGCACTCGCGGTTGTTCTCCCACACCAGCTTCCAGTTGCCGTTTTCGACGATCGTGCTCTCGAAGGCGATTTTGGCGTCGGCGAGCCGATGGGGCGCCGCATATCGTTCGAGTTGGGCCTGAAAAGGCTCGAAGCTCGGCGCGACCGGCGCGACGCAGACGAAGATGTAGCCGGCGGCGCTTTCGCAGTGGACGGGCTTGAGACCGAATTGCGCCTTGTCGATTCCGCCGTCCTGGTGACGGGCGCGGATCAGGCTGCCGTCGAGGTCGTAGGTCCATTGATGATAGGGGCAGACGAGCCGCTTGGCCGCGCCCTTCGCCGCCGGACAGATGCGCGATCCGCGGTGCCGGCAGGAGTTGTGGAGGGCGCGGACGGATCCGTCGCGGCCGCGGAGCACCATGATCGGATAGTCGCCGATCTGAAGCGTGAAGTAGTCGCCCGGCGCCGGGATCTCGCAATCATGGCCGGCGAACAGCCAATCCCGGTAGAAGATCGTTTCGAGATCGAGCCGGTGGAACTCGGGATCGGCATAAAATCTCCGATCGAGGCTCATGCCGGCGCGTCGAGCCTGCAGTTCGGCGAGCATGATATCTGGCGCGTTCATCTCGGCATCCCGGATCGGAGGGGGAGGAATTGCCCGTTTGCCGCGCGGTCATCGGCCGCCCCCGCATGGAGGCCGCCGCATTCCCCCGAGGCGTCAGCCTTCCCCGGCCGTATTGACCTCAACCTGATCGTAACCCTTGAGGTTGTAGAAGACCACCGAGCCGACCCAGCTCAAGACAAATATTCCGATGATGACATAACCGAGTACACCGAAATTGTCGTTGATGGCGCCGATCGCGCCCCAGAAGCCGCCCCCGTCGGTGAGGCCGAGCTGGTCGCCGATGAGGTTCAGGGTTTCCAACCCCCCGATCAGGACGGCGACGACAACCGAGACCGCCGTAATGGTCATGTTGTAATAGAGCTTGCGGATCGGCTTCATGAACGCCCAGCCATAGGCGCCGAGCATCAAGACGCCGTCGGTCGTATCGATGAGCGTCATCCCCGCGGTGAACAGAAGCGGAAACACCAGGATGACGCCGAGCGACATGCCGTTGGCGGCTTGCGCGGAGGATATGCCGAACAGCGCGACTTCGGTTGCGGTGTCGAAGCCGAGCCCGAACAGGAAACCGATCGCCAGCATGTGCCAGCTCTTGGTCACGATCCGAAACAACGGACGAAAGATTTGCGACAGGAAGCCCCGCTTGTTGAGCAGGATATCGAAGTCATCCTCGACGAACGGTTCGCCGCGTTTGACCGCCTGAAAGGTCCGATAGACGGAGGCGAGCACCAGGACGTTGATGAAGGCGATGGCGAACAGGAACAAAGCCGATGCGCTCGTGCTGATGACGCCGCCGACCGCCTTCATCGAATCGAAGCGCGAAGTCAGCGCCGACGCCGCGAAGGCTACGCCGACCGACATCAAGACCACGACAGCCGAATGGCCGAGCGAAAAGAAGAAGCCGACGCCGACCGGCCGCTGGCCCTGCTGCATCAGCTTGCGGGTGACGTTGTCGATCGCCGCGATATGGTCGGCGTCGACTGCGTGGCGGAGGCCGAACGTATAGGCCAAGAGCGCCGTTCCGAGCAGGACCGGCTGGCCGCCCAGCGCGACAAGCGCCCAGAGCCAGATGAGAATATTGCCGCCGATGAGAACGGCGTAGGTCGCGATCAGCCGGCGACGCAGATCTGCGCCGCCCTCATTCAATACGGTTGAGACGATTCCAGGCATGACACCCTCGCATGCTGTTGAAGGAAAACAGCGCGATCGCGGGTGATGCCGCAGAAGAGACAAACCATCGGTCACCTCGCCCGAGATCGGCTGCACGAGCGATGGCAGGTCTCCTGGCTCGCGGGTCAACGACGGACGCCGATCTTCCCGGTTTCCCAGTGATCATAAGTGGCGTCGTCTTACCGCTTACAGTTGCGGGGGCAGCCACGGCTTCAGCTTTTCGGCCTCACCGTGTTCCCTTTTGATCCCCGAAGGGAACCATCGCGGGCGAGGCTATCGGAGTCGGACGCCGGGCGCAAGCGGCTCGCCGTCGTCCCGGACCCGAAGCCCCTCGAAGGCGGCCGCTAGCTCGTCGCGACCTCGATCTCGTCATAGCCCTTCGCCCGATAGACGGCGAATGAGATCAGCCAGCTCAGAACGAAAATTCCGACGATGATATAGCCGAGAAGGCCGAAATTGTCGTTGATCGCTCCGACCGCGCCCCAGAAGCCGCCGCCGTCGGTGAGGCCGAGTTGATCGCCGATCAGGTTGAGGACCTCAAGTCCGCCCACGACGACGGCGACGATGACCGACACGGCCGTGATCGTGAGATTGTAATAGAGCTTGCGGATCGGTTTGACGAACGCCCAGCCGTAGGCGCCAAGCATCAGGATGCTGTCGGTGGCATCCATCAGCGACATGCCGGCCGTGAATAGCGCCGGAAACACCAGAATTGACCAGATCGACATGCCCTGCGCGGCCTGCGTCGCCGAGATGCCGAGCAGGCCAACCTCGGTTGCGGTATCGAAGCCGAGACCGAACAGCACGCCCAGCGGATACATGTGCCAGCTGCGCTCGATCAGGTGGTAGAAGCGGCGCAGAATACGTCCCATGAATCCACGTCTCGACAGCATGAGATCGAGGTCTTCCTCAGCGAATTTGCCGCCGCTCCTCACGGTTTGGAAGGTCCGATAGATCGATATGAGGACGAGAATATTTGCGATGGCGATGGCAAACAGAAACAACGCCGACACCAGCGTGCCGACCACGCCGCCGATGCTGGTGAAATTGTCGAACTTCGATTGAAGCGCCGTCGCCGTGACCGCTATCGCGATCGACAGCGCCACGACGATGGTCGAATGGCCGAGCGAGAAGAAGAAGCCGACCGCGACCGGCCGCTTTCCTTCCTGCATCAGCTTTCGGGTGACGTTGTCGATGGCGGCGATATGATCGGCGTCGAACGCGTGGCGCAGGCCAAATGTGTACGCGAGCATCGCCGTGCCGAGCAGGACTGGGTAGTCGCGAAAAGCGGACAGAGCCCAAAGCCAGGCGGCGATATTCGCGCCGATCAGCAAGACATACATACCGATCACCTTCGCTCGCAGGTTGCCGCCCTCATCGTTGAAAAGGCTCGATAGAACGTTGCTCATCTCTGCCCCTAACGCCCTCTCATCGAGGGATTGAAACTAGATTTTCGGATGGGCATGCGCGTGGCGGTGAGAAGCGCCGCCATGGGCGTGCGTCGCCATGTCGATTGAAACGGGAACGAAGCTCGCCTGGCCATGGGTGACGCCGCGTTCGGCGATGATCGTCTTCGCAAACTCGCGAACCTTGGCCGCGTCGCCGCGAAGCACCGCGATTTCGAGGCAGCTGTCGTGATCGAGATGGACGTGCATCGTCGCGACCTGATGGCCATGATGCGCGTGATGCGCGTCGGTCAGCCGCTTCGCCAGCTCGCGGGCGTGGTGGTTGAAAACATAGGAGAGCGTCGCGACGCAATCGCCGGAAAGGTCCTGATCGATTCGGGCGCGCTTGAGGCCGAGACGCGCGAGATCGCGCACCGCTTCGGAGCGGTTGTCGTACCGCTCGCTCTCCATGAATGCGGCCAGCTCGGCCGCGAATTCGTCGGAGACGCTGATCGTTATCCGCTCCACGAATGCGCTTCCCCGAAAGGTTATGACGTTCTTGGAAGATCAGCATACACAGGCGACGGCGCAAGGCAAGATCGACGTTCTGCCGGCGACGGGCGCCGCTACCGCTTGACGGCCTGCGCGGACGGTTCCACGATTGCGGGCATGAAAACCGCGCCGCGAAAATTCGAGCTGACGGCGGACATCCTGCTCAGGGCCTATTCGATCGGTGTCTTTCCGATGGCCGAGAGCCGCGACGCCAAGGAATTGTTCTGGGTCGAGCCGCACGAGCGCGGAATCTTCCCGCTCGAGGGGCTTATCGTCTCGCGGAGCCTCGCCAAGACGGTGCGGGCGGATCGATACCGGGTCGTAGCCGACCGCGCGTTCGAGGCGGTCGTGCGCGCCTGCGCGGAGCGCGAGAAGACCTGGATCAACGACGAGATCGTGCGGCTCTACGGCGAATTGCACGCCGCGGGCCACGCCCATTCGCTCGAGGCTTACGACGACGATCAGCTGGTCGGGGGCCTTTATGGCGTGAGCCTGCGCGGCGCCTTTTTCGGCGAAAGCATGTTCCATCGCGCCCGCGACGCCTCGAAGGTCGCCCTCGTCCATCTGTTCGCGCGCCTTAAGCTCGGAGGTTTCCGGCTGCTCGACGCGCAATTCTCGACCGAGCACCTGGGGAGCCTTGGCGCGGTCGAGATTTCGCGCGAGGCGTTTCGGCTGCGGCTGGCCGATGCTCTTCAGATCGAGGGCAATTTCGGCGCCTGGCCGGCGACGGTCGCGATGCGCGGCGCCGAGGCGCTGAGCCGCGCTCGCAGCGGCGGCACGGAAGTTGCGACTGGTGAATCACCAAGGCGGAGCGTCGTTCGAGCCTGACGGCGTTCATCTCTGAGGTTTGGGCAGGCGGAATGGCGGCGTTCGACGAGATGGGGATTGCCGGCGGTCCGACGAGGCCGCTCTATCATCAGGTCGCGCGCTGGCTCGACGAGACGCCGCCCGAACTCCTCGCCTCGCGCCGCGCCCAGGCCGAATACATGTTCCGCCGGATCGGCATCACCTTTGGCGTCTACGGCGACAAGGACGCCGCCGAGCGGCTCATTCCATTCGACATCGTTCCGCGCCTCATCTCGCGCGCCGAGTGGCGTAAGCTCGAGGCCGGTCTCGCCCAGCGGGCGAAAGCGCTCAACCTCTTCCTCAAGGACGTCTACGGGCCGCGCGCGATCCTCAGGGAGAAGATCGTCCCGCACGAATTGATCGTGCGCAACCCGTTCTATCGGCCGGAAATGATCGGCTGGCGTGCGCCCCACGACATCTGGGTCCACATCGCCGGCATCGACATCGTGCGGGTCGACGACGAGGAGTTCTACGTCCTCGAGGATAACGCCCGCACGCCGTCGGGTGTATCGTACATGCTCGAGAACCGCGAAGTGACGATGCGCCTCCTGCCGGACCTCTTCGCGCGCCACAGCGTCGCCCCGGTCGACGATTATCCGGACCAATTGCTTGCCTGCCTGCGCTCGGTCGCGCCGCGACAAAACGGCGGCGAGGCGACAATCGTGATCCTGACTCCAGGCGCGTTCAACTCGGCCTATTATGAGCACTCGTTCCTTGCCGATAAGCTCGGCGTCGAGCTGGTCGAGGGTCGCGACCTGTTCGTCGACGACGATCAGGTGTTCATGCGCACCACGCTCGGCCCGCGCCGGGTCGATGTGATCTATCGGCGGGTCGACGATGATTTTCTCGATCCCCTGGTCTTCAATCCAGCCTCGGTTTTGGGCGTGCCGGGACTGGTTGGCGCCTATTTGGCTGGCAATGTGACGATCGCAAATGCAATCGGCACCGGGATCGCCGACGACAAGGCGATTTACAGCTATATACCGGACCTCATCCGGTTCTATCTTTCCGAGGAGCCGCTGCTCAAAAATGTGCCGACCTATCGTTGCCGGGAGCCCGCGTCGCTGAAATACGTCATAGAGCGCCTCGACCAGCTCGTGGTCAAGGAGGTCAACGGATCGGGCGGATACGGCATGCTGGTCGGTCCACACGCAAGCGCCGCCCAGCGCGAGCAGTTCGGGGCCAAGATCATGGTCGATCCGAACAACTACATCGCCCAGCCGACGCTGGCGCTGTCGACCTGTCCGTCCTCGTTCGAGAGCGGCGTGTCGCCGCGCCATGTGGACTTGAGGCCGTTCGTGCTCTCGGGCGCGGACGGCGTGCGCATCGTGCCTGGCGGCCTCACCCGCGTCGCGCTGAAGGAGGGTTCGCTGGTCGTCAATTCGAGCCAGGGCGGCGGGACCAAGGACACCTGGATCGTAGACGACCTGGAAGGCCAGGCCTGACCTCGATGCTCGCGCGCACCGCCGACAACCTGTTCTGGCTCGCCCGCTCGATGGAGCGGGCGGACTACATCGCCCGCACCATCGAGGCGACGCTTCGGCTCGAATATCTGCCCAAGACCGAGAGCGACAAGGTCGGCGAATGGGAGGGCGCGCTCAACGCCGCCGGCGCCTACGACAGCTTCGTCGACAAGCACGGCGCGCTCGACGAGGAGGCGGCGGTCGAATACTTGACCTTCGACCTCTCAAACCCTTCCTCAATCCGCAATTGCCTCGAGAATGCGCGCGCCGCCGGACGCGCGGTGCGCACCGCGCTCACCGCCGAGACGTGGACCGCGATCAACGACGCCTGGCTGCAGCTCAAGCGGTTCGAGACGAGCCGGGGCCGCAACCGTTCGCTTGACCGCGAGGAACTCATGCGCTTCCTCGACTACGTCAAGAAAGCGTCGCTCGATTTCGACGGCTCGTGCTACCGCACGATGCTGCGCAACGACGCCTATTGGTTCAACCGGCTTGGCATATTCGTCGAACGCGCCGACAACACGGCGCGCCTGCTCGACGTAAAATATCATTTGCTCCTGCCCTCGACGGAGACTGTCGGCGGACCGCTCGATTACTTCCAGTGGGTGGCGATCCTGCGCGCGGTCTCCGCCGCCACCGCCTATCATTGGGTCTATCGCGACCGGGTCAAGCCGTGGCTGATCGCCGACCTCCTGATCCTGAAGTCGGCGATGCCGCGTTCTCTCATCTCCTGCTACGAAAGCATCGACCGCGCGCTCGATTCGCTCGCCCGCGAAGACGGGCGAAGCGGCGTCGCCCAGCGCCAGGCGCGGGCGATGTACGCCAGGCTCGAGCGTTCGAGCATGACCGAGATTTTCCAAGGCGGCCTGCACGAGTTCATCACCGAGTTCATCGAGGACAACGCGCGCCTCTCGACTACGATCTCCGAACAATATCTCTTCACCTGAGAAAGGCCGCGCGGTCCCGACATGCGGATCAGGGTTTCGCACGAGATCATCCACCGCTTCTCCCCGCCGGCCCGCACGGTCAACCAGATCCTGCGGCTGACGCCGCTCTCGTTCGACAGCCAGTACGTTCTGCGCTGGCGGATCGACGTCGACGCCGACGGCGCGCTCAGGCAGAGCGAGGACGCGCATGGCAACGCCGTCGCCTCCTACTCCCACCACGGCCTCATCGAGCGCCTTGCCGTCTCAGCCGCCGGCGAAGTCGAGACCAGCGACGCGGCCGGCTTGGTCAAGGGCGCGGTCGAGAGGCTGCCGGCTGAGATGTATCTGCGCGAGAGCCCGCTCGCTCACGTCAATGGGGCGCTGCGCGGCTTCGCCGCCGAGGCGACAAAAGGCGCCGCCGACCAGTTGGACTCGATGCACCGGCTGATGGACGCGCTCAATGAGACAATCGCCTATCACCCCGATGACAAGGACGCCGCCGGCTCCCCGATCGAAGCCTTCGCGCTAACGCGCGGAAAGGCGCGTGATTTCGCCCATATCTTCATCGCCTGCGCGCGGTGGCTCGGGGTTCCGGCGCGGTTCGTGTCGGGCTATCGGGTCGGGGGCGAAGGCGCCGAGCGGGCCGGCGCCCATGAATGGGCTGAGGTCCATGTGCCCAACCTCGGCTGGGTCGCCTTCGACGCCACGGCGCCGATCTGCCCCAACGAGCGCTATATCCGGGTGGCCGTCGGCTTCGACGGCCAGGACGGCGCGATGACCCGAAGCGCACATAGCGGCGGGGAGGAGAAAGTCGAGACCGCGATCCGCGTCGAGCAGGCGGGGGCCCAGAGCCAGGCGTGAGCGGGGCTGTGCTCCACAGCGGGAACCTCTTTGCCGAGGTTCCAGCGCGCCTCGGCAAGGAAGAGATCCTTCTCCTCGCCGAGCTCCCCGGCGCCAGAATCGAGCGGATCGTCTCGACCGGGCAGGCGAGCCCGCCCGGCTTCTGGTACGACCAGGACCAGACGGAATGGGTCGTCCTCCTTGCCGGCTCCGCCGGCCTCATGATCGAAGGCGAAGCTGCGCCGAGAGTTCTCAGCCCGGGCGACTACGTTGAGCTGCCGCCACACGTTCGCCATCGCGTCGAATGGACCGACGCCGACCAGCCGACCGTCTGGCTTGCGGCGCATGGGAAAGAGTCGCTCTGATCGCCCTCGTCGTGGTCCAAGAGCAGCGCGCCGCCGATGGCGGGTCACGCTCCCGCCGTGGCGCTGCTGCGACGGCGTCGCGAAGCTCGTCGTCTCAAAGCCAAAGCCGAAAAACCGCCTCGCCTTTCATGTCGATTCCAGTGTGTCGCCAGCCCCTTGATCGGTAGAAAGCGGCCGCCCGCGGATCCCTGCCGGTTGTCAGAAAAGCTTGGCGATGCCCGGCTTGGCGCAGCCGCTGGGTCGCTTCGTCGAGAAGCGCGGTTCCAAGTCCCCGTCCCTGCGCGGCGTCGATGACGAAAAGCGCCCAGACGTAGCCCGTCTGAGGGTTCGCGCAGACGAAGCCCTGCACGCCCAATTCGTCTTCGACCACGAGGAAGATCGCTTCATCCAGATACCACGCGACCTCGCCATCGGTGACGAGGGACGGATCGGTCAAACGGTTTTCCGCCGTCCCATGCCGCACTTCGTAGATGCGCGGCAGGTCGGCTCGTGTCGCGGGTCGGATGCGAGCGAGCATGACCGACAGTATCGGGCCTCTGCGATCGCCGCCGTCTTTGAAATCGTTCTTTCGCCAAAACCGGGTTGGGCATAATACGTCTGCGCCTCGGTGCTTCGGCCGGGCGCGAAAGGGGATTGGCCATGAACTCATTCGCGAGGACCGCCGTCGTCGCCGTGCTGACCTTCGCCGGCGGGCTCATCGGCTTCCTGCTGCAATGGCTGTTACCGGTTCAGGTCGTGACCGAGGCGAAGGGCATGGTCGGGTCGATCACCGGCCTGGTAATCCTGCTGCTCGCGCTCGTCCTCGGCCTTCTGGTCTGGACGAGCTACGGGGTCTACACGACCCAAACCGCCGAGTCGCAGTCGCTCGGGCCGGTGATCCTGCAGCTTGATTTCGCCCTCGAGCAATATGGGCCGGAAGCGCGCGCCGGACGCGAACTTTTGCGCCAGGCCGTGGCGCACGCGCGCGACCGGCTCTGGGGCGGCAAGGCGGGCGGCGTCGCGCCCTATGCGCAGGCGCGCGCCGACCTTGAGGATATCGCCGCCTTCTTCGCCGCCCTCAAACCCGCCGACGACCGCCAGAGGGAGCTCATTGCGGCCGCCAAGCCGTTCTTCATCCAGGTCATTCAGACGACCCTGCTGATGAGCCGGCAATTGGCCAGTCCGATGCCGAAGCTGCTGTTGTTCGTGGTCGTCGGCTGGTCGGCGCTGCTGTTCCTGAGCTTTGGATTCCTGAACGCGTTCAACCTCGTCAGCGTCGCCGCGGTGGCAATGGGATCGATCGCCGTCGCCAGCGCCATTTTCATGATTCTCGAGTTCAGCCAGCCCTATTCCGGCCTGGTCCGCATTTCGCCGATCGGCGTCGACAACCTGATCGCCACGCTCGGCCGCTGAAGTCGCCGCGGCCGCGTCTCGACAACCCGCAAGCCCTCGGGCACTCTGAATTTCCGGCGCGGGCCGGACGAACGAGCGGCGAGGATCGAGCCTCGCAGCGGGGAGGGAGTTCTGTATCCAGGCCAGCACGCTCGGTCACGCGCCGATCAGCCCGCCGTCGTGATGGCGGCATCGGGCGAAGCGATCAGCTATCGCGAGCTCGAAGCGCGCAGCAATCGCCTGGCGCATCTCCTGCGCTCGGCCGGCCTCAGACGGCTCGACCACTATGCGATCTTCATGGAGAACCATCCGCGGTTCGTCGAGTGCTGCTCGGCCGGCGAGCGGGCGGGGCTCTACTACACCTGCGTCAATTCGTATCTGACCGCGCCCGAGCTAGCCTTTATCGTCAACAGCAGCCTGTCGAGAGTGCTCATCACGTCGCAGGCGAAGCGCGACGTCGCGCTCGCGGCGCTGGTCGATTGCCCCAATGTCGAGCTCTGTCTCATCGTCGACGGGCCCGGCGAAGGGACGCGCGTGCGCAATCTCGGCGAGGCGACGGCCGACTGTCCTGCAAGCCGAATCGCCGACGAGACGCTGGGCGCGGCGATGCTCTTTTCCTCCGGCACGACCGGCAGACCGAAGGGCGTGCTGCGTCCGCTGCCCGACCGGGCGCCCGCCGAACCATTGTCGTTGATCGCCGCGCGGGTCAATTTCTGGCGCTTTCGCGAGGGGCAGATTTACCTTTCGCCCGCGCCGCTCTACCACTCGGCGCCGCTGGCCGGCGTCGGGGGTACGATCAGGCGGGGCGGGACAGTCATCGTCATGGAGCGGTTCGACGCGGAACGCTTCCTTGCGCTCGTCGAGCAATATCGCGTCACTCACACCCAGCTTGTTCCGACGATGTTCTCGCGCATGCTGAAGCTGCCCGAAGCGGCGCGCCGTCGCTACGATCTCACGTCGCTCGAGGTCGCGATCCACGCCGCGGCGCCATGTCCGATCCCGGTCAAGCGGGCGATGATCGACTGGTGGGGACCGATCATTCTCGAGTATTACAGCGCCACCGAAGCCATGGGCATGACGCTCTGCGACAGCGCGGAATGGCTCGCCCATCCCGGCACGGTCGGCAAGCCGGTCTACGGCGAGCTTCGCGTTCTCGACGACGAAATGCGGGAGGTTCCGGCCCGCCAGACCGGCAAGCTGTGGTTCAAGACCGCTTCGCCGTTCGAATATTTCAACGATCCGGTCAAGACCGCCGAGGCCAACTCGCCCGACGGCCAGATGAGCACGGTCGGCGACATTGGCTATGTCGACGAGGAGGGTTACGTCTATCTGACCGACCGGGCGACGTTCATGATCATCTCGGGCGGCGTCAACATCTATCCGCAGGAGTGCGAGAATGTGCTCGTCACTCATCCCAAGGTGGCCGACGCCGCCGTGTTCGGCGCGCCGAACGAGGAAATGGGCGAGGAAGTCAAGGCGGTCGTGCAACTGGCGCCGGGCTTCGAGCCGGGCCCGGACATCGAGGCCGAGCTTCTCGCCTTCTGCCGCGCCAATCTCGCCCATTCCAAATGTCCGCGCTCGATCGATTTCGAGCCCGAGCTCCCGCGCCTGCCGACCGGCAAGCTCTATAAGGCCTCGCTGCGCGAACGCTATTGGAAGGGCCATAAAAGCCGCATCGTGTGAGCGGCGCCCCGCCGCTGGACGCGCGCGGGGCGCTGGTCAGGATCACGGAGACCGTAATCGGCCGACCGCGAGACTGGGCGCCTCAGCGCATCATGTCGGCGAGCGCGTTGCGCATCGAGGTGCTCGGGACGCCGAACAGCCCTCCGTAGGGTTCATCCATATCGAGGATCACGAAGACGACAACGGTGATCGACAGCGCGCATAGAGCGATCACCGTCACAACCATCGGGTTCGGCGGGGCCGTCAGGCAGAACGTGCCGAAGAGAAGGGCGAGCCAGAACGCCAGCACCCAATAGAAGGGCGCCGAGATCGACCCATGCACGCCCTCGATCACTTTCCACCGCGCCTGGATCAGATCATGATATTGCAGGATGCAGGCGGCCATCAGGGTCTGGTGCAGATTGTCCTTCGGCTGGAGCGAGCGCGTCTCGAGGCCGATCTCGTTCATGATATTGCCGAGCACGGGGACTTCGCCGGTCAACGGCATGTTTGATGTGTTCGGATAGGTGACGCCGGCCGGCGGCGGCTCGTCCGGCCAGGTGCTGGCGATGACGGCGGCGGCGTAGCTGCGAAGCTGCGCCCGGATCGGCGCCGTCTCGGGTCCATAGTCCCCCAGGCACCGGTCCATCTGGGCGAGCTGGGCGGCGTATTCGCCCCGCGCGTTGTAGGCGGTGTCGAATCCTTCCTTGACCGAGGTCGTCAGCAGGCCGAGTACGATCGCGGTGAAGGTGACGAGAAGCGAGATCGCGAGCTGCACCAGGGCGATCGATTGCGCCGTTCGATGCCGTTCGGGCAGGCGGGGATGGACGAAAAAGCCGAGGACGGAGCTCGCGCACAGAATTGCAAAGAGAATGACCGAATTGATTGGATCCTGCATGCCGCGTCTTGCCTTCGGCGAATCGCGACATGCTTCAACGAAAAGACGGGTCGCGCAAGCCGACGGTCGATGGATCCAGACTGCGTCCCCCGGCAATGAAGCCGTCGCCGCTCCGACGGCCGGGAAACTACGCGCCGACGTTGGGCGGACTCGCCTCGGGGACGCCCTGCAACAGGACGCGCCCTTATGCCGCGTCGCGGGGGAACTGCGTCTGGGCGATGTGGCTGTAGGTTCGCCCCTGCGCCAGGAGCTCGACATGCCTGCCGCGCTCGACGATGCGGCCGCGATCGATGACGCAGATTTCGTCGGCCTGCGCGACTGTCGACAGCCGGTGAGCGATGACGATCGTCGTGCGGCCCTCGCACAGCGTCCGCAGGGCCTTCTGGATCGCCTGCTCGGACTCCGAATCGAGCGCCGAAGTCGCTTCATCGAGCAGGATGATCGGCGCATCCTTGAGGAAGGCGCGGGCGATGGCGATGCGTTGGCGCTGGCCGCCGGAAAGCTGAGTCCCGTGCTCGCCGCACGGCGAATTGTAGCCGCGCTCGAAGCTCATGATGAAATCGTGCGCGTAAGCCGCCTTGGCGGCGGCGACGACCTCGTCCTCGCTCGCGCCGGGCCGGCCCAGGGCGATGTTGTCGCGGATCGAACCCTTGAACAGGAAATTATCCTGCGCGACATAGGCGATCTGCCCTCGCAGCGACGCGAGGCTGACAGTCGCGGTGTCCATGCCGTCGCACAGGATCTGCCCCGACCCGACTTCGTAGAGGCGGAGGATAAGGTTCATCATCGTCGATTTGCCGCCGCCCGAGCGGCCGACAAGCGCCGTCGTCCGGCCCGCTTCGGCGAGGAAGCTGACGCCGTGCAGGACCGTTTCGCCGGGCCGATAGCCGAAGGTCACGTCGCGAAACTCGATTCTGCCCGCGGTGACCTCGAGGTGGCGCGTGCGCGGCTCATCTTCCTCGTAGTCGTTCTCATTGAGGAAGTTGTAGAGCATGTTGACGCCGAACAGGTTCTGCGACACGTCGACGTGCAGCCGAGCCACCCGCTTCATCGGCTCGTAGAGCATGATCACCGAAGTGATGAACGAGAATAGGCTCCCGGGTGGATTGCCGCGGACGATGACCGTGTAGCCGCTGTACAGCACCACGGCGGCGATGGCGAAGCCGCCCAGGCTCTCCATGATCGGGCTCGTGCGCGAACTCACCCGCGCGAGCTTGTTCGACGCCGCCTGGAAGCCGGTTATCGCCCTCACCTGCTTGGCGCGCATGAAGTCTTCGAGCGTGAAGGCCTTGACGATGCGGATGCCCTGCACCGTCTCCGCCAGCGACTCCATCATCTGCATCGCGCCCTGGAATTCGCTGCCCATGATGCTGCGCACGCGAACGCCGATCTTGCGCACGCCGACAGCGGCGAGGGGCACGAACATCAGCGCCAGCAGCGACAGCAGGGGATCTTGCGACACCATCACGATGATGAGCCCGACGATGGTCAGCGCGTCGCGCGAGAACGTGGTGATGAGGACGTTGAGCACGCTGCTCGCCGACTGGGAGATGAATGACTGGCGAGCGATGAACTCGGACGAATGCGAGCGGCTGTAATAGCTGACCTTCATCCTGAGCATCTGGTCGAAGATGCGCATCTGGATGTCGGCGACGATGGCGTTGCCGACCCGCGACATGACGACCTGCTGGCCGTAGGTGGCAATACCCTTGACCGTATAGATAAGTACGATCGCCGCCGTGATCTCCCACACCGCCATGAGGTTGCGGCCGACGAAAATCTGGTCGACGATCCTGCCGATGATCCAGGCCGACAGCGCCGTGGTGACCGCGATCAGACCCATCATCGCGAATGCGAACAGATATCCCTTCCAGTGCCTGAGACCCTGGTCGAACAGGAGCCGACGCAGGAGCGCGTTTGAGGGCGTGTTGAGAAAGGAGCTCACGCGCTCGCGGGCGTACCGCAATATCGACAATGCTTCAGTCCCTCGCGCCCGCCGATCGTCGACCCGCGTTGCCGTTCGTCGGCGCCGAACCGCGCCGCGCCCTCCATATCATCGGCGGCGAGTTTATGGAAATCGGCGGCCGGCGCCGCCGATCAAACCTTCTTTCCGCCGCCTGCGGCTTCGTGGGCTGCGGCATGATACTTGCGCCGGATTTCGGCGAGGTTAACCGACGGCGGCGGGTAGGCAAGGTCGAGATCGGCCATGGCGTCGGCGATGATCTGCGAGACCGCGAGATTCCGGAACCATTTGGCGTTCGACGGAATCACGTACCACGGCGCCTCGGGCGTCGTGGTGGCGCGAATCGCGTCCTCGAACGCCTCGATATAGTCGTCCCAGAACTCGCGCTCGGTATAGTCGGCCTCACTGATCTTCCAGTTGCGGCCGGGATCCTCGAGTCGCTGGGCGAAACGCGCGAGCTGCTCTTCCTTGCTGATATGAAGGAAGAATTTGAGGATTATCGCGCCGCTCTGGACCAGCAGGGCCTCGAAATCGCGAATCTCCCGGTAGCGCCGGGTCCAGGTCGCCTTGTCGACCAGCTTGTGAACCCGCTCGACCAAAACGCTCTCGTAATGCGACCGGTTGAAAATCGCGATTTCCCCTCGTCCAGGGGCATGGGGATGGACGCGCCAGAGGAAATCGTGCGCGAGTTCGGGCGGGGTCGGCTGCTTGAAGCTCGCGACCCGCACCCCTTGCGGATTGACGCCGCTGAACACGTGCTTGATCGTCCCGTCCTTGCCGCCGGCGTCCATCGCCTGGAGGACGATGAGGATCGAGTGCTTGTGCTCGGCATAGAGCAGGTTTTGCTGGCGGGCGAGCTTCGCGCGGCTGTGTTCCGTCGCCTCCTTGGCCATGGCGTCGGATTTATGCTCGCCGGTAAATGAGGGATCGACCTTGTGGAGGCGTAGCTTTTCGCCCGGCTTGACGCGGAACTTTTTGCGATAATCCAAGGTTTCCGGCCTCCCTCGCCTTTAGCCGCGCTCGCCGAGCGCGACCGGACGCGATCATCGACCGCGCCAGCGGCGCATCGCCGCCGCCCATTGTGATATTAAAATGACGGTCGAATCAATTTGCTTATGCAGGAAATGGGGACTTGACGCCAACGGGCGAAGCAGGCGCGCAAGGGCGGGCGCGGATTGCGCTTCTCCGCGGCGTGCTTCCGATCAGGCCGCGCGAGGCGCTGCGCGACGCCTTTGCCGGCGTGACGCTCGCCTCGATGAACATTCCGCAGGTGCTCGGCTACACAAGGATCGCCGGGACACCTGTCGTCACCGGCCTTTACACTGTCCTCCTGCCCCTTATCGCTTTCGCCGCCTTCGGCTCGTCGCGCCACCTGGTGGTGGCGGCTGATTCGGCCACCGCCGCGATCTTCTCGGGCGCGCTTTCCCAAATGGCGCCGCCAGGCAGCGACCGCTACATGGCGCTCGTCGGCATGCTGACGCTGGAGACCGCGGGCGTGCTTCTCCTTGCGCGGATCTTCAAGGCCGGCTTCCTCGCGGACTTCCTGTCGAGGACTGTGCTGGCCGGGTTCCTGACCGGGGTCGGGGTCCAGGTCGGCGTCGCGATGCTCGGCGACATGCTTGGCGTAGCCGTGGCCTCCCGCCATACCGTGGTCCAGCTATGGGAGGTTGCGCGGGCGGCGCCGTCGGCGGACGGCCGCGTCGTCGGCGTGTCGATCTTCGCCGCGGGGAGCATTCTTTTGGCCCGCAGGTTTGCGCCCCGCCTTCCGGCGCCGCTCGTTCTGGTTGTCGGCGCAATCGCGGCCAGTGCCTGGCTGCATCTCGCGGAGCGCGGCTTTGCGGTCATCGGCCCGGTGCCGGGCGGGCTGCCGTCGCTCAAATGGCCGAACGTGGGCTGGAGCGATACTCTGGCTCTGACGCCGGTCGCTGGGTCGTGCTTCGTGATGATCATCGCCCAGAGCGCGGCCACGGCGCGCATCTATGGCGTCAGGCACAAGGAGCGCGTCGACGAGAACGCCGACATCCTTGGGCTCTCGGCCGCCAACGCCGCCGCGGCGCTGAGCGGCGCGTTCGTCGTCAACGGCAGCCCGACCCAGACAGCGATGGCGGAAGGGGCCGGGGCGCGAAGCCAGGTCGCGCAGCTCGTCTTCGCCGCTGTCGTCGCCGTCGTGCTTCTTTTCCTGACCGGCCCGCTGCAATACCTGCCGCGCTGCGTCCTTGCGAGCATCGTCTTCACCATCGCCGTCGGCATGGTCGACGTTGAGGGTCTCAGCGCCATCAGGCGCGAAAGCGGGGGCGAGTTTCTTCTGGCCTTGTTCACCGCGGTCGCGGTGCCGGCGATCGGGGTCGAGCAGGGCATCCTTTTGGCGATCGCGGCTTCGCTCGTCCGCCACGTCCGCCACAGCTACCGGCCGTTTGCAATGGTGCTGGTCCCCGGCGCCCGGGAGCGGTGGGAGCCGGCCGCTCCGGGCCTCGCGACCGATCCGGGGCTCATCGTCTACCGCTTCGGCGCCGACCTCTTCTACGCCAACGCCGACCGCTTCGCCGACCAGGTGCGCGGCCTTGTCGCCGGCGCGCCGGAGCCGGTCCGATGGTTCATCATCGATTGCGCCCCGATCTTCGACCTCGACTATACCGCCGCCCGGACGGTCCGCGACCTCATCGTCGAACTGAAGACCGCCAGGGTCGGCCTGGTGCTGGCGCGCGTCAACGCCTTCCTGCGCTCGGATCTGGTGCGGCACGGCGTCGCTGCGGTGGTCGGCGAAGACCGGATTTTCGACACCCTGCACGAGGCGATCGCCGCGGTCCGCTCCGGCGGAAGCCTCGCGGGCGCCGACCTCGTCTAGGCGCCGGAGGCGCACGGTCGGCAGCGCGTGCGTGCTATGCAGGGTCAGCTATCGCGGAACGAGCGGATGAAGATCACCGTCATTGGGGCAGGGGCGATCGGCGGCCATATCGCGGCGAGGCTCGCCGCGGCCGGGGAGAGGGTCAGCGTCATCGCGCGCGGCGAACACCTGAAGGCGATCCGCGAGCGCGGCCTCATTCTGAAAGAGGGCGGCGAGGAAATCGTCGCCCGGGTCGAGGCGACCGACCGGATCGCCGACGCCGGCCGGCCCGACCTCGTCGTGCTGGGGGTCAAGGCGCACCAGCTTGCGCCGATCGCGGCCGACGTCGCCGCGATCCTTGGGCCCGAGACGATGGCGCTCACCACCCAGAACGGCATCCCGTGGTGGTATTTCTTCAAGCATGGCGGCCCCTACGACGGCCATCGGCTCGAGAGCGTCGATCCCGGCGGCGTCATCGCCTGCCATCTGCCGGTCGACGCAGTCGTCGCCGGGATCAGCTATCAGGCGGCGGAGATCGAAAGCCCCGGCGTCATCCGCCACGTCGAGGGCAATCGCCTGCCGCTCGCCGAACTCGACGGCGCGAAGACCGCGCGGGTGGCCGCGCTCGCCGAGCTCTTCTCGCGGGCGGGGTTCAAGTCGCCGGTCCTGCGCGACGTCAGGACCGAGATCTGGATGAAGCTCTGGGGCAACCTCACCTTCAATCCGCTGAGCGCGCTCGCCCGCGCGACGCTCGAGGACATCTGCCGCTTTCCGCCGACGAGGGCGCTTGCCGCGGCAATGATGCGGGAAGCCCAAACCGTGGGCGAAGCGTTCGGCATCCGCTTCCGCCTGGCGATCGACAAGCGCATCGCCGGCGCCGAGGCCATCGGCCCGCACAAGACCTCGATGCTGCAAGACATCGAGCGCCGCCGGACAACCGAGATCGACGCCTTGCTCGGCTCGGTGATCGAGCTCGCGCGGCTGGCCAATGTCCCGGCGCCGCATCTCGACGCCGTCTACGCGGCGACGAAACTCCTCACCGAGACGGTCGCCCGGAAGGCGAGCGAGCTCGCATCCGCGCAGAATTGACAAGATGCGCTATCGGACTTTGGCCCTGCGGCGGATTGCCTTGGCAATCGAGTTACGATGACTAAGATCTGTTTGCACTTGTAAGACTTGGCATGCGGCGGGAAATAGACCGCCGAGCGCAAGCCTGAAAGGCCGCGTTCAATGGATGTGAATTGGACCGGCCCGTACGCTTGGCCGGGATTTGAGAAGATCAACGGGCTGCCGCCGCTGCCCGATCATGGCGGCGTCTATCTGCAGACCTTCGAGCATCGCGACGGCGGATATGTACTCTATGCCGCCGGTATAACTCGGAATCCGTTCCGCCGGCGGTTCATGCAGCACAATCGCGCCTACCTGAGCGGCGATTACAACATCCTCGATCCGGTTCAAGCGCGCAACGGCGTTCGGTCGGAAATTTGGCATGGCTGGACCGTTGCAAGACAGCTGGCCAAGCGAGCCGAATACGCCGAGCGGCGCGCGGAGCTGCAAGAGGCCGCTCAGCGGCAGCTTGCCGAATTTCGTATATTCGTCGCTGAAGTCGAGCCCCACGATCGCATGCGGGATCGTTTAGAGGCGGCGATCATGAATCGGCTCTATGCGGATGCGGCTGCCTTGCCCGACAAGGGCATGTTCTTGGCGTCAAGATTGAAGGGTGAAGCTCCGGTCTGCGTCACGAACGCTTGCGCAAACCGGCTCCTCGGCTTGCCGGAGAAGCTATGGATATGAAGGCGGCCTTTTCCGTCCCCGCCTTCCCCACATTGGGGGGAGGAGGGCCTCGAATCCAAGATCGATTTCGACGCAAAACGCTTTTAGAATTGAGGACCATGAGCGCACAACGGACGTCGAGAGGCCTCATCGCATCGGCGAGGGACGACGCGGTCGCCATCGCCGGCCATGACGCGCCGCCGCTGACCTACGCGGCCTTATGCGCGCTCGTCGATCGCACGGTCGCCAAGCTGAACGAGCTTGGCGTCGGCCGCGGCGACCGCATCGCCATCGTCCTGCCGAATGGGCCCGAGATGGCGGCCGCGTTTCTTTGCGTGGCGGCCGGGGCGGCCGCGGCGCCGCTCAACCCCGCCTATCGCGAGGATGAATTCGACTTCTACCTCAGTGATCTCAACGCCAAGGCGCTGATCGTCGAGGTCGGCAGCGAATTGCCGGCGCTTCACGCGGCGCAGAAGCTCGGCGTCGCGGTCATCACGCTCATGCCCGAGCCCGAAGGCGGGGCGGGCGCGTTCCGGCTTTGCGGCGACGCCGGAAACGCCGCCGCTCGCACAGGCCCCGCCGAAGCCCAAGACGTCGCGCTCATCCTCCACACGTCGGGCACCACCTCGCGGCCGAAAATCGTGCCGCTGACCGGCGCCAACATCTGGACCTCGGCCCGCAACATCGCGGCGAGCCTCGAGCTTGGCGAGCGCGACCGCGCCCTCAATGTCATGCCGCTCTTCCACATCCACGGGCTGATCGCCGGCCTCGCGGCGCCGCTTTCGCGCGGCGGAGCCGTCTTTTGCACCGAGGGCTTCAATGCGCTCAAATTCTTCGCCGACATGGAAGAGGCCAAGCCCACCTGGTACACGGCGGTGCCGACCATGCATCAGGCGATCCTCACCCGCGCCGGACGAAACAAGGAGATCATCGCCCGCCATCCGCTGCGCTTCATCCGCTCCTCGTCGGCGTCGCTGCCGCCGAAAGTGATCGGCGAGCTCGAGGCGGCCTTTCATGCGCCGGTGATCGAGGCCTACGGCATGACCGAGGCCGCGCACCAGATGGCGTCAAATCCGTTGAACGGCGCGCGAAAAGCCGGATCGGTCGGCCTCGCCGCAGGCCCGCAGATCGCGATCATGGACGACAAGGGCCGGCTCCTCGGCAAAGGGGAAATCGGGGAAGTCGTGATTCGCGGCGAGAACGTCACCCTGGGCTATGAGAACCACCCGAAGGCCAATGCCGAGGCCTTCGTCGGCGGCTGGTTTCGCACCGGCGACCAGGGCGTCATCGATGCCGAAGGCTACCTCACGCTGACCGGACGGCTGAAGGAGATCATCAATCGCGCCGGCGAGAAAATCAGCCCACGCGAGGTCGACGAAGCGCTGATGGATCACCCCGCCGTCTTGCAGGCGGTGACGTTCGCCATTCCCCACCCGATGCTCGGCGAGGACGTCGCCGCGGCGGTCGTCCTGCGCGAGGGCGCCTCGGCGACCGAGCAGGACCTGCACGCCTTCGTCGGCCAGCGCCTGGCCGCCTTCAAGACGCCGCGCAAGATCGTGCTCCTCGCCGAAATCCCCAAAGGCGCGACCGGCAAGCTGCAACGCATAGGCCTCGCGCAGAAGCTGGGGCTGGGGTGAGAAGCGAATCGCGGTGTCACCCCCGCGCAAGCGGGGTCCAGAGCCGCCGCCGCCGTTGTCCTGGATGCCCGCGTGCGCGGGCATGACAGGCATCGCCGCCGCGTGTCAGAATTCCTTGATGACCGAAGGGCGCTACTGCGTTTACATCATGGCGAGCCGGCGCAATGGAACGCTGTACATTGGCGTGACAAACCATCTCGCCGCGCGCGCGTTTGAGCATCGCAGCGGCCACGGTTCGCAGTTCACCTCGAAATACGCGGTCACGCGGCTCGTCTGGTACGAGCGCCACGCCGACATCAACGAGGCCATTGCGAGGGAAAAGCAGCTCAAGAAATGGGAGCGACGATGGAAGCTCGACCTGATCGAGAGCGTCAATCCGGGTTGGGCTGACCTGTACGAGACACTCAATGGCTGATGGCGGATAGCGCCTCTGGATGCCCGCGTTCGCGGGCATGACACAGCGACTGTCACCCCCGCGAAAGCGGGGGTCCAGAGAGCCGCCGCCCTTCGCCTTTCTGGATGCCCGCGTCCGCGGGCATGACAACGTCCGATCAGCGCCCGACCGCGCCTCACTTCACCGCCCGCGGCTCCGGGAAGGTCCATGACCCGTCGAGGATTTCCGGGCGCGGCCGATAGAGGCGCACCAGGTAGTTCCAGCCCGGCGGCGTCGGCAGGCAAGTCTCACTTCTGCCGTCGCAGCCGCCGAACTGGATCGCGATCGAGCCGTCCGCGCTTGGCTTTGCGGTGATGTTGTTGAGCGTATAGGCGTTGAGCGGGTTCGGCTCGAAATAGCCCTTGGCGTTATAGACGCTGATCGACCAGAAGCCGTCGACCGGCACGTCCTTGACGTTCAGCCTGTAGACCGTCTTGCCGTCGTTCCTGCCCGGAACGACATTGAGATAGAGCGCGTCCTTCTCCGGATTGCCGCCCCAGGCGGAGGCCGCGCCGATGAGATGCCTGACCGGGTCGACTTCGCCCCTCGGCCCGAACATGCCCTTGGTGTCTGGCAAGGTGGTCGCGAGCATGATGAGCCCGTCCCGGACCGTCTTCTGGCTCGCCTGATCCCAGTTCGGCGTCTCGAACTTGCCCGGCCCGCCCGGCTGATCGGCCTTGATCGCGTCCTGGAGAGCATGGACCGCCTCGAGGTCCTTAGGATCGTCGGGGTCGACCAGCAGCCGGATCGCGACCACGACATAGCGCGTTCCGATCTTCTCTTTGGTCAACGTGTGGCTTCCTGCGCCGTAATCGACTTCGGACGTGTATTCGTCCTCGTCGATGACCTGCATCGACATGAACCTTTTGCCCGCATCCGGCAGCGCGATCGTCACCGGCCCGGCGTCGAGATCGTACACAGCCGACGAATAGAGCGTATCGCGGTTGAGCCGGATGACGGTCTGGTTGTTGATGGCCGCCGGTTCCCGGCGGTGGAACAGCTTGCCGACGCCGCCCTCCCTGACGAGGTTGCCGAGATAGCGGTCGCTCTCGGCGCGAGCAAAATTGTCTGGCGTGACAGGAACGGAGGCGCTTGAAGCCGCTGCCTCGTTGTCGCTTGCCTGAACGAGCGGAGGCGCCGTCCACCGCCCGTCGAGCGCGTCGGCCTTCGGCCAATAGAGGCGCATGACGACGAAGAACGGCCCGGTCGGGGCAGGCAGCCAGTTCGCCTGCCCATCGGCGCCCGGGTCGGCGTGCTGGATGGCAAGCGTGATCCCGCCGTCGTCATCGCGCTTGAGGCTTGGCAGCATCGCTGAATTGATCAGGTAGCGGTTCAGCGGATTGGCCGACAGCAGGCTCGACGGCAGCTCATAGAGCGTCAGCGACCAGAACGCGTTGACCGGAGGAAGGTCGCCCGGCGCGAAGCGCAGCTCGTAGCTTTTCGCCCCGCTCAACGGCTTCTTGGCGCTGTCGACGAAATAGAGCGGATATATCGCCTCGTCCTTCGAGTTGCCGTAGATGCCGAGGACGGCGCCCGAGAAGCGAGCAAGATAGTCGCCGTTGAGAAACTCGCGCGTGCCGAACCCGTCCGCGCTGGTGCGCTTGCTGGTGTCGAGTTCCGTCTCCTTGTAGTCCTTGAATGTCGCCCACGCGTCGGCCATGCCGTCCTGGACCGCCTTTAGCATCTCCGGCGAGAGCGCTTTCGCGTCGAACGCCCCGTGCGGGCCAATCCCGAGCTTGGCGAACCGGGCCAGGATGTCCGTCTCGGCCGGGTTCGGCGGGCAGAATCCGAGCACGAAATTTAGGACGTTGAAAAACTCGGGCGAGGTTCTCTCGGCCTCCGGGCTCAGCGGCTTGATGAAGTCGACCGCCGGCGGCGCGGGGGGCGCCGGCTTGCCGAGGAATTGCGACAGCGGCTGAACCTTGTATCCGGCCTGGATTTTCTTGACGTTGTCGATGTCGTCCGCACTGAAAAGCTGGGTGCGGTAGCCGACGAAAGCGAATTCGGTCTCCGACCGGATCACCGCCTTGACGCCGGCCGGCGTTTCGCCATGCCAGTCCGGCCCGGCGAGGAGGAAATTGCCCGCGTCGCTGCCCGTCGCCCGGCTGCCGACATAGGCGAAATTGAACGTGTACATGTCGATGAACTGGAGGGAGTAGTAACGATCTTTGTCGATCGCGGGGACCGAAAGCACTAACGGCTCGGCGCGCAGGTCGGCCCCGACGAATGAATAGGGGGTGTCCGAGTTCGGCGTCTGGATCGCGGTGTCCGCCGGCGTGTAGAGGCGCGCATTGTTGACGAGCGTGTTCCAGGGCGCCTTGTACTGATCGCCGCCGCGATCGACGAAATAGGAATATTGGACGCGATAGTTGTCGACGAGCGGAAAGCCGTAGATCGTCGCCTCCTTGGCGATCGCCCGCGCTTCGGCGGGCGTGAGCTGCTCAGCGGTCGCGGGCGCAGTGGTCATGGCGAGGACTCCGATGGCGAGGGCGACGATCGCCGGAAGGAGCCTGGCCGAGCCGGTTCCCGCCGTCCTGCGATTCGCAAACAATTCCTTCCGTAAAACAGAAATCAGTGCTACCATCCTGCTCGTCATGGTCCAACACGCAAAAGATGAAACGCGGCGGCGAAAGCCGGGGCGCCCGAGCCGCCATTCGCAGCTTTCGGTGGCTTTTTTGGCGCGGAGGCTCGGGTGGACAAAGTCTTTTGCCCAGGGGGTCGGCGCAAGTCGTTGAAAAGGTTCGATCTGGCCATGGGTATCAAAGGCAATCCAAGCCGAAAATTTTGCCGGCCTTGGATCGGTTTCGCCCCTGCTTTGCTCGGCTTGGCTAAATTTGGCTTCGGCTTTGGCGTAGGGATATAAACATGATAAATATGTAGTTTGTGCAGCCCGGCCTCAAGCCGGCCCGGTCACCGCCTGGCAATCGTCACGCGAGCCCCACTCCGCCCACGAGCCGTCGTAGAGGCCTTCGACCTTGCCGCCGGCCTCCTCGACCGCGAGCGCCAGGATCGCCGCGCTGACCCCTGACCCACAGGTGGTGATGATCGGCTTCGCAAGGTCGACTTTGTGCTCGGCGAACGCGGCCTTGAGCGCGTCGGGCGGCTTGAGGCGCCCATGCTCGACGACCTCGGCGAACGGCAGGTTGAGGCTGCCCGGCATGTGGCCGCCCCTCAAGCCCGGCCGCGGCTCCGGCGTCTTGCCGTAGAAGCGGTCGGCGGGACGCGCATCGACCACCTGCGCCGAACCGGTCGCGAGCGCCCTCCGCACCTCGTCGAGCGAGGCGACGAAGCTCTCGTCGAGGCGCGGGGTAAAATGCCGCGGCGGCCCCGGGCGCGCTGCGCCGGCTTCGAGCGGCCGTCCCTCCTTGGCCCATTGCGTGAGGCCGCCTGCGAGAATGCGGACCTCCTCGACGCCATAGGCGCGCAGCGTCCACCAGACCCGCGCCGCAGCGAACAGGCCAAGCGCGTCGTAGACCACAAGGCGCATGCCGTCGCCGAGCCCGAGCGCGCTCATAGCCTTCGCCAGCGCGTCGGGCTTCGGCAGCATGTGCGGCAAACCCTGATCGAGATCGGCGATCGTGTCGATGTCGAAGAAAGCCGCGCCGGGGATGTGCGCGAACCGGTATTCAGCAGCGCCGATGCGTCCGGTGTTCGGCAGATGCCAGGAGGCGTCGATCACCCCGAGGTCGGGGTCGCCGAGCTCGGCCGCGAGCTCTGCCGTCGTGCAGAAGTTCCGCGTCGGCATCCAGGCTCCTTCTCATCAAGCGGTGGCGAGCGCGATGCGCACGCGGCGGTTGATCTTGCCCTTCTTCTCGATTCCCGTCACCGACGCGCCGCCGATCTCGCCGGTCCGCGCGACATGGGTGCCCCCACATGGCTGGAGGTCGAGGCCCTCGATCGCGATCAGGCGGACGCGCCCGGTTCCCATCGGCGGCTTGACCGACATCGTCTTGATCAGACCCGGATTGGCCTCGAGTTCCGCATCGGCGATCCAGCGCTGGCTCACCCCCGCGTCGAGCGAGATCAGCTCGTTGAGCCGGCGCTCGACCTCGGCCTTGTCGAGGACGGCCTCGCCCGAATCGAAATCGAGCCGCCCTTCGGCGTCGCCGACCGATCCTCCGGTCACCGGGTAGGGGAGGACGACCGAAAGCAGATGGAGCGCGGTATGGGCGCGCATGCGCTTGTAGCGCAGCCCCCAGTCGATGCGGGCGATCACCCGCGCCCCTGGCGGGGGCAGGGCGGCCCCAACCGCCGGCACATGCAGAATGGTCGCTCGGTCGGCGTCGTAGACCGTGTTGACGACCGCCATCGGCGGACCGCCCTCGAAAATGAGCGCCCCGCGATCGCCGCTTTGCCCGCCGCCTTGCGGGTAGAAGACCGTGCAGTCGAGCGCCACTCCCCGCGGATCGGAGGACGCCACCGTCGCTTCAGCCTCGGTTCGATAAGCGTCGTCGCGGAACAGCGCCTGCGTCATTTAAGCGAACACCTTGGGCGTCTTTCCCTTCGCCTCCAGCCAGTCTGGGACCGGCAGGCCCTTCGAACGCAGAAACGCTGGATTGAACAGCTTCGAGGCGTAGCGCGCGCCGGAGTCGCACAAGAGCGTCACGATCGTGTGGCCTGGACCGAGTTCGCGGGCGAGATGGAGCGCGCCGGCGATGTTGACCCCCGACGAACCGCCGAGCAAAAGACCTTCGCGCGTCACGAGGTCGAAGACGATCGGCACGGACTCTGCGTCGGGAATCTCGTAGGCGAAGTCGACCGGCGCGCCTTCAAGGTTGGCGGTGACCCTGCTCTGTCCAATTCCCTCGGTGATCGAAGAGCCGGTCATCTTGAGTTCGCCGGTGGTGTAATAGGAATAGAGCGCCGCTCCCGGCGGATCGGCGAGGGCGATCTTGATCGCCGGGTCGCGCTCCTTGAGCGCCATGCCGACGCCGGCAAGCGTCCCCCCTGTCCCGACGGCGCTCACGAACCCATGCAACTTGCCGCCGAGATCGTCGTAAATCTCCGGCCCGGTCGTCTCGTAGTGGCCGCGCCGGTTGGCGACGTTGTCGAACTGGTTTGCCCAGACGGCGCCGTTCGGTTCGGTCTTGGCCAGCGCCGCGGCGAGGCGCCCCGAATAGCGCACGTAGTTGTTGGGGTTGGAATAAGGGACCGCCGGAACCTCGATCAATTCCGCGCCGGCGAGGCGCAGCATGTCCTTCTTTTCCTGCGCCTGGGTGTCGGGAATGACGATCACCGCCCGATAGCCGAGCGCGCTCGCCACCATCGCGATGCCGATTCCGGTGTTGCCGGCGGTGCCCTCGACGATGACGCCGCCCGGACGCAACCCGCCGTGGGCGATCGCGTCGTCGATGATCGCTTTCGCCGCGCGGTCCTTGACCGATCCGCCGGGGTTCATGAATTCGGCCTTGCCGAGAATCGTGCACCCCGTCGCCTGCGAGGCGGCGCGGAGCTTGATTAGCGGCGTGTGGCCGATCGCGGCCACGACATCGTGGCGGAACTTCATCGCGCTCCTCTTGAGTCAAAACGCAAGTTAGGCGACGGCGCGACTTGCGACAAGCCTTCACTCTTGCCACAAGGGCCGAAGACAGAGATCGTTTCGCCAGTGTTTTTCGTCGCTTCGAAGATATTCTGGATGCTTGCTTCGCCGATCAACCTTTTGTTGTTCGGCGCGCTCGCGGGGGTCGTGCTCTGCTACGGCCGCCATGCGAGGTTCGGACGCGGGCTCGCGCTTACGGCGATCCTGATCCTGCTCGCCCTGGCCACGCTGCCCTTTCGCGCGTTGCTGCTCGTCCCGCTGGAAAACCGGTTCCCCGAGCCTTCGTCTGATTTGCAGCCGCCATACGGCATCATCGTGCTCGGGGGGGCCATCAACGACGCCATGAGCGCCGTCCGCGGCCAGACAATATTCGACGAGGGCGGCGAGCGGATCACCGAGGCGGTCATTCTGGCGAAGCGGTTTCCGCAGGCGCGCGTCGTATACACCAGCGGCGCCAACTCGCTGCTCGGAGGGAGTTCGAACGAAGCGGCGCGAGCCCGGGACCTCATGGTCGCGATGGGCGTCGCGCGGGATCGGGTGACGATCGAGGACAAGGCTCGCAACACCGACGAAAACGCCCGCTTCACCGCGGCGATCGTTCATCCGGAAGCGTCGCAGCGCTGGGTCGTCCTAACCTCCGCCTTCCACATGCCGCGGGCGATGGGCGTGTTCGAGAAGGCGGGATTTCACCCGATCCCCTATCCGGTCTCTTTTTATACCTCCGGGCGATGGGTTGACGATTTTCGCCCGACCCTCGATCCGCTGGGGAACCTCAAGACCTTCATGCTGGCGGCGCATGAATGGATCGGGCTCGCCGCCTATTACGCGAGCGGGCGGATTGACCACCTGTTCCCGGGACCGGACGACCCGGCTTGACGGTCAGACAATGGCCGGTCGGTTCGTTTGGCTTGCCTTCGCCATTCAACTGACTAGAGTGTAGGCAGAATGAAGTGTGCTCATTCTCTAGGCGCCACCCCCATCATCGCCATCGGACCGATCCGGCTCGAGGGACGGGCGTTGCTTGCGCCGATGTCGGGGGTGAGCGATCTGGCGATGCGGCGGATCGCGCGCCGCTTCGGCGCGGCGCTCGTCTTTTCGGAGATGGTGGCGGCCGAAACCTATCTTGAAGGCGACGCAGAGGCATCAATGCGGGCGGAGGGCGACGGATTGGCTCCCCACGCCGTCCAGCTTGTCGGTCGGGAGGCGCGGGCGCTCGCAGAGACCGCGCGCAGGGTCGTCGGCGTCGGCGCCGCGCTCGTCGATATCAATATGGGTTGCCCGGCGCGGCGCGTTGCCGGCGCTCTGGCCGGCGCGGCGCTGATGCGCGATCTCGATGACGCCGAGCGTCTCATAGCGGCGGTGGTCGAGGCAGTGTCGGTTCCCGTGACCGTCAAGATGCGGCTCGGCTGGGACGAGGCGTCGTTGAACGCGCCCGAACTCGCCCGCCGGGCCGAACAGGCGGGGGCGCGGATGGCGACCGTCCACGGGCGGACTCGCGCCCAGTTCTACAACGGCCGCGCCGATTGGGCCGCCGCCCGCGCGGTGGTCGAGGCGGTCCGGATCCCGGTTATCGTCAACGGGGATTGTGCGACCCTCGAGGACGCTCGCGCCATGCTTGCGCTTTCCGGCGCCGCTGGGGTCATGATCGGGCGCGCGGCGCTCGGCGCCCCGTGGCTGGTCGGCGGCGTATCGCGTGCGCTCGAAGCCGGCGGCCGGCTGCGTGCGCCCCGGCGGGAGGAGCGTCGCGAGGCTGCGCTCGAGCATCTCGACTGGCTCGTCGGCAAGCTTGGCCCCCGCTCAGGACTTCGTCATGCCCGAAAGCATCTGGCGGCCTATGCGGGTCAGGCGGGCGCCGACGAGACCCTTCGGCGCGAACTCGTGACGACCGAGGACTTGCCCAAGGCGCGAGCGCTGCTCGCGCGGGCCTTCGACCCTGATTGGGCGAGGCTGGCGGCATGACCGCGCACCCGGCTCAGCGGCGCCCGGACGCGGTCAAAGTGCTGAACGCTCTCGCCCAGCCGTTGCTCACGGTCGACGCCCAAGGCTGGGTGATTGATGTCAACGCGGCGGCCGAGACGTTCTTCGACATGGGGCGCGGCACGCTGGTGCGTTCCCGACTGACCGACCTCATTCCGTCGGACTCGCCGGTTTTGGCTCTTGTCGCCGACGCGCTCAGCAATCGCGCGACCGTCAACGGCTACAAGATCGACATTTCCACGCCCCGGACGGGCAATCGAAATGCTGTCGATGTTTTCATCGCGCCCGTGCCCCAGACGGACGATGCAGTGGCGATTATGCTGCAAGAGCGGGCTATTGCTGAAAAAATAGACAGACAACTGACGCATCGGAGCGCCGCGCGTTCGATCAGTGCGCTTGGGCTCATGCTGGCCCACGAAATCAAAAACCCGCTCTCGGGCATTCGCGGCGCCGCCCAATTGCTCGAAGCGAACGTCAGCGACGAGGATCGAGCCCTGACACGGTTAATTTGCGACGAAACCGATCGGATCGTCAAACTCGTCGATCGCATGCAATCATTCGCCGATTCAACGCCGTCGCAATGGGAAAGCCTCAACATTCACGCTGTGTTGGATCACGTCAAGCGATTGGCCCAAGCCGGCTTCGCCCGCCACATCCGTTTTGTCGAGGTCTACGATCCCTCGCTGCCGCATGTGCGCGGATCCCGCGATCAACTGATCCAAGTATTCCTCAATTTAGTTAAGAACGCCGCCGAAGCCATTGGAAGGGATAGCATCGATGGCGAGATTACGCTGACCACCGCGTACCGACCGGGAGTGCGCTTACGGACCGCGCCGAGCGCCGAACCGATCGCCCTGCCGCTAGAGATTTGCGTTCGGGACAACGGTCCGGGCATCGCGCCCGAAATACTTGGCAATCTATTCGATCCCTTCGTGACGACTAAGCTCCAAGGTTCTGGTCTAGGTCTTGCACTGGTCGCGAAGCTGATCGGCGACCACGGCGGCATCATTGAATGCGAGTTGCATCCGCGACGAACCATGTTTCGCGTGCTGATGCCGCTTCAATCGCCGCGCGTGGCGGCGAGGTGAGGGGCCGGACGTCAGGGCGGAGGAGCTAGTCGGAATGCCGTCAGGGCACATTCTCGTCGCCGATGACGACGCCGGGATACGCACAGTCCTCAATCAGGCGCTCACTCGCGCCGGCTACGAAGTTCGTGCGACCGGAACGGTCGCCGGGCTTTGGCGATGGGTCGCGGCGGGGGAGGGCGATCTCGTCATCACCGATGTCGTGATGCCCGACGACAATGCGTTCGATCTCTTGCCGCGGATCAAGCGGATGCGGCCCGATCTGCCGATCATCGTCATGAGCGCGCAAAATACCTTTATTACCGCGATCAAGGCATCGGAGCGCGGCGCTTATGAATATCTGCCCAAGCCCTTCGATCTGCGCGAATTGGTGGCGATCGTCGGGCGCGCGCTCGCGGAGCCGAAGCGCCGGCGCGAGGCGGCGGAAGCCCCGGTCCCGGCCGAGGTGATGCCGATCGTCGGGCGCTCCCCGGCGATGCAGGACATTTTCCGGGTTCTGGCGCGGCTGATGCAGACCGATCTCACGGTCATGATTTCGGGCGAGTCCGGCACCGGCAAGGAACTGGTCGCGAGGGCGCTGCACGATTACGGCAAACGTAAGGGCGGACCATTCGTGGCCATCAACATGGCCGCCATTCCGCGCGACCTCATCGAGAGCGAGCTCTTCGGCCACGAGAAGGGCGCCTTCACCGGCGCCGCCGCCCGCTCGGTGGGACGTTTTGAGCAGGCGGAAAGCGGGACCCTGTTTCTCGACGAAATCGGCGATATGCCGATGGAAGCTCAGACTCGACTTCTTCGGGTGCTGCAACAGGGCGAATATACGACCGTCGGCGGCCGGACGCCGATCAAGACCAACGTCCGGATCGTCGCGGCCACAAACAAGGACCTCCGCTTCGCCATCCAGCAGGGAGCCTTTCGCGAGGATCTGTTCTTCCGCCTCAATGTCGTTCCGATCCGCCTCCCGCCATTGCGCGAACGCCCGGAAGACATTCCCGATCTGGTGCGCGCGTTTTTCCAGCGCGGCTCGTCGGAGGGCCTTCCAGTCAAGACGGTCGAGCCCGCGGCCATGGAGCGTCTGAGGCGCTATCTCTGGCCGGGAAACGTGCGTGAGCTCGAAAATCTCACCCGCCGCCTTTCCGCCCTCTATCCCCAGGATGTCATCGGGGAGGCGCTGATCGAATCCGAGCTCAGCGTCGGGGCGTCGCCGCTATTCCCGCCACCGGCTGCAGTCGACGATGGAAGGAAGCGCGTCACGCCGGTGACAGCTCAAATCGCCGGAGATGGCTTCGACGCGGCGATGGAACGCGCGATCGGGGATCTCTTTCGGTCGTTTGGCGGAGCCAACCCTCAGGTCGGGCTTTATCACCGGGTGCTCCACGATCTTGAAGCGCCCCTGATCGCCGCCACGCTTACCTGGACCCGCGGAAATCAGATCAAGGCGGCCGAGATTCTCGGGCTCAACCGCAACACCCTGCGCAAGAAAATCCGCGATCTCAATCTCCGCGGCGTTGCCAGTTTTCGTTGAATCTGCACCGGCGCCGTCGCAGTTGAGCAACATCGTTGCAGCTTTGCCACGGAGGCGCTAAACAATTCGCCACCCTATGGCGAGTCTCGCGGCATTCGGTTCAGGGCTTTGACTGGAACGACCATCGACGCACGCGGCGCGGCGCTCTTTGACGACAGCCGGCCCACCGGCCGGTTCGGAGTGATTGTCGTCGGCGCAGCCTTCGTCCTCGCGCTGGCGACGTTCCTCGTTTTCGCTGGCTTTACGCCGATTCTGCCCACTCAGACCGTCGTCTTCACGCTGTTGGTCGGGGACGGCCTCGTAGTTCTCGTCCTCATCGTTCTCATCGCCATCGAACTGACGCGGCTGAGAGCTGCGAGGAGGGCCGCGCGCGCCGGCGCTCGGCTGCACAGCCGGTTCGTCACCTTGTTTTCGCTGGTCGCCGCGATCCCGGCGATCATCACGGCGATCGTGGCGACGGTTTCAGTCGAGTGGGCGATCAACCCCCGCTTCATGAGCGACGTTGCATCTTTCATCAATGAGGCCAATCAGGCGACCCAGCTTTACCGCGAAACCCAGTGCCGGGCGCTCCTGCGCGATGTCGAGCTGACCGCCGACGACATCGCCCGCAGCGCGACGCTCCTGAGATCAGACCCGACTCAGTTCAAGGAATACTTCAGTTCACGCTCGAAAACGCTGGGATTCACCGCCGCTGCGCTGATGAAGAGCGACGGAACTCCGATCGTGGTCGCGGAAGGCTCAGACGACAAGCTGATCGCCAGGCCCGATCCGTCTGATTTCCAGGACGCGCTGAACGGCGAGGCGCTGTGCGGCTTCCTGGGCGCCGGCAACATCTTCGTCGGCATTCGCCCGATCCCCGGCCTCGGGGGGCAATTCCTTTACGCGGCTCGGGGGATCGACCCGTTGGCGGCCAAGGTTGCGGAGGACGCCACTCTGGTCTCAAGCATGTGGGGCCGTTTCGAAGCCCATAGGCACAGCCTCGAACTGGGCTTTGCGACTGTGTTCGTCATGCTTGCGCTGACGATGCTGTTTTCCGCGATTTGGCTCGGGCTTGCCTGGGCCAATCGGCTTGTCGGACCCATTCGTCGCCTCATTCGAGCCACCGACGAGGTCGCTTCTGGCAACCTTCACGTCCAGGTCCCGACCAGCGCCTCCGACGGGGATCTCGGGCATCTCGGAGATACGTTCAACAAGATGACCTCGGAGCTGCTGCGCCAGCAAACCGGCCTGATCGACGCGAACGCGCTCAACGATGAGCGGCGCGCCTTCATCGAGGCGGTGCTGTCGGGCGTGCCCGCCGGCGTTCTGGGCGTCGACAACGAAGGCGTCGTGACGATTTCGAACGCCGCCGCGGAGCGCCTGCTCGGTGGCGATATCGGTCTGATCGGTAGGCCCCTGAACGCCGTCCAGCCCAGCATCGGCCTGATCTGGGAACAGGCGCGGTCGCTGCGGCTGCGGCTTCATCAGGGGCAGGCGACCGTCCTGCGAGACGGTCGCGAGCGGGTTCTGAACGTTCGGGTCACCGGCAACCCAGGGCGCGACGACCGCGCCAGCGTCATCACGCTCGACGACATCAGCGACCTCGTCACTGCCCAGCGGACCGCTGCTTGGGCGGACGTGGCGCGTCGCATCGCGCACGAGATCAGGAATCCGCTGACGCCGATCCAGCTCTCGGCCGAGCGCCTGAAGCGACGTTACGGCCGGCATATTCTCGAGGGCAGGGATGTTTTCGACCAATGCACGGACACCATCATCCGGCAGGTCGACGACATCAAACGGATGGTCGACGAATTCTCCTCCTTCGCGCGAATGCCCAAGGCGCGGCCGGCGCACGACGACCTTACCGACTGTGTGCGCCAGGCGATATTTCTGATGCGGGTCGGGCGCCCGGACATTGCTTTCGAGGACCGGCTTCCCGACGAGGCTGTTCTGACCAATTTTGATCGTCGGCTGGTGTCGCAAGCACTCACAAACGTGCTGAAGAATGCTATGGAAGGCATTGACGCATTAGGGGAATACCAGGGGAAGGGCGTCATCCTGACCACCTTGTCCGTTGACGGAGGCGACTTTGCCGAGATCGCGGTCAGCGACAATGGCAAAGGATTTCCCCGCGAGGACCGGCACCGTCTGATGGAGCCTTATGTGACGACGAGGACCGAAGGAACCGGCCTCGGCTTGCCGATCGTAGTCAAGATATTCGAGGACCACGGCGGAGGCGTCGAGCTGCTCGACGGGCTGGCGCGTATCGACGGCGGTCATGGCGCAAAAGTCCTGATGAGACTGCCCTTGCGCCGCCAGGAGCACGATAGCGCGCAGGCCGAAAACGAGAGGATTGGATCGTCCTGATGGTTGCAGACATTCTCATCGTCGACGACGAAGAGGACATCCGCGAGCTCGTCGCCGGCATCTTGGAGGATGAGGGTCATGGCGCGCGCATGGCGCGCGATTCGGACGAGGCGATGGCGGCGATCGACGCGCGCCGGCCGCAACTGATCCTCCTTGACATCTGGCTGCAGGGATCGAAGCTGGACGGGCTGCAGCTTCTCGAGGCGGTCAAGCGCCAGCATCCCTCCGTGCCTGTCGTGATGATTTCGGGTCACGGCAACATCGAGACCGCGGTGACGGCGATCAAGCTCGGCGCTTACGACTTCATCGAGAAGCCGTTCAAGGCCGATCGCCTGATCTTGATCGCCGAACGGGCGTTGGAGACTTCGCGCCTGAAGAGAGAGGTCAACGAGCTCAAGGCCCGAGGCGGCTCGGTCGACCGAATGGTCGGGTCTTCCTCGGCGATGGTCAATCTCAAGCGGATCATCGACAAACTCGGACCCGCCAATTCGCGCATACTCATTTCTGGCGCCGCCGGTTCGGGCAAGGAGCTGGCCGCCAGGCTTGTTCACGAAAGTTCGGGGCGCGCCGACGGCCCCTTCGTCGTGATCAACGCCCCGGCGATGTCGCCTGAAAGGATGGAGGCGGAGCTGTTCGGGGTCGAGGCCAGCGCCGATCAGCCTCCGAGGATCGGCGCCCTTGAGCAGGCGCACAGCGGCACGCTCTACCTGGACGAAATCGCCGACATGCCGCGCGAGACGCAGGCGAAAATCCTCCGGGTGCTGGTCGATCAGAACTTTCGCCGCGTCGGCGGGGCTTCGCGGGTCTTCGTCGACGTCCGCATCATTTCATCAACCAGTCGGGATCTTGCGGAAGCGATCACCGAGGGGCGCTTTCGCGAGGATCTTTTTCACCGGCTTTCGGTGGTGCCGATTCGGATCCCGTCGCTGGCCGAGCGGCGAGAGGACATTCCGGAACTCGTTCAATACTTTCTGAAGAGTGTCGCCGCCACCATGGGAGTTGCGCCGCGCCGCGTGGGCGCGGACGCCATGGCGGTGCTGCAGTCCCACGACTGGCCAGGAAACATCCGCCAGTTGCGCAACAATGTTGAACGCTTGATGATCCTCTCCCTCGGCGACCCCAACGCCGAAATCTCGGCGTCAATGCTTCCGGCCGAGGTTGGCGCGCTTGTGCCGGCGGTGCCGAGCGGCATCGGCGGCGAGAAATTGCTGAGTCTTCCGCTTCGCGAGGCGCGGGAAGCCTTCGAGCGCGACTATCTCGTGGCCCAAATCAGCCGGTTTGGCGGAAATATATCGCGAACCGCGGAATTCATCGGCATGGAGCGGTCGGCGCTGCACCGCAAGCTGAAGTCTCTGGGGGTCGAATAGCTGCGGTCGCCTCCAAATCCGTCCTCGGGTGCGCGCAAGCCCCATTCTGGGCCCACGTCCGCCTCACTCGACCGTTCATGAACGCCGCTTTAACATTGTGTTTTCGGCTTATGAGTTCGCCCGCCGTAATTTTTATGCTATAAACTTGCAGATCGCTTCATGAGAGGCGCCGGTGAATACCTTATACCGAGGCCGGAAAGGCCCAACGAACGGAAAGACGAATGGCAACCGAGAAGGCGCAAAACCTCCAGGACACGTTTCTCAATCACGTCCGAAAGTCCAAGACGTCGGTCACGATTTTTCTCGTCAACGGAGTAAAACTGCAGGGTTTCGTTACCTGGTTCGATAATTTCTGCGTCTTGCTGCGCCGCGACGGGCACTCGCAGCTGGTCTATAAGCACGCAATCTCGACAATCATGCCGGCCAGTCCGATTACGATGTTCGAGGCGGTCGAAGACGGCGCGGACGCTCATTGAGCCGTCTTTCCTGGGTTCATCGGCCGGGCCGATCGGCGACTGAAGGCGGGCGGTCGTGACTGGAACCCGCGCCTGGGTCGTCTGTCCCAGTCTCGCCCAGGAACAGGCTGACCAATCGCGCAGCCCCGGGGCGCGGCGCGACGAGGCCGTGGGGCTGGCAAGAGCCATCGACCTCATCGTGGTCGGGGCCGAAACCGTGTCGCTGAGGGTGATTCGGCCTGCGACTTACATCGGCAAGGGCAAGGTCGAGGCCATAGCAGCTAAAGTGAAGGCTGAGGGGATCGATCTTGTGGCCTTCGACTGTGCGCTGTCGCCAGCGCAGCAGCGAAACCTTGAACGCGCGTTCGCCTGCAAGGTGATAGACCGCACCGGGCTGATCCTCGAAATCTTTGGCCGCAGAGCTCGCAGCGCCGAGGGGGCGCTGCAAGTGGAGCTGGCTCATTTGGACTATCAGCGCTCTCGCCTGGTGCGCTCGTGGACCCATCTCGAGAGACAGCGCGGCGGCTTCGGGTTTCTCGGCGGGCCGGGCGAAAGCCAGATTGAAACGGACCGCCGCCTCATTCAGGAGCGGATCGTCCGCATTGAGCGCGAGCTCGAAGGAGTCAAGCGCAGGCGCGCTCTTCAGCGAGCGAGCCGGGTGTCCGCGCCTTATCCGGTGGTCGCGCTGGTCGGCTACACCAACGCCGGGAAGTCGACGCTGTTCAACCGGCTGACCCACGCGGAAATCCTGGCGGCCGACATGCTGTTCGCCACTCTCGATCCGACCGTGCGATTGATCAGGTTGCCGCATGGCGGTTCGGCCATCCTTTCCGACACAGTCGGCTTCATCTCGAACCTGCCGACGACGCTCATTTCCGCTTTCCGCGCCACGCTCGAGGAGGTGCGCGCCGCAGACGTCATCGTCCATGTGCGGGACATTTCCCACGCCGACAGCGATGCGCAGAGCGATGACGTCGACGCGATCCTGGCCGAGATCGGAGTCGCCGATCGCGCCGACCGCGTCATTGAAGTCTGGAACAAACTCGACTGCCTGGACGCGGACGCGCGCTCCGCGCTGGCCAACGAGGAAAAAACACATCCCGCGCCGCCGCTGGCGATTTCGGCGGCGACCGGGGAGGGGATCGATCGCCTGTTGCAGGCGATCGAGGACCGCCTGGCTCGTGACCGGTCGCTGGTCGAACTGACGCTTGACGCTTGCGACGGCGGGGGACTGCATTGGCTCTACGAACACGCGGAGGTCATGAGCCGGCGCGACGAGGAAGCGGGTCTGCGTCTTACGGTGCGCGTCGCGGCTGACCAGATCGAGCGGGTGAAGAGACGTTTCGCGGGGGGCTACGCCGTCCAGGGCCCGACCCAAGGATTCAAATAAACACCGCGAGACAGCTCAATGCTTTTTATTCTCTTGAGGCTGGCCAGATCGAGTTGAGCTTTCGGACGAACTTATCTGCGTCGCTCTGGGCTTCACCCCTTGTGGCAAAGGAATAGAACGATTTGTCTCGCACCTTATTATTTTCGTAAACGTTCCAGCGGAAGCGATTGGGATTCCCGATGTCTTTTGCGACATCGGTCGTAAATACCGGGCTCTGTGTCATGATCGCGTTATGCGCCAATGGCGTCTGTTTCGCCAGAGAAAGATTTTCCAACGACAATTGATCTGGTCAACTAACCAATTCAACTGATCAAAAACAACAAATGCACTCGCTGCGAACACTATTGAGGCCGCTGGTGGCCGACCGGAAATTCTCCGGACAAGGGGAGACCCAAATGCCGAACCAAGCACACACAAAAGCGGCCGCGCACCACGAGAGCGCAGCCAAGTCGCATCGCGCCGCCGCAGGGCGTCACGGCAAGAACGACCACTTGAAGGGTAACGAGCACGCGACGGAGGCTCAGAAGCACTCCAACGTTGCCCCCGCGGCCTCCGATGAGGCTCACGCGAAAAGCTCATCCAAGAAGTAGCGCCGCAGAGGCCGGTGTAGCGCCCGGCCTCTATCCCATATCACGGCGCCCGGCGCTCCTTCGCCTTCGCCTCGACCCAAAGCTGCTCCATCTCATCGAGCCCCGCGCTTTCGGGGGTTCGCCCGCTCTCCGCCAGGCGATGCTCGATATGCGCGAAGCGGCGTTCGAACCTGGCGTTCGCGCCGCGCAACGCGGTCTCCGGATCGACTTTGAGATGGCGCGCTAGGTTGACGACCGCAAACAGCAGGTCGCCGACCTCGCCGGTCAACGATTGCTCCGGACCGGTCGCAATCTCCGCCTCGACTTCGGCGACTTCCTCGCCGACTTTCGCCAGAACCGCGCGGACATCGTTCCAGTCGAAACCGACCTTCCCGGCTTTCTCTTGCAGTTTCATGGCTCGAAGTCAACGCCGGCAACGCCAACGGCACGCCGGCGAGCGCGCCAGACGGAGCTTCCTGAGGCAAGCCGCGGCTTGCGCGCGACCCGTCCTTTTTGCGCTTCTCCTCCGCCTTGATGCGCCCCCAAAGGGCCTTCACCGCGAGGGAGCTCCGCGCATCGGTGTCACCGAAGACGTGGGGATGACGGCGGACAAGCTTGGCGGTGATCGCCTCCACCACGCCGCCGAAATCGAACATGCCCGCTTCTTCCGCCATCCGGGCGTGAAAGACGACCTGGAGCAGCAGGTCGCCAAGTTCTTCGCGTAAATCCTCAGGTGATCCGCGCTCGACTGCGTCGGCCACTTCGTAGGCCTCTTCAATCGTGAACGGCGCGATCGAGGCGAAGGTCTGCTCGACGTCCCAGGGACAACCGGCAATGGGATCGCGAAGCGCCGCCATGATTTCGATGAGGCGGCGAATATCGCTTGAGGGCTGCATGGGCGGCGCGAACAGTCTATCACCAGTCGACACGGCGGCCGGCGCCCGGCCGCTCCGCAGCGTCAATTGAGGCCCGCCGGCGTCGAGGGGCCTAAAGCGAGAGCGAAATGGCCTCGCGTCCTTTGGGCGTGTCAACCACTCTCATGGTGACCTGCTGACCTTCGGCGAGATGCGAAATGCCGGCCGGACCCAGGATCGAGATGTGCACGAACACGTCCTTGCCGCCGTCCTCGCTGGCAACGAAGCCGAACCCTTTGGCGTCGTCGAACCATTTCACCTTTCCAGTGACCGAAACGGCGGTCGACGGATCAGGCGCGACTCGGCGCGGCCGAAGCCCGTCGCTCGACGGCCGTTGCGGGCGCTCGACGACGCCGGTCGCATCGACTTCGAGGACTCGGGTGACCTGTGCGCCTTTGGCGCCCGCGCCGACCTGGACGCGCAGTTTCGCCCCCGCAGGAACGGTGTCGTGGCCCGCCGCATGCAGAGCATTGGCGTGCAGGAACGCGTCGCCCTGGCCACCGGCGAGTTCGACGAATCCGTAGCCCTTGTCCGCCTTGAACCATTTCACAACCGCATCGACTGCAGGCGCGCTGGAATTTATCGGCGCGGACGAAGGCGCCCCCACGGGGCCGCCGCCAAAACCACCACCGTCCGGAGCGCCGCCGTAGCCGCGCGAGGGACGAGGCTTTGACTCGTAGGACATTGGTCCATCGTCATCGAATCCGCGTTTGCGAGGCGCGCGAAAGTCCTTACCCTTGCTCATCTTAGTCCCAAATCTCCGCCCAAAAGCCTAATCGATGAGAACACGCGCCGGCCGCCCGCGGTCGCCGCTGAATCCCGGCGAAACTTCCCTGCATCATTTCCGCTTGAGCGATCTTCGTCGGTCGGACGAGCAATCCCAATATCCGTCGAGCCCGTCAAAAGCGAGGCCCCCGAGTCAGCGAAGGGAGCTCGGGATGTCGTCTAGCGCGGTCCCGCGCTACGGTCGGCGAATGGTTCTTCGCCCCCGGCGTAAATGCAGAAATTGGCGCCCGCATCATCGAAAACCCGCTAGGCCGGCCGCAAATGGTACACAGGCCTTGCGTCGCCAACTTAGCGCATTTTCAACGCAGTTGCCAGATGGTCCAACCGAGCCCAATAAACTATTTGCTGATTTAAACTTCCACGCCGGGTGATTTATTTTGAGGTTCCTTTGCCGGCGCCAAAGGCAATGGGCGAATGTCCCAGAGTCGCGCGACGGCGGACGCCGGCGCGACCGCCAGCGATATGTCTTTGGCCGGGCAAGGTTTAGCTGTCATGGGCGACGGGCGCCATTCGCGCGCGGTTGAGGCGCCGGCCAGAGGCCATCTTGCCCGCGGCGGCCTCCCGGCCGCTGGACGCGACTTCGCGGACATGTCACGAGAAGGCGTCCGGGGGAGGCGGGGTGCCTGAATGAGCTCGCTGTCGATCGCGCTGGTCGTGGGCGCGCTCATCGCCGTGAGCGGCGCGGCGGGCCTCGCGCTGTCGCGGCTCCTGCCGGCGGAACATACCGCCGAGCGCTCACGCGACATGATCGGCGGCGTGGTCGGGCTGCTCACGCTTCTTCTCGCGCTGGTGCTCGGCCTCCTGATCTGGACCGCGTACGGTGTCTTCAACACCCAGCAGACCGAGCTCCAGACCATTGCGGCGCGGGCGCTCGAATTCGACCTCGAGATGCGCCAGTACGGACCGGAGGCCGACCGGGGCCGCGACATCCTGCGGCGCGATCTTGTCTGGGCGCACGAGCAGTTCTGGGGAACGGAAGAATCGATGGCGCAGGCTTACACCGCCTCTTTCAAGGCGATGGGCGACATGAACGCATTCTTCGACAGCCTCGATCCCACGACCTCGGCGCAGAAGCAATTGCTCGGCGATGCGCGTCACAACTATTCGTTCATCGGCGAAAACCGGCTTCTGATGTCGCTGCAAGCCGAGACGCCTGTCGCCTGGCCGCTTGTCTACGCCGTCACGGCGTGGTCGTGCCTGATGTTCGGCGGCATGGGGCTGCTCTCGCGGCCCAATGCGACCACGGCGACGATGCTGGTCCTCGGCGCCGCCTCGGTCGCGCTGGCGATGTTTCTCATCCTCGAGTTCTCGAAGCCGTACACCAGCTCGCTTCGCGTTTCGCCATTTGCGATCGAGCAGGCGATCGTACAGCTTGACCAGCCGGGCGACGCGGCGCCTGGCGGCGCTCGTCAGTGAACAGGAGCGAAACCAATGGCCCACTATAAGATTCTCACCGACGCCGAGATTCGCTCGGCGCTGGCCGAGCTGCCGGATTGGTCCTTGAAGGCGCCCAACATCGAGGCCAAGTTCGCGCTCAAGACCTTTCGCGACGCGATCGCCTTCATCGTTGAGATCGCGATCGAGGCCGAGGTGATGAACCATCACCCCGAGTTCCACAATTCCTACAACATCGTCTCGTTTTCATTCTGCACCCATGACGCCGGGATGAAGCTCACCGATCTCGACATCGAGACGGCGAAGCGGATCAGCGCGCTCGCCAACCGCTTCCAGTCGATGCCGTGACGTCACGCGGGCAAGGGAAAAGGGGGTGACGGACGGGATCGCGCAGGCCGAGTTCGAGGCCAAGGTCGCGATCGTGACCGGCGGCGGCGGCGGACTTGGTTATGCGATCGCGCGCGCCTTCGCGCTCAACGGGGCGCGGGTGGTCATCGCCGGGCGGACCCAGGAAACGCTTGCCCGCGCCGCGGAGGGGATCGAGAACGAGTGCCGCGCCCTGGTGCTTCAGGTCGCAGCCGACGTCGCCGAGCCTCGGGACTGCGAGCGGATGGTGGCGGCGGCCGTCGACCGCTTCGGCGCGGTCGACATCCTCGTCAACAACGCCGCTTATTTCGCCGCTTCGCCGCTGATCGCGGTAGAGGCGGCTGAGACGGCGCGCTTCTTCGCCGTCAACGCCGTTGGACCGCTCAATTGCGCGCGCGCGTTTGCGAACTGGGCGATCGAGCATGGGCGAAGCGGCGCGATTGTCAACATCAGCAGCATCGCCGCCGGCCGGCCCGTGCCCGGCCTTGGGCTTTATTCGGCGTCCAAGGCGGCGCTGGAGAGTCTGACCCGGTCGATGGCGGTCGAATGGGCGGGGAAGGGGTTGCGCGTCAATGCGGTCGCGCCCGGCCACGTGAATACCGAAGGGGTTCTGGATGACTTCCGCGCCGGCCGGCTGGACGAAGCGGCGATGCTGGCCCGCATCCCCGACGGCCGCATCGCCGACGGCCGCGACATCGCCGAGGCCGTGCTCTTTCTGTGCAGCGCCCGCGCGCGCCACATCGTCGGCCACGTGCTGACTGTGGATGGAGGGGAGGGGTTCTAGGCGAGCCTAATGGTCCGTCGGATCGCGGGGGAAGGGCTCATTCTCACTCTGCGCCGCCCCGCGCGCGCTCCAGGCCTCGACGGAGCAAACCAATATGGTGGCTGAAATCGCCGCCCCGACGAACAGGAGCTGCTGAAACAGGACTCCGTCGATCGCCCCCAATATGCAAAGGACGGTGACCAGGAGCGAAATTGGGAGGATCGGAGACATGGGGAGCCCATTTTCGGGTCAAGACAAGCCGCTCGAGAGCTTGCGCGAGCCAAACGCCGGCCGCATCAATTCGGTTCCCGCGGCGCTCGCCGGAAGCGTGAATTTTTTCGGTTTTCGCGGGAGGAGCGCGCGGTAAAATTGTCGCCGGCTCGCTCGCTTGCCAGCACAGCGGCTGGGGTGCGAGAAATGGTCCATCATATCAGGACAAAAAGAACGCCCCCGGAGGAAGCAAGCGGTCGATACGCCATCCGACGGGCGACGGACTGCCCCCAATCGAGAGCCATCCATGAGCGCCGTCAAAGAACCGAGGAAGCGCAAGGACTACGACAGGGCGCTGCGCGGATTGCAGGTCGAGCTCTGCGCGCTGCAGGAATGGGTCAGGCACAAGGGCCTGCGGGTCGTCGTCGTATTCGAGGGGCGCGACGCCGCCGGCAAGGGCGGGGTGATCAAGGCGATCACCGAGCGGGTGAGCCCGCGCGTGTTCCGGGTGGTGGCGCTGCCGGCGCCGTCCGATCGCGAGAAGTCGCAACTCTATCTGCAGCGCTATATGACCCATTTTCCCGCCGCGGGGGAAATCGTGATCTTCGACCGCAGTTGGTACAACCGGGCAGGGGTCGAAGTGGTAATGGGGTTCTGCACCGAGGCGCAGCACCGCCGCTTTCTGATCCTCTGCCCCGAGTTCGAGCACGCGATCGTCGATGACGGGATCTTATTGGTCAAATTCTGGCTCGAGGTGAGCGACCAGGAACAGGAGCGCCGGTTCGAGGCCCGAATCAAGGATCCGCTGCGCCAGTGGAAGCTGAGCCCGATGGACCTGTCGTCGCGCGGCAAGTGGTACGAATATTCGCGGGCGCGCGACACCATGCTCAAGGCGACCGACACCGAATTCGCGCCGTGGACCATCGTGCCCTCGGACGACAAGCAGCGGGCGCGGCTCAATTGCATCCGCCACCTGCTCAAGGCAATTCCTTACGAGACTGCGCCGCGCGTCAAAATCAAGCTGCCCAAGCGCTCGAAGAAGGGCGCCTACGACGATGTGGCGTCGCTCAAGGGCCTGCGCTTCGTGGAGGAGGGGCCGTAGGTCAAACTCGATCGCTTGGTTACACAGGTGGTTTGCTTCGGTAGAATCGCGGTCGTGCGAACATGACGCAATGGCTGTCCGCTGTGCGCAAATAGTGGTCGTTTTCGCCGCGAGGCGAATGGGACAAATCGCCCCTGAGCGACGCTTTCGAAGAGGGACCCGGTAACTCCTTCGGGTTTCCGAGCGGAGTTCGCCGCGTCGTTTGTGTTAGTTTCGCTAATGCTGTAGCAGGCCCGATGACCGAAAATCGAAAGATTGCGGCGATCCTCGCCGCCGACGTGGTTGGATTCAGCCGTCTAGCCGCAGCCGACGAGGATCGCACTCTCGCGCGATTGCGGGCGCTGCGCAGTGATCTGGTCGATCCGACCCTTGCCGTCCACAAAGGGCGCGTGGTCAAGCGCACCGGCGACGGGCTTCTCGTCGAATTTCGCAGTGTTGTCGACGCTGTGCGCTGCGCAATCGAAGTGCAGCACGGCATGATCGAGCGCAATGCCGGCGTCCCAGCCGAGCGCCGCATCGAGTTCCGGGTGGGCATCCATCTCGGCGATGTGGTCGAGGAGAGTGATGGCGACCTCATGGGCGACGGCGTAAACATCGCCGCGCGGCTCGAGGGCATTGCCAAGCCCGGCGCCGTCTCCCTTTCCGAGGACGCCTATCGTCAGGTGAAGGGCCGGCTTGATCTCGTGGTCCGCGATCTCGGGCAAACCCAACTCAAGAACATCGCCGAGCCGATCCGTGTCTATTCGCTGGAAGTCGGCGCCGCCGCAGCGGCGAAGCCTACCCCGACGCCTGCGCCGGAAAAACCCCCGGTCGCGGCGCGCCTCTCGATGGTCGTCCTGCCGTTCGCCAATCTTGGCGGCGATCCGGAGCAAGAGCATTTCGTCGACGGGGTCACGGAGAGCCTGACGACCGATCTTTCCCGCATTCGAGGGTCGTTCGTGATTGGGCGCAACACGGCCTTCACCTACAAAGGCAAGGCCGTTGATCTTAAGCAGATTGGCCGCGAGTTGAACGTCCGCTATGTCCTCGAGGGCAGCGTCCAGCGCGGCGGAAACCGGATGCGCGTCAACGTGCAGCTCATTGACGCGGAGACGGGCAGTCATCTCTGGGCCGAGCGGTTCGATAAGCCGCTTGCCGATCTCTTCGACATGCAGGACGAGATCGTTGCGAGGCTAGCTAACACGCTCAACGCCCAAATCGCCGCCGCCGAGGCGCTTCGCGCCGATCAGGCCCCGAACCCCAACTCGATGGACCTCTATTTTCAAGGTTTGGCTTCGATGAACAGGGGTGTGCTCGCCGATGCTCTGGTGCAAGCACGTAGTTTCTTCGATCGCGCGTTCATCGCCGATCCAAACAATGTTGACGCGCTGATTGGATCGGCTCGCGCCGACGTGCTCGAAGGCTCACACTTCTTTGTGGCCAATCCCATCGCGGCCTTCGCGGCGGCGGAAACAAAGTTGACCAAAGCTTTGTCATTGGTGACGGACCACGCGCTTGGCCACATGCTGTTAGGATTTGTCGAGATATTCACCAAGCGCGCGGCCGAGGGCATCGCCAAGTGTGAACATGCTTTGGCGCTGGACCGAAATCTTGTCCACGCCCATTCCTATATTGGACTTGGAAAGATTTTGACTGGCCGCGCCGAAGAAACGGAGGCTCACGTTGCCGAGGCCCTGCGCCTCAGTCCGCGCGATACGATGGCTTACGTTTGGATGAGTATCGCCGGCATCGCGAAGAACAACCCCGGCAGCTACGAACAAGCAGCCGCTTGGTCTCGACGGGCGATCGAGGCCAACCGAAATTATCATCAATCATATTTTTGGTTGGCCGCTGCGCTGGCGCAACTCGGCCGCCTTGACGAGGCGCGTTCCGCCGCCACTACCGGTCTCGCCCTCAATCCGTCCTTCACGAGATTCCGCGCCCGCGCCGCTTGGACGGCGATGAGCGACAACCCCCCGTATCTCGCCTCGCTTGAGCCTGTCTTGGATGGCATGCGCAAGGCCGGAGTGCCCGAGCAATGAGCGCTGAGCGGGCGCCGGAGCCTCCATCCGGAATGTCCGCTTGACGGGTCTAAAGCGGTCAAGTTGATCACGCCGGCGCAGCCGCCTCGGGCGCCCGCGCGCGCGAACCAAACGCGCGAATGATCGCCTTCTCCGCCTCGACGACGAGGAAGAAGATCAGGCCGCCGAGGAAGAGCCACGGCCAAACGCCAAGCGGCACGCTCTCCGTCTCGAACAGGCGCTGCAGCGGCGGCGCGTAGGTGTAGAGAAGCTGCAGCACGATCACCGCGCCGATTCCCGCCGGCAGGTATGGGTTGCCGAGATGGGCCAAAGGCGACAATGACGAATCGACCTTGAACCGGCTGTTCAGGAGATAGAACACCTGGCCGATCACCAGCGCGTTGACCGCGACGGTGCGCGCGAGCGGATCGGAGCCGCCTTGCGATTTCATCCAGAAGAACGCCCATAAAGTCAGGATGAGCAACGCCGTCCCGACGAACACGACCCGCCACACCCCGAAGGCGTCGAGGATCGGTCGATCGACCGCGCGCGGCGGCCGCCGCATCACGTCGAGTTCGTGCGGCTCGAACGAGATGACGAGACCGAGGGCGACCGAGGTCACCATGTTGACCCACAGGATCTGTGGCGCGGTGATCGGCGCGGTGAAGCCGACGAAGATCGCGACCAGGATGACCAGCGCCTGGGCGACGTTGGTCGGCAGCATAAAGAGGATCGCCTTCTCGATGTTGTTATAGACGGTTCGCCCTTCCTTCACCGCCGCCGTGATCGAGGCGAAATTATCGTCGGCGAGCACCATCTCCGCCGCCTCCTTGGTGACCTCGGTGCCCTTGATGCCCATGGCGACGCCGATGTCGGCCTTTTTCAGCGCCGGAGCGTCGTTGACGCCGTCGCCGGTCATGGCGACGACCTGCTTGTTGGCCTGGATCGCCTTGACGAGCCGCAGCTTGTGCTCGGGGCTTGCGCGCGCGAACACGTCGACCTTGGCGACCGTTTCCTGAAGCGTCGCCATGTCCATTTCCGCGACTTCGGCGCCGGTCACCGCTGTCTTGCCGTCGCCGATATCCAGCATCTTGGCGATCGCCGCGGCGGTGATCTTGTGATCGCCGGTGATCATCGTCACCCGGATGCCGCCGGCGTGGCATTCCTTGACCGCCTCGATCGCCTCCCGGCGCGGCGGATCGAGGAGCCCGACAAGCCCGAGCAGGATGAGGGTCTTTGGCAGATCGGCCGGACCCAGGCTCCCGGCCTTGAGATCGGGATCGGGCAGCCACGCCAGCGCCAGCACACGCTCCCCTTGCGCCGCAAGCGCGTCCGCCGCCTTTTCGAAATGGGCGCGATCGAGCGGCGGGCGTTTGCCGCTCGCGGCCTCCTGCCGGTCGCAATGATCGAGGATGACCTCCGGCGCGCCCTTCACAAGCAGGATCTCACCGCCCTCGGGCGTCTTGTGCAAGGTCGCCATGAACCGGTGCTCGGATTCGAACGGGATGACGTCAATGCGCGGATAGGCGCCCTGCTCCTGAGCCCGGTCGATCCCGAGCTTGGCGGCGAACGGATAGAGCGCGCCCTCGGTCGGATCGCCCTCAACCTTCCAGACGCCGTCCTCGTTGCGCAGCTCCGCGTCGTTGCAGAGCGCCGAGACCCGCCCAAGAAGCGCGAGAACCGGGTCCTTGCCGACCGGCGCGCCGTCCTTGAGCACTTCCCCCTGATTTGCGTAGCCCTGGCCGGTGACCTTGAGCGCTTCGTCAGCGGTGGCGGCCGAGACGACCATCATTTCCATCAGCGTCAGCGTCCCGGTCTTGTCGGAGCAGATCCGCGCCACCGAGCCGAGCGTTTCGACCGCCGGCAGGCGGCGCACGATGGCGTTGCGGCTCGCCATCCGCTGCACGCCGATGGCGAGCGTGATGGTGATGAGAGCCGGCAGACCTTCGGGGATCATCGAGACGGCGATCCCGGTGACCGCCTGGAACATCTCGACGAACGGAATGTTCTGGACAAGCCGCCCATAGGCGAAGGTGATAGCGCTGACGATGAGAATGATGACGGTTATCGCATAGCCAAACTTCTTGATCTGGAGCAAGAGCGGGGTCTCGAGGGCGCTCACGCCGGCGAGCATCTGGTTGATTCGCCCCAATTCAGTGTCGCTCCCCGTGCCGACGACGATTCCGGTCGCCCGGCCGGACACGACCAGGGTTCCGGAATAGGCCATGCAAGCACGATCGCCGACGGTCGCCTTGGCCGAGACGGGGGCAGTCGATTTGTCGGACGGGACCGATTCGCCGGTCAGCGCCGCTTCCTCCGTGCGAAGGTTCTTGACGTCGATGAGGCGGATGTCGGCCGGAATCTTGTCGCCGGACTCGAGGGACACGATGTCGCCCGGCACAAGCTCCTCGGCCGGGATCATTGCGGTTTGCCCGCCTCGCAGGGTTCTCGCCTCGGCCGAAAGCATGTTGCGGATCGAATCGAGCGACTTCTCCGCCCTTCCTTCCTGGATGAAACCGAGCAGTCCGTTGATAACGACCACGCCGAGGATGATAGAGGCGTCGAGCATGAGGCCCATCATCAGCTTGATGAAGCCGGCGGCGAGGAGGACGTAGACGAGGACATTCTTGAACTGCGTGAGGAAGCGCATGAACGGGCCGCGTTTGTGCGCGGTCGGCAGCAGGTTGGGGCCGTACTGGGCCTGGCGCCGGCCGGCTTCCGCGTCGTCGAGGCCCGCCGTCAAGCTGCCGTTGAGCCGTGCGACGGCCTCCTCGGCCGTGAGGGAATGCCACGCCGTCGCTTCCGTCGCGTTCATTGCTTGAGCTCCATGGGCGAGGCGGCGGCGAGCTCGAGGTGCGCGACCGCGCGCCAGGCGTGATGCGCGAGCCGGTTCAGAAGGGCGACCGCATCGACACGCGCGATCGCCGCGGTCGCGGTCAGCTTTCCGGACGCGACCATGTCGAGCGTGGCGCGGCGATGCGCCACCCTGAGATCGGCAAGCGCCACCGCGTCGCGCTCGAGGCTGCCGGCCGCATTGTGGCCGGCTTCGACCGTGTCCTTCGCCAGCGCGCTTGCGCGACTTCTCGCCAAATCGTCATCCGCTGGACGGCCCGGCCCGGAGGAGCGCACGAGACCGACCGCGGCCCCCGCCGCCTCGCGCATCGATCGCGCGCATAACGCCGCGGCGCTGATCTCTTCGGGACCGTCGGTCGTAAGGCCTGTCTTCGCCATGGCGCCGACAGCCTCGGCAAGCCGGGTCGCGTGATCGAGCGCATGCACCGTGCTGGTGTACCAGGCGTGGCCCTCGTCCGAAGGCGGCGGGTCGGCTTTCGACAGAAAATCGCCGGCCTGTCGCGACGCCTCCGACGCTTGCGCAAGCGCGGCGTCGTCGATGGCCGGCCGGACCGTCCCGCCCTCGACGGCGCCCTCGAGCGCTGTCGCCGTCGCGAGGCACAGCGTTTCTAGCGCGCGCTCCACCGTGCGGCGCACCGCCTCGACCGCGACCGTAGGCGCGCGAAGCGCGGCCGGATCAAGATATTTCGTGAACGGCGAGCCTCGCTCCGGCACGAGCCGCTCGATCAGGCGGGTGAACGGGCCCATCAGCGGCAGAAGGACGCCGACGCCGACCACGTTGTAGGCGGTGTGATAGGCGGCGAGCAGAGCCGTCGAATCGATCTCGTGCGACGCGCGGACGATGAGCGGCGTGACAAATGGAAAAAGGACTATCGCGATCACCGCCGCTACCAGCTTGAACGCGATATACGCGACGGCCAGCCGCTTGGCGGTGCTGGAAGCGCCGATCGCCGCGACCGCGGAGCTGGTCGCGGTGCCGATGTTCTGTCCAATGACCAGCGCCAGCGCCTGATCGAGGCCGACGGCTCCGGCATAGAGCGCCGACAGTGTGACTGCGATCGCCGCGGTCGAGGACTGCATGACGGTCGTCATGAGGGCGCCGACTGCGGTCAGCAGCAGCACACGGGCGAGGCCCGCCAAGGTGACGAGGCCGGCTTCGTTCATGATCGTCGGGAGGTCCGAGGGGTGCAGCTGCTCGGCCAGGCCGCCCATGCCCTGCTGCAGGGTCGACAGCCCGACCAGGATCAGCGCGAAGCCGGCGATGGCGCTGCCCGCCGCCGCCAGCCGGCCGCGCCCGACCACCTTGAGCAGCGCGCCGACGAAAACGATCGGTAGCGCAGCGGCGGTGAGCGAGATCCGGACCCCGAACGCCGCCACCAGCCAGCCGGTCCCGGTCGTGCCGATGTTGGCGCCGAAAACGAGGCTCAATCCCTGCGGGAAGGTCAGGAGCCCGGCGCTGACCAGCCCGATCGTGGTCATGGTGGTGGCGCTCGACGATTGCACGAGCAGCGTGATGATCGCGCCCCAGAACGTGCCGAGCAGCGGCGTCGCCGCCGCCTTTTCCATCACCTGCTTCAGGGCCGTGCCGGCGAGCGCCTTGAGCCCGTCGGTCATTACCGCCATGCCGAGCAGGAACAGGCCCACTCCGCCGACGATGGAAACGATCGTCTCCAAGTTTCCTCCCGGCTCCTGTGTGATTCCACAGTCCGAATCGCCATCGGTAGCGCGGGAGGATGCGCTTGTCGATCGGCCGGCCAGCCGGCGCTCCTGGATTCGCGGCCCGGCTCAACCCGACAGGCGGGCGATGTGGCCGATCGCCATGTCGAGCGCGAGCTCGAGCGGCCGGCTCGAGCGCGTCGTCTGCGCCAACAGGAGGCCACCCTGCAGCGCGGCGATCACCGCGGTCGCGAGCTCGGCCGGGTTCGCCTCGGGCTTGAGCTTGCCGCTGTCGCGCATCGCGCCTAAGCCGCGCCTGAGTTGCAATTCCCACAGCTCGAAGCCGTGCGCCAGCAGCGCCCGTGCGCGCTCCGACCGATCGGAGAGCTCGCTCGCCAGCGATCCGAGCGGACAGCCGCCGACGCCGCGGCTGGCCCGGTTCATCGTCACCACGGCGTCGCGCCATCGCCTGAGCCCGGCCAGCGAATCGACCGTGTCGAGGTGAGCGGCCTGGACGCCCATCACCCGGCGGGTCTGGAGCTCGATGACCGCGCGCATCAGCGCGTCCTTGTCGGCGAAGTAATGGTAGAGCTGCGACTTCGAGGTCGCGCTCGCTTCCATGATGTCCTCGAGGCTGGTCGCGCTTGCCCCGCGCCGGTAGACGAGGCCCGCCGCCGCCTCGACGATGCGCGCGCGGGTCGCGGCGCCGCGGGCCGTGGGCGGCCGAGCCGGGCGCGCGTGGGCTTTGTTTGCTCGTGGCATCCGCATGATCCTTTCCGCCCCGGGGACAACCTATTCGGAACTGGACTTGACAGTCCAATTCGAAGCGGCGAGTTTCAACAGCATATCTGGACCGGGAGGTCCAGTGGAATGAGAGACGGAGACTCGGGATGCCTCTTTTGAATAATGGCGACGCCTTTCCCAAACTCGATGTCCCCGCGGTCGGCGGCGGGACGATCGCGCTGCCCGCCGCGCTCGCCGGGTCGTGGGGCGTCATCCTGATCTATCGCGGCGCGTGGTGCCCGTTCTGCAACGCCCAGCTCGCCGGCTTCGCCGCCGAGAAGGAAGCGCTCGACGCTCTCGGGGTGAAGGTCGTGGCGCTCTCGGTCGATGATGAGGCGACCAGCGCCGCCACCCAGGCGAAGAACCATGTGCAGTTCCCGGTCGGCCACAGCGCCGACGCGGACGCGGTAGCCGCCGCGACCGGAGCGTTCGTCAACCCGAGCCGGCATTTCCTGGAGCCTGCCGGCTTCGTTCTCGCTCCGGACGGAACGGTGAGGGCTGCAGCCTACGCCACCAGCGCCATAGGGCGCGTGGTCGCCAAGGACGTGGCCGGCTTCGTCGGCTACATGCAATCGGTCGCCGCCAAGGCCGCCGCGGCCGAATGACGGCGCGGCCGCGAGGCCGCGTGCTGGGTCGATGCGGGCTCGAAGGGCGGCCAGATCGTGCGGCCTCCTCTCAATACGCTGCGATGTTCAGGCCGAGCGAGGATCCCCGCGAACGATGCGGGAGAGCGCGGTCGACCGCGGTTGTTCCGCTTCGACCGCGCGGACGCGGCCATGGCCGAGAGCGCCCCTGCGGCGAAGCGCCAGCGTGAGAGACTCGGGCGTAATCGATTCCGGCGGTGCATGTGTCGTCATCTTGAGCCCAACCCTGCGTGCTTCCTTTAGGGTTCAAGCCGCAACACCGCCAGCACAGCCTTGGCCTCGCGCCACAGCCGCTCGGTGAGCGCGCCGGCGTCCTCCTCGCGTGCGAGCGCCGCCGCCTGGCCGGCCCAAAGCGGCGAATAATCGCCTGAGCCGCGCTTTTCCCAGTAGGCGCGCAAGGGAGCGACCGCGCCGGTCGCAAGCGGGAAGGCGGGGGCGGCGTCGTTCATTGGCCCGTGCTCGCGCATGAAGCGGTTGACGAGGCCTCGCGCGGGGCGGCCGGTGAAGAGATTGGTGAGCCGGGTCGCGCTGTCGGTCGCTTCGCGAAGCGCCGCGCGATGAAGCGCGGTCGTCGCCGCCTGTGGCGTTCTCAAGTACGCCGTGCCGATCTGCGCCGCGCTCGCGCCGAGCGCAAAAGCGGCGGCCACGCCGCGTCCGTCGGCGATCCCGCCGGCCGCGATGACCGGCACTCGGACCGCATCGGCCACCTGCGGCAGCAGCGCGACAAGCCCCGGCTGGTCGGCGATGTCCTCGCTCAGGAACATGCCGCGATGGCCGCCAGCCTCCGCCCCTTGCGCGATCACAGCGTCGACGCCCCGCGCTCCGAGCCAGCGCGCCTCGGCGACTGTTGTCGCGGAGGAATAGATCTTCGCCCCCGCAGCCTTCACCCGCGCGACGAGCGCCGCCTCCGGCAGGCCGAAATGGAAGCTCACGACCGGAGGCTTCGTCGCCTCGACGACCTCCGCCATCGCGGCGTCGAACGGCGCGCGTCCGGGGCCGCTTCCGGCGGCCGACGGATCGAGGCCCGCCTCGTCGTAGGCGCTTGCGAGGCAGTCGAGCCATCGCGCATGCCGATCAGGGTCCGGCGCGGGCGGCGCGTGACAGAAGAAGTTGACGTTGAACGGCGCCTGCGTCCGGGCGCGGACTTCCGCGATCTGGTCGCGCAAGGTCGGAGGCGTCAGCATGGCGCTCGGAATCGATCCCAGGCCGCCCGCCTCGCAGACCGCGACGCAAAGCTCGACCCCCTGCGACCCCGCCATCGGCGCCTGGATGATCGGCAGGCGCGAGGGAAGCCATTCGCCAGACATGAGGCTCTCCGGGTTGCGAGTTTGGCGCGATTATATCTCAGCAAGGCGCCGGCGCGGCGAGGGGTGACTGAGCCGGCCTCAAGCGAACGCCCGCGCCGCCGCCCTGTGCCTGGCGATCAGCCCTTTGAGGTCGACGCCCTCAGGCCCTCCGTCAATCACCCGCCAGCGGCCGGCGACCATCACCCGGTCGGCGCGGTGGGCGCCGCAAAGGACGAGCGCGGCGATCGGGTCGTGCGCGCCGCTGAAGCGCGGCTCGTCGAGCGTGAACAGCGCAAGGTCCGCCTGCATGCCGACCCTGATCGCGCCGATGTCGTCGCGACCAAGACAGCGGGCCGACCCTTCCGTCGCCCAGCGCAGCGCATCGAGATGGGTGACGACGGCGCCATAGCGCAGCCGCCCGAGCATCATCGAATGGCGCACCGCCTCCATCATGTTCGACGAATCGTTCGACGCCGAGCCGTCGACGCCGACGCCGATCGGAACCGCCGCCGCCTCGAGATCCACGGTCGGGCAGATCCCCTGCGCAAACAGCATGTCCGAGGCGGCGCAGTGGGCGACGCCGACTCCGGCGCGGCCGAGGCGTTCGATCTCGGCCGCGTTGAAATAGATCCCATGCGCGACCCATGTGCGCGAGGTCAGCCACCCGGCCTCCTCGAGGATGTCGACCGATCGCTTGCCGAACGCCTGCATGGCGTAGACGTCCTCGTCGGGCGACTGGCAGAGATGGCAATGGAGCCTGGCGCCGTAGCGCCCGGCGAGCTCGGCCGAGCTTTCCATTACCCGCTTCGGCACGGCGAGCGGCGAACAGGGCGCGAGCGCGACGCGGATCATCGCCCCGGCCTTTTGATCGTGATAGAGCCGCAGCACGCGCTCGCTGTCCGCAAGGATCGTATCCGAAGTCCTGGACGATCGAGTCCGGCTGGAGGCCGCCGTCCTTCTCTGAAATGCCCATCGAGCCGCGTGTGACCGTCATCCGCAGGCCGAGTTTCGTGGCCTCTTCGACCTCGATGTCGATGGCGTTCTCGAGGCCGGGCGGAAAGAGATTATGGTGGTCGGCTACGGTCGTGCAGCCGGAGAGCATCAGCTCGACGAGCGCCATCCTGACCGCGATCCTGAGCGCGTCCGGCGTCATGCGGTCCCAGACCCTCTCCATCGCCACGAGCCACGGGATGAGGTCCTTGCCGAGGCCCGCGGGATGGGCGCGGGTCAGGGTCTGATAGAAATGATGATGGGCGTTGACCAACCCCGGCAGCACGACATGGCGAGAGGCGTCGAAGGTCGCATCGGGGCGAATTGCCGGGGATCGGCCGCGGGCGACGCATTCGACGATTTCCGCGCCCTCGACGACGATTCCGCGCTCGGCGCCTTTAGCGAGGATGGCGAGCGGATCCTTGATCCATTGGCGCATGCGGCGATAGGGCTCCGTTTCGGCCGAAGGGCGGGCGAGAAGGGGCGCATAGGCGACGTGACGCGAAACGTAAAGCCTCAGGCCCCGCGCCGCGCTGGCGCGACAATTCACAAAAATGGATTCGACGTACGGAATTTCGGCCCTTATGGTGCCTCGCCGTGGGGGCGCAAGCGACCGATTTGCGGGCGCGTCGGCTCGAAGCCGGGCGCGGTCCGCGGCGGGGGGCGACGCGCGGGTTCAGTCGCCTCAAGAACGGGACTGCTGGAGGAAATTCGAATGCGCGTTGCGATCATGGCGGCTTTGGCGGGGGCGATCGGGTTCGCCGGACCGGCCTTTGCTCTGGACAAGGTGACCTTCGGCACCAACTGGGTCGCCGATCCCGAGGCCGGCGGCTATTATCAGGCCCTCGTCGACGGGACTTACGCGAAATACGGCCTCGACGTCACCATCATGCAAGGGGGCCCGACGTCGAACGGCGGCATGCTGCTCATCGCCGGCAAGATCGAGTTCTACATGGGCGGCGACATGATCGGCGATTTCCTGGCGGTGCAGAACGATATTCCCACCATCGCCGTCGCCGCGCATTTCCAGAAGAACCCGCAAATCTTCATGTCCCATCCCGGCGTCGGCCTCGACAAATGGGAAGATCTGCCCAAAGCCAATCCCGCCTTCGTCAGCGCCGGCGCGGTCAATACGTTCTGGGCGTGGATGCGGCTGGCCTACGGCTTCAAGGACGAGAACATCAAGCCGTATAATTTCAATTCGGCGCCGTTCATCGTCAGCAAGAGTTCGATCCAGCAGGGATACCTGACCTCGGAGCCGCTCGAGGTCGAAAAGCAGGGCGGCTTCAAGCCCAACGTCTTCCTCCTCGCCGACTATGGCTACACGACCTACGCGACCCTGGTCGAGACCCGCCGCGAGTACGTGCAGGCGCATCCCGACATCGTCCAGCGGTTCGTCGACGCCTCCACCATCGGCTGGTACCATTATCTCTACGGCGACAACTCCAAGGCCAATGAGGCGATCAAGCGAGAGAATCCGGAGATGACGGACGAGCAGATCGTCTTTTCGATCACCAAGATGAAGGAATTCGGCATCGTCGATTCCGGCGACACGCTCAAACTGGGCATTGGCGCGATGACCGACGACCGCTGGAGCGGGTTCTACAACACCATGGTCAAGGCGGGGGTGGTCAAGGCCGGGCTCGACTACAAGAAGGCTTACACCACCCAGTTCGTCAACAAGGGCGTCGGCCTCGATTTGCGTCCGCAGTGACGATCGCCGCTATTTCTTCACCGCCTGCATCGCGTTGTAGGCGTCGGCCGGCAAGGTGACGGAGACGAAGACCGTCGCCTTCTCGTTCGGCCCGATCGGGCCGGCGTTCTTGTGATCCACCGCCGGAACGCTCTTGAGGAAGGCCGCGATGGCCTGCGCGTCCTCGTCGGTCAGATGCGAGAGCGCCGGCCAGGGCATGACCGGAAAGAGGTCGCGTCCCTCCGGCGTCTTGCCGGTGCGGATCGCCGTGACGATCTGGTCGCTGCTCCACGACCCAATCCCGGTTTCCTTGTCGGGCGTCAGATTCTGGCCGACGAATATGCCTGCGCCCGGAATCGAGAATCCGACATCCGACCCGCCGAGGTAGCGCTTCATGTCGGGCGAGCCGAGCAGCGCGCCGGGCGTGTGGCAGTCGGAGCAGCCGGCGAGTGTGACGAGATAGCGGCCGCGCGCGATCTGCGCATCGTCCGCCGAGGCGGGCGAGGGCAGGGACGCGAGCGCGCTCAGGGCCGCGCCGAGGGTCGCCGACAACATCAATCGAGCCATGGTCGTCTCCTTTCGCCGCGGGCGAGCGCGTCAGGCTGCGGCCTCGCCCGATATCCTTATCCCGGCCAGGTGATCGGGAACCTGCCAATGTTGCGCCGGATCGGGCTTGTGCGCCACCGGCGCGATCGCGCCGCGCCACGCGACGCCCATCATCTGCGCCGTCTGATACGCCATCACGCTGAAGCCTCTCGCCTCGAGCGCCCGCAACCCCGCCGCCACATGCGGCGACACCAGGTCATGAAACACGACCATTGCGGTCGTTTCGAGGTACGATGCGCAAGCGAGCGCGTCGTTCCTCGGCCCCTCGCCGTCGTGGTCGCCGTCGATGAACGCGAACGACCACCTCGCGCCGGCCTCGCCGAGGCGGACGACCGCCCCGGGGCTCTTCTCCGGCACGAGGATGGTCGAGGAAGACCCGCCGGCGCCGCGGATGACCGCCTCGAATTCGCTCCGCCAATCCGCGTCCGCCAGCAACGGCTCGACGACGTGGAGCGGGGCGAGCCCGGCGGCGACGAGATAGGCGGTCGACCAGCCTCGCCACGCGCCGATCTCGATCCCGCTTCGCCCCTTGAAGGCGCGCGCGTTGGCGTAGAGGATCGAGGCTTCGTCGCGGTTGATGAAGCCGACTGTCGGATTGCGCCGGTCGACCCGGAACGGATGGTCGATCTCTCTGCGAAAATAGGGCCAGGTCGACGCGCTCTTGTCCGCCTCGATCATGTTCGGGAACAGATGGTCGAGAAGCGGCGCTTCGAGATTCCGGGCGACGTAATCCGTGGCCATCGATCAGACCTTAAGCGAGGGAACAGCTCGGCGGCGCGAGCGTTGGGTCAAAATCTGCTCTGGCGTGTTTCTTTCTGCGGCGGACCGGCGCGACGGTCGCGAATGGCATGCCGCACAGCCTGGCGTCAAGAATGCCGGTCCGTCACGCCAGTCGTTGCTGCAATGCAACGAATATCGGGCTCTTGTACTCGGCCTGTTCTCGCATTACCTGTTGTTTGACCCGGAATAACGAGGTCTATAATGTCCATCGTACAAGCGCGTTGAATGGCTGAGCGACGGGCACGACCTTGGGAGGGGTGGGATGCGGACGGCGAAAGCCAAGGCGCGGAATCCTGCGATGAGCTCGAAGCGCCAGCGGCACGCAACTTGCGTTGTTGGGAGACGGGGTCGGCGGCCCGAGGGGCTGCAGCCAAGTGACGGCGGATTCGCGCGATGAACAAGATTGCGACGCTGAGGACGAACGAGACGGCGGTCCGGGTGGCGTCCCCGCCGCTGGTGACGCTTCGGGGAGTCGACAAGGTCTTCGCCAACGAGGTGACGGCTCTGAAAGGCCTCGACCTCGACATCCAGGCCGGCGAGTTCCTCTCCCTGCTCGGGCCTTCCGGGTGCGGAAAATCCACCGTCCTGCGGCTTCTGTCCGGGCTCACCGCCCCAACCCGGGGCGACATCACCTGGATGTCGAAATGCCCGGAACTCGGCTTCGTGTTTCAGGAGCCGACGCTGACCCCGTGGTCCGACGTCTTCACCAACGTCTGGCTGCCGCTGCGTCTCGCCGGCGTGTCGAAGGAGAAGGCCCGGCCGCGGGTCGAAGAGGCGCTTGAGCAGGTCGGGCTCGCCGGCTTCGCCAAGGCCTACCCGCGGCAACTCTCCGGCGGAATGAAAATGCGGGTGTCGATCGCCCGCGCCCTGGTGACCCGGCCGACTGTCCTTTTGATGGACGAGCCGTTCGCCGCCCTCGACGAGATCACCCGTCTCAAGCTCAACGACGATCTGGCGGCGCTGCGGTCGCAGCTCGGGGCGACGGTGGTGTTCGTGACCCACTCGGTGTTCGAGAGCGTCTATCTTTCGGACCGGATCGTGGTGATGGCGGCGCGGCCGGGACGCGCGGTCGCGGAGATCTTGGTCGAAGCGCCGACCGCGTCGCGCCATGAGGGGTTCCGGCTCTGCAAGGAGTACGCCGACACCTGCGTCCAGACTTCGGCGGCGCTTCATGTCGCGATGGGCGATAAGCCGCCCAAGATGCTCGTGAGCGAGATGCCGTGAGTCGCGACGACTTTGTCGGCTACGCGGTTCCGGCCCTTACGCTGGGTCTGGGGCTGTTCGCCTGGGAGGGGCTGGTCCGTTATTTCGCCGTCCCGTCGTATCTCTTGCCGGCGCCGAGCCTCATCATCGCCACCCTCATCACCGATTGGCCGACGCTCTCGGCCTCGCTCTGGGTGACGCTGTCGATCACGCTCAAGGCGCTCCTGATCGCCGTCATCGGCAGCGTCACGCTGGCGATCATTTTCGCCCAGTCGCGGATCGTCGAGCGCGCGTTCTACCCGTTCGCGGTCGCCATGCAGGTGACGCCGATCGTCGCCATCGCGCCGCTGCTCCTGATCTATCTCAGCCCGACCATCGCGGTTCTGGTGTGCGCGTTCCTGGTGGCGTTTTTCCCGCTTTTGGCCAACACCACCCTCGGGCTCTCGTCGGCCGACCACAATCTCGTCGACCTGTTCCAGATGTACCGCGCCTCGAAGATGCAGCAGTTCTTGCTGCTGAGGCTGCCGTCGGCCTTGCCTTATTTTCTCGCCGGCCTCAGGATCAGCGGCGGCCTGGCGCTGATCGGCGCCATCGTCGCCGAGATCGCCGCTGGCTCGGCCGGCCAGGGGTCCGGCCTCGCGTATCGCATCGTCGAATCCGGGTTTCGCCTCAACATTCCCCGAATGTTCGCCGCGCTGCTCTTGATTTCGGTCGCCGGCATCACAATTCATCTGCTGCTGACTGCGCTCTCGCATTGGTTGTTGCGCGATTGGCACGACAGCGAGCGCGGACGGGAAACCTGAAACCAATAACCCAATCCAATCGTATAGCTTGAGACGGTTGCGGCCTCATTGCGTTTGTGCGCCGCTGCGACGGGAAACCGTTGCGCCGACAAAGGAAGGCGAGGTCAAATGAGTATCGGATACCTCAACGTCGAGCGGCGGATCGGGCCGCCGCGGGCCTCCGTTCTGCGCAAGCTCGGGATCTCCAATCTGGTCACGACGGCCAAGTTCGACATTGCCGCCGCGCACGAAGCGCTGGTGCGCCGGCAGGCGGTTCCGGAGCGGATCTGCGCCGACGGCCTGGTGGTCGACGTGCCGGCCGGGGTCTACCATCCGCTGCCAGACTCGAGCTCCGAGTTTTTCATTCGCAATATCAAGGCGATGAACCCGAACCTGATCGCCAAGACGCTGGAGATCGGCGCCGGCTGCGGGATCATCTCGCTGTACATGGCCGCCAACTGGACGTCGCGGACGGTCGCCACCGATATTTCGCCGATCGCGGTCGAGGCGACGATCGCCAACGCCAGGCTCAACAACGTCACCTTGACGGCGTTTCGATCGGACCTGTTCGAGAAGATCGACGAAGAAGACTTCGACCTCATCGTCTTCAACACGCCGATGGTCGACAAGAACCCGGAGAACGACATCGAGCGCTTCAGTCTGTGCGATCCGCACGGGCGCATCACCGAAGCCTACCTGCGCCAGGCGCGCCGCCACGTGTCGAAGGACGGGCTGATCATCTTCCCGATCTGCAACAATTCGGCCTACGAAGTCATGGACGCGATCGACCTCGATTATCAGATCGTCGGCTTCGAACTGGCCTACAGCGGCTTCTGGCGCGCGATCGTCGGGGCGCGGAACTGATCGGAATCGGGCGCGGCTCGTCCGGAAACGGGTCGCCGCGCGTGGCCGGTCGAAATTCGGCTCAACGCGGATGATCGATTGGCCGCGCCTCGGCGTTGAACTCGTGGCCGGCCGCCCGCACGCGTGATAGAAATCACGCGAAGGAGCGCGGGTTCGCGTGGGCGCGCCGACCGGAAGCGAAAATGGCCAATTCGAATACATCGCCTTCCGGGCGCGTCGCGGAGCGTCGGCGGCGCACGCTGTGGAGCAGCCTGCTGGCCGAGGCGCCCTATCTCGCAATCGTCATCATCGGCATCGTAGGCATTTGCTGGACGAGCTTTTTTCGCCGGCCCTCGGCCGACTATTGGGTGATTATGACGCCGGTCACCGCGCTTCTTTGTGTCGCCGTTGGATTGGGCCGCGCGCCGCACGGTCGCGGGCGGATCGAGACGGCGGCGATCCAGCTCGCCCAGTGGGCGGCGGTGCTCGTGGCCATGTATCTCATCAACCTCGGCAACGTAGGCGGCCTCACCACCAGCGACGCATTGGGCGGCATGATGCTGACGTTGCTCGCTCTCGGCGTCTTCATCTCGGGGCTTGATTTGAGAGCCTGGAGGCTTGGCGTCGTCGGCGTCTTCCTCGCCGTTGCGGTGCCGCTGGTCGCCTGGTTCGAGCAGGCGGCGCTGCTTCTCGTTTTCATCGGCGCCGTCCTGATCGCGCTCCTGCTGCTTCTGTGGTGGGGGCGGGTCAAAATGTCTCCCGCTCACGACTGAGTCAATCCGCGCCGCCGCCGTCTACAATCCTTCGCACGCTCCGGTTGCCGCCGGCGGGGCGGGATGGGCGCCGAAACGTGTTCGCAACCGTCCGCGCCGGGACTTGCGCCGCCGAAGCGGATGGCGCCTAAAGGACGGCTCGGAACAGGCCGGCGCTGGGCAAGTCGGCCGGGAGGGGGATTTCGCCATCGCTTCGCGGACTCCGGACATGGCCCGCGCGGCTGCGGGCTGGAGAACGTGCGACGAGTTCCGGAGCGTCGCCGAGCCTTCGTTCGCCCCGAGCGGCGACCGCGCGCCGCGGCGTTTCGCTCCGTCCGCTGCGCCGCCGCTCCTCGCGGCATTGGCGCTCTCGGCTTGCGCGGCGGTCGGCCCCAACTTCGAGCGGCCGGCGGCGCTCGTCTCGCCTGAGTTCAAGGAGATCAGGGGCTGGAAGATCGCGGCGCCGCGCGAAAGCGAGCCGAAAGGCGAGTGGTGGTCGGTGTTTCATGACCCGGAGCTCGATCGGCTCATGCCCGATGTCGTCGTGTCCAACCAGACGGTCAAGGCCGACGAAGCCAATTATCGCGCGGCGCTGGCGCTCATCAACGAGGCCCGCGCCGGGCTTTTTCCGACCGTCAACGGGAACGGCTCGGCGACGCGCTCGTCAGACGCCGGGACCCAGCTGACCGCCGAGGTCTCGGGACTGTGGACGCTCGACATCTGGGGTCAGGTCCGGCGCGAGGTCGAGGCGCAGCAGGCGGGCGCGGAAGTGAGCGCCGCCACCCTCGCCAACGCTACGCTTTCCGAGCAGTCGCTGCTGGCGCTCGCCTACGTGACGCTGAGGGAAGCCAATTCGCTGGAAGAGCTGCTCGAAAAGACCGTTATCGAATTCAATCATTCGCTGACGATCACCCAAAACCAGTATAACGCCGGGACCGCCGCCAAGTCCGACGTCATCACCGCTCAGACGCAGGTCCTCAACGCCCAGGCGCAGCTCATCGCGGCCGGCGTGTCGCGCGCCCAGAGCGAACATGCGATCGCGGTCCTGATGGGCCGTCCGCCCGCCGGCCTTTCGATCCCGCGCGGCAGGCTGGCGACCCGCGTTCCGCCGGTCCCGGTCGGTCTTCCCTCCTCGCTCTTGGAGCGCAGGCCCGATGTCGCGGCGGCGGAGGAGACAATGCGCGAGGCCAACGCCGAAATCGGCGTCGCGTTCGCCGGCTATTTTCCGGCCGTTTCGCTCAACGGCCTCATCGGCTATTCCGGCAACCCATTCAACGCCGCCTTCGGCCCGACCAATCCGGTCTGGTCGTTCGGCGCGTCGATCGCCCAGCCTCTGTTCAACGGCGGCCTGACCACCGCCCAGGTCGAGGCCGCGCGCCAGACCTATCAGTCGGATGTCGCGATCTACCGCCAGACGGTGTTGACCGCGATCCAGCAGGTCGAGGATGCCCTCTCCGGGATTCGCATCCTGTCGAGCGAGGCCAAGGTGCAGGCCGAAAACGTGCGCATCTCCCGCCAGGCGACCCAGATTACGCTTAACGAGTATCAGGCCGGCACCCAGGCCTTCACTGCGGTCGTCGTCGCGGAAGCCCAGCAGCTGTCGGCCGAAGAAGCCCTCCTGTCGACCCAGGCGCAGGTCCAGACCGAAGCGTTCGATCTCATCGTTGCGCTTGGCGGCGGCTGGACCCAGTCGAAACTGCCTGACGTCGCGGCGCAAACGGCGAATATCCCGCCGCATTGAGAATCCGCGTGCAATTGACAGAGGGGTTGGAGGAAGGCGAAGGTCGGCCGATCGGGGTGGGGTCGCGATAGTCGTCGATAGCTTGCGTCGTCGCGCGTTTCATGGCCGATTGCGGGGCAGGGAGGAGCTGGCGGTGATCAAAACAGTTCGCATCGGTTTGGCGGCTTTCGCCGCGTCGGCGATTTTGGCCGGCTGCATGAGCATCGGCGTGCCGGAAAAGGAAGGGCAGCTCGCGGCCGCGGGGTTTGTGCGGCAGCCGGCGGATACGCCGCTGAAGATGACCAAGCTCCAGGCGCTGCCGCAGAACACGATCGTCGCCGCGCAGCGGAAGGGCCACAACGTCTATATCTACGCCGACGCTGCCGGGTGCGCCTGCGCTTTCATCGGCAACGACGCCGCCTATCAGCAGTATCAGCAGATTCGCGCCGCCAACAACATCGCCCAGATGCAGGAGACGACAGCGATCCTCAATCAGGAAGCGATGATGGATTGGGGCGGGGCGTGGGGCCCTTACGCCCCGGGCTGGTATTGACCGGGGCGGCGGGCATTCGCCGCTCGCGCTGTCGATCTCGGGGCTTACGGGGTGTTTGACGTCGCCGAGGCCTGGTCGAACAATTGGGCCTGGAGCCTGCCGCTGATCGTGTTCACGGTGCTGGCGCACGCCTTCGGTCTTGTTCTGATCCGAGAGCAGCTTGTGCTTCCGCTGTCGCTGACATTCGGCCGCCATCGGTCTTCGTTCACTCTCGCGGTCATCATTGTTCCGACCGTCATTCTGATTACGGTCCTGCACGGCCTCGAAGCGGGTGTCTGGGCCGTCGCTTATGTCGGGCTCGGCGCGCGCCCTGAATTCTCCAGCGCCATGCTGTACTCGCTCAACGCCATGACGACCTACGGCCATGCGGAACTCTATCTTGCCCAGCATTGGCGCTTGATGGGGGCGATCGAGGCGCTGAACGGCATGATGCTGTTCGGCCTGACGACGGCCTTTCTGTTCGCGGTTCTCCAGCGGCATTGGCCCGCGCCGGGGAATTGAACGCCGGTCCGCCTGGCTGCGACAATTATTTGCGATAATCAGAAATCCGTGGTAGTGTGCCTTTTGTCGCGGATCGCTGTGATCGCCGCTCCGGCGAGGAGGAGGCGCTGGCGCGCCATGCTATTTGACTTCGACGGCCCGTTGAACGGCCCTGTGGGGATGCGGAGGACCGCGCTCGCGGAGGTCGCCCGACGGTAAGCCGTTGAAACGGCTCCATAAATCGGTGGAGACGGCCTTGGGATTCCTTCCGTTTTTCCTTTGGTTTGCTTCCGCTTTCCTTGGCTTTCCTTCCGTTTTTCCTTTTGTTTTCCTTCCAACGGCTTTGTTTTCCTCCCGACCCGTCCGCCGCCTTGGCTATAGGCCAAGGCCATGAAAGGGGATGACCCGGCAAGGGTCGGCCGCTTTCGCCGGCCCCGCGCGCACCGGCCGGACGATCAGGCCGTCGGCGCGCGCCATCGTTTTGACCAGGGACGAATCCTGGTTCGAGGCCGGGGTCGCAACGAGGACGCCGTCAGGGCCGCGGGCGAGCGAGGCGCGCATATAGTCCTGTCGCTGCCCGTTGGCGGGAAGGTCGACGGCGAGGCGGGCGGGCTGGCTCGGATCGGCGCCAGGGTCTCCTTCGCCGTGCAAGGCGCGGAGGAGGGGACGCAGGAACAGAACCGCGCAGACCGCCGACGACGTCGGATTGCCGGGCAGGCCGAGGATGCGCATCGCGCCGATCCGTCCGTGCATCAGCGGCTTGCCCGGACGCATCGCGATCCGCCAGAACCCGAGCTCCATCCCTTCCGCGACCAGCGCCTGCTGCACGAGGTCGTGATCGCCGACCGACGCCCCGCCGAGCGTCGCCAGCACGTCCGCCCTGGCGTCGCGCGCGCGGCTCACGGCGTCGCTCAGCGCGTCGAGCGCATCGACGGCGATCCCGAGGTCGATCGCGATCGCGCCGGTCGCCTCGACGAGGCCGGCGACGGCGTAATTGTTCGAAGCGATGATCTGCGCCGGGCCGAGCATCCCTCCCGGGGAGACCAGCTCGTCGCCGGTAGCCAGGATCGCGACTCGAGCGCGGCGGCGGACCGGGAGGTGGGTATGGTTGGCTGACGCCGCCAACGCCACGTCGCGCGGCGTGAGACGACGGCCGGCGGCGATCAAGGCTTCGCCGGCGCGAAAGTCCATGCCCGCCTCGCGCAGGTTGTCGCCCGCGCGCGCGCCGGCCGCGAGGGAGATGCGGTCGCCCTCGCGCCCGACATTCTCCTGAATGACGATGGCGTCGGCGCCTTCGGGCATCGGCGCGCCGGTGAAGATGCGAACCGCCTCGCCCTGATCAACGCCGCCCGCGAAGGCATGGCCCGCCGCCGACTCGCCGATGACCTTCAAGGTCAAGGGCGCCGGAGCCGTATCGGCGGCGCGCACCGCGTAGCCGTCCATGGCCGAGTTGGCGAACGGCGGCTGGGTCCTCAGCGCCTTGACGTCGCGCGCAAGCACGCGGCCGTAAGCGTTGTCGAGCGCGACCTTTTCTTCCTCCAGAGGCGCCTCGGCGGAAGCCAGCACACGGGCCAGCGCCTCCTCGACCGTGATCATTGCGCTCATCGGCGCTTCTCCTTCGCGGCCCGCCATTCGCCCGATTTGCCGCCGCGCTTCTCGACCAGCCGCACCTCTTCGATGCTCATGCCCCGGTCGATCGCCTTAGCCATGTCGTAGATCGTGAGGCAGGCGACGGAGACGGCGGTCAGCGCCTCCATCTCGACCCCGGTCGGCCCGGTGCATCGCGCCTCGGCCCGCACCGTGAGGCCGGGCAGCGCGTGGTCGGGCGCGATGTCGACGAGAACCTTGCTCAGGCTCAACGGATGGCAGAGCGGAATGAGATCCGCGGTCTTCTTTGCGGCCATGATCCCGGCGATCCGCGCCGCCCCGAGCACGTCGCCCTTCTTCGCGTCGCCGGCCAGGATCGCGGCCAGCGTCGAAGCGGTCATGCGCACCCGCCCCTCGGCGATCGCGACGCGGCTCGTCGCTTCCTTGTCCGACACGTCGACCATCCGCGCTTCGCCGTGCGCGCCGATATGGGTGAGGGCGTTCGCGCTTTCGCCGCGGCCCTCGTTTGGGGGGGAGACCACAAGGATCCTTTCGGTCAGCCCGAAGCCCATGGCGCGCGCCGAGCGATCACGGGGCAGGCGGCCGTTGAAGCAAAATTCGCAGCGCGCGGCAATCGAGCCGTTGGGTGGGTGTCGGTGAAGCCTCGGCGCCGAAAACAAAAGCGGCGCTCAAAGGTGTCGCCGACCATGTATTTAGTCGAATGAGTTCAGGCCGGCTTGCCACTGCGGATCAGACCAACTGCCATTACGATCAGTCCGGCGCTAACCAGCATCATCGAACCAGGTTCTGGCACTGCCATCGAGTTTGCGACGATGCTCAGATCGTCCACATAGGAGGGAGTAGAGGTGGTGTTACCCCAAACCTCAAAACCGACCAGCGTGGCGTTCGGCAGCAGGTACGAGGTCGCGTCGTGGAACACCCATGAACCGTCCCCAGTCGCCGTCCCGGAGACGACAACTTCATCGTCAACACCGCCTTGGTAGAAAAAGTCGACCACCGCGATGTCGTCGGCATAGGTCGTCTGATAGAAACTCACATCCGTGATGCTCGAAGTCGCAACTCCCGCGAACGTCTGCTTCAGCCCCACATTGCCAGTGTCGGTCGCACAGTAGCTGCCGGCGTAGCAGCCGCTCGACGTTATCGACCAGCCGGTGCCTGTTCCGTAGCGCGTGTCATTGATCCAGGGGGAGATTGATCCGCTTTCAAAATCGCCGTTCACCAAAATTTCGCCGCCGTAGGCGAACGGGCTCACTTGCAACAGCCCTAGAAGGGCCAACGTAAGCCTTACTATTTTCATGCTCGCCCTCCTTCGTTCCGACCACTCGAATTGGCGCGCTTCACATCACATTCAGAGTATAACCGTACTCAAGTCGGAGGCAAGAGGGTGAAAAGACTTCAGTAAAATAGATGTCCAGCGCCTGGGAGACTGGCAGTGTCCCAGTCCGGTAAACATAGATTGTCGGCGCTCGGGACCGAACGTAAGGACCCTCGGCCAACCGGCCCGAAAACCGAGTTCGTTCATGGCGCGTGATCCGAAGATTGCCTACGTCCTGCTGCGCAATGCGCATTTCGGGCCGAGGCTCGCCTCGTCGGTGGAGCTCTGCGTCCGCGACCTCGTGCGTCACAGCCGCTACGGAGGCTCGACGCTGGTCGCCTGTCCGCCGGTCGACGCGCCGTTCGAGGGCATCGAGATCGCGACCATCGCCGCCGTTTCGCTGGGCGGAAATGTCGCCAAGGCCTTAGGCGTCGCCCGGCTCCTCAGGCGGCGCGGGATCGACATCGCGGTGGTCGAGAACCACCTTCCAGCCGCCGCCCTGATCGCCTCAGCCTCTGGCGCGCGCGTTCTCCTCCACAGCCACGCCTACGAGACCGCGCCCCGTGGGGCCGCCGGCGTCGCCGCTGCGCGGCTCAAGATCGCGCCGCTCGCTGGCCTCGCCTTCGTCAGCGAAGACGCGCTCGCTCGCTTCCAGGCCAATTTTCCCTTCGCCCGCGCGCCGATGCGCTCGATCCCCAATGGGCTCGACATGCAAGCCTGGTCGGCGACCGAACCCAAGGACGCGTCGATCCTCAGTGTCGGCCGCGCGCTCGCCGACAAAGGCCACATCGAGGCGATGGCGGCGATCGTAAGCGCGCTCAAGACGCGGCCCGGCTGGGGCGCCCGCTTCATCCTCTCCGCCACCGGGCGGGAGCCTGAAACAGTGCGGGCGCTCCGCGACGCGGCCGAAGCGTCCGGCGGCCAGGTCCAAATCGACGCGAATATTCCCCACGCCGAGGTCAAGGCTGCATGGGAAAAGTCCGCAATCGGCTTGGCGCTGACCAAGACGCCCGAGCCGTTTGGCCGCACCGCGCTCGAAGCGCTGGCGAGCGGCGCGGCGCTGCTTGCCTCGGGACTTGGCGGCCTCGCTGAAGTCTGTGGCCCCTGCGCGATCACGGTCGACCCGAACGACGCCGGCGGGCTGGCGGCCGCCCTGGGAGCGCTGATGGACGCGCCCGAACGGCGCGCCGATCTCGGCCGCGCCGGACGCAAGCGGGTCGAGGCGCTTTTCGACATCCGTGCGATGGCGCGGCGGATGGACGACTTCATCGACATCTGCGCCGGCGAGCTTCGGACGCGGACCTGAAGTCCCCGTGTTGCGTTCCGGACGCACAACCGATAACTCGCGCGAAGGCTTGCGGCTCGGGGTGGCGAATGAGTCCGGAAAAATTCGCGCTCTCTGTGGCCCTCGCTGTGTTCGGCGCGGGAGCGGTCGGCCTCTTTCTGCAGCGCGTGCTGCCGGAGAAGTTCACCACCGGCGGTCCGCGCGACATGATCGGCGCGGTCGTCGGTCTCCTGACGCTTCTGTCCGCTCTCGTGCTCGGCCTGTTGATCTGGACCGCCTATGGCGTCTACGCCGGCCAGAATCTGGCGGTGCAGACCCTCGCCGCGAAGGTCCTGCAACTCGATCTCGCCCTCGCCGATTATGGGCCGGACGCGACGCCGCTCCGCGCACAAATTCGGCAGAACCTCGGCAAGACGATCGACGACGTCTGGGGCGCAAATGACAGCGACGCCGATTTCGTCGCCAAGAACTTCTCCGCCGCGGTCGAGAGCCTGCGCGAACGAGACAAGGCCCTGGCCGAGCTTCATCCCACGACCGGCGCCGAAAAGCAGGCGCTCGCCACCGCCGCCGCGATCGTCGACGCAATCGGGCAGGCGCGGTTGCAGATGTCGTTTGCGCTGTCGAACCCGGTTTCCTACCCCCTCATTCTGATGGTCGTGGGATGGGCGACGTTTCTGTTCGTCGGTTATGGCCTCATGTCGAAAGGCAATCCGATGTCGATTGCCGCCGGGGCGGTCGGCGCCGTCGCGGTGGCGAGCGCCGTCTATCTGATCCTCGATCTGAGCAATCCCTATTCGGGCGCATTCCGCACGTCCGCGGCGCCGCTCGAGCAGGTGCTTGCGATCATGGGCAAAGAGTAGGGGACGCGCGACCCCCTCGCCGGATATGTCTTGCTTTTGGCCTCGCCGGCGGAAAGGCTGTGGCCGTGACGTCGACCAACTCGCTCCCGGGCCTTGCGGCTCCGGCCCTTCGCCCCGCGTAGAGAGGCGCTTGGGCATGGAGTGGCGGGACGAAGGGCTCATTATCGCCGTCCGCAGGCATGGCGAGCAATCGGCGATCGTCGAGGCGATGACCCGCGCGCACGGCCGTCATCTCGGCCTCGTTCGCGGTGGGCGCTCGCCTCGGTTCGGCGCGATGCTGCAGCCCGGCAACACCATCGGCCTCGTTTGGCGCGCGCGACTCGACGAGCATCTTGGCGCCTACGCCGTCGAGCCCTTGTCGTTGAGGGCCGGACGGTTGATGACGAGCGCGCTGGCGCTCGCCGGGCTCAATTATCTCGCCCAGCTGGTCCGGACTCTGCCCGAGCGCGATCCCCACGAGGGGGTCTACGAAACGCTGAGCCTCATCGCCGACGCTCTCGACGACGGCGCGCTCGCCCCGGCGCTCGTCGCCCGGTTCGAGGCGCAGATCCTGGCCGAATGCGGGTTTCGGCTGGATCTCAGCCGCTGCGCGGCGACCGGCGCGACCGAGGGCCTGGCCTATGTCTCGCCCAGGTCGGGGCGGGCGGTCAGCGCCGAAGCCGGGGCGCCCTGGCGCGACCGGCTGCTGCCGCTGCCCGCGTTCCTGCGCGAAGGCGCGCGTCTCGAGGCGCAGCCGAGCGCGGGCGAAATCGCTGACGGGTTCCGCCTGACGGGCTTTTTTCTCGCCCGCGACCTGTTCGCGGCGAGCGGCGCGGCCCTGCCGGAACTCACGGGCCGCGTTCCTGTTCGCGGCGGCGAAGACGCAGCAGGTCTGACGGAGAATCAATTTTTTGTGATCGTAATCGCGGAACCGCGAGGGTGGCGGGGCGTTCGTTCGGCATACCTAAAAAGGAGGTATCTCATGAAACGCTTGATTGCCTTGGCCGTGGGCGCGGGCGCCCTCGGCGTCGTCGCAGCCTCCCCGGCTTTCGCCCAGGACATTGCCGTGCCCCCAGGCTACATCCAGGGCGGCCCTGGCTACACCAGCCCTGGCTTCGCCAGCGGGCCGTTGGGCATTCTGACGCTGCCGTTCCAGATTGCCGCGGCTCCGTTCCAGATGTTCGTGCCGGCAAACGGCGCCCTCGGCCCGACCAGCTCCACTCTCGTGCCGGCGAACCGCGAGTGCGGAGTGTGGCATGACTGGAATGGCAGATACACCTCCGTGTGCGGTCTGTAACTCCAAGAAAAGCCGGCGGCCCGCGGTCCGCCGGCTTGCTCCTCGCCCTCGGCGCGGGGGTTCGCGGTGCGGGTGCGGCCGCGTTCCCGCCGGAGGCTATCCGACCTCGAACACCGAAAGGGCGACGCGGTCCGGAAACCTGCTGCCGGTTGCAATGAAGAGCGGCCTTGTGAGCCATTGATGGGCCGACTCGGCGGTTTCGAAACGCGGCGCGCTGCGGAAATAAACCTCGGCCGGATCGACCGGTTCGCCCCGGGTGATCCGCGCCATCGCCGCCGGGGGACCGAAACGGACGCCCGTATTTTCGATGTAGAGCATGCTTCCATCTTCGAGCCGGGCGACATAGCGGGCTTCGAGCCGGGTGAAGCCGTCCGGGCCGATGACCTGATAGTCCGCGCCGGCGTTCAGGATGGTCCCGTTCAACCTGATGCCCTGAATGACGCCGCCGATGATCGGCACCACTCGCCTTAAGCCTTGCGCGGTCTCCCCGACCGCGATCGGCGCGCCGACCTCAACGAGAAAATCCGCGACGTGGGTCAAGGCCGGCGTCATCGGATGAGCTCCGAGCGTTCCCTTCTCCTCGCGCAGCTCGCCTGGCAGCCCGCGTCGATCAGATCCCCGCGTACCATTCGTAGCCGCGATCCTCCCAGAACCCGCCGCGCCCGCGCGATATGCGTGAGAAGCCATCGATCGCCTCGATGCGCATGACGTATTTAGCCATTTTGTAGCCGAGCTGGCGCTCGACCCTCAGCCTCAGCGGCGCGCCATGCTCGACCTTCAGCGGCGCGAAATTCATTTCATACGCGAGGATGGTCTGGGGATGAAAGGCGTCGACGAGGTCGATCGTCTCGTAATAACGGCCGGTGTTGTCGAGCGTCTGCTCGAGCGTATCGGCGCAGAAGAAGGCGACATACCGGGTCTGCGGCTTGAGGCCCGCAGCGGCGATGAGGGCGGACAATTGGACGCCCTTCCATTGCCCGATGCAGCTCCAGCCCTCGACGCAGTCATGCCGGGTGATCTGCGACCGCGAAGGAAGATTGCGCAAGTCGGCGAGCGTGAGTTTCATCGGCCGGTCGACGAGGCCGCCGACCTCGAGCTTCCAGTCGGCGAAACCGCCCTGGCGAAGGGCGACGTAGGCGGGATCGTCAGGATCGATCGAGCCGTTCGGCTTGAAAGTTGGCGTGATCGCGGATTGCGGGAATTCCACCGCCAGCGCCGTGCGCGGCGCGAGCAGGGCGCGCTGGACGGCCTGGGTCACAGCCTCGGCCTTGTCCAAAATCGACAGCGCCGCCGGCGAGCCAGTATCGCAACCCGAGAGCGGCGCGGCTGCCGCGCCCGCGGCGAGACCCATGAGGAGCTTGCGGCGGCTAAGCCGCGGTCCGGCTGGCAGTAAGAGACGTTCGCCGGTCATCGCCGGGCCTCCTTGATGCGATAACGCCCAGTGATCATCGAGCGCAGGTTGTTGATCGGGCCGGAGAGCACCACCATCACGAGATGCACGATGACGAACAGAACGAGATAGGTTGCGAGCAGGAAATGCGCGGCCCGCGCCGCCTGCCGCCCGCCGAAGAGGGTGAGGAGCCACGGGAAAGCCGCATCCATCGCCGGCGACATCGTGAGACCGGCGAGGATGAGGATCGGAAAGGCGACGACGACGCTGAGATAGGCGAGCTTCTGCAGCACGTTGTAGTGCAGCGCCTCATCCCCCTCCGGGAATCTGAGCCGCGCGTGATCGACGATTGCGCGTGGAATCGCCCGGATGTCAGCTCCGCTCGGCCAGAGGTCGCGAACATGCCGGCGCCCGATCAGATACGCGAAATAGATGAGTCCGTTGAGCACGAGAATCCAGGCAAAGAAGAAATGCCAACGCCGCCCCATCGCCAGATCCTGATAAGCGGGCAACGTCGCCCAGGATGGAAAGCCGCGCTCTTCCAGTTGGCCGTCGTCGCCTCGCGAGGCGCCAAGGAGACCGGTCGTATTGAATGGGCGGCCGAAGATCGTCGTGACGCCGTCGGTCGGATCGCCATCGTCGTTCTCGCGCGCAGATAGCGAAAAAAACGGATGGTCGAAACTTGTCGCGGCGCCCCAGGTCAGCGCGGGGTCGGCATTGAAGATCTGCAGGCCGCTCATCAGCAGCACGACAAAGCAGCCTGCGTTGACCCAATGGCAGATACGCACGAGCCGCGAATGCCGGAGAATGACGCGGTCAGTCGGCGTATCGCTCGCGCGTAAGGCGGAAGAAAGCGACGTCACTAAGGGCTCCCCACTGTGTCAGGCTCCAATACGCCGGTCCGGGCGCCAACTCCATTCGGGCGGCCGCGGCCAAGTGTTTCGCGTCGCGACGTCATTTTTGTTTGGAGATCTGGGATTTTTTTGGCCAATCGCGAAACCTTGCCGGGGCGACCCGTAACCAGTACGTGCCGATCGACGGCGGGAACGCGACGATCGGCTGGAGCCAACCTCGGAGATCAAGATGAACGCCAAGACTTCCCTCACCGCCGCGGCGCTCGCCGTGAGCGTCGCCTTCGCCGCGCCGATGGCTGCGCCATTCATCGCGCCGGCCTATGCCGAAATGACCAAAATGGTCGGCGGCGCGCCGATGTATCCGTCCAAGAACATCATCGAAAACGCCGTCAACTCGAAAGATCACACCACGCTCGTCGCCGCGGTGAAGGCCGCCGGCCTTGTGGACACGCTTGAAGGGGCCGGACCGTTCACGGTCTTCGCGCCGACCAACGAGGCGTTCGCCCGTCTTCCCGCAGGCACGGTCGAAACGCTGCTTAAACCCGAAAACAAGGGCATGCTGACCGCGATCCTCACCTATCACGTCGTGCCCGGCCGCCTGACCGAGGCGGAGATCGACGCCATGATCCGCGACGGCGGCGGTAAGGCGATGCTGAAGACCGTCCAGGGCGAGGAACTCACCTTCGCGCGTTCGGGGGGCCGCCTTTGGGTGATCGACGCCAAGGGCGACAAGGCGGAAGTCACGATTCCGAATGTGATGCAGTCGAACGGCGTCATCCAGGTGATCAACAAGGTCCTGCTCCCGAGCTGAGCGTCCTCCTACGGCTCACCCGGAAGCGGTGGGCGGACGCTGTTGGCGTCCGCCCTTTTCGCGCGTGTTGCGCCTGAGGGAAAGCAATCTGGTTGCCCCGGTCCCGGGTCGCAAATTAGGATGCTTGAATGACGATCGGGGGAAAGGCGCCGGGCAAACGAGCGTCTGCGGAGGCCGGAGACGATCTGGCTGGCCTCTTGGGTCGCATTGCGGCGCGCGACGCGACGGCGTTCGCGACGCTCTACAAGGGCACAAGCGCGAAACTCTATGGCGTCGTCGCTCGTATCCTCACCCGAGGCGACGCAGCCGCCGACGCGCTTCAGGAGGCCTATGTGCGCATCTGGGAAAGGGCCGGCGAATTCGACCCCGCCAAAGGCTCCCCGCTCGCCTGGATGGCGACCATCGCCCGCAATCGCGCGCTCGACGAGGTCCGGCGGGTTCGTCCAGCCTCGCTCGAGGACTTGCCCAAAAGCTTCGAGCCGGCCGCCGACGACGTCGACCCTCTGGCCGCGCGGGAACGGTCGGAGGGGCTTGCGGCGCTCATCAACTGCCTTCAGGCCCTGGACGAGGAGAAGCGCGCGGTCGTGCTGTTGGCCTATTATCGCGGTTCCAGCCGCGAGGCGCTCGCCCTTCGCTTCGGGCGGCCCGTGTCGACGATCAAGACGTGGCTGCATCGCAGTCTCGCCCAACTCAGGGATTGCCTGGCGTCATGACCGTCAGTCCTGACGACGATTTCGCCGCCGCAGAATATGCGCTTGGCACCCTCGATCCGGGCGAGCGCGCGGTCATGGCCGCCCGGCGGCTGCGAGAACCCGACCTCGATGAGGCGATCCGCGCCTGGGAGGCGCGGCTTGCCCCGCTCGCCGAGGCGGCGGGGCCAATCGAGCCGCCGCGCGACCTTCTGCCCGCGATCGAAGCCCGCATTCGAGGCGCGACGCCAGAGGCGGCGGGGATTCCGGCCATCGACGCGCTCAGGCGGAGCCTCATTCGCTGGCGCGCGGCGGCGATCGCCGCCTCGATCATCGCCGGGGTTTTGGCGGTCGGGTTTGCGGCCCGCGAGACGACGCGCGAGGCCGTACCGCATCAATATGTCGCCATCCTGCAGAAGGACGCCGCTTCGCCCGCCTTCGCCATCACCGTCAATCTCGACACGCGCGAGTTTACGGTCCGTCCGGTCGCGGCGACCGCGCCGCCGGGCAAGGCATACGAATTGTGGCTCATCGACCCCAGGATCGGCGCGCCGCGCTCCCTTGGCGTCATCGCCGCCGATAGCGCGACCCGAAGCGCCAATCTGGCGCAATATGATCGCGCTGTGGTCGAGGACGCGACCTATGCCGTCACCGTCGAGCCGCCGGGCGGTTCGCCCAGCGGCAAGCCGTCCGGGCCGCCGGTCTTCGTCGGCAAGCTCATCCCGGTTGGGCCTTGAGACGCCGATCTCGGGTCGACGCTCATCGCCTTCGGACCCCCTCCGCCGGCAAGCGCGGAACCAAATGGCGTCTACAAACGTTAAAATTGCCGAGATTCCCGGCGTGCGGTTCGCAGGCGTGTAGGTCCATGACGCGGACCTATCGTTTATTCGGCGCCGCCGCGGCGGACGCCGGCGTCCGGGTAACAGGAGGACGTCATGAACAGTGCATTTTTGGTCGCGGCGGCCGCAGCATTGGCCGGCCTCAGCGGATTTAGCATTCGCGCTCAAGACTCTGTCCGCGCTCCGGAGTCGAGCGCACACGAAGATAGCCAGGACGCGGGCGTCTTCTCCCAATGGCTGGCAGCCGACGCTCCGGAATGCGTGCCTGTCTCTCAGATCGGTTCGGTGTCGCATGTGACGAAGCTTACGCCCGAGCAGTTCCAGTTCGTGCGGGCGCTCTACATCGCCATTCCACCTGTCTCGCGCCAGCTTCCGCCGGGCGATAGCGCGGTCGTGGCGAGCGCCAGCGGCAAGGCGATGATCGCGCTCGTCTCCGATGGTCAAGCGTGCGCACGCTTCCTCGCGCCGGATTTCGTTCTGTCGATGCTGGTCGAGGTCGGCAAAGGCGAGGTCGGGATGATTGGCGAGCCAATCTGACGCTATTGCCCGCGCCGCCGTTCCCTTCTATGAAACCAGGAGCTTTCGAGTTCGCGGCGCGCTGGGAGCGTCGCGATTGGGCAACACCCAGCGCCAGGGGCGCGGCGGTCGCACTGGGGCGAGGGGAATGCGGAAATATTCCGGGGCGCTTTTTCTCGCCATCGCGCTCGGCGCGGCGCCGGCGGTCGCGGCGGATTTGCCAACCAAGAAGCCAGCGCCAGAAGTCATCGCCCCGACGCTGCCTTCCTCATGGCATTTCGAGATCACCGGCTACGGCTGGGGGACGAGCATCGCGGGAAGCACGGGCTTCGGTACTCTTCCGACGCTGCCTTATTACGCGAGCTTCGGCAAAGTGCTCGAGCACTTTCAAGGCGCATTCATGGGCAGCATAGTCGCCCGTAACGACACGTTCATCGGCGGAATCGATTTCATCTGGGCGCGGATCGGCGGGTCTAGCACCCTTAGCAACCCAGACAATGCGCTCTACGGCGGGAAGACGAGCCTCACCCTCAACGAGAGCGCCATCACCGCCTTCGGCGGCCTTCGCGTGCCGCTCGGCGTGCCGAATCTCGAACTCTACGGCACGGTCGGCGCCCGCAATTTCTACAGCGGGAACAAGCTCAGCGTCAGCGGGCCGCTCGGGTTATTCAACGGGACCGAAACCGTGAACAAGGACTGGGTCATGCCGGTCGGCGGTTTCGCCGCGCACTATAGCTTCTACGACCGCTGGTTCATGAACATGCTCGCCGACCTCGGCGGCTGGTCCGACGCCGCAACCGGACAGGCGCTCGCCTCTGTCGGCTACAACTGGACGCAGAACATCGCAACGACCATCGGCTATCGCGTCATGTACACCTACACCCATCAGGACACCGGCTTCGATGAGCTCAGCTTCGAGCCGCGGAGCTTCCGATACCAGCAGTGGATGTATGGACCCTTCGCCGGGTTCAAATACTCCTTCTGAGCGCCCCGGCTTCCGTTTCCGGCCTGCTCACCACGCCTCGAACGCGCGCGTGACGCGCTTCATGAACGCCGCCCGCCGGGCCGCGGTCGAGAAGTTCATGTCGTAATGGGCGAGATATTCGAACCGGCCCTTCGGATCGATGAGCGCGCCGATATTGCAATGCACAAAGCGTTGCGCCGGATTGTTCTTCGCCGCCACGGCGCGCCGGTCCTCGCCGTAGGTGCAGACGGCGGCCATGCGCTTGAGGTTCCACAAGTTGGGGTGGAAGAGGCCCGCATCGTCGATCCGCAGCGCAACGCCGGGCAGGAACACCCGCTGGAAATAGCCCTGCATCATCGCCGGCAAGCCGTCGAACCACACCGGAAACACGAGGACGAGCGCCTCGGCGGCCCGCAGGCGCTTGACGTAAGGCTCGACCTCGCGCGTGTTGACGTTGACATCGACGTAATGGGCGAACTGGTCGCGCGACATGACCGGGTCGAACCGCTCGGCATAGAGATCGAGATCGTCGACGCCGTGTCCGCCGGCCCGCAGGGTCTCGACGACGCGCAGATGAAGCGCGGCGATGAAGCTCCTCTCCAACGGATGCGCGTAGACGACGAGAATGCGCAATTCTCTAGGCTCCAGCCGGCTCGGCGCGCCGATCCCGAACTCGCGGGCTGCGCTCGGCGGCGATGAGGAATTCGATGCGCGGCGGGGCGACCAGCATGTCCCGGATTTCATCTTCGAGCACCCGATCGGCGTTGGTGACCCGTTCGCGCAAATGCATGAGCTCGAGCCACGTTTCAATGAGGTAGGTCTCCTCGTAATGCCCGAATTCGCTGGCGTCCTCGAAGATTCCCCAGGCGAACGCGCCGTCGCGCCGGCGCTCGAATCCAAGCTCGTCGAGAGCGCGCAGGAACGCCGCGCGATCCTTCGGGTCGATCCGGTACTCGATTTTCACCAGCACTGGCCCACGATGGTTATCGATCTCCTCATGGGTCTGCGGCATGCCCCAATGCTGGGAGGGCGAAAGATCAAGCGCCGCGCCCTGCTGGAGCTTCCACCGCCAGGTGAGGGGCATCGCCACGATCGCTCCCGCGGCCGCAAGAAGGAGAGCGGTTGGGAGTCCGGTCCTGGCGGCGATGTCCCCCCATGCAGCGCTGCAAATGGTCATCGTGCCGAAGATAACGGCCAGGAAGATTGCAAGGCCCCGGCCGCGCACCCAGTCCGGCAGGACATTCTGGGCGGAAGTGTAAAGGCACGTCAGGTTGGTGACCCAGGCGATTCCGCCGAGCACGGAGGCTGAAAGCGCGATCGCGAGATTGTCCGCAAACGCGAACATCGTGAGCGCGGCCGCGGTCAGGACCGTCGCGAGAGCGACGAGCCGGTCGGGGCCAAGCCGTTCGCGCAGCTTGCCATGTTTGAGGGAGCCCAGGATTGCGCCGACGCTGATCGCGCTCAGCAGGAGGCCGTAGTGCTCGGCGCCCTCTCCGGTTCGCCGCGCGATCAATGGCAACAGGCCCCAATAGGCGGCGGTGAACGGATAGACCGCCATCGTTCGCGCCAGTGTCGCCCACAGCAGGCGATTGTTGGCGGCGTGCCGCAGGCCGGTGCGGAGCGCGCTGCTGAGCCTCTCTGCCGGAAGCGACGCCGACTGTCTCACTGGCGCGCGCCACCAGGTCAGGGCCGCGATTACCGCGAGATTGGCGGCGATGAAGATCCAGAATGGGGCGACCAGCCCGAATTTCAGGATCAACAGGCCGCCCAGCGCAGGACCGACGGTGCGGCTGATATTATAGCCGACGCTGTGCGCGGCGATGGCGCCGGGGATGTCGGGCTTCGGCACCAGGAGCGGCACGATCGACAGCCAGGCAGGTGCGTTGAGCGACCATGCCGCGCTGAGAACGAAGGTGGTCACGAGCAGCAGCAGCGGCGAGGCAAAATTGAGCGAGACCAACGCGGCGAAAAGCGCCATCAGCGCGGCGATCGCGTAAGAAACCACGATGATCATGCGCCGTGGATCGACGATATCGGCGATAGCGCCCGCGGGAAGAGTGAACAGGAACATCGGCAGCGTCGTCGCCGCGTGCACGAGCGACACGTCCACCGGATTGACGTCGAGCGTCGTCATCAGCCAGCCCGACGCCGTGTCATACATCGCGATGCCGAGGAGCGCGCACGTGCTCGCCGTCCACACGATCGCGAACGCGGGATGGGCGAAAGCGCCGAGCCAGCTCGGCGCGTCTGCCGTGGGCTCTCTGGGAATGCGGAAGTCCATCTTCGAACGTTCCTCGCGGGGCCTTGACGGAGCGGCTAGTGGGAAACGAGAGCGCAGCGTTCGCTCTGGAGCAGCATGTCCCGCGTCACTCCGCCGAACGCCCACTCGCGCAGACGGCTGTGCCCGAACGCGCCTGCCACGATCAAATCGGCCTCAAGCTCTCTGGCGATCGCGGCGAGCTGCGTGGCCTCGCCTCCATTCAGCGGCGACGCCAGACAATTCGTCTCGACCCCGTGCCGAGCAAGCCAGTCGCCGACATCCGACAGCCGGTGTCGCGCCGCCTCGATTTCGCGCTCGCTGACGAGTTCGACGACGTCGACCCTTTTGCTCGCCTTCAGGATCGGGAGAGCGCTGGCGACCGCCCGCCGCGCCTCGAGCGAATCCTTCCAGCAAACCAAGGCTCGCGTCAGTTTCAGTCCGGCCGCGCCAGCAGGCGTGATGAGAACAGGGCGCCCGGCGCGCATCAGGAGGTCGCTGACATCGATTTCCGCCGCAGGGACGAATATCCGCTCGCCGATTCCGGCAGGGGCGACGATCAAGTCGACTCCCCGAGCCTGCTCGGCGATATGCTGAGACGGCGGTCCAGCCGTCATTTCCGAGCGCCACTGGAGATCCTTCACCATTGACAAGGCGGAGCGGAACTCCGCCTCGGCCGCGGCGGCGCGCCCGCGAAATCTCTCGAGTTCGCGGTCCGGCGGCTCGCCAGGGCCAATCGCCATGACGGCGGAATGCGTCGAGGCCTGCCATGCGACGACGCCGACGACGGCGGCGGAAAAGCGCTGCGCCATGTCGGCGACGACCACGAGCATTTCGGCGTTCGACCGATCCATTCGCATGCAGGCCATCAGGATGGAAATCGACGCCAAACAAGTCTCCGCGGCCGAATCGTTCCGCCGATACGAACAGGGTCAGCGAACCCGCCATCAGCCCCGTTTACGCGCGAACTTGCCCAAACATAGCGACTGGAGCGCAAATTCAAAAGCTTGTCAGGGTTCACGCGGCCGATTTCTCTCCGATTGGGCCGCGAGCCTGGACCGCCAGCGCCCGGCCATTCTCCGGTGGAGCGCTCGGAACGGGTCAAGGATTTGTCGCCGCCGGGTTTCGTTCTGGACATGCGCGCCGGCCCCGGCGCTGGCGGATTTCTCGTGGCTCATCGCGGTCCAAAATAGCGGTCGTTGTCGTGGCCTTCCATCGAAATCAGAATGCGGCGTACGAAGGCAAGCATTCCTTCGTGCGGCGACCTGACGAGACGCCGGGGTCGATCAAAAAAGATTTACCGCGGAGGGCCCTTTCGGGTCGGCGCGGCCTCGCCCGACCCTGCGCCGCCTTGAAAATTCGGCTCTCGTTCGCCATTTGAACTGCGGCTTTGTCGCGTTTCCACCGTCCAATTCTTGTCCGTGGGGGTCTTTGTTGTCGAGCGAGTTCGAGCGTCAATCCGGACGCGCCGGCAGGCCGGGACTGGCGATGGGGCGTTTTCGGCAATCTGGCGTTCACCGTCGTTCTGATCGCGAGTTCGGCGTCGAACGTCGGCTTTGCGATGTTCGACACGTCGACGAACTGGCTGATGACCAGTCTCAATCCCGACCCGAGAATGGTGTCGGCGGTTCAGGTGGCGACGACGCTGCCGATGTTTCTTCTCACCCTGCCTGCCGGGGCGTTGACCGACATCATTGACGCGCGCAGGCTCTTGATCGGCGCGCAACTTGCCGTGACTGCGATCTCGGTCGTCTTCGCGGCGGTTGTGACATTGCATCTGGCGACGCCGCCGGTATTGCTGGCGACGACGTTCTGTCTCGGCGCAACCGGCGCGCTCGCCGCCCCGGCGTGGCTCGTCATCACGCCGATGCTGGTGCCGAAGCAGGATCTCGACAGCGCCATCGCCATCAACAACGCGAGCTACAACGTGAGTTGGGCGATCGGCCCGGCCATTGGCGGATTGGCGATCGCCGCCGTCAGCATCGTCTTGCCATTCTGGTGTTTTTGCATCGGCAATGTGGCGGTCCTCGCGGCGCTTGTTTGGTGGCGCGCGCCGCGCCGGGCGAGAGAATCCCTGCCAGCCGAGCGCCTTTTCAGCGCGGTCCGCACCGGGCTGCGCTACGCCAGAAACAACCGCGACATCGATTCCACTCTCATCCGCGCCGTCGCGTTCTTCCCGTTCGCGAGCGCTTACTGGGCTCTGCTGCCTCTGGTCGCCCGGCAGCAGATGCACAATGGGCCCGAGGTCTACGGCATTCTGCTCGGCATGATCGGAGTGGGTTCGATTCTCGGTTCGCTTGCGCTCAACGGCCTTAAGGCGCGCCTCGGCCCCGATCGGCTGGCGGCGCTCGCGACGGTGGGCACGATCCTTGCGCTGGCGCTCTACGGCGTGGCGCGCCACCCCGCGATTGCGGGTGTCGCCAGCCTGGTCGCGGGCGTGTCATGGATCACGATGATGACGACGCTGTTCGTTTCCGCGCAGGTGGCGTTGCCGGAGTGGGTGCGCGGACGGGGCCTTGCGATTTTTCTGACAGTGTTCTTCGGCGCAATGACGGTCGGCAGCGCCGTCTGGGGCAAGGTCGCCAGCGTCGAGGGGCTGTCGACGGCCCTCTATGTCGCCGCCGCGGGCGCGGCGGTCGGAATGATCCTGACGCTTCGTTGGCCGTTGCAGGGCGCAGCGGCGCTGGACCTCACGCCGTCGATGCATTGGCGCACGCCAGTGTTCGTGCATCGGGTCGAGGACGATGAGGGGCCGATTTTGCTGACCGTCGAATATCGGATCGACCCAGAGGACGCCGCGGTGTTTCTGGCGGTGGTCCATGAGATCGGCCTCGAGCGAAAGCGCGACGGCGCTTATGCCTGGGGAGTCTTCGAGGATACGCAGACGCGCGGCCGGATCGTCGAGACATTCCTCATTCAGTCGTTGCTCGAACTCAAGCATCTGCGCACCCGGGTGACGATCGCCGACCGCATGATCGAGGACCAGGCGCGCGCGTTCCTGAAGGAGCCGCCGAAGGTCACGTTTCTGGTCGCTCCCAGGCGCCACCGTCACGCCCGGCGGAAACGGGCGGCGCGGCCCGCTGCCTCGCGGGAGGTCGTCCGGCCGGCCGAGGTCGGGTAGGGCGATCGGGCGAGAGACTTCGCCGGCTAATCCGACGCGGTCGCTTTCGTCGCCGCGGCGCCCAGGGATTTGGCGATCGGCTTCGCCATCAGACGAATGACCTCACTCTCGGTTGCAATCCGGCGGAAGCGGTTGAGACCGCCGACGCGCCTGAACGCGTCATGCAGATAGGAGCCGGCGGGCGGGCAGGCCCAGAAATCGTAGCCGCTCCACACGATCGCTTCGCTCCACAAGTGCACGAAGGTCGCGCCGCGCGCCGCCTCGTGGGCCCAATCCCGATAGGCCGGCAGGAAGAGCTTCCAGAATTGCTCCGGCTCAATCGGGTAGCAGACGTGCGAATTGAGCGCGCAATCGTAGAGACCGTATCTGGCCAGGACCGGCGTCAGCAGGAACGGGCCGAGCGCGCCCCATCGTTGGTCGACGTCGACCGCAGCCTCCGCGGTGGCGAAGAGTTCGGAGATCGCCGGATGCGACGGCGGCAGCTTCAGCACCGCGTTGTTGATTAGGCCCGTCCCGACCGCGTCGGCCTGGCGGCAGAAGACAACGCCGTCGCCGCCGAATGCCGGCTTCGTCAGGCAAAGGATGTCAGTATCGACCCAGCAATAGCCCCTGTCCCGGATCATCCGGTAGCGGAACATGTCGGCGAAGGTCGCGATCGACGGTTTGCCGTTGGCGATGAAGCGGCGCGTGAGCGATTCATCAGGGCAAATCGCGTTCGCGTCCTCGAGGCGAACGCCGGGGGGCAGGTCGAGGCGCGGATCGTAGCTGAAGACCCGCAAGCTCGCGCCGGCCGCAGGAAACGAGGCGAGGCACCCGTGCGCGAACGGATTGAGCGTCCCGTGCCAGAAGGACGCGAATTCGCACCCGTCGGCGGAAGGGAGGGTCTCAGTCATGGGCGAGCGACCTCTCCCTTGCGGCCCGGAAGCTCACTCGATCCGAGCCAGAACGTTCCGCCCGGCCTCCTCCCAGTCGCCGAAAAACGTCTCGGTCGTGAAATCGCCAAGCGAGACCAACTCACAATAGATGTCGAAGATCCAGCTCGCGTGGATGTCGTCGAGCATCAGATGTCGGCCGCGTTGGCCGCGGGCGATGCGGATGCAGTTCGTCATATCGGAGTGGCAGACCTCGCTGGTATGGCCGCCGTCGACATGAAAGATGTCGAACGTGAGCTCGGCGCGACGGTTGACGAGCCACGGCAGGACCTCGCGCGAATCGCCGGGGAAAAGATGCACCCGTCCCGGGAACTCACCTTTCAGATAGTCGACGCATTCGGCGGTGTAAGCGTGGGACATGATGTCGACGCCGTAATATTCGAGCCTCGGGCTCGTGGACAGCGCGAGCAGCGCGCTGTGGCCGGCGTTGACGCCGACCTCGAGCAGGCGCTCCTTGAACCTGACCGCGCGCCAGACGTTGCGGCGGGCCGGCGCGAGCTCGGCGGCGGGAGACCAATCGGCATAGCGCTCCTCAAGGTCGCGATAGAAAATGTTGCCCTCGAGTTGCTCGCCGGATCGCTCGACGATGTCGGCGATGCGCTTGAGGCGAGCCCGAAACGCGTCGGCGAACACCTCGTCGAGCGTGTCGCGGCGGATCGTATAATCAGGAATATCCGCTGCGGGCAGCGGTTTCCCAGGAATGAGCTTGCGGCCGTTCATGGTCTTGGCGCCCCTCGGCGGATTGCACGCCAGATGCGGCAATCGCCGCCGTAGCGCCCCGTCCTATCGCCGTTTCGGGATTGGATCGCGGCCTCCGGGTCGCAGAAGCCAAGCGCGCCGGACACACAAGTCTACCAGAGCGCGCAAAGCCCCTCAATCGGCCTTGAACGGCGCAGGACTGCCAATTAGGGTCTTGCTCACGCTCAATAGAGCTGGGTTCCGACGGGACGACAACCAGGAGCGTCTCGCGAAGCCGGGGGATGTACAATAGTGAATGAGCTGCTCTTCGTCGTGACCGTCGCGATACTTACGTTCGGCGCCGGCCTTGTCGGTTTGCGGCTGCGGGCTTGGCTGCCTGAACGGCACGCTCCGGAACGAGCCCGCGATATGATCGGGTCGATGACCGGACTGCTCGGGCTCCTGCTCGCCCTCGTGCTCGGAACCCTGGTCGGCGCGAGCTATACGCTTTACGCCACCCAGAAGGGGGAGCTCGAAACGCTCGGCGCACGGTCGCTGCAACTCGACGCGGCGCTCGAAGCCTATGGCCCGGAGGCGAAACCGGCGCGCGATGGACTCCGCGCCGCGATCAAGCAAAGCTACGACAAGATCTGGGGCGGAGGAAAGCTGGAGGCCGAGGATCTGACCGTGCGCTCGGTCCTCGAGGGCATGAAGAAGCTCGACCAGTTTCTGCTCACTCTTACCCCGAAGACCGACGCCCAGAAGCAGGTTCTGGCGACCGCCAATGTCGCCGCCGGAATGATCCAGCAGACGCGCCTGTTGATGATGCTGCAGCTGGCTGGCGGCATTTCCTGGCCGATGGTCGCGATCGTGGTGTGCTGGTCGCTGCTCTTGTTTTGCGGCTACGGCTTGGTTTCGCCGGTCAACGGAACGGTGGTCGCCACGCTCGCTCTCGGCGCGATAGCGGTCGCCAGCGCAATCTTCTTGATCCTCGAATTGAGCCAACCGTACTCCGGGCTGTTCCGCCTGCCGCCGGCGGGCGTCATCGAGACCATCCAGGCCCTCGGCTCCTGACAAAAGGATCGAAGCTGATTACGGGCGCAGGCTGAGAATATAGGCGATCAAGTCGCTTCGGTCGTCTGGACTTGAGAATCAGGTCGGGCATCGTGGCGTGGGGCGACTGCAGGAATACGTTCAGGGAGTTTGCAGTCGTCGAAGGCATGCTCGCGATTGTCGCAAAGGCGGGCGCGCCGAGCGGCGCATCGATGGCGCCATGGCATGGGGCGCAGTTCATGGCGGCCAGCCGCTCGCCTGCGTCCCGGCCCCCCAATTCCTGGCTGAAGGCCGATGAAGCGCTCGCCACAACAAGCAACGCGCTCCAGGCCGTGGAACGAGCAGACATGAGTTCCCTCTCTTCAACTCGCCTTTATTTATAGCTAACGAGGCCGGCTTTGGAAGGCCGACGAGGGATCCGCTCGCGTTGGGCCAGCTCTGGCGCCCGTGCGTTTCGACTGCGGAGCGCCTATGGAAGGGCCGATGATCGCCGAGCCAGCAAACCGCGCCGCCTCCCTCGCCGCGCTTTTGCCCCTTGTCCGCTACGGCCGGCGCTATCTCGGGCGGGCGCTGGCGGCGCTGGCGGCGCTGACCGTCTCGTCGGCGGCGACGCTGGCGGTGCCGTTTGCGCTACGGTCGATGATCGACTTCGGCTTTTCGAAAGAGAGCGGCGGCGCGATCAACGTCTATTTCATGGCCATGGGGGCGGTCGTGGTCGTCATCGCGCTCGCCGCCGCCATCCGCTACTATCTGGTGACAACGCTCGGCGAGCGTGTAGTCGCCGATCTCAGACGGGACGTATTCGCCCATCTCACCGGTCTCGACGCTTCATTCTACGACAGCGCGCGGATCGGCGAGCTCGTGTCGCGCCTCACCGGCGACACGACACAGATCAAGGCGGCGTTCGGCTCCTCGGCGTCGATCGCGCTCCGCAATCTCTTCATGTTTGTCGGCGCGACGGCGCTGATGGTCTATACGAGCCCCAAGCTTTCCGCGCTGGTGCTCATCGCCATTCCGGTTATCGCCGCGCCCCTCATCGCCTCCGGGCGAGTCGTGCGCCGGCGATCGCGACGGGCCCAGGACACCCTCGCCGAGGCGACCGCTTTCGCCTCGGAGAGCTTGGGCGCGGTGCGCGCCATGCAGGCGTTCGGCGCCGAAAGCCTGAGTCAGAAGCGCTTCGCGGCGGAAGTCGAGAGCGCCTATCGCGCCGCGCGCGACGCCGCGGCCACCCGCTCCCTTTTGATCGCGGTCGCGGTGTCGCTCGCCTTCTGCAGCGTGGTGTTCGTGCTCTGGCTAGGCGCGCGCGACGTGCTGGCGGGGCGCATGAGCGGCGGCCTGCTCTCGCAGTTCGTGCTGTTCGCCGTGCTCGGCGCGACCTCGCTCGGCGAACTGTCGCAAGTGTGGAACGAGGTCGCGGCGGCGGCGGGTTCGGCGGGGCGGATCGCCGAGCTGCTTTCGGTCAAGCCGCGGATCGTCGCGCCGCCGAGGCCGGCGCCGATGCCGGTCCCGTCCCGCGGATCGATCGAATTCTCCCATGTCGCCTTTGCTTATCCGGGCGCGCCGGGTCAGCGGGTCATCGACGACCTCAACTTCTCGGTCGCGCCGGGCGAACGGGTCGCCATCGTCGGCGCATCGGGCGCCGGCAAGTCGACGGTGTTCCAGCTCATCATGCGCTTCTACGATTGCGACGAGGGCCGGGTCCTCGTCGACGGCGTCGACGTCAGGACGGTCGACCCGAACGACCTGCGCGCGCGCATCGCCCCGGTCCCGCAGGAGGTCGCGATCTTCGGCGCGACGGTCGGCGAGAACATCGCCTATGGCCGGGCCGAGATCAACGAGTTCGCGATCGAAGAGGCGGGGCGGCGCGCCGCGGCGGACGGGTTCATCCGCGAGCTTCCGATGGGCTATGCGACGAAGCTCGGCGAGCGGGGCGTCACTCTGAGCGGCGGGCAGCGGCAGCGGCTGGCGATCGCGCGCGCGATCCTCAAGGACGCGCCGGTGCTTTTGCTCGACGAGGCGACCTCCGCCCTCGACGCCGAGAATGAGGCGCAGGTGCAGCGCGCGCTCGAGGACGTGATGACCGGGCGCACCACGCTGGTGATCGCCCATCGGCTTGCGACCGTCCTCAAGGCCGACCGCATCCTGGTGATGGAGGCGGGCCGAATTGTCGAGGAGGGCGATCACGCGTCGCTGGTCGCGTGCGACGGCGTCTACGCGCGCCTGGCGCGGCTGCAATTCGAATCCGGCGCGGCGGCGCTCAGCGAGGCGAACGGAGCGAGCTGATTGTTTGCAACCGCCCGCATTGTCATAATCGCCACAGCGGGTATCCAGACTCCGCCGTCCTCGATTCCCGCAGTTCGCGGGAATGTCAGCGTCCGTCGAGCTCGGCTTGACATTTGGGGTCGATCATCGTTGCTTTTCGGTTAGCAATTTCGCCGCGATTGCCTTATCCCGCGTGCGATCTCGCCGCAGACGCGCCCGATGCGTCGACGGACGGCGTGCAATCAGGTGGAGCAGGGTGACAGTCCGGTCGACAGCAATTGCGCGCAGAGACGGCGGCCGCCCCGCGCTGCGTCCGCGCCGGTGGGGCGGGGTCGTCGACCATCTTGTTCTGCTCAAGCCCCGGGTCATGTCGCTCGTCGTCTTCACTGGCGCGGTGGGCTTTGCGCTTGCGCCCGCGCCTTTCGACTGGCTGAAGTTCCTGGCCGCGATGTCGGCGATAGCCGCGGGAGCGGGCGCCTGCGGGGCGCTAAACATGTGGTGGGACGCCGACATCGACGCCAATATGTCGCGCACCGCGATGCGGCCTATTCCCCGCGGCGTCGTGCCGCCGCTCGAGGCGCTGGCGATCGGCATTCTGCTCTCGGTCGTGTCGGTCGGTGCGCTGGCGGTCAAGGTGAACGGACTATCGGCGGCGCTGCTCGCGCTCACCATCGCCATTTACGTTCCCCTCTACACCATGGTGCTCAAGCGCTGGACGCCGCTCAATATCGTGATCGGCGGCGCGGCCGGAGCGCTGCCGCCGGTGATCGGATGGGCCGCGGCGGCGAACAGCCTCTCGGCCGGTCCGATCGCGATGTTCCTCATCACGTTCTTGTGGACGCCGCCGCACTTCTGGGCGCTGGCGCTGTGCCGGAGCGGCGATTATGAGCGCGTCGGGGTGCCGATGCTGCCCAATGTCGTCGGCGCCGCGGCGACCTGCCGCCAGATCGTGATCTATTCTGCGCTGCTCGTTCCGGCTTCGCTCGGTCCGCTGGTCATTCCGGGCGTCGGCCTCCTCTATGGCGCGACCGCCGCCGCCGCCGACGCCGTGCTCCTGTGGCGCGCGCTCGCGCTTTACCGCTTGCGAGACGGCGACGAACCGGCCCGGCGCAAGGCGGCGATGGCCCTGTTCGGGTTCTCGATCCTGTACCTGTTCGTCCTGTTCGCGGCGATGCTCGCAGAGGCGATGCTGCGGGCGCGGGCTTGAGCATGGCGCCCGTCAACCCGAACCAGAGACGGCGCAACCTGATCGTGCTCGCGGTCCTCGCCGCGTTGGCCGGGGTTCTTTACGTGAGCGTCGTGCTCAAGATCGCCAACCACGGGTTCTGACGCCCCAATGATCGCCATTCGCGACTTGCCCCACGTGCTCGCCGTGATCAACGCGGCGACGATCGTCGTGCTGCTGCGCGCCTATAGTCTCATCCGCGCCCGCGACCGCGAAGGCCACCGGCGGACGATGTTCGTCGCCATCGGCCTCGGCGTCGCCTTCCTTGCGGTCTATCTCGTCTATCACGCCTTCGCGGGCCTTGCGAAGTTCGGCGGCTATGGTCCGATCCGGCCAATCTACTTCACCCTTCTCGCCGTGCATGTGTTCATGGCGTTCGTCGTCGCCGTGCTCGTGCCGATCACGTTCTACAACGCCATGAAGCAACGGTTCGCCACCCACCGCCGGTTCGCGCGGGTGACGATGCCGGCGTGGCTCTTCGTCGCCGTCTCCGGGCTCATTGTGTACGTCATGGCGGTCCACCTCTATCCGATGGCCGGCAGTTGACCACGACGGTCATTGACCGTGCGCGCTCCGTCGCGAGCGCGGGGAGCGCGGTGAGACGCGAGCTCCTGGGGTGGGCGTGGCTCGCGGTGGGCGCGCTGGCCGTCGCCGGCGTGTTCGCGATCCTGCTCGCGCTGTCGCGGATTCCGGGCATGGAGAAGACGCCGTTCTGGCCGATCGACTTCTTCTACAAGGGTCTGGTGATCCACGTCATCTTCTCCCTCGTCATCTGGCTTGAGGGCGTGTTCGCCTTCCTTGTGGCCGTGGCGACGCTGAAGCTCGCCGGCGACGACGTGCGCTTGGCCCCGCTGGGGCGAATGGGGCAGGGCGCAGTCTTGCTCGCTTTCCCTTGCCTGTTCGCGCCCGCCTTCCTCGACGCGACCCAGCCGGCGCTCGACAATTACATTCCGCTCATTCTTCATCCGGCCTATGACGTCGGACTTCTCGCGCTGGCGCTCGGCGTTCTCGCGCCGGTCGTGAGGCTCCTGATCAATCTGCCGGGACGGCTTTCCTCAACCCCGCCGCTCGCGGTCGCGATGGCGCTCGCCGGCTTCATCTACCTCCTTGCATTGACGTGCTTCGGCGTCGCCGGGGCTCTGCTTGCCGACGAGGGCGGCCTCGCGTGGTCGCGCGAGGGACTCTTCTGGGGCGGCGGCCATCTGCTCCAATTCGTCTACGCCGCGCTCCTGGTCGCCAACTGGTCGATCCTCGCCCGCACGAGCCTCGGCGAGAGAGCGGTCGACAACCGCGTGTTCCTCGCTTGCGTTCTTCTCATCGCGCTGATCGCTCTCCCGGCGCCGTTGTTTTACGCGGCCTTCGAGCCGTTTTCCGGCGGCCAGCATGAGGCCTTTCGCTTGCTGCAGTTCGGGATTGCCGCGCCGACGCTGGTCTTCGCCCTGTCTCTCCTCGCCCGCGCGCTTCGCTCAGCCTCGCCGTGGCCGTGGCGCGATCCGGCGTTCTTCGCGCTTACGACGTCGCTCGCGCTGTTCGCGCTTGGCGGGGTGATGGGCTTCCTGATCACCGGCTCGGATACCCGCACGCCTGCGCACTATCACGCGGTCATCACCGCGGTCAGCGTCTCGAGCGCCGGGATGCTGCTCACTTTCGGCCTCAAGGAGCTGGGCCGGGCGCCGGCGCCGCCGCGCGCGACCCGCATCCTTCTCGGGCTTTACGGCGGCGGCCAGTTCGTCGCCTCGATCGCCATGTTCGTCGCCGGCGGCTACGGCGCCCTGCGCAAGACCCCAGCCGGCGCCGGCTCGCTCGACGCGGTCGCCGCGACGGGCATGGCGGTGCACGGGATCGCGTCGATCTTCACCATCATCGGCGGCGCGGCCTTTGTAATTGTCGCCATCAGGGCGCTCATGCGGCCCGATGCGATTCGATCGGCCGCGTGACGCCACTGGCGGCCACGAAGGATCGGAGGGAGCATGAAGCCGACAAGCTCTTCGGATTGCGAGGCCGCTTCAACGAACATCACCAAGCGAATTCAAGAGCTCAGGGATTGGCGAGGAGAGATTCTCGCTCATGTCCGTCAGCTCATCCACGACGCCGATCCCGACATCGAGGAGGAGTGGAAATGGGCGAAGGCCACGTCGCCCGGAACCCCCGTCTGGTCCCATGACGGCATCGTCTGCACCGGGGAATCCTACAAGGAGGTCGTGAAGCTCACTTTCGCCCGCGGAGCCTCCCTCGGCGACCCGAAGAAGCTGTTCAATTCCAGTCTCGAAGGGAACGCGCGGCGCGCGATCGACCTGCGGGAAGGGAAGAGGATCGACGAAGCCGCGTTCAAGCAACTCATCCGCGCCGCAGTCGCGGCCAACGCCGCAGCGCGCGCGCAAAGGGCGAAGAAGAAGAAATAGGCCCCGCTCTCGCCGACACGGCCGCCTTTGCAGGGGCGCTGGCCGCCTCGTTACCGCTTTTCGCCCGGTGAGGCGGATCACACCCGTGTTCGCGCCCTTGCCTTACCGTGCGAGGGGTAGAAGCTGGACGGGCAAAACCACGGTCCGCGAGCTTGAGCCGTTTTCCTCGCGGGAAACCATTCGATTGTCGGGAGGCCAGATATTATGACGACACGTTACGCAGCCATAGGTTTCGCGCTCGCGTTCGGTTGGGTGTTGTTACCGGGGCCGGGCGTGGCGCTGGCGAATGACGACATGCCGCTCGACCAGGTTGGCGGGGTCTGCGTCCCCGACAGCGCAACGATTCGCGCCGGCGGGTACGAAACCCGCGGTTTCGGGGTCGGCTTCAGCGGCTCGAGCACCGGGTCGATCCGGCTTCTGTGTCCGTTCGCCGTGACCGCGAACATGCTCGACACGAATATAGGCCTGATCTTCATGAGCGTCATCGACGGCGACGGCATGAGCACCGGGGCTCGGGTTCGCGCGTTCCTTCGTCACGCGGGGATCGGGACCAACGTGGCGATCACGGATGCGACTTGCGATTCGAACACGTCCAATACGACCGGACCGCAAAACATGGCCTGCTTCTTCCGCTCCGCGCCGATCAAGATCAATGTGTTCTACTGGTGGGACATTCTGATCGAACGGACCGATCCGAAGGTCAACGTCGAGTTTCTCGGCGTCGGGATTCGCGGCGCGGCGAGTTAGTGCGGGGCGGGATGGCCGAAGAACGCAAGCAACAGCATCAGGACGACGATGAGGAGCAGGGCGCGCGTCATCGGGAACGATGGGTTCGGCGGCTGTTCGGAGTTCCTTTCGACGACGATGACTCGCGGCGCAAACCACCTCGCTACGCCTCTCGCCGCGAGCCAGAGGACGCCGATCGCGATCATCGCGAGGCCAAGACCGGCGAGCAGGAATCGCGTCAGTAAATCCGTCATGTCCGTCTCCCATGCGAGGTCGACCGCATAGCCGCGCCCGCGCGCGAGCGGCAATAATACCGTTTCTAGCATGTTTTCTCTCGCCCCCGGGACGCGGGCGCCCCGGCTCGGTCGAAAGGGAGACCAGCAAACGTTGCTAACCTGTCATGGCCGGGCTTGTCCCGGCCATCGACGCGGTTCGGCGCATCGAACGCTTGCAAGCGGGAGCAAGCGCGAAAATATTTATGACTGTAAGGATTTGCTGACAACCCTGCCATCGTCATCTTTCCGGCGGCGCTGCGTGGATGGCCGGGTCAAGCCCGGCCACGACGGCGAAAGGGGAAAGCAGTCAGTCAAGCCTGAGCCAGCAGCCAACGCGATAAGGGTCTCAGTCCTCGACAAGGTGGAACGTCTGCGTGCGCCCAGAGAAGAACAGATCCCAAAGCGCTCGTCCCCCGACCGCCCGCGCGACCTCCCGGATGCCGAAAAAGGGAATCAGAACGACAAAAAAGATCGCGCCCAAGGTCAGGAATCCGGCGAGCGTGCCGCCGCCGAAGACGGCGATGCTGGTCGCGAGCGGCCGGCCATCGAACCAGGCTTTGATCGCTTCCTCGAGGACATGAAAAGCCAGCAGCACGATCGTGAACAGGAGGGCGTTCCCGAGCACGATGAACATGCGCGGATACTTGCGCAATCCCGCCTCGAGATGGAGCGCCTCGGCGATCAGGATCACCTTGGCGAACACGAGGGCGTTGATGATGGCGAAAGTCTGCTGCCACACACTGATTCCGTTCTCTTCAAGGATCATTCGCCGATAGAAGCTGAACAGGGCGAAGAACACCCAAAGATAGAGCGTGATGATCGCATATTGCCGCAGCTCGTCGAGCGCGCGGGCCTTGAGGCTCGGCTTCTCCGTTGCGCCGGCGCCCGCCGCAGACGCCGCTCCCGTCACATTCTGCATCTCAAGCTTCCCTTGACCGCCGTTTGAGCGGCGGCCGTCCCGCCGCTGCCTCAAACCGCGGCAAGGCCCGTTCTTACCACTTTTTTCAGGTCTCGGCGCGCCCGCGAAGAACCGGCTCCGGCAATGGCGAAGCCCGCCTGCGAAGATTTTCGCGCATCTCCTTTCTGAAAACTGGAATCCGTGGTAGGCTTCAATCAGCATGAAAGGCTGTTACGAAGCAGTCCTGTGGAGAAATGGGCCCCGCGGCCGCTCTTGGCCCAAGCAAAACCGTTTTCTGCCCCCGGGGGTCGCGATAACCCCTTGAAAAGGTTCAATCCGGACAAGGGAATCCAAGGGAATCAAAGCCTTTTTCCTGGAAAAATTTGGCTGGAGTTGGGGTCGGCTTGGGCCAGCTTTGCTAAATTTGGAGAACTTAGCACATGCCATCAGTGAATTACTGACCGCCTTGCTCCATCCCGGTCGCGCGAAGGTGGATGACGGCGAGGGCGAAAAGCGCGAGCGCCAGCGCCTGATGGGCAAGCGCCAGCTCGATCGGGACGAGGGAGAGGAGCGTCGCCACGCCCAGTCCAACCTGAAGCATCGTGACTGCGGCGATGACGAGCGCCCGGCTCGCAAGCGGCGCCGCAGGCGCGGCGCGAACCGCGGCGGAGGCCTGAACGAGGGCGAATGCGACGATCGCATAGGCGAGCGCGCGATGATCGAACTGCGCCGTCGCCGGGTCGTTGAGCATCGCTGGCAGCCAGCTCGGCTTGAACGCCTCGCCTGGAATGAAGCCCGATCCCATGAGCGGCCAGGTGTTGTAGATGAGGCCGGCGCGGAGGCCCGCGACAAGGGCGCCGAGGCCGATCTGACAGAACACCGCCGCCGCGAACAGGCGGGCGGAAATCACGAAGCCCCGGCCTCCCGTGGCGCCCGGGCGCGGCCGCTCGCCAAGCCCGGCGGCGGCGTAGATCAGCGCGCCGAACGTGGCCGCGGCGATCATGAGGTGCAGCGCCAGGCGCTCTTGCGTCACCTCGGTGCGCTCGCTCAGCCCGGAGGTCACCATCCACCACCCGACGATCGGCTCGAGCGCCAACAAGCCGGCGGCGACGGCGACCTGCCGTCCAAGCGCGCCTTTGAGCTGTCCTTGCCGCCAGAACCACAGCGCAGGAATGACAAACGCCGCGCCTACGACGCGCGCGAGCAGCCGATGGCCCCACTCCCACCAGAAGATGGTCGTGAAACCCTCGATCGTCATGTCCGGATTGAGCGCGGCGAACTGCGGGATTTGCTTATAGCGGTCGAACTCGGCCTGCCATTCCGGGCCGCTCATCGGCGGAATCACGCCGGTCACCGGCTTCCACTGGGTGATCGAGAGGCCCGACTCGGTCAGACGAGTTCGCGCCGCCAACCAGGACCATGAGGAAGACGAGACCGGCCACCGCGATCAGCCAGAAGCGAACCGGGACGCGAGCCTCGAGGCCCGCGGTTTGGGCGGCGGCGGGCACGCTGCGGGTCAGGGCCATTGGGACGGGACGTCAGCTCTGCTGGTACTCGAGCCCAGGCTTTTGGCGCAAACGCGTCTGCGGCGCAACCGCGCCGCGACGGGTCGGAAAGCCGGTCAGACGATCACGCGGCGGTAGAGATGCCAGGTCGTATGGCCGAGAACCGGGAAGATCACGAGGAGCGCGACGAAAAGCGTGGCGAACGAAATCGCAAGGTCGGCGCCGATCACGATCGCCCAAGCCAGCATCGGGCGTGGATTGGCCAGGACCGCGCGCACGCTGGTGGTCATCGCGGTCACGAAATCCACCTCGCGATCGACGACGAGAGGCGGGGCGACGGCGGTGATCGAAAAGACGAAGAGCGCAATGATCGCGCCCAGCCCGTTGCCGACCAGAAGGAACGTCGCCCCGTAAGCGGTGGTGAATATTTCGGCGAACATTTGCGGCATGGAAGGAATGTCGGCGCCGTAGAACATCAGGAAAATGAAGACCGCGAGGTCGAGCCAGATGATCAGGGTGAAGAGACTGACAAGCGCCAGCCACCCAAGCTCCTTCCCGGTTCGGCTCCAGACCGAGCCGAGAATCGCCGACCAGGACAGGGACTCGCCGCTTTCCAGACGGCGCGAAATCTCGTATGTGCCCGCCGCGCCAAACGGCGCAAACAACGCGAAACCCATGACAAACGGATAGGCGAGATAGGCATAGTCCAGCGCGAACGCCGCCCAGACAATGATGAGGCCGCCGATCGCGTAGATGGCGCCGAAGAACATGCCGTATCGGGGCGCCCGTCCAAAGTCCTGCACCCCCTTGGCGATGCAGTCGATCACATCGGCGATCTCGATCTTGCGGATCTCGAATTGCGGCGCCCTGCCGACGTCGGCGGCCTGCTCATTCGCGGGCGGCGGCCCCGCGCCAACCACAATGACCATCAAATCGCTCCCTTGGTCGCGGCCTCTTCCCGGGCGCCAGCGGAGTGGACCACGTTCCAAGCCGGCGATCAACAACGTGGGACGCGTCATTTCGCCGCCGCCGATGGCGCAAGGCCTCAGAGCCGCAATCCGCCGGCGCATAGCCGATCCGCGGCGAAAACGATTGCCGATCGGCGCGCGCTGTGTCATGAGCGCGCGTCCCCGACAACCAGTAGCCTAGGATTGCAATGTCTTTCTTGAACGGCAATAAATTCGCCGACCGCCAGGCCGCCGCCGCCAACGCGCGCAAGGCGATGGCGGAAAAATTCCTCGCCAACTCAAAATATGATCCGGCTGACCCGGCGGTCATCGAGCGCGAGGCTAAGCGCAAGGCGATTCTCGAAGCTCGGGTCGTCCGCGACGCCGAGCGCGCCAAGCGCAAGGCGGAAGAAGCGGCGACTGAAACCGCGCGGCGCGCGGCCGAGGAAGCTTCCCGCCAGGAGCAATTGAGACTCGAGGCCAGTGCGCGCGAGGCCGAGGCCCAGCGCCAGCGCGAATCGGACGAGCAACTCGAGTACGAGCGCAAGCTCGAGCGGGACGCCCGCTACGCAGCGCGCAAGGAGAGAAAGAAGAAAAGGAAATCAGCCTCCGAACGATACGGCTAAGCGTCCGCGCTTTCGTTGATTCCCGGCCGCGATTCGGGCGCAAAGCCGGTCGCGATCAGGATCGGCGGAAGGCGGAGCGAGGACAGAATGACGAAGCCGCTTCGCTTGGGTGTCGCCGGTCTCGGCGTAGTCGGGACCAGCCTCATTCGACTTCTTCAAAGGCAACGGGCTGGGTTCCTCGCCCGGGCGGGACGCGAACTCGCGGTCGTCGCTTATAGCGCCCGCCGTAAGAACCGCAGCATTGATGTCGGCGAGGCCGTCTACTTCGCCAGCGCGGCGGAACTTGCCGCCTCCGCCGACATCGACATTTTCGTCGAATTGATCGGCGGCGCCGACGGAGTCGCGTTTGAGGCGGCCAAGGCGGCGCTTGCGCGCGGCACGCCGGTCGTTTCGGCGAATAAGGCGATGCTCGCGGCGCATGGTTTCGAGCTCGCTACCCTTGCCGAGCGATCGGGGGCGCAGCTGTATTTCGAGGCGGCGGTGGGCGGCGGCATACCCATCATCAAGACCCTGCGCGAGAGTTTGGCCGGAAACGCAATCCAGCGGGTTTCCGGCATTCTCAATGGCACTTGCAACTACATCCTCTCCCGCATGGAGAATGAGAATTTGCCGTTCGAAGTCTGTCTCGGCGAGGCTCAGAGGCTCGGCTATGCCGAAGCGGATCCGACATTTGACGTCGGCGGCTTCGATACGGCGCACAAGCTCGCCATTCTTGCATCGCTTGCGTTCGGGGCCAAGATCGACGCCGGGGCGGTTTCGGTCGAGGGCATCGAGACAATCACACTCGCCGACCTGAGCGCAGCCGACGAACTCGGATTCCGCGTCAAGCTCTTGGGCGTGGCCGAACGAACGCCCCATGGCGTTGAGCAGCGAGTGCATCCGACGATGGTGGCCAAGAGCACGCCGCTCGCCCAGACCATGGGCGTGCTCAATGCGGTCTCGATCGACGGCGACGCAGTCGGAGAGCTGACGCTGGTCGGGCCGGGAGCGGGGGGCGATGCGACCGCGTCGGCCGTCGCGGCCGACATTGTTGACATAGCGCGCGGGATCCGCGTGCCGGCATTCGGGCGGCCCGCCGCCTCACTTGTCGAGGCAGACCGCGTGCCGATGCAGCGGCACGAGGGCGGCTATTACGTGCGCCTTGCGGTCGTCGATCGTCCGGGCGCCATGGGAGCCATCGCGGCGCGAATGGGCGAAAGGCGGATTTCGCTTGAGGCGATTATGCAAAAGCGCGCCACGAAGGAAGCGGCCGCGGCAGGGGTCGTCCCGGTGGTGCTGATGACCTACGGAACGACCGAATCGTCCATACGCGACGCCCTCAAGCATACTGTCGAGGATGGGCTGGTGCGTGAGAAGCCGCAGGTTATTCGCATAGAACGCGAAGCGGTATGAGCGCCCATCCTCGATGATCGCGGCACTCGACAGGGGCGAAGCGGAGGATCGCCGCATGCGTATCCTCGCGATCGGACTCATGTGCGGCGCGATGGTCTGCTTTACCGGGCTCGACACCTGCGCCAAATGGCTGAGCTTCGGTCTGCCGGCGGTGCAAATCGTTTGGGCGCGTTACGTTGCGGCGGCGCTGATCGCGCTTGCCGCCTCGCGGCCGTTATCGCGACATTCGGCGCTGCGCTCGAACAGGCCTTGGCTGCAATTGCTTCGCTCGGCCCTGCTCTTGGGCTCGACGATGGCGAACGTCCTCGCTTTGCGCCAGTTGCAACTGTCGGAGACGGCCACGATTTCGTTCCTTACGCCGATATTTGTCGCTTTGTTGGCCGGGCCGCTGCTCGGCGAGCGCGTGGGAGCCGAACGCGTGGCCGCGATCGCGGTCGGCTTTCTCGGCGTCGCGATAGCGACTCGCCCGGGGACGGCAGCTTTCCAGCCGATCGTGTTCGTCGCTGTCGCCGGCGTTGTTTGCAACTCCGCCTATGTGCTGGCGACCCGCAAGCTCGCCGCCGTAGACGCGCCGCAGACCACCCTCGCCTGGACACAGATCGCCGGGATCGTTTTTCTGACGCCCTTGCTGCCGTGGGTTTGGCGCCACCCCGCGACGCCTCAGGCGTGGCTCGTCATGGCCGGAATGGGCGCGTTCGGGGCCGGCGGTCACGCGTTGTTGATCGTCGCGCACCGATTCGCCCCAGCTCCCGCCCTGACGCCTTTCTCATATACTCAGCTCATTTGGATGATCGTTTCAGGCGTGCTCGTTTTTGGCGATTGGCCGTCGGCCGCGACATTGATCGGCGCCTCCCTCGTCGTGGCGTGCGGCGCCTATCTCGCGCTTCGCGAGAGGCGGGCGCGGCGCCCTCGTAGCCAGCGGCGATCGACGTCGATTGACGAAATGTCTTGATCGGCGCCAAGCGGAAGGCCGACGCGTTAGCTCGCGCCGAAGGGCAGATGAGACATGTCGAACCGAACGAACCCGCCGCTGGTCGACGGACTGCTTGAGACATCCCTCTATGCGCGCGATCTCAAGCTTACAGTGACGTTCTACCGCGATCTGTTTGATTTCAGGACGCTGGTCGATTCGCCGCGCCTCGTGGCCTTTGACGTCGCAGCGCGTAGCGTGCTGCTGGTGTTTCAGGCGGGCGCGACCGAAGATGACGTTGTCGACGCAAGGGGCACGATCCCGGGCCACGACGGACGCGGGCGTCTGCACCTGGCGCTTTCCATAGCCTCGCAGGACCTCGAGGCGTGGCGTAAGCGGCTCGTCGAACGGGGCGTCGAGGTTGTCGGCGAATATCGCTGGCCGCGCGGGGGAACGAGCCTCTATATCCGCGACCCGGACGACGCTCTGGTGGAATTGGCGACCCCCGGGCTTTGGTGGTGAACCGGCGGCCGCGCTCAAACCGACCCGCTGGGAGGGATCAGCTTGGCGGGCGGGAGACATCCGCGAGCACCAAGGCTAGTGGATCGGGGTGAATGTAAACCGGGCCGGTGAACGGGTGGTCGATCGAGAGGATGACGACCAATCCCGTGGTTACGAGAACCGACAATACGCCGGTCATTGAAACCTGGGCGACAGGATTCTCGCTGCCGAAGAAGAGCGTGAACCCCACGGTTAGAAGCGCGCCCATGAAGAGAGCGATCCAAATGACATTGGGCACCACCCCGGTCGCAAGGTGCAGCCTCACTCGACGGGCCGCCGTCACGTTGTCGAGTTGGCGGAAGACCTCGGCCATATCCGCTGTGCCCCTCTTCCCGCTTCGATTGAGCGTGATTGCAGCTCCATAAAGGGCATCGAGCGCGTGCTCTGTCACGGGACTTTCCGCTTCGCGCGACATTGCAGGCCAATCGTCATCGATCGCGGCTCTGAGGTAGTTGGCGAGCGCCGTTCGCACCGCGGCAGCCTCGGGGTCGTCGCCGTCAGTATAGTGGTGCAGGGCTGCAATTGCCCCGGCCTCATCCGCAACTGCGTTCTCAGCATCGCTGAACTTTTCCCAGACCGCGATGACCGTAAAGGCCAGAAGCACCGCATAGATGACTCCGACGGTGGCGAATTTGAATCCGGCGATTTCGTTGTTCTTGGCCAGCTTGTCGACGCCGACCCATCGGCGGATCAGAAGCTGCGCGCCAATCGCGACCGCAGTCGGTAGGACCACGATCAGCATTATCAACTGCCAAAGCGGGAGGCTCGATAAATAATACGACACCCACGTCTCCAATTGTGACGAAGCGCAGCCGTCGCTCGTGACCGCGCCTGAAATTGCTCACTGAATCGCGTTCCCGTCGCGACCGAACCTTAGCACCTCGGCCCGGGACGCGCAGCGCCGAAGCGGCGCATCGGGCTCATCCGGGCGACTTTCTTCTGGGTCACGACGGTTTCTGGCATGGTAATCCGGCTTGCTGCCCGTCGCGGTGATTCGCGGAATGAACGGCAGCGGCTTCGAAGGCCGGGTTTTGACGCGCGAACGCTATTTTCTTGACGTCCAAAGCTCGGCGCTCGGGCGGCCGTGGCGGTCGCGGCTTAACGCGGACGGGGAGTTGCGCGCGCTCGCCATTGCGCAAATCGGCGGGCAGGACGAACTGATCGCCCGCGTGCTTGCCGGGCGGGGCGTCGCGCCAGAGGCGGTTCACCGCCATCTCGACCCGAGCCTGCGCGATTTGATGCCGGACCCTTTTTGCCTGCGCGACATGGAGGCGGCGACTGAGCGCCTCAGGCAGGCGGTCGCGGGCGGCGAGCGGGTCGCCATCTTCGGCGACTACGACGTCGACGGCGCCTGCAGCGCGGCGCTCCTCAGCGAATATTTGATCGCCTGCGGCTGCGAGACAATCGTCCACATCCCCGACCGCGTGACCGAGGGCTATGGCCCCAGCGCCCAGGCGATAGCGGATTTCGCCGCCAAAGGCGCCAAGCTCGTCGTGACGGTCGATTGCGGAGCGGTCAGCCGCGAGCCCTTCGAGCTCGCGAGCCGGCTCGGCCTCGAGGTGATCGTGTTCGATCATCACCAGGCTCCGGAGACGCTCCCGCAGACGCTGGCGCTGGTCGATCCCAATCGCGAGGACGATCTTTCGGGGCTCGGTTATCTCTGCGCCGCCGGGGTCGTCTATATGGCGCTCGTCGCGCTGAACCGGGCGCTGCGGGAAGCGGCCTTCTGGAACAGGCGCCAGGCCCCGGACCTGATCTCCGCCCTCGATCTTGTGGCGCTCGCGACCGTCGCCGACGTCGTCCCGCTGATCGGGCTCAACCGCGCCTTTGTCGTCAAGGGGCTCGCGGTCATGCGCCAGCGCCGGCGTCCGGGGCTTGCGGCCCTGTTCGACGTCGCGGGCGCGGACGGACCGCCGCGGCCTTATCACTTGGGCTTTGTCATCGGTCCGCGGATCAATGCCGGCGGGCGCATAGGCGACGCGGCCCTGGGTGTCCGGCTCCTCACCGCGGCCGACGACCTCGAAGCGCGCCCGATCGCGGTCGAGCTCGACCGGCTCAACCGCATCCGCCAGCAGATCGAGATCGCGGCGCTCGCCGAGGCCGAGGCCGAGGCGCTCATGTCGCTCGGGCTGGAGGAACGCGGCGCGGCGGTCGTTGTCGTCGGCGAAAAATGGCCGCCTGGCGTCGTCGGCCTGCTCGCGGCGCGGCTCAAGGAGCGGTTCGAGCGGCCGGCGTTCGCGTTGACGCTCGCCGGGGCGCAGGCGACCGGCTCCGGGCGCTCGATCGCCGGCGTCGATCTCGGCCGGGCGGTGCGGGCGGCGGTCGAGGCGGGGCTCGCGATCAAGGGCGGCGGGCACGCGATGGCGGCGGGGGTGACGCTCGCCAGCGACCGGCTTGGCGAGTGGAGCGCCTTTCTGGAGGAGCGGCTCGGCGACGCGGTGGCAAGAGCGCGCGCCGACGCGGGCCTCACGGTGGACGCGGCGCTGACGGCGAACGCGGCGACGCCGGCGCTCGCCCATCGCCTGGAGGCGGCCGGCCCTTATGGGTCGGGCAACCCCGAGCCGGTGTTCGCCCTGCCGCGCCATCGGCTGACGGACGTCATGCCCGTCGGCGTCGGCCGCGATCACCTGCGCCTGCGGGCGGTCGCCGGCGACGGGCAGGCGGTCGAGGCGATGGCTTTCCGCGCCGCCGGAAGGAAGCTCGGCGAGGCCCTCGCGCGGCTTAAGGGGGCGCCGGTGCACCTCGCGGGCACGCTCGCCGTGAACCGCTACGGCGGCCGGGAGCGGGCGCAACTCAGGGTTGTCGACGTCGCCGAGGCGGTGTAGCCGGCGACTACTACAACATGGACTAGGCCAATGGCCGCCGTTTCACTCCAAGCCTAACCTGCATTTCTCACGCGGGTGGCGCATCGGGGTCCAGAATCAGCTAAACTTGTTTTGCGATCAACGAGTTACGCTGATTCGAAGGGGACTCCGATGCTGACGCAGTGTAGCCCGACAGAGATGGAGTTTGGAAGGGCTGGCGGGCGGCGGGTTGTGGCGGATTTCGACGGCGGGCTGGTGTCCTCGGACGCGGGGGCTTTGCTGCTGGGCGAGACGGACAAGGCGATCGGCCTCATCGATCGATTTACCGCGTGCTTCGGCGATCATCGCAGCCCGCTCTTCACCGTGCATGCGCTCAAGGCTCTGATCGGGCAGCGGGTGTTCGGCCTGGCGCTCGGTTATGAGGACCTCAACGACCACGACGACTTGCGTCGCGATCCGGTTCTGGGCGTGCTTCTGGGCAAGCTCGAGCGCGATGGCGATGAGCCGTCGCCGCTGGCGGGCAAGAGCACATTGAACCGGCTGGAGCATGCGCCGGGCGCGGGCAAGAGGCCGCGCTATCACAAGATCAGCCACGATGGCGCGGCGATCGAGCGGCTGTTTGTCGAACTGTTTCTCGACGCGCACGCCAAGGCGCCGCGTCAGATCGTGCTCGACCTCGATGCGACCGACGATCCGTTGCACGGCGATCAGGAGGGGCGGTTCTTTCACGGCTATTACGACTGCTATTGCTACCTGCCGCTCTATGTTTTCTGCGGCCGCCATCTTCTGGCCGCCAAGCTGCGGCCCTCAAACATCGACGGCAGCGCCGGGGCGCAAGACGAGATGGCGCGCATTATCCAGCAAATCCGCGCGCGCTGGCCGCGGGTGAAGATCGTGCTGCGCGCCGACTCCGGCTTCGCCCGCGAGGCCTTGATGGCCTGGTGCGAGGCCAACGCGGTCGACTACGTGTTCGGCCTGGCGCGCAACGCGCGGCTGGAGGCGCGCATCGCCGACGCCTTGAGCGAGGCGCGGACGATGTCGCAGGCGAACGAGGGCCAGCCGGCGCGGGTGTTTCGCGACTTCGAATGGTCGACCAAGGAGAGCTGGTCGCGCCGCCGCCGGGTGATCGGCAAGGCCGAATGGACGGGCGGCGAGGCCAATCCTCGTTTTCTCGTGACCTCGCTCAAGGCCGACGCCTGGCGCGCCAAGCCGCTTTACGAAAAGCTCTATTGCGCGCGCGGCGAGATGGAGAACCGGATCAAGGAGTGCCAGGGCGATCTCTTCGCCGACCGCACCTCGACAGCCACCCTGCGCGCCAATCAGCTGCGGCTGTGGCTCGCCGCGACGGCCTATGCGCTCCTGTGCGCGCTGCGCCGCATCGGCCTGGCCCACACTGCGTTCGCGAGCGCGACCTGCGGCACGATCCGCCTGAAACTGCTGAAGCTCGGCGCGCTCGTCAAAATCAGCGCCCGGCGCGTCAGGATCGCCTTCGCTTCGGCCTGCCCGAACGCCCAGGAATGGCGCCTCGCCGCGGCAAGGCTCGCAAGCGCGCGCGCCTCGCCAACCTGACGCGCGTCGCCGCGGCGCGACAATGCTCGGCAAACCCTCGGCCCACCGGAGAAACAATCCCCCCCATCGACGAAAATCACCGCGCGCCCGCGCCACCCACAGTCACGCCCGCACAAACCCGGCCTTCAAATCGCGCCGAAACCGACGTCCAATTGCCCGCCCGCGTGAGAAATGCGGGCTAATCCAAATTTAGCCAAATCCAGCCAAATCCAGCCAAGCCCGAGCCAAATCCATCCAAGGAAAAGGCTTTGATTTCCTTGGATACCCTTGTCCGGATCGAGCGTTTTCAGAGACTTGCGCCGACCCCCCCCCCAGGCATTTTTCTTTTCCCCCCCGCGCGTCGTCCCGCCGGCCCGCCTGCCGGGTAGCCGCGTTGTCGTGTTGATCATGCTCGCCTCCTTCGATTGGGCCGGCAGGCGGGTCGTCGCCGGAAGCAGGCAGTATAGCGCGACTTCTGACAATCAGAAAGCAAATGTCGAAAAATCTATCTTCAGGACGTCTGCGCCGGCGGCGACCCGCGCGTGTCCGCGCGCGTGGACTGTTCCGCGCTCGCCCGTTCGAGATTGAGGGCGAGCAGGCGGGCGAGGGCGTCCTCGGTCGAGATGTCCTCGGGCCAGCCGTAAGCCGCGGCGACGGCGCGGTCGAGCGCGTCATGGGCGTCGGCAAGCCAGCGCGGGCGCTGGTTGTAGAGGTTGGTCAGGGTGCGGCTCTTGAGCTTCACCGCCGCCTCGGCGGTCTTCGGGACGATGCGGTCGGGATAGCGCCGCGGCGCCTCGCCTGCTGCTGCGGTCGGGGTCACCTCGGGAACGATGTCGACCAGATCGGGCGGATTGAGCCAGGCGCGGCGCAACTCGTCGAGCCGCTTCGCCGCCGAGGCGATGCGCCCGGCGCGGGGATCTGGCGTAATCGGCGGCGGGCAGGTTGGGGGTCATGCCTTCGGGGAAGGGGAAAGTCTCGAAGGTCGTGGTCGGGTGTAGCGCGGGTCGTTTCCGACGCCGAGCCAGGTGCCGAGCCGCAGCGACCACGCTTCGTGGAAGCGCGAATGAAGAATGCCGAAAGTCGTGTCGTCGTCGCGGGCGATGGCGATGAGCTGGTGGTCGGGACAAACGGCGGGTTCAGTCCAAACGAACAATCTGTGTTTGGCGACGGTGGGAGTCACGATATGGCGTCGAAACCCGCTTCCAGCGTCATGCCCGGCCTTGAACCGGGCATCCACGGGTTCGCCTTCCGCCGGTTTACGTGGATGGCCGGGACGAGCCCGGCCATGACGGTTCTCCTCGCCCGCGAGGGCCGCCCACATCGCCGGTCGCGGCTCGACGTGTCGCCACCAATTCTCGCGATAGGCCGCGCGGCGATTGCCGTCTCGTTCAGGCTTCACTTTTTCGAGTACGTGGGCGAACGGGCTTTCGTAAAACGTGGCTTCGCCCTCGCCCATCGACCAGCCGAAGTCGATGATCCACATGTCTCGCGGGCGGCGCGTCAGGTCGAAACCGTTGATCCATGGCGAGAGGACGTCGCTGTTCGGGCGGCCGTTTGGATTGAGCGGCTCCGCGAGCCACGCGCGCGCCAGGCGTCCTTCGATGTCGAAGGCCCCGCCCTTCGTGTCCCCCATGAAGGCGACCCCGAGATTCTCTGTCTGCGGCAAAGTGGTCACGAGGTTTGACCTCTCGGCCGAGAGGTCCGCATGGATCGCCGGAACAACGAGGCCGTTCAGGCTCGCAGTCTCGCTACGCCCAGCGAAGCAGAGCAAGGAAACGCGCACCGCCGCACCCTCGACCGTCCACGGCTCGTCGCTCCACGCCTCGAAGATTGCGCCTGTTGCGGCTATCGGCTCCACTACCTTCCGATTCGGGCCGCCACGAATTGAATTGGTCGCCACAAGCCCAACACGCTTGGCGCGCTTCGCTTCCAGAGCTTCCCACGCCTTGGCGAACCAGTAGCAGACGAGGTCGGCCTCAGCCGAAACGTGACCGTCGTAAGTCTTGAACAAAGCCTCGACCGCTGCGTCGCCGAGGCCGCGCCGCATCAGCTTGCCGCCCAAGAACGGCGGGTTGCCGACAATGAAATCGGCCTCGGGCCACTCGGCCTCCACGAATCCGCCGTTGCCGTCCGGCGCGAGCAGCGCGTCGCGGCATTCGATCGAATTGAGCTTCCTCAAGAGCGGGCTCGGATGGTGGTGGATCGCTTTCTTCACGCGCCACTGGATGTCGCCGATCCAGATCGTCGTGCGCGCCAGCTCGGCGGCGAGCGGGTTGATCTCAAGCCCATGCAGGATTTCCGGACCGACGCGCGGCACAATCATGCCGAGGCCGAGCGTTTCGCAATCGAGGACCGCGCGCCACTCGATGTCCTTCACCCCCTGCAAGGCGAGATAAAGGAAGTTGCCCGAGCCGCAGGCCGGATCGAGGATGCGTAAGGCGCAGAGCCGGTCGATGAAGGCGTCGCGCTCGGCCTCGGCCCTGGCGCGGGCGGCGTCGAAGCGCTTGCCAAGCTCGCGGCTCGCGGCCTTGCCGTTTCCCCCGGCCGCTTCGAGCGCGGGCGCCATGATCGCCTCGATCTTCGCCTTCGCCGCCTCCCACTCGGCGCGCAACGGGCGCAGGACGACCGGCTCGACGATCATCATGATCTTCTCGGGGTCGGTGTAGTGCGCGCCAATCTGCGCCCGCTTGTCGGGGTCGAGGAAACGCTCGAAGAGAGTCCCGAAGATCGTCGGATCGATCAGGCTCCAGTCGAGGCTTGCGGCGGCAAACAGAAGGCCGATCTCGGTATGGCCCAGATCGAGCGCCGGGCGTCCGTCGAACAGGCCGCCATTGAACCAGGCAATTTGCTCCAGGTTGAAATCCCCGCCGTCCTTCATGTCGGCGAACAATTGGTCGAGCCATTGTTTGGCCCTCTCCGGCCTCCGCTCGGCTGTTTGCAAGAGCTTCTTCCACACGCCATTCGGCAGCAGGCCCACGCTGTCGGCGAAGAAGCAGAAGACGAGCTGATTGACGAAATGCGCCACCGCCTCCCGGTCGGGATTGCGGTGCTGCAACGAGTTGGAGATCGTCTGGAACTTGTCTGCCGCGTCCTTGGTCAGCTTGGAGCGCGTGCGGCCGGAGCGGAGCTTGTCGGGATCGAAGAAAACCGCGCGAAGCCGGTCGAGATTGACCGGGTCGGCGAGCTCCTCGAGTTCGAATTCGTATGTCGCCGGCGCTTCGTTGGTCCAGCGCGTCTCGATGCGAAAGATGTGCGTGTCGCAAGCGACGTGCAGCGGCGGGTTTTCGAGCCCGGCGGCATACCGGCTCAGCTGCTCCATCGCCTTGTCGAGGTCGCGCTTCTTCTTCTTGTATTCCCAGGCAAAGAATCCCTTCTTCCAGACGTCCGCCCAGCCCTCGCCGCCGCCAGTCTTGGGCGCGCCCTTCTCGAAGGCGAAATGATCGCCGACGGGATCGTCCTCTATGGGGGTCGGGTGCCCGAAGAGCGCGCAGAGATCGTTGAAATGGGTGTGCGCAGTCGCGCGCTCGGTCAACGCGACCGGCTTCCATTTCTGGATAAATTCCTGCGGCGTCATCAGGGAAGGGCGGGCCTTAGCGAAGCGTCTTCCCGCTTAGCATGAGTTGGCGGAAGCCGAGAGCACCGAAGGGAGCCGTTCCCACGAAATCGACAGCGAAGCGCCTGACCTCGCGCCCCTCAGTTTCGCCGCCGCGGATCGGGTCGCATCAGCCGCCGGGCCGGTCCATCATTCCGCCGACTTGCTCCGCGATTTGGCGCGCCACCCGGGCGGTGACCTGATCGGGGATGTCGAGGCCCGACAGGCGCCAGCGTAATCGGCGTAATCGGTAATCGGGTAATCGGTGGCGGGTAATCGGGTAATCGGGGTAATCGGGGTAATCGGGTAATCGGTGACACATGCATATTTCACAAAATTAGCTCCCAAGATATAAATTAAAGGGAAATATGCATGTGTCACCGTATTCCCCTGTGTCACCGTATTCCCCCGCGATCTGGCGCGCCACCCGGGCGGTGACCGCATCGGGAATGTCGAGGCCCGACAGGCGCCAGCGTAATCGGTGACACATGCATATTTCACAAAATTAGCTCCCAAGATATAAATTAAAGGGAAAGATGCATGAACTGCCCCCCGAAAGTGAGACAGGGCGAATTGAGTGACAGAGCCTGTTAGGAGGCTCTATGTCACAGCAAGGGATGCGCACATTTTCGACCGAGTTCAAGGAAGCTGTGGTGGTTCGGCTCGACGCCGGGGAGCGGATGGCGGCGGTTTCGGACGAACTGAAGATCAGGCGCAAGCTGCTTTACGAATGGCGAGCGGCCTATCGCGAGCTTGGCGCAGCCGGGCTCAACCGGAAGCGCGGACGTAAGCCGGGCGGCGCCCGCGCCAGTCCGGACGCTGCGCCGGCTACGCCTGCTCCGCTTACCGAACTGGCGCGGGCGCAAGCGCGGATTGTCGAGCTCGAGCGCAAGATCGGCAAGCAGCAGATGGACCTCGATTTTTTTCGCGAAGCCTTGCGGCTCATCGACGCACGGGACCTCATGTCTCGCGCGACGCCATCTACGCGGTCATTGAAGAAATGAACGCGCGGGAGACGCAAGGCGCCCCCTCGATCGAGCATTTGTGCCGCTTAAGCGGCGTGTCGCGCGCCGGCTTCTATCGCTTTGGCGAGGTTCGCGCGCCGAAGCGAGCGGAAGCGGATCTGCGCGACAAAATCCAGACGATCGCGCTCAAAAATCGCTTCTACGGCTATCGGCGAGTCTGCCGAGACCTCTGGCGCGTCGATGGCCTGAAGGTCAATCACAAGCACGTCTTGCGCCTGATGCGTGAGGACAATCTGCTCCGCCTGCGCGAAAGGCCGTTCGTTCCCTACACCACCAACAGCCGGCATGAGTTTCCCATCGTCGCCAATCTGACGCGTGGACGCGTCCCAACCGGGCTCGATCAGATCTGGGTCGCCGACATCACTTATGTCAGGCTGGCGGGACAGTTTGTCTACCTGGCCGTCGTTCTCGACGCCTTTTCCCGCAGGGTGATCGGCTGGGCGCTCGCCGACCATCTCGAAGCGAGCCTGGCGATCGAAGCGCTCGACATGGCCTTGACCGCCCGAAGCCCCGAGCCCGGCCTCATCCATCACTCCGACCGGGGCGTGCAATACGCCTGCGCCGACTATTGCGACAAGCTCGCGGCGCGCAGCGCTCTGATCAGCATGAGCCGCGCCGGCAACCCTTATGACAACGCCAAGGCCGAGCGCTTCATGCGCACCCTGAAGGAGGAAGAAGTGAACGGCAAGACTTACGCGTCTGTCGACGACGCCCGAGCCCATATCGGCGCCTTCCTCGAAAACGTCTATAATCGAGCCCGACTGCACTCCGCGCTCGGCTACAAACCCCCGGTCGAGTTCGAAGCCGAACTCCGCCAATGCGAAACCGTCTGAAACGACACAACCAAAACTCTGTCCCTCAAATCCAGCGTCTCAGACAAAGGGTGCAGTTCATGCATGTGTCACCGTATTCCCGCCGTATTCCCGTATTCCCGGTATTCCCCGTATTCCCCGTATTCCACGGACGGGCTTTCGCCAATCGAATGCGCGCCGCCGCGGATCGGGTCATCACCCGCCGTGGAGGTCGATCCCGCCGCTGATCCTCTGCGCGATTTCGCGCGCCACCCGGGCGGTGACCGCATCGGGAATGTCGAGGCCCGAGAGGCGCCAGGTCGCTCCCGAGAGATTCATGTGGGCGCGGTAGGGCCCGTCGGGGCTATCGAGCGCGACGACGAAGCTCGACGGGCCGTCGAAATAGGAGTGCGCCAGGATCTGCATCGGATCGGCGCGCAACGCCTCGCCGAGCCCCGGCATGCGCCAGAGCGTTCCAGCATCGGCGCCGCCCGCGTTGGGGCGTCCCTGGTTCAGGAGCGCGGCGATGTTCTCGGGCGTGAGAAAGGCGCGCAGCAGCATCTCGGCGGCGGCGGCGTTGATGCCGACGCCGTCCGCGAATCCCTGCTTGAGCGCGAGCAGCTTCTGAAGCTGCGGATTCTGCTCGAGATAGGCGCGCGAGATCTGGCCGCTGAGCGAGCGGCTGAGCGCCGAGACATCGATGCGCTCCATCACCGCCGTTGCGTCGCCGCGCCGGGCGGCCGACGCAAGCTCGGCCGCGCCGGCCAGCGCCCAGCCCCAGTAGGCGGTCACAAGAACAATGAGCGCGACGGCGGCGCCGATGATTCTGCGCATGATGTTCCTTGGATCCTGACCCCGGCCGCAATGAGCGCGAACCTATCGATTCTCGCCGCCATTGCACAATCACCTGCCTCGCGATTGTGGCCCCGCCGCGGCGCTTCGAACCGGGGAAGCCCGTCGCCGGGTCAGGCTGCGGCTCGCCCATGAGCGCGGCCTCCCGCGATTCCACTGCCGGGAAAGCGCTTCGGGCGATTCCCATGCGCGGGAACACCTGGGCAAGGCCGAGGTTCTTTGCTTGACGGAGTCGTGGAAGCCGAGCGGCGTCAGCGATCTGCGGCAGGTTCCTGTGGCCTGCCTCAGCTATCTGAGCTTAGCCGCAGTCTTCCATATTCCACGGATATCAAACGCGGAGCGCGGATATGACCGAAAAGGAGAGGGAATGGGGCGTGAAGGCAAGCCGGTTCATCAAGGCTGAACTGAAGCGAGCGAATGTCGGATACAAGGAACTGGCGGAAAGGCTCAACCAGCACGGACTGCGTGAAACCGAAACGTCGATAACAGGCAAGCTCGGGCGCGGCGCCTTCGCCGCTTCATTCTTCCTGGCTTGCCTCGCCGCATTGGGACGCAACGAAATCAGGCTTGAGGATATTTGAACGCTCGGACAGCGTCGGGACGCTGGATTTCGCATTCGCCCCGACGCCGCTGCTCGAACGCCGCATGGTTCTCCCCGATCGAGAACGCGCGGATGGTCTGGAACGGCGTCGCCTGTCGCGCCCACTTCTCGTAATCCCGCGGCGCGGTCAGGGTCGGCGTCGCCGGCAAGGCGCGCAATCGGCGCACGCCGACGGCCGGTCACGGCAGAATTGACTTGCGCTGGGCGCAGGGGCGGCAAGGGCGAGCTTGCTGACGTGGATCGGTCCATTGTCCTCGACCAGCACGACCGGCTTCATGGCTGGTCCGGGTTGGGGGCCGTAGAGACGGTCGAGTTGCTCCAGGTGAGCGATGAAGTCGCTGCTGCGCTTGGTCGGGCTGGTGTGCACGATCAACTGGCGCGTGACATGATCGAGCGAGCCGATCATCGCCACTTTTTTGGCTTGTCCCGGCGCCGGCACGCGCAGATCGGCGCCGCGCTTCGCCCACGCCCGCGCCAAATAAGGGTGCGTCGGGCCTCGCTCTCGTCGCCATAAAGCAGGACGATGTCGTCGGCCTCGGCTTGGGCCTTGCGCAGTTGAAGCGCAAGCCCACGCACGCGATCTCGCCGGCGATCTGGCGACCTTTCAAGGTGTGCCGCGGCCGCCGCCAGCGGAAGTTTTTTTTCGCAGCGTCTTCGATAATTGCGACCTGCCGATCCGGACGCCCTCGCGCGCCTCGATCTCGCTGATCAGGCGCGCGATCGTCCAATTGCGCCGGTTGGCGACGGGAGCTTCCAAAAGAGGCGTGACGACGCGCAGCGCCGCCTCGCTCTTCACAGGGGCTGGGCCAGCGCCACGCTCGCCTTCAGCGCTTCAACGCCGCCGTCGGCGAAATCGCAACGCCACAGCCGAACCGTGTCCTCGCGTACGCCGAAGGCTTCCGCGATGCGCGGGCTGGTCCAGCCCAAAAGCGTCAGCAACATCGCCCGCGCCCGATCCGCCTCGCCACGATCGCGCGAATGCGCCAACGCTCGCAGCGCCGCACGCTGCTCCCCATCCGCCGTTCTTGGAGATTTGCCCACCATGCCCCGCCTCCGCGAATCAACGCAAAGACGAATCACACCTGCCATTCGTTGGCTACCCCGTGAATTCCTAGCGTGACGGGGGCGACTCACCATGCGCAGCCGCGCGCGATTTCCCCATTGCGCGTCGTGTAAGCCGAGGGCTTTGCCCGGGCCGCCACGAGAGCGAGCTTCAACCTATCTTGGACCGGAGAGCACGTTGATCCGCTTCTATTTCCACCCCACCCCCAATCCCGCCAAGGTCGCGCTCCTGCTGGAAGAGCTTGGCTTGCCTTATGAAGTCGTCCCCGTCGACACCGCCAAGGGCGAACAGCACGCGCCCGCCTTTCGCGCCATCAACCCGAACGGCAAGGTTCCCGCGATCGTCGACACCGAAGGGCCGGGCGGGAAAGAGGCGCGGGTGTTCGATTCGAGCGCGATCCTGCTCTATCTCGGCGAAAAGACGGGCCGCTTCATCGGCGCTCCGGCCGACCGGCCCGAGCTCCTGTCGTGGCTCCTTTTCATCGCCGCCGGCGTTGGCCCCTTTTCCGGTCAGGCGGTGCATTTCCAGCACGCGGCGCCGGAGAAGATTCCCTATGCGGTCAACAGGTACCGGCGCGAGATCGAGCGCCACTATCGCGTGCTCGACCGGCATCTGGCCGGCCGCGGCTTCATCGTCGGCGCCGACTACTCGATCGTCGACATGTCCGCCTGGGGCTGGCTGACGCGGGCCGCCAGGGTGCTGCCCGGCGCGGACGATCCGCTCGCCGCCTTCCCGAATCTCAAGCGCCTGTTCGAGACCGTCGATGCGCGGCCGGCGGCGGCGCGGGCGAAAGCGGTGGCGAAGGACCATCCCTTCAAGCGAGAGTCGGACGAAGAGACGAAACGCGCGATGTTCCCGTCGAACTATCCGGAAATTGCGGTCTGATTTAAACCCGGGGCAGAGAACTCCAGATCGCCGTCGAACACCCTCTGGTCGGCCCATTTGCGCGCCGCCTCGCGCTGGCGGGCGTTCCGCACGGTCCAGGCCAGGACCGGCGCGCCGGTGAGTTCCTTCACCAGGAACGGGATCTTGTGCGGCAGGTCGTCGACGTTCCACGACAGGAAATCCGGCCGAGCGAGATCGAAATGGTCGAAATCGGTCCAATCCCGCTTTTGCTCGGCGCCGAGGAAGGCCCAGTCCGGATCGTCGTAGGACGCCTGGGCCAGGATGCCGATCGGGCAGGGGCCTCCCGGATGCGCGGTGCGGGGCCTGCGCAGGCGCAAATAGGCGACGAGATCGTGGTCGAAGCTCTTGAACGCGAGCGGGCCGTCATAAGCCGCAGCGAGGGCGGCGACGCGGTCGGCGATCCGCCAGTCGCCGTCGAACCGGCTCTTGAGCTCGCAGATGACCGGCGTCCGGCCGCCGACCGCGTCGAGGAATGCCGCTAAGGTCGGCGGCGGCTCACCCGCGCCCTTGATCCGGATTTTGACGATCTCGGCCGCGCTCATGGCCGCAAACGGGCCCGTGGCATCCGTCAGGCGATCAAGCGTTTGGTCGTGAAAAACAAAGGCTTCGCCGTCTCTGCTCATCTGGACATCGAATTCGATCGCGAATCCGCGGGCAATCGCCGCCTCTGCCGATCGAAGCGTGTTTTCGATCACGCCCTTGGCCTCGTCGTGAAATCCGCGGTGGGCGATCGGACGCTCGACGAGCCAGCTTGGCGCGTTGACCGGCGTCAAGCCTTGATCTCGAATACGGCGTCGATTTCGCAGAGCGCGTCGAGCGGCAGATGCGATACGCCGACGGTCGTTCGCGCGTGGCGCCCTTGGGCGCCGAACAATTCGGCGACCAGATCGGAGGCGCCGTTCATCGCCTGGGGCAGGGCGTCGAAGGCCGTCTCGACATTGAAGAACCCGCCGAGCCGCACCACCTGGGCGATCGCGTCGAGGTCGCCGAGCGCCGCTTGCGCCTGAGCGAGCACGTTGATGACGCAGAGCCTTGCCGCTTCGCGCGCGGCGACGATTTCGGAGTCCGCCCTGAGCTTGCCCTTGTGGCGCTCGGCGAGTTTGCCGTCCGGCCCTAGCGGAAGCTGGCCGGAAACGAACAGAAGCGTCCCGGCGCGCACGGCGGCAACATAATTGGCGACCGGCGCCGCGGGTTTGGGCAGAACCACGCCCAGTTCCTTCAGGCGCTTGGCGGTTTGGCTCATCGGGGCGGGACTCCTCGAAAGGTGAAGGTTGACGTCACGGCGCGCCGATATACGGGCGACCGGGTCAACGAGCGGGCGGGAAGGCGGCGCAAGGATCGTTTCTCGCCTATGTCGCCCGTCTGGCGAAGGCAAGCTTGTTTTTGCCTTTGCGCGCGCTTAGGTTTGCGCTCAAAGAGTGGATGCGCCGGCGGCCTTGAAGCCGGGCGGCGCGGAATGGGATGACGGCCATGGGTAGCTTTAGCATTTGGCACTGGATGCTGTTCGGCGCGGTCGCGCTCCTGCTGTTCGGCGGGAAGGGCAAGATTTCCGACCTCATGGGCGACGTCGCCAAGGGCGTGAAGTCGTTCAAGAAGGGGCTGGCGGACGACGACGAGGCTCCCGCGTCCGCCCCGACGGCCGCCCCGCGGACGATCGAGAACCGCGTCGGCGTCGACGCCAACGACGTTCACAAGGTCGGCTGAGCGCGTTCCTGAAGTGGAGCGCCTGCGACGAGGGCTTGGCGCTGGCCGCGCCGCTCAACGGTCGCCGGGTCCGGTGAGCCATGTTCGACCTCGACATCAGCAAGATGATCATTGTCGGCATCGTCGCTTTGGCGGTGATCCCGCCGAAGGATTTGCCGCGCGTCATGCGCACCGTCGGCCAGACGGTCGGCAAGATGCGGCGCATGGCGGCCGAGTTCCAGGGCCAGTTCATGGAGGCCATGCGCGAGGTCGAGCGCGAGGCCGACCTCGACAGCGTGAAGAAGGAATTCCAGGCGATCAGCGACCAGGCCAAGATCGACACCAGCTTCGATCCGGTCGGCATGATGCGCGACGACATCGCCAAGACGGTCGAACCCCCGGTCGAAACCGGCGCCGCTCAAATCGCCAGCCCTGAAAGCGGGAAGCCCGAGATCCCCGAGCCTGAAGCCGGCGGCTCTGAAATCGGCGTCTCCGAAGTTGCGCTGACCGGTCCGGAGCCCGCCGAGGCCCCGCCCGCGGCCGTTCCGGCGGAAGCGTCGTCCGAGCCGCCCGCCGCCCGAAGAAGCGCGGCGGAATGAGCCAAGAGGACATCGACGCCACCAAGGCGCCGTTGATGGACCACCTGATCGAGCTTCGCGCCCGCATCATCCGGTCGCTCTACGCCTTTCTCGCCGCCTTCATTGTCTGCTTCTACTTTTCCCGCCACATCTACAACATTCTCACCTATCCTTACGTACGGGTGGTCGGGGCGGACAAGGCGACGCTGATCGCCACCCATTTCCTCGAGCAGTTCTACACCAACATCCGCCTCAGCATGTTCGGGGCGGGCGTCATCGCCTTCCCGGTGATCGCCGTCCAGCTGTATAAATTCATCGCCCCTGGCCTCTACCGCACCGAGCGGCAGGCCTTTCGCCCCTATTTGATCGCGACCCCGATCTTCTTCCTCATGGGCGCGCTGCTCGTCTATTTCGCGGTGATGCCGCTGCTCATCCGGTTTTCGGTGTCGCTGCAGCAGGTGAACGTCCCAGGCGAGGCGACGATCGAGCTTCTGCCCAAGGTCAGCGAATATCTGTCGCTGATCATGACGCTGATCTTCGCCTTCGGAATCGCCTTCCAGCTTCCGGTGATCCTGACCCTGCTCGGCCACGTCGGGATCATCGATTCCGCCTATCTCATCCGGATGCGGCGCTACGCGATCGTGGCGGTGGTCGGGATCGCGGCGATCCTGACCCCGCCCGACCTGATCAGCATGACCTCGCTCGCGCTGCCGATGCTCCTGCTCTACGAAGGCTCGGTGATCGCGGTGAAGATGGTCGAGAAGCGGCGGGCGCAGGCCCAGAGCGCGGCGAACAAACCGGCGACCTGACGCTCGCCCTGGCTCAGCTCGGGTTGAGCGAGGGGAGGTTGAGATGCTGCTCGACCCGGCGCACGCGGGCTTCGAGTTCGCTAATCAAGATTCCGTGGCCGATGACCGACGTATGGTACTCCACAACGGCGCGGCGCAACCCAACGATCTGTTCGCTCAATTCCTTGCGGTTTGAGAGGATGTCGGCGGCGACGTCGGCGCGGAGCGTGCTGAGATCCGATTTTGTCGCCGAATCGGCGCGGAGCTGGCTGACGTCGGAGCGGAGCTGGCTGACGTCGGAGCGGACGTCGCCGAGCTCGGCGCGCATCTGGCCCAGAAGCTCGAGAATGAGGCTTTCGGGCTCTTCGGTCATGGGACGATCCTAGCAGCTTCGCCGACCGCCGTCAGCGGGTCGTTTGAGGACTGCTTCCTGTGTGATAGCTCCGGCCGCATGATTTCTGACGCCGCACTCACGCTTCGGCTCGCGACATGACTCCGCGCGACATCCTCGCGGCGGTAAGCGTCGCGATCGTCTGGGGCCTGACCTTCATCGCGATCAAGGTCGGCGTCGGCGAGACTTCGCCGCTGATGCTTGCGGCGCTCAGGTTCCTGTTCGCCGCGATCCCGATGGTTTTCTTCCTCGCGCCGCCGAAGGCGCCGGCGTGGGCGGTCGCGCTCTATGGGCTTCTGATCGGGGTCGGGCAGTTCGGCGTGCTGTTCGTCGCCGTTCATCAGGGCTTCCCGGTCGGGCTTTCGTCGCTGGTGATCCAGGCGCAGGTCTTCTTCACCATCCTGCTCGCCTGGGTTTGGCTTGGCGAGCGACCGCGCCGGGCTCAGATCGTCGGCGCCGCGGTCGGCTTTGCCGGGATGGCGGTCATCGGTTCCGAGCGTCTCGCCGGGGCTAGCCTCGGGCCGTTCCTGCTCGTCGTTCTGGCGGCGGCGTTCTGGGGCTCGGGCAACGTGCTGGCGAAGAGCGTCGGCAAGGTCGACATGCTCGCCTTCACCGTCTGGTCGAGCCTGGCCGCGCCGCTGCCCCTGCTCGCGCTGTCGCTTGCGGTCGAGGGGACGGGCGGCCTCGCCGCGCTCGCCCATCCGGGTTGGAAGCTCGTGGTCAGCGTCGTTGTGCTTTCCTACGGCGGGACTTTGTTCGGCTACGGCGTATGGGCTCGGCTGCTCGCTCATCATTCGGCGGCGACCGTCGCCCCGTTCGCTCTTCTGGTCCCGGTCGTCGGCATGATCGCCGCCGCGCTCCTGTTCGGCGAGTCTCTAAGCTTGGGGGAGCTTGCCGGCGGCGCGCTGGTGATGGCCGGCCTTGCGCTCAACGTGTTCGGCGATTGGGCGTTTCGGCGCCTGCGTTTCGGCGAATACGCTTAAAAGCCTGCTGGCGTTCTGCTAATGGCTGGCTTTGCGCTGAAAATCGCCGACGAGCAGAAGATGCGGCGCGGCGCCTTTGCCGAGGTCGGATCATGCACGATATGAGAGCGATCCGCGAGAATCCGGAAGCCTTCGACGAAGGCTTGAGGCGCCGCGGCCTCTCTCCCCGCGCCGAATCGCTGATTGCGCTCGACGAGAAGCGCCGGGCGGCGATCGCGGCGCTTCAGCACGCGCAGGAGCGCCGCAACGCGGCCTCGAAGCAGATCGGCGCGGCGATGGCCCGCAAGGATAGTGTCGCGGCCGAGGATTTCCGCGCCGAGGTCGCCGAAGCGAAAGCAAAGATGCCGCAACTCGAGGCGGAGGAGCGAGAGGCGGCGGCGGCGCTCGAATCGGAGCTGGCCGCGATCCCGAACCTCCCGGCCGACGACACGCCGGACGGCAAGGACGAAAGCGACAACGTCGAGCTTCGCCGTTGGGGCGCCCGGCCGGAGCTTGGCGGCATGAACAAGCCGCGCGAGCATTTCGAAATCGGCGAGGCGCTCGGCCTCATGGATTTCGAAACCGCGGCCAAGCTGTCCGGCGCCCGCTTCGTGGTGCTGAAGGGGGCGCTCGCCCGGCTCGAGCGCGCGCTCGAGCAGTTCATGCTCGACCTGCATACGAATGAGCATGGCTACACGGAGGTCTCGCCGCCGGTGCTGGTGCGCGATGCGGCCATGTACGGCACGGCGCAATTGCCCAAATTCGAAGAGGATCAGTTTTTTGCGATGAAGTGGAACTTGGTGAATGCGGCGTGGAGTGAAGGCCTCGAAGGTGAAGAAGAAGATAATCCAATGTTCGAGTTCATTGGGTTACGAAGGTATCTTCCGACATTTTATAAATCTGCTGCAAAACGATCGCCTTTCGCTCATCCCTACGGCTGAAGTGCCGCTTACTAATCTCGTCCGTGAATCCATCATCGACGAAGCCCAGGTTCCAATGCGCTTCACCGCCGGAACGCTGTCGTTCCGCGCGGAGGCGGGAGCGGCGGGGCGCGATACGCGCGGCATGATCCGCCAGCACCAGTTCCGGAAGGTCGAGCTCGTCTCGATCACGACGCCCGAGCAGTCCCGCGACGAGCACGAGCGGATGACGGCCTGCGCCGAAGAGGTGCTGAAGCGCCTCGGCCTCCACTACCGCATCATGGCGCTTTCGACCGGCGACCTCGGCTTCGCGTCGCAGAAGACCTATGACCTCGAAGTGTGGCTGCCGGGGCAGGGGCGGTTTCGCGAAATCTCGTCCTGCTCGATCTGCGGCGATTTCCAGGCGAGACGGATGAACGCGCGGTTCAAGGGAGCGGACGCGAAATCGACCCGTTTCGTCCACACGCTGAACGGCTCCGGCGTCGCCGTCGGCCGGGCGCTGGTCGCGGTGCTCGAGAACTATCAACAGCCGGACGGCTCGGTCGGCGTCCCGGATGTCCTGCAGCCGTATATGGGCGGACTGAAACGGATCGAGCGCTAGGAAGCAAAGGGGCCCCGGCTTTCCGGGGCCCTCGATCTTTGCGAGCTAGCAGGTTCTGACCAGCTGCTGGCCGATATAGTTGCCGTAAGCGTCATACATCGGCTGGTACGCGGTACAGCCGCCGTAGCCGTAGCCGTTGTAGCCGTAGCCGTACGCGTAAGGCGCCGCCAGCAGCGCGCCTGCCGCTAGGCCGCCGACGATCGCCGGGCCTCCCCACCCGCCGCCTCCCCACCCGCCGCCGCCGCCGCGTCCCCCGCCATGCCAGCCGCCGCCACCGCCGTGCCAGCCGCCGCCCATCCTGCCTCCGCCATGAAAAGCGCGGCCCGCCGCGGAAGCGGGTTCGACGGTCACAGCGATCGCGGACGCCGCCAAGGACAACGCCATCAGCGCGGCCATCGCCGCCTTGGTTCTGGTGTTACGCATTGTTGACCTCCATCCATAATGGTCTCGGACAGCCAACGCTTGGAAAGCAAAAGGGTTCCTCATCCCGGAAGGAGCCGGATGAGGTTCTCGCGACACGACTATGAAATTCCAACGGAAATCCGGTGAGCCGGCAGCATCTTCAACTCATCGGGATCGCGCTTTTCGGCAGCCGCGGCGCCCGCTCGGTCAGAGGAAGCGAATCCGGGCGCCCTCAAGCGGAACGCCGGTCAGTTTCGTGCCCCACTCCTCGCCAGGCCCAACTGGAAAGGCGCGCGTCAGCGTTCCGGTCGTCACGATTTCGCCTACCGCGAGCGGTGGACTGAGGCGATCTTGCGCCAGCGTCTCGGCGAGATGGCGCAAAGCAAAAAGCGGCCCGTCGAGAATGTTGGCGGCGACGCCGTGATCGACCCGGGCTCCGTTACGGAAAAGATCGATCTCGAAGCGCGAGAGCTCGCGCGCCCACTCGTCGCGCCGCGGTTCAGCCGAATGCCGCGGCCCGATGAGGAGCCTGCCATGGAGTCCGTAGGCCGCTACGGTGTCGGGAGGCCGAAACGACCAATTCGGGAAGATCGACTGCACGATCTCGAAGCCGTGGGCGATCCAATCGATGCAACGGATGAGAGCCTCTTCGTCCATGCCCGGCGCTGGCGGGGCCGCGAGGCCAAACACGATCTCCGGCTCGATGCGCGGTTCGGCCAGACCACTGAGGGAAACCTTTAGCGTCTCGTCGCTGAGGTTCTGGACCGTGCTGTCGTAGACATAGCCCCAGATCGGCGCATGGACGTTATATTCCGCCCATATGGTCCGGTTGGTGAAGCCGATCTTGCGCCCGATCGGGCGCTCTCCGCGCGCCTCTCTCTCCGCGCGGACGGCCGCCGTGACCCGGTACGCCTTCTCAATTCCGAAATCGGGATAGACCGTGGAGAAGGGCGCGATTTGGCGGCCGCTCCCCAGAACCGCGAAAGCCTCTCCCGCGATGTCCTGAACATCCATTGGCAGGGGCGCGCTCCGTTCGGCTGTTGACCACGCTCGGCGGCCGGGTCGGATGTCGGACGCGCCCGGGAACTCTAGCGCCGAAGTCGCTTGGGTTGAAAGCCGTTCAATTCCTTTGTTATTCCCCCAGGCGGGCAGCAGACCCTGCTCGACCACCTTCCGGAGGCGCGCGTTCTCAGGCATCGACAAGGTTCCGCCGTGCGACGAGTTTGGACACTCGGCCGCCTGACGCTGGCGCTTCTCGTCGCCGCCCCCCTCGCGGCGGCTGAACCGCAGCCCCGAATGACCGGCGATACGCTGATCCACGATCCCTCGGTCATCGAGGTCGGCGGCCGGTTCGCCGCCTTCGGCACCGGGGGGCAGGGGCCGACGCATGGCGCGATCCGGGTCAAGACCTCGCCGGACGGCGTCGCCTGGACCGACGCGGGCGTGATCGGCAAAGGCCCGCCGGAATGGGCGACAGCGGCGCTCGGGTTCAAGCCGCTCAATGTCTGGGCGCCCTCGGTCAGCCGGCGCGACGGGACGGTCTTCCTTTATTATTGCCTGTCGAGTTTCGGCGACAACGCGAGCGCGATCGGGCTCATGGCCAATGCGGCGTTCGATCCTTTGAAGCCCGGCGATGGCTGGCAGGATGAGGGCATGGTCGTCATGTCCAAGCACGGCGACGACCTCAACGCCATCGACCCGTTCCGGATCGACGCCTCGGACGGCCGCGCCTGGCTCGCCTTCGGCTCGTACTGGTCCGGGATCAAGCTCAGCGAGCTCAATCCCGAAACCGGCAAGCTCATGCACGCCGATGCGCCCCGGATCGCCCTCGCCAGCCGCAACGGCGGCGCGATCGAGGCCGCCTCGATCCTCGAGCATGACGGGAAGTTCTTTCTCTTCGTCAGCTTCGACCAATGCTGCAAGGGCGTCGCTTCGACCTACAACATCCGCGTCGGCCGCGCCGACCGGATCGAGGGTCCGTACAGGAACAAGGACGGCAAGCCCATGTTGGACGGCGGCGGCACGCTCGTGCTCGCCACGACCGGCCGCTTCATCGGCCCGGGCGGGCAGGAGGCGGTGAAGACCGCCAAGGGCGACATGCTCGCCTATCATTATTACGACGGCGACGCGTTCGGCGCCTCGAAACTTCAGTTCTCGCCGATCTCATGGACCGCGGACGGCTGGCCGGAGCTCGGGCCGCTGCCGCAATAACGTCGGCGCGGGGCCGCCAGAACACGCTCGCCTCGACGCACGGGCCATGCGAAAAGGCCGCCCATGCGAATCCTGCTCACCAACGACGACGGCATCCACGCGCAGGGCTTGAAACTGCTCGAATCGATCGCGCGCGAGCTTTCGGACGACGTGACGGTGGTCGCGCCCGAGAGCGACCAGTCGGGGGTCGCCCATTCGCTCTCGCTCAGCGACCCGTTGCGGTTGAGAGAGATCGGCCCGCGCCATTTCGCCCTCAAAGGCACGCCGACCGATTGCGTCATCATGGGGGTGCGGAAAATCCTGGCCGATCGCCGGCCCGATCTCGTGCTCTCCGGCGTCAACCGCGGCCAGAACGTCGCCGAGGACGTCACCTATTCGGGCACCATCGCCGGCGCGATGGAGGGGGCGATGCTCGGCATTCCCTCGATCGCGCTTGTCGCAGGCCTATGGCGGGGCGGTCGGGCGGCCGCTGATCGAATGGGACGCGACGGAAGCGCACGCCGCGCCGGTCATCCGCACGATTCTCGCCGCCGGCATCGCCGCGGGCGGCCTCATCAACGTCAATTTCCCCGCCTGCGCGGCGAGCGAGGTGGCGGGGATCGAGCTCACCCGCCAGGGCCGGCGCAACGCCGAATTGATGCGGGTCGAGGAGCGGCGCGACGGCCGCGGCTTCCCCTATTTCTGGCTGATGTTCCAGCGCGGCGCCTACGACCATGAGGACGGGACCGATCTCGCGGCCCTGGCGGCGAAGAAGATCTCGATCACGCCGCTCAGGCTCGACCTGACGGACAACGATTCGCGCCTGCGGTTCGAAAAGGCGTTTGCGCGGCGATGAGGCAGGCGCGACATCGGGCGGGCGAGAGGCGCCGATGAGCGCGACCGAGCAGGAAGAACGCGCCCAGTTCACGCTGGCGATGCGGGCGAAAGGCATCAACGACCTCGGCCTCCTGCGGGCGCTCGAACGCGCGCCCCGGGCGCTCTTCATGCCGCAGCGGTTCGCCGACATTTCGGGGCGCGACATCGCGCTGCCGATCGGCTGCGGACAGACGTCGCCACCGCCGTCGATCGTCGCCGCGATGATCGCCGCGCTCGAACTCAAGCCGTCGCACCAGGTGTGCGAAATTGGAACCGGAACAGGCTATTGCACGGCGTTGCTCGCCCAACTTGCGAACTCGGTCGTCTCGCTTGAGCGGTTCGAGACGCTGGCGGTCGAGGCCTCCGCCCGGATCAAGACCTTCGGGCTCGCCAATGTCGCGATCCGGTGGGAGGACGGATTTGACTTTCACCGCTCGGGCGAACGGTTCGATCGGGTGATCGTGCATGGCCTGATCGAGCCGCCGGGCGAGGCGTTTCGCGATCTCATCGTGGCGGACGGGGTTCTGGTCGCGGCCGTGGCCGGTCCGGAACGGGGCGAGCAACGGATCGTGAGGCTGGCCGGTGACCCCAAGGGCGCGCTCGAGGCCGCAGACTTCGGCCCGGCGCGAGCCTTGCGGCCGCTCGAGCGCGGCCTCGCGCGCGCCTTGTAGGCGCCACGCGCTCATTCGACGCGCCGGATTCGAAGATAACAGTCACCGCCGATTCATCTTAAACCTTCCCTTAACTCGATCGGCGCAAACTCGTTTCACTGCTAGTGGCGTGGGCGTGGGTGGAAGCCGATGAGTGATCGCGTTGCGTGGATAAGAGGACGCGCGTTGCCGCGTCTCGCGCTGGCCGGGCTTGGCCTTGCATTGCTCTCGGGGTGTTCGTCCGACGTGACGCGCTTCAGCGCCAGCCCCAGTCCGTTCTCTGGAAATCCGTTCTCCAATCCGTTCGCGAGCAAGACGGCGGACGCCGCGCCGACGACGGCTGTAACCACTGCGCCGCTGGCGCAAGGGGCGCCCGCAGCGCCGGCGACGCAAAGCGCTTCGGCCGCCCACAAGCCGCAGGCGGTGGGAGGCTCGGCCGTCGGCTGGACCGCCGCCGGCGGCTCGCCGATCGTGGTCGCCGACGGCGAGACTCTGGACACGCTTTCGGGCCGTTACGGCGTGCCCGCCGCCGCGCTCCTCGCCGCCAACGGCCTTTCCAAGGGCTCCGAGGTCAAGAGCGGGATGCGCATCGTCGTGCCCGTCTATCACGCCGACGGCCACGGCGTGGCGAGCGCCGAATTGGGGAAAGGCGCGAAAGCGCGCCGCGGACGTCGCCGACGCCGAAGCGGCCAAGTCCGCCAAGGCAAAGGAGAAGGAAAAAGAAAAGGACCTCGCCAAAGCCGACAAGCCGGGCGAGGACCAGAAGTCCGCGTCCAAGAACGACGCGGGCGGCGCCGTCGCCTATGCCGAACCGGCCAAGCCAGCGGAGACGAAGACGCCATTGGTCGACAAGGCGCCGACCGGCAACCTCGAATCCGGCGCCTCGGAGAGCAAGGTCCCGCTTACCGGGGCGAAAGCCGACGCCGCCGGCGTCGAGCCCGAATTCCGCTGGCCGGCGCGCGGCCGCATCATCCAGGGGTTCAAGGCCGGCGGCAACGACGGCATCAACATCTCCGTGCCGGCCGGGACCTCGGTCCGGGCGGCCGAGAGCGGCGTCGTCGTCTACTCGGGCGACGGGCTGAAAGGTTACGGCAACCTGGTGCTGATCAAGCATCCCAACGGCTTCGTCACCGCTTACGGCAACAACGGCGAACTCGACGTCAAGCGCGGCGAGCAGGTCAAGCGCGGGCAGGTGATCGCCAAGTCCGGCGACACCGGCAACGTCAACGCGCCGCAGCTCCACTTCGAATTGCGCAAGGGATCGACCCCGGTCGATCCCACCAACTATCTCGCCGGCCTCTGACCGAGGCCGGACGGGATGGTCGAATCCAGGCCCCTGCCTGGCAAACCCTGACCTTCGAGGATTTCCGCGAGACGCCTCTCATCCTCGAACGGACAACGAGGGCGGCGGGTCCAAGGAAAGGCCCGCCGCCTTCGCCTTGTTAGGTGGCCCTCAGTCGGGAACAGCGTCGAGCGGCTTGCCCAGCCGCCCCGCGAGATCCTGGATGAATTGCCACGCCGTGCGGCCGGAGCGGGAGCCGCGCGTCGTCGCCCATTCGAGCGCCTCGGCTTCGAGCTGGTCGACGCGGCGCGTCGAGCCGGAAATGCTTGGCGTAGCCCATGACCATGGCGAGATAATCGTCCTGGCTGCAATGGTGGAAGCCGAGCCAGAGGCCGAACCGGTCGGAGAGCGACACCTTCTCCTCGACCGCTTCGCCCGGATTGATGGCGCTTCCGCGCTCGTTCTCCATCATGTCGCGCGGCATCATGTGCGCGGCGGTTCGAGGTCGCGTAGAAGAGGACGTTGGCCGGGCGGCCTTCGACCCCGCCCTCGAGCGCGGCCTTGAGCGACTTATAGGACGCATCGCCGGCGTCGAACGAGAGGTCGTCGCAGAAGACGATGAACCGATGAGGCGCCTCGCGCAGCGCGCTCATCAGCGCCGGCAGGCCCTCGATGTCCTCGCGATGGATCTCGACCAGCTTGAGGCGGCCGGCGACGCCCTTCTCGCGGTTGATCGCGGCATGCGCCGCCTTGACCAGCGACGACTTGCCCATGCCGCGCGCGCCCCACAGCAGCGCATTGTTGGCGGGCAGGGCGCGGGCGAAGCGGCGGGTGTTCTCGACCAGAAGGTCGCGCACCCGGTCGACGCCGCGCAGGAGCGAGATGTCGATCCGGTTGACCCGCAAAACGGGGGCGAGCGCGCCGCTGTCGGCGCGCCAGATGAACGCTTCCGCCGCGTCGAAATCGGGCGCGGGCGTAGGGGCGGGCGCGAGCCGCTCGAGCGCGTCGGCGATGCGGGCGAGGAGGGCGTCGTCAGACTTGGAGGTGGGCAATTCTGGAACTCGGCGCGCTGGAGGCGAGGGCGCTTTGCCACAACCGGAGGCGAAGCTCCAAACTCTAGGCCAGCGCGGTTCGGGAAAATGTGATTGACACGACATTACGGAACGGTAATGATCAAGTCAGCGGCGATGAATCCGGATTCGCTTTGAAACATAAGTCGCTGTTTTCTGGGGGATATCCGTTTGATCTTGGAGGATCTGGGATGAGGAAACATCTTTTGGCGTTCGCGGCGGGAGTCGGAGCGCTGGGGGCGGCGGGAATGTTGGTTTCCGCGACCAGCGCGAACGCGGCAGTGATTACGTACACTTTCGCCGGCAGCGGCTCGGGTTCGCTTGACGGAACCGCGTTTGACGGCGCCTTCACGGTAACAATGGTCTCCGACACTTCTACAGTGACCGGCGGCGGCGGCGAGCTTCGAAACACCGGCCTCACGACATTCGTTTCTGGCGCGCTCTCGGACACGATCCCCTCTCCTGTGCTCATCGAGAACACCGCGAGTCCGGGTTTCATGGGTTTTGGTCAAGCCCTCCCGCCATTTCCTGACGAATCGCTGACGGCGGCCGTATTCGAAACCTACAATCTGATCAATGCGCTACCATTGACGAGCGGCGGCCTTTCTGTCGCACCCGCGACGTTTCAGACCGCTGGCGGCACTTTGACGTTTGACTCAGTCACGGCGCTCAGCTTCGAGGCGACGGGCGGCGTCCCGGAACCCTCGACCTGGGCGATGATGTGCCTCGGCTTCGCGGGCCTTGGGTTCCTTGCCTATCGGAAGCGCGCGGCGCTGGCGGCCGCATAAGAGCGCCAAGACCACCAAGACCACGCAAATCGAAGGAAAGGCCGCCGTTGGGCGGCCTTTTTGTTGGTCTTTCGGCGCGGCCCGCGGTTGCGGGGGCGCCGCTACGACCAGCTATAGGCGAACATCCCCATCACCACGAGGATGATCACCGCCGCGATGACGTAATGCTTCGCCTCCCAGTCGTGCATGGTGAGGAGGGGCTTGGCGGTCTTGCGTGGGCGTCGGGAAGCCATGTTTCCGCCTAGCACGAACCGGGTGGCGCGCAAACGCCGCCGCCAAAGGGCCGCCAGCCTACACGCGATGGTTGAATATTATACAATCTGCGGTTGACGACTCACGTCCATTAGTGTTAATGAACGGAACATATCCGCACGGGTCGCCGTTCCCTCAGCTCTTCAGAGATGGGCGATTGGCGCGCCAGGAGGGCATGGTCGATGAGCCTGCGCGAGCTGCCTGCCGGGCGCCAGCATGCATGGTTGCTGGACGGTGCGGCCGAAGATAAGAGCCGGGCGCCAGGAACACCTGTGCGATGGTCCAGCCGCCGTGCTTTCCTATGGGGCGCAGCGTGCCTGGGTGGCGTAACCGTTTTCATCGCGAGCGCCTTTCTGTGTCTCATGATGATGGCCCCAGAGGCTAACAGTTACTTGGGTTAGCCGCGGCCGCCGTCATCAAAAGCCTCCTGAAAGCGCCCTGGGTCCTGTCGCACATTTGCAGGCGCCGAGGCGTCGCCGCGGATCCGGGCCGCACTGTCAAACTGCCTGACCGAATGCTATATAGGGTTCGACCGGCCGGGCGGGGCCCGGTCGAAGGAGACCTTGCAATGGCGTCCCGACTCCTGCGGCGACAGGTGATGACTTCTGACCGACGCGGCGGCCGCGCGTGTGCGCGAGCTGACTGAGGCAGCGGGCAAGCCGGTCGCGGGCCTGCGCGTCGGCGTCAAAAACGGCGGCTGCGCCGGCATGTCCTATACGATGGAGCTCGCCGAGAGCGCGACGCCAATGGACGAAATCGTCGAGGACAAGGGCGTCAAGCTGCTGATCGACCCGAAGGCGGTGCTGTTTCTGCTCGGCTCGCAGATGGATTTCAAGGTCGACCGCCTGGCGGCGACCTTCGCCTTCTCCAATCCCAACGAGACTTCGGCCTGCGGCTGCGGCGAAAGCGTCGCGATTACCCCGGCGAGCCCCGAGGCCCTCAACGCGCCGGCCTAGTTTTCCTCAATGAACCTAGAGGCTTTGAAGGAACTCTTCAAGCCGTTCGGGGCGGTCGCGGTCAAGCGCATGTTTGGCGGCGCCGGCGTCTACGCCGAGGGCCTCTGCTTCGCGATTGAGCAGGACGATGAAGCGTTCCTGAAGGTCGATTCGCTCTCGCAGCCCGAATTCGCCGCCGTCGGCTCCTCGCCGTTCGTTCATGTGGCAAGGGGCAAGCCGATGGCCACGTCCTTCTGGCGCCTTCCGGCGATCGCCCGCTCAGAACCCGACGAGTTGCGCCGCTGGGCTTCGCTTGGGCTCGAGGCGGCGCGGCGCGCGGCCGAAGCCAAGGCGCGAAAGCCAGCGAGGGCGAGGAAGACTTGAGCTTTTGTGGACGCGGTCGCTGACCGCGTCACCCGCGCTCGCCCCGAGCGCGGGTACAGATCACTCCTCCGCTTCGATCGGCTCGCGCGCTGGCTTCGCGCGCGCCTTGACCGGGCGGAGGAGGAAGTCGGGCACGTGGTCGCCCAGGCCGATCACCGGCGCGTCCTCTTCGCGGCGCGGACGCTCCCGACGCGACGGGGGCTCGGCGAAAGAAGGGGCGCGCGGGGCCGGGGCGCGCTCGGCCTCGGCGGCGATGCGCTCGCGGGGCGGACGCTCGGCGTGATGGCGGCGCGAATCGGGATGGCGGTCGGCGCTCCGGTCCGGGCGCTCGCCGCCCTCGACCGGCGCGGCGCGCTCGGAGCGCCTGTGTGCGCCGCGGCCGCGGCCGCCCTGCGGCCGCTCGCGCCGAGGCGCTTCGGCCTCGTCGTCCGGGGGCAATTGAGCGCCGTCCTGCCAGTCGATCTTGCGCGCGATGAGCTTCTCGATCTCGGCGATCGCCTTCTGGTCGATGCGCGAGACGAGGGTCAGCGCGACGCCGGATTTGCCGGCGCGGCCGGTGCGGCCGATCCGATGGACGTAATCCTCGGAATGATGCGGCGCGTCATAGTTGATCACGTGACTGACGTCGGGGATGTCGAGCCCCCGGGCGGCGACGTCGGAGCAGACCAGGAGCTGGACCTCGTCGGCGCGGAACGCGTCGAGGGCCGCCATGCGCATGCGCTGGTCGAGATCGCCGTGCAGCGCCAGGACCGAGAAGCCGTGCTTCTGCAGCGACCGATAGACCACCTGCACGTCGCGCTTGCGGTTGCAGAAGATGAGCGCGTTCTTGAAGTTGTCGGCGCCGCGGATGAGTCGCCTGAGCGTCGAGCGCTTCTCTTCCGGCGTTCCGCCCGAAGGCACGAGCGTATGGGCGATGTTCTCGGGCATCGTGGCGGCGCGGGAAACTTCGACGCGGACCGGATTGTGCAGGAACGCATCGGCGAGGCGGGTGATTTCCGGCGGCATGGTCGCCGAGAAGAACAGCGTCTGGCGGGTGAACGGCACCAGCTTGCAGATGCGCTCGATGTCGGGAATGAAGCCCATGTCGAGCATCCGGTCGGCTTCGTCGATCACCAGGATTTCGATCGCGTTCAGGAGCAGGCCGCCGCGCTCGGTGAAATCGAGCAGGCGTCCGGGGGTCGCGATGACCACGTCGGCGCCGCGCGCGATCTTGGTCTCCTGATCGCCAAACGAGACGCCTCCGATCAAGAGCGCGAGGTTCAGCTTGTGGTTGACGCCGTATTTGCCGAACGCCTCTTCGACCTGAGCGGCGAGCTCGCGGGTCGGCTCCAGGATGAGGGTGCGCGGCATGCGGGCGCGAGCGCGACCGCGCTCGAGCGTCGACAGCATCGGCAGGGTGAAGGCAGCGGTCTTGCCGGTGCCGGTCTGGGCGATGCCCAGTATGTCGCGGCCCTGCAGGGCGAACGGAATGGCTTGTTCCTGGATCGGCGTCGGCGTGTCGTAGCCGGACGCCTCGACGGCTTTGAGCACTTTTTCGCTCAGGCCGAGTTCGCTAAATTTCATCATTTCTCGCTTAACGCGAATGCTTCGCATTCGCTGGTTGTCATATGGAGGCCTCGTGGACCCGCGTCAATGTGTTCGTGGGTCCCGGCGCGCAAGCCTCGCGCCCCGCCTCGGCGCGAAGCGCTCGCCGATGCGGCTCCGGAGCCTTCATTCGCTCTCGGCGCGTTTCCCCCATAGATCAAATCGCGAAAATGTCAACAAATTACGGCTCTGCGCCGCTGCCCTGCCGCCTGGCGGCGGGATGTCACGCTTCGCGCGGTCGCGCCGACGTGCGAAACGGCGGAGGCTTCGCCAAATGCGGGGAGGCGTTCAATGGCCGGAGCGGGCCAAGTCGAGGGCCGGGTGGCGGCGATTCGCGGCGCGGTGGTCGACCTCGTGTTCGAGGATGGCCCGCCGCCGAAATCCAGGCCCAGCTCGACGCCCGGTCGGCGCGCGCGATCGCGCTCGAGCCGACGACGGGTCTGAGGCGCGGCGATCGGTCGCACGCCGCGGGCGGGCCGGTGGGCGGGCGACGCGGGTCAGCCTCGTCCACGCGACGCCCGAGCCGTCGGCCGAGATCCACGCCGTCGAGCGCACGCATGCGGGCGATGACCGCGGCGAAGTCCAACGTCTCGACGATGCTCGACGACCTCGTCGCGCGCTCGCGGCGACTGCGCCCGCCCGGCGCGAGCCGTGGGCGCCGACCGGCGCCCTTATCGCGCCTGCGCCTCGGGAAGTGTCCACGCGCCGCTCAGGACCTCGGGCCGCGGGCGGTAAAGGCGCACCAAGTAGCTCCATCCGGCTGGAGTGGGGAGGCAATTCACGATCTTGCCGTCGCAGCCGCCGAACTGGACGGCGAACGAGCCGTCCTCGCTCGGCTTGGCAGTGATGTCGTTGAGCGAATATGCGTTTTGCGGATTGGGGACGAAATGGCCCCCGCCGTCGTAGACGCTGATCGACCAGAAGCCGTCGACGGGAACGTCCTTGACGCTGAGCTTGTAGACGGTCTTGCCGTCGTTGTGGGCAGGCGTGACGTTCAAATAGAGGGCGTCCTGTTCGGGATTGCCGCCCCAAGCGGCGGCCGATCCGATCAGATGGCGCACCGGGTCAACTTTCCCGCGCGGGCCGAACATGCCCTTGGTGTCGGGAACGGTCGCGGCGAGCGCGAGCAGGGCGTCGCGCACCTTGATCTGGCTCGAAGCGTCCCAATTGGGGATCTTGAAAGTCCCCGGCCCGCCGGGCTGGCTGACCTTGATCGCGTCCTGCAGCGCCCGGACGGTTTCAACGTCCTTCGGATCATCCGGGTCGACCAGGATGCGGACCGCGGCGACGACATAGCGCGTGCCGATCTCCTCTTTGGCCAGCGTACGGACGCCGGCGCCGTAGACGACCTCGGGCGTGTATTCGTCTTCGTCGATCACCTGCATCGACAGGAAGCGCTTTCCCGGGTCCGGAAGCGCGATCGTGACCGGACCGGCGTCAAGATCGAACACCGCCGCCGAATAGAGCGTGTCCCGGTTCATCCGGATGACGGTCTGCCTGGCGATCGGCGTCGGCTCGCGGCGATGCATGAATTTGCCGAAGCCGCCGTCCTTGACGATGCCGCTGAAAACGAGGTCCGACTCGGCCCGCGGGAAATTGTCGGGGGTGACGCGGACCGACCGATCCACGGGCGCCGCATGCGCGCCAAGCGCGCACAGGGTCAGCGTCACGAGCAGGGCGCGGGTCGGGAGACGGAACGGGTTCATTCTTGCGATCGGTTCGCTCGGGGCTCGCTCGCGCCGGCTCGAATCGGCCATGGCTTTCGGCGGGGTCGGCGGCTACCAGCGGAATCTGGCCATTTCGGGGAACGGCCCTCATCCCGGAGCGAGTCTGCCCACCGCTGGGGTTCTTGATTGGCCCTGGGGTCAAAACCGAATCAGAGATCCCTGCTTCCGACCCAAAGCGGACCCGACGCGTCGGCGCGACCCGTCGGGCGAGTTGCCTGATTAGGCAGGAACGTACGTCAACCTGATCGCGTCCTCGCCGATTAAATCGCTGGCCACAAGGCGGAGCGGCGGCCGGGGGCCAGCGAAGAATGGCTTGCCGCGACCAAGCACGAGGGGGCGGAAGTAAAGTCGATACTCATCAATAAGACCAAGGTCGGTTAAGCTTCGCGCCAGGTCGGGTCCGCCAACTTGAATCTCCCCAACGAGCCGAGCCTTCAGCCCGCGTATCACCGCCTCGACGTCATCCTCGACAAGTGTGGCGTTGGGGCCGACCGACTTCAACGAGCGCGACACGACCCACTTCGGTTGGCTCCGCCACGCCGCCGCGAAGTCGCGTTCCTCCGCGCCCCATTCAGCAAGGTCTTCGTCCCAATAGCGCATGACCTGGTACATCCGGCGACCGTACACACTGCCGGTCAGGTCGCGCACTTGCTCGATGAAGTGACGAAAGAGCGAGGGACCAGGCGCAAATTCCAGGTGGTCGACGTAGCCGTCCAGGGACTGGTTCAATCCGAAGACGAGCTTCGCCATGCTACAAAATCTCCATCCCAGGTTCTTCCGAATAGCTTGAGCCGCCGCTAAGCGTAAGTGAGGTTGGGCACAAGCTGCGCGCCGCTTTGTCGGCGCGACGAATAACCAGAGGCCCGCTATCTCGGACATTCCCGATTCGGATTTCGCCACAAAACCGAGGAACTGCACCGGCTTCGCCGATTCCGCCACGATCGACGCGACAAGCATCGAAACGGTTGCGCAAACGTTTCGATGTGCTACCTTGGCGCGCAACCAAAATTAGATCGCCGCTGCGCGAGGCGGGACGGCGGAGGGTTCGGGAGGCGGCGCTGGCGACGATTGCCGACGTGGCGCGGGAGGCGGGCGTCTCGGTCTCGACGGTCTCGCACGTCATCAATGGCACGCGGCGGGTTTCGCCGGCGACCGCGAGCGCCGTCAAGGCGGTTATCGTTGCGACCGATTATCATCCCAACGTCGTCGCGCGGTCGCTGAAGACGGCAAAAACCCGGTCAGTCGGCATCGCCATTTCGGCGATCGCCAATCCCTACTTCACGGATATCATCTGCGCGATCGAGACCGAATGCGCCCGGCTCGGCATGATGATCTTCCTCTCGGACACCCAGGACGACCCGGCCCGCGAGCTTCAGGTCCTGACCGCGCTGCATCAGCGCCGGGTCGACGGCGTCATTCTGGCCCCGAGCCCCGACCCGGAGCGCCGCGCGCTCGCCTATCTGCAGGCGACGCGGCTGCCTTGCGTGCTGGTCGATCGCACCCTCGATCCCGCGTTCGATCAGGTCGGCGTCAACAATCGCGAGGCGATGCGCGACCTTGTCGACTATGTCGCCGGACTCGGGCATCGCCGCATCGGCTATATCGGCGGCCATCCCGGGTTCCAGACGACCCTCGAGCGCATCATCGGCTACCGGGACTCTCTCGCGCGGCTGGGTCTCGCGTTCGACGACCGCTATCTCGTCAATGGCGCCGCCTCGACCGCGAGCGCGGCGGAGGCGACCCATGCGCTGTTGTCGCTGCCCGATCCGCCGACCGCGATCGTGACCGGCAACAACATGGCGACGATCGGGGCGATGCGGGCCGTCCGCGCCCGCGGGCTTCACGTTCCCGCCGACATTTCGATCGCCGGCTTCGATGATTTCGAGTGGGCGGATTGCTTCGAGCCCCGCCTCACCCTGGTTGCGCAACCGTGCGAGGAGATCGGCCGAAGGGCGGCGTTCCTGCTGATGGAGCGGATCGCCGCGCCCGAGGGCGCGCGCCGCACTGTGCGCCTCGACGCGGCGCTCAAGCTTCGCGAACTCCTGCGGGAGCCCGAGATGAGCGCGCCGGCCGAAGCCGCGCCGCCGCTGCTCGCCATGCACGGCGTGGTCAAGCGCTTCGGCGGCGTCCAGGCGCTGCGCGGCGTCGATTTCGATCTCAGCCGGGGCGAGATCCATGCGCTCCTCGGCGAGAACGGCGCCGGCAAGTCGACGCTGATGAACATTCTCTCCGGCGTGATCGAGCCCGACGCCGGCGAGATGCGGATCGATGGCTTGGCGGTGCGCTTCGCCGATCCGCGCGCCGCCCAGGGCGCCGGGGTCGCGACCATCTTCCAGGAGCTCGATCTCGTGCCGAGCCTCGACGTCACCGCCAACCTCTTCCTCGGGCGGGAGCTGACCCGCGCGGGCGTGCTCGATCGGGTGGCGATGCGGCGCTTGGCCCGCACCCGCCTCGAAGCGGTCGGAGTCGAGATCGACGTCGATCAGCCGGTCGGCGAGCTCTCGGTCGGGCGCAGGCAAATCGTCGCCATCGCCAAGGCGCTGACCTACGCCTCGCGGATCCTGATCATGGACGAGCCGACCGCCGCGCTCACCGCGGCGGAAGTCGAACGGCTGTTTTCGGTGATGCGCGAGATCGCCGGCCGCGGCGTCGGCATCGTCTATATCTCGCACCGGCTCGAGGAAGTGCCGCGCGTCGCCGATCGGGTGACGGTGCTGCGCGATGGCCAGATCGCCGGAATCGCCTCGGCGCGGGCGCCGCAGTCGGAGCTCGTTCGCCTGCTGGTCGGCCGGCCGCTGAACGAACTCTATCCGCGTCGCAGCGGCGCGTTCGGGCGCCGCGTGCTGCATCTTGAGGGTGCGCGCTATCGGCCGAAGCGGGCCCGCGCCGGCTGGCAGGCGCCGAATGGCGTCTCCCTCGAGGTGCGCGCAGGGGAGATCGTCGGCCTCGCGGGCATCATGGGCGCCGGCCGTACGGAGCTTTTGACCGCGCTCTATGGCGCGGCCGGTCCCGGCCGCTGGTCCGGCGTGGTCGAAATCGACGGAAAGGTGGCTCGCCTTGCCTCGATCCGCGACGCGCGCGGCGAGGGCCTGGGCTTCGTCACCGACGATCGGCGCGGCAGCGGCCTCATGCTGCGCGACAGCGTCGGGCGGAACCTGGTGATGTCGGTTTTGCGCAAGGTCTCGCCGTTGTTCCTGATGTCGAAGCCGCGCGAGGACGAGCTCGCCCGCAAGGCGATCCGCTCCTTCGACGTCCGCCCGGCAATGCCGGAGGTTGCGGTCGGGGCGCTCTCGGGCGGCAATCAGCAGAAGGTCGTGCTGGCCAAGGAGGTGCTCGGCGGACCGAGGCTCTTGCTCCTGGACGAGCCGACGCGCGGCGTCGATGTCGGCGCCAAGGGCGAGATCTACGCCCGCATCCGCGAACTGGCGGGGCAAGGGCTCGGGGTGCTGATCGCTTCGAGCGAGATGCCGGAGCTGCTCGGCTTATGCGATCGGGTCGTGGTCTTGAGACGCGGCCATACGGTGGCCGAGTTTCCGGGCGGCGCCGATGAGCACGAGGTTCTCGCCGCAGCCGAGACAAATCTGGATGACGCCAAATGAATGAGGCCGCGCCTGCGCGCGCAGATTCCGCAACGCCGTCCCCCGGCTGGCGCCGGATCGATCTCTTCGCCATCGCGGTCCGCTTTCAGAGCGTCATCGGCCTCGTCGTGGTGGCGATCGGCGGCATCATCTTTTCGCCGCGCCGGCATGGCCACATCCTTTTTCTCGCTCCCGACAACATCGCCAACATCGTGCGCGCGGTATCCGAGACGGGGATCATCGCCGTGGGCATGACCTTCGTCATCATCACCGCCGGAATTGACCTTTCGGTCGGCGCGCTGCTCAGCCTTTCGAGCGTATTGACCGCAACGATCATGACCACCGCCGGCTGGGGGCTGATCCCGACGATCCTGTTCGTCGTCGCCTGCGGCTCGGCCTTCGGCGCGGTCCAGGGCGTCATCTCGACCCGGTTCCGGCTCGAGCCGTTCATCGTCACCCTCGCCGGGCTTCAGGTCGCGCGCGGACTTGCGCTCGTCATCTCGGGCAACCAGTACATCAATATCTCCTATGGCAATGGGCCTGGGCTCGCGCCGCCGGTGTTCGCGATTCTCGGCGACCGCCTGTTCAACAACATCGTGCCGGTTGCGACGCTGGTGTTCGTGGTCGTCGCGGCCATCGCCACTTTCGTCCTCAACTTCACCCGCTTCGGCCGCTATGTCTTCGCCGTCGGCGGCAACGAGCGCGCCGCGCGCCTGTCCGGCGTGCCGGTGACGGCGGTCAAGATTTCAGTCTACGCCATCACCGGCCTCGTCTCCGCGATCGCGGGCGTCGTCCACGCCGGGCAGTTCAATTTCGGCAGCGCCAACGACGGCACGGGCTACGAACTGACCGCGATCGCCGCCGTCGTCATCGGCGGCACGAGCCTCTTCGGCGGCGCAGGCTCGATGGTCGGCACGGTCGCCGGCGCGGTCATGCTCGGCGCGCTCGCCAACGTGCTCCAGCTCAACAACATCAACGCGGCCCTGCAATTGCTCGCCACCGGCGCGATCATCGTGCTCGCCGCGGTTCTTCAGTCTCTCGTCCGTCGCCGCGAGGGATTGGCACGATGAACTTCAGGCGGCGCAACAACGAGTTCGCGGAAATGGCCCATGCATCGCCGCGATCGCTTATCCGACGGCAGTCGGGAGCCTTCACTGACATGGACAACCCAAGGGAGAGACTCATGGCCTTTGCACTATCGAAAAGACCCACGGCGCTGATGCTGGGCGCGGGAGCGCTTGCGCTCGCCGTCGGCGCGGCGAACGCGGCGCCCCTCGTCAAGGACTGCGGCAAGAACGGCAATTACGTCATCGGCTTCTCGCAGGCCAACAACGCCGAGCCCTACCGTCAGCACGTCAACGACGAATTGACCGCGGCGGCGAAGAAGGTTCCGCAATTCACGCTCCAGATCGCCGACGGCGCCGGCAACGTGAATACGCAAACCTCGCAGATGGACAATTTCATCACCCAGAAGGTCGATCTGATTTTGATCTCGCCGTTCGAGGCCGCGCCGCTCACCCCCGTCGTCGCGCGGGCGATGAAGGCCGGCATTCCGGTGATCGAACTGGATCGCAGGAGCGTAGGCGATGCTGGCAAGGAATACACCGCCTTCATCGGCGGCGACAATTTCAAGATCGCCCAGGAGGCCGGGCACTATGTCGCCGAGAAGCTGCTTCCCGGCGGCGGCGAGGTCGCGGTGCTGGAGGGGCTGCCGAGTTCAACCCCGGCGGTCGAGCGGCTCAACGGCTTCAAGGACGGCGTCAAGGGCAATGCGAAGATCCAGGTGGTCGCCGAGCAGGCCGCCGACTGGCTGCCGGACAAAGCCCAGACCGCCTTCGCCGCGATGCTCCAGGCCCATCCGAACATCCAGGCGCTTTATGCGAGCAACGACATGATGGCGGCCGGCGCGCGCCTGGCGGCGAAAGGCGCCGGCAAGAAGGACGGCGACATCAAGATCCTCGGCACCGACGGCCTTCCGGGACCGGCGGGCGGCATTCGCGCGGTCGCCGAAGGCGAGTGGGCGGCGACGTTCACTTACCCGACCGGCGGCCCGCAGGCGATCGACATGGCGAAGTCCATCCTGCTCGACTGCGCCGAGAGCGTGCCGACGACGGTGACCGTGCCGACGACGGCGATCACGCCCGACAACGCCAAGTCGATGATGGGCAACTGAGCGGCTTGGTCTAGCCCCCGACGCGAAGGGCGGAAGCGATACCCGGAAACGGGATGGCTTCCGCCCACGCTCCAACCGCGACTAAGCTCTGGCGGAGGATGGTCGGGCCTGCGGCAGCCACCCATCGAGACCTTCGGGGCGCCAGTCGATTCCGTCGCCGAAGAGCGTCCGGTACCGGCGCCCGACCGCGTGGTTCGCAAGAGAGGGCATGGCCAGATCGTATTCCACGACCGTAATGCGGTCAGGCGTGAGGTGCGCCAGGCTGCGCTTGAGCAGGTAGACGACCTCGACATCGTCGTCCGGCAGGCTGTAGCCAATGAAGATGGCGCGGTCGGCCTCCCGCAACACCCGCTCCGCCTCGTACCAGACCTGGGCCAGATGCGGGTTGCGGTAGTCCTTCAGGTGGGTTGGCGCGATCAGCAGCGGACGCATCCGGGTATTGCAGGAAGGGCATGGATTGCCGCCCCTGGAGTAGGACTGCTCGAGCGACGGGCCGACCAGGCGCTGGAGCGCCTTGAGATATTTCCTTACCTCCGACGCGCCGATTTCGACCCGCTGGCAGGTGCGGCAATAGAGCCAGTTCAGGGACCCGTGCAGTTTCAGCAGAGTGCCGAAATGCGCGCACTCGTTGTAGAATGGAGTTTGGATCTGAATGCGGTAGTCCGGCAGTCCCCCTTCGGGCGTCCGGTCCTCGCTCGCGAACATTATTGCGGTGTCGATGACCAGGTCATAGTTGGTGCTGACAACGCAGGGGGTCGCGGGAGACGGATAGACCTTTTGCAACAGATCCCAATGATTGTTTGTAGTCGCCTTGAAGAGCTTTTCTTCGAGAAGGTCGAACATCCGAAGCTCGATGGTCTGCCTCACCTCGGAGACCCTCTGCCGGTCCCACTGGGGATGAAAATCCTGGCGGCGTTCGAGAGCGGTGTCGAGCAGGCTCATGACCAACGGAAGGCCGGGAAACTGGTCCTGCGGCGTCCTTGGATTGACGTGAAAAAGCTCAGTGAGGAAGTCGGAGAGCGCCGAGGATTGGGGGTCTGGCGCACCCAAGACCATGGGTAGAATCTCGCTGGTCAGAGGCCCGCCGCAGGATTTCGTGGCGCCCGCGCCGAGGAAAATCACTGTTCCTGCCATGTGTCGTTCTCTCCAGCGCACGGAGACACTTCATGCGCAGATCAACTGTTTGAAACTCAGCCCCTGCGACCCTCCCGCCTCGGGAGTGGCTAGCGTAAGCACAGCGTTCGCGCTGTGATCGATCTCACAGAACGCGCCTTCGCATGCGCCAGAGCACGTCGCGGTTTGACGGAATCGCACCCCTCCTCCTGCCTCGAGGGGCGCCGAACGCCCGTCTCGAAGGACGTTCGAGAAGGCGGCGCCGCCGGGCGCGCGCTGGAGCGCGCTTCGACGCGGCGGTTGCGCCGCCGACTTGAGGCGCGAGGTCGAGGCGGAGCGAACCGGGCGCGGCCAATCCGCAACGCGCCCAGGGCGCGACAGAGAGCCTATCGCTGCGCGCTGGGTCTCATCCCCGATCGGCCGAGCCGCGACCTTAGGGCGCCTTAAGGATGCGCCGCCTTTCGAGCATGTGACATTTTCTTGCCAAATCGCCGAGCCCGTGATTTAGTGTTTTCAGAAACCACGTTGGCTGATCCGTTAGGAGCGTCGTAGCGCCTTCGACTTGACGACGTCCGGTTCCTGGCCGCCGCAATCAGACATAACCGATTGATAAGATTGGATTTGTGGGAAGAAAGGCAATTTTGTTGTCGATGCGCCGGATTTGGTTTTCGTTGCGTTTCGGTTTTGATTTTGTTGCGATGGATTTGGTTTTTGTTGCGCCCGGCTTTGAATTTGTTGCGGCTGGCCCGGACTCCCGCCAGCGGCTTCGGCGGCGGCTCGCGCCCCGCCCGTCCCCAAGCCGGCGTCAACCCGCCACGACCCGCGGGCCGCCGAACAGGCGCGCGAATTCGATCCTCGGGCAGCGGTTCATGACCATTGTCACGCCCTTCGCGCGGCCTCGCTTCGCCGCCTCTTCATCGACGACGCCGAGCTGCATCCAAACCACACGGGGCAGGGGGTCGAGGCGCAAGGCTTCGTCGACCACGCCCCCGGCGGCGGATGACCTGCGGAAGACGTCGACCATGTCGATCGCGGCCGGCACGTCGGCGAGGCGGGCGAAAGTCGTCCGGCCGCGAATGAGTCCGCCGGCATGGCCGGGATTGACCGGGTAGGTCTCGAAGCCCTTGGCGATGAGAAAGCCGAGCACGTCGTTGGACGGTCGCGCCGGATTGGGTGAGGCGCCGACGACGGCGATCGTGGAGACGCCGGTCAGGATCGACCGCACCTCCTCGTCGCTGACGCCGTCGATCGCCGGCATATCATGATCCCCAGACCGGCCGCCGCTTGTCGAGGAAGGCGCCGAGGCCTTCGACCGAGTCGGGCTCGGCGAGATTGTCGATCATCGCCACCGAGGCGAGCGCGTATGCCTCGTCGAGCGGCCGCTCGATCTGGTCGTAGAACGCGCGCTTGCCGATCGCCAGCGTCGGGGCCGAGTGGCTTGCGATCGTGCTCGCGAGCGCCATGGCTTCCTCGAGCGCGCGGCCCTCGGGAACCACGCGGTTGACAAGGCCGAAGCGCTCGGCCTCGCCGGCGGTGAAGAGCCTGCCGGTCAGCGCCATTTCCATCGCCTGCTTCCGCGACACGACGCGGCCGACCGCGACCAGCGGCGTTGAGCAGAAGAGCCCGTAGTTCACGCCCGAAAGGCCGAAGCGCGCATGCTCTCCGGCGATCGCAAGATCGCAGGCGGCGACGAGCTGGCAGCCCGCCGCGGTCGCGATGCCCTCGACCGCCGCGATGACCGGCTTCGGCAGCTTGACGACCGCTTGCATGAGCGTCGCGCAGCGCGCGAAGAGCTCGACATAATATTCGCGGCCCCGATCGCAGTCGTTGCGATGCGCCTGCATCTCCTTGAGGTCATGGCCGCCGCTGAGCGCCGGTCCGGCGCCGGCCAAGACGACGACCCGCGCCTTCTCGTCGCCGGCGATATCGTCAAGCGCCGCAATGAGAGCCTCGATCATCGCGAGGCTCAGCGCATTGCGGTTCTGCGACGTGTTCAAGGTCAAGACGACGACGCCGTTGTCGTCGCGCCGCAGGAGCTCAGGCGACGCGGCGATGGCTGACGAAGCGGTCATGGGCTCAATCCAATTGCGGTGCTCGCCAATTGCGGCGCTCGGCGACGCGGCCTTGAAAACCTACTTGCGTTGTCGGGGACAGTAAATGGCGGCGACACCGGTCCGCTAGGTCAAATCTCGGTGACTTGCCGGCTGAAACGCCGGGTCTCCCAGCTGTCCGGGCATGGCCGCGGCGGGGAGTTGGCGCTTTCCCCCGCGTGCGTTTTCGGTTAGGCAGCGCCGCAACGCCCTCCAAGCGAGCGAACAAGACCGACTTTCATGCATCGCTATCGTACCCATACCTGCGGCGCCCTGACCCTCGCCGAGGACGGCGCCGATGTCCGGCTTTCAGGCTGGTGCCATCGCATCCGCGATCATGGCGGACTGCTGTTCATCGATCTGCGCGACCATTATGGCCTCACCCAGTGCGTCGTCGATCCGGACTTGCCGGCTTTTCGTCAGGCGGAAAAACTGCGGTCGGAATTCGTCATCCGCATCGACGGCGGGGTGCGGAAGCGCCCCCCGGGCACCGAGAACCCCGAGATGCCGACTGGCCTCGTCGAGGTCTATGTGCGCGAGATCGAAGTTCTGGGACCAGCGGGCGACCTTCCGCTTCCTGTGTTCGGCGACCAGCCCTATCCGGAGGACACCCGGCTCCGGTACCGCTTCCTCGATCTCCGTCGTGAGAAACTGCACCAGAACATCATGCTGCGCGGTCAAATCATTGATTTGCTTCGCAGACGGATGAAAGGGCAGGGGTTCTTCGAGTTCCAGACGCCGATCCTCACCGCTTCGAGCCCGGAAGGCGCGCGCGACTTCCTCGTTCCCTCGCGCCTGCATCCAGGCAAATTCTACGCCCTGCCGCAGGCGCCCCAGCAGTACAAGCAGCTCCTGATGATGGCGGGCTTCGACCGCTATTTCCAGATTGCGCCCTGTTTCCGCGACGAGGACCCGCGCGCCGACCGCCTGCCGGGCGAATTCTACCAGCTCGATGTCGAGATGAGCTTTGTCGAGCAAGACGACGTATTCGCGGCGATGGAGCCGGTGATACGGGGGGTTTTCGAGGAATTCTCGGGCGGCAAGCCGGTCACGCCGTCGCCCTGGGCGCGGATTCCTTACGCCGACGCGATGCGCAAATTTGGCTCCGACAAGCCGGATCTGCGCAATCCGATCGTCATGCAGGACGTCTCCGAGCATTTTCGCGGCTCGGGCTTCAAGCTGTTTGCGCGCCTGCTTGAGACCGAGAAGAACGAAGTGTGGGCGCTTCCCGCCCCCGGGGGCGGCCAGCGCACCTTCGCCGATCGGATGAATTCTTGGGCGCAGAGCGAAGGCCAGCCTGGGCTCGGCTATATCCTGTTCTTCGACCGCGCCAGGGACGAGACGACGCTCGCCGCGGACCGCAATGCGACCGGCGTCGGCGCACGCGGACCCCTCGCCAACAACATCGGCCCGGAGCGTGCGGAAGCGATCCGCGCCGTGCTCGGTCTGACCGCCGGCGACGCGGCCTTCTTCATCGCCGGCGATCCGGACAAGTTTGCCAAGTTCGCGGGCCTCGCGCGGGCGAAGGTGGGGCAGGAACTCAAGCTCGTCGACGAGAGCCGGTTCGAGTTCTGTTGGATCGTCGACTTCCCGATGTTCGAGCGGAACGAGGAAGAGAAGAGAATCGACTTCTCGCACAATCCGTTCTCGATGCCGCAGGGCGGCCTTGAAGCGCTGACGACCGAAGACCCCTTGACCATCAAGGCCTTCCAGTACGACGTCGCCTGCAACGGCTACGAACTCGCCTCGGGCGGGATACGCAACCATAAGCCGGACGCGATGGTGAAGGCCTTCGAAATCGCCGGCTACGGCGAAGAGACCGTGATCGAGCGTTTCGGGGGCATGTACCGCGCCTTCCACTATGGCGCCCCGCCGCATGGCGGCATGGCCGCGGGCGTCGACCGTATCGTCATGCTGCTCGCCGGCGAGCAGAACCTGCGCGAGGTGGCGCTGTTCCCGATGAACCAGCGCGCCGAGGACCTGCTCATGGGCGCGCCGTCACCGGCGACGCCGAAGCAATTGCGCGAGCTCCACATCCGAAACGTCCTGCCGGAGAAGTGAGCGCGGCCGACCGCGTCCAGGTCGTCAGTCTTGGACTTGTCCATGTGCGGCGCCGCATGATAGCCAAACGGCCAGGAATCCGGGGTATAGCGCAGCCTGGTAGCGCGGAAGTTTTGGGTACTTCAGGTCGCAGGTTCAAATCCTGCTGCCCCGACCAACGCTATGACGACAAATCTTGGGGGCCGTTATGACCGCTCGGATCTACAAGCCCGCCCTGAACGCCATGCAGTCGGGGCAGGCGAACCACCATTGGCTGCTCGAATACGAGCCCGAGAAGCCGCGCGAGATCGAGCCGCTGATGGGCTGGACCAGTTCGGCCGACATGAGGTCACAGGTGAAGCTCAAGTTCGAGGCGAAGGAGGAGGCGGTCGCCTACGCTGAGCGCAATGGCATCCCCTACCGCGTCGAGGAGCCCAAGCCCCAGACGCGCAAGGTCCTGTCCTATTCCGACAATTTTGCCCCCAACCGCATCGTTCCCTGGTCACATTGAAGCGTTGAATGAACGGGCGGCGCCCAAGATCGATTCGGCTCCGTAGCTCAGTTGGATAGAGCAGCCGCCTTCTAAGCGGCAGGTCGCAGGTTCGAGTCCTGCCGGAGTCGCCAATCAAAACAATTACTTCCCCTACAAGCTCTGCCTTCCAGCCTTGAGACAAAGAAGGGCGGGTGACGTCTCGGGCAACAAGAGGGCGCTCGTTCAGCCAACGATCTCGGCCAGCAGGGCCGTTAGCTCGGCAGATTAGCGATGCGAAGCGCGAGGCCCTAGTTCCTCGGCGGGCTCGGCGATCCGATCGGCGGGCAGTAGGCGAGTTTCGCCGGGTCGCCGTAGAAGGGCGCCAATTGCGAATAGCCACTCATCAGCTCGGCCTGCGACGCCGAGGACCATATCTGCGCGCAGGCGGCACGAAGAGCCTTGTTGTCCGCTGGGCACGCGCTGGCGAAAATAACATAGTCCGAGGGAGAAGGATTTAACTGACAGGTGCAACTGAGCCTGCCCTTGTCCGCGCTGCAAGGCGCATCGAGGCAAAACGCCCAAACGTTCTTGTTCTCGCCCGCACAGCTGATGAGTGACTTAGCCGGCTTGGCGCGGGTCGACGTGATGTCCAATAAGGAAAATGTCGAGGTAAGCCGTTCGGTGCGCTCCTTGCACGACGAATTGCCAATGTTCAGGCCGTTCAAAGGGCCCTCGCACGCGCATTTCACATGAGTTTGATCGCCTGCCATGGCCTGACAGACCGCGGACGAGCACAACGCATACGGCCCTTCGCAAATGCGCGAGCCGCCGGAATTATCGGCGGCAGCTGGCTGAGTTGCCAGCAATAGGGCGGTGGCCAAAACCGCACAGCTCCACGGCCGAAGCGTCCCATGAATGTTTCGCAACGGCTGTTCCCCCCGCTGATTGTCCGCCCGTGAAAGGGGCGGCCCAATCCGATCCTGGCAGGCCGATCTGACGAGAGAAAGGCGCGACGACCTATGGACTCGCTTCCCACCCGGTGCTTCGATGGGCGGCTGCGGATTTGATCTCGCGCAAAGGCGCCCTCCATGCTTCGAGTCTCAGCCCTGCTATGCATCTCGCTTGCAATGCACACCGCCGCGATGGCCGAGGACGCCAACGACGCCAAGCAAGACACCGTCGAGGTCCACGGCAAGGCGCTTCAGCTCAGTTGTGCAGAGTGGAAGCGAAATCAGGACGGATCGTGGACCAGCATTGGAGCGCTTCTGGTCGGCTCAGACACGTTGAACAACGTCACCTTGCGCGGCGCGGACACCAAGGTCTTGCAGGAGAAGTGTCAAGGCGGATCGACGCCGGCCGCCGCCCCGGCGCAAAGCGGTGATTTAACGCGACATACCAAGCGTAGGAATCACGGAGCCAATCCCGCCGATGGAACGTAGAGGCGCGCAATATCGCGCGATCAGAATCAGTCCGCGGCGTCGAAGATCGCCCCGGTCAGGAAGTCCGGCCAATCACGCTCGAAGAACGGGCGGCGCCCACGGTCGCAAGAGCGTATCGCCCGCGTGCGAATGACGGGATGCCCCTCGTCGAGGCGGATCAGGATCTGCTCGGTCCGGTCTTCGGCGCGCTCAGGCAGGAACCGGAAGTCGTCGAGCGGCCCTGTCCGAGCGAGCGGAACGCGCTCGCCTTCGGAGCTGCATATCGCGCGCGCGCCGCGGCTCCCCCCTCCGCGGTTGATGTAGAACGCGAGCGCCGCGAGCGCCGTCTCGGAAACGATCGCCATCTGCCGCCATTGTAGCGCCCTTACCGCCTCGTAGGGACCTTTATAAGCGATTCCGCGTCTTCGGATCGAGTTGTTGAGAGCGTGAGCGCCGGCAAGCGCCTTCTTTACGTGGCCGGCGTTACAGACGATCCCGGCGTAGTCGCTCATCCGGGCCTGGATTTCAGTCCTTATGGCGCCGACGGTGATTTGGCTGCGGGGTTGAAGGACCTCAAGGATTTGGCTGAGCGCGCCTTCCACGAGGTCTCGCTCGGAAGCAGGAGCGATTTCTGCGTTTCGGCGCGAGGCGATATGTTCGGCGCAGCGCGTGCCCAAAACCTGGCCGGCATTCAGCGCGGCGCCGCCTGGACGAGTGACGCCATGGGTTCCGGCCGCTTCGCCGACTGCGTAGCATCCCTTGAGGCTCGTCTGTCCCCATGTGTCGATCGCCAGTCCGCCGTTCATGTGCTGGTTGTTGATCGCGAATTCCAGCGGATTTTTTGTGATGTCGTATTTATAGCGTTTGTAGAGTTCGATGGACAATGGGTTCATTTTGCGCAGTCGGTCCAAAGGTTTTTCAAGCAGGGCGCCGGAGTTCTTGAGGTAGGCGTGCACGTCGGGATCGACTCGCTCGAGATTAAATTCGGCGTCTTCAGGAACCGCGAGAGGATTTCGATGAAAATCCATGAACACTCTTCGCCCCGCCTGAGTTTCTCGAAACACTGCGAGGTCGAAGAGGCTCGAGCCGAAGTCGAGCATGCGTGTCGCGTGGAAGGGCCACTGATAGCCTTTCCGGAAAACGTTCGAGGCCAGTTCGCGCGTGGTTCTGTAGTAGTCGCCGAGAAAATTGTGCTCCTGGCCGCGAGAATCGACCGAATACACGTAAGGCATGCACTGCACATACGTGCCGGATAAGTTCCAGGGAAACCGCTCTCGCGACGTCCCGATGCCGAACTGGCTCTCCGTCAAGTTCACGGCTTCCAGGCCCGCCTCGAGAGCGAGGCCCAAAGAGCCGAAGCAATGCCTGGGATACACGCTGTCTCGATAGAGTTCGCCTGGTCCTCCGGTCGCGATGACCAGGGAATCGCAAAGGAACGCAGCTAAACCGAGAGGATTGTCGGCCGTGCGGTGTTTCGGACGCATCGCCAAGACGCCGACCGCGCGGCGGGTCGGCCCTGGAGCGACGAGAAGGCAAACCCCGGTGGCGTGGTTAAGGATCGGAACGTCGAGCCGGATCGCCTCCTTGACGAGGACCTGGACCATCAAGCGCGATGTTCGCGGGCCGCAACTCGTTGCGCGGCCCACTTCGTCGTGATCGGTTTGATAGCGCAACACGCCGCCCTGTGGGTCCTGCGGTATCGGCAACCCCAGGTATTGCAGCGACGATAGCGCCCGCGCCGAACCCACGGCTTCCACATAAGCGGTGTCGCCGTCCATCGCGCCGCCGGCGCCGAGCGCGTCCGCCATATCGCGAAAGTCGTCGCCTTGATCCGAAGTGTTGGCCGTATGCAGCGTCTGCTTGTCCGATCCCGAGCAGGCGGAAGTGCCGCCGAAGGCGCTCTGGGAGGCGACCGCAACGTCGATTTCACGGCGCTTCAGTTCTACTGCCGCCCGCAGTCCGGCCGCGCCGCTGCCGAGCACCAACGCGCGGCATCGTCGTACGGGCAATGAAAAGCCGAGCGCCGCAATAAACTCGTCCGGCGGCTTTTCGTTCGCAAGCTTGGGCATTCCGACATCAGTCAGTCGGTCGAGGATTTTCTGGGGGATCGTCGTGCTCAAAGGCTTGTTCTCTGGATCGGGATTGACGAAAGTTCCAATGTCGGCTATTTGGCACGTTCCAATTCCAGCGCCGACCTGCGCCGGATGTCAAGGATGTAAGTAGTCCAGTGGCTCCTTGTTTGCCGGTCGTGTTGGAACGTGCCAAACTCGCTTGTTGAAAAGTGATGAACCACGAAGGGCCCGGCAAATGGAGGATGGCGAGGGTCGAGCGACAATTGTCGATGTTGCCCGTCGCGCCGGCGTATCGAAGTCGACGGTCTCATTGGTGCTCGGCGGGAGCGCGTTAGTCGCCGAGGCGACCCGAGAGCGTGTCTCCGACGCGATGACCGAGCTCGGCTATATCTACCACCGCGGCGCTGCGACGTTGCGGGGCGCCAAATCGGGCGTGCTTGGCATGGTCATCAACGACCTGTCGAACCCCTTCTACGTCGAGTTGGCGATTGGCATCGAGCAGGCCTGCCAAGGCGCCGCCTATATCCCGTTTCTCGCCAACACCGGCGAGAACCCGGTCCGCCAGCAACAAGTGATCCGCTCGATGCGCGAGCACGGCGCCGCCGGGCTTGTGCTCGCCCCGGCGATTGGTTCCTCGGCCGGCGAATTGAAGGCCCTCGTCGCGGGCATGCCGGTCGTACAGGTCATGCGTCGTCTTCCGGGGCTCAAGGCGTCCATCGTCTCGCCGGAGAATAAGGAGGGCGCGCGCAAAGCGACCGCTCATCTCCTGGCGGCCGGACACACCCGGGTTGCGTTCGTTGGCGGCCTGAAGTCAATGATTGTTCGCGACGAACGTCTCGCCGGTTATAGCCTCGCCTTGCGGGATGCTGGAGTTTCGTTCGAGGAATTGCTGGTCATCGAGACGATGACCAACTACTCGGGCGGCGGGGCGGCTGCCCCGCAGTTGCTCAACCTGCGCGAGCCTGCGACCGCAGCCCTTTGCTACAACGACGTCGTCGCGATCGGGCTTGTCCGCGCGCTTACCGAGGCGGGGATTTCGGTTGGCAGGGATTTCGCAGTGATCGGCTTCGACGACATTGAAGAGGCCAAACATACGCTTCCCGCATTGAGCAGCGTCGGGGTCAACGGCCGCAATCTTGGCTCTCGCGCGGCGCAACTGCTGATGCGTCAACTTGCAACAGGCGACTTTGAACCGGAGACAGTTCTGAGCCCGACAACCTTGGTCGTCCGCGCCTCGTGCGGCGCTTCGAACGCGAATAAAATGGAAGCGCGCGCATGACGAAACTCCGTTGGGGAGTGATCGGAGCCAGCACGATTGCGGCGGAGCATATGATCGGCGCGTTTCGAGCCAACGGAGGCGAGGTCGTTTCCGTCATGAGCGCTGACGCCGATCGCGCCGCAAAATACGCGCGCGAGCATGGGATCGGGCATGCGACGACGAGCCTCGCCGACCTCGTTGCGTCGAAGGAAATCGACGCCGTCTACATATCGACCACGAACAATCTGCATCGCGACCAAGTCTTTGCGGCGGCCGCCGCCGGCAAACACGTGCTTTGCGAGAAACCCCTGGCGCTGGCGCTTGCCGACGCGCGCGCAATGGTCGCCGAATGCCGCAGGCGGGGAGTGGTCATGGGCACAAACCATCATCTTCGCAACGCGGCGACTTACCGAGCCATGCGCGCGGCGATCATGGAGGGGAGAATTGGCAAGCCGTTGTTCGCCCGTGTCTTCCACTCGGTCTATCTGCCCGCGCATTTGCAGGGGTGGCGACTTGATCGGCCGGAGGCCGGGGGAGGCGTCATGTTGGACATCACTGTCCATGACGCGGACACTTTGCGCTTCGTGCTCGACGACGAACCAACGTCGGTGATTGCGATGAGTTCGCACGGAGGCATGGGCCAGGCGGGCCTGGAGGACGGCGCCATGGGCGTCATCCGCTTTTCCAAAGGGTTGCTCGCGCAGTTCCATGACGGATTCACAACCAAATACGCGACCACCGGGTTCGAAGTGCACGGAGACTCGGGTTCGTTGATCGGCAGAGATTGCATGACCCAGGCGCCGAAGGGCGACGTTCTGCTCCGGACTTCCTCTGGCGACGAGGCGCTTAGTGTGGATCACGAAAAACTGTACGTGCGTTCGATCCGCCTCTTCCAGGAGGCTACCCAGGGACGGGGCGCGCCGTCCGCAACGGGCGAAGATGGGGTCAAGTCACTGAGCGTCGCCGTCTCCGCTCTCGAATTCGGCGCGATCCGGCGTGGAGACGCCGATTGATCTGACTGTCTGAGGTTAGCATGGGCAGGCAAAAGGTAATTTCCGCCTCGGACGCCGCTCGTCTGATTCCCGATGGCGCGATCGTCACAGTCTCCTCGTCTTCAGCGCTGGGTTGCCCCGACCACACGTTGGCTGCGATCGGAGAACGGTTCGAGGCCGAGGGTCATCCGCGGAACCTGACGACCCTCCACCCGATCGCGGCGGGCGACATGTGGGGAGTGAAGGGTGTGGACCATCTGGCGAAGGCGGGGTGCCTCGCCCGGGTTTTGGCTGGCTCCTATCCGTCCGGCCCATCTTCCGCCGAGCCGCCCGCAATTTGGAAGATGATCACTGGCGACGCGATCCCGGCCTATAACGTGCCGTCGGGTATCCTGTTTGATATTCATCGCGAGGCGGCGGCGAAACGGCCGGGCGTTCTGACAAAAGTGGGAATGGATACGTTCGTCGATCCCGTCCACGAAGGCTGCGCCATGAACGCAAGAGCGGCGTCGGAGCCGATCGTGGAACGCGTCAATTTCGCTGGCGACGAGTGGCTGTTCTTCCCGACCATCACTCCGCAGATCGCGATCATTCGCGCAACCACTGCTGACGAAAGAGGAAATCTCTCATACGAGCACGAAGGGGGCATTCTCGGGCCGCTCGATCAAGCCCTTGCAGTGCGCAACAACGGCGGGGTTGTGATCGCACAAGTCAAACGGCTTGCCGCGTCGGGTACGCTGCGCCCTCACGACGTCGTCGTGCCCGGCATACTCGTCGACTACATCGTTATCGCGCCGGATCAATTGCAGACGACTCACACGACTTACGAACCCGCCATTTCTGGCGAGATCTTTCGTCCGTTGTGGTCCTTCGAGACGCCGAAGTTCGATATCGCCAAGGTCATCGCGCGACGGGTAGCCCAGGAATTGCGCGAGGGCGATGCGGTCAACATCGGTTTCGGCATTTCTGCGAACGTGCCCCGGATCCTGATCGAGGAGGGCAGGCATGGCGCCGTGACCTGGGTCATCGAACAAGGGGCCGTGGGGGGCGTGCCGTTGCTCGATTTCCAATTCGGTTGCGCCTCCAACGCCGAGGCGATCGTGCCGTCGCCGGCTCAGTTCACTTACTTCCAGGGCGGCGGCTTTGACATGTCGCTGCTCTCGTTCCTGCAGATCGATCGCCTGGGCTCCGTCAACGTGTCCAAGCTCGGCGTGCGCCCTCACGTGACGGCGGGAGCGGGCGGCTTCGTCGACATCACGGCGCGCGCGAGGAAGATTGTTTTCTCCGGCTATTTCACCGCCGGCGCAAAACTCGAGGTCAGCGACGGGGCGGTGACGGTTTCGAAGGAAGGCAAGGTCAAGAAGCTCGTCCACTCTGTCGAGCAGATCTCCTTTTCGGGCCCTCGGGCGATCGCTCAGAGCCAGGAAATTCTCTATGTCACTGAACGGTGCGTCCTTCGCTTGGAGCCGGAAGGCGTAACGGTTGTCGAGTTGGCCCCGGGCGTCGATTTGAAGCGCGACGTCCTTGGTCAGGCCGAGTTTCCGCTGGCGGTGGCCCCGGAACTGCGGCAGATGGATTCGGCGCTGTTTCATCCCCCGCCGATCAATCTCCAGTTCCGTCCTGCCCTGGAGCCGCTTCAATGAGTCCTTTCGTTGCGCTTACGTTTGAAGGCCCTCTCGCGCGTCTCACGATGAAGCGGGCTGACAAGCTGAACGCACTCGATCGCGCGATGGTCGACGCGCTCGCTGAGGCCGCCCGCGCAATCGAGGCCTCGCGGGACGCCCGAGTTGCAATTCTTTCCGGTGACGGCAAAGCTTTTTGCGCTGGCGGCGACATCGCCGCGTGGGGCGGGCTTCCCGCGTTGGAGATGTGGCGCGACTGGACGCGCGCGGGGCACCGCGCCTTCGAAGCGCTTGCGCGGCTACGGGTCCCCCTGATCGCCGCGCTGACCGGTCACGCGTTCGGCGGCGGCTTGGAGCTCGCCGCGGTCGCGGACATCCGCGTTGCCGAAAGCGGGATCAAACTCGGCCTTCCCGAGTCTGGCCTCGGCATGGCGCCCGGTTGGTCCGGCACCCAAAGACTGGTGCGGCGATTTGGACCGTCAGTCGTGCGGCGCATGGCGCTGGCGGGCGCAATGTTTACCGCTGAAGAGGCGCTCGCGCTCGGGTTGGTCGACGAGGTGACTCGGAAGGGCGAAGGGGTCGTGCGCGCTGAGACCATCGCCGCGGACGTCGCCAAGCGAGGCCCCGTTGCGGTGCAGATGATCAAAGCGATGATCAATTTCGCTGAAGGAGAGGATCGTGACGCTCCAATCGAAGGACTGGCCGGCGCCTTGACCGCAACGACTGAGGATCTCGCCGAGGGCGTCGCAGCGTTTCGGGATAAACGGGCGCCGACCTTTGTCGGCCGATGAGATAAGCTTCATGAACGCTATTGAAAGAGGCGTTTCACGTCCATAATGAGTTGGTCGTTCCCGCGGCACGGCGCGGGGATTTAGGATCGGAAGTGTGAATCGCTTCTGGGAACGGGGCCGGACCGCATCCGGCGGGAGAGTGACGTTTAGGAAGGGTAGAACATGAAACTTCAAACCACGTTGATGGCCAGCGCGATGGCCGTCTCGGTGATCGGGTTCGCGGCGGGGGCCGGGGCGGCTGACGTCAAGGAAGTTCAGATGCTGCATTGGTGGACGTCCGGCGGCGAAGCGGCCGCGCTGAACGTTCTCAAGCAGGATCTGGCGAAGGAAGGCTATACCTGGAAGGACGTTCCTGTCGCAGGCGGCGGCGGCGAAGGCGCGATGACGGCGCTGAAGGCGATGGTTGCAGCCGGCAATCCGCCGACTGCCTCGCAGATCCTCGGCTATTACGCTGTCGACTATGCGGAAGCGGGCAAGCTCGGCGATATCACTTCGCTCGCCGACAAAGAGGGCTGGGCAAAGGTCGTTCCCACGGCGTTGCAGAAGTTCACCACCACCAACGGAAAGTGGGACGCCGTTCCCGTTAACATCCATTCCGTCAACTGGATTTGGCTCAACAAGGCGGCAATGGAAAAGATTGGCGGTACGCAGCCGAAGACCTTCGACGAATTCGTCGCTCTGCTCGACAAGGCCAAGACGGCCGGAATCATTCCCCTCGCGCTCGGCGGTCAGCCCTGGCAGGAAGCCACCCTGTTCGACTTCGTCGTCGCCTCGACCGGCGGCATCGACTTCTACAAGAAGGCGTTCATCGATCTCGACGAGAGCGCGCTGAAGTCGGATACGATGAAGAAGGCGTTCGACAACTTGGCCAAGCTGCGCGCCTATACCGACCCGAACTATGCCGGCCGCGACTGGAACCTCGCCACGGCGATGGTGATCAAGGGCGACGCGCTGGTGCAGGTGATGGGCGACTGGGCCAAGGGCGAGTTCGTCAACGCCAATCAAAAGGCGGACAAGGACTTCCTCTGCTATCGCTTCCCCGGTACCGATGGTTCAGTGATCTACAACACCGACATGTTCGCGATGTTCAACGTTCCCGCGGATCGTAAGGCGGCGCAGCTCGCGCTGGCCGACGCCACGATGAGCATCAGCTTCCAGTCGGCGTTCAACGTCGTCAAGGGTTCGGTCCCCGCGCGCATGGACGTTCCCGACACCGCTTTCGACAGCTGCGGCAAGAAGGGCATTGCCGACGTGAAGGCCGCGAACGCGGATGGCAAGTTTGTTGGCTCGATGGCGCAGAACTACGCGCAGCCTCCGGCGATCGCAGGAGCCTATCATGACGTCGTGACCAAGTTCTTCCACGGCGAGATCAAGAGTTCGGACGCTGCCGTCGCGGAACTCGACAAAGCGCTTAACAACGCCAAGTGACGCCGACGCCCTCTCCCGCTCGTTGCGGGAGAGGACGTTCGAAGATCTCGCTCGAGGAAAGGAATCCCCAGGGGCAGATCATGACCATCTCCGTTGCGCCAATCGCCGTCGCAGAACCGCAGAACGCCACGATTCGTGACAAGCTCCAGCACTATTTGCCGCGCCTCGTGCTCGCGCCGTCCTTCCTTCTCGTGCTGATCTTCGTCTACGGATTCAATCTCTGGACGTTCTTTCTGTCCTTCACCAACTCAAAGGGCTTCACTTCGACCAAGCTCATTGGCCTCGCCAATTATCAGAAGCTCTGGAATTGGACCTTCGAAACCGACCCCCCGTCGAGCTGGTACACGGCGATAGTCAACATGGGCCTGTTCGGCGGACTGTATGTCGTATTCTGCCTGATCCTGGGTCTCACTCTGGCGATCCTTCTTGATCAGAAGATTCGCGGTGAGGGAATCCTGCGCCCGATATATCTTTATCCACTGGCGCTTTCATTCATCGTCACCGGAACGGCCTGGAAGCTCTTTCTCGATCCCGGCATCGGGCTCGAGAAGGCGGTTCATGACTGGGGCTGGACGAGTTTCAAGTTCGACTGGGTCGTCAATCCGCGGATGATGATTTATTGCGTCGCCATCGCCGGCATCTGGCAGACTTCTGGATTCGTGATGGCGATGTTTCTTGCCGGCCTGCGCGGCATCGACGGCGAAATTCTCAAGGCGGCGCAGATCGACGGCGCCTCGGCGTTCGCTACCTATTGGCGCATAGTGTTACCGATCATGCGGCCGGTGTTCCTCTCCGCCATCATCGTGCTCGCCCATATGGCGATCAAGTCTTACGATCTGGTGCTCTCGGTGACCGGCAAGAACCCGGGCGGGGCGGCGGAGCTGCCGTCCACCTTCATGTATTCCTACACCTTCACCCGCAACCAGATGGCGGTCGGCTCGACCAGCGCGGTCATCATGCTGATGACCATCGCCGCGATCATGATCCCCTATCTCTACTCCGAGCTGCGGGAGAAGCATCAATGAGCGCCGCCGATCTCGTGCTTTCGGCCCCCGTTCGCGAGCCGGCGCGCCACTCGGCGACCACGCGCGCCGTCATCTACGGGCTCCTGGCCTTTTTCGCGTTGATCTACATCGTGCCGCTCGTTGTCATGGTGATGACGTCGCTGAAACCGCTCGACGAGGTGACGGGCGGGAACATGTTCGCCCCGCCACATCATCCGACCTTCGATCCTTGGGTGCAGGCATGGGGCGAAGCTCGCATCGGCGTTTCCGAGACCGCCGGGATCAAGGGCTACTTCTGGAACTCGATCAAGATGGTCGTGCCAGCGGTGCTGATCTCGACCCTGCTTGGAGCCCTGAACGGCTACGTGCTGACCAAGTGGCGCTTTCCCGGCCACAAACTCGTCTTCGGAATGATGTTGTTCGCCTGCTTTATCCCTTTCCAGTCGGTCATCATTCCAATGGCGGTCATTCTGGGCGAGCTCGGCCGCATCGGCAATCAGCTGATTGATCTGACCGGGATGTCTTTTGGCTTCGGCAACCCGACGGTCAATCTCGTCATCGTCCACGTCATCTACGGCCTCGGTTTCACCACGCTGTTCTTTCGCAATTATTACGAGGCGTTCCCGACCGAACTCGTGAAGGCGGCGATGATCGACGGCGCGAGCTTCTTCCAGATATTCCGCCGCATTTTGCTGCCGAATTCCGCGCCGATTTTCATCGTGACCGTGATTTACCAGTTCACCAACATCTGGAACGACTTTCTGTTCGGGTCGACCTTCGCCGCGGGCGACCAGTCGCCCATGACGGTCGCGCTCAACAATCTCGTCAACACCTCGACCGGGATCGTCGAGTACAACGTGAACATGGCTGCGGCGATCATCGCTGCCGCTCCCACTCTCCTCGTCTACATTGTCGCCGGCCGGTACTTCGTGCGCGGCCTGATGGCCGGCGCCGTGAAAGGTTGATTCCATGGCCTTCCTCGAGATCAGCGACTTGCGCAAACGCTTCGGCGCGCTCGAAATCCTCAAGGGCATCGACCTTACGCTCGACAAGGGCGGTTTTCTGGTGCTGGTCGGCCCGTCCGGCTGCGGCAAGTCGACCCTCCTCAACACGATTGCAGGGCTCGAATCGATCAGCTCGGGCGAGATTCGCGTCGAGGGCGACAGGATCAACGATCTTCACCCGTCGAAGCGCGACATCGCGATGGTCTTCCAGTCGTACGCGCTCTATCCGAACATGTCGGTGGCGCAGAACATCGCCTTCGGCATGGAAATGCGCGGGGTGCCGAAGCCGCAACGCGACACGGCGGTGGCCGACGTCGCCAAGACGCTCAAGATCGAGCACCTGCTGTCGCGCCGTCCGAGCCAACTCTCCGGCGGCCAGCGACAGCGCGTCGCCATGGGTCGCGCGCTCGTGCGTCAGCCACGCGTGTTTCTGTTCGATGAGCCTTTATCCAACCTTGACGCGAAGCTCCGCGTCGACATGCGGGTGGAGATCAAGCGGCTTCATCAACAGACTGGCGCGACGATCGTCTACGTAACGCATGACCAGATCGAGGCGATGACGCTTGCCACCCGGATCGCCGTCTTGAAGGACGGCGAGCTCCAGCAGGTCGGCACGCCGACTGAGATCTATAATACGCCCGCGAATTTGTTCGTGGCCGACTTCATGGGCTCGCCGGCGATGAACCTGCTCGAGGGTCGCGTCGCCCACGCAAATGGTGCGCCTAGCGTCGTGCTCGAGCGCAAGGATCACGAGCCGATCGTGGTCCCTGCGCCGTCGGGCGCGGATACGAGCAAGCTCGCCGACGGCCGCAAAGTGATCTTCGGCATTCGGCCGGAGGCCGTGAACGACCGAGAAAGCGTCGACCGCAACGCGAAGTCGGTAGCGATGTTCGACGCCAATGTCGAGATCGTCGAACCGGCGGGCTCGGACACTTTCGTTGTCACCCATATCGCCGGCAAGGAAGTGACGGCGCGCATGCGCGCGGACGCGGATGTCCGCGTCGGGGAGCGCCACGCGTTCGCGTTCAACCTCGACAAGGCGGTGCTCTTCGATCCCTCGACCACCCGACGAATCTGACCCAGGCGACGCGAACGGGACGCCGACGGCCGGCGTCCGCACGCGCTAAGAAGCTGACGCCGAGAGAGGATTTGATGCCAGGCCGGGAAGAAGTAGACGTCCTGGTCGTCGGGTCGGGAATGGGGGGCGCGACGTTCGCTGCTGGCCTGGCGCCCTCCGGGGCGAGGATCCTCATCCTCGAGCGTGGCGAGCGGCTCGCAGACAGTGACGCTGTTCGGGACGCGCGAGCGATTTTCCAGCAGGGGACATTCAGGCCCAGGGAATCCTGGCTCGACGGCGCTGGACGGCCGTTCAATCCGGGCAACTACTATTACGTCGGCGGCAATACCAAATTGTACGGAGCGGTGCTTATCCGCTATCGAGCGCAAGACTTCGAGCCAATCGTTCATCGCGGTGGAACGACGCCCGGCTGGCCGTTCTCCTACGAAGAGTTGGAGCCTTGGTATACTGCCGCGGAAAAGCTCTACCGGGTCCGCGGCGCGGTGGGCTTCGATCGCACCGAGCCGCGACATTCGAAGCCCTATTCATTTGGCCCCGTGCCAGATGAACCAGCGATTGCAAAAGTCCGCGAACGCCTGAAGGGCGCGGGCCTCAGCCCGTTTCCGTTGCCGCTTGGCGTCGACATCGTGAAATGGCTGCAACGCGCGAAGACCCCATGGGATGCATTTCCCGACGCCGGGCACGGCAAGATGGACGCAGAGAACTGCGGCGTCGAAGAAGCATTGGCGCACCCGAACGTCGAGCTTCGGACCAACGCGCGCGTCGAACGGTTGATTGCCGAGCCCAGCGGCGGGGGTATCGCTGGAGTCGAGGTCCTGTGGGGCGGGGAGCGCGGCATAATCGCCGCGAAGCTCGTCGTACTCGCCGCGGGCGCCGTCAATTCGGCCGCGTTGCTGCTGCAATCTGGGGAAAGCGGCCTCGCAAATCGTTCCGACGCGGTCGGTCGGCATTTCATGAACCACAACGCGTCCGCGGTGGTGGCGATCGATCCGCGCGTCGTCAACGACTCAGTCTATCAAAAAACTCTGGGGATCAATGATTTTTATCTCGATGACGGGCGCGGCGGGCCGCCGCTCGGCAACATCCAGCTCCTCGGGCGCGTCACTGCCCCCATCCTCAAGTCGAGCATCCGCCTGGCCCCGGAATGGGCGCTCGGACCGATAAGCAGGCGCTCGGTCGACTGGTACGCGATGAGCGAGGACCTGCCGAATCCGGAGAGCCGGGTCACGGTCGGCGGCGGCCAGATCCGTCTGGACTGGAAGCGAAGCAACTGGACGACCCACGAGATGCTCGTCGAGGCTTTCAAGGATCGCTTGCGCTCGGCGGGCTACCCAATCGTCCTTTCGCGACCTTTCGACCGTCGGACGCCGTCGCATCAGTGCGGGACCGTTCGCATCGGCGTCGACCCCGCGACCTCGCCCCTCGATCCCTTCTGCCGCGCCTGGGACCATCCGAACCTGTTCGTCGTCGACGCCTCCTTCTTGCCGACGTCCGCCGCGGTCAATCCATCTCTGACCGTCGCCGCGCAGGCGCTTCGCGTCGCGGACCATATCGCGAAGAACGATCTTCGACGAATTTAGGAAAGGAACGATGGCCTACGACTTCATCATCATCGGCGGAGGTCCCGCGGGTTGCGTTCTGGCAAATCGCCTGAGCGCTGACCCAACCACGAAGGTCCTGCTGCTGGAAGCCGGCGGGGGAGACTGGAATCCGCTTTTCGCCATGCCGGCGGGCTTCGCGAAGATGACCAAGGGCGTGGCGAGCTGGGGCTGGAGCACGGTCCCGCAAGAACATCTCAACGGTCGCGTCATCCGGTACACGCAAGCCAAGGTCATCGGCGGCGGCTCCTCGATCAACGCGCAGCTCTACACACGCGGCAACGCCAAGGATTACGACGCTTGGGTAAGCGAGGCTGGCTGCAAAGGCTGGAGCTATCGTGAAGCGCTGCCATATTTCGTTCGCAGCGAGGACAATCAGCGCCTCGTCAACGCATACCATGGCTACGGCGGGCCGTTAGGCGTCTCTTATCCCGTTAATCCCTTGCCGATCAGTTTCGCATTCCTGCGCGCGGCCCAGGAAGCCGGTATCCCGTTCAACGACGATTTCAACGGCGCGGTGCAAGATGGCATCGGTCACTATCAACTTTCGACCCGGAACGCACAGCGGTCCTCGGCGTCGAACGCGTTCCTGAGGCCGGCGAGAGAGCGCAAGAACCTGACTGTGCGTTTGCACGCGCAAACGCTGAAGATCGAGATCGAGAACGGCCGCGCCGTCGGCGCCACGATCGCGCAAGGAAATGGAACGGAGAGCCTGCGCGCGGATCGAGAAGTGATCGTGAGTTGCGGCGCGATCGGCTCGCCGCGCTTGCTGCAGCTTTCCGGGATCGGCCCTGCGGACGCGCTGAAGGCTGCAGGGGTGACGGTCGTCCACGACCTTCCGGGCGTGGGAAGCAATATGCAGGACCATCTCGATCTCTATGCGATCTCGGAATGCACCGGCGATCACACCTACGACCGGGTCGCCCAGCCGCATCGCACCGTCTGGGCCGGTATCCAGTATCTCCTGTTCAAGACGGGGCCTGTGACCTCCACGCTCTTTGAAACCGGCGGGTTCTGGTACGCGGACAAGGGAGCGAGATCCCCCGACATCCAGTTCCATCTCGGACTGGGATCGGGCATCGAAGCGGGCGTTGAACAGATGAAGAACCCCGGCGTCACCCTCAACTCCGCGTTCCTTCGCCCACGGTCGCGCGGGACGGTGCGGCTCCGGAGCGCCGATCCGAAGGCGGCTCCGCTGATCGACCCGAACTACTGGGCGGACCCATTCGATCGCATGTGCGCATTGAGAGGCTTGAGGCTTGCGCGCGAGATTTTGCGCCAGCCGGCGTTGAAGCCCTATGTCCTCGCCGAACGTTTACCGGGCGACAATCTGAATACCGACGAGGAGCTCGCTCAGTACGCCTATCGGTCCTGCAAAACGGACCATCACCCGGCCGGCACATGCGCCATGGGGGCCGGGCCGGAAGCGGTTGTGACGCCCGATCTCAAACTTCGCGGGATCGACCGCCTCAGAGTTGTCGATGCATCCGTCATGCCCTTCGTCCCCTCCTGCAACACAAATGCGCCGACGATCATGGTGGCGGAGAAGGCCTCGGACGTCATTCTGGGCAATAAGCCACTTCCCGCCGCTGTCTTGTAGCAGCGGCTCAGAGCCCGGAGTGGCCAAATCATCGCCGGGCGCCGCGGGGAGCGGAGGCCCCGCGCCAAGGCGAATCAGCGCGGGGCCAGACGCGCGCTCGTGTGCGAGCCGCCGGGGGCCGAGGCGCGACCTCCAGGAGGATGCCGCGAGGCTGACGGGGTGGCAATGCGTATGAATACCCAGCCGAGGAAAAGGCTGATGAGCCGTGCGCGCCGGTTCCGAGGTGGATGGATCGGATCTCCGGGCTGACAGCATCACCCGATGGCGGAGCAGGCGAGGCCCCGCGCCGGGGGACCCGGGCAATGTCGTTCGCGGTCTCAGTTCGTCGAGCCGCGGTCGATCCAGACCGTCATTCCCGGCTCCACGGATCGAACCTCCTCGTCAGGGTCGGCGCGGAGGAGGAAGCTGTTGAGGTCATGATCGTCGACCGCGCGAGCAGCGCGCCATACCGCGAATTCGCCAAGCGGTCGAAGCTCGGTGACTCTGGCGTCGATCCGGTCGCCTTTCGCTGTCCGCAGCCGCACAGCTGAGCCGACAGTCACTCCCGAGAGCAAGTTCTCGCGGATCGTGAACGTGAACCAGCGCTCGTTCGCTGGCGCCAGGGTCAGAACCGGCTGTCCGGGAGAGACGACCTCGCCAAGTTCGGCCACGAGCAGGGTCACGACGCCGTCGACCGGAGCGACGAGCGTGGCCTTGGCGAGCTTCGCCTCGATGTCCGCGAGCGCCGCCTTGGCGTACGCGACCTGCGCATCCGCGATCGCGCGCTCCTCCTTGGTCGGACCGGCCTTGTTGCGTGCGTAAGCGGCCTGGACCTGCCTGAAGTCGGCTTCGGCGCTGCCGAGCGCTTCCGTGGCCTGGTCTAGTTGCTGCTTGCTCACGAAATCCTTGGCCGCAAGTTTCGCGGCGCGCTCGTGCTGTTGCTGAGCGAGCGCGAGGTTGGCGTCGGCGATGCGAACGTCTTGTGCCGCCGTATCGATTTCCTCCTGGCGGACGCCCGCATAGACATTGGCCCGATTGGCGTCCGCTGAGGCAAGGCTGGCCTTGGCTTGCTCGACCGCAGCGGCAAGCTCGGGGCTGCTCAGCATCGCCAGGGTGTCGCCCTTGCGCACCGTTTGTCCGGCGCTGACCCGAAACGACTCCACGCGGGCATTTATTTCCGGGGCGACGCGGATTTCGGTCTGATGCACGACCCCGACGATCGGGGCGGGCGCCGCCCCGATCGCTTCCCACGGGCGATAGACGAACGCTCCGACCAATCCGAGGCCAATGACTAGCGCCAGGATTGCGAGCGGGCGGCGGAAAGACTTACGCGCCATATGCGGTCTCGTCGCGTGTGAAGAATCGGCCCGCGACCATGGCCAGAAGGCCATAGACGGCGGTCAGGATCCATAGGCTCGTCCAGTCACGCCAGACGTCGTGGAGGCTGGCGCCCATCTGGTTGAGACGCACGAGCCCGTCGATCGCCGATGTGCTCGGAAAGATGCGGCTCGCCGAGCGGATCGCGTCGGGAATGGCCTCAACCGGCCAGGAGACGCCGACCTGAAAAAACAGCGGAAGGCTGACGGCGATGAACAGGATCACCGCCGTTTCGCGTCGTTTGAACCAGAGGCTGACAAACTGGGCGAGAAAGCTCACCGACAGCACGAAAGGTATCGCCATCAGGAGCAGTTCGATGGGCCGACCGAGGGTCGAGAAACCGTACACGCGCGGCAGGATGATCAAATAGAGCGCGATCCCGGGCATGGCGAGGCAAAGATGGGCCAACGCCTGACCCAGAATCGCTCGCGATCCGCTCCGCCGAAGTCGGCCCGAGCGTCCGCTCTGCTCGAACGCCACGCCGCCCACTGTCGCGGCCCCGAGAAACAGCGTCTGTTGCAGGATGAGGACGAAGGCGGCGGGAACGACGTAGCTCGCATAACCCCCGGTGGGGTTGTACAGCGGCTGCGACAACAGCTCGACCTGGGAGGCGCGCGCGAGCGCCACGTTCGCAAGGCTGCCGTCGGTTCGCGCTCCGCGCTCGGCGACGTCGGCGCTGACGGTTCCGGTCGCTTCGGTGACGCCCTGCAGCATGCGGCTAAAAAGGAGAAAATAGGCCGAGTCGACGAAAGCGGCCACGCGGGCTTGATTGCCCTTCAGCACCTCCCGTTCGGTGTCCTTCGGGATATCGACAATCGCGAACACCTCGCGCCGCGCCAGCGCCGCCTGCGCGTCGGCGAGGGTGTCGGCGCGGACGGCGACCATAATCGCTTCGTCGGCGTTCAGGGTCTGGACGAGATCGCGACTGAGCTCGGTGTGATCCTGATCGACGACCGCGATCGGGATTCCGCGCAGGAGCTGGCCGAGATAGGGCTGAGGATAAAGCAGGCCGTAGAGGACCGGCGCGAGCACGATCAGACCGAAGACGCCGCGGTCGTTGAGGACGCGACGAATCTCCGCGGCCATGGCGCCTCCTATCCCCGCGATAGCGAAGGCCGGCTCGACCGGCTCGGGATCGGAAATGCGAGCGGGCGCCGCGGCGATCGAGCGGAGCCTTAGCCAGGAAAGCCCGAACAGCGCGATTGCGAGCCCGCCAAGGATCATGAAGGGCGGCACAGAGCTCGACGGCGGCAATCCGCGCACCGCCTGGTCGAACAGAATCTGGATGTACCAGCGCAAGGGCAAGAGGGAGCCCCAGAAGCGGGCGAAGCCGTTCATCGCCAGCACCGGGAATCCGACGCCGGCGAAGCCAAAGGCAGGATTGCATATGATCGCGGTCACGCTCATGCCGAGCGCGAGATTTCGGGTAAGAAGCTGAAACAGTGCGCCGAGCGAAAGATAGGAGATGACGAGCAGGCAGGCCGCGGCCCCCATCAGCACCGGATCGCCGCGAAAGGGAACATTGTAGAGGCCGTGGATAACGCCGGCGTCGGCGACGAGCATCATCATAAAAATCGCAAACAGCGGCGCAAACTTGCCGACAAGCGCGGTGAGGGGGCTTCCGCCGGCTGCCTTGAGCCACGCGCGCAAGCTGCGTCGTGAAAACTCGGACCCGACCGCATACCCGGCGGAGATCGCGACGACGACGTGAAGAACGGTCGGCAGAATGGCGCGCAGTAAGAACTGGGCGTAGTTCTGAGCCGGGTTGGTGAGAACGTACTGCTCGACTACGAGCGACCCCGGGGCGAACCGCGCGCCGCTTTCGGGTGGGCGAGGCAGCGTCGCGGTGGCCGCGGCGACCGCGTTGGAGATTGCCGACGCGGCGCTGTTGCCGGGAGTGAAATATTGTCGGTTGTAAAGAGCGACGATCCGTGGTCGTCGCTCCGCGGCAAGGTCGCGCTCGAAATTCTCCGGAATATAGATCGCCGCAATAGCGTCGCCCGAGCGGATGGCGTGCATGGCGCTCGTCATATCGCCGGAACGCTCCGCGACGCTGATCCCGGGCGCCGAAGCGATCGCCTGAACATAGGTGAGCGAGGTCGGCGAGCGATCGGCGTCCACGACCGTCACTTTGAGATTGCGGATCACGGCGTTGCTGAAGATCAGGGCCAGAACAGCGAAGGCGAACACCGGCACCGCGATCGCCAGGAACAGCGCCAGGCGGTCGCGCCGCATCCATCGCCACTCGCGGGCTACGACAAGAAGGAAACCTGGGCGCGGCGGCGCCTTCATCGCCCGCCGCCGGGCCAGACGGCGTAGACGCTCATCCCGGGCCTGAGTTCAGGAATTGGCTCGACCGGATAAGCGCGAACCTGGAACGTGCGCAGGTCGAAGTCGCCGGTCGCTCGGGTGGCGCGCCAGCCCGCATATTCGCCCTTGGCGGCGATGACCTTGACCGCCGCCGTAATCACCCTGTCGCCGAGCGCGGGGACGCGCATCTGGAATTGGTCGCCTGCCTTCAGGCCTTTGACGAGGTCTTCGCGGAGGTCGAAGCGCAGCCACACGTCGTTGAGATCAACGAGCGACAGAAGCGGCACTCCCGGAGAGACATATTCGCCGATCTCGGCGCCGATCTGATAGACCTGCGAGGCAATCGGCGCCTTGACAGTAAGCTCATCGACCTGCGCCTTGGTCGTGTCGATCGTGGCTTGCGCCTGGACCACATTGGCGCGGGCGATGCCGCGCTCCTCCTTCGTGGGGCCAGCGATGGCCTCCTGTTCGGCGAGCTTGGCCTGATCGAGACTGTGCTCGGCGACACGTAGCTGGTCGGTCGCCTCGTCGAGCTTCTGGACCGGGGAGAATCCTGGCGCAGTCAGGGCCTTAAGGCGATCGTAGGTCTGCTGAGCGAGCGTCAGATTGGCGGAGGCGTTCTCGACCGCGGCCTTGCGCTCATCGATCACTTCGGCGCGGGTGCCGGCCAGGATGTTGGCGAGCTGGGCCGAGGCGACCGCCAGCCCGGCTTCCGCTTCCTTGAGCTTTGTCACAAGTTCTGGATTGTCGATTTTGTACAGCAATTGACCGGCGGCGACATTGTCGCCGCGCTCGACCGGACGCTCGCCGACCCTGCCGTCGACGCGCGCGGCGATGTCGATGCGCGTCGCGTCCGCTTCGCCCTGGATGATCAATTGTTGTGGCTGAACGAGATACCAGAGCGATAGGCCAACGGTCGCCGCCACTATGAGTGCAACGACGAGGGCGGGCCCGCGCGCGACCTGCGGCGCCGGCGGAAGGCTCGTTTCGCGCTTGGGCGAGGCCGAATCGGAGGGCGCGGCGGTCACATGCTGTTCTCGCCCGACAACCGCGCCATTGGCTGCAGGATTCGGCATCTCCGTCTCTCGATCGTCAGAGTCCATTAAGTCCCCCGCTCATACTAGGCGGCCTCTCACCGCGTTCGACCAGCTTGAGCCAAGGGACCATGGGTCACTTCGCGCTGTTGAGCTCGTAGAGCCGGTGTATTTGGACGGACAGCCAAGCGCTCAATCCCTTCGCGGGGACCGCCGCTTCGACAGCGCTTTTGGACAGCCCGTGGCCCGCCGCGAGCCGCCGAGCCAACGCGCGACAAAGTTCCTGGGCGATCTCGGGCCTCGCCTCGAGAGTCGGGCGAAGGTCGGCTTTCGTGAGCTCGTAGACGATCGAGGGAGCGAGCGCGGCGATCGTCGCGCCGGCTGGGGTTCCCGCGAGCAGCCCCATCTCGCCAAAATATTCTCCCGGTCCAAATCGCAACTGGTCGTTCTCGCTGTCGCTGTTGCGCCGGGTCGCCTCCAGAACGCCGCTGCCGACGACGAAAAGCGACTGCAGCACATCGTCAGGCTTCACCAAGACCTCTCCCTTCTCGTACGAAGCCGCTTTCAGCTTTGCCGCGATTGCCGCCCGCTCGTTTGACGTCAGGCTGACGAATATTTCCGCCAGATCGAGGATAGCGGCGGGATTCAGGTGTTCTACGCGGAGCGGTTCATCGTCGCGAGGTTGATAGGGGGCCTCCTTCGGCGGCGCAAGACGGGCGCCCGCTGCGACCGTGTGGCGAAAGATGAGATCGAAAAGCTCGTTCTGCGCCGCCACGTCGGAATCCTGCTGCGCCAGGAAGAATGTGACTTCAAATTGTGTTTGCCTCGCGTCGATGGACGAGACGAGAACACTGGGCGCGGGGTAGGTCATGATCAGTTGCGAGTTGAGCAGGGCGAGCTCCAGAATCGCTTTGCCGCTCGCCGGCGGGGCGCTCAGCCGAACCTCGATCGTGATTCCGTGGAGCGCGGAAGGGTAGTTCAAATTCACGATCTTGGATTTTGCGATGGTGCTGTTGGGCACGATCGCCAGATCCTGTCGCGCCGTCAGGACATGCGTCGCTCGCCAGTTCAATTCGACGATCCGGCCCTCCGTTCCGCCCTCGAATTTGATCCAGTCCCCCGGCCGGTAGGGGCGGCTGAGACTGAGCACGAGGCCGGAAAAGACATCATTGAGGCTGCTCTGCAGCGCCAGACCGAGGACGATGGCGATTGCGCCTGAGGTGGCGAGCAGGCCTTGGACAGGAAGATCGAACACGTAAGCGACAATGGCGAAGGCCGCCGCCAGATAGATGAGGGCGGAAAGGATGTCTTGAATCAGCCGGCCTTCGCGTGGCCGCCCTTCGAGGATGACGACCGCCCGAACCAAAGCGACGAAGAACCAAGCCGCCCATAGCCACCAGGCGATCTTCAGCGTACCCGCAATCAGGTCGCGATAGGGAGTGCCAGTGATCTGCAGGGGCTGATAAGGGACGATCCCGTCATGGAGCAGCAGCAGGGTCAGCAAGCCCAGGAATATGATCCGCGCGACGACGCGCCACATCGGCTGTTGCTTGAACAGCATTCGACCAATGATGACGCCGGCCATGATCAGCGCGAAACCGCTGATGAGCGGATCGCGCGCAAGCATGCTAGCGTTGGCGGTCAAGTCGGATGTCATTGGCGGATTGAGTGCAGGTCTTGAGCTATGGTCGTCCGTGCGGCGATTGGCCGGTCCCGGATGACGGAGCCGTTCGCCAGCTGGAGAGAGATATGTTGTTAGAACGAAACCCCTTTTGACGGAACCGACGTCGCTCCCGAGACCAAAGCGGCGACGCAATCAACCTAGGGTCGGCTGCTTTGCCGACGCGCAAGGGGCTCGGGCGGCGTCAGGACCGCTTCCGGCGGCCCCTCCCATCCAAAGACGCTGCGGCCAGCGAGCGAATGCGAGAGCCGCCGCTCTTCGGCGATCAGATCCGTGAGCGGCGGTCCGACCGCGCTTCTCTCGACCCGCCGGGCCTCGTCGTCGAGCCGCTTGACCGCGGCGAGCATGTCGTCTCGCCCGAGCTTGGCGTTTTGCACCGCAGCCTTCATGACCTCGATCGTCTCGTCATAAACCCTGAGCGGCACTGGGAAGGGATGCCGGTCCTTCCCGCCATGCGCGAACGAGAAGCGGGCAGGATCGGTGAAACGATAAGGCGCGCCGTGAACCACCTCAGCCACCATCGCCAGCGCGCGCACCGTCCGCGCGCCGACGCCCGGCACGAGAAGCAATTCACTGAAGTCCGCCGGTCCAAGATTCGCGGCGGCAGTGAGGCTCGCGTGAAGGCGTGGCGGCAGCACATCGGTCGCGCGGACGTCATGATGAGCGGGCATGACGAGATGCGGCAGAGAAAGCTGGCGGGGATCGGAGTTCGGCGTGGGCTTCCGAGGTTTTGCCTCGATTAGGGCGAGTTCATGCGCCAGGCCGTCCGGACCCAAGGACTGCAACAGTTCGAGCTGGCCTCGGCGGGACATGTCCGCCCGGCGATCCGTCAAGTTGACGATTTCGCCTTGATGGATTCCGTCAATCGCCGCGTGCGGCTCATCGACGAAACTCTTCAATCCTTCGCTCAGCCAATGATAGCGGCGAGCGGTCCGGCTCGCGTCGTTCTTGCCCTGCTGGACCACCGCCCAGCGGGCATCATCGGTTACGATGAAGCCGTGCAGATAGAGGTCGAAGCCATCCTGCACGGCGGCGCTATCGACCTTCGCGACCAATCGGCTGAGACTGGCGAGCGCCAATCCGTCGAACCCCGCTCGCTCGCCGATCGCAGCCAGTTCGTCGGGCGTTTTGCGCGAATGCTTGCCGCGGCCGCCGCAGACATGGACGCCGAGTTCGGCCGCCAGCGGCTGAAGACCGCGTTTCAGGGCTCCGATGACACTTGTCGTGATCCCGGACGAGTGCCAGTCCATGCCCATGACCGAGCCGAAAGATTGAAACCAAAACGGATGAGCAAGGCGGCGAAGGAACTCGTCGCGGCCGTAGTGATGCACGATCGCCTCGGCGATGACCGCGCCAAGGCGGGTCATGCGATCCGCCAGCCACGGCGGCACCCGTCCGCCATGGAGCGGCAGATCGGCGCTTCCTGCTCTGTGGGCCATGCGCCGTTCTACGTCGCATCGACGGCAGCCGCAACGCGCGAACTTCGAGTCCAGACCGACCCGCCGGCCGTCCGGCGCAAGTCCGACCGTGGCGCCTTCAGCTCCTGCGGAAGCCTTCGTCGAAGGCGTAGCCCGCGCCGCGCACGGTGCGGATCGGGTCGCGCTCGCGGCCCTTCGACAGCCTTTTGCGCAGGCGCCCGATGTGCACGTCGACCGTGCGTTCGTCGATTTCCGCCGACCGCCCCCAAACCAAATCGAGCAGTTGGGCGCGCGAGAACACCCGGCCTGGCCGTTCGAGCAAATATTCCAACAGCCGGAAGTCGGTCGGTCCAAGGTGAATGACGCGATCGCTGCGCCGAACGAGCCTGGTGACCCGATCCAGATCGAGGTCGCCGGCATAGAGGCGCTCGGCGATGCGCTCCGGTCGGCTGCGCCGCAGCAGCGCCCGTACCCGCGCCATCAGCTCAGGCACCGAGAATGGCTTGACGACATAGTCGTCGGCGCCGATTGCTAGTCCCCGCACCCGCTCCGCCTCCTCGCGGCGGGCGGTCACCATGATGACCGGCAAGGTGCGTGTGGCCTCCCGGGTCCGCAATCGCCGGCAAATTTCAATCCCCGATACGCCGGGCAGCATCCAGTCGAGGATGACGAGGTCGGGCGCGTTTTCGGCCAGCCGCAATTCGGCTTCATCGCCGCGCCCCACGCTTTCGACGATGTAGCCTTCCGCCTCGAGGTTATAGCCGATGAGCAACGCCAGATCGGCCTCCTCCTCAACGATGAGAACGCGCGGCGCGGAGGCGCCGGCGAGATCGGCGATGTCCTTGCTCGTCCGGTTCATCAGAGGCCGCCTCCGGCGACAATCGTGATCGTATCGCTCCCGGACTATTCCCCCGCAAGCCAGCGTCCGCTCCGTCAACGCCGAGACGCCACGCGCTGGCCCAGCGACACGCGACCACTATTTCTGGTTTGGGCGTTGGCCCTGACATGCCGAAGACTGAAAAGACATGCCCGGCGGTGACGTAGCCTCCGCGGCGCAGCGGCGCCAACTAACACAAATGTGGAGGCATATTGCTAACACTGTTCACAATTCGTCATGAAGCGGCTGCGGTTTCTCGGAGCAAAACGCTTGTTTGGGTCTCCGCCGGCTGCTGGCTCCATTAAGACGGCTTTGATTGCTTCATGGACAGCGGAGCACTTTATTCAAAGCTAAGTTTCCCGCAACCAAGGCTTGGCGTCAGGCCCTATGAAATACTCGACCGTCTCTTCAGTGCGCGCTTCGCATTCGCTCATGTCCAATCATCACCGATGTCGCCGCTCTTCGGGACGGCCGAACCGAGGGCTTTGATACGCGGCTTGTGCAGCAAATCGGCCTTTGGTCGGCGCCATCGCCTGCCGCTGGCGGGCTCTCGGTCCACCGCGACAATATTGGGTCCTGACTGTCGCCGGGCCGCGATAACTCGACATTCATCTCCAATTCATCATGGCAAGCGCAGATTGAGAATGTTCGAGAAACAAGAGTCGGAAGACTCGCTTCAAGAGGAACTGCAATTATGAACAAACTTGTCGCGATCGGCCTCGGCGCCGTCATCGCTTTGGCGCCCCTGGCCGCCGTGGCCCAGACCGAGCAGCTGGCTCAGGCCGCCGCCACTCCGGATACGAGCATGGCCTCCCCGGCGGCTAAGCACACCGGCTCGCATCGTGGCCACATCCGGCGCAAGGGCAACACAGCCGGGCACCGCGCCAGAGCTTCGGCCCACCACATGCACCACATGCGCACGAAGCCGGCGGCGCCGGCGGAGGCTCCGAAGAGCTGATCAATCAGCACGCGCCACGGGCTCGGCGCGAATCAAAAGGGGTTGTTGGGGGGCCGATCGATGCGGCCCCCCTCGTTTTTTGTCCATGGCTCGCGGCTCGAGGTCTGCCGCTCGAATCTTGCCTTCGACTTGCGGCTCCCGGCCATTGGCGCGATGACGGCCGACCTATTCTGAGCGTAGCTTTTCCAAGTCTTTTTCTTCGCTTCGTCCGGGGGCGCCTTCCTGAGCCGGCGCATCTCGGCGCGCTCGCCCCGATGCTTCCCCTGTTTCGGGGAACATGATAGGTCTGCGCTGCGTCGCAGCAGGCGGATTGCAGTCTCGGATGCCGACCCACGCAAACGACCGCCCTGGGCGGATTTCCGGCCTGCGGCTCCTTCCCGGGCCGCAATCGCGAATCGAGTTGCGAGCACGCGCTGGATTTGACCGTTGAGCGCCGCCACGGGCGATTCCACGGTCGGCCTCAACCGGGCCGCCGCCTTCCGGGCGGCGCTTTTCCTCGCCTTCTGGCTCATGGTTTCGGGCTGGGCGCCGGCCGACCTTCCCGTTGGCCTCGCCGCGGTGGCGGGCGCGACCTGGACCAGCCTGCGCTTCTCGCCGCCCGGAGGATCGCGGCTGAGAATTGCAGCGTTGGCGTCTCTTGCGGCGAGCTTTTTTCGCCAATCTATTGTTTCCGGTACGGACGTCGCATGGCGGGCGCTCAATCCGAAGTTGCAACTGCGGCCAGCATTCGTGGCTTGCCCGTTGCGCTTGCCCGCAGGCGGCGCGCGAAGCGCATTCTGTGCGCTCTCCAGCCTGATGCCGGGGACGCTCCCGACCGGAACTGACGAAAACGGGGCGCTGCTCGTTCATTGCCTCGATATCGGGCAGCCGGTCGCCGCCAATCTGGCGGCGGAAGAGCGTCTGTTCATCCGGGCGGTCGTCGGTGAGTGATTTTCTCCTCGCGACGGCGGGCGCGATCCTGTTCACCGTCGCGGTCGGTCTCGTGCGCATCTTGGGCGGCCCCGGCGACGCCGACCGCATGATGGCGGCGCAGCTGATAGGGACCGGGGGAATCGCCTCGCTCCTCCTGATCGCGGCGGCGACGGGCGTACGCGGGGTCGATGACGTCGCGCTCGGACTTGCGATCCTAGCGGCCTTCGCCTCCGCCGCCTTCGTCAACAGCGGCGCCCCCGCCGAGGAGCCGGATCCGAATCCCCCGGACTACCGATGACTTTGGTTCTCGAGCTCTTCAGCATCGCCGCGATTAGCGCCGGCGTGTTTTTCTTTCTTGCCGGCACGGTGGGATTGTTGCGTTTCCCCGACGCATTGAGCCGCCTGCATGCGCTTACCAAGGCCGACAATCTCGGTCTTGGCCTTGTCGTTCTCGGTCTCTTGCCCCGCGCGGAAAGCCTGCTCGCCGCGCTGATGCTCGTCGCCATCTGGGCGCTCGTTCAATTGGCCGGCGCGACCGCCGCCCAGCTCATCGGACGGGCGGTGCGGCGCAAGGGGCCAGCGGCATGAGCGTTCTGCAGGCGCTCGACGTCGGCCTCGCCTTCCTGGTTTTTGCGGTCGCCGCCTGGACCGTTTTCGCGCCCGGAGCGTTCGCGGCGACGGTCGGCTATGTCGTCTACGGGCTGCTGCTTTCGCTGGTCTGGATTCGCCTGTTCGCGGTCGATGTGGCGCTGACGGAGGCCGCGATCGGCAGCGGCGTGACGGGCGTCCTGCTCATCGGCGCCGCTGGGCGCTTGCGGCGAGCCGAGACAACCGCCGCCCGGGAAACCCCGACCGGACTGACCCGCCTGTTCGCGGCCGGTCTTTGCCTGCTTGTCGCCGCGGCGCTGGCCGGCGTCGTGCTTCTGTTGCCCGATCAGGGTCCGACGCTGGCTCCGCAATCGATGGAGCGCCTGCCCGAGACCGGTCTTGGCAACCCGGTCACCGCCGTCCTGATCGCCTACCGCTCGTTTGACACCATGCTCGAGAAAGTTGTGCTGGTTCTAGCCGTGGTCGGCGTATGGTCGCTTGCCGCCGACCGGTGTTGGGGCGGCGCTCCAGGCGAGGCCCGCGCCGGGCGGCCCGAGCCGACGCTGGCGTTCTTCGCCCAGGTATTGGCCCCGATTGGCATTCTCGTTGGCGTCCACATCTTCTGGGTGGGCGCCGACGAACCGGGCGGCGCGTTTCAGGGCGGGGCCATTCTGGCCGCGATGTGGATGATCATCATGATGGCGCGCTTGACCGAAGCGCCGCAGTCCAACGCCTTTTGGCTGCGGGTCGCGCTCGTCGCGGGCCCCTTTGTCTTTCTTGCCGTCGGCGTCGCCGGCGCCGTTGTCGCGGGAGGATACTTCGCCTATCCGCCTGGACTGGCCAAGCCGCTGATCCTGTTCATCGAGACGTTCATGACGTTCACCATCGCCGTCACCCTCGCCATGCTGGTGGCGGGTCCGCCTCGCCGCGAGCCCCGGGGATGACCTCGGCAACCCTGGCGGGGCTGGTTGGGGCGGCGCTTGTCGGCCTTGGCCTCTATGGCGTGATCGCCGATCCGCAGCTCCTGCGCAAGATTCTGGCGTTCAACCTGATCGGCAGCGGCGTTTTCCTCGTCTTCGGCATCGTCGCCCGGAAAGGCGCAGCGGCTGGACTCAGCGCCGATCCGGTTCCGCAGGCGATGGTCATCACCGGCATCGTCGTCGCCTTCGCGGCCAGCGCGATCGCCGTCGCCCTGACGCTGCGCCTGTTTGAGGAAACTGGCCGCGCGACGCTGCCTCCCGACGCTGCGGTCAGACCTCCCGGCGAGGGAGCCGACGCGGAATGACAGAGGGCGCCTCCGTCATCGCGGCGACGGCGGGCGGAGGTCTGCTGCCGCTGCCGATCCTCGTTCCGGCTGCCGGCGTTCTGCTGTCCTTTCTGCTCGGCGGCCGGCAGGCTGAACGGATCGCGTTGGGTCTCATGCCGGTGCAATTCGGCGTCGCCGTTGCGATCGCCAGTCTCATTTGGCGGTCCGGCGAACCGCTCGTCTATGTCCTCGGCGGGTATGCGCCGCCGCTTGGCATCGCGCTCAGGGCCGATGGATTTTCGGCGGTCATGCTGATGGCCGCTTCGCTGACCATGCCAGCCGCCGGGCTGTACGCCCGGGTCAATTTCGCGCCGCCGAACGAAGGGACGGAGAGGCGAGCGCCGCTGGTCTTCTGGACTCTGCTGCAGGCGATCCAGGCGGCCTTGAGCCTCATCTTTCTCGGCGGCGATCTGTTCAATCTCTATGTCGCGCTCGAGCTTCTCACCTTCGCCGCGGTGCCATTGGTTTCTCTCGACGGCCGTCCGGAAACACTGGCCGCGGCGCTGCGCTATCTCATGTTCGCGCTGTTCGGCGCACTGTTCTATCTGCTCGGAGTCGCGCTGGTCTACGGGGCTTACGGCACCCTCGACATCGTCCTCCTGTCTCGCCAGATCCGGGCCGAACCGGCCGTATGGCTTGCGGCAGGGCTGATGACCGCAGGGCTCCTGGCGAAGACGGCGCTCTTCCCGCTCCATCTTTGGCTGCCGCCGGCGCACGCCAACGCGCCTGCCGCCGCGAGCGCCGTGCTTTCGGGGCTGGTGGTCAAAGGGTCGTTCTTTCTCGTCGTGCGGCTCTGGTTCAATGTCCTGCCGGCGCTCCCCAATGCGGTTCCCGGGGCCATTCTCGCCACGCTCGGTTCGGCGGCGATCCTCAGCGGCAGCGTGCTCGCCCTGCGCCAGGAGCGGCTGAAACTTTTGATCGCTTATTCGACGGTCGCGCAGATCGGCTATCTCTTCCTGATGTTTCCGCTCGCCTCCGGGCCTTGGGCGGGGGACGCGTTCAGCGGCGGCGTCATGCAGGCGCTGTCGCACGCTTTCGCCAAGGCGGCGATGTTCCTCTCTGCCGGCCTCATCGCCGAATCCCTGGGCCACGACCGGATCGCCGGTCTCGGCGGCGCCGCCCGGGCGATGCCGACGACGTTCCTGGCGCTCGGTCTCGGCGGGCTCTCGCTCATGGGGCTGCCGCCGAGCGGCGGCTTTGCCGCCAAGTGGCTCCTGATGAAGGCCTCGATCGAGGCCGGCCAATGGGTGTGGGCTGTGGTGATGCTGGCCGGCGGACTGCTCGCCGGCGGGTATCTCTACCGCGTGCTAAAGCCGGCGCTCTCGGACGAGCCGGTGCAATTGAAAACGGCGCCTCGCCGATCGCGGGAATACGTCTGCCTTGCGCTGGCGCTCGCCGCCGTGCTGCTCGCCTTTGCGCCGTCGTCATTCTTCGCCTTTTTGCAGATCGGCAGTCCGGCTGCAGGGGTTGCGCTCCGATGAGCTCGCTCGCGGGAGCCGCGCAGGAATTCGGGCCTGGCCTCCTGGTCGCTGCATTGGCCGCCCCGCTCGTGATCCTCGCGGCCTCGTTGTCGCCGTCGCTACGCGCTTTCGCGTGGGCGATGACGCCGCTTGCCCCGCTGCCCGCGATCCCTGCGGCGGTCCTGGCGATCTGGGGCACGCCGTTTGGGGCGGACTTGCCCGTGCTGCGCGCGAGCCTCTGGCTCGATCGGCCGGGAGGGATGCTGCTCGCCGCTGCGGCGCTGGTCTGGCTCATCTGCAGCGTCTTCGCCCGGGCGGACAGGGCGGGCAGGCCGAACGCCGACCGCTTCGCGGTCTCATGGCTGCTCACCATGGCGGGCAGTCTCGGCGTCTTCATCGCCGCCGATCTCCTGACGTTTTATCTTGTCTACGCGCTGGTCAGCGTGCCCGCTTATTACCTGATCGCCAATGACGAGGATGCCGGGTCGAGCCGAGCCGCCGGCGTCTACATGGCGTTCGCGCTCATCGGCGAAGCGGTCCTGTTGATCGCCTTCGTCATGCTCGCGGCGGCCGAGCCGGGCGGCAGCCTCGATCTCCGCGCCGTCGTTGCCGCATTGCCGGCCTCGCCCTGGCGCGAGGCGGCGCTCATGCTCCTCATCGCCGGCTTCGGGATGAAGATCGGGCTTGTGCCGATGCACAGCTGGATGCCGCTCGCCTATACCGCGGCGCCAATTCCCGCTGCGGCGGTCCTGAGCGGCGCCGCAGTCAAGGCGGGAATTATCGGCCTCATCCGCTTTCTGCCCGCCGGCGCGGCCTCGCCGAGCATCGGCGAGGCGCTTGCGTGGGCCGGGTTCGTCTCCGCCTTCTACGGCGTCGCGATCGGCCTGACCCAGCAGAATCCCAAGACCGTCCTCGCCTATTCGAGCCTAAGCCAGATGGGCGTGATCGCCGCCGCGCTGGGCATCGGTATTGCCGCCGCAGATCAAGGCGCAGCCGCGGACGCCGCCTTCTACGCGGTGAACCACGTTTTCGTTAAAGCCGCCCTGTTTCTGACGGTGGGGGTCGTCGCCGCACATAGCGGGCGTGGCCGAATGTTGGCGCTGATCGTTGGGGGGCTGCTAGCGCTCAGCCTCGGCGGAATGCCCCTGACCGGCGGGGCGCTCGCCAAGCTTGCGGTCAAGGATCCGTTCGGCGACGGCCCGGCCAAATGGGCGGCCGCGGCCTCGGCGGCCGCGACCACGGCGCTGATGCTGCATTTCGTCATGCGGCTTGCTCGATCGCCGAGCGACGAGCGCGGGGCGTCGCCCGAGCGCCTCTGGTCGTGGCTCGCCCTCGCCGTCGCCTCGATGCTGGTTCCCTGGCTGATGTTTCCCGCCGTCGGCGGCGATCTCGCCGACGCGCTGGCGGCGGGAACGCTATGGGACGCGACCTGGCCGATGCTTGTCGGCGCCGCGCTCGCCGCCGGCTTGTGGGCCTTGGGCGACCCTCTCCCGCGCATTCCCGCGGGCGATATTGTCGTTGCCGAGGAGGCCGCCTTCCGCGCCTGCGCGCCTCTCGGGCTCCTGATCGAGCGCCTGGACTGGCGGCTCAGGCAATGGCCGGCGGCGGGTATGGCGCTGCTGGCGGTCGCGCTCGCCCTCGCCGCGGCGGGGTTCGCCGGCCGCTGACTTGCCCGCGAGATTCGCCACAACAAAAGCAAAGCCGGCCGCAACAAATTCAAAGCCCAGCGCAACAAAAACAAAGCCGAGCCGCAACAAAATCAAAGGCCGGCGCAACAAAATCAAAATCAGTAGCCGCAAATTGCCATTCGATATAACCTTGCTTTTTCAGCGGCCTATCGGGACCTCCTCTCCTGATGCTTGTCTTCCTGCGGCGCTGCGCGAAACCCGGTCTCCGCTCGGCGACCGTCCTTACATCCATAGCACGGATTTCTGATTATCGCAAGCAAAGGAACATGCAAACTGTTCTCGTCAGATTTCTGGATTCTTGTCGCCATGTCGGCCTAACTCGACTCGACGGGTTCAACCACGGCTGTGTCGCGCTCCCAGCCCTCGTTCTCGAGCACGATCTGTTCGATGGCGACGTCTGCGCTATTGGCGTCGAGCGGCGGCAATGCCTGGTAGAGGGACGGCCAGCAGCGATAGATCCGGTAGGCCAGCGCCAGTTGCCCCGCTTCGTTATAGAACTCCAGGTACACGTCCTTACGAAAGTCGGCGAGCGCAACCTCGCTTCCGAGCGCCGCGCCAAGGCGCCAGACCATGTTTGCCCAGTCTTCGAACGCGTGGTCCTGGGTCAGGCCACGCTCGACCGTGATCGGCTCGTACTCCGTGCGGCCCGGCGATTTGCGTGACGCCGAAGCGTCGCCGCCGTCGCGAAATTCAATCACCTCGGTGGTCCGCTTGAGCGCGCCGACCTTCGAAACGCCCGCGACGTATTTGCCGTCCCATTTGAGGCGAAATTTGAAGCTCTTGTAGGGGTCTAGCCGCGACGGATTGACAGGGAACTCCACCATGAGAACCTCCTCCTCGGAAGGAGTTGCGGACGTTGGCCGGACCTCCTATTGCTCCGGCTCGCTCCGGCTCCTGGCGGTCATGCCGAAGTCCGACTTCCGCGCGGCCAGAACGCGACCGCGAGTTCGGCAATCGCCACGCCGGCCAGAACCAGCAGAAGCGAGGCCTGTTTCAGCCAAGTCATGGCTGGGATTGACAGCGCCATGGCGAGGCCAAGGAAACAGATTTCTGAGCGACATCAGATTGATGCCAGCAAGAAAGGTCCCAACCCCGAGCAGCAACATCAACACCAGACCGACGGCCTGCACCGGCATCAATTGTTGAAAGCCCTGCAGGAGCACGAGGTTCATCGCCACCAGGATCGCGACCCAGTGCGCGGCTTGCGTCCAAAGCAGCGTAAAGCGCGTTCGTCGATCGGGCGCGTTCGGCCATGCGGTGACGACGCAGACGATCCCAATCGCGATCGCCAGGAATTCCCAATAGCCGTTGATCGGGTGGCCGGAGAAATTGCTGTAGGCCACGCCGAATATGGCCAGAGCCAGAGCCGCCACAAAAGGCAGGTTCCGCAGGACCGTGCTCGTTGAAAAGAATTTGTCCGGATGAGGCTCAAGCTCCGGTTCCGGCTCTGGAAAGTCCGTAGGGTCGGTCATCCTCAATCCAATTTGCTTTGGAGCCCGAAACGGCTCCGAGACTATGCTCTATAACGCGCCGGCGCCCGAATTGGCGCGTCGAAAGTCCGGGCGTCGATAAAATCAACGGCTAGCTCGCAGCCAAATGCGGGTGGCCGCCCAACTAAGGCCCCGTCAGTTCATACCGCGCGATTCCAGGCCCCGCTTTGGACACTCGGATCACTTCCAAACGGGCGCCTTCAGCCGGCTGCCTCCGAAGGAGGCCAGCGGCGACGCCGAAACGCAATGGGTATTCCGGAAAATTCTTCGATGAGCTTCCCGCCGTCCTCGCCGATGCGGGTTCACGGCCGGGACCCGTCCCTTGACCCGAGCCCGCGCGGGCTGCGATTGGACAGTCGCGCGGTGCTTCCAGCTTCGCCCGGAGCGCAGGGGTCACAAGACCCGGCGATAAGCCCGTCCCGACAGCCGATCGAGGTGGATAGATGCCGACTGAAAGAATAAAGCCGATCGCGCGCAAGCCCGTCCTCGTCGACCTGGCGTTGCAGGGCGGCGGGTCGCATGGCGCGTTCACGTGGGGCGTGCTCGATCGCCTTCTGGAAGAGCCCTGGCTCGAGATCGACGGCATCTCCGGGACATCCGCGGGCGCGATGAACGCGGCGGTCTTGGTCCACGGCCATCAGAAGGGCGGGAGGTCGGGCGCGCGTGAGGCGCTCGAAACGTTCTGGCGGCGCGTCTCGGACGCCGCCCGCTTCAGCCCGCTTCGGCGCGGGCCGCTCGACGTCATCCTCGGTCGCTGGACGCTGGATTCTTCGCCCGTTTACGTCGCGATGGATCTCATGTCGCGCTTGGTGTCGCCTTACGACTTGAATCCGATGGGCAAGAATCCGCTGCGCGAGATTCTTGCCGAGCTAATCGATTTTGAGCTGCTCGCGCAGTCGCCGATTTACCTGTTCATCACCGCCACCAACGTTCGCACGGGCAGAGGAAAAGTGTTCAAGAACGCGGCCGTGACCCCCGACGTCCTGCTCGCTTCGGCCTGCCTGCCGACGATGTTTCAGGCGATCGAGATCGACGGCGAGGCCTACTGGGATGGCGGCTATTCCGGCAATCCAACGCTGACCACGCTGGTGCGGGAGTGCAAATCGCACGACACCATTCTGGTCCCGATCAACCCGATCGAGCGTCCGGGGGTTCCGCGCAGCGCCAGCGAGATTTTGAACCGTCTCAATGAGGTGTCCTTCAACGCCGTCGCCCTCAAGGAGCTCAGGATGATGGCGCTCTTGCGCAGGGTTGCCGATCCCGGCGACGGCGAGGGCGCGCTATGGGCTCAAATGCGCGTCCACTGTGTGACGAACACCATCTTGAACGAACTTGGCGCATCCTCGAAGCTCAATGCGGAATGGCCGTTCTTCTCGCTTCTGCGCGAGGAGGGGAGAAAGGCGGCGCAGACGTTCCTCGATGCTCACGCCATGGATCTCGGCAAGCGCTCGACGTTCGACATCGACGTCCTGCTCGAGGGAATCTGATCGATGGGACTTCTCGACATCCTGGTCGCGCTCGGGCTCCTGATCTTTTTCGCCTACCGGGGCTGGAGCATCCTCTTGCTTGCGCCCGCCGCCGCGATTCTTGCGGCCGGCTTGGCCGGAGAGCCTTTGCTCGCCCACTGGACGCAAACCTTCATGGCGAGCGCGGCCCAGTTCGTCATGCAGTTCTTCCCAATTTTTCTCCTCGGCGCGTTGTTCGGCAAGCTGATGGAGGACTCGGGCTCGGTGAGTTCGATCGCGAAATTCATGACCGAGCGTCTCGGACATGAGCGGGCGGTGCTCGCGGTCGTACTGGCCGGCGCGATCGTCACTTACGGCGGGGTGAGCCTGTTTGTCGCCTTTTTCGTCATCGCCCCGATGGCGCACCAGCTCTTTCGCTCGGCTCAGATTCCGCGCCGCCTGATGCCGGCGGCGATCGCGCTGGGCACGACCACCTTCACCATGTCGGCGCTGCCGGGCACGCCGGCGATCCAGAACGCGATCCCGATGCCGTTCTTCGGCACCACGCCGTTCGCCGCGCCGGGACTCGGGATCATCGCCGCGATCGTCATGTTCGGCTTCGGGATGTGGTGGCTTGGGCGGGCCGAAGCGCGGGCCCGCGCCAAAGGGGAGGGCTATGGCGATGCGGCGCCCGGTCCCGATGATGTCGAGCATGCGGCCGAAGACCTCGTCGTGCGCGAGCGCGCCACAACCGCGAGCACGTTCGATCCGCCGGAAGCGACGCATGGGCGGCCGAGCGACGCTGGCCCTCCGATCGCGCTCGCCGCCCTGCCGCTGATCATCGTGGTGGCGGTCAATCTCGCGATGTCGTTCTTCGTCCTGCCGCGCATGGACGCATCGTTTCTCGCCGGCAAGGAATGGGGCTCGACGTCGATCGCGGCAGTCGGCGGCGTGTGGGCGGTGGTGACGGCGCTTTTCGCTGCGATCGTCGTCCTGACTGCGATCAACTATCAGCGCCTGCCGGCGCTGCGCGACACCATGGACGCAGGGGCCAACGCCTCCGTCCTGCCGGTCGTGAGCGTGGCCAGCCTGGTCGGCTTCGGCTCGGTCGTCGCCGCGCTGCCGGCGTTCGAAATGGTGCGCGACTGGGTGCTCGGGATCGAGGGCGGGCCGCTGGTGTCGCTGGCGGTGGCGACCAATGTGCTGGCGTCGTTGACCGGCTCGGCCTCGGGGGGTCTCACGATCGCGCTCGACGCGCTGGGCGCGACCTACCTCAAGATCGCGCATGAGCAGGGCATCGACCCGGGGCTCCTGCACCGCGTCGCGGTCATCGGCGCCGGCACGCTCGACAGCCTGCCGCACAACGGCGCCGTGGTGACGCTGCTTGCGGTCTGCAACTCGACCCACCGCGAGAGCTATATGGACATCGTCATGGTCTCGATCGCCGGCGGCCTGCTCGCGCTCGCGGTGGTGATTGCGCTCGGCAGCGCGGTGGGGTCGTTCTGAGCCCTCGTGTTTCGGCGTTTTAATCGAACGAGCCTTGCGGAAAGCTTCGAAGGGCGTCTAGGTATGACTACGTATCCGGGGACGCCGGATCAAAGGGTGGGGCGCCCATGGCCGAGCACACCGTTGTCGTGGTTGGAAGCAACCAGCCTTTGCCCGAGTACACGCCAGGAAATTTTTGGGTCATCGACTTTTCCAACGCGGCCGCTCCAACCGCCGTCTCGGTATCCTGCTCGTCGAGCGGCGTGGTGGTGGACTGCTCAGGCTCGATGGCCGCCGTGGCCGCCGTCAGCGGCGACACCGTAACGATCTATGACATCGCCAATCCAGCATCGCCGGCTGCGACCGGCTCTGCCTCGCTTTCCTTTAACGGCATCGGCGCGATCTCGTTCTACGGCGGCTACGTGTTGGTCGGCGAAGCCAGCAACGATAGCGGGGCGCGGGTCGCTCTGATCGACATCAGCAATCTGGCTAGTCCGCAAGTCTACGCAACGAGCTTCGCTCAAATCACGGACGTCACCCTCTTCGGCTCGACCGCGGTCATCTGCGGGCTTGGCGGCTATTCCAACGCCTTTCAGGTCGCCACGACCAGCGATTTTCCCCTCCTGGCCACGAGCGTGCCGATGACCGACGTCAGCGCCTGGATCGAATACAGCATTTCGTTCATGTGCGACTTTGACGGCACGAATGCGGTCTTCTCCGATGGGACCAGCCTCTATGCGTACGGAATCTCGGGCGGGGTCGCGGCGCTGCTCCCTTCGCAGCCCGGCGGGGGAGGAGGGATCACATCGGTCGCGGTTGCGGAAAATGCCGGAGCTGCCGCAGGCGTTCAACTCGCCTATGCAGCCGCCGCCAATCCAAATGTGGAGCTCTTATACGCGGGGTCCCCCGTCTCGTCCGCGTCGACCTGGGCGAGCAGCAGCCGCAGCCTCGGCGATCCGAACAACAGCTACGGTCAGCCAATCGACTTCGAGGGCGGAGTTGCCAAGTTCTGTCGCACGATCACCGGAGCCAGCGCCGTTCTCGCCACCGCAGGCGTCACCCAGATCGCGGGCGGAGGGACTTAGGAGTGCGTCGTCTCGCTGTTCGACGTCAAGGCCGGCGGCGGATCGATCACGGCGACGCGGCAAGGCGCGCGCTCGGCAGTTGCGTTGCCGAATACGACGTCGCCGAACAACACGCTGGGCGTGACCGTTTTCTACACCTGGTGGCCGATATGGCCGATTCCGTGGCGAATTATCGCGTCGCTGTGGGCGCGGTTGTTCGGGTAGCTACGCAGCGACCGGCGCCGCAGGCGCCTTCGCGCGGTAAAGGGTGATGTAGAAGACCGGCAGCACCAGCAGCGTCAGCAGCGTGGCGACGAACAGGCCGCCCATGATGGCGAAGGCCATCGGGCCCCAGAACACCGTCGGCGCGATCGGGATCAGGCCCAGCACGGTCGAAATCGCGGTCAGCATGATCGGGCGGAAGCGGGAGAGCGTCGCCTCGACCACGGCGTCCCAGATGTCGCGCCCTTGCGACCGCTCGGTCTCGATCTGGTCGATGAGGATCACGGCATTGCGGGCGATCATGCCGACCAGCGCCAGAATGCCGAGGATGGCGACGAATCCGAGCGGCCGGTTTGAGATGATGAGCGCGAGCACGATCCCGATCAGGCCGAGCGGCACCGTCGCTGCGACCAGCGCCACCCGGCTGAAGCTGTGGAGCTGCGCCATCAGAAAGAGCAGCATCAGGAACAGCGCCGCGGGCAGGAGCGCAAACACCGAGGCCTGCGATTGGGCGCTCTCCTCGACCGTGCCGCCAACGGCAATGTGGTAGCCGGCGGGCAGGCCCGCCTCGAGCTTCTCGATCGCCGGCTCGAGCGAGGCGACCGCGCCTTCCGGCGTCGCGGCGTCACGGACGTCGGCCTGGACGGTCAGCGTCGGGACGCGGTCGCGCCGCCAAATCAGGGGAAATTCCTGATCGAAGTCGAAGGTCGCGATCTGGCTTAGCGGCACGGTCCGGCCGCCGGGAAGCGGCAGCTGCAGCGAGCGCAGGGTCGAGAGCGAGACGCGCTGCTCGTCGTTCGCCCGGGCGACGACATTGACGAGGTAGATGCCGTCGCGAACCTGGGTGATCGGCGTCCCGCTCATGACGGCGTTCAGCGTTTCGGCCAGCGTCTGCGAGCTCAAGCCGAGAAGCCGGGCCTGATCCTGGTCGATCCTGACCCTGACCTCGCGCGAGGGCTCCATCCAGTCGAAGTTGACCAGCCGCAAATTCGCGCTCTCGCCCATCGCCTGACCGAGCTTGAGCGCGATCGCCCGCACTTCGGCGGCGTCAGGCCCGCTCACCCGATATTGCACCGGCCAGCCGACCGGCGGCCCCAGCTCGAGCGGAGACACGCGGACGATCGCGCTCGGCAATTGCTCGGCGAGCGCCTTCTCAAGCTTGGCGTGAACCCGATCGCGCGCCTGCACGCCCTTGGCGATGACCACGGCCTGGGAGAAAAAGTCGTTGGCGAGCTTGACGTCGAGCGGCAGGTAGAACCGGATCGCCCCGCGCCCGACATAGGTGCTCCAGCTTGCGACATCGGGATCGCCCTTGAGCAAGGCGTCGAGCTTGGCCGACGCGTCCTGGCTGGCGTAGATCGAGGCGTTTTGCGGCAGGGTCAGATCGACGGTGAGCTCCGGGCGGTCGGAAGCGGGAAAGAACTGCCGCGGCACGTAGGGGAGGGCGAGCAGGGAGGCGGCGAAGCAGGCGAGGGTCACGGCGATGGTGATCCAGCGCACCCGCATCGCGCCGACCAGGATCGAGCGGAACGTCCGCATGACGAAGTTGGGCTGCGGGGCGACGGCGGTCTCCGGCTTCTTCAAGAGCCAGACCCCGAGCAGCGGCGCGAACAGCACCGCGACGAACCACGACACGATGAGCGCGATCGTCACCACGGCGAAGATCGAGAACGTGTACTCGCCGGCGGCGCTGCGGGCGAAGCCGATCGGCACGAAGCCGGCGATGGTGACGAAGGTGCCGGTCAACATCGGCAGCGCCAGCGTCTTATAGGCGAAAGACGCCGCCTCCTCCTTGCTGTCGCCTTGCATGAGGCGCGTCGTCATGACGTCGATCGTGGTCATGGCGCTGTCGACGAGCAGGCTCAAGGAGATGATGAGGGCGCCGAGCGAGATGCGCTGGAGGTCGATGTGCATCGCCTCCATGATCGGAAACACGATCGCGATCGTCAGCGGGATCGTCAGCGCGACCACCGACCCGGGCCTTAGCCCCAGGCTGATGATGCTGACCGCCATGATGATCGCGATCGCCTGCCAGAGCGATTCCATGAACTCGCCGATCGCGGTCTGGACGACGACCGGCTGATCGCTGACCAGCGTCGCGTCGATGCCGAGCGGCAGGTTGGCGACGCTCTCGTCGACCGCCTTCCTGACGTTGCGGCCGAGCGTCAGGATGTCGCCGCCGTCGCGCATGGCGATGGCGAGGCCGATGGCCGGTTTGCCGTTGACGCGGAACATCGGCTGGGGCGGATCGGAATAGGCGCGCCTGACGGTCGCGATGTCGCGGAGCCGGATCAGGCGGCCGTTGGAGAGGAAGTTGACGTCGAGCAGGTCCGCTTCCGACCGGAACGCGCCCGAAACCCGGAGCGAAATCGTCTCGTCGCCGGTCTGGAGCTCGCCGGCGGGACTGACCGCGTTCTGCGCTCTCAGCGCCGCGATCAACGCCGCCCGGTCGATGCCGAGGCCGGCCAGCTCCGCGACCGAGAACTCGACGAAGATCTGCTCGTCCTGGGCGCCGATGAGCTCGATCTTCGACACGTCCGGAACCTGGAGCAGGCGCGAGCGGATGTCCTCGACGGTATCGCGCAGTTCCCGGTGGGTGAAGCCGTCGGCGGTGAAGCCGTAGATCAGGCCGAACGTGTCGCCGAAGTCGTCGTTGAAGCCGGGTCCGACCACGCCGGCCGGCAGCGCGCCGCGGATGTCGCCGATGTTCTTGCGCACCTGGTACCAGATGTCCGGCACTTCGGAGGCCCTCGTCGAGCCTTTCAGATTGACGAAGATCGTCGTCAGGCCGGGGGTTGTGTAGCTGCGGAGGAAGTCGAGGCCCTTGGTCTCCTGCAGCTTGCGCTCGATCCGTTCGGTCACCTGCTGCAGCGTGTCGTCCATGGTTGCGCCTGGCCACGCGGCCTGGACGATCATGGTGCGGAAGGTGAAGGGCGGATCCTCCGCCCGGCCGAGGCCGAAAAACGAGACGACGCCGGCGAGCGTCGCCGCGATCATAAGGAAGACGATGAACGAGCGATGCTTGAGCGCCCAATCGGAGAGGTTGAGTGAATTGTTCGACGCCAAGGCCAGATCCGGCATTTTTCAGTAAGGAAACATGCCAACGGGACCCAAGTAATAGTCTCGCGCATCCGCTTTACACGGGTTATCGAGAGCCGTCGGGAATACTTTCTTGCACTCCGTAAACTCATGGTCACGTCGCCGCACGTAGGTCACCTCGAAGGTCCCAGGTATCGCTAGCCGTCCCATGATACCGAGACGTCCGTAGTTGTTTGCATGGAGATGGATAACCTGATGCGTCTTATTTATCTTCGAAAGGACAGTAACAATTTTTGTTATAGAATTGGTATCTTCAGGAACAATTCCATGTAATTCGACGATTATTTGGGCAAATAGCAGTATTGTTGTTTCATCAATTGATTGCAGTACATCCAACTCCCAGTACTCAACGTCCATCTTCAAGATAATATTCTGACGTTCCTTGTGTCCATTTCTCGTTATCGCGTCGACGACCGTGATAGTGTCATTGTCGGTCTCTGTCCCGACGTTCAGTTGGAACCACTTAAAATTCGGGTGTGAGGTTGGAACCGATGCGATTGAGTGATCGTACTGATACACCGTGCATCCGTTTGTCGCCATGTCCAAGTCCCACGACACGTCATTGCCCACGCCCAATGAGTACGCGATTTCGTTTCGAACAGGCGAGTCGAGCATCACGTAACCACCGTCATTCGGTGCGCCTCGCCTTACCATTCTCCCGTTAACCACATCCATCGGCCGAAGCAGAGAAAATATCTTCATCGCCATGCGCTCTGACTGCACTTCCGGTGAAAACGCCAAGTATACGGGCAGGCCATCGCGTTTAGCTTCCAATTCCTCTGCCAGCAATTCCGATTGTCGTTCCCTTTCCGTCACCTTGCTCAACAGCGATTTGACGTAAATTCTAAGCTCATTTATTTCTTTTTCCAGGTTATTGTTAGCGCTCACATGGTCATCAAGAGCTTTACATAATCCTCTGATTTTCTTGAGGCGCATAAGAAAGCGGAGGGGAATACCCATTGCAAGAGCCCTACTTCATTCTTCTCGGAGGGGACATTGCAGAGCATCCTCGCTGGAGCCGATTGCTTGGCGCGCGGCGATCGGGCGCAAATGAGGGTCGTGGGCCTCGCGCCCATGCCAGGGATGGTTCGCGGTCTCCCGAACCGCTCACGAAGTCGCCCCGAGCAGCCGGACCTTCTGGCCCGGATGCAGCGCCTGAACGCCCGCCGTCACCACCACGTCGCCGGGCTCGAGGCCCTCGGAGATCACCGCCGTCGCCGGATCGAACCGCTCGACCTCGACGTTGCGCAGCGCAACGGTGAGGCTCGCCGGATCGACGATCCACACCGCCGGCTGGCGATCGATCGAGGTGAGCGCGCTTGCCGGAATTGAGATGCCCTTGCCGCCCTCGAGCTGCAGGCGCCCGGTCACCGTCGCGCCGAGGCGCATCGCCTCCGGATGATCGATCAGGCTGAGGCGGACGCGGAAGGTGCGGGTGACCGGATCGGCCTGCGGATCGACGGTGCGCACGCGCGCCTTGGCGGTCACCGACGGGTCGTCGGCAAGCGCGATCGTGACCGTCACGTCGGTCGGCGCGGCGCGCAGAACCTGGGCCGGAACGTCGAACACGGCGTCGCGGCCGTCCTGCCGGGCGATGGTGAAGATCGGCTGGCCCGCCTGCACCACCTCGCCCGATTCGGCGGTTCGCGCGGTGATCGTCCCCGAGACGTTGGCCCTGAGCTCGGTGAAGCTCACCCGGTCCTGGGCGATGTCGAGTTGCGCCGACGCGTCGTCGACCCGCGCCTGCGCGGTCTGCAGCCCCTGGGTCGCCGCATCGAATATCGCCCGGGTGGTGAAGCCCCTTTCCATCAGATGGTTCTGGCGGTCGAAATTGCCCTGCGCCTCGACCTCCTGGGCGCGCGCGGCGGCGAGCGCCGCCTGCGCCGAGCGGAGCGTATTGAGCTCGTCCTGCGGATCGAGCTTGGCCAGCACCTGGTCCGGCTCGACCTTGTCGCCGACCCCGCCTTTGCGCTCGATGATCCGCCCGCCGACGCGGAAGGCGAGGTTCACCTCGTTCTCGGCCCGGATATCCCCGGTGAGGGCGACCGAATCGCCGACCTCGCCCTTTTCGACGGTGACGGTGCGGACCGGGCGCGGCTGAGGCGGCTCGGTCTTGGCTTCCTGATTGCAGCTGGCGAGCAAAAGCGCGAACGCAGGCGCGACGACGAGCGCGCGAGCGAGGCCGCGCGCTGCCGGATGAGGGGTGCATGGGGCCAAGGCGCCGTCCTCTGGCGGGAAGTTGGCCAGTGCTTATCGCGCAACCGCATCCGAAGCAACGATGCGAGGTTCGGGGGGACGAGAATGGCGTCGTTGCCGAAGCGGCCGCCCGCGTCCTTTCCGCGGCCGCCCGCCCTCGCTACCGGACCGAAGCGCCGCATGCTATGGCGTGGACCTTAAGGAAGAATCCCCCGCAGACGCCATGCGAGCGCCCGCCGCAATCCCCTCGAGCGCCGAATCCGGGCTTGAGCGCCTCAGGCGCGGTCCGGCGAACCTGCTCCTCGACCCGCGCGACGGAGACGCGGAGGACGACGCGTCGAGCCCCAAGCAGAAGTCGCTGCTGGCCATTGCCGGCAGTCTTTTAGCCGAGATCAGCGTAACGAAGCTCCTCATCGCGTGGGCGGCGTCGATCGTGCTTCCAGCGGCAGTCCTTGGCCTCGCGCCGCTGGTCGCGACGGCATGGGTAGGCGACATCTTCTCGAGATTGCTGGAACTGTATGGAATCGGCGCCGCGATCGTCCTTCTCGCTGTCGCCGGCGCGGGCTGGATCGGCTGGCGGCCGTTGTTGCGGGTGGCGGAAGCGAATTTCTGGGCGCTCAACGCCCTGGGGGTTCAGCCCGGGTACGCCTTGTGCCGCGAGGCGATCCGGCATCTCGCCGAGCGAGCGCTGAAGCCGAAGGGCGGCGCCGAGCTGGCGCGCATGCGGGCGCTGAGCTGCGCCGGCGCCGGAATCCTCCTTGCGGCGATCGCGGCCCTGGTCGCGGTCGCGGTCTGGCCGGCGACCCGGTGGATCGGAGCGGCGTCGGACCTCGCCGCGCCGCTCGGGCTCATCTCTCCCACGCTCGCCAACGCTGTCGTCGTCATGTCGGCCTATCTTGCCGCAGCCTCGCTCGTCTGGGGCTTTGCCGACGCCAGCACGGACCAGCCGCTCGACCTCGAAGCGTTCGACGCCGCGCCGCCGGCCGGGCGCGTCTGGCTGGCGGCGCATCTCTCCGATATCCATATCGTCGGCGAGCGCTACGGCTTCCGGATCGAGAGCGGGCGGGGCGGCCCGCGCGGCAACGAGCGGCTGAGGCGGGTCATGGCCCGCCTCGAAGAATCGCACGCCGCCCGGCCGCTCGACGTCGTGCTTATCACCGGCGACATGACCGACGCCGGGCGTTCGGCCGAATGGGCGGAATTCTTCGACATCATCGCCGGGCATCCCGATCTCGCCGAGCGGATGCTGATCCTGCCGGGAAATCACGACGTCAATATCGTCGACCGCGCCAACCCGGCGCGTCTCGATCTGCCGTTCAGCCCGGCCAAGAGCCTGCGCAAGATGCGGGCGCTGTCAGCGATCGCGGCCGTCGGCGGCGACCGCCTGCGCGTGATGGGGGAGGGCGCCGCCGAGCCCGGCCTCACCCTTGGGGCGGCGCTCGAACCGCATCGCCAGGCGATCGCGACATTCGCCGATCAGGGCGGTCTTCGGCTGGCGAGCCGTCTTGCCCGCCTATGGGACGAAATATTCCCGATGATCGCGCCGCCGCACGAGGAGGATGGCCTCGGGGTCGCCATTCTCAATTCGAACGCCGACACCAATTTCTCGTTCACCAATGCGCTTGGAATGATTCCGGCCGGGCAGGCGCTTCGGCTCGCGGCGGCGTTCGACCTTTATCCTAAAGCTCGCTGGATCGTGGCGCTGCACCATCATCTGATCGAATATCCGATGCCGGTCACGGCCTTCTCGGAGCGCGTCGGCACCGCGCTCGTCAACGGCAGCTGGTTTCAGCGCGTGCTCAAACCCTATGCCGGCCGCATCGTCGTCATGCACGGCCACCGCCATGTCGACTGGATCGGCGCCTGCGGCGAGCTCAAGATCGTCTCCGCCCCCTCGCCGGTGATGGCGCCGCAATCCGCGCCGACGCATTTCTACGTCCACACGCTGGCCGCGGGGCCAGACGGACGGCTCGGGCTCATGGCCCCGGAGCGGATTGATATCCCCGCCGAGAAAGAGGACGGCTAGCTGCTTTCCAGTGACTTGCCTTCCACCGGGCCGCCGAGAAGATCGGAGACCCATTGGCTGGACGGGTGATAAGAGCAGAAGGTGAGGATCGCGAGCGCGATCGGAACGCCGATGAAGGCGCCGAACAGGCCCCAAAGGAACGTCCAGAAAAAGACCGCGAACAATACTGCCGAAGGCGACATGGCGAGCACCACGCCGGACACCCGCGGCTCGATATAGCTGCCGACCACGAACTGGATGATGTTGAGGCAGACGAACACGCCGACGACCGCTTCCCACGAAGTGAATTGCGCCATCGCCAGCAGGGTCGGAAACACCGTGGCGATGAACGAGCCAATGAACGGAACGTAGTTGAGCGCGAACGCGATCACGCCCCATTCGAGGGCGAATTGCAGCCCGACGATCCAGGCGAACGCAAAGACCAGGACGCCGGTCGCAAGGCTCATCAATGTCCTCACCTCCATGTATTTGCGGGTTTTGCGGGCCGTCGCCGCGGTCGCCGCCAAAAGGATCGTCGCGGTCTCCCTGCTGAAATAGGTCTCGATCCGGCGATGGAGATCCTCGACTTCCATCAAGCCTAGGATGACGTAGACGAGGGCGATCAACCAGAAAGTCAGGGTGGTATTGACCCGGTCGGTCACCTGGGCCGCCCAGCCCAGGACCCAGGCAAAATTGAAATGTTCGCTCCACAATCCCGCGACCGAAATTCCGTGACCCTCGAGCCAGGCGATTGCGTTGTCGTAGAGGGCTTGATAACGCGCCGAGTTGGCCAGCATGGATTGTCCCACGCGGCCGAAGCCCCATACGACCAGTGAGGCGAAGCCGAGGCAGACGGCGATGGTAAGCGTCATCGTGATCGCGAGAGCGAGGAACCCAGGCATTCGCGCCTGAAGCCAGCTTTGCAACGGCCAGACGATGGCGATGATGAACAGCGCCAGTGCCAGCGGCGCGAAGACCGTGCTCGCCTGATAGGCGGCGGCCGAGACCAAGACCGCAGCGATGATCCCGACCGAGACATTCAGCGCCGAGGCGCGAGCCATGCAAAAGCTCCCGGACGGCTGACGTCCCGCAAGCATAGGATCGCAGCTTTTGTGCCCGAACGGGGCCCGCATGTACAGGCGGCGCCTTCTTTGCGGGTTGACTGCCAAGTCGGCGGGGTTAGGCTCTCGGTCGGGGCGCATTTCCGCTCGGGCGTCGAGCGCGCCGAGCCACGACGAGGCGGCGCCCGTCGATTTCGTCCCGCGCCAAAACTGACGAGCCGCAAGGAGGCCAAGGACGCCATGCCGGTCAAGAACCGCATTGCCGAAATGCACGACGAGATCGCCGCATGGCGTCGCGATTTCCACGAACATCCCGAGCTCCTGTACGACACCCGCCGCACGGCCGCGATCGTCGCGGCGAAATTGCGCGAATTCGGCTGCGACGAGGTGGCCGAAGGGATCGGACGCACCGGGGTGGTCGGGCTGATCCGGGGGCGCAGCGACTCGAACGGCCGCGTCGTCGGGATCCGCGCCGACATGGACGCGCTGCCGATCACCGAGGCGACCGGCCTCTCTTACGCGTCGAAGACGCCCGGCCTCATGCACGCCTGCGGCCACGACGGGCACACGGCGATGCTGCTCGGCGCCGCCAAATATCTCGCCGAGACGCGCAACTTCGATGGCGCGGCGGCCGTGATCTTTCAGCCGGCCGAGGAGGGCGGCGCGGGCGGCAAGGCGATGGTCGACGACGGCCTGATCGACCGCTTCCGCATCCGCGAGATCTACGGCATGCACAATTCGCCGAGTCTGCCGCTGGGCGCTTTCGCCATCCGGCCTGGTCCGTTTTATGCGGCGACCAACTCGCTCACCATAACCGTCATCGGACGCGGCGGCCATGCGGCGCGACCCCATGCGGCGATCGACCCGACGCTTATCGCCAGCCATCTTGTGCTGGCGCTGCAATCGATCGTGTCGCGCAATACAGACCCCATGCATTCGCTCGTCGTCTCCGTGACGAGCTTCCGCACCGCGACCGACGCCTACAACGTCATCCCCGAGACGGTCGAGCTGCGCGGCACCGTGCGCACGTTCGATCCCGAGCTGCGCGCGCACGCGGAGGCGCGGGTCAAGGCGATCGCGGCGCATACCGCCGCAGTCTACGGCGGGCGCGCCGAGGTCGCCTGGGAGAGAGGCTATCCCGTTATGGTCAATCACGAGACGGAGACTGGCTTTGCCGTGGAGGCGGCGCGCCGAGTCTCGGCGACCGTCGATCCGCACGCGGCGGCGGTCATGGGCGGCGAGGATTTCGCCTACATGCTCGAGGCCTGTCCTGGCGCCTATATCCAGATCGGCGCCGGCGAGGGCGCGGGTCTTCATCATCCCGCTTACGACTTCAACGACGAAGTGATCCCGGCCGGCGCGTCCTACTGGGTCGAACTGATCGAGCAGCGATTGTCGGCGGGCTAAGGGGCACCGCCCTTAGGACGCCAACCCAATTCGGAACGTCCAAGATGGGCGGAGAACGGACAAGGCTCAATCATCTCGCGAAGTCTGGAGTTGACGTTAAGCGGCCATTGCGGCACACGAAGTTAGACAGTCGCAGTGGGTGGCTAGCCGCCGTTCGCAAAAGGCCCTTGCCGACGCTCGTTGGCCGCGCGCATTCACTCCTCGGGCAGCCCCGCCTTGCCCAAGGCTTCGAACAGGGGTTGAAGAATTGGCTTGTGATCTTTCAACCATTTGACTGTGAGCTTGGGATTGAGCCGGCGAGCTTCGGCTAACGCAACACTTGCTTCGTCCATTTTTCCACCGAGCGCCTGGCCGGCAGCCAGGTTTAAGTAGGCGTAAAAAGCGTGATAGCCGGCGTCGATCGCTCTATTGCTCTCGTCGACCGCGACGTCGAAATGCCCAAGGCCGAGTTCAGCGTCCGCCGTGAAGTTGTGCCATTGGCCAAGGCGGGGATCGCGTGGACTAAGTCGCATGGCCTGCTGCAAATCGGATTTCGCTTGTTCGAATTTACGCAAATAGGTTTCGGCGTTGGCTCGCGTCGCTAGGAGAATCGCTGAACTCGGATTGATGGCGAGCCCCGCGTCGGCCGCTCGAAGCGCCTCATCTGGCCGCAACAACATGGTCAGGTAGGCCGCCTTCGCCTGATGCGCCAACACGTTATCGGGATCGAGTGTGATGGATCGGTCGGCCTGACCGAGTATTTTTGCGTTGTAGTCGACATCCGCCTTTGTCCATCCGAAGGCTTTGTCACCCGTATATGACCAGGCTTCGCCCGCCAGCGCATCAGCATTATTCGGGTCGAGCTTCAGAGCCTGTTCGAAGAAGCCCTGAGCCGCGAGGTTGCTCTCCTTTGTCAGCGACAGCGAATACACCAAAACCTTACCGCGCATTGTGAGATCGACGGAGTCCGGGTTGTTGGACCGGGCGCTGTTGTCGGCTTCCGCCTTGACAAGTTGAAAACCCAACGCATTCGTCAACCGCGCGACGACTTGATCTTGCAACTTGAACAGGTCCGCCACGTCCTCCTCGAAGTGGTCCGCCCAGAGATGCGCGCCGGATTGCGCGTCGATGAGCTGGGCGTTTACGCGCACTCGGTTCTGGTCGCGCTGCACCGAGCCTTCGAGCACGTAGCGAACGGCAAGCTCCTTGCCGATCTCTTTGGCATCGACGTTTCTGCCCTTAAAAGTGAAGGCCGTGTTGCGCGCAATCACAAAGCTATTGCGTATGCGCGACAGCTCGGTCGTCAAATTCTCGGTTATGCCGTCGGCGAAATAGTCCTGGCTCGGATCGTTCGAGAGGTTTGTGAATGGCAGCACGACGATGGAAAGATGCGCGGCCTCGGCCGGAGCGGCGACGTTCAAGGCGGCGGGCGCGGTTAGGTTAGAGGTGACGAGCGCCGGTCTGTTCTGGCTGAGGAAGTGCCAGACTCCGATCATTACCACGATGAGTAACGCGGCAATACCTGCGGTCATCAGGGCTCGCGCCGGGCGCTTTGTCGGCTCGGGCAGCGTCGCCCCCGTTGCAGGCTTCGCGCGGGCGGCGATCCCCACTTGCAGCGAATAGGCTCCGATCGGCCTTTCGATGTTCTTGAGCCGGGTCGGACCGAGGTCAGTGACCTCCATGTCGAGCCTTCCGCTTACCTGACGATAAGCGTCTTCGGATAAGCAGATCGCGCCCGGCTTCGCGATCCCCTCCAACCGCGCCGCAATATTGACGCCGTCGCCCATCAGGTCCCCGTCTGACTCCTCGACGACGTCGCCAAGATGAATGCCGATGCGAAACTCAATGCGGCGGTCGGGCGGCAAGCCGGCATTGCGCTCGATCATGCCGTTCTGAACCTCGATCGCGCAGCGCACCGCGTCTACCACGCTGCGGAACTCGATGAGAGCGCCGTCGCCGGTTCGCTTCACCACACGTCCCTTGTGTGCAGCGACAGCGGGATCGACCAGGTCGCTCCGCAGACCCCGCAGCCGCGACAAGGTTCGATCCTCGTCAGCGCTCGCGAGCCGGCTGTAGCCGACAACATCGGCGGCCAATATTGCGGCGAGTTTCCGGGTTTCGGTCATAGCGACCCTCCGTCGCCGTGCAGGGTAAGTATCCCCCGGCAAAGCCGGGGGCTTTAGGATGAGAGCCGCTCAAAGCGGCTGAAGACGCCGCTGACGCGGCTTCAACGGGAGGGGCGACGGATAGCTCTATTCCCGCGGAACGGCAAAATCCGAGGTTGCCGTTTCGCCAAACTCGCACGCGACCAAGTGACGACGCCGGTTGATGGGGCAGATCCTATCTTGCAATTCCGTTTCGCCCCTCCTCTCGGGTTAGAAGTGGCACAGATCAAGAGAGACTGTCCGAAACGTCAAACTGCTACTGCCACCCCGGCATAGCCGGGGGGTCTCCCGCTTACGCTAGCACGAAGAGCCAGCCAAAACCGTTTTTCTCGACGTGAAACCAATCAGAGATAAGAGAAAATCCTCGTCGCACACTGAAGAACCGGGGTCGGCTCGATTTGTCCCATTCGCCATGCCGTGGACCAATGTCCGCTATTGGCGCACATCTGGCCTATGCCATGAGACGGTGAGCTTCCGCTTCGGGTCGGAACAGCGGTTCTTGATCAGGTTTTCATCCCAGAGCCGTTGCGCCCCGCCGCGCTCATTGCGCTCCCGGCCCTGGACGGCATAATCCCGCGCCATGTGCAACCTGTACAGCCTGACCAAGGGCCAGTCGGCGATCCGCGATCTGTTCGCCGTCAGACACGATCGCACCGGCAACCTGCCGCTGTTTCCGTCGATCTTTCCCGATCAGGTCGCGCCGATCGTGCGGCGCGGGGCGGACGGCGAGCCCGAACTCGTCACTGCGCGGTGGGGAATGCCAGGGCCGCCCCAATTCGGCGGCCAACCGGTGACCAACATCCGCAACGTGACGAGCCCGCACTGGCGGGGATGGCTCGGATCGCGAAACCGCTGCGTGGTCCCGGCGACCTCGTTTTGCGAATATGCCGACACGAAACCGCGCAAGACGCCGATCTGGTTTGCGCTTGGAACCGATCGGCCGCTGTTCGCGTTCGCGGGTTTATGGACGCGCTGGCGCGGCGTGCGCGGCCCGAAGAGCGCGCCGGTCGAGGGGGAGCACGAGCTCTATGGAATTCTCACCACCGCCGCCAATGCCGTCGTCGCGCCGATCCACCCGCAGGCCATGCCAGTCATTCTGACGACGCCGGCGGAAGTCGATCTTTGGCTGATGGCGGAGACGGCCGCCGCGCTCACGCTTCAAAGGCCGCTGCCGGACGGTGCGCTCGCCATCGTCGCGAAGGGCGAGCGGGAGGACGGCGCCGCGGCCTGAAATGAGGATCTCTCAATGCCTTCCCGACCCTTCTGGAAAGGATACATGAAGCTCAGCCTGGCCACCTGTCCGGTGGCCATGACGCCCGCGACCAGCGAGGAGGACAAGGTTCGCTTCCACGTGCTGAACCGCCGGACGGGCAATCGAATTCTCAGCCAATCGGTCGACGCCGAAACCGGCCGCGCGGTCGGCGAGGACGACGAGGTCAAAGGCTATGCTCGCGGCGAACACGACTATGTCCTGCTCGAGGACGAGGAACTCGAATCGATCGGGCTCGAAAGCGCCCGCACGATCAACATCGAGACTTTCGTTTCGGCCGAGAGCATCGACTGGATCTGGTACGACACGCCCTACTACGTGACGCCGGACAATCCGGTTGGCGAGGAAGCCTATTGCGTCATCCGCGATGCGATGCGCGCAACGGCGATGGTCGGCGTATCCCGGCTGGTCATCAATCGCCGCGAACGGGCGGTGATCCTCAAAGCCCGCGACAACGGAATCGTGCTGTGGACGCTCAGGTTCGGCGATGAAATCCGCGATCCGGGCAAGTATTTCGCCTCGATCCGCAAGGTGAAGCCCGACCCGGAGCTGATGCGGCTCATCGATGACCTCATCAAGTCGCGCAAGAAAGCCTGGAGCCCGGAGATGGTCGCCGATCCGGTGCAGGCGAAGCTCATCGACATCATCGAGGCGAAGAAGAAGGGTGCGAAAAAGGCCAAGGCGAAACCGAGCGCCGAGCCCGAGCCGCCGAGCAACGTCATCAACATCATGGACGCGCTGCGCCGAAGCGTCGCCGCCGCCAAGAAAAAGAAAGGGCGCTCTTGAACGCCCCCCCATCACCGCTTGCGGGCCGATTTCCCCGGCTTCTTCTGCGCCTCGATCGGCGCAGCGCTCGCGCGGAAGTCGGCCCACGGATCGGCGGCGAGCGAAGCGAGGCGCGCCGGCGTGTTGCGGACGGTGAAATAGGCTGGTCCGATTTCCGGCGCGAGCTCGTCCCAGCCAAGCGGCATGGAGACCGGCGCGCCCGGCCGCGCGCGGGTGGAGTAGGGGGCGACGGCGGTCATGCCGCGCTGGTTGCGCAGATAGTCGATGAGGATCTTCCCGTGCCGCCGCGCCTTCGGGATCGTCGACACGTAGCGCTCGGGGCTGTCGGCGGCCATCGCATCGGCGATGGACTTCGTGAAGGCCTTGACGGCCGGCCATTCGGCCTTCGGCTTGACGGGCGAAACGACATGAAGCCCCTTGCCGCCCGAGGTCTTGATGAACGCCGCGAGGCCCGCGTTCTTCAGCCGGGCGCGAACCTCTTCCGCGGCTGCAATGACCGACGTCCAATCCACGTCCTCGCCTGGATCGAGATCCATCACGATCATGTCGGGCCGCTCCCAGTCGGCGACGGTCGACCCCCAGGGATGGATTTCGAGCGTCGCCGACTGCACGAGCGCCATCAGCCCGTCGAAGTCACGAATGCTGATCAGGGCTTCCGGCTCCGCTGGATCCTTGACGAGCGCGACGCTGCGATTGAGCCCCTTCCAGGCATGCTTCTGGAAGAACGTTTGTCCGCCAATTCCGTCCGGACAGCGCACCAGAGCCAGCGCCCGGCCGACGATGAAGGGCGTCATCAACTGCCAGGCCCCGGCGTAATAGTCGGCAAGGCCTTCCTTGGTGACGCCGACATCAGGCCAGTAGACGCGATCGGGATGGGTCAGCGTGACGCTGCTCGTCGGACGTTCAGGCGCGGCGTTCGTGGCCATGGTCGAACTCGCGGACAATCTCGCGCGCCGGCTTATCGTCGCGCAAGCCTTGGAAAGACGCCTGGCGCAACAGCCCATCCGCGGTCCAGCCGCGGAAATCGACTTCCGCCGCCAGCTCAGGCCGAACGAAGCGAACGTTGCGGGCCTCGTTGCCGGTGAGGCGGGTGGCGAAAGGACTCGAGGAAATGCGCATCGCCTCGAGCTGGGCAAAGAGCGCCTCGGCGACGCCTGAGGAAAAACCGGTCCCGACCCGGCCGACATAACGCAGCGTCTTCCCGTCGTAGACGCCGAGGACGAGCGAGCCGATCGCCTTGCGGCCGGTTGTCGAGGGGACGAAGCCTGCGATCACGAACTCCTGGCGGGCCGAACATTTGCACTTGATCCAGCTCTTGCCGCGGCCGGACGAATAGGCGGACCCGCTGAGCTTCGAGATGATTCCTTCAAGGCTGAGCGCGCAGGCGCGCTGCAGCACGAGCCGGCCGTCCTCCTCGAAATGGGTGCTGAAGCGGACGGCGCCGCCGCCGGTTCCAACCAGCCGGATGAGGAGCTCCTTGCGCCGGATGAGCGTCGCTTCGCGCAGGTCGTATCCGTCGAGATAGAGGCAATCGAAGGCATAGTAGACGAAACGGTCGCGACGTCCTTCGCTGAGGTCCGCTTGCAGCCGCGAGAACTCGGAGACGCCGCTGTCGTTCTCGACCACGAGTTCGCCGTCGAGCAAGGCGTTGCGAACGGGCAGGTCATGAAGCGCCTCCGGAACAGCGCCGGCGAATTTCTCCGTCCAATCGAGCCCTGCCCGGGTCGATAGGGTCACGCCGCCGTTTTCGATCCGCGCCTGAAGCCGGTAGCCATCGAACTTGATCTCATGCAGCCACCGTTCGCCGCCGGGAGGGGACTTTGCCAGAGTCGCCAGCATCGGCTCGACGAAGCCGGGCATGGGCGCCTTGACAACGCCCTCAACCCCGGACGGATCCGCCGGCGTGCGCCTGGGCGCGCCGGAATTCGGCGTGCCGGCGGCGCCTGCGTCGTCTGCGCGCTTGATCCTCCCGGTCTTTGACGACCATCCGGGGGGCTCGCCGGCGACTTGATCGATCGAGCGTCCGGTCTTGACCGACTCCGGCCGCTCCTCGAGGATATCGCGGTCCTGGTCGGGGCGGGCGTATTGGTCGTCGCCCTTGATCAGGAGCCAATTCTCACGCTTCTCGCGTGGCTTGGCGCGCATCCGCACGAGGCGCCAGCGGCCGTTGAGTTTCTGGCCGCGAAGCTCGAACTCGAGGTGGCCCTTCTTCAGGCCCCGGTGCGGGTCGCCGATCGGCGTCCACGCGCCTCGATCCCAGACGATGACCGATCCGCCGCCATATTCGCCCTCGGCGATCGTGCCTTCGAAATCGGAATATTCGAGCGGGTGGTCCTCGACCGCGACCGCGAGCCGCTTCTCGCCCGGAACCAGGCTCGGCCCGCGGGTCACCGCCCAGCTCTTGAGCACGCCGTCCAGCGCCAGCCGAAAATCATAATGCAGCCGCGTGGCGTCGTGCTTCTGGACGACGAAGATATTGCTGCTTTCGACCGCCTCGCGCCCCTTCGGCTCGGCGGTCGCTTTGAAGTTGCGCTTGCTTCGGTAGGCTTCGAGCGCCATCCGTCAGCCTGCCTTGCGTCGCGGAGCGGCGGACTTTGGTTTTGCCGCGCCGCGCCGGCCCGCCCTCTTTTTGGCGGGCGATTTGGCCCTCGGGGGGCCGCCGGCGCTCTCGCGTAGCGCCTGCATGAGATTGACGCTCGTTTCGCTTGGCGCCGGGGTCCGCTTCGGAATCGGCTTTCCCTCGAGCTTCAGCTTGACCAGGTCGGCCAGAGCGCCCTCGTAGCGGTCGTGGAACGCTCGCGGATCGAATGGGCCCTGCTTGGTCCGGATAATGTGAATTGCGAGATCGAGCATCTCGCCGGTGACCTTCTTGGCCGGGACCTCCGAGAACACCCGCTCGGCCGAACGCACCTCGTAGTCGTAGTTCAAAGTGGCCGCGGCGAGTCCGTTCTCAAAAGGGCGAATGAGAAGCGTTCGGACGCGCCGGAACAGGACCGCCTGGGCGATCGCCGCCGCCCTGGCCCCGCGCATGCCTTCGCGCACGAGCCCGAACGTCTCGTCGGCGCTGCGGTCCGAGGGCGCCAAGCAATAGGGTTTGTCGAAATACAGGTCGTCGACGTCGGCAAGGTCGATGAATGCGGAAACCGTGAGGGTCTTGTCGCCGTGCGGGATGATCGCGGCGATTTCGTCCGGCTCGACAGCGACAAATTCGTCCTTCCCGACTTCGTAGCCCTTGACCTGATCGTCGCGTTCGACTGCCTCGCCGGTCTCGGCGTCGACGTACTGGCGGCGAATCCGGTTGCCCGTCGGTCGATTGAGGGTATGCAGGGCAATCCGCTCGCTCGTCGATGCACCAGCGTAGAGGGCGACCGGACAGGTCAGCTCCGCTATCTTGAGGAAGCCTTTCCAGCTTGCTCTTGGCGGCAATTTCCACCTCGCGAGGTTCCACGGGCGGCCTGAGCCGCCAGGGATTAAAACCCGTCAACGCCGGACGGTCAAACTTTGCTCCACCTCGCGCATGCCGCTGACAGCCCGCGGGAACCTTTCGCGCGCTGCCCTGTTCCCAACTCGACGCGGGCGCCTCCCGTCACTAGGATAGCCCCTAGAGATCGTCATCGTTCGGTGAGGGCGACAATCCGCCTAAGGCGAGCGGGCCGGTCTTCGCGAGGCCGGGGGTCGCCCGCGAAGGTGAAGCCGGGCGGCGATCGACGCGGCCGGCGCGCCGAGGCTGGAGGAATGATGCGGGAGGACCGGCGTCCGCAATCGGCCGGCCGAGCGGAAGAGGCCCCCGTTGAGGACTCGGGCGATCCTCTGCGGCAGATTTCGACGTGGTCGCTGGCGATCCTTGCCGCGGTCGCGGTCGGGTTCGTCCTCTACGTCGCGCGAGAGATCATGCTGCCGGTCGTGGCGGCTTTCGTCGTCGGGGTCATGTTGGGGCCGGCGGCGCGGCGACTCGAGGCGCTGCACGTTCCACGCTCGCTCGCCGCGGTGCTGCTGGTGGCCGCGGTGACTTTGATCGTTGTCTTCGTGATCCTGTTGATCGTCCCGCGGGTGTCCGAGCTGACGAGCGGCTTGCCGGGCATCGTCGCGTCATTGAAAGACAAGCTGCACGTATTCGATGGCCTGGTCCAGACTTGGCGCCGCGTGACTTCCACCGTGGCCGAAACTCCGAGCGGCGACGCCATCGCGTTGCCTTTGCCCGGAATTTCCTGGGTGCCGTCGACGATCTCCATCCTATTGCCGCCGATCACCGGATTTTTGTTCTTTCTCGTGGTGCTTCTTCTCTTCATTGGCGCATGGCCGGACTTGCGGCGCACTCTGGTCATGACGTTCGCAAGCCGCGATTCACGGCTAACGGTGCTCAAGATCCTCAACGAGATCGAAGCCGGATTGGCCAATTATCTCCTGATCGTGACGCTCATCAACGTCTGCGTCGGCGTGCTGACCGGCGTCATTTGCGCCCTGACGAGCGTGCCGAACGCGATCGGATTCAGCGCCTTGGCCGCCGCCCTGAATTTCATCCCGATCATTGGGCCAATCCTTACTTTCGTGGTCCTCCTCCTGGTCGGAATCGTGACAGCGCCGACCTTCGCTCTCGGCCTTCTCCCGGCGGCCGGATTCGGGCTGTTGATCGTCGTCGAAGGGCAGTTTGTGACCCCGACCATCATCGGGCGTCATTTGGAGCTCAACGCGCTCGCGGTCCTGCTGTCGCTTGCGTTCTGGACCTGGTTATGGGGACCGATGGGAGCATTCCTTTCGTCGCCCATTCTCATGGTGGCCCTGATCCTCAGACAGCGGCTGTACGGTGACGAAGAGCGCTGAATCGCTCTCGCTTCCCGCGACCTGCGTGGCGCGCGCTCGCGCTTCAAGGGCGCGACGGTCATCGAGGCGTTCCCGGCGGCGATCGCCATGCCGGCGGCGATAGCGAAATTCGACATGCGTCAATTCGTCGACGTCCTCCGGATTCCGACCCCTGGCCGCGGCTTGGTTGAGATCACCCGCGAGGTCGTCGATTGGTTGAGGCCCCGCGGCGTGCGGACCGGGCTCCTGACCTTGTTCTGCCGGCACAGCTCGGCCGGCTTGCTCATCCAAGAGAACGCGGCCCGGGACGTTCGCGCCGACCTCGAGGCGTTCTTCGATCGTCTTGCGCCGGAGGAGGCGCGGCGGTACCGCCACAGAGACGAAGGCGCCGACGACATGCCCGCCCACATCCGCGCCGCCCTGACCGGCGTGCAGCTCGCTGTTCCGGTCAAGGACGGCCGGCTCACATTGGGGACCTGGCAGGGAATCTATCTTTTCGAGCATCGGCGCGCCCCGCACGCGCGGGAAATCGCCGTGCATCTGATCGGCGAATGACAGCGACGAGCCGCCGCGGATCAAACCGGTCATTGTCGAGGCAGCCGAACAGCCAGCGTTTTGAACGACTTATGCGAACAGCGTAAACAACCTGGGTCCGATGGAAGCAAGAGCGCTCGGCGGCGCACAATTTAACGGACCTGTCGAGGGCGAAGCGTTTCCTGTGGATGAAGGTTCGGTGACATCGGGAACGCTATATTTTTCTTGATGTTCTATGAGAATTATGATTAATGCGTGACGCCGCGACGGGCGTGAACCTGGGCCTTCGGGTCGAGAACCCCCTTCGACCCGCTGAGTGACGCGGCGCTATGGAGGCGACGCGATTAGCACCGGCCGGGAGGGCTTGCAGCAAGTTCATCTGGCGACAATGTCGTTTCCAAAAAACTGGGCGGTCCGAATGCTGTCGCGTTCGGGCCGCCAGTGTTTTCTCTCCTTCCGAAATTGTGGCAGGGATGTCGCGGATCGGCGCCCAGCCGAAGTCTGACTTGTCTCCCGACCATCGAGCGAACCTTCGGCGCGCCCGCCCGCTTTGTCTACGCCGGCAGTGACGCGCCGTTCGCGTCACGCTATGAAGACCGGGCTCGACAAGCGCGGGTTTCTGCGTCTCGCGCCGGCCACGTTCTTGCCGCGATTGGGCGTCACTTCTCGCGGGTGGGTTGTGGCGGGACGGCGGGCGTCCGGGCAGCGAACACTTCCTTGCGCCAGCCGGCCGCGCTGGCGCGCGGCCTCGCCTCGCCCAGGGACTCTTTAGCGAATTCGAAACCAAGCAGGATCAATAGTGTACAGCAGGCTTGATGGTTGGGAAATGTCTTGCCGCCGCGGTGGGCATCGGCGTTCAAAACTCGAAACCTGCTCCTGTCCGCAACCGAGTAAGCGTGATGAGCGTCCCGGGCGTTGAACCGCGCGTTTGTGCGGGCAAGCGGAGATGGCGAGGCGCCGCGAGCCTCGGCATGAGCGCTTTCGCTCTCGCCGGGTGCGCCACTCAGACCCCTCAAGTGTCGTATTCCCACGGCCACGAGCATTTTTCTCAAGCCAAATACGGCCACGCGAGCCCGAAGGTGGTGGCCGACGGACAGCCTGTGCCGCGCGGCGGCGGGCAATATCTGGTCGGCCGTCCCTACACCGTCGCCGGCCACCGGTATTATCCTTCGGAAGATCCGTCATATACGGCGGTCGGCATGGCCTCCTGGTACGGGGCGGCGTTCCACGGGCGCCGCACCGCCAACGGCGAAGTCTATGATATGGCCTCGCTTTCCGCCGCTCATCCGACGATGCCGCTCCCAAGCTACGCGAGGGTGACGAATATCGGCAACGGCTATTCGGTGATTGTGCGGGTCAACGATCGCGGCCCCTATCACGGCGGCCGGGTGATGGACGTGTCCTCGCGAGTCGCAGAGGTCCTCGACATGAAGGCCATGGGCACGGCCCGGGTGAAGGTCGAATATGTCGGACCCGCGCCGATCGAGGGGTCGGACGATTCGCAATTGCTGGCGAGCCTGCGCACCGACGGATCGCCAGCCGGCATGATCGGCTATCCCGTCCCGGCCCCGGTGATGGTTGCGGCGGCGGAGACGCAGACAATCTTCTCGTTCTTTTCGGGCCGTGGGGCGCCGCAGACGCCCCCGTCTCCGCCCGAGCCTGTCGAGGTCCCAAGCCGGCCCGCGCCGGCCCCCGAGCCAGAGCCTGAACCGGTTCGGGTGGCGGCGGTCGCCGAGGCGCCGTCGGTCGAGACCGCGCCGACCCCTGAAGCCGCGCCGGTTGCGATCAGGCAGCCGCACGCCGCCGTTCCGTTGCCGCCAGCGCGCCCGTTCGATCTCGGCTCCAATCGCAGCAATCTGGTGGTCGCGGCCGTCGCCGCTTCACCGTCCGAGCGCATCGTCATGCCGCCGCGCCGTCCCGATCTGCAGGCGAGCGCGGAGAAGGCGCTCTACTTCTCCGAGCCCGCTCACAGCCGACGCAAGAATCCCCCGGCCGGCGCGTTCGATCGGCTGAAGAGCGTAAAATCCACGTTGACCGCGGATTGACAGGCCCCGGCAGCGGGTGAAAACGCGCGCCGGAACAAGGCGTTGCGGCCGGACGCGAACAGGGAGCTTTTTCGCGATAACAGGGAGATTTGTTCGCGGTAACAGGGAGAGGATTTTGCCCATCCGCGCGAAGGCGGCGCCGCCGGCTTTCCAATCCAATCGGCAGCCGCGGCTTTCAGCCTGGAGCCGCCTCCCCGGAGAACGCCGGCAATCCGGGTCGCGCCGGAGCCGCCGTTGCCAACCGGCGCCGAACGATGCACTGAACGCCCGGAGGCGGCTTGGGGTGACGCAGCAGCCCCGAGAGACGCGCGGTGAGCTTGGTTTGATGTGGAAAATGTCCCCGCGGCCGAAGGCCCGCCAATGACCGGGCGGGCGAGGGGCCGGTTCATCACCCTCGAAGGGGGCGAGGGCGCCGGGAAGTCGGTGCAGGCGAAGCGGCTTCAGGAGCGCCTCGCGGCGTTGGGCCTCAATGTGATTCGCACGCGCGAGCCCGGCGGTTCGCCCGGCGCAGAGGCGCTGCGCGAGGCGATCCTCTCGGGGTTTGCGGCCGGATTTGGTCCCGCCGGGCAGGCGCTCATGTTTGCCGCCGCCCGCGTAGACCACCTGGAAAAGACGATCCTCCCGGCGCTGGCGAGCGGCGCCTGGGTCGTTTCCGACCGGTTCGCCGATTTCGACCCGGGCCTATCAGGGGGTGGCGGGGAACCTGCCGCCGGAGTTCATCGTCACTCTCGAGCGACTGACCGTCGGGGCGACCAGGCCAGACTTGACGCTGATCCTCGACCTTGCGGCCGAAGTCGGCCTCGAGCGGGCGTCGAAGCGAAGGGGGGGCAGGGGAGGCGCAGACCGATTCGAGTCGGAGGGCCTCGCCTTTCATCAAACCCTTCGCCGCGCCTTCCTGGACATCGCCGCCGCCGAGCCTCGGCGCTGCGCTGTGATCGACGCCAGCAAAAGCGAAAGCGAGGCCGCCGCCGCGATCTGGTCGGCGGTCGAAGCGCGGCTCGATCCGGCGGGCGCGCTCAAGGCCAACCGCGCATGAAGAAGACCGAGAGCGACGATAGTGCGGAAGCCGACGCTTTGCCTGGCGCGCCGCACCCGCGCCATGCGACCGCGTTGATCGGCCACAAGGCCGCCGAACAGGAACTGCTTTCCGCCTATCGTGAGGGTCGCTTCGCCCACGCCTGGCTGATCGGGGGCCGGGAGGGAATCGGCAAGGCGACGCTCGCCTGGCGGTTCGCCCGCTTCGTACTCGCCAACCCGGATCCGGCCGGGGCGGCTGTACGCAGGGCGCGCGACGTCAGCGTCGAGCCCGGCCATTCGGCGGCGCGTCTCATCGGCCAACTCGCCCATCCGGATTTTGCTCTCATCCGGCGCGAATGGCAGCCGGCGACGAAGAGGCTCGCGAGCGATATCTCGGTCGACGCGGTGCGGCTCGGGCTGCAGGTCTTTCAGCTTTCGGCCGCCTTCGGCGGCTGGCGGGTCGCCATCGTCGATTCCGCCGAGGATCTAAACCGCAGTAGCGCCAATGCGCTATTGAAAATGGTTGAGGAGCCGCCGCAACGGTCTCTGATCCTCATCGTCTCGCATCGGCCGAGTCAGGTTCTGGCCACGATCCGCTCGCGCTGCCGCCGCTTGCGGCTCGAGCCGCTCACCGCGGACGAGGTCGTCGAAGCGGCGGTGAGCCTCGGGCCGCCCTGGAGCGAAGCCGCCCCGGACAAGATCGCCGCAGCCGCAAAACGCGCGAACGGATCCGTTCGCGAGGCCCTCGCTCGCCTCGCGCCCGAATTGGAAGGCGCAGGCGCCCTGATCGATTCTGTCGTCGCCGGTTTGCCGCGCCCCGATCCCCGCGCGGTCGCGAGGCTCGCCGACGCGATCGGCGGGCGGGCGGGCGACGAGCCGTATCGGGCCTTCCATCGCGAGCTCTACGATTGGCTCGCGTCTCACGCGCGCGACCTCCCGCCGGCAGCCGTGCAGGTCGAGGAGATCGGCGGGCTCTGGGACCGCATCCGCGCCGCCGAGCGGGAGACGGAAGCGCTCAATCTCGACCGAAAACTGCACATTCAGGCGCTCATCGCCGAGATCGCCACAACCGCGCCGCGGCGCTGAAGGCTTCGATTTTCATCGCCGGCGAAATGCTCTAGGACGGCGCGGATGAGCCGCTTTTACATCACAACGGCGATCCCTTACGCCAATGGCGCGCCGCATATTGGCCACGCCTACGAGCGCATCGCCACCGACGCGATCCAGCGATTCATGCGCCTGGACGGGCGGGAGACGCTGTTCGTCACCGGCCTCGACGAGCACGGCCTCAAGGTCCAGCAGGCCGCCGCGCGCGAAGGCGTGACGCCGCAGGCGTTCGTGAACGGCGTCGCCAAACTGTTCGCGGCGATGGGCGAGCTTCTCAACGCGCGCGCCGATGACATCGTGCGCACGACGGAGCCGCGCAACGACCGGGCGGCGCAGGCGATCTGGGAGCGGATGGCCGCCAACGGCGACATCTACCTGTCGAAATATTCCGGCTGGTATTCGGTGCGCGACGAGGCCTATTTCGACGACGGCGAGCTGACCGACGGCCCTGACGGAACCCGACTCGCGCCGAGCGGGGCGCCTGTCCAATGGGTCGAGGAGGAGAGCTATTTCTTCAAGCTCTCGGCCTATGCCGAGAGGCTTCTCGCGCACTACGATACGCATCCCGAATTCGTCACGCCGGAGGCTTACAAGAACGAGATCGTCGCCTTCGTGAAGCGCGGGCTCTCCGATCTCTCGATCAGCCGCGCGACCTTCGATTGGGGCACGCCCGTGCCCGGCGATCCAACGCATGTGATGTATGTCTGGGTCGACGCGCTGACCAACTACATCACCGCCACCGGCTTTCCCGACGACGGGCCGCGGGCCAAATTCTGGCCGGCGGACGTTCATGTGATCGGCAAGGACATCACCCGCTTCCACGCGATCTACTGGCCGGCGTTTCTGATGTCCGCGGGACTGCCCGTGCCGCGCCAGATCGTCGTCCACGGCTTTCTCTTCAACCGCGGCGAGAAGATGTCGAAGTCGGTCGGCAACGTCGTGAGCCCTGCGAGCCTGGTCGCCGCCTACGGCCTCGATCCCGTGCGCTATTTCTTCCTGCGCGAGGTCCCGTTCGGCCAGGACGGCAGCTATTCGCACGAGGCGATCGTCGCCCGCATGAATGCCGATCTCGCCAACGACTTCGGCAATCTCGCCCAGCGCTCGCTGACGATGATCGCCAGAAACTGCGCCGGCCGCGTCCCCGCCTGGCGCGGCGCGGCGGCGGCGCGAGAGGATCTCGACATGCTGGCGCGCGCGGATGCGCTCGTCGGCGAAGCGCGCCGCCACATGCGGAGCTTCGCGCTTCATCTCTATATCGGCGCTATCTTCGAGGCCGTGTCGGAGGCCAATCGGTACTTCGCCAATGCCGAGCCCTGGCGGCTCGCAAAGACCGATCCGGCGCGTATGGGGCTCGTGCTCTTCGTGACAGTCGAGACGTTGCGGATCGCCGCGATCCTGCTGCAGCCGGTCATGCCCCGGAGCATGGGCGCGCTCCTGGACCTTCTCGCCGTCGCGCCCGAGGCGCGCGCCTTCGCCGCGGTCGACGCCGGCGCGGCGGCCGGGCGTCTCGACGCCCCGCATCGGCTCGAGCCCGGCAGACTGCTGCCCGCTCCGGCGCCGGTCTTTCCCCGCTACGTCGACGAGGAGCCGAAGTGAGGGAGCGCGTCCCCTCACCCCAACCCTCTCCCGTGAAGGGGAGAGGGGGCGAATCCCTTCTCCCGTTTGCGGAAGAAGATGGCGCGAAGCGCCGGATGAGGGCCTGCGGCGCATGACCTCCATCGACAGTCATTGCCATCTCGATTTCCCCGACTTCGCCGGCGACCTCGATGCGGTCGTCGAGCGCGCGCGCGCCGTCGGCGTCGAGCGGATGATCACCATCGGGACCAAGGTCGCGAAGGCCGCCCGGGTGGTTGAAATCGCCGAGCGGTACGACGACGTATTCTTCACCGTCGGCACCCATCCGCACGAGGCGGCGAGCGAGGGGGCGGAGGATTTCGCGGCCATGCGCGGATTTGCTCGCCATCCCAAATGCGTCGGCATCGGCGAGGCGGGCCTCGACTATCACTACAGCTACGCTCCCCGCGATGTCGCCAAGCGGGTCTTTCGCGGCCAAATCGCGCTCGCCCGCGAGCTCGCTCTGCCGCTCGTCATCCATGCCCGCGACGCCGATGACGACATTGCCGAGATTCTGACCGACGAAATGGGGCAGGGGAGGTTCAGCGCCCTGCTCCATTGTTTCACCTCGTCGCGCGAGCTCGCCGAGACTGCGCTCTCCCTCGGGCTCTCGATCTCGTTTTCGGGCGTCGTGACGTTCAAGAAATCCGAGGGCCTGCGCGCCATCGCCCGCGACGCGCCGCTCGACCGGATTCTGGTCGAGACCGACGCGCCGTACCTCGCGCCTATTCCCCATCGCGGGCGCCGCAACGAGCCGGCCTTCGTCGTCGCTACCGCGAGCGTGGTCGCCGAGGCGCGCGGGCTTGAGCCGGGGGCGCTTGCGGCGGCGACGCGCGCCAACACCCTGAACGTTTTTCCCAAGTTGCGATCGGCCGCCGGGCGGTCGCATTGACCGTTCGCATGACAATCCTCGGCTGCGGCTCGTCCGCGGGCGTGCCCCGGGTCGGGCAGGGGTGGGGCGCGTGCGACCCGTCAAACCCGAAAAACCGCCGCCGCCGCTGCTCGGCGCTGGTCGAGCGCTTCGGGAGCGGCGGTGCGACGACCGTTCTTGTCGACACATCGCCTGATCTGCGCGAGCAACTCATCGAGGCGAGCGTCAAGCGGATCGACGGCATCCTGATGACCCATCCGCACGCCGACCACACCCACGGCATCGACGATCTGAGGCCTCTCTACCAGCAGATGGGACGCCGCATCGACGTGCACATGGACGAGCCGACCTCGCTCATCGTTCGTCGCGCTTTTTCATATGTTTTTCAGAGCCCTGACGGAAGTTCTTATCCTCCGATCGCAACCGAGCTTCGTCTTACCGCAGGCAGGCTGTGCCGCATTGAGGGCGCGGGCGGCGCGATCGAAGCCATGCCGTTCGATCTTGACCACGGCGATATTGGCGCGCTCGGCTTTCGCTTCGGGGCGCTCGCCTACACTCCCGACGTCAAGCGCATACCGGCGGCGAGCCGGCCGTTCCTCGAAGGCCTTGACATGTGGATCGTCGACGCGCTGCGGTATCGACCGCACCCGTCCCATTTCAGCCTCGACGACGCGTTGGCGCAGATCGAAGCGGTGCGACCCCGGCGGGCGATCCTGACCAACTTGCACACCGACCTCGATTACGAGACCTTGCGCGCTCGCCTGCCCGCGCATGTGACGCCGGCCTATGACGGGCTCAGCGTCGAGGGATTTGACGCCTGACGGGTCGATTGAGGGGAAATTGCGATGACGGCGGTCGAAAGCGCTATCCACGCCTTCGTTGAGGCGCACGCCGATGCGGAATTGCGCTTCCTCGCCGAGATCGTCAAGGTTCCGTCCGACAATCCGCCGGGAGACTGCGACCCTGCCGCCGCCGCGGTCGCCAAGCTCCTGGAGGGTCTCGGGTTCGCGGTCGAGCGGCACAAGGTTCCGGATGGCCTGGTCAAGGCCATCGGCATGATCTCGGCGACCAATCTGATCGTCCGGCGCCGCTTCGGGCAGGGGGGTCCGACAATCGCGCTCAACGCCCACGGCGACGTGGTGCCGCCGGGCTCGGGTTGGACGCACGACCCCTACGGGGCCGCGATCGCCGACGGCTGGATGATCGGCCGCGGGGCGGCGGTGTCGAAATCGGACATCGCCACTTACGCCTTTGCGATGCTGGCCCTGGACGAGAGCGGCGCCGCGCCCAACGGCGCGGTCGAATTGCACGTCACCTATGACGAGGAGGCGGGCGGCGAGATCGGTCCGCGCTATCTTCTCGAGCAAGGGCTGTCGCGGCCGGACCTCGCGATCGGCGCCGGCTTCTCCTACGCCGTGGTCAACGCCCACAACGGCTGCCTGCATCTGGAGGTCGAAGTGCTCGGCCGCTCCGCCCACGCCGCCCGGCCCTCGACCGGGGTCGACGCGCTCGAAGCGGCGAACGCGATCCTGGCCGCCCTCTACGGCTGGCGCGGCGGGCTCGCGGCGCGGACCTCCGCGGTTCCCGGCATCGGCTCGCCGCAGATGACGGTCGGCCTCATCTCCGGCGGCATCAACACCAATGTCGTGCCGGACCGGGTGGTCTTCCGACTCGACCGGCGAATCGTCCCGGAGGAAAATCCGGCCGAGGCCGAGGCCGAGCTCGAGGCGGTGATCGCCCGGGCGGCGGCGCTTCACCCCGAGGCCATCGTTGCCGTGAAGCGCATCCTCATCGCCGAGCCGCTGACCCCGACGGCCGCCGGGGCGAAGCTGACCGACACCCTTTGCCGGCACGCGAGCCGGGTTATGGGCGAACCGGTCAGAGCCTCCGGCGTGCCGCTTTATACCGACGCGCGCCACTACGCGAAGGCCGGCGTTCCGATCGTCCTCTACGGCGCCGGCCCTCATACGATCGAGGAAGCCAACGCCCACCGCGCCGACGAACGTCTGCCGCTCGCCGATTTGTACAGGGCGACGGAGGTGGTTGCGCTGACGCTGGCGGAGCTCATGGGGGCTTGACGGGTCTGCTTTGCAACCGGCTTGCGTTGGTGTATTTTTTTTGTGTACCTGTCTATACAGCACAAGGCGCATCGGATGCCTCTGCACATCAAGGATGACGGCGCCAGCGCGGCGGTGCGGCGGCTCGCGCGCACCAGAAAACTGACCCTGACCGAAGCGGTTCGCACCGCGTGCGAAGAAGCGCTGGCGCGCGACGATCGCGCCCGAACGGTCGTCGAGCGGCTGGCTGACATTCACGAGCGCGTGCGCCGCGCCGCACCGACGGGCAAGAAGGCCGACAAGGCGTTCTTCGACCGCGAGTGGGGGGAAAACGCGTGACCGAGACCGTCTTGGTCGAGGCGTCCGCCCTTGTTGCGATCATCTTGGAGGAAGCCGGCTGGCGACCGCTCGCCGAGCGGATCGCCGCCGCCAGCGCTTCCACGACCTGCATCAATGTCTTCGAGGCCGCTCTCGCCGTGGTTCGCGAAAAGGATCTGACCCCCTCGGCCGCCCATCAGATCGTGTTGGACACGGCCGCCCGGCTCGATGTCCGGATCAGCGATTATGCGTCGCAGCCGATCCCCCGCGCCATCTCCGCGCACTGTGGCGGCCCGCGCGGCGCGCTGGGCTTGCGGTTCCATAATATATATTATGCGAATTGCACATTCGGGTCTCCCGTTCCGGGGCGAGCTTGTGCGGCTGCGGCTTCGGCGCCGATTCCCTGCCTGCGGCGCGCGGGATCGACGACATAGCCAATTGACGCGCGCTTAGAGCGGATGCGGACGTCACGGGTGTGGGTTGCTTCGCCATATCCCGAGCGCATAGAACCAGAGTTACGCAACCTTGTCGCCTGCCCCGCGGCCTGGGCGAAGGAGGATGGATGGCGTCCTTTGGGCTGCGGATGGCCAACATTGGGACGTTGGGTCTCGCGCTGACGCTGGCGTCGCCGTTGCTTGCCCAGTCAGGAAGCGGCGCGGCTCAATCGGGCGCAGTCATCTATTGGAATGCGGCGCAATGCGCAGGCGGTTATCGTCTGGACGTCTATTCAGCTCATTGCGAGCCTGGACCAGCCGCCGTCATTCTCGACTTCAAGACGAAGGCGCAATTCTCATGCGTGGACAGCGCGCCTGTCGACATCCGATGGGCGATTCCGGCTGACGCCAAACCGGGACCGCCGATCCCGCCAAGCGAGATCAACTGGCGCCCCGAATGTTGGAAGACGCCGCTTCGGTTTGACATTGGCCCAAACGCTGCGGTTCTTTCGCCGCAATACAGTCAGACGCCGCCGCCCAACACCTACATGACGATGAATGTGGTCGTCCTTTACGACGCCGCCGCGCCAACCATCAAGATTTGCCTCGTCCCGCTGTTTCCCCGGTTCGCGGTCGAGCCCGCGTGCGCGGACGCCGAGATACGGTCCTGAATAGCGGCCTTGCGATGATGCTGGAACGTGGCCTCAAGATTTTCATGACCGGCGGCGTCGCGCTCTTGTGCGCCTTCATAGTGTTCGGAAACATCCACGATCCAGGGACGAACCTCGTGTTCGTGCAGCACGTGCTCAGCATGGACACGATCCTGCCGTCGAGCACAATGGCGGACCACGCCCTGCCGATCCCGCTGCTGTGGCGAATCGGCTTCTGGCTGATCGTCCTCGGCGAAACCGTTACCGCGATCCTGTTCGCGCTTGGGACGTTCGAACTTTTTCGGGCCCGCGGGTCCAAGGCGCGAGAATTTCATGGGGCCAAGCGGTTTGTTTTCGCCGGGGCCGGTTGCGCATTCCTGGTCTGGTTCGTCGCTTTTCTCGCGGTCGGAGGCGAATGGTTTTCGATGTGGCAGTCACAGGTCTGGAATGGCCAGCCGGCCGCGTTTCGCTTCATCGCGTCGATTCTTCTCGTACTGATCTTCGTCGCCCAGTCGGACGCCGAGCTTTGAAAGCATGGGCAGCTCATTCGCAAATTCGCGCACAGCGGTCGCAGGGTTTGGCGCAGGAGCGAGCTGGGCTTGAAGCTGGCGCATCATGAGCAGCCGCAGTAGCCGCGCCAGCCCTGCCCGATCGCCCGGCTCGGCATTTGGCGAGGAATTCAGGCCAGGCTCCGCCACCCGTCATTCCCGCGGCGCGAGCGGCCCGCCATTGTTCGGCGCACGGCTTGACACCTTGGGTTTGGGCCGCCGCTGGAGCGACGAGGCTAACCGCAATCGCAATCGCCGCCGCCCGCGCGAGGCTGCGCGGCGAGCGTTGAACGGCCGCCGACCCGCCTAAGGCGCGAGCGTCAATGTCCGAAGCTCCTTGCGGACGGCGCCGAAAGTGCCGAGGCGGTAGACGGCGGCGCCGATGGCTGAAAACGTGAACGCCTTGAACGGTTCTGCGAACATCTTGTCGAGATAGGTCTGAGGCGCGACGCCAATCGTGACGTGCGGGTTGAACTTCTCGCCGGCCGCCACGGCGACGAAATTGGCGACGTAGTCGATAAGTCCTGGCTGAATATCGCGCCCGTCTTCAGTGCTGTAAAACGCGGCCGGCGTTCCGGTCCTCTCGGTGAATGGCGCGACCGCATCGAGCAGTTCGCGCTGCAGACGGAGCAAATCCTCCGTCGGCTCGACCACGATCCCGGCAATGCCGAGCGGCGGAGAGGGAATGTAATAATACCCGGTTGCCTTGAGCCTCCAGCCCGTCACTTTCTCTCTGCCGAGAACCGCGTTGGCCGCGGCGGAGACCTTCGGAAGGTCGGCGGTGCGCACGAACTGCTGGAGCACCGTCATATGGGGGTGATGGGTTTCGTCGAGAGCAAAGAACTCCGGAAAGGCCTTCAGGAGGCGCGCGTTGTCGGCGCGGGCTCGCTGGACCATCGCCTGACCGGGCTTGAGCGCTATGTCGATCGCCGTGACTGGGTGGTCGCTCATGGATTCCGAGATTGTCCCTTTCGGCCCGATGCGCGCGAAGAAAGACAGAAATGTAAGGATATAATTGTAAGGATATGGTGAATGGTCGGAGTGGCGGGATTCGAACCCACGACCCCTAGTCCCCCAGACTAGTGCGCTAACCGGGCTGCGCTACACTCCGACGCCGCCCTTATAGTGAGCGCGTCCGCGGGACGCAATGCGGCGACGGCGGTTCCCTGCATCACGGGCCCGGCGAGCGCGTCTGGGTCAGGATTCGTTCGGCGTCCACGATTTCAGCGAGCGCAGCGCGCAGCGCCGCGAGATCGTCGACGACAAGCTTTGACGCGGCGGCGCTGCGGCGAGCGTCCTTCGCGGCCTCGGCGCCGCCCGCCGGCTCGGCGGCGATCGAGAGCGCCTCGACGCCCTGCTCCTTGAACAGCTTCTGGACGCCCTTGATCGTATAGCCTTCGTCGTACAAGAGGCGGCGGATGAGCCTCAGCCGCTCGATGTCTTCGGGGCGGTAATACCGCCGGCCGCCGGCCCGCTTCAGCGGCCGGATCTGTGGAAAGCGCGTCTCCCAGAAGCGCAGCACATGCTGCGGCAGATCCATCGAATCCGCGACTTCGCGGATCGTTCGATAGGCTTCGGGACCCTTCTCGATCGGCGCGCCCGCGGCCGCCGAGGCTGAGAGAATCATGGCGCCTCCGTTCGCGTCGACCCACTATCGGCCGAACCGGACGAAAACGCCAGTTCGGTCGAGTCTCGCCCTGCCCGGCTGGGAGCCCGCGCTCGGCGGCAGCGCCGCCTAATCCTTTTCGGACCCGGGATCGCGCCCGTTGATCTTGGCCTTCAGCACGTTGGACGGCTTGAACACCATCACCCGGCGAGGAAGGATCGGCACTTCGACGCCGGTCTTCGGATTGCGCCCGACGCGCTCTCCCTTCGAGCGCACCACGAATGAGCCGAAGCCGGACAGCTTGACGGTCTCGCCCCGCGCGGCCGCATCGCAGATTTCGTCAAGAACCGACTGAACCAGTTCCGCCGACTCGGTGCGCGACAATCCGACCCTCTGATAGACGATTTCAGAGAGGTCGGCGCGCGTGACCGTCTTTCCCGTTTCGCGCCCAAGTCTAGTTTCGCCGCCAAGCCTAGCGTTCGCCATATCGAGCCCCAAACAATTTCCGCCTCGCGTGCGACGCCAGTCCCCGACCCCGCGCAGGATCCAAAAGAGCGTGGCCGACCTTGTCGTATCTGCGTCGGACTTTCTTTTCGGTCACCGCAAGTCCATAAGCGCGCAGCCTAGTATCGGCGCCAATGAAAATCTACTTTTGCAAGGTCGCGTGTCCTGCGCGATCGACGCCGCCGCGACCCGGCCTCCCGTCGTCTCGCGCTGGCCCGCGATCATGCCCCAAAGCCAAGCCTAGCAAATGACGCAAGGAGTGTCGATTGAGCGTGTCGAGCCCCGACGGATCGCCCCGCATCGCGCTGGTCACCGGGGCCTCTCGCGGCATCGGCCGCGCCGCGGCCGTCGCCTTGGCCGCATCGGGCGCGCACGTTGTGGCGCTGGCCCGCACCCAGGGCGGCCTCGAGGAGCTCGACGACGAGATCCGCGCCCTCCCGAACGCGGATCCGGGCGCAACGACCCTCGTACCGATGGACCTGCGCGACTTCGCCGCCATCGACCGGCTGGGAGAAGCGCTCTATCGCCGCTGGGGCCGGCTCGACGCGTTTGTCGGCAACGCCGGCGTCCTGGGACTCCTGACTCCCCTCCACCACCTCGACCCGAAGACATGGGACGACGTCATGGCGGTCAACGTCACGGCCAACTGGCGCCTCATCCGGTCGCTCGATCCGCTGTTGCGCCGCTCCGCCGCCGGCCGGGTGGCGTTCATAACCTCCGGGGTCGCGAGCCGGGCCGAGTTGCGCGCCTATTGGGGCCCCTACGCGGTCTCGAAGGCGGCGCTCGACGCCCTCGCCCGCACCTACGCCGCCGAAACGCTCAACACGTCGATGATTCGCGTGATGCTCGTCGATCCGGGACCGCTCAGAACCGTCATGCGCGCGACCGCCATGCCCGGCGAAGACCCCACGACGCTGCGCGCGCCTCAGGAACTCGCGCCCAAGATCGCGGAGATCTGCTCGCCCGATTGGACCGAAACCGGCAAGCTCTACGATTTCCGCTCGGACAGAATCCTTGCCTTCCGTTCTCCCGCGTAAGTCAGTGGAGCGCGCATCGCCGCCGGGCCCTGGATTTTCCTTGCCATGCGGCTGATGATTCCGTATGAACGCCGCTTCGTTGCGTCCCGCTGGGGGCTGAACGGAGGGTCGTGGGCTCAGGAATGAGCATGCGGCAGGACGATTGAGCGTCCGTCCTCCCGTGTTCCCGCCTTCGAACGATCGATCCGGTTCGAGCCTTTCCCGGGCTCGAAGGGCTCTGCGTGGGGCGCGGCTTGAAGAGTTGGAAAGGCACGAAATGGCTCTCTACGAGCATATCTTCCTGGCGCGCCAGGACGTCACGTCGCAGCAAGTCGAGACGCTGACGGAGCAGATCAAATCGAAAATCGCCTCGCTCGGCGGCGCGGTCACCAAGGTCGAGCCTTGGGGACTGAAGTCGCTGGCGTTCCGGGTCAAGAAGAACCGCAAGGCGCACTTCACTTTGCTCAACATCGCCGGCCCCTCCGAGGCGGTGGTGGAGATCGAGCGCCTGCTCAGTCTCAACGAGGATGTCATCCGCTACCTCACCATACGCGTCGACGAGCATGAAGCTGGCCCGTCGGCGATGTTGCGCAAGCGCGACGACGGCGACCGCGACGAGCGCGGACCGCGCGGACCGCGCGGCGACCGGGCGGACCGCGGCGATCGCGGCGACCGGCCGGATCGGGGCGATCGTCCGCCGCGCCGCCCCCGCGATGATGCAAATCTTGGAGTCAGCTGATGGCCGTCTCTCCCCGCCGCCCGTTTTTCCGCCGCCGCAAGTCGTGCCCGTTTTCAGGGGCCAACGCGCCGAAGATCGACTACAAGGACACCCGTCTTCTGTCGCGCTACATTTCCGAACGCGGCAAGATTGTGCCGTCGCGAATTACGGCCGTGAGCGCCGGCAAGCAGCGCGAGCTCGCGCAGGCGATCAAACGCGCCCGGTTCCTGGGCCTCTTGCCTTACGTGATCCGCTGACGGCGTCCGGGCGGCGTCGCCGCCCCTGAAGTTTCGAACCGCCGCGTTCGGCCTTGACTGGTCGCGGCGGCAGCTGGAGGCGACCCGCCGGGCCGCCTTCTAACCGCCAACCGACGCGGGACAGCGCTCGTCATGTTGCATCGATTTGTCGTCGCGATCGGAGCGGGATGCGCCGCCGCGCTGCTGTTCGCGGTCAGCGCGCAGTCGAGCGTTCTCGCGATGGCGCTCGCCTATCTCGCGCCATTGCCGATCATGATCGCGACGCTTGGTTGGGGGCTTGACGCCGGAGCGGTCGCCGGAGTGATCTCTGTCGCCGCGCTGGCGCTTCTGTCCGGACCGCTGTCGGCGTTGCTGTTCGCCGCTTCAGTCGCCGGTCCCGCCTGGGCCCTGGCCGCTTTCTCGATCACTCCGATCGCCCGCTATTTCCGCGCGCACAAGCCGGACGCGCCCGTCCACCCCTCGGTCGGCGCCGTCGTCACGCTGGCGGCATTGTTCGGAATTGTCGCCAGCGCCGCAGTGCTGACGACCATCATCGTTGTGTACGGGGGCTATCGAGAGGGCGCGCGCGAGATCGCCTCGGCGGTCGCCGCTCTCGCAGCCGACGCCTTTGACGGCGCGCCGGACAAACTTACGGCGCGCGATTTTGCTGACGAGCTGGTGCGATTTGGCCCTCCGGCTATCGCCGCCTCGACGCTCATGATGCTGTGCGTCAATCTCTACGCCGCAGCTCGCTCCACCCAGTTGTCGCACAACCTTCCGCGGCCGTGGCCCGATTTGCCGAAGTCGCTTGCCCTGCCCTGGCCGCTCGGCGTTGCATTCCTGGCGTGTCTCGCGCTCGCCTATGCGCTGCCCAGCCCCGCCGCCCAGTATTTCTCGACCGGCGCCGGGGGGCTCGGCGGCGCCCTGGCGCTGCAGGGATTGGCGGTCGCGCACGCGCTGTCGCGCGGTCTCAAGATGAGGCCGCTGATGCTCGTCGCGCTTTACGCCTGCTGCGTCCTCAGGGCCAAATATACGCTTCCGGCTCTCGCCGCGCTGGGCCTTCTCGACGGATTCTTGAGGCTGCGATCGCGCGCCGCCCTCATTCCCACCCCCACTCCGACAGGACAGAAATAGGAGACGACAATGGACGTTATTCTCTTGGAACGCGTTGGCAAGCTCGGACATATGGGCGATACGGTTCGTGTGAAGGACGGGTACGCGCGCAACTTCCTGTTGCCGCGCGGCAAAGCCTTGCGGGCGACAGAGGCCAACAAGAAGAAATTCGAGGCCCGACGGGACGATCTCGAGGCCCGCAATCACGAGCTCAAGCGCAGCGCAGGCGAGGTCTCGTCAAAGCTCGAGGGGGCGACGGTCGTCATCATTCGCCAGGCCGGCGAGACCGGGCAGCTTTACGGCTCGGTGTCGGCGCGGGACATCGCCGAAGCGCTGACCGCCGCCGGGCGCCCGGTCCAGCGCGGCCATGTCGCGATCCAGCACCCGATCAAGACCCTTGGCCTCCATCCGGTCCCGATCCACCTTCATCCCGAAGTCGAGACCAAGGTCACCGTCAATGTCGCGCGCTCGCCCGAGCAGGCCGAACGGCAGGCGAAGGGCGAGGACCTCACGGTGCGCGAGCAAACCTCGATGGACGACCTGGGGCTCGAAGTCGGAAAGGCGCTTGCCGAGGCGGGGCCCGGGGAGAGCCTCGGGCGCGAGTAGCAGCAGGCGACGGCCGCGCCTCGGAACTCGCTATCGGACGCCTTCGTTACGCGAACCGGAATTCGCTGAGGTGGAGATACTCCTCGTCGGGCCGCAGCACGCAATCGGTAAAATGCCGCCGGTTGGGCGAATCCGGAAAGGCCTGCGGCTCGAGGCAGAGGCCGGCGTGGGCGCCGTAGTGGACGCCGCCCAGTCCTGGCGCCGGACAGTCGAGCTTCGCCGCGTCGTAAAACTGGACGCCGGGTTCGCTGCTGAACAAGGTCATCGTCAGCCCGTTCAGCGGCGAACGCACTAGCGCTATCGGCGCGAGACCTTCGGCGTCGGGCTGCCGTACGGCGATGAAATTCGTGTCGAAGGTGGTCCCGCTCGGTTCGCGAACCGCTCGCGCCGTGCGAAAATCGTAAGGCGTGCCGGCCACTGCGCGAATCTCACCCGTCGGAATCAGCTCGGCGTCAGCGGGGGTGTAAAAGTCGGCAAACAGCGTCACCTCGTGGTCAAGAATGTCACGCGAGCCGTCGAGGTTGAAGTAGGAATGCTGCGTCAGGTTGACGACCGTCGGACGGTCCGAGACGGCGGAGAGCTCGACCCGGAGCGTCGCTGGCTCGACGAGCCGATAGACGCAGGTCGCTGCCAGCGTGCCGGGAAAGCCGGCGTCGCCGTCCGGCGATTCGAGCGTGAGCTCGACCGACGTCGCATCATGAGCGCCGAGCTTCCATAAGCGGCGGCCGAAGCCCTTCGGACCGCCGTGCAGGGTATGCTTGTCGCCCGGCTTGCGCTCGAGTTGATAGGCGACCCCGTCGAGAACGAATCGGCCGTTGGCGATCCGGTTGGCGAAGCGCCCCGGGACCGCGCCGAAACTGGGCGAATAGGCGACATAGTCGCTAAGCGTGTTCAAGCCGAGCGTGACGCGCTGCAGCCCACGTAGGCTTGGGACGACGAGTTCTCGCACGACCGCGCCCCAGGTGAGGATCTTCGCGCTCGCCCCTGCTTTGGACCCGATTGTGATCTCGAACGCCGGCGCTCCATCGATCTCGCCGAAAACATGTGCGCTCACTCTCGCCCCCTCCGATTGCCACGCTTCCCCCGCGGGTCGCGCCCGAACCTCTCACCGCTCGACTATCCCCGCTCGCCCGGATCGTCGGGCTCGGCGCGGACCTGTCCGAAGACCTGGCGAAACATCGCTTCCGTCAGGACGCCAGTGTTGGTGTTGTAGCGCGAGCAATGATAGCTGTCGAAGAGGATGAGGCCCGAGGGCGTCAGCGCATGGCGCGCTCCGTGCGCGAAAGGAAACTTCGCCGGGCTGAGGTTGATTGCGCGCAAGGCGCTCTCATGCGCGATCCGCCCGAGTGCGAGCATGATCCGCAATCGCGGCAGAGCAGAGATCGCTTGGGTCAGATATCGGCGGCAGGTCGCGATTTCCCGAGGGGTCGGCTTGTTCTGCGGCGGAACGCAGCGCACGGCGTTGACGATTGCGCAGTCGACGAGCTTAAGCCCGTCATCCGGGCGGCGGTCATAGGTCCCTGAGGCGAAACCGAACTCGATGAGCGTGCGATAAAGGAGCTCTCCGGCATGGTCGCCGGTGAACGGCCGGCCGGTGCGGTTGGCGCCGCGCAATCCCGGGGCGAGCCCCACGATCAACAGACGCGCCTGCGAATCGCCAAAGGACGCCACCGGCGCATTCGACCAGTCGGGGTATTCGGCCCGGTTCGAGGCGCGGAAGGCCGCGAGCCGGGGACAATCCGAACACTCGGCCGCCGGGCCGACATCGAAGGCCACGGCCGCGGCCTTCCCGGCCTAGTCGTGCAGTTCTTCAGCCGGCTGTTGGACCGGCCCATACTGGCCGCGGCGATGGTCCGCGGGACGCTGCGGCCGATCGCCGGGATCGCGGCCGATGCGCTGGATCAGATGGGCGAGATCGACGAACTCATCGGCCTGACGGCGCAGTTCGTCCGCCACCATCGGCGGCTGGGTCGAAATCGTCGAGACGACCGCAACCCGGACGCCCTTTCGCTGGATCGATTCGACCAGCGATCGGAAGTCGCCATCGCCGGAGAACAGGACCATCAGGTCGATATGCGGCGCCATGTCCATCGCGTTGACCGCAAGCTCGATGTCCATATTGCCCTTGACCTTGCGCCGTCCCGTCGAGTTCGACGAACTCCTTGGTCGGCTTGGTCACGACCGAATAGCCATTATAGTCCAGCCAGTCGACCAACGGCCGAACCGACGAATATTCCTGATCGTCGACCAGAGCGGTGTAATAGAACGCTCGAATCAGCCGCCCCTTTGCCTGAAATTCCTTCAGGAGGCGTTTATAGTCGATGTCGAAGCCGAGAGCTTTGGCGCTCGCGTAGAGATTTGCCCCATCGATAAACAGGGCGATCCGTTCCAATGATGACATATTGAGGTTCTTTTCGCGTTTCGATGATTACCATTTATCGGCTGTTTATAGGCCTTGTCCAGCGGCCGCAGCAGATGACATTTTCATGGAACCATGATCAAGCCTGAAGTACGGCCAGGTGCGGGTTCATTCGACAATTTTTCGTGCTCCGCTCCAGGCCCTGCCCCAGAGCCTGAGGAGTCTCGAAACATCGGCCATCAAATCAGCACAACCGACGACGCGAGCAAATGGGTATAGTACGCAATTCGTGCGAATTCCAATGGCTCGGGCTTCAATTTTTCGTAAGTCCGGCCTGCCGCTGTGGTCGGCGCCTCGGAGAGGCGAGCCACGAGGATTGACGAGGCGACGCCGGGAGCGTTTGGTACGGCGCGAACTGGTCTGGCCCGGCTGCGGGCGGCTTCAATTTGGGGAGGGGTGATGAAACTCGCGCGATATGGCAGGGCGGGCAAGGAGAAGCCCGCGCTCGTCGACCGGGCCGGCAAGCTCAGGGACCTCAGCGAGGTCATTGCGGACATCGACGCCGACACCCTCGCCCCGCGCGCGCTCGCGCGCTTGGCCAAGCTCAAGCCGGAATCCCTGCCGGCGGTGCGCGGCGCGCCGAGAATCGGGCCGTGCGTGCGGCGGGTTGGCAATTTCATCGCAGTCGGGCTCAATTACGCCGATCACGCCGCTGAATTGGGCATGCCGGTCCCCAAGGAGCCGGTGCTGTTCACCAAGGCCCCCAACTGCGTCGTCGGACCGAACGACGACGTCGTGATCCCGAAAGGCTCGGTGAAGACGGACTGGGAGGTCGAGCTCGCGATCGTGATCGGCAGCCGCGCGAGCTATGTCAGCGAGGACAAGGCGCTCGCGCATGTCGCCGGCTATTGCATCTGCAACGACGTGTCGGAGCGCGAATTCCAGCTCGAGCGGTCCGGCCAGTGGGTGAAGGGCAAGAGCGCGCCCACTTTTGGCCCGCTTGGGCCATGGCTCGTGACGCCGGACGAGATCGAGAACGTTCAGGCGCTCAACATGTGGCTCGACGTCAGCGGCGAGCGCATGCAGGCCGGCTCGACCGCGACGATGGTGTTCGGCGTCAGGACGCTCGTCTCCTATATCTCGCAGTTCATTGCTCTCGAACCCGGCGACGTCATCACCACCGGCACGCCGCCCGGCGTCGGATCGGGCAAAAAGCCGCCGCGATTCTTGAAGGCCGGCGATACGATGGCGCTTGGGATCGATGGGCTCGGGCGGCAGGACCAGCATGTCGTCGCCTGGAAGGCCGATTGAGCTGACACCCGATGAAACGCCTGCGGTCGTGGACGGGCGCCGTCCTCGCCGCCCTCTACGCGCTGGCGTTCCTCGCGCTCTACGTCGATTATCTCAGGCGCGCGGGAACGTGGTTCGCCGACCTCCCGCTTACGCTCGCCGCCCTGCCCTTCACGCTCACCATGCGGGCGCTGAGCGGGGGGTCTTACGCGTTCGGCGGCGACATGAGCGGAAGGGTCGTCGCCGCGGGCGTCTTTGGCTCGGCGCTCGCCTATCTTGCGGGCTTGATTGTGGAGACGATCGTTCGCGCTCTTGGTCGGTTTCTGTTGGGGGCGCGCGCTCCCAGCCCGTGAAGGCGCCCGCGCTTCATCGCCCAAGCGTCAGCATGAGGTTCTGCACCGCCGCGCCCGAGGCGCCTTTGCCGAGGTTGTCGAATTTGGCGACGAGCAGCGCCTGGCGGCGCGCCTCACTGGCGAACACGTGGATCTCGATGTCGTTCGTGCCGTTGAGCGATTCCGGTTCGATGCGCGCGCCGTCGTCGTTCTCCATGACATGGACATGCTTCTGGCCGCGATAATGCTTCCTGAATGCGGCGCTGAGCTCGGCGGCCTTCGGCTTGCCCGGAAGCGCGTCGAGATGGAGGGGGATGCTGACCAGCATCCCCTGGCGGAAATTGCCGACCGACGGCGCAAAGATCGGCCGCGCCGTCAGGCCTGAATAGAGTTGGATTTCGGGCATGTGCTTGTGCTCGAATGCGAGCCCGTAGAGCTCGAAGGCCGGCGCGCGGCCGCTCTCGTAGGCCTCGATCATCGACTTGCCGCCGCCCGAATAGCCACTGACCGAGCTGATCGACACGGCCGCGTCGCGGGCGATGAGGCCGGCGTCGGCGAGCGGACGCAGAAGCGCGATCGCGCCGGTCGCGTGACAGCCCGGATTGCTGATCTTCCTGGCGGAGGCGACCGCCTCCGCCTGTCCGGCGGCGAGCTCGGGAAAGCCATAGGTCCAGCCGGGCGCGACCCGATGGGCGGACGAGGCGTCGATCACGCGGGGCGCGCCGGCGCCCATCGCATCGATGAGGTCTGCCGCCTCTTTCGCCGCCCCGTCGGGCAGGCAGAGGATGACGGCGTCGACTTCGCGATAGAGTTTCTGTTTGGCGCCTGCGTCCTTGCGCGCCTCGGGAGGCAGACTCGCGAGCTCGATGCCGGACAAGCCTGCGAGCTTGTCCCTGATTTGCAGGCCGGTGGTGCCCGCTTCGCCGTCGATGAAGATCTTCGCCGCCATGATCGCCTCTGCTCAAGTCCGAAAGCCGAAAGGTAAGTCGCGCTCGCGCGAACTCAGCGCTTCTTCAGCGTCGTCGGAGTCGGAAAAGCAAGCGGGCGATCATGAGGCGGGTCTTCCTACAAACGGCCGTCATGGTCAAGGCGGGAAAGGCGCGGGCTCGGCTCCACCGTCCGCCTACGGCGCGAGTGTCGCGGTGAAGGAGACGGAAGGTTCGCTGGTGCGGCGGTTCGTTGGGTCAGAGAAAAACGCGTAAACGTCCGGCTTGGCGAAACGGGCCCCGTAGAAGGGATTGGCGTAAGTCCCGTCGGCGAGCGCGTAGCCGAAGCCGTTCTTGGAAAGCTGCGGCGCGGCGGCCCTGACGAGATTGTCGACCGGATAGCCGTCGTTGCCGGGAACTGAGGTCCCGGGCGGTTGCAGGCCCGTAATGGCTACGCCATTGGCTTGGCCTGCGATTGCGGTGATCTGGTAGAAGCCGTCGCCGTTGGGCGCATCCTTCGTCGTGAACGTGCCCGACGCTGCGACCCCCTGGCCTTGATAACTCCAGCGCCATTCGAGGGCGTCGGCGCGGTCCACGAGGAGCAGCGCGCCGGCCAGAAGCAAGAGTGCGAACTTCAAGCTAAATCTCCGGCGATCATTTGTGTCGGGCGATGGAAGGTCGTTAGCGGGTGCTCGTCGTCGACACCAACACATCCTCGTTTACGCCGCAGACGCGGATTCAGATTGGCATGGCAAGTGCAGCGAATGGATCGAGCGGCGAAGACACCGGCCGGACGCATGGTACGTGACCTGGTCCATCTTGTATGAATTCATGCGGGTGACGACGCACCCCGCATCTTGCGGAAGCTTTGGAATGCAAGGCAGGCGATGGCGTTCCTCTCTGCCCCCCTGGCCTCGCCGGGGCTCGGCGTTCTGGTTGCGACAGAGCGGCGCGCGGACGTTGCAGCGCAGGTCGTCGGCGAGCTTCCTTGGCTTGCCGGCAATCTGGTCCATGACCCACACACAGCAATCCTGATGCACGAGCACGGGGTCAGCCGCATCTGCACACGGGACGCGGATTTCCCGCTTCCCTTTCGTCGAGGTCCTCGAGCCGAATTGAATCTCGATGCGCCCCGCGCTTAGCGCTTGGAGAACTGGAAGCTCGCGCGCGCCTTGCGGTGGCCATACTTCTTGCGCTCGACCACGCGCGAATCTCGGGTGAGGAAGCCTTCCTTCTTGAGCGCGGGCCTGAGGTCCGGCTCGTAATAGGTCAGCGCCTTGGCGAGGCCGTGACGCACGGCGCCGGCCTGGCCGGAAAGGCCGCCCCCGGTCACCGTCACCATCAAGTCGTACTGGGTGATCCGGTTCACGACCACCAGCGGCTGGCTCAGGATCATCCTCAGCACGGGCCTGGCGAAATACTGGTCGAGCGGCTTGCCGTTGACGGTCGCCAGGCCCCTGCCCGGCTTGATCCATACCCGCGCCACCGCGTTCTTGCGTTTGCCGGTCGCATAGGCGCGCCCGAGCTTGTCGAGCTTCTGGACATGGATCGGCGCCTCGGAGGGCGCGGGCGCGGCGTCCGAGCCTTTGAGGTCGGCGAGCGAAGCAAGCGTTTCAGCCATGGATTTCAGCGCTCCGGCTGTTCTTGGGGTTGAGTTTCGCGACGTCGAGCACGGTCGGCGTCTGCGCTGCGTGCGGGTGGTCCGGCCCTTTGTAGACGCGCAGGTTGCCGAGCTGCTTCTTGCCCAAAGGCCCGCGCGGAAGCATGCGCTCGACCGCCTTCTCGACGATGCGTTCGGGGAACTTGCCCTCGAGGATCGACTTGGCCGCACGTTCCTTGATGCCGCCGATATAGCCGCTGTAGTGGTAATAGACCTTCTGGTCGAGCTTGCGGCCGGTGAACACCACCTTGTCGGCGTTGACCACGATCACATTGTCGCCGTCGTCGACGTGGGGGGTGAAGCTGGCTTTGTGCTTGCCGCGCAGCCGCATGGCGACGATCGAAGCCAGGCGCCCGACGACGAGGCCCTTGGCGTCGATGAGAAGCCACTTCTTCTCGACCTCGGCGCTCTTGGTCGAATGGGTTTTGCCGAACATGACTTAAGTCCGCCTTGGTTCAGGTGGCGGGCTTCTAGCCGCGCCCGGCGCGGAATGTCAACACTCAAGCGCTGGAATCATCACGAAAACCGCGAACTACAAATATGCGGTATTATGATACCGCGCCTTTCCCCGTCATGACAACCCGGCCTCCTCCCCGCGCGCCGGTAGCGAATAGGTCCCGGTCGCATGCGCGACCATTTGGCTCTCCCCCTCCGAGTAGAGCGCCACCTCGCCGACCGCGAGCCGCTTGCCGAGCTTGATCAATTTCGCCTTGCCGATGAGGTCGGCGGGCGCGGGCTTGCGCAGGAAATTGATCGAGACGTTGGTGGTCACCGCATGCGCGACCCGCCCGAGCTCGCCGAGGATCGCGACATAGAGGGCGACGTCGCAGAGCGCGAACATCGCCGGACCGGAGATCGTGCCGCCTGGCCTCAGGTGTCTTGGATGGTGGACGAGGCGCAGCGTCGCCGCCATTGGCGCGAGGTCCTCGATCCGCAGATCGCCGCGCTTCCAGAGTTCGGGAAAGATCTCGAGGAGATAGGCGCGCAGTTCGTCGATCGTGAAGGGGCGCGGCTTGGCGTGGCTCGTCATGATCCCAGGTACCAAATCCACGATCCCAAGTACCAATTTCACCATCCCAAGTACCAAATTCAGTCCGGCGCCTCCACCGCCGCGCCGTTCGCGGGCGCGAAATCCGCTGGAGCGCCGTGTTTCCGGCCCTGGCCGAGGCCGGAGCTCCCAAAGATTTTCCAAGCCGGGCCAAATTTAGCAAAGTCTACCCAAAACGGCGCGAAATCCAGCCAAATCCGGCCAAGGAAAATGCTTTGATTTCCTTGGATTCCCTTGGCCGTTTTGAGACTTTTCAGCGGGTTGCGCCGACGCCTGCCGCGAAAATTCCTTTTTGCCCCGCTCCACGCCCCTTGGCGCGCGACGGCGCGACCGCCCGGGCGACCGGCCAAGAGGGCAAGGGCGGCGAAGCAATGGACCACGGAAGAAGCTCCTGATAACACCAAAACGTTAGCACAATTTCCGATTATAAGAAACAACATTCGACGCCTGCGCCACGAATCGATGACACCGCTCGCTCGCCCTCTGCATGAAGAATTCGTGGGAACTATCAGGAGATATTCGGATCTGTCAGCATTGGAACCAGGCAGGCGTCCCGGTTTCGCGCGGGCGCCGTTTCGCGCTGGCCAATGACGCGCCGGCCCTGGCGGCCGCGCAGGCCAAAAAAAGCCCCGCGCCGGAAGGGCTGGGCGCGGGGCAAGCCGCGTGCGGTTGGCCTCGGCGGTCAAAACTCGAGGCGCGCGACTTCCCTAACGTTGCCGCTCCGGGAGCCCCGCGCCAATCGACAAAAATGCGGAGCCGCGCCCCGACCCTTGCAGGCGGGGCTCATCCGCCAGCTTCGGCGGCGATCGACCAACGCGCGACGACCGTCCGCGTTTTGATTTCGATCAAGCCGGTTCCTGGCCGCGCGGCCGATGACGGAACCAAAAAGCTTCCGAATTATTTGACGGATGCGGTGTTAGGTCCACGGAAAGCGCGAAATGGCGACCAAGATGAATCGCATCGACCATCCTCCCGGCTTCCGGCGGGCTGGCGGGCGCGCGCCAGGCGCCGCAATGGCGGAAGATTTGCCCGAGGCGACCGATGTCGAACGAACCGCCGACCATCAGGCGCTGCGCGACCAGGGGTTGCGCCTGAATCGAGCCTTCGTCCAGATCAAGGATCCTCTCGTTCGCGAGGCCATCGTCAATCTGGTGGTCGACGCCGCAAGGAACCACAGCGGCGAGGCGTACTTCGTGGCGACCGATCGGCGCCCAAAGACCGGCACGTGATAACCGAGCTGACATGGCTTGCCGAGTTGGCGCGCCGCCTCTCTTCATGCGGGCGACCGAAGCCCCGAACGCGAGCTCCGCGAAGCCGGAGAGCGATTCGTTACGCCCGGCCCTCGACCAATCCCGGCGCTCGCGCCACTCGCGGCGCCGCAACCGCTAGGTTGTCGCCCTGCGCCGCCTTGTCCTCTATCCGGCGAACAAGCACTTGTTCGGCGATCAGAACGGCGAGGTGACACTCGTTTCGGCTTCCCGAGGCGCCTGCGACGAGAGTGACCTCGCCGCCCGGGCCGAATGTCAGGCTACGGATCCGGTTTGGGTCTTCGAGGCCGAGCAAGTCGCTCGCCCAGGGACTGTCCCGAAACGCGGTTCTGACGCCCTCGAGGCGCGCGTCCGCATTGCTCGAGCGGACATAGAAGGGAGGTTTCCAAGTGAAGGTCGTTTTGGCGATGTGGGCTTTCTCGGGAAAGAGCACGATCAACTTGTCGACAAATCCCCGCTTGACGACTTGATCGAGTTCCCACTCGACCCACTTGGTGGTCCCCGCGACCACAATGATCAGACGCGCCGATTGCATCCACTGACCCACGCGCCCTTGCCACTCGTCGTCGCCAAGAAAAGCCCGCGCAGCGCCAGCCGGAGGCGTCTCATGGCTCGGCGAGCCGACCGCGATGAACGGGCCCGAAGCAGCAAAGTGACCCGCCAGCCGGCCTTCCAGCGAAAAGTCGAACAGGGCGTACTGACTGGTTCGAAAAGCCTGCAATTTCTCGTCGTCGGAAAACGATCTCAGAAAGAGAGTGGCCGGCCTTCGGTCGACGGACAGGAGACCCTCGGCCTTCGGCTGGAAGTTCGCGCGGGCCCGCATGAGGACGTAGCACCCGAGCAAAGTCAGCATTTGGTCGATGTTCCCGAGAGCTCCTAGACCTTTCCCATGATTGTCGCTGGAAATGTCGACGGCAAAGTCGACAAAGATCGCCCGGCCCAGAAAGATGAGCGCCCCGGCGGCCAACAGGGTCCAACCCCTCGTTGGGTTCAACCGAGGGCAACTCGTTGTCTTCGGCCGAGGCGCGTTCTCCCCTGCCCGATCCATCAGCGTCGCGAGGCTCAATCCGAAAGGAGCAATGACGCTCTTCTTCAATCGCCGAACCCCGAGCGCCGCGGCAAACGCAAATGGGACATAAATGGCGGAGGACAAAGCAAGAAACGCGTTTATATCCTCTCGATTAATAAGTATTGATAGACCAATCAACGCAATAGCGCTCGCCAATACGCCAGTGTAGATGTATATCCAGAACCCGTGCTTACTGAAAACTGCTCGGATCGGATCCATGGTCCGCCAGGCCAACCACAGCGGAGGCGCCAGGAGCGCGTATCCGGCAAGCATTCCAAGGCTGAGCCTGCCTCTGATCAGGTCCTCGGCCGCGCCAGAAATCCAATAAATCCCGGTTATCAGGAACAGGTTGTTGAACGCGGATATTGGAGTGAGAGCCCTGGCGGCGCTCCCGATTTCGACGGTTCGCATCGGCCATCTCTCCTTGGGTCGGCAAATTCCTCCACTCGACCCCCGCCCGCCAAGCGTTCTTGCGTGTCGCCAAATCCTTCCTTCAGGACGTGCTCTTTTTAGCACATTTCATCAGCCGAATTCATCGGCCACGTCAGTGACGACGATCACAGTCCGCATGCGGCGGCGGACGGCAAACCGGAAGCGACGCTTTCGCCCAACCGCAAAGTTGCGGTACCCTCCCGTCAATCCGCGCTCCTCCCGGCCCGATCCCATGTTCCCGCACGACCTTCTTGCCCGCGCCGCCGAGCTCATTGTTCGCTTCCGAAGCGCGGGCCTGACGGTCGCGACGGCGGAATCGTGCACCGGCGGGCTCATCGCGGCGCTGCTGACCGAGATTCCGGGCTCTTCCAACGTGGTCGAGCGCGGATTTGTCGTCTATTCCAACGCGGCCAAGGAGGAGCTGCTCGCCGTTCCGGCCTCGACGCTGGCGGGGTATGGGGCGGTCAGCCAAGAGACGGCGCGGGCGATGGCCGAGGGGGCGATCGAAGCCTCGCGCGCCGAGGTCGCGCTCAGCGTCACCGGAATCGCCGGGCCGGACGGTGGGACGGCGGCGAAGCCGGTCGGGCTCGTCCATTTTGCCTGCGCGCGGCGCGGCGGGCCGACGGTCGCCCGCGAAGAGCGGTTCGGCGACATCGGCCGCGACGCCGTGCGCCTCGCCTCGGTCAGGGTCGGGCTCGATTTATTGGAGGCGGCGCTCGGCGGGTAGCGCGATCCCGAGGCGCAAGGGCGTGCTTCCCCCGACCAGGGGCATTCTTGATTATCAGGTAGGCCATTCGACGGCACACTTAAGCCTTCGATGCACTCGCCTTTTGACGTTTGTCGTCGTCGATTGGCTGGGCGGAACGGACCGGGTGCGTCTCAAAATCGGCGACTTGGCTGCCGCGAAAGTTCATCCTCCGCAGGAACGTACGCCTTCCCCCGCAGTTACCATGCAGCTGGGCGGCGCGGATCGAAGGATGACACCCAATGACCACTCTCAGCCGGACCGTATGCGTGCTTGTTCTCGGCTGCGGCTTCGCCGGGTCGGCGCTCGCAGCGATGGACTCCGCCGGATCAACCAGCGGCAAGAGCCCCGCGCCCAATGCACAAGGGCCTGCGCATCTCGCTCAGAAGCTGCGCGATGACCTCACCAAGGCCGGATTCACCGATATCACCATCATGCCTTCGTCCTTCCTCGTCCGGGCCAAGGATTCGCAGGGCAATCCGGTGATGATGGTCATCAATCCGGATTCTCTGACCGAAGTGACGGAGCACCACGAAGCGCCCCTCGCAGGCGCAATCAAGGGCGAGCCGAATAGTCCGATCCCCTCGCCGCCCCCGAAGCAGTAACTCTGGGCGGGTCCTGGCGTGGCGGGCCGCGCCAGCCTTTACGCCCGCCTGTAGACCGCGTCCGCGCGTTCCTCGAACGCTCGCGCGAACTTGCGGAACGCAACGTCGAACATCGAGCCCATCAGCGCGCCCAGGGTGCGGCTCTTGAACTCGTAGTCGATGAAGAAGCCGACGCGCGAGCCCTCGCCTTCGGACTCGTCGCGGAAGGTCCAGATGTTTTCGAGATGGCTGAACGGGCCGTCGATATATTCGACCCTGACCTTGAGCCGGGGCTCGTCGAGCATGACCCGGCTCGTGAAGGTCTCTCGAATGAGCCTGTAGCCGACTGTCATGCCGGCGACCAGCGTTTCACGGCCCTGGTCGTCGATCTTGCGGCTGCGCACCTTCAGCGCCTTGCAGAGGGGAACGAATTCAGGATAGCGCTCGACGTCGGCGACCAGAGCGAACATCTGCTCGGCGCGGTGGCGGACCCGGCGCTCGTCGCGGAAGGAGGGCAAGGTCGCAGACCTCCAGCGCCCGCGCTGGGCCTAAGGCTTCAGGGTTTGGGTTGAGGCGCCGCCGGAGCGGGGGCGGCCGGAGCCGGCGCGGGAGCCGACGGCGCGCTTGACTGGCCTCCCATCTGCTTCAGCTGATCGAGAATATTGCCGGGCGAGATCGGGATCGGCGCGGTCTGGCCCGCCGGCGCGGGGACGCCGGTCTTTTCGAGGATCGAGTGCGGCGCGCGGCTCCAGCTCGAGAGGATCGACATCAAAAGCGCGGTGGCGAAGAACATCGCCCCCAGAATCGCGGTCGCGCGCGAAAGCGCGTTCGCCTGCCCGCGGCCGGTCATGAAGCTGCCGGTTCCGCCGCCCGTCCCGAGCGCCCCGCCCTCGGAGCGCTGCAGAAGGACGACGGCGATCAGCGCGACGACGATCAGGATGTGAATGACGATCAGAACGGATTGCATGAAGGTCTCGAGCGGGACGCGGGTCCTCGAAAGATGGCGCGCTCCTATCACGGCGCAAGGGGGGCGTCCATCGGTTCAGATCGCGTGCAATCGGATCGGATCGCACCCCATGCTCAAAGCCGTCGTCACCTGTTGAGCGCCCGCGGGCCGCTGACGAACCCATTGCCGCGAACGTAGAACCGCAGCGGACTGTCGGGCGCGCGGGTGATGCCGATCCGTTTGCTCTCCCCGATTTCGCCCGGCGGCGGACTGGCGGATCCGAGCCACAGCGGGCCGGCCTGACAAAGGTCGATCCCGTCCAGCTTGCGATCGATCCGCAAGGCTGCGCAGAGCCGTCCCGGGCCCCGCGCCAGGTCTCGCACCCGCCCGGCGCCGCGATTTCGCTCCATGATCTCGATGCCGACGGTCGGCTCGATCGCCCTGATCAGGACGCCCGCGCCCACTCCGGACCTCTCGCTCGAGACATTCAGCATGAACGAGACGCCATAGGCGAGATAGACATAGGCGTGCCCGCGTTCGAGGAACAGCGCCCGATTGCGCGGGGTCATGCCGCGATAGGCGTGCCCCGCGAGGTCGCCGACGACATAGGCCTCGGTCTCGACGATGCGGCCGCCCGCCACGCCTTCCTCAAGTGTCCGCACAAGCATCTTGCCGATGAGAAAGCGCGCGAGCTCAGCGGAATCGACGGGCAGCTCCGCCCGGTCCAGCACCCGCGATTCCGAACCAATCGTCTGGCGGGCGCCGGAGCGTCCGTCAGGCATAGGCGGCGGCGATGGCGAGGAAGTCGGCAGCCTTGAGGCTGGCGCCGCCGACCAGCGCGCCGTCGACATTGTCGAGGGTCAGGAGGTCCCCGCAATTCGCGGGCTTGACCGAGCCGCCGTAGAGGATGCGCAATCTGCTCCCGCCGCGGACATAGATCTCGCCGAGCAGCCTCCGGATCGCTCCGTGCATCTCGGCGACGTCCACGGGAGTCGGAGTGAGGCCAGTGCCAATCGCCCACACCGGCTCATAGGCGGCGACAACGGCCTCCGGTCCTCCGCCCGGCGGCAGCGAGCCTCTCAATTGCCGCGTCACAACCGCGATGGCGTCGCCTGCCTCGCGCTCAACCTTGGTCTCGCCGACGCAGACGATCGCGGTCAATCCGGCCTTGAGCGCCGCTTCCGCCTTGGCGCGCACCAGGGCGTCGGTCTCGTGATGATGGGTGCGGCGCTCGGAGTGGCCGACGATGACGTAAGCCGCGCCCGCGTCTTTGAGCATGGGGGCGGAAACGTCGCCGGTGAGGGCGCCGCTCGCCTCGGGGCTGCAATCCTGGGCGCCGAGCGAGAGCTTGCCGCCCCTGATCCTCCAGGCGGCCTGGGCAAGCAGCGTCGCCGGCGGGCAGACCGCGAGCTCGGCCTCGCCCGCTTCGCCGGCGTCGGCCGCCCGGCGCATCGCATCGATTTCGCCGAGCGAAGCGGAAAGGCCGTTCATCTTCCAGTTGCCGGCGACGAACGGACGCACGCCAGGGGTCATCGAAGGCCTCCCGCATCTTGGTTGGCGCGGTTGTTATCATCGCCCCCGAGCCTATGCAAAGCATCCAAGCGTCGCTAGATAGGGCTGCCCGCGGCCCTGTAGCCGGGGTCGATGACCCCGGCAGGCGCGGTCAGCGACCGCGCCTCACAATAAGGCGCACGAGGAAAGGCGAACCAGGCGAATGCTCGGAGCGATCCGCAACGCGGCTCAGGGGGTTGTCGGCAAGGCGATCATGACCGTGGTCATGGGGCTCATCATCGTCAGCTTCGTCATCTGGGGCGTCGGCGACATGCTGCGCGGCTTCACCGCTTCGACCGTGGCGTCGGTGGGCGGGACGAAGATCTCCGCCCAGGAGTACCGCGTCGCCTACGACCGGACGATCCAGCAATACCAGCGCCGGCTGCGGCGCCCGTTCACCAACGAGGAGGCGCGCCAGATCGGCCTCGATCGCAGCGTCCTCCAGCGGCTCCTGAGCGAAGCGGCGGTCGACGAGGAGGCGGGCAAGCTCGGCCTCAACATTTCCGACGACGCCTTGCGCGAGATCATCACCACGAACCCGGATTTCCGCGACAAGTCCGGCGCCTTCGATCCGGCCCGATTCGCCGGCGCGCTGCGCGACATGGACATGACCGAGCGCGGCTTCGTCTCCGAGTTGCGCAAGCAGGCGCTGAGACAGTTCGTCGTCGCGGCGCTCACGGCCGGCATCGCGGCGCCCAAGGCCGAAGTCGCGGCCGAGGCCGATTATGAGGGCCAGAGCCGGTCGGTCGACTATTTCGTGCTTCCCGCCGCGGCGGCAGGAGAGATTGGCGCGCCCTCCGAGGAGGCGCTGAAGACCTTCTTCAACGATCGCAAGTCGAGCTACCGCGCGCCTGAATACCGGGCGATGGATATCCTCGCGCTCGAACCGGAGACGATCGCCAATCCGGCCGAGGTGAGCGACGCCGACGCCGAGGCTGCTTACGAGAAGATCGCCGGCAAGGATCCGCGGTTTGGCGCGCCAGAGAAGCGCGACCTGCAGCAGATCCTGTTCCCCAACGAGGGCGACGCGAGCGCGGCCGAGGCCAAGCTCAAGGCCGGCGAGAGTTTCGACGACCTCATCAAGGAGCGGGGCCTCAAGCCCGAAGACACCGACCTCGGCGAGACGACCAAGGACGCGATGCTCGACAAGGCCGAGGCCGACGCGGTGTTCGCCCTGCCGCATGGGGGCGTGAGCGAGGTCTTGAAGACCCAGTTCGGCCCGGTGATCGTCCGCGTGAAGGGCGTCACGCCCTCGACGATGAAGCCGTTCGGCGAGGTCGCCGACGAGGTCAAGCGCGAGGTCTCGGCTTCGCGCGCCGGCGACAAGATCCAGGCGCTTCACGACAAGATCGAGGACCTCCGGGTGTCGGGCAAGTCGCTCATCGAGGCCGCGAAGGCGGTGAGCTTGACCGGGGAAACGATCGCGGCGGTCGACGCCGCGGGCCGCGACCCCAAGGGCGCGGCCGTGAACCTGCCGGACAAGGCCGAACTCCTGCGGGCCGCCTTCGCCTCCGACGTCGGGCTCGACGAAGCGCCGATCAACACCAAGGACGGCGGATTCGTGTGGTTCGACATCACCAAGGTCGATCCGGCGCATGACCTCACGTTCGATGAGGCCAAGCCCGAGGTCGAGAAGCAGTGGCGGGCCGAGGAGGTCGACAAGGCGCTGGCCGGCAAAGCCGACGATCTCGTCAAGCAGATCAAGGCAGGCGGGAGCGTCGCCGACGCGGCGAAGAGCGCAGGCGCCGAGACGAAGTCGGCGCAAGACGTTCATCGGGCCGAGCAGACCAACCTGCCGGAAGCCGTCGTCGCCGCGATCTTCCGCGAGCCCGCCGACGGCGCGGGCTCGGCGGCGACGCCGGATGGGCGGGTGGTGTTCAAGGTCACCGCCGACAAGACGCCGCCGGTCGACTTTGCCGACGCCCGCGTCAAGGCGATGGCCTCGCAGCTCGAGTCCTCCACCCGCGAGAGCCTGCTCGACCAATATGTCGAAGCCTTGCGCCGCACGCTCGGCGTCGTCGTCCATCCCGACGCGCTGCAAGCGGCCGAGGGCAGCTAGCGCCGATGACCACCCTGCCCGACTACGAAGCCTTCGCCCGCGCCTACGGCTCAGGCGAGGCCGAGGTCGCGGTGACGACGCTGGTCGCCGACCTCGAGACCCCGGTCTCGGCCTATCTCAAGCTCGTGCGTGGTCGGTCGGGCAATATGTTCCTGCTCGAATCGGTCGAGGGCGGAGCGCAGCGCGGCCGCTACTCGATGATCGGCCTCGATCCCGACCTCATCTTCCGGTCGAGCGGGGATCGCGCCGAGCTCAACCGCCGCGCGCTCATCGACCCCGAGGCTTTCGTCCCCTGCCCCGGCGATCCGCTCGACGTCCTGAGGTCGCTGCTTGCCGAATTGCGCATCGCGATGCCGCCCGGCCTGCCGCCGATGTCGGCCGGCGTGTTCGGCTATCTCGGCTACGACATGGTGAGGCGGATGGAGCGCCTCGCGCCGGCCAAGCCCGACCCGATCGGCGTGCCCGAAGCGCTGCTGATCCGGCCAACGGTCATGGTCGTGTTCGACGGCGCGCGCGACGAGATGGCGATCGTGACCCCGGTGCGCCCGGCGCCGGGCGTCTCGGCCCGCGCGGCCTACGAGAGCGCGATGGCGAGGCTGGATGCGGTCGTCGATGCGCTCGAGCAGCCGCTCGATCACGCGGCCGGCGTGGCTGTCGATCCGCTGGTCCAGGCGGGCGAAGCGAGGTCGAATACGAGCGAGGCCGAATACAAGGCGATGGTCGTCCGGGCGAAAGAGTATATCGCCGCGGGGGACGCGTTCCAGATCGTGCTGTCGCAGCGGTTCACGAGCCGCTTCGACCTGCCCGCGTTCGCGCTCTACCGGGCGCTCAGGCGCGTCAATCCCTCGCCCTATCTCTGCTTCCTCGATTTCGGCGGCTTCCAGATCGTCTGCTCGAGCCCGGAGATCCTGGTCAGGGTGCGCGAGGGCAAGGTCGTGATCCGCCCGATCGCCGGCACGCGGCCGCGCGGCGGAAGCCCGACGGACGACGAGGCGCTGGCGGCCGAGCTTCTCGCCGATCCCAAGGAGCGGGCCGAGCATCTGATGCTGCTCGATCTCGGCCGCAACGACGTCGGCCGCGTCGCGAAGATCGGGACGGTCAGGGTCACCGACAGCTTCTTCATCGAGCGCTACAGCCACGTCATGCACATCGTCTCCAACGTCGAGGGGGAGTTGCGCGACGGCGTCGACGCGGTCACCGCGCTCGCCGCCGGCTTTCCCGCCGGCACCGTCTCCGGCGCGCCGAAAGTGCGGGCGATGCAGATCATCGACGAACTGGAGAAGGACAAGCGCGGCATCTATGCCGGCTGCATCGGCTATTTCGGCGCAGGCGGCGAAATGGACACCTGCATCGTGCTGCGCGCCTCGGTCGTGAAGGACGGACTCATGCACGTCCAGGCCGGCGCTGGCATCGTCCATGATTCCTCGCCCTTGGCCGAGCAGAAGGAATGCGTCGCCAAGGCGAAGGCTCTGTTCCGCGCCGCCGAAGAAGCGGTGCGGTTCGCGGTGCGGGGGAAGCGCGGGCAATAGCAGGCGGGATCCCGGCTAGACCCTCCATCCGCCATGAGCCCGTTCTGTGATCCGGGTCACATACGCCGCGGCTCGGCTGCTCTAAGTCACGACCACGGATCCCGGACGCTCCGAAGACGCGTGGTCGATCGACCCTGATCGCCGTCTCCGCGGCCGGTTAATGAGGAGGGCTCAATGTTCATCAGAAAAATTGCTCAGACGACAGCCTTTGCCGGAACGGCTGCAATCAGCCTGTGGGCGTCGGCGGCTTCCAGCCAAACCCAAACGCCCATCGAGCAGGGCAAGTATGCGCCGATTCAGAGCATCCGCTATGATTTCGGCTCGAAGTCGATGAGCGGCTACTTTATGGAACAGGCTGCGAAATGCCTCGTAACGTTGATGGTCTCCGAAAAGGCGGATCCCGACGAGGCCCCGCCGGCCACCGCGACGCGCGTTCGTCTCGTTCTCAGTCCGGGTCAAATGGCCGGCCTGGACAGCGAGGAGGGCCACTCGCTCAACTTCACCTGCGGCGAGGGAGCTACGGCGCTCATCGTCGATGTCGGCGAGAGGGAGAAGCTTATCGAGCTTCAAAGGCTGGCCTTGCGAAAGACCGCGAGCGAATAGCGCCAGGATTGACGTCCCGCGCCCGGCTTCGCGCGTTTTCGCCGAGCGCGCCGGTCCGAATGGCAAGACGAATGACGGCGGCGCGCGCTTGACGCATTCGTGGTCAAGCCGGATTCGCGGCGGGCCGCGGCGTCAACCGGCCGCGTTGCCGATCGACGGACGGGGACTTTGCGGCCCGCGGTGCGCGCGTCGGCGCATGCGCCGAGCGGCCCCGACGTCCTGCCAATTCGCACCGGGCTGGAAATCATCGTCTCCCTAGGAGCCTGTCTGCTTAATCCCGGCGAGCTGGGATTTGAACCGCTCAAGCCAGTCGGAGAGCCGGATGCAGCAAATTCGCGCATCCGGTTTGATGTAAGGGTGGAAGCTTTGCGGCCATCGTTCGTTGCACCGTTTCCGAGGTGGCGAAGCTCAGCCGGTTGCGAGTGCGGCAAGGGACGGGGTCCGCCCCTGGGCGAGCTTCAAGATATTGTGGGCGAGGCAGACGAGGCCCCACTCGTTGGCGACCTTCTCGACGCCGCGCAAGAGAAACTGACGGAAGCCGCGCGCCTGCTTGATCTGTCCGAACACCGGCTCGGGCAGCTGCTTTCTTAAGCGGTAGGGGCTGGAGTGCCCGCCGGCCTTGATTCTTTCGCGCATGGCGGCGACGCGGGCGCCGCCGCCTTCTCCTTCCCCGGCGTGCTTGGCCCGCCCCGGCGCGATATAGGCGTCGATCTCGCGTTCCTCCATCGCCGCAAGGTTGGCGTCGGAGCAATAGCCCGCGTCCGCCGACAGTTGCGTCGGCTTCTTGCCCAGATTGGCTTCGATGGCGTCGGCGATCGGCGCCAATTGATGTTGATCGCTCTGCTTCGCGTCGAGGCCGTGGGCGACGATCACCTGCGCCGTCGCGTCGACCGCCGCCTGCGCATTGTAGCCCTGGATGAAGCCGTCCTTGGTTTTCATGATGCGGCTTTCGGGATCGGTGAAGTTCTTCTGCGCTTTGGGGTCAGGCTCTTCGGATGGCGGGGCGGCGGGCTTGCCCGGTTTCTTGCGGCCCTCGGCTTGTCGCCGCTCCTCGGCCTCGGCCTGCGCTTTGGCCTTGGCCGCCGCGGCCGCTTTCGCCTCGGCCTCCAATTCGGCCTTCGCCGCCCGGATCTTCTCGGCGCGCTTCTTCTTGTCGGCAACCCATTTGGGCAGCTCCTCGCCGCTCTTGTCGCGGCCGAAGGCTCTGTCTTCCTCGGCGTCCGCAGCCTCGGCTGCGCTCAGCCACCGATCGACCTCGGCCTCGAGCTCCGCCGCACGCTTCTCCATGCGCTCGTAGCTCATCGCCTTGTGCTTGGAGGCGTTCGCCTTGATCTTCGTCCCGTCGAGCGCGACATGGCCGAGCTTCACAAATCCCGCCTGTTCGCACAGCTTGAGAACTTGCCCGAACAGTCCCGCAAGCGCCTTCAAGTGCCGCTTGCGGAAGTCGGAGACGGTGCGAAAATCCGGCGGATCGAGCCCGACAATGCTCATGAAGTCGACCCGTTCGCGCGTCGCCTTGGCGATCCGGCGCGACGAGTAGACGCCGTGACAATAGCCGTACAGCAACAGCGCCGTCATCATCGCCGGGTCAAACGGCGGCTGCCCGCGCTCGCTCGCATACCCGGATTCGATCTCACCAAGGTCGAGATGCTCGAGCACAAGCGCCAAAATGAAGCGAGCCAGATGGTCCTCGCCGACAAAGTCCTGCACGCTCGGCGGCAACAACAGCGGCTGATCGATCGTCCAGGGCCGGAAGGTCTTGCTCATAAGCAAGCAGAATCCGATTCGCGCAAACGCCGCCACCAAAATCCGCCATTTCTCGGACAGGCTCCTAGGCGATGATCCCGTCGCCCGGCCCCCGCGGCGAGTTGATCGAGGAGGTCGAGGCCAGAAACGTACCCCGGATGGGCCTCGCTGCCGGCCAGGACAGATAGAGATTAAATCACCGAGAGGAAGCGCCGCGATCCGCGTGGACAGACGCCGCGGAGAACCTTGTCAGACCGCGGTTCTGGCTGATCGGGATTGCGTTCCTTGCGGCCTATCTGGCGCTGAACGTGATGACCGCTCGGTATCAATTCCACGCGCTCGGCATTACGCTGTGGAGCCCGGACGACGGGCTCTCCGTCCTCGTGCTGATGGAAGGGGTCAAATATCTACCCTTCGTCCTCGCCGGCGCGATATTGGCCGACGTCCTGGTCTCCCATGTTCATCAGAGTTTTCACATTATAATGCTGTCTGAATCCGCCTTGACCCTCGGCTACCTCGGACTCGCCGTCACATTGCGCGATGCGCTCAAGTTCAGCCTCAGGCGCAGCGATCTGGCCAACCTCCTCACCATGCTCGCGACCGTGCCGGCGGGCGCGATCCTGACCGCGTTGATCTACTGCGGCGTCCTCTGTCTCGCCGCTTCGCTGCCCGTCAATCAGTTCGTCGCCGCGGTACGGCACTTCTGGATCGGCGACACCGTCGGGATCATCGCGATCCTTTCCGCCGCGACGGCGGTGTTCATGCTTTTCTCCCGGCCCCGCTGGGTCTGGCGGAGAGACGACACGCTCGACTGGACCGTTTTCCTCGTGAGTTCGTGCCTGGTGATCGCGCTCCTCCGCGGCGCGAGCAGCGAATACGCCTACCATTTGTTCTATCTGTTGTTCTCGCCGGTCATCTGGATGGGCATGCGAGCGGGTTATGCCGGCGTGGCGCTCGCGCTCCTTGCGCTCCAGACGGCTTTTTTCATGACCGCTTCGCACATCGGTATCGCGGAAAGCGATTTTGACCAGTTTCAAATCCTGATGCTGGTGCTTTCGATCACCGGGCTCATTCTCGGCGCGGCCGTCACCGAGCGTGAGCGCGCCAACCTGCGGCTTCGGGAACAGCAGGGGGAGTTGGTGCGCGTCTCGGCGCAAGCGACAGCCGGCGCGATGGGCATGCTGCTTGCGCATGAACTCAGCCAACCCTTGTCCACGGTCGCGACCTACGCGCTGGCGGCGCGCCGGATGTTGCAATCGGGCGCGAGCCCGGAGCCGGTCATGGACGCCTTGCGCAAAGCCGAGGCCGAAGCGCAGCGAACGCGCCAGGTCGTGCAGCGCATCCGCGATCTCATCTCCGTCGGCAGATTGGAGGCGCGTCCCCTGAACCTCGTCGACGCAGCCGAGACGATTCGGGCGCTGTCCATGCAGGGCGCGACCGCCCGCGGCGTCGAAATCGCCGTCGAAAGCCATCGTCCGGTCCCTTTGGTCAAGGCCGACCCGATCGGGATCGAGCAGGTCCTCAACAATGTCGTCGGCAATGCCGTCGACGCCGCCGCGGAGCGCGGAGACGGGCGTGGCCGCGTCGTCGTTCGGGTGATCGGCCGCGACGATTGCGCGATTGTCCAGATTGATGACAATGGCCGCGAAGTCTCGCCGGAGCTGGCGGAGAGCCTGTTCGAGGCCTACCAGACGTCGAAACCCCGGGGCATGGGCCTTGGGCTCACCCTCAGCCGTCAAATCGTGCGACAGCATGGCGGCCGCATTTGGTGGCAGCCCATCGAGCCGGAGGGAACCAAATTCGTGGTCGAGCTCAAAATCAATGGACCTGACGGCGATGCCGAATAGACGTCACGTCGATATCGTCGACGACGAGGCGAGCGTCCGCGAGTCGCTGGCCTTGCTGCTGTCCACCGCCCAGATCGAGTCGCGCACATTCGCGTCGGCCGAAGACTATCTTCAATCCTCGCCGGACGAGTCGGCCTGCGTCATCCTCGACAATCAGCTACCCGGCCTGAGTGGCGTCGGACTGCTCAAGCGAATCGCGGCGACCGACGCCGACACGGCGGTTATCCTGATAACCGGACATGCCGACGTCCCGACCGCGGTTTCGGCGATGAAATGCGGCGCATTCGATTTTGTTCAGAAGCCGCTGGACCCCGAAGCCCTGCTGGTCACCGTCGAGGACGCGTTGGCGAGGACCGAACAGGCTCGCGATCGCCAGTCCCAGGTCGAGGAGTTCAGGAGCCGATGCGCGCTGCTCACCCAGCGCGAGCACGAAGTCTTCGCGTTGCTGGTGGAGGGCTTGCCGACGAAGCTGATCGCGCGCCAGTTGGGCATTACCCCCCGCACCACCGAGCACCATAGGGCCGCCGTCATGCATAAGTTGCGGGCCCGCACGATTTCTCATCTCGTGCGGATGGCGCTCAGCTTCGGTCCGCCCGGCGGCGAGACGTAGGTAATCTCCGCCATTTTCGCCACCGCTGCCGGGCGATAAACATCCAGACTTTAGCCGATCAACTCCTGGAGCCGAGCGACGGGTCGTCCAGGTTCGTCGCCGCCGGGGCATTTCGAGCGCGAATACAACCCGCCCGCCGCCACTCGCGGCGGCGGATCAACGGACCAGGCGCATCGGGGACGTTGGCCTGGTGATCGACCTTCGCTGCAAAAGGGGGTGTGGGTCGATCCGGCGAAGGAGACAGTGAACTTGGGCGGCTGCCGTACTGGCGAGATCGGCCATGCAACTTACTCCTTCGGATCAGCGGCGCCGTTCGGCGTCGGCTCGCCCCTTCCGGGTCGCAGAGCCGTCGCTGCCGAACAGGCATGGCTATATCCGACCCGATAACACGGGCTCGCCGCCGATCGCCCTTTCTCAGCCGGCGCCGCGCCCGGGGAAGGAAGGCTGCCGGACAAGGGAGACCGCTTGCCGATCTTCATGGACCGCCACGACTTGCGTGGAATGAAGCAAGCGGACGTCGCCGAGGCGCACCGCAGGGATGTCGACATCCAGGACCGGCACGGGGTCAAGTATATGGCCTACTGGTTCGACGAGGGAAACGGCGCCGCCTTTTGCCTCGTCCATGCGCCCAATCAAGCTACCGCAGAGCAAGTCCATCGTGAGGCGCATGGCCAAGTCGCCCACGCGATCATTCCGGTCGACCTTGTCGCCGTCGAGGCGTTCCTCGGCCGGATCGGCGATCCGCGGGCGTCCCGCGATGCGGCTGCGCCCGCGGTCGATCCCGGATTGCGCGCCGTCATGTTCACCGACATCGTCGGTTCGACCGAGATGACGGCGCGGCTTGGCGACAGCGCGGCGCTCGAACTGGTTCGGGCGCACGACGCGATCGTTCGGCGCGGCCTTGAGGCGCATGGGGGGCGTGAGGTCAAGCATACCGGCGACGGGATCATGGCGTCCTTCGACAATGTGGCGGACGCGGTGCGCGCCGCCGCCGAGATCCAGCGGCGCTTCGCAAACTATAACGCCGAAGCGTCGGAGAGCTTGGGCGTCCGGATCGGCATCGACGCGGGCGAACCGGTCGCCGAGCATAACGACCTGTTCGGCGCGACAGTGCAGCTCGCAAGCCGGCTGTGCAGCGAGGCGGAGGCCAACGGCATTGTCGTTTCCTGGCGGGTGCGCGACTTGTCCGAGGAGGACGCAGCGCGCTTCGTCGCGCTCGGCGAGCGGCGGCTGAAGGGGTTTTCCGAGATGGTTCCGGTGTTCCGGTTCGAATGGCGGACCTGAATCCTTCTGGATGAAAGACCGCTTCACGGCGATGGCCCGGAGCCGTTCGGTTTTGCTCGACTTCCGGCGCGCCCTCGCAGGCGCATTCGGGCGGGCATGGCCGCCAAACTTGAAACCCCAACATCCCCTTCGCGGACAGGCGGGACCTCTCACATGAAGGAAGAGTGACGAACATTTGTCCCCGTGATCGCTTTCGCGGTATAACCTGAGGCGAGAGCGAGCGAGCATGCTGTCGCAAAATAGGCTGGTATGGGTCGGAGGAGCCGCGGCGTCGACGGCTGTGGTCGCAGGCGCGGTGGCGGGCGTGCTCTATTGGACCCATCCCGGATTCCTTTGGCCGACCCCCGCCGCGCCGGAGGTCCTGGCCAGCGCCCCCGAACCGAAGGCGTCAAGCGTCCCTCCGGCTGCGCCCGCCGTCGAGCCCGCGGCGCCTGCCGCAACGGCTTCCCCGTCCGGCCGCGAGGCGGCGGTCTCGCCGCTCAAGCCGGCCTTCGATGCGGTGAATGTCGAGCCTACGGGCGAAGCGGTCATCGCTGGCCGCGCCGCGCCAAACGCCAAGGTCGAGTTGCGCGACGACGGCAAGACGGTCGCCGAGGCGACGGCCGACGCCTCGGGCGAGTTCGTCATCATTCCGCCGGCATTGGCGCCTGGCGATCACAGCCTTTCGTTGGCCGCGGAAGCGGGCGCCTCGGCGCCGGAAACGTCGAGAGTGGTCGCCGTCTCGGTTCCGCAGCCGGAAGCCAAAGCAGCGGCTGCCGCGACCATCGCGCCGGCGAAGGCGGCTGCGCCCGCGCCCGCCTCGCCCGCCCTGGCGATGCGGACCCTGGCGACGCCGCCTGCCACGGCCTCCCGAGTCGCGATCCAGTCGGTCGAAGCCGACGCCGACGGCGGCCTGATCGCCAAGGGCTCGGCCGGGCCGAACGCGACCGTACGCCTCTATCTCAACGGCGCCGACGTCGCCGACGCCGAGACAAAATCGGACGGCCGCTGGTCGCTGACGATCAAGCACGGCATGACCCCGGGCGGGTACATGATGCGCGCCGAAGAGATCAACCCGGGCGGCGCGTCGGTCGTTGCGAGCGCCGATACGCCATTCGACTATCCCGCCCCGCTGGGTTCCGCCGGGACGCCTGCCCCGCCGGTATCGCCTGCGCCCGCCCCGGCCGGCGCGGCGCCGGGCGCGCCGCAACCGAACCCTCCGCTGTCCGCCGATGTGGTCGTCGAGTTGGTTCAAACCGCCCAGGTCGTCCCCGGCCACACCTTATGGGCGCTCAGCCAAAACTATTATGGCGACCCGACGCGCTACCCGGTGATCTACGAAGCCAACAGGTCGCAGATCCACAACCCAAATCTCATCTATCCTGGCCAGGTCTTCGTCGTGCCGAAGTTCGGACCGAGGCCCTGACGGTCGCGGATCGACTCGGGCGTGGCTCGCCGAAGCGACAGGAACGAAGGTTTCCTCATGCCATCCGACGACAGCGCAGAGGAAATCTCGCGGCTCCGGCTCACGACGTTCGACGATGCGCTCGGCCATCGCATCATCGCGACCCACATGTGGGCGGTGCGCGAAGGACTGCGCGGCGCCGGCGCCTATGAATTGTTCGACGGTTTTTGCCAGCGCCTGGTCATCGACGGAACGCAGCTTTGGCGCGCGCATCTGGCGATGGAGACCCTGCATCCGCAGTGGAACGGCTACGGCTATGTCTGGCGGCGCGACCTCAACGCCATCGAGCCCGAACAGTACGCTCACGGCAGTCTCGAAGAGGACGATTGGCGGAGCAGTCCGCTCAACCATCTCATCGGAAGGGCGCGCGAGGGCGAGGAAAGCCCGATCATGCGCAGGCGACTGGAACAGGGCCCGGACCAGCGCGATTTTCCGATATTGGCCGAATTCTTCGCCGCCGGCGCGACCGACTATCTTGCTTACATCTTTCCATTCGGAAGGGACGGCGACCGGTCGCAGGGAACCGGCATCGTCTATTCGTTCGCGACCGATCGTCGAGGCGGTTTCAGCGACGACGATACGAGGCTGTTGCAGGCGACGCTGCCCGCGCTTTCGCTGGCGATGAAGTCGCACGCAGGCTACGTCATCGCCTCGGGACTGCTCGCGACTTATCTCGGCGAGGACGCTGGGCGGCGCGTCCACGCGGGCTCGATCATGCGCGGTTCGGTCGATACCCTGCGCGCCGTGATCTGGTACGCCGACATCCGCGGCTTCACGGCGGTGAGCGACTCGGCGCCGGGTCCGGTGGTCGTCGAACTGCTCAACGACGTGTTCGAGGTCCTGACCGCCTCGCTGCGCCCGCACGGCGGCCAGGTGCTCAAATTCATCGGCGATGCGATGCTCGCCGTTTTCTCGTTCGAGGAGCGCGACCGGGCCGAAACCTGCCGGCACGCGCTCGACGCCGCGATCGAGGCGACGCGAAACATCGATGAGATGAACAAGGCGCGCGCGGCGGCCGGCCTTCCGGTCGCGTCCGTCGATCTCGCGCTCCATCTCGGCGAGGTGCTCTACGGCAATGTCGGGGCGACCGACCGGCTCGACTTCACCGTCATCGGCCCGGCCGTCAACGAGGTCGCCCGCATCGAGGCTTTATGCGAGCCGCTCGGCCGCGCGGTTCTCGTCTCGGCCGAATTCGTCGCCGGGATCATGGGCGCCGACAGCCGTCTCGAATTGCTCGGCCGGCACGCATTGCGCGGGGTGAGGGAGCCGAAGGAAATCTTTGCGCTGGAATTGGGCGCCGAGAGCTGAACTGCGTCGCGCCGGCGGTCGGAGCCCAGCCTCACCTTATCGGCGGGGCGTATTGCAGGCCGCCCTGGCTCCAGAGCGCGTTCAGGCCGCGGCGGATCTTGATCGGCGAACCCTGGCCGACGTTGCGCTCGAACGATTTGCCGTAATTGCCGACGTGCTTGATGATGCGATAGGCCCAGTCGTTGGTGAGGCCGAGCCCCGTGCCGAAATCGCCCTCGACCCCGAGCAGGCGCCGGATCGCCGGGTTGTCGGACTTGAGCTTCTCGTCGACGTTGGCCTGGGTCACGCCGAGCTCCTCGGCGGTGATGAGCGCATAATGGGTCCATTGCACGATCTGGAACCACTGAATGTCATCCTTGCGGACCGAAGGGCCGAGCGGCTCCTTGGAGATGATCTCCGGCAGCACGATGTGGTCGTCCGGATTGGACATCTTGAGACGCTCGGAATAGAGGCCCGACGCGTCGGTGGTGTAGGCGTCGCAGCGGCCGCTGTCGTAAGCCTTGGTCGCCTCGTCGTCGGTCGCGAACACGACCGCTTCCAGTTTCATGGCGTTGGCGCGGAAATAGTCGGCGAGGTTGAGCTCGGTCGTCGTCCCCTGCTGGACGCAGACCGAGGCGCCGTCGAGCTTGAGCGCCGAGTTCGATCCCGAGCTTCTTGCGCACCATGAAACCCTGCCCGTCGTAATAATTGATGCCGGTGAAGAACATGCCGCCGGTCTGGCGCGACAGCGTCCAGGTGGTGTTGCGGATGAGCACGTCGATCTCGCCCGACGCCAGGATCGTCGGCCGGTCCTTGGCGTTGATCGGCAGGAATTTGACCTTCGTCGGATCGTTGAAGATCGCCGCGGCGATCGCGCGGCACTCGTCGATGTCGAGGCCCTTGTAGACCCCCTGGTCGTCGGGCAGGCCGAAGCCGGCGAGGCCCGGATTGGCGCCGCAGATCAATTGGCCGCGCGCCTTGACCTGATCGAGCGTGCCCGCGTTGGCGGAAAGAGCAGCCGCGGCGCCGAGCGCCGCTCCGGCAAGCCAGGCAAGATGCGATCGCATGACAAACTCCTCATTGACGCCAAAATGACCGCCGACCGGCCGGAGCGGCCGGACGCACGTCTCATTGTGGGGAGCGCCGGTCGCCAGTCAATTGGCCCATCCCCGCGACAGATCGAGAGGGCGTGGGTTCGATCTTCACCGCGTTGTTCCCGATTTGGGAACATGTATATGATCCGGATGCGGATAGTCGCCCGAAATGCGCTTGTCGGGTTTTGGAGCGCTCATCCGGAGACCAAAGTAGCGTTGGAGCGTTGGCTGAAACGCGTCAAAGCGGCCCGTTGGTCATCAACGGACCAAGTGCAAAGAGCGGCTCCGAAGTGCAAGGGGCTCAATGGCGAGCGAGTGAGATTCGAAGTCGCGGGAGGAGACTATCGCCTGGTGGCGGCGTTCGATTTCCGTCGGCAGGCAGTGTTCGCTAAGTTCATCGGCACGCACGCCGAGTATGATCGGGTCGATGCGTTGACGGTATCGGTGTTCTAGGGGCTGTTCCATGGATATTCGCCCGATTTCGGACTGAAGAGGATCACCGAGCCGCGCTCAAGGAGATCGATGCTTGCTGGGGCGCGACGGAGGGCACGGAGAAAGGCGACAGGCTGGATGTGCTTCTTGCCCTTGTCGACGCCTATGAAGACAAGCATTGGCCTATCGACCTCGACGAGAACTTTGATCCGATCGACGTCCTCAACCATGCGATCGAGGAAATGGGGCATACCCAGGCGGAGCTGTCCGAACTTCTGGGCTCGCGTTCGCGCGCGTCCGAGATTTTGTCGCGCCGGCGGGCGCTGACGGTCGACATGATCCACAAGGTCAGCAAAGCGTGGAGCATCCCGGCCGATCTGCTCGTCCGTCCCTATCGCATTGATCATGCCGCCTGAGTGCGCGAGCGCACGTTCGTAGGACCCCCAATGGCCAAGCTTACCGATGAAACGCGCGCCGGCCTAAGGCGCCGCTCGCGACTGGTGAATCTCGGCCGCGATGTCGAGCTTTCGCACGGCTTCGTCAATCTGCCGCCCTTTCGCGGCTCGACCGTGCTCTATCCCGACGTGGAAACCCTGAAGAACGGCGCCCAGCGTTACACCTACGGCCGCCGCGGCACCCCGACGCTCGAGGCTTTGTCATCGGCCTGGACGGATCTTTGCGGCGCGGCCGGAACCAAGCTCGTTCCGTCCGGCATAGCGGCGATCGTAGCCGCGCTCATGGCGGCGCTGAGCGCCGGCGATCACCTGCTGATGAGCGATTCCGTCTACGGTCCCTCGCGGGCCTTCGCCGACAGGACGCTGAAGCGAATGGGGATCGAGACCACATATTACGATCCCCGCGTCGGCGCTGGAATTGAAGCGCTGATGCGGCCGAACACCCGAGCCGTATTCACCGAATTGCCGGGTTCGGAAACCTTCGAGGTCCAGGACGTCCCCGCCATCGCGGAGGTCGCTCATGCCCGCGGCGCGTGCGTCATATTGGACAACACCTGGGCGACGCCGCTCTTCTTCTCGCCGCACGCGCATGGAGTTGACATCGCGATCGAGGCGGGCACCAAATATCTCTCCGGTCACTCCGACCTGCTGCTCGGTCTCGTCTCGGCCAACGAAAAATGGTTCGAACGGCTGCATCGAAGCACTGAACTGATGGGAATTCCGGCGGGCCCCGAGGATGTGTTTCTGGCGCTCAGGGGCCTGCGCACGATGGATTTGCGGCTGCGCGAGGCGGAGCGGCAGGGGCTGGCGCTGGCGGCATGGCTCAGCGACCGGCCCGAGGTCCTGCGCGTCATCCACCCTGCCCTTCCCGATCATCCGGACCATCGCCTATGGAAGCGCGACTTCTCCGGCTCTTCGGGCCTCTTTTCGATCGTGCTGAAGCCCGTATCGGAGGCCGCGGTCGCCGCGCTGCTCGACAGCCTCGAGCTGTTCGGCCTCGGCTACTCGTGGGCCGGCTTTGAAAGCCTCGCCGTTCCCGTCGATTGCACGCACCGTCGCACCGCGACCCGCTTTGCGCCGGGCGGGCCGATGGCGCGCTTCAGCGTCGGCCTCGAGGACATCGAGGATCTGAAGGCCGACCTCGACCGCGGTTTGGCGCGGCTAAGGGCGACGGCCTGACCTCATGCGCTCCTTCCTCATCGACACCGACACCGCCTCCGACGACGCGGTCGCGATCATGATGGCGCTGGCGGCGGCGGACGTGCGGGTGCTTGGCCTGACCACCGTCGCCGGCAACGTCGGCCTCGAGCAGGCGACTTCGAACGCCCTCCTGACCGCCGAGATCTGCAATTCCGACGTGCCCGTGTTCGCCGGCGCCGACCGGCCGCTGATCCGGGCGCACGAACACGCGCATTGGTTCCACGGCAAGGACGGTCTCGGCGACCGCGGCTACCCGGCGCCCAAGCGTGCGCCCGAGCGCGAGCATGGCGTCGATGCGATCCTGCGCCTCGCCCGAGCCGAGCCGGGCTTGACGCTGGTGACGCTCGGCCCGCTCACCAACATCGCGCTGGCGCTCGCGCGCGAGCCTCAGCTCGCGGAGAGGATCGGCCGCTGCGTGGTGATGGGCGGGGCGCCGTGCTGCGAGGGCAACGTGACGCCGGCGGCGGAATACAACATCTGGGTCGATCCGGAAGCGGCGCGCGCCGTCTTCCGCTCGAAGGTCCCGATCGAGATGGTCGGCTGGCACGTCTCCCGCGGCCCGTCCGTGCTGACTGACGACGAAATCGCCGCGATCGAGGCGCTCGGCACGGCGAAGGCCGAATTCGCGATTCGAACGAACAGCGCCGCCCGCGACGCCTATCGCGTCCAGACCGGCGAGGTCGGCCTCTCGCTCGCCGATCCGACCGCGATGGCGGTTGCGCTCGACCGCTCGGTCGGCCTCTCCTGGTCCCGCCATCGGGTCGCGATTGAATGCTCGAGCGAGCTTACGCGCGGCATGACGGTCGTCGACCGGCTCAATGTCGCCGGCGACGACAACAACCGCGAGGTCTGGGCCGCCGAAAGCGCCGGCGCGGACGTCCTCTGGACTCTCGACGCGGCCAAATTTAAGGCTATGCTGAAGTCGGCGCTCTCGGGTTGAAGAGGCAGATCAGGGGAGACGGACGTGCATCGGAATCGGAAAAGATCGCCACCGTGCCGGTCGTCTGGATAATCGGGGAAAGACTAATGCTGAAAAAGGATATCAAGGACTTTCTCGTCTATTCTATTGGCGAGCCGGTCACCAGGATAATGAGTCCGCACCCCCACGAGCGCTTCTTTTTGGGGTGGTTGGCGAGGCAACATACTTTCTCATCCGAATTTTCACCGAGAAACGTATATTTCGAGTTTGGAGTCAGTACTGGGAACAGCCTCGTCCGATTTATCAACGCGGCCAAGACATACTGCAAAAGGTTTAATCGCCCCCTCACGGACATCACGATATACGCTTTTGATTCTTTTATCGGGTTGCCAAAAACGGAAGACAAAAGCGATCAACATGTTGATTGGCACGAGGGACGGTTTGCCGGCTCGAAGGAGCTGGTTGAATCCAGGATCAAGCAAACGGGTTTCCCACTGTCCAACATTCATCTCATCGAAGGTTTTTACGAGAAGAGCCTTACTCCGGAACTGTTGAATGATCTCAAGAGCAGGAAAATTTTTCCCTCCATCGTCAACGTCGATGTTGATTATTATTCTTCCACAAAAACGGTGGTCGACTGGCTGCTCCCGCTGCTTCATTCGGGGTGTGTTTTCCACTTCGACGACGTCTGGAGTTTCCACGGGAACCCGAATATGGGACAATTGAAGTATATCAATGAATTCAACAGCGCGAACAAGGCCGGTTCACTCCCAATAATATGTATGGGCTCGACAGCCACGCCTTCATTTATTCACGGAAGGAATGGGAGTGGAAGTAGGCGGTCGCGCCGAAGGGGGCGCTTCTTTTTGCCGCGCTCCATAGCCCATTGAGAGACAAGCGTCCTTCCGGACGCCCTGTGAACCACGGATGAGGCGAGGGTTTTCAAATGGAGGCCGGCCGCAATCTCCTAGCCGGCGAGACGTCGCCCTATCTCCTCCAGCACGCCCGGAACCCGGTCCATCGGCGCCCGTGGGGCGCGGCCGCGCTGGCGGAGGCCAAGCTGCGCGACTGTCCGATTCTGCTGTCGATCGGCTACGCCGCCTGCCATTGGTGCCACGTGATGGCGCATGAGTTGTTCGAGAACGCGGAAACCGCTCGACTGATGAACGAGTTGTTCGTCAACATTAAAGTCGATCGCGAGGAGCGGCCGGACATCGACCACATCTATATGACGGCCCTCCACGCGCTCGGGCAGCAGGGCGGATGGCCGTTGACCATGTTCCTTTCGCCCGACGGCCAGCCGATGCTCGGCGGCACCTACTGGCCCCCTGAGCCGCGCTGGGGCCGCGCCTCGTTCCGGCAGGTGCTCGAATTGGTAGACGCGGCCTGGCGCACGCGCCGCGATCAGATGGAGCAACGCGGCCTCGTTCTCGCCGACCACCTCGCGAAGCTGTCGACCTCGAGCGCCGGGCCGGGGGTGACGCCGGCCGATCTGACCCGCATCGGCGACGCTTTGTTGAGCGCGGTCGATTCGGTTCACGGCGGCCTCAGCGGCGCGCCAAAATTCCCCAATGCGCCGATCTTCCGCTTCTTCTGGAACGAGATGTTCCGCCGCGGCGAGCCGGCCTTCGGCGAAGCTTTGCGCGCCATGCTCGAGGCGATGAACGCAGGCGGCATCTACGATCACCTCGGCGGCGGCTACGCCCGCTATTCGACCGACGCCGAATGGCTCGTGCCGCATTTCGAGAAGATGCTCTACGACAACGCGCAAATCCTCGAACTGCTGGCGCTGGCTCACTCGCTCTGGCCCGATCCGACATTCGCCGATCGCGCGCGTGAGACGGTCGGCTGGCTTATGCGCGAGATGCGGGTTGGCGATGCGTTCGCTGCTTCGCTCGACGCCGATCAGGATGGCGAGGAAGGCCTCTTCTATGTCTGGCGGGAGGACGAGATCGACGCCGCCCTGGGCGACGCCGCGGCGCGCTTCAAGGCCGCCTATGACGTGACGCGCGGGGGAAACTGGGAAGGGCAGACGGTGCTGCGGCGGGTCGGCCCGCGGAGCGCGCCCGACGAGGAGGCCGAGCTCGCCGCCTCGCGGGCGAAACTGTTCGCGGTCCGCGAGGCGCGTCCCAAGCCCGGCCGCGACGACAAGGTGCTGGCGGACTGGAACGGCCTGACCATCGCTGCGCTCGTCCGCGCCAGCGCCGCGTTCGGCGAGCCGGCCTGGCTCAAAACTGCGCGCGCCGCGTTCGATTTTATCATGGGCAAGCTGCGTGGCGGGGACGGGCGGCTCTTGCACGCCTGGCGGGAGGGACATCCGGGCGCCCGCGCCCTCCTTGACGACTACGCGTCAATGGCCCGCGCCGCGCTCGCCTTGTTCGAGACGAGCGGCGAGCCCGGCGACCTCGAAGCCGCCCGAAAGCTCGCGGCCGAGGCATTGGACCTGTTCGGCGACAGCGCCGGCGGGGTCTACCTCACCGCCAAGGACGCCGCCGATGTGCCGGGCGCCCGTCCGCGCCAGACGCATGACGGGGCGACGCCGTCCGGCGTCGGGCTCCTCTCCGAGGTCTTCGTCGGCTTATGGCATCTGACCGACGAAGCACGCTGGCGCGAGGCGGCCGAAAACCTCATCCGCGCGGTTTCCGGCGCGCCCGAGGGGCTCGGCGGCAGTCCGCTCACTCTGATGAGCGCCGATGCGCTCGAGCGCGGCGGCTCGGTCGTGATCGACGGGCCGCTCGACGATCCGGCGGCGCAAGCGCTCGCTGAAGTCGCGCTCAGCGCGCCCGATCCGTCGCTCTTCGTGCTGCGCCGTGACCGAAGGCTATGGCCGAACGGCCCGCCGCGCGCCGACTTGCCCTTGGTGTCGTCCCCGATGGCGATGCTGTGCCAAGGACAGGCCTGCAGCCTGCCGGTCGGCTCGCCGGAGGCGCTGAAGGCGCTGATGGAGGCGCGTCGTGAATTCCCGTCGGGCTGACGTCAGGCGCCGGCCTCGCCTCGCGACTCGGCGATATCCTCGCGCACCCACGTCAGAACTCCGCTCGCCATCGCGCCGTCGAGGAACTCGACCGGGGCCGGGTCGCTCACAATGTCGAGCGCGCCGCCTCGAATCTCAAAGATCCTGCCGCGAGGCGTCCCGACCCAGCTTGGAATCCAGGCGATGTCGACGTCGGTGACGAAGCGATTGGGGGGCTCGATCCGGTAGCGGCCGGAATAGGCGAGGAGCTTTCGCCTCGGCGGCGGCGCATCGCCGGCTTGATGCGACGGCGTGATGATCGCCGCCATCCGGCCGCCGTCATGGAGGATCAAGACGCCGCGCGGGCTGTCGCCATATTGAAAAATCTTCTCGCCGGTGTCGACCCGCTCGAGATAGGCCGAGCGCAGAAGCCACACTCCCATCAGCCCCGTCGCTTCATCGCCCATTGTGCGCGCTCCGCATGCGTTGGCGCCTCTCGTCTATTGGCGTCATGCCGCGGCGATGCGCAAGCGCGTCGGCAGGACTGGTGGGGCGGAAATTTGACAATTCTGCGATATCTGTCAACGCTGTAAAAATGGCGTCCCGTGAACGCATCCTCGACTCCGCGGCCAAGGTCTTCGGCCAACACGGCTTCAAGCTCGCCTCGATGGAACTGGTCGCGCAAGAGTGCGGGCTCAGCCGGCAGGCGCTTTACCATCACTTCCAGTCGAAGGAAGCGCTGTTTCGCGCCGTCGTCGAGGCCGTTTACGAAGGCGCCTTCGAGGCTGAGCGGACCGCGGGTCTCCAGCGGGAACAGGCCGGCAAGGCGCTCGCCGAGATTCTCGCCGCGCAGCTCGAAGCGCGCTTTCGCTATCTCTTCGAACTGATCAAGGGCTCGGCCCAGGTCGAGGAGCTCCTCTCCGAGCAGCAGCGCCAGACCCGTGACCTTCATCAGAGCTTCGTCGACCGCAAATTGAGCCTGATCGCCGGCGCAATCGAGCGCGCCTGCGCCGCGGGCAAGGTCGCCTTGCGCGAAGGGGTGACCCCGGTCGAGTTGGCGCGCTCCGTCGAGCTTGCGGCGCATGGCCTCGATCTGAAAAAGGCCGATGCGAGCGTGCTCGGCGACCTCGAACGGACCGTTCGCCTGATGGTCGCCGGAGCGACGGCCGCCGCGCCCGAAGCGATCGAACGGCGCCCCTCAAGGAGAGAGCCATGACAACCGCCCTCATCAATGGCCGCGACGCGACGCTTCCCGACGACCCCGAGGCGCTCCTGGTCGATGTCTTGCGAGACACGTTGCGCCTGACCGGAACCAAGCTCGTCTGCGGCGCCGGCGTCTGCGGCACCTGCACCGTCCTCCTCGACGGCGTTCCGGTCGCGAGCTGCCTCCTGCCGGCGAAAGCCGCCGCCGGCAGGAGCGTGACCACGGTCGAGGGCGTGGGCGCCGGCAAGTTGCATGCCGTGCAGCGCGCCTTCATGGCGCTCGATGCCCTCCAATGCGGGTTCTGCACCCCGGGCTTCATCGTCGAGGCGGCCGCGTTCCACGACGCCTGGCGGGCCGCGCGCGGCGCCGCGACCCCTTCCCGCGAGGAGATCGCTCGCGCGCTCTCGGGCCACCTCTGCCGCTGCGGCGCCTATGACAACATCTTTCGCGCCGTCGCCGACGCCTGCAGCGGCAAGTACGACGGCGACGCCGAACGCTCGCCGCGCGTCGAAGCGCGGCAGAAGGTGACCGGCGAAGCGATCTACACTGTCGATATTCGCCACGAGGGGCAACTTGAAGGCGTGGTCCTGCGCTCGCCGCACGCCCGCGCCCGCATCGTGGCGATCGATCTCGAGCCGGCGCGCGCCATTCCAGGCGTCGCCGCAGCCGTTTCGCTCCTCGACGACGATCGTATGATCCAGTTCGTCGGCGAACCGGTCGCCGCCATTGCGGCGATCGATCGCAAGACGGCGCTTGCAGCGCTCGCCGCGATCAAAGTCGACTACGAGATCCTCCCAAGCGTGATCGGCCCTGAGGCAGCGCGTAAAGCCGACGCGCCGATACTATTCCCCAAGGGTAAGGGGCAGAAGGCAAACGCTGGCGAAGGGGGGGCCGCGCCCGCGTCCTGGTCGGGCAATGTGCGCGGACCGTCCTCCGCATTCTCGCTTAAGAAGAAGTCGGCGCGCGCCGCAATCGCCAAGGCTCGTTCCGAACGCGATCCGCTGTTGTTCGAGGGGACATTCCGGACCTCCGTCCAGCAGCACACCTGCCTCGAGCCGCATGCGGCGGTCGCCCGCTTCGACGACGACGAGCTCACCGTTCATGCCTCGACCCAGGCGGTGGCCGACCTCAGGACGAAGATCGCCAAAAAGTTCAAGCTCGACCCCGGCAAAGTGCGGGTGCTCGCCGAACACATCGGCGGCGGCTTCGGCTCGAAGGCGACGCTCGGCGACGAGAGCCTGATCGCGATCACCCTCGCCAAAGCGGCGAATGCGCCAGTCCGCGTCGCGTTCGACCGGCACGAGGAACTGTCGATCGCCGGCTACCGGCCCGGCGCTGAAATCAAGGTCGCGATTCTGCCGGGCCACGACGGCGCGTTCAAGGCGCTCTCGCTCACCGCCTACTCGGACGCCGGCGTGGCGGTAAATTCAACCGTCGCCGGGCTCGGCCGTCTCATCTACCGGGCCGAAGCCAAGGAGCTTGTCGACCACGACGTCGTCAGCAACCTTCCGCCGGGCTGCGCGTTCCGCGCGCCGGGCGGCCCGCAACTCGCGTTCGCGCTCGAACAGGCGATCGACGAGGCGGCGCTTCGGCTTAAGACCGACGCAATTGAATTGCGCAAGCGCTGGGATCCCAATCCCGATCGGCAGCGCCTCTACGACTGGGCCGGCGGGCTCGAGACCTGGCGTCTGCGCGCTCGCGGGCGCCCGCAGACCGGCCGCTACCGGCGCGGCGTCGGCGTTGCGACAGGTTACTGGCTCTATCTCTGGCAGCTTCGAACGAAGGTCGAGCTTGCGATCGAGAGCGGGCGCCTCGTCGCCGCCACGGCCGTGCAGGACATCGGCACTGGAACCCGCTCCGTCATCGCCGACACCGTCGCGCGCGAATTCGGCCTCGAACCGCACGAGGTCGAGGTCCGCATCGGCGATTCGAAGCTCCCGGAAGGGCCGACGTCGGGCGGCAGCCGGGTCACCGCGTCGATCGTCCCGCCGCTCCTCGTCGCCGCCGGCAAGCTCAAGTCCGGCATCGCCGAGAAGACCGGACGCAAGCCGGCGCCGGGATCGAATGCGCCGTGGCGCGAACTGATAGCCGCCTCGCCCGATCTCAAGGTCGACGCGGAGCGGGCGGAGGACAATTCGAAGACCGCCTACGGCAACAATTCGCTGGTCAAGGACGCCGGGATGATCGGCTGGATCTTCGGCTTCATGATGCGCCGCTCGTCCGGCCTCGCGATCGGCGCCGGCGCGCCGAGCGCGGTCCTGGTGGTCGAGGTCGAGGTCGATACGCTGCTCGGCCATGTGCGGGTGCTCAAAGCGCACTCCGGCGTCGCTGTCGGCAAGCTCGCCGCGCCAACTCTGGCGCGCAATCAGGCCGCGGGCGCAATCGTGCAAGGGTTGGGCTACGCCCTCTACGAGGGGCGCGAGATCGACCGGCGCACCGGCGACGTGCTCACAACCAGCCTTGACGACTACCACATGCCCGGCATCGCCGACATTCCGTCGATCGATGTCGTGTTCGACGAGGGCGGCTTCGACCACGTGCATGGCGGCAGCGTCGGCATCGGCGAGGTCGCGACCGTGCCAACCGCGGCGGCGATCGCCAACGCCGTCCGCGACGCGATCGGCATCAGGCCGGTGGAGATACCGATCCGGCCCGACCGGCTCATCGATCTTCTCCATCGGAGGGCCGCAGCATGACGGCGATGGCGCCAATCGTTCCTTTGCCGGGAGCGGCCGAGTTCCGCGCGTCGGGGACCGACCTATCGGAGCGCCGCCGCAGCGGCGTCTCGCGCGGTCCGCTCGTCGACATTGTTCCCGGCGCTGGCATGACCGGGATCGCCTGGGACACGCAGGGAGCGGCGCGGATCGGCGCTTCGACGCCGATCGCCGCGATCGCGGCCGACTCCCGGCTTGCCGCGGCCTATCCGGGAATCGCCGCCGCGGCCGGCGGTCTGGCGACGCCGCAGATCCGGCATCTCGCCACCCTCGGCGGCAATCTCGCCCAGCGATCGCGCTGCTGGTACTACCGCAATCCGCACATTGCCTGCCTCAAGAAGGGCGGGAGCGAATGCCCGGCGCGCGAGGGCAATCATCTTTACGGCGTCGTGTTCGATCTCGGGCCCTGCGTGGCCCCGCATCCCTCGACCATGGCGACGGCGCTTTTGGCCTACGAGGCGAAGACAGCGACCAGCCAGCGCAAGGATTTGAGCATCGAGCAATTGCTCGGCGACGGCTCGAACGGCGCCGCCGATCACGCGCTCAACGCCGGCGAAATGATCGAGGCCGTTCAGCTTGCGCCGCCGCTCGCCGGCGAGCGCGCGGCCTACAAGCGCGCGATCGGCCGCGCCTACGCCGAATGGCCGCTGGTCGAACTCGTCGCCCGCGTGGTCGTCGAGCGGGGCGCCTTTCAGTTCGTGCGCCTGACGGCGGGCGGGGTCGCGCCAGTTCCTGTGCGGCTCGCCGAGGCTGAGAGAGTCTCGCAAGGTGCGCCTGTTTCGGCATCGACCATCGCGGTGGCGGCCCAGGCTGCAACAGTAGGCGCGAAGCCGCTGCCGATGACGGGCTACAAGCTTGACCTCTTGTCGGGCCTCGTCCAGGACCTCCTGGAGCAGTGTTCGAGCTGACTATGGCCGCCCCAGGTAAGCCTTCGCTTCCGCGACTTCGGGGGTTTCGCCGTCTGCATGACCCTCGAGGAGGACGAGCTGTTCGTAGTACGTTTTTGCTGTCGCGGCATCTCCTGCGAAGGCGGCGGCCTTTGCGGCGCCATACACGCTACGGAGACGATTCGGATCCGTCGCAAGCGTTTGCTTATAGGCGCTCAAGGCTTGAGCGGGGCGATTTAGCTCCAAGAGCAAGTCTCCAAGAAGTTCGCGCGTAGGAACTATGCTTCCTGGAGTCACGGGGTGCTTGTCCATCGACGCCTCGAGGTCGCTGGCTTGTGTCAATTCAGCCAACGCTTCTACATCCTGACCTTGCGCGTGGGCGAGCATCGAGGTCGCCGCCAGACGCTGGACTTCAATTTGATCGGCCCAGTACTTGTTCCGCGCTACGAGATCGTCATGGGCAATTTGCAGTTGTTCAATCTCCGTTCGGGCGTGCGCGACATCGCCGGTCTGCGCCGCGCCAAGCGCTCGCGCGTACGAGATCATGGCCCTTGTCCACGGGAAACTGCTCCAAGGCATTGCCGCCGATGGAAGTGAAAGGTTTGCCGCCAGCGTCCAATCCCTTCGCTCCACGGCATAGCGCGCCGGAATTGCCGCCATTGCGTAAGCGGCAGGAAGCGTCGCTGGGGTCGCTTCGCGGAAGGCGTTGACATCGTCGACGAGCTCTTTTGCGGCATGGTCTTGCCCAAGCTGCAGGTACGCGTATTCGAGATAGTCCATCGCATGCAGCGACTGGTCCCAAGCAACGCCCGCGCCATAGTGACGAAGCGCGTAGTCTTGAGCTGCGGCGAGCGATGCGCGGTTCGCATCGACGGAGTCCTGCCATTTGCCCAGTCGGGTGAAAATATGCGACGGCATATGAAGCGCATGAGGCACTGACGGCGCAATCTTCGAATAGCAGATCGCGGCCGGCAGCCCCAACTCGGCAAGCGGCGCAGAGTCGTAGCTGTGAATGAGATAGTGGGCTACGCCCGGGTGGTCCGGCTGCTCGGTGAAAATCTCATTCAATATCTGAGCGGCTTTCTTTTGGTTTGAGTAGGTCCTATCCAACGGCGAGGCCGTCGCGACCAAAGCGAGCGCATAGAAGATCGCTCCCTCTCGATCGTCGGGATAGCTCAGGTAGACCTTCTCCATGGCTTTCTCATAAGCGACAGCTCGGGTCGAGTGATCTAACCTTTCGCTGTCCCGATAGAAGGCGGAGATGGCGTCGATGTAGTCGTGCTCGCGGTCCGTCCTTCCTCCGAGGGCCGCAGCAGCGGCGACGGCTTTCGACCCCGCGCTGAGCTCCGCGCCGCTGGGCGGGTACCAGAGCGGATGCCAATTGCTCATCGCGATCCCCCAATAGCCCATCGCACAGGATGGATCGGTCTTGATCACGTCGGCGAAAGCGCTCTCCGCCTCCTCGTACCAAAAGGAATGCAAGATCGCGACGGCATGGTTGAACTTTTGCTGCGCCGGCAAGCTACAGGAAACGACGAAATTGACCTCGCCTACTTTCGATCCCTCATCCGGTTGGGATTCATTCTGAGCCGCGGCAGTCATCACCCAAAGCGATACTGAAGCCGCCAATAGAGCTCGAAGGCTGTTACACATGGGGCCTCCCAAGAATTTCGTTGGCACTCTGTCACGCGTTGGTGAAAACACTATCCTTGAGGCTCTGCCCGCGCAATCTCATTGAAGAGTCGAGGCGCGCGTGCGGACAGCTTTCCGAGCGCGGCGGTTGACATCGTTTCGCCAACCCTCGATGCAGGCCGGCGATGAAAACCTTCATCGCCTGCTCTCCGCGGCAAGGACGAAAGCCGTGACGCCCGAAGAGTTCCGCCGCTACGGCCACCGGCTCATCGACTGGCTGGCCGACTACCATGAGAGCCTGGCAAAGCGGGCGGTGATGGCGAAAACAAAGCCCGGCGAGGTCCGCGCCGCCCTGCCCCCGGCGCCGCCGGAAGAGCCGGAGGATTTCGCCGCCATGATCGCCGACCTCGATCGCATCGTCCTGCCGGGCCTCACGCTTTGGCAGCATCCGCGCTTCTTCGGCTATTTCCCCGCCAACGCGCTCCCAGCTGGCATTCTCGCCGATCTCGTCAGCACGGGGCTCGGCGTGATCGGGCTCTCGTGGCAGTCGAGCCCGGCGGTGACCGAAGTCGAGGAGGTCGCGACCGACTGGCTGCGCCAGATGCTCGGCCTCTCGCCGGCCTTCAGCGGCGTGATCCAGGACACCGCCTCGACCAGCACCCTGGTCGCGCTGATTTGCGCCCGCGAGCGGGCGACGGATTACGCGCTCGCGCGCGGCGGCTTGCAAGGAGAAGCGCGCACGCCGCGCGTCTATGTTTCGGCGCACGCCCACAGCTCGGTCGACAAGGGCGCGCTGCTCGCCGGGTTCGGCCGCTTGAATTTGCGGCTCGTTCCCTTCGACGCCAAATATTCCATGCGCGCCGACGCTCTCGCCGAGATGGTCGCCGCGGACATCGCGAACGGCGACCTTCCCTGCGCCATCGTCGCGACTGTCGGCACGACGGCGACGACGGCGATCGACCCGATCGCGGAAATCGCCGAAGTGGCGCGGCGTCACGGACTCTGGCTCCACGTCGACGCGGCGATGGCGGGCAGCGCGATGATCCTGCCGGAATGCCGGTGGATGTGGGAGGGCGTCGAGGGCGCCGACTCGCTCGTCATCAACGCGCATAAGTGGCTCGGCGCGCCGTTCGACTGCTCGGTCTACTATGTGCGCGATCCCGAGCACCTGATGCGGGTGATGTCGACCAACCCGAGCTTCCTGCAATCGTCGGTCGACGGCGAGGTCAAGAACCTGCGCGATTGGGGCATCCCGCTCGGCCGGCGGTTCCGGGCGTTGAAGCTTTGGTTCATCATTCGCGAACAGGGGGTGAGCGGACTGCAAAGCCGCCTTAGGCGCGACATGGCCAACGCCCGCCGGCTCGCCGACAAGGTCGCCGCCGCGCCGGGCTGGCGGGTCGTCGCGCCGGTCAATTTGCAGACGGTGTGCGTGAGGCACGAGCCGGACGGCCTTGAGGGCGAAGCGCTCGACGCCCACACCACCCAATGGGTCGAGGCGGTCAATCGCTCCGGCGCGGCCTATCTGACGCCAGCCGTGCTCGATGGGCGCTGGATGGCGCGCGTCTCGGTCGGCGCCCTGGCGACGGAAGAAGCCGACATCGATGCGGTCTGGGCGACAATGCGCGAGGCGGCGGAAGGCGGGAATCCCAGCGAAAGGCGGCAAGAGTAGGCCGCACAGCCGAGCGCCCTCGTATCCGTCTTGCAAATAGTGGCGGCCTGACGCAGGATCAACGTCACCAAGGGTTTCGTGCGACGCAGTCCGGCTTCATTGCGGCCGACCCGCCCGACGGGCGATTGCTTGTGATTTCATCTTCCTGTCCTTCGGGCCTGAGTCTTGTTGTGCAGGTCGATCCATGGTTCCGGCATTCGCGGGACATGATCGATGGGTCGCCGTCCGGCGTAGGGAGGCGAATCGATGACAAGCTTGCAACTCGTTATCTCGTCGATGGGTCTTGCGGTCCTGACCCTCGGCGCCTGCAGGAACACCGCCGCAAAGAGACCCTTGAAGTCGCTCGCGGCGACAAGATCTCTGATCTGTTTGGTCTTTATCGTCTGGCTGCAGCCGCCCGCTTATTCTGGCATACAGCAGGGCACGGCCACGATTACGGCCGGACAGCCCACCGACGACGCGACGGACGTCATGGCGCTGCTGGTGAATATGAAGAGTTACCAAGTCAACATCACAATCATGAAAACATACACGCCAGCGAAAAAAGCCGCAGAGATCGCGGCGGCGATCGACGCCGCGAAAATTCCTGGCGTCAAAACGGCGGTCAATAACAACGTTGTCACAATTACAGGGGCGACCAAGTTCGCCTATGCGGACAACAGCGCAGAAACGGGCCTGAAGTTGGCGTCGGCTGGACCCGCCTCCAACAACGGCGTCGTCGTGACGCTGGGGTACACGGGTACGCCGAGTGACGATGACGCAACCTATGTGGCGACGTTCGGGGACAGCGTCTTCACCGACACCGCGTCCATGGTATTTCCCGATCCGCCTTCCCTCGATACGTTGCTTGACGACATTTATACGGACTTGAAGGACCAACTGCCCACCGCCCTGCAATCCAGACTGACCCTTGACCTGTCAAGCGGCGCCATCGCGTTTATTTTCCCTTCGAGTTCAGACCAGTTCGTGCAGAATTACACCTCGGATGGGGAGGTAACGGCGAACCAGTCGATCCAGGGCGTCATTCCGGAGCTATCGACCTGGGCCATGCTTCTCATCGGCTTTGCGGGCCTCGCCCACGCCGGCCATCGTGCGGCTCGGCGTTCGCATGGGCGACAATCAGCTGGCGGACATGAGCAAGGGTCTCTTTCCCCGAGATTCTAAACTCTCTTGGCAATGTTCGCTTTAGCGATCTCGTCATCAGGACGACTTGCGCGGCTCCATCGCGTTCATCAAGGATGATGCGGTTATGGGACACCGGCTCAAATTCTACGGCTGGGGATACGAGGGCGAGGGCCTCACGGACGCCGAGCGCGAGCATCTCTTTCGCTTCGTCGGCGAGCGGCTCGGGGTCGAGCCCCGCCTCGGCTCCCGGCCGCAAGCCTCCGAGATTGCGCTTCGCCCGCCCCGCGTCTCGGCCCCGGCCGCGCTCGCCGGGGTCATGACGCACGAGCCCTACGAAAGGCTGCTGCACACCTTCGGCAAATCCTTTCCCGAAACCGTGCGCGCGTTTCACCGCGATTTCGCCAACCCGCCCGATCTCGTCGCCCAGCCGAAGACCGAAGCCGACATCGCCGCTTTGCTCGATTGGGCGAGCGGCGCAAAGGTCGCGGTCATTCCGTTCGGCGCCGGCTCGTCGGTGGTGGGCGGCGTCGAGCCGGTCGTCGGCGACGCTTACGCCGGCGCGGTCAGCCTCGACATGCGCCATTTCGACCGGGTGCTCGAAGTGGACAGCGCGAGCCGCGCCGCGCGCATCCAGGGCGGCATGCGCGGGCCGGCGATCGAGGCGGCGTTGAAACCGCACGGCTTCGCCTTGCGACACTATCCGCAGAGCTTCGAGTTCTCGACCCTGGGCGGCTGGATCGCGACCCGTTCCGGCGGACACTTCGCCACCCTTTACACGCATATCGACGATTTCGTCGAAAGCCTCCGCACCATCACGCCCGCCGGCGCGATGGAGTCGCGCCGCCTGCCCGGCTCCGGCGCCGGCCCGAGCCCCGACCGGATGATGATCGGCTCCGAAGGCGCGCTCGGAATCATCACCGAAGCCTGGATGCGGCTGCAAGGGCGCCCGCGCTTCCGCGCCGACGCGGTGTTCGGCTTCCCCGATTTCTTCGCCGCCGCGCGCGCCGTTCGCGCCGTCGCGCAAGCCGGGCTCTATCCCTCGAACCTCCGCGTCATCGACAACGCCGAGGCCGGCGCCTACGGCGTCAACGCCTATGAGGAGAGCCTGCTCGTGCTCGCCTTCGAATCCGCCGACCATCCGATCGACGTGTGGATGGCCCGGGCGATCGAGCTGATGCGCGACCACGACGGGCGCCGGCACGACGACGAGGCGGCGGGCGGGCGCTGGCGCACCGCCTTCATCCGCATGCCCTACGCCCGCGAGCTGACCGTGCCGATGGGGCTCATCAACGACACGTTCGAGACCGCGATCACCTGGGACAGGTTCGAGCCGTTCCATGAGGCGGTGCGCCGGGCGACGGAAGACGCGCTTATCGAGGCGACCGGCCACAAGGGAACCGTGTCGACCCGGTTCACCCACGTCTATCCGGATGGTCCCGCGGTCTACTACACCTTCAACGTGCGCGGCGATCCGGGGCGCCTCATCGAGCAATGGCGCTCAATCAAGGCCCGCGCCTCCGATGCGCTGATCGCGGCCGGCGGCACGATCACCCATCATCACGCGGTCGGCCGCAACCACATGCCCTGGTACCGCGCCCAGCGCCCCGACCTGTTCGGACGCGCGTTCGTCGCGGCGAAGGGCGCCCTCGACCCGGCCGGGATCATGAACCCGGGCGTGCTGGTTCCCTAGGCAAGGGGATGCCTGGACGCCCGATCTGCCTCGCAAAAGTCCTCTATTTCCTCAACGTCGCCTTGTTCGACGTTGTGCATGAATTGGCGTACCATTTAACGCATGGCCTCCGGAAATCCCGTATTCATCAGCTACTCGCGCAAGGACTACTATTTTGCGGAATCGCTGGCTCGCCACCTCTCCAACCGTGGGGTTCCGGTTTGGTTTGACGTCAAGGACTTATCCCCCGGCAGGGCCTGGGAGCAGGATCTCGAAGCCGCGCTGGATCGAGCTCCCGCGATGGTGCTGGTCGCGTCGCCGAAAAGCTGGGAGCGTCCCAACGTCCGCAAAGAATGGGAACGCGCGAAGAAACAGGGCAAGCGAATCATCGTGGCCCAGTTCCGCGGCTGGAGACGCGCCGGACAAATCGCGGACTGCGAGTCGGTCGATTTCCGCCGTGCGTTTGGCCCGGCGCTCGAGACCCTGATTTCACTCTTGGGCTCGAATCGCGCGGGTCCGCACCACGCGCGCTCCGCGCTGACGCCGCTTGGCTTGCCACGCTGGGTCCTCTTCATTCTGCTCACGCTGCTGATCCCATCGCTTGCCTATGGACTTCTCGCAGACTGGAGCGAAAGCGACCCCGACTCGTCTCCTGCTTTCGAATTCATTTTACGTCTGCTGCTTCCGGTCTTCGTGTTCGGGCTCGCCTGGTTCTTCTGCTTTTCCTTTGTTCGCCGTCGCATGGGCATGACGCGGCTCGTGACCTGCCTTGCCTGTCTGGCTGGGTTCTACTGCTACCCGGTGCTCTTGAATTTTTTCGGACGAAGTCTTGCAGGTTTCAGCTCCAACATAGCGACAGCGTCCACCGATTACCGGGGCGTCATGGTCTTGCTCGCGGCCGTTCCTTTATCCGGGATCGCGATCGTCCTTCTGGTTCGTCCCGAAGACCTGTTGCGGTGGACCCCGACCGGTAGAGCATGGAACTGGTACAGGGCCAGTTGCGGCGCCCGTGTCCGGGACAAGGACAGTTGGTCCTCGCCCTTGAAGCAACTGCGTCGATATCGCCTGTTTCACGATCCGATCGATCAGCCGGCGGCCGATGAACTGACGCGCATCCTGACGCGATTGGGCGCCGAAGAGACTCATGCCGTGGAAGAGCCCACGTCCGTCCTGCTTCTCACCAACCGTACTCGCGACAAGGCGCTGACCCGTCTCGCGTCCGAGTCCGAGTCGACGGTGCTCACCGTCGTCGGCTCCGCCATTGGCGTGCCGGAGAGACTGGACTGGTTGTGGCGGCATCAGTGGGTTGACTTTCGCCACTGGGACGTGAAGCGATTTGATGAAGGGCTGCTTCTGGTTCCAGAAGCTGTCTCCGGGCCCCGCTTTCCCTTTCAGGTCAGGATTGCCCATCACCTCCTATGCGCGCTTGCGGCGATGGTCTTTCTGCTTGCCGGGGACGATTCGAATTCGCAAACCGTTCTGGTTTCGGCTGGGCTCGCCTGCGTCTGGTCGGGAGTGCTTGCCCGGCGCCTCTTGCGGCGCTCCATTTCGGAAACCGGCTTCTTTCGCGCCTGGCTGGTTGGCTGGGCGGCGACGGCAACAGCACTATTTTTGGCGTTCTCCGCGGACCAAAACCACCCGGCCGCCATCGTCGCCGGGGCGGCGTACCTCGCCGCTTTTCCCCTCTTGATAAATCGGGTCCGGCCCCGCCTCTCGTTTTGGTTTCCTTCGGCCGACCGCGGGGATGCAAGGAAGGATGAAACCCTCATGCCGGGCCGCAATTGGCAGACGCTTCTATGGCTGCTTGTATATGCTTTTCTCTGGACGGTCGTGCGACGCGTTTTCTGAACCGCGCCGCCGCCACGTGGAAGCGCCGCGGCGTGAGCCCGGCGGCCGACGGTCCAAAGGGGACGGCCTCGCAATTTGCGCTCGACCGAGGTTTGAGCGAATAGGGCCGTTGAATGTGCTGACCCTCGATGGAGCGCCGGTTTGGCCCTTGTCACCGACATCGACCATTTAAGCGCGGCGATCTCGCACGCCACCGCGCCCGCTTTCATGCTGGGCGCTGTCGCCGCGTTCTTGTCGATTCTGATCGCGCGGCTTGAACGGGTGGCCGACAAGAACAGAGCTCTGCGGACGTCAGACCCGAGCCTCGATCAGGCCGATGGATTGGCGGCCGCGTTCGCGCGCCGGATGGAGCTTCTGAGCCGCGCGATCTATTTCGCGGTGCTCAGCGCCCTCCTCACTGCGGCGCTGCTGATCGGCGCCTTTTTCGCGGCCCTTATCGGGATCGGGCACGCCCGGATCGTGGCGATGATGTTTGTGGCCGCGCTCGCGCTGCTGATGGCCTCCCTCGTGGAGCTCGCCCGCGAAATGCGCGTCTACATGGCGCACATGCACCTCGAGTAGCGGCCCCCTCCGGGTTGCAATTGTCGTCATATCGACATGTTGAAAGCGTGGATCGCCGGGACAAGCCCGGGGATATATCGGTGGGACAGGGATATCGGGATATCGGTGACACATGCATTTTGGATATCGATGGGATATCGGTGACACATGCATCTTTCACAAATAGATGCGCAGGCATAATTATGGCAAATATGCACGTGTCACCGTTTTGTTCGTTGCGGAGGATTTTGCTTTTGTTGCGATCCCCTTTGATTTTGTTGCGCCAGTATTTTCTGTTTCACGTGAAACGCCCGCCGGGGCGCTCGCTCACCCCTTCGGAAAATCGAGCCCCATCGCGCGGTAGCGCTCCGGGTCGTCGAGCCAGTTCTCGCGCACCTTGACGAACAGAAAAAGATGCACCTTGGCGCCGTGCGCTTGCGCGATGTCCTCGCGCGCCGCCGTGCCGATCGCCTTGATCGTGCGCCCGCCCTCGCCCAGCACGATCTTGCGGTGGCTCTCGCGGGTGACGAAGATCGTCTGCTCGATGCGGGCGGAGCCGTCCGGCAGGTCCTTCCACGAGTCGGTCTCGACCGTCGCCTGATACGGCAGTTCGTCGTGCAGCCGCTCGATCAGCTTCTCGCGGGTGATCTCCGCCGCGAGCGAACGGATCGGCGCCTCCGCGATCTGGTCCTCGGGATAGAGCCAGGGTCCGGGCGGAACGAGCTCGACCAGGCGCTCGGTGAGCCGGGCGAGCCCGTCGCCGGTTACGGCGCTGATCATGAACGTATCGTCGAAGGCCATCGCCGCGTTGAGCCTAGCCGCAAGCTCGAGCAGCTTCGGCCGCTCGACGAGATCGATCTTGTTGAGGACGGCGAGCTTCGGCCTGCGGGCGTGGGGGAGCCCGCCGAGGATCGCCTGGGTCTCCTCGCTCAGGCTCGCCCGGCCCGCCTCCGTCCTGGCGTCGATCATGAGCGCGAGCGCGTCGGCGTCGGCGGCCGCGCCCCAGGCGGAGGAGACCATCGCCCGGTCGAGGCGGCGCTTGGGCGCAAACAGGCCGGGCGTGTCGACGAATACGATCTGCGCTTCGCCCCTGGTCAGGACGCCGCGCACGGTCGACCGCGTGGTCTGGGCCTTGCGGGTGACGATCGACACCTTCTCGCCGACGAGGGCGTTGATCAGCGTCGACTTTCCCGCGTTGGGCGCGCCGATGATCGCGACGAACCCGCACCGCGTCGCGCTCAACTTCCGCCCCAGCGGTCGAGAAACGCCTGCGCCGCCGCCTGTTCCGCCGCCCGCTTCGAGCTCGCCGCGCCAATTTCCGGCGCGAAGCCTTCGAGCGTGAGGCGCATCACGAAATGGGGCGCGTGCGCCGGCCCGCTGCGCTCGACCTCCTCATAGCGGGGCGCGGCCAGCGCCCGCGACTGCGCCCATTCCTGGACCGCGGTCTTCGCGTCCCGCGCGGCGTCGGCAGCGATCCTCTCGCCCCAGGCGCGCAGGATCAGCGCCTCGGCCGCCTCGAAGCCGCCGTCGACGAACACCGCGCCGATCAGGGATTCGCAGACGTCGGAGAGGATCGCGGCCTTCTTGCGGCCGCCGCCCCGCGCTTCGCCGAGACCCAGCGCGACATGCGGCCCGACGTCCCACTCAGCCGCGATCTCGGCGCAGGTCTCGCGGCGCACGAGCTTGGCGAATCGCATTGACAGTTCGCCCTCGCTCGCCTGGGGAAAGGCCTGGTAGAGCCGGCTCGCGATCACGACGCCGAGCACCCGGTCGCCGAGGAATTCGAGACGCTGGTAGGACAGCGCCCGCCCCTGCCCGCCGGAGTTCTGCGCCGAAAGATGCGTCAGCGCGAGCTGAGCGAGGCCCGGAGCGCGGAAACTATATCCGAGCCGGGACTCCAGCGCCGACAATTCGGCTCGCGGCTGTTTGTTCATTGACCAACCGATCGGGGAAAGGCCGCGCCGTGGCGCCGCCCAATAACGCGCGGGAAACTGGAATGATGAGCCCGGCCGACTATAGCGCCTTCGGGCCCTTCGCGGGAGCGTGGCGGGGGGCCTCTAGCGGACTCGCTGGAAGATGCGGCTCCACCGCACCGTCCACGGCCACCGCCAGACTTGCCAGGCCGGCGTCCCCTCGTCGATCGAGAAGAAGATGACCTCGGCCCTGCCGATCAAATTCTCGAACGGGACATAGCCGACGCCGCCTTGATCCCCCGCGAGCCTTGAATTGCTCGAATTGTCGCGGTTGTCGCCCATCATGAAATAATGTCCCGGCGGCACTTCGTAGACCTTGGTGTTGTCGAAGGTTCCCTCGTCGCCGTCGATCTGAATGATCCTATGCTGGACCCCGCCTGGAAGCGTCTCGAGGTACTGCGGGGCCTCCATCGGCTTGTTGAAGTGGTTGACGGTCAGAAAGGGCGCAATCGGCTCGCGCGGGACCTCCTCGCCGTTGATGAAGAGCCGTCCGTGCTGGACCTGGATCTTGTCGCCGGGCAGACCGACCAGCCGCTTGATGTAATCGGTCTGGCCATCGCTCGGCAGCTTGAACACGATGATGTCGCCGCGCTTCGGCTCCGAGGCGAATATGCGGCCGGGCATCGCCTGGGGGTCGAGATCGAGAAAGCTCGGCAGCGAGAAATGCGAGTAGCCGTAGGCGTATTTGGAGACGAAAAGATAGTCGCCGACCAGCAGCGTCGGCACCAGCGAGCCGGACGGAATGTTGAACGGCTGGAACAGGACGGTGCGGACCACCAGCGCGATCAAGAGCGCTTCGATGATGACCTTGACGGTTTCCCACCAACCCTCCTCCTTCTTGGCGGGCGTGACGGCGGCCTCGGCGGGCTTCAGGGTCGGTTCGATCATTCGGGTCAATACGCCCTTCCTCGTTTCGTCCAGAAATCGGCCGGCGCCGGCCCGGCGCGCCTCCTATACAAGGGCGTTCAGCTTGCGCCAAGCACTGGCTGGTGGCGCGCAAACTTGGCGCAAGAAAGGCCGCGGCCCCGCTTTACGGCAGGAGAATGAGCGAGCCCGTCGTTTCGCGCTTCTCGAGCGCGACATGAGCGTCGGCGGCTTCGGCGAGGCGCCACTTCCTGCCGATCCGGATCTTTACCTCGCCGCGCTCGACGACGCGAAACAGGTCGCGCGCCATTTTCTCCGCCCGGGCGCGATCCGACAGGAACGTGAACAGGGTCGGCCGGGTCGCGAACAGCGAGCCCTTCTGCGCCAAAAGGCCAATGTTGAACGCTTCGACCGCCCCGGACGCCGATCCGAAGCTCGCGAACACCCCAAATGGCCTCAGGCAGTCGAGCGACGCCGGGAATGTCGCCTTTCCGACGCCGTCGTAGACCACATTGCATTTTGCGCCTTTGGTGATCTCGTCCACCCGCTTGGCGAAGTCCTCGTCGCGGTAGAGGATCGTATATTTCGCGCCCGCTTTCTTGGCGAGCGCGGCCTTTTCCGCCGTGCCGACACAGGCGATCACCGTTGCGCCGAGCGCCTTGCCCCATTGGCAGAGGATGAGCCCCACGCCGCCGGCGGCGGCGTGGACGAGGATCGTGTCGCCCTCTTTCACCCGATAGGTCTGGCGCAGCAGATATTGCGCCGTGAGGCCCTTGAGCATCATCCCGGCGGCGGTTTCGTAGGAGATCGCGCGCGGCAGCTTGAACAGGAACCTGGCTTCGATGTTTCGCTCGCTGGCGTAGGCGCCCACTGAGCCGCAATAGGCGACGCGATCGCCGGGCTTGAACCCCTCGACCGATGGTCCGACCTCGACCACCTCGCCAGCGCCCTCCGAACCCGGCGTGTATGGGACCTTCGCCGGCGGGTAGAAGCCGGTGCGGTGATAGATGTCGATGAAGTTGATCCCAATCGCGTGCTGGCGCAGCCTGACCTCGCCCTTGCCCGGCGGCGCCAACTCGGCCTCCTCGAGGCGCATGACTTCCGGACCGCCAGGTTGATGGATGCGTATCGCGCGCATTGTTTCCTCTGATCGTTGATTGCTGACTTGACAGGCGCCGCTTGTCAGGCTTGCCAGCGCGAAGCGCCGACCTTATAGCATCGCGCCGGTCCGGCAGAACCGGATTCTGATTGAGCCCGCGCCCATCGTCTAGCGGTCCAGGACGCCGCCCTTTCACGGCGGAAACGCGGGTTCGATCCCCGCTGGGCGCGCCAACAATCGCAGTGACTCCAAATAGTTAAGAAATTCACACGCGGAGAATCGGGGAATAAACAAATATTGGACCAAATATAAGAGCGACCGCGAGGCGGAGGTCCCTGCCAGCCTCCGCAGAGCCTGGAACTAACAGGGGCATGACGCGGGGTGACGAAAACCCCGCGTCATTTGCTGACGGTCAACCGTCATTAAAGAACCGGGGTGACGAAAACCCCGCGTCATTTGCTGACGGTCAACCGTCATTAAAGAACCGGGGTGACGAAAACCCCGGTTCTCTTGCCGAGGCGAACATCGATAAAAACTTAGCCAAGGCGGCTCGCAAAGCCTATCCCGAAGGTCGCTGACCATAGAGATCACACAGGGAGCTAGAAACGACTTCAGCGCCGCCGCCGCTGAAGTTATCGGCAAGCAAGATGCCTCACGGTTCGACAAGGCACCAGCCTATCGAGGTTCAAAAAATTCTATCAGCTTTCTAGCATGTAATAGAAGCAGTCTTTTTATTGACTTTTGATACAAATTGAGGCAAACTTCGTTTGTTACTTGAAACCAGGAGATGAAAATGACCACGAACATCAACACCCTTTTAAATTTGGCAGCGCGCGGATTTATCCTGGCGATAGGGAGGAGACGATGACCAAATGCGTCCTTTGCGGCGCGCTGATCGGCGACCGGCGGCAAGCCCACAATGCTGCGCCTGTTGCGAAGGGCTTTTGCTGTACGGCATGCAACCTTGCGCGGGTGCTGCCCGCCCGGCTCGCCGCCCTAACGCCGCAACGAGGAAGCTCGTAGGCGGCTGAAACCCAGGGCGACGGCGCAGGCCCGCCCTAAAAAGCCGTGTGCGGGCTTCCTTAGGCGATTATCTAGTTGACAAATGTTGCTCTAGGTGTAGGGTGTTTCTCATAGGAGAGAGACATGTCCGCCGCCGACATTCAAGCCAAGGCTTTCACTGATAACAACGTAGCTCGCGAGGCCATCGAAGCCCTCATGTGGCCAGACGGTCCCGTCTGCCCACACTGCGGTTGTGTTGAGAAGATCGGCAAAGTGGAAGGCAAATCAGCGCGCTCCGGCCTCTACTACTGCGGCGATTGCAAGAAGCAGTTCACTGTCACGGTCGGAACCACCTTCGAGCGCTCGAAGGTTCCGCTCTCGAAATGGTGGTTCGCAATCCATCTGCTCGCATCAAGCAAGAAGGGCATGAGCGCGCACCAGCTTCACCGCATGATTGGCGTCACTTATCAAACCGCTTGGTTCATGGAGCATCGCATTCGCGAGGCCATGCGCTTGGATGACCTTGCGCCTATGGGCGGCGGCGGTTCTATTGTCGAGGTGGATGAAACTTACATCGGCCGCAAGGACGGCTTCGAAGTCAAGCAAGGTGCATGGCACAAGAATGCAGTCCTGACGCTCGTTGAGCGCGGGGGCTCGGCTCGCTCGTTTCATATCGACGGCGCAAGGAAGAGCGAAATCCTTCCAATCGTCCGCACCAACCTTGACCGCGAAAGCCACGTTATGACGGACGAAGCGGCGACATACGCCAAGTTGGGCGATGAGTTTGCAGAGCACGATGCAGTCGATCATTCGCGCGGCGAATACGGCTACACGAACCGCAACACCGGCACGAAAATCAACACGAATACGGTCGAGGGCTTCTATTCGATTTTCAAGCGCGGCATGAAAGGCGTCTACCAGCACTGCGGCGAGAAGCACCTTCACCGTTATCTCGCGGAATTCGATTTCCGATATTCAAACCGCGCGAAGCTTGGCGTGAATGATGCGATGCGCGCCGCCAAAATCGTTGAGGGCGCGAAAGGCAAACGTCTGCAATATCGGATACCTAAAGAACTCTCTGTCGCTTAATCGGCGCAAGTGGCTCCTATAGCCCGCTGGCGCTCTTTCTCTCGGCGTCGCCGCTGGGCGGACCCCTTGGTCGTCATCGGCTTTTGTGCGACCTTGTGCGGCTCTGGTCTCATGCGCAAAAGTCTGCGCATGGTCTCTAACTCGCGGCCTGATATGCCGCCGACCGGGTCGTGTTTATCGGCTTCGCTCATGAGGCCACAATAGCATGTTTGAGGGGGCCAACCTAAAGCTAGATCGGGCCGATCATCACGTCCGAGATTTTCAGGCCACTTTTGAAGCGTCTATCCAGAGCAATCCCTACGAAATTGTCCTCAATAACGATGTTGGTGCGCGCTTTCACACCCTCGAAGTCAAATTCCGCGAACCAATCCCCACCAGTCTCGCTCTGATCCTCGCGGACGCTATCCACAACCTCCGGGCCGCGCTCGATCACGCCACGTGGGAATTGGTCGGCCTTGATGGAGGTACACAGGATAGATGGCTTACTTTTCCAACCGGGCAGTTCAAGCGGGATTACGAGGCCACGTGTAATGGAATAAAAACGCCGCGCTTCGATACGAAGAAGTTCTTTGTCTGCCTTGGTGCATACAGCACAGGGCCGGGTAAATTGATCTACAAGCTGCATGTCCTTGACAATGCGGAGAAACACACCGTTATCATCCCCCTGATCGGGGCAACTAAACTCGCCGGGGTCAAACTCGTACGCCCAGACGGCACTCTCGCCATCGACATGGAAGATGCCGCCTTCAAAATGGGGCCAAACGGACGCTCCCACTTGAGAGTTGGCGGGTCGCTCTCCATTGAACTCGACCAAAATGCTAAGCCTACCTTCGAAATATCCTTTGGAGAAGTTGTAGCCTTCCGAGTAGAACCCATTATTCCAACGCTCATGCATTTGCGCAATGCTGTCGCGGACACTCTCAGGCAATTCAGAAATTTCGTCGAAACTCGCGGGTGAACTAGCCTCGCGACGCCCGCTCCCCTTGACGCCGGACGCCTTCGCGCCGGCCTGTCGCCCATATACTACACCTTGTGTCGCGTTTGTCATCTAGATAATCGCCCTTCCTTAGCGCGCCACCGCCGCCAACACGGACTGCGCAGGATCAACCGCCGCCTGAATCGGACGCTGATCGGGTTCCGCCATTTCAAACGTGATGAATGTCGTCGCGCGGGCGACTAGCCGCTGCTCGCCGTTGAGGTCTTTGAGGTTGATCGCCTCACTCAGCAGCAGGCCGCCCGTGGTCGGCAAGCACAGGGTCGCACCTTGGAGCCGCACGGCCTCCAGATCAGCGGCCAGGAACGCGCTGGCGGCCTCGAGCAGCGCGTTTCTTACGTTAACATTGGGTGCACGATCAAACAGACGCGCCAGCGCGTGATCAGGGACCTCTAGCACCGGGAACGAGGTCACGCTGACATTTTTGCGGGTCGTGCGCTGCACGAGCGCGCCGACCACCAAGACGCAATCCTGCTTGAAGCGGGGATCGTCCAGCATTACCATGGGCCCACGCGGCTCCAGCCAGAGCAGCCGCAAGGAAGCAGCGACGACATCGACAGCTCCGGGCGCGAGCAGGCGGACTATCTTCTGCCTCGCCGTCTCGCAGCCGATGCCTTTCTTCAGCGCCCAATCATGCAGGAGCACGCGGAATGGCGGCGAGGCGTAAGTGCGTTTGATCTTCTCGGCGTCACCGGCGAGGCCGTCCCGGAATGCCTGCGCGGCCCGGCGAGCGGCGAAGGGCACACGGCCCCGGAGCGGTTCGTGGCGACGCCAGGCAGCCTCGATCTCCCGTTCCCGCGCTGCTGCCTCAGGCATGTGCGAGCCCACACGTCGCCGCCACTGCGGCAGCGCTCATTTCACCTACGAACTCGCCCGGGCCAACGGCGTCAGGCCAGCACCCCATGAGCGCGTCGGCGAGGCAGGTGTGACCCGCAAACCAGACTTCAGGGTCGTCCAAGGTGGCGCGCGCTCGCTCCAGCGCGAGCGTCCGCTCAGAGTACATGCCCGCTTGGTCTTGCCCGACAGCCTCGTCGACGTTCTTCATGTCTGTCTCGCTCGCCTCGTCGCAGACGGACCAACCCCGCGCAGCGCAGTACTTCTCCTCCGCCACAAACCCAGCCGCCGCTACCAGGGGGTTGCGGGTGCGACGTCGCTCCGTGACGCAGCCGGAGAAGAATAAGAAGTCGTCGGCGTCGCGGCGGATGATGAGGCGGACGCTCGCCTGACCGCCTTTGATGATAGCGACGACGGCGTGCGCCGCCTCGTGCACGCAGATGCAACGGCGTTCGCGTCGGGCGGCAGCGCTCAGGTGCATCATTCGGGCAGCGCGGCGTCAGCGTTTGTCGCCAGCGCAGCGATGGCCGCAGTCCACTCGGGGGAAGGCGCACCAAAATACGTCTCCTGCACCTTCGGCACAGCGTCTCTCAGGTCGTCGGGGACGCAGTCCAGGCTCGCCAGCCAGCGTAAAGTTGAATGATATTGCCGGAACGTGGCCTCGGCCGTGCGATAGTCCTGGGCGAGCCGCCGGACCGTCGGGTGAGAGCGGACCACATCACGAAGGGCGGCCTCAACTTTTAGATTCGGGAGGGTGTGACCGGGCGCTGGGCCTGTGCGTGTGCCCAGCTCGGCCTCCACCATTTGGAGTTCGGCGAGTTGACGGTTGGCCAATGCCAAGGTGGCCTCGGCCTCCGCCACGCCGTCAGGCCCACGGTCGTCGGACATGAAGGTATAAGCATCCACAAGGCTCTCGCGCGCTGCCGCCTGCACCCGGTTAAGGGTCGACTCAGCCTCCTCCACTACGCGGCCAGCCTTAAATCGGTCCGCCTTGGCGCGTTCGAGCGCCTGGGCAAGATGGGCCTCTCGGGAGGCGGCAGCGTCACGGGCGGCAATGGCGGAGGCCAGAAGTTGTCGCTCCGGAGAGCGTCCTTTGTCATTCATTAGGGTGCTTCTCCAGCAGGTAGACCTTGGGCTGACGGATTAGTGCCCACCATGGTTTGGAACCATCTTCCGTGCGGCGTGAAAGCGTCGAGGGCCAGTTGAGTTTGGGTAATATTCCACAAGCCGCAGGCCGCAGTGAAAGAGGACTGAACTTGAATTTGGCCGCAAGGACGTATAGCGGGGTTGTAGTAGCTCGTGACCCGGATCCGGGCCTGGTCAAATTGGGGGTAGCCGACCATGCCGGTTTCTGGTGAAATGAGAGGTACCCCACCCCCACTTCTAGCTTTGCCTGTTGGCCATATGGCTAGTGTCCCCCGGTCAAGTAACCATTGGCAACTCATCGCATCAATAATCTGCCGCACTTGACTGATGCCCGTGCCGTGAAGATACGGATTGCGAATCATCACGTGAACGCCGTTATTCTCGAATTTGAAACCCATTTGTTGAGCTAGGGTTTGGACCATGGTCTCGCCAGCAATTGCCCCTTTCCTCGTTGTTGGAGCGATAGGCTTGCGGGCGGCGACCGCACCAGGTTTAGCGAGCACCATGAAGCGTACATTCGGTTGATCTGAGCCATCCGGCCAAGCCATAATGACGTCGCCCGTGAAGACTGTTGACATCCCCTCTTTAAGACTGCCTGCTTGAATGGTGATGGTGTTTTGGAGCTCTAATTTGTTATATGTAGTTCCGGTGACACTGAGCTGATTTCATCTGGCTGAGAGACATGCCGTAAATGACGAGAGAATCGAGGTAAGACTGACCGTCCCCCGGGACGAGATGAGCATCAACATTCATGCGCAGGCCGGACAAGGTTACTTGGCCCGTGCCTCCGGAGCCTTGGCTGCCCGCCCCTATGCCGAAGCTGGCGGTGATTAGCTTTTGGCTATACATTGGGCCCTGATGTCGTGCCAGTGGGAGATAGCCTGGGCGACCGCCCACAGGGCAGAGTAAGCGGGCGCATAATCCTCGTCGGTCAACAGCTCGCCCGTGAGCTCGCGAGCGGCCAGTGCCCGCCAGGCCTCGTCCCGGGTTGCTGAGGCGCGGGCGACCGCCGCGTCCTCAGCTCCCATAGTTGGACGTTCCAACTTTCGAGTTTCCGGGGAAATTGTCATAATATCCGCCACCGCGACCGCTCCGGGAGTTTTGCGCGTGGACCTCGCTGGGAATGGTGGGACCTTTGTTGGGCAAAGTGTCGGGGCGGCCGCCGTTACGGGGCTTGCCGGGGAAATCTGCGGGCTCGTCGCGACCGTGCATACTCCCAGAATCATCCGGAGGCTCGGCCTCACCCGCTTCCTGGCCACCGCTCAGCATCTGTTTGCGGCGCGACAATCAGGATGAGAATCGCCCGACAATCAGGATGAGAATACGCCGCCGCGGGGATAGCGAAGGAAGGGCGTAGCCCGACCGTAGATATCCCCGCGGCGGCGGCGAGCGCCCAAGTGGCCTCGTCTGGCGGTCACGGCGGCTGGGTTAGGGATCGGCCTTCTCTTGTCGAGAGGACCGACTTCTTGCCCGGCCGACACGTCACCGATCGTCAGATGAGGCTATTCATGAACTTGCGTCGCAACCATTCGCCGGCGATTGCCGGCGCGAAAGCCGGATTCAGCACGGCCGCCGCCTACCGTATTGAAAAGGATCCTCGGCTTCCCAGCCAAAAGAAGGCGCGTCGAGAACGACGTCGAGCCGATCCCTTCGCCGATGTCTGGGACAATGAGGTCGTCCCGATGTTGAAGGCCGCGCCCGGACTGAGACCGATTGCCGTCTTCGGAGAACTCTGCCGTCGGCATCCAGACCTGGGCGACGGAACGCGGCGGACCCTCGAGCGCCGCATCCGGGCTTGGCGGGCGGTGAACGGTCCGGATCGGGAGGTCATCTTTCGCCAGGAGCATCCGCCGGGCCGGATGGGACTGTCGGACTTCACGGAAGTGGCCGATCTCGGCGTCACCATTGCCGGCGAGCTTCTCGACTGCCGACTTTATCACTTCCGCTTGCCCTTTTCCGGCTTCGAGCACGCCCATGTCGTGCTCGGCGGTGAAAGTTTCGTCGCGCTGGCGGAAGGGCTACAGAACGCCCTCTGGGCGCTGGGCGGCGTTCCCGAGCAACATCGCAGCGACAGTCTCTCGGCGGCCTTCCGTAATCTGGGCGCCGACGCCAAGGAGGATTTGACGAAGCGCTACGAAGCGTTCTGCGCCCATTACGGCATGACGCCGACCCGCAACAATCCAGGCGTCAGCCACGAGAACGGCTCGATCGAGAGCGCCCACGGCCATCTCAAGAGAGCGCTCGCCGACGCTCTGTTGCTGCGCGCCTCGCGAGACTTTGACGATCTCACCGCATGGCGGGGCTTCGTCGACGACATCGTTGGCCGCGGCAACCTCCGCAACGCCAAGCGCATCGATCAAGAGCGAATGGCGTTGAACAAGCTGCCGGTCCGCAAGACCGCCGACTACGAGGAGGTCAACGTCGACGTCACCAGCTCCAGCGCCTTCACGCTGCGCAAGGTGTTCTACTCGGTTCCCTCGCGACTGATCGGCCATCGGCTGCGGGTGCGCCTTTATGACGATCGGCTCGAATGTTTCCAGGGCTCGACGCCCATCGTCGTCTTGCGACGCGGTCGGCCCCGGCCGAACGGCAAACATGGCCATGTCGTCGACTACCGTCACGTCATCCATTCCCTGCGCCGCAAGCCCATGGCGCTGCTCAATCTGGTCTATCGCGACCAACTCTTCCCCCGCCGAGCCTTCGCCCTGGCGTTCGACGCCTTGCTCGCCGGTCTCGGCGAGAGACCAGCTTGCCGCGCCATGGTCGGGATTCTCGCGCTCGCGTTCGAGCGCTCCTGCGAGGCCGAACTCGCCCTCGCGTTGCAAGCGGCTCTCGACGACGGCGTCCTTCCCGATCTCGCTGCGCTGATCGAACGCTTCCGGCCAAAGGACGCCGCATTGCCCGTCGTCGTCGTCAGGCTGCCATCCCTCGCCATCTACGATCAGATCGCGACAAGCGTTGGAGAAGCGGCATGAAGGCGACCGACAAGATCGACGCCGCCCGCATCGACCTGCTGCTTGGCGAGTTGCGACTGCCCGGCATCAAGCTGATCTGGGCCGCCCTGGCGGCGACCGCCGACAAGGAAGGCTGGCCCGCCGCCCGCTTCCTGGCGGCCCTCGCCGAACAGGAGATGGTGGAGCGGAGCCGCCGTCGCTTCGAACGGCATCTGGAGGAAGCGCGATTGCCGCCGGGAAAGACCCTCGACACGTTCGACTTCACCGCAGTGCCTATGATCTCGAAGGCGCAGGTGCAAGCGCTCGCCGCCGGCGACGCCTGGCTCGAAAAGGGAGCCAATCTTTTGTGCTTCGGGCCGCCCGGCGCCGGGAAATCCCATCTCGCGGCGGCGCTCGGTTTGGCCCTGATCGAAAAGGGTTGGCGCGTTCTGTTCACCCGGACCACCGACCTTGTGCAAAAGCTTCAGATCGCACGCCGCGATCTTGCCCTCGAAGCCGCGATCGCCAAACTCGACAAATATCATCTGCTGGTCCTCGACGATCTCGCCTATGTCACCAAGGACCAGGCGGAGACGAGCGTTCTGTTCGAACTGATCAGCGCGCGATACGAGCGCCGATCCATGCTCATCACCGCCAACCAGCCCTTCGGCGAATGGGGAAAAATCTTCTCCGATCAAGCCATGACGCTCGCGGCCATCGATCGTATCGTGCATCACGCCACGATCCTCGAAATGAACGTCGACAGCTATCGGCGAAAGGAAGCCGTCGACAACGCCCGTGGACCCGGACGCCCGCCGACGCGCGCAACAATCAAGGGATCATCCTGATTGTCGCTCCGCGACAATCAAACCATCTCTCGACAAAATAGCGCTTGCGTTATCGTCGCGCCGCGACAATCATCACCTCGCCGCGACCGCCAAAATGGCCATCCTGATTGTCGCTGCTTTCCCATCCAGATTGTCGCGCTACAATCTGTTCGAGCCTGGCAAAATCGGCGGGGGACAGGCGGTTCTGCAAAAAGACTCGAACGCTCGCGATGAGGTCGCCGCCGCCGGTGTTGTCGTCCGGCTCCTCCTGATCGCGGCCTAGACGACGTGTCAAGCCCGTGCGGGCGTCGTAGGCCGCGAAAGGCGGGTGAGCGCCCGCCAGCATCTTGCGGGTCTGCGTTGCACCGTATTTTTTCACCCACATACGCTCAATATCCACGATATTGGTTGTCATTACCTTACTCCTACTTCCAGGGGATTTTGCATGATTGCGCCGCACCCCCATCTGGCCATTCTGCTCCTGAGAGACGTCAGCGCCCCCACCGTGCGTCTCCACTTTGGAAGCACGCCAAGGTCGAGCGCCTATGAGACGGATAGTTGACGCCCGACATTTCGCACCGCCGGCGAATTCGGACCGTCGGCGGAGACCGCGCATGACCTCGGGATTGATTACCATCGGCCCCGCCCCGGACGAGGCCAGCACCAAGACACCGGCGACCGCATTCGCAAGGTCGTCATGCTGCCCTTCTGGGTGGTTGACCTGGTCCTTACCCCCCGCCGAGGTGCGCCTCTCAAGCGAAGCGAATTGCATGATCATGCGCCGCTCGTCGAGGAGCTTAACCCGGCGCGACGTCAACAGCGGCATCGCTTCAACGTAAAGCTGCGACCGGTCTTGGCTGCTGTACACGTACGAGAACCTGTTTTGCTCAAAGGCTCCGCTCACAAAACCCGGCGCGTACCTGTCACCCGTCACCTGGCAAATCCTGTAGGTAGTCAACTGAGCGCAAACCTCGGCGATGACGTCGCTTGCCCTGAAGGGCGGACGCCGCTCGTAAACCAGATCGATGATGAGGACGTCGCCCTCACGATGCCCTATAGCCGCCGTGAAAAAATCCTGACCCGTGCCGCTCGCAGCGTCGACGAAGGCGTAATAGAGTGTGTCGGGTACTGGAGGCCTGACCTTCACGCCCCGGTCAACCAGGCTCTCGATCAATTCGACATCAATATAGCTCGCAAGATCATCCCGAAACTCGCCACCCCACTCGGCCCGCGCGCTCTCGGGGTCGTCCTCATAAGCCGCCGCAATCTCCTCGGGATCCGCCGTCGGATTGAACGCAATCGTCGGACCTTTCACAAACAGCACACGATCATCGTTCTTGCCGTAGTACTTCTTGAACCGATCCCACTGAAGCCCAGCCTTGCGATAGGGCGAGCCGATCGTGACCAGCAGCCCTCGCAGCGTCGACAGGCCAGGGCGAACCGCCCGATAAACCTCCCGGTCGGGATTGGCGCTGTTCTCATCCCGCCAGAACGCGATCTCGTCCATCACCACACAAGCTAGCGTCCGGCCACGCACCAATCGGAAAGAGTTGGTGCCGATGACGATGTCGCAGCGATTGTTTAGCTCCAGCCCTTCCCGCGTCTCCCTGACGATCATAGCGCGCAGCGTTGGATCAGACGCGAAATGCGCGCTGACATAACCGCGACAAATGTCCGCCGTCGCTCGGTCGACCGCTAGCAATAGACACACAGCACGCTCGCCGCGCCTGAGGGAGGGAGTATAGTCGCAAAGCGCCGCTGCCGAGACGATCGCGGCAGCCATGTTGTCCTTACCGCCCCTCCGGCCGACCGCCGCATGCAGTTCCCGCACAGGCTTAACAGGAGGATCACGCCCGCCCGCGACCTCCCGGAAAACCACAAGCTCGGCGGGTGAGAGCTGCTTGCCGGCGGTGGCCCGAATGACGATACGCCAGGTGGCCCAACTTGCCTCAGGGAACCAGGATGCGAAGATCCGGGGCGCAAGCTCGCTGACGTGGGAGAACGAGCCGCTCATCCAAAGGCCTCGGCCATGGCGCTAGGCGGGACGAGGACGGCCGAGGACGGCCGGCGAGGGTCGGGCCTATAGGGTCGGGCCTTATTGGCCCCGACGGGCTTCTCCGCTCCTCTTTGCGGGCTCATAATCCATCGTCCTCAGGGAAGGCCTCGGCCAGGCTCATCCTAGGCGTGACGTCCCGTGGCACACGCTTCAGGCCGATCGTCTCAAAGACGCGGCGCACCGCATTCGTGAGAATGCTGTAGGCGGCGATGTCGAACTCAGCTTCGCCCCGCGCCCATAACGCTTCTTGCCGTTCGCATTCGGCAGACAAGGCGGCGGCTCGGCGCACGAGCTGCCGTTCGCCCTCGGAGAGCTGATCAGCGCCGCCGAGATCAGCACAGATAAACTCGACCAAATCCTTGAACCGCCGCGCCGTCACGGAACGGCCATCCGCGAGGGGCAACAGCTTCGAGCCGTTGGTCACACGGGATCTACCCTGAGACTTTAGCCTGGTTTGTTGCGGGATATATACTACCAATTCCATGGCGATACTTCTACGCCAGCGCAGCCTTGAAGTAAAGTGTCAATAATTGCGCAAAAATGTCCAAGGTTATCTGCCCAACAATGCTTTTGATTTGCTTTGGATGCGGTTCTCAGGGCGGCCGGGCGAAGGCGAAAAATGGGAGGATATTTGCGCGGGATATTTGATCCTTGGGCAGTGTGGCGCACTTTTCTCAATTATCTCAATGTCTTGCCCTCATGCGTTTCCGCCCCGAAAAGGCGGCGTCCTGGCTTTTCAGCCGGCGGGGCAGCCAGGCGGACCAAACTTACGGCGATAAATAAACGCGCGTTGTTTTCTTGAATTCAGGCCTTGTTTCTTGGAGCCGGAGGCTGACTGAATTTCACGTTTTGCGTGACTTTAATTGCTTGCTCACGGACGCACAGACCGTACACGAGAAAAAATACGCGGCGTTGGCAAGAATCACCGGGGCCCATTCAAGGTTTCCAAGGTTTTCAAGGTTTTGTCGAACCGACGCGCGGAAAAAGGCAAGCTTCATTTCCTAGAGAACGGTTAAAACAAACCTTGGAAACCTCGGAAACCTTGAACCTGCATTATTGTCGTCACATCGGCGCGGCGTCTTGGGCAGCTGGTAGCGATTGCGCGGCGTTGGCAGGAATTCGCCGGGGGGCGGCCCAAAACCGTGAAAACCGTGATTCGCCTCTCCTTCCTCCCGCGCCTCCTCGTGGGGGCAGGGTTAGCCGGGGTTCGGGGTTCGGGAGGTTACGACGTTTCCTCCCCCTTCTCTCGGAGGAAAAGAGAGAAGAAAAAAGAAAAGGTCCCGGGGAAAAGAAGAGGAATCTGCGCCTCCTCCCGAACCCCGAACCCCGGAGTTATTCCTCAGGGTTAGTTAGCCGGGGGGGCGGGGGCCGGGGGAGGTAATGTTTCTCTCCTCCTTTTGCAGGAGGAAAAGAGAGAAGAAAAAAGAAAAGGTCCCGGGGAAGAGAGAGGGATTCTGCGCCCCCTTCTGAACCCCGCCCCCCGAGTTACTTCCTATCCGTCCTCAAGAATGTTCACCAGTCCGAAGTAATCCGTAGCCACCGTCCGCACATAGTTTTCACCACGCAGCTTCACACCAACCTTTGTAGATGTCTCCTTTCGCTTAAAATACTCACGGATAATCTTGCGCTGGCCTTCGGCGTTCTCCGCGTCAAGCTGGCCTTTGAACGCCTCATTATACAGGACAACTTCCTTCTCTCCAGCACGCCCGCCGATCTTAAGGCGATTATCAATGTCACCTTTTTGATTGAGGAATGTAAATTCGAACACTCCGGGTCTGGTTACTCCTTCCTCTTCAATCTTACTCGCTTCGATCACTGTATTTCTCAATCCCAGCTTGCCCGCATATACCACCGCATTTTGGTTTTCTTCCCTGACCCGTTGCACAATCGCCGATCGAATATCGGTCATCGTCAACGCGACAGCTATCTTATCCGCTGCGAAACTCCTGCCCAATGTTCGCGCAGCCAAGTCTGCTTCGGAATAAGAGTCTTCGATTAACTCTGCCTTACTTGCGGTGATGGGTGCTTCCTCGCCAGGATGTACATAATCGTCATAGTTCTCTGCCCAATAGGCAATGATCTCCCTTCCGCCCGTATTAAGCCATTCCAAGAATGTGTCGAACTGTTCCTTCGACCACTTGACTTCTGTCACTTTTGGGATATACCAGCGGCGATCCTTGTCAGCAATCTTCACTGCCGCAAATTCATTAGAACAGATATAGAAGTGAGCCCAATTTTGAATCGTGTATTCCTTCACATACTTTTCATGAATGGTGACTGTCTTATCCGAAATACATTCTTTCAACTTATTATAAGCCTTCCAGGAATGGCCAGCATAAATCTCATTGTTAATTATCAACCGCTTTGATCCTAGCCAGCTATTATATGCACTAGTGGTAATGTCATGTTCATTCGGCCAGCTAGTATTATGCCTTCCGACCAAGCGGGAAAGGATTTCACCAAGCAATGTCTTACCCACCCCTTGCATCCGCGACCTCAAGAACAATGCCCACAACATATGCACCTGAGGCCTAGCATATAACGTCGCAATCCAACGCTCAACGTGCTTGCACTCTTTCGGAATCGGGATCAGATAGGCCAGAAAATTAAGAAACGGCTGAACATCGCCCTGCTCGGCCTTGATCTTGCTCGGGCGATAAATGTTAATTGCCGCCCCTTCCTCATCGGTGATTTCGAGCTTATTAGGAAGATCAGGCCGGTAGGCCAGATTGTAGTGTCGTCCGCTGTAATGTTTCTTGAGCGCCTTAATTGGTTCGTAAACACTAGAAAATGGCATCAGGAAAGTGTTCAGTGCCCTTTCGGAAAATATTAGGTGCGGGAATTGCCGGTTGACAAACAATTCCAATTTATCAATATGGGCCCATTGGTTCTTGATGGCGTTCCTTAGGCGTACTTCCTTTGGGTCGCCACGCGTGCCGGTCCCAACAACATCATCCACCCATGTCGCAGGGTGAAGGCAATCTTCAAACGCAGGACCGTTATAGTGTCCGTCCTGGTACAATTCCGCCGGGAACTGATCAGCAAGATCAAAGCCGGCCCGAAACTGACTCGTAAATTGGATGTGGTAGGTGTCAAGTGGCACTAACCTAGAAATCACCTTGACCACTGATAGCCCCGGCTTATCATTATCGCTGACGATGATGATCGTTTGGATGCCGGCCTTGATGAGTGGCGACCAGTCAGTCCGATAGGGTGCATAGGCTCCGCCAACGAACGCTAGGTGGGTGGCGTTGGGTTCCTGCGCCCAGGGGGTGGCGCTTCGAATAATGCCGCCACTGCTGAGTTCCTGCGCCCAGGGGTGAGCCGCGTACCGCGCCCGCGCCTCGGGCGTCTTGCGCTCGACCATCGTCCGCACATACTCGGCCTTCTTCGCGCCTTCATGAATAAAGGCCGTCGTATGGCCCTTCTTCAGCTGGTCGAGACCCCACAACGGCAACAGCCCTGGGGGCTCCATCTTCCGCCACTGCTGGTCGTCCCAATAGGTATAAGGAAAATAGTCTTTGCCGCCGTCATGATTATCATGACGAATTAGCAACATCACAATCTTATTATCCGGCCAATTGCGAAATTCCCAAACGGTCTTGTCAAGTTTGCCGGCCTCCACCTGGTGTCGCTCGGCAATCTCCTCGGGCACATTGAATAACGTGTCCAGCAATGAGTGCTCGGGAAATTTGACCTCTGCCATGCCGACCTTGATTTGCTCCGCCTCCTGCTCCTTAGGCAGCAATTCGTCGGCACCAACAACAACCTTGCCGTCGCGCTTAACCACCACAGTGCCGTCGCGCTCGAAGTAGATGACTGCAATATCACGCGGGTAGTTGTTTATTTTTTCGATGACTGCCGCCTTCAACATCGAGCGCCGACATCCACCAATGCGTTCGAGGTAAGACTTAATAGCCGGAACTTGGGTCAGTTCATCAACTTTGCGCTTAAGCGACAGCGAAATAACTTTACTTTCATCAACATTTGGAGTAGTCATTTTTAGCACCTTTCATCAGTGGTTCGTTGAGGGGTACATCAGCAAAGCCTTAAGCCCTGGCCTTTGAGCCGGGGCTTTTTTTTGGCTACAGTAAGCTGAGCAGAATGATCCGTATTAGGATTTTGCTTAGCCTCATCGTCGCCGCTGGGCCGTCGGCATTTCAAATAGCGTCGCCAGACTTGCGGGGCCGCCTGGATCGCCTCATCGCAAGCGCCAGCAGCAATCAAGTAATCCATCATTTCCGTTTGGGAACAAAACTCTCGCGGAAATGACGGATTGTCAAAAAAGTCGCGCCGAAAGTCGCTGATCAAATCGCGCGCCACACTGCGGCGTAATTCCTCCGCGTTCAGCCATTCCGGGAAAGGTCGACCATCTAAGCCTTTGATAGAATCATAAGCCGCGATTGGTTTTTGAAAATCACGCCTAAAAGCAAAAACCAGGGCTTTCCATGCGTCACGTGAAGTCAATTGAATGATTTTATCTTCTGCACTCAGTACAGAAGAATTTTGTTTGCTGTCAACGCGCTTCGAGCGATAATGGCGTCGCATTGCGATAGCTCCTCTTTGCAATGGTGTAGGTCTTCTTTGGATAAAGCATTGACCCCAGCACCACTAGCAATGGCGCTGGGGTCTCTTTTGTTTATACGCGCACACGGCCAGTCGCCGGACTCGCTCGTTGGCAGTCGCCGGAATTGCGAGCAACTATGCGGCTGTTTTGCCAAGCAATTAGGTCGCTTTCCAACCAAGCCACCGCGCGGCCTGAATTGTTTAAGGGAACCGGTCGGGGGAACTGACCGGTTTTCATCATTTCGCCAATCTGGGTGCGCTTTAGCCCCACAAAGAGGGGCAATTCCGCCAATCGATACATGCGATTGAGGCTAGGCTCGGCGGCAAGGGGTGGTGTGTAGGCATTGCTCATTTCATTCGCTCCTGAAGTCCGAGGACAACCGGCCGGGTGTTGCCAGGCCACAGAACGATCTTCTTTCGGGATTTGAAGTCTCGCAAAATGGTGAATTAAAAAATGAGGCTCAGAATCAAAGAAAGTTTTCCGCCAAATAGCAGCCTGCTATTGGCGCGCCAATAGCAGGCTGACAAAGACATTTCAGAATGGCGGAAATTCCGCAGTCCAACGGCCATTTTCTTTCTTGCGGTAGGTCGTGTCGCGAATGGCGCCGGTCGGCACGCGCCATGTCTCGATCTTGCGGACCATCGGATCGATCGCCTCAAACATTGCGATGCATCCGCTCATGTCGCAGCAGCATCCGTCTTCCATGGTGAGCGTGCCAGTTAGTCGGAACGGCTCATACTTGACGGCGATGACGGCGCACTGAAGATGCTCCATAAAAACGCTTGCTTGGTCATTCATGGCGCTAGCCTTTCAATAGGAAAGTCACGCGCTGACGCGCGTTGAGCTTTCACGTTGGGGGGGGACTAGCGACGTTTTTTCGGTGATTTATATAGCGGGGCCCGAACCTGCTGCGGTCGCACAATCAATGATGCCTGATTCGCGGCCTCCCCGCAAGCCGCTTGGCCACCTCTCAAGCCCTGCCGCCATGATTTCAGGCGGTCTTCGCCGCTAAGCGAGCAGCCGCCAACTCTTGGGCGTTACGCAGCACAGCGCAGCGCGCCTGCTTCGCGTTGGACGGGTGCCGCGCAGAGAGCACTGCTAACCGCCCCGCCCGCTGCCCGCGCTGGACGGCCTCCTCCACCATTTTCGCCCTGAGCACAGCCTCTTCGCCGGAGGGGTTTGACATTGCCACATGCCAAGCCCTTTCGGCCTCGACAGTTATACGTACCGCCAATACGCCGAGGCGCATTTCGGCAGGGCCACGTCCTTCTTTTTTGAGCTTGTGGTATTTGGACTTGGAAATACCGTTGCGCACACAAAACTCGGGGATGCTGAATGCAATTTGGGCAGCGCTTGGGCTGTTTGACATACCGCTAATCCTTCTGGAACAGAAGGTTGTACGCGCTCGACTGAGAGCGTCGAGAACCTTCCAGTTTTTTGGGGTATTAGCGACGAGCTTTTCTTGGGGATAATTTGTATAGCGGGCCATCCCGACCGCTGACATCGCGCAACTCTTTTCGTGCCCTTGCCTCAGGCGAGTCAACATGAATTTTCATTTTTCGGGGTGGTTTTTTTTGATTTCTTCAGGAGCTCCCCGGATTCTCACCCCCGCAACGGCCGAACGTTGGTGGTCTTGACAGCGCCGAACTGTGGCGCGGCAGCGCGGATGGCGTGGTCGATGTACGACGTCGACAAATGCCCGTAATGCTTTTCGACCATCACAGTCGAGGCGTGCCCAAGGTTGCGCGCCACGACCATCAGCGGCATACCCGCCATCACCGCGAGGCTTGCCCAAGTGTGGCGCAATTGATGAAAGCCTATCGGCGGGCTTATCCCCGCGCGCGCGCAAGCGTCGCGCATCGGGCGCGCCTGCATCGAGTGGAGCCAAGGCCCGCCGGTCGGCCTTTCGAACATCAGCGCGGCCGGGTCGCGCCCGACAGTGAGCGCTGAGAAGAAGGCGTTGCCCTCATCAGTTAAGACGATGTCCCGGGGCTGGCCGGATTTAGAGCGATGGATCGCAATCTTGCCTCTATGGAAATCGCGGACGCGCAGGGCGCAGAGCTCGCCGTAGCGCGCGCCGGTTTGCAGCGCCGCATGGACCAAGTCCCGGAAGCCCCCGTCCCCGTCCGCAGTGTTGATGAGGCGCAGCGCCTGTTCAACAGTCAAGTAGCCGGGGCGCGCCGCGTTCACATTTTCGAACGGCTTCAGCCGCCGCCATTCAACGTCGTCGCTCACGCGCCCCTCCTCGAAAGCCTTGTTCAACGCAGCCTTCAGAATCGTGATGGTCCGGTTAGCGGTCGCGCGCCGCGCGCGCCGGGCCTCGGCGGTCGTCGGGGCCTCTCCATAGCGCTGTTTGTCCCCCGCCTTTGTCCTCACCAAAGGGGGCGCTGAGGCCAGCGCGTCGCGCCAGCGATTGAGTTGAACGGTTGTCAGTTCGGAGACTTTGACGCCGCCGAGTGGGGGGATGATGAGCTTGGCCGCGCGCCGCTCTGCGTCCTCTCCCGTCGCGCGATGAGCCTTCAGCCACGTCACATATTCGGTTACCACGTCGCTCACCGTCAGCGCTCTGACCCTCTCGGGTGTCCCCGCGCCTGCGCGGGCGAGCGGGTGAGCCAGCGCGCGCTTTTGCGCTTCCGCGTAGGCCAGCGCGCCCGTGTCCGGCCCGGCGTCCTGATAGTCATCGGCCTGGCCGAGCGGCGCGACCCGATAGCGCTCGTCGCCGACGTACCGCCGCACTATCCAGGTGCCCGGCTCGTCGGGGCGCAGCCGGCGATAGCCCAAGGCGAGTGCGCCAGGCACGAGCGTCTTGAAATGTGGCTTACGCCCCGGGGTTAGCCGGGCGCGCGCGGCGCGCGTTTCGAGCTTTGCGTCACGAATTGTTCGGCTCACTTGCGTTCTCCCTCACGACCAAATATAAACCAAATAAGCGCCCCGGCTTGTCCGGGTTTGCGCGGGATTGCTCCGCGCTAAATATCGCTGATTTCAATGGTTTTGGAAACCCCTGCAAACCCAAAAAAGCGCGAAATCCGCCCTTTCACGGCGGAAACGCGGGTTCGATCCCCGCTGGGCGCGCCAGCAAAATCAAAAGTATCGGCGCGCGCCCCAACAATTTGTCTGGATTTTTTTCAATGTTTCCGCGCGGAGAGCGGCAGAGGACGGCGGGGATTGCACGCCGATGGCTTCACCTCCGATTGGCTTTCTGTCGCGCAAACACTTCGCGTCCTTCGCGATCGAGGATACGCAACCCGATCGTCTGAGGCGGCCACTTGGTATTCGCGGCGGCGACGATTGCGGCGGAAGCGTCTTCCGCCTGAATCTGTTTCTCGGTCAAATTTGTTGGGCCATGATCGGGCGTCCCGCAAAGGAATTGGATCCGGAATGCCTGCGGCTGGTCTGAGGCGATCAACGTCGGCTCGGCGACCGGACCAAATTCGAGGAGCGGCGGGCGGGTTGCGGCGTCGAGCGCGGCGCCCCAGGACGTTCGACGGGCGATAACCGATGCGACGCTTTTCCAGTCTCGCGCCGTCCCGGCGCTATTGGCTTCCCGTTCCCGCCGGCGCGCTTCGGAGCCAGCCTCGACGCCAAACTCACCGATGAGAATGGCGGCAGCTGCGTGTATCCGCTCAATTCTTTCGAGGCGCCAGAGCAACCATGCAAGCATGTCCGCCCTCCCTTGTGTCGTCCGTTCGCGCTGGCGTCGCGCGCGCAAATGGGCCGGTTGCGACGATCGTCATTCTCGACGCGTCAATTCGTCTGTCCTTGAGACCGCCAAGCGCCTGGCGTCCTCGGGCGCCGGCCAAAGCATGACCTAAAGACAGCGCGTCTATTACCCAGCGGATCGTTCAGTATTCAGCCGCTTGTGTTGACAAAAATTTAACACGCCGAAAGTTTAACCACGCGTTACTTGGGGACGACAAGCCGTCGCCTGCCCCGTCTGCGGCGACCGCCACGGCTGACGAACGTGCGTCGGCGGGGGCGGGGTGGGAAGCGTTTCCAAAACCCGAGGAAGGATTTTCCAAGAGCTTACGGAAGCAAAACCCAAGCGGAAGGAAGAAAAATCCAAATCTTTCCCTTCCGCCAAATAAGCTATGTCAATAGGTTGCGCCAGAAAGCCCGCTTCCGCCGGCCTCGACCCGTTCAGCGCCGCTCCTCGCCCGCGCTCCGTCCGTCGGCCGCGCGACAGCCTGAGTTATAACACGGATTTCGACTTTACAGAAGAAATAGTTCGGAAAAATCGGCCGGCGCGATTTCTGCAACGCTCCCGATCCCGGCTCGCCGGCTCGTCGACCGCGCGGCCCGCCATTCGCCCGGGCCGGGAGCAGGCGCCGACCCCGGCCGCCACGAAAGCCGGCCGGCTGCCCCTCGAAATGCTAATCTCGGAGGATGAATAACCGCAAGCTGAAAGCGTGGGTCTGGTTCGTCGTCAGTCTTGCGGCTATCTCGCTCGCGCTATTCCTCGCGGCGGGCACGGTGCGTTACTGGCAGGCATGGGTTTATGTCGGGGTCGTCGCCCTATCGGGCATTCCTCTCGTGCTTTACATTATCAATGATCCGATACTGCTTGAGAACAGGACAAAAGTCGGCCCGGCAGCTGAGCAGCGACCGTTCCAGAAGATCGTCGTGCTCTGGTTGGTGCTCCTGATGGCCGCCGCGTTCATCGTGCCGGGGCTCGACCGCCGCTTCGGCTGGTCGAACGTCCCTCCATGGGTGTCCGTTGCGGGGGACCTCTTGATCCTGGCGGCGATGTGGATGTCGCTGCGGGGTCCCGGCCCAGATCGACGTCCGGACCGTCGGCTACGACCGGGCGAAGAACCTTGAAGTCGCCAAGGAGCTCGAGCGCCGGATCGCGGCCATTCCCGGCGTCGCCGACGCGCATCTCCAGCAGGAAGTCAACGCACCCGAATTCTTTGCCGGGATCGACCGCGCGCGCGCCAACCAGTTCGGCCTCACCGCGACCAGCATAGCGCTCAACCTCAACACCTCTCTCAGTTCGTCCGAGCAGGTGTCGCCGAAATTCTGGACCGACCCCGGCAACGGGACTCCATACTACCTGGCTGTGCAGACCCCGGAATACCGCGTGAGCACAATCAATGAGCTCAAGAATACGCCGGTTGCCACATTTGCGGCGGCCGGGTCCTCGCCCATCCCAGGCCTGCTCGCCAATGTCGCAACCCTCAAGCGCGATTCAGTTCCGACCAACGCCAATCAGGCCAATGTCCAGCCGGTCTATGAGGTCTACGGCAACGCCGAGGGCCGCGATCTCGGCGGCGTCGCCGACGACATCGGCAAAATCGTGGCCGAGTACCAGAAAGAGCTCGCGCCGGGCAACCGGATCGAGGTCATCGGTCAAATCGACAGCATGAATTCGGCGTTCCGCGACCTCGGAATTGGCATCCTTTTTGCCGCGGTGTTCGTCTATCTCCTGATGGTGGTGAATTATCAGACGTGGGGCGATCCGTTCGTGGTCATTCTCGCGCTGCCGGCGACCTTCTGCGGCATCGTCACGATGCTCTACGTCACCGACACAACATTGAGCGTTCCCTCGCTCATGGGCGCGATCATGGCGATCGGCGTGGCGTCGGCGAATTCGATCCTGCTCGTCACCTTCGCCCGCGAGCAGCAGCTTGCCGGCATGAGCGCATTCGACGCGGCGATCGCCGCCGGCCGCACCCGCATCCGGCCGGTGCTGATGACCGCGGCGGCGATGATCGTGGGCATGATACCGATGGCGATCGGCGGCCCGGGCGAAGAGCAGAATGCGGCGCTGGCCCGCGCCGTGGTCGGCGGACTGTTGTTCGCGACGCCGACCACCCTCCTCGTCGTCCCCTATCTGTTCGCCGTGCTGCGCAAGGGCAACGACGGCAAGCCCGCGCGCGGCGTGTTCGCGGAGGACTTGCCATGAACGACATCAACTCATTCCGCGCCCTTACGGCGCCGGACGTCGCCGAACGGCCGACAAGCCGCGAGCCCGCGACGGCGCCGGTCCGTTCGCCGGCGAAGGCTGGACGCCCGCCGGGCCGCCGGCTGGGGCTCGCCGCGCTTTTCGTTCTCGCAGCGGCGTTGGGCGTCGGCTACACCGAACACCGCGCACAGGACGAGGAGGTCGCGGCGGCGGCCGAACAGCGCCGCGACTTCGTGCCGACCGTGCGGACGGGCATGGTCGTCGCCAGCGATCCGACCATGACTGTAACCCTGCCCGCCACCACCGAGGCGTTTGTCGACGCCAATATCTACGCCAGGGCGAGCGGCTATATCTCGCGCCGAGACGTCGACATCGGCAGCAGGGTCAAGACCGGGCAATTGCTGGTCGCCATCACCGCCCCGGAGCTCGACCATCAGATCGCCCAGGCCAAAGCGACGCTGGCGCAGATGCAGGCCACGCTGCAGGAGGCCAAGGCCAATCGCGATCTCGCGCGCGTCACCTGGGATCGCGATCGGCCGCTCGTCCAGAAGGGCTGGGTGACGCCGCAACAGGGCGACGCCGACCGGCTCGGTCAGGACGCGCGCGAGGCCGCGGTCACCGTCGCCCAGGCGAACATCGCCGCGCAGGAGGCGCAACTCCAGGTCCTGGCGCAGCAGAAGGACTACCAGACGGTGGTCGCGCCGTTCGACGGCGTGATCACGCAGCGCAATGTCGATATCGGCGACCTCGTGCAGGCAGACGCGGCCAGCGGCACGACCCTCTTCCAGTTGATGCGCAGCGATACGATCCGCACCCAGGTCAACGTGCCGCAGGAGGAGGCCCTCGGCCTTGGCCCCGGCGTGGCGGCCGTGGTGCGCGTGCCCGAGATCCCCGGGCGCGAGTTTGCCGGCACGGTGACGCGGGTCGCCGATGCGCTGCAGCCGGGGACGCGCACGCTCCTGACCGAGATCGACGTCGCTAATCCTGATGACGCGCTGACGCCGGGAATCTACTGCACCGCTGAACTCAAGATCCCGCGCAAGACACCCTCGCTGATCGTCCCGTCCGAGGCGATCATTTTCAACCAGAAGGGTCTCAGCGTCGCCATTGTCGATAACGGCGTCGCCCGCATCCGGCCGATCAACGTCGTGCGCGACTTCGGCACGAGCGTCGAAGTGAATGCGGGCGTGAGGGAAGGCGACCAGGTGGTTCTCAACCCCCCGCTCGATCTCATCGACGGCCGCCAGGTGAAGCTCCGGCCTCAACCGTACCAGCAACCCTCTTGAGGTCGCTCCCCGCAACTGCCCAGGGGGCTATTCCCGCTTGGGAACCGGCGCGTTGGACCCGTTCGGCGCCGCGGACAAGGCTGCCGCGCCGCTGAACGGATCTCCTTCCTGACCCGCGCCGCCGGCACGCGTGGTATAAGGCGCATTCTGTCGACTTGAAGGCGAGAACCGATCGCGCGGAGACGCGATCCTGCGGAATTTCAACCTCAAGAGCGAATGCATGGCCACTTTGGTCTATCCCGTCCACGGACCGCGCTACGACGAGACGTTTCCCGAGCTCAAGCCGCTGGAAATCGACCGGCTCAGGCGCCATGGGACGCTGCGCAGGCATTCGGACGGGGAGAAGCTGTTCGAAGCCGGGAAAGTCGCGCCCGGCGTGTTCGTTGTGCTCAACGGCCTCGTCTCGCTCACTCAGCATGATGGGCTGGGTCACGTCGCTCCGATCGTCGAGCTGGGCCCGGGGCACTTTCTGGCCGAACTGAGCCTGTTGTCGGGGCGCATGGCGCTGGTGGACGGCGTGGCGGAGGGCGACGTCGAGACCCTTCTGATCCCGCCCGATCAGCTTCGCGCGCTGCTCATAGCCGAAGCCGATCTCGGGGAGCGCATCATGCGCGCGCTCATCCTTCGCCGGGTGGCTCTCATTGAAGGGGGCGTCGGCGTTGTGTTGATTGGCCCGGCGGACTCGGCCGACGTGATCAGGCTCGATGGGTTTCTCACCAGGAATGGTTATCCTCACCATTTGCTCGACGCCGCGAAGGAAGAGGAAGCGCAAGAGGCGATACATCGCTACGCCGACGTCGCCGGCGGGCTTCCGCTCGTCGTCTGCCCCGACGGCTCGGTTATCGGCAATCCGTCCGAGACGGCCCTGGCGCGACGAATCGGCATGACGGCGCCGTCGAAGGCGAACTTCATCTATGACGTGGCGGTGGTCGGCGCCGGGCCGGCAGGCCTGTCGACCGCGGTCTACGCCTCCTCCGAGGGCCTTTCGGTTGCGGTTCTCGACGCGCGCGCCTTCGGCGGACAGGCCGGCGCCAGCGCGCGGATCGAGAATTACTTCGGCTTTCCAACCGGAATCTCCGGCCAGCACCTGACGGCGCGCGCTTACATTCAGGCCCAGAAATTCGGCGCCGACGTGATGATCCCTGTCGCCGTCAAGACGCTCGACTGCGTACGCACGAACGGCGCGCTCGCACTCGCTCTCGATGGGGGCGATCGCATTCAGGCCCGGACGGTCGTGGTCGCGAGCGGCGCGAGATATCGCCGTCCGGCGCTCGCCGACATCGCCCGGTTCGAAGGCCGTGGCGTCTGGTACTGGGCGTCGCTGATCGAGGCGCGCCTGTGCCTCGGCCAGGAGGTCGTTCTGGTCGGCGGCGGCAATTCGGCCGGCCAGGGGGCGGTGTTTCTTTCCGCCCACGCCTCGAAGGTCAGGATGATGGTCCGGGGACCGAACCTTGCCGAAAGCATGTCGCGCTACCTGATCGAACGCATCGCCGCCACTCCGAACATCGAACTGATGACTGAGACCGAGATCGTCGCCCTCGACGGGCCCGCCGGCGGGGGCCTCGAAAAAGTCCGGTGGCGCGACCGGCGCGGCGATCAGGAATCCGAGGCCGCGATTCGCAACGTATTTCTGTTCGTCGGCGCGGATCCGGCGACTGAATGGCTGCAGGGTTGCGGCGTGGCGCTGGATAAGGCAGGCTTCGTGATGACCGGGACGCCGCAGACGAATGGCGCCCCTGCGCCGTCGCCGCTCGAATCCTCAGTGCCTGGCGTGTTTGCGGTTGGCGATGTGCGGAGCGGGTCGGTCAAGCGGGTCGGCGGGGCTATCGGCGAAGGAGCCCAGGTCGTGGCGGCGATCCACAATGTCCTCACCCATTCTCAAGGTCCTCACCTCTAACCCGCCGAGTGAGCCCCACGATGTCGAAAAGCTGCAGCCACCTGAACGGCATTCGCGACGTTACGCCGAGCGCGCTCGGATGCGAGGAATGCCTCAAGACCGGCGACGTCTGGCTTCATCTGCGGCTCTGCCGCGCTTGCGGACATGTCGGGTGCTGCGACCAGTCGCCGAACCAGCACGCGACCAAGCACTTCCACGCCACCCGCCATCCGATCATCGAAGGCTACGATCCGCCCGAAGGCTGGGGATGGTGCTACGTCGATGAAATGATGTTCGATCTCTCCGCCCGCAAGACGCCTCACAACGGCAAGATTCCGCGGTACTACTGAGCTGAGCCTGGATGGAGTTCGGAGATGAAAGCGACCGAGAAGCTTCACAATGCCGGCCAGAGCCTGTGGCTCGACAACATCACCCGAGTTCTGCTCACTTCCGGCACGCTCAAACGATACATCGACACGCTGTCGATCACAGGGCTTACGTCGAACCCGACGATTTTCGATCATGCGATTTCGAAGAGCGCGGCGTACGATCAGGACATCCGCGCGATGAGCAAGAGCGGCGTCGCGCACGAAGATCTGTTCTTCAGGCTTGCGATCGCAGATTTACAGAAGGCTGCGGATCTGTTCAGGCCGATTCACGACCGGACGGCCGGCGTCGATGGCTGGGTCTCGCTCGAAGTCTCGCCGCTCCTCGCGTATGACACGCAGCGGACGGTCGAGGCCGCGAGTTCTCTTCATGCTGCGGCGGACCGGCCCAATCTGTTCATCAAGATTCCCGGAACCAAGGAGGGCGGCCCGGCGATCGAGGAAGCCGTCTTCCGAGGCGTTCCGGTCAACGTCACCCTGCTCTTCTCGCGCGAACATTATGTTGCCGCGGCCGAAGCCTATATGCGCGGCCTGGAGCGCCGGATCGCGGCCGGCTTAAGCCCGGATGTTCGGTCCGTGGCGTCCCTGTTCATCAGCCGTTGGGACAAGGCGACGATGGACAAGCTGCCGGAGACCTTGCGCGACCGGCTGGGCATCGCAGTCGCGGAGGCGACCTACGCGGCCTATCGCGATCTCCTCGATTCTGAGCGCTGGCAGCGCCTCGAAAACTCGGGCGCGCGCCCGCAGCGCCTGCTCTTTGCAAGCACGGGAACAAAAGATCCTCACGCTCCCGACACGCTTTACGTCGGCGCGTTGGGGGCGCCGAACACCGTCAACACAATGCCCGAGGAAACGTTGCTGGATTTTGCCGATCATGGCGAAGTCGGAGACATGCTGCCTCGCGACGGAAGGCGTGCGGGCGAGACGCTGTCGGCGGTCGCCAAGGCGGGGGTCGATCCTGGCGCATTGGCCGCGGAGCTACAGTCCGAGGGCGCCAAGTCCTTCGACGACTCCTGGAGCGATCTTCTGAAAGCGATTGAGACAAAGGCTCAAGCGCTGGCGTGACGCCCGCCGGCGTCGGGCCGCCAGCGGCCGCTCGGCGCGGGAGTTGTCGAGCGCATCGGCGCCTTGCCTGGGCGGCGCGCGCGCGTGCTATGTTACCGGGCGCGCGCTCATGCTTCGGCATGACCTCCCCCGCAAGGTGACTTTCACCGATCGGGCGCCCGGATGACGCGAGGGAAGGACGAGATGGAAGACCGGGAGATTCGAGCGGCTTTGGATCTCCACTGGGCTGCATCCGACGCCAACGCCTTCGAGGCGGAGCACCAAATTTACCGAGATGACGCCGTGCTCGAATATCCCCAGTCGGGCGAGCGCATCCGCGGCCGGCGCAATATTCAGGCGTCTCGCCAGGCTCAGCCGAACATGAAGCGCTTCACGGTGCGGCGCATCCTCGGCGCCGGCGACCTCTGGGTTACCGAATTTGTCCTCACTTACGACGGGCGGCCGTCTTACGCGGTGAGCATCATGGAGCTCAAAGAAGGGAAGGTGGCGCGCGAGACCCAATATTTCAGCGATGCGTTCGAGCCAGGGCCTTCACGCGCTCAATGGGTCGAACGGATGGATTGAATACGGGCGGCGCGAGGGCTGGGAGCGTCGAAATCGGATGATCGAAAAGCGCCGATCGCAGGAGAGCGTTTCCGGCGCATCAATTGCGGTCGCGGCGTTCTCGACCATCGTGGAATGGTATGACTTCACCCTGTACCTCTACCTCGCCACGGTGCTTTCGCGGGTCTTTTTTGGCGGCGGCGAAGCCGCGCTGACCACAACTCTGGCTACATTTGCAATTGCCTATCTATTGCGCCCGCTCGGCGGCATGGCCTTCGGCCATATCGGCGACAGGTTTGGGCGCCGGAGAACGATGCTGCTGTCCGTGGCGATCATGACAATGACGATGTTCGGCACGGCCCTGCTGCCAACCCGCGCGCAAGCGGGCGCTACTGCCGGCTGGCTGCTTTTTCTTCTCCGCTGCATTATGGGATTTTCCGTCGGAGGCGAGTACAACGCGGTTGTTGCGTACTTGCTGGAAGGCGCCCCTCCGAATAGGCGCGGCTTGATCGCGTCCATGGCTTCCGCGTCCAGCGAGGTTGGCGGAACTCCTCGCCGTCGGCGTTTCTTTGCTGACCGTCAATTCGATGAGCGCCGCAAATCTGGACTCGTGGGGATGGCGCATCCCCTTTCTCGTCGGCGCCGCTCTCGCTGCGAGTGTGTGGATTGCTCGTACGACGATGCAAGAATCGCCGGACTTCGAAGAGCAGCAGGCGAGCGGGAGGGTGCCTAGGAATCCCCTGTGCCACGCGTTGATCTACTATCGCGCCGGCATCGTGCGGGCGTTCGCGATTTCCGCGCTGGGATCGATCACATATTACATCGGGATCACTTACGTGCCCGCATTCCTGACTTCCGCGGGAAAGCTGGGCGAAGGCGATTCGCTACGGCTATCCACCGTCGCCGCGTTCGCGGTCATCCTGGTCACGCCGCTCGCCGGAGCATTGTCTGACAGGCTTGGGCGGAAACCCGTCCTGATATTTCTATGCGGATGCAGCGCGATCTTGCCCATTGTGCTGTTTTATCTGATGGCCAGGGGCTCGCCGTCATACGCCCTATTGGGGATCGTCATCCTTGCTTGGGTCGCCGGTGGGGTCAGCGCGGTCGGCGCTATAACGGCCGCCGAGCAATTCCCGGGGGAAGGTCGCGTCAGCGGCCTGGCTCTGGGGGCAACCTCCGCCACCGCCATCTTCGGCGGCCTTACCCCCTACGTCGCCCAGGTCCTGACAGAACGCACCGGGTCGACGCTGGTCCCCGGCGCGATGATCGCCGTGGTGGCTGTCTGCGCCCTTCCGGTGCTGGTCGCCCTGCCGGAGACCGCACCCGGGAAAATGATCGCGCTGCAATCCCGCGTGCAAGATGCGCGACGGGGCTGATCTTCTCCTCGCCCGGGGGATCGCAACCGCGTCCTTTCGTTAATTGGACGGACGCAGACGGCCCCTCCGCTTCGGGCGCATAGCGGAGGCTCTGGGCGGCGCCCCGCCACGAATCTCAAGCGGCGGCGCCGCTCCGATCATCCACCATGACTTCCCGCAACCGGCCCGTGTCCACGTCGAAAATGAAGCCTCGGACCGCCACGTCCTTGGCGATCCATGGATGCGACCGGACTTTCTCGATCTGCGCCCGAGTGTTCTCCTCCGGGTCCTTGAAGGAAAACAAGCGCATCGGGACCGGCGTGGCGTCACCCGTCTCTCCGGCGAGCTTGTCGTTCAGCTCCTTGTCAGTGAAGGTTGTGAACCCGCAGCCCGTATGATTGAGGAGCATGATCTCCTTGCTGCCCAGAACCCGCGTGGAAACGACAAGTTCTCCCATCACGTCTTCGGTGACGGCCGGGCCGCCGGTGCGAATGACGTCCATATCCGCAGTCTTCAATCCCAGGATCCCCTCGAGGTCCGAGAGCCGCGGGTCCATGCAGGTTACAATCGCGATCTTCGGCTGCGGATGCCCGCCCAGCTTCCGATCGTACGTCCTTGCGAATTGCTCGTTGGCCTTCAGGGCCTGATCAATGAGGCTCATCACAGTCTCCCGTTCGAACATCCTGCAGACAGGGCGCCGCGTTCAGATCGCTTGAAATCGCCCTGCGCCATCCCCAAGCGAAAATATCACAGGTGCGATGACCGATCTATTGCACGATGGCGCCGTCGATACTTAGGTATCTGTTCACAAGCTTTCGGCGCGGTCATATTGGAATGGAGCGTCGAATGACCAGCCCTTTACGACGCTGGTCCCCGCCAAGGGAATTTGAGCATGCCGACCACCGATATGCTTCGATATGCGAGGATCCCTCTTACCCATGGATCTGGCGTCATGCCCGCTGTTGGGTTTGGCACACTGATCCGCGATCCGCTCGCGACCAAAGCGGCTACCAAGACCGCATTGGAGGTGGGGTATCGAAATGTCGATTGCGCGGAACGGTACCGCAACGAGGAAGCGGTCGGCGATGCGATGCAGGAAGCGTTCAAGACCGGGCTGGTTCGTCGGGAGGACCTCTTCATCAGCACGAAGCTCTGGAACACCAATCACCGTCCGGAGCGGGTCGGGCCGGCGTTTGACGCCAGCCGCAGGCGACTGCAAATCGACTATGTCGATTGCTACCTCATGCATACCCCTTTTGCCTTTCGGCCCGGCGACGAGCTGGATCCGAGGGACGAGCACGGGCAGGTCATCTACGATACCGAGGTGACGTTGGTCGAGACGTGGCGGGCGCTCGAGCGCCTCATGGACGACGATCAGTGCAGGTCGATCGGCGTAACCGATGTCACCTTGGAGAAGCTGCGGGAGATCGTCGCGGCTGCGCGGATCAAGCCTGCGATGGTGCAGATCGAATCCCATCCCTACCTCCCTCAATGGGACATGCTCGATTTCTGTCGGGAACATGGAATTGTGGTCCAGGCGGGCGCAGCGCTGGGTCACGCCTCGCCGCCGAGAATCGTCGACGACCCGGTGATCACGGCCATCGCGCAGCGGGTTGGCAAGACGCCGGCTCAGGTTGCGCTGGCCTGGGCCATACAGCGCGGCACGGCGTTCCTGACCACCTCGATCACGGCTGAGCATATCCAAGAGAACTTCGACATTTCGACGCTGCCTGAAGAGGCCATGCGGGAGATTCGGGACGGCATTACCACGAGCATCCGATTCAACCCCGTGGTGGGGACGGGTGTCCCTGGGTTCATTCCCCGGGCCAATGACGGGTAGGGAGATGCGGCGGCTCGCCCGACCTCCGCCGCCGCCTCGCGCAGCTAGACGGGTCCGGCGCCTTGCGCGTCGGAGCGCCCCGGTCTGCGCGCCGCGCGGCGGGCGATGCGCTTTTTCCACTTCCGGTGCTGGCGTTGCGGCGCGACGAGATAACGGATCTCCGCCGGCGCCTTCAGAAACCGCTCGGCCGCGTCCTCCATGATCTGATCGGCCATCGTCACCCGCGCCTGGCGATATTTGAGCTCGAGGGCGGAGTGGATGAGGTAGGTCTCGATCAGCTTTCCGGCCTCGTCCGGATCCTCGTAGATGCTCCAGGCGCAGGCGCCGTCGCGCCGCCGCTCGAGGCTGATGTCGTGCATAACGGCGAGAAAGGCGGCGCTGTCACTCGGGTCGATCCGGTATTCGGCGATCGCCAGGATCGGCCCTTGATCGTTTGGGACCCGGTTGAGGAAGGAAGGCGCCCGCCAGCGCATCGACGGGGTGAGGTCGAGCGACGTCCCAGCCTGCAGCTTCCACCGCCAGGTGAGCGCCATCGCGATGAGCGCGCCGGCGCCGGCCGCGGCGAGAGCGAAGGGCACCCCTTTGCGGCTGGCGACCTCGCCCCAGAGCGCGCTCCCGACCGTCAGCGCGCCGAAATACACGGTGAGGAAAATCGCTAGCCCCCGTCCCCGCACCCATTCCGGCAAGGAAACCTGCGCCGAGACGAAAAAGGTGGTGAGGGCGACGATCCAAGCCGCGCCGGCGACGAAGCTCGCGGCAAGCGCGGTCGCGAAATCGTGCGCCGCGGCGAACACGAACAAAGAGGCGGCGATGCCGATCGTGCCGAGAGCGGCGAGCCCGTTCGGGCCAAATCGGGCTTTGAGCCAGTTCAGCGCGAATGTGGCGACGATCGACCCGACGCCGACCGCGGCCATAAGCTGGCCATAGATCTCCGGCCCGTCGCCGATTTGCGCGCGCGCCACGAGCGGCAGCAGCGCGAGATAGGCGCTCGCGAACAGAAAGAATGCGGCCCCGCGGATGACCGTGGCATCCATCTCGCGGCTGTATCGAACGTAGCGGACGCCAGCCATCATCGCGCTGACGATGCGTTCGGCCGGCAGAGTCTCCTTCGGTCTTCGCGGCGCGCGCCACCAGATCAGAACCGCAAGGAGCGCCAGATTGCCCAGGCAGCAGCACCAGAACGGAACGCCGATGCTGAACCTTGCGATCGCGTATCCGGCGATCGCCGGGCCGATCGCGCGGGCGACATTGTAGCTCGCGTTGTCGATCGCGATCGCGCTGTCGAGTTGGGATCTCGGCACCAGCATCGGGGCGATCAGGAGCCACGCGGGCGCTGCAAGCGCGCCGCCAACGCCGAGCAGGAACGATGTCGCGAGCAGCGAAGGCGGGCTCGCCGCCCCGCCCGAGACCGCCACGGCGAACGCGATCGAAACCGCCACGATGCCGGCCTGCGCGGCGATAAGGAGCCGGCGCGGGTCGACGACATCGGTGAGCGCGCCGGCAGGCAGGGTCAGGAGAAACATGGGCAGGGTCGTGGCGACCTGCACCGCGGAGACCATTAACGGGCTCGGATTGAGGCTGGTCATCAACCAGGCCGAAGCGGTGTCGAACATCGCGAACGCGACGCTGGAAAGCGAGGTGGCGACGAGAATGACGACGAACGCCGGATAGCCGAACACGCCCCAACGCGATGGCGCGCTCGCCGGCGTATCCGGATTGAGGTTCAAGTCGACAGTCACGTCATCCGCCCTGGGTCAGGGGCGCGGCCCGCTCTGACCATGGCCTGCCCTCATTCGGCTGCTTTGGCAAGGGCGATCGAATGCCGAATTGCCGCCTTTGACCAAGGGCGCGCTCGAGCGCCGCCGCTGGAGGGAACGCCGGATGAAGACGCCCGCGCTCGCGAGCGCGCGGCGTCCGGGCTCGAGGCGCGCGTTCCACATCTGCCACGCATGGATCATGTGCGGCCAGATTTCGAGGGTCACGCCGACGTCGGCGGCGCCGGCCGCGGCGGCGAAACGCACCGAGTCGTCGAGCAAGGTCTCGGCCGAGCCGACCTGGATCAGGGTCGGCGGCAGGCCAGAGAGATCGGCGTAGAGGGGCGAGACGCGCGGGTCCTTCCGGTCCATGCCTTCGGGCAGATAGGCATGGGCCAGCTCCTCGAGATATTCCTTGTGAATGAGCGGATCGATCGCGCTCTTGATCGAGAGCGTCACCCCCGACATCGTGAGATCGGTCCACGGCGAGACGAGCCAGAGGCAGGCGGGCGGTTCCTCGCCCGCGCGCTTGAGCTCGCCGGCCAGCGCAAGCGTCAGTCCGCCGCCCGCGCTGTCGCCGCCGACCGCAATGCGGCTCGGCGCATATCCGAGCTTGAGCAGGCCCCGCCAGGCGGTCAGCGCGTCGTCGTAAGCGGCGGGGAACGGATGCTCGGGCGCCAGGCGATAGCCGACGGCGAGCGTGCGCACCGCCCCTGCCCGTCCGGCTTCGGTCACCATCCGGCGGTGGCTCACGATCGAGCCCGAGCAATATCCCCCGCCGTGAAAGAACATCAGCACCCGCGACGGATCGCTGCCGGGAACGATCGACCATTCGCCGGGCACGCCGTCGAGATCGACCGCCTCGAGCTTGACGTCGTCGGCGACGGGCCAGACGGCGCCGACTTCGTCAAGGCGCTCGCGGCGAGCCTCCCAGCCCACCGGGCGCGGCTTGGCGCCAAGCAGAGCGCGAACGGCGTCGATTTCGCTTTGGGCCACTGACGATCCCCTTCTTGCACCTGCCCATTCTATATCGACTTACCGTCACGTGGAGAGCGTCGCCCGCCGGTCAGCCGAGTGCGCATCTGAGCCCGTCGCGCTCGGCAAGGATCGGCAGGAGCTGGCGGAAGATGACGCCCGCGACCCGTTCGTTGCCCGCCTCGGTGAAGTGGACGATATCGAGATAGAGGTCGTCGCCCCATTGTCCGTCGAGGCCTTGCGCCGTGTCGATGAACGGGACCTGCTCCTCCTCGCTCAAGAGCCGCACCATCCGATTGTGGGCGGCGTTGGCGGCGATGATGTCATCGATCGGCTTGAACACCGCGCCGTAGAAGTCCTTGACCTCGCGCGGACTTTTCTCGTTGATCGCCATGCTCGCGTCGGCGAGCGCGACGTCCGCGCCGCCCGCGCGCGCAAGCGCAATCAGCTTGCGATAGGCATCGGCGTAGCGGCTTTTCATCAATTCAGCATCCGCCATCGGCGCCAGCGCCGCCGGGCGCGGCTCGGGCGAGCTGCGGCTCCGCCAGTCGTGGACCGCGCGCTCGATCGTCAGCACGGCGCGGCCGATCAGCGCCGACGCGCGCGGCCGCACCCCCGGCTCGCTGGGCTCGGGAACGCGCCGCAGGCCGAGCGCGAGCAGGCCGTTCATGCCGTGCGCGCTCAAGATCAGGTCGGGCTTGAGCGGCAGGATGTCGCGGCGCATGCGCTCGAGATTGTCTTCGAGCGTATAGGCCTCGGTTCCGGCGTTGACGACCTCGACTCTGCGCCCGCAATCGGCATGCTGGTCGAACAGATCCTGCAGCAGCTCCGGCCATGGGCGTTCGCCATCACGCAAAGTGGGTCCGAAGGTCTGCGACTCACCGAGCGCGAAGATGCGGAAAGCGTCGCCCTTCTCGCGCTGGATGTCCGGACCGCGAAAGCCGAGATTGTTGATCCGGATCGTGGTGTCGAACATGCGTCCGGAGGAGCCTGGAACGAGGACGAACGGCAGCTTCTTCTGCGGGTCGGGCGCGTCGATCTTGGATCTTATGCCGTCATCCCTGATCCATTCGTTGAGATAATAGTACCACCAGACCGCGAACGCGGCCGGATTGGCCTGCGCGGCCCGATAGGAATAGGTCGGCTGAGCGATGGTCGCGGCGAGCGGCAATCCGGTGGAGTGACGATAGAGAGCATCGGCGAACGGCAGCGCGAGCGCGAGCAGGAGGAAGGCCCGCGCCGCCGCGGCGAGCGCCCCTCTAGAAGCAGGACGCGTTCGTTCGCTCAGCGCGAGCACCAAGCCTGCGGTCGCGATGAGCAGGCCACAGAACGCATAAGGCTTATTGGCCATGAAGGCGTTGCGGGCGAGAACGCCGGCGACCAAGGCCGCGAGAGCGAGCGCAATCGACAGGAGCGAGGGATGAAAGCGGCGACCCTCGCCGCGCGGCGCCGCGATGGTTGCGGCGGCCGCGCGCAGCGGGGCAGTGTAATAGGGCCGGGCGGCCAGGATCGGACGCTCGAATCCGGCAAAGAAGATCGTCGACAGCGCGAGGATCAGGGCGACATAAATCGCCAGCTGCAAGACGAGCGGCGCCGATGCGATCATCGGCTTCAGCGCCATCACGATCATGAGGTGAAAGAGATAGACGGAGTACGAGATGCGGCCCAGATAGAAGCTCGCGCCTCTGACGAAACGGCCGCGGAAAGCTGCGTCCGCCTGCTGGAAGACGCCGACGCAGACCATGCCGAACGCGGCCGAAACGTAAGGAAACGCCTGCTGCGCCGACGGGTCGCCGCCGAGGGCGAAGATCGCGACGCCGAGCTCGGCCGGAACGAAAAGCGCCAGCAGCGCGATGAGCGCGCCGAGGCGCTTTGCCCCTCTGGCGTCGTCGAGCGTGAGCGCCGGGAAACGCTCAAGCGCCAGATAGAGCAGGAAGCCCCAAACGATCGAGTCGATGCGGAACATGGTGACTCGCCGGACGTTCAAGTCCCAGTCGGACGGCTGAAGCGCGAACCTGAGCCCCGCCACGACGACGATAACGAGAATTGCAAACGCAGCCCCGAGCCGCCGGTCGCGTCGCTTGAGGAGCATGGCGACCACGAACAGCGCCGGGGCGAACAGCACATAGAACCATTCCTCGACCGCCAGGCTCCAGGCTACGGGATAGAAGTCGGTGTGATTGGCGGAGACGAAGAGATTCTCGACATAGACGAGGTAGCGCACAAAGTCGGCGGTCAGCAGGTTGCCGGTCATGAGCGCGATCACGACGAGCGCGACCACATAGGGCGGGATGGTGCGCATCCAGCGCCGGATGAGGAACACGCCGAGATTGCGCCATGGCCGTCCGACCACCCAGTCGACGATCTGCGGCGCGAGCACGAAGCCGCTGAGGACGAAGAAAATCTCGACGCCCGCGATCGCGGAGGCCTCCGCGAACGGCTGAAACGGCGCGTTCAAGGTCAGGTAGTGGGGAATCGCGACGGCGAGCGCCGCCCCTCCGCGCAACAAATCAAGCGAGGCGCTGCGCTTCATCTGGGCGCGGTATAGACGAACGGGGCGTTGAGCGTTTGACCGGCGAGCGCGAACAGGAGGACGAGCGCCGCGAGGCAAATCAGCGCCGCTGCCGCCCAGGGCCCTTTCAGAAGCCGGAGGCCAAATTCAACCATACCGATCGGATCTCCATTGGGTACGGCGGCTTCGGTCGCGGAGCATCGCAGCCGCGCCGCGGACTGGCTTGGCGTCGTTCCGCCGCCTACCGCATCCCGGCGCGTCTGTCATGCCGCGGTCTTGCCGGCCGCGCCGCCGGGCGGTCGCGCCCCTGGCCCGATCCCGCCGCGCAGACAAGGCAAGCGGCGTGGGGAGCGCGCGAGCCCCCGTGTCCTTCTGTGCCGGGAAGCGGGGCGCGCGGCCGAAGCAGTCAACCTGCAATCGACGCTAGACGACAAGTCCGACGTCGCGGCCGTCCGGTTCGGTCATTGGCCGCCCTGGCTCAGCCGCGCCGGCGTCGCGGCTCCGGTCGGCGTTCCCACTCCGCAGCCTCGCCGATCACTGAGCCGGCGGAGCCCCCCAGTTCAGCGGCAGGGCGAGCGGCCGGAGGAAGGTTTTGATAAAGCTTCTACTCGAAGCCGCAGGCGGCGTTCCCTTGACGCGCGTATCGTGCATGACCGCGGCGGCTTGCCGGTCGTCGTCGCTCGCCAGTTCGTAGTCGTGCTGATAGAGGTCGTGTATCCAAACCTCCTTGGGATCCGGCGCCGCGTCCTTGGCCAATTCAAGCCACATCAGCCCTTTGGCTCGCTGATGCGGCACGCCTTCGCCGGCGAACAGCATGTGGCCGAGCACGGCCTCCGACGGGGGATGGCCTTTATCGGCCGCGACCGCCAGCCAGCGGACGGCGACGACGCTGTCCTTGGCGACTCCGCCCGCGCCGACCCGGTACATATGGGCCAGATTATACTGCGCGTTCGGATCGCCGAAGATCGTCGCCGCATACTGGAACAGTTCGTGCGCGCGCCTCGGATCGACCCGGACATCGCTGTTGGGAATGCCATTCAGGCAATAAACGCCGACGGCGACGAAAGCGTTGGAGATTGCGCCGAGGTTTCGCCGGTCGGGCTGGTCCTCGTCGTAATCTTCGACCATCTGGTTGAAGTAATGGTACGCTTTCACGTCGTCGCGCGGCACGCCGTCGCCATCCGCGTACATCTCGCCCAGCTTCCAGCGCGCGATTGCTTGACCGCCTTCGGCTGCATAGGTGAGAGCTGCGACGGAGGCTACGGCGTCCCCGGCCTTCAAGTCGTCGACGCCGACACGCAAGGCCTGTTGTGGATCGGTGAAGTTCCCTGGAATCTTCTCCGGCGCGTTCGATGTCGTGCCGTCGAAGCCGAAGGCGGGCGCGAGCCCGCACGTCAGAAATCCGATAACTGCGAATGCGAGGCCGCGGCGCACTGGCGCCTTATCGAACCGACCTTCCGCACACGCGCATACGCTCATATCGATCCCGAGCTGCCATCCGGCCGCGTCGCGGCCCGTTGGTGGCGCTCGCGACACGGACGACTTTCGTCATCAATTGATTTTGAAAGTGCTAGCCGATAATGGCGCAATCGCGGCGCCTTCCAGCCGGAATCTCGTTTCGGAAGACTTGCCGCCGAGCTGTTGCGCAAAAGCAACAATATGGCTGCTCGGCCATGCCTCAGACGCGCTCCAGACGCTCGCGCGCGGCCTTAAGCTTAACGAGCCGCGCCTGAAAGGTCTCGAGCCGGTCCTCGTGTTCGGCGATGATGTCTTCCGGCGCCCGGGCGACGAAGTCGGGGTTGCCAAGTTTCGCCTCGACCTTGGCGATTTCCTGTCGCACCCTCACGATTTCCTTGTCGAGGCGCGCCCTTTCCGCCGCGAGATCGACGACGCCGGCGAGCGGCAGCGCGACGGCCTCGCCACGCACCACGAGCTCGAGCGAGCCCGGCGGCGCGGCCTCGGCTCTATCGACCGAGCTGACGCGGGCGAGGCGCCTGATGCTCTCGCTCCAGGCGCGCGCGCTTGTCTCCGCCCGCTCGCTCGGGGCGACAAGAACGAGCGGCGTCAGCGTCGAGGGCGGCACGCCCATTTCTGACTTCACCGAGCGGATCTCGGCGATGAGGTCGACCACCCAGCCGATTTCGGCCTCGACCGCCCCGTCGACTTCGAAACCCTGCGTGGGCCACGGCCCGAGCGCCAGGGGACCTTCGCGCCTCGGCCCGGCCTCGCCCTTGATCGCCCAAAGCTCCTCGGTGAGGAACGGCATGAAGGGATGCATGAGCGCGTAAATCGTATCGAGCACATGGGCGATTGTCGCCTGGGTCTCGGCCTTGGCCGTCGGGTCCGCGGGCCCCTGCAGCACCGGTTTGGCGAGCTCGAGATGCCAGTCGCAGAATACGCTCCAGACGAACCGATAAGCCGCGTTCGCGGCGTCGTTGAAGCGATAGGCTTCGATCGCGAACGCCGTTTCCGCCGCCGCCTTGGCGGCCTCGCCGAGAATCCAGCGGTTCAGGGGCTCGCGCGCGGCGGCAGGATCGAATCCTGCGACCCGGACGCAGCCGTTCAGTTCGGCGAAACGCGAGGCGTTCCAAAGCTTGGTGGCGAAGTTGCGATAGCCTTCGATCCTGCCCTCGCTGAGCTTGATGTCGCGCCCCTGCGCGGCCATGGCCGCGAGCGTGAAACGCAGAGCATCGGCGCCGAAGCGGTCGATGAGGTCGATCGGATCGATGACGTTGCCCTTCGACTTCGACATCTTCGCCCCCTTCTCGTCGCGCACGAGGGCGTGGATGTAGACGTCGCGGAACGGGATTTCGTTCTGAAAGTGCAGGCCCATCATCATCATCCGGGCGACCCAGAAGAAGATTATGTCGAAGCCGGTGACGAGCGTGTCGGTCGGGTAGAACCGCTTGAGCTCCGGCGTCTCGTCCGGCCAGCCGAGCGTCGAGAACGGCCATAGGGCCGAGGAAAACCAGGTGTCGAGCACGTCCTCGTCGCGCGTGAAGGTCTCAGCGAGCCGCGCCGGATCGCCCGCCAGAGCCTGGGCTTCGCTTTCCGGCAAGGCTCCGCGCTCGACGCCGTCGGCGAGCGCTTGGGCGTAAGCCGCTTCCTCCGTCTCCTCGACATAAACCGCGCCCCAGGGGGCGTACCAGGCTGGAATCTGATGGCCCCACCAGAGTTGGCGCGACACGCACCAAGGCTGAATGTTCTCGAGCCAGTCGAAATAGGTCTTCTCCCAGTTCTTCGGCACGAACTGGGTCTTGCCTTCGCGCACGGCGTCGATCGCCGGTCCGGCGAGCGCCTTGGCGTCGACATACCACTGATCGGTGAGCCACGGCTCGACCACGGCGTTCGACCGGTCGCCGTGCGGAACGGCGTGGGCATGGGGCTCGATTCTCGCCAAGAGGCCGGCGTGCGCCATCATCTCGACGATCCTCGCTCTCGCGACGAAGCGGTCCTGGCGGTCGACGGCGGCGATGAGCCGGGCATGGTCGTGATCGCTCTCCAGTCCGTCGAAGAAGTCGAGATTGTCCTTGAGGACCACCCGCGCTTGCGCGTCGAGGACGTTGATCGGGCGCACGCCCTCGGCCTCATGCCGCTTGCCGACCTCGAAATCGTTGAAGTCATGTGCAGGCGTGATCTTGACCGCGCCCGTGCCCTTCTCGGGATCGGAATATTCGTCGCCCACGATCGCGATCAGCCGGCCGACCAGAGGCAGACGAGCCCGCTTGCCGATCAGATGCTGGAAGCGCGAGTCGTCGGGGTGGACCGCGACCGCGGTGTCGCCGAGCATCGTCTCGGGCCGCGTGGTGGCGACGGTCACGCGCTCGCCGGTCTCTTCGCCGTCGGCGTCGACGACCGGATACTCGAAATAGTAGAGATGGCCGTTCGGACTCTTGGCCAGCGCCTTGGCGAGCGCCGCCGCATCCAGCGGCGCGCCATCCACCCGCGACCATTTGAACGAGCCCCTGGTCTCGACCTGCACGACCTCGAGGTCCGAGATCGCGGTCTGGAACTTGGGGTCCCAATTGACGAGCCGCTTGTCCTTGTAGACGAGCCGTTCGCGATAGAGATGGACGAAAACCTTGGCGACCGCGCGCGAGAGGCCCTCGTCAAGCGTGAACCGCTCGCGGCTCCAGTCGCAGGAGGCGCCGAGGCGCTTGAGCTGGGCGACGATGGCGCCGCCCGACTCCGCCTTCCACGCCCAGACGCGCTCGACGAAGGCCTTGCGCCCCAAGGCGCGCCGGTCGGGCTCCTGCCGCTCCATGAGCATGCGTTCGACGACCATCTGGGTGGCGATCCCCGCATGATCGACTCCCGGCTGCCACAGCACGTCGCGCCCGTTCATCCGCCAATAGCGGCAGAGGATGTCCTGCAACGTGTTGTTGAGCGCATGGCCCATGTGCAGATTGCCGGTGACGTTCGGCGGCGGAATGACGACGCAGAACGGCCGCGCCGAAGCCCGCTCGGGGCGCCCCGCCCGGAACGCGCCCGTCTCTTCCCAAAGCGCGGAGACGCGGCCTTCGACCGCGGCGAAGTCGAACGATTTGTCCATCATGGAATTCTGGCTACGCGTTGTCCCGCAGGGGCTGCTCTTCGAGATCGGATGGCGGCTCTCCGGGCGGCGCCGGAACCGAACCGCGCCGCGGGCTATAAGCGCATCGCGATGGCCGGAGTCAACGCGGGATCTTGACGCCGGCGCCCCGCTTATTTGCGCCCGCGCGCCACGCGCTGGATCTCGGCTCGAACCAATCGCTCGACTAAGGCCGGCAGGTTCTCGTCCAGCCACTGCTTGAGCATCGGACGCAGCATCTCGCGCACGAGACCGTCAGCGAGCTCGGCGCTCCTCGCCGCAAGATCGGCCGACAAGGCGCTGAATGAAGCCGTCGCCGCTTCGTTCGCTTCCGGCGAGAGAAGCGGCTCCTCATCGGGCGGGACCGGACCGGCGGCCGGGATGGGGTTGGCCAGCTGCGGGTGGCGCCATACGACCGTCGGCGCGCTCGGGTCCGCCCGCTGGGCGGGCTCGGAGGCGTTGCGGTGCGGCGCGGGCGCCTCCTTCGAATAGACGATTTGCGGCGCGGATGCGAGAGCCGGCCCTTGCGGCGCCGCGGCCGGCACGGGCTCTCGCTCCTCGGCGATGATGTTGCGGATCGAGGCCAGAATCTCTTCCATCGACGGCTCGTGGGCGCGCTGCGCGCGCCGTATCGCCTCGAGGTCGCGATCGTCGGAATTCGAATTGACTGCGCTCATCGGTCCGCCCCGCCCCATTCAAGAGGCCTTATGCCACGCGCCTTGCACGACCCTGGAGTCAAACCGGCCCGACGGCCGAATCGGGCGCCGAAGTCGCGCACGATAGGCGTTCGCAGCCGCCGCTCGCAAGCGGCGCGCGAAAGCCGTGACGCCTCACTGCCCGCTCGGCGTCCTGACCCCGATCCACTTGCTCTTGACCTGATCGAAATGCACCCGCGGATCATATTCGGCGACCGCAAGCCCAAGGGTCGGGATGTTGAGACGGCCGATCGCCGACAGCAGCGAATAGGAATTGACGACCTGGTCATGCTCGGCCTGAACCAGCGTCGTTCGCGCCTGCAATAGCGCCTGCTGGGCGTTGAGGACGTCCAATGTCGTCCGCTGGCCGACCTTGGCCTCCTCGCGTACGCCGGTCAGCGCGACTTCGTTGGCGGAGACCGCGGCGCGCGCGGCACGCACCACGCCGAAGGAGGCTTGATTGAGGCCCCAAGCGGCGACGACGTTCTGCCGGATCTGGTCACGGGCCGAATCCGCCCTCAATTCTTGTACGCTGAGGCTTTCCTTGGACTGCCGGATCGCGGCGTATTCCGCGCCGCCCTGGTAGATGGGGATGGTGATCTGTCCCATGATTTCGGCCTGCAACGCCCTTTGTCCCGGAGTGATGTTCACATCGTAATTGTTGGAGGCGCTCGCCGTGACACTGACCTGGGGATAGAGCGCGCCCTCGGCGACCTTAATCTGCAGCTGCGCCGCGTCGACGCCATCCAACAATGCCGTGATCGCCGGATGCTCGATCTGCGAGATCGTAATCGCCTCGGGCAAGGTCTTCGGCAGCGGCCTCGCGATCGGCTTGACGGGCGCGAGGCTCGTTGGCTGGTCGCCGATGACCTGGCGGTAGGTGGCGACGGCCGCTTGCAGCGTCGCTACCGCGCTGATGGCGGTCGCCTGGCCGCTCGCGAGGCTTGCCTCGGCCTGCGCGACGTCGGTCCGGGTGACTTCGCCGACGGTAAAGCGGTCCCGGGTCTCACGCAGCTGCTCCTGCAGCACCTGAACATTGTTGTTATCGAGGTCCAGGATGGCGGTGTCTTCCAGCACGTTCATGTAGGCCGTTACGCCTGAAAGCAGGGTGTTCTGCTCGGTGTTGCGCAATTGCTCGCGCGCCCCCATCACTTGAGTTTCCGCGGTGCGGATCCTGTTGACCGTCTGATAGCCGTCGAAGACGGTCTCCTGCGCCTGCACCCCGTAAGCTCGCGGAAAGGCGCCGGTCGAGTAATTGATGGACGGCGAGCCCGGGATGACGATGTTTCCGGTGTCATGGGCCACTGCCATGTTGCCGAAGGCGCTCACTTTCGGCAGGTAGCCGGCGTTCGCCTGGGGCACGCCTTCGTCAGTCTGGCGGACCGCCGCGCGCTGCGAGTTGATATCCGGGTTGCTGAGATAGGCCTTGACAAGCGCCCCGTTGACCGTTTCCGCCCTGGCCGCTCCCGCGCCGATCGCGGCCAGACCCGCAGTCGCAAGCAGAGCCGAGCGCGCGACGCGCAACGACGATGCGCGCAAGGATACGCCGCCCCGCTCCTGAAATGCGCGTGAGCCCCAAATCATCGTCGCCTCATGCGCCCTCGCCGCAACTTAGCAGCGGCGTTTGACGCCCTCGCAGTCGACTAACTCGCATGTCCGACGCGAAAATCAAAGACGCCAATCCGCCCGCCACAAGAGACATCGATCACAAACGCGCGCCTCGTCCGCTCGCGGCAAGCCGCCGGACAAAACCATCATAGGCGATAACGCTCTCCCCGCGCCACGCACGCTTGCGCGCGCCGAAGCGTAAGCGGTGTTTTTTCCGCCGAGCGTCGCAAACATGAGACACCTGACATTGGGTTATGACCCTATTCCCCCGCCAATCCCGAGCTTTAGAAGGCGAAGCTCACCCCGGGCTGGAAGCCGTCGAGGAGATCAGCGCCGGCCTCGAACAGGGGTCTGCGGCCGAGCGCCGCCCCGATTTTCTCGTAGAGAACTGCCTGCAGCGGCTCACCGGACGCGTCAACGCCGACGAGACGTCCCGGATCGGCCAGGAGCGCCACGAGGCTGTCCGGGGAGACCCCGAACGCGCCCTCGACGACGATGAGGTCGAACGGCCCGCGATGGACCGCCCCACGGTCGAGCGGGCCCTCGACCACGGCGACGTTCGCCCGGCCCTTGAGTTCGGCCCGCGCCGCCGCCGCCGCGCCCAAGTCCGATTCCAGCATGACGACCTTCGCCCCCATGGCGTCGAGGAGGGCGGCGCAATAGCCGGACCCGCCCGCGATATCGAGGGCGCGATCGCCCGGAACGACCATCGCCGCCTGCAGCATCCGCGCCAGAGTCATCGGCGCCAAGAGCTTGCGTTTCGCCGCGCCGCGCGCAGGCAATTCACGATCGAGATAGGCGAGCGATTCATATTCCGGAGGGACGAAGCGCTGGCGCGGCGTTTCGAGGAACGCCGCCAGCAAGGCTTTGTCGACGATTCCGCCGGTCCGCAATTGGCCGTTGACCATGTGCAGACGCCGGTCGAGCATCGTTTCAGCGGAAATGTGCATAATCGCGTAACCTATTGATTTATCAGGGTTTCTGAAAAGCCTTGGCCACGTTTTGATGCTGTTTCGTATCATTTGCGTTCACGGCGTCCGTACCCATGATACAGAAATCCACGCTTTGTTCAAAGCTCCAACATCGAGGCCGCGCCGCGCAGGTAGGTCGGCGAGAACCGGGCGTAAACCCGTTCCGTGATTCGGCTGTCCTTGTGGCCGAGGAACTGCGCGATCTCCGCCATCGGAACTCCGCCCTCGGCCATCCACGTCGCCGCGCTGTGCCGAAAGACGTGAGCCGTGACCCATTCCATTCCGCATCGCTGGCCCGCCCGAATCAGCCCCGTCTTGACATCCCTGACCCGCGCTCCGGCCCATTCGATGACGTATGGCGTCGTGGCTTTCTGACGGGCCTCAGACAGGGCGTGGAAGGCCGTCTCGTTCATCGGCACCACAGCCCTACCCTTCGCCGTCCTCGGCCGCGCGGGGTCTTTGAGATTGATCCGGCGCGCTGCGAAGTCGACTCGATCCCACGTCAGGTCGAGTAGCGCTTCCCTGCGGGCGCCGGTCGTGAGCGCAAGCAGAACGAACAGCCGGATATGCGGCGCCGCGCAGGCGGCGATGAAGCTGGCGGCCTGCTCTCGGGTGAGGCGAACGTCTCGCGGATTGGACGCCGGCGGCATCCAGATGAATGGAGCCTTGGCGATCAGGGCTTTCTTTTCGGCCCACCGTAGCGCGGTGCGCAGCTTCGACATCTCAAGCCTGATCGTGCCATCTATGACCGTGGCCCGACGCTGCTCGATATAGGCGAGACAGAGTTCTTCCGAGATTGCGTCTGCCGGCCGCGACCCGAAGAACGGGCCGATGTTGCGCCAGATCGCGTCCATGTCGCGACCGGACGGGCGCGCTCCTAGCGACTCGCGCTTGCCTCGCCATGCGAACTCGACGCTCACAACCGCAGGGCGGCCTCGGGCCTCGATTTCCGCGCCAAGGTCAAGGAGCTTGGACTCCACTTCGCCCGGATCGTCAGTCCCAAGGGAGCGACGACGACGCTTTCCGTCTTCGGTGAACTCGGCGGCGTACTTTCCCCTGAAGGCGACGATTCGCATGGCCCGCATTGCTCAAACTCCACGACGGCGTCCATCGGTACACGGATTAGCTTCCGCCCGAGTCGGAAGGACTGCAAGCGGCCTTCGGAGATTAGGCCGCGAACGTGGCGATCCGAGCAGCCCCATCGACCCGCAACGTCATGCACGGAGAGAGCCCCGGCGGCGGCCGCGCCCCGCGCCGCGCGGGTCACGTCAGCCTGTCGAAAGGGAACCTCTCGGCGAAGTCGTAGCGGAGCGGAGCGGATGTCTGGTGCCTCGAACACCTGACCGATAAGCACACGCTTGCTAGTGACCCGCAACAGGAATCTCGCTTCGGCCGCAAAAAACTGGCGTCCCGTGCGAGGTGGGTATACGAGGCCAAGGGCGGGGATCGGGCGTCGCTGGTGTCATTCTATCCCCCTCGCCGACCGCGAGATGGCCGCTGGCCGCCTTCCCTGTGAGGCTCGGAAGAATGAAGTTGGGGCACCGGCGCCGCGGTGCGACGGCGGCGCCGGTGCGTTGGCGCGGATCGAGGGGGTCGAATCCTCGCGCCGAGTCCGAGATTGCAGCTTGTGCGCGCCGGTGCAAGCGCAAAAGCGCCCGCTGTGGAGAACCGGAGCGGGCGCGATGAAAAGTCGCTAGTCGACCTTTGCCAGTAACTTTTCCATTTCGGCAGCCGTGAAGCCGCGCAGGGTCTCGCTGCGAACATTGCCGAGTTCATCCGCGCTTAAGATGAAAGCCGAAGCGGTCTCGTCGTCGGGGGCCTCGACAATCGTTACGATGTCGTGCGCGCCTTGGGTCCAGATAATCTCCTTGACCGTCGCGCCGTGCTTCTCGGCTCGGCTCCGGTAAGCCTCCGACCGTTTGACCGTGTCCTTGACGTGTTGAATCCCTTTCTCGGTGAACCGGAGAAGCGTGACGTAAATCGGCATGGCGTTTTCCTTCCCGTTGGCGCCTCTTCTTGAGGGCTTCCCATACTAACACGGATCATCCACATACCGTCCGCCCCGATACTTCTTGAGCCAAGAGGTCGATTTATCCTCGATCCAAGTCAGTGCTTCGCCTTCCGTGATGAACTCGTTAATATGGATTTGTTCGCCGTGAGGGAGCGTAATCCGCACGTACCACATTGGCTCGGCTTTCATCTGGACCGGCTCGAATTTCGTTTGAGGCTTACCCATTCGCTCATTATGGGGATACGCGGCCAAGCTCGCTATGGCGAAATTCGATTGCCCCCGCCTCGCGGCCTTTGATCTCGGAATGAACCTCGCGCCCGGCTGCGTCGAGCACACGGATGGTGACGGCGGGGGGCGGCCAAGGCGCGCTGGAATGCCTATGCCGCTGCAATGACGGGCGTGGCGGCGCTGCTGCGAGGCACCGCGCAGTGGTTCCCATGGGACGGGCTTGAGGCGGCTGTGAGAACGAACCGGAGGGCCAAAATGACGCACGAAAATTGCAAGCTCGAGGACGTGAATAGGCACGAAGGCCGCTGGGGATTTGTCGTCAGGGGCGAGCAGGGCAGGCCGCTATTTTCGCTGGCCTACGAGACTATGGCAGAGGCCGAGTATGCGCGAGGTCTGATGGCCAACGTGATTGAAGGGGCGGCAGTCACTCCGGCGCCGCAGTAGGCGGGACCTTGCGGCCGAGGCGCTGCATAAAAGAACCCCGCCCGGACAGGGCCGCCACGTGGAAGTCACTATTCGTGCTCGACCACGATCTCGGCCATGATCTCATCGGCGTTATGCGTCCGCTTGTGACCGGCAAACCGTAGCGCGAATGCGAGCGCAGCGGCGAGGTCTTCGGGCGATGCGGGGGTGAGCCGGCATCTCGGTACCAGTGAAGCGGCCCCTGTCCTGAGAGCCGGCCCCACTTGTGCCGAAAAGCCCCTATACTATTTCGCCTTACTCAGTTCGACCTTAACCCGATTCTGTATCTTTTCGTTTAAATCATCTAGCAGCAATCTACCATTGTTAATTGCAGCAACAATTAATTGCAGAACCTGCTTTTCGGTAAACCGCCTACATTTATCTGCCCCAACAGCCTGAGCTATTCGGCGAACCAAGCGTACCAACTTAACGATATCAATACCTTTCAAATCACGATGTCGGTCATTCAAGTTCTTGACTGGTGACGAGCCGGATACTTCATTAATATCTATCAATATTCCCTTGACCTCTTGCGCCTCGATCCAAACAACATCCAGCTTCGCGACGCTATCCCTCGTTGACGCCAAAGCCAAAACAACGTCTTCAATTGAGCGAGAGTCGCTCGCTTCGCAAACCCACACGGATAGCGTATTTCCTGTTAGCCGGATATCGTTTGAAACAGCATTCGCCAAAACGAACCGAGCGGGGAGACTCTCATCGGCCCGCCATTTGGCCATTTGGATCATTCTGGCGAGGAACATTCCGAAATTTCACCCGGTAAGGTCTTGTATTATTTGATCGGCGTACTCACGGAGCCATCTTGTTTGTTCGCGATGATGCTTCAAAACTCCGGCCAATGCGGGATCACCCCAAGATTCTATCGCCTGCATTGCCGCATCCCGCACTTCACTTGAACGGGATCGCAATCCTTCTGCCGCAATCTGTGACCTCCATTTCCTGTCCGCAGGAGTAATTCGACCCAACAATCGCAGCGAATCGGCCACTAGCGACGGGGAGTGATTTTCGCGGAGCGCCGACCAAAACCATTGCCTCGCGACATCTGGTTCACGCTTGAATGTCTCTTGCAGGAAACGTTCGGCAGGATGATCGTATCCGTCAATGACGGACTCGGCGTGAACCATTTGCTTAAGCGTACGACCAAACCGCTCCACTATCCGGCTACTTATTTTCCAGTTACTTACACCACCGTAATAACTGTGGAGGCGATTGCTACCCAAACCCCCGAAATGGGTTTCGAGAGGTCCGGTAACTGGCGTTGCGATGGCAAATGAGGCGACCAATTTCCCGAAGCCGATTTTCAACGTGTCACTGACAGCCTGCCCCGTGCTCCCAAACAGGGGAAAATGAGTAGGCATTGTGGGCATGCCGCTATTTGCGGAACCTGTATAGACGAGATCGATGTCGAATTCGTGCCCACTGATAGACACTGGCGCTGTCGTCCCTGTAACAATCCTGTATTCCGCGCGATCTTCGCCCCATACGTGCGGCGAAGACACAGGAGTGTCAGTCCTCATCGTGGGCAAGGCGACCCTAGCGAGACTTTCTGAAACGTAATACTCATCCTCGTTATCAAGTCTCGATACAACCCACGGGACGGTAGGAAAGGGCATTGTTCCAACAACAATCAAATCAGTCCCCATCGAACACACTCCTCGCCTTATTCGTAATCATACCTTCAAAAAAACCGCCTTCCAGCGCGTGCAACATCTCGACCACTTCCATAACCCCTCCGAGTTCCTCAATTGGCGTTTTGTCCCAAATTGTATCAATATCTAGGATATATTCTGATTTGTCTGGGTTCGGCGTTAGGAGGCCAGCGTTTGTTACTACCACTTTGGCATCGCTATCTATAATATACTCTGATCTGTGCATAAAATTGTTCAAGTGAAACGCAGTTTTATTGATGTTTTCTGAAGTTTGTAATTCTGATACGACGTTAAAATACTCACTAGCGTTAGCTCTCGCTTCTGGTACCGATATTTTATTTATGTAACGTAGTCCTATGCGAACGACTCCCTTCGGGGGGTTGATTTTGTAATAGGCAGACAACACGCGCTCTATGCGCGGCTTAAATTGTTCCCACCCCTCATAAGGCTGTAGAACGCTCAGCGAAATTGTGTCTTTACCGACGACAACGATCCTAGTATTATCGGGGTTCGGTATTTGCACTCTTATTTCATTCTGGAAGCCGACATTAGAAATTTGGGCGCCGCCGACGGGCGATACGATTGTTTGAATTGCAATATTCCGCGGTTCTCCTGCGTATTCTTCTTTAATGACAGAGAGTAGTTTACCCGGTACCGTGAAATTCCACTCGGATATTGGATCAAAGTTAAAGGCGCATAGCGCCTCTACGATGGGCGCTCTCTTGTATTTTCTCGCCGCCACGTCCGCCTCCCCGAAACCACGCCGCCGACACGACAAGCGAATCAACGGAATTCGAGGTCACACAACTTTTCGTCGCACGACATACGCGTTGGGCGCAAGCCTGTTGCACCTTCGCGCCAGACATTGTGGCTCGCCCACCAAAAGGCAAGTCTCTTGGACCGCACGCAACTTTCGGTTTTGGGTCGCTTGACCTCTTCGCTGCGCTGGCGGCTACCCGCTCGCGATAAGCGCGATGGCGACCTCGGGCGTTACGGTCGGAGGTCGCGTTACACGGTCGCGCCGCCCTACGTCGACTCCGGACCCTCGATCCCGGCATTTGAGCGCTGTGTGCGGAAAGGACCACCCATCGCGGATCATTAGAGACACGACGGGCGGGGGTTCCGCGCGGGGGACTGGGAACCACCCCGTTTCCGAAGGAAGGCCGCGCCGCTCGTGAAGGGGAAACTCGCCGGCGCGCAAGCTGTGACACAGCGCCGGCGGTCAGTGCGGGGACGGGGAGAAAGACCGCTCGCCTATGGCGTCGGCGCCGCTGACCCGAATGACAGGCGGCCGGCGCTACCAAGGAACTAACCCGGCCGGCGCCATCAACCCCGCCGCGCACTGCTCGGCAAGTGCGGCTTTGAAGCGGTTTGGTTGCAGTCGTCTTAGCCTTGCGCGGATGGCGCGGGCGAGTTCGGCCGTCTCGACGCTCGTCGGGTCGGTCATCAAGCGCTTCCTTCTGAATGGCCTTCACAAGCTGCTGGAAGGCGTTCGGCTTCGGTTTCACGCTCGACGACCCGAGCGCATATGCTCGGCCTTAGTCCGTTCGAGGTACGCGATTCGCCGTTCGAGGTCGGCGAGCGTGCTCTTTGTCTTAGCGATGGCCTCGTGCGCCTCAGCCGCCGCGTCCGAGAGCGTGCGGATAGCCCCGGTCGTGATTGTGGCACCGGGCGTTATCGAGCGAATGTACTCGTCAGTCGCACGGGCGTCCGAGTGCCCGAAATAGATGTTTCTGTCAGATGGCATTGTTCGGTCTTTCTTTCGTGATGGAATTGGAAGGCGTGCGGGCGGCGCCGCTAACCAATGGTCGCCGCCCGCTGCCTGCGACTCGGCGCGCCGAAGATGATCGCGACCGAGGAGCCCGGTTATGCGTCTGGCGCGTCCTCGAAAAGGTTGACGAGCGCAGCGTTCAACGCTTCTTTCTCGCGGCCCCGTGGCAGGGCGTTGATTGCCCTTGCTACGTCTGACAGTCCCTCGGCTTTGGAGAGGGGCGCGGGATAGAACGCGCCAACTGTCAGCAGCTCTCGCGTGACGTGCCGGCGCGGTACGTGGAAGGCGCCGCGTGCGTCGGGCCGATAGGACTTGCCGTCGACGTTGAGTTCGTCGCTCCGGCCCGAGTTCAGGAGGCGTACAAGCTCATTGCCCGGTTCGGGTTGCTTGATGGTAATGGTGTTCATCGCTTATTCGCCTCCGCCTTCGCCGAGATTTGACGGGCCAAGCGGGTTGCGACGGTGCCGAGTTTGATTTGCAACTTCGCCTTTGCCTCGCTCGACGGTAGGGCCTCGACCTGTTTCCAGACCTCCGCGACCTGATCGGCGAGCGGTATGACTTTGGCGCTCATCGTCACGCCTCCAATGCTGGAAGAACGTAGGCGTCTTCCCGAAGATCGGCCGCGAATGTGTGCCACGCTCGGCGCGAAGCCTCGGTCTTGTCCGGGTCAAGCGGCGGCTTTTCGTGCGCCGCGCTCATGGCCTTTGAGACCCTGACCATCGCCGAGTTCGCCAACGCGGCGGCCTCGCCGGGCGGAAGGCTCTGGAAGATTCCCTTGGTTAGATCGACGGCCGCAATAAGCCGTTGCTGGGCGGCGATCAGTTCCGCGCCGATCTTCCTCGCGGCCTCAGCGAGCGGAGGAATCTCGTCGGCGACGATCTCGGCAATCTCGGCGCTCGTCCACATCTCGATGGACGGCAGCTCTTTTGCCTTGGCGGTGTATTGGGCTTCGAGTCCGGCCTTCGCGGCGACGGCCGATGCGGCAGTTGCGCGGGCGGCAGCCAGTTCGCGTTCCAGCTTCTCTCGTTGCGCCCAGTCCGCTTCGGGGACTTCTGCCTCGGAGCCCTGCGCCCATGCGGAGAGCCTCGCGCTTTGCGCTGAATCGAAGCGTGCCAGTGCGTCCTGAGCCGGGCCGACTGCCTCAATTTGCTGGCCGAGCCGGGCGATGGAAGCCGTCAGGGCGGCCAGCTTCGCGGCGACGGCGGCCCGCGCCTTGATGGCGCCGTCGAGCTTGTCGCGGGCGGCCGACTTCGGCCTTGGTTTCAAAAGTGCCATTGCTTGTATTCCTGTCGAATTTGTTGGTTATGCCGATGCGCCAGCGGGGGTCCGCCAAGTCGCGCCGTCGAAAATCACGACCTCGTTGAGTGTCGTGTCGTAAAAGTGCAGGCCGGGTGCGGCGGTATAGGGCGGGGTCACGGTCGGATTGGCCGACGGTCGCGCTGTGGTCGGGCCGGACAGGCCGATCCGAATCCAACCATTGGCGGCGAGGACTCCTGCGTCCATGTCCGGCACGTCCTGCGCGGCGCCGGGGGCGCCGGAATACGGGCGACCGTTCGCCGTGATCGTCTGTTGGCGGACGCTGATCGGGGGCAACATTCTGAAGGTAGGCATTCGCTTTTCTCTCTAGTTTGAGCCGCGCTGGTGGCGGCGTTATCGGCGCTCGCGGAATGCAAGCGCGGAAGGGTTAGCGCTCGACCCACGCCTGAGTGCTCGGATTGAACTTCGGCGGAGCGGGGCGCGGACGGAGGATCGAGCCGATGCTGACAGGCACGATGGTGACTTCGCCGCTGGCGACCGCGATGAGGTCGGACTCGGGATGGCCAGCTTCGCGGAGCGCGAGCGCGGCGTCTCTCACGGGCGTGGAGGTCGACAGAATTGAGAGGCCTGAGCCGCCGAGGCAGTATTTGCCGGCCGCGATTTGATTGGTGCGGATGGTGTGCGTGCGCATAGGGTTCCTTGTTGGAAGGGTGGAGCGGGGCCGTAGGCGCAGCCGCGCCCACCGGGCGTGGGAGCCCGTAGGCGGCCGGGGCTGTCAGAGGGCAGGATGGGGCTTAGGCGGCGGCGAGTTGTGGTTCCTGAGCGCTACCGCACGGCGTGGCGGGCCTGTCTGAGGCCGCCATCGCGAACGGACGCCATTTTGCGAAACGCGGGCTATCCTTTTCGCCTTCGAGAACCGTCTTGTCGGCGAGCCATCCGACGCCGCCGATCATTGCGGCCGAACCGTTCCGGGAGATCGTGAGCACGTCGTCGCGGGCGGCGAGTCCATGCGCCAATAGGTAGCGGGCGGCGTCGCACTCAGGGACACGAAACTCGCCGATGCGCTCGTCTCGATAGGTGGCAGTGTACTTGTGCTTGACCGCCGTAATCTCGATTAGGTGTTCCATGACTGCCCTTTTGTAATTTGCAAAAAATATTTGGAGAAGCGCATAGGCCCCCGGAGAAAAATTTTCGGCCCTTTTGTTTTGAGCCAGTTTGGAGAGGCGGCGGCCGGGGCGTGGAGGCGCGTCCAACCTAAGTCTGCGCCGCCCGACACCACGGCTCCGACTGAGTCCGATACTCCCGCCGCAGGTACAAGTGCGGCGGGAGTGCAGCAACCCACCTGACGGCCTGCTGTGCGAGCCGTGCTCTGCGCTGTATGCCTATCGGCGGCCCTAGATGGTGGCGCCGACATTCAAGTGTCGGCGCCACCTGATTCTCTCTGTGAGTTTGCGGACGTTCGTTGACGTGCGTCCAGTAGACCCTGCCCCTGTGGACGTGTCCGTATCGGTCGGAATCAAGCGACCAAAAGGTCGCTTGACATTGTGGACGCACCGTGAGATAGGAGCCTAGACCTTTTGGACGCTAACGAGGCGCAACAATGGGACAGGCTATCGGCTACGCGCGAACGTCGACCGCCGAACAACAGGCGGGCTTGGAAGCGCAGAGGCGTGACTTGAAAGCCGCTGGCTGCGGTCGCATCTTTGCCGAGAAGGCGTCCAGCGTCGGCGAGCGGATCGAGCTTGACCGGGCGTTGGCCTATCTTCGCGGCGGCGATACGTTGGTCGTTTGCAAGGTCGACCGATTGGCCCGCTCGACCACCGGCCTTTGGGAGATCGTCAAGCGGCTGGAGTCGATTGACGATGATGGCGCCGCCTTGAGAATCTTGAACCTCGGCGGCGAGACGGTCGATACGAAGTCGGCAACCGGCAAGCTGATCCTGACGATCTTCGCCGGCTTCGCGCAGTTCGAGCGCGAGATGATGCTTGAGCGGCAGCGCGAAGGAATCCGCAAGGCGCAAGCCGAGGGCCGATACAAGGGCAGGCCGAAGACGGCGGCGTTGAAGGCGTCGCAAGTGCGGGCCATGTCATCTCAGGGCCGGACGCCGACTGAGATTGCCGATGCGCTAGGCATCGGCAGGGGATCGGTCTACAGGGCGCTGGAAGTCGACGCCGACTGACCCGCCTCCGCGAGCGCCGCAGCATCGTCAGCCGCCGCTTGCTCGATCTCAGCACGAAGCCGGGTGCGGCGCGACAATCTGGATGAGAATCGCGCGACAATCAGGATGAGAATACGCCGCCGCGGGGATAGCGAAGGAAGGGCGTAGCCCGACCGTAGATATCCCCGCGGCGGCGGCGAGCGCCCAAGTGGCCTCGTCTGGCGGTCACGGCGGCTGGGTTAGGGATCGGCCTTCTCTTGTCGAGAGGACCGACTTCTTGCCCGGCCGACACGTCACCGATCGTCAGATGAGGCTATTCATGAACTTGCGTCGCAACCATTCGCCGGCGATTGCCGGCGCGAAAGCCGGATTCAGCACGGCCGCCGCCTACCGTATTGAAAAGGATCCTCGGCTTCCCAGCCAAAAGAAGGCGCGTCGAGAACGACGTCGAGCCGATCCCTTCGCCGATGTCTGGGACAATGAAGTCGTCCCGATGTTGAAGGCCGCGCCCGGACTGAGACCGATTGCCGTCTTCGGAGAACTCTGCCGTCGGCATCCAGACCTGGGCGACGGAACGCGGCGGACCCTCGAGCGCCGCATCCGGGCTTGGCGGGCGGTGAACGGTCCGGATCGGGAGGTCATCTTTCGCCAGGAGCATCCTCCGGGCCGGATGGGACTGTCGGACTTCACGGAAGTGGCCGATCTCGGCGTCACCATTGCCGGCGAGCTTCTCGACTGCCGACTTTATCACTTCCGCTTGCCCTTTTCCGGCTTCGAGCACGCCCATGTCGTGCTCGGCGGTGAAAGTTTCGTCGCGCTGGCGGAAGGGCTACAGAACGCCCTCTGGGCGCTGGGCGGCGTTCCCGAGCAACATCGCAGCGACAGTCTCTCGGCGGCCTTCCGTAATCTGGGCGCCGACGCCAAGGAGGATTTGACGAAGCGCTACGAAGCGTTCTGCGCCCATTACGGCATGACGCCGACCCGCAACAATCCAGGCGTCAGCCACGAGAACGGCTCGATCGAGAGCGCCCACGGCCATCTCAAGAGAGCGCTCGCCGACGCCCTGTTGCTGCGCGCCTCGCGAGATTTTGACGATCTCACCGCATGGCGGGGCTTCGTCGACGACATCGTTGGCCGCGGCAACCTCCGCAACGCCAAGCGCATCGATCAAGAGCGAATGGCGTTGAACAAGCTGCCGGTCCGCAAGACCGCTGACTACGAGGAGGTCAACGTCGACGTCACCAGCTCCAGCGCCTTCACGCTGCGCAAGGTGTTCTACTCGGTTCCCTCGCGACTGATCGGCCATCGGCTGCGGGTGCGCCTTTATGACGATCGGCTCGAATGTTTCCAGGGCTCGACGCCCATCGTCGTCTTGCGACGCGGTCGGCCCCGGCCGAACGGCAAACATGGTCATGTCGTCGACTACCGTCACGTCATCCATTCCCTGCGCCGCAAGCCCATGGCGCTGCTCAATCTGGTCTATCGCGATCAACTCTTCCCCCGCCGAGCCTTCGCCCTGGCGTTCGACGCCTTGCTCGCCGGTCTCGGTGAGAGACCAGCTTGCCGCGCCATGGTCGGGATTCTCGCGCTCGCGTTCGAGCGCTCCTGCGAGGCCGAACTCGCCCTCGCGTTGCAAGCGGCTCTCGACGACGGCGTCCTTCCCGATCTCGCTGCGCTGATCGAACGCTTCCGGCCAAAGGACGCCGCATTGCCCGTCGTCGTCGTCAGGCTGCCATCCCTCGCCATCTACGATCAGATCGCGACAAGCGTTGGAGAAGCGGCATGAAGGCGACCGACAAGATCGACGCCGCCCGCATCGACCTGCTGCTTGGCGAGTTGCGACTGCCCGGCATCAAGCTGATCTGGGCCGCCCTGGCGGCGACCGCCGACAAGGAAGGCTGGCCCGCCGCCCGCTTCCTGGCGGCCCTCGCCGAACAGGAGATGGTGGAGCGAAACCGCCGTCGCTTCGAACGGCATCTGGAGGAAGCGCGATTGCCGCCGGGAAAGACCCTCGACACGTTCGACTTCACCGCAGTGCCTATGATCTCGAAGGCGCAGGTGCAGGTGCTCGCCGCCGGCGACGCCTGGCTCGAAAAGGGAGCCAATCTTTTGTGCTTCGGGCCGCCCGGCGTCGGGAAATCCCATCTCGCGGCGGCGCTCGGTTTGGCCTTGATCGAAAAGGGTTGGCGCGTTCTGTTCACCCGGACCACCGACCTTGTGCAAAAGCTTCAGATCGCACGCCGCGATCTTGCCCTCGAAGCCGCGATCGCCAAACTCGACAAATATCATCTGCTGGTCCTCGACGATCTCGCCTATGTCACCAAGGACCAGGCGGAGACGAGCGTTCTGTTCGAACTGATCAGCGCGCGATACGAGCGCCGATCCATGCTCATCACCGCCAACCAGCCCTTCGGCGAATGGGGAAAAATCTTCTCCGATCAAGCCATGACGCTCGCGGCCATCGATCGTATCGTGCATCACGCCACGATCCTCGAAATGAACGTCGACAGCTATCGGCGAAAGGAAGCCGCCGACAACGCCCGTGGACCCGGACGCCCGCCGACGCGCGCGACAATCAAGGGATCATCCTGATTGTCGCTCCGCGACAATCAAACCATCTCTCGACAAAATAGCGCTTGCGTTATCGCCGCGCCGCGACAATCATCACCTCGCCGCGACCGCCAAAATGGCCATCCTGATTGTCGCTGCTTTCCATCCAGATTGTCGCGCTACAGCCGGGCGTCGTCGCGCTCGGCTCGACGTTCTGCTCGACGGCGACGCATGAGCGCAGCATAGTATCGGCGGCGTTTGTCGCAATCGCGATAGGCGCCCGGCCTGCGTCGGCGTGACCTACAGGCTCGATCTCTGCGACGCGGATCATCGGCCTAACTTCCAGTCGAGGTAGCGAACCGTCTTCTCGGCCGACCGGATGGAGGCCGGCGCAGCGAGCGCGAGCGCGGCTTGGATGGCGGCGACCGGATCGGAAATCGAGGCCGATTCATCGGGTGAAATCGGCTCGGAGTCGAGGCTAAGCGCGTCGAAGTCCAGCAAATCCGGGGAGAAATCAGCGTCCAAGTCGAGCGGCTCCACGTCGAAGTCGAGGTCGAGAGCCTCAACCTCAACCTTCAGCAAATCCTTGCGGGGCATGTGGGTTGTCCTTTTTTTGGAGATGTCGCCCGCCGAGAGCCAAAGATGCCCTTTCGGCCTCTCCGGCCGGGCCGATTCGTTGAAATGATTGAGCTTTTCTAGATAGATCGCACGATCTATCTAGGCGAGCCTCCGCTCGATGACGTGCTCGCCGATGCGGATGACCTCGACTGCCCGGAGTCGCCCTATGTAGCAGGGGCTACAGAGTGTTCTAGCGTTCCAGGGCCGCACCCGCTGACGCCCGGAATCATTGAGGTCGATGTCGGATCGCTGATTCGCCGATAATCGTCGATTCTCGGCCACCTTGGTGCATCTCATGGTTCGAGGCCGTCAATCGGCTGAGTCGCCAGCCTTATGAGGCCGAGAGCGAGCGCTTCAGGAAGGCTTCAGGGGGTCTCTTGGAGCCTTGCCTTCCCTTTTGCTGTATGGAAGCGGGAACAAGGTTTGAGCTGTCTGCGCCCGTGCCTGTGTCCTGTGGCATGATGTCGTTACCCGGCCACAAGGGATCGGAGACTGAACTCCCTAGCACCCGCGTTTTTTTGATCCATGAACGTCTGCGGCCTTCGCTTGGCCGTTGGCGGCTTTAGCCGTCGCCCTTGGAGCTTGACGCCTTGCGGTGCGGCCCGCGTTCTGGCGTTGGTGCTCGCGCCATTGGCGCACTAGCGTTCAGGCGCCGAACAGAAAAATCGGAGGCTCAGGAAGGCCACGCCGAGTGGTCCACCTGCTCGAACGTGGTGATCACGCCGGAGTCGATCTCGCCAGAGAGCTTGTCGAGGAAATCGTACATGTCCGTCTCAAACGCAGACAGGCTCTCGGCTAGGCTACGAATCTGAGCGAGGGTCAGTAACTGCGGCTTGCCATCCTCCTCATCGAGCCACGAAAACAAGGAGCCGTCGTCCGCAGCATCGGCTGCCCGGCTTAGAGTCCTTTGATTGGCTGGATTGCTCACTGTAGGCGGATCGCTCTTTACGAGCGCAGCGTGGACGGTGATATTTAACCCGCCTTCAGCGAAAAGCGAGTAGGCGCGGACCTGTCGCAGCCGATGGTGCATCTGATCCAGCGCATAGTTGCGTAGCTCATCGTTCATTACCCAACCTCAACACAGACCAAGCGCCGCAGCTTTATCACAACGCCGTTGCCAGACCTGCACGCCGGCCACTTTCGCGACTTCCGGCCACACCCGAGAATCTCGCCTGCCCATCTGCGCCAATCGGTAATACTCATGCTGGCGTAGCTGGGACCGACAGCGCGGGCCACGTCGGTTCCAGTGGCGAGCGCGCGGCCAATAGGTAAGCGGCGCCTATCGGGTCACAAAAAGTTTGCGCCGACGCGAAACAGTCAGGCATTGTCGGAGCGAACAAAGAGGTTTAGACTGGGACTTGTTTGTTCAGGCGGAAGGTTCTCGTCGTGACCGACGCTCTTAGAACTACTCTTCGAGGCGTTATGTTTGGGTCTGCCTCAATAGAGAGCGACCTCGACCCAACATTGCCGAGTTACCTGACTACAGTCCTACAACGGCGTCAATCTTTTCTCCGCCGCATGCAAACAATGAGACGGCTTCTTGCTATTTTTGGCCTACTTATGATTCTACTCTCTGTAATTATTTCCATATTAGATTATTTTAAATCACCAAACCATGAGTATGGCAATAGCGATATCACAACTATACTTGCAACTTCATCGTATGGTTTCGTCTTCTTTGGACTGGCTTTCCTTGTAAATGTCAGCCAAGCAAAGCAAGACGTTGAAGACATACTTAGCGAAATTGATTTGAAAAATATTGGATTGGAAGAGCGCGAAAGGAGAGCGCAAAAACTATTTCAGTTGCATCAAAGGGAACTTAAGCGCTACTATGATCAGAGCCTATCACAAGGGTTATGGATATTTTTTGTTGGAATCATCTGTCTTATACTGGGATTTACTGTAATAGGTATTACACTGTATGAGATTTTTGTCAGTAAATCTACGACCACGGACAAAATTATAATAGGTGTAGTTGGTGCGGTCAGTGGAATTCTGACCAACTTCATTGCCGCAATTTACATGAAGATGTTCGGCGATACGGTTAAATCTGCGACAGAATTTCACAACCGACTTGTTTCAACTCACCATCTACATTTTGGAAATTTCCTGATCTCCAAAATTGAAGACAATAAACTGAGAGATACCGCGCTATCCGAAGTGTCCCGAGCCATTGCGCGAGAACCAATTCCAGATTCGAAAAAAGGTAGCTCTCGGGCGAAGAGAGGGGGAAAACCCAACAAGGAAGAGGAGGATAACAACTAAGGTGCCCCAAGCTGCACTGGGATGCCCGGAGACGTAGTAAATAGCGGCGACTCCAGTGGCGGACAAAACGGACAAACCCGGACAAATGTCCGTTCTTGTCCGAGCCCTATAGACGGACAAGAACGGACAAAGTTCTATAAGAACTGTCCGTTTTGTCCGGCAGGGGTTGATTCTGGTTTTGTCCGTCAGGCGGCGTCGGCGATCCACACAAGATCGTCGCACACGCCTATGCGGTCATCGTTTCGGAGCTTGTCAAAAGCTCGCCTGAAAGCTCGGCGCCTCGACTCGTCATCGCCCGACGCGATGCCCGACCGGATGGCAGCTTCCCTCCACCTGTCGAGCGCGACGACCTTCGCGCCAAGAGGGACATGCTCTGAGGCGGGAGCTTCGGAACCATGATCCTTGATCGCGGCCTTGAGCGTTCGGAGGGCGACATTCGCCGCGGGCGGGAGCTTCGGAACCTTGCGCCCCTTGGCCCGCTCGGCTCGCGCAACGACGCCGTCCGAAATGGAGTCGACCACAAGGGTGCTGATCTCGTCGCCGTCCTCGTCAGTGTCGAGCACAATGCGCCGCAAGTTCGCGGTCATCGTCACATTGAGCGGGCTGTCCTTCGCCTTCTCGACGGCAAGCGTCGTCGCTGGTGCGTCCGGCAAGCGTTCCGCCCGGATGATAAGATCGGCGGCAGCGGGCAGGCTTGAATGTCCTCGTAACCGTTGCTCGGAGGCATAGCCGATATGATGGACCGCGAGGACGAAACAGCCGAACCGATGCGAGAGCGCTTGTGCGTTCCGAACAAACGCCGTCATGCCCGCGCCGTTCTCGTCGGCGCCGCAAAGCATCTGGGCGAGCGTGTCGAGCACGATCAATCGCGGGTGGAGACCGGAAGTCTCAATCGACTCCACAAGGCCGGCAAGATCGCCCCTTGGCGCGGGTAGGCCAAGGTTCGGGCAACCGCAGAGAAGACCGAACGACGGGACATCTCCCGGCCAGTTCGGATGCGCGGCGCGTATGCCCTCAACCCGCTTGGCCATGCCGCCCATGCCTTCGGCTGCCACGTAGATCGTATCAGCCTTGACGACGCGCCGGCCGCCCCACGGCTCGCCGAGCGCAACGCGATAGGCCATGTCGAGGGCGACGAAGGATTTCAAACTTTGCGAGGCGCCATATAGGACGCCGAATCCCTGATGCGGAACGAGTCCCTTAATCATAAATTCCTCGCGGAATGCAGACTTGATGCTGGCGCCGATCATGATCTGGAACATGGGCGTCTTTCGCTGGCGAAACGGCGTGACTACGGAGGGAACGTCGCTCACTTGGCGACTCCCGCGAGTTCGGGAAGGCGCTTCCGAAATCCCTGCGGCGGCCAGACGGTCGCGTTTAAGCCGTAGATGGCGTCCCGCTTCACTTTCCAGCCGAGCATGATCGCCGCGGCGATCATCGCGCCGTTGCTGATATAGCGCCCGGCCCATTCCTCAGCACGGTGCTTCAGGCCATAGGAATACATGCCGGCTGATGGCGCCCGGTCGAGTGGAGCGCCAGCCCTGAGATAGGCGAGCGCGGCGTCAATTTGATCGGCGCGACTGCGAAGGTCGACGGGGTCTTTGGCGTCAAAGCCGCCTGCTGAAAGCAGCGGGTATCTCTCCAATACGGAGTCGAGAGTGAACATAGGTGTCCTTCAATGAGGCCCGGCTTGATGATCGAACCGCGCGCGGGCAAATCGCGGTCGAATAGGAATTGATGGTCTGGATCAGGCGGCGCGGCGCTCCTACTCTGCGGCGGCGGCCGGGGGTTGCTCGGCGGCGAGGCGGTCGCGGTCGGCGGTCAGGCGGCGAAGTGGGAAAGGCGCACTAGTTCAACTTTCAGTTCGGGCTGATGCCGGCGGTCTTCAGGAACTCGACCACCATCTTCTTTTGCGCCATGATGTCCACGGCGTCCTTCCTTTCCTCATCAAGCTCGGCTTCATAGGCGTCCATGTCCATGACTTCCTCGATGGCGTCCTCTAGGATTCGCTGTAGGTCGGCCGGTTCCAACGCCTCCAACTCATACGCATTGGTGATCCCGTACCTCTCGACGAATGCGTCGTAGGTCGGCGACGCTTCCTTCGCCTCCATTGATGGCTCAAGGTCCATCTCGTTCACCTGATCGATGTTGAGCGCGACCTTGTAGACCTCGATCCGGCTGCGGTGTATTGCGAAGTCCCTCTCGAAGGAGTCCCTGATGTCCTGCGCAATAGCGTCGCCGGCCGGGTCGAGGTCGGCGACAACCAACAGGATCAGGTTCGTCTTTTTGCTTCTCCAATAGCGGTCGGCGATCTTCCTCTTCACCGTTGGGCCGGACATGCCCCGGTTGATAGTCAGGGGGATGCTGAACGCCTCCGCAACTGACTCAAGAATGGTCTTAACCGTCAATTTCTCCGCGATGATCTCGATATGGTTCACCTGAGATTGCTGCCGGTTTCGAGTGTAGTATTTCAGGAACCCCGTTATCTCGCTCTCGAAAAACTCGCCGGGGTTCCTGAAGTGATTGTTCAGCATCTCGGGTCGCGTCTCATCATCGATGGCCCGCCAAGGAACGAGTCCCTCGATCCGGCCGCGCGCCAGTAGCTCGCAAATCGCCCTGTAGCTTTTCAGGTCATTCACATATTTGCTGTCAGGCTTCGAGGCGTGCTTAAGCGGCGCATCCGCTCCTAATAGCCGGTAGTGTATCTGGCGAACTGACAGGGGCCAGAAATCTTCGTTCTCCCTGATGACGCGCAGCGCGGCGTCAAGGAGCGGCTTCTTGGCCTTGGATATTATCTTTCTCCCCTCGACGTTCTTGGAGTCGACCTGTTGGTCAGACACGTTTGAATCAAACCGGCGCTCGCGGTCCTTCTCACGCTGTTCCTGCTTCAGTTCCTCATAGGCCCGCCCAGGATCGATCTTCATCGCAGCTTCGCGAAGCAACATGCCAGCTGTCTTCTTGCGCTGTGTGTTGGCCTCGACCAACAGCTTCAGGAAAGCCTCGCGGTCATCTGCGTAGGAGATTTTGCTGCGGATGACGGGGACCACTCGAAGCCCCGCTTGAAACGAACAGAACCTCCGCCTGTGGCCGGACCAGACCACGTTATCGGCGCTGATCTGAATGGGCTCTATAAGTCCGCGCTCGCGGATCGACCTAATCAGATCGAGGATGTCGGGATCGTCCAACGATGGCGCCGCGTAGATGCCATCGTTCTCTGGACATGGGCGGATGTCGGAAAGTCGTACTATACCCCAACTCATTGGGAATGCGAAAAGCTCTTGCCAAGCGGGTTGAGTTGGATTCGTTTGAGGGGATGATTCGCCCTGGCTTCTTGTTGGGAGATGAACGTTCTGCACTGATCGCGCTGGCGCGCGATGGGTCGGTGACGCATCGGTTGGCTCGGCGAGCCAATGCGCTGGTGTTGCTCGACGATGGCCTGAGCTGCGAGCAAGTGGCGCGGGTTCTTTTGCTGGACGACGACACGATCCGTCGCTGGCATGGCGCGTTTGCCGAGGGCGGCCGCAAGGCGCTGATGCGGTTTGAGGCCGGCGGCAGCGCTTGCGTTCTGAGCGAGGCGCAACGGGGGAAACTGGTCGGGTGGGTTCGCGCGGCCTCGCCGCGCTCGACGGGTCAGATCGGCGCGTGGATCGCATCGGAATTCGGGGTGGAATACGAAAGCCGCTCGGGACTGGTCGCGCTTCTGCATCGTCTCGGCCTCGAATATCGCAAGCCCGAAGTCATTCCTCGCCATCTCGACGAGACCAAGCAGCGCGCGTTCATCAAGCTTTACGAGAAACTGATGAACGCCTTGGGCGCCGATGAGGCGGTGCTGTTCGTGGATGCCGTGCATCCCACGCATGGGGCGCGCGCGGCGGGATGCTGGGCGGCTAAGGACGAGCACCTGGCGATCGAACAGACAACCGGCCGCCAACGCCTCAATATCCATGGCGCGATCGATCTCGAGACTGGGCGGACCAAAATGATCGAGGCCGAGGCCATCGACGCCGCTTCAACGATCAAACTCCTCGCGGGCATCGAGGCGCTCTATTCCACCACGGCGCTGATCCATGTGTTTCTCGACAATGCGCGCTATCATCACGCCAAGATTGTCCGGAAGTGGCTATCGCAACCCGGACGCAGGATCGCGTTGCATTTCGTCCCGTCGTACTGCCCGCATCTCAATCCCATCGAGCGGCTGTGGGCGCTGATGCACCAGCATCTCACCCACAACAAGACCTACCCAACGTGTCGGGAATTCGCCGACGCCATTCTCAACTTCCTACGCGACGAAGTCCCGAGGAAATGGGGCGAGTTTTGCGATTCGGTCACTGATAATTTCCGCGTCGTCCTTCCCGCCAATTTTCGGATCTTGGCGTGAGCGGGGTATAGTTCGACTTTCGATTCCGGCTCACTCGTTGTCTGTGTCATGGTTGATCTTCCATGTTGTTGTGGACGTGATCGCCCGGTCATGCCTCGCACGCGGCGGGGCATGGGCTGACGGTCAGATGATGGAGGTCGAGGTCCCCAAGGCTCGGCGTTTCGATGCGCGATTTTGCGCAGACTTGCGCTTCATCCGCAAGTGATATTTTGGTGGAAAAGCTCATCCAAACAATGGCTTATAGGTGGATTACACCTATTCCCGCCGCTGCGCTTCATGGAACCTCGCCAGCGGCTTTTGTCGCTCGCCGGGATCAATCCCTTCTCCGAATGCGCAAGGCCATTGGGCGGGGCGCTGTGAGGGTCGATTTGTCGACGTGCGCTTGGCTGGCGCCCGGTCCGGTCGGCCGGCTGGCACGGGCGGGCCAGAGGACAGCGATCATGCCCTAACAGTGCGCAGCATCACCGGACGATCCGGCATAGCCTCGCCGCGGCCGTAAGCTTCGAGATCAGCGGCATGAATGCGCCATCGCCCGCAAGCCCAAGCGGCGCGTAGATCGCCCGACTTCAGCGCACGGAATATCTGGCGTTGCGAGATGCCAGAAACGAAGGCGGCTTCGTCGACGCCGTAAAACATGCGAGTTGTGGGGTTGACCATATTAAGGTCTCCGATGAATGGCCGGAGCGCGCAGGTGCGCGCCGCATCGGCAGGTTTGCGAAATGGTCAGCGTGGGCGGTCTGATCGCCGAAGGGAGATGAGAATGCCGCCGATCTCGATGATCGGATGGCCTTCGGCGATACCGCGGTTGAGAGCGTCGTCGGCTGCGACAACGAGGCCGGGAGAAAGGGTCATTTTGCGCAAGCTCGGCGGCGGAGGATGGTCTCCAGCGATGGCGGCGTTGCCAGCCTCGACCGCGGCGAGCGTGTTCTTGAACACGGGCCAGCCGCTCTCGGTGGCAGCCTCCTCGCGCATCCATGCGATGTCGCGTGCGGGCGTCTGGCGCCGAGCTATTGAAGTGCGGCCTTCAGCCTCGTCGCTATTGCGCAAGACTCGATGCAAGATGTCATCGGGGAGCGCGCGTTCAAAGGTGCCGGGATCGTGCCTAGCCTTCTCGCGCAGCTTGGAGCGTGAGTTAAGCTCGGCTCGATAGTTCCTGTCGTGCCGGACGGGGCATGGCTTGAGGCCGAAGGCGAATCCGGTTTGCCGATCCGTTACGTATGTCACGGACTGGGCTGGAGGCTCTATTGTATCTGGGACGGGCAGGCGCGAGCGCATCAACCAGCGCGACGACGTTGGCTCCTTCAGCAACTCCGGCTCGGGGGCGGCGCCGTCGAAGATCATGCGCTGGTCAGTGCGGAAGGTCGATCCTCGGCAGCACGCGCAGTACTTCTCTACCTCTATGCCCGTTTGAGTGCAGACCACATTCTCGCTGCGGGCAATGGTCTGCCAGTGCCAGACAATGTCGCGCTCATTCTCTCTGCGTGTAGCGGCCTGCCAGCGCCCGATCCTGACAGGTCTGCGCACCAGACGCGAAAAATCCTTGTCCGCGATGTCGTAGCATAGGTTGGATGCGGCAACCTCGGCCTTGCCAATAGTCGATTGCCGGCCGGGCGAAGAAATAGCTATCACTGGAAAAGGTCCTTTGGTTTTAAGACATGGTTAGGCGCGCTCTCAAACGAGAACGAAACAGGAACATAGTACGTCTCGCTTGCATGTGCAAGTCAAGCCGCACTCAAACACAAGATATTGTGGACATCAAAAGGCTGGGCGGTCTGCGTTTCCGCGGTCTTTCCGCGGGTGGCTCGACCTCGCGACCGGCGGACGGAGCCGGTTCGACGCGGTGCGGGCGGACGGTTGTCACATTTGCAAATGCGACATCCTCTTGCCTTTGCGCCGGCCGGTAGAAATTACGCCGCCCGGAGCCGGCTCCGGCGCGTGTATCAATCGGGTATCACGGTCGGCTTAACTAATTGATTTTGTTCACCGTATACCTGTTTCAGCGGAAATGTGCGCCCCCTTGGCTCATTGACCGCGACACGGCCTCGATAACTCACGTGGCCGTCAGAATTAGCGACGGTTGGTTGAAGACGCAAGCAACTCCAATCGAGCTTCGCCGCGGTTGAGACGGCCGATGGATGACTTGATCGACTGCAGATGTGTGATCGTCTCAGCGCAGGCGGCGGTCGAGGTCCAGCGCGCGCAAGTCGATTGCAGCGGTTGCGTCTAGGACGGGACAATAAGAAGAAGCGCTCCGAGGGCGGATAGGCAAACCCCGAGAATCAGAAGCGCGCCCGTCAAAACATATCCGCCGCTATGAGACCTTTTCCAAAATCGCACCGCGCCCGTAAAAAACGAGGCGTATGCGATCGCCAGGCAGATCCATCCGCAGACGAGAGGTAAGTATCCCCCGGCAAAGCCGGGGGCTTTAGGATGAGAGCCGCTCAAAGCGGCTGAAGACGCCGCTGACGCGGCTTCAACGGGAGGGGCGACGGATAGCTCTATTCCCGCGGAACGGCAAAATCCGAGGTTGCCGTTTCGCCAAACTCGCACGCGACCAAGTGACGACGCCGGTTGATGGGGCAGATCCTATCTTGCAATTCCGTTTCGCCCCTCCTCTCGGGTTAGAAGTGGCACAGATCAAGAGAGACTGTCCGAAACGTCAAACTGCTACTGCCACCCCGGCATAGCCGGGGGGTCTCCCGCTTACGCTAGGGTCCAAGGGTTTCCGCCAGGGGCCGGCGAAACACAGTTCCGGTCAAGCGGCCAGCCATCGCAAACCCCGCCTCCTGCTTGTCCTATGACAAGGCAAACTCATAGGCGGAAATGCCCAGGCCGAAGCATTGTTCCGCATCCGCCCCGGAGGCCGGCAGCGATTTTTTTGCCCGGCCTACCGCGGCGACGGCGTTGGCGGCGATCTCGTGAGGTTTTAGCTCGGCCTCGGAGGAGATGTCTCATCTCGTACCAATTGCCCTTGCGAGAACCCCATATTTCTGATGACAATGGTCCGCAGGCGCATGGGCGGCACCGTTCCAACGCGATTTTGGGTCCGCAACGAAGCAATTCTGGATTTTTTATTGCCCTGACCGAGGAACCGATAGTGAGTTTCGACGGCGCTACCGGAACCGGAGGGCAAAGCTCGGTTGCTCAAGGCGCTGACGCCAAGCGCGTTGTCGCCCGTGGCCAAACAGCGGCCAAACTGGCCGTCGCCCTGGTCGCCGCCGCGCTCCTCACCGCGGGCGGAGCGGGGATCGGGACCGCTCTCTATCGGCTCTACCCCGCCCAAACGTCGCTTTTGGTGGGTCTGACGCGCAATGACATCCGTTCCTGGTCAGCGTCCCCGGACGAGACGACGAAAACCGACCCTGCTCACACCGGCCCCGGCGCGATGGCCGCCTCCGCGCTGAGAGATTGCTGACAATCGTCTCGGGTTGCAAGGATTTGCAGCCCGTTCCGACCGGGCCGCCCACGCGCTTCGCGCCGTCAGTCGCCCCTGTCAGCCCACCAGATCGCCGCTGCCAATGCCAAACCAGCAATCGGCGGGAGGGCCCATGTCAGTATGAAAGGTCGCCAATCGCCTGAGGCGTCCGGTCCCCAGAGCTGGATTAGCCCGCTGATGAGAATCGCCCACGCGGCCAGGACGACCCAAATATAAAGGCGTCCGCCCATGCAAGACGCTCGGCCGGGCGCTGCGGGGCGTCAATGAAATACGAATTCAGCCTGAAACAGCGATCGACGGCGTTCCGGCCCTGGCGCGCACGTTCGAAGTTTGACGTGAGGCACGGCCGTTGAGGCCGTCGCGCAGCGGTAATGGCATATTTTGTTGGAGGCCTCGCCCGGAATCGAACCGGGGTGCAAGGATTTGCAGTCCTCTGCGTAGCCACTCCGCCACGAGGCCGGCGATGAAGCCAGGCAGCATCGCGAGGCGCGCCTATACCAAGGATTCGCTTCCCCCCGCAAGGCGCTTCGGACATCGCCGGATCCGGCTCAATCCCGCGCCAATGGCGAATGACGCAAAAACGGCAGCGACAGAAAATACGCCGCCGTCGCGATCAAGCCCCAGCCGACCCAGGGCGGAGGCGCGAGCTTCTCAATGATCGCGATCGCGGCAAGCGCGAACCAGGCGGCCGTCATGGCGATCGTGACGCCGCGCAATCTGACCACCCGCAGCGGATGCACGAAGACGATCGGCGTGAACATCAGCGCGGCGGCGCCGAGCAGAAGCAAGGCGCTTGCGACCCACGGCGGCCTGAGAACGAAGAGATAAAGGACGATGATGTTCCAGGTCGCTGGAAACCCGCGGAACCAAAGGTCTTCAGTCTTCATCCTGGTGTCGGCGAAATAGAGCGCCGAGGCGATGGTGACGATGAGTCCGATCCAGAACGAGGCTTGGGTCGGCATGAGGTCCGAGCGCCACAGCGCGACCACCGGCACCAGCACATAGGTGAGGAAATCGACTACCAAGTCGAGAACCACGCCATCGATCGCCGCGGCGGTCACCTTCACCCGCGCGGCGCGGGCGAGCGTGCCATCGACCCCGTCAATGAAGAAAGCCAGGCCGAGCCATGCGAAGCAGGCGGCGAAATTGCGCTCGATCGCGGCGTAGAGCGCAAGCACGGCAACCGCCCCGCCCGAGGCGGTGAAGAGATGGACGGAGAATCCCGCTGCGCTCGCGACGCCAATGGGCCGCTTTTCGATCGACATGCCCTGCCCTATCCGCCTCGCCGCCGGCGAATGCGCGGCTCAGCCGGCCTCGGCTTGACCTTGCAGCTTCCGCCTTATCAAAGTTGCGCCGCGCCGTCTCCCCGGTCGTGAGCCCGAGTGCTCGGGCCTTCGCGGAGCCTGGCGGGAGATCGACGATGGCCAACGGCGAAACGCCGGCCGCGCGCGCCTCGGACGTCCTGGTCGCCGGCGCGGGGCTGGCCGGGCTCGCAGCCGCCTTCGGCTTTGCACGGGCCGGCTTCGACGTCGTCTTGAGCGGCGCAGGCGAGCGAACCGGACGCGGGCGCACCGTGGCCCTTCTCGACCCGTCGCTCGCTTTTCTCGACTCGCTCGGCCTTTGGACGCGATTGCGGGCCGAAGCCGCGCCGCTCAGGTCGCTGCGGCTCATCGACGACACGGGAACGCTCTTTCCGCCCCGCCCGGTCGAGTTCCACGCCGCCGAAATCGGGCTGGAAGCGTTCGGCTGGAATATCGAGAATGACCGGATGGCCGAAACCCTCGCCGGCGAGACCGCTCGCGCTCCCGGCGTCGAGCGCATCGCGGGCGGCGTCGCCGCTTACGACTTCACCATGAGCCCCGTGCGGGCGCGGCTGGAAGGCGGACGCACGCTCTCGGCCCGGCTTGCTATTGGCGCCGACGGGCGGGATTCGAAAGCGCGCCGCGCCGCCGGGCTCGAGGCCCGCCTTCACGCCTACGGGCAGAGCGCGTTGACCGCGCTTCTCTCCCATCGGCTGCCCCATCGCGACTTTTCGACCGAGTTCCACACCCCCGGCGGCCCTTTCACGCTGGTGCCGCTGCCCACCAGCGCCGCCGCGCCCCACCGGTCGAGCCTCGTCTGGGTGATGACGGACAAGGACGCGCGCCGGCGCGCGGCGCTCGACAATGAGGCGCTGGCGGGCGAGATCGAGCGCCAGGCGCAGTCGCTTCTCGGCGCCATGCGCATCGAGGGCGAGCGCGGAATCTTCGCGATGACGCGCCAGATCGTTCCAAGGATCGTCGCCGGGCGGCTTGCTCTCGTCGGGGACGCGGCGCACGTCTTCCCGCCGCTCGGCGCGCAAGGGCTCAATCTGGGCCTGCGCGACGTCGAGGCGATCATCGCCTGCGCCGTCGAGGCGCGCGAAGCAGGCCGGGACATCGGGGGGCCGGAGGCTCTGAGCGCCTACGAACGCTCGAGGCGGCCCGATATCCTTGCGCGCACCAGCATGGTCGACGGACTCAACCGCGCCTTGCTGACCCATTTCGCTCCGCTCGACTTCGCCCGCGGCGCGGCTCTGGCGGCCCTGTCCGCGATCGGGCCGCTCAGGCGCTTTGCCATGCGCGAGGGCCTTGGCCCTCACACGGCATTCTGGCGCGCGAAGTCGTCAACGCCCGGATTTCCGCCGGCGGCGGCCACCCCCAGCCGGCCGAGGTAGTGCGCCCAACCCTTGGCGTGACCGGCGCATTCGGCGGCGTTGGGAAGTCCAGTATGGGTCATGCGCACAAGAGTGCCGCCCTCCCGGTCGAGGAGGTCGATCTCGACCAAGCCCGACCCCGGCGGCACCGCATCGTCCCCCTCCCAGCCGAAGCTGTAGGCGAGGCGATGGACCGGAACGACCTCGCGGAACTGGCCCCGCGCGGTGCGGCCCGGCCGCCCGCCAACGTCCTTGACGAGATAGAGTCCGCCCGGGTGGACCTCCGTGGAGACCTCAGCGCCCATCCAGCTCATGATCTTTTGCGGATCGGTCAGAAAGGCGAAGACGGTGGCGGGCGGAGCCGCGACCTGGGTCTCGCGCCGGACGACAAGGGATTGATCCATCGGGTTCTCCTCTGAGGCTGAGCCAAGGCGCTTTTCGTTCAAGTGGGATTCAATATGGGCATGCGGTCCTTGAAGGTCAACCATTTGGTTGAATTTCTGGCTGGTTGACGGCGCTGCCATAAAGACGTTCGAAAGGCGGGCCGGCAGACAGCGGACCTGAATCGTTGATGACAACGAAGCAAAGTCCGGGGGATGATCGATCCATGCGGCTCTCTACCCCTCTCGCCTGGCTGGTCGATGCAGCGGCTGAAACGCCGGCGCCGGAGCGTTTTCTGGCGAACCTCGCCCAGCGCCTGATCGAGGACGGCGCCCCGCTTGCAGGCGGGGCGCTCACGCTGGCCGCTCCGCACCCTCTGATCGCCCGCCGCACCTGGCTCTGGCGGGCCGAGAGCGGAGAGGTCAGCGAGACATTGGGTTTCCTCTCCGGCGAGCGCGCTGCGACGGCGACGGCGACCGCCGCGGGCGAAGCCGGCAGGCGCTGGCTCGCCGGCCTCGCGGCCGGCCCAGTCCACGAGGACGCGATCGCGCCGCGGCCGGACGGCCCGACGTTGGCCTGGATCGGGCCGCGCCCCTTCACCGCCAACGAAGCCAACCGCCTCAGAGAAGCCGCGCGCTTCGCCGCCGCGCCGCTCGCCGCGCTGACCGCGCGTGCGACGCTGACGGCGGTTCTCGAGGCCTATCTCGGCCGGCGGAGCGCCGCGCGGGTGCTCGCGGCTCCATTGCGGCGCGGGGTCGGCGAGACCATCCAGGCCGCGCTGCTGTTCGCCGATCTGCGCGGCTTCACCGCCTTGTCCGAGAGCCATCCCCCGCCGGAGGTCATCGAGGCCCTCGACGCTTGGTTCGATCGAATTGCGCTTTCGGTCCATGCCTTCGGCGGCGAGGTGCTCAAGTTCATCGGCGACGGCGTGCTCGCGATCTTTCCGGTCGCAGGCGCGGCGCCGCGCGGCGCCTGTCACGCCGCGCTGAGCGCGGTCGCCGCCGCCCGGGCCGGAATGGCGCATCTCGACGAGGCGCGGCGACAGAAGGGCCTCGCTTCCTTGCCGTTCGGCGTCGCGCTGCATCTCGGCGAGATCCTGTGGGGCAACATCGGCGCCGCCGATCGGCTCGACTTCACCGCGATCGGCCCCGCCGTCAACCTGGTCAGCCGGCTCGAAGGGCTATGCCGGCCGCTCGACAAGGCCGTCCTTGTCTCGGGCGCCTTCGCCGCCGAGACCGGGTTGTCGCTGATCCCGCTGGGCGAGCACGCGCTTCGCGGCATCGCGTCGCCGTGCGCCGTCTTCACCCTGCCAGTGGACTGAGGCGATGCGACCGGCCCGGCGCGCCGGCCGACCCGGCCTCAAAGCACGACGACGGGTGTTCCCTTCGCGACCCGGCCGTAGAGATCGATCACGTCGGCGTCCATCATCCGGATGCACCCCGAGGATACGGCTTTGCCGATCGACTTGGGCTCATTGGTGCCGTGGATGCGAAACAGCGTGTCCTTCTTTTCCTGGAAAAGATAAAGCGCGCGCGCCCCGAGCGGGTTCTCCATGCCGCCATCGAGATGCACCGGCAGGCCCGGCTGACGCGCCAGCATTTCCGGCGGCGGCGTCCATCCGGGCCAGAACGCCTTTCGGCCGATCTCGGCCGTTCCCTTCCAGGAGAAACCTTGGCGCCCGACGCCGATGCCATACTGGATCGCGCGTCGATCGCCGAGCGAGAGATAGAGCTTGCGCTCATGCGTATTGATGGTGACCGTGCCCGCCGGCTCTCCGGTCGGATCATTGACCTCCTTGCGGGTCGTGAGGCTCATGTCGACGTCTTTGTCGAAGCCTCCCGGGGTCGAATAATTCGGATCGGCGTCAGGCGGCAGATAAGTCTCGGTCTGCGGCGGCGGCGGCGAACCGAATCCCGGAAAGGGAAACAGAGCCTGGGCTCGTCCCTCGCCGGACGGAATCGTTAAGCCCACCAAGCCGATCAGGAGAAGACTTCGCGCCCCAAGCATCATTGACCGTCCCGTTAGGCTCTGCGTCGGTTGTCGAAACCAATAGCGGCGAAATCGCGGCGGTCGCCAATCACCGTCGACCCTCGGAAGATTAGCCGAGACCATCCGGCGTCGCGAGCGGTTTCGCCGCTTGCGCCCAAAAAAAGCCAGAATGCGCCCGGTTCGATTGCGGCAAAGAAGCGCGATTCTCGCCGCGGCGATCAGGGGGCTCACGGATTGATTGCCGCGATTTTGGCGGGGTCGAGCCGCGATCTTCGCGGCGGACGCGGCTCGTGTTGCAACACGGCCCCGTGAACCGCGTTTGCTCAAGAGGTAGATCGGCCGGGTCCCGCATTACCGTCCGATGTTCGCTGCGCATCCGAGGACGAAATGACGTCAACCACCGCCGATACCGCCGCTCCGTCTGCCACCGCCGCCGCGGGCGCGGAGGACGACAGGCGGGTCAGCCTGTTCATCCTCTGCCTGCTCGCTTTGGGGGTCGGGATCATGACCGGCGTCGGCGCGGTGGCGCTCCGGTCGCTCATCGGGCTCATCCACAACGCGATGTTCAACGGGATCTTCAAGATCGCCTATGACGCCAATATCCTCGAAGGTCCGAGCCGGTTCGGGAACTGGGTGATCCTGTCGCCGGTCCTCGGCGGCCTCGTCGTCGTTTATCTTGTGGAGCGCTTTGCGCCCGAGGCCAAGGGCCACGGCGTCCCCGAGGTGATGGACGCCATCTACTACAAGCGCGGCGACATTCGCGGCGTCGTCGCGGTCATCAAGTCGCTCGCCTCGGCCTTATCGATCGGATCGGGCGCGTCGGTCGGCCGGGAGGGGCCGATCATCCAGATCGGGTCGGCGCTGGGATCGGCGTTTTCGAAGGCGATCGGCCTCTCGGCCGGGCAGAAGATCACCCTCTTGTCCGCCGGGGCCGGGGCTGGCATTGCGGCTACCTTCAACACGCCGCTCGGAGGGGTGCTGTTCGCGGTCGAAATCCTTCTGCCCGAAGTCTCCAACCGCACCTTCCTGCCAGTCGTCATCGCGACCGGTTCGGCCACCATGCTCGGCCGCATACTGATCGGCCCCAATCCGGCGTTCGCCGTTCCGGAGATTGTCTTTCCAACCGCCCGCGCTTTCGGCGTCGAGGCGGCGATCGCGTTCACCGCGCTCGGGGCGCTCTGCGGCGTCGCCGCGTGGGCGTTCATCCGGCTTCTGGTGTTCATGGAGGACGGCTTTCCCAAGGTGCCTGGAAACGTCTACACCCAGAACATCATCGGCATGACTGTCGTCGGCATGATGATGGTCGGCCTCACCCACGCTTTCGGCCATTCGTACATTGACGGCGTCGGCTATGGCGTCATCCAGTCGGTCCTCGACCAGAGCATGACGGCCGCCGGGCTGCTCGCGATCTTATTCGCGCTCAAGCTGCTCGCGACCACGATCAGCCTCGGCTGCGGCGCCTCGGGGGGCATTTTCTCGCCTTCGCTCTATCTCGGCGCGACGCTCGGGGCGGCTTTCGCCTCGCTTGCGATCCTCCTCCTTCCCAACGCCGGCATGACTTTGCCGTCGGCGGCGATCGTCGGCATGGCCGCGATGGTCGGGGCGGGGACCGGGGGCGTGATGACCGCCATAGTCATGGTGTTCGAGATGACGCGCGACTACGCAATCATCGTCCCGGTGATCGTGGCCGTTGCGGTCGCCGCCGGCGTCAGGCGCGCGCTCATTTCCGAGACCCTCTACACCATCAAGCTGCGCCACCGCGGTCACCGCATCCCCAAGGAGCGGCACGTCAATCTCTATCTCGTCCAGCAGGCGCAGGACGTCATGGAGCGGCGGTTCATCCTCGCTGAAGCGGGCTCGACGCTGAGGCAATGCATCGGTTGGGAAGACGTCGACGATCTGCGCGCGATGATCGTCGAACGCGAAGGCAGGATTGTCGGCCTGATCCCTCCGCGCTCCGGTATCTGGCGCGAAAGCGTGAACAACCCGGAAAGGCTGGTCGACGACTTCGTCGAGAAGCAATTGGTCGTCTGCCGTGACGTCGATTTGCTGAGCCTCGCGCTGGCGCGCCTCAAACGCCACAAAGCGGGCGCGGCGATCGTCTTTCACGGCGCTCGTCGGCCGCGCGCCGCCGATGTCGTCGGCGTCATCACGAAGCGCGCGATCGCCGACGCGGTGATCAACGAATACCAGGACTGAGCGACGGATGATCGCCCTTGACCCCAGCACGACCGCGCTGATGCTGATCGACTTGCAGAACGGCATCCTCGGCCGCAAGCTTGAGCCGATCTCGGCCGAGGAACTGGTCGAGCGGCGCAATGCGCTCGCAGGGAAGTTTCGCGCCGCGGGAGCGCTGGTGGTCCTGTTCAATGCGGCGCCCGGGGTCGACGAGCCGCCGCGCCGGGTCGACGAGCCCTCGACGCTGCCCAAGACCGCGCCTGGCCGACAGCGACGCGCTGGCTTTCTCCGGCTCCTGATCATGCAATGTCGCGCTTCACTCTGAAAGCGAGCCCTCCGGCGCTGCAATGGGGCGCGCTTCTGAGCGCCTCGCTCATCTGCGTTGCGGCCTTCGAGCTGATGCGCCTGCCCGCGGCTCTGCTGCTCGGCGCCATCGGAGCGGCGATCCTGGTTTCGTGGTTCGAGGGACGCGTCAGGATCCCGCCCTGGGCCTTCGTCGTCGCCCAGGGCTTTGTCGGCTGCCTCGTGGCGCGGAGCATCACTCCCGACATTTTGCTGACGATCTTCTACAAATGGCCGATGTTCCTGCTTCTGATCGGCTCGGTCATACTGCTGGCGACCGGGCTCGGCTTCGCCCTCGCCCGCTGGAAGGTCCTTCCGGGCTCGACCGCGGTCTGGGGCTCTTCCCCGGGCGCGGCGACCGCCATGGTGCTGATGGCCGACGCCTTCGGCGGCGACATCAGGCTGGTCGCCGTCATGCAATACCTACGCGTCGCATGCGTCGGGCTGGTGGCGTCGATCGTCGCCCGGGCGTTTTCGGCCTCGGGCGGCGCGGCGGCGCCGATCGACTGGTTTCCGCCTCTCGCAGCCGGGCCTTTTCTGGGAACGCTGGCGCTGGCCATCGGCGGCGCGATCATCGGCGTCAAGTCCAGGATTCCGGCTGGCGCGTTGCTTCTGCCGCTGTTCGTCGGCGCCCCGCTTTCGGCGAGCCACATTCTCGCGATCACGCTGCCGCCATGGCTTCTGGCCTTTTGCTACGCCCTCGTCGGCTGGTCCATCGGCCTCAGGTTCACGCGCGAAATCGTGCTCTACGCGGCGAAACAATTGCCGCGGATCCTCGCCTCGATCTTCGCCCTGATCGCGATGTGCGGCGGCCTGGCGTTCGCCTTGCATGAGGCGGCGGGAACCGACCCGCTGACCGCCTATCTCGCCACCAGCCCCGGCGGGGCCGATGCGGTGGCGATCATCGCCGCATCGTCCCCGGTCGACATACCCTTCGTCATGGCGATGCAGATCGGACGGCTGCTGCTGGTGATTCTGATCGGCCCCAGTCTCGCCCGCTTGATCGCCCGCTGGACCGCGGGAACCGAACCAGCGTCTTCGGACGTCCCAGTCTCCAAATGAAAGCCGGCCGCCATGCTGAGCCTTCCCTGGTATATCTACCTCCTGCAATTCGTCAGCGGTTTGCTGCTTGCCAATTGCGTCCCGCACTTTGTGCAAGGGATCAGCGGCTGCTGGTTTCAGACCCCATTTGCGTCGCCTCCGGGCGTCGGCGAATCCTCCCCCGTGGTCAATGTCCTTTGGGGGTTCCTGAACCTTGCGGCCGGCTTCGCCCTCATATTCGTTTTCGCACCCAAGGGAAGCGACGTGATTGCGGAGTGGTCGCTTGTGGCCTTGGGCGCGCTGGTCATGGCGCTTGCCCTCGCCCGCCATTTTGGCCGGGTGCGGACGAGAGATCGATAGATCTCATGCTGCCCGCGACCGGATCCAACGCCGGGCGTGCAAAAGGCAGCAAAAGCGCCCGAAAATCCACGAAAACGAAATCGCTGTCATTTGCTTTCTTTTATTTTTCGGATTCGGGAGTTTTCAAAGGGTTGCGCCCGATTCAAATGACTTTTTTCTTGCCCCGGCCATGCGCCTCGCGGCGTGTCTTTTCGCAATGGCTGATCCCTCATCGACTCCGTCAATATAGCAGGATATTCTGAATATCGCAAGCAAATTCACGCTAGTCTGGCTTTTTCCAATAGCTCGCCCTCGCGGCTGCTGGTTTAAGACCCCTTTCGCTTCGCCCCGGGGCGTGGGCGGGCGTCGCTCGCACAATGCCATCGCCGACAATGCGCGCCAGTCTGACGGGCGCCCCCCGACCGGTCGACCAGGATGTTTGACGCGACCGTCGCAGGCCACGGCGTTCACGGCGGGCAAGGTCCCGTTGCGCTGCGTCCGTGAGCGGCGCAATAATCCGACAGGGGGAAAAAGGGAGGAACAACCATGATGCTTCGGCTCCGTGCGGCGCTTTTGACTGCATTTTTTGGCGTCTCCGGCGCGGCGGGCGCCCAGCAGGCCAATCCGCTCGATGTCATCCCAGACAAGATGCCGTTCTCCACCCCTTATGGAGCGCCGATCTCGCTCGCTCGCGCTGAGGCGGCGATCGCCGCGGCGACGGCGGAGGCCGCGAAGCATGACTGGGCGCTCAATGTCGCAGTCGTCGATTCCGGAGCCAACCTTGTCGCCTTCGCGCGCATGGATGGCGCGCAGCTCGGCTCGATCGCCATCTCCGAGCACAAGGCGCGCGCATCGGTGAAATTCCGCCGCCCGACCAAAGTGTTCGAAGACGGGATTCAGAAGAACGACTACAAATACCAGCTGTCGCTCGACGACATCATCGCCTCCCGCGGCGGCATCCCCTTGATCGACGACGGCAAGCTGATCGGCGCGATCGGCTGTTCGGGCGGCGCCGGGTCGCAGGATGAGGCCGCGTGCATGGTCGGCGCCGCAACGATCAACAAATAGCGCCGATCGCGGCTGGGGCGACGTCAGATCGGCGCCGCCGCTCCCGGGTGATGCAACCGTTGGTTAGGCTTGTCGTGCGAACCTCGGTGAAAGCAGGGGCTTTGAGGAGTTGCGAATGATCGTCGCCACCACCGAAAACATCGCCGGCCATCGCACCGTCACGACGCTTGGACAATGCTTCGGCGTCGTCGTGCGCAGCCGCGGGCTCGGCGGCAACATCATGGCCGGGTTGCGCACGATCGTCGGCGGCGAAATTCACGAATACACCCAGCTCCTGGAAGAGGCGCGCCGCCACGCGCTCGACCGCCTGGTCCAGAACGCGACCGCGATGGGCGCGAACGCCGTCCTGATGATGCGCTACGACAGCGCCGAGATCGGCAATACGATGAGCGAGATCGTCGCCTACGGCACGGCGGCGGTGATCGAACCCCTTCAATGATCCCGTTTCTTTTTCCGCTCGGGATTTTTGTCGCGGTCGTTCTGGTCTGGTTCTTCTTCCGCAGCGGCGGCTACAAGCGCCGTCCCCTCGACTCGCCGCCCAGAGGGGACTGGACCCTCACCAGCGAGCGCTTCCGCGACCCGCAATCGGGCGAGACGCTGGAGGTCTGGTACTGCGCGTGATCCGGCGAACGCGCCTATGTCCGGGCGCGAGGCGGGCAAGGAGGTAGCAGGCGCGCCCCGGGTTGACTTCTGCTGAGGTCCTGCAGCTCGCATGGCGGGCGAGCCGGGCGAGCGGGCGGCGCTGCCCAACGCCAGCCTCCACGTCCACCAGCCGCTCGGCGGCTTTCAGGGGCAGGCCTCCGACATCCTCATTCACGCCGAGCAGATGCTTGAGACCAAGCGACGCATCATCGGCCTCTACGCCAAACATTGCGGCAGAGCTTATGAAGAGGTCGAGCGGACGTTGGACCGCGACCACTTCATGAATGCGGATAGCGCGCGTGAATGGGGCCTGATCGACCGCGTTCTCTCGACCCGCAGCGAAGCGGAGCTCATGCTCAGCGCGGCCGCCCCGCGTGCATGAGACGCGCGGCGTAGCGGGCCATCTGGTCGACCTCGATGTTGACGCGGTCGCCCGTTCTGCGCTCGCCCCAGTTGGTCGCCTTCAGGGTGTGCGGGATCAGCAGAACCTCGAACGTGTCCCCCGCGACCGCGTTCACGGTGAGCGACGTCCCGTCGAGCGCGACCGAGCCCTTGACCGCGATGAATTTCGACAAGCCCTTCGGCGCGCGGAAGCGGAAATGGGCCATGCCGTCGAAGTCGCGCCGCGACACGATTTCCGCGATCCCGTCGATATGGCCGCTCACCATGTGCCCGCCGAGCTCGTCGCCGACCTTCAGCGCCCGCTCGAGGTTGACATGGGCCCCCGGCCGCCATTGACCGAGCGTCGTGACCGCGAGCGTCTCGGCGCCGACGTCATAGGCGATCGCGGAGCCCGCCCCGTGCGATTCGACGCCGACGACGGTCAGGCACGCGCCCGAGTTGGCGATCGAAGCGCCGACGTCGATCGACCTCGCCGGATAGGCGCTCGCGATTCGGACCCGATTGCGCTCTCCGCTTGACGTCATTTCGATGACCTCACCGACGTCGCTGATAATTCCAGTGAACATTCGCGTCCCTCGTGTCAGCCCACGCCTTTGTCGAAGCGCACCCAATTTTCTGCGCGCGCCCACCCGCATGTCATTCCGCTACGAGCGATGGCATGATAGATCTATGTCAGGGCAAACAATATCTACATCCGAATCATGACAACTGGGTCCGGCCAAACTTCATCTCGCGATCGGTCTGATCCGCGCTCCACGCTGTATTGGCTGGACATTGACGTAATCTTCAACGACATCTTTCGTCAGCCGCGCATGATTCCAGGCGATTCCATTATTCGTCTGCCGCGGTCATCCCTGCGATATTCGGTTCTACACGGCGTCGGGACCGCTGCGAACGCGCTGTCGGTCGGGGACAGGGCCGCCTTCGACCGTTTCGCGGTCGACGTCGCGGCGTTCGCACAGGCCGACGAGGAATTCGCCGCTTCTCCGCACCACCGGTCAGCCAGGATGATTTGGAATGAGCTTGATGTTCGTTCGCCGCGACTGCAGATCCACGTTCAAACCAAAATGTTGCGGCATCTGGTTGAGCTGTACGTGACGAAAAGGATTGATACGGTCATCATCTCGATGAAGATCGCAATCGAACGACAGAGAACCGTGGAAGGACACCCGATCGGCTCGGGATTATTGCCAGTGCTCGACAATGACGGCCGTCTATACTTCCGACGCACTCAGTGCGAACTGTTGTCTGTGCAGGCGTCCCTGGCCCGCGAGCGCATCCGAGGATAGCCGGGCTGCCGCCGTGGCCCTATGATTCGGTCCGCTCCCACACCCGCATCGTGTCGGGCCCATAGGCCAGCGTTTCATGCGGCCGATAACGCGATCCGTCCATGAGCGTCGCGCGCGCTTCCTCGCCGAGCGCCGGAACGCCCGGCCGGCCGAGCGGCTTCTCCGCGGTGATGAGCGCGACCGTGTCCGCGAGCTTTAGCCCGATGAGCCGGGCGGCGACGCGCGGGCCCCCTTCGCTGAAGACACGGGTGATCCCGCGCGCGGCGAGCGCCCGCAAGGCTTGGCGGAGATCGATCCCGCCCTCTGCGTCGACGCCGACGCGCTCGACCTGGACGCCGAGGTCCGCGAGTTGCCGAGCCGCCTCCTCCGCCGCGTCCGGCCCGGCGAAGACGAGGGTCGGAACATCGCGTGCGGTCGCCGCGAGGCGCGAGCGCGCGGGCAGACTGAGGCGGCGGTCGAGCGCGACCCGCAACGGCTTGAGATCGACCCCCGGCAGGCGGACCGTCAGCGCCGGATCGTCGGCCAGCGCCGTCCCGACGCCGACCATGATCGCCTCGTGGGTCGAGCGCATGACCTGGACGCGAAGGTCGGCGATCGGTCCGGTGATCCGCAGGCGCGCGTCATGGGCGTCGCCGGAGGCAAAGCCGTCCGCCGTCTCCGCCAGCTTCAGCGTCACGCACGGCCGTCCTGCTGTCACCCTGAGGATATGGCCGAGATGATCGCGCCCAGCCTGGGCCGCCCCTGGGCCGACCGTGACCGCGATTCCCGCCGCGCGGAGCCGCGCGTGGCCCTGGCCACCGACGAGCGGATTCGGATCCTCCATCGCCGACACGACGCGGGCGACGTCGGCCGCGATGATCGCGTCGGCGCAGGGCGGCGAGACGCCGGTGTGCGAGCACGGCTCGAGGGTCACATAGAGCGTCGCGCCGCGCGCGGCAGCCCCCGCGCGCTCGATCGCGATCCGTTCGGCATGGGGCCTTCCGCCCGGCGCCGTCGCTCCGCGCCCGACCGCCGCCCCACCCTTGACCAGGATCGCGCCGACGGAGGGGTTGGGCGCTGCGAGGCCCAGCGACCGCGATCCGAGATTGAGCGCCGCCGTCATCCAGCGCCGGTCCTCGTCGGTCCCCGCGCCTGCGCTTTCGCTCATGAAGCGGGCGCGTCCCGGCGTTGGCGGGCCGCCGCCCGCGCCGGAGCCGGGTCAGGTTCGGCCTCGAGCTCGCCGACGATGGCGTTGAAGTCGCGCGCCTCGCGGAAATTGCGGTAGACCGAGGCGAAGCGCACATAAGCGACGTCGTCGAGCGCCTTCAGGCCCTCCATGACCAATTCGCCGATCCGCTCGGTCGGAATGTCGCCGTCGGTCTGGCTCTCGAGCTGGCGCACGACGCCGTTGATCATTCGCTCGACCCGCTCTGGCTCGACCGACCGCTTGCGCAGCGCGACCTGCACCGAGCGCACGAGCTTGTCGCGGTCGAACGGCGCGCGGCGGCCGTTCTTCTTGACCACCTGCAATTCGCGCAGCTGCACCCGCTCAAAGGTGGTGAACCGGCCGCCGCAATCGGGACAGATGCGACGCCTTCGAATCGACGAAGCGTCCTCCGTCGGCCGGGAATCCTTCACCTGCGTATCGAGCCCGCCGCAATAGGGGCATCGCATCTGAGCCGCCCTTCATCGTCAACCCCGGCGCGCTAGTAGATCGGAAACCGCCGGGTGAGTTCGGCGACGTCCGCCTTCACCTTCGCCTCGACCGCAGCATTCCCCGATTCGCCGTTCGCCGCCAAGCCGTCCAGGGTCCCGACGACGAGACGCCCGACCTTGGCGAATTCCGCCGTCCCGAACCCGCGCGAGGTGGCCGCGGGCGATCCGAGCCGGATCCCTGACGTCACCATGGGCTTCTGCGGGTCGAACGGAATGCCGTTCTTGTTGCAGGTGATGTTGGCGCGGTCGAGCGCCGCCTCGGCCGCCTTGCCGGTGAGGCCCTTGGGCGTGAGATCGACCAGCATCAGGTGGTTGTCCGTCCCCCCGGTCACGAGCCTGTAGCCTCCCGCGGCGATCGGATCGGCCATCGCCCTGGCGTTGGCGACGACGGCATGGGCGTAAAGCTTGAATTCGGGCGTCAGCGCCTCGTGGAACGCCACCGCCTTGGCGGCGATGACATGCATGAGCGGCCCGCCCTGGAGGCCCGGGAAGATCGCCGAATTGATCTTCTTGGCGAGTTCGGCGTCGTTGGTCAGGATCATGCCGCCGCGCGGGCCGCGAAGCGTCTTGTGCGTCGTGGTCGTCACGACATGGGCGTGCGGGAACGGCGAGGGATGGGCGCCGCCGGCGACGAGCCCGGCGAAATGGGCGATGTCGACGACGAAAAAGGCGCCGACCGCGTCGCATATCGCGCGGAAGCGGGCGAAGTCCCAGTGCCGCGCATAAGCCGAGCCGCCGGCCATGATGAGCTTGGGCTTGTGCTCGCGGGCCAGCGCCTCGACCTCGTCCATGTCGATCCGGTGCGTCGTCCGGTCGACCCCATAGGCGACCGGCTTGAACCACCGGCCGGACATGTTCACCGGCGACCCGTGGGTGAGGTGGCCGCCGGCGGCGAGATCGAGGCCCATGAACGTATCGCCGGGCTGCATGAGCGCCATGAACACGCCCTGGTTGGCCTGACTGCCGGAATTGGGCTGCACATTGGCGAACCGGCAGTCGAACAGCCGGCAGGCCCGCTCGATCGCCAGATTTTCGGCGATGTCGACGAACTGGCAGCCGCCATAGTAGCGGCGGCCGGAATAGCCCTCCGCGTATTTGTTGGTCATGACCGAGCCCTGCGCCTCGAGCACCGCCCGCGAGACGATGTTCTCCGAGGCGATGAGCTCGATCGAATCGCGCTGGCGACCGAGTTCGAGCTCGATCGCGCGCGCGATCTCCGGATCGGCGGCGGCGAGGGGGGCGGAAAAGAACGAATTGGAACGCACGGAGGCGGGGGCGGAAACGGTCATGAGCCGAGCTTCCTTCGATCGGGGCCTGGCCGGGACGGCAAGCCGCGCGGCCTTAACACGCGCGGCGGGCGAGAACCAGACAAAGCGCCGGATCATCCGCTATGATCCCGCAACCGGCGTCACCCGGCGATCACCTCGCGCCGCTAAGCGCTTGTCAGGAATCAACCGCTCGATCTGACCGGTTGGTGGGGCGGATCGTATAGTTCCATTCGCCGTGAAATTCGGCGCATTCGATATTGAGGGCGGCCATTTCGGCGTCGGGGACGGTGACGCCCTTGGGATATGTATTGGCGTCCAGTTCGCAGCGTACCTCGAGACCGGTCGAGGTGGTGGTGGCCGAGATCAGATTGACGATGACCTGATAGCTGACCAACGGTTTGGCCCGCCAGTTTTGCGATATGAACGAGAATAGACGGTGCTCGATCTTGTTCCACTTGCTGGTCCCCGGGGGCAGGTGATGCACCTCAATGGCGATGCCGGTCTCGTCGGCCAGACGTTGCAGCTCGCGTTTCCACAGGCGGACGCGATAGCCGTTGGAGCCGCCGCCGTCGGCGGTGATAACGAGTTGGGTGGCCTCGGGGTAACGGGCGCGGCCGAGCTCCTGCCACCAGCGGCGAATCGTCTGGACCGCGAAGGCCGCCGTGTCGTGGGTGATGCCGACGCTCACCCAACCGGCATTGCTGGCGAGATCGTAAATGCCATAGGGGACCGCCCGGCCCAGTTCCTTGATCAGGAAGTCGTGGACCCGCACCTCTTCCGGCTCGCCTTGGCGACGCCACTCGCGTCCGGCATTCTTGAAGTCGCCGACGAGTTCCTTTTTCTTGGTGTCGACCGAGATCACTGCTTGGCCTTCGGCCAGGGCGGCGCTCACCTCGGTGTTGATGTAGGCGAACTGGGCATCGCGATCTGGATGGCTGTCGCCCTCTCGGGTCTTGCGGTTGGCCTGAAGGCTGAACTTCTGCTGCCTCAGCAATTCGCCCACGACCGTATGGCTCACGCGATGCCCCAGGGCGGCGAGTTCGGCCGCCACTCGGCGCAGACTCTTGCAAGTCCAGCGCAACGGCGACATCGGATCGCCGCGCGCCTCGGGCTCGACCAGCCCGTTCAAGTCGTCGAGAAGCTTCCGGTCCGTCACGACCAGCGCTTTGCGGCCGCCGCCCGAACGGCGGATGCGGCCCGGCTCCAACCGCGTCGGCGCCGCGAGTTCATTCAGGCCGCGGCCGATGGTGCTTGCGGCGATGCCGGTGATCCGCGACACTGCCGCAATGCCGCCGTAACCGGCGGCCGCGGCTTCAGTAGCTGCGAACAGCCGCCGCCCGCGTTCGTCGAGATGCGGCGACAAAGCCTCAAAACGTTCGCGAATCAGAGCAACATCGAGCATGCCCGCGCATAGGATACGATCCCAAACTTGGGAATCCCCCACCTCGCACCCAATTCAGTTGTTTCCTGACGGGCCCTAAGTCTCGAGGCAGGGCCGTATCGTCGAGGAGCTTTCGCCCGAAGAGGCGACGTCCGAAGCGGTCATGTTCGCCGCTGTCCATCAGGCGGGGCGCCTATTCACGGAGCCACAAAGCGCTATGGCGATTTCCCGTCGTCCATTGTGATGGAGATCACAGCGTTCTGGACTCCCGGCGCTAGCATCGGCTTGATTGCCGGTTCCTGAAGGACTGAAGGTATGCCGATGAATGCTTTCGAGACGACGAACCGCTTTCTGATCAAATTCCGCGATCCTTCGGCGGCAGAGTCGTCGCGCATCTCGGCCCCTCTGGGCGTGAGCGGACCTGCCGTCACCTTTGCCTCCGAGCCGCTGTTTCGCAGCATCGGCGTCGCCCGCGCCCCGGGTCTCGCCGCGAGCGGCGGCGTATGGCGGCTGGCGACGGCGTCGACGCAACTCGACGAGGCCGAAGCCTGGGACCATTGTCACGACATTCTCGCCGCCAATCCGAGAGCGGCCGCGGTCGAACCGGACCTTGTGCAGCGATGGCCGGTCGTCGCTCCGCCCGATACCGGGCAAAAGCTCGCCGCCCGCGTCGGAGGGCCGCGCCCGCAAGACATCGGCGACGGCTATTCCGGCGTCGCGGACGACAATTACTGGTTCCGCAACACCACCCATAACCAGATGGATTCTGCGTTCGCGCAGACGAGCGGAGGCGCGGGGGTCCGGATCGCTCATCTCGATACGGGCTACGACCCGACCCACAAATCGGTTCCCAAGCACCTGCGCACGGATCTCGCGCACAATTTCGTCGACGCGGACAAGCCGGACGATGCGACGGATCGGTCGGAGGGAGCGCTCTTCAACAATTTCAGCCACGGCTGCGGCACGCTGAGCATCCTGGCCGGCGCGACCGTGCCAGGCCTCAAGCCTTTTGGCTGCGCGCCGAACGCCGAGGTCGTGCCGGTTCGGGTCGCCAACCGGGTCGTTCTGTTCAGCAACAGCTCGATCGCGAGGGGCTTCGACTACGTCCACGGCCTCTGCAAATCGGAGGGGAAGCGCGTCCATGTCGTGAGCATGAGCATGGGCGGCCTTCCCTCCCAGGCGTGGGCCGACGCGATCAACGCGCTTTACGACGCCGGGGTGGTCGTCGTCACCGCTTCCGGAAACAACTACGGCAACGCGCCGACGCATGTCGTCGTGTATCCGGCGCGATTCGGGCGGGTCATCGCGGCCTGCGGCGTGATGGCGAACGGCGCCCCTTACGCCAATCTTCCCTTGAAGCGGATGGCCGGCAACTACGGTCCGGACGCCAAGATGCGGACCGCCATTGCGGCCTATACCCCGAACGTGCCGTGGGCCCGGTTCGGCGAGCCGGCCGTCGTGGATTTCGACGGCAACGGCACCTCCTCGGCCACGCCCCAGGTGGCGGCGGCGGCGGCGCTGTGGATCGACAAGCATCGGGCGGAATACAACGCCTATCGAGAGGACTGGATGCGCGTCGAGGCGGTGCGGAAGGCCCTGTTCGAGAGCGCCGCCAAGGGCGCCGCCGCCTTTGCTCCGGAGCTCGGCGCCGGCATGCTCCGCACCGCCGACGCGCTCTCGCTTGGCGCGGCGCCCGCTTCCCAATTGGCTCCGACGCCCCCCGACGCCGCGAGCTTCGCGCTTCTGAAATTGCTGCTTGGCGATTCCGCGCCCGCCTTCGCGGCGGCGGGGCCCTCGAAACTCTCGATGCTCGATCTCGAGGCCACCCAGATCGCGGCGAAGTCCGGTCTCGACGGGCGGGTGGAAACCCTGTCGCGAGCGGAACTGGTGGAGGAGATGCTCGCGAGAACGGATCTCTCCAAGACGCTGCGCGCCGCGCTGGAAAAAGCCAGCGTCGGGGCGGGCGCGCCGAAGCCGAAGGCGCCCGAACCCCTAACGCCGGCGGCGGAAGCGATGAAAAGGCATTTCATCGCGCTCGCCCTCAAACCGCCGATTCCGGAGCCGCCGTTTCGCCGTCTGCGAATCTATGCGTACGATCCCGGGCAGGAGACCGACCCGACTCTCTTCGATGTGAGCGTGGCGACGGTCGCCGTGCCCTGGGAGCGCGATCTCAAGCCGGGACCGATCGGGGAGTATCTCGAGGTCGTGGACGTCGACCCGGCGAGCAACGCCTGCTACGCGCCTGTCAATCTCAACCATCCGAACATCTTGCACGAAAGCGGGCTTTCGCCTTCCGAATCCAGCCCGCAGTTTCACCAGCAGATGGCCTATGCGGTGGCGATGCGCACGATCGACCGCTTCGAGCGGGCGCTCGGGCGCAAGGCGCTATGGGCGCGCCGCCGCGCTGCCGCGAATGGCGAAAAGCCGCCGAACGATGGTTATGTGGGAGCGCTCAGAATTTATCCCCACGCGCTGCGGGAGGCGAACGCCTATTACGATCCGGAGAAGATCGCCTTGCTTTTCGGCTATTTCCCGGCTGCCGACAGCAGCGGCTCGGTGGTGCGCGGTTCGGTCGTCTTCGGCGTCGTAGCGCACGACATCGTCGCCCATGAGACGACGCATGCCCTGCTTGATGGGCTGCATCCCCGATATTCCGAGCGGACCAATGTCGACATGGCCGCGTTCCACGAGGCTTTCGCCGACATTGTCGCGCTCTTCCAGCATTTTTCGATGCCCGAGTCGCTCACCCGGCAAATCCGAAAGGCGCAGGGCTCGACGGCGGATATCGGCCGGCGCCTCGGACAATTGGCGCAGCAATTCGGGCAGGCGATGGGCATGCATGGCGCGCTCCGCCGGTTCGTGGGAGAAGTCGGCGCCGCGGTCCCGGTGCTCACCGACGATGTGACGGAGCCGCATACGCGCGGCGCGATCCTGGTCTCGGCCGTGTTCGCCGCGTTCCTCACCATCTATCAGTCGCGCTGCGCTGACCTCATCCGGCTTGCGACCAACGGCTCGGGAATCCTGCCCGGCGGCGAAATCTCGGTCGATCTCGCGAACCGTCTGGCAAGCGAAGCCTCGAAGACCGCGGAGCATGTGCTGAACATGTGCATCCGCGCGCTCGACTATTGCCCTCCCGTCAATCTCGAGTTCGGCGACTTTCTGCGCGCGATCATCACCGCCGACCGCGATCTCGTGCGCGACGATGACCGCGGCTATCGCGTCGCCTTCATCGACGCATTCCGGGAACGGGGGATCGTGCCTTACGACATCAGGCGACTCGCGGAGGACAGCCTCCTGTGGGAGCCGCCGCCGATGGAGGCGAAGCTCGCCAACGAATTTTCCACGGTCCTTCCCCTGCTCGATCAGAGTTGGGGGCTCGCGATCGATCGGGCGAAAGCCTTCGAACTTTCGCGGTGGAATGCGGGCATTCTGCAAAAGTGGCTTACCGACCCGAACGAATCGCAGCGCCTCCTTCTCCGCCAGATCCTCGGATTTGAGGAGCCAGCGAAATCGTGGAGCGGCGTATTGGACGATCAGACCTATAGCGGCGACATTCGTCCGATCGAGGTCCATTCCGTGCGCGTCTGCCGGCGGAGCGCCCCCGATGGATCGTCGAAGTCGACGCTGGTTATTGAAATCACTCAAAGCTTCTGGGCCGATCCGGACAAGACGCACTATCGCGGCGGGTGCACCTTGCTGTTCGACCTGACCGCGGCGCGTCTCGACTACGTCGTTCGCAAGCGGCTGCTTTCGCCGTGGTCGTTCAAGAACCAGGGCAAGGTGCAACTGGCGGCGATGAAAGCCGCGGCCGACCAGGGACAGGTCTATTACCCGCCTGACGACCCGCTCGGCCGAAGCAAGACTTTCGCGATGATGCACCGGTATGGGAGGGAATCATGAGGGCGGCGTCGAAACGGGCTCCGGCCAAGGCGCCGAGAAAGCCGCGCAAGACGGGGACGAAGACCACGCCGCCGGGCCCGGCGCTGCATCGCTCGAACGCCTCTGCCGAGACTCATGCGCCCGCCTCCGCTCACGATGCGAACGGTGGCCGCGTCACGGTGCGCGTCTATCGTCAGGGACTCGGCGACTGCATCCTCGTCCGCGTGAAGCGGTCTGGCCACGAGGATTTCAAGCTGATGATCGATTGCGGAGTCGTTCTCGGGACGCCGGACGCCGTGAAGACCATGACCCGGGTGATGGAGAATCTGGTCAGCGACACTCAGGATAAGGTCGACGTCCTCGCGATAACGCACGAGCATTGGGACCATCTGTCCGGCTTCACCCAGGCCCCGGACTCCTTCGCCAAGCTCGCGGTCGGCGCGGTCTGGGTCGCCTGGACCGAGGACCCGAAGGACGACCTCGCCAATCAGCTCCGCGCGGAGCTCGGCGCTGCGAAAGATAAGCTCAAGGCCTGCGCGAGCGCGCTGCGCGCGGTCGACGACGGAGCGACCGCCGAGGCGCTGGAAGACATTGCGCTGATCCCTCTCGGCGCGGCCGCCTCGTCCAGCGGAAGCACAAGAGCGGCGTTCGACAAGGTGAAGGCGCGGGGCAACGTGCGGCTCTGCCGCCCGACCGATGCGCCGTTCGAGATCCCGGACGCCGACGCCCGCATCTACGCATTGGGACCGCCGCACGACCCAAAGCTCATTCGCAAGATCAATCCGTCGACGTCGAATCCCGAGACCTATGGCCTCGCGATGAACGGCGGGGGAGCGCTGCCTCTGGGAGTGGTCGCGGCATTGAACAAACTTCAGGCTCTCGACGGCCAGAATGAGGACCCGGAGGATAAGGCCGCCCCGTTCCACCCGCGCGTGACCATCCCGCTGGACGCCAGGGGCCGGCCCGCGATTGTCAACAAGCCAGCCGACGACGGAGATGATTGGCGGGCGATCGACCAATTCTTCCAGGACAACTACGTCGCCGGCGCCGACTGGCGGCGGATCGACGGCGAATGGCTCGGCTCCGCGACGGATCTGGCGCTCGCGCTGCAAAGCTACACCAACAACACGAGCCTCGTGCTCGCGCTCGAGCTCGGCGACCCCGGCAAGGGCGACGTGCTCCTGTTCGCCGCCGACGCGCAGGTCGGCAACTGGGAGTCCTGGCAGGCCTGGACTTGCAACTCCGGCGGCGTGAAGCTCACAGGCCCGGACCTGCTCAAACGCACGATCTTCTACAAGGTCGGCCATCACGGCAGCCACAACGCCACGCTCAAGCAGCACGGCGTCGACCAGATGGACGGGCTGAAGGCAGCGATCATTCCCGTGGACGAGGTGGAAGCGAAGAAGAAGCGCTGGGGCAGCATGCCGCTGCCCGACCTGATCGCCGCGCTGGAGAAGAAGGTCCCCGGGATGCTCTTCCGGACAGATCAGGAACCGGCCGATCGGCCGGAAAACGTAGCGATCGACCCCAACTATTTCGAGGTTACGCTGTAGGGTCGAGAAAAAGCTGCGCCGAGGCGACCCGGCCCGGCCTCAATGCCGGCGCGTCTCAGCGCGCCGGCTGCGGCGCGGTGAAAATGACGACCTCGTCCTTGGCGACGCGATCGAGCAGCGCGTGGGCCTCTTCGTCCAGGAGATCCCTGTCGACGCTTTCCGGCCTGAGGCCGGCGACGCGCGCTTGCCAGCGGGCGTGCTCGTCCTTCAGCGCGGCGAGTTGCCCCTGAAGCTCGATCGCCTGGGCGTCGAACTTGACCTTGGCCTTGAGCCCGTGCTCGCCGTTCGAGGCGCCCCAGACGAGGTAGCCGCTCGTGACCCCCAGCACGAGGTAGAAGGCGATCGGCGTCACGATCCTGCGCAGGCGCGTCCTTACAACCATCCGCCGATCCTGCGGCGGCAGCGTTAAGGCGAAGTTACCGGCCTCTCCCTAACTCGCCTTGACCGCCGCGCGGCCGGCGAAACGGGCCTGATCGCCGAGCTCCTCCTCGATCCGGATCAATTGGTTGTATTTGGCGAGGCGATCCGACCGCGAGAGCGAGCCGGTCTTGATCTGTCCGCAATTGGTCGCGACCGCGAGATCGGCGATCGTCGAATCCTCGGTCTCGCCCGAGCGGTGCGACATCACCGCGGTGTACCCTGCCCGCTGCGCCATATCGACGGCGGCGAGCGTCTCGGTGAGCGAGCCAATCTGGTTCACCTTGATCAGGATCGAATTGCAGACGCCTTCCTTGATGCCCCGGCTCAGGATCTCCGTGTTGGTGACGAAGATGTCGTCGCCGACGAGCTGGATCTTCGTTCCGATCTTCTCGGTGAGGAGCTTCCAGCCGGCCCAGTCCTGCTCGGCCATGCCGTCCTCGATCGACAGGATCGGATAGGCGCCGGCGAGCTTGGCGAGATAGTCGACCTGCTGCTCGACCGAGCGCGTCAGGCCTTCGCCGGAATAGACGTAAGCGCCGTCCTTGAAGAATTCGGACGCCGCGGGATCGAGGGCGAGCGCGATATCGGCGCCGGGCTTGAATCCGGCCGCCTCGATCGCCTTGACGCAGAAGTCGAGCGCCGCCTCCGCCGAAGGCAGGTTGGGGGCGAAGCCGCCCTCGTCGCCGACGTTGGTGTTGTGCCCGGCCTTCTTCAGCGCGCTTTTGAGCGCGTGAAACGTCTCCGCGCCCCAGCGCACCGCCTCGGCCAGCGAGGGCGCGCCGACCGGCATGATCATGAACTCCTGAAAGTCGATCGGATTGTCGGCGTGCACGCCGCCGTTGACGACGTTCATCTGCGGCGTCGGCAGGACCCTGGCCATCGTTCCGCCGACGTAGCGATAGAGCGGCAGGCCCGAAGCCTCCGCCGCCGCCTTGGCGACGGCGAGCGAGACGCCGAGGATCGCATTGGCGCCGAGCTTCGACTTGTTCTTCGTGCCGTCGAGGGCGATCATCGTTTCGTCGATCTTGAGCTGGTCCTCGGCCTCGAGGCCCGAGACGGCGTCGAAAATCTCGCGGTTGACCGCCTCGACCGCCTTGAGAACGCCCTTGCCGCCGAAGCGGCCTTTGTCGCCGTCGCGCAGCTCGACCGCCTCGCGCGTTCCCGTCGACGCGCCGGATGGAACCGCGGCGCGGCCCATCGAGCCGTCTTCCAGGACGACATCCACCTCAACCGTCGGATTGCCCCGGCTGTCGAGGATTTCGCGGGCGACGACGTTGACGATCGCGGTCATTTTGCCTCCATTGCCGGAGCATCGATCCGGGTTCTTACGTCATCCCGGCTACCGATGAAAGCCGACGGGAGCCTGGCGACGGGCCGGACGCACAGCACTTTTGCATCCGCCGCTGCACAATTGACCAAAATGAACGAAGCCAGAAAAAATATGCATGGCAGGGCCGCTCAGGCGCGTGACAGGGGCAGAAATTTGGACTAGCAATGGCTCGCCAAAAGGAGGCCGCTGCCAAAATGTTTGGCGCCGGACGCCGCAGGGTCTGTGGGAGGACAAAGCGTTCGATAGTCTTGAGCCGCCCAGAGTCACGGACGGAAAATAAAACAAAATAATCGGGATTTCGAAGCGCACCGCAAGGACGGAAAAAAGGGGCGGGCCGCCGAAAAGGCGTCTCGCCCCTTGTGTTTTGGCGCTGAGGTCTTCTACCCCGCGATGGAATGGCGCCGGCGGATCAAAGACATTCGCGCCAGAATTGAGTCCGGCCGGCCCGGCAAACCTCGCCCGTCGCCGGTTGAAAGTCCGAAATCTTTGTCAGCCGCCCTCGGCCTCGCCCTGCGCCCAATTTCGTTGCGTTTCGGTTATATATGCATCAAGCCGCCCTTCGCCGATCGCCTGCCGGGCGCCGGACATGAGGTCGTGATAATAGGCGAGGTTGATCTCGGTCAGCCCCATCATCGCCAGGATCTCGCCTGATTTCGCCAGGTGCCGCCAATAGGCGCGCGAATAGTCGCGCGCCATCGGCGACGACGACAGCGGGTCGACCGGACGCGCATCGTCGGCGAAGCGCGCGTTGCGCAGGTTGAGGCGCCCGCGGCGGGTGAAGACGAGCCCATGCCTTCCCGCGCGCGTCGGCAGCACGCAATCGAACATGTCGACGCCGCGCCTCAGTGACGTGAGGAGATCGTCGGGCGTTCCCACGCCCATCAGATAGCGGGGCCGGTCCAAAGGGAGGTGCGGGATGACGATGTCGATCGTGTCGAGCATCGCCGCCTGCGGTTCGCCGACCGCGAGTCCTCCGATCGCGTAGCCGTCAAAGCCCGTTTCGACGAGTCCCTTGGCGCTGAAGAGGCGAAGGTCCTTCTCCGTCCCGCCATGAACGATGCCGAAAATCGCCCTGCCCGGCTGCTCGCCAAAAGCGTCCTTCGACCGCTCGGCCCATCTGAGCGAGAGCCGCATGGCCCGCTCAGCCTCGTCGTGCGAGACGGGCAGCCTCACGCATTCGTCGAGCTGCATCTGGATGTCCGAGCCCAGGAGGCGCTGGACCTCCATCGACCGCTCCGGCGTGAGCTCATGCCGCGAGCCGTCGATATGCGACTGGAAGACCACGCCGCGCTCGCTGAGCTTGCGCAGTCGGGCGAGGCTCATCACCTGGAAGCCCCCGGAATCGGTCAGGATCGGATGCGGCCAGTTCATGAACCGGTGCAGGCCGCCGAGGGCGGCGATCCGCTCCGCTCCGGGCGCCAGCATCAGATGGTAGGTGTTGCAGAGCACGACATCGTAGCCGAGCGCCCTCACCGCGTCCGGGGTCATGGCCTTCACCGTCGCGGCGGTGCCGACCGGCATGAAGGCGGGCGTGCGAATGACGCCGCGCGGCGTGGAGACGGCGCCGAGACGCGCTTGCCCGTCGGTCGCCTGCACGGCGAAAGCAAATTCCGCGGTCACGGGCGCTCGCCGGAGGCGTTTGCGGAGGCGGCGCGGAACAAGAGGCAGGCGTCGCCATACGAAAAAAAGCGATAGCCCGCCCGAACGGCGTGCGCATAGGCCGCACGCATGGTCTCAAGGCCGCTGAAAGCCGAAACGAGCATGAACAGCGTCGATCGCGGCAAATGAAAGTTGGTGAGCAGCGCGTCCACGCAGCGAAACCGGTATCCGGGGGTGATGAAAATATCCGTTTGACCGGCCAGGGGTTGAAGCCGCCCGTTCTCGTCGGCGGCGCTCTCGACGATGCGCGCGGAGGTGGTGCCGACGCAGACAACCCGGCCTCCACGCTCCCGCACCGCGTTCAGCGCTCCGGCGGCCGCGGCGTCGATCGAGCCCCACTCGGAATGCATCCTGTGGTCGCGCGTATCCTCGACCCTGACGGGCGCGAAAGTCCCGGCGCCGACGTGCAGCGTCACCCGATGAAGCCCAACGCCGCGGTCGATCAGGCGCCGAACCAGCGCCGGAGTGAAATGCAGCCCCGCCGTCGGCGCCGCGACCGCTCCGGATTTGGCCGCGAACATGGTCTGATAGTCCGCGCGGTCGCTTGAGGACAACGCGCGGCGAGAGGCGATGTAGGGCGGCAAGGGAGGCGCGCCGAGCCGCTCGATCGCCTCATCCAGCGCCGCTCCGGCAAAGTGAAAGCGCAGCAGAACTTCGCCCGCCTCGCCCCTGTCCTCGACCTCCGCGTCGAGCGCGGCCAGAAGGCAGGCCATGCTCTCGCTCGCCTCGCCGAAGCGGATGCGCTCCCCGACTTTGAGCCTCTTTGCCGGGCGCACGAGCGCCCGCCAGCGGCAATCGTCGACGCGCTCGATCAGCGTCGCCTCGATGGAAGCGGAAGCCTCGCCCCTGACCCGGACGCCTTCGAGCCGAGCCGGGATGACCTTGGTGTCGTTCACGACCAGCGCGTCGCCGGGGCGCAGGAAGTCAGGCAATTGGCGCACGTGGGAATCCACGAGCCCGCCCACCGCGTCGACGACGAGCATCCGCGCGCTGTCCCGGGGATCGGCCGGATGAAGCGCGATGCATTCGGGCGGGAGAGCGAAATCGAAATCGTCGACGCGCATGGAAATCTCAAGGCCTTCTCCCGATCGCGGGAGAACACTCGCCCTCATGCTGAGGAGCGAGGCGAAGCCTCGCGTCTCGAAGCATCCTCGAGCTCCGCGCCGCGCATATTGGATCGTCCTTCGAGACCCCTTCGGGGGGCCTCAGGACGAGGCGGTTGGGGTCGCCGCCCTCAGCTCAGCGTCGCCTTCACGATCCTGTCGGGGTCGCGGACGGGCTCGCCGCGCTTGATCTTGTCCACGTTCTCCATGCCCGAGACGACCTTGCCCCATGCCGTATATTGCCGGTCGAGAAAGCGGGCGTCGCCAAAGCAGATGAAGAACTGCGAATTGGCCGAATCCGAACTCGAGGCGCGGGCCATCGACACCGTGCCCCGGACGTGCGGCTCGGCGTTGAACTCGGCCTTGAGGTCGGGATATTTCGACCCGCCGCTCCCGTTCCCGCGCGGGCAGCCGGTCTGGGCCATGAAGCCGTCGATCACCCGGTGAAAGACGATGCCGTCGTAGAAACCCTCCGAGACGAGGCGCTTGATGTGCGCGACGTGGCCCGGCGCGAGCGCGGGGTTCATTTCGATCACCACCGGGCCTTTGCTGGTCTCGAGGGTCAGCGTGTCGCCTGCATTCGCCATATCGCCGCTCCTCGTCACTTCGCTTCGGGCGCCATGCGCATGGTCACGATCTTGTCGGGGTTCGTGACCGCGCCATTGTTTTCCTGGGTGCCGGCCTTGATCTTGTCGACGACGTCCATTCCCGATGTGACCTCGCCGAAAGCGGTATATTTGCCGTCGAGGAAATCCGCATCGGCGGTCGTGATGAAGAACTGCGAATTGGCGGAGTCCGGGTCCTCCGAACGCGCCATGCCGAGGATGCCTCGCTTGAAGTGGGTCGCGTTGAATTCGGCCGGCAGGTTCGGAAGGCTGGAGCCGCCCGTGCCCGTGCCGGTCGGATCGCCGGTCTGGGCCATGAAGCCGGGAATGACGCGATGGAACACGATGCCGTCGTAGAACTTCTGCTTCACCAAGGTTTCGATCTGCGCGACATGCTTGGGCGCCCAGTCGGGGCGCAGACGGATGACGACCTTGCCGTGCTTGGTCGTCAGAATGACCGTATTGGCGGGATCCTCCGCGGCCCAGGCGGCGGAAACGGCGATAAGAGGAAGCCAGAGCGCGGCGCGTCGGCTGAATGCAAGCATGAATTAACCTTCTGGAAGTCGCCGCAAGGGTCGGGCGCGCGGCTTGATAGCAGGTTGAGGCGCCATTGCAACCCGGACCTCCCGCCACGGAAAATGGAATCCTCGCGGCGCGATGAAGGGCAAAATTTTCGCCTCATTCGCGCCATAGCCGGGTGCGCAAACGCCTTGGCGCATGATAATGACGCAGATCATCGTTCCAAAATGAGCGTCCGAGCGGTCACGATCAGCATGCCCCGCACCCGTCTCGTCCCTGCCGTTTTCGCCGCGCTTATCGCGTCTTCAACTGCGGCCGTCGCGGCGGGGCCGGTAACGCGACAATGCGACTACAAGGGCCAGGGCAAGCTCGGGCCGCTCGTGGTCGCCTACGACGAATCCGCCCGCCTGGTGCGTGTGACCACCTCCGACGGCCGGATCTGGCGCTATCAGGATGGGGCGACCGGCCGCCTCGGCCCCACAGTAGCGGCGGCCGACGATCCCGGCCCGGTCGAGCAGTTCGTCACCAACAAGGGCGGCAGGGTCGAGGTCGGCTTCCGCTGGCCGGACGACGGATCGACCGGCCACCTCGCCTATTTCGACCCCGTGGCGTTCAAGAATCCGTCGAAGCGCTGCGTCTGGCGCTCGCTGTGGAATTTCGCCATGGGGTGAAAGATCCATAGGACCGGTGGCCAGCGGCGCCGGCTGTAGGGCGCGGCCGCCGACGGCGCCGAGGCCGGGTCGCCGACCCGGCCCTGCAGGGCCGCTCGAAGCCGCTACTCCGCCGCCACCTTCGGCAAATGCGCGAGCGACGCCTCGAGCGCCTTCGGATCGTAATCCTGGTCCTCGAGCTTGCCGGCGAAATAGTCGGTGTAGGCCTGCATGTCGAAATGGCCGTGGCCACTGAGATTGAACAGAATCGTCGGCGACTTGCCCTCTTCCCGCGCTTTCAGGGCCTCGTCGATCGCCGCGCGGATCGCGTGGGTCGTTTCGGGAGCGGGAACGATCCCCTCGTGGCGGGCGAACTGGACGCCGGCCTCGAAGCAGGGGTTCTGGTGATAGGCCCGCGCCTCGATGAGCCCGAGCTCCTTCAGGTGGCTGACCAGGGGCGCCATGCCGTGATAACGCAAGCCCCCGGCGTGGAAACCGGGCGGGATAAATTCCGAGCCGAGCGTGTGCATCTTGACAAGCGGGGTCAGATGCCCGGTGTCGCCGAAATCGAACGCGTATTTGCCCCGCGTCAGCGACGGGCACGCCGCCGGTTCGACCGCGATCGCCCGCATGGCTTTCTTGTCGCGCAACGCCTTGCCGATGAACGGGAAGGCGATCCCGGCGAAGTTCGAGCCGCCGCCGGCGCAACCGATGACGACATCCGGGTAGGCGTCGGCGTCCTCCATCTGCTCGATCGCCTCGAGGCCGATGACCGTCTGATGCATCAGCACGTGATTGAGCACGCTGCCCAGAGCGTATTTGGTGTCGGGGTTCTTGGCCGCGACCTCCACCGCCTCCGAAATCGCAATCCCGAGGCTGCCCGGCGAATCCGGATGCGCTTTCAGGATCGCCTTGCCGGAGTCGGTCTCATTGCTCGGGCTCGCGACGCATTTCGCGCCATAGGTCTCCATCAGCGCCCGGCGGTAAGGCTTCTGATCGTAGGAGACCCTGACCATGTAGACCTTGACTTCGAGGCCGAACAGCGCTCCGGCGAAAGCCAGCGACGACCCCCATTGCCCCGCCCCCGTCTCGGTCGAAAGCTTACTGACGCCCTCCTCCTTGTTGTAGAAGGCCTGGGGCACCGCGGTATTGGGCTTGTGGCTGCCGGCGGGACTGACGCCTTCGTATTTGTAGAATATGCGGGCCGTGGTTCCGAGCGCCTTCTCGAGCCGCCGGGCGCGATAGAGCGGGGTCGGGCGCCACATCCGGTAGATGTCGCGAACCGGCGTTGGGATTTCCACATGCCGCTCGCCGCTCACCTCCTGGCCGATGAGGGCCATCGGAAAGAGGGGGCTGAGATCGGCCGGGCCGACCGGCTTGCCGGTTCCGGGATGGAGCACAGGGGGCGGCGGAGACGGCAGGTCGGCGACGATGTTGTACCAGGCGTGCGGAATCTTGCCCTCGCCCATGAGATATTTGGTGTGCTCGCTCATCGCTCCTCCCAGAAGATGTCAGTGGCGGCTTCGCGCCGATGATTATCCCGTCACGCTCTAGCACAATATCGGCCGGCGCATGAACGCCGGCCGGCGACCGGCGCCGCCGCTCAGGCGCCGGCCTTCTCGGGCTCGCGATAATAGGTGTTGAGGATCGAAAGGCGCGGCTTCTCGACCGGAACCGATATCGCCTCCCGCCCGTGCCAGCTCGATTTGAGCAGCGAATAGGCCGGGTGGATGACGACGAATGCGTAGCCGGTGTTCGGCAGGAAGGGCAAGGTCTTGTCCTTGACGAGGCCGTAGGACTTCCAGGCGAAGACGCCCATCGGCGAAATCTTGTAGATCGTCGTGCCGAGCTCGCGCTGGGTCTCATCCTCCGGCAGGTAGATCTGCATCGTCAGCACCTTCCGGCGGGTGTCGGAATGGGGCTTGATCGCGTAGCCCTCGAGGTCGGTATAGAGCACGGGCCGTGGAAACATCGGCACCGGCCAGCCCTCGCGGCTGCCCTTGGCGCGAATCCGGAAGCCCGCGTCGAGTTTCGTCCTCAGCGCCGAGGCGATCTCCAGCGACGACAGCACCCGCCGCACGATCCCCCATAGCTCGCGGCCTTCCTCGGAGCCGGGGTCGCTTCGCTCGTCATAGAGGGCATACTCGCGCCGCGTCCCGTCTCCGTTCAGTCCCGCGAATTGGTCGACCTCGGGAAAGCGCCGCAACAGACGGGCGTAAAAGTCGCCCGGAAAAAAGTTGCGAAAGAGAATGAGCGGGTAAGGCGACTGAAACGTCTGCGCGTTGAGGATCGCGCTCGTTGCGCTTTCGAGCACCGTTCCGTATTCGCCATCCGGCGCGGGCGTCGCCACCGCCTCCGCCGTTTCGCCGATCCCGGCTCTCTCCATTGCGCCTAAGCTCCAATCCGCTTTTCGTTCGAGGGCGCCATTATGGAGAATTGGAGCGGGCGAAGGAAGCCCGGTTCCCCCCGCCGCGGCGTTTGGCCGCTCGGCTTGACAGGGCGACGACCCTCAGCGCAATCAGGCGCCTTCGGCCCATGCGCCGATTGCTGGCCGAGTGATGAGCTTCCCCACCGAACTGCGTTATCGGCTGGAATATGCCGGATTCCGGCTGATCCAGGCGGCGATTTCCACCCGTCCGCTCGAGGCCGCCTCGCGCGAATCCGGGATGGCGTGGCGGCTGATCGCCCCGCGCCTCCGCCGCCAGACGCGCGCGCTGGACAATCTGGCCCTCGCCTTCCCCGACATGCCGCTCGAGGAACGCGAGCGAATCGCGGCCGACATGTGGGAGAACCTCGGCCGCACCTTCGCCGAAGGCTTCTTCCTCAAAGAGATCATCGCCGAGGGGCGGGTCACATACGAGCCGATGGAGGAGTTGCGCGAGATCGCCCGCGGCGGACCGTGCATCGTCTGCGGCCTCCATCTCGGCAACTGGGAGCTTGTCGCCTATGCCGGCAAGCTCATGGGCGCGCCGTTCACCGGGGTCTATCAGCGGTTGAGCAACCCTTATGTCGACGCCGCGACGCTCAAATTGCGCGAGCCCATGTATGAGGGCGGGCTCTTGCCTAGGACCACGGCCACCGCCCGGACGCTCCTCAAGACCGCCAGGCAGGGCGGCTATCCCGCCTTCCTCGCCGATCTGCGCGACGATCGCGGCGCGGCCGTTCCTTTTTTCGGCGCTCTCGCGCGCTCGACCGTCTTCCCGGCCCTGCTCGCGCGCACGACCGGCCTTCCCCTCTACGCCGGCGCCGCTTTCCGCCGCCCCAATGTCCATTTCGTGATCCGCGGGGCGCGCGTCCCGGTCCCCGAAACCAACGATCGCGAGGCCGACGCCATCGTCGCCACCGCCGCGCTCCAGAAGCAGTTCGAAGCCTTCATCCGCGAGGCGCCCGAGCAATGGATGTGGGCGCACAGGAAGTGGGACGAAGGCCGCGGAGGCCGGTATTCGGAAGTGTTCGGCATCATACCCGCCGACCAGTAACGCACCGGCGCGCCCTGCGAGGCGTTACGTGCAAGTCCGGATCCCGATGGGTGGGAGGCGGCCATTTTCACCGGGTTCCGCTACACTTTTGCCCTACCTCAAGGTCTTCTCTTGACGAGAGCATCCGCGCCCGCTTTGTCAGCCTTTTGAAAAATGAAAAAGGCCGCTTGCCGCGGGCTACGTTCAAATCACGACGCATGATCGTGACCGCTGTCGCGGGTATGCCGCCACTATCGACCGCATAAAAGAACGGAGTATCGGGGCCGATCTCGAACAGTTGTTGGTCAAAGCTCTCCAATATCGAATTGTGCTCAACTGGGAAAAATGGGCCGTCGTCAGACGCCCGGCAACCGCGCAGGAACAGAACGCCGCCTGGTCTCAATATGCGTGCAATTTCACTGGCGTATTCGCGCCGGCGCGGTCCGGCTATGTGGTGAAAGCAGCCCCGGTCGGCAATCAGGTCGAAATAGCCGTCGTCAAAGGGCGTGTTCAGAGCGCTACATTCGCGCCAATCAACGGATACGCCCAGTTCGCTGGCGTGCTGTTCAGCAAGTCGGAGCGCCTCTTTGGAAAAATCGACGCCATGCGCTTCAAAATTCTGCTTCGCGAGGAAGATCGCATCCGCTCCCGTCCCGCATCCCAGGTCAAGCGCTCGAGCGCCGGCGGGAAGCCTTGCCCCAAGTATATACCCTACAAGTTCTGTCGATGGAGACGCGTGATCCCACACGCAATGATCACCCGTGCGGTAAGTCTCTGACCAGGCCGCGGGGGACGACTGCCCTTCGCCCTTCACGTTGGCCAAGAATTTTTCCCAAGCCTCGGTCATTGACGCTTCCTGCGCCCAATTCGGCAGACGAACGGCATGGCGCGTCGTCGCCCGGCCGCCTCAACCCTCTATCCAGAGACGCCGCTCGAGGCAAAGCAAATCGCGGCTGGCGCGGGAGAACCTCCGCCGAACCTTAGTCCATGATCTTTTCGTTCGTCGAAGATCATCGGCAAAGCGCGAGCCAGTTCTCGCCCGGCGAGCCTCATTTTCCGGTCGCCGGCCGCGGTCAACCTCCCTTGCGCGTCAAGATCAATTGAGATTTATCACCCTGACCGCGGCCCTTCGGGGCATCCGGGCGGCGCGAGAGCTGAATATGAGTTCCCTGGTCGAGGAAAGCGACGTTCGGCCCGTCCGGCCGCCCGACCTTGAGCTCACGATCCTCATGCCTTGCCTCAATGAGGCTGAAACCATCGGGGCGTGCATTACCAAGGCCCGCACCGCTTTGGTCGCGACCGGGGAGAACCCCGAGGTTTTCGGATATCAGTCATTCATCAAGATTTTATACAGGGTTGTGGCGGCGCTTTTCTGGCCCTTGGTCCCGATATTTCTTGTCGCGGTGGCGGCCATCGCCATGCGCTCTCCGAGAGTCACGATTAGAACCAGGCTTATCGCTTTTGCTCTCTCTCTCATGGTGATCGATGTGCTTTGCAGGGTCTCGTTTTATTCGCTTGTGGACTGGATACTTTGGGAACTGCCTCCCCGCTACATGCTTGGAGCAAACGTATTAAGCGTCATCATCGTCTCGACGCTTTTGACCCTCTGGCTGGCGCCCGCAGCAGGACGGATGCTCGGACCCAAGCTTGTGAGGTTTCCTGGCTTCTTGTTTGGACCCAAAGTGGCGAGTATCCCAGTCGTCCCGCCTAGCCTTTAAACCTTACTCCGCCGCCGCGGCCTCGCGCTTCGGCGCGCCGTAGGTGTCGGGAATCTTGTCGGCGTAGCCGGCGACGAAATCGTGCGCGTGGTCGACCTCGGCCGAGGGCTTCAGCGCCTCGTCCACGTAGGCCGCGCGGTTCGGATCGGCGAGCACGCGGCGCAGAATCGAACGGTAGCGCAGGGCGAGAGCGGCCCATTTTCCGGCGACCCGGGCGAAGTCCCACGCCCGCCACGGATAAAACAGCAGCGGGTTGACCACCTTGCGGCCATGCCGGCGCTGGGTCCTTAACTTGCGCCGGACATAGCCGAATTGCAGCGGATGCACGCCCTCGATCCGCGATGATCCCGAGAACACCGTCATCGCATCGACGATCTTGCGCGGATTGATCCCGCTCGCCACCGCCCGGCGCAGCACCGTCTCGACATGGGCGTCGGAATAGTAGCGCGCCCAGGCGTCGCGATAGACGCCGCGCCATGCGTCCGCCGACATGATCGCGTGGTCGGCGCAGACGTGCTCGAGATCGTAATTGTTCATGTCCTCTTCCATCCGCGCGCCTTTGAGATGGAGGACCTTGTGGTCCTCGGAGCCCGGCAAGGGAGTGAGAAAGAAGAACTCGAGGATGTCGATCGGCAGTTCGCGCTTGATGGTCTCGATGTCTCGGGCGATCAATTCCGGCGTGTCGGTTGGAAAGCCGAGGATGTAGCCGGCCCAGGTCATGACCTTCGCACGGCGCCACATCTGCAGCATGTCGCGGTATTCCCAGATCTTGTTCTGGCGCTTCTTCGCGCCCATCAGCGACTCCGGATTGATGTTCTCGAGCCCGATGAAGACGGCGTTGCAGCCGGCCCGCGCCGCCTTCTCGATGAAGCCCGGGATCTTGTGGCAGAGCGTGTCGACCTGCAGCAGGAGCCTGATCTTGAAGCCGTGTCTTTCGCGAAGCTCGATCAGACGGTCGAGGATCGGCTCCCAGTTGCGGTTGCGGGCGAAATTGTCATCGGTGACGAAAAAGCGGGTGACGTCCTGGGCGGCGTTGGCGCGCACGATCGCCTCGACGTCGTCGGCGGTGCGATAGCGCGACTTGCGGCCCTGGACGTTGATGATGGTGCAGAAGCTGCACTGGAACGGGCAGCCGCGGCCGGCGTCGAAACTCGTGTAGTGGCCCGCGACCCGGGTCACGACCGGGCGCGGCAGGACCGGGATCGCCGCCGCCGCCATGTCCGGCATGTCGTTTAGGTAATTGTACGCCGGCTTCGCTTGGCCGGCGTGGATGTCGCGGAGGAAATCCGCCAGCCGCCCCTCGCCCTCCCCGGCATAGAGGATGATCCCCAGCGCCTGGGCTTCCTTCAGCTCGGGCGGCAATTCGGGCAGCATGGCGATGCATCCCGAGACATGAAAGCCGCCGACGGCGACGGTCACGCCCGCTTTGCGAAACTCGCGCCCGATGTCGAGCGCGCGTGGAAACTGATTCGATTGCACCCCGACCAGCGCAACCATTCCTTGATCGGCGAGGATGCGCGTCGAAACGCCGGGAATGTCGACGATCGTGTTGCACTCGTCGTAGATCTCGATCTCGATCTCGACGTCTGGACCGAGAACGCGCGCTTCCGCGCATTCGTGAAGGAGGCCATAGACGCTGGCCAGGCTGTTGGACGGGATGGTCGAGCGCCGCCATTGGATGACGTAGCCGTCATCGTCATAGTGCGACGGCTTGATCAGAACGATCGTGAATTTGCGCTGAGGCATGCCCGCCCTTGCGAAGTCGAACCCGCGTCGATTGGCAGCCCATAGCACAGGGCGCCCGCCGAGCGAAGCCTTCGCGACCGGACGCTCGCGGCGGCGCGGTTGGATGCACTTGAAAAGACATCATCTGATGTCCATACTGGCGCCTCGATTGGAGGTCGGCTTGATGCGCACGACTATGGCGCTCGACGACGAGCTTGTGGCTCAAGCCCAAGGATTGACCGGGCTCAAGGAGAAGTCGGCCCTGGTGCGCGAGGCGCTCAAGGCCCTGATCGAGCGGGAAAGCGCCCGACGCTGGCCCGTCTCGGGGGCAGCGAGCCTGACCTCAAAGCGCCGCGGCGCCGTCGGCCAGCCGATCCGTGATCCTCGTCGATACGTCGGTCTGGGTCGATCACCTGCGAGCGGGCAACGAGACGCTGGCTCGATTGCTCGATCGGGGCGAGGTTCTGGCCCATCCATTCGTGATCGGCGAAATCTCTCTGAGCAATCTCCGCCAGCGCGACCTCGCGTTGACGGCGCTGTCCCTCCTTCCAGGCGCCAAAGTCGCGACCGACGCCGAAGTTTTGCGCTTCATCGACAGGCGCGCGCTTTATGGACGTTCAGTCGGATACGTCGATGGCCATCTCCTCGCCGCGGTCAGCCTCACCGACCGAGCCCGCTTGTGGACATATGACAAGAGACTGCACGAAATTGCCGTACGGCTGAGCTTGGCTCGATCATGACTCCGAAACGACCCTCCTGGCTGGAATGAATAGCTGAGCAGCCCTCACAAACCTCGGCGTAGGCGTTGGGCGCAAAGCGCGCTTGCATGTCACGCGAGCCGCCGACACAAGACAAGATTCTGATGGGTGTTGACGCCCCGTTCGATAAACGCCTCGACTGAAAGATACTTCGCCCATTCCCGCTCGATGTACTCGCGGGTATGGTACGAAGTCTGGTAGAAGTCGGGCAGGCCTTCGGTTCCCTTGCCGATCCCGTAATGGAAGCCGCGGGCGATCTGCCTTTCCTCCTTGGGCTTGCGCGGCGGTCCGAAGGAGCGGGTCGAGATGGCCGCCGCGCCGCCGGGCTTGAGAACCCGGTTGATCTCCTGAAGCCAGGCGAATTGCATCGCCTCGGGAAGATGGGTGAAGATCGAGATCGAATAGACGAAATCGAAGAAGCGGTCGGCGAACGGCAAGGGCGGCATGGTCTCGTTGACGGCGAATTCCCCCCGCGAGCCCAGATACGTTCGGCACCAGTCGATCGCCTGGCGGTCGATGTCGGATCCGTACCATTGGATCGTCTCCGGCCGAGGCGAAGACTCTCGGGCGAGGTCCTGCAGCGGAGTCAACACCCGCCCGCATCCGACGCCGAGATCAAGCACACGAAGCTCGGGCCCGGACGCCTTGGTTCGGCTCAAATATTCGAATACGTTCGAAGCAATTGCGCGCCCGGCCTGCTCAAAGCTGTCCACATCGTCCGCCCCATGAATCCTCTTCCTTAGGAAAGCGGGCGGAAGGTTATGATCGACTTCATAATTCCGCTGCCGGCGGACATCCTCATAGACCGATCGCGGGACTCCGGTCCGGTTCTCCAGCCACCCCTCGGCGACAAAGTAGCGCCAGCCGCTCAGGCCGGGCGTCGCCTCGACTCTCGCCGCAATGTCCGGATTGGACCGGAGATAGGCCTCCTCGTCGAATTCCGGCGCCGGAATCGCCAGCCTGTCGCCGCCGGCCGGCGCCGGCGCCGAGGCCGCCTTGCGCTTGCCTGACCATTTCAATCGCCCGAGCATCTCAAATCCTTCGAGGCCTCTTTTCCGCGCTGTCGCGGCGCCCTAAGCCTTGATCCGTAAGCCCAAGGAGTCCCGCGCTTGCGCATCGCCAGCTGGAATGTCAACTCGGTCCGCCAGAGGCTTCCCCACCTCCTCGACTATTTGAAGGAGGTCAGTCCCGACGCGCTCTGCCTCCAGGAGATCAAGTGTCTCGACGACCAGTTCCCGCGGATGGAGATCGAGGAGCTTGGCTACAATATCGAAACCCATGGCCAGAAGACGTTCAACGGCGTCGCCGTTCTCTCCAAGCGGCCGTTCGAGGTCGCCCGCGGGCTGCCGGGCGACGAGAACGACCCCCAGTCGCGTTATCTCGAAGCGGTGATCCCGGCCGGCGACGGCGTCGTGCGGGTGGCGAGCGTCTATCTGCCGAACGGCAATCCGGTGGATTCGGAGAAATACCCCTATAAGCTCGCCTTCATGGAGCGGCTCATCGCCCATACCCGCACGCTCACGCACTATGAGGAGCCGCTGGTGCTCGCCGGCGATTTCAATGTCATTCCGGAGCCGCGCGACGCCGCCCGTCCGGAACTCTGGGTCAACGACGCGCTGTTCCTGCCCCAGACGCGGACGAGATACCGCGAGCTGATGGCGCTCGGCCTGACCGACGCCTTGCGCGCGACCACGGACGCCGGGGGCCTGTACACGTTCTGGGACTATCAGGCGGGCGGGTGGCAGAAGAACAACGGCATCCGCATCGATCACCTGCTTCTCTCGCCAGAGGCCGCCGACCGGCTGCGCTCCGTCGCCATCGACAAGGACATGCGCGGCCGGGACAAAGCCTCCGACCACACGCCGATCCGCCTCGACCTCGCCCTGTGAGGCCTTAAGGTGAGCGTATCCCACCTCTTCGACCTCGCCGGCAAGACGGCGCTCGTGACCGGCTCCTCGGACGGTCTCGGCCTCGCGATGGCGCGCGGCCTCGCCGCGGCCGGGGCCGCGATCGTCCTCAACGGCCGCGACGAGCGCAAGCTCGCGGCGGTCGCCAAGTCGTTCGAGGCGGACGGGGGCGCCCGCTCGCGCGGGCGTTCGACGTCGCCGACGAAGCCTCGGTTCTCGCCGCCTTCGACCATTTCGACGCCTCGGGGGTCGAGATCGACATCCTTGTCAACAACGCCGGGTTCCAGCTCAGGAAGCCGATGCTCGACCTCAAGACCGACGAATGGCGCCGCGTCGTCGAGACCCACCTCACCGGCTCGTTCCAGGTCGGCCGCGAGGCGGCGAGGCGGATGATCGCGCGCGGACGCGGCGGCAAGATCATCAATGTCGCCTCGCTCGCGAGCGAGGTCGCCCGAGCGACGATTGCCCCCTATACGGCCGCAAAAGGCGGGGTCAAGATGCTCACTCGGGCAATGGCGGCGGAATGGGCGGCCCATGACATCCAGGCCAACGCCATAGGGCCCGGCTATATCGACACCGAAATGACGAAGCCGCTGATCGCCGACCCCAAATTCGACGGGTGGGTCAAGGGCCGCACGCCCTCCGGCCGCTGGGGCAAGCCGGACGATCTCATCGGCGTCGCCGTCTTCCTCGCTTCGCCCGCCTCAGCCTATGTGAACGGACAGGTCATCTATGTCGATGGCGGGCTGCTTGCCGTGATATGAGGCTCAAGCCATGACCGCGGCCAGTCCCACGATCGCAACGCCCTCCCGCGCTTCGCTCGCTGAGGCGCTGCACGCCGCGACGCCGGCGCTCCTGTTCGGCCTCAGGCTCTGGGCCTCGGTCTGCCTTTCGTTCTATGTGGCGTTTGAGCTCGAACTCAGCGAACCCTCGTGGGCGGCGACGACGGCCGCGCTCGTCTGCCAGCCGGTGCTCGGCGCCTCGCTGCGCAAGTCGATGTTCCGGATGGTCGGAACCGTGGTCGGCGCTATCGCCATCGTCATCCTTGCCGCACTCTCTCGCCAGGATCGGGTGGGCTTTCTCGTCGGACTCGCGCTCTGGTGCGCGGCCTCCGCCTTCGTGGCGACGGTATTGCGCAATTTCGCCGCCTACGCAGCGGCGCTCGCCGGCTACACCGCCGCGATCATTGCGATCGACGTTCTCGGGCCGGTTGGAAGCACGAACGGCATCGTTTTCATCTTCGCCATCAACCGCGCGATCGAGATTTGCATCGGCATTGTCTCTGCGGGCGTCGTGCTCGCCTTGACCGATCTCGGGCACTCGCGGCGAAAGCTGGCGACGGAATCCGCGGCAGTGTCGAGCGCGATCATGGACGGGTTCACCGATATATTTGCGAATCCAAGCTCCAGCCTCGATCAGTTTCGCGGGCTTCGACGCGAGCTCTTGCGGCGCGTCATCGCGCTCTATCCCATGATCGACGCGGCGATCGGCGAGGCGTCCGACCTGCGCTATCGCTCGGCAGTGCTGCAGCGGGCGGTCGCGGGCCTGATGGAGACGATCTCCGCCTGGCGCAAGGTTGCGTTCGCGCTCGCGCTCAACGGCGACTCGACCACCCCGCGTGAAGCCAACGCCGTTCATGACCTGCTCCCGCAGGCGCGGCTTTCGCCCAACGCGACCCGTTCGGCCGAGGAACCCGCGGCGTTGCGCGACGCTTGCTGTTCGACCGTGCGATCGCTGACGCGCTTCGACGCTGACACGCCGATGCAGAGGCTGCTTGCCGACAACGCGGCCGTCGGCATGTTGGGCATGGCCCGCGCGCTCGATGGCCTGACGGGCGTGATCGATCCCCGCGACGTTGTCGGCGTCAGGGGAATGGCGCGCTTGCGCGTCGCCGATTGGGCGCCGGCTTTCCTGAACGCCGCGCGGACTCTTGTCGCCGTCGGGGCGATCTCGCTGTTCTGGATCGCCAGCGCCTGGCCGAACGGCGTGGCGGCGATCACGTTCTGCGCGGTGATCGTCATCCTTTTGCCGCCCGCTGGGGACGGCGCTTATTCCGCGTCGGTCATGTTTCTTCAGGGATCAACGCTCAGCGCCGTGCTCGCGGCCATCGTCGTGTTCGGGATCCTTCCAAAGGCGACGACATTCCCGAGCCTCTGCCTGGTGCTGGGCTTGGTGCTCGTGCCGCTGGGATTTCTGAATGCGCGCGGGTGGAGGCCGATGTTTACCTTCGCGGCGGCCGTCAACTTCCTGCCGATGCTCAACATCACGAACGGGATGACCTACGATGGGTCGGGGTTCTGGAACGGCGCGATCGCCATTCTTGCCGGCATCGCCTTTGGCGTGATCGCCATGCTGGTGATCCCTCCGCTGTCGCCGGCGACCCGCACTGAGAGGCTGCTCGCCTTGACGCTCGCCGATCTCAGGCGGCTGGTGCGGCGAGCTTCGCCGGGAAGGCAGGCCGACTGGGAAAACCTAGGCGTCGCGCGCCTGCTCGCGATGCCCGACCAGGCGGAGCCGGTCGAGCGGGCCGAACTCGCCGCGGCGGTCGCAGTCGGCAAGGAGATCGTGCGCCTTCGCCTCGTTGCGCCGCGCTTCGTCCCAGGCGGGATGGTGGACGCCGTGCTCGCGCCGCTCGCTGAAGGCCGAAGCGGCGAAGCGATCGAGCGCCTCAAGGAGATCGACCGCCGGGTCGCCGCCCTGCCCCGCGCGAGATCCCGGATCCTGTTGAGCCTCAGGGCGAGCATTGTGGTGATTTCGGGCCAGCTCTCCGAATTCGGCTCTTATTTCGACCGGCCGCTCGCATGAGGTTCAACGAAATCAACCTGTTTGGACTTTACGTGGCGCCGATCGTGGTGATCCTCGGCGTGGCTTGGATCATCTATCTCCTGCTGAGGCGAGCTGGCGACCGGGTTGGTCTGAGCGAGCGGGTCTGGCATCCGGCGCTGTTCGACCTTGCGCTCTATGTTATCATCGTCTCGTCCATCGTCCTTGTCGTGGCGCGTTGGGGAAGCTGATGTCCCGCGTCGAGTTGAAAGCCAACGACGTCCTGAAAGGCGCCAGCGTCGGCGCCGCGCCGGCGGTCAAGCGCCGCTCGGTCCTGTCGTCGCTCCGCATCGCGCCGGTTCTCGTCACAGTGGTCGCGGTCTGCGTCGCGGCCGCGCTCGGCTATGCGGCGTGGCAATATTACATGGGCGCGCCCTGGACGCGCGACGGGACGGTCCGCGCCTATGTCGTGAAAATCGCCCCTCAGGTCGCCGGCGAGATCGTGCAATTGCCGATCGCCGACAACCAGTTCGTCCGCAAGGGCGATCTCCTGATGCTGATCGATCCAAGGAACTATTCGATCGCCGTCCGGCAGGCGCAGGCGGCGGTCGAGCAGACGCGCGCGACCGCCGAGAACGCCAACGCCGAAATGATCCGGCGCGAGAAGCTCAACGACATCGCGGTCACCATGGAGGAGCGGCAGACCTATATCAGCCAGGCGGCCAACGCCGAGGCGTCCTACCAGTCGGCGCTCGCGAACCTCGAGCAGGCGCGGGTCAATTTCAAGCGCACCCAGGTGCGCTCGCCGGTCAACGGCTATGTCACCAATCTTACCGCTCAGCTCGGGGACTATGCCGATGTCGGCGCCCTCCAGCTTTCGGTCGTCAACTCCGATTCGTTCTGGGTCGACGCCTATTTCGAGGAGACCGCGCTCGGGCGGATTCGGGAAGGCGACGCCGCCACGATCAAGCTCATGGGATATACCCCGCTGCTGCGCGGCCGGGTTCAGGGGCTCGCGCGCGGCATCAATGTTCCGAACGCGGCTCCCGACGCCTCGGGGCTTGCTTCGGTCAATCCGATCTTCACCTTCGTGCGGCTCGCCCAGCGCGTGCCGGTGCGCATTCACATCGACGAGGTCCCGGAGGGGGTCAAGCTCGTCGCCGGCCTGACCGCGACGGTTGAGATCGAACCCTTCATGGCGCCCCCAGGCGCGGCCCCGGCGCCGGCCTCGGGGAAGGTGAGCAAGGCTGAGCCCGAGCTCGCCGCGCCGCTGGTCGCCGACGAGACGCCGCCGCAACCGGCTCCTGCGCAAGCCATGAGCCCCGCGCCTGCGCTGACCGCCCCGTCGCAAGCCTCGGCCCCGCAGGCCGCTCAGCCGCAAGCCGCGCCGCAGCAGCAGCCGGCGTCGCCGCAGAGCGCAGGCGCGGGCGGACTCTCCGTCTCGATCCCGCCCTCCGCGCAGGCGGACGCCGCCGCCGCCGCGGCTTCCGCCGATCTCAAGACGCTCGAACAACAGATCGCCGAGAATCCGCCCTCAGGCGCGTCCTCGCCCGGAAATGCAAAAAACGGGGCCGACGCGGTCGCGGACGCGATGGCGCCCAGCGAATATCTCGGGCAGACCTTCGACCTCGAGGGCGGTCAGAGCGTCACGCCCGAGCCGCGGCGCCGATCGTCCGATTCGCTGCGCCGTCGCGCCCGCTCGCGGTGGCGCCACTATACCGGGCGGCAATAGGGTCCGCGCGGCCGCCAAACTCTTAAGCGGCGGCACGCTCCTTGCGTCACGCCGCTCACGAACGCGCCGACGCGAGCACCGGGGAGCGGAACAGATGAAGGACGCGATCACCGCCGATGCGGCCGCGGCGCTGATACCCGACGGCGCGACGCTGTTGATCGGCGGCTTCATGGGCACTGGCTCGCCCCATCGGCTCATCGACGCGCTGGTCCGCCGCGGCGCGAAGGGCCTGACCGTCATCGCCAACGACACCGCCTGGCCCGGACGAGGGATCGGCAAGCTCATCGGCGCCGGCGCGGTCAAGAAACTCGTCGCCTCGCACATCGGCCTCAATCCCGAAACGCAGGCCAAAATGATCGCGGGCGAGATCGAGGTCGAACTCGCGCCCCAGGGCACGCTGATCGAGCGCATCCGGGCCGGCGGGGTCGGCTTGGGCGGCGTGCTCACCGCGACCGGCATCGGCACGCTGGTCGAGAAGGGCAAGCGGATCATCGAGGTCGACGGCAAACCTTATCTGCTCGAGACGCCGATCCGCGGCGATTTCGCCCTCATCGCGGCGAAACAGGCCGATTACTACGGCAATCTCGAATATTCGCTGACCGCGCACAACTTCAATCCGGTGATCGCGCTTGCCGCCGACGTGGTCATCGCCGAGCCGCAAACGATCGTCCCCGTCGGCGTCATCCCGCCCGATTCGGTCAAGACGCCCGGCATTCTGGTGACCCACCTTCTGGAGAGGGCCTTCTGATGGACGCCAAGGAAATCATCGCCCGCCGGGTCGCGAAGGAGGTGAAGCCTGACACCCTCGTCAACCTCGGCATCGGGCTGCCGAGCCTGGTCGCCCATTACCTGCCGAAGGACGTCCACGTGTTCTTCCAGGCCGAGAACGGGGTCATCGGCCTCGGCCCCCGCCCGCCCGAGGGCATGGAGGACCCCGATCTCACCGACGCCGGCGGCGGCTTCGTCACCGCGATGCCGGGGGCGGCCTCGATCGACAGCGCCATGAGCTTCGGCCTCATCCGCGGCGGGCACCTGGACATGACCGTGCTTGGCGGCCTCGAAGTCGACGAGCGCGGCTATCTCGCGAACTGGATGGTGCCGGGCAAGATGGCGCCGGGCATGGGCGGGGCGATGGACCTCGTCTCGGGCGCGAGGAAGGTGGTGGTGGCGATGGTCCATTCCGGCAAGGGCGGCCACAAGATCGTCCCCCGCTGCACCCTGCCCCTGACCGCGACCCGGCGGGTCAGCCTCGTCGTCACCGAAATGGCGGTCATCGAGCCGACCGACGCCGGCCTCGTGCTGCGCGAGCGCGGCCCGGGCGTCTCGCTGCGCGAGATAGAGGAAGCCACCGGCGCCTATCTCATCGTCGAGGGCGACCCGCCGGAGATGGCGTTGAACTGACGGGCGCGTTGCCCTTCTCCCGTTCGGGAGAAGGGCTGGGTAAACGGGGGGTAAACGGTGACACATGCATGAACTGCACCCTTTGTCTGAGACGCTGGATTTGAGGGACAGAGTTTTGGTTGTGTCGTTTCAGACGGTTTCGCATTGGCGGAGTTCGGCTTCGAACTCGACCGGGGGTTTGTAGCCGAGCGCGGAGTGCAGTCGGGCTCGATTATAGACGTTTTCGAGGAAGGCGCCGATATGGGCTCGGGCGTCGTCGACAGACGCGTAAGTCTTGCCGTTCACTTCTTCCTCCTTCAGGGTGCGCATGAAGCGCTCGGCCTTGGCGTTGTCATAAGGGTTGCCGGCGCGGCTCATGCTGATCAGAGCGCCGCGCGCCGCGAGCTTGTCGCAATAGTCGGCGCAGGCGTATTGCACGCCCCGGTCGGAGTGATGGATGAGGCCGGGCTCGGGGCTTCGGGCGGTCAAGGCCATGTCGAGCGCTTCGATCGCCAGGCTCGCTTCGAGATGGTCGGCGAGCGCCCAGCCGATCACCCTGCGGGAAAAGGCGTCGAGAACGACGGCCAGGTAGACAAACTGTCCCGCCAGCCTGACATAAGTGATGTCGGCGACCCAGATCTGATCGAGCCCGGTTGGGACGCGTCCACGCGTCAGATTGGCGACGATGGGAAACTCATGCCGGCTGTTGGTGGTGTAGGGAACGAACGGCCTTTCGCGCAGGCGGAGCAGATTGTCCTCACGCATCAGGCGCAAGACGTGCTTGTGATTGACCTTCAGGCCATCGACGCGCCAGAGGTCTCGGCAGACTCGCCGATAGCCGTAGAAGCGATTTTTGAGCGCGATCGTCTGGATTTTGTCGCGCAGATCCGCTTCCGCTCGCTTCGGCGCGCGAACCTCGCCAAAGCGATAGAAGCCGGCGCGCGACACGCCGCTTAAGCGGCACAAATGCTCGATCGAGGGGGCGCCTTGCGTCTCCCGCGCGTTCATTTCTTCAATGACCGCGTAGATGGCGTCGCGCGAGACATGAGGTCCCGTGCGTCGATGAGCCGCAAGGCTTCGCGAAAAAAACGAGGTCCATCTGCTGCTTGCCGATCTTGCGCTCGAGCTCGACAATCCGCGCTTGCGCCCGCGCCAGTTCGGTAAGCGGAGCAGGCGTAGCCGGCGCAGCGTCCGGACTGGCGCGGGCGCCGCCCGGCTTACGTCCGCGCTTCCGGTTGAGCCCGGCTGCGCCAAGCTCGCGATAGGCCGCTCGCCATTCGTAAAGCAGCTTGCGCCTGATCTTCAGTTCGTCCGAAACCGCCGCCATCCGCTCCCCGGCGTCGAGCCGAACCACCACAGCTTCCTTGAACTCGGTCGAAAATGTGCGCATCCCTTGCTGTGACATAGAGCCTCCTAACAGGCTCTGTCACTCAATTCGCCCTGTCTCACTTTCGGGGGGCAGTTCATGCATATTTCCCTATAATTCCGACCGGCTTTGGCGCCCGCGACGACGCGCCCTCCGCCGGGCTTGCGCCCGCGCCTTCCTGGCCGCGGATCGCGCCCGGTCAGCGCGGCGAGCCGCTCAAGGAACGCCTCGGCGCCGAGCGGGCGACCCATTGTCTCGGCGGCGCGCAATGCGGCGATCCGGGCCGGATCGGGCGCTTCGGCGATGAGATCGGCGAACTGCCCGCCGCATGGAAACGGTGACACATGCATATTTCCCTATGATTTCCGACCGGCTTTGGCGACCGCGACGACGCGCCCTCCGCCGGGCTTGCGCCCGCGCCTTGCTGGCCGCGGATCGCGCCCGGTCAGCGCGGCGAGCCGCTCAAGGAACGCCTCGGCGCCGAGCGGGCGACCCATTGTCTCGGCGGCGCGCAATGCGGCGATCCGGGCCGGATCGGACGCTTCGGCGATGAGATCGGCGAACTGCCCGCCGCAGCGCTCAATGAGCGGCGCGGTCTCGACCAGGCCGTCGTCCCGCCCGGCGAGATGGGCGCCGACGCTCGACCAGCGCCAATCCTCGGGCCTCGCCGCGAGCCCCGCCCGCACCGGATTGAGCGCGACGTAACGCGCGGCCGCCATCAGATGGTCGTCATCCATGACGACCGAGGAAAAGCGCGCCTGGAAGAGATGGCCCGTCACGCGCATCCGCGCGTTGACGAAGGCCGAGTAGCGCCGGTGCGCCTTGCCGAGCGCCCGCCCGAGGCCCTCGCCCGTCCGCGGGGTCAGGATCAAATGAACATGGTTCGGCATCAGGCAATAGGCCCACACCGCGACCCCTTCGCGCCGGCAGGCCTCGCTCAAAAGATCGCGGTAAAGCGCGTAGTCGTCCTCGCCGAAGAACACCTTTTCGCGCCGATTGCCGCGCTGGGTCACATGATGGGGCAAATCGGGAACGACAAACCGGCCGATGCGAGACATGGAGGCTCCTGAAGGAGCTCAAGGCCAGCAGAAGGATAGCCGCATTTGGGGGAAATGTGCAACTGTCACCGTATTCCCCGGGGAAATGTGCAACTGTCACCGTATTCCCCGTATTCCCCACCGTATTCCCCAACCACGTGGTTCGGCGCAGCGAACGTCAGAAGGGCGGGATCACGGTGACACATGGATTACGTGGATTACGGTACGGTGACACATGCATAAATCCCTTTTTTCAAGTCTGGGCTCCGCGCTACGATCGACCACCGGCTGTGTCGAGTTCGAGTTTCGGGCTTTGGGTGGGGGGACGGATATATAGGAAAATATGCACGTGTCACCGTAATCCCGCCCGCGTGGATGGCCGGGACAAGCCCGGCCATGACGGTCGCGGGGGAACGACGAACCGGCCGATGCGAGACATGGAGGCTCCTGAAGGAGCTCAAGGCTAGCAGAAGGATAGCCGCATTTGGGGGAAATGTGCAACTGTCACCGTATTCCCGTATTCCCACCGTATTCCCGTATTCCGTCACCGTATTCCGCCACCGTATTCCGCGTATTCCGTATTCCACCGTATTCCCCTATTCCCTGGCCCTCGCGCGCGTCATGGCCGGGCTTGTCCTGGCCAACCACGTGGTTCGGCGCAGCGAACGTCAGAAGGATGGCCGGGACAAGCCCGGCCATGACGGTCGCGGGGCCCACCCTCCTCGCCCGCCCTTCCCCCAAAACAAAAATCCGACATTTTCTTTCGTTTTCCCGAAAGCGGCGCTATACTCCGGCTTTCCCAAACCAGCGCCGCCGAGCGGCGGAAAGGAACAGCGGACATGGATACGGAAACGGCGCTCAAGCCGGCGCGGCCCCGGCTCAATCCCTTCACCAAGGCCGAGCGGCGGGAGCGCATCTTCGCCCGGCTGCGCCTCGGCTGGACCTATGAGAAGGTCGCGCGCGAGGAAGGGGTGAGCGATCGCCGCATCCGCCAGATCGTCGCCGACGCGCTACGGCGCCAGGAGCTCGACGACCCGACGGATCATGCGATCATTCAGCTCATGCGGCTCGACTGCGCGCACGCCCTCGCCGCCCAGGCGGTCGACGCGGGCGACCTCGGCGCGATCGACTCCTTGCTCAAAGTGCTCGAGAGAATGGACCGCTATCATAAGGCCGGGACGCGGAAAGCCGTCTACGACGCCGCGGCGCGGAAGCGGCTGTTCGCCAAACTGAACCGCATCGCCGCCGGCTTTGCCGCCGCCGGGACTCGCGCCGCGGCTGAACCATCGAACCCGCCCGGCGACGCGCCTGGTCCCGAGGCCCGCCGCGAATGAGGCGAGGGGCTTCGCGTAGACTCTCCGCTTAGTTCGATAACAGGCTGAGGAATTGACAATAACTGGGAACGAAATCTTACCGCCAAGCACTTTGGAATCCTTCCGGGCGCCTTTGCTTTCCTTCCGGCCCGGCTTTGCTTTCCTTCCGGCCCCGGCTTTGATTTCCTTCCGTCCGCTTTGCTTTCATTCCGGCCGGCCCCCAGGGAAATCGTTCACATGCCGCGCGGGCGCCGCGGCGAAGAATCCGCTTGCCGAACAGGCCGTGAACAACTAGGCTTTGTTCGTGATTTGTTTACTGCCGGCCGCGATTTTCTGGGCCCGGGCCGGGCGCAGACGGCGAATCACAGCCGGCCGGGTGGAGGACTTTTGATGCTGACCAAGAAACAGAGCGAACTCCTGCGTTTCATCCATGAGCGCCTCCAGGAGGCGGGCGTGCCGCCGTCCTTCGACGAAATGAAGGACGCGCTCGATTTGCGCTCGAAATCCGGAATTCATCGCCTGATCATGGCGCTCGAGGAGCGGGGTTTCATCCGGCGGCTCGCCAATCGCGCCCGGGCGATCGAAGTGCTGCGGCTCCCGGAGTTGGCGACGGTCTCGGCCCCGAGGGCGCAGAGGTTCTCGCCGAGCGTCATCCCCGGCAATCTCGGCCGCATCCGGCCCCAGGCGCCGTCGCGCGACGCGGGCGAGCAACGCGCGGTCATGGTGCCGCTCATGGGCCGCATCGCCGCCGGCACCCCGATCTCGGCGATCCAGACGCGGCTCGACACCTTCGCCATGCCTCCGGAATTTCTCGGCGGCGGCGAGCACTTCGCCCTCGAGGTGCGCGGCGACTCGATGATGGAGGCGGGAATATTGGAGAACGACACGGTCTTCATCCGCAAGCAGGACACCGCCGAGACCGGCGATATCGTGGTCGCGCTGATCGATGAGGAGGAGGCGACGCTCAAGCGGCTGCGCAAGCGCGGCGCCTCGATCGCGCTCGAGGCCGCCAACCCGGCTTACGAGACCCGGATTTTCGGCCCTGACCGGGTCCAGGTCCAGGGGAAGATGGTCAGTCTCCTGCGCCGGTACTGACAATAAGCGCCCGGCGAAGGGAGGCCGGCAGAACGCGTCATGCGGAGATCGCAGCAGAATCGCGTTCTGGCCGGCCAGCCCTGCAGGTCCCGGGGGATGCGGCGGGACCCGGCGCCTGCGGGGCGTCTCTTGCAGCGCTGTGTTGAAAGACAGAAGAAACAATAGCTCCTGCCGGCGCCGGCGCAACAATAAACGGTGGATTCAATTCAATCTTATGGTATTTACCTCAACGAACTCAGTTAATCCTTACATTACGTAATCGACGTCGTGCAGCATATCTTGCGTTATACATAGAATACTCTTCTCCAGGTGAACCATATCTTTTAACCGAAGCGGATGCGCAGCCATTGTGTCGCGGCCGGCGCCCTGTTGACGCGCGGCCCGACGCCCCTTGCCTGCCCCTCGCGGGTGCGTCAGCATGCGGCGCGGAGGTGATTCGTGGCCGGAGCGGACGCGTTTCAAGTCGACTTCGACCTTGTCCAGGCTGCGGGCGAACCTGCTTTCACCGTCGATCTCGACGGTTTCGAAGGCCCGCTCGATCTGTTGCTGGAGCTGGCCCGGCGGCAACGGGTCGATCTGGCGCGCATCTCGATCCTGGCGCTCGCCGAGCAATACCTCGAGTTCGTCGAGGCGGCGCGCAAGCTCAGGCTCGAACTCGCCGCCGACTATCTGGTCATGGCCGCATGGCTCGCCTTTCTTAAGTCGCGTCTGCTGCTTCCCGCCCCCCCGGAGCCGGCCGATCACGACGCCTCGGTGCTCGCCGAGGCTCTCGCGCGCCGGCTGCGCGCGCTCGCGGCGATTCGCAAGGCGGGCGAGTTCTTGCTCAACCGGCCTCGCCTGGGCCGCGACTTCTTCGCCAGAGGCGAGCCTGAGCCGATCGAGACGTCGCGCCGCATGTCATATGAGGCGAGCCTCTATGACCTGTTGGCGGCTTATGCCCGGCAGGCTCAGCGGCATGCCCTCGCCCGGGTTCGGTTCAAGACGCGCGAGGTCTGGTCGCTCGCCGAGGCGCGTGAGGCGCTCACTCGTCTGGTCGGCGGCCAGCCCGACTGGACGGCTTTCGACGATTTCCTGCTTCAGGCCTGCGCCGATTCCGCGATGCGGCGAACCGCCCGCGCTTCCGCCTTTTCGGCCTCGCTTGAGCTCGCGCGCGAGGGCAGGCTTGAGATCCGCCAGGAGCGGGCGTTCGCGCCTCTCTGGCTGCGCTCGACGGATTCCGAGCCTGCCGGGGAGCGAGCCGCTTGACCCTCCCTCACGCTTGGCCTCTGTCGGGCGGGCGCCGTTCACGCGGGCCGCCAGCGCGCGACGACCGGGCGTATATCGCGCCCGGAGCCCGACGTTCGGCCCGGTCGTTCCAATTCAACAGAGACGCTTCATGAGCCGCACGACCGCCACGGATAATATCGCCCAATTGTTTGGCCCGGTCGCAACGCCCGGGGTGACGCCCGAGGACGTGCGGATCGCCGAAGCCATGGTGTTTGCTTCGGCTGAACCGCTCGAGGAATCGACGATCGCCGCCCAGCTTTCGGAAGGCGCGGACGTCGCGGCGGTGATGGATGAACTGCGCAGCCTCTACGCCGGACGCGGGGTCAATCTGATGCGGGTCGCGCGGAGATGGATGTTCCGCACGGCCGGCGATCTTGCCTGGCTCCTGGCTCGGGACCGCGAGGAAAAGCGCAAGCTCTCGCGCGCCGCGCTCGAGACGCTCGCCATCGTCGCCTATCATCAACCGGTCACCCGCGCCGATATCGAAGAAATCCGCGGCGTCGCAGTGTCGAAGGGCGCGCTCGACGTTCTGATGGAGGCTGGCTGGGTGCGCATGCGAGGGCGCCGAAAGGCGCCGGGCCGGCCTATCACTTACGGAACGACGAGCGAGTTTCTGGTCCATTTCGGCCTGGATGCGATCGCCGACCTTCCCGGGCTCGACGAGCTCAAAGGGGCCGGATTGTTCGACGGAAAGTTGCCGGTCGGCTATGACGTTCCCAATCCCGACGATGCGCCGGCGTTGCGGGCGGACGAGGACCCGCTCGAGGAGCCTTCCGCGCTTGAACGGGCCTGGGCTCCTCTTGGCGTAGAAGAGAAACATTGAGCATCAGCGGCGGCGCCGATAAGGCTCGCCTCGGCAGGCGACGGAGAGTCCGCCGGCGTCACGAAAGCGCCGAAAATGCGGCGGATTTTGCGGATCGCGTCTGCCCGTGGAGTGACCATGGTTCCCCGATTAGCCGTTAGCGTAGCGGCCATCCTCTGCTCTTGCGTCGCTGCGCTCGCCGAGGCTTCGCCCGTTCTGCCGCTCGCCTCGCATCGTGCGGCCTACGACATTTCCTTGGTCGACCCTTCGGCTCCTCCGCCGACGTCCGCCCAGGCCCCGATATCGGCGACGGGCCTGATCGCATACGAATTTCGTGGCTCGGCTTGCGAAGGCTACACCTCCAACTTCCGCCAGATGACCGAGATGGAGCGCAGCGAGGGCGACCCGCTCTCGATGCAGGTGAACGCCATGTCCTTTGAGGAGGCTGGCGGGAAGTCGATGCGATTCCAGATCGATTCCCAGGGATTGCAGGAGACTCAACCTGTCGCCGGCACCGCCACCCGCGGCGCCGACGACGACTTGCGCGTCCAGCTGACCAAGCCGCAGGCCAAATCGCTCGATTTCGGCCGTGACGTTCTCTTTCCCACCCAGCATATCGAGCGTCTGATCGACGCCGCCAAGCACGGCGGCGGCGCCGTCCAGGCGCGGGTCTACGACGGCTCGGATACCGGCGCGAAGATCTTTGCGACCTTGTCGGTGATTGGAAAGGAAGAGACAAAGCCCGGGGAAGACGCCGAGACCGCCACGGCGCTCGGCGGGATCAGTCGTTGGCCGGTGGTGATCTCGTACTTCGACGAGGCGGCCACCGATTCCGCGCCTGAATACACGCTTTCCTTCGATCTTTACGAGAACGGCGTCTCGGGCAGCCTCAAGCTCGACTACGGCGCCTTCGCCCTTCATGCGCACTTGCGGAAACTCGAGATTCTGCCGACTTCAGCCTGCGCCAAGTAGAGCCGACGCTCACTTCGTTCTTGACCCCGGTCGAAAGGCGAGTCCTCGCTGCACCGCGGCGGAGCCAAATCTGTCGCGCAGGCTCGCGATAGCCGCCTCGCGAAACTTCTCGCGACCGCCGTCGCCTCCGATCAGATCGTCTTCATCCGCGCGCTCGGCGGGCGCGAGTTCCGTCGCGGCGATCCCCAAGAGGCGATAGGCCGTCCCGTCGGGCTGGGCGTCGAGCAACGGGCGCGCCGCCTGGAACAGTCGCGGCGCAAGCTGCGTCGCCTTCATGCCGGCGCGGCTGCGGGTGCGCAGACTGAAATCGGGCAAGCGCAATTTCAGCGTCACGCCGCAGGCCGAGAGGCCGTCCTTGCGCAGCCGCGCGGCGACCCGGTCGCAATGGACGAGCAAGATGCGCGTGAGCTCGGCTTTGTCACGGATATCGCAATCGAAGGTCGTCTCGCTCGAGATGCTTTTGGCCTCGCGCTCCGCAACCACGGGGCGATCGTCGCGACCCTGAGCCAGCCGCCATAGCCGGAGACCATCGTCGCCGAGGCCCGAAACGGCTAACCGCTCGTCGATTCCTTGCAAATCGCCGATCGTATGAAAGCCCAATCGCTCGAGTCGCTCGCGCCCAACCTTGCCCACTCCCCACAGGCGCCCAACGCTTTGCGGGGCCAGCCAAGCCTTCGCGTCTTCCCGCATGATCAATGCGAAACCGCGCGGCTTGTCGAGATCCGAGGCGAGTTTCGCCAGAAACTTGCAGTAACTGAGGCCGACCGAAACCGTCACCCCGGTGTTCACTTCGACCTTGCGGGCGAAGCGCGCGAGCGTTTCGGCGGCGCCGGCGCCGTTGGATCCGTCGCAGCCGGTCAGATCGAGAAACGCCTCGTCGATGGAAAGCGGCTCGACCAACGGCGTGAGCGCAAGCATTTGGGCGCGGATTTCGCGACCAACTCGGGCATATCTGGCCATGTCGGGCGGCAGGACGACCGCCTGGGGACATAGCGCCCGGGCGCGCGACATCGGCATCGCCGACCGGACCCCGAACGTCCGGGCGATATAACAGCAGGTGGCGACCACAGCTCGCGGCCCCGAACCGCCGACGATCACCGGCTTGTCCTTGAGGCTGGCGTCGTCGCGCTTTTCGACCGCGGCGTAGAATGCGTCGCAGTCGACATGCGCGATCGCGAGCCCGTCGGCGGCGTTAAGATCGATGGTCCGGGGCGATCCGCAATGGCCGCAGCGCGTCAGGTCAATGGAGCTGCGTTTCGTGCAGTCGCGGCACAGCCGGGGCATCCGCGCATCCGTCAAGGGTCGCCCAATTGAACCGGCCCGCACAGGGCCTGATACGCGAGCGCGACTTTCTCAGGTCCGAGGTCGAAATCGGCGGCGAATCGGAGGAGAAGCTCCTCGTCGGCAAGCATATACTCGAGCACCGACGCGTGGAACGCTGGATCTTCCGCCGCATCCCGCAGATTGTCGGGGCCAAGTCCGGTAAGACCGAGGAATTGGTTGAGCCGCTCAGGGTCGGCCGCGAGAAAGGTCAGCGCCGAGGCGGCCAACGATTGGCCGAATTCGGGGCTGACGGATTGCCGCGCTTTCGAAGAATGGCGCATACTCCGATTCTCCTTTCGTAAATGTCTCGACGTTAGCATTTGCCACCTGACCGGCCGAGTTTGCGCCGAATGGACTCCGAATGCCCAAAACTGTGCTCATCGTTGAGGACAATGAACTCAACATGAAGCTGTTCAATGACCTCGTCGAGACGCGCGGACACCGAATTGTGCAAACGCGCAGCGGCATTGAAGCGGTTGAGTTGGCGCGCAAGCACCGGCCCGATCTCATCCTCATGGACATTCAGCTGCCGGAAGTCTCCGGGCTCGAGGTCACGCAATGGCTAAAGGATGACGAAGAGCTGCGAGCGATACCCGTCGTCGCCGTGACTGCGTTCGCCATGAAGGGCGATGAAGAAAAAATTCGCCAGGGCGGCTGCGAAGCCTACCTGTCGAAGCCGATCTCGGTCGCCAAATTCTTCGACACCATTGATCAATTCCTTGGGCCGGGAGTCAAGCAATGACGGCCCGCGTCCTGGTGGTTGACGATGTCGAGCCCAACCGTAAGCTCCTCGAAACGAGACTGAGCATCGAATACTTTGAGGTGTTGACGGCGACGAATGGACCCGATGCAATTGCGATCTGCAAAATGGGCGGCTGCGATCTCGTCCTTCTCGACGTAATGATGCCCGGCATGGACGGGTTTGAGGTCTGCCGGCGATTGAGGGCTGGGTCTGAGACCGCTCATCTGCCAATCATCCTCGTCACCGCGCTCGACCGGCCCGCCAACCGCGTTCGCGGCCTCGAAGCCGGCGCTGATGACTTCCTTACCAAGCCGGTCGATGAAATCGCGCTCATCGCTCGCGTTCGGTCACTGGCCCGACTCAAGTTCTCGATCGACGAATTGCGCAGCCGCGCCGCGCACAGCGCCGGCGCGGAGATGGTCGAATCCGCTGACGCCCTGATGCCGCAGGTCTCGGAACGAGGACGCATCTTGCTCGTCGATCACCAGCGAAGCTCTTTCGAGCGCCTCGTCAACGCGCTGACGCCGCATCATGACGTCATCCAGATCGACGAGCCGGGCGAGGCCCTCGCCAAGGCGTGCAGCGAGAACGTCGACCTCATGATCGTCGCTCTAGGCCTCGGGGAGTTCGACGGATTGAGGCTTTGCAGTCAGGCGCGTTCGCACGCGTCGACGCGGAATCTCCCTATCCTCCTTGTCGCGGATCGCGAAGATCGGCAGAAGGTTCTTCGCGGCCTTGAACTCGGCGTGAACGACTACCTTTCCCGACCGGTCGACCGAAACGAACTGCTGGCTCGCGCCCGCACAAACGTCCGCCAGAAGCGCTATGTGGACCGACTGCGGCAAACCGTGCGGCAATCCGTGGAGATGGCGTTCTACGATCCGCTGACCGGCCTCAACAATCGGCGCTTCCTGGAGCGCCGCCTGCCGGCGATGATCGAGACCGCACGACAGCGCGGGGCGCCGTTAACGATGATGATTTTGGACATCGACCATTTCAAGCGCATCAACGACACCTTTGGTCACGATGCCGGCGATCTCGTTCTCAAGGGCTTCGCCGCCGAACTGCAGCAGATCGTCCGCGGCGGCGACCTTGTCTGTCGTCTGGGCGGAGAAGAGTTCGTCGTCGCCATGCCGGGGCTCGACGCAAGCCACGCGGCGCGGATGGCGGAGCGTGCGCGCCGAACCATAGAAAACAAGGCGTTCCCTATTGGAGACGCCGCGGAGCCGGTCTCGATAACTGTCTCGATCGGCCTCGCCGATGTTCGCGCCGAACAGGACTCCACTGATCTTTATCGCCGCGCCGACCGCGCGCTCTACCTCTCGAAGTCCGCCGGCCGCAATCGCGTCACTCTGGATGCGGCCTGACCAACGCGGACGGCCAGCCGCGCGCACTTTGTCCCATCGGCCGTGCCGACCGGGTCGCGCGAGCTAGAACTCCTTGCTTTTGGTTTGAGGCGGCCGAAAGGGAACGGCTCGGACGACAATCTCTTGCAGAAACTCAGAAGCTCTGGTAAGCTCGCTCCATGAGCAATTCTGCCCTCCCGCATGCCAAAGATCGTGGGCTGCTGTTCCGGCGGTTCCCAACGCTACGACAACGGCGAGATAAACTCCACCGTGCTTCAAGCCGCGCAACCCTTTGAAAAGTCTCGATTCGAACGAGAGAATCCAAGGCAATCCAAGGCAATCCAAAGGTCATGAGAGGGTGTCTTCGGAGCCAAACGGCCCCGGGCCAAGAAAACCCAAACGGATCGGCGGAAAGGGGCCACATCCAAATGCACAGCGCCCTAGTTGACGCCAAGTTCGGCAGTGATGGCCGCGAGTTGCCGCTCGCCCTGCTCGACGTCGAATGGCTCGGGGGCCGATAGACGGCTCAGAGCCGCAATCGCGCGGCGCAGCGAATTGCCTGAAAGCTCAGGCGTGGCGGACGCCACGGCGCGGGCCTGGTCGAGTTCGCCATTGCAATGAAGGACGATATCAAGCCCGGCGTCGATGATCGCCGCGGCGCGCTCCTCGTATGGACCCGCCAACGCCTTCATCGACACGTCGTCGCTCAGAATGAGGCCGTCAAACCCAATCTCGCCGCGCATGACTTTTGCGACCACGATCGAAGACGCCGTCGCCGGATGACGCTCGTCAAGCGCTCTGTAGAGGACATGGGCGCTCATCGCCATCGGCAGGTCATTGAGCGCCACGAAGGGCGCAAAATCGCGTTTGAGGCCATCGCGCGAGGCATCGACGACGGGCAGCTCGTGATGGCTGTCGGCGCGCGCCCGCCCATGACCCGGCATATGCTTCACAACGGGCGCGACGCCGCCGGCAAGAAGTCCTTCGGCGACCGCTCGGCCCATCGCGGCGACGCGCTCTGGCCGAGAGGAGAAAGCCCGGCTGCCGATGGCGGCGTGCGTTCCAGCCTCGGCAACATCAAGCACGGGCGCGCAATCGACGGTGATCCCGACTTCGGCGAGATCAAAAGCGATCAGGCGAGCGACAAGACGCGCTGCCGCCTCGGCTTCGAGAGGCTCCAACCCGGCTTCGATCGCAGCCGCCGCGGGGTAGGAGCGCCAATGTGGAGGCGCCATGCGCTGAACCCGGCCGCCCTCCTGATCGATCAAGACGGGCGCATCAGCGCGCCCGACACATTCCTGAAACGAGCGCGTCAAGGCGCGCAGCTGATCGCGATCGGCGACATTGCGCCTAAACAGGATCAGACCCCAAGGGTCTTCGCGGCGAAGGAACGCGCGTTCCTCGGCATCGAGCACGAGGCCCGCGCAGCCGCAGATGAAGGCCTTGGGCATTTGGGGCTCCCAGCCGCGGCCCGGGTCGCCTGGCTCACTTGGCGATGAAGCACTCCCCGCCCTCGCCTTTCAGGCGAGCGCAGAGCGCCGCGGCATCCGCCTTGGTGAGGCCGACCACGCGCAAGCGATAGATCGTTTCGCCGTTCACCACGGCCTTGTGCACGCCGATCGACGAGCCGTTAAGGTCAGCGCCGTACTTGCCGGTCAATCGCGCGGCTTCGCCCTTGGCTTCCGCTTCCGACCTGGGCGCCGCGAGTTGAACCGCCCAGCCGCCGGAGGCGGTCGCGGGAGTTGCGTCGACCGGGGGCGCCTCGGGCGCCGCGGCGGCGCCTGTCGCCTCGGCCACGTTCTTGTCGGGCTTAGGCTTCTTCGTCGCCTTCTCTGCCGGTTTCGATTGCGCGCCGGGTTGCGCTGGCTCGCTCGGCGCCCGCGCGTTCGCCTCCGGCGCCGTCGTGTCGGTTTTCGCCACTACCACGCGGGCTGAGGACTTCGGCGAAAGCTTGGTGGGCAATTCGAGCTTGGGGGTCGAAGCTTCCGCCACCGCGCCCGCGTCGCTCATCGGTTCGGGCGCCGATGCGAACGCGGGGGACGGCTTCGTCGGGGCCTCAGCGGGCGCAGCGCTGCCGCCGGCCTGGACCGGCGGCAACGCGCCGATTGGCGTTCCATCCGGCCGCAGGGAAACTGTGCGAACCGGCTTCGGATCGGGGAATTCCGAGGTCATGGTTGGGGGAGGCGCAGCGGCCGGGGGCACCAGCGGCGTATTGACGGTCGCCGCGACCGGCGTGGCGACCGATGCACTGGCGGTAGGCTGAGGCTGCGCGGCAGCCGGGGGATTGGCCGGCGCGGGCGGATTGTCGGCTGACGCCTGGGCGCTTAAATCTACGGGCTGCTCCTCGGAATTGATGATTTTGACAGTTCCCGGCTTCGCGTTGTCCTTGAGGACCGAGACGGCAGGGTCATTGGACGCGGTAACTGTCTGGTCGCTCGGCGGCTGCACCTTGGTCGGTCCCTGAGCCGCGGCAATGAACGGAGGATCCTTGGGCAGGCCGGGGACTCGACCTTTGAGCGCAAATACCGCGCCGATCATTGCCAAACCCGCGAGCGCCAGCGCGGAAACCGTGAGTTTCCACCGCCGCGGTCGCCGGTCGGCAGCCTGCCCGGCCTCCTGGGGGTCGTCGGAACGAGGGGCGTCGAACTCGTAATCCTGCCGAGCCGCGCGATCGGCCTCCGACGCCCCGGGAATAAGCTCTTGCGCTTCGTCGATCGTTGGCCTCAGCGCTCCGGTCTCGATCGACCGGGCGGATTGCACGCTTCTCTTGTCAGGTTCCGGAACGACCTGCGTCGATGTCTCACTCGAGCCGTAGGAGGACTCGACGATGCGCGCCAGTTCAGCGAGCGGATCCTCGACGCTTGCCTGCTGGGCGCCAGCGGCGCGCAGGCGCCGTTCGAATTCCTCAAGGTTGATGTCGTCGGCTGCACGCGACCCGGAAACGTTCATCTGGTCCTCTTCCATTGCCGATCATCGCCGCCTGCGCCCGAGGCGTCCCGGCCCATGATGACAATTCGCTAACGCATCTCCTCCGGGGCGCTAACCCCCAAAATTGACAGTGCGGAGGCCAAAACAAGGCCGACGCCCGCCACCAAGGACAGCCTCGAATACGATGATTTTCGATCATTTTCATTAACGAAGCGCAAATCACGCGTATCTTTGCCCCTGTTCCAGTGGGCGTGGAACCGCGTCGCGAGCTCGTGAGCAAAGAACGCCACCCGGTGCGGTTCGTGCGCCTCCGCGGCCTGCAGGACCAGGCGGGGATACTGGGCCGCCGTTCGCATCAACTCGCGCTCGCCCTCGTCGGTCAGGAGCGAGAGGTCGGCCTGGCTCAGGGATAGGGGATCAAGGTCGAAGTCGTCAAAGACGGCCTTGCCCTGTCGCAAAACGCTGCGGGCGCGTGCGTGAGCGTATTGCACATAGAAGACTGGGTTGTCCTGGCTCCGCTCGATCACCTTCGCCAGGTCGAAATCGAGCAGGGCGTCGTTTTTGCGCATCAGCATCATGAACCGGACGGCGTCCGCACCTACCTCATCCACGACCTCACGAAGCGTCACGAAGTCGCCGGAGCGTTTCGACATTTTGACCGGCTCGCCCGCTCGCATGAGGCGTACGAGCTGGCAAAGGCGCACCTCGAGCCTGGCCTTTCCGCCCGACAAGGCGGCGACGGCGGCCTGCATGCGTTTGACGTAGCCGCCATGGTCGGCGCCCCACACGTCGACCAGGGTCCGATAACCCCGGTCGATCTTGGTCTTGTGATAGGCGATATCGCCAGCGAAATAGGTATAGGCGCCGTCGGACTTGATCAGCGGCCGGTCGACATCGTCGCCGAAGTCGATCGAGCGGAACAAAGTCTGCTCTCGGTCCTCCCAATCGTCGGCCGCGCCCCCCTTGGGCGGCGGCAAGCGTCCCTGATAGATCAGGCCGCGCGCGCGCAGCCAGTCGATCGCCTCGCGCACCCGGTCTTCGCCACCGTCGGCGCCGGTGAGGGCGCGCTCCGAAGCGAACACCTCATGGGTGATGTTGAGGGCGGTGAGATCGGCGCGGATCATCGCCATCATCGCATCGATGGCGCGCTGACGCGCCTTAGGCAGCCATTCCGCCTCGGGCTTCTCCCTGAGCGCCGGGCCGAACTCGCGCGCCAGCTCCTCGCCAACCGGCTTGAGATAGTCGCCGGGATAGAGGCCCTCGGGAATCGGGCCGATCTCCTCCCCCAAAGCTTCGCGGTAGCGGAGGAAGGCCGAGCGGGCCAGGACGTCGACCTGGCCGCCGGCGTCGTTGACATAATATTCGCGCGTCGCCTCGCGGCCGGAAAAGATCAGGAGGCTCGCAAGCGCGTCACCGAACACCGCCCCGCGCGCATGGCCGACGTGCATCGGCCCGGTCGGGTTGGCGCTCACGTATTCGACGTTGACCGGCCCCTCGGCGCTCGGCGCGCCGGCCCCGAAACGCAGGCCATCGACGAGGATGGCCTTCAGAACCCGGTGGTAGACCTCCGGCTTGAGCACGATGTTAATGAAGCCCGGCCCGGCGGATTGGGCGCTCAAAACATCCGGCAGGCGGGTGAGATCAGCGACGAGACTGGCGGCGACGGCGCGTGGATTCGAACCAGCCTCTTTGGCCTCCCGCGCATAGACCATCGCCGCATTGGTCGAGAGATCCCCGTGGGCCGGGTCCCGCGGCGGCTCGACAATGAAGCGGCCAAGATCGAGGCCGCGCGGCAGGTCTCCGCCGGCGATCCGTTTCTCGAGCAGCCGGGCGATGCGCGACTGGAAGTCGGCGAAAATATTCATCTTTCTCCACGCCGTCGACGCCTCGGCGCCTTAAGGAGCGCGCGCCTCTATCGCAAGTCGGAAGCGCCGTCAAAAAGGCGGCCATGCTCGGCGATCGCGAACCGGTCGGTCATGCCGGCGATATAGTCGGCGACCGAACGCGCGCGCTCGCCCTGCCCGGCCTTGGCGGCCCACTCGGGCGGCATGGCGGACGGGTCGGTCATATAGACGTTGAACAACCGCCGCACGATCGCGTCCGCCCGGTCGCGGACCAGGCGCACGGCCGGATGGCGGTACATCCGGGCGAACAGGAACGCCTTGACGTCGCGGTCGGCCGCTTGGACCCTTGCCGAAAGGCCGACCAGGGTCTGGCCGGCGGCGGCGACGGCTTCGGTGCTGTCGACGCTCGCCGCGGCGATCCGCCGGCCGCTCTCGGCGATCGCATCCTCGATGAACCGGGTGATGACGCGCCGGGTGAGTTCGTGGATGACGCGCGGCTCCTCGATCCCCGGATAGAGATCGTCGATCTCGCCAAGCAGTCCGGCGACGAACGGAACGGCGGCGCGGAGGTCGGCGATCGGAAACAGGCCGGCGCGCAAGCCGTCGTCGATGTCATGGGCGTCGTAAGCGATGTCGTCGGCGATTGCGGCCGCCTGCGCCTCGAGACTGGCGTAGCGGCTGAGATCGAGCGACTGGCGCTGGTCGTAGCGAAGGATGGAGGCCGGAACGCCTCGCGCGCGGTACCGCTCGGCGGGCGTGCCTGAGGCGTCAAGCAGCGGGCCATTGTGCTTCACCAGCCCCGCCAAGGTCGGCTGGGTGAGGTTGAGCCCGTCGAAGGCGGCATAGCGGCGCTCGAGCTCGGTGACGATCCGCAGGGCGTGGCTATTGTGGTCGAAGCCGCCATATTCGGCCATGCAGGCGTCGAGCGCGTCCTCGCCGGTGTGCCCGAACGGCGTGTGGCCGAGATCGTGGCCGAGCGCGACCGCTTCGGCGAGGTCGTCGTCGAGGCTGAGCGCGCGGGCGAGCGCGCGCGCGATCTGGGCCACCTCGATGGTGTGGGTGAGGCGGGTGCGGAAATGATCGCCCTCGTGATCGACGAAGACCTGCGTTTTGTGGGCGAGGCGGCGGAAGGCGGTCGAGTGGACGATCCGGTCGCGGTCGCGCTGGAACTCGGTGCGGGTCGCCGACGGCGGCTCGGCGACGAGGCGCCCCGGCGCCCGGGCGGCGTCGGCGGCGTAGGGAGCGCGAGCCGCCGCCCTGGCCTCATCCGCCATCGCGTTTCTTGACATTGCGCTCTTCACCGGGCGTCCATATCTTGAGCGGGGTAGAGTCTCGGCGGCGCCCGCGTGGCGGCGCAAGCGATTAAAGGCCATCGTCATGAATGAAGCCGTTTCTCCCGCCCTCGAGGGCGTCTCGATCAGCGCCAGCGCGGCGCGGCGGCTCAACGCCATCCTCAAGGGCGAGGCAGGGGCGGCGCTGCGCATCTCGGTCAAGGGCGGCGGCTGCTCGGGCTTCCAATACGCCTTTGACGTGGACCGGACCCGCGCCGAGGATGACGTTGCGGTCACCCGCGACGGCGCCACCGTGCTCGTCGATCCGGTGTCGCTCGAGCTCCTCAAGGGCGCCGAGCTCGATTTCGTCGACGACCTGATGGGGCAGTCGTTCCGGGTCAGGAACCCCAACGCCGTCGCCTCCTGCGGGTGCGGGGTCAGCTTCTCGGTCTAGCAGCGCCCCGTTCGCGGCCAACCGCGGCGGAAGGAAACCAAAATCCCCGGAAGAAAATCAAAGGGAATGCGGAAGGAAAGCAAAACCCAGCCGGAAGGAAATCAAAGACAAGGCGGAAGGGAAACAAAGCCCTTCGAGGAGAGGTTAGAAGTTAATTTTATGACATTTTTACAGTTTGTTACGATGCGTGCTGAAGACGTTGATTTAAGGTTCACGAGGCCTCTCTCGCGCTTCGAAGGGGCCGCAGCGCCGGGCAGGCGGACTCTCCGCTCCATTTTTAGTGAACAGGTCGACTCGGGCTGGCAGTCGCGCCGCATCCATCCTTTCCCACCGGGCTACGCGCTCTCAACGAAGATTTGCAGCATAGCCGATATTTCTGGAAAAGGGAAATAATTTTCAGTCAATTATTGTTGCGTCGGAGTGGGATGGTCCCGCGGCCTATTCGGGCGCCTCGGTCGAGAGCGCCCAGCCGTCTTGGCGCAGCCAGTCGGAGCGGCTCGGCGCGCTGCCGAAGCGCAGCGAGCGTACCCGCCCCGAGCCGCCGCGGCGGAACGCCTCGTCGAGCTGCCGGCCGATCGCCGGATCCTGCGCGCCTTCGCAAGCGATGAACACGACGGCGGAGAGGAAGCGCGCCGGCCAGACGGCGCCGCGCTCGGGCCGGGTCACAAGCAGCATCGCGCCGGTCGAGTGCTCCCGCTGGAGCGGAAACACGAGACGGCCGCCGACCTTGAGCGCGTCGAGCCACGCGCTGAGCGGATGGGTGGCGGCGGCGTTGACGTAGATGGCGTCGGCCTCGGGCAGGTCCTCGATTCCCGAGCGGGCCCGGATTTCGACCTGGGGGTAGCGCGAGAGGTTGGCTCTCGCCCGCTCGGCGATGTCGGGCTCGATCTCGTAGGCGAAGACCCTGCCCTCTGGGCCGACGAGATAAGCGAGGATCGCGGTGTAATAGCCAGCGCCGGCGCCGATCTGGACGACCGTGTCGCCCTCCTTCACCCCGAGCGCGTCGATCGACTGCGCGTGCAGGGACGGCTGGCCGTTGTTGACGCCGCGTCTGACGTCGATCGCGACGAGAATGTCCTCATAAAGACTGCCAAGGTCCTCGCCGGTCGTCTGGCCGAAGAGGCCGCCCGATCCAATGCGCCACGGGGGCGGACCGGCGAAATCCTCACGCGGCACGGTGGCGAAGGCCGCCTCGATCCTCGCGTCGCCTGCGCCGCGGGTCACCTCGGCGGCATAGGCCCGCCGGCGTTTCGCGATCTCGTCGGCCATGACGCCGCGCACCCCTGACTCCTCGACTCGGAACAATACGCCGCCTTCGGGGCCCGCGCATTGATCTTCGTCGGCTCCGGGGGAACATGGCCCCAAGAACGGGCTCGGCCGGACGGCGCGACGCCGAGGCGTAGAGGCGACGCCCGGCGGGGTGAAACGCCTCTTAGGCCGGCCTGGTTCGGCGCTCGCGCCCGCAGGGCCGGTCATTTCAGTCCATTGCCGACCTCGGTGAAGACCGTGCTCACTTTCGTGCCGACAGTTTGGACCGCGGCAATGATGAAGAGCGCAATGAGGCTGGCCATGAGGGCATATTCAATCGCCGTCGCGCCATCCTCGTTGTTGAGGAATTGGGTGAGGATCGTCATCGTGCAGTTCCTTTCCGCATCACGCGACGTCGAAGATCGCGCTTCTCGCCTTCTCATGCCGGCGAGCATCGCGCCCAACGCGTTAGCGAACGCCTAATCGGGGCCAAGAAACTCCAGGCGCGTTCGGTATTGGTTCCCGAATCGTGTTAAGGAATAACGCGATTTGCCGCGTTCCCACCAGCGAAACGCCGCCTAACCGTCGAACCGATTGCTCTTCGGAAAGCCCTTCGGCGGCAGGCGGCCGGCTTCGGCGCGATTGCCGATCCATTCCTTGAGTTCGCGCCGGTCGACGGTGAAGGTGCGTCCGGCCGAGTCGCGCCAAGTCAGGCCGTCTGCGAGGGCGAAGACTTTGGCGTCGGCTATGCCGCCGTCCTTATAGCGCTGAAGCCGCGTGCCCTTGCCGCGCGCCATCGCGTTGAGCTGGGAGAGCGGAAAGACGAGAAGCTTGCGGTTCTCGCCGATGACGGCGACATGGTCGCCGGCGGCAGGGACGATCAGGGCCGCGGTCGCCGGGGCCGTGACGTTGAGGACGGCGCGCCCCTTGCGCGTCGACGACAGAAGCTCGTCGTCGCCAACGACGAAGCCATTGCCGTCGCTTGACGCGATGAGGCGTTTTGCCCCCGGCGCGTAGGCCCAGACGGCGACGATCGAGGCGCTCTCGTCGATGTCGGCCATGAGGCGGATCGGCTCGCCCTGCCCTCGTCCGCCCGGCAGTTTGGCGGCGTCGAGGGTGAACCCCTTGCCGTCGCTGGTCAGCGCCAGGACCTTCGAGGTCGTTTCGGCGAAGAACGAAATGTTCAGGCCGTCGTCGGCCTTGAAGGTCGCCGAAGATAGGTCCGCCACTTGCCCTTTCAGCGCGCGAATCCAGCCCTTGCGCGACACGACGACGGTGATCGGCTCACGCTCGATCATCGCCTCGGCGAGATCGGCCACCACGACATCGGGCGCAGCTTTGAAGCTCGTGCGCCGCCGGCCGAGCTTCGTTTCGGGCCCGAACTTCTTTTTGACGTCGCGGATCTCGACCGCGATCATCTGCCATTGCTTCCTCTCGCTGTCGAGAAGCGACTCGATCGAGGCTTTCTCCTTGGTCAGGTCGTCCTGCTCCTTGCGCAGCCCCATCTCCTCGAGACGGCGCAGGCTTCTAAGGCGCGTATCGAGGATGTAGACGACCTGCGGCTCGGTCAGGCTGAAGCGGACCTTGAGCGCCTCCTTCGGCTCCTCGTCCTCGCGAATGATGCGGATCGCCTCGTCGAGATTGAGAAAGACGACGATCATGCCGGCCAGGAGCTCGAGCCGCTTGTCGATCGCGGCCAGCCGGTGACGCGAGCGCCGCACCAGCACCGCGCGGCGGTGGTCGAGCCATTGCCTGAGCGCTTCCCCGAGCGACACCACCCTGGGCGTCACGCCGTCGACGAGCACGTTCATGTTGACCGAGACCCGCGCTTCAAGCTCGGTCAGCCGGAACAAAGATTCCATCAGCGTTTCGGCCTCGACCGCGCGGGTGCGCGGCTCAAGCACGATCCGCACGTCCTCGGTCGAACTCGTCGCGCACGTCGGCGAGCAGCGGAAGCTTGCGCTCGTTGAGCAGATTGGCGATCTCTTCGATCAGCCGCGACTTCTGGACGCCGTAGGGAATCTCGGTGACGACCGCGACCCAGCCGCCGCGGCCCGTATCCTCCTTCGTCCACCGGGCGCGCAGACGGAAGGCGCCGCGGCCAGCGCGGTAGGTATCGATGATCGCGGCCTTGGAGTCGATGACGACGCCGCCGGTCGGGAAGTCCGGACCCGGCACGAACTCGGCCAGCGCTTCGGCGTCGGCGCCCGGATGGGCGATGAGATAGAGCGCGGCGTCGCAGAGTTCGGCGATGTTGTGCGGCGGCACCGACGTCGCCATGCCGACCGCGATGCCCTGCGCGCCGTTGGCGAGCAGGTTCGGCACGGCCGAGGGCATGACGATCGGCTCTTGGGTATCGCCCGAATAATTGTCGCGCCAGTCGACCGAATCTTCCTCGACGCCCTCCATCAGGAGACGGGCGACGTCGGTCATCCGCGCTTCGGTGTAGCGATAGGCGGCGGCGTTGTCGCCGTCGATATTGCCGAAATTGCCCTGCCCCTCGATCAGGGGATAGCGCGAGGCGAAATCTTGCGCCAAGCGCACCAAAGCCTCGTAGATCGCCTGATCGCCGTGCGGATGGAAGGACCCCATCACGTCACCGACGATCTTGGCGCACTTTTTGAAAGCCGAGCCGGGGTCGAGCTTGAGGATATGCATGCCGTAGAGAATGCGGCGGTGCACCGGCTTGAGCCCGTCGCGGGCGTCGGGAAGCGCGCGGCCCATGATGGTCGAGAGCGCATAGGCGAGATAACGCTCCTCGAGCGCCTCGCGCAGGTTGACGTCGATCGGCGCTATTGGCGGCGGAGGCGGCGGCGGAACGGATTTGGCCATCGGCTTGGGTTAGACCGGGGGCTGAGTTGCGGCAAGCGCGGTCGGACAAGCGGCGGCCGTTTCGAGGCGCTCAAAACTCACGCCGTTTTGATGCTGCCTAATTTCGCGCCACGTTATCGCCGCCCTGCGAGCCTACGGCGCCTACGGTGCAGAGTGGCGCAATTCGTCGGCGAAGCGGTCGGCGAAGGGATCTTGGAACGGAGTCAGCTTGGCGCAAGTTATCTCCCGGAACCTTGGGGTAACCCATCATATTTGTCGCGATCTCGCTTCTCACCCTTGCCAATTCGTACAGTCCGGCGGCAGGATAGCGAATTGAATGAGTTGGAGCGACGGCATGGCTCTTGCTTCGGCAGAGTGGTACAGCGTGGACTTGAGTTGAAAGGAGGAAAACTCCCAAGGTTCGGCATGATTCCAACTTAGCAACCCGTAAAGGGGACTGAGATGATTGCTCGAACCGTGGCGCTCCTATTCGCGCTCTCCGCCACCGGCGCGGAAGCTCATGACTATTGGTCTGACGGGAAACCCGTCCCAGACTGGGTGAAAGCCTCGTGCTGCGGCCCGGCGGACGCCCATCACCTTCGCCCCGACCAGGTCCATCGGATCTCGGACGAGTTTTACTCGGTCGACGGATACGTCCGCCGCATACCCGTCGGACAAGCCCTGCCGAGCCTGGACGGAGATTATTGGATCTTCTATCGGGACGACGGCGGCGGCAGCCAGTCCGGAGTTTACTGCTTCTTCGTGCCGATGGACTTCTGATTTCCGTCGCCGGTCTTCTCTGACGCTGATCCCGCGCCGGCCTCCGTTCGGCGCCGGGACGGCGCCTCGGCAAGCGTATTGATCACCGCGGGCGGCCTCGCTCCGTCGGAAGCGATATGAACCTGCTCCGAGGCCACGCGTCGCCGGGAGGGTGACGCGCCGCGCCCCTTCCCCTACATGTTGAGCCTGCGTGCGGGTGAGAGCGCGTTCGCGGGCGTGGGGCCGGCGCGCTTCGCCCGCCGTCGTCCGGCGCCAAAGCTCGTCGATCGAGCGCGCCCTGGGAGGGGAGGAACGGCGATGCCGCCGATGATATCCATCGCCGCCGTGACCAAGCGCTACAAGTCGGGCCTGGTCGCTCTCGATGCGGTCGATCTCGAAATCGCCAAAGGCGAGATTTTCGCCCTCCTGGGCCCGAACGGCGCCGGCAAGACGACGCTGATCGGCGTCACCTGCGGCACGGTGTCGATGACTTCGGGGCGGATACTCATCGACGGCCATGACGTCGTGCGTGACTATCGCGCCGCGAGAGCCATCGTCGGCCTGGTGCCGCAGGAGATCGCGCTCGATATTTTCTCCTCCGTCCTGAGCTCGGTCAGCTATAGCCGCGGGCTGTTCGGCCGCGCCGCCGATCCCGCCTATATCGAACGCCTGCTGGGCGATCTGTCGCTCTGGGACAAGCGCGACTCGCGGATTGTCGAATTGTCGGGCGGCATGAAGCGGCGGGTGATGATCGCCAAGGCGCTCAGCCACGAGCCCGACGTGCTGTTCCTCGACGAGCCGACCGCCGGCGTCGACGTCAACCTCCGCCGCGACATGTGGGCGCTGGTGCGCCGGCTGCGCGCCGAAGGCGTCACCGTCATCCTGACCACGCATTACATCGAGGAGGCCGAGGAGATGGCGGACCGGGTCGGCGTCATCAACAACGGCCGGATCGTGCTGGTCGAGGAGAAGGCGGCGCTGATGCGCAAACTCGGGAAGCGTCGTCTGACGCTCGCGTTGCAGGAGCCGCTGCCGGCGCTGCCCAAGGAGCTCGCCGGCTGGCCGCTCGAGCTCGAGGACGGCGGCCGGCGGCTTTCCTATCGTTTCGATGCTTCGGCCGAGGACACCGGCGTGCCCACGCTTCTTCGCCGGCTCAGCGAGATCGGCGTCGATTTCAAGGATCTCGACACCACGACCACCTCGCTCGAGGACATTTTCGTCGATCTGGTGGGACGGGCCGCGTGAGACGTCCGGGGGCGATCAATCTCGACGGCGTCTTTGCCATCTACCGCTATGAGCTTCGGCGGACGCAGCGCACGATCTGGCAGAGCGTGGCGACGCCGGTGATCACCACCGCGCTCTATTTCGTCGTTTTCGGAGCGGCGATCGGCTCGCGCATCAGCGAGGTCGGCGGGGTGAGCTATGGCGCGTTCATCGTGCCGGGGCTCATCATGCTGTCGCTTCTGACCCAGAGCATCACCAACGCCTCGATCGGAATCTACTTTCCCAAATTCACCGGCACGATCTTCGAGCTCCTCTCGGCGCCGCTGTCCTCGTTCGAGGCGGTCTGCGCCTATGTCGGCGCCGCGGCGACCAAGTCGGTCGGCATCGGGCTCGTGATCCTGGCGACGGCGACCCTGTTCGTGCCGGTGCGGATCGAACATCCAGTCTGGATGGTCGGCTTCCTGATCCTGACCTCGGTCGCGTTCAGCCTGTTCGGCTTCATCATCGGGATCTGGGCGAAAACCTTCGAGCAGCTGGCGATCATCCCGGCGCTCATCGTCACGCCGCTGACCTTCCTCGGCGGGGCCTTCTATTCGATCGACATGCTGCCGCCGTTCTGGCGCGGGGTCAGCCTGTTCAACCCGGTGGTCTATCTCGTCAGCGGCTTCCGCTGGAGCTTCTACGGCAAGGGCGACGTCAGCGTCGCCGCAAGCCTCGGCTTCACAATGCTGTTCATCGCCGCCTGCCTCACGGCATTGGTCTTCATCTTCCGCACCGGATGGCGGCTGAAGCCGTAAGGTATGCCCGTTGCGCTGTTTTCTCAGAAGTTCCACTAGCAGCCTGTCGGACTTAGCGGGACGTTGGCGGTTTGGAAGGGACAGGCGAGATTTGGCGAGTTAGAATCGCGGCATTGATTCGCCTTGAGCCTGCGCATGAGCAATTTCCGCACGATTGATCGGCAGACGGGTTATCTTCTGCCGCCTTCGGTGGACGAGTGGCTGCCAGAGAAGCATTTGGCGCGCTTTGTGGTTGAAGTGATCGACGGGCTCGACCTTCGCGCGATGAGTGGCGAGTATCGCGGCTCGGGTTCGGCGTCCTACCATCCCAGGGTGTTGGTGGGTCTTCTTGTTTACGGCTACGCGACGGGGGTGTTTTCGAGCCGCAAGCTGGAGCGGGCGACGTATGACTCGGTGGCGTTTCGTTTCATCGCGGCCAACGATCATCCCGACCACGACACGCTGGCGACGTTTCGCCGGCGTTTTCTCAAACCGATCGAGGGGCTGTTCGTCCAAGTGTTGCTGCTTGCGCGCGAGATGGGCGTGCTGAAGATGGGAACCATCGGCCTCGACGGGACGAAGATTCACGCCAACGCCAGCCGGCACAGCGCGCTTTCCTATGAGCATGCGGGCAAGATCGAGGCGCAACTGAAGGGCGAGGTCGCCGATTTGATGGCCAAGGCCGAGGCGGCGGACGCGGCGGACCTTCCCGACGGCATGTCGATTCCCGACGAACTGGCGCGGCGCGAGGAGCGTCTGGGCAAGATCGCCGAGGCGCGCGCCAAGATCGAGGCGCGCGCCAGGGAGCGCCACGCGCGCGAATTGGCGGAACATGAAGCCAAAATGGCGGCGCGCGCGGCCAAGACGGCGGCGACGGGCAAGAAGCCGGGCGGCAAGGCGCCGCAGCCGCCGCCCGAGGGGCCGCTGCCGAGCGATCAGGTCAATCTGACCGATGAAGACTCGCGCATCATGCCGGTGGCCGGCGGCGGCTTCGATCAATGCTACAACGCGCAGGCGGCGGTCGCCGTCGGCAGCCTGCTGGTGGTGGCGACCGAGGTGGTCCAGGCGCCCAACGACAAGAACCAGGTCGAGCCGATGCTGGGCAAGATCGGCGCTTTGCCCGAGGCCTTGGGCGAGGCCGAAACTCTGCTGGCGGACACCGGCTATTTCAGCGCGGGCAATGTCGAGGCTTGCGAAGAGGCGGGAATTGAACCGGCGATCGCGATGGGCCGCCAGCCGCACCATCCGCCTTTGGCCGAGCGCTTCGAGCCGGCGCCGGCCGCGCCGGACAATCCGACGCCGGTCGAGGCGATGGCGCATCGTTTGAAGACGCCTCGAGGCCGGGCGCTCTACGCCCTGCGCAAACAGACCCCCGAACCGGTGTTCGGCATCATCAAATCCGTGCTCGGGTTCCGTCAATTTTCACTGCGCGGGCTCGAAAAAGTGCGCGGCGAGTGGAGCCTCGTGACCATGGCCTGGAACATGAAGCGAATGTTCGCCCTCGCCCCCGCCTATTGAAGGCGGGGCGCCCCGGCGCAGAGAAGATCCAGCTCCATCGCCGATCCAACAAACTCAATCGCAACGCCCACAAAGCTCAACAGGGCGCCGACCGCCGCCGCAACGCGGGTAGGCCGGTTTCAAAGACCAGCTGCAAGGACTCAGTCCGACAGGCTGCTAGGAACCGGATTGCGAATCCCGACCAGGTCAACGGCATGCATCTTGCTTCGACAGAGTCGTACAGTGTGGACTTGAGTTGAGAGGAGGAAAACTCCCGGGTTCGGCATCATTCCAACTTAGAAACCCGTAAAGGGAACTAAGATGTCCACCCGAGTTAAAAAAGTGATCGCGCTCCTGGTAATGCGCGAACGGTCCTGATTGTCAAAAACGGAGACCTCTGGCTCCACGAACCCCCTATCTTCAAAGCGTACTCAAGACCCGAGTGGAGTATCTTCCGCAGCGTCATCCGAATCACATTCAGGCCGATTTCGTCTCAAGTTGAGGCAACAAATATTCTTGCATTCTTAATGGAGCCGCGGAATGGGGTCCGGTCGTGGTCGGGCCATTCTCGGGGTGTCATTCGGCACAGGACGTTGTTTCTCGCATTTGGGAACTCAACGACACGGCCTATCTCGGCGTTGCTGCAGCAACGGTTCTCTCGTCAGCGTCTTTCGTTGGAGGTGTTTGGTCCTGCTGGAATTTGTTCATCAAGATTAGGCGCAGGTGGGAAAACAGAAACCGCGAAGAAAAACAATGACGGGAGGTTGACGCCGGAGGTTCTAATTCTTACGCGACGCTCATCCACTTCTTGGTCCACGGAGTATACCGATGCCCTCAGGCCTCATCATCGTCACCGGAGGCTCGCGGGGAATTGGCGCGGCGATCTGCCGCCGCCTCGCGGCCGACGGCTACGCGATCGCCGTCAATTACGCTGCGAACGCCAAGGCCGCCGAAGCGACGGCAGCTACGATCGTGAAGTCGGGCGGGCGGGCGAAACCGTTCCAGGCCGACGTCGCCGATCCGGCTCAGCTTCCCCGTCTGTTCGAGCAAGCGACGAAAGCGCTTGGGCCGCTCGCCGGGCTCGTCAACAACGCCGGCGCCTCGGGCCGTTTCGTCCGGGTCGACGAGCAGGACTTAACGGAGCTCACCAGGCTCTTCGCGACCAACGTGATCGCGACCATCCTCGCCTGCAAGGAGGCGGTGCTCAGGCTTTCGACCCGCCACGGCGGAAGCGGCGGCGCCATCGTCAACCTGTCGTCGATCGCGGCGCGGCTCGGCGGCCTGCCCGGACTCGGGCCCTACGCGGCAACCAAGGGCGCGATTGAGAGCTTCACGAAGGGCCTCGCGACCGAGGTCGGCCCCGAGGGGATCAGAGTCAACGCCGTGGCGCCGGGGATGATTGATACCGACATGACCCGCGGCCCGCTCTCTCAGCCATCCGCGCGCGAGCGGATCGAAGCGATGACCCCTTTGCGTCGCGTCGGCGCTCCCGACGAGATCGCCGAGGCGGTCGCCTGGCTGATCTCGCCGGCGGCCAAGTTTGTCACCGGAGCCGTGCTGACGGTCTCGGGCGGACGATAGCGGGGCTACTCTCCCCGCCGCGCCGCTGCGGCCCAGTTCAGCGCGGCCTTCTCATCGGCCTCGGCGAACAGCCGGACCGGAACCGGTGACGCCTCGAAGCCGCTAAGCCGCGCTTCGGCCATCCGTCCGGGGTCGGCGACGACGGCCAGCTTGACCAGCGGCCTATGGGCGAGCGCAGCGTTCGCAAGCCCCCGCGCCAGCTCGGCGAAATAGCCGTCGAAGTCCGGATCGATGACGATGACGAGGCCGGTCGCGGCCTCGGATTGGCCCAAGGCCGCCTCGATCGCCGCCTCGACGTCGCGCGCCATGACCGTGCCGCTGGCGCGCAATGCAAGCGTGTGGGCGGGCGCGTCCTGCACTCGTTCCAGCATCGGCGTTCGCTCCCCTCGCCGGCGTTTGCGCCGGAAAGCGTATCCCAAGCCCGGCCGTCATAGCAGATCGGCCGGGCGTCGTCGCCAGCCGCGAGGGCGGCAGGGCCTGTCCTGCGCGCGGCGCGTAGACTCAGCCCGCCCCGAAGCGCTTGGCGAAGCTCTCGAGATTGACCGCGCCGCGACGATGTGAGCCCTCGCCGATCAGTCGCGCCCCGTCATGCGCCTCGACCGCGAACACAATGCTGCGGCCGGAAACCTCGACGACCCGCGCGGTCGCGACGACCGTGCGCCCCATCGGCGTCGGGGCGAGATGGCGGATATTGACCTCGCTGCCGACGGTCGCCCAGCCGGCCGGCAAATGCGCCTTGACCGCCTCGCCCGAGGCGATCTCCATCGCCAGGATCATCATCGGGGTCCCATAGACGAACGGCATCCCGTCAACGTGGGCGCCGACTGTCAGCTCGCGCGTGACTACGACCTCTTTGCGGCCGACCATGCCGACCCGGACGGTCTCGAGCGGCTCGGTCATCGCGGAGCCGTTTCCGCTGCGCCGCTCCTACCCGCCGCCCGCCCCTTCGATCGCGGCGCCCCAGGAACCCCAGATGTAGATGCAGCTGAATAGGAACAGCCACACAACGTCAACGAAATGCCAATACCAGGCTGCGAACTGGAATCCGACGTGGTGGCGCGGCGTGAACTGGCCCATCCAGGCCCGCGCCAGGCAGACGAACAGGAAAATCACGCCGATGATGACATGGGCGCCGTGAAAGCCGGTCGCCATGAAGAAGGTCGCGCCATAGATCGAATTCTTGAAGCTGAAAGGCGCGTGGATATATTCGTACGCCTGCGTGCAGACGAACAGAACGCCAAGCGCGATCCCAAGCGCGAGGAAATTCTTGAATTTCTGGCGGTCGCCCTCGCGCAGTTGGTCGTGGGCGACGTTCACCGCCGCACTTGAGGTCAGGAGCACGAAGGTGTTCATCAGCGGCAACGCCAACGGATTGATCACTTCCGTGCCCTTCGGCGGCCAGAGCCCGCCGGTGAAGTCGAGCCGGCCGTAAACCTGGGGATCGGCGGGATAAAGCGCGCCCCAGAAGAACGCCCAGAACCAGGCGACGAAGAACATCACCTCGGAGGCGATGAACAGGATCATGCCGAGCGTCAGACCGTAACGCACGATCACATTGTGGTAGCCGTCCTGCGCCTCCACGACGACATCGCGCCACCAGCCGGCCATGGTGAACAGGATGCCCGCGATCCCGATCGCCAACATCCCGGGCCCCACCCGCGTCCCGGCGATCGTAAGGTCGTGCATGAAAAAAATGAGGCCGAAGGCCGACAGGAACGCGAATCCCGCGCCGACGATCGGCCAGGCGCTGGGTTCGACGAGATGAAATCCCGGCCGGTCCGGAATCGCCGCGTCGGTCATTGCCTTCTCCCGTTGATTGTCATCCCGCCGGCCCGGTGCGATCCACCGAGCGCGAGGGCGCCGGCTTCTCGGACGGCGGGGCGAACAGGGTATAGGATAGAGTGATGGAATTGACCTTCGCCATCGACTCGTCGGTCTCGAGAGACGGATCGAGGAAGAAGACCACCGGCCATTCCGCGCTCTCGTGGGGACCGAGATGCTGCTCGGTGAAGCAGAAGCACGAGATCTTGTCGAAATACTCCCCGGAAACTTCAGGCGTCACGTTGAAAGTGGCCCGAGCCACGGCCGGGGTGTCGAGGCGGTTGCGGACGCGGAAATAGACGGTCGCGGTCTGCCCGGTGCGCAGCCGGATCGAGTCGATCTCCGGCTCGAAGCTCCAGTCGAGGCCGGGCGCGACGTTGGCGTCGAATCCGACCCGCAGGATTCTGTGGCCTTCTGCGTCCGTGTTGGCTTTCACATGCTGCGGCGTGCCCTCGTAGCCGGTCGCGCGGCAGAAGGCAGAGTAGAACGGCGCCGCGCCGTAGGTGAGGGCGATCATGGTCACCGCAAGCGTCGCGCCGCCGACGCCAATCACGCGATTGTTGCGCCGCGCGCGGCCCCCGACCGACACCGTCGTGCCGTCGTGATCGGCGGAAGCCTTCACGCGTGGCTCCCTTGCCCCGCCGCGATCGCCGGCGCATGGGCGTCCTCGTCGCCGAAAATCTGCGGCGGCGTCTCCCACGTGTGGAACGGCGCCGGGGACGGCACCTTCCATTCGAGCGTCGTGGCGCCGGGCCCCCACGGGTTGTCGGCGGCGTGGCGCTTGGCCGCGAACGCTTCATAAATGAGGTAGACGAAAATCAGTGTGCCGGCGCCCGAGATGAAGGCGCCGATCGACGACACAAAATTCCAAGTCGCATAGGCGGAGGTATAGTCGACGACGCGGCGCGGCATTCCCTGGAAGCCAAGGAAATGCTGGGGAAAAAAGGTGAGGTTGATGCCGACGAAGGACACCCAGAAGTGCCATTTCGCCAGCCTCTCGTCATAGAGATAGCCGGTCATCTTCGGGAACCAGTAGTAGAACCCCGCGAAGATCGAAAACACCGCCCCGAGCGACATCACGTAATGAAAATGCGCAACGACGTAGTAGGTGTCGTGCAGATAGCGGTCGATCGCCGCGTTGGCGAGCACGACGCCGGTGACGCCGCCGACGGTGAAGACGAAGACGAAGCCGATCGCCCACAGCATCGGCGGCCTGAGCGAAATCGAGCCGCCCCACATCGTCGCCAGCCAGGAGAACACCTTCACCCCCGTCGGCACCGCGATCACCATCGTGGCGAAGACGAAATAGCGCTGGGCGTTGAGCGACATGCCGGTTGTGAACATGTGATGGGCCCAGACGGCGAAGCCAAGAAAGGCGATCGCCAGCATGGCGTAGACCATGCCGACATAACCGAAGATCGGCTTTTTCGAGAACGTCGCCACGACCTGGCTGATGATGCCGAAGCCCGGGATGATGAGGATATAGACCTCCGGATGGCCGAAGAACCAAAACAGGTGCTGAAACAGGATCGGGTCGCCGCCGCCGGCAGGATCGAAGAACGTGGTGTGGAAGTTGCGGTCCGTCAGCAGCATGGTCAGCGCGCCCGCCAGCACCGGCAGCGCCAGCAGCAGCAGAAAGGCGGTTATCAGCACCGACCACGGAAACAGCGGCATCCGGAACATCGTCATGCCCGGCGCGCGCATGTTGATGATCGTGGCGATGAAATTGATCGACCCGATGATCGACGACGCGCCGGCGAGATGCATCGACAGGATGACAAAATCGGCCGCCGGGCCGGGTGTCCCGACGGTCCCCGACATTGGCGGGTAGAGAACCCAGCCGCCGCCGAAGCCCCTCATGCCGGGCGAGCCTTCCGCGAACAGGGAACACATGAGCAGCGAGAACGACGCCACCAGAAGCCAGAACGACAGGTTGTTGAGCCTGGGAAACGCCATGTCCGGGGCGCCGATCAGGAGCGGCACCATCCAGTTGCCGAACCCGCCCATCATCGCCGGCATCACCATGAAGAAGATCATGATGATCGCGTGGCTGCTGAAAAATACGTTGTACATATTTTTCGCGGCGTCGACCGAGCCATCGCCGGACATGATCGCCGAAATCAGCGGGAACACGTGCATTCCCGGCTCGAGCAGCTCGGCGCGGATGATGATCGAGAGCGTTGTGCCGATCAGGCCGGCGCAGATGGCGAAAACGAGATAGAGGGTCCCGATGTCCTTATGGTTGGTGGAGTACAAGAACCGCCGCCACCCGGTCGGGAGGTGGTGCTCGTGATGATCCTCAACATCGTGATGGCTGAGGTCGGTGACGGACGCCATGGTTAACGACTCCGGTGCAGCATGATCGGCAGGCCTGTGACGGCGCCGGTCAGCGGTTGACGAGCGGCGCAGCCGCGAGGTCGACGCGGTCCGAGGACGCGAACTCTTTCTTGGCCTCGGCGAGCCAGGCCTCATAGTCCGGCTGGCTCATCACGCGGACGTTGATCGGCATGAATGCGTGGTCAATGCCGCAGATATTCGAGCATTGCCCGTAGAACATGCCCTCGTGTTCGGCCTTGAACCAGGCCTTGTTGAGCCGGCCCGGAATGGCGTCGATCTTCACGCCGAACGACGGCACCGAAAACGAGTGAATGACGTCCTGCGAGGTCACGTCGACTTCGATCACCTTTCCGATGGGAACCACCATCTCGTGATCGGCGGTGATGACGCGCGGCTGGCCGGGCTTGAGGTCCTTGTCCTCGACATAGAGCGAATCGAAGGCAAAGCCGCCCTCGGATTTCGGATAGCCATAGTTCCAGTGCCACTGCGAGGCCGTGACTTTAAGCGTGAGATCGGGAGTGGGGATGATGAGCTGGTCGGCAAGAAGTCGGAAAGACGGCACCGCGATGACCACCAGCACGAGCGCAGGCGCGACCGTCCAGGCGAATTCGAGCAGGCCATGATGCGTGCGGCGTGAGGGCACCGGATTGGCGGTCTCGTTGAAACGGTAAACGATGTAGACGATGAGCGCGAGCACCAGCAGCGAAATGCCGATCGTCACCGGAAGCAGGATCCAGTTGTGGAACCAGAACATGTCCTCGGCGTTTTGGCCGTTGGCTGGCAGAAAGCCGATCTCACCTGGTTTGGGACCGCCAAAAACCTGCGCCTCCGCCGTCGGCGCGGCGAGCGCAGCCAACAGCGCCGCGAGGGCCGCCTTGATCGCAGAGCGTACGCGCATAACGACCTGTCTCCTTCACTCTCACGCATGCCGTTAGCGCAAACGATCGCAATGCGCCACGCCCCTCGATTCCATCGCGGCGCAACAATAGACGGCGCGGCGACTCGTTGACAAATGAAAAATTCTCTTCGCCTCCTCGGCCGCAAAGTCGACCGGCGCCGATATGCGGGCCCGGTGCATTTTCGAAATGACCGAGGCCGAGCGCGGAGCTTCGGCGACGGAGACAATTTTGTGCTTGGCGGACCGCCCTGGCGCCCGCAATATGACATGAAGCCTCCTGGGCTTAAGCTGTCGCGGGCCTGTAAGGGATGCGTCATGGAAGATGAAAGGGGCGAATCGTCACGGCGGCCGATTACGCTCGCGCTGGCTTGCGTTGCGGCCGTCGGCTGGCTGATCGCCGCCGCAGTATGGTGGCAGTCGTCGCAGACCCAGTCACAGCTGAATGAGTTGCTGACCGCCGCCGAGCGGGCGCGCGAGTCCCTCGCCTCCGACTTGCAGAACCTGCAAAAGACGGCCGGAACCGCCGCCGACCTCAGGAAGCAGGCGGCCGACGCCGAGAAAGCGCTGTCGGACGCCTCGGCCGCCAGGGCGTCGGCCCAAAACGAGCTCGCGGATCTCACCAAACAGATCGGTGACGCCAAACTCGCCATTTCCGGCGCCCAAGAGGAGGCGAGCGCCAGGGCGCGCGACCTTCAGGCCGTCGATGCAAGGCTCAAGGACGAAACCGATCACGTCGCGGCGCTGCAGAGTCAGGACCAGGCGCTTGCGGCCGAGCAGTCCCGCCTCCAGGGCGAAGCCGATGCGGCGCGCCGGGCCCTCTCCGAGGCCCAGACCGCGACCGCCGGCGCGCAAAAGGAGTTCCAGGCCCTCCAGGGCCAGATCAACGCGGCCGCCGCCGAGCTCAACGCCATCCAGGCTCAAATTCGCGCCGCCAAGCCGCAACCGGATTCGACGCCAACCAGCCCGAACCCATGACCGTTTAGCCCGAGGTCGGCGCGGCATGGGCTCATGGGAGATTGTGCGGCGCGGCGCCCCGTGTTTAAACATCAAGCAGGTCGGCAGGTTTCGGGGCGCCGCCGGGACAATCGAAGCGCGGGAGGCTTCATGGATGAGCTCGTCGCAACGGACAAGCCTGCGCCGCAGGCGGCCGAGATGCGTCCTTATGCCGCAGCCGAGCTCAAGGCGGCGGTCCTGGCGAAACTGACCTATGCCGTCGGCAAGGCGCCGGAAGTCGCGAGCCCGCGCGACTGGTTTCTGGCCGTCACATTCGCAACCCGCGACATCGCGGTGGGGCGCTGGCTTGAATCACTGAATGCCGTTTACGCCGACGGGCGCAAGCGCGTCTACTATCTCTCGCTTGAATTCCTGATCGGGCGCCTGCTGTTCGACGCGATGACCAACCTCGGCGTCGCTAAGCCGATGGCGGAAGCGCTCGATGAGCTCGGCGTCAACCTCTCGGACCTGCGCCGGATCGAGCCCGACGCCGCGCTCGGCAACGGCGGCCTCGGGCGCCTCGCCGCCTGTTTCATGGACAGCATGGCGACGCTCTCCATCGCTGCGCATGGCTATGGAATCCGCTACGACAATGGCCTCTTCCGCCAAATCATCCGCGGCGGCTGGCAGCAGGAAACGCCCGAGGACTGGCTCGTCAACGGCAATCCGTGGGAATTCGTCCGTCCCGAATACAATTACGCCATCGGCTTCGGCGGCTGGGTCGAAATGATCCAGGGCGACGACGAGCGCGCCCACCACGTCTGGCATCCCGCCGAGACGGTCGAAGCGGTCGCCTACGACACTCCGATCGTCGGCTGGCGCGGGAGGCACGTCAACACGCTGCGCTTGTGGTCGGCGCGCGCGACCGACCCCCTGAAGCTGGAGGCCTTCAACGCTGGCGATTACGTCGGCGCGTTTTCCGAGGCCGTGCGGGCGGAAGCGATCTCCAAGGTCCTCTACCCCAGCGATGCGACTCCGGCCGGCCAGGAATTGCGGCTCAGGCAGGAATATTTCTTCGCTTCGGCGTCGCTGCTCGATCTTATTCGCCGCCACATCAAGCAGTGGGGCGACGTGCGCACGCTCGGCCAGCACTCCGCCGTCCAGCTCAACGACACCCATCCGGCGATCGGGATCGCCGAACTCATGCGCATCCTCGTCGACCTCAACAAGATCGAATGGGACGAGGCATGGTCGATCACGCAGGCGGTGTTCTCCTATACCAATCACACCTTGCTGCCGGAAGCGCTCGAAACCTGGGCGGTGCCGCTGATGGAGCGGGTGCTGCCGCGGCACATGCAGATCATCTACCTGATCAATGCAGCCCACCTCGACGGCGCCCGGCGGCGCGGCTTCGTCGATCAGGGCATCTTGGCGTCGATCTCGATGATCGACGAGCATTCGGGCCGGCGAGTGAGAATGGGCAACCTCGCCTTTGTCGGCTCGCACAAGATCAACGGCGTCTCGGCGCTCCACACCGACCTGATGCGCAAGACGGTGTTCCACGCCCTCAATGCGGTCTATCCCGGCCGCATCACCAACAAGACCAACGGCATCACGTTCCGCCGCTGGCTGATCGAGTGCAATCCGGGGCTCGCCGACATCATTCGCACGATCCTCGGCGAGCGGGCGCTCGACGACTATGGCGCGCTGAAGGGCCTTGCCGCGCACGCGGACGATCCGGTCATCCAGGAGCAGATCGCCATTACGCGCAAGAGCTGCAAGGCCGCCCTCGCGCGCACCATCGCCGATCAGGTCAACCAGCGCGTCGACCTCGACGCGATGTTCGACGTGCAGGTCAAGCGGATCCACGAATACAAGCGCCAGCTCCTCAACATCCTGGAGACCGTGGCGCGCTACAACGCCATCCGCGCCAACCCGACGATCGACTTCGCCCCCCGGGTGAAGATCTTCGCCGGCAAGGCGGCTGCGAGCTACACGCAGGCCAAGCTGATCATCAAGCTCGCCATCGACGTCGCCAAGGTCGTCAATTCCGATCCGACCGTGCGCGGCCTTTTGAAAGTGGTGTTTCTGCCCAACTATAACGTCTCTCTGGCCGAGATCATCATGCCCGCCGCCGACCTCTCCGAGCAGATTTCGACCGCCGGGATGGAAGCCTCCGGCACCGGCAACATGAAGATGGCGCTCAACGGCGCGCTAACCGTCGGCACCCTCGACGGCGCCAACGTCGAGATGCGCGATCTGGTCGGCGACGAGAACATCTTCATCTTCGGCCTCACCGCAGCGGAGGTCGAGGCGTCGCGGGCCCAGGGCATCGATTCGACCGAGCGGATCGCCGCCTCCCCGATCCTGCGCGAAGCGCTCGACGAAATTGCCTCGGGGGTGTTCTCGACCGACGACGTCGCGCGCTATCGCGGCCTCGTCGATACGCTCACCCATCACGATTATTTCATGGTCTGCGCCGATTTCGACGCCTATTGGGCGACGCAGATCAAGATCGACGAGGCCTGGCGCGACCGCAAGCGATGGATGCGCTCGAGCATCCTCAATACCGCCAATGTCGGATGGTTCTCATCCGATCGGACGATCTCTGAATATGCGAAAGAAATCTGGAATGCGCCTTTCGCGCCGATAAGCTGACCGGTTGGTCTAACCGGAGCCAGGGAGGACCGAATGGGGGAGGAATGGAGAGCGCGCGACGAGGCGCTCGACGCCATCGCAGCCGCGCGCAAGTCCGACCCCTTCGCCGTGCTCGGGCCGCACCAGACGGCGGCGGGATGGGTCATCCGGGTGTTCGCGCCCGCGGCGATCTCCGTCCGAGCGCTCACCCGCGATGGCAAGCGTCTCGCCGATTTGCCGCGCCGCAAGGACGACTTCTTCGAGGCGCTGATCCCGTCGGCCAAGAAGCAACCCGCCTATCGGGTCGAAGTCGAGACCGCGCACGGAACCTATTCCTACCTCGACCCTTATGCGTTCGGGCCGGCGCTCGGTCCCATGGACGACTATCTCGCCCGCGAGGGCACGCATCGCCAGCTTTACCGCCGGCTCGGCGCTCAGCTCATCAACCATGAGGGCGTCGACGGCGTGCTGTTTGCGGTCTGGGCGCCCAATGCGTCGCGCGTGTCCGTCGTTGGCTCCTTCAATCAGTGGGACGGACGGCGCTGCCAGATGCGCCAGCGGTTCGACAGCGGCCTGTGGGAGATCTTCGTTCCCGAATTGACCGTCGGCGCGGTCTACAAGTTCGAGCTCGTCGGCCCGGACGGGGCGCTGTTGCCGCTCAAGGCCGATCCGTTCGGCTTTGAGGCCGAGCTGCGGCCCTCGACCGCCTCCGTCGTCGCCCATAGCGACGATTTCACCTGGACCGATGGCGAATACATGGCCAAGCGCGGCGAGGGCGAGCCGCGGCGCAAGCCGATGTCGATCTACGAGGTCCACCTCGGGTCTTGGCGGCGCGGAGACGGCGGAAGGTTTCTCACTTACGACGAGCTCTCCGACGAGCTCATCCCTTACGCCGTCGGAATGGGCTACACGCATATCGAGCTCTTGCCGATCAGCGAGCATCCGCTCGACGAATCCTGGGGCTACCAGCCGATCGGGCTCTTCGCGCCGACCCGCCGCTTCGGCGAGCCGGCGGGTTTCGCCCGTTTCGTCGACCGGGCGCACGGCGCGGGCCTTGGCGTGATCCTCGACTGGGTCCCGGCGCATTTTCCCACCGATGCTCAGGGCCTCGCGCGTTTCGACGGCACCGCGCTTTACGAGCACGCCGATCCGCGCAAGGGCTTCCACCCCGATTGGAACACCGCGATCTACAATTTCGGCCGCCACGAGGTCGCCAACTTCCTCTATTGCAACGCGCTCTACTGGGTCGATCGCTTCCACGTCGACGGCCTGCGGGTCGACGCCGTCGCCTCGATGCTCTACCTCGACTATTCCCGCCGCGAGGGCGAATGGCTGCCGAACGCGGACGGCAGCAGAGAGAACCGCGAGGCGATCGCCTTCCTCCAGCGCGCCAACGAGCTCGTTTACGGCGGCTTTCCGGGCGCGGTGACCATCGCGGAGGAATTGACCGCCTTTCCCGGCGTCTCGCGGCCCACCGACCATGGCGGCCTCGGCTTCGGCTTCAAATGGAACATGGGCTGGATGCACGACACGCTCGACTACATGTCGCGCGATCCGATCTATCGCCGCTGGAGCCACGACAAGATGACCTTCGGTCTTCTTTATGCTTTCAGCGAGAACTTCGTCCTGCCCATTTCGCACGATGAGGTCGTCCACGGCAAAGGCTCGGTCATCGGAAAGATGCCGGGCGACGAATGGCGCCGATTCGCCAACGCGCGCGCCTTCTACGGCTTCATGTGGGGCCATCCGGGCAAGAAGCTCCTGTTCATGGGTCAGGAGTTCGGACAGACGAGCGAATGGAACGCTTCGGAATCGCTTCCCTGGTGGCTGCTCGACCATTGGCCGCATCAAGGCGTTCAGGCGCTGATCCGCGATCTCAATCGGCTCTACCGCGAGACGCCCGCCCTGCATGCGCGCGACTGCGAGCCTGAAGGCTTCCGCTGGATCGTCGTCAGCGACGACACCCAGTCGGTGCTGGCCTTTCTCCGCCGCGGCGCGCCGAGCGATCCGCCGGTCGCGGTCGTCTGCAACTTTACGCCGGAGCCGCGCGTTGGCTACCGTCTCGGCCTGCCCTACGAGGGCTTCTGGCGCGAGGCGCTCAACAGCGACGCGGGTCCGTACGGAGGCTCCAACACGGGCAATTTCGGCGGCGTCACGGCTGAGGCGCGCCCCTCGCACGGCTTCCCCGCCTCGACGACGTTGACGTTGCCCCCGCTGGCGACCTTGTTTCTCGCTTTCAGCCCGCCCGCGTCCTGACGACGGAGTTCAATCATGCGTAAGACGAAAACAGCAAAGGAGCTCGGCATTTCGCCCCCGTACGCGCGCCACGCCATGGCCTACGTGCTGGCCGGCGGGCGCGGCAGCCGCCTGCTCGAGCTCACCGACCGGCGCGCCAAGCCTGCTGTCTACTTCGGCGGCAAATCGCGGATCATCGACTTCGCGCTCTCGAACGCTCTCAACTCCGGTATTCGCCGCATCGCGGTCGCCACTCAATACAAGGCCCACAGCCTCATCCGTCACCTGCAGCGCGGCTGGAACTTCTTCCGACCGGAACGCAACGAAAGTTTCGACGTCCTGCCCGCCTCGCAGCGCGTGTCCGAGACGATGTGGTACCTCGGCACCGCGGACGCGGTCTATCAGAACATCGACATCATCGAGAGCTATCGTCCCCTCTTCATGGTGCTGCTCGCCGGCGATCACATCTACAAGATGGATTACGAGAAGATGCTGCAGCAGCATGTCGACACGGGCGCTGACGTCACCGTCGGCTGTCTCGAGGCCTCGCTCGAGGAAGCCACAGGCTTCGGAGTCATGCACGTCGACGAAAAAAACACGATCATCGAGTTCCTGGAGAAGCCGAAGAACCCGCCGCCCATGCCGGGGAAACCGGACGTCGCCCTCTGCAGCATGGGTATCTACGTGTTCGAGACCTCGTTCCTGATCGACCTTCTCAAACGCGACGCGGCGGACGCCAATTCGAGCCACGATTTCGGCAAGGACATCATCCCCTACCTTGTCAAGAACGGCAAAGCGGTCGCGCATCACTTCTCGCAGTCCTGCGTGACGTCGAGCGAGGAGGCCAAGCCTTATTGGCGCGACGTCGGAACCGTCGACGCCTATTGGGGCGCGAACATCGATTTGACCGATGTCGTCCCCGATCTCGACCTCTATGACCGCAGCTGGCCGATCTGGACCTACGGCGAAATCACGCCGCCGGCGAAATTCGTCCATGACGTGGAGGGCCGCCGCGGCCTTGCGGTCTCGACCCTGCTGTCGGGAGGCTGCATCGTCTCAGGCGCGTCGCTCAGCCGGTCGCTCGTCTTCACCGGCGTGCACGTGCACTCGTTCACCACCGTCCACGAGACCGTCGTGCTGCCCTATGTCAACATCGGGCGAAACGTGCGGCTCGCCAAAACGGTCATAGACAGCGAAGTGCGCATTCCCGACGGCCTCGTCGTCGGCGAGGATCCCGAACTCGACGCCAAACGGTTCCGACGCACCGAAAGCGGCGTCACCCTGATCACTCAGCCGATGATCGACAAGCTCGCGCAATGAGCGAGCTGAAAGTCCTCTCCGTCGCCTCGGAGATCTTCCCCCTCGTCAAGACCGGGGGGCTCGCCGACGTCGCCGGCGCGCTGCCCGCCGCCCTCGCCCGCGAAGGCGTCGAGATGAGAACGCTGGTCCCCGCCTACCCCGCGGTCACGGCCAAGCTCGCCGACGCCTCGAGGGCGCATGATTATGCCGATCTCTTCGGCGGCCCGGCGCGCGTCCTCGCCGGCAAAGCGGGCGGACTCGACCTGTTCGCGATCGACGCCCCCCATCTCTTCGACCGGCCCGGCAATCCCTACCTCGGCCCCGACGGGCTCGACTGGCCCGACAATGCGCGCCGGTTCGCGGCGCTGGGACGCGTTGGCGCCGACATCGGGCTCGGGGCGATCGACGACTTCCGGCCACAGGTCGTTCACGCCCATGACTGGCAGGCGGCGCTCGCTCCCGCCTATCTGCATTATGCGGATGCCCCGCGTCCCGGGACAGCCATCACGATCCACAACATCGCGTTCCAGGGGCACTTTCCGGCCTCGATCTTCGCCGAGCTGGGTTTGCCCGCGACTGCGATGACGATCGACGGGGTCGAATATTTCGGCGGCGTCGGCTACCTGAAAGCCGGCCTCCTCTTGTCCGACCGCATCACCACCGTCTCGCCGACCTACGCACGCGAGATCATGACGCCGGAATTCGGCATGGCGCTCGACGGGCTCCTGCGCACGCGCGCCGCCGTCGTTCAGGGCATCGTCAACGGCATCGACGACACGGTCTGGAATCCGGCCACCGACGCCGCGCTGGCGCAGAACTATAGCGCGCTGCGCATCGACATGCGGGTGCGCAACAAAACCGCGCTCCAGACCCGGATAGGCCTCGCCCCGGGCGTGAATCAGCCTCTCTTCGGCGTCGTCTCCCGCCTCTCGGATCAGAAGGGCCTCGACCTTCTGCTGGAGGCGCTGCCGGGGCTCATCGCCAAGGGCGGCCAGCTCGCGCTGCTCGGCTCGGGCGACCCGACGCTAGAGGCGGGCTTCGCCGCCGCCGCGGCGGCGCGGCCAGACTTGGCTGGCTGCGTCATCGGCTACGACGAGAGGCTCGCCCATCTTTTCCAGGCCGGGGCCGACTTCATCGTCGTGCCGTCGCGGTTCGAGCCTTGCGGCCTGACGCAGCTCTGCGCTCTCCGTTATGGCGCCGTGCCGATCGTCGCCCGTGTCGGCGGCCTCGCCGACACGGTGATCGACGCCAACGAGGCGGCCACGACAGCGGGGGTGGCGACGGGCGTCCAGTTCTTTCCGCCCTCGGTCGAAGCGCTCACCCATGCGCTCGACCGGGCGCTGGAGATCAGCCGCGATCCGGCGAGATCAAGGCGCCTCAAGCTCAACGGCATGCGCTCGGACGTCTCCTGGCGCGGCCCGGCGCAGCGATACGCCGCGCTCTATCGCGCTCTCGCCCGGCCTGCCGGATGACCGAGCTTCCTGCGGGCCTCGGCGTCGCCGTTGCGGCGAAAGGCCTCGAGGCTGCGCTCGTTCTGCCCAACGCCGAGAGCGCGTCGCTGTGCCTCTACGACGGCGATCGCGAGGTCTTTCGCGCGCCCATGGCCCGTGACGCGCATGGCGTCCTGCGCGGCCTTGCGCCCGGCTTCGGAGCGGGCGCACGCTACGGCTTTCGCGTCGATGGTCCATACGACCCGGCGCGCGGCGCCCGCTTCGACGCCTCCAAGCTTCTCGCCGATCCCTACGCCTGGCGGTTCGACCGGCCGTTCCGTCTTCACCCGTCGATGTTCGCATTCGGCGACGACAGCGGGCCGTTCGCACCGAAGGCGATCGCGGGAGCGCCGCCGGCCGGCGAGCCGGGGTTCAAGCGCGTCGCTGCCGAGGCGCTCATCATTTATGAACTCAACCTGCGCGGCTTCTCCCGCCTCAATCCAGCGATCCCGGAGGCTCGACGCGGAACCTTCGCCGGGCTCGCCGATCCGGCGTCGATCGCGCATTTGGCCAAGCTCGGGGTCACCGCGGTCGAAATCATGCCGGCGGACATATTCGTCGACGAACGGCACCTGCCGCCGCTCGGCCTTTCGAACGCGTGGGGCTATAACGCAGTCGTGTTCGGCGCGCCCGATCCGCGGCTTGCCCCGGGAGGCTGGGCAGAGGTGCGCGCGGCGACCGACGCTCTGCACGCCGCCGGCATGGAGGCGATCCTCGACGTCGTCTTCAACCACGACGGCGAAAGCGACCAGTTCGGGCCGACGCTGTCGTTCCGCGGCCTCGACAACGCCGCCTGGTTTCGCCTCGATCCCCGCGATCCGGCGGTCTACGTCAACGATACCGGCACCGGCAATTGCCTGGCGCTCGACCGCCCGCTCGTCATCGACATGGCGATCGGGGCGCTGAGGCGCTGGATGATCCACGGCGGCTTCGACGGCTTCCGGTTCGATCTCGCGACTACGCTCGGCCGCCGCGCCGATGACTTCGACCCAAAAGCGCCGTTCCTCCAGGCTCTCGGCGCCGATCCGGTCCTGGCCAAGGCGCGCTTGATCGCCGAACCGTGGGACGTTGGCCCGGGCGGATACCGGCTCGGCCAGTTCGGTCCCGCGTTCGCCGAATGGAACGACCGCTTCCGCGACGCCGCGCGCCGCTTCTGGCGCGGCGACCCCGGCCTGCGGGGCGAAATCGCGACCAGGATCGCGGGCTCGCACGACGTCTTCGCGGGAGCGGCGACGCCGGCGAAAGGCGTCAATTTCGTCGTCGCCCACGACGGCTTCGCCCTCCGCGACCTCGTCTCTTACGCGAACAAGCACAACGAAGCCAACGGCGAGCACAATCGCGACGGAACCGACAACAACCTCAGCTGGAACCACGGCGTCGAGGGGCCGAGCGATGATCCGGCGATTTTGGCGGCGCGTTCGCGCGACGAGCGCAATCTCCTGACCCTGCTCATCGCCTCGCGCGGGACGCCGATGCTCTCCATGGGCATGGAGCTCGGCTTCAGCCAGGGCGGCAACAACAACGCCTATGCCCAGGACAACGCGACGAGCGCAATCGACTGGCGCGCCGCCGACGCTTCGCTCGTCGCCTTCACCGCCCGGCTCATCAAGGTGCGGCGCGGCAATTCAGCGCTGTCGCGCGACGCCTTCCTGAGCGGCGCGCCGTTCGACCCGAGCGGCCTCGCCGACGTGGAATGGCGCGACGCCGACGGGCCGTTGACGGAGGGCGGCTGGAACGACCCGCCGGGGGCGGTTCTGGTCGCGATCTTCGCTACGCCACAAGGAGATGGCGTCGATCGGGTGGCGCTGGCGATGAACCGATCGACCGCGGAAGTCGAAATCCGCTTGCCGACGCCGCGCTCCGGCATGGCGTGGCGCGCCCTCATCGATACCAGCGACCCCGAGACGCCCGAGCGCAGAATCGCCCTTGCCGACCGGGTGCGGCTGCACGCCCGCTCCTCGTTCATTCTTTCCGAGGCGCGGACCGCGAGCGGCGGCCCCGGTTCCGGCGCGCCCAGCGCCGAGACGATCGACGCGCTCGCCGGCGCGGCGGGAATTGCCCCCGAATGGTGGGACGTCCGGGGCAAGCGTACGATCGTCACGCCCGAGACCAAGATTGCGCTTCTCACGGCGCTCGGCCGCGAAGCCGGCAGCGAGGCCGAGGCGCGCGGCAGCCTGACCACGCTCGTCGACGAGACGCGCCGTCGCCGCCTGCCCTTTTCGCTCGTGCTGCGCCTCGGCGAGCCGCAAGTCGCGCCTTTGCGCGACCTGCCGCGAGCCGCCGACGCGCGCATCGCGCCCGAGGACGGGGCCGCCGTCGAATGGCGGGTCGAGGCCGGCGACGGCGTCCGCCGCAGCCTGCCCGACGGGCGCGCCGTCGCCGAGCGCACAATCGCCTTGCCGGCGCTGCCGGTCGGCCGCTACCGGCTCACCGTCGACGGCGTCGAATGCGCGCTGACCGTCGCCCCGCCGAAAGCCTTCAGCTCCCCGGCGGCGCAGCGCAAGCGGTTCGGCGTGGCCGCCCAGCTGTACGCGCTCAGGCGCGCGGGGGAGGACCGCCCTGACCAGGGGATCGGCGACTTCTCGGCCCTCGCGCTCGCGGGCGAGAAGGCTGGCTCCGCTGGCGCGGCTTATTTCGGGGTCAGCCCTTTGCATATGCTGTTCCCGCGCGACCGGGATAGGGCCAGTCCCTATTATCCCTCCGATCGCCGCTTCGTCGATCCGATATTGATCGACGCTCTCGACGGCGCCGGGCTGCCGCGCGACGAGGCGGTCGACGCCGCGCTCGCCGCGCTCGCGCCGGCGTTCGCCGCCGCGGCGGCGACCAGACACGTCGAGTATGACGCCGTATGGCGCGCCAAACGAGCCGCGCTTGAAGCCTGGAGCGCGGCCTTCGCCCGCGTCCGCGGCGCGCGCCCCGGCGATCCGCTCGTCGCCGGCTACCATGCGTTCGCAAGATCGGGCGGCGAAGCCCTGCGGCGCTTCGCCGCCTTCCAGGCGACCGCCGATGGGGAAGCTGGCGCGAACTGGCGGCTCTGGCCGCAGGATATGCGCGACGGCGAACCCAAGGCGATCGACAAGGCGATCGAGCGCAACCGCCAGTCCTTCGAGTTCGCCCTTTTCTGCCAATGGCTCGCCGACCGCCAGCTCGGGCGGGCGGCCGAGCGCGCGCGAGAGCGGGGCCTCGAGATCGGATTCTATCGCGACCTCGCGGTCGGCTCGGCGCCGGACGGAGCAGAATCGTGGGCGCACCACACAATCCTCGCCCGCGGCGTCACCATCGGCGCGCCGCCCGATCCGTTTTCCATCCAGGGACAAAACTGGAGCCTGCCGGCGCCGAATCCGCTCGCCGGCGCGCGCGAGGGCTGGGCCTCCCTCAGCGCGCTTTACCGCGCCAACATGCGCCACGCCGGGATGCTGCGGATCGATCACGCGATGGGCCTTGAGCGCCTGTTCCTGATCCCCTCGGGCGCGAAGCCCGCCGAGGGCGCCTACCTCTCGTATCCGCTCGACGACCTCATCGGCCACATCGCGCTCGAGAGCCAGCGCGCCCAGTGCATGGTCGTCGGCGAGGACCTTGGCACCGTGCCGGAGGGCTTCCGCGATCGGATGACGCGCGCCAATATCGAGGGCATGCGGGTCTTGTGGTTCGAGCGCGACGGCCCGCAGGTCCGGCCGCCGGAATCCTATCCGCCGCTCTCGGTCGCCTGCGTCGCCACCCACGATCTGGCGACGCTCGCCGGCTGGTGGGGAGGCTCTGACATCGCAGAGAGGCTCGCGCTCGGACTCCTGACATTGACCAGGGCCGGCGAGGAGATCGCCAGGCGCCGCGAGGAAAAGCGCGGCCTGATCGCCGCTCTTGTCGCCGCCGGCCTCATCGGCGCGGGCCTGGGCGAAGACGCGCCGCTCTCCGACGCCGTCGCCGCCGCCGTTCATGCGCTGACCGGCCGCGCGGCCTCGATCCTCGCCCACGCCCAGTTCGACGATCTCGTCGGCGAGACCGTCCAGACCAACCTGCCTGGAACCGACCGCGAGCGCCCCAACTGGCGCATCAAGCCCGGCTTGGACGTCGCCGCCGCTTTCGCCGGCCATCGCGCGCACGCGATCCTGAGCGCGCTGGCCAAGGGACGGACGTAGACGTCGATTGGCCCGAGAAGGCTCGACTTTCGAAGAAGCCCCGTGCCGTTCGACGACCCGCTCGCTCTCGGAGGGCGTTGCGGCTTTTCGCCGCTCCTTCCGCGCCGCGGCGCCTTTTGACGGGCCGAGCTTCGCCGCTTAAAAGCGGCCGGCGACTTGTTCGCAATCGTTGGATTTTGGCTCAATGGTTCTACGTTCTCTCGACCTCGAAGGCTTGAAGGCGGCCCCGCTGACGCGCGAGCCGTTCGAGTATTTCGTCGTTCCCGGCTTCGTCCGCCCCGAGGCGCGGGCGCAGATTAATGCGGATTATCCAAAGATCTCGGATGGCGGGAGCTTTCCGGTCGCCCAGCTTTCCTATGGTCCGGCGTTCCGCGAATTCCTTGACGACCTGGAGAGCGAGGAATTTCGCGACGCGTTCGAGGAGAAGTTCGGGCTCGATCTCGCCGGTCGGCCGACCACGATCACGGTTCGCGGCCAGTGCAGCTTGAAGGATGGCCGCATCCATACCGACACCAAGAGCAAGATCATCACCATCCTCATCTACATGAACGCCGGCTGGGAACACCCCGGCGGTCGCCTGCGGCTGTTGAAGTCGGCCGACAACCTCGATGATGCAATCATGGAAGTGCCCCCGACCGAGGGAACGCTGCTGGCGTTCAAACGGGCCGACAATTCCTGGCACGGGCATAAGCCCTTTGCCGGCGAACGCCGCGTCATCCAGTTCAATTGGGTCACCTCGGAAGGCGACCGCAAGCTCGCGATGCTGCGCCACCATGTCTCGGCGCCGCTGAAGCGCCTGTTCGCGGCCATGCGCCCGAGCGCGGTTTGAACGGCGCCGTCGAAGGCGTTTCCGCTCTTAAGCCCTGCGCGCCCGCCACACCTTCTGGTAGACCGCGCTGATCTGATCGGCCTCGCGGTCGCGGCTGAATTTTGCGATGACCTTCTCCCGCGCCCGCCGTCCCATGGATTCGATCCGCTCGGGCTCCCGCATCAGAGGTTCGATCGCAGCCGCGAGCGCCTGGGCGTCTCCGACCGGGGCAAGGACGCCATCCTCTCCGTCGGCGATGACCATCTCCGCCGCCCCGGCGCGGGTGGCGACCACCGCGTCGCCCGCCGCCATCGCCTCGAGCATGGTCAGGCCGAAACCCTCGACGCGCGAAGCGAAGACGTAGATCGAGATTCGCTGATACCAGAGCGGCACTTCATCTGACGGCAGTTCGCCGAGAAACCGGATACGCGCCTCGAGGCCAGCGGCCGCGATCTCTTGCTTCAGGCCCTCCAGGAATGGCCGGTTGTCGACGGTCGTGAGCCCGATCACGACCGCCGAGAAATCCGGATAGCGCGGGAGAAGCCGGCGCATCGCCTCGACGAACAGGTCGGCGCCTTTCTGCCGCCGCACCCGGCCGAAGATGCCGATTCCATACTTTCCCGGCAGGCCGGTCTCGGCGAAGGCTGCGCGCCGGTCGGCGGGGGGCCGATAGAGTTCGACATCGATGCCGTGATGGATCACCGTCACCGGTCGAGGGATGTATTGCTCCGCCATTTCGCTGGTCGCGATCACCGCATCCATCCGGGCGATCAGGAAGTCGGTGAACCAGGTGTGGCGCCGCTGCGCGGCCGAATTGAAGATGAGCGCGAACCGGTAGCCGATGAGGTTCAAGAAAAGCCCGGCCAGCATTTCGACGTTTCGGCGCGAATGCCAGATCCGGACCTTGCCGTGATTCGGGGGACGGGAGCGCAGCCGGAGGATATCGCCCAGGCTCAGGCGTGAAATCCCGTCCGGCCGGTCGGGTCCGACCCAGGCGGCTCGCCAGCGCCTGGCGATCAAGGGCGCGATCGTCCGGTTCACCGCGGTGCCGCCCGAATAGCGCCAGTTGAGATTGGGAATGATGACCTCGAGCGCGCCGAGGGCGTCGTCATCGAATTCCCGGTTCATCCCGCCCCGCCCTATCCCACCCGCCCGACGGCGACGATGAATCGCCTTATCGCTCCGTCCGAGCGTAGTACAGCTGCCGGTGGATCGCCTCCGTCATGAGCGAGTACATGGCGCCGGTCGCGGCGTGGATGAAGCCCGCCCAGCCGCATAGGAAAAAGCGGTTCCAGAAAAAGATGCGCAGAAAGTAGACCGGCGGATTGAACAACAATTTGAGCGTCGACGGTTTCCGCCCCAGCTTCAGCCGCTGCTCGGCCTTGAGCCGGGCGTAGACGATCTCCTTCTTCATCTGCTCGTTGAGCGGCAGCGACCGCTCGTGGCGCAGGAGGCCCTGGCGCGCGATCGGCGTCTCCCCATCGTCGGCGACGAGGCCTTCGTGGACGATCAGCGCCGGATCGAAGCGGGCGCGACCCCGCCGGACCAGCCGCAGGATGTGCTCGGGCCGCGTCCAGCGGCTCACCGGCTTCAAGCGGCCGTAAAGGGTCAGCGAACGGCGCACCTTCCAGCCGGAGACGGCGTCGTCGGCCGCCATGAGGCGAGGCAGCGAGGCCATGAGTTCGTCGTCGAGCCATTCGTCCGCGTCGATGCTGAACACCCAGGGCTGCGTCGCCTGATCGAGGGCGAATTGCTTCTGCCGGGCATAGCCGAGCCAGGGCTGGCTGATGAGCCGCACTGGAAAGCCGCGGCGCGCGAACTCGTCGACGATCGCGAGCGTCCCGTCGGTCGAGCCGGAATCGACGACGATGATCTCGGCAAAGCCGCCGAGGCTTTGCAGGCACTTGCCGACGCACGCTGCTTCATTGAGGCAGATGATCGCCGCGCTCGCCGCAAGCGTTTGACGCGCCGTGGGATCCGAGGGACGGAGGGGAGAGACAGTCGCGGAATGGGTCAATGCCATGGCGTCAGTGCTTCGGCGCGCCGTCGGCCGGACGCAACAGGCTTCATGCCGTCAGGATCGCCCGGCGCCCGCCGATCTCTGGGCCATTTGCCGGGCTGTGGCAAGCTCAGCGAGTTCTGGGCGCGTCCAGGGCTCCCGATGCTTGCGCCCCCCGGCCGCGGCCACCATATCGCAGAAATGACAAATTCCTTCGAGTTCCCTACCCCGTCCTTTACCCTCGACTCCGACAGCCCAGGCCAGGGTCCAGGCGCCGTTCCGCCCGCCAATGACGCGGCAATTCTCGACGATTATTCGCGCGTCGTCACCGGGGTCGTCGACCGGGTCGGCCCGAGCGTGGTGCGCATCGACGTGCGCAAGCAGGGCCGCAGCGCCGGCTCCGGCTCCGGCGTCATCATCGCGTCCGACGGCCTCGCGCTCACCAACAGTCATGTCGTCCAGGGCGCCCGGACGGTCAGCCTCGCGACGCTCGAAGGCCGCGAACTGCAGGCGCGCGTGCTCGGCGACGATCCGGACACCGATCTGGCGCTGCTCAGGGTCGAGGCCGACGTATCGCTGCCGGCGGCGAAATTGGGCGACAGCTCGAAGCTCAAGCGCGGCCAGATCGCCATCGCCATCGGCAATCCGCTCGGCTTCGATGCGACCGTGACCACGGGCGTCGTCTCGGCACTCGGACGCTCGCTGCAATCGCGCACCGGCCGGATGATCGAGGACGTGGTCCAGACGGACGCGCCGCTGAACCCCGGCAACTCGGGCGGCCCGCTGGTGTCGTCGGCCGGCGAAGTGATCGGCATCAACACCGCGGTGATCATGGGCGCGCAGGGCATCTGCTTTGCGGTCGCCTCCAACACCGCCAGTTTCGTCGCCGGCGAGATCGCCCGGCATGGACGGGTGCGGCGGGCCTATATCGGGGTCGGCGCAGCCAATGTGCCGATTTCCGCGCCGCATTGCGCTGAGACTCGGCATCGAGCAGGCGACCGGCGCACGCCTCCTCAGCGTCGACCAGGCGGGACCCGCGGCCCACGCCGGGCTGCTCACGGGCGACCTTGTCATCGCGCTCGACGGCAAGCCGGTGACGAGCGTCGGCGACCTTCTGCGTGCGCTCGACGCCGAGAAGATCGATCGCACGGTCAGCGTCGATTTTCTGCGCCGTTCGGAGCAGCAGAGGGTGTGGATCGGGCCAGTCGAGCGGAAGGTCGCTTAGGCGTCCCGGCGCGCGAAAGCGCGCGTATTCGGACGCTCAATCGGTCGCGGACGGCTTCGGCTTCATGAGCGGTCCGGGAAGGACACGCTCGGCCTCTTCCTCGAGCGCCTGCTCATGATAGCGGATGAAGCGGGCGGCGAAGATCGCGCCGATCACCGCCGCGACAAGGGCCGCAAGCGCCACGGGGCGGGCATAGTGCTCGAACGCGCGGCCGAGCCAGAAGCCGCCGAGGCCGAAGATGGTCGCCCACACGATTCCGCCCGCGGCGTTGAAGAGAAAGAACTCTTCCCAGCTGTACCGGTTTACGCCGGCGAGAAAGGCGGCGAAAGCGCGCAGGACAGCGACGAAGCGGCCGAAAAAGACCACCTTGCCGCCGTGTTTGAGAAAGAGATACTGCCCGAGCTTGAGCCGCCGCTCGTCCAGGTTGATGTAATGTCCGTATCGGTAAAGGAGCGGAAATCCGAACTCCCGCCCGATCCAATAACCGCAATTATCGCCAATGATTGCGGCCGCGGCCGCCGCGCCGATCACGCCGTAAATCCTGAGCGTCCCCTGGCCCGCCAGGATCGCGGCGGCGACCAGGACGGTTTCGCCGGGCATCGGGATGCCGGCGCTTTCCATCGCGACGATAAGAAAAACCGCGAAATAGCCATAGGTCGCGAGGGCCCCGTGCAGATGGTGCGCGAGGTCCATTCAGGGAAATGCCTTGGCTCCGGTCAGGCGGCGCGCGTTCGCGCGCACTTTCCGCCGCACGGGCCCGGCGGCGGCCTCGGCGATGGCGGTCAGTCCCGCCGACACATCGTGGGGCGTGCGCACGCCCCCGAACGCAGCCTTGATGAAGAACGCGCCCCAGGCCGCCTGCGCGGCGAATGCGCCCTCGACGGCCGCGTCGACTTTCTCCTGCACCATGAGCTGCGCCTCGCGCGCTTTCTCGACTCCCCCGCCGCCGGGCGCGAGCAGACTTTGGGTTCGAGCGGCGATGGTCAGCGCAGCGTCAACCCCCGCCTGGGCATTGGCCTTGGCGATGGCGAGAGAGCGCCTTGTGAGACGTCGCGACACTTTGGGAGCCCCTCGCTGTTCAACCCCGCGGGATGAACCCGGCCGCGTAACATGGGGGAAGATCGGCGCCTCGGCAAGTCCAGCGTCTTCCGACCTTCGGATGCGTTCCCGATCACCCGAGCGGCTCGATGCGGTACTGAATAAAGCCAGAGCGCTCGGCCACCGCGTCGTAAAGCCTGCGGGCGACCGCGTTCGTCTCGTGGGTGTTCCAGAACACCCGAGGCGCTCCCGCCTCTTTCGCCGCGCCGACGACGGCGCCGATCAGCGCCCGCCCGACCCCGCCTCCCCGCTTGTCGTCCTCGACATAAAGGTCCTGCAGATAGCATTGCGGGTTGAGGAGCCAGGTGCTGCGTTGAAAAAGGTAGTGGGAAAAGCCGATGAGCGCGCGGTCGCGCTCGGCGACGACCGCGTGCACCGGCTCCAAGGGATCGAAAATGCGCGCCCAGGTCGCGTTCGTGACCTCGAGGTTTTCCGCCGCCCCATAGAAAGTGAGATAGGCGCGCCACAGCGGCGCCCAGCGCTCGCGGTCGCCGCGCCTGATCGCGCGCACCCTGAATTCCGGCAAACTCGGCCTCCTTGGCCTCATTCGGACCGCGAAGAACTCGCGCAGGTTTTCAGGATCACGGGTTCGCAGCGCCTTGACAAGCGCCCGGCCCGTGGCCTGGCTTCCCGGCGCTCACCGACCTCGCCCTGTGACGGAGCCATTAGATGAACCGCTCGCCCTTCGTTCTCGCCGGCGTCGCCGCGCTCATGGGCGCGGCCGGCGTTGCGCTCGCGGCCGCGGGCGTCCATGCGAGCGGCGGCGAGCTCGCGTTAAGGGGCGCCGAGTTCCTCATCCTGCACGCTTGCGCGGCGCTGGCGATCGCGGCCCACGCCCGGATCGCGGCGATCTCGGCCAGCGCGCTCATCTGGGTCGGCTTCGCCATGGAGGCGGGCGCGTCGCTGTTCTCAGGCGAGCTCGCGGTACGCGCCTTCACGGGCGTGCGCATTTTTCCCTTCGCCGCTCCGATCGGCGGCTCGACGATGATTCTCTCGTGGGCGGCGCTCGCGATCGTGTTCGCGGTCGCGGCGCGGCGCGAGCGCTGATGGAGAGCGCGGAGCAGCGAAGCGGGACCGACGAGGGAAATCCAGGGCGGCGCCGAACCAGTCGGTAATGCCAAGATCGAATGTCGTTTTTTTGTCGGACGGTTTCTGCTAGCGTGGAGCGGGGCAATGGAACCTGCAGGAGGATGAGATGCAGACCATCAACCGCAAGCAAAGACGCGCGCTCTCGGGCGGCGCGCTGTTGGCCGGATCGGCCTTGCTTGGAGCGCTCGCCTTCGCCGCGCCGGGCGAGGCCTTCGCGGCCTGCGGCGGGACCGGCGCGTCCACGGGCGCGTCCCCCGCGTCGACCGGCACGGGAGGAATCCACTCCGGCTCGACCCCATCCGCCGGTTCGACCGGCGCAAGCTCGTGCGGGGTGAACGCGACTACGAGCGCCTTGAGCGGCGGCACGCTGACGCCTTCGCTGGCCGGCGTTCACACGGGCGTCATCACCGGCAACGGCGGGAAGCGGAACAGCGCGACAACTTCCAGCACCGCCGCAAGCACGGCCACCACCTCGCACACCACAAGCGCCGTCACCGCGACAAAGGTCGCAGGCGCCACGGCGCACACCGGAGGGGGCGGCCACTTCTTCCACGCCCCGAGGCGCCCCTAGGCCGCTTCAGCGCGCCGGCCGGAGGCGCGGCCGGCGCGCAATCGTCGTCGACTCCCGTTGAGCCCCGGACGAAGCCATCCGGGGCGCGGTCGGCAGCGTTCGACCCCGTTGCCTTTCAGTCCCGCACGAACGCGAACTTGTCGACGTCGACAAGGCCCATGTCGGTGATCTTGAGGTGCGGGATCACCGGCAGCGGCAGGAAGGCGACCTGGAGGAACGGCTCGGCGAGCGTCACCCCCAGGCCCTTCGCCGCCGCCCTGAGCGGGATCAGCGCCTCGCGCACGTCCTCGAAGCTCTTGAGGCTCATCAGGCCCGCCACCGGAAGCGGGAGTTCGGCGACCACCTTGCCATCGCGCGCAACCGCAAACCCGCCCTCGATTTCCCGCAGGCGGTTGACCGCCGCCGCCATGTCGGCCTCGTCCGCGCCAACGACGCACAGGTTGTGACTGTCATGGCCGACCGATGACGCAATGGCGCCGCGCTTCATGCCGAAGCCCTTGACGAAGGCGGTCGCTCGGTTGTCGTTGACCCCGTGCCGCGCGACGACCGAGACCTTGACCACGTCCTGGCCGAGATCCACGCCGCGCTCGCCATTCTTGAACGGCAGCGTCACCGGCACGCGGTCCGTGATGATCTTGCCGGGAATGACGCCGATCGCCTGCGTCGACGGCCCCTGCCCCCTTGCGACGAAATCCCCCGCCGCGACCCGCCTCGCTTTCACGCTCGCCCGCCCGACGACAGCAAGCGGCGAGCGCTGGGCGAACAGCGCGTCGTCCACGACGCGACCGCCCGCCATCACCATCGAGACCGCGCAATGCTCGAGATCGTCGATGACGGCGAGATCGGCTCGCCAGCCCGGCGCGACGAGGCCACGGTCGCGCAGGCCGAAAATGCGCGCGGCCGAGATCGACGCCGCCCGGTAAGCGGCGAGCGGCGGCGCGCCGAGCTTGATCGCGGTGCCGATGAGAAAGTCGAGGTGGCCTTCTTCCGCAATGTCGAGCGGATTGCGGTCGTCGGTGCAAAAGGCGATGAACGGCGAATTCCGCTCGGTGATGACGGGGCTCAGCGCGTGCAGGTCCTTGCACACCGAGCCCTCGCGAATCAGGAGCTGCATGCCCTTGGCGAGCTTCTCCTTCGCCTCGGGAAGATTGGTGACCTCATGGTCGGTGCGCACGCCTGCGGCGAGATAGCCGTTGAGGGCCAAGCCGCTCAAAAGCGGGCTGTGGCCGTCGATCGGGCGGGTCTGGAACGCCGCCAGTTTGGCGAGGCACGACGGGTCGCGCGCCAGAAGGCCGGGAAAGTTCATGAATTCGGCCAGTCCCAGCACCTTGGGATGATCGGCGAGGGCCACGAGATCATCGACCTCGAGCCGCGCGCCCGAGGTCTCGAGCGCCGTCGCCGGAACGCAGCTCGACAACTGCACGCGCAGATCCATGATCGTCAGCATCGCGGCGTCGAGGAAGTAGCGTAAGCCTGTCTGCCCGAGCACGTTGGCGATCTCGTGCGGATCGCAGATCGATGTCGTTACGCCATGGGCGAGCACGCAGCGGTCGAATTCGAGCGGGGTCAGAAGCGAACTCTCGACGTGGCAGTGGGTGTCGATGAAACCCGGAACCACGACCTTGCCGCTGACGTCGATCTCGCGCTTACCCCGGTAGTCGCCAAACGTGCCGACGATCCGGTCGCCTGAGATCGCGACGTCGGTCCTGACGAGCTCGCCGCCGACAAGGTCGAAGATCCGCCCGCCCTTCAGCACGACGTCCGCCTCGGCGAGCCCCTGGCCCTGCTCGATCGCGCGAGAAAGAAAAGCGATGGCGTCGCTCATGGTGGTCACTCCAAAACGGCATTTGCCAACATTCATACCCCGCGGCTCGCTTGCAAGGGAGGGCGGGCCGGCGCCCTATGTCTCGCCGGTAGTGACGCGGTGAAGGAGCCCTCTTCAGCGGGGCCCGGTGGAAGAAGGAACGGCGCGAGTTGCGTCCCACGCTTGAACTCAGCAGCGGACGAATTGGTTGTTGGCCGGCCGATTTCATACCGTTACCGCATTCATCCTATACCGAGCGCGAGGGCACTCGCCGCTGTGAAGCCGACTCTAGCAAAGCGAAAGGGAATGCAATCATGACCGAGCTGGCCGGAAGAGTCGCAGTCGTCACCGGGGCCTCAAAGGGTATAGGCGCGGCGATCGCGCGAGCCCTGGCCAAGGCGGGGGCGGCGGTGGCGGTCAACTACGCTACGAACAAGGCCGACGCGGACCGGGTTGTCGGGGAAATCGTCAAAGCGGGCAGCAAGGCTGTCGCGATCCAGGGGGATGTCGCCAAGCGCGCCGACGTTCAGCGTCTGTTTGCAGAGACTCTGGAGAAGCTGGGCCGGCCCAACGTCCTCGTGAACAACGCCGGGGTCTATCGCTTTGCTCCGCTGGAGGCGGTGACCGAGGAGGACTTTCATCGCCACTTCAACACCAACGTGTTGGGCACGATCCTGGCCACTCAGGAAGCCGTCAAGGCTTTCGGCTGCGCGGGCGGCAGCGTCATCAACCTCAGCACGATCTCGAGCACGAACCCGTCGCCGAACTCCCTCCTCTATTCCGCCTCGAAAAGCGCGATCGATACAATCACGCGCGAGCTCGCCCTCGAGCTCGCCGGCAAGTCTATCCGCGTCAACGCCATCGCGCCCGGCATGACCGAGACCGAAGGCTTCGCCGCGGCCGGCTTGAGCGCCGAGTCAGCGAAAACCTTGGGCTTCTCGCTGCCAATGGGGCGGCTCGGACAGCCCGATGACATCGCGCAGGTTGCGCTCTTTCTCGCCTCGGACCAATCAGCCTGGGTGACCGGCGAGCGCATTTCGGTCTCGGGTGGACAGAGGTAGACCGCCCGCCCTCGACTGTCGCCAGGCGCTTCGTTGCACCCGGGCTGGAGAAGTCCTGGCGGCCGTTCGGGTGGCCGATATTGGCGGGAGTTCCCTACTTGAAGGTACGCGACGCCATCATCTCGCACCTTACTATGGTCGAGGGTCTCCGCCCTCTCTTCGCAACCATCCCGGCGCGATCGGCTTGACCGCGCCGGCTCAACAGTTCGCGTCCGAGCCGTTTCGCTGCTACCGGCGGAACGGTCTACCCGCCTCGAATCGCCCGGGTTATTGAGCGGCCATGCTCGCGCCGATCCTGTCCATCCAGTCGCATGTCGTTTATGGCCATGTCGGCAATTCGGCGGCCGTCTTTGCGTTGCAGCGGCTCGGACGCGAAGTTTGGCCAATCATGACGGTGCAGTTCTCGAGTTCATGCCGGTTACGCCGGCTGGCGCGGCCGCGCCTTCGACGCCGGCATGATCGACGAATGCGTCGCGGGATTGCGGGCGATCGGCGCGCTCCCCCGCTGCGCCGGACTCCTGACCGGCTATCTCGGCAAAGCGCAGATCGGCGATGCGGCCTTGCGCGCGCTCGCGAACATCCGCGCCGCCAACAGCGAAGCGGCTTACGCCTGCGATCCGGTGATCGGCGACGTCGGGCGCGGCTCTTATGTCGCCGAGGGCGTGGGCGAATTCTTCCGCGACCGCGCGCTGCCGTTCGCGACCATCGCGACGCCCAACGCCTTCGAACTCGAATGGCTGACCGGCGAACGGGCGTCCAACTTGAGCGCGGCTCGCGGCGCGATCGAGGCGCTGCGCCGGCGCGGGCCGCGGGTCGTCGTGGCGAAATCGCTCATGCTCGAAGACACGCCCGACGACGCGCTCGACACCCTGGCGGGGGACGAAGCGGGTTTCTGGCGGTTGCGCACGCCAAAACTGCCGATTGCGGTCAACGGCGCCGGCGACCTGTTCGCGGCGCTCTTTCTTCATCACTGGCTCGACCGTCGCGTGACGCCCGAGGCGCTGTCGCGCGCGGCGTCGTCCGTTCACGCGATCGTGACCGCGACCGAGGCCGCGGGCTCGCGCGAGCTCGTTCTTGTCGCCGCGCAGGACGAACTCGTCCGGCCCTCTCGACTCTTTGCCGCCGAGGCGCTGTGACTGGCCGGCGCTCATTTACTTTTTTTGCACATCGGCGCATGAGTGAACGGATTTCGGTGTTATATGGGCGGTGAGAAGGGGAACGTTCATGACACATCCGTTCAGTCTAGCCGCTGGCGTCGCGCTCGGAATTATCCTCGCGTCCTCCTGCGCCGGGGCGCAGACAGTTCATCACCGCGCCCGGCATCCGGCGCCTGCAGGACATGAGATCGTCGTTCATGAGCGCGGCGTTGAACCCTGGCTGACTTTGGGCACATGGGCGCCCGTCGGCTCACGCAACGGCTATGTTAGCGACACCTTCAGGCCGCCGCAGCGAGACACCGTCCAGGGGACATTCGTCGGCGTGCGCGGAACTGACCGCCTGCCGAACCCGGTTTCACTCCCTCAATCGAATCGGCCGTTGATTACCGTCTCTTGGCCCGGCGCCGACGAGCCTCTGTTTTCCTGGTATTGACGGAGCGCGCCGGCGCGTTAGAGGAGCGCCACGGGCGCGGGACTTTCGTCTGATGGCGCGCCGGTTTCAAACGCTTGACGTGTTCACCGAGACCGCGCTCGCTGGCAATCCCCTGGCCGTCGTGTTCGACGCCGATGGGCTCGGCGACGCCCCCATGCAGGCGATCGCCGCCGAGTTCAACTTGTCGGAGACCGTGTTCGTCTTCGAGCCGAGGAACGCGATCAATACCGCGCGCGTGAGGATCTTTACGCCGAAGCGCGAATTGCCGTTCGCCGGCCATCCCACGGTCGGAACCGCGGCCCTGATCGCCCATCGGAGAGCCCGCGATCTGCTCGCCGCGCAGGATCTCAGGATCGTGCTGGAGGAAGCGATCGGCGATGTCGTTTGCAGCGCACGCCATCGTCAGGGCCAGGCGCTTGCCGCCTATTTCGAGCTGCCGAAGCTGCCCCAGCGGCTCGACGGCAAGCCGCCATCGAAGGCGGAAATCGCCGCGGGTCTCGGGCTCGAGCCCGAAGACATCGGCTTCGGCGCGCACGAGCCGAGCCTCTACAGCGCCGGCGCGCCTTATCTGTTCGTCCCGGTCCGCTCGCTCGACGCCGTCGGCCGCGCGGCGCCCGGCGCGATGGCCTGGGCGACCAAGGACGGTCCGGCGACTTATGTCTACGCGAGCGAAGCCGCGCGCGGTGGATCAGCGTATCACGCGCGCATGTTCCCTCCCGCGTGGGGAGTGACGGAGGATCCGGCGACCGGCAGCGCCGCCGCCGCCTTCGCCGGCGTCGTTCATGCTTTCGACCGGCCGGGCGAGGGCGAGCACACCTTCACGATCGAGCAAGGCTTCGAGATGGGCCGGCCGAGTCTGATCGTGCTCGGCCTTACGATCGAAGCGGGCGCGCTCAGCGCCGCGACGATCGGCGGCTCGGTCGTTCTCGTGTCCAGCGGCTCGCTCGACCTTTGAGCGAATCGGCGCGCCTCCTCCGAGTCGGCGAGCTCGACCTCAAGTTCAAGCCCGCGCGCTGGGCGTTCGCCGAACGGCAGGCGGCGAGCATTGCGGCGCACTGGACGCGGTTGAGGAAGGCGAAGCCGTCGCTGTTCAACGGGCGGATTCTGCTTCTGGGCCGGCGGGTGATCGAGACCAGCTCCGACGGCGTGTTGAGGCTGAGAGGCGTCTATTTCGAGACCGACTTTGCCGATTACCTCGCCTGGGAAGAATTCGGCTATCCCGGCGAACCGGTCGACAACTGCTTCTCGATGGCGGCGCTGCGCGGGTCCGACGGGGCTTTCCTGCTCGGTGAGATGGCCCCTCACACCTTCAACGCCGGGCAGATCTATTTTCCCGCCGGAGCGCCCGACCCCGCCGACGTTTTTGACGGCAGGGTCGATCTCGAGGCCAGCGCGGGGCGGGAACTGTTCGAGGAGACCGGGGTGAAGGCCGGCGAGGCCACCACGGCGCCGGGATGGACCCTGGCGTTCACGCCCCAGCGCATCGCCTGCATGAAGCTGATGACGCTCGCGGTCCCCGCCGCGTGGGCGAAGGCGCGGATCGACGCCCATCTCGCGCGCGACCCTCACGCCGAGTTTTCGCGCATGCATCTGGTGCGCAGCCCGCGCGACATCGACGAGTTGCGGGTGCCGGTGTTCGTCGCCGCGTACCTCCGCGACGCGTTCGCTCACAGATCGGTCGGATAACCATGCCGCCTCTCGGAGGCGGCGATCATGGCCTTCGCCTCGGCGTCATGGCCGGCGGCGCAGACGCGCTCCGCCGCGGCGATGTCGCGTTTGATCTGGCTGTAGACCGACGGGACGACGTGACCCATCGAGAGATCGTTGTCCTGGACCGCGCGATAGCGCGCGATCTTCGCCGAGCAGTCGTCGCCTTCCGGCAGCTTGAAGCCGGGCGGCGTCACCGCGACCGAGCCAGGCGCCGGCGGGGCCGAGGCCTGCGGCGCCGGCGCGTTGCAGGCGGCGAGCGCAAAACCGGCGAGAGCGAGCGGCGCGAGCGTCTTCATCGGCTTTAGCCCGCATTTCTCACATTTTATAGCGCATCGGGCTGCCGAATCAGGCAAAAGTTGTTTTGCGATAACGACTTGCGCCGATTTGGAGAGGCCGCCCGATGCAGACGGAGTGTAGCGCAGAACCAAGTGTTTTTGGACGGGTCGAAGGACGGCCTGTGGTGGCCGAGTTCGATGGCGGGGCGCTGACGTCCGACGCGGGCGGGCTGCTGCTGGGCGCCGCCGATCGGGGTCTGGGGCTGGTTGGACGGCTCGCGGGATGTTTCCGCGACGCGCGAGACCCGAGGTTCGTCGAGCACTCGGTCGCTACGCTCGTCGGGCAGCGCGTGTTCGGCATCGCGCTCGGCTACGAAGACCTGAACGATCACGATGAGCTTCGCCACGACCCGCTGATGGCGGTGCTGGCCGGCAAGCTCGAGGCTTGGCGCGGCGACTGCGCGCCCGTGGCTGGCAAATCGACGCTCAACCGGCTCGAACTGTCGCGCGAAATCGCCACGCGCTACCACAAGATCAGCCACGATCCGGCGGCGATCGAGGCCCTGTTCGTCGACCTCTTCCTCGAGGCGCACGCAAAGGCGCCCAAAGAGATCATTCTCGACCTCGACGCGACCGACGACCCTCTGCACGGCCATCAGGAAGGCCGGTTCTTTCACGGCTATTACGATTGCTACTGCTATCTGCCGCTCTATGTGTTCTGCGGCCGGCATCTTCTGGCGGCCAAGCTGAGGCCGTCGAACATCGACGGCAGCGCCGGAGCGAAGGAGGAGATCGCGCGGATCGTCGGCCAGATCCGAGCGCGCTGGCCCGGGACGCGCATTCTCTTGCGTGCCGATTCCGGTTTCGCCCGCGAGGCGCTGATGGCCTGGTGCGAACAGAACCGGGTCGACTTCGTTTTCGGCCTCGCCCGCAACGCGCGGCTCGTCGATGAAATCTACGTCGAACTGCTGCAGGCCGAGGCGGAGGCGTCCTCGACCGGCAAGCCCGCCCGCCGCTTCAAGGACTTTCGCTACGCGACCCTCGACAGTTGGTCGCGCCGGCGTCGGGTAATCGGCAAGGCGGAATGGACCGAGGGCGAGGCCAACCCGCGTTTCATCGTCACCTCGCTGCGCAAGGCCGGAACGAACGGCCGCTTTCTCTACGAGAAAGTCTACTGCGCCCGCGGCGAGATGGAAAACCGGATCAAGGAATGCCAAGGCGACCTGTTCGCCGATCGGACCTCGACAGCGACCATGCGCGCCAACCAACTCAGGCTCTGGCTCGCCTCGTTCGCCTATGTTCTCCTGTGCGCGGTCAGGCGCATCGGCCTCGCGCACACGCAGTTCGCGCAGGCCACTTGCGGCACGATCCGGCTCAAGCTCCTCAAGCTCGCCGGCCTCGTCCGCATCAGCGCGCGGCGCATCAAATTCGCCCTCGCCACGGCCTGTCCCTACGCCGACGAATGGCGCCTCGCCGCCGCCCGCCTCGCCTGAGGCGTCGCTGCGACGCCGACAAATCGCGGCAATCCACCCCAAGGACCACAGGAGAACCGAAACAATCCGACCCGACCCGATCCGCGCAAACGGCGACACGGCGACGTTCGTCCATCACACAGACGAGACTTGATTATCCTCAGGACGTCAGCCGTCGACCCGGCCTATGAGAAATGCGGGTTAGGCTCCCGGGTTGCGAAGCGAGGCGGTCCGCGTCCCCTTGCGACATAGAAAGGGCGGATCGCTCGGCTTGGCAAGCGATCCGCCCCGTTGCTCCCTGGCTCAGCGCCTGGCGATGGCCGCGGAATTATGGACAGACCGGATCTCCGTGATCGAGGCCAATGCGACGATCAGTCCGAGCACGACGCAGACGGCAAGCGCATGGTGCAAGGCGGCGAAGCCGAACACCCATGGCGCGGCCGCGACCGCGAGGCCTGAAGGCGACTGGGCGCTAGTCAAGACTCTCAAGCTCGATTTCAAAACGAACCCCGAGCGGATCGCTATGCCATCGGTGATTGGCGCGAAGGCTCTTGCTGAGCAATCGGATAAACGACATTCCCGAATGGCTCGCCGCCGAGATGTCAAAATTGTCGGGAAATCCGATGCCATCATCCTCGTAGATCAGCTTCAGGCCGCCTGTTTCTCCACCGCTACACGAAAGAGTGATCCTGGCCGGCAAGCCGGCTGGATGAGCATATTTTAGCGAATTGGAAACCAGTTCAGCGGTGATGAGGGCCAGCAGCAAAGCCGTTTTTGATGGTAAAGCAATCCCCGCCGGACAATCGAAGGAAACCGATGCAGCGGTAGGCAACAGAGCGTCGGTCAATCTGTCACAAACCTCTTGGAGATAGTCAGATAATTGCACTGTTTCCGTTCTGGATTTGGCGAGGAGAAAATGAAGCGATCCGACAGTGGCTATGAGATCTGCGATTTCTAAAAGGAATTTCTGTGGATCTGCTATGCTCCCGCTTCTTGCTCGTTGTCGAACGAGCGAGCTTATGATCTGCAGGCTATTCGCAATCCGGTGATCTGCTTCTCCTTGGAGGCCGGGAGAAAATTCAGTGATGGGGATGGTCGTTTCAGTTTGCGTCAGCATTGTACGTGCCTCTGAGGCAGGTGATCACCTCAAGTATTAGCCTAGGACAGAGCCCGACGAATAGCAAGTTTTATTTCGTCGTCAACTTACACCGTGCACTGAATTACCTAAATGTACGCTGGATGTACAATTGGCTATTTCATCTACGCTTACTCGCATTCGGCATTTGACAACAAATCATAATTATGAGTAAGTGGCGGAAGATGAGCAAACCTAGCCTCTTATGCGGGGTGAGGGAAAGGAATCATGGCGTCTGAACCTCGTGGCGAACGGCTTCAAATCATGCTGACGAGCGATGAGGTCGCCGCTCTCGATCAGTGGCAATTCAGTCGTCACATGCCCAGTCGCGCTGCGGCGGTTCGCGAGTTGCTGCGCCGGGGTTTGGCGGCCGAAGGTTTTGACATCTCGGACGGAAAGACAAAATCCGGTGATTTCGGGGTGATCGTCGAGATAAGGAACAGGGGTTGAAGCGGCGGCTCCGACTGCGGCGGACCTTGCCGATATCCCTCAATCCCGCTCAACTCCCTTCTCGGCGACGATTCCCCGTGCAATCCGCCTCGCTCAGGGCGGTCGCGCCGGCCCAAGTGTTTTGCGAGACGCCGATCGCCCAGCCGTGAAACGGCATGGAGCGTGCTAGGGTGCAGGAGACTGCCCATCCGATTGCATGCCCATGACTTCGACTTTCACCGCCCGCGTCATCCCCTCGATCTCAGCCGTTGACGCCAAGGCATGGGACGCCTGCGCCAATCCGCCCGGCCGCTCGCTCGACGAGGCCGAAGGCGAACGGTTCAACCCGTTCATCGCCCACGCCTTCCTCGATGCGCTCGAGGCGTCGGGCTCGGTCGGCGGCCGGTCGGGCTGGACGCCCGCCCATGTGACGGTGGAAGACGGACGCGGCCGCCTCGCAGCGGCCGCGCCGGCCTACCTCAAGAGCCACAGCCAGGGCGAATACGTGTTCGATCACGCCTGGGCGGACGCCTACGAACGCGCCGGGGGCCGCTACTACCCAAAGCTTCAGGTCGCCGCCCCGTTCACGCCGGTAACCGGGCGCCGTCTCCTCGTCGCGGCCGACGCGCCTCAGGGCGCGCGCGAGGCGCTGATCGGAGCATTGCGCGAATTGCGCAAGCAGACCAAGGCGTCGTCGATTCATGTGACGTTCCCGACCGCCGAGGACGCCGATCGGCTCTCGAACGCCGGATTTCTCGTCCGAACCGGGGAGCAATTCCATTTTTCCTGCCAGGGCTTCGCCACGTTCGACGACTTCCTCGCCGCGCTGGCGTCGCGCAAGCGCAAGGCGATCAAGCGCGAGCGGCGCGACGCCCTCGAAGGCGGCATCGAGATCGAGCGCCTCACTGGACGGTCAATCCGGTCCGATCACTGGGACGCATTCTTCAAGTTTTACATTCACACCGGCTCGCGCAAATGGGGGCGTCCCTACCTCACCCGCGCTTTCTTCGACCGGATCGGGGCGACGCTCGCCGACCGGATCCTCCTGGTGATGGCGCGCCGCGCCGGGCGCTATATCGCCGGCGCGATTAATTTCATCGGCGACGATGCGCTCTACGGCCGGAACTGGGGCGCGATCGAGGACCGGCCGTTTCTGCATTTCGAGGTCTGCTACTACCAGGCGATCGATTTTGCGCTCTCGCGCGGACTGCGCCGGATCGAGGCCGGCGCCCAAGGCGAGCACAAGCTCGCGCGCGGCTATCGGCCGGCCCTCACCTACTCGGCGCATGAGTTCGCCGACCCCCGACTGGCGAGGGCGATCGCCGACTATCTCGGACATGAGCGCGTCGCTGTCGAACGCACGATCGCCCATTACGAGGGACACGCGCCTTTCCGCCGCGGCGAAAGCGACGCGCGCGGCGACGAACGCCTGGGAAAATCCTTTGACGCCGATGTATGATCCAACCAACATCTTCGCCAAGATCCTGCGCGGCGAGGCGCCCTGCGTGAAGGTCTACGAGGACGATGTTTCGCTGGCCTTCATGGACGTCATGCCGCGCGCCGACGGCCATACTCTGGTCATTCCCAAGGTCCCGTCTCGGACCCTTTTCGACATCGATCCCCAGGATCTCGCGCGTTTCATCCCGGCGGTGCGGAAGGTCGGGCGCGCCGTCATGGCGGGCACGAAGGCGGAAGGACTTTCCGTCATGCAGTTCAACGAAACGGCAGGCGGGCAGCAGGTCTTCCATCTGCACTTTCACCTCCTGCCGCGCTGGCTGGGGGTGCCGCTCAGGCCCCCCGGCGGACCGTTCCAGAACGCCGAGGCGTTGAGGCCCCAGGCCGAAAAGATCATCGCCGCGCTGGCCGGCGCGTGAACGATCGCCGCCCGCCTGCCGCTCGGCAAATCTCCGGACGCCGGCGACCTTGACCCACATGCATTACTTTCCGGTCGGAGTCGGCCTCGCGACCCTGTTCGGCGCGATTCTGCTCGCTCTCCTCTTGCTGCTGCAGATCGGCCTCTTGAGCCGCGCCTCTTCGGCCCTCGGCCTCCACCCGCTCGTCGCGACTCTGGCGCTGTTCGGCTCGCTTCTCGGTTCGTATGTCAATCTCCCGCTTTTGCATCTGCCGGAGGAGCGGGTCGTCTCGCGGGAGGTGGTGGAGATCTTCGGCGTCCCGTTTCTGGCCCCGGTCGCAGTCGACTGGCCGGGCACGATTCTCGCGATCAACGTCGGCGGCGCGGTGATCCCGATCCTGCTCTCGTTTTATCTCCTCATGCGCTACGGTCTCTGGGGCGCGGGCGCGCTGGCGACTGCGATCGTCGCCTTTGTCGTTCATCGGCTGGCGACGCCGGTTCCGGGCGTGGGCATATCGGTGCCGACATTCGCCCCGCCCCTGCTGGCTGCCGTTGTGGCGCTGGCGCTGTCGCGGCGATTCGCCGCGCCGCTCGCCTATATCGGCGGCAGCCTCGGCGTCCTGATCGGCGCCGATCTGCTCAACCTCGGCCTTCTGCGCGGATTGGGCGCTCCCGTCGCGTCGATCGGCGGCGCCGGGACTTTCGATGGCATCTTCTTGACTGGCGTCATCGCGGTGCTGCTCGCCAGTCTTGTAGCGAATAGATGAAGATGGTTAACGATGTGTTGCCAAATCTGTGACGATTCTGCCACATCCGGCCGCAAATTCAGCGACTTCCATAAGCGAGGGTGGACACGGCTGGAACCGGACCGTATAGTCCGCGCATTGTATTACCGGCGGGCGCGGGCGCATGTGGCGTATGGCGTCGCGATCAACACGGAGACAGCAGATGATCAAAACTTGGCTCAAAGGGGTCGCGATCGCGGCGCTGACGGCCGCAGGGGCAGTTGCTGCGCAGGCTGCCGATCTTCCGACCAGGAAAGAGGCGCCGGCGCCCGTTTTCGTGCCGCCCCCCTTCACCTGGACCGGGTTCTATATCGGTCTCAATGCCGGCGGCATCATCAGCAGCGGCAGCCGTAACGCGACGCTTGTCGTTCCTGCGTCCGAAGTGTGGCTCGACAGTTACTTCCCAGGCGGGATCGGTAACGGACAGAGCGGATTCATCGGCGGCGGCCAGGCCGGCTACAACTGGCAGACCGGCGCGTTCGTGCTCGGCATCGTAACCGACTTCGACGGCACGACCCTGAGCAAGAACTTCAATTCCACCAGCGCTCCCTTTACCGGGGCTGGGCTCTTGAACGGTGACACCCTGAACGTGAACGCCAAGGCGAGCCTGGATTGGCTGGGAACGACTCGCGCCAAACTCGGTTTCGTAGTCACCCCCGACAACCGTCTGATGATCTACGGAACGGGCGGCGTGGCCTACGGCGGCGGAAGCTCCCACTTCAGCGTCTATGACTCCGTCGATAACGCATTCTGGAGCGGGAACCCGAATTCCACGCGCGTTGGCTGGACGATTGGCGCGGGCGCTGAATATGCCCTCACAAACAACATCACGATCGGCGCGGAATATCTCTACGCCGACCTGGGCAGCACGACGATCACGACGAGCCCGAACTCGTTCGCCGCCTCGGTCTTCCCGGGCGTCTACGCGACAGCGAAGATCGACTACAACGCGTCGATCTTCCGCGCTCTCGTGAACTACAAGTTCTGAGCGCTCCGCGCTCCGATCTGGACTGAGTTTGGCCGGAGGAAAGGCGACTTTCCTCCGGTTCTTTTTTTGCCTTGCGCGCCGCCACAAGCCAATCGCGAACTGCCGACCGGCACGCCGCTCATGAGCGGGGCCGGGCGTTCACGAAGGTCAGTCAACCGACCAACCCGTCCCGAGAGACGCCACCGGCGATCGCGTCGCCTCGGCCCGGCCAAGCCCTTTACGGGCGCGTCCGTATGCCGTGGCGCTCCAGCCCGAACATCGAGCTCACAGTGAGCCTTGAGGCCTACGGCTCCCCGGGGGCGGGCTCCTTGCCGGCTGGCCCGGAGTCGGCCGGCTCCACGCGCTTGCGCGAACGGCGCGCGCCGGCGGCGACGATGAGGTCGCGCTCCAGCCGGGGCTGGGCCGGCCCCTCCGGGTAGACGAAGCTCAGCTTCTTTCCGCCCCTCTCGTCGGCCGTGACCACGACCTTGACGACGCCGCCGCTCTTCAATCGTCCGAACAGCACTTCGTCGGCAAGCGGCGTCTTGATCTGGGTCTGGATCACCCGCGCCATCGGGCGGGCGCCCATCGCCTCGTCATAGCCGTTCTTGACCAGCCACTCCCGCGCTTCGTCGGTCAGCTCGATCGTGACGTTGCGGTCGCTCAGCTGAGCCTCGAGCTGGAGGATGAACTTGTCCACGACCCGAGCGATGACCGATTCCGGCAGGCGCGCAAACGGCACGATTGCGTCGAGCCGGTTGCGGAACTCAGGCGCGAACAGCCGGTCGATCGCCTCGCGGTCGTCCCCCTCGCGCTTCGACTTGTGGAAGCCGAAGGCGGCGCTGGCGAGATCCCGCGCCCCTGCATTGGTGGTCATGATCAGGATCACATTGCGGAAGTCGATGGCCTTGCCCGAGTGGTCGGTCAATTTGCCGTGGTCCATGATCTGCAGAAGGATGTTGAAGAGATCCGGATGCGCCTTCTCGATCTCGTCCAGGAGCAGGACCGAGTGGGGGTGCTGGTCGATCGCGTCGGTCAAGAGGCCGCCCTGGTCGAAGCCGACATAGCCGGGCGGCGCGCCGATCAGGCGCGAGACCGTATGCCGCTCCATGTACTCGGACATGTCGAATCGAATCAGCTCCAGTCCAAGGCTGAGCGCGAGCTGGCGCGCGGCCTCGGTCTTGCCGACGCCGGTCGGGCCGGAGAACAGGTAGCAGCCGATCGGCTTTTCCTGGTCGCGCAAGCCGGCGCGGGCGAGCTTGATCGCCGAGGCCAGCGCCGCGACCGCTTCGTCCTGGCCGTAGACGGCGCGCTTCAGGGTCTCCTCGAGGTGCTGGAGCACCTCAGTGTCGTCCTTCGACACCGACTTCGGCGGAATGCGCGCCATGGAGGCGACGGTCGCCTCGATTTCCTTGACGCCTATCGTCTTCTTTCGCTTGGGCTCCGGCACCAGCATCTGCGAGGCGCCGGTCTCGTCGATCACGTCGATCGCCTTGTCGGGCAGCTTGCGGTCGTGAATGTAGCGCGATGAGAGCTCGACCGCGGCCCTCACCGCTTCGCCGGTATAGCGCAGCTTGTGGAATTCCTCGAAATAGGGCTTGAGGCCCTTGAGGATCTCGATTGCGTCGGCGACGCTCGGCTCCTTGACGTCGATCTTCTGGAACCGGCGGACGAGCGCCCGATCCTTCTCGAAGTACTGCCGGTATTCCTTGTAAGTCGTTGAACCAATGCAGCGAAGGGTTCCCTGCGCGAGCGCAGGCTTGAGCAGGTTCGACGCGTCCATGGCGCCGCCCGAGGTGGCGCCGGCGCCGATGACGGTGTGGATTTCGTCGATGAAGAGAATCGCATCCTTGTGCTGCTCGATCTCCTTCATCACCTGCTTCAGGCGCTCCTCGAAGTCGCCGCGATAGCGGGTGCCGGCGAGAAGCGCGCCCATGTCGAGCGCGAACACGGTCGATTCGGAGAGCACCTCGGGCACGTCCGAGTTGACGATCTTGCGCGCGAGGCCCTCGGCGATCGCCGTCTTGCCGACTCCGGGGTCGCCGACCAAGAGGGGATTGTTCTTCTGCCGGCGACACAGCACCTGGATCGTGCGCTGAACTTCCGCCTCGCGGCCAATCAGCGGATCGATGCGCCCCTCTCGCGCCTTCCGATTGAGGTTGACGCAATATGCTTCCAAGGCGCCTTCCTTTTTCTTTGAATCGGAGTTGTTGTCCTTCGACTCCTTCGAGTTACGCGATTCGTGGTCTTCATCGGTCCCGCGCGGCAGGCGCGAGGGATCGGCGTGGCCCGGACGCTTGGCGATCCCGTGACTGATGTAGTTGACCGCATCGTAGCGGGTCATATCCTGCTCTTGCAGGAAATATGCCGCGTGCGTCTCGCGCTCGGCGAAGATCGCGACCAGCACGTTGGCGCCGGTCACCTCCTCGCGACCCGACGACTGGACGTGGAACGCCGCCCGCTGCACCACGCGCTGGAAGCCGTTCGTCGCCTTGGCCTCCTCCTGGCTGTCGACGACGAGGTTCTCAAGCTCGGTATCGAGATAATGGACGACGGTCTTGCGCAGCCCGTCGAGATCGACCCCGCAGGCGCGCAGCACCGCCGCCGCGTCGACGTCCTCGATCAGCGCCAGCAGCAGATGCTCGAGCGTCGCATATTCGTGACGGCGCTCGTTGGCGAGCGAGAGCGCCCGACGGAGGGTCTTTTCGAGCGCGCGGGAGAAAATCGGCATCGGGCGCCTTTCACTTCTTTTCCATGATGCATTGAAGGGGGTGCTGATTCTTACGCGCGTGGTCCATCACCTGCGACACCTTGGTTTCCGCGATCTCGTAGGTGTAGACGCCGCACTCGCCGACGCCGTTGTGGTGCACTTGGAGCATGATCTGCGTCGCCTCCTGGGCGTCCTTGTTGAAGAACGCCTGCAGAATTGAAATCACGAATTCCATCGGCGTGTAGTCGTCGTTGAGCAACAGCACCCGATACATATTCGGACGCTTGGTCTGCGTCCGGGTGCGCGTGATGACCGCCGCGCCGGCGCCCGGCGTTTCCCCCCTCTCTTGGGCGAGGCCATCAGCCGCGCCGGAGTTTGCGTCGAGGCCGCGCCGAAGCCCGGATAGAGCCAGCGCGCCAGCCGAGCCATCCCCGCTCGCAGCCGAACAACCAACGGATTTGAAGCGGCAGCCACGGAAAGACCCCGATTGATGCCGGTTGGCCCTGAACGCACATCGTTACGCGCACGCGAAACTGAAGCAACTCAATCTATGCACGACGCGCCGCCGGCGCTAGATGTCGTCGCCGAATGGCAGCATTGCCAATTTGTCCGTTACGCGCAAGGCCCTCGACGCGTCGAATGGCGAGAAGCTGCATACGCGCGCTTCGAGGTCTCCATCTCGCGCTGATTCGCAGGGCTTTGCTCGGAAACGCGACGAGAGCAGAATCGTTCACAAACGATGAAAATAAAAAGCCGGCGCTTGGAAGGCGCCGGCGTCGGCTGTAAGCGATTTCTCCTCGCCCCGTGGGCGAGACGATCGCGGATTACTTCTGGATGCTGGCGTAGGCCGTGGTGACCGGCTTCAGCGCGTCGGTGGCGACTCGGGTGTAAAGTTCCGAGACCTTGGTCGCCTGGGCGACAAAGCCCTCATAGGCCTGCTTGGCGAATTCGGCCTGAATCTGGACCGCCGATTCGACGCTGCGCGCGCCGAGCAGCTTCTCGAACATCGCGGTGCCGGCGGCGAAGGACTTCTTCGAATAGTCGGTCGAACTCGGTGGCGATATCCTGCAATCCCTTCGACAGCGTGGTCGATGCGGCCGTGAAAGCCTCCAGCTGGTCCTTGGAGAACTTCTGGAATTCGTCGAACGTCGGTGTGGTGGCGGTCATGGTTTGCTCCTCTCTCGTTGGTTTCGCCCCCGAGGATGAATCATGGGAGCGAACTCTCGATGGCCCCAATATGTGCAGTGCACAATAAAAGTCAAGGCGAGTTTTTGCATTGCAGCATTTTGTCGCGCCCACGCCGCTTCCGCGCCAGGGGACAGTTCTGACTCGGCTCATAAAATTTGATAATTTAGAACGAATTGCAAGACCCGGCTTAACTAGCGCTTCAATCAGATGGATCGCCGCATCAGGACGCCTTGCCGCGATTCCAACGACTTGCCGATGATCCCGTCGCGCCCGCGTCGTCTCGTTAACCGCAGCGTAACCGCGCCGACATATCGTTCACGACCGTGTGAGTTGCGCAACGGTGAGCGGCTTGGCCTCAGCCGTTGAGTGAAGTCGAATAGGACGCGTTCATGGCGTTGCGTAACGGTTGCTCTCCAATCGGCCGGCTTGCTCGTCTGGCGACGGCGGCCCTGATTTCAGGCTCGGCCCTTCTCGTCGCCGGCGCGCCCGCCGAGGCGCATCACTATCGGCATTATTACCGCTATCACCCGCCCGTCGCGCGCGCGGCGCATGCGGCCCATTACCCGCATTACCCGCGTTACGCGCATCGCGGGCGGGTCCATGCGGTCCGCCAGGCGGCCGCGGCGGTTCCCGGTTCGCCGGCCTTTTCGGCGATCGTCGTCGACGCCAACAGCGGCCAGACGCTCTATTCGGCGGACGAAAACGGCCTGCGCCATCCGGCCTCCATCACCAAGGTGATGACGCTCTACCTATTGTTCGAGAGGCTCGAGCAAGGCGCAATGACGCTTCGCACCGAGATCCCGATCTCCGAGCACGCCGCCGCGCAGGAGCCCTCGAAGCTCGGCCTCAGACCCGGCGACACGATCAGCGTCGAGGACGCGATCAAGGCGGTCGTGACCCGTTCGGCGAACGATGTGGCGGTCGCGATCTCCGAGGCGGTCGGCCAGACGGAAGACAATTTCGCCGACATGATGACCCGCAAGGCCCACGAGCTCGGGATGTCGAGCACGCTCTATCGCAACGCCTCCGGGCTCCCCAACGACGAGCAGGTGACCACCGCGCACGACCTCACCATCCTCGGGCGCGCGCTCGAGGAGCGGTTTCCGCGCTACTTCCATTATTTCTCGACCGCCGAGTTCGACTACGACGGCGAGGTCATCGGCAATCACAACCATCTTCTCGGCCGCGTCGACGGCGTCGACGGAATCAAGACCGGCTACACGAGGGCGTCCGGCTTCAATCTCCTGACATCGGTCCATCGCGACGGCCGGTCGCTGATCGCGGTCGTCATGGGCGGCCGCAGCGCCGCGGGGCGCGACCGGATCATGGAGAACTTGATCGCCGACCACCTCGCCGAGGCTTCGACGGCGCGCACCGCGACTGCGATCGCCGACGCCGCGGCCGCCGCCGTCCGCGAAGAGCCGCCGGTCCGCGCCCGCCCGCCGAGCGCGCCTCAGCGCGTCGCCGAGCGGGACCCCGAACCGCCGACCGGGGAAGGCGACAACGCCGACGGAGACGACGAAGCCGCGGCCCCGCGTGCGACGGCGGCCGAGACGACCATGGCGTACGCGCCCGCGTCCGAGCGCGCATCCGCCCAATCCGGCTTGGCCGAGCGCCCCGCCGTCGCCGCGGCGCCGACAAAGAGGACCTCCGACCGGCTGGCTCTGGCGAGCGCGCTGGTCCTGCCGCCCGAACGGCCCCAAGGCCCCGAGCTCGACGGCCATCGCCAGCCTTTGCGCTCCGAGCAGACGGCGACCGTCGCGCGCGCTCAGCCCAAGGCTCCCGACCAGGGCGAGGATCGCGGCCGCGACGGGCCCGGAAGCTGGATGATCCAGATCGGCGCGACCGACGACCTGGCCAAAGCGAACGCCCTTTTGATCCGCGCCCGCGAGCGCAACGGCTCGACCCTGGCAGCCGCCAAGCCGGTCACCGAGACGGTGCGCAGGGGCGACGGCACGGTTTACCGGGCGCGATTCGCGATGCTCAATTCGGCCTCCGCCGAATCCGCCTGCCGCTCCCTCAAACGCAACGGATTTGCCTGCTTCCCCGCCCGCGACTGACGTCCTTCGAAGCCGCCCGCCCCTCAGGAGCCCTGTCTAGCCTTGTCGCTGCATCAGAACGTCCTTGGCCTGATTGACCCTCGCGGCAAGCGCGGTCGAGCCGCCGTGATCTGGATGAAACTTTTTCATCAAGGTTCGATGGGCGCGGATGATGTCGGCCGCGCCCGCGCCCTCGGCGAGACCCAGGACTTCGAGCGCCTCCTTGCGCGACATCGCCCCGCCGGCGCCGCCCTTCCCCCGCCCCTGAGGCTCACCCTGGTCTGCGTCACGCCAGCCGGGGAACCGGCGGTCGAGATACGCCTCTAGGAGATTCACGCCCTCCGGATCGTCGCGCGCGAGCTCCTGCCGAAGAATGAGCAGCTCCGGGCGAGAGAGAGTTTCCAGCGCCCTCCCCGCGTAAGACCCGGCGAGCACCGAGCCGGCGATCGCGCCGGTGTCGAGATCGAGCCGCATCTCGATCATCGCCGAGCGCGCGGAGGAGGCGCGTCCCGGGCGGGCGCCGAGGCCGGCGTCCCGAAACGGGGACCTTCCCGTCCCGGTCGTGCGCCAGCCGGCGAAGCTCGCCACCATGCCGGCGACCGCAGCCGCGAGGCTGACGCGGCCGCGCAGGAGGAGGAGAAGCGCGCCGATCATCCCGATCACGCCCCCGCCGTGGCGCACGATCCGCGCCGCGGCGGCGGCGTCCATGCGCGCGAACTGCTTGATCGCTGAGAGCAAAAGGAACAGCAAGATCAAGCCGATGATCAAGTTCATCGCAGTAACGCTTTCAGTTTCAACGGGAGCCTCGCGGGGTCGAGGCCCCGGGGTGAAGCTCGCTCGCCTCAAGGGCGAGACTACGCCAACTTCACTCGGCCCGCATCACTTGGCCCGCATCTGCGACAAGAGAAGCCGCGCCTCCGGATCGGCGGCCGCCTCGCGCGCGAGCGCAGTCTGGCCCCCCGCGGCATAAGCCGCAGCCGCCCGCAACAGCGCCGCGAGGCGCGCCGACGCGCCCGCGTCGAAGGCGCCGTAGGCCCCGCCGGTGAGGCGCGCGACGTCGCTGAACGTCCGCCTCGCCGCCGGGTCGCGCCCCTCCTGGAACATGAACGCCTTGACCCCGAGCAGCGCGAGTTCGCCGGCGAGAACGGCGAGCCGGTCGGGGTTCTCCTCCATTGCGTCGCCGACGAAGACGAGCGCTCCGACTTTGGCGCGCTTGGCCTCGTCGCGCGCATGGGCGAGCACCTTGCGGATCTGGGTCGATCCGCCGCGCACGTCGATCCGGCTCATGAGCTCGGCCAGCCCCTGCCCGCCGGAGACGAAATTCGACGCCCGGCATTCGTCCATGCCGCGGAAATAGACGAGCTGAACGTCGAGGCCGCCGAGCCCGGCGGCGACCTGGAACATCTTCGCCTGCAGCGTCTGGGCGAGATCCCAGGTCGGCTGCCGGCTCATAGTCGCGTCGAGGGCGAAAATCAGCCGCCCGCGGCCGGACGCCGCCGGCGCCGGAACCTTTTTCGCCGCCTCGACAAAAGCGGCGATGTCGTCGGCGCCGCTGCGCCGGGTGAGCGCGCCGTCCTTGTCCTTGTTCATTCGGGCCTCGAACTGCGATCGAGACATTAGATTGGGCGCCGCGACCCGCGCCACAAGCTGGGCAAAGCGCAAATTTACAGGAGCCCGAGCCCGGCGAGCTCGCGCCGCAACGCCTCGGGCATGTCGGCGAAGCCGGGCTGGCTCTCGTCGATGTCCGGCGGCGCGGATTTCGCCTCGAAATAGCGCCAGCCCTGAAAGGCGCGCATCGGCCGCGGGGCGACCGCGACCACGGCGCCGTCGAGCCACAAGCGGCATCGCCCGATCCCGCCGGAATCGACGAACGGCTCGACCCCGAGCACCCGCTGCCGGGCGCCGATCTGGCCCTTGATCACCCAGTAGAGCGAACCGCCGTCGAGAATGTCAGCGGCCCGCTTCGGCGCCATCCGGGTGACGTGGGCATGACGGAGCGGCGCACTGCGGCGCCTGGCCTCCGCCATCCGCGCCGCCATCCACTCGCGAAGGTCGGCAAGCGAATCGGCGCCGACGCAGAGCTTGATCAGGTGCAGGGTCATGCGGATGAGCTTAGCGCAGAGCGCCGAGCCTGCCGAGAGTCGCTCGGCCGTTGTCCACCGGCTCGAACGCGGGCGTGCGCCTCAGCGCTGGCCTCGGGTCCGGCGAGGCGCTAAAACACGCCCTCGCCGGAGACGAACGTACACAGAAAAAGCCGGCGCGCTAGCCCGCATTTCTCACGCGGGCGGGCAATTGGACGTCGGTTTCGGCGCGATTTGAAGGCCGGGTTTGTGCGGGCGTGACTGTGGGTGGCGCGGGCGCGCGGTGATTTTCGTCGATGGGGGGGATTGTTTCTCCGGTGGGCCGAGGGTTTGCCGAGCATTGTCGCGCCGCGGCGACGCGCGTCAGGTTGGCGAGGCGCGCGCGCTTGCGAGCCTTGCCGCGGCGAGGCGCCATTCCTGGGCGTTCGGGCAGGCCGAAGCGAAGGCGATCCTGACGCGCCGGGCGCTGATTTTGACGAGCGCGCCGAGCTTCAGCAGTTTCAGGCGGATCGTGCCGCAGGTCGCGCTCGCGAACGCAGTGTGGGCCAGGCCGATGCGGCGCAGCGCGCACAGGAGCGCATAGGCCGTCGCGGCGAGCCACAGCCGCAGCTGATTGGCGCGCAGGGTGGCTGTCGAGGTGCGGTCGGCGAAGAGATCGCCCTGGCACTCCTTGATCCGGTTCTCCATCTCGCCGCGCGCGCAATAGAGCTTTTCGTAAAGCGGCTTGGCGCGCCAGGCGTCGGCCTTGAGCGAGGTCACGAGAAAACGAGGATTGGCCTCGCCGCCCGTCCATTCGGCCTTGCCGATCACCCGGCGGCGGCGCGACCAGCTCTCCTTGGTCGACCATTCGAAGTCGCGAAACACCCGCGCCGGCTGGCCCTCGTTCGCCTGCGACATCGTCCGCGCCTCGCTCAAGGCGTCGGCGATGCGCGCCTCCAGCCGCGCGTTGCGCGCCAGGCCGAACACGTAGTCGACCGCGTTGGCCTCGCACCAGGCCATCAAGGCCTCGCGGGCGAAGCCGGAGTCGGCGCGCAGCACGATCTTCACCCGCGGCCAGCGCGCGCGGATTTGCTGGATAATGCGCGCCATCTCGTCTTGCGCCCCGGCGCTGCCGTCGATGTTTGAGGGCCGCAGCTTGGCGGCCAGAAGATGGCGGCCGCAGAAAACATAGAGCGGCAGGTAGCAATAGCAGTCGTAATAGCCGTGAAAGAACCGCCCCTCCTGATCGCCGTGCAACGGATCGTCGGTCGCATCGAGGTCGAGCACGATCTGACGCGGCGCCTTGGCGTGCGCGTCGAGAAACAGTTCGACAAACAGCCGCTCGATCGCCGCGCCATCGTGGCTGATCTTGTGATAGCGCGGCCTCTTGCCCGCGCCCGGCGCATGCTCCAGCCGGTTCAATGTGCTCTTGCCCGCCAGCGGCGACGGCTCATCGCCATCGCGCTCGAGCTTGCCCAGAAGCACGCCCAGAACCGGATCGCGACGCAAGTCGTCGTGGTCGTTGAGGTCCTCATAACCGAGCGCCAGGCCGAACACCCGCTGCCCGATCAGAGCCTTGAGCGCATGCACGGTGAAGAGCGGGCTGCGATGATCGCCGAAGCACGCGGTAAATCGATCGATGAGGCCGATCGCCTTGTCCGTCTCGCCCAGCAGCAAAGCCCCCGCGTCCGAGGACACCAGCCCGCCGTCGAAATCCGCCACAACCCGCCGCCCGCCAGCCCTTCCAAACTCCATCTCTGTCGGGCTACACTGCGTCAGCATCGGAGTCCCCTTCGAATCAGCGTAACTCGTTGATCGCAAAACAAGTTTAGCTGATTCTGGACCCCGATGCGCCACCCGCGTGAGAAATGCAGGCTAGGCGGATCCCCCAGTGATGGCGTCCGCGGTGTTCGAAAGCCGCCCGCTTCTCGTCGGCGCCATCCATCTCGTCATGGCCGGCGCCGTCACTGTCCACGCGCTCCTGACCAAGCGCGATGTTCCCGCCGCGATCGGCTGGATCGGGCTGGCCTGGCTCGCCCCGGTCCTCGGATCGCTCCTCTACCTGGGATTTGGCGTCAACCGGGTGAGACGTCGCGCCCGCCGGCTGAAGGGGCCGGTTCGGAGCCACGATTCTGTGTCCGGAGACGACGTGTCGGCGCATGATCCGCTCGACCGCCTCAGAGCCGCGGTCGGCAGGATCACCGGTCGCGAACTGGCAGCCGGCAAGGTGGCGGCGATTCTCGATTGCGGCGACCAAGCCTATCCGGAAATGCTTGCCGCGATCGAGCGCGCCAACATCCATGTAAGGCTCTGCAGCTACATTTTTCGTGCCGACAAGGTTGGCGTGCAATTCATCGACGCCTTGGCCGGAGCCCATCGCAGAGGGGTCAAGACCCGCGTCCTGATCGACGGATTCGGCGGCGGATTCCTGCGCTCCCCCGCCTATCATCGGTTGCGCGGACACGGGGTTCCCGTTTCGCGCTTCCTCCATTCGACGCTGCCCTGGAAGATGCCCTTCCTCGATCTCAGGCTGCACAAGAAATGCCTGGTCGTGGATGGGGAGAGCGCCTTCGTCGGCGGCCTGAATATCGGCGACGAGAACGTGAATGCGCGGCGCCCGGCGGCGCCGGTCCGGGACATCCATTTTCGGCTCGCGGGACCGATTGTCCGCCAGATCGAGCAGGAGTTCGACGACGACTGGCTGTTCGCGACCGGCGAACAGCCTATTCCAGCCGGCCCCGCGCCTCCGGCGGCCCCGTCTCGCCGCTCGCAGGCGCGCGCAATCGTCGCCGGACCGGACCAGGAGGACGACCAACTGGTTCTCATCTTGTTGTCCGCGATAAATCTGGCTCGGCGTTCGATCAGGATCGCCACCCCATATTTCTTGCCGCCGGAGCAACTCATCACCGCGCTCCAGTTGGCTGGTTTGCGCGGCGCGGAGGTCGATATTCTCCTGCCTGGCAGAACCAATCATCGGCTGGTTGCCTGGGCGGCCCAGACCCATATTCGCCCCTTGCTCGAGGCAGGTTGTCGTGTCTGGCGAAGTCCGCCGCCCTTCGATCATTCGAAATTGATGACGGTCGATGGCGAATGGAGCCTCATCGGCAGCACGAATTGGGACATGCGAAGCCTGCGCTTGAATTTCGAGCTGGCGGTTGAGCTTTACGACCCGGAATTGGCCGGGCGGCTTACCGAAATCATCGACGCCCGCCGCATTCAGCCGATCACATTGGATGACATCGACGGCCGCCGGTTCATTATAAAGCTCAGGGATGCTGCGGCGCGGCTCGCCATGCCCTATATCTGAGAGCGGATCGGATCGAGGTCTCCGTTGAAAGTTGCATCCTACAACATCCACAAGTGCCGCGGCGCCGACGGCATGACCCGCCCCGACCGGATCGTCGGGGTCATCCGCGAGCTCGGCGCCGATGTCGTCGCCCTTCAGGAAGTCGACCGGCGTTTCGGCCGCCGCGGCGGCCTCCTCGATCCAGCGGCGATCAGGCGTGAAACCGGAATGCGCCTGCTGGTGCAGTCGGACGTTTCCCACCGTCACGGCTGGCACGGGAATGCATTGCTCGTACGCAGCGATCCCATATCCTATGCGCGTTCACGCCTGAAGCTGCCGGGGCGCGAGCCTCGCGGAGCGGTGGTCGCGGAATTGGATCTTGGCGAGGGGAAGTTCCGCGTGATTGCGGCCCACCTCGGGTTGCTTCGTCTTTCAAGAGTGGATCAGGTCGAGGCAATCCTGGCGACATTTCACGAACTTCCTGCCATGCCGACCATCCTGCTGGGGGACTTCAATGAATGGCGCCGGCGCCGGCGCTCGGCGTTGAGCCGGCTCGAACCGACGTTCGGGCGCGCCCCTTCCATTCTCAGCTTTCCTTCCCCCCGGCCGATCTTCCCGCTCGACCGAATCCTTGGCTGGCCGAAAGGCCTGATCACCGACCTTGCCGTCCATGACACGCCGTTGGCCCGGCGATCGTCCGACCATCTTCCCTTGACGGCGAAAGTGAATCTTGCGCCGGCGGAGCGGATCGCGGCGTGAGTGTCTTGCGCTCGCGGCTCTCAGGAAAAACCGACCCATCAGCTTTTCTATTGCAAAAATCAGAATCCGTGCTATATTCGGAGGTCGTCGGCCGGCGTGGCGCGCGCTCGGGCGGCGGAGAGGAGGGGTGGACCGGGAGGGGCTTGGGCCGGGAGGATTTTTCTTATTTGAATTGGCCGTAACCCGCTGAAAAGTCTCGATCCCGAAAAGCAAAAGAAAGCAAAAGAAAGCAAAATTATTTGCGTGAGCTTACGTGGGCTTGCGTTTGCTTATATCAAAGCAGTCTAAGAGCGTAGATTGTTCACCCCGCCGTCTCCCTTCCCCTGTCCCTCCGCCTCCACCCGCATGATCCGCTCGCGCATATCGACCTGATCGCCGACGTCGACGGTGAGGTCGCGCACGACGCCCGCGTGCGGGGCGACGAGGGCGTGCTCCATCTTCATCGCCTCGACGACCGCGAGACGCTGGCCGGCTTCGACCTTGTCTCCCTCGGAGACCGGGAGCGCCGCTACCCGTCCAGTCATCGGCGCCCGGATCGCCGAGTCGCCCTCTTCCACAGCCCCCTCGGCCCGGGCGAACGGATCGACGAGCTCGACGAACGCCTGCCGGCCGCCGGCGAAGGCGTAGACCCCCCCATCCGCTTCGTAGAGGGTGATCTCGTCCCGCGGCTTGAGGCCGCCGCCATCGCCGAAGTCGGCGTTAGCGCCCTCGACGAGATGAAGGCGGGCGGGGATGCGGTCAATGGTCACGTCGAGGCCGATCCGGCGCGCGCCCACGAGCTCGAACGAGTTGGAGACCCGCCACGGATCGAACGGAGCCAGCGGCGAGGCCCGCCGCCCGGCGCCCTTGTCGAACAGCATGAGCGCGGCCGCGTGGACGGCGCGCTTGTCGGGCGGATGCGGCTGGGCGCCGAGGCGCCCGAGATTGGCGTCGATGAAGCCGGTGTCCACCGTCCCGGCCGCGAACTCCGGGCTGCGCACGAGCGCCTTGAGGAAGGCGAGATTGGTCTTCGGTCCGATGACGACGGCGTCGTCGAGCTCTTTCACCATCGCGGCCCGCGCCTCGGCGCGGGTGGGCGCATGAACGATGAGCTTGGCGATCATCGGGTCGTAGTAGGGCGTGACGCTGTCGCCCGCGGCGACGCCGGTGTCGACCCTGACGCCCTTCAGCCCCTCCTCGCCCTTGAGGTTTAGGAGATGGATCCGGCCGGCCGAGGGCAAAAAGTTGTGCTCGGGGTCCTCGGCGTAGATCCGCGCCTCGACCGCCGCGCCGGAGCAGCCGATCTGGCTTTGGGCGAGCGGAAGCGGCTCGCCGGCGGCAATCCGGAACTGCCATTCAACCAGGTCGAGGCCGGTCACCGCCTCGGTCACCGGATGCTCGACCTGAAGCCTGGTGTTCATCTCGAGGAAATAGAAGGCGTCGGGCTTCAGGCCGCGCAACGGATCGGCGATGAATTCAACCGTGCCCGCCCCGAGGTAGTCCGCCGCCAGCGCCGCCTCGGTCGCCGCCTTGGCCATTGCGGCGCGCGTCTCCTCCGGCAGTCCCGGCGCGGGGCATTCCTCGACGACCTTCTGATGCCGGCGCTGGGCCGAGCAGTCGCGCTCGTAAAGGTGGACGCAGCCTCCATGCGCGTCGGCGAACACCTGCAATTCGATATGGCGGGGCGAGGCGATATATTTCTCGATCAGCACCCGTCCGTCGCCGAACGCCGCCTCGGACTCGCGGATCGCGCTCTCGAGCTCGGCCTCGAACTCGACGTGAGCGTCGACCCGGCGCATCCCGCGCCCGCCTCCGCCGGCGATCGCCTTGATCAGCGCCGGATAGCCGATCTCATAAGCCTTCTCGCGCAGGAACTTCGGGCTCTGGTTGTCGCCGTGGTAGCCGGGGACGACGGGCACACCGGCTCGCTGCATCAGCGCCTTGGCCGAGCTTTTCAAGCCCATGGTCCTCATCGCCGCGGCCGGCGGACCAATGAAGACGACCCCGGCGGCGGCGCACCGTTCGGCGAAATCGGCGTTCTCGGACAAGAAGCCATAACCCGGATGGAGGCACTGGGCGCCGACTCTCAGCGCCAGCGCGACAATCGCGTCCTGGTCGAGATAGCCGCTCGCGCCCTGGCCGATCTCGTGCGCTTCGTCGGCGAGCCGGGTAAACAGCGCCCCGCGGTCGACCGGCGTATGCAGGACGACCGCGCGGATTCCCATGCCCCGCGCCGTGCGAATGATCCGGCAGGCGATCTCGCCGCGATTGGCGATGAGGACGTTGGCGAACATGTCGAGGCTCCGGGAGAGCCTTGTCTAGCGAACGGCGCCGCCGATGGCGAGCGCGCGATTGCGGCCTATATCGGGCGTGGGGCAGGCGTCGCGCCCGAGCCAAAGAAAGTCACAAATGAGAGTCACACTGTGTGTGCCCCCTCCAATTGCAACCCAACGGATCGTCCCGCCGATGACCTTCATCGACAGAGCGCGCGCCTTCATCGGCCTTACGGAGCCTGTTCCCAGATGGCCGCCCGACCGGCTTTCGCTCGCGCTGCAGGGCGGCGGCTCCTTCGGCGCGTTCACGTGGGGCGTCCTCGACCGGCTCCTGGAAGAGCCCGCAATCGGCTTTGAGGCGATCAGCGGCGCCAGCGCCGGCGCCGTCAATGCTGTGCTGATGGCGTCGGGCATGGTCGACGGCGGGCCCGACGAGGCGCGGGCGCGCCTGACCCAGTTCTGGCGGCGGATGAGCCGGGCGGCGGCGCTCATGCCGAGACCGGCCGAATCTCCGTTCGGCGCCGGCCTCGAACTCGCGATCCGCTCGCTGTCGCCCTATCAGTTCAATCCGTTCAACCTCAACCCGCTGCGCGAGGCGCTCCTGGCGTCGGTTGATTTCGAGCGCCTCCGGGACCGCTCGCCGATCAAGCTTCTGCTCGCCGTTACCCGGGTCAGCGACGGCCGTCTGAGAATTCTGACGAACCCCGAGCTGACCGTCGAGGCGGTCCTCGCCTCGGCCTGCCTACCCCTCCTGCATCACACGATCGAAATCGACGGCGAAGCCTATTGGGACGGCGGCTATGCGGCCAATCCGCCCCTGCTCCCCCTCATCCGGGCCTCGGAATGCGATCACGCGCTCGTCGTCCAGGTCACGCCGATCAAGTCGGACCGGCTGCCGATGACCGCGCGCGATATTGCCAAGCGCATCGAGCAGATCCAGTTCAACGCAACGCTCAACAGCGAACTTGAGACGCTCAAATTCGGGAAGATGATCGGCGCCACCGAGAAGTTGCGGCGGTTGCGCATCGGCCGCATTTCGGTCGACGAGGAATTCGAGGGCCTGGCGGACGAAAGCGCGGGCAACCTCGATTGGGACTTCCTCGAACGCCTGCACGCCAGCGGCCGGGTCGCCGCGGAATTGTGGCTCAGGCAGGACATGCCACAAGCCCCGTCGGCTCGCCGGTCCGGCAAGGCCGCTTCGTAGCTCGAAGGAAATCGCGCCGATAAAACGCCGGTGTGAGTTTTTGACATCAATCAACGTTCGAAGCTAACTTCAAGGGCTAGCTCGCACCGGATCGATCTGCTCGGGAGGGATTTTCTAAATGACAATTCGCCATATCGCACGCTTGGCCGCCGCAGCGGCCTTGACCGCGCTCGCGACCACTCCCGCTCCTGCACAGACCAATGTGCAAGCCGGCGCCCTCACCTGCGACGTGTCGGCGGGCATCGGCATGATCCTGACGCAGAAACAAACGATGACCTGCAGCTTTGTGGGCGTCAATGGCGCGCCGCCGGATCTTTATACCGGCCGCATCGACCAGTTCGGCGTCGCGATTGGCGCGGTTCAGGAAGGCACCCTGGTTTGGGGCGTTCTTGCGCCAACCAGCGGCGTGCCGCATGGGGCGCTCGTGGGCACTTATGTCGGCGTCGGCGCCCAGGCGACCGCCGGCGCCGGCCTCGGCGCCAACGCGCTGGTCGGCGGAACCGGCCGCGCATTCTCGTTGCAGCCGCTTTCGATCCAGGGGCAGACCGGCGTCAACATCGCCGGCGGAATCACAACCGTCACGCTGACGCCGGTGCACTGAGACGATGATGGAAGCTGCCGGGCGCGATATCGCTAGTCGAGCGGCGGCGAGCCTGCGCCCGACTTGACCGGCGAGCGGGCGGCCTCGGGGGGCGGCTCTTGCGTTCGGGGAGGGAGCATATGACAAAGAAAGACCATCCGGAAAACGGCGAAGAGGCGCAAGGCCACGACAACCCGGGCGCCACGGCCCTGTCGGCTGCCGCGAGGCGCGCCCAGCAGGCGCTTGAAAACGCCAAGGACATCGTCGCCCAGGCCCACCTCGACGATGTCGGCGCGAAGGCGGCTGCGGCGGCGTCGAACCTCTATCGCGAGGGCCGCGACCGCCTCGCGGTCAACGAGGACCTGTCACAAGCGACCGAACAGTTGAGCGCCGCGATCCGCAAGAATCCGCTCGCGGCGGTTGGCATCGCCTTCTCGGCCGGCCTTCTTCTTGCGCTTCTCACCCGCGGCTAGGGACGATGGTGAACGAGATCGCCGCGATCGCTCAGCAGCAGGCGAAGGCCGCCGTTGGACGCGTCGCCCGTCCGGCGGCGTTCGGGATCGTGGCAGGCGTGTTCTTTCTGTTCAGCGTCGCAGGGCTCTTCTACGCGCTATTCTTCTGGCTGGAGCCGCTGTACGGGCCCCCTGTCGCGGCCGTGATCGTCGCGGCGGTCGCTCTCGCTCTTGGGCTGCTCGCGACGCTGCCTCTGATGCTCGGCCGCCGGCCCGCGCCTGCCGCCGCGCCGGCCTCTGGCGCAACGCTGCCTCAGGTCGTCTCCCTCCTGGCGCAGAGCGCATCCTCACTCGGACCGAAGCAATCCGCACTGACCGCCGTGGTCCTTGCCGTCGCCCTCGGGTTGATGGCGCGAGACTCGGCGCGCCGCAAGACGTGACCGACGGCCTTCCGCGACGGTCTACTCGATGAAATAGTTCTCATCGATCTTTCGCACTTCATAGACGTCCTTGACCCGGATGCCGACCCGATGGCGGATCATCAGGTTGGCGAGCTCCTGTCCATCGATGAGCACCACGCGCTTGGAGACCCGGGTGATGAAGTCGTAGGCGGTGCTGGGAAAATATGAAGTCGTTACCAAAACGCCCTTGGTCGCCCGATGACCCTCCAGTCCGCCGACGAAATCACGCACTTCGCGCAGCGGGACGCCGGTATCGGGATCGAGCCGCTTGGCCTGCACATAGACGACGTCGAGGCCCAGCTCGTCCTCCTTGATGACGCCATCGACGCCGCCGTCGCCGACCCGGCCGAGCGCGCGCCCCATTTCGGCGCGGCCGCCGCCGTACCCCATCCGCACCAGGAGGTCGATGATCAGGCGCTCGAAGAACGCCGGACTGAAGGAATGGACCCGCTCGACGATCTCGCGGCCGAGCTCGGTATTGAGGAGCTCGAAACTGGACGCGATCAACGCCTCGGCGTTCTCCTGTATCCCGGGCTCCTCCGCGACCTCGACGACCTTGCTCTGGCTTCGCCAGGCGACGAATTCAGGATATCGCTCCAATAGTCCAAGGTCGATCTCGCTGACGCCCTCGTCGAGCAGCTTCCGGCCGCGGTCGGTGGCGCGGCAGTAGCCGCGACGAGGCAGTTCGATGAGGCCCGCTTTGGAAAGGTAGGACCTGGCCCAGTTCAAACGGTTGCCGAACAGCGTCTGATTGCCGCTCCGCAGCATCACTTGGCGTTCCTCTAGCGAGATCCTCAGGGCCTTGCCGACCCCCTCCTCCAGCCCAGCGATGCTGATCTCGTCATAACGCTGCCCAATCGTCTGCAACGCCGGCAACATGAGTTGCTGAAAACTGGGC
>CAVXVZ010000010.1:0-319697 GCA_963765375.1 uncultured Alphaproteobacteria bacterium | reverse complement strand
GCTTCCATCGCGGCCCGCAAAGCGCGGCGCCGGAGAGGCGCCGCCGCCTGAGCGGTTCGAAACCGAAGCGGCTATTCGGCGGTCGCGGCCGGCTCCGCGGCGGGCGCCTTTTCGAGATCGGCGCCGGTTTGCTGGTCGACCACGCGCATCGACAGCTTGACCTTGCCACGATCGTCGTGGCCCAGCACCTTGACCTTGACCCGGTCGCCTTCCTTCACGACGTCGGTCGTCTTGTTGACCCGCGTCTTGGCGAGCTGCGAAATGTGGACGAGGCCGTCCTTCGACCCGAAGAAATTGACGAAGGCCCCGAACTCGACCGTCTTGACCACCGTTCCATCGTAGATCTGGCCGACTTCCGGCTCGGAGGCGATCGACTTGATCCAGTTGACCGCCGCCTTGATCTTCGCGCCGTCGCTCGAGGCGATCTTCACCGTGCCGTCGTCCTCGATGTTGATCTTGGCCCCGGTCTTTTCCACGATCTCGCGGATGACCTTGCCGCCCGAGCCGATCACCTCCCGGATCTTGTCGGTTGGAATTTTCATCGTCTCGATGCGCGGCGCAAACTCGCCGAGCTCGGCCCTGGCGCCGGTGATCGCCTTGCTCATCTCGCCGAGGATATGCATCCGCCCGTCGCGCGCCTGAGCCAGCGCCTGGCGCATGATTTCCTCGGTGATGCCGGCGATCTTGATGTCCATCTGCAGCGAGGTCACCCCTTCGCCGGTGCCGGCGACCTTGAAATCCATGTCGCCGAGATGGTCCTCGTCGCCGAGAATGTCGCTGAGCACGGCAAAGCGGGAGCCCTCGAGAATGAGGCCCATCGCGATGCCCGCGATCGGGCGCTTGAGCGGCACGCCGGCGTCCATCAGCGCCAGCGACGAGCCGCAGACGGTAGCCATCGACGAGGACCCGTTCGACTCGGTGATCTCCGAGACGACGCGGATCGTGTAGGGGAATTCAGCCGCGGTCGGAAGCATCGGATGGACCGCTCGCCAGGCGAGCTTGCCGTGGCCGATTTCGCGCCGGCCGGGCGAGCCCATGCGGCCGGTCTCGCCGACCGAATAGGGTGGGAAGTTGTAGTGGAGCAGGAACCGCTCCTTGTAGGTGCCGTCGAGGGAATCGACATATTGCTCGTCCTCGCCGGTGCCCAGCGTCGCGACCACGAGCGCCTGGGTTTCGCCGCGGGTGAATAATGCCGAGCCGTGGGTGCGGGGCAACACCCCGACCTGCGCCTGGATCGGGCGCACGGTGGTCAGATCGCGCCCGTCGATGCGGCGCTTATGGTCGAGAATGTTCCACCGCACCACTTTGGCCTGAGCGTTGTGGAACGCCTCGGCGATCTGATCGGGCGGATATTTTGGCTCCCCGCTCTCCGGCGCCAGCGCGGCGGTCACCTTGGCCTTGACGGCGTCGACGGCGGCGTAGCGCTCCTGCTTCTGGGTCAGCGCATAGGCCGCGCGCAGATCGGCCTCGGCGACCTCCATGACCGCCTTCTCGACCCCCGAACGATCGTGCGCGCCGAGCTCCCGCGGCTCCTTGGCCGCCTTTTCAGCGAGGCGGATGATCGCCTGGATGACCGGCTGGAATGCGGCGTGGCCGTCCATCACCGCTTTCAGCATGACGTCCTCGGACAGCTCCCGGGCTTCCGATTCAACCATCAGCACCGCGTCCGCGGTGCCGGCGACGACGAGATCGAGGGTTGAGTCCTTCATCTCCTCGACTGTCGCGTTCACCCTGACTTCGCCCTTGATGACGCCGACCCGCGCCGCCCCAATCGGGCCCATGAACGGCACGCCGGAGAGGGTGAGCGCGGCCGAGGAGGCGATCATCGCCAGAATATCGGAGTCGGTCTCGAGGTCGTAGGAAAAGACCGTAGCGATCACCTGAGTGTCGCAGCGGAAGTCCTCCGGAAACAGCGGGCGAATCGGCCGGTCGATCAGCCGGGAGGTCAGCGTCTCGCGGTCCGAAGGGCGCCCTTCGCGCTTGAGATAGCCGCCGGGAATTCGACCCGCTGCGAACGCCTTCTCCTGGTAGTGGACGGTCAAGGGAAAAAAGTCCTGGCCGAGCTTCGGCTCCTTGGCGGCGACCACCGTCGCCAGAACCGTGGTTTCGCCCCACGTGGCGAACACCGCTCCATCGGCCTGGCGGGCCAGGCGGCCGGTTTCGAGCACGAGCCTGCGCCCGCACCAGTCGAGTTCTTCGCGTTCAATGTTAAACATCTTTCTTCATCCTGCACGAGTTGAGGATGCGAAAGCCTGCGGCCCATGCCGCCCGTCTATCGGGTTCGTCATCGGCAAGACGGCGAGAGGCTGGGCGAGCGCCAGCCGCTTGCGATCCTGCCATGACGCGAGGCTCTCGCATTGGGTTAGGGGCGTCGGCCGCGCCGTCGCCCGGTCTTCGGTCGGTACGCCTGAAATCAGGCGCTCCATTTGCGTCAAGCTCGCCTTCAGCGGCGGATGCCCAAACGCTCGATGAGAGTCTTGTATCGGCTCTCGTCCTGCTTCTTGACATAGTCGAGAAGCGTTCGCCGCTGCGAGACCATCTTGAGCAGGCCGCGGCGGGAATGGTTGTCCTTGACATGAGTTTTGAAGTGGTTGGTCAGGTTGGCGATGCGCTCGGTGAGAATCGCAACCTGAACTTCGGGCGACCCGGTGTCGCCGACTTTCACGCCATATTGATTGATGAGCGCGGACTTGCGCTCAGCTGTAATCGACATCGGATTTCCTTATGTGGGACGCCCAACGGCGCATTCAACAAAGCGGCCGAACCGGGATGTCGTCCAGGTCGGTCGCGACACAAAGCCGCGCCCTCAAGGGCGCGGATGGCGCGCTTATACAGATTTCGCGCCGCGGCGCCAGCGCTTTCTCATCGAGGACGCAATTTGTCCTCGCGGAGCGCGCGCGCAACCCCGCGGTTGTTCAACGGCGATACAATCCCGCAGGATCGGCTATCCGACGGACAATGCCACGACAGGAGCGCAAGATTTCATCAGGTTTCCCCCTAAATTGCTTGGATTTTCCAATAGACGACTGCGTGTCAGTTCGGGACCTCCAGCGCACCCGGAGATCGGTCGACCGAGGCTAGACTTGCGGAAGAAAGCGCCACAGTCAATGTTTTGTCCGGATTAGGACTGTATCTCACGACTATGTGAGCGGCCCGTCGCGAAGCATCCCTCCTGAGCGCGGATTCGATCCATTGCGGCTGGCGGTTGGAACGGCTAGCAAGGCCCGAATCCCTCGCAAGCCCTTCTCATGCCAGCCGCACCCGAAGACCTGCTCGCTTATCTCGCCGCCTTGTCGATAGAGACCGAGACGGTCGAGCATCCGCCGCTCCACACCGTCGAGGACTCGCGGGCGTTGCGCGGCGACATTCCTGGCGGCCACACCAAAAACCTGTTCGTCAAGGACAAGAAGGGCAGACTGTTCCTGCTGGTCTTAGGCGAGACGACCGAGATCGACCTCAAGCGGGTGCACGAGAAGATCGGCGCGCAGGGGCGCGTCTCCTTTGGCTCCGCCGATCTCCTGGAACAGGTCTGGGGCGTCCGGCCGGGCGCGGTCACGCCGTTCGGCGCGATCAACGACAGAGCTGGCAAGGTCTCTGTCGTGCTCGATGAAGCAATGATGCGCCACGAACGGCTCAACTTTCATCCCCTGGTCAATACCCGCACTACCGGGCTTGCGAGCTCGAACCTCATCAAATTCCTGCGTGCGACCGGACATGAGCCGATGGTCGCGGCGCTGGGGCGGGAGGGGCCGCCGGTTGAATAAAAAGCCCGGCGCCTCCATTTAGAGCGGCAAAGTGGGATATGGCGGGCTTGCCGTCCGCCGGCTGGAGATTATGGGACATGGCGAATGTGAGCGGCGCGCTCGCGCCTCAAACCAAGGCGGGTTCGGTCAAGGAGGTCACGACGGCCTCGTTCCGCGCCGACGTGTTGACGGCGTCGACGCGCCAGCCGGTGCTGGTCGATTTCTGGGCGCCGTGGTGCGGCCCCTGCAAGCAACTCGCGCCGGCGCTGGAGAAGGCGGTCGCCGACTCGGGCGGCAAGGTTGCGCTGGTCAAGATGAACATCGACGAGCATCCCCAGATCGCCGGCCAGCTTGGCATCCAGTCGATTCCCGCCGTGATCGCCTTCGACAAGGGCCAGCCGGTCGACGGATTTGTTGGCGCGCTGCCGGAAAGCCAGATCCGCGGTTTCATCGAGCGGCTCGTGGGCCCGCTCGAAGGCGGTTCCGCCGCGCTGGTCGCCGAGGCGGATGAACTGGCCGCCAAGGGTGACGCCGACGGCGCCGCGGCGCTCTATTCCGAGGTTCTGGCCGAGGACCCTGCCGACGCCAAGGCGATCGGAGGCCTGGCCAAGCTTCACGTCGCCGCCGGGCGGCTCAACGAGGCGAAGGCCTTGTTGGACACGGCTCCTCCAGCCCCGACGGGCAAGGATCAGGATCCGGCGGTCGCCGCCGCAGTCGCCGCGCTGCGCCTTGCCGAACAGGCCTCGGGCGTTGGCGAGCTTAAGCCGCTCGAACAGGCGGTCGCCGCCAACCCGGACGATCACCAGGCGCGGTTCGATCTCGCGGTCGCGCTTTCGGCGAAGGGCGACCGGGCGGGCGCGGCCGATCAGTTGCTGGAACTCATCCGGCGCGATCGCAGTTGGAATGATCAAGCGGCGCGCAAACAATTGTTGCAGCTGTTCGAAGCCTGGGGTCTGATGGACCCCGAATTGGTCGCGGCGCGGCGCAAGCTGTCGGCGATCTGGTTTTGATGGCGAGCCGCCGCCAACCGCGCCCCAAAGTCGAGACGAGGGCCATGAAGCTCAACCGCACCTTCGCCGCACCGGCCGAGATGCCGGCGACGATTCCGCTGTTTCCACTGGCGGGCGCGTTGTTGTTGCCGCGGCGGCCAATCCAGCTCACGGTGTTCGAGCCGCGCTATCTCGAGATGCTGGACGATGCGCTGACCGGCGAACGGCTCATCGGTGTCATACAGCCTTCGGTCGAGGAGGAGACCGCCGATCCGGCGCCGGAGCTTTACCCGCTCGGCTGTGCCGGCCGCATTGTCCAATATGCGGAAATCGGCGACGGCCGCTGTTTCCTGACCCTCATGGGCGTCGCGCGGTTCCACATGGCGGCCGAAGCGCCGGGCCAAGGGCCCTATCGGGTCGCGGTTGCCGACTATTCGCCGTTCGCCGAGGATTTTCTCGAGGGCGCGGGGGAATCTGCGGTCGATCGCGAGGACCTGCTTGAGACGCTCAAGCGCTTCGCCGAGGTCAACGAGATCAAGGTGGTGTGGAGCGACATCAAGAAGGCGTCCAACGAGGCCCTGGTCAATGGCTTGTCGATGATGAGCCCCTGCGGCCCGAAGGAGAAGCAGGCGCTCCTCGAAGCCAAGGACCTCAAATCGCGCGCCGAGATGCTGGTGGCCATCACGACCTTCGAGCTCGCGCGCGGGCAGGACGCGGCGACACAGATCCACTAAGGACCAATCTCGCGCAGCTGTAGCAGCGCTCTGTCATATCGAGCGCTATTCGCCACGAAACACCTGCCAAGTCGCGCTCATAGGGAGAGAGAGGTTCGCGGGTCCGGTTCCGTAACCTTTTTGAGAGAAGCCTGGTTGACCAATCACGATGGACGCAGCCTGCCCAGTCGAGAAGGGGCCACTGTCACTGTACTCGACCAACCTGTTATCAATATTGTCGACTACAAGCATATCTCCTGAATTGTCAAAAAGAGCAAACACTGGCTCACATAGCGAAATTTGTGTCGCTGTTGAACTGTGAAGACAGCTATTTTGATTAAATACATTACCCGAATATTGCGAACTCTGGCCAATAACAACAGACGGAAATCCGCTATTTACTTGAGCTGTCGGAATAAATTCGAGGACGCGGTCATTCTGCGTGTCGGCAATCCAAAGATTTCCAGAGCCATCGAATACTACAGACGAAGGATTTGCCAGCGTATTCCATTGAGTAAAGTCGTAACCGCCGTTGTACCCGTTGTTGTTGAAATTAGTTTGACCTAGAACAATATGTGCTGCTTCTCCGCTCGAAAACGGGCGGGTATATTGAAGCACGCGATTGTTAAGCGTATCTGCCACCCAGAGATTCCCGCTCGGATCAAGCGACACACCCTCGGGTTGGCATAGTCCGGTCGCCGAAGTAACGCACTGATTATCCGTGAAATTAGATTGGCCAATTACAAGAGAGGCTCCATTGATATACGGCGGAGAAAACTCGAGAACGCGATTATTACCGGTGTCCGCCACCCAGAGATTATCAGAGGCGTCGACTGCAATCCCGGCGGGGTTGCAAAAGGTTGACGCCGACGCAGGAGGTCCGGGGGCCGGACTCGACGGGCATGCAAGAGTTTTCCCGATAATAACGTCGGGTTGGCCACTGTTGCCGAGAGGCGCCTCCACGCTCTTCACACCCATCCGGACGACGCGGCTATTCCCCGTGTCCGAAATCCAAATTTCATCATGGCCGGGATCAGTTGCTATGCCGCCGGGACGAAGCAATCCAACTTGTGCGAAGGCGACGTTGGCCGCCTGTCCGGTTACTATTGGTGTCGAAAACACAAGTATGCGATTGTTCTGGGTGTCGGCCACCCAGAGGTGTTGGATGGCTGGCCCAACCTCGTACGGGCCCACAGAGTTGCTATCCCCGTTACTTGCGGTATGCACTGCCAGGTCGTAGGTCCCCGTTGGAACAATGGGAAGCGTATATATGATCCTTCCATCGGACCAATCCGTCACCTGTGTAATGGCTGTCGTGGGCGGCCCCCCATTGGTTTGGAGGAGACTAACGCTGCCCGACAATTGGTTTGCCCCGAATCCGCTTCCGTCGACCTCCTGAATCATGCCTATCGAAGCCGGCGCTGGCCCGAATGTCGTGATCGTGGCCGGGTTGCCAATCGTAAGCGTCTCCCGCGCGCTTTCGATGCTCCCACAGGCGCCAACAACCTCATAGTTTCCCAGCGGAGCATTGGCCGGCACGATCCATATTGTCGATGGTTCAAGACCCAACGTCGCAAGCGGGATGCTCTGCCCAACCTGCGTGATTGTAATCTGGCATGGCCCGGGGACTGGGTAGGAGACAAAAGCTGCGATGACCACTTGCTGCCCAGGTTTTGCTGTCGGCGGACTAACTGGATCTAGGTGAACCGAGCCCTGAGCCAGGGAATATTGCGGATATAAGGAAGTTAATACCCCACCAGTCCATATTACCATTTGGAGAAGCCGACGTCGATACTCATCCAACATTTCGAACCCTCCTCTTTTGATCTATGAAAGCGTAATCCCTTCCGTGATTAGACCATCTAAACGTCCGCAACCCGACGAATCAAGAAAGTGTGGCACTAGGGCTTGGATGAGCCATATTGAATACCTTACGTCATCTGGTTCATTTGTTCAATTGAAGCCAAGAGAGGCGGCAGGCTTATGTTGCCGGATCGCTCGAGTCCCCTTCTTGAACGCCGCCAGCGCTTTTCCGAATTAAGCGCGGGTGTCGGCATCGGAGAAGCGCGAAGCCTGGTTGTCTCCAAACCGATCGCCGCGCGAACGCTCAGGCCTTCTCGGACCGGCGAGCAACGGTTAGACCCCGCGCCGGCCGGCGCACTCTGGCCGGCGCGTCAAAGCCGACCGCGCGCTCGACGATGTAGAGCGGCCGGCGCTTCACCTGTGCGTGAATGCGGCCGACGTAGAGCCCGATGACGCCGGTCATCAGCATGTTCGCGCCGCCGAGACCGGCGATGACCACGATGGTCGAGCTCCAGCCGCGCGCGAGGCTCGGATCGCCCAGCGCCCAGCGTCCTGCGACGACCAACCCATAGAGAAACGCGAGCGCGGAGACTGCGGCGCCGGCCCACAGCGCGAGACGAAGCGGCGCGTCGGAGAACGAGATGACGCCGTTCGTGGCGAGAGCGATCATCCGGCGCAGCGAATATTTGCTGATCCCCGCGGCGCGCGGCGGGCGGTCGAAGCTCACGGTTCCCTGGCGGAACCCGATCCAGGCGAACATGCCGCGCACGAACCGGTCGCGCTCGGGCATGGCGAGGAAAAAGTTGAGCGCCTTGCGATCGATCAGACGGAAGTCGCCGGCGTTGCGGGGTATCGGCGTTTCTGAGAGCGCGCCGATGAGGCGATAGAAGAGATCGGCGGTCATCAGCTTGAAGCGGCTTTCGCCCCGGCGCGACGCGCGCTCGGCGCAAACGACGTCGTAGCCTTCTTTCCATCGGGCGATCAGCGCGTGGACGACTTCGGGCGGGTCCTGCAGATCGGCGTCCATGACGACGACCGCCTGACCGGCGGCATGATCGAGTCCCGCGGTGATCGCGACCTGATGGCCGAAATTGCGCGAGAGCTTGACGAGCCGATAGCGCCGGTCGGTCCGCGTCTTGCCCTCGATCACGATCGCGCTCGTGTCGCTCGATCCGTCGTCGACGACGATCACTTCCCCCGGCGCGTCGAGGGATTCCAGGAGGGCGTCGAGCCGCCGAAGCAGAATTGGCACGACCGCCTCCTCGTTGAAGATCGGCACGACGAGGGAATAGGTCGGCGGCATGGCGGCGCGGTCCTTGTCCATGAAGGTTGACCGTTCCGCAAATGCCTCAACAAAGACTTTGCGCGCTCTCCATGCCGCAGCGCTACTCGGCGGGCGAGGGTTCTGCTAGGGTGACCAGAACATTAACCGGCGTTCGACCGCCCGGAGTTGACATGGAATACGAGAACATGCCGCAGTCCTCGAACATCGAGGATCGTCGCGGCCAAGGCGGAGGCGGTGGGGCGGTCGGCGCCGGCGGGCTCGGCATCGGCGCGATCATCGTCATTTTCGCCATCAGTTATTTCACCGGCATCTCGCCGCAGGTGCTGATGAGCGGCGCCGAGATGGTCGGGGTCGGGAAAAACAGCGGCCCGCCGCCACAGAGCGCCCCCGTCGATCCGAACGACCCGGCGCGCGTTTTTCTCGCCAAGGTCGTTGGCGGCACCGAGGGTGTCTGGGCGGAGGTGTTGCCGGCGCAGGCCGGCGTGAAATACGAACCAGCGACGCTCGTCATCTATGACGGCGCCACGCAGTCGGGATGCGGCGGCGCGCGCTCGGCGATGGGGCCATTCTACTGCCCGATCGACAAAAAGGTCTATCTCGACACCTCGTTCTTCCGCGACATGAAAGCCAAATATGGCGGCGGCGGCGACTTCGCCTACGCCTATGTGGTCGCCCACGAGATCGGCCATCACGTCCAGGACCTGCTTGGCATCCTCGACAAGGTCGACGACGCAAAGCAGCAGGTGAGCCAGACCCAGGCCAATGCCCTCTCGGTCAGGGTCGAGTTGCAGGCCGACTGCCTTGCCGGCGTTTGGGCCAACCATGCGAATGAGAAGTGGCAGATTCTCCAGCCTGGCGACATCGAGAAGGCGATGGCGACCGCATCCGCAATCGGCGACGATCGGCTGCAGACCGCCGCGCGCGGCTACGCCGTACCCGACAGCTTCACCCACGGCTCGGCGGCGCAGCGCCAGCAATGGCTGACCGCCGGGCTGAAGAGCGGGGACATCAAGTCCTGCAACACGTTCTCGAACTGACCGGCGCCACTCCGCGTCAGGCGCTTTAGGGTGAGGCGGGCGCTTTTGGCCGCGCCCTCCATCACTTTACCTCCACACTGAGCGCGGACGATCGCTTCGCAACAGGGCATGGCCTTGACGCGGCGATGATGCGGGGCTATGTGCGTTGTTCATGATATGTTCTAGCCGCGCCATGATGGTCCATCGCCATGAACCCGACCCCGATCCGAGCCTTCGCCCCTGACCCGCGTCATCGCCCCGCCGCGATCGCCGAACGCATCCTGCCCGCCGAGCTTCGGCGCGGGCGCGGCGCGGCGACCAACGCATCCGGCCGTTTCGAGCTCGAGCGGCGCGAGGCGTTCGACGACGGCTGGACGCAGGACGAAGCGCCCGAGCCGCTCGCAACCGATGTGACCTGGGAGAAGCCCAAGGCGATCATCGCCCGCAACGACTCCCCCGACATCCCGTTCGACCGCTCGATCAACCCCTACCGCGGCTGCGAGCACGGCTGCTTCTATTGCTACGCGAGGCCCACCCACGCTTATATGGGGCTCTCGGCCGGGCTCGATTTCGAAACCCGCCTGTTCGCCAAGGAGGGCGCGGCCGAGCTCCTTGAGCGGGAGTTGGCGTCGCCCAAGTACAAGCCGGCGCCGATCGCCTTCGGCGCCAACACCGATCCCTATCAGCCGATCGAGCGCCAATACCGCATCACCCGGTCGCTGATCGAGGTTCTGAAGCGCGCCCGCCACCCGCTGACCATCGTCACCAAGTCGAACCTGATCCTGCGCGACCTCGACCTCCTGGCGCCGATGGCCCGCGATGGCCTGGTCAAGGTGTTCGTTTCAGTGACCACGCTCGATCGGGCGCTGGCGCGGCAAATGGAGCCGCGCGCCCCAACGCCGCAGAAGCGGCTCGAGGCGATCGAGGCGCTCAACGACGCCGGCGTGCCGGCGGGCGTGATGGCCGCCCCGGTCATTCCGGCGATCAACGACGAGGAACTCGAGACGATCCTGACCCGCGCCTATTCGGCCGGCGCGCGCGAGGGGAGCTATGTCGTCTTGAGACTGCCGGGCGAGTTGCGCGACATGTTCCGCGAATGGCTGCAGGTCCATTATCCCGACCGGCTCAAGCGCGCCGTCTCGCTCATGCAGTCGATGCGCGACGGCAAGGACTACGAGGCCCAATGGGGCCGGCGCATGGCGGGCTCAGGCCCCTACGCCTGGATGATCGGGCGCCGGTTCGAGATGGCCGCGCGCCGCCTCGGCTACCGCGAGGCGTCGCGGGCTTTGCGCACCGACCTCTTTCGCAAGACCGCCTTCAAGGCGAGCGACGCGGGCGCCCAGCTCAGCCTGTTCTGAATCCTTTCGCGGCGCATACCCTCACCCCAACCCTCTCCCGCGAGCGGGATAGGGGACGCTCGCTTCGCCCGCTTGCGGGAGAAGGCGGCCCGAAGGGCCGGATGAGGGCCTTCCAGCGGGTCGACCCTGCGCGTAAACAGCACGAATGCCGCGCTTCAAGCTCATCCTCGAATATGACGGCGCGCCGTTCGTCGGCTGGCAGCGGCAGGAGAACCGCCTTTCGATTCAAGAGGCGCTGGAGGACGCGCTTTTCGCGATGACGGCTGAGCGCGCGACCGCTCACGGCGCTGGGCGCACCGACGCCGGCGTGCATGCGCTGGGCCAGGTCGCGCATGTCGACCTTGAGCACGCATGGGACCCATTCCGCCTCGGCGAGGGGCTCAACGCACTGCTTCATCCCCATCCGGTCGCAGTTCTCAAGTCCGAGGTCGCCGATCCCGGTTTCGACGCCAGGCGCAGCGCCAGCGCCCGCCATTATCTCTATCGCATCGTCAACCGTCGCGCGCCGCTCGCGCTCGACCGCGGCCGCGCCTGGCGGGTGAAGCCTCCCCTCGACGCCGCGGCGATGCACGAGGCCGCCCAGGCGCTGGTCGGCCTGCACGATTTCTCGACCTTCCGCGATTCCCAGTGCCAGGCGAATTCGCCAATCCGCACCCTCGACCGCCTCGACGTCATGCGCGACGGCGACGACGTTCTCATCGAAGCGCGCGCGCTCTCGTTCCTGCACCGGCAGGTGCGCTCGATGGTCGGCTCGCTGGTCGAGGTTGGCGTCGGCCGTTCGAGCCGCGCCGACCTCAAAGACGCGCTCGAAGCCGCCGACCGGAGCCGCTGCGGCCCGGTCGCGCCCGCCTGCGGCCTCTACCTCGCCCGCGTCGACTACGCCGCGAACTCGGCGAAATAGCGCTCGAGCGCCCGCTCGTAGATCAACGACAGCGCCTCGAGATCGTCGAGCGCAACCCGCTCGTCGACCGCGTGGATGGTGGCGTTGACCAGCCCGAGCTCGACCACGGGACAGGCGTTCTTGATGAAGCGCGCATCCGAGGCGCCCCCGCCCGTCGAGAGGGCCGGCCTGCGTCCCGTGACGTCCTCAACCGCGGAGGCGACGAGATCGGTGAAGGCGCCGGGTTTGGTGAGAAACGCGACCGCATTGGTTGGCTCGAAGGCGAGCGTCGTGCGCGCGCCGTGAGCCGCCGCCGCGACCCGCCGCGCAATTTCGGCTGCAAGCGATTCGGGCGTCCAGAGATTGTTGAACCGGACGTTGAAGGCGAGCCGGACCTCGCCCGGAATGACATTGTGGGCCGCGTTGCCGACATCGACGCTGTTGACTTCGAGGTTCGAGGGTTCGAAATCGGCGTTTCCCCGATCGAGCGGCGGCTCGAGCAGCGCCGTCAGCAAACGCGAAAGCGCCCGGATCGGATTCTCGGCGATCTGCGGATAGGCGACATGGCCCTGGCGGCCGTGAATTGTGAGCCGTCCATTCAGCGAGCCGCGCCGGCCGTGCTTGACCGTGTCGCCGAGCGCGCTGACGCAGGTCGGTTCGCCGAGGATGCAATGATCGAAAAGCTCGCCTTTGGCGCGCGCCCATTCGAGGAGCTTGACCGTGCCGTTGACCGCCGGCCCCTCCTCGTCGCCGGTGATGAGGAAGCTGATCGAGCCCGGAAACGGACCCTTGGCGATGAAGCGCAACGCCGCGGCCGCCGCGGCGGCGACGCCGCCCTTCATGTCGCAGGCGCCGCGGCCCCAGAGCTGGCCCTCGGCGATCTCGGCTGCGAACGGATCGAACCGCCAGCGCGCGACATCGCCGGGCGTCACGACGTCGGTGTGGCCGGCGAAGGCGAGATTCGGCCGGCCGGTCCCGAACCGCGCGTGGAGGTTCAAGACTGCGGGCGTCCCAGGCCTCTCGAAGGCGACAAGCTCGGCTGCGAATCCAGCCCCAGTGAGGAGATCGCGCAGATACGGCAGCGCCCCGCCGTCCTCCGGCGTCACCGACCGACAGCGGATCAGCGCGCGCGCGATCTCGAGCGCAGAGGGCGGGGCGGCCATCTGGCGCTCTACCCCTCGCCCCTGCCCTCTCCCCCGAGCGGGAGAGGGGGCGCTTCCCTTCTCCCGCTTGCGGGAGAACGTCGCCGGCGGAACTGGTCGAATGAGGGCCCTCGCACCCCCTTACCGCGGCCGCATTTCGCGCACCGGCGCGGCCCAGTCGAGGCCAACGTCGTAGATCGGCGGCTCGGTGTTCGAGAGAAGGTGCCAAAGGCCGGTGTTCGGGCTGTGCTTCAAGGCCTTGATCAAGACTCGCCCGTCGGCAAGGCCGCACACGCACATCCGCCCGACGAGGCTGTCGTCGGGCGGATTGCGGATGTCGTCGTAGAAGACCAGCCAGTTGTCGAACAGCGCGCCAAGCGAGTGGCCGCGGATCTGGACTGCGACCGTCGCCGGCTTGGCGTCGATCGGCGCGTCGACCTCGTCGAACGGACCCTGGCCGTCGGCATAGAAATGGGCGATCGCGCCGGCGCCGACATAGCCGATCAGCGGCGCCTTGGGCGGCCGCGGCGGTCCGCCGCCGATGAGTCGCGGCGGCTCGATGCCGAGATAATCCGAAACGATTGCGATCTCGTCGGCGCGCAGGCGGCGGTGGCCATTCAGGAGATCGGTTACGGCGGAAGGCGAGCGGCCGAGCGCTTTGGCGAGGCCGCTGCGGGTTTTGCCGGTCCTCTTGAGGCCGGCGCGGATCCAATCGACGGTCAAAGTTCAATCTCCAAATTCTTGTGCCCCACGCAAAGGCTTGGGCCGCGCGCTTCCGCTTGCTTCCCGGCCCCGGAAGGCCTGCCGACTCACGGGATTAACCCTTTTTCCGAAAAACCGCAATTCAAAAAAACAGAAGCTTGACATAAGGTTCGGTTCTACCAAATAATGGACAAAACAAGAACATTCGGCGGCGGCCGCTGGGGCCGTCGCAATCCAGGAAGGGCAACCCCGTGAGCAAACCCATAGCCCGCATTTCTCACGCGGGCGGGCAATTGGACGTCGGTTTCGGCGCGATTTGAAGGCCGGGTTTGTGCGGGCGTGACTGTGGGTGGCGCGGGCGCGCGGTGATTTTCGTCGATGGGGGGGATTGTTTCTCCGGTGGGCCGAGGGTTTGCCGAGCATTGTCGCGCCGCGGCGACGCGCGTCAGGTTGGCGAGGCGCGCGCGCTTGCGAGCCTTGCCGCGGCGAGGCGCCATTCCTGGGCGTTCGGGCAGGCCGAAGCGAAGGCGATCCTGACGCGCCGGGCGCTGATTTTGACGAGCGCGCCGAGCTTCAGCAGTTTCAGGCGGATCGTGCCGCAGGTCGCGCTCGCGAACGCAGTGTGGGCCAGGCCGATGCGGCGCAGCGCGCACAGGAGCGCATAGGCCGTCGCGGCGAGCCACAGCCGCAGCTGATTGGCGCGCAGGGTGGCTGTCGAGGTGCGGTCGGCGAAGAGATCGCCCTGGCACTCCTTGATCCGGTTCTCCATCTCGCCGCGCGCGCAATAGAGCTTTTCGTAAAGCGGCTTGGCGCGCCAGGCGTCGGCCTTGAGCGAGGTCACGAGAAAACGAGGATTGGCCTCGCCGCCCGTCCATTCGGCCTTGCCGATCACCCGGCGGCGGCGCGACCAGCTCTCCTTGGTCGACCATTCGAAGTCGCGAAACACCCGCGCCGGCTGGCCCTCGTTCGCCTGCGACATCGTCCGCGCCTCGCTCAAGGCGTCGGCGATGCGCGCCTCCAGCCGCGCGTTGCGCGCCAGGCCGAACACGTAGTCGACCGCGTTGGCCTCGCACCAGGCCATCAAGGCCTCGCGGGCGAAGCCGGAGTTGGCGCGCAGCACGATCTTCACCCGCGGCCAGCGCGCGCGGATTTGCTGGATAATGCGCGCCATCTCGTCTTGCGCCCCGGCGCTGCCGTCGATGTTTGAGGGCCGCAGCTTGGCGGCCAGAAGATGGCGGCCGCAGAAAACATAGAGCGGCAGGTAGCAATAGCAGTCGTAATAGCCGTGAAAGAACCGCCCCTCCTGATCGCCGTGCAACGGATCGTCGGTCGCATCGAGGTCGAGCACGATCTGACGCGGCGCCTTGGCGTGCGCGTCGAGAAACAGTTCGACAAACAGCCGCTCGATCGCCGCGCCATCGTGGCTGATCTTGTGATAGCGCGGCCTCTTGCCCGCGCCCGGCGCATGCTCCAGCCGGTTCAATGTGCTCTTGCCCGCCAGCGGCGACGGCTCATCGCCATCGCGCTCGAGCTTGCCCAGAAGCACGCCCAGAACCGGATCGCGACGCAAGTCGTCGTGGTCGTTGAGGTCCTCATAACCGAGCGCCAGGCCGAACACCCGCTGCCCGATCAGAGCCTTGAGCGCATGCACGGTGAAGAGCGGGCTGCGATGATCGCCGAAGCACGCGGTAAATCGATCGATGAGGCCGATCGCCTTGTCCGTCTCGCCCAGCAGCAAAGCCCCCGCGTCCGAGGACACCAGCCCGCCGTCGAAATCCGCCACAACCCGCCGCCCGCCAGCCCTTCCAAACTCCATCTCTGTCGGGCTACACTGCGTCAGCATCGGAGTCCCCTTCGAATCAGCGTAACTCGTTGATCGCAAAACAAGTTTAGCTGATTCTGGACCCCGATGCGCCACCCGCGTGAGAAATGCAGGCTAGCCCGCCGCCGCCCGCCCAAAGTCGACACCGAGCGGATGGCGGCCAAGCGCGCCTGCGCCCGTCATCTCAAGGATTTGCGCCGCCGGCACGACGGGCCGCCGGCGGACGTCAGGGTCAACATGCGCGGCATCCCCAGATTGGTCCCCCCGATCCTCGAGCAATCCTACTGCACTTCGCCGGCGGCGCTCTGCGCCGACCTGGCGGACCCGATGGGCGCGGAGTTCGCGGAGCAACTCGCGTGGGCGGAACTTGGGGAGTTGTTCACTTGAGCGGCCCCCGGAGGCCGGCCAAGCGGACCCGCAAATCGCCGCAGGAACTCCTCGACGCTGTCCAGGAACGGCTCGACGCGTCGCCCGAGCGGCTCGCCCGAGCCAGGGAATTGGGCCAGACGCCGACCCGCGACCCGGACCGGACGCGCCGCATCGTCGATCCGTTCGACGCCATGCGCGCCAACCGGGTGCTGGCGCCGGCACGATTCGAAGCTCAACGACATCCGCTGGCTGGTCGGCGAATCCCTGCGCCGCACCCATCAGCGCGCCCGTCTCGACCAATTGCGCGCGGTCGCGCCCGACCGCTTCGGCTCGACCGGGTTCGGCCCCCGCTCGGGCCTGCCCCAGTCCGAGACCGCGCTCTTCGCCCGCGACAAGCTGCGCGAGGCCGAGGAGCGGGTCGGCCCGCACGCCTGGCCGATCGTGACCCGGATCGTGATCGAGGGCGCGGGCGTGCGAGAATGCCGTGGCTTCATTCCCGAACTCGCCACCCCCTGGCGCGCCGACGCGGTGGTCTCCGACCGGCTGCGAGTGGCGTTGGATACGATCGGGGGGCTGATGGGCGTCACGGCGAGGCGGGGGAAGTGAGTGATGGGCGCTAAACTGCCGGGACCAGAACCCTTTGATTCGCCAAGCAGCACAAGGAGCATTGAGCCGAGCCCAACACGTGGTTGGCTGGCCATCTTACACCAACCTGACCTTCGAATCGGCGCAAGGACTCTTTTCCGTTTTTTTGTCAACCGACATTGTCGAAGCGAATCGCGAGGGATCGATGCGAGGCGAGGATCGGACGAGGGGGGCGTTGTTCTCGTATGTCGACATCGAGACGCGGATTCCGACGAAGCATCCTTTGCGGGCGATGCGACGGCTGACCCACGCGGCGCTGTCTGATCTGGACGGAGCGTTTTCGGCGCTTTACGAGGCCTGCGGACGTCCGTCCATTCCGCCGGAGCGGTTGCTGCGGGCCACGCTTCTGCAGCTTCTCTATTCGATCCGGTCGGAGCGGCAGTTGGTCGAGCGGATCGAGTTCGACCTTTTGTTTCGCTGGTTCGTCGGACTGTCGATCGACGAGAAGGCGTTCGACGCGTCGACCTTCTCCAAGAACCGCGACCGCTTGCTCACACACGAGGTCGGGCAAGGGTTTTTGTCTTCGCTTCTCGGCCTGCCGGAGGTGAAGGGGCTTTTGAGCGCGGAGCATTTCTCGGTCGACCGAACGCTGTTGAAGGCCTGGGCGTCGATGAAGAGCTTTCGGCCGAAGGACGGCTCGGGCGAGCCGCCGTCGCCGGGTCGCAACGGCGAGGCCGTCCGAGTCGGTCGTCGAGGCGTGCGTCGCGTTCGACCGCTTTGTCTTGCGGAAGTCAGGGTGCGACCCTCGGCGCCGACAAGAACTACGACGCCGAGGCCTTCGTCGAGGGGCTGAAGGGGCGCGGGATCGAGCCGCACGTGGCGATCAAAGGGACAGTCAGCAAGATTGGCAAGGTGCGCAAGACCGCCGTCCCGGACGACGTCGCGGCGAGCCTCGGCTATGCGATCAGCCAACGGCTGCGCAAGCGGATCGAGGAAAGCTTCGGCTGGAGCAAAACGGTAGGCGGGCTCACGCAAGTGAAGGGGCGCGGCCTCGCCAAAGTGCGCGCCGTCTTCGTCTTCGCTCTCGCCGCCTACAACCTTGTTCGCCTGCCCAAGCTTCTGGCCCCGAGGGGCGACGTGCGCCCAGCCGCGTGAAAAGGAGGCGGAAATGATTCCATACCGAGGCCATCTCCTCAGGCTGAACCCCTTCCACCCTGAAAATTCCACGCCTGCCCACCGTCTTGCGCACACCCGGTGACTTGTTCAGCAGCCCGCTAATTTTACTGTGTCATAAACATTTGAGGTGATGGTTTCGATTCACGCCTGATTCGGAGGGGCTGGTGGATCGAAGCGCAGAGGGAGCTGGGAACGAATCTCGGTTAGCGTCTTATTTGGAGCACTTGGCGTCGAGCTTGGGGCACGCGGATCGGCGCGCGCCATTTGGCTCCTACTGCAAAGGGCTTATCCTTCCCGGCGAGCGCAAGAGCGTCGAGCCGATTGCAGCCCGCGTCGAGCCCAGCCGGGTTCAAGGCGCGCATCAATCGCTGCACCATTTTGTCGCGAACGCCGATTGGTCGCAGGAGGCCCTGCTGCGGCAGGTTCGAACCTTTGTTCTGCCTGCGATCGAAAAGAGCGGCGGAGTAAGAGCTTGGATCGTCGACGACACGGGATTCCCGAAGAAGGGCGTTCATTCCGTTGGCGTCGCCCGGCAGTATTGCGGGCAACTCGGCAAGCAGGACAATTGTCAGATTGCGGTGTCGTTGTCGGTCGCCAACGAGCACGCGAGCCTGCCGATCGCCTTTCGGCTCTATCTTCCCGAGGATTGGGCGGCCGATCCAGTTCGCCGGGCCAGAGCCGGCGTGCCCGAGGACGTCGTCTTCAAGACCAAACCGCAAATTGCGCTCGACCAGATCCGCGCCGCGCGCGCCGAGGGCGTGCCGGAAGGGGTGGTGTTGGCGGACGCCGGTTACGGGATCAACACGGCGTTCCGAGCGGCGCTGACGCGCATGGGCCTGACTTATGTCGTCGGCGTTCAGTCGTCGGTCCGGCTTTGGCCGCCGGGAGCGGGTCCGCTCCCGCCCAAGGCATGGACCGGGCAAGGTCGACCCCCGACGCTGATGCGGCGCGACGCGCAGAATCAGCCTCAGTCGGCCAAGCAACTCGCCAAGTCGCTGCCGGCTGACGCCTGGCGGGACGTCGCATGGCGCGAAGGCGTCGACAAAACGCTTCGTTCCCGCTTCGCCGCCGTGCGGGTTAGGCCCGCGCATCGCGACTACTGGCGTTCGCACCCCTATGCGGAAGAGTGGCTGCTCGTCGAATGGCCGCAGGACGAAAGCGCGCCGACCAAATACTGGCTCTCGACCCTGGCTGCGGATACAGCCCTCGCGAGGCTCGTGGAAACTGCCAAACTGCGCTGGCGGATCGAGCGCGACTATCAGGAACTCAAGCAGGAACTGGGCCTCGATCACTATGAAGGTCGAGGCTGGCGAGGCTTTCACCATCACATGGCGCTCTGCGTCGCAGCATACGGATTCCTGGTCTCCGAACGGAGTTCTGATTCCCCCCTCAGACGACAAAACCCTCGTCATCAAAACGTCTGACCTATCCAACGGTTTTCGACCCCGCGGATCCCCCGATCCGAGCAGAACGCCACGTCAAATCGTCCATCACAAGCATCCGCATTAGGTTGGCCCGAAGTATCGCCCGGCGACTGCCCCGATGCCCCTGTTGCCAAAGAGCCAACTTGTGACACAGTAAGACTAACGCGCGGTCCGTGAAATTTAGCCTATTTCCCGCCCCTGTGAACCCGTAGAACTTCTCGGCGCACTCGGCATGGCTGACCCCGGACGCGGCAAACGCCGCCAAATAGAGCGTTCCCTCAACGTATTGCCACACCACGAGCCCGCGACCGAGCGCGCGGTACAGCAGCTCAAGGTGCTTTCTATTCAAATCTAAAGGGGCAGGAAGCAAGCGATTACCCGCTGAACCGTGTGGTTACCCCAATGTATACCCAGATAAACAAAGGCCTAGGGGTCAATCTCGCAGCTTCGTCTAAGTCTTTGATTTGATTGGCGCGCCCGGAGAGGCTTGAACTCCCAACCCTCGGTTTCGAAGACCGATACTCTATCCAGTTGAGCTACGGGCGCGTAAGGATTTTCCCGGAAATCGTGGCACGTCCGTGGCACGTCCGTTCAGACCGTTGCTCTCGTGTCGCATATGACAGAGTGGATTGGAAGGCTTTAGACACGACCTAAGAAGCATGATGCACTAAACCGCTATCGCGGTAGTGCTAATCTTCAACGTTGCGGAGACCGTTTCGCGAAGGACTCCGCTGCGAGACAGAGCATTTCAAACATCAGTTGTGCACCAGCAAGCGCCGTGATCCCCGCTGAATTCGAAGGGCGGCGACACCTCGAAAAGGTCGGCGCCAACGACATCAAGCCCGCGCAAACCCTGCAGCAGTCGTTTGGCCTCGTAGGTGGTGATCCCTCCAACCGCAGGCGTGCCGGTTCCTGGGGCGTAGGCCGGATCGAGCCCGTCTACATCGAACGAGATATAGGTCGGACCGTCACCAACGATGCGGTGTGTCTCTTCGATGACTCCCTTGACCCCGAGATCGTAAAAACGATCGATATTGATCACAGTCTGACCGGTCTCATCGGCAAACTGCTCAAATTCCCCGGCCGGATCGCGGACGGCAATGTGAACGGTTCTCTTTGGGTCTAGCACACCGTCGAGCACAGCGTTCTTGAAGGGCGCGCCGTGGTGCAAGGCGCTGTCCGCTATGCGGTCCGTAGCGTCGATATGGACCAGCCCGACGGGCCGCGCGGCGCCGATCGCCTTGAGGATCGGGTATGTGATCGAGTGATCACCGCCTGCGGTGATCGGCACGATCCCGGCCTGGCACAGCTTGACATAGAATGCATGAATTTCCGCGACCACGTGCTCAAGATTGAACGCGCTGACCAGGGGCACGTCGCCGACATCGGCAACGCGCGCCAATTCAAAAGGGATAATCTTGGTCAAGGGGTTATAATAGAGAACGTTGCAGGACTGATTGCGGATTTCACGGGGACCGTGACGAGCTCCAGTGCGCTGGGTGATGCCCAAATCCGTCGGCAAGCCGACGAGAGCGATATCGACCCCGACCAAGTCGGGAGAGAGATTCGCTCGAAAGAAGGTGGCAATCCCGGAGAAGGTCTTGAGGTCCATGAATTTGCTGTAGGACTGGACCCTTCGCGTCATCTCGTCGCGTTTTGCCTCATCCATTGTGGAATCGCCCTCCTGACCTCGAAGCGCCGTTTCTGGGTGCCGAGATTTTCCAATGGGGCGGCTGGAGTGCCCTAAGCTTGGCTTCCGGGATAATGCCGTATCGATTTCGGAGCAAGGCGGAGGTCCTGGCACCGCGATTAACCGGCGCCAATCTCTCCGCGAATTCGACTGGCAGATCGCGGCAAGGAGTGGGCGATCGCACCGCGAATGAGGCTTGCCGAGTCTTAAGGGCAGGGAATGGCTCAACCAAGCCAATCCCTAAACGTCGCACAAGCTTACTTCTCCGACGTGTGAGGCGTTTGCGAGCGCTCGTCGCCGCCGAGCGTCCTGTCAGGATTGCGCGTTCACGCAGTCCAACTGGCAGGAGTGAAGCCGATGACCAAGCACGCGATGACGCCGCTGCGACAGCGCATGATCGACGACATGACCATCCGCATGAAGGGGCCGCGCGGTGGAAGCGCGCCAGCTTCGCCCGCATCATTGGCCGGGCGCGCGGAAACTGATCCTTTTCTTGACCGCCTTGTCCACCTCTTCCGGCGTCAGGAGGACGACGGTTTTGGTTGCGATTGCGCCGCTCTCGTTGACGGCGAACGCCAGCGCGGCGGCGCTGACATTGTCGGGAAGGTCGACGATCGAATAGCAGTCAACGTCGCCGAACGCGAAATACATCGCTTCGAGCTTGCCGCCGATCTGCGCGAGGTGCTTCAGGACCGCCTCGCGCCGGCTGACGCCGCCTTCCTTTTCGATGCCCTTGGCCCCTTCGGCGGTGTAGCGCGCCTCGAACAGATATTTCGGCATGGCGTCCTCCAATTCGTTGTCCCCGCGTCGACGCTACCTCCCGCGACAGGCGCGGGCAAATCGCTCGGCGTCATCGCGTGGCGACGAAGAAGAGCCGTGGAAACGGCAGGAGCACGGTCCCGTCGGCCTCGGCCGGGTAGGCCTCGGCGATGGCCGCTTCGTAGCGGGCCAGGTATGCCTCGCGCTCGCTCTCGTCGAGCGGGTCGATGAACGGGCGAAGATCGGTTCCCTTCACCCACTCGACGACCGCATGCGCGCCGGCGAGCGGGTGGTAATAGGTCGTGCGCCAGATCTCGACACGGGACGCGTGGGCGCGGAGCAGGCGGAAGTACCATCCCGCGCCGTGGCGCGCGGCGCGCGCTTTTGCGGCATCCTTGAGCTTCGCCGCCCAGGGGCCCGCGCCGGCGATCTCGCTCATCAGCCGATGCGACGGCTGGTCGAGATTGTCCGGCGTCTGGACGGCGAGCGCGCCGCCAGGATTGAGCATGGCGATCAGCGCCGGCATGAGCGTCTCGTGACCCGGAATCCATTGCAGCACGGCGTTGGCGAGGATCACGTCGAACCGCTGTTCCGGGCGCCATTGCCGAATGTCGGCGACCTCGAAAGCCATGCCGGGAAGGCGCTTTCGCGCTGCGTCGATCATGTTGAGGGAAGAGTCGACGCCGACGATATGCGCGTGCGGAAAGCGCTCGCGCAGAACCTCGGTCGAATTGCCAGGACCGCAGCCGATGTCGGCCGCGCCGGCGACGACAGGGTTCGGAATCCGCGCCATGAGATCGCGCGCCGGCCGGGTGCGCTCATCCTCGAACTTCACGTATTGCGCGGCGGACCAGGACATCGTGGGCATCCTTCGAATGGGGGTCGAGGGTCCATGCGGCGCCTTCCGGCGAGGCGCAAGATCCTGCCGGCGAGGCGCAAGCGTGCGCGGCGACCTGGGTTGCCTTTGGCGCGGCTGGACGCGTAACTTCCCAAGGCGACGGTCGATTCCGGTCTCAAAGGCGGATTTTTTGATGGCGATTCTCGTGCTCGGCCTGATCATCTTTCTCGGGCTTCATTCGACCCGCATCTTTGCCGAGGGCGGGCGCGAGAAGGCGATCGCGAGGCTCGGCGAAGGCCCCTGGAAGGGAATCTATTCGCTCCTGTCGGCAGTCGGCTTCGTGCTGATCGTCTGGGGATTCGCTGAGGCGCGCTACACTGCGCCTGAGCTCTGGGCGCCGTTCCCCGGGGCGCGGCACGCGACCATCTTGCTCATGCTCTTCGCGATGGTGCTGCTCGCCGCTTATTTCTTCAAGCAAAGCCATATCACGGCTGCGATCCATCACCCGATGGTCTGGAGCGTCGCCGTCTTCGGCTTCGCGCATCTCATCGCGAATGGCTCAGCCGCCGACCTCGTGCTGTTCGGCGCGTTCCTGGTCTGGGCGGCGGCCGACCTTGCAAGCTCGTACGCCCGCGACCGCCGCAACGGCCTCGTCTATCCCGCGCCGAACTGGAGCGGCACCGCCGGCGCCATTGTCGTCGGGCTCGCGTTTTGGGCCGTGATCGCTTTTTGGCTGCATTACTGGCTGTTCGGCGTTTCGCCGCTCGGCGCATAGGGGCGCAAGTCATGACCCTGCCGCGCGACGCGATGCGGTTGCGCGTCTTCATCGGCGAAAACGACCGAAGCCGCGAGGGTCGGCCGCTTTATGAAACCGTTATGCTCAAAGCCCGCGATGTCCATCTCGCCGGGGCGACCGTGTTGCGCGGGACGATGGGATTTGGACATGCAAGCCGGCTGCCTACGACCAAGATCCTGCGAGGATCTGGGTGAAGTGCGAACCGGCCTAGGAGACTCGGCCGGCAATCCGCGAGGCGTTGATTCACGGCCTCCGCCACCCCATACTGGCATGTCAGAGCGTGCGCGAGCCGCGCGCCAGGGAGCGAGCAACGATGGCCGAGAAATCCAAAAGCAAATCAAACGGCAGCCCGAAGCCCAACGTCAAGCGACCGCTCCGATCCCGCCTCTGGTTCGACAATCCGGAAAATCCGGGTATGACAGCGCTCTATATCGAGCGTTACCTCAATTTCGGCCTGACCCCCGGCGAGCTGCGCTCCGGCAAGCCGATCATCGGCATCGCCCAGACCGGCTCCGATCTTTCGCCGTGCAACCGCCACCACCTGGAGCTCGCCAAGCGGGTGCGCGACGGGATCACCGCAGCCGGAGGCGTCGCGTTCGAATTTCCGGTTCATCCCATTCAGGAAACGGGCAAGCGGCCGACGGCCGCGCTCGACCGCAATCTCGCCTATCTCGGCCTGGTCGAAATCCTGATGGGCTATTTTCTCGACGGCGTGGTGCTGACAACCGGGTGCGACAAGACCACCCCAGCCTGCATCATGGCGGCGGCGACAGTCAACATTCCGGCGATCGTGCTGTCGGGCGGGCCGATGAACAACGGCTGGCACCACGGCGAGCGCACCGGCTCGGGCACCGTCGTCTGGCGCGCCCGCTCCGACCTCGCCGAGGGCAAGATCGACTATGAGCAGTTCATGGAGATCGTCACTTCGTCCGCGCCCTCGGTCGGCCATTGCAATACGATGGGCACCGCCTCGACCATGAACGCGCTGGCGGAGGCCTTGGGCATGAGCCTGCCCGGCTGCGCCGCGATCCCCGCGCCCCACCGCGAGCGCGGGCAGATCGCTTATCAGACCGGCAGGCGGATCGTCGAAATGGTGTGGGAAGACCTCAAGCCGTCCGACGTCCTTACCCGCGAGGCGCTCGAGAACGCGATCGTGGTCAACAGCGCGATCGGCGGCTCGACCAACGCGCCGATCCACATTAACGCCATCGCCCGACATATCGGGGTCAAACTGACGATCGAGGACTGGGAGCGGATCGGCCACCAAGTGCCGCTTCTCGTCAATATGCAGCCCGCGGGCAAATATCTGGGCGAGGAGTTCCATCGCGCCGGCGGCGTTCCGGCGGTCGTCAACGAATTGATGAGGCGCAAGCTCATCCATGAGAAGGCGCTGACCGTCAACGGCAAGACGATGGGCGAGAATTGCGCCAAGACGCGCTCCGACGATCCCGACGTCATCTTCCCGATCGACAAGCCCTTGAAGGAGAATGCCGGCTTCATCGTGCTCAGCGGCAACCTGTTCAACGACGCGATCATGAAGACGAGCGTCATCGATGACGAGTTCCGGCGGCGGTTCCTGTCAAACCCGAAAGATCCGGAGGCGTTCGAGGGGCGGGCGATCGTGTTCGACGGACCGGAGGACTATCACCACCGCATCGACGACCCGAAACTCAAGATCGACGAGCACAGCATTCTGTTCATTCGCGGCACCGGGCCAATCGGCTATCCTGGAGGGGCCGAAGTCGTCAACATGCAGCCGCCGGCGGCGCTCATCAGGAAGGGCGTCCACGCGCTTCCCTGCGTCGGCGACGGCCGGCAATCGGGCACCTCCGGCTCGCCGTCGATCCTCAACGCCTCCCCCGAGGCGGCGGCGGGAGGCGGTCTCGCGCTCCTCAAGACGGGCGACCAGGTGCGCATCGATCTCAAGAAGCGCTCGGCCAATATCCTGATCTCGGACACGGAGCTCAACGAGCGCCGCGCCGCGCTCGCCCAGCACGGCGGCTACCACTATCCCGAGAGCCAGACGCCGTGGCAGCAGATCCAGCGCGAGATGGTGGCCCAGTTTGACGAGGGCATGGTGCTCAAACCCGCGGTCCACTATCAGCGCCTGGCGCAGACGATGGGCGTGCCGCGCGACAATCATTGACGAGAGCGGCGGGCATGGTATATACGCTGTGCAATGTTTGTATGGACGGAACCCCGTCATGGGAATCAGCATTCGTGATCCGGAGGTTGGCGAACTTGCCCGGGAACTCGCCAAGTTGCGGAAGACGAACATGACTGAGGCGATCGCCCATGCATTGCGCAGCGAATTGAAGCGTGAGCGCGACAAGCGGCCATTGCGCGAGCGACTGGCGGAACTCGCGGCGCGGGCGCGAGCGGCGGCGGGCCCTAATCCGCGCGAAGTCACTAAGGAAGACATCGACGCAATGTGGGGCCAGTAGAGGTGTTTGTCGACACATCGGCGATCGTCGCGATCATCTTGGGTGAGCGCGACGCTCCCGGTCTCGCTGATGCGCTCGAGGCCGCCGAGCGCCGATTGACCTCTCCCGCCGCCCGAGTTGAGACCTGCATGGTGCTCGCAAGTCGACTCGACCTTCCGCCGCTTGAAGCGCAGGACCTCTTTGACGATTTCGCTTCGCAAAGCGGCGTCGCCGAGGTTTCCATAGACGAGGGCGTCGGTCGGTTGGCGGTCGAATGCTTCGAGCGATATGGCAAAGGTCGACACCCTGCGGGGCTCAATTTCGGCGACTGTCTGTCTTATGCTTGCGCGAAAGCCCATGGCGCAGCGCTTCTGTTCAAGGGCGGCGATTTCGCACAGACCGACGTCAAAACGAACTGAAGCCGCAGGCGACAAAACCTCGCTTTGTTTCCGCTCGTCGAATCGCAATATGAGACAACGTATGATGGACGCGCCGAAGACCCATCCCATCGGCCCATTGGTCGACACTCATCCGGCCAAGCGGCCCGATCGCATCACGTTGAAGGGACGCTGGATCACGCTCGCGCCGCTCGACGCCGCGAAGCACGCCGAGGCCCTCTACGAAGGCTCGAATGGCGACGCGGCGCGGGAGAGGGTCTGGAATTATCTGTTCGACGGGCCTTATCGCAGTCTCGACGACTTTCGTTCGAACATCGAACGCAAGGCGCGCTCCGTCGACCCTTTGTTCTTCGCCGTCGTCGATAACGCCTCGGGGCGCGCGGTCGGCTATCAGACGCTCATGCGCGTCGATGCGCCGAATCGGGTCATCGAGATCGGCAACATCATGTATACGCCGCCGATGCAGCGGACCGCCGGCGCGACCGAAGCCCAGTATTTGTTCGCGAGATACGTCTTCGACGAACTCGGCTATCGCCGCTACGAGTGGAAGTGCAACGACCTCAACGCGCCTTCGCGTCGCGCCGCGCAACGCTTCGGCTTCACATTCGAGGGCGTCTTTCGCCAGCATATGATCGTCAAGGGCCGCAATCGCGACACCGCCTGGTTCGCGATGCTCGACGGCGAATGGCCGGCGCGGAAGAGCGCCTACGAGCGCTGGCTTAAGCCGGACAATTTCGATGATACGGGCCGGCAGAAGCTGAGACTCTCCGAGCTCATGCCGAAGACTTCGTAGCGCGCGCGTCTCGGGACCGCGGGCGTCTTGACAGGCCGGCTCTTTGAGAGATTGAATCGTTTGCTCTCGTCCAAGGAGGCGATCATGTGTAGCAACAATGTTGGGGTCGCACGGCGAATTGACGTTGAGAACATCTCCAAGGAATTAACAGATCTTATCAAGACTTTGGATAAAGAGGTCAAAGGCGAGGAGGTCAACCTACCTGTTGCAAAAGTCAAAAAAATCGCAAAAGACCTCGAGAGAATCATCAAGTAGAGAACGACATATTGATTCCCATCCGGGCTCGCTGGGCTGGAAAATCTGACGTCGAGCCCCGAGTCAGGCTGTGTTGAGTTTGCGAGAGTGGAGAACCCGTACAGGCTCCCCTGGCCGCACCTTGTCGTGGATGATTTTCTGACGCCTGAGGTCTTGAATGAGTCGCTACAGAAAATCAGCGCCGAACGTTACGAATTCGGGATCGAGAGCCGCGGCGCCGGGAGAATCGAATTCTCGCTTCTGAAATGCGAAGCGCTCTGGCGCGCAATCTATTCAAAACGGACGATTTCTCTCCTCAACAAAGCATTTCAAGTCGACGTGTCTTTGAACAAGCACAACCTTCCGCAACTCCGACGAATGAACGACCAAACGCCAGATTTTCCGATGCATCACGATCATATCGCCGACGCGAACACCATTGCATCCTTTTTGTACATCAGTCCCGGCTGGTCAGAGCAGCGCGGGGGCCTGTTCAATCTCTTCGAATCGAAGGAGCAGCCTTCGCCCGCTCTATCCATACCGCCCCATCAGAACAGGTTTCTTGCTTTTCGCACCGAGCCATCTCATTGGCATTCTGTTGACAGAGTTCATCGCTGGGAGAGACTAAGCGTGCTCGCGCTCTGGGACATCACATGAGACTGAGCAGAATTCGACTCTCGAGGACTGGCGGCTTGCTTCGCGTTCCCGAGCCATTGTCGAGGGACGCGAGATGACGCAAACCACCGCTCAGAAGCGCGCCCGCTTCGCCGAACTGCACCGGGCGCCGGGATGCTTCGTGATGCCGAACCCCTTCGACGTCGGCTCGGCCAAATATCTCGCCTCCCTCAGCTTCCCAGCGCTGGCGAGCACGAGCGCCGGCATGGCGTTCGCCGCGGGGCTCGCCGACGGCGCGGTGACCCGAACCTATGCGCTCAAACACATCGGCGAGCTTGCGGCCGCGGTCGATTGCCCGCTGAACGCGGACTTCGAAGCCGGCTTCGCCCGCGACGCTGAAGGCGTGCACGAGAGCGCGCGGCTTTGCGTCGGGGCCGGCGTCGCCGGCTTTTCGATCGAGGACTACACCGGCGATCCCGCCGCGTCCCTCTACGGTCTCAGCGAAGCGGTCGAGCGGCTGCGCGCGGCGCGTGCGGCGATCGACGCAAGCGGCGAGACGGTGCTGTTGACCGCGCGCAGCGAGGCGATCCTGCGTCAGGCGGGAGGACTTCCCGAAGCGCTCCGCCGTCTCGCCGCGTATGCGGAAGCAGGAGCCGACGTTCTCTACGCGCCTATGCTGAGGACGGCCGAGGAAGTCGCCGAGGTTGTGCGAGTCGCGGGCAAGCTGCCGGTCAACGTGCTCGTCGGCTGGCCGGGCTTCACCCGACGCGAGCTCGAGGACCTCGGCGTCAAGCGCATTTCGGTCGGCGGCTCGCTCGCTCGCGCCGCCTGGGGCGGATTCATGCGCGCAGCGAAGGACATTGCGGAGCATGGTCGGTTCGACGCTCTCTCCGGCCTGCCGGCCGCAAGCGAGATCACCGGCGCCTTCGCAGGAAGGGAGTGAACTCAAGGCGCCGCGGCGCCTTCACCCACGAGGCGCCGCGTACTCGGTTTGAGCATTGAGGCGGCAGGCCTTCGGGGCGTCGAACTGGTTGTGGATCAAGAGACCCCCGAGCAGATAGAGCGAAAGAAACAACGTGGCAGGCGCTGCGACCAGGGCATATTCGATGGCCTTGAAGCCCGTATGTGACTTTACCGCTTCCATTTCCGCCTCCTGAATATTCGTCGAATCTTGACCGATTGTCGCCCGGACGATGGGTCGCTGATTGCTTTCGTTGGACTCGGATCTGCTCGACCCGCCCTCATGCCTCTCTGGCCGCGTGAGCGAGCGTGACGGCTCCCGTCGCGGAGGGCTGGCTCCCGCTATCGCGAACGGGCAAATCGATGAGCGCGCGGCCAACCGCGAGCAGCGATCGTCCCCCCGCGTGAGCCCAGGTCGTCGCTGCAACGCTCAAAACGACTAGGAAAATGAGGGTGAAGATCTCGATGACCCAACTTTCCGACTTGACCCAGGCGCCGGGATATTCGGATCCGACCGCGACCAGCAGGGCTGTGACGACGACGATCGATCCCGCGATGACGTCGCGCAGCCGCCGCATGCGCCGCTGTTCGCCGCTATGGCCGTGAGGATCGTGGGTCAGGCCTTTTGTGCCCCAGCTCACGTTGTGCATATTGGCGAGCGCATAGGCGTAAAGGACGAAGCTGATTGGCCTGTCGGTCAGAAGGTAGACCGGCAAGTGTCTGAGCGCCGCCCAGCGCTGACCCGGCATGGAGGCCACGATGACCGCGGCCATGAGCATGACCGGCGCGGTCATGAGCGCGGCCTGGCCTACCGGATTCAAAACAAAGGCAAGCGCTAGCAGCGAGACGATAGTGAGCGTCGCGATTGCATCCCGCGCGAGGCAGAGCATCGACCGCCAGCGCGAAGGGCAATCAGCCAGGGTCAGCCACGCGAGGCTGCCGCAGGCGAGGAGCCCGCCGCCGATCGCGGCGGCCGCAGCGGCATTTCCGGGATGGATCAGACCCGCCGCCGCCGCGACCAGCAGCAAGAGGAGAAACGCCGGACTCATCACTTCGGAGGCGGTGAGCAGGCCTTGCCAGAGCATCGAGGCGCCGAACCGCGCTTTGTCGATGAATAGGCGGGGAGACGCCCCCAGAGCCAAAGGCGGACCGCAAGGGCGCTGTTCTGCCACCGGCGGCGCTGGCGAAGCAGCTCGCCGAACGTGTCGCAGGCGTCGGTCGTGGCTTCCGCCGCCGGGCAATAGCCGATGCGCCAGGACTTGTCCCGCGCCAGCACGATCTCATTGCCGAACACACGGTCCTCGGCGAGGAACATGACCCGCTCGAGCGGAGCGACCGCGTTGAGACCGCGAAGATAGGCGTCGAGCGGGCGCGTCTCGTCATCGTCGGAAGACGGCGCGCTCACCGCGCTCCAGCGGAAGACGCAGAACTGGCCCGGAATGACGCTCAGATAGCCGGATGCGACCTCGGTCGGCCAGGTCACCGCCTTCTGCATCACGAAATCCATGTACTGCCAGATGGAGAGGGTGCTCGCGGCGCCGCCCGGCTTCGGCGTCAGGATCCGGCTCGCGGCCGCGGCGACGTCGGGTTTCTCGCCCATGTAGGCGACCAGCTTTGAAACCGCGTCGGGCTCGACGACCGTGCCGGCATCGAGCTGATAGCAAAGCTCCGGACGCAGGACGGGGCAGATCCATTGGAAAAACAGCGCATGGGAATGGAGCTTGCCGCGATTCTCGTTCTTCACGCAGATCGCGAAATCGATTTCGCCCATCAGATCGCCGGCCGCTCCAAGACCGCTCATCACTTCGTCAATACGCTTGCATGAGAGATGGACCGTTTCGCCGAGCGCCGAAAACGAGCGCCCGGTGTCAATGACCCCGACCTCGCCGAAAAACCGCAGGATTTGCGCATCGATGCGATTGCGGCCGTCGGCGATGATGACGACGCAGGATCTCCTCCCCGCCTGGGGCGGCGCGAAACTCTGGGCGCCGATGCTCAGAAGCAGCGCGGAGAGGCTGGTTCTGAGGAGTTCGAAAGGCTCGTTGTAGAGCGTGATGCAGACGACGTTCTTGAATCCAATCTCGATCGCCTCGGCGCCGGCAGCGAGGACGGGCTGACGGTCAATCCACGTTTCAGGCTCGAACGTATCCTGGGGACTGAGGACGCGGCGGCGAACATCGGTTGAGGGAGCCGATTCTGTTCGGCGGCCTGATGTGCGGAGCCGCAGGGACGCCCGCCGCGGGTCTCCCGACGCTAGTCTGGCAGGCGCGAACGCTTGCCGAGCAGGATGCAGAACAATCCGCTGTTGGACCGATGGCGGCGCGACAATCTCGGACATGAAAGACACTCCCCGTTTCTGGACGGGCGTCTTTGCGCCGGCGGGGACCTTCAAGTCCCGGAAAGCGCTCCGAGATTTCGCCGAAGGTTTGTTGAAGTTACTCCGAATTCACATGGTCTCGGCGCGATAGCTCGCCGCCGGCCGCGATCATCCCTGACAAACTTGAGGAGGTGCGATTTCACGGTTTCTTATGCCTGCGCCGGCTGCTTTGGGGTAGAAGCGAGACTGTTTCGGAGTGCGCCTCCATGGAGATGCTCCGGTTCGGAAACATGATGCTGGACGTCGACCGCGGCTTGCTGCGCGACAGCAAGGGAGCGGAGGTGGCGCTGCGGCCCAAATCCCTCGATCTCCTGCTCGAGCTCGCGCGTAATCCCGGGCGCATCCTCTCCCGCGACGAGCTCTTCGACGCCGTCTGGCCCGACGTGACGGTCACCGAAGACAGCATTGCCCAGTGCGTGCGCGAGGTTCGGCGCGCGATCGGCGACCCCGAGGGGCGAATTCTCCGTACGGTCGTCAAGCGCGGCTATTGCCTGGACATCGAGGTTCGATCCGATCCCCCGATTGCTGCGCCGGCGCATGTGCGGAGCGACCCGATTGCCGAGGGCCGGCCGTCGCTGGTCGTCTTGCCGTTCCAGAGCATTCCCTACGATCCGGACACGGAATGGTTCGCCGACGGAATCGTGGAGGAGATTACGACCGCCCTTTCGCGCTTTCGTTCCCTGTTCGTGATCGCGCGCAACTCGGCCTTCACTTTCAAAGGCCAGAGCGTGGATGTCCGTGAGGTCGGTCGGCGGCTCGGCGTCCGTTACGTTCTCGAGGGCAGCGTGCGCCGGGCGCTCGGGCAACTGCGCGTCACGGGCCAATTGGTCGAGGCCGAGACCGGCGCCCATGTCTGGGCTGAGCGGTACGACGGCGTCCCGTCCGACGTCTTCGAATTGCAGGACCAGATCACGGCCGCCGTCGCGGGAGTCCTGGAGCCGAGCATTCGGCGCGCCGAGATGAATCGCGCTGTGCGCAAGCCGACTTCGGACCTCACCGTCTACGATCTCTATCTCCGCGCCCTGCCCGGGCTCAATGCTTGGTCCAAGGCTGGATATGAGTCGGCAAAGAGCCTCCTGGAGGAAGCGGTCGCGCGCGATCCAAGCTTTGCCCAGGCGCGCGGGATGCTGGCGGTTCTTTGGGAGTTCGGCGCCTACTTTGGATGGGAGCATGACATTGAGGCTGCGCGAGAGCGCGCCGTCGGGCACGCCCGAGAGGCGCTGTCGTCGGATTCGAGCGATCCCCAGGTTATGGCGCGGTGCGGCTTTGTCCTCGCAACGCTTGGCGTCGCGCACGCTGAGGGATCGGCGCTCCTCGATAGGGCGATCGCCGCAAACCCGAATTGCCCCGAGGCCTATCTTCGCGGCGCCTGGGTGTCGGTCTGGAACGGCGATTTCGCCACCGGGCTGTCCAGGGTCGACATCAACGAGCGGCTCGATCCGCTCTCGGCCGAGGCGAATGGACGCACGGGCATTCGAGCGGCAGCGCGTTTCTTCCTGCGTGAATTCGACGCCGCGATCGAGGCCGCGGATCAAGCGGTCGGCCGCTCGCCAAACTTTCACGCGGCGCGATGCGTGCTCATCGCATCGCTCGCCCATGTGAGGCGCGAAGAAGAGGCGCGGGCGCATGCCGCCGAGCTCCTGCGGCGCAATCCGGGATACACGCGGTTCCTGTCACTTGCCAAGAATCCGTTCCGCCACAAGTGGATGGCCGAGCTCTTTCTTGACGGCCTGCAGCGGGCCGGAATCCCAACCAGTTGACGATCAAACCCCCGCCGGCCGCCTCAAGTCCAGCGTCAGCGGAAATTCCGGGTGCGGCGTCTCGGGCGGGGGCTCGTAAGCGCCGGGGGTGTGGCCGCGCGCCTCGAAACGCGCCAGGCGCCGGGCTTCAGCCTCGTTCGAGTTGACGGGGAAAGTGTCGTAGCTGCGGCCGCCCGGATGGGCGACGTGATAGATGCAACCGCCGAGCGCCCGCCCGCTCCAGGCGTCGAAGATGTCGAGAACCAGCGGCGCCTGGACCGGCACGGTCGGATGCATCGCCATCGCCGGCTTCCAGGCCTTGTAGCGAACCGCCCCGACCGCGACGCCCCCGGTCGCCGTTCCGCGCAAGGGCACGCGGCGCCGGTTGCAGGCGACGACATAGCGATCGGGATCGGAGGTCGTGAGCTTCACCTGCAGTCGCTCGGTCGAAGAATCGGTATAGCGCGCCGTGCCGCCGATCGCCCCGGTCTCGCCCAAAACATGCCAGGGCTCGAGCGCCTGGCGCAGCTCGAGCTTGACGCCCTCGTATTCGACCTCGCCGCAGAACGGGAAACGGAACTCGGCCTGCGCTTCGTACCAGTCGGAGCGGAACGGGTAGCCGTGCGCCTTGAGGTCGGCGAGCACGTCGAGGAGGTCCTCCCAAACGAAGTGGGGCAGCATGAACCGGTCGTGCAGCGACGATCCCCAGCGCGGCAGCGGCCCGTTCAGCGGATCGCGCCATAGCCGCGAGAGGATCGCGCGGATCAGCAATTGCTGGGCGAGACTCATCCGCGGGTCCGGCGGCATCTCGAAGCCGCGGAACTCGATGAGGCCAAGACGGCCGGTCGGGCCGTCCGGCGAATAGAGCTTGTCGATGCAGATTTCCGCCCGATGGGTGTTGCCGGTCACGTCGGTGAGGAGATTGCGCATCAGCCGATCGAGGAGCCATGGCCGGGGGTTATCGCCCTGTCCCGGCGGCGGGATTTGGGAAAGCGCGATCTCCAGCTCGTAAAGACTGTCATGTCGCGCTTCATCGACGCGCGGCGCCTGGCTGGTCGGGCCGATGAACAGGCCGGAGAAGAGGTAACTCAGGCTCGGGCGCCTGAGCCAATAGATCAGAAGACTCTTCAAGAGGTCCGGGCGCCTGAGGAAGGGGCTGTCGAGCGGCGTCGCGCCGCCGACAACGACATGATTGCCCCCGCCGGTGCCGGCATGCTTGCCGTCGATCATGAATTTGTCGGCGCCGAGACGCGCGAGCCGCGCCTCATCGTAGATCGCCTCGGTCGTGGCGACGCATTCGCGCCAGCTCGACGCGGGATGGATATTGACCTCGATCACTCCGGGATCGGGTGCGACGCGGATGACGTTCATGCGCGGATCGGCCGGCGGCGGATAGCCCTCGATCTGCACCGGCAGGCCGACCTTCTCGGCCGCCGCTTCGGCGGCGGCGACCAGCTCAAGATAATCCTCGAGCCGCTCGACCGGCGGCAGGAAGACGCAGAGATGTCCGTCGCGCGCCTCGACCGTCACCGCGGTGCGGACCGCGCCGTCGATGTCGCCGAGGCGCTGCTCGACCCGTTCCTGCTGGCCCGTTTCCGATGCGGCGAACGAGGCGACCCGCTGGGCGCGTTCCCGCGAGTCATGAAAATCCGGCAGCGGCCCGCGCGGCTCGGTCGGATCGGCCTCGACGATGTAGGGGAATGATGCGGGCGGAACATAAGGCAAAGCGCCGAGCGGCAGGCGGTAGCCGACCGGACTGTCGCCGGGAACGAGATGGAGCGCGCCGCGACGGGTCTTCCACTTCTCGCTCCGCCAGCGATGCGCGTCGGCCTTCGCCTGCCATCGCTGGACCGGCAGGACGTATCCGGAAGGCTCGGTCAGGCCGCGCGAGAAGACGCGAGCGATCCGGTGGCGTTCCTCGGGATCCTTGAGCTTGGAGTTCTCCGGCGAGACGTTCGGCGGAAGGTTCGCCTCTTTCACGATCCACTCGGCCGGATCCTCGTAAGCCGGGGCGACGTACTCCGAGGCGAGACCGAGTTCGGAAGCGATCGCGCCGAGAAGCGCCTGCGCCTTGTCGCCGGTGGCGCCGGTTTCGGTTCCCTCGACCGCGATGCTTTTGGGGTTCGCCCAGATCGGTTTGCCGTCGCGGCGCCAGTAAAGCGAGAAAGTCCAGCGCGGCAGGGTCTCGCCCGGATACCACTTGCCCTGCCCGAAATGCAGGAAGCCGCCGGGCGCGAAGCGGTCGCGCAGGCGCCGGATGAGCCGGTCGGCGAGCTCGCGCTTGGTCGGGCCGACGGCGTCGGTATTCCACTCACCCGATTCGAAATCGTCGATCGAGACGAACGTCGGCTCGCCGCCCATGGTGAGCCGGACGTCGTCGGCGACGAGCTTCCGGTCGACCTCCTCGCCCAAAGCGTCCAGCGCCTTCCATGCGTCTTCCGAAAAGGGTTTGGTGATGCGCGGATGTTCGGCGACCCGTTCGACGCGCATGTCGAACGCGAAATCGACGTTGGCGAAACTCGCGAGACCCGATATCGGCGCGGCGTTGCGATAGTGAGGCGTCGCGGCGAGCGGAATATGGCTTTCCCCGGTCAGGAGGCCCGAGGTCGGGTCGAGCCCGATCCAGCCGGCGCCGGGTAGATAGACCTCCGCCCAGGCGTGGAGGTCGGTGAAGTCGTGGCCCGTGCCGGGGGGCCCGTCGAGGGCGACGAGATCGGGCTTGAGCTGGATCAGATAGCCGGACACGAACCGGGCGGCGAGGCCGAGGTTGCGCAGGATCTGGACCAGGAGCCAGCTCGAATCGCGGCATGAGCCGGACGCGCGCTCCAGCGTCTCCTCCGGGCTTTGCACCCCCGGTTCCATCCGTATGAGATATTTGATCTCGCGCGAAAGGCGGGCGTTGAGAGCGACCACGAAATCGACGGTGCGCTTGGACGATCGGTCGATGCCATCCAGAAACGCCTCGAGGCGCGGCCCGGCGGGCTCAGGCGTGCAATAGATGATGAGGTCCGGCTTCAGGTCCTCGCCATATTCGAACGGCCAGATCTCGGCGCTTTCTTCGACGAAGAAATCGAACGGGTTGTAGACCGTCATGTCGGCGACGACGTCGACCTCGATCTTCAGTTCGTTGACCAGTTCCGGAAAGACGTAGCGGGCGAGCCAGTTGCCGTAGGGGTCCTGCTGGTGGTTCACGAAATGGTCGGCGGGCGACACCTTCAGGGAGTGCGAAATGACCCGGGTTCGGCTGTGGGGCGCGGGCCTGAGCCGGATGATCTGCGGGCCAAGCGAGACCGGACGGTCATATTTGTAATGTGTCAGGTGATGGATGGCGGCTCGGATCGACATGGCTCGGCGCGGACTCGTAATGGATCGAAGAGACCCTTTCATAATCTGCTGCGCCGCACAATCGAGGCTGACCTCGGGGCATCAAAGCTCCCTCGCGAGCGCAGAATTCTTATGCCTTTGCCTATATCCGACGAAGCCAAGCCCGGCGAAGCCGGTGAGCATCGTTGCCCAGGTTGCGGGCTCGGGAACCTCGATGACGAGCGTGAAGTTCTGGTTAGCTCCGTTCCCCCAAGTCCATTCGTAGGTGCCGGGTGTCACGCCTAGGCTGGTGAAGGTTTGGCCATCGTAGGTCGAGGTGTCCGACAGGGGGCTGCCCGAGACGTAGCTCCTTGGCACTACAAGTACGTCGACGCCACCGCCGATGCCGACCTTGTCTCCACTACCGCTGCTGGCCGTGTCGATGACGCCGCCGCTTCCGAAACTGGTCGGCCCGGTGAACCCGGTGTAATATTCGTCGTTCGTGACACTGGCCGGCCCCGTAACTATCACCGCGAAGCTCGGAAATATCGCCGCTGGGTCGTGCTGTATCTCGAAGAAACTCAAACCGCTCAGGTCGATTTCTCCGCTTCCGGTCGCAACGACATTGCCCGCCTGTTCTGTGAGATCGACGACGTATCCGGCCTGCGCGGGCGGGGCGGACAGACCAAAAAGCATAGTTGCGCCAATCGCTGCCATCTGCGTTTTGCAACGCATGATACAATCCTCATCGGCAAGATTGGGAAGGCGCGTCCTTTCCCCGCGTCTCAGCATAACACGGGAGATCGGGACGGCGCGAGCGCGCGTCAAGCCCGATCACGGCTGCCACAATTAAACTGAGACACTCCCTAACCGGGCGATCGGAGCGCGCGCGGGCACGCCACAAGGTGTTCAGCCGCCGTGAACATGCTGGTGTCGACGCCGGTTGTTCGGCGCCGCCGTCGCGGCGATGATCTCGACGGTGACCTCACAGCAGGAATTCGTGCTTGGGTAGAATAGAGTAGTTATGTTGCGTGGAATTGATGTTGGGTAGTAATACCTAATTGACTCTCGCTATCTCTGAGATTATCTGATAGTATAGATGGAACTAGCCTAGACTGGCGAAGGCTCCGCATTTGTGGGCTTGAGCCGCGTTCAAGTCCGCCCGCCGCTCGGGCAAAATCGGAAGCCGCTTGGGCATGCGCCCTGCCGCCGCACGGGCGACGCCGCAAGTCAGCGGCAAGGGGAGGAATGATGAACGAGTATGAAGTCGGCCGCGATCTACAGGAGCTTCGATCCCGCGTCCAGGCGCTGGAAGGTGGCCCGCATGGGCATGCAGTCGAGCGCTTCGCCGTGGGGAGAATGGAGAAATTTCGGGTTGCCCCCGGAATCGATCCCCAGGTGAAGCCGATCATCTGGAAGCAGCAGAAAGACGCGCATCTCCCGCCGTTTGTCAATCGGATGCTCGATCTTCGCCCGTTGTTGAAACTCGATGCGGCCCAATCGCACACCTGGTCGTGCACCCCTGAGCCGCTGATCATCACTGTCAACTGGAATGCGGGCGGCACGGACGAGTTCTTCCGCCTGCAGAACCAATCGTTCACCATTTTGAGAGCCACCGACCCGAACACCGGAATTACAAGCGCCTCGGGAGTATACGAAGCGCGATTGATCGCGTCAGGCAGGGCCAACAACACCAACGACCATACCGACGGACCGCTCTATTTCGATATCACCTTGCGGAATGCGCAAGGGGGCCCGCTGGGGTCGCCAGGAACTTATCCAGGGAATATCGTCTGGGTGAGCTGTCGCGACAATCTGGATCTATCTATCGGGGGCGCCTTCAATCCCGGCCTCTACGACCTTGTCGCCGGCGCCAATTGGGATATTCCCGGATTTCGTGTGCATGGCTGTTGATCACGCCATTGACGACCCGGCAAGCAATTCCAATTTTGTAAGTCCGCACGCCGCGAGTGTCTCCAACATGTGCGGCGGCGCGGGCGCCTCGACCTCGATCGGCGGCGTCGACTTCGTGAGCGGCACGACGACCTTGCGCGCGAGCAGTTGCAGGGATCGTTCGGCGGGTGCGCCATAGATCGCGTCGCCGAGGATCGGCCAGCCCTGCGAAGCGCAATGGACCCGCAATTGATGGGTGCGTCCGGTCTTCGGCTCGAGCTCGAGCCAGGCGATCGGCGCGCCGCGCCATTGGCCGCGGCCCTTGACCCGCCAGAGGGTCCGAGCCGGCTGTCCCGTAGGGTCGACCTTCATCCACCACCCTCGCTTGTCGTCGAGGCGGCCGAGCGGCAGATCGATCGTTCCCTCCGCTGCCTCCGGACCGCCGGCGACGATCGCCCAATAGGTCTTGGCGATCTTTCCTTGCTTGAACAGGAGCCCCAACCTCTCTAACGCTTTGTGATGGCGGCCGAGAATGAGGCAGCCCGCCGTCTCGCGGTCGAGCCGATGGGCGAGGGCCGGGTTGCGCGGCAATCCGAACCTGAGCGCGCCGAAATCGTCCTCGAGGCTTGACCCGCCTTTCGGGCCGCGGTGGACGGCGACGCCCGCCGGCTTGTCGAGGACCAGCATCAGTCCGTCACGATAGAGCAGCCGCGCTCTTGTTTCTTCCGGCGTCATGGGTTGAGTGGTATGCCAACCTGGCCGCCCGCGCATAGGGCGGCGCGATGAGGTTTTCTCAAGTTGGACGAGGACGACGAGAAGAAAGAGAAGCCGGACCGCTTGCGCCGCTGGTTCGGCGGCGACGAGGCGACGGCATCGCCGGCGGTCGAAACGTTGTCGCCTGCCGCCGCTCCAAGCGTCCCGGAGCCGAGGCAAACCTGGCTTCAGCGCCTCCGCTTGGGCCTCTCGCGCTCGTCAACGGCCATCGCGCGGGGCGTCGCCGACATATTCGCCAAGCGGAGGCTCGACGCCGATTTGCTCGACGATCTCGAGGATGTCCTGATCCAGGCCGACCTCGGCCTTGCCGCGGCTTCTCGCATACGCGAGGCGGTCGCGCGCGGTCGCTACGAGCGCGGGATCGATCCGGAGGAGGTGAAGCGCGTCCTTGCGGCCGAGATCGAGCGCTCCCTGGCTGCGGTCGCCCACCCGCTTCTCATCGACGCCAGCAAGCGGCCGTTCGTGATCCTCGTCGTCGGCGTCAACGGCTCGGGCAAGACGACGACGATCGGCAAGCTCGCGGCCAAGCTCACGGCCGAGGGGAGGACGGTCTTGCTCGCTGCGGGCGACACCTTCCGCGCGGCGGCGATCGAACAATTGCGCATCTGGGCGCGGCGCACGTTCTCCGCCTTCGTCGAGCGCGAGCAGGGCGCCGATGCGGCAGGGCTCGCCTTCGACGCGCTGACCAAAGCCCGCGAGCTTGGCGTCGACGTTGTGCTGATGGATACCGCGGGGCGATTGCAGAATCGCGCGGAACTCATGAGCGAGCTCGAAAAGATCATCCGGGTGATGAGGAAGCTCGACGCTCAGGCGCCGCACGCCGTGCTGCTCGTTCTTGACGCCACGGTCGGGCAGAACGCTCTAAGCCAGGTCGAGATCTTTGGCCGCACGGCGGGCGTCACCGGCCTTGTGATGACCAAGCTCGACGGCACCGCGCGCGGAGGCATCCTGGTGGCGATCGCCGACAAATTCGCGCTTCCGGTGCACTTCATCGGCGTCGGCGAGGGCGTCGACGATCTCGAACCCTTTGCCGCCCGCGACTTCGCCGAGGCGATCGCCGGGGTCGAGCGAGCGGAGGCGTGACGGCGCTTAAATGACGAGGACGCGATGACCGAAACCGCCGCGCAGCCGCCGCGCAAGGCGCTCAATCCGATGCTCAAGTTCGCGCTCGAGCTCGGGCCGCTGGTGCTTTTCTTCGCCGCGTACTCGCGGCTCGGCATTTTCGCGGCGACCGCCGTTCTGATGGGGTGCGTGTTTGTGACGCTCGGCGTGTCCTATGCGATGCTGAAGCGCATCCCGGTGATGCCGCTGGTGACAGCGGTGATCGTCGTCATCTTTGGCTCGCTCACCCTCATCTTTCATGACGAGACGCTGATCAAGATCAAGCCGACGGCGCTTTATCTCCTGTTCGGCGCGGCGCTTTTCGCCGGCCTCTGGCTCAAGCGGCCGCTGCTGAAAATCCTGTTCGACGGAGCTTTGCACATCACCGACGAGGGGTGGCGCAAGCTCACCTGGCGGTGGGCCTTTTTCTTCATTGCGCTCGCGATTCTCAACGAGATCATCTGGCGCACCCAGACGACCGACGTCTGGGTCAAGTTCAAGACCTTCGGCTTCCTGCCGATCACCCTCCTGTTCGCTCTCGCCCAGGCGCCGATCATCATGCGCTATGAGACGAAGGACGAGGAGGCGGGCGCCGATCTCTAGAGTGGTCCCCCTGGAGCCAAACCGAACGAGCGCGCGGCGCGAATACGACCATTGCGATAAATCCGTCCAAATAGATCCAAGCAAAACCAAATAGAATTGCTTGGATTTCCTTGGTTTTATTGCGTCGAACGCGTCAGGCGGCCTGGGCGCGCCGCTACGCGGGGGAGACCAATCTGACGATGAAGGTGGTGCTGGGCGGCGGGTGAAAGCGCGCGGACGGCCGGTGGAGGCGCTGTCGCCGGTCCCGCCGGGCCAGGTCGGCAAGCCGGCGTCACAGCCGCGCGTGGCGGATCCGGGTTAAGAGGCCGTCAAGGCAGCCCTCAACAACGACGTAGCACGCGAGCGCGAGATAGCCCCAGGCGGTCAGTTCGACGAACTGCAGAAGGCCTCCGTCGAACGCGGCCATCGCGCCATAGGTGAATAACAAATGGTAGTTGGCCTGAAACAGAAACAGCAGATTGAAGGAGCACAACGCGAGCCCGGCCGCCGCCATCCCCATGATGAGGAACGTCAGCCATGCCGGTCCATGAAATAGTCGATTGAGAAGCGCGAACAAGACCAACGCTCACCCCGAGTCCCACCTCCGGACCTCGTTGCTTCGCTTGGGATGGCGGCTCCGTTACCGGACCGGTTCGAATCGACGACCGGCGACAGATTTTTCATTCAAGTTTCTCCGGGTGTCGCGGGAACTCGTGTCTCACTTTGCCGCGCGCCAAGGGTTCAAGGTGGGCACGCAGGCATCCTTGAGGCGTCAGCGCGCGCAAATCCTGACCGCGCCGGGCGCACCCTACATGGCGCAGGGCGAGAAACTGAAGCGATAGGTTTGGGTCGCAGGGCGACAAAGGTCAGAACGCCCGGCGCGTCCGGAGCGCCAAAGAAGAATCCGCCTGGCCCCTCGACATTCGGATCGCGCGGGCGCGACACGGTCGCAACGCTTTCGCTGCGCGGATGACAGTCCCCGATCGTCTGCGTGGTGATCGTCTGGCCGACGGCAAAGCCGCCTTGCGGCGGCTTTCCGAGTTCGAGAACAATATGTGAGGACGCCGATCAGCCGAGCGCGGCGATCGGGGTCTTGCGTCTGCCCGTGGCGACGAAAGCAAGGCCGGCAAACCCAAGTCCCAGCATCGCCCAGGTCGATAGTTCCGGAACGGCCGGAGGATCGCCGGGAGGAGCATCCGTAACCGTGACCGCGTAATAGGGGCCGGAGAAGGGGTTGCCGCTCGCGTTCTGACTCTGCAGCAACGCGCCGTAACTGGTCGGGTTGAAGCCAAAGAGATTCAAGGCGTCGCCGCTTCCGAAGGAGACTGAGATGCCAGGAAAATCGACATACCCGGTTGAACTTGAGGTGGGAAAATAGGCCTTCTGGTCATCGCCGGCGTAGGTCGCCAGTCCGGTGATAATATAGGTCGTACCGCCGATGTCGACATAGGATCCGGCATCAACCCCGGTGACCGTATAGGGCGATGGACCGCTGCCGAGCGAGAGAACGAGCAGGCCGGAAATTCCCGTGCCCGCAAACGACAGATCGAACACCGAGGCGCTCGCCGGGAGCGCGCCAGCGAACGCTCCCACGGCCGCCATCGCACCTGCGAACACAAGTTTATTCATTGGAGACCCCCTGATCGACAAGACTGCGGCAGCACGCAATCGTTAACAGAGTTTAATTAAAGGAGCGCGTAGGAACAATCAAGTCCTTTCCAGTATTTGCTTCTATTCTACGTCCGTTTACAAGTGCATATGGTTAACGCGCGGGGAGCTACTACATCTTGCCTGCGGAAAAGCTGAGGCAGTGCTTCGCCTTCGCGGTTGCAGCGAAGATCAAAGCGCCATTGCGACGCGCCCTGAAAATTGACCCGACCGCCAATGAATTCGCCAACAAGCGGCGAGGCTTGGGCTCGGTAGGTCCATCATGGCTAACTTGTGATCATTCGGCCCGGATATCATTGCAACCTGAGACGAGTACTCCGGGCCGAGGCCGACCTGGCGTCCGGGCCGCGCAACTCAAATTTATACAATATAGCGACGGACAAACACGAATAATTGAATGCGCCAACACCTGCCGGAATTGCGCGCCAAGGCCTCTAGGGAGAGCGGAGCCATTCCTCGCATCAACTGCCGGCAGCGTCCCCGCTCGTCAGCGCTGCAAGCCGCGCTTCTTCTTCGGCGCTGAGCGCCGGCGTCGACCGGGGTGCGCGGCGGCGGGCGAAAAGAGCGGCGGCAAGGCCGGCGCCGAGGACCAACGCCGGGCTCAGCCACAGGAGCATGGTCTCGGGCTTGAACGGTGGCTCGAGGAGAATGAAGTCGCCGTAACGCGAGACGAGATACGCCCGCACCGCGTCGTTGCTTTCACCGCTGGCGATCCGTCGGCGAATGAGGATGCGGATATCCCGCGCCAATGGGGCGTCGGAATCGTCGATCGACTGGTTCTGGCAGACCAGGCAACGCAATTCCTCGGATAGCGTGCGCGCGCGGGCTTCGAGCGCCGGGTCCTTCATCACCTCGTCCGGCTGGACGGCCAGCGCCGAAGCCGAGCCAAGCATGAGCGTCACAAAAAGCGCGAAGTGAGCGAAACGCATGATCATTGCGCGGGCTGCGCGAGCGAACTGCTGGCCTTCGCCCGCGCGGCGGCGCCGAAACGGAGGCGCCGGTCGGCGAGCGACAGGGCGCCGCCGAGCGCCATGGCGGCGGCGCCGAGCCAGATCAGCGTCACCAGAGGTTTCCAGTAGAGACGGGCGGGCACGGCGCCGTCGGGCGTCGGGTCGGCGATCGCGACATAGACCTGACCGAAATTCAGCGTCGCCAGGCCCGCTTGGGTCGTGGTCATCTGCCGGGCGGCGAATTGGCGGCGCGCCGGCGCGATCTCGGCGACGACGGCGTCGCCGGAGCGCACGGTCATCGCCGTCGCCGCTTCCTTGTAGTTCGGGCCGACCCGCTCCTCGACCCAATCGAGGGTGATCGAATAGGGCCCGACCCGTTCGGGGACCCCTTTGTGCAGGGTCGCGATCGTCTCGGCGCCGAAGCCGAGCCCGGCCAAACCGAGCAGCGTCACGCCCACTCCGACATGGGCCAGCGCCGCGCCGTAGAACGACAACGGCAGCCCGAGGGCGCGCCTCAATGCAACGGCAGGCGCTAGGCCCGGCCGCCGCGCGCGCACGACGACTTCGATCAACGCGCCGAGAATCACGAAAATCGCAAGCCCCATCGCGAGCGCGGCGAAGATCGACCGGCCGCCAAGCCACGCCGCGCCGAGGATCGCGGTCGCCGCGCCGCCGACCAGGGCGAGGGTGAGCCGCTCGGCGACCGCCAGGAGATCGCCGCGCTTCCAGGCGAGCGAGAACCCGAAGGGGGCTACGAAGCAGGCGGTCAATAGCAGCGCGCCGCATGTCAGGTTGAAGAAGGGCGCGCCGACGGTGATCTTCTCGCCGGTCAATTGCTCGAGCGCCAGCGGGTAGAGGGTGCCGAACAGCACGGTCGCGCACGACGTCGTCAAGAGGAGATTGTTGACGATGAGCGCGCCTTCGCGCGAGATCGGCGCGAACAGGCCGCCTTGTTTGAGCATCGGGGCGCGCCAGGCGAACAACGCGAACGAGCCGAAAATGAACAGCGCCAGAATCACCAGGATGAAGACGCCGCGGCGCGGATCACTGGCGAACGCGTGCACCGAGGTCAATACGCCCGAGCGCACGAGAAAAGTGCCGAGCAGCGAAAAGGAGAAGGCGAGGATGGCGAGAAAGATCGTCCACACCTTGAGCGCGTCGCGCTTCTCCATCACCGCCACCGAATGGACGAAGGCGGTGCCGGCGAGCCACGGCATGAGGGAGGCGTTCTCAACTGGGTCCCAGAACCAGAAGCCGCCCCAGCCGAGCGTGTAATAGGCCCAGAACGAACCCGCGGCGATGCCTAGCGTGAGAAAGCTCCAGGCGACGAGGGTAAATGGCCTGACGAAACGCGCCCAGGCGGCATCGATGCGGCCCTCGATCAGCGCCGCAGCGGCGAAGGAATAGACGATCGAGAAGCCGACATAGCCGAGATAGAGCAGCGGCGGATGGATCGCGAGGCCCGGGTCCTGGAGAATGGGATTGAGATCGCGTCCCTCGAACGGCGCGGGCGTCAGCCGCTCGAACGGGTTCGAGGTCAGGAGAATGAAGGCGAGGAAGGCGACGCTGATCAGGCCCTGGACGGCGAGCGCGTCGGCGCGCAGCTTCATTGGGAGCGCGCGGCCAAACAGGGCGACGAGCGCGCCGAACACCGCGAGAATCAAGACCCACAGCAGCATCGAGCCTTCGTGGTTCCCCCAGACGCCGGAGATCTTGTAGATCGCCGGCACCGCGCTGTGCGAATTCTCGGCGACGTTGAGAACCGAGAAATCCGAGGTCAGATGGGCATCGACGAGCGCCGCGAAGGCGATCGCGATCAGCGCCAATTGGGTCAGCGCCGCGCTGCGCCCAACCCCCATCAGGCCGCCGTCGCCGACGCGCGCGCCCCAGAACGGCACGACGGTCTGGGTGAGCGCCGCGGCGAGCGCGAGGACGAGGGCGAAATGGCCGATCTCGACGATCATGGCTTGGCGACGTCCTCCCCTTCCTGCCAGCGGCCCTCTTTCTTCAGCGCTTCGACGACTTCGCGCGGCATGTAGCGCTCGTCGTGCTTGGCGAGAATAGTATCGGCCCGCATCTCATTTGACGCCCCGAGCACGCCCTCGGCGACCACGCCCTGACCCTCGCGGAACAGGTCCGGCAGGAGGCCGGAATAGGAAACCTTGAGATCGTTGGCCCCGTCGGTGACCACGAACGCGACCGTTTCGTCCGCCGACTTCACGACCGTTCCGGACTTCACCAGCCCGCCGACGCGCAGCCGTGCGCCCGGTCTCAGCGCTTTCTGGGCGACCTCGGACGGGCTGTAGAAGAAGACGATGTTGTCGCTCAGCGCATAGAGCGCCAGGCCCGCCGCCGCGCCGACGACGGCGAGCGCGGCGGCGATCAGCGCTAGGCGGCGGCCGCGGCGGGTCAATTGGCGTCTCCGAGACCAAGGTCGTGCGCGAGCGCGTGGAGGCTCGCGACCGCGTTCGGATCGGGCGCGAGCGCCTTGCGGGCGTCGGCGAGCGCCGCCTTGGCCTTGTCGGCTTCATGCAGCACCGCATAGGCGCGAATAAGGCGCGACCATTCGTCGACGCTGCCTCCGTTGCTGGCGAGGCGCGTGGCGAGCCGGTTCACCATGCCCTCGATCATTGGCCGCTGGGCTTCGGGAATGGCGGCGGAGGCCGGCCCCGCGCCAGATTCGGCCGGAGCAGGCTCTCCCGTAAGCGCGGCGAGGCGCGCGCTCACCACGCTCCGCCACGGCGCATCGGCCGGCGAATCGGCGAGAATCTGCTGGTAGGCGTGGATCGCCTCGGCCTTCTTGCCGTCCTGCTCGGCGCCGAGCGCGAGATAGAAGCGCGCCTGCGGCTGACCGGGCTGTTCGGCCAACGCCCGGTCGAACGCCTGGCGCGCCTCGTCGGTAACCACGCCGCCGGCCGCGGCGACCAGAGCCTCTCCATAACCGGCGCGGCGCAACGGGTCCTCGCCCTCGAGGCGGAGCGCCTCGGCATAGGCGCGCGCGGCCTCGCCATAGCGCTCGAGGCGCATGTAGACCGGCGCGATCACCGCCCAGCCCTTGCCGTCGTCGGGCTTGGCGATCAGCCGCGCCTCGACCGCGGCGACCGCGGCCTCGATCTCGCCATTGGTATGCGGGGCATTCGCTCGGCTCGCCAGCGGCTCGTCGGGCATCCGGGGCTGGCCGAGGAACGCATAAAGCGGAAAGGCGATCGCCGGCAGCCCGACGGCGATCAGCGCGGCCGCAGCCAGCCGGTTGCGCGGGGCCGCCGGCTGCGGCGCCGGAGCCGGAGCCGGCAGGGGCGCGGCGGCGATGAGGCGTCGCGCCGCCTCTGCGCGGGCGCTCTCGGCCTCACCTTGCGGCAATAAGCCGCGTTCGACGTCGCGCCGGATTTCCTCGAGCTGCGCCCGGTAGAACGCCGCTTCGTTCGCAGCGGCGTCCCCTTTCGCGCCCGACGGGCTGCGAAGCAGCGGCCAAAGCGCGGCGAGGACCGCGAGAGCGGCCATTCCCGCCAGGACGAACCACAGCATCCATCAGCCTCAAGGCGGCCTTAGCGAAGGCCCTCGGAAAAGTCCGCGCTCTGTTATCGCAAAGCGAAGTTGAGGTCTCGTCAAAAACCTCAACTCGTCATCTTCCAGCTTCCGTCCGGCTGTTTGCAGCCGACGCCATGGCCGCGGTTCGGCCGGCCGGCGATATATATGGTCTGCGAATAGGCGCGGCAGCCGTCGCCGGTCGCCGCGCCCGCCTCCACATAGCCGAACACGCCATGCGACCCGCGCCAGGAGCGCCGCTGGCCCGAATCGAGCGCGGCGACCTGCGCCTCCCATGCCGTTTGGCGGTCGCCGTCGCTGAGCGACCCTCCGATCGCGCCCCCGAGCACGCCGCCGAGCGCCGCGCCGGTTGGAATCGCCGGGGCGGCAGGTTCCGCGGGAGCGGCGACGGCCGGCGGCGCGGCGCCGGAGCCGACACTCGAACAGCCGGCAAGGCCGAGCGGCCCCAGCGCAAGGATGAGAAGAACCGTTCGCGGCATTTTTTCGCTATCTCCCGGAAGGTCTTTGCGCTTCGCCCGGCTATGGCCCATGCCCTCACACGCATGGCAGCCTCAGAATTGCGCGCAGGCCCCCGAGCGGGCTTTCGTCGAGCTCGAGCGAGCCGCCATAAATCGAGGCGAGATCGACGACGATCGACAGGCCGAGGCCGGAGCCGGGCCGCGACTCGTCGAGCCGCTTTCCACGCTCGATCGCCGCCGCGCGCGCGCTTTTGTCGAGGCCCGGGCCGTCGTCGTCGATCTCGGCGACGAGAAAAGGGGCGGGATCATAATCGCCGCCGACCGTACGCGCGGCGCGAATCGAAACCCGCTCGCGCGCCCATTTTCCCGCATTGTCGAGCAGGTTGCCGATGAGATCGGTCAGATCCTGCGCTTCGCCCCGGAACTTGAGGCCGGGCTGCAAATCCACGTCGAACGTAAGCGCCTGCTCGCCGTGCAGCTTCTCATATGTGCGAACGAGCCCCTCGACCACCGGCCTGACCTCGGTCGCCAGCCCGAAGGTCCGGGCGCGGGCGGCGGCGCGGGCGCGGTCGAGATAGAACGTCACCTGCCGGCGCATGATCTCGGCCTGCTCGCGGACCTTTTCCGACAAGGTCGGGCTCATCGCGTCGGCCTCGTTCATCAGCACGCTGAGTGGGGTCTTGAGCGCATGGGCGAGGTTGCCGACCTGGGTGCGCGCGCGCTCGACGATCTCGCGGTTGGCGTCGATGAGTTGATTGACCTCAGTCGCCAGCGGGGCCACGTCCTGGGGAAATTCCCCGACGATGCGTTCAGCCTCGCCGCGGCGGATGCCGGCCACCCCTTCCTGAAGGACCCTGAGCGGCCGCAGGCCGAACCGGACCGCGAGCGCCGTCGAGCCGATCAGCGCCAGCGCCAGCGTCAGGAACGTTGCCGCGAGAGCCCATTCGAAGCTGCGCTCCTGGCCCTCGATCACGTCGGCGTTAGCGGCGACCTGGACCAGGAAGCGCCCTTCGTCGCCGGCGTCGATCGCGCGCTCGATCATCCTCAGTTCGTGCCCGCCAGGCCCGATCACGTAACCGCTCAGGATCGCGCCGGGATCGCCGACGGTGGGCAGATTCGGCAATTGGGTCGCGAACAGCGACTTCGAGGCGCGAATTTCCGGCGGGTTCACGTCGGTGCGGGTGATCTGCCAGTACCAGCCCGAGAAGGCGAGCTCGAACTGCGGCGCGATCGCCGCCTGGGCGCCGGATTTCGTCTCGTCGTTGGGAATCGCGACATTGGCGACCAGCGCCTTAAGGTAAACGCCGAGCTGGTCGTCGAAATTGGCTTCCGTCCAGCGCTTGTTGAGCCCGCTTAAGCCCAGTCCCGCGAGCACAAGGATGAGCGTGCTCCAGAACGCCGCCGAAAGAAACAGGCGCGAGGCGATCGACCGCGCGCTGAGGGCCTTGAACATGAAAAAAACCGCTTTACGGCACTTCCCGGACCGCCCCGCGGGCGGCGCTGGTCGCGAACGCGGCGTAAGCGCGCAGCGCCGTCGTGACCTGCCGCTTGCGCGGCTCGGCCGGCTTCCAGGCCCCTGCGTCTTTGGCCTCCACCGCCGCCCGGCGTTGACTGAGCGTTGCATCGTCGACGAGGACGTCGATCGAACGGGCGGGAATATCGATGGCGACGATGTCGCCTTCCTCGATCAGCGCGATCGCGCCGCCCTCGGCGGCTTCCGGCGAGACATGGCCGATCGACAGGCCCGAAGTGCCGCCCGAGAAACGCCCGTCGGTGACGAGGGCGCACGCCTTGCCGAGGCCGCGCGACTTGAGATAGCTGGTCGGATAAAGCATCTCCTGCATGCCCGGGCCGCCGCGCGGCCCCTCATAGCGGATGACGACGACGTCGCCCGCGGCCACTCTTCCGCCCAAGATTCCCTGCACCGAATCGTCCTGGCTTTCGAAGATGCGTGCGGGGCCCCTGAACTTGAGATTGCCGGCGTCGACCCCTGCCGTCTTCACGATCGAGCCGTCGAGCGCGATGTTGCCGTAAAGCACCGCGAGGCCGCCGTCCTTGGAGAAGGCATGCTCGGCGTCGCGGATGACGCCCTTGGCCCGATCCTCGTCGAGCGAGGGATAGCGCGCGGACTGGCTGAACGCCACCTGGGTCGGCACGCCGCCGGGCCCGGCAAGGAAGAACTCCCGCGTCGCGTTGCCGCTCGCGCGCTTGATGTCGTTGCGCGACAGCGCGTGTTCAAGCGACTCGGCGTGCACCATCCGGACGTCGCGATTAAGCAGGCCGGCGCGGTCGAGTTCGCCCAGAATACCCATCACCCCTCCGGCGCGATGGACGTCCTCGACATGCACGTCCGCCACGGACGGAGCGACCTTGCACAGACACGGAACGCGGCGCGAGAGCCGGTCGATATCGGCCATGGTGAAGTCGATCTCGCCCTCGTGCGCCGCGGCAAGCAGATGCAGGACGGTGTTGGTCGAACCGCCCATGGCGATGTCGAGCGACATGGCGTTCTCGAACGCCTTGAAGGTGGCGATCCCGCGCGGCAGCGCGCCTTCGTCGCCCTCTTCGTACCAGCGCCGCGCGAGATCGACGACAAGATGTCCGGCCTCGACGAACAGGCGCCGCCGGTCGGCGTGAGTCGCCACGACCGTGCCGTTGCCGGGCAGGGACAGTCCCAGCGCCTCGGTGAGGCAGTTCATCGAATTGGCGGTGAACATGCCCGAGCACGAGCCGCAGGTCGGGCAGGCCGACCGCTCGATCACCGCGACGTCGGCGTCGGAGACTTTGGAATTGGCCGCGGCGACCATCGCGTCGATGAGGTCGACGCTGCGTGTCCCGGTCGAGAGCTTGACTTTGCCCGCCTCCATCGGCCCGCCGGAGACGAACACCGCCGGGATGTTGAGGCGCATCGCCGCCATCAGCATGCCGGGCGTGATCTTGTCGCAGTTCGAGATGCACACCAGCGCATCGGCGCAATGGGCGTTGGCCATATATTCAACGCTGTCGGCGATGAGCTCGCGCGAAGGCAGCGAATAGAGCATGCCGTCGTGGCCCATGGCGATGCCGTCATCGACGGCAATGGTGTCGAATTCCTTGGCGACGCCGCCCGCGGCCTCGATCTCGCGGGCGACCAATTGACCGAGGTCTTTGAGGTGCACGTGGCCGGGCACGAACTGGGTGAAGGAATTGGCGATCGCGATGATCGGCTTGCCGAAATCGCCGTCCTTCATGCCGGTCGCGCGCCAAAGGCCGCGCGCGCCCGCCATGTTGCGGCCATGGGTCGTAGTGCGGGAGCGATAGGGAGGCATCGGAGGCCTTTAGAAAGGAAATGCGCCGGCGGGAAGGCGCCGACACCCCATGATAATTGCATGTTCATGCGCCGGCCAGCAAGGGCGCCGACGAACGGCGTGTCGCCAACACGGCGCGAGCCGGGCGTGCTAGATAGCCCGCAAAGCCGAGGAGCCGATGATAACAAGCGTTTCCAGAGCCGCGGCAATGCGCGGCGCCTCAATTGTAACCGGCATCAATGTTCTCGTGGCGAGCGGCTTTTCATTCGCCGCGATAGTCAGTCCGCAGTCCGTTCTTCCGAACGGGGACACACCCAGTCGCGCCTCGCAAATTTTCGCCCTCTACGCGGCGGCCCGCACAATTCCCCTGGCGTTGTTTGCACTTGTGGCAATCTATCGGCAGTCGGCGAAGGCTCTCCTCGTTCTCGGGGCGTTGGCGGGCGTTGTCCAGTTGCTGGACGCGGGCGTCGGCGCGTTTCAGGGCGATGCTGGCAAGACTGTCGGCCCTCTGGTGATCGCCGCGCTGCAATTCGTTTCGGTGTTCTTCGTGGCGATGACGATCGACGCGAACGTAGCCGAGCGAGGGCGCGGGCTCTAAGGCGGAGCGCCATCCGGTCGCACGGGCAAGAGTACTCCATAGTCAACATGACCTGCCGCTTTTAGTACCTCGATCGCCTCTTTTCTCGACCGCCGATCGAGCTTTGTGTCTATCTCGTACCGGAGATGGCTGAGGCCCGTGGAGTACCCGCTGTTAATGTTATGTTGGCGTGCGCCTGCGACGACGAGCGCCAAATACCAGTCATATGGTTTGAGGCCGACCTCGGATTCCTTCGCGAGATAGGTCGTGGCTGGGATCGGATCGTCGCTGCCGGTTAGCCGCCGGTAGGCAGATCCTTCGGCCTTGTCGGCCGCGTGCAAATCTTCTTTTGTGCACCCGGAAAAGAGCCCCGCAGGCGTCACGTCCAATTTCGCGGACGAGAGTGGCTTTGCCGGAACCGTCCTCGCTGCGCTTATTGAACGCGATAGAGAATTCTCTTGCCACGGCAACACCTCTCGCTTCGGCGCTGCTGCAACGTTCTCGCAATCGCTCAGTTAGCATATTCGACCCATAAGCGAAGTAGTAAAAGCGTCCGTCGATCAGATTCACTCGCCTTCTCCCTGACGGGCGCAGTTTCCCCAAAGCTTTGAAAGCCCCGATGCGAGATCGTTGGACCCTTATGTTCAGCGCCGCCGTCCTTCAATGCGCTCGGCCGATCGCGAATTCGACCGCGCCGCGGAGGGCGTGCTTCCAGGGCGACGCGGCAAAGAGCTCGAGCGAGTCGCGAGCCATCGCGCCATAATGGCGGGCGCGCTCGATCGTGTCTTCGAGCGCCCGGTGCTTCTTCATCGTCGCGAGCGCGATCTCGAGATCGCCGTCGACGACCTCGCCCTCCTCCAGCGTCCGGCGCCAGAAGTCTCGTTCGTGCGTCGCCCCGCGCCGGAACGACAGAACCACCGGCAGCGTGATCTTGCCCTCGCGAAAGTCGTCGCCGACATTCTTGCCGAGTTTGGCCGACGAGCCGCCGTAGTCGAGCGCATCGTCGATGAGCTGAAAGGCGATGCCAAGATTGACGCCGTAGCCCCGGCAGGCCGCGATCTCGGCTCTTGCGCGGCCGGCAAGAGTGGGCCCGACCTCGCAGGCCGCGGCGAACAGCGCCGCGGTCTTGGCGCGAATGACGGCGAGATAGGCGTCCTCGGTCGTTTCGGTGTCTTTGGCGGCGGAGAGCTGCATCACCTCGCCCTCGGCGATCACCACGGCGGCGCTGGACAGCACGTCGAGGCAGGGCAGCGAGCCGACCTCGACCATCATCCTGAACGCCTGGCCCAACAGGAAATCGCCGACCAGCACGCTCGCCTCGTTGCCCCACAGCACCCGCGCGGCCTCCCGTCCGCGCCGCATGTCGCTCTCGTCGACAACGTCGTCGTGCAGAAGCGTCGCGGTGTGCATGAATTCGACCGCGGCGGCGAGCTTGATGTGGCCGTCGCCGGAATAGCCGCAGAGGCCGGCGGTGGCGAGCGTCAGGATCGGCCTCAGCCGCTTGCCGCCAGAGGAAATGAGATGGTTGGCGACTTCGGGGATCATTGTCACTTCGGATCCCGTGCGCGACAGAATGGTCTGGTTGACCCTATCCATGTCGCCGGCGACGAGCGTCGTCAGCGGCTCGATCAAACGATCGGCCGACTTTTCTTCGAGCGGAATGACGACTCCCACGAGACGCTTTCCCTTGCCAGACGACGCGCCTCGACCATAAAGACGGCGAAACGACGCGGCAAGTCAGCCTATCGAGGTCCGACCTTGGTCGAAATCATGCGCACCAACGATCTCGTCCTCATCAGCGTCATCGAATCGATCCTCACCGCGGAGCGGGTCGGCTATTTCGTGGCCGACCAGAATATGGCGGCCGTCGAGGGATCGCTCGGCTTCCTGCCGCGACGGATCATGGTCGATGCGCGCGAGGCGGGACGGGCGCGCCGCCTCATCGCCGAGGCGGGCCTCGCAGGGGAACTGCGCGATGCCTGACCCGTCGCCCGGGCTTGGGAGCGACCGGATCGTGGACGGGCTGACGATCGACCGCTGGCTCGGCGGCCGGCTCGCCCTCGTCCAGCCGAAAGGCGGGCATCGGGTCGGCACGGACGCCGCCCTGCTCGCGGCGGCGGCGGGGACGCCGGCGGGCCGGATCGCCGACGTCGGCGCGGGGGTCGGCGCGGTCGGGCTGGCGCTGGCGCAGGGGTCGGAGCGGGCGTTCGCCGATCTGATCGAGATCGATCCCGACCTGGCCCGGTTCGCCGAGATCAACGCCGCGCGCAACGGACTTCAGGCGCGCGCCCGCGTCTTCAGGCTCGATGTCCTTGAGGCCCGGGAGCGGCGCGAGGCCGGGCTCGCGGACGAAATGGCCGACTGCGTCGTCACCAACCCGCCGTTTTTCGAACCGGGAACCGTTCGCGTCTCCCCGGACGGGGCCCGAGCGCGGGCCCATGTCCTCCCGCCGGTGGAGGGCGGCGCGACGCTCACAGCCTGGATTCGGGCCTCGCTTGCGCTGCTTAAGCCCGGGGGCTCCTTCGCGATGATCCACCGCCCGGACGCGCTCGCGACGATCCTCGCCGCGGTCGAGAACCGGCTCGGCGCGGTGGCGCTGCTGCCGGTCCATTCCTTCGCCGGAGCCGGCGCTCACCGGTTGCTGATCGCGGGCGTCAAGGGCTCCCGGGCGCCGCTGCGGATCGCGCCGGCGCTGATCCTGCACGAGGCCGACGGCCGCCTCACTCCCGATGCGGACGCGATCCACCGCGGCGAGGCGCCGATCGACTGGGGCTCCTAGAGGAAGCGTTTTCAAAATCGGCGGAAGGAAAATCCAAATCGGGAGGAAGGATATTCAAAGCCTTGGGAAGCGAAATCCAAATTTTTCGTTTCCGCAAATGCGGACTTATCAAAGACTTAAGGCATGAATCCAAGAAACGCCCTTGAGTTCTAACAGCTGGCTGTTGTTGATCCCTCACACCTAAAAGCCACGGCCACGGGAATCCCACTCCCGGACCCGACGATACTGGCACAATAGCACGGGTTTCCGATTATCGCAAAGTATTGTCGGTTTCTCGGGCGGATCCCGTGACCGCTGCGGAAAGAGAGCAAGCGCGACGCTGACAGCCCGCGGCCGGAACCGCTACACTCTCTCCCACGCCCGGCGCCTGCGCTGCGGCTCATTCAGGGGCAAGACGATGCGTTCCGACCCCGGCCTCATTCGCTCGAAGGCGTTCGCGGCGGCGATCGTTCTCCTGAGTCTTCTGCCGCTCGCCGGCTGCGAGACCCCGCCCTCGGGGGTCCCGACCGCGGCGGACATCCGAGGGGTCAGGCCGTCGGGCAGGGTGACGATGACGCAATTCTTCGTCTCCGGAACGGGGGTCGGGAGCGGAACCCTCGCCTTCAGGGGCCGGACCTACCCGTTCACGCTCATCGGCTCGCTCAATGGCGTCGGCGCCCTGGCCACGACGCAAGCGTCGGGCGAGGTCTATAGGCTCAGCGATGTCTCGCAGTTCCCGGGCGCCTGGATCCAGGGCAACGGCAATCTCGCCGTCTCCACGCTCGCCAACGGCGAGCTTTGGCTTCGGAACGACCACGGCGTCGTCATGCGCTTGAACGCTCAGCAGGCCGGGATCACGCTCAGCAATGGGCGCTACGAGATTTTCATCCACATGGGGCGGTAGCGGCGGACGCGGAGTCAGGGGTCGTTTCTAGGCTGACTTTTCCGCCACTCCGTCATGGCCGGCCTTGTGCCGGCCATCCACGAAGCCTCGCCACATCGCAGTTTCACTGAAAGCGTCAAAAGAACTCAGGGCCCAAACTCAATCGAGCGGTGTTCGCGCGGATGGCCGGGTCAAGCCCGGCCATGACGAGGGTCCGTCGATCCGACGCCGCTGCAGTCCACGAGAGCCCGTGCCGTCACACGTCCGCGGCGCTCCTCGCCCGGCGGCGCACGAACGGAACCCGCCGCCGCTATGGACCTTCGTTTCCTTTCGCGCCAAGCTTGGCTCATGTCCGACGCCTTTCTCAACCACCTCCGCGCGACCCTCGCCGACATCGAGGCGGCTGGCCTTTTCAAGCGCGAGCGCCTGCTGGCCGGACCGCAGGGCGGACGGATCCGGGTCGCCGGGCCGAAAGGCGAGCGCGAGGCCATCAATCTCTGCGCCAACAATTACCTCGGCCTCGCCGACCACCCGGACGTCATCGCCGCGGCGAAGGGCGCGATGGACGAATTCGGCTTCGGGATGGCCTCGGTGCGATTCATCTGCGGCGCGCAGACGCTCCACCGCGAGCTGGAGCAGGCGATCGCAAAACATCTCGGCAAGGACGACGCGATCGTGTTCGCCGCGTGTTTCGACGCCAATGGCGGGGTGTTCGAGCCGCTGCTCGACGAAGCCGACGCGATCATCTCCGACAGCCTGAACCACGCCTCGATCATCGACGGCGTCCGGCTTTCGAAGGCCAAGCGCTACCGCTTCGCCAATTCGGACATGAACGAGCTCGAGGAGCGGCTGAAGGAGGCGGACAGCGCGGGCGCGCGGTTCAAGCTGATCGCCACCGACGGCGTGTTCTCGATGGACGGCACTGTCGCGAAGCTCAAAGAGATCGCCGACCTCGCCGACCGCTACGGCGCGATGATCCTGGTCGACGACTGCCACGCGACCGGCCATCTCGGCGAGAAGGGACGCGGCACCCCGGCGCTGACCGGCGCCGGCGACCGGGTCGACATCGTCACCGGCACCTTCGGCAAGACGCTCGGCGGCGGCATGGGCGGCTTCGTCGCCGCGGCGCAGCCGGTCGTCGACCTGCTCAGGCAGCGGGCCCGGCCCTATCTGTTCTCCAATTCCCTCGCGCCGCCGATCGCCGCCGGGGCTCTCAAGGCGCTCGAAATCGCGATCGGGGCGGACGACCGGCGCGAACTTTTGCACGCGCACGCGCGCCGGTTTCGCGAAGGCGTCGAGAAGGCCGGCTTCACGGTTTTGCCCGGCGAGACGCCGATCATTCCGGTGATGCTGGGCGAGGCGCGGCTGGCGCAAAATCTGGCGCAGGCGCTGGACGATGTCGGCGTGTTCGTTGCCGGGTTCTTCTTTCCCGTCGTGCCGAAGGGCCAGGCGCGCATCCGCACGCAGATGTCGGCGGCGCTCAACTCGCAGGACATTGACTTTGCGGTCTCGGCCTTCACCGAGGCTGGCAAGGCGCTGGGGATTGTGTGAGGGCTGCCTGTCTCCCCGGAGCCGATGCGCGACGCTCTTCTCTCAATTGAGCGCTCCATAAACGCAGATCGGGCGCCGACTTTTCCGCCGCGCCTTGACAGTAGCAAATAGAGTGTATATGCACATAATATGACCGCCGGCGAAATCGACTTCGCGGAGACCCGGCAATGCGCCTGTTCGGCGGCGCGCCGGAGGAGCCGCGAGCTCACGCGTTTCTACGAACAGGCGATGCGCGGCTCGGGCCTGCGGGCGTCGCAATTCACCCTGCTCGCGACCTTGATCCAGACCGGCCCGCTGCCGGCGACGCGGCTTGCGGATTTTCTCGGCCTCGAACGGACGACGCTGACCCGCAACCTTCGCCCGCTTCTTCGCGACGGTCATGTCGCGATCGAGGACGGCGCGGACCGGCGGATTCACAAGGTCGCCATTACGCCAAAGGGCGCGGAGGCCGCGCGGGCGGCCTTTCCTATCTGGCGAAAGGCGCAGGACGCTGCGCTGACTGGGCGGCTGGAGGGCTAAAAAAATTTGGCTCAGTACGTGTATATGCACATGAATGAGGAGCAGCCGCCATGTTGGAAACTCTGTCGACCATCGCCGAGACGATGGGAGCTTCGATCGTCGTCGCCTTTCTGTCGCACGCGCTCGCGCGAACCGCGCTTGGGCGCCTGAAGGTCGCCGGCGCTCTCGCGGCCTGGTTCGCGCTTGTGCTCGCGATCGGCGCGACCGGGGCGCTCGATCCTGAGCGCGGCATCGGCGTTCCCGGACTGGCCTTGACCGTGGCGCTGCCCGTCGCCGCGCTGGCCGGCGCCTTCTTCTCCCAGTCGCCGATCCGGGACGCGATGCTGGCGATTCCCTTGCCCGCGCTCGTCGCGGTGAACGCGATCCGGATTCTCGGCGTGATTTTCGTCGCTCTCCATGCGGCGGGCGAGCTGCCCGCGCCCTTCGCGCCGAGCGCGGGCTGGGGCGACATCTTGGTCGGCGCCGCCGCGCTGCCGGTGGCCTGGTCGATGCTCCAATTCGGCGCCCGCGCCCGGCCGCTGGCGCTCCTGTGGAACGTGATCGGGATCGCCGACCTCGTCAACGCGGTCGCCCTCGGCGCCCTATCGGCGCCGGGTCCGCTCCAGGCCTTTGCCGGGCCGCCGACCAGCGCCCTGATGACGACCCTGCCGTGGCTCATCATTCCGGGATTTCTGGTCCCGGCGCTCATGTTCATTCACATCGTCATCTTCTATCGGCTGGCGAAGACCGAGGCCGCGGCGCCGTGGCTCGACGGCGGGGCGGCGCGGGGCGGCGCCTCGGTCTGAATCGCGCTTCCGCGAGGCTGACGCAAAAAAGCGACGCCGCGGCGGGGGCCGGGCGTCGCTGGTCGACTTCCAATTGCCGGCGAAAACGGCGGCGCGCTTTCCCTCCCAGTCGGCGCGCCGCCGCCCGTCCCCTCAGGCGTGCGTTACGCTCACGCCTTGGGGAACGGGACGGCCACGAACCGGTCGGCGCCGTCGGCGGTCTGGATCCGCATCAGCACCGACTTCTTGCCCTGGCTCTTCGCGTTCGCGACCTCGGACTTCACGTCCTGAGGCGTCGACACCGGCTTGCCGCCGACATCGAGGATGACCTGGCCCGCGGCCAGGCCTTGCTCGGCGCCCGCGCCATTCGGATCAACGCCGACGATGGCGACGCCCTTGTCTCCGGAGCCGGCGACTTCGCCTGCGGGCGCGAGCTGGATGCCGAGCGCCGGGGCAGTCTTGTCATTGGTCCCCGATTCGTCGGTCGAGGCCGTCTTCTCGGCCTTCTGCGGGGCAAGCGTCACATCGGCGGTCTTCTCGGCCCCGTCGCGGATATAGGTCAGATCGACCTTCGCGCCGGGCTTGAGCATGCCGACCTGGAGGGTGAGATCCGAAGCCTCCGCAATATCCTTGCCGTTGAGCTTGGTGATGACGTCGCCGTTCTTGAGGCCGGCGTCGGCGGCCGGCGTTCCCGGCATGACCTTGTCGACCATCGCGCCGGCGGCGGACTTGAGCCCGAGGTTCTCCGCGATATCCTGGCTCACCGGCTGGATCTCGACCCCGAGATAGCCGCGCGCGATGCTGCCGCCGTGCTCGAGCGCCGCCTCGACGGTGCTCACGGTCGAGGCCGGAATGGCGAAGCCGATGCCGACGCTGCCGCCCGAAGGCGAGTAGATGGCGGTGTTCATGCCGACCACCTGGCCCTGCATGTTGAAGGTGGGCCCGCCGGAATTGCCCCTGTTGATCGGCGCGTCGATCTGCAGGAACCGGTCGTAGGGGCCGTCGCCGATGTCGCGGCCCTCGGCCGAGACAATGCCGGCGGTCACCGTGCCGCCCAAGCCATAAGGATTGCCGATCGCCACCACCCAGTCGCCGATTCGCGGCATCTCCTTGGCGAAGGACACAAACGGATAGTCGCCCGGCTCGTTGACCTTGATCACGGCGACGTCGGTCTTCGGGTCGGCGCCGACCACGTTGGCGTCGAGGCTCTTGCCGTTATCCATGGTGACCGAGACGGTCTTGGCGTTCTGGACCACGTGATTGTTGGTGACGATATAGCCGTCGGCGGAAACGAAGAAGCCCGAGCCTTCGCCGATCATCGGCTGCGAGCGCTGGGGCGTGCCGTTCATTCCACCCGTTCCGCCGAAGCGCTTGAGGAACTGCTGGATTTCCGGCGGCAGGTTGTCCATCTGCACGCCGTTGTCCTCGGACGAGGCGTTGGCGATCTTGACCTTGACCGAGACCACCGCCGGCTTGACGCGCTCGATCAGCGTCGCGAACGACGGCGCGCCCTGCTGATTGAGATCGGACGTCACGACGGGCGCCGCATGGGCGGAGCGAGAGCCCGTGAAGGCGCCGTCGGCGAACGCGCCGGCGGCGGCGAGGGCAGCTACCGCAACCGAGGCGAGGATCGTGCTGCGCCGCGCGCGCGAGTTGGCGAAAGTGGGATAAGACATGAAGCCTCCAGATTCGTGAATGACCGCGTTCCGCGGCTGAGTGGCGGCATCATCGGCCTTAGCGCCTATCCGGAACTTGGCCGGCGCATTAAGCTTTCTCAAGGAAGCGGGGCCGTCGGCTCCCGATCCGGCGCAGCTCAACTGTCGGCCGGCGCAAGCATCACGAGTTTGTAATCGGGTCGCTCCGCCGGGGCGAAGGTGTGTTGGGTGAAGCTCAGGAGCCCGTCGCGAGGATGATCGAATATGCGAAGCCCGCCCTCGCGGATCTGGACGGCCTGCTCGCCCCAGGCTTCTGCAAAGAATGGGCTCTCGGCGCGGAGCGCGTCGACGAAGGTCTTGACCCGGGCGTCGCGAAACGTGTGGGCGAAATCGGCGCGAAATTCGGCGAGCAGCCGTCGCGCCCTGTCTTTCCAGGCAGGAATCAGCGCGCGGGCGGAAGGTTCGAGAAACACGTACCGCAAAAGGTTGCGTTGACAGTCCCCGTCGAGCCAGCCGTGAAAGAGCCGCGCCGCCGCTTCGTTCCAGCAGCAGGCGTTCCAAAGCCGGTCAAGTCCATAGGCCGGGTGCTTGATCGCCTGGACCGCGGCGGTCAATGCGGGAGGCGCGTCCGCCGAGGATCCAGCCTGTCCCTCCGGATCGAGACGCCCCGCGAGCTCGAAAAGGTAAGCGCGTTCGGCGCGCGTGAGCGACAGCGCGCGCGCGATGCGGGCGAGCGCCTCCGGAGAAGCCTGCACCGGGCGGCCTTGCTCAATCCACGTGCACCAGGTCGCGCTGATGCCGGCGCGGGCGGCGAGTTCCTCCCGCCGGAGCCCCGACGTTCGCCGGCGGCCTGCCGCCGCTGTCGGCTGCATCCGCTCGCGGTGAGCGCGCACGAACGCGCCGAGCAGCCGCCTTTGATCCGGGTCGAGCATGGCGGCTATTATAATAGGATAATATTCTATCTTGTACCAGTTTCGATCGGAGCGCAATCCAGGGCGGGAAAGGGAGCGGATTCATGGTTGAGGCGCATGAGAAAGTCGTCGAGGCGCAATTCGGCCCTCAAGCGAGGGCCTATGTCGAAAGCGCAGTTCATGCGAGCGGAGCGGACCTCGATGCGGTCGAGGCGCTCGTGCGCAAGCTCAGCCCGGAGCTGGCCCTCGACCTTGGCGCGGGCGGAGGCCATGTCGCTTACGTCATGGCCCGCCACGCGCGCCGGGTCATCGCCGCCGATCTGTCGCGCGAGATGCTGGCCGCGGTCGCGGCGACGGCGCGCGGCAAGGGATTCAGCAACATCGAGACGGTCGAGGCTCCCGCCGAGCGGCTGCCGTTCGAAGATTCGACGTTTGACTTCGTGGCCAGCAGATTCTCCGCCCATCACTGGCGCGATTTGGGCGCCGGCCTCAGGGAAGCTCGCCGGGCGTTGAAACGCGAAGGCCGGGCCGTGTTCATCGACGCCTACGCTCCTGGGGCTCCGCTTTTCGACACCCATCTCCAGGCGATCGAATTGTTGCGCGATCACTCGCACGTCCGCGATTACACCTGCGCGCAATGGATCGACGCGCTCGCCCGGTCGGGCTTCGCCATCGAGGCTTGCCGGACCTGGAAGCTGCGGATGGATTTTCCCGTCTGGACGGCGCGCATGCGGACCCCCGAAGAGAATGCGCGGGCGATCCGCGCCCTCCAGATCGCGGCCTCCTCGGAGACGAAGGCGCATTTTGCGATCGAGCCCGACGGGTCATTTCTCCTCGACGTTCTGATGATCGAGGCCTCGGCGGCGTGAGCGCTCCGCTACCGCCGAAACTCCGCCTTCACGGCGGCGTAGAGCCCCTTGAACCGCTCGCGCTGACTTGCAAACATATCCGCAAGCCTCGGGTCAGGCTCGGTTACGTCGGCGATTTCGGGCGGCCGGCAGACGATTTCGGGCGGTTCTCCGGTCACCGCCATCCGGGCGAGGCGGGCGGCGCCGAAAGCCGGACCGGTTTCGCCGCCCTGCATGCGAACGACGGTAAAGCCGGTCGCCGCGGCGATCATGCGCGTCCATAAGGCGCTCTTCGCGCCGCCGCCGGTGAGGCCGACCCGCTCGATCGAAGCGCCCGCGGCGGCGAGGCAGTCGCGCGCGTCCGCGAGCGTCATCGCGACGCCCTCCATCGCCGCGCGCGCGACCTCGGGGCGCGACGTCGTCTCGCTCAGGCCGAACATGACGCCCCGCGCGTAAGGGTCGTCGAGCGGCGTACGCTCGCCCGAAAGATAGGGCAGGAACAGCAGGCCGCCTGGGCCCTGATAGTCCGCCGCCGCTTCGCGCTCGAGCGTCTCCGGCGGCGCGCCGAGAAGGCGGCCGGCGAAAGCCAGCGCGCCGGCGCCGTTCAGCATCGCCGCCATCGCGTACCAGCGATTGGGCAGCGCGTGGGCGAAAGAGTGGACGAGCTTTTCCGGCGCGCTCATGTAGCGGTCGGTCGCGACGATGAGCTGGGTCGCGGTGCCGAGCGAAATGAACGCTTGCCCCGGCGCGATCGCGCCGAGGCCGATCGCTCCCACGGCCGCGTCGCCGCCGCCCGCGGCGAGAGCGACGCCGCGCGGCAGGCCGAGCTCGTCGGCAGCCTCGGGTCCGATCCGCCCGGCCGGGTCCGACCCCTCGATGAGCCGCGGCGCCCAGGCGGGATCGGCCTCGCAGGCCGCGAAGGCTTCCGCCGACCAGGCCCGCGCCGCCTCGTCGAGGAGCCACGTCCCGGCCGCGTCGCTCATGTCGGTGGCGAGTTCGCCGCCGAGCTTGAGGCGCAAATAGTCCTTCGGCGACAGGAGCCACTCGGTTCGGCGGCGATTGTCCGGCTCATGCCGGGCGATCCATTTGAGCTTCGGCCCGGTGAAGCCGGGCATTGGCTTCACGCCGACGATCCGCGCCAGCCCGGGATGATCGGAGGCGAGCTCCTGCGCCTCGCCATGGGCGCGCGCGTCATTGTGCAGAATGGCGGGGCGGACCGGCTTCATGGCGCGGTCGAGGAGGACCGCGCCGTGCATCTGGCCGGAAAAGCCGATCGCCTTCAATGCGCCGAGCGCCTTGCCGGCGGAGTTCCTGATGTCGGCGATCACGCCGGCCATGGCGGCCGACCAGACGTCAGGATCCTGCTCCGACCATCCGGCGCGCGGACGGTCGGGCGAATAGGCGCGGAGGGCGCTGGCCACCGGCGCGCCGCGCTCGTCGGTCAGGAGCGCCTTGAGCCCGGAGGTTCCGCAGTCGAGCCCGAGATACATGGCGCGAATTCTGCGCCGCGCCGGGATCGTTCACAAGCAGGGCTCGGGCGCTTGGCCTATGCGGCGGGGTCGCCGACCCCGCCCTACAGTTCCGCCTCTTGTAGGGCCGGGTCGATGACCCGGCCGGCGCGGCCAGCAACCGCGCCCTGCTTCGCAGCCCGCTTCAATGCCGCCAGGCTTCGCACCGCGAGAACGACGGCATGGGCGCGCGCCAATCCTCCACGGGGTCGGAATCGCCTTCGTCCAGTTCGCGGACCCGATCGAGAATGTACCTGAGGCCGGACAGGATCGGCTGGTCGGCGCCGCGCGCAGCTTCGCCGACGCTATCCCAGTCGCCATGCCTGGCCTGGCGGGAGAAGCGGCGAACCAGCCCGGCGGCGAAGACGCCGCTCGTCAGGTTGCGCTTGGCCGCGTCGCGCGAGAAGCGGCGGGCAAAATCGCCGCCGATCGAAAGGACGGCGGCGCGCGCGACGTGAGGATTGGAGCAGGTCAGGACGATCTCGCGCACGATCATAAGCAGGCTCCTCTCACAGCGTGGACAGGCAAGGGGTTTATGAGGGGCGAATTTGTCCTCAGCGTGTCATCGGGCGAAAAAATTCTTTCAATTTCACGATGGTCAATGTTTAGACAGCGCAACGTCAACGAATTGTCATATTGCGACGTGTGCGCCGCAGCATCAATTTGGACTTTTGATCTCGCATCGTGACAATCGTTCAGGGCATATGCTTGGCATAAACTCATTTGCTCAGGTTAGGCGCCTTGGCGCTTACTGTATCATTGCCGGATTTTCGGCGATGCTCGGACAGAAGCGCCGGAGAGGTCGTGAGTCCCCGCGCCGCATCAATGTCGCCGCGCGGGTCGACTTGGATGATTGTCCTTGCGGCGGTTCGGCGCAATGATCGTTGAGTTCGGCGCCTGCGCCAAGGGAGGCACAATGAAATTTGCAGTTCTGCTCAGCGTCACCGCGGTCGTTCTCGCCGAGCCCGCGACCGCCAAGGATACGCGCTTCTGGAACCTGACGTCGTCGACCGTCAAATCGCTCGAGCTTGCGCCCGCCGGCACGTCCGCGTTCGGTCCCAACCAATGCGCCAACGATCCCGACGGCGCCGTCGACCACGACGAACGGCTGAAGGTGACCGGCGTGACGACCGGCTCATATGACGCGCGAATCACGCTGACCGACGGGCGCGTATGCATGGTCAAGGCCGTACGCATCGAGACGGGCAAGCCGTTCTCGATCGAGGACAAGGATCTGGTCGGTTGCGCGCCCTGACCCTCGCTGAGGTTGCGATTGCCGGAAGCGTGCGCGGGCGCGTCTCACCCCGCGGTCGACGAGAACCACCGGGGGATCAGATCAGTCGGGATCAATTTTTCGCGGAGGGGGCAATAGGGCGGGAAAATGAGGCAAAAACTCACCCTCCGCAGTCCGGTCCCGGACGCGTTTGTCCATAAGCGACCCGGCGTCGCCGGATTATAACTTTAGGAAGAGTTTCCGGCGCTCCGCCAATTGACGGAGACGCCGGCAGGCGCTCACATTTCGGCGGTGAGATAAGCCGTCACTTCCATGCCAGCGCAGATTTCGATAACGACAGGAGCGGTCCAGCTCATAGTATTCTCCTTCACGCGTTTCCGCACCCGGGCTCTCCGGGCTCGACCAAACATAGCAGCTTCGGCGCCGGCCGTCACCCCCTGATGGGTCTATCGCGCCTGCTCACGTCGATTTGACCGAAATCGCCTGGCGCGCGCAGCGCCACGGGCGAAAAAGAAAGTTTCGCCGCCGCCGCGAAATTAGTCTCGCAATTGCCAGTGAATGCGGGCAATCGTCGCCGCCGACTTCACCCCAAAGGCGCGTAACGTGCGATTTTCCTTTGCCAATGTGGCGTTGCAGGCGCTCAAGCACAATTCAGGCTGGCCGGAGCAATGGCGCAACCCCGAGCCGAAGGCGGCCTATGACGCGGTCATCATCGGCGCCGGCGGGCATGGGCTCGCGACCGCCTACTACCTCGCGAGCGAGCACGGCCTCGGCAACGTCGCGGTCTTGGAGAAGGGCTGGCTCGGCGGCGGCAATACCGGGCGCAACACCACGATCATCCGCTCCAATTACCTGTGGGAGGAATCGGCCGCGCTCTACGAGCACGCGCTGAAGCTCTGGGAGGGCCTGTCGCAGGAGCTCAACTACAACGTCATGTATTCGCCGCGCGGCGTCATGATGCTGGCGCACAACACCCATGACGTCCAGGTCGCCAAGCGCCACGTCCACGCCAATCGCCTGGCCGGGGTCGACAACGAATGGCTGACGCCGGAGGAGGCCAAGGCCTTCTGCCCGCTTCTCAACATCGCCCGCGACATCCGCTATCCGGTCGTCGGCGCCGCGCTGCAGCGGCGCGGCGGCACGGCGCGGCACGACGCGGTCGCCTGGGGCTACGCGCGGGCGGCGTCGGCGCGCGGCGTCGACATCATCCAGAATTGCGAGGCGACCGCGATCCGCCGCGACGCGTCCGGGGCGGTTTCGGGCGTCGACACGACGCGGGGCGCGATCGCGGCCAAAAAGGTTGGCGTCGTCGCCGCCGGGCATACGTCGGTCGTGATGGCGATGGCCGGAGTCAGGATGCCGCTCGAGAGCTATCCTTTGCAGGCCCTGGTCTCCGAGCCGGTCAAGCCGATGATGCCGTGCGTCGTGATGTCGAACACCATCCACGCCTACATGTCGCAGTCGGACAAGGGCGAGCTCGTGATCGGCGCCGGCACCGACGCCTACATTTCCTATTCCCAGACCGGCGGCCTGCACATCGCCAATCACACGCTCGAGGCGATCTGCGAACTCTTTCCGGCCGTGCGGCGGATGCGGATGCTGCGTAACTGGGGCGGCATCGTCGATGTGACGCCCGACCGCTCGCCGATCATCGGCTCAACCCCGGTTCCGGGCCTCTACGTCAATTGCGGCTGGGGCACCGGCGGTTTCAAGGCGACGCCAGGCTCGGGCCATGTGTTCGCGCACACGATCGCTCGCGGCGAGCCGCACCCGCTCGCGGCGCCGTTCACGCTCGACCGCTTCCGTTCCGGCCGGCTGATCGACGAAGCCGCCGCCGCGGCGGTGGCGCATTGAGCCGGTCATGCTGCTGATCGCCTGTCCCTATTGCGGCATGGAGCGGCCGGAAATCGAGTTTCGCTATGGCGGCGAAGCCCACATCGCGAGGCCGGCCGACCCGGCCGCGCTCTCCGACCACGAATGGGCGAGCTTCCTTTATTTCCGCTCGAACCCCAAGGGCGTGGCGGCCGAGCGCTGGCGCCATGCGTTCGGCTGCGGTCGCTTCTTCAATTGCCTCCGCGATACGGTGAGCGACAAGATCCTGGCGGTTTACAAGGCGGGCGAAGCGCGGCCCGAGGTCGCCGCCGACCGGACTGGCCCGGGCGCATGAGTCAGGCCTTTCGCGTCGAGGGCATCGGTTCGGTCGATCGCTCGCGCCCGCTCAAGTTCACCTTCGACGGCGTCGCCTACCAGGGCTATGCCGGCGATACGCTCGCCTCCGCGCTTCTCGCCAACGGCGTTCATCTCGTCGGGCGCTCGTACAAATATCACCGGCCGCGGGGAATCCTCAGCATCGGGGGCGAGGAGCCGAACGCGCTCGTCGCCCTTTCGCGCGGGCCCGGCCGGTTCACGCCCAACCTGCGCGCGACCCAGACCGAGCTCCACGATGGACTCAGCGCTTCGAGCCAGAACCGCTGGCCGTCGCTCGCATTCGACGTCGGCGCGGTCAACGATCTCCTGTCGCCGCTGTTCGGCGCCGGCTTCTATTACAAGACGTTCATGGGTCCGAACCTGTTCGGCAAGAACTGGGCCTGGACGCATGTCTATGAGCCGGCGATCCGCCGCGCCGCGGGTCTCGGGGTCGGTCCCCGCGAGCCCGATCCCGACCGCTATCAGCGGACGTTCGCGCATTGCGACGTCCTGATCGTCGGCGGCGGCCCGGCGGGGATCGCCGCGGCGCTGGCCGCGAGCGGAAGCGGCGCTCGCGTCGTCTTGTGCGACGAAAATCCGGCGCTGGGCGGCTCGCTCCTCGTCGAGAACGAGGCCGGGATCGAGACGATGTCCGCGCGCGATTGGCTGGCGAAGGCGGCCGCTGCGCTTCAGGAGCGGCCAAACGTGCGCCTGATGACGCGAACGCAGGCGTTCGGCTATTACGCGCAGAACTTCGTCGCCTTGAACGAGCGGATCGCCGAAGCTGACCTGATCGCCGATCCCGACTTGCCGCGCGAACGGTTGTGGCAGATGCGCGCGCGAGAGGTCGTGCTGGCGGCCGGGGCGATTGAACGCCCGCTGGTGTTCCCGGATAACGACCGCCCAGGCGTGATGCTCGCCGATTCCGCGCGGCGCTATTGCCGCCACTATGGCGTCAAGGTCGGCGAGCGCATCGTCGTCGCAACCGCGCACGATGGCGCCTATCGCGCCGCGCTCGACCTCAGGCAAGCGGGCGCCGACGTCGCGCTCATCGCCGATCTGCGCCTGGACGCGAACGGGCCGCTGTGCGAGGCCGCGCGCGCGGCGGGCCTCGAGGTCGCGGCCGGGGCGGAGATCCTCGGCGTCGGCGGGCGCCTTCGCGTCCAGTCCGTTCGCGTCAGGCGCGCGGGCGGGGACCGAACCGTCGCCTGCGACGCGCTGCTCATGTCGGGCGGCTGGACGCCTTCGGTGCATCTCTTTTCGCAATCGCGCGGCAGGCTCGTCTTCGACGAGGCGCGGCAAGTGTTCAAGCCGGGCGCCTCGGCGCAGCGCGAGCGGTCGGCCGGGGCCTGCAATGCGACCTTCGATCTTGCGGGCGCGCTCGCGGAGGGCGACTCGGCAGGGCGTGCAGCGGCGGCGGCCGCCGGCTTCGCCGCCCCGGGCGCGCAGGTCTACGCCGTGAGCGGCGCGGTTGCGATGACCGGCGCCGGGGCCGCGCCGCCGCCTCGCGCCGGCCGCCGCGGCAGGGCGTTCGTCGATTTCCAGAACGATGTGTGTTCCAAGGACGTGAGCCTGGCGGTGCAGGAGGGCATGCGCTCGATCGAGCACATCAAGCGCTACACCACGACCGGCATGGCGACCGACCAGGGCAAGCTCTCGAACATGAACGCGCTCGCGATCGCCGCCGACGCGCTCGCGAAGCCCATCCCTGACGTCGGCCTGACGACTTTCCGGCCGCCCTATACGCCGGTCACCTTCGGCGCCTTCGCCGGCTCCGCGCGCGGCGACCTGTTCGATCCGATCCGCCGCACGCCCATTCATGACTGGGCGGCCGAGAACGGCGCCAAGTTCGAGGATGTCGGGCTTTGGAAGCGCGCCTGGTATTTTCCCCGTGACCGTGAATCGATGCACGACGCCGTCGCGCGCGAATGCCGGACGACGCGGGAGTGCGTCGGCCTGTTCGACGCCTCGACGCTCGGCAAGATCGAGGTCGTCGGCCCTGATGCGGCGATATTCCTCGAGCGCATGTACGCCAATGCGTTCCAGAAGCTCGAAGTCGGCCGCTGCCGCTACGGCCTGATGCTGAGCGAAGCGGGCTTTCTCATCGACGACGGGGTGATCGCGCGCCTCGCGCCCGACCGCTTCCACGTCACGACCACGACCGGCGGCGCGCCCACCGTGCTGGCCCACATGGAGGACTATCTTCAGACCGAGTTCACCGATCTCAAGGTCTGGCTCACTTCGACGACCGAGCAATGGGCGACGATCGCGGTCCAGGGGCCGAAGGCGCGCGATTGCGTCGCTCCGCTGATCGAAGGCGTCGATCTCGCCAACGAAGCCATGCCTCACATGACCGTGCGCGAGGCGAGCGCCTGCGGCGTTCCGGCGCGGCTCATGCGGGTGAGCTTCACCGGCGAGCTCGGCTACGAGATCAACGTGCCGTCGCACTTCGGCCGCGCCGTCTGGGAAGCAGCATGGCGCGAGGTCGCGAAGCGAGGCGGGTGCGCTTACGGCACCGAGGCGATGCACGCGATGCGGGCCGAGAAAGGCTTCGTCATCGTCGGCCAGGAGACCGACGGTACGGTGACGCTCGCCGACCTCGGCCTCGACTGGGCGATCGGGAAATCGAAGAAGGATTTCGTCGGCAAGCGCTCGCTCGCGCGTCCCGACATGCTGGCGGCGAATCGCAAGCAGCTCGTCGGGCTCCTGACCGACGATCCCGCGATCGTGCTCGAAGAGGGCGCGCAGGTGACGGAAGGCGCGAAGCCGGCGACCGGCTCGGCTGCGCTCGGCCATGTCACCTCGTCCTACTCAAGCGCAACCCTCGGCCGCTCGATCGCGCTCGCGCTCGTCGCCGCGGGGCGCTCGCGGATCGGCGCCAAGCTCCATGTCCCGATGCCGCGGGGCGCGATTCCGGTGACGGTCGCGGCTCCGGTCTTCTACGACAAGCCGGGAGCGCGCCTCCATGTCTGATGCGGCGCTCAAGCCCCGCTCGCCGCTCGAAGGCCTTGCCCTTCCTGCTGGGCCGCGATTCGCCTTGTCCGAGGCGCCGCCGGCCGCCCGCTTCATCCTGCGCGGCGGCGAGGGCGCGCGTCTCGCCTGCGGGATGGCTTTCGGCGCCGAGCCGCCCGTGCGGCTCGGGCCGGCGGGCGAGGGCGCGAGGCGCGCGGCTTTGTGGCTCGGCCCCGACGAATGGCTGATGATCGCGGACGGCGCCGATCCCGCGCCGCTCGGCGAAATGCTCGAATCCGTGCTCGACGGGACCGCGCACAGCCTGGTCGACGTCTCGCATCGCCAGATTGGCCTAATCGCCAGCGGGCCTGCGGCCGCGCCCGTCCTCAACGCCGGCTGCCCGCTCGATCTCGATCTTAAGGCGTTTCCGGTCGGGACGGCGACGCGCACGCTCTACGATAAGGCGGAGATCGTGCTGTGGCGGCGCAGCGAAAGCGCGTTCCATGTCGAGGTCTGGCGCTCGTTCACGCCCCACGTCGCCGCGTCGCTCACCGAAGCCGCCCGCGGCGCACAGCAGAGTTGAAGCAGGGCTACCGACCTGCGCCTGACGCGAATTGTCTACTTGACGTCCACCGAGACTCGTACGCTTGCTGGGCTGGTGCTCCGCGCGCTCGCCCCCGAAATATCAAATGAAAATTCATCCTGCCCTTTGTACCCTGCCGATGATTTGTACGACACCCAAGGATAGGCGGTAGAGCCGTTCCAAGATGCCGTGCCGTGGTTCGCCGGCTTGGTGATGACTATCGAATCGATGTTCGACTTGCCACCGTTCGTGAACTTCATCAAACATGGCGCGCCGCTGCTTGCGTGCATCGCCGCCGGAGCTTCGGAGCCATGATAATAGTTGAAATGGTCGACATGGCACTCGGCTCTGCAGGGCGTCGCCGCCAAGAGCAAGAGCATGGGCGCCTTAAGGTACATGGTGTAGCCCTCCCCATTCTGCGCTCGGCGCTCTGACGTCGGACGCAGACCTTCGGGCGAACATATCACACGGAAGAGCGCAGGTATAGCGCACCCCGGCGCTTCACGAGCTTGATGCGAGGGAGTTCCTTCAGCGCGGGCGTCTTGCTCGACGAGTTGGACCTTGACGATATTGACGTTGCGCCGCCATCGCCTCGGTCGTGATGAAGCCTCTCAGACTTTCGCGGCCGGCGCGACCGAACCGCTCGCGCCCTCGCGCAGCTGGCGCACGACGACCTGCGCGACATCCGCCGCCGGAATTCCGCCCGCTGGATCGCGCCCCATCTGTTGCAGCGTCTCGGCGACCCAGCCCGGCGAGACCGCGTTCACCCGCACGGAAATCGACGGCTCCGCGGCGGCGGCGCGCACGAAGGCCTCGACGGCGGCGTTCACGGTGGTGATGGCGGCGCTCCCCGGAGAGGGATATTGCGACGCCAGGCCGGTGGTGAGCGTGATCGCGCCGCCAGGCCGGACAGACTTCACGCCGTAGCGCGCGACATTGACCTGCCCCATCAGCTTGTTGGCGAGAGAAAACGTCCAGTCCTCGTCGGTCAGCTGATCCCACGGCTTGTACCAGGCCGCTCCGCCCGTGCAGACAATCCCATCCAGCTCCCCAACGCGTTCGAATAGCGCGGCGAGCGATTTCGGATCGGAAATATCGACGTTCTCGCCGGAATTGCGCGAGGCGGGAATGCAATGCTCCTTGCCGAGCGCCTTCACCACTCGCGCGCCGATGAGGCCAGCGGCGCCGATGACGAGTGTCTTGGCCATGTCGCTCTCCTTTGCGTTATCGCTCCAAGCGTTGTGGAACGGAGCGGCGTTTGTAAGGCCACGCCGTCACGGCGGGGCTGATGCGCGCCAGCTCCGCGGCCTTGCTTCCGCGAACCCGCCGGCGGCCCCCGACTGACGGCGCAGCCTCTTCAAATCCAGCGCCGGACTTCCCGACAATAGCCGGCGTAGTTCCGGCCGAAGGTTTCGCTAAGGCGCGCCTCCTCGAACGGGATCACGCCCCAGTTCATCGAAGCCCACGGAAGAATCGCGAGAATCAACGGCCAGGCTCTCCCAAGCGCGAGCGCCAAACCGATGTAGACGGCCGTCAAGGACAGATACATCGGGTTGCGCGACCATGCGTGCGCGCCCGTGACGACGAGATGCGCCGGCTCACCGGTCGGATGGAGCGTCGTGCGCCGGAGCACGAACCGTCCCGCCGCGGCCGCGGCGAGCGAACAGCCGGAGAGCGTAAGCGCAAAGCCCGCCCAGTGCACCATCTGCATCGTCATCCAAGCCGGCCGCCACGGCATGAGCCGATCGAGCCCCACTCCAACCAGAAACGTCAGCGCGAACTGAGCCGGCGGCGGGATCTTCGCCAGGATCGGCGCGCGGCGAACGGCCATCGAAGGACTCCCGGTCGACCATCGGTCGTCGGAAATCCTACAACAAGTTCAGTCAGGAGGCGACGCGCGCTGTCCGTCCGAGATCGAGCCGCGCGCCAAGACTCCGCACGCTCGGCGAAGCAGGGAGCGCCCGCCTCCCGAGGATGCCTGCCTGAAGGATTTCGCCAACCGCGTTCCGCGCGACAAGGCAGGGGTCGCTGAATGGGCTCGTCGCAGCCAATCAGAGTCAAAAGTAAAACGCGCGTCAGCAGTAAAAGGAGGGAGCGTCGCTGGAGCGCGCCGGGCTCGCGTCGCCCGAATACTGTGACCGGGATCACACGCGGCCTCGAACAAAAAAATTGACTTGCTTTTTTGTTCAAGCGCGAGCACAATATTCGCCTTCGTGATTATGGTTGTTAGTCGAGTTCATTTTCGCCAAATTCGGTTTGTCCTCCCAATCTGGTTGTCACGCGATCTACTTGATACGTTTGTAACGCGAGCCTGACCTTTTCTTGATTCCGACTGTCCCCGCCCAGACGATGTTTGCGGCGCGCATCGACGTACGTCGTGTCGCGCGTCTGCGGGGGTCACTCTTTGATTGCAGGAGGGAATATTATGCCGACCGCCAAACCTCTTCCCAACACGCTTCCCAAGTTCACCGCGCACGCCATACCCGATCCTCAACTCCGCGTCCCGTCGGTCCGGAAAACTCCAGACAATACGACCGTCCTCGCCAACCTCGGCTTGCTCGCCGATCTGGCCGGCACCTGGAAAGGCACGGGCTTCAATCTCGTCGCGCGCCCGGACTTTGAGGGCAACGCCAACCTCTATCTCGAGCTGAATCAAACTCAGGAGACGCTAGAATTCACCCCGATCTCCTCCGCGATCCCCAACCGGGGTTTCGGGATGGACGACATCGAGCTCTACGGGCTGACCTATCTGCAGCAGATCAGCGACGTCGTGACCGGCGGCGCCTTGCACATTGAACCGGGCATCTGGGCGCGCCAGCCGGCGACAATCGCGCCGCCGGAGCAGCCGCCGTCCGGGGACGACATCGTCTTTCGCATGGGCTCCATTCCTCACGGCAACGCCATACTGGCGAAAGGGACGGCCCAGAAGTTCACCGGCCCGCCGACGCTGCCGACCTCCAGCGCGGCTTACAACGGTTCAATCTTTCCGTCCTTCAACAGCACGCCGTTCGCCGTGAACGCGCCGATCTTCGCGCCCGGGACGGCCGAATTCAATCTGCCGCCCCCGCCGCCGCCGGCGCCGGCGCATGGCTTCACCCAGTACACGATCACCAACGCTGCATCGGCGACCAATCCGCGGACGCCGTTCGGCAACGTTCCCGCAATCCCGCTGCCGCCGGACATCGGCGGCGTGCTGATCCAAGACCTGGTCAACGATCCGATCACATTGCTGCAGGAAGTCGTTGCACAGCAGCAGGTCGATGGCTTCACGTTCGAGGGGGTGGCGCTCAATATTGCCTCGCAGACGCCGATCACGTTCGGCACGACGCCGAACCAGGCGACGCCTACCGTCGTCGTTGCGGTCCCCGACGGCGGCGGCGGCATCGAGAACATCCCGTTCCTGGTGACGAACGCGGACTCGGCGCTTGTCTATGCGACGTTCTGGATCACGACGGTCAGCCATCCGAAGCGGCGGGAAAGCTTCCTCCAGCTGCAGTACGCTCAGATGGTGCTCTTGAATTTCCCGATTCTGCTGGCGGCCGCTCCGAAGCCCAATTTCAGCTGGCCGCACATAACCGTCGGAACGCTGACGCGCGTATTCGGCTGAGCGGTCTCGGCCGGAAACCAAAGCCAAGGCTCAATGCGGCGGGCGTCCGGAAGGTCGCCCGCGAGCGCAACGATGGAACCGCCCCTCACCCGCGCTCGGCCTTGTCGCGCGCGTTGAGCGCCTGGATCGCCTCCCGCGCGGCCTTCCATTCGCCGTCGCCCCAGCGGCGCAGCTCGTAGAAGTTGCCGCCGGTAGCGAGCGCCTCCGCGCCGTCCATCGCGATCGTTTCGCCGCTTAGCCACTCGCAGCCGTCGGACATCAGGAAGGCCGCGAGATTCTGCAGTTCCTCCATCCGGCCGACCCGCCCCATCGGATTGCGGGCGGCCGACGCGCCGGGTTCGGCGCCGGGCATGAGGCGCTTGCTCATCCCTTCGGTCGGGATTTCGCCCGGCGCGATCGCGTTGAGGCGGATGCCGTAGCGGCCCCATTCCTGGGCGAGCGACATGGTCATCGCCTGGATCGCCGCCTTGCTCATCGCCGAGGGCACGACAAACGGGCCGCCGTTGCGCACCCAGGTGACCGCGATCGAGACCACGGCGCCCTTGTGCTTGCTGGCGATCCATCGCTTTCCGACCGCCTGGGTGACGTAGAAGGTGCCGTGCATGACAATATTGGCGATCGCGTCGAACCCGCGCGGCGACAGATCCTCGGTGCGGGAGATGAAATTGCCGGCCGCGTTGTTGACGAGGCCGGTGAGCGCGCCCTCGCGGAAGATCTCCTCGACCATCGCCTCGACCGCGGCGGCGTCGCGAATGTCGACGCCGTAGCTCGCCACGCGCCCGCCATGCGCCTTCATGAGTTCGGCGGCGGTCGCGTCGCAGACGCTCTTGCGCCGGCCGCAGATCGCGATCTCAGCCCCGAGGCCGAGAAACCTCTCAGCCATCGCCTTGCCGAGCCCGGTGCCGCCGCCGGTGACGAGGATTTTCTTGCCCGCGAACAGGCCATTGACGAACATGGGCGCTTCCTTTCTGACTCGACGGCCGGCTCATGGGTACGCGCTTCAGGCGGATGAGGGAAGTTCGGTCGAAGGGCTCGGCGTTCAGCGCCGAGCCCCCCTCGCAGACGCGCTCATCTCGGCGGCGGGAAGGCCAGCACCTCTCCGGTGTAGGTCTCGACCACCTCGCTGAACGGCTCGCCGTCGGGCGTCGACAGCACCGCGCGGTGCTCGAGCACATGGGCCGGCGCGGCGAGCGCGCCCTTTTCGCCCTCGGCCTCGGCCGCCGCCGCGCCCATCTCCCAGCCTTGCGGCAGCGGGCGCCACAGCAAGTCCGCGGAGAGCGTGTGGCGGCGGAAATGGAGCGCCGCGACCGCCTTCCCGAACGGCGTCTCGGTCGTCTCCAGCAGGTGATTCATTTCGGGCGTCAGCCGCGCCGGCACGTACCAGTTGTCGGCCTCCGACAGCACTTTCTCGCCGCATTTGAGCCTGACCCGCCGGTAGCCGAGCGGCTCGTCCGGCTTGACCTCGAGCGCGGCGCGCACTTCCGCGGTCGCGGGCTTGTCCGTGTCCCGGACGCGCTCGGCGACGATCAGCGCCGGATCGGCGAGGCGATGATCGGCGCACCAGCGCTCGAGCGTCAGGGTCGCGCTGTCATGGGCGAGGAGATCGGCGTTGAGGCTCTCGATCAGCGCCAGCGCCTCGAGCCTCCCGACGAAGCTCGCCGGCCAGGGCGCGGCCTCCGCCGCGAGCGCGCCCGTCGCCGGCAGCAGAACTGCGGCCGCCATGGCCAGTCGGTTCAACGCCGTTCCGCTCATGTTCCCTCCGCCTCGGCCGACAATTCGAACCAGACCGCCTCGCTTGCGGTCAAGGCGCGCTCGAGCTCGACCCGCTTCTCCGCCAGATCGGCGATTTTGACCGCGTCGCCGCCGCCCGCGCTCGCCTGAGCCAGCGCATCGTCGACCCGGCGCAAGAGATCGTGGAAGCGGTTCATCTTGTCTTCGAGCGCCTGAAGCTCGCGCTTCAGCGGCGCCGGCTCGCGCTTGGGTCTTATCGCCTGGGCAGGCGCGGGCTCGCGCTTGGGCGCCTCGGCCGGCCGGGCGTCGGGGCCGAGAACGAAGCGGCCGTAGTCGGCGAGGTCGCCATCGAACGGCTTCACCGTTCCGTTCGCGGTCAGCCACAGCCGGTCGACGCAGGTTTCGAGCAGCCGCCGGTCGTGCGAGACGAGGATGCAGGCGCCTTCATACTCGTTGATCGCCTCGATCAATTCGCCGCGGCTGTCGATGTCAAGGTGGTTGGTCGGCTCGTCGAGGATGAGGAGCTGCGGTCCGTCGAACGCGGCGAGCCCCATCATCAGGCGCGCCTTCTCGCCGCCCGAGAGAGCCTCGATCCTGGTCGCGGCGCGGGCGCCGGAGAAGCCAATCATCGCCGCGCGGCCGCGAATCTTCGAATTCGCTCTCGCCGCGCATCCGCTCTGCGACATGGTCGTAGACGCTCAAGCCGGGCTCGAGCTCGTCAATCTGGTGCTGGGCGAAATAACCGACCTGAAGCTTGCTCGCGCGCATCATCTTGCCCGACATCGGCTGGAGCCGCCCCGCGATCAGCTTGGCGAAGGTCGATTTGCCGTTGCCGTTCGAGCCGAGGAGGCCGATGCGGTCGTCGTCGGCGAGCGTGAGGTCGATGCGCGCCAGCACCGCGCGCCCGTCATATCCCGCGCTCACCTTCTCCATCGTCACGATCGGCGGGCTCAGGCGCTTGGCGACCGGCGGCCACTTGAACGGCTGCACGGTGTCGTCGACGATCGCCGCGATCGGCTCCATCCTGGCCAGCATCTTGAGTCGCGACTGGGCCTGCGTCGCTTTCGACGCCTTGGCGCGAAAGCGGTCGACGAAGGCCTGCAGATGGGCGCGCCGCTCCTCCTGCTTCTTGATCGCCTTGCCGGCGAGAACTTGGCTCTCGCGGCGCTGGCGCTCGAAGCTCGAATAGCCGCCGGTCCACAAGGTCAGCTTGCCGCGCTCGAGATGGAGAATCTGATCGGCGACGTCGTCGAGCAGGTCGCGGTCATGACTGATGACGACGATCGTCGCCGGGCAGCTCTTCAAATACTGGGTGAGCCACAGCACCCCTTCAAGGTCGAGATAGTTGGTCGGTTCGTCGAGCATGAGGAGGTCGGGCCCGGAGAACAGCACCGCGGCGAGCGCGACCCGCATCCGCCAGCCGCCGGAATATTCGGCGAGCGCCCGGCCCTGCCCCGCCTCGTCGAAGCCGAGCCCGTTGAGGATGCGCGCCGCCCGCGCCGGCGCGGTATGGGCGCCGATGTCGATGAGGCGGGTCTGGATTTCGGCGATGCGCTCCGGGTCGGTCGCGATCTCCGCTTCGGCGATGAGCGCGGCGCGCTCCCCGTCGGCCGCGAGCACGAATTCGATGAGGCTTTCCGATCCCCCCGGCGCCTCCTGCTCGACGCTCGCGACGCGCAAGCCCTTGGGCACGATGACTGCGCCGCCCTCGGGCGAAAGATCGCCGCGGATGAGGCGGAAGAGCGTGGTCTTGCCGGCGCCGTTGCGCCCCACGAGCCCGACGTGCGCTCCTGAAGGCAGCGCCGCTGAGGCGTTGTCGATCAGGAGCCGCTCGCCGAGCCGGTAGGTCAGGGCGCTGATGTGGAGCATGGCGGGCTTTTCGCCCGCCGAGCCCGCGCTGGCAAGACCGTGCGGCGGTCCGCTCAGGCCTTCTTCGGCGCGTCCAGAAGGGCGCCGGTGCGATAGAGCAGACCCGCGGCGCCGGCGCCGATCAGGGGCGCGATGATGAACAGCCAGAGCTGCGCGACCGCCCCGGGGTTCGACCCGAGCCCGACCAGCGCCGGGCCGATCGAGCGGGCCGGATTGACGGAGGTGCCGGTGATGTTGATGCCGACCAGATGGATGACCACCAGCGTGAGCCCGATGGCGAGCCCGGCGAAACCGGTCGGCGCGAACGGGTGGGTCACGCCGAGAATGCAGACCAGGAACAGGAACGTCGCGACCACTTCGAAGACGAAGGCCGAGACGACATTGTATTCGCCGAGATAGCCTGTGCCCCAGCCGTTCTGGCCGAGTCCCCCGGTCCACCCCTGCGCCTTGCCGGAAAGGATGAGATAGAGCACCACCGCGGCGACGATCGCCCCCAGAATCTGGGCGACCCAGTAGCTGACCATGTCGGCGACGCTCATCCGCCCGGCGACATAGACGCCGAAGCTCACCGCCGGATTGACGTGGCAGCCGGAGATCGGCCCGATGCCATAGGCCATGGCGACGATGGCGAAGCCGAACGCGCTCGCGATCCCCAGAAGATTGACCGCCGTCGGCCCCGATCCCATGCCGCCCACCACCGCCGCCCCGCAACCGAAGAACACCAGGGCGAAAGTGCCGATAAATTCAGCCGCCTGCTTATTCATGCCCGTCCCTCCCATGCCGCGCCCGAATCGGCGGGAGGCGGTTATAGCGACGGCGCCCGCGCAGGCAAAGCGCTCGCCGCGGGGCCGCGCACGCCCAAGATCGGCTCGTCCCTGGCGGCGGCGTTGCTTTCGCGGGGCCCCCGGCTATATAAGCCTCGCCCTTTAAGATGACGCCTTGTTGAACGGCGCGGCTTTCGCGTCGCCGGAGCCACCGCCACCGTGCTGATCACCGCCGCCTACGCGCAAGCCGCCGGCTCCAACCTGTTCGGGGCGAGCGACACGCTGGTCCAGCTTGTGCCGATCGTCGCGATGATCGCGATCGTCTATTTCGTCCTCTGGCGGCCGCAGCAGCGCCGCGCCAAGGAACAGCGCGAGATGGTGCAGGCGGCCCGGCGCGGCGACGTCGTCGTCACCACCGGCGGGCTGATCGGCAAGGTCACCAAAGCGGTCGACGACAACGAGGTCGAGTTCGAGATCGCGCCGAACGTGCGCGTGCGCTTAGCTCGCTCCGGCATCGCCGAGGTGCGCGCCAGGGGCGAACCGGTCAAGGACCCGGCGCCGCCCGCCAAGTCGCCGGCCAAGAAGGACGCGCCGAACTCTTGACGGCGGCGCGGCGGCCCGTTCATGGGGCAGTCAAGTCCCTTGCTGGATAGAAAGCCTGATGCTGCGTTTCGCTACCTGGAAATTGGCCTCCGTCCTGGCGCTCGTCGCGGCCGCGGTCCTCATCGTCCTGCCGAGCTTCATGCCGGCTCAGGCGGTCGACGCGCTCGCCGCCCGGCTGCCGAGCTTCATTCCGATGCGCCAGATCGTGCTCGGCCTCGATCTTCAGGGCGGCGCCTATCTCCTGATGGAGGTCGACACCGCGTCCGTCACCAAGAGCCAGGTCGAAGCGCTGCGCGACGACGTGCGGCAGAAGTTGCGCGACGGCAAGATCGCCATCTCCGGCGGCATAGCGGTTGAGCCGCGCGGCGTTATGGTCCGCATCGCCGACCCGGCCGAGCGCGCCAAGGCGCTGGACGTTCTGCAGTCCTTGAGCACGCCGATCGGCGGCCCGCTGGCGGGCGGAAACGGCCGTACGCTCGATGTGACCGAGACCGGCGACGGCGTGCGGTTGGCGCTGACCGATGCGGCGACCGCCGACAAGGTGCGTCATGCGGTCGGGCAATCGATCGAGGTGCTCAACCGCCGCATCAATGCGATGGGCACCAAGGAGACCGTCATCCAGCAGCAGGGCCCGAACCGGGTGCTGATCGAGGCGCCCGGCAGCCAGGACACGACGACGCTCAAGAACATGATCGGCCAGACCGCCAAGCTCGAGTTCCGTCTGGTCGCCGATCCCGGCGAATCCCCGAACGAGGTCGAGACGCTGCCGATGCAGAAGGGCGGCGGATCGGTCCAGGTCCAGAAGCGGGTCATGGTCGACGGCGAGGATTTGGTCGACGCCCAGCAGAGCTTCGACCAGCAGACCGGCGAGCCGGACGTCACTTTCCGCTTCAACCTGCGCGGCGGCCAGAAATTCGGCCAGGTGACGTCGGAGAACGTCGGCCGGCCGTTCGCCATCGTGCTCGACGGCAAGGTCATTTCGGCCCCGGTCATCCGGTCGCCGATCACCGGCGGCACCGGCCAGATCACCGGCAACTTCACCCTCGACGAGGCCTCGAGCCTGGCGATTCTCCTGCGCGCGGGCGCGCTGCCCGCCAAGCTCACGGTAATCGAGGAGCGCACAGTCGGCCCCGGCCTCGGCCAGGATTCGATCGACGCCGGCAAGCGCGCGGCCTATGTCGGGGCGACGCTCGTCGTCATCTACATGATCGCGACCTATGGCGTGTTCGGCGTGTTCGCCGATCTCGCGCTCGCGGTGCATATCCTCCTCATCTTCGCCTCCATGGCGCTCCTCGGCGCGACGCTCACCTTGCCCGGCATCGCCGGCATCGTCTTCACCATCGGCATGGCGGTCGACTCGAACGTCCTCATCTATGAGCGCATCCGCGAGGAGGCGCATCTCGGCCGCTCGGTGATATCCGCCCTCGACGCCGGCTTCCGGCGCGCTTTCGCGACGATCATCGACTCGAACGTCACGATGTTCGTGGCGGCGCTGATTCTCTATCTGTTCGGGTCCGGCGCGGTGCGCGGCTTCGCCGTCTCGCTCGGCCTCGGCATCCTGACCTCGGTGATCACCGCGGTCACCATGACTCGGATGATGATCGCGCTCTGGTATCACCGATCGCGGCCCAAGACCCTTCCAATATGACCGAGGCTGCCGATATGGGCGCTCCGACGCTGAAACCGGATCTTGCGGCATGAAACTGCTTCGGCTCGCGCCCGAGAACACCAAGTTCGGCTTCATGCGCTTCCGGCGCGTGAGCTATCCGCTGTCGGCGGCGCTATCGATCTTCTCGGTGCTGATGTTCGTGTTCGTGGGCATGAATTTCGGCATCGACTTCGCCGGCGGCACCCAGGTGGACATGCGCGCCAAGAGCGGCGAGGCCAATATCGCCGATATGCGCGCCAAGGCCGAGGGCCTCGGCGTCGGGCCGGTCGAACTGCAGCGGATCGGCGCCGAATCGGATGTGCTGTTGCGGCTCGGCGTGCAGCCCGGCGGCGACGCTGGGCAGCAGACCGCGATCGCCAAACTCAAGGACGCCTTCGGCGCCGACTACGAGTTCCGCAGCGTCGATTCGGTCGGCCCGACCATTTCCGCCGAGCTCGTCCAGCGCGGCACGCTCGGCGTCGTCGTCGCCATCATCGCGGTCCTGACGTATCTGTGGTTCCGGTTCGAGTGGCAGTTCGCGGTCGGGGCGATCATCGGCACGATGCACGACCTCCTGCTGACGGTCGGATTCTTCTGCGTCACCCAGCTCGAGTTCAACCAGACGTCGATCGCGGCGATCCTCACCATCGTCGGCTATTCGCTCAACGAGACCGTCGTCGTGCTCGACCGCATTCGCGAGGTGATGCGCAAGTACAAGCGCCTGTCGACCGCCGAGATCATCGACATGTCGGTCAACGCCGTGCTGCCGCGCACCATCATGACCGCGACGACCGTCTTTCTCGCCCTGCTGGCGCTGTTCTTCCTCGGCGGCCATGTCATCCGCTCGTTCTCGGCGGCGATGATCTGGGGCATCTTCGTCGCCACCTATTCGTCGATCTTCATCTGCTCGCCGATGCTCATCTACATGGGCGTGCGGGCCGATACCTTCGACCGGATGCGGGAGAAGGAAGCCGCCGGCGCGGATGTGAAGGCGAAGGAGAAGGCGTGACCGGGACGGTTCCGCGGCCCGCCTTCGCGCCCGGCAGCCACCCGATCGCGGCGTATGGGCAGGGCGCCTTCGCCTTCGCCGGCATGTCTCACGCCGGCTCGATCCTGGCGACGCCCGAGGGGGTGAGAGCGATCGAGGCCGCGAGCGTCGATGATCTCGATCCGATCACGCTCGCGCCGCTCATCGCCGAATGCGCCGAGCGGCCCGGATCGATCGAGCTTCTCATCGTCGGGACGGGCGCGCGGGCCGGGCCGGTCGGGCCGCAGCTCAAGGACGCTCTCCGACGCGCGGGTCTGCGCTTCGAAGCGATGGCGACCGGCCCGGCGCTCCGGGTCTACAACGTCATGCTATCGGAGAACCGGCGCGTCGCGGCGGCGCTGATCGCCGCGCCGTGAGCGGCCACCGTCCGCGGGGCGACGACGCGCTCGGCGAGGCCAACCAATATTGCGCCGCGCTCGCGCGCGCCCAAAGCCGCGATCAGTGGCTTGGCGCGCTCTATGCGGAGGCGAGTGCGCGCCACGCTCTTAACGCGCTCGCGGCGTTCGACCACGAGATCCGTCACGCGCTCGCGCGCGCGCGCGATCCCAATCTCGCGGCGATCCGGCTGGCGTGGTGGCGCGGCGCCATCGCCGGCGAGCGGCAGGACGAAGCGGCCGGCAACCCGGTCGCGCTCGCGCTTTCCGCCGCGATCGACGGCTTTGCGCTCCCCCGCGCCTGGCTCGAGACGATGCTGGACGCGCGCCTGCAGGAGATCGCGCCGCAGGACGACTTCAGCCTCGCCGCCTTTCGCGCCTTCGCCGATGAGAGCGAGGGCGCGCGGCTCAAACTCGCGGCGCTGATCGCGGCCGGCGGCGTCGAACTCGATGGGGCCGATGCGCATGCGCCGGCCGGGATGGCGCTGGCGCTGACCCGGCTGCTCGGTCAATTGCCGTTCAAGGCCGGATCGGCGCCGACGCTCATTCCCGCCGACGTCGCCGCTCGCCACGGCGCGAGCGCCGCCGACTTCGCCGCCCGCCGGGCAAGCGCCGGCGTCATTGCCGCCTGCGCCGAACTGCGCGCCGTCGCTCGCGACGAGCTCGCCGAGGCGGAGCGGCGCCTCAAAGCCTCGAGCCCGGCGATCCTGCCCGCCTTCGTTCCGCTCGGGCCCCTGCGCCTCGATCTCGACCGGCTCGATCGCAACGCCGCCCGCCCGTTCGATCCCGTGGGCGAGGTCTCGCCATTGCGCCGCCAATGGGCGATCTGGCGCTGGGCGCGAGGGCGGTGAGGGCCATCTACCGACTCTGGACTCGCTTCGTTGATTTGCGTAGGCTGTCTAGCCTACAATCTAGCCTGTTGAACCGACCATGCGGGAAATTGGCGCCTTCGAAGCAAAGAACAAATTCGGCCAGCTGCTCGATTGGGTCGAGGCGGGGGAAGCAGTCGCGATCACTCGGCGCGGCAAGGTCGTCGCCCATCTCGCGCCGCCGGGCGTCCCCTTCAACGCGGAAGCCGCCAACGCCGCCGTGGAGCGGATTCGCGCGCGCCGTCGCGGTGTTATCCTCGGCGACGCCAAGATCGCCGAGCTCATTGCACAGGGGCGAACCTAAGAGTGGTGCTCGACGCCTCAATGACGCTTGCGTGGTATTTCGAAGACGAAGCAAGCGCTGCCGCCGATTCAGCGCTCGCAGCCGTTTCGCGCGGCGGCGCGGTCGTTCCGCCTCTCTGGAGGATCGAGGTCGCGAACGGATTCCAATCCGCAATACGCCGCAGGCGCATCACTCGTCGCTACCGCGACGAGTCGCTTGTCGACCTCCGATTGTTGGCAATCGAGGTCGACAATGAATGTGACGCACGCGTATGGACTTCGACGCTCGCGCTCGCCGACCGTTTTGGTCTTAGCGTCTACGATGCATGTTACCTTGAGCTCGCGCAACGCCGCGATACGCTGCTTGCAACGCTCGACGCCCGCTTGCGTTCCGCCGGCGCAGCCTTGGGATTGCCGACGACGCCGACCTGAGGCCGTGGTCGAAGGGGTAACGCCGGTTGCGGCCGTTGGGGCCGGCTGAATTCGGCTTTTGTTACCGCCACGAGCCCCCTCATGCGCAAAACCTCCAATCTCGGCGGCATCGCGGCGATGCTCGCCGCGACCGCCTCTTTCGTCGTCTGCGACAGCTTCATGAAGCTGGTCACGAGCGAACTTCCGCCCTTCGAGGTGCTGTTCCTGCGCGGGGTTGCGGCCAGTCTCGCCTGCGGCCTTCTGCTCGTCCCGCTTGGAGACTGGCGAGCCATTTCTTCCGCCTTCCACCCTCGCGCGCTGCTGCGGGCCGCAGCAGAGACGCTAAGCGTGCTCTGCTACATCGTAGCTCTCGCGCGTCTGCCGATCGCGGACGTGATCGCCATCATGCAGACGGCGCCGTTGTTTCTGATCCTCGGCCTTGCCTTTCTCTTGGGCGAGCGGGTCGGCGCGGCGCGCCTCGGCCTCGTTCTGGTCGGCTTCGCCGGCGGACTTCTGGTCGCCCAACCCGGTCCCGCCGGCCTGTCGTCCGCGGCTCTGCTCGCCTTCGGCTCCGCGGTGCTGATCGCGGCGCGCGACCTCGTCGGCCGCAGCGTGCCGGCGCGCATTCCGGTGATGGTCGTGACCTTCGCCACCAATGTCATGGTGATGGCGGTTGCGGCCGCAATGTCGCTTGGCTTCGAGAGCTGGCGGGCGCCGATCGGCCGGCACCTCGCCTATCTTGGCTTCGCTGGCCTGTTCGTCACTTTCGGGCATGTCGGGCTCCTGCTCGCCTATCGGCTCGGCCGCACCGCCGCTGTCGCGCCCTTCTTCTACAGCTTCGCGCTTTGGGGCGTATTGTCGGGCGTGTTCGTCTTCGGCGCCTTACCGAACGCACTCGCGGTCGCCGGGATCGCTCTGATCGCCGGCAGCGGCGTCGCCATCGTCCTCATCGACCAGCGCCGCGGTCGGGGCGAGCAGATCGCGCTGACCGAGGCGCTGTGACAGGCGCGCCCTAAAGATACCGCGCCCCAGCTTCGCTCGCGAACCGGCTCGGGTCTCCCTCCCAGGCAATCCGGCCATGCTCGAGCACGTAGACCCGGTCGGCGTGGGGCAGGGCGAAGGTCACGTTCTGCTCGCCGAGCAGCACCGTCATCTCCGTCGCTTGTCTCAGCCGCGCGAGCGCCTTCGAAATCTGCTCCATGATGACCGGGGCCAGGCCCAGCGTCGGCTCGTCGAGGATCAGGAGATCGGGCTTCATCATCAGGGCGCGGGCGATGGTCAGCATCTGCTGCTCGCCGCCCGAGAGGGTCGCGGCGGTCTGGCTCTGCCGCTCCTTGAGCACCGGGAAGAGGTCGAACAGCCATTCCCGGCGCTCGGCCCGCGCATTTTCGGCGAGCCTGTGGCCGCCCATGTCGAGATTCTCGCCGATCGTCATCGCGCCGAAGAGTTCCCGCCCTTCCGGACACTGGACGATCCCTTCGCGCGCGACCGTCGCCGCCGTCTTGCCGCGGAGCGTCTGGCCCTCGCGGCGAATGTCGCCGGCATAGGGGGTGAGCCCCGAGACGGCGTTGAACAGAGTCGTCTTGCCGGCGCCGTTCAGTCCGACGACAGCGACGAATTCGCCCCGATGCACATGGAGCGAGACGTTCTCCAGCGCCTGCGCCTTGCCGTAAACGACGTTGAGGTTCTCGATCTCGAGAAACGGCGCCTTGGCGTCGCCGAATGCGGTCTCCGGGCGCGCCGCCGTCTCGAGCGCGCCGCCGAGATAGACCTTGCGCACGGTCGGGTTCGCCATCACCTCCGCAACCGTGCCCTCGGCGATCCGCTCGCCGACATGCATGGCGTAAATGCGGTCGACCAGCGTCGAGATGCTCTTCACGTTGTGATCGACGATCAGGACCGCCCGCCCATCCGCGCGCATCTCGGCGATGAGCGCCGCGAACGATGCGGTCTCGCGCGCCGTCAGGCCCGCGAACGGCTCGTCGATCAGCACCACCTGCGGATCGCGGGCAATCGCCTTGGCGATCTCCATTTTGCGCAAGTCCGCGAATGGCAGCGTCGAGGGGCGACGGTCGAGGACGTCGGCCAGTCCGACGCGCTCGGCGATCGCCCGCGCCCGCGCGTCGGTGGCGGCGCGGGGAAGGACGTCGATCAGCCGGTCGGGCAGGAGCCCGAGGATGATGTTCTCGATCACCGTCTGCCGATGGAGCGGGCGCGAATGCTGGAACACCATGCCGACGCCGAGCCGGGCGATCCGGTGCGGCGGCCAGCCCGAAACCTCCCGGCCGTCGACCCGGACCGATCCGGCGTCGGGCCTCTCGACGCCGAGGATCGATTTCATCACCGTCGACTTGCCCGATCCGTTCGGTCCGATGAGGCCGAGAATCTCGCCGGCGCGAATCGAGAAGCTGACGTCGCGCACTGCCGTGAGGCCGCCGAACCGCTTCTGGAGCCCTTCGATCTCGAGCTTTGGCGCGGCGGCGCTCATGTCGCCTCCCGGACGCCCTTGACCATGCCGAGGAGGCCAGCGGGGAAGACGAGAACGACGAAGAGCGCGACCGCCGAGACGATGAAGGTCGCGAGATCCCCGAGCGGCCTCAAGCTTTCGCCGAGGACGACCAGGAACACCGCCCCCAAAACGGCGCCGAGGATCGTGCGCCGGCCGCCGATGACGGCGCCGATGATCACCTGCACCCCCACGGTGACGTCGATGAAGGTGCCGACCGACGCCGCGCCGAGATAGAACGCCATCAGCGCCCCGGCGAGACCGGAGAAAAACGCGCTGACCAGGAACGCCGCGAGCTTGTGCTTCACGACGTTGAACCCGAGCGCCCCGGCCTGCACCGGGTCCTGGCCGCTCGCCTGCAAGATGAGTCCGACCGGCGAGCGCGAGAGCCCGTAGAGGATCGCGCCGCTCACCCCCATGAAGCCGAGCGCGATCCAGTAGTTGACCTTGTCGTCGATCGAAATGACGTCGGGCACGGTCAAGCCGATTTCGCCCCCGGTCAGGCTCGCGGCGACGACGACGAAGTTCTGCAGGATCAGGACGGCGACGAGGGTGGTGAGGCCGAAATAGGGTCCCCGGACCCTCAGCGCCGGCAGCGCCAGCACGAGGCCGCCGGCCATCGCCGCGACCACGCCCGCGGCGACGCAGAGCGCGATCGGCGGCTGGTAGAGACTGTCGAGTATCCCGGCGGTATAGGCGCCGAGCCCGATCAGGAACGAAGGGCCGAAGTTCACTTCGTTGGCGAAGCCGAACAGGAGGTCCCAGGCCATCGAGAACACGCCGAAATAATAGGCGATGGTGAGAAGGCCGAGCACGTAGCCCGACACATAGAGCGGAAGCGTCGCGGCCAGGAGGATCACGATCAGGCTGATCAGGACCGGCGGCGAGAGGAGCGCGCGACGGAGCATCTACCGCCTGCCCATCAGTCCGCGCGGGCGCACGTACATCACCGCGACCAGAAGCAGGAGCGCGGGGATGGCGCGATATGCGGGCGACACGAGATAGGCGGTGAGCGTCTCGAGATAGCCGACGACGTAGGCCGCGATCAGCGAGCCCGAGACGCTGCCCAAGCCCCCGAGGACGACGATCGAGAATGCGCTCGCAGTCAAGGGGCCGGCGCTGTAGGAGGAGACGCCGAGGAACATGCCGAGCAGCACGCCGGCGACGCCGGCGAGCGCGCCATAGATCGCCCAGACCCCGACATAGACGGTCGAGAGCTCGATCCCGAGCAAGGTGACGCCGCGCGGGTTCATCGACGCGGCGAGCACCGCCTTGCCGGCGAGCGTGCGGTTGACGAACAGCCATAAGCCCCCGATCGCCGCCCAGCAGACGAGCGCGGTGAATATCTCATTGGCCGGCGTGCGCACGCCGAGGATCGTCACCACGCCGTCGACGATCGGCAGCACCGTCTTGGCGTTGTTGGTGAACAGCCAGGCGATCGCCTCCTGGATCATGATGCCCCACAGCAGCGTCGCGGTGAGGATGAAGATCTCCTTCTCCTCCTCGCGCACCGCGCGCGACAACTGCAGCCGCCGGACGACGAGATAATAGGTCGCGAGCGCAAGCAGAAGCGCGACGAAGACGCCGAAGACGGCGGCGAGATAGGCGCCCGCCCCCAGATTTCCCGAGGCGGCCCAGGCTGCGACCGCGGCCGCGACCATGATCGCGCCATGCGAGAGGTTGAGCACCCCGGTGACGCCGAAGATCAGCGTGAACCCGGTCGCGCCGAGGGCGTAGAGCGAGGAGATCGCGAAGCCGTCGATCAGGATTTGCCAGATCAGCATCGACGACCCCCGCCGCCCCCAGCGCTATGTTGGACGGCGGCGGGCGCGCCCGCCGGTCAATTGCCGCCGGCCGCGATCTTGACGAAGGACGGGAACTCGAGCTTGCCGTTGGCCAGCGCCGCCGGCCACATGTTGATCTGCTTGCCGTTCTGCCATTGCAGCATCAGCCCGGTGATGAACCCGGCTCCGGTCTTGAGCCCGTGCACATGCGGGTCGCCTTGCGGCAGGAACTCGATCCGGCCGATCGTGCCGACATAATCGGTCTTCTCCATCGCATCGACGAGCTTGTCGCTGTCGAGGCTGCCCGCGCGCTTGATCGCCTCGGCGATGATGTAGACGTCGTCGTAGGCCGTATAGCCGCAATAGGATGGATCATTGCCGAATTTCTTCACGAAAGCGTCGACGAACGGCAGCGTCTTCGGCGTCACCGCGACCCCCGGACCCGACACGCCCTGGTAGATCACGCCTTCGGTCGCGCCGTTGGTGTCCTTCCAGAACGTCGAATTGGTCGCCTGCGAGGCGATGCCGAACATCGGGATCGGCACCTGCTGGCTCTTCCACTGGACCGTCGGCTGCACTCCGACATGCGAGACGCCGGTGATGATCACGTCCGGCTTCTGGCCCTCGATCTTGTTGAAGATCGGGGTGAAGTCGGTGGTGTCGGGCGAGAAGCGGATGTGGTCGAGAACCTTAAGCCCGATCTTCGGCAGGCAGGCCTCGTAGCCGGCGTCGAGCGGCGTCGTCCAGGCGGCGTCCTCGCTCATGATCACCGCTGTCTTCATCTTGAGGCCGTCGACCAGCATGTCCTTCGCGGCGTCGCAGACGAGCCCCGAGAGCGCGCCCGAGGTCAGGTAGCCGTGGAAGGTATATTTGTTGTGCTCGTAGTCCTTGGCGATGTTCTGGGTGATGACGTCGGACGCCGCGCCCGGCGTGATGAACACGGTCTTGAGCCGCCCCGCCCACGGCTCGAGCGCCAGCACGACCTCGCTGATGTAGCTCCCGATCACCGCATTGACGTGATCCTCGTTGACGGCGCGCTGGAACGCCCTGACCAATTCGGCCGAGGACGAATGGTTGTCGTAGGAGACGATCTCGATCTTGCGCCCGTCGACCCCGCCCTTGGCGTTGATCTCGTCGGCCGCGATCTGCGCGGCTTGGGGAATCGAGGAGCCGGCGACCGCTTGCGCCTCGGCGATCACGCCGATCTTGATTGGGCCATCGTCCGCAGCGAAGGCTGGCGCCGAGAGCGCGAGCATGAGAGCGGCGGACGCCGCGCCGAAGAGACCCGCCGCGCGCGACGCAGCGATTTCATATCGCGCCATTTATCTTCCTCCCTGAACCGTGACCATTGTCTGATCGCGCCGCCCCTTGAGGTCAAAGCTGCCGTGTTCGCCATCCGTAAGCAAGCCAATTTCTCGTCGCGGGATCGGGAGGAGCGGACCGCGCCGTCCCAAGCGCGACTGGGCGACCGAATTCATGATATCGTTGCCATGTCGCCGATTTCGGGCGCGAGGTCGGGCGGAAACGAGGGCGGAGAAGAATTTTTTTGCGCTCGCGGTCGCCGCAACCCATTGAAAAGGCTCGTTTCGGCGGCGGCGGCTTTGCTGGATTTTGATCCGGCTTGGAAATGCCGCCGGACCGCGCCCCGGCCAGGGTTCCCCGCGCGCCGCCCTAGGCGCCGGCGACCTGCGCCCGCTCGCGCGCGCCGTCCATCCACCGCGCCAAATCCTCATCCGCCCGCGCGGAGAGCGCCCGCTTGCGCGCGAGCCCGCGCTCCGGCCCATGCAGACGCTTGCCCGCTTCGTCAAACCGCGGCTCGGCGATCGGCGGAAACAAGCCGAAGTTGACGTTCATCGGCTGGAACGAGCGTGGGCCCAGGTCAATCGCTTCGATATGGCCGCCGGTGATGTGGTTCATGAGCGCGCCGATCGCGGTCGTCGGCGGCGGGGCGTCAAGATCGCGGCCAAGCCGCTCGGCGGCGGCGAAGCGGCCGGCGATCAGGCCGATCGCCGCGCTCTCGACATAGCCCTCGCAGCCGGTGATCTGGCCGGCGAAGCGCAGCCGCGGCGCAGCCTTCAGCCGCAGCCGGGCGTCGATGAGGCGCGGCGAGTTGAGGTAGGTGTTGCGGTGCATGCCCCCGAGCCGGGCGAACTCCGCCTGTTCGAGCCCCGGGATCAGGCGGAAGATGCGTCCCTGCTCGCCGTATTTGAGCTTGGTCTGGAAACCGACGATGTTGAAGAGCGTGCCGAGCGCATTGTCCTGCCTGAGCTGGACGACCGCGTAAGGCTTGACCTTGGGATTATGGGCGTTGGTGAGGCCGAACGGCTTCATCGGCCCATGGCGCAGGGTTTCGCGCCCGCGCTCGGCCATCACCTCGATCGGCAGGCAGCCGTCGAAATAGGGCGTGCCCTCGAATTCGCGAAATTCGGTCTTCTCCGCGGCCAAGAGCGCATCGATGAACGCCTCGTACTGGTCGCGGGTCATCGGACAATTGACGTAGGCCTCGGCGCCGCCTCCGCCAGGGCCTTCCTTGTCGTAGCGCGACTGCATCCACGCCACGTTCATGTCGATCGAATGGCGATGGACGATCGGGGCGATCGCGTCGAAGAAGGCGAGCGCGCCCTCGCCGGTCAGCCGGCCGATCGCCTCGGCCAGCGCTTCGGAGGTGAGCGGCCCGGTGGCGACGACGACATTGTCCCAGTCCTCGGGCGGCAGGCCGGCGATCTCGCCGCGCTCGACCTTTATCTGCGGATGGCCGAGGATGGCGGCTTCGACGCCGCGCGAGAAGCCGTCGCGATCGACCGCAAGCGCGCCCCCGGCCGGCACCTGGCAGGCGTCGGCGTTCTTGAGCACGATCGAACCAAGCGCGCGCATCTCGCGATGCAGGATCCCGACCGCGTTGGTCGAGGCGTCATCGGAACGAAAGGAATTCGAGCAGACAAGCTCGGCGAGATGGGAGGTCCGGTGCGCGGCGGTGGCGCGATTGGGCCGCATTTCGTGCAGCACGACGGGAACGCCGAGCTCCGCCGCCTGCCATGCGGCCTCCGAGCCGGCCAGTCCGCCGCCGATGATGTGAATGGGCCGCATGGGCGCGCTTCTCACAAAGCTCTACGCCAGCGTCAACTTGGTTTTCGGGCGTCGTCGAGGAAGAAGGCCGCCGTCCGGCCCCGCCCGGGGGCCGACGCGCCGCTTCGCGCGGCGCGTCCCGGCTGGTCAGAACGTCGCGATCAGGCCTCGGCCTTGCCCGCGACCGAACGGCGCACGATATCCTCGATATCTCCGCGGCGAATGCCGATGTCGTTCAGCTCGCGATCCGAGAGCTGCGACAACTCACGCACTGCGTCGCGATATCGGCGCCAAGCGCTCAGCTTCTCCGAAATCGTCTTGAGAGGGCTCATTTTCTTGCTCCGATTCTGGCAGGCGCCTTGCCTACCGCAGTGCAACATAATGTCGTGGGGCAGGGAGCACTAGTCGTCGGATGGGAAGCACAGCTATGCAAAATATGCAGCTCTGATTTTAAGACTGACGCCAGCGGCATCGTCAAAAGCCGCGTGGATGAGGCCGAATTGCCGCCAATTCCTGGCGATCCCGCCAAAACCGGCCACTGAAGCCGCCTGGATAGGATATTAATGCGGTTTTATATATGTGATCTTATCATGGCTTAATCATGATGCGGCGCCACAAACCCCTAGCTGAAGGATCGTCCCTTTGCGGCGCATTCGCCGTTTCGCAATCGGGCGCCGAACACCTACTATCGCCCGAGCGCGCTTGATTTCGCCGCCGCGAGCGGCGACACAACCAACGCCGCGGGCCTTTTCCGCGCGACCAAGGAGCGTCGAATGGACAATCTGATAGCGCGCGTCGCCAGTGCGGCGGATACGACCCCGGAGGTCGCGCGCAAGGCCGTCGCCCTGATTGGCGATTTCATCCAGCGCGAGGCGCCCGAGGAGGCCGTCCGTGACCTGTTCGAAAAGGCGCCGGCCTTTCCGGCTATCATCGCCTCGAGCACCCAGACCGGGGGCGAAGGCATGGGCGGCGGCCTCAAGGGCTTGATGGGCGTCGCGGGCGGCTCCATGGGCGGGGGCGGACTGATGGCGCTCGGCGCCGAATTGATGGGCCTCGGCCTCGGCATGGAGCAAATCCAGACGATCGGGAAAGAGGTTTTCGGCTATGCGCGCGAAGTCGCGGGCGATCAGGTCGTGGGGGAAATCTCCGCCTCGATTCCCGGGCTTTCCCAGTTCATCTAGCAGGGGTCGGCGGTGGGCGCGGCGGCCAGCCTTTTTCCTGCCTTCACCGAAGCTGACTGGCGCCGGGTCGCCGCAGCGGCGCTTCAAGGCGCGAGCCTCGAAACGCTTACGTCCAAGACCGCGGACGGCATCCGGATCGAGCCCGTCTATCGGCCGGCGGAGGGTCCGAGAGCGCTTCGACCCTACGGCCCCTGGCGGGTTATCTCGCGTCTCGACCATCCTCACCCCGGCGAGGCCAACGCCCAAGCCCTCGACGATCTCGCCAGCGGGGCGGATGGTCTTCAGGTCGCGTTTTCTGGCGCGCTCGGCGCCCACGGCTACGGCCTAAGGCGATTCGATCCGGCGACCCTCCACAAGGCCTTTGATGGCGTGCGTTTCGACGAAGGGGCATCTTTCGAGCTTGATCTCGGCCGCGAGGGGCCAACTCAAGCGCTCGGTTTCGCCGCTCTTATCGAACGTTCGGGCGCGAAGCCCGCGGACTGCGCGGTGTCCTTCGGTCTCGATCCTTTTGTAGCCTCGGCCCTCGGGCCCTTCTCGGCCGATTGGGCGGCTCAGGCTGGGCCCTACCTCGACGGCGCGCTCGCATTGCGGCGCATGGGATTTGCCGCGCCGCTCATGGCGGCTGACGCGCGCGCGGTCCATGCGGCGGGCGGGGGTCCGGCGCAAGAGCTTGCCTTTGCGCTCGCGGCCGCCGTCAGCCTGTTGCGCCTGCTCGAGGCGGCGGGGACGCCGCTCGCCGAAGCCCGTGAGCTCGTCGCATTTCGTTTGGCCGCCGACGCCGATGAATTCGCGACCTTGTCGAAGTTCCGCGCGTTGCGGATCCTCTGGTCGCGGGTCGAGGACGCGTGCGGCATTGAGCCTCGCCCGGCGCATGTGCATGCCGAAAGCGCCTGGCGCATGATGACGGCGCGCGACCCTTACGTGAATGTCATGCGCGGGGCGATGGCGGCGTTCTCGGCGGGCCTTGGCGGAGCCGATAGCGTCAGCGTGCTTCCCCATACGCTGGCCGTCGGCCTTCCCGACAGCCTCGCCCGGCGTCTCGCCCGCAATGCTCAGCTCATCCTCTTGCGCGAATCCAATCTTGGATTTGTCGCCGATCCGGCCGCCGGCTCTGGCGCGTTCGAGGCGCTGACCAAGGCGCTTTGCGAGCGCGCGTGGGCGCTGTTTCAGGAGATCGAGAGCGAGGGCGGTCTGCCCTTGGCGCTCGCCAATGGCGCGTTTCAGCGTCAGGTCGCGGTCAGCGCGGCGGCGCTGAGGCGCGACGTCGCGCGGCTCAAGTCTCCGATCACCGGCCTCAGCGCCCACGCCGATCTCGCCGAGCGGGGGGTCGAGGTCGCTCTTGGCGCCCCCGAGCGCGAAGCCTCGACGCTCATCGAGGGCGCGCTTGCGCCGTTTCGGCTTGCCGAGCCGTTCGAGCGCTTGCGCGATAAGTCCGACGCCATCATGCGGCGGACGGGCTCACGGCCGCGGGTCTGTCTTCTGGCGCTGGGGCTGGAGCCCGCGCATCGGCGCCGCGTCGCCTATATGCGCGAATGGCTCGAGACCGGCGGCTTCGAGGCCGTTTGCGACGGCGCGAGCGCAACGCCCGAAGAGGCGGTCGAACGGCTGAAGGCGAGCGGCGCCCCGCTCACGTGCCTCTGCGGCGACGACAAGGCCTACGCGGCGCAAGCGGAAACCTTCGCCAGATCGATCAGGGCCTCGGGCGCGAAGGGCGTCGCGCTCGCGGGCCGGCCGGGAGAACACGAGGCGGAATGGCGCGCCGCGGGCGTCGGCGATTTCATTTTCGCCGGAGGAGACGCTGTCGGCGCGCTCGAGGGCCTCTATCGCCGGATCGGGGCTTGAGCGGAAGCGCCGGGGAAGGACGACGTCATGAGCCAGATTCCCAATTTCTCGGCCGTGCCTTTAGGCGCTTCATCGAAGCCCGTCGGGGCGGCGGCGACCCGCGTATGGGCGACGCCCGAGGGCATCGACGTCAAGTCGCTCTATGGACCGGGCGACCGCGAGGGGCTCGAACTCGCGAGCGAGTGGCCCGGGCTCCCGCCTTACCTGCGGGGGCCATATCCGACCATGTACGTGAAGCAACCCTGGACAGTGCGGCAGTACGCCGGATTCTCGACCGCCGAAGAGTCGAACGCCTTCTATCGCGCCAATCTCGCCGCCGGGCAGAAGGGCCTCTCGGTCGCTTTCGACCTCGCGACCCATCGCGGCTACGATTCGGATCATCCGCGCGTCGCCGGCGACGTTGGCATGGCGGGCGTCGCGATCGATTCGATCTATGACATGCGCACGCTGTTTTCCGGCATCCCGCTCGATTCGACAAGCGTCTCGATGACGATGAACGGCGCGGTGCTGCCGGTCATGGCGTTGTTCATTGTCGCCGCGGAAGAGCAGGGCGTACCGATGGCCGCCCTCTCAGGCACCATTCAGAACGACATTCTGAAAGAGTTCATGGTCCGCAACACCTACATCTATCCGCCCGCCGCCTCGATGCGGATCGTGGCCGACATTTTCGCGTTCACCGCGGCCAATATGCCGAAGTTCAATTCGATCTCGATCTCCGGCTATCACATGCAGGAGGCGGGCGCGACCCAGGATCTCGAACTCGCCTATACGCTCGCCGACGGCGTCGAATATTTGCGCGCTGGCGTCGGCGCCGGATTGAGCGTCGACGCCTTCGCGCCTCGCCTGTCTTTCTTCTGGGCGGTCGGCATGAATTTTTTCATGGAGGTCGCCAAGCTGCGCGCCGCGCGCAAGCTCTGGGCCAGCCTCGTCAAAGGCTTCGGGCCGAGATCGGACAGATCGCTCCCGCTCAGGGCGCACTGCCAGACGTCCGGCTGGTCGCTGACCGCGCAGGACCCCTTCAACAATATCGTGCGCACCCAGATCGAGGCGATGGCCGCCACCCAGGGCCACACCCAGTCGCTGCACACCAACGCGCTCGATGAGGCGCTGGCGCTGCCGACGCCGTTCTCCGCCCGCATCGCCCGCAACACCCAGCTCTTTCTGATCGAAGAGAGCGGCACGACCCGGATCATCGACCCTTGGGGCGGCTCGTATTATCTCGAGCGCCTAACCGCCGACCTCGCTCAGCGGGCGCAGAGCCACATCGACGAGGTCGAGAGCCTCGGGGGAATGGCGAAAGCGATCGAGAGCGGCGTTCCGAAGCGCCGGATCGAAGAGGCGGCGGCGCGCACGCAAGCGCGAATCGACTCGGGCCGCCAGACCGTGATCGGCGTCAACGTCCATGCGCCGACGATCGAGCTCGATCTCAACGTGCTGAAAGTCGACGCCGCGGCGGTCCGCGCGCGGCAAATCGAGAAGCTCGGGCGCCTCCGCGCCGAGCGTGACGAGGGCGCGACGCAAGCCGCGCTGGCGGCGCTTGCCGAGGGCGCGCGAGGCCGGGCCAATCTCTTGCAACTCTCGGTCGAAGCCGCGCGGGCGAAGGCCACAGTCGGCGAAATCTCGTTGGCGCTCGAAAAGGCCTTCGGCCGTCACGTTGCGGAAGTGAGGGCCATTTCCGGCGTCTATCTGGCCGAGACGGGCCCAGGCGCCGAGGCCAACGAGCGGGTGATCGCCATGACTCGCGCTTTTGCCGAGAACGAGGGTCGCGCTCCCCGGATTCTGGTCGCCAAGATGGGCCAGGATGGGCACGACCGCGGGCAGAAGATCATCGCCTCGGCGTTCGCCGACCTCGGGTTCGACGTCGAAATCGGGCCTCTGTTCGCGACCCCTGAGGAGGTGGCGGCGCTGGCGGCCAAGAAAGAGGCCCATATCGTCGGCGTCTCGTCGCTCGCCGCCGGCCACCTCGCGCTCGTGCCGGCTCTCAAGAGGGCCCTCCGCAAGCTCGGCCTTGACGAAACGATGGTCGCCGTCGGCGGCGTCATTCCAAGCCAGGACTTCGCGGTGCTGCGCGACGCGGGCGCCGACGCGATTTTTCCGCCGGGCACGGTCATCGCCGAGGCTGCGCAAAGTCTCATGGAGACGCTCAACGAGCGACTCGGTTACAGCCAGCGCGCGCCCGCGTAGGCCGCTGATCCGGTTGCCTGGGCGGCTTCGGCTCGCCTGTCCGGCAGTCCCATCTTGGCGCATGCGAAGTGGGCGCAAAAGTCCCTCACCTAGGGTGAGAGCCTTACGAGCCCTGCGCCAAATCGGAACACCCGCGCGTTGACGTAAGCGGCGCCGGATTTGCCGCCTCCGATTGCAGGTTGTCGCAGACGGAGAGGCGGCGGGCGCTCGAATGGACCGCTTCATTGACTTGATTGTGCGCCGGGCGATCCGTCACGCGGCGTTGATGTTGAAGCAGGGCGCCTACGATTGGCCAACCGTGCGCAAGGCGCTGCGGAAGATTCTCGCCGATCTCGAGTCGCGGTCCCCGAAGGATCCGAGCCTGCCACGCCTTCGCGCATTCATCGCCTCGCGGGATCGCGCATGGCTCAGCGAAAATCCGCAACTTGCGTCGCGTGACCTGCAAGCATGTCGTTGACGCGGGCGCCTCCCGGATTGTTGAGCATCGCTTGACTTGCCGCCGGAACTGCTGAAGATTTGGAAATTAATTTGGCAAACAGCATCGTCGCGCAAGCCTCGATCCCGCTGGCGGGCATTCGAGGCTTGCCGGGTGGGCGGAATTGGGCGCGGGCGGCGACGGATCGCGCTCGGCGCCGGCGCGCCAGGCTGACAAGAACGGCATTGAGTCGCCCCGCTCACTGGGGAGGAGCAGATCTTATGGCGGCGTCCGCGAATGCGCGCAGCGCGCGAATACGGAAGTTCGTTACCCGCCGCGGAGTGGAGCTGCAATTCACCGAGCTTGGTTTCGGTGGCGCGCCGCTTGGGAATCTCTATCGACCCATGACGGAAAGAGAAGCGCGCGTTATGCTGGACGCCGTCTGGGCCGCGGGTTGTCGTTACTTTGACACCGCGCCGCTCTACGGGCTCGGACTTTCCGAGACCAGACTCAACGGGTTGCTGCGGCCGAAGCCGCGCGCCTCTTTTTTGATTTCGACCAAGGTCGGCCGGCTCCTCGATCTCTGCGAGCCGCATGAACGCTCGCGGCAGGGCGCCTTCTTCGAGACGCCGTCGCGGCGGGAGCGGTACGACTATTCCTACGACGGCGTGATGCGATCGCTCGAATTCTCGCTCGAGCGCCTCGGTCTCGACCAAGTGGATATCGTCTTTTGTCACGACGTCGACGTCGTCACCCACGGGAGCAAAGAAGCTGCCGACGCGCGGATCAAGGAATTCATGAACGGCGGCTATCGCGCGCTCGACGACTTGCGCGCTTCCGGAGCGGTCAAGGCGATTGGAGCGGGGATCAACGAAACGGAGATCGCCGAGAGGCTGGCGCGCGCCGGCGACTTCGACGTCTTCCTGCTGGCCGGCCGCTACACCCTTCTCGAACAGGATGCGCTCACGAGCTTTCTGCCGCTCTGCGAGGAAAAGAACATCGCCGTCGTGGTCGGCGGCCCGTTCAACTCGGGCATACTGGCGACCGGCGTCAAGGCCGACGCGCACTATAACTATGGGCAGGCGCCGGACGAGGTTAAGGAACGGGTCCGCCGAATCCAGCATATCTGCAGGAGTTTCAAAGTCAGTTTGCCGGAAGCCGCGCTGCGATTTCCGCTTGGCCATCCATCGGTCGTCAGCGTCATCGCCGGCGCGCAACGCGCGAGCGAAGCCGGACGGAACGCGGCGATGATGAAAGCAAAGCCGCCTGCCGCGCTCTGGCGAGCCCTGAAGGCGGAAAAACTGCTGCGCGAGGATGCGCCCACGCCTCGCTGAGCGCCGTTCGCCTGCCTCAGAACAGGCCGTCGATTTCGCCGTTGACGACCCGAATTCTCTCCGCGGCCGGGTTGCGCGGCAGGCCGGGCATGGTGCGGACGTCGCCCATCAGCACCACGACAAATCCTGCGCCTGCGCGGAGGCGAACGTCGCGGATCTTCGGAACATGCCCGGCCGGCGCGCCCATCAGCGAGGGATCGTCCGAGAATGAATATTGGGTCTTGGCGACGCAAACCGGCAGGCGGCCCCAGCCCGCGCTCTCGAGCTCGCGGAACTTCGCCCTTGCCGACGCCTCGGCGGCGATGTCGTCAGCGCCGTAGATTTCGCGCGCGATGGTTCGGGTCTTGTCCCACAGGCTCATGTCGTCGGGGTACAGCGGCCGAAAGTCAGCTTCCCCTGAGTCTGCGAGAGCGGCGGCGACATGGGCGAGCGCCTCTGCGCCGGCGCTCCCACGCGCCCAATGGTCGCACACGATCGTCTTGACGCCGAACTCCCGGGCCACGGCGTTCTCGACGAAACCGAGTTCGGCCGCAGAATCGGTCGCAAACCGGTTTATGGCGACCACGACCGGGACGCGGAACTTGCGCAGGTTGGCGATATGCCGAGCCAGATTGGCGAGACCGGCCTCCAACGCTGGAATGTTTTCAGCGTCAAGCGCATCCTTGGCGACCCCGCCGTGCATTTTGAGCGCCCGCACGGTGGCGACGAGCACCGCCGCCGCCGGCTTCAGTCCGGCTTTTCGGCACTTGATGTCGAAGAACTTCTCCGCCCCGAGATCGGCCCCAAAGCCGGCTTCGGTGACGACGTAATCGGCGAGTTTGAGCGCCGCTCGGGTCGCCACCAGGGAGTTGCAGCCGTGGGCGATGTTGGCGAACGGGCCTCCGTGCACGAGGGCGGGCGATCCTTCGAGGGTCTGTACGAGGTTGGGCTTGAGCGCCTCCTTGAGGAGCGCCGTCATCGCCCCTGCGGCGTTGAGGTCGGCCGCGGCGATCGGCCGCCTGTTCGCGCTTGCGGCGACCACCATGCGGCCGAGTTGCTCCTCGAGATCCTCGAGGCCCGAAGCCAGGCAGAAGGCGGCCATCACCTCCGAAGCGACCGTGATGTCGAAACCGTCCTCGCGGGTAAACCCATTCCCGCCGCCGAGCCCAATGACGGTCTCGCGCAGCGCCCGGTCGTTCATATCGATGGCGCGCCGCCAGGCGATGCGCCGCTGGTCGAGGCCGAGCGCATTGCCCCAGTACATGTGATTGTCGACCATCGCCGCGAGGAGATTGTGCGCCGACGTAATGGCGTGAAAATCGCCGGTGAAATGAAGGTTGATCGCGTCCATCGGCATGACTTGCGCGTAGCCGCCGCCCGTCGCGCCGCCCTTCAAGCCGAAGCACGGACCGAGGGAGGGTTCGCGCAGGCAGATGATCGTCTTCCTGCCAATGCGGTTGAGCGCATCGCCGAGGCCGATCGTCGTCGTCGTCTTCCCCTCGCCCGCCGGGGTCGGATTGATGGCGGTTACAAGTATGAGCTTGCCGTCTGGTCGGTCGCCGAGACTGCGAAGAAAATCATATTCGAGCTTGGCGATGAACCGGCCGTAAGGGTGCAGGGCGGATTCGGGCGCGCCGATCTTCGCGGCGATCTCCGCGATCGGCCTTAGACGCGCGGCGTGCGCGATTTCGATGTCAGACCGCATGAAAGACCCATCCCCGCAATTCGGTCGCCGGACGCCGGCAACGAATCCGCTGCTCTGCGGCGATTTGCAAGCGCGAATACCGGCGGCGCGCCTGCCGCCGGTCGCCTGGCCCGCGATTTCATTGCGAACCCCCGGTCGCCGCGACGCGAATTTGCCTCCGCCTCACGCCTCCCATAAACCAGCCGGCGGCTTCTCGCCCGAGTGAAGAGATTCGATGATCCGCTCAGCCCTGATGACCGTGATGACCAGCGCCGCGATCAAGGCCGGGCGGGGCTTGAAGCGCGATTTCGGCGAGGTCGGCGAATTGCAGGTGTCGATGAAGGGGCCGGGCGATTTCGTCAGCCTCGCCGACAATCGGGCCGAGAAGACCCTCTACGCGGAGCTCGCCAAGGCGCGCCCCGGCTATGGCTTTGTCATGGAGGAGAGCGGGCGGGTCGAGGGCTCCGACAAGAGCCACACCTGGCATATCGATCCTCTCGACGCGACGACCAACTTCCTGCACGCGATTCCGCTTTTCGCCATTTCGATTGCGCTCGAGCGCGACGGGCAAATCGTGGCCGGCGTCGTCTACAATCCGGCCAACGACGACATGTTCGTCGCCGAGAAGGGGCAGGGCGCGTTTGGCGGCAATCGCCGCCTGCGGGTCGCCGGGCGCAGCGAATTGTCGCAAGCCATCTTCGGCTGCGGGATTCCCCATCTCGGCAAAATGGCGCAGCATCCGCGATTCTTGGCCGAGCTTGCGGCGGTGATGCAGCGGGTCGTCAACGTCCGCCGGATGGGTTGCGCCGCGCTTGATCTCGCCTACGTCGCCGCCGGCCGCTTCGACGCTTTCTGGGAGCGCGGCCTCAATTCCTGGGACATCGCGGCAGGCGCGCTTCTGGTCCGCGAGGCCGGCGGCTTCGTCTCCGGCGCCGACGGGGAGCCGAACTACCTCGAGACGGGCTCGATCTGCTGCGGCAACGAAATCATGCATCGCGCGGTGCTCGGGCTTCTTCGCCGGGTCAACTGAGGCGCCTTGAGACCTGTCGATTCGCTCGATTTCGGGCAAGCGGCAATGAGAGGCCCAACGGGACAGGGTCGTCCTATCGACGGCCGTTATCGGGTCTGCGCCGGGTGAGCGGCCCCGCCGTGACCGGGGCGACAACGTGACCGACGTCTATCCGGACTATTTGTACTCCCATTGCGCTCCGACGCCTGCGCTCGATCCTCCGCTTGCGCCTGCTTCCCGTCGGCCGCTGGGGCGCTGAGCTTCGCCTGGAGCGCGCCGGTCATCTTCGTGAGCACGAGCGGCGAGAGATCGTCGAGGTTGGCGGCGCTGAAGTTGAGCTCGCCATCCGCCAGCTGATCGCGGCCGATCGCGACATTGCCGTCGAGCCGCGCCGAGGCGAGGGTCAGCGCGAGATTGTCGGCGCGCCAGCCCCCGTCCGGCGTCTTGGCGACGTGGGCCGAGCCTTGCAGCTTGTGGCCGTCGATGTCGCCGGAGGCCGAGGCCCACGCGATCGGAACGCGACATCCAACCATTCACCCGTACGCCTTTCCCCTGGTTGATGAGGGACATATCTGCCGATCGTTCCCGGATCGAACAAGTTTGCGGGTCAAAAGTCGAGCCAGCGCAGTCCGGGGACCGAGGCGGCCGGGCATACGGGCGGCCGTGAGTTGAACCACGCCCGCCGGGCGAGTTCCGCGACTGCGGGCCATTAACCTTACCGCGAGGCGAACGGCGTGGTCCCACCCAAGGTCGGCGTCCTTGGCGCGGGCAGGGGGCGTCTGCGGAAATCCAGGCGGGAGCGCGCCCAATCTTTTTCTGCGCGCAAGTACTTGCGAAAATCAGAATTGCGTGCTATACGTTTTCTGGTCGCCAGATAGAACACGCCGCGCCCGGCGTCTGCCGACGGGGAGAAAGGAGACAGGATTTTTTTTATTTTTTTCGCCGTAACCCTTTGAAAAGCCCCGATTCCGAAAAGCAAAAAAAAGCAAATGAAAGCGTTTTCATTTTCATGGGCTTTCGCTGGCTTTGGTTTGCTTGCGGCTATTTGGCCGCCGAGCCGAAGCTTGCGCCCTCGCGCGCGGTCCGGCTTCGTCGGCCGCGCGGCGGGGTTTCGTCAAACCGCGTCGCGCTCTAACCTCGCGGCTCGCTCCCGCAACGAAAAGGCCCTCCATGTCCTTCGCCCGCTATCCATCGCTCCTCGACCGGGTCGTCTTCATCACCGGCGGCGGCTCGGGGATCGGCGCCGCGATGGTCGAGGCCTTCGCTGCCCAGAAGGCGAATGTCGCCTTCGTCGACATCGCCGTCGAGGCGTCCAAGGATCTGGCGGCGAAGATCGGCGCCTCTGGGCCGGCGCCGTTGTTCCTCCAGTGCGACCTGGCTGACATCGCAGCGCTCGAGGCGGCGATGGAGGAGGTCCGGCAGCGGCTGGGGCCGATCGGCGTCCTCATCAACAACGCCGCCAACGATCAGCGCCAGGACGTGGACGGGACGAGCGAAGAGGATTGGGATCGGGTGATGGCGCTCAATCTCAAGCACCAGTTCTTCGCCGCCCAGATCGCGCGCCGGTCGATGCGCGAACTCGGCGGCGGCGCGATCGTCAATTTTTCCTCCACCGCATGGATGATCGGGCATGCCCGGATGTCTGCCTATTCCGCCGCCAAGGCGGCGATCGTCGGCCTGACGAAAAGCCTGGCGCGCGAATTCGGACCCGACAACATCCGGGTCAACGCCATTGCGCCGGGCGCAGTGATTACCGAACGGCAGCGCCGGTTATGGATGAGCGAGGAGGCCATCGCCGATTTCCGCGCCCGGCAATGCATCGATCGCTCGCTGCTCGCCGAAGACGTTGCGCGCCTGGCGCTGTTCCTCGCCGCCGACGACAGCGCGATGATCACGAAGCAGTGTTTCCTCGTCGATGGCGGACTGCGCTAAATTTCTGTTTAACCAGGACTTGATCACGCCAAATTGACGGCGCATCCTGCGGCTTCCGCGGCGGCCCGTCACAAGACCGCCCGAAAAGGGGAGACAGCGATGACAGTTGCGCGCATTCTGGACGACAAGGGGCGCGAAGTGTTCACCACCCAGCCGCACCGCACCCTGAAGGAAGTCGTAGAGCTCCTCGCCTCGAAGGGCGTGGGGGCGGTGGTCGTCTCGGACGCCTCGCAGAGCGTGCTCGGCATCCTATCCGAGCGCGACGTGGTCCGCGTCCTCGGCAGGCACGGAGCATCGGCGCTCGAGGATCCGGTCTCGCGTCACATGACGCCCAAGGTCATCACCGTGACTCGCGACGACACGATCGAGCATGTCATGCAGACAATGACGGACGGCCGGTTTCGCCATGTCCCGGTCGTCGAGGACGGACGCCTGATCGGCATCATTTCGATCGGCGACGTCGTCAAGCGGCACGTCAACGCCCTCGACAGCGAGCGTCAGGCGCTGCGCGAATATATCGCAACCGCCTGAAGGTTCCGGCCGCCGAGGCGTCACGCCCCGGCGGCGTCTATCCTGGCCGGCTCGGCCTCCAGCATGATTTCGGCGGCCGCCTTGCGGACCGCCTCGCGTCCAAGCCTGATCAGTTCGTCGGCGCGATGGAACTCGAACATGCCGATCTTGCCGACCTTGAGCTGCACCAGGGCGTCCGGCGGATCGCCAGCCAGCCGCGAGCGCATGATGCGGTCCTGGAGAATATCGAAAGCGCTCACCATCGACGTGACGAGCCCGGGGGCGGCGGAAGCATCGGCGTTGCCGTCGGCGCGGGACCAGACGGCTCCCCCGCGCCACCACCGCGCGATCACGCCGCTGCTGTCGCTGGCGGGTTCCCCGGCCGCCGCGAGATCCGAGCGTTCCGAACGGCCGAACGGATCTTGAAGGGCCGTGCCGCGCCCGACACTGTCGCTGGAAACGTTGAGCGCGATGACGCGCTCGGCGCCGAGCGCGCGCGCCACGCTGACCGGCACCGGATTGACGATCGCGCCGTCGAACAACCACCGTCCATCGACCTTGACCGGCTCGAATACGCCGGGCAACGCGTAGGACGCGCGGATCGCCTCGACCAGGGAGCCGCGCCTGAGCCAGATCTCGTGCCCGTCGCCGATCTCGGTCGCGACGCCGGCAAACCGGATCGGCAAATCCTCGATCTGGATCCCGCCGAGCGCCGCCTCGAGCCTGGCGCGCAGCCGCTCGCCGCCGATGAGGCCGCTGCCCGTGAACGAGAAATCGAGGAGGCCGAGCACCCGCCTCCTGGTCAGCGAACGGGCGAAGGCCTCCAGCATCTCGAGCCGCCCGGCCGCATAGCAGCCGCCGACCAGCGAGCCGATCGACGAACCGACCACGACGTCCGGCTTGAATCCGAGCGCGTCCAGTTCCTGCATTGCGCCGATATGGGCCCAGCCGCGCGCCGCCCCCGCGCCAAGCACGACGCCCACTTTCGCCCGCCGGGACCGTCCTACGCCCGGCGCAGGGTCAGTATCGTTTCTGCGATAGGCCGCCCTGAACATCGCCCAACTCGCCTGCAAATGGCCGCATGCCTCGCCTTCCGCTGCGAAACTTAAGCTTGCGCGCCAGATATCGCCAGATAATTAACGCCGCCTCGTTCAATTCGCCGCGACGGCCGCTGGTTCCCAATGGCGCGGCCCGACCGTCAGCCGTGGGTCATCGACGATTCGATGAACGCCAGCCGGGCGGCGCCCCCGTCCGTCTCAACCCGACGATAGAAGCAGGAACGGCGACCCGTGTGGCAGGCGCCGCCGTCGCCGCCAACCTCTACCAGGGCCAGAAAGGCGTCCTGGTCGCAGTCGACGCGCAATTCGATCAGCTTCTGGGCTTGGCCGGACGTGTCCCCCTTGCGCCAGAGCGCGTCGCGCGAGCGCGACCAATAATGGACGACGCCGGTCGCGAGCGTCGCCCGCAATGCGGCCTCGTTCATGTGGGCGAGCATCAGCACGTCGCCGCGCGCCGCGTCGACCGTGACGCAGGTCGCGAGGCCGTCTGCGCCGAACTTCGGCTTGAACTCCAAGCCCTCCTCGCGATCGCTTGTTTCGCCAGCCGCAGGGCCGGCCTTGGCTTTGTATCCAGCGTTATCCATCCGCGTTTCTCTTCGGCGCGCGGCTCTCGCCCGCGCCGTCCCAAGGGCCTCGATTTCGGCTTTCCCGTCACTTATATAGGGCGGACAGAGTTTGGGACAGGATGATCGACGACATCTACAATCGGCGTGTCCTCGAGCTGGCGGCGAATATTCCCCGGCTTGGGCGGCTCGCAAATCCGGACGCCACCGCCAAGGCGCATTCGCGGCTCTGCGGCTCGACGGTCGTGGTCGACATTCGCGTCAAGGACGGTCGGGTGGTCGATTTCGCCCATGACGTGAAGGCTTGCGCGCTTGGTCAGGCTTCGTCGTCGCTGATGGCGCGCCATGTGGTCGGCGCGACGTTCGAGGAGCTTCGTGCTCTGCGCGATCAGATGACGCTGATGCTCAAGGCCGACGGTCCTCCGCCTGTCGACAAATGGGCAGATTTTGCTGTTCTCGAGCCGGTGCGGGGCTATAAGGCCCGCCATGCGTCCACCCTGCTGACGTTCAACGCTGTCGTCGACGCCCTCGGTCAGATCGCCGCGCGCGAAACGGCGCAAGAGGCGGCGCCGGCGCCGTGAGCGCGCTTGTCCTCGGCCCGCGCCGCGTCGCTCACGCGCTGATCCGTTTCTACCAGCTCACGCTCTGTTCGCTGCTCGGCCGTGAGTGCCGGTATTTGCCGACCTGCTCGGCCTATACGGACGAAGCGATCCAGCGGCATGGGCTGTGGGCGGGCTCGTGGATGGGCTTGGCGCGGGTGTGCCGCTGCCACCCGTGGGGCGGCTCGGGCTACGACCCGCCGCCGGCGCGGCTCGCCCTGCGCGCTTCCTGGGCGCGTCCGTGGCGCTATGGAGTCTGGCGTTCGCCCCGCGAGTGAGAGGCGGCGAACCTTGCCTCTCCGGCTCCTGACCATTATGGACTGACGCTGTTCCAGAGCCAACCCTCGAGAGACTTGATCCATGGCCGAGCCGCGCCGGGCCGCCGCATCTGCGCCTCGCCTCGAGGGCGGCCGCTTCCTCATCGTCGAGGCGCGCTATTACGACACGATCGGCGCCGGCCTCTTTGCCGGCGCGACCCGCGCGCTCGAGGCCGGCGGCGCGACCCACGATCTCGTGAGCGTCGCTGGCGCGCTTGAGATTCCCGCCGGCATGGCGATCGCCCTCGACGCGGCGAAGGCGGCCGGGCGGCCTTACGATGGGGCGATTGCGCTCGGTTGCGTCGTCCGCGGCGAGACCTTCCATTTCGAGATCGTCGCCGGCAAGTCGGCGCGGGCGCTGATGGACATGTCGGTCGCGCGCAAGCTCGCGCTCGGCAACGGCATTCTCACAACCGACACGATCGGCCAGGCCGAGGAGCGCGCCGATCCCGAGCGGGGCGACAAGGGCGGCGAAGCGGCGCGGGCTGCGCTCGGCCTCGCAGAACTTCAGCGCCGCCTCGCCCGGCGATGAAGAGATCCGAGCGGCGCTCGGCCGCGCGCCTGGCCGCCTCGCAGGCGCTCTACCAGATGGAGATCGCCGGCAAGGGGCTTACCGATATTCTGGCTGAATTCGAGGCGCATTGGATTGGCCGGGAGATCGAGGGGGATTCGTATACTCCCGCCGAGCTCGCGTTCTTTCGCGACGTGGTCTCGGGCGTACTGCGCGACCAATTGCCGATCGACCGCGGCCTCGACGACGCCCTGGCCAAAGGCTGGCCGCTCAAGCGGGTCGAAGCGCTCATGCGTGCGATCCTGCGCGCGGCGTTCTACGAATTGCGCAATCGCCCCGATGTGCCGGCGCGGGTCGCGGTGACCGAGTACGTCGATGTCGCCGCCGCTTTCTTCGGCCCGGAGGAGAGCGGTATGATCAACGCTGTGCTCGATGCGCTGGCCCGCCAGACCCGTCCGGCCGAGTTCGCGGCCGGACGGTGATCCCAGGTTCACGCAGCGTTTACACGCCCGCCTCCGTCGCGGACGCACCTCGTCGATACCGTATGGAACCGCTTCGCGTAACAGTCGCCGCGAGACGTCGTCGGTCGCCCACGATGCGGCGGGCCCATGACGACTCGATCTGCTCAGCGGCGCTGGGAACCTTCCCTTACGCTAGGTCAAGCAGAATAGGCGTCCCGCTGGCCAATTTTCTGTGGAAAACCCGTTTCAAAGGATTCATACTATGTTAACGATGATGAATCAGTTTGCGTGTCGTTTCGCGTGGCCAACCTCCTGATTCGCGACGCGAAACGAGCCGCCAAGGAGTCGCCGCCATGCCGTGGGCCGACCTGTCCGAGGGCTTATCCGGTCTCAAGCAATGGTCCGAGCCGGTCATTTATGACCGGCTGATCGCCGCCTACCGCAAACTGATCGCCGACCATGAGCTCGCCCGCAATCTGACCCGCCTCCACGCCCGGGTCTGGCGCGCCCTCATCCGTGGCGACATGGCGGAGTTTGAGGACATGCGCGAGTCCCTGGTCGGCGCGCTCGATCCCTGCGCTCTTACCCTCGACCATCTGGCCGAGGTCGACGGCGAGATCATGATCGAGCTGCTCGACGTGGTGATGGCGCGCTATAACCGCTCGCACCGCACCGCGAGAGCCTACCATCTCGCGCTGATGGATCTTGCCGGCCGGTTGCGGCCGATGCGGCTGGCGGCGTAACGCTCGCCTCGGCTACGGCGGCGACCGCCTCGGGCGGATGCTGGATATTTCCTGTGCGGCCGGGAAGGAACGATTGCGCCGCCAGCAGCACGGATTACAATGCCGACCGGCCGCTTAAGGCGCCGGCCAATATCTGCTCCAAATCGCTCTGCCGAAACGGCTTCTGAAGGGAGGGGATGCTCCGGTATTTCTGCCGTAGCCCGTTGTAGCCCGATGCGAACACGAACGGGATTGCGCGCGCTGTCAAGGCGTCGGCAACTGGGTAACTCTCCTCCCCGTTGAGGTTCACATCCAAGATAGCGATATCAAATCCGCCCTCTTCGATCAGCTTCAGCGCCGACTCGACCCGCGTCGCGGGACCAACCGGGGTGTAGCCGATATCGGCGAGCATATCCTCCAGCAACATGGAGACCATCATCTCGTCTTCGACGACGAGCACCCGCACTCCGCTCAGACTGGCGTTTGTCACGGCTGCGATCCCCACTCGCGCGGGTCTAAGCTGGGTCAACATCATCGCTCCCCCTCGAAAGGGGAAAGTCGATCGCACAGACAACTCCAGCCCGCGCATATTTGACGTCCACTTCGCCTCCGAGTTCCTCCGCCAGCTTGCCCTTGATCAGGCGCGACCCGAACCCTTGACGGCTCGGCGGCTCGACCGGCGGTCCGCCGCCTTCCTGCCACCGCAGGGAAAGCACGGGCGGATGCTTATCCCACACGGTCCATGAGATGCTCACGTGTCCGGTGTCGTTCGAGAGGGCCCCGTATTTGATGGCGTTGGTTGTCAACTCCTGCAGCGCCATGGCAAGCGCAAGAGCTACCTTCGGCGAGACATGAATAGACGGTCCTTCGAGCCGCAGGCGGCCGCCGCCATTCCCCAAGAAGGCATTCAGCGCCCGATCTACGATCTCACGCAAGTCCGCGCCGTTCCAGTTGTGTTCGATCAAAACGTCGTGAGCGCGCGCCAACGATATCAGTCGTCCTTCCAATGTTGCGCGCGCGTCCGGCGCGACGCCGCTCGCGCGCAATGTCTGGGCCGTGATCGACTGGACCGTGGCGAGGGTATTCTTCACCCGGTGGTTCAGTTCGTGCACCAGCAGGGTCTGATGCTCCTCCATCCTCTTGCGCGCAGTTGCGTCGGTGGCGATCGTTGAGGCTGCGACGAGCTTTCCAGCTTCGTTCCTCACCGGCGAAATGGTGAGGGCCACGGCGATCTCCGTTTGGTCTTTGCGCATCAGCTCGGTGTCGAAGGACCTCATGACCTCGGCCTGGCCTATGCGCTTGGACCGGGCCTCAGCTTCGCGAAGGAGTTCGGTCGGGAAAAGCGTCGCCATCGGCTTGCCGATGATGTCGGGCGCCTCGTAGCCGAACATTTCCTCGGCCGCCCGGTTCCAACTCGTGACCGTTCCCTCCAGCGTATGACCGATAATCGCATCGATTGAGGAATCGACGATGGCCGAGAGCATGCCGCGCTCGCGTTCGTGGCGCTTGCGGTCGCTGATATCCACGAACGTCATGACGACGCCGTCGATGACATCGTCGGCCGAGCGGTAAGGCAGCATCCGCATAAGGAACGTCCTGTCGCGGTCCCTCAGCTCGATTTCGTGCTCGATGATCGCCAGATCGCGGATCACCCGACCGGCATCGTCTTGCAGGCTCTCGTAGTCGAGCCTGCTGACGAGGTCCGTCACGGGGCGCCCTCGATCGGCGTCCCGCAGGTGCAAAAGGCTGGTCATCGGCGGAGTGAAGTCGCGAATGTGCAGGCCGGCGTCGAGAATGATGGTCGCGATCTGCGTGCTATTCTTCAGATTCGTGAGGTCGCCGACCGACCGCGTCAACTGATCGTTCTTGGAGTTGAGTTCGGCGTTGACGGTCTGCAGCTCTTCGTTGATCGACTGCATCTCCTCCTTGGAGGTTTCGAGCTCCTCGTTGGTCGACTGCAACTCCTCATTGACTGACTGATACTCCTCGTTGGCCGATTTCATTTCCTCGCTAGAGGCCTCCAATTCGTCGATTGTAGCCTGCAACCGCTCGCGCGTGGCCGCCAGTTCCCGCTCCAGGCTATCGTTGGGCGGCTCGGGCGCCGTCGAGGCATCGCGGCCGGCCGCCGGCGCCGGGCGCTCGGCGAACGCCACCACAAAATGTCCATCGCCCAGCGGCTCGACAATCAGATCGAGGAACCGGCGATTCCCGTTGGCCTGGACCAGGAGATTCTCATGCCTGACCATCGCCTGCGTGGCGAGCGCCCTTTGCAGAGCAGAGCGCGCCGGCGCCCGCAGCGGCTTCCGGACCAGACTGAAAAGGTTGAGGGTCGCCGTTCCCGGCGACGGGCCGAGGTAGTTGTCGGTGTCGCCGGAGAACCGGATCACCTCGTGGTCGCGATCGACGACCACATAGGCGGGCAGGTGCTTCTCCATGACCCGCCGTGCGCTCTTGTCGATGTCGCTTTCGCTCGCAGCAGGCATCCCCGCCGGCGATATGCCGGGCGCGACGCGCGCAGCCACCAGCGGAAATCCGGGCGACGCCGTCGACGTTTCCCGCCGCCTGTAGATGCGCTGCTTCTTATCGAGGGCGCTATAGAGGTTTGTCAGCCGCCCGAGGCTTTCCGAGGTGCCCAGGAACAGAACGCCGTTCGGCCCCAAGGCATAGTGAAACGTGCGAAGGACTTTCTCTTGCAGGGCGGCGTCCAGATAGATCATCATGTTCCGGCAAACGACCAGGTCCAGCTTCGAGAACGGCGGGTCCTTGATGATGCTATGCGTCGAGAAGACGCACGTTTCGCGGATGCTCTTGATCGGACAATAGTGGTCGTCCTCCCTGACGAACCACCGCTGGCGGCGCTCTTCGCTTACGTCTGAGAGCAGCGATTGGCGGTAGCGCGCCGCCCGCGCCGTCGCGATCGCGTGCTCGTCAATGTCCGTGGCGAAAATCTGGACCTTCGGCCCCGCCCTTCGGCCGGGCATGGCTTCCGCCAACAGTATTGCGATCGAATAGGCCTCCTCGCCCGTCGCGCAGGCCGGAACCCAGACGCGTACCTGATCGTCAGCGTCCTTGCCCGCGACAATACCCTCGACAACCGGCTCCAGAGCCGCGAAAGCGTCGGGATCGCGGAAGAACCCCGTCACGTTGATGAGCAGTTCGCGGAACAGCGCGTCGAGCTCCATTGGAGTGCGGCGCAGATGCTCGAAATAGTCGGCCGAGTTTTCGATCTGGAGCACCTGCATGCGGCGCTGGATGCGGCGGAGAACGGTATTCTGCTTGTATTCGCTGAAGTCGTGACCAAGGGCGCGGCGCAGCAGACCAGTTATCTTCGGTAACGTTTCGGTCAGGTCGTGCCGCGCGCCATCCGGTCCTTTCCGGTCCTCGATGCCGGATAGGTGGGACCAATACGACTTCAATCTTCCCGGCATGTCCTCTACCGGGAGGACAAAATCGACCAGGCCGGTCGCGGCGGCGCTGCTCGGCATGCCGATCTTGGCATGTTGGTCGAACTCGGCCTGGGCCAAGGTGAGCCCGCCGTGCTCCTTGACGGCACGCACGCCCTCGGTGCCGTCGCTTCCGCCGCCGGAGAGAATAATGCAGGCCGCGCGCTCACCCTGATCCTCGGCAAGGCTCGCGAAAAATGAATCGACCGGGCGGCGATGCTCCCGCGCCGGCGCCGGCCGCGATAGCCGCAAGACCCCTTCGGAGATGGTCAGCACGGCGTTAGGCGGGATCACGAACACTGAGTTGGCCGTTACCGGCGCGCCGTCGGCGGCCGCGATGACCGGCATCGTCGTCTTGGCAGCAAGCAACTCCACGAGCATGCTGGGGCGCTCCGGATCGAGGTGCTGAACCAGCACAAACGCCATCCCGCTGTCCGCCGGCATGATGGCGAAAAACCGGGTGAACGCCTCAAGCCCGCCCGCCGACGCGCCAATGCCGACGATCAGTGAGACCTGCTGTGAAGTTGAGGGCGTCGCGGGGGCTTTTCGACGCGCTGTTTGCCTCCCCGCAGGCACTGGCCGGCGGGAACCTTCGCGCGTACCGGGTTGCTTCTTCCGCGCCACTTACACACACCATTGTCCGCTCCTGGCGATGTTACATCATTGATCCTTCGTCGCAAGGTTCGTAAACTAACACAGGGGCATGCTGTCGCATTGCGGGGGCACTCTGACCCGCAACCATTCGAGAGCGTCGTGGATCCGTCGGCAAGGAATCGCCGGCCGCAGCGACAGTCTCGATGACGAGGCTATGCTCGATCGGCGCGCTGATCTTTTGGATCTACGCCCTGGCAAAACTCTCTCCGCCCGAACCGGCTCAAAGCTGCTCCCGGAGCCGCTTGCCGCGCAGCTGGCGATAGAAGGGGCGGGGGCGGCGTTTGTCGAGGCCGCCATCGAGCGCCAGGGCGAGGTCGGCGAGGGCCGCGCGGGTGATGTCGGGGAGGTCGAGGTTTAGCGCTTCATCGAGCGGGGTCCAGACAAGCTCGACCAGTTCGGCCTCGGCATGGACGGCGCCATCGACCCGTTTGGCGACGCAGTTTGCGTCGGCGATGAGGAAGCGGGCGTCGAAGCGCCGCGGGCGCCCAGGCGGGGTGATCGCGCGGGCGAGGAAGTCGATGGCGTCGAGCGCCGGAGTGACGCCGGTCGCCGCGAACCGGGTCCAGGCGCCAGGCGGCGGATTGTTCGCCGCGCCATGGTCGGGGACGCCGATCGCGAGCCCGGTTTCCTCGAATGTCTCGCGGATCGCCGCCAGCGCCAGCGCGCGGGCGAAATGCGGCGACGGCCGGCGGACCCGGGCGTTAAGCTTCGCCTCGACGTGAGGATCGAGCGCGCCGGCGGCGGCCATGCGCCGGTCCTCCGGCTCGACCCGGCCGCCGGGAAAGACGAACTTGCCCGGCATGAATCGGTGTCCCGCGTGCCGCTTGCCCATCAGCACCCGGGCTCCGCCGCGCTCGGAGCGCTCGACGAGAATGAGCGTCGCTGCGTCGCGGGGACGGAGCGCGCGGTCGGACTTGGCGGCCTCGATCACGTCCGATCGCCCTCGGCGCCGAAGCCGTGCATGCACATGGCCCATTGCTGACCGATGACGGCGCCCTTGGCGCGAGGCAGGATGATGAGACTCGCGACCACCGTCACCATGAGCCAAAAGGCGGCCACCCAGAGAAGCGACGAATGCGGCCACAGCTCCTCGGACATGAGGATGCCGGCGCCGACCATATGGGCGACGATCAGGAGCGTCAGATAGGCCGGCGCGTCGTCGGCGCGCTGATGACTCAAGTCTTCGCCGCAAATCTTGCAGGTGTTGACGACCTTGAGATAGGAGCGGAACAGTTGGCCCCGCCCGCAGGCCGGGCACCGGCCGAAGAAGCCGCGGGTGATCGCCGTGCGCAGCGGACGCTCGGGCCGGGGCGTGGGAATGCGCCAGAAGCGCGTCATGTCGTTCATCGCCGCTTGTCCCTGCGGATCGCGTTGGACGGCGCGGGTCCGTTTGATTTGCGCCCGCCGTGCGGCTCGACGCCGGCGCGCAGGATCTCGAACCTGAGCGCGCCGGCGAATGGCGCGGCCTCGACGAGGCGCACCCTGACCGGCCCGCCGAGGCGGAAGGCTTCCTTGGTCCGCGTGCCGATCAGCGCGCGGGTCGCCTCCTCGAAGCGATAGTAGTCGTCGCCGAGCGTCGCGGCGGGGACGAAGCCGTCGGCGCCGGTCTCGCTCAGCTTCACGAACAGGCCGGCGCGGGTCACGCCGGCAATGCGGCCCTCGAACACGGCGCCGACCTGATCGGCCAGATGCGCCGCGATAACGCGGTCGACGGTTTCGCGTTCCGCCGCCATCGCGCGGCGTTCGGCGGCGGAGATATGCTCGGCGATCTGCGCCAGTTCGCCGGCGCGCATGTCGTTGAGCCCGCCCTCGCCGAGATTGAGCGCCCGGATCAGCGCGCGATGGACGATAAGATCGGCGTAGCGGCGAATGGGCGAGGTGAAATGGGCGTAGCGGCGCAGGTTAAGGCCGAAATGGCCGTAGTTCTCGTGGCTGTATTCGGCCTGCGCCTGGGCGCGCAACACCACCTCGTTGACCAAAGCTTCGACGGCCTGTCCGCGGACGCGACCCAGAACGCCATTGAAATGCGCTGGGCGAACGCGCTCGCCCTTTGCCAATTTGACGCCGAGGGTGCGGAGGAACTCGATCAGGTCGTTGAGCTTCTCCACGCTTGGCGCGTCATGGGCGCGATAGATGAGCGGCGAACGAGCGGCTTCAAGCGCCTCGGCGGCGGCGACATTGGCGAGGATCATGAATTCCTCGATCAGGCGATGCGCTTCCAGCCGCTCCGGCCAGCGCACGTCCTTGAGCCGGCCCTCTCGGTCGAGAACGAGCTTGCGCTCCGGCAGATCGAGATCGAGCGGATCGCGCCGCTCGCGCTCGATCTTGATCGCCGAATGGGCGGCGTAAAGCGGCCTCAGCACGCTGTCGAGGAGAGGCGCCGTCGTTTCGTCCGGCCGCCCGTCGATCGCGCCTTGCGCCTGCTCGTAAGAGAGCTTCGCGGCGGATCGCATCATGATCCGGTGGAACTTGTGCGAGCGCTTGCGGCCGTCGGCGCCGAGCACCATGCGCACCGCAAGCGCGGGGCGGTCCTCGAGGGGGCGCAGCGAGCAAAGGTCGTTCGAGATCCGCTCCGGCAGCATCGGCACCACCCGGTCAGGAAAATAGACTGAGTTGCCGCGCTCGAGCGCCTCCCGATCGAGGGCCGCGCCGGGGCGGACGTAGGCCGCGACGTCGGCGATGGCGACGGTGACCACGAAGCCGCCGAGGTTGCCGGCGTCGGTATCAGGCGCCGCATGAACCGCGTCGTCGTGGTCCTTGGCGTCGGGCGGATCGATGGTCACGAGCGGCAGGGTGCGCCAGTCCTGGCGCGGCGGGCTAAGCCGAACGGGCCGCGCAGCTTCCGCCTCTTTCAGCGCCGCGGGCGAGAAGACATGCGGGATGTGATGGGTTGCGAGCGCAATCAGGCTCACCGCGCGCTCGGACTTGACCGAGCCGATCGTTTCGACGACGCGCGCGTGGGGAGGCCCAATGCGCCCTTCGCGCAACGGCTCGATAGCGACGAGATCTCCGTCCCGCGCCTCGCCGGCCATGGCCGCCGGCACGAAGAATTCGCGAGCCGCCCCGCGCTTCTCGACCGGCAGCGCGCGGCCCGAGCCGTCCGCCGCGGCGCGATAGACGGCGAAGGCGCGCCCTTTGAGCTTGTCGAGGATCTTGATCACCCGGCCGGAATAGGCCGGGGCGCCTTCCCCGGCGCCTGGGTTGAACTCGACCCGCATCAAGACCCGCGCGCCGAGGCCCGGCGCCGGCGTGCGCTCGCGCTTGGCTCGCGAGCGGCGGACAACAATGCGCGGCGCAGGCGCTTCCCCGCTCCATTCGGCGGGCCTCGCGATCAATTCGCCGTCGTGGTCGCGCTCGGCGATGTCGGCGACGACGAGCGAGGGCAGGCGGCCCTGGACGGTGAGCGCCTTCCGGCCGCGCGCGACGGCGCCTTCGGCCTGCAAATCCTTGAGGATGAGCTTCAATTCCGCTTTGGCTTCGCCTTTGACGCCGAAGGCGCGAGCGACGTCGCGCTTGGTGACCCGCGCGGGCGCCCGCTCGCCATTGGGCGCTGGCGCTCCGCTGATGAAGGCCATCACCTGCTCGCGCGAAGGAAGCGCCGCGGCTCGCGGTTCAGCCGCGTTGCGGTCGGCCTTCGGCGCGCGCCGACGGATTTTTTGATTCTGCAAGGCTTCCACTTTTCAGGGCGACGGAAGCGCCCGATGCGAAGGTAAGTTCGACCGCCCAAGGAAACAAGCCATCCTTGCGCGACGGCGGGTCGTAGACACGGAATCCCCTGGCGACGCTTGCCAATGGGAAGGACGGCCCGGTCTAGCGTTCGACGATCGCCATCATGATCGCGTCGCGATATACGCCGTCGATCAAACTTGCGTCGCGCTGAACCCCTTCGCGGATAAAACCCACACGCTCGTAGAGCGCGATTGCCCGAGTGTTGTCGGCGTAAACATCAAGTTCAACACGCTTCAAACCAAGGCGGCGCGCCTGCGCCAAAGTGGCCTCGATGAGACGCCGTCCGAGGCCGCGGCCGCGCCAGTCCGGCAATAAACCCATGCCGAGCGTTCCGCGGTGCGCCCACGAAGGAAAATGCTCGCGCCGGACATCGCACCATCCTATCACCTCGCGGCTCGCGACAGCGACCAACATCGGATTTCCATTATAGAGGTTACCCTCGATGAAATGGAGGGTGTCCGCTTCAGGCAGCGCCTCCAGCAATGCGAGATATCTGCGCTCGCGGGCGACAATGTCGAGCGCCCGACGATAGCCATCCACGTGCTCGAGCCTCATTGGCTCGATGCTGACGGACGGCTTGTTCACCGTCGTTCGGCCTTCTCGATCCTGAGCAGGGTGAACAACTTCATCGGCGCAAGCTCGCTGCGCTCGACGATCCGCGCGTCGGGGCGCGAGCCGATCCAGTCTCCGACCGTTGAATAAGGGAAGTTCGGATGCCAGCCGAGCCAGCTGGCTGCCGTCTCCATCCGGCGCTCGACGCTAGCCCGAAGTCCGGCGGAGGCGGCGAAGTGGTTCATCACGATAAGGGCGCCGCCGGGCCTCAAGACCCGCCAGGCTTCGTCAAGCGCCCGCTCGGGATAGGGAACGACGCTCATCACATAGGGCGCAAGCGCGACATCGAACGCGGCGTCGGGAAATTCGAGCTCGACTGCGTCCATCACATGCAGGCCCTTCACCTGCGCGAGCCCCATGCGCTCGACGCGGGCGCGCGCCGCGCGCAACATCGGCGCCGAGATGTCGATGCCCGTCACGAGCACATTGCCGGGCAGAAGCGGCAGTTCGAGCCCGGTGCCAACGCCGACGACCAGAATCTCGCCTCCGGGACCGGCCGCCTCGGCCGCGGCGCGCGCCGCCGCCGCCCGGCCCGGATGGAAGGGGAGATCGAAGATGAGGTCATAAACCGGCGCCCAGCGACCATAGGCCGCTTCCGCCGTCTGCCCCGCATGAGCTTGCGTCGCGTTGACCGGATTCATCGACGGGCCCTCCTGCAAGCTGCCGCTTGCCCGTCCCCCTGGCCTGGACTGGGGCAAGCTGATCATAGCACAAACTTGGGCCGGCGCGATGGGGCTCAATTCTCGGGCTCAAGTCCCGCTGAGGCGGGCATTTTTCACAGGCGAGCCGAACCGGCGTTGGATCGGGTTGCGAAGCGGCGCTTTTGTCCGGCGCGCGGCTCGTCGTGGCCGGGCTCGCCTAATCGAGGGGCTCCATCATGATCGATCACATCGGTCTCGCGGTCAGCGACCTGAATCGCGCCAAGGCCTTTTACCGAAAAGCGCTCCAGCCTCTCGGCATTGACGTGATCATGGAAGTTTCGACGGAGGAAACCGGAGACCAAGCGCATGCCGGGTTCGGCGCCGACGATAAGGCCTTCTTCTGGATCGGCGCGGGCCGGAAGCCTAAGGGGGGTACGCATGTCGCCTTCTCGGCCCGAACGCGCGCCGGCGTGGACGCCTTCTACCGCTCCGCGATCGGGGCGGGCGGCCGTGACAACGGCGCGCCGGGACCAAGGCCGCACTATCACCCCCATTACTACGGCGCCTTCGTCCTCGATCCTGACGGCAATAACATCGAGGCCGTGTGCCACAAGGCGGGATAATCAGCGCGCTCGCCCGCCCGTCGTTGACTGCCGAGTCCTTTTCAGGAAACCTCCCTCAAAGCGCTTGGCCGAGGCTTCGCCCTTGAGGCGATTCATTCTGGCGCGATGGGGAGGAAATGGATGTGCGCAATCTGCAGCCTCGTGTCGATCGGAGGCGGGACCAATCCAATCTTTGCGGCGGAATCGACGCCCCGGCGGGCGGCGCCTACCAACCTCAATCTCGCGCCGCTCACCCACGCCGCTGGCGCGGTGGTTACGCTCATGGAGCGCTCCAACGTCTCGACGGTCCTTTGCGCTGGACAGATCAAGAAATGGCGCGGCGCGATCGTCGGCTACGACATTCCGACGCTACGCGCGGAAGTCACGGCGAGCCGCGATTGTGTGTTCGCCGCGGCCGGAATCGCGTAGAACTTGTTCAGAGCGCAGGGATCGATTCGCGGCGCGCGCCTGAAGGGAGGGGCGGGGGAAACCCACCCTGGCTACCGGGTCGCCGAACTCTTGCCCTTCGCGCTCGACGCCGCCGGTTTCTTCGCGGGAGCCGGCTTTGCGGCCCGCGCTGAGGCGCTCTTGACGGCCGGCTTTGGCGGCCGACTCTTTGTGGATGACGGCGCGGCCTTAGATTTAGGCCGCCCGTCGTTGGTCTTCGCCGGCGGGCCCGCCCTCTTGCGCGGCTGGGCCGCAGGCCGGCCCTCGCGTTCGGCGATGAGGTCCAGAGCCTGGGCGAGGGTGACGGAGTCCGGCGTGGTCCCCTTCGGGATCGTGGCGTTGACTTTGCCCCAGTTGACATAGGCCCCATAGCGCCCGTCGCGCGCGGTGACAGGCCCGCCGTCCGGATGCTGGCCGACCAGGCGGCCGATCACGCCCCCGCTGGCGGCCTTGGCCTTGAGCAGTTCCACCGCATCGACGAGCGTAAGGCTCGCCGAATCGGTCCCCTTCGGGATCGTGGCGTTGATCTTCCCATGATTGACATAGGCGCCGAAGCGGCCCGACTTGACGCTAACCGGACCACCCTCTGGGTGTTCGCCAAGAACGCGTCCCGCCGCTGCGCCGAAACGCGCCGCGCCGGCCCCGCTCTCCTTCGCGACAATGAGATCGATCGCCCGGTTGGCGCCGATCTCGAGCACGTCGTCGTCGCGGCCGAGATTGGCGTAGGTTTTGCCGTGCTGGACATAGGCGCCGTATTTCCCGATGCCGGCGAGGATCGGCCCGCCGCTCGCAGGATGGCGCGCGACCTCGCGCGGCAAAGCGAGCAGCGCGAGCGCCTTCTCCAGCGTCACATCGTCCGTGGCGAGTCCGCGCGGCAGCGACGAGCGCTTGGGCTTCTCGCCCTCCCCCTGTTGCACGTAGTCGCCGAAGCGGCCGCTCCGCAACGTGATCTCCTCGCCGGACGCAGGGTCCTGGCCCAGCACGCGTACGCCCGGCCGGTCGCCCTCGCTACTTTCGGCGCCCGTCGGCGCCAGAACGCGAGAGAACTTGCATTCGGGATAGCGCGAGCAGCCGATGAAGGCGCCGTATTTGCCGAGCTTCAGCGAAAGTTGCCCTTGGCCGCAAAGCGGGCAGAGGCGCGGATCGACCCCATCGCCACGCTCCGGAAAAATATGTGGCCCCAGCAGCTCGTTCAGGCTGTCGAGCACCTGCCGGGTGCCGAGATCCTTGGTGCCGTCGACGGCGACGGAGAAGTCGTTCCAGAAGTCGCGCAACAGCGCCTTCCAGTCGATCTCGCTGTTCGAGACCTGGTCGAGCTTCTCCTCGAGATCGGCGGTGAAATCGTAACCGACGTATTTGGCGAAGAAGGATTCGAGAAAGGCCGTCACAAGGCGGCCCTTGTCCTCGGGAAAAAGGCGTTTCTTGTCGAGCCGCACATAGGCGCGATCCTTGAGCACGGCGATGGTCGAGGCGTAGGTCGAGGGTCGGCCGATGCCGAGCTCCTCCATTCGCTTGACCAGCGTCGCCTCGGTGTAGCGGGGCGGCGGCTCGGTGAAATGCTGGGCAGCGTCGATGCGCTCCTTGGCGAGACTCTCGCCCTGACGCATCGCCGGCAGGCGGCCCGAGTCCTCGTCCTCCTCGTCGTCGCGGCCCTCCTGATAGAGGGCGAGAAAGCCAGGAAAACGAATGACCTGGCCGCTGGCGCGGAATTCGAGCTTGCGCGTGCCCGCTTCGGCCAGAATGTCGACCGTGGTGCGCTCGAGCTCGGCGCTTTCCATTTGGCTCGCGATGGTGCGCGTCCAGATCAGCTCGTAAAGTTTGGCCTGCTCGGGCTCGAGATGACGGGCGACGTCGCGCGGACGCCGCGTCATGTCGGTCGGGCGGATCGCCTCGTGCGCTTCCTGCGCGTTCTTGGCCTTGGCGGTGTATTTGCGTGGCGCGGCCGGCACATAGGCGTCGCCGAAATCCTTGCCGATGACGCGGCGCGCCGCAGCGACCGCCTCGGGCGCGAGGTCGACGCCGTCGGTGCGCATATAGGTGATGAGGCCGGCCGCGCCGTCGCCGACGTCGACGCCCTCGTAAAGACGTTGGGCAATCTGCATCGTGCGCGCCGGCGCGAGGCCGAGCTTGCGCGACGCTTCCTGCTGCAAGGTCGAGGTGGTGAATGGCGGATAAGGGTGGCGCTTGACCGGCTTCGATTCAACCGCCGCGACCGAAAAGCGCGCTTTTTCCAACGCCTCCTTAAAGGCCTCGGCTTCAGGCCCCGAGCCGATATCGAGCCGGTTGATCTTTTTGCCGTCCGCGCCAACGAGACGGGCGGCGAAGGACGCGTTGGCTTCGGTCAGGAGATGGGCGACGATCGACCAATATTCGCGCGCAACGAACCGCTCGATCTCGAGCTCGCGGTCGCAGATGATGCGCAGGGCCACCGACTGCACCCGCCCCGCCGAGCGCGCGCCGGGGAGCTTTCGCCACAGCACCGGAGACAGGGTGAACCCCACCAGATAATCGAGCGCCCGGCGCGCCCGGTAGGCGTCGACCAGCGCCTCATCGATCTCGCGCGGATGGCGCATCGCTTCCTGGACCGCGTCCTTGGTCACCGCGTTGAACACCACCCGATCGACCCGCTTGTCCTTGAGCAGCTTCTTGCCCTTGAGGATTTCGTGAATGTGCCAAGAGATCGCCTCGCCCTCGCGGTCCGGGTCGGTTGCGAGGATCACTCTGTCGGCGTCCTTGACCGCGCTGCCGATGTCGCTGAGCCGCTTGGCCGCCTTGGCGTCGACCTCCCAGCGCATGGCGAAATCGTCGTCCGGATCGACCGAGCCGTCCTTGGCCGCCAGATCCCGCACATGGCCGAACGAGGCGTAGACGCCGTAGTCCTTTCCGAGATACTTGTTGATGGTCTTGGCCTTGGCAGGCGACTCGACGATCACGACTTTCATTCAGGAATCTTCCTCAGGCAGCTTGCGGCGCATCCGTTTGCCGCCGCCGGCCGTTTGGGCGCGGGATATGGAGACGCCAGGGCCGTGTGTCAAATGGGAGGCGCCGGTCAGCGACGCTGCTCAGGCCGCGCTCTCGATGTCTGTCTTCGAGAAATCGTCGCCCTTGTAAAGAAGTGAGGCGCCGACGACCTTGGCCTGGGCGTACATGAAACAGTCGCCGAGATTGAGCCGCGCCGGGTGTCCTCTTCCCTTGCCGTAGCGAGCAAAGGCTTCGAGCGCGAGATGAGCGGTTTCCGGCTGGATTGGCTGAACGGCGACGCGCGCCAGACGCAAGAACTCCATGACGTCTGCTTCGGCGTCCTCGACAGGACGTTTGAGAATGCGAACAAGCCCCAGCGTGGCTTCGTAAACAGCTACCGGCGAGGTCGTAATCTCAGCCCCCCGTCCGAGCGCCTCCGTGAGGGCGTCGGCCTCAGGCTCTCCAGTGATGATGGCGACAATCGCCGACGCATCGAGAACGATCACGAATCGCCGCTGAGGTCGTCGTAAAAGTCCTTGTCAGCCTCCAGACCTGTGCGCGGAACCGACGCGATACGCTCCTGGAGAGGCTTCAGCCGCTCCGCGAGCGACTTCTCGCCCTCGATGCGGGCGAGCTCGTTTTCGAGCGCGCTTAGAACTGCGCTCGTTTTTGTGGTCCGGCGAGCCGCGGCCAGCTTCGCCGCCAGCTCGACGACACGACGGTTTCGAATCTGGAGCATGGAGGCTTGGGTCTTCATGTATTGAATGTAGGTTCGCCGCATCAATACGGCAAGCGTTGCGTCCTGGAGGGGCGTCGTGCCAAAATCTCCCCTTCCCATTCTTCCCGACTTTGCGAGGCCATTATGGCGGACGCCCCTTCCAAACCAGTTTGGTTCATTACCGGCTGTTCGACCGGGTTCGGTCGCGAGCTCGCGATCATTCTTCTCAAGCACGGCTACCGCGTCGTCGCCACGGCGCGCGACAAGGCGAGGATCGAGGACATCGTCGCCGGCAACCCAAAGAATGGCCTTGCGCTCGCGCTAGACGTCGACAAGCAGGTTCAGATCGACGCCGCGGTCAAGGCGGCCGTGTCCCGGTTCGGCCGGATCGACGTCCTCGTCAACAACGCCGGCTACGGCTATCTCGCGGCGGTCGAGGAGGGCGACGACGCCGACATACGCGCGATGTTCGAGACCAATTTCTTCGGCCTCGCGGCCATGACGCGCGCGGCGCTCCCGATCATGCGCGCCCAGAAGTCCGGCGCGATCGTCAACATCTCGTCGATGGGCGGCTTCATCGGTTTTCCGGGATCGGGCTACTATGCAGCGACCAAGTTTGCGGTCGAAGGCATGTCGGAATCGCTTTCCAAGGAGGTCGGGCCGCTCGGGATCAAGGTCATTATCGTGGAGCCCGGCCCGTTCCGCACCGATTGGGCCGGGCGTTCGCTGAAAGTCCCGAAACACCCGATCGACGCCTACGCCGACACGGCAATCGCGCGCCGCAACTTCACCCAGTCGATCAGCGGCAGGCAGCAGGGCGATCCCGTGCGCGGAGCCGAAGCGATCATCGCCGCCGTCGAACAGGAGAAGCCGCCGTTGCGGCTGCCGCTCGGCGCCTTCGCCTACGAAGCGATGGGGGCCGAGATCGAGACTCTGCGGAAGCAGTACGCGTCGGTTGAGGCGGCGGCGCGCGGCGCGGACTATCCGAAGGCGGGCTGAGCGTCCGCCCAGCGCTGAGGCGGCCTTTGTCTCAAAGGGGGTTGGATGGAGGATCCTTTCGACCTCGCGCGTTTCGTCGACGCGCAGGCGCCTCTCTACGAAGAGGCGCATCGGGAGCTCAAGGTCGGCCGGAAAGAGAGCCACTGGATGTGGTTCATCTTTCCGCAGATCGCGGGCCTGGGACAAAGCGCCATGTCGATCCGTTTCGCGATCGCCTCGCTTGACGAGGCGAGAGCCTATCTCGCCCATCCCGTCCTCGGCCCGAGGCTGAGCGAGTGCGCGAGGCTGGTTCTCGACGTCGAGAACAGGACCGCGCGCGACATCTTCGGGCCCGTTGACGCGATGAAATTCCGCTCGTCGATGACGCTGTTCGCCCGCGCCGCGCCTGAAGAAGACGTATTCAGGCGCTGCCTCGACAAATATTTCGCCGGCAATCCCGACCAGGATACGCTGGCGAGGCTGAGCGACTGACACATGGAGATGGGGTTGGCCGGCGGGGCAAGATTGAAAGCGCTTGCTTGGCTTGCCAAAATCAGAAATATGTGGTATGGCTTTCCCAATCGCCGGAGCTGCTTCATCGACGGGCTTCTCCCCCGGAGACGAATAGAGAGGAGACGCGACGGTATTTTTGAGACAGCGTTGCGGCGGGGAAGAAAATCATTTGAATCCGCCATAACCTCATGAAAAGTCACGTTTCCGAAAAACAAATGAAAACAAAAGAAAGCCATTTCGTTTTCGTGGGCTTACGCTCGCTTTCGTCCGCTTACATCGATTTGGCTGCCGGCTCCCGCGCCGGGCGGTGGCGCGTTGTCGTCTGGACGCCGCCTCGTACAGCTTGTGGCGTGGCCCAGGATTGGCGGCCGCATCGATGACCGCCTCCCGCCCCGTCTTCGCCCAGCGCCACCTGCTCGGCATCGAGCATCTGTCGCGCGAGGAGATCGTGGCGCTGCTCGATCTATCGGACGAGGCGGTGACGATCTCGCGCCAGGTCGAGAAGAAGCGCGCCAGCTTACGCGGGCGCACCCAGATCAATCTCTTCTTTGAGGCGTCGACCCGCACCCAGTCGTCGTTCGAGCTCGCAGGAAAACGGCTCGGGGCGGATGTGATGAACATGGCGGTCGGCGCGTCGAGCGTCAAAAAGGGCGAGACGCTGATCGACACCGCCATGACCCTGAACGCGATGCGGCCCGACATCCTCGTCGTCCGCCACCATCAGGCGGGCGCCGTGCATCTCCTGGCGCGAAAGGTCGACTGCTCGGTCGTCAACGCCGGCGACGGAGCGCACGAGCACCCGACCCAGGCGCTACTCGACGCCTTGACCATCCGGCGCAATCTCGGCCGCATCGAGGGCCTCACCGTCGCAATCTGCGGCGATATTCTCCATTCGCGCGTGGCGCGCTCGAACATCCTGCTCCTCGGCAAGCTCGGGGCTTATGTAAGGGTGGTCGGCCCGTCGACGCTGATGCCGGAGGGCGTGGAGCGCATGGGGGTCGAGGTCGCCCATGACATGCGCTCGGGGCTCGCGGATGCTGATATCGTCATGATGCTGCGCCTGCAGCGCGAACGCATGAGCGGCGCCCTTGTGCCCTCGGCGCGCGAGTATTTCCGCTATTTCGGTCTTGATCAGGAAAAACTCGGCTACGCCAAGCCCGGCGCGCTGGTCATGCATCCGGGGCCCATGAACCGGGGCGTCGAGATCGACACCCTGGTCGCCGACGGCGCGCAATCGCTCATCCGCGAGCAGGTCGAAATGGGCGTGGCGGTGCGCATGGCGGTGCTCGAGGCGCTGGCGCAGAACATTCCGAACGCCTGAGAAGACGGCCGGTTCGGCATTCGCGCGTCAAGGGCCGGACGCGGGATTGCGGAACACCGTAGCGCGCAGATCGGCGAAAATGATCAAGAGCCTGGTCAGGACCGAGGGTTCCGGAGCCGCGACCGAACTCACGGCGTCGAGAGAATTCCCACCGGATCCGCCGCTCTCCTTGAACGCGAACGCACCCAGCCCGAGCGGGTCGTCGCTCTTCTCGGCTCCGTCGTTCCAGACTTTGTCGACCGTTGCGAGACCGCCGGCCTGATCGCTTTGAAGCATCGAACCATCGGAAATCGAGCAACACCCCGGGCCGAGCGGGGAGTGGATCTCGACAGTGCCTGCAGAAATGGGCTCAACGATTAGGTCAAACGCGCCCAACGCCAGCGCCGCGCCGGCAAGCGCCGCTCTGCGGCTCATAACGTCTTTCCTTGTTCGAACCTCGCCATCGCGCCAAATCAAGACGGCGTTAGTTCGCACTCGACGCTAGTGGAAGGCAAAACGGCGGTCAACCACTTGAAAGGCCGCTTCCTTTCAGTAGCCAGGAATTGTTTACGCGCGTCTTCGCGGGTGCAAGATTTTACGGCCGCGCGGGCGCACTTGGCCAACAGATCGAATTGCTGCGGCGATTTCTTTTCCGTGCAGATTTGACCTCCATCTTTTCGGGCGCCGCTTCGGGCGCCGTACCGCGCCGCAATAAAGGGCCGCCGACGCTTCGGCGGTTGCGGCGTTCTCGTCGTTGTCAGAACCTGCCGAGCGGGGACGTTCGGCGTTCATGGCGACGCGAGGCGAGAGCTTGCCGTCTGCCCCGGCCATCAAGCCGCCAGCAAGCCGCTCGCCCGGGCGAGGCTCTTGAGATAGGGGACGCCGACTTCCAGCACTTCGTCGGCGCCGCTGGCGACGGGGCGCCAGACTGACAGCGCCGCAGCAAGCTCAGGCATCGAGGTGACGAAGAATTCCATCACCAGGTCGCCGGAGAAATGGACGCCTTTCAGCGCCGTCATGACGCCACGCCAGTGGATGTTGCCGGAGCCCGGCACGCCACGGTCGCTCTCCGAGAGATGGACATAACGCACCAGCCCGCGGCCGTCCGCGAGCGCGTCGGCGAAGCTCTTTTCTTCGATATTGGCGTGATAGGTGTCGAGATGGATCATCACCGCCGGCTCGTCGATACGCTCGGCGAGCGCGCGCGCCTGAGCGGCCGTGTTGACGAGGTGGGTCTCGTAGCGATTGCAGGCCTCGAGGCCGAGCGTCATGCCGTAGTCGGCGGCGCGCCTGGCGATGGGCTTCAGGGCCCCGGCGATCGCGTCGTATTCCGCCTCGGTCGGCGCCGCGCCGGAGCGATACCCGAGGGTCGAATAGGTGACGCCGCACAGCGTGTTGGAGCCGAGCGCATGGGCGACGTCGAGCGCATGGGTGAGAAACTTTTGCGCGGCCTCCGGATGGCGCGTCGCCTCGGCGGCTTGCGGCAGGCAGAGCGACGCGGTCGGCGCGACGCCGTGACGCTCGAACAGGGACAGGGAATGCTGGACGTCGACGATCGAGGGGTCGAGCAGTGCGATCTCGACCACTTGCAGCCCGTGCCGCGCGCATTCGCTGACGCTTTTCTCCGCACCCTCGCGCGTCCAGGCGGAAGTCCAAAGGCTAGAATGCATGCCGAAGCGAATCATGGGATCCTCACTGGCGTTGCGCATCTGCCGCGCCAACGATATGGGCGACGACGGCGTTCATGCTGGTTTCGCGGGTTGCGTCATCGGCGATGACCTCTCCCTGACGGAGAACCACGATACGGTCGCAGACCGAAAAAACGTCGGTCAGGCGATGGCTGATGAGGATGACGGAAATGCCGTCCCTCTTGAGCGTGCGGATGAGGTCAAGCACGTGCTCGACCTCGCGCACCGCAAGCGCCGCGGTCGGCTCGTCCATGATGACGAGCTTCGGGTTGAAGGTCAGCGCGCGGGCGATCGCCACGGATTGCTGCTGGCCGCCGGAGAGCTGGCCGGTCATCTGCGCGACGGACGGAATGCGGGCGCCAAGCCGAGCGACCATCGCCTCGGCTTCGCCGCGCATCTGCTTTGCGTCGATGAGCCTGACTCCCAGGACGGAGCGCGTAAGTTCCCGGCCGAGAAATATGTTCGAAGCAACGTCGCGCATCCGGGCGAGCGCGAGGTCCTGGTAGATCATCTCGATCCCCGCTTGGCGGATTTCGCCGGGATCCTTGCCGACTATGGAAACGCCGTCGAAGCGGATGTCGCCGCGGTCGGGCCTGTACACGCCAGTGATCGTCTTCATGAGCGTCGACTTGCCGGCCCCGTTGTCGCCAACCAGCGCTACCGCGCTGCCGGCCTCGACAGAGAACGTGACCCCGCGCAAAGCCTCGATCGCGCCGAAAGTCTTGCGGACGTCCTTCAGCTCGAGAAGACTCATCGGCGCCAGCCCTCCCTGCTGTTGATGCGATCGAGCCAGACGGCGAGGATCAGCACTGCGCCGATGGCGATCTGCTGGTAGAAGGGCCGGACCGCGAGCAGGTTCAGCCCGTTCTGAAGCACCCCCATGATGAGGGCGCCGATCAGCGTCCCGACCACGCTGCCTCGCCCGCCGAACAGGTTTGTGCCTCCGAGAATGGTCGCGGTGATGGCGGTGAGCTCGTAGCTCAGGCCTGCGGTCGGTTCGCCCGAATTGATGCGCGCGGCGAACAAGAGCCCGGCAAGGCCCGACAGCAGCCCGGAGAGCGTGTAGATCAGGACTTTCATCCGCTCGACCCGGACGCCCATCGCGCGCGCGGCGCCCTCGTTGTCGCCGATCACCTGTGCGTGGACGCCGAAGCGCGTATGCGCGAGCAGCAAGTGAGCGACAAGCGCCGTGAGCAGCAGGACGATCACGGGCACAGGGACGCCAAAGGGCCGGCCCTGACCGAGCCACACGATTTCGGGCGGGAGGCCATAAATCGATACGCCGTTGCTGAGCACGAGCGCGATCCCGCGGGCGACGCCCAGCATGCCGAGCGTCACAATGAAAGGCGGAATGGCGCCCCTGGTGATGAGGAAGCCGTTGACGGCGCCAGTTGCCGCCCCGGCCGCAAGGCAGCCGAGAATCCCCATCCACCAGGGAAGATCGAGATTGGACGTGAGCATCGCGCCCACGACTCCGGAAAGAGCGAGCATGGAGCCGACCGAAAGATCGATGCCGGCCGATGAAATGACAAACGTCATCCCGATCGCCAGCACCCCGAATACCGAGGTCGAGAGAAGGATGTTGAGAACGTTTGAGACGGACAGGAAGGCGCTCGACGAGATCGCCATCGCCGCGCAGAGCACGGCGAGCACGACCAGCGATTCGAGTCGGACGGCGCCGCCGCCCGCGAATCGTGCACGCCACGACGCAGGGGCGGCGGTGGTCGGGGTCGAGGTCATGGAGCGTTCCTCGAATGAGGCGGCGCCGTCCGGCTTATTTGACGTACTGCAGCATCGGCTCGTTGTTCGCCTCAAGGACCTCCTTGGTCAGAACAAGGGTCGGCACGTAGGTCATCTCCGGGACTTTGTCGCCCGCCAGCACTTTCTTGACGTCCTCGACCGCCTGCATGCCGACAAGATAGGGCAATTGCGCGACCGAGGCGTTGAGCCGTCCCGCCTTGATCGACTTGACGGCGTTGGTGTTGCCGTCGACGCCGATGACGATGATCTTGTCCTTGCCGGCCGAGCGCGCCGCCTCGACTGCGCCGAGCGCCATGTCGTCATTGGCGCAGAAGATGGCGACGAGGTCCGGATTGCGCTGCAGCGTGTCGTTGGTGATGTTGGCGGCCTTCAGACTGTCCCAGTCGCCCGGCAGGGAGGCGACGATGTTGAGGCCGGGCGCCTGCTTCTTCAGCTCTTCGGCGAACCCGTGCGCGCGCTTCTCGCCGGTGATGTTGCCGGAAAGGCCTTCGATCACCAGCACGGGACCCTTCGCATCCTTTCCGAGCGCGCCGACCAGATAGTCCGCGCCCTTCGCTCCCGCCGCTTCGTTGTCCGAGCCGATATGGAAAGCGATATCGACCCCGGCCTTCTTGGTGATGGCCGGATCGAGGTTGTTGTCGAGGTCGACAACCGGGATCTTCATCTCGTTCGCCTGCTTGAGGCATGGGAGAAGGATGGTCGAATTGATCGCCGCCGTGATCATCGCCACGGGCTTCTTCTGCAGCATGGTGTTGCAGGCGTTGAGCTGCGGCTCGGCCGCCTGGTCGGATTCGACCGCCTGGAGGAAGATCTCGACGCCGGCGTTCTTGGCGCCCGCGTCAACGCCCTTCTCCATCGCGCCCCAGAACGGGTTGGACAGCGTCTTCATCAAGACGCCGTAGACCGGCTTGTCTTCAGCATAGGCCGCCGACGCGGCGAGGCCGAGAGCGAGCGCCGCGATCGAGGCGCCGAAAGTCAAACGTTTGAGCATGATTCACTCCCTGGGTTGTTTTACGGTTCAGGCCTCCGCAACGGCTTTGAGCCGAGGGCGGGCGGGCCCAGTGGATTCCCGCACCCTGAGAGTGCAGGGAAGTTCGACGCGCTCGACGCCTTTTTCCCCGGCGGATAAGCGCAGCATCAGCAGGCGCCAGGCGGTGGAGGCGAAATCCTCGACCGGCTGGGCGATGGTGGTCAGATAGGGCCGCAGCGCGAGCATCCAATCGAAATCGTCGAAGCCGACGATCGACACATCGCTGGGGATTTCAAGATTGAGCCCGCGCGCGGCCTTGATCGAGGCCAGTGCGCAGACATTGGTGAGGGCGAAGATCGCGGTCGGGCAGTCGGCGCGGTGAAGCTCAAGCTCGATCGCGCCACGCAAGGATTCGAGGTCATGGCCGCCATAGATGACGCGCTCGCGCCCCTCGAGCCCGGCTTCGACGAGGGCGCGCCGGGCGCCGGCGATGCGCTGCTCGATATTCTCGAGCCGTTTTGAATGGGTGAGGATGGCGATGTCGCGGTGTCCGAGGCCGATGAGATGCCGGGCTGCGGCGTAGCCGCCGGCGTCGCAATCGGCATGCACGGTGTCGAATCCAGGCGCCCGGCGCCGCGATCGATCAGCACCGCCGGCGGCAGACGGGCCGCGTGGGCGCCGCCCCCGACCGCCGCCATCGAGTCGTCGCTGGCGGGCACGACGATCAAGCCGTCGATGCGGCGCGCGACCAGCGCCTCGACACGGCGGCGCTCTTTCGCCGCATCTTCGCTCGAGGAGACGATGAGAAGATCATAGCCATCGCGTTCGGCGAGCGCTTCGACCCCGTGAACGAGGCTGGCGAAAAAGACATTGGTGATGTCGGGAACGACCATGCCCACAAGACGGGTCGATTTGCCGCGCAACGCGCTCGCCGAACGGTCGAGCCGGTAGCCGAGCGCCGCGATCGCCGCGACCACGCTGCGGCGGCTCGCTTCTCCGACCGGCCGATTGCCGTTGACGACATTGGAAGCAGTGGCGACCGATACGCCGGCGCGAGACGCAACATCGCGGATCGTGGGCGCTCTCCCGGCCATCGCTCGTTCGCTCCAAGGCGTCGCCGACGTTCGAGCCGAATTCTTCGCCGGCTTCTCTATAACGTTTTAGGCTATGTCCCGCCGCCGCTCGCTGTCAAGCCGGCAAACGCCGCTTCAACTGCGCTCGATCGGCTTCGACCGGGATCGCAGAACGGTCTCGCGCTGGGCGCGCCGGCACGAAAGCGGCGGCAGGCCGCGCAGGACGAGGCCGGCGTCGGCGACCGTCTGCCGGCCGATCTCGGAGAGGGAATCGGGCATGGCGCCGGCGCGATGGGGCGAGAGCAGCAGACCCTCGATCCGGCGCGCCGGGTCGCTCGGCGGCGCGGGCTCAATCGGAAAAACGTCGGTCGCGGCGCGAAACCGTCCGTTTTCGACATAGCGGAGGAATTCGGGGAAATCGACCACCCCCGCGCAACTCATCAGCAAGAAAACCGATCCCGGCGCGATGAGGTCGAACTCGCGCTTGCCGAGGAAGCCCTGGTTTTCGCTGGTCGCGGCGGCGAACACGACAATGACCTGGCTCGCGCTCAAGACCTCATCGAGCGAGACGGCGGCGACGCCGAAGCCGGCCATGTAGTGCTCGGAAATCCACGGATCGTAGGCTTTGACAGTGCAGCCGAACGGCGCGAGCAGGGGAACGAAGGCGCGCCCGAGATCGCCGAAGCCGATCAGGCCGACCCGCGCGCGATAGAGCGAGAAGCATCCTTCCGCGCCGTCGAGTAGCCATTTCTCATGCCCCGCGCGCATGGCCCGATCGGCCGCCGTGACGCTGCGGCAAAGGTCGATCGTCATGCCCAGCGCCATCTCGGCGACCGGCCTCGCAAAAGCGGAACTCGGCGCGAGCACATGGATTCCGCGCTCGAAGCAGGTCTCGTAGTCGACGTTCTGGAGGAAATTCGTCTCGACGTTGACGATGGCGCGCAGCTTCGGCGCCCGGTCGAGCCTCGCCTTCGGCATGTCGCTCTGGCCGATCAGGAGAGCCATCTCGGGGAGAAGGGCTTCGAGGCGCTCGGCCGGCATGCGGCCCGCCCCGTCGTGAATGGCAAGCTCGCCGAGGCTCTCGAGCCGCGCCCAGACCTCCCGCTCGAAGATTTCATCGAGACCCCGCGGCTGCGGATCGATCACGATCAGGGGTCTCGCCATGGCTTTCCTCCGGAAGCGCTGCTTGGATCAGACCTAAGCAGATTCCACGGGTGTAGCCAACGAATGGCAGGTGTGATTCCGTCTTTGCGTTGATTCGCGGAGGCGGGGCATGGTGGGCAAATCTCCAATAACGGCGGATGGGGAGCAGCGTGCGGCGCTGCGAGCGTTGGCGCATTCGCGCGATCGTGGCGAGGCGGATCGGGCGCGGGCGATGTTGCTGACGCTTTTGGGCTGGACCAGCCCGCGCATCGCGGAAGCCTTCGGCGTACGCGAGGACACGGTTCGGCTGTGGCGTTGCGATTTCGCCGACGGCGGCGTTGAAGCGCTGAAGGCGAGCGTGGCGCCTGGCCCAGCCCCTGTGAAGAGCGAGGCGGCGCTGCGCGTCGTCACGCCTCTTTTGGAAGCTCCCGTCGCCAACCGGCGCAATTGGACGATCGCGCGCCTGATCAGCGAGATCGAGGCGCGCGAGGGCGTCCGGATCGGCAGGTCGCAATTATCCAAGACGCTGCGAAAAAAAACTTCCGCTGGCGGCGGCCGCGGCACACCTTGAAAGGTCGCCAGATCGCCGGCGAGATCGCGTGCGTGGGCTTGCGCCTTCAACTGCGCAAGGCCCAAGCCGAGGCCGACGACATCGTCCTGCTTTATGGCGACGAGAGCGAGGCCCTGACGCACCCTTATTTGGCGCGGGCGTGGGCCAAGCGCGGCGCCGATCTGCGCGTGCCGGCGCCGGGACAAGCCAAAAAAGTGGCGATGATCGGCTCGCTCGATCATGTCACGCGCCAGTTGATCGTGCACACCAGCCCGACCAAGCGCAGCAGCGACTTCATCGCTCACCTGGAGCAACTCGACCGTCTCTACGGCCCCCAACCCGGACCAGCCATGAAGCCGGTCGTGCTGGTCGAGGACAATGGACCGATCCACGTCAGCAAGCTCGCCCTTGCCGCCCTCGAAGCGCGCAAGCATTGGCTCACCGTCGAGTGGCTGCCGAAATACGCGCCCGAACTCAACGACATCGAGGTTGTCTGGCACGATCTCAAAGCGCACAATCTCGCCCACTACACCTTCACCGACGCCGCCGACCTCGATCGAGCCATCCATCAAGCTGTCCAAGCTTTGAACAACGAGCGATCTCGCAATCCGTTGGTCAATCGGAGAATCTCTGCTTAGATCGATATAGAGCGCGCAGCAACATGGGTCTTCTTGGCCGCCGCGGCTGTCTCGCGCCGGAATAGGGAGGCCCCGGCTCAGGCCCCCGCGGCCATAGACGCGACGCTGATTTCGCGCCTGGGAACCGCACAATCGCTGGGTCGCGAGAGAGCCGCTTTGAAAGCCGACGGCTGCAGCAAGGGTCATACCCAGGCGTCGATCACCGCGGACCGCTTCTCTTCGACCACAGCGCGAATCGCGCTCCGGATCGCCGCCTCCGCCTCTTCCGGCCGTTTCACTATGAGCGCCAGGGCGCCGCCCGCGGCGGCGGCGATCCCCGCGTAGTCCGGCGGAGGGTCGAAGCCGATGTCGAGATCGTTCGCGCGGCTCGCGTAGCCGGACGGGTGCACGGCCAGCGCCGAGAATCGCGGCGCGTTCCAGCCGCGGTTATTGTACACGATCTGAAGGAAGGGCGTTCTGTGGCGCCGCGCCAACCAATGAACCGCCGATGGCGTCGAGAACATGTAGGAGCCGTCGCCGGTGAGCGCGACGACCATTCGGTCGGGCGCCATGAGCTTCATGCCGATCGCTGCGCCGCCGCTCCAGCCGAGCGAACTGCCGCCGCTGGCGAACATCGTTCCGGCAACGCGCTGCGCGGCGTGGTTGTGGATTGCTGGATAATTCGTCACGCCTTCGCTGAGAATGATCGCTTCGTCGCCGACGGCGCGGCGCACGCAGGCGGTGAGCCATTCCGGCGTAATGATGTCCATCCGAGCCGCTTCGCGTTCGGCGAGCTCGTCGGCGCGACGGCGATGCAGCGCGCCAAAATGATCACGCCGCTCCGCAACCACCGATGCCTGCGGCGGCCGGGCGTCGAGCCAAGCGTTGATCTGCCGCAGGGCGAGAAACCCGTCGGCGCGGAGCGACCGGCGCGCCCTTATGTACCAAAGCGGAATCGTTTCCTTGAGCGGGTCGACGTCGATGTGGAACACCGCGGCTTCGGACGAGGGCGCATTGACGCTCGGAATCCAGGGAACGTCGCTGTCAATGACGACGACGACATCGGCTTCCGCTAAAACCGGATTGCGGACGGGGTCGTTCCAATAGGCGCCGAGATACATATCGTCGTCTTGCGGGTAATTCATGTAATAGGGCGCCGATTCGAGGACGCCGACCGCGCGGCCGCGGCAGAAGCGCGTCAACTCGGCCACCGCCGCGGCATTGCGCCCGAGATAGGAGGTCACGACCACCGGTCGGCGGGCGTTCGCGACCGCGACGGCGATCTCCGCGACGGCGTCGTCGGGAAGCGGCGCGGACGGGATCGGCCGCCAAAGCGACCGGTCGAACGAAAGCGGCTCGGCCGCCGCCTCCATCGTCTCGCGTGCAGAGACAAGATAGACGGGCCCCTTGGGGTCGCTCTCGGCAATCTGCAGCGCGCGATGGACGATTTGCGGCACGTTGCGGCTCGACCGGATCTCGTGGTCGTATTTCATGTACTGGCGGAGGATGCCACGCTGGTCGGGGACGTCCTGGAGCCAGTGGATGAATTCGTTGCGTCCGCCGAGGAGTTCGCCCTCCTGGGTCGCCGGCGACATGCCCGCATAGATGAGAACGGGCGCGCGGCACCGCGCGACATTGTGGACCGCTCCCCCGAGCGACAGCGTGCCGCAATCGACATGGACGACGACCGCCTGCGCGCGGCCCGTCAGTTGCGCGCAACCCTGGGCGCAACTCAGCGCCAACATCTCGTTGGGACAAGTGACCACGCGCGGGATTTCGCGGCCTTCGGCGCGCGCCTCGGCGATCGCCTCGATCAGCCCGGGATGATCGCTGCCGAAGTTGGCGAAGATGAACTCCACCCCCGCTTCCTGGAGCGAATCGAGAAAAGCCGTGCTCGCCGTGTACATGCGTTGCCTCTCCAGCCGCCGGACGCGACCCCACGCGAATCGTCCGACGCGTGGACGGTTGTCCGCAACAATTCCACAAATTTCGGCTTCGTGTCGCGATCTCATCGAGGTTGCGATCCGACTAGTCAGAGCCATAAGAGTTGCGCCGCCGAAGAAACGTCTCCTTGACGTCGCATCACCGGCAGCGGAAAGAGTGCATACGACCCGCCGAACGCGTTGAGACTGCAGAAAAGTGACTTCGATTCAAGACTTTAGATTTTCCGTGGCCCCTATGATGGATTGGACTGACCGGCGCTGCCGGGGGTTCCATCGCCTGCTCACGCGCCGGGCGCGGCTCTACACCGAGATGGTGACGGCGGACGCGGTCGTGTTCGGGCCGCGCGAGCGGTTGATCGGCTTCGAGGCCGCCCAGCATCCGGTCGCGCTCCAGCTCGGCGGCGCCGACCCTGGGCGCCTCGCCGAGGCGGCGCGGATCGGGGCCGGGTTCGGCTATGACGAGATCAATCTCAACTGCGGCTGCCCGTCCGACCGGGTGCAAAGCGGCCGGTTTGGGGCGTGCCTGATGCGCGAGCCGAGGCTGGTCGCCGAGTGCGTCGCGGCGATGGCCGCGGCGGTCGACGTTCCGGTCACGGTCAAGTGCCGGATCGGCGTCGACGAGCAGGAGCCGCGAGAGGCGCTCGGCGCGTTCGCGGAAGCGGTGAAGGCGGCCGGCGCCGCGGCCCTCATCGTCCATGCGCGCAAAGCCTGGCTCGACGGCTTGAGCCCCAAGGACAACCGGTCCATCCCGCCGCTCGACTATCCGCTCGTCCGTGCGCTGAAGTGCGCCCATCCCGACTGGCCGGTCATTCTCAACGGCGGCGTCGAGGATCTTGCATCGGCGCGCGCCCAGCTTGAGCATGTCGACGGAGTTATGATCGGGCGCGCCGCCTATCAGACGCCCGAGCTCCTGATCGGCGTCGACCCGGAGCTGTTCGGCGAGGCGGCGCCGGTCGCCGACGCGTTCGAGGCGATCGAAGCCTTCATGCCGGCGATCGCGCGCGGGCTTGAGCGCGGCGAGCGCCTGCACGACTACACCCGGCATCTCCATGGCCTGTTCGCGGGCCGGCCCGGGGCCCGGGCTTATCGGCGTGCGCTGGCGAGCGAAGGCGTGCGGGCCGGCGCCGGGATTGAGGTGCTGCGCAGCGCCGTCGCCCATGTCGAGCGAGGGCGGGAGGGCGCGATAGATGAGCTTTGGGCGGCCGAATAGGGGGATTCACCTCGCCGTCAGGACGAGCCGCCCCCGTTCGACCGCATAGCTCTTGAGCCGGCCGAGAAAGCTCATCCCGAGCAGGCTCTCGTCCAGCGCCCCGGAGCGAGCGACCAGGGCCGCGACATTGCGCATCACGATCGGCCCGACGGCGACCTGGTCGAGACGGACCTCCGCGGCCAGCGCCGCTCCGTTGGCGGTGGAGACCGGCGCGTCATATTCAAGTCCGGCGGTGTTGATCCCGGCGCGCCTCGCGTCGGCGGCGGTGAGCACCACGGCCGAAGCCCCGGTGTCGAACAGGAAGGTCACGCGCGCGCCGTTGACCCGCCCGGCAATCGCGAATTCGCCGCCAAGCCGCTGGTTGACGATCACTTCGCCGCCGCTGCCGACCTCGGGCTCGGCCGGGAACAGCTCGCCGGCGATGCGCTCGGCGATGTCGGAAGCCTCGTAGCGATAGGCGTAGACGCCGGTCAGCGCGAGCAAGAGCGCCGCCCAGATCGCGGCCGCGTTCGCGATGCGGGCGACGTCGCTCGGCCGCGCCGAACGCAGGCCGTTGAGGAGCAGCCACAGCAAAAGCGCGGCGCCGATCGCGGCGCTGGCGAAGCTTTGATGGTCGAGCCCGAGCAGAGTCGACTGCGACGGGGTCGTGAGCAGCGCCGCCAGCGCCGCCGCGAGAACCGCAATGGGCACGACGAAACGCATCAGCAGAGCCGGCCGCGCGCCGCGACCCGCCCGCCGCGCGAGGCGCGCGACCGCGCCTTTGCCAGGCGTTCGCCAAGCCCTGCCATGACCGCCAGGCGTTCGGCCTCGTTCAACGCCATCCAGGATGCGATTTCATCCCCGGTGCGGCCGCAGCCGATGCAGAGCCTGGAGATCGGGTCGATGACGCAGAGTTTGACGCAGGGGGTCGACAGAACAGGCGCGGGCATGGCGTTTATTTAGTGTTGCGACATTTGGAACGGCAATCCCTTGCGGAAAATCAGAACTCAGGTTAAGCTGGCCCATGAGCAACCCCGTCGTCCCCTCATGCCAAGACCACAGGACGCCGGTTCCGGCGCCCCTCGGCCGACGACGAAGCGCGGGAAAAATCGTCCGCCCGTTCAAGCCGCGCAACCCATTGAAAAGTCTCGATTCGGACGAGAGAATCCAAGACAGTCCAAGACAATCCAACCCATGAGCGGGGACGCCCGCGCCACCAAACGGCCGCGAACCAAGAGAATCCAAACGGATCGACCCCGCTGGCAAAGAGGAGCCAGTCCGGCTCCATTCAAGCGCTTAACCGCTAGAGGCCGCTTGCCCGATGAGAAGCCCGCACCACGCGGCGATCTCGGCTCCCTGCTGGGCCGCGCCAGCGACGTCGCCGGTCTGGCCGCCGATCGCGCGCCGCGCCAAGGCGACCATCGCCAAGGCGGCTGCGCCGCTCGCCAACGCGGCCGCGAGAGCGCGCCAGAGCCCGAGCGAACCGAAGCCAAGCGCGAGCGCGATGATGAGGGCCGAGCCCCAGGCGGCGGCGAGCGCGTCGCGATCGAGCCGCCCGGCCGCGGCCCCAGCGCCGTCGGCGCGCGCGGGGCCGAGGAGCGCGAGCGGCGTCAGCGCGCCGGCGCGGGAAAGGGCGGCGACGGCGATCAGGCTCAGCGAAGCGCGCCAGAAGCCGCCGTCGAGCGCCGCAGTGAGCGCGGCGACGCGCAGGATGAGGGCGAGCGTCAGCGCAATGGCGCCGTAGGCGCCGATGCGGCTGTCGCGCATGATGTCGAGCTTCATCGCCCGCGTCGCCCCGCCGCCGAAGCCGTCGGCGACGTCGGCGAGACCATCCTCGTGCAGGGCGCCGGTCGCGGCGACGAGGGCGGCCGTCGCCAGGCCGGCGCGAATGAGATGCGGCAGGCCGATGAGCCCCGTCAGCGCCAGCGCCAGCGCGCCGACAAGACCGACCGCGGCGCCTGCGACTGGCGTCGCCCAGGCGAAGCGGTTGATGTCGAGCGGCGCCCTGGCGCCGACCGGCATGCGAGTGAAAAAGCCAAGCGCGTCGCCGATGTCGCGCGCGGCGGGAGCAAAGCGGCGCGAGGGGTCTCGACCGGTCATGTTCGAGACTGCCCCTGGGTCGATCGATGCGGCTCGGGCGGCGAGAGGAGAGGGGACATCGGCGGCGCCGCTCAAATCACCCATACGAACAGGGCGACCGCCGCCAGCCCGAGTCCCGTAAGGCCGGATTCGACGAGGCCCCATTGGCGAACGAGCGCCCGCGCCGCGGCGACGTCGGAGCCGCGCAGCCCCCGGATCTGGTTGTCGAGCGGCGTCATGAGAAAAAACGCGTAAGGCCAGCTCAGGATGATGACGAGCGCGCCGAACGCCCACCGCACGTCCTGCGATTCGAAATAGGCGATGAAGCCGGCGATCGCCGCCAGGAGCGCGTAAGCCGCGAGAAGCGCGATCCCCCGGCTGTCGCTTGGCCCCCATTCGCTGAGCAGCGCCTCATCCTCGAGCTTGAGCCGCGCGGGCTGCTCGACCCAGTTGACGTAGAACGAGGCGCCGGTGAAGGCGGTGGCGAAGATAAGCGCGAACGTTCCCCAAATCATGACCGGTCCAACTTTCTGAGGCGTTCACCTAGCATGAAGCGGAGCGGAAAGCGCGGGAGCCGGAGAGGATCGGCGAGGAATCATGAAGCGTCTCGTCGGCGCGCCATGGCGAGCCAGGCTTGGAGGCGCTCCGGCGGCTCCGCAAATGCGAGATTGGGGCGCTTAACTTTGCTCAGCCGCCTTCAATTCTTCGCGTAAGGCATCGCTCCCGCGAGCGGCGGTGTGCGGAGCAGCATCCATTTGCGCTCAGCGCAACGGTTGCGCGATCAGACAGCCTTCGCCGAAAAAGTCGCCCTCGCCTAGCAGCCTGTCGGACTTACGGGAGTTGCCAGTTTGAAGGGCAGGCGAGATTTGGCGAGTTAGAATCGCGGCATTGATTCGCCTGAGCCTGCGCATGAGCAATTTCCGCACATTGATCGGCGGATGGGTTATCTTCTGCCGCCTTCGGTGGCGTGGCTGCGAGCGAAGCATTTGGCGCACTTTGTGGTTGAAGTGATCGACGGGCTCGACCTTCGCGCGATCAGTGGCGAGTATCGCGGCTCGGGTTCGGCGTCCTACCATCCCAGGGTGTTGGTGGGTCTTCTTGTTTACGGCTACGCGACGGGGGTGTTTTCGAGCCGCAAGCTGGAGCGGGCGACGTATGACTCGGTGGCGTTTCGTTTCATCGCGGCCAACGATCATCCCGACCACGACACGCTGGCGACGTTTCGCCGGCGTTTTCTCAAACCGATCGAGGGGCTGTTCGTCCAAGTGTTGCTGCTTGCGCGCGAGATGGGCGTCTGAAGTGGGAACCTTCGGCCTCGACGGGCGAGGATTCACGCCTACGCCAGCCGGCACAGCGCGATTTCCGATGAGCATGCGGGCAGTTCGAGGCGCAACTGAAGGGCGAGGTCGCCGATTTGATGGCCAAGGCCGAGGCGGCGGACGCGGCGGACCTTCCCGACGGCATGTCAATTCCCGACGAACTGCGCGGCGCGAGGAGCGTCTGGGCAAGATCGCCGAGGCGCGCGCCAAGATCGAGGCGCGCGCCAGGGGCGCCACGCGCGCGGATTGGCGGACATGACGCAATTATGGCGGCGCGCGCGCCAAGACGGCGGCGACGGGAAAAACTCCGGGCGGCAGGCGCCGCGGCCGCCGCCCGAGGGGCCGCTGCCGAGCGATCAGGTCAATCTGACCGATGAAGATCGCGCATGCGGTGGCCGGCGGCGGCTTCGATCAATGCTACAACGCGCAAGCCGCGGCCGACGTCAGCATCCTGCTGTGATGGCGACCGAGATGTCCAGGCGCCCAACGACAAGAACCAGGTCGAGCCGATGCTGGGCAAGATCGGCGCTTTGCCCGAGGCCTTGGGCGAGGCCGAAACTCTGCTGGCGATCACCGGCTATTTCAGCGCGGGCAATGTCGAGGCTTGCCAAGAGGCGGGAATCGAACCGGCGTCGCGATGGGCCGCCAGCCGCACCATCGCCTTTCGCCGAGCACTTCGACCGGCGCCGGCCGCGCCGGACAAGCCGACGCCGGTCGAGGCGATGGCGCATCGTTTGAAGACGCCTCGACGCCGGCGCTCTACGCCCTGCGCAAACAGACCCCCGAACCGGTGTTCGGCATCATCAAATCCGTGCTCGGGTTCCGTCAATTTTCACTGCGCGGGCTCGAAAAAGTGCGCAGCGAGTGGAGTCTCGTGACCATGGCCTGGAACATGAAGCGAAATGTTCGCCCTCGCCCCCGCCTATTGAAGGCGGGGCGCCCGGCGCCGGAAGTCCAGCTCGATCGCCGATCCAACAAACTCAATCGCAACGCCCACAAGCTCAACAAGGCGCCGACCTCCGCGCAATCGCGGTAGGCCGTTTCAAAGACCAGCTGCAAGGATTCAGTCCGACAGGCTGCTAGCATTGCGACGACCGCTTCCCTCCCTTGCTCGGAGATCCGGCGATCTTGATCTTGCCTGCCCATCGGCAGTTGGCCGTCGTACGCATTTGATCGGTCTACATGAAATATCTTTTGGCACTCTCTTGTCTAGAGTGCCAGAAATAGCCATATGACATTCAAGGTCGAGCCGAACAGCAGAGTCCACTGGGGCGATTTCGCCTCTGATTGTTGACGCGCGCCGACCGGAAACAAGTCCCCATGAAATTTCGCCCGTTGCACGACCGCGTCGTCATCCGCCGGATTGAGGGCGAGGATAAGACGAAGGGCGGCATCATCATTCCCGACACCGTCAAAGAGAAGCCGCAGGAAGGTGAGGTCGTCGCGGTCGGCCCGGGTGGCCGCGATGACAGCGGCAATCTTACCCCCATCCAACTCAAGCCGGGCGAGCGGGTCTTGTTCGGCAAGTGGTCGGGCACGGAAGTCAAGATCGACGGCGAGGAGCTCCTGATCATGAAGGAGACCGACGTGATGGGCGTGATCGAAGGCGTGATCGCCTCCAAGAAGGCCGCCTAGAACTAAATTTCATTTCGACAATTGAAGGATCCAAACCATGTCCGCAAAAGACGTACGCTTCTCCTCCGACGCGCGCGACCGAATGCTGCGCGGCGTCGATATTCTCAATAATGCGGTCAAGGTGACGCTTGGCCCCAAAGGCCGCAACGTCATCCTCGACAAGTCGTATGGCGCGCCTCGCATCACCAAGGACGGCGTTACCGTCGCCAAGGAGATCGAGCTCGACGATAAATTCGAGAATATGGGCGCCCAGATGGTGCGCGAGGTCGCCTCGAAGACCAACGATCTTGCCGGCGACGGCACGACCACCGCCACGGTGCTCGCCGCCTCGATCATGAAAGAAGGCCTCAAGCTGGTCGCCGCCGGCATGAACCCGATGGATCTCAAGCGCGGCATCGACATCGCGGTGACTGCGGTCGTCAAGGACATCGACCGCCGCGCCAAGAAGGTGCAGTCCTCCGAAGAGATCGCCCAGATCGGAACCATCGCATCGAACGGGGACAAGGCGATCGGCAAGATGATCGCGCAGGCTATGGACAAAGTGGGCAAGGAGGGGGTGATCACTGTCGAGGAGGCGAAGACCGCCGAGACCGAACTCGACGTCGTCGAGGGCATGCAGTTCGATCGCGGATATCTCTCGCCCTATTTCATCACCAACGCCGAGAAGATGGTGGCCGAGCTCGAGGACCCACACATTCTCATCCACGAGAAGAAGCTCTCCTCGCTTCAGCCCATGCTCCCCATCCTCGAGGCGGTGGTGCAGGCCGGCAAGCCTCTGCTCATTATCGCCGAGGACATCGACGGCGAGGCCTTGGCGACGCTGGTCGTCAACAAGCTGCGCGGCGGCCTGAAGGTCGCGGCGGTCAAGGCGCCGGGCTTCGGCGATCGCCGCAAGGCGATGCTCGAGGACATCGCCGTCCTGACCGGCGGCACGATGATCGCCGAGGACCTCGGCATCAAGCTCGAGAACGTGACCCTTCAAATGCTCGGCAAGGCGAAGCGCGTGCGCATCGAGAAGGAGAACACCACGATCATCGACGGCGCCGGCAAGAAACAGGACATCCAGGGCCGGATCGCCCAGATCAAGGCGCAGATCGAGGAGACGACCTCCGACTACGACAAGGAGAAGCTGCAGGAGCGGCTGGCCAAACTCGCTGGCGGCGTCGCCATCATCCGCGTCGGCGGCTCGACCGAGGTCGAGGTTAAGGAGAAGAAGGATCGCGTCGAGGACGCTATGAACGCGACCAGGGCCGCGGTTGAGGAAGGCATTGTTTCCGGCGGCGGCGTCGCGCTGTTGCGCGCCAAAGCGGCGATCGGCAAGCTCAGCGACGAAAATGAAGATGTCCAGTCCGGCATCAACATCGTGCTAAGGGCGCTGGAAGCGCCGATCCGGCAGATCGCTGAGAATTCGGGCGTAGAGGGTTCGATCGTCGTAGGCAAGGTTCTTGAGAACAAGTCGCAGTCCTTTGGTTTCGACGCCCAGACCGAGCAATATGTCGACATGCTAAACGCCGGCATCGTCGACCCGGCGAAGGTCGTGCGGGTCGCCCTGCAGGACGCGGCTTCGATCGCCGGCCTCATGATCACGACCGAAGCGATGGTCGCCGAGAACTCCGAAGAAGAATGCCGGCCCCGCCATGCCCGGCGGCGGCATGGGCGGAATGGACTACTAAACCCCGCCCGACGGGGCAAAGACAGGGCCTCGGCGACGTGCCCCAATGCCAAATTTGTCGCCCAATGCTCAGAAGGGGCGGAATCCTTCCGACCCGATCGGGAGGAGAGTGTCATGCAAACCTTGGCTTGGTATCGAGGAGAATCGCTAACGCGGCTGCTGCAGGGCGCCGCTGTCGGCGTCGTCGCGACTCTCGCCGTCGGCTTCGGTTGGGGTGGGTGGATGCTCGGAAGCACGGCGAAGACCCTGGCGGACAGCACGGCCAGTAACGCCGTGGTCGCAGCGATAGCGCCGATCTGCGTCGAGCAGTTCCAACGCGGGGCTGACGCCGCCAACAATCTGACGGAGCTGAAAAAGACCGACGCCTGGCAACAAGCGGCATACGTCGAAAAAGGCGGCTGGGCGGTGATGCCTGGCAGCAAGGCCGCCGATTCCGGCGTGCCACAGGCCTGCGCCGCTCTGCTCAGCGGCGTGAAGTAGAACTCGGTTGGCAGAGCCGAACACGAAGATGGACGGTTGGCGCGACGCTCGCGCCGACCGCCTTGGCTGGACGCCGAGGGGTCGTGATTCATCGCGTCTTGAGGCGCACGTTTAGGGGCTGGTGAGCGATGCTAATTCGCTACGGCTATGAAATCAGCGTCACTTGCGCGCAGCCGACCGCGATGGTCTGCCTCATGTCGGTGAGCGTAGATCGGAAGACGGACATACGCGTCGCCGAAAAGGTATTCACGACGCCCATCATCGCGACGACCACCTACATCGATACCTTTGGCAATCGTTGCCGCAGACTGGTGGCGCCTTCCGGCGACCTCACGATTTGGAGCGACGCCACGATCGAAGACGATGGCAAGATTGACTCGGCGGACTTTGCCGCTGCGGAAGTTCCTGTCGCAGAGCTGCCCAATTCATGCCTGCTTTATCTGATGGGAAGTCGATATTGCGAGACGGATAAACTGAGCCAGACGGCTTGGGATCTATTCGGGAAAGTCCCCTCCGGATGGGGACGGGTGCAGGCCGTTTGCGATTTTGTGCATCGGCGCATCAAGTTTGACTATATGGAGGCGCGATCGACCAGGACCGCGTTTGAAGCCTTCCACGAGCGTATTGGAGTTTGCCGGGATTTCGCCCATCTCGCGGTGACGCTCTGTCGATGCCTCAACATTCCGGCTCGTTACGTCAACGGCCATCTTGGCGACATTGGCGTGCCGGTTGTCGATCCGATGGATTTCAGCGCCTGGATAGAGGTGTTCCTCGACGGATCGTGGTGGACGTTCGATCCTCGCAACAATATGCCGCGGATAGGGCGGATCGTCGTCGCGCGAGGCCGCGACGCCGCGGATATCCCGCTCATCAACTCGTTCGGACCCCACGTCCTCAAGTCCTTCCGTGTCTGGACCTACGAGGTCTTCGAACAACCAACGAGCGCGCTCAACCTCGTCTAGTTATCTCGACCTCTGCGGGCCCGCGACGATCCCGATCACTGACCATGGCCGAGGCGAAATCGCCTTCGGCGCGCTCCAGGCCGGCCTCGACATCGAATACAGCCGCTCATCGGTCGGGTTTGCGTCGGAGGGGTTCGACGAAATGGACGAAGTCTCTGGCGACGGATCCGCCGAACTCAACGACGACGGCTCGATCGAGATCGAATTCGCCTATCACAACGGCGACGAAGCCGTCCTCAAAGCCAAACGGGATACTTCTTCAACGGCCTGTTAGTCTTACTGTGTCACAAGTTGGCTCTTTGGCAACAGGGGCATCGGGGCAGTCGCCGGGCGATACTTCGGGCCAACCTAATGCGGATGCTTGTGATGGACGATTTGACGTGGCGTTCTGCTCGGATCGGGGGATCCGCGGGGTCGAAAACCGTTGGATAGGTCAGACGTTTTGATGACGAGGGTTTTGTCGTCTGAGGGGGGAATCGAACTCCGTTCGGAGACCAGGAATCCGTATGCTGCGACGCAGAGCGCCATGTGATGGTGAAAGCCTCGCCAGCCTCGACCTTCATAGTGATCGAGGCCCAGTTCCTGCTTGAGTTCCTGATAGTCGCGCTCGATCCGCCAGCGCAGTTTGGCAGTTTCCACGAGCCTCGCGAGGGCTGTATCCGCAGCCAGGGTCGAGAGCCAGTATTTGGTCGGCGCGCTTTCGTCCTGCGGCCATTCGACGAGCAGCCACTCTTCCGCATAGGGGTGCGAACGCCAGTAGTCGCGATGCGCGGGCCTAACCCGCACGGCGGCGAAGCGGGAACGAAGCGTTTTGTCGACGCCTTCGCGCCATGCGACGTCCCGCCAGGCGTCAGCCGGCAGCGACTTGGCGAGTTGCTTGGCCGACTGAGGCTGATTCTGCGCGTCGCGCCGCATCAGCGTCGGGGGTCGACCTTGCCCGGTCCATGCCTTGGGCGGGAGCGGACCCGCTCCCGGCGGCCAAAGCCGGACCGACGACTGAACGCCGACGACATAAGTCAGGCCCATGCGCGTCAGCGCCGCTCGGAACGCCGTGTTGATCCCGTAACCGGCGTCCGCCAACACCACCCCTTCCGGCACGCCCTCGGCGCGCGCGGCGCGGATCTGGTCGAGCGCAATTTGCGGTTTGGTCTTGAAGACGACGTCCTCGGGCACGCCGGCTCTGGCCCGGCGAACTGGATCGGCCGCCCAATCCTCGGGAAGATAGAGCCGAAAGGCGATCGGCAGGCTCGCGTGCTCGTTGGCGACCGACAACGACACCGCAATCTGACAATTGTCCTGCTTGCCGAGTTGCCCGCAATACTGCCGGGCGACGCCAACGGAATGAACGCCCTTCTTCGGGAATCCCGTGTCGTCGACGATCCAAGCTCTTACTCCGCCGCTCTTTTCGATCGCAGGCAGAACAAAGGTTCGAACCTGCCGCAGCAGGGCCTCCTGCGACCAATCGGCGTTCGCGACAAAATGGTGCAGCGATTGATGCGCGCCTTGAACCCGGCTGGGCTCGACGCGGGCTGCAATCGGCTCGACGCTCTTGCGCTCGCCGGGAAGGATAAGCCCTTTGCAGTAGGAGCCAAATGGCGCGCGCCGATCCGCGTGCCCCAAGCTCGACGCCAAGTGCTCCAAATAAGACGCTAACCGAGATTCGTTCCCAGCTCCCTCTGCGCTTCGATCCACCAGCCCCTCCGAATCAGGCGTGAATCGAAACCATCACCTCAAATGTTTATGACACAGTAAAATTAGAAAGCATACACGGCGTCGCGCTCGGCGCTGGGCCGAACAAAAGGTTTCGGGCCGTCGCGGTTGGCGACATCGATCGGCGCGGGAAACAATTCCTCGATATATTGAACGATGCCAACATAGCGAAACAAGTCCATGCCCGATTCGGGCGCGATCTCGATCATGACGTCGATATCGCTGTCAGGGCTATCTTCGCCGCGCGCGACCGAGCCAAACAGGGCGGCGTGCGCTACGCCCTGCGCTCGCAAGGCGGCCTCGGCTTGTTTGAGTTTATGCAAAACCTCGTCGCGTTTCATGATGACATGATACGCCAAAAGCGACAGGCCGCGAAGGCAAAGAGCACCCTCTCCGTTTGAGGGCGCCATCGCGCCAACTTAACCTTCTTTCTTCCTCGCCGTCAGGTGCGCGTCGAGGGCGGCAGGGTCGGCGATGAGCTCGGCGCTCGGCGCGGCGTAGGCGATGGCGCCGCGGTCGAGCACGATCGCCTGGTCGGTGAAGGGCAGGATCTTCTTCGGCTTCTGCTCGACGATGATCATCGATAAGCCCGCGCGGGCAAGCTCGCGCAGCGCCGCGAGCAGTTCGTCGACGATGATCGGGGCGAGGCCCTCGGTCGGCTCGTCGAGCAAGAGCAGGCGCGGATTGAGGACGAGCGCCCGGCCGATCGCCAGCATCTGCTGTTCGCCACCCGACAATTGCCGGCCCATGTTGCCGCGCCGTTCCTCGAGGCGCGGGAAAAGCCCGTAGACCCGCTTCGCCGTCCATTGGCCCGGCTGCTCGACGGCGGTCAGGTTCTCTTCGACGGTGAGCGAGCGAAAGATGTTGCGCTCCTGCGGCGTCCAGCCAATTCCGCGGCGCGCCCTCAAGTGCGGCGGCAGAGCGGTGATGTCCTCGCCGGCGAGCGCGATCTTGCCGCTGAACCGGGTCGTCGCGCCGATCAGCGAATCGATCAGCGTCGTCTTGCCCACGCCGTTGCGGCCGAGCAGCGCCAGCGACTGTCCGTCCTGGACCGCGAGACTGAGGCCCTGGATGACCCGCGCCTCGCCGTAGCCGGCGAACAGCCGCTCGACGGTGAGAAGCTCAGGCATGCGCGTCCTCGCCGAGATAGACCGCGCGCACGCGCTCGTCCGCGGCGATCGCCTCCGGGGCGCCCTCGGCGAGCAGCCTTCCCGCCACCAGGACCGAAATGCGGCTGGCGAAATTGAATACGAGGTCCATGTCGTGCTCGATGAGGAGGATCGCGACATCCGAGGGCAACGCGGCAAGCGCGGCAAGAATGTCCCGCCGCTCCTCCTCGGGCACGCCGGCGGCAGGCTCATCGAGCAGCAGCACCTTTGGGCGCGTCGCGAGCGCGAGCGCGATCTCGAGCAGGCGCTGCTTGCCATAAGCGAGCTTGCGCGTGGGCTGGTCGAGGTCCGCCTCGAGGCCGAAGCGTTGAAGCAGGTCCTCGATTTCGGCGACGATCGCAGGACGGCCGGCTGCGCGCCAGAAGTCTGCGCCTGAACCATTGCGCTCCGAGATCGCAAGGCCCAGCAACTCGGCGGGCGTCAGATCGGGAAAGAGCTGATTGATCTGGAACGTGCGCGACAGGCCCATCCTGACCCGTGCGCTCGAGGCAAGTCCGGTGACGTCGCGGCCCCCGAGCAGGACCTGCCCCGCGGTCGGCCGGATCACTCCGGTCAGGAGATTGATCAGCGTCGTCTTGCCGGCGCCGTTGGGGCCGATCAGCGCCTGCCGGGCGCCCGGCTGAACGGAGAACGACACATCGTCGGTCGCGATCAGCGCGCCGAAATTGCGTTGAAGTCCACGCGCCTCGAGCGCCGGAGCGGTCATGCGACGCCCCGGCGCGCGGCGCGGGGCGTCAGGCGCGCGATCAGCCGCCGGGGCGCTTCGCCGATCCGCTCCCGGCCGGCGAGCACCAGGATGACCAGGGCCAACCCGATCCAGAATTCCCAATATTCGGGCGTCGCGGCGGAAATCACGTCCCTCAGCACAATGAACGCCGCCGCGCCGATAAGGCCGCCGTAGAGATATCCCGCGCCGCCGATGACGAGCATCAGCATGACGTCGGCCGAGCGGTGAAAGTCGAAGAGGTCGAGCGAGACGATCTGCGTCGTCTGGGCGAGGAGTGCGCCCGCCGCCCCGGCATAAGCCGCCGAAAGCGTATAGATCGCAATGATGCGCCGGCTGGTCGCGATACCGAGCGCGCCGGCGCGCAGGCGGTTCTCGCGGATCGCGGCGAGCGCCAGCCCAAACGGCGATTGCGCGAGGCGGCGCGCGATCGCAAACAGGATGAAGAGGACGGCAAAGCTGTAGAACGCCGCGTTGCGCTGGCCGGTGAAGCCGATCGGGAACAGGCCGAGCACCCGCCCAACCGAGAAATTGAGGCCGTCGGCGCCGCCGGTGATCCAGCCGTTGCGATTGGCGAGTTCGCCGAGCATGAGCGAGACGCCGAGCGTCACCATGAGCCGCGTGAGGTCGGCGCCGCGCAAGAGGAGCGGCGCGGTCACGAGGCCGACGACGGCGGCGACGGCGGCGCCCAACGCCAGCCCAAGCGTCGGGTCGGCGAAGCCCTTGCTCGCCAGAATCGCCGCCGCATAGGCGCCGAGGCCGAGAAACGCAGCATGACCGAGCGAGACGATTCCGGTCAGGCCGAGAATGAGATCGAGCGACAAGGCGAACAAGCCGGCGACGAGCACCTCATTGATGATCGCCGCGCGCGACGGGGCGGCGAAGATCGCGGCCAGGACCGCAAGCCAGAACGCGATTTCTCCCCAGCGCCAGCGGGCGCGCCGATTGAGGTGCGCGGCGATGCGGGCCGCGGCGGGCGAGGCGCTCGCGGCGGTCATCGCCCGTCCCCAACCGGGCCCCGCGCCCTGAGCTTGTCGAAGGACGCTCCAGCGCGCGCCGACCCGGCGCAGCCAACTGGAGCATCCTTCGAGACGCATTGCTCCTCAGGATGAGGCGGTGGACTGGCCTCGCGAGCTATCACCGTCCGTCCCCGCGCGCGAACAGCCCTTGCGGGCGCACGATCAGCGTCACCACCATCACCGCGTAGATGATGAAGGCGCCGATCGAGGGTACATAATATTTGCCCGCGACATCGAGCACGCCGAGCAGGAGGGCGCCGAAGAAGGCTCCCATGATCCCGTTCGACCCGCCGACGGTGACGACGATGAGGAAGGTCACCAGGAATTTCACCGGAAACGAAGGATCGATGCCGCCGACCACATCGGCGGCGAGCGCTCCGCCCAGACCTGCGAGCCCGCTGCCAACGGCGAAGGCGATGGCGAAGATGCGGTCGACGTTGATCCCAAGACCCTGAGCCACGCGCGCGTCGTCGACCGCCGCCCTGAGTTGCGCGCCGAACCGGGTCCTTACGAGGAACGCCTGCAGGCCGGCGGCGATGATCCCGCAGATGAGGATGATGAACACCCGATAGACGCCGATGCCGACGCCGTGGATCTCGATGCGTCCGCTGAGCCATGCCGGCAGATGAACCTGCTGCGGCTCGTCTCCGAGAAGGTAAGCGGCGACCGGCATCGCCATCAGGACGAGGCCGATGGTGAACAGCACCTGGTCGAGCGGACTTGCGCCATAAAGGCGGCGATAGAGCGTGCGCTCGAGCGCCACGCCGAGGATCGCCGGAATCAGGAACGCCGCCGGGAGCGTCAGAAGGAACGGCGCGCCGGCGCGATTCATGAGCAGCGCCGTCACGTAGCCGCCGACCATCGCGAAGGCGCCGTGGGCGAGGTTGATGAAATTCATCAGCCCCAGCGTTACCGACAGTCCGCTCGCCAGCACGAACAAGAGCATGCCGTACGCGACGCCGTCGAGCAGGATGGTCAGCATTATGCGCTGCTTCCCTCTCCCTCTGGGAGAGGGGTCAGGGGTGAGGGCCTCACGACCAGCAATCGAAAGGTCACGGCATAGACCCCTGATCCGGCGCCATAGCCCGTCGAAAGACGGGCGTCATTCGACGCCCTGCGTCGCCACCTTCTCCCCCGAGGGAGAAGGGCGTCTCCTCAGTGCTTCGCGGCTTTGTAGGGGTCCTTCACGTCGGGGATGGTCGCAAACTCGACGTTGTAGAGCGCGCCGTCCTTCTTCTCGACCTTGCGCACATAGATGTTCTGCACCATGTCGCGGGTTTCCGGATCGATCGTGACCGGCCCGCGCGGGCTTATCCAGCTCATCCCCTTCATCGCCGCGATCAGCGCGTCGCCGCTCGCGTCGCCCTTGGTCTTTTCGAGCGCCTTATAGACAAGCGCCATGCCATCATAGGCGCCGACCGCCATGAAATTCGGCCGCATGCCGTTATTGGCCTTCTCGAACGCCGCGACATAGGCCTTGTTCTCGGGCGAGTCGTGGTCGGCGGAATAGTGATGGGTGGTGACGGCTCCGAGGGCCGAATCGCCGATGTCGGCGAGCAGGTCGTCGTCGGTCACGTCGCCGGTGCCGATCAGCTTGACGCCCGCTTTGTCGAGGCCGCGCTCGACGAATTCCTTCATGAATACGGCGCCCTGGCCCGAGGGCACGAAGACGAACACCGCGTCCGGGGCGTCGTCCTTCACCCGCTGCAGGAAGGGCGCGAAGTCCGGGTTCTTCAGCGGCACCCGGATCTTCTCCGCGACGGTTCCGCCGCCCTTCTCGAAGGTCTCGCCGAACCATTTCTCCGCGTCGACGCCGGGACCGTAGTCGGCGACGATCGTGACGACCTTCTTGATCCCGTTCTTGAGCGCCCAGTCGGCCATCGGCGCCGACGCCTGGGGAAGCGTGAACGAGGTGCGGACGATATACGGCGATTTCTCGGTGATCATCGCGGTCGCCGCGGCGGAGACGATCTCGGGAACCTTCGCCTCCGTCGCCACCGGCGCCGTGGCCAGCGCCAGCGGCGTCAGGCCGAAGCCCATCAGGACCTTGGCGTGATCGTTGCCGATCAGCTCTTCAGCGAGGCGTTTGGTCACGTCCGCGGCCCCGGTGTCGTCTTTGACCTCGAGCACGATTTTCTTGCCCGCGACCGTGTCGCCGTGCTGCTGCATATAAAGCTCGGCGCCGGCGCGCTCCTGCTTGCCGGTCGAGGCCTGCTGCCCGGTCATCGGCAGGATCATGCCAATGGTCACGGTGTTGTCATCCGCCCGGGCCGGAGCAGCGAGCAGCGCCACCCCCAACGCGGCGCCCAACATCGAATATCTGGATATCATCAAGGATCCTCCCGTTCGGCCTTTATGCTGGCCGATCTGCGGCCATTGTAACTCAAAGCTGTTCCGACGTTAGCCTCTCCAGAACCGAAGCGAAAGATCGACCTTTGTAGTCCTCAACCGCGGCCGCCAGGATCGAGCGCGGCAAGAATCCGGTCGACCAGAACCCGATAGTCGGCGGCTTCCGCAGCGGTGGAGCGCAGGCCGAGTTCGCCGATCGTCTGCTCCCAGTGAACCGAGGCGCGGGACATCTCGCCCTTGAGGCCAAGCAGGTCGACCGTCAGCGCCACTTCGCGCATTTCGGCGGCGCGCCGGATCCCGTGGGTCATCACCCGCTCCAGCATATAGGCCGAGCGTTTCCGCCAGTCGAAGCCAGGGTGGGTGTCGTCGAGCGAATCGAGCACCGTCTCGATGACGCCTGCCTTCCGCCCGGCCAGCACGCATTCGCAAACCAGCGCCTCGAGCCCCTTCATCATGATCGAGCGGATCATCTTGACCGCCGAAGCGGCGCCGACAGCGCCTTCATGGATTCTTGCCGACATGTCGAGCGCGGCAAGCGCCGGCGCCGCGGCTTCGGCGTGGGGGCCGCTGATCAGGAGCGGCGTGCGATGCAGGCGCGGATGGACCGGGGCCATCACCGCGACGTCGACATAGCGTCCGCCGGCGGCTTCGACGGCTTCCGCCGTGCGGGCCTTGGTTTGCGGCGCGCACGAATCGCAGTCGAAAAAGAGCGCGCCTTTCCTGAGGCCGGGCAAAGCCGCGAGCGCCGCCTCGTGCGCCTGATCGGCGGTGACGACCGAGAACACCGCCTCGGCCCCGGCGACCGCCTCGGGCGCGCTCGACGCGCCGATGACGTTGGCCGCCGCATAGTCGGCCCGCTTCGCCGCCCGCAGGTCGGAATCGGGCGAATCGGTCTTGATGTCGTAGGCGGAAATGCGCGCCCTGAAGCCGGGGTTGGCGCGCCAGCCGCCGAGAAAGGCGTGCGCCGCCTCGCCGAAGCCTATGAAGGCGATGGAGTCTTCGAAGATCGTCGTTTCCGTCATGCCGCGTCCTCCGGCCGCCGTTTGCCCTGAGCCCGGCGCGCATGATGACAAGTCGAAGGGTTATTGGTTAGTTTCATTTTGGGGAGGAAATGTTTGATGAACAACACGTCCGGGAAGCCCAATTCCTGCCCGTTCGTGCGCCGTCGGCGCATCGACCGAGCCCCGACATGACGCTTCGGATCACCGGCATTTCGTCAATGGCGACCCGGCATATCCTGGCCGATCTGGCTCAGGACTATGAACGGCGGCTCGGAATAAATGTCGATATCCGCTCGATGGGCGGGGTCGAGGCGGCCAAGCTGGCGCGCGCGGGCGAAAAGACCGACATCGTCGTGCTGGCGTCGAAGGTCATGGAGAGCCTCGAGGCGGACGGGCATATCGCCAGGGGCAGCATACGAGGTTTCGCCCGATCGGAAATCGCGCTCGCGGTCCCTGCCGGCTCGCGGTGTCCCGGCCTCGACAGCGAGCCTGCCGTGAGGCAGGCGATGATCGAGGCCCGAAGGCTCTGCTACTCGACCGGTCCCAGCGGCGACCACTTCAAGGCCCTGTGCGAGAAATGGGGCTTGGCCGACTCTGTCCTGGCGCACGCGCTCAAGGCGCCGCCGGGCGTGCCGGTGGCGACATTGATCGCGCAGGGCGACGCCGATCTCGGCATTCAGCAGTTGAGCGAGTTGATCGGCCAGCCGGGCATCGAAGTCATCGGTCCGCTGCCGCCGGAGATTCAGGCCGTCACCGTCTTCGCGGCGGGGGTGTCGACGACGTCCGCCGAGTTGAAGGCCGCAAACGCCCTCGTGGCCTATCTGGCCTCTGCCGAGACGCAGGACGCGATCCGGCGCTACGGCATGGAGCCGGCATGAAGGCGCCGCCGAGCGCGAAGCCAATCGCCGTTCGCAGGGCCGAGGGCGTGGGGACGTGAAAAGGGAGAGTGCGCCATGAGCGTCAGGTCCGGCATCCCCTTGAACGACGCCCATTTGGCCGCGAGGCCGGACGTCGCGGTTACCATCCGCGCCGGACTGATCGGTGGCCTTGCAGGCGGAGTCAGCATCTGGATCTACGAGGCCATTGTTTGGGTCAAGGTCCAGCATCTGATGCCGCTCGGCGGCATTCCGCGCAACGCAACGGGACTGGTTTTCGGGAAGGCGGCGCAAAAGTTGCTGGGCGCATTTGCCTACATCCTCGGAACCGGAATTCACTTCTTTTTCTGCTTCGCCTGGGGCGTGCTGTTTGCTTTTCTGTGGCCGTATTTCCGCCGGCGCGGCTACGAGGCGACGCTGGTCGCCCTGTTCTTTGCCGTGATCTTATGGATCGTGATGCACGGCGCGATCGCGATCGCCTCGTCGGACCATCCGAACTACCTCGATCCGAACGTCGTCATTGGCGGCTTCATGTCGCATCTCTTCTACGCCGTGCCGCTCGCTCTGGTCGTCAAGCGCCTGACTTCCGCGACGGTCCCCTGAGCCCTTCGCCCGAGAGGAGTCATTCTCATGATCATCGACTGCCACGGCCACTACACCACCGCCCCCAAGGCGCTCGAGGCGTGGCGCAACCGGCAGATCGCGGGCATCAAGGATCCCGCGGCCGCACCCAAGGTCGCCGAACTCAAGATCAGCGACGACGAGCTGCGCGAGTTGATCGAGGCGAACCAGCTCAAGTTGATGAAGGAGCGCGGCTGCGACCTCACGGTCTTCAGCCCCCGCGCCAGCTTCATGGCCCACCATATCGGCGACTTTGGGGTGAGCTCGACCTGGGCGTCGATCTGCAATGAGCTCTGTTTCCGGGTCTCGAATCTCTTCCCCGACAATTTCATCGGCGCGGCGATGCTGCCGCAGAGCCCCGGCGTCGAGCCCAAGACCTGCATTCCCGAACTCGACAAATGCATGCGCGATTACGGCTTCGTCGCCATCAATCTCAACCCCGATCCGTCCGGCGGCCACTGGACGAGCCCGCCGCTGACCGACCGCTGGTGGTATTCGATCTACGAGAAGATGGTCGAGTGGGACATCCCGGCGATGGTCCACGTCTCGACGAGCTGCAATCCCTGCTTCCACACCACCGGCGCCCATTACATCAACGCCGACACCACCGCGGTGATGCAGTGCATCCAGGGCGACCTGTTCAAGGATTTTCCGACGCTCAGGTTCGTCATTCCGCACGGCGGCGGCGCCGCGCCCTATCACTGGGGCCGCTATCGCGGGCTGGCGCAGGAATTGAAGAAGCCGTTGCTCACCGAGCAGCTCCTCAAGAACGTCTTCTTCGACACCTGCGTCTACCATCAGCCGGGCGTCGATCTGCTGACCAAGGTCATCCCGGTCGACAACATCCTGTTCGCCAGCGAAATGATCGGCGCGGTCAGGGGGATCGACCCGGAAACCGGGCATCATTACGACGACACCAAGCGCTACGTCGAGGCGACGGGAAACCTAAGCCCCGAGGAGCGCCGGAAGGTCTACGAAGGCAACGCGCGGCGGGTCTATCCGCGCCTCGACAAGGCGCTGAAGGCGAGAGGCCGCTGATCAGACGAGGCGAATTTCGTTCGAGGCCAAATCGGCCGCGAAGCGGCGCGTTACGATCGAGACGCGGACGAGGAACGCAGTTCTTTCCTTGTGGGCGGGCGCCCCGATGCGCCGCCATCGCCTCATGGGCCCTTTTCATTCGGGCGCGGAGAGCGGCAATGAAGAACTCGGCGACGCTCGACAGCGTCGCGTCATTGCGGAACGCGACATAGGTCCGGAACGTCGTGTCCTCCTCGATCGGTATGACTTTGAGGCCGAAGCTGCTCTGCTCCGCCAGCGTGAACCCGTCGATCACCCCGATGCCGAGATTTTGCCGGACGAGCGCGCAGACCGTAACCCCGAAGCGCGCCTTGATCGGCGCCTGATACTGGAGCCGGGCGCGCGCGAAGATGTTCGTTATGATCCGGCCGTATGGGTCGCGGGGCTCGATCCCGATCAACGGATGAGCCGCGATCTCCGCCGCGGCGATGCGGGTCCGCGACGCAAGCGGATGCTCTTCCGCGACGATGCAATAGAGTTGTCCCTGCGCCAACGGTTCGAATGTGATCGCCGGATGCTCCAGACGAGAGCTCATCGCCACCACTTCGCCGCGGCCAAGCAGTAGAAAGTCGATCGCGTCCTCGATCTTGAGAATGTCGAGATCGATCACGAGATCGGGATAACGGCGGCGCAGGTCGGCGACCGCCAGCGGCGCCATGGCGTGGCCGATGCTCGGCGTCGCCCCGAACTTGAACTCCGCGCCCTGGCCCCGCTCGAGCGCCCCGATCGCGAATTGCAGGTTTTCGAGGTTGCGATGAAGCTCATTGATTTGAGCGAAAATGGACCTCGCCTCGGGCGCCGGAATGAAACGCCCGCCGCGCCGTGAGAAGAGCTTCGCGCCGAGCAAATCCTCAGTGTGTTTCATCAGGCGACTGAGCCCAGGCGCCGCGACGTTGAGAAGCCGCGCGGCCCCGGCGATCGTCCCCGTCAGCATGACCGCGCGGATAACTTCGATCTGACGGAGGGTGAGCATGACGGACTCGATTGGCGCAGGGTGGCTTTAGACGTCGTTCGCCGGCCGGGTGCGCCGGGCATTCAAATCGCATCCCGCGTCCGGACTGCGAGCATCCGTAACACGATGTTATGCCAAACGCCGTTCTTGGTATTTGACGGTCTGCCGCAGCAGCGTCAAGATCGCAACAGCCCGACTGGGCGCCGCACGGGCAGGGAACGCAGAGAGAGGAGCTTTCCTCGATGCTCAGATGGTCGATCGCCTCGGTCTGCATGGGCGGCGCGCTGGAGGAAAAATTCGCCGCCGCGGCCAAGGCGGGCTTTCGCGCCGTCGAGATCTTCGAGAACGACCTGACCTTCTTCCGCGGCAAGCCGCGCGACGCGCGGCTCATCGCCGCCGATCTCGGGCTCGAGATCGTCGCCCTCCAGCCGCTGCGCGACTTCGAGGCGATGCCCGACCCCGCTCGGGCGAAGAATTTCGACCGGGCGGCGAGAAAGCTCGACCTCATGCACGAGCTCGGCGCGCGCCTTTTGTGCCTGTGCTCCAACGTTTCCCCTGACGCGATCGACGATGGAGAGCGCGCCGCGCGCGACCTCGCCGAACTGGCGGATCTCGCCCGCCAGCACGGCATGCGAATCGGCTACGAAGCGCTCGCCTGGGGGCGGTGGGTGAAGGACTGGACCGCCGCCTGGGACATCGTGCGCGCCGCCGATCGCGACAACCTCGGGATCGTGCTCGACAGTTTTCATATCTGCGTCCGGGCCAATCCGATCGAGCCGATCGCCGCCCTGCCGCCCGAGAAGATCGCCCTCGTCCAGGTAGCCGACGCGCCGGCGCTCATCATGGACCCGCTGTCGCTGAGCCGGCATTATCGCTGCTATCCGGGCCAGGGCGATTACCCGATTGTCGACTATCTCGACGCCGTGACCCGCTCCGGCTATCGAGGGCCGCTGTCGCTCGAAATCTTCAACGACCAGTTCCGCGGCGCCTCGTCCGCCGCGATCGCGATCGACGGCATGCGCTCGCTCCGCGCCGCCGGCGAAGCGCTGGCGGCGAAGCGCGCCGCGCGCGGCGACCCGCCGCTCGCCGACCTTCTCCCGCTTCCGCCGGCGCCGGTGGTCGAGCGCGCCGAGTTCATCGAGTTTGCGGTCAGCGATGCAGCGGCGAGCGATTTGACCGGGCTCATCAAGGGCCTCGGCTTCCGCTGCGCCGGCCCGCATCGGTCGAAGGACGTCGATCTTTACTCGCAGGGCGCGATCAACCTCATCGTCAACCGCGAGCGCGAGGGCTTCGCCCATTCGTTCTCGCTGCTGCATGGGCCTTCGGTGTGCGCGATCGCGCTCAAGGTCGACTCGGTCGACAAGGCGCTCGAACGGGCGAGCGCGCTCGAGTGTCAGACTTACGTCGGCAAGATCGGACCAAGCGAGGCGACCGTTCCCGCGGTCGCCGGCGTCGAAGGCAGCCTCATCTACTTCATCGGCGCTGGCGACATCGCGTGGCGCGATGATTTCGCGCCCGTCGAGCCGCCCGCCGCCGACGGCCATCTCGGCAAGGTCGACCATCTCTCCAACGTCGTGCGCCGCGGCGAATTCCTGACCTGGTCGCTGTTCTATGGCGCCGTCCTCGGGCTCAAGCCGCAGCCGCAGGTCGAGATCGCCGATCCGCACGGCGCGTTCTTCAGCCGCCTGCTGCGCAGCCCGAACGGCGAATTGCGGATCGCGCTCAACGTCGGCGAGGGCGGTGCAACCGGGGTCTCGCGCTTTCTCGACGCCTTCGGCGGCGCCGGATTCCAGCAGATCGCGCTCTCGAGCGACGATATCTTCGCCACCGTCGAAGCGGCCAAGGCGAGCGGCGTCGCCTTCCTGCCCATCCCCGACAATTACTACGACGATCTCGCGACCCGCTTCGACATCGCCCCCGACCTGCTCGCCCGGATGCGCGCGCTCGGCATGCTCTACGACCGGGTGAAGGGCGGAGAGTTTTTCCACATCTACACCCGGACCTTCCACGACCGCTTTTTCTTCGAGATCGTCGAGCGTCGCAACTACGACCTGTTCGGCGCCGCCAACACCCCCGTCCGGCTCGCCGCCCAGGCGAGTCTCACCGACGCAGCCGAGCGCGCGGAGATCGAATTCGAATGAACGCGCATTCGCAGCGCGGCGCGGTCCGCCCGCTCCCGAGGGAAGTTCACTGAGATGCTGAACGGCGACACCAGAATTATCGCGCATGTCGGCTATCCGACGGCGACGTTCAAGTCGCCGATGATCTACAATCCGTGGTTCGAGAAGCGCGGAATCAACGCCGCCGTCGTGCCGCTCGGCGTCAGAAGCGAAGATTTCGCCCGCGCCTTTCCGGAGATTTGCCGCTTCACCAATTTCCACGGCGCGTTGATCACCATGCCGCACAAGATCGCGGTGATCGGGCTCATCGACGAGGTATCGACCGCGGTCAAGGTCGCGGGCTCGTGCAACGCCGTCCGCCGCAACGCGGAGGGCCGGTTGGTGGGCGACATGTTCGACGGCGAAGGGTTCGTGCGCGGAATGGCGCGGCATGGCGGCTCGCTCAAGGGCAAGAAGGTCCTGGTCGTCGGGTCGGGCGGAGTGGGTTCGGCCATCGCCGCCTCGTCCGCGGCGGCGGGCGCCGCCGACATCGGGCTTTACGACGTGAGCGAGGCCGCGATGGAGGCGCTCGCGGGCCGGCTCAGGCAGAATTATCCGCAACTCGAGGTCGCGATCGGATCGAACGACCCGGCCGGGTTCGACGTCGTCGTCAATGCGACGCCGCTCGGCATGAAGGCCGGCGATCCGATGCCGGTCGACGTCGCGCGGCTTTCGCCCTCGACCTACGTCGGCGAAGTGGTGATGAAGCAGGAGACGACCGCGTTTCTTGCCGCGGCGCGGGCGCGCGGCTGCGAAACCCAGATCGGGATCGACATGCTGTTCGAACAAATCCCCGCCTATCTCGAATTCTTCGGCTTTCCGTCCGCCACGCCGACGGAACTGAGGTCTGTCGCCAAGGTCGATTACTAGAGCCGGCAACGGCCCAAACAGGGAGGAATCCATGACTGCAGCAACCATGCACGAGCCGCGTGGCCGGCATCAGACCCGGGTCGCGGCCGCCAGCGGCTGGATCGGCTCGGCGCTCGAATATTACGACTTCTTCATCTACGCGACCGCCGCCTCGCTCGTCTTTCCGCAAATGTTCTTCCCGTCGACCAACCCCACGGTCGCCATCGTCGCATCGCTCGCGACCTACGGGGTCGGCTATATCGCAAGGCCGATCGGCGCCTTCGTGCTCGGCCATCTGGGCGACACCCACGGCCGCAAGAATGTGCTGCTCGTCTGCCTGTTCCTGATGGGCCTCTCGACGATGGCGGTCGGGCTGCTTCCAACCTATTCGCAGGTGGGCGTCTGGGCGCCGATCCTGCTCGTGGTCTTGCGGCTGATCCAGGGTTTTGCCGTCGCGGGCGAGATCTCGGGGGCGAGCTCGATGATCCTCGAACATGCGCCGTTCGGGCGGCGCGGCTACTTCGCCAGCTTCACCCTGCAGGGCGTGCAGGCGGGACAGATCCTGGCCGCGGCGGTGTTCCTGCCGCTGAGCTATGGCCTTTCGAACGAGGCCTTCGTCGCCTGGGGATGGCGGGTGCCGTTCCTGCTCAGCATCGTCGTGCTGATCGCGGGCTACATCATCCGGCGCGAGGTCGACGAGACGCCGGCGTTCACGGAAGAGAGGGGGCACGGCGACGTGCCGAAGGCGCCGGTGATCGACGCGATAACCAACCACGGGCCGGACATGCTGCGGGTCATCTGCATGGCGCTGATGAACGTCATTCCGGTGGTGGCGACGATCTTCGGCGCCGCCTACGCCGTGCAGCCGGCCTACGGCGTCGGAATGGACAAGACCATCTATCTGTGGATCCCGGTCATCGGCAACATCGTCGCCATCATCGTGATCCCGTTCGTCGGCAACCTTTCGGACCGGATCGGCCGGCGAACGCCGATCATCGCCGGCTCGCTCGCAGCCGGCCTGCTGACCTTCGCCTACCTCTACGCCATCAGCATCAAGAACGTGCCTACGGCGTTTGTCATATCGATCCTGATGTGGGGCGTGGTCTATCAGGGATATAACGCGGTCTTTCCGAGCTTCTATCCCGAGCTCTTCCCGACCCGCGCCCGCGTTTCCGGCATGGCGATCGCGCAGAACCTCGGCACGATGCTGACCGCGCTCTTGCCGGCGCTGTTCGCAATCGTCGCGCCTCCGGGCTCCGCCAACGTGCCGCTGACGGTCGGCGCGCTGGCCTTCGGCGTCACCATCATTGCCTCGATCGCCGCCTGGAGCGCGCGGGAAACCTACCGCATCCATCTCAAGGATCTCGGCGAACCCGGCGCCCCATCGGTCGACAAAATCGAGTACGATCGGCTGCGCCAGCAGAGCATTGCCTCTGCGGCGTGACAGGGTCTATGAAAGCGACGTGCGGCGCGCCTTCCCTGCTTGCGGAAACGCGCCGCGGGCGGGAGGCAGGAAGGAGGGAGCGATGACCGAACTCGGCGTCGTCAGACGCAAAGTCAAGCGCGCTGAACGCGCCGCCGTCGAGGCGCTCGGGCGGTACGGCGTCGCAACCGTGCACGAGGCGATGGGGCGCGTGGGGCTGATGAAGCCCTACATGCGGCCGATCTATCCCGGCGCTCTGATCTCCGGAACGGCGGTGACGGTTCTGCTGCATCCGGGCGACAACTGGATGATGCATGTCGCCGCCGAACAGCTCGAGCCCGGCGACGTGGTCGTCGCCGCGATCACCGCCGAATCCACCGACGGCTTCTTCGGCGATCTGCTCGCGACCAGCTTCAAGGCGCGCGGCGCCAAGGGCCTCGTCATCGACGCTGGCGTGCGCGACGTGAGGACGCTGACCGAGATGGGCTTTCCGGTCTGGAGCAAATGCGTGAGCGCCAAGGGCACGGTCAAGTCAACGCTGGGCTCGGTCAACATACCGGTCGTCTGCGCGGGCGCCTTGGTGAACCCGGGCGATGCGATCGTCGCCGACGACGACGGGGTCGTCGTCGTCCCGGCCGCCTGGGCGGAGAAGACGGCCGACGCCGCCGCCGCGCGGGAAGCCAACGAGGGCGAGAAACGAGCCAAGCTCGCCGCCGGCGTGCTCGGGCTCGACATGTACAAGATGCGCGAGCCGCTCGCCAAAGCCGGCCTCAAATACATCGACTGAAGGCGCATCGAAAATGAACGCCGCCGTGAAGCCCGTCACCGGGCCGTTCGAGAAGACCAAGGGCTGGCTCGACTGGTTCGATCGCCCGAGCAAGCCCCGCTTTTCGCTTCCTCCCGGCAGCGTCGACGCCCATTGCCATGTGTTCGGGCCGGGCGCCGAGTTCGCTTACGCGCCCGAGCGCAAATATACCCCTTGCGACGCCAGCAAGGCGCAGTTGTTCGCGCTGCGCGATCATCTCGGCTTTGCCCGTAACGTGGTCGTGCAGGCGACCTGCCACGGCGCGGACAACAGCGCCATGGTCGACGCGCTCATTGCCAGCGCAGGCAGGGCGCGCGGCGTTGCGACCGTGAGGCGCGACGTGACTGACGCCGAATTGAAGCGGCTTCATCAGGCGGGCGTGCGCGGCGTCCGGTTCAACTTCGTCAAGCGGCTCGTCGACTTCACGCCCAAGGACGAATTGATCGAGATCGCCGGCCGCATCGTCGAGCGCGACTGGCACGTCGTCGTCTATTTCGAGGCGGCCGACCTGCCGGAACTCATGGACTTCTTCACCGCGCTGCCGACGACCGTCGTCGTCGACCACATGGGCCGCCCGGATGTGACGAAGCCGGTCGACGGGCCAGAGTTCTCGCGCTTCCTCAAATTCATGGACGAGTACGAGAACGTCTGGTGCAAGGCGACCTGTCCCGAGCGCCTGTCGGTTTCCGGCCCGCCGGCGCTGAACGGCGAGCGACACCCCTATCGCGACGTCGTCCCGTTCGCCCGCAAGGTGGTCGAGGAATTTCCGGACCGCGTGCTGTGGGGCACCGACTGGCCGCATCCCAATCTCAAGGGCCAGATGCCCGACGACGGGCTTCTGGTCGATTTCATTCCTGAGATCGCCAATGCGCCCGACCTCCAGGAGTTTTTGCTCGTCGACAATCCGATGCGCCTCTACTGGCCCGATGAAAAGAGGAGGTGATCCCCATGGCGCTCGACAAGGAGTTCAAGGAAATTCCCGGCACGATCGTCTTCGACGCCGATCAATCGCGCAAAGGCTACTGGCTCAACCAGTTCTGCATGTCGCTGATGAAGGCCGAGAACCGCGCCCGCTTCAAGGCCAACGAACGCGCCTATCTCGACGAATGGAAAATGACCGAGGAGCAGAAGCAGGCGGTCCTCGACCGTGATCTCAACCGGATGATGGCGCTCGGTGGCAACATCTATTTCCTGTCGAAGATCGGCGCGACGGACGGCAAGAGCTTCCAGCAGATGGCGGGCAGCATGACCGGCATGACCGAGCAGGAATACCGCGACATGATGGTCAAGGGCGGTCGGACAATCGAGGGAAACCGCAGGATCGGTGAAGACGGAGACGCCCAGCGTCCCGCGAAGGACTGACGGTCTTCACGACTTCTCCGCCAAAGGACGCTTGAACATGGCCCGCATCGCCGCCTCCCTTTACACTTCTCATATCCCCGCTGTCGGCGCCGCGTTTGACCTTGGCAGGACCAAGGAGGATTACTGGAAGCCGGTTTTCGCCGGCTACGACTTCGACAAGCAGTGGATGAAGACGCACAAGCCCGACGTGATCTTCCTCGTTTATAACGATCACGCCACCGCCTTCAGCCTCCAGATGATCCCCACTTTCGCGATCATGACCGGGCCGGAATTCAATCCCGCCGACGAAGGCTATGGCGCCCGCCCGGTGCCGAAGGTCATCGGCGACCCGGAGCTTGCGTCCCATATCGCCTCGGAGGTGATCCAGCAGGATTTCGATCTCACCATGGTCAACGAGATCGACGTCGACCACGGTCTGACGGTCCCGCTGAGCTGCGTTTTCGGCGAGGTCAAGGAATGGCCGGCCAAGATCATCCCCTTCGCGGTCAACGTCGTGCAGCACCCTGTGCCCTCCGGGGCGCGTTGCCTCGCGCTCGGCCGGGCGATCGGCAAAGCGATCATGAGCTACCCCGAGGATATCAACGTCCATATCTGGGGCACCGGCGGCATGAGCCATCAGCTTCAGGGGCCGCGCGCCGGGCTCATCAACAAGGAGTGGGACAACGCCTTCGTCGACCGGCTGATCGACGACCCCAAGGGCCTGTCGAAGATGCCGAACATCGATTACGTCCGCGAGGCGGGGTCGGAGGGCATCGAGCTCGTGATGTGGCTGATCGCGCGCGGCGCGATGGCGGATGTCGTCGCCGGCGGCCCAAAGCCGAAAGTGGCGCACCGGTTCTATCACGTCCCGGCGTCCAACACCGCGGTCGGGCACTTGATATTGGAGAATGCAGCCTGATGCGCCGCTCCGTCATTGCGAGGAGCGCAGCGACGAAGCAATCCATCCTCCGGCGCTTACGGGATGGATTGCTTCGCTTCGCTCGCAATGACGGGCCGGGCCGGCCTCAAGCCTTCGGAGACCATTGGTGACCAAGACGATCAAAGTCGCGCTCGCCGGCGCCGGCGCCTTCGGCTTGAAGCACCTCGACGCGATCAAACTGATCGACGGGGTCGAGGCGGTCTCGCTGGTCGGGCGCGACCTCGACAAGACGAAAGAGGCGGCGGCCCAGTACGGCGTCGGCCACGTTGCGACCGATCTCGCCGAGAGCCTCAAGGTTCCGGGGCTCGACGCGGTGATCCTCGCCACCCCGACCCAGATGCATGCCGAGCAGGCGCTTCAGTGCCTCAAGGCGGGAAAGCATGTGCAGGTCGAGATTCCGCTCGCCGACAGTCTGAAGGACGCCGAGGCGGTCGCAGCGATGCAGAAGCAAACCGGGCTCGTCGCCATGGTCGGCCACACCCGCCGGTTCAATCCGAGCCATCAGTTCGTACGTGAGCGCATTCTCAAGAACGAATTCCATATCCAGCAGATGGACGTGCAGACCTATTTCTTTCGCCGCACCAACATGAACGCGCTCGGCCAGGCGCGGAGCTGGACCGATCATCTGCTCTGGCACCACGCCGCCCACACCGTCGACCTCTTCGCCTACCAGGCCCGCTCGCCGATCGTGAAGGCGAACGCCTTGCAAGGGCCGATCCACCCGACCCTCGGCATCGCCATGGACATGAGCATCCAGCTCAAGACCGAGAACGGCGCGATCTGCACGCTGTCGCTCTCGTTCAACAATGAGGGCCCGCTCGGCACGTTCTTCCGCTACATCGGCGACACCGCAACCTATATCGCCCGCTACGACGATCTCTTCACCGGCAAGGACGAGAAGATCGATGTCTCCAAGGTCGCGGTGTCGATGAACGGCATCGAGCTCCAGGACCGCGAGTTTTTCGCCGCCATCCGCGACGATCGCGAGCCCAACGCCAGCGTCGACCAGGTGCTGCCGTGCTACCGCGTGCTCGATCAGCTTGAGCACCAGGTCGCGCAAGGCTGAGCGGCGAACTTCCGCCGCCGCTCTAAGCCGCCCCGGGATCGCGGCCAAACAATGGCGGAGGAAGATTATTCCGGGAGCGCCAACAAGCGGCCCCCTTCGGCGACCTTGTCCGCGAGCTTCGCGGTGAAGAATCCGCGGAACCAGTGCAGGCGGAATTCCGGCTCAAGCTCAAGCCCGCGCTTGGCGGGGGAGCGTGCTTCCTCGATACGCCCCGCCAAGGCGAGCCCAATCGCGTGAAGCAAATAATATGTGCCGATCTTGGGGCTGCTTTGGATCGCCCGCGCGTAGAACGAAGCGGCTTCTTCGTATCGCGCCTCGAGGACCGCCGCGTTCCCCAGCGCCACGTAGGCTTCGTGCACCAGGAAATCGAATGGACTTTGCCGAAGCGCGCGGTTGGCGTAGGCGGTCGCTTGGCTGGAATGGCCTATGAATGAGTGCACTTGCGCCGCCAGATACAGCGCCGTGGCGCAGGAAGGATTGGACGCAAGCGCGCGGTCGATGGCGTTCAACGCCGCCTCGGGATCGGCGCCGAGCAAAATCGTCACAAATCCGGCGATCGCGAGCGCGGTCGCATCGTCAGTGCTGCTGCCGATCACCCAACGGGCGTGACTGAGGCCTTGAACCTTGTCGTTTTCCTTGAACCCGGCCCGAGCGAAACGCCATTCGTGGCACCAGGCGATCAGGGCATGCGCCGCGACGTAGTCCGGGTCGAGCGTCAACGCCTCTTCCAAAAGCTTGATCGCCGTCTCGGCGCCCTCCCGCATGCTTGTGGCGGTGTGAGGCAGAGCGCGAAGATAAAGGTCATAGGCTTGAGGTTGTCCGGTCGCTTGCGTCGCGCGCGTTCAATCTCGCTGCGCTGGACGCTCGGCTCAACGATGCCGACGACGCTGTCGGTGATCCGGTCCTGGAAATTGAAGATGTCCTCAGTGTCGCCATCGAACCGGTTCGCCCAAAGATGGGCGCCGGTCTCGGCTTCGACGAGCTGCGCTGTGACACGCAAGCGGTTGCCGGACTTGCGCACGCCCCCCTCGAGGACGTAGCGAATGCCGAGTTCGCGCCCGACTTGCCGCACGTCGACCGCCTTGCCCTTGTAGACGAAGCTCGAATTGCGCGCGATCACAAACAGCCACTTGATGTGGGAGAGGCCGGTAATGATGTCCTCGACCATCCCGTCGGCGAAATAGTCCTGCTCGGGATCGCCGCTCATGTTCTGAAAGGGCAGAACGGCGATTGACGGCTTGTCGGGCAACGAAAGACCGGGCTTCTCGGAGGCAGGCGGGGAGGTGAGCGCCGGCTTGTTCAATGCGACGCCGTAGGCGCGGACCGGACGCCCGATGTTCTTCAGAACTTTCTCGCCAAGATCGACAAAAACCTCGTTCACGCGGTCGCGGACTTGCTCGAACGCCGCTCCCGAGAGACACAGGCCGCCGGGTTCGCAAACGCCTTCGAGGCGCGCCGCGATATTGACGCCGTCTCCCATCAGATCGCCGTCGGCCTCCTCGACGACGTCGCCAAGGTGGATTCCCACCCGAAACTCGATGCGGCGATCCGCAGGCAGTCCCGCGTTGCGCTCGACCATCGCGTTCTGCAGCTCGAGGGCGCAGCGCACGGCGTCAACTACGCTGCGGAACTCGATGATGCTCCCGTCCCCGGTGCGTTTTACGACGCGCCCGTGATGGACCGAGATCGTCGGATCGATAAGATCGCTGCGAAGCGTCCTCAGCCGTGCGAGAATCCGCTCCTCATCGGCGGCGGCGAGCCGCGAATAGCCGACGATGTCAGCGACCAAAATGGCTGCCAGCTTGCGCTCAGCGCGCAGTTCGGGTGGCACGGCTGCGCCCCTTGCTATCTTTGCTCAACCTACCACGTCGGCGCGGACCGCGAAAAGCGGGCGCAACGCGCCAAGGCTCGCGTCGCGGCTGGATCGAACCGTCCGCCCGCCTGGGGCCGCGAAAGCGCCGCTACCTCAGCTCGGCGGTGAACCGCTGGATCTTCTTGCATGCCTTCTCGAGCTGCTCGAGCGACGTCGCATAGGAGACGCGGAAGTTCGGCCCCTGGCCGAAGGCGCTGCCCTGGACGGTCGCAACCCCTTCCTCATCCAGAAGCTCGGTGACGAAATCGACGTCGGTCTCGATCACCTTGCCTGACGGCGCTTTCCTGCCGATCGCGCTCGCGCAGGACGGGTAGACGTAGAATGCGCCTTCCGGCTTCGGGCACTGCAAATGCTTCGCCTGGCCGAGCATCGAGACGACGAGGTCGCGCCGCTCCTCGAACGCCTTGCGGCGCACGGGGACGAAATCCTGCGGCCCGTTCAGGGCCTCGACCGACGCCCATTGCGCGATCGTGCACGCGCCCGAGGTCTGCTGGCCCTGAACCATGTCCATCGCCTTGATGAGCTCGGGCGGGCCGGCGGCGTAGCCGATGCGCCAGCCGGTCATCGCATAGGCCTTGGAGACGCCGTTCATGGTCAGCGTGCGCGGCTTCAAGGCCGGCTCGACCTGGACTGGCGTCGTGAACACGAAGTCGCCGTAGACGAGATGCTCGTACATGTCGTCGGTCAGCACCCACACATGCGGGTGGCGCATCAGCACGTCGGTCAGGCCTTTAAGCTCGTCGCGAGTATAGGCAGCGCCGGTTGGGTTCGACGGCGAATTCAGGATCACCCACTTGGTGCGCGGCGTGATCGCCCGCTCGAGGTCCTCGGGCTTGAGCTTGAAGCCGTTCTCGAGCGTGGTCGGCACGATGACCGGGTCGCCCCAGTTGATCGCGACCATCTCGGGATAGCTGACCCAGAATGGCGCGGGAATGATGACCTCGTCGCCCTTGTTCATCGTGACCAGGAAGGCGTTGTAGAGGATCTGCTTGCCCCCGGTCGCGACGATGGTGTCGGACGCCTTATAGTCGAGCCCGTTCTCACGGCCGAACTTGGCCGCGATCGCCTCGCGTAAGGGGGGAATGCCGAGCACCGGCGGATATTTGGTCTCGCCGCGTTTGATCGCCTCGATCGCCGCCCGCTTGACGTTGTCGGGCGTGTCGAAGTCCGGCTCGCCGACCGACAGCGAAATGACGTCGCGTCCCTTGGCTTTGAGGTCGCGCGCCTTCTGCGTCACCGTCATGGTGGCGGAGGGCTTCACGCGAGAGAGGACGTCGGCGAGGAAGGCCATTGGAAGACGAACGCCTTTGCGGGTTGAGGCTGCGCATTCAATCCGCCTCGGCGGACTGAAGCCGCGCCTCTATAGTGACCCAGCCGTCCGACCGCAACCTCTTGCGGGCGGCGAAGAGGAGGTCGGCCGGACAGCGCTTGATTTCGACCAGATGGGTCATTATTTCAACCCAGTTGGTCAAGCGAGGGTACGTCATGCTGTCGAACTACGACGCCAAAGCCGTCGCCGAAGCGCTAGGCCTTGCCTTCGCGCTCGCGCCTAAGCCGTCCGGCCACGGGCTCTCGCGCGGCAAAAGCCGTCGGGAATCGCCGCCTTCGCCAGCAGCGATCGAGAAGGCGGTCGAAGGCGGGCTTCCCCGCCAAGCGCTTCGGCATGTTGCGGAACTGATCGCCGGCGGCGACAAGGCGAAGGCCTCGGCGCTGGAGCGCGGCGTGGTTCCGAAGACCACCCTCGAGCGTCGCGAGAGCAAGCTCACGCCGCAGGAAAGCGAGCGGACGGAGCGGATCGCCCGCCTTTTCGTCCATGCGCGCCGCGCCCTCGGCACGGAAGCCGAAGCGCGCGAGTTCATGACCGCTCCTCACCCCGAACTCGACGGACGAAGCCCGGTCGAGGCCGCAAGGACCGATCTCGGGACCCGCCGCACCGAACAGATTCTCAACGCCCTCGAATACGGCCTGGCGCTTTAGGGAAAGTGCCCCTCCGGCTTTGGCGCATTGTGACCGGTCCCCACCCGGTTTGGTCCGGCGAAGGCGCCCGGCTGTTCGGCCAGCGATGGAACCCCGCGGGGATGACGGCGATCTACGCCGGGACCAACTTCGCGCTCTGTCTGGTCGAGATTCTTGTCCATGCGAATCGCAAGCCTCTGCCCAGCGCCGCGCGATTTGTCGAGGCCGCCGCACCCGACGACGTTTCGCGCGAGGAATTCCCGGCCGAGGATCATCCTGGCTGGGACGATTTGCAGGATTTGACTGTCGCCCAAGCCTTCGGCCGAGACTGGATCGAAGACGGACGGTCGGCCCTGCTCATCGTTCCGTCCGTCGTCACCGCGGGGCGCGACCAAAACGTTGTCGTCAACTCCAGCCATCCAGATGCGAGGCGAATCATTGTTCGGCCGGAGACGCCGGTCGCTCTCGATCGGCGACTCTTCGGCGGATGACGCAGGGAAAACCGCCGGGCCGCCGCTCGTCATGGCTCCGTCACGCGAACTCATCTAGCGCGATTGGGCCAGCATCGGCGGGGCGGAGATCACGTTGAGGCAATCCAACGCGATGCGTCGCGCGACCAGCGCGGGTCTCAAGGCTGCGGTCCATCGCTCGAAGCCGCTCACGCGCGCGGGCGTCCTCGAGCGCCTGTTCACGCTGGCGTTCGAGCGCCTCGTCTATCCCCAGATCTGGGAGGACCCGGTGGTTGACATGGCCGCGCTCGAGATCGGGCCGGGGCATGAGGTGATCGCGATCGCCTCGGGCGGCTGCAACGTCCTTTCCTACCTCACGGCCGATCCGGCCGGCGTCACCGCGGTCGACCTCAACGGCGCCCATATCGCGCTCGGGCGGCTCAAGATTTGCGCAGCTCGGAACCTGCCCGACTACGAGACCTTCTTCCGCTTCTTCGGCCGCGCCGACGCGCGCGCCAACGTCGCGGCTTACGACCGGCGGCTGCGCATGAAGCTCGATCCCGCCGCGCGGGCCTACTGGGATAAGCGAACCCTGTTCGGGCGCCGCCGCATTGGCCTCTTCGCCCACAACTTCTACCATCACGGCCTGCTTGGCCACGTTCTCGGCGCCGGACATACGCTCGCGCGCCTGCATGGCCTCGATCCGTCGATCGTGCTCAAGGCCAGGACGCTCGACGAACAGCGCGCGCTCTATGAGAAGCGCCTTGCGCCGATCTTCAATAAGCCGCTCATCCGCTGGATCCTGAAGCAGCCCGCGTCCCTCTATGGCCTTGGCATCCCGCCGGCGCAGTACAAGGCGCTGGCCGCGGATTCGCCCTCGGGGATCGGCGCGGTCCTAAGCGAGCGGCTCGAGCGGCTCGCCTGCGGCTTCGACATTGCGGACAATTATTTCGCCTGGCAGGCGTTCGGACGCCGCTATGCGCCGGGGCCGAACCCCGCGCTTCCACCCTATTTGCAGCGAGAGAACTTCGACGCAATCAAGAGCCGCGCGAGCCGGGTGCGTTATGTCCAGCGCTCGTTCACCGCCATACTGCGCGATTCGCCGCCGGCGAGCTTCGACCGCTTCGTCCTGCTCGACGCCCAGGACTGGATGAATGACGCGGAGCTCGCGGCGCTTTGGACCGAGATCACCCGCACCGCGCGGCCGGGCGCGCGCGTGATCTTCCGCACCGCCGCCGACGAGCGGCTGCTGCCGGGCCGGGCGCCGGAGGACGTGCTCGCCGCATGGACTTACGAAGAAGACCGGAGCCGGGAGCTCGGCCTCGGAGACCGATCTTCGATCTACGGCGGCTTCCACCTCTACACGCTCAAAGGCCCTGAAGCATGAGCGACGCCGCTCGGCTCATGGACCGGATGTATCGCCGCCAGCGCCACATCTATGACCTGAGCCGCAAATTCTATCTCTTGGGCCGCGACGAAGCGATTCGCAGCCTTCACCCCGGGCCGGGCGAGAGCGTGCTCGAGATCGGCTGCGGCACCGGACGCAATCTCGTCAAGATCGCGCGCGCCTATCCGCGGGCGCGGCTCTACGGCCTCGACGTCTCGCGGGAGATGCTGGCGAGCGCGGCGACCGCGGTGGCGCGCGCCGGCCTTTCCGCCCGCGTGGCGCTTGCCCAAGGGGACGCCGCGGCGTTCGATCCGCAAGCGCTTTTCGGCCAGGCTGAGTTCGAGCGCGTCATGATCTCCTACGCCTTGTCGATGATCCCGCCGTGGCGCAGCGCGCTGGCCGAGGCGCTCGACGTTTTGGCGCCCGACGGCTCATTGCACATCGTCGACTTCGGCGATTGCGGCGGCTTGCCGGGCCCGTTCAAGGCCGGCCTGCGCCGCTGGCTCGCCGCCTTCGACGTGTCTCCGCGCGACGATCTCGGCCCCGCGCTCGAGGCGCTCTCGGCCGAGCGCGGCCTCACATGCGAGATCAAGACCTGCTTCGGGGGTTATGCCGTCCTCGCGCTCGCGCGACGGAGCGCCTGAGCGGCGCCGTCACCCGCCGAACGCCCGCGACAGGCTGAAGATGACGAGCCCGACCAGTCCGCCGACCAGCGTGCCGTTGATGCGGATATATTGCAGGTCCTTGCCGACCTGCAGCTCGAGGCGCTCGACCAGCGTGGCGGTATCCCAGTTGTCGACCACGGCGGCGATATAGGCGCCGATCTCGGCCCGGCGGGGCAGAACGGCGCGCAGCGCCAGGAGTTCGAGCCGCCGGTTTATCCTCTCCCGGCGCGCTTCGTCCTCGTCGAGCCACCGGCCGAGCGCGCCGGCCGAGGCCGCGAGCCATGCAACGATCGCCTCGGCGTGGCGAGGCAGATCGTCTCTCAAGCCCGCTTCGAGCTGTTCCCACAGCGCCCGGGCCTGCTCGGCGGACACCGGATTGGTGAGGATCTCCTGCTTTAACGCCTCCCCTTTCGCCCGCGTCTCGGGATCATACGCGAGGTCGTCGATCCATTTTTCGACGAGCGCACCAACCTCATCGCGCCACGGATGGTCAGGCTCGCGCATTTCCTCGAGGGTGCCCGCGAGGCCGTTGATGACCTTGGCGGCGATCATGTCGTCGACCCATCGAGGAATGAAAACCGAGGACCTTTGCGACACTTGCCTCACGATCGTCGCCTTGTTGCGCTCGAGCGTCGCCTCGGCGAAATCGAGCCCCTGATCGAGCAGCGTCTGGCCAGCCCCCTGAGCCCACAGGATCGACAAAATCCGCGAGGCGAGCGGCGCAGCGGGGACCGCCTCGATTCCGCGCCGCGCTGCAAGAGCGACCCACTCCTCGATCGCCGCCTTCGGCACAAGGTCGAGCGCATAGGGAATGGCGCGCGCAGCGCCGGCCGCGGCCGCCCGCGCGTTGCCCTCGTCCTCGAGCCATCGAGCCGCAAGGCCGGCGAAGTCGACCGACGAGAGCCGGGCGATGGCGACGCGGGGACTGAGGAAATTGTTGGTGATGAAGCGGCCGAGCGCCGGCCCGATCCGCCGCTTGTTTTCCGGCACGACGGCGGTGTGGGGAATTGGCAGTCCGAGGGGATGGCGAAAGAGCGCGACGACCGCGAACCAGTCGGCGCAAGCTCCCACCACCCCGGCTTCCGCGAACGCGCCGACATACGGCGCCCAGGCCCAGGAAGACGGCGCGCGCCGCATCAGAAGATAAATCGCCGCCATCAGGGCGAGCAGAATTGTGGCGATCGCGCGCATGCGGCGCAGCTCGGCCCGCTGCTGCGCCTGGGTCTTGATGAGGTTCGAATATCCGGGCGGGACGGGCTCGGCCGCGGATGGAGCAAGCTCTGTCATTATGGGATTACGCTGGTGCGAGGCGACCTCAACATAGGCGCCGAGGGGCCGCGGGCCAAAGAGCGCTTCCTGGCGACGGATCGAGCAAGCGGAATACTCAGTCGCGATGGCGCGGCGCGCCAACGATCACCAACAGCGCGAGAGACGCTTGCCGGCTGCCGGGGTAGTCGGGTTCGTCGTCGACGGCAAGTATCTTGGTGGAACCGACCAATGTAGCGCCTTCAGGTCAATGGCGCGTGCAGCTGCCGCAGCCGCTCCTTCAAGAAATCGAAGTCGACCGGCTTGGTGACGAACTCAGCTGCTCCATATTCGGCCGCGCGGCGGCGCCGTTCCTCGTCGGCATAGGCGGTCAGCATCATCACCGGCAGGTCGGGAAAACGCTTCTTGATCTCGCGCAGGAGCGACAGCCCATCCATTCCCGGCATGTTGATGTCCGAAAGAATGGCTCGATCTCGCCGGCGAGGCGTTCGAGCGCCTCAGCGGCCGAGAGCGCAAAATGCAGGACATAGGCGCCCTCCCGCGCCTCGCGCCGAAATTGCTGGCGAAACAAGGCGGCGACGTCGGGCTCGTCGTCGACAATCAAGATGCTTACGGTCATGACTGCCTGCCCGCCGTCGACGTCTCCGCCGCCCCGCCGGCCGAAAAGCGATGGGGCAGAGTTACGATGAATTCGGTGAAACTTCCAACTTCGCTGTCGACCTTGATCGTTCCGCCGTGTTGCTTGGTGACGATCTCGTAGCTGATGGAGAGCCCGAGCCCGGTGCCGACGCCGGTCGGCTTCGTTGTGAAGAAAGGCTGGAAAAGCTTGTCCTTGATCTCGTCGGGAATGCCCACGCCGTTGTCGCGCACCCGCACCTCGACGGCCTTCCCGAGATCGCGCGTGGTCACTGTGAGCGCGGGCCTGAACGTCCCGTCGTTTATCGACCGCTGGCGCTCGCTCGCCGCGTAAAATCCATTGCCGAAGAGGTTCAGAAACACGCGCGTGACGTCCTGCGGGACGAGTTCGACCGGCGGAATGTCGGGGGTGTACCGCCGATCCAGAGCGATGTTGAAGTTCTGATCCTGGGCGCGGGCGCCGTGGTAGGCGAGATTGAGCGATTCCTCCACCAGCGCGTTGAGATCGGCGTTTTGCCGATCGCCGCCGCCGCCGCGCGAATGCGCCAGCATGCTTTTGACGATATTGTCGGCGCGCCTGCCGTGTTCAGCGATCCGCTCGAGATTGGCAGTCAGCAACTCCGTGACCTCGTCGAGCTGGCCGCGTTGATGCTGGTCGAGCGACGCGAAGGCGGGCGCAGCGACCGCCTTCAACTCATCAAGCAGTCCGATCGAAAGGCTCGCAAAATTATTGACGAAGTTGAGCGGGTTCTTGATCTCGTGGGCGATCCCGGCGGTCAACTGGCCGAGCGACGCCATCTTCTCGGCCTGAATGAGATTCGCCTGGGCCGACTTCAGCTCGTGCAGCGCCGCCTCGGCGGCGTCGCGCGCGGCCCGGATCTCCGCCTGGGCTCGCTCGCGTTCGCGCTCGAGTTCGAGCCCGTTCGATCAGGCTGTCGCGGAGCATTCCGAGCGTCGTGATCATTGCCCCGATCTCATGGGCCCCGGTGCGCGGCATCGCGGCGTCGAGATCGCCCTGGGTGATCGACGCCATGCTCCGCTCGAGCTGTTTCAAGGGGACGGTAATCGAGCGCACGGTGAATGCAGTGAAGCCCAATGCAAGCACAAGAGCTCCGACTCCGCCCGCGACCGCGAGCTTGACGGCGAGTTCCGCTCCGCGCATCGACGCGTCGCGCCTGGCCAGGGCCTGCTGCTCGAACTCGGTCCACCACCCTGTCGATCTCGCCGTCGATGGTAAGAACGTGGCTTTTGGCTTGTTCCAGCAGGGCGTTGCCGGAGGCGCTGTCGTCGCTTGAATAGGCGACGCCAGCTTGCCGCGCGAGATCGGTCATCGCGCCGACTTCGCGTCCGATCGCGGCGACAAACGCGGGATCGACTGTGGAAATCGCCGTCAGATCGGAATTGAGGGCCGCCTTTGCGGTATCCGCGGCTTGCTGCGAGCGGGCGAGCTGGGTGACGGCCGCGTCCATGACCCAATACTTCAAATCGCCAAAGTGCTTGCTGGCCGAATTTGCGTTCTTGACAACCGAGACAAGCGTCGCCTCCTCGGCAAGGCTCTGCGAGACGCGGGCAAGCTCGCGGATCAGGAGCGCGGAGGAAAGAGCGAGGATCGCGAGCAGCAGGACGGATAGGAAGATCAGGCGCGCCCGGATCGACAAACTGGGCATCAGCCTTGGTCCCCCGGCGCCTTGACCGTCCCGGCTTGCCTGCGCGTCCCCGCCCAACCGGCCGAGGAAGCGCCCCAATTGGGAAATCCCGGCAGACCCTCGGCCGAGCGGTGTCGAATTTGGCTCATTTTCGTGTCCGGGCCGTGCGCATCATCCCATACTCCGCGCGGCGGTAAAAGGTTCTCCATCGCCGGGCAAATCGTGCCATCATGGCGCTGGGCGGCCTCAATTTGGGTAAACCGATTCACTTTGCGCCCGGCGGAGGAAAAAATGAACGCCACGACCTTTCAACGAGCCCTCGTTGCCTTTGCAATCATGCTCAGCCTTGCTGGCGCGGGGGTCGCGAGAGCGGATCCGGCATCATTCAAGGTTGAGCTGACCGGGGCGCAAAGCGCCCCTGCGGTGGATACGAGCGGCACTGGAACGGCTCAGCTGACATACGACCCGGCGACCCGAGTGGTGACCTGGAATATCACCTACAGCGGACTATCGACCCCCGCCACGATGGCCCATTTCCACGGCCCGGCGAAAGCGGGCCAGAATGCGCCGCCGGTCATCTGGCTGAGCAAGCAGGGCAGCCCGCCGGCAAACCCGATGACGGGAAGCGCGACCCTCACTCCTGAGCAGGCGAAGCAATTCTCCGACGGCGAGTGGTATATAAACGTCCACACCCAGACCCATCCGGCAGGCGAGATACGCGGTCAGGTGATTCCTCCAAAGAGCTGACGGGAACTACATAGCCCAAGCGATGATGATTGCAGCCGCGGCGCTGGCGGCAAAGAGGACGGCCGCGCGCGCCGCGCTCGCCAGGCGCGGCGCGCGCACGGGCTCCGGAAGAACCTTCGTCCCAGTGATAAGCGGCCGCACCAGGTCTTGTCCCTTGATCGCCGCGTAGCCGACGATCGCCAGCACATGCGCGGCGATCGCCGCCAGCAGCACATTCCAGAGGATCGCGTGAGAGGCGTCGATGGCGTTTGCGGCCGCAGCGGGCACAATCCCGGTCAAAGGTCCTACGTCGGCGATGTCGTTGGCGACGTAAATTCCGGTCAGCGCCTCGGCGAGCAGCAGCGCGAGCAGCAGCAGGACCATCCAGCCGCCCGCGGGGTTGTGGCCCACCTGGCGGTCGGGCTCCCGCAGAAACGCATATTTCAGGTGCTGAAGGACAATCCGCGGCGAGGCGAGAAAGTGGGAAAATCGCGCCGTCTCGCTGCCAAAGAATCCCCAAAGCAGCCGAAACAGCGCCAAGGCCAGCAACAGATCGCCAATCCATCCATGCCAGACCATCCAATTGAGCCGCCAGGTCGCATAGGCCGCGGCGACAAGCGCCACGACCAGCCAGTGGAAGAGGCGGACGGGAAGGTCCCAGACCCGGACGACACGCGCCGAATTGCTCATGGGCTGCGCCGGACTCTCGCCATGCTCGCCATCTAAGCCCTTCCCGACGTAGCGCGGGGCCGCAAACGGCGGCGACGGCGTGAACTGTGCTTCAACGTTTGCCCGCGGTTCAAGCCTGTCGAACCTTCGGGGTTTTATCATAGCGGAGATTTCGCGTTGTCCACGCGATCGCGCCCGCCGTTGCGCGATTGCCGCGGCCTCATCCGTCGTTGCGCGGCCCCCGGACGTCCGTCTCCTCACAGGCCTTTCCCGCCGCGCTGGAAATTTGCCGGCGGAGCGCCTACATGAAGCGCTGCGGAGCTGGGTGGCGCGTCAGGACAACATTCCTCGGGGCCGTACGATCCCAATGGGGGCTGTCCCTGTCGAGGCTCGTGGGCTTCGGCACATGGTTCCCACCTACTTACGTAGGCGCCCGGGATCACCGTCCAACGGCCGTCTCGGCTCCGCGCTTATTTCTTTCGGATTGGCTCGCCCTTGCCCCCGACCAACGCCGATCCGAAGGCGGCGCTCCGCCGCGAGGCTCTTGCCCGGCGGGGGGCGGTCGCGCCCGGCGCCCGCGCCGCCTTCAGCCGCCGCCTCGCGGACGAGGGCTTGGGCCTGGCGCGTCTCTGGCGCCCCCGCATCGTATCCGCCTTTCATGCGTTCGGCGACGAGCCGGAGACGCTCGAGCTCTTGAGCGCGCTCACGGGGCAAGGATTCGCGACCGCGCTTCCGATCGTCATCGGCCGGGGGTCGCCGCTCGTTTTTCGCTTGTGGCGGCCTGGCGACCCGACCCGTTCGGGGGCGATGTCGATTGCCGAGCCCCTTGAAGACGCGCCGGCCGTCGATCCGGACCTCCTGTTCGTGCCGCTCGCCTGCTTCGACCGCCGCGGCCACCGCATCGGCTACGGCGCCGGCTATTACGACCGCACGCTCGCCCGCTTGCGTGCGATCAAGCCCGTTCATGCGGTCGGCGTCGCCTATGGGGTTTGCGAAGTCGCCGCGGTGCCGTATGAGGCCCATGACCAGAGCCTGGACGCCATCGTGACCGAACAGGAAACCCTTCTCTTCGCCCCCCGATGATTCGCCTGCTTTTCATCGGCGACGTCGTCGGCCGGTCGGGCCGCGCCGCCATCCTCGAGCAGGTTCCGATTCTACGCTCCCGCTGGGGACTCGATTTCATCATCGTCAACGGCGAGAACGCCGCCGGCGGCTTCGGCCTGACCGAAGCCATCTTCGAAGATTTCCGCGCCGTCGGCGTCGATGCGGTGACGCTCGGCAACCACGCCTTCGACCAGCGCGAGGCGCTCGTCTTCATCGAGCGCCAGCCGCGGCTCGTCCGGCCGGCCAATTACCCGCCCGGCACGCCCGGCCGGGGCGCTTCGGTGATCGAGAGCGCGAAGGGCGCGAGGCTCCTGGTCGTCAATGTCCTCGGCCGCATCTTCATGGACGCGCTCGACGATCCATTCGCCGTCGTCAAGCGCGAGTTCGGCCTCTGTCCGCTCGGCGAGGGGTGCGACGCCTCGCTGATCGACATCCACGCCGAAGCGTCGAGCGAGAAATGGGCGCTTGGCCATTTCGCCGACGGCAAGGCGAGCCTGATTGTCGGCACCCATACCCATGTGCCGAGCGCCGATCATCGAATCCTGGCCGGGGGCACGGGCTTCGTCACCGACGTCGGCATGACCGGCGACTATGATTCGGTGATCGGCATGGAAAAGGACGAGCCCCTGCGCCGTTTCACCCTTCGCATTCCCTCCGGCCGGTTCGAGCCGGCGCTGGGGCCGGCGACCTTGTGCGCCGTCGCCGCCGAGATCGGCCCAGACGGCCTGACCAAAGCCATCGCCCCGGTCAGGATCGGCGGACTTCTCAGCCCCGCGGCGCCCGATTTCTGGAATTGATTGGAATGACCGCGCCGACAATCGTCTACGATCTCGACGGCACGCTCGCCGATACCGCCGACGACCTGGTGGCTACCCTCAATTGGCTGTTGGGACGGGATGGACTGGCGCCGTTGCCGGTCGAAAGCGCCGGTTCGCTGGTTGGGGCGGGCGCCCGGGCGCTGATCAAGCGCGGCTTCGCCGCCTCAGGCAGGACGCTCGATCCGCCGGCGCTCGAGGCGCTGTTCGCCGATTTTCTCGCCCGTTACAACGCGCACATCGTGGACCGCAGCCGGCTTTATCCGGGCGTGGAAAGCGCGCTTGCCGCGTTCTCTCGCGCGGGCTGGCTGCAGGCGGTCTGCACCAACAAGATCGAAAGCTCGGCCAAACTCCTGATCGAGAAGCTCGGCGTCGCGCACCGCTTCGCCTTCATCTGCGGCCAGGACACGTTCGGCGTCGGCAAGCCCGACCCGAAGCCGCTTCTTCAGACCATCACCGCTTCGGGCGGCGTGAGCGAACGCACGGTCATGGTTGGGGACTCTGGGACGGACATCAAAACCGCTCGCGCCGCTGGCGTCCCGGTGGTCGCGGTCGACTTCGGCTATGCCGATGTTCCGGTCAAGGAACTCGGACCGGACCGGGTGATCTCGCACTTCGACGAGCTCGCGGAGGCCTGCGCCGCGCTACTGAGGCCTTGAGGAGAAGCGGGCGCCCTTTTCGCGCTCGCCTTTGGCGACGGGCGTGTTATCGCCCGCGCCTCCTTCAAGGACGGCCCCCTCGCGAAAGCACTTTAGTCCCTCGAACGGGTCATGCGACAGAGCCTGGACTCGGCTCAAACGAGGACAGGCGTCCGGTCCAAATACGGCGAAGCGTTGGGCCTTCAACGCCCGAGATCCGAGCAGAGTAAGACCACGCGACCAAACACTGACGTTAACCATCTTTGGAACAACCCGCCGCTTCTAGAGTTTAAGACCTGTAGGTGTTTTGAAGAAACCCGCGGAGGACGGCAATGATGGCCTCGTTTCCCTCGGCGCTATTCGTAGCAGGCGAAATCGTCTTGGGCCTATCGGTCACTGTATTCGTTGGAGCTCTGATCGCGACCGTAGGGGATCGAGTGAGGACGGGTCGGCGATAAGCGCTGTTGGATTGGGCTTCGTGCGGCTCCTGGCATTTTCAGTCGCCCGCGCGTATCGCGCATCCACGTAACCTACGCGGCGAGGCTTGGGGCTAAAATCCCGGCAGTCCGCCTGTAAGCAGCGACCTCATATTCATCTGGGGCGGCAGGTTCGGCCTCTGTCGTTTCAAACACGTCGATCCGGTCGGTGCTCTGGCCGGTGAATTTGACGATGCGGTACATTTCGTAAAGCGGCCGCGCGGCTCGCGAACTGTTCGCGGTTTGGATCTCTCCCTGGACCGCCCGATCAAAACGGGTAGTATGCCGGTCAGACTCTCGAGGGCCGGGAGCGAATTCGGATTGCTTTTCAATGGCGCATTTCGGGGCCGAGCGGATCGGCTCCGTTCGGGCGCTAGAATTAGGGCGAGGCATGGGAAAGCGCACATTCAGAGTCATCCTCGTCAAGCCGTCCCACTATGACGACGACGGCTACGTGATCCAATGGTGGCTCTCCACCATCCCTTCGAACAGTCTCGCCAGCGTCTACGGGCTCCTGGCCGCTTGCGGCGAGGACAAAGCGCTCGGCCCCGACGTCGACATCGAGCTCGAGGCCTATGACGAGTGCAACAAGATCATCGACGTCAAGGCGATGGCGAAGCGCATCAAGGCCGACGGCGGCGGATTCATCGGCCTCGTCGGGGTCCAGTCGAACCAGTTTCCCCGCGCGCTCGACCTGGCGCGCGCATTCCGCAAGCTCGACGTCCCGGTCGCGATCGGCGGCTTCCATGTCTCGGGCTGCATATCGATGCTTCCCGAACTGCCGCCGGACCTGAAAGAGGCGCAGGCGCTCGGCGTCACCCTGTTCGCGGGCGAGGGCGAAGAGCGAATGGCCGACCTCATCCGCGACATCGCCGCCGGCCAGGCGAAGCCGGTCTACAACTACCTGCACGACATGCCCAGCATGGAGGCGGCGGCGATCCCCGTGCTGCCGAAGAAAGTGATCGGGCGGATCGTCGGCCATCACGCGTGCTTCGACGCCGGCCGCGGCTGCCCGTTCCAGTGCAGCTTCTGCACGATCATCAACGTCCAGGGCCGCAAGTCGCGCTACCGCACCGCCGACGATATCGAGGCGATCGTGCGCGCCAACCACGCCCAGGGGATCACCCACTATTTCGTCACCGACGACAATTTCGCCCGCAACCGCAACTGGGAATCGATCCTCGACCGGCTGATCGATCTCCGGGAGACCAAGGGCGTCCCGATCAAGCTCATCCTTCAGGTCGACACGCTCTGCCACAAGATCCCGGGCTTCATCGAGAAGGCGGCGCGGGCCGGCTGCAACCAGGTGTTCATCGGGCTTGAGAGCATCAATCCGCAGTCGCTCCAGGGGGCGAAGAAGCGGCAGAACAAGATCTGGGAATACCGGGTCATGCTGCAGGCCTGGCGAAAGCAGAAGGTGATGACCTGGGCCGGCTTCATCATCGGTTTTCCGACCGACACGCCCGAATCGGTCGCCCGCGACATCGACATCATCAAGAAAGAACTGCCGCTCGACATCCTCGAATTTTTCTGCCTGACGCCGCTTCCCGGCTCCGAGGATCACAAGATCCTTTACCTCAAAGGGGTCCCGATGGACCCGGACATGAACAAGTACGACGTCGAGCACGTCTGCACCGGCCATCCTCGAATGTCGGTCCAGGAGTGGAACAAGGCCTATCGCGACGCCTGGAAGCGCTACTACACCGACGAGCATGTCGAGACGGTGCTCAAGCGCGCCGCCGCCACCGGGCTCAGGATGAACAAGATCGCCGATGTGATGACGGCCTTCTCCTCCGCCGCCCGGATCGAGGGCGTTCACCCGCTCCAATGCGGCATCGTCCGGCGCAAGGTGAGGACGAGCCGCCGGCATGGAATGCCGATCGTCAACCCGCTGATCTTCTATCCCGTCCGGGCGGTCGAATTCGTCTCGGTGGTGGCGCAATGGCTGACCGTGGGCTGGCGCTATCACCGGATCAAGAAGCGGGTCGTCGAGGATCCGGCGAGCAAGACCTATCTCGACGACGCGACGCGCCCGATGACGGTCGAGGAGGCGGAGAACGACGAGCTCGTCGCCGCCTTCGCCGACAAGATCCCGGATACCTACGGCGCTCCGAAGAAGCACGCCGTCGCCGCTTCGTAAGCGGCGCCGAGCACGCGACTCGCGCGTCCGCCGGGGAGCGTCTCAGTTTGAATTCTGTTCCCGACCCGAAGCGGAAGTTCCGGTTTGTCTATCGTCCGAACCGCCACCGTGCAAAAAGGAAATTCCACGCTCGGCAGGGATCGCGCAGGTAATGCACCGTCGTCGCTAGCGTTTTGGGGGATGTTAAGCAGTCAGCGACCGCGCTCCGCCTTCATTCTTCCGCAAACCCCGCCTTACGCAGACCCTCGTCGCGGGTCGGAAGGTCGTAGGGGACGTGCTCGCGATACCATTTGATGGTGAAGCTCGGATTGAGGCGAAGGGTTTCAGCCACGAACGGCTTCGCCTCGTCCATCTTGCCCAGGAGCGCATAGGAGGCGGCGAGGTTGGCGTAGTTCCAGTAGGTGTGATCGCCGGCGTCGATCGACTTTCGGTATTCGACGATTGCCGCTTCGGGACGACCCGCGCCAATTTCTATGTCGCCGAGATTCGTATCCCAGATCGTCTTAAATGGATCATGCGGGCTCAACCGAATCGCCTGTTGCACGTCGGATTTGGCCTGGTCGAAATGGCCAAGCGAAATTTCTCCCGTCGCTCGCGCTGCGTAGAGATTCGGTTGATTTGGATTGACGGCGAGGCCGGCGCTGGCGGCGCGGACCGCCTCATCAGAGCGGTGCGAGATGCTCAAGTAAATGCTCTTAAACTCGTACGGTCGGTAGTAATCTGGAGCGAGGGCGATCGCGCGGTCCGCCAGACCAAGTATTTTGGCGTCGTAGTCGGTCTCGGATTTTCCCCATCCAAAGAGAAACTCGGTGAAATATGTTTCAGCGACGCCGGCGATGGCCTTCGCATTGTTGGGGTCGATCGCGAGCGCCTGTTCGAACAAAGTCCGCGCCGCATTGTTCTTGCTGGGCTGAAGATTCGGCTCATTCATAAGCGCCAGACCGCGCATGACGAGATCGTTCGCATCCGGGTTGGTCGAGCGGGCGCCCTTCGCCGCTTCCGCCTTAATAAGTGCTGCGTTCAACGTGTTGGCCAACCGCGCGACGATCTGATCCTGCAGCTTGAACAGATCGGCCGTGTCTTCCTCGAATCGCTCGGCCCAGAGGTGCGCGCCCGACTCGGTATCGATGAGTTGGGCGTTGACCCGCACCCGGTTCTGGTCGCGCTGGACCGAACCTTCGAGCACATAGCGAACGCCGAGCTCCTTGCCGATCTCTTTGGCGTCGATTGGTTTGCCCTTGTAGGCGAAAGCCGTGTTGCGGGCGATCACGAAACTGTCGTGGATGCGCGACAGTTCGGTGGTCAGATTTTCAGTGATCCCGTCGGCGAAATAATCCTGCGCCGGATCGCCTGAGAGATTGGCGAAGGGCAGCACGACGATGGACAGATGCGCGGCTTGGGCGGGGCGGTTCGCTCCAAGGAAATACCAGGCGCCGGCCGCGATCACGATGAGCGCAACGATCCCCGCGACCAGGAAGTCCTAGCCGCGAACGCTTTTTCGGCTCGGCGGCCTTGGCCTCGGTCGCAGGTTTCGCTTGGGCGGGGACTCCGACTTGCAGCGAATAGACCCGGATCGACCTTTCGATGTTCTTGAGCTGCGTCTGGCCGAGATCCGTGACCGCCATATCGAGCCTGCCGCTCACCTGACGGTAGGCGTCCTCGGAAAGACAGATCGCGCCCGGCCCGGCGATCCCTTCCAGTCGCGCGGCGATATTGACGCCGTCGCCCATCAGATCGCCGTCGCTCTCCTCGACGACGTCGCCCAAATGAATGCCGATGCGAAATTCTATGCGCTTGTCGGGCGCGACGCCCGCATTGCGCTCGACCATGGCGTGCTGCACTTCGAGCGCGCAGCGCACCGCGTCGACTACGCTGCGGAACTCGATGACGCTGCCGTCGCCGGTGCGCTTGACGATGCGGCCATGATGCACGGAGATTGTGGGATCAATCAGATCGCTGCGAAGGGTTCGGAGCCGAGCGAGGATGCGATCTTCGTCCGCCCCGGCGAGCCGGCTGTAGCCGACGACGTCGGACACCAGGATCGCCGCGAGCTTCCGAGTTTCGGTCACTGCTCCCTCCGGATGCCGGCAGTGTACCACCAATCCAGGCGCGTTGCCGCTCGATCGCCCCACAGCTGTGCTTGGGCGAATGGCAACTTTTGGGGCGACCTCAGAACGAGGAAACTGGTCGGGGTCGGCCCGTCCTCTACCGCCGTTCTGGCGCAACCTCGCCATTACCGCACGATTCTCGAACGACCGCTATCCGCCCGAAACGGGAATTCAAACTGAGACACTGCCGTCCGCCAGGCCGACACGACTATGGCCCGTTGGGGTCGCGAGCTTCGATCGACAACCAGGAGCCGCTGACATCGGATTTGGCCTGACCTATTGGGGGGCCTATGCCGCGCTTCTTCGCGGGTGGAAACGGCTCAAGCGTCAGCGCCAGCCAAGGGCCGGGGCGACGTGTTCGAGGATCGCCTCGATGACATGCGCGCAATAGGCGACCCCCAGCTGGTTGGGGATGGTCAGAAGCAGCGTGTCGGACTCGGCGATGGCCTCGTCCTTGCTGAGCTGCTCAATCAGGCGGTCCGGTTCGGCGGCGTAGCCGCGGCCGAAGATCGCCCTCGTCTTCTGGTCGATAAAGCCGATCTGGTCCCCTTCCTGGTCCTCACGACCGAAATAGGCGTGGTCCCGCCCATCGATCAGCGGGAAGATGCTGCGGCTCACCGAGACCCGTGGCTCGCGCCCATGGCCAATCTCTTTCCATGCGGCGCGGAAAGTCCGGATCTGGGCGGCCTGCTGGACATGGAACGGCTCGCCGGTCTCGTCGTCCTTGAGCGTCGAGCTCTGCAAATTCATGCCGAGCTTCGCTGCCCAGGACGCGGTGGCGTTGGAGCCGGCGCCCCACCAGATCCGGTCGCGCAGGCCCTCCGAATAGGGCTCGAGGCGCAACAGGCCCGGCGGGTTCTGGAACATCGGACGAGGGTTCGGCTGGGCAAAACCCTCGCCGAGCAGCGCCTCGAGCAGGACCTCGGCGTGGCGCCGGCCCATGTCGGCGTCGCTCTGACCCTCCGCCGGGCGATAGCCGAAGTGGCGCCATCCCTCGATCACCTGCTCGGGCGAGCCCCGGCTGACGCCCAGCTGCAGGCGGCCGCCGGCGATCAGGTCGGCCGCGCCTGCATCCTCGGCCATGTAGAGCGGATTCTCGTAGCGCATGTCGATGACCGCCGTGCCGATCTCGATCCGGCGGGTCTTCGCGCCGACAGCGGCGAGGAGCGGGAAGGGCGAGGAGAGCTGGCGGGCGAAGTGGTGAACGCGAAAATAGGCCCCGTCCGCTCCCAGTTCCTCGGCCGCGACGGCGAGATCTATGGATTGCAGAAGGGCGTCGGAGGCCGAACGGGTCTGCGACTGAGGCGAGGGCGTCCAATGGCCAAAAGAGAGGAAGCCGATCTTTTTCATTGCAATGCCTCGCGCCGATGATCCGGATTCAGGTTAGCAGAGGTGCCTCGCGGCTATCATCACGGCGATTTGCGCGAGGCCCTGATCCGCGCGGCGCTGGAGGCCCCGTTGCTTCAGCGCGCGGCTCCTTGGCGCGGCTTCCGCCGCCGCAGCCCTCCAAGGCTGCAACTTCTATCAAACACTTTATGGTTAACATGAGAACTAGCGCCCCGCTCCAAGCAGCAGCAGCAAGAGATTTGGATGTAAATAGCGCGCTGCGCATGGGATAAGCCCACTTTCACCCGAATGATATTCCGCCGCTCTGAGCTGTTGCACTTCCTCGAAGTGTGACGCGCGTCACAGACAATTTCTTTCGTTTGGGACTAAAGCTTGCGGACGCGTCTATTTTCGCGGCACCGACGACAAACTCTGGCGGACCAACCTCGACGGAAGCGGGGGCACGAATCTCGCCGGCTACAAGACGAAATCCACTCCGGTCGTGGCCGACAACTTCATCTTTTTCCAGGGCACCGACAACAAGCTCTGGCGGATCAACATGGATGGAAGCGGGGGGACGCATCTCGGCGGCTTCGACACCAACTCGCCTCCATTCGCCGTCCAGGCGGCCAACCAGCCTGTCACCGGGACCGCCCTGCCGAAATACCAGGTGCTTACGCTTCTGTATGCGCCGCCCGGCACGAATGGCGGCAAGAGCACCTCCTCGGTGGATTACGGGGCCGGCAGCACCACTGGCACGAACACTTCGACCAGCAGTTCGTTCAAAGCCGGGGTCGACGTCACGGCGTCCGCCGGCCTGGATGTGGGCGTCGTGCAACTCGGCGCCACCACAGACTTCAACACCTCCAAGACCTCGACGGACAGCAGCTCCATCGAGATAAAGAAAAGCACGACCCTCGACATCAAATGCCAGGGGCCCGGCACGGACGGCATCAGCCATGACCATGACATCTTCTATCTCTGGCTCAACCCACAACTGAATGTGGCCATCGACCCGCAGGACAACATCGACTGGCAACTCGGGGTGAACGGGCCGACCATGAACATCCAGTATGTCTACGTGAGCTGGCTCAAGAACCCGGCTTCGATGCCGCCGGGCCTCCAGCAGCAGCTGGCGAGCGCCGGTCTGAATGGCGCCGACTACGCCACCATCCTTGCGCTCAACCCGTTCGCGTCGGGGGCCGCAGCCATCGACCCGAACCGCTACGCTCCGACGACGCAGAGCTTTCCCTACATTCCGCCTTTGACCGCGGCCGATCCCATCCCGACCCAAACCTATGCCCAGCAGAACTCCGTCACCGACACCAACACGCATTCCACCCAGGTCCAGTATGGCGTCAGCATCAGCGTCTCGGCCGGGATCAAAGTGCCGTTCACCGGCAGCCTGAAAGCGACCGGCAGCTTCGAATGGACCAATACGTCGTCGAACACCCAGACCAGCGCCAACACCCAAACCGCAAGCGTGACCGTTGGCGGGCCGGCCTTCGGGTACGCCGGCGTGACCGACGTGATGGTCTATTGGGACACGATCTTCAACCCGTTCATGTTCGCGTTTCCAAACGAGCCGCCCGCGGCGACCGGGGCGCTTGCGGACCAGAGCGGCAAGCCGCTCGCCTTCAAGCCGGTCACGCTCGCGGTCGGCGGCCGCAAGTTCACCACGTTCACCGATGCGAAGGGCGAGTACCGCATTTATCGCGCCGCGCCCGGACAGGGCGTTGTGACCGCCGGGGCGAAGACCTTCAACGTTCCGGTCGGGCCCGGGACCGCGAAAGCAGCGTTGCGGCTCGACTGAGACGATCCCCTGCCACGCCAGCTCGGCGTGGGTCAGGTCAGGCGCCGGCAGTCGCGCGTATCACGTCTCGCGCCCCTGCCAGCGACCGGCCCGCCTTGCGGAGGGTCCGGCATCGACTCCTGCGCCGGTCCTATGTAAGCATTCGTTACATGAGCTGGCGCAAGGACAAGCCGGGCGAGGCGGAGGCGCCGCGCGGCTATCATCACGGCAATTTGCGCGAGGCGCTGATCCGCGCGGCGCTGGAATTGATCGCCAGAAAAGGGACGGCGGGGTTTACCTTCGCGGAGGCGGCGCGCTTCGCCGGCGTCAGCCCGGCCGCGCCCTATCGCCATTTCCGCGACCGCGACGAGTTGATGGCCAATGTGGCGCTGCGCGGCTTTGAACAGTTCGCCGCGGCGCTGGGGCGCGCCTGGGACGAAGGACGCCCCGATGAATTCACCGCGCTCGACCGGCTCGGCAAGGCCTATCTCGAATTCGCCCGCGCCGAGCCCGCGTTCTATTCGGCGATGTTCGAGGCCGGCGTTCCGGTCGGCGCCAATCCCCCGCTGCGGGAAGCCGGCGAGCGGGCCTTCGCGGTGTTGCGCGGGGCCGCGGACAAAGTCTGCGCCGCGATGCCCGCGGGCGCCCGCCCGCCGGCCTTGATGGTCGCGCTCCACATCTGGGCAATGGCGCACGGCGTCGCTTCGCTGTTCGGGCGCGGCGACGGCGCGCAACGCGCATTGCCGATGTCGCCGGCGGAGCTTCTGGAAGCGCACATGCTGGTCTATCTGCGAGGGCTCGGAGTCAACGCGGAGCCGCCGCGAAACCCGGCCCGTTGACGGCGACCTGTCATCTCTGCGAAAGCCGGTATCCATCCGTGCGGCCGCACGGCTCTGTCGCCTGGCGGGATCGGAAATCCGCGAGGAGGCGCTTGACAACGGCCGCGACTAATGTAAATGTTCGTTACATTCACAACCGAGGACATGCCATGCCTCTCATTCTGATGATTTTGGGGTTCGTTTGGTGGTGGCCGCTGGGTCTCCTGATGCTTGGCTTCCTGATCGCCAGAGGAAGATTCGGATTCTGGCGTCATCCAATCTACGCAGGAGATGAGCCGATGTTCGGCTGGGAGCACCGCGGGGACCGTTGGGAGCGAAAGATCTCTCGCATGCAGGAAAAAATGGACGTGATCCGCTCCAGGATGGAGCGCGTGCGGGGCGCCCGCGATTGGTTCGGCCCGGCCTCGAGCGGCAACAACGCCTTCGACGATTATCGCGCCGAGACGCTGAAGCGCCTCGAAGACGAGCAGCGCGAGTTCAAGGACTTCCTGGGCCGGCTGCGTTTCGCCAAGGACCGCGCTGAGTTCGATCAGTTCATGGCCGAGCGGCGCCAGCGTCCCTACGACCCGAATTCGTCAGCCGAGCCGCCGGCCCATCCGCGCAACTGAGGCTTGCCGAGCCCCGCCCGTCGCCGGCGCGCGCAACAGCGCGGGGGTCGCCCAAGCGGCCCCCTCCCCTCGCGTCAGCGGCCACCGGGCGGCCCGCTTCGATCGCAACCGCCGCCTTTCGACTTCCATCGCACGCCCCCGCCGGTTGATCCGGAAAGGCGAATGATTTTCCGTTGGGCTTCGGCTTAGCTCGGCGGAGAGCCCAGGCGCCGGCGCCGTTTTCACAATGGCGATCAAGCGGCAGTTGATTCATGCAGGAAAATCACACCCCGATGTACCGGTCACCTCATCAGGTTCAGGACAAGGAGTTCGCAATGGCAGTGGTTCGAACCCATCAGCCGAATGAAGCCGTTTTCAGATCGATCCTGCCCGAAGACATCGACTGGAAGCCGTTCCCGGCGTTTCCGGCTTCGGCGCATCTCGCCGTCATCGTCGGCGAACCCTCGAAGCCGGGCCCCTATCTGATCCGGGTCAAGGCGGCCTCCGGCACGAAGCTGATGCCGCACAGACACCCGGAAGACCGAATCTACACCGTGATGTCCGGCGTTTTCTACATAGGCCTCGGCGAGCGGTTCGACGGCGAGAAGGTGAAGGCGTATCCGCCCGGCGCCGTCGTCGTTCTTCCCGGCGATACCTGGCATTTCCACTGGGCGAAGTCCGGCGAATACATCACCCAGATCACAGGCGTCGGGCCGTTGGGGATCGAATACCGGGATTTGAAGGACGACCCGCGGAGTTCATAGAAGCGCGCGCATCTCGACGCCCGGCGGCGGGAGGCCTCGGAGCGGACGCGGACTGACGGGAATCGCCGCGGCCGTGGCGCGAATCAAAATCTTGCGAAATATCTTTGCGATAATCGGAATTCATGCTATACCTCTCTCCACTGGCCGGATTGAACCCGCCGCTTCGGACGCGGCCGGCGGCGAGGACGGAGGAGGGGAGATTTTTCTTATTTGAATCGGGTCTAACCCATTGAAAAGCCCCGAATCCAAAAAATAAATAAAAGCCAATTCAAGCAATCTTATTTTCGTCGGCTTTTGCCTGTTTGCGGCAATTTGCATGGCCCAAGCCGCCCAGGGCCTCGCCGCGTCGGCTCGTCCGGGGCGCGCCCGCGCCGGCCCGGTTCCCTTAAGGCTGCGCCTCGCCGCGCGCCGATTGCGCGACCGCCTCGTCGAGCAGGCGGGCCAGCCTGTCCGGTTCTTCGGGAAAGCCCGCCCGGATCCACAGCGCCTGAACCACGCGCAGCGTCTCGCCGACGCGGGGGCCCGCCGCGACGCCGCGGGCGATCAGATCGGCGCCGCCGAACGGCAATTTCGGCTCAGGCGCCTCGGCCAGAAACCGGTCGGCTGCGGCGAAGGCTGCATCCGGCGCCGTTCCGGACTCGGACTCGGCAAGCCCAAGCGCATCGCGCGCCGCCTCGCGCCCGGCGTCGAACAGAAGAGCGCGCAGGGCCGCGGCCGGCGGAGGCGCCGCGATCCCGTGCAGGCCGACGAGCGCCGCGGCGGCGGACTTGATCCGCTCATGTTCGGCGTTGGCGAGCCGCAGGCGGTGGCGCAACCGATCCGCGTCCTCCGGGATCGCGACGGCGAGCGCGGCGAGCCGCAGGATCGCGTCAGGCTCGCGGCCGCGACCCGCCTCGATCGCGATCAGACGGCTGAGCCGTCGAGGGTAGGCAAGGCCGCCGAGGATCGGCTCGAGAAAGCCGCACTCGCCCATCGTCTGGACGACCTCGCCGGCGCGCCGCGCCGTGATGAGCTTCAAGAGTTCGGCGCGCACCCGCTCCCGCGACAGCCGCGCCAGGCCATCGCGGGCGCGGATCGCAGCCGTTAGACCCTCTGGGTCGAGGCCGTTCGCGGCGAAGCGGGCCGAGAAGCGGAAGAACCGCAGAATGCGCAGATAATCCTCGTGGATGCGCTGATCGGCGTCGCCGATGAAGCGCACCCTTCCGGCGGAGAGATCGTCAAGTCCGCCGACGGTATCGTGGACCGTTCCGTCCGCTCCGAGCGACAGCGCGTTGATGGTGAAGTCGCGCCGCTTGGCGTCGGCGGCGAAGTCGCGTCCGAACGCCACCTTGGCCCAGCGTCCGTCGGTCTCGACGTCCTGGCGCAGCGTCGTCGTCTCGATCGGACGTCCGTCGACGACAATGGTCACCGTGCCATGCGAGACGCCGGTCAGCGCAACCTTGAACCCCGCCGCCCGCGCGCGGCGAATCGCTTCGTCGGTCGATGCGGTGGTCGCGAGGTCGAAATCAAACGCGACCTCGCCGAGCGCGAGGTCGCGCACCGCGCCGCCGACGAGGCGCGTCTCCTCGCCGGCGCCGTTGAGGGCTTCGAGCGCCCGCGCCAACGGGCCTTGCCGGAGCGGCGTCAGGTCCTTCAGCTTTCCGCCCGCCAAACCGCCGAGGACCGTCATTCGATCCGTCCCGGGACCAGGACGCCGTTTTCGACATGCGCCGGAACGTAGACCCCGCGGCCCCGGGGCGCGAATGCGTTGATCGCGACGAGCCCGAGAACCGCCGCCGCCAGACCGATGAGCGTCATGATCGACACCCGTCCGCGCGTCCAGTGCTCGACCTCGAGCGGGTAGCGGGCGCGCACGATGAGGTAGAGCGCATAAACCGCGAACGGGCTCAGGAACAGCGCCAGCGGTTCGAAGAGGCTTCGTCCCATCAGGTAAACAGCTTTTCGTAGAGGTTGCGCAAAAGTCCGGCGGTCGCGCCCCAGATATAGCGCCCGTCGTGAGGCATGGCGTAGAATTGTCGCCGGCGTCCCTGCCATTCTCGCTCGTCAAGGCGGTGATTGGCCGGGTCCATCAGGAACGCGAAAGGGGTCTCGAAAACCTCGTCGACCTCCAGCGTGTTGACCTTCAGCGCGAACGAGGATTCGACGAGCGCGACGAGGGGCGCGATCCTGAACCCGGTGCCTGTGAGGTAGGGATCAAGCCAGCCGAGCGGCTCGATGTAGCGCTCTTCAAGCCCGATTTCCTCGCGCGCCTCGCGCAACGCCGCCTGGCGCGGCGTCTCGCCGGGGTCGATCTTACCGCCGGGAAAGGCGACTTGGCCTGAATGGGCGCGCAAATCAGACGCCCGCAACGTCAAGAGAACGGTCAGTCCTTGAGGCCGTTTGACGAGCGGCAGGAGCACAGCGGCGGGTTTCGCGCGCGCGACCACGGCCGGCTCCACGCGATGACCGCTGAGCGCGTAGTCGCTCGGCCCGAGCGGCGTCGCTCGCTCGAGATCCTCGACTCCAAGCGACGGCGCAAGCTTAAGTCGCGCCAGCCCGCGCAGCGAGGCAGGGTTCAGATCGGAGACAAGGTCGGCGCTCAAAGCCCCTCGATTTCGCTCGCCCGGCACATGCGGAAGAACAGGCCGCGCGAGCGCACGCCGAACCAGTCCTCGTTCTCGAACCGCTCCGTCCGGCCGAGCGCGACAAGATCATAGAACAGCGCTCGCTTGACCAGCGCCCAGAGGTCGCCCCTGACCCGCACATAGGGCTTCAGGCCCGCGGAAGCGCCGCGCTCGAACCGAAGCGGGTGCTCGCCGTCGGCGGTCACCAGGTCCTCGACATTGGTGCGAAACGTCAGTTGCGGCTGGTCCGCCTCGTCGTCGACGCGCATTTCGACCGCCAGAAACGGCGCATCGTCGACCTTGATCCCGACTTTTTCGACCGGCGTCACCAGGACATAGCGGTCACCCTCCTTGCGCATGATCGAGGCGAACAGCTGCACCAGCGGCGCCCGGCCAATCGGCGAGCCACAATAAAACCATGTTCCGTCGGCAGCGATGCGCATGTCGATATCGCCGCAGTCGGGCGGATTCCAAGAAGGCGCCGGCGTCAGACCGCGCAATCGCCCCATCGCCGCCTCGCCGAGTCCTCGCAGAGACGCTTCCGGCGCGCGCGCCGGCTCTGCGTTAGTCTCGCGCTTATATGTGGGCGGATCCGACATCTGCGTGCTTAGGGCTTGCGCGAAACGGGCGCGCGTTCAATCTAGTGCGCTTGAAGATAAAAACAAAACCGTAAGCCATTCGCTTGGGCAAAGGACGAACCGATGAACGTTACCAATATCGCCGACCCAGGCCAGCTGACTCGCGACGCTGACCTGGCGCTGGAGCGCATCTCCGCCGCACGGGCGGAGATCGGTGGCGTCATATTCGGCCAGGAGCGCGTCGTCGACCTCGCGCTCACGACGCTGCTTGCGGGCGGACACGGATTATTGATCGGAGTCCCGGGACTGGCCAAGACCAAGCTGGTCGAGACGCTCGGGATCGTCGTTGGCCTCGAGGCGCTCAGGGTTCAGTTCACTCCCGATCTGATGCCGACCGACATTCTCGGCTCCGAGGTGATGGAGGAAGGTCAGGACGGCAAGCGCGGCTTCCGCTTTATCAGGGGACCGATCTTCGCCCAGCTCCTGATGGCCGACGAGATTAACCGCGCCAGTCCCCGCACCCAGTCGGCGCTGCTGCAGGCAATGCAGGAGCATCATGTCACCGTCGCCGGGGCGCGCCATGACCTGCCGCGACCGTTCCACGTGCTGGCGACGCAGAACCCCTTGGAGCAGGAAGGCGCTTATCCGCTGCCCGAAGCGCAACTCGATCGCTTCCTTTTGCAGATCGACGTCGGCTATCCCGATCGGGCGGCGGAACGCCAAATCCTGATCGAGACGACAGGCGAGCGTGAGGCGCGGCCGAAATCCGTCATGACGGCGGAGGATCTGATGGCCGCGCAACGGGTCGTGCGCCGAGCGCCGATCGGCGACCGCGTCGTCGAGGCGATCCTCGACCTGGTGCGCGCCGGTCGCCCGGGCGAGGGCGATTCCGAGTTGACGAAGGGGATCGGTTGGGGCCCTGGCCCGCGCGCCGCGCAGGCGCTGATGCTGGCAGCGCGCGCCCACGCGCTGGTCGATGGGCGGCTCTCGCCGTCGCTCGACGATGTCGCGACGTTGGCCGAGCCGGCGCTCAAGCACCGTATGGCGCTGAGCTTCGCCGCCCGGGCCGAAGGCGAGACGATTTCGGCGGTGATCGCGCGGCTCGTCACCAAGACGATCCAATGACGCTGCGGCCTTCGACGCAATGACGCTCCCTGCCTCCATCCGGCGAGACGCAGTAACGCTCTCAGCCCGTCTTCCGAGCCTCATTATCGCGGCTCGTCGCGTGGCTCAGACGGTGCGTCACGGCGTTCATGGCCGACGGCGCGCCGGGTCGGGCGAAACCTTTTGGCAATTTCGACCTTTCCTGTCCGGCGAGCCGTCGTCGCGAGTCGACTGGCGGCGCTCGGCGCGAGAAGAGCGCGCTTTCGTGCGCGAGCGGGAATGGGAGGCTGCGCACACCGTCTGGATATGGTTCGACCGCTCGCCCTCGATGCAGTTTGGCTCGAGTTTGTCGCCGGTGTCGAAGATTGACCGCGCCGCCTTGCTGGCGCTGGCTTTTGCCGATCTGTGCGTGCATGGCGGCGAGCGCGCGGGACTGCTCGGCCTCACCCGGCCGTTGGCGACGCCAGGCGTCGTCGAGCGCTTCGCCGAAGCGATCGCGACTGACGAGAGACTCCGCGGCGCCTCTCAAGCCGCGCTGCCGCCATTCCTGCCCGCCGCGTCGCGCTCGATGGTGCTTATGCTCGGCGACTTTCTCTCCGAGCCCGAAGACGTCGCGCGCGCGATCCGCGCCGTAAGCGCTGAGGGCGCGATCGGCGAACTCGTGATGATCGCCGATCCGATCGAGGAGACATACCCGTTCTCGGGCAACATCGAATTTCTCGATCCCGCCGGCTCGCTCAGCGTGCTCACGCCGCGGGCGCAAAACTTGCGCGACGCCTATCTCGCGCGTCTTGCCGCCCATCGCGAAACGATCCGCGGCCTCTGCGCCCACTCGGGCTGGGGCATGAGCATCCATCGCACAGACGCTTCGCCGGCGGAGATCCTGCTTGCGCTGCGCATGCGCCTTTCCGCGCCCGAACCCGGCGCAGGCTTGAGGAGCGCCTGAACGATGTTCGGCCTGCCGCTCGCCTTCGCCGCTCCCGCCGTGCTGGCGGCGCTTATCGGCCTCGTTGGTCTTTATTTCCTGTTGCGCGTCACGCCGCCCAGTCCGCGTCGCGCGGTGTTTCCGCCCCTGCGGCTGCTCCTCGGGCTTGATCCGACCGAGACGACGCCGGCGCGCACGCCGTGGCCGATCCTGGCGCTGCGTCTCGCGATTGGGGCGCTGATCATCCTCGCCATGGCCGAGCCGCTCTGGAACAGCCTCGCCGCGCTCTCCGGGTCGGGGCCGCTGCTGGTGCTGATCGACGACGGATTTCCGGCTGCGCAAGCCTGGGACAAGCGCATCGATTTCGCCCGGGAACGAGCGGCGGGCGCAACGCGGAGCGGTCGAATCGTGGCGATCCACACCCTGTCGCAGGGCGGACAGGATATCGCGCCTCTCGACAGAGCCGGCATCGAAGGCCGGTTGCGTTCGCTTTCGCCGGTTCCTTACGCGCCTGACCGCGCCGCGGCGTTGCCGGCGATCGAGCGCTTTCTCGGGCGCGAGCCGAAGACCGACATTCTGTGGATCGCCGACGGGGTCGAGCTCGGCGGCGCCAGCGCCTTTTCCGGCCGGCTTGCGTCCATCGCTCGGTCGATCGAAGTGGTGACCGACGGCCGAGGCGCGCTCGCGCTTGCAGGCGCCGAGAACGAGGCGGGCGCCCTGACGGCGCGGATCACGCGTTCGGACGCGAGCGCTCCTGCGACCGGCTCGGTGAGGGCGCTCGACGTCCAGGGACGGGAAGTCGGCCAGGCCGCCTTCGACTTCGGCGCCAAAACGACGGTTGACGCCCGCTTCGATCTGCCGGTCGAGTTGCGCAACGACGTGACCCAAGTCGTCATCGATAGCGAGCGCTCGGCGGGGGCGACCTGGCTTATCGACGAGCGCTCCCGCCGGCGTCGGGTCGCCATCGCCTCGGGAGCGAGCGCCGACGTCGCCCAGCCCCTGCTTGCGCCGAGCTATTATCTCAAACGGGCGTTGCAGCCGTTCGCCGATATCAGCGAGTGGCATGACTCCTCGAGCGACCCGATCGTGTCGTTGCTCGACGAAAAACCCTCAGTGCTGGTCGTCGCCGACATGAGCCTAGCGCCGGGGCCGGAGCTCGACGCCATCACTCAATTTCTCGACAGCGGCGGCGTGCTGTTGCGGTTCGCCGGCACCCGGCTTGCCGCCGGCGACGACACATTGACCCCGACCGCGCTGCGCCGTGGGGGCCGCCTGCTCGGTGGCGCCTTGTCGTGGGAAACGCCCAAGCATATCGGGCCGTTTGAGGCGGGCAGCCCATTCTTCGGTCTTGCCGCGCCGGATGAAGTCACCGTTTCTCGCCAGGTGCTTGCCGAGCCCGAGACTGGACTGGCCGAGAAGACCTGGGCTCGCCTCTCCGACGGCACCCCGCTTGTCACCGCCGAGCGGCGCGGCAAAGGCCTTGTCGTGCTGTTCCACGTGACTGCGGACACGACCTGGTCGAATCTGCCGTTGTCAGGCCTTTTCGTCGACATGCTTCGTCGAATCGTGGCCGAAGCCGATGCGCCTGGTCAAGGCGCAGCGAAAGCCAAGGTTGACGCGCACGGCACGGTCCGGCCGCCCTTGCGCACTCTGAACGGTTTCGGCGTTCTCGGGCCGCCGCCAGCGCAGGCCGAACCGATCGGCGATGATTTTTCCGGCGTCGGCGACGCGTTCCACCCGCCTGGTTTCTACGGATCGCGGGACTCCTCGCGGGCCGTCAATGCGCTGGCGGAGGGCCAGGCGTTGACTCCCGCCGATTATCGGCCGCTGACTGTGCGCGAAGGCGCGCTTGCGATCACACCGCCAATCGATCTTCGCCGCTGGCTCCTGCCGGCGGCTCTCATCGGCCTGATGATCGACGCCCTGGTTTCGATCTGGCTCATGGGCGGCGCGCCGTTGCGTCGGCGGAAGGCGCTTGCGGTCCTTGCCGTCGCGGCCGCGCTCGGCCTCGTTTCCGTTGCCCAACAGCCCCGCGCCGCCGAAGGCGCGCCGATCTCCGACCGCGACATGGATGCGGCCCTGTCGACCCGCCTCGCCTATGTCGTGACCGGCGACGCGACGGTCGATGAAACCTCCAAGCTCGGATTGACGGCTCTGACCCGGGTGCTGGCTTCCCGGACGTCGGCCGAGCTGGCCGAGCCGGTCGCGCTCGATCCGGCGCGCGACGAGCTCGCCTTCTATCCGCTGATCTATTGGCCGATCGTCGCCGGGCTGCCGCAGCCGAAGCCCGAGGCGCGCACGCGGATCGCGGCGTTCATGAAAAACGGCGGCACGCTGGTCTTCGACACCCGCGACGCGCTGACAGCGCGTCCGGGCGGCTCGCCGACGTCCGAGGCGCTCTGGTTGCGCACGCTTCTGGCCGGGGTCGACGTGCCGGAACTGGAGCCGGTTCCGCACGACCACGTCTTGACCAAGACCTTCTACCTGCTCGACCGCATCGTCGGCCGCACCGCGATCGGGCAGACCTGGATCGAGGCGCTTCCGTCGCCCGACCCGAATGACCGTGTCCAGCGTCCCGCGCGGGCGGGCGACAGCGTGTCGCCGATCGTCATCGCCTCCGACGATCTTGCGGCGGCATGGGCGGAAGACGCCGACGGGCGGCCGCTGTACCCGCTCATTCCCGGCGGGGCGCGACAGCGCGAACTCGCCCTGCGCAGCGGCGTCAATCTGGTCATGTACACGCTCACCGGCAACTACAAGGCCGACCAGGTGCACGCCAAGGACATTCTGGAAAGGCTCACCCGTTGAGCGCGTGGTCGATCGGCTTTTCTCCGTTTCTTCCCTGGCCGGCGCTCTATGCGCTGGCGGCGGCGGCGCTCGCCGTCTCGGTCGCGCTCGTCTGGCGGGGCGTCCGCGGCGCGTGGCTGCGCGCGCTCAGCATGGCGCTGTTGCTGCTCGGCCTTTGCGATCCCAATCTCGTCCAGGAGAACCGCCGCCCGCTCAAGGACATTGTCGCCGTGGTCGTCGACCGTTCCGAAAGCCAGGACATCGGTGAGCGGCCGCAGCAAACCGACAAAGCGCGCGACGAGGTCGAGGCGAGGCTGAAAGCGCTCGGAGACGTCGACTTGCGCGTCGTCGAAACGTCGCGCGAGGAATCCGAAACCGAGGGGACCAAGCTGTTCGCCGCCCTGCGCGGCGCGCTTGCCGACGCGCCGCCCGAGCGCGTCGGCGGCGCCGTCGTGATCACCGATGGCGACGTGCACGACATTCCCCAGTCTCCGGCCGCGCTCGGCTTCAACGCCCCGCTGCACGCGCTCATCACCGGCCATGAGGGCGAGCGTCAGCGGCGCATCGAACTGGTCGAGGCGCCGCGGTACGGCATCGTCGGCAAGGATCAGGTCATCGTCGCGCGTGTCCTCGACAGCGCCGACCATGGCGAGCCGGTGAAGCTCACGGTGCGGCGCGACGGCGAGTCGATCGCCGAGATCGACGCCAAGGTCGGCGAGCGGATCGATGTCAAGGTCCCGATCGACCATCCCGGGCCGAACGTGATCGAGCTGGAAGTCGCGCCGGTCGAGAACGAGCTGGCCGCCGACAGCAATCGCGCCGTGGTCAGCATCGAGGGCGTGCGCGACAAGCTCAGGGTGTTGCTGGTCTCCGGCAAGCCGCATCCGGGCGAGCGCATGTGGCGGAATCTCTTGAAGTCCGACGCCAACGTGGATCTGGTGCATTTCACCATCCTGCGTCCGCCGGAGAAGGGCTCCGACGGCACGCCGATCAACGAACTGTCGCTGATCGCCTTTCCGGTCGCGGACCTGTTCGGACGGCGGATCAAGGACTTCGACCTCATCATCTTCGATCGCTACGCGCAGCAGTCGATCCTGCCCTACGTCTATCTCGAGAACATCGCCAATTACGTTCGCAATGGCGGCGCGCTCCTGATGGCGGAAGGGCCGGAATTCTCGACGCCCGACGGCCTCTATTATTCGCCGCTCGGAGCAATCTCGCCCGCCGAGCCAAGCGGCGACGACGTCGAGGGCGCGTATCGCGCCAAGGTGTCTGAAGACGGACTGCGCCATCCGGTGACCCGGGGTCTGAGCGGCCTCGACGCCAACGACGGCGAGCCGAGTTGGGGGCGGTGGTTCCGGATCGTGGGCGCGAGACCGACGGGCGGCGACACGATCATGAGCGGCGCGGACGACAAGCCGCTGCTCGTGCTGTCGCGGGTCGAAAAGGGGCGCGTGGCGCTGCTGCTGAGCGACCAGATGTGGCTTTGGGCGCGCGGCTATGACGGCGGCGGACCCTACCTCGACCTTTTGCGCCGTCTCGCGCATTGGCTGATGAAGGAGCCCGATCTGGAAGAGGAGGCTTTGCGCGCCAGCGCCAAGGGACGCGAGGTGACGGTCGAGCGCCAGAGCGTGACCGGCGCGGCGCGGGAGACCTATCTCGTCGCGCCGAATGGCAAGAAGACCAAGCTCGATTTGACGCCCTTCGCGCCCGGCCTCAGCCGCGCCCATGTGACGGTCGACCGTTTCGGCCTCTATCGCGCCGAGGACGGCGAGCATGTCGCGCTGGTCAACGTCGGCCAGGAGAACCCGCTCGAGATGCGGGATGTCGTCTCGACCACCGACAAGCTCAAGCCGCTCGCCGAGGCGACTGGCGGCACGGTGCGTCGAATCGGCGCCGGCGCGGGCGATGGGATCGTCATGCCGCGCGTGGTCGGCTTGAATCCTTCGCCGAGCTACGGCGGCGGCGACTACATGGGAATCAAACGGACGGGATCGAGCGAACTGATCGGCGCGCGGTCGACTTCGCTCGCCTCGGGCTTCTTCGGCCTGGCGCTGCTGCTCGGCATGGTGACCCTCGCTTGGGTGAGCGAGAGCGGCGGCTTGCGGCGGAAGAGGCGCGACGGCTCGCCCTCCGAAGGCTAGGGCCCCTGCGGGGGCGTCTCGGCCAGCGCCGCCGCCTCCAACTTGCAGTCGCTCTGCGGCGGCAGGCCCTTGGCTCGCGCCGCCGCCAGTTCCGCCCTGGCCGCCTCGAGATCGGCGAGAAACTCCGGCTCCGCGTTGAGTCGCGCAACCGTCGCCGCCCCCATGAACAGACCTTCGATCACGTCGCTGTCCCAATGAACGTTGCATATCAGCCGGCTATCGCCGAACGCCCGTCCGCGCGCGAGGATCGCCTCGCTCTGGTCGGGAGAGGCTTCGCTCAACGCGAGCGCCCACGCCCAACCGATCGCCGTATGCCCGGAAGGATAGGAGCCGCTCGCCCTCAGCGCATTGTCGCCGGCGGGGAAGCAGGTCGGCGCATGGTTGAGCATGAACGGGCGCGGACGCCGGTATCGGTCCTTGGCGGCGCGGGTCGAGGCGCCCGCATCGGTCGCCACCCGTTGGAGCATCTTATAGAGGCGCGGCGTGTCGGAAGGCGTGACCGGCGCGTTGAGCGAGCAGGCGAAAACGTCCGCCGCGTGTGGGAAAGAAAGGTCGGCGTCGCTGCCGGCGAGCTTCCAGCGGTCGGTTCCCTGCAGCGCGAGATCGGCGAAGTCGATCTGCATATCGAGCGCCTGCGCCGCCGATCCTTCGGCCGGCGGGCGCGGCAGGAGCGCGGCGCTGTCGAGCGATTTGGCCAGATAGCCGGGAACCCTGCCCGACGCCATTTCCGGCGGCGCGGTCGCTTCGTCGGCCGCGAGGCGGCCGCCCGCGGAAACGAGCAGTGCCGCCGCCATCCCGAGGGCTCCGGCAACGGATCGTGCGGTTTGATTGATCATGGGCCATGTTCCCCCGACTGATAGAGAAAGCTCGATCGTCCTCAAAGCGTGGCTGCAAATGTCCGAACCGACGTCTCCGCTCCTATGCCCCCGAAGGGATCCGGACGGCGCGCCAGCATTGGGCCGGCGGCCAAATAGCCGCAAGTGAAACAAAGCCAGCGAAAACTCGTGAAAGCAAAATAGCTTTCTTTTGCTTCCTTTTGCTTTTTGGAATTGGGACTTTTCAAAGGGTTACATGCGATTTAAATAGGATTTTTTTCCCTCGTCGATTGTTCTCGCCGCGCGCCGCCGTCGCGGTCCGCTCCGGCGAATGGGAAAGGATATAGCACCGTTTCTGATTTTAGCAAGACCTCCCGCGACAAAACTTTGCTCCGGGAGTCCCCGCAGGCGGCTCGCCCCGCGCCGGGCGGTCTTTATTTCGCCATCGACGGCCATTTGCGCGCCCGATACGATCCGGACGGACCGCGGATCGTGTCGCCGAGCGACATTGCGCGATCGATCCTGGATCGAGGGAGGGACATATGCCGGCGTCGGACGTTCAGGGGCTCCAGGTTCAATTCTCCCACGACCTCGTCCAATACTGGGGCTGGTTTCTGGCCTTGGGGATCGGACTGGTCCTGCTCGGAGTCGCCGCCGTCGGGCGCGCGGTCACGGCGACCGTGGTCTCGATGGTGTTCTTTGGCTGGCTCCTGGTGCTGGCTGCGGCGATTGAAGTCATTCAGGCGGTCGCGGTCGGGCATTGGGCGGGGTTCTTTCAGCATTTGTTCGCCGCGGTCCTGTTCGGGGTCGCCGGTCTCATCATGGTGATGCGGCCGCTCATCACCGCCGAAGTCTTGACCCTGTTCATGGCGATGTTCTTCCTGATCGGCGGTCTCTTCCAGTTGATCGGATCGACGTGGGTCGGGCTGCCCGGTTGGGGCTGGCACGCGGCGGACGGAATCATCACCTTCGTGCTTGGCGTGCTGGTGCTGGCGCAATGGCCGGCCTCGGGACTGTGGGTGATCGGCCTCTTTCTCGGCATCGATCTGATCTTTTATGGGCTCGCCTGGATCGCGATCGCGCTCGGTCTGCGCGCAATGTGAAGTTCGCACCTGTCGCGCGCATCGACTGTCGCCTTGCGGCGAGCCCTCGAGGCCGATAGGGAGTGGCGACCCTTTCAACCGGAACCCGTCACCCCATGAGAAAAGTCTACGCCAACGCGGACGAGGCGCTTGCCGGCCAGATCAAGGACGGAATGATCTTGATGGCGGGCGGCTTCGGCCTCTGCGGGGTGCCCGAGGTCCTGATCGAGGCGGTGCGCAAGTCGGGCGCCAAGGATTTGACATTCGTTTCCAACAACGCCGGCGTCGACGGGATCGGCCTTGGAATCCTGCTCGAAACCGGCCAGATCAGGAAGATGATCTCGAGTTACGTCGGTGAGAACAAGATCTTCGCCAATCTCTATCTCTCGGGCAAGCTCGAGCTGGAATTCAATCCCCAGGGCACGCTGGCCGAGCGCATTCGCGCCGGGGGCGCGGGCATTCCCGCCTTCTTCACCAGGACCGGCGTGGGCACGATCGTCGCCGAGGGCAAGGAAATCCGCGACTTCAACAACGAGGCCTACGTCATGGAGACCGGGCTCATCGCCGACATCGCCCTCGTCCATGCCTGGAAGGGCGACACCGAAGGCAATCTCGTCTACCGGAAGACGGCCCGCAACTTCAATCCGATGATGGCGACGGCGGGCCGGCTTACCGTCGTCGAAGTCGAGCATCTGGTCGAGCCGGAAGAGATCGACGGCGACCACATCGTCACGCCGGGCGTCTACGTCCAGCGCATCGTTCACGTCCCGAACGCGCTGAAGCGGATCGAGCAGCGCACGACCCGCAAGCGCCACGCGGCCTGAGTTTCTGGAGGCATTCCTTATGGCCTGGACCCGCGACCAGATGGCGGCGCGCGCCGCCAAGGAGCTCAAGGACGGCTTCTATGTCAATCTCGGCATCGGCATTCCGACGCTGGTATCGAACTACATCCCCGAGGGGATCAGCGTGCAGCTCCAGAGCGAGAACGGCATGCTGGGGATGGGGCCGTTCCCGTTCGAGGGCGAGGAAGACCCGGACCTCATCAATGCCGGCAAGCAGACCGTCACCCAGTTGCCGACGACGAGCTTCTTCTCGAGCGCCGATTCGTTCGCCATGATCCGCGGCGGGCACATCGACCTCGCGATCCTCGGCGCGATGCAGGTCTCGGAGGCCGGCGATCTCGCGAATTGGATGATTCCGGGCAAGATGGTCAAGGGAATGGGCGGCGCGATGGACCTGGTCGCCGGCGTGAAGCGCATCGTCGTCGTCATGGAGCACGCGGCCAAGGATGGGCCAAAGCTCCTGCATCATTGCAACCTGCCCCTGACCGGCGCCAAGGTCGTCGACCTCGTCATCACTGACCTTGGCGTGTTCGCGATCGACAAGCATGGGTCTCGCGGCATGGCGCTGGTCGAGCTCGCGCCCGGCGCGACGCTGGACGAAATCGCCGCCAAGACCGAGGCGACCTACCGGGTGGCGTTGAACTGATCGCCCTGTAGAGGCGGGTCGTCGACCCGCCTGGCGCGGTCCGCGACCGCGCCCTACGAGCGCGTCCCTACTTCTTGACCAGCGGGCAGGTCGAGTTCGGCGAGCTTGCCGAACGCCTCGTCGCCTTTCATCGTCTTTATGATCTTGTAGAAGTCCCAGTCGCCTTTCGATTCGGCGGGCGTCTTCACCTGAACGATGTACATGTCATGCTCGAGCAGGCCGTCGGGACGGATGGGGGCGTCCTTCACGAACATGTCGTTGACCTTGGTCTTGTGGAGCTGCTCCATCACCTTGTCGGCGTCGGTCGTGCCGACCGCCTTGACGGCGTTGAGATAGGTGGTGGTGGCGGAATAGTAGGCGGCCTGATTAAACGTCGGCATCTTCTTCGTCTTCTCGAAGAACCGGTTGGCGAAGGCCCGTGTTTCGTCGTTCATGTTCCAATACCAAGCGGTCGTCAGCACCAGCCCTTGCGCGATGTCGAGACCGACGGCGTGGACATCGGTGATGAACACCAGGAGCGCGGCCGGCCGCATGCTCTTGGTGAGGCCGAATTCGGCCGCCGCCTTGAGCGAATTCGACGTGTCGGCGCCGGCGTTGGCGAGGGCGAGCACCTGCGCGCCGGAGCCCTGCGCCTGGAGGAGATAGGAGGAGAAGTCCGATGTCCCGAGGGGCACGCGAACGTCGCCGACCACGGTTCCGCCGTTCGCCTTGACGACGTCGGTGGCCGCCGCCTCCAATTGCTTCCCGAAGGCATAGTCGGCGGTGAGGAAGAACCAGCTCTTGCCGCCGTCGTCGACAATGGTCTTGGCGGTGCCGTTAGCAAGCGCGGTCGTGTCGTAGCCGTAGTGAATCATGTACGGCGTGCAATCCTTGCCGGTCAGCGACGCGCCCGCCGCGCCGATCGCTATGAACGGGATCTTCTTCTCCTTGGACGCGGCGGCCATGGCGAGGCTGACGCCGGTGTTGGAGCCGCCAAGCTGCATCGTCAGGCCATCGGTGTCCGCCCATTCGCGCAGTTTCTGCCCGGCGATGTCGGGCTTGTTCTGATGGTCGAAGGTCAGGATCTGGATCGGCTGGCCAAGCACGGACCCGCCAAAATCGGCGATCGCCATTTTGAGCGCTTCGACGCCGTTGGGGCCGATGACGTCGGCGTAGGGGCCCGACATATCGTCGATGTCGCCGATCACGACCTTGTTGTCGGCGGCTGAGGCCGCGCTGGCGGCAAGCGATGCGCAAAGCGCCCCCGCCAGCATCAAGGTCCAATTGAGCGATTTCATTTCCATTCCTCCCGATCTTACGGTTCGTCCTGCGGCGCGCCGCCAAAAGCCCAAGCCCGAGCGGGCATAATGCGTGCCGCCGCCGCTCATGGCAACACGGGCTTTAGTCGCACTTGCGCTTGGCGCGGAGGGCGCGCCTGCCTATAAATCGCCCATGGCGCGAAAACAGTCCCGGCAGGCGAGGGCGGCGAGGGCCGAGGCGATCTTCGAGCGGTTGGCCGCCGCCAATCCGGCGCCGAAGGGCGAGCTCAAATACATCAATCCGTTCACGCTTCTGGTCGCGGTGGTGCTGTCGGCGCAAACGACCGACGCCGGCGTCAACAAGGTTACGCCGGCGCTGTTCGCCATCGCCGATACGCCGGAAAAGATGGCGGCGCTCGGCGTCGAGCGGCTCACCGAGCGAATCAAGACGATTGGACTCTATCGAGCCAAGGCCAAGAACGTGATCGGCCTCTCGCGGGCGATCGTAGAGCAGCACGGCGGCCAGACGCCACGCGACCGAGAGGCGCTCGAGGCGCTGCCCGGGGTCGGGCGCAAGACCGCGAATGTGGTGCTCAACACCGCCTTCGGCGAGCCGACGATCGCGGTCGACACCCATGTCTTTCGCCTCGCCAACCGCCTCGGCGTCGCGCCGGGCAAAACGCCGCGCGAGGTCGAAGACGAATTGATGCGCGTCGTTCCGAAGCGGTTTCTCCCGCACGCGCATCATTGGCTGATCCTCCATGGCCGATACGTCTGCAAGGCGCGCCAGCCGCTTTGCGGAGTCTGCGTTCTCATCGATCTCTGCCCGTACGAACCGAAGAACCTGGCCACGACCAACGCCGGTTGAGGTCGGGGATCCCGGCGCGGCGGGCTCGCGTCGGGCTCGAATGCCGGGCATAATTCGGCCTCTTGCCCGCGGCGCGCCCGCCGCATCGGATCTCGGACCCAATGCTCGATATCGTCGTGGTTCTGGCCGTCCTTGCGACCTTGCTCGTGGTCGTGGCCGTCTCTCAACCGATCGCCGTCCGCCTCCACCTTGCTCCGGTCGTGCTGCTCGCCGTCATCGGCGCGGCAATCGGCGCGATCTCGATCGTCCTCTTACGCACGACGCTCTCCGATCGGTTCGACAGCATCGCGGCGATTTTCGTCAACCTGCCGGTCAGCTCGGAGACCTTCGTCTACGTTTTCCTCCCGCTCTTGGTCTTCGAGGGCGCGATCACCACCGATGTTCGCCGAATGCTCGAGGACGCCGCTCCGATTTTGATGCTCGCCGTGGTCGCGACGGTCGTGGCGACTGGAGTGGTCGGCGTCGCCCTCTGGCCGGTCTCCGGCCTGCCGCTTGTGGTCTGCCTGCTGCTTGGCTCGGTCGTTGCGACCACCGATCCGGCTGCGGTAGTCGCGGTCTTCCGCGATGTCGGGGCGCCGGCGCGCCTGACGCGTCTGGTCGAGGGCGAATCCCTCTTGAACGATGCCGCCGCGATCGTGATGTTCGTGGTGCTGCTCGGAGTGATCGTATCCGGCCGCAAGCCCGATATCGCCGGCGGCGCGGTGCAATTCGTCGTCGCTTTTCTCGGCGGGGCGATCCTGGGCGTGCTGTCGGGCCGGGCTCTGCTGCAACTCATCCCCTGGACCCGGGACGATCGGCTCGCCGAAGCGACGCTCACGGTCGCGCTTCCGTATCTGGTCTTCATCGGCGCCGAGCACCTCTTCCATGTCTCCGGAGTGGTCGCTGTGCTCACAGCCGGGTTGACCGTCAGCGCCTCCGGACGGTCGCGCATCACGCCTTACAACTGGTCGTTCATCACCGATCTCTGGGCGCAGATCGCCTTCTGGGCCCACTCGTTGGTGTTCGTGCTCGCTTCAATTCTGGTGCCGAAGCTGCTGCTCGACGTGCATTTCCACGACCTCGTGCTGATCGCGGTGATGATCGCCGCGGCGTTCGGCGGCCGTCTCCTGGTGCTGTTCCTGCTGCTGCCGCTGTTGAGCCTGGCCAAGCTCACCCAGCCGATCAGCACCGCCTATAAGCTCGCCATCGCCTGGGGCGGGCTGAGGGGCGCGCTGACCCTCGTGCTGGCGCTCGCCGTGACCGAGAATTCGGCGCTGAACCCCGAGGTGCAGCGGTTCGTGGCGGTGCTCGCGACCGGCATGGTCCTGTTCACGCTCCTGGTCAACGGCACGACGCTGAGATCGGTCATCCATCTTCTGCGTCTCGATCGCCTATCGCCGGTCGACCAGGCCTTGCGCGACCGGGTGCTGGCGCTCTCCTACGCGGAGATCGCCGAGGCCATTCGCGCCACCGGACGCGAGCATGAAATCTCGTCTTCCGCACTCACGAGCGCGCTCGCGCCCTATGAGGCCGGAATCGCGGCGGCAAATACGCGCGGCGCCGAAGAGGCCGGTCTCACCGATCACGAGCGCCTGGCGATCGCCCTCGTCGCGCTCGGGAATCAGGAACGTATGCTGGCGCTCGAAATCATGGCCGAGCGCGCCGCGTCGCCTGTCACTGTGCAGGCGCTGCTCAGAAACGCCGAAGCCCTGGGCGAAGGCGCGAGGAGCGGCGGACGTCTTGGCTACAAGCGCGCTGTCGAAGCGGCGCTCGCTTTCCCGCTCGCTTTCAAGGCCGCATATTTCCTTTATCGGCGGGTCGGAGTCGTGCGCTTTCTCGCCGATCGGCTCGGCGACCGGTTCGAAATGCTGCTCTTGACCCGGCTTTTGATCCAGGAGCTCGCCGGCCCCCACGCCGCGCGGTCGCGCTCGATCTTCGGCGAGCGCGTCGTCGAACTCATCGACGCCATCCTCAAGGAGCGCCTCAAGCGCACGACGTCGGCTCTCGATGCGCTACGCCGGCAATATCCTCAATATGCGGCGGCGCTCGAAGGGCGGTTCCTGCGCCAATCGGCGTTGCGGCGCGAGATGGGACGATACGACGCCCTGTTCAAGGAAGGCCTGATCGCGGCCGAGGTTTATGAAGATCTCAGAGGCAGCGTCGAGGATACCCAGGCGAGAGAGACGCGGCCCCGTTTCGACCTCGGCCTCGACACCCGCCAACTGATCGGACGCCTGGAGCTGTTCGCCGGTCTCAGCGATGAGCAGCTCGAGCGGGTGCAAAAGCTGCTCAGGCCCCGCTTCGCCGTTCCGCGCGAGCTCATCGTGCGCAACGGCGAGAAGGGGGACGCGTGCTATTTCATCGCGTCCGGCGCGGCCGAGGTGGTCCTTGCGGATCGCCGCATCCCGCTCGGCACCGGCGACCTGTTCGGCGAGATGGCGCTTATCACCGGCATGACGCGGCAAGCCGATGTCGTCGCCCTGACCTATTGCAGGCTCCTGGTGCTGCGGAAGGTCGATTTCGACCGGTTCATGCAGGACAATCGCGATATCCGTCTCGTCATCCAAGAGATCGCAGCCTCCCGATCATTGATGAACCGCTCGGATGAGGCGGCCGTGACGTCCTGATCAAGCCCCATGCCGTCAGATCGCCGTCTTGTCGCCGCCCTTCAAGGCGAGCATTTCGCGCGCCTCGTCGGGCGAGGCGATCTGAAGCCCGAGCCCCTCGATGATCTGGCGCGCGAGGCGGACCTGCTCCGCGTTGCTCTGAGCGAGCCGGCCCGGGCCGGACCATAGCGAATCCTCCAGGCCAACGCGCACGTTGCCGCCCATCGCGGCGGCCATGGCGGCGATCGGCAATTGGCTGCGCCCGGCCCCGAGCACCGACCAGCGATAATCGGAGCCGAACAGCCGGTCCGCCGTCCGCTTCATGTGCATCACTTCGTCGGGGTGGGGCCCGATCCCGCCTTGCAAGCCGAAGACGGTCTGGACGAACAGCGGAGCCTTGACCAGGCCTTCGTCGAAGAAATAGCGCAGGTTGTGCAAATGGGCGGTGTCGTAGCACTCGAACTCGAACCGCGTACCGCTTTCGGCCAGGGTGCTCAGGATGTACTCGATATCTTCGAATGTGTTGCGGAAGAGGATGTCCTTCTTCTGGAGATAGGCTTTCTCCCAGGGGTGCTTGAATTCCTTGAACCGGTCGAGCATCCGGAACAGGCCAAAATTCATCGAGCCCATGTTCAGCGAGGCGACCTCCGGCTTGTAGGTGGCCGCTGGCTTCACGCGCTCGGCGATGGTCATGGTCGGCGCGCCGCCAGTAGTCAGGTTGATGACGCAATCCGATCGCTGTTTGATCACCTTCAGAAAAGGAGCGAAGGCTTCGGGAGTTTGGTCGGGCTGGCCGGTCTTGGGATTGCGCGCATGGAGATGCACGATCGCCGCGCCTGCCTCGGCGGCGCCGATCGCCGCGTCGGCAATCTCCTCGGGCGTCACCGGCAGATGGGGCGACATGGACGGCGTGTGGATGGCGCCGGTGACAGCGCAGGTGATGATGACCTTTCGGCTCATGTACAGTCTCCCTCGTCCTCAATGGCGGAAACATCGCCCGGCGCTTCGATCGGCAGGTCGAGCAGCGCCGAGATCGCCGCCTTCTGCCAATGCAGTCCGGCGTAAAGGGTCGCGTAGACGCCGCCGGGCAGCGCGTCTTCAATGACGAATTTCAACGCTCTTAGGCCCGGGACCGCGTAACGGGTCACGGTCCCCGGCATCGCCCGCCCAAGCGCCGCGCTCGCTTGCTCGCGAGTGAGGATCCGATCGATGAGCCGAAAGGATTCGTCGTCGCGCGCGACGAGGGTCAGGTCGAGCGTGCTGCCCTTGTCGCCGGAACGCCCGACCGCGATGTCGCCAATTCTCATGCCGCCCGCTCCCAGACCAGTTCGGTCGCGACAAGCGCCCGGTCGATGAAGCCGTCGACGACGTCGAGGCGCGGGCGGCGCTCGCTTCTCACGCTGCCAGCGCCCGCCGGCCCCGACAGCGTCAGCGCGTAGACCTCGTCCTCGACGATCTGCGCCATTTCGGCGTCGGCGCAGCGCACGGAGACGTGGACCCGCACCTCGGCCGGCGGCGCGCTTGCCGGCGACGAGGCGGCGCCGAGGATCGAAGTCGACGCCGACGAGATCGATGCGGATGTCCTCGTCGGGAATGTCGCGAAGCCGCATGCGCAGAGCTTCCGCCGCCAAGCGTCCGCGCCGATACGCTCCGACGCCGGCGTAACCGATCTCGACATCGGCTATGAAGCCGGGCAAATCGACGAAGCCCGACACTTTCAACCGGTCTGGCCGGCCGCGCGCTTTCGCGCCGCTCACCCTGACCCGGTTGGGTCCGATCTGCTCAAATTCGATTCCGGTGTAGTCGATGATGACGTCCGGAGTGACGTAAGCCGAGGGGTCATGCACCTCGTAGAGAAGCTGAAGCGTGCAGGTCAGCACGTCGACGACTCCTGGCTTGCCGTCGAGCAGGAAGATCTCGGCCGACCCGTCCGCATTGACGGCGGCGAGCGGGTAGCCGAGATCGGCATAATCCGCTGCCGAAAGCCCGCCCTCGCCGATGGCGTCGAAATTTCCGCCCGTGATCTGGCCCGAACACTCGAGGAGATGGCCAACGGTGGTCGCGCCGGCGAGGGCGTCGGGATGATTGGCCAGGATCGGAACGACCTCAGCCGAGAAGAGCGCCGAATCCGCAGTGCGGCCAGTGACGACGACATCCGCGCCGCGCGCCAGAGCCTCGACGATGCCCTCGCTGCCGAGATAGGCATGGGCGCCCAGAAGCCGGCCGGCGATCGGCGTCTGCCAATCGATGCGATCTTTGAGGGCGAGCACGTCGTCGCCGACGAGCCCGGCTACCTTGAGGCCGCCGCAACCGACCTCCTTCGCAAGCGCCGCGATCTGCCGCGCCGCGGAGACGGGGTTGGCGGCGCCGAGGTTGGAGATGACGTGGCAATCGTTGGCTCGCGCCGCTGGCAGCAGAGGCTTCAACCGTCGCCGCAGGCGGGGGTCGGCGCCCGTGGCCGGATCGGCGGCGCGCGCCCGCAGGCCCGGCACGAGCGTTCGCTCCGCGAGGCATTCGAGCACCACGGCGTCGGCGCGGCCCGAGGCGGCGAGCGCGACCGCCGGATCGATCCGGTCCCCGGCGAAGCCGGCCCCGCAGCCGATCGTGCGAGTCCTGGACGAGCCCTGCGCCATCATAGCCCCATGTAGGTTTCTTGGATTTGCGGATCGTTGCGCAGCGCCGCCGCCCCGCCCCGCCTGACGATGCGGCCGTGGTCGAGCACATAGGCGCGCTGGGCGACCTCCAACGCCTCCGATACGTTCTGCTCGACCAGCACAATGGTCAGGCCTTCGCGCTCGGCCAGATTGGTCACGATTTCGAACACCCGCCCCACCATCAGCGGAGAAAGTCCGACCGAGGGCTCGTCCAGCATCAGGAGAGAGGGCCGGCTCATGATGGCTCGCGCGATGGCGCACATCTGGCGCTCGCCGCCGGAGAGCTGGCTCGCGAGCTGTGAGCGCCGCTCGGCGAGGATGGGGAAGACATCCATCACTTCCCGCATCCGCTCAGCGGTCCTAGGGCGAGCCGTCCTCACGTAGGCGCCCAGCTCCAGGTTTTCCTGGATCGTCATGAAGGGGAAGAGCCGGCCGCCTTCGGGCACCATCGCGAGCCCGCGCTCGGCGATTTCGTGCGCCGGAAGGCCAGCGATGCTCCGGCCACGGAAAGTGATCGCGCCGGAGCGCGCGCGCACCAGTCCGCTGATCGTGGACAGGAGCGTGGTCTTGCCTGCGCCGTTGGCGCCGACGACCGACACGATCTCGCCTTCGTCCACTTCGAGCGACACATCCTCCAGGACCGGCACGTCGCCGTAACCGGAATGGAGGCGCTCGACGCTCAACACGGCGCTCATGCGCGCTTCCTCCCGACATAGGCCTCGACGACGATCGGGTCGGCCAGGACCGAGTCGGCGGTTCCCTCCGCGAGCTTGGCGCCGCGGTGGAGGACGACGACGTGCCGCGAGAAGGTTCGCACCACCTTCAAATTGTGCTCGATCACCAGGAACGTGTAGCCGCTCGCATTCAGCGTCTGAACGAGCTCGACAACCTGATGGACTTCGGTCGGGTTGAGGCCCGCCATCACTTCATCGAGCAGCAGCACGCGAGGCTCGGTCGCCAGCGCGCGGGCGACCTCCAGCCGGCGGCGCTCGTTGAGAGTCAAGGCGCCCGCCTTTGTTGAAGCGCGCGGGCCGAGGCCCACCAGGTCGAGGATATCTCGGGCATGCAGGGCGGCGTCGGCAAGTCGGGGATGTCTGAGGAAAGCGCCGACCATGGCGTTTTCGAGCACGGTCAGAGACGTGAGGGTTTGAGAGATCTGGAAAGTGCGGCCGAATCCGAGACGGGCGCGCGCTTGCGGCGGCATCCGGCTGACATCCCGCCCCTCAAACGCGATTCGCCCCGAGGTCGGCGTGAGCTGCCCGGTCAGGAGATTGAACAGCGTCGTTTTGCCCGCGCCGTTGGGTCCGATGATGCTGACGATCTCGCCTTGAGCGACGTCGAAGGAAACCGAATCGACCGCGAGCAGCCCGCCGAACCGCTTGGACACGTCGTCGATGCGCAACAAGGGAGCGCTCATGAGCCCGCCCACCGGGCCTGAATCCGCGCCCAGACCGTCTCGATCATTCCGACGAGTCCCCGCGCATGAAAAGCGAGGCGAGAACCAGGATCACCCCCAGCGCAATGAGATGCGAGCCGGGCGCTTCGGCGCCCAGCTTGACGCGGAGCCAGCCTTCGAGCGGGATCACGAACAGGGCCCCGAGCATGGGGCCATAGGCCGTGCCCGCGCCGCCGATCAGAACGATCAAGGCGAATTTCAGGCCGACCTCCGCAAGAGTGAGCACGGTCGGCGGATCGACGATCCGCAAGTACATCGCGAACAGCGTCCCGCCCGCGCCAGTCAGGGCGGCGCTGACCGCCATGCCGGCGAGCTTGGTTCGCAGCACGTCGACGCCGCAGGCCCGCGCGGCGGCCTCGTTGTCGCGCACGGCCTGCAAGTAATAGCCGAGCCGGCTGCGCAGGACAAAAATGCCGGTCACGAGGCACACAACGAGGTAGCCCAGCATCAGCAGCGCGTATGACATCCGATCGCGGAAGATCATGTTGCCGAGACCCAGTCGGAACGGGATGACGAGGCCGCGCGGCCCGCCGGTGAAGGCGTCGAAATAATTCGCGAGGACAAAGGCGACCTCGTTGAAGGCCATGGTCACGATGGCGAAGAAAGGGCCGCGAAGACGGAACGCCGGCCAAGAGATGAGCGTCGCCGCGACGGCGCTCAATGCCGCGGCGGGAAGGAGCGCGAGCCACGGAGAGACGCCGAAATTGATATAGAGATTGGCGGTGACATAGGCGCCGATCGCCAGGAATACGCCATGCGCAAGGGAAAACTGGCCGCCTACTCCGCCGATGACGTTCCAGCCTGTCGCGAGGCCCGCGAACAGGAAGGCATAGGCCAGTTGGTTGAGCGCAAAGCCGTTGCCGACATTGGCCGCAACGAGCGTGACGAGCGCCGCCACGATGACGGCGAGCCGCGGCGTCTCCTTGCGAAACGTCGCGACTTCAACCTGCGCCGCGCCGCGCGAGATGCGCTCATTCCTGAGCACGGAAACCAAACTCCTCTGCGCCCGCACGGCCGAACAGGCCCGACGGTCGGATGATGAGCACGACTATGAAGACCATAAACCACACGGCGTCCTTCAGGCTCGGGTCGAGATAGTAGCCGGCGAATGCTTCCGTGATCCCGACGACAAAGCCGCCGAGATAGGCGCCCCAGACGCTGCCGAGACCGCCGAGGATCACGACGGCGAAGGCCGCGATGATGAAATTGCCGCCGATCTGCGGGGAAAGCGTATAGATCGGCGTCAGCAGCGCCCCGGCGAGGCCGGCGAGCGCGGCGCCGACGCCGAAGGTCGCCATGTAGGCGCGCTCGACGTTGATGCCCATGAGCTGCGCCGCGCGCCGATCTTGGGCGACCGCCCGCACCGCCTTGCCGAACAGCGTGTGATGAAGCGCAAACTGCACGCCAAAGGCGACCAGCGTCGCCGCCACGAGGGCGATGAGACGCACCACGCTCACCTGCATCGTGCCAATCGGGAAAGTGAGGCTGGAGAGCGGCGAGCGAACGCTCACCGCGGCGCCGCGAGTGAGCGCGAGGACCACGTTCTGGAACACCATGAGGAGCCCGAACGTCGCAAAGATCTGCATCATCGGTTCGCCCTGCAACGGCTGAACGATGAAGCGCTGGACCAGTACGCCGAGCAGGAACAAAAGAGGGAAGACGATGACGATCGTGAGATAAGGGTCCATGTTGAGAAAGCTGAAGGCGGCGTAGGTCGCATACATGCCCAGCATCACGAACTCGCCCTGGGCGAAATTCACGACGCGGATGACGCCGAAGATGAGGTTCAGCCCGATGCTGACGAGGCTGTAGATCCCGCCAAGCAGAATGCCGACGACGAGGACGTTGATGAGGTCAGACATGGCGCCTCCGCACCCGCCAAGGGGCGCAGCCAGCCGATAGACGCGAGGCCGCGCGTTCGGCCAGGGTCACTTGCGGGCGAGACTGGCGAGCTTGCCGCCCTCGGGAGTCGCCTCGGCGGGGAAGACCGTCACCATCTTGCCGTCCTGCCATTGCGCCGCGACGGGAAGCGCGCGCGTGTTCTGCATCTTGTCGTCGAACTTCACGCCGAAACCTGTCTCATAGGTCATCAGCGGTTCGTCCATTTCGGCGGCCGCAGCGCGGACCGCGTCGACGTCCGTCGAACCGGCAGCGGCGATCGCCTTGAACATGATCTTGGCGCCCACGAAAGCGGCCATGCTCTGAGGGGCGATCGGGTCCTTGCCGAATTTGGCGCGGTAAGCCTTGAGATAGTTCTCGATGCCCGGGGCGTATTTCGGATTCATGTCATAGCGCGGGTAAGAGACGACAAGCACGCCGTCGAGACTGTCCTTGCCCAGAGCGTCGAGCGTCTCGTAGGTGTCGCCAGTGCCGACCGTGATCATGGCGCCGGGCTTGAACCCCTGGTCGCGCGCGGTGCGCAAGAGCAGATTCGTATCCGGGATGTAGCCGGTCTGAATCCAGACGTCGGGCGCAGCGTTCTTGGCTCTGAGAATCGAGTCCGTCAGATCGATTGACTTATAGCTGTGCGCGCCGTTGCCGACGACCGTGACGCCTTCCGCCCTCAGGATGCGCTCCTGCTCCTTGCCGATCGACGTGCCGTAGATCGAAGTCTTCGTGCTCGATCCACACTTTGAGATCCTTTGGCGCTTTGCCCATCGCCGCCGCGACGAGCTTGGTGATCACTGCCGCAGACTGTGAGGCGAATACGTTTGCCGAAGGTCCGGAGCGAATATAATTGGGCAGGCCGCGGTCGGTCAGCTCTTGGGCCAGCGCATTGGTGTCCCAATAGAGCTTGTTGTCATTGAGCGCCGCCTCGGAAGCCGCGCTGGCGACGGCGCTGATATAAGTGCCGATCAGCGCGTCGACCTTGTCGCCCGACACGAATTGCTCGACCGCGGCGATGCCTTCCTGCGGCGTCGATGCGTTGCCGCGGATGATCGCGACCTTCCTGCCGAGCACGCCGCCCTTGCCATTGACCCAGTCCGCGGCGAGTTCGTAGCCGCGCGTGACTTCGTCGCCGTAGAGCGCGAGCCCTCCGGACGATGGATTGACCGAGCCGATCTTGAGATCGTCGCCCGCCGCCCCGGCGACGCCCGCCAGGAACAGGCCGAGGGCCGCGGCGTGGGTGAAGAGGCGCTTTTTGTTCGTGCCCATGGGTCTCTCCCTGTGCTCATCTTCTCAGCTGGCGCCTGCTTCGGTCAGGCGAGTTTGAATCGCGGCAGCGATTTGCCGTGGTCGACTTCGATTGTGAGGCTCACCGGCCGGTCGCTCGGATCTTCGTCGGCGCCGGGAAGGTCGACAATGTTGGTGATCAAACGCGGGCCTTCATCGAGTTCGACCACCGCGACATTGTAAGGAAGGCGCGACTCGAAGGCTTCGTCGAAGGCGGTATGAAAGACGACCCAGCTCACGAGTTTGCCGCGCCCGGCCGCGTCCTCCCAGCGCCATTGGCGCGACCAGCAGGAGGGGCAATCCTCCCGTGCCGGCAACCACGCATGGCGGCAATTCGCGCAGCGCTGGAAACGCAAACGCCCTTCCGCCAGCATCCGCCAATAGACATCACGGGGGCTTTCGGCCGCATCGATCTCCAACGCGCTCCCCATTTTATTGGCCGAGGATGAGGGTCGAGTGGGTGTGCATGATGCCGCCCTGGTTGCTGACGATACAGGTCTTGGCCCCCTTCTTCTGATTGCTCGAGACGCCGCGCATCTGGCGCACGCCCTCGAGAACGAGCTGGAGACCGGGCATTCCGGTCTCCGACAGGAGCCCGCCCGAGGTATTCAGCGGCAAATCCCCGTCGATTCCGAACCCACCCTCTTCGAACAGGCGCGCGCTCTGCCCGCGCGGGCACAGGCCATAGGCTTCGAGCGTCATCAGCGCGGTGATGGTGAAGCAGTCATAGATCTGGGCGACGTCGATATGCTCGGGCGTGAGCCCGGCCATCGTGTAGGCCGTTCGCGCCGAAACGTCGGCCTTGGTCTCGGTCAGATCCTTGCGCAGCGCCACATCGCTTGAGCTGTTCCCTTGGCCAAAGCCCAGAATCGGCACGGGGGCAGGAACGCCGAGCGCCGCGGCGCGTTTCGCCGACATGACCACCACTGCCGCCGCCCCGTCGGAGATGAGGCAACAATCGGCCCGCCGCAGCGGCTCAACCACGAAGGGCGATGCGAAATATTCGTCCATCGTCAGAGGCTTGCGCAACTGTGCGTCGGGGTTGGCGGCGCCGTGATCGCGACACGCGATGGCGATGCGCCCGAGCTGCTCGGGCGTCGTGCCGTGGTCGTGCATATGCCGGCGCGCGATCATGGCGTAGCTCGCAACGACGCTGAACCAGCCGAAGACGGCGTCGTCGCCCCAGGCTTTCTCGTAAGCCTGGCGGGTTCCAGTGCGGGGATTGTCCGCGAGCGTGACAAGGGCGACATCGCACTGACCGGCTTCGATAGCCATGGCGGCGATCGCGATCATCGAGATGTTCGAGGCGCCGCCCTGATCCCAAACGCCGCCAAACCGCGGCTCGAGCCCCATCGCTTCCGCGAGCTTCTGGCCATACATCATCTCGACCTTGGACGTCGGGACCTTGACCAGGAGCCCGTCGACATCCCGAGGCGACAGCCCGGCGTCCTCAATCGCATTGCGGCAGGCCTCGATATTGAGCGAGACCGTCGAACGACCCGGCAATTTGCCGAAGGCCGTGCGCCCGATTCCGGCGATGACGGTCTTTCCCCGCATGGCCGCGCCTTCAGCCCCTGACCTGGAGGAAGTTCATGCGGCCCTCGGGCCGCGCTGGCTGCCCAAGAGGTCGCGGGCGATGACCATGCGATGCACCTCGGACGGACCCTCGCCGATGCGCTTGATGCGGAGTTCGCGGTACCACCGTTCGAGCGGCATCTCCTTGGCGACGCCGAGCGCCCCGAACATCTGGATGCAGCGATCGACCACCTTGCCGGCGATCTCGGTCGCATAAACCTTGGCGACCGAGGCGTCGATCTTGATGTCGAGCCCCTGATCCGCGCGCGCCGCCGCTTGATGCACGAGCAGCCGGGCCGCGCGCAGCTCGATCTCGCTATCGGCGACCATCCATTGGATGGCCTGCTTGTCGGCGAGCGCCGAGCCGAAGGTATGGCGCTGGCGAACCCAGTCGATGGCGAGCTGCAGCGCCGCATCGGCGAGACCGATCACCGCGGCGGCGTAAGGAATACGCTCGTGCACCAGCCAGGTTTCTGCGAGCTTGAAGCCCTCCCCTTCCTCGCCGAGGCGGTTCTCCTCCGGCACCTCGCAATCGACCAGCGTCAACTCGTAGGGCGAATAGGAGCGGATCACCGGGATCGGCCGATAGCTGAAGCCCTTGAACTTTTTCTCGACAATGAAGGCGGTGATTCCGTCGCGCCCCTTGCTCGGACCGGTCCTCGCGAAGACGAGGCCCCAACTCGACTGCCCGACGCCCGAGATCCAGGTCTTCGCGCCGTTCAGGATATACCGATCGCCCATCTTCTCGGCGCGCATCTTGATAGCCCGGCCGGGATCCGAACCGCCGCTCGGTTCTGAAATGGCCACAAAGGTCTTCTCGCCGGCGTCGAGGGTCGGCGCGGCGTATTTCTCGATCTGGTCCTTGCGGCCGAGGAAGATAGCGTTCGGCGGATCCCAACCGAAGGCATGGCAGGCGGGGATATAGGCTCCCATCTTGCACTGGGAGGCCTCTTCCGCGACCACGGACTGGCCGAGCAGGCTTAGTCCCGCTCCGCCCCATTCGGCGGGCGACTGGAGCTGCCAGAGCCCGAGCGCGCGAGCCCTGGCCTGGAGAGGCTTCAGCGCCTCAGCCGGCAATTCGGTTGCGTCGTGCGGGAGCTTGTCCTCCTCAGGCTTGACTTCCTGGCGCATGAAGCGCCGGGCGGTCTCCCGCAGCATGACCAGATCCTCGGGCAGATCCCAGCCGCTGGTCATGTCACGCCTCCTGAAGCGTCTGCTGGGACGTCTGGCGGCTGATCCGAAGGTCGGCGCGGCGTCGCGCGGTCGCCGCCGGATCGAGGCGGAAGCGGTCATATCCGGCAAAGCGCGTCACCGCGGCGACCACCGCGCCGTACTCATTCTCGGCGGTGAGCCGTGAGATGTAGCCGAGGTTGAGGTCGCTCTCGATCGCCTCGATTTCGCGCGTCAGCGGATCGCCGAAACCGCCGCCGCCGGGGGATTTGAGGTCCATGCCGTCGCCCTTGTGGAGCAGCTGCTTTTCCTGCTTGCCGCGGAATTCCGGCCGCCAACGTTTGCCGCCGGTCCGGAACTCGACGACGTTCGGCTTTGCCGCGCCCCCGCCGGCGATGCCAAAGGGCGGCGTGTCGGCGCGGTCGCCGAGGCAGGACGCCGTCGTGTCCGACCAGACCGTGAAGCCATAGGCCGTGCCGCAACCGCCGCGATGCCACCCGGCCCCGCCGGAATCCTCGCGCAACGCGAAATAGTCGAAGCGCAACGGGAAACGATGCTCGGAGAGCTCGAGCGACATGAAATTCGCCATCGATTGAGGCGGATTGCCGTTGACGAGCCCGTCGGACTGCCTGGAGGCGCCATATCCGCCGGGATAGGGAAAGACGCCGACGAAATAGCTCTTGGTGCGTGGGTGCACCCCGCTCACCGAGCAGGGGCCGGTCGTGCCGAAGAAAGGCGCAGGCACGCGATCGGGAACGGCTTTCGACAGCGCCCCGAAGATGAGGTCGAGGATGCGGCCGACCGGCTCGAGATAGGCGCCGACCGCCGCGGGGTATTCTGCCGCCAGGAGCGACCCTTCCGGCACCGTGAAGGAGATCGGGCGAAAGGCGCCGCCATTGATCGGCACGTCCGGAAAAATATGCTTGAGCGCGACGTAGCAGGTGGACAACGTCGTGTTGCGGGAGATGTTGTACGGACCGCGCGCGCGTCCGGCCGTCCCGGTGAAATCGAGATGCATGGCGTCGCCATTGACCGTCACCGAGAGCTTGATCGGGATCGGCTCGTCGACCACGCCGTCGTTGTCGAAATTGTCGGCGCAAGTGTAGACGCCGTCCGGAACCTCGGCGATGTACGACGCATCTGCCTTTCGGAACGGGAGATCATCTCGGCCTGGCAGGCGTTCACGGTCTCGGCGCCGTAGCGCTTGATGAGGGCGTCGAGCCCGCGCCGCCCGACTGCGAAGACATTGGCCATGGCTGCGAGATCGCCCGCGATCTGGTCGGGTAAGCGGACATTCGCCCTGAACATCTTGACGAGCGCCGTGTTGAGCTTGCCGCGCTCGTAAAGCTTCACCGGCGGGATGATGATTCCTTCCTGATGGATCTCCTGCGCCTTTGGCGCCCAGCCGCCGGGCACATTGCCCCCGATATCCATCCAGTGGCCGGTGTTGGACATCAGAGCGAACAGCTTTCCGTCGACGAAATAGGGCGCGACGAGCTGCACGTCCTGCAGGTGACTGCCGCCGAAATAGGGATCGTTGGTGATCCAGATGTCGCCATCCTGAAAACCGCCCTCCGCCTCGACCAGCTCTATGAGATTCTGCACCACGAACTGCATGTAGGCGAGGAACACCGGCAGGCCGTAGCGGCCTTGCGCGATGGTCTCGCCCGTGACCGGATGAAAAATTCCGTTCGCGCAGTCATTCGTCTCCGAGATGATCGGCGAGATGGCCGCGTGGATCAGATGAAGATCCATCTCATCTCCGATCTGCTCGAAGCCGCCGCGCACGACGGCCAATGTGACCGGATCCATTACTCCACTCCCACGAGGAGATTGCCCGCAGCGTCGACCCGCACCTTCATGTCGGGCTCGATCAGCGTCGTCGTGTCGCTCTGTTCGATCACGGCCGGTCCGTTGAACGCGTGGCCCGGCAGGAGATCGTCACGATGGTAGATCGGCGCCTCATGCCATTCGCCGACATGCACCTTTCGGGTTGAGCGCGGCGCGGGCCTACCCTCCGCCTGCTTCGCGGCAAACGAAGCCGCCGCGACATCGCGCGCCCCGGTCGCCACGGTTCGCAGATTGACGACCATCGCCGGAATATGGCCGAGCGTATTGCCAAACTCCTGGCGATAGGCCTCGATGAAGGCCTCGCGCATCCGCTCAGCCGACCAGTCGCGCTCGATCGGGACGCGCAGCGAATGGATCTGCCCGACATAGGACATGTCGGCCACATGGTTCACGCGGATAGCGCCGATCGGCAGGTCGTTGGCCTTGAGCTGGGCCTGACCCCGCTCGGCCTGGGACTCGAGGATGGCTGCGATCTGACCGGGTTCAATGCGGTCGAGACGCTGCTCGAGCGTCTGCGACAAGTCGTAGCGCACATCAGCGATGGCGCATCCCATGGCGCACAGGACGCCCGGATATTTCGGCACCAGCATCGTGCCGATCCCGACCTCGCGCACCAGCGCCCCGCAATGAAGCGGCCCCGCGCCGCCGAAGGCGACGAGGGCGAAGTCGCGCGGATCGAGTCCACGTTCGATCGAGAGAAGACGAATGCGTCCGGCCATGCGCTGATTGACGACGGCGATGATGGCTTCGGCGGTCGCCTCCAGACCGAGTCCGAGCTCCTTGCCAAGATCTCCCACCGCGTTGCGCGCGCCATCGACATCGAGGCTCGTCCCGGGGCCGCCCATCCGACTCGCGGGATCGATGCGGCCGAGCGCGACATTCGCGTCGGTCACGGTCGGCTCCGTTCCGCCCCGCCGATAGGCTACGGGCCCGGGAACCGCGCCGGCGCTGCGGGGGCCGACTTGCAGCACCCCGCCACGATCGATCGAGGCGATGCTCCCGCCGCCGGCGCCGATGGTGTGGACGTCGATCATCGGCAGGCGCAACGGAATGCGGAAATCGAGGTTGGTGATCTCGGCGATCGACGGCTGGCCTGCGACCACGACGGCGACGTCGAAACTCGTGCCGCCCATATCGGCGGTGATTACGTTGGGGAAGCCCGCGTTCGCCGCCAACTCCGCCGCGGCCGTCACGCCCGCCGCGGGCCCGGACCGCACGATATGGGCCGAGCGACGATCAAGCTCGGCGAGCGAGGCCAAACCGCCATTCGATTGCATGACCAGGACGTCGCGGTTGAATCCCCACGAGGAGAGCTTGTCCGTGAGATTGTGGGCGTAGCGGGCGACCAGCGGCTGCAGATAGCCCTGCACGACCGCGGTGCTGGTGCGCTCGAACTCATAGTATTCGCGCACGACGCTCGTTGCGGTGACGATCTCCCAGGCCGGGTTGATCGCCGCGAGGATCTCGCGGGCGCGATCTTCGTGTGTCGTGTTGGCGTAGGCGTGCAGGAACGAAATGATGACGGCTTCGACGCCCGCCTCCTTGAGCGAAGCGCCGATCTCCTCGAGTTCGCTTTCATCCAGCGGAACGAGCACCTTGCCGTCATGGTCCAGGCGCTCCGTTACTTCGTAGCGCCTGTTGCGCGGCACAAGCGGAACATGGACGCCGGTCAGGCCGTAGATGGCCGGCCGGTCACGGCGGCCAAGCTCGAGGAGGTCGCGAAAGCCTTTCGTGGTGATGAGGGCGCAGGCCGCCCCGCGCCGCTCGATCACCGCGTTGGTGGCGATCGTCGTTCCGTGCAGGATGGCGTCGAGGGTCCCCGGTTCGACCTCGGCTGCGCGCAGGGAATTGAGCAGCCCGACCGATGGATCATGCGGGGTCGAGGGCACCTTCACTATGCGATGCGATCCGTCGGACCCCGAATAGTAAAGATCGGTGAAGGTGCCGCCAACGTCGATGCCGACGATCCCGCCCATGAATCAGGCCTCCCCGCTTGCGGACATCCGCGCCGTCACCGACGCGACGTAGGCCGCGACATGACGACGCATGCGCCGTTCGGCCGCGTCCTCGTCGCGAGCGCGGATGGCTGCAACCACGCGCCGATGGATGTTGACAGTCGCCTTCCGCACCTCTTCCGAATTGAAGTTCTCGATGTCGGTCGCGGCCAGCACGGCCTGGGCGATCGCCGCCATGAAGGCGATCAGGAGTTCGTTATGCGAAGCCTCGGTCACGACGAGGTGCCAAGCGATATTGGCGCGCAGAAAACCAGGAACATCGGCAAAGGCGTTCTCGAGATCGCGCTGGGCGCGATCGAGCTTGACGAGATCGGCGTCCTGGCGATGGCGCGCAGCAAGGCGCGCCGCCGAAGGCTCGACCGCCTCCCGCACCTCGAGCAGCGAAACCAGACGAAACCGTTGCGCGCGGATGAAACGCTCGAGCGAGGCCTCGACGGAGGCGCGCTCCGGAAGGCGCACCACCGGGCCGCCGTTGCGCCCGGAGCGCACGCTGACGAAGCCCTGGTTCTCGAGGATCCGCAAGGCTTCACGGATCGAGCTGCGGCCGAGACCGGTTTGGGCGCCGAGCGCACGCTCGGTAGGCAGGATCTCGCCCTCGGCGAACTCGCCCGACAGGATCTGCTCCCGGACCCGCAGAGCCAGCAATTCAGACGCCTTTGGCGCCTCGATCTTGCCGACGACCCGCGCCGCAGGGGCGCCGGGCTCCAGACTGTCGTCCATAGGGCTTTTCCGATCCTCTGGATCGCCTCGGGATGGGATCGAGATAACAGTTGACGAACGACCTGTCAATATATATTGTCAGACCAAATTGCATGCGTGGCGTCTCCAAGCGAGCCGAGCTGATAGTAGGCAGCCCTTTGGCGGTTCTGGAGTTCTCTCGTTCTTACGGCGAGTGTTTGGCGCGGCGCCGGTCTCTTGAGCATCCAGCCGCGCATGAAGGAGGACCGAAGCTTGCCGATCGAGTTCGCCCTTTCTGACGGCGTGGCCATCGTCACCATCAATCGCCCAGAGCGCCTCAACGCGATGGACGCCGAGCACTATTCGGCGCTGTCGGAGGCCTGGACGAAGGTGCGCGACGATCCCGAGATCAGGGTCGCGATCGTCACCGGCGCAGGCGACCGGGCCTTCACCGTCGGCGCCGACCTGAAGAGCTTCGTCTCGGCGCCGCCGGAACTCTCCAAAATGTGGCTGACCCAGCGCGACCTCCTGCTCAATCGCGGGCTCGAGGTGTGGAAGCCGGTTATCGCCGCCGTCAACGGACATTGCATCGGCGGCGGCATGACGCTGCTGCTCGGCGCCGACATTCGCGTCGCGGTCGAGCGCGCGACTTTCGGCCTTGCCGAGGTAAAACGCGGGGTCATCGCCGGCAACGGCGGCACCCAGCGCATCATCAAGCAGCTGCCGCACGCCATCGCCATGGAGTTGCTTCTCACTGGCGATTCGATCGACGCGGAGACTGCGCTGCGCTGGGGCCTCGTCAACCGTGTCGTGCCCGCGGCCGAGCTGATGCCGACCGCAATGGACTTCGCCAAGCGCATCGCGGCCAATGCGCCGCTCGCGGTCCAGGCGGCAAAGGAGCTCGCGCTGCGCAGCCGCGATCTCGACCTCTCCTCCGGGCTCCGGCTCGAGCAAATTGTGAACCGGATGCTGCAATTCAGCGAGGACGCCAAGGAAGGACCGGCGGCCTTTGCCGAAAAGCGTCCGGCGGCGTTCAAGGGCAAATAGGCAATGTCAAAACCTCCCCTCGCTGGCGTCGTGGTTCTCGACCTTGGGCAGATCTATAACGGCCCCTATTGCTCATTCCTGCTCGCGCGCGCCGGCGCGACCGTCATCAAGATCGAACCGCCAGGCGGGGAGAACATGCGCCGTCGCGCGGTCGTCGGCGGCGCCATTCTTCCCTTTGCAATGCTCAATTCCAACAAGCGCTTCGTCACTTTGAACCTCAAGACGCCGGCAGGATGCGACCTTCTGCACGAACTCATCAAGAAGGCCGACGTTCTCGTGGAGAATTTCGCCCCGGGCGTCATGGACCGGTTAGGCGTCGGCCCGCAAAAGCTGATGTCGCTCAACCCGCGCCTCATCTACGGCGCCGGTTCTGGCTACGGCTGGTCCGGCCCCTATCGGGACTACCCCGCCATGGACCTCACGGTGCAGGCCATGTCCGGCGTGATGAGCACGACGGGCCAAGCCGACGGCCCGCCGACCAAGGCCGGCCCCGCGCTCTGTGACTTCTTTGGCGGGGTGCACCTGTTCGGCGCCATCGTCGCCGCTCTCTTTGAGCGCGAGCGGACCGGCCAGGGCCGCTTCGTCGAGGTGGCGATGCTCGACGCCGTCTATCCGGCGCTCAGCTCATCGCTCGGCCTGTGGTTCGGCTCGGGCGGCGCCGCGCCGCAGCGGACGGGGAATCGCCATAGCGGGCTCGCCGAGGCGCCCTACAACGTCTACCCGACCAAGGATGGCTGGCTTGCGCTCATCTGCGTAACCGATCAGCACTGGGAAAACCTCACGACGGCGATGGAGCGCCCTGACCTTAAGGAGGACGCGCGTCTCGTAACGCTGAAAGGACGGGTCGCCAACATGGACGAAGTCGACGAGCTGGTTTCGTCCTGGACCAGGCGCTTCGGCAAGGAGGAGCTGTTCGCCCTCCTCATGCGTCATCGCGTGCCTTGTGCGCCGGTCCGCGAGATCGGAGAGGTGACGAGCGACGCTCATATGCACCAGCGCGGCACGCTGCAAACGGTCGAACACCCTGATCTTGGCGCGATCCCGCTCTACGCAGGCCCGATGCGTTTCGAAGGCAGCGAGCCGATCGAGATCACGCCGAGCAAGGCGCTCGGCGCCGACACCGACGACGTTCTGACCGCCGTCCTTGGGAAGACCAGAGCCGAAATTAAGGTCTTGCGGGACTTAGGCGCGGTTTAGGCCGGTGAGCCGCGCAGGCGGACCCTGAGGAGACGAGGATGGCGCATCAGATTCGGGTTTTGTTGGCGAAGGTCGGGCTCGACGGCCACGACCGCGGGGTCAAGGTGGTGGCTCGCACGTTGCGCGACGCCGGCATGGACGTGGTCTATTCCGGCCTGCACCGCACGCCGGAGGAGGTCGTCAACGCGGCCGTGCAGGAGGATGTCGATGTCCTCGGCGTGAGCCTGCTCTCCGGCGTGCAGATGACCGTCTTCCCCAAGATCTTTTCGCTCCTGAAAGAGAAAGGCGTCGACGATATGATCGTGGTCGCGGGCGGCGTGATGCCCGACGAAGACGTCGTGGAGTTGAAGAAGATGGGCGTCGCCGAGATCATGCTTCAGGACACGGCCCCGCAGGCGATCGTCGACAGGCTGACTCGCCTGGTCGAAGAGCGGGGAGCCCGCTAGCGCCGATGGAAGACTGGGCCTTCCCACCCGCTTATGACGAAAGCTACCTGCCGCAAGCCGGGAGCCGCTATTGGTTCTCGCAACGAGAAACCATGCACCCGGCGGAACGCGAGAAGGCGGTCCTGTCTCGCCTGCGTGAAGTCTGTCGCTACGCCTATGACAACGCGCCCTTCTATCGCAGAAAATGGGACGCGGCCGGTTTCCACCCGTCGACGCTGAAGTCGCTCGAGGATTTCGAGGCGCGGGTCCCCGTGGTGACCAAGGCGGAACTGAGAGCCGCGCAATCGGCGAGGCCGCCCTTCGGCGATTATCTCTGCGCGCCGGAAAGCGAGATCTTCCACATTCATGGGACGAGCGGCACGACCGGCCGCCCGACAACCTTCGCCATCAGCCGCAATGACTGGCGGGCGATCGCCAATGCGCATGCCCGCATCATGTGGGGGATGGGAATGCGTCCGGGCGACATCGTCTGCATCGCCGCGATCTTCAGTCTCTATGTCGGGAGCTGGGGAGCCCTTGCTGGGGCCGAGCGGCTCGGAGCGAAGGCCTTCCCGTTCGGCGCCGGGGCCGCCGGGATGAGCGCGCGCTGCGCCCAATGGCTCGACATCCTGAAACCGGCTGCGTTCTACGGCACGCCGACCTACGCCCTGCACCTCGCGAGGACCGCGCTCGACGAAGGCCTCGATCCGCGCGCGTTCGGCTTACGCGTGATGTTTTTCTCCGGCGAGCCGGGCGCCTCGATCCCTGCCGTGCGCGGCAAAATCGAGGAGCTCTACGGCGCCAAGGTCTTCGACTGCGGGTCGATGGGCGAGATGACGCCGTGGATGAACGTCGCCGGCTCGGCCGAGACCGACGGCATGCTCTGCTGGCAAGATGTCGTTTATACCGAGGTTTGCGATCCCCGCAGCTTTCATCGCGTGCCCTACGGCGCGAGAGGAACCCCGGTCTACACCCATCTCGAGCGCACCTCGCAACCCATGATCCGCCTGCTCTCGGGCGACCTGACATTGTGGGAGAATGGCCCAAACCCGTGCGGCCGCACCTACCCTCGCCTGCCGGTGGGCATCATCGGCCGCATCGACGACATGTTCACGATCCGTGGCGAGAATGTCTATCCGAGCGAGATCGACGCCGTTCTCAATCAGACCGCCGGATACGGCGGGGAACACCGCATCGTCATCACGCGCGAGAGCGCGATGGACGAGCTCGCCGTGAGGGTGGAGGCCGTTCCGGAAATCTGGCAGGCTGGCGGAGCTCGCGTCGGCGCCTTCAGAGCCGATGTCGCGGCGGCGCTGCAGAAGTTGCTTGGCTTGCGGGCTGTCGTCGAAATCGTGCCCCAACATTCCCTCGAGCGCACGGATTTCAAGGCGCGCCGCGTCCTCGACGATCGCGAGGTCCTTCGCGACATGCGCCTGCGCCAGGAAAAGGCGGCGTCTTCGTGAACCGCCGCTATATCGCCTCATCGGATCTCGTGCCACGTGTCGAGGGCGGCGACATCTTCGCGATTGCGCGCCTCATCTCGCGTGCGGAAGCCGGCGCGCCGGAAGCGCGCGCCGCGATGGGAGCGATCTATCGCAAGGCCGGCCGCGCCCATGTGGTCGGCGTCACAGGAGTGCCGGGCTCAGGCAAATCGACGCTGGTCGGCAAGCTGGTCGAGAGGCTGCGCGCCACGAACATCACCGTCGCCGTCGTCGCGATCGATCCCTCCAGCCCCTACTCGGGCGGCTCGATCCTCGGCGACCGAATTCGGATGTCCGATCTCGCGCTCGACCCTGGCGTCTTCATCCGTTCGATGGCGACTCGTGGCGCCGTGGGCGGAATGGCGCATGCCGCGCTCGACGTGGTCGACATCCTGGATGTCGCCGGCTTCGGCATGGTCATCGTTGAGACGGTCGGCGTCGGTCAGGACGAGGTCGAGATCGCTCATGCGTCCCACACCACGATCGTGGTCTCGCCCCCCGGGCTCGGCGACGAAGTGCAGGCGATCAAGGCCGGCATATTGGAAATCGCCGACATCCACGTCGTCTCCAAATGCGACCGCTCCGATTCCAACCGCACGATTTCCGACCTGAAGTCGATGTTGAAGGACCAGAATGTCCGCCCCGGCGACTGGCGACCCCCGGTCGTCGGCGTCTCTTCCTTCGACGGCAGAGGGATCGACGAGCTGGTCGCCGCGCTCGAGCGCCATCGCGCCGGCGCGGACGGAGCCGCCGGCGCGGCGCGACGGGAAGCGATCGCCGGTTTCCGCCTGGGCAAGACTGCGGAAACGCTCGCCATCGAGCAATTCGGGAAGGTGCTGAAGCGCAGCCTGCCCGAGGCGGCGCGCCGGCTCGTCACGCGCGCGGATGATCCCTACGCGGCCGCAAGCCGCATCGTTCGTGAGTTCATCGGAGGAGAATGAGATGTCGGACACGATCGACCGCATTTCCGCTGCGGCGCTCGAGCGTCAGGTCTGCGACTGGGAGGCCAATGAAGTCGCCGAGTTCGTGAAGCGTGCGCCGGAACGCAAGGAGCAGTTCTTCACCCTCGGCGACATTCCGGTGAAGCGGACCTACACGGCCGCCGATATCGCCGGCACGCCGGTCGAGGACATCGGCCTGCCGGGCCGCTATCCTTTCACCCGCGGGCCTTACCCGACGATGTATCGCGGCCGCAACTGGACCATGCGCCAGATCGCCGGCTTCGGCACCGGCGAGGACACCAACCGTCGCTTCAAGTTCCTGATCAGCCAGGGCCAGACCGGGATCTCGACCGATTTCGACATGCCGACCCTGATGGGCTACGACAGCGACCATCCGATGGCGGAAGGCGAAGTCGGACGTGAAGGCGTCGCCATCGATACGCTCGCCGACATGGAGGCTCTGCTCGACGGAATCGATCTCGAGAAAATCTCGGTCTCGCTGACCATCAACCCCACAGCCTGGATCCTGCTCGCGATGTACGTCGTCCTGGGCGAGCAGCGCGGCTATGACCTCAACAAGCTCTCGGGTACGGTGCAGGCCGACATCCTCAAGGAGTACATGGCGCAGAAGGAGTATATTTTCCCGATCGCGCCTTCGGTGCGCGTCGTGCGCGACATCATCTCCTTCGCAGCGAGGAAGATGAAGCGCTACAATCCGATCAACATTTCCGGCTACCACATCTCCGAGGCCGGCTCCTCGCCGTTGCACGAAGCAGCCTTCACGCTCGCCAATCTCATCGTCTATGTCGAGGAGGTCATGAAGACCGGCCTCGATGTCGACGAATTCGCGCCAAGGCTCGCTTTCTTCTTCGTCAGCCAGGCGGATTTCTTCGAGGAGATCGCCAAGTTCCGCGCGCTCAGGCGCTGCTACGCCAAGATCATGAAGGAGCGGTTCGGCGCGAGGAAGCCGGAGTCGATGCGGCTCCGCTTTCACTGCCAGACCGCCGCCGCCTCGCTCACCAAGCCGCAGTACATGGTGAATGTGGTGCGCACGGCCATGCAGGCGCTTTCGGCGGTGCTTGGCGGGGCCCAGTCGCTCCACACCAACGGCTATGACGAAGCCTTCGCGATCCCCACCGAGGAGGCGATGCAGCTCGCTTTGCGCACCCAGCAGGTCATCGCCGAGGAGACGAACGTGACCCAGGTGGTCGATCCTCTCGGCGGATCCTATTATGTCGAGGCGCTGACCAACGAGTATGAGAAGCGCATCTTCGCGATTCTGAAGGAGGTCGACGAGCTTGGCGGCGCGATCAAGCTGATCGAGGAGGGCTGGTTCCAAAAACACATCGCCGACTTCGCCTATGAGACGGCGCTGCGAAAGCAGTCGGGCGAGAAGCCGGTGCTCGGCGTCAACCGCTACGAGCTCGACGGCGCCCGCGAGAAGATCGAGGTGCACCCCTACGATCCGACGACGGCGGAGCGCCAAATCGCCCGCACCCGCCGCGTCCGCGCCGAACGCGACGAAGCGCAGGTCCAGGCCCTCCTCGACAAGTTGGCCGGAGTCGCCAGGAATCCGGGCGAAAACATCATGCCGGTGACGGTCGAATTGGTGCGCGCCGGCGCGACCATGGGCGACATCGTTGAGAAGCTGAAGGGCGTCTGGGGGGTCTATCGGGAGACGCCGGTGTTCTGAGCCTATTAGCGAAGCGGGCCGCGATCGCCCACTTTAAGTATCGATCGCGGCGGCAGGAAAGCAAGACCCTCACATGGACAAGCAAGCACCCTTCACGCTGCCGTATAATGGCGTTTCTCCGCAGTTCGCTTCTCCGCCGGTCCATGCCGGGAGCGGCGCGGCGGTGCTCGGGCGCGCCGCCTTGGGCAAGGCGGCCTGGCTCGGCGCATGCTCGGTCGTCCGCGCGGATGGCCATTATGTGAGGATCGGCGACGATTTCCGTCTCGGCGCGCGGGGGACGGTGCATATTGCGCATGACCTGTTTCCGACCCACATCGGCGCGAGCGTTACGTCCGGCGTCAACTCGGTCATCCATGCCTGCAACGTCGGCGACCGCTGCCACATCGGCCGTGACGTCGTGATCCTCGACGGCTCGAACGTGGCGGCGGAATGCGCTTTGGCCGACGGCGCGATTGTCTTCCCGCGCTCCGTTCTGGAAGGCGGCTGGCTCTACCAGGGAGCTCCGGCGAAGCCGGTCCGCACGCTCAAGCCGGGCGAACTCGATGAGCTGCACAGCCGTTCCCGCGAAACCGCCGACGAACCGCTCGACGCCGCGACGCCGGCGCCGAGCCCGTCCTCGCGCCTCCCTCTCTTTGTCGCGCATTCGGCTAGGCTCAGCGGCCGCATTTTTGCCGGGGGTGAAAACGGCGTCTGGTTCGGTTGCGATCTGGACGCCGGGGACCATGAAATTCGCTTCGACGAAAAAACCAACATTCAGGACAACACGGTCATCCGCTCACAGAGCCGCCCTGTCGCCATTGGTCGCGAGACGACCATCGGCCACAATGTGCGCATGACGGATTGCACGGTCGGCGACCGCAGCCTGATCGGCATCGGCGCGACCGTGGCGAAAGGCTCCATTGTCGGAAACGACGTTCTGCTTGCTGCCGGCGCGCATACCGAAGAGGGGCAGGTCCTGGACGACGGATGGGTCTATGGCGGCAGCCCGGCCCGCCGGATAGGCCAGCTCGACGACAAGAAGCGTCTCATCATCTCCTCGACTTGGCCCACCTACTGTGAGTACGCGCGACGCTTCCGGAAAGCGCAAGACGAACTCGCTAAGCTGGCTGGGAGCGGTGGTCGCGTCAAATGTTGACGGCGCCGCCACATTGCACTGGCGTCGCCTGCCTCTTGATGCGCGTTTCTGTTCTTCGAGGGAACCCGGCCGACCTGGCCCCGTTTACATGCGGCTCCAACCCGTCAGGTCGCGCCCATCGAAATGAAAGACGGCGGTATGAAGTGGACACATGGCCCGTCTTTCAGCGAAGGCGGGATATCGTTTCGGCTGTGGGCGCCCGGCGAAAAACGGATTGAGCTTGTGATCGAGGGACGCCCCGCCGTCTCCATGACGCGTGGCGCGAACGGCTTTCACGAGGTCTTCATAGAGGGATTGGCCGCAGGAGCGCGTTACCGGTTTGCGCTGGAGAACGGCCGACAGGTTCCCGACCCGGCATCCCGTTTTCAGCCGGAAGACGTCAATGGCCCAAGCGAGGCCATAGATCCAGGCGCCTATCGATGGCGGGAAACCTGGCAGGGTCGGCAATGGAACGACATCGTGCTTTACGAACTCCACATCGGCGCTTTTTCCCCGGAGGGCACGTTCGCTGGAGCGGCGCAGAAACTGGACCATCTTGCGGGCCTCGGCGTCACCTCGGTCGAGGTCATGCCGATCAGCGATTTTAGCGGTCGATGGAACTGGGGCTATGACGGAGCTTTTTGTTATGCTCCGGACGCGAGCTACGGCCGGCCGGATGACTTCAAGGCTTTCGTTGAAGCAGCCCATCGGCATGGAATCGCGGTGCTGCTCGATGTCGTCTACAGTCATTTCGGACCCGAGGGGAATTTTGTTCCGCTCTATGCGCCCGACTTCTTCACCAGCCGTCATCGGACGCCCTGGGGCGACGCGATCCAATTTGATGGACCAGGCTCGCGACCGGTCCGCGACTTCTTCATCGAAAATGCGGAATATTGGATCGAGGAATTTCATCTCGACGGACTGCGCTTGGACGCCGTCCACGCAATCAAGGACGACACGAGACCCGATTTGCTCGATGAACTCGCCCAGAGGATTCGCTCGCGCTATCGCCGGCCTGTCCATCTGGTGCTGGAAAATGAGGACAACGAGCCGCGCCGTCTGACGCGAAGCGGCGGCGAACCCGAGCGGTACACCGCACAATGGAACGACGACGTGCATCATGTTTTGCACGTCGCGGCGACGCGCGAGAAGAGCGGCTACTACGCCGCTTTTGGCCGAACGGAGCTTTTGGGAAAGGCCTTGGCGGAAGGCTTCGCCTATCAGGGCGAGATGATGCCTTATCGCAATGCCCCGCGCGGCGGTCCGAGCGGGGAATTGCCGCCGAGCGCCTTCGTCTCATTCATCCAGAATCACGACCAAATCGGCAATCGGGCGTTTGGCGAGAGGTTGAACGTGCTTGTTCCGCCGGAAGTCATTCGCGCGCTGGCGAGCGTCTATCTGCTTGCTCCCCAAATCCCGATGATGTTCATGGGCGAAGAGTGGGGCGCGAGAAGCCCTTTTCTGTTCTTCTGCGACTTTGCCGGAAAACTTGGGGAGGCCGTCCGCAGGGGACGGGTCGAAGAGTTCTCGCGTTTTCCGGAGTTCGCCGATCCCGAACCGGTGGCGAAGATCCCCGACCCGACGGCAGAGGCGACGTTCCTTTCTTCGAAGCTCGACTGGAGCTGCGTCGACGAGACCCATCTGGCCCACTATCGGGCGTTGCTCAGGGCGCGGCGCGATTGGATACGGCCGCTACTACCTCATATCGAGCAGGGCGGCGAAGCGTTCGTGCTGGGCGAACAGGCCATGCGCGTCAGCTGGCGAGCTGGGGGGCGCTCGCTGCTTCTCGACGCCAATCTCTCGCCTGACGGCGTAAAGTCTCCGCCGATCGCAGGCCCGGTCTTCTGGCGCTGCGGCGACACCGAGGCCGTCCTCGGCCCTTGGAGCGTGCGCTGGGGCATTGAACCGGCGTGACCATTCCGCGCGCGACCTACCGCTTGCAGCTCCGCGCGGGCTTCGGCTTCGGCCAAGTGGCCGGCATTGCGGCGTATCTCGTGCGGCTGGGCGTCAGTCACGTGTATCTTTCCCCGATCTTCAAAGCGCGGCCTGGCAGCGTGCACGGCTATGACATCACTGACCACAACGAACTGAACCCGGAGCTCGGGACTGAAACCGAATACGGCTCAATGGTCGAAACCCTCCGGCGCGAGCGGCTCGGCCGAATCCTGGATTTTGTGCCCAATCACATGGGCGTATGGGGGGCCGACAATCCGTGGTGGCTCGACGTCCTGGAGTGGGGCCCGCAATCTGAATACGCGGGCTGGTTCGATATTGATTGGCCGGCTCAGCAAGGCAAGCTGCTCGCGCCCGTGCTCGGCGCGCAGTACGGCGAAGAGCTCAGGGGCGGCAGGCTAAGACTCAAATTCGGAACCGACGGGACTTTCGCCCTGTGGGCTTACGACGTCCACAAGCTTCCGATCTGCCCCCTGACCTATCCGCGAATTCTTGGCCACGAGACCCCGGCGATGGACCGCATGGCCGACCTTTTCAACGACCTCCCGCAATGGCGGCCGCAAATGGCTGAACGGGCGCGGGCGCTGAAAAAAGAACTCGGTTCACTCGCGAGTGACGATGGCGAAACGAGGTCGGCGATCGACGATCGCGTCGAGGCGTTCAACGCGAACTGGCGGGAACTCGATCGGGTCATCGGCGAGCAGTTCTGGCGCGTCGCGTTTCATCGTGTCGCCGAGGACGAGATCAATTACCGGCGCTTCTTCAACATCAACGACCTTGCGGGTCTTCGTGTGGAAATCGACCCCGTTTTCGCACATGCCCACGCCCGCGTGTTCCGCATGCTCGAAAGCGAGGAAATCGACGGCCTGCGCATCGATCATATCGATGGGCTGTTCGATCCCAAGGCGTATCTCGATGCGCTTCGCAACAATGTGCGCCGGCCTTTCTATCTGGTCGTCGAGAAGATTCTCGCCTCGCACGAATCCCTGCGCGCCGACTGGCCGATCGAGGGGACGACCGGCTACGACTACGCCAACCTGTCGCTTGGAGTGCTGGTGGATCCCAAAGCTGAGCCTGCCTTCACGCAAACGTATCTCGCGTTCACCGGGTTGGCTGAGGACTTCGAGACAGTGGCGCGCGATTGCAAGCTGCGGATCATGGAAAATGAAATGGCGAGCGAGCTCAACGCGCTGGGTCGCGCCGCCGCGCGCCTTGCTGCTCAAAGTCCGATGACCGCCGATCTGACGCGCTCGCTGCTGCAGCGCGCGATCAAGCAGACTGTCGCGAGCTTTCCCGTGTACCGCACTTATATCGACTTCAGCGGCTCCCCGGCGGAGGCCGACCAGCGCGACATCGCCTGGGCGATCACCCGCGCCCGGCGTATCGATGCGGACGTCCATCCGTCCGCCTTCGATTTCCTGCAGAACGTTTTGTCGGCCGAGACGGAAAAGCCGCCGACCCAGGAGCTCAGCCACACCGCGGCGCTTCGCCTTGCAATGAAATTTCAGCAGTTCTCAGGCCCCGTGATGGCCAAGGGGGTCGAGGACACCGCTTTCTATCGTTACAATCGGTTCGTCGCGTTCAATGAGGTTGGCGGCGCTCCTGATCGTTTCGGCCTCGCCCCCGCGATTTTTCACAAAGCCAATGCGTCGCGGGCTCAATATTGGCCGCATGCGATGCTGGCGACCGCGACCCACGATACGAAGCGCGGCGAAGACAGCCGAGCGCGACTGGCCGTTCTCACCGAGGCGCCGGAGGAATGGGGCCGTCACGTGGAGGCATGGAGCCGCCTTTTGCGCGCAAGGCGCGGCGATGCGGAGGGCGTAGGCGGGCCGGATCGCAACGACGAATATATGCTCTATCAGCTGCTCGTCGGATCCTGGCCCATCGACATGCTCTCGAACCCCCGAGCGGACCAGCTCGACGCATACGGCGCGCGGGTTCATTCCGCGCTGGAAAAATCACTGCGCGAGGCGAAACGGCGGTCTTCCTGGGCGGCCCCCGATCTGGAATATGAGAAGGCGGTGCAAGCGTTCGCTCACGAAGCGCTTCGATCTGATGGTTTCCTCACCAATTTCCTTCCCTTCGTTGAGCGCGTGGCGCGTCTCGGGGTCCAGAACAGCCTCGCGCAGACCGCAATGAAACTGACGGCTCCCGGGGTGCCGGACATCTATCAAGGCTGCGAATTGTGGGATCTCAATCTTGTCGATCCCGACAATCGCCGGCCGGTCGATTTCAGTCGCCGTGAGTCGGAAATGGACGGCCTCGGGCGCCATCTCGAAGATGGGAATCAGCGCGCGGCGCTATTCGAGACTTTGATGCGAGAGTGGCCGGACGGTCGGATAAAGCTGGCGACGACGGCGCTGCTGCTCGCCCAGCGCCGCGAGAACCCCGAGCTCTTCACCGATGGCGACTATCAGCCGATCGTCGTCGAAGGCGAGGAGTCCGATTGGGCTTTCGGCTACATTCGCGCCTGTGGAGTGCGGCGGCTGGCCATCCTGATCGCGCGGTTTCCGATGCATCGCGAGTCAAAACCGGCTTGGAGAGCGGTGGCGCGATTGCCTGAAGGCCGCTGGTTTGATGTGTTCCGCGGACGCGACGCCGTGGCCGGTCAGTCCCTTGCAGACTGGCTGCATCCGTTGCCCTTTGCAGTCCTATTGACCCAATAGGCGCGACACTGGGGGTCGGAGGCTTCCCTCCGCGTCTCGCTTTTCCGGCAGCCGCTCGAACAGAAGCATGGAGCGCGGCGCCGCCATATAGATCGCTCCGATGTCGAATTGCGTCGCGGACTGCCGCGGATCGTCGGTGTCCATCAGCCGGTTCCACCCTTTCGCTTCGTAAGACGGCGGCAGCGTGAAGTTGACGGCGTCATGATGGGCGTTGAACACGAACAGGAGAGACGTGTCATCGCCTCGCCGCTTGATTCCCGTCGCCTGCCCACGCCCGTCCAAGAGCATGCCAAAGCAGCGCGTTGTTTCATTGTCCCATGTCTCAGCGGTCATTTCTTCGCCCGTGGCGTCAATCCACGTCACGTCTTTCACATCGATCGCCGGGGTCATCTCGCCGGTTAGGAAGCGTGATCGCCGCAATACCGGATAAAGGTGAAAGGTGGAGGTAAGCCGGCGGAAGAAGTTCAACAGCGACAGGCTCTCTTCATCCATTTCCCAGTGGATCCAGCTTATCTCGTTGTCCTGGCAATAAGCGTTATTGTTGCCGCCCTGGGTGCGGCCGAATTCGTCGCCGGCGCGGATCATCGGGGTGCCTTGCGACAGAATCAGGGTGGCCAGAAGATTGCGCAGTTGACGCCACCGTAACGCTTGGATGTCTTTATCGTCGGTGGGTCCTTCGGCGCCGCAGTTCCAGGAACGGTTGTCGGAATGGCCGTCGCCGTTGTTCTCGCCATTCGCCTCGTTGTGCTTGTCGTTGTACGAGACGATGTCGCGAAGGGTGAAGCCGTCATGCGCGGCGATGAAATTGACGCTTGCCCAAGGTCTTCGGCCGCGAAAGTTGAACTTGTCAGGCGAAGCGCACAGTCGCGGCGCCACGGTCTTCGCGCTCGCCTGGCCACGCCAGAAGTCGCGGACGTCATCGCGAAACCGGTCGTTCCACTCTGCCCAGCCAGGAGGAAAGCCGCCCACCTGATATCCTCCAGGGCCGCAGTCCCACGGTTCGGCGATCAGTTTGACTTCCGCGAGAAGGGGATCTTGTCCAATCGCTTTGAGAAAGCCGCTTTCGGTCGTGAATCCGTCGGGCTCACGCGCGAGGATAGTCCCGAGATCGAACCGGAATCCGTCCACTCGCGTTTCGCTGACCCAGTAACGCAAGCTGTCCGCGACCATCTGGATGACCCGGGGATGGCTGAGGTTGAGCGTGTTTCCGGTGCCCGTGTCGTTGATGTAGAAGCGCGGCTCATCGGGCATGAGCCGGTAGTACGACTTGTTATCGATGCCTTTGAATGAAAGCGTCGGCCCACGCTCGTTGCCCTCGGCGGTATGATTGTAGACGACGTCGAGGATCACCTCGAGACCGCCGTCGTGAAGCCTTGCGATCATTTCCTTGAACTCGCGCAGCGAGTTCGGCACGTCCGAGGCGTAACGCGGATCTGGCGCGAAAAAGCCGATCGAATTGTAGCCCCAATAATTGCGGAGACCCTTCTCGAGCAGGTTGCTGTCGTCGATGAAAGTGTGGATAGGCATGAGTTCGACTGTCGTGACGCCGAGCGACTTGATGTAGTCGACAATCGGCTTCGAGCCGAGACCCGCATAAAAGCCCTTCAGCCTCTCATCGACGTCCGGATGCAATTGCGTGAACCCCTTGACGTGCGTCTCGTAGATGATGGTGCGTTCCCAAGGAACGCTTCGCCGCAGGTATTCGCCGCGCCAATCGAAATTCGGGTCGACGATGACGGATTTCGGCACGAAGGGGGCGCTGTCGCGCTCGTCGAAGGAGAGGTCGTCTCCCTCCGCGCCAAGCGTGTAACCGAACACCGCCGGGTCCCACGTCAGCTTCCCCGAATGGGCTCGCGCATAAGGGTCGAGCAGCAGCTTGTTGGGGTTGAAGCGGCGCCCGGCCTCCGGTTCGTACGGGCCATGGACACGGAACCCGTACAACGTCGCCGGGCCCACGCCGGTCAGGTGGCCGTGAAATATCTCATCGGTAAGCTCGGGAAGCTCGAATCGATCGATCTCGCGCCCGCCGTCGGGATCGAATAGACAGACGTCCACCCGGGCGGCGTTCGCCGAAAAGACCGCGAAGTTCGCCCCCTCGGCGTCCGCCGTGGCCCCAAGAGGGTACGGTTTACCTTCGCTGATTCGCATTTCCCCGCCCGCAGCTACGGCCGCCGATGCGCCAGCCGATCAACAACACGCTGAAGGGCGGCGCCGTTCCGAATTGCGCCCATCGCCGTTTAAGATAGGAGTGCGGGGAACCAAAGTGTCTCTCATGCGTTTAGCGACCTGAGCGGCGGCAATCACGCTTGCGCCCATGCAAGGGGCTCTCGATGGAGCATGAATTCGATCAAAGTCAGTTTGGACAAGCGCCCATGGGAACGGTGGCATCTTCGGATCGGAACCTTCTCTTGGCGCGCTTCCAAAAGCAGCGCGACGAGCAGATCCAGCTGGCTGTGACGACCGCGCTTCACTGGGATCTCGCGGTCCCGCGCCACAGCGTGGTCGTCAGAGTCGTTCGGGGCTGGGTCACCCTGACCGGCAAGGTGGACCGCGTATATCAGAAATCATGCGCCGAATCCGACGCCCGATTGACGCCGGGAGTCGCGGGCGTAACTAACGAGATCGAGTGCGAACAAGTCGGTTAGAGGCTTATTGTGAGCCAGCGAAAGTGCGAGCGCCGGCAGCATAGCTTTCCGGGGCGCGCGAAGGGATCGTCGACGCGCCGCAATCACGTCGCCAATAGCCGCGCCGGGGGGACGACTTCTCCGAATCGTGCAGGCGCCGCGAGCTTCGCGCAAAAATCGACAGCCTCTCTCAGCGAGCTTACCGTCGCGTCCGCATGCGCGGCTTCAACCATTGCGGGGAGGTCGCCGCTGCCCCAAAGGCAGACGGCAACGGGGATGTCCGGGAACCTTTTCCTCAGACGGCGCACGGAATAGCGGACAACGGCCAAGCTCTGGCGGCCAAGGTAAAAAATGCAGATCGCGTGGATGTCGTCCCCACTCGTACGGGACGCGCCCTGAATCGAGAGGGCGTCGGGGCTCGCGGCCCGCGTGGGAATGTTGCGCCGTTCAAGCAGTTGCACCAGGATCGAACAGGCTGCCTGATCGATTGGGGTACGACCGGCCAGACAAAGCACAGCCGTGGCCGAGGGCCGATCCGTGGCCGCCGCGGCTTCGATCTGAGGAGGCGCGTCCCCGATCTTTTCTTCGCCGACGTCGACATGGTCGGCAAGGTCGGCGATCACCCGCTGCACCGACTCCCGTATTTCGACTTGGCGCCCTCTGTCCATGACTCCTCGCGCAACATCGATTTGCGCCAAAGCGAGGCCCGGGAGAGCGATCTGCTCGTAGTAGTCCAAAAGCGTCAAATCCTTGAGAAGGGATTCGGCCTGGAACGTCACCTCGTCCGGGTCCGAGGCCAGAATACGCTGGTAAAAGCTTTGCACCGGCGAAAGAGGCGGCTTGTCGCCCAAGAGCAATTCGATGAAGTTCAGACTTTCGACGTGCCGGCCCAAGACGACCAGGCAAGCCGTAATGGGGGTCGAAAGAAGGAGCCCAGGCGCGCCCCATATCAGGGTCCAGAACCCGGCTGCGACGATGATCGCAAGCGGCGACATCCCGGTTGTGTGACTGAACAACTGGGGCTCGACCACCTGTCCAATGATCCCCTCGACCGCAACGAAGAGCAACGCGGTCTCGACCACCATGCTCCAGCCGGGGTCGACAGCTGCAGCGAGGGCCAGAGGAATGGCGGCGGCGATGAATGCCCCGGCATAGGGCACGAATCTCAGAACTGCGCCTACGATTCCCCAGAGGATCGGATTTGGAACGCCGATCAAGCTCAGGCCCAGACCGATCGCGGCGCCGAAGGATGCGTTTACCGCGGTCAATGCCAGGAAATACCGACTCAACCTCTTTGCTGCGTCGTCGAGCGCCTTGGTCGTCCGGTGTAGATCGTCGGACCCAATGAGGCCGATGAACCGGTCGCGCAGATCGCGTCGTTGGAGAAGGATGAAAACCACAAAGATGATGACGATGGCCGCAGTCGCCAAGGGCGGCAGAAGGGCCGAGAGAATGCTTTGCACAATCTGAACAGGACCGGGAGGCGGCTCGTGCACCTCGACCTGCATCAAAGGATGATCGAGAGACGGCGGCGCCTCCCCCGACGACGGCGATGACGTCGAAGGGATTGCGTTTTTTCCTATGTTGTTCTCGAGTCCGTGCAAGGCGTCGGCCGCCTTCTCGACCACGCGAGCGCCAAACGCCGAACTTCGTACGGTGTCAAGCTTCTTACTTATGACGACCTGATATTCGGGCAGATTTTCACTGAGTTGCGCAGCCTGTTTGCCAATAATCGCGCCCAAAATCCCCAAAATCGCGAACGCGAGCGCGACGGCAATAAGAACAGAGGCGACGCGCCCGATGTATAGACGATTCAGAGCATCGGTCGCCGGCGCAAGCACAAAGCTTAGAAGGACGGCGATCGATATCGGAACGAGCACGTCGCGGCCGAAATAAAGCCCCGCGATCACGGCGACGCCAATGATGATTGTATCCGTCGCCTGCGCTCGTCTTCCGAGATCGGCGCGCGGACCACTGAAGGGGTTTCTGGCTTCGGCCCCTTCGCCTTGAAGTTCCGCCATGGGTTTCTCAGGCGCCGGAGAAAGATGGTCCCACCGACTCCGCGATGCTCGCGATGTCAGAGGTTATTTGTCTCTTATGTTCCCTTGCGCCTTTCTTCCCTTGCGCCTTTTTGGGCGTTGGCTCCGGACCGGCGATGCCGCTTCCAGGTTGGGTTGAAGCCGGCGGGTCGCTTGCTGGAAACGACATCTCCAACTCCTTGTCCAACTCCTTGGAAAGCAGCTGTTCCTGCTCCTTCTTGGACTTGTGCTCCTGCTTGGCCATGCCGCCTCCCCGCGAAACGCCGGATGGATGATCGATTGTCAGCCGGAAATGGGCAGATCATCGCGAATTCGGCCGCCTACGGTCGCCATATAGCTTGCAGAAAAAGCGCCGATCAGGAGCGAGATGAATGCCCACAACGCGACATAGATGCCAGTCTTGCGCGCCGCGTCGGCCGCCGTCTTGGCGGCGTCGAGCGCCTTCTCCTTTGCGGTCTTCGCTTGCCCGATTACGTCCGACACCCGCTTTTCCGCGTCCGCCTGAGTGAGCCCCGTCCGAGCCGCAACGACCTGAGCAATATAAGTTTTGTCAGCCGCGGGCATATCGCCCGACACGGCGTCGGCAGCGAGAATGCGGCCCACTTCAGCGTGCGATGCGGCCGCATCGCCTGCCGTATCGGGGTGATCGGCGCGAAACAGCATGTCGGTGAAGTAGGCCGTCGGACTGCTCTCGTGGGAAGCTGCCTGGGAAGCTGCTTGACCTGCGGCCTGAGTCGCCGCTCCCGCGGCTGTCCCCGCCGCTTGCGTCGCGGAAGCGCCGACGCGCGTCAACGACGCCGCGCCGGAGGCGAGAAGCGAGGCGCTGACGATCGCGCCGACCGCCCAGACGAGAAGCCCGTGCGCCGTGTCGCGAAAATAGACCTCATCGGTGTGGACGCTAACCCAACGGGTGCGCAACCGACCCGCCAAGTATCCGCCCACCCCCGATGCGAATAGCTGAACCGCGATCAGCCACGCTGCGGCCAAGATGCCGAATGTGGCGACGGACATGTTGCTATTGGACCACGGCGAAAACGAACCAAGGCCAATGCCCGCGCCGAGCATCAGAAGGGCGAGCGACAGCGCGGACGCGACCGCGGCGCCAGCGATGATGGCGGCCCATGACACCGCCGAGGCCGGACTCTCGCGTCCTCCGAGCGGCTCACGTCCATAGATCTCGCGGTCCCCTATGGGCTCGCGCGCGTCCGACACCAAATCTGACACGGAAAGTCTCCGGGCGAATGGCTTCAGCAGCCAATGAAAACTGGCTCAGTGATAGAAGAGGGCGAGAAGAATGATGATCGGTATCGGGACCCCCAGAAGCCACAGCAAGATTCCTCGGCCCATGATCGATCTCCCTTCAGCGGCGCCAATAAACTGACAACCCGCGGAATCGTTCCAAGCCTCGAGCTGATAGCGCCGGATTAATTCACCGGGTTAATCCCGCGCGAACCTCCCGGCCTCTCGTTTCTGTCCGCCAGAGACCCGGGCGCCAGGCAAGATCGCTTCTGTCGGACGCACGACGCGGTTGCATCAATTCAAGAAGTCCCGCCTGGCGGTCACCGGGCGGGTGGCATGGCGTGGTTTGACCTCTCGGGAACAATTGCGGCGTTTGGGTGTTGGATTGGCTGGTGACGCGCTTTCCTGCCCCCAGCCCAAGCGCGTCGTTCTGCCCCGTTCGAGTTATCCTCGGACGGGGCCTTTTTGCCGCCAAGCCCAATAGCGCCCGCACTATTCACGAAGCGCGTCAGACGCGCTCGCGAGGGCCCGATTGCTGTTTTCAGAGCGCAAGGCCTTCCTCGACGGTTTCGCGGTTTGGGACGGCGCCGGCGTGGTATTCAAGCTTCTCCCTCAGCCGAGAAGCCTGAGGCCGGTCAGACCCCGCCTCAGGGCCGGCGAGCGTTGGTATCGTCGAGCCGACAGGCTCTGACCAGGCCCATAAGCTGGCGCCTCAAAGACGGACCGTCGACCTGATTTGCGGAGTATCCTTCGCGGCCAAGCGACGCTTTGATTTCCGAGATGTTCGATACTTGCCCGGACCTCGCCAACTGAAACGCTCGTTCCAGGGCGGTCATTCTTTGGTTCATGCCCAGACCTTATAGAGCAAAACACCCCTGGAGTCTCAGTGCGCATGGCCTGCTCGCCAGCGCCAAACGACAAGGCCCAGACGCGAGCACCGGAGTGTCTGGGCCTTAGGGCCGCTGTGCGATGTCCCCCTGGACCAAGCGTGCTGAGGAATGCTTCGACATCCAAAGCTGGTACCGCCACCCCGGCTCGAACGGGGGACCTCTAGATCCACAATCTAGCGCTCTAACCAACTGAGCTATGGCGGCCTGCGCGGGTCGGCCGGGAAATTAGTGTCAAAGCGGAGGGCGCGCAAGGCCTGCGCCCGGCGATGCGGCCACTCCTGTCGGTGACAAAAGAACGCCGCCCGCAACTGCGGACGGCGTCCATTGACGGCGCGAGGGAGGAGCGCGCCGCCAGAGGCGCAAAATCCCGATCAGACAGCGATCTTAAAGGACTTCGCCACCTGTTCCTTGATCGGCTCGACGGCGTCGACCATCGCCTTTTGGGTCAGCGCGCCGATGTCCTTGGTCTGGCTGGTCATCGTTTCGACCTGCTTGCGGGCAAACTCGCTCTGGAGCGCAATGACGTCGGACAGCGACTTGGCCGCGAACACCGATTTCAGGAAGTCGAAATTCGCGTCCGCGTTGGCGCGCAGCGCTTCGAGCGCCTTGGCGTTGATCGCGAGCGCGCCGTCCTTGGCGGCGGCGAAGCTGACCTCGAACGCGCTCGCCGTTTCATCGGCGTGGGTCTTGGCTTTGGCGAAGGCAGCGCGCGATTCGACGACGCTCTTTTCAAGCGCGCTGCGGAAACTCTGTTGAATCTCCTCGACCGGCGCGGCGACTTGCGGCGCCGTCGGCAAGACGGCGTTGATCGCCGCAGCAGCGGCCTCTACGGGCGCGGTGGCGGAAACCTTCGGCGCGGCGGCGCTTTTCTTCGGTGCGACGAAACCTCTCTTCGGTGCGGTAGCCATTACGAAACCTCGACGTTTGCGTGGGTGATTGACGGGCGAATTGACGATTGACTTGCGGCGAAACAGCTGGCGCTCAGGTTGAGCCGGGCGTCACGCTCTTCTGGATGATGACGCTGAGTTCCTTGGCCTGACTCTGCAACGTCGCGAGCTGGGTCTTCATGTATTCGCTCTGCAGCGCCAGGGCTTCCTGCGGATCCTTCGCCTTGACGAGCTTATGAGCCAGGTCGAATGCGGCGTTCACGTTCTGCTCGGTATAGGCCAGCACGTGCGCGCTGACCGATTTCGCGCCGCTTTGTGACGTGTTGGTTGCATCGCCCGCGACGCCCGTCGCCCGCTGGGCGACCGTGAGGAAGCCCTCGAACGCTTTGCGCGCCTGCTCTACGCTGCGCTCGGCGAAGTCGCGCAACTCATTTGGAATCTCAAACGGAGAATTGGACATTTTCTTCCCTTCCGGCTCCGACAGCGAATCGGCGCCCGCTGTTTGAGCAGCCTATAGCGAGCTTTTTGTTGCAGTGCAACATAAAATCGCGCGGCGCCCCAAAATTTTAACCGTGCCGCCAATCGGCCGCGGCGGCGCCGTGGTGAAATCGCGAGAACGGCGTTAAGCTTTCGCTAACGATAAAGCGCGAGTTGTCGGCCAGACGCGCCGCCGCTCGCGCCTGTCGCATTTTCATCTGCGAGCGCCGCATTGTGACCCATTGGCCGCCGTCGTCCGCCCCTGAACCCGCGGTACAGTCGCCTGAGAAAGCCGCGACCTTCGACCTGCGGCTGGCGCCGGCGGACTGGCTCGGCGACGCCGCGCGATTGGCGATCGCGAGCTCGCCGGCGCGAATTGTCGCCGCGAGCCCAGCGATGCTCGCGCTGTTTGCGGTCAACGACATGAACGCGCTCGAGGCCCGGCTGCTTCGAGGCGAGGGACCGAGCGCTCGGCGTCTGCGCCATTTGGCCGCGACTCTCTCCGTCGGCGAGCCGCCGCGCCTCGAGGGAATGCGCTTCGTTGTCGAGCGGCGGCCGATCAACGTCAATTTGCGCTGCATCCGCGTCTCCGCGCCGGGGGGAGCGACCTGGCTTTTGATTTCGATTCCGGCGCTCGGCGCCGCCCGCGCCGAACCGCCTCCGCCCGCCGACGGCCGCGACGCTCCACCGCCCGAGGAACCCCCGGCGCCAGATCTGGACGGACCCCCGCCGCTGAATTCGCGCTTCTTGTGGACGCTTGACGAAGAAGGCCGTTTTGGCGCGGCGCCCGCGCTCGCTGCGGCGATCGGCGCCAACGCCCCGCACCGCGGCGAGTTCGTCGAGGCCCTGCTCCGCCGCGCCGAACTCGATGGCGGCTCCGAGCTCGTCCGCGCCGTTGGCGGGCGGCAAACCTTCTCCGGAATCTCGATCGGCTGGCCGCTCCCAGGCTCGGACAGGCGCCGTTTGGTCATCCTTTCTGCTGCGCCGCTGTTCGGCCGTCATCGAGAGTTTTTGGGCTATCGCGGTTTTGGCGTGCTGGGCGAGGAGATCGACGCCGCCGATTCGAACCAGGCGGACCTGGCGCCGGCGCCTTCAACGCCGGCTGCCGACGCGCGTGAGGCCGAGGCTCAGGCTCCCGGAAGCGCCGCGGAACCTCTTGAAACGGACTTCGCTCCTCCCTCGACCGAAACTCCCCAAGCTGTGTCCCCAGGGGACGCCTCCTTCGAGGCGGATGGAAGCGAGTTGGCTCCGGCGCTCCCCGAGGCGGGCGAACCCGAGACGGCGGCTGAGCGCACGGCCGAAATTTACGTCCTCCGGCAGCCGGCGCTTCCTCCAGCGTCAAACATCGTTCCGATTCGCCCCGGCGCGCTCGACGGTCTGAACTCCCGGGAGCCGCTCCACGGGTTCTCCGCCGAGAGCGTCGAGCTCACCCGTAGCGAGCGCGACGCCTTCCGCGAGATCGCCCGCGCTCTGGTCGGCCGGACGCCGGCTGGGCGAGACGAAGCCTCGGGCGAACGGGCGGAATTGGTGATCGTGGCGCCAACCGAGCCCCGGGCAGGCCGGGAGGATGAGCGCGCCTTGGCCGGCGGCGCCGATGACGAGGAGGTTCGGCGCAACGCCGGCGCCGTACTCGACCGCCTGCCGATCGGGGTCCTCATCATCCGCGACGCGCGCCCCCTCTACGCCAGCCAGACGCTCCTCGATCTCATCGGCTATCGCGATTTCGCGGAATTCGAGGCGGCGAACGGGCTCGCCGCGATGTTCCGCGACCGCGATCCACAAGAGATGGCTGCCGAGGATGCGGGCTCGGTCGCGATCGTCAGGGCGGATGGCCAGATCCTGCTTGTCGACGGACGCGCTCAGGCGATCGGGTGGGATGGCGCGCCAGCGACGCTGATCGCGTTGCGCCGCTCGCCGGAAGCGGAAATGTACGCCAGACTGCGCGCGACTGAGCGCGAAGCGCCGATGCGCAATGGCGCGGCGAGCGACCTTCAGGCGATGCTCGACCGGGCGACCGACGGCGCGGTCACGCTCGACGCCGCCGGCCGCATCCTGTCCTTGAACGAGCCGGCCGAGCGGCTGTTCGGCTACCACCAGAACGAGATCGCCGGCGAGAGCGTCTTGATGCTGCTCGCGCCGCAGAGTCATCCCGAGACGACCGCAAGGCTCGAAAGCCTGAGCCGCGCCAGCGAAGCCGAAGCGGCCTTTCGTCCGCTGCAGGTCATCGGGCGCGATCACGGCGGCGGGTCAATTCCGCTGGCGCTGACGCTGGCGCGGATCGGCCCGAACGAGGCCCCGCATTTTTGCGCCCTGATGCACGATCTCACCCGCGAGCGCGAGACCGAGCGGCGGCTCGCCGCGGCGCGGGACGCCGCCGAGGCCGCGAGCGCGGCGAAGACCGACTTTCTCGCCCAGGTCAGCCACGAAATCCGCACGCCGCTGCAGGCCATTCTCGGCTTCGCCGAAGTGATGATGGAGGAGCGTTTCGGCCCGGTCGGCAATGAGCGCTACAAGGACTATCTCAAGGACATCCACGCGTCAGGCAGCCACGTGACGAAGTCTCGCCGACGACTTGCTCGATCTGAGCAAGATCGAGGCTGGCAAGCTCGAACTCGCCTTCGCCGCCGTCGACGCCAACAACGTCATCCGCGAGTGCGTGTCGCTGATGCAGCCGCAGGCGGCGCGCGAGCGGGTCATCGTGCGAGTCTCGCTCCACGACCGCCTGCCGCGGGTGATGGTCGACGAGCGCTCGCTCAAGCAGATCATGCTGAACCTGATGTCGAACGCGGTGAAGTTCAACGAGCCGGGGGGCCAGGTGATCGTCTCGACCGCCGTCGACGCCGCCGGGCAGGCGGTGATCCGGGTGCGCGACACCGGCGTAGGCATGAGCGAGAACGAAGTCGGCTTGGCGCTCGCGCCGTTCGGCCAGGTCGGCAAGGGCGGGGCCAAGGGCGGGGCCGGCCTCGGACTGCCCCTGACCAAGGCATTGGTCGAAGCCAACAAGGCCGAGTTCTCGATCAAGAGCCGCCGCGAGCAGGGCACCCTGATCGAGATCGCGTTCCCGAACGTTCACGCGGCGCAGTAGCGGGTGGCGAGAGAGATTTTGCTGGTCGAGAAATGAAGCTTGAGTTGTCAATAGGGTACTCCGTGAGACGACCAGCAAGCCCGCCTGTCGACCGTCTCGCTCCTCTGCTCGCGAAATGGTACGCGCGCGACTGATCTGAGCGAGTTCGTTTCCACAAACCCAGATATGGACTGGCTCGGGAATTGGTCGTAAGTCCAACAGAGAGAGAAGAAGACTCCCGAACATCGGAGGCTGCCGATGGATGCTTTTTTAAACCGCCGCGGTTTCCTTAGGCACTCGGCCGTGTTCGGGGGCTCGATATTCGTCTGTAGCGTCGCACTCGATCGCTCGACGAACGCGACGCCTGTGCGGATCGACGCGCCGGTGGTCGACGAGGTCACGGTGCGCGAGATCACCGACGGATCGCATGACATTTTCCTGCGTGGCGAGAAACGGCCCGGTCTCATTGTTACCCGCACCGGAACGCCCGAGGCGGCGCAGGGGAAGACGCTGGAGAGCGAGTGGGGGCTCGCGCTGCACATCGAGTCCCGCAAGGGGCAGGAGACTCGGCGTTATTTGCTCGATTTCGGGTTTACCCCGGACGTCTATGCGAACAACCTCGAAATCCTCAAGATTGATGTCTCGCAAGTGGATGCGCTGATCATAAGCCACGGACATTTTGATCACGTGGGCGGCCTGATGGGCTTCCTCGAGATGCAGCGTTCGCGGATGCGCGACGACTTACGCCTCTACACCGGCGGCGAGGACAATTTCTGTCGGCGGTTCCTTGGCGACGGGAACCTCACGCCCTTTGGTCCTCCCTTCGACCGTCGGCAGTTGCGCGCTCTCAATGTGGAGCCAGTGCTTTCGGAGGCGCCGGTTGTCATTGAAGGACAGGCGTTCACGACCGGCGCAGTGCCGCGCGCGAGCCTTGAACATGTGTTGCCGAACACGCTTGTCGCGTATGGCGTGAAGGACGGGCTCGGCTGCGACGCGAACGCCTATCTGAATCACCACTTCACTCCGGAGGAGCTCTCGGGAAAGCCCGTGCCCGACCAGCATTGGCATGAGCATGCCACCTGCTTCCGGCTCGGCGATAGAGGGCTCGTGGTGATCACCTCCTGCGGCCACGCTGGGATTATCAACACGCTGCGCCGCGCGCAGGAAGTCACTGGTATTGAAAAGATCTACGCGCTCGTTGGCGGCTTCCATCTCGCTCCGGCGCCGGACGATTACCTCAGGCGGGTGATGGCGGAGCTCAAGACGTTCGACCTCGAGCATGTGCTGCCGATGCACTGCAGCGGCGAGAATTTCCTTGCCTTGGCCAAGCAGGAGATACCGGAGATGCTGGTGCTCTGTGGCACTGGCAGCAGCTTCACCTTCACCGCTTGAGCGCGGCATGGCTCCAAACCCCCTCTCCGGCGGAGCCAAGGCTCTCCCGGACTGAATTCAACAAACCCGAAGAATTCGCAGGAGCGCGTTAGCGCCGTTGCGCGCGAAGCTCGCACAAAAGGGGGATTGACGCGTGGAGACTATTGACCGTCCGCCGTTGCCGCCGTTCACGCCGGAGTTGGCGGCGCAGAAGGTCCGCCTCGCCGAGGATGCCTGGAACAGCCGCGATCCGGCGCGGGTGTCGCTGGCCTATACGGTGGACAGCAAATGGCGCAATCGCGTCGAGTTCATCGACGGCCGGGAGGCCATCCGCGCCTTCCTCACCCGGAAATGGAACAAGGAGCTGGACTACCGGCTGATCAAGGAACTGTGGGGGTTCCGCGAGAATCGGATGGCGGTGCGCTTCGCCTACGAATGGCATGATGACAGCGGTCAATGGTTCCGCTCATACGGCAACGAGCTCTGGGAGTTCGATGACCACGGCCTCATGCGCAGACGCGTCGCCAGCATCAACGACCTGCCGATCGCCGAGAAAGGCCGCAAATATTTCTGGCCCGCCGGCCGGCGTCCGGACGAGCATCCCGGACTGACCGAGTTGGGGCTTTAACGGCGCGACCGCCTATTGCGTCACGATCTCCGTCCCGGCCTCGCCGTTCAGAAGCCGCTTGAGATGATATTGCGCCAGCGGATCGGCCGGGCGTAAGCTCACGAGCGCGGCGAAAGCGGCGACGGCGGCCGGATCGCGGGCTTCGAGCTTGGCGAAGGCGTCGGCATAGGCCTTCGCCGCCGGGGCTCCCGCCTCGTCCGCGGCCAGCGGCTCGTAGGCGCGCAGCGGCTCGCGTCGGCCGCGCAGCCTCAGATCGCCGACCGGGCGGCCGATGAACCCTGGCGCGCGCTCGGCGGCGGCCGCGCTGACGCAAATGCGGGTGCCGAGCTGCTTGTTGACCGCCTCGAGCCGCGCCGCCGCGTTGATGGTGTCGCCATAGGCCGTGTAGTCGAAAAGCCGCCCGCCGCCGAAATTGCCGACGATCGCCGGTCCCGCGTGAACGCCGATCCGGGTCAAACCGAGGGCCGCGCCGCGCGCATTCCATTCGCGGCGGTATGCTTCCGCGAACTCGTCGAGCGCGAGCGCGCAGGCGATCGCCCTTTTCGCCGCGTCGGGCTGCTCGGCGGGCGCGCTAAACAGGACATGAATCGCATCGCCGATGATCTTGGCGACCGTGCCTTCGTGCGCGAACACGATCTCCGTCATGCCTTCGAGATAGCCGCTCAGCAGGCTCGATAGCTCTCTGGGATCGAGAGATTCCACGAGCGGCGTGAACCCGGCGATGTCGGTGAACAGGGTCGCGATCTCGCGCCGTTCGCCGCCGGGCGCGAGCGCATTGGCGTCGGCCGCGAGGCTGCGCGCGAGATTGGGCGAGAAATAGCGCGACAGCGACGCGTGCGCCCGCTCCGCCGCGGTCCGGCGCGCCCGCGCGTCCTTGAGGTCGGCGACATGGGCGATCGTTCTGCGGACCGTGGTCTCGAAGTCGGCGAAGTCGATCGGCTTGGTGAGGAAGTCGAAGGCGCCGCGGTTCATGGCGGTGCGGATATTGGCCATGTCGCCGTACGCCGAGACGATCACGGTCGAGAACCGGGTCGCTTCGTCCTGCAGCTTGGCGAGCAGGGTCAGCCCATCCATGCGGGGCATGTTGATGTCGGACACGACCATGTCGAAGTCGCTGTTCTCGGCCAGGAACGCCAGCGCGTCGACGCCGTCGCGGGCGAAGCCGAACGCGATCGACCCCTCTTTGATCTGGCGGCGGAACTTTTGCCGGATCAGGTCTTCCAGATCGGGCTCGTCGTCGACGACGAGGATCTTCGCCGTCATTGAAGTCCCGTCGCGGCGTCCAGCCGGCGGCCGATCTCGCCGCGCAATTCGGGAAAGTCGATCGGCTTGGTGAAGAGGCCCGCCGCGCCGGCCTCAATCGCCTTCCGCCGCGTTTCCGAATCGCCATAGGCGGTGATCATGATCACCGGCACGTCGGGCCGCGCCTGCCGCGCGCGCGGCAGGAGCTCGATGCCGCTCATGCCCGGCATGTTGACGTCGGAGAGGATGAGAATGAGCTTGGCGGCCCCCGCCGCGCCGACGCGCTGCAAAGCCTCCGGGGCGCTCTGTGCGAACTCCATGACGAAGCGCGACGCGCGCAGCTCCCTGCGGAATTGCTGGCGGAAGAGTTCGGCGACGTCCGGTTCGTCGTCGACGACCAGGATCAGCGCGCTCATTCCTTCGCTCCGGCGCGCGGCAGCACGATGATGAACCGAGTGTAGGCGCCCGGCTCGGTCGAAACCTCAATCGTCCCGCCATGCTGCTTGACCACGATATCGTGGCTGAGCGAGAGCCCGAGCCCTGTGCCTTCGCCGGCGGGTTTGGTCGTGAAGAACGGATTGAACATTTTGGCCTTCACCTCGCCGGGAATCCCAACACCGTTATCCCGAATGGCGATTTCGACGCTGTGTCCTAGATCACGCGTCGATGCGGTGATGGTTGGTTCATAGGCGCCGTCGCCTGAGGCCGACTTGCGCTTGCTCGTCGCGTAGAAACCATTGGAAATCAAGTTCAGGAGCACACGGGTCATTTCCTGCGCATAGACGTCGGCTGTCCCGGCATTGGAATCCAGCGATTTGACGATGGTCATATTGAAGCCGGGCTTCTCCGCCCGCATGCCGTGATAGGCGAGATTGAGCGCCTCTTCCACCATGGTGTTGATATTCGTCTCGGAGCGTTCGCCCGAGCCCTCGCGTGAATGGAGCAGCATGTTCTTGACGATCGAGTTCGGCGCGTTTGCCGTGCTGCACGACCTTGTCGAGATTGCCGTCGATCGTCGCGATCAGCTCTTCCGCCTCCTCGCGCCGGGCTTTGTCGAGCGGGGCGGCTTTCACCACGTCGGCCAGTTCGCCGACAAGCTCGCGCGAGAGCGCCGAGAAATTGTTGACGAAATTGAGCGGGTTCTTGATCTCGTGGGCGATGCCGGCGGTGAGCTGGCCGAGGGAAGCGAGCTTTTCCGATTGGATCAGCCGGTCCTGCGCCTTGCGCAAGTCGTCGAGCGAGGCGGCGAGCTCCTTGGTGCGCGCCTGCACCTCGTCGAACAGCCGCGCATTCTCGATCGCGATCACGGCCTGGTCGGCGAAGGTCTTGACGATTTCGATTTCCCGGTCGGTGAAAGCGATGGGTTCATCTCGCGGCACGCCGAAAACGCCGATCGTCTGCCTTTCGCCGATCAGGGGCACCCATAACCCGGCCCCGTAAGGCGCGCGCTTCCTGACTTCCCGCGTGTTTTCGTCTTCGAGCTTCGAGAGGTCGGGTATATGCACGGCCCGCCCTTCGCGGGCCGCCTGGGCCGGAGGGGTGTCTCCGTCGAGCCGCCAAGACGCATTGGCAAGATATTCGCGAAGCTCGTCGTTGACGTTGCTGTGGAACGCGCTCGCTATAAGAGCGTCGCCCCTTTGAAGAAAAATCGTGCCTCGACTCCCGCGCGCGAGACGAACGGCGGTGTCGATCAGCGTCTGCAGGACCGAATTGAGATCGAGCATAGAGCGGCTGATGACCTTCAACACATCGGCCGTCGCCGTCTGTTGGGCAAGCGCCTCCTCGAGATCGCGCGTCCGCGCCTGCACTTCGTCGAGCAGGCGCGCGTTCTCGATCGCGATCACCGCCTGATCGGTGAAGGTTTGCAGCAACTCGATCTGACGCCGGTTGAACGGATGCACAGCTTCGCGCGTCATGATAAAGACGCCGATCGGCACCCCCTCGCGCAAGAGCGGAACGGCAAGTATGGTGCGATAGTTGCCGAGGCGTTGATATTCGCTAGCGGCGTAGTCGGGGTCAGCGAGAACGTCCGGGATGTGAACCGTTTGGCGGTCGCGGGCGACGCGCGCCGTGGCGCTGTCGGCGCCCGCGGAGAGCGGATGCGATCGCGCATAGGCCACAAGTTCCTCGGAATAGCCGAACTGCGAAGCCCAATGAAAGAGCTGTCCCTGCCGTTGGAAAATGGAAGCCTTCTCCGCCTCGCACAATCTTGCCGCCGAGGCGACCAAGGTGTCGAGGACAGCCTGCAGATCGAACGCCGAACGGCTGATCACCTTCAAGACGTCAGCGGTGGCGGTTTGCTGCTGGAGCGCCTCGGAAAGGTCGCGGGTTCGCGCCTGCACCTCGTCGAACAGGCGCACGTTCTCGATCGCGATGACGGCTTGGTCGGCGAAGGTCTTGACGAGTTCGATCTGGCGTTCCGTGAATGGGCCCGGCGTCGGACGCCCCAAGACGAAGACTCCGATCACTTTGCTTTCGCGCAAAAGCGGGACCGCGAGGTTCGAGCGGTAGCCGCCCAGGCGCTGGGCCTCGCCGAGCAGATAATCCGGATCCTGAAGAACGTCGGGGATATGCGAGACTTCTCCGGTGCTTGCGGCGCGCCCGGTGCCGGAAGAGGAACCGGCTCGCAGCGGGGTTTCAAGAAGGTAACGTTCGAACGCCTCGCCGTACCCCTTTTGCATCGCCAACCTGAAGACGTCGCCGTCAAGAAGCTCGATCAGGCCCATGGGCGCTTCGCAGAGCGTGCTCGCCGACTCGACCAATGTTCGCCACACCGCCTGCAAATCGAACGCCGAACGGCTGATGACCTTGAGCACGTCGGCGGTCGCGGTCTGCTGCGCGAGCGACTCCTCAAGGTCGCGCGTCCGCGCCTGCACCTCTTCGAACAGGCGCGCGTTCTCGATCGCGATCACCGCCTGGTCGGCGAAGGTCTGCAGGAGCTCGATTTGTTGAGAGTTGAACGGCCCCGCTTCGGCGCGACCCACCATCAAGGCGCCCTCAACCTTGTCGTCGCGGAGCAGCGGCACGCCGGCGATGGAGCGAGAGCCCGCGAGCGAGTGCACGGGAACTCTAAGGTCGTTGTCCAGGAGCGTGTCGCTGATGATTTCGGGCTTGCCGGAAAGCAGGACCCGGCCCGCAACCGACGCCCGTCCCGGCGTAGCGGGATGCGAGGAGAGATACTCCCACATCGCCGAGCCCCGGCCCTCGGCGACCGCCCGATATCTGAACACGTCGCCATCCCGAACGCAGATTGTCCCGCCCCTGCTGCCGAAGAGCGAGACGGCCGAGGCCAGCAACGCATCGAACACAACATCAAGATCGAACGCCGATCGGCTGATGACCTTGAGCACGTCTGCGGTCGCGGTCTGCTGGCGCAACGCCTCCTCGAGATCGCGCGTCTTCGCCTGCACCTCGTCGAACAGTCGCACGTTCTCGATCGCGATCACGGCCTGATCGGCGAAGGTCGTGACCAGTTCGACCTGCCGCCGCGTGAACGGGACAGGTTCCCCGCGCGCGAGCGCAAAGGCGCCGATGGGTTCGCCATTTCGCAGCAGCGGCACGCCGAGCATTGCCCTTACCTTGCCGAGACGAGCCTCTTCCTTTTCCGCGTAGTCCGGGTCGTTCCATGCGTCTGCGATATGGACCGTCCGATTTTCCAGAGCGACGCGTCCAATCAAGGTCCCTCGGCCGGCCTTGATCTCGGCCATTTGCTCATGCGCGCGGTACGTTGGATTGACGAGCATTTGGCTCGCCGCGTATCGGTAGATGTCTCCGTCGCGGCGGAATATCTGTCCCCCGTTCGCTCCGCACAAACGCATGGCGGTCGAGATGAGGCTTTCGAGCACCGTCTCGAGATCGAAGGCCGAGCGGCTGATCGCCTTGAGCACGTCGGCGGTCGCCGTCTGCTGCTCCAGCGACTCCTCGAGGTCGCGCGTCTTTGCCTGCACCTCGTCGAACAGTCGCACGTTCTCGATCGCGATCACAGCCTGATCGGCGAAGGTCTGAAGCAGCTGGACGTGACGCGCGGCGAAGTCTCCAGGTTCCTTGCGGGTGACGCTGATCATGCCGATGGCGGCGCCTTTGCTCATCAGCGGCGCGATCAGCATGCTGCGATAGCCGCGCAGGCGCGCGAGTTCCCGGTTCAGGGACGGAACGTGATCCGCCTCGGTATCGGCGAACTGGATGGTTTCGCCATCGCGGACGAGCCGGAAAGGCGGAAATTCGGCCAGCGGCTGAGGGAATGATGTCCTGAGGATTTCGTCCGCCGTCGGATTTGCCGGAGTGAACGCCACCAGGTGAATCGCATCGCTGACGAACCGCAGCACCGCGGTCGAAAAGCCGCCGAGCAGCCGGTTGGCGCTCGTCGCAATGGCCTCGAACACCGGCCGCACGTCGGTTGGCGAGCTGGCGATGACCTTCAGGATGTCGGCCGTCGCGGTCTGCCGCTCGAGCGCCTGCTGAGTCTCCTCGAACATGCGCGCATTCTCGATCGCGATCACCGCCTGATCGGCGAAAGTCTCGACCAGCGCGATCTGGCGCGGCGTGAATGCCTCGACATGGTGGCGCCACAGGGTGAACACGCCAACCGCCGTTGTGTCGCGCATCAATGGCACGCCGACGATCGACCGGTACCGCTCGAGCGATCGGCCGCCGTAGGAATATTCCGGATCTTTTTCGATATCCAGAAAATGGACGGTTCGCCCTTCGAGCGCCGCCCGCCCGGTCACCGTCCCGCGGCCGGGCGCAATGGGGTGATCGCGTACATAGCTCACGAATTCGGCGGTGGCCCCGTCAGCCGCCGCCAGCCGCATGATCTCGCCGTCGCGCTGGAAGATCATTCCGGTCCGGGCGCCGCAGAGGCGAACGGCGTTTTCGACCAGGGTGCGGAACACCGAATTCAGATCGAAGGTTGATCTCGATATGACCTGCAGGACATCAGACGTCGCCTTCTGATGCTCCAGCGCTTCCTGAGTTTCGTGGAACAGCCGCGCGTTCTCGATCGCGATCGCCGCCTGGTCGGCGAAGGTTTGCAACAACGTCTGCTCTCGCTCGGAGAACGGCCTTGGCGGCGATCGGGCGACGAGGATCGAGCCCAGGCCCCGGTCTTCCCACAGCATCGGCGCGTAGAGGAGCGATGCGCTTCCCAGCCGCTCCACCCGCTCGCGGACGGTCGCAGACAGATTGGGCTCGGCCCTGAGATCGGGGATGTGGTGGGTTCGGCGTTCCCGGATGATGCGGCCGGTCACGCTGTCGGCGAGCGGGGTGACGTCGCGCCGGACCTCCTCCGCCCTCGGGCCCAGCCACGCCGCAACCCGCACCATTTCGTCGTCGCCGATCGTATAGACGCCGATCTCATCCGATCCGAACAGCCGCTGGCAGGCGTCGAGGATCGTCTCGAACACCGGCGCCGCGTCGGTCTTCGAGCGACTGATGACGCGCAGGATTTCCGCCGTCGCCGCCTGCTGGCGGCGCGCCTCGACAAGCTCAGCCTCGCGCTCCGCCAGCGCCGCGGCGAGATCCTGGCGCGGCGGCTTGGTCGGCTTTATTGCTGCGGAGGACGCCTTGCGCGTCAGAGACATGCCCTCGCCTCGTCGGCCCGTCGAGTCGACGGGAAGGCTATTCGACTTGCAGGAAAAGGGAAAGGTTCGGCTTCAGCCCCAATCCGGCGCTCTCAGCCGCTCGGCAGGCCCGGAATGTTTACGCCCAGGGTCTGAAGCAGGAGAACGGCGTTCAAGGTCAGGATCAAAAACGCGCCGCCGATCGCGGCGACATTCGTCAGGCGGCTGTTGGCGAAGGCGCCCATGATGTCCTTGCGGCGGGTGAAGATGAGAAGCGCGATGACCGGCGCGGGGAGCGCGATGCTGAGCACGACCTGGCTCATCACCAGGGCGTTGGTCGAATTGACGCCGAGCCAGACGACGACGAAGGCCGGAATCATCGTCACCAGACGGCGGACGATGATCGGAATCCGGAAGCCGACAAAGCCCTGCATGATCATCTGCCCGGCCATCGTGCCGACCGCCGAGCTCGAGAGGCCGGAGGCGAGCAGCGCGGCCAGGAACACGCCTGCGGCGGCCGGGCCGAGCAGCGGCGTCAGCGTCGAATAGGCGGTCTCGATTTCGGCGACGTCGCTGTGGCCCTCATGGAAGGCGCTCGCCGCCATCATCACCATCGCCATGTTGACGAGCCCGGCGACGGTGAGCGCGACGAGAACCTCAATGTTCGAGAACCGCAGCAACTGGCGCCGCTCGTTGTCGTTGCGGGCCGGCGCCCGGTTCTGGGTGAGTCCGGAATGAAGGAAGATCGCATGCGGCATGATCGTCGCGCCGACGATGCCGACCGCGATCGTGACCGCGCCGGCGTCGGGAAGTCGCGGAACCACACTGCCCGCTCCCGCCGCAGCCCAGTCGATCGGGGCGATGAACATCTCGACCAGATAGCAAAGGGCGATTGCCGTGACGAGCGCGCCGATGATGAGCTCGATCGGCCGAAACCCGCGTCCCTCGAACATCAGAATGCCGTATGTGAGGATCGCGGTTACGCCCATGCCGGCGATGAGCGGGATGTGCAGGATGAGCGCGAGACCGATCGCGCCGCCGAGGAATTCGGCGAGGTCGGTCGCCATCGCCGCGACTTCGCTCACGCCCCACAGGCCCCAGACCACCGGCTTGGGGAAATGGTCGCGGCACATCTCGGCCAGATTGCGCCCGGTGACGATGCCGAGCTTGGCCGACAGCGCCTGATAGAGCATGGCCGTGACATTGGCTGCCACCACCACCCACAGCAGCGCATAGCCGTATTTCGCCCCAGCCTGGATGTTGGTGGCGAAGTTGCCCGGGTCCATATAGGCGATCGAAGCGATGACCGCCGGCCCTGCGAAAAGGAGCGGGCTGCGCCAGCGCATCCTGCCGGCCAGAACCTCGCGGATGTCCGCCACGGTCCGATCCGTCATGCTTATCGCCGTTCGCGCGACCGCGTCGCTCATCGCCTCGACCTCCGGCCCGACTATGGCCTCGACTTCACAATGTATCCATTGCTACGGCATAGTCAATAGGCTGCAAATGAGCGCAAAGGCTGGATAAGGACGCCCTCGCGGGCCGGGTTGCGTTTTGCAGCCAAGGCTGCATAATGAAACCGGCAGCGATATTGGCTTTCGGCGGGGCGAGCGAGGGCGTATTGACGACCAGGCAGCGCGGCAAGCGGTCGCCGTCCGGGAGCGCGGCCCTTGCGGCCGAGCCCGCGCAGGCCGACCGCTTCAGCAAGGTCCGCTCGGCCCGGTCGGCCTCGATGCTCGAGGACTATACCGAATTGATCGCCGATCTGATCGCGGCCAACGGCGAAGCCCGCACGACCGACATCGCGCGCCGGCTCGGCGTCGCTCATCCGACCGCCAGCAAGACGATCGCGCGCCTCAAGCGCGAGGGTCTGGCGCGCGCCCAGCCCTATCGCGGCATATTTCTCACCGAGGCGGGCGCGGCGATGGCCAAAAGCGCGCGCCAGCGCCACCGGCTGGTGGTCGATCTCCTCGTCGCCGTCGGCGCGCCGCGCGAGGCGGCCGAGGCGGACGCCGAGGGCATCGAGCATTATGTCTCCGCCGCGACGCTGCACGCCTTCGAGGCGTTCCTTCGCGCGCGCGGCGATCGCTAGACCGTCGCCTCCGCCATCACCGGCTGCCGCCGACAGCGCCCTGGCCCCGGCTCATCTGCGCCAGCACCTGATGCAGGGGCGCCGGCGAGACGCGAAACGGCCCCGAATAGGGCGAGCTCAGATCGAGGATGAGAGTGATCGCGCTCGCCACCGCAAGGGCGCCGAAGACGAGCGCGACGACGCTCATCGCATTGCCTTTGGACATCAGGCCGAAGCCGCAAAAGAGCGCCACCCCCCAGCCGACGACGACATAGACCAGCGGGTAGGAAACGGCGCTGGAAAGCGCAAATGACATTTGCAGCCGCGACTGGCCGATCGAATTGATCGTCTGCTTCGCCGCCGCGAGCGCCTGGGTCTCCCGGTCGGTCGAGGGATCGAGGGACTTCAGCAACCCGTCCTGATGGCGCAAAATGCTGATCGCGGCGGCGAAATTATGGGCCGCGAACTCGCTGTCGTCGAGATTGGCGTTCCAGATGGCGTCGAGGGTCTTGGCGAGTTCCTGCCGCAGCAGCGCCCGTCCGCCGCTTGCCTCGGGCCCGTAGTCGGTGAGCGCGAAATCGAGCTGCAAGACTTTGGCGGCCAGGGTCTGGACCGCGAGACTTTGCCCGTTATAGACGCCGTAGGCGGTCCAAATCAGGAGGCCGAGGACGAGCGCCGAGAGCAGGGTCAAAAGCCCGACCACCGCGCCGATCATGTCGCGGGGGCCCCCGGTCGTGAATTCGTCCGGCAGCAGGCGCTGGAGAACGAGGCCGGCGCCGCCGCCGGCGAAGACCGCGAGCGCGACCAGGCACGCAAGCTTCTCCGTCGCCCCCATTCTCGCCTCCGCCGACCCCGGCGCGCTTTCGGTTATCGGCGCGGGCTTGTCAACGCCGAAGGGCGGTCACGCGGGCGTCACGCGTACCGGGAGAAGTCAAACGACTGAAACCGTTCCAGATTGTCGGCGCGCAGGAAAATCTCGGGATGGGCGAGCGCGCGAGCCGCATCCTCGTAGCCCGACCGCCAATGCTCCTCCATCGTGAGGCGCGAAAACTCATAGTCCTTGGCGATCCCTTCATAAGTCCTGGAATGGTAGATCAGTTCGACGACGTTATAGGCCGACTCGTCGGCTTCCTTGCTCAGCAACTCGATGTGCGGGCCCTTGCGAAGGTCAGCCGGCAAGCGCTCGAACACATGCCGGAATGCGTGGCGAAGCTTCTGCTGCTTCCTGAAATGGTCGGTCACGAAGCGCGTCCGGCTGGCGAACTGGATTTCCTTCTGGCGCACGTCGGCTTGGGTGAGGTCGCGCGGCGCCTCCCCGGACGAACTCCACAGATCGACCTGGAAGGCGAGCGTATCCTTTCGCGGCAGGCTGTCGAGGACCCATAGGAGCGGGGTGTTCGAGACGAGTCCGCCATCCCAGTAATATTCGCCGTCGACTTCGGTCGGCGGAAATCCGGGCGGCAGCGAGCCGCTGGCGACGATGTGGCGGGCGTCGATCTTGTGGGTCGTATTGTCGAAGTATGTGAAGTTGCCGCTCTGAACATTGGTCGCGCCGACGCTGAACCGGATTTCGCCGCTGTTGATCCGGTCGAAATCGACCAGGCGCTCGAGCGTCGCCTGCAGCGGCGCGACGTCATAGAAGCTGAGCGTTTTCGTCTCCTGGGGAGACCAGATGTGCGGCGGCGGAAATCGGGGGGTGAAAAACGACGGCGCTCCGAGCAGCGCGATGACCATCGCCTGGATCTGGTTGACGAGACGATGGGTCGAATCGTCCTTGATGTCGGCCGGGGCGTTGAAAGAGAGGCCGAACGGGCTGAGTGGAGACGTGCTGACCGCCTCCCAGAATTCCCGCAATCGCGCGACGCGGTTCTCCGGCGTGTTGCCGGCGATAATCGCCGAATTGACGGCGCCGATCGAAATTCCGGCGATCCAGGTTGGCAGAACATTGGCTTCGGCGAGCGCCTGATAGACGCCGCCCTGATAGGCTCCGAGCGCCCCCCCGCCCTGGAGAAGCAGCGCGACCCTTTCGAACGGCGGCGAAGGCGATGTCCCGCGTCCCTTGATCTTTCCCGCCGCAGCACGCGCCATCGTGAGCTCCAAGGTCGCGCCGAAGCGCACAATTGCGAAGCAAACAGGCGACGATAACAAGCCGCCTTGGGCGGGTCCAGAACAGATCAGGCGAAAGGCTTCAGCCGCCCTGCCGCCACTATTCGTTGGATCGCAGACACCGGGTCACCGCGCTCGCGACCAGCCGAAGGACTTGCAGATGAGGCCGCCGAACACGCAGCCGGCGGTGGTGAGGTGTTCGCCGGAGAGCGTCATCTTGCCGGTGTAGCGCTTGCCGTCTTCGGGATTGAACGCGGTTCCGGCCCACGCGTCGGCCCCGTTGGGCTTCATGTCGAAGAACACCTGTTCGCCGATCTTGCCCGTGCCTTTCGGGTCCCGCTTCCAGGCGAGAAAGCCGCACAGGGCATCGCCTCCGCAGGCCGAGAAGCGAATCTTCGCCGCTCCGTCGTCGCGCAACCACTCGCCGGTCGCATCGCCGGCCATGGCTGCCGACCCCGACGCCATCAAAAGCGCCAGGCCGACGAACGAAACGCGCGTCATCGTCTCCTCCTATCAAGAATGGTCTCGACCGCTCGAGGCCAGCCCATCAGGTCGCATGCGCGCACCGCCGTCAAGGCAATGCGCCAGGCGCCTGCGCCCAGAGCGGCCGAGGGAGGCGTCGGCGCGTCGGCGACGCCGTCGAACCGGTCCAGCGGCCAGGCCCATCTTGTCCGCCAAACCGGAGCTCATCGCCGCTCGCGTGACAAGACCCCCTGCGCCAGTTATGTCCGCTCGCCTCGCCGGTTTTACACCATGCCGAAGATGGAGCTATGCCCGATGAAATCGCGCTGGTCGGATTCAGAGTTTCGATCCGTCGTCGACGGCTATGTCAGATCCGGCCTGAACCCCGATCTGGCGACCCGAGTCTACACGACTCGCCTGCTGGGCGGCGATCCGCAATTGGTCCTGCATGGCGGCGGCAACACGTCGGTCAAGACGACCGCGGCGGACGCAGACGGAAGCGAGGTCGCGGTCATATGCGTCAAGGGCAGCGGCTGGGACATGGGGACAATCGAGCCGGCCGGCCTGCCTGCGGTGCGGTTGGCCGAACTCGGGGCGCTCGCCCGGTTCGATACGCTGTCCGACATGGAGATGGTCCGCCAACAGCGCCGGCTGTTGATGGATCCGGCGGCGCCCAACCCGTCGGTCGAGGCCATCCTGCATGCGCTGATCCCGTCGCGGCACGTCGATCATACCCACGCCAACGCCATCGTAGCGCTGACCGACCAGCCGGATGGCGAGGCCCTGGTCCGCGAAATCTTCCCGGACGCCATCGTCGTCCCCTATGTGATGCCCGGCTTCGTTCTGGCGAAGGCCTGCGCCAGGGCGCTCGCCGCGGCGCCGGACGCAACCAGCATGATCCTCCTCAAACACGGGATCTTCACCTGGTCCGACGACGCGCGCGCGAGCTATGAGGCGATGATCGGGCTCGTCGATCGCGCCGAGCGCCGGCTGGCTCAGGGGCGGCCGCGGCCGTTCACGCCAGCGCCGAGAGCGGAGACTCTCGCTACGCCCGCCGAGATCATGCCAATCCTGCGCGGCCGGCTTGCGAGGCCCACCGCGGTCGAGGGCCGCCCGAAGCGGATGGTCCTGAGCTTCCGCGCCAGCCCCGCGATCCTCGACCTGTGCAACGCGGTGAACGCGGCCGATCTCGTCTCGCGCGGCAATGCGACGCCGGATCACATCCTCCACATCAAGCGCACGGGCGTCGCCCTGCCCGCGCCTGAGGCCGGCAAGCTTGACGCCTTCGCAGCCAAGCTTGACTCGGCGCTGACCGATTACGTCGCCGGCTACCGGGCCTATTTCGAACGCAACAACGCCCGCGTCGGCGGCGACCGGGTCATGCTCGATCCGCTCCCGCAAGTCTTCTACGTCGCCGGCCTCGGAATCTTCGCCGCCGGCGCCTCGGCGAAAGGGGCGAAGGTCGTCGCTGACATCGCCGAGGCGACCGTCGACGTGATCGCCAAGGCCGAAGGTTTGCACGGTTTCCAGCCGCTGCCGGAAGCCGACCTGTTCGACGTTGAATATTGGTCGCTGGAACAGGCGAAACTGGCCAATCAGGTGGAAAAACCGCTCTCCAGACAGATCGCCGCGGTGACCGGCGGCGCCAGCGGTCTTGGCCTGGCCGTCGCCAAGGCGTTGCGCGACGAAGGAGCGGAAGTCGCCATACTCGATATCGCGGCCGAGGGCGTCGCGGCGGCGGCAAAGTCGGTCGGCGCGCTGGGCCTCGTTTGCGACGTCGCCGACGCTTCTGCCGTCGATCGGGCCGTGGCGGAGGTGGTCAAGGCCTTCGGCGGCGTCGATATCCTCATCTCGAACGCCGGAACGGCAGTCCAGGGCTCGCTGATGACGGTCTCCGACGAGGCGTTCGAGAAGGCCTTCGCGATCAACTTCTGGGCCCATCATTATGTGGCGCGGGCCGCGGTCCGGGTGATGGAGACTCAGGACACGGGCGGGGCGCTGGTCTTCAATGTCTCCAAACAGGCGGTCAATCCAGGGCCGGACTTCGGGCCTTACGGCACATCGAAGGCGGCGCTGATGGCGCTCATGCGGCAATATGCAATCGAGCACGGCGCGTCCGGCATCACCTCCAATGCGGTCAATGCCGACCGGATTCGCACCGGGCTGATGACCGACGAGATGGTGGCGGAGCGCAGCAAGGCGCGCGGCGTCACTCCGGACGCCTACATGCGAGGCAACCTTTTGAAACGCGAGGTGCTGGCGAGCGACGTGGCGGCCGCTTTCATTCATCTGGTCAAGGCCCGGGCGAGCACCGGGGCGGTGGTGACCGTAGACGGCGGCAATGTCGCCGCGATGCTCAGGTGAGGCGCGGTCGAGCGATCAACATCATGTGATCCGCCCCGGCCGGAATGTCGTCGGCGGCGCGAGCCGTCTTGCGCGCCGCTGCGGCAGTGGTAGACTTCCGCTTCTGGCGGGCCTGACGGAGGACATCATGCGCTCCACTCTCGTTAAACTGGTCTTGGGCTGCGGACTGGCGGCGGCGTTCGCCGCGCCCACGATGGCGTGCGAGTTCTATAAGCAGACCGTGAAGAACGACCAGGCGGTGGCTCAGTCGCAGCAGGCTCCCGATCCGAGCCAGACCTCGACCACGGATACGCCCCAGACCGCCGAAACCCAACCGGCGCCGAACGCGGGTTCGAACTAACGAATCGTTGGAGGCGCGGTCAGTGACCGCGCCTCAGGCCCATTGGTGATGGCTCAACAGGCGTCCTGGCGGACGGCCCGCTCTACTTGTTGGCGGCGTTGCTCCTGAAATCCGCCGGCCGCTTCTCGAGAAACGCCCGCACGCCTTCGACATATTCGTCCCGTCCCCCGGCCTCGCGCTGCAGGTCGCGCTCGAGGTCGAGCTGAACGTCGAGGGTGGCGCCGGGAGAGGCGGCGAGCGCGTGCTTGATGAGGCCGAGCGTGTGCGTCGGGCCGGCCGCGAGCCGCTCGGCGATCGTGCGCGCCTCCCCGATCAGGTCCTCGTCGTCGACGGCGCGGTAGATCATCCCCCAGGCTGCGGCTTCTTCCGCGCCGATCGGATCGGCGAGCATCATCAACGCCCGGGCCCGCGCTTCACCCACGAGGCGCGGCAGGTGAAAAGTGCCGCCAGCGTCGGGAATGAGGCCGATCCGGGCGAAGACTTGCAGGAACCGGGCCGACTTGGCCGCCAGCACGATATCGCAGGCAAGCGCAATATTGGCTCCCGCCCCCGCCGCCGCGCCGTTGACCGCGCAGACGACCGGCTTGGGGAGTTTGCGAATCGCGCGGATAAGCGGATTGATTCCCTTTTCGAGCGATTGGCCAAGATCCGGGCGGCGGGCGCCGGGGGCGAGCGCGCGGTCGGTGAGGTCAGCCCCCGAGCAGAACCCCTTGCCCATGCCGGTGATGAGCACCGCGCGACAGTCGGGCTCCGTCGCCGCGCCTCCGATCGCCGCCGTCAGCGCCTCGATGAGGGCGATATTGAGGGCGTTCATCCGTTCCGGGCGGTTCAGGGTCAGCGTCATGACGCCGGCGTCCAGGCGTTCGATCAGCACCGGTCGAGGCGAGGCGTCGGGGCTTTCGGTCACAGGCGTTCTCCCTTGAATTCGTCTATCGCCGTCGCGGAGCGCGAGCGTCTATACTAGACGCCGGCGAACGGAGGCGACAATGGCGGAATGGGACTTGGGGCCGGACCGGCGGGCAGCGCAGCCATGACCGCCGAAGCCTTCATTTGCGACTACGTACGCACCCCGATCGGCCGCTACGGCGGAGCGCTGGCGCCCTTGCGCGCGGACGATCTCGCGGCTTGGCCGATCCGCGAGCTCATGCGCCGTCGTCCCGGCCTCGGCGAAAAGGTCGACGAGGTCTTTCTGGGCTGCGCCAACCAGGCCGGCGAGGACAACCGCAACCTCGCCCGCATGGCCCTTCTGCTCGCAGGTCTTCCGGATTCAATTCCAGGCGCGACCATCAACCGCCTGTGCGCCTCGGGAATGGACGCGGTCGCGGCGGCGGCGCGGGCGATCAAGGCCGGCGAGATCAAGCTTGCGGTCGCTGGCGGCGCCGAATCGATGACCCGCGCGCCATTCGTGATGGGAAAGGCGGGAACCGCGTTTCAGCGCTCGGCCGAGGTCTTCGACACCACCATCGGCTGGCGGTTCGTCAATCCGATGATGAAAAAGCTCTACGGGGTCGATTCGATGCCGGAGACGGCCCAGAACGTCGCCGACGAATACCAGGTCTCGCGCGCCGACCAGGACGCATTCGCGCTGCGCTCGCAACGCCGGGCCGCCGCAGCCCAGGCGAGGGGAACGTTCGAGGCGGAAATCGCGCCGGTGGAGATCAAGGACCGCAAGGGCAGCGTGACCCGCGTCGACAAGGACGAGCATCTCCGCCCCGACACGACGCTCGAGGCTCTGGCAAAGCTCGCCGGCATCGTGCGCCCGGACGGCAGCGTAACCGCGGGCAACGCCTCCGGCGTCAACGACGGCGCGGCGGCGCTGATCGTCGCCTCGGCCGAAGCAGCTGAAGCGCACGGGCTCACTCCCATCGCGCGGGTCCTGGGCTTCGCATCGGCCGGCGTCGCGCCGAGGGTGATGGGCGTCGGGCCGATCCCGGCGGTTACGAAGCTCTGCGAGCGGCTGAAGCTCACGCCGGGAAGCTTCGAGGTGGTGGAACTCAACGAGGCGTTCGCCTCGCAGGCGCTCGCCTGCCTGCGCGGCCTCGGTCTTGAGGATGACTCCGATCGCGTCAATCCGAACGGCGGGGCGATCGCGCTCGGCCATCCGCTCGGCATGTCGGGCGCCCGTATCGCGGGCGCCGCCGCGCAGGAGCTCAAGCGCCGCGGCGGCCGCTACGCGCTCGCCACGATGTGCGTCGGCGTCGGCCAGGGCGCGGCGCTGGCGCTGGAGCGCGTCTGATCCTCGCATCCGGAGCGGGCGGAGGACTGGCGATTTCGCCGGCGCGATCGGATATACCATTTGCGAGGGCTCAACGGCTCGCATGACGAGCCGAGGGAAAAGGAGGATGGTCGATGACCGCGCCAAGTCACGCCGTGTTGCGCAAGGTGACGCTGAACGCCGCGCGTTCGAAAGAATTCCCCGACGGCTCGATCCGGCACGGCTATGACTTTATCGCCCCCTTGACCGCCAGCGGCCGCATCGACCTTGACGCCTGGAAACAGCATCGCGGCGAATGCTTCGCCCACCGCTTCTGGGGCGACGAGCTGGCGATGCGCGGCCTCCTCATTCATCACGCGGCGGGCCGCGGCGGCTCGACCTGGGCCTTCGAATGGAAGGGGGGAACCAAGGACGAACAGGAGGAGGAAGGTTTCCGCTTCGGCGACCACGCCTTCAAGGTCGGCGAGTACGTGTCGGTACGCGAGGAAGACGGGGAACTCCTGACCTTCCGGGTGGTGAGCGTCGGCCAGCCATAGCCCCGCTCCCTAGTCTGGCGACGGGAGTAGCCATGCCGCCCGCGTCCCCCTAGTCTTTGCGACAGCAAAGGAAAGCCCCGGTGTCTCCACTCTCCGTCCGCAAGCGCGAAGGCCGTCTCTCGAGCGAGACGGTCGCCGCGCTCAATTCCGATCTCGCCGCCCGCTTCGGCAATCGCTTCACCGCCTCCGAGGCGATTCGCACGGCGCATGGGCACACCCTGACCTGGCTTAAGAACGAGCCGCCGGACGCCGTGGTGTTCGCGGAGTCCAGGGACGACGTGATCGACCTCGTGAAGCTCTGCGCCCGGCATGACGCGCCGGTTGTTCCGTTCGGCGTCGGCTCGTCGCTCGAGGGTCACGTCAACGCGCCGCATGGCGGCGTCTCGCTCGACTGCTCGCGCATGAACGCTGTGACCGCCGTCAACGCCGACGATCTCGACTGCCTCGTCGAGCCCGGCGTCACCCGCAAGCAGCTCAACGAGCACCTGCGCGACAGCGGCCTCTTCTTCCCGATCGACCCGGGCGCCGACGCCTCGCTCGGCGGGATGGCCGCGACCCGCGCCTCGGGCACCAACGCGGTGCGCTACGGCACGATGAAGGACGTGGTGCTGTCGCTCGGCGTCGTCGTCGCCGACGGATCGTTCCTGCGCACCGGGACGCGGGCGAAGAAGTCCTCGGCCGGCTACGACCTCACCCATCTCTTCATCGGCTCGGAAGGCACGCTCGGCGTGATCGTCGAGATCGCGCTCCGGCTCTCGGGCATCCCCGAGGCGATCGCCGCCGGCACATGCTCGTTCCCCGACGTGCGCTCGGCCTGCGAGACGACGATCGAGACCATCCAGTCGGGCCTGCCGATCGCCCGCGTCGAGCTGGTCGATGCGCTGTCGGTTCACGCATTCAACACCTATTCGAAGCTCGCGTTGCCCGAGCAGCCGATGCTGATGGTCGAGTTCCACGGCACGGAGGCGAGCGTCGCCGAACAGGCGCGCCGTTTCGGCGAGATCGCCGCCGGCCGCGGCGCCGGACCGTTCGCTTCCGCCACCAGGCCCGAGGAACGCAGCCGGCTCTGGCAGGCGCGGCATGACACCTACTGGGCGCAAATGACGCTGCGCCCCGGCGCGCGGCCGTTCGCCACCGACGCCTGCGTGCCGATCTCGCGTCTTGCCGACTGCGTCGACGAGACGCTCGCCGACATTGCGGCAAGCGGCCTGGTCGCGCCGATCGTCGGCCATGTCGGCGACGGCAATTTCCACGTCGAGTCCGCTCATCGACATGACAAACCCGGCCGAGATCGACGCGGCGGAGGGCTTCACCGCCCGACTCGCCCATCGCGCCATCGCCATGGGCGGCACCTGCACCGGCGAGCACGGCGTCGGCCAGAAGAAACGGGCCTATATGGACGAAGAGCACGGCCCCGTGGCGCTCGACCTCATGCGCCGGATCAAGGCGTCGTTCGATCCGACGAACCTGTTCAATCCCGGAAAAGTCTTCTACGCCTGAAGCGGGTGAGCCGATTGGCGGCGCGAATTCTCGCTCCGAGCCAATAGATGTGGAGGCGAACAGTGAAAATCGCCGTTCTGGCGTGGGGATCTCTGGTGTGGGATCCGCGCGATCTCAGGACCGCCGCCCCGTTTGCGGCGAACGGCCCGCTGCTGCCGATCGAGTTCTGCCGGGTTTCGAAAGACGGGCGGCTAACCCTGGCGATCGACGAGACCTTCGGCGATGTCTGCACGACCTATTCCGCCCCGAGCGCGTTTGCCGATCTCGACGCGGCGATCGAGAACCTTCGGCTTCGGGAAGGGACATCTGCGCGGAACATCGGGTTTGTCGAGCCCGCATCAGACAGGCAGAGCGACGTCGCGCTGGAGCGCCATCCGCAGATGGTCGCGACGATCGCCGCCTGGGCGGAGTCAAGCGGCTACGACGCCGTGATCTGGACCGCGCTCGCGAGCAACTTCGATGAGTGGGGCAAGGCCGGCGAGCCGTTCTCCGTCACCGCGGCGATCCGCTACCTTGAAACGCTGAAAGCAAAGGACGGCGACGCATCGGCGCGCGCGCTTGAATACATCCGCAAGGCCCCGGCCGAAGTCGATACGCCGGTGCGCGATGAGGTCGCCAAACGCTGGCCTGCGTGACCCGATCGCTCGCCGCGCGAGATCCGAATCGAGCCACGTCGTCGAACTTGAGCGTTGAAGAGCTTGAAGTCCCGAAGCCTGCGCTTCAAGAGTCGCTCCACGCCATAGCTTCCCCCGCTGAGAGACCCGGATGCCGCTTCGAATCGAAGACTACGCCGTCATCGGAAACTGCGAGACGGCAGCATTGGTCGGGCGCGACGGCTCGATTGACTGGCTGTGCCTGCCCCGTTTCGACAGCGGCGCATGTTTTTGCGCCCTTCTCGGCGGTCCGGAGCACGGAAGGTGGCTGATCGCGCCGGCGCAAGATGACGTTAGGATCGCACGACAATACCTGGGCGATACTCTCATCCTCGAAACGGTTTTCACGACGGCGGAGGGATCGGCCTCGCTGATCGACTTCATGTACCGGCGCAACGGGTCGTCGGAGCTGGTCCGCATCGTCAAGGGCCTTCGGGGCCAAATCTCGATGCGGACCGAGCTCATCGTGCGGTTCGACTACGGCGCCGTCGTGCCATGGGTGTCTCAGCAGGACGACGGCCGGCTTCAATTCATTGCGGGTCCCGACAAAGTGCTGCTCGACACCAACGTTCAGACGCGCGGGGAGGATCTTCGCACTGTCGGGGATTTCACAGTCCGCGAGGGGGAGGAGGCGAGCTTCGTCCTCAACTGGTCCGCGTCATTTCGCACAGCTCCCCCGCCCCTCTCAGGGGAGGAACTCGAGGCGGCGCGCAAACAGGTCCATTCGTTCTGGACCGGCTGGGCGGCTGCTTTCAAGTCGTCGGAGCCCTGGCGCGACGCCGTTCTTCGCTCGCTTCTGACTTTGAAAGCACTCGCGCACTGGGAGACCGGCGGCATTGTCGCGGCGGCGACGACATCCTTGCCCGAACAGCTGGGCGGCCCGCGCAACTGGGACTATCGATATTGCTGGCTTCGGGACGCGACGTTTACCCTTTATGCGCTGATCGGGGCCGGCATGCTCGATGAGGCCAAGGCATGGCACGAGTGGCTCCTGCGCGCGGCGGCCGGAGCGCCCGACGACCTGCAAATTCTCTACGGCGTCGCGGGCGAGAGACGGCTCGAGGAATATGAACTTCCCTGGCTGGCGGGCTACGAAGGCTCGGCTCCGGTCCGAATCGGCAACGGAGCGGTCAAACAGCTCCAACTTGACGTCTATGGCGAAGTGCTCGACGCCTTTTACGTCGCCCGCCGCGCCGGTCTCGCCACCAGCGAGGCGACCTGGGCCCTGGAATGCGCCCTCGTTTCGCACCTCGAGAAAATCTGGCGCGACCCTGACGAGGGCATCTGGGAAGTGCGAGGCGGCCCGCGCCACTTCACCCACTCGAAGGTGATGGCGTGGGTGGCGTTCGATCGCGCGGTGCGCTCGATCGAGGAATTCGGGCTCGATGGCCCGCTCGAGCGCTGGCGGGATGTCCGGTCTTCGATTCACCGGGAAGTGTGCGAGCGCGGGTATGATCCCAAGCAAAACACGTTTATCCAATCTTTCGGCGATGCGACGCTGGACGCGAGCCTGCTGCTGATCCCGATCGTCGGCTTCTTGCCGCCTGACGATCCGCGGGTCCAGGGCACCGTCGCGGCAATTGAACGCACGCTCCTTCGCGACGGATTTGTCATGCGCTATGACAGCGGCGCCGGCGTGGACGGCCTGCCGCCCGGCGAAGGCGCTTTCCTCGCCTGCAGCTTCTGGCTTGTCGACAATTATGTGCTGCTCGAACGGTACGACGAGGCGCTGGCTCTGTTCGAGCGCCTGCTGGCGTTGCGCAACGACGTCGGGTTGCTGTCGGAGGAGTACGATCCCCGCAGCCGCCGTCAGCTTGGCAACTTCCCTCAGGCGTTCTCGCATCTGGCGCTCATCAATTCGGCGCATAGCCTCAGCACCGCGGCGGGAGCGGCTCGCCTGCGCTCGCAAAAATCTGGCCCCGTCCGGCCGGAGCCAGAGGCGGGCGCGGGCGCAACCCAGACATAGGGTCCGGGCGTCGCCATCGGACGCATGCCGCAAGCGCTACTTGCCAACCACCCGGTCGAGCCAGGCGATGAGGTCGCGCGTCACCTCCTCGCGGTTGGTCTCGTTCAGCGTCTCGTGCCGGGCGCCCGGATAGATGCGGGTGGTGAGCCTGGTGAAACCCGCGCTCTTCAGCGCGTCGATGAGGCCCTGGATGTTGGCCCCGACCGGATCGCGCTCGCCGGAAAAAACATAGATCGGCATGTCCTTGCGGATGCGCGCGAGGCGTTCGGGCGTGAGGATGCCGGGCAGAGCGTCGAGGACGTCGATGGCGAGCTCGGTCGAGAAGGGGAAGCCGCAATACGGATCCGCCAGGTAGGCGTCGACCTCCTTCTCGTCGCGCGACAGCCAGTCGAACGCGGTTCGCGCCGGCTCGAACGGCTTGTTGTACGCGCCGAACCACATCTGGCCGATGAGCCGGCTTTTGCCGCGCTTGCCGAGCCTCAGCCGCTCGGCGCGCGCGATCAGGCGCCCGAGGGTCGCGATCGCCGGCGGCTTGCCGCTCGAGCCCGAATAGACGGCGCCGGCGAGCGCATCCGAATGCTCGGCGACGAACTCCTGTCCGAGGAACGACCCCAGCGAATGGCCGAGGAAGATGATCGGAAGGCCCGGCTGCTCGCTGGCGATCAGGCGATTCATGGTCCAGAGATCGCCGACGACCTTGCTCCATCCCCCCTCGTCGGCGAAATGGCCGAGGTCGGCCGGAGCGGTTTTTGGCCCGTGCCCGCGATGGTCGTTGGCGTAAGCCCCATAGCCTGCGGCGTTGACCGCCGCGGCGAGGCGCGCGTAGCGGGCGCTGTGCTCGGAGAGGCCGTGGGCGATCTGAATGATTGCGCGCGGACTGCCCTCGGGCAGCCAGCGCCGCCCGCTGAGACGGACGCCATCCTCCGCATCGAATGCAATCGCGGATTCGGCCATTGGCTGCTCCGATCGCTTGACCGAAGCCTATCATGTCGCCAAGCGCGCGGTCGAGCTAGGAGCCTGTCTGCTTAATCCCGGCGAGCTGGGATTTGAACCGCTCAAGCCAGTCGGAGAGCCGGATGCAGCAAATTCGCGCATCCGGTTTGATGTAAGGGTGGAAGCTTTGCGGCCATCGTTCGTTGCACCGTTTCCGAGGTGGCGAAGCTCAGCCGGTTGCGAGTGCGGCAAGGGACGGGGTCCGCCCCTGGGCGAGCTTCAAGATATTGTGGGCGAGGCAGACGAGGCCCCACTCGTTGGCGACCTTCTCGACGCCGCGCAAGAGAAACTGACGGAAGCCGCGCGCCTGCTTGATCTGTCCGAACACCGGCTCGGGCAGCTGCTTTCTTAAGCGGTAGGGGCTGGAGTGCCCGCCGGCCTTGATTCTTTCGCGCATGGCGGCGACGCGGGCGCCGCCGCCTTCTCCTTCCCCGGCGTGCTTGGCCCGCCCCGGCGCGATATAGGCGTCGATCTCGCGTTCCTCCATCGCCGCAAGGTTGGCGTCGGAGCAATAGCCCGCGTCCGCCGACAGTTGCGTCGGCTTCTTGCCCAGATTGGCTTCGATGGCGTCGGCGATCGGCGCCAATTGATGTTGATCGCTCTGCTTCGCGTCGAGGCCGTGGGCGACGATCACCTGCGCCGTCGCGTCGACCGCCGCCTGCGCATTGTAGCCCTGGATGAAGCCGTCCTTGGTTTTCATGATGCGGCTTTCGGGATCGGTGAAGTTCTTCTGCGCTTTGGGGTCAGGCTCTTCGGATGGCGGGGCGGCGGGCTTGCCCGGTTTCTTGCGGCCCTCGGCTTGTCGCCGCTCCTCGGCCTCGGCCTGCGCTTTGGCCTTGGCCGCCGCGGCCGCTTTCGCCTCGGCCTCCAATTCGGCCTTCGCCGCCCGGATCTTCTCGGCGCGCTTCTTCTTGTCGGCAACCCATTTGGGCAGCTCCTCGCCGCTCTTGTCGCGGCCGAAGGCTCTGTCTTCCTCGGCGTCCGCAGCCTCGGCTGCGCTCAGCCACCGATCGACCTCGGCCTCGAGCTCCGCCGCACGCTTCTCCATGCGCTCGTAGCTCATCGCCTTGTGCTTGGAGGCGTTCGCCTTGATCTTCGTCCCGTCGAGCGCGACATGGCCGAGCTTCACAAATCCCGCCTGTTCGCACAGCTTGAGAACTTGCCCGAACAGTCCCGCAAGCGCCTTCAAGTGCCGCTTGCGGAAGTCGGAGACGGTGCGAAAATCCGGCGGATCGAGCCCGACAATGCTCATGAAGTCGACCCGTTCGCGCGTCGCCTTGGCGATCCGGCGCGACGAGTAGACGCCGTGACAATAGCCGTACAGCAACAGCGCCGTCATCATCGCCGGGTCAAACGGCGGCTGCCCGCGCTCGCTCGCATACCCGGATTCGATCTCACCAAGGTCGAGATGCTCGAGCACAAGCGCCAAAATGAAGCGAGCCAGATGGTCCTCGCCGACAAAGTCCTGCACGCTCGGCGGCAACAACAGCGGCTGATCGATCGTCCAGGGCCGGAAGGTCTTGCTCATAAGCAAGCAGAAATCCAATTCGCGCAAACGCCGCCACCAAAATCCGCCATTTCTCGGACAGGCTCCTAGGTCGGATCTGGCCGCCCGACGTTTTCGCCCGGCCCCTGCGCTCGTCTGCTCGACGCGGCCGCCGCCGCTCCCGGCTTCTGATACGAATGCATGTAACCTTCAGCGAACGCCGCCGCATCGGCGCTGAGCCATGCGTCGAGTTGATCGTCGGTCGGCTTCCGCACAATCGGGCGCTCGGGGAAGAGCTTCGCCCCGCCGAACCTCCAACGTTCGTAAAGGCCCTCGCGGGCATGCTCGCCGACCGCTCCGATGTATCGTGCGTGACAGGTCGCCGTCGTAAGCCGGACCATGCCGGTCGCGCGACACGCGACCCAACGCGAGGCGTCCTGGCTCGTAACATGGCAGCGATAGCCCATGCCCTGGTACAGGGCGAGGATCGCCTCATGGTCGCGCTGGCTGTAGTCGGCCTCCTTCACCAGCTCCCAGTAGCGCTCGCGGACCGGCTGCTGGGCCAGCCACGACGCCCGGGTCAAGGCGGCGCCCCAGTTCTCATGCATCGGGATCAACTGGTCCGCCAGTTTCCACTGCTCACTGAGTGGCGCCCAAAAGTCGCCATAGGCCGAGACATATCCGATTCGGCGATCCCAAGCAGATCGGCGATCGCGCCCAGATAATGCGGCCCGAGCACGAGATCGTCCTCGAGCAGGACCGCGGCGTCGCGGCCGAGAGCCTCGAAGATATATTGCTCCGCCCGCCGATAATTGCCGGCGATGCTGAGGTTGACAGGCGAGCGGAAGACGCCCCGCCCGATCGACTTGAGGTCGCCTGAGGGCGAGGAGAAGACTCGGACGCACGCGTCGATCACGCCCTCGGAAGCCTTCCGATTGCCGGAAAAGGGATTCCAGCCGCCGTCCTGGAAGAGGAAGACCTCGTCGCCCGGAACCAGCTGCTTGACGAGCGAATGGACGACTTGGCGCAGATAGTCCGGCCGGTCAAAGCTCAAAAGGGCGATGGTCAGCGGTCGTCTCACCCTCCCCTCGTGGCCCAGAAACGCGCCCCGCTCAAGGCCCCGACGTCCTGGCCCGCCGTCGGCGAAAGGCGAACGAGAAATTACCGGTCCCGGCGGGCCATTCGCGCGGGAATAATGTCGAGATCATGAGCGCCGTAATCGCCGAGTTGGAACGGCGTCTACTGGGGGGAAAGATCGGCGGCGGCTCACCGCGAAGGCGATTCCGATTATCAGAATAACGGATAAAACTTGCTGGGAAACAGGAATCATGCTAGGCTCTCGGCATGAAATCGCCTCGGCGCAGCGCGGAAAGGATTTTGCCGTCTTCTTGCCCAGCGATCCCCGGGGGAGGGGAAAATTTGCCCGCCACTGCGTCCTCGTAAGCCATTGAAAAGGCTCGTTTCGGACGAGAGAATGGGGATTATGCACTTGACTGAACGACAGTTCTGTGCCAATATCATCGGCATAGGAGATGACAGCCATGTCCGAGTTCGACCTTTCCAACCCGGCCTTCACAGACGAAGACAAGGCACGAGAAGTTATAGAGGCTTCGCGATGGCCTCATGGCGTGATTTGCCATCATTGCGGTCTTTCCGATTTCGTCAAGGTGCTCGGCGGCAAGTCTATGGGTCCCGGGTGGTACCATTGCGGTCAATGCCGCGAAAAATTCACAGTTCGAACTGGCACGCTTTATGAGCGTTCGCATATTCCGTTGCACAAATGGTTGCTTGCGACGCATTTACTTACGGCATCAAAGAAAGGCATCTCGGCCCATCAACTGTATCGGATGCTTGGCTTCGGCTCCTATCGGACTGCTTGGTTCATGGCTCATCGCATCCGTGAGGGCATGCGATCTGGCGATTTAGCTCCTATGGGCGGGAACGGCTCAATCGTCGAAGTTGACGAGACTTTCATCGGTCGCAAGCAAGGCGTCGAAGTCAAGCAAGGCACGAACCACAAGCACGCTGTCTTAACGCTTGTGCAGCGCGGCGGCTCGGCCCGTTCTTTTCATGTGGATAACGTCACCAAGGCGGACGTTCTGCCGATCATTCGCGACAACTTGGACCGTGAGTCGCACGTCATGACTGATGAGGCGGCGCGCTACGCCAAGCTCGGCGATGAGTTCGCGAAGCACGACGCGGTAGACCATTCGCGCGGCGAATATGGCTACACAGACCGAAAGACCGGCGCGAAGATCAACACGAACACGGTGGAGGGCTACTATTCAATCTTCAAGCGTGGCATGATAGGCGTCTATCAGCATTGCAGCGAGAAGCATTTACACCGCTATCTCGCGGAATTTGATTTCCGCTATTCGAACCGCTCGGCGCTTGGCGTCGAGGACGGGGAACGTGCAGCGAAGGCCCTCAAGGGTATCGAGGGCAAGCGCCTCACATACCGGATACCTCACTAGGCCAACGACACTCTACCAGAAGGCGGTTGCGCGCTGGCGGACTAAGATGCGGCGGAGTCCTTAGCTGGCCTGCCGCGCTTCTTCTTGGGATTCGCTTTATCGGCGTCGTGCTGTTTATTCTCGGCATGCAGGGATTCATGCGGCCTGTGTGGCGTCGTCACGAAATGACGGATGACTTTTTGAAATTCTGGGTCTTTGGTTGGATCGGGCTTGTCGGACATGAGAGACGTTTTTCGCAGCGCGCGGTTTGAGCAAGGCAATGGCTGACATCTTCAAGAGTCCATATAGCATGCTAAGCCGCGCAAAGCATCACGTCGCCGATTTGGAAGCGAAAATCAATTCCTTCGTGCAGGATAAGCCATGGACCCCCGTCATTGAGGTGGATGTCGATGGCTTCACACAACTTCACAAGATCAAATTCACCAAGAGTTTGTCCGAGGACATTCCGAACGTCATTTTTGACGCCGCCAACAACCTCCGATCCGCGCTCGATCAAGCAGCCTTTCAAATCGCCGTCCGTCACACTGGCAATTCCGCTCCTACATCCGCTAGATTTCCCATTGGTCCAACGGAGGCTAAAATGCTCAACACTTTGGCCGGCGGCTGCAAGGATTTGCCACCGGAAATCCGATCGGTGTTTCGCGCGTTCCATCCGTACAAAGGAAGGAATGATACGCTCTGGGCATTGAACGAGCTTTGTAATTTTCCCAAGCACAAGATCCTCGTTCCCATTCAGTTGACGCGAGGCACTTTCACTGTGTCCGATGCAGTCATGAGGGGGAGAAGGCTGGGCACGTTCACTTGGGAATGGGATCGCGAAAAAAATGAGGTCATATGGCTCAGGAGCGAGATGGAGGGTACATACAATCTCGATTTCACTGTTGGCGTAGCGTTCGACAACACCATTGAGCTTATTGGCGGCCATGCTCCGGTTGCTGTCCTCAACACTATGGCTCGCGTAGTCGAGAGCGTCTTGATGGCTACGGAAGCAGAGTGCCGCAGGATCGGCCTTATCAATTGATATAGGGCTGCTAGCCGCTCCCAATTTTTCAGAAACGCCCTGCGATTCCCTCAGTTTGGTGGCCGAATAGGATACCATGAAAACACCCGTGGATTTCACAGGTCCTTATCTAAAGACCGAAAGGGCCAAACATCACATCGTAGAGCTCGAACGTATTTTCGGGCAATACGTCCGTACGAACGAAAACGCTCTCAGACCCCAGCGCAATCGTAACGAACGGGAAAGCGCCGCCCCTCTTGGAGGAGGTTTTCCTCGGCATACGCCAACGATTTTGGGGGACGCGTTGCATAACCTCCGAACCGCCCTCGATCACGCATACTGTGTCCTCATCGAAGCCAATGGTCATGCCGTCAACGATTGGTCGACTTTCCCTTTCGTCCCGAAGCAGGGCTGTTCAACGCTCTCTACTGAACGTCATGGAGAATATTGATTTGAGGCCTCCGAGAGCGGTGGCGAAGCGGTCTTGAGGGATTGAGTCGGATTGGTTGCAGCGCAGGATATTGTACGCAATGCTCCTGAGTCTTGCGACAATTCCAGGATTGGTTCGAATGCGCGAGGCATCTTCGCGGAAAGTGACGTCGCGCGTGTAGTGGGATTTGTTCTCGATTCCCCAGTGCTTGCGGATGGCGTGCGCGGCGAGGTTTGCGGTCACAGGACGGCCGGAGAGATAGAAGGAGATTTCGGACGAGGGCTTCCAGAGGCCGGTGGCGGGCTGCCGGACGTTGATCGCGCGCTCGACCTTGATGATGGCGGCGACATGGGGCTCCCATTCCGTTCCTGCGACGGCGGGCGCGGCGGTGAACACCGCGATGGCTCGGGTTTCGTGGCGGTTGCGCCGTTTCTGGTCCACGGTCTGCACGCTCGACTGGGGCTTGGCCGTGGCGCAGACGGCCTCGACCTTCTGCCAGAGGATCGGCTGGTTCTCCTTGAGCTGGACGATCAGATGTGCGTTGGCGACGGCGGCGGCTTCGAAAGTTTTTTTTGGCAATGCATGGCGTCGCAGGTGACGATATGGCCCGCCAAGTGGAGTTCCTCCATCAGCTTCTGCGCGGCGGGGATCTCGTTGGATTTTTCATCGATTTCGATGTGGGCGAGAACCAGCGCCGTATCGACCGCGAACGCGCTAAGCAACTGCCTTGCCTTGGCGTCGTTGAAGTTGTCGAAACTGCCCTTCAGCGTCTTGCCGTCGAACGCGATGACGCGCGTCTGGGCGCTCGCCGGAGCGAGATTCAAGTTCGCGGCGTGGTCACGGAAGACCTTTTCGACATCGGCCGGGCGCAGCCCCTGCAAAATATAGCGGATCGCGGTATGCGCCGGCGGCCTCTTCCACTTGATCGCGAAGGCTTTGTTCAGCCTTTGCCGATGCACCTTGAGGTAAGTGCGGATGCCGCGATAGGAATTGGCGCCGCTCACCATGGCGAAAACGGAGAACAACAGCACGTGAGGTAACTGATAGAGTTTGCCCTCGGCGCGACGCGGGTCGGGAATTGTCCCAAAGAGCGAAAGAAGAGGTTCGAACGACTTCAAGGCGACCCCCGAATGATTCGGTCGCCTCACACAGATTTAGACTTTTTCCGCCCACGGAATCCTCCACCTCCCGTTGCGCCTCAGAACGTTGAATCGTGTTGCATTTGGGACTCAGTACAGAGCGTTGAACAGCCCTGGTCCCGAAGGGAGATGTCGAGAACCGTAAAGCCTCCGTGAATGGACATAAAAAACTCGGGTGCGCGCCGAGCGATAGTATCATCGACTGCATCTTCGATGAGATACAGCCTTTCCCTGGAGGGAAGGGCGAGGACTTGCTCGCGATCCACACTCTCGACATCGCCGACAAACACATGATCTTGCTCCCCACCGCCCAAGCTACGCATATAAGCGACATTTTTCTCCAAGGCGGCGGACGCGTCTCCGGGGTAACAATCATAACACGCAATGCACCGGCTGTTGGCTTTGGCCCGGGAGCGGGGCTTGAAGCAGGCCGCAAGCACAAGGTGTCCTTCGAGATATGCTTTGGCGGGGACAACCCTTTCAGGGTAAGCCCACCCTTCCTGTCCTTTACGGCTTGGAGGGGCGCGTCAATGAAACCCTTCGCCGACTGCAAGAGGTGGCGAATGGGTAAGGTCTTAGTTGCGGGCGCGCCAGCCGCCTCCGATTTCTCAGAAGCGACGACGCTTGCGGTATCAGGATACCGTGGTTCAGTCAAGTGCATAATCGCCGAGAGAATCCAAGAGATCCAAGCTTCCGCCACCCTCGCCCGGGGCGTGTTCCAGCGGCAAACCGCCGGCCCACAAGAGATTCCAAGAGAGCGGACTGGCGCCCCGGATAATATACGTTTGCGTATCGTCTATTAGAGCCGCTCCAAACCGGATGCGCCGCAGGGGAATGCGCGGGCCTGGAAATTCCTCCTCGCCGAATCGGCCGCGATCGGTTAGGAGAGAAGCCCCATGGCGCGGTTTATCTTCATCACCGGCGGCGTGGTCTCCTCTCTCGGCAAGGGTCTGGCGTCGGCGGCTCTCGGGGCGCTCCTGCAGGCGCGCGGCTATACCGTCCGCCTGCGCAAGCTCGACCCCTATCTCAATGTCGATCCGGGCACGATGAGCCCGACCCAGCACGGCGAGGTGTTCGTCACCGACGACGGCGCCGAGGCCGACCTCGACCTCGGGCATTACGAGCGCTTCACCGGCCGCAGCGCCAACCGGCAGGACAACATCACCACCGGCCGCATCTACCAGGAGATCATCGCCAAGGAGCGGCGCGGCGACTTCCTCGGCGCGACGGTGCAGGTGATCCCCCATGTCACCAACGCGATCAAGGACTTCATCCTCGACGGCAACGACGGCTTCGATTTCGTCCTGGTCGAGATCGGCGGCACGGTCGGCGACATCGAAGGCCTGCCGTTCTTCGAGGCGATCCGGCAGCTCGGCAACGACCTGCCGCGCGGCCACGTCGTGTTCATCCACCTCACCCTTCTGCCTTTCATCCCGACCGCGGGCGAGCTCAAGACCAAGCCGACACAGCACTCGGTCAAGGAATTGCGCTCGATCGGCATCCAGCCGCACATTCTGCTCTGCCGCTGCGACCGCGAGATCCCGCGCGAGGAGCGGCGCAAGCTCGGCCTGTTCTGCAACGTGCGCGAAGGCGCGGTCATCGAGGCGCGCGACGCGCCTTCGATCTACGACGTGCCGGCGCTCTATCACGCCGCCGGCCTGGACCGCGAAGTTTTGGCCGCCTTCGGCATCGAGCCCGCGCCCAAGCCCGACATGCGCCGCTGGGACAGGGTCTCCCGCGCCTACCATAATCCCGAGGGCGAAGTGTCGATCGCGGTCGTCGGCAAGTACACTGGGCTCAAGGACGCCTATAAGTCGCTGATCGAGGCCCTGACCCATGGCGGCATGGCCAATCATGTTCGCGTCAAGCTCGACTGGATCGAAAGCGAGATTTTCGAAAGCGCCGACCCGGCGCCGCGGCTCGAGGGCGTCAACGGCATTCTCGTGCCAGGCGGGTTCGGTGCGCGCGGCGCGGAGGGCAAGATCCTGGCGGCGCGGTTCGCGCGCGAGCGCAAGGTGCCCTATTTCGGCATCTGCTTCGGCATGCAAATGGCGGTCATCGAGGCCACCCGTTCACTCGCCGGACTGCCTGAGGCCAATTCGACCGAGTTCGGCCCGACGCCCGAGCCGGTCGTCGGTCTCATGACCGAATGGCTGCGCGGCAACGAGCTCGAGCGGCGCCAAGCGGCCGGGGATCTCGGCGGCACGATGCGGCTCGGCGCGTATCGCGCCGATCTCAAGCCCGGCTCGCGCATCGCCGCCATTTACGGCGAGATCGAAATCTCAGAGCGCCACCGCCACCGCTACGAGGTCAACACCGCCTACCGCGCCCGCCTCGAGGCGAAGGGCCTCGTCTTCGCCGGCATGTCGCCCGACGGCCTCCTGCCCGAGACGGTCGAATTCGCCGATCACCCCTGGTTCATCGGCGTGCAGTTCCACCCCGAGCTCAAATCGCGTCCGTTCGAGCCGCACCCGCTGTTTGCGAGCTTCATCGCCGCGGCGAAAGCGCAAAGCCGGCTGGTGTAGGCGCCGAGCGTCAGCGGGAGGCCGCCGGCGCCAGCTCTCCCGCGGGCGCGCGCGTTTGTGCGCCCAGATAAGCGGCGCGCATCGGCTTCAGGACGAACAGCGCGAGCAGCGCGGTGACGATATCCATTCCCACCGCGACGCCGAACACCGGCGTCCAGCTTCCGGTCGCGACCCTCATCGCCGCGGCGACCGGGCCGCCGAGGATCGAGCCGACGCCCTGCGCGATGTAGAGGAAGCCGTAATTTGTCGTCGCGTGACGGCTGCCGAACGGATTCGGCTTTAATAGCGCCGCTCCAGGCTTTTGACGCCGACATCTCGGTCGCCGAGTGGGCAAGGCGTCCAGCAATGACCCCAATATGCGCATTCTCGCCATTGCCGCACGCGCCGAACGAGGGGAAGCGCCGATAAGCGGTCGCCAGCGCAACCGCGCGACTGGGTTTTGACGCTAACGCTGAAATTGCAATTCGAGGTGGCCGCGGGGCGCGCGTTCTGGCAAGGAGGGCGGCGCCCGGGATGGTCGGGCGGGTTGGACGGGGGTCCTGCGATGCTGGTGGAAGAGACGGCCATTCCGGCGGTCAAGATCGTGACCCCGAAAAAGCATGGCGACGCGCGCGGGTTTTTCTCCGAGGTCTATAGCCTCGCCGAGTGGGAGAAGGCGGGCCTTCCCCTCACCTTCGTGCAGGACAATCATTCCTATTCCGCGGCGACGGGCGTTTTGCGCGGCTTGCACTTCCAGACCGCGCCATTCGCGCAGGACAAGCTGGTGCGCTGCGCGCGCGGCCGGATTCTCGACGTCGCGGTCGACATCCGCCGCTCGTCGCCGACCTTCGGCAAGCATGTCGCGGTCGAGCTCACGGCCGAGAACTGGCGCCAGCTTCTGGTGCCGATCGGATTCGCCCACGCGTTCATCACTCTCGAGCCGGACGTCGAGGTTCTCTACAAGACGACCGCGGCCTATTCGGCCGCCAATGACCGCGGCGTCGCCTGGGATGATCCGGGGCTCGGGATCGCCTGGCCAGCGCCGCCCGGAGGCCCGATCCTGTCGGACAAGGACCGCAAATGGCCGCGGCTCAAGGACGCGCCGGACCTGTTCGAATGAGGATCGCGGTCACTGGCTCCAAGGGCCAGGTGGCGACATCGCTGATCGAGCGCGCGGGGCCGAAGCTCGAGGTGGCCGCGCTCGGCCGGCCGGCGTTCGACCTGGCCGATCGAGGCGCCGTGCTCGCCGGGCTCGAAGCGGCGCGCCCGGACGTCATCGTCAACGCCGCCGCCTATACCGCCGTCGACAAGGCCGAGGCCGAGGAGGCGCTCGCCTTTCGGGTCAACGGCGAGGGGGCGGGCCACGTGGCCGAGGCCGCGGCGCGGCTCGGCGTTCCCCTTATCCATCTCTCGACCGATTATGTATTCGACGGCGCGCTCGACCGGCCCTACCGCGAGGACGATCCGACCGGGCCGACCGGGTCTTACGGCCGCTCCAAGCTCGCCGGCGAGAAGGAGGTCGCCGCGGCTTGCAAGAACAGCGTCATTCTGCGCGCCGCCTGGGTCTACAGCCCGTTCGGGGCGAATTTCGTCCGCACCATGCTGAGGCTCAACGAGACGCGCGACGAGGTCGGCGTGGTCGCCGACCAGCGCGGCAATCCGACCTCCGCGCTGGACATCGCCGACGCGCTCGTCGCCATCGCGGCGAGGGTCAAGGACGATTCGTCGCCTCGCTTTCGCGGCATTTTTCACATGACGGGATCGGGCGAGGCGACCTGGGCGGATTTCGCCGAAGCCGTGTTCCGCGAGGCCGAGGCGCGCGGGCGGCGCTCGACCCGGGTCAAGCGGATTGCGACCGCCGACTATCCGACGCCCGCGCGGCGGCCGGCCAACTCCCGCCTCGACAACGAAAAGCTTGCTCGCGTATACGGCGTCAGGCTGCCGGACTGGCGCCAGTCGGTCGCGGCCTGTTGCGCCCGCCTTCTCGCCTGATCGCCCCGGCCCCGGCGATGGCGGTAAGCCGCAAGGGCTCGACGTTCAACCCTGGAGACCTCATGCAGCGCAAAGTGCTTGTGACCGGCGGCGCAGGGTTCATCGGCTCGGCTTTATGTCGGCGCCTCGTCGGCGAGGGCGCCTCGGTGCTCAACATCGACGCCCTGACCTATGCCGGAAACCTGCATTCCCTGGCGGCGATCGACAATGCGCCCAACTACCGCTTCGCCAGGATCGACATCTGCGACCGCCGGGCGGTGGCCGAGGCGTTCGAGACCTTCGCGCCCGACCAGGTGATCCATCTCGCCGCCGAAAGCCACGTCGACCGCTCGATCACGGCCGGCGACGCGTTCATCCAGACCAATATCGTCGGCACGTTCTCGCTCCTCGAGGCGGCGCGAGCCTACTGGCGCGGGCTGCCGGAGCACCGGCGGGACGGCTTCCGCTTCCTGCATGTCTCGACCGACGAGGTTTACGGCTCGCTCGGCGAGGACGGCGCCTTCGTCGAGGAGACGGCCTACGATCCGAGTTCGCCCTATTCGGCCTCGAAGGCGGCCGCCGATCACCTCGTCTCGGCCTGGGCGCGCACCTACGGCTTCCCGGCGCTCATCTCGAATTGCTCGAACAACTACGGCCCTTATCACTTCCCCGAGAAGCTCATCCCGCTGATCATTCTCAACGCCATCCACGGCAAGCCGCTGCCGGTTTATGGCGCAGGCGCGAATGTGCGCGACTGGCTCTATGTCGAGGACCACGCGCGGGCGCTCGACCTGATCGTGGCGCGCGGCCGAATTGGCGAGAAATACAATGTCGGCGGCCGCAACGAGCGCCGCAACATCGACGTCGTGATGCGGATCTGCGCTATCCTCGATCGGCTTCGCCCGCTGTCCCGGTCGCACGAAACGCTGATCGCCTTCGTCGCCGACCGGCCCGGGCACGACCGGCGCTACGCCATCGACGCGACCAAGCTCGAGCGCGAGCTCGGCTGGCGGGCGCTCGAGACGTTCGAGACCGGCATCGAGAAGACGGTGCGCTGGTATCTCGACAACGAATGGTGGTGGCGCCCGCTGCGCGAGAAGATCTACGCCGGCGAGCGCCTCGGCGTCATCGCCGAGGCCGGGACTTAGCGGGTCGCCTCATGCCATTGCAACCGGCCGACATGTCATACCCGCGAACGCGGGTATCCAGACTCGCGGCGGCGGCGCTGGATTCCCGCGTTCGCGGGAATGACAAGTTGCGTTTGATGGCGCGGCAACCGGAACGGATTCGGCGATGAAAGGCATCATTCTGGCCGGCGGCGCGGGCACCCGGCTCCATCCGATCACGCTTGCGGTCTCGAAGCAGCTTGTCCCCGTCTACGACAAGCCGATGATCTATTATCCGCTGTCGGTCGTGATGCTGGCCGGGATCCGGGACGTCCTCATCATCTCGACGCCGCACGACTTGCCAATGTTCCGCCGCCTGCTCGGCGACGGCGCGGAATGGGGCATCAAGATCGAATACGCCCCGCAGCCCGAGCCCAATGGGCTCGCGCAGGCGTTTGTGATCGGCGAAAAGTTCATCGCCGGCGGTCCGGCGATGCTGGTGCTCGGCGACAACATCTTTTACGGCGCGGGCCTGGGCGAGCAGCTTCGGCGCGCGGCGGCGCGCGAGCGCGGCGCAACCGTGTTCGCCTATCATGTGCCCGATCCCGAACGCTATGGCGTGGTCGAGTTCGATTTCGGCCTTCCGGGCGCTCTCGATCGAGGAGAAGCCCGCCGCCCCCGAGTCCCACTGGGCGGTGACCGGCCTTTACTTCTACGACTCGCAGGTGGTCGAGATCGCCAAGGCGCTCAAGCCTTCGGCGCGCGGCGAGTACGAGATCACCGACGTCAACCGCATCTATCTCGAGGCCGGGGCGCTCAGCGTCGAGCGCATGGGCCGGGGCTTCGCCTGGCTCGACACCGGAACGCCTGACTCGCTCCTCGACGCGGCGAGCTTCGTTCGGACCATCGAGCAGCGCCAGGGCGCCAAGATCGGCTGCCCCGAGGAGATCGCGCTTGACCTCGGCCTCATCGACGTCGCCCAGTTCAAGCGGATCATCGCCCGCTTCGGCAAGAGCGCCTACGGGCAATATCTGAAGTCGGTGCTCGAGGAGCGCAGCCAGGCCGGCGGCCGACGCTGATTTTGGGCGCGCAGGCGCCTCGTGCCGGGACACGCACATTTACCCGCCATAATTGTCCGTTAGCCGTCGAGCGATCGCCAACGGCGACCGCGCGTTTTTGAGCCGAAAGGATAGGGCCGATGACCGAGAAGCCGCGACGCGGCGAACCGCAAGCAGGGCCTCCGAACAGAGGCTCCGGCGTCAATCTCGATCGCGCGCTCAAGTCGATCGTCACGGTGCAATCCTCGATTCCCGAGGACGCCTTCACCGCCGAAACACTGGGCGAGCAGCGGTCCGGCAGCGGCGTCGTCATCCGCGAGAGCGGTCTCGTTCTGACGATCGGCTATCTGATCATGGAGGCCGAAAGCGTCTGGCTCGCCGACGCCGAAGGCCGCGTCACCCCCGGCCATGCGCTCGCGGTCGATGGCGAGACCGGCTTCGGCCTCATCCAGGCGCTGGGCCCGCTCGGTTGTCCGGCGCTCGAACTTGGCCGCTCAAGTGAGACGAAGCTCGGCGATCCGGTGACGGTGGCGGCCGGCGCGGGAACCAAGCCCGTCCGCGCGACAGTTGTCAGCAAGCAGGAGTTCGCCGGCTATTGGGAATATTTTCTCGACGAGGCGATCTTCACGTCCCCCGCCCATCCGTTTTGGGGCGGCGCCGGCGCGATCGACCAGAACGGCCGGCTGATCGGCATCGGTTCGCTGCACGTCGAGCAATTGAGCGCCCGCACCGGCCCGAGGGACATCAACATGATCGTGCCGATCGACCTTCTGCCGCCGATCCTCGACGATCTTCTGGCCTATGGCCGGGTCAACAAGCCGGCGCGCCCGTGGCTCGGCGTCTTTTCCGCCGAGAACGGCGATGAGATCATCGTCGCCAGCGTGGCCGAGAACGGACCGGCGGCGGCTGCCGGCGTCCGCCGCGGCGACGTTCTCGCCAGCGTCGGGGGATCGGAGATCGAGGGCCTGGGCGATTTCTACCGCAAGGTCTGGACCCGCGGTCCCGCGGGGGTCGAGATCCCGATCGAAATTGTGCGCGACGGCCGGGCGATCGGCTTGCGCATCCGTTCGGCCGATCGGTCGAGCTTCATGAAGCGCCCGCGTCTGCAGTAGCGGGCGGAGCGCGTCATTCGTCGGGCGGACGCGCGTCGGCGACCTCGTTGACGAGCTTGCGCATCATCGCCTCGCCGAAGCTCTTGAAATCGTCGATCTGGAGCACGAACGCCCCGGAGCCGCCGGTCACATTGGCGCGGTAATATTGGGCGATGCCGCCGGGCGGATTGGTGTGCAGGGCCAGATAGCCGCCCATCGCCGCCGCCTTCTTGTTGAAGATCGCGAGCCCGTTGATCACCGCTCCCGCCCCGACGGCGGCGTCGCGCGCCTCCGTCACCGGGCGGCCCTGGTTGCTCGTGCCGTCACCCGAGACGTCGATCACCCTGCGGTCGGTCGAAAAGGCGCTCTCGGCGAACATCGCGAACGAGAAATCGATCGCCGCGCCGATGGCCGTCCGGCCGAGGAACGACCTCGGGGCGGCGGTGAGCGCAGCGGCGAACGCGCCGGCGTCGCCCTGGTTGCGGATCACCGCCCAGTCGACCACGACCTTGTCCTCGCCGTCGCCGGCCCATTCGACATAGGCGAGCGCAATCGCGCCGTGCGGCCCGGTGGAGACGGCATCGAGAAGCTGCTGGCTCTGGATTGCGTCGGCATAGCCGCGCCGCTGCAGCGCGAACTCCTCGTCGTCGATGCTGCGCGAGACATCGGCGGCCAGCACGATCGCGGCGTCGACGGCGACCGGCGTCCCTGCGGCGCCCGCCCGGCGCGCCTGCGGCGCCAGGACCGCCGCAACGACCGCGGCGCCGAGCGCCAGGCCGACCCGCAATCCGCGCATCCAAGCCTCCTCCGCCCGCCCGCGCGAGCATACGCGCGCTCGTCGCGCCCCGGAAGGGCCGAGCGCGATCACTTCCGATGTGAAGGGCGGCATCGGCTGGCTCGCGCCGCCATTGGCGGAGAAGGCGAGGGCCGGGGCCAGCGATCCGGTCATTCCGGCCGCAGCGGCGAGAATCGCGAGCCTGGCGGAAAAGCGCGCGAGAGGAGGTGCAAACCAAGGACGACCCGAAAAGGGCCGCCGCTTCGAGCGGTGCGTCGTGGCCCGTTTGGAAAAGGGTGCCTACTTCGCCTTATGACGCATCCTTGATTTGCAGCTCCTCTCGCGCGTGAGTTTTGCGGCGGACCGCAGGAGACCGTATTGGCTAGTTCGTGGCCAGTTCGCCGCGCAGGGTGTGGCTTTCGCCGTCGAGCATGGCGTAGGTGATGTCGTCGATGCGCCACTCGCCCCGCTCGTAGACCATGGCGTAGGTCAGCTGCTCCCGGGCGCCGTCGCCGCGGGCGAACTCAGCCAAAACCTTGGCCGTCTCGCGAGCTTCCGAGATCGGCTCGACGCGCAGCGCCACCATATGGGGCGCTTGGTCGGTGAACGGATCGCCGAGGACCGCCGGGGGCGCATTGCGCGCATCGGCGACGATTTCATTGGCGGCGATCGACCGCAGCAGCGCGCGGGAGAAGAACCGCGCCCGCAGCATGTTGTCGCCCATGACGCCGGCGCCACGGCCGTCAATGGCCATTTGATCGGCGGCGTAAGCCGCCTTCACCGCGGCGTCGGGCGATTGTCGGCTGATCGCGGTCTCGGCGGCCAGCGCGAAGGGAAGAAGGCAGGCGACTGCAACCAGGATCCTCATGACGCAATTCCTCTCTTGTCGTTAAGACAAAATTAACCCCGCGCCGCGCCGCGCGCTGTGACGGCCGTCACATTCCGGAAGGGTAAGGTGGCGGAGGCGGAGCTGAAGGACGGCTCGAAACCGGGAAAGCCCGCGGCAGCGAAATGCCTGGCTTCTATCCTATCAACGCATTGCTATTGCACATTGCGGCGCACATTTGCGCCGTTGCACAAAAAGCCCAGTCTAAGCCCCTGAGGGAGGCGCGGGTCGCGTGAGAACACCAACCGGATCAGGCTGCATTTCCGCCTGCAGCTTGACGTCTTGCCGCCGCCGGTCCGCGAAAGCCTTGGCGAGAAAGAGGCCGCCGTGACGCAGGCCGCCGGCGTCGATGCCGTGGCCGATCCCGAGCGAGAGGTGCCATTGGGTCGGGATCGAAGCGCCGGCCAACGCTTCCGCCGCGACGAACATCGCCTCGAACGGGATCAGCGGATCCTGGTCGCCGTGCGCGAGCAGGATCGGCGGCGGCCGGCCGCGGGAATCGCGCGCCGTCGCCTCGTCGAGCCGCTCCGGACCGATCAATAGGCCGGAATAGCCGAGGATCGCCGCCGGCGCGCGCGGGCGCCGCAAGCCCACGTGCAGCGCCATCATCGCCCCCTGGCTGAAGCCGACCAGCGCAAGGCGCGATTCGTCGACGCCGAGCCGTTTGAGCTCGGCGTCGAGAAAGGCGTCGATCGCGCCGCGGGCCTTGACCGCGCCGTTCCAGCGCTCGTCGGCGCCGGCGGGGTCCTCCGGGGGACGATTGGAGAGCGCGAACCATTGCCGCCCCATCGGCGAGGCCGGCGAGCGCTCGGGCGCGTGGGGGGAGACGAACGCCGCTTCGGGCATCAGCGCCCGCCACTGGCGCCCGAGGTCGATCAGGTCATTGCCGTCGGCGCCGTAGCCGTGCAGAAACACCACCAGCTGGCTGGTTCGGCCTGCGGCCGCGGGGATGCGGGGTCCGTCCAGGGCGGCGCTCATCAGACATCGGCTCCGGGGATGATCGAGGGTCTGGCTTAACCCGAACCATCGGCGAGAGCCATCCCCGAGCGCGCTTTCACGCCCCGGTAGTAGGCCCACAGCATCCGCGCCGCGACGCCTCTGAGCGGCCGCCAGCGTTCGGCGATCCGCTCGAGCCTCGCCGCGTCGGGGCGGCGCTTGAGGCTCAGGGCGAGCTTGGCGGCTTCCTGGAGCGCGAGGTCGCCGGCGGGAAACGCGTCCGGGTGGCCGAGGCAGAACAGGAGGAAAATGTCCGCCGTCCACGGGCCCACGCCCTTGACCGCGACCAGCGCCTTGTGGGCGACGTCGGCGTCGAGGTCGCTGAGGCCCTTAAGATCGAAGCCGCCCTCGACCACCGCCTGGGCGACCGCCCGCAGGGCGCGGATTTTTGCCGCCGACAATCCGCAGGCGCGCAAGTCATCCTCGGTCGCCCTGGCGATCTCGGCCGCCTCGAGCGGGACGACGCGCGCCTGCAAACGGCCGAAAATGGCGGCGGCGCTCGCGACCGACACCTGCTGGGAGACGATGATCGCCGCGAGGCCGGCGAAGCCCGGCTCCCGGCGGCGAAGCGGCGGCCGTCCGCCCGCCGCGGTCAGGCGCTCGATCAGTTCCGGGTCTTTGGCGCGCAGCCGCTCGGCGGCTTCGTTCAGGGAAGCCTCATCGACGATCAGGGGGCCGGGATGATAGGTCCTTGCCGCCACAGGGCGGGCGCGCCGGGTTGCGCGGGCTCGCGGCTTATGCATGCGCTTTGCCGCCATGGCCGATCACACCCCCGCAACCGCCCCCGCGCTGCGCTTTGCGCCGTCGCCGAACGGCGCGCTCCATCTCGGCCACGCCTATTCGGCGCTCATGAACGAGCGCGTTGCCGCCGAGACCGGCGGGCGCCTGATTCTGCGCATTGAAGACCTGGATAGCGGGCGTTGCAAGCCTGAGTTCGAGGCCGCGATCATCGACGACCTGGCATGGCTCGGACTTCGCTTTCCCGCGCCATGGCGCCGCCAGAGCGAGCATCGCGACGACTACGCGGCGGCGCTGGCCCGGCTCGACGGGCAGGGCCTCGTCTACCCCTGTTTTTGCACGCGCTCCGAGGCCGCGCGCGCTTCCGCGGGCCTTCGCGACCCGGACGGCGCGCCGCTCTACCCTGGAACCTGCCGCGCGCTCGCCGCGGCCGAAGCGCGCGCCCGCCTCGCGCGCGGCGAGAAGGCGGCTTTCCGCCTCGACATGCGCCGCGCGATCGCCGCCGCGCCGGCGGGTCTCTCCTGGATCGAATATGGCGAAGGCGCCGTTCCGTCCGAGCGCGCGGCGGCGCCGGCGGTCTGGGGCGACGTGGTCCTCAGCGGCCGAGACCGCGCGGCGAGCTACCATCTCGCGGTGGTCGTCGACGATGCGTTGCAAGGCGTGACCGACGTCGCGCGCGGCCGCGATCTCTATGCCGCGACCGCCGTCCACCGGCTGCTTCAGGAACTTCTCTTCTGCCCAGCGCCGCGCTACCGGCACCACCGGCTCGTTCTTGACCGTGACGGAGCGAAACTGTCGAAAAGCCGTCAGTCCGCGTCGGTCGCCGAACTGCGCGAAAGAGGTTTGGACCCGGGCGAAGTTCGGGCGGCGTTGGGGTTCGGAGCCGGCGCAGCCGGCGCGCTCACGGTCGCGCTCGGCTGAAGCTCCGCCGTAGAGGCGGTCGAGGCGGACGGGGGCTTCTCCGCCGCCGCCATCGCCGCCGCCGAGGGCGACTGGGCCATGAGCTGATCGATGCGCTCGCGCTCGCGCTTGAACGCGGCGAGCATCTTGCCGTCGAATTCGCGCGTCCGGGCGAGCTTGATCGCCATCGGGTCGACGAAGTTGCCGTTGATGATCACCTCGTAATGGAGGTGCGGTCCGGTGGCCAACCCGGTATCGCCGAGATAGCCGATGGTTTGACCCTGGACGACGTGGGCGCCCTCGACGACGCCGCGTCCGAAGCCGGACATGTGATTGTAGGTGGTGACGTAGCCGTTGGCATGCTGGATTTCGACCCGCCGCCCGTAGCCGCCGTCCCAGCCAGCCTCGATAATGGCGCCGTTGCCGGCGGCGAAAATCGGGGTGCCGATCGGCGCGGCCCAGTCTATCCCGGTGTGCATGCGCGCATAATGCAGGATGGGATGATAGCGCATGCCGAACGGCGACGTCATTTCGCCGTCGGCGATCGGCTTGCGCACCAGGAATTTTCGCATCGACCGGCCGTTCTCGTCGTAGAAGTCGACCATGTTGTCGTCGGGAGTTTGGAACCGGTAGTACTTGAACGTCTGATCGCGGACGGTCATCGAGGCGCACAAAAGCTCGGGGCGCGGGTTGATGTCGTCGCGATCGGAATAAAACGCCTCGATCGAATCGCCTGGCGTGGCCGCGCGCTGGAAATCCACATCATTGGCGAACACCCTCGCCAGGACGTCGATGACCGGCCGCGGCACGCCCTGCTTGATCGTCGTTTCGTAGAGGCTCTGGTAAAGGCTCATGCCGCCGCCCGCGTCCTCTTCATCCGTGGCCTTCGGCTTCCGCGGTCCTTCGGCGACGCGCTGGGTGACGGTCTTGTAACCGCCCACGTCGGTGACCGCGACTGTCGCTTTGAGCTGGGCGTCGGCGTAGACCGAGATCCGGGCTATGCGCGGCTTTTCTCCTCGAACAGCCAGCTCTTCCGGCAGGAGAATGATCTTCTGCCCCTCGCCGACCGGCGATTCGCCGCGCTTGACGCCGAACGCCGCGAGGATCGCCGTCACGTCTTCGGGCGTTGCGCCATTGGCCCTGAGCACATCCTCGAAGCTCTCGCCATGGCGAATTTGGACGAGCTTCTCACTCGGCGACGGATCGTCCGGGCTTGCCTTGACCGCATTGGTCACATTTTCCGGGATCATCCGCACCTCGATCGACGCGAAGGGCGTGCTCGGACTTGGAGCGCCCACGGTCGCATAGGCGGAGAGCGCGCGCAGCACGTCGCCGCCGGCGCGGCTGGTTCGCATCAACAAGATCTGCGGCGGCAGCGATTGCGCCGCCGCCTTCTGGGCGCCGACGGGCGCTTTCAGGGTCTCAACGACCTGCGCCTCAGCCTCGGGCTGCGACAATTCGCCCGTCGTTCGCTCCGCGTCGGCGGGAGTGAGATCCTCGACGCGAAACGTGACCTCCGCATTGTCCTGCACTGGGCCGGGATCGGGCGGCGCGTCGGCGACGTCGGTTCCCGCGTTCATGAGCTTGAGGGGGTTGAACGGCGGCACGGCGTCGGAAAAGCCGGTCGGCGTCGTTGTCAGCGTGGTCTGAAGACGGGTAAAGGGCCGTTCCTTCACCACTTCCTTGTCGCCGACCTTGATGCTGGTCGGAACCTTGAAAGTCTGTTTATCCGAGACGATGTCGACGGGCCGAAGCAGCCGATCGCCCTTGCCGGGATTGACGCCCTCTTCCCGTGCGTCAACCGGCCGCGCCGGAGCGGCGAACTCCGGCGCCTCGGCGAAATCATACTGACTGTCGAGATCAAGATAGAGCGCAGCGCCGATAAGCGTCACGCCGAAGAGGCCCGCCAATGACGCGCCGGCGAGCCATCGAAACGATGCGCTGCGCCGCTCGTTGCGGTCCAGCCGATCGTCGCCCAATCGAATCGGCGGCTCAACGCCAAGTTCGGGGCCGACCGTCGCGCGGTCGACGCGGGAGCCGAAGCGGGGAAAAGCGGCGGCCAATGTCGTCAAAACTGATGTTTCGCTCGCTTTGGACGCCCGTGGTGCTGTCGAACGGGCGGGGAGGCTAGTTAACGCGCATGCCGGGCCGGCGCAAGCCGGACCCGCGCGGCGGTTTTCTCGACTCCGCCGGCGGCTTCGTGGCTTGCCATTCGGCGGCGTGGCCGTATCTTGCCGATGGGGGGCCCGCGATGCTTTTTTCCTCTCTTTGGCCTTTCGCCGACAGCCTTTCGGCGTTGACGGGGTTCGCATGCAATTGATCGGAATGCTTGATTCGCCGTATGTACGCCGGGTCGCGATTGCGCTGATCGTGGCCAGAACGCCGTTCAGGCACCGGCCAATCTCACTCTTCCGGCATATCGACCAGTTCTCGAAACTCAACCCGCTTCTCAAAGCGCCGACGCTCGTCGCCGACGACGGGACGGCGCTGATGGATTCGGGCGTGATTCTCGATTACCTCGCCGGCCTCGATCCGCGGATAGCGGCGCTGACGCCGTCGGATGCGTCGGGGCGCCTCCGCGCGACCGGCCTTGCGCTCACGGTGATGGAAAAAGCGGTCCAGCGCCACTACGAGCGCGCCCTGCGCCCGGCCGAAAAGCGGCACGAGCCGTGGGTCGACAGGATCATGGGCCAGCTGAAAGGGGGCTTGAACGCGCTCAACGCCGAGCTCCCTGAGTCCGGCTGGATCGACGGCAAACTGGGCCTGGCTGATATTTCAGTCGTCTGCGCCTTCGGCTTTACCGAAGGCGTTCTGGCCGACCTGGTCGACACCGGCCGCTACCCCAATCTCGCGGCGTTCTCCGCCCGCGCCGAGGCGCTTCCGCCTTTTCGCGCCGCGCCGCCGCAGGATGGGGCGACCGCCGCCGCGATTGGCGATTGACGAAACGGGGCCGGCCGCCGAGACGACTGCGGCGGGCGACCCGGGGAGACGTTCACATGGCCGGCCAAGTTCAAAGCATGCGCGCCGTGATTGCGGCTCGGCCGGGCGGTCCGGAGGCGCTGCAAATCGAGATGCGTCCGCGCCCGGACCCGGGGACGCGCGAGATTCTCGTTCGGGTCGAAGCCGCGGGCGTCAATCGGCCCGACGTCCACCAGCGCCAGGGAAACTACCCGCCGCCGCCCGGGGTCACCGATGTGCTCGGCCTTGAAATCGCCGGCGAGGTCGTTGCCCTCGGGCCGAACGCCGGGCTTCACCGTTTGGGTGCACGAGTTACGGCGCTCGTTCCCGGCGGCGGCTACGCCGATTACTGCGTCGTGCATGAAACGAACGCCCTCCCGGTCCCCGGCGGCCTTACCGCAATCGAGGCGGCCGCAATCCCGGAGACCTATTTCACCGTCTGGACGAATGTCTTTTCCCGTGGAGCGCTGAAGGCCGGCGAGACCCTGCTCGTGCACGGCGGAGCCTCCGGCATCGGCACAACGGCGATCACGCTCGCCAAGGCGTTCGGCGCCCGCGTCATCGCCACCGCGGGGTCGGACGAGAAGGCGGCGGAATGCGAGCGGCTCGGCGCCGACCTCGGCGTCAATTATCGCAAGGACGATTTCGTCGCCCTGACCCGTCAGGCGACCGAGGGCCGGGGCGCCGACGTCATTCTCGATATGGTCGGCGGCGATTACGTCGAGCGCAACTATGCCGCGGCGGCCCTGGATGGCCGCATCGTGCAGATCGCGTTCCTAAAGGGTCAGAAAGCGACCGTCGATCTGAGGCCGCTCATGACCAAGCGGCTGATCCATACCGGCTCGACGTTGCGTCCCCGCTCGCCGGCGGAGAAGGCGGTCATCGCCGAGGCCCTGCAGGCCAAGGTGTGGCCGCTCCTTGAGGCGGGTCGCTGCAAGCCGGTCATCGATTCGGTTTTCCCGCTCGCCGAGGCGTCAAAGGCGCATGAGCGGATCGAGAGCGCCGAGCACGTCGGCAAGGTGGTCCTGAGGACATGAGCGCCCGGCCGCCGGCCGAGCTTGAAAAGAGGAAGCCGAAGTCGCATGTTTGTCGATGCGGGGCGAGAATTGGTCCCGCGCCAAGAGGAACGCGACGCTGACCCTCACGCCTCTCCCTGCTGCGGCGCCCATCGCCCGCAACTCGGCCAGTTCCGGCCATGCGCCGACGGCCGACATCCTGTCGCAGATCATCGTTGAAGGACTTGACGACGCGAAGGCCGAGGACATCGTCTCGATCGATCTTTTCGGCAGGACGACGCTCGCCGACCGGATGATCATCGCCTCCGGCCGTTCGAGCGTGCACGTCGGCGCAATCGCCGACCGGGTGGTCAGGGCCTGTCGCGACGCCGGCTTTCCGTCGCCGAAAATCGAGGGAATGCCGCTATGCGACTGGGTCCTGCTCGACGCGCAGAACGCCATCGTCCACATCTTCCGCCCGGATGTCCGCAGGTTCTACAACCTCGAGAAGATGTGGAGCGCAGATCGGCCGGGAGAGGCTGGCAAGAGCTGAGGCGATGCGCCTCGCGCTGGTTTGCGTCGGCAAACTGAAGTCGGGGCCGGAGCGCTTGCTGTTCGATCGCTACTTCAAGCGGCTCACCGAGGGCGCCCGGAGCGCAGGCCTCGCCGGCGTCGATGTTCGCGAGATCGGCGAATCGCGGGCGCGGCGGCCGGACGAACGGCGGGCAGAGGAAGGCGCCGCAATTCGGGCGGCCGTACCGGGAGGCGGCGCGCTGGTCCTGCTCGACGAGCGAGGACCGCCCGCCACCAGCGAGGAGTGGGCGGCCGACATCGGGCGCGCGCGGGACGCGTCGAGACCGGTCTATGCGGTCGCGATCGGCGGACCGGACGGGCTCGATCCGTTGCTTGGCCCCGCCGCGCATCGAATCGTGAGCTTCGGCTCGATGACCTGGCCTCACCAGCTCGTCCGGGTGATGGCTGGCGAGCAGCTCTACCGGGCGATCACAATTCTCGTCGGCCATCCCTATCATCGCCGATGAGCGCCGCGATATTGGCTAGATTTCGTGATTCTTGCCCCGCATGTCGCAACGCTTAAGCCGCTTCAGGCGAACCGCAGCAGCCGGCGCAGTTCTCGCCGCCTCGCTTGGGCCGGCCTGGGAGGCGCAAGCCGATCCCACTGCGCCGGATCCGCCCGCCGCGGCCGACCAGGAGCGTGCGAGCAAGCAGACCGAGCTGCGCGGGGTCGAAGATACGCTGCGCGCGTCGGAGGAGCAGCGCCGCGCGATCGAGGCCGAAATCGAGTCGGTGCGCGCCGATCGGGCTCGCCTGTCGGCGGCGCTGATCGAGACCACGGCCAAGGTTCAGGACGCCGAGCGCGGCGCCTCCGCAGCCGGCGACAAACTGGCGAGCCTCAACGCCACGGCCGACGAGCTCTCGCGTTCGCTCGAGCGCAGGCGAGCGGTGATCGCGGACGTGCTTGCCGCCCTTCAGCGGATGGGCAGCAATCCCCCGCCCGCCATTCTCGTCAAGCCCAACGACATGTCGGAAGCAGTCCGGGCGGCGACGGTCATGGCCGCGCTCATACCGGAATTGAAGTCGCAGACCGAGTCCGTCCGCAACGACCTCGACGCCCTCGCCAAGACCAGGAGCTCGATCGCAATCGAGCGTGACGAGCTCACCCAGAGGGGCCAGGCGCTGGCGGTCGATAAAATGCGGCTTGGCGCCCTCATCGACGCGCGCCAGCAGTCGCTCGCCTCGGCGCAAGACGCGCTCGGCTCGCAACGGCAGCGCGCTTCCGACCTCGCCAGGCAGGCGACGTCGCTCAAGGACCTCATCGGCCGGCTGGACAGCGAAAACGACGCCCGCAGGACCGCCGCGGCGGCGGCGCATGCAACCGAGGCCGCGGCGGCGGCGGAAATCGAGGCTTCGGCTCGGGCCGCGCGCGGGTCCAATCCGGGGCGCCTGAAGCCCGAGATCGCCTTCGGCGACGCCAGAGGTCAAGTGCCGCTGCCCGCCGCGGGCTCAATTCTGAAGACCTTCGGCTCGCCGGACGGCCTTGGCGGCGCCGAACGGGGGCTCTCACTTGCCACGCCGGCCGGCGCGACGGTCTCGGCCCCGGCCGATGGGGCGGTGCTTTTCGCCGGACTTTATCGGAGTTATGGGCAACTCTTGATCATGGACGCCGGCGGGGGATATTATGTGCTTCTCGCCGGCATGGATCGAATCAATGTTGAGTCCGGCGAGTTCGTCCTCGCGGGAGAACCGATTGGCGTCATGGGCGACGGCTCCGTCCGCATGGCGACCGCGGCCGCTGTTGGCGCGGCGCGCCCGGTGCTCTATATCGAGTTGCGTAAGGACGGAACGGCGATCGACCCGGGACCGTGGTGGGCGAAGGCAGATATCGAGAAGGCGCACGGATGATTCGTAAAACCGGTTACTTGGGACTTGGCGTGGTTCTGGGAGCAGCGGCCGCCGCGACGGCGCCGCAGGCGCTCCTTTTCGTCAGTCCTTCCGCCTATGCGGCGGCGGCCGACACCTACCGGCAGCTCAACTTGTTCGGCGACGTGTTCGACAAGATCCGCAACGACTACGTCGAGAAGCCGGACGAGTCGAAGCTGATCGAGGCGGCGATCAACGGCATGCTCACCTCGCTCGACCCGCATTCGAGCTACATGGACGCCAAGGCGTTCCGCGACATGCAGGTCCAGACGAAGGGCGAATTCGGGGGCCTTGGCATCGAGGTGACCCAGGAGGACGGCCTCGTAAAGGTGGTGACGCCGATCGACGATACGCCTGCCGCCAAGGCAGGCGTGCTGTCCGGCGACATCATCAGCGCGATCGACGACCAATCGACGCAAGGCCTGACGCTCGATCAGGCGGTCGACAAGATGCGCGGCTCGATCAACTCGCCGGTGAAGCTCAAAATCCTGCGAGGCCCGAAAAAGGAGGTCAAGGACTTCACGATTGTCCGCGATCTCATCCACGTCCAGTCCGTGCGCTCGCATGTCGAGGACGGCGACATCGGTTACATCCGCATCACGCAGTTCACCGAGCAGACCGAGGACGGTCTCAAGGCTGCGATGGATAAGCTGCACAGCGAGATTCCGGCAGACAAGTTCAAGGGCTACATCCTTGATTTGCGCAACAATCCGGGCGGATTGCTCGACCAGTCGATCGACGTCGTCAATTCGTTCATCGACCGCGGCGAGATTGTCTCGAACTCGCGGCCGCACGCCTGACGAGACGCAGCGGTTCGACGCCAAGGCAGGCGGCGATCTGTCGGGCGGCAAGCCGCTGGTGGTGCTGATTAATGGCGGCTCGGCGTCCGCGTCGGAAATCGTGTCCGGCGCGCTGCAGGATCACAAGCGCGCGACGCTGATCGGCACCCGCTCGTTTGGCAAGGGCTCGGTGCAGACGATCATGCCGCTCGGCCAGGACGGGGCTCTGCGGCTGACGACGGCGCGCTATTACACGCCGTCGGGCCGATCCATCCAGGCCAAGGGCATCGAACCCGACATCAAGGTGCTCGAGAACGTGCCCGACGATCTCAAGGGCAAGGACGACATGAAGGGCGAGGCCTCGCTCAAGGGCCATCTCGCCAACGGCGACGAGGATACGTCGGCGTCGCAGGCCTACGTCCCGCCGGAAGAAAAGGACGACAATCAACTTGTCGCCGCGATCGACCTCTTGCACGGGGTGAAACATCCGGAGCCGGCGGTCAAGGCCGACGCCGCTCCGGCGAAGACCGATCCGCCTGCGGCGACGGCGGCGCCGTCCGACCCCGGCCAGGCAGGTGCGGCTAAGCCAAATTGATGCAGCCCAACAGAGGTCAGGGAGCCGGGCGTCGTTCGATGAGGAAAGGACTCTCCTACCTTGCGTGTGGGGCTGCCGCCGGCGTGCTGCTGGTGGGCGCTTCGCACGACGCGTTGCGCGCCGCCGGGAGCGGCGCCAACGAGAAGCTCGCGGTCTTCAGCGAAGTGTTCAACAAGGTGCGCGACGCCTATGTCGATAAGCCCGATGACGAAAAATTGATGAAGTCGGCGATCGACGGCATGCTCGCGTCGCTCGATCCGCATTCAAATTATTTTGATCCGAAGGCGTTGCAGGATTTCCAGAGCAGCATGAAGGGCGAGGAATTCGGCGGCCTCGGGCTCGAAGTGATGATGGAGGGCGGGCTCGTCAAGGTGGTGAGCCCGATCGACGATACGCCCGCGGCGCGCGCCGGGATGATGTCCGGCGACCTCGTCACCCGCATCGACGACACCGCCGTCAAGGGCCTGACCTTGAAGGAGGCCGTCGACAAGATGCGCGGTCCGGCCAAGTCGCCGGTAAAGCTGACGATCGAGCGCGGCGCCAACCGCGACGTGAAAGAGTTCACGATCGTCCGCGAGATCATCCACGTCCAGTCGGTGCGCTCGCATCTCGAGGGCGGCGACATCGGCTATATCCGCGTCACCCAGTTCAATCAGGAGGCGTACGACGGGGTGCGCAAGGCCTTCGACCATTTCCGCGCCGACCCCGGGCAGGCGAGTTTGAAAGGCTACATCCTCGACCTGCGCAACAACCCGGGCGGACTGCTCAATCAGGCGGTCGAGATCACCAATGCCTTCGTCGACGGCGGCGACATCGTCTCGACCCGCGGCCGAACCCCCGACCAGGGGCAACGCTACTCCGCCCGCCCCGGCGTCAATCTGGCGCAGAACAAGCCGCTTGTCGTGCTCATCAACGGCGGCTCGGCCTCGGCGTCGGAGATCGTCTCGGGCGCGTTGCAGGATCTCAAGCGGGCGACCCTGATCGGCACGCGCTCGTTCGGCAAAGGATCGGTTCAGACCATCCTGCCGCTCGGCGAGAACGGCGCGCTCAAGCTGACGACCGCGCGCTATTACACGCCGTCGGGCCGCTCGATCCAGGCCAAGGGGATCGATCCCGACATCAGGGTGCTCGAGAACATCCCGGACGACCTGAAGGGCAAAGTGTCCAGCATGGGAGAAGCCTCGCTCGCCGGTCATCTGAAGAACGGCGACGAGGAGGAGAAGGGCTCCGACGCTTACGTGCCGCCCGATCGCGACAAGGACACGCAATTGGAGGCCGCCGTCGAGTTGCTGCACGGCGCCAAGGCCGAGACGCTGAGAAGTCCCGATCCGCCTGCGGCCGTGACTTCGCAATGACCTTAGCCCGATGGCTCGTGGCCGTCGGGCTCGTGGCCGTCGCTTTAGCGGCGGCGCCGGGACTGGCGCGGGCGCAAGAAGGGTCGGGCTGCGGCGGCTTTAAGTGGCCGCTCGAAGCCGAGCGCGCCGCGCTCATCCGCGCCGACAAGCCTTCGCTCGCCAACGGCGGGCCGCTCCCCTTGAACGTGGCGACGACGCTTGAGCTTCAGCCGCTGGCCACCGCCGGACTGCCGAAGGCGCCGGAACGAGCGCCGAAATCAGCGCAGACGTTCGCGGGCCATTTCACCCTCGCCGCGCCCGCGAAACCGGGGATCTACAGGATCACGATCTCGTCGGGGGGCTGGGTCGACGTCCTCGACGGCGACGCCTATTTGCATCCGAAAGCCTTCAGCGGCGCGACGGCATGCGAAGGGACGCGCAAGAGCGTGAAATTCGACCTGCCGTCCCGCCCGCTTGCGCTGCAGTTCAGCGGCGTCGAGGGCGACCGGATTTCGGTCATCGTCTCGCCCGACCACTAGACCGCGATCGCACCGACGGCGGACGATCGCTCCCGGTCATGACGGAGAGCGCTCCTCCAGCCAATCGACGTAGAGCAAGCGCTCCGCAAACAGCCACGCGCCGTCCATCTTCACGAACGTGTCGAGGTAACGCAGTGACGCGACCATCAAGCGTCGTTTCCCGCCCTCGACAGTGACGTGATGCGCCAGGCAGTAGGCCTCGCCGGTGGCTCGATCGTCGGTTAGCGTGAAGATTGTGCACTGTCCGAGGAAGTGGGTGGTTGCGTCATGCTTATTCAACTCCGCGAAGACTGGAGCGAGCGCCTCAAGCGAGCGCAGCTCCTGTGAGGGCGTCGGATCCTTGGCGTTCATGTACACGACGAAGCGAGTGTCCTCGGTGAAGAGGGACATCTGGCCCTTTGCGTCACGACGGTCGGCGCAGTGTGCGTAAGCCTCGACGAGCTCGCGGATAGCGAGACGATCTTCCGCCCCGGTGGGCGAAACGGCAATGTGTTTGCTCATGGGCTGGTCTCCTCGTCCGATTTGTTCGGGCGCGCCTCGCGTCAATGCCGGAAATGGCGCATGCCGGTGAACACCATCGCGGCTCCCGCTTCGTCGGCGGCGGCGATCACCTCGGCGTCGCGCACCGAACCGCCGGGCTGGATGACCGCGGTCGCGCCGGCTTCGATCGTCGCAACGATGCCGTCGGCGAACGGGAAGAAGGCGTCGGAGGCGACGACCGAGCCGCGGGCGCCCGGCTCGGTTGAGCCAGCGATCGCCGCAGCCTCCTCAGCCTTGCGCGCGGCGAGGCGCGCCGAATCGACCCGCGACATCTGCCCCGCGCCGATGCCCACGGTCGCGCCGTCCCGTGCGTAGACGATGGCGTTCGACTTCACGTGCTTGGCGACCCGCCAGGCGAACTTGAGGTCCGCCATTTCGCTTGAAGTCGGCGCGCGTTTGGTCACGACCTTGAGCGCCTGGCCCTCGAGCGCGGCGTTGTCGCGATCCTGGACCAGGAGGCCGCCGGCGACCGACCGCACGGCAAGGCTCGGAGAAGCCGGGTCGGGCAGCGCGCCGGCGATCAGGAGCCGGAGGTTCCTTTTCGCCGCCACGATCATGAGCGCCTCCTCGTCCGCCTCCGGCGCAATGATCACTTCGGTGAAGATCTCGACGATCTTGCGCGCGCTCGCCGCGTCGAGCCGGCGGTTGAGCGCGACGACGCCGCCGAAGGCCGAAACGGGATCGCAGGCCAGCGCCTTCTCGTAAGCCTCGACAAGCGTTGCGCCGAGCCCGACGCCGCACGGGTTGGCGTGCTTGATGATCGCCGCCGCGGCGCTTTCGGCGGGATCGAATTCGGCCGCGAGCTCGTAGGCCGCGTCGGTGTCGTTGATGTTGTTATAGGACAGCCCCTTGCCCTGGACCTGGCGCGCGGTCGCGACGCCGGGGCGGGCCTCGGCGGTCAGGTAAAGCGCCGCGCGCTGATGCGGGTTCTCGCCGTAGCGCAACGCGCCGAAGCTCGCGTGCAGGACGCCGCCGAAGGCGCGCCATTTCGGCGCCGACTCGTGAACCTCCCGCGCCAGCCAGTTGGAGATCGCGGCATCGTAGACCGCGGTTCGGGCGTAGGCCTTCTGCGCCATCCGGCGGCGGAAGGCGAGGCTGGTCGCTCCCGCGTGCAGCCGCAATTCCTCGATCAGCGCGGGATAGTCGTCGACGTCGACGATCACGACCACGTCGTCGTGATTCTTGGCCCCGGCGCGGATCATCGCCGGGCCGCCGATGTCGATATTCTCGATCCTGTTTTCGAACGAGGCGCTTCCCCTCAGCGTCGCCTCGAACGGATAGAGATTGACAACCAGAAGGTCGATCGGCGCGATGTCGTTGGCGATCATCGCCGCCTGATGGGCCGGCTCGGAGCGGATCGCCAGCAGGCCGCCATGCACCCGTGGATGCAGCGTCTTCAGCCGCCCGTCCATCATCTCGGGGAAGCCGGTGATCTGCGCCACGTCGACGACCGCAAGCCCAGCGCCGCTCAGCGCCGCCGCGGTGCCGCCAGTCGAGATGAGCTCGACGCCGCCTTCGGCGAGCGCGCGCGCCAGATCGACGAGGCCCGCCTTGTCGGAAACCGAAAGGAGCGCCCGCCCGACCCTTACGATATCGGTTGCCATATGCCCCTCGCCCCCAGTCCGTCGCGCGTGGATTATGTTGCGGTGCAATAGCATAGAGGGAACCGCCCAGGAACTGTCGCCGATGCTGAAATTCCGGTCACCGAAACGTTATGCAGAAGGGCATTGTCCCGGCCCCGGCGTTTCTTACGTTAAGGCCACGGGTTCGAAAACGAACCGGCTTGGAGGAACATCCGATGGTCAAGACAATCGCTTTGATCGCCTTCGGCGCCGCGCTCGCGCTTGCGCCGGCTGCGGCTCTCGCCGAACAGGGCACGTCTTCGTCTTATGGCAGCGTCGGGTGGGGGCCTCATATCCCGACCCAGTCGCTGACGCCCTTCGACCGCTCGTGGAATCACGCCAATCAGTCGAAGTACCAAGCCCAGGACAGCGCGGAATGGCTTCGCCTGCACGGGAAGAGCCCGTTTCCGTTCTGACAGGCCGACGCCTCCTTCCCGATGGCCCGCCAAAATAGGCCGCCCGGCGCTTGAAACTTTTGCGGTCTTCGTCCGTTAGGACGTCGAATACCCCGCAACGGTTGGGTGTTCTTGATTGTATGAGCGTTTGACAAATCATTGCGTCGCGTCTCGGAAAGGAAAAAATCCAATGTTGAAAGCCATTGCAAGGATCGGGCTCGGCGCCGCCCTCGCTCTCCCATCAGCCGCGGCTCTCGCCCAGCAGGGCACTTCGTCCTCCTACGGCACTGTCGGCTGGGGGCCAGTGATTCCGACGCAGTCGCTCACCAACAAAGAGCGCGCCTGGAATCACGACAACCAGGCCAGGTACCAGTCTGAAGATGCCGCCGAATATCTGCGCCAGCATGGGAAGGGCCTGTTTCCGTTCTTCTGACGGGCCGACGCCTTCGTCGCGCTATTCCGCCTTGACGAGCCGGGCGGCGAAAAATCCGTCGAGCCCCGAGCGCCTCGGGTTGTCGCCCCAGAAGTGGCAGGGCAGCGTGCGCATGTCTCCCCGAGGCGTCACGCACTCTGCGAGGCCGCTGATCTCCTCCGCCGCGATGGGCAGGCGTCGCACGTCGGGATTGCGGCGGAGGACCGCGGCGATCTGCGCTTCGCCTTCCTCCGGTTCGAGCGAGCACACGCAGTAGACGACCGCGCCGCCCGGCCGGGTCAATGCGATCGCCTTGTCGATGAGCTGGGCCTGCAACCTGACCAGCGGGGGGAGATCTCCCGGCCGCTTGATCCAGGCGACGTCGGGATGGCGGCGGATGGTGCCGGTCGCGGTGCACGGCGCGTCCAGGAGCGCAGCGTCGAACGGCGGCGCGTCGAAAGAGAGGGCGTCGGCGACCACGATCTCGGAGGTGAGGCGCAGGCGCTCGAAATTCGCGGCGAGCAGCTTGAGCCTTTCGGCCGAGCGATCGACCGTCGTCACCTCGGCGCCCGCCGCGGCGAGCTCGGCCGCCTTCCCGCCCGGCGCGGCGCAGAGATCGACGATCCGCATGCCCGCGCGGGGCCGAAGAAGCCGCGCCGGCAGCGCCGCTGCGGCGTCCTGCACCCACCATTCGCCGGCCGCATAGCCTTCGAGCTCGGCGACCGCCTGATGGGTGTCGAGGCGCACCGAGCCGGTCGGCAGCACGATCCCGCCGAGGCGCTGAGCCCAACCGGAAGGGTCGCTCTTGACGCTGACGTCGAGGGTCGGCTCCGAACCGTGCGCCGCGGCGATGGCGCGGGCCGTGCTCTCGCCGTAAGCCGCCCGCCAGCGCTGGGCGAGCCAGGCGGGCGTATCGTCGTCGAGCGGATCTGAGCTCGCCAGGATCAGGGCGCGGTCGCGGGCGATCGCGCGCAGCACCGCGTTGGCGAGCCCCGCGAATGGTGCGCTGGCGGGATCGGCGCGCGTCGCCTTGACGGCGAGGTCGACGGCCGCATGATCGGGCGTATCGAGAAACAGGATCTGCGCCGCGGCGACGATGAGCACCCATTCGAGGCCGCCGCCGCGTTTCGGCATTCCCTTTTCCATCCGCCGCGCCAACGCCTTGCGGATCGTGCCGAGGCGGCGGAGGGCGACGGTCGCGATCGAGCGCGCGAGCGCCCGGTCTCGAGCGTCGAGGCCGCCCGCGCGCAGCGAAAGGTCGGCGGCGAGCCGCTCCTCGAGCGGGCGCGCAAGCGTCAGCGCTTCGGCGACCGCGCGCGCCGCCGCGACCCGCGCCGCCATGCCCGGCGGCTGAGGCGCCGGGGTCTCGGGACGTCCGGGATGAAACCCGCGCGACTGACGCGCCAAACGACCCTCGCCTCGAATCAAAATTGCCGGCCGCCCATACTAAGTCTATACGCGAAATCCGCCGCGGGCTTGCGTCAGGCTGACGGCGGAAGGCGAGGCCGAGCGCGGCCGACATTTTCTCGCAAACGGAAGCTGGAGGCGAGCGCAGCCATGAACGCCAAGGTTCCCGATCCAGCCGCCCGCCCGCTGGCCGACCCCCCGCCCCTCCGTCGCAACTTGCCCCCGGCGGCGCTTCGCGCGCTTAAGGAAGCAGCGGCGCGGCGCGCGGAGCCCAAGCCAGAGAGCCCCCGCGAGTTCAATGGCCGGGGCGGTCGCGATCCCGTCCGCTACGGCGACTGGGAGGTGAAGGGCCTGGCGAGCGACTTTTAGAGCCTATCGCAGAGCGCGCTAGCCGCGCGCCAGGCGCCCTGCGCCGTTGGTCTTTGGTTTGTGCGGCTTGGCGGCCGCCACGGTTCCGGCGATAAACTCGCGAATGCGCGGCGCAATCTCCTTGCGGAAGCGCGAGCCGTTGAAGACGCCATAGTGGCCGACCCCCTCGGCCAGGTAATAGTGCTTCCTCGATTCGGGAATATTGACGCACAATTCATTGGCGGCGCAGGTCTGGCCGACCCCGGAAATGTCGTCCTTCTCCCCTTCCACGCTCAACAGGCCGGCCTTGCGGATCGCGGCGAGGTCGACCCGCTGCCCGCGGTGGGTCATCTCGTCCTTTGGCAGCGCGTGGCGCACGAACACCGTCTCGACGGTCTGCATGTAGTACTCGGCGGCGAGGTCCATCACCGCGAGATATTCGTCGTAGAACTCGCGGTGCTTTTCGGCCGAATCGCCGTCGCCGGAAACCAGATGGTTGAACATGTCGAGGTGGGCGCTGACATGGCGGTTGAGATTCATCGCCATGAAGCCGGAGAGCTGGAGGAAGCCCGGATAGACCTCCCGCCCGAAGCCCGGATAGGGGAATGGCACGGTGTGCAGGCAGTTGCGGCGGAACCATTCGACGCCGCGCTTCTCGGCAAGCTTGTTGACCTCGGTCGGACTGCGTCTCGTGTCGACCGGGCCGCCCATGAGGGTCATGCTGGCGGGGGCGTTGGCGTCGCCGCCGGCCTCCATCAGCGCCGCCGCGGCAAGCAGCGGCACCGACGGCTGGCAGACCCCGATCGTGTGGACGCCGGGGCCGAGATGAGCCAGCGCCTCGCGCAGGGTGTCGATGTAATCGTCAAGGTCGAACGAGCCGGCCGCCAACGGAACCATGCGCGCGTCCGCCCAGTCGGTGATATAGACGTCGAAATATGGGAGAAACGCTTCGACCGTGCCCCGGAGCAAAGTCGCGTAGTGGCCGGACATCGGCGCGACGATCAGGAGCTTGGGCTGATGGGCTCCGCCCGGGAAGTCGGGACGGACGAAGCGGAGCAGATTGCAGAACGGCCTGGTCCAGACGACGTCCTCGAGGACCGGGGTGACGACGCCGTCGCTCTCGATTTCGCGCAGCCCGAAGGTCGGCTTGCCGTAGCGGCGGGTCATCCGTTCGAACAATTCCGCGCCGGCCGAGATGTTCTTGCCCAGCGCGGTGTTGGAAAGTGGATTCCAGGGATTGCGAAAGACGAAATGGGTCGCGTCGGATACCGCGCGCGCCGGCGCCAGAGCGGCATGGGCCATCTCGTAGAGCTGATAGGGATAGCTTGGAGACATAAAAGATGGACCGGTTATCGAAGAGGCGCGGACGAATCCCCTGACATGCCAGCCTATCGTTCACATTGAAACATATCAAATAGGTCTAAAGGATAAGTCCACAAGAAGCGGAATCCGTCCGGCGCGGATCGTCGCGTCGCGCCCTCGTCGGCGCCTGCCGGTTTTCAGTCGACCCACGTCGTCGGAGCAGGCCCTCGCCCGCCCCTCCACCGTTCGCGCGACCCCTTTGCGGGCGAGGCGGAAGCCGATCAGGCTCCGGCTTGACTCTTCACCGGGACGCCGGCGTCGGCGAGGATCGCTGCGAGCTCGCCCGACTGGAACATCTCGCGCGTGATGTCGCACCCGCCGATGAATTCGCCCTTGACGTAGAGCTGGGGAATCGTCGGCCAGTTGGCGTATTCCTTGATTCCCTGACGAATGTCGGCATCCTCGAGCACATTGACGCCGACTACCGGCGCGCCGAGATAGTCCAGGATCTGGATAACCTGGCCGGAGAACCCGCATTGGGGAAATTCCGGCGTTCCCTTCATGAACAACACGACCGGGTTTTCCGAGATCACCTTCTCGATACGTTCGCGAGCATTCGGCATGGAGCAAGTCCTCATTCGAGCGGGAGTCAAGGTCCCGCCGTCTTCACGCCGTTTCATATAGCGCGCCGAGGCGTTCGCCGCCAGCGGGACGCATGACAAAAACTGGCGCGCCGGGAAGCAACAGGAACTTGGGGGTTTCGCCGGACACGCGGAATCAAGGAACTCGCTTTAGCCGCCTCTTTGGAAAACTCAGGGCCACAATGTGTTTAAACTGTGACGCCCATCACAGCGGCGACGGTCAGTTTGACGTAGTTAAAACTGGCGGTTCTGGGTTGGCTCGCGTCGAATCGGGGCAATGAATGGGAGATAGACCTCAAATGGGAGGATGATATGGAGTCGCATTCGACTTGGAATCGTTCGCGCACAACGGACATTCACGTCCCCCTCCTTATCGCGCTGGCGGGTTCGGCGCTGCTGGCTGCGGGGGGCAGCTCGGCACAACAACCTCCGCCCGAGGCGGCGCCGCCGGCAATAACGGCCGATACCTTCAAACCGAATACGCCGGGCAATCCGACAGGCCGTCCCAACCCCATCGCCGTCCCGCCCGGCCAGGAGCAAGCGATACTACCGCAGCGCACGCCTCGGTACTTCCAGAAGATTTTTCACCAGTTCCTCCAGGCGCCGCTACCGGCTGAAATCTTCCAGCAGGGCGGGGTTCCCGCGGTCATCCCGGAATATGAGGTCGATCCTGACGCCAGCGGCCGGACTGCGTCGTACCAGCCGCTCGGCCCGACGACGACCGCGGGCAACGCTTTCTTTCAGAGCTTAGGCAATAACGGCCGCACCTGCGTCACCTGCCATCTGCCGCCGAACGCGATGAGCGTGAGCGTCGAGAACATCAACGCTCGCTGGATCGCAACCACCGGCAACGATCCGATTTTCGCGCCTGTGGACGGCGCAGATTGCCCGAACAAGGTCGCGCCTTCCAACGGTCGCGCGGCGCATTCGATGCTGCTGGATCGCGGGTTGTTCCGCATTTTCCTCGCAATCCCAGACAATCCTGAGTTCACGGTCACGGTCCTTCACGACCCCACCGATTCGGCGGCCACTCAGCCTCCGTTCAACAAGGACGGGTGCAACACCGATCCAACCTATGCAGCGCCGCCCGATTCGAACGGCAACCCCGTGCCGACGCTGTCCATGTACCGACGTCCGCGCATCGCCGGCAATCTGATGTATGTCCAAACCACACGCTCGGACGTCGACAACGGCGGCGCTGCGCCACCGGCAGCGGGCGTCGTAGAGCTGTCCTTGGCCAACCCAAATCCAGCCACGGATCCGATACAGCCATCTCCGCCTCCCAATCCTGTGCCGCCCTTGAATGTCGACGGCTTTGTGATCGACCCCGGCACGGGCCGCCCCGTTAGCGGCAACATCATGTGGGACGGGCGTGAGCCCACCTTCGAGCATCAGGCCGCTGACGCCACGCTCGGCCACGCGCAGGCGAAAAACGCGCCGACGGATACCCAGGTCGCCCAGATGGTGCAGTTCGAGTTCGGCATCTTCAACGCGCAAGTCTGGGACGCGTGGGCGCACCAGCTGAACGGGAAAGGCGCCCTCGGCGGGCCAATCTACCTGTCGGATGGCATGCCGGGGCTGCCGCCGCAGACCGCAGGCGCGACCTTCCCGCTATTCGACGACTGGGCCAGCCTCCCCGCAACGGCCGATCGCGCCGCGCAGCGCGCCTCCGTCGCTCGCGGCGAGGTGACTTTCGAAACCCGAACGTTCGCCATCAACGGTGTCGCCGGACTCACGAATATTGGCGCCGTCAAGGCGCAGCAACTCGGAACGTGCGCGAGCTGCCACAATCAGGTGAACACCGGCAACGATTCGTTCGTCGCGGCGCAGCATGACATCGGGATCGGCGGCACGTCGCCAGCCCCCGGCGCGCCCCCGGTTCCCGGCGCGCCAAACACGTTCCCTCAACCGTCGACCTTGCTGCCGATTTTCGAACTGGACTGCACGGCCTCGGGCAAGACGACCGTTTATCAGGGTCCGAAGGTCGTCACCAACGATCCCGGGCTGGCCATGATCACCGGCAAATGCGCCGACATCGGCCGGTTCACGGTGCCCCAACTGCGCGGGCTCGCTGCTCGGGCGCCCTATTTCAGCGACGGATCCGCGGCAACACTGCTTGACGTCGTTTCCTTCTACAACACGCGATTTAGCATCGGCCTCTCCCTCCAGGACGAACAGGACCTGGTGGCGTTTCTTCGCAGCCTATAGTTCGGGGCTCGCCGGCGCCGTGCCTCCAATCGAAACCGGAGGCGCAATGAGGTTTTGTCGTAAAGGGCGCTCATCCGCCGGTCGTGTTCATGTGACGCTCGGTCGCCGGCGCCGACGAGCGCGCGATGACGAAATCGTGGCCCTTGGGCTTGCGCGCGATCGCCGCCCGGATCGCCGCAATTAACGGCGCGTCCGACGTCGAGCAGCGGAGCGGCTCGCGCAAATCGGCCGCGTCCTCCTGGCCGAGGCACATGAACAGCGTGCCGGTGCAGGTCACGCGGACCCGGTTGCAGCTCTCGCAGAAATTGTGGGTCAGAGGGGTGATGAAACCGACGCGCCCCCCGGTTTCCTTGACGTCGTAATAGCGCGCCGGACCGCCGGTGGCGTAAGCCGAGGGGGTGAGCGAAAGCGAGCTTTCCAGGCCGGCGCGCAACTCGGTCAAAGGCAGGAACTGGTCGGCCCGGTCGCGCTCCATCGCGCCCAGAGGCATGACCTCGATGAAGGTGAGGTCGAATCCCCGCCCATGCGCCCACTCGACGAGGCTCAGGGCCTCGACTTCGTTGAAGCCCTTCAAGGCGACCGTGTTGATCTTGACCTTGAGCCCCGCGGCCGACGCGGCGTCCACGCCCGCGAGGACGACGCTGAGATCGCCCCAGCGGGTCACCTGGCGAAACTTGAGCGGGTCGAGCGTATCCAGCGAGACGTTGATGCGCTCGACGCCGCAATCGACGAGCTCATGAGCAAAGCGAGCGAGCTGGGAGCCGTTCGTCGTCAGGGTGACTTCGTCGAGCGCGCCTGCGGCAAGATGCCGGGAAAGCCCGTGGAACAGCGACATCACATTGCGCCTGACCAGCGGTTCGCCGCCGGTGATGCGGATCTTTCGGGCGCCCAGGCCGATGAAGGCCGAGCACAACCGATCCAGCTCCTCGAGCGACAGCACGTCGCGCTTCGGCAGGAAATTCATGTCCTCGGACATGCAATAGACGCAGCGATAGTCGCAGCGGTCGGTGACCGACACCCGCACGTAGGCGATCGCGCGGCCGAAGGGGTCGACGAGGGGCAGGACGGCGGGGCGCGCGTGAGCGTTCATCGCTCAATCATATAGCTGCGCGGCTGCTCGAAAGAAAGGCGCCCGCCGAAGAGCCCGCGGGCAAAAAAACGCTGTTCTTTGCGCCTTGCGCGGTTCAGCGCGTCACGACGACCCGCGCGCCGACCCTTGCCCGGTCGTACAAGTCGATGACGTCCTGATTCGTCATCCTTATGCACCCGGACGACACCGCCTGCCCGATCGTGTCGGGCTCGTTCGAGCCGTGAATTCGAAACAGCGTTCCCGCAAGATACATCGCCCGCGCGCCGAGGGGATTATCGATGCCCCCCTCCATGTGCCGCGGGAGGTCCGGCCGGCGCCTGAGCATCTGGGCCGGCGGCGTCCAGTCCGGCCATTCCCGCTTGTAGCCGATATGGGTGACGCCGGCCCAGGTGAAACCCGGCCGCCCGACGCCGACGCCATATCTGAGCGCCTGGTGGTCAGGCAGCACGAGATAGAGGCGACGCTCCGAGGTGCGGATGATGATGGTCCCCGGCGCCTCCCGGCCGTCAAACGGCACGGTTTCGCGCTGGATCGGAGTGGCGATCGGCTGGAGCTGCGAATCGAGCGCATTGGCGAACACAGGCGCCGCTCCGGCGCTCAGAACGAGACCGGCCCAGACGGCGGCGCGGACCAGAGTGCGGCGCATGATTTCCCCCATGAAAGCGATCGGCAACGTCAAACAACGCCCGACGGACGGCCGGGGCTCCGGCTCGGTTCGGCGCGAATGCGCAATTATTGCGCGAAAGGGTTTCCATGCAATGCACTGCGCCGGACAGCGGCTCACGGATCCGTCAATTGCGTCAGATTGTGGCGAAGAAGACACAATGCGGCGGGCGCCGCAGGCGCTTGAATTCTTTTTCGATTTTTCTTTTCGAAACCCAGAATTCATGGTAGCTTACGGCTCATCGCCGAATGGAGGCCCGGCGAGCGCCGAGAGCCAACGGCGAGAAAGGAGCCAAGAAGATTTTTGCCCCAGGGAGTCGCTGTAACCCACTGAAAAGGCCCGATTCGGACAAGGAGATCAAAGGGGATCCAAGCCTTTTTCTTTGATTGTCTTTGCGCCGATTTGGCCGGATTTTGCTGGATTTGGCTAAATTTGGATTCGGCTTTGCGGAAAGACGGGCCGGCGTTGCGAATGATGAGCGGAGGGTGATTTTGGCCGACGGGATGCTTTTCGGGCGCGATGCTCGACTTGCGCCGGCGACAGTGGGCGAATCGCACTTTCGCCGCAGTATGGTATGGCCATTTTGCCCGTTAATGGGTAAACGGTTTGCTTTGCATGGGGGCGGATATCGCCGAACGGAAGAGACGGGCTGATATGACCGAACACGTACGTGAAAAACTGGTCGCCGCCAACGATATCGACGCCGCGCTCGAGGAGAGCCTGACGACAGTATGGGACGCGAAGGTCTACTCATGGGACAATTCAAAATATCCGTTCAATGAGTGGATGCTGAACCGCGTTCGCGGAATGGGGTACAAGCTCGACGATCTCAGCTACCTGCACGAGAGCGTTCCACTCAACGAGACCTACAAGGTCACCAAGCAGCTCTGCGCCGATACGAATCTGCCGGAGTTCCGCCGGATGCTGAACCGCTTTGTCCGCGAGGTGATCGTGCCTCAAGGCAAGTTGCGGCTTCCGGTCGCGGTGCAGCGGTTCATGAACGTCCGCATCATGCTGCCGACCACTCCGGAGCTGTTCTTCCCGTTCCACACCGGGTTGCTTTACGGCCACGGGATCGCTTCGCGCAGCATCTGGATGCCGTTTTGCGACGTGACCGCGGACGAAGATCGCAGCCGATCGATGCAAATTCTCAGCATCAAGAAATCACGCGAACTGATCCAGCAGGCGATCGACAAGCGCCTCAGCATGGACGAAATGACGGAGCTCTTCGGCAAGGAGAGCTGGCAGATCAAGGCCGGACCTGGGAGCGCCTGCTTCTTCACTCAGGAGAACATCCACGGCTCGGGCCGACCCAATACGAGCGGCAAGACACGGGTCAGCATGGACTTCCGCGTCGCCGAGGGGATTTACGGCGACTATCTCGGCCGCAAGATTCCAGCCGGCTATTTCCACCTCATCCCCGACACCGAGGAAGAAGAGGAAAGGCTCGCCGCGCACCCGCGCCGGGCGGACGCCTTTTTCAACGGTAAGAACAACATCTTCTACGTTGCGAATAATACGGCGTCGACCTATGGCATACCGGTGCACCTCCAACGCTACATGCTTGTCGATTACTGCAACAAGAAGAACCTTGAGTTCGACTACGAGCTGTTCGACCTCGAGGACATGACGCATCTGCCGACGCTGAAGTACCTCGTCACGCAGCGCGAATGCAATATCGTCATGTACAGCATCTTCGCGCTGCCGGAGGATGAAGCCTATCGCAACGAGTTATTGGAAAAGGCTGTCAAAAGAGGATGCATCGTTCATTTCGTCAATGAAGACTTACAATTGGCCGATGCTGAGGATTTGAAGACGATCAAGAAGTATCTCGAGTTTTCCAAGTACGGTAAGTCCCGGTTGCCGATCGGCTTGCCGCTGACTGGCGCGAGCAAGCTCTTTTTTGACAAATGGGCGGGATCACTCGCGCAGTATGGCTAGAGGCGGTCTCCCGGCGCCCTATGAACAATGAGCGAATGGGTGGCAAGGATCCGTTCTACTTCGGCAACGCCAAGGCCGATCAGGTGCGCGGCGCCGGATGGTTTGTCGGCCAGTTCGTTTCAGCCGAGCTTGGACTGCGGCATCAGACGGATGTCGAACTGAAGTGGGGGATCCACCCGGACGGAGAAAGGCGGCCCCAGCCTTGGGCCAACAAGAACGGCACGACCATCTCCGTTCTTGTCGAAGGCGGCCTGAAGATGACCTTCCACGTCGATGGCGCGGATCGGGAAGTCACGCTTCGGGCGAAAGGGGATTACGTCGTTTTCGGGCCTGAGGTTGTCCACTCCTGGGAAGCCATCGGCGATACGATCGTTCTCTCCGTGCGCTTTCCGTCAGTCGAGGTCGGGTAACCTGATCCGATCCGCTGGGCCCGGCACGGCTTCACCATCTGAGCGCTGCTGTATGAACCGGATGATCCCACAGCGCGATCGTCTCCGGATCGAGCTGGCTGACGGTTATCGAGCACCCCGCCATCTCGAGGGAGGTGACGAAGCTGCCGACCAGCGAGCGCACGATCCGCAGGCCGCGCTTCTCAAGCAGGCGTCGCGCCGCATTGTACATAAGATAGAGCTCGATCAGCGGGGTGCCGCCGAAGCCGTTGATCAGGAGCAGCGCTTCTCCCCCGGAGGGATTGCCTAGATCGCCCACGATCGCCGTCGTCATCTCGTCGGCGATCGCGTCCGCGTGGCGCAGCTTTACCCGGCGGCGCCCCGGCTCGCCATGGATGCCCACCCCCATTTCCATCTCATCGGGGCCGAGATCGAAGTTCGGCTTCCCCGCGGCCGGAACCGTGCAGGAGGTCAAGGCGACGCCCATCGAGCGCGTCCGGCGGTTGACGGTCTGACCCAGGGTCTGAAGATCCGCGCCGCCCATGCCTTTCTCGGCGGCGGCGCCAACGATTTTCTCGACGATGAGCGTGCCCGCCACGCCGCGCCTGCCCGTCGAATATGTCGACGCCTCGACCGCGACGTCATCATCAGTGAGGATGGTCGTACATCGGCCGTCAGTCATTTCTGCCGCCATCTCGAAATTCATAACGTCGCCCTCGTAATTCTTGACGATGAAGACGACGCCTCGGCCCTGGTCGACGGCTTCCACCGCCGCCATCATCTGGTCCGGCGTGGGCGAGGTGAAGATCTGCCCGGGACAGGCAGCGTCCAGCATGCCGAAGCCGACGAAGCCTGCATGCAACGGCTCATGTCCGGACCCGCCTCCCGAGATCAGCGCAACCTTGCCCGGCGCCAGGATTCTACGGCGAACAAATTTCCGCTCCTCCCCGACGACGATGATGTCCGAATGCGCTGCTGCGAAGCCGTCGAGGCTTTCATCGAGCAGCGTCTCGTACGCATTGAGAAATTTCTTCATCGTTCCCTCGCAACGTCCCTCCCCGGATTCAGTCTCTCATTGACTACCTTGATCGTCGCGCCGCATCAGCCGGGATAGGCGTCGCGCCATTTCGCGCACCAGATCATCGAACTCGCGGTTCTTCTCCACACTGCCGAGATCGAACACTTCCAGCCTCAAGCTGCGTAAGCTCGATCCGCTGCGGATCTGCAAATGTCGATTAGGATGGGCGCGGGTGAAGGCGTCGAGGAAAGCGCTCTTGTCAACCGGCGAGAACCGGCAGATTTCGAAGATGATCTCGAGATGCGGCGCCGGAATCGGAACCGAATAGGCAGGGTTCGAAATCTGGGTGACGAAACTTCGGTTCTTGCCGAGCGCGGTCGCCAGCCGTTGTCGCGTGCCGGACGGTCGCCGATCGAGCACGTTCCGCAGGATCGTCTTGTAGGTCTCCACGCAAGCAGCTCTTCCGTCGCGGCTTGGGGCGTCGTTCATCGCATGCTCGTTTTGAGGTCGACGCTCGCGATTGCCTCCTTGGTTCGCGCAAGCGCAGTTGGCGCTACGGATAAGGCTCGCAGTCCAGCGGCCAGGAGTTCTGGGATGAGCTTCGGCTCGCCGCCGGCGTCGCCGCACAGGCTGACCTTTCTGCCGATCGCTGCCCCGTGCGTCGCGACCTGCGCGATCAGCCGCATGACGGCGGGATTCGCCGGGTCGTTCAGCGTTGCGACCGCATCGAGGTCGCGCGCCGCGGCCATCACATATTGCGTCAGATCGTTGGAGCCGATCGAGAAGAAGGCTGCGTCGAAACGCTCGATCGCGATGGCGGCGGCCGGCACCTCGACCATGATACCCAGCGGCGGCCGGCGACAAGCAATGCCGTCGGCCGTTAGCGCCTCGATCTCCTGATCGAGATATCGCTGCGCTGCAGCGAACTCGGCCGGCAGGGCGATCATCGGCAGCATCACCTCGACAGCGCCATGAACCGCCGCCCGAGCGATGGCCCTCAGCTGCGCACGAAACGGTTCGGGCTTGGCGAGCGACAGGCGAATTCCGCGCACGCCTAAAAACGGGTTGGATTCGCCATCGATCGTCAGTCCGGGAATCGGCTTGTCTGCCCCGGCATCGAGCGTTCGGATGGTGACGGGTTTGTCGCGCGCCCACTCGGCGAGCCGGCGATAGACTCGATACTGGCTTTCCTCGTCCGGCAATAGGCCTTTGCGATAGAAAAGAAATTCGGTGCGCACGAGCCCGATGCCGTCGCAAGTCTCGGGATCGAGCGTCTCGAGCTCGACGGGATCGGCGACGTTTATGAAAACAGCGATCGGCGTTCCGTCTCGTGTGATTGCCGGCCGCATCCGGAAGGACTCGGCCCTTTCCTGCCGGTGGTTGGCAGCCAAGGCGCGCGCCGCGAACGACTTGCGGGTCGCTGGCGCCGGATCGAGGCACAGCGTTCCGAATTCGCCGTCCATCAAAGCCTCGCGATGCTCGCCAAAGGCTCCCAGATCGAGATCCATCCCAACGATCATCGGAAGCCCACGCGAGCGAGCAAGCATTGCCACATGACCGGACGCGCTGCCGCGCGTCAAAACGATGCCGCCGCCGGTGCTCCAATCGGTCGCGAGAAAGCGGGAAGGCGTCAGATCCTCCGCGAGCACAATTGCGCCCGCAGGCAGGCTCGGCTCGCTCGCCACGCTCGACAGAATAGCGAGCACGCGGTCGCGAATGTCGCGCAGATCACTGGCGCGAGCGCGGAAATGCTCGTCACCGGCGGCCTCATAGCCCTCGATTTCAGCGTCAAGCGCCGCGCGCCAGGCCAGATCCGCGCTTGTTCCTCTGGCGATAGCCGCGAAGGCCGGAGCCGCAAGCGATTCATCCTCCAGCATCGCGATCTGGAAAGCTAGGATGGCTGCGCCATCGTATCGCGCGTCAACCGCGAGTTGCGAGAGCTGTCCAATCGCCGCGACCATTGCGTCTCGAAGCGCGGCCGCTTCCGCTTCCGGGTCTCCGCTCTTGCGGCTTGTCGCAGCGAAGTCCGACAGAACCGCAACCGGACCGGCGGCAAAGCCGTTGGACGCGAACCTGCCGGTGAGACGAAGCTCAGCCATGGGCTCCTGCTGCTTTGCCGTCAGGGAGATCCGGCTCGTCCTCATGGAAGTTGTGTGCGACCAGTTCGCGAAGCGCCGCGAGCGCCGGGCGCGCGTCAGGCCCCTTGGCGCGAAAATGCAGGACGGCGCCGTTCGCCGCCTTCACCGCCATGACCTTGACAATGCTCTTCGCGTCTACCCAAGGCCCGCTCGCCGTCAGCGCGACCTCAATATGCGCTTTGAAGGTCTTGGCGAGCTTGGTGAGCTTGACCGACGGACGGGCGTGCAGCCCGATCGAGTTTGTCAGCGGCACCGAAACGGTCACTGTGGTCTCATCCATGCGAGGGGCTCAATCCCGTCGGCGCACCGCGCCGCGAAAGCGCGCCAAGGAAGACGCCGAATCGCGCCGTAGCGGTCATGCCGACAACTGCTCCGCTGTGCGACGCACCACGGCGAGGCTCGCGCCGCCTGAAGCCTCGGTCGCGGCGATCACAGCACCCTCGACGATTGGCGCGTTGCAGACCACCACGGAGCCGCGCTTGTCCTCGGGCAACATCTCGATCGCCATCTCGCTGTTGGTCTCGGCGCCGCCAAGATCGACGAAAATGGCGACGCCCGCGTCCGACCAAGCCCGGTGGATGGCGTCGGTGATCGCCTCGAAACTTGTCCCGAGACCACCGACCGGATTGCCGCCCGTCCAGGCAAGCGGGACGTCCTTACCGACCATCTGGCGCACCATATCGGCGGCGCCTTCGGCAACTTTGGGCGAATGGGACACGATGACGATGCCGACATTGGCCATCAGTTGTCTCCAAGCTCGTCGCAAAGCGTCGCGATCATCAGCGACGATGAGCGCGCGCCGGGATCCATGTGTCCGATCGAGCGATCGCCGAGAAACGACGCGCGCCCGCGCGTCGCCCGCATCGGCAGAGTCGCCGCCGCCGCGCGGGCCGCAGTGTCGCTGATGGTGGCGAGATCTTCGCCCGCCGCGAATGCCTCATAGGCGGGAACAAGCACGTCGAGCATTGTCTTCTGACCGACATCGCTCTTGCCGCGCGTCTTGACCGAGCCGATCGCCGCGGCAAATGCTCTTACCGCCTCGGTCCGCGACGGTTCCGCGGGAAGCTCTTTCGCCAGCGCCAAGAACAACGTCCCGTAGAGCGGACCCGAGGCGCCGCCGACCTTCATTACCAGCTTCGTGCCGACGGCTTTGACGAGATCGGGCAAGTTCATGCCCGAAAACGCCTCGAGGTCCTGCAACACCGCCTCAAATCCCCGTTTCATGTTGTGGCCGTGATCGCCGTCGCCAATCGCGGAGTCGAGCGCGGTCAACTCGTCGACATGCGCGATGACGCAATCGGCGATCGCCGCAACAAGCCTCCGCTTTCGCTCGGAATCGAGCCGCAGGATCACAACGGGCGGGCTCGCCGTCTTTCCGTGTGTGACGATCATCTCGACGCGCCTCGAGGAGGCGACAACCTTTCAGCATTTCGAACACGCCCGGCCGCGGCCTCAAAGGCTGCGGCGACCGCCACCGCTCCCGGATCGGGGACGCCGGCCAGATCCCCCGATGCGAGATAGCTCGAGCGGCCGGCGCCCGCCTTCGTCATTCCGGCGGTGGCGGCCGCGCCGCTGCGCGCCGCATCGGCCGCCGCGACGAGGTCGCCTCCAGCTTCCAGGGCTTCGATTGCGGGAAGCAACGCGTCGAGCATGGTGCGGTCGCCCTGATTTGCTCCGCCGTAGAACTTCATCCGCTCGGTCCCCGCCCGCAAGGCCGAGGGCCACTGCATTCCCGTCCCCAAAGCACGGCCGGTCGCGGCGGCGAGAATAGATAGAAGTACGCCGCTCGATCCGCCCATTGATCCAGACAGCCGTTCCGCGAGCGCCGTACACATCTTCGCGGCGTCATTGAGGGGGAGGGCGCCGAGCGCGGCCAGAATTGTTCGAGCCGCAGTGGCGAAAGTTGTTCCCGTGTCGCCGTCGCCGACTCTCGCGTCGAGGGCATTGAGCTCGGCTTCTCGCTGCAGCAAGGCCTCGCAGATCGCCTCGAGCATCTGCCGCGCCTGCGGATTGTCACTTGCGATTTCCTCGCGGCGTTGACCTCCGGCGATCGAAGCGAGGATCTCGACTTTGCGGGTCCCGTGGACGGACGGCCACGCCGGCGCGTCGCATTCCGACATCAGCGCGTCGACCAGTTCCTCGTCGACCGGCAGAACCGAGATGGAGACGCCTTTCATATCGAGCGCGGTCATGAGCCGCGCCGGCCCCACGACCAAACGGGCCCGCCGGCCAAGCGGCGTTCCCAGTATCGCCTTGGCGAGGACCGCCATTTCGAGGTCCGGCGCGCCACCCAAATTGTTGATCAGAAGGGCCAGCGCACCCGACGGCGGGATGAACCGGCTGAGTCTATTCGCCATCAATTCCGCGACAGCTCTGGCGGATGGAAGACTGATCCTCTCGACTCCCGGCTCGCCGTGAATTCCGAGTCCCAGCTCCGCCTGCCCTGAGTCCAGCCGCGCATGCGCTTGCTGACCAGGAATCGAACAGGTCGTCGTTGCGATGCCAAGGCTCTTGGTCGCGCCCGCGACACGGGCGGCGATGGCGGCCACGGTCTCAAGATTTTCCCCGGATTCAGCGGCGCTTCCAGCGATCTTGTGAACGAAAAGCGTTCCTGCGATGCCGCGCGGCTGCGCGAAATCCTCGAGCGCAATATCGTCGGCGACGATGACCATCTCGACCTTGAGTCCGGCCGCGCGCGCACGCTCCGCCGCGAGGCCAAAATTGAGCCGGTCCCCCGAGTAGTTCTTGACGATCAGCAGGCATCCCTCCTGGCCGGTCACCGCCAGAATCGCCGCGTACACCGCATCGACGGTCGGGGAAGCGAAGATCTCTCCGCAGACCGCGGCGGTGAGACCGCCGCGACCGACAAAACCGGCATGCGCCGGCTCGTGTCCCGAGCCTCCTCCCGAAATCAACGCAACCCTGCTCCCTTCCCAGTCGGCGCGAATAACAACTTTGACATTTGGAAAGCCATCAAGCCGCGCCAGCGGCCGCGGCGACGTGGCGAGAAGACCGTCAATCGCGTCCGTGACGATGGCGTCCCGCTGAATTCATGAAATGAGTTCACATCGCCGCCCCGTGCTGGCCGTCCCCGATTGTTTGGTCGAGCGCGGTCAGTTTGGGCGCGCCCGCGATGACCTGCTCGGCCGCCGCCGCGATCAACGATCTCACGATAAAGGAATCACGGGACATGGCTCGCGTCTCACTCGGCAGCGAGGGTTATGCGTCGCCCAGACGCATCAAAGTAGAGCGGATCGAGCAGCTCCAATCCGACCTCCTGACCGGCCAGGAGCGCCTGATGAGGATCGGCCAAGGTGACGAGGGGGTGGCCGTTGTAGTCGAGGTGGACGTGGTTTTGGTCGCCGAGATGCTCGATCCGGCGTACCTGCCCTACCGGGCCGCCATTCGGCTTGGCGATCAAGAGATGCTCCGTTCGCACGCCGATCGTCGTGGTGTGAGGGGGCATCGGCGCCTCGGGCAAGAGGTCAGCCGGCAGGAGATTGATCTGCGGCGTGCCGAGCCGTGTCGCGACGTAGATGTCGTTTGGATTCTCGTAGATCTCGCGCGGCGTCCCGAGCTGGAGCAGCCTTCCCTCGCGCAGGACGCCGATGCGGCTCGCCATCGTCATCGCTTCGATCTGGTCGTGCGTGACATAGAGGATCGTGGCGCCAAGCTCGACCTGGATGCGCTTCAGTTCGAGGCGCAACTCGGCGCGCAGCTTGGCGTCGAGCGAGGAGAGCGGCTCGTCCATGAGATAGATCGAGGGCTCGCGGACCAGCGCGCGGCCGATGGCGACGCGCTGCATCTCGCCGCCAGAGAGGCTGGTCGCGCGGTTGTCGAGCTTGCCGCCGATGTGCAGGAGCTCCGCAATCGCCTCGACGCGCTCGCGCACCTTGGCCTCGGGGGTGCGGCGCGCAGGCGAACGAAGCGGGAAGGCGAGGTTGTCGTAAACCGTGAGGTGCGGGTAGAGAGAATATTGCTGGAAGACGAAGGCGACGTCGCGCGCGGCCGGCGGCTCCTTGGTCACGTCCCGGCCGTCGATCGAAATGGCGCCGTCATCCGGGTACTCGAGGCCGGCGATAAGGCGCAGCGTCGTCGTCTTGCCGGCGCCGGTGGGCCCGAGCAGGACCACGAACTCGCCATTGGCGATGTCGAACGAGAGGTCGCGTACGGCCTCGATGTCGACGAAGCGCTTCGTCACATGTCGAACGAGGATTTCAGCCATTGACGGCGCCCTCGTAAAGCGCGCTCCTGGTCGCGCGTCCGGTCACCGCGTCAAACACCACCAGCCGCTGGGATTGGAAAGCAAGCCCCACCGGCTCACCGAGCCGGACCGCAAGGGACGCCGGCAGGCGAGCTTTGATTCGGCCGTGCTCGATATCGATCGTGACGATCTGCGTCGTGCCGAGATATTCGGCGCCGAAGACCCGGCCACGAATGGCGCCGGAATCGGACAAGGTGACATGCTCCGGGCGAACCCCAAGCGCCAGTGGCCCGCTGATGCCGTCCTCATGCATTTCGGGCACGGCGATGCTTGCGTCGTGAAGGCGGACAGCGCGGTCGCCGCGTGCAAGTTTGCCGTCGAAGCGTATGAAGTTCATGGAGGGCGAGCCGATAAAGTCGGCAACGAACATGCTGTTCGGCCGGTCGTAGATCTCCTGCGGCGTAGCGACCTGCTCGACGACCCCGCGGTTCATGACAAGGATCCGGTCGGCCATCGACATCGCCTCGAGCTGGTCATGTGTGACGTAGACGGTGGTCGCTCCGACGCGGTCGTGAAGGTCACGCAGCTCATCGCACATGATTCGGCGAAACTCGGCGTCGAGCGCGCCGAGCGGCTCGTCCATGAGAAAAGCTTTCGGTCGGCGCACGATGGCGCGGCCAAGGGCGACGCGCTGCCGGTCGCCGCCCGCAAGCTTCGAAACCTTGCTGGAGAGAAGATGCTCGATACGCAACAGGCGGGCGGCCTCGCGGACCTGCTTGCGGATCTCGTCGCGGGCGAGACCCTCGCACTTCAGCGGAAACCCGATGTTCTGCGCAACGTTCATGTGCGGATAGAGGGCGAAGAGCTGGAAGACGAAGGCGATGTCGCGCTCCGCCGCACGACGAAGCGTGACATCCTCGCCATCCAGCAGAATCTTGCCCTCAGTTGGCAGCTCGAGGCCCGCGATCATCCGCAACGTCGTCGTCTTGCCGCAACCCGAGGGCCCCAGCATGACGAAAAAGGAGCGATCCTCGATCACGAAACTCGAATTCTGGACGGCGACGAAGCTTTGGAAGGCCTTGTGCAGCCGCTCGACACGGATCTCCGCCATGGCGACGCCTCACTGCGGAAAGTGGCTGACGATGACGAACCCGAGCGTCCCGCCCAGGATGGTGACGAACGAGTAGGTGTACAGATCGAGGGAGAACGGTTGCGTCAGCATCAGAATCCCGAGGCCGATCACGGTCATCGCAGTGATCTCCCATGGGCCGCGCCGAAACCAGTTCGGCCATCCTCGCCGCGTTGTGTTGCTCGTCCCAGTCATTTGCGCACCGCTCCGAACGTGATCCCGCGAAGCAAATGCTTTCTCAGCGCGACCGTGAAAATCACGATCGGCAGCAGGAAAAGGGTTGTTCCGGCTGCGACCGCAGGCCAGTTCTGGCCGCCCTCGCCGATGATGAAGGGGATGAACGGCGGCATGGTTTGCGCGTCCGAGCTGGTCAACAGCAGATTGAACGCATATTCGTTCCACGAGAAAATCAGGCAGAAAATCGCGGTCGCCGCGATTCCAGTCATTGCCTGCGGCAGCACCACCTTTTGAAAGGCCTGCAGCCGGGTGTAGCCGTCGACAAGGGCAGCCTCTTCGTACTCTCGCGGGATCTCGTCGATAAAACCCTTGAGCAGCCAGACCGCCAGCGACAAGTTCACCGCCGTGTACAGCAGGATCATGCCGATCTTCGTGTCGTAGAGACCAAGCCAGCGATACATTATGTAAATCGGGACCGCGACCGCGATCGGCGGCATCATCCGGGTCGACAGGATGAAAAAAAGCAGATCCTCCGCCAATGGCACGCGAAAGCGGGAAAACCCGTAGGCGGCCAGCGTGCCGAGAAAAGTCGCGAGAATCATCGAACCGAAACCGATGATCAGCGAATTGAGGAAGCGCTCGACCACTCGTGACGGGCCAGCGATCACCATGTCCCGGTTGCGGGCGATCTTCTCGTACCATGTCTGCGGCGGCGGCATCTTGGCGATGAAATCATGCGGCTGACGCGTCTGCACCGTGAACAGGTCGACAAATCCTTCGAGCGTCGGAGTGAAGAAGACTTTCGGAGGATAGGCGATCGCGTCCTCCTGCGACTTGAAGGCGGTCGCTCCGATCCACACGAGAGGCAGAATTGTGACGATGGCGTAGAAGATGACGACGGCGCCGGCCAGCCAACGGACAAGCGGCGACGGCTCCGAGAAGGGGCGGGGGGCCTGGACCGCGGTCATTGCTGCTTCACTTTATTGAGCGCCTTCACGTAGATGTTCGCCGCGCCGAATATCGTGACAAAAAGGATCACGGCGAGCGCCGACGCGTAGCCCGTCTCCCACTTTTCAAACGCGGCGCGCTTGAGCGTGATCGAGACTAGTTCCGTGGTCGATCCGGGTCCGCCGGACGTGAGGAGATTGACCAGGTCGAACATTACGAACGCCTGGATCGCCTGGAAGAGCACGGCAAGCATGAGGAAAGGCAGGACCATCGGCAAGGTGATCGACCAGAACTGCCTGAGCGGCGACGCGCGATCCACCTCAGCCGCCTCGTAGATGTATTCAGGAATGGAGCGCAGCCCGGCCAGGCAAATGAGCATTACGTAGGGCGTCCACATCCAGGTGTTGACAAGCACGATCGTCCATGGCGCCAGGGCGACGCTCCCGATCATGGTGAACGAGCTCGGCGCAGCGCCGGTGAAGAAGCCGACTAGATAGTTGAACGGCCCTATCTGCGGCTGGAACAGCAGGGTCCAAAAGTTGCCCACCACCGCCGGGGACAACATCATCGGCAGCAGGATGACGGTCGTCCAGAAACTGTGGCCGCGGAATTTCTGGTTGATGAGCAACGCCAGCCCGAGGCCGATCAGGATTTGGAGCGCGATCGTCCAAAACACGAAACGCGCGGTGATCTGGAAGTTCGCCCAAAGATCCTCATCGGTAAGGATGTCGACATAGTTGTCGAGGCCGATGAAGCGGGCCGGCGTCGGCAGGTTCGCCATCAACCCGGTGAACGACAGCCGGATCGCCCAGATCAGCGGAAAGATGTTGATCGCGAGAAGCAACAGCATCGTCGGCAGGATGAAAAGCCAGGCGACGGCCCGATCCGATAGCCCCCTCACCCTACCGGCCACCGCCGCCGGCGTTCGCAAGGCGACTCCGTCCGCGATGCCTCTTGCATTATTCGTCACCGTCATGACCCTGCCCGCTCATGGACCATTCGAGTCTCCCCGGCGCTTGCGACGCCGGGGACGGGTTTTGGAGAAGAAAGCCAGATCACCCCTCGCGCGGTCAGGAAGGATCCTTGCCCTCCTGCTTGAACACCTTCATCCAGTCCCTGACCAGCTCGTCGAGCGCCTTCTGAGAAGTGCCCTTGTCGGCGACGACATAGTCATGGACGCGGTTCTGCATGTCGAGGAGGAGCGGAACGTAGAGCGGCTCAGCCCAGAAATCCTTGACCATGCCCATCGACTCCACGAACGACGGCGCGTAGGCGGCGCTGTTCTTGTACGCGTCCGACAAGAGCACGGCCTTGGACGCCGAAGCGCCGCCCAGATCCGTCCACTTCTGCTGGACCTCGGGTTGCGCGAACCACTTCATGTAGAGCAACGCGTCATCGACATTCTTCGAGGCCGCGACCACGGACAGCCCCTGACCGCCGAGCTGGGTGAAATCGCCAGCCGGGCCGGCAGGGTTCTTGAAGAAGCCGATCTTGTCGCCGCCGACGTTGGGATCCTTGGCGAGGCCCGGGAAGAACGCATACCAGTTCATCTGCATGGCCACCTGGCCCGACTTGAAGGCGTCAAGACCTTCCTGCATGTAGGCGTTCGTCAGGCCCGGGGGCTGGCAGCACTTGAAGAGCTCCTTGTAGACATCCATGCCCTTCGCAGCGCCCGCAGAGTTGACGACGCCCTCCATATGGTAGGGTTGCTTCGGATCCATGTAATCGAAGCCATAATTGTACATCGCGTTGGTGACGCCCATCGTGATGCCTTCCGAGCCGCGCTCGGTGAAAATGTACGAACCATAGACCTTCTTGCCGTCAATCTCCTTGCCGGTGAAGAATTTCGAGACCTCAAGCAATTCGTCCCATGTCTTGGGCGGCTCGAGTTCGCGATTGTACTTGGCCTTGAACTCAGCGCGAAGCTCGGGCTTCGCGAACCAATCCTTGCGATAGGTCCAGCCGACCGCGTCGGCCATGGCGGGCAAACCCCAGTAATTCGGCGTGTTCTTCGGCCACTCGGCATATCCCACGACCGTGGCGGGCAAGAACGCGTCCATCGAGATTTTGTTCTTGTCGAAGAAGTCGTTGAGCTTCACATACCACTTGTTCTCCGCGGCCCCGCCGATCCATTGGCTATCGCCGATGATCAGGTCGCATTCGGTGCTGCGAGAGTTGAGCAGATTGATGAAGTGATCGGCATAGCTCGTCCATGGGACGAACTCGTGCTTCATCTCGATGCCGGTGAGTTTAGTGAAATCCTTGTCGAGTTCGACCAGCGCGTTCGCTGGATCCCAGGCCGCCCAACACATTGTCAGCGATTTCGCTTGTGCTTGCGCTTTGTCGACAGACGCCGCGGCGGATAAACCGGCGGCGACGAGTCCAATCAATGCCAAGGCTTTAGTCATGTTTGTTTCCTCCCTGATATTGCCGGTTTCCCTGTGAGGGGCAGCCCGTCGAGCTAACCGCTCAAATGACGGCTGAGCGGCCTGATGTTTACTAAAGCGCTTATTAATAAGCAGCGCAAGCAAAATTTCTCGCCCAGACGTTTCCGCTCGAGAGCAGGGTTGTAGCGTCGGGGCGAGAGGACTGCGCGGAACGCCTCAAAACCAGCGCGCTTGATATCTTCGCGGATAGATCCCGTTCGCGGGTCGTCGGAGAACGCCGAGCGTTTCGCTCATCAATCGTCGACGCGCCCGGCGAGATTCGACGCCGAAAATCAGCTATACTGATCTCCCTTGACGGCGCCGCCAACGAGACCGGCGCAATCCACGGAGGAAGGGCTTGGCGACCG
>CAVXVZ010000009.1:0-337333 GCA_963765375.1 uncultured Alphaproteobacteria bacterium | reverse complement strand
TGACCACTTGCGTCATGGGTAGTAGGGTCTTCCTCAATTGGACGCGATTGATTTCGCCGGCCATCGGGCGCGCCGCTCTATCATGAGGCGACGCGGCGCGACACAGATGGCGCGATCGCACGGAGCCCCGGGGGCGCGACGCGCGAAAACCTGCGAAACCGGGCGAAAACGAAAAGGCTGTCGGTTGCTTTCGTTTGTTTTTCGGAATAGTGATTCTTCAGCGGCTTGCGGCCGATTTAAGCGCTTTTTTTCTCCTCTTCTTGGAGGCGCCATTGGCATTCGCGCGCGCAGCCCGCGAGCGAATCCGACGTCCTCAACCATTTCGAATCTCGCTTTTCGGCAGCGCGCCTGCGACTTCTAAGGGAAAATCGGCTCAGGGTAGCACGGTTTCGCATAAACAGAAAGAAAAATCTGACTTTTGTTGAGTTGGCCGGTTGTCCAGCCTTGGCCGGTTTCGCGCCGGCGGCGCTGCGCTGGCGTTGGCCATCGTTGAAACGACAATTGTTTTCAGCGGCTTACCGGATCGTGCCGCAGTCTCGTGGATAACCGGGCCAAGCCCGGCCACGACGAGGAGGGATGAAGAACGCTCGCGATAGCACGGGCTGCGAACGGCATAAGCGTCCCAACGACAGCGACATGACGATGTGCGGTCGATGGCGGCGGGCGGCGTTCGCGCGTTCCTTTCGCGACAGGGGCAGTGATAGGCTCGCTGGGCAGGAACGCGGCGGCGCTCGATAAGCGAATGGATTTCGTCTTCATGTTGACGCGCAACGACGCGACGGTCGAGAACGCGCTCGACCTGGTCGAGATCGCGCGCGAACTGGGGTTGAGCCATATCGGCTTCAAGGACGTCGGCGCCAAAGCGCCGATGCTCGGGCGCCTGGCCGCCGCCATTCGCGCCGCCGGGGCCAGCCCATGGATGGAAGTCGTCTCGACCACGCGCGAGGCCGAGTTGCGCTCGATCGCGCTTGGCCGCGACCTCGGCGTCGATTGGCTCATGGGCGGGGTGCATGTCGAGGCGGCGTTGCGGATCCTTAAGGGCAGCGCGACGCGCTATCTGCCGTTCGCTGGCAGGCCGAGCGGCCATCCGACGCGGCTCGGCGGGTCAGCGGAGGAGGTCGAGGCGCAGTGCCGGGCCTTCGCCGCGATGGGATGCGCGGGCGTCGACATTCTCGCCTACCGCGCGACCGAAGCCGAGCCGCTCGACCTTGTCGCCGCCTGCCGGCGCGGATTCCTCGATAAGGGCGCGGTCGTGGTCGCCGGATCGGTCAATTCGGCCGAACGCGTCAGCGCCGTTCGCGCTTCGGGCGCGGACGCCTTCACGATCGGCACGGCGGCGATCGAATGCGCCTATGCGCCCGGGGCCGGACCGCTCCCGGCACAGCTCAAGGCGGTTCTTGAGGACTGCGGCGCGGCGGGGTGAGCGCCGCCGCACAAGAGTTCAGGGGGGACAAAGTAAAGTTTGGCGTGTTCGATCATGTGGACGACAGCGGCCTGCCCTTGCAGCAGCATCTCGAGAAGCGGCTGAAAATCATCGAGGCCTAGCGAACGCGCGTCGGCGCGGCGGGGGCGCGCTTCAGGTCAGCTTCCGCCAGGCCTGCGCCTCCGCCTCGTTGCTGAACACCTCCGGCGGCCAGTTCTCCTTGAGCGCCTGGCGCATCAGGTCCTGCTGGCTCCTCGGCGCCATGCCGGCGATCGGGGGGTCGCGATCGAGATTGGTCGGGAAGGAATAACCTTCCGCTGAAGCCGCGACGGCGTTGTCGGCCTCGGCGGCCGTGATTGAGTTTTCGTCGAGGAGCCCTTTGAGCGCCGGATAGAGCCTGACGCTCATCTTGAGCCGGTCGACGCTCTCCATCGCCCGGCCGAATGCCGAAGACACCTGCAGGAGGTTGGCGATCCGGCGCACGTCCTTCGAGCGGTTCGTCCCGGCGGCATGGAACAGCGCCGGATTGAAGAACGCCGCGTCGCCCTTGGCGAGCGGCAACTGGACATGATGCGTCTCGAAATAGTCGCGAAACTCCGCGCGGCCCGTCGCCATGTAGCCGGGCAAATAGCTTTGCGAGAACGGCAGGTAGAGCGTGGGCCCGGTTTCGAGCGGCATGTCGCAATGGGCGACGGCGCCTTGCAGCGTCAGCACCGGCGAGAGACGGTGGACGTGGACGGGATAGCGCTCGATCGCCTTCGCCGACTGGAAGCCGAGATGATAGTCGCGGTGCGCCGCCTGCGCTGCCCCGCCCGGATTGACGACGTTGAGCTGCGAAGTGATTTGATAAGCGGGGCCGAGCCAGGCTTCGCTCACGAGCGCAATGACCGCGTTGCCGTAATAGGCGGCGAAGGCCGCAGGGTCGCGCAGGCAGAGCTTCTCGAGCGCGTTCCAAATGCGGTCGTTTGCGCCAGGCTTGGCGAAATGATCGCCGCCGCCGACGTTATTTCTGCGCTCGTCCTCGATGATCGCCCAGAAATGATCGTTGGTCCTGTCGATCGCGGTCGTGTCGGCGAACGCGCCGCGAATGGCGATGATTCCAGGCCCGTCGGTCAGCGCCTCGACCCATTCCGCCATCAGTTCCTTGCGGGTCTCGGGCGAAGCGGCGGCGGTTCGCGCCTTCAGGCCGTCATAGACAAGCACATTCGATATGACGTCGCTGGCGAAGGGATAGTCGGCGCGGTCGACGGAGCGCTCGACGATTCGCCTGAATTCGTCGAGGCCGCACGATTCCCCGGCGAGCCAGACGCGATTGGTTCGGATGAGTTTGGCGTTGTCGTCCTTCATGGGCCGTTCCTCCGTGCAACGATCCGTGAGGCGAAGTATAAAGGCGTTGTCCGGCAGGACCATTGCGTCAATCCATCAAAAACCCATCAGGCGATCTGTCGTGGCTCATCCGTTTCTCATCAAGGAGATTGCGCTTCAGGCTGGCCTTAGCGAGGCGACAGTCGATCGGGTGCTCAACAAGCGCGGCGGGGTGCGCAAGCACACGGCCCAGCGCGTCAAGCAGGCGATACGCGAGTTGCATGGCCAGGTGGAACAGGCGGGACTGACCGGGCGCAAGTTCCTGATCGATGTCGTCATGCAAGCGCCCGATCGCTTTTCAGAGGGCCTTCGCGCGGCGCTCGAGGACGAGATGCCGACCTTGCGCCCCGCGGTCTTTCGCGCGCGCTACCATTTCAGCGAGGTTGCGCGGGTCGTCGATCTGGCGGCGTTGATCGACAGGATTGCAATGCGCGGCGCGCACGGTCTTTTCCTGAAAGCTCCAGACGAGTTGGAAATCGCCGCGGCCGTCGACCGCGCCGTTCAGCGCGGCGTTCCCGTCGTCACGCTCGTCACCGATGTCGCCAACTGCCGCCGCGCGGCATATGTCGGAATGGACAATCGCGCCGCTGGCAAGACGGCCGCCTATTTCATCGGCGAGTGGCTTGGGAACGCGAAGGCAAGGGTTCTGACGACGCTCAGCAGCAACAGTTTCCGCGGCGAGGAGGAGCGGGAGATCGGCTTTCGCCGCGCGCTCAGAACGCGATACCCCAACCTCGGCATTGTCGAAGTGAGCGAAGGACTCGGCATCGACCGGGCGACAGGCGCTTTGGCGCGGAAAGCGCTCGCCGCCGACCCCGACATCGTCGCCGCCTACTCGATTGGCGGCGGCAACCGGGCATTGGTCGAAGCGTTCCAGGCGATGGCGCGTCCGTGCCGGGTGTTCGTCGGCCATGACCTTGACGCGGACAATTTGACGCTGTTGCGCGAGAAGCGCATTTCGGCGGTCCTGCATCACGATCTCAATGCCGACGTGCGATCGGCTTGCCGAATTGTGATGCAGGCGCATCGGGTATTGCCGCAGGGCGCTCCACCCCCGCCATCACAGGTTCAGGTGATCACGCCATTCAACCTTCCGGCGGCGCGAGGTCGAGAAACGTCGCCCCTATAGGGCGGGTGTCTCAGGGAGCGCGCCGCCAGATAGTCATTTCGACGCCATGCGCCGGATCGAGGGGGATCGTCTTGTTAAGGCTAAGCCCGTCCCGCTCCAGCACAGCCGCGGCTGCAATTCCGGAGTTGCAGGCGGAAAACACCGACCGGCCGCCAGGAAGATTGACCCCGTGCGCGCGCGACAAATGAAACCCGTCAAAGCCGATCATAAGGAAAAGATCGAACACCACCTGGCCGCCGCCTACGGCGACACGGCCGCCCGCCGGCAGTAATCGCGCCGCAACATCTTCCCAACTCGTACGCAGCGGGTCCCACCACCAGCTGTCCGGGCGCTGCTCGAGCCCCGCCGCCGCCTCGCGGGAAACGACAAGCCGCGGAAGCCCCCGGAGGTTTGGTTCGAGTTCGTGGCTGCGGCGCGCGAACACGACCAGGCTCGCCTCATCCTGGGCGCGCTGGTAGAGTTCCCAGTCCTTTTCGTTGCGAAGCGAAACCGGCGTCATTCCGCCGGGGCCGGCGATCTTATCGTCGTCCGAGACGATGGCGTAGCCTGTGACGTCGAGATTCCCAGACATGGTCGAACGGCCTCCTCGGCGTGACCAAGGCAGCCATAAGTCCCCGCCGCAACGAGACTGTACTCCAAAACCGTGCGCCGTGCGCAGGCCTGCGATGCTGGCGGCGCTCCCGGTCCCCCGTTCACGCCCCTAACCCGTCCAGCGCGCGCTGCATCGCAGCCATTCCCGCCTCGATCGCGCGCGAGAAATACGAATGGAGCTCGTCAGGCAGGAAATCGGCGGTCCAGACGACGGACGTGGCCCCGCCCGGGAGCGAGGCCACCTCGAGCGCGGCGTTGTAGTGCCGCGCGCGGCCGCCCTCGGCGGTCCAGACCAGCCGCCGGGCCTCGTCGTCGAGCGTGACGATCGGCTCGCGCAGGATGACGCCGTTGACGAAGGTCACGATGCGCGCGCCGGGCTCGAGCCTGGTGTCGGCGACAAAGCCGGGGACCAGCCTTGTATGGAGCGCGCCGATGTCCCGGACCGCCGACCAGACCTCGTCCGCCGGCGCGGGCGTCGTGATTTTGGATCGGATCGTCGCCATCGGCCTATTTCCCGCCGTAATAGGCTTCGAGCCGGTAGCCCTCGGGGTCGAAGACGTAAGCGGCGTAATAGTGCGGCCCGAAATCCTTGCGCAATCCGGGCATGCCGTTGTCGCGCCCGCCATGCGCGAGCGCGGCGGCATGGAACGCCGCGACGCTCGCCCGGCTCGGGGCGGCGAAGCAGAAATGGAGCCCGGACTTGGGATCGTCGGGGACCGGGTGATCCGCGGCGTAGATCCAGAAAGCCGCCGCCTCTTTGCCGTAGCCGAGCGAAGTCTCGTCGGTGCTCAGGCGCGTGAATCCAAGCGGCTTCAGCGCCGCGTCGTAAAATCCCTTGGCCTTCGCGATGTCGCGAACGCCGATCGAAACATGGTCCAGCATGATGCCCTCATTAGGTTGGCCGACGCCGGCGCCGGTTGCGTTCGGGGCACGACGTTTCCTGCGAATCTAAGCTCCGGACAGTTCTCCGGCTTGGGGAAAGTTGCTATCCTCGGGTCATGCGAACCGAAGTGCGATCCGCCGCGGCGCGCCCGGCCGCGCCGGCCGGCGAAGCGCCGGTCGAGCGCATATTGGCCGCCGGCGAAGGCTGGAGCGTGCGCGAGTACGTTTGCCGGGCCGGGCCGGGCGATCGCGCGTTCGAGGAGCGGCACAACGGATTCAGCGTCTCCGCCGTGGTCGAAGGAAGCTTCACCTATCGCTCGGATGCCGGAGCCGCGCTCCTCTATCCGGGCGCGCTGCTGCTCGGAAACGGCGGCCGGTGCTTCGAATGCGGCCACGAGCACGGGCGCGGCGACCGCTGCGTTTCGGTCGGCGTCAGCGACGACCTGTTTGGCGAGATCGCCGCGGCCGCGGCGTCGTCGAGCCGCTTTGTTTTTTCGGCTCCGAGCCTGCCGCCGTCACCGAAAGCGCTGCCGGTGGTGGCGCTGATGGAGGCTCTGTCGTTGCGGACGCCTGCGCTTCGCCGCGAGGAGCTGGTCCTGGGGCTCATCGAGCGCGTCGTCGCCGCAATGGCCGATCAGAAGCCCATTGCCGCCGCGCCGGCCGCGCGCGAGGCGCGCCGGGTCGTCGAAGCGATCCGTCTGGTCGAGTCCGACGCCGCCCGTCCGGTCCGGCTGCATGACCTCGCGGCGAGCGCGGGGATGAGCAAGTACCACTTCCTTCGGGTCTTTCGGCGGCTGACGGGCGTGACCCCCTATCAATATCTCCTCAGCGCGAGAATGCGTCGCGCCGCGCTCGAGCTCGCCTCGTCCCGTCGGCCGGTGCTGGCCATCGCCCTCGACAGCGGCTTCGGCGATCTCTCCACCTTCAACCACCGCTTCCGCGCCGCGTTCGGCGCGACGCCGACCCAATACCGCGCGTCGCGGCTTTAAGAGGGGCGCGGCCCTGATTGCGAGTTCATTTGATCGCGCTCAGGCTTGGTCCCAGGGCTCGCGCTCGCGGCTATCTTCTTTCAAGGTCACCAAGGATGATCCTCTCGGTCGCCAGCGGGCCGGGCCGCATCGGGTAGCCCATTCAATGGGAAGCGGCGGCTTCCAGCATACGCCTTGATAAAGAGCTGAGCGGCGCGCATTGCGCGTGGTCGCAGAGATCGTCGCCGCTCGCCTAAGCCAGCGGCAGCGACGCGCGCGTCTCGGTCAGGATTTCCCTGGACAGCCTGTCATCGTCGACGACGCGCGCCAGCACCATCGCGCCGACCATCGCCGACCACGCGGCGATCGCCGCGCGCCGCTTCTCGCGCGCCGTCTCGCCGCTTGCTTCGGCGCTGAAACGGTCGATCTGGCGACGGACCGACTCGGTCATCGTGCGCCGAAGGTCGGCGGAGCCTCGCGCGGCTTCGGTCCCCAGACATGAAAACGGACACGAGGAGCCACGATCGTCGCGGTGACGCCGGCTGAGATAACCGTCGGCATAAGCCGCAACTGACTTGGGCGCCTTCGCATCCCCCGCCGCGGGGGTGAGCGCTTGCCCGACCGCCTCGGCGACGAGCGCGTCCTTTGAGGAAAAGTGTCCGTAGAAGGCGCCATGCGTGAGGCCAGCATCCTTCATCACGTCCGCCACCGTCACGTCGTCGAATCCGCGCAACCGGAACAGGCGCGCGGCCGCCGCCAAAATCTGCGCCCGATGCTCGGAGACCTGTTCGCGACTGACTTTCATCCCCTTCGAGCTCCTTGCCGCTTGACAACATACATGATCATGGTAATGAATGCAATCATGATGATTATCATCAATAGGAGTTCATGTCATGGTTCGCAAGCTGCAGACTGTTCTGGTCACTGGCGCGTCATCCGGGATCGGAGCGGCCTACGCCGACCGTTTCGCCCGGCGCGGGCATGATCTTGTTCTGGTCGCCCGCGACCGGGCGCGGATGGAGGAGCTCGCGTCGCGCCTGCGCGCCGAGACCGGGGTCAAAATCGATGTCGTGGGCGCCGATCTCACGGTGAGCGCCGACCTGGCGCGGGTTGAAGCCCGCCTGCGGGATGACGACGACATTGGCGTCCTCGTCAACAATGCCGGCGTTGCGGCGCCCGGCGGATTCGCCAACGCCGATCTCGATGTGATGGACCGCCTGATCCGTCTGAACGTGACCGCCGTCACCCTCCTTGCCGGCGCGGTCATTCCGCGGTTTCTCGCCCGCGGCGAAGGCGCGATCATCAATATCGCTTCGGTCGTCGGCCTCGCGCCGGAGATTGCGTTCGGCGTCTACGGCCCAAGCAAGGCCTTTGTTCTCGCCCTGTCGCAAAGCCTTCAGGCGGAGCTTGGCGGCCGCGGCGTCTATGTCCAGGCGGTGCTGCCCGCGGCGACCCGAACCGAGATCTGGGAGAAGTCCGGCCGCGACGTGAACACGCTCAAGGGCGTGATGGAGGTCGGCGAACTTGTCGACGCCGCGCTCGTCGGTTTCGACCGGCGCGAGGCGGTGACCATTCCGCCGCTGCCGGACGCCGGCCAGTGGGAGAAGTTCAACGCCGCGCGACAGGCGATGCTGCCGAATTTCGCCAACGAGCATGCGGCGGCGCGTTATGGCGCCCGCGACTCGGGCGATCGTATCGCCGCCCAGTGAGCAACAACGCCAGATCAGCTGACGCGCTTGATCAGCGCCATTGCGGCAGCCGGGTTGCGCTCCTTGGCCCCGCTGATGACATAGAGAAAAACCTCCCGGCCGCCCTTGTCCGGCAGGGGCGGCGCGGCGATCTTCAGGTCCGGCGGGGAGCCGCCGGCGGCCCATGTCTTTGCGCGCTTCGCCCATAGATCGAGGGCCGAGCTGGAATATCCCGCCGGCTCGCTCTCGGTCGTTCCCATGATGCGTGCGTAGACGAACGGCGCGGTCACATCGGCGATTTGGGGGTACTCCGAATCGCCGGCGATCGCGACCGCGACGCCGTGCGATCGCACGAGCTCTATGAACTCGGGCGTTCGGAAACTGTCGTTGCGCACTTCGACGACGTGGCGGACGGCGAGACCATCGACCGACGCCGGCAGCAGCCTCAGGAACGCGGCGAAATCCTCCGGGTCGAAGCGCTTCGTCGTTGCGAATTGCCAGTTGATCGGCCCAAGCTTGGCCTTGAGATTGGTCACGCCGCTCTTGAAGAACCGGTCGATCGACTCGCCTGCCTCAGCCAGGACACGGCGGTTGGTGGCGAAGCGGGGTCCCTTGAGCGAGAAAACGAAATCGTCGGGCGTCTCGTCGCGCCACTTTGTGAAGCTCGCCGGCTTCTGTGAGCCGTAATAGGTGCCGTTGATCTCGATCGAGGTCAGTTTTGAGCTTGCATATTCAAGTTCGCGGCTCTGGGCCAGGCCTTTGGGATAGAACGCGCCGCGCCACGGTTCGTAGGTCCAGCCGCCGGCGCCGATCCTGATCTTGCCGTGAGTTCGCTCTTTTGCCGGCATGTCCGATCGCCCTCTACTTGCGCGCGATCGCCGCGACGCGTCCGCCCGTCAGCGCGACGAGATCCGGCGGGGTCAGGCGAAAGACTGCGTTCGGCGTGCCGGCCGCGGCCCAGATTTCGGCGAACGCCATCAGCGATTCGTCGATGAGAACGATCGGCGGATCTTTATGGCCGACCGGCGGGACGCCGCCGATGACGAACCCGGTCCGCTCGCGCACGAAGTCGGCGTCGGCGCGGGCGAGCGGCTCGCCGACTGTCTCAGCGACCTTCGTCTCGTCGACCCGATTGACGCCCGACGCGACGACGAGCACCGAGCGGTCGCTGGCGGCGCCGCGGAAGATCAGCGACTTGGCGATCTGCGCGACCGTACAGCCGATCGCAGCCGCGGCGTCGGCGGCGGTGCGGGTCGTTGCGTCGAACTCCAGCACCTCAAACTTGTCGCCAAGCGCGGCCTGAACCTCGAGCGCCGAATGGCTTGAGGCGGGCTTCATGAGCAACGCCGATTGAAGGTCATCATCGGCTCCGCCGCCCGAACGGATTGACGATCCATAATCGCTTGTCGATCGCCATCCCGTCTTGCATGTCTTCGGACCACAGACGGTCGCATTCCGCGAGCAGGGCGGAAGCGGCGATTAGCGCGTCGTAGATCGCCAGGTTGTGGCGTTCGGCCAGCGCGACGCCCAGTTCGTGCGTTTCGGTGGTAACCGGATAAACGGTCAACAGTCCCCGCAACGACGACAGAAAGTCGCGTGTCTCTTGCCAAGACATTCTCATTTTGCGTCGCGCGACATTGGCGATTTCGTTCAGCACCTGGACGCTGATCGCGCCCCCATCGCGAAGCACGGCTTCCGCCCGGTCGGCCTTCGCCGAATCGCCAGAGGCGAGATACATGAGAACATTGGTGTCGAAGAAGCTACCGGGCATTCGCCTCGTCCCGGTCGAACTTGAAATCTGGCGGAAGCCGGCCACGAAAGGCGCGCAGCCGGTTCAGGAAATCCTCTCGTTTGGGCTTGCGAGCGACTTCGAACGCGCGCTCGCCAGCGATATGCACTTCAATCTCATCGCCTGGCTTGAGCCGCAGCGCCTCGACGACGGCGGCGGGAAGGCGTACGGCCAGGCTGTTGCCCCATTTGGCGACTTGCATGAGGTCCGGTTAGATAGACATCTAAGCAAGAGTATATCCTCAAAGTCCTGCGGTCAAGAATGGCCGCCGCGAGGCGTCACTGGGGCGAGGAAGGACGCTCGCCTCTCGACGAGCTAGGTCCCTTCGCCCTGGATCGCTTCGCTTCGCTCGCGATGACGCTGCATCCCCGGGCTAAACGAATGATCAGGCGACTCGCGCCTGCGCGTCCGAGGCGCGAAGGTCCTTCTTCGAAATCTTGCCGACCGGGGTTTTGGGCAGTTCGTCGCGGATTTCCATGGCCCCGATCATCTCGTGCTTGCCGAGGCGGTCTTTCAGGAACGCTTTCATATCCTCGAAGGTGGGCGGCGATGCGCCGGCCTTCACCTTGACGAACGCCTTCGGGGTCTCGCCGCGATAGGCGTCCGGCACCCCGATCACGCTCACTTCCTCGACTGACGGGTGTTGATAGATCGCCTCCTCGATGTTGCGCGGGTAGACGTTGAACCCGCCGCAGAGCAGCATGTCCTTGGTGCGGTCGACGATGTAGACGAATCCGTCCTCGTCCATGTAGCCGACATCGCCGGTGCGGAAGAACCCATCCTTGGTCATCGAATCGGCGGTCGCTTCCGGCTGTTTCCAGTAGCCCTTCATCACGTTTGGGCCCTTGACGCAGATCTCGCCGCGCTCGCCGGGTTTAACCTCACGCTCAGGGTCGGCGACATCGATGAACTTCATTTCGGTGGTGGGGTAGGGAATGCCGCAGGAGCCCGGCTTCCCCGGACCGGCCCGCGGGGTGAAGGTGCCAATCGGCGCGGTCTCGGTCATGCCCCAGCCCTCGGTCAACCGGCAGCCGATGACTTTCTCGAACCGCTGCTGCACGGCGACCGGAAGCGGCGCCCCGCCTGAGGCGCAAAGCCTGAGCGACGACCAGTCCATGGACTCGACGCCGGGCACGCTCAGAAGCGCGACATGCATGGTCGGCACGCCCATGTAGACGGTGATCTTCTTGTCGACGATGTCCTTGGCCGCGGCGGCCGGATCGAAGCGCGGATGGAGCACGAGCTCCGCGCCCAACCGAAAACCGAGCAGCATGACGACGGTCAGCGAATAGATATGGAACAGCGGCAGGATGCAGAGAAAGCGTTCTCCGCCGACGCGCAGCGAGTCGGGGCCGCTGCGCGTCATGACCTCCATATAGAGCGAGCACGCCGCGGTCAGATTGGCGTGGGTCAGCATCGCGCCCTTGGGCGTGCCGGTCGTGCCGCCCGTGTATTGGATGACCGCCAGCGCCTCGATGAGGTCGCCAAGCGGATGGGCCTGATAGCGCCCGTCGTTGTCGATCAAGTCGCGGAACGCGAGGCAGCGGTCGTCCCGCTTGACCTCGGCGAGCATGCCGGCGGCGGCCATGTGCGCCTTGACCGGAGCGGGGGCGGGCGACATCTCGGCGAATTCGCCGACGACGAGCGTCTTGAGGCGGGTGGAAGCGAGTAGCTTCTCGGCCTGCGGATAGAGAGAGGCGAGGTCGAGCGTCACCAGGATGTCGGTCTCGCTGTCCTCGATCTTGATTTGCAGCGTATGCAGCGCGTCCAAGGGCGAGTAGTTGACGACCGTGCCGCCGGCCTTGAGCACGCCGAAAAAGGCAATCACGTAGTGAGGCGTGTTGGGAAGGTAGAGGCCGACGTGGACGCCGGGCGCAACGCCGAGCTTCTGGAATCCCGCCGCGGCCCGGTTCGCCAGCGCCTCAAGCTCGGCATAGGAGGTCCGCTTGCCCATGAACTCCAGCGCCGGCTGGGAGCCGAACCGCCCGGCCGCCTTTTCCAGGACGCTTTGCACAGAGGAGAGGTCGAGCGGCGCGTTCTTGCGCACGTCCGGCGGATAGGACTTCACCCAGGGTTGAACCGTCATCGCCTGTCCTCGCGTTCCTCGCCGCATTCAGTCGCCCGGCGGGTTGACCGCCACGGGTTTGCGCTTGAGTTGCCGCGTTCTCGGCCAACCGTCAAGCGCCGGGGGCCGATCGGCGTTCCGCTTTACGGAAAAGTGATTTCGCCTCATTCGCGCTTCGACCGCACGCCCTCGGGGCGTCCGCCTCGATTGCGCGGCAGCGCCGCGCGTTGCAGGATGGGCTCAAGCGGAAGCAAGCGCCGCGCCGCTCCCGGCTTCAGCAAGGATTTTGGCAATGGCGGATGGAACCAGGCTTCCGGTATGCGCGGTCGTCGGCGTCGGCCCGGGCAACGGCGAGGCCTTCGCCCGGCGCTTCGTCGCCGATGGCTATTCCGTGGCGCTGATGGCGCGGCGCGCCGACCTGACCGCCAAGCTCGCCGCCGAGCTCAAGGGCGCAAAGGCTTATGCGTGCGACGTCGCAGACGAGGCCTCGGTCGAGGCGGCGTTCGCCAAGATGCGGGCCGACCTCGGCGACGCTGACGTTCTCATTTTCAACGCCGGCTCGGGAGTTTGGGGCAATGTCGAGGAGGTCAAGGCCGAGGATCTCGAGCGCTCATGGCGCATCAACACGCTCGGCCTCTTCCTAAGCGCCCGGCGGGCGATTCCGGCGATGCGGCGGAAAGGGCGGGGAGCAATCGTCGTCGTCGGCGCGACCGCCACGCGCCGCGGCGCGGCCGGCGCGGCGGCATTCGCGCAAAGCAAGATGGCGCAGCGCGCGCTCGCCGAATCGATGGCCCGCCACCTCTGGCCGGCCGGCATCCACGTCGCTTTGATCGTCGTCGACGGCGTGGTCGGGGGGCCGGTGACGCGCTCGCGGTTCACCGACCGGGCGGATGATTTCTTCATCGATCCGGCCGGCATCGCCGCGATCGCCGCCGACCTGGTGAAGCAGGACCGCGGCGCCTGGAGCTTCGAGGTCGAAGCGCGCCCGTTCAAGGAAAAGTGGTGAGCCGGCCTAAGGCTTACGGAGGCCGAACACCGCGAACAGCTCAGCCGGATCGCTCCAGATCCTGTCCACCTGCCAGCCGGACCGTTGCGCCGCGTGGGTAAGAGCGGCGACGTCGAATTTTCGGCAAGTCTCCGTATGGATAGTTTCGCCTTGCGCAAACACGAAGCTGCGGCCAGCCACAGCAGCAGTCTGAGGCTTGCGGCTGACGACGTGCATCTCGATCGCTGATTTACGCTCGTTCCAGCGGGCCTCATGGGCGAATGCCTCGATATCAAGGTCGCCTTCGAGTTCGCGATTGATGCGGCGAAGAAGATTGAGATTGAACTCCGCGGTGACGCCGCGCCGGTCATCGTATGCGGCGATCAATGTCCCGACGTCCTTGCGCAAGTCGACTCCGATGATCGCCTTGCCGCGCTCGCCGACCTGCTCGCACATCCTGCGAAGCAGGGCGGCGGCTTCGGATCCACCGAGATTGCCCAGCGTCGACCCAGGAAAAAACGCGGCGCGCCGCTGCGCGGGGATATCGCCGGCAATGTCAAAATCGGCGGTGAAGTCCGTGATGATCGGACGCGTCGCGAGATCAGGAAACCGGTCCCGAATGCGCTCCGCCGTCTGCGCGAGAAAATCTGCCGCAATATCGATCGGCACGTACATCCGCGGCGCCTTGAGGGCGTCGATGAGGACTTCTGACTTGATCCCTGCTCCGGCGCCATATTCAAGCAGCACGACATTGTCGCCGCACAGAGTCGCCATCTCCCCGGCGTGGCGCCGAAGAATCCCCGTCTCGGTCCGGGTCAAGTAATATTCGTCGAGACGAGTGATTTCCTCAAACAGCTCCGACCCTCGCTGATCGTAGAGCCAGCGGCTGGGGAGCGTCTTTTGCCTTTGCGACAAGCCAGCCAGCACGTCGGCTCGAAACGCTTCATGCTGGCTGAGTTTCGATTCGACGAGATCGAGCATCTCAAGCGTCTCCCGCTAGCCGCAGCCCCGAGAACTGCCACCTCGCATCGGGCGGAAAGAAATTGCGGTAGCTCGGCCGCATGTGGTTTATAGGAGTGACGCACGAGCCTCCGCGCAATACGAATTGCCCGCACATAAACTTGCCGTTGTATTCGCCAACGGCGCCTTCCGCCGGCCGAAAGCGCGGATAGGGCGCAAACGCGCTGCGCGTCCACTCCCACACATCGCCGTAGACCTGACGCAATCCGGCCTGTCCGGGTTGTGCAGGCGCAGGGCGCAGGCGTCCCGAGTTCGACGAAGTTCCCGCGCAGCGGCTCGCCAAGCGCTGCATGCTCCCACTCGAATTCACTGGGCAACCTGCGGCCGGCCCAGGTCGCAAACGCGTCAGCCTCGTAGTAGCTGACGTGGGTAACCGGCGCGGCAGGATCAACGGGTTGCGCCCCGCGCAGCGTCATCGACCAGTAGCCGTCCTCGCGCTCTTGCCAATAAAGCGGCGCGCTCCAGCCTTCCGACTGCACCGTCGCCCATCCGGCGGAGAGCCAGAGCAGGGGCGTCCGGTAGCCGCCGTCGGCCATGAACTCCATCCACTCCGCATTGGTGACAAGGCGATCCGCGAGTTCAAAAGGTTCGATCAGCGCACGATGCCGCGGCCCCTCGCAATCGAAGGCGAAGCCTTCGCCGTCGTGTCCGACTTCCACTACGCCGCCATCGAACTTCCGATAGGAAGGAGGCGAGCTATCGGTCTCGCCGACCGCAATTGGGCCTGGATCTTTGTAAGCCGGACGCAGAGGGTTCTGCGCGAACAGGTGCAGGATATCGGTCAGCAACAGTTCCTGATGCTGCTGTTCATGATTGCAGCCGAGTTCGATCAGTTCGGCGACGGCAGGCGCCAGGTCTTCTTGCATGAGCGAGGCCATCGCGCGGTCGACATGATCCCGGTACGCAGCGACCGTCTCGAGCGCCGGGCGGGTGATCATGCCCCGTCTTGGACGCGGCTGACGAGCGCCGATGCTCTCATAGTAGGAGTTGAACAGGAAATTGAACTGAGGATCGAACGCGCGGTAGCGGGCGAGATTCTGTTCCAGAATCATTCGCTCGAAAAACCATGTCGTATGCGCGAGATGCCATTTTGCCGGGCTCGCATCGGGCATCGACTGCACGGTCGCGTCGGCGTCGGACAATGGCGCGCCGAGGCGTCTGCTCGCTTCGCGAACCGATTGATAGTGCGCGCGGAGATCGGTGTTTCGCTCCATCGAACCATGGGGCATCGATATACGCATGCCGTCCTCGTCCTCTTTGTAGGGCGCCCTGTGCACGCCGAGGCGTCGCATATGGGAAGCCCATCGACATTAGCGAGGGGCGGACTTGAATGATTGTTATTCCTGCCGCGAATGAACGCGATCCGCGTACCACTCGCCCAAGTCTTGCCTGCAATCCGCCGCAATTCTGGCGCGGAGCGCGGTTGACGCGCTGTGCAACTCCCATCTCCTCTGAGTTGTTGGTCTCGGCGCTGACTGGCAAGCGCGGACCAAAACCAGCGAGCGTCGCAATGGTTCCCTCGGCGCGGAGAGGTTGGCCGCGACAACGTGGTCAAAGAGAACCACTCCGCCTCGAGCTTCGAAGTCGAAGCGCGCCAGTTCAAGGAGCAATGTTGGGGCGCGCGGAGGTCAGGTCGGCTGTGCGGCGAGCGTCGGCTCAGTCTTCGGAAATGGCCTGAAGGTCAGCGCGATCAGGAACGCGCCGAGGCCGATGCCGAACGACCCGAGGTAGAGCCACGCGTAAGTGGCGTAGGCGTCGTAGATCCACCCTCCCGCGAGCGGCCCGAGCGCCATCCCGAGACTGCCCGCCGTCGAGGTTCCGCCGATGATCGCGCCCATCATCCGCGCCGGGAAATTCTCGCGCGCCAGCACGGCGTAGAGCGGCATGACGCCGGCGTAGGTGAAGCCGAACAGCGCCGCCACCGCGTAGAACTGGTCGAGACTGCCGACGAACATATAAGCCAGCGCCCCGAAAGCCTGGATCAACAGGCCCGCGACCAGAACCCGCTTCGCGCCGAGCCGATCGCCGAGGACGCCGAACGCGAGGCGGCCGCCCATCCCCGTCAGGCCCTCGAGACTATAGATCGACACCGCGGCAAGCGGCGGCACGCCGCATGAGATCGCGTAGCTGACTGTATGGAAGATCGGCCCCGAATGGGCCGCGCAGCAACAGAAATTGGTCGCCGCGAGGATGAGGAAGGGCGTCGAGCGCAGCGCCGCCGACGTCGTCATGCCGCGCTCGCCGGCGGAATCGTCCGCGGCGGGCCTGCCGGCTTCCGCGGTTGAGGGCGGCTTGCGGATGAGGAACGCCGCGGGAAGCATGAGAGCGAGCACGAGGCCGGCGATGACCAGCATCGCGCTTCGCCAATCCATCCGCCCGATGAGGAAGGCGGCGAATGGCGACATGGTCATCGGCGCCATGCCGAACCCGGCCGAAACCAGTGAGACGGCGAGACTGCGCTGAGTCTCGAACCAGCGCGTCACAGTCGCCATCAAGGGCGGCAGGATTGCGGAGATCGACACGCCGACCAGCGCGCCGAAGCAAAGCTGGAACTCAAGCAGACTCGTCGCGCGGCTCGCGAGCGGGAGACCCGCGCCGAGCAGGACTGTCCCGATCAGCAGGACGGTCCGCGGCCCGATGCGGTCGACGAGCAACCCCCAGGCGAGGCCCGAGGCGGCCATCGTCAGGAAGCCGATCGTCATCGCGCTCGAGACGCCGGTCCGCGACCAGCCGGTCGCCGCCGTGAGCGGCACGAGAAACACCGGCAGGCAGAACATTGCGCCGATCGCGACGCAGCCGAGAAAGCCGCCCGCGGCGACGATCACCCAGCGGTATGGCGATTGCGTCATCCTTGGTCTCCGATCGCGACTTGTCGGATGGGGCGGATTTGGCGTCAACCGGATGCGAGGCGGCGTCGATGCGCGCGCATCGCCTCTTCAGGCGGCCCTCGACGCCCGGCTCCGCAGGTAGGCGACGAGGTTGTCGAGAGTTCTGACCTGTGCCGACATTGACGCCCATCTTGAGGAACTGATCGAGTTGTTCATCGGAGCGGCATTCGATCTCGACCCACATGTGAGTCTTGCCGTCCGCCTCGCGAAGCGTGACCCGGCCAGTGGCGCCGATCGCCTCGAATATGAGGCGATCGGGCGGAGCGATCTCGCGATAGACGCCGGTGAACGGCATTTCCGGATGACCGCGGGTCGCGAATTTGAACGAGCCGCCGGGCCGCAAGTCGATCTCGCAGACCGTGAGCGGCTCGCCTGCGGCGTCCCACCAGCAGGTGACATGCTCGGGCTTTGTCCAGGCGGCGAAAATCTCGGCCCGCGGGGCGTCAAGGTCGCGTGTCAGTCTTATCGTGTGCGACACGCGATCGATGCCAAGGCCGGTGTCGGGCGGGTCTTGCAATGCGGACGGCATGTCATTTCTCCTGTCGTTTCATCCGGGCGAGGTGGGCCTCGAGATTGTCGAGCCGGCGTTCCCACTGCTGGCGGTAGGGTTCGATCCAGTCCGCGACCTCTTTCATCGCCGAGGGCGCGAGCCTGCGCGGACGCCTTTGCGCGTCGCGGGCGCCCTCGATCAGCCCGGCCTTTTCGAGCACCTTGAGATGTTTCGAGATCGTCGGCTGGCTGAGCTCGAACGGCGCCGTCAATTCCGAAACGCTCGCTTCACCGCTCGCGAGGCGCGCCAGGATCGCCCGCCGGGTCGGATCGCCGAGCGCGTGGAAGGCGGCGCTCAAGGGGTCGGCGTGTCTCTGTTCAATTGCCATATGGCTATATAGCCAAGCTCTAACCAGCCTTCTTCGGACAGCCAAGCGCGGATCGACGCCGCATGGCGCGTCGTACCCGCGAGCGCTATGAGGCAAAGGTGGAAGCCACGCAGGCGATTTGGGGCAGGTGGTCGGAGACGGGGATGACGAAGCGACGTTTGGCGATCGTCGTTGCGATTTTGTGCAGTATTTCGACTCGTTCGCTTTTCGTTGGCCACGCGCGGGCCCAGGAGCCCGCCTGCGCCGCCAGTTCCGCAATCCCGTTCGACGGCGGGTCCAGCATATGCGGCGTCGCGGCGAACCGTCCCGGCGTCCTCGCCTATAAGGGGATCGCCTACGCGACCGCGGGCCGATGGCAGGCGCCTCACGCTGCGCCCTGGCCGACGGCCGGCGCGCTCGAGGCGGTGCGATTCGGCCCGATCTGCCCGCAGGACAGCGCGCCCCAGGCAGCCGCGGAAGATTGTCTTTATCTCAACGTCTGGACGCCTCAGAACGCGATCAACGGCGGGCGCTCGCTGCCGGTGATGCTGTTCATTCACGGCGGCGCGTTCGTCAGGGGCCTCGGCTCGTCGCCGCTCTATGACGGCAGCGCGTTCGCCGCGCGGGGCGCCGTGGCGGTGACGTTCAACTACCGTCTCGGCGCGCTCGGATTCCTCTCCGCCGACGCGCTCGGCTCGGGCGAAATCGGCGGCAACTTCGGCCTCATGGATCAGCAGGCGGCGATGGCCTGGGTTCAACGCAACATCGCTTCGTTTGGCGGCGATCCGAAGCGGGTGACCCTGTTCGGCGAGAGCGCCGGCGCAATGTCGGTCGGCCTGCACACGTTCGATGTCCCTTCCAGCGGCCCGCTGTTCGCCGCAGCGATCATGCAAAGCAATCCGCTCGGAATCCAATATCTCACTCCGCCCGAGGCGGGCCGGCGCGGAGCGACGTTTCTGAAGGCGCTGTGCGACGCCGTGAACGCTTCGGCCGGAGCCAGCCGATGTCCCGGCGACCCGGCCTGGGCGGCAAAGGCGGCCGTCGCCGACATCCTCAAGGCGCAGACCGAGGCGACCGGACGCCTGGAGCGCTCGATCGGGCTTGCCGACCTGCGGCTGTCGGCGCTCATCGAGCGCATCCTCGAGGTCCAGTCGCTGCCCTGGGCGCCGGTCATCGACGGCAAGCTCGTCGTCGGAGAACCCTATGCCGGCTATGCGCCCGAGGCGAGGCCGTTCAAACCGATTGCGTTCGGCGTCAACGCCGATGAAGGTCCTCTGTTTGTCGCCCGCGCGTATCCAGGGAGCCGCAGGATTTCACCTCCTGGGCTTATCGCGGCTTCCTCGCCTTGCGCTTCGGCTTGAGGACCGCCGCGATCCTGCGCAATCCGCGCTACAGCCCGGACGCGCTGATCTCAGCGCCATGGTACAGCGCCGCGGGCGCGGCCTACGCCAATCTGATGACCGACTATGTGTTCGCCTGCGGCAATCTCTCGGCCGCCAACGCGGCGCTCGCGCAATCGTCCGGCCCGGCGTTCGGCTACCGGTTCGCGCAGCCGCCGTTCGCCGACCTCTACGGCCGCCCTCCGGAGACTGTCGATGACTTCGGCGCCTGCGCGCCGGCAGGAGCCAAGCCCAACGTCTGTCACGGCGCCGAGCTACCCTACGTCTTCGACACGCTCGACGTGGCGGCGACGCCAAACGATCGTCCGCGCGCCTCGGATCGGAAACTGGCCGAAGCGATGAACGCCGCCTGGTTCACCTTCGCCGAGAATCCGACCGCGCCCGGAAAGCCGTGGATCGCCTATGACGGCCAAGGCAAGGTCGTGGAGTGGAGCGGCGATGGCGTCGGCGCGGTCGATCTCGACGGCCCGGCAAGCTGCAGCGCGCTTTGGCTGCGCGCCTTGCCCTATCGAGGGGGCGGCCGTCGAATCGCGTCGCCGGATTATCGCGAGCGAACCACGAGCGATAAATAACGCCTGTGGTGTGGTATTATTTGACTTTTGCGTCGTCGTCTATTGTCTGTCGGCGGGCGCCGAGGCGAGCAGGATCGCGGCCAAACCGGCGGGTGAAGGATAAGGTCGGCGGCCTCGGAGCGATGCGGGAAAGCTCGGCGCGTCAGTGCGCGGTCTTATCCGCCGCGGCCGCCAGCAACGCCGGCAGCTCGGCGAGCGTCCTGATCTCGTAGTCGGGCTCGCCGGGAAGCCGGTCGCGGCGTTGGCCGTAGCGGTTGCACCAGACGACGCGCATGCCGAAGTCCGAAGCCGCGTGAGCATCCCAGGCGTTGGATGACTGGAACGCAATCGCGCGAGCCGGCAGAGCAAGCGTGTCGAGCGCGTATTGATAGACCGTGGGATGGGTTTTGAACGCTCGAACCGCGTCGGCCGATAGAACGGCGTCGAACATCGCCTCGAGCCCCGACCGCTTGACCAGCGCTTCAAGCATCGCCGGCGAGCCGTTGGAGAGGATGGCGGTCTTGAATCCTGCCTCGCGCAGCGCGCCGAGGACCGCGGGAACCTCCGGGAACGGCTCGAGGCCGAGGTAAAGCTCCATCAGCCGCTCGCGTAAAGGCGGGCGCGCGAGATCGAGGCTTTCAAGGGCGAAGTCGAGCGCCTCGCCTGTCACTTGCCAGAAATCGGCGTAGCGGTTCTCGAGCGTGCGCAGCCACGAGTATTGAAGTTGCTTGTCACGCCACAGCGCGGTTAGCGCCGCGCGCCGATCGGCTGGAATATCGGCGCAGCGCGCCGCGGCGGATGCGAAGTCGAACAGCGTGCCGTAGGCGTCGAAGACGCAGGCGCTGACGCCTTGCAGGGGTTGGGGCTTTTGAGTCAAGACGATCTCCTCGCATGTCGTTGCCGATGGCCGCAAAGCGACCGCGCGGGAGGCGAGAGCCACATTCGCTTGCGGCGGCGCGGGAGTCCGAGTCAGACCTGCTTCGGATGGCCGGGGATGGCATTGCTGGACCAGCCAGGTCAGCCAGGCTCCGGGGTAGGCGCGAGCTGGCCTTCCAGCATCGCGATCCTCTTGCGCAGGCTCTCGCACTCGATTTGCGCATAGGCGATTTCCGCGTCGTGGGCGAGGCTGCCGAGGAGGCGGCGTTCGCTGCCGTCGAGATCGGTCCCGGCCTCGTGGCCGCCATAGAGGAGAAGAGCAAAGCAGCGCCGCGGATTGCCCACTGGCACGGCAAGAAGCGGCCGCGCGAGGTCGTGCGGCAGCCGGGCATGCGATGCGTGGGCGGCGTCGAGAGGGTAGGGCTTCCGCTCGAACCTTTCGGCAAGCAGAGGGTCATCGGCGGCGAAGGCGTCGACCTCATCGGCGTCCCATCCGGCGCTGGAGCGCCGGTGGTAGACGCCGTCCTGCTCGCGAAACAGCGCGGCCGAAGCCAGATGCAGCGAACGCACCGGCTCGTTCACCAGGAGGCGCTCGACCTCGGCGAGGCTGCGGGCATGGAGAATGGTTTCGCCGACCGCCGAGAGATCGCGCTCGGCGCGGATGAAGTCGCGATCGAACAGCCGGTTTGCGAGCTCGGTCGCGAATTCGTGGGCGCGCGCGATCAGGTAGACGAGGCCGGAAGCGACAGCGATCCAAGCCCAGTATGGCATGTGGATATATTCGTCGATCACTTCGATCTGCTTATGGAGGAAGAGAACCGGCACGCTAAGCAGGAGTCCGAACACGGTTGCCCGCCTGAGAGGGATCCACACGTTGACCACCGTCGGCCGCCGCACCGCCTCGACGACGAAAAGGCACAGAACGCCGTTGACGAGGTACAGGGCGCCCGCGACTTCCTCCGACCCGAGACCCTGGCCCAGCAGCTCGGCGAAGAACGAGGTCTCCTGTGAAAGCTGGGCGAGCAGATACGCCGGCAGGCCGATCAGGCAGCCCCAGATGACCCAGCGGATGCGCTGATAGTCGCGCGGCGATAGATCGCGGCGGCGTCCGAGCAGGATCGCGACGGCCGCCACGCTGACCGCAAAGCCGAGGAAGAGCGAGCTTCGGGCCCAGATTTCGGCGGGGTAGCCGAACACGCTTCCCATGCCCGCAAGCGCGACCGCGAGGAACACGATCGAAATCGCCGGCAGGGCCCGCTCGACATCGCGCCATCGGCCCTCGGTCCGGTCCAGCGGCGCCCTCAGCGCAAACAGCAGGAGCCCGGTATAGGCGGCGGCCTGCATCGCCAGCGAGATGGCGTCGTTGACCAGGAGCGCCCAGGGCCAGAGCTGAAGCCAGGCCCAGAACTGGAACGCCTGACCGGGGTTGAACTGAATCACATAGACGAAAAAGCCCCAGGTCATGCCCCCCGGACGCATCCATACCAGCCATGCCGCGCCGACCACGACCAGCAACCCGGCGATCGTGTCCAGCGCCACGATGACCTCGAACAGACGATTGTCGGGGCGCGGCTCCGCTATGACCCTCACTTCGCGCGCCGGGCGGTGCCCCGTCGCGGCGACGATGAGCGTCGCCTCGCGGCCCGGCACGACATAGTTCACTCCGCCGAATTGCGAGAGAAGGCTGGCGCAAACGAGTGTATCCACCGGGATGCAGCGCATCGCGCCAAGATCGAGCCGATCTCCGATCCGAAGGCCAGCCCGCCACCCGGGCGAATCCTCCTCCTCTGCGAAAGGACCCTGGACGTCGTAGATCAGACCGTCGCCGTTGGTCGCCAGACCGAAGGATCCGAGCGGCCGAAACACCCTGAGGAAGTCGGGAGCGACCATCGCCAGAGCGTAGAGCGTCAGCAGCATAAGCGCGACCCGGCCGAACAGGCTCGCGCCGTTCCGGTCAGCCATCGGCCGATTCTCCGCGGGCAAGACGATGGGCCTCCTTCAGCCGTAAATCGGCCCGCGGAAGCTAGCTGCGGCGAAGGTCTTTGTACATAAGTCGCGTCGCCTCGTAGCGGTCCTCGAAGGCGTGACGCGCGTAATCCGGAATCGACCCGGCGAGGCTGTAGCCCAGCGAGCGATAGAGAGCCTCGGCCCCGTCGCCCGCGGTGTCGAGCGTGAGCAGCCACCGGCCCTCCTTCGCCGCGCGCCGTTCGATCTCGCGCATCAGCGCCCGGGCGACCCCGGCGCGGCGAAAGGCCGGATCGACCAGGACCTTGGAAACCTCGGCGTGGTGACGCTTGCTCGGCATCGAATCGAGGTCGAGCTGCGCCGTTCCGGCGACCTCGCCGCCAAGCGTCGCGACGAGGACGATCTTTGCGCCCGCGGCGTGGGCAGGGGCGACCCGGTTCAGCCAGTACGCGCGCGCCTCATCGTGGCCGAACGGCGCGACGAAGCCGACGCTTGCGCCCTCGCTCACGCAGGCGCGCAGGATATCCGCGAGCCGATCCACGACTTTCGCGAACGAGGGCGGATCGAGCGCGGCGACGGTCGTGGCCGGACCCTCCATGACGCTCACCGAAGCACGAGAATGTAGCGCGCCGGCCGGCGCCCAACGGCGTGGAACCGGGTCGCGCCCATGAGCTTGTAGCGAAGGCAGTCGCCGGCGCTCAGACGATGGACCTTTCCCTCGATCGTCAGTTCGAGCGCGCCGTCCTCGAGATAGAGATGGTGCTCGAGGCCGAGGCGCGGCGGGAGCGGATAGTCGATGCTCGCTCCGGCCGGCAGTTCGCAACGCAGCACCTCGCAGTCGAAGTTGAGAGAAGGCGGCGAGACCGAACGGCGGCGAAAGCCGGTGGCGGGATCGACCCACTCCGGCTGGTCGGCGCGGGCGACGAGCGCGGGCGCATCGGCCTCGATGTCAGCGAGGAGGCGCGAGACGGTCGAGCCATGAGCCGCGGCGAGGCGGCCGAGCACCGACGCCGTCGGGCTCACGTCGCCATTCTCGACCCGCGACAGCGAGGCGCGGCTGACCCCGCTCCGCGCCGAAAGCTCGTCGAGCGACCAGCGCCGCGCGCGCCTAAGGGCGCGCAGGCGCTCGGCGAGGCGCAGGTCGGCGGCGTCGCGGGAGGGCGCCTCGGTTTCCATAAATGGAAAATACTCTCATAAGAGAGAACGTCAAGCGGGCCGCGACGGCCCCAACGCTCGCGGAGCGTCCCGATTTGCCCGTGGCGCCCTTCTCTTGCACACTGCCCCGCGTCTTCGCGAACCGGATCGATCGATGTCGGCGCGCGCCGGCGCCGCAGCCGTCGGCGAGGTGCGAGAATATTCCCTCGTGACGAAGGATCGGTCGAAGTGAGAATTCTCGTTGTCGGAGCCGGAGCGGTCGGCGGCTATTTCGGCGGACGCCTGTTGCAGGCGGGCCGCGATGTGACATTCCTCGTTCGGCCGCGCCGGGCCGCCGAGCTCGCCAAACACGGCTTGATAGTTCGAAGCCCCCTCGGCGATTTCCATCGCCCGTCGCCGCCCGTCGTGTTGCAGGAAGGCCTCCCCGAGCCATTCGACCTCGTGCTCCTGAGCTGCAAGGCCTACGACCTCGACGGCGCGATGGCGTCATTCGCCCGGGCCGTCGGTCCCGAGACCGCGATTCTGCCGCTGTTGAACGGCATGCGGCACCTCGAGGCGCTTGCCGAGCGGTTCGGGCCTGAGCGGGTGATCGGCGGCCAATGCGTGATCTCGGCGACGCTCGACGCCGATAGCGCCGTCGTTCACCTCGGCGACCTGCACGCGCTGAGTTTCGGCGAATTGGACGGTTCACGTTCGCGGCGGATCGAGACGATCGCCACGGCGCTGCTCGGCGCCGGCTTCGATGCGCGACTCAGTAACGAGATCCGGCAGGAGATGTGGGAGAAGTGGGTGCTCATCGCCGCATTCGCCGGGATAACCTGCCTGATGCGGGCCGCGGTCGGCGACATCGTCGCCGCCGGCGGCGCGCATCTCGCGATCGGGCTCCTCACGGAATGCGCGTCGATCGCGGGCGCGCAGGGTTATGCGCCACGTGAACCGGCGCTCGAGCGGGCGCGGGCGATGTTGACCACTGCGGGTTTGCCGCTCAAGGCCTCGATGCTGCGCGACATCGAAGGCGGCATGCCGGTCGAGTGCGACCAGATCCTCGCTGACCTTCTGCGTCGCGCCGCGAAGCCGGACGCCCATTCGCTGCTGCGCATCGCGACCCTGCATGTGAGAGCCTACGAGGCGGTGCGGGCGCGGGGCGGGGCGGCCGCCTAGGGCTGAGGCTTGCCCTTTGGGTCGCGCTGGTATATCCGCACGCGTTTCGCAAGCAATTCAAGGAGAGAGCGCCTTGGTGGACGCCGCGCCGATCAACTGGACCAATGCGGCGACGCTGATCAGCGTCGCCATTCTCGTCGGCACCGAGCTCGTCGGCGCCGGAGCCGCCGCGGGCTGGGCGATCGGCGGCCTGTTCCAGCTCGGCGAGAGCCTCACCCGGATGCTCGAAGGCCTGTTCATTTTCGCCGCACTGACGGGCCTCTTCTATTTCCTGCGCGCGGCGCTCGCACACGAGCCGATCCGCGGCTAGCCGTCCGCGGGCGGCGTCTTGATGCGCAACGGGCGGCGGGGACCGGTGGAGCGTCGCGCAATGCCGGAACGCCAATGATGACGCCAAACCGGCGAAGCGCGCTCCTCATCGATCTCGACGGAACGCTGACCGATCCGGCCGAGGGAATCATCGGCTGTTTCCGTCTGGCGCTCGAATCGCTTGGGAAGGCGGCGCCGCCGGCGGCCGATCTCGGCTGGATCATCGGGCCGCCTTTGCGCGGGTGTTTCGCCGAATTCCTCGGGGCCGAAGGAGACCCCGAGGAGGCGCTCGAAGCCTACCGCAGCCGGTACTCGACCGGGGGGCTGTTCGAGGCCGTGGTCTATGACGGCGTCGAAGAGGCGCTTGCCGAACTGCGTGCGGCGGGAACGCGCCTTTTTCTCTGCACGGCGAAGCCGATCGTTTACGCCGAGCGCATTCTGCGCCACTTCGACCTCGATCGCCATTTCGAGGGGGCTTACGGCGACGAACTCGACGGCCGCTTTCAGGACAAGGCGGATCTGGTGGCCCGCATCCTCGTCGAGCAGGCGCTCGACGCCGGCGACTGTTGCATGTTGGGCGACCGCAGGCATGACGTTGCGGCGGCGAGCCGGCATGCGATTCCGACCATCGGCGCGCTCTGGGGCTACGGCGGCGCGGACGAGCTTCGCGAGGCAGGCGCGACGGTGCTGTGCGCCTCGCCGTCCGAGGCGCCCGCGGCCTTTTGGGCGCTTTCGGGCGCGCGGCCGTCACGGCGGGCGTTGGCGCCATGACCGGCGCCGGATCCCGTTCGGCCGTCGGAGCGCGCGCCGAGGCCGCGGCCCCGGCGCCCCCGCGCGCCGAAGCGCGACCGGCGCGGCTCTCCGCCCATGGCCTTTCCTGGGCCGACGATTACGCCTGGATCCGGGCCGACAACTGGCGCGGGGTCCTGCGCGATCCGAGGCAGCTGCCGTCCGACATCCGCACGCTGCTCAAGGCCGAAAACGCCTATGCCGACGCGGTGCTCGCGCCCACGGCCGGCTTGCAGAAAGAGCTTCGGCGCGAAATGCGCGCACGCCTCAAGGAAGACGATAGCGAGCCGCCGCAGGTCGATGGGCCTTGGGCGTACAACTCGCGCTTTCGTCACGGCGGCCAGCGGCGCATCTATTGCCGCAAGCCCCGCGAGGGCGGCGCGGAGACGGTGCTGATCGACGGCGACGCGCGGGCGGAAGGAAAGGCGTTCTTTAATTTCGCCGGCGGGCGCCATTCGCCGGACCATGCGAAATTCGCCTGGAGCTCGGACGACCTAGGCTCCGAGATTCTGACCATCGCGGTTCGCGACCTCGACCTTCAGCAGGACCTTGCCGACCGCGTCAGCGGCGCGACCGGAGATGTCGTCTGGACCCGCAATTCGACGGCGTTTCTCTATGTCGAACAGGACGAGAACCATCGTCCGCGCCGGGTCATGCTGCATCGGCTCAGGACCGCACAGAGCGACGACGTCGAAGTGTTCGAGGAGAACGATCCGGCCTGGTTCATCGGCATCGAACCGACCCGCCTCGGCCGCGCGGCGATCATCTCGGTGCACGGCCACGATGCTTCGGAGGCGCTGGTCGTCGATCTTGACCATCCGATCGCGGCGCCTCGGCTCGTCGCGCCGCGTCGCCCGGGATTCCGCTACGAGGTCATGGATCACGGCGATCGCTTTTTCATCCGCACCAACGCCGGCGCGCCCGATTTCAAGATCGTGGTCGCGCCGCGCGAGGCGCCGCAGGAGGCGAACTGGCGCGATTTCGTCGCCGAGCGCGACGGACGATTCATCGCCGACGCGACGCTGTTCAAGGACCGCCTCGTGCTGCTCACGCGCGAGATGAGCCGGCCGAGCCTCTCCGTCATCGACCTGAAAAACGGCGAATCGTACGAAATCGCCTTCGAGGAGGAGACCTACTTCCTCCGCTTCGAACAGGTCTATGAATTCGACACGCCGCTCATTCGCTTCAGCTATTCCTCGCTGGCGAGGCCGCAGGAAACCTACGACTATAATGCCGCGGAGCGCCGCCGCACCCTGGTCAAGAAGCAGACGATTCCGCGTGGCTTCGACCCGCAGGCTTACGTCGCCCGTCTTGTCTTCGCCCCCGCCGAGGACGGCGAGAGCGTGCCGGTGTCGCTCATCCACAAGCGGGGCCTGAGCCTCGATGGATCGGCGCCGCTCATGCTGACCGGCTACGGCGCCTATGGCTATCCGGTCGAGGCGAGCTTTTCGACCAACCGCTTCTCGCTCGTCGACCGCGGCTTCGTGTTCGCAATCGCCCACGTGCGCGGCGGCACGGACAAAGGCTGGCGCTGGTATGAGGACGGCAAGCTCGGCAAGAAGCCGAACACCTTCCGCGATTTCCTCGCCGCGGCCCGGTTCCTGATAGCCGAGGGCTATGCCAGCCCGGCGCGGATCGTGGCCCAGGGCGGCAGCGCCGGGGGCTTGCTCATGGGCGCGGTCGCCAATCTCGCGCCGGACCTGTTCGCCGGAATCATCGCTGACGTTCCATTCGTCGACGTATTGGCGACGATGCTCGACGCCAGCCTGCCGCTGACCCCGGCCGAATGGCTCGAATGGGGCGATCCGATCCACGACCGCGCGGCCTTCGAAACCATCCGTTCCTATAGCCCGATCGACAATGTGCGGGCGCAACGCTATCCGGCGATCCTGGCGCTGGCCGGCCTCACCGATCCGCGGGTGACCTATTGGGAGCCCGCCAAATGGGTGGCGCGGCTGCGCGCGGCCATGACCGGCGGCGGACCGATTCTGTTGCGCACCGCGATGGAGGCCGGCCATGCCGGCGCGCCGGGCCGGTTCGACCGGCTCGAGGATGTCGCCCGCCAATATGCTTTCGCCATCGTCTGCGTCGAGGGCGGGCTCAAGCGGACGGACGGGTGAGGGCTGCGCCGAGCCCGTCGCGGCGAGATTGACCTTTTCAGCAGCCGCGCTCGGCGACCCTCGAGCCTCGGCCGGCGGAAACCGGCGGATATGACAGATAGATGAGTCTCTTCATCTCGCTCCGCATCGTCGCCACGACATCGAGGATCAGTCCGGCTAAAGTGCTCAAGAAACCGACGATCATCAGTCCAACGGCGAGGACGGCCGTCGGCAGCCGGGGAACCAGACCGGTCTCCAGATAGGTTTCCGCAAGCGGGGCTGCGAGCGCGACGGCGAGAAGGATGAGGGCGATGCCGACCAGACCAAAAAACTGCAACGGGCGCTCGTTGCGGACGAGATCGAAGATGAGGCGAAGGATCCTGCTCCCGTCGCGAAAGGTGCTGAGCTTGCTCACGGACCCGGAAGGACGTTCTCCGTAGGCGGCGAACTCTTCTCCGGACGGCATGCGCAGTTCCAGGGCATGAACCGTCAATTCAGTTTCGATCTCGAACCCTCTCGACATTGCCGGAAAGGATTTGACGTAGCGGCGGGAAAAAACCTTGTAGCCGGACAGCATGTCGGTGAATTGCCTGCCGAAAATACTCCGCACCATCGCGGTCAGGACGTAATTGCCGAATCGATGCCCTCTTCGGTAGGCGTCCATGCTCTGGGACACTCGGGCGGCGTTGACGAAGTCGAGGCTCTCGTCGATCGCCCGGCAGATCATCCGCGGGGCGGCCTTGGCGTCATAGGTCGCGTCGCCGTCCACCAGCACAAAGACATCGGCGTCAACGTCGGCGAACATGCGACGGACGACATTCCCCTTTCCCTGGCGCGGCTCGTTGCGGACAACCGCGCCCGCTGCCTGAGCGACGTCCGCGGTGCGATCGGTCGAGTTGTTGTCGTAAACGTAGATTGTTGCGAAGGGCAAAGCTTCGTGAAAGGCAGCGACAGTCTTTCCGACAGTCAACTCTTCGTTAAAGCAGGGAATGAGGATTGCGATTTCGTGTCGACATACAGTCGATCGGATCCCGGACTTGGGGCTGTCTACGCTCGTCGCCATTGTGAGCCGCATGACTTTTGTCGGAGCCTCTAACCCGCATTTCTCACATTTTATAGCGCATCGGGCTGCCGAATCAGGCAAAAGTTGTTTTGCGATAACGACTTGCGCCGATTTGGAGAGGCCGCCCGATGCAGACGGAGTGTAGCGCAGAACCAAGTGTTTTTGGACGGGTCGAAGGACGGCCTGTGGTGGCCGAGTTCGATGGCGGGGCGCTGACGTCCGACGCGGGCGGGCTGCTGCTGGGCGACGCCGATCGGGGTCTGGGGCTGGTTGGACGGCTCGCGGGATGTTTCCGCGACGCGCGAGACCCGAGGTTCGTCGAGCACTCGGTCGCTACGCTCGTCGGGCAGCGCGTGTTCGGCATCGCGCTCGGCTACGAAGACCTGAACGATCACGATGAGCTTCGCCACGACCCGCTGATGGCGGTGCTGGCCGGCAAGCTCGAGGCTTGGCGCGGCGACTGCGCGCCCGTGGCTGGCAAATCGACGCTCAACCGGCTCGAACTGTCGCGCGAAATCGCCACGCGCTACCACAAGATCAGCCACGATCCGGCGGCGATCGAGGCCCTGTTCGTCGACCTCTTCCTCGAGGCGCACGCAAAGGCGCCCAAAGAGATCATTCTCGACCTCGACGCGACCGACGACCCTCTGCACGGCCATCAGGAAGGCCGGTTCTTTCACGGCTATTACGATTGCTACTGCTATCTGCCGCTCTATGTGTTCTGCGGCCGGCATCTTCTGGCGGCCAAGCTGAGGCCGTCGAACATCGACGGCAGCGCCGGAGCGAAGGAGGAGATCGCGCGGATCGTCGGCCAGATCCGAGCGCGCTGGCCCGGGACGCGCATTCTCTTGCGTGCCGATTCCGGTTTCGCCCGCGAGGCGCTGATGGCCTGGTGCGAACAGAACCGGGTCGACTTCGTTTTCGGCCTCGCCCGCAACGCGCGGCTCGTCGATGAAATCTACGTCGAACTGCTGCAGGCCGAGGCGGAGGCGTCCTCGACCGGCAAGCCCGCCCGCCGCTTCAAGGACTTTCGCTACGCGACCCTCGACAGTTGGTCGCGCCGGCGTCGGGTAATCGGCAAGGCGGAATGGACCGAGGGCGAGGCCAACCCGCGTTTCATCGTCACCTCGCTGCGCAAGGCCGGAACGAACGGCCGCTTTCTCTACGAGAAAGTCTACTGCGCCCGCGGCGAGATGGAAAACCGGATCAAGGAATGCCAAGGCGACCTGTTCGCCGATCGGACCTCGACAGCGACCATGCGCGCCAACCAACTCAGGCTCTGGCTCGCCTCGTTCGCCTATGTTCTCCTGTGCGCGGTCAGGCGCATCGGCCTCGCGCACACGCAGTTCGCGCAGGCCACTTGCGGCACGATCCGGCTCAAGCTCCTCAAGCTCGCCGGCCTCGTCCGCATCAGCGCGCGGCGCATCAGATTCGCCCTCGCCACGGCCTGTCCCTACGCCGACGAATGGCGCCTCGCCGCCGCCCGCCTCGCCTGAGGCGTCGCTGCGACGCCGACAAATCGCGGCAATCCACCCCAAGGACCACAGGAGAACCGAAACAATCCGACCCGACCCGATCCGCGCAAACGGCGACACGGCGACGTTCGTCCATCACACAGACGAGACTTGATTATCCTCAGGACGTCAGCCGTCGACCCGGCCTATGAGAAATGCGGGCTAATTGCGCGTCCCTGAGAAAACAGTCAACAGCGCAGCCCGGCAACCTTTCGATCGATTTGCGCCAAACAACAACTCTATTTGCTGCTGCCAGAGAAGGCGTGGGCAGGGGCCTCGCCCGTATAGGCGCCCGGGGGCGCTTCAGGTTTCTCCGCAAGAGGGAAGCAGCCGGATCAGTATGTCGCCGCCAGATAGTCCACGATGATGGCGGCGTCGCTTTCCGCGATCGGCGCTTTGTAGACCTTGATCATCTTCTGCACCTCGGCCTGCCAGAAGGCCTTGCCCTCCTTGGGCGGCTGGGTCGCGATGTAATCGGCGGAATGGCAGGCCTGGCAGACGACCGCGGTTTCAACGCCCGGGCCTGGCTTGAGGCCGGCCGTCTCGTCGGGCAGCTGATAGACGAGCGGGGCGGCGATGGCCGCCGAAGCGAGGCTGAGGAGCAAGAGGAAGGGAGTGATCGCAAAGCGGTTCATCGGCCGTCGCCTCACGCCGCGATCACGTTGGTCGCTTCAACGACGTTGCGCATGTAGCCGGCCGGGTTCCATAGCGGTTCGAGCGGCTGCGACTGGCCAGCGCGATTGGTCGCACGAAACATCAGGCGATATTTGCCCGGCGCCAGCTTGAGACTGACTTTCCATTCGCGGAACGAGTATGGGCCGAGGTCGTCGCCGAGCGCCGCTTCGGCCCAGGTTTTTCCGCCGTTGGCGGAGACCACGACGTCGGAAATCCCTTGTCCGCCGTCAAAAGCGATGCCGCGCAGACCCACGTCCTTATCGGCCGGAACCGTCGCGCCATCGGCGAGATTGGTGAGGAAGGAGCGGACGTTGAAACGGCCAATCGGCACGGTGGACGCGGGCGGCTTGCCGGGCGGGGTGCAGGCGCAGGCGTTATTCGGAATGCGATAGGCCGTTTTCATCCAAAAGCTGTCGAGCGGAGCGTCGAGGACGTTGATTGTGCTCAGATGCTTGACCCAATAGGTCCCGTAGTAGCCGGGAACGACCAGCCGAACCGGAAAACCATTCAGCCAGGGCAGGTCCTCGTCGTTCATCGCGTAGGCGATCATCACTTCGCCGTCGAGCGCGTGGTCGAGCTCGAGCGCCTTCATGAATGCAGGGGTCTGGGGAAGCACCGGCCGATCAAGCCCCTGGAAGGAAACCTGGACCGCGCCCGCCTGCACGCCCGCCTTGGCCAGGACGGCCTTCAAGGGCGCGCCCTTCCAGCGCGCGTTGCCCATCGCGCCGTTGGCGAGCTGGCCACCGGCGACGCGGGGCTCGAAAAAACCGCGGCTGTTGCCGGCGCATTGATTGACCGCGGTGATCTCGAGCGGCTCGAACCCGGTTTTCAGGTCCGCGACCGACAGCGACAGAGGAGTCTCGACCTTGCCTTGAAGGGTCACCCGGAAAGCGTCCGGATCGATCTTCAGCGGAATATCGGCAAGATGATAGCGCACGAAAAACGCGTCGTTCGGCGTGATGATCCCCTCGTCGAACACGCTGAACGGCGTTTCGAGCTGCGGCGGCCGTGTCGTCAGGCGGATCAGCGGGCGCTTGCCCGGATAGGTCGCCAACGGGCGCTCGCCGTTGGCGAACGGAAGCGTGACGATGTCGCTCGCCCTCGCAGCGAGCGAGGCCTTGCCGGCGCCGGCCGCGCCAATCCCCGCCGCGACCATGGACTTCAGCGTTTCCCGCCGGTTTATCATGAGCTTCGCCAGTCCCATGTTCGACTGTCAGACAATCTGCGCGATTCCGATGCGCCCAACAAGTTCAAACCATTGCCGCGAGACACCGGTTGCGGTCGTCACTCGTCCCCGTCTTCCGGCTCCCGCGGCGCGCTCGCGCCTGGGATGACGTAGATCCCTTTGAGCCAGCGATGGAGGTCGACGTCGGCGCAGCGCTTGGAGCAGAATGGGTCGTAACGCTCGCTGCGGGATTTGCCGCAGACCGGGCAGGGCCGCTCGTTCGTCCGGTCGGCGGGGTGTCTGCTGTCGTCGGGGGTCATCGAACGAGGCTCGCGTCCCAGCTCCGGTGGACATGATAGCCTTGGCCGGCGAGCAGCGCCGCGGTCTCGGCGAGCGGCAGGCCGACGACATTGGAATATGAGCCGACCAGCCGTTCGACGAACGTGGCGGCGAGGCCCTGGATCGCATAGCCGCCCGCCTTGCCGCGCCACTCGCCGCTCGCAAGATAAGCCTCGATCTCGCCGCGCGACAAGCGTTTGAACCTGACACGGGTCTCGACCAGCCGCCGCCGCGCCGCGCCGCCTGCCGCGATGAGGGCGAGGCCGGTATAGACGCGATGGCCGCGGCCTGACAGAAGATTGAGGCACGCCTCCGCTTCGTCAAGCGTCGCGCATTTCGGCAAGATCCGCCGGCCGACGCACACCACCGTATCCGCGGCGAGCGTGAGGCGCGGCGAGAGATCGCCCGGCTTCGACGCCGTTGCCGCCGCGACGGACGCCTTATCCATGGCCAGCCGTTCGGCGAGCGCGCGCGGAGTCTCGCCGCGGCGCGGCGCCTCATCGATCTCGGACGGGAGGATCGATTCAGGTTTGACGCCGATCTGGGCCAGAAGCGCCAGCCGGCGCGGCGAAGCCGAGGCGAGCACGAGGCGCGGGGTGGTCGAGGCCATGGTCGCGACGCCCACTGGCCGGGCTTATTTGAAACGGTAGGTAATGCGCCCCTTGCTCAGATCGTAGGGCGTCATCTCCACGAGCACCTTGTCGCCTGCCAGCACGCGGATGCGGTTCTTGCGCATCTTGCCCGCGGTGTGAGCGATAATTTCGTGGTCGTTCTCGAGTTTGACGCGAAAGGTCGCGTTGGGCAGCAGCTCGACGACGAATCCCGGGAATTCAAGCAGTTCTTCTTTCGACATAAGGCTCCTTATGGCGTCGCCGCGCCGCCCAAGGCGAACGGAAACGGCTGCTTGCGCCGCCCTAGCACGCCGGCGGCGCCCTCTGCTACCACTCCCGCGGATTCAGAATCGAATTCTCCGTCTGCCCCGCGCCCGCGAAAAACCAACTTCGCGGTAACGCAGTTTACAGGCGGGAGGACGGCAAACCAAGCTACTTCAACGCCGTGGCGTCCGACTCGGTCAGGAAACCGAGGATTTCGTGGAAAAACTGCATTCGGTTCTTTTCCAGCATCACCGTATGCGTGCCTTCGCCAAGCTCTGCGAAGCGCTTGTAGGGCGCGCTGGTCAGCTTGGCGAAATAGGCCTCCGCCATGTAGCTTGGGAGGTCGGCGTCCCATTCCGCGTGGATGAGGAGGGTCGGCGCGGTGATCTTGCCCGGATCATAATACGGCTTGCCCGCCATCCAGTAGTTGGCGACCTCCGCTATCACGCCCTCGCCTGCGCGAAGCTTTTGCGGCTCCATCTTGCTGCCTACGGGATCGGTCGCGATGGTGGCGTTCCACCATTGGTCGAACACGCCGGGCGGGATCAATGTCGCCTGCTTGTCCTCGGGGACGCCTTTCAGCCAACGCGCTTGGGCGGAATCCTTTGTGACCATGCGGTACGCGGGCAGCGCAGCGGCCGGCGGCGGGGCGGTGGGCTGAAACGTCCACATCGGCGCGTAGAGAACAAGCCGGTTGATCTTGTCATTGTGCTGTGCGGTGTAATTGCCGGCGATCGACGTGCCCCACGACCAGCCCATGAGATCGAGTTTCGGAATCCCGCGTCGAGCCAGGATGTAATCGATCGCCGCCCCGAGATCGCGGCCGGCCTCATCTGAGGTTGCGATCGGCTTGTTGGCCTCCGGCGGCTCATCCATTTCCGGCGGGCGGGTCGATCGTCCGTAAGACCGCACGTCGACCAGATAGACGTCGAAGCCGTTTTGGGCAAAGAGGTCCATCATCGAAGCGCCTTCGATCGGCAGATCGAAACTGGTTTCCGCCGGATAGGTGGCGCCGTGGATGAAGAGCAGCGTCCTGTCGGCGGAAAAGGACGTCATGTCCAGCGCGTGCTTGTTGCGCACATAGAGTTCGACGCCCGGGTCGGACGACGGGATCATCAGCTCGGACATGACCAATCTCGGCGCCTGCCCGAAGGCGGCGGTTGACAGCGCTGAAGATGCGATCATTGCCAAGCACGCGCCTCGAAGCCTCATGACGATTCCCTCCCCAAAGGCGCATCTCGCAGGCGCGCGTGGCGCCAGATGCTCGCATAATCGCGCGCGTCCAGCAAAGGCCGGAAGGGGCGCGATCGTCAGGCGGCCGACGAGCCGGCGGCGTCTTTCGGCTGAGCGAGCGGGCCCGGCGTCTGCGCCGCGGGCTTGCGCTTTCGGCGCTCCTCGAGGTTCTGCATCACCACATAGAACGAGGGAACGAACACCACCGTGAGGCAGGTCGAGGACATCATGCCGAAGAAGACCGCGATCCCGATCGACTGGCGCGCCGAGGCGCCTGCGCCGGTGGCGAGGACCAGCGGCAGGACGCCCAGGATGAAGGCGAAAGAAGTCATGATGATAGGTCGGAACCTCAGCCGCGCTCCCTCAACCGCCGCTTTGACGACGTCCATGCCTTCGGCTCGCCGCTGGCGGGCGTATTCGACGATGAGGATCGCGTTCTTGGCTCCGAGCGCGATCAGGAGGATGAGGCCGATCTGGGTGTAGAGATTGACCGAGGCGACGCCGCTCTGGCTGGCGGCGACGTTAGTAGCGCCGAAATAGGTGAGGGCGCCGACTGTCCCCCAGAGGGCCAGTGGCACCGCCAGTAGCACCGCGAACGGCAGGATCCAGCTCTCGTACTGCCCCGCCAGGACGAAATAGACGAACAGCAGCGCCAGACCGAAGACGAAGTAAATCTGCGAGCCGACCTCTTTCTCCTGGTAGGACATCGCAGTCCATTCGTAACCGGTCCCCTTCGGCAGCGCCTGGGCGCCGATCTGGTCCATGATGTCGAGCGCCTGGCCGGAACTGAAACCGGGCGCCGAGCCACCGATGATCGTCGACGACGGATAGAGATTGTAGAGACTGATAAGGGGAGGACCTTGGACTTCGCTGACCTCGACCACGGTGCCGATCGGCGTCATGGTTCCGTCGCCGGCTTTGACCTTCAGGTTGCGGATGTCCTCGGCGGTGTCGCGATACTTGGCCTCGGCCTGGGTATAGATCTGGAAAACGTGGCCAAATTTGTTGAACTGGGCGACGTAGTTCGATCCGACATAGCCCGAAAGGACGGAGAACACCTGTCCGACCGTGATGCCGAGGGTCTCGGCCTTGATCCGGTCGACGACGACCGTGAACTGCGGCGCGCCTGCCCGGTAGGTGGTCGCGACCCTTTGCAGAGCGGACTGCGCGTTCGCGTCGTTGACCACGGTGCTCGTCAGGCTCTGCAACAGCGCGTAGTCGAAATCGCCGTTCTTGATTTCGACCTGCATGGTGAAGCCGCCGACGTTGCCGATGCCCTGGATCGGCGGCGGGGGGACCGCGAAGGTGATGGCTTCCGGTATGGCTTGCAGGCCGCCGTTCAGGTTCTGGGCGATCGAGCGGGCGTCCTGTCCCGCCTCTTTCAGGCGGGCGTCCCAGTCCTTGAGGATGACAAAGCCAACACCCGCGTTGGCGAGGCTCGCCAGATTGTCGAAGATCGAGATGCCGCTGACGGTGACCACATGATCGACGCCGGGGACAGCCTGGGCAATCTTTGAAATCTTGTCCATCACCGCATCCGTGCGCTCCTTCGAGGCGCCGTCGGGCAGCTGTGCGACGATGATCAGGTAGCCCTGGTCCTCGGTCGGGAGGAACCCGGTCGGCACCCGGGTCAGTCCCCAGATCGCGCCGGCGACAAGAAAAAGCGCGAGCACCACCATTGCCACGCTCCGGCGGGTCATCGCGCCCATGAGCCTCGAATAGCCGCGCTCCGCGGCGCCGTAGACGGCATTGAAGCCGCGGACAAAGAAATTGTGCCGCGCGTTCGGCTTTGGCGGCCTGAGCCACAACGCGCTTTGCGTGGGCTTCAAGGTCATCGCGTTGATGGCGCTGATGAAGGCGGTCGCCGCGATGACCAGGGCGAATTGCCGGTAGATCTGACCGGTCAGCCCCGGCAGAAAAGCGGCGGGCACGAAAACCGACATCAGGACCAGGGTGATGCCGATGACCGGACCGGTCAGATCGTCCATCGCCTTGCCGGCGGCCTCACGGCCGGGGATGCCTTGCTCGACATAGCGCGAGACGCCCTCGACAATGACGATCGCGTCGTCGACGACGATGCCGATCGCAAGGATGAGCGCGAACAGGGTTGGGAGATTTATCGAAAATCCCAGCGCGGCCATTGCGGCGAAGGCGCCGATGATGGTCACCGGCACAGTTGTGGCCGGCACCAGCATGGCGCGCCAATCCTGGAGGAACACCAGAATGACGATGAGCACCAGAACGAGGGCCTCGAACAGCGTCTTGTAAACTTCGCGGATTGCGGCCCTGACGAATTTCGTCGTGTCGTAGGGCGTGACGTATGTGAGGCCTTCGGGGAAGCTCTTGGCGAGCTCGTCCATTTTCGCCTTCACCTTGTTGGCGGCGTCGATTGCGTTGGCGCCCGGCAAGAGGGAGATGCCGATCCCAGCAGCCGGCCGGCCGTCGTAATTGAACGCTTCGCTGTAGGTTTGGGCGCCGAGCTCGGCGTGGCCGATGTCGCGGATTTGGGTGATGCGTCCGCCATTTGCGGAATTGACCTTGACGATGATGTTCTCGAACTCGGCGGGATCGTCAAGGCGGCCCTTGAGGTTCAACGTGTACTGAAAATCCTGGCCTTTCGGCGCCGGCGGAGCTCCGACTTGGCCGGCGGCGACTTCCTGGCTCTGCTGTTGGATGACGTTGATGACGTCCTGCGGCGTCAAGCCACGCGCCTGAAGCAGGTCCGGATTCATCCATATGCGCATCGCATATTGCCCGGCGCCGATCACCGACACGTCGCCGACGCCGGGGAGGCGCTCAAGCTCGTTCACCACATTGATGACGGCGTAGTTCGCCAGGAACAGGCTGTCGAAGCGGCCGTCGGGCGAGGTGAGGCCGACATATTCGAGAATCGAGGTCGACTTCTTCTTCGTCGTCACGCCCTGGACCTGCACTTCAAGCGGGAGCGAGGAAATGGCGGCCGAGACACGGTTCTGGACCAGGATCTCGTCCTCGTCGGGATCCGTGCCGATCGCGAAGGTGACGACCAGGGTGTAAGTGCCGTCGTCCGCGCTCGTCGATTGCATGTAGAGCATGTTCTCGACACCGTTGACATTCTGCTCAAGCGGCAGGGCGACGGTGTCGACCAGCGTCCTGGCGCTCGCGCCAGGGTAGCGCGTCGTCACCTGCACGGTCGGGGGAACGACGTTGGGATATTGCGAGGTCGGCAATTGGATGAGGGCGACCAGGCCGATCAGGACAAAGAACAACGCCAGCACATTGGCGAGCACCGGCCTGTCGATGAAGAAGCGCGAAATCATGCCCGCCCGCCCCGAGGGTTCATTTCGCCGCCGGATCGGCGGCGCTCGCCTTGCCGGAGCTTGCCGGCTCGGCCGCGGGCGGCGCCAACGAGGTTCGCTGCGGATTGACCTTGGCCCCCGGAAAGGCGCGCTGAGTGCCTTCGGTCACCACCCAGTCACCAGGGTCGAGTTCGGATTCTATGATCCGGAACTGGCCCTGCCGCACTCCGGTCTTCACAACCCTGCGCTCGACAACATTGTCCGCGTTGACGACCAGCACATAACTCCCTTCCTGGCTCGTTCCGATCGACTCCGCCCTGACCAGCAGCGCTTTGTCCTGGTGCGAGACCGGCGTCCGCACCCGCACGAACAGGCCCGGCAGCAGCGCGCGATCCTTGTTCTCGAATAGCGCGCGCGCCGTCAGCGTGCCGGTGGCAAAGTCGACCTGGGGCGAGGCGTAGTCGAGATGACCTTTGTGCGGATAACCGTCTTCGCCATCGAGCCCGATCTCGACCGGGACGTCTGACAGGTTTGACGTGCGCAAGCTCGTTCCGTACTGGGCGAGGTTCCGCTGAATGGCCAAAATCTGCGGCTCGCTCATTGTGAAATAGACGTAGAGCGGCACAGCCTGGATGATGGTTGCAAGCTTGGTCGGCCCGGAAAAGCCGACCAGGGCGCCGAGATCGACGAGGTGATTGGTGACGACGCCGTCGAACGGCGCCAGCACGCTTGTATAGCCGAGGTTGATGTTGGCGAGTTCGATCGCCGCTTTCGCATTGAGCACCGAGGCGGAGGACTGGTCGAGCTTGGACTTCCACTCCTGGACAGTCGCCTGGCTGGCGAAATCGTTTTTACCGAGCGCAGCCTGGCGCTGATATTCCGAGCGGTTGTAGTCCTCGGCCGCTAGATCGGACGCAAGGGTCGCCTTCGCCTGATCGAGTTGCTGCTGATAGATGTCGCGCTCGATGCCGAAAAGCTGCGTTCCTTTTGTCACCACGGCGCCGTCGGCGTAATTGATCGATTCCAGAAAGCCCTGGACGCGGGCGACCAGATCGACGGAGTTGTACGGCGCCGTGTTGCCCGTCAATTCGAGGTACAATGTCACCGGCTGCTGGAGCGGCTGGGCCACGATCACCTTGGGCGGCGGCGGCGGCACATAGGCGTTCTTGGAGCCGCAGGCCGCGAGCGCGATCGCCGCCGCGCCAACGAACGCGGCGCGAGCAGCCCGCGCGCCGATTCGAGTCCACGGCCGAAAGTCACGCATCAATGTCAAACGTCAATCCCCGCAAGCGTGAAAACTTCATCCGTCGACGACGCCGACGCGCGGCGCCGCCGGATTGCGCCGGCCCCAGCCTATGATGCCTGACCTGCTCTTGAGCGCAAGAGGCGTCTGGCTTCGCCGCTATTCGGTCGCGCGGCCGAGCGCTCGATGACGCATGACCGCGAATGGGATCGAGGCGAGATAGGCGACAGTGACGGCGACCAGCGCCTGCATCGGAAAGTTGAACAGGATGAGGAGCGCGGCGGCGACGCCGACCAGCACCACCGCTACATATTCGCGCGGCACCCGCCCGAGCGATTTGCCGGAGAAATGCGGCACCCGGCTTGCCATCAACAGCGCCACGCCAAGCACATAGAGGCTCTCAACCACGGCGAAGCGCGGGGTCGGCGGCCCAAGATCGAACGCGTAATGCAGATAGATCGGCAACAGGCCGACGATCGCGCCCGCGGGGGCCGGCATGCCGACGAAGAAGGTCTTGCGCCATGCCGGCTGATCTTCATCGATCATGACGTTGAAACGCGCGAGCCGCAGCGCGCAGGCCATCGCAAACAGAAGCGCCGCGACCCAGCCGAAGTTTTTGACCGCCTGTAGGTTGGCCACGTAGAGCACCAGCGCCGGCGCGACGCCAAAGTCGACGAAGTCGGCGAGGGAGTTGAGTTCGGCGCCGAAGCTCGAGGTTCCCTTGAGCGCTCGCGCGATCCGTCCGTCGAGCCCGTCGAGCACGGCCGCGCCCGCGATCGCGCTCACCGCCCATTCGATCGAGCCCTCCATCGCCAGGCGGATCGCCGTCAGGCCAAGCCCGAGCGCGAACAGGGTGATGATATTGGGGATGAGGAGCCTGAGCGGCACCGCTCGGAAGCGTCGGCCGCGCGCTGGGGCGGGCGGGTCGTCGATCGGCGCCCGGGGCGGAGGGCCGGCCTCGTTCACGCCTCAGCTCCGCTGAAAGGGCGTCGGCGCGACCTCCGCGGCGACCTTGCCGATCACCGTCTCGCCCGCGACCGTGCGCGAATCGACGCCGACCACGATCTGCGCGGCCGGCGGGAGATAGACGTCGACGCGCGAGCCGAAGCGAATGAGGCCGATGCGCTCGCCGGGGCTCAGAAGCGCGCCTTCGTGGGTGAAGCACACGATCCTTCTCGCGACGAGGCCGGCGATCTGGACGACCCCAAACCGCCCCGAGGGGGTATCGATGACGATGCTGTTGCGCTCGTTGTCCTCGCTCGCCTTGTCCAGGTCGGCGTTGAGGAACAGGCCGGGATGATAGACGATCCGCGCGACGCGGCCCTGCACCGGGGCGCGATTGACGTGGCAATCGAAGATCGACATGAAAATCGACACTCGCTGCATCGGCGCCATGCCGAGGCCGAGTTCCGGCGGCGGCGCGGCGAAGCCGGCGGAACTGACGACGCCGTCGGCCGGCGCGATGACGAGGTCGCCGCGGACCGGCGTGACGCGGGCCGGATCGCGGAAGAAATACGCGCACCATAAAGTGGCGATGAGGCCGAGCCATCCCAGCGGCGCCCACATCCACCACAGGATGAGCGTCGCGACGGCGAAGCCGAGCACGAACAGATAACCTTCCGGATGGATCGGCGCGAGCTGACCGCGCAGCGATTTTACGATGCTCATTGACCGGCGCCCGAACAAAATCCGCGCGCACTCATGGCGCCAAACGCCCGGAATGTCACGGCGCGGACTGGGAAGCGAGGCCGCCGGCGGCGCCGAGATCGTCCTCCCTGCCGGCGCGCCGCAACAATTCCTGCGCCGCGTCGACCTGCCTCTGGCGGCTCCACATCGCCGAATAAATTCCGCCCCGCGCCAGGAGCTCCTGATGCGTTCCGCGCTCGGCGATGACGCCCTTGTCGAGCACCAGGATCTCGTCGGCGTTGACAACGGTCGAGAGGCGATGGGCGATCACGATCGTCGTCCGCCCGCGCGAGACGCGCTCCAGCGCCGACTGAATCTCCCGTTCGGTGAAGCTGTCGAGCGCCGACGTCGCTTCGTCGAGCACCAGAATTGGCGGCGCCATCAGCATCGTGCGTGCGATCGCAACCCGCTGCTTCTCGCCGCCCGAAAGCTTGAGGCCCCGCTCGCCGACCGGCGCCTCATAGCCGAGCGGCAGCGAGCGGATGAACCGATCGATCTGCGCGTCTTCCGCCGCCGCGACGACCTCGCCCTCGCTCGCGCCGTCTCGCCCGTAGCGGATGTTGTAGAGGATCGTGTCGTTGAACAGCACCGTGTCCTGCGGCACCATGCCGATCGCGGCGCGCAGCGAACTCTGGGTGACGGCGCCGATGTTCTGACCGTCGATCAGGATGCGCCCGGAACCCGGCTCGTAGAACCGAAACAGAAGCCGCGAGATCGTGGACTTGCCGGCGCCCGACGGCCCGACGACAGCGATCGTGTGCCCCGCCGGCGCGTCGAACGTGACCCCGCGCAGGATCGGCCGGCCGGGGTCGTAGGCGAACTCGACGTTCTCGAACCGGACCGCGCCGGCGCTCACCTTCAGCGGCTGCGCCCCGGGAAGGTCCTCGATCTCGGGATTCTGCGCCAGGATGGCGAACATCGCCTCGACGTCGATGATCGCCTGCTTGATCTCGCGATAGACCATGCCCATGAAATTGAGCGGCTGGTAGAGTTGCAGCATGATCAGGTTCACCAGCACGAAGGCGCCGACGGTCTTCGTTCCGTTCCTCACCTCGGCGACGCACATCACCAGCACCACGATCAGGCCGAGGGTGAAAATGACCGCCTGGCCTGCGTTGAGCACCGCCAGCGAGACATAGGTCCGCACGCTCATCCGTTCATATCGCGCCATCGCCTTGTCGTATCGCGCGGCCTCGCGCTCCTCGGCGCCGAAATACTTCACCGTCTCGAAGTTGAGCAGGCTGTCGATCGCCTTGGTGTTGGCGTCCGTGTCGCTCTCGTTCATCGAACGGCGAATGCCGATACGCCAATTGGTGGCCAGGGTCGTAAACGCCAGATAAGCAATCACCGTGACGCTGATCGCAACGACGTAGCGCCAGTCGAAGGAGATCAGCATCGCGCCGACGACCAGCGCGAACTCGACGGCGGTTGGAACCGCGGTCAGCATAGAGGTCCGAACGATGGTCTCGATGGCGTTGCGTCCGCGCTCGAGCACCCGCGTGAGCCCGCCGGTCTTGCGCTCCACGTGAAAACGCAGCGACAGGCGATGCAAGTGCTCGAAAACTTCGATCGCCAGCCGGCGCACCGCGTTCATGGCGACGGCCGCGAATAGCGCGTCGCGGCCCTGCTGGGTCAACGCCATCACGATGCGCAGGAGCCCATAGAGGACGGTCAGCGCGACCGCCCCGAAAAGAACGTGCGGCAGCGGGACCGCGTCGAGCGCAAGCTTCCCGGCGATCGCGTCCGTGGCCCACTTATAGGAGTAGGGAATTGCGATCGTGAACAATTTGGAAAGCAGCATCAGGGCGACGGCGAGAAAAACGCGCAGCTTGAGGTCAGCGCGGTCCGCGGGCCAGATGTAAGGCCACAGGAGCTGAACGGTTCCGGTCAGCGTCGCCCGCCGCGCCGCGTTGCCGCGCTCGGCGATGAATGTTGACGTCTTATGATGTTGCATTGGAGCCCGCGCGGCGCCGATCAACTGGTTCGGCACGCCGCATATAAGCGCTTTCAGCGCCGTTGACATCCTTCGCGGCCATTGCCCTGTGCTCGACAATCATCGGCGAGGCGGCGCCGCAGATGAAAAAGGCCCGGACCGAGGCGCCCGACTGTCCCTGGCCCAGAGTTAGGACGAATCGCAATCTTGCCCATTGAGGCAAAACCATCTTGGATTCAGCCCTCGATGATTTGCTGAAAGCTTGCTCGCGGCATGCTAACCGCGCTCTGTCAAGTGAAGAAAGTTCCTTTTTTGTGTAAATCCAGAATCCGGCCGACCCAGCATAGTGAGTATTCGACCAATGTCGATCGATGCCGTAGTTAAAATCACCACTGTTTGTCTTGTGCCATGTTTTCTTTTGCGCTATATCCTCGCTCGCCCAAGTCGCTAGAAGCGGCAAATAATGAGGACCCTCGTCGTGGTCGGACGAGCAGAATGGCCTGAAGCTGATCGCCAGAAGGGCGGTTTCGACAGGCAACCCTTTTGGAGTAACGTCTACAATGAGCGAATCCACCAATCACGTTGAACTCGCCGCGGAGATCGTTTCGGCCTATGTGTCGAACAATTCCGTACCGTCAAGCGAGTTGCCGGCGCTTCTTAGCGATGTTCACGCAGCAATCGTGCGGGTCTCGACCGGCGCACAACCGGTCGTCGTCGAAGCCGCGAAGCCCGCTGTCCCGCCCAAGAAGTCGATTACCAGCGATTACATCATCTGCCTGGAAGACGGTCGCAAATTCAAGTCGCTGAAGCGCCACCTGCGGACCCAATACAACCTCTCCCCCGAAGAGTACCGCGAGAAATGGGGTCTTCCGTCCGACTACCCCATGGTCGCCCCGGCCTACGCCAAGGCCCGGTCGGCGCTGGCGAAACAGATGGGCCTCGGACAGCAGCGCCGGCGCCGCAAGTAAGGCGCGGCGGCAGAAATCCTAGTCCAACCTCGGGCGGCGCTTCCACGCCGCCATGCATTTGAGGTCACGGCAAGATCAGGCCGGGGCGGGCGCTCGAACTCACCGCCTCCTATTTCGTCCCGAACATCCGGTCCCCCGCGTCGCCCAGGCCGGGAATGATGTAGCCGTGGTCGTTGAGCCGTTCGTCGATCGCCGCGGTCCAGATCTGGACGTCCGGATGGGCTTTGGTCAGCCGCTCGATCCCCTCGGGCGCCGCGAGAAGACAGACGAAGCGGATCTCCTTCACCCCGCGGCGCTTGAGGCGGTCGATGGCGGCGACGGCTGAATTGGCGGTCGCAAGCATCGGGTCCATTACGATCACCAGCCGGTCGGCGACGTCCGCCGGCGCCTTGAAATAATATTCGACGGCCTCGAGGGTTTGCGGGTCGCGATAGAGGCCGATGTGGGCGACCCGCGCGCTCGGCACGAGATCGAGCATCCCGTCGAGAAAACCGACGCCGGCGCGCAAAATTGGCGCGAACACCAGCTTTTTGCCGGCAATCGCGGGCGCCATCATCCTGGCGAGCGGGGTCTCGACCTCGACCATCTCGAGCGGCAGATCGCGCGTCACCTCGTAGGCGAGCAGCATGCCGATCTCATTCATCAGCTGCCGGAATCCCTTGGTCGACACGGTCCTGTCGCGCATCAGGGTGAGCTTGTGCTGCACCAGCGGATGGCCGACGACGTGAACGTTCGACATGAGCCTTAGGGTCCCTCGAGCCTGGTCCCGGCGACAAGCGGGATCATGACCTTAGACGATGTTGCGCGGCCTGAACCGCCGACGCGGGCCCTCGTCCCCAGTTTTGTCGGCGCCGCTGGCGAGGAGTCGCGCGCGCCCCGCGCCCGCGCCAGTCGAGCGCTATTGACGCAGCGACGGGCAGGATGTCTGCTGCGCTGCAAATGGCATCCTCTACCGCCCGCCAGATCAGCCGCAACTGGTCCTTGCCCAATATTCTGACCTACGCGCGGGTCGCGGCGGTTCCGCTGGTCGCCGGGTTTTTGTTCTGGCCGGATGAGCCGTGGGCGCGGTGGACGGCGCTTGCGATCTTCATCGCCGCGGGAATCACCGATTTTTTCGACGGCTATCTGGCGCGCGCCTGGTCGCAGCAGTCCTCGCTCGGCAGAATGCTCGACCCGATCGCCGACAAGTTGCTCGTCTCCGCGGTGATCCTGGTGCTCGCCGCCAACCAGACGATCTCGGGCCTCAGCTTATGGGCGGCGATCGTCATCCTGTGCCGCGAAATCCTGGTCTCGGGATTGCGCGAATATCTGGCCGAGCTCCGGGTTCCGCTGCCGGTGACGGCCCTCGCCAAATGGAAGACCACCGTCCAATTCGTCGCGCTCGCCTTCCTGATCGCCGGGCCAGCCGGCGAAACGCTGCTGCCGGGCTCGATTACGACCGGGATCGTCATGCTCTGGATCGCGGCGACGCTCACGCTTTACACCGGCTGGGACTATATGAAGGCGAGCTACGACCATGCCGGCGGCGACTGAGGGTGGCATGAAGGCGCTTTATTTCGCCTGGGTGCGCGAGCGGGTCGGCAAGGCGGACGAGGAGCTCGATCCGCCAGCGACCGTCGCCACCGTCGGCGACCTTGTCGCCTGGCTCGCCAGCCGGGGAGAGGGCTACGCGGACGCCTTCGACAAGCCTCTCATGGTTCGCGCCGCCCTTGACCGCGTTCATGCCCGCGCCGATGCGCGGATCGCCGGGGCGAAAGAAGTGGCGTTCTTCCCCCCGATGACCGGCGGCTGACGCCGATGGCGACCGTCCGCGTCCAGCGCCATGATTTCGACCCCGCCGCGGAGGCCGAAGCGCTCGCACGCGGCCGAACGGACGTCGGCGCGGTGGCGAGCTTCGTCGGCTACTGCCGCGACGAAGGCGGACGGCTCGCGGCGCTCGAGCTCGAGCATTATCCGGGCATGGCGGAGGAGGAGATCGCCCGTGCGGCGGGCGAGGCGGAGGCGCGCTGGCCGCTTATCGGCGTGACGGTCATTCACCGCCACGGGCGGATCACGCCGGGCGAGCGGATCGTCCTTGTCGCGGTTGCGGCGGCGCACCGCGGCGCGGCGTTCGCGGCGGCCGAGATGCTGATGGATTACCTCAAGACCCGCGCGCCGTTCTGGAAGCGCGCCATCAATGTCGACGGCGCCATCGAGGGCTGGGTCGACGCCAAGGGGGATGACGAGCGGTCGGCGGCGCGCTGGAGCGGCGCCGGCCTCAAGCCAGCGTCAGGCCCGTGAGGCCACGGCGCGGTAGACGAGCAACACCACGACGGCTCCGATCACCGCGATGATGATGCTGCCGATGTTCACTCCCGTGACGCCGCCGATGCCGAAAAAGCTGGCCAGAAATCCGCCGACGATTGCGCCGATGACGCCGAGCGCAATGTCCATCAGCATGCCCGAGCCGGTCTTGTTGACGATCTTGCTGGCGATGAACCCGGCGATCAGCCCAAGAATGATCCAGCTGATAATCCCCATGTCAAACCCTCCCGCGCGCCGCTGACCGGCCCCTTGCGAATGTGCGGTATGGACGGGGAAAACGCAAGGCGGTACTCTGGGTCGTCATATCTTTGCCAAGCGGCGCCAGTCCAATGACGGCAGGGCCGCGTTCTTGACCTGACCTGGCCGTATTTCCTTCGGAGGAGACAGCAATGGGTGCGTTTGACGATGCGATGAAGAACGCCGTGCCGGGCGGAAATCTGGCGACGCCGATCGCGGTCGCCGTGGGCGCGCTGATACTCGGCAAGATGTTCGGCGGCAGCTCGGCGCCCGCGCCCGGACGCGTTCCGCCCGCGCCGGCACCGTCACTGCCGGCCAATCCGCCGGCGGGCAGCGTCATGGGCGGTCTTAGCGACCTCATCGGCAAGCTCACCGCCGGCGGGGCGGCGCCGCAGGTCAATTCCTGGATTGGCCCCGGTCAGAATCAGCCGATTCAGCCCGGACAGCTCGGCGGCGCCTTAGGGCAAAATGTGCTCAACGAACTGTCGCAGCGCACCGGGATGAGCCAGCAGGAACTGCTGAACCAGCTTGCCGCGGTGCTGCCGCAGCTGATCAACCATCTCACGCCCAACGGCCGCATGCCGACGCTGGCCGATCTGGAGAAGTAGCCGAAGGCTTTCGGGCGCGGTCATCGACCGCGCCGCCTCGGCGAGCCTCATTCCGCCGCGTGGCGTCGCGGCAGCGTCGCCTTGTCGAGCGCCTGCGCCAGATCCTCGATCAGGTCGTCGGCGTCCTCGAGGCCGACCGACAATCTGAGCAGGCCCGGGGCGATCCCGAGCGCGGCGCGCTGCTCGGGCTTCAGCCGCTGGTGGGTCGTCGTCTCCGGATGGGTGATGAGGCTCTTGGCGTCGCCGAGATTGTTGGAAATGCCGATGATCGAGAGGGCGTTGGCGACTCGGAACGCCGCCGCCTTGCCGCCGGCGACTTCGAACGAGAGCATCGTCCCGCCGGCCTCCATTTGCTGACGGGCGAGCGCCGCCTGCGGGTGGTCGCCGCGGCCGGGATAGAGCGTCCGCACGACGGCGGGATGACCGCTGAGGAAGTCGGCGATCCTCGCGGCGGTGCGGGTCTGAGCCGCGACGCGCACCGGCAGGGTCTCGAGCGACTTCAGAAGCGTCCAGGCGTTGAACGGCGAGAGACACGGGCCGGTCTGGCGCAGGAAATTATGAATGTGGTCGGCGATGAATTTCTCGCTCGCGAGGATCACGCCGCCGAGCACGCGCCCCTGGCCGTCGATGTGCTTGGTCGCCGAATAGACGACGCAGTCGGCGCCGAGCTTCATCGGATGCTGCAGCAGCGGCGTCGCGAAGACGTTGTCGACGACCAGCGTCGCGCCAGCCCCATGCATGATCTCGGCGACGGCGGCGATGTCGACGATCTCGAGCGTCGGGTTGGTCGGCGATTCGAGAAACGCCGTCTTCGTGTTCGGGCGCAGCGCCGCCCGCCAGGCGCCGAGGTCCGCGCCGTCGACGAGGGTCGAGGCGACGCCGAAGCGCGGCAGCAGCTCCTCGACCACGTAAAGGCACGAGCCGAACAAAGCCCGCGCGGCGACAATGTGGTCGCCCGCCTTGAGCTGACCCATCAGCGAGGCGGTGACCGCGGCCATCCCGCTCGCCGTCGCCCGCGCCGCCTCGGCGCCTTCGAGCAGCGCCATCCGCCGCTCGAACATCGAGACGGTCGGATTGGAAAAGCGCGAATAGACGAATCCGGGGTCTTCGCCCTTGAAGCGCGCTTCGGCGAGCTCCATCGTGTCGTAAAGATAGCCCTGAGTGAGGAAGAGCGCCTCGGAGGTTTCGTCATATTCCGAGCGCAACGACCCGCCGTGAATCAGCTGCGTCGCCGGCCTCAGCGTCTTCGGATCGCGGGATTTGCGCGGGCTCGTCATCGTTCAAGTCCTCTCGCGCGCGGGCGCGCCTGACGGGCTTGAGACGAGGCCGCGTTTTGAATGCGCCCCGATCTTTTAGCCCTTTGTTTAACGTGGCGGCAAGCCGACCGGCTCAAATGACCACGGGAGAGGCCTCCATAGCCGGGGCGAAGCCCTGGCGTCAAGACAAAGTCTTGGCCAAGGATGAAACCCAATCAGGAAGCTGCGGAAGCCGCCGCGCGGCTGCGCCAATGCGGAAGCTCCCGACCCAATCGACCGCCAATCGCGTGTCAGTCGACATGGCTTGCCGGCGCGCAGCAGCTTGCGGCCTTGCCGCCCGGGCGCGTTTCCTGAATTCGGCGGGCAAGGAACCGACCCGTAGGAGCAGAACACGCAGCAGTCGCCGGGCTTCGGGCGTAACAGCGCGCCGCAGCCGGTGCACTCGTAGAAATACAGGCACGCGTCGGTCGGCATCATCTCAAGTTTCGACGCATTGCACTTTGGGCAAGTGATGACGGATTCCAAAATCACGGAGTGCGTTCCCTCAAAGCGAGAGCATGTAGCCGACATCGGAGGCGGCTGGCGCTGCGCCGACAGCGCCAGTGGCGATTGGCGAGCGATCGGACATGGTCCCGTTCAATTCGCAACTTTGGTTGGGTATCCGGCATTCGTCGGCGCAGCGACGAGCGTCGCCACCGTGGCGACCGCATCGTCAAAGGTGACAGTCGCCATGAAATCCGCCATTTGATCGGCCTGTTTCATATCGACCGTCTTGACGCCCGGAACGCGCATCAATGACCGCTTCACAATTGGCGGGCATAGCACGCAGTCCGCGTTTTTTATATCCAAAACGACGGACCTTTCCGCCGCTCGAACAGATAAGGGCGACAGCGTGAGAGCGAGTGCGGCGGCGAGGGTGATCTGGCGCAACATGGTTTGTCTCCGTGCGGTTAGAGGAACAGGGCGACGAGTTTTGGAGAGCTGATCGCAATCACTACGAGCGCTCCCGCGCTCCAAAGACCGATCTTCGCTATTCGACTCGAAACCGGACGTGCACAGTAGAAACCGTCCGCGCAGACTGTTTTCGGCCTCCAGTAGACGAGGTAAGCGCCATAGCCGATGCACCCGAATGCAACCGCCGCGAAAATCGGCTGGTAAGGCTCGAGCGCGGTCAGGTTGCCGATCCACGCCCCGCTGACGCCCAGCATGAACAGTGTGAAGGGAATCACGCAGCACGAGGCCGCGCCCAGCGCAGCCACAATCCCGCCCGCCGCGAGGAGCCTCTGCGCCCGGGCGGCGCCCAGCCTTGCCCGCGAATTGGGCGTCGCCCTCATCGCAACTGACGGCTTGGTTTTCGGCCGGAGAAGAACGATCGAGCTTTCCTCTTTGCTGGTCATGGTGGATAGGCTACATCCTGTAGTCACTACAGGATCAAGGGAGAAAATTAAGGTGGCGACAGCCCCCGCCCAGCAGCAACCTTCCCCTCTGCCGATCGGCGAACTGTCTCGGCGGAGCGGGGTGAATATCGAAACCATCCGATATTATGAGCGAATCAAGGTGCTTCCCGCCCCGGCGCGCGCCGCCAACGGACGGCGGGTCTACGGCCCGGCTGAAACGCGAACACTTGCTTTCATTCGCCGCGCCCGCGAACTCGGGTTCACCCTCGATGAAATTCGAACGTTGCTGACCCTTTCGGCCGAGAACGGCCAAGGCGCTTGCGCCGAGGTAAGCGAGCTTGCGACCGGCCACCTCGCAGAGGTTCGGGCAAAAATCGACGACCTCAAAGCAATGGAACGTGTGCTGGTCGATGCCGTGCGGCGCTGTGATGCAGGCGAAGCGCCGGGATGTCCTCTCCTTGAAGCCCTGTGGCGCTCTGCACCCTAGCTTGTTGCAAAGCTCAGGACTTCTGCGCCAAACATAGGCACGAACGAAATCAACGGGTTACGCAGTTCGGAAATGTGGTGCAAAAGGCCCGCTCTCCGCCCATCTCGGACCTCGCTGACTGGGTTTCCACCCTGAAGACCAAGTCTTGGCTTCCAGGCTACGCGGCGCTAACAACTTAGACCGCCCTTCGAGGCTCCTCCGTTGACGCCGACCCGATCCTCCCTTCCCGTGATCCTCGACACTGCCGAGCCGGGCGTGGCCGACGCGCTGTTCTCGGCGCCGTTCGGCCTCTTCGGCCGGCAGAAGATCCGCGCCATGATCGGGCGCAAGCTGATCCGGGCGGAGATCGACTTCGACCCCTCGCAGCTCCAGCCCGCGAGCCTTGATCTCAGGATCAGCAAGGAAGCCTATCGTGTGCGCGCGAGCTTCCTGCCGGGGCGCGGATGCTCGGTCCGCGAGCGGCTGCAGAGCCTCAACGCCGAGCCGGTGTCGCTCGCCGGCAAGGGGGCGGTGCTCGAGAAAGGCATCGTCTATGTCGCGCGGCTCATCGAGCGGCTCGAGCTCAGGCCCAACCTTTCCGGCGCCGCAAACCCGAAGAGCTCGACCGGCCGGCTCGACATTTTCACTCGCCTCATCGTCGACGGCGGAGAGGCGTTCGACGACGTCCCGCTCGACTACAAGGGCGAGCTTTGGCTCGAGATTTCGCCCCGCAGCTTCAGCGTCCGGGTCAAGGCCGGGTCGAAATTGAGCCAGGTCCGATTCCGCAGCCGCCACCCGCAGCAGCGCGAGAGGCACACGTTCACCCTCGACGACGCCGAGATTCGCAAGCGGCACCTCGTGAGCCCGCTCGTCGACGGCGAACTCGACTTGCGCGAGGGCGTGGTGCTGAGGATCGATCTTGGCGGACTGGGCGAGAGCATCGTCGGCTACCGGGCGATCAAGAACAGCGACGTCATCGACGTGGGTCGCCTGCGCGGCTACGCCACGGCGGATTTCTGGGAGCCGATTCACGCCCGCGACGACCGGCGCCTGATCCTCGATCCCGACCAGTTCTATATTCTCGCGTCCCGCGAGAAGGTGCAGATACCGGCCGATCTCGCCGCCGAGATGGCGCCGATCGACCCGGCGATCGGCGAGTTTCGCGTCCACTACGCCGGCTTCTTCGATCCGGGCTTCGGCCAGGGCGCGGACGGGCGCCCGTCCGCCCGCGCGGTCTTGGAGGTTCGCTCGCGCGACGTGCCGTTCCTGCTTGAGGACGCCCAACCGGTCGGGCGCCTCGTCTACGAAAAACTCGCCGGCGCGGCGGACGAGCTCTACGGCTCCGACCCTGGCTCCAACTACCAGCACCAGGGGCTCAAGCTGTCGAAGCACTTTAGGGTTTAGCGCGCGCCGTCATGGCCGGGCTTGTCCAGGCCATGACCACAGGAGCAACGGACACGACAAAGACCCAACCAAAAGCGGCGATAAGCGCGAAAATTGTTTTGCGAAAATCAGAACACCGTGATAGTCTGAGCGATGCCGTTTGAAGCATTACACAATTCTTCCAAGTCCAAGGCGAGGAGAGAAGCAAAGAACGTTTCTTGGCCCCGGGAGTCGCCGCAAGCCATTGAAAAGGCTCGATTCGGACAAGGCGATCAAAGGGAATCCAAGCCTTTTTCTTGGATAGGTTCGGCTCCGGCTTGTCTGGGCTTGGCTGCATTTGGGATAATTTGGAATTGGCTTGGGGAAGCGACCAGCCGAAGTCTGAGATACCCCCACTCCGAAGCCTCAATCCGCCTCGACAGTGATCAGCGCCGCCGCCTCGCCGGAGAACGGGGTCAGCGCCATCGGGCGCTTGAAGCCTGGAATGACCGCGACCTCGTAAAGCTCCGCCACCGCGCCGTCGATCCTGAGCCAGTCGACGCAGCCTCCGGCGTCGAGGTCGATGATCTGGACGCCGCACCAGGGCTCGGCGTCGGCGCGGTCCAACCGTTCATCGAGCGCCAAGCCTTCGAAGCGTTTGTAGCGCGGCTTCGACAGGCCGACGAACGCGTATTTGTCGCGGAAGGCGAGACCGCGCAGGAAGCCGGGGCAGAAGGCCCGCGGCTCGAAGCGGCCCTTGCCCTCGCTCAGCCCCTCGACGACGCCGAGCTCGCCGGTCCCCGAATTCAAAAGCCAAAGCTCGCCGCGATGCATCCGGGCCGAATGGGGCATCGACAGGCCTTCGCAGACGATTCGGTTGGCTTCGACGTCGACCACGACGCCGCCGTCCGCGCGCCGGTCGCGCCAGCCGTCGATCACGTCCGACCGGCTGACCGCCGTGACATAGGCGGGCTGGCCCTTCAGCATCGCGAGCCCGTTGAGATGGCATTTGTCGCCGTCGAGCATCCCGGAGACGAACGGCGGCCGCGAGATCGGCGAGAAACTGTGTTTTGGCGACAGCGTCGCGAGACAATTGAACCGGGTATTGACGAAAATCGGCCGATCATCGCGATCGACGCCGATGTCGTGCAGATCGAGATCGCCGGTGAGATGGAAGGTTCGCGGGACGTAGCAGGCGTCGAAGGCGTCGAAGGCGTCGAAGGCGTCGTTGATGCGCTCGTGAGGCGCGAGCACATTCTCAAATCGCACGACCTGGGCGCCCGACGCGAGCGTCAACCGGCCCGGGCCGTCGACGCATATCCCCATCGGCTTCGGCAGGCCGGACTGATGGAGATGGGCGCCCCCGGGACCGCGGCCGAGGAAATAGAGAATGCCCGACTGGTAGGACGAGAACGCGATCGAAACGTCGAACTGCGCGAGACGCGCGACCATGCCGTTCGAGAGCGAATATTCGACCGCCTCGTCCGCATTCGTCGGTGCGGGATCGATTGCGGCGGCGCCGTTTTCGCCCGTCGGATTAAGTCGCGCGGGCCTTTTGGAGCTTGCTCAATTGATGTTTCGCCAAGTCGCGAGGAGCTTCACGACAAACTTATCGGCATCTGTCTGCGCTTCGCGTCTTGTCGCAAAGCTGAACATCGACGTGTCGCGGAGCCGCTCGGTTTCAAAAACGTCCCATCGATACCGCCCCGGACGATTTGCATCCTCTCTGACCCGAACGCTGTAGGGCTCGATTTGCGACATGATACCACTATGCGCCATTCGCCATACGGTTTCCATAACAAAGAAAATCAACGCGTCTCAAACTGGCCTGCTTACCCGCTACGGTCATGTCTTGCCCTCCCTGTCGGAGGCCCGCAGACCTTCGACGATCTGCCTTGGGCCGAATCCGTTTTCCTTGAGGATGCGGATGATCGTCGGGCGCGGGACGCCCCGGCGGCGGTTGCCTTCGGTCCATTCGAGCCATTGCGGCGGCAAAGGTTCGAACGCCGGCGCCGCTTCGCGCCAATGCGCAAGTTCCGTGAGCCATCTTGCGTCCGGCGCGTCGCGTGCGAGGGCTTCGGCCGCCATGCGCCGGGCCGCGTCGATATTTTCAAGCCGAAAATGGGCTCGGCCAAGCGCTTCCCAGGGGCCGTGGGTGTAGGCTTCCGCTTCCGGCGTCCCGTAGCTAGGCAGGCGGATCATGCTCGCCACCATATGTAAATTGTACATCTTGCTGCAAATCTCGTAGCGATATTCGGGAATACTGACCTGGGAGAAAAATTGCCCTAGCCTGCATTTCTCACGCGGGTGGCGCATCGGGGTCCAGAATCAGCTAAACTTGTTTTGCGATCAACGAGTTACGCTGATTCGAAGGGGACTCCGATGCTGACGCAGTGTAGCCCGACAGAGATGGAGTTTGGAAGGGCTGGCGGGCGGCGGGTTGTGGCGGATTTCGACGGCGGGCTGGTGTCCTCGGACGCGGGGGCTTTGCTGCTGGGCGAGACGGACAAGGCGATCGGCCTCATCGATCGATTTACCGCGTGCTTCGGCGATCATCGCAGCCCGCTCTTCACCGTGCATGCGCTCAAGGCTCTGATCGGGCAGCGGGTGTTCGGCCTGGCGCTCGGTTATGAGGACCTCAACGACCACGACGACTTGCGTCGCGATCCGGTTCTGGGCGTGCTTCTGGGCAAGCTCGAGCGCGATGGCGATGAGCCGTCGCCGCTGGCGGGCAAGAGCACATTGAACCGGCTGGAGCATGCGCCGGGCGCGGGCAAGAGGCCGCGCTATCACAAGATCAGCCACGATGGCGCGGCGATCGAGCGGCTGTTTGTCGAACTGTTTCTCGACGCGCACGCCAAGGCGCCGCGTCAGATCGTGCTCGACCTCGATGCGACCGACGATCCGTTGCACGGCGATCAGGAGGGGCGGTTCTTTCACGGCTATTACGACTGCTATTGCTACCTGCCGCTCTATGTTTTCTGCGGCCGCCATCTTCTGGCCGCCAAGCTGCGGCCCTCAAACATCGACGGCAGCGCCGGGGCGCAAGACGAGATGGCGCGCATTATCCAGCAAATCCGCGCGCGCTGGCCGCGGGTGAAGATCGTGCTGCGCGCCGACTCCGGCTTCGCCCGCGAGGCCTTGATGGCCTGGTGCGAGGCCAACGCGGTCGACTACGTGTTCGGCCTGGCGCGCAACGCGCGGCTGGAGGCGCGCATCGCCGACGCCTTGAGCGAGGCGCGGACGATGTCGCAGGCGAACGAGGGCCAGCCGGCGCGGGTGTTTCGCGACTTCGAATGGTCGACCAAGGAGAGCTGGTCGCGCCGCCGCCGGGTGATCGGCAAGGCCGAATGGACGGGCGGCGAGGCCAATCCTCGTTTTCTCGTGACCTCGCTCAAGGCCGACGCCTGGCGCGCCAAGCCGCTTTACGAAAAGCTCTATTGCGCGCGCGGCGAGATGGAGAACCGGATCAAGGAGTGCCAGGGCGATCTCTTCGCCGACCGCACCTCGACAGCCACCCTGCGCGCCAATCAGCTGCGGCTGTGGCTCGCCGCGACGGCCTATGCGCTCCTGTGCGCGCTGCGCCGCATCGGCCTGGCCCACACTGCGTTCGCGAGCGCGACCTGCGGCACGATCCGCCTGAAACTGCTGAAGCTCGGCGCGCTCGTCAAAATCAGCGCCCGGCGCGTCAGGATCGCCTTCGCTTCGGCCTGCCCGAACGCCCAGGAATGGCGCCTCGCCGCGGCAAGGCTCGCAAGCGCGCGCGCCTCGCCAACCTGACGCGCGTCGCCGCGGCGCGACAATGCTCGGCAAACCCTCGGCCCACCGGAGAAACAATCCCCCCCATCGACGAAAATCACCGCGCGCCCGCGCCACCCACAGTCACGCCCGCACAAACCCGGCCTTCAAATCGCGCCGAAACCGACGTCCAATTGCCCGCCCGCGTGAGAAATGCGGGCTAGAACCTGCTCGCCCTCGTCCTTCAGCAAGCTGTGCAGACATTCGACCGCATAGATGTAGAGGCCGCGGTCGTCGGTCGCTCCGCTTGTGTAATGCTTGCGTAGAATTGAAATATTACGATCCTTCTTCAGCGCATGCCGGTCGGGCGTGGTGTCGTGGAGTATTGAGATCGCATCGAAATACTTCACCTTTCGCCCGTCGATGCCGTCGATGCCGTCGATGAACTCGTGAATTGGGCTCTTCCATTGCAATTTATTTTCAGCGAACAGGTCTTGCCTCGCGATTCGCTCTCGCCATTGGTGGAACGGCGGATAGATATAGTGGAGGTAGATCGCCTGAAGATCGTCATTCAAGACGCTGCTCTTGAGGTCGAGAATGCGGTTCTGGTTCTCGGGCGAAATCACGTCGTCGCCGTCGGGCCAGATGATCCAGTCCATCGCGCACTGCGAAAACGAGTAGTTGCGCGCTGCGGCGAAATCGTCGACCCAGCGGAAATGACGGACCTTGGCCCCCATGGCCTCGGCTTTGGCGACGGTTTCGTCCGTCGAGCCGGTGTCGACGACGATCATCTCGTCGGCGAATAGCCTGGCGCAATTCAGCGCCCGCTCGATCGTCGCGCCCTCGTTTCTGACGATCATCGCCACGGAGAGGGTGGTCATGGGTCGGCCGGACATAAGCAAGAGCTCTTGTCAACCATCGACGCGCTTCCCGCCAGATCGGTCCTCCACAAGCAATCGCCGGTTGGAATCTCATATTTCGCTTGGCGAGAGGCCCTCCGATCCTATATGAGGTCGAGGTGGCGCGGCGCCGGGAGGCTCCGCGCCGCGAGTTTTTCTGGCTCAAGCCGCCGCCGCCGCCCGCCGCGCCGGAAGCCCCAAAGCGCACATCGACGAGCAATGACCAACCCGTTCGAGTTCATTCAGCAAGTCCGCGCCGAGGCCGCCAAGGTGGTCTGGCCGACCAGACGCGAGACCCTCATCACCACCGGTTTGGTGCTGGTGTTGGTCGTGTTTACGAGTGTGTTCTTCGTCGTCGTCGATCAGGTGCTGCGCCAGGTCGTTTCGCTGGTGCTCGGCTTCGGCCGCGGCGGCTGAACGCCGATCATTTGACGCGAAGGTAAGAACTGATGCGGAACGCCCGAAAATGAACATGCGTTGGTACATTGTCCACGCCTATTCCAACTTCGAGAAGAAGGTCGCCGAATCGATTCGCGAACAGGCGAACCAGCGCGGCCTTTCCGACAAGTTCGAAGAAATCCTGGTGCCGACCGAGCAGGTGGTCGAAGTCCGCCGCGGGCGCAAGATCAACTCGGAACGGAAGTTTTTCCCCGGCTACGTGCTGGTCAAGTGCGACCTCACCGACGAGGTCTACCACCTGATCAAGAACACGCCCAAGGTGACCGGCTTTCTCGGCGCCGACAAAAAACCCATGCCGATCCCCGATCTCGAGGCCGATCGGATCAAGGGACAGGTCGCCGACGGGGTCGAGCGGCCGAAAGCGGCGATCCGGTTCGAGATCGGCGAAAACGTCCGCGTCGCCGACGGGCCGTTCGCCTCCTTCAATGGGGTGGTCGAGGAAGTCGACGAATCTCGTTCGCGGGTCAAGGTCGCGGTGTCGATCTTCGGCAGGGCGACGCCGGTCGATCTCGAATTCGGCCAGGTCGAGAAGGTCTGAACCGCTCGCGTAGCGTCGGACATCGGCCGGCTCTGTCTCCGCTCCCCCAGGGGAATCGCATTTGGAATTCGGCGGCGACATTGGCTGGGTTTTGCGTTTCGGGTGAGATGGATTCTACCGGGTCGCGGATGATTCGCGGCGCGGGAGAATGTTTTGGATCGCTTTATCGAATGCTGGAACGGTTTGGACGACCCTCGCACTGGCAATGCGGCGCTGCATGACTTTCATGAGATTTTGGCGATAGCCATGTGCGCGGTTCTGTGCGGCGGGCAAGGCTCGGTCGACATGGGCCTTTTCGCGAAGTCGAAGGAGCCGTTCCTGCGCGGGTTTCTCAGGCTTGAGAATGGCGTTCCCAGCCATGACACGTTCAGCCGGCTTTTCCGCATGCTCGATACGGAGCAGTTCCGGGCGGCGTTTCAGCGGTTCATGGCTGGTTTCTCCGAGCAATGCGAAGGGGTTGTGGCGATCGACGGCAAGGTTCTGCGCCGCTCGTTCGACAGCGCCAGTGGCAAGTCGCCGTTGCACATGGTCGCCGCCTGGGGCTGCGAGCAACGCCTTGTGCTGGCGCAGATCGCCACCGACGCGAAGTCGAACGAAATTACCGCCGTGCCGAAACTGCTGGAGATGCTGCGGCTGAAAGGAACGATCGTGACTGCCGACGCGCTCAATTGCCAGCGCGCCATCGCCCAGCAGATCGTCGATCAGGGCGGCGACTATGCCCTCGCCCTGAAGGGAAATCAGGGAACGCTTCATGACGACGTTCGTGCTTTTTCTCGACGACCCCGCCAGCAAGGCGATCACCGCCGAGCCGGTCGTCGAGGCCGATCATGGCCGCATCGAAACCCGTACGGCCACGGTCGCGACCGACATCGCGTGGCTGAACAAAGACCATCATTGGCCGGGCCTGGCCGCTGTCGGCAAGGTCGAGCGCCTCCGCGAAACCGCCGGCAAGACAACGTCCCAGACCGCCTATTATCTGCTCAGCGCGCCTTTGACGCCCGAACGCTTCAACGAAGTCGTCCGCTCGCATTGGGGCGTCGAAAATCGCCTGCACTGGCGGCTCGATGTCGTCATGAACGAGGATCAGGACCGCAGCCGTCTGGGAAACGGTCCCCACAATCTCGCCGTTCTCCGCCACATGGCCATCAACGTCATGCAAAAGGACGGCGAAAAAGGTTCACTCCGGGGCAAGTTCAAGCGAGCCAGTTGGGACGAAGCCTACCTCGCCCGGCTCCTGTCCTTGTTTTGAAATGCAATCGCCCTGTCCGCTCCCCGGCGAGCCCTTGACACACCGCGAGCCCTCCGATAGCTCCAGTAGCGCCAGCAATTGCGATCCGCGTTTTCTCTCCGAAGACCGCGACTACGCAAGGTGGTTGCTTGGCGCAGCCTCTCGCCCAAGGAGAGCGGGCGAGCCAAGCCAAAAACCAGCTCGGAGTTGGAGCGCGCGCATCACCGAGCGTTCGTCGTCCGACCTTCAAAACAGGCAATGTAGAATATCGCGGACACCACCGTCTGGCGAGTGAGCTCGCCGTCCGATATCAACGGGGTACCCCACGAATGCCTATGCGCCAAACCGTCGCCGGTGAACAGAAGCCGCTCCTGGTCGACGGGAGTGAGCTCCCGTTGTCGCTAGCGTAAGCGGGAGACCCCCCGGCTATGCCGGGGTGGCAGTAGCAGTTTGACGTTTCGGACAGTCTCTCTTGATCTGTGCCACTTCTAACCCGAGAGGAGGGGCGAAACGGAATTGCAAGATAGGATCTGCCCCATCAACCGGCGTCGTCACTTGGTCGCGTGCGAGTTTGGCGAAACGGCAACCTCGGATTTTGCCGTTCCGCGGGAATAGAGCTATCCGTCGCCCCTCCCGTTGAAGCCGCGTCAGCGGCGTCTTCAGCCGCTTTGAGCGGCTCTCATCCTAAAGCCCCCGGCTTTGCCGGGGGATACTTACCTTGCAGCGACAAGGAAATCCATTGCCCTGGGCTCGAGTCTCATCTGGGGCGAGCATTGCTCGGAATGCGCCATGCCGACCTGTTACGGCACGTGCGCATTTTACACGCCAAGACGAGATCTCAAGTGCCGGCGCTTCGACAAGGGCATTGAAGCGGTCCGCGCGCGAGGCGCGCCCGGAGAGCTCGGGTTGCGCGTATCTTTCCGCAAATGGGGCAAGCTCGAAGCGGAAATGCGGCCTGGGGTCGTCTCACGCGAGCGTGGACTCGCGCTGCATCTTGGGGAGACGGTCGTCAACGAGTTTCTCGCCGCGGCGCCTCTGACCCACCGACTGCACGACGGGCTGGCCATCGCCTGGACTTCGCGCAAAGACCAAGGTTGCGTCAGCCGGTCCCGGCGCGGCGGCGTATGACGCGTTTCTGATCGAAGGCTTCAGCGAGATCGGCGTGGATTGCGCGTTCACGCTGACCGTGAAGCCGAAGACCTCCACCGGACGGTACTTCCAGCGTCATTTCACGATGAAGCCAGGGTACAACCGCATCGAATTCGCCGCCGCCGATATCCGCGCGGTCGTTGATCTCGATAATCTGGTCTTGGTGCAGATCGAGCCGGTCGAGACGCTGTCGCACAACGCCTTCATCTTTACCGTTCTCGAATTCGTCGCCTTCACTGACTCGCACAAGGCTTCGACCGCCGTCCTGACAGCGACGGAGCGACCGGCGGAGACCGCGGTTCCGAAGCCTGCCGCCAAGGTGAAATGTGTCGTCTGGGATCTCGACAACACCCTTTGGCGCGGGACGTTGATCGAGGATGGCTTCGAGAATCTGACCCTGAACGCCAATGCAGTCGCGGCGATCAAGGGGCTCGACCAGCGCGGAATTCTCCATTCGGTCGCCTCCAAGAACAATCGCGACGAGGCGCTCGATGCGCTCAAGCGTTTCGGCTTGAGCGAGTATTTTCTTGCGCCTCAGATCGGGTGGGGGCCGAAGAGCGCCGGCGTCACCGAGATCGCGCGCCGGCTGAACATCAACAAGAACACATTCGTGTTCATCGACGACCAGGCTTTCGAGCGCGCGGAAGTGTCCTCAGCGCATCCGGACGTGCGTGTCCTGGATGACAGCCGCATTGGCGGGTTGTCGGCAATGCCGGAACTCGACGCTCCGGTCACTGAGGAGGCCCGCAACCGCCGCCAGATGTACAAGGTGGAAGAGACGCGCGAGAGCGCGTTCCGCGAAGCGGATAGCTCGTTCCTCGACTTTCTCAGATCCTGCGATATTACATTGACGATCAGCTCTCTTGCACAAGCAAATATTGCTCGCGTCTTCGAGCTTTCGCAACGGACGAACCAGCTCAATTACGCCGGTCGAGCCTCTACGCGCAAAGATGTCGAGGACCTCCTCGACGGTCGTGCGTCCGGAAGAGAGGGGCTCGTGCTCTCCTGCGCCGACAAGTTTGGCGACTACGGCGTCATTGGATTCGCGATCGTTGACGTTGAACGATTTCACGTCGAAAATTTCTTCATGAGCTGCCGCGTGCAGCACAAGAAAGTGGATCATGCATTCTTCGCCTGGCTCATCGAACGCGCGATGGCGCGCGGCCATGACGTTGTGTCGACGGTGTTTCACTTCTCGGGACGCAACCAATCGGCGCGGCAGGTGCTGGAAGAGATGAAGTTTGCCCCGACAGGCAAGGACGAAGCGTTTGTCTCCCCGCGGCTCGAGGAACTGCCGGAGCGCGACATCGTCACGGTGATCGACCGCTCGCGCGCCAAGACCGACGTCCACGCGCTGCCCCTCGTGGAGAATTGACTTCTTGCCGGATCGTCGCTTCCTCGAAAAGCTGCGTGACGGCGCGCGAGAGTTGATCAGCGCGCGCGGGGTCGCGATGGTCAACGAGATGCCAATCGTGTCCTTCACATTTGATGGTTTCCCGAAATCCGCCGCGCTCAACGCGGCCACGGCGCTTGAACGCGGAGGCGCCGCCGGCAGTTTTTACGCCAGCCGCCATTACTGCGGCGCAACAGTGGACGGTATAGAGTACTATGAGGTCGACGATCTTAGGCGCTTGGTCGACAACGGGCATGAGATCGGCTGCCATCCCTCCGGGAGCGCGCGAGCGCCCTCGTTCGGCCCCGCAGAATTGATCGCCGACGTCGAGGCGAACGCCGAGTTCATTCGCGCGCAATTCGGCGATTTGCGGATGACCACGTTCGCTTTTCCTTTCGGCGACATCGACCTTAAAACCAAACTGCGGATGCAGGGACGCTTCGCCGCTTGCCGGTCGACCTCGCCGGGCGTCAACGCCGGCGTCGCCGATCTCGGGGCGCTGCGCGCCGAGCCTCTCTTTTCGCGATCGACAGATGCGGCGGCGGTCAAGAGCCTGATCGAGCGTTCCTCGCGGCCTCGCTCGTGGCTCATCTTCTTTATGCGTGACGTTGACGAGTTGCCGGGTCCTTACGGCTGCACGCCCGAGCTTTTCGAGCACGCGCTCGACAGCGCATTGTCGATGCGCTGCCAAGTGCTTCCCGTTCGCAACGCGCTTGGCTGCATCCGGTTTCGGGCCCAACCCCGGCGAAACAGCGCGCCATCCTAGTGGCGGCTCGATGCGCCCGAGAGATGCGGCGTCGGCCGCCAGGAGAAGGCGGCGGCCCATTCCGGGGCGCTCGTGGGAGGCTTGAGCGCAACTGGCGCTCCACCCCAGACCGCAGCGCAGCCTGTCATTGCGGACAGAGTTTATTTTTGCCGGTTGAGACGCTCGATGAGATGATCCGGTCTTCCAGTCTCGCCTCGCAATCCGGCCGCCAGCCCCTGAACCGCGGCGAGGAAATTGCTCTTCGACCCGACGGCGAGAAATTGACCGGTTCGCAGAAAGGACACGAACACCGTCCAGGCGAACCAGCCGGGGTGGTGCCGGCGGACAAAATGAAGCTGATTTCGATATGGCAAATAGACGGCAAGCGCTGACCGCTCGGAGCGTTTCCTGACCGCGCCGGTTGTGGTGCCGCCGACGTGCGAGACCACCGAATTGTGGGCATAGCCGACGCCACAGGCCGGCTTGGCCCGAACGCCCCAGTCGGTCTCCTCCCAGTAGAGGAAGAAGCTCTCGTCCATCAGGCCCACCCGCTCTATGCATTCTCTCGTGACGTACATCGAGCACCCGGTCGGGGAGTCCATTCGGGTTTCGACGTCTTCAGGGTCGGGCGCGGGAGAGATCGGCGCCAGGACGTCGAGCGCGGTCAGCTTGACGCTCCACTTGTTCCACTTGAGACCCCGCGACCAGGCGACGTCGGACCGGCCAGGCATCATCAAACGGCTGCCGATCATGCCCTTGTTTCGCCTTTTGGCGTAGTCGACGAGCGCCGCCAGGGCGTCGGGTTCAGGCAAAGTGTCGGGGTTGAGGATCCAGACCGCCGTCCAGCCCTTTTCGGCAAGAAAAGGCCGAATCCACGCATTGGCCCCGCCGGCGTAGCCGAAGTTCTCACCGGCCTCGCCGATGACGACCGGCGCCTGGAAGCCCGCGAGGCGCAGCCGGCGGACCCGCACGAAGTCGCCGGGCGCCGTATTCATTGTTTCAGCGCCGCTCGGCCCGGGCTCCTCTGCTTCCAACAGGGCCGTCTCCAGGGCCTCGAACGCCGACGAGCCTCCGTTCTCGCAGACAAAGACTTGAAATTTCGGAGCGCCCCGCTGCGTTCCGATCGCCTTCAGACACGTAACGACATCCTGGGGGTTTCTGAACCCCACGATAACGATCGGAACCTCGATATCGGTCAGCATTTCGCGCCCGGCGCCCATCGGATCAACGATCTCGCCAGGCCCCAAGCGCAACTCCGGCGATGCCGCCAACGGATCAACCAAACAGGGCCCTCTATCGTTACCGCCAACGCGCTTGGCGGAGAGACTCCATAACCGAGGACGCCGGGATGAACAATCGCCCATCCGAACCTGCGCCGCGATCAGAAGATCATGGCGCGAATGTCGCCTTTGCATGTCCCGCGACCGCGGGTTGCACGACCTCGCGATTCGTGCGAACTCGGCCGTTGCCGACAGCGGCGAAAAGGGCAGGCAAACGCGGACCGCGGGGAGAAACGGCGACGGCTCTGTCGTCGCCGCGCTCTTTCGTGGCGTGGTCGATTCCACGGGGGTCGATCGGGGGAGGGACAATCCGGCGTGGATGATTGGGCGCCTAAGGGCGAGGCGACATTTGGCTCGTCGGGCGGGCTCGAAGCGTCCTTTAATTGTGGAGTCGACTCAATGACGGTAAGGGACCGGGTATATAGCGCGTTCAAGGAGAGCTTCGACCTCGACGATGGCGCCAATACGTCGTTGCTTGTTTATCAAGCCTACCCGGCCTGGACCTCGATCGGTCACATGATTCTTGTCGCCGCTCTTGAATCGGAATTCGACACTATGTTGGAGACCGACGACATTCTCGAAATGAGCAATTTCGATAAGACCGTGTCAATCATGAGCAAATACGCCAATGATGCCTGAGGCCAAGCAAAATGCCGCAGAACCAAAGCAGCTCTTTTCCCCTTCGCGCGGCGACGACGTCGGGACGCCGCGGCCCGAATGGCCGCAGCCCGAACGAGCATGCGCGTTTGGTTGAAGCGGACTGAGATTCATGGCCCCTAGGGGACGGGCGAGTCGAGCCGCAGCCCCGCCTCCCGCATTCGAGATGCGGGCTGGGACCGGTCATGGCGGCGGGTGAGAAGGCGCGAGCTGCGTCCCAGGAGGCGGGCGGCCGGCCATCGACCATCGGTCTTGTGTCGGTGATCGTGCCGCATCTTGACGACTACGATAACCTTGGCGCCTGTTTGACTCTGCTTGCCGAGCAGAGCTTTCCAAACGATCGGACCGAGATCATCGTTGCGGATAACGGGAGTTCGCGCGGGCTCGACGTCGTGCGGCGGATTGTGGGAACTCGCGGCCGGGTCGTCGAGGTCGCCGATCGCGGCGCGGGACCCGCCCGCAACGCCGGGGTTCGCGTATCGCGGGGCGAGGCGATCGCGTTCATTGACAGCGACTGTCGGCCCGACCGGCGCTGGCTCGAGGAAGGCCTCGCCGAGTTGCAGTCCGCCGACTTCGCTGGCGGCCGGGTCGACGTCCTGGTCAAGGATCCGCGGCGCATGACGGCCGCCGAAGCGTTCGAGAGCGTCTTCGCCTTCCAGAACGAGCGGTATGTCAAAAACCTCAACTTTACGGTCAGTGCGTCGATGTTCGTGTGGCGCTCGGTGTTCGACGCGGTCGGCGGGTTCGAGAATGGGGTCCCGGAGGATCTGGATTGGTGCCAAAGGGCGCGGCTCAAGGGATATCGCATCGCTTTTGCATCGAGATCGATCGTCCAACATCCGGCCCGCAGGACCATGCCGGAACTCAGGCGCAAATCGCGGCGGCTGACGCTCGAGTGGTGCGAAGCGGCGCGGCGCGAAGGCAAGGGACCGATCTTCATGCTGGCGCGCCACTGGGCGGTCCTGTTTTCGATCGCGCCCCATGCGCTGGTTGCTATGGCCTCGAAACGCCTGAGCGGAACCAGAAACCGCATCCTGGCGGTCGGCGCCCTGGCGCAGATCCGTATGTATCGGTTTGTGATCGCGCATCGCGCCGTCCTGGGCTCGTTTGAGAAGTAATCCCAGTCACGCGGACCAGGAGCTCAGACCGTCGACGACGGAATGTCGCCTTCAGTACCGCCAGCGCTGCGCCGAGGTGATTAGGAAGTCGCGGAACGCCTGGACCCGCGCGACGCTCTTCAATTCCTCGGTATAGACGAGAAAACAGTCCATCTCCGGCATGTCGGCCTGCGGAAGCAGCCGGACCAGCCCCGATTCCGGCTGCACGCAATAGTCCGGCAGCACGGCGACGCCGACGCCGTGTTCGACCGCATGGGTCATCGCCGCGAGATTGTTGACCGTGATCTGCGGCGTGCGAGGCGTCTTCGGGTCGCGCCCCAAACTCAAGAGCGAGTTCAGATCGTAAAGGAGATGGGTCGCCGTCGGCGCGCCGAAGGCGACCAGATGGTGCTGGTCGAGGTCCTCGACCTTGCGCGGCTGCGGGTGCTTTCTCAGATAGTCGGCCGAGGCATAGGCGTGGAAATGGACGGTGAACAGCCGGCGCCTGATCAAGTCCGGCTGGATCGGCTCGCGCAGGCGCAGCGCGACGTCGGCTTCGCGCATCCCGAGGTCGAGATCGTCGTCCGACAGCAGCAATTGCAGCTGGATCTCAGGATAGAGATCGACGAACTCGCCGAGCCGCGGGGCCAGCCAATTGGCGCCAAGGCCGAGCGTCGTCGTGACCCGCAGTTCGCCGTGCGGCTTCTCGCGGCTGTCGATGAGCCGGCTTCGCACGGCGTCGAGCTTGAGCACCACGTCGCGCACCGCGCCGAGCAGCATTTCGCCCTGCTCGGTCAGTATGAGCCCCCGCGCGTGGCGATGAAACAACGGCGCGCCGAGGTCGGCTTCGAGCGCCCCGACCTGACGGCTGACCGCCGACTGGCTCAACCCCAGCGTCTCGCCGGCATGAGTGAACGACCCCGCGTCGGCGGCGGCCTGAAACACGCGCAGCTTGTCCCAATCCATAGACGTTTCCCTGGCCGCGTCCGGTTGATTGATTCGCGGCAGTCGCGCTCGGCTTGCCGTTATTCGGCCGCCTCGCGCTTCGGCTCCTGCGCCGCGAGCCAGCGCTCCGCTTCCAGCGCGGCCATGCAGCCGAGGCCCGCCGCCGTCACCGCCTGACGGAACACGTCGTCGGCGACGTCGCCGGCGGCAAAAACCCCCTCGACGCTGGTGGCCGTCGAACCGGGCGATGTCTGAACGTACCCGTTCAGCTTGAGCTCGATTTGTCCACGCACCAGCTCGGTCGCCGGCTCATGCCCGATGGCGACGAAGACGCCATCAACCGCCAGATCATCGAGCGCGCCGGTGACGACATTCCTGACCCTGACCCCGGTGACGCCGAGCGGCGTCCCTTCGCCGACGATGGCCTCGACGACATTGTTCCATCGGATCGAAACATTGTGGCGCGACGCCAGACGCTCGCGGAGGATCTTCTCGGCCCGGAAGGAATTGCGGCGATGCGCGACCGTGACATGGGCGGCGATGTTGGAGAGATGCAGCGCCTCCTCGACCGCGGTGTTGCCGCCCCCGACGACGACCACCGACTTGCCGCGGAAGAAGAATCCGTCGCAGGTCGCGCAAGCCGAGACGCCGAAACCCTTGAACGCATCCTCGCTCGCGAGGCCAAGCCATTTGGCCTTGGCGCCGGTCGCCAGGATGATCGCCTCGGCGGCAAGGGTCCGGCCGCTGTCGCAGCGGATGATGAACGGCCGCCGTCCGAGTTCGAGCGCCGTCACATGCTCGCCCTCGACGCGCGCGCCCACATTCTCCGCCTGGGCGCGCATCTGCTCCATGAGCCAGGGTCCCTGGATCGGCTCGGCGAATCCAGGGTAATTCTCGACGTCGGTCGTGGTCATCAATTGTCCGCCCGGCTCGAAGCCCGAGAGCACCAGCGGCTTTAACAGCGCGCGCGCGGCGTAAATTGCCGCCGTGTAAGCGGCCGGCCCCGAGCCGATAATGACCATGCGCTCAGACGCAATTCTGGACGAAGACAATTCGACCCCCAAATTCGGGCGTTTGCCCGCAAGCCCGCTCGCCGGGCCCGCGTAGCCTCGCCCTTATATGGGGGTGAAACTTCGCCGACAACGGCGCCGTCGTGCGGACGCGCCCCGTCTGCAGCCGCGGTCCCTAACCGCGTCAGCCGCGCGCCATGGGCGTCCTGGTCCATCCCTCCCGGTGCTCAATCGGCAGACGGCGGCCGGCGCATGACGAACTCGACCCTGTCGTCGGCGACCTCCTGCCAGGATTCGATCTCGTTCACACAAAGCCGCCTTCGGGAAGCGCTCGCGCCATTCGCGCGCCTTCGCGCCGGCATCGGCTCCGTCATCTCAATTTTGTGGTTGTCAACCGGCGCTTGGCGTGTCACGTTTTCGTGTATAAGAGCGTATATGTGCAGTGGTTAGTTCGCATACTTCCTGATTTTCCATCTCGATATTCCAATTTACTGATAGGGGGGTGGATTGTGAGTCTCACAGGCGCCCATCATATATTCGGCGGAATCAGTGAAACCGGGTTCGATCACTTCGCCGACGTGTTCTTTACGGCCCGTCCGCATTTGCTCGCTTACGGCACGCCGTTCTACGCCACCAACCAAAACTTGGTTACGCTGCTCGATACCAGCAGTCTTCCAAGCTTCTTACTCGGGCTGAACTTGCTGGTGCGTTTCAGTATCCCGACCGTCGATATCACGCCCAAGGACAATTCCACCGAGCCGCTGCCGCCCGGCGTCGACCAGTTTACGCTCTATACCGATGTGCAGATCCGCTTCCTCTGTGGCGTCCCGAAGGGCCGCGACGGAGAGGCGGGCGCACATGAGATCGTATTCGGGGTCAAGCTCGCCGCACTGTGCGCGCCCTTGGTCGTCGATTCCACTCCAGGCTCCGGCTCCATCGGAATCAGCCTTGTCGCGGTGAAGATCACCGGGATTAAGGACGCCGCGATCGAGCAGATTCTGGAATGCATTCTCACGGCGATCCTCCGCTGGGCGCTGGCCCAGCTGACGGTGCCGTTCAACGTGTTCACTCTCGATGGCGTCTCACTCACATTGCAGCAGGGTCCGGTCGCGGCGGCCGACCAAATCGAGGTCTTCGGGGATATCAGCTAGGGGAGCTTCACCATGTCGGATATCACCCTGGCCGCCGATCAGACCGCAGTCACCCGCTTGCTCCATGATGCCGAAACATTGCTGGGAACGCGCAGCGCGGGTCCCGCCACCGCTAATCTTGGCCCGTTTACCGCCAGCGCCGGCGCAAGCGCTTCGCTGTCCGGCGGCTCCGTAACCTTGACGCCTCCAAAAACAATCGGTCTCGCCAATATCTCCCTAAACTACAGCCTCACGCTCTCGTTCGGCCTCGACCTCAGCTTCCTGAATTTCTGCCTCCCCCAGGTCTGTGTGAATATCCCCTGCGTCGGGAATGTCTGCACGCCGACGATCTGTATAACGTTTCCAACCATCTCGATCCCGTTTAGCTACTCGGACTCGTTGACATTCTCAGCGGATTTCGAGGTGGCGCCGCACCTCGCCGGCGGCGACTGGATCATCGATGTGAAGATTCTTTCCGTGCCGGCCCTGAACCTCAGCGTGGCGGCCGCGGCGATCCTCGCCGCCCTCGGCGTCGCGATCGGCGCGGCGGTTTCCTTTATCCCATTCATCGGGCCACTGCTCGCGGGCCTGATCGCCGGCGTGTTGGCTGCGATCGGCATCGCTGGAATCACCGGGCTGCTCGGGCCGCTCCTGACCGCCATCCTCTCGGGACTGACATTCACAATCTACAACGAGCCGGCGGTTCAACAGGTGTTGCCGGTCAACGGGCCACACGATCCGGCAGTCTCGATTGACGTCACTGCGCTCGACTGCGTCGTGCAGCAGACCGACAAGGCCGAGCTCGTCATCACTGCCAGCATCGCCGCCTAGAGGGGCGCCATGAACAGCCTCGACAGCCGCTATCTCCGCCTCGGCGACACCTTCGCCCATCGCTTCACCCACTCCGGCCGATATTTCTATGGCGTGGGCGCGCCGGGCGCCATCGCTCCGCCGGGCCACCACGGCAGATTTGAGATTGTCGTGGCGGCAGAGAAAGGCGCGGCGTCGCAGACGCATTACGTGGCTGTCGCCTGGACGAATGGCGTCTTCAGCGTCGACCCGGCCAACCTGCATATCAACAACAACGATGTGATTCTGTGGTCGACCGCCTTGGCCGCGACGCCGGGCTTTGCGGTGCAGGGCTCGTCGGGGGACGCGCATTTTGACAGCGCCGAGTTGCCGGCCAACAGCATGTACTCGCATGCATTCGGTGTAACCGGTGAGATCGCCTGGTCCGACGCCGCCGACCCGAAGATCGGCGGCTTCATCACAGTGGCGCCGCCGCCGGCGATTCACACCAATGAGCACCGAAGGGACTACATGAAGACACTGAGCGAAGCCTCTCTCGTGATGATCGATTCGCCGAAGGTGCATCCGAAACGGGTTAAGGTGGTGCTGGGGCAAACAGTGTTCTTTGCCGTTCGCAGCGGACAGGGGATCAGCATCGTCGACAAGACGTTGCTGAGCGCACTCAATCCGCAGCCGCTCCCGCCCGGACCCCCAGACCGGGAGCCAAAATCTGCGCAGCGCAAGTAATACTCCGCACGCTTCGCCGCGACAGGTCAAGATTTTCCCTAACTTCCAACCTTCCGCCTCGTCCTGAGGCGCGCCGAAGGGGCATCGAAGGACGTTCCAGAATCCGCCCGGTCGGCGCGCCGCTCTCTGGAGCCTCCTTCGAGACGCGAGGCTTGGCCGCGCTCCTTGAGGCATGAGGTCAGTGGTGCATCGCGGTGGTAGGCTGGCTTGGGAGCTTGGGAGTTACGAATTTCCTGGCGCCACCGCGTAAGTACGCCTGGCGCAGGCGAATCCAATCGTACGACGAGGCCTCAATCGGCGGACGGCAGCCGGCGCATGACGAACTCGATCCTGTCGCCCGGGAGTTCGCGCCACGATTCGATCTCGGTCATATAGGCCGCCTTCGGGAAGCGATCGAGCCATTCGCGCGCCTTCGCCCGCGCTTCGTCTCGCGGCAGGCAAAAGGTCTCCCGTCGCCAGGCGCCTTCGGTCGCGCCAGAGCCTCGGTTACGGCCGCGCCGGTTGGCGACGCGCGCGGCAAGATCGCTCGGTTTCTTGGTCTCCATCGCTGCCGCCGCTCTCGTGGGCGAAAGGTTAGCGCGATTTCTCGCCGATGGGGAGCCGAGAATTGTCTGACGACGGGTTAGGGTTATCGCGCGCGCCGAGAAGGGCGCGGGGCAGACGGCCGTCGATGAATGCGAGACCAATCGCGATCAGCGCGAAGCCGAGGAACTGATGCGCCGCCAACCGCTCATGCAAGAATAACGCGCCCAGAATCACCGCTGTCGCCGGGGCCAGAAGGGTCACCAGCAGCACGTTGGTGGCGCCCGCGCCAGCCAGAATGCGGAAGTAGACAATAAAGGCCAGCGCGGTGGAAAACGCCGCAATCGAGAGCACCGACGCGACGGCCGGCGCGCTTGGCATGGGAAGGGTCCAAGGCTTGTCGATGATCAGCGCAAGCGGCGCGAGAAACACGGTTGCCGCCGTCGACTGTCCGGCGGCGACGTCGATTGGCTTGAGGCCAAAAGACCGCATGCGGCGGGCGAAAATGGCGGACAAGCCGTAGCAGAGGGCCGCGGCGAGAACCACGACTTCCGCCCACGCGTTGTTCCTGGCGCCGCCTGAGAGCAAGTCAGGGCCGATGAGCCAGGCGACGCCCGCCATTCCTGCCAGCGTTCCGAGCAATTTGAGTCCGCTGAGCTTCTCTTCCGCCGTGAGGATATGCGCGGCGAGGACGGTGAAGAGCGGCGTCGCCGCGATCAGGATCGAGGCGAGCCCGCTCGCCAGATGCGTCTGGCCCCATGTGATCAGCGCGAAGGGCAGCGCGTTGTTGCCGAAGCCCAGCACCGCCAGCGCCGCAATGGCCTTCGCGCTCCGGGGCAGCGCGACGCCGAGGAGCGGCGCGCTCACCCACAGCAGCGCCGCTGCGAGGCCGACCCGCAGGGTAACGAGCGTCAGCGGCGGGATCTCTCTGACCGCTACGCCGACGAAGAAGTACGAGCCGCCCCACAGCAGCGAGAGCAGAGCCAGAAGTCCCCATTCGCGCGCAGTCATCGCGCGCTGTGCAGCAACGGTCATCGTCGAGCTCCGAAAGTTGACGTTGCACGCGCGTCTAGCATCGCGAGTTCGCCGCGCCAGCCCGATTCCTGCGATCTAATTCGGCGGCCGGCCCGCGCTAGGAAATCGCGCCATCGCCTCGAGGTCGTCGAGATCCATGCTGTTGCGCATGTATTGCTTCGACGCGTCGCGGAAAGGCTGGAAATCCCAGGCGCGGTTCTCGCCTTTGCTGAGCGCGGCGTCGACAAGCCGGCGCCGCCGCTGGCTCGCGCGCACTTCGGCGTCCAGCGTCGCCAAATCCCAACGCTTGGCGACGTCGGCGTGGAAGGCGGCGACAAGCGGCGCCTGCGCGGCTTCGACTGCGAGATTGTGGCGCTCGCCCGGGTCACGCCTGAGGTCATAAAGCTGGTCGGGATCGGCCGGCGAATGGATGAATTTGAATTCGCCGCGGCGGATCATCACCATGGGCGAGATCGCGCCCTCCGCGAGATATTCGCCGATCGCTTCGTCGTGGCCCGCGCCGCCGCCGAGATGGGGCGCAAGGCTGCGTCCGTCGATGGCGATCCCGAGCGATTGCGCGTTCCCGCCGGAGATATCGACCAGGGTCGGCATGAGATCGACGAGCGAGACGCTCGCGCCGACCCGGCGCGGCGCAAAGCGGCTGGGGCTGGCGACCACGAGCGGCACGCGGCTCGCCCCGTCGAAGAAGCTCATCTTGTACCAGAGCCCGCGCTCGCCAAGCATTTCGCCGTGATCGCTGGTGAGGACGACGATCGTCTCCTCCGCGAGGCCCGCTGAGCGCAGCGCCGCCATCAGCCGGCCGAGCAGGTCGTCGATATAGGCGATCGCGCCATAATAGGCGTGGCGTGCATCGCGCACTTGCGCCTCCGTCACCGGCTCGGCGTCCGTGGCGCAAGCGTGGCGCAAGCGGCGCGAGTGGGCGTCGAGCGCGCCGGGCGCAATTGCGGGCGCCGGCATGTCGATGTCGGAATCGCGAAAGAGATCCCAGTAGCGTTGCGGCACGGCGAAGGGATCATGCGGATGCGAAAATGACGCCACGAGCAGGAACGGTCGCCGATCCCTGGAGCGCGCGATATCGAAAATCGCGCGCTCGGCCATGAACGCCGCCTCGTCGTCGAAGTCGAGCTGGTTTGAGCGCACGCAGACGCCGGCTTGCTGGACCGAGCTCATGTTGTGATACCAGCTCGGACGATGCTCGGGATGATCCCAGTCGGGCGTCCACTTGAAGTCGGCGGGATAGACGTCGGTCGTCAGCCGCTCTTCGAACCCGTGCAATTGGTCCGGCCCGCAAAAATGCATCTTTCCCGATAGGATGGTTCGATAGTCGCGAAGCCTCAGGCAATGCGCGAAGGTCGGGACGTCGGCTCCGAACTCCGCCGCATTGTCGTAGACGCGGCTGCGCGACGGCAGCAGGCCCGACATGAAGGAGGCGCGCGACGGCGAACATAGGGGACTGTTGCAATAGGCGCTGTCGAATACGACGCCGTTCTTCGCCAGCGCCTCCATGTTTGGAGCGCGGGTCAGGGGATGGCCGTAGATCGGTAGGAACGCCGGGGCCATCTGATCGGCCATGACGATTAGGATATTGGGCGTTTTGGCGGTCATCGGCGGGAATCCTGGCTCCGCCCTGTCTATCGCGCCTCCGTCGCGCGCGCCCATTCCTTTTAGGCTCGCCCCGCCAACATCCGGTCATGCGGGCCGCGACGCTGGCCGCGATCCGCGCCGACCGAGCCCCGCCGAGGCGTTCGGGCCGGTGAACGCGTCGGTCACGCTGAAGGGCCAATAGATTGCCGGCCGCCTGCGTCCTCGCTAGAGGATGCGGCGCTGACCCCGATGAGCAAGTTTCGAATTACCCTTGAGCGCGCTACGCGGTTGACGCCGAGCCACGGCGCGCTCGAAAACCACGTCTCGCAGATACGAATCCGCGGCGCGAGCACCAGCCAGATCGTGCTTCTGCCTTATTCCCAGGGCCTCGGCTATTTCATCATTCCGACCGGCGGGCCGACGCGCTCGATCGAAGGCGACGACTTCCGGGCGGAGAGGCTCGGCCTGCTGCTCACGCTCTGGGTCCGGCTGCGGCTCGCCCTCCTATTCAAGAAGAAGAAATACCTCCGGTTCCAGGAATTCACGTTGTTCTGCCATGGCGTCAAGGCGGAGCGAAAGCGCTTCACCACCTTCAATCAGCACATGTTCAACACCGGGGTCGCGCTCGACGGCCGACTGGTCACGACCCATCCAGAACTTCTCCAGGGCTGGTCGCCGATCGAGAGCGCCAGGCCGCCGGCGCTCGCTTCGACGCCCGCCGCCGCTATTGTTGCGCATGTCTATTACGACGACACTTGGCCTGAGATCGCCAATGTCCTGAAGCGCCTCACCATTCCCTTCGACCTGATCGTCACCACCGTAACCGGACGCGATTCGCTCGTCGCGGCGGTCGTCCGCGACTTTCCCGACGCCGAGGTCGTCGTGACCGAAAATCGCGGCCGTGACGTCCGTCCTTTCCTCGAGCTCCTGGAGGCGGGCCGGCTCGATCGTTATCGCTACGTCTGCAAGATCCACGGCAAGAAATCGAACGATGGCGGCCGTATCTCGTATCTCGGCGCGCTGTGGCGGCGCCGGTCGCTGTTCGATCTCCTCGCCGGCCCGGGGATCGCCGAGTCGATTGTTCGTGCGTTCGAGGGCGACCCCAGCGTCGGGATCATCGGCCCGCGCGCCTTTCGTCTTCCGAGCAAAACCTCTCCGCTCGAGCCGTCCTGGGGCAAGACCCGGCCGAAAGTGTTGGAGCTCGCCGCGAAAATGGGCGTCGCCCCGAGTGATTTTCGTCTCGACTTCTACGGCGGAACCATGTTCTGGGTTCGGCCCGAAGCGCTGCGGCCGCTCCGGGACCTCCAACTGGCCTGCGCCTTCCCCGAGGAGAAAGGACTGCTGGACGGGGGCCTGGAGCATGCAACCGAGCGCCTGTTCACGACTTCGGCCGTCGTCGTCGGCTTTAAGCTTGCTGACAGCGACGGGTACGAAGTGACGCAGGACCGCGACGAAGGATCGTGAGGCTCGCATCCGTCACACTCGCGCCGTTTGTCCGCCCTCCCGCTCAGCCAGAAGGACGCAGGCGCGCCGGGCGGCTTCGAGGAAACCGGCCCCGGCGTACTTGCCGCCGGTCGCCACCCGGAGGCCGGCGACGCCCGCCGCCGCCGCCGCCCCCATATCGGCGTCGCTGTCCCCGATAAGCACAGCCTGATCCGGTCCGAAGTCCAGATCACGCATCGCCCTTTTCACCATTCCCGGCGCCGGCTTGCGGCAATCGCAGCCGTCGTCGGGGCCGTGCGGACAGATATAGATCGCCTCCAGCCTCAGCCCTTCCGCCGCCAGCATGGACCGGAGGCGATCATGGATTTGTTCGAGCCGCGTTGGGTCGAAATATCCGCGCCCGATCCCCGACTGATTCGTGACCAAGACCAGGACGAATCCGGCGTCCCGCAGCAATCGTAGCCCGTCAATCGCGCCGGGCGTAAACTCGATTCCCTCCGGATCCGCCAGATAGACCCTGTCGACGATGATCGTTCCGTCGCGATCGATGAGCGCGACCCGCGTCGGAGCCGATTGGTTCATGGGCCGATTCCTGGCTGGCGCGACGCGTTCATCCAACGGCCTCGAAGGAACAGGCCGCCAGCGGCATACGGCGCCCGGCGACGTGATAGTCACATTAAGATCGCGAAACAAGATCGCTTGCCGTTTCTTGCGTTGCCTCCCTGACCGGCTTTTTGCGGGCGATGGCGACGCGCTCGCGGTCCATTGGCGCTGACAAAAAAGGCCATGGCGGCTCCAACTTGTCCGATCCCGGGGCAAGCCAAACTGGACAGGCAAATGGTCCTGGTGGTAGGGGCCGGCGCCCTGGGATTTCGGGCCGAGAAAGCTGGTAATCATCGGGTAGCCGCGTCCCGGCAGTCAGTCCCGGTCAAAAGGGGTCCCGTGAGATCGTTTTGTGCTTGTCGCCTCTCGCCCTTGAGCGAACGCTCTAACGGTTCGGCGGTGACGGCAAGGACGGGCACGTGCCGGCCGGCGACCCTTAACGTTTGCGCTCAAAGGACGATGAGGCGCAGCAGGAGCGCACAGAACTGACCTTGCCCGTGGCGACTTTGAGATTGCGGGCCGGGCAGCAAAAAACGAAAGTGTGGTCGCAGACGAATCTTTGAACGCTTCGTTGCAAATTCACAGCGTGGACGCCGTCGGATATGACCGGTTCTTACGCGCTTCGGCGAGGCAATTGGATTGAAAGCGTGAAAAATTCGACCTTGGAGAGAGGCGCCGGCGGCGACGCCGCCGATCTCGTCGCTCAGCGGGATGCCGCCTGCGAGGCGCAGGCGAAGGCGGAAGCCCAAGTCTCGCAATATGAGGCGGAACGGGATTCAGCAATTGCGGCTCGCGAGTCGCTCCGAGCCGTGGTGGCGCATTTGATGGGCGAGCGAGCAGATCTCGCGGCTCAGCTCAAGCGAACCTACGAACGGCCGTGGAGGCCGATCAAATATGCTTTCAACCACCGCCTGCTGAGAATGCTCAGCTCGGCGACGGCGCCAATCTCCGAGCGAATGTCGGCGCGGTTCGCAAGCTCCGCCGAAAGCCGCAGCCCAAGGCGCTTCGACAAGTACTTCGCGCCGCCCGGCGCGCCGGCGCCGAGGCGAATAGCGTTCGGACCAATCCTGACGTTGGAGCCTAAACGGCCGCTGCGCGACACCGATGTGGCAGGCCTCCGCCTGCCGACCAGCGATCGTCCGCTTGTGTCAGTGATTATCCCTTGCTTTGCAAAGCCGTGGTTGACTTTGCAGTGTCTGAAATCCATCGCCAGGTTTCGACCGGCGGCGCCGTTCGAGGTCATCGTTGCAGATGACGCTTCAGGCGACGCAGGCGTTGAACTCCTGAAAAATGTGGCGGGGGTTCGGCTGGAGGTCAACCCGACCAATCTCGGTTTTACCAAGTCGTGCAACCGAATCGCGCGGCTGGCGAAAGGGGATTACTTATTCTTCTTGAACAATGACACGCTCGTTTGCGAAGATTGGCTGGAACCTTTGCTCGCAGTCTTCGATCAATTCCCGGACGCGGGCCTGGCCGGGTCGAAATTGCTATTTCCTGACGGGACTCTTCAGGAAGCGGGCGGAATCATTTGGGACGATGGTTCGGCCTGGAATTACGGTAGATCCGATGATCCCGACAAACCCGAATATAATTATGTCAGAGAAACCGACTACATCTCAGGGTGCGCGATCCTGGTCCCTCGCGCGCTTTGGGAAAAGCTTGGTGGATTCGATGAGGATTTTGCACCAGCATATTGCGAGGACAGCGACCTTGCTCTCCGGATAAGAGCAGCAGGCAGAAAGGTCTATTATTGTCCGTTCTCGATGATCGTGCATTTGGAGGGATTGAGTCTCGGTAAGGACGTGACGTCCGGAATCAAGACCTACCAGATCGCAAATACGAACAAACTCTACGAACGATGGCGTGAGACTTTATCGGAGGAGAATTTCAGTCCCGGCGCCGAGGTCATGCGTGCCCGCGACCGAAGTCTCAATCGCAAGACTGTCTTGGTTGTTGACCATTATATTCCGCAACCGGACCAGGACGCTGGCTCACGGACGATGCTCGCGATCATAGAGAGTCTGCAATACGCAGGATATATCGTCAAATTTTGGCCAGATAACCTCGCGTTTGATCCCGAATACACAATCGCCCTGCAAAGCTTGGGGGTCGAGGTGTTCTATGGATTTGGCTATTATTTCGACGACTGGATCAAGCAAAATGGCCATGCGATTTCACTCGCCGTGCTCAGCCGACCGGCATTCGCGACGCGGTATATCGGGCCATTGAGAAAGCATTCCAAGGCGACCATCGTCTACTACGGCCATGATCTCCATTCCAGCGGATGGGCATGGAGGCTGAGAGGACCGGCGACGCTCAGTTGGCCATTGACGCGGCGGTCATGGAAGGAATCGAAAAGTCCGTTTGGCCACGTGTGGACGTCGTGCTCTATCCGTCGCCGGAAGAAACCGCCGTGGCGCTACCCTTATCGGCGCGGGCGAAGACCATCACCCCTTATGCGTACGAGGATTTTGGCGACGAACGCGAACCCGCGAGCAATCATGAGATCCTCTTTGTGGCGGGATTCGGCCACCCTCCGAATGTGGACGCGGCCGTATGGCTTGCGAGCGACGTCATGAAAATGATTTGGGAGAGGGTCCCGGACGCGACGCTGTCTTTGGTCGGCGCAAATCCCACCGAAGCTGTGCGCTCGCTCGCGAGCGCCCGAGTCGAGGTCAGGGGTCGCGTGAGTGAAGACGAGCTCCGGGCACGTTACGCGCGGGCTCGGATCGCGATGGTGCCCCTCCGAATGGGCGCGGGCGTCAAGTCAAAGGTGGTCGAAGCGCTGCGAGAGGGATTGCCGCTCGTGACGACGCGCGTCGGCGCCCAAGGCCTGCCGGGCATCGAGGAGTGCGCCGCCATCGCCGACGACGCGCGCGGTCTGGCCGATTCGGCAGTGAAATTACTCCAGGACGACGCCCTTTGGCGGAAGGCGTCGCGTCTCCAACTCGAATATGCGCGCGCTCATTTCTCTCGCGCCGCGTTCCGACGCTCATTTCTCGACGCGATCGGCGATGAGAAAGCGGTCTCTGTGCCTGGACTGACCGTCAAGTCGGCATAGCGCGCCCGAATGCGGCCGCGTCGCTCCTTTTGCCGGGCGGCTCAGTGCAGCCTGAATTCCACACCGATCGCCTTGAATTCCGCGGGCCTGATGAGGCGCGCGTGAGCGACCGTGACCGAGTGCAGAAAGCCCTCGAGCTCGCGCGACCAGAAATCCAGGAACTTTCTCAGCTCGGGAAAATGGGGATGCAGGTCGTGTTGCTGCCAGATGTAATTTTGCAGGATCCCCGGATGGTCGGGCAGGTGATAGAGGATATTGGCGGTGGTGAGACCGTAGCCCTCGAGTTGGCGGCGGAAGTCGGCGCTGGCCATGCGGATTCTCCTGATTCCGTGAGCGATGGTGTCATTCCCCACGCTTTCTGGCAATCGTTCGTTCCGCAAAAGTCGAGCCAAATCAATCTGTTAGCAGCAGATATAGCCGAGTGCTGACTCCGTAGCGTCTACCAAGAGGATGGCTGACGGGGATCTCAGGCCGCCTTCTGTTTCTCGCCATAGATGCCGTAGAAGGTCTCGCCGCGCTCGGCCATAGCGCTCAGCTTATCGCCGGGCTCGAATCGAGGCCCATATTTCGCCGCCAGCGCCTTGGCCCGGGCGACGAAGGCCTTGAGCCCCATGCCGTCGATGAACGAGATCGCCCCGCCGGTATAGGGCGCGTAGCCGAAGCCGAGGATCGAACCGACGTCGGCCTCGCGCGGATCGGTGACGATGCCTTCGAACAGGCAGCGCGCCGCCTCGATGGCCACCGTGAACAGATATCGGTCCTTGAGGTCCTTGACGCTGATCGTGTCGGGGTCGAGTTGCTTGCCGACGATCGAGGCCAGTCCAGGCCACAGGCTCTTCGGTCCATTCGCCGGGTAGTCGTAGAAGCCCTTGCCGTTCTTGCGGCCGAGGCGGCCCTGCTTGACCACCATCGCTTCGATCAGCTTCTCCTGCGCCGGATCAACAGCGTTGGCGCCGAGGTCGTTCTTCGCCGCTTGAAGAATCTTCCACGACAAGTCGATGCCGACTTCGTCGTTGAGCGCCAGCGGCCCGACTGGCATGCCGGCCATCTTGGCGGCGTTCTCGATCACCGCTTGCGGTACGCCTTCCATGACCATCGCGTGGGCTTCCACCATGTAGCCGCCGACGCAGCGGTTGACATAGAAGCCACGGCAGTCGTTGACGACGATCGGCGTCTTCTTGATCGCGCGCACATAGTCCATCGCCGTCGCCAGCGCCTTCGCGCCGGTCTTTTCACCCATGATGATCTCGGTCAGCATCATCTTTTCGACCGGCGAGAAGAAATGTACGCCGATGAAAAGTTCAGGGTTCAGCGACGTTGCGGCGAGGGAAGAGATCGGCAGCGTCGAGGTGTTGCTGCCGAAGACGACGTCCGGTCCGACGACAGCCTGCGCCTTCCTGGTCGCCTCGGCCTTGACCGCGCGATCCTCGTACACCGCCTCGATGATGAGATCGCAGCCCTTGAGCTCAGCGTAGTCGGCGGTCGCTTTGATGCGCGCCAGCAGCGCGTCCTTGTCGGCGGTCTTGGCGCGCCCCTTGGCGATCTGGGAACTGACGATCTTGTCCGAATAGGCTTTGCCCTTGTCGGCCGATTCCTGGTCGCGGTCGATGAGCACCACCTCCAGTCCGGCGCTGGCCGAGACATGGGCGATGCCCGCGCCCATCAGGCCCGCGCCGAGCACGCCGACTTTCTTCAGGTTGCTTGCCGGCACGTTCGCCGGCCGGCGGGCGCCCTTGTTGAGCTCGCCCATCGACAGAAAGAGCGAGCGGATCATCGCCCCGGCCTCTTTGCTGAGGAGGATGTTGGCGAAATGCTTGCTCTCGACGGCCAGCGCCAGATCCATCGGCAACTGCAGGCCTTCGAACACGGAGGTAAGGACTGCTTTTGCCGCCGGATAGTTGTCATAGGTCTCGCGGCGGTAGATGGCGTTGGCCGGCGGCCAGATCATCATGCCCTGGGGCGAGAAGACCTTGCCCGACGGCAGCTTGAACTTCGGGTCGTCCCACGGCGCCTTGGCGCTCGGGTTGGCCTTCACCCAGGCCTTGGCCAGCGCGACGATCTGATCGGCCGGCGCGACCTCATGGATAAGGCCCATCTTCTTGGCCGCGGCGGGGCGGATGTGGTCGCCCTTGAGCAGCATCTGCAGCGCCTCCGGCGTCGGCATCAGCCGCGCGACGCGCTGCGTGCCCCCGCCGCCGGGAAAGACCCCGACCTTGATCTCCGGCAAACCGACGCGCGCCTTGTCGCTGTCGGCGACGATGCGATAGTGGCAGGCGAGAGCAAGCTCGAAGGCGCCGCCCATGCATACGCCGTTGATCGCGGCCGCGGCCGGCTTGCCGCAGGTTTCCAGCCGTCGGTAGATCAGCGACGCTTGTCTCGTCCGATCGACGAAGAAGCGCATCGCCGCCTCTCTGCCTTGCGCCTTGAGGAGGCGCGCGTATTCGTCGCCCGACGACTTCAGCATCGTCAGGTCCGCGCCCGTCGCGAAGCCATCCTTGCCGGACGTGAAGACCGCGCCCTTGATCGCTTCGTCGCTTGCGATCTTGTCGACGATCCGCCCGAGCTCGCCGACGACCGCGGCGTCAATCACATTCATCGACCGGCCTGGCATGTCCCAGGTCACGATCGCGACGCCGTCGGCGTCCGTTTCAAAACGGAAATTGACGAGGTTCATGGTCGAAGCTCTCCGCTGACAGTCAGACGCGTTCGATGATCGTGGCGGTGCCCATGCCGCCGCCGATGCAGAGCGTAATGAGCGCTGTGCTCTTCCCGGTGCGCTCGAGCTCGTCGAGCGCGGTGCCGAGGATCATGGCTCCGGTCGCGCCGAGCGGATGACCCATCGCGATCGCGCCGCCGTTGACGTTGACCTTTGCTGGATCGACGTCGAAGGCCTGCATGAAGCGCAGCACCACCGCAGCGAAAGCCTCGTTGACTTCGAAGAGATCGATGTCGCTCATTTTCATGCCGGAGCGGGCCAGCACCTTCTTGGTCACGTCGACCGGGCCCGTCAGCATGATCGCGGGCTCGGAGCCGATGTTGGCGAAAGCGCGGATTTTTGCGCGGGGCTTGAGGCGCGCCTTCTCGCCGGCTTCCCGCGAACCCAAGAGCACCGTCGCCGCGCCGTCGACGATGCCCGACGAATTGCCGGCGTGATGGACATGAATGATCCGCTCGACCTCCGGATGGGCCTGAATAGCCACCGCGTCGAAGCCGCCCTGCTCCCCGGGAATGACGAACGAAGGCTTGAGCGAAGCCAGCGACTGCATATCGGTGCTCGGGCGCATGTGCTCGTCGTGGTCGAGCAGCGAGAGGCCATTGGCGTCGAGGACGGGCGCGATCGAACGCTTGAACCGGCCCTCCTTCCACGCCGCCGCCGCCCGCTTCTGCAATTCGACCGCGTAAGCGTCGACGTCGTCGCGCGAGAAGCCGTACTTGGTCGCGATCAGGTCCGCCGAGACGCCCTGCGGCATGAAATAGGCGGGAATCGCGAGCGAGGGATCGGCCGGCCACGCGCCGCCGGACGCGCCAATGCCGACGCGGCTCATCGACTCGACGCCGCCGCCGATCGTCATGTCGTGCTGGCCGCCCATCACCTGCGAGGCGGCGAAATTGATCGAATCGAGGCCGGAGGCGCAGAACCGGTTGATCTGCACGCCCGGCACCGTCTGGCCAAAGCCCGCGGCGAGCGCGCCCATCCGCGCGATGTCGCCGCCCGCTTCGCCGACAGGATCGACGCAGCCCATGACGACGTCGTCGATATCGAGCGGGTCGAGATGGTTGCGATCCTTGATCGCTTTCAGCGCCGTCGCCGCGAGGTGAAGGGTGGACGCGGTATGAAGCGAACCGTCCGGCTTGCCGCGCCCGCGCGGCGTTCGGACATGATCATAAATGAAGGCGTCGACCATTGGAGTTCTCCTTGCCGCGCAAGCCGCGCGGCGCTCAAGCTTCGCGATCCGGGTGCTGGTGATTTTGGACAGCGGCGATCTTCTTCCGCGCGAGCCATTGCTCAGTGAGCGTCTCCGGAGCGCCCAAGGAGCGCGCAAGCCAGCGCACTTTCGATTCGACGCCGAGTTGCGCTGTCGGCTGCACTTCGTTCGGGTCGTCGAGACTGCCTAGCGTCACGCTGACGCGGTCGGCGCCGAGGCCTCGATAAGTCAAAGGCGTTCCGCATTGGGCGCAGAAGCCTCGCTCCGCGATGTCCGAACTCTGAAAAGTCGAGATCGCGCCACTGGTGACGACGAATTCCGCCATCCGCACGCCGCCGAAGACCATGAACGGTCCGCCGCTCGCCTTTTGGCACATTCGGCAATGGCAGACGCTGACGCCGGTCGGCTCGGCCATCAGCCGGTAGCGCACCGCGCCGCACTGGCACCCTCCAGCCAAGGCAGCCACATCGATCGCCATCGCCCTTAGCCTCCCTCAAACACGCTCTCAGAACGCTTCCGCGGGCAACGCCATCAGCGTCGAAGCGCCGGTACTGAGCCTCGCCAGATGCGCCGCCGTTTCCGGCAGCATACGCTCGCTGAAGAACTTGGCGATGATCAATTTCGCGTCAAGGGCCGAATTGCTTTCGCCCTTCGCCTGGCGGGCCAAAACCGCTTTGACCACGCGCGCCCACATATAGCCGAGCGCGGTTAATCCGAAGAGATGCATATAGTCGGTCGACGCCGCGCCGGCGTTGTTGGGATCGGCGACGCCATTGCGCGACAGCCACAGGCTCGCCTGCTGCAGATGACCCAAGGCCGCCTGCAGGCCGCCGAGATAGGGAGCGAGCGCGGCGTCGCTCTTTTCCGCCGCCAGGAACTGCGCAACCTCGCTGAGGAAAGCCATGAGCGCGCGGCTGCCGTCCTTCGGCAGCTTGCGGACGACAAGGTCGAGCGCCTGCACGCCGTTCGCGCCCTCGTAGATCATGGCGATGCGCGCGTCGCGCACGAACTGCTCCATGCCCCATTCGGCGATGTAGCCGTGGCCGCCCAGCACCTGCTGCGCCTTGACCGCATTGGCGAAGCCATAGTCGGTGAAGACGCCCTTGAGCACCGGCGTCATCAGGCCGAGCCGGTCGTCGGCCGCCTGCCTCGCCTTCTCGTCCGGGGCGTGGCGGGCTTCGTCCTGGGTGAGGGCGATCCAGACCAGGAGCGCCCGCGCCCCTTCATTGAAGGCGCGCACCTCGAGCAGCATGCGGCGGACGTCGGGATGGACCAGCAGCAAATCAGCCGGCTTGTCCGGCTCGACCGGGCCTTTGAGCGAACGGCCTTGCCGGCGTTCCTTGGCGTAGGCCGCGGCGTTTTGATAGGCGACCTCCGAAACGCCGAGGCCCTGAACGGCGACGCCGAGCCGGGCGCCGTTCATCATCACGAACATCGCCGGAAGGCCGCGATGCTGCTCGCCGACCAACCAGCCCGTGGCGCCGTCGAAATTGAGTACGGCCGTCGTGTTGGCGTGAATGCCCATTTTGTGCTCGATCGATCCGCACATGACGCCGTTGCGTTCGCCGACGCCTCCACCGGAGCCGGGCAGGAATTTCGGCACGAGGAAGAGCGAGATGCCCTTGACCCCAGCCGGCGCGCCGTCGATTCGCGCCAGCACCAGGTGGACGATGTTGTCGGCGAGGTCGTGCTCGCCGGCCGAGATGAAGATCTTCTGGCCGGAAATGGCGTAGGAGCCATCGGCCTTAGGGACCGCCCGGGTCTTGATGAGGCCGAGATCGGTGCCGCAATGGGGCTCGGTCAGGCACATGGTGCCTGTCCACTCGCCGGTGGTCATCTTCCGCAGATATCTCGATTTGAGCTCGTCGCTCGCATGGACTGATAGTGCAGCGACCGCGCCATTGGTGAGGCCGGGATACATCGAGAAGGCGATATTGGCGCCATAGGCGTATTCGCTGAACAGGACCGCCAGAAACATCGGCAGGCCCTGGCCGCCGAAGGCGGGATCGCCCGCGAGGCCGACCCATCCGCCTTCGACCAGCGCCTTGTAGGCCTGTTTGAAGCCCTTGGGCGTGGTCACGCTGCCGTCGTCGTGGCGTTTGCAGCCTTCAGCGTCGCCCACGCGGTTGAGTGGCTGGACGACCTCCTCGACGAATTTCGCCCCCTCGCCGAGGACAGCCTCGACGACGTCGATCGGCGCCTCCGAGAAGCCGGGAAGGTTGGCGTAGTTCGCGTAGTTGAACACGTCGTTCAGCAGAAAAACGGTGTCGCTCACCGGCGCCTTGTAAGTCGGCATCGCACTCTCCGATAGACAAGCGGAAACCCGCCTAAAGCGGCGGCTGCGGCGTCATCGCCGCAATAAAGTTCACATATGAACTATCTTGTCGCCCAATGCAAGCAAAATCGTAACCCAGCCTCTCGTTCAGGCGGGGCGGCGCGGTACGATTGCAATCGGATTGAAGGTGTAGACTGGTTCGCCCCGTTGATTGAACGCCGTCCATTTGACGCGAGCGATGCCTTGAGGCTTCGACCGCGAGGGCGTGAGTTCGACGACCTCGCCTTCGAGATGGATCACATCGTCCGGGCGCACCGGGGCAAGCCATCGCAACTCATCCACGCCAAGCCCGAGAAGGGGGTGCGGCCCGAACGGGCGGGTTTCAACCGCGAGGCGCATCGCCATAGCCGCCGTGTGCCAGCCCGAGGCGGCGAGGCCTTCGAAGACCGAGCGTTGAGCGGCGGCCTCGTCGAGATGATAGGGCTGGGGATCATATTCGGAGGCGAACCGCTTTATCTCTTCGCGGGTCACCCGCTTTTCCGGGCTCTTGAAGCGCATGCCAAGAACGAGATCATCGAACCACTCGACCATCGCCTCGCTTCCTGATCGCGCGGACTAGGAGCCTGTCCGAGAAATGGGGGATTTTGGTGGCGGCGTTTGCGCGAATTGGATTCTGCTTGCTTATGAGCAAGACCTTCCGGCCCTGGACGATCGATCAGCCGCTGTTGTTGCCGCCGAGCGTGCAGGACTTTGTCGGCGAGGACCATCTGGCTCGCTTCATTTTGGCGCTTGTGCTCGAGCATCTCAACCTTGGTGAGATCGAAGCCGCGTATGCGAGCGAGCGCGGGCAGCCGCCGTTTGACCCGGCGATGATGACGGCGCTGTTGCTGTACGGCTATTGTCACGGCGTCTACTCGTCGCGCCGGATCGCCAAGGCGACGCGCGAACGGGTCGACTTCATGAGCATTGTCGGGCTCGATCCGCCGGATTTTCGCACCGTCTCCGACTTCCGCAAGCGGCACTTGAAGGCGCTTGCGGGACTGTTCGGGCAAGTTCTCAAGCTGTGCGAACAGGCGGGATTTGTGAAGCTTGGCCATGTCGCGCTCGACGGGACGAAGATCAAGGCGAACGCCTCCAAGCACAAGGCGATGAGCTACGAGCGGATGGAGAAGCGTGCGGCGGAGCTCGAGGCCGAGGTCGAGCGGTGGCTGAGCGCAGCCGCGGCTGCGGACGCCGAGGAAGACAGAGCCTTCGGCCGCGACAAGAGCGGCGAGGAGCTGCCCAAATGGGTCGCCGACAAGAAGAAGCGCGCCGAGAAGATCCGGGCGGCGAAGGCCGAATTGGAGGCCGAGGCGAAAGCGGCCGCGGCGGCCAAGGCCAAAGCGCAGGCCGAGGCCGAGGAGCGGCGACAAGCCGAGGGCCGCAAGAAACCGGGCAAGCCCGCCGCCCCGCCATCCGAAGAGCCCGACCCCAAAGCGCAGAAGAACTTCACCGATCCCGAAAGCCGCATCATGAAAACCAAGGACGGCTTCATCCAGGGCTACAATGCGCAGGCGGCGGTCGACGCGACGGCGCAGGTGATCGTCGCCCACGGCCTCGACGCGAAGCAGAGCGATCAACATCAATTGGCGCCGATCGCCGACGCCATCGAAGCCAATCTGGGCAAGAAGCCGACGCAACTGTCGGCGGACGCGGGCTATTGCTCCGAGGCCAACCTTGCGGCGATGGAGGAACGCGAGATCGACGCCTATATCGCGCCGGGGCGGGCCAAGCACGCCGGGGAAGGAGAAGGCGGCGGCGCCCGCGTCGCCGCCATGCGCGAAAGAATCAAGGCCGGCGGGCACTCCAGCCCCTACCGCTTAAGAAAGCAGCTGCCTGAGCCGGTGTTCGGACAGATCAAGCAGGCGCGCGGCTTCCGTCAGTTTCTCTTGCGCGGCGTCGAGAAGGTCGCCAACGAGTGGGGCCTCGTCTGCCTCGCCCACAATATCTTGAAGCTCGCCCAGGGGCGGACCCCGTCCCTTGCCGCACTCGCAACCGGCTGAGCTTCGCCACCTCGGAAACGGTGCAACGAACGATGGCCGCAAAGCTTCCACCCTTACATCAAACCGGATGCGCGAATTTGCTGCATCCGGCTCTCCGACTGGCTTGAGCGGTTCAAATCCCATCTCGCCGGGATTAAGCAGACAGGCTCCTAGGAATCTCCAATCCGGGCGCGACCGGCTCGTACATCGCGTTGGAACGCGCCGCAATCTGATTCCCGCGAGTTGGTCCGCTCGCCACCGCTTAACCGCCGCCGTTATGGGAGAGCTGAACTACTGGCGGCGGATCTTGGCGGAACGGGGCCAGTTTTCTCGGGCTTGTCTCTGAGCTACAGTCGTCGGACGGGGTCGACGGTAAACTGCCGCATGGTTCCTCCAGATAGAGCGACGAGGACGGGTCGAGTAGCCTTTCATTGGGCTCTCTCGACGATTCTGTTGGCGATGACCGTCGGCGCCTCCGCATTCGCGTCGTCCCCAACCTTGACCGAGGTGAGGGCGCGCGGGTCGTTGATCTGCGGCGTGAACGAGGGATTGCCGGGGTTCTCGTTCGTCGACCAGCGGGGGCTCTGGAGTGGATTCGACGTCGATTTCTGCCGTGCGATCGCCGCCGCCATCTTTGGCGATCCGAACAAGGTCAAGCTCGTGCCGCTTTCGGCCGACGCCCGGTTCCAGGCCTTGAGAGACCGCAAGATCGACGTCCTGTCGCGCAACTCGACCTGGACGATGGGGCGCGAAGCCGATTTCGGCCTGACTTTTGTGGGCGTCACCTATTACGACGGGCAGGGATTCATGGCCCCCCGCGCCATGCGGATCAATTCGGCGCTAGAGCTCGACGGCGCAAAGGTGTGCGTGCAAGGCGGCACCACCACGATTGACAATCTCGCCGATTTCTTCACCAGCAACGGCATGACCCTTCAGGAGGTCGTCGCCTCGTCAACCGACCAGGCGATCAAGTATTACGACGCCGGTCAATGCTCGGTCCTGACCAGCGACCTTTCCCAACTCTATGCGCTGCGGCTGCGCCTTTCCAATCCGAGGGATCACGTCATTCTCCCGGATGTGATCTCAAAGGAGCCCTTGGGCCCGGTGGTGCGCGACAGCGACCTGCAATGGATCAGTGTCGTGAAGTGGACCTATTTCGCCATGGTCAATGCCGAGGAGCTCGGGGTGAGTTCAAAGACCATCAATCAGGCGTTGAAATCGCAGAAGCCCGAGGTGATGCGCTTGGTCGGGACCAGCGGGGACTTCGGCGAGCAGATCGGGCTCAGCAACGATTGGGCGGCGAACATTGTCCGATATGTTGGAAACTACGGCGAAGTCTTCGAGCGCAACCTGGGCTCGAAGACCCAGCTCGCCATTCCGCGCGGACTCAATCAGTTGTGGAACTCCGGCGGCATCCAATACGCCCCGCCGATTCGATAGCGTGCGGACGATTGACGATCGATTACGCGGCCGCCCTTTCCCGCGCCACCCGTCACGGGCGCGCTTCACAACGGTTTATTCGCGTATATAGTCACCGTCGCGGCGCCCATAACCGCTCTCGCATACGCGCTTCATCGAGGCAGCCGGACTGGAATAGGCCTCCTGCCAATCGACGCTCCAATAGCGCAGTTCCTCGAGGGGGATCGGCTCGCCGGTGACGGCGCACCGCACGAAGGCCCCGGGCCGAACGATGCGATATTCGCCGTCCACAAATTCAATTTTCGCTTCGCCAGCGTCGATCGGACGCCGCTCAAATCTGTTCATCACGAGTTCCCTGGATTGTTCTATGCCACGATCGACATGCCAAGGGAACCGGATTGTTGCCGCGGACGCCGGGCGCTCTGGACAAGAAATGGCCTCTCTGGTAAAGCCCGCGCAATTCCGCGGTGTTTGCTTCCAGAGAGCGAGCGCTATTGCGGTTGGCGCCAACCTTCACTTCTTATGAGGCTCGGCCTCGACACACAGGATTATCCGTGCAGGTACTCGTTCGCGACAACAATGTCGATCAGGCTCTCAAGGCCCTGAAGAAAAAAATGCAGCGTGAGGGAATTTTCCGCGAAATGAAGCTCCGCGGACATTACGAGAAGCCGTCCGAAAAGAGGGCGCGCGAGAAGGCAGAGGCGGTCCGGCGCGCGCGCAAGCTCGCGCGGAAGAAGTTGCAGCGAGAGGGCCTGCTCCCCGTCAAGCCGAAGCCGGTCCCCGGGGCGCCGCGGTCCGCCGGCTGATTTGCGTCGCCCCTTCTGTGGCGGCGGCGACGTTGCCGGCGGGGATTGGATAATGGCGTCGCCAACCATCGATCGAGGCGTGTGCGCCCTTTTGCCCTCCGCGCTTGCCGCGGACTTCGGCGCTCGATGATGGAAAGATCGATGCTGAAAGGCAGATGGATGGCGGCGGGGTTGGCGGCAACCGCGCTGGTGCTGGCCGCATGCAGCGAAACGATCGGCGGCTTCAATCCGACGACCCATGTTGCTGAGGTTGACGCCGGCGCCGCAGCTCAGGCATCAAACGCCGGAAATATCGCGTCGCTCACCGAAGTCATTGAGCGCAATCCGCGCGACCCCGCCGCTTACAACACCCGTGGCGTGGTCTACGCCAAGCTCGGCCAATATTCGAACGCGATCGAGGATTTCACCCATACGATCGAGCTCGACCCGAATTTCTCCGGCGCCTACACCAATCGGGCGTTGGCGTATCGCCAGATCAAGAAAGACAATCTGGCGCTGCAGGATTTCAACCAGGCGATCATCGTCAATCCCAACGACGCTGCCGCCTATCTGGGGCGCGGCAACCTGTTGCGGTCGCAAAACGACTTTCCCGCCGCGCTGGCTGACCTCAACCAGGCGATCAAACTCGACCCGGAGGGCGCGCAGGCATACCACGCGCGCGGACTGATCTATCAGCGCCAAGGCGACAACGTCCAGGCGATCACCGACTTCAACAATGCGATCGATCGCGACCCCTTTGCCGGCGCGCCATACCAGGCCCGCGGCCAGAGCTTGATGGCCACCGGGAAATTTGATGCGGCGATCGAGGACTTCAACGCCGCGCTCAACGTCAACGCCAACAACTCGGAGGCATGGGCGGGTCTCGGATCTTGTTACGAAAAATTGAACAATCACGCGAAGGCCGTCGAGTCCTACCAGCGCGCCGTGCAGGTCAACCCCAACAACAGTCAAGCTCGCGCCGCGTTGCAGCGCCTCAGCTGACAGACCTCGCCGACCTTGCTGTTCGAACAATTGATTGCGGAAAATCAGAATACGTGCTAGCGTAAGCGGGAGACCCCCCGGCTATGCCGGGGTGGCAGTAGCAGTTTGACGTTTCGGACAGTCTCTCTTGATCTGTGCCACTTCTAACCCGAGAGGAGGGGCGAAACGGAATTGCAAGATAGGATCTGCCCCATCAACCGGCGTCGTCACTTGGTCGCGTGCGAGTTTGGCGAAACGGCAACCTCGGATTTTGCCGTTCCGCGGGAATAGAGCTATCCGTCGCCCCTCCCGTTGAAGCCGCGTCAGCGGCGTCTTCAGCCGCTTTGAGCGGCTCTCATCCTAAAGCCCCCGGCTTTGCCGGGGGTACTTACCTTTGCTCCTCGGTCGCCCCGCCCGACGCCCTTTCTTGCGGCGACGCCGGAAAAAAAGGACAGGACAAAAGTTGTGTGCCTCGGGGTCAGCGTAACCCTTTGAAAACGCTCAATCCGGTCAAGGGAATCCAAGGAGATCAAAGCCTTTTGTTCTGTTAGACTTTGTCGGACGCCGTGCCCGGCGGGGCCGAGCATGTCTGGACAAGGTTTTCCAAATTCGATCACAAGCTCGGGCAAAGAACTGGCTTCACGTGAAACAGCGCCCAAAGTCATCCGCCGTGGCCCTCCGAAGCGGCGGCAATGAGCGAGCGGGCGACGGCATTCAAGGCGGCGGGATAGATCCGGTGCTCTTCCCTCAGGACGCGCGCCGCCAGGGCCTCGGCGTCGTCGCCGGGCAGAACCGGCACCCGCGCCTGCGCGATGACCGGCCCGGCGTCGAGTTCGGCGGTCACGAAGTGAACCGTGCATCCATGCTCGGCGAGCTTCTGGGCGAGCGCCCGCTCATGGGTGTTGAGCCCGCGCAGGTTCGGCAGCAGCGAGGGGTGGATGTTGAGCATGCGGCCCTTCCAACGCTCGACGAAGGACGGGCTCAGCACCCGCATGTACCCGGCGAGGCAGACGATATCGGCCCGCTCGGCGCGAAGTCGCCCCCCGAGCGCCGCCTCGAACGCCGCCGTCCCCGGGTAGGCCCGGAAGTCGATCGCTTCCGCGGCAACGCCCGCCTCGCGCGCGACCGCAAGACCGGGCGCGCCCGGGTCGTCCGACAGCACGAGCACGATCTCGGCCGCAAAGTCCGGCGCTCGCGCTGCCTCGACGAGAGCGCTCATGTTGGAGCCGCGACCCGAGATGAGGACGACCGTTCGGACTCGAGGATTCACAACTTGAGCTTTCCCCGGGTGACAATGCGCCGGCCGGCGGAGGGAACAAGCTCCCCGATCAGCACCGGCGACAGGCCCGCATCGGTGAGCGCCTCGCGCGCGCCCGCCTCGAGGTCGGCGGAAACGAAGGCCGCCATCCCGAGGCCGCAATTGAAGGTCCGGAGCATCTCCTCTTCCTCGAGGCCGCCGGCCGCCGCGAGCCACGAAAAGACGGGCGGCGGCGCGAAGGCGTCGAGATCGAGCGAGACAGCGAGGCTGTCGTCGAGCACGCGGGGCAGATTGTCCGGATAGCCGCCGCCGGTGATGTGGGCGAGCGCGTAGATGCCTCTCGTTCGCGCCAGCGCCTGAAGCAGCGGGCGCACATAGAGGCGCGTCGGCGTCAGCAACGCCGCGGCCAGCGAGCGCGACGGATCGAACGGCGCTGGAGCATCCCAGCCGAGGCCGGATCGCGCAACAACGCGCCGCGCCAGCGAAAATCCGTTCGAATGGACCCCCGACGACGCTAGGCCATAAACCAGGTCGCCTGCCTTTAGCCCCGGCCGGGGCAGCAGGGTCCCACGCTCGGCGGCGCCGACGGCGAAGCCCGCGATGTCGAAATCGCCGGCAGCGTAAACGCCGGGCATCTCCGCCGTCTCTCCGCCGATCAAGGCGCAGCCGCACTGCGCGCACGCCTCGGCTACGCCTCGCAGGACGGCCGACGCGACCTCCTCGTCGAGCTTGCCGGCCGCGAAATAGTCCAGGAAGAACAGAGGCTCGGCGCCCTGGACGACAATGTCGTTGACGCACATCGCGACGAGATCGATGCCGATCGTGTCATAAATGCCGCTCTCGGCGGCAATCTTCAACTTGGTGCCGACCCCGTCATTCGCCGCAACCAGGATCGGATCGACAAAACCCGCCGCGCGAAGATCGAACAGTCCGCCGAATCCGCCAAGCTCCGCGCTGGCGCCTGGGCGGCGCGTGGCGCGAGCCAGCGGACGTATCCGATCGACGATACGGTTGCCGGTATCGATGTCGACTCCCGATTCGGCGTAAGTGAGGGGTTTGCGGCTTTCGGACATCGAGGCTCCGGAGGCGTTCGGACGCGACCGGCGTAATTGCCCGCCGGGAAACGCGCAAGGGCCGCGGGTCGGACGTGGTTTCCCAACCCTGGGCAATTCGTGTTAGCCTTTGGCCCGTCATCCGCGTGAGTGGCGACGTCCGGGAGGGGATGCTTGGGCGGCGACGCCAGGGGCGTCACTTCATGGAGATCGGCCAGGTTTTTAGAAATTTACCCAATCTGGTCACGTTGGCGCGACTGCTGATGACGCCTTTGGCCGTAATGATGATTATTTCGCAGCGATTCCTTCCGGCGTTTCTGATTTTTATCCTTGCCGGAGTGTCCGATGCAATCGACGGCTTTATCGCCAAAAATTTCGATCTTCGCACCGAGCTGGGCGCCTACCTTGATCCCCTCGCCGACAAGGCGCTGCTGATCTCGATTTATGTTTCGCTCGCCATCTATGCCGGCCTGCCGGCCTGGATCGCCGTCACCGTCGTCTCGCGAGACGTCATGATTCTCTTCGCCGTTCTGGTCTCCTGGCTGCTCGACAAGCCGGTCGAGATTCGCCCTGTCTGGGTGTCGAAGCTCAATACGGTTGCCCAGATCGCGCTGGCCGGCTTCGCACTTGGGGTTCGCGCGTATGGCCTCGATTCTCAGCCCACGCAGGCCTACCTGGAATGGGCAGTCGCTGGGACAACCCTGGCCTCGGGCGGCGTCTATATCGCCCAGTGGCTGGATCATATGAGCCGTTAGGGTCCAGCTCATGCTCCAGCGCCTCGCCGCCGTCACGGTTCTTGTCCCCAGCTACGACAAGGGCCTGGCTTTCTTCCGCGACGTCCTCGGCTTCGCGGTTCTCGAAGACACGCCGCTCGGCACAGACAAACGTTGGGTCGTGGTCGCCCCCTCGCGGGGCGCGGGCGCTGCGCTCGTGCTTGCGGTTCCGAACGATGAACGGCAGCGAGCGCGCGTCGGCGATCAGGCCGGCGGACGGGTCGGATTTTTCCTTCACACGGCGGACTTCCGGAGCGACTACGAGACGATGCGCTCTCGCGGCGTCAGATTCCTTGAAGCGCCGCGAGACGAACCTTACGGTCTGGTCGCGGTGTTCCTGGATCCTTGGGGCGGCAAATGGGACCTGCTCCAGCCGGCTGACAGGCCTGGCGGAATCCCATGAGGCTGGCCGGATGAGCCTCGAGCGCCAAATTCTATTCTGGGGTATCGCGGTCGCCGCGGTCTTGTATGTCGTCTATTTGCTCGGCTCAACAATCACGCCTTTCGCGGCCGGCATCGTTCTCGGCTACCTTCTCGACCCGGTCGTGCTCAAGCTCCAGAGTTTGGGACTCAACCGCCTCGGCGCGTCGCTGCTCATTCTGACCGCATTCGCCTTGGGCGTCGTGATTGTCCTCATTCTCGTCGCCCCGATTTTGAGCGATCAATTCATAGCCTTTTCCCAGCGCCTGCCGGACTACGCAGTGCGCCTGCAGGCGCTCGTCGTGGAGGAGGGCAACGCCCTCATTGCGAAATACGGCGGCGGCTGGCTGCACGCACTGGGCCTCAGCCAGCAGCTGTCGAGCGCACAAATTCATAGCTCTATTAGTAACTTTGTCGCGCAGGGCGCACAGTGGCTTCTCAACGCCCTCAAGTCGCTTGTGTCGGGCGGCGCGGCGGTATTCAGTTTCCTATCGCTCCTGATCGTCACGCCTGTCGTCGCCTTCTATATTCTGATCGACTGGCATCGCTTGATTTCAGAAATCGACAGCTGGCTCCCGCTCGACTATCGCGACAGTCTGCGAAAAATCGCCCGAGAGATAAATCACGCTTTGGCCGGCTTCATCAGGGGCCAGTCGATCGTCTGCCTGTTCCTGGGCCTCTGGTATGGCGTCGGATTGACGCTGATCGGCCTCGATTTTGGCTTCCTGATCGGCGTGTTGGGTGGCTTGCTCAGCTTCGTGCCGTATGTGGGATCGCTGACCGCGCTCGTCCTTTCGCTCGGGGTCGCGCTCGTTCAGGGCTGGCCAAGTCTCCAGCTTTTCTTCCTGGCGCTCGCCGTTGTCGGGGTCGGCCAATTTCTCGAGGGATATGTGCTGTCGCCGAAGCTTGTCGGCGAATTGGTCGGACTTCACCCGGTCTGGATCATGTTCGCGCTGCTGGCTTTCGGACAATTGTTCGGATTTCTCGGGCTCCTGATCGCTGTTCCGACGGCCGCGGCGATCGGCGTTGTCGCCCGTCATCTCATCGCGCTCTACCTGACGAGCCGGCTCTATCGAGGCCGCTCGGAACCGGAGAGTCCATGATTTCTCCGCCTCGCCAATTGACGTTTCGCTGGCCGCATTCGCCAAGCTTCGCGCGTGAAGATTTTCTGCCCGCGCCGTCCAACCGCGAGGCCTTGAATGCGATTGGGCTTTGGCCGAACTGGCCCGGTCGAATGTTGACCCTTGTCGGGCCAGAGGGCGCGGGAAAAAGCCATCTCGGAGCGATCTGGGCCGGCGTCTCCGGCGCCATCACGCTCCGCGGAGAGGCCTTGAACGAGGAGAGCGTCCGGGCCTGCGAACGCGCGCATGCGGTGCTATTCGAAGACGCAGACCGCGCTGCACACTCGGAAGCGCTGTTCTTTCACCTCATGAATACGGCTCTCCAAAACGACGTGTGGCTGTTGCTGACCTGCCGCGCAGCGCCGGACGCCTGGGGACTCAACACTCCCGACCTGTTGTCGCGACTTCGATTGGCGCCAGTGGTGCGGCTGGCCGCGCCGGATATTGAATTGACTGAGGCGGTTCTCTTCAAGTTGTTCAGCGATCGTCAGCTTCAGGTCGAGCCCCATGTGGTCGCCTACATTGCGCTGAGAATCGAACGTTCGCTTGGAGCTGCGCGCGAGATTGTCGCTGTGATCGACAACGAGGCCTTGACGCTAGGTCGGCGAGTGACCCGCACCATGGCGAGCGAAGCTTTGCGTGAAATGGCCTCGAAGAGCCATGCGCCTTAGCCGGGCCACAAATTTATGTTTAACGCTTGCCTAATAGGCGCCGGCCGCGCGGGAGATGCGTGAATTGTCGGCGGAGAATATTCAGGCGAAGATCGCGGAGGAGACGATGCGGAAGTCCCTCATTCTTCCTCTCATCGCAATTGGCGGCGGCGCGAGCTACGCCGCGGGAGTGACGGAGCTGGCTACAGGCCCCGGCATGGACGATCCGTCCACTTGGCGGTGGCAGGTGACTTCAATCTTGGCCCAGCAGAGCGATTCGACATCTCAGCGGCTTGAGACCGTGGGCGTTCTCGACGCCGACGAGTTCAACCAGCGTTATGAGCGCTACACGCCGCTGGGTCTACCGCAGACGCGAGGCGATTCGCGCTAGGGTCCGGCGATTTGGAGCACGCGATGAACCGCCCGCAGAAACTCTCTGCGGAAATCGGAAAGCCGCCGCTTATACGTTTGCCCCTTGCCCGACTTGAACCCGGGTCTCGTCAGATGCCTGGCGGCGCGGGAAAGGAGACAGGGATTTTTTATTTTTCCCGCCACAACTCATTGAAAAGTCGCGATTCGGACGAAGCAAAACTCAAACAATTTCATTTGGATGGGCTTGATTTTGCCTGAAGCTATTTTGCTGCGAGCCGAACCTGCGGCCTCGCGTGGATCGCTTCCGCGGCGTTGGAGCGACGGTTTCGTCAGATGGATTTATATAACTTCGCCAGTTCTCACCGGGGCGGGTCGAGGGCCCCGATATTTTGCGCGCGCGCCCATATGTGCTCGAAATCGGCCTCGAACGCATCGACGATCGCTTGATCGGTAATCAGGATAAGATCGTTGTCCTGGCTGGCGAGCCCCGAACGGGAGAAGTTGCCCGAACCCGTGCGCAACAACTCCCCGTCGACGGCGTACGCTTTCAAATGCATCAAAACACCCTCGCCCTTGACGCGCGCGACGACATTCGGATGGACCAGCAGCGCTTCAACGAGACCGCCTCGAATGGGTCCGTGCTCGGCGAATTCAGACTTGTCGAGATAGAGGCGGATGACCACGTCGCGTTCTGCGGCGTCGGTCAACGCCTCGATGATTGGCGGGTCGGAGAGGACATAAGCCGCCATGTCGATAGACAGTTCGGCGCGGCCAATTTCCTGAACGTCGACGCTTTCAAGATTTTCTCGCGGAGCATAATGGATCTCGACCTGGGTTCCGCTCTGGGCCCACGTTGTGACCGGCAAAATCAGCCCCGCGGTGAAAACTGCGACATAGAAACGGATCGCCGTTGGCCGTCTTGAGAGTGTTACCGACTGCAGCTTATAGTTGTATCCGGCCGCAAGAGCAAGGCATGCGATGATATTGCCAGTGGCGGGCGCTTTATCGGATGATGCGGTACGTGGAGAACCGATGAACGCGGTTACCGAAGTCACCAGACGTCCCTCGGTCTGCCCGCACGACTGCCCTTCGGTATGCGCTCTCGACGTCGAGGTGATTGGGGGAAAGCGGATTGGCCGCATCCACGGCGCGCGCGATCAGACATATACGTCCGGTGTAATCTGCGCCAAAGTCGCGCGCTATTGGGAGCGGATTCATCATCCGGATCGGCTTACCGAGCCGTTGCGCCGTGTTGGCCCCAAGGGAAGCGGCCAATTTGCGCCGATCGGTTGGAATGAGGCGCTCGACCGCGTCGCTGATAATTTCCTGAGGGTCGAGCGCGATCTGGGGCCCGAAGGCGTCTGGCCGTACTTCTACGCCGGCACGATGGGTCTCGTGATGCGCGACGGAATCGAACGCCTCACGCACGCGAAATGCTATTCCCGCTTCCACGGCACAATTTGCGTAGGGATTGCCTGGCCCGGATATGTCGCCGGCGCCGGTCGGCTGATGGGCGCCGATCCGCGGGAAATGGCGAAATCGGATTGCGTCGTCATCTGGGGCACCAACGCTGTCGCCACGCAAGTCAATGTCATGACCCACGCGATTCGCGCGCGTAAGGAACGCGGCGCCAAGATTGTCGCGATCGACATTTATGAAACGGAAACGATGCGACAAGCCGATCTCGCGTTGCGCGTCCGGCCAGGGACGGACGGTGCGTTGGCCTGCGCCGTGATGCACGTTTTGTTTCGCGACCGTGCCGCGGACTGGGACTATCTTGAGCGATATACAGACGCGCCCCACGAGCTCGACACGCACGTGCGGAGTTGGGGGCCCGCCTGGGCGAGCGCGATCACCGGCCTCGGCCCCGCCCAAATCGAGGAATTCGCCGCGCTGGTCGGGCGGTCGAAGCGAACCTTTTTTCGCCTGGGCTACGGCTTCTCGCGTCAGCGCAACGGCGCGGCGAACATGCACGCGGCTCTGTGTATTCCTGCCGTTACTGGCGCCTGGGCGCACGAGGGAGGCGGCGCGTTCCACAGCAATAGTGGCGTGTACAAGCTTCGAAAAACGATGATCGAGGGTCTGGACGTCCGCGACTCGAGCGTTCGTCGTCTGGACCAGTCGCGCATCGGATCAGTGCTTACCGGTGACGCGGAGGCGCTGAAAGGGGGCCCGCCCGTACGAGCCATGTTGGTCCAGAACACCAACCCGCTGGCGGTGGCTCCGCACCAAGAGAAGGTCCGGCGCGGATTTTCGCGCGCCGACCTGTTTACATGCGTTCACGAGCAATTCATGACCGACACCGCGCGCTACGCCGATATTGTCCTGCCGGCGACCATGTTCCTCGAACATGAGGATCTTTATACCGCCGGAGGCCACCAGCACTTGCAGTTCGCGCCGAAGGTGATCGAACCGCCGGAGGGCTGCCGCTCAAATCACGAAGTGATCACAGGTCTCGCTGAGCGGGTCGGGGCCGCACATCCGGCATTTTCGATGTCGCCACGGGAGATCATTGATTGGACCCTGCGCGAATCCGGCTACGGCGATCTCGCGACGCTCGAATCAGAGCGTTGGCTCGACCTCCAGCCGCCTTTCGAGGAGGCTCACTTCCTAAACGGTTTTGGCTATCCAGATGGAAAGTTTCGGTTCAAGGCGGATTGGACGGACGCGCGGGTCGCCAATGACGGGATGCGCGGCCCCTGGCGCGAGATGCCGAGTCTGCCAGACCACTGGCCCATAAACGAGGATACAGACGAGGACCGCCCGTTCAAACTTGCGACGTCGCCCGCCCGAAATTTTCTGAATTCCAGCTTCACGGAGACTCAAACCTCGCGTTCACGCGAACTGCGGCCAGAAGTGCTCATGAACCCATCCGATGCGGCTCGACTGGGGCTCGCGCAAGGCGACGTCGTGCAACTCGGCAATGAGCGCGGAAGGACACGATTGCATGTGCGGATTTTTAAAGGCGTGAACCCGGGAATCCTCATCAGCGAAGGCGTTTGGCCTCCCTCGGCTTTCCTCGACGGGTGGGGAATCAACACGCTTGTCGGCGACGACAGCGTGGCTCCGCATGGCGGCGTTGCGTTTCATGACGTCAGTGTATGGGCGCGCCGAGCGTGAACGGCGGCGCGCTATCCCACTTTCTTTGCCGGGGTTGGCGCGATATACGAAGTTCCAATTGTTGACGAGCACGCCCCTTCCCCGCGCGAGCGAAACGAAATGAAGAAGCCGTCCGGCGCGCAATCCGACGGGTCAGCGCAAAGCCTTGTTGACGCGGTTGAAATCGACCGGCTCGCGAAGATCGTGGAGCAATACGATCTCAACGAGGTCGAAATCAGCCAGGGCGACCTGCGGGTTCGCCTGGCGCGCCAGCGATCGCCATCGCCTCAGGCGATCACGGCGGTCCCTGAAGCGGCGCCTGTTATCCGCGAGGGCCCCGTCGCTCCTCCGATTGCGCAGATGCCAACCGTGGATATCGCCGACGCAGTAAAATCGCCGATGGTCGGCACCGCTTATTTGCGGCCAAATCCCGAAGCCAAACCGTTCGTGGAGATTGGATCGGTGGTGAAGATCGGAGACAAGCTCCTGCTCATTGAAGCCATGAAGACCTTCAATGACATTGTTGCCCCACGGGCCGGCAAAGTCGTCGGCATTCTGGTCGTTGAGGGCGCGCCGGTCGAGTACGACCAGCCGTTGATGATCATCGAATGACCGCGAGGCGGGGTTACGCGTGGGGCGTTGCAGGCGAGCGGGGAAGTCGCCTCGATGTTCGATAAGATCCTGATCGCCAATCGGGGCGAGATTGCGCTGCGAGTGATGCGCGCCGCCAAGGAGCTCGGCATCGCCACCGTTGCAGTGTATTCGACCGCCGACAGAGACGCGATGCACGTCAAGCTTGCCGACGAGAGCGTATGCATCGGGCCGCCGCCCGCACGCGACAGCTACCTCAACATCCCCGCCATTGTCGCTGCGTGCGAGATCACCGGGGCGGACGCCGTTCATCCAGGCTATGGTTTTCTGGCCGAAAACGCTCGTTTCGCGGAAATTCTTGAAGAGCACGAAATCACCTTCATCGGTCCGAAGGCCGAACACATTCGGACGATGGGCGACAAGATCGAGGCCAAGCGCACCGCGGCGCGTCTCGGAATCCCGTGTGTTCCGGGTTCCCAAGGCGACGTGCGGGACGAAAGCGAAGCGCGTCAGATCGCGGCCGATATCGGCTACCCGGTCATCGTCAAGGCTGCGGCCGGCGGGGGCGGCCGAGGGATGAAAGTCGCGCGTAGGCCTGATGAACTTGCAGACGCGATCGCTTCCGCCAAGATCGAGGCAAAGACGGCCTTCGGCGACGACGGCGTGTATCTCGAGAAATATCTCGCCAAGCCGCGCCACATCGAAGTCCAGGTGCTCGGCGACACTCAGGGTCATGCTATTCACCTCGGCGAGCGCGACTGTTCCCTTCAGCGCCGCCATCAGAAAGTGTGGGAGGAAGGTCCATCCCCTGCCTTGAACCCCGAGCAGCGCGACAGCGTCGGCGGGGTCGTGGCCAAGGCAATGGCCGAACTGGGCTACGTCGGCGCAGGCACGGTCGAGTTCCTCTATGAGGACGGAAAGTTCTTCTTCATCGAAATGAATACGCGCGTGCAGGTCGAGCACCCGGTCACGGAAATGATCACGGGGATCGACATTATCAATGAGCAGATCAAAATTGCAGCGGGCTCCCCCCTTTCTATTACGCAAGACGACGTTCGATTCCTTGGGGCCGCGATCGAATGCCGGATCAACGCTGAGCATCCAACCACGTTCCGTCCCTCGCCGGGTCGAATTGCTTACTTTCATCCTCCTGGCGGTCTCGGCATTCGAGTTGATTCCGCGGCGTATCAAGGTTATGTGATTCCGCCCTATTACGATTCGTTGGTGGGCAAACTCATCGTGCATGGACGAACCCGAACCGAGGCTCTCATGCGACTGCGACGCGCTCTGGACGAATTCATCGTCGACGGGATCGAGACCACGCTGCCTCTTTTTCGCGCCCTCGTTAGAAACTCGGACGTGCAAAACGGCCAGTACAATATCCATTGGCTCGAGGACTTCTTGAAGGCCGAGGCCGAGACGGCCAGCGAGAGCCTAACTCAAGCCGAACGGGCCGTCGCGGCGCCATAGCCGGGCGAGGCGTGGTTATTCGGCCGGGGCTCCAACCTGCGAGCCCAGGTATCGCCGGCGCGGCAGAAGGGTTTTTTCGAATCCGGCGCAGGAAAACCACGCCAGCGGAAGGGAATCCAAAAAAACAGGAAGGAAATCCAAATCCGGCGGAAGGAATTTCAATCAGTCTCCGGCCAGCCAACCGAGACTTTTCAACGGCTTAAGCCCAGAAGGAGGGCGCGATTCTCCGGTCTCCGCACGACTCCAAACAAGGCAACGAGGTCAAGCAGCGGGACGCGCGGGCGACTAATTCTGAGTTTCAGAAATCAATCGTTCGGAAATCTTCCCGGCGCGGAGACGGTCGCAGGCGCGCAGCCGTTAAGCAAAGCCCTGTCGCAGCGCTTGGCGGGGCGCGGCAATTGGCTCAATATGGCGGCGAGGAGAAGGAGTTGCGTTTGGCACGCGCGTCTGCGACCAGCGAGAAGAATTTTGCGCCGACTCCGGCGGCGGCGAACGACGATCCGCCGCCGTTGCTGTCGTCGCCCGAACGCTTCATCAACCGCGAATTGTCGTGGCTTGAATTCAACCGGCGAGTTCTTGGAGGAAGCGGCCAATCCGAGCCATCCGCTGCTCGAATGCCTCCGGTTCCTGTCGATCTCGGCGAATAATCTCGACGAGTTTTTCATGGTTCGCGTCGCCGGCCTCGTTGGCCAAGTGCTTTCGGGGGTGGCGGAAATCTCCGATGACGGGCGCACCCCGGCCGAGCAGCTCGAACGGATCAGCGAGCGTGTCGCCTCGCTGGTCGCCTCGCAGCAATCGCGGTGGAAGTTGCTGCGCTCCGAACTCGCCGCCAATGGCGTGGTGATCCTCGAGGTCGCCGACCTCACCCGCCGCGAACGCGAGTGGCTGCAGGACTATTTCCTCTCCCACGTGTTCCCGATCCTGACGCCGCTTGCGGTCGATCCGGCACATCCGTTCCCATTCATTCCCAATCTCGGATTGAGTTTGGCGCTAGAGCTCTTGAATCCGCGCGACGGCAAGGCGATGAGCGCGCTGGTCCGAATTCCGGGCAGCGTCGAGCGCTTCATCAGGCTGCCCGACGGGCCGCTCGGCGGCGCCGCGCGCTTCGTGATGCTGGACCGGTTGATCGTCGCCTTTATCGGCTTGCTATTCCCGGGCTATGAAGTGCTGGGCGAGGGCGCCTTTCGCGTCATTCGCGACAGCGACATTGAAGTCGAGGAAGAGGCGGAAGACCTCGTCCGCCTGTACGAGAGCGCGCTCAAGCGGCGTCGGCGCGGTTCCGTCATCCGGCTCGAGATCGAGGCCAGCACGCCGGAGTCGCTGCGTTCCTTCGTCGCCGGCGACGTCGACGTCGTCTCGTCGGGGATCGTGCTGGTCGAAGGAATGCTGGCGCTCAATGATCTCTCGCAGCTGGTGGCGATCGACCGCCCGGACCTCAAGTTTCCGCCCTACAACCCCCGATTTCCCGAGCGGGTGAAGGAGCTGGGCGGCGATTGCTTCGCCGCGATCCGGCAGAAAGATCTAGTCGTCCATCACCCTTACGAATCGTTCGACGTCGTTGTTCAATTCCTCAACCAGGCGGCGCACGATCCGAACGTCGTCGCCATCAAACAGACGCTCTACCGCACCTCGGCCGACAGCCCGATCGTCAGAGCCCTGATAGAGGCGGCGGAGGCCGGCAAGTCGGTCACCGCGCTCGTTGAACTTAAGGCGCGCTTCGACGAAGAGGCCAACATACGCTGGGCGCGGGATCTCGAGCGGGCGGGCGCGCAGGTCGTCTATGGCTTCATCGAGCTCAAAACCCACGCCAAGCTCTCGATGGTGGTGCGGCGTGAGGGCGGCGCGCTGGTCAACTACTGTCACCTCGGGACCGGCAATTATCACCCGGTCACCGCCCGCATTTACGCCGACATCTCCCTTTTCACGGCCGACGCTGCGATCGGACGAGACGTCGCTCGCATTTTCAATTTCATAACTGGCTACGCCGAGCCCGACGGCCTCGAGCAGATGTCGATCTCCCCGATCACGCTCAAGAAGACGCTCCTGCGCAACATCGCCGACGAGATCGACTACGCCCGGCTCGGCCGGCCGGCGCAGATTTGGATTAAATGCAATGCGCTCGTCGACCCGCAGATCATCGACGCTCTCTATGGCGCGAGCCGCGCCGGCGTGCAGATCGACGTCGTGATCCGTGGCATTTGCTGTCTGCGGCCTGGCGTCCCGGGGCTTTCTGACAATATTCGCGTGAAGTCGCTCGTCGGCCGATTTCTGGAACATGCGCGCATCTACGCCTTCGGCGCCGGCCATGGTCTCCCCAGCTCGATGGCGAGGGTGTTCATTTCATCCGCCGACCTGATGCAGCGCAATCTGGACCGGCGCGTCGAGGCGCTCGTTCCGCTGCTTAATCCGACCGTTCACGAACACGTGCTCGACCAGATCATGCAGGCCAACCTGATGGACAACCAACAGAGCTTCCGCATATTACCGGATGGCTCGAGCGAGAGAATTTCGCCTGCCGAAGGGGAAGAGCCGTTCAACGCGCACAAATATTTCATGACCAATCCGAGCCTGTCGGGTCGCGGCAAGGCGCTCATGGATTCCTTTCCGATGGCGCTGCGCAGGCGCGCCTGATAGACGCCGTGCGCGGCGACACGAGCTTCCCGACAGGATCAGCTATGTTGGACAAATCCGCCCGCGGACGATTGCCGGGCGAGCCTCTGGCGATTGTCGACATCGGCTCGAACTCGGTTCGCCTGGTTTCGTACGAGTTGCAGTCGCGCGCGCCGACGCCGACGTTCAATGAAAAGGCCTTGTGCGGTCTGGGGCGAGGCGTGGCGATGAGCGGACTCTTGCCGGAGGACGCGATCGTCAAGGCGCTGGCCGCGCTCGAGCGCTTTCGCGTTCTCTGCGAGACCATGCAAATCCGCGACGTCCGGGGCGTGGCGACGGCCGCCGTGCGCGACGCAGCGAACGGGCCTGAATTTCTCAGTCGCGCCGAGCGCGCGATAGGTCGCAAGATCGAGCTTTTGAGCGGCCAGCGGGAAGCAAGGTTGTCGGCGCTCGGCGTCGTGAGTTCGATTTACAACGCTGACGGGGTCGTCGGCGATCTGGGCGGCGGCTCGCTCGAACTGACCGACGTCAAGGATGGCCGGTGCGGGCAGGGGGTCACGCTGCGGCTGGGCGGTCTCTCGCTGATGGACCTTTCGGAGCGTTCGCCGAAGAAGGCGGCCAAGATCGTTCGCGACACACTGGCGCCGGTCAAGGCCCTGCAGGGGCTCCCGGGGCGAACGTTCTATGCGGTTGGCGGCACCTGGCGGGCTCTGGCGCGCCTCCACATGCGCCAGCGGCAGTATCCGATGAACGTGATGCACAATTACGTTATCCCCACTCGCGACGCGCTCGAATTCGCGCGTCTGGTCGAACGGATCGAAGCCGACGCGCTGCTGTCGATCGAGTCGGTTTCGTCGGCCCGCAGGCCCCTCCTGGCTTACGGCGCCGCGGTGCTGGAGGAGATCATCCGGCAGGCCAATCCGAGGGAGATCGTCATTTCTGCGCTCGGCGTGCGCGAAGGGCTCATCTACTCGCGGTTGTCGCCAGAGGAGCAGGCGGAAGATCCCCTCATCGTCTCGGCGCGCGAATTCAATGAGCTGCGTTCGCGGGCGCCGGAGCACGGCGAAGAGCTCTTTGACTGGACGGGCCGATTGATCGCCTCAACCCATCTTGAGGAAGATGAGCAGGATACGCGTCTCCGACACGCTGCGTGTCTTCTGTCCGATATCGCCTGGCGCGCGCACCCCGACTATCGCGGCGCCCAGGCCTACGATCTTGTCGCGAACGCAGCCTTCATCGGCGTTGACCATCCCTCGCGCGCGTTTCTCGCCCTCGCGGCGTCCTACCGCCACATGTCGAGTGAAGACCTTGTCTCGCCCCAGTCGCGCGCGTTGGTGACGGCGCGCCAACTGGATCGGGCGCGAATCCTCGGCGCGGCGATGCGGGTCGCCTACAACATCTCGGCGGCGATGCCTGGAGTCCTGCCGCGCGCGCCGATGATCTGCCAAAAGGGGAAAGTGATCCTGACCTTGCCGCCCGACCTTGCGCCGCTGAGTAGCGAGCGGCTGCAATCGCGCATGCGACAGTTCGCTCGCCTCATCGGCGGCGATCCGGAGATCCGGACGCCCGATTGAAGCGGGAGCGCGGCTCGTTTTGATTGGGACGGATTCCATCAATCACTGACGTAACGACATGCGGCGCGCGCCGGCCACGCAATCGCGTTCGCCGGTGCAGAGTCATTACACGATTCGCGATGCGCCGAACGGATTCTTTACCCGCTCGCCGGCAAGCTGGGCGTCCCCAAGCTTTCACGATCGGTCAGACATGCACTCATTACGTAGCGACAGCCGTCTTTTTCGCGACGCTCTCGAACGTCTCCGCGAAGCTTCGTCCGCGCCCGCCGGCGGGGAGGGTTCCGAAGCCGCACCCGTTCGCGCCGGAGAAGAATTGGTGTCTGACCGACGGGAAAGCGAGCCGCCGCGCGTGATTGGGCGACTGGTGGCGTTGAATGGAACAGAGGGCGTCATCAGCTGTCCGCTCGACACAAGCGAAGAGGACTGGTCGGTCGGCCATCTGATCACGATCGTCCACAAGACGGCGCGCATTGTTGGCGCGGTGTGCGACGTCGAGACCGACGACCGCCGGCGGTCGGCGAAGGAGGTCAACACCGCCCGCGCGAGGATCGAGCTGGCCGGCGAGATTGTCGACGATTCGTCCGGCGCGCCGTACTTCCATCGCGGCGTGAGCTCATTTCCGTCCCTGGGCGCGGCCGCCCACCGCATCCGCGCCGACGATCTTCGGGCCATCTATACGTTTCGGGGGCGCGAGGGCGTCGAAATCGGCCGGTTGAGCCAGAACCAGGCGATCCCTGCGGAGATCGACGTCGGCGAATTGATTAGGCGTCATTTCGCCGTGCTGGGATCGACCGGCGTCGGCAAGACGACTTCGGTCAGCCTGCTGTTGCGGAAATCGGTGGCGATGAGGCCGAAACTCAGGGTCATCATCTTCGATCCGCACAATGAGTACGCGGCGCATTTTCCCGGACTGGCGCAGATCATCGATTCGGACAGTCTCGAGCTGCCGTTCTGGATGTTTCGATTCGACGAACTGGCCGATGTTGTGTTCAGCGGCCGTCAGCCTCACGCCGACGAACGGGATGCGCTTTACGAAGTGATCCGCGCCGCTAAGGCAAAGTACCTTGTCGAACTGGGGTCGTCGGCGGCGAGCAGCGTGGTGCGGCGCCAGCCGATGTCCGAAGGGGCATCGGTCACCGCCGATACGCCGACGCCCTTTCGCATCATCGACGTCGTCGCCATCATCGAAGACTGGCTCGGGATGCTCGATCAGCGCTTTCCCCGTTCCGATCTCAGAGCGCTGCGTTACCGGCTCGAGGGGCTCAATCGCGATCCGCGGTTTCGGTTCATGTTCGGCAGGCTGGTCGTCGAGGACGATATCGCCAAGGTGATCTCGCGCCTCTTTCGCATTCCGACCCGAGGCCTGCCGGTCACGATCGTCCGGCTTGCGGGCTTGCCCAACGAGGTCATCAACTCGGTCGTCTCGGTGCTCGCGCGGCTGGCGTTCGAAATCGCGTTTTGGTGCTCGGGGAGTTACGAAATCAACGTGCTGTGCGAAGAGGCCCACCGCTATGTTCCGGCCGAAAGCAGGCAAACCTTCGGCCCGGCCAGGCAGGCGATTGGCCGAATCGCCAAAGAAGGGCGCAAGTACGGCGCCTCGCTTGGGGTCGTGTCGCAACGTCCCTCGGAGCTCGATTCCACGGTCTTGTCGCAATGCTCGACGCTATTCGCCATGAGGCTCGCCAACGAGCTCGACAAAGGAATCATTCGCGCGGCGGCGGGCGCTTCGGCGAGCAGTACGGTCGCCTTCCTGTCCTCGATCGCCGATCGCGAGGCGATCGCATTCGGCGAGGCCATCGCCACACCCATGCGGATGAAGTTCGCTGACATATCCGCGCGCCCGGACGATCGTCTCGTCGCCTGTCCCGGCGAGCGCGACGCGGAGCCGATCGACTTGAGGCGACTGGCGGCGCAACTGCGGGGCGAGGCCGCGTAGCCGGAAAGGGGGCGGCGGCGCCGGACGCCTTGCGCGATAAAAACACGCAAACGCTGTGATATATAGCGGCCGCGGCGATTTTCCCCGCGGTGTCGCCAATTGGTCATTTGCAATCGGCGCGCATGAACGCCATATATCGGGGGCGTCCTCCGCTCATAGAAGCCAGCTCTTCGAGCAGGGACGATCACGACCCCCACCGGCGGTCCTTGAAACCGTCAAGGCGAGGAGATGTCATGGCGGCCGACCAGGAGACCGTCGATCGCGTACGCTCGATTGACGTCGAGGCGTATAAATACGGTTTTGTGAGCCCGATCGAGTCGGATATGGCCCCGAAGGGCCTGAGCGAAGACACGGTACGGTTCATTTCGCTGAAGAAGGAAGAGCCGGAGTGGCTGCTCGAGTGGCGGCTCGAGGCTTTTCGCCGTTGGCTGACTATGGACGAGCCGAAATGGGCGCGCGTCAGCTATCCGCCGATCGACTATCAGGACATCTATTATTTCGCCGCACCAAAATCGTCCCCTGCCCCGAAGTCGCTCGACGAAGTGGATCCGGAGCTCCTACGCACCTACGCCAAGCTCGGCATTCCGTTGGTCGAGCAGGAGATCCTTGCCGGGGTTGAGAGGCCCAGGGTGGCGGTTGACGCCGTTTTCGATTCGGTTTCGATCGCCACGACCTTCAAGGCGGAGCTTGCAAAGGCCGGCGTCATCTTCTCCTCATTCTCCGAGGCTGTCCAAAAGCATCCAGACCTGGTGCGCCGCTACCTCGGCTCGGTCGTACCGCCCACCGACAACTTTTACGCGACGCTCAATTCGGCGGTGTTCTCCGACGGCTCGTTCGTTTACGTGCCGCCGGGCGTGCGCTGCCCGATGGAGCTCTCGACCTATTTCCGCATCAACGAGAAGAACACCGGGCAGTTCGAGCGCACGCTCATCATTGCGGACAAGGGATCCTACGTCAGTTACCTCGAAGGCTGCACTGCGCCCAAGCGGGACGAGAACCAGCTTCACGCCGCGGTCGTGGAGCTGGTCGCGCTCGACGACGCGGAGATCAAATATTCGACAGTGCAGAACTGGTATCCGGGCGACGCCCAGGGTCGCGGCGGTATTTACAATTTCGTCACCAAGCGGGGCGATTGTCGCGGCGCGCGGTCCAAGATCTCCTGGACGCAGGTCGAGACCGGCTCGGCGATCACCTGGAAATATCCGTCCTGCATATTGCGCGGCGAGGCCTCGCGCGGCGAATTCTATTCGATCGCGATTTCGAACGGCCACCAGCAGGTCGACAGCGGAACCAAGATGATCCATCTCGGCCGCAACACCACGAGCCGCATCATCTCGAAAGGGGTGGCCGCCGGCAAGTCGCAGAACACCTATCGAGGGCAGGTGTCGGCGCACCGGCTCGCGACCGGAGCGCGTAATTTCACCAACTGCGATTCGCTGCTCATCGGCCAGGAATGCGGGGCCCACACCGTGCCTTATATCGAGGCGAAGAATTCCTCCGCGGTGATCGAGCACGAGGCGACCACCTCGAAGGTCTCGGAAGAGCAGATGTTCTACTGTCTGCAGCGCGGGCTCTCGGCGGAGGAGGCGACGGCGCTGATCGTCAATGGCTTTGTCCGCGACGTGCTGCAGCAATTGCCGATGGAATTTGCGGTCGAAGCGCAAAAGCTCATCACCATCAGTCTCGAAGGGAGCGTGGGGTGATGTCTGGCGCGCAAAGCGGGGATCGCCGCACAATGCTCGAAATCCGGAATCTCAGCGTCTCGATCCAGGACAAGCGGATCCTCGACGACCTCAGCCTCAGCGTCAACGCGGGCGAGATTGCGGCGATCATGGGGCCGAACGGCTCCGGCAAGTCGACGCTGGCCTACGTCATCGCCGGCAAGCCGGGCTACGAGGTCACATCGGGCGAGATTTTTCTCGACGGCCACAATCTCCTCGACCTCGAGCCCAATGAGCGCGCGCTCAAGGGAGTGTTTCTCGCGTTCCAGTATCCGACCGAAATTCCCGGCGTCGGCGCGATGACATTTCTGAAGGCGGCGCTGAATGCGCAGCGGCGGGCGCGCGGCGAAACCGATCTCACCACGCCGGATTTCATGCGCCGCGTGCGCGAGGCGGCGCGTGCGTTGAAGATCGACCAGGAGATGCTGCGGCGACCGCTCAATGTGGGTTTTTCCGGCGGCGAGAAGAAGCGGTTCGAGGTGCTGCAGATGGCGCTGCTCGCGCCGCGAGTCGGCGTCCTCGACGAAACCGATTCGGGCCTCGACATTGACGCGCTGAGGATCGTCGCCGAGGGCGTCAACGCGCTTCGCGATCCAAGCCGGGCCTTCGTCCTGATTACGCACTACCAGCGGCTGCTCGACCACATCAAGCCGGACGTGGTGCATGTGATGTCGAGGGGCCGGATTGTCGCGACCGGCGGTCCGGAGCTCGCGCTCGAGCTCGAACGCAACGGCTATCGCGATTATGCGGAGGAGGCCGCCTGAGCCCCGAATGACCGCGCATATCGTCAACCATTCGGCCGCCGAGAAGACCCTCTTCCGGCAATTCGCCGAGCAGCAGCGGCGTGAGCCGTCGCCAATGCGCGCCGCGGCTTTCGCACGGTTCGCCGAGGCTGGCCTGCCGACCCGCCGCATCGAGGCTTGGCACTATACGGATTTGCGCGCCGCGATGGCGGACGCCGCGCCGGTTGTCGCCGCGCCCACGCCGGCCGAGATCGAGTCGGCGCGCGTCTGGCTCACGGGCCGCGAGCGTTTCGCGCCTGGGGCGCGGCTTGTTCTGATTGGCGGACGCTATATCAGCGAGCTTTCGGATCGTCTGCCGGCGGGGGTCACGGTATCGGAGGGAGCCGTCGCCGCCGATCCGGTCGACGATCCGCTGGCGGCTCTCAACGAGGCGCTGAGCCCCTCCGGGTGCACGATTTCCGTTGGGCGCGGGGCCGACATTGCCGAGCCGATCACGCTGCTCCATCTGGCGAATGGGACGTCCGCCTATTCGGTCTATTCACGCTCCGCCATTGCCCTCGATGCGGGAGCGCGCGCCTCATTCGTCGAGGTGTTCGAAGGTGCTCAAGCCGGGATTCAGCGTCATACCGCGACGATCATGACGCTCGCCAAGGGCGCCAAGGCAATGCACGTCGCTGTGGTCGGGGATGAGCCCGGTCTCCATATCGAAACCCAGATCTGCGACTTGGCGGACAATGCCGAGCTTGGCGCCTTCGGCCTCATCTCCGGCGGCAACCTCACGCGCCGGCAGATTTTTGTCAGGATGAGCGGGGACGAGGCCAAGGCCTCACTCGGCGGACTGGCGCTTGTCGACGGCGACCGCCGCGCGGACACGACGCTGCAAGTCGTTCACGCCGCGCCGCGCGGGACGAGTCGCGAATTCTATCGCGCGATCGTCGACGACGATGCGATTGGCGTCTTTCAGGGCAAGATCATCGTCGAGCGGGCGGCGCAAAAGACCGATGGAGCGATGAAGTCGCAGGCCATTTTGTTGTCTCCCCGGGCGCAGATGAACGAGAAGCCCGAGCTCGAAATCTTCGCCGACGATGTCGTCTGCGGACACGGCGCGACCGTCGGTTCGCTCGATCCCGAACAGGTGTTCTATTTGCGATCGCGCGGCATTCCGGAGCGCGACGCCAAGGCGATGCTGCTCGAGGCGTTCGGGGGGGAGGCCATCGACCGCATCGAGGACGAACTCTTGATCGACGCCTTGCGAGCCCGGCTCAGCGCTTGGCTCGGGTCGCGAACGTGAGGCTCTGATGCGGACGATGCGAGTCAAGCTGACCAGCGAGTGGGCGGAGGCGAAGGCGTGAACAATATGGTCCAAACCGTGTTCGACGCCTATGACGTGGAGGCGATTCGCGCGGAATTTCCGATCCTTGCCGAGCGCCCCTACGGTAAGCCGCTGGTCTATCTGGATAACGCGGCATCGGCCCAGAAGCCGAAGAAGGTCATTGACCGGCTCACGTACGCCTACGAGCACGAGTACGCGAATGTGCATCGCGGGTTGCACCATCTCGCCAACGCGGCGACAGAGGCCTACGAGGCGGCCCGGGAAACAGTGCGGCGGTTCGTCAACGCCGCTTCGCACGACGAGATCGTCTTCACTCGCTCGGCGACGGAGGCGATCAATCTTGTAGCGTCCAGCTTTGGTCTCGGACGAATCGGGGCGGGCGACGAGATCTTGCTGAGCGTGATGGAGCATCACTCCAACATCGTGCCCTGGCATTTCCATCGGGAGCGCAAGGGCGCGGTTTTGCGTTGGGTCGACGTCGCCGACGACGGCTCCTTTTCGCTCGAGGCGTTCGAACGCGCGCTGAGCGATCGCACGAAGATCGTCGCCATAACGCAGATGTCCAATGTCCTCGGGACCGCACCGCCGATCAAGGATGTGGTCAGGCTCGCTCATCAGCGCAACATTCCGGTGCTCGTGGACGGTTCGCAAGGCGCGGTCCATCTCGATGTCGACGTGCGCGAGCTCGATGCAGACTTCTACGTTTTCACCGGGCACAAGGTCTACGGGCCGACAGGAATCGGCGTGCTCTATGGCAAGCGCGAGCTTCTCGAAACCTTGCCGCCCTACCAGGGCGGTGGCGAGATGATCGAGGAAGTGACCCGGGAGACCGTCACTTACAACAATCCGCCGCATCGCTTTGAAGCCGGCACGCCGCCGATCGTGCAGGCGATCGGGCTCGGAACGGCGCTCGACTACATGGAGGGGATCGGGCGCGCCCGGGTCCGAGCGCATGAAGAGGCGCTTTGCGCGTATGCGCACAAGCTCTTGTCCTCGATCAATTCGGTGCGCATCATCGGCGCGGCTGAAGGAAAGGGTCCGATCGTCTCGTTTACGATGGAAGGCGCGCACGCTCATGACATCGCGACCCTGATCGATCGATCTGGGGTTGCGGTCAGGGCAGGAACACATTGCGCGATGCCGCTGCTGCAACGGTTCGGAGTGACCTCCACCTGCCGGGCCTCGTTTGCGCTTTACAATACCTTCGCCGAGGTCGATGCGCTCGCGGAAGCATTGGTCCGCGCCCAAAAGCTCTTCCGGTAGGGAGATGGGGCATGGACGAGGCCCAAAGCAACACGAACGACGCCGAAACTCCCGCGGCTCCCGTCAGTCGGAATGCGGTCATCAGGCCGCCGTCGGAGATGGCGCCAGAAGAGCTGGGCCAATTGACCGACGCCATCATAGCGGCTCTGAAAACCGTCTTTGATCCGGAGATCCCGGCGGATATCTATGAACTTGGGCTTATTTACAACGTAGACATAGGCGAAAGCCGGTTCGTCACCATCGAAATGACATTGACCGCGCCCGCGTGTCCTGTCGCGGGCGAAATGCCGACGTGGGTCGAGAATGCGGTCAGCGCGGTTCCCGGCGTCGCCGGCGCGAAGGTGAACATGGTGTTCGATCCGCCATGGGATCAGAGCCGAATGTCCGACGAGGCGCGCGTCGCGCTCGACATGTGGTGAGCGGCGGGACCGGACTTGCGCCGCCCGACAGCGCCATCCATCATCGGCCCATGGATCGTCCTCAGCAGAGGCATTGAGGACCGAGGACCTGAGGAATGGACCCGGCGAGGGGCGCCAAGCTATGACTTGGCTCAACGACCAGCGGGTGCGGGGGCTGATCTTCCAAATCTTGTTGCTCGCGTGCGTAGCAGCGGTGGCATGCGGCGCAATCTATAACGCGCTGACCAATATGCGCGCCCGCGGCATGCCGATGGGCTTCGGATTTTGGAACGAAGTCGCCGGTTTCGACATCAATCTCCACCTCATCAGCTACACGAATTCTGTCCACGTATGGCAGGGCATTCTGGGTCGGGCTCCTTAACACCCTTCTCATCGCTGCCATCTGCATTCCCCTCGCGACGCTGCTGGGTTTTGCGATCGGTGTCGCCCGGCTTTCACCCAACTGGCTGCTGTCGCGACTCGCGCTCGTCTACACCAGCATCCTGCGCAACACCCCTCTGCTTCTCCTGCTGCTGTTCTGGTACAACGCGGTTCTCAAATCCCTGCCAAGCCCTCGACAGTCGATCAGCCTAGGCGATATCGTATTTCTCAATAACCGAGGCCTCTACCTGCCGATGCCCGTCCCGCGGGACCAGGCCGTCTGGTTCATGGGCGCGATCGTTACCGCCATGGTCGTGGCGGCTGGATTTCGCGAGTTGGCGCGACGCCGCCAGGGGCGCACCGGCGCGCAGGCGCCGATCGCTGCTGTCGCCGTCGCATTGATCGTTGGGTTGCCGGCGATCGTATGGGCCGCGGCCGGCGCGCCATTCGGGTTCGATATCGCGAAACTCTCCGGTTTCAATCTGAAGGGCGGGCTCCAGATCATTCCCGAAATGGCTGCCCTGGTTTTCGGTCTCGTCACTTTCACGGCGGCGTTCATCGCGGAGATCGTTCGAGCGGGCCTGCTCGCGGTGCCGGTCGGCCAGGGCGAGGCGGCGGCCGCTCTCGGCTTGCACCGCGGCTTGATAATGAAACTGGTGGTCATCCCGCAGGCGATGCGATTGATCACGCCGCCTCTGACGTCGCAATACCTGAACATCGTCAAAAATTCCTCGCTTGCCGTCTTCATTGGCTATCCGGACCTTGTGCAGATCTTCGCCGGCACGGTTCTTAACCAGACGCAGGCGGCGATGCAGGTGATGGCGATCACCATGGCGGTCTATCTGTTCATTTCGCTCGCCGTCGCGCTCGCGCTCAACCTTTTCAATGCGCGCCACGCGCTGAAGGAGCGTTGAGCATGGAGTTGCTCGCTTATGTCCGCGAGGCGCGGGAGCCGGAAGATCCGCCGCCGACCCTGACCAGCGGCGCGCTCGCCTGGGCGCTGACCAATCTCTTCTCGTCGCCCGGCTCCAGTCTCACCACCATCGGGTTTCTCGGGCTTATCGTTTATTTCCTGCCGCAACTGATCGCGTGGGCGACGACGCACGCGGTCTGGAGCGCAACAGATGGGGCTGCCTGCCGTCAATATCAGGATGGCGCGTGCTGGGCGTTCGTCATTGCCAAGTGGGACTACCTGCGCTTCGGGTCATATCCGGTCGCCGAACGTTGGCGGGTCGACGCCGTCGAGGCTATCGGCGCCGTTCTGATTGTGTGGCTGCTGTGGACGAATGCGCCGCGGCGGGCCTGGGGCGCCTTCCTGTTTTTTGTGGTCTATCCGATCCTGGCGCTCGTTCTTTTGCACGGTTCATCCCTGCTTGGCCTGCCGGTCGTCGATACGCTGTTTTGGGGAGGCATTTTCGTTTCGCTGGTCACGGCTGTGGTCGGGATCGTCTTCTCCTTGCCGCTCGGCGTGCTGCTTGCGCTTGGCCGCCGGTCGCCGCTTCCCGTCGTCAGAACGGCGAGCGTCGTATTCATCGAGTTCGTGCGCGGCGTGCCGTTCATCACGATCCTGTTCATGGCCAACAATCTGCTGCCGCTGTTCCTGCCCGAAACATGGACGCCCGATCGCTTCCTGCGCCCATTGGTGGGCATCGTGATGTTTTCGGCCGCCTATATGGCGGAAGAAGTGCGAGGCGGTCTTCAGTCGTTGGGCAACGGACAATACGAAGCTGCGCTGGCGCTGGGACTGAACTATCCGCGCATGATGGGTCTCGTCATACTGCCCCAGGCCCTGACGCAGGTGATACCTGGAATTGTCAATAATTTCATTGGCTTGTTCATGGACACGACGCTCATTTCGGTCGTCGGCATGACCGACTTCCTCGAAGCGATGAACAACGCGATCAAGGATCCGGCCTGGGCTGGTCCGACGATCATGATTACGGGTTACGTCTTCGCGGGGATTTTCTATTTCAGCTTCTGCTACGGGATGGCCCGCTACTCGGGGCATGTGGAGCGAATCCTCGCCAAGGGGCGAAACTGATGTCGAGCGTCGGCGCATCGGCCGTCGCCGATCTCACCGGCGACGCCGCGATCCGTTTTGCCGGAGTCCACAAATGGTATGGAAGCTTTCACGTGTTGCGGAACATCAACCTGACCGTCGGCCGCGGAGAGCGCATCGTGGTCTGTGGTCCGTCTGGCTCCGGAAAGTCAACGCTGATCAGATGCGTCAATCGTCTCGATGAACATCAGCGTGGATCCATAGTGGTCGACGGAGTGGAGCTGACCGACGACATCAAACGGATCGATGAGGTGCGGCGGGAAGTCGGAATGGTGTTCCAAAGCTTCAACCTCTTCCCACACTTGACCATTCTTGAGAATTGCGCCCTGGCGCCGATCTGGGTCCGCAGGATGCCCAGACGCGACGCGGACGAACTGGCGATGAAGTTGCTCTCGCGGGTGAAAATCTTGGACCAGGCTCAAAAATATCCCGGCCAGCTCTCGGGCGGACAGCAACAACGCGCGGCGATTGCGCGAGCATTGTGCATGACCCCAAAGATCATGCTGTTTGATGAGCCGACATCTTCTCTCGACCCCGAGATGGTGAAGGAAGTGCTCGACACGATGACCGAGCTCGCGCAGGAGGGCATGACCATGATCGTCGTAACGCACGAGATGGGTTTTGCGCGGCAGGTTGCCGATCGTGTCGTCTTCATGGACAGGGGCGAGATTGTCGAGGTGAACGCGCCAGCGCCGTTTTTTGACCATCCCCAGCATGAACGCACGAAGCTGTTCCTGAGCCAGATCCTGCATTGAGGTTGCTTTGTGCCGCCGTGACTTGGCGACGGTCGCGACGACAAACCCGCGGGGCGGGCCGGGCGGACGCTTATGCGAGCCAGCGTCAGGCGCCGTAGAGCCAATCGTAATGTTCGCCAAGGCGACGCGGACCAAGCATTCTCATCGTCATGTCGCGAGCGAACGCCAAGGTGCCCCCGAGATGATAGATACGGCCCTGTCTGAGCGCTTCGCGTTGAACTCGCGCGGCCCTTTCCACTCGATCGCGCGAATAAGCGGCGAGGGCGGCTGGGATGCCGTGCGTTTGAGCGACCACGCGCCCCAACACCCCCGCATCCTCGATCGCCTGGGCCGCGCCCTGGGCAAGGAAGGGGACCATCGGATGAGCCGCATCCCCGACCAGCGCCACACGCCCAAGTGAGAAGGAAGGAATCGGCGGCCGGCAGTAGAGCGGCCAAGCCCGCCATTCGACCGGCGCGCTTGTCAGCGCTCGCGCTTCCTTCGACCATCCTGCGAACGCACGCTCGAGAGTAGACAGGTCGGCCGCGCCGTTAAATTGCTGGTCGGCGCCGCCTGCGCGCGATAAGGAGCTGGTAGTCGCCACCAGATTGATGATCGATCCGCGCCGCAGGGGATACTGGACGAGGTGCGCCTCAGGTCCCAAACGCAGAACGATCTCGCTTCGCGCCCAGCGGGGATCAGTTTCCTTCGCGTTGATGAGGGCGCGATAGGCGACGCGTCCGGTGAAGTCCGCTTGATCCGGCCCGCCGAAGCCCAATCCGTTGCGCACCTGAGAGCGCAGGCCGTCTGCGCCAATCAGGAGATCGGCCTTGTCGCGTGCAGCCGTATCGCCACGCTGCAGGTCAACTGAAATAGTATCGCCGTCGGTCCCAAATCCGGTAACCATGGTTCCGAGCGACAATTCGATGCCCGGGTGGCCGCTGATGGCTTCGATCAGCGCGGTCTGCAGGTCGGCGCGGTGAATGATCAGATATTCGGCGCCCCAATGGCGCTCGGCATCGTCAAGGGGCAGGTGCGTCAGTCTGGCGTTGTCCGAACCGCGCAGCACCAGTACGGCGGTGGGCTTCGAGGAGCGTTCGCGCACTCGCGTAAGGACGCCAAATCGAGCCAAAACGCGGGTGGCGTTGGGAGTGATTTGCAGTCCGGCTCCGAATTCTTCGAGCTTGTCAGTTCGCTCGTAAATCGCGATCTTGAAGCCCGCCTGCGACAACGCTATTGCCGCGGCAAGTCCGCCAATTCCAGCGCCAGCGATGATCGCACGCGGCGGCAAGCGTCACGCGACGTCGCTCAACTCGCATTCGGCGGGCGAGCAAGGTCCATTCAGGCTGTCGGCGTACACGAACCTCGTTGAACAATAGGAACAGATCGCCTCGACGTCCGAGCCCATGTCGATGAAGATATGAGGATGATCAAACGGTGGCTTTGCGCCAGTGCACATGAACTCCTTCACCCCGACCGTGATCGAAGGGACACCGAGATCGTTGTGAAAGTGCGGAATGAAGCGGTCCGCCATCGCGGGTACTCCTTGGCAGCGCTGACCTTAAAGCATGTTCAAAACAACCGCGCTAGCACCGAGCAACCCGATCTGTGCTTAAGCCCGCCGGGCGCAATTGGCGCACAGATCGACTACCACGAGGATGGACGCCGGCCGGTCTGCCAATCGGGCGGATATGGTTAGAGTCGATGTACACACTCGAATATTTGAATGTGTTAGGCAAATAGGGACTTGCGTCGAATGAATTGAAGGACTGTCGGAGCCTTTGGCGGCGAGGGGTCTCATCAGTCGAGGCGGCTAGACGGGAATGACGTCGACTTCCACTTCGAGCCGATGGCGCCCGGAGGACAGGACCATGCTTTCGATCGGAGATACGTCGGAGTAGTCTCGTCCCCTGGCGACGACAACGTGGTCGTTCTGAATTGACGTTGCGTTCGTGGGGTCGAAGTCCCTCCAGCCGAGCGACGCGCCGCACCACACCGATACCCACGCATGGGTTGCGTCTGCGCCCGCGAGACGTTCTTTGCCGGGCGGTGGGATGGTCCGAATGTATCCGCTTACATAAAGCGCCGGCAAGGCAATCCCGCGCACTGCGGCGATCATGATATGGGCGAAATCCTGGCAAACGCCCCGTCGGCGATCAAAGGCTTCGGCCGCGGGCGTATTGACCTCAGTCGCCTCCGGATCATAGGTGAAGTCCGACTGAATGCGCCGCGCCAACGCGTTCGCTGCGTCAAAAATCGGACGGTGCGGGGCGAAGCTCTGTTTGGCATAGGCTGTGGCTTCGTCAAAAAGCGCAACACGGCGGGATGGGTACAGCGCGATTGCCGGGCAGTCCGGATCAAGAGACGTCATCGCGGTCGCCTCCACGGCGACGCTCTCCCAAGCTGGGCTTCGCGTTGGGGCGGGCGTTCGATTGACGCGTACGCGTGACGACGCTGTGATCGAGAGTTGCCGATGGGGTTTCTCGATTCGAAGGCTCGTGACACGGTTGCCGAACGAGTCGAGCCGTTCCGTCAGAGGCCGCGAAACCGGATCAGTCACGATACTGAATCGTTGGACTTCTTGACCGTCGCCGGAACGAGGGGCAAGTCGCAATACCCCGGTTGTGAGTTCGACGATCGCGCCGTAGCTGTAGCGCGTGAGATGCGTAATCTCGTATATCACTCGAATCCCGTGATTTTCTCAGCGCGGCCTTGACCGGCTCCTTGCAGAAAGTACCGTCCAGCAATCGCGGTTGCCAATGTAAGCAGTTCTTGCTCGACCGCCAGAATACGTACGTCATCGACCAATTCGGCTCGTTCGGCGGTCAGTTCAGCTCGCAGAAGGGTCGTCAGGCGCCTTGGCTCTTCGAGCATCCCGTCTCGGCGCAGAATGGGAAGGGTGCCTATTCCTTCGTCAATGCGGTTGACCTGAAATGCAACGGATCGTGGATTAAATGGATCCAGCAAAGCCATGTCGCGGACAGGCGCCAGCGCAATGCCTACGAGGTACCTCGAGCGGTAAGTGATCTGAGAATCGATGAGATCGAGCATCACCCCAAGCGAGTGCTCGGTTGCGTCATGGGCGGCGAATTGCCGCAACAACCGACACGTGTTCGCTCCTCGTTCGACGCATCGTCCCATTTCATAGAAGACCCAGCCCGCGCCGCGGTTGAAATTTTCGTCGAACAATCCCGAAAGCGCCGCGATGGTGGTCAACGCCTCGTCGGCGACATCGACAATTTCACCCGCAGACGGACGCCGATCTCGCGTCGGCTTGAGCGCAACTTCCAGACGACCGATCAAGGCCCAGGTCTGATGCGTCAGCCTCTCTCGTATAACCGAGGCCGCATTGCGAGCCGAACGGGCGAGCGATAATGCAGAGCCGTAATTGGCCGCACTGCGCAGGCTCTGGTCGCTGGCCGCGGCCGCCCCTTTCGCCGGCGTTGTCGGATCGGCCGCGCCCCAACCGACGAGAACGCCCATAAGTCGATCGAGCGACTGGCGGCCGAGTTCGCATGGGGGCGTCCGGATCAACTGACCGCGCGCTGAGACAACGTACGACGCGCAGCGTCGCTTCAGCTCTTTCGAGGTAGCGGCCGAACCAGAAAAGGCTATCCGCGGCGCGAACTCGGGAGGTTTCCTAAAAGACGAGTAATGCGTGCGCTTTCGGGGGAGGGGAGGAGGCTTGAGATCTCGACCGGATTTTCAGCGAGCACCCAGACATCCGCAGATTCGACGCCATCGCCCATTGCGACCGCGCGCGCGTCGGCGCGATCGGAAATTCGGCAAAATCCACCTGGCATGACGCGCCAGCCGTCCATCGTCGCGGCGCAGTATACGCGCAATACGAACGGCCGTGGTTCGAGTTTGCCTTGTGTCCAGCGCGGCGTCGTGGACAGCCGAACAATATCTTGTCCAACATAGTCGATTCCGCGAAGGGCGATCGAATCGCGCATCTTCTCGCGCTCGTTAGCCGGCATTTCGGCCGCGATTACGCTCGACTGACCGTTCAGTCCTGGCAACTCGTCGCCGAAGGCCGCGGCGATCGAGATTTTGTCGAACTCATCGAGGACCCTCTCTCGTTCCCGTGATTGTCCGCACCACCAGGTGGCGATGTTGGGTATAAGCAAGTCCTGGTCGAGCAAGCGCCGCGCAAGCACGGGCAAGAATGCCAGAAGCGCGCGCGCCTCGACGAGCCCTGCGCCTGGCATGTTCTCGACGGCGAGGCCGCCGCTCCGTATCGCTTCGAGGAGACCCGGCACGCCGATGTGGGAGGACGCGTTCAGCTCGAGTGGATCGCACCAGTCTGCGTCAATATGGCGCCAGATGACATCGCACTGCTTGAGGCCGGCGATCGTACGGACAAAGATGCGCCCGTTGCGCATGACGAGATCTTCGCCTTCCACCAGCAGAAAGCCGAGATAACGCGCCAGATAGGCCTGTTCGAAATAGGTTAAACTCAGAGGACCAGGGGTCAGGATGCTGATGCGGGGCTCGGCTCTCTGCCCCGCCGACTTCAAGCCTGCGCTCAAAGATCGAAAAAATGGCGCCAGCCTTTCGACGTTGAGCTGAGCGTAAAGATCCGGAAACGCCTGAGAAACCACGAGCCGGTTTTCCAATGCGTACCCGCAACCCGACGGCGCCTGAGCCCGGTCGCTCAATGCCCACCAAGAGCCGTCTGGTCCGCGGCCGATGTCCACTGCGTAAAGACGAAGCCACCGTCCTCCCGGCGGTCTTACGCCACGTATCGCCGCAATGTAGTCCTTCGAACCGGTGAGCGCGGGGAGAGGGAGCGCGCCTTCGGCTATTAGGCGACCTTCCCCGTAAACGTCGGCGAGCACTAGCTCCATCAACTCGGCTCGCTGCGCGACGCCCGCTGCAATTCCGCGCCACTCCTCCTCGGTCAGCAGCAACGGCATTCGACTGATGGGCCAGACGCGCTCATTCTCTTCGCCCGCGACGCGATAGGACAGCCCTCGATTTCGGATCCGCCGATCGGCAGTCGCAAAGCTCTGTTGAATTTCGTTCGGCTCATACTCAGCGAGGGCGGAGAGCATCCTTCGCCAATGCGGACGGCTCAGGCCGTTCGCGTCAATGAATTCGTCAGGAATGCCCGGGAGTGGCGCGTAATTTTCGGTCCAAGCTTCAAATCGCTCTGACCCGGAGGCTTTGTCGGCTACCGCCGAAGAGAATCGTCCTGGCAAGCGAGCCCCATCGTTCCGTGGTTCACGATTCAAGCGGCCACCTCGTCCCCGAAAGCGGCCGAACTCAATATGCCCGCAGTAGGGGCCTCAGGCCAGGGGTGACCGAAGAAATCCGTGATCGATCGGGTAGAGAATGTCGTGACCCTTCATCTTGGTTTTGCGCGCGCAGGCTCCACATGGAAGGACCGGCTTGGCGCTTTTGCGCCTCTCCGCATCGTGAGGCACAAAAGAATGAACTGTATCCGACAATTCGCGACGGCATTCCTCGTCATGATCACAACATCTTCTTCGGCGAGCGCCGATCCTTCCGACCCGGATCTGATCTTCCGCAAGTCGACCACGTTTAAGCTACTCACGCCCAACGACAAATTGGCTGTTTATGCTATCGACGATCCTCTAGTTGATGGCGTCGCATGTCACTACACGGCCCCCGAAAAGGGCGGACTCTCGGGTGCTCTGGGTCTGGCCGAACAGACATCGGACGTTTCCCTGTCGTGTCGACAATATGGTCCAATCAAGTTCAAAGGAACCTTTAGCCAGGGCGATGTCGTCTTCAGTGAGCGCCGGTCACTTATATTCAAAAAGATGCAAATCGTGCGAGGATGCGATACAAGACGAAATATTCTGGTTTACATGACTTATAGCGATAAATTGATCGAGGGTTCACCAAAGAATTCGACCTCAACTGTACCAATTCAGCCTTGGGGAACCGGGGATAATGGGACGCAAAAATGTGCAGATTTCGTGCGCTAACCTCCCGGCTAGGTTTGCGCGAGTTGGGTTGCCCGTGCGCCAAGAGGGAGATTTTGAGAGAGTTACGCAGCCGCTTTGGAACAGTAGCCCGCGTTGAGACGATTAAGATCCGCTGACGGAGCCAATTTCGAGCAAGCCCCTTGTCACGCTGCCGGTCGTTGGCAAAGTTGGAATGAGGCACGCTTGCAAAGAGTGGTAGATATCCACTTTGCCAAAGAACGGCCCCGTGCTCGGCCGCATTGCATCGTCGATCTGCGCTCGCCAACCCCCCTTCTCCCGGTCGATGAATTGGGTGGCGATGAAGCTCCAAATTCGACGGTACCAGCGCTCGTAAATAGGATCGCCATCAAGGGCATTAAGAAAAGCGCTTGCTCCGATACCTTCGCAGCACGGCCACCAATATCGGTCTCGAACTAGCGGACTCCCGTTCCAATCCAGAGTATAATAAAAACCTCCTTTGTCTTCATCCCAGCCGTCCCTGACCGCTTGGCTGAATAGCGCCTTCGAACATTGGGGAAGCCAATTTAGTTTGCGGCCGCCAAGCTCCCATAACTGGAGCAACAGGCGCGACCATTCGAGCCAATGGCCCGGAGTGGTTCCATAGGGACGAAACGTTGGATTGCCCGCGTAAGCCCGATTAACTAGCCAGTGATCTGTGAAATGCTCAGGAAGCCGCCAACCCTCCGCAGCGGCGTGGCGACGGACAATGAGGTCGGCAATTCGCTCCGCCATCCCGAGATATGTGGAATTGTGGGTTGCCTCGAACGCGGCCATTAGCGACTCTGTCAGATGCATGTTCGAGTTTTGGCCTCGATAACTATCGTAGGACCTCCAATCGCGGGTGAATTCCTCGGCGACCGCCCCGAATTGCTCCTCCCAAAATCGCTCCCTTATGACGGTCGAAACGTCATCGAGAAGCCGGTCGGCTCCTGGATGGCCCGCGACCTTGGCGCTCGATGCGGCCAAGAGCACGAACGCGTGGCCATACGCCTGTTTCGTGCTGTCTGAAGGCCCGTCGTATCCCACACCCCAATAGTAACCTCCATGCTCAGGGTCGCGATGGCCGTTCCACAAAAAATTCATTCCATGATCGATGATAAAGTCGGCGCCTGGGCGGCCCATGAGATGGGCGATCGCATAGGCGTGGGTAACTCTCGACGTCGCAAAGAGATACCGGGCCGGCTTAACGGCCGCGCCGTAACCCGGTGCAGTCGGTCGCCCTTTGTCATCAAGATCGTAGAAACCCCCGAGAGGGTTGATTATGTTCCGTTCGAAGAAGGAGAATAACGCTTCCGCCTCCCCCAAAAGCCATCTGCGATGGCTCTCGAGCGCTGTCCACTTGTGGTTCGGCGACTCAGGCGCAAGATTGATCATAACGAGCGTTGAATTTGAGTATCGTCCTGGTTGGTTCGCACGATTTGACGGAATTCTTGGCCGTCCGCGGCAAAGCGCTGTTGCTGCGCCATATTGAGAGCCGGGAGTCAATACCGCGGCCGCCTCCGAGTAGACGGCGTTGCGCGGTAGCGCTGTCCAAATCGTGTACCAAGATGGACAAGACCCAACACGAGACCGAACGATGAATGTACTGATCCTAGGTTCCGGCGCTCGGGAGCACGCGTTGGCCCGAGCGTGCGCCAAGTCGCCTCTGATCGGGAACCTATTCGTTGCTCCCGGCAATCCCGGTTGCGCAACTGTCGCGCAGACTGTGCCATTGAGCTTAGACGACATCACGAAGCTGGTCGCATTTTGTCGAGCGGAAGCGATTAATCTTGCGGTGGTTGGGCCCGAAAGTCCGCTGGTGTCCGGACTGGCGGACGATCTCGTAGCGGCGGGGGTATCGTGCTTCGGGCCGACCAAAGAGGCGGCAAAGCTAGAAGGATCGAAGGGATATGCAAAGGACTTCTGCCTCGAATTTGGTGTTCCAACCGGGGCTTATCGACGTTTCCGCGATCCAGATGAGGCGAAGGCGCACATCCGCAACCTCGGCGCGCCGATCGTGGTCAAAGCAGACGGACTTGCCGCGGGTAAGGGGGTCGTCGTGGCAAAGACGCTTGAGGAGGCGGAGTTCGCAGTTGACACGTTTCTGTCCGGGGTCCTTGTCTCGGCGGGAGCGTCGATCGTCGTCGAGGAGTTCCTCGAGGGCGAAGAAGTGTCATTTTTCGCTCTGTGCGACGGCGTTACCGCCATGCCTTTCGCTAGCGCGCAGGACCATAAGCGTGTGGGCGATGGGGATACTGGACCGAACACTGGCGGAATGGGCGCCTATTCTCCGTCGCCGATAATGACTCCGAGATTGACCCAACGCATCATGCGGGAAGTGATTGCGCCGACATTGCGTGGAATGAATGAAAGAGGATCGCCCTTTCGGGGCGTGCTATTTGCAGGCTTGATGGTCGACGCACGTGGTCCAAAAGTCATCGAATTCAACGTCCGGTTTGGTGATCCGGAGGCGGAGGTTATCTTACCGCGCCTCAAGGATGACTTGCTGCCGCTTCTTATCGCTTGCGCGAATGGGAAGCTGGGCAGCGCCGCGCCGAGGTTTTGCCCGAATGCGGCTCTGGCTGTCGTAATGGCGGCCCGAGGCTATCCCGGCGAACCGGTTCGCGGTTCCAGAATCACCGGCATCGAAGATGCGGAAGCAGCCCCCGGAGTGGTGGTCTTTCACGGCGCGACGCGCGAGGTTGACGGCGCGATATTCGCCGACGGCGGCCGCGTATTAGCGATTACTGCGCTCGGCGGGAACATTGCTGAAGCGCAAAGACGAGCGTACGAAGCCGTCGATCGCATAAAATGGCCGGAGGGATTCTGCCGACGCGACATTGGTTGGCGGGGGATAGCTCGCGAGAACGAATAGCAGGCGCTGTGGACGGAAGCCGCGATCACATACCAAATGTTCGTCGGCCGAGGGTAGCGATCGCGCTCGGAGGCGGCGGCGCACGAGGAATTGCCCACGTCTTGGCGCTAGAAGCCTTGGACGAAATGGGGATTCGCCCCGTCGCCATCGCCGGCACGTCGATGGGCGCTGTCATCGGCGCCGCCTATGGGGCGGGAATTGAAGGGCGGGCCATTCGCACCCACATACTGCGCGTTTTGCGCAACCGCTCGGATGTCATGGGCAAGCTCCTGCGGGCGCGAGTTCGGACGTTTCGCTGATCTCGTGCTGCGCGGTCGTGGCAACCCCGTGTTGCTGGATCCCGAGATTTGTCTTGATCTGTTTTGGCCCTCCGGGGTGCCAAGTCGTTTCGAGGATCTCGACATCGAGACTATCGTTGTCGCGACAAATTACCTTGATCGCAGCGAGGTTGCGTACGATGCAGGGCCGCTAAGGCCTGCAGTGGCGGGCTCGATGGCGATGCCCGGACTGTTTCGTCCGGTCTTATTCGGAGACGGAGTACTGATCGACGGGGGAGCCGTAAACCCGTTGCCCTACGATCTGTTGTTCAGTCTAGCGGACATTGTCGTCGCGGTCGACGTCACGTTTGGGGGTAGACCGCCGAAGCGACGAACTCCGTCGCCATTTGCGTCCATGTTCGGCGCCGCGCAAATCATGCAAGGAGCGATCACAGCTCAAAAAATCAAACTTCGCGCGCCGGATGTTCTCGTGCGGCCCAAGGTGGAGCATTTCGCAGTCCTGGATTTCTTTCGGGCGAGCCATATCCTGCGGGCCGCCGAAGGCAGCAAGGAGGAGCTCAAATTCATGCTTCGGGAACGGATCAAGGTGCGCGGGACCGCCTGAAGACCGTGCCTAAGGCGAGCTTCGCGCCCCGCATCAATTCGTAGCCACTCATGACAGTCTTTCCCGATCGTTGCCCCTGAAGAACTCGTATCGCGCCTGTCCCGCACACGATTCTCATGTCTTCGGAAAGGAGTGTTCCAGGCGGTCCGTTCCCCATGGTCACTTCGACACGCAAAAATTTGATGCTCTCCTCGCGACCTCCAATGAGGAGTTTGGAATAGGCGCCTGGCGCAGGCGACAACCCGTGAACCTGATTGCGAACTCTTTCCGCGTCTTGCGTCCAATCAATCTCCGCCTCGCTTTTCTCGATCTTGTGCGCGTAGCAAACGCCCGCAGCCGGTTGCTCCCGAAATTCGAGTTGACCAGCCTCCAACAATCTTAGGGCGCTCACCGATAGCTGACCCGCGATTGTGGCAAGTCGGGCAGTCAGGTCTCCTGCCGTATCCTCGGGAAGGATAGGAATGATTTCCCGCATCGCTATCGGTCCCGTGTCAAGTCCGGCATCCATACGCATGACGTCCACGCCCGTTTGGGTATCGCCGGCCATGATCGCGCGCTGGATGGGCGCAGCTCCGCGCCAGCGCGGCAGCAATGAAGCGTGCAGGTTTGCACAGCCCAGCCTGGGCGCCTCAAGAACGGAGTTTGGCAGCAACAAGCCATAAGCGGCCACAACGGCGACTTCCGCCGCGAGACTGTTAAAGGTCTTCTGCGCTTCGACATCGCGCAGAGTTGTCGGTGTAAAAACGGGGATACCAAAAGCATCCGCCGCGAGATGGACCGGCGTCTTCCTGATCTCGAGGCCTCGACGGCCACCGCGCGCAGGCGCCCGCGTGTAGACGGCGACAAGCAGGTGTCCTTTCTTCATGATTTCCAACAACGTCGGAACCGCGAATTCAGGCGTGCCCATGAAGACAATTCGCATCGGTCTGTCGACAACTCCCTAGAAAGTCAGATCGTCGAAATCTCATTCTGCCCCAATTTTCGCAGGTGGGGAAAAATTTCGTCTGCTGCTTTTTCCGCTCGATACAGCAAACTCAGCGTTCTTATCCGGCGCAGGCGATTGTCATGGAATCCAAAAAGAAGGTGTCATTTGTTTTCAGACGTGCGTGTCTCTTGTCGACTATTTCCGCGCGCGGGCGGCCTCCTGCTGGGGAGCGAAGCAAGACGCTCATCGGGCTGCGCCAAAGCACAAGATCACGAAACACGAGGGTCGAAAGCTCGGTCGAAGCGAATGGCAAGCGACTCCATACGCTCTCCTAGTCGAAGCTCCAGATCATGGATGTCCGCGCGAGTGGGGAGTGCGCCGATTGTTTCGCGTAGCCGGTAGTGATCGTCGTGCAGCAACGCCAGTCGTTCGGCGAGGCGCAAGAGCGCAGAGTCATTGGCTGATTGCGACACATCGAGATCGTGTTGGTGCTGCCGGACAGCGATCTCGAGCGCGTGAAGCCGAGACATCAATCGCCAGACAAATGCGGCGGCGCTCGCTCCGATTGACGCCAATCCTGCGACCGCCCATTGAAGAAAGCCCCAGGGCGGGCTTTCCGGTGAATTCATACCATCCTCCTTGAGGCCTTTGCTGCGAAGTGACCAGGGTCCGCAGAAGACGCGTGAAACTGCTGACACTGCCCCGACTGCGCTGGCGCGCCTTGTCTGGTGCGCGTGCCGAATAGTGCTCAGGCTTGGATTAAGCGAGTTATTGCCGAAAGTTGGTGAGGGTGTGAATCGGGAAGGCGGCATATCGTGGGGTGTTCGAGCCTCCACTTCTCCACCGAAGGAGCGATATGCCGTGTCCAAGGATAACGTTGTCAAGCTGATTCAGCCAGGGATTTTGACCGACCGGTTGACCGAGGGTCTGCGCGATGGCGCGCGGGCGCTTTTGACCCATGCGGTCGAAGCGGAAGTGTCCGAGTTTCTGGCCGCGACCGCCGATCTGAAGACCGACGACGGCTGCCGGCGCGTTGTGCGGCACGGGCATCTGCCCGAGCGCCAGATCATGACGGGCATCGGGCCCGTGGCGGTGCGCCAGCCGCGCGTGCGCGACCGGGAGGCGGGCGCCGACGATCCGGCGCGCATCCGCTTCACCCCGGCAATCCTGCCACCCTACGCCCGGCGTTCGAAGAGCCTCGATACGCTGATCCCGATCCTCTATCTGAAAGGCGTGTCGACCGGCGACTTCGCGCCGGCGCTGGCCGCCTTGCTCGGCAAGGATGCTCCTGGCTTGTCGGCCACGACCATCGCGCGGCTGAAGGACGTCTGGCTCGACGACCACAAGCGATGGAGCGAGCGCGACCTGTCGGCCAAGAGCTACGTCTACGTCTGGGCCGACGGCGTCTATCTGCAGGCGCGTCTGGAGGACGAGGCGCAATGCATTCTGGTCATCATCGGCGCCACGCCGGAGGGCAAGAAGGAACTGCTCGGCTTTGTCGACGGCGCGCGCGCGAGCGCTCACGACTGGCGCGCCCTGCTGCTCGATCTCAAGCGCCGGGGTCTGTCGATGGCGCCCAAGGCCGCCGTCGCCGATGGCGCGCTCGGCTTCTGGAAGGCGATCGGCGAGGTCTGGCCTAAGATCCGGGAGCAACGATGCTGGGTGCATAAGAGCGCCAACATTCTCAACAAGCTGCCCAAGAACCAGCAGCCCAGGGCCAAGCGCATGCTGCAAGACATCGGGATGGCCGAAACGAGGAAGGACGCCGAGGCGGCGTTCGACGCCTTCGTCGAGACCTATGCCGTCAAATACGAGAAGGCCCCCGAATGCCTGAAGAAGGACCGGGACCCGCTGCTCGCCTTCTACGACTTCCCGGCCGAACATTGGAAACACCTGCGCACGTCGAATCCGATCGAAAGCACCTTCGCGACCGTCCGACACAGGACGATCCGCTCGAAGGGATGCCTCTCGAACAGGACCGCGCTCGCCATGGTGTTCAAATTGGTCGAAGGCGCGCAGAAGACCTGGCGTCGCCTTGACGGCCACAACCAGTTGCCAAAGATCATTCGAGGTGTGAAGTTTACCGACGGGTGCGAGGTCATCGCCAAGCCAGGCGACCTTCAATCCCAAACCGCCGCCGCCTGATCCTTCAGGCCATCACCAAAAATCGGCGATAGCTCGGATTAAGCGCAGGTCGTTGAGTTCCTTGGCTAACCGCGCTTCGGTCTGTGCCCCAGCTATCCCATCCGCCACGATTCCGGCATGCATCTGAAAGCTCGTGACGACTTGGCGCGTTTCAGGGCCATAATCGCCGTCGACGGTGAGGCGATAGCCGAGCATCTTGAGCGCCTGCTGAAGGCCACCGATGGTGTGAACGTCCGGCGCGGCTCGCGCTGCTGAAGTGACGCCGACCAACTTCGAACTATCGGGCGAAAGCAGGCAGGCTTTCTGCTGCTGCTTGGGCACCCACACATCCGGGAAATGGCCTTTGCGAAACTCGTCGCCGACTATCTGAACGAAGGCCTCCATGAAAGCCGGGTCGTCCGAGGGATCGTGATGGCCGCCTCCCGGGGCGCCAAGATCGTGATGCGAGGCGACGCCCGGTCCGACTCCGGCGCGCGCGTGCCGAACAGGGATCTGCAGGTGATGGCACAGATAGGCGCAGATGCGCGCCGCGGTCGCGAGCAAAGGTCCGCGGAAGCCGCGGTTCGCAAATCCACTCATTTCAACGCCGACGGAGCGCTGATTGAAAGCGCAAGCGTGCCAGGCATTGTCTGCAAGGTCCACCATTTGTGTGGCTTCGTTGCCGTCCTCGCGAAGGACCAAATGCGCCGAGACATTTGATCGGCTCATCGCGAACCATTCGACGGCGCCTTCGTAGCGGCCCTCGCAATCGTGCAACACTATGAGGTCAACGCGCGTGCCGCGACGGCTCGAGTAATTCGGGGAAGGCTTCCAGAGAAGGGTGGGAAGAGAGTCCGACATGAGCACCCTGTTTTGAAAGTTGGAGTTCCGCCCTTCGGCTGGACACCCGCGCCACCTGTCATGTGAGCGCGCGTGCGCGCTCCAGTTTGACTAGGCGGTTCATTCGCGGTCCAGCCTGTCCTTGAGGGGCGATCCTTGGCGTGTCTCTCACGTCAGGGTATTGACGTCTTCCTCGCGCGAGCGGAGGTAGCGGTCGAAGTCGCGTTCAAGGCTGGGTTTCGTGCCCGAGAATTCGACCACGCCGTGGGTGTTGCGCTTGAGGTCGGTAACTGGATCAAAACCGTTGTCGAGGAACATCGCCCAACGCGACTGGTAGCCGCGGTCGCTCTTTCGCCCATGGAAAGGGTGCTCGATCGTGCCGTGGATAAAGCCGAGCTTGCCGTTGATCTCCGCCGAGGCGCGCCAGGACCACGCCGCGACAGAATTGCGATAGCCTGTCGTGACGCCGGCTGGCAGGGACGCTTCATAGGCGCCGACCATGCCAAGAGCCATGTGGTGATCTCCCGCCCCCATGCCGCCGAGCTCGAAGAGTCCTCCGATCCGGTCCAATGCCCGGCGCTGAAAGCCCCAGGCGAAGCCTGGATGGGGATAGTCGTACGGGCCGCCGTCTGACGCCCAGAAATTCGATCCGCCCGCGACGACAGGCTGGCCCGAATGCCAGATCGACGCGAAGCTGCGATGCACTCCGATATGCTCGTCATTTGGGCCAAGGTCATAGGCAACGGACCAAGGCTGAATTGCCGGATAGAGATCGAGGGCTGCGATCGCGGCGACGGCCCATCCGGGCCGACGGAAGATGATGTCCGCATCAAGGACGGCGATCTTTTCGGCGGCTGGGGGCAGATGTGCAATCGCAATGTTGAGCAGGTTCTCCTTCGCCCAGGCCATCGTCGCTGCGCGCAAAGGCAAATGTGTGACCCGTGCGCCCGCGAGGTCGGCGAGATCGTATCCGCGGCTGCCGTACGCGCATTCGGCGAGCTTTATGCGGACACTCGACTCCTTCAGCCACTCCGCAACCGCCGCGCGCGCCAACGCAACTCGGCTTCTCCAGCGCAACGGATTCGCCACGCACGCGACGACGTAGAGCGTTTCCATGGAGTCTCCAGCCTAGCACTACTTTGACAGAATAGGGGTTTGTTAACCACGCTCAGGCGAGGATTCGCGCTCTGATTTGGGGGCGCGGGGCATGGCGGATTGGCGGGACGAGCTTGCGCGGTGGCTAGGGCCGTTCGTGGAACGGTTCGGCCACAAGGCGAGGCGGCGGATGTGTCCGCTTTATGTGGCGGGGCTGATCGGGCCGGGCGATCGCAAGAGCGTGGGCCCGATGGCTGAGCGGGTCGCGCCGGGCGATTACGACCGGCTGCACCATTTCGTATCGGACGGGGTCTGGTGCGAGGCTCCGCTGGAGCGCGAGCTTGCGCTCCAGGCGGACAAGCTCGTGGGCGGCGCGGACGCCTTCCTCGTCATCGACGACACGGCGTTGCCGAAGAAGGGGACGCATTCGGTCGGGGTCGGGCCGCAATATGCATCGGCCTTGGGCAAGACTGCGAATTGCCAAACCTTGGTGTCGCTAACCCTGGCGCGCGGCGAGGTCCCGGTGATGGTGGGCCTGCGGCTGTTCCTGCCGGACGGTTGGACCGGCGACGAAGCTCGGCTCGAACGCGCCGGCGTGCCCGCCGAATATCGCTCGGCGCGGGCCAAGTCGGAGATCGCGCTCGCCGAACTCGATCGCCTGATCGCCGCCGGCGTTCGCTTCGGGGCGGTCCTCGCCGACGCAGGGTACGGCATGGGCGCCGAGTTCCGTCAGGCCTTGAGCGCACGCGGACGTGCCTGGGCGGTCGGCATCCCCCGTCATCAGAAGGTCTACCCGCGCGACGCCGAACTCGTCTTCCCCGTCGTCGCACGCGGCCGCCCGCGCAAACGGCATGTGCCCAATGTCCTTTCCACCAGCGCTGAAGACATGCTCGCCCCAGCGAAATGGCGCATGCTCGCCTGGCGCAAGGGAACCAAGGGACCCTTGAAGGCTCGCTTCGCCGCCGTCCGCGTGCGTGTCGCCGACGGGCCGCCGCAACGGATCGGCGACAAGGGCATGCAGCACATGCCGGGCGACGAAGTGTGGCTCGTCGGCGAGCGGCGCGCGTCCGGCGAGCGGAAATACTATCTGGCCAACCTCCCTGCCGACGCCGATCTCAAGACATTGGCCGCGACGATCAAGGCGCGCTGGGTCTGCGGGCAGGCTCACCAGCAGCTCAAGGAAGAACTCGGCCTCGACCACTTCGAAGGCCGCTCATGGCGAGGTCTTCATCGCCACGCGCTGATGGCCATGATCGCCTACGCCTTCCTCCAGCATCTTCGCCTCGCCGCCGCGAGCGGGGAAAAAAAGAATCTCCGCCGGGCCGCCTCAACCGACGCTGCCGGCCATACGAAAAGCCGTCGTCATCGCCCTCGCCCGCGCTCCGCCCTACCGATGCCCACACCGCGGCCGACAAGTCCGTAGATCGCTCAATTGAAAGTGCCAAAGTAGTGCTAGCTTCAGCATCAGGATTCTGACAATCAGCAATCGTTTGTTGCCGATGACATCAATAGCTGTTCCGTTACCTTCGCGCGTCCCTGAAGCGAGCCAAATAGGGCGAATCGCCTGGCGTCCCACGAAAGGCTCGGCCCGCGAGACCCGGCGAAGACAACGCACGAATATAGCCGATTGCGTCTCTTCGTAGAGCTCGTCCCTTCGAAGCCACGCACCATCCTGTCCCCCAGGTAGAAGTCTTCTCCTGAGTCGCCAGGCGCTCGATGCATTCGTGCATCTGGCCTACGTCACAGTTCGTCACCCTCGCCGTCCAGAGCGCCAGTCTTGATGCCGACTATGAGTTTGATCAGCCGCTCGTTGACCGAGATCGGCGCACAGGCGAGTGCGCCACGGGTCCAGACGATGATGCCGTCCTTGTCGCCGTCATGGCTTACCAGGAGCGCGCCGTCACCTGGCGGCAGCCCGTCAGGAGTGTTCGGACTACCGGCATAGACGCCTTCGACGAAATGAAACTGCCCGGCGGTGAGCTGGACGACATGCGTCTTTGCATCGAACTCCGCCTCGAGTTTCGCCAAGGCCTTGCAATGGGCGTGTGCGATCTGCCCTTCTGCAGCATGCGCGGCCCCTCCAAACGCAAGAGTGACCACGAGAGCAATGGCGCGCGTGCACAGCATGGGGGCATCCTCGAGGCTCTGGGTTAACTGGCCGCTCATTCGCCGCCGCCCTTGTTCGGCAAGGCGAAAGCGCTGTCGTCGATTGTGTAGGCAGGATCGGCAGATCGTTGCTCGGTCACACCTCTATGCCTTGATTCTGTTTCGGCAGGTTCGGCGCGCTTGACCAGCATAACCCGACCGCCATGCTCCTTGCGATCGTGCGCGTCCCGCAGCAATTTCTTCATCGCTTCGTCGATGGCGATCTCATAGGCGCGCGGCGGGGCATCCTCGACGCGGAGCCATAGGTCAGCGCGTTTATCCTCGTCATGAGCGACGAAGGCGATGAGTTCAGCCCGGTCAGGGAGCGCGGTGAGCGCGGCCATTTTTGGCAGACCGAGCATCGAATTGACTTCATATGGCGTAAGACAACCGAGAGCGACCAAAAGGGCGGGCAGGGCGAGCTTGGCCGCCAAGGGCGCCGCAGCAGTGCGGAACGTCCATGCCGCAATGAGCGCCAGACCGGCGAGCAAAAGTCCAAAGGAAAGCGCGAAGGCGTTCAAAAAGGTCACCGCCTCGGCCCCCTGTAATCGTTCGTGATTGGCTCAAGCGGCGGATCGACAAGCGTGATCTTGCCGTCGCGCTCCATGTCAAAAGAAACGACGTTGATTGTCTCTCCGACCCGACCGAGAACCACGTCCCTCGCGAACATCATGCTAACCTCCGGGTTGAGGCCGACGATTTCGACGTGAACCTTGATGTTCTTCCTGCCTTTGGCGAGTTCGCGATCGGAATAGAGGTTCACCCCAACGTCCCAATGACCCGGCTCGAAGCAGCGAATCGATGCCACTTCCTTGTTTGAGACCGCGCGAACAGTCGAGTTGTCAGCCAGGGTGATCAGCGAGGTCTGGAATCCGAGGCTGTCGTGATCGAGATCGGCGCAACCAATTTGCCGAGAGCCGTAGAAAATGGGCTTGCGCGACGGGTTGACAACCCAAAGGTCAACATCCGAGTTGAGCATGACATCCCAATCGGCGCTGATCAGATATTCCGCCTTCGGCTTGATGCCGTCCGTCTTGGCGTGGATCGGCGCGACCGCCACGATGGCGACCGAGACGATGCAGAGCAGAAGATCGGCGAGGCCAATCCAGATCGGGCTGCGGTCGCGCGTCATCGCGTTTCCCATAGTCTGTATTGAGACGGGCGTTCTTCCGACGTCGCTTTGAGAGGGGCAGGGGTGCGCGGACCTCGTCGTTTACGGCTGCGCCCTTCGGATCCCTGCCTCGAGGTTGAATGTCATTATGGCGATAAGGGCGGCTGCCGTGCCGCCGCTCGCCGTGGTGAAGAGCGACGTCGCGAGCGCGGTAAAGCTGGTCGCGCCTCCGGCGAGTGACTTGGCCTGCAGCGAGAGCCCGATCGCCGTGCCGACAAAGCCCGCGATGACGCAGAGGCGCTCGCTCAGATGGCCAAAGTCAGCCGTCGGCGATCGGCGGTCAACAACCAGATCATCGCAGCGCTCACCAGTCTCTAATCTCTGATCGCCGACTTTCCACCCCTGCCATCCGAGCCATCCCATCGTCCCCACGAACAGAGCGCCGATGACGCTCGTCATCATACTCATGTCGTTCGCCCAGATTGTCTGCGGCACGCCGTTGACGCAGGCGAAAAACGCCAAGCCCATGCACGCGAGACATATGACGAAATGCGACAGAAAAGTGAGGCGGATATTGGTCATGGCGCTGCGTCCAGTTCGTGCGAAAACACTTTCAGCGATTGCAAACGATTTCCGATGGGGGTGGATCGGATGGGGGAAGCCCAAGCCTGACATTGACGACCCGATCGGACTTGCCGCCGCAGTCGGCGCCCCGCTTACCCGCTCACCCCGATCCCGAGCGATTGCCCCCACGCCTTGACCGGCAGGCCGGGCTCGAAATAGCTGATCGAGCCGCCCGACGGGTTGCCGAAGACAAAATTGAGCGGGTTGCCGGACTCGCCGGAGTTGTCATAGAGGAAGACGCCCATCGAATTGTTGTCGCTGGTCATGTTCGCCACCCCGCCGACGCCCTGCACCGGCCCGTTGGTCGGGTTGGTCACCGCGCCGCCGGAGCCGGTGCCCATGCCGGTCAGCGCGAACGTGCAGGTGGTGGTGATGCCGACGCCGGCGTTCGAAACGGTCGGCGTCGCCGCGGATGGATAGACGTCGACGATCGCGCCGCCCGATACCGTGACGTCCATCTTCGGGGCGGTGAAGACGGTCGCCTGGCCGCAGGAACTGCCGGTCAGGGCGTAGGTCCCGTTGGTGTAGCCGGAGCCGGCGGTGAAGCCCAGCGACTGGCCGCCGGGATAGCCGATCAGGCTACCCATGCGGCCGACGCCCAGCGTCGAGTTGCCATAGGAGGCATAGGTCGCCCCGCTCAGCCACTCGCCGATCGAGGACGGGAGCCCGCTCGCATAGACCGGACCCTTGACGCATTGCACCACCGTCGCGGCGACGATGTTGCAGGTAAATGCGGCGCTCTGGCTGAACACGGCGGCGATCGGGTCGAAGCCGTCATAGTAGAAGCCGCCGGCCGCGCCCCACATCGTTTGCCCGGTTCCGATCCGCATTCCGCCGTTGACGAATTCGCCGATGCCGGAGTCCTTGCACGCGCCGGTTGGCGGCGTGTAGAGCGCCGCCGATCCCTGCAGAGTGTTGACGCCGCAGGTCGCCAGCGACGCCGCCGTTCCGTAAGTCCCGCCGGTGTTGATCGCGAAGCTGAAGTCGATGCAGTTCGATCCTGTCCCGGACACGCCCGAGCAGCCGCCGGCGATCGTGCCGGAGCCCGAGCCGCCGATCGTCCCGCTCGCCTTGACGGTGAAGGTGTTGCCGACCTGGCCCGCGCCGCTGACCGTCGATTGCGTCGGAGGAGCGGACACGGACACGACGTAAAGGCCGGAATTGCACCCCGAGCAGGAAAGCGCCATGCCGTCGACGAACGGCCGCGCGTTGGCGGCGAGGCCGCCGGTTATGGTGACGGTCGAACCGCTCCAGGTCGCGGACGCGGAAGCCGCGTAGGTCGAGCCGATATCGAAGCACGGCGCGGCGAGCGAAGCGGCGTCGCAGGCCGAAATCTTCGGGCGCGAGAGCGTCGGATGCGAAGCCAGCGACGGATTGTTGCTGAGCGCCGCCGCCGCCAGGATGCCCGCCCGCGCGCCGATCCGCCGCCCTCCGGTGAAGCCGTACCAGGGATGGCCGTCAGTGCCGCCGATGCCCGATGCTCCGCTCGACTGGACGACGATGTCGTTGACCGGGCCGATGTAATAGGCCGGGCCTCCGCTGTAGTAGACTTGGTTGATCATCGGCTGCGAGGAGACGTTGACGACGTTGGCCGCCCCGCCCGGCGCGGTCAGCGAATAGGTCGAGCCGCTCGCGCCCCAGGTCCCGCTGAGAAGCCCGGCGATCTGGGTTCCGAGCGTGATCAGGGGCGTCGAGCCGCCGGTTCCGGCGCAGGCGGTCGAGAACGGGTTGCAGCCGAGGACCTCGCCCTCCCACAGGCTGCCGGCGACCGCGCTGTCGAGGGTGAGGACGGGGCTGCCGGTGCCGCCGCCGGTCACGGTGCCGGTGAAGGTCGACGGCGACGATACGTCCCGGAACCACTGGTCGCAGAAATAGTAGCCGTTCAGGACCTGGGGTCCGGCCGCATTCGCCAGCGGCCCTTGATAACGCCACATCCCGAACGCCAGCAAAGGGACGCCCGCCTGCTGGCCCGGCATGATCGCCGGAATTTTCGTGTCGTAGAACCACGAAATCTGCTGCGAGAGGCCGATCGCGGCCAGCGCATAACTGGTCGTGGGGACGAGTTGGCTATAGTCCTGGACGCAGCCGGCGTAAGCATGCGCCGATGCGCCGCCCTCGAACTTGTTGAACGCCGACGACCAGCCGCCGCTGGTCGGCGTCCCATCGCCGACCATGTCGATCTGCTCATTGGCGGTGGTCGCGTTGCGGGAGACGATGTTGGTCCATGACGCCTGGATGATCGCGCCCGACGCCGGCGGCGATGAGAACGCGATGTCGTAATCGCCGGTGCCGTAATTGATGAATGAGCTTGCGATCCCCGCGCCCGAGCACCGCCCGCTCTGCGCGGTGTAGGAGAAGGTCGACGAGTTGGTGCAGACGACCGTTCCGTTGACGCTGAGCGAGAAGGAGCCGAACTTGACGACCGGGCTGCCGTAGGCCCCGTTCTGGGCCATCGGATAGCCAGCTGCCTGGACGTAGGAATTGGGCCACGGCGCCCCGCCGGACGGCGCGGCGTTGAACGGCGCCGGACTTCCCGACGAGCCGATCGTCCCCTGGTTGGTGCTGAGCGTCCAGGTCGTGCCGGGGCCGGCCTCGAACGAATAGACACAACTCGCCGTGCATGCGGTCAGAGTTCGGCGAGCCGGCGACCCCGGCGCCGCTCAGGACGAGGCCGGGCTCGAGCGCGCCGGCGGCGAGCGTCGAGACATGAAGGGTCGAGACCCCGGCGGCGGTCGTGACATAGCCGGTGATCGTCGCCCCGGTCAGCCCGGCGGCGTTGTAGGCCAACGGGCCGCTTCCCGAGCTTCCGATCCCGGCCGCCGAGACGCTGCAATAGATGGCAAGCGAGCAGAAAGTGGCGTTCGAGCCGTTGCCGATGCCGATGGTCTGGCTCTGCGGCTGGTTGCCGAGGAGCGCGACGACGCTGCCGATGCCGGGATAGACGACATCGATCTGGCCCACCCCGACGCCGGCCCCGTTCCAGAACGCCTGGTCGAAATTCGTCGGCCCTTCCGCCAGCGGCAATCCCGAGGCTTGCTGGGTCAGGCGATTGGCGGGAATCTCCCGGGAGAAGGCCAGCCGGAACTTGTTGGCCGCCCCGAATGGGCCGAGGAACGGCCCATAGACGTTCGGAGAGCCGAAACCGGACGCCCACATCACCGAATCGATGCCGGTGATGATGGTGTTATTGTCGCCGCCGGTGCCCGCGGAAAAATAAGCGCCGGGATTGCCTTCGCCCTGGGTGTCGACGACCATGCCGACCGAGACGAAATTGCGCATCGTCGCATAGGCCGCGCCGTTCGCGGCGCGAACCGAAACCCAATAAAGTCCTGGCGGCACGCTGGCGATCGAGCCTGACCAATTCCCGCCGCCGATCGACGGCGAGGAAAGGTTCGCCCATGAGAAACCGGCAATCGCCGGGCCGCCGGCGGTCAAGGACAGCTGCGCCTGGATCGCCGATGGCGTCCCGCCGAGGCTCGCCGTGCTGTAGGTTCCCTTGAGCCGGATCGAGCCGGTCGGGCTCGAGGACGGATAGTTGGTGACGGCGAACATCTCGCCGGCGCCGATCTCGGTCACGGTCAGCGCCGGGCCGGGCGCGACCGCGCCGCCGCCGGTGACGCTCGACAGGGTGAAGGCGACCGGCGAGCCGGACGAGCCGACCGCGCCGTTGGCCGCATTCGACAGAACGTAGGTCGCGCCGGCGGCCGGAAGCGAGGTTCCGGCGCCATAGCCGACGATCTGGACCGGGGTGTTGACGCCCGGTCCGGCGATGAGCTGCCCTGGGCTCACGGTCGACAGCGTCGCGGTCATCGACTCGGGGCCGATGGTCGAGGGATAATAGCCGCCGTAGGCGGTGCAGGTCGCGGTGCAGGTCGCGGTCGTCAGGAGCAACGGCTGCACCGCGCTCAGGCTCACGCCGCCGTCGGTGATCAGCATGCCCGCCTGCAGCGATCCGGTGATCCCGGAGACGGTGAGGTTATTGGTCGCCAGCGCCGGGTTGTAAGTCCCGGTGAAAGTCGCGCCGAGGGTGTTGGCCCCGGTCTGGATCGAGGTGACGTTGAGGCACGGGTTCGAGGCGCAGGCCCCGCTGCCGCCTGAAGACGTGATGTAGCCGTTGACGAACGCGGTCCCGAGCGGCGCGAGCGGCTTCCATTTGCCGACCGAGAACTGGACCGGCGACCCGCTCGACCCGAGATTGATCGAGGTCACCCCGGCCGGAAAGGTCACGGTGTAAGTCGAACCGGCCGAAGTGGTGAGCGGGATCGAGGCCGGATTGACCGAGGCCGGGGTCGGGCTCGGCGGCAGGCCCGGCGCGGCGAGGAAGCCGGTCGCGGTCCCGGTCGGAAGCGCCAGCGTGCCGAACACCGTGCTTAAGACATGGAGCGTCGCCGCGCCGCCGCTGGTCCCGCTCGCGCCGGACAGATAGCCGGTGATCGTGGCATAGCTCGAATCGCCCCATTCGCCTGGGTCGTTCAGGCGATAGAGCGAATCGGCGGTGATCGAATTGGCGGCGTCGAACGCCTGATAGTCGGTCGTCTTCTGGCAGAGCGAGGCCAGCGAGGCGGTCGATGGATTGCCGCTCGAATCCTGCGGGAAGACGCCCCAATGCATGCCGGCGTTGGCGAGCTCCCCGCCCCAGGCCCCCGCGTCCTGGGTCCCGAGAGTCAGCCCTTTTGCGCCGATCCCGGTGGTGACGTCGCCTTGCACCGCCTGGGTGTGAATGCTCGCCTGGCCAAGCCACGCGACCGTATAGCTCGGCGTTATGGTGTAATAGAAGGGGTTCGCGGCGTAGAGGATGCCGGGCGTCCCCGCCGACCAGATATTGCCGCTGAGGGTCAGGGTTTGCGACGAGACGGTCTGGCTGTTGTTGACGGTGTAATTTCCGGTCGTCCCTCCGGTTCCGCTGGTTTGGGCGACGATCTGGGTCCCCGACGACACGCCGCCGACGGTGGTGAAGGTCTGGCCGGGGACCAGTTGCTCGAACGAGCCGGCCCCCGAGGTGGTGACGTTGAGGGTCGTCCCCGAGATCGAGGCGGTGATGTTGAAGCTGTTCTCGGCCGCGACCGTCAGGCCGTAAGTTCCAGCGCCGCCCGTCCCCGAGCCGCCGAAGGTCCCGTAAGGGCTGATCACCTGCTGGCCGGTGACGCCGGGCACATACATGCCGGGCTCGATCGTGCCGACGAAGGAGCCACCCGAGACATAGCTTCCGGGATTGGCGAGGCTCGCGACCGGCCACGAAACGGCGGCGATCGTCGTGCCGGTGGCGTTGGTTCCGACGCCGGCGATGTAGGTCCCGTTGTAGCTGCCGGGCGACGCTCCGGAGACGGTGAACACCGTGCCGGGCAGCACCCAATTGGCGGCGGCGGTGAAAGTGATCGTCCCGTTATTGGCGCTCGACCACGTCGCTCCGGTGATCGAGACCGAATTCATCGAGGTCACGGTCAGCGCCGGAGCATAGGTGTGAGCGGTGAAGCCCGCCGATGACGCCATGACGTTCGAGGTCGAGAGGAAATAGGTCCCCGCGCCGCCCGAGCCGGTGCCGAGCGAGGCGATCGTCGTGTTCGGAGCGACCGATGGCCCGGTGATGGTCTGGCCGACCGCAAGGGCGGTCCCGGTGACGCTCCCGGTGACGGTCATCAACGTCGAGGGCACGCCGCTCGCCCCGAACGAAGCGGTGAACGTCCCGGTCGTATCCTGCGTTCCGGCGATGATATAGCCGTTGAAGCTGACCGCGCCCTGGTTGAGGCTCGCGGGAACCGAAGGCGCGCCGGGATAGGCGACGCCGTTCTGGTCGACGAGATGCAGAAACTGGACCCCCGGCGTCGGCGAGTCGGCGCCATATTCGCCGAGCACGGCGCAGAAGTGGTCGTTGTTCTTGGCGATGATCCCGGTCCCGTTGCTCGCTGCGTATGGGGCCGTGATTGAAAATGCCGGGATGATGATCGAGGCCCCGGTTCCGCTGAGCGCGAACCCGCCCGAGGTGTCCGGGCTGTTGGCGGGGCAGGTCCCGCCGCCGGTCGTGGTCTCGCCAATGAGGGTTGTCCCGGTCGTGCCGGCGAGCGCGGTATAGGTCGCGTTGTAGCCGGTGTTGCCGCCGCCGGTGAAACCGGAGAGCGGGAAGGTCTGGCCGGGAGCGATCCCATGCGCGATCGCGACGCTGGTCGTCACGGTCATCTCGCCGGAGACCGGCGAATTGGCGACGCAGGACGTCGCCCCGGTCGACAGCGCCTGGGTCGCCCCGACGCCGGGGATCGACGCCGGCGCGATGACCGGCGCGGTGTTGCAATTCAAGCCCGGATCGGTGATCGCGATCGTGCTGGCGGACGAGGGCCACCAGACGCCGGAAGGCTCGCGGGCGCAGCCGCCGCCGGTCGCCGTCCAGGCGTAGATGGCCGAATTGTAGCCGGCGCCGTTCGCGCCCATCGAGATCGGGGTCGAAGCGGGATAAATTCCGGCGATTCCGTTCCACCACTTCCAGTTGGTCCCGTCGTAGCTGATCTGCGGCATGAACAGCACCATGCCGCTGGCCGGCTGCAGATAGAGATTCGGCGCGAAAATCCCTTCCCAATTCGCGGCGAGGCCGCTGAACAAGGCGTCGGTCGTTCCCTCGACCGTCTCGAACCAGGAATTGGAGATCGTCGATGGCAGCTCCATCGACCCGGCGGCCCCGCCGCCATTGACCTTGAGGCCGCTGTTGGAGACGCCGTTCGGGATGTTGGAATCGAACGCCGCCGAGAGCTGCGGGGTCAGCGCCGGCGGGGTGAGAATGCTGGCGCCGATAACGCCGCCGACGCCGAGCGTGAGCAATTGCGCCCATGCGGGCATGCGCCCGAACGGGCCGATCAGGCCGAGCGCGAGGCCGGAAAGGAAGGAAAGAACGCGCTTCACTGTCACGATCCCGCGTATCCTTGAGCATTGCAATAGACGGTCGACGACGCAGCCGATGGCGTGAAGGTGAGCGCGGTATTCGCGGCGACGGCAAGCGGAGTTCTGGTAGACCTCATTGTCTCCACCCGAGGTAGGAACGATGAGTACGGTCCCTGACCCAGTCGTCTCGTTGTCGTTCAGGGTGACGATCGTCGTGGCCGAGCCCGTGTTCTTGCACTGGACGCCGGTGACGTAGATCTTGATCCCCGACCCTTGGGCGGCGATCAGCGTCGTTGCGCTTGTTCCGGTCTGGCTGGCGGTGCCGCGGACCATATTCTCCTTGTTGGCGAAGGGCAGCGTGATGAGCTTGCCTTCGAGGCCGACCGCGAGCCCGGTCAGATTGCCGTTCGACGCCGGTGACGGCTCGGCGTTCTCCGCCCGCGCGCCGGAATAGGAAGCATTGCCTGGCGCGGCGGTCCCGGTTGCGCCCTGCCACGACGTCTGGTTGGCCGCCGTCGCGGCGCCGGAGGGCAGCGGAAGCGAGGCGGCGCTGACCGGTTGGGTCACCGCCGATCCGTCGATCCTCAGTCCGCCGGCGGTCGTGAGTGAAAGGGGATTGGTCTGCCCATTCGTGTAAGCTGGCGAAGAGCTTGTGACCGCCGCCATGTCCAGGTTGCCAGTTTGGCCCGATGTCGTCGAGCCGCTCCCCGCGACAGTCGGCTGCCCCGCTGCCGTCGCCGCGCCGGTCGGCAGCGGCAGGCCGGCGGCAGAGATTGGCTGCGTCACCGCGGAACCATCGATCTTGAGGCCGTTCGACGTTCCGGGCATCGCGGTCATTGTTCCGCCGACGCTCATGCCGCCGAGGGTCGCCGATGCGGGAACTGCCGATCCGGTTGAGCCGACCGAAGCGTTGGAGCCGCTTCCGCCTCCGCCACCTCCCCCCCTGCGCCGGTCGGCAGACCGGAGCCGCCCGAAAGGTTCAGCGTGGTAGCGCCAGCAGTTTCGATCGCTGCCAGATAGGCGCTTGAGCCAACAGCGAAAGCCATCCAGCCGCCGGCAGGCACAAAGTCGTTAGACGTGGTCGCGGTGGCGCCGGCGCCGCCAATCGTCACGTAAGCTGGACTCGTTCCAGTATTGTAGACGACGACGACGGTTCCGCTTGGCAACGCAACGCGGCTGGACGTGGCGCCGACTGAGAGCGACGCGTAGGATGGCGTCGGCTGGAAACCGCTCAGCGAGGCGGAAAACGAACCGGAAATCTTGCCGGGATTGGCCGACGTGAACAGCGGCCCAACGCCCGGCTGGATCGGCACAACTCCCGGGACGACGGTGCCGCCGGAATCCTGGTAGGTTTGCGCTTGCGCGGACGCAGCGACGCCAGTCGCCAGCAGCGCGGCGAGAATTATGCGATTCATGAGAGAACCTCGGTTGAGGGAGGATCAGCGTTACGCCGCCGACGGATTGGCCACCATGTATGCGGTCGACAGTCTGACCTGGCCGCCGCTGAAACTGCCCCCGGTCGCGGTGATGGTCAGCGTCGTCGCCGAGTAAAACGCGGTCGGGCCGATGAGGCCGTAATTGGTCGAGCCAGCCGCGATGCTCAAACCAGAGCCGAATTGTGACAGGTTGCCGGAAACGCCAACCTCATACGAGGCCGCGCCGGTTATGGCGGTCACGACTCGCGCGCCGACCGCGAGTACGATGCAATTAGCAGGGATTTGCACGCTGGCGTTTGTTGACCCGCCGGAGAGCGTGACGAGGGTTTCGAGCAATCCGATTTGGATGTTTGCGCCATGCGCTGCAGCGGCGACATTGGCCAGCGCGGGCATGAAGCCCTCATCGACGACTGTCCACGCCCCAACGCCATTGCTTTCGATGCCGATGAAGCCATAGGCCTCGTTGACGATCGCCGACGCCGCGCCGTTTATCATGTCCGTCCCATTCGGCGTCATTGTGAGCGTTTTCGTCGTCGAGCAGTTCCCCGTCTCGTCGACGATGAGCAGGCGCGTTCCGGTCGGGTAGGTGGACGCAGCAGGCAGTGTGACCGCGCGCGCTGCGGTGAGCGTCGTGTAAGAGACCATGCGATCAGTCACAAGCGCGGTATAGGCCACGTCCGAAACCGTCGTCCGCCCGTTGGTAATGACCTCGGCGAGCTTCGCGGCCGGCCATCCGCCGGCAGTCGAGCCATCGTTGACGATCAGCCGGTTGTTGGTCGTGTCCATCACCGTCTCGCCTTGCGCGCCGGTGAAGGCCGCAACCTGAGTCGATGTACCGCGCCGAAGTTGAAGCTGCTCGCTCAAGGAACTGTCCCCAAATCAATGACATCGACCACCGCATCGTTGGTGGTCGAACCGAAGTCGTCCGAAAGTGAGACCGCCGCCGTCGTCTGGCCGAGGTCAAGCGGAACGCCGCTCAAGAGTTGAACCGCGATCGGATTTGTAACCGTCACCGTGACGGAGCCGAGGTCGAGCGAAGCGGTCGCCGCACTTGCAAGCGACCCCCAATCATCTGCGATCGTCGCCGATGCCGTTACTTGCCCGAGGTCGAGAGGAAATCCGGTTTGCAGTTGGGCGAAGATCGGATCGGTTGACGAGGCGGCCGGCGGCGTGAAGGTGTAGACCGCGCAGGTTGAGAGGTCTTCCGCGCCTCCCCCGAACACGTTGAAGCTCTGAAATTTGAAATAGAGCGGGAGACCGGCGAAGTTGGCCGGCAGCGTGTAGCGAACGACCGCCCCATCAATGCGAGCGAACGGTGCGCCGGTTGGGATCGGAGCCGCCTTGGCCGCGCGCAAGGCCGGTCAAATTGTAGGCGTTGCCGGAAACAAGCGTCGCCGTCTCGTAGGCGAGAAATTCCTGATCGACGAGTGAGAGCGTCGCGCCCTGTTGCGCCGCGGCTTGGCTTGTCCCGGTAAGCGTTCCGCCGCTTTCCGAGAGGTCGACCGACAAGGTGTCGACCGAGTCCCAGCCCCCCGCGGCGGGAATGCTATCCGTGAGGAAACCCTGGCGCATCGGTCCGACCAGGACCGCGACCTGAGAATAGGTCACGTTGTCGATTGAGACATAGACGTTAGCGCCGCCCCATTGCGTCCCGCCACCGCCGTTGATCCCCGAAGCCCCGACCCATACCTGCGCCACTCCGCCGGTCAGGCCGAGCGGCGGCTGGACGATGAGCGGCGTGTTGATCGCTACCGCGGGCACGCCTTGGTTCGGCTGATAGCCGCCTGCGGCCGCGCTCGCGTAGAAAGCTGGGTTTGAGACGCCTGCGACAAGCTCCTCGCAGGCGAAGGCGAGCAGCCCCTTGTCGTCTTCCTCGATCTGGATCACTCGGACCGAATAGTTGTCGAGGCCGAGGTTTTCGTCCGTGATGGTCACAATGTCCATCGGATCGAGCAGGCAATATTCCCACGAGAGCTTGAAGGTGAACTTGGTTCTGACATAGAGCTCGCGCTGTAGGATCGTCTGTGCGATCAGCGGCCCCATTGTGTTCTCATCGCAAATTTCATGCGCCTGGATCGTCGAGCCGACGCGCGGGCCGAAAATCTCAATCTGCGATTGGTCGCGCGCCTCAACCGGCGTCGCGGAATATTGGTTGTCCCGCGAGCAGACCTCGATGCGCTGGATGGTCGGCAGCGAGAACACGTCGACCCGCTCGACCTGAACCGGGTCCTTGTTGCCCTTCTCGTCAACGAAATTGTCGTCGGTCAGTTCGTAAACCGGCGTCAGGTTCGGCGCGAAGTTCCCGGCCGCCTGCGCGGTGTAGGTAACAACGACTGGCTTCCCCTGGTCGGCTGGCCCGAAGATATAAGTGCCCGGCGTGACCATGCCATATTCGCCGGCAGCGCTCGGGATCGCCGCCCCGATGAACGCGAAGGCGACGTTAGAGGAGGCGTAGACCACGCCGCCATCCGAAACGAATGCCGTCGAGGAAGCGACTTCGACATAGGCCGGCAGCGTCACCCCCGACGACGCCGGAATCGGCGTGGGGATCGAAAGCTGCGTCTGATAGGTAGTCGCAGTTCCTTGCGAAATCGCGGTGTCGCCGTATGGAATGAATTTGAGAAGACCGCCGCTCCAAACTGCCGCGCAATTGAAAAGCCGCAACCAGCGGGCGAGGATGCTCGACGCCTGTTCCTGGCTGACCAGGGCCGGCGAGAAGGCATAGCCCATTGCCCAACAATAGGCCCTGAGCGAATCGTTGTTGGTCAGCAACGATCCCGAAATCGATGCTGGCTGGGCTGAAGCCGCAGCCATATTGGGCGTTGGTCAGGAAATCTTGGATGACGAACGCCGGATCGGCGTCGATCCCGTTGACGCCCGAGCCGGAAAGGACGCCAAGAATCTCGACGTTGTGATTGCCGATCGAGGCCGAGTTGCCGAGGTCATAGCCCTCACCCCAAAAGTAGGCGGTGCCCTGATAGGCGAGCGCGTTGTCGGGGTAAATCTCCGCCAGATACGACCAGACAGCCTGCGGCGTCGTCCCGAACTCAGTCCCGAGGCCCAATTCTAGGGGCGCGTAGATCGAAAGGTCTTTCCAGATGAGGCCGATTCCATCGATCGGTCCCTCGCACAGCCCCAAGATGATGTCGGCGGTGTAGGTGTAATCGGCGCCCGCCGAGTTCCCGTCTCCGACCAGGCCGCCCTTGCCGCCGATGCCCTTGCCGCTCCCTCCAGGGACCGCTTGAAAGTTGGTGTACCAAAGGACGTTGACCGAAATCTTGTTCTGGCCCCAAACGATCGGGACCGGCAGGATCGAGGTCGAGGTTTGGAGTTGGAGCGCGGTGTAATCCGGTTTCGCGTTGTCGTTGCGCCGCAGGAAGGCCAATCTCTATCCCCAATAGCTCGCGAATTTCGCGGTCTTGAGCCGGGCCGCCAGTTCGGCGCGGCGCGCAATCACGTCCTCGACGACATAGCGGGCCGGACCGAACGCATGGACGATCGTCAGCGGATCGGTGCGCGAGACAATGCCCGCATGGGCGAAGCACCGGCCCATCCTGAAAAGAACGATGTCGCCGAGCCCGGGCTCACGAACCTCATGCGAGCGCGCGAGCAGAAACCCGAGATAGCGTTCCTCGTTGCGATGCAGGAACCAATCGCGCGTGTAGGGGCGCGGGTCGAACCGCTCGACCAGGCCGAGGTCGCAATAGACGCGCACCAGCAGCATGGCGCAGTCGACGCCGCCTTGGCGGCCCTTCACGTCAGCTGCGTGATGGTAGCGAGTGCCAAGCCATGAGCGCGCCTCAGCGACGACCGCCGCGCGCTCCTGTTCGATCACGCGGCGCGGCCGCGCCGGCGGATCGTGGCGGCGACAGCGCCGTGACGCACTTGGACATCGACTTCGATGTCTCTCTTTTCGATGCGATGGCCTGCCGCGTCGCGAATGCTCATTGTGACGCCTTGGCCGTCCCGATCAGCCGACGCCTGAACGGTCGTCCTGCCTATCGTGTTGCAAAAATTTGACATTCGATCTCTCATCAGTAGGCAAGTTGCGGGGGCGGCACGTAGGGAAAGCCGCGGAAGTTGGCGAGGTTGTTGAACGTCCCCTGACACGTCGCCTGGGTGTGGTTGCAGCCGAAAGCCACGGTGAACGCATCTCCGGTCGCTGGCGCGAACGGCAGCGGGTACATGAGGTTCAGCGCCGACCCTGCGTTGACGCTCTTCACCGTCGAGCGCAAGTTGGCGTTGGCGCCCGATGTCCAGACGAGCGAGCCTTGCACATGGCCCGCAGCGGCGACGGACGTGTTGATTGTGTTCGAGGTTGAACCGGCCCCGGCTGCGCCATTGACGCTGAATGTTCCCCGGATCACCCCACAACCGGCGTCGTAGAGCGTGTGCAGACAGGTGGGCGAAAATAGATTCCTGGGCATGTCGTAATCGAGGATCACGAGATCGCTGGCGACCGTCAGAGTGGCTTGCGTTCGTCCCACGGAATCAATGGTCGATACGCGACCTTGGAACATCCGCACGCCGCCGACCACGCTCCCCATCGGCCCGGTAAGAAAGACGCGATCACGATAGACGGGCGCTCCGTCGAACGCTCCGTCTCGCAATGCAATGAGAAAGGGCGCGCCGTTGATGGTGTCCGTCGGCCGCGCCGCGATCGTAATCTGTTGCTTGTCGACGTCGAGCCCGACGCTCCCCTTGTATTTCAGCCCCGAGACGAGCGGCCCGGAAGATGAAAAGGTGAAGCCGTTGTAAACAACGTCATAGTCGACGCTCGTCCAGGTGTATTGCACGCCCGTTGTCGTGATGAACGTGAAACATTCGGCGAAGGCGATCGGCGAGTCTGGCGAGGCCATCGCCGCGACGAGCAGCGTTTGGACGGCGGTCGCGGTCGTCTTCACTGGCGCCGAATCTCCGCAAGCCGCAGTTCCAGCCGCTCGATCTCCTCCTCCCGCTCGATATTGGCTGCAGGACGCTCATAGCGCTCATATCGCAGCCTGTCGCTTTCCAGCGTATCGAGCCAGCCAGCCCAAAGGTCGAACGGAAAACTCGTCATTCGGAAGTAGAGCGCCAGCAGTGCGTCCATCAGACGATCCTTTCCGTCGCGGCGAGCCGTTTCCAATGTGGCGCAGGCCAGCCTACTGGAATCCGATCGATTCCAGTCCTCGACTCCCTAGAGCCACCCGATCGTGTAATTTTTGAGCGTCGGCGACAAAGCATCGCCGGGCAGGCAGACCAGAGCGACAGGTTCATTGATCTCCGGCGGATCGCTGATCGGGCTCTCCGGCTGCGGTCATCAGGACGTCCTCACCGATCTGAACTTGAGGCTGTCCACCTTCCACAAGGCCGACATGAATTGCTCAAAATCCATGTCGTCGGATTCGAACCGGCACTGAAAGGCGTAAGTGAAGGTCGCCGCAATCGTGACGCCGGCGGTAGGCGCGGAATTGAAAACCAGCGAATTGGGAGTCGAGAGCGACCAGCCCGAGCCCTGATTTGCGCCGTTGAGGTAGACGTTCGAGACTGCCGTCACCCAGCCGACGGGTTCGAGAAACGCGCCCATGAAGCGGCCGAAGGTGAAACTGTCGGTCGCGCCATCGCCGAGCGCAAACTGCGCGTTTATTGCGGTGTTGTCGGTCGGGTCAGTGTAGAGAAACGTACTGAACTGGCCTTGGTTTTGCAGAAAAAAGCCCATGAGGCTTTGAAGCGAGCTCGCCCCGAGATTCGCGAAGGCGGCGGATGGAGTTGTCTCCGATGTGAGGCCGTCGAAGGTCAGTTCGAATTGCCAGATCGGATTTTGATAAAGCGGATCGCGAACCTCGCGGCCTGAGACGTGGCTTGCGACGAGCGTCGAGAACAGGGGCTTCTTGTGGACGCTGAACCCCAGCCCGGCGAGTGTTGGGAAGGATGGCGGCGTTGTCATGGCCTCACCGTCGACAAGCGAAGGGTCCGCAACTCGAACAGCATCGCCATGAACTCGTTAAAATCCTGCGCGTCCTCGGCGAACCGGCAGAGCCAAAGGACGCCAAAGTCGGCAGTGATGATCACGCCCAACTCTGGCGCAGTCGCAAAGGTGATCGCCGGCAGATAGCCGGTCGAAACGGTCCAGCCCGTCGGCTGGCTCACGTCGTTGAGGTAGACCGCCGAAACCCCCGAGGCGCCATAGACAGGTCCCGCATAGTCACCGATCCAGGCCACAAGCGGGAAGGTGGCCGTCACTCCATCCCCGGTCCCGATCATTTGCCCCAAGGCCGTATCCAGGCCTGGCGGCGCGATCCAGAACGGCGCGCTCTCGCCGCTCATTTCCGCGAAGAAGCCCGCGATCGTCTGCAATTCCTCGTAGCCCGCAGCCGAGCGCAAAATCTCGTACGTCAACTCAATGTCGAAATAGGGGCTAGCGAACTGCTGGGCCCGCGTTTCCCGCCCCGAGACATGCGGCGCGACCAGCGTCGAGAACTTGGGCCGAATATCGATCGACCAAGACAGGGTTGCGATGGTCGGGAAGGTCTCAAAGCTCGGTGGTGTCGGCGGTGGGCTCGGCGCTGGCGGCGGAGCGTGTCGCGGACGCCGTTCGTCCAGAAACCCTGCTCCCAGTTCCCGGTATCGCCCCAGGCCGTGTTGTTGTCAGGAAACGTCGGAAAGGGCCGCGCGTCCCAGCTCCAGACGCAGCAGAACGCCCAGTTGAGCATCGGCAGGCCGCCGACCGTCTCATTGTTTCCGTCGACGTTCCAATATTCGTAGACCGCTTCAAGCGCTACCGCCTGGATGGTGTCGTCGCGGCGCGGCAGATAGCCCAGATTGTTCGCCGGGTCCCAGATCGACCAGAAGGCGGTCGCACTTTCGGTCGACTTCGCGTCGTAGAAGACGTTTGGTTCGTTGGTCGCCTTGTCGCAGGCCGCGAAGCCATATTCGAGCGTGATGATCGATTTCGAATTCGGAACCCATTGCGTCTGCGGACCATTTGGAACCCAGGCGCCGCCGCTCGATGGCGTCGCATAGACTGCGCGGTGAAGATTGTTCCACCACCAGCGCAGTTGTTTCGGCGCGAGAATCTCTTGATTGGCGAAATAGGGATTGCGCGCCTGCGCCAACCGATCGCCGGTTGGCAGGGTGACTTGGAGGTCGGAACCGTTCGGATCGAGGCCGTAGGCCGCATGACCGCCCGCGGCGCCGTCGTTGTAGAACCAGTTGAAATATTGGCCGCCCTCAATGTTCTCCTTGAGATAGGGCGTCGAGTAGATTGTCGGCGGACCGCTGAGCCCCAAGCCGCTGAGTTCATTCGCCGGAGGCGGCCAAGCTCCCGCATAGGCCGCCGTCAGCCATTCGTCGCCGTCCACTCCGCCGTTGCTCGCCGTTGTCCAATCCGTCAGCGGCAGATAGTTGTCAAACGATACGAAGTCGATATTCGGATTCGCCCGCAATTGGTCCAAGTGTGGCCACTGTCCGTTCTCTCCCGGATGCGGCCAGCCCATCCAGCTCGACCAATCGGCCGAATAGGTGATTAGGTTTTCGAGGGTCGAGAGGCTTTTAACGTAGCCCGCAGAATCGAAGGTCGACCGCACGTCGTTCGCCAGGGTGTTAAGCGCGGCAACCATCGGATAGTCCCAGATCGCATTTCCAGAGCCGTCATTCTGGCCCGCTCGGGTCCAGTTCGGCCCGCGGAGAATTTCGAGTCCTCGGAGCTCCGAGCCGATCACGAACAGGTTGACCCCGCCGGCGACAATGCAAAGATTCGCGTAGTGCAGAACCATCCGCCGATATGTGTAATCGAGCGGCGGGCCGGCATAGGCGACCGTTAGATTGGTCGCATCGCGAACAAAATCGGAGGTCGTTGCACCGCCCATGAACGTATTCACATCGTTCGTGGCGAGCTGCGAGAGATCGTTGGGCGACGTGATCCTCCCGCGCCACGGGAAGCCCGAACCCGTCCCCAGCAGGAACGGATAGAAGACGACCTTGAAGCCCCTCGTCTTGAGGTCGCGGATGCATCGGACGACGCTGGGGTCTGTCGGCGTCCCACCGTAGACGAAGCCGGGAACGCCGAGGGCGTTCGGAATTTCAGGGATCGCGATCAGCCCTGTGGTTTGCTCCGTTAGGCTCGAAACCATCCAATCAACGGGCTCGAAGCCGGCGCCTGTATTCTGCTGAAACTCCCCCAAGATGAAATTTGTCGACGGGTAGACCTGGCACGTCGAGGCGTCTTCCGAATTGAAGAACCACGCGATGACGACCGAAACCGTCGTGCATTCGGGATGCTGCGCCTGAAGCTGCTCGATCGAGTTGGTATAGTCGGTGACGCTCCCGGTCAGGTTCGGATTCGAGAAGTAGTTTTGGACCGTGAGGTTGTCGAGAATTCCGGTCTGCGAATTCCGCTGCGCGCCGACCGCGGGATAGACGTCGTAGGCAAATTCGCCAGTCGACGGCAGAAGATGGACGCCGATGAGGTTGACAGAGGCCATTAGCCGCGCAAGCGCTTGAGCCCGAGCGCCGCGCCGTGCCGAACCGCTTCGTCGAGCGCCTTCGCCATGCCCGGACCGTTGCTGCGCATCCAGGACGAAACCGATGCGCCGTCGAGCGCCGAGACGTGGATATTCGTGGTCGGATGAATGGCGACCGATGCTCCGGGCGGGCCGCCGCCCGCCGACGCCGTGAGAAGCGAGCGAAAGGCGCCAGCTTCTGCCTGTGGCATGATGAGTTCGTTGTGATGGATCAGCGTCAGCATATCGTGCGGCGCCTGCCACATGCCGATATCGGCCGAGGCGACGGCGCCCGCCATGCCAGCGACCGTGGCCTGTGCGGCCGCAGCGGGGCCGGCTGCAAACGGACCCATGAGCGGCGAAAGAAAGCCGAAAACTCCGGCGAATGTCTCCGCTGCCGAAGACAGGATCGATCGGACCACCGCCGCGCCCTGCGCGCCCATCGAGGCCGCGGCGCCGGCGTCCTCCGCGCTTGCTCGCGCGGCGGCGCCCGTTGTCGTAGCGGCAGTCTTCATCGCTTCCGCCAGGACGTAACGCTCCACCGTAGTTTCGCACCACTCGATGAATTTGATCAGCAGGTCGTCGAGCACGCTTTTGAATGACGCATGCCAGCTCTCCGTGCCCGACACCAGCCCGCGCAACTGGGAGTTGAAAGCCCCCATGATCGAATCGGCGAACGACTGATAGTCGCGCTCCTGGTCCTGCAAGGCCGAGCGGGTCAACGCGTTCGTCTCATCGTCGCGGCGGCGCGTCGCCTCGATCATCATGTCGTCGATGCGCTGCTTGATCGCAAGCGATTGTTCGCCGAGCGCCTCCCGCTTTTGCAGCGCGGCGAGTTCGGCGGCGTACTCCTCGTCCAGGGCAGCTTGCGACAACGCCAGCTTCTGCTGCTGGGTGATCTCGTAGAAGCGCGCCTCCTCCGCATAGAGGGCGAGCTTCTGCTTCATCGCGTCGCCGAGGATCCTTAATTCTTCTGAGGTCGCGAGCTGGGCCGCCCTTGTTGCGTCGGCATACGCTTCGTCGTCGCCGGCGCGCATCGCCGCTGCGGCGCGAGCGCTGTCGGCGGCGAATGACTGTTCCAGTGATTGGGTTGAGGCCAGCGCGTCGTGGTAGGACTGCAGGCGATCGGGGCTGAAGGCCTGCGATGAAGCATTGGCGAGCGAGGCCAGTTGGCCGTTGATTTCGCCGAAAGGCGCCGAGAAGCTTTGCAACGCGTCCTTCGCCTCGCCGACTCCCGAGACGAAGTCGGCGATCGAAGCGCTGAAGCTGACGGAGACATTGGCGTCGGCCATCGCTCATCCTTGACTTATGCGCGCCTCTTTAGAGCGCGCCATTCGGGAATGCGGCTCTCAGTTCAGCGATCGTCGGCTGCCGCGGCGGGGCGCTGTCGTCTGGCGCACGATATTTGAGCGCGGCGGCGGCGAGCCAGTGAATAGGCGGGTTGCGGCACCACTCGGCCCTCAGCGCCAGAAAGCGCGGCATCGTCAGTTGATCGAGCGCCTGGTCCCAGCTCCAGCCGGTATTGCAGACGACCTGGGCGATCAGGTCGTCGAAATCAACTTTCCCGGGTTTGGCGACGCCTCCGGCGTCGCTGGCGCAAGTTGAGCTCGATCATCGATTCTGCCCGGACGAAGCCCTGCCGCCCTTGCGACCGAGGGGAAAGCCTGGATCAGATCGCCGACCGAAAACGGCAGATCAAGAAAGTCGGCGAACGAAAGTTCGGGCTCGACGAATGAGACCGCCCGCCAAGTCGCTTCGGCGAGACGATCGAGTTCAGCCTCGCTAAGCCGCGCGACGGAGTCTCCGGACATGGAGGGGCCGCCGGCCGCGATATAGACGTCGAACAGCACCGGCTGGATCCCCTTGATGGCGCGGAACGGGAGGTGCGGGACCGACCAGGTCCTTCCGCCGAGCGATACGTCGAATGCCTCGTCGCTCATGCCGCGTCACCGAAGTTGAACTGACACACCTGACCGGCTGCGTTGGCGAAGCACTGGAAGTCGAATTCGGGGATGAGGAAGTCCTCGATCTTGGTGCCGAACGAAAGCTTCTCCGCGACGCAATTGTAGAGCAGCACGGAGAACTGCTTTCCGGAGGTCGGATCGGAAGCGAACAGGTTGGCGGAGAAAGTGATGGAGGGGCCAATCAGCATGGAGGAGACGGCGATGCTCTCGCCGCTAGCGGCGACGCTATAGGTGTAGGAGATCAGCACCGCGGCGCCGGCGTCGCCGGACGAGAAGGTGTAGACGCCCGCAGCCACCGAATATTGCCCCGTGCTCGGGCTCGAGGCGACCTGCTTCAGCGGCAGCGAGGAACTCGCATAGACGACGCCCTGATCGGCGACGAAGGTCGTGTGGTTGATCGAGGAATAGGTGTAGGGCGAGGATGAGGGGACGGTCGTCGTCTCGCCGAACTGGGTCTGGGCGCCGCCGACGCTTGGCGTGAGGCCGAAGAAAAGTGACCCCAGCGCCTGACCCGAGACGCGCGCCATCTTCGCCTTGCCGCTCATCTTCCGAGTGCCGGAACCGATGGCGACCGGGAAGTTGTACTGCCCATAGAGCGGGTGGTGGTGGCGAAGTTGAGCGAAACTTCCTGCACGAGGCCGAAATTGATTGGCGAGCCGCTTGCCGGCGTGCCGATCAGCACGCCCGAGCCGAATACGACATGAGGATGAACTCCAAGTGGGGGATAGGTTCGAGGATCAGGTCGCGGCCGATGGCAGAGCGCAACGCGTCCGGTTCAGAGCCGCACGGCGCATTCGGTGATGGCGCGAAATCACGGCCCGACCAGCCGCACTGTCACCACCGCAAGCCCGTCGCCGTCGAGGTCGCCAGTATCGCGCACCGGCACGCCCATGATCTTGCAATCGTGCGCCGCGCCGCCCAGCGTCTGGCGGCCCAGGCTCAGGTCGGCGCCGGCGGGCGCAAGCGCGGCGTCGATCGCATCGAGCGCATTGTTGATGGCGGTCGCGCCCGGCGTCGTCGGGTCGCGGGCGTCGAAATAGAGGAAGAGCTTGGCCTCGAGCGTTCGCTTCGGCGTCGCTGGCGAGGCCCACTGATAGGTTTCCGGCCCGCTTTCGAGCTGGAAGAACGCCGGGCGCAGCGCCGCTGGCACTTCGCTCCAAAGCTTCATCCGCCGCGACGCCAGGCCCCAAGGGTAGGCTGAGGAAACGGCGGCGAACAGGGCGGAGAAGGCCGCTTCGCGGGTCATGCGCGTTCCCATGCGTCGGCCGCGGCTTCGGCCAGCGCGTCGACGATTTCCTGACGCATGTCGTCGAGCGACGAGCGCAGATAGGACCGTTCGGGGATCAGCGAGCCGGGATGCTCGACCCTACGGGCGAAGCACGGCGCGCCGCTGGCGACGAAAGCGAGCGCCTGAGCCTTGACAGGAAGAATCTCGTGAGCGCTCGTCTTGCCGCCGTATTCCTGGATCGCCGCATATTTGACGTCGCCTGCGGAGCCCACCGAAGCGACGACGCCGTCCGCGTCGGCCGAGATGCTGGCTGCGATCGAATCGCGCAAAGCGCCTGAACCTACGTTCAACACGGCCCCAGAGAGCTTGTCGTTCTGGATCAGATCGAGGAGCGCCGCCGCGAGTTCGGTCGCCTTGGCGTCGAGCGCGGCAGCCAGTGCGGCCGGATAAGTCTCGAGCCGCGCGCTAGCCTCCTCGAGGCCCTCGAGCGTGAGCGCGAACATCAGAGCGAAACCCGCTTATAGGGCTGTAGCATCGCCTGGATCCGCGCCGACATGGGGCTCATGTCGTAGGCGATCGTCTCCTGACCGCCCATCGACTTCGACCTGAGGCCGATGTGCTCGGCGGCGCGAAACCGCTCGGCCGCCAATTCGAGCGCCGCCTGGGCGATGTCCTGCGGCACATAGCCGTAGGAGATCGAAACCGGTTGCCGGCGTCGACCGCGGAGAAGCCGTAGGCGCCGGCGCTCACCGTATATTGTCCGGCGCCCGGCGAGGCGGCGATCGGCGTCAGCGGCGCGCCGGTCGCGGCATAGGTCACGCCGAGATCCGATCCCCAGATTCCATAAGGCGAAAACGCCGTGAGCTGCAGCGGAGAGGCCACGGGAACTGTCTGCGCCTCGTTTTGCACCGCATATCCGGCGGTGTAGGAGACGACCAGGCTTTGGCGCCCGGGCCGGTATTGACGGCCAAACAGGTCAAGCGCCTGCGGCCGCCCTGGCGGCACGCCGTCGCCCGGCTCAAGCGCGTAGCCGACCGAGGCTTCGAGGTCGGCGTTCTGGTCGGGCGGAATGGCGATTCCGCGCCACGTCACCGACGTGACCCCGACAACCGGCCATTGCCTCAGCGTGACCCGCCGGGTCTCGAGATCGATCGTCTCGGCGTATGACTGCGGCAGCACGCTCGGACGGCTCAGCGCCGCATAGATCGAGCGGCTCGCCGCCGTGATGAGCGCGGCGAGCGTCGCATCGTTCGGGCCCGTGGCGGATGGCAGTCCGAGCCAAGCCTTCAAGGCCGCGAGATTGGTCAGATCGAAAGGCGACATCAAGCGCTCGCAAAGACGGGCCCAAGGGCGATATGGCCGCGCCGGCCAGCCGAGGCTGCGCCGACGCTTAAGGCGCAGCCGTGCTTCAGCCGTTGCCGATATTGGTGAGGATGCCGATGCCGAACGAGGCGTAAACGGCCAGGACCTCTTCGGTGTAGACGCCAAACTCGCGGCGACGGGTGCGGACCGGCCAATCGACGCGATAATAGTCCCGACGAGTCAGAACCTCTGCGACATTAGGGGTCTCGTTCGATTGATACCATGCCGGCAAGCGTTCACAGTACGCCAGGATAGTTCCCGGCGTCAGATCCGGGTGCACGTTGAGCGGGATCTCGACGCCGGTGAACGGATTGTAGTACCAGCGCACGACGCCCGAGGCGGTGAACTCGTAAGGCGCGGACTGAGACGCGTCCACATTATACCGAACTAGCGGCCCAGAGGCGTTCGTCAGGCACTTCGCTGTGATATTCTTCTGCTCCTGGGCGTTGACATAGATCACCGTCGGCGACAGCCGATAGTTGTTCCACATCTGCATCAGCATATTGTCGATTTCCACGATCGAGCCTCGGCCCGAGGGTGTAAGGAACGTCCCTGTCCCCGCCGGACCCGAGGCCAACGCCTGGACGAATGAGGCTGTCGCAGGGTTGAACCCGTCCGTCAGCAATCCGTCGAAGGCAAGCGCCGCGTTGCGGGAATTGTCCGCTGTGATGACAGTCGCGGCTTGCTGGCCTGGGGTCAACGACGTGTTGAAAGCTGCGCTGTTGATTGTGGTGATTGCCTGCAGGGTCTCCGAGCCGGCAGGTCCCACATACCACGCATAAGCGACGGCGGCGTTGATAAGTGGCGCGGTCGCGAACAGCGTTTGGCCCAGCGTCACGACCTGTGTCACGTTCGGGCTGCGCATCGAGGAGCCGCCATTCAGCGTATAGACGTTGCCGTCATTGCCGGTGATGGTCTTGGTCGTTGCGACGCCGCCCGCGATGGTGGAGTTGCGGTACCCTTCAAAGGTCAGCGCGACAACGATGACCGAATAAGTCGCCGCCGGCAGAGTTGCGCCCGTGCCCGAGGCGCTCAGAGTCGGAGCGCCTGGCGTGCCAAGCGCAAGCGAAGTATTGCCGCCGAGGAGCGCGGTCTCCTCCTTGCGCATCGTCTTCTGCAGGATGCGCAAGGTGGCCGTGGCGTTGACATCTTCAAAACCCTGCGCGGCCGCTTCGGCTTCGAACGTCACCGTGTCTTCTTCGCCGAGAGTTACATAGGGTGCGGTGTTCAAGACAGCCTGATAGCTCATGCTCGCTGAACGCTGGCCTTCCGGCACCCATCCCATTGCATCGAAACCGGAGCCAGTGACTGTGGTGATCGAGCGCCAACGGGCTGCGTCGCCAGGGTTAAGGCGTGCGACGCGAGGCAGCGAATTTCTCAGCGGGGTGATCGTCGGATAGAGGTTCTTCGCTGGCGCTTGCAGGTCATAGGCCGTTAGACCGGTCGACACGGTGATGGTCTTGGCAAGCGATTCTTTCATCAACCCAAAGGTCTCTTGGGTAGCCCGGGCAATATTCATCGGATCAGTCCTTTGGAGCAGGTAGGAGGGGCGGGGATAGGCGCATTCGTTGGCGGGCGGGTGCGATCGGACGCTGCTGCGCGGATTGCCGGTCGGACCTGGTCACCGGAGCCCGACTTCAAGTTGGCGACGCGTTCGGTGCTGACGCGCGCCAGAAATCGGCGCTGGCGATGACCCATCCCGAGTTGTCGCCCAGAGCGGCGTCGCCCGGACGGTTCTTCTCCAGCGTCGCCAGGCGCGAACGCATGTTCATTTATTGGTCGCAAGATGCGCGGCGGCCGAAGCTGCGTGCGGTTGACCGATCGCCGCCGTGAGCGAGGCGATGGCCCGACGAGCTTCGGCCGCCGCCTCGCCCGACGCCGCGGCGTCAGCGATTCCGTCGACTGCGACCGGGAGGGAAGCCGCAGCGCGGCGGGGTTTCGAAGTAGACGATTGACTGCTGGCTCGGCCAGCGGCGGCGGGGTTCAAACGCGGCGCGGCATTGGATGAGCGAGGCTGAGCTTGGTCAGCGCGAGCGCGCGCTCGTGATCCGGTAGTGAGGCGAGGCGCTTGACGGCGTCGTCGGCGCTGACCAGGGCGTCGTCGGCCCCGTCCTGCGTCTTGGCGATCGCGCGCAGCGCCGCCTTGGCCGGCAGCGGCTGGGCCTCGAGCGCCGCGATGCGCTTCCTGAGATCGGAAAGCGCGGGCGAGAGGTCGTCGAGCGCCTTGCGCAGGCCGGCGTTTTCATCCGCCGCGCGTTGGAGTTTCTGCGCCGCGTGGGTTAGTGCGGCGGCGGCCTTGGCCAGCGCTTCGGGCGCGGCGTTCAAGGCGTTCGGGGCGACGGAGGGAGCTGCCGCCTTATCGGCCGTCTCCTTCCAGTCCTCGGGCAGCGCGTTCTCGGCGCCGACCGCCTTCGCGCGCGCAATGATGTGCGCCTTCACGTCGGGTTTCTTGCCGCTGCGGTTGAAGTCCCGAACCGCGTTCTCGACGTCCATCGCATTTCTGATCGGGTAGGAGCCGTCGGGCATGGCGACTCCCGCTTCGGCGTCCTTCTCACGCTCCGCCGCGGAAAACTCGTGCTTCTCGGCGTCGAGGGCCGGATCGTCCGCGGGCCGCGGGGCGAAGGCGCGCTTCTCGGCGACGCCGTCCTTGACGACGTCGAACGTGGCGTCGGGGACACAAGGCAGATCGACGAGCGAGATTTCGTGCGGATCGGCGGTGTAACGGACGAGTCCGGTGTCCGGGTCGGGCCAGCGCTTCACATAGCGCCCGCCCTGGCTGAAGCCGGTGTAGACGCCCTCCTGGACCTTTCGCCATTCGTCGTCGTCGACGATTTTCGCCGCGACCGTGATCCGCTTGGCGTCGTCGTCGAACGCGATGTCTGTCAGCTTGCCGGCGGCGATGGGCGCATGCATGGCGCGGACGGCGCCGAACGATTTGCCTCCGCTGGCGGCAAGCGCGTCCGCCGACCATTGCTCAAAATAGGGCTTGCTCGACGCGTAGTCGAAAATTTCGCCCGCGCGGTCCGGCGTCTCGGCCGTCGCGACGCCGGTGACGAGGCGTTGGTCGAGGTCGACCTTGGCGAGTGGCAGGAAGAGATCAAGTGCGGACATGCGGGCTCCGGATGACATGCGCGCAAACGCGCCCGGTCGGGCCGCGGGCGCGTCGGAAGACAGGATATCTGGAAAGCCGGAGCGGCTCGCAGCGGCCTCATCGCCGCCGGCGCCATTTCTCCCACTGTAACTGACTATGCCACGACCGGAGTAAGCGGTCAAGAAAATGTTCGTGTTTTGTTCTCACGCCCGGAATCCGTGGCGTTTGCGGGGTTTCTCGTTCATGCTGGATCGCGCGGTCGAGGGCGGTCTTGATCCAGGTCTTGAGCGGCACCAGCCCCTCCTGCGTCGCCTGCATGCGCAAGGTCTCGCCGGTCGCGCGATTGACCTGCGTTACGAAGGGCGAGACGGGAACCGAGAACGCGTAGCAGATGATGCGCGCCAGCCACTCGTCCTACTGGTCTTTGAGCGGCGGCTGGCGGGTTTCGATCAGCTTGAAGTCGGCGGGCATGAATTTGCTCATCCGCCGTCTGGCCAGATTGCCGCTCATCAGGGCGTCGAAATAATCCTGGAACGAGCGGATCTGGTGGGCCGTCCACTCCTTGGGCAGGGTGGCGAACGTGTCGGGCGAGGAGCCCGAGCGGTAATAATCGAGCGTCGCCGCGTCGCGCCTGAGCGCGATGTTGATGGGACAAGCGCGATCTGCTCGACCGGGCTCATCCCATAGAGACGGTGCGAGCGCAGGTTGCGCGGCAGATTATCCCGCGCCGCGGTTCATCCGATCAATACTAGTTTTCCGCTGCGAAAATCGATCTGGTGCGATCCCTCACGGAACAACTCGCCCGGCGCCAAAGCAATTTCAGTGTTCGTTGACAAAAAGGCTATTTCGTATTTTGAAGTTTCGATTTCCTCCTTATTGGTCCAATAAAAATAAAACCGTGAACCAAGTTCCGTCTTTTCGCCAGAATTGCTGACAAAATAAGATCTATTGGACCACAGTAACAGTGGAATATTACCCACTCGTTGCCTCACCACATTGGCAGCCGGATCGTGACAGGCCTTCAGGATTGAGTCTTCGGCCTGCTTGGTGAGAGTGATCATGGGGACAGTCATCTCCAATTCAGAGTGGCGCAGGGAACGTGTTGGGGCACGTCCTCGGATCACCTTGGAACTCGATGGTGTATGTGCCCAAGGGAGCACGGTAAGTACAGTGGGTAACACCATTTGTGTCATCATAACGTTGATCTATGAGGACGCCAGCAAGCGCGTAAATGGTCTGATTTCTGGCGTCCGTCGGCCGCGGCTTGCGCGCCGGGCTGCCCACGTGTTCGTCGGCGCTCCCCGCCGTCCACCTGCCGTTGTCGTCTCGCGGCTGATCGGGATCGTAGCTCCATTTCGCGACGGGCGCCTTGCCCGGTGCGCCGCTCTCCGCCCCCAGCCCCAGCTCGGCCCGCGCTTCCTCGCGCGTCTTGATTCCGGCCCCCACCAGAATCTGGAGCGTCTGCGCCTGCTGCAACGGATCGACCGCGTCGTCGCCGACCCAGACGAATTCGAGCCCGGGCTCGTCCATGCAGTCCTGGATCACCCGGTCGAGCGCGTTCTTCACCCAGGCCTTCAGCGGAACCAGCCCTTCCTGCGTCGCCTGTTGGCGCAACGTCTCGCTGGTCGCGCGGTTGACCTGCGACACGAACGCGGAAGCGGGAACCGAGAACGCGTAGCAGATGATGCGCGCCAGCCACTCGTCGTACTGGTCTTTGAGCGGCGGCTGGCGGGTTTCGATCAGCTTGAAGTCGGCGGGCATGAACTTGGTCATCCGCCGTCGCGCGAGGTTGCCGCTCATCAAGGCGTCGAAATAATCCTGGAACGAGCGGATCTGGTCGGCGGTCCATTCCTTGGGGAGCGTGGCGAAGGCGTCGGGCGAGGAGCCAGTGCGGTAGTAGTCGAGGGTCGTGGCGTCGCGTCTGAGCGCGATATTGACGGTGAGCGCGATCTGCTCGACCGGGCTCAGTCCGTAGAGCCTATGGGAGCGCAGGTTGCGCGGCAGATAGATGAGTTCGTCGGCCGAGAAGTCGGCAGCCGGCACGCCCTTGAGGATCTGCTGATAGGCCGGGTCGGGCGGCTCGGGCGCGCGCCCGTCCTCGCCGATCAGGGGCTTGATCGTTGCGCCATCGATGATGTCGAGCGAATAGAGGCCGCCGCCTCTGGCGTAGCGCGGATAGATGGTCGCCGCGTCGATGACCAGCATCTCCTCGACCAGCATCCGGAGCCAGTCGGCGAACGAATGGCGCCGGTCGGGGCGGGCGAGAAAGCTGGCGACGACATCGATGCTTTTCGATACGTCCGGCGCATCGGCCCGCGCCCGCGCGCGCACCGCATAGCTCTGCGCGGCGATCTGGTCCTTGCGGGTTTCGATCACCGCCCGCAGAAGCGGCAGCGCGTCGGCGAGCCCGCGCAGTTCGGCGAACGAGACCCCATCGTCAGCGCGCGGGATATAATTGAGGTTGGCGCCGAACGGATAGTCGAACTGCCGGCCTTTGACCTCCGGCGGGGCCATCGGCGCGAGCGGCTGCAGCGGCCCGAACCAGGTGTCCGGCGAGACGCCGGTGATCACGTAGCGCGTCGCATCGGCGAGGCGGGCGAATACGCTTGGGGGCAGGGGCCGTCTGAGAGCGTCGTCCGACATCGAATCGGTTCCTTGGCGAAAAGGGCTTGGTGAGGCTGGCGGCAGCGCGCCTTTGCCTTCCGTTAGGGATTGGCGCCTAGCGTAAGGGGAGACCCCCCGGCTATGCCGGGGTGGCAGTAACATGTTTACGACGTTCGGACAGTCTCTCTGATCTGTCGCCACTTCTACCCGAGAGGAGGGGCGAAACTTTCCCGGCAAGATGGAGATCAACCGGCATCACTTGCGTCCCGTGCGAGATTGGCGGACATACATTGCGCCTGCAGGGCTCGCGCGAGAGTGGAAGGGGTCATGCGCCAATCGATAGCGCTGGTCGCGATCGCCATTGGCCTGCCGGCGCTTGCTGACGCGGCGCCGCGCTGGACGTTTTGTGTCGCCGCGTCGAAGAGCGGCGCCGAAGTCTGGATCACCGACGTTTTCGCCGCCGAACACGACCGGGCTGAGCTCGAAAGCGCGTTCAAGGCGATGGTCGAGCGGACCGGCACGCGCGCCGACGCGCAATGCCCGCAGCCGCGCGAGGACAAGACCGAGGCCGTCAACGCCCAGTTCCAGGCCGAGGAGTTCAACCGCAAGCTCGGCGCGAGTGTCAGCCGATCGCCTTTCCAGGCAGACCTGCCGGCGAAGCGGTCATCGCCTTCTGCGCCCGGCCGATCGCCTTGATGACCGCGTCGCGGACCTCGGCCTCGTTCAGGCCGAGCTTGGCGACGATCCCCGGCGCGTTGGCGATGAGCGCGGTCGTCGCTGTCGCGACGAGCGGATTCCCGACGCTGAACTTGCCGGTCGCGAGATTGTTCTCGGCTCCGGCGATCAGCGCATGGACCTCCGCGTCGGCCGCCTTCTCGAGCTGCGCCTGAACGTCCGGCGTGAACGCGATCCCGGTCCAGCGGGCCAGGCCAGCGAACAGGAGGCCGCCGACCCCGATCACCAGGCCCGAAGCGGCGGCGTTAACCCGCATTTCTCACGCGGGCGGGCAATTGGACGTCGGTTTCGGCGCGATTTGAAGGCCGGGTTTGTGCGGGCGTGACTGTGGGTGGCGCGGGCGCGCGGTGATTTTCGTCGATGGGGGGGATTGTTTCTCCGGTGGGCCGAGGGTTTGCCGAGCATTGTCGCGCCGCGGCGACGCGCGTCAGGTTGGCGAGGCGCGCGCGCTTGCGAGCCTTGCCGCGGCGAGGCGCCATTCCTGGGCGTTCGGGCAGGCCGAAGCGAAGGCGATCCTGACGCGCCGGGCGCTGATTTTGACGAGCGCGCCGAGCTTCAGCAGTTTCAGGCGGATCGTGCCGCAGGTCGCGCTCGCGAACGCAGTGTGGGCCAGGCCGATGCGGCGCAGCGCGCACAGGAGCGCATAGGCCGTCGCGGCGAGCCACAGCCGCAGCTGATTGGCGCGCAGGGTGGCTGTCGAGGTGCGGTCGGCGAAGAGATCGCCCTGGCACTCCTTGATCCGGTTCTCCATCTCGCCGCGCGCGCAATAGAGCTTTTCGTAAAGCGGCTTGGCGCGCCAGGCGTCGGCCTTGAGCGAGGTCACGAGAAAACGAGGATTGGCCTCGCCGCCCGTCCATTCGGCCTTGCCGATCACCCGGCGGCGGCGCGACCAGCTCTCCTTGGTCGACCATTCGAAGTCGCGAAACACCCGCGCCGGCTGGCCCTCGTTCGCCTGCGACATCGTCCGCGCCTCGCTCAAGGCGTCGGCGATGCGCGCCTCCAGCCGCGCGTTGCGCGCCAGGCCGAACACGTAGTCGACCGCGTTGGCCTCGCACCAGGCCATCAAGGCCTCGCGGGCGAAGCCGGAGTTGGCGCGCAGCACGATCTTCACCCGCGGCCAGCGCGCGCGGATTTGCTGGATAATGCGCGCCATCTCGTCTTGCGCCCCGGCGCTGCCGTCGATGTTTGAGGGCCGCAGCTTGGCGGCCAGAAGATGGCGGCCGCAGAAAACATAGAGCGGCAGGTAGCAATAGCAGTCGTAATAGCCGTGAAAGAACCGCCCCTCCTGATCGCCGTGCAACGGATCGTCGGTCGCATCGAGGTCGAGCACGATCTGACGCGGCGCCTTGGCGTGCGCGTCGAGAAACAGTTCGACAAACAGCCGCTCGATCGCCGCGCCATCGTGGCTGATCTTGTGATAGCGCGGCCTCTTGCCCGCGCCCGGCGCATGCTCCAGCCGGTTCAATGTGCTCTTGCCCGCCAGCGGCGACGGCTCATCGCCATCGCGCTCGAGCTTGCCCAGAAGCACGCCCAGAATCGGATCGCGACGCAAGTCGTCGTGGTCGTTGAGGTCCTCATAACCGAGCGCCAGGCCGAACACCCGCTGCCCGATCAGAGCCTTGAGCGCATGCACGGTGAAGAGCGGGCTGCGATGATCGCCGAAGCACGCGGTAAATCGATCGATGAGGCCGATCGCCTTGTCCGTCTCGCCCAGCAGCAAAGCCCCCGCGTCCGAGGACACCAGCCCGCCGTCGAAATCCGCCACAACCCGCCGCCCGCCAGCCCTTCCAAACTCCATCTCTGTCGGGCTACACTGCGTCAGCATCGGAGTCCCCTTCGAATCAGCGTAACTCGTTGATCGCAAAACAAGTTTAGCTGATTCTGGACCCCGATGCGCCACCCGCGTGAGAAATGCAGGTTAATGAAGGGCGACAGCGCCGAAACGATCGGCGCCGCCGCGATTGCGGTTTCTGACATCATGATCTCCTTCGGGGACAAACGGAATTCTGCGGCCGCGTCGACGAGCCGCGATTGCCTCTCCCAAAGGGAGAGGGGCAGGGGTCGAAGGCGTCTCTGGCTTTGCTTGACGAGCGGCCCGGCGCGCGGCGGCCAGCTCGCACTTTTTGCGGAACAGGCCTTGAAGGACGCCGGCGCACGCCGTCGATTTTCGGGGGTCCGCTTTACTCGGCCGCCTTCGCCGACCAATACTTGATCATCCCGCCCGCGCCGCGCCGGTCGAGCCCGATGAGGTCGGCCAGCGCCCATACCAGCGCGTCAGCGCGGTCGGGCGAGTAGCCCGCGCCTCGGCGGTCGAAGTCGGGGGTCAGCGCGCAGAGCTGGTCCTCGAGCTTGGCGAACGCGCCGACGTGATAGACGAGCCCGCGTTCATAAGCCGCCGCGATCGGCTCGGCGCGCAGGAACTTGCCGCGTGTCGCGTGGACCGCGCGGACCGGCAGATTGGGCTCGCTCTGGCGCAGGACCTCCGTCACCATGTCGCCGCCGTTGTTGATTTCAGCGACGACGCGGTTGGCCTTGAAGCCGCGATAGGCGGCGCCGACCCGCGCCGCCCACCCGCCTGGCGTATCGCCCTGGCTCGTGAGGTCGGCAAGCACGTAGAAGAGCCCGCTTTCCGCTCTCGCGGCGACGATCAGCCCGCATTCGTCGGATTTCGCCGACGAGCGCGCCGGCGGATCGACCGCGACCACGATTTCGGCGAATTCCTGGGGCGCCGCCTCGGGACGGACGCGCTGACGCTCGATGAGCGCGCGCGTCCACAAAGCCCCGGGCGTCTCATCGACGATTTCGGCCATGAGCTCCTGGCGCCCGATCGGCCGCCCCTGGTAGCGCGCAGTGATGCGTTCGAAGAACGCCCGAGCCAGGTGCGCCCGATTGTCGAAGGTCGAACCGCGGGTGACGATCGTGTCCCTGTCAACGGCGAGCGACTTGATGATCTTGGTCGGCCTGGGCGTGGTGGTCACGACCGCCTGCGGCTTGTCTCCAAGCCTCAAGCCGAGCAGCGCCTGATCGAACGCCTCGGGGTCCCGCCAGGCGGCGAGCTCGTCGCACCACAGCTTCATGTGCTGCTTGCCTCTGAGCCGGTCGGACTCTTCGGCGGAGAAAAGCCAGCTCACCGCGCCGTTCGGCCATTCGAGGCGCAGGTCGGCGGCGAAGAAGCGCGGCTGCTCGTCGCGCCGGCAGCAGGCGAGAACTCCGGATTCGCCGGTGATCATGGTGTCGCGCACGTCGGCGACCGTCGCGCCGATGAGGTTCACGATCGGGTAGGTCTTGACCCAGTGACGCACGGCTTCGGCGCCGGCGCGGGTCTTGCCTGCGCCGCGGCCGGCAAGGATGAGCCAGATGATCCAGTCGCCAGGCGGAGGCGCCTGGTCGGAGCGCGCCCAGAACTCCCAGTCATGAAACAATTGCGCGCATTCCAGCGGCGTCATCGAGTTCGAGGAGCTGGGCGCGGCCGCCGGGCTCAAGCTTGAGAAAGTCGCCGACCCGCTCGATCTTTCCGCCTAAGACGGGGTGGGGGCGTCGCGGCCGGGCGCGCCGGGCCACGGCGGGCCTATCGTCTCCACCGCTCAATTCATCCACTTCTTGCGCGCGAGGCGGGCCGCGGCATCGCAGAGCTTTTGCGCCGGTCGCGCCCGGACCTCTTCCGAGCAGGGTTCGAAGCGCTGAGCTTCAATGCCTCCAGGGACCCGGTCGAGCGCGTTGACGACCATCAGCACCACGTCGATAGCCTCGAGATCAGCGTTCAGTACTCGGCCGACCAGCCGCAGAATCATGGCGTCGAGACGGGCGACCTGCAGCTGGGCGAATTCCTCGACCGGCGTGACCAAGAGCCGGCGCAACTCCTCGCGGAGCACGTCCTCGATCCGATTGCGGGAGATCCTTTGCCTCGCGACGGACTTGTCCCCGCCGGCCGCGGAGCGAATTTTGGGCGTGGGTGGGTTCACATCCGTCATTTGCGCCTGCATGAATGGTTGGAGAGAGCGCGTGCGGGCGCTACGCCCGCCCAGTTGGGGGGAAGGAAGAAGCCGGGGTGGGGGAGAAAGAGGAGCCCGTCGCGGGAGGCCGCAGGTCTCGAACTTGCCTCACTATGCCGCTACCGGCGTCAAAGCGCAAGCTTTTGTTCTTGTTTTGTTCGGAACGTCACTAGATCCGCACGATTTAACTTAGCAATTTCAAAGCCTTGCCATTATTCTGAGAAGCCGGATACGGTGACGCTTTCGGAGAATCAATTGCAGAAAATCGGAACTTATGCTAGCCTGCTGTTATTCTCCCCGCGCCTCCTGGCGGGCGGCGTGTGGGGGGAGAGCGGCAGGAGCAAGTTTTTTTGGCCTGGCGTGTGCGCAACTCCTTGAAAAGGCTCATTCCGGACATGGGAATCCAAGGAGATTTGGCTCCTTCACAATGTTCGCGGGCGCCCCCGGGCCGTCCAGACGCGTCAGCAACGCGCGTCTCCGGCGATCCCGGCCTTCGTCAAGGCGACAAGAATTGGTGTAATTTCAGCGGCGAGCTTTCCCGGGGGGCCTCGTGTGATCATCGCCCACTATGTCGCGAAACCCGCCAAGGAGCCGGCGGCGGCCACCCCGGTTGCTCGGAAAGTTCTCGAGGCCGCCGAGCCGGTTCCGCCCGGCGCCGTATGGCTCGACATGGTCGAACCGACCGTCGCCGAGGACCACAAAGTCGAACTCTATCTCGGCTGCAAGGTGCCCTCGCGCGCCGATCCTGATTTCACCGAGCCGCCCGAATCCTATTACGCCGAAAACGGAGTGCGTTACCTGCACGGCAGCTTCGTAAGCGAACCGGAAGAAACGCCCGATGTCACCGGCGTCACCTTCATTCTGACGCCGGCCACGCTGGTTACCGTGCGCTACGATCCCGGCGACGCCTTTGAGCTCTTCGGGCAGAAGCTCTGCAAATCGGGTGCATTGGCGCTTAACCCCGACGCGGTGGCGGTGGGCCTCGCCAACACCATCGTCAATCGTTCGGCCCGTGCGCTGAACAAGGTCGGCGTGGAGCTCGACTCGATCGCAAGCACGGTCTTCCGGGCCAAGGGCGACCAGAGCGGGCGGAGCCAAATCTATTCGGCGACCCTCGATGCGCTCGGGCGCGAGGACGAGAAGATCTCGAATCTCCGCGAAAGCCTGGTGTCGATCGAGCGATTGTTGCTCTTCCTGTTGTCGGAAGGGCGATCTATTCGAATAGAGTCCGGAAAAATCCGACAACATTCGGGAAGCCCAAGGATTCCGCCCGTCTCCGCGTGACGGCTTGTTTAACGCCGTCTCTTGACATCCGACAGCATCCGGCCTATTTCTGTGCGTAGTCCAGTACGCGACGAAAATGGCTGGTTGTTGGCGGAGAGAATTCGATGACGCGAAAAGCTCAAGACGATCGCCCGATTTTGCCGCCCGGGAGGCTGACGGCAATCACCGTCCGCAACCTGACGACGCCGGGCCTCTATGGCGACGGGTTGGGGCTCTATCTTCAGATTTCGAAGTGGGGAACGAAGAGTTGGATTTATAGGTTCATGGTCAACGGGCGCCAGCACAAACTCGGCCTCGGCCCCGTCCATACGGTTAGCCTCTCTGAGGCGCGAGAGGCGGCCCTGGAAGCCCGCTCAAAGGCTCGGAAGGGGATTGACCCCATCGCCGAGAGGAAGGTCGCCCTGGGCCGCCTGCGCGCCGAGACCGCCAAGCTGGTGACGTTCGCAGACTGCGCCGAGCGATACATCGATTCGGCCCGCCCTGGCTGGCGCAACCCCAAGAGCGAAGGCCAGTGGCGTTCCAGTCTCGCGACTTACGCCTATCCGATCATCGGCGACTTGCCGGTTGCGTCCGTCGACACCGGGCTCATCTCCAAAGTTTTAGAGCCGCATTGGGCCACGCGAACCGAAACAATGAGCCGCCTGCGCGGGAGGATCGAGGCGGTGCTCGATTGGGCGAAAGTGCGAGGCTATCGCCGCGGGGAGAATCCTGCGGCGTGGAAGGGCAATATCAAATCGCTTTTGCCGGCGCCGGCCAAAGTCAAGCGCGTCGAACACCATGCCGCACTGCCCTACGCTGAAATGCCCACGTTCATGTCGGACCTGAGGGCGAAAGATGGCGTCGCGGCGCGAGCTCTTGAGTTCCTAGTCTTGACGGCGGGGAGGCTCGGCGAGATCAGCGGCGCGACATGGAGCGAGATCGACATGGCGGGCAAGGTCTGGTCGATCCCGGGCGAGCGCATGAAGAGCGGACGCGCGCATATCGTGCCGCTGTCGCCGCGCGCCTTGACGATCCTCGAGGCCATGCCGCGCACCGGCGAGCGCATCTTCTCGGCAGGCTATGACATGGCGGTGCGGCGCTGTCTGATGAGCCTGCGCCAAGACGTGACGATTCACGGCTTTCGAAGCACATTCCGCGATTGGTGTGGCGATGTCGCACACGCGCCGAGAGAGGTTGCGGAAGCTTGCTTAGCCCACAGTATTGGCAACGCGGTGGAGCAGGCCTACCGGAGGTCGGACGCATTGGAGCGGCGCCGTTCGCTCATGTGCGCATGGGCCTCCTATTGCGAGCGCAAGCCGGCGGCGGAGGGCGACAAGGTCGTCTCGTTTGGCGCGCGGCCGGCGTCATGACGAAGCCAACGGGAAAGCCGCGCGGACCGCGGCCGCGGCAAGGACCGCGGTTGCCGAAACGACCAGCGCATCGGCCGACGCCCAACTTTTGGCGCGACCCCGCCCGGCTGCACTATGCTCTCGCCTTGTCCATGGTCGCGCGTGGAGAGAGCATGAGGCGGGCCCTTTTTAAGGCTGCCGCAGGGCAAAGACTATCGCCTTCTCGCCGATCGGACGGTGAACCTTACCGCGGGCTGTGGGTTTTCCCTGAGCCGAAGGAGCTTGCGATAATAAATCGCGAGCGCCGTCGCGCCCCGCGGGATAAACCACTAGGCCTCTTTTCCGTTCTTGCTTGCATGCCTCGGCGCCAGGGCGACAATCTGCTCGCGGACCGCGTGCGCGGCTGGGAAATCAAGCTCAAGGCTTATCGCCGCGATCCGATCGTTGACGCATGGCTTTCGATCATGGCGGGCTTCCTGTGCGCGCGACTGCAGCGGTTGCCTCCGATGGCTTCAATCGAAGCCGCGGCGATGGGCGCTCAGGTTGAAGCGTGGGTTAAGGCAGCCGCCGACCGAAATACGGCTTAGTTATTTCGCATCCTGGACCCTCGGAAGTCTGTTTGAACACGTCTCCGTGAAGGCGGCGCTGTGTTGCGCCAGTCCACAGGAGGCGAAACAGTGCCAAACATCATTAAGGAGCCGCGGGTCTTACAGAAGACCGGATGGTCGCATTCGACCCTTTGGAAAAAGGTCGGCGAGGGGCTGTTCCCCGCGCCCGTCAAACTTGACCCGACCGGCCGCGCCGTCGGCTGGATTGAGGGTGAGATCGACGACCTGATCGCTGAGGCGATCAGGCGCCGCGATGCTGAGCGCGCTGTCGCCTGAAGATGTCCACATACAGAAAGCGCCGCTCCCGGGGGGTCGGGACGCGGCGCTCTGTGTCTGTTCAGCTTGCTGGTGAACAGACATCAGGTAGCCCAAACCCTTTAGAAAAGCAAGAGCTGCGCGCGTCCTTCGCGAGCGCCGACGCCGCGCGCGCCTGGCGTGAGGCTTGGTCGAACGTGCGCGCATGGCTGGCGCGGGGGTGGCAGTCATGACCGCCCCGACGTTGCGCCCCTATCAGGCCGACGCTGTCGACCTGATCCGCGACGCCTATCGTGCAGGCGCGCGCCGAGTCCTATTCCAGCTGCCCACTGGCGGAGGCAAGACGGTCGTATTCTCCCACGTCCTAGCCGGCGCGGTGCAGCGCGGCCGGCGCGTGCTCGTCCTGACGCATAGGGCGGAAATTCTTGCCCAGATCGAAGCTGCCGTGACCATGGCGGAAGTCGCCTACGGCAGAATTGCCGCAGGCGTCGCCGAATCTGACGCAAGTGTCCAGCTAGCCTCGATCGATACGCTGGCGCGACCGAAGCGCCTCGATCGCTGGCGAGACCGGTTCGACCTCGTTGTCGTTGATGAATGTCAGCACGCGGTCAGTCCGACGTGGGCCCGCGTGCTGGGCTCGCAACCGAGGGCAATGATCCTGGGCGTCAGCGCGACGCCTCAGCGTCTCGACGGCAGGGGTTTGATCGAGCAGTTCGACCAGATGGTCATCGGACCGCAGGCCGCCGACCTGATCAAAGCCGGATGGCTGTCGCCCTTCGTCGTCTACCAGCCGACCGAGGCACCGGACATGACCGCGGCGCGAATCAGGGCTGGCGACTTCGCTATCGAGGACCAGCGCGAAGCGATGGACGGCGTGGTCATCGGCGCGGCGGTCGACGAATACCGACGCATCTGCCCGGGCGTCCCGGCGGTCGTCTTCTGTGTTGACATCCAACACAGCCAGGAAGTCGCTGAGCGCTTCCGAGCTGCTGGGGTAAGGGCAACCCACGTTGACGGCGAAACGCCTGCCAGCGAGCGCCGTAGGGCCGTGGCGGGGCTAGCCGATGGCAGCCTTGATGTCATCACCAACTGCAACCTCTTTGGCGAGGGCGTCGACATCCCTGTTTTAGGCGCGGCGATCTTGCTGCGCCCGACCGCATCGCTCGCCCTTTTTCTGCAACAAGTCGGCCGGACGTTAAGACCATCGCCGGATAAGAGCCGCGCGCTGATTTTGGATTTCGCGGGCAACACCGCGCGTCACGGGTTGCCCGATGCTCCGCGTCAATGGTCGCTCGATAGCAAGCCTGTGAAACAGCGCGAGCGCAGCGAGGGGGCTGGGCTCCGTCGGTGCAAAGCATGTTGCGCGCTCAACCGCGCGAGCGCGCATGAATGCTCGGAATGCGGCGCGGATCTTCGGACGCCGAAAGAACGGCGCGAGATCGAGATCGCGCTCGAGCAGGCGAATAGGCGCGAGGAAGAAAACAAGATCGCCCGCTGGCCGTACCGCAAACAAGTGGAATGGGCGGCCGGCGACGAACGTCGCCTTCGCACGATCGCGAGGGTCAAAGGATACAAACCTGGCTGGGTCTATTTCCAGATCAAAGAGTTCGCAGAAACGGGGGCCCGATCATCATGAACAAGCACACAACGGCGCGCGCCATCGGCGAGATCGCGCCGGCGTTCTCCGACGAGGACCTCGCCCTTCGGTTCGCGGCGAACCATGCCGACGATCTTCGATACGTCGCAGCCTGGGGGAAGTGGCTTTCCTGGACCGGCAAGCACTGGCGATTCGACGATACGCTCGCAGCGTTCGACAAGGTGCGCGCCACCTGCCGCGAGGCCGCGGCTGCGTGTAACAAACCCAAGATCGCGGGCATTCTTGCCAGCGCGAAGACCGTTGCTGCGGTCGAGCGGCTCGCCAAGGCCGATCGCAGGCTCGCCGCGACCGTCGACCAATGGGATGCTGACCCATGGCTGTTGAACACACCAGACGGTGTGATCGACCTCAAAACCGGAAGACTCGGACCGCATCTCCCCAGCTCCTACATGACGAAAATCACAGCGGTTGGCCCCGGCGACGTCGGTTGCCCGCGCTTCCTGGCGTTTCTGCACACGATTGCGAACGGCGACGCCGAACTTATCAGCTACCTGCAGCGCGTCTTTGGCTACGCCTTGACCGGCGATACCCGCGAGCATGCGCTCTTCTTCGGGCACGGAAATGGCGCGAACGGCAAAAGCGTTCTGCTATCGACGGTGGCGGGCATCCTCGGCGACTATCATCGCACGGCGCCCATTGAGACGTTCACGGCGAGCAGTGGCGATCGCCATCCGACCGACCTTGCGATGCTTCGCGGCGCACGCCTGGTGACGGCGACTGAAACTGAGGAGGGCCGTCGATGGGCAGAGAGCCGCATCAAGCAGCTCACCGGCGGCGATGTCGTCTCGGCGCGGTTCATGCGGCAAGACTTTTTCGAGTACCTGCCGGCGTTCAAGCTCTTCATCGCCGGCAACCACAAGCCGAGCTTGCGCAGCGTCGACGAAGCGATCCGGCGCCGCTTCCACTTGATCCCGTTCACTGTGACGATCCCGCCAGAGGAGCGCGATAGCGAACTGACAGCGAAGCTCAAAGCCGAATGGGCGGGCGTTCTCGCATGGATGGTCAAAGGCTGCCTTGAGTGGCATGCGGGCGGCCTCCGGCCGCCGCAGACCGTCCGCGAGGCGACAGCCGCTTATCTCGAGGCAGAAGACGCCGTCGCCGCGTGGATCGAGGAGAAATGCCAACGCGATCGCAACGCTTGGGAAAGCTCATCCGACCTGTTCCGGTCATGGTCCGAATGGGCAGATCGCGCCGGCGAGCAGGCCGGCTCCATGAAGCACTTCACGCAAACCATCGAAGGTCGCGGCTTCACGCGCCACAAAATGAAGACGGCTCAAGGGTTTGACGGGCTGAGAGTGCTCGACAAAAGGCCAGAATTTTGATGCTCGGTGACACATGTGACACGTCGTCCGGTTATCGGCTTACGTGCGCGCGTCATGCGTGCGCGCGTAACGTAGGTAATCCACGGAAGTGCCACATGTGTCACCCGACGGGGGAAACGTACGCCGATGAACGTCGCTGGACATAGACCGCGCCGGGGGCGCGGCAGGACGCCGCCTAAAATAGGAGAAGCAACATGCGCCCCACCGAGACCTTAACGCTAGAAGGAACCGTCCTCGACACCACGGCTTTGGCCGTTCTCATTGACGTTGACGGCGATGAGATATGGCTTCCGAGGTCCAGGGTTACGTTCGATCCCGCCAAGCCGGACGAAGGGGACACGATCAGAGCTATCGTCCCTGAGTGGCTCGCCAAAAATGAGGGATTGATATGATCAAAGCCGACTTCAACGAATCGATCAAGAGAGCCGCCACCATAGCCCGGCAGACAGGCCGCACGGCGTGACCGCTGGCAGGCCTCCGCCGGCCCGTCGGCTAACGTCACGGGGCTTTATAGTTCGTCGGATCAAGCTGGCACTTTTGATACTCTGCCTGCCATTGTTCTTTAGCCACCTTCTTATCGTGCAACATCGCCCTGCAATTTTTGCGGGCTTGGCATGATTGATCGCAAGCCGCGAAAGCCGATCCCAACTCACCAGCAATAAAGCCGATCGCAACCAATGTAAGAATTCCGACCTTGACCGGCCAACGAATGGTTCGTGGCTCCAACATGGCTGTTCCTTCCTGACGTTCGCCGGATTGCCCGACGACGGCCAGTATGACCGGCATCGGCGTTTTTCTCAAGCTCGCTTGGTTCTTTGCGCTGAACGGCTCCAGGCCTCGCTCGGAGGGTCGGGGATGCTCCGATAGGCCGCCGCTCCTCATCGGCTGAGCCACGCCCTGTAGGACCGCCAAATTGGCGGGCCGATCATCACGAGGGCGAACGTCAACACGAACGCGAGCGCGCCCGTGTAAAAATTGACCGCCAGATAATGCGGAGTAACGCGTTCAGCCGGAAGCCACCGGCCACCATCGCTCAGCCAATCGTCGACGGCAACGCATACTGGAACGCTATACTCGTCCTTGTCGGGGATGGACCTACAGTGGTTCGTCTGTACCATATAGCTTGTCATGGACTCCTTCTGGGACTCCGGGAGGGCTTCCCACTTGCGGGGCGCGAGTCGCCAAGTCCCGGCCAATAATGGCGCGACGACCTTTTCATCTACGCATTCTGGGTGTGGGTCATCGGCATAGCGAAGTGGCCCGGTTGGCTTCACGGGCAGCTTCTCGCGCCTCCGGGGTGATGCTGGCGACCTTTAGGGCGCGCTGGGCCTCCTTGCGGTCGATACCAAGCTCGCGTGCCGCCGCGTTGATGCCGCCCTCGGCGCGGCCGGCCCCCTTGGGGTTGTTTTCGGTTTTTAATTTCGGCCCAACTTGACCCGAAATCTCTGCGGCCTTAGCCTCCGTTAACCTGATCCATTCAGCGACGTGGTTGGATCGTTCCTGCACCGTCAGATCGGCGCGGTGCAAGTTTTCGGCGATCTCGGCGAGGCGCGCTTCGACGTCATCGCAATCGACGACGAAGCAGGTGATGTTCACATCATTGAGCTTGGCCGCCTCGAGGCGATGGAGGCCGGCCACAAGAACGGTCCGACCATCAACGCGCCTGACGATGATCGGGTTGATCTGCCCGACCAGCCGCATTGAAGCGGCGATCTCCTCTACCTTCGTCTGGTCGAGATCGCGCATTCGATGTGGAGGCACGTCGATGTCGTCTGGGATACTTTCCCGCAGGCGAACCACGACGGCTCGCCAACTGGCGGGTTCAGCGGCCGGGTCGGAGAATATCGAAGCCGAAGTGAAGCAGGGCACGCGCCGCGACGCGATGCTCTTCTCATTCGGAGCAAACGCCGGCCACGGCTTGCGCCGCACGAACGGCGACAAGCGCCGCGCCGTCTCGACGATGCTGGGCGACGCGGAGTGGAGCGGGTGGAGCGATCGCGAGATAGCGCGCAGGTGCGCGGTCGATCACGTTATGGTCGGACGACTGCGCGCGTCACTGGTGGAAAGCACCAGTGAGGGGATGCCTGTCACTTCAACAAATGGAAGTGACGAACCCCGCAAGTCGCCATCCAATTTGGATAGCGAGCCCCGCCAGTTCATCAACAAGCACGGCACCGTCTCGACGGGTCATGCCTACTTTTCCCCGCTCGCTGTCATGCCTACTTTTCCCCGCTCGCTGATTTTCGTCACATGTGCGCCGCGCCGCCGCGTTGCCTGCCGACATTCGACCATGCCAACAGGGCACCCGAGTCGCAGCCCGCAGCCTTTGTGAGAAGTGACGGCGGAGAGGCCATCCGTCATCACCACTCGATTAGCCGCGTAATTGCTGGCGTTTTGAGTCTGGCGCTTGCTGTGCAGACATGCCTACGTACAAATTGTGAGTGGCGCTGGCCCTCCACAGTCTGAGCGACTGGCTTCTGCCGGTGGGGCGTTTGGGCCTGGGCGCGTCGCCCTTGAGTTGACAGTCGGCGTGAGGTTGCCGCGACTGGCTTTCGCCAGCGTTTTCAATGGCCTACCCCCACCCCCTCGGGAGACAAACGCCTTTCGTGTTTCGCCGCCCGCCCGGTGCTTCAAGACCGATAGGAGGTTCTGGGCACAAAGAGTGCGGAGAGAAAAAAACAGAACAACAACAACACCTTGCCTGCCACGGAAGACATGGAAATCAACTCCGGGATTGCTGCATATTTGCTCGCCCGATCGGCGAGGTGCTTGTCGATGCCGGAGTCGGAGAGAGTGGGAGGTGAAATTGGGTCCAGTTCCGACCCGATTTTCTCGCTTGGTCTGCCAGCATTGGCGAGAGTGGGTGGCTCATCGTAACGCGGGTCCGCGTTGGACCCGCGTTTGCCTACCCCTTCAACGGCCGCCCCCCTTGCTTTCGGCTGCTCCGCCATCATCTGCCCGACGCGTCGCTTCTCAAGTTGCTTGTTCCGGCACAAGTTCTGAAAAGCCGCTCGAGGCTAGAGAGCAGAAAAACACCAGCGAACATCAATGGACGCCGTCGGACACAACTAAGCAACAATTAGCAACATCAAGCATAGGCTGCATTTTTCTGTATTTTATAGCTTGTGCGCATCCGTGCGGCAACATAAATTAGTCCGCGCGCGATTTGCGCGTTCTTTTTGAAAGGCAAACGACAGTGGCCCTCGTCTCGACGGAGCTGGACAGCGCATATTTTGAGCCCGTGGCCAACACGCTAGAGGACTGAGAAATGTCCCTGATTACGTTCCCAGTGCGCCCAGACGACGGTTTGCCGCTGGCGCGCCATGTTTTGCTCCGCCATCTCAACGAGAAGGTCGGAATCAGCGAGAAGATCGGGAAGATCCGCGGCTCACGCGCCTCTCTCGCCGAGACGCTCAGCACCTTCGACTCCGGCCGGGACACTGTCGACCGGATGATCGACGAAGACGCGCGGTCTATTTTCGACAGGCTCATGGCCGGCATCGGCGCGCCGCTGTCATCCGTTGGCGATCGTGCCGCCGCGATGAGCGCCAAGCTCGAGGCGAGCCGGCTTCAGGCGGAAGCCGGGCGTAGAACGCTGAGCATGTTCGACGCCGAGCTGGAGCGCCTGGAGGGCGCGCTGGCGGCCCTCAACGGCAAGACTGCCGACTACGTCAAGGATGCGGTCCGCGAGGCCTATGGGAGCCTCTACGGCGACTGGAGCGCGGCCATCCACGAAATGCACCGGATGATGGTCATGCTCGGCGGCTTGCAGAAGTTTCTCGCGACCGAAGAGCACAATTATATCCCCGATATCAGGCTCGTTGCGGAAGTGCCGGGCTTCGACGGCGCGGGCTCTGAGATCATCGCCCACACGGTGCAGATCGACGCGGCAGCGGCCTGCTTCCAGGCCTTTGCAACTCAGCTCGCCGTTGATCCTAAGACACCAGCGCCAGAGATCGCGATCGGCAACGAGCGCGACGAATTGACCTACGACCGATTGTCGCGCGCCGAGAAACGCCAGGCCGATCGCGACTTCACGCTCACCACCCACACCCGCGAAACGGTCGATAGCCGGAACTTCGCGCAGCAAATCCGCGACGCCGCACAGGCGGCGCTCGGCCTCTAAACAACCCAAAAAGGACCACGCAAATGCACATCAACGCCGTTACCGACGACAAGACCTTCGACATCGCCGCCGCCGCCCAGAAGTTGCCGCCGGACGCGCGCCGCCTCATGGCGCAGGCCGACATCACCATCGGCGGCAAGAAACTTTCGACTGCCGAACTCGACGCGAAGCTCAGTGCCGCCGGCATGAACACAATGTCCAGGCTCCAATTGAAGATTGCGCTCGAACGCGCGAATTTGCTGGCCTGATCCGCTGCAACACGGGGAAAACTGACATGCCAAACCTAAAGGTTGCAGCGCCGGACGCGCCGGCAACCATCAAGCTCAGCGACGAACACCGCGCCGCCGCGCAGGCACGCGGCGCGAATCTTGACGCGCTATTCGATCTCCTGCGCGGAAGCCTTGTCGAGGTGAACCATCTGCTTCGGGAGATCATCGCATCGGCACCGCGGGATGACGCGAATCTCGCCACGCTCAAGTCGAAGCTGTTGCTGTTCCGCGGCGAGCTGCAGTTGTTCGGTCCTTAAAACATGGAATTGCCCGGGGGTCCATCTTCCTCCCGGACAACCCGGGAGAGCGGCCCCGGTATCCTTGGTCGCAGCGTCCGCACGGGGTCCTTTTGGAATATCCTCCCTGGGGCGGCGTAAACCGCGGTGACGGTGCATGCGACGCTTCGCATGAGTGTCTGTTCCGCAGGCGAAAGTAGTAGGCAGCCGGGCGGGGGACAGCTTCCCCCTTCGCATCTCCTGCCCGGCCCGCCGTACCAACAAAGGTTCGTTGAGATGAGCGCCACCAAGCAACGCAAGTCCCGGACGGGCGGACAGCCGGGGCGTTGTCTCTGCTGCTCATTGCCCGCAGATAAGCGTGCCGTTCTGGAGCGGTTGCATTGTGGTGGGGCATCCGACGAAAGTCTTGCGCGCCGCTTCGGTATGAGCAGGTGGAGTGTAGCCCGCCATACTGCGGCCCATATTACTCAAGAAAGACGATTCGAACTCTATGCTGGCCCGGTCAAAGTCGGCGAATTAGTCAACAAAGCCGCGGAAGAATCGAAAACAGTCCTCGAATACTTCGCGGTCATGCGAAGCGTTTTGTTCTCGCAGTTCTTAGCCGCCGCGGAAGCCGGCGATCGGCACAGCGTCGCAGGCGTCGCGGCACAGCTCCTGGCCTCCCTCAAAGAACTCGGTCGGATCACCGGCGAAATGCGGACGATGGCCGCCGGGGTCACAATCACCAACAACGTCCTGAACATCAATTCCGCCCCCGAATTTCCCCTCCTGGAGGAAGGCCTCAGAAAGGTCATCCAGCGCCATCCTGACGCCCGAGAGGACATTCTCGCGCTCATGGAGGCGATCGAGGCGGCGTCGACCTCGCCAGGCCCCAACGGCTCGCCCTACGCGATGATCGAGGGCTCGGCCTTCCGCGCCGAGGAGACGGAGGCCGCCGATGTCGACGCTTAATCCGTTCTCCAAGATCCTCAATAATTTGCGGCATGATTGGCCCTCGCAGGCGCGGCCTGAGCAACTTCCTCCGCCCGGCGACTGGTCGACGTGGTTGATCCTGGCCGGGAGATCGTTCGGCAAGACGAGGGCCGGTGCTGAAACGATTAGAATGTGGGCTGAGGCCGGATTGACTTCGCATATCGCCTTGGTCGCGACGACTGCTGCGGCGGCCAGAGATGTCATGGTCGAAGGTCCGGCCGGCTTGTGCAGCATCGCGCCTAATTCCTTCCGGCCTATATTTTATCCGTCAAAAAGAAGCGTGGAATGGCCCAATGGAGTCAAAGCAACGCTCTTCGCCTCGGCCGAGCCGGATCAGCTCCGCGGCCCGCAACACGGGGCGGCCTGGCTCGATGAGCTTGCCAGCTTCACTAATTTAGAAGAAACGTGGAACAATCTTCAGTTTGGGATGCGCCTCGGCGGAGGCTTATCCCGCTGTCCCAGGTGGCCCTAGATGTGGTATGCGGGCGTAGTTGAGTCGCTGTTCGAGGCGACCGCGACGGGGCGCGCAATGGCCAAAGGCCGATCGCTTTCGCAGTTTCAAGAGACGTTTCCCGACGAGACGAGCTGCGCCGCCTTTTTGTTGAAGCGGCGTTGGTCGAAGGGTTTTGTCTGTCCCGGCTGTGGCGAGCAACGCGCCGCGGCGCTGAAGAGCCGGGCTTACACATACGAATGCCTCGATTGCGGTCGACAGACTTCGGCCACGGCGGGAACGGTGATGCATCGTTCCAAGCTGCCGCTGACCTCGTGGTTCTGGGCGGCACATCTCATGGCGACACATTCCAACGGCATGTCGGCGCGGCAATTGGAGGATCAACTCGGCGTCACTTACAAGACCGCTTGGCTGCTGACGCAGAAATTGCGCCGGTCGATGGTCGACCCGGATCGCGATCCCTTGGAGGGCGTCGTCGAAGTCGATCAGGCGGAAATTCCCTTCCGCGAAGGCGAAGCCTTTTTCGAGCGCGACAATGCCGGCAAAATCCTCGTCGCCGGGGCCGTCGAGGTGATTGATCGCGACACCAACCAGCCCAAGCCGCGACGCAAGCACGCCAAATATCTCGATACGCGCTCCGGCCGAATACGCCTCGCTATGATCGCCGACAATTCCGCGGCGTCGATCGAGGCTTTCGTGAGAGCCAACGTGAAGCGTGGAGCCACGCTCCTCACCGACGGCCACGCGTCCTATCCTGGATTAACCGACTACCGGCACGATCCGCGCATTGTCGGAAAAATGTCGGGACATGTTGTCTTGCCCTGGATCCACCGAGCCTTCTCATTGATGAAGCGATGGGGCCTGGGCACGTATCATGGCCTGCGCCGCACGCATGTCGACACCTATCTCAATGAATTCGTCTTTCGCGACAATCGCCGCTTCCACCGGCACGTTTCGTTCGAAGCCTTGCTCGGGCTGGCCGCACATCATGCGCCTGCGAGCTACTGGGACATCGTCAAACGAGACAATCCTCGAAAGGGCGTCCAAACGATCAGGCGGAGGCCGCGCCGCCGCAAGACCGCCACCGGAATGCGACAGGACGGTGCGCCGCCAGCGCTCGGCGCTGACCCAAACCAACCCATCAAACCGGTGCATCCACTACATATAGACGAACCTGGGACAACGGGATAAGCCTCCCTCGGCGCGCGGCCGCGCCAGATCGTTACCACGACGCCACGGCCACTGAAGCTTATCAAAGAGCTTATCGCTAGCCCAGACACAGTGGTCACGCGCGGCTCGACTTACGATAACCGGAAGAACCTTCCGAAGAGCTACTTCACGAATATGATCAAGAAATACGAGGGGACCCGTATCGGCCGGCAGGAGCTTCTTGCCGAAATACTCGATGACACGCCCGGGGCGCTGTGGCGGCGGGACATGATCAAGACGATGGCGCCGGAGACTGCGGCGGACTTCGACTTCAAGCGGGTTATCATCGCGATCGATCCCGCAGTCAGCACGTCTAACGATTCTGACGAGACGGGCATCATCGTCGCAGCGATCGATCATCGCGACTTCGCCTATGTTCTCGAAGATTTGAGCGGCCGTTACCAGCCGCACGAATGGGCGTCGATTGCTATTGCCGCATATAAAAGACATGGGGCCGACCGGATCGTCGCTGAAGTGAACAACGGCGGCGACATGGTCGAATCGACGCTACGCATGATCGACAAGAACGTCTCCTATCGCCCCGTTCATGCGAGCAGGGGCAAGGCGGCAAGGGCCGAACCTGTGTCCTCCCTTTACGAGCAAGGGAGGGTCTACCACGTCGGATTCTTCCCGCAGCTCGAAGATCAGATGACTTCCTTCGTGCCGGGCCAGTCCGCCAGCTCGCCCGACCGCGTCGACGCGCTGGTCTGGGCTCTTTCAGACCTCGTTGTCGGCGTTCAACATAGCGTTTCATTAGTATTCGGCAAGCTCGAAGGACGCGACCCGCTAACCATCGCGCGCGGCAGATTGAACACGGACCATTATCGCTCGCACGGACTTTGAGGGGAAACCTAATGATCAGCTCGCTGGAAGTAGGTAGCACATTTCGTATTTTGGATGAGGCATCGCCCGCGCTGGCGAAGATCGCCGGCTCGCTGAAAGAGTTGCAGGGCGCGATCGACAAGACCAAGGAATCCTTCACTGCGCTCGCTAAAAGCAGCTTCGCAGGCCTGACGGGCCGCATCGATGCGTTAGCGGGGAGCCTCGGAAAGGTTGAGGGAAGCTCGGCGGCGATCGGCGGAAATCTAGACAAAGCGATGGCTTCTGCTGCCGGATCGATAGATGCGGTCGGGAATTCGATCGGAGGCCTGGCCGCGAAGATCGGCGCGCTCAACGCCGAACTCGCCGCGACCGGCAAGGCGGCAACATCTGCGGAGGGCGAGGCGGCCGGTGCTCCTTCGCTCCTTCGGCGTCGCGGGACCGGCGGCGGCGGACATGGCCCCTTTGGCATGCCTGGCCCGGGCGGACTCGCTGTGATGGCCGGCGCTGCGGCGGTCGGTTGGGGGATCGATGACGAAATGAAGGTAGAGGACCAGGCCGCCCAGGCGCTCTATATTTCGCAGGACAAGAAAGCTAAGGCCGACGCCGCGGCGAGCATCCAGCAATATCGTGATATCGCTTTAAATGCCGCAGTCAAGGGCAGCGCCAATCCTTTAGATGTTGCTATCGCCATGCATCGCGCCTCCAATCTCTTGTCGGGGCAGATGGATTACGCGAAGATGATGAAACTAGAAGAGCAAGTCCTGCCCTATGCGATCGGCGAGGCGCGGGCGAAGGGCATCAGCGTCGAAGACTCGATGACGAGCATGATCGAGGGCGCGCATCAATCGGGCGTTTACGATCCTGCCGGTGTTGCTGAGTTCATGCGAGACTTCCAGTATGCCGGCGCGATTTCGCCCGTGTCAATGCCTACATTTGTCAGGACATTAGGCTACGCCAACGCGCAACTTCGAGCGTTAGGTATCTCGGATTCTGAGACCGCGATCTTGGCGACGGCGGCGATGCAGCGCGGCGGTATTACAAACACGAAGGCTGGTACATGGCTGCGCGATTACTATCAGAAGCTTTTGCCTGACGGTAAGAAGGAGCACGATGCTGCGTTGCAGGAAATGGGCCTCATCGATGACAAGGGCAATGTAACTTGGCACGCCACAAAAGCAGATGGGAGTGAGGATTACCGCCAAGAATTGCTCAACCAAAGCATGATCTTGAACACGTTCGAAGACAAAGAAAAGGCTCTTGGCGACCCAGGCAAGGAACGGATGATCACTGACATGCATCAGGCCTTTGGTCAGCAGGGGGAAGCTTCGCGTCCGTGCTTGGCGATACCGCCTTCCGCAATCAGATCAGCAAATTGAGCGGAGGCCTTACCACGTACACCGGCGGTAGCGACCAGATGGACTTCTTGAAGAAAAACGATCCGATGTTTCAGGCGCAGGAGACCTGGCGCGAGTTCCAAAAGGTCATGATGGATATGGGGCAGGGTCTCATGCCTGCGCTGTTGACGACGTTGAAATCGATCGATGGCGCGATGCGCGTCTTGGACCCGGTACTCTCCGGACTCGCTAAGGTCTTGGGTGTTGTCGTCGGGACGCCGCAACCTGGCGTCAATCCGAAGGGTGACCTCAACCCGTTTACGAACGGATTCATTCCATACAGCCCGTGGGCGCAGCCCCAGAGCTTTGACGGCTCGACCGCTGGATTGCTCCACAAGATCAGTTACGGCGACGGCGGCTCGTTGAGCGACGGCGTCTTCCGCAGCGGCGGAGGCACCTCGGGCGGCCCGATTATGGTCGCGCAGAAGGTCGACCTGTTGGCCGGCGTCGTCAACCTAGCGAAGGCCGGAGGCGGCGACGGCACCGGCGGCGGCGGCTTCATGAAAGCCGATTACGAGACCGGCTCCGACGATGATGCTGGTGGCGGAGACTACGTTGGCGGTGGCCTCCACAGCGGCGGCGGCTACACCGTGCTTGGCGGAGGATTTCGATCGTTTGGCGGCGGCGGTATTGGATCAAGTGGCCTTGGTCCTGGCAGCGGCGGCCGCGGAGGTGGCTCAGGCAGTATCGCCGGTATGAGCGCGGCTGACCTGGACGCGATGGCTGCGGCGGGTAACTTCCCCGACAGTCCGGCCGGCCGAGCCGCGTTCATTCGCTCTAACGCCATGAAGATGGGTGTTGATCCGGACTATGTCCTGTCAGTAGCAAAATCGGAGGGCCTCTTTTCGACATTGCCGAACCATCAAAACCTCTCTGGCTATAACGTCTTCGGAGACTTCCAGCTGAACTACAGCCGCGGCGTCGGCGTGGCGGCGAAGAATGCCGGCATCGATCCGTCGGACTGGAAGCGGTCAGACCTGTTCGCCATGAACTGGATGAAAGTCCATGGGATGAACGACTGGCTGGCGTCGGGACATTCCGGCCCGGTGCCGCTCTATCATGGCGTCGATCACGATAAGGTCATGGCGTCGCCTGTCTCCGGCCTCAAGTCCGGAGAGTATATCAGTCACGATAGCGCTGGCCGGCGCATAGCGGTCGGCGCGGACGGATACGCCCTCCGCTATCTGGACGCAGCGGTCAGCCCGCCGGTTTCCGAGGCCTATCCAGACCGCGGCTTTCACTCCCACACGGTTCATGCCGCGTCGCTCAACGCGGCATCGTCAGGCGGCGCGGGCACTCCGGTCGAAATCCATGTTCACAGTCATTTGGACGGCAAACGTGTCGCTCATTCCGTACAAAAACACGTCGTCAGGGCAAACAATCAGATTTTCGGGCCTTCCATGCACGATAAGCTCGGGTCCCTGAGCACACCTGACGCTGGATACCAGACAGAGCGGTAACAGGACGACTATAATGGCAATCGCATCCGGTACTCGGGCGCCTCGCGCCTGGATTTCGCTCAATGGCACGAAGATCCTGTGCGAGTCTGTGTCGGCTACACTGAATGCGACCAGATCTAGCTCTAATTTTGAAGCAGAGATTCCGCTCGACCTGCTGCTCTCGAACGGCTGGACTCTTGCAAGTCTCGCACGCCAGAAAGAAATCTCTGGGTCAATTTACATAAGCAATGACATCAACTCGGATTCTTCTGGCGCTCAAATGATTAGCGGCCCAATAGATGACATTTATGTTAACATTCCAGACGAGCTGGTGATAATAAAAGGCTGCGATGTGTCTCGAAATATGCACAACACCATAAACACGACGCAGTACCTCAACCAAACATCGGCGCAGATCGCGACGACGATCGCCGGAAAGTACGGGCTAAGTCTTTCAGGCTCAAGCTCTGGAATGGTCGGCAAGCAATACACCAAGGATTACGTGAAGATGTTCGATGGCGAGTTCGATTGGACCGCCATCCAGCATCTCGCTGAGATCGAGGGCTATGCGGCCTACATTCAGGGCTCGACACTCTATTTTCAGCCGCCCGGCCAGGGCGGATCGTATTCGGTGAACTATCAACCGCCGACGCCGGAAAGCCCTGCATCGGGAGATTTTCTCTCGCTTTCCTTGCATGCGAATCTAAATCTCGGCGGCACAGTAAACTCTACTGCAATGTCCCACGATCCGCGACAGAATACGAACGTCACTGCAACGTCGACGTGTTCAGGAAATGGCGGCAATACGTTGAGCTATGATTGTCGTGGCGCGAACATGACGCAGGATCAGGTGCAAAAATTGGCCAAGGTCAGTGTATTCATGGCGGGTAGACATGAGATGGAAGTTGATGCTGATCTTGTCGGCGATAATTCGCTTCGGGCAGGCATGTCTTTGCAGATCTCAGGCACGCAATCGCAATGGGACAACTCGTATCCTATTGATTGTGTCCACCATGAACTAAACGCCGATGGCTACACTATGAGCGTTCAGGCTCGTTCGATGGCTCCGGGACGCAGTATTTCATAGGAATTGCCCGGTCTTCACCCATGGTCCGGGCAAACCGTGGCCCCGCCTTCTGGCGGGGCTTTTTTTTATTGCCCGGACGCGTGAGATACTTCGAACTTCTTGGCGGCGATCTCACGACCTTCGATGAGATTGCGGAAGCGACGGATTGCGGCAAGGCAACCGTTAGCGAGATTTGTTCGGAAGCGGCAGAGTTGCCAAAAGCGAACAAAGCTGCCGCCGAGCACGCCGTCGGGACCGGCCTGATTCCCATACGGTTTGCGCCGCTGCGCCATGCCTTCACCTTGCCAACGCCAGCACGGCCTCGCAAAGCACGTCGCCTAGCGCCATCGCAGCATCACGCCCTGTCATCCTGCCCCTGCGCGCGCAATGCCTGTCAGCGCCTTCTTGCGCATTTAAACACGTAGCGCGAATCGCAACGCGTGTAGCGTAATAAGCGACGCAAAATCAATAACTTAGCTATTGCAATGGCTGGCGGTTTGTGTTCCAACGACAGGCGCTCGAATTGGAGGACACCATGGACATTGCAACTGAGACAGCTGCTCACCGCGCCGCGCGAGCGATACGGCTAAAAATGGACGCTGATGGCGTGCCGGACGGGCGGGAGTATGACGTCGCGCACAATGCCGAACTCGAGGCGATGGACGCGCTGGCGGCCGCGCCATGCCGCCCCGATGTGTTCATTGAGAAGCTCGCGTACATTTTTGCCTGCGACCAGCACGACGCCGGCGAGCCGCCATGGGCTGGCTGGCACTACGGAACGCTCGCGCTCGCGGTACAGGCGTTCCTCGAGCGGCGGTTGCCATAGGCGCTTCCTGCTCTCCCTGCCCGCGAAGGCCTAATCGGGCCGGGACACGCAACGGGGCGGCTTTCGGGCCGCCCTTTCTTTTGTTGGAACGATTATTGCTTCAGGTCATTTGGGCGCGCGCCTTTCCTTTGCCCCCCTAGCCGGCGTCGAAAGCTTGCGAGGCGCGCCGAACTTCTCGGCTGCCTTGGCGTTGGTTCGACCGGCGTCTTCCGGCAACGCGCCTTTCGGCGCGTTGCCGTATTGTGTGGATGCACCTCGCCGCGCCACAGCGCGCTCTTCCTTGCCCCGCTCGGGCCCCTGCTTTGGGCGGGGCTTTTTCGTATCCGGTGCCGCGAACGGCTGGTGAGACTAGCGTAAGCGGGAGACCCCCCGGCTATGCCGGGGTGGCAGTAGCAGTTTGACGTTTCGGACAGTCTCTCTTGATCTGTGCCACTTCTAACCCGAGAGGAGGGGCGAAACGGAATTGCAAGATAGGATCTGCCCCATCAACCGGCGTCGTCACTTGGTCGCGTGCGAGTTTGGCGAAACGGCAACCTCGGATTTTGCCGTTCCGCGGGAATAGAGCTATCCGTCGCCCCTCCCGTTGAAGCCGCGTCAGCGGCGTCTTCAGCCGCTTTGAGCGGCTCTCATCCTAAAGCCCCCGGCTTTGCCGGGGGATACTTACATCCGACGTTCCCGGAGATATTCCGTAGTTTGGTTAGACGGCAGCTCTAGCAGCCTGTCGGACTTAGCGGGACGTTGGCGGTTTGGAAGGGACAGGCGAGATTTGGCGAGTTAGAATCGCGGCATTGATTCGCCTTGAGCCTGCGCATGAGCAATTTCCGCACGATTGATCGGCAGACGGGTTATCTTCTGCCGCCTTCGGTGGACGAGTGGCTGCCAGAGAAGCATTTGGCGCGCTTTGTGGTTGAAGTGATCGACGGGCTCGACCTTCGCGCGATGAGTGGCGAGTATCGCGGCTCGGGTTCGGCGTCCTACCATCCCAGGGTGTTGGTGGGTCTTCTTGTTTACGGCTACGCGACGGGGGTGTTTTCGAGCCGCAAGCTGGAGCGGGCGACGTATGACTCGGTGGCGTTTCGTTTCATCGCGGCCAACGATCATCCCGACCACGACACGCTGGCGACGTTTCGCCGGCGTTTTCTCAAACCGATCGAGGGGCTGTTCGTCCAAGTGTTGCTGCTTGCGCGCGAGATGGGCGTGCTGAAGATGGGAACCATCGGCCTCGACGGGACGAAGATTCACGCCAACGCCAGCCGGCACAGCGCGCTTTCCTATGAGCATGCGGGCAAGATCGAGGCGCAACTGAAGGGCGAGGTCGCCGATTTGATGGCCAAGGCCGAGGCGGCGGACGCGGCGGACCTTCCCGACGGCATGTCGATTCCCGACGAACTGGCGCGGCGCGAGGAGCGTCTGGGCAAGATCGCCGAGGCGCGCGCCAAGATCGAGGCGCGCGCCAGGGAGCGCCACGCGCGCGAATTGGCGGAACATGAAGCCAAAATGGCGGCGCGCGCGGCCAAGACGGCGGCGACGGGCAAGAAGCCGGGCGGCAAGGCGCCGCAGCCGCCGCCCGAGGGGCCGCTGCCGAGCGATCAGGTCAATCTGACCGATGAAGACTCGCGCATCATGCCGGTGGCCGGCGGCGGCTTCGATCAATGCTACAACGCGCAGGCGGCGGTCGCCGTCGGCAGCCTGCTGGTGGTGGCGACCGAGGTGGTCCAGGCGCCCAACGACAAGAACCAGGTCGAGCCGATGCTGGGCAAGATCGGCGCTTTGCCCGAGGCCTTGGGCGAGGCCGAAACTCTGCTGGCGGACACCGGCTATTTCAGCGCGGGCAATGTCGAGGCTTGCGAAGAGGCGGGAATTGAACCGGCGATCGCGATGGGCCGCCAGCCGCACCATCCGCCTTTGGCCGAGCGCTTCGAGCCGGCGCCGGCCGCGCCGGACAATCCGACGCCGGTCGAGGCGATGGCGCATCGTTTGAAGACGCCTCGAGGCCGGGCGCTCTACGCCCTGCGCAAACAGACCCCCGAACCGGTGTTCGGCATCATCAAATCCGTGCTCGGGTTCCGTCAATTTTCACTGCGCGGGCTCGAAAAAGTGCGCGGCGAGTGGAGCCTCGTGACCATGGCCTGGAACATGAAGCGAATGTTCGCCCTCGCCCCCGCCTATTGAAGGCGGGGCGCCCCGGCGCAGAGAAGATCCAGCTCCATCGCCGATCCAACAAACTCAATCGCAACGCCCACAAAGCTCAACAGGGCGCCGACCGCCGCCGCAACGCGGGTAGGCCGGTTTCAAAGACCAGCTGCAAGGACTCAGTCCGACAGGCTGCTAGAAAAGCACTTACGTCCATGCTCGAAATGGCAGTTGCGGAAAAGTCGCACTGCCTTTGGTCGCGCGGTGCAACAGCGTTGATGATCGCGGTACAGAATAGCTCGTCAGGGCTACCCGCAGGGCTATCTTCCCCGATTTTGGCCAAACTGCTAAGAGCCTCACAAGCGTAATGATGGGCTTTGTTCGACTCATTCTCATGATCTAGGAGCCTGTCCGAGAAATGGCGGATTTTGGTGGCGGCGTTTGCGCGAATCGGATTCTGCTTGCTTATGAGCAAGACCTTCCGGCCCTGGACGATCGATCAGCCGCTGTTGTTGCCGCCGAGCGTGCAGGACTTTGTCGGCGAGGACCATCTGGCTCGCTTCATTTTGGCGCTTGTGCTCGAGCATCTCGACCTTGGTGAGATCGAATCCGGGTATGCGAGCGAGCGCGGGCAGCCGCCGTTTGACCCGGCGATGATGACGGCGCTGTTGCTGTACGGCTATTGTCACGGCGTCTACTCGTCGCGCCGGATCGCCAAGGCGACGCGCGAACGGGTCGACTTCATGAGCATTGTCGGGCTCGATCCGCCGGATTTTCGCACCGTCTCCGACTTCCGCAAGCGGCACTTGAAGGCGCTTGCGGGACTGTTCGGGCAAGTTCTCAAGCTGTGCGAACAGGCGGGATTTGTGAAGCTCGGCCATGTCGCGCTCGACGGGACGAAGATCAAGGCGAACGCCTCCAAGCACAAGGCGATGAGCTACGAGCGCATGGAGAAGCGTGCGGCGGAGCTCGAGGCCGAGGTCGATCGGTGGCTGAGCGCAGCCGAGGCTGCGGACGCCGAGGAAGACAGAGCCTTCGGCCGCGACAAGAGCGGCGAGGAGCTGCCCAAATGGGTTGCCGACAAGAAGAAGCGCGCCGAGAAGATCCGGGCGGCGAAGGCCGAATTGGAGGCCGAGGCGAAAGCGGCCGCGGCGGCCAAGGCCAAAGCGCAGGCCGAGGCCGAGGAGCGGCGACAAGCCGAGGGCCGCAAGAAACCGGGCAAGCCCGCCGCCCCGCCATCCGAAGAGCCTGACCCCAAAGCGCAGAAGAACTTCACCGATCCCGAAAGCCGCATCATGAAAACCAAGGACGGCTTCATCCAGGGCTACAATGCGCAGGCGGCGGTCGACGCGACGGCGCAGGTGATCGTCGCCCACGGCCTCGACGCGAAGCAGAGCGATCAACATCAATTGGCGCCGATCGCCGACGCCATCGAAGCCAATCTGGGCAAGAAGCCGACGCAACTGTCGGCGGACGCGGGCTATTGCTCCGACGCCAACCTTGCGGCGATGGAGGAACGCGAGATCGACGCCTATATCGCGCCGGGGCGGGCCAAGCACGCCGGGGAAGGAGAAGGCGGCGGCGCCCGCGTCGCCGCCATGCGCGAAAGAATCAAGGCCGGCGGGCACTCCAGCCCCTACCGCTTAAGAAAGCAGCTGCCCGAGCCGGTGTTCGGACAGATCAAGCAGGCGCGCGGCTTCCGTCAGTTTCTCTTGCGCGGCGTCGAGAAGGTCGCCAACGAGTGGGGCCTCGTCTGCCTCGCCCACAATATCTTGAAGCTCGCCCAGGGGCGGACCCCGTCCCTTGCCGCACTCGCAACCGGCTGAGCTTCGCCACCTCGGAAACGGTGCAACGAACGATGGCCGCAAAGCTTCCACCCTTACATCAAACCGGATGCGCGAATTTGCTGCATCCGGCTCTCCGACTGGCTTGAGCGGTTCAAATCCCAGCTCGCCGGGATTAAGCAGACAGGCTCCTAGGCATCGAGCCGCGCATGGCGCTGAGCCAGCCAGATCGGAAGAGGGCGATTTATGACTCTGAGCAAACGCAAGCTGGGCGGCCAGGGACTCGAGGTGTCCGCGATCGGCCTCGGCTGCATGGGCATGAGCCAGTCCTACGGCCCGGCGGACGAGGGCGAGTCGATTGCGACGCTTCATCGCGCAATTGAGCTCGGCTGCACCTTCCTCGACACCGCCGAGGTTTACGGGCCCTTTGCCAACGAGGAACTCATCGGCCGGGCGCTGAAAGGCCGCCGCAACGAGGTCGTGATCGCGACCAAATTCGGCTTCCGCATCGAGGGCGGCAAGCAGGTCGGGGCGGAGCGTGACAGCCGGCCGCGGCGCATCCGCGAAGCGGTGGATGGCTCGCTCCGCCGGCTGAAGACCGACCATATCGATCTTCTCTATCAGCACCGCGTCGACCCTGCGGTCCCGATCGAGGATGTCGCGGGCGCGGTCGACGACCTCGTGAGGCAGGGAAAAGTCCGGTTCTTCGGCCTTTCCGAGGCCGGGGTCGCCAACATCCGCCGCGCTCATGCCGTTCATCCGGTCTCGGCGGTGCAGAGCGAATATTCGCTGTGGGAGCGCAATCTCGAGGCCGACGTGATCCCGGCCTTGCGCGAGCTCGATATCGGACTGGTTCCATTCTCGCCGCTCGGCCGGGGCTTTCTGACCGGCGACGTGATGCGCGCCGAGGATTATCCGGAGGGCGACTACCGCCGCGCCGATCCGCGCTACCAGGGCGCGAATTACGACGCCAACGTCGAGGCGGCGCGGAGCGTCCGCGACATCGCTGCGGCGAAGCGAGCGAAACCGGCGCAGATCGCGCTCGCCTGGATTCTGCACAAGGGCGCGGACATCGCGCCGATCCCCGGCGCCAAGCGCCGCACGCATCTCGAGGAGAACATCGCCGCCGAAGCGATCGTGCTCGACGCGGCTCAAATGAAAGCGCTCGATGACGCGCTGGCGCCCGGCAAGGTCTCCGGCCGGCGATACGCCGATTGGATCATGGCGACGATCGACCGCTGAGACACTCACACCTTGAAGCGACGCGCTCCGCTCAAGCGAGCAGGACGCGCGTCACGTTGGCGTCGGTTTCGACATCCATGACAACGAACGAGACCCCGAGGCGCTGCCATTCGCGAAGCTCATCCAAGGTCACGTAGCGCCGGTTGATCGTGTCGTACAGCCTCGAGCGCGCGTAGCGCTTGATGAGGATCGTGGTCGTCGCCATCGGTCGCCTTCCGTGCGCGGCAAGTCTAGCCGAGCGCGCAGCCGATTGCGAGCGGCCCTTGCCATCGGCGTGCGGGCGGCTAGCATGCGAATCAAGAAAGGCCCGCCGCCCAGCTTGCCAGGCGCTTGGCGGCGATCGCCTCAAGGACGCGCGTCAAGAGGGCGCGAGGATGGCAAAAGTAAAGGTTCCGACCACCGCTGCATTCGTCAGCCAAAAGGGGGGCGTCGGCAAGAGCGCGCTCGCGCGCCTGCTGGCGGTCGGCGCCCTTCATCGCGGCCGGAAGACGCTTCTCGCCGATTTCGATCTCGACCAGCTGACCTGCGTCGAATGGGGCGCGCTGCGCCTGCGCGCCGGCCTCGAGCCGGAAGTCGACGCGCGCCCGTTCAAGAGCCTGAAGAAACTGCGCCGGGAGGATGGCGTCGCCGATTTCATCGTCGCCGACACCCGCGGCCTCGCCGACGACCTCTCGACCGAGATCGCCGAGGACAGCGACGTCGTCTTCCTGCCGACGGGAGTCACGGGCGACGATCTGAGGCCGACGCTTTCGCTCGCTCGCAAGCTCGCCCGCCGCGGCGCGGAGGGGCGCCTGGTGCTTGTCCTGTCGAAGGTCGGCCGCTCGGAGACCCAGTTTTCGAAGGCGGTGGAGACGATCGAGGACGCGGGCTTCGAGCTCCTGGCCGAACATTGGCCGCAGCGCGACGGCTTCCAGAGCGACCTTGATTCCGGCCGCGCCGGCCGCGAGGCGCGCAACCCCTATTTGCGCGAAATCGCCGAGCGGATGGAAGAGGCGCTCTACGCCCGCGCGGTGAAGGCGAAGCCGAGAGCGTGATGCGACCGAGGGGGGCGTCCCGCGCTTACCGCTGCGCCAGGACGAACAGACGCCGAAGCCTGAGCAGCACGCTGCCGTCGGGCGCGGCCGGGTAGGCGTCATTGAGCTCGGCGGCGTAGCGGGCGAGAAACTTGCGCCGCTCGGCCGGGTCGAGCGGCGCCAGGAACGGCGAGAGGCTCGTCGCCTCCATCAATTCGACGATCGCCGCGACACTGGTCATCACATGGAGATAGGTCGCTTCCCAGATGTCGAGGGCGGCTGAGATCGGGCTGAGGAGCGCATAAAGACCTTCCATCGATTCGTTGAACGGGCGCGTCTTGGCGATCGGCAGCAGCCTCCTCGCCCACGGTCCATCGGCGGCGATCATGCGCACCAGCGCCCGGCTCGGCTCGTAGAGATCGTTGGGAATTTGCGCTGCGAGCCAGCCCCCCGCGGCGATCATCCCGACGAATTGGGGCAGCAAGCGCGGCAGCGCCGGCAGGAGCTCCAGCGAACCGTTCAAGCAGATGAGGTCAATTTTTTTTCTCGAGGGGGAGCCTGAGATTTGGTCGAGGGTCCGCTCGCGGCGCCTTTCCGTGACCCCGCCGGCCGATTGCGAGAGGTCCAAGGTCTCGATTTCGGCGTCGGGAAACCGCCGGGCCAGCAGCGGCCTCATCGATCCCTGGCCAGTGAACACGTCGGCGATGCGGCGCGGCGCGCAAGCCGGCATGCGGCACAGGAGATCGTGCGCCGCCCTCAATCGATGTTCCGCCGCCTGGCCACGTTGCGGGGCCCGAACCAGGGCGCCGTCATTCATTGTTTTTCGTCAAATCGGCCCCGGCCAAAGATTCGAATTGAGACAAGCCACGCCGCACAAGCCGCCGGTCTGGACCGGCGGCTCGCATTCAACGGCGCCAGAAGCAATGGCGCCGTCAGGTCGCGGGCCTGATCGACGTTGCGTCCATCTTGTCGCCGGCCTTGGTGTAGCTCACCGTCACTTCTCGCCGACCTTGAAGTCGGAAAGCTTCACGCTCTTCGGGGCCACAAAGGACGAGCCATTGTCCAGGGTGATCATATCCTTCGACGTGTCGAGGCTCTTGATCGTGCCGGTCGCGTCGGCCGCATAGGCGACGGACGCCGCACCCAGTAGCGCTGCCGCCAAAGCGGCGCCTGCAATCATTCGCATAGTGCTTCTCCGTTTCTGACAAGAAGCGCGACTACGCCAAAGCGCTAACCTCCCTGGCGTACTCACGCCCTCGCGATGGTAAGCACGCGGCGCGTAACAGCGCGCTGGCCGGCGAATTAATTTTTGTTCATGGGGCGCGTGCATTGAACCGGCCGCAGGCCATCTCGCGATCCGTCGATTAGGGCGCCTCGCTCGCCTGCTCCATCCATTGTGAAAAAGGCTTAATCCGCCGGCCAAAGTCCGGATAGGCGCTGAGGCGCATGATCGCCATCCTGACCGCTCCATGCGGTCGCTCGCTCACGGCGTGGATCTGCCGTCTGCGGAGGGCGCGCAATGACAAAGCCGAAGCTCAGCCCGAGGGAAATTGTCCATCGGCTGCAAATGATCGATGCGTTGACGGTCGAGGGCATGCCCGTCGCCGAAGCCGTCCGCTCGGCCGGCGTGCTTCCGGCTGAATACGACCGCTGGCGCATCGAATACAATGGGCTGGGGCGCACGCTCGGGCCGCTCCTGCGCGCGACGCCGAAGCTTCTGAAGACGACCCGGCGCGTAACGCGCCGTCAGCCGGACAAGACGCCCAAATAGTTCGTTGGAATCTCGGACCGCCAATGTTGCGGGCCGAGAGTTCGGCATGCAATGGTCCGCGCTGCGGCTCCCGGCGACGACGGCTGGACGCCGGCTCCTGACATAGGGTTCCCAGATGATCTATGAGCTTCGCGTCTATCGCTGTGTCCCGAACCGCATGCCGGCCTTGCTCAAGCGGTTCGAGACGAAGACGCTGGGGATATGGCAGGAGCACGGCATCCGCCAAGCTGGCTTCTGGACGACGATGATCGGCGAGTCCAATCACGAGCTCACCTACTTTCTGGCGTGGGAATCGCTTGCCGAGCGCGAGCAGAAATGGAGCGCCTTCATCAAAGATCCGGAATGGATCGCGGCGCGCGACGAGAGCGAGAAGGACGGGCCGATCGTCGCCAACATCGTGAGCTCGATCCTGCAGCCGACGTCATTCTCGAGCGTGCGTTAGCGCGTCTTGCGACGCAAGTGGAGCGCCCTCCTCCCCCCTTGTGGGGGAGGTTGGGAGGGGAGCGCCAGCGGCATTGTCGAGTCCGCTCCCCTCACCCCACGATGTCGTTGCCGGAGAACCACTGCGCGATCTCCGCCGCCGCGGTCTCCGGCGCATCGGAGCCGTGGACGGAGTTCTCGCCCATCGACAGCGCGAAATCCTTGCGGATCGTGCCGGGAGCGGCCTTTTCGGGGTTGGTCGCCCCCATCGCGTCGCGATAGCGCTCGATCGCGTCCTCGCCTTCGAGCACCTGCACCACGACGGGCGCCGCGGTCATCATCTCGACCAATTCGCCGAAGAACGGGCGCTCGCGATGGACGCCATAGAACGTCTCGGCCTCAGCCCGCGTCATGTGGACGCGCCTCTGGGCCACGATGCGAAGCCCGGCGGCCTCAATCCGCTGATTGACGGCGCCCGTGAGGTTGCGCCGGGTGACGTCGGGCTTGAGGATCGAAAATGTGCGCTGAACGGCCATCGGCGGTCGGGTCTCTTATCGGGAATGTCCGGAGAAGCGCCGCGCTTATACCCGCCGCTCCGGGCGGGAGCAAGGCGGGTGTAAACAAGCGGGTCGAGAGCGCCGGCGGGCGCGCCCGCCGTCCTCATCGCCCTCATCGACGACAGGGGCTTGAGTGAGACGAGCGTCGAGGCCTGCTCCGCGCGTCGGTGAGCCGGCGTGGATTCGGGGGGGCCGGCGGACTGGCTTGAAAAGGCGTTCCTACGGTATGGTCCACGCTCGACGAAGGCCAACCATGCACGGAAGCAAAGCCAAAATGCCGAAGCTCATCCCCGCCGCGGTCGCCGCTCTCCTCCTCACCGGCATCTCGGCTCGCGCCGACGAGCAGGTTTGGGAGATGAAGGACTGGCCCGCCGACATTGACCTCATCCCATGCAGCGCGTGGAGCAAAGCCGCCGACGGCACCTGGGTCCTGCATGGGGCGGTCAAGCTCGGCTCGGAGACCCTCGACAACATCGGCGTGAAGGGCGACGCCGCCGCCCACAAGCTCGACCGGACCTGCGGCGTGAAGAAGTGACGGTGGAGAACGGCCGACTTCGACTGAAGGTTGTTCAGGACCCGCGCTTCACGCCGACCAGGCATGGACCTCGAACTGCGCGCCTCGAGCGGCGTTCTCGTGACACTTCCGGTATGCTGGCATCCCAAGGCAGCGGCGACGGCCGTCGCCCCTTTGCAATTGATCCTGGAGTGGTCGAAAGTCGCTGGCGCGGCCTTCATGGACGGACTTAAAGGACCGATGGCGTGGGCTCAACCCGGCGCCTCGCTCGCGTCGCCGCCGCCAAGAGGGACAAGTTCGATCCAGCTGACCGCCGCGCCCAGGCGGCGCTGATCATCGTTCACGCCCAGGTCGGCGGGCCGGGCGGCGGCGGCGCAGATCGCCAGCTGCACGTATGGAACGAAAGATGTGTGGTCGGAGGGATTGATTTCGCCGCTGACGATCCAGGTTCCGTCCGCCGCCCTCGCCAAGCGCGTGGGAATCGGCGCGCCGTGGGCTTCGAGCGACAGCTCCCGGATCGACTGGTCCAGCACGGTCGCCAGCACGCAGATGTTGACGGCCATGCGCCGATCCGCCCGTATCGGCAGTTCGATGGTCGAACGCTCGCCGGCGCCAGTCCAGCGGAAGGCGCCGAACCGAGGGTGGTGCTCCATCTCCCACCATTCGACGCCAATCGGTTCGCGTTCGAGACCAAATCGCTCCGGTTGAGTCAGGGCGCCGAGCTGATCGGCTGGGAACCGGAGTTCGACGCCCTTGGCGACGCGGTTGACTCGAAAGATTTCGCCAGGCTGCAGGCTGTCGGTCTCCGGCATGCGGATCGTCCGCCACCGTCCGGCCGCCGCCGCCGCCAGCACCCCGGTCAGCGCCTTGGCCACGAACCGGTCGCCGCCCTGCAGCGCCGCAAGGCACTGCTCTTGCTCCCGCGTCGATTTGATTTGGTACGCGTTGCGGCGCGCCGCGGCGTTGAACTTGAACGCCGTGACCTCGTGGCTCGGGGCGACGTCGCCTGCCGCCCGGACGCGTTGGAAGAACTCGCAATCGGTCGGCAGACGGATCAACCGGGGATCGGTCCATCGACCGATCTGGTCAACCACGGCGCGCCGATGAACGAGGGCTGAGGGCGGAACGAAATCGCTGTCGGAACACCGCCCTTCCGCGAAGATGCCGGCGGTATGGATGACTTCCGATCCGATCGGGCCATACATGATCAGGCCGCCCACACCCGCCTGCGTACCGGCGGCGCGCGCCGCGCAGACCGTGGAATCGAGATGTCGAGGCGCCCAGATGTCGTCGTGGCCCAAATAGGCGATCCACTCGCCGCGAGCGGCGTCCAGGCCAGCATTGTTCGGACCGTACTGGCTGCCGGCGTTCTGCGCCAGATTGAGCCAGCGGATGCGGGCGTCGCCGAATGCCGCGACCACGGCCTCGCTGTCGTCGGTGCAGGCGTCGCCGACAACGAGGATCTCGAAAGCCTGCAGGGTTTGCCCGAGCACGGAGCGGATCGCGAGCCGGAGCGCTGTGCTCCAGTTGAAGGTGGCGATGATCACGCTGACCATGGGCGATGGGCCAAGCGCCGGCGCCGGCGTCACCATCGATGGGGGATCAGGTCCGTCGCGCGCGTGCTGTCCCACGGCAGGTCGAGCGCGTCGGGCGCTTCGTAATCGTACATGCGGTCGGGCATATTGATGATCGTCGCCTCGGCGTCGCCGATGTTCTTCCAGCCATGGTACAGGTTGGGTGGGATGACGAGCAGCCCCGGGCTGCGCTCGCTGACCAGCAGGTCATTCAATTGCCCTTGCGTCGGCGAGTCCGCGCGTCCGTCGAACACGGCGAACCGGATCAGTCCCGAGACCACGAACAGCCTGTCGGTGCTGCGCTGGTGCAGACCCCAGGCGCGCACATGGCCCGGCAGGGTGGTGGTGATATGGACCTGGACCACCGGCGCGGTGACGATCGGCCAGTCGGCGCGGACGATCTCGACGAGATGACCGTCCTCATGGGCGACCGGTCGGGTGGGCCGGAACATCACACCCTCTATCGACAGCCGGGACAACTGGCCGGAGGCATCGACCGCCGATTGCTTGGCCACGAGCTGGTCGCGACCGATGAGTTGGCCAACCACGCGCTGTGACTCCGACTACGCTCGCCAGACAATTTAGCCCACATCCGCCGGATGACCGGTGACGCCGTCGGAAACCTGCCCCAACCCTAGGTTTCCGACAAGCAGCAATCGCCGCCGGCTATTCGCCAGAGGTCAGCAACGGACTTCTCGTGATGCCTCTGCAGGCCCGTTGCTCTACGTCCGCGCATCGTGCAAAACGGCCGACGCGATGGTTCCTGAGATGAAGTCATATCGCGCCGATATCGACGGTCTGCGGGGAGTCGCCGTTCTCGCTGTTTTGTTATTCCACGGCTTCCCCGGTCTGCTCCGCGGCGGGTTTATCGGCGTAGACATATTCTTCGTTATCTCTGGCTATCTGATCACGGACATCTTGCTCGGAAATCAAGACCGCGGCCGATTTCGGTTGTTCGACTTCTACCGTCATCGGGTACGCCGGATTTTTCCGACGTTGGTTGTAGTTCTTGCGGCTTGTTTCGCTTTCGGCTGGTTAGTTTTGTTTGCCGACGAATTTGCTCGATTGGGCGAGCACATCGCGGCGAGCGCCGTGTTCATCTCAAATTTTGTTCTTTGGAAAGAAGCCGGCTATTTCGATGTCGATTCTCAGACCAAACCGCTGCTGCATCTTTGGTCCCTGGCGGTCGAAGAGCAATTCTACCTGTTGTGGCCGCCGCTCTTGTGGCTGGCTTGGAGACTCCGCCTGCCGCCGCTGGGGCTGGCGGGCCTGTGCGTCGCACTCTCCTTCGCCGTCTGCGTGATATTTGCCGGGCGAGACCCAACGGCCGGTTTTTTTTTCTCCCCTCGCGCGCTTCTGGGAAATCCTCGTCGGCGCCATGCTCATAAGCGCGGAGCGATCCGGCATACTAAGTTTGCGCTCCGCGACGCGCTTTGCCCTATCGTTTGCCGGCGCGGCGCTCGTCGCCGCCGCCCTTTTGCTGATGTCAGGCTCTCAGACCTATCCAGGTTGGCAGGCCTCGATTCCAGTGCTCGGCAGTCTGCTGCTGCTTGCTGCAGGGCCGTTCGCCTTCTTTAACAGATGGGGCCTCGCGTCGCGGCCGCTGGTCGCGATTGGGTTGATCAGCTACCCCCTTTACCTCTGGCATTGACCGCTGCTGGCGTTTGCCCGTGTCCTTGTCGGATCTGAGCCGTCCACGGAGATTCGCGCGGCGTTGCTGGTGGCCAGCATCGCCCTGGCAGCCTTTCGTGGCCATCGAAGGGCCGCTGCGGTTCGGCGCTCACGCCACGACCAAGATGGCGTTGCTGTGCGCTTTGATGGTGGTGGTCGGCGCCGCAGGACTGGACGACTGGAAGCGCGACGGCTTGCGCTTCCGTTTCATCGGCAAACATACGCTTCCTGCCGGGCGCGCCGCTCTCGACAATTCAAGCCCATTTGTCGCCAATTGCACCCTTCCCGCCGCCCATCCTGTCGATGGTTGGTGCTATACGGACACTCGTGAGCGGCCACGCTACGCGGTGCTGGGCGATAGCCACGGCGAAGCGCTTTTTTGGGCGCTCCTGCGCGCTTCCCCGCCCCGAGGCCGGTGGATGATGACAGGGCGTCCGGGCTGCGTTCCAATGACGGGAATGCAGCGCGTGACCCGCAACGAACGCCCAGACTGGCCGGAAGACGATCCGATAAAGTGCGGCGCCCTGAATGCGGCGGCTCTCAACTCGCTCTTAAACGACGGCTCAATTCGAGTTGTCTTGATCGTCACCGCAAGGCGACTCTTGGAGGACGAAGGCTACGCCGCCGGTCTGGGCGAGGCGCCTGTGGCGAATGGAGCGTTCAAAGGTCTGTCTTTGCTGGTCGGCGAGTTGCTGCGAGCCGGCAAGGAGGTGATTTTTCTTATCGACAATCCCTCCGTCGGCGAGTTGTCCGATTGCGTTCCGCGCCAAACCGGCTTTGCCTCGCTCGACGAATTGCTGTCGCGGCTTCATGACGCCACGTGCAGCCTCCCCTATGATCGCTATACGACCGTTATCGAGCCTTATCTCCAACGCGTCGCCGCGTTGAAGGCCGCCTATCCGGCCCTGACCGTTTTTGACCCCACGCCGCTGCTATGCGACGTGCCGAGCGGCCGCTGCCCAATGGTTCGCGATGGCAATTTCCTATATAGCTACGGCGATCACATCTCGACCTATGGCGGCGACCTCATCGCGACCGCCTTGCAGCCGATTATCCAATCTATTTCGCGCCTCAATGCGGTCGGCGATCGTCCTGCGTCTGACCTAAGATAGACGGGACCTACAGCGGTGCTACACCGGTGCTACACCGGTGGTGCTACACCGGCTACACCGGCCACACCCGGCTACACCCGGCTACACCGACACCGGTGCGACACCCGACACCGGTGGGTGCGACACCCGACACCGGTGACACCGGTGACACTTTGACACTTGCATATTTCCCCAATTGCCAGCGAAAAGTTCAAATATGCTTGGGTCGCCATTTTCCCATTTTCCTCGACATTCTCTGTCGACATTTTCTTGGCGAAAATCGGAAATCGTGCTATACGCTTTCTGATGATCAATGATGTCACTCTAGCTGGGTCGCAGTCGGCTGGCCGGCCGAAGGTGGTCGCTTGCTCCGGGGCCGCAGGCCCGAGCCGATCCGTCGTCGGCGCGCGCCCGCTTGACGGGCGCGACGTGGGCTCGGGCCTCCGCAGCGGGCAGCGGGCGAGAATCGAGGGCAACTCATTGAAAAGGCTTGTTCGGCGGAAACCATTTCCTTGGATTCTCCTTCCATGGGCTTTGATTTCGCTTCCCGATACTCTTGGATTTTGCTTCCAAAACCTTTGATTATGCTTCCCTGGCTTACCTACTCCCGAGCCGGGGCCTGGAGCCGTCTCAGCCGCACGTAGAGCGCGCCCGACCCGCCGTGGGCGCGTCCGGCCTCCTCGAAGCCGAGCACGACGGAGCGCAGGTCGGGCTCGCGCAGCCAGTGCGGGGCAAGGCGCCGGAGCACCCCGCGCTCGCTGGGCCACGAGCCCGTCTCGTCCAGCGGGCCGCCCTTGCCGGTGACGACGATCACCAGCCTCGCGCCGCGCGCCTGGGAATGGCGCAGGAACCCGCGCAGCGCCTGATGCGCCTCGGCCTGGGTGAGCCCATGCAGATCGAGCGCGGCGTCGATCGCGCCCCGCCCGCGGGAAAGCTCGCGCTTGAGGCGCCGTTCGATCGTCGCGAGCGGCGGCGCGGACTGCTTCGGCCGCGGCGGCTCGGCCGCGGCCGGCGCCGGAGCAGCGGCGGGGTCGCCGACACGAGGGTTCGACGACGTCGGCAACGCCGCGCCGCGGCGCCGCTCAACCCCGCGCGCGACCTCGGTCCAGAGCGCGATCTCCTCATCGCTCAAGCGCCTCAGCCGATGCGGTCGCTGCGGCGCCTCCTTCACGGCTCGTCGCCGCGCGGCAAGAGTACGACCAGCTCGCCCCTGTGCCTGATGGCGCCGGCGCGCGCGCCTGCCGCCTCGCCGCTGCCGAAGAAGAGGTCAACTCGGGCCGCGCCCACAATCGCCGACCCCGTGTCCTGAGCGATCATGAGCCGCCGGAACGCCCGCGGCGTCTCGTCCGCCCACGGCAAGACAGCGTCGATCCAGAACGGCAGGCCGTAGGCCCAGATCGTCCGGTCGACCGCGATCGAGCGCAGCGGGGTCAGCGCAACGCCAGCGCCGGCGACCGGACCGAGCCGTGGGTCGAAATCGTCGGCGAGCTTGAAGAACACGAACGAGCGATTGCGCCGCATCAACTCCAATCCCCTCTCGACGTCGCCGCGCAGCCACGCTTTCAGGCTCGAGAGCGACATGGCGCTCTCGGCGATCTCTCCAGACTCGATCAGGATCCGTCCGATCGACGTATAGGGCAAGCCGTTGCGCCCGTCGTAGCCAAGGCGCGCGCGCCGTCCATTGGGAAATTCGACCTGAGCCGAGCCCTGCACCTGAATGAGGAAGGCCTCGACGGCGTCCCGCACCCATATGACGGGGTCGAGGCGCTCCGCCTCGATCTGCGCCCGGTCGGGGTAGGGGACAAGCGAGCCGTTGGAGAGGCGTCTCGCGCCGCTCACTCCCTCGGGCAATTCCGGCGGCGCCATGCCGGGAGCGAAGGTCACCAGATCTGGCGGCCGCGCCAGGATCGGCCAGCGGAATTCGTCCGTTTTGACCATCGAAGCCGGGACGCATGGTTCATAATATCCGGTCAGAAATCCTGCCCCGTTTTCGGGAATGATCCGAAAGGGTCGAAACCGCGTCTCGAAGAACCGCCGCGCATCTTGCCCGGCCCAGAGGGTCGCGCCAACCGCCCCTCGGGCGGCCGCGATCAATCCGGGAGAAGCCGACTGGGCCGGCCGCGGGCTCGCTCGACCCGCGGCCAGGGTGAGCGCCGAGCGCTCGAAAGCGCGGAGCGCCGCCAAGGGGTTGTCATCATTCCAGCCCGCGAGGCTTTCGAATCCGAGCGTCTCGAGGAGGGCTCGCACCGCAATTCAGCGTTGCGCGGCGGCTCCGCTCTCTGACTCGGTCGCCGTCAGCATCCAATTGGGATTGCGCGAGCGAATGTCACGGGCGAAAGTCCATAAATCGATATGATCAGCGACAGCGTTTGGCGATCCGTCGACGACAGCGCCTTGGGCGTCGCGAGTGACGGAGGCGAGCTTGGCGGCAAAACGCACTTTGAGCTGCGCCATTGTGTCGGCGAGCTGAGCCCCGACGATGGCGGCGTCGTCGATCGACACGACGGTCGTCGTCATCGTTTGTCCTGCCGCCGCGCGGCTGCGAATTGCGTTGTCGAAATTGGCGAAGGCTTCGGGCGTCACAAGATTGCGCAACGTTGCCGTATCGCCAGCGGCGAAGGCATGAACGACCATGTCGTAAGCAATCCGCGCGCCGGAAAGAAAGCCCTGTGGCGAGAAGCTGCGATCCGCCGTCACGACGGCGTCGAGGCCGGTCCAGACCGCCGGGTTGGCGTCGGCGACGCCCTTCCAGCGATCCGCGGCGGGCTGCGGAGCGAGCACGGACGCCGCCCCGTCCGGCTGCGCGACTGGCGCAGCCGAAGGCGACGGGACTCGGCGCAACGGAGCGAGAAGGCCGCCCCGTTGACGCTCGGAATCCTGGCGCATGCCAAGCACTGAGCGTAGCTTGTAAGCGACGAACAAGGCGACAAGCGCAAATATGACGGTCGGTAGATCGATCTCCGGCATCGCTGTTAAGCTCCTTGCTGCCCGCGGCAAAGCGTCCCGCCGGCGACGCGCCGGCCACATACCTAGGCGCAAGCAAGCGTTTTGGCTAGGAGCAGGTCCGACGGAGCGGCCCCTTCGAACGCTCGCCAGACCGGCGAGGGCGGAGCCGTCCCGCCGCCTCAGGAGCATAAGAATGCGGCGCGACGCGGCGTGAAGGGCGCAGATTTGATTGGCGTCGCCGGCGCCGGGGCCTGGGGCATGGCGCTCGCCAACGCGGCCGCCGCCGCCGGCAGAAGAGTCGTTCTGTGGGGCCGGGACGGGACGCGCATGGGCGTCGTGGCGGCGACCCGGCGCAGCGATCGGCTTCCTGGCGTCGTTTTGTCGCCCGCGGTCGTAGCGACGTCGGATCTGTACGGTCTCGCGCGGTGCGATGCGATTCTGGTGGCGACGCCGGCTCAGTCGAGCCGCGAAATGGCGACGCGGCTGGCTGGGGTTCCGGGATCTGCGCCGCTCGTGTCCTGCGCCAAGGGCATTGAACGGGTCACCCATGCCTTCATGACCGAGGTCATGGGCCAAGCGGCGCCTGGGCGACAGACGGCTATTCTCTCCGGGCCCTCTTTCGCCGCCGACGTCGCTGCCGGCCTTCCGACAGCAGTGACGCTGGCCTCGGTCGATGAGGGCCTCGCGCGCGCCCTCTGCGACGCGCTGCGCGGACCGAACCTGCGCCTCTATCATTCGACCGACGTTCGCGGCGTCGAGATCGGCGGCGCGGCCAAGAACGTGCTTGCGATCGCCTGCGGCGTCGCGGCCGGTCACGGCCTGGGCGCAAGCGCGGTCGCCGCTTTGATCGCGCGCGGCTTCGCCGAGCTGCGCCGTTTCGGCGAGGCTTTCGGGGCGCGAGGGTCGACGTTGATGGGGCTTTCAGGGCTCGGCGACCTCGTCCTGACCTGTTTCTCGCCGCAATCGCGCAACTTTGCCTTCGGCCAGGCGCTCGGGCGAGGCGTGAGCGTGGCGGAAGCGCGAGAGGGCAGGCTCGCCGAAGGCGTCTTCACCGCCCTTGCGCTGATCGAGTTGGCGCGTGAGCGCGGCGTCGAAATGCCGATCGCCAGTTGCGTCGAGGGGTTGATCGAGGGCTCGCTGGACGTGTCGGGCGCTGTCGGGGCGCTGCTCGGACGACCGCCGAAGGGGGAAGAATGAGGGGACGCGCTTTGCAATCCGAGCGCGCCTCGCTTATGGCAAGAAGGCCGCCTGCGTCGATACGGCGCACAGTCCGGAAGCGCGCCCGAACCGCTCCTCGCGCCGTCCTGTCGAGAGCTTCAGCGTGACATCCCGGCTTCGAGGCGCGTGCAAACGTCTGGAGTGAGGCCATGGCGCACTGGCTGTTCAAGAGCGAGCCCTCGGCGTGGTCGTTCGACAGACTGGCGCGCCTGGGCGCCGCCGGCACGGACTGGAGCGGGGTCCGCAATCACTCCGCCAAACTCAACATGCAGGCGATGAAAATCGGCGAGCAAGGATTTTTCTACCACTCCAACGAGGGCAAGGCGATCGTCGGAATTGTCGAGGTTTGCAAGGCCTATCGACCGGATCCGACCGACCCGAGCGGCAAATTCGGCATGGTCGATATTCGCGCCGTGCATCCCCTTCCACGCCCGGTCACGCTCGAAGAGGCGAAAAGCGATAAGCGATTGGCCGAGATGGCGCTCGTGACCAATTCGCGCCTGTCGGTGCAGCCGGTGACCGATGCCGAGTGGGCGCACGTCTTGAAACTCGGCGGCCTCTGACGCGAACCCAGGCGCGCCTTCACCGCCTGACGGGCTAAGACCAAAGGATTGCCCGGCGCCCACTTGTCGGGTTTCCCCGCGATGGGGCATAAACGCCTTGAAACGCACCCCGTGCGGGGCACAATCCCGCGCGCCCGGATTGCTCGGGAAGCGCCCATGTCCGACAAGGTTTATGACGTTCCCGCCGAATTGGCGAAGCGCGCTTGGGTGAACGCGGCCAAATACGGGGAGATGTACAAGCGCTCCTTGACCGACCCGAACGGGTTCTGGGCTGAGCACGGGAAGCGGATCGACTGGTTCACCCCATTCTCGAAGGTCAAAACGCCTCGTTCGACGTGCACAATCTCGATCCAGTGGTTCGAAGACGGCATCACCACCGTCGCGCACAACTGCATCGATCGCCATCTGCCCAGGCGCGCAAACCAGACCGCAATCATCTGGGAAGGCGACGAAACCCCGGCAAATACTTCACCGGCGATGGCGCGCGGCGCGACGCCGACGGTTATTACTGGATCATTCGGCGTGTCGACGACGTCATCAATGTCTCAGGCCATCGCATAGGAACGGCGGAAGTCGAGAGCGCCCTCGTCGCCCACCCGAGTGTCTGAAGCCGCGGTCGTCGGTTATCCGCACGACATCAAGGGCAGGGCATCTACGCCTACGTCACCTTGATGGCGGGTGAGGACGCGACCGAGGAGCTTCGCGCCCAATGGCTGCCTGCTGTCAGGACGCGATCAGCAATTCTTGGGCCGTTTCGATCTTGGTTGCCAGAATGACCGCCTGGGTTCGGCTCTCGACGCCGAGCTTTTGCAAAATCGCGGATACGTGGGCTTTGACGGTCGCCTCGGAAACGCTGAGTTCGTAAGCGATCTGCTTGTTGAGCAGGCCCTGCGACAACATCATCAACACGCGAATTTGCTGCGGGGTCAGCGAAGCAAGCCGTCGCGCCATGGCGCTCGATTCGCGGTCGACCTGGGAGCCCGGATCGAAATCGGGAGGCGTCCATCGACCGCCCTCGAGGACCTGCGCGATCGCGGCGCGCATGGTTTCAAGCGAATTTGACTTCGGAATATAGCCGGCCGCGCCGAATTCCATGCAATGGCGGATTACCGCGCGGTCTTCGTTTCCCGAAACGACGACGACCGGAGTCGCGGGACGCTCCGAACGAAGGAACAAAAGTCCGGAAAAGCCTCGAACCCCCGGCATAGTCAAATCGAGCAGCACGAGATCGGTGTCGGGCGAAGCTTCAAGCGCGGCAGCCATGCTGTCGAAATCGTGCGCGACTGCGATCTCGGCGTTCGGGGCCGCCGCGAGCACCGCTTGACGCAATCCGCCGACGACGAGCGGGTGGTCATCGGCAATGAGGACGCGAAAGGCGTTCCCCTCGCTCATCGTTTCCTCCAGCGCACCGGGACGACAATCGCTGATTTGACCATCGTTGTCACGCCTCACCGCTTCCGCTCGATCATCGAGGGCAGGCGATCAAGCTGGCGTAAAGCTTCCGTGACCGCGATTGTCGCGGCGACGCCTACGTTGAGGGAGCGCAGCCAAGGCCGAATAGGGATGACGAGCCGGCTGTCAGCCGACCCGCTCACGGCCTCGGGAACTCCAGCCGACTCACGTCCCACGAGAATGATATCCCCTTCACGAAAGGCGAAATCCCAAAGACAGGTTTCGCCCTTCGTGGTCAATAGCACGAGGCGGCGCTGGTTGGACGCGCGCCAGGCCGCGAACTCAGCCCAGGAGTCGTGAGTCTTGAGCGTCAAGGCGTCGAGATAATCCATCCCACCGCGCCGGAAGCGGCTGTCATTGATTCGAAATCCTGCCGGCTCGATGATGGCCGCATCGACGCCAAGACAAGCGCAGGTGCGCATCATCGCGCCCGCGTTTTGGGCGATATCGGGCTCAAACATCGCGAGCAGGAGCGGCGCGGGCGACTCGGCCATGGCGCCTCGCAATTACAAGCGCGCGGCAAAAAACGAAAGGGCCGCGTCGAGCGTCTCAAACCGGTGCGCCCGCGTCGCTCTCGCCTATGGACATCCAATTCGATCAATGCGAAAAACCGCGTCGAACGTTGACCTGCGCCGAGGCGCAATGATCGACGACAACGCCGGAAACGTGCCGGTTGCAATGTGGGGGCCGTTGCCGGATAGACAGCCCGAAATCGCCTGAAGCCCGTGGGCGCCGCGCCGGGACGAACATTGAGGGTTGATTTGACTAGCGCTGCGACCATCGATGGACCAACTTGCCCGGGCAGCTTGTTTGCCGATCCGATTGCTGCCGCCACGGTTGAGGTTGCCGGGCGGCGCGTCGGCCCTGCGATCATTCGCGACTTGGGGGAAGCTGAAGATCGCCCGGCCTCGCCCATCGACCCCCGATACGCCAGTTCTTAGCCCTAACGACAATCAGAGACCCATGACATGAGCGGCCCCTCGACTTACGTTCCCAAAAGCGCAATCGGGCGCTGGTTCGAATCGCGTCTTCCCCTGATGGGCTTGGTTCATTCCTCGTTTATAGCCTATCCGGTCCCACGCAACCTGAACTACATGTGGACGTTCGGCGCGATTCTATCCTTCATGCTCGTCGCACAGATCGTCACTGGCGTTGTTCTCGCGATGCATTACGTCCCATCCGCGACCGAGGCGTTCTCGTCGGTCAACGACAGAATCATGCGCGACGTCAACTACGGCTGGATGATCCGCTATATGCATTCGAACGGCGCGTCGCTCTTCTTCCTCGCCGGTTATATCCATATGTTTCGCGGCCTCTACTACGGGTCCTTCAAGCCGCCGCGCGAGGTGCTGTGGATTATCGGCGTCATCATCTACTTCCTGATGATGGCGACGGCATTCATGGGTTACGTTTTGCCCTGGGGTTCGATGAGCTTGGCGGGCGCGACCGTCATCACCAACCTCACTTCGGCGATCCCTTGGGTGGGAAACTCGATCGCCCACTGGCTATGGGGCGGATTTGCGGTCGGCGGGCCAACGCTGAATCGATTCTTTTCGCTCCATTATCTTCTGCCGTTCATCATCGCCGCTTTCGTGGGGCTCCATGTCTGGGCTCTGCACGTCGCCGGGCAGAACAACCCTGACGGCGTGGAAGTGAAAGACGTGCAGCGCGACACGGTCGCCTTCACCCCTTATGCGACGATTAAGGACGTGTTGGGCCTCTCGGTCTTTCTGATCCTTTACGCCTGGCTCGTCTTCTATATTCCCAACTATCTCCTCGATGCGGACAATTCGAATATCGCCAATCCGCTGGCGACGCCGGCGCACGTCGTGCCTGAATGGTACTTGCTGCCATTCTACGCAATGCTGCGCGCAATCCCGAACAAACTCATGGGCGTGATCGTGCTGTTCTCCGCGATCGTGGTGCTTGCCTTCATCCCATGGCTCGACCGGTCGCCGGTCAAGTCCGCGAAGTACCGGCCCGCTTACCGCTTTTTCTTTTGGGTGTTTGCGCTGATCTGCATCGGTCTCGGCTATCTCGGTTCGCAAGAGCCGACGGAGGGGCTCGCGTTGATCGCGCGCATTTTCACTTTCGGCTATTTCGCTTTCTTCCTCATCATCATGCCTGTTCTGAGCTTTACGGAGAAGACGAAGCCGATCCCGACGTCGATCGCCGACGCGGTACTGGCGAAGACGAAGACTGCGGCGGTCGCCGCCGGCTGATGCGCGACCGCTCCCGAGGAATTCCAACCATGATCCGTGTCAAGTTCTCGGCCTTCGCCTTCGCGGCTATGGCGCTCGTCGGGGCGAGCGGGCCTGCGGCGCTCGCGCAGGAGGAGGCCGACCAACCAAACCCGCCGCGTCAGGAATGGTCCTTCTCCGGCATGTTCGGGATTTACGACAAGGCGCAGCTCCAGCGCGGATTCCAGGTGTACAAGGAGGTCTGCAGCACCTGTCACGCGCTCAGCATTCCCTTCCGCGCCCTCGCCGATCCTGACGGTCCGGGCTTCAGCGAAGATCAGGTCAAGACGCTCGCCGCTACTTACCAAGTCACCAACGCTGAGCCCAACGACAAAGGCGAAATCTTCAAGCGTCCCGGGACGCCCGCCGATATCATCCCTCGTCCGGAAGCCTATCCGAACGATCAGGCCGCCGCCGCTGCGCTCGGCAAGGCGCCTCCGGACATGGCGCTTCTCGCCAAGGCGTTGAAATACGAGCGTGGTTTTCCATGGTTCGTCTTCGACGCGCTGCCGGGCCTGGAATATCAAGAGATGGGCGCCGATTACATTCACGCGATCCTGACCGGTTATACGAAGCCCGACGACCCGCAATGGAACCTATACTACCCCGGGCACAAGATAGCGATGCCGCAACCGATCACCAACGGCGCGGTCGACTACAAGGACGGCACACCCCCGACCTTGGATAATTACGCCAAGGACGTTGCAGCGTTTCTGAGCTGGGCGGCAGAACCCAACCTTGTCGAGCGCAAGAGAATCGGCCTTCGGGTGATGATCTTCCTTTTGGTGTTGGCGACGCTGCTTTACTTCACCAAGAAGCGGATCTGGGAGTGGGTGCACTAGGGGCCGCCACGCTTTGGCTCTGACCGCGGCGCAATTCAGGGCCGGTTCGGCGCAGGTCGCCATTCGATGCCACGGCGCGGCGGCGGCTCGCTCAGGAATAACGCGGCTCGGCGATAAAGGGGTGGCCCATGGCCAAGGCAATCGTCGGAGTGATCGGAGGCTCGGGCGTCTATCATCTTCCTGGCCTGACCGATCTGCGGGAAGAGCAAATCGCGACGCCGTGGGGCGATCCTTCCGAACTCGCTGCGCTTCGGACGCATGGGGCAGACGCAGGCGGTGTTCCTCGCCCGCCACGGCCGCGGCCATCGTTTCTCGCCTTCGACAATCAATTATCGCGCCAACATCGACGCATTGAAGCGGGTCGGCGTCACCGACATCATCGCCCTTTCCGCCTGCGGATCGTTCCACCGGGAGCTCTATCCCGGCATGTTCGTGATGATCGATCAGTTCGAGGACCGCACCTATCGGCGACAGACGAGTTTCTTCGGCGACGGCTGCGTCGCCCATGTCTCGATGGCGCATCCGATCGCTCCGCTGCTGCGCCGCCGCCTCGTCGCAGCGACTCAAGCTGAGAACGTCCCCTGCCGCGAAGGCGGCACTTACGTCTGCATCGAAGGTCCACAGTTTTCATCGCTCGCCGAGTCGCTCGGCTTCCAGGCGGGCGGCGCCGATGTCATTGGCATGACCGGGGCGACCGAGGCGAAATTGGCGCGCGAAGCGGAAATCTCCTACGCGACGGTCGCCATGGTCACCGACTATGACTGCTGGTACGAAGAGCATGGCGCAGTCGACGTCGCCGCGGTGATCAAGGTCATGGCCGACAACGCGGATCGGGCGAGCGCGGTCGTCGCGCGCACCCTGCGCGACTTTCCGGCCGATCACGAGGCCTGTCCGATCGGATCGGACCGCTCGCTCGAGTTCGCCATCATTACTCAACCCCCGTATCGGGACCCGGAAGTTGTGAAAAAGCTCGACGCGGTCGCCGGACGCGTGCTTCACGCCGCCTGAACGTTCTCGCGATCCGCGCGGCCGTCGGGCAGCCCTGCGGCTTGCGTGACTTCCGACATTCAACCTAAATGAACGCGCTCTGAGACGAGTTCGGTGCAGCGATTATCGCTTGACGATCTCTGGAACCTCGAGGGATCGATGATCAAAGATGCGTTTGAGCGCTTGCTGTTTGCGGGCCGGTTTCTCCTGGCGCCGCTCTATCTGGCGCTTGCGATCAGCCTCGTCGCCTTGATCGGCAAGGCTGGCCTGCATCTCTACCAGCTCCTGACTCAACTCCCTTCGATGAGCGACGAAGAGGTCCTTCTGTCGGATTTGGCTATAGTCGACCTGACGCTGACGGCTTCGCTCGTGGTGATCGTATTTCTCTCCGGCTACTCCAATTTTGTTGCGCCCGTCGTCCAGCAAGAAGGCGACGGAAGGCCGCACTGGATCGCGGCGATCGACTTTAGCGAACTCAAACTGAAGCTGATGGCCTCGATCGTCGCCATTTCGGCGATCAAACTGCTCGAGGGCTTCATGGATCTCGCAAACCACAGCGATCGCGAGCTGTATTGGCTGGCGGGAATTCACCTCACTTTTGTCGTCTCGACCCTGTTTCTGGCGCTCGCCGACCGATTCAGCCACCAGACGCGCGGCTCGGGCGGCGGCGTCGAGGGCGTCTGATCTTCATTTCTCCAGGACGATCTTTCGGCATTCGGGCGGCAGCGCCGCCACCGGCATCGGCGGTCTGGCCGGCTCGGCGAAGCCTTCAACAGACTGCGGTCTTCACGATTTTGTAAGCCGGCTTTGAAAAGGTCTTTTGGCGCCGGCAACGGATTGTTAAGGATCAGGCCATGCAGGGTCGTCTTTTCGGGCGGACGCAATCGGTGGGCCTGGCGCTTGGCGCCGCCCTCCTCGCGGCCGACTGCGCCGGTCCGACCGCGCCCTCGGCCGGCGCGCCCGGCCATAGCCTCTCGACCGGCGTGACCTCGATCGACGGCGCCAATGTAGCACTCGCCTCGTTCGAGAACTCGGCCTTCCCCTATCATGGTTTGATCCCGAACTATGAGGAGACGGGCAAGAGCCGGCCGTTCCTGGACGTCGACGACAACGGCCGGCTGGGCCATTCCTCCCCGCGGGGAGGGATCCATTGGGAGGACCAAACCTACAGCGACCGCAGCGTGCTGCTCGCGGCGCCGCAGTCCTTCGATCCCGCCCGGCCGGGGGTGATCGTCGTCTTCTTCCACGGCAACATGGCGACGTTGTCGCGCGACGTCATCGCCCGGCAGCAGATCGTGCGCCAGCTTGCCGATTCGGGCCTCAATGCGGTGCTGGTGGCGCCGCAGCTCGCGGTCGACGCGCAGGATTCGAGCGCCGGGCGGTTCTGGTCGCCGGACGGGTTCGCCGCCTTTCTCAGCGAAGCGGAGACCAAGCTCGGCCAGCTCTATCCCAACGCGCACGGCGCGTTCCGCCGCATGCCGGTGGTCATCGTCGCCTATAGCGGCGGATATTTGCCGGCGGCCTATTCGCTCGCCGTCGGCGGCGATCAGGGCCGCATCCGCGGCGTGGTGCTGCTCGACGCGCTCTATGGCGAGCGCGACAAGTTCGCCCGGTGGGCCGAGGGGCCGGGGCGCAACGGCTTTTTCGTCAGCGCCTACTCGACCTCCACGCGCGCGGGCAACGAAGCGATCCGCGCCGAGCTCGAGGCCGATGGGATAGCGACCGTGAGCGGCCTGCCGGCGTCGCTAACCCCGGGCGTCGTCGCCTTCGTCGACGCGGGGTCGGTCGACCACGACGACTTCGTCACCTCGGCCTTTGGCGGCACGCCGCTGCGCGACATCATCTCCCGCATTGGCGGGTAGCGAGCCAAATTTAGCCAAATCCTGCAAAATCCGGCCAAAGGCAAGCAAAGGATAGCAAAGAAAAAGGCTGCATTTTCCTTGGATACCCTTGGCGGAAATGAGCGTTTTCAAAGGGTTGCGCTGACTCCCGGTCACTGTTTCCTTTTTGGCCCTGGTAAATTATATAACAAATCCAAGTGTATGATTGGGCGCTGTTCGGCAGTCGCCATCATCGAACGCGGGGTGTGGATCTACGGCGGTCACAGCTAACCCGCATTTCTCATAGGCCGGGTCGACGGCTGACGTCCTGAGGATAATCAAGTCTCGTCTGTGTGATGGACGAACGTCGCCGTGTCGCCGTTTGCGCGGATCGGGTCGGGTCGGATTGTTTCGGTTCTCCTGTGGTCCTTGGGGTGGATTGCCGCGATTTGTCGGCGTCGCAGCGACGCCTCAGGCGAGGCGGGCGGCGGCGAGGCGCCATTCGTCGGCGTAGGGACAGGCCGTGGCGAGGGCGAATTTGATGCGCCGCGCGCTGATGCGGACGAGGCCGGCGAGCTTGAGGAGCTTGAGCCGGATCGTGCCGCAAGTGGCCTGCGCGAACTGCGTGTGCGCGAGGCCGATGCGCCTGACCGCGCACAGGAGAACATAGGCGAACGAGGCGAGCCAGAGCCTGAGTTGGTTGGCGCGCATGGTCGCTGTCGAGGTCCGATCGGCGAACAGGTCGCCTTGGCATTCCTTGATCCGGTTTTCCATCTCGCCGCGGGCGCAGTAGACTTTCTCGTAGAGAAAGCGGCCGTTCGTTCCGGCCTTGCGCAGCGAGGTGACGATGAAACGCGGGTTGGCCTCGCCCTCGGTCCATTCCGCCTTGCCGATTACCCGACGCCGGCGCGACCAACTGTCGAGGGTCGCGTAGCGAAAGTCCTTGAAGCGGCGGGCGGGCTTGCCGGTCGAGGACGCCTCCGCCTCGGCCTGCAGCAGTTCGACGTAGATTTCATCGACGAGCCGCGCGTTGCGGGCGAGGCCGAAAACGAAGTCGACCCGGTTCTGTTCGCACCAGGCCATCAGCGCCTCGCGGGCGAAACCGGAATCGGCACGCAAGAGAATGCGCGTCCCGGGCCAGCGCGCTCGGATCTGGCCGACGATCCGCGCGATCTCCTCCTTCGCTCCGGCGCTGCCGTCGATGTTCGACGGCCTCAGCTTGGCCGCCAGAAGATGCCGGCCGCAGAACACATAGAGCGGCAGATAGCAGTAGCAATCGTAATAGCCGTGAAAGAACCGGCCTTCCTGATGGCCGTGCAGAGGGTCGTCGGTCGCGTCGAGGTCGAGAATGATCTCTTTGGGCGCCTTTGCGTGCGCCTCGAGGAAGAGGTCGACGAACAGGGCCTCGATCGCCGCCGGATCGTGGCTGATCTTGTGGTAGCGCGTGGCGATTTCGCGCGACAGTTCGAGCCGGTTGAGCGTCGATTTGCCAGCCACGGGCGCGCAGTCGCCGCGCCAAGCCTCGAGCTTGCCGGCCAGCACCGCCATCAGCGGGTCGTGGCGAAGCTCATCGTGATCGTTCAGGTCTTCGTAGCCGAGCGCGATGCCGAACACGCGCTGCCCGACGAGCGTAGCGACCGAGTGCTCGACGAACCTCGGGTCTCGCGCGTCGCGGAAACATCCCGCGAGCCGTCCAACCAGCCCCAGACCCCGATCGGCGGCGCCCAGCAGCAGCCCGCCCGCGTCGGACGTCAGCGCCCCGCCATCGAACTCGGCCACCACAGGCCGTCCTTCGACCCGTCCAAAAACACTTGGTTCTGCGCTACACTCCGTCTGCATCGGGCGGCCTCTCCAAATCGGCGCAAGTCGTTATCGCAAAACAACTTTTGCCTGATTCGGCAGCCCGATGCGCTATAAAATGTGAGAAATGCGGGCTAAAGACCTTACCACGATTTCCGATTTTCTGGAAGCGTTTGTCGGAGCCTCCAAAAAACCCCCAGGATCTCAAGATGGCGGGGGGCGCTCGCGTTTTGAGCCGGGGCGATGGGGAGTCCGTTAGCCGCAATGCGCTCGCCGCGCTCGCGCGCGATTCGCGCAGCAGGAGCAAGGAGGGTTGGGCGGCGAAATGATCGATGAGTCCGCGCGCCGCTCCGCCAATTTGACGGCGGCTGATTCACCCTCTGCACGTCATGAGCGTGGACGCATATTTCAGCGTCGCACGCTCAGCGCAGGAATGATTTGGCAGAGATCGATCCGGAGGGCTCGAATCCCAGGCGCACCCAAACCCTGCCGCAGACTTGCGCAGCGCCCACCTCAGGAGCGCGCGCAAGACTGCGGTCGGGCAACCGACGGGATCGAGCCGTCGGTTTTAGTCCACGGCTTCTGGCGTCTTCGCCAAGCCCTTCAGCGCATCACGCTCGAGCAGCGCGGGCACGTAGGCGTGAATGCCAGGCTGCAAATCCTGCAACGAGACAAAACGCCCGTCCGCCAACCTGAGACCGTCGCGATAAAGGCCGGCCTCGCGCTGAGCGAAGATCGTTTCCGCCTCCGCCCCGACGCGTAACGCCGTCTGCAACGCGGCCGGAATATCGGTCAGCATCACCTTCGTGTCGCACTGCATGCAAACCGCGGTACGCGGGTCGCCCGCCGAGGCGAAGCCGATCGAACCGCTAGGGAAACGCGTCGTTGTGTACAACTCGCCCTCACGGGCGGGACGCGATCCATACATCTCCAACGAGTAGTCGCACATGACAGGCTCCTGCGCTTTTTGAGCCCCCCAGTTCCGTTCGCGGAATCAACGTTGCGATCGTTGTTTGGTTCCAAGGACTAGTCTGGCATTGGGGCATTATTGAGGGCAAGGGTCTTTTGCGCTTCGAGCGGTTGCAGCGCACACTTTTTTTACGCTATACCCCGCTCACGCCAAGATCCGAAAATTGGCGGGAAGGACGACGCGGAAATTATCAGTGACCGAATTGCAAAACTCGCCCCATTTCCTCGGGACTTCGTCGCGTAGGAAGTTGAGAATGGCGTCGGCGAATTCCCGACACGTTGGGTAGGTCTTGTTGTGGGTGAGATGCTGGTGCATCAGCGCCCACAGCCGCTCGATGGGATTGAGATGCGGGCAGTACGACGGGACGAAATGCAACGCGATCCTGCGTCCGGGTTGCGATAGCCACTTCCGGACAATCTTGGCGTGATGATAGCGCGCATTGTCGAGAAACACATGGATCAGCGCCGTGGTGGAATAGAGCGCCTCGATGCCCGCGAGGAGTTTGATCGTTGAAGCGGCGTCGATGGCCTCGGCCTCGATCATTTTGGTCCGCCCAGTCTCGAGATCGATCGCGCCATGGATATTGAGGCGTTGGCGGCCGGTTGTCTGTTCGATCGCCAGGTGCTCGTCCTTAGCCGCCCAGCATCCCGCCGCGCGCGCCCCATGCGTGGGATGCACGGCATCCACGAACAGCACCGCCTCATCGGCGCCCAAGGCGTTCATCAGTTTCTCGTAAAGCTTGATGAACGCGCGCTGCTTGGTCTCGTCGAGATGGCGAGGAATGACTTCGGGCTTGCGATATTCGAGGCCGAGACGATGCAGAAGCGCGACCAGTCCCGAGCGGCTTTCGTATTCCACCCCGAATTCCGATGCGATCCACGCGCCGATCTGACCCGTCGAGCGCGGCGAGGCCGCGCGAACCCACCCGACCAGTTTCCCCCGTTGCGCCTCGCTCAGAACGCAAGCGCTGCCGCCGGCCTCAAACCGCATCAGCGCCTTGCGGCCGCCCTCGGCAAACGCGCCATGCCAGCGACGGATCGTGTCGTCGTCCAGCAAAAGAACCCGCGCCACTTGCTCGCAGCTCAGGCCATCGTCGAGCAACACCAGCGCATTGGCTCGCCGAGCCAACCGATGCGTCACCGACCCATCGCGCGCCAGCGCGATCAGTGCAGAACGTTCATCTCCCAACAAGAAGCCAGGGCGAATCATCCCCTCAAACGAATCCAACTCAACCCGCTTGGCAAGAGCTTTTCGCATTCCCAATGAGTTCGGGGTATAGCTTGCGTCGAGTCGGACCTCAGCGCCGCACGTTCTGAGGGCGGTCTCGTGTTCTCTCAATGCAGAGCCGGCGATCGCGTTCGCGATCTCTCCCGCATCGACAGGTCGCCACGGGGCGCCGAATGATTCGACGCGGAAGCGCATCGCCTCCAACCCCTCCGGCCAGCCTGTCGATTCGAGGCCGGCCTTTGCGACCAGATGACGCACGAATGCGTGCGGGTCGGGAAGCTGGCGCCAGACGCTCGGCAGGAACAGGGCGCGGCGCCGGCCGACGCCGAGAATGAGGCCGTCGCGATCGGGCTCGAGCGCGCCGGTAAGCGCCGACCCGCTTCCCGCGGGAATCGGCCGCGGGTGCGAGAGAATTGAGACGTCGAGACGCAGCCCGGGGAGATCGCTCTCCCTGAGCGGCGGGAAGCGCGGATCGGCGAAGCCCGCCTGCGCCGTGTTGGCGATAGCGTCGTGGATGAGCGGCCGTCTCGGCGCGGGCGAGCCGATGCAACCGCGCAGTTGGCCGTTCTCGGTCAGGGTGACGAAAGTCGCGCGCCATGGCGAAAGCGCAGGCGACTTTGAGTTCGCGCTCCGCGCGGGCGGCTTGCCGCCGTTCCGGGTCGCCTCCCCGAGGGCGGCCATGCAGGCCGAAAGCAGAAGTTCGCGATCGGCTTCGGCGAGCCGCGCCGAGGCGGAATATTCAAACGCGAACGCGCCGTAGCCGACGACGCGCGACGCGTCGGCGCCGACGTCGGCCGAAGTCGCCAGATGCAGCCCGCTCACGCGCAGGTCGCGCTCGGCGGCGATTTCGAGCGCGCCCTTGATGGCCAAGACGCCGCAGGCTCGGCCCCCGTCGAGCGATTGTGCGTCAAGCGTCTCGATCCGTCGGGCGGTGTCGGCGTCGATCGTTTCGGCGGCTCCTCGGTCGAGGAAGTGCGACAGGTCGGAGGAGACCGCGACCGCCGTCTCCGGCCCGCCCCAAACCAGGCGCAGCGCCTCGGCGACATCATGCGGATCGGCGTCGCCGACGAGGATGGGAACGATCTCGAACGGGGCGGGCAGCATCGCCTGCAGCATCACGAGATGCATTTCGAGCGAGTGCTCGCCCGCGAACGGCCGCTTGTCGACGAAAACGCCGCGCGCTTTGGCGAGCCCGGCGTGGGCGACGGCTGCGACCGGCGCTTCGCCGAGCGGCGTCAGCCATTTTGCCGCCGGATGGATCGCGATGCCCTGGAAGGCGACCCGGTGGGCGGGACCGATGATGACGATGCGGCGCGGCGGCTCGGGGCGACGCGCCCACGGGCCGAAAGCGGTCGCGGCGACCGCGCCGGAATAAACGATGCCGGCATGCGGCGCGATCACGACCTTGGGCGCGACGCCCCCGTCCGGCCGCGCGCGCGTGCGCATGTCAGCGATCAGCCCGCTCAGGGCCGCCGGCTCCGCCGGATAGAACATTCCCGCGACTTGGGCGGGATGGACTTCGCTTGTCGGCATGGCGACGCCCTATCGCTTTGCTGATAAAGTGTAGGCGCGCGGAGGGCGCTGCGCCAGTGCGCCTATCGCGAGACTCTATAGGAGCGGCCTTAAAAAAACGGCCAATGGCGATGGACGCCCACGACTGCATCGACGTCGGGTATTGGACGAGGCTCGAGGACGGGCGGGTCGAATGCGCCTTGTGCCCGCGCTACTGCAAGATGCGTCCGGGGCAGCGCGGGCTTTGTTTCGTGCGCCGCGCGCGCGAGGACGGCGAGGGCATGGAGCTCACCGGCTACGGCCGCTCGACCGGATTCTGCGTCGATCCGATCGAGAAGAAGCCGCTCAATCACTTCCTGCCCGGCTCGGCGGTGCTGTCGTTCGGCACGGCGGGCTGCAATCTCGCCTGCGCCTTCTGCCAGAACTGGGACATTTCCAAGAGCCGCGAGACAGCGCGCCTCAGCGCCCATGCCACGCCGGAGACGATCGCGCGCGCGGCCGAGCGCCTCGGGTGCATGAGCGTCGCCTATACCTACAACGATCCGGTGATTTTCATGGAGTACGCGCTCGACACGGCTGAGGCCTGCCGGGCGCGCGGCGTCAAGAATGTCGCCGTCACCGCGGGCTTCGTTTGCGAAGAGCCACGCAAGCGCCTTTTCGCGGCCATGGACGCGGCGAACGTCGATCTTAAAGGCTTCACCGAGCGCTTCTACGCCAAGCGCTGCGCCGGCGCGCTCGCACCTGTGCTCGATACGCTCAAATATCTCGTGCATGAGACCGGCGTGTGGACCGAGATCACGACGCTTCTCATTCCGGGCGAGAACGATTTAGACGAGGAGATCGAGGCCCTGACCCGGTGGGTGGCGAAGGAACTCAAGGCAGGCACGCCGCTGCATTTCACCGCCTTCCATCCCGACTATCACATGCTGGAGATCCCGCCGACGCCGCCGGCGACGTTGCAGAGGGCGCGATCGATCGCGATCAAGAACGGGCTTCATCACGTCTATGTCGGCAATGTCCACGATCCGGCGCGCCAGGCGACGCTCTGCCCGACCTGCGGGGCGCGGGCGATCGCGCGCGACGGCTACACGATCACGGGCTACGCGCTCGACGCCGAAGGAGCGTGCAGGAGCTGCGGGACGAGGATGGCGGGCGTGTTCGCCGCCCAGCCCGGCGCGTGGGGCTCGCGCCGGCTGCCGGTCGACATCGAGCGCTACGCGGCGTGACGTCATCTGCCGATCGAGGCCAGCATCTGGTCGAATGCGCCGGAGGGCACCCGGAACACCCCGGTGAAGGGTTGGCTCAATTCGACAATGAGGAATAGCGCGCTGCCGACTGCGAATGCGCCGAAGGCCAGCGCGGCGAGCGTCGTGCCGTTGAGCTGAGAGAGCAGACCGAACCCGCAGAAAAGGATCAGCGCCCACGACACCACGACGACCACCAGAGGCCAGGAGATCGAACTGGCCAATTGCATCGATATGAGCACACGCGTTTGCTCGATCGCGCCGGAGTCGGCGCCCGCGGCCGCCGCGAATTGGCGCTGGGCCGGCGTCTTCGGATCGAGCGAAGCGACATATTCGTCCAACTCCCGCAAATGCCCGAGCGGGGCACCGACCGAGAGGTCCGGCGCCGCGTTCGCCCCCATGCTGTCGCCCCACACCATCTGCCGGACTGCTTGGAGCGCTTCTTTCATTCGTAGGCGCGCTTCCTTCGTCTCGGGCCCGAATTCGGCCAGCGCCAGGTCGAGCTGAACCTCGCGCGCGGCGAACGTCTCAATCTCTGACTTCTGGGTCGAATAGAAGGCGTACGCCGAGCCGATCAAGGTTCCGAGCACGAGCGCAAGCAGCAACGAAACGAGGCCGACGATCGCCCCGATCATGTCGCGCGAGCGTTCGACGGAGTGGGGCTCCGGCAGGAGCTTCTGCAGATAAAGCCCGGCGACGCCGAAACCGAAGGCCAGCACCGCGACGCCGATGCAAAGCGAGACTGTGGTCATCGAGGCTTCCTCGCTGAAGCGCCCGAATCGAAGCGCCGTCACGGAGGATGAGGCTGCGAAATCGGAGTGCGGTGCGGCCTACTATGGGACATCGCACCGTGCAACCCAGAGTCCGAGCGCATGCCGTCAATTCACGGAACGCGTCATCGCGGGCCGCGTCGCATCGCGGTTGCGAGCGGAATTAAAGCGACACCGCCGACCGTCGCCGCCGGCGAACAGCCGACGGTGGCGCGCCTTATCCTTTCGCGTCCTGCTGCCCGCGGGACCGGCTGGCGAGCGCCACCCCGGCCGCACGCTCGAGATGCTCGCGCATGCGCGCCGCCGCCGCTTTCGGATCGCGCTCGAGGATCGCTTTGGCGATGGCGCGGTGCTCCCGAACCGACGCCTTGAGCACCGCCGGCGTCAGGACGTCGCCGACCTGGGCCATGATGAGCGGCAATTGCAGCCGCGCCGCCAGCTCTCGGAGTTGCAGATTGTCGGCGAGCGCCATCACTGCATCGTGGAAGGCGGCGTTCTCCTTGAGATAGTCGCAGGGGTTGCGGGGCGCCTCGGAGTAGATCGGCTGGACCGCGGCGGCAAAACGCTCCCGCCGGTCGGGACCGTCCGTCCCGGCGGCGAGCCGGGCGGCGAGCGCCTCCATTTCGATCCGGATCAAGAACAGTTCGCCGATCTCGCGCTCCGTGAGCCGCCGCACGACCGCGCCGCGATGCGGCCAATGCTCGATGAGCCCGTCGGCGCTGAGGCGCCTCAGCGCCTCCCGCACCGGTCCGCGGCTGACCGCGAAGCGGGTGGTGAGGTCGCATTCGATGAGCCGCGACCCCGGCGGAAGCCGCCCGGCCAGAATGTCCTCGCGCAACTGTTCGACGATGAAGGCGACGGTTGCGCCATGCGCCGGCGGGACCGGGGCGAGGGGTCCCGCGATCGTCCTCTTCGTGGCGGCGGCGTTTGACACGGGCCCCCTCTCTGATATTGTCCTACAATCGTCCTACACCCTTTCGCCGCCAGCGGGAAGCGAGGGGTTCGGACGCCGGGAGGATCGCCCATGCTGATCGGCAAGCCGGGAGCCGCCAGGACCGCGATCGCCGCGGCGTCGAGCGACCGGATCATGGTGCGCGGACGCGATCTCGCCCGCGACCTCATGGGCGCCATGACCTTCACCGACTATGCTTTCCTGCTCGCGACCGGCCGGGCGCCGACCGACGATCAGCGCTTTTTTCTCGATCTCAGCCTGGTCGCGCTTGCCGAGCATGGGCTGACGCCGTCCGCCCAGGCGGCCCGCATGACCTACGACGCCGATCCCGCGGCGCTTCAGGGCGCAATCGCGGCCGGCGTGCTCGGCTGCGGAACGGTGATCCTCGGCGCGGCCGATCTTTGCCGGAAGGTGATCGAAGACGTGCTCTCCGGCGCCGACGCCTGCGGCTCGCTCGACGCCGCCGCGCTCGCCGTCGCGCGCGAGCATCGCAAGGAGCGCAAGGCGCTGCCCGGATATGGCCACCCGCTGCATAAGCCCGTCGATCCGCGCGCCGAGCGGATGATCGAGCTCGCGCGCGAGCGCGGAGCCGCCGGGCGCTCGGTCGAGGCGGCGCTGGCGCTGGCCAAGGCGGCGGCCGAGGTCTGGGGAAAGGCGCTGCCGATGAACGTGTCGATGACCATCGCGGCTACGCTCCGCGACGTCGATGTTCCGCCCGGACTCATCCGCGCCGTGCCGATCCTCGCCCGCACCGCCGGCCTCATCGCCCATTGCATCGAGGAGGCCGAGACCCCGATCGGCTTCCTGATGGCCTCGAAGGGCGAGGACGCGATCGTCCACGCCGCCGACGCGGACGGAGTCGCCTGATGGCGATGGTCGAGCCCGAAATCGAGGCGGCGCGGTGGGAGGACCAGGCTCGCCTCGACGCCCCGCTTTACCTCAAGCAGATCGAATATCTGTTCGAGCGGTCGCGCTTCTATCGCATGAAGCTCGAGCGGGCCGGATTCGCGACCCACGGCGCCGTCGGCGGCCTCGAAGCGATCCCGGCGCTGCCGCTGACCGAAAAAGACGAGCTCAGGCGGTCGCGCTCGCCCGACGAGCCGATCGGCGCCCATCTGACCGCCGCGCCCGACGAGATCGTGCGCATCTATTCGACCAGCGGCACGACCGGAACGCCGAGTTATATCCCGCTGACCGCCGGCGATCTCGAAGTCTGGGTGCGCACCTCCGCGCGCTCCTACGCGGCTTCCGGCCTTGTCCGCGGCGAGCGAATCGTCTCGACCTATAACGCTGGCCCGTTCGTCGCCGGCGCGGCGCTTGGCGCGTTCGACCGGCTCGGGCTCTGCCACATCCCTGTCGGCTCCGGAAACACCGAGCGCCTGATGGCCGCGGTCGAGCTCCTGAAGCCGACCGTCGTCGCGATGACGCCGTCCTACGCGCTTCATCTCGTCGAGTGGGGAAAGGCCCGCGGCGTCGATCTGGCCGCTTCGAGCGTGAAGCGGGTCATGGTCGCAGGCGAACCTGGCGGCGGCGAACCGGCGATGCGGGCGAAGCTCGAGGCTGGGTGGGGCGCGAGCGTCACCGAAGCGATGGGCATCGGGGACATTTCCGTTTCTCTTTGGGGCGAGTGCGAAGAGAAGGCGGGGATGCATTTCAGCGGCCGCGGCTTTGTTCATTTCGAGCTGATCGATCCGGGAACCGGGGCCGAGAAGCCGCTCGTCGACGGCGCCGAGGGCGAGCTGGTGCTGACCCACCTCGTCAACCGATCCGCGCCCCTTCTGCGCTTCCGCACCCGCGACCACGTGCGGCTCAGCGTCGGGCGATGCGCCTGCGGGCGCACGAGCCCGCGGGTGCGCTGCATCGGGCGCACCGACGACATGCTGATCGTGCGCGGCGTCAATGTTTTTCCCTCGGCGGTGCGGGAGGTCGTCAACGAATTCGCGCCAGCGGTGGCCGGGGTCATCGTGATTCGACCGCGTGCGCCCGGAGTGAGGCAGGAGCCGCCGCTGCCGATCAGGGTCGAGCTTGCGCCGGGCGCGGAGACTGAGGGCCTCGCCGAGCGCATCCGCGTGCGCTTGCGTGATAAGCTCCTGGTGACGACGGAGATCGAGCTCGCGCCCGCGGGCGCTCTCCCGCGCAGCGAATACAAGTCGAAACTGGTCGAGAAAGCCTGAAGGAGGACGAAATGCAAAAGCTTCAGACTCAGGGACTGCATCACATCACGCTGGTCGGCGCCGATCGCCAGACGTCGATCGAATTCTGGGAAGGCTTGCTCGGCATGCCGTTCATTTTCGAGCAGCCGAACCTGGACAATGCCGGCGAGAGCCATATCTACTTCGATCCGGGCGACGACCGGCTCATCACCGTCTTCACCCGCGAGGATCGCAAGCCGGTCAAGCGCCGCACGCCGACCGACACCGGCTGCGTCCATCACATCGCGTTCAACGTGTCGCGCGCCGTCTTCATGCAGATCGTCGAGCGGCTCGGCGCGCGCGGCGTCCCGAACACCGGGGTGCGCGACCGGATGATCTTCGACGCCGTCTATTTCGAGGATCCGCTCGGGCTCCTGATCGAGCTCTCGTGCTGGAAGTTCGATGCGCCGAAGGGCTTCACTCGCTCCGACGTGCTGTTCGCCGCCCACAACCTTCGCGTCGCGCGCGGCGACCGTGCGATCATGGAGGTTCACATCGCCGACGCGATCGAGAGCCTCGTCAAATCGGCGACCAAGAGCCTGTCGGCCGACCGCTCGCCCAAAGACCCATACCGCCAGCCGGAACCGGCGCTCGCGCATTCAAACAGCAAATAGTCGAACCGCAACCAGGAGGAAGCCCTATGTCTGCAATCAAGCTCCACGTCATCAAGCCGAGCGTCAACAACATGACCGCGCGCGTGTTCGTGCGCGCCGCGAAGCTCGATTTCACCGAGGACGACGTCTACGGCAAGACCCGCACCGACGACTTCCTGGCCAGGAACCCGGCCCATCTGACGCCGATGATGGAAGCGCCCGGCCTGCCCAAAGGAGTAATGTGGGAGAGCTGCGCGATCATGCAGTATCTCTCGAACAAGCATCACCTCGACAAGTTCTATCCGACCGATCCGGAAAAGCGGGCGATGATCGACAGCGCGATGTTCTATATCGTCGGCACGCTCTATCCCTATATCGTGCGCTCGACTTACGGGGCGCTGGGCTTCCCGCAATATCCGGGCGAGGTCGGCGCCAGCGACGCCACAGCGGCGGAGAAGGAGAAGGCGCAGAAGGCGGCGGTCGGGGCGGTGGACGAGACGCTCACCGCGCTCCACAAGTTCTTCCTCGACGGCAAGACCTTCATCGGGGGCGACCACCCTTCGATCGCCGACATCCGCCTCGCGGCGAGCCTCGAATTCCTCAAGGTCATCGACTACAACTTCCCGGCTTGGGCGAAGACCTATATGGCCGCGGTCGCCAAGGCGCTCGGTGACGCCTACGCCGAGCCCGCCAAGGATGTCGAGGGGTATATCGCCTATGTGAAGGGGCAGAAGAAGTAGGGGCCCCGTCGCGATAGCGTCCCAGGACGCCGCCGCTCCACTCGCGAAGAAAGTCGGGGCCCGTCGGCCGGTTAGGCCCCTCAATTCATGGGCTGCCTAACCTGCCCCGATTGTCGCGCCGTTACGCTACGGCTGTGGATAAGAAGCCGACAATCGCGGATACGCGTTGTCGAACCTCAACCGGCCGTTAACCTCCACTTGGGCCTCGCAAATCATCCCCGAGCGGCGATGACCCGCGGATGATCGTTGCGGGAGGGGTGCAGTGAGAAAAGCAACCAAGCCTCCGTCAGGCTCGAAGACGGGTTCGCGCGCGCCGCCGTCCAAGCGCGCTGCTTCGGCCAAGGCCTCCAAGTCCAGCGCGGCGAAATCGAAGGCCTCGAAAAAGACGACGGCGGCGAAATCGAAAACCGCCGCGGTCAAGGCGAAAGCGAAAAAGAGCGCGAAAGCCAAGCCCGCCAAGCCGGCGGCGCGGGCCCCGGGCGGCAACGGCTGCTGCATCATCAGATACAGGGACGGTAGGGAAGAGGCCCGCAACGGCGTCACCCAGCAGCAGTGCCATGACATCGAAATCGCCAATCCCGCCACCGTGGCCGCAACGCACTGGCAGAGCGGGGTCTGCGCCTGATTTCCGGCATCAGCCGCGGCGTTTCAACCGGCGAGGGGCATAGGGCAATGGCGACGCGCGTGTGGCCGACGCTTTCAGCGGCTGTCATTTCTGCGAGCCTTTGTGGGGGCTGCGCCGTTCCCCGCTACGATGTCCCCTATCCCGACGGAACGCCCGCAGTCACTTCCATCGTCAACCGCCTCCAACACGAACTGCTCGAACAAGTTCGTGACGGCGCCAGGAACCAGGAATGGCTGCTCACCGGCGACTATCAGGTCGTGGCCTCGCTCTCACTCGAGGTCAACGACACGGGCGGTCTCGCGCCGAGCCTCTCCTACCTGAATCCGCTGAACAAACTCGAATCGTTCACGTTCGGCGGATCGGGCGTTCTCAGTGAATCGCGCGACCACAATTTCACCGAGAACCTGCAGTTTTCCCTGCGCCAGATCTATCAGGACTCGAAGCGGTTCACGGGCGCCTATCCACCGCCGCCGGCCGACACCAATCTCGCGGGAACGCTCGGGGTCGGCGATTTCGTCGCCATGGCCGATTCGAGTCCCGGCCTCGCCGAGGACCGGGCGGCGCCGAATTCCGTGTTCGGCGGCAGCGTCCAGTTCCTCGTCACCAAGAGCGTTAGCGCGCTCGGGCCGACCTGGTCGCTGGTGCATTTCAAGGGCCCGGGTGGAATCAACCTGTCGGAAATCAACACCGACAAGATTACGCTGGCGTTCGCCAAGGGGAAGAATAGGGGCAAGCCGTTCACGGTCGTGGCGAATACGCCGAACACAACCGGAAACATTTTCCTTCAGCAGCTCCTGACGAGCTCGATCAACTCGCAGCTTCTTTACCTGCAGTCCACCCTGAGCGGCCTGCCGACGCTCGAGAGCATTCTGCCTTTGCCGTGAAAACAGCCACGGCGCATGTCGGGGTGGGACGCCTTGACGCTCGCCGCCGCGCCGAACGAACTCTCGATGTAGCGCTTGGCCTGGTCCCTGAGCGTCCGGTCGTGCGGGGTTGCAATCGGTCGCTTCGACGTCAATCTTGCTCGTGCAGAGCCAATGGGCGAATAATCGACGGCGCTGCCCTCACCCACGACACTTAGCGGTCCGCCTCCCCGACCTTGGACTGGCTGACGGGCTTCGTCTCGGGCGCGAGATGCGCGCCATGCGCGACGCGCTGCTGAAGAGACCGAACAGAGTCGCGATAATGTCGTTGACCCCAAGCGCCGTTGCGTCGCATGCCGCAGTGAACAAATGCGGCTCGACGCGCTTTAGGCGCCGAGCCCGCTGCGCCCACTTGAAGGAGCCCACCAATGCGCACGATTGCCCTTGAGGAGCACTTCGCCACGCCCGCCTTCCTCGACGGTCCCGACCGCCGGCTCAAGGAGCGCGCGGAACAGGTCGGCGGGAGGTTCGCGACGCTTGTCGCTCAACTCGTGGACATCGGCGATGGCCGGGTCGCGGCGATGGACGCGGCCGGCGTCGACGTCCAGGCGCTGTCGCTGACCGCGCCCGGCGTCGAGCAACTCGAGGCCGAAGAGGCGAAGACCTTCGCGCGAACACGAATGCGGCGCTCGCGGAAGCCGTCCGGCGCCATCCGACCCGATTCTTCGGCCTGGCGGCGCTGCCGATCGGCGATCCGCCGGCCTCGGTCGCGGAGCTCGAGCGCGTGATTGCGGAGGGCGGCTTCAAGGGCGTCGTCATCAACGGCCATCATCGCGGCCGCTATCTCGACGACCGCTTCTTCTGGCCGGTGCTGGCGCGAGCGGAAGCGCTGAAGGCGCCGATCTATCTCCATCCGACCGAATCGCCGCAGGCCGTGATCGACGCCTGGTATGGCGGGCTTTCGCCGGTGATCGGCGAGATGATGGCGGGCCCCGGATGGGGCTGGCATATCGAGACGGCGCTCCATGTGTTGCGGATGATTCTCGGCGGCGTGTTCGACGCCCACCCTCGGTTGCAGATCGTCGTCGGGCACATGGGCGAGACGCTCCCGGCCATGCTTCAGCGGGTCGACGTGATGGCGCCGTCGATGACAAAGCTCAAGAAACCGATCAGCGCCTATCTGCGCGAGAACGTCCACTACACGTTCTCCGGCTTCAATTTCCTGCCCGCGTTCCTCGAATTGGTTCTGCAGGTCGGCGTCGACCGGATCATGTTCTCGATCGATCATCCCTATCAGCCGATGGCCGAGGGGCGCGCCTTCCTCGACCGGCTGCCGGTCAGCGCCGCGGATCGGGACAGAATAGCGCACGGCAACGCGGAGCGGCTGTTCGGCGTTTAGCTGGAGGGCGTCCTACGAGCCGGCGGCGCGCGCACGCGCCCTTTCGCCTCAGCGCCGCGGGCGCTAGTCTCGCTGCCGATGGCCACTCCCGCCCGCACTGGCGCTCTCGCCGCGGCCGCCGGCTTCGCCCGCGCCGCCGCGTGGGCGCCGGACTGGCGCGGAGCGTTTTCGCGCGCGCTTGCGCGCGAGATCGAGGAGCGGCGCTTTTTCCTTTGGCTTCCTGTCTTCGCGATGGGCGGGGTCGTGCTCAATCTGGCCGCCGACCAGGAGCCGGTCCTTTGGCTCCCGGCGCTGATGACGGCGCTGTTCGCCGCGCTGGCGTGGGTGTCGCGCGCCCGGCCTTTCGCGCTTGGCGTCTCGCTGACCCTCGCCGCGCTGTTCGCGGGCTTTCTGTCGATGTCGCTGCGCACGGCGCGGGTCGCGGCGCCGGTGCTCGACCGCATCCGCATCGTCACTCTGCAAGGCTTCGTCGAGGAGGTCGATCTCAGGACCGTCGGCGCACGCATGGTGATCAGCGTCGCCGGCGCCGACGGCATGCCGCGCGAGAAAGTTCCGCGCCGGGTGAGGGTGACGACGCGAAAGGCCCCCGACGTCGCGGCGGGCGATTACGTCGAGCTCAAGGCGCGCTTGCTGCCGCCGTCGCGAGCGGTAATGCCGGGCGGATACGACTTCGCCCGCGACGCCTTTTTCGCAGGCGTCGGCGCGGTCGGCTCGACGCTTGGCCCGATCCGGATCCTGCCCCCGCCAAGCGACGCGAGCTTAAGCCAGCGCTTCACCGCGACAATCGATCAGGCGCGCAATCGCCTCGCGCTCAGGGTCAACGCGATCATCGGCGGCGACGAAGGCGCGATCGCCGCGGCGATGGTGACCGGAAAACGCGACTTTCTCTCCACCAACGCCAAGGACCTCATCCGCGAAGCGGGCATCTTCCACATCATCACCATTTCCGGCGTACAGATGACCCTGGTTGCGGGAATTTTCTTTGTCGTCACCCGTCGGCTTCTGGCGCTGTCGCCGACGCTTGCTCTGAAATATCCAATCAAGAAATGGGCGGCGGCCGTCGCCATGGCCGGCTCGCTCCTCTACGACGTCGCGACCGGCTCGCGCGTCGGCACCGAGCGGGCGCTGATCATGACGCTGATCGTGCTTGGCGCGGTGATCATGGACCGCCGCGCGCTGACCATGCGCAATCTCGGCTTCGCGGTGCTTGCGGTGATCGCCATCGAGCCCGAGGCCGTTCTCGGCGTCAGCTTCCAGCTCTCGTTCGCGGCGGTCGCCGCGCTGGTCGCGGTGATGGAGGCCCGGCTCGCCGCCCGCGACATCGATCCCGATCCGTTCGTGCCGAAGCGGGGCGAGGGGCCGAAGCGCGGGTCCCTCGCCGCCCATCTCGTCGACCGGCCGCTCGCGCTTCTGTTCGCAACCGCGTTCGCGACCTCGGCCACCGCCTCGTTCATGGCCTACCACTTCCACGATCTGAGCCCTTATGTGCTGATCGGCAATCCGCTGACGCTCATGGTCATCGAATTTTTCGCCGTGCCGGGCGCGCTCATTGGCGCGGCCCTCTATCCGCTCGGGCTCGACGGACCGGTCTGGTCCTATGTCGGGGCGGGGATCAAGTTCATCCTCTGGGTCGCGCGCTTCATCGCCGATGCTCCCGGCTCGACCCTGCACCTGCGCGCCTTCGCCCCCTACGCCTTGCCGTTCCTCGCTCTCGCCGTGATGAGCGCCGCCATCTGGCGGACCTGGATGTTCCGCTTGAGCGCCGTTCCGCTCGCGTTGATCGGGCTCGTCGGCGCGACTCACGGACCGCGCTACGACGTGATCGTCGCGCCGTCCGGCGATCTGGCGGCGGTGCGCGACGCCGACGGCGCGCTCGAGGTCGTCGGCAAACGCTTCAACGCCTTCGCCGCCGAGCAGTGGCTGTCCGCCGACGGCGATGGGCGCGATCCCACTCAAGCGCGTAGCCCCGACGCGCCCTGCGACCGTCTCGGCTGCGTCGCCGACCTGCCGGAGGGCGAGCAGCTCTCGATCGTCCTCGATCGCCTCGCGTTCGACGAAGATTGCGCCCGCGCTGAAGTCGTGGTCAGCGCGCTCACCGCGCCCCAAGGGTGCAAGGCGAAATTCGTGCTCGACGAAACGGCGCTGGCGCGGCTCGGCGCCGTCGGCCTGACGTGGAGCGACGACAAGGGCTTCACCCTCGCCAGCGACCGCAGCGCGCTTCAGAACCGTCCCTGGTCGCCGGCGCCCGAGCCCGCGCGCGACGACCGGCTGGTTCGCCCCGGCCTCGAGGGGTCGCGCGGCGCTGATCCGGCGGACGAGCCAGAGCAAGGGCGATAGGCGGATCGATTGGTCAGGGCGGATTCCGTCCGGGTTTGACCCATCCCAATCGGTCCGCACTGTCGCCGAGTCACAGCCGATGGATGACCGCGCGATCCATGGACTCGCAGGTCAAGCCCGCGGCGGCGGTAAGGGAAAACGCTTTCAACTGATGGAATTTCGCTTTAAGGTCATAAGACTTTAGAGGCCCGTCGCGCCTGACTTAGTGGGAACGACTGAAAGTCAGATGAACAAATCCCTCTCCAATCCAACTCAATCCTATCGCAGTTTGATCGCCGGATATACCGAGGCGATCAGGGCGAGCGATTTCAAGGCGAACATCGCGTTCCTTTTCGTGGCGTTCATGATGGGTTCGGTCCTCTGGAACTACACGTCACTCCCGAGTTACTTGTCGGTCCAGCTCGTGCTGCTGCCCTTCTTGGTCGTCTACTTGTCTTTATTCATGGTGCTCTTTCCGCGTTATCCAAAGCGCGGCGCCAAGGGCTTCCGCGTAGCGCGCAATCTGACGCCGGCGGATTTCGAGTACGTCGCCCAGACTGCGGACGACGTCGAACAGTTGAAGCTGACTTGCGCAGTGCTGTCGGACATTCTTTGGTGGAAGACGCAGTGTATCCGCGTCGGCTTCCTGCTAGCGATCGCCTGCGTGTTCCTGACTATGGTTCTGCTTCTATACGCCGCGCTCAGATGATGCTGGGCCGCGCGTCGCGGGCGCGTCGGAGCATTTGATGGCCGGAGACAAGAACGCACAGTTGCGCAATCTCATTGCCGGCTACGGCGACTCGATGCGTCTCAGCGACATCAAGGCGCTCATCGCAGTGCTATTCGTGGCCATCATGATGCTGACAGTTGTCCAGTACCGAGAGCGTTATCCCTGGTATCTGAGCGTGCCGGTCATCCTGACCCCGTTCATGATCATTTATCTGAGTTTGCTAATCTCAGTTTATCCGCGATTTCCCCGGGCCGGGCGGAGCCGCTTCCCAATCTGGCGCAATGCGGATCCGGAGGATTTCGACTTCATCGCCGACACCGAAGCCGAGCTCGCGGGCCTCCCGGCGCTATGCGCAGGTCTGTCGCGCATCCTCTGGTGGAAGAACATCACCCTGCTGACTGCCGATGTTCTCGCGATGGCCTGCCTTGCGGCGGCCGCGATCCTGCTGTTCGTTGGATGGTTCTGAGCGCGCCGCCCGAGGGTCGGTCGGACATTTGGATTGCGGCCAACAGCCCTTGCGCGTAAAAATCCATTCGCGTCTTCCCGGCGCTCGAGGAGTGAGACGCTCCCTCCGGCAAAAGCCGCCCAACTACAGACGTCTCGTCAGGAGGGGACCCCCGTGCAAATCCATCGCTTGAGCATGCTCGTCGCGGCGGCGCTCGCAGGCGCTTCCGCCGCTTCGGCCGACGACAGCGAAGTCGCCCGCGGCAAATACCTGGTCACGATCGGCGGCTGCAACGACTGCCACACCCCCGGTTCTTTTCTCGGCAAGCCGGATTTTTCGCGCGTGCTCGGCGGTTCGGAAGTCGGGTTTGCGATCCCCGGGCTCGGGGTCTTCGCCGGACCGAACCTGACCCCCGACAAGGAAACGGGGTTGGGCAATTGGACCGACGATCAGATTATTTCCGCCATCACGGCCGGCGTCACGCCGGAGGGCCGCCGGCTCGCGCCGATCATGCCCTATGAGGCGCTCTCGCACCTGACCTCGGACGACGCCCATGCGATCGTCGCCTATCTGAGGAGCCTGCCGCCGGTGAAGAATGCGGTTCCTGGACCGTTCGGCCCGAAGGAAGTTCCCTCAACCCTGGTCTTCGTCATCGTTCCGGGCGACGTCTACGCGAGGATGCCAGTGCCGCCCAAGCCCTGAACACTCCAGCTGCCGTCGGGCGCGGAGGGGTCGCGCGCCGACCGCGTCCGACGAAAAAGGGCGCTCTTGGGCGCCCTCCGCGATACGCAGCCCCGAAACTCGGGCCTACTTGATCTTCGTTTCCTTGAACTCGACGTGCTTGCGCGCGACCGGGTCGTATTTCTTGAACGCGAGTTTTTCCGTTTTGGTGCGGGCGTTTTTCTTGGTGACGTAGAAATAGCCGGTGTCGGCGGTCGACAACAGCTTGATCTTGAGCGAGGCGGCCTTGGCCATAAGCGTGCGTCCTTCAACCGAGGAGGCGCGCCGGACGCGCCAAACATGCCCGCGAGGGATCGCGGGCCCGAAGTTTGGCCGGCAAAATAGTGAGGCCCGGCGCGAAGTCAAGCCGACGCCACGCGCGCTTCCCAGCGGCGCCGCGAGGCCGTCCCCCCTTTCCCCGATCCTTATGATAAATTTGAGTTCCGTCGGCCCCGATCGCCGCTATCATTGCGCCGCCGTCGTCGGCGGCGGGCGGGAGAACGGATGTGAAGAGCCTCTTTAGCGGCCCGGTGTTCGAGATGGCCCGCGATCAGCTTCTTGTCATCGCCGACCATCTGAGCATTCCCGAGGACGAACGCGACTGGCTCCTCTACCCGAAGCGCGCAATCGTCGTTACCTGTCCGGTCCGGATGGAGGACAACCGGACCGAGCTCTTCATCGGCTACCGGGTCCAGCATCACCTTGCGCTCGGCCCCGCCAAGGGCGGGACGCGTTTCGCCGCAAGCGTCGACATCGGCGAAATCGCAGCGCTCGCCGTCTGGATGAGCTGGAAATGCGCGCTCGCCGATCTTCCCTTCGGCGGCGGCAAGGGCGGCGTCGCGGTCGACCCGCGCGCGCTCAAGCCAAAGGAGCTCGAAAACCTTTCCCGCCGCTACATGCAGGAGATGATTCCGTTCGTTGGCCCGCGGGTGGACGTGATGGCCCCGGACATGGGCACCAACGAGCAGGTGATGGCCTGGTTCATGGACACCTATTCGATGTACCAGGGGGTCACCGTCCCCGAGATCGTCACCGGCAAGCCGGTCGGAAGCGGGGGCACTTTGGGCCGGCGCGAGGCGACCGGCCACGGCGTCGCCTTTCTCGCCTTTCGCGCGCTCGACGCCTTGGACATCGCACCGGCCAGTGCGACGGCGATCGTCCAGGGCTTCGGCAACGTCGGCTCGCACACGGCGATGGGGCTCGCGGCGCGGGGCGTGAAGCTGATCGGCGTCAGCGATCACTCGGCCGCCTATTACGATCCCAAGGGACTCGATGTGAAGGCGCTCGTCGCTCATGCGGGGAGGAGTGGCGAGCTTGCCGGCTATTCGAGCCAGGCCACGATCGAACCGCGGGCGCTGCTCGAGCAGCCGTGCGACGTGCTGGCGCCCTGCGCGGTCGAGCGGGTGATCGACGCCGGCGTCGCCCGGCGGCTCCGCTGCCGCATCATCGCCGAAGGCGCGAACGGCCCGACCACGCCCGAGGCCGATCTTGTGCTTGCCGAGCGCAACGACGGCATCTTCGTCATTCCCGACATCCTGTGCAACGCGGGCGGCGTCATCGTCAGCTATTTCGAGTGGGTTCAGGACCTGCAGCAATATTTCTGGTCGCGCGACGAGGTGATGGACCGGCTCGAACGGGCGCTCGACCGCTCCTGGGCGATGGTCGTCGCGCGCGCCAAGCGCGACGGGGTCTCCAATCGCACCGCGGCGATGGCGATTGGGGTCGAGCGGGTGGTGAAGGCGAAGCAGGCGCGGGGGCTGTTTCCTTGAGCGGCATCGCCGTGCAGAATCATGCGAATGGCGACGCCCAGCGATCGAATTGCCTCACGCCGTTCCATCCGCGTCCGCGCCGCGAGCGAGGCCGACATGCCGGCGGTCCGGAAGATCTATACCCATTACGTCCTCAATTCGCTCGCCACCTTCGAGGAGACGCCGCCGACGCTCGAGGAGATGCTGGCGCGGCGGCGCGCGTCGGTCGAGCTTGGCCTTCCCTATCTGATCGCCGATGCGGAAGGGGAAACAGTCGGCTTTGCGTATGCCGCCGCCTATCGGCGGCGCCCGGCCTATCGCTTCACGATCGAGGACTCGGTCTATGTCGCGGACGGTGAGCGCGGTCGGGGCATAGGCTCGGTGCTGCTCGGCGAATTGATCGCGGCTTGCGAGCGCGGACCTTGGCGCCAGATGCTCGCGGTGGTCGGCGACAACGCGAATGCGGGCTCGATCGCGTTGCACCGGCGCTTCGGCTTCGAGCTCATGGGAACACTGGGGTCGGTCGGCTTCAAGTTCGGGCGCTGGGTCGACACGCCAATATTGCAGCGAGCGCTGAGGCCCGGCGAGCAATAGGCGCCGCTACTGCTTGTCCGCGGCGCCGGTCTGCACGACGCCGGCGATCGGCCCGATCGGCCCCAGTTCGTCGTCGCGGTTGATCTCGGGCGCGTAGAGCGACGACACCGAGCCGTCGAGAAAGAGCGCATTCTGACAGGCGAGGCCGTCGCGGAACAGCCGCGCGAACGTGTCGAAGTTCACCGGCTCGTCGGCGATGGCGAACGCAACCCCGCGGTCGCAGGCGCCGACGCCGTTGCGGATCTTCTCCGAGGCGCCGCTCGGTTTGATCCTCGGATGGATCTTGCCGTCGATGACCAGCATCGGGCCGGACTGCGTCGCATAGCGCGCCCCCGGCGGATTGGCGAGAAAGCGGCTCGTCTCGGCCACGCCGGCGACTCCGTCGCCGACCCAGAAGACGCCGTTGGGTTTGAGGTGAAAATTGGTCGCGCCGGCGCGAGTGTCGGCCTCATGCAGCGTCTTGCGGTTCTCGACGTAGAGGCCGACCGGCGATTGGTCCTCCTTGAACATGCCGGCGTTCATCGCGAACGTGAGCCGCTCGCCTTTCGCCTTCAGCGCCGCGGCGAGCGCCGCGAGCGATCCATAGGGCTTGCCGTCGGTCCCACTCAGGAAGAGGCGAATATCGTCATGCCGCGGATCGAAGGCGCAGACCGTGAACTTCGCGCCGTCGAAGCTCTTGGAGGCGCAGCCGGCCTCGGCCGGGGTCGCGCCGTAAGCAAGACATGAGAGAATGGTCATGGCGGCGGCGCCGGCGCGCCGCATCACAGCACCTTGCCTGGATTCATCACCCCGTTCGGATCGAGCGCCGCCTTGATCTGGCGCATCACCGCAAGCGAGGCCGGGTCCTTCCACCGGGCGAGCAGGTCGCGCTTGAGCTGACCGACGCCATGCTCGGCTGAATACGAGCCGCCGAGGCGGGCGACGATCCCGTGCACGATCTCGTTCATCGCATCCCAGCGGGCGAGAAAGGCGGCCCCGTCGGCGCCGACCGGCTGCGAGACGTTGAAATGGATGTTGCCGTCGCCGAGATGGCCGAAGGCGACCACGCGGGCGCCGGGCGCGAAGGCTTCGACCGCGGGCGTCGCCTCCCTGAGCAAAGCCGGCACCAGGGCGACCTCGACCGAGACGTCGTGCTTGATCGACGCGCCCTCCTTGACCTGCGCCTCGGGAATCGATTCGCGCAGGCGCCAGAACTCGGCCCGCTGCTCGAGCGAAGCGGCGATCGAAGCGTCGTCGATGATCCCGCCCTCGAGCGCCGCCTCCAGCGCTTCCGCAAGCGCCCCGTCGAGTCCGCCCGGCGTTTGCGACGCCGCCTCCATCAGCACGCACCAGGGATGGTCGCCGGCGAGCGGCTTTCGCGCCAGGCCGTTCTTGACCGTGATATCCAGGGCGTTGCGTCCGATCAGCTCGAAGCTGGTGACGAGGCCGAGGCGCTCCCGCGCCATCCTGAGCAGCTTCAGCGCGTCCTCCGGGCTCTTGAGGCCGACGAAGGCCGTCGCCCGCGCACGCGGGTTGGGAAAAAGCCTCAGCGAAGCGGCAGTGACCACGCCGAGCGTGCCCTCGGCGCCGATGAAGAGCCCCTTCACATCGTAGCCGGTATTGTCCTTGCGCAGCTTGCTCAAGCCGTTGACGATCCGGCCATCGGCAAGCACGGCTTCGACCCCGGTGACGAGGTCGCGCGTATTGCCGTAGGCGATGACGGTGACGCCGCCGGCGTTGGTCGAGACATTGCCGCCGATGGTGCAAGATCCCTCCGAGGCCAGCGACAGCGGAAAGAGCCGGTCGGCGGCGAGCGCGGCGGCCTGGGCCTCGGCAAGGGTGACGCCGGCCTCGCAGATCATCACGTCGCCGTCGAGGTCGACCTCGCGGACCCTGCGCAGGCGCTGGGTGGAGAGGATGATCTCTTCGCCGCCCGAGTCCGGGGTCTGTCCGCCGACGAGTCCGGTGTTGCCCCCCTGCGGCACGATGCCGATCCGGGCCTCGTTGCAGAGGGACGCGACGGCGGCGACTTCCTTCGTCGCCCCCGGCCGCACGAGCGCAAACGCCTTTCCGTGATAGAGGCCACGCGGCTCGCTGAGCGCGCCGGCGAAAAGCGCCGGATCGGTCAGCACATGGCCGGGCCCGACGATCTTTTGCAAGGAAGCAAGAACCGCGTCCCGTTTTGTCCCATCCACCTAAAGAAGCCTCCGCGCGCGCGCTTTCTTTCTCGGTCGGCGAAAGACGGCGGCGATTTCGACATGGGGGGAAAAGCGGAACTGGTCAAGCGGGGTCACCGCCTCGACCTGATACCCCCCGTCGATGAGAATGCGGGCGTCGCGGGCGAAGGTCGCCGCGTTGCAGGAGATCGATGCGATGAGCGGCAGCGCGGAGGCGGCGAGCGCGCGCGCCTGCTCGAGCGCGCCCGCGCGCGGCGGGTCGATGAGCGCCGCATCGAACGCGGCGAGTTCGTCGGGCCTCAGCGGACGGCGGAAGAGATCGCGCGTCTCGGCGGCAAGTTTGCGAAGGCCCCGGGTCGTCGCAGCCGCGCGAGAAAGCGCGGCGATCGCCGCGGCGTCGGCGTCGGCGGCGAACACTTCGCGCCCGGGCGCGAGCCTCAACGCAAAGGCGCCTGAGCCGCAGAAGAGGTCCGCAACCCGCGTCGAGTTCGGCGAGCGTCCGCTCGGCGAATTCCGCGAGCAGATTTTCGCCGGCTTCGGTCGCCTGGAGGAAGCCGCCCGGCGGCAGCTTGACGATCGCTTCCCCGAACGTGACGCGCGGCGGCCGGCGCTCGATCACGACTTCGCCGTGGTTGGAGACCCGCGCCAGGTCGAGCGCGTCCGCCGTCCGTGCGAGCTTCTGCGCTTCCGCGCGCTCGAGTGGTCCCGGGCCGCGCAGGTCGATGTCGAGCCCGTCGAGCGTCGCCGTCACCCCGATGTCGAGCGGCGTCATCAATCCCCTGAGATCGCCGCTAAGCGCCCGCGCCGCGGCAATCGCGCCGGCCATGCCGGGGCTGAACAGTGGGCAGTCGTCGATCGCAATGATGTTGTGCGAGCGGGCGCGCATGAAGCCGACCTCATCGGCCTGACCGTGGTGAAAACGGGCGTGAAAGGTCGCCCGGCGCCGGCCCGCGCCATGGGCGTCGACGAGTTCGCCGACCTCCGCTGCGACGCCCTCTCGGCTCAGCGCTTCGACCACGAGGCCGCGCTTCCATTGGCGATAAAGCGAAGCCGACATGTGCTGCGCCGCGCAGCCGCCGCAGCGGCCGTACCAGCGGCAGATCGGCTCGGCCCGTTCGGGCGCGGGGCTTGGGATCTCGATCAGCTCCGCCCGCTTGCCCTCGTACCTGACCAGCGCCCGCTCGCCGGGCAGCGCGCCCGGGACGATCGCTCCGTTCGCGGCGACGCCCTGGCCATGGGCGTCAAGCGCGACGATCGAAAGCTCCTCGAACGATTCAGCCATGACGCGCGGCGATCAGGAACTCCCTCGCGCCGCCGCCGCCGAGAATCGGCGACGGAATGACGCCGATGATCTTCCAGCCCTGCGCCTCGATGGAGGCGCGGACGGCGGCGCATGCGCGTTCGAGCGCCGCTTCGCTTCTGACCCGGCCTTTGACGATGTCCGCCCGCCCGACCTCGAACTGCGGCTTGACGAGGCTGACCAGCCACGCCTGCTCGGCGGCGAGTTTCAGCACATAGGGCAGCACGAGCCGCTGCGAAATGAAGCTCACGTCGACGACGATCGCGGCCGGCCGCTCGCCGAGACGCTCGGGGTCAAGCGCGCGCGCATCGACCCCTTCGAGGAATCGCACGCGCTTGTCCGCCGCGAGGCGCGGATCGAGCTGTCCGCGGCCGACGTCGACCGCAACGACCTGCGCCGCGCCGCGCTGGAGCAAGACGTCGGTGAAGCCTCCGGTCGAGGCGCCGACGTCGAGGCAGACGAGGCCCGCGGGATCGAGCCCGAAGGCGTCGAGCGCGGCGGCAAGCTTGACCCCGCCGCGCGAGACATAAGGGTGGGGCGGCTCGGCCTCGATCGGCGCGTCGTCGGCCAGAGCCGCGGACGCCTTCGTCAGCGCGACCCCGCCGACGCTGACAAGGCCCGCGGCGATCGCAGCCTGCGCCCGCGCCCGGCTCGGAAAGAAGCCGCGCTCGACGAGAACGATGTCCGCGCGCTTGCGCATGGCTTCACCCCAACCCTCTCCCGCGAACGAGACAAGGGACGCTGCCGATGCGGGTCTACAGCCTCACGATCGCCAGCCCAAGCGCCTTTGCGGTTCAGCGCTCAGGAACAAATTCGGTCAAGCGGCGTTTAGCGGCGCGGCCCGGGGTGAGGACGCGTTCGGACGCCGACGATGCTCCCTATCCCTTATGCGCTCGACGCAGTCAATTTCCTCGCCGCCGATGTCCGCAACCTGTTCGGCCCGTTCGTCAACGTGTTTCTGGTCACCAGCCGGCATTGGACCCAGACCGATGTCGGACTGGTGACGACCGCGAGCGGCCTCCTTGGCATCGCCCTTCAGACCCCGATCGGCGCCGCGATCGACGTGACCCGCGCCAAGCGCGGCGTCATCGTGCTGACGATGGCGGCGATGACCGCGGCTGCGGTGATCATTTTCGCCGCTCCGACCTTCTAGTCGATGGCGGTCGCGCTCAGCATCCTGGCGGTCGCCGGCGACGCCTTCGCGCCGGCGGTCTCGGCGCTCACCCTCGGCCTGGTGACGAAGGACAGGCTGGCGCGGCGACTGGGCCGGAACTCGGCGTTCGACCACGGCGGCAACATCGCGATTGCGCTTTTGGCCGGCGCGGTCGGCTACGCCTTCTCCCAGCGCGCGGTCTTTCTCATGGTTCCCGTCTTCGCGGCCTTGACCTCGGCGGCCGTGCTGGCCATTCCAGCCGACGCGATCAACCACGACCGGGCAAGGGATCTTACCGCTGATGGCGAAGCTGAAGGGACGGCGGCCGGATACCGGATTTTGTTCAAGAGGCGTCCGCTGATGATTTTCGCCCTTTGCGCCATGCTGTTCCACTTCGCCAATGCGCCGCTCCTGCCGCTGGTGGGCCAGAAGCTCGCGCTTGAATTCCCGAAGGAGGCGACGGCGAGGATGTCATTCTGCATGGTCGCCGCCCAGGGTGTGATGCTGCCGATCGCGATCCTCGTCGGCCGCAATGCGGACTCCTGGGGACGACGGCCGATCTTTCTCATCGCCTTCGCCGTGCTGCCGATTCGCGCGGCGCTCTATACGCTGTCGGACAACTCGTTCTGGCTCATCGGCGTCCAACTGCTCGACGGAGTGGGGGCGGGAATCTACGGGGCGCTGACGCCGCTGGTCATCGCCGATATCATGCGCGGCAGCGGCCGGTTCAATCTGGCGCAGGGCGCCGTCGCGACCACGATGGGAATCGGCGCATCGGTCAGCGCCTTGTTCGCCGGCGAGATGGTCGATCATTTCGGCTATTCCGTTTCGTTCCTCGCCCTCGGCGCCGCCGCGGCTGCGGCCTTCCTCGTCTTCTTCGCGTTCATGCCGGAGACACGCGATGAGCATGCGGCGGAGCAGCGCGGCGCGCCGCTGGCGGTCGAAGGCGCGGCGGGCGAATGACAAGCGAAAGCCTCGCCGCGCTCGTCATCCTCGTCCTGACCTATGTCGGGGTCGCGGCGGGCCGCGTTCCCGGCCTCAGGCTCGATCGCGCGGGGATCGCGTTCCTCGGCGGCGCGGCGATGATCGCGCTCGGGCCGTTGAGCCTCGAAGAGGCGTTCCGCGCCATCGATTTCGACACCATCGCGCTCCTCCTCGGCATGATGATCGTGGTCGCGCACCTCAAGGTCTCGGGTGCTTTCAGGGCGCTCGGCGCGCTTGCGATCGACCACGCCCGCGCGCCGTTCGTCCTCTTGGTCACCGTGACGGTTCTGACCGGGGTGTTGTCGGCGTTTCTCGTCAATGACGCGATCTGCCTCGTCATGGCGCCGATCGTGCTGCAGGTGGTGCGGGCGCTCGACCGCAATCCGCTGCCTTATCTCATCGCGGTCGCGACGGCTTCGAATTGCGGCAGCGTGGCGACGATCACCGGCAACCCGCAGAATATGGTGATCGGGACGCTATCGCGGATTCCCTATCCCGCGTTCGCGGCCGCGCTCGCGCCGGTTGCGGCGTTCGGCCTCGTCGTCGTCGTCGTCGTGGTGCGTCTCGTCTATGCCCAGGAATTTGCGTTCAAGAGCGAGCTTGAGCCGCATCTTTTTCGCGGCCATATGCATGGGGGTCAAGTCGTCAAGGCGAGCGTCACCTGCATCGCGCTTGCGATCGCCTTCTTCGCCGGCGTGCCTCCGGCAAAAGCGGCGATTCTCGGCGGCGCGTTTCTGCTCCTGACGCGCCAGATCAAGCCGCGCCGCATCTACCGCGAGCTCGACGGGCCGCTCCTCATCCTGTTCGCCGGGATGTTCGTGGTCGTCGCCGGCGCGGAGAAGGCGCTGCTGACGCCTGACCGGATCGCGATGGCGAAGACATTCGGCCTCGATGCCGTCTGGCGCCTGTCGCTGTTCACCGCCGTGCTCTCCAATATCGTCAGCAATGTGCCGGCGGTGCTGGCGCTCAGGCCCTTCGTCCCGACTTTCGCCGATCCTCAGCGCGCCTGGCTCGTCGTCGCAATGAGCTCGACGCTGGCCGGCAACTTCACCCTGCTCGGATCGGTCGCCAACCTGATCGTCGCCGAGCACGCCCGCTCGGAGGGAATGCCGATCAGCTTCTGGGCCTATTTCAAGGTCGGCGCGCCGCTGACCATCGTCACCCTTGCGGCGGGGACGGCGTGGCTGGCGTGGCGATAAGAGCCCGGCTCACGCCTCCGCGTTGTGGGTGAAATAGTCCGGCGGATTCGGGCCCCAGACGTAGAACGAATCTTCGGGCGCGTGGTCGCCGCTGTTCCAGTCGCAGTCGGCCGGCACGTAGTCGATGCCGGCCGAATATTCGCTGAAGCTGCCCCAGGGGTCACAGACATAGTGGAAGAAGTTCGAGCCCAGGACGTGCCGTCCGAGGCCCCATCCCTTCGAGAATCCCTTGTCCAGCATATGCATCGCGCCCCGGCCGATGTCGTCGACGGAGCCGACGTCCCAGCTCAGATGGTGAAGCCCCGGCGCGCTCGATGTGACGAAGGCGATCATATGATGATCGCTGCCGTGAATCCCGTGCAGGAAGGCGATGCCGTCGCCGGACCGGTCGGAGAGCCGCAGGCCCAGCGTGCGGGTGTAGAATTGAACCGCCTTCTCCACGTCGCGGGTGAACAGGAGGACGTGCGCGAGACGCCTGGGGTTCACGCGCGCAACGTCGCGACGGAACGGCGCGCCACGCCCGCCCGGGCCGACCGAGATTTCCGAGAACTCGGATTTCTCGTTCGGCGACGATTTCGCCGCGGCCTTGATCTCGACCAGGTTGCCGTCGTGATCGTGAAACCACAGGCCGTTGGTCGCGACGCCGGGAGGCGGGTCGAGCCGCTTGACGCCCAAGGCCTGGAGACGCTCGGCGAAGCGGTCAAAATCGTCCTCGAAGGCGCCGAACGAAAGATGGCCAAGCTTCTTGCGCGGACCCTCGCCGATCGTGACCCAGATATGCGGATTGCCGCGGGTCTTCATGGCGATCAGATTGCCGTCTTCCTCAAGCTCCAGTCCGAATTCGCCGTAAAAGCTCTTGGCGACCGTTAGCTCGGGGACGGCGAAATGAAACCGGTCGACGGAATGAACGCCGAGCTCGCCCGGACGCCGGGTCGGCTTGATGGCGCTGCGGATCGCGGTCATGGCGCTTCCTCTCGTTCCTGCGTGGGCGCCGCGGCAAGGGCCTCACGCGCCCGGTTCGGCCCGAAACCTACAGCACCCGCGCCGTCGCCGCCAATTCTTCGGCAGCCCCGCGAGACGGTCCCGCCAGGGCCGCAAAAAGCTTCAGCGTCCGCGGGCGTTGGCGGGCGCGCCTTGAGACGGCGGGTCGATCGGCTCGACAGTGACCGCATCCGGCGCCGCAACCACCGCCGGCTGAGGCTTGGGCTTCTTCCTTTTCGGCGCCGGGGTGGGAGCCGGCTGGTCGGTCGCGGTCGCGGTCGCGTCAGCGCCGGTGTCGGTCGGCGGCGATTCGTCCGGGTTTGGCGCCGTGGCCTCCGCCGTCGGGGCGTCGTGGATGACCACCGTGCCGCCCTTGCATCCGGTCAGCCAGACATCGAAGATCGGGTGCTCGATGCCGTGCAGGCCCGGGCTGTCGGCGAACATCCAGCCGGAGAAAATGCGCTTGAGCTGCTTCTGCTCGTCGATCTCGTCGACCTGAGCGAAGGCGTCGGTCTGCGGCGCCTCGGTCAGCGGGCGCGAGTAGCAGACGCGAGGCGTGATCTGCAGCGCGCCGAACTGCACCGTCTCGTTGATCCCGACCTCAAACGAAATGATGCGGCCGGTGATCTTGTCGAGGCCGTCGAAAATCGCGATCGGATGGCTGATCTTGTCGGCGCGCGCCGCCTCGGGCGCCATGAGCGCCGCTGCCAAAGCCGCGAAGGCGAGCGCGGGCCCCCTCCGGGCCAGGGCGGGAAAAGCGCGGCCGCTGATCGCGTGAGCCCGGTCGGCGAGGGTCATGACCGGCGCTCTGCTGCTCAACGGAGGCGGAATGAAGGCGGCGCGCCTCAGGGACCGGGACTCCAGGCCTCGTAATCGCCGCCGGTCGGCTGGCGGGGACCGGGCCTCAGCGTCGAGCCGTCGGGCCGAATCGCCGCCGGCGTGCCGGTCGGGTTCGCCATATGCGGCAATTCCCAGGGGTGGGGCTTATAATTTTCCTCGGTCGGCGCAACATCGACGGTGTGATGAAGCCAGCCGTTCCAGCCCGGCGGGGTCTTCGAGGCTTCGGATACGCCGTTATAGATCACCCACCGCCGCTCGAACCCGAGCGCCGGATCGATGCCGCGCTTCCGATAATAGGCGTTGCCCTGCTCGTCATGGCCGACCAGCTCGCCATGCCGCTTCGTATAGAAGCGCGTGTTGAAATTCGCGCCGTTCCACCAGGTGAACCAGTGGAGGAGGGCTTCCTTGAGCCAATCCGGCATGCTTCGAACGCCGTTTTTCGCGTGGAAATAAACGCAAGTGTTGCGCGCGCCGACCTTATGGCCGGACGATCGCCGACTGTCCAGTCGTTGTTTTGCAAAGCTTTGGACGCGGGACCCGACGGCTCTGCCCATGATCGCTCTTAGCCCCTTGCGCGTCCCCGGCGACTCGGCCAACCTTGTCAATTGAGCCGGGCGTTAACGTCGCGTTATAGATTTGCTGTCCACAATATGTTGTGTTCCAGACTGGAGAGCATAACTAGGGGTTGACGGCCCGCGTCATAAAGGCGTAACATTCGAGTTGTCCGGCGGGAGGTCGTCTTAAGACGCCGCCGGACCTTCCAGACTTCCGGTTTTGAACGGAAAGAGGCGGCGGGCGCGTACTTCGGGCGCGCGATTCCGCGCGCGAATGGATCGGAACGGGGGAGCGAATCCCGCGTTCAAGCGGGCGGGGCGGCGCGGCGAATTCCGCGCCATGAAGGGGCGAGGTCGAAAGCGATGAGGATCGAACGGCATTATACGCAACCGGGCGTCTCGCCCTATGAGCTCGTCGCCTTCGCGACGACCAAGAGCGAAATCCGCAATCCTGACGGCTCGGTCGTGTTTTCGCTCGAAGGCGTCGAGGTTCCGGCCGACTGGAGCCAGGTCGCGGCCGACGTGCTGGCGCAGAAATATTTCCGTAAAGCTGGCGTGCCGGCGCGCTTGAAGCGGGTCGAGGAGGAGGGCGTTCCGTCCTTCCTGTGGCGCTCGGTCGCCGACGAGACCGCGCTCGGGGCGCTGCCGAAGGCCGAGCGCTTCGGCTCCGAGACCTCGGCCAAGCAAGTGTTCGACCGCCTCGCCGGCGCCTGGGCCTATTGGGGCTGGAAGGCCGGCCTGTTCGACGGCGAGGACGACGCCCGCGCCTATTTCGACGAGATGCGGCTCATGCTGGCGCGCCAGGTCGGCGCGCCGAATTCGCCGCAATGGTTCAACACCGGCCTCCATTGGGCCTATGGCGTCGATGGGCCGAGCCAGGGCCACTATTACGTCGACTTCGAGACCGGAAAGCTCGTCAAGTCGAAGTCGGCTTACGAGCATCCGCAGCCGCACGCCTGCTTCATCCAGTCGGTCGCCGACGATCTCGTCAACGAGGGCGGGATCATGGACCTCTGGGTGCGCGAGGCGCGCCTGTTCAAATATGGCTCCGGCACGGGGACCAATTTCTCCGCGCTCCGCGGCGAGAACGAGAAGCTGTCGGGCGGCGGGCGCTCGTCGGGCCTGATGTCGTTTTTGAAGATCGGCGACCGCGCGGCGGGCGCGATCAAGTCGGGCGGCACGACGCGCCGCGCCGCCAAGATGGTGGTGGTCGACGTCGATCATCCCGACATCGAGGCCTTCATCGACTGGAAGGTGAACGAGGAGCAGAAAGTCGCCGCGCTCGCCGCCGGCTCGAGAGTCGTCAAGCGGCACCTGAAGGCGATCTTCCGCGCCTGCGTCAATTGCGAGGGCTCGGGCGACGACTGCTTCAATGTCGACATGAACCCGGCGCTCAAGCGCGAGGTCAAGGCCGCGCGCAAGAACGAGGTCCCTGACGGCATCATCAAGCGCGTCGTCCAATTCGCCCGCCAGGGCTATGCGACGCTCGAATTCGACACCTACGACACCGACTGGGAGTCGGAGGCCTATCTCACCGTTTCGGGGCAGAACTCGAACAATTCGGTGCGCGTGACCGACGAATTCCTGCGCGCGGTCGAGAACGACGGCGAGTGGAGCCTCACCCGGCGCCTCGACGGCAAGGCGGCGAAGACGCTGAGGGCCCGCGACTTGTGGGAGAGGATCGGCTACGCCGCCTGGGCCTCGGCCGATCCGGGCATCCAGTATCACACCACCATCAACGACTGGCACACCTGCCCCGAATCGGGGCCGATCCGCGCCTCCAATCCGTGCTCCGAGTACATGTTCCTCGACGACACGGCCTGCAACCTCGCGTCGCTCAACCTCATCCAGTTTCGCGAGCAGGCGACCAAGGCGTTCGACGTCAAAGCTTATGAGCACGCGATCCGGCTCTGGACGCTGACGCTCGAGATCTCGGTCGCGATGGCGCAGTTCCCTTCGAGGGAGATCGCGCGGCTGTCGTACGACTACCGCACGCTCGGCCTCGGCTACGCCAATATCGGCGGCCTCCTCATGTCGTCGGGCATTCCTTACGACAGCGACGAGGGCAGGGCGATCTGCGCCGCGCTCTCCGCGATCCTGACGGGCCGCGCCTATGCGACCTCGGCCGAGGTCGCCGCCAGGAGCGGCGCCTTCCCCGGACATAAGGCCAATGCGGAAGCGATGCTGCGCGTGATCCGCAATCACAAGCGCGCCGCCGACGGCGAGGCCGCGGCTTATGAGAAGCTCTCCGTCGCCCCGACCCCGATCGACCACGGCGAGCTCGCCAAGGCCGGCCCGGAATGGGCAAGCTTGAGCGAAGCCGCGCGCGCCGCGTGGAGCGATGCGCTCGCGCTCGGCGAAAAGCATGGGTTTCGCAACGCCCAGGTCTCGGTCATTGCGCCGACCGGCACCATCGGCCTCGTCATGGATTGCGACACCACCGGCATCGAGCCCGACTTCGCCCTGGTCAAGTTCAAGAAGCTCGCTGGCGGCGGCTATTTCAAGATCATCAACCGCGCCGTCCCCGAGGCCCTGCGCGCGCTCGGCTACGACGAGAAGCAGATCGCAGACATCGTCGCCTATGCGGTCGGTCGGGCGACGCTCGCCCATGCGCCGGGCGTCAATCACGCGGCGCTCAAGGCCAAGGGCCTGCCTGAGGCCGCGATCGACAAGGCGGAGGCGGCGCTTGGCGGCGCGTTCGACATCCGCTTCGTCTTCAACAAGTGGACGCTCGGAGCGGAGACGCTGAGCGGCGCGCTCAAGATTCCGCCAGAGCGCTACGACGCGCCGGGCTTCGACCTCCTGAGCGCGCTTGGCTTCTCGAAGTCCGAGATCGAGGCCGCGAATGGCTTCGCTTGCGGGGCGATGACGCTCGAGGGCGCGCCCTATCTCAGACATGAGCATCTCCCGGTGTTCGATTGCGCCAATCCGTGCGGGCGCACGGGCAAGCGCTATCTCTCGGTCGAGAGCCACATAAGGATGATGGCGGCGGCGCAGCCGTTCATCACCGGCGCGATTTCGAAGACCATCAACATGCCCAACGACGCCACGGTCGAGGACTGCAAGGACGCCTACATGCTCTCATGGCGCCTGGGCCTCAAGGCGAACGCCCTCTATCGCGACGGCTCGAAACTGTCGCAGCCCTTGAGTTCGCAGCTCATCGAAGCCGACGAGGAGGACGACGAGGCGGTCGAGACGCTGGTCGCGCTCAGCGCGCCCGCGCGCGCGGCGGCGATCGCGGAGCGGATCGTCGAACGCGTGGTCGAGCGGGTCGAGCGCACCCGCGAGCGCGAAAGGCTGCCCGACCGCCGCAAGGGCTATACCCAGAAGGCGGTGGTCGGCGGGCACAAGGTCTATCTGCGCACCGGTGAATACCAGGACGGGCGCATCGGCGAAATCTTCATCGACATGCACAAGGAGGGCGCCGCCTTCCGCTCGCTGATGAACAATTTCGCCATCGCCATCTCGCTCGGCCTGCAATATGGCGTGCCGCTCGAGGAATATGTCGAGGCCTTCACCTTCACCCGCTTCGAGCCGGCGGGCTTCGTGCAGGGGAACGACGCGATCAAGAACGCGACCTCGATCCTCGATTATATCTTCCGCGAGCTCGCGATCTCCTATCTCGGCCGCAACGACCTCGCCCATATCGCGCCCGAGGAGATTGGCTCGACCGTGCTCGGCGGCGGCGTCGATCAGGACAAGGCGCCGGAAGCTGCGTCGGGCGCGCCCGCCGCCTCAGCCATCGTCTCGCGCGGCCTCGTGCGCTCGAAGGCCGACAAGCTGATGCTGGTGCGCCAGGCGACAGCGGCCGAAGGGCAGGGGAAAGCGGGCGCTTCGCCCGCGGGCGGCTACGTCCAGGGCGCGACCGCGCTCAAGCCCCCGGGCTTAGACCCGGGGGTCGCCGAACCCGCTGCCCTCGCCTTCGGCGCCGCGGCGACCGAGACCGTCGCCGAGAAGCGCGCCGAAGCGCGGATGAAAGGCTACGTCGGCGAAGCCTGCCCCGAATGCGGCAACTTCACCATGGTCCGCAACGGGACTTGTTTGAAGTGCGACACCTGCGGGGCGACCACGGGGTGCAGCTGAAAATGTCACAACCACGGTGACAAAATCGGAGTGAATCATGCCTTCGGTGAGAGCAGAAGGTCGTTTCGCTGTCGTAGAGGGCGGCGCGCAACGACCCCCGCCCTGGCAAGATTTCCCTCAGACCGTTGTGGGTCGATCTCCGTTTGATCGAGACGAAGTCGCCTACTATAGGCTATCCAAAAGCGCGCTCGCCAAAATGGATGTTGCAAAACGTCGCCAACCTATCTTCGACGCGTGGACCTGTGTCCTTGGCAAAGTTCCGCCGGTTAACAATTCATCAAGTCTGGAGAAGCATTCTGCATCGCGCCGGTTGCTCTCCGTGTCAGACGCGCATGCATGTTTTCGCGGGGTTAGGCGAGCCGTTGGGAACGACGATCGCGGCTTCGACGTTGTTGCGTTTGTCAGCCGTCCGCAATGGGGCGTCTGTTATACGCCATCCATGAGTTGTACTGTAAGCTGGTTCCCCATCCCGGACGACCTCGTATTCGTTGCCTACGTCCGTCTCGATCATCCTGCGCTGGGCCGTTACGGGACGCGAGCCGCCAGTGGAATTGCCGTCCGCGGCGTGATTTCCCACTGGCAATTTGTGGAGTCAGAAGCTGCTGAGCGTGATTTGCCAGTCGGGTACAAGGAGCGGTACCGTAGACACCTTTGGTAGGAATGCGATCATGAACCGAGCCGATCCACCGGACGGCGATTTCGCTTACACATCGGTCGCCGTTTATTATGAGGACTCCGATAGCTTGGAGTATGTTCGTCGAGATGAACCATCGATTTACCGTAGAGTTGACGAGTTGCTAACGCTGGTTCTTTCGATGCGAACTCGCGAACCAATAGGCTTTCAGCTGAAAGGATTCAGACATTTTTATCTTCAATACATAAAGGACAAGATTAACCGAGACGAGAGTTTCAGCCAGTTGATCATAATTCTGGAAGAAGCTGTTAAGAGATTAGGAAATAAGGTTTTCTCGGAGCAGGATAGGCTGTCTGCCTACGTCAAAGCCCAAGATATAGCCAAAGAAGATGACGTTCAGCTCTCCAAGACGCAAACATACGCTTAGGATTGTTGGGGAATACGGTGACACATGCATATTTCCCTTTTATTTATATCATGGGAGCTAATTTTGTGAAATATGCATGTGTCACCGATTACGCCACCGATTACGCGCGATTACCCCCGATTACCCGATTACCGAGAGCACCGGACAGTAGCGTGCCTAAGTCGCGCTACCGCGCTTAGCGGCCGCCGCCGCGCCCGGTGTTGTTCTGCGCGTAGCTGATCGGATCGTAAGGATCGGTGTCCTCGTAGTGGCCGGCCCAGACTTGGGAACTCGTCTGCGACGAGGGATTGACCCCCTGATTCGCGTTGCAGCCGGCGAGCGCGAGCGCCGCAACCGCCAGAATGATCGGGATCCGCATTTCGCGTCCTGCAGTTCAATGGAGACGGCCAGCGAACAAGAGATGGCGTGCTCCGCGATCAGGTTCAATAGCTAGCAGGCCGCCTCCTCACCGGATCGAACCCTCGTCTCGCGCGGCGCCCGGCGAAGAGAAAGACCGAGAACGCCGCTTCGACGCCGAGCAGGCCGGCGCCTATTCCCGCCACTGAGGGCGACGCCGGACTCCAGCGGACCCTGTCGTGCCTGCGAAAGCGGGCATCCAGAATTGCAGGGCGCGAGCCGCTTAATGATCGGCGTGTGCGGCTGGACCCCCGCTTTCGCGGGGGCGATAGAGCCTTCCGGGGTTGCCGACTATTGAGGGACGCCCTCGATGGCGAAGGCGCGGAATTTCGCGTATTTGTCGCCGATCTTCCGCGCGGCCTTGTAATCCGCCGATGCGCGCCAGGCCTGAACCGCTTCGAGGCTGTCGAACTGGTTGATGGCGACGCGCGTGCCCGGCGACGGGCCTTCGAGCACCACGAAATTCTGCCCGGCGGCGACGAGGCGGCCGCCTAACGCCTTGATCCCCGCCTGGACAATCGGGACGTACTCTTTCTGATAGGCGTCCAGATCCGTAATGTCCGTCTCGGTGACGACATACACCGGCGCCTTGCTCTGTGCATGGAGGCCTTGAACCGCGATAGCGCCAATCGCAGCGCCCGCCAACAACGCCAACGCTGCCGTGGATCGAGTTTTCATCGCTTTTCCTCCGGGTCGCCAAGGTTGCAGCGACAGTCTACTCTATTCCGAATCATTCGCCCTTTTCTGACGAGCGCCGCGGAAGTTGCGCTCCATGCCGGCGTGACGTCAGATGTCGAACAGCAAGGAGGAGTCCGGTTTGTCGCCGTTCGGATTGCGCCTTCCCAACGGCGCCGGCCTTGCCGTCCTGATCGCGCTCGTGGGCGCGAGCCCGCCTTCTCTCGCGGCGGGGGGGCCGAACGTTCCGGCGTGGCTCGAGGCCCATGTGGGCGAGGGCGAGGGGCAGATCGCGCCGGTCGTGCTGGAGAGGGCCCGCGCGCTCTACCAGCGGAAAGCGGTTCGCAATCCCTGCTACTTCGCGTTTGACGCGACGCGTCCCCATGACCTCGGCGGCGGATTGGGGCGCCGGTTCTACATCATCTGCGAAGCCCAAGGCTCGTTTCGCGCGATCTCCGCGGGCCACGGCGGCGGGCGGGATCTCGACGGGATCGCGGACTTCGCCAACGGACGGCGTTGCGTCAAGAATTTCGGCAACGCGATGGATTCCGATCTGACGACGGGCGGGGCCTATGTGACCGCCGACATCGCCGCAGCCTTCAAAGGATATTATAGCGCGGGCGGAGGAGACGCGGTTTTCACGCGCCCATTCCTCAAGTTCGACGGCGAAGGCGACACCGCAAACGCCCGGGAGCGCGCGATCGGCGGACATCCGGCGGTCCTGCTCAGGGGGGTCTGCCGTCGACGGGATCCGGGAAGCCCGCACGCCGACGCGGACGGCTACGTTCCGTTCGGAAAGCTCGTGAATTACGAGGCCGGGCGCAGCGACGGCTGCACCAGCTGGTCGCCCTCGGACGCCGAGGCCATCATGGCGATGGTGAGCGGCAATCCGACCACGCTCTACATTTATCCGGAATTGCGCGACATCGACGCGGTCGCGCGGGCGGTCGAGGCCGGAGAGGCGCCGTCTCGCGCAGGGCTCTATTGGAACGCCGCATGCCTCAGAGACATCGGCGCGCCGAAGTTCTGGCGGAAGGAAACGCTCGAGCCGATCCTGGCGCGATGGCGCGAGGCGCATCCCGCTCCGCCGCCTGAGCCGCCGCCCATTTGCAGGGAGCCTTGACAGCATCCCTCGCGCGCCGCTCCGCTTGGCGGTTTTGGGAGCCGAGGCGAGAACGTCATCGCTTTTTCACGGGCGTCGGTCTATAATGGCGCGCTCGGACTCGGTCCAATGCGTTGGTCTGGGACATTCGAGTCGGCGTTCGCCCCTCCAAGCGCGTCGCCGCAAGGATCGTCCATTTGATTCTTCCCTCGGCGCAGTCGATCACCCACTCGACGACGCTTTCCATAAAAAGCGCATATCGGGCGGAGGTTGCAGGATGTCGGCGACGGAAACGAAAAGCGCGCCGCGGGCGGCGCGCGACTGGGCGCAGGCGCTTGTCCCTTACCGTCGGGCGAGCGCCGCGCGCGGCGTCTTTGAGCTCACGGTCACCTTCCCGCCGTTCGTCGCGGTCTGGACCGCGATGGTGCTTGCCTCGCGTCATGGCCAGTTCTGGCTTTCCTTCGCGTTGGCGCCTCTAGCCGCCGGGCTGCTCATCCGCCTGTTCATCATCCAGCACGATTGCGGGCACGGTTCCTTCTTTCCAAGCAAGATCGCCAACGACTGGGTGGGCCGCGCGATTAGCGTTCTGACGATGACGCCTTACGATCACTGGCGCCGCTGCCACGCGATCCATCACGCGACATCGGGCAATCTCGACCGCCGCGGCATTGGCGACATCAAGACGCTGACGGTGCGCGAATATTTCGCCTGCAACTGGCGTGATCGGCTCAGCTACCGGCTCTATCGCCATCCGCTGGTCATGTTCGGGCTGGGCCCTGCCTATTTATTCCTGTTGGAGAACCGCTTGCCGCTCGGCTTCATGCGCAAGGGCGCCATGCCGTGGTTCAGCACGATGACCACCAACGCCGGGATCCTGCTCGCGGCCGGCCTTCTGACCCTCAGCGTGGGCTTCACGACGTTCCTCGTCGTCCATTTGCCGATTGTCGTGCTCGCCGCGACGATGGGTGTCTGGGTGTTCTACGTCCAGCATCAATTCGAGGCGACGACCTGGGACCGGGCGGCGGATTGGAGCCAGCCTGGGGCGGCGCTGCACGGCAGCTCGCATTACGACCTGCCGGCGCCTCTGCGCTGGTTCAGCGCCAATATTGGCGTGCATCACGTGCACCATCTGTCGAGCGCCGTTCCCTTTTATCGGCTTCCCGAGGTCTTGCGGACCTATCCGGAGCTCGGCGAGGTCGGCCGGCTCACGCTGTGGCGCAGCCTCGTTTGCGTCCGTCTCGCGTTGTGGGAGGAGGAAAAGCGCCGGCTCTTGTCGTTTCGCGAGGCGCGCGCGGGCTTGCCGCCAGGATCGAGAGCCGCCGCCCTTTCGCCGCGACCTTTTTCGCCACGCGAACTCATGAGGTCGACGTCCTGCCAGGCCTTGCGTTCGGGCGCCGCAGATTGAGCCTCAAAAAGTTCGACAATCCTTTGCGATAATCAGAAGGATGGGCTATAGTGTCCGCTGACGTCGGATTCGGGTGACATCCGGGCGGACGACGAGACGTGGTGCGCAATGTTTTCAACTTCGACTTTCTGTTTGATTCGCGCGAAGGCCGAGAGAGGGGGGGCCTTTTCTTGGGTTCGCGACTTAAGACATTGAAAAGTCTCGCTTGGCGGAACGAATAAATTTGGATTTCGCTTCCCTTTCCTTTGATTTTCCTTCCTCGTTCTTTGATTTTCCTTCCCCCCGCTTGGAAAACGCTTCCGGGGCGCCGCTTGTCGCCGGGATTACGGACTAGGGCTCTCGGCTCGCCTAGGAGCCTGTCCGAGAAATGGCGGATTTTGGTGGCGGCGTTTGCGCGAATTGGATTCTGCTTGCTTATGAGCAAGACCTTCCGGCCCTGGACGATCGATCAGCCGCTGTTGTTGCCGCCGAGCGTGCAGGACTTTGTCGGCGAGGACCATCTGGCTCGCTTCATTTTGGCGCTTGTGCTCGAGCATCTCGACCTTGGTGAGATCGAATCCGGGTATGCGAGCGAGCGCGGGCAGCCGCCGTTTGACCCGGCGATGATGACGGCGCTGTTGCTGTACGGCTATTGTCACGGCGTCTACTCGTCGCGCCGGATCGCCAAGGCGACGCGCGAACGGGTCGACTTCATGAGCATTGTCGGGCTCGATCCGCCGGATTTTCGCACCGTCTCCGACTTCCGCAAGCGGCACTTGAAGGCGCTTGCGGGACTGTTCGGGCAAGTTCTCAAGCTGTGCGAACAGGCGGGATTTGTGAAGCTCGGCCATGTCGCGCTCGACGGGACGAAGATCAAGGCGAACGCCTCCAAGCACAAGGCGATGAGCTACGAGCGCATGGAGAAGCGTGCGGCGGAGCTCGAGGCCGAGGTCGATCGGTGGCTGAGCGCAGCCGAGGCTGCGGACGCCGAGGAAGACAGAGCCTTCGGCCGCGACAAGAGCGGCGAGGAGCTGCCCAAATGGGTTGCCGACAAGAAGAAGCGCGCCGAGAAGATCCGGGCGGCGAAGGCCGAATTGGAGGCCGAGGCGAAAGCGGCCGCGGCGGCCAAGGCCAAAGCGCAGGCCGAGGCCGAGGAGCGGCGACAAGCCGAGGGCCGCAAGAAACCGGGCAAGCCCGCCGCCCCGCCATCCGAAGAGCCTGACCCCAAAGCGCAGAAGAACTTCACCGATCCCGAAAGCCGCATCATGAAAACCAAGGACGGCTTCATCCAGGGCTACAATGCGCAGGCGGCGGTCGACGCGACGGCGCAGGTGATCGTCGCCCACGGCCTCGACGCGAAGCAGAGCGATCAACATCAATTGGCGCCGATCGCCGACGCCATCGAAGCCAATCTGGGCAAGAAGCCGACGCAACTGTCGGCGGACGCGGGCTATTGCTCCGACGCCAACCTTGCGGCGATGGAGGAACGCGAGATCGACGCCTATATCGCGCCGGGGCGGGCCAAGCACGCCGGGGAAGGAGAAGGCGGCGGCGCCCGCGTCGCCGCCATGCGCGAAAGAATCAAGGCCGGCGGGCACTCCAGCCCCTACCGCTTAAGAAAGCAGCTGCCCGAGCCGGTGTTCGGACAGATCAAGCAGGCGCGCGGCTTCCGTCAGTTTCTCTTGCGCGGCGTCGAGAAGGTCGCCAACGAGTGGGGCCTCGTCTGCCTCGCCCACAATATCTTGAAGCTCGCCCAGGGGCGGACCCCGTCCCTTGCCGCACTCGCAACCGGCTGAGCTTCGCCACCTCGGAAACGGTGCAACGAACGATGGCCGCAAAGCTTCCACCCTTACATCAAACCGGATGCGCGAATTTGCTGCATCCGGCTCTCCGACTGGCTTGAGCGGTTCAAATCCCAGCTCGCCGGGATTAAGCAGACAGGCTCCTAGGGCCTGGCATCGCGCGAACCCTACGGAACCAAGCTTGATCGCGAGGCGTTGCGGCCTTGCAACGCGAGCCCGGAGACAGCGAATGCCAGGCGATCCACAGCGGCCTGTTCCGAGCCCGCTCCCCGATGGGATTCCGAACCCCGTGCGCCCCCCGACGCCTCAGGAGGCGCCGAAGTCCGAGCCGCCGCCCGACATTCCTGCGCCGGGGCCGGACGTCATCAGGGAACCAAAGCCGGATGACGTTCCCGAGACTTTTCCACCGGAAGCGCCTCCTCCGGCTACCTTTGCCGCGAGGTCCAGCCTGGCGTAAGCGATCCGGGTCGCAAACGAGCGGCCCGCGAGGTCCCAAAATGTATGGAGCGACGTCGGGAGCGCTTGTCGCGCTTGGCGCGCTGGCGTTGATGGTCGCGGCTGATGGCGGCGCGGCGATGGGACAGCAGCCGCCCCTGCCGCCGCCGCGCCCGGCGGAGCCGAGTGCGGCGCCGGCTGCCGGAACCGCTCCGCAGCCGGCGCTCCAAACGGGGCCAGAAGCCGCAGGCTCGGCTTGCCTCGCTCAGCTTGTCGCCAGCGGCGCCCGCGCCGAAACTGCGGCGGCTCCGGCGTCGACTGGCGAGGGCTGCGGGATCGCTTCGCCGATACGTCTGTCGTCGGTGACGCTGGCGAGCGGGGACGTCGTCAGCCTACCCGATCGCCCCATCCTCGAATGCGAGTTTGCGGCGGTCCTTGCCGACTACATCCGTATGATTGTCGCGCCGCTCGGCGAGGCGATGCTACGGGCGAAGGTCGCCTCGATCGAGACCGGCCCCGGCTATGATTGCCGGACACAAGATCGAGTCGCGGGCGCCAGGATCAGCGCCCATGGCCTCGGGCTCGCGGTGGACTTCGTTGCGATTGCATTCGCTGACAGGCGGCGCCTCCTCGTCGAGCGACAGACCGGCGCCGACGAAGCCTCATATTTCCGCGCCGTGCGGACAGCGGCCTGCGGCTGGTTCACGACGGTTCTTGGTCCGGGCGCCGACGCGTTCCACGCCAACAACATGCACATGGACATCGAGAAGCACGGCTCGAGCGGGAGTTACCGCATCTGCGAGTAGCTCACGCGTATTGCGCAATCCCATTGCCGAACGACCAGTTCTCCTTCTTGACCTCGACGAGGCTGACGAAGACATCCTCGCGGCGCAGGCCGAGCTTGCCCGCAAGCCCGTCGGCGATCGCCTTGTAGAGCGCCTTCTTCTGCTCGACGGTGCGGCCCTCGTTCCAGGTGATCTGGATCGTCACCAGATCCTCGGTGCGGCGGATGCCGAGATAGGTCGCGTCGAACACAAGGTTTGGCGGCTCGTGCTCGCTGATCACCTGGAACCGGTCGTCCTTCGGGACGCCGACGCTGACTAGCGCCTCATGCACGATCAGGCTGAGTTCCTCGCGATATGTCGCGTCCTTGCCCCTGCGGAGATCGATTCGAACGAGCGGCATGGCCTTTCCTCCTAATGGTTTGAGCCGGGTTCGCTCGCCGAGGGCAAGGCGGGCGGAGAAATGATCTCGAACGCCCTTCCCGAAGATCCCTCAGATGTTGGCCGGGGTCCGCTGCGACGAAGGATTGACCCCTTCGCTGGAGTTGCAGCCGGGGAGTGCGAAAGCCGGGAGGGCGAGGACGGCCGCGATCCACGCCGAAGCTTTTCGCCGCGCTGAAGACAATGCGTCGAACGACGCTCCGCTGGATGTGCGGGAGAACTCAGCGCGGTCAGCCATCAGGGTCTCATCCGTCGGCGCCACGCTCTCGACCCGTCGATTGCACTCTCATCGCCGCAAGGCCCCGCTACACTATGACAGAGCCCGGCGCAGTTCCAGAAGCAAGCGCCCAAGCTGCTTGCCGTCGCGGCCCTACTTTCAAGAGAGCCTAGCGACAGCCGCGCCGCTCCGCAACGGTCCGACCAGTCTCAGCTATTTCGGCGACGGCGTTGAACGAGATCGGCGCGGAACTGGCGTTCCATCATCGGCGCGCCGCTCGCCTCTAGGTCTGAGAGGCGTCCACCAGCAACTCCGCGATTGCTGCATCTATTTGCTCAGGCATCTCCGTCACATCGATGCCGATTTGATCGCCAGGAATCCAGATCCTCGTACCTGCGCCGTGCGGGACGAAGGTGGCTGCAAGCGCCATGTTCACGCGAATTGTCTTTCCGCCTTCGGTCAGCGTGCACTTGATCCATTTGGCCGTCATGGCTTTCCTCGCGATATGCCGTCCTGACACGACCGGCGGTCACAGCTTATCAACCAACCCGCAGGCCGGGGCCCACGAGGCCGCCGACCGTCAGGCCGTTCGCAGATTGACGCTTCCCCGGTCCGATACGATTGCGCCCGCCGTATTGGATCACCGGCGGGCGCTCGAAGACGGGGCCGTGGCCTCGCCTTCGATCCGTTAATCCCCCTCAAGTTCGCCGACATGCTTTTGGGCGTAGAGCTGAACGCCCAGCTGCTCGACCAGCGTCAGCTGCGCCTCGAGGAAATCGATGTGCTTCTCCTCATCGGTGGTAAGCGACTCGAACAGGTTCCGCGAAACCCGGTCGTTGACCTGGTCGCAATGGCGGGCGGCTTCCAGATAGAGCTCGCGAGCGCTCATCTCCGCCGCCAGATCGCAGTCCAGAATCTCCTTGACGCTTTTGCCGATCCTGAGCGGATCCAGCGACTGCATGTTGGGCTGGCCGTCCAGGAACAGGATGCGCGCGACCAGCATGTCGGCATGGCGCATCTCCTCGATCAACTCTTCGCGCCAGGTCTTGGCGAAGTCCTTGTAGCCCCAGTTGTCGAGAATGCGGTAGTGGAGCCAATATTGATTGACCGCCGCGAGTTCGTGTCGCAACGCCTTGTTGAGGTATTCGATCACCCGCTGTTCGCCGCGCATCACATTGCTCCGCACAGTCCCGACACGCGGCAAAACTTCGCCGCTTTACCGCAAAGACCCGCTCGTATCCTCGTTCTGAATCCCCACGCGCAAGTCCGGCAGAAAAACGCCTAGCACAATGCTCGGCCCGCGACGAGGCGGCATGGAAGCCGGCAGGCGTCTCTTTGCCCGCGGGCCGGCCTTCGACTATTTTCGGCCGCCATGGTCATCCCGACTCGGACAACCCCGCCGCCTGACGCCGCCGAGCGGCGCGCCGCTAAGCCCACTGTCGTCTATGCCGTCGACCGGCTGCCCGCCTATGACGCCGCGTTCTACGACAACGCGCGCGCGGGCATGGCGAAGATCGGAGAGACGATCGTGCCGCCGCGCGAGGGCCGCGCATTCGACGTTCCCGCCGGGCATTTTTTCCGCATTGTTAGCATTGAGGGCCCGCAGGTCGGCGACCTCAACCTGTGGAACGTCGCCAATCTTGGCGAGCGCTTCTTCAGCGGCAAGACACGGGCGCTCAACGCGACGCATGTGAGCACGGGCGCCCGGCTATGGAGCGCGCTGCCCTACCTGCGACCGATGGCGACGATCACACGCGACACGCTCGACTGGTACGGCTTCGACTCCGACGGCGCCGGCGTCCACGACGTGATCGGGACTCGCTGCGACCCCTATACCAACCGCCTCCTGACCGGCGGCGACTATCATCATTGCTGCCATTCGAACCTGGCGCGCGCGCTGGCGGAGCGGATGAGGTTATCCCGTCGCGAGGCGGAGCCGCATGTCCATGACGTGCTCAACGTGTTCATGTGCACCGGCTTCGAGCGCCAATCCCATCGCTATTTCATGAAGGCGAGCCCGGTGCGTCCGGGCGATTACATCGAATTCTTCGCCGAGATCGATCTCATCGGCGCGCTGTCGACCTGTCCGGGCGGCGACTGCGGCGAGACCCATTCGAGCGATGCCGCGCGCTGCCACCCGCTGAAGGTCGAGATCTTCCGCCCGCGCGACGAGGCGCTGCAAGGGTGGCGGCCGCCCGAGGTCAGCGCCTACCCAGGCGAGTGAACCGCGCCTATCCGAAGCGCAGGCGCGATCGCTCCCGCGCTTTCCTCGCCTCGACGTCGCGGTCGCGCGGCGGGGCGGCGCTGTGCAGGGAGGACATCAGCTTGCGCGCGGCCTCGGCGACCTCGTCGACCGCGCGCTCGAACGCCTCGGCGTTGCCCTGCGACGGTTTGGCGAAGCCGCTCACCTTGCGCACGAACTGGAGGGCCGACGCGCGGATTTCCGCTTCGCTCGCGGGCGGCTCGAAGTTGAACAGCGGGCGGATGTTGCGGCACATGGGAGCCTCGTCGAGCTGGAATGACATCAGAGCGGCTGCGGGCGTTCACTGGGTCAGTTCGAACCGCGCGGTGACGGTGACCCGGAGCTTGTCCTCTCCCGCCTCGATCGGCGTCGCGGGGGGTGGACTCGGGGCGTAAGCCCGTGTGGCGAAGCCGACCGGCGGCTGGGCGCCGCCCTCTTCGGTAAGCTCCATCAGCCGGCCAATCTCGGCGCCCCCAGCCCTGGCGTAGATCTCGGCCTTCCGCCGGGCGTCGGCGACCGCGAGCGGGCGCGCCTTGTCGAGAAGGGCGCCCGGATCGTTTTCGCCATAGGCGATGCCATAAATCGCGTTGGCGCCGGCGCCCACGGCCTTGTCGAGAATCGCGCCGAGGCGCGGGATGTCGCGAACGATGACCGTCACGTCGTTGCTCACGCTATAGCCGGTGATCGCCGGCTCGCCGGGATGACCGGGGGAAGGCTGCGCGAACACCGGCGAGATCGACATCGCTGACGTCCGGATGTCGGCGGGCGCGACGCCCTCGGACTTGACGAGTGCGACGAGGGCGCTTGCCGATCTGGCGTTGGCGGCCATCGCTTCGCCCGCGTCTTTGCCGGCAGTCGTTACGCCGAGCGTCACCCGGGCGAAGTCGGGAGCGGCGCTGACGGCGCCTTCGCCTATGACTTCAACCCAGCGATCGTTGTTGATGTCGAGTACGCGCTCAAGCGCTTGCGCCGGCGAGACCGCGGCGAGCGCGGGCAGGAACGCCATCAGGAACGAACTTGGCCGCATTGTTTCCTCCCGACCGGCGCGATTTGCGACCTTATGTCTGATCCGGAGCGCCGGCGCGATAGCGGAAGTCGCAATGGCTCGCCCCGCCCATGATCGTCTGGGTCCGGGTCAGTTTGATGCGCGGATCGTAGCCCTCGCAGAAAGCGCCGTCGCGATTGCAGGAGAGGATATCGCCGATGTCGCCAAGGCCCATCGCACGATAGGTCTCGGCATAGCGGCAGCGCCTGACGTCGAAATCGAGCACCCCCGGCTTATCGGCGATGACCTCGATCGTGAGCGCGTCATCCTTGGTCCACAACGGCAGGATCGCCTTGAAGCTCTCGAGGTCCGCTCCGTCCGCCGCTTGCGACGCCATCTCGGCGCCGGCGTCGATCGCCGCGCGGCGAATGGCGCGACGCAGGATGTCGCGCGCTTTCGCATCGCCGATCTCCTTGCGCATCTCGTCATAGATCGGGGCGATGATCGCCGCCTCGATCCTCCGCCGAGCCAAGATGCCGAGTTCTCCGTCGTTGCGCTCATCCATGAGCCGAAAGCGTGCGCCGCGGGCCGGGCGGGTGTCAAATCCAGCTTTGGACCACTATCGACTTGACAGCCGCCTCCGGAGGCGCGGACTCTGAGTGAAGCTTTGCTCGTTCGTTGCGGCATAGGGGAGGAGAGACCCGTGGCAATCGATCGGATGGATCATTTCACCATCCTCACCACCAACGCCGAAGAGACGGTCGCCTTCTATTACGACGTGCTCGGACTGACCCCCGGGCCGCGGCCGGACTTCTCGTTCCCCGGCGCCTGGCTCTATAACGGCGGCAAGGCGGTGCTGCATGTCGTCGAAAAGGCGGTCATTCCGGAGGGCGGCGGGGTCCTCGACCATATCGCCTTCTGGGGCACGGATGTAGCGGCTTATCTCGCCAAGCTCAAGGCGCGCGGCCTCAAATACGACCTGCGCCGGTTACCGCCATCCGGCCACGCCGGCGGGGTTTGGCAATTGTTCTTCTTCGACCCGAGCGGCGCCCGGGTCGAAATCGACTTTGCCGCGACGGAAACCGCCGAGCCGCAGGGGTGAGCGCTCGCGGCGAACGGTCGGCGACCGCCTGCCGCTCTTGCCTTTGAGCCCTCCGGGTTGTAGCCGCGCTCGGCTCAAGGGCGGCTGACGGGGTCCGACCGCGTCTATAGAAGCGGGATTTTTCTTTGCGCAACAACGCCATCGTTCAGGTCGGCCGGGGGCCGCTCGCCGCGCGGTTCGGCCCGAAGCTGCCGTTGGCGGTCATCGCCGGGCCGTGTCAGCTCGAGAGCCGTAGCCACGCGCTCGAAATGGCCGCGGCTCTAAAGTCGATCGCCGAGCGGCGCGCGATCGGCCTCGTATTCAAGTCTTCGTTCGACAAGGCCAATCGGACCTCGGGCTCCACCAAGCGCGGAGTCGGGCTGAAGGCGGCGCTGCCGATCTTCGCCGAAATCCGCGACACGCTCGGCGTTCCAGTCATCACCGATGTGCACGAAAGCGGCCAGTGCGGGCCAGTTGCGGAAGCGGTCGACGCGCTGCAGATTCCAGCCTTCCTGTGTCGCCAGACCGACCTGTTGGCCGCTGCGGCGCGGACCGGGCGGCCGGTCAATGTCAAGAAGGGGCAGTTCCTTGCGCCCTGGGACATGAGACATGTGGTCGCCAAGCTCGACGCGGCCGGCGCCGTCGATGTCCTCGTGACCGAGCGGGGCGTGAGTTTCGGTTACAACGCGCTCGTTTCCGACATGCGCGCTTTGCCGATCCTCGCTCGCGAGACCGGCGCGCCGGTCATCTTCGACGCCACCCATTCGGTCCAAGAGCCGGGCGGGCAGGGGAGCGCCTCCGGCGGGGAGCGCGCGTTCGTTCCAGTGCTGGCGCGCGCGGCGGTCGCGGTCGGCGTGGCGGGCGTCTTCATCGAGACCCATCAGGATCCCGACCGCGCGCCTTCCGACGGCCCGAATATGGTGCCACTGAAGGAGTTCGAGGCGCTCATCGCCGACTTGCAGGATTTCGACCGGCTCGCCAAGCGCTGAATTTTGCGCCCATGGCAGAAGCCTGTCACATGGCGGTCGCGCGGGCGGGATATCCCGGGCGATCGGCCGCGCGCGAAGGCGAGTCGAATGGACGAATATCTCTTCAGTTACGCAACCGCGAGCGATCCCCCGATCAAGCGGGGCCTGATTCGGCTGGTCGAGAGAGCCACCGGCCAGCCGAAGCTGAAGCGGATGTATGTGCACAACCAGCGCTTTCCGCGCTTGGGCGAGACGTTCTGGCAGGCCGCGGTGCGGTCGCTCGAGCTCGACGTCCGCTACGACGCCGACGCGCTTTCCGCCATTCCCAGGACAGGCCCGGTCGTATTCGTCGCCAATCACCCGTACGGCGTGCTCGACGGCATCGTCATGGCCTGGCTGGCAAGCAAGGTCAGAAGCGATTTCGTCGTTCTTACTCACATCGTGCTGACGCGGGCGCCGGAAGCGGCCCGGTTCATCCTGCCGGTCGATTTCTCGGGAACCGAAGCAGCCGAGCGGACCAATCTCGCCTCGCGGGCGGCGGCGCGCGCCCAGCTCGAGCGCGACGGGGCCGTAGTGGTGTTTCCGGCCGGCGCGATTTCGACCGCGCCCGACAAGCTCGGCCTCAAGCCAGCGGTGGACGGGCGCTGGCAGCCGTTCGTGTCGCAGCTCATCCAGCGTTCGCAGGCGACGATCGTTCCGTTCTGGTTCGGCGGCCAGAACAGCCGTCTCTTCCAGATCGCGAGTCATCTCAGCCTGACGTTGCGCCTTTCGCTCATCTTCCACGAAGTCAAGGCGCGCATCGGGACCAGCCTCCCGGTCGTGATCGGGGCGCCTGTCCCCTTCGCCTCGATCTCCGCGATCCGGAACCGTCAGACGCTCGCCGACGAACTGCGCGCGCGGGTTTATGCGCTGGCGCGGCTTGCTCCGACGCTCGACAGGCCGCGCTTCGGCGCGCGCAAGCGTTTGTGGCCGAGGCCCGCGACGCATCGAGCGGACCAGGCGGCTTAGCCGGGCCGTCGGCCTGACACGTTCCCAGCCCAGGCTCACGCGCGTCCGCGATAAGGAGCAACGCCCTGATCGGGCAGCCAGACGCCTTTGGGCAGCTTGCCGCTCTGCCAGAAAACGTCGATCGGCATGCCGCCGCGGGGGAACCAGTAGCCGCCGATTCTGAGCCAACGGGGCTCGATGACGCCGACCAGGTCCTTGCCGATCCGCACGGTGCAGTCCTCGTGGAACGCGCCATGAGTGCGGAAGCTCCAGAGGTAGAGCTTCAGCGACTTCGACTCGACGAGCCATTGATCCGGCGCGTAGTCGATGACGAGATGGGCGAAGTCGGGTTGCCCCGTCACCGGGCAGATCGAGGTGAACTCGGGGACGGTGAAACGGGTGATATAGTCGGAGTCGACCTGAGGATTCGGCGCTCGGTCCAGCGTCTTGGCGTCCGGCGCTTCGGGAATTTGCGACGGACGTCCGAGGTGGGCGAAGGCGGGATGGGCTTTTCTGCTCATGGGTCCCGTTTAGACCCAAAGCCCCTTCCGCGGCGAGCCTATTTGTACTGCTCGTGCAGTTGGCCGGCGCTGAATTGCGACGAAACATAGCCGCTGAGCCGCACGCAGACGCCGTTCGCCGCCAGCACGCCGGGATTGCCGGCGACGTCGCATGTCTTGGCAGGTTCGGCCTTGGTCGGCTTCTTGTTTTGGGCGGGCAGTTCGGCGGCGCCGGCCGCCGCGCCGAGGACCGCGGCCGCGAGAGCGAAGGCGAACCATCGTTCGACAATCATGTGCTTCATCCTGACGCCAGCCGCCGGCCAAATCCTGAACCGCCAAAGAGGCGCATAGACGCCATATTGGGCGGCTATGGGGCGGCCGGCAAGCGTCTTTGACGCGAGCTTGCGACTCAGTGAGCAATCCGCAAGGGATGGGCCCAAGCGGAGCGGGGAGCGCGCAAGGCATGGAGATGACGTCCCCTTTTGCGCGCCCTTTCGCGCGCCGACCCGTCGCCCCGACTTCCGTCGCGGCGGCCGGCGCAGCAGCGCTCGCGCTCGGCTTTTACGCGGCGATCGGCGCGCGTCAGCCGATCGTCGCCGCGCTGGCCGGGGCTGTGGGGCTCGCTCTGATCCGCTGGGCGCGGGCCGAGCGCCCGTATTCCGCGGCGCTGATCGCCACCGACGCCGCGGCCTTCGCCATCTTCGCCTTCCAGCGCAACGACTCGATCGGATTCTGGCAATTGCCCGGACCGTGGGCCGATGTCTGGCGGTTCGATCCGGCTGGGGCGACGATTGCGCTGATCGTCTATGCCGGGGGGTCGATCATGGCCCTGATCGCCGGCTATCGCGGACTGCGGCTCATCGAGGCGTTGAGCCTGATCGCAATTCCGTTCCTGTTCAACCTGGTCATGGCGACGGGCGCCGACTGGCACATGGCCGAACTCGGGGCCATGGCGACCGCGCACGCCAGCCTGCCGTTTCCGGCTCAAGTCGCGATCGGCCGCGCGCTCACCTTATGGTTCGTGGGCGAGGCGATGCTGACGATGATCAATCTCGTCAGCGTCAACCTGCTCCCGAGTTCGGCCCGCACGCACGGGATTTTTGCTTTGAGCGGCGCGCTCGCCGCCGCGACCCCGCTGATCGCCAATGCGGCGCAGTTGGTCGCGCAGCCGTTCCTGGCGATTTTCTTCTCCAGCTTCTGCGCCGCGCTCGCCCAGGCGGGGTTATGGGCGATCGTCTACCTTCTGACCGGCATCGTCCTTGATTGGCTCGGCGGCCGCCCGCCGCGCTTCGAGGCGGCCTGGGAGCATTGGCGAACCGGCTTCGTCAAGGGCGCGATTTACGGCGCGCTGTTCATGGGCTTCATCCTCGTCGCGGCTCTCATCCTGCGCGCGCCCGGCGCGGCGACGATCCTCGATCGAACTGCGCTTCTCATCGGTCCCATCGGCGGCGCGCTCGCCTTCCCGCTCGCGAAGACGATCATGGGCAGCGCCGACGGGACGTCGCCGTTCTTCGGCCGGCTAAAGCGCGCCTACCGCGATCCCCGCGGGCCTGCGCGCGGGATCGTCGCGGGCCTCGGTCTCGCGCTGGCCTTTCGCGCCGGCCTTGCCGCTTACGACGGCGGCGTGCGGTTTCTGGCGATGGGCGTCGTCGGGGCGCTCACCTACGGCGGCGTCGATCTGGCCTTTGACGCCTGGAGCGTCATTGCGGGCGAGCGGCGGAAGCTGCAAAGCTGGCGCCTCTATGCGCTAGGCCTCCTGCTCGGCGGCTTGGTCGCCGGCGCGCTCGGATGGTATTTCGACGCTAGCCAGCTTCAGGTCGTCATCGCCAAATTCTGGGCCTACGCCGACGTCAACTACCGCCTCGACGGGCGCAAGCTCGGCGATTTCACAACCTATCCGATCTTCAACAAATACGGGATGATCAATCTCGGTGAGGTGGCAGGCGGGGTCAGGCTGTTCTGGGCGGAATTGGTGGCTGGCGTGATCAACTGGTCGCTCGCGGCGCCGCTCTTCTCCATCAACTACGTCCTGCTCGATGCGGGCTTGCGGAGAAGCCTGAGGCCGATCAAGACGCTGGTCAGCCCGAGCGGGGTCGAGGGTCTGGTCGAGCAGGGCGTGCGCGTTCTCCGCTGGGGCCTGTGGATGGCGCCGATCATCAACTCGTTCCTGCGCCAGTCCCCGGACCCGACCTGGTATAACCAGGACGGCGCGATCCGGTCGGGCGTCGCGATCGCAACCGACGCGACTCAGAGCTCCGGCGGCTTCCGGCAATTCAGTCTGACCCTCTTTCTCGGACTGCTCGCCTACGACTGGCTGCGCATCCTCATCTGGTTCGACCATATGGGGCTCAGGGTCGCGACCCTGGTCAACTTGTCGTTTCTTGGCGGCGACCGGGCCGACGAGGCGGCGGCGCGCTTCGTTGGCCACCATGGACGCACCCGCGCCATTCCCGACGGCATCCGCCGTTTTGGCACCTGGGCGCCGCTCCTCATTCCGTTTTACATCCCGCGCGGGCCGGATTGGGACAAGGCCTGGACGGGGGCCGAGACGCTTGCGCGCGGCGGCGCCCCAATGCCCGACGCGATCAAGACGCTGGGCTTCGCCTATGGCGCGGCGATCGCCGCTATGGCCGCGGCGGGCGTGGCGGCGGCGGTGAAGGAGCGCGCCAAATCCGGACCGGCGGCGCCATGGCTCGAGGGCGCGCCGCTCGAGCTTGGCCGGCGTCCCGATCGCTTTGTCTTCAACAACGGGGCGGTCGGGATCGAGATTCAGCGTGACGGCCGCGGCGCGGCCTTCGTCATAGGGGCGGAGCGCGGGGGCGGCCCGATCGATCTCTTCCGCCGTCCGCTCGATCCACTGCAGGCGCGGGGACATTTTTTTTACGTAGGCGAGGACGGCGAAGCGCCTTGGTCGATCGGCTTCGAGCCGGCGCGGCGCGCTGGCGACTACAGGATCGAGGAGCCGGGCTTCAATCGCCTTGCGATCGTCAATGCGCTCAACGGAATCGAGGCCCGAATGGAGATCGCGCCCGACTCGCGCGGCGCGATCATCAGCTGGCGCGTGCGGCTCGAGAACGGATCCGACAGGACGAGGCGGCTGCGCCTGACGAGCTTCTGCGAGATCGCGCAGGCCGAAACCGGGGCCTATGCAAAGGATCTCGATTTCGCCGGCATGCATGTCGAGACCGTGTTCGTGCGCCCGCTCAACGCCATTCTGGCGCGCAACCGGCTCCTGCGGTCGGCGCGCGCGGACCGTGGCGAAACCGCGTTCTTCGCCGTTAAGCCGGGACTGGGGACCGACCTCGTCGGCTATGAGGATTTGCGCATCCGCTTCATCGGCGAAGGCTCGCTCCCGCGGCCCACCGGCTGCGAGCCTTGGCGCTGGCGCAAGCTCGACGACGAAGGCAAGGTCTGGACCTTCGATCCGGCCGCGAGTTTCACCCTTGAGGCGACGCTTGCGCCGGGCGCCGCGGCCGAGGCGGAATTCATCGTCGGCCGCTCCGACAACGCGGTGTGGGCGAGCGAACTGATCGCCGGGCGCCTCGGTCTCGCGCCTCTGCCCGAGCCCGACTTGCATAGGCGCCTCTACGAGACCCGGGCCGTCGAGCCGTCGCCCGCGCTCCCTTCGCGATGGCCGTTCGGCTTCTCGGCCGACGGCAGGAAGCTCACCCTCACCCATCGCACGCCGCGCCCCTGGGCGCATGTGATGGCGAACGAGCGCGGGATGGCGACGATGGTCTCCAACGACGGCGAGATTTTCTCCGCCTTCGGCAATGCTCGCCAAAACGGCCTCTCCGCTTTCCGCTTCGACAGCGTGACCGTCGTCCAGCCGGGGCAGATCGTCTACTTGCGCGATCTCGAAAAGAGCGAGAGTGGCGCGGCAGGCTTCACGCCGTTCCAGCCCGAGGACGCGACTTGCGAGGCGACCTACGAACCCGGGGTCGCGACTTTTGTCACGACCCGCGGCGATCTGACGATCGACCATGTCGTCTTTGTCCCGCCCGACTATCCAGGCGACATGCGCCTCTTGACTCTGCGCAATCGTGGGCCGCGTCCCAAGCGCCTGCGCATAACGCCCTTCTTCGATCTCGCGCTCGAGGACAGTCCGAACGCGAGCGTCGACAAGATCCGCGACGAGACGGTCGGCTCGACGCTCCTGTTCCAGAACCCCAACAACGATTTCGAGCGCGGCTTCGCCTTCGCGGCGACGAGCTTGCGGAATCCGGCGACCGAGACCATCCGCGCCCGGTTCTTCGGCGGGCCAGGGCGCAATATCCTGACGCCGGCGATGGTCGAAACCGGCTTGAGCGACGGTTCCGCGCCCGACGACGGGCGGCGCGTGGCCGCCTTCTGCGGCGAGCTGACGCTCCCGCCTGGGGGCGAAGCGAAAATCGCCATCGGCTTCGGCCAGGCCCCGAGTCGGAGCGAAGCGCTCGCCGCGGCGGCGCGCGTCGGCGTCGCCGAAGCGGAAAGCGAGCTCGCGGCGACCCGAGCATCCTGGGCCAACCGCCTGGGCCGTGTCGAGGTTCGCACGAACCGGCCGGACTTCGACCGGCTGGTCAACACCTGGCTACCCTACCAGCTCTACGCCTCGCGGCTCTTCGGCCGCTTGGGACCAAACCAGCTTGGCGGCGCAACCGGCTATCGTGACCAGCTGCAGGACGTGCTGCCGCTCGCGCTCATTGAACCGCGCCTGACCCGGGCGCAAATCGTCCTTCATGCAAGCCAGCAGTTTCGTGAGGGCGACGTGCTCAAATGGTGGCATCGCGCGCCTGGCGGCGGGACGGGACTTGGCCAGCGGACCAAGGCGTCCGATCCACACCTGTGGCTGCCGTACGTGCTCGCCCGCTATGTGCGCCAAAGCGGCGACAAGAGCGTGCTCGACGAGACCACGCCCTTCCTGGAAGGCGAAGCTGTGCCGTCGAATGAGGACACTTGGATCGTCATTCCTCGCGTCTCGCGCGAGAGCGCGACTGTCTACGAGCATGCGCGCCTCGCGATCGACTTCACACTCGAGCATCTCGGCGCAAACGGCCTGCCGCTCCTGCGGGCGGGTGACTGGAATGACGGCATCGACGCGCTCGGCCGCCGCGACATCGGCACGAGCGTCTGGATGGGCTTCTTTCTCGTCAACGTGCTCGACGGCTTCATTCCCCTCGCGCGCCTCAAACAGGACGAGGCGTTCGCCGCCCGCTGCGAGGCGGCGCTCGCCCGGCAGCGCCAGGCGCTCGAGATCGGCTGGCGCGGCGACCATTACCTGCTCGACTTCGCAGATGACGGACGCGAGGTTGATGTCCGCAACGCGATGACCACCGGCTGGGCCGCCTATTCGGGCGCCTGCGACGACAAGCGCGCTCTGGCTGCAATCGAGGGCGGCCTCAAAGGGATCGAGCGGCCGAACCGCGTGCTGCTGCTCGAAACCCCTTTCTACGAGCATTCGCAGCCCTATCCGGGCCGCATCGCCGACTATCCGCCCGGCGTTCGCGAGAACGGCGCCCAATACAGCCATGGCGCGACCTGGATCGTCGACGGCTTCATGCGCCTGGCGCTCTCGGCCCGCGCCAGGGGCGATGGCGAATCGGCCGCTCGTCTCTATGCCCGCGCCTTCGAAATCTTCGAAAAGATCTCGCCGATGAAGAAGGCCGACCCTGAGAACATCGCCATCTATGGCCTCATTCCTATCCAGCAGCCTGCCGACATCTACGAGGGTTGGGGCCATGGCGGGCGCGGCGGTTGGTCATGGTACACCGGCTCGGCCGCGCGCATGCTGTCGGCGGCCTACGCCCTCATTGGCGTCGAACAGGAGGACGGCCGCATCGCCGCGCGCGCCGATCTGTTCGAGCCCAAAGGGGAACTGGAGGTCCAGTCGCTGCGCATCGGCGACTTGACCTGGAGGCGCGGCGGCCTGAAGCGCTGAACCTCTGCGTAGGCGGGCCAAAACGGCGGGAGCGGAAATCGCGCCGCGGCCAGCCTTTTGGCCGCCTCCCGCCCCGCGCCGCAACGAGACTTTGGTCTGAAACCGATCCGAAAACGCCGGCGCCGCGTTGCGGCAGGGCGCGGTTTCTGGCAAGAGGCGCCCAGAAACTAGCCGCGGGAGAGCGCCTGCGGCCTACCAACGGGGCTTTTCGCCATGCTTTTGGGCTTGATTATCGTCTGTGGGCTCCTCTCGATCGTCTATGGCGTCTACACGATCTCAAGTCTGATGTCGGCGGACGCCGGCTCGCAGCGGATGCAGGAGATTTCGGCCGCAGTGCGCGAGGGGGCGCAGGCCTACCTCAGGCGCCAATATATGACCATCGCCGGCGTCGGAATCGTCGTGTTCATCGGTCTCGGGCTGCTGCTGTCGTGGACCGTGGCGATCGGCTTCGCGATCGGCGCCATCCTCTCGGGCGCCGCCGGCTTCATCGGCATGAACGTCTCGGTGCGCGCCAACGTGCGCACGGCGCAGGCGGCGACGAAATCGCTCGCGGGCGGCCTCGACATCGCCTTCCGCTCGGGCGCGGTGACCGGACTTCTGGTGGCGGGTCTCGCGCTTCTCGGCGTCGCCGGCTATTTCGGCGTTCTCACCGGCCCTCTCGGCTATGCGCCCTCGGATCGCATCACCATCGACGCCCTGGTCGCCCTCGGATTCGGCGCCTCGCTGATCTCGATCTTCGCCCGTCTCGGCGGCGGCATCTTCACCAAGGGCGCGGACGTCGGCGCGGATCTCGTCGGCAAGGTCGAAGCCGGCATTCCGGAGGACGATCCGCGCAACCCGGCGACCATCGCCGACAACGTCGGCGACAATGTTGGCGATTGCGCCGGCATGGCCGCCGACCTGTTCGAAACCTACGCGGTGACGGTCGTGGCGACGATGGTGCTGGCCTCGATCTTCTTCGACGGCACGCCGGCGCTCATTGCGACCATGATGTATCCGCTTGCGATCTGCGCCGCCTGCATCGTGACGTCGATCGTCGGCACGTTCTTCGTCAGGCTCGGCGCCAACGGCTCGATCATGGGCGCGCTCTACAAGGGGCTTATCGCCACCGGCGCGCTCTCCATCGTCGGCCTCGCCATCGCGACCCAGTTCGTCGTCGGTTGGGGCGAGATCGGAACTGTCGCCGACAAGTCGGTCACCGGCGCGAACCTGTTCGTGTGCGGCCTTGTCGGCCTGGTCATCACTGGCCTGATCGTCGTCATCACCGAATATTACACCGGCACGGGAAAACGCCCGGTGGTGTCGATCGCGCAGGCCTCCGTGACCGGCCACGGCACCAACGTGATCCAGGGCCTTGCAGTGTCGCTCGAATCGACGGCGCTCCCGGCGCTGGTCATCGTCGCCGGCATTGTCTCGACCTACCAGCTCGCCGGCCTGTTCGGCACCGCGATCGCGGTGACGACGATGCTCGGCCTCGCCGGCATGATCGTCGCCCTCGACGCCTTCGGCCCGGTGACCGACAACGCCGGCGGCATCGCGGAGATGGCTGGCCTGCCTAAGGAAGTGCGGCAGTCGACCGATGCGCTCGACGCGGTCGGCAACACCACCAAGGCGATCACCAAGGGCTACGCGATCGGCTCGGCCGGCTTGGGCGCGCTCGTCCTGTTTGCCGCCTACACCAACGACATCCGGCACTTCACCGAGACCGGCGCGCCCTATTTCAAGGACGTCGGCGTCGTCGACTTCAACCTCTCGAATCCCTATGTCGTCGCCGGGCTCATCTTCGGCGGCATGATCCCCTATCTGTTCGCCGGCATTGCGATGACCGCAGTCGGGCGCGCGGCGGGCTCGGTGGTGATGGAGGTCCGGCGCCAGTTCAAGGAGATGCCCGGCATCATGAACGGCACGCAGCGTCCCGACTACGGCCGCGCTGTCGACCTGCTGACCAAGGCGGCGATTCGCGAGATGATCGTGCCCTCGCTGCTTCCGGTGTTGGCGCCGTTCGTCGTCTATTTCGGCGCGCTGTGGATATCGGGCTCGAAGGCCTCGGCCTTCGCCGCGCTCGGCGCGTCGCTGCTCGGCGTGATCGTCAACGGCCTCTTCGTCGCCATTTCGATGACCTCGGGCGGCGGCGCGTGGGACAACGCCAAGAAGAGCTTCGAGGACGGCTTCGTCGACAAGGACGGCAACAAGTGGATGAAGGGGTCCGAGCCGCACAAGGCTGCTGTCACCGGCGACACGGTCGGCGACCCCTACAAGGACACCGCCGGTCCCGCGGTGAACCCGGCGATCAAGATCACCAACATTGTCGCCCTGCTGCTGCTGGCGATCCTGGCGCGGTGAGCGTCGGGAATCCAAATCCGGAAGCAGCGGCGTCATCCCGGCGGAGAACTGCGCCGCTCCTGCCGCCCCCGCCTCAGCTGAACCTGAACAGGCCGCCCATCACGTTCTTGAGGAAGTCGGGCTCCTGGCCGCCGGTCGGGGTGGTGCGGCTCACGAAATCGAACACCTTGCCGTCCCGCATGCCGTAGTTGGCGATCCGGTCGACTTTGCCGTCCTTGTTGAAATAGACCGCCAGCACATGCTGGTCGGTCATCTGGACCGGCATGAATTGAAGCGTGTGCTTCATCTTCTGCCCGATATAGTACCAGGCGTCGCCGCCGACGGTCGACGTGGTCGACGGCGTCCCGAGGAGCGCGAGCGCTTCCGGCTTGGTGGTCGCGCCAACCTTGACCTGGGACACCGTGTCCTCGTCGACCTGGTAGCCGCGATCGAAGTCGCCGTCATAGCCAAGACAGCCGCTGAGCGCCAACGCGGCGCAAACGGCCAATCCCAGCATCGCGCAACGATGGACCTTGGGCGAATATTGCATTCAGCCTCTCTCCACGACCAGCCGTTCGGCTTGCCAGGCCGGGCGAGGATGCCTAACTCATGCCGCCTTGCCAAAGCAAGACATGAGCCCCGTGAGCCTTAAGCTCGCTGGCCACGCGAGGGGATCGGCATGATCTTCGCCCGGTGGCGCGCGCGGCGCGCCAGCAGAGCCGTCATTGAGCAGATTCTTGGCGAGATCGTGGCCGCCGCCCGCCGCCCGGCGCTCTATCAGGCGCTTGAGGCGCCCGACCGGATCGACGGCCGATTCGAGCTGCTCACGCTGCACGCCGGGCTCGTCCTGCGGCGGCTCAAGGCGCTGGGCGGCCTCGCCGACGCGATGGCCCAGGAACTCGTCAACGGCGTTTTCCTGCATTTCGACGACACGCTGCGGGAGATGGGACTGTCGGATATCGCCGTGTCGAAGCGGCTGAAGGCGATGGGCCGCGCCTTCTATGGCCGCAACGCCGCCTACGCCGCCGCGCTCGACGAAGGCTCGGATACCCGCTTGGCCCAGGCGCTCGCGCGCAATGTCTATGGCGCAAAGGGCGCGGACGCCGCGCCGCGAGCGGGCGCGCTCGCCGTCCATGTCGCCTCGCTTGACGCCGCGCTCGCGGCGATTCCAATGGAAGCGTTCGCGACCGGCCAATTCCGTTTCCCGCCGGGCTCGATCGCGGGTGGAGGCAGTCATGACTGAGGTTCAGCCGCTGACCCGCGTCGTGCGGATCGACGCTCTCCCGCGAGAGGGGCGAACCGTGACTGTCGAAGCAAGCCCCGCCGAGAGGCAAGCGCTCGCTTCGCTCCATGGGCTTCCGGCCATCGCCGCCTTGACCGCGACCCTGCGCGTCGAGCCGGCCGGGAGCGGGGGCGCGCGCGTGACCGGCGCGGTCCACGGCGAACTGACCCAGACCTGCGTCGTCACGCTCGAGCCGTTCGCCGCGACCGTCGACGAAGCCGTCGATGTGCGGTTCGCGCCGCAGGCGGAAGAGGATTCGGCCCGTGGGGCGGCAAGCGAAACGCTCAGCCTTTCGCTTGCCGACGAGGACGATCCGGATCCGGTGATCGACGGAAAAATCGACCTCGGCGCGCTGGCGGCGGAGTTCTTCGCCCTCGGCCTCGATCCCTATCCGCGCAAGCCCGGCGTCGTCTTCGAGGCGCCGGACGACGCGGACGACAAGTCTTTGCCCTTTGCCTCGTTGCGCGGCCGCCTGCGCCATCCGTGAGCGAAAATGAGGGCAAATGATTCTGTTCAAACAGCCCCGCCCGCCATTGCACAAGATATAGCCACAGACTAACCTCAACTGCCCGAGTCGGCGGCAAGGCGCCGTCGCTGGGAGCAGGCCCGTGCAATTCGGGGAGCGAGGAACGCGGGCCCAAATCGGGAGGGAGCCATGGATCTCATTACTGCATTGGCGGTCAGCATCGGCGTGCTCGGAGGCATCGCGACGTTTGTCCTCTTGTCGTTCGGGATGGGGCTGCAAATCTGGGTCGCGTTCATCGCCTGGGCGACGTTTTACCATTGCGGGGGCAAGGAGGCCGGGCTCACCAAGGCGCTCACCAACAATATATTCGGCGCCATCATGGCCTTTATCTTGCTGCTGCTGGTCACCCAGATCCCGCTTGGCGGCACGCTCGGCGTTCCGCTTTGGGCCGGGATATGCGTCCTGATCACGGTTTTCATTCTCGTGTACGCCGCCAAGGCGCCGATGGTAAGCGACATTCCGGCCGGCGTGCTCGGATTCGCGGCTGTCGCCGGTCTCGCCTTGACCGGCAACAAGCTTGGCGCGGTCACCTCGGCCTCGCTCGAGAATCCTTTCATAGTTGGCGTGATCTCCCTGATCATCGGCGCGGTGCTCGGATACATTTCCCAGAAGATCGCCCTGGCGTTGATGGGCAGCAAGGCCGCCGCCTGACAGCCCTGGTCGAGACCGACCGGGCATAGCGCTTGAGGCGATTGGCGGCGGTTTGGGCCCTTCAATCGTCGTACGTGCGGCGGCGATCGCGCTCGAGCGCCGGCGAAGCGCGCTCGTAGAGCGCAAGGACGGACTCGGCCAGGCCGAAGTCGCGCGCGGTCTCGCGCGCCCTCGGCGACATCTTGCGCTGGGTCTTCGTGAGGATGTCGAGCACCTTTGCTTCCGGATGTTTGGCGGCGAAGCTCAAGGCGTAGTGGCGAAGGAACACGAGGGAGGCGACATCCTCAAGGGTCTGCGCCTCGGCGTCGCTGCGCAGTTGCTCCTTGCGCACCAGCGCGCCGGCGCGCGCGGTCGCGGCGTCCTCGTAGCCGCAACTCGCCATGATCTCAGCCACTCGCTCCGCGTGGCGTCGCTTGGCGGCGTTGCGCCAGGCGATATAGCCCGCCTTGCCGTCGGGATGGGCGCGGCGGGGGGTGAGCCACCGCTCGACATGCTGGCCGCGCACCGCGATCTGCAGGATTTCGGAGGCGCCCGGCGCGAAGGCGGCGAGCGCCTCGCTCATCCGCCGGCCGTAGACGAGCTCGGCCGGTTCGCCGGCCTCACGGTTAAGATCGCGCGCGTTGGCGTCGTCGATGGCGCCGAGCGTGCAATGCAGTCGATCGGACATGAGAAAAAGGGGCGCCGGGTCGCGGCCGTATCTTCGCACGCGCGTCGATCGAGGAAAAGGGCGATCCGCCCCTCAGGCGTTGCCTTGGGCGGCGAAGCCGCTATTGTCGCGGCCCACGCCGGGCGACGCCCGAGCAACGCGCCCGGGGCGGTCGGACCAAGGAATGGCGAGCGACATTCGCATAGCGCTGGACGCGATGGGCGGCGACCACGGGCCGGCGGTCGTCGTGCCCGCCGCTGCGGTCGCGCTCGAACGCCGGCCGGACGTGCAATTTCTCTTCTACGGCGAGGAGAAGGCGATCGGACGGGCGCTCGAGGGCCACGCGAAGCTCGCGGCCAGGTCGCGCGTTTTCAATACCGACGTCGCGGTCAAGATGAGCGACAAGCCGAGCCAGGCTCTCCGCACCGGGCGGCGCGTTTCGTCGATGTGGCAGACGATCGAGGCGGTGAAGTCGGGCGCGGCCGATTGCGCGGTCTCGGCCGGCAACACCGGCGCCTTGATGGCGATGGCCAAGTTCTGCCTGCACACGATGGCGCCGATCGAACGGCCGGCGATCGCCGCGATGTGGCCGACGCTGCGCGGCGAATCGATCGTGCTCGACGTCGGCGCGACGATTGGCGGCGACGCCCAGCACCTTGTCGATCTGGCGGTGATGGGCGCGGCGATGGCGCGAATCGTATTCGGTATCGACAATCCGACCGTCGGCCTGCTCAACGTCGGCGTCGAGGAAATCAAGGGCGTCGAGGAGGTGAGGGCGGCGGGCCGCGTCCTGCGCGAGGCCCACTTGCCCAACATGCGCTATCATGGCTTCGTCGAAGGCGACGACCTCGGCAAGGGCGCCGTCGACGTTTTCGTCACCGAGGGCTTCACCGGCAACATCGCGCTCAAGACAGCCGAGGGCACCGCGAGGCAGCTCAGCCAGTATATCCGCGACGCCATGGGCTCGAGCCTCATGTCGCGCATCGGCGCCTTTTTCGCGCGCCCCGCGCTCGAGGCGCTGCGCGCCAAGATGGGGCCGCGCGCCAGCGGCGGGGTGTTCCTGGGACTTGACGGCGTCGTCATCAAGGCCCATGGCGGCGCGGACGCCGAGAGCTACGCCGGCGCCGTGGAATTGGGCTATGACATGGTTCGTCAGGAATTGCTCGGCAAGATTCGCGAAATGATCTCCCACGCCAACGACTTCCGCCCGGCGCCGGCAAATTCGAGGCGCCGCCCGATCCTGACCTAGGAACCCGCCCCGCTCATGAACCTTGCATCCCCTCCGCCTCAAGCCCGCCGCTCGCGCCGTCCGGGTCCGGACCTCTCCGGCGGCCCTGCTCCCGCATCGATCCGCTCGTGCGTGCGCGGCGTGGGCAGCGCGCTGCCGGCGCGCGTCGTCCCGAATGAGGAACTGGCGGCGAAGGTCGACACGTCGGACGAGTGGATCGTCCAGCGCACCGGCATCCGCCGGCGCTACGTCGCCGGGACCGGCGAGACCACGTCGACGCTTGCAGCCAAAGCGGCGGAGGCCGCGCTCGCCGCCGGCGGCCTCAAGCCGGCCGACATCGACCTCATCATCGTCGCCACCTCGACCCCGGATTTCACCTTTCCCGCCGTCGCGACCCAGGTCCAGGCTCATCTCGGCGTCATCGAGGGCGCGGCTTTCGACCTTCAGGCGGTCTGCACCGGCTTCGTCTACGCCGTCGCCACGGCCGACAAGTTCCTGCGCTCCGGCTCGAACAAGCGGGCGCTGGTGATCGGCGCCGAGACCTTCTCGCGCCTTCTCGACTGGAGCGACCGCACGACCTGCGTCCTGTTCGGCGACGGGGCGGGGGCGATCGTGCTCGAGGCGCGCGACAGCGACGGCCGGCTTGCCTCGCCCGGCGTAATCGCCTCGCGGCTGCGCGCGGACGGCAGGCACTGCTCGAAGCTCTACGTCGACGGCGGGCCTTCGACCACCCAGACGGTCGGACATCTGCGCATGGAGGGCAAGGAAGTGTTCCGCCATGCCGTCGGCATGGTGACGGACGTGATCCAGGGCTGCTTCGCCGACGCGGGGGTGACGGCGGACGAGATCGACTGGTTCGTGCCGCATCAGGCCAACCGCCGGATCATCGACGCGACCGCCGACAAGCTCGGCATCGCCCGCGACAAGGTGATCGTCACCGTCGACAGGCACGGCAACACCTCCGCCGCCTCGATTCCGCTCGCGCTCGACGTCGGCGTTAACGACGGCCGGATCAAGCCCGGCGATCTGGTGATGCTCGAGGCGATGGGCGGCGGCTTCACTTGGGGCGCAGCGCTGATCCGCTGGTGAGGCGCGGGACGACAGGCGCGGCCCGCGCCTACTCGAAGGCGAAGATGCGTTTCCAGTCGTTCTTCATGCTGACGACGATCCAGCCGTCCTTTTGCGCCTCGTCGTAAAGCTCGGGGGTAAACCGGCCGACTTTCGTGTCCGGCAGCCCTTGAGCGGGGCCGTAGGCGTATTCGCGCGCGCCGTCGTCGTGCAGGACGAGCATCGCGAGGCGGACGCCCGCTCCCGCCTTCGTATATTCGAGCATCTGCCGGTCGCCGGTCGAATTGCCGAAGGCGAAATAAGGCCTCCGGCCGATCATCAGATGGATTCCCTCGGGCTTGCCGGCGTTGTCGTCGTTGAGGAGGAGCTTCGGCTCCTTGATGAGGACAGGCCCTTTCGCGTCATATTGATAGCTGACGGCGCCCGCGGAGCCGACGACCTGCTCGGGCGGAACGCCGTAGATGCCCTCCGCATAGACGCGGACGAAATCCTGCCCGCCGCCGGTGACGATGTATGTGCGGAAGCCGACGCCGCGGAGATATTTGAGCAGCTCGATCTGCGGCTCGTAGGTGAGTTCGGAGTAAGGCCGCTTCCAGCGCGGATCGCGCGCCTCCGCGATCCATTTTGCGACCTCGTCGCGGAACGTGTCGACGTCCACGCCGGTGAGCGTCGCGGCGACGATTTTGAGCAGCGGCTCAAGGCCGAGCTTCGCGATCGCCTCGCGATCGCCGGTCAACACGGTGCGGAATGGCTCGACGTTGGCCAGTTCGGGCTTGGCCTTCACCAGAGCCGGCACGCGATCGAAGCAATAGACGAGCTGGGTATAGATCGGGTGCTCGACCCACAGGGTGCCATCCTGGTCGAAGGTCGCAATCCGCTCGGCGAGCGGCACGAAGCTCGGGCTTTCGACGTCGGTCGTCGCATGGACGAATCTGACGATCGCGTCCTTTGTCGGCCCCTCGTTCCAGGAGGGCAGGGGATCGCTCTGAGCATTCGAGGGTGAGACGAGGGTTGTGCTCGCTGCGCTCCCGAGCACCAGGGCGGCGAATTCACGCCGGTTGGTCTTCATGATTGTCTCCCGTCAACTGTGGGGCGCGGTGGATGTAGGGCGGGGTCATCGACCCGGCCCTCCAACGCAATGCCTATTCGGCGATCCGCAGGAGCTGCTTGCCCTCGTTCTTGCCTTCGAACAGGCGCCTCAGCGTCGCCGGCGCGTTCTCGAGGCCGCGCTGCACGTCGACCCGATACTTGAGCTTACCCTCCTTGACCCAGCCGGCGAGGGCGCCGATCGCCTCGGCGGCGCGCGGCATGTAGTCGGTGACGAGGAAGCCCTCCATCCGCCCGCGCTTCGAGACCAGGTTGAGGTAGCTCCTCGGTCCCGGCGGCGGCTCGGCGGTGTCGTAAGCCGAGATCCCGCCGCAGAGAACGACCCGCCCCCGCATCGCAAGCCGCCCGAGCGCCGCGTCGAGGATGTCGCCGCCGACATTGTCGAAGAAAATGTCGATGCCTTTCGGGCAAAGCTCCTTGAGCCGCGCCTTCACGTTCTCGCCCTTGTAGTCGATCGCCGCGTCGAGCCCGAGTTCATGGGTGAGCCAGCGGCATTTCTCCGCCCCGCCGGCGACGCCAATCACGCGGCAGCCTTTGATCTTGGCGATCTGGCTGACGAGCGAGCCCGTCGCGCCGGCGGCGCCGGAGACGACGACGGTCTCGCCCGCGACCGGACGGCCGACGTCGAGAAGGCCGAAATAGGCGGTCATTCCAATCATGCCGAGGACGCCCATCGCGAGTTCGATCGGCGCGCCTGGGGGCAGCTTGTTCAGGCCGCCGGGCTTCATCGCGACATAGTCCTGCCAGTCCACCAGGCCGAGCACGATATCGCCTGGCCTGAAGCCCGGATGGTTCGACGCTTCGATCCGGCCCGCGCCGAACGAGCGGACGACCTCGCCGATCTTGACCGCCGGCACATAGGTGTCGCCGGCGATCCAGGCGCGCTGGGTCGGGTCGCACGACAAGATCAGATTGCGGATAAACACCTCGCCCTCGCCGGGCGCGGTCGCTTCCGTCTCGACGAAGGTGAAGTCGCTATCCTTGAGCGCGCCGTCCGGACGGCGCGCGAGCAGCCATTGGCGGTTTTTCATCTCGATGATCCTTGGGCAATGGAACGCCCTTGATAGCACGAGCGAAGCGCCGGCCGGCCAGAAAGCGACGCCTCCGGTACGGCGCGTCGCCGCGTAGGTTTTCGCGCGGGGTCCGCTCAGGCCTTCTTCGGCGCGTCCAGAAGGGCGCCGGTGCGATAGAGCAGGCCCGCGGCTTCATCGCCAAGCGGGGGCGGACGCTCTCGCCCGCCGCCAAGGCGTTCATCGCGATCGTCCGCGGAATCGACGAGGGAATCCCCGCGTGAGCACGGCGGCGTCGCTTGTAATTTCGGACCCGATCAGTTAGGGCGCGCGAGGGCGGTATAGCTGGGCGCGGGCAATCAATGAGCATTCTCTTTATCTGTATTCTGATTTTCGTTTTGTTCATGGTCGCCGGCTACGCCGGGCTCGCTTTGCAGACGCGGCTAACGCCCGAGCACAAGACCGGCGATACGAAAGGCGTGGTTGGCCAGGTCTCGGGGTTGGTCAGCCTGTTGCTGGCGCTTGTTCTTGGAACTTTGATCGGCGTGAGCTGGGGCTATTTTTCGGCACAGCGAACGAATCTCGAGAATTTCTCCGCCCAGATCCTGCGGCTTGATCAGGCGCTGGCGCAATATGGGCCCGAGACGAAGCCGCTGCGCGACAAGCTCAAGGAGGGAATCCAGAAGGGCTATGACACGTTCTGGGGAGGCGGCGACGTCGACCCGAGTCTGCTGTCGGTCGCTGCGCCACTCGCCAACTCTCAGGCCATCACCGATTTTCTCGCCATGCTGAAACCGACGTCGGACGCGCAGAAATCGGCTCTGGCGACCGCGCAGCAATACGCCAGCATGGTCGAACAATCGCGTTTGCTGATTTCGCTGCAAGTGGCGAGCGCTCCGGTGTCCCCGTTCCTGATCGCAATCCTGGTCTTTTGGACGGCGGCGCTGTTTTTCGCCATGGGCTTGTACGCCAAGTCGAACGCCCTGGTCGCCGCGGCCCTCACTTTCGGCGCGCTATCGATCGCATTTGCGATCCTTCTCATCCTTGAACTCGGCATGCCGTACACTGGCTTGTTTCGAGTTTCCCCTGCCGCGCTCGAACAGACCATCGAAAACATCGACAAGTAGAAACGGAGCCCGCTCAGCCGCGCGCGGGCGGCGCGACGCATGTGTGGACCTGAGCGGTCACCGAGTCGATCCTTTCGACCAGGGTTCTGATCGTCTCCGTGAGCTCGGTATTTTGCCTGATCAGGGCTTCGACGCGCTCGGTGAGCGCGGTGTTCTGCTGCAGCATTTCGATCAGCATTCCGGACTGCTCACGCATTTGCGCCTGCCGCGTTTCGCTGATCTGGTGAAGCTCCTCGCGATGCTGAGCGTCCGCGATGCTCATCACTTTGTCGCGGTCGGCCTGGCGGGTCTGCGCCAGAAGGATCAACGGCGCCGCATAAGCAGCCTGGGTCGAGAAGGCGAGATTGAGCAGAATGAACGGATAGACGTCGAACTGCGTCCAGCCAACCGCATTGACCCAGATCCATATCGCGACGATGATCGTTTGCGCGACGAGAAACATCGGCGTGCCGAAGAAGCGGGCGAAATCTTCCGCCTTCTTGCCGAACCAATCGTTTCCGAACGCCGATTCGAGATGGGCGTGCGGCAAGTGAAATCTTCGCGCGCGCTCGGCGCCGGCCTGTTCTTGCCCCGTGCTCATCAGCCCTCCTTGTCGACTCAAGGCGCGATCCGCGCGCCCGCCGGGTATCGGATTCGCCCATCACTTTATCCCGCCGATGCGATAGGAGTGAGAGCGAATTTCGAGAGCCGCCTCCGTCGGCGCGGGAAGCAGAGGGCTCGGGTTTCCTGCCGCGGCGCCACGGTTCGTCGAGGATGAGGCCGCCTTGCGGACGTGCAGGCGAACCGCTATGGTCAACCCTTTCCACTTAGTCAGCACAGGATAAGAAATTAATAACCTAATAACTACGTATTAGTGCGCAGCGTCCCGGCTCTTCCGGTTCGAGGCCTTCGCAGTCCCGGCGGCGCATCCGCCAACCCCCAAGGAGAAAACGATGTCCCAGAAGCCTGAAACCCTGGCGCTTCATGCCGGTTGGCGCGCCGATCCGGCGACCGGAGCCGTCGCGGTGCCGATCTACCAGACCACCTCCTATCAGTTCCAGAGCGCCGAGCACGCCGCAAACCTGTTCGCGCTCAAGGAGCTCGGCAACATTTATACCCGGATCATGAATCCGACCACCGACGTGCTCGAGAAGCGCATCGCCGCGCTCGAAGGGGGCGTCGCGGCGCTGGCGCTCGCGAGCGGCCAGGCGGCGTCGGCTTTTGCGATCCAGAACCTGGCGCGGGCGGGCGACAACGTGGTCTCCTCGACCGACCTTTACGGCGGCACCTGGAATCTGTTCGCCAACACGATGAAGGACCAGGGGATCGAAGTGCGCTTCGTCGATCCGGTCGACCCCGAGAACTTCCGCAAGGCGACCGACGCCCGGACGCGCGCCTATTACGCCGAGACGCTGCCCAATCCGAAGCTGATCGCGTTCCCGATCGGGGAGGTGGCGACCATCGGGCGTTCCTTCGGCATCCCGCTGATCATGGACAACACCGCCGCCCCGATCCTTACTCGGCCCTTCGATCACGGGGCGGCGATCATCGTTTATTCGTCGACCAAGTACCTCGGCGGCCACGGCAACTCGATCGGCGGCATCCTGGTCGACGGCGGCAATTTCCCCTGGGAGGAGCACAAGGAGCGGCAGCCGGCGCTCAACACGCCCGACCCGAGCTATCACGGAGCGGTGTGGACCGAGGCGGTGAAGCCGCTCGGGCCGATCGCCTACATCATCAAGGCGCGCACGACGCTTCTGCGCGATCTCGGCGCCTGCATGTCGCCGTTCAACGCCTTCCTCACCCTTCAGGGCGTGGAGACGCTGCCGCTGCGCATCGAGCGCCATTGCGCCAACACCTCCGCCGTCGCCGCCTGGCTCGGCAAACGCCCGGAGGTCACGACTGTGATCCATCCGTCCTATCAGAAGGGCGAGTCGAAGCGGCGGGCGGAGAAATACCTCAAGGGCGGGCAGGGCGGTCTGGTCGGCTTCGAGATCAGGGGCGGCAAGGCCGCTGGCGCCAAGTTCATCGACGCCTTGAAGCTCCTGTATCATGTCGCCAACATCGGCGATGCGCGCTCGCTCGCCATCCATCCGGCGACCACCACCCACTCGCAGCTCACCCCCGAAGAACAGCTCGCGACCGGCGTGACCGACGACTATGTCCGCCTCTCGATCGGCATCGAGCACATCGACGACATCCTCGCCGATCTCGACCAGGCGCTGAAGGCGGCGGCATGACGGGATCGCCTGGCGGGGGTCTACCGACCCCGCTGGGATTGAATATCGCCCGTACTAGCCGCGCTCGCGCATGAGCCGCGACTTGTCGCGGTTCCAGTCGCGGGCCTTCTCGGTCTCCCGCTTATCGTGCAGCTTCTTGCCGCGCCCGAGCGCGATGGCGATCTTGGCTCTGCCTTTGGCGTTAAAGTAGATTCTGAGCGGCACGATCGTCATGCCTTCGCGTTCGACACCTTTGGCGAGCTTGGCGATTTCCTTAGCGTGCAGAAGGAGTTTTCGCGGTCTCTTCGGCTCGTGGTTGAAACGGTTGGCCTGGAGGTATTCGGGAATATTGGCGTTGTAGAGCATTACTTCGCCATTGCGGTCGACGGCGGCGTAGCTCTCCGCAACCGTCGCCTTGCCGTTGCGCAGCGACTTGACCTCCGGACCGGTCAGCATCAGGCCGGCTTCGAACGTCTCGCCGATCTCATAGTCGAAGCGGGCGCGCCGGTTGTCGGCGACCACCTTGAAGTTCGGCTTTTCCTTATCGGCCGGCACGGCGCCCCGCTCCTTCAGGCGTTAAGCAGGCCGGCGTGCACCATCGCGCGACGGATCATGGCTTCGGTCGCCTCGTTGACCGGGAGAAGCGGCAACCGGGTCTCCGCGCGCGCCCGGCCGAGCAGGCTCAGCGCGTATTTCGCCCCGTTGACGCCTGGCTCGGCGAAGATCGCGCCGTGGAGGGGCGTGAGGCGGTCCTGGATCTTCAGCGCATGATCCCAGTCGCCCTTGAACGTCGCCTCCATCAATTCCGCGCATGGGCCAGGCGCGATATTCGCCGTGACCGAGATGCAGCCGTGTCCGCCCGCGGCCATCGCCGCCAGCGCCGTCATGTCTTCGCCAGAAAGTTGGATAAAGTGCGCCCCCATGGCGTGTCGCTGACGCGAAACGCGCCCCACGTCGCCAGTCGCGTCCTTGACGCCGACAATATTGGCAAGCTCGCTGAGCCGCTTCATCGTGTCGACCGACATGTCGACGACGCTTCGCGGAGGAATGTTGTAGATGAGGATCGGAATTCCGATCGCGTCGTTGACGGCCTTGAAGTGCTGATAGAGGCCTTCCTGGGTCGGCTTGTTGTAATACGGCGTGACGACGAGGACGGCGTCCGCTCCGCTCAGCTCGGCGTGGCGGGCAAGTTCGATCGCCTCCGCCGTGTTGTTCGAGCCGGCGCCGGCGATCACCGGAACCCGGCCGCGCGCCTCGTCGATGCAGATGTCGATGGCGCGGCGGTGCTCCTCATGCGACAGCGTCGGGCTCTCGCCGGTCGTTCCGACCGGCACCAGCCCGTGCGAACCCGAGTTGATCTGCCAGTCGATCAATGCGCGATAGGCCGGCTCGTCGATTTTCCCGTCCTTGAACGGGGTGACCAGCGCTGGCATCGATCCGTGAAACTTCGCCCGCTTTTCCATCATCCGCGCCCAGTTCGCTCCGCGCCCCGCCGGTTCATGGCCTCGGCCTGCTTGCGGACACATAGCCCCGGGCCGCCGCGGGCGAAAGGGGCAAGCGCGCCGGACGCCAGGCATTAAATCTTGGTCAGCAAAGTTGGTCCATCCTTGTCCAAGAGGATTGGACCCATGACGATTTCCCGTCCCCGCCTTTTTCTCGCCATATGCGGCGCCGCCTGCCTGACTGCGCTTGCCCCTGAATGGCGCCGGCCGCCCGCCGAGCTGGCGGCGATCGACAAGAGCCCCATTGGGTCCGCGCGCGTCGATGCGCGGTTGAGCACCACGGATGAACGGATCGACAAGGTTGTTCCCTTCGCCGCCGCCGCCCCGGCCGCCGCCATCCGCGCTTTGCCGGCGCTTGACGAACCCTTCAGTGAGGCTGCGTCGCCGCGCGAGGTCGGTTTCAATTCGGCTTGCTGCGTTCGCGCTGTTCCCGACGCCAACTCATCGCCGGCGCCCGAGCAGGCCGCCCCGAGCGACGCCGGCCCAAGAGCGCAATTCGCTTATGCCGACGTCCCGAACGCGGCGCCCGCGGTCAGCGCCCTCTCCGCGATTGCGCCGACCCCTCCCGCCGCGGTCCCCGCGCCGAGCGAGCTTTCGCCGCCGCCCCCGCTCGGTTCCGAGGCCGCGATCCTCTACAACAGGGGCGACGCTGCGGGTCTGGCGGCGCTCGCTCAAGCGTCGAACGACCCGGCCGGGCGAACGGCGCTGGAATGGGCGTCGCTGCGCGCCAGCCCGCATCCCTCCTTCACGGAGCTTGCGGCCTTCCTCCAGGCCCATCCGACGTGGCCCAGCCGCGGCCCGATTCGCGACTGGCAGGAAGCCGAGCTGGCCGCGCACCCCGAGGCTCCGGCGAAGGTCGCCGAATTTTTCGCGGACAGTTCGCCGCAAACGAGCGCGGGAAAGATTGCCGCGGCGCGCGCGGCAAAAGCGATGGGCCGCAACGACGAAGCGGCGCGAACTATCCGGGCCCTGTGGCGCGACGGCAATTTCGACGCCGTGACCGAGGGCGTCATCCTGCGCGACTTCGGCGCTTACCTCGTCAAGGCCGATCAAAAATATCGCGCTGACCGCCTGCTCTACGCCGGTTACGTCGGCGCCGCCGCGCGCGCCGCGTCGCGTGCCGGTCCCGACGTTCTGGCGCTGACCGAAGCCCGCATCGAGGCGGCTCGCGCGCCGATGACCGCCGCGCTGGCGAAGTCCATTCCCCCAGCGCTCCGCGACGATCCTGGCCTGTTGTTCTCCAGGGTCCAGTACGCCCGCCGCGCCGGCCGGGTCTATGAGGCGGCGGTGCTCTTGAGCCTCGCGCCGCGCGATCGCGACGCTCTGGTCAGCCCCGACCGCTGGTGGAGCGAGCGAAAGATGCTTGCCGCGGCGCTGCTCGATCTCGATGAGCCGCGACTGGCGTTCGAAGTCTGCGACGAGACCGCGCGGCCGGAGACGTCCGAAGCCGAGGTCGACGCGGATTTTCACGCCGGCTGGATCGCCCTGCGCTTCCTCGACGACCCGCCCCGGGCCGCCGAGCGGTTTGCGCTCGCCGCCGAGGCCGCCGACGCCCCTCTGTCGATCGCTCGCGCCGCCTATTGGCAGGGCCGGGCGGCGGAGGCGATGGGCGGCGCCGTGGCCGCCAGGGGCTTCTATGAGCGCGCCGCGAGCGAGCCGATCGCCTATTACGGTCAGCTCGCCGCTCAGCGTCTCGGCCAGACCCGCCTCGCCCTGCGCGCGCCAAAGGCGGCGGCGGAAGGCGATCGGCGCGACGAGGCCGTTGGCGCGGCCGCGGCGCTCTACGCCGACGGGCTCGACGATCTCGCGACCTCGCTCGCGTTCGACGCCGCGAGGCAGTGGCGGGACGAGTTGCAGATCGCCGCGATGGCGGAGGTCGTGAAGCGTTTCGCCGACGCCGGGACGCAGGTCCAGTTCGGCAAGTTCGCCCTCATCCGCGGTTACCCGCTTGACGCAATGGCGTTTCCGGCGACGGGGATGCCGGCCTTCCTCCCGTTGGCCCACTCGGCCGATCTCCCCACCGTCTATGCGGTCGCGCGGCAGGAAAGCGAATTCATCTGGCGCTCGGCGTCGGGAGCAGGCGCGAAAGGGCTGATGCAGATGCTTCCCTCGACCGCGGCGTTGACCGCGCGGCAGGCCGGCGTCGAGTTCGACTATGCCCGTCTCATCGCCGATCCGTCCTTCAACACCAGGCTCGGCGCCTCGCTTTTGGGCCAATTGATCGAGGACGAGGGCGGTTCGCGCGAACTCGCCTTCGCCGCCTACAACGCCGGTCCCGGTCGGGTCACGCAATGGATCGCCGCGCACGGCGATCCGCGCAATGGAACCGCCGATCTCGTCGACTGGATCGAGCGCATCCCGTTCGACGAAACGCGAGATTACGTGCAGCGGGTCAGCGAGAACCTCGGCGTCTACCGCCAGCGTTTCGCCGATGACCCGCCGGCGCCGCCTCCGGTGTCGGCCCGGATGGCGCGCGAGTAAGGGCGACGCCCGGCCTGCGGGCCATGGGTCGGAACCTTTTGCGCCGCATTTCGTTTTGCGTCTGCGTTTCTGCGACCGCGAAAGGACATAACGTGGACAAGACCATCATGGGGCTGCTGGGCGGGGTCTCTGCGCTTGCGCTGCTTGGCGGCGGCCAGGCTTCGGCGGCCGCTCCCGCCGACGAAACGACCGGGTTGGCTCGCGCGGGTTCGTTCGCGGAATTGCTGGACCCGATTCCGAACGCAACGAATGTTCTGAAGGCCGAGGACGAGCGGGCGGCCGCGGATGCTTCCGCCGGCGAAAAGCCTATGGTTGTGGCCCAGTATTACCATCACCACCACCACCACCACTACCATCATCACCATCATTACCATCACCATTACAATCATCACCACCATCATCACTATTACCACAACGTATACTGAGGCCGCGGCCAAGCGCGCATCGAGAGGCGCGCGCCAGCCTACGGAGCAGGCGGCGGTATCGAGGACGGTCGCGGGAAGCGTGGCTCCAGTCAGCGGCGCTGCTTAGCCTTTTCGCTGGCGGCGCCGAGTATATGGCGGTATGTGCCGTCGAACACGGTGTTCGTCGCCGATTTCCATTCGGTCCCGGCGGACAAGGTGGCGCGGCTTTGATAGATGCGCCGCGATTGTAACTCCCGCTCGGCGGCTTCCTCCTCCGACATCGGAACGAGATCGAACGCTGCTTCCTCGGGTATGAAGAGGATTTGCGCGAAGGGCTCGCCTGCGCGGAAGATGTGGGTCTTGCCCTCGGGCGGCGATTTGAACACCAGGAAATGGATCATCGGCCACCATCGCCGGATCAGCGCCGGCACGGCGATCGGGGTGGTGTCGGTCGGGTCGGTATAAAACCGCGGGTGCGGCTCGGTGCGGCTCGCCCAGCCTTCCTCCACCTTGAGATCCAGGGACAACTGGTAAGTGTAGTAAAGGTCGCCGAAACTGCGGAAGGGCGGCCATTCGCCGCCGTGATTCTCTGGCGGAGGGCCAAAATCGCCGTCAAACACGAGTTTGCCGCCGCTCGTGCTGACGCGAAGCTCGTTTTCGTAGGGGTAGAACAACTCTATTCCGTAGCGGGCGCCTTCCGAGAACGGCAGGCAATGCCACGCCTGCTCCATCGACCCGGTTTTCCTCGGCTGGCGTTCGCCGCCCCAGCCGGGAACCTCGAGCTTGGTCTGCCGCGGATTGAGCCCGGGAGTGAACGAGCGATACTTGACCTGCATTGCCGAAACCCCTCCGCATGCGCCGGAATGAACGCGGCGCAGCAGCGGCGCGTTCCATCAGCGACGAATGTGGTTTCCTGTCGCTCAAGCCCGGCCGACGCTGTCCGCCGCTATTCTTTCATCAATGTCTCGACCGTCTCGACGAGGCGCGGCACGTCGACGTCGTAGGAGAACTCCGAAGTCCTTGAGGTGGCGGGGATCCTTCAGGAGAGCCTCCTGCGACTGATGCTGGAACAGCACCACGTGCTCGAACTGGTTCATCGCCCCGAAGTGCGATGACCACGGGTCGAATTGACCCTCGGCGATGATCTCCACCAGCTTGGTTCCCGGGCGGGAGAATATCGCGTTCACCATGCCTGACCCGAATTCGCTGACGATGAATTCGGCGTTCTTGAACAGCATCGCCTGCTCGTCGAACGGCAGTTTTTCCGGCTGGATCGCGGTAAAGCCAAGCGGCGCAAGCGCCTCGATCACCGCCATTCTGTTCCGGATGTTTCGGGCGTCGCGGACGCCGCGGCAGACCAATAGCCGGCGCGGCCGCTCGACAGCCGGCGCATGCTTCTCGATGTTCGACAGGATGAAGGAGAAGACCTCCTTGGTCTGCGGGTGCGCGTTGATCGAAGCTGCGCCTGAGTGCCGATTGCTGGTGATCGCATGTTCGAGAAACACCGGCTCGGGCTTGATTTCCCGGATCAGCCCCGGAGCGATGTCGAGCCGGGCGATCAGCGCTCGCTGCCACGGCCTCAGCGACCAGGTCAGCATGGGCATGCCCATCCTGGCGCCCAGGTGGATCAGGGGAACGACGTCGAGCAGGTAGTGGCCATAATTCGGCTGGTCCGAGCCTGCGAGGAGAAGATGTTCGCCCTCCATCCTGGGAATGCGCTTGAGCCGGTCGGGGTAGAGCAAATGCTCCTTGCTTCCGTCGGGCAGCGGCCGGTCCACGATCGCCTTGACCCTCGTCAGGAAGCCATCCTGAAACGGCCCGAGGTAGGAGTGGCGCCAGACCTGGCCCCGTTCTGAAACGAGCAGGCCAAAGTAGGGGAACCAGTATTGGTCGGTGAGGTGCTCGAGCATCATCGCCGGCGCATCGACGGTGTGATCGACGTAGTGGACGCGCTCGTCCTTCGTCGAGTTGAGGCTGAGCGGGTGCAATCTGGTCCGATATTGGCAAGGCGCGAGGACCTCGCACCGCGTCAGCGGCGGAGGGAAGCGGCCGGCAAAGGGAACGAACGCCAGTTGGGTCGTCGTGTCCACCGAGACCTTGATTCCGGCGTTCGAGCCGGCGGCGAGCGCGCGGCGCATCGAGCGGCGCGCGTTTCGCCACGGCGTCCTGACCGCCTTGCGCCAGAATGTGTGCAGGCGTTCGCTCAGCCACAGGCGAGCGGAGCGTTCGATGCTGTCGGGAGCGGCGGCCTTTTGCCGTCCTGCGAGGGAGAACGGCCGCATCTTGATCGTCATCGCATCTCGTTCGAGAGACAGCCGGGAACCGTGGGATTCGCGCGGCGTGTCGCTCATGGCGGCGGACGGCGCCTGCATCCGCTCATTGACGGCGCAGGTCCGAACTTCACCGGTTCCTATGCCCGATCGTGCGGCGGCCGACAAGTTCCGGCCCCCTGCGCGGGCGGCGCGATTATCCACCGCACAGACGACGCCCGAGCGTGACACCTGCAGCGGCGCGGGGTATGGCGCTCGACCAAGGCGCGAGCGCGGTCTCGCGTCGCCGATGCACCCCAAGCCGTGGCGTTCCGCTTCGTTCACGCGGCCGACGTCCACTTCGATTCGTTTCCCGCGACGCCGGCGCCGGCGCGATTCCGTGCTCGCCGAATGGATAGACGGGGCTCTCGCCCACCGCCCTTGAAGAGGCTCGCGGATGAATTTTCGCTTCCTGCACGCCGCTGATCTTCATCTCGGCAGCCCTTTCCTCGGCCTTGCGCAGAAGGACGAAGACGTCGCCGCCCGCTTCGCCAAGGCGAGCCGAAGCGCATTCGAAGACCTTGTCACGAAGGCATTGGAGGAAGGCGTTTCGTTTGTCGTGATCGCCGGCGACGTCTTTGACGGCGAGTGGAAGGACGCCTCTATCGCCCTTTTCTTGAACAGGCAATTGGCTCGTCTCTCGAATCGCGGCATCCCAACCTTCCTCTTGCGGGGCAATCATGATGCTGAAAGCCTTGTCGCCAAATCCCTGACTTGGTCGGAGAACGTTTTCGAGTTTTCGACGAGGCGGCCGGAGACCCACCGCATCGAGGATTTGCGCGTCGCGCTGCACGGACGCGGTTTTCCGCACCGTGAGGTGGTCGAGAATTACGCCGTCGACTATCCAGAACCCCTGGCTGGCTGGTTCAACATCGGCGTCCTGCACACCGCTTGCGGCCGCGCCGGCCATGAAAACTATGCGCCTTGCACGGCCGCCGACCTCGCGGCGCGGGGCTATGACTATTGGGCGCTCGGCCACGTCCACGCGTTCGAAATCGTCTCGCGGGACCCATGGATCGTTTATCCCGGCAATCTGCAGGGCCGCAGCATCAGAGAATGCGGCGAGAGGGGGGCGGTCCTGGTCGAGGTTGCAGACGGGGCTGTTGCGGGGGTGCGGCGCGTCGTGACGGACTCCGCGCGCTGGGCGGAGGTGTTTGTCGACGCGACGCCGCACCGTGATGAGGCCGGGCTGCTTCGCGCGGTCGAGGCTGAAGTGCGGGCGCATGCCGAGGCGGCGGAAGGGCGGCTCCTTGCCGTGCGGATAGTCCTGACCGGCGCGACGGCGTTGCATGCGCGGTTCATCGCCGATCGGGATCGCTTGCGCGACGAGGTGGAGGCGGCGGCGCAGCGCAGCGCCGACGATGTTTGGCTCGAACGTCTGCGCATAGATACGGCCGACCCGCAGCGGCCGCCGCGCGACCCCGCGCTGGCCGAAATCGACTTGGCCTCGGCGCTTGAGAAGAGCGAGGCGGATGTCGCAGTGCGCGCGCGCGTGACCGAGCTCGTCAGGACCGTCAAAGACAAGCTGCCCGGCGGGATGGCGGAAGACGCGAGCGCGGCGCTCGGCCTCGACTCGATTCTGGCGGAAGCGCGCGCGCTCGCGCTCGGCCGCTCGGCTGAGGGCTGACGAGCGTGCGGCTCCTGAGCCTCGAACTGGAGAAATTCGGCGCCTTCGAGAGCCTCCGGATCGCCTTCCGGCCAGAGGCGCGGCTGCATGTTGTCTACGGGCCGAACGAGGCGGGCAAATCGACCGCTCTCGCCGCCGTCGGCGCGCTCCTGTTCGGCGTGCCGGAGCGAACGCCTTATGCATCCCGCTTTCCCGGCCAGTTGCGCGTCGGCGCGGAGATCGTGGCGGCCGACGGCCGCTCGCTCAAATTCTGGCGCCGCAAGGGGCGCAAGAACACCCTTCTCAGCGATTCCGGCAGTCCTCTGCCCGACGACGCGCTCGCGCCATTTCTCGGCGGCCTCAGCCAGGAGGTGTTCGAGCGATCGTTCGGACTCGACGCCAACAGGCTGCGCGCCGGCGGCGACGAAATGCTGCAGGCGGACGGCGACGTCGGGGCCAGCCTCCTGGCGGCGGCGTCCGGCCTGCGCGGACTTGCCGAGCTCCGCCGATCCCTTGAAGACGAAGCGGACGGCGTTTTCGCTCCGCGCGCCGGCAAGGACCGCCGCTTCTATCAGGCGCTCGAGCGCTTCAACGCGGCGCGGGCCGCAATTCGCGAAAAGGAACTCCGCAGCGATGCATGGGTAAAACTCAACAACGACATCGAAGGGCTCAGCCACGAGTTGGACCGCCTGCGCGCCGAGCGTCGCGCCGGCGACATCGAGCGATCGCGCCTGAACCGGCTCAAGCGCACGGCGCCGCTCCTCGCCCGCATCCGGGAGACCGAGGCGGAGCTCGCCTCATTCAGCGACCTGCCCGATTTTGCTCCCGGCATGACGCAGGGCTTGCAGGCGGCGCTCGATGAATTGCGCGCCGCCGGCGAGGAAGCGGAGCGGGCGCGGGTCGACGAGGAGCGCCTCGCTCAAGCCTTGCGGAAAATCACGGTTGATGACGCGGTGCTGTCCGACGCTGCGGCTATCGAGGCTCTCTTCCAGGCGAGCGGCGGCTATAAAGACGCAAAGCGCGATCTCCCGGCGGTTCAGCGCGAGGCTGACGGCTTCCTCGCGGCTCTCGATCACCATGCCCGGTCGCTGGGTTTGACCGATGTCGGTTCGCTTGAAACACGGCGGCCGACCGAAGCCGCGAAAGCGGAGGCGCGCAAGCTGATCAAGGAGGGGCGCGACGGCGAAGCGCTGGCAAGCGCGAAGACGAGCGAGCTCCTCCGGGCGCAGAAGGACTGCGAGTCCGCGCGCGCTGCGCGGGAGGCGGATGGTGCGAACCTCGATCCCGCGCCGTTGCGCGAGAAATACGCCGCGCTCGGCAAGATCGGCGAGGAGGCGCGGAGGGCCGCCGACAGTCGGGTCGCGCTGACGACGGATGCTCTCGAACTCGGCGACGCCGCCGCGAGGCTCGATCCGCCGGTCGTCGACCTCGAAGCGCTGGCGAGGATTCCGCTGCCCCGTCCCGAGGACCTCCGTCATTTCGCGGAGGCCTTCGAGTCCGGCTCGCGCGGGGCGCGGGAGGCCGCAAGAGCGAGGGAGGGGGCAGAGAAGGAGATGGGTGAAACGAGCGCCCGCCTCGCCCGGCTTGCGGCCGGCCGTCCCCTCGCGACAGTCGATCGCATTGCGGAGGCGCGGATGCGCCGCGAGACGGCGTGGCGGCCGTTGCGCGCGGCGATATTCGGCGCGCGGGAGGCGCCGCCGCAGGCGTCGCTCGGGATTCACGTCGCGGAATTCGAGCGCTTCGCCATTGACGCGGATCTTCTGGCGGACGACGCGATCGAGGACGCCGCGCGTCTGGCCACCCACACGCTCGAAACCCAGCGGCTCGACGAACAGAGGCGCCAGTACGCTTCGGCGCAGGCCGCAGAAGCGCGCGCGGCGGCGGTGCTTGCTGAGACGGAGCAGCGTTGGGGCGAGCTTTGGAAACCCGTCGGCGTGCGTCCGGGTTCGCCAGCCAGGATGCAGGAATGGTCCGGCCGGGCCGAACATTGCCTCAGGACCCGCGACAAGCTCCTCGCGCGCCGGATCGAGCTCGAGGCGAAGGAAGCGGAGCTTCGCCGGATCGAGCCGGCTCTGCGGGCGCTTTGCCTCGAGGCCGGATTGAGCGAGATCGAGGGCCTCGATTGCATCCGGCTGGCCGATCGCTTCGAGCGGCGCCTGGAGGAGACGACCCGCGCCTGGGAAAGATCGCGCGACCTCGAGACCCGGTTCGCGGAGACGCGCCGGCGTCTCGAGGAAGCGAAAACCGAAGACGCCGCGGCCGCCGCCCTCCTCGACGATTGGCGTCGCCGGTGGGCCGTCGCGGTCGGCGCTCTCGGGCTCGAAAACGGGGCGTCGACCGAAGCCGCCGAGACCGCGCTTGAGGTTTGGGACCGGGCCTTCAACGACGCCGAAAACCATCGCAACCGTGTGCGCCGCGTCGCCGGCATCGAGCGGAACATGAGCGACTTCGAGACCGAAGCGCGGGCGCTCGTTCAACGCTGCGCGCCGGCTCTGGCGGACTTGCCGGCGGAGGCCGCCGCGCGCTTCCTGAACGAGCGTCTTGTCGAGGCGCGCGCCGCCGACACGAAACGGCGCGCGGCGGCCGAGCAGAGGGAAACAGCGGATAGGGCGCTCGACGATGCGCGCGCCCGCCGGGGCAGGGCCGAGAAGACCATGGCGGCAAGTGCGGCCTCTCTGCCCGCTGACTCCGACCCGATCGTATTGCTGGCGCGCGAGGGCGAGCGCGCCGGTGTTGCGGACGGGCTCCGCCAGCTTCGCCAACGTCTCGCCGATCTGGCCGACGGGGTCGATGAAGCGCGCCTCATCGAGGAGATGAACGCGTTCGATCCGGACGCCGCCGCGGCGAGTTCGAGCGAGCTCGAGCGCCGCGATGAAGACCTCGGCCAGCAAGAAAAGGATCGCTACGCCGAGCGTGACCGGCTTCAACGCAAGCGCGAGGAGTTCGAGAGCGGCATCGGCGCGGAGGCGGCGCTGCAGCAGCGCCGTAACGCGGAGGCCGAACTCGTAGACGCCGCCCGACGCTGGGCGGTCCTGAAGGCGGCTTCGGCGCTGCTCGGCGGCGCGCTCGACGATCATCGCGCGAGGCGCCGCGACCCGTTGATGACGCGCGCCGGGGAGGCGTTCGCCACCTTGACCGGGGGCGCCTTTTCCGGGCTCGACCAGAGTTTCTACGACGATGACGAAGCGAAGCTCGAGGCTTGCCGGCCCAATGGCGAGAGGGCGTCCGTCGCGCACTTAAGCGAAGGCGCGCGCGACCAGCTCTATCTCGCGCTCCGTCTCGCCTATACCCAGGACTATGCGGCCCGCGCCGAGACGCCGCCTTTCATCGGCGACGACATTTTCGCCAGCTTTGACGACTTGCGGACCGGCGCCGGTCTCGAAGCGCTCGCCGGAATGGGCGACCGCATTCAGCCGATCCTGTTCACCCACCATCTGCACGTCGTCGAAGCGGCGCGGGTCCGCCTCGGCGACGTTGCGGACATCATTCGGATCGGCTGAGTTCCCCTCTCCCCTTGCGGGAGAGGGGTCGGGGTGAGGGCTGGCGCCAGCGCGTTAGTTAGCTCTGTACGCCCTGAACGAACCAGTCCATGACCGCGATGTCGGCGTCCTTCATGTGCTCGCCCTTGGGGACCTTCACAGCGCCGGACTGATCCTTGATCTCGCCGGTGAAGACGTCGTAGCTGCCGTCCTTCCATCCGGCGATGATCTTGTCCGCCGCGGCCTTGACGTCGTCGGGCATCGCCTTGTTGTAAGGCGACATGGCGACGCACCCCTCCTTGAAGCCCATCCAGACGTCGTCCGGCTTCCACGTGCCGTCGAGCATCGCCTTGGCGCGCGTGATGTAATAGGGACCCCAGATATCCTCGATCGCCGTCAAATGCGCATGCGGCGCAAAGCGCGACATATCGGCGCCCTGGCCGAATCCGTAGATCTTGCGCTTTTCGCAAACCTGCAACGCCGCCGGGCTGTCAGTGTGGGTGGTGATGAAATCGCAGCCGAGATTGGCGAGGGTTTCGGCGGCGGAGGCCTCCTTGGCCGGGTCGAACCAGGAATCGATCATGACGAGTTTGGTGGTGATCTTCGGGTTGACCGCCTGCGCCGACAAGGTGAACGCGTTCACCCCCATGACGACTTCCGGGATCTTGAACGAGCCGAGATAGCCGATCACCCCACTCTTCGACATATGGCCGGCGATCGTGCCGACCACCGATCGGCCCTGATAGAAGCGCTCGTTGTAAAGACCGACATTGTCCGCCTTCTTGTAGCCCGCGCAATGCTCGAACTTGGTGTCCGGCAACTGTTTGGCGGCCTCGATCGTCTGGTCCATGAAGCCGAAGGACGCGGTGAAGATCAACTTGTTGCCTTGTTGCGCGAGGTCTTTGATGATCGGAATGGCGCTTGCGTCTTCCTTTACATTCTCGACGTAGCTCGAGACGACCTGACCTTTCAGCGCCTCGTCCATCGCCAGCCGGCCTTTGTTATGCGCCCAACTCCAGCCGTAGTCGCCGACGGGACCGGGGTAAACGAAGCCGATCTTTAGCGGCTCGGCGGCGAAAGCGCCGCGCCCGATGGCGGGCAGCGTCAATCCTGCCGCGGCGGCGGTCTTCATGAGATTTCGTCGGGTAATCATGGTCATTTTTTTCTCCCTTGTTGAATTTCGTCCGCCTAGCTGCTGGGCAGGAATGGCCGGCCGAGGCAAGCCGGCGCTTCCGTTCCGGCGACGTCGCGCGCCGACATGACAGCGAGCGCGAGGATGGCTGCGATGTACGGCATCGCCGCCCAGAACTGCGATGGCAGGAATGAGAAGCCGGAAGCCTTGGCGTAGAGCTCGAGCGTCATAAGGACGCCGAAAAAGTAAGCTCCCGCGAGCAGTCGCCCGGCGCGCCAGCCGGAGAACACCACCAGCGCGAGCGCGATCCAACCCCGCCCCGCGGTCATTTGCTCGGCCCACATCGGTGTGATCACCATCGAGAAATAAGCTCCGCCAATCCCGGCCAACGCGCCGCCGAAGGCGATCGCCGCGTAACGGATGGCGATCACCGGATAGCCGATCGAGTGGGCGGAGAGGTCATTCTCGCCGACCGCGCGCAAGACGAGTCCGGCGCGGGTGCGGTTCAGGAACCAGCCGACGGCGAAGATCATGATGACGGCGAAATAGACAAGCGGGCTATAGCCGAACACGACCCGCCACAGCGGATCGCCGGCGAGCCAATCGGGAAAGACGGAATCGAACGACGGCACAATCATGCCGACAAAGCTCGCGCCGATCAGCGAAGACAGGCCGATGCCGAAAATCGCGAGCGCGAGGCCGGTCGCCACCTGATTGGAGCCGAGCGTCAGCACCAGGACGGCGAACAGCATCGACGAGGCCGCGCCGGCGAGCGCGGCGCAGACGACGCCGAGCCACGGCGCCAGCGCGCCCATGCCGTCGCCATAGGTCAATGTGACGGCGAAGCCGGTCACCGCGCCAATCAACATCATGCCCTCGATGCCGAGATTGAGCACGCCGCTCTTCTCGACCACGAGTTCGCCGGTCGCAGCGAGCAAAATCGGGGTCGTCACGCCGACCACGGTGATGAGGGCGTCGATGATGAAGGTGAGCATCTACGCGACCGCCTCGGCTGGAGCCGCGCGGGGCGCTTCACGAATGACGCGCAGGCGATATCGAACCAGGATGTCGCTGGCGAGAATGAAGAACAGCATCGTCGCCTGGAAGATGCCAGCGGTCGCGTTGGGCACATGCACCACCGTCTGCGCGACCTGCCCGCCGACATAGGTGACGGCGAGGATCAGCCCGGCGAGAAAGACGCCGATCGGATTGAGGCGGCCGAGAAACGAGACGATGATCGCGGTGAAGCCGTAGCCGGACGGGAAGCCGAGGTTGATCTGCCCGAGTTGGCTCATCACTTCGAGGATGCCGGCGAGCCCGGCCATGCCGCCGCTGATGAGCAGCGTCGTCCACACCGTGCGCGAGGCGTCGAAGCCGCCATAGCGGGCGGCGTTCGGCGCCGCGCCGACCGTGCGCACCGAAAAGCCATACACCGAGCGCGCGGTCAGCAGCCAGAAGACGAGTGTGAGCAGAATCGCCACGACGAAGCCCGGCGGGACGAAGGTCCCCTGAATGGCATGCGGCAGAAGCTGGGCTTCGGTGAATGGCGCGGTCTGCGGAAAGTTGTGGCCGTTCGGATCCTTCCACGGGCCGGCGACCAGATAGTTGAGCACCTGCAGCGCGACATAGACCAGCATCAGGGTCGAGAGCACCTCGGAGACCCGGTAGCGCGTCTTGAGAAAAGCCGGGATCGCCGCCCAGGCCATGCCGCCCAGAACCCCCGCCGCGATCATCAGCGGGACGATCCAGAAGGCCTCGGCATTGGGTAGGGCGAAGGCGACGCCCGCGCCGGCCAGCGCGCCGATGATGTACTGGCCTTCAGCGCCGATGTTCCAGATCTTCGCCTGATTGCCGAGCGAGAGGCCAAGCGCAATGATGATGAGCGGCGCCGCCTTGGTCAGAACATCCTGCCACTTGTATGAGGCGACGATCGGGGTGATGAAGGTCTCGTAAATGGCGCGCGGTCCGTCGAAGCCGATCAGCTCGAAGATGATCGCGCCGAGCACCATCGTCAGAAGGACGGAGGCGATCGGCGTCGCCGCCTGCATGAAGCGGCTCGGCGTCAGCCGCTTCTCAAGCCGGATGCGCATGCAGGGCCTCTGTCATTTCGATTGTCGCGGTCGGGTCGCCGTGCACGCCGCCCATGAGCAGGCCGATCTCCTCGATCGAGACATCGCCGACCTTCATCGGCGGCGAAAGGCGGCCGAGATTGATGACCGCGATCGTGTCGCAAAGCGAGAGAAGCTCGTCGAGGTCCTGCGAGATGACCATGACCGCCGAGCCGCGCGCGGCGAGATCGACGATCGCCTGATGGATGGCGGCGGCCGCGCCGGCGTCGACCCCCCAGGTCGGCTGGCAGACGACGAACGCCTCGGGGTTCTGCAGGATCTCGCGTCCCATGATGAATTTCTGCAGGTTGCCGCCCGAGAGCGAGCCCGCGAGCGCGCCCGGGCCGGTCGCCTTTACCGTATAGGCGCCGATCACCTCGGCGGCGTAGTTCGCCGCCTTCGCAGGGTCGATGAGGCCGAAGCGCACCATGTCCATGCGGTCGCGCCCGGTCAGCGAGCCGTTGTCGGTGAGCGAGAACTCGCCGACCGCCGCATGGCCGTTGCGCTCCTCGGGCGCCGCGCACAAGCCGAGACTGCGCCGCTCGGTGACGCCGAGCCGGCCGACGTCTTTGCCCGCGAGCCTGATCGCCTCGGGCCTCGGGGCGAGCGTCTCGCCGCTCATCGCGCTCAAAAGCTCGTTCTGTCCGTTGCCGGCGACCCCGGCCACGCCGAAAATCTCGCCCGCCCTGACTTCGAGCGCGACGTCCTGCAGCGCGACGCCGAATTCGCTCGGCTTTGGCAGGCACAAGCCCTGCGCCGCGAGCTTCGGCCGCCCGAAGCTGCGCGTCGCCGGCTTGGCGATTTCCTTGAGGTTCGCGCCGATCATCATCTCGGCCATCGAGCGCGAGGTCTCGCGCTTCGGGTCGCAGTGGGCGACGACCTTGCCGCCCCGCAGGATGGTCGCGGTGTCGCAGAGCGCGACGATCTCGTGCAGCTTGTGCGAGATGTAGAGGATCGAGCAGCCGCTCGCGGCGAGTTTCCGCAAGGTCTCGAACAATTGCTCGACCTCCTGCGGCGTCAGCACCGAGGTCGGCTCGTCCATGATCAAGAGCCGGGGGCGCAGGAGGAGCGCGCGCACGATTTCGATCCGCTGTCGCTCGCCGACGCTGAGCGTCGAGACGATGCGGCGCGGATCGAGCTTGAGCTGATAGGCCTCGAGCACCCGGTTGAACTCGGCGAGGAGCTCGCGCGGCGACAGGCGGGAGTCGAGCCCGAGCGCGATATTCTCCAGAACCGTCATCGCCTCGAACAGCGAGAAGTGCTGGAACACCATGCCGATGCCGAGGCGCCGCGCGGCGCGCGGGTTCGAGATCCGGACGGCTGAGCCATCGAAGACAATCTGTCCCTCGTCGGGGGCGAGGATGCCGTAGATCATCTTGACCAGGGTCGATTTTCCGGCGCCGTTCTCGCCCAAGAGAGCGTGAATCTCGCCCGGCTTGACGCTGAGGTTGACGTTGTCGTTGGCGCGTACGCCGGGAAAAGACTTGCTGACGCCGGTGAGCTTCAGTCGCAGGGGCGGTTCGACACTCACAGAGATAGAACCTCGCACAGAGATAGAACCTCGCTCCCCTCAAGCCTTTCAGTCGGCGTCACCGCCGCTCAGGCTACGCAAGAATCGCGCCGCCAGATGGCCGCCTGGTCTCTCATCGCAGCGCGCGCATCCTCCCTTCCGCCGGAGGTGACGGCGCCTCTTTTTTGACCGTAACGACCCGGCGGGCGGTGTCAAATGAACGATGCGCAATGCAGGGGACAACGCGAGGGCGACGCCGGTCACTCGGGCAAGGCGAGGAGGCGCGCGCCCCTGGAGTACGCCTCGGCAAGCGCCGGCGCCATCCCGAATTCGGCGAAGATCCGGATGCGGAAGCCGGGCTCAAGCTCAAGTCCGCGCCGCACCGATGGGATCGCATCCTCCGCTCGTCCCGCCAGCGCCAGCGCGATGGCGTGGAAGAAAGGCATTACGCTATGGTTCGGGTTGATTTCCGAAGCCCGGGCGAAGCACGCGGCCGCATCGTCATAGCGTTGCTCGCTGACCGCCGCCATGCCGAGCGCGAGGTGCGCCTCGAACGCCTTTGGGTCGAATGGGCTCAGTCTCAAGGCGCGGCCGGCGTGGAAGGCCACCGCCTTGGGCCTGTCGGCGAAGGCGTTCACCAGCGCCGCGTAATAGTGGGCCATTGCGCATGAGGAATTCAGGGAGATCGCGCGCTCGACGGCGCTGAGGGCCGTCTCGTGTTCCTTGGTCAGCACGATGATCACCCATCCGGCAACCGCCAGCGCCGCGGCGTCGTCCGCGTCGCTGGCGATGGCGCGGCGCGCGTGCGCGAGCGCGGCGGTCCTGTCCGCCTCGTCGAGCCCGCCGCGGGTGAAGCGCCATTCGCGGCACCAGGCGAGATGGGCGTGCGCCGCGACATAGTCCGGCTCCAGACGGAGCGCCTCTTCGAGCAGAGGGATGGCCTTTCTGGCTTCGTCGGGCATATGGGCCTGCATGTGGGGCTGAGCGCGCAGAAAGAGGTCATAGGCTCCGAGGCTCTCAGGACGCTTGCGTCGCGAGCGTTCGATCTCCAACCGCCGCACGCTTGGTTCGACGACGCCGACGACGCGATCGGTGATCTGGTCCTGAAAGTCGAAAACGTCCTTGAGCTCCCCGTCCAATTTGTCCGCCCAGAGGTGAGCCCCGGTCTCGGCCTCGACGAGCTGCGCCGTGATCCTGAGACGGGCGCCGGCCTTGCGCACGCTGCCCTCGAGCAGGTAGCGCACGCCAAGCTCGCGGCCGATTTGCCGCGCGTCGATCGCCTTGCCCTTGTAGATCGCGCTCGAATGGCGGGCGATCACGAACAGCCACTTGATCCGCGAGAGCCCAGTGACGATGTCCTCGACCATTCCGTCGGCGAAATAGTCCTGCTCGGGATCGCCGCTCATGTTTTCGAACGGCAGGACGGCGATGGACGGCTTCTCCGGCAGGTCCGGGCCGCGGGTTTCACGAGAGGCGGGCGAAGGCTCGCGCTTTCCCGCGAACCTTTCCGCCGGCAGGAGACGGGCGCCGATCGGGCGGGGGATATTCTTGAGTTTCTGCTCGCCGAGGTCGACGAAAGTCTCGTCGAGCCGGTCGCGCGCCAGGCGCCAGGCGTCCTCCGAAATGAGGACGCCGCCGGGCTCGCAGATCCCTTCGAGGCGCGCTGCGATATTGACGCCGTCGCCCATGAGGTCGCCGTCGCTTTCCTCCGCGACGTCTCCAATATGTACGCCGATCCGGAATTCGATGCGTCGTTCCAGCGAGAGGCCGGCGTTGCGCTCGCGCAGGCCCTCCTGGACCTCGATTGCACACCGCACCGCGTCAACGACGCTGCGGAACTCCACGAGAATTCCGTCGCCGGTGCGCTTGACGATCCGCCCATGATGGGCAGCGACGGCCGGATCGATCAGATCCCCGTTCAGCGCCCGGAGCCGCGCCAGCGTGCGCTGCTCGTCGAGGCTCGCAAGCCGGCTGAAGCCGACCATGTCGGCGGCCAGGATCGCGGCGAGCTTTCTCGTCTCGGTCATGAACCCGTCCCGCGGTCGCGCCACGACCCTAGCACAAGACTGCCGGCGCCGGGAGACGCCATCCGCGCGACGTGCTAGCGAACGCGGGTCAGCATTCCGTGGGAGCTTTTGCCATGACCGCCGCGCTTCGTCCCTACGATGAGGCGCTATTGCGGCGGGCGTTCAACGTCGCGCGCCGCTCGCGCGCCGCCGGCGACCATCCGTTCGGCTCCGTGCTCGCCGACGGCGAAGGCAACCTGATCATGGAGCAGGGCAGCGGCTTCACCAGCGAGGGCGGCGACCGCACCGCCCATGCCGAGCGCCTGCTCGCTTCGCGCGCGGCCCGCGCCTACGACCTCAAGTTCCTCGCCCGCTGCACGCTCTACACTTCCGCTGAGCCGTGCGCGATGTGCGCGGGCGCAATCTACTGGGCGGGGATCGGCCGCGTGGTCTACGGCCAGACCGAGAAGTCGCTGAAGGCCGAGACCGGCGCCCACGACGAGAACCCGACCCTCGACCTGCCGTGCGACATCGTGTTCGCCGCCGGCCAGCGGTCGACCGAAGTCGTCGGCCCGCTGCTCGAGGACGAGGCCGCGGCGCTGCAGGCGGATTTCTGGAAGGCGCGCGGGTAGGGGGCGGTCAGCTCTTCTTCAGCGTCACTTTTACGCTCGCCTCCGCTCCAGCTTCGGCGATGAACAACAATTCGCCCTTCGCGCTGAGCGTCAAGCCAATCTCGATCTCGTCGATGTGCCAACCCTTGTCCTTTTTTGCCGCTACGTCAGCGGCCATATCGAGGACCTGAGCGAGCTTTGCCTGCCAGTTGGCGGCCATGTCTTTCGGGTCGACCTTCTTGACGTCGAAAAACGCTTGCGCAGTCCACGGCTGGGTCGCGTGCGTTGTGACCGCATCTGTGACGCCGCGCGCGCCCCTCGTCGGCGCCGCCCTTTTTGGGACAAGGATTTCGAACTGACCGTCGGACTTTTTCGTCGTCTTCGATTCCGCCATTTTACCCTCCCCTATATCCAGGCGCTCGCGCCGAGCGCGTAGAGCGCCTGCCCGAAGTGCTGGCCAAGACCAAGCGTCTGATTGGTGAGGCCATTATAGATGCAGCCTCCCTGTTCGCCGCTGTAAAGCGCAACCGCGTCGCCCGTCGCGGCGCGTACGAGCGAACCGGAATCCCCCGGCAGGCAAGGCTGATCGAAAAAGACCTGGATCCCGTAATACGAAGTGTTGATTACGCCCATCGAGTTTTGCACCGCAACGGCGTGTCGCTGCTCAACGCGACTCGCGGTGACGACTTCGACCGGCAAGCCAGCCGCCGGAAAATTGATTGCGGAAAACGCCCGCAGCGAGTGGGGCTTCGGACCTTTTGGCGCGGCCGCGGAGACAAAGGCGGCATCGATAGGCGGGTGCCCGGATATCTCCAAGGTTCCCGATTGGCCGCCCGCCAACGGCACGGCGTCGCCTGCCGCAAGTCCGCTCACCGCATGACCGGAGGTGAGGAAGCCCCACGTCGAACGAGTGGCAACGTCGCGCGCCCAGCAGGCGCTGTAAGCATTTGTCGGCTGCGCCGGAGCGTGGAGGGTCGTGAGCATCATGCGCGCAATCACCGGGAAGGATCGCTCCAAACTCGGAAACCTTATTGTTCCGATTCTCCCTGGCCTCGTTCGGAACTGGGTCGGGGGATGGGCGATAATCAGCCCAAAGCCGGACGTCTCGAACTCTGGGTCAAAGAGGCCAAATTGGATCGGCGCAAGCAGCCTGGCCTCTCCGCCGAAGGCGTGCCAAGGGAACAGGTCGTAGAATTGTTCCCAGATATAATTGCCAAGCCGATATTGCTCGATGACTGCGTAAGTCCAGTGTACTGATCTTCGATATGTTTCGGCCGGCTCGCTCGAAAACGGCGAATCGCCGCGCAGCCGATCCAATTCCGCGACAACTGCCGGCGGGACCTCCCCGGATGGCGGGTCGGTCGCAGGCACGACCTCCCGCAGGTAACCGTCTGAGTAGATCATGAGTTGGGCCTGAGGCGATACCCGAACCTCTGGAGCCGAAGTCCGCAAAAAAACGCCGAGTAATTGTGGCTGAATCTTCGTCTCTAAACAAGCCAGCGTGACGCGGCCTGTCAGATTCCCGGCGAAGGAGCCGCGGCTTCATCTCATGCAACCCCACGCGCGGAGCGTCAGCGCGCGAACACCAGGAACCCCGTCGTGTCGCCCACAACCGTAATGTGCCCCTTGCACGGCGCAACGTCTTCCAGATGGACCACGTCGCCGGCATGTAGCTGTCTCGACTCGCCATCTGTCGTCGTGATCGAGAATACGCCCTCGACCACGGTAAGCAGCTGAACTGCGGGAGTCGGATGGTAGAGATGGTTCACCAAGTCGGCGGCGCCCCAGTGCGCCTCGAATCCCGCGAAGAACACGCTTGACGCTGACTGATTGCCGCCAATGTAGATCGGCGCGGCAGGAGGGGCGAAATTCTGTTTCGCGAGGTCCGCCGTCAGCTCTGCGAAATGGCTCTCGTAGTCAGGAGTGCAATACAACCGGGCATAAGCGAGGCGAGAAGGACCAAGCTGCGAACTTGTTGTTTTGCCAATATCTTCTGCTGACGCGCCTGAACTTAAGGCGCCGATGCCGAGAGCGACGACCGCCGACGTTATCGCGGACCCGCGCACTTTGCTTATCATGTTCCATTCCTTCGACAAGACCGCGCAGCCAAAGGAGCCGCAGACGGCGGAGGAGGGCCGAACAGTCAGGTTCCTGTAGCTGTTCCTTATAGGCGCCACGGATCGCTTCAGCTAAAAACGTAACAGCTCCAAGGGAAGGGTCGAAACGGCCCTGACCGCGCTTTGGCGTTACCCCTCCTCCAGCGCCTCGGCCGCGATCGCCAGGCGCCGGGCGGCCTCCGGGTCGATGCGCTGGGCGAGTTCGCCATGGGCGCGGCGCCAGTCGGCGAGGCCCGCTTCGAGGGCGAGCGCCCCCTTTTCGGTCAGCCAGACCGCGCGGCGGCGCGCGTCCCTGTCGCCAGCGGCGATCTCGATCAGCCCTGAAGATTCGAGCACCTGCAGGTTGCGCGACAGCGTCGACTGGTCGAGCCCGGTGCGCTGGGCGAGCCCGCCGAGCGTATCGTCGCGCGCCGAGGCGATCTGGGCCATGAGCCCGAACTGGGCGAGGCTCAGGCCAGACCCCATCATCCGCCGGTTGAGGAAGCCGGTGATTCGGCGCGCGGCGAGCCTGGCGTTCCAGCCGGCGCAGGCGTCGACCGCCGCCCGCGCGTCGGCGACGAGAAGTCTTATGGATCGGTTGCGTCGATTTCAGCATCGATGTATGCATATGCATCATTTGTATCTGCATGCATAGGAGAAAAGCGATGCTGACCACCGCGGCTCTCGTTTACGGCGTTGCCGATCCGGCCGAGGCGAGGCTGATGTCGGGCCGCGAGTTCCTCGAGGCGATCATGGATGGCCGGCTGCCGGCGCCGCCGATCGCGAGGACGCTCTCGTTTCTGCTCACCGAGGTCGGCGACGGCTTCGCAGTGTTCGAGGGCGAGGCCGGCGAGCATCTTCTGAACCCGCTCGGGGTCGTCCATGGCGGCTGGGCGCTGACCCTGATCGACAGCGCGACCGGCTGCGCCGGGCAGACGATCCTGCCCGCCGGCGTCAGCTATACATCGATCGAGACCAAGGCCAATTTCTCCCGCCCGATCACCAAGGACACGGGCCGGGTGCGGGCGGAAGGGCGGGTCGTCGGGCGCGGCCGGCGCATCATCTCCTGCGAGGGGCGGATCCTCGACGCCCGCGGCCGGATCCTGGCGCACGGGACATCGACGCTGATGGTCCTGCCGGGGCCCGACGCTCCGGCGCCAGCTTCGTAAAAGCGGGGCTGGGCGCCCGGCCGCAAGTCCGCGCGATTTTTTCTCGCGCAATTTCTTGCGAAAATCAGAATCCGTGCTATCATTCCCAACTTGTCCGGACGCGCGCCCTTGACGAGGTCAGGCGCGGCCGGAGGGAGAGTAAGAAAGTATTTGAATCGCCCGCAACTCGTTGAAAAGCCTCGATCCCGAAAAGCAAAAGAAAGCAATTTCGTTTTCGCCGGCTTTTATCGGCTTGCGGCTATTTGAGGCCCGGCCGGCCGAGATGGGCGTCGAGATGAAGTGAGCGCCGAGGCGCTTTGCAACGAGAGGACATCCGGGATGAAGACGCTGACCTCGATCGCCGCGCTCGGCGCGGCGCTGATGATGACGCATCCGGCGTTCGCCGCGTCCATGCTCGCCAAGACCTGTGCGGCCGACGTCAAGGCGCAATGCGGTGACGTGAAGCCCGGCGGCGGCAAGCTCAAGGACTGCGTGAAGGCGCATTTCTCGGATTTGTCCGCCGACTGCCAGGTGGCGATCGTGCGCGCCGCAGCGGTCGGCAGGGCCTGCAAGGCCGACGTCAAAAAGCTCTGCGCCGATGTCAAGCCGGGCAAGGGACCGGTCGCCGACTGCATGAAGGAGCACGCGGCCGACATCAGCGCCGGTTGCAAGGACGCGATGGCGAAGGCCGAGGCGGGAAGCAGGTAGCGCCGTCGCGGGCGACCGGGTTCGCCGTCGTCCCCTTGGAATTCCGTTTGCGCGCTGGATATGCTACCAGCGCCCGGGTCGAGGAGGCGAACGATCGCGAAGCGATGTTCGGAGGTCCGGGACGAGGGTTGGCGCGTAACGGACGACGCGAAGAGGCGAGTGGCGTGCGACGGTTTCGGCTGGGGTCGCTTTCCTCCGGCCGTGCGTCTCTGCATCGCGCCCGGCGGCAAGCGGACAAGGAACGCGTCGATGAAGACCAACGCCGTTCGGTTTGCCGCTGGGCTCGCCGTCTTGGCCGCCGGCGTCCCCTCCGCCGCGTTGAGCCAGTTCATCTACCCGCCGGTGTTGGTCGTCCCGCCGCCGGCGCAGGATTACGGCACGCCAAAGCCCAAGCCGCAGCCCGACAAACCGAAGCCCGCCGACTCGCCCACCCAGGCCAAGCCGGGAGGGCATTATGAAGGCCGGACCTGGGTGCCGGATTAGGCTCGCGTCAAGCGCGAGCGCGGCGAGGGCGGCGCGCTATCGGATCGGCGGGGCGTACTGGATGCCGCCGTTGTCCCAGAGCTCGTTCAGCCCGCGGGGAATCCCGAGCTTCGAATTGGCGCCGACGTTGCGGTCGAACACTTCGGCGTAGTTGCCGACCGCCCGAATGGCGCGCGCCGCCCAGTCCTGGGTGAGGCCGAGCGGCTTGCCGAAGTCCCCCTCGGTCCCGACCAGCCGCTTGACCGACGGCTTCTCCGACTTCAGCGCCTCGTCGACGGTCTTCGAACTGACGCCGAGCTCCTCGGCGTTGACCATCGCGAAATTGACCCATTTGACGATATTGAACCACTGCATGTCGTCCTGCCTCACGACCGGCCCAAGCGGCTCCTTCGAGATGACATCGGGCAGGATCATGCTGTCGCCCGGCTTCGCAAGCTGGAGGCGCATCGCGAACAGACCCAACTCGTCGGTCGTCATCACGTTGCACTGTCCGGCCTGGTAGGCCGCGATCATGTCGGCGACGCTAGCCTCGTGAACCGTCTCATATTTCATATGGTTGGTTTCGAAGAAGTCAGTGAAGTTGGGCTCGGTCGTCGTACCCGGCTGCACGCAGACTTTGCTCCCGTCGAGCTCGAGCGCCGATTGAAGGTTGCGGCTCTTGGGGACGAGAAACGCCTGACCGTCGTAATAGGTCGTTCCGGTGAACACGACGCCGTAGTCGCCTTCGCGCCCCATCGTCCAGGTCGAATTGCGCGACAGCACGTCGATTTGCTTGTTTTTCAGGGCGTCGAACCGCGCCGAGGCCGAGACCGGCACATACTGCACCTTCGAGGGGTCGTTGAAGATCACCGCAGCCAGCGCCCGGCAGAAATCGACGTCAAACCCGGACCATTGGCCCTTGTCGTCCTTGATCGCGAAGCCCTCGAGCCCCTCGTTGACGCCGCAGATAAGCGAACCGCGGTCCTGCACGGCCTTGAGGGTCGTCTGGGCTTCAGCGGCGCCGCCGAACCCCACGACCGCCGCGAGCGCGAGAACCGTTGTCATCTTCAGCATGAGCAGTCTCAATTCGGTTTCGGGGCTTCGGCGGCGCCAGGTTAGAGCGCGACGGCCTGCTTGATGATCACCTTGGTGCCGACCGGCACCTGGCTATAGAGATCGATCACGTCCTCGTTCACCAGCCGGAAGCAACCGGAAGACACCGCGTGCCCGATCGTCTGCGGCTGGTTCGTGCCGTGGATTCGATAGACCGTCGCGCCGAGATACATGGCGCGAGCGCCGAGCGGATTCCCCGGGCCCCCGGCCATGAATTGGGGCAGATAGGGCTGGCGTTCGATCATTTCCGGCGGCGGGCGCCAGTCAGGCCATTCCTGCTTGCGGGAAATTTTCTGCAGGCCCGACCAGGTGAAGCCCTCGCGGCCGACGCCGATGCCGTAGCGAATCGCCCGGTTGTTGCCTTGCAGCAGGTAAAGGAAGCGCTCTTTGGTGTCGATGATGATCGTGCCCCGCGCTTCGGTGGTCCGGAAGAACACTTCCTGCTTCTCGTAGGCGCCGGTGAGCTGCTCTTCGTCCGGCGATGGCTGGTAGCCGGGTTGGTCGACGACATTCATCTCGTCCTGGCCGGGGACCGCGGTCTGCGCGCCGGCGCCCGCGCCCGCCAGAACCGCCAACGCCGCGCCAAACGCAACCCGCAACAACAAACCTGCTCGAACCGTCATGCGCGCTCCGTCGAATGGAAATTGGGGTCGAACCCGCCTGGACCGATGATCAGCGCTTTCCGCAGCGCACGTATACCGAAGTGCCATAACGACTTGCGTTGTCAGGATCAACCCAGACCGTCGTGAACGAATTCGGATCGACGTTGCTCACGATGCGATCGTCGGCCGTACCGGCGTCGCCGGGGGGTCCAAGGAACGTCTGGCCGTTCGCTCCGGCCTTCAAGACCAATTCGGACAATTCCTTCTGGTCGGCGAGGTTCATCATCACGCCGCCGTTAGGCCCCTTGTCGATGACATAAGGCCTGTTGCACTGAGCGGCTGCCTCCTTGATGGTCCGCGCCCGATCAGAGTCCTTGTGATAGGCGGCGAAGCCCCACTTGCCGACAAGCTGATCGGCTGAGATGGCGGGGGCGACGATCGCGGGCGCCGGCGGCGGCGTTTCCGCGCAGCCGGCGATGAAAGCGGCAAGAAGACCAACCAGCGCGAGCGCGCCGCCCCGACGTGCTATCACTTGCGACGCCCCCCTCATCGTTGCGGCCCCTCAGACGATACGTGCCGAACCATGTGACAGTTTCGTTGTCGGAGCCTTGGCTAGCAAACCGGACGCGGCGGGTCAATCGAGCCCGGAGGAGCGACGGGCGGCGGCCAGGAAGCCGGCGGCCGCAAGGCTGCGCACGCCCGTTCCGCCTGCGTAACCGATGTAACGGAATTGCCACAACCCGGAGAATTCCGCTTCCCTAGCAGCCTGTCGGACTTAGCGGGACGTTGGCGGTTTGGAAGGGACAGGCGAGATTTGGCGAGTTAGAATCGCGGCATTGATTTGCCTTGAGCCTGCGCATGAGCAATTTCCGCACGATTGATCGGCAGACGGGTTATCTTCTGCCGCCTTCGGTGGACGAGTGGCTGCCAGAGAAGCATTTGGCGCGCTTTGTGGTTGAAGTGATCGACGGGCTCGACCTTCGCGCGATGAGTGGCGAGTATCGCGGCTCGGGTTCGGCGTCCTACCATCCCAGGGTGTTGGTGGGTCTTCTTGTTTACGGCTACGCGACGGGGGTGTTTTCGAGCCGCAAGCTGGAGCGGGCGACGTATGACTCGGTGGCGTTTCGTTTCATCGCGGCCAACGATCATCCCGACCACGACACGCTGGCGACGTTTCGCCGGCGTTTTCTCAAACCGATCGAGGGGCTGTTCGTCCAAGTGTTGCTGCTTGCGCGCGAGATGGGCGTGCTGAAGATGGGAACCATCGGCCTCGACGGGACGAAGATTTACGCCAACGCCAGCCGGCACAGCGCGCTTTCCTATGAGCATGCGGGCAAGATCGAGGCGCAACTGAAGGGCGAGGTCGCCGATTTGATGGCCAAGGCCGAGGCGGCGGACGCGGCGGACCTTCCCGACGGCATGTCGATTCCCGACGAACTGGCGCGGCGCGAGGAGCGTCTGGGCAAGATCGCCGAGGCGCGCGCCAAGATCGAGGCGCGCGCCAGGGAGCGCCACGCGCGCGAATTGGCGGAACATGAAGCCAAAATGGCGGCGCGCGCGGCCAAGACGGCGGCGACGGGCAAGAAGCCGGGCGGCAAGGCGCCGCAGCCGCCGCCCGAGGGGCCGCTGCCGAGCGATCAGGTCAATCTGACCGATGAAGACTCGCGCATCATGCCGGTGGCCGGCGGCGGCTTCGATCAATGCTACAACGCGCAGGCGGCGGTCGCCGTCGGCAGCCTGCTGGTGGTGGCGACCGAGGTGGTCCAGGCGCCCAACGACAAGAACCAGAAGAACCAGGTCGAGCCGATGCTGGGCAAGATCGGCGCTTTGCCCGAGGCCTTGGGCGAGGCCGAAACTCTGCTGGCGGACACCGGCTATTTCAGCGCGGGCAATGTCGAGGCTTGCGAAGAGGCGGGAATTGAACCGGCGATCGCGATGGGCCGCCAGCCGCACCATCCGCCTTTGGCCGAGCGCTTCGAGCCGGCGCCGGCCGCGCCGGACAATCCGACGCCGGTCGAGGCGATGGCGCATCGTTTGAAGACGCCTCGAGGCCGGGCGCTCTACGCCCTGCGCAAACAGACCCCCGAACCGGTGTTCGGCATCATCAAATCCGTGCTCGGGTTCCGTCAATTTTCACTGCGCGGGCTCGAAAAAGTGCGCGGCGAGTGGAGCCTCGTGACCATGGCCTGGAACATGAAGCGAATGTTCGCCCTCGCCCCCGCCTATTGAAGGCGGGGCGCCCCGGCGCAGAGAAGATCCAGCTCCATCGCCGATCCAACAGAACTCAATCGCAACGCCCACAAAGCTCAACAGGGCGCCGACCGCCGCCGCAACGCGGGTAGGCCGGTTTCAAAGACCAGCTGCAAGGACTCAGTCCGACAGGCTGCTAGGCGGCGCCAAACCCCGTACGGTATATTGCGTCGGCTCGTACGCTGATCCAGTGTGTGAAGCAGTCGCGCCGAGTGTCCGCCAGTGTCAGAGTATGGAATTCATAACCGGCGGAACGTCTTCGCACTGGAGAATCCGGCTCAGCAAAATAGGCGGAATAGTATGAACTGGACCAAGAAAAGCGTTCTCGTGACGGGGGGCGCGTCTTTCATAGGGGCGCACCTTGTCGATGCTCTTGTCGATCGCGGCGCGCATGTGCGAGTTGTCGACAATCTCTCCAGCGGATTGCTTGAAAACCTCCGCATTCCATTGGGGAATGGGACGATAGAATTCAGGCAGGCTGATCTCCTGGATCCAGGGGTCGCCTCCGAAGCGGTTCGGGATATTGACGTCGTCTTCCATAATGCTGCTGACCACGGAGGCAGGGGGTACATCGACCTCCACCAGGTCAATTGCTCAACCAATCTGATCCTTGATGGGACAGTGTTTCGCGCGGCTGAGCGCGCCGGAGTCGAGAAGGTGATCTTCGCGTCATCCGGCTGCGTCTATCCCGAGGACCTGCAGACCGATCCTGCGAAGATCCTCTATCTCACCGAGGACCTTGTCGGGCCGCCATACAATTGCGACAAGCTCTACGGCTGGGCGAAACTGATGGGCGAGAAGACCCTACAAGCGTACTGCGCAGAGGGCCGTATGAAGGCGGCGTCTCTACGTTACTTCACCGCCTATGGCCCCCGGTGCCCCGAAAGCCACGCGGTGATGGCAATGATCGCGCGAGCGTTCATCGGACAGAACCCTTTTCAAATCTGGGGCACAGGCGAACAAATCCGGAATTGGACGCACGTGAGCGACATTGTCGAGGGCACGATCCGTGCTGCGGAGCGTATCGACGACGGCACGGCCATAAACGTCGGCACAATGGAACGGACAAGGGTAATCGACTGCGCGCGCAAGGTGCTGGCGTACATGAACAAGGAGGCCGTGTTCGCGTTCGATCCCTCCAAACCGACCGGGCCCTACAATCGTGTCGCAGACAACAAGCTTTGTCGGGAGCTGCTCGGCTGGGCGCCGGAAGTGACCTTCGCCGACGGACTGCGCACGACGATCGATTGGTACGTTGAAACCCATGACGTATCGAGCGTAAGCGATTCCCTCGAGCATGCGCTCACCGAGCGAAGCCATATGCGGTCAGCGCCCGACCAGATTCTTCGCGAAGCCAGCTCACCGGTTTCGTGACTTGAGTTCAATGTTGAACGACAGCAGCGCGGAACATGGAGTTTTCAAGAAGTCAATTCATACCTTTGTAATATCCTGGTTTGGAAAGCATGACAATGCCGAGAGAATAGTCGGTGAGGTATCCCGGGCGTCTGACGCAGTCACGGTGATCTATTCGGATCCGGACAGTAATGCGCCAGTGAGGTTTACCTGTCCGGCGATCAGAAGGCCGAACGACTTATTTTTTGGTGATAAATTCCAGGCGTGCATCGATTATTGTGACGCTGATATTTTGTTGCTTATACACGCGGACTGCAACTCCGACAATTGGTCTAAGGTTCCCGAATATTGCAGACGGGCTGTCGAGCAGAATTCCAATATCGGCGTATGGGCGCCGCTTGTCGACTTCGCGGATTGGAGTTTGGATAGAACTGAGATTGACAAGATACCAAACTCCCAGCTTAGCATCGTCGCACAAACGGACGCTGTCGTTTTCGCGCTCACACGTGAAATCGTAGATAGAATGCGGAGGGCGGACCTGAAGGCGAACGTTTATGGATGGGGGACCGATTTCATGTTTAATTATTATACCTACGGCATAGGTAAGATTTCCGTAGTCGACAGGAGCGTATTGGTCGGACATCCCCGCGGCACTGAATATTCAGGCGAGATTGCTACTTCTCAGCTGGAAGAGTTCTTGAAACAGCTGACACCCGCCGAAAGGAATCAGTCTGTCTTGCTTGGCCGAATTGTCGAACTGCGTGACAGGATCAAAGAGGCTAAGGTCAAAAACTCGACAATGGTCGCTGACGCGGAGCGAGAGCTCACGCTATTGAGTTGGCGAATCTTGGAAGGGGCGAACCCCGTGACGAGACCGACGCTGACGCGTGTTTCGGATGGTCTGCGCTCCTGGGTTGTTGGTCTGCGCCGGAGCCGGCTGGACCGCAACCGCCGAAGGCAATAGCGCTCGGCCGATTCGATGGCTTCCGCGGAGCGTCCACGAAATCCCATGTCACGGCTTGACCTCGCCGCAACGGCAGGAATCTTGTCGCGCCGACAACGGGCATACATACTGCGGATTTGCGGCATTCGATGAAAGACGCCAAGACGGGAACATGCGTGGTCACGGGCGGCGCGGGATTTGTCGGCTGCGCCATTTCCTCTGGCCTGTCGGAGAGATACGGCCGCGTGGTCGCCGTCGATGTGCTGCATCCGCAGATACATGCCCAGCGTCGTCGCCCTCACGCGCTGGACCCGAATGTCGAACTGGTCATCGGCGATATCGCCGATCCCGCGGTCTGGCGCGCCCTTCTGGAAGACGTCTCCCCGGACATCGTCGTTCATCTTGCGGCCGAAACCGGCACCGGCCAGTCGCTGACCGAGAGCGCCCGTCACGGCTATGCGAATGTGATGGGGACGGCGACGATGCTCGACGCCCTGGCGAGAGCGGAGCGCATTCCCGACCAGTTTCTGCTCACCGGCAGCCGGGCCGTATACGGCGAGGGGCCTTGGCGGCCGGTCAAGGGAGGTCCGCCGATCTATCCCGGTCAAAGAAGCCGGGAGCAGCTCGCCTCCCGGATCTGGGATTTCCCCGGCCTTGAGGTGACCCCGACGGCGGCCGCGACAACCGAGCCGCATCCCGTCAGCGTCTACGGCGCTACCAAGCTGGCCCAGGAGCACGTCCTGTCGGCCTGGTCGTCCGCCTTCGGGGCGAAGGTGAAGACGCTGCGGCTCCAGAACGTCTACGGCCCCGGCCAGGCTCTCGCCAACTCCTACACGGGCATCGTTTCGCTGTTCTGCCAGATTGCACGCCGCGGCGAGGCCATCCCCCTCTATGAGGATGGCGAGATGTTGCGCGATTTCATCCTGATCGACGACGTCGCCGACGCCATCCTCGCGGCGCTGGATCATCCGGGCGCGACAGGGCGAACGCTTGACATTGGCGCCGGCGCGCGACGCCAATGTCCGAGCTTGCCCGGATCATAGCGCGCCTTTACGGCGCTCCCCCGCCTTTCGTCTGCGGCAAATACCGCTTCGGCGATGTTCGCCATGCGGTCTGCGACGTGACGGCGACCGCCGAAGCGCTGAACTGGTCGGCGCGGCGCGATCTGGCTACCGGCATTCAGAAGCTGGCGGACTGGATCGAGACTCAGTTGCTATAGGCGCGCTATGTCGAAAACTACAGATGGAATCCCAGAGAGCGTCAGGGTCTTCGGCGGAAAACAATGCACAATTGGCGTTCAGTCGGTCCTGTACAATAACGAGCCCCAGGCCATCGAACGCGCGGTCGCGGCGCTCGCCCGTTCGGCCGAACTCGCCGCGAAGATCTGCCCCACCGTCACGATCCGTTACGGAGACAGCTCGCTTCGCCCTTGTCTCAGCGCGAAGGAGCTCGAATCCCTCCGCCGACGCTATCCTTCGATCCACATCGATTACACATTCTTCGGCGGAAACCTCGGTTCGGCGAGAGGTCACAACGAATTGTCGAAGTCGAACGGCGCCGATATTTTCCTGATCCAGAATCCGGACGTCATCGTAGCCCCCCGCCTGATTGAAACCATGGTGACGGAGTTCGACACGCCCGGGGTCGGCATGGTGGAGGCAAAGCAACTGCCGATCGAGCACCCGAAGGACTACGACCCTCAAACGGGGGAGACGGGGTGGGCGACCACGGCCTGCACCATGATCCCGGCTGCCCTGTTCAGGGAGCTGGACGGATTCGATGCCGACAGTTTCTTTCTCTATTGCGACGACGTGGACTTCTCTTGGCGGGTGCGGCTGAATGGCCTGAAGGTCATCTTCCAGCCCGCCGCGGTGGCGTTTCATGACAAAAGGCTGACCCAAGAAGGTGGATGGGTGGCCACGGCCGCTGAACGCTATTACTGTCTCGAAGCGGTGCTCTTTCTGAGCTACAAATGGTCTCGCTCGGATATTACCGAGCCTGCGGTCGACTTTTTTTTGTCGAGCAGTGACGAAAACATGCTGCGGGCCGCCCGCGTGTTCATGAAGAAAAAAAAGGAAGGCGCGCTTCCAATCCAGCTGGACAAGGATCACAGCGTCGGTCATTTCATCGGTTACAATTATGCATACCACAGGTATCCGCTGTGATCTACCGCTTCTCAGCGAATGGCGATTTTCAGGATTCGAAGACCGAGGCTCTCCACCGAGTTCTCCGGCTATTCAAGGGAAGGCAGGCGGCGTACGGCCCCGATGACCTGCACCTCGACATCGGGGCTCCCTCTCGGGCGCATGCCGATGCAACGCGGAAGGCGCTCGGGGGCGCCTATCTCGGCATCGGGTTGCACGCGGCCGATCAGGCGCCCGTCGCCGGGGATGGGCGCGAGTTCCATCACATCGGCCCGAACGAGCGATTTGCTGAACGACTGGACCGGATCGTCGGCGGCCGAAACGTTGCCTCGATCACGCTGCTTGACCAGATCGAGCGCCTGGCCACTATCGAGCCGATCCTCGAGGCTCTTGCCGGTCTGGCGCACTCCAAGCGCGCGTTTGTGGCGATCAGCGCATCAAACTGCGCCAACCTCGATGCCGGCGCAGAGGTTGTGTTCGGGCGGCCGGACTGTAATGCAGAGACCGGCCCCAAGGAGAGTGTGACGCGGCCTGTCGACCATGAGCGCCTGACGCGACTGCTCAGCGACGCCGGCCTCCATGCGATCGACCGGGACGACGTGGTGGCGGAAAGCGACCAGTTTCAACACCCGCTCCTCAGACCGGGATTATCGTTGGGCGGCCTGCTGGTTGACAGCGCGAGGCGCGCCAATCCAGCCGCGACCGTCCGGCAGTTCGTCTGGCTCTGCGCGCCTGGCCCCAAAGGCCGGGCGCTCGCCCCGAGGGACAGCGCCGTGCACAAGCGGCCGTTTCTCACCGCCGTGATCAGGACGCAAGGTCGCCGCCTGCACACCCTCGTCGAGACTCTTGTGTGCCTGAGCGGACAGAGCAACGATGACTTTGAGGCCCTGGTCGTTGCGCACAAGGTGGATCCGCCGGGCCTCGCGGCCGTGCGGCAGGCCGTCGACGACATGACCGAGAGCCTGGGTGGCAAAATCAGGCTTCTGCAGGTCGAGCAAGGCGGGCGGACGCGCCCTTTGAATGTCGGCTTCGAGCAGGCTCGCGGCGAATATATCGCGATCCTGGATGACGACGACATCCCGATGGCCCATTGGGTGGCCGAGTTCAGCAATCTCGCCCGAAACCATCGCGGTCGGGTGTTGAGAACCGCTTGCGTGCGGCAGGATTCGGTCAATGTCGAGATCTCGGGAAAGCGTGGGCTAAGGGCGACGGGAGAGCTGGCGAGGCCATTTTCCTCCAGTTTTGACTTTCTTGAGCACTTCCTTATGAATTTCAGCCCGCCCATCTGTCTGGCTTTTCCGCGCGAGGCCTATCACGACTTGGGCTTGCGGTTCGACGCGCTTGTCCACCTGTGAGGATTGGGATTTTCTCCTCCAGGCGGCGGCGTTGTGCGGCGTCGCCGATTTGCCCGAGATCACCGGCATTTATCGCTGGCATGACGAGAACTCCAAATCGGTCCACCCTGAAAAGCAGTGGGAAAAAGACCACAAATTGATTCGGAGCAAGCTTGAGGACACATGGGTTATACTGCCGAAAGGTGAGAGTTCGCGGATAGTTGAGCTTGTGGAGGCGAGCGGCAGGCTGCGGGAGGTGGAGGGCGAGCGAGACGATTTCGCGAGATGGGCGCGGGCGGCGGAGAGCGAACGGGACGACGTTACGAACCGGCTGCGGGCGGCGGAGAGTCAGCGCGACGAGGCGGTGGCAATCAAATCGCGTCTCAGACGGGCAATGCGACGGCACGTGAAACGGAGGCTCATCATGCTGCGCGTACGACGCGCGCTTTCTTTCTGGTCGCGGCGCCGTCGAGGGCGGCTTCGCGCCAAGATCGGAGAATACAAGGGGCTCTTGCGCCAGCTTTGACTCTCTGGACACCGCCCCTGTTTGGGAAGAACGATGGAAACCCAGTTCGTCCAGCGATCATTTCGTTATCACCGATAGAACAACGCCGCGTCAGCTTCCAAGGCATCGCTAAAGCTCAGAGCAATTGAAACTGGAAACGGATCACTGTCATCATGGGCGTAAGAACTCGCGTTCGCAATTTGTTGAGTCCAGAAAAGCGCCTAATCGTTCGCGTGAAGAAACGCAAAAGTGAACGATCCCTGCTTCCCTACCGATATACTGATGCGCCATTTTTATCGATTTTAATTCAATCGTTCAATCATCGAAAGAACATTCCCTCCATCATGGAGCGGCTTCGGCTCACTTGCGCCGATGAGATCATCGTATGCGAGGACGGGTCCGTGGACGGATCAGAGGTCGAATGGCGCAAGCATTTGACCCGCCCCAACGATTTCCTGATCCAGACCAATGATCTGCACGAAATACGTACCTATAACCGGGCGGCCGATCTGGCCGCCGGCGAATTCATCTGCATGATGCAGGATGACGATATTCCGCCGAAGGATCCGTCCTGGGCTTCGGACGCGATTGCGCTGTTTCGGAAGTATCCCCGACTGGCGGTGGTGGGGTGCTGGCATGGATGGGCGGTTGATTTTGACGACCCGCGATATCCCATCCTGGCCCATTTCGGGGCGCCGCCCTTCGACGGCAAGCCGGTCGCCGAAATCCCTTTCCGGGACGACACGATCGAAAAGCCGTTCATGTTCGTGGAGTCCGTCGGCATTGGCCCGATGTTCTTCCGTCGTAGCGTTTTCCAGGACCTAGGCAAGTTCGATCTGCGCTTCAGCGGCGTCGGCGAAGCTGGGATCTGGCTCGACTATGATTTCTGCGTGAGGGCGTGGCTGGCCGGCTATCAGGTCGGCGTTTATAGTTCAGCCGCATTCGAGAGGAACGTCGGCGGACAGGGAACCATGATTTATTCCGGCGACTCCAGATCAGCCAATTACGCGAAGAACCGCGACTATGTGTACAGCACCTACGGCAACAAGATTGCGTCGATCCGGAAGACGATCGGCGATCTCAACAACAAAGGCCTCGTCCGAAGGCACGGCGTGCCGGACATACCCCTTGGTCATAAAGCCGATGGCATTGGAAAGAAATATCTGATCATCACGATGAATCATTGCAATGCTGGTTTTTTTGCTTACGTAACTTTTGTGATCAATCAGTTGATGCATGCCGAGAGAAACGACCTGCATCCTATTGTATTCTTCGGTCACTGGTCAGGAAATGGCGATAATCCCTTCTTTTCAGCGGCGAGCGGCGACAATATGTGGGATTATTACTTCGAACCCGTCGCCGGACTCACATATTCAGACCTGATGAAGAAGGTGCGGGATCCGAACGATCCGACATCGGACGGCGACCTGATAACGCTAAAGTCGCACGACATGTGGTGGCTCCATGACCATGATCCCGAGAGCGTCTATACCTACCCGCATGGCGGCGAGACGGCGCGATATGAACGGGCCGATGAGCCTGATCACTGGTATGAGAAGCAGAGAGAGCGCGCGCGCTGGATCGTGGAGCGCTATATCCGGGTGAAACCGCACATTGCGCAGAAGGTCGACGATTTTGTCCGCGCCCATTTCGGAGATGGGAAGGTAATCGGCGTCCATATGAGAGGGACGGACAAAGGAACGGCAAGCCTGCCGCGGCGCCTGATGCGGATTGTGAAGCCCCAGGAATATTTCAAATACATTGATGACTATACGCAGGCAAACGGCCCAGCGAGGATATTTGTCGCCACCGATCAGCAGCAGTTTCTGTCACAAGTAAGAAATCGGTATGGAGAGCGCGTCCTGAGCTACGATTCAAAACGCGCCACCGGTCTCATAAATCCATTTCAAGTCAAGGGAGACGGGTACAGGAAGGGCGAGGACGTGCTTATCGACTGCCTTCTTTTATCTCGGACGAACTTCCTCCTCAAATGCACGTCAGCGGTTGGCGAATTCGCGTTTTATTTCAATCCGGCCCTTACAGGCATCGACCTCAATGAGCAGACCCGATCTCTGTCGAAATTGCAACTGAGCGCGATCGAAATGCGGCACAAGCTGTGGATCAGATATCTGCGCTACAAGAAGCGGATCTGAGCCGGAAAGCGGACCGCCTTTGATGTACCCTCAAAGTCTGCGAATGTCTTGCTCAGCCCGCCCGGCGAACAAAGCCCGCTAGTCTCGCCAAAAGAGGCCGCTTTACCTCGGGACTTTCGCACAAGCCAGAATAGAAGAGTGAGTGGTGTTTTCTCATTGCATTAACCTTCGCCCGCTTGCCGACCAAGTAGTTGAAGTGCAGCATATATGCGGACGTGAAATCAAACGGCCGCTTTGATCGGTCGATGGTCTCCGGAGCGTTTGACAACTTGCCCAGAAACTGATTCCCACACGCAAATAATTCCGGATCGAGCGCTTCTACTTCAATTTTACCGCTCCAATCTACCAATCCATTGAAGCGCATTTGGTCGCAAAGCCCGTCGTCCATCAGATGCGTGCAAATATCGCCGAAAAGCCGGACAATCATGGGATGTGGCCGCGCGAACCAGAACCCTGTATTGTAAAGATTCTTTGGTACTTCATATTGCATGATCATCAGCGCCGCCGATCGGCTTATCACCTCTTGCAGATAACTTGCAGGATTTCGAAGAAAAACGATGTCGGCGTCAACGAACAGGGCGTTCCTTCCCGACGCAAGGATTTCCGACGCTACGGCGAACTTCAAAGCGACGATGCGTGCGAACTCGGGGGTAAACCAATCCCCCCACTCCGGCAGTTCTTCTTTTCCAAATCTTAAGCAGCGTAGTCCGTAAGCTTGCAGCTCCTCTTGGACCGCCTGGCTTGGCGTATACACCACAAGGTGTTCCGCAATGCCAACGCGCTTCATCAATTCGTGAAGGTTCAGCACGAACGGTACATAGCCCGCCGTAGCCAACGTATACATGACCGTATTGCGAAGAAATTCCTTTGGCCGCCCCGCGTGCGCCACCGCCCGGAGTCCGGCGCCATTGTCCCTGATTGTTCCCGCGTCGCTAGGAGCCTGTCCGAGAAATGGCGGATTTTGGTGGCGGCGTTTGCGCAAATCGGATTCTGCTTGCTTATGAGCAAGACCTTCCGGCCCTGGACGATCGATCAGCCGCTGTTGTTGCCGCCGAGCGTGCAGGACTTTGTCGGCGAGGACCATCTGGCTCGCTTCATTTTGGCGCTTGTGCTCGAGCATCTCGACCTTGGTGAGATCGAATCCGGGTATGCGAGCGAGCGCGGGCAGCCGCCGTTTGACCCGGCGATGATGACGGCGCTGTTGCTGTACGGCTATTGTCACGGCGTCTACTCGTCGCGCCGGATCGCCAAGGCGACGCGCGAACGGGTCGACTTCATGAGCATTGTCGGGCTCGATCCGCCGGATTTTCGCACCGTCTCCGACTTCCGCAAGCGGCACTTGAAGGCGCTTGCGGGACTGTTCGGGCAAGTTCTCAAGCTGTGCGAACAGGCGGGATTTGTGAAGCTCGGCCATGTCGCGCTCGACGGGACGAAGATCAAGGCGAACGCCTCCAAGCACAAGGCGATGAGCTACGAGCGCATGGAGAAGCGTGCGGCGGAGCTCGAGGCCGAGGTCGATCGGTGGCTGAGCGCAGCCGAGGCTGCGGACGCCGAGGAAGACAGAGCCTTCGGCCGCGACAAGAGCGGCGAGGAGCTGCCCAAATGGGTTGCCGACAAGAAGAAGCGCGCCGAGAAGATCCGGGCGGCGAAGGCCGAATTGGAGGCCGAGGCGAAAGCGGCCGCGGCGGCCAAGGCCAAAGCGCAGGCCGAGGCCGAGGAGCGGCGACAAGCCGAGGGCCGCAAGAAACCGGGCAAGCCCGCCGCCCCGCCATCCGAAGAGCCTGACCCCAAAGCGCAGAAGAACTTCACCGATCCCGAAAGCCGCATCATGAAAACCAAGGACGGCTTCATCCAGGGCTACAATGCGCAGGCGGCGGTCGACGCGACGGCGCAGGTGATCGTCGCCCACGGCCTCGACGCGAAGCAGAGCGATCAACATCAATTGGCGCCGATCGCCGACGCCATCGAAGCCAATCTGGGCAAGAAGCCGACGCAACTGTCGGCGGACGCGGGCTATTGCTCCGACGCCAACCTTGCGGCGATGGAGGAACGCGAGATCGACGCCTATATCGCGCCGGGGCGGGCCAAGCACGCCGGGGAAGGAGAAGGCGGCGGCGCCCGCGTCGCCGCCATGCGCGAAAAATCAAGGCCGGCGGGCACTCCAGCCCCTACCGCTTAAGAAAGCAGCTGCCCGAGCCGGTGTTCGGACAGATCAAGCAGGCGCGCGGCTTCCGTCAGTTTCTCTTGCGCGGCGTCGAGAAGGTCGCCAACGAGTGGGGCCTCGTCTGCCTCGCCCACAATATCTTGAAGCTCGCCCAGGGGCGGACCCCGTCCCTTGCCGCACTCGCAACCGGCTGAGCTTCGCCACCTCGGAAACGGTGCAACGAACGATGGCCGCAAAGCTTCCACCCTTACATCAAACCGGATGCGCGAATTTGCTGCATCCGGCTCTCCGACTGGCTTGAGCGGTTCAAATCCCAGCTCGCCGGGATTAAGCAGACAGGCTCCTAGTCACATCTTTGCCTGCCCAGCTAAGGCATCCCCCTTGCGCTATACGCCCGATCTCACCGAACGTAAAGCGCAATTTAGGTAGTACTACTGACGGGATGGAGCGGGCGCAATTCTTGCGTGCGTCGGCGAGGCAAGCGCGCACGACCGAAGATTGAGGCCCCAACTCCCCGCGACAGGGTCGAGGGGGAAAACAGAGATCCCTATGCGTCGTCCAAAAGTCCCTGCAAGCGGCAAGACCTTTGGTCTCGCTCAAAGAGGCGGGTTTGGTCTCGGGAACCTCTAACGTAAACCAGGATAGAAGAGTGAGTTGTGTTCTTTCATTGCACTGACTTTCGCCCGCTTGCCCACCACGTAATTGAAATGCAGCAAATACGCGGACGCGAAATCGAAAGGTTGTATCGACCGGTCAATGGTTTCTGGGGCGTCTGACAGTCCGCCAAGAAACTGATTTCCGCAGGCAAACAACTCCGGGTCGAGAGCTTCTATTTCTATTTGAATATTTTCACGCGCCAGTTCGTTCAAGCATGCCTGATCGCTGTACGTCTTGTCGATGAGATTCTTACGAATATCTTGGAAAAGCTGGATCACGGCGGGATGTGGACGCGCGAACCAGAATCCTGCATTATAAACATTCTTTGGCGCCTCGTATTGCATGATCATCTGCGCCGAGGACCGGCTTACAATCTCTTGTAGATAATCAGCGGGATTCCGAAGGAACACTATGTCGGCGTCAATGAAAAAGGCGTTCCTTCCCGACATCAGGATTTCCGAAGCTACGGCGAATTTCAAAGAGACGATACGCGCGAACTCGGGGGTAAACCAATCCCCCCAATCTGGCAGTTCTTCTCTTCCAAGGCTAAAAATCCGTAGACCGCAAGCCGACAGTTCGCGTTGAACCGCCTCGTTCGGCGTAAACGTCACAAGACATTCCGCCATTCCGACCCGCCTCATCAATTCGTGAAGGTTCAGTACGAACGGAACGTATCCCGCCGTCGCCAATGTATACATGATGGTATTGGGAAGAAATTGCTTTGACTGCGCCGCACTCACCGCCCACCCGAGCCCGGCGCTATGGTCCCTGATCGTTTCCACGCCGCTATTCACATCCTTGCCCGCCCAGGTAGGCATCTCCTTTGCGCTATACGTCCGATCTAACTGAACATAAAGCGGAATCTATGTATTTCTACCAATGGAATTGGGGCCGGCCACAATTCCCCCGCTCGCCGCCTACTCCAGGAGAACGGTTCGGACGACAATCTCTTGCGGATAATCAGAACACAGGTTAAGCTGCCCGCATGAACAATCCTGCCCTTGCCTTGCGCCAAGACCGCGGGGCGCCGTTCCGGCGCCTCCGGCGCGACGACCAAGCGGCGAGAAAAATCGTCCCCGCTTCAATGCCGCGCAACCCATTGAAAAGTCTGGATTCGGACGAGAGAATCCAAGGAAATCCAGGACAATCCAACCCTCCTGAGCGGAGGTCTTCGGCCCGAACCGGCCATGAGCCAAGAAAACCCAAACGGATCGACCGGCCCAACGCCAGAGAGAAAGAGCCCGCGCTCAGACGAGGTCCGCGAGCATCCCGCGCGCGGCCGAGCGCACAAGCCGCTTCTCGGCCTCCCATTGGTCCGCGCTCTCGAGCTCGGTCAGGAACTGCGCCTTGCCGCCGGTGAGCGCGGCGACCGGCAGGCCGTCGCGGTAGACGACGCGATTGGCGGTCAGCGCCGACAGCCTTTGGCCCGGGGTCAAGATTCCGATCAGGTTGAGCGGATCCGCCCCGGAGAGCGACACCCACTCGCCGGACGACGGCTTCCGGCGAATCTCGCGCATGAGGCCGACCGCGTCCGGCAGCGCGAACTGCTCGCCCGAGAAGCCCGCGACGAAACGGCCGCCGCGAATCTCCCCCCTCGCTTCGAGCCGGCGATACACCCTCAGCAGGTCACGCCATGGCGGCAGCCATCCCGGCTCCTGCGCCAGGAGGCGCCAGAAGACGACGCCGTAGCGTCTCAGGAGCACGCGGGCCGCGTACTCGATCGCCTCAGGACGGGCTTCATCCGCGCCGCCGGCCCGCGCGCGGCCGATCATCGACCAGCGGCCGCCGCTCTCGATGTCGAAGGCGAGCACGCGCCCGCGCCGCCTCGCTCCGGCGGGCGGCTTGCGCTGGCCCGACGGCACGAGCAAAGCCCGCAAGCCGCCGAAACTGTCGGAAGACGCGAGGCCGAGCGCCACGAGTTCGCCGAGCGCCTGTTCGAGCTCATGACGCAGCAGACGCGAGGAATCCGCCAGTTCGTCGAAGAACATCGCGCCGCGCGCCCTGAGGCAGTCGAACACGGCCTCGGCGCGTCCGCTCAGTGGCGCCGCGCCGCTTGGCGGCGCGAGCGCGATCCACTGGGGCGCCCGGCGACGCTCGACGAGGGCGATCGGCGTTGCGCCGACCGGCGTCGCATGGCGCGCGCGGCCATTCGCCGGGGCGGGCGGGGTCAATCGCGCCCAGGCCGTCCGCCCGGCCAGACATTGGGCGTCGAGCCACGACGCTTGGTACCCCTTGAGCCGAGCCGGTAGGATCTCGGTCTCCCAAGCCTTGGCCGGCGTCTCGAATCCTTCGAGCGAGCTCAGGACGGCGGGCAGCGAGTTCAGGCCCCTCGAGCCGCGTTCCCTCCGATACATGCTGCCAGGCGAACAAGAAGCGGAGGAAGTCCCGCGCGGCGACGGGGTCGACTTCCGACCGCAGCCGCCGGACGGTGTAGTGGTGGACGCGCGCCAGCAGGCGGCGATCGCACCATTGCTCGTCGTTGACGGCGGGAAGGAAGCGGCCTCTGATAATCGTCCCTTCGCTTTCCAGCGCGGCCAGCGCGGTCGCCGCCGCGCCCGGCTCGAAGTCCAAGCGGCGCCGTCAACGTTATTGGGGTTACGGGCCCGAGCCCCTCGAGCCTGCCGCGCAGGATCTCGATCAGCGCCTCATCGCGCGACCACGCCGCTGCGGCCTGGTCGGGGGGCGGGGCGATCTCGGGATCGAGCCGCGCCTCCGGCCACAAGGCGCGGAACTGGTTCAACCGCTCGGCCGGAATCCAGAGCCTCGCCTGCGGCGTTTCCAAACGAGCAACGCGCTTGTCGCGGGCGAGCGCGTCGAGCCATTCGCGCCATGTCAGGGCCTCGCGAGCCTCGGCTTCGGTCAGCGCCCCCAGCCACAGCAGGGCGTCATGCAACTCCTCGGCGTTGATCGGATCCGGCCAAGCCTCGGATTGAACCTTGGCGATAGCCTCCGGGTCGAGCCGACCAAGCTCTGACGCGCTCTGCGGATCGAGCCACCGCCGCGCCATGACGGCCTGGGTCCGCCGCTCTTCCAATGGCGCATCGTCGAGGAAGGCGTAGGGTCTGGCGTTCAGCGCCTCCAGAGCGAGCGGCGACGGCTCGGTCAGATCGCACGGAACGACCCGAATGTCGCCTGCTTCAAGGCGTGCGAGAAGCCGCTCCAGCCCGTTGATATCCATCGCCTCATGCAGGCAGTCGCTGATCGCCTGATTGGTGAGCGGATGGTCGGGGACTTCGCGCTCGCCAACCAAATTCTCGGCGCAGGCAATCTGGTCGGGGAACACCGCCGCGACCAAATCTTCGGCCTGCATGCGCAGGAGTTGCGGCGGAACCTTCTTGCCGGCGCGAAAGCGGGGGAGCGCAAGCGACACCCCGGCGACCCAGCGCCAGCGCGTAGTGAACATCGGCGCGTCGAGCATTGCTTGGATGAGCACCGCTCGCACACTGTTGGAACTGAGGTAACGCGCAACGTCGCCGAGCTCGAAGCTGTGCGCTGTGGTCAGCGAGAGGACGATGTTATCTTCCGTCGCCGCTGCCTGCAGCTCAAAATTGAACTTGCGGCAGAAGCGCTTGCGCAGCGCCAGGCCCCAGGCGCGATTGATGCGACTGCCGAACGGCGCGTGGATCACAAGCTGCATGCCGCCCGCTTCGTCGAAAAAGCGCTCGAAGACGATCTCGTTCTGGGTTGGTAGACAGCCGAAGGTCGCGTTGGCTGCCGCAAGATAGTCGACGAGCTGGTCGGCGGCGGGCGGATCGACGCCGACATCCTCAGCCAGCCAACGTCGGGCGGAGGTCCCGGACGCGTCGGAGCCGAGCCGCGACGCGACTTCGGCGCGCAGACGCGATACGGACGTGGAAAGCTCGTCGGTTCGGCCCGGCGCCTCGCCGAGCCAGAAGGGAATGGTCGGGGGTTGCCCTTTGGCGTCCTCAACCCGGACGGTCCCGCGCTCGACCCGCTGAATGCGGTAGGAGGCGTTGCCGAGCTGAAAAATGTCGCCGGCCATGCTTTCGACGGCGAAATCCTCGTTGACCGAGCCGATGACCTGATTCTCCGGTTCGAGCAGGACCTGGTAGTCGGCGGTGTCCGGAATTGTGCCCCCCGAGGTGAGCGCGGTCGTCCGCGCGCCGCGTCGGCCACGCAAGACGAGATTGACCGCGTCGCGATGAATGAGCGCGCCACGGCGGCCCCGGCGGGTGGCGAAGCCCTCGGCCAGCATCCGAACGACAGCGTCGAAGTCGTCGCGCACGAGCGAGCGGAAAGGCCAGGCGCGCTTGAGCCGATCGTAGAGGGAGCATTCCGGCCAATCCTGCGCCGCGACTTCGGCCACGATCTGCTGGGCGAGCACGTCGACCGGCCGATCCGGGATCGTAAGCCGATCAAGTTCGCCGCGGCGGACGCTGTCGATGAGGGCGGCGCACTCGACGAGATCGTCGCGCGAGAGCGGAAAGAGCCTCCCCTTGGGCGTGCCACCGATCGCATGGCCGGATCGGCCGACCCGCTGCAGAAAAGTCGCGATCGAGCGAGGAGAGCCGAGCTGGCAGACGAGATCGACATCGCCGATGTCGATCCCGAGCTCGAGCGAGGCGGTCGCCACCAGCGCCTTTAGCTCGCCGCCCTTGAGGCGCTGCTCGGCCGACAGCCTGAGCTCCTTGGCCATGCTGCCGTGATGGGCGGTGACGGCGCGCTCGCCGAGACGCTCGGTGAGCTCGCGCGCGATCCGTTCCGCCATCCGGCGGGTGTTGACGAACACCAGGGTGGTGCGGTGTTCCTCGATCAGCCTGGCGACGCGGGCATAGACCTGGGTCCATACCTCGTTCGACATCACCGTCTCGAGCGGCGAACCCGGGATTTCCACGCGCAAGTCGCGCGTCCGCTGATGGCCGGCGTCGATGGTGGCGACCTCCCCGGCGGCCCTGCCGTCGGCCGCGGCGCCGGCGAGGAAATGGGCGACGGCGTCGATCGGGTTTTGCGTTGCGGAGAGGCCGATGCGCTGCAGGCGGTCGCCGCAAAGCGCGGCCAGCCGTTCGAGCGACAGCGCGAGGTGGGCGCCGCGCTTGTTCGGCGCGATGGCGTGAATTTCGTCGACGATGACCGACCGGGCGGAAGCGAGCATGGCCCGCCCGGATTCCGAGCCGAGCAGAACGTAGAGCGACTCCGGCGTCGTCACCAGGATATGGGGCGGACGGCGGGCCATGCGCGCGCGTTCGGCGGCGGGCGTGTCGCCGGTTCGGACCCAGGTGCGAATCTCGACGTCGTCGAGCCCGGTCGCGCGCAGCCGTTCCCGGATGCCTGCCAGCGGCGCCTCTAGATTGCGGTGTATATCGTTCGACAGCGCCTTGAGCGGAGAAACATAGACCACGTGGGTCGCGTCGGCGAGCCGGCCCTCAAGGCCTTGCCGGACCAAGTCGTCGATCGCCGCCAGAAAGGCCGCGAGCGTCTTGCCCGAGCCGGTCGGCGCGGCAATGAGGGTGTGCCGGCCGGCCTTGATCGCCCGCCAGGCGTCGGCCTGCGCGGGCGTCGGCGCGGCGAAGGTCTCGGCGAACCAGCCCGCAACCGCAGGATGGAACAGGGTTCGGGCGGTCGCCTGCGACGAAGGCGGCGCAGAATCGGTTTCCGCGCCAGTCCTTGCGCCTAAGGTCGACCCAGATTCGGGGTTGCGCAGCACGCGGTTTAGCTCCTCAACGACGCCGTCAGATAAAGCTCCGGAGTCACTATATATGGCGCCGAATCGAGCCTTGCGCACCCTCGGTCGAGGCGGCCAATCGATCTCTTCCAAGCCCGCGACCAGCGCCGCCATCGGCTGGGGCTCCAATTGCTTGCTCACCGCTGCGAGTTGGTCCAAGGCATGATCCATGCTCCGGCGGAGCGCCCGCAGACAGGCCCTTTTTCGCCCTCGCCAACATTAGGACGGCGCAATGACCACCGAGGCCCAACCGGCCGTCTCCCTCAACGACGGCGCGATGATGCCGCAGTTCGGACTTGGGGTTTTTCAGACGCCGCCCGACGCGACAGAGCGAATCGTGAGGATGGCGGTCGACGAGGGCTATCGGCTGGTCGACACGGCGACCATGTATCGAAACGAGGAGGGCGTGGGCAAGGCGTTGAGGGGCCGCGCGGATGTCTTCGCGACGACGAAACTGGGCAATTCCGATCACGGTTTCGACGAAGCGCTGCGCGCTTTTGACGCCAGCATGAAAAGACTTGGCCGCGATACGCTCGATCTATACTTGATCCATTGGCCGCGGCCGCGAGTCAACCGCTATGTAGAAAGCTGGAAAGCGTTCATCCGCCTGCAAAAGGAGGGGCGCGTCCGCTCGATCGGCGTCTCGAATTTCACTCGCGACCACCTCGAGCGGATCATCGCCGAGACGGGGGTTGCGCCCGCCGTCAATCAGATCGAGCTTCACCCGCGGTTCCAGCAGAAGGTTCTGCGCGCTTTCCACGACCATCACGGAATCAAACAGAGTCCTGGAGCCCGCTCGGCCGGGGCGCGTTGCTTGGCGAGGCCGCAATCGCCGACATAGCCGCGAAGCACAGGAAAAGCCCGGCGCAGGTCGTGATCCAGTGGCATCTCGACAACGGTCTGATCGCGATTCCGAAAACGATGCGCCCTGAACGCCTGAAAGAGAACATCGGCGCGCTTGGTTTCCGGCTCGACGAGGATGACTTGCGGCGCATCGAAGCGCTTGATTCGCCAGGTGGCCGGATCGGTCCCGACCCCGCGACCGCGAGTTTTTGAGCGGCGGGCGCGGTTGCCGGTTCTCGGACCTCAAATCGACCTTGTCATCGACATTCCTACATTTGATCGCCCCTACATTTGATCGACGTTTCGCCAAGGTTTGATCAGAAATTTCGGCACAGGCGACCGGAGCCGCAAAAGCGCAGCGAGGTAGGAGTTGATATTCGATCGCCTGGGCTTCGCGGGCACATTTGCGCTTGGACTTGCGCGCGCCGGCGCGGCGCCCATTGGCGCCAGCCCTCGGCCGGCGGGCCAGGGTCGCGCCGCAAACTTCATTCTTCCACGGAGCGAATGGGTCCCGAACAATCCGCGCCTTCCCGTGCTCTTCTACAAGAACGCGATCATGGTCGCCGGCGAGGATCCCGCCTCGCTGTTCGAAGCCGCCTTCAGACGCAACGGATGGTCTCCGCAGTGGCGCAACGGCGTTTACGACGTCCATCACTACCATTCGACGGCGCATGAGGTTCTGGGATTTGCTGCCGGCTGCGCGCGCCTCATGCTTTGAGGTCCAAATGGGCGCGAGGTAATCGTGGAAGCGGGCGACGTTGCTGTTTTGCCAGTTGGAACCGGGCATTGCCGGCTCGACGCCAGCGACGACTTTCTGGTCGTCGGCGCCTATCCGCCTGATCAGCGTTGGGACATTTGCCGCAAGGCCCCGACGCCTGAAGCGGAGGAGCGCATGGCGCACCTGCCGTTTCCCTTCGCGGATCCGGCAACCGGACACAGCCATTCGTTCGCGAGGCTTTGGCCGCCCGCGCTTTAGCCGCCCGGGCTCGACTACTACTAGCGCGCTTCGCATTTGGATGGAGTGGGTTTTGCTCCTTTTCGTCAGCGGTCCGCGGCGTTGGTCCGGTCAATCATTTGGGTTTCCTTGGCTCGTGGCCGTTTCACGCCGTAGACCTCCGCTCATCAGGGTTGGATGGTCTTGGATTTCCTTGGATTCTCTCGTCCGAATCGAGAGTTTTCAATGGGTTGCGCGGCTCGAACGGGGGGACGATTTTTCTCGCGCGTGAGAGGCGCCGGGTCGGCAGCCCGCGCGGTCTCGGCATGAGGAAGGGCAGGATTGCTCATGGGGGCAGCTTAACCTGAGTTTCTGATTTTTGCAAGAGATTGTCGTCCGAAGCGTTCCCTTTCGGTCGCCTCAAACCAAAAGCAAAGAACTCTAACACCGCGTCTGGTGATCAGACAGGCCGCGGGAAGAAGATCGAGCCGGTCCGGCGCCTTATGCCGGAACGATTGGCGCCTTGGTCTTCCGCAAGGCGTCCGCGAACTCATGGTCCAGGTTCAGGTGGACTTTCAGAAGATCGGGCGGCGTCAACGCCAGCCACTGATTCAATGACAGGTCGGCGTAATGGCTGCTCTTGAAAACCTCGAGAAACCGCAACGCCGTGGAACCTGTGTTCTCGACGTAGTGGCCCATGGCGAACGGGACGTAGCCGACGTCACCGCCCTGGAAATCGAACGTTCGGGCCTGGCCGTTTGCGGCGAACACGCCCATCCGCGCCCGGCCGCTGATATAATATTGCCATTCGTCCGTATTGGGATGCCAGTGCAGCTCGCGCATTCCTCCGGGCTCGACCTCGACGAGGGCCGCCGCGATGGCCTTCGAGGCAGGAAATATGCTGGAATTGGTGATTCTGACCGTTCCGCTCCTGGTCCGGATCGGCTCCTGGGCGAGCATGTGATGGCTGAAGCTTTGCGGAACCGGCTCGGCGCCCATGAGCTTGTCGGGACCGAGCGGGCCGGGGACCGGCGCCTTGAAGATATAGAGCTCGTGCGGATCCGGCGTGTGCCCGAACAGCGTCGCCGGCACGCCGAAGTTCTTGCCCAGGACCTCGGAAGGCACGTGCTTGAGCCAGTCGCTGAGCAAAAACGTGCTGTCCTCGTCGAATTCGCCGTCGTCAAAGACGAGGAGGAATTCGCAGCCGTCGGGGCCTAGACCCTGGATCGAATGGGGAACGCCCCCGGGAAAATACCAGAGGTCGCCAACGCCGACGTCGTCGACGAAGTTGCGCCCCTCGGGGTCGATCGCCGTGATGCGGGCCGTCCCGTAAAGCATGTAGGACCACTCAGCCTGCTTGTGCCAGTGAAGCTCGCGGATGCCGCCGGCATTGAGCCGCATGTTCACGCCGGCTATCGATTTCGACACGCCAAGCTCGCGTGCCGTGACTTGGCGCGTCCAGCCGCCGCTCGACTGCCTGACATGGGCATCCGCGAACGAAAACCTCAGATTGGGCAATGTTCCGGAGTCAGTCGCCGGCGGGTTCAGGAGGTCCGGATTCTGGCCCTCGCGGACCGTGTCGCCCGGGACCGGATCCGTGCCGCCGACGCCTAGAGCCCGGCTGGGCTCCGGCGGCGATTCCGCGGACTGTGCCGCCGTGGCGGTGATCCCGGCGCCGGCCGTCACCGCGGTCGAAAGAATATCCCGGCGCGAGAATTCGCTCATTCCATCCTCCCTTACGACGGCGTTACGCTGCGATCGCCTTCCGCCCGGGTTCGCCAGCCCGTCCCCGCATTTGGTATGCGCGCGTTTTGCCTGTCCGCGACCACGCAACATCAAGCGCGATGGGAAGGAAACGTCAACGATTTCGGCCCCCGGCCGAGTTCACTTTCTCCGTGACGCCGCGGCATACGATCAATGAGGCGGTGGCTTTGACGCCGTCGAGGGAGCCGATTTTTCAATAAGGAACACCATGTCGCGCTCGCCGCGCTCGATGCCCTCCAACCGGTCGCCGGTCGCTCCGACCAGATGGGGAATGTCGATCGCTGCGAGCGGATCGGTGCAACGCACTTCGAGCCGATCGCCGGGCGCGAGCGATTTGAGGGCCTTTCGGGTCCTGAGCGCGGGAAGAGGGCATTTAAGCCCGGTGAGGTCGAGCTTGGTGACGGCCATGCCGCAGCATGCGCAGCCGGTTTGCGGAGCGTCAATCGCTATACAAGCCGCCAGGATCGTCGGTCTAGCTCGGGCTGACATTCTGCATGCAGGCCGTGTCGGCCCCCAGGGCTTGCCCCATTGGCCTCTCCGGTTCTCGTCGAGGCTTCCCCAACGCCAATCGCCAATACGGGCATGATAGAAGCGATCGGCGCCCTATATTCCGCCGGCCATCCAATTCATGCAATCGAGCCAGCGATGATCAAGACCGAACCTGGCCTGCTTCGAAGACGAATCGGCCGCTCGCGCGCACAAAGGTGGCGGCCGTGACGGCTGATGCTTGTGGCGCGCTAGGCGTGGTGCTCGCGGGCGGCCTAGCGCGCCGGATGGGCGGCGGCGACAAGCCGTTGCGCGAAATCGGCGGCCGCACGATCCTCGCCCGCGTCATCGCCCGGCTCGAGCCGCAATGCGAATGCCTGGCCATCAACGCCAATGGCGATCCCCAGCGCTTCGCATCGTTCGGGCTACCGGTCATCGCCGACAGCGTGAAGGACTTCCCAGGACCGCTCGCAGGAATCCTCGCCGCGCTCGATTGGGCCGCCGCGAACGGGCAGAACGCGGCGTGGATCCTCAGCGCTCCTGGTGACTGTCCCTTTCTACCCCGTGATCTCGTCGCGCGTCTCAGCCAAGCGTTGGTCGCGGAGAACGCCGAGATCGCGGTCGCGGCTTCGGAGGGGCGATCTCATCCCGTCATCGGGTTGTGGAGCGTCGCCTCGCGCGATGTGCTGCGCCGGGCGCTGGTCGTCGAAGGCCTCCGCAAGGTCGGCCAGTGGACCGCGCGCCACCGACTGGCGACCGTCGCATGGCCGGCCCAGCCGCTCGATCCTTTCTTCAACGCCAACACCGTCGACGATCTCGCCGAGGCGGAACGGTTTGCGGCGATCGACGATCGCGCATGATCTGCCGCGTGCGTGCTGCAATCGCCCAAGCCAATTGGACTTGTCCAGATTAGCCTACTGGACTTCATGTATCGAGTTGATGAATGGTCCGGTTGGCTACCCGCAGCCGGCCGCTCAGTTCACGGGCGATCGCCGCCAGCAGCCGAATGGCGACCTCCGGCGATGTTTTGGACAGCGCGGCGAAGCTTGATGTCGTCAACGTGCGGCAGACAAGCTCCGTGTCGGCGACGACTGTCGCCGAGCGCACGCCTTCGTCGAGGATGGCGAGTTCGCCAAAAATGGTGCCCGGCGCGAATGTCGCCAAGCGGATATTGCTGTGGAGCAACTGCAGATATGCACTCGCGGTCCCTTTGGTGACGATCAGCACTTTGTCGCCGACCTCGTTTTCGCGAAACACAATTGCTCCGGCAGGATAGGATGCGCGGTTTAGGTAGGGCTCAATTGCTTTCAAGTCGGGCGCGTTGAATCCCGCGAACACCCCAACATCAGCCAGCCGCATTTCCGCTTCATAAGGGTGCGTTTGGGTTCGCAGCAGCACGTCCTCGGCACGCTGGATGGCGCGGTCGACGTCCGGAACTATGTTCGCGTCGCCGATTGACGACAGGACGCCGAAGTTCTCCAGTCGCTCCATCGCTATTGTTCCCCCTGCTACGGCCAGCAGCAATTCCGTTTTCCGCAGGGCGAGGTTCGCTTTGAGCTCCAGCAAGACTTTTGCGCCGGTGCTGTCGACCTCGGTGAGACGACGCAGGTCCAGGATTACGCATGAATTTTCGCGCTCGAGCGCGGTCTCGACCTCGCTGAGCATCTTCTCGCCGGTGCCGAAGAACAGCGCCCCCTCAAGCTCCATCACAAGAATGGCGTCGCCCGAGCGTTCGAGAAATGCGCGGTCCAGCGTGGGTCGCGACGTACGCGAATGGATTGTGGCGCAGCGATACTTGCGCCGGATGATCGAGCGGCTCATTCGAAACACGAAGAGCGCAACCGCGATCGCCACGCCTATAAAGACCGCGAGCACGACATTGATGGCGATGGAAAGCACGGCGACCATGACCACTACCGCTAGATCTAAGGCGGCGTTGAGGCGGTAAGCGCCGTGCCCTCGCTGTAGTCCGCGCGCGAGCTCCAGGCTCCAGACATCGAAATGCTGAACGGCGATAACCATGATCACTGCCGAGAGGGCCACACGCGGAATATGGCCGAGCAAGGGGAAAAGCACGGTGCCGGCGATCACCAGCGCCGCAGCGTTAACCAGCACCGACAGTGGGGTACGGCCGCCAAACGTCCGGTTGGCAATGCTGGGGCCAATGTTGATGCCGCTGGTAATGCCGCCGACGCAGGCGGCGGCGAGGTTGCCCACTCCAAGACGCATCAACAGCCGGTCGCCGTCGCGGCGCGGCTCGCCGGGCGCAGTCACGAGCTTTGCGCAGAGCAGGGCGTCCATTGAGGCGATTATGGCCAGCGCAAGTGCGCCGCCAAGGATCGTCGGCAAAAAAGCGAAGAAATTGCCGGCGTGCGCGAGATCGGCAAAATAGGGAATGGCCGTCGGACCAATCGCCACCCGCGGCCCGCTTGCAATGATCGGGCCGAGATAAGCGCTAAGGCCAACGAGCTTTCCGAGATAGTAGAGAATGCAGCCAAGGCCAATGCCAACGAGCATTGGCGGAACCTTGGGCACGAGCTTTTTTGCGTTCCACATCGCAACGAAGGTGACCGCTGCGACGGCGAGACTAAGCGGCTTGATCGAGTCGAGATGCTGCGGGACCTGGGTGAAGGGGACGGTGCGGTCAAAGCCGCAGACGTTGCCAATTTGGACGAGAAAGAGCAGCGCGGCCGCAGCATTCTGGAAGCCAGCCATGACAGGCTGCGGCGTGTACCTGATCAACGTGCCAAGCTTGATGACGCCGAACAGCGACTCGAACGCGCCCGCGAGAAACACGGTTGAAAAAGCGATTGCAAGGATCAGCGAAGCGCCGCCAGCGACGATCGCCGATGAGTCCGAATGTGCAAGGCCATAGATCAAGAGACCGAGGAAGAAGGTGCTGGCGACACGCGGAGCATAGACTGTCGTCGTCTTGTCGCCGAGCAGCACGCAGGCGATCGCGACGATGAACGCGGTCGCAATCCCTGCCAGTGCGCCGTCCTCGAAGTAATTTTCTCCCAGCGGGGCAAACGCAAACATGCCGTAGCCCATCGCCAGCGGAATAGCGATGACCGCCGACGCCAAACCGCCGAAAACGTCATTCGCGGCCGATGAAAGTTTCATCCCGATGTTGTTCGCGCGGGGCTCCGGGACGAACCCCGAACCAGCGCGTATCGTAGTGACTTTCTCTATTGCCTGGAAGACCGAAAGCAGGCGCCGGGATCAGCCGGCGGCCTCGCCGACGGCAAAGAACGTTTGCGTCTTGGCACGGTCGATTTGATCGCGCCGCCGCCCAAAAAATGAGCTTGCGTCTTGGCGTCGATGCTCGAGCCTGCGCGCGGGTTTGGTCCCCAACCTTGACTTCAGGCTCCCCAAGTCACCGGGTTTGTTGGCGCGCCGATCGTAATGGATTCAGCCTCTTGAAAAATCTGATAATCTGCACCGGCAACGTTTTCTGCAACGTCCGCAATTGCCGAGCCGTCTCACGGAGTTGATCTTCTACGTCCTGTTTCTGCCTCTCGATCGAGCGCAATCGATCTTCCACGTCTTTTTTCTGCCGCTCCGCCTCGCGCTCCATCTCACGGAGCCGGTCTTCGAGGTCCCGCTTTCGGCGTTCATTGTCATTGACGGCGGTGGAGAAAGCTTCCTGAATTGCCAGAAGCTGACGCTCCATCTCCGACCGGAAAATCCGGCCCGGCGCCGGGACGTTCGACTTGTCGGTTGGGACGCCTGCGCGATGCGAGCGCATTTTAAAAGAGGCCTTCTTGACCCGTTCGAATTTGTAGCATCTAAACTATGGACCCGAACGCGACAAGCTCCGGCATACACCAAGGGGAGCTGGTGGAGTGCCAATCAATCTACTTACTTTCGCGATCACGCGATATCGCCGTGATTTCCGCAAATACCTGATGCGTGCTGCCGAGCGGTCCGGCGGGAGCGCATTGCATGTATTGTTCCGGGAAAAAGTAACTTTTTCATGGGCGGACGCCGAGCGCGTCGATTATTCCACGAGCGCCAATTCTTATGCATTGGGCCAAATCATAAGGGAGCGACTGCAACCTGGCCCGATCCTCGGGCTCCTCGGGCTCGGAGGAACAAGGTTGGACAAGCCAGCAGGCATGCTCGCGGCGAATCTACATCAAGACTTATCCGAAGTTCACTGGGTCTATGATGTGTTCGACGATTTCCTCTACAACGCGGAGGGGGAGGATCGCGTTCGCCGCCTTATCGCGGATGCGTTATGGCGTTGCCGGTGCGAACGCTCGATCATGTTGGACCCGGGACTGCGGGGCCGCTATCCGAGCGCCGTCATCTCGACAACGCCTCGCATCTCGAACTCCTTCCGTCCGTCGCAATGGTCGACCCCAAGAAAATGGTCTGTATCGGATCGATCGACCGCCGCGTCGATTTCGAATGGCTGGACGCGCTTGCGGCCAACGACGTGACCATTGAATTTTCGGATCGGTCCACACCCTCGCCGCCGCCGAGACGCAACAAAAACTGGATGCGTTAATCGAACGGCGCCGAAACATTTCGTTTCACGGCCCCTACGACAACGATGATCTGCCGGGCATCCTGGCCCAGTTTCGTGTCGGACTTCTGCCCTATCGGGCCGGCGTTCCAATGACCGACCATGTCAATCCGGACAAGCTCCACCATTATTTGAACGCCCGCCTCGCGATCGTCGCATCCCCTATCCCCGCCGCGCGGCGTCTTGGCCGCTACATCCACGTGATGGCGACGGGCGGGGACTGGGCGGCCCTCTTGAGCGAGTTGGAAACGTCACGCCTTCAGGAAAGCTGGCCGCGCGAAACCAACACCTGGGATAGGCGTTGGGTTGAACTTGTCAATCTGGTCCTGCCCGGAGAGGCCGCAACGCTGACGCCTCACGCCGAGCGTCAGGTCGGCGCCGCTTAGCGACCGGCGAGATTGCGCCTGATTCCCGGCGACAAAGGGAAGTCATCCAATCAGCATCATGCCGCCCCGGCGCTGGCGCGATGATCGATGTCGTGCTGGGGCCCCGTTCGGGCGGAACCAGAATGACCTTGCCTCCATATGCGCGGACCAGATCCGCGCCGACGACTGTTGTGAGGTGTAGTCGGCGCCTTTGATGAGGTAGTCGGGCTTGAGCAGATCGATCAGTTGCAACGGCGTGTCCTCCTCAAACTGAGTCACGAGATCGACGCTGTCGATCGCCGCCATCACGATGGATCGGGCATGCTCATTTTGAACCGGTCTCCTTTCACCCTTCAGGCGGCGAACCGAGGCGTCCGTATTGAGCGCAACCACGAGGCGGTCGCATCCGGCCCGCGCGCGCTTGAGAAGTTCGACATGGCCCGGGTGCAGAAGATCGAAGCACCCGTTCGTCAGGCCCACTTTCAGCCCTTTGGCCTTCCAATCGGCAACGATCGCGGCAGCGGCGGCATTGCCGACGATTTTCGGATCGTCTCCGCTCCTTGCGCCCCCAGAACGGCGGAGAGTTCGTCCGCATGCACCACCGCGGTGCCGCGCTTGCTAACGGCGATTCCCGCCGCGGCGTTGCCAATCCGAGCGGCTGTCGTCACGGAGGCGCCGCAAGCGAGGGCCAATGCGAGCGCAGCCACAACCGTGTCGCCTGCGCCGGAGACGTCAAAAACCTGCGACGCGACCGTCGGGATATGCCTCACCGTCCCCTGGCCCCCGGCTGGATCGAAGATCGTCATGCCGTCCGCTCCGCGGGTCAGGACGACTGCTTCGACCTTTGCCCGCTCGCGAAATATCTTCACCGCCTCTTCCGCACGATCGTTGTCCGCGCATTCAATTCATCGTCGCAACCTCGGAGGCGTTGGGCGTCAGAACCGTGGCGCCCTCGTAGCGGGCGAGGTCGCGCGATTTCGGATCGACGATGACGGGAAGGCGCCGCGCCTTCGCGATTGCGACGACCCGCTCAATGAGCGCGGGCTGAAGGACGCCTTGGCGCAGTCGGACAGGACGATGGCGGAGACGTTGTCCGCGCTGCCGGAGAGCCAGGCGCAAATAGCCTGAATCTTTTGCGCATCGAGGCTGAACGGCCGCTCAATGTCGAGGCGCATGATTTGCTGTCCGCCGCTCACGTAACGCACTTTGGTTGTCGTCGGGTGACGAGCCTCGCGGACAAAGCGGCCCTCGATCCGAGCTTCGGCGATGAGCGGACCGGCGACGAGATCGCCCCCTTCGTCGTCCCCGAGGCCCCGGCCAACAGGACTTCGCCGCCCAGCGCGATAATGTTGCGCGGCGCGACGATCATTTGAGCGCTCCGGACACGCCGTAAACGCAACTCGGGATGGCGATCGTCTCCGATGACGAGAAACCCAGCATCCAGGCGATCGCCACGACCGCCCCGGATCTGCCGCCCGAGCCCAGCGAGCACGCGACCTTCGCGCGCGATCATGAATATAAGCGCCTCGGCACGGTCAGCTTGCTGGCCGGCATCGACCTGCTCACCGGCGCGGTTCACGCTCTGGTCAAGGATCGTCACCGCAGCCGCGAATTCATCGAGTTCCTCAAGCTTCTCGACCCTTCGGCGTCAAGCCGTGCATTCTTATGGATGTCCATTCGGTTCCCCGGGGAATCACTGAAGCTTCGCAACCTAAGCTTCCCGCGTCTGGGCCGAGTGGACAACTTATTGAAAGCTCACAGCTAGTACTCACGGTTCTCGCCGTTAGCTCCGCCGGTTTCCACCCTCCTTCGGAGTTGTCGACTGTGCTTCCCCTGGCGCGTAAAATGCGGATGCCTTCCTCCACATCGGTCAGGAGAAAAAATCCCGCGCCGGTTGCGCCGTGAGGAAAAACGGCGGTGAAAGTTGCCTTTTTGTCGGCCTTCATAACGGTCAGCCAATGGTCTAGATATTGCGCGTGATCCGCGCGCGGCTCCCTGGTGACGCCGAGCTCGGCGCATAGAAACGCTGCGCCAAGCTGGCAGTGAGCTCGCAGCCGATGGTAAAAGGAACTTGGAGCGTGACACACACCGTCAAGCTGCCTACGCAGGACCCCTTCGAGGCGGGGCCCGCCGACCAGCCCAGCCGAGACATTGTGACAATTACAACCCAGCTGGCGTGAGGGGATGGGGTTACTATCAAGGTTCGGAAGCTGGACGACGAATATTGTCCACATTCGCCGCATTCAAAGGACGGCGTCGACCGCGGCGCGAGCAGCTGAATCGGCGAACAGTCAGCTCGCGTCCATATCAGGCGAGATCTCCTCGTTACGAGGCGAAATTGCCGCCATCCGCGTCGAACTCGGCCGACAAGTTGGCTTCCTGAAGGAAGAAATTGCCTCGGTTCGGGAAGATCTGCGCCGACTTCGGCGAAGGGACTCGGTATTATTTGTCGGATATGCTGAAGGCGGCTTGGGACTTGGCGAAACTTTCCGCAGTATGCTTCAAGCACTCTATGAATTTGGCGTGGAGTTTTCAATTTACCCGTTTCGCAGGAATATTGAAACTCGACTAGGGGCTCCTTTCCTCCCCGAGTTGTATGATCGTCACGGGATATTTGACATAAGTGTAGCGTATATGGCGACTGATCAACTACCTCATTACTATGACGAATTGGAAGCGCAGGTCGAATTAGGCTCTTATAATATCTTGAGGACTTATTGGGAGCTTCCGAAGGCACCCGCTGAATGGACGAAATTACTTGCTCGAATTGACGAGCTTTGGGTTCCGAATTCTTTCGTTCAGAACGCTTTCTCTTCAATATTTGATGGGGTAATTAGCGTAATTCCTCCAATTGTAAACGTGAAGAACGTCGGTCTACACGATCGGACATATTTTGGTCTAGATAAAAATACATTCTATTTCCTATTCTCGTTTGATTTTTATTCTAGTGCGACGCGGAAGAATCCTTTGGGCGTGGTGCAGGCTTTTGGCTACGCATTCCCGGACCAGCAGCGAAAAGTAGGACTTATTATCAAGTCGATTGGTCCGGGCGAATACGATCCAACCGCCTTTCAACAGCTTCAGAACGTCACGCGAATTGATAACAGAATCAAACTGCTTACTGAAGCCATGTTGAGGGATGAGATGCTGTCGCTGATGTCGGTGAGTGATTGCTATATTTCTTTGCATCGGTCCGAAGGGTTTGGCGCGGGAATGGCCGAGGCAATGGCTCTAGAGAAACCGGTGATAGGAACAGACTTTTCGGGGAATGCGGAATTTCTTACCCAGGAAACCGGGTTTCCCGTTCACTATGCATTACGGAAGCTGATGCCCGGCGAGTACCCCTATGGAGAGGGGCAAAATTGGGCGGAACCGGATTTAGAGGATGCCATCAGACATATGAGAGGCGTTGTTGATGATCGTGCGGACGCGGCAAGAAGGGCGCAGCGGGGGAAACTGTACATAGAAGCGCACCACTCGGCGGACACGATAGCAGAAAAAATCCGAGACCGGATTGCAGAAATAAGAAGAGACCGCGCAGCAGGCGGCCGAAGCGGCGCGCGCCCGGTGCGGCGTCGCGAATCTCGGTAGAGCTGGGTAGAACTGGGTCGCCGGAAGCTCGAGGAGCGCCAGGAGACAGATTTTGTGCGACGGCTTCCAGATCCGCAATGATCTCGGGCCATGGGAGGCTCGGCCGAGCGCGGCGATCAATCTTCCAGCGCCGCTTCAACACCAGCGCCAACACGTGCCCGCAGATCGTTTCCTCGGGAGCAAGTGCTTGGCGGTGAGGAAGGTCATTTCGGCGGCCGGTCCCCCTGGCAAATAAAATCAACGGCTTACCACGCCCGCGGCTGCTCAATATTGAGGCTCGGGCAGTCTGTTCGTCGAGGTTTGACTTGAGTTTGCTCGACTTGCAGCGGCCCAAACACTATACTGCGGGTTGCAGAAGCTGAAGAATTTCACCTGGCACCCAAGAGTTCGGCAACACGCCGAGCGAACTGCGCCGACGCGCAAGCAATGCCCAAACGAGTGTCCGCCCCCGACTTGATCATCATTGATGCGATCCCGATAATAACTGGTTCGCCCGCGACTGCGGCAATGATCGGCGCACCCGAGTAGCCGAAATTAACGAGGCATTGGAACGCGAAAAAATCGTTGCTCGACCCGGCTCTGCTGATCGCGCAATTGCGATGGATAGAGGGGAGATACGGACGGTCGCGGCCATAGCCGACCTGCATTGCTGAATTTGTTTTGGCGACCTCGCTGAACTCGTCTGCATTCAATGCCCGGACCGCGACGGGTTTTGTGTCAAGCGCGTCCTTCAAGGTTATTAACGCCCAGTCGTTGACGGCTGTCGCAGGTAGCGGCGTTGCTCCGGGGATGTAATCAGGAGAAACTTCCAAATGCTCAGCAAGTGAGTGGGCAGCCGGTACACCCTTGTCGAGGCCGATCAAGAAGTGCACGCTGCTGGGCAACGCCATCTTATCTCCGAGAAAGAGGCAGTGCGCAGCAGTCAAGACCAATTTGGATCCGACAAGCGTTCCCGTGCACTGCTCTATCGCATTGGTGTTCCAGGTTGTCCTCACTGTCCCCACCGCAGAAATCGGCCATTTCGAGGGGTCGGCTATATCGCCGAAATGGCCGTCGCTGCTCGTCTTCTGCGCCGGCTCAATTTGCGCTAAACCGGCCGAGGCGGCCAGCATTATCAAGCAGACACCAGCGGCGAGCAATCTCAACCGACACTTAGCGATCATGATGACTTTTCAGTAACTTCGAATTGAAATTGTTCAGCATGGGCTAAACAATTTCGTAGAGGCAATCATTCACCTTCGGTGCAACAGTGCTCGCAATACTCACGTTCAAGCGGTAGAGTTGAGACGGCCAGCATGCGCCCTGATGGTATAACACGCGGGGATCTCGCGCTTGTCAATGGCAGCGCCGTACGCTCGCTCCATTTCAGCCACACCCAGCGGCAGCAGCCACCCTGACGACGGGCATCGCCGACTCGTCCTTTGCTCCCCGCGACGTTGTGTGTATAGGGCTGCCACATCCGGTTGGTGCGGCCGGACAATTGATGCTGGACAATGGACGTATCAAATCTATGTCAACAAGGGCACTCATCACC
>CAVXVZ010000008.1:0-373644 GCA_963765375.1 uncultured Alphaproteobacteria bacterium | reverse complement strand
GCTGCTCGCGCCGCTCAGGGGCTGGATCGAGGAGACAGAACGCAAGTTGGAATACACCCGATAGAACACGCTTTACGGACAGTTACATCGGGCGTAGGGCGTACAAAGTACGCTCGAATCCGCCCCGTACACCGCGAGAGGGGGGACGCGTGAAGCACGACGCTGAAGCGCCCAATGTGCTGCAATTCTACACAGAATTGCAGCAAAAAACGTCGGTCGCCGCGTGCTCGGCGATTTTCAAAGAGGCCATCGCGCGATTTGGCATGGTCGCCTTCGCTTGCGGCGAGCTTGATCTCGCCGATCGCGACCGCAATGTCATGTTCATCGCCGAATGGCCGCAAGCCTGGCGGCGCTATTATGAGAAGTCCGGTTTCGTCAAACAGGATCCGCTCGTCAATGCGGTGGCGTTCTATCGCCAGCCGTTCGAATTCGCCGAAATCATCCGCGATCAGCGGTTTTCGAACGCAGATCGCGAGATGTTGCGAGCGGCGGCGGAGCATGGCTGGAGCCGGGGCCTTGCGGTGCCGGTCGCGCGCGGCGGGACGCGCTATGGGCTCGTGACGATGATCGGCGGCGGCGAGCCGCTCGACGAATTCCAGCGCGCCTATCTCTGCCTGATCGGCGAATGTCTCTTGAGCCGCATCCACGCGCTGTGGCCGAACGTCGAATACGCCATGCCGCCGGCCGGCATGAGCCAGCGCGAAGTCGAGGCGGCGCGGTTGGTCGCCCTGGGTTGCTCGGATCTCGAGATTGCGAGCCAAATTGGGATTTCCGAGTCCACCGCGCATAAACACGTCGAAGCCGGACGAAAGCGCCTGAAGGCCAGGAATCGCGCGCATATGGCCGCCCTCAGCGTGTCGCTTGGGATCGCTATACCGGCCTGAGCCGAACCCAATCGATCAATGTCGATGGTCTGAATAGACCAGTCTGAGTAGGCCATTTCCGTTCCGCTCCTCGCATGCAACTATACGTTCGCGATGAGTTATTGGTCCGCCTGCCCAAAGGGGCGGCCGAGGTTATCGATGGAATGCGCGACACGCGGGTTTAGGCGCGCACATTCGGTAAATGATCAAAGTTTGGCGCAAAGAGGGGAGCAGACACCGTGAGAAGGATTACAGCTCTTTCCGCACTGGCAGCAACGATTGGCTTGGTTGGTTTCCCGGGCGGAGCCGGAGCGGCCACTATAGTTGGCGGCTTCGTCGCTGGAGATCAGGTTTACGGCCAGTGGGAAGACCCTGTTTTTATCGGGACCCTGCTCGACGGAGGCTTATCCCGTTGTCCCAGGTTCGTCTATATGTAGTGGATGCACCGGTTTGATGGGTTGGTTTGGGTCAGCGCCGAGCGCTGGCGGCGCACCGTCCTGTCGCATTCCGGTGGCGGTCTTGCGGCGGCGCGGCCTCCGCCTGATCGTTTGGACGCCCTTTCGAGGATTGTCTCGTTTGACGATGTCCCAGTAGCTCGCAGGCGCATGATGTGCGGCCAGCCCGAGCAAGGCTTCGAACGAAACGTGCCGGTGGAAGCGGCGATTGTAGCGAAAGACGAATTCATTGAGATAGGTGTCGACATGCGTGCGGCGCAGGCCATGATACGTGCCCAGGCCCCATCGCTTCATCAATGAGAAGGCTCGGTGGATCCAGGGCAAGACAACATGTCCCGACATTTTTCCGACAATGCGCGGATCGTGCCGGTAGTCGGTTAATCCAGGATAGGACGCGTGGCCGTCGGTGAGGAGCGTGGCTCCACGCTTCACGTTGGCTCTCACGAAAGCCTCGATCGACGCCGCGGAATTGTCGGCGATCATAGCGAGGCGTATTCGGCCGGAGCGCGTATCGAGATATTTGGCGTGCTTGCGTCGCGGCTTGGGCTGGTTGGTGTCGCGATCAATCACCTCGACGGCCCCGGCGACGAGGATTTTGCCGGCATTGTCGCGCTCGAAAAAGGCTTCGCCTTCGCGGAAGGGAATTTCCGCCTGATCGACTTCGACGACGCCCTCCAAGGGATCGCGATCCGGGTCGACCATCGACCGGCGCAATTTCTGCGTCAGCAGCCAAGCGGTCTTGTAAGTGACGCCGAGTTGATCCTCCAATTGCCGCGCCGACATGCCGTTGGAATGTGTCGCCATGAGATGTGCCGCCCAGAACCACGAGGTCAGCGGCAGCTTGGAACGATGCATCACCGTTCCCGCCGTGGCCGAAGTCTGTCGACCGCAATCGAGGCATTCGTATGTGTAAGCCCGGCTCTTCAGCGCCGCGGCGCGTTGCTCGCCACAGCCGGGACAGACAAAACCCTTCGACCAACGCCGCTTCAACAAAAAGGCGGCGCAGCTCGTCTCGTCGGGAAACGTCTCTTGAAACTGCGAAAGCGATCGGCCTTTGGCCATTGCGCGCCCCGTCGCGGTCGCCTCGAACAGCGACTCAACTACGCCCGCATACCACATCTAGGGCCACCTGGGACAGCGGGATAAGCCTCGCTCGACGGGGCGACCGGACTTGTTTATGCGCCTGGAACCGTAAACACATCGACCTCGGCCTCCTATAGCTTGGGTAGCGCAACCCCCGGGTCGCCGACGACAATAACCTGGGGCACCAATACTTGTTCCCCCTGCACCGCTCCGATATCGAGCTCTGTCACTTTTACCGGCGATGTTATTCCCGCGGGCTATGATTTGACAGATTTTCCGATCGGAAGCTTTGATTACACGAATGGCAGCAGTGTGAATGGGAGCGAAATTTTCGGGGCGACTTTGGTATTGTACGCCGTTGATCCGACCCTCGGTAATATTCCCATTGGATCCGTCGATTTCGAGTTCACCGCGACCGTCAATGACGGGACCGCGGCACAAAATGCCGACTATCTCAATGTCGAGGGCATATCGACGTCTTTCAATGTTCTCGAAGGCGATTCGGCGAGCGCTTCCCTATACGGGATCATCGACGACTTTGAACCAGCATATTTCCAACTCGATCCCGGCCAGACTGGCGGGTTTATAGGAGACAGTTTGCCTTCGCCGAGCTCTGTTCCCGAGCCCTCGACCTGGGCGATGATGCTGATCGGCTTCGGTGGGCTCGGCTTCCTCGCGTATCGCCGCCAGCAGCGGGCGGCGATCGCCGCCTGATCACGACGGAATACTCTTTCTGAAAATCGAAAGACGCGCTATACTCCCTTCGCCGTGGATCATGGGATCGTTCAAAGTGAGCGACGCCTCGGGTCGGTTCGTTGTCCGGACCGCGCGAGGCACGCGCACTTTTGCCCAGAGAGTCAGCGCAACACATTGAAAAGGCTAATTTCGCGGAAAGGAACCCGATTTGGATTTCGTTGCGGCGGCTGGCTGCCGGCTGACCGTGTCGCGTGCTACCGCGCCCGCGCCTCGAGCGCAGCGGCGATCTCGTCGAGCGCGTTCGGGTCCTCGATCGTGGCCGGCGTCGTCCACGGGTCCTCATCGGCGATCTTCTTCATCGTTCCGCGCAGGATCTTGCCCGAGCGGGTCTTCGGCAGGCGCGGCACGACGATCGCCATCTTGAACGCCGCGACCGGGCCGATTTTATCGCGGACCAGTCTCACGACCTCCTTCTCGATCTCGGCTGGCGGCCGATTGACGCCCGCCTTCAGAACCAGGAATCCGCAGGGTTGCTCGCCCTTGATCTCGTCCTTGACCCCGAGCACGGCGCATTCGGCGACGTCGGGGTGCGAAGCGACGACTTCCTCCATGCCCCCGGTCGACAGGCGATGGCCGGCGACATTGATGATGTCGTCGGTCCGGCCGAGGATGGTGAGATACCCGTCCTCGTCGATGAAGCCGGCGTCGGCGGTCTTGTAGTATCCGGGGAACTCCTTGAGGTAGCTTTCTCGCATCCGCTCGTCCTGGCGGTAGAGGGTCGGGAGGCAGCCGGGCGGCAGCGGCAGCTTGATGACGATCGAGCCCATCGTCCCCGTGGGCAGCGGCTTTGCCGCGTCGTCAACGACATGGACTTCGTAGCCCGGCATCGGCACGGTCGGCGAGCCGAGCTTGATCGGCAACATTCCGAGGCCGACCGGATTGGCGACGATCGGCCAGCCGGTCTCCGTCTGCCACCAATGGTCGACGACGGGAACGCCCAATACCTTCTGCGCCCAGGCGACCGTGTCCGGGTCCGCACGCTCGCCGGCCAGGAACAGCGTGCGCAGGGAGCCGATGTCGTATTTCTCGAGAAGCTTCGCCTGCGGGTCTTCCTTGCGCACCGCGCACAGGCCGGTCGGCGCGGTGAAGAAGGCGGCGACCCGATAGTCCTCGATCACCCGCCAATAGGCGCCGGCGTCCGGGGTGCCGATCGGCTTGCCCTCGTAAAGGACGCTCGAGCAGCCGTGCAGGAGCGGCCCGTAGACGATATAGGAATGGCCGACCACCCAGCCGATGTCGGAGCCGGTCCAGAAAGTCTCGCCGGGCTTGAGGTCGTAGATCGCCGACATCGACCATTTGAGCGCCACCAGATAGCCGCCGATGTCGCGCACCACGCCCTTCGGGACGCCGGTGGTGCCGGAAGTGTAGAGAATATAGAGCGGATCGGTCGCGGCGAGATCGGCGCAGGGCGCCCGCTTTCCGGCCGCTTTGGCAGCGTTGACGAGCGTCGCCCAGTCGCGGTCGCGGGCCTCGTTCATCGCCGCCTCGATCTGCGGCCGCTGATGGATGACGCAGGTCGTCGGCTTGCGCCGGGCGAGGCCGATGGCGAGATCGAGCAAGGGCTTGTATTCGACGATCCGGCCCGGCTCGATGCCGCAGCTCGCGGTGAGCACCACCTTCGGCTCGGCGTCGTCGATCCGCGTCGCCAGCTCCTTGGCGGCGAACCCGCCGAACACCACCGAATGGACGGCCCCGATGCGCGCGCATGCAAGCATGCCGACGATCGCCTCCGGAATCATCGGCATATAGATCAGGACCCGGTCGCCCGCCGCGACGCCGAGGTCCTCGAGCACGGCGCCGAGCGTCGCCGTCTCGTCGAGGAGCTCACGATAGGTGATCGCGCGCCTGGTCGCGGCGACCGGGCTGTCGTAATAAAGCGCAACCTGATCGCCGCGGCCGGCCTCCACATGCCGGTCGAGCGCATTGAAGCAGGCGTTGCAGCGCGCGTCGGGGAACCAGAGGCCGTAGACGCCGCCCTCGGGGTCGAAAATGCGCTCGGGCGGCCTGATCCAGGCGATGTCACGCGCAGCCTCGGCCCAGAAGGCTTGCGGATCGGCGCGCCAGCGATCATAGGTCTCACGATAGCCGCTGGTCATCGCTTCGCTCCCTTCGCCGCCGAAGTCCGGTGCAGCGGCTCGATCGCCTGAGGATTGTCGCGCCTGGCGGGTCGAAAGGCAACGCGGCTTGGCGCCGGGGCCGGCGTTCGAGGACAAGGACGAATGTCGGCGCAAGCGCAATTCTATCTCGTCGCGATCCCGGCAGTGATCGTCCTCGGCCTGTCGAAAGGGGGGTTTTCCGGCCTGAGCACGCTAGCGATGCCGATGTTGTCGCTGGTCTCCTCGCCGGTCAGGGCGGCCGCGATCGTGCTGCCGATCCTCATTGTTCAGGACTGGGTCAGCGTGTGGGCCTTCCGCCGCGACTTTTCGTCGCGCAACCTCATCGTCCTCATCCCCTCCTCGATCATCGGCGTCACGCTCGGCTGGCTGCTCGCGGCCCGGGTCAGCGACGATGCGGTGCGTCTCGCGGTCGGGGTGATCTCGATCGGTTTCGTCGTCTACATGCTGATCAGGGACCGGCTCGGCCGCGCTCCGGTGACGCAACCGGGCGTCCCGACCGGGGTCCTGTGGGGTTCGCTCGCGGGCTTCACCAGTTTCATCAGCCATTCCGGCGCGCCGCCGTTCCAGGTCTATGTGATGCCCCAATACCTCAAGCCGCGGGTGTTTGCGGGCACCGCGACGATGTTCTTCGCCGCCGTCAACCTGCTCAAGATCCCGCCCTATTTTCTGCTCGGCCAGTTCAGCCGCGAGAATCTCACGGTCTCCGCCGGCCTCATGCCGGTCGCCGTGGTCTCCACCTTCGCCGGCGTGTGGCTGGTCCGCCGGGCGCCCGCCGAGCGATTCTACGCCATCATTCTCGCGCTCACCTTTCTGATCGGGGTCAAATTGACCTATGACGCCGTTCGGGCGCTCGCTTGAGATTCGCTGATGGGCCAAAGCCCATGAACGCCGTCAAGCCGGGCGCCGCCGCTCACGGGCGGATCGCCGAGCAGGTTCCCGCTTTCGCGGCGATCGGCGTCATGGGCTTTTTCGTCGACGCCACGATCACCTTTGTCTGCGCCAAATATTTCGGACTGTCGCCGGAACTCGCCCGGCCGCCGGGCTTCATCGTCGCGACGATCGTCAATTTCGCCCTCAACCGGTCAATCACCTTCCGCCACTCGCGCGCGCCGGTCTTCCGAGCCTTCTTGCGTTATTGCGGCGTGGCGTCGATCGGCCTGGCGGTCAATTACGCCGTCTATTCGGCCTGTGTCGCTCTCGCGCCGATCGCCGGGATCGCGGTCACGCCAGCCATCCTGCCGCTGTTCGTCGCCGCCGGCAGCGGGGTCGCGATGGCGGTCACTTTCGTCGGCTTCCGGTTCTTCGCCTTTCGCCCTTGAGGAGCGTCATTTTCGCTCGCCCAATCCGCGCTCGGGCGCGCTATGGTTGGGCCGACGCGCCGGGGAGTTCCATCCGATGTCCGTTTCGCCCTACGACCGCGATCTCGATCGCAATCCGGCCAATTTTCAGCCGCTGACCCCGCTGACCCTGCTCGAGCGCGCGGCGGCGGTGTTTCCGGATCGGCTGGCGATCGCCCATGGGGCCCTGCGCCGCAGCTACCGCGAGTTCCATGCCCGAACCAGGAAGCTCGCCTCCGCGCTTGCGGGGCGGGGCTTCGCCCGCGGCGATACGGTCGCGGCCATGCTCGCCAACACGCCGGCGATGCTCGAGTGTCATTACGGCGTGCCGATGTGCGGCGCCGTGCTCAACGCGCTCAACACCCGCCTCGACCCGGCCTCGATCGCCTTCATGCTCGACCACGGCGAGGCGAAGGCGATCATCGTCGACCGTGAGTTTTCGCCCGTCATCGGCGCGGCGCTCAAGCGCGCCAAGGTCCGCCCGCTCGTCATCGACTACGACGACCCGGAGTACGACGGCCCGGGCGAGCGGCTCGGCGGCCTCGACTACGAGGCGCTGGTCGCCGAGGGCGACGAACTTTATGAGCGTTCGGCGCCGGGCGACGAATGGGACGCGATCGCGCTCAACTACACCTCGGGCACGACCGGCGATCCCAAGGGGGTCGTCTACCACCATCGCGGCGCCAATCTGCTCGCGGTCGGCAATATCGTCACCGCCGACATGGGGCGCCACCCGGTCTATCTGTGGACACTGCCGATGTTCCATTGCAACGGCTGGTGCTTTCCCTGGTCGATCAGCGTGAAGGCGGGCACGCATGTCTGCTTGCGCCAGGTGCGCGCCAAGCCGATCTTCGACCTCATCGCCGAACATAAGGTGACGCATATGTGCGGCGCGCCGATCGTCATGTCGATCCTGCTCAACGCCCCCGACGACGAGAAGCGGCCGCTGCCTCACGTCGTGCGCTTTTTCACCGCCGCCGCCCCGCCGCCGGCCGCGGTGCTCAAGGCGATGGGCGAGGCCGGCTTCGAGGTCACTCACCTTTATGGCCTGACGGAGGTCTATGGGCCCGCGGTGGTCAACGACTGGAAGGACGAGTGGAACGCCCTCGACCACGACGCGCAAGCGCATCTCAAGGCGCGCCAGGGCGTTCGCTACCACGCGCTCGAGGCGCTCGACGTCCTCGATCCGGAAACGTTGCGGCCCGTCCCCGCCGACGGCGAGACGATGGGCGAGGTGATGTTCCGCGGCAATGTGGTGATGAAGGGCTACCTCAAGAACAAGACGGCGACCGACAAGGCGTTCGCCGGCGGCTGGTTCCATTCCGGCGACCTCGGCGTCAAGCACGAGGACGGCTATGTGCAGCTGCGCGACCGGTCGAAGGACATCATCATTTCGGGCGGCGAGAACATATCCTCGATCGAGGTCGAGGACGCTTTGTTCGAGCATCCCGGCGTCCAGCTCGCGGCTGTCGTGGCGCGGCCGGACGACAAATGGGGCGAGACGCCATGCGCCTTCGTCGAGATGAAGCCGGGCAGGAGCGCGACCGCCGAGGAGCTCATCGAATGGTGCCGGGCGCGTCTCGCCCGCTACAAGTGCCCGCGCCACGTCGTCTTCGCCGAAATCCCGAAGACGTCGACCGGCAAGGTGCAGAAATTCGCGCTCCGTGAGCGGGCGAAGCTCATCGACGCAAGCTCAGCTTAGAGCGATGCGCGCCGACGCCTGGCCGCAATATTGCCGCGCCGCGCTCGTCCGCTCGGTCGGCGCCGCCGCGGCGCAGTTCCCGGCCCCCGGCGAGGAAGCGCCGCGGCGGGTCCACGACATGCGCAAGACGCTCAAGGAAGCGCGCGCGATCGCGCGGCTCTTTCTCCATTGCGTCGGCGAGCCGGCGCGGGTGACGATGGCGGCGCTGGCGGCGACGCGCCGCCAAACCGGGCGCGCCCGCGATCTCGACGTGATGGCGGTCCGCCTCGAGCGTCTCGCGCCGCCGCCCGAGGTCGCCGGGCCGCTGAACGCGGCGATCGCCCGCGAGCGGGAGGCGGCGCTGCGCGCCCGCCGCGGCGTTGCCGCAAGAGCGCCGCGCGCAAGGCTCAACGCGATCGCCAAGCGCCTCGCGCGCTGGGATCTGAGCGCGCTCGGCGGGGACGCGATCGTCGCCGGCGTCGCCCGCACCTACCGGCAGGCGCGGCGGCGCGGGCGCCGCGCCTTCGAGAGCAACGATCCGGACGCGCTGCATGCGTTCCGCGCCCGGGTCGTCGATCTGCGCTACCAGCTCGCGCTCCTCGCCTGCGCCTGGCCGGAAGCGCTGAACGCCCAGGCCGAAGCGCTGGACGAGCTGCGCGAGGCGCTCGGCGACCACCACGACCTTCATGTGCTGGCGGGGTTCGCCGCCGAGCGCGGCGGGCTTGAGCCGGAGGCGCTGGAGGCCCTCGCCGGGCGCGTGGCCTCAAGGCAGAAAAAGCTCCGGCGGCGAGCGAAGGCCGAATTCGAGCGGCTGTTCGCCGAAACGCCACGCGCGTTCGCCGCCCGCCTTGCCGCCTATCTCGCCCGCCCGGTGATGAAGCCGATTGCCGAGGGCGAAGAAGCGGCGGGAGTCAGGTCTCCGCCGCCGTCGTAGGCGGTCGCAGGTAAGAAGAAACCGTCGATCACGTTCGCGTTATAGCCATTTGACAGGCGCCGAATTATTGAGCAACGTCCGAATGCCCTCAGGGAAGGGCGGTCGGAATCGAAATCGCCGACCCGGGGATGCTAAATCGCCGCGAGGGAGGATGCAGGAGGACGTTCCTCATGCGTGCTTCGTCGTGCGCCGCAAAAGGGGGAACATTCGGATGAAAAGAACGCTTTTGGCCATGGCCGCGCTCGCGGGACTCACAGTTGGTCAGGCTCGCGCCGATACGGTTGTCGGCATCACGCTCAGCGGCGGAGGCATCAGCGGTACTATCACTATCTCCTACGGCGCAGCGACGGATTCCAAATATCCTGGTCAGGGGTTTGAAATCACGGGCATTGGTGGGACGTTTTCGGACCCCGCTCTTGGCATTGTCGATGCGCCGATAACCTCGTTGGTGCCAATCTCGCCTACCTCACCGCTCGACCCACTGAATCTCCTCGCGCCGCACGACTTCAGCCACTTCGCGGTCGCGTCAGGCCTGCCGATGGATAACGCTGGCTTCCTGACCTACGACAATCTCTTCTGGCCCAACGGGGCGCCGCCGACCGCGTCCGACTTCGATGGCGCTGGCGGGTTCCTGGATATCTACGGGCTCATGTTCACCCTCGGCGGCAGCACGGTAGCCCCCGGCACGGTTGTCGATCTGTTCGACAATGGCGTGAGCCCCACAACTGGCGTGAACTACGGCGGCTGGGGAGTCGCGGTCGCCACACCCACCGAGACGTTGGCCTATGTCGCGGGCGGCCTGACGGCGACCGCGCCCGAGCCGTCGACCTGGGCGATGATGCTTCTCGGGTTCGCCGGTCTTGGCTTTGCCGGCTATCGCAAGTCGCGCAAGGCGGCCATCGCCGCTGTTTAGCGCTGACAAGCCCAACAACCGTAAGGCCGCCCCTCCGGGCGGCCTTTTCCTGTGGCCGCCTGACCTCGATTCCGGCCGCCCTTGACACCGGCCGTTTCCCGGCCCCATTTGTCCGGCCTTCGAACAATTCCAATCCCTTCAGGCTCGACGGCGTCCGCGCTTGCGCATTTCGGACGCTTGGCGCGCCGCCGCATCAATCGCTCAAGGATCGCTGCTATGGAATTCCGCCGTCTCGGCTCGTCCGGCTTCAAGGTTCCCGCACTCAGCCTCGGCACCGGCACGTTCGGCGGCAGGGGCATGCTGAAGGCCTGGGGCGAGACCGACGTGAAGGAAGCGCGGCGGCTCATCGACATCTGCCTCGAGGCCGGGCTCAACCTGTTCGACAGCGCCGACGTCTATTCGTCCGGCGCGGCCGAAGAGGTTCTGGGCGGCGCGATCAAGGGGCTATCGCGCGACGACCTGATCATCTCCACCAAGGCCACCTTCCGCGCCGGCCAGCGCCCGAACGACGTCGGCTCGTCGCGCTACCACCTGACGCAGGCGGTCGAGGGCTCGCTCAAGCGGCTGGGGACCGACTATATCGACCTCTTCCAGCTGCACGCCTTCGACGCGCAAACGCCGGTCGAGGAAGTTCTCTCGACGCTGGACGACTTCGTCCGCGCCGGCAAGATCCGCTACCTCGGCTGCTCGAACTTCTCCGGCTGGCATCTGATGAAGTCGCTCGCCGCCTCGGACCGCTACGGCTGGTCGCGCTATGTGGCGCATCAGGCCTACTATTCGCTCATCGGCCGGGACTACGAATGGGAGCTGATGCCGCTCGCGCTCGATGAGGGCGTGGGCGCGGTCGTGTGGAGCCCGCTGGGATGGGGCCGCCTGACCGGCAAGATCCGCCGCGGCCAGCCGCTGCCGAAACTGAGCCGGCTGCACGAAACCGCCGCCAACGGTCCGCCGGTCGACGACGAGCGCCTCTATCGGGTGGTGGACGCCCTTGACGGCGTGGCCGGCGAGGTCGGCAAGACCGTTCCGCAGGTGGCGCTGAACTGGCTGCTGCAACGGCCGACCGTGTCCACGGTGATCATCGGGGCGCGCGACGAGAGGCAGCTCAAGGACAATCTCGGCGCGGTGGGATGGAGCCTCGACTCCGAACAGGTCGCAAGGCTCGACGCGGCGAGCGCGGTCACTCCGGCTTATCCCTACTGGCACCAGACCCAGTTCGCCGAACGCAATCCCAAGCCAGTCTGAGCTATCTCCCTTCCGCCGCCGTCACGCCGCGCGCCTGACCTCGATCGTCAGATGCGAGAGCGAGGGAAAGCGCACGAGCATGGCGCGGTAGTCGGCCTCGCAGCGCTCGCTCGGCGTGACCACCGACACGACCGCGCCGAGATGCCCGGGGCCGAGGCGCCAGAGATGCAGATCGGCGACCCGGTCGCCGTCGCTCTCGATCGCACGGCGCAGATTGTCGGCCATGTCCCGGTCCGGGTTCATGTCCAGAAGGACGGCGCTGGTGTCGCGGATCAGCGCTGCCGACCAGCTCGCGATGACCAACGCGCCGACGATGCCCGCAAGCGGGTCCATCCACAGCCAGCCGAATGCCCATGCAAGCGTCAGCCCGACGATCACCATGACCGAGACGGCGGCGTCGGCCATGACGTGGACGATGGCCGCGCGCATGTTGTTGTCCCGTCCCGCCGCGCCGTGGGCGTGCTCGTGCTCCTCGAACAGGACCGCGTGCGTGACGCCGTCGATCGTGACGCCGGCGTCGAAGGAATGCGGCTCGGGAATCTCGTCGATCAACTCCAGGAATCCCCCGCGATCGGCGAAGGCAAACCTCTGCCGCGCGCCGTCCGGCCGCACGGTTTCGACCGAAACGGCGGACGCTTTCAATGCGGGTCCGGTTTCGGCCTTAAGCCGGAATCGCGGCGGTGCGCCATCCTCGACGATGTCGAGGACGACCGCGCCGCCGCCGGTTTCGATCCGCTTCGAACTCGTCATGGTCATGCGCGGGATGCGCCGATCGATGACCGTGGCGATGGCCATGGCCATGGCCGGGATGCGCGCCGCCGCTCAACAGCCACGCGCTCGCGACATTGACGCCAAGGCCGAGAACGGCGATCGGGATCGCCTCGGCGAAGCTGATCGGGGCCGGCGCGATGAGGCGGCTCACCGCCTCGTAGCCGATGAGGAGCGCGATCATCGCCAGAATGATCGCGCTCGTGAAGCCGGCGAGATCGCCGAGCTTGCCGGTGCCGAAGGTGAAACGCGGGTCGTCGGCGTAGCGGCGGGCGAAGGTGTAGGCGAGCGCCGCCAGGAGGAGCGCCCCGGCGTGGGTGCTCATGTGGAGGCCGTCGGCGATCAGCGCGAGCGAGCCGAACATGAAGCCGCCGACGATCTCGAGCGCCATCATCGCGCCGCAGAGCCAGATCACCGCCCAGGTCCTTCGCTCGCTCCTTTCATGCCCTTCGCCAAGGAAGACGTGGCTGTGGAACGACGGTTGGACGCCGGCGCTCTTGGCGTCGCTCATCGCGGCCCTCACTTGAGGTAGGTCCGGACGACGTCGACAAGCTGGTCGGCCGCATCGGCGTTGAGCGCGCCGGGGTGGCGGCCGGCGTCGACCAGATGGGTGCGCACGTGCTCCTCGACCACTTCGGCCATGAGCGAGCTCATCGCCCCGCGCGCGGCGGCGATGAGATGCATGACCTTCTCGCAGCCGGCCTCGCCGTCGAGCGCGCGCTCGATCGCCTCGACCTGGCCCTTGATGCGGCGCACCCGCGCCGTGAGCTTGAGCTTGTCGCGAATCGTGTGGGTCATGGGCCAATATAACATACCCCCATACCCTATGCGAGGATTGGGACTTGCGCAGCCGGGCTCGGACGGGAATTATTCATGCTGGCTCGTCGGCGCTGATTGAGCGGGGCCGGGCGGCCTTTGGAGGAGGAACGACATGCGAGGTTTCGTCTTTATCGCCGGGCTCCTGGCCGGCGGCCTGGCGGTTGCGGGCGCGGCGCAAGCGATGACGGTGACCAGCCCCGACATCAAGCCCGGCGGCAAGATCGCCGACGAGCAGGTGTTCAACGGCTGGGATTGCACCGGCAAGAACGTCTCACCGGCGCTCTCCTGGTCGGGGGCGCCAAAGGACACGAAAAGCTACGCCGTCAGCATGTACGATCCCGACGCGCCGACCGGGAGCGGCTTCTGGCACTGGTGGGTCGCCAACATTCCGGCGAGCGTTACCTCGCTGCCGAAAGGCGCGGGCGGTGGGACCGGACTTCCCGAGGGCGCGGTTCAGCCGCACAATGATTTCAGCCTGACCGGGTATGGCGGCCCCTGCCCGCCCAAGGGCAAGCCGCATCGCTACGTGATCACCGTCTATGCGCTCAAGGCCGACAAGCTCGACGTCGACGCCAATGCTTCCGGCGCCGTGTTCGGCTTTTACGCCAACGCGAACGCGCTGGCGAAGGCGACCCTCACCGGCCTCTACGGGCGTTAAGGCCGACAGTCGCTAGGCTTGAGGGAGCGGCGCTCGACGCCGCTCCTCGCGGCGGGAGGCGGGCCGTGCAACATTCTCTTGCGATAATCAGAAATGTGGGGTATGGTGGCGACTACCGTTCGTTCCAGGCAGCCGGGAGCAGGAAGCGCGGCTCGCCTTTATAACATATGTATTGCGTTAATACCGCGCCCGGCCGAGAACGGGTCTTTTTGGCTTCGCGGGTAACCTGTTGTGAAGTCTCAATTGTCGGAAGGGAAATCCTTGGATTTTCCTTCCCTTTGTCCTTGGGTTTTCCTTCCCTCGGCTTGGATTTTTCTTCCATCGGCTTGGGTTTTGCTTCCGCCGAGGCCGAGCCGGCCGGCTCGGCGTAGCCGCTTCACGCGGCGCCGCGCGAGCCGATGATGAGGGCGACGCCGAACATGAGGACCGCGAGCGCCGCGGCGAATTCGAACCCTCTCGCCACCAGCGCAAGGCGGGAATTCTCGCCCGCCGCGAGCCGCATGGCGGCCGATTTGGCGAACACCGCCATCCAGGCGAGCGCGCCGGTCGTGACCGCGGTCCCGACCGCCATGGCGAATGTCGCGGCGACCCCGGCGGCGAACAGCCCTTGCGCCATCGCGAACACCAGCACCAGAATCGCCCCGGAGCAGGGGCGCGCTCCTGCGGCGATCACCGTTCCGATGGCGTTGCGCCAGGAAAACGCGCCTTCGAGCTCCGCCGGGTCGAATGCATGCGCATGTCCGCATTCGTCGATCGCCATGGCGCCGCCGCCGGGCGGCCCGGCGCGAAAACTCGCCGCCGAAAGGCTGAATGCGGGCCTTCGCCACTCGACCCCCGCGTAGGCCGGGGCAGCGGCCATCGCGCGCCGCTGATCGGCATATCGGCTCAAGGCCGCGATCAGCGCTTCGCCCTTGCGCCAGACGAGCCAGACGCCGATCGCGGCGACGCTGCAATAGCTCGCGAGCACGATCCAGTCGGCGGCGCGGTTCATTTCCGGGGCGGTCGCCCTGAAGACGAAGCCTGCGCCGCCGACGAGCGCGATCGCGATCAGCGCCTGCAAAAGCGCCGCCATCAACGCCATGACCGCGCCGCGCCTGAGCGACTTTTCGTTGGCCAGCATGTAAGAGGCGAGGACCGCCTTGCCGTGTCCCGGACCCGCGGCGTGGAACACGCCATAGGCGACACCGAGGCCGATGAGGCCCCAGACGGCGCCTGTCTGTCCGTGCAGGGCATGGACCTTGGCGGCGATGAGATGGGTGAGCCCCGATTGCTCGGCCATGAGCCAGCCGCTGAGCCCGCCGGCGGCCCCGCCGCCGCCCTCGCCGCCGCCGACCGCAAACGGCCGCGGCGAAAGCTGCGCCAGCGCCGTCGCGGCCGAGGCGGCCCAAGCCGCCAGTCCAAGGCTGATCCGTTCGATTGTCCGCTTCGTCATGGGCACGCGACGATGGCGGCGCTCGCCATTTTGAAACCAAAATTGGTCCCCGGCGAGAGGTTGGTGAAAAACGACTCCGTCAGTTTCTGCTTGTCGCCGTCGTCGATCGGCTTCGGCTTGGCGACCGTGGCCGCGCAACCGGAGGGGGCGGAGACGAGCGTCACCGGAACTTTATCGTCGAATTCAAAATCGATGAAATACTCGGGATCGGCGACGCGCAGGGTCAGGAACTTGGTCACGGGCGTCGGGGTCTTCAGCGGCAGGGTGACGTGGAACTCGACCAGATGGTCCGGGCGCTCCTGCATCCAGTAGTCGGTGACCGAGCCGAAATCCATGGCCTTGCCGCCGATCTTCAACGTCGTGAAATAGCCGATCTCGGCCAGGCTGCCGGCGTTCTCCTTCGCCAGCGGGGCGAACTGCTCGCGCTTGACCAGTTCGCCCGGCGGAGCGAGTCCCTGGGTGGCGAAGGACGAATACATTTCGTCGAAAACCCAATCGTGGACCACCGCCGCAACCTTGCCGTCGGGCGTGAAGGCGACCTGGCTCTTGACGGTAACCCAGACGTGCGGATGCGCGGCTGCCGGCGTCGCCGCCAATCCGAGCGCCAACCCCAGCGCCGCTACCCGCCAAGTCCGGAATCCGCCCTCCAACAACCCGTCCTTTTCACCCCCGCCGCACTCGCCTGATTCTCTTGCGGGCAAAGTGCGGCGACGAGATGGCGCGCGCCGCCGCCACGGCCCGATCGTGGTTGAGCGAATCTTAAGCTCCCATGGTTCAACGATTCTTAAACCCGTGAGCGCAGTTTGCGGCAATGGCGCGTCGCGTTCGGCCTGTCCTGGTTGTCCTTTCCGCCGCTCTAGGTCTGCAAGGCTGCGGATTCTTCGGCCGCCCCGAGCGGCCGGCCTGGCGAGCGCAGGCCGAAAATGCCTGCTTCGCCCGCAGGTCGGTCACACCATCCGATTTTATAGTTCCCGCTCCCGAGATTGACGGCCCGGGCATCTGCGGCATGACCCGTCCGCTTAAGGTCTCGGCGCTCGCCAATGGCGCGATTGCGGTCGACAAGGCGCTGACCATCGACTGCCCGATGATCCCCGTGCTGGAGGCTTGGTTGAATGACATCGTCGAGCCGGATGCTCAAGCCCGCTTCGGGCAAAGGGTCGCGACCATCAACGTGTTCGGCGCCTACAGTTGCCGGTCGGTCGACAATATCGAAGGCGCCCGGCTCTCCGAACATGCCTTTGGCAACGCAGTCGATGTCGCCGGCTTCACGCTGGCCGACGGGAGGGAAATCGATTTCGTCCACGACTGGAAGAAGACGGACGGCCAGGAGGGCGCCTTCCTCCATGAGGCGCACGCGGGCGCCTGCCGGTATTTCACAACCGCTTTGGCGCCGGGCGCGGACGTCTTCCACTACAATCACATCCATCTGGATCTGGCCAATCATGGCTCGACCAACACCGGCCCGCGCCGAATCTGCAAGCCGACGCCCGCGCCCGACTCCCTGCCGGCGCCCGCGACGCCCGACGGCCTGCCGCCCGCGCCCGATATCGACGAGCCGCTCGACATCGCGCATTTGAGCGCGCCGGACCCCGCCGCCGCTTCGCCGGATGCCTTGCGTGGACCGGGCGAGGGCCCGGACGCTGCTCTGCCGCCGGCGCCGATCGGCGAGACCTATCCGGCGCCTCCGGTGCTTCCGACTGGAGCCGCGCCGAGCGTCGACACGGAGCCGACGTCGACGCTCGGAGACCACGACAATTGAGGCGCCGCCTCAGCCGGCGTCCGCTGCCGGCGCCTTTGGCTTGGCGCCTTCGGCCGGCTTGCGCAGCTCCCGCCACGAGTCGTTCTGGGCGATCATCTCGCGGATCGCCTCGACGTTGGCGCGCGCGGCCTCGGGGGACAGGTCCGTCTGGCCGATACGCTCGGCCTCGCCGAATTTACCTTCCAGCGCGAGCACCAGCGCGAGGTCGCCGCGCATGCGCGCATCGGCTTTCGGGCTCGCGGCCGCCTGTCTCAACGCCTGCTCGGCCTCGGGCAAGTGCTTCGCCAGCGCGAGCGAGAGCCCCATGTTGGCGAGCACCGCCGGCTCGCCGGGCGAAATCTTCAGCGCGTCGCGATAGAATTGCATCGCGCTCGCGTGGTCGCCCAGCCGGTCGGCCACTGTGCCCTGCACTGACATGACGTCCCATCGCGGAGCGTCGGGCGTATAGGCGCGCGTCAGCACGTCCTTGGCTTGCGCCAATTGGCCGGCGTCGGCCAGCGCCTTGCCGTATTCGCCAAGCACGTCGTAATCCTTGGGCGACTTGATCGCCGCCGTCTGGATGACCGCAACCGCTTCGCTGTAGCGGGTGAGCGCGCGCAGGGCGCGAGCGTATTCGATCGAGGCCGTCTTCTCTCCGGGATTGCGCTCGTAGCGTTTGCCCCAGTCCTCGGCGTAGGCCCTGAGTTTCGTCTCGTCCGTGGGTGGCGCTGCCGCCGTCGATTGACCGATCGAGCCGGTGACGTCGCCGAAGTCGTGGCAGCCGGCGAGCGCCGCTGCGGCGACGGCGGCAAGCGTGGCCGCGAACAGTGCGCGCAGGAGGGCGGGGCGAAGAGGCAGTTGCGGCATCACTAGCCCCGAGACGGACGAACGGAAGCGTTGACGAACGTCCGCCGGAAACCTTGCACGAGGCTGCCCATTGCCAGCTGCAGGACAGGACGGCCTATTTGGTTTGGCGCCAGCTGAATGTCACTAACGGCGCCTGGGCCGTGCCCACACCCGAGACAGGCTTTGGCGCGCTTATCGCGCGTTCACGACCCGAATGGGTTTGCCGTCCAGGAAGGCCTCCGCGTTCTCGACGCTCTGCGGATAGAATTCGCGCCAGGTCTCGGCCACTCCGTAGCCGAGATGCGGCGTGAGCACGGTATGGTCGGAAGTGCGGAACGGATGGTCCGGCGGCAGCGGCTCTCTATCAAAGACGTCGAGCGCGGCGACGATCTTGCCCGCCCGGACGGCGGCCACGAGAGCGGCCTCGTCGACGAGAGGGCCGCGCGAGGTGTTGATGAGGATTGCGCCCTGTTTCATGCGGGCGATGTCCTCAGGCCCGATGAGGCCGAGCGAGCGCGGCGACAGGACCATGTGCAGGGAGATGACATCGGAGCCGCTCATGAGGTCGGATTTGCCGACGAGCCGGGCGCCCGCCTCCTCGGCCTTCGCCGCGGTCAGGTTCGGACTCCAGCTGATGACCTTCATATCGAGCGCGAGCGCATAGCGGGCGAGACGCGCCCCGAGGCGGCCGAGACCGACCACGCCGAGCGTTTTTCCGGCGAGGCCGATGCCGACAGGCACGCCGCGCTGGAAACCGCCGGCGCGCATGGTCCTGTCGGCGGCGGGAATCGCGCGGGCCGCGGCGATCATCAGTCCAAGCGCGAGCTCGGCCGTCGCGTAAGGAGCGCCCGCTCCGCCCGCCGTGTTGCAGACTGTCACGCCTTGACGGGTGCAAGCTTCGACATCGAGGGAGCGGTTTGAAGCGCCCGTGATGCTGATCATGCGCAGCTTCGGGAGGCGCCTGACTAGGCTTTCAGGAAAGGGGGTGCGCTCGCGCATTGTCAGGAGGAGGTCGAAATCCTTGAGCGCGAGAGCCGCTTCGTCCTCCGATGCATAAGCGTCAGTGAAAAAGACCAGATCGGCGCGAGCGGCAAGTCTCGACCAGTCGGCGCTCGTCCGCGCGACGCCTTGCCAGTCATCGAGCACAGCGATTTTCACTCTGATCTCCCCGACCCGCCCACGCGCCTCAGCGCGGTCGAGGAAAGGTTCGACCGCCGCCCGTGCAGAAAGAGAAGCGCCGGGGGCCGCATGACCGCAAAGCGCGTCGCGTCGCGCTCGGGCTTTCGCCACGGGGCAAGCGCCGCCCCGGCGCGGCCGGAGACCGCGCTCAGGGTTGAGCCCGGGCGATCGACGACGACGATCGGCGCGAGATCGGCCATTGCGCGCCAACGACGCCACCGATGGAACTGGCGCAAATTGTCGGCGCCCATGATCCAGACGAAATGGACGGTGGGCGCGCGACGCTTGAGCCATTGAAGCGTGTGATAGGTAAAGCGCGAGTCGATCTGCGCCTCGATGTCGCTGACAACGACGCGGGGTCCAACGTCGAGCCGGCGGGCGGCCTCCACGCGCGCCTTGAGCGCCGCGAGGCCGGTCAGGGACTTCAGTGGATTGCCGGGCGTCACGAGCCACCAGACGCGATCGAGCCGGAGACGCCGCAGCGCCAGGCGGGTGACGAGGGCGTGGCCCTCGTGCGGCGGGTTGAACGAACCGCCGAGCAGGCCGATTCGCATGCCAGGCGCGAACGGAGGCAGGCGCGGAACGGGCGTCACGAGGCTGTCTGCTGGGCGAGCATCTCGGCCTGACGCTCGGCCGTGAGCGCGTCGATGATCTCGTCGAGACCGTCGCCCTCCATGATGCGGTCGAGCGAATAAAGGGTCAGGTTGATGCGATGGTCGGTCACCCGTCCTTGCGGGAAATTATAGGTGCGGATGCGCTGCGACCGGTCGCCGGAGCCAACCTGGGAGCGCCGCTCCTGAGCGCGGTCGGCATCGAGCTTCTGATTGCGGCCGTCGAGGATGCGCGAGCGCAGGAGGGCCATCGCCTTGGTGCGGTTGCGATGCTGGGACCGCTCCTCCTGCATCGCTACCACCACGCCGGTCGGCAGGTGGGTGATGCGGATCGCCGATTCGGTCTTGTTGACATGCTGGCCGCCGGCGCCGGAGGAGCGATAGGTGTCGATCTTGAGATCGGCCTCGTTGATGACAAGGTCCGCCTCCTCGGCGATCGGCAGCACGGCGACGGTCGCCGCCGAAGTGTGAATGCGCCCCTGCGTCTCGGTCGCCGGCACGCGCTGCACCCGATGCACCCCGCTTTCGAACTTGAGCCGAGCGAAGACGCCGCGGCCGGAAATTTCGACGACGACTTCCTTGAATCCCCCCGCCGTCCCCTCGCTCATCGACAGGATCTCGACCTTCCACCGCTTCCGTTCGGCGTATTTGGCGTACATGCGGAAGAGATCGCCAGCAAACAGGGCCGCTTCGTCGCCGCCCGTGCCGGCTCTGACCTCGAGGATCGCGTCGCCCTCGTCGGCGGCGTCCTTCGGCAGGAGCGCGATCCGGATCGCCTTCGACATCGCTTCCGCTTCGGCCTCGGCGGCGGCGAGTTCGGCTTGGGCCATGGCGCGCATGTCCGCATCGAGGTCCGGCTCCTTCAAGAGCGCCGTGAGATCCGCGCGCTCCTTCATCTTGGCCTGGAACGCCTTGATCGCCGCCACCACCGACTCAAGTTCGCTCAGTTCCCGCGACAACGCGGAATATTGCGCCCCGGCGACGCCTTCGGCGAGGCGGGCGGCGATTTCCTGGTGACGACGGAGGATCAGATCGAGATTTTCGTTGGCGGCCATGGAAGGGCTCAAGAGGGAGGAGGCGGCGGGGCGAAGAGGACGCTTTGCGTCGCTAGAGACGCACGCCGAGCCGCTCGGCCAGCCGCTGCAGCGGCTCCCGCAGGGAGGCGTTCTCGCGCCCCTCCACCAGCATCGCCTCGACCTCACGCCTTGCCTCGCCGACATTGAGCGTGAGGGTCATTGCCTTGACGGGGCCGATCGACGGCGCGGACATCGAAAGTTCGCGGTAGCCGATCGCCATCAGGGTCATCGCCTCGAGCGTCCGGCCGCCGATCTCCCCGCACAAAGTCACCGGCGTTCCGTGCCGCTCGCCTGCGTCGGCGATCGAGCGCAGCGCCCGCAGGAAGCCGACGCTCAGCGGATCGAAGCGATTGGCGACCCGGCGGTTGTCCCGATCGACGGCGTAGAGATACTGCATCAGGTCGTTCGAACCGACCGAAAGGAAGTCCGCGGCTGCGGCGATCTCGTCGATCTGCCACAACAACGACGGCACTTCGACCATCACGCCGAGACTGGTCGTGCGCGGCGGCTCGTAACCGCGGCCCACGCTCAAGGCAAGCTCGCGATCGAACATCGCGCGGGCCGCCCTGAATTCGTCGACGGTCGAGACCATCGGGGCCATGACCCTGAGGTCACGCCCCCCGGCGGCGCGGATGAAGGCCCGAAACTGCATCCGCAGCAGCGGCGGGCGATCGAGCCCGATGCGAAGCGCGCGCCAGCCAAGCGCGGGGTTTTCCTCTTCCAGGCCTTTCATATAGGGCAGGAGCTTGTCGCCGCCGATGTCGAGGGTGCGGAAGGTGACCGGTCGCTCGCCGGCGGCGTCGAGGATGGCGCGGTAGAGCTGCTGCTGCGCGCCTGGCCGGGGAAAGCGCGAGGCCAGCATGAATTGCAATTCGGTGCGGAAGAGGCCGATCGACTGCGCGCCGGTTTCGGCGAGGTGAGGCATGTCGACCAAGAGGCCGGCGTTCATGTGCAGGCCGATCGATACGCCATCAAGGCTGACCGTCGGCGCGTCGCGAAGGGCGCGATATTGCGCTTGGCGCCGGGCGCGCATCCGCGCCTTTTCTGCATAAGCCGCCTCGACGTCCGCCGGAGGGCGCAAGTAGATCTCGCCCGCGTCCCCATCGACGATGATCGCGTCCCCCTGCTCGACGATTTCCGAAATGTTGGCGATGTCGCTGACGGCGGGAATGGCGAGCGCGCGAGCGACGATGGCGATGTGGCTTGATGCGCCCGCCTCCTCGAGCACGAGCCCCCGCAGCCGCGCGCGGTCGTAATCGAGCAGCGCCGCCGGGCTCATCGAGCGCGCGACGAGGATCGCGTTCTCCGGCAGCTCCTCGGGCAAAAGGACGAGGCTCTGGCCGGCCAGCTGATGCTGCAGCCGATTGGCGATGTCGGTCAGGTCGTGCAGCCGGTCGCGCAGGTAAGGGTCGGTCTGGCGCTGCAGCTTTGCGCGGGCGTCGTTATGGACCCGCTCGACCGCGGCCTCCGCGGTCAGGCCCGAACTCACCGCCTCGCGCAGCCGGCGGAGCCAGCCACGATCGTGGGCGATCATACGGAAGGCTTCGAGGACGTCGCGGTGCTCGCCGCCGACGCCGTCGTCGCTGCGGTCAATGAGACTGTCGACCGAGGCGCGCATGGCGCTGATCGCCGTCTCGAGCCGCGCGAGCTCCGACTCCACGTCGTCGGCCACGATCGTCGACACCGTCACCCGCGGCTGGTGCATCACAACGTGCCCGAGTCCGAGCCCATCGGCGATGCCCAGGCCCTTGAGCGACAGCTGCCGCCGCACGGCGATCGGCGCGCCCTGCGAGGCGATCCCCTGGAGCTCGCCGGATGCGATCATCTCGGCGAGAAGCATCGCGGTCGTCTGCAGCGCCTCGATCTCTTCTTCGGAATAGGCGCGCCGGGCGCGGTTTTGCACCACCAGCACGCCGATCGTCGCGCCGCCGCGCAGCACCGGCACGCCGAGGAAGGACTGGTAGATTTCTTCACCCGTCTCAGGCTTGTAGGAAAAGGAGGGATGGTGCTGCGCGTCGGACAGCGCCAGCGGCTCGGCGCTGGAGGCGATGAGGCCGACAAGACCCTCGCCCGGCCGCATGGTCGTCAGGTGGACGGCCTCGCGGTTGAGGCCCTCGGTGGCGAACAATTCCATCGCGCCGTCGGCCCGCACGACGTAGAGCGAGCACACCTCGGCCACCATGTTCGAGGCGATGAGCACGACGATGCGGTCCAGGCGCGCCTGTGCGGTGACAGGCTCCGCCATCACCTCGCGGAGCCGCCGCAATAACAGACGCGGTCCGCCCGGCGCACGCATCAATAACGTCCTGTTCTGTCCCCGGTCGTTCGGTCGGCCAACCGAGCCATGCAATGATCACGCCGGACAGAGATCGCCCCCGATCGCGCTTCCTGCCCGTTTCGTCCGTTCGCTTCGGGGCGGTATAGAAACGAAATGCGGGCGCGGCAAGGGCGACCCAGGCGGCGACCTTCGGACGTCCGTAGCGGCAGCCGTTCAGGGCGCCCGGAGCAGAGCCGAGGTCGTCGCCGCCCCGGTCGCGCGGGCAGCGAGCACCTCGTCGAGCCAATCGGGCCGCATCTCGGGCACCGACGACAGCAGCAATTCGGTATAGGGATGATAGGGCGGGGCAAACACCGTTGCGGTGTCGCCGCCCGCCACCACCTTGCCCTTCAGCATAACCGCGACCTTGTTGGCGATCCGTTTCACCGTGCCGAGGTCGTGGGTAATGAAGAGATAAGCGACGCCAAGGTCCTCCTGCAGCTTTTTCAGGAGCCGGAGAATCTCTTCCCCGACCAGCTGATCGAGGGCCGACGTCACTTCGTCGCAGATGATGAGGTCGGGTTCCGCGGCCAGCGCCCGGGCAATCGACACCCGCTGCTTCTGCCCGCCGGACAACTCGCTCGTCTTGCGGGTGAGGAACGATTCCGGCAGGTCCATCTGCCGCAGCAGTTCGGCGGCGCGGGCGCGGACTTCTTCGCGCGAGCGGTTGAAATAGAACGCCACCGGCCTGCCGATCGTCTCGAGCAAGGTATGCTGCGGATTGAGGGCGACGTCAGGCATCTGGTAGATCATTTGCACCCGGCGCAGCTGGTCCTTGGTCCGATCCTTGAGGCGCGCCGGCAGGCTCGCGCCGTTGAATTGCACGTCGCCGGCGATGCGCGGCAGGAGGCCGGTGACGACGCGCGCCAGGGTCGATTTGCCCGAGCCCGACTCGCCGACCACCGCCACCGTATCGCCCTTGCGGACATCGAGGCTGACGTCATCGATGACCTTCGGCTTGCCTGGATAGTTGGCGCTGACGTGGTCGATGGCGAGGATCGGAACCTGGGCGGCGATGTTCGCCTCGACGAAATTGTGACCGGCGACGCGCTCGGTCACCAGACGGCGGGTATATTCCTCTTTCGGTTGCTGCAGGATCTGCCGCGAATCGCCGAATTCGACCATCTTGCCGCGTTTGAGCACCATGATGCGATCGGCGATCTGGGCGACAACGGCAAGGTCATGGGTGATATAGAGCGCCGCCGTGCCATGCTCCCGGATGAGCTTGCGGAAGGCGGCGAGACATTCGACCTGGGTCGTCACGTCGAGCGCGGTGGTCGGTTCGTCAAAGATGAGGATGTCGGGCTTGGCGACCATCGCCATCGCCGCCATCACCCGCTGAAGCTGTCCCCCGGAAACCTGATGGGGATAGCGTGAGCCGATCGTCTCGGGGCTCGGCAGATCGAGTTGCTTGAAGAGACTGATCGCTTCCGCTTTCGCCTCCGCCCGTGACAGCACGCCGTGCCTGACCGACGCCTCGCAGACCTGCTCCATCAGCGTATGGGCGGGATTGAATGAGGCTGCCGCGCTCTGGGCGATATAGGCGATCTTCGGTCCGCGCAGCGCCCGCCGCTCATCGAGGCTGATGGCGCGGATGTCGGTGTCGCCGAAAATGATGTTGCCGCCGACGATATGGCAGTCGCGGCGCGTGTAGCCCATCGAAGCGAGGCCGATCGTCGACTTGCCGGCGCCCGATTCGCCGATGAGGCCGATCACTTCGCCGCGCCTCAGTTGCAGCGACACATCGTCGACCAGCACCGGTCCGTCGCCGGAATCCGTCCGCACGGCGACGCGCATGCCGCGCACGTCGAGGATGATGGAATTGTCGTTGGGTCGGGAAGCGTCCTCAGACGGCTGGCTCACGCGCCTTCTCCCTGGCCTCTGGAATGGATCGAGAGCATCCAATCGACGATGAAGTTGACGCCGATGGTCAGGATCGCGATCGCCGCTGCGGGATAAAGCGGCGCCGCGGAGCCGAAATTGATCATGTCGCGGTAGTCCTTGACCATGCTGCCCCAGTCCGCGTCGGGCGGCTGAACGCCGAGCCCGAGAAAGCTCAGCGCGGCGATAAAGAGGAAAGTGAAGCAGAAACGCAAGCCGAACTCGGCGGTGAGCGGGGGAATCGCATTGGGCAGAACCTCGCGGGTGACGATCCACCACCATCCCTCGCCGCGCAGGCGAGCCGCCTCGACGAATTCAAGGCTGACGATGTTCACCGCGACTGATCTCGCGAGACGAAAGACTTTTGTCGAATCGAGAATGGCGATGGTGAGGATAAGGACCGGCAGAGCGGAGCCGAGCACCGAGAGGATGACGAAGGCGAAGATGAGCGTCGGCATCGACAGAAGGAGGTCCACGAGGCGCGATAGCGCCTGATCGATCCAGCCTCCGGCGACCGCGGCGGCGAAGCCTGAAATGACGCCGATGAGGAAGGACAGCGCGGTGATGACCAGCGACAGGCCGATCGACATTCGAGCGCCGTAGATCAGACGGCTCAGGATGTCGCGGCCGAGATTGTCGAGCCCGAGCCAATGCTGGGCGTCTGGGTCGGCCCACGCGTCGCCGACTGGCGTCGCTTGATCGAATGGCGCAATGAGCGGCGCCAGCAACGCAACGAGCAGGTTGATCACGACGACGACGATGCCGATCTGCGCGGTGACGCTCACCTTATAGCCGCGGATACGCATAACGGTCTTTCTCTGGTCGCGCCTGGCGGGCCCCTGGTCAGCGCGGCTGGCGAAGCCGCGGGTTGGACAGAATGGCGAGAATGTCGGCGGTCATGTTGAGCAGAATGAACGTGGCGGCGAAGATGAGCCCGCAAGCCTGGACCACCGGCACGTCGTGCTTGCTGACTTCATCGACCATCAGCTGGCCGAGCCCGGGATAGACGAACACCGTCTCGACCACGACCACGCCGACGATGAGATAGGCGAGATTGAGCGCGACGACCGAGATGATCGGCGCAAGCGCGTTCGGCAGGGCGTGGCGCACGACGATGCGCGACTTTCTCAGACCCTTGAGGATCGCCATTTCGATATACGGGCTCGCCATCACCGAGAGCACGGAGGCGCGCGTCATGCGCATCATATGGGCGACGATGACCAGGACCAGCGTCAGCATCGGCAGAAACGCATAGTAAAGGCGGTCGACGAAACTCGAGTTCGGCGTCACGTTGGCCAGCGAGGGAAACCAGCCGAGATCGACCGCGACATATTTGATCAGGAGATAGGCGAGAAAATACTCCGGCACCGAGATCGTCATCAGGGTGAAGAGATTGACCAGGCGGTCGAAGACGCCGCCTTGCCGGATTGCCGCCAGCAGCCCGAGGCCGATCGCCAACGGGACGGCGACCACCGCCGCATAGGCGGCAAGAAACATCGTATTGGCGAAGCGTGGCGCGATTTCCGTCAAGACGTCGCGGCCATTGGCGAGCGAATGGCCGAAATCGCCGTGGAGCGCCCCGAACAGCCAGTCGAAGAATCTCAGGATCGCGGGCCGATCGAGGCCAAGGTCGAGGCGCAGCTTGGCCAGGCTCTCCGGCGTGGCGGAATTCTGCAGGATCGCTGAAGCAAGATCGCCCGGCAAAATCTCGGTGCCGATGAAGATGAGAACCGACGCGGCGAACAGGGTCAGGACGCCGAGGCCGAGCCGCTGGAGAATGAGATTTAACACAACGCCTGTCCCCTCACTTCACCCGAGGCTCGTTGGAACTCCCCTGCCGATCTCAGTCCCCAGTGCTCGAAGATGTCCGTCCTTCGCCGGTCTCTCCCTGGACGCCCGCTCGACCCCGGTCGGCTGCGCCGCCGGCGCGGCCGGCCAGTCCGAGCCGCGCCCGCCTCGAGGGCGGACGCGGCCCGGGTCGGTTAGGTTTTGATCCAAGCTTTCTCCATGATCATGGAGTTGTCCATGTCGAACCCGCCATGCGGCGTGTGGCCGCCGACCTTCTCGTTGTGCGCGTCGAGCCAGTCCCGGAAGACGGGGATGATGGCGCCGCCCTGCTCGTGCAGCATCTTCTGCATTTCCCAGATGTAGGGCTTGCGCTTGGCTTCGTCCGTCTCGCTGCGGGCATCGGAGAGCAGCTTCTCGAACGTCGCGTTGTTCCAGTGCGTTTCGTTCCAGGTCGCATTGGCCTCGTAGGCGACCGACAGCATCTGCGTCGCCGCGGCGCGGCCGCCCCAATAGCTCGAGACGAACGCCCCTTTGAGCCAGACGTTGTCCCAGAAGCCGTCGGCCGGCTCCTTCTTCAGGTCGACCTTTATCCCCGCCTTGGCGGCGCTGGCCTGGAGAAGCGCGCCTTCGTCGACCGCGCCGTTGAACGCCGCGTCCGAGGCCTGCAGCAGGATCTTCGGATCGGCGATGCCCGATTTCTTCAGATAGAACGCCGCCTTCTCTGGATCGTATTTGCGCTGGGGCAGTTCACTGTTGAAATAGGGATCGGTGGGCGGAATCGGATGATCATTGCCCAGCGTCCCGTAGCCGCTGAACAGCGCTTTGAGGATCTGTTCGCGGTCGGTCGCCTCTTTCAGCGCCATCCGGATGTCGGGATTGTCGTAGGGCGCCTTGTCGCATTGCATCGCGATCACCGCGTGCCACCCGCCCGGTGCGCGCACGATCTGGATCTTGGGAGTCTTCGACAGCAGCGCGACCGCCTTGTGGTCGACGCGGTTGATCGCGTCGATCTGGCCGGAGATCAGCGCATTGAGGCGCGCCGAGCCGTCGTTGATGACCGTGACCTCGACGCCGTCGAGCCAGCCGCGGTCCGGCTTCCAGTAGTCACGGGTTTTCTTGAGCGAGACCCGTACGCCGGGATCAAATTTATCGAGGGAGAATGCGCCGGTCCCGACGGGTTTGGACCAATCCTTGAAGCCGTCCGGCACCATCAGGACGTGGTAGTCGGTCAGCGCGTAGGGCAGGTCGGCGTCGGCCGCCGCGAGCGAAATCTGGATCTGGTACTTGTCGAGCTTCTTGACGTCTGCGATCGGCTTCAACGATCCTGCGCCGCCGGACTTGCTGTCGCCCCGATGCAGGTTGAGCGAATAGATGGCGTCGTCGGCGGTGAACTCCTGGCCGTTCGAGAACTTGATCCCCTTCCGCAGGTTGAAGATCCAGTCCTTCGCGCCGTTTGTCGGCTCGAAGCTCTCGGCGAGTTGCGGATGCGGTTTGCCGTCCTGGCCCCATTCGACGATGCCGTTGAACAGGCCCGGGCCGACGTCGATCATCACCGAGTCGATGTAGGTCGTGATGTCGACGCTGTCGGTCGTACTGCCGCCGCCGAGCCCGAGTCTGAGCACGCCCCCTTTCTTGGGCGTCTCGTCGGCGATCGCGGCGGCGCTCGCCAGAAAGGTTGAAATCGCGAGGCTCGAGGCGCCGAGCGCGGCGGCGCGACCCATGAACTCGCGGCGCGAGATCGCTCCTTTGAGCAGGCGCCCGTTCCAGTAATCCAGTTCGCTCATCTGACGATGTTCCTCTATAGAGTGCGCCCTTCCCCAGACAACGATCGGCCGTTGTTCTGCTGGCGGCCCGTCGTTTCTCGACTTGGCGTCAGAATTTCACTTCTGTCAATTGCGCGGCGGTCGGCAGAGAGAGATCCTATTTCCGCCGCTGGGGCGGTGTGGGCGATTCGCCGCAAAATGCGCTCCGGGCCGGATCGCTTGGGGTTTGCATGTCTTCTGGGCATGGGCTGACGCCATTTTGAACTGATGGTCTCCGCTCGCGCGGCCCAGAAAACGCACGTTCGCTCGCGTTGACTTGCGCCGGACCCGAGATTAGGGGTTTCGGCCTCGAATGGCTTCGAGCGAACGCCCGGTTCGTCAGGAGTTCTGCGGCCCATGAAGATTCTCGTGCCCGTCAAACGGGTGGTCGACTACAACATCAAGATTCGCCTCAAGTCCGACGGCTCGGGGGTCGAACTCGCCAACGTCAAGATGTCGATGAACCCGTTCGACGAGATCGCGGTCGAGGAGGCGCTCAGGCAGAAGGAAGCCGGCAAGGCGAGCGAGGTGGTCATCGTCTCGATCGGCCCGGCGCAGGCGAGCGAGACCATCCGCACCGCGCTCGCCATGGGCGCCGATCGGGGCGTCCTGATCAAGACCGACGCGCTGACCGAGCCGCTCGCGGTCGCCAAGCTGCTCAAGGCCGTCGTCGACGCCGAACAACCGGGGCTCGTCATCATGGGCAAGCAGGCGATCGACGACGACTCGAACCAGACCGGCCAGATGTTGGGGGCGCTGACCGGCTGGGGCCAGGGCACGTTCGCCTCCAAGGTTGTCGTCGGCGAAGGGTCGGTCGACGTCACGCGCGAAGTGGACGGGGGCATGCAGACCGTATCCTTGAAGCTTCCAGCGATCGTCACTACAGATTTGCGCCTGAACGAGCCGCGCTACGCCTCGCTCCCCAACATCATGAAGGCGAAGAAGAAACCGATCGAGGAGAAGACGCCGGCCGATTATGGGGTCGACGTTTCGCCCCGTCTCAAGGTGCTGAAGACCGTCGAGCCGGCCGGGCGCAAGGCCGGGGTCAAGGTCAAGTCGGTGGCGGAGCTGGTCGCCAAGCTGCACGATGAAGCGGGAGTGATCTGACGATGGCGACCCTTCTTCTGGCGGAGGTCGCAGGCGGACAATTGAACGACGCGACCGCGCGCGCGCTGACCGCCGCCCTTGAGCTCGGGGGTCCGGTCGATGTGCTCGTCGCCGGCCAGAACGTCGGCGCTGCCGCGGCGGCGGCCGCTCAGCTGAAAGGCGTGGCGAAGGTGCGCGCAGCCGACGATCCTCTCTACGCGCACGGCCTGGCCGAACCGCTGGCGGCGCTGATCGTTTCGCTCGCTCCCGGTTACGACGCCATCGTCGCGCCCTCGACAGCAAGCGCCAAGAACGTCGCGCCGCGCGCGGCGGCGCTGCTCGACGTGATGCAGATTTCCGACATCACCAGGGTCCTCGGCCCGAAGACCTTCGAGCGGCCGATCTACGCCGGCAACGCGATCCAGACCGTGGAATCGACCGATCCGAAGATTGTCGTCACAGTGCGCACCGCGTCTTTCCCCGCCACCGGCCAGGGCGGCTCAGCGCCGGTCGAGCCGGTCGCCGCGGTTCCCGATCCGGCGGTGTCGTCGTTCGTCGGCGACGCGCTCGCCAAGTCGGATCGGCCGGAATTGACTTCGGCCAGGATCATCATCTCCGGCGGCCGGGCGATGCAGAAGGCCGAGAATTTCAAGACCTATATCGAGCCGGTCGCCGACAAGCTCGGCGCGGCCATGGGCGCGTCCCGCGCCGCGGTCGACGCCGGCTACGCGCCCAACGACTGGCAGGTCGGCCAGACGGGCAAGGTCGTTGCGCCGGAACTCTATATCGCGGTCGGCATATCGGGGGCGATCCAGCATCTGGCGGGGATGAAGGATTCGAAAGTCATCGTCGCGATCAACAAGGACGAGGAGGCGCCGATCTTCCAGGTCGCCGACTACGGCCTCGTCGCCGATCTTTACACCGCCCTGCCCGAACTCGCGGCGGAACTGACCAAGATCGGGCGCTAACGTCCGGCCTCACATATGAAAAAAGCGGGCGTCCGACTGGACGCTCGTCGCTGCTCGTCTATGATCCCCGGCCGGCCTCGGCCGTTTGCTGGACAGAAATATGACACTCAACATCGAGACGGTCGGCATCATCGGCGCCGGGCAGATGGGCGCCGGCATCGCCGAGGTCGCGGCCCAGGCGGGATTGAAGGTCGCCCTCAACGACGTCGCCGAGGAGCGCATCAACGCCGCGCTCGCGACCATCAATGGCCACCTGTCGCGCCAAGTGTCCAAGGGGCAGATGGACGAGGCGGAGCGCAGGGCGATTCTCGACCGCATCCACGTCGCCCCGACTCTCGACAAGCTCGGTCACTGCGATCTCGTGGTCGAGGCGGCTTCCGAGAACGAAGAGGTCAAGCGCAAGATTTTCATCGCGCTGCGCTCCTTTCTCAAGCCCGACGCCATCGTCGCCTCCAACACCTCGTCGATCTCGATCACCCGCCTCGCCTCGGTCACGTCCAATCCCGAGCGGTTCATCGGCATCCATTTCATGAACCCGGTGCCGCGCATGCAGCTCGTCGAGCTGATCCGCGGCATCGCCACCAAGGACGACACGTTTGAGGCCGCCAAGGCGTTCGTCGTCCGGCTCGGCAAGACGGCGACGATGTCCGAGGATTTCCCCGCCTTCATCGTCAACCGCATCCTTTTGCCGATGATCAACGAGGCGGTCTATACGCTCTACGAGGGCGTCGGTTCGGTCGAGGCGATCGACACCGCGATGCGTCTCGGCGCCAATCATCCGATGGGGCCGCTGCAGCTCGCCGACTTCATCGGCCTCGACACCTGTCTCGCCGTCATGCAGGTGCTGCATGAGGGCTTAGCGGATTCGAAATACCGTCCCTGTCCGCTCCTGGTGAAATACGTCGAGGCCGGCTGGCTCGGCCGCAAGACCCAGCGCGGCTTCTACGACTACCGCGGCGAACACCCGGTGCCGACGCGATAAGGGCTAGGGCTCGGACGAGCCCGATAAGGGAGGCGCGCCTGTTGCCCTTAGGCCCTCGCGTTCTCGCAGCTCTTGGTACTTATCAAGTAGCTCTTTGAGCTCCCTATAGTCTTCTTTGTGATGATCTTTAAACCGGCCCTCGAACCATTTATTGAAGTCTTCCATAAGTAGCCAGTGGGGCTCGTATATCTCTCTTGGAGTGATCTGCTTCCTTGGCCAGCGCGTCAAGAGTTTTTTTGCGGGCGCGGTCCAGCCGTCCCATTCTAGAAACTCCGGAATATCATACAAAATCCTTGTATCGACGTGGACTGGAGTTCCAGTTTCTGTGTTCTTTTCACCGGTAGGAGTCATATTGAATTCAAGCTTAGAGTCAGGTAAACCCCTATGCGTAATATAATTTCTAAGGTCACGTACAAAACGAGCGTGTTCTGACGAATCAAACCGGCGCTGTATTTCTCCGTCGTAGTCACTACCAAATCGTGTTTTTGAGTAGAATTCCTTCATAAAATTCCGCGAGTGATCGATGAAAGTTGACACTGCGCATAGATAGTTATGGAGTGCCCTATTCGCCTCTCGGTGAAGTTGCTGGGAGGCGCCGAAATTCTCCTGCTTGAAGGCTTCCAGCATTATGCTAGGATTTTCAACAATTTCGATTACTTTGCCTAATTCCAAGGCATTCATAGTCAAGATATTTACGAAAACGTACGGCTATGCAGTTGATTATCTGCTTCCGCGGAGGCTTATCCCGTTGTCCCAGGTTCGTCTATATGTAGTGGATGCACCGGTTTGATGGGTTGGTTTGGGTCAGCGCCGAGCGCTGGCGGCGCACCGTCCTGTCGCATTCCGGTGGCGGTCTTGCGGCGGCGCGGCCTCCGCCTGATCGTTTGGACGCCCTTTCGAGGATTGTCTCGTTTGACGATGTCCCAGTAGCTCGCAGGCGCATGATGTGCGGCCAGCCCGAGCAAGGCTTCGAACGAAACGTGCCGGTGGAAGCGGCGATTGTAGCGAAAGACGAATTCATTGAGATAGGTGTCGACATGCGTGCGGCGCAGGCCATGATACGTGCCCAGGCCCCATCGCTTCATCAATGAGAAGGCTCGGTGGATCCAGGGCAAGACAACATGTCCCGACATTTTTCCGACAATGCGCGGATCGTGCCGGTAGTCGGTTAATCCAGGATAGGACGCGTGGCCGTCGGTGAGGAGCGTGGCTCCACGCTTCACGTTGGCTCTCACGAAAGCCTCGATCGACGCCGCGGAATTGTCGGCGATCATAGCGAGGCGTATTCGGCCGGAGCGCGTATCGAGATATTTGGCGTGCTTGCGTCGCGGCTTGGGCTGGTTGGTGTCGCGATCAATCACCTCGACGGCCCCGGCGACGAGGATTTTGCCGGCATTGTCGCGCTCGAAAAAGGCTTCGCCTTCGCGGAAGGGAATTTCCGCCTGATCGACTTCGACGACGCCCTCCAAGGGATCGCGATCCGGGTCGACCATCGACCGGCGCAATTTCTGCGTCAGCAGCCAAGCGGTCTTGTAAGTGACGCCGAGTTGATCCTCCAATTGCCGCGCCGACATGCCGTTGGAATGTGTCGCCATGAGATGTGCCGCCCAGAACCACGAGGTCAGCGGCAGCTTGGAACGATGCATCACCGTTCCCGCCGTGGCCGAAGTCTGTCGACCGCAATCGAGGCATTCGTATGTGTAAGCCCGGCTCTTCAGCGCCGCGGCGCGTTGCTCGCCACAGCCGGGACAGACAAAACCCTTCGACCAACGCCGCTTCAACAAAAAGGCGGCGCAGCTCGTCTCGTCGGGAAACGTCTCTTGAAACTGCGAAAGCGATCGGCCTTTGGCCATTGCGCGCCCCGTCGCGGTCGCCTCGAACAGCGACTCAACTACGCCCGCATACCACATCTAGGGCCACCTGGGACAGCGGGATAAGCCTCCTTCCGCGCCCATCGATACAAGAATTACTTTGTTGTGGAACTCTCCTGCACTGTAATGCTCGTCGCCCACTTAGAAACCTTATCGCCGTCGGTCAAAGGCGCTTGTTGAGCATCCCTCGCTTGATAAGGCAATCATGGTTGGGCCGATCCCGCAAGCAGATCCGGCCTTCGCTCCCGCGTGATCCGCTCCGCCTCGCGCCGTCGCCACTCGGCGATCTTCGCATGGTCGCCCGAGAGCAGCACGTCTGGAATTGCCCGCCCTTCCCATTCCCGCGGCCGGGTGTAGTGTGGATATTCGAGCAGGCCATTCTCGAAGCTCTCCTCTGCGCCCGAGGCCTCCTTGCCCATCACGCCGGGAATGAGCCGCACGCAGGCGTCGAGGATGGCGAGCGCCGCGATCTCGCCGCCGGAAAGCACATAGTCGCCGACCGAGATCTCGGTGAGCCCGCGCGCTTCGATCAGCCGCTCGTCGACGCCCTCGAAGCGCGGGCAGAGGATCACCAGCCCCGGCCCGGCGGCCCATTCGCGGGCGCGCGCTTGCGTGAACGGCGCTCCGCGCGGGCTCATGATGAGGCGGGGCCTATTATCTCCGGGCAGGGCCGCCACATCGAGGCTCGCCGCGAGCACGTCCGCGCGCATCACCATGCCCGGCCCGCCGCCGGCCGGCGTATCGTCGACGGCGCGATGGCGACCGATCCCGTGCTCGCGAATGTCGAGCGCCTCGAGCGACCACAAGCCCCGCTCCAGCGCTTCGCCTGCGAGCGACTGGCCGAGGGGCCCGGGGAACATGGCGGGAAAGAGGGTCAAGACGGTGCAGGCAAACATCGCGCATCCTGATCAGAAATAATCTGCCCCGTCTCCTCTGGCCTTGATGGGCAAATTTTTCCGTGGAATCATTGGCGAGATTCGGGAGGCATTGGGAGGCGGTCATGGGCATGGCTTTATTTGCTGCGGGCCGCTTTAGGAGTTGGTCGGCTCTTTTAATGACCGCGGCGGCGGCCATCTTTTCGGCCGCCGTTCGCGCATCCGCTGCCGAGGGCGTAGAGGCTCCAGCGCCTCCGTTCACGATCTGTCGCGACCAGACATACGCCCTCTGCGCTACGGCTCAATGTTTCGTGTTCAACAAGATCTCCTACTGCAAATGCGACGTGGAGTCCGGCAACAGCATCAGCCTGACGGAGACGTTCGACCAAAGCGATGTCTGCTCGCTGAACGCCGGCGGGCAAAAGGGCGGCTACATGGTGAGCATGTACAGCCTCCCTCAATCGATCGTCGCGCCGTCGGGCAATCAGGCGCTTTACACGTGTCCGGGGAGAATCTCGACCGGCGCCTACGCCCAATGCGACGGCGGCGTCTGCTTTACCAGCACGAGCGGCGGGACCTTTCCCGGTTTTAGCGGGCAATTAGGCAAGAACGAGATCATATGCGCGTGTCCGATCACCGTGGCTCAGCCAGGGCCGGCGAGGAGAGGCTATCAGATCATCGGACCCTATCCGTGCCAGGCGTCTTATTTTCAATATTGCAACGGCGCTGTCGCAAACACCAAGAACGGTTCGACGATCGACAGCGGCGCGTCCACGGGCGGCATTCGCCTCTTCACCCGCCTGCTGTACGGCGCCGTCCCGCCTCTCAACGAATGTCGTTCGATCCTCGAATAGAGCGAACCGCCCACACTTCACACCTGCAGGATGGAGTTGAAGTCGAAATTCTGCCCCGGCGGGTTCTGGCCGACCCTGACCGTCTTGTCGTCGGGAAAATGATAGGGCGGCACCGGCAGGTTGTAGGGCGCCGGAACCCCTTGGAACACCCGGCCGGCGAGATCGTATTTCGACCCGTGGCAGGGGCAGAAGAAACCGCCTGGCCAGTCGGGCGCCGGGTCGGTCGGATTGGGTTCAGGGTCGAACAGCGGAATGCAGCCGAGGTGGGTGCAGACGCCGACGATCACCAGAATCTCGGGCTTGATCGATCGGCTCCAGTTGGCCGCGTAGGCCGGCTGCTGCGGCTCCTGGGAGTTCGGATCGCGCAGGCCGTCGAGGAGTTTAGGATTTTTGAGTTCGTCGAGCGCCGGCCCCGGCCGCTTGACGACGAACACCGGCCGCGCCGCCCACAGCGCCACGATCCGCTGGCCGGGCTGAAGCTGCTGGATGTCGATATCGACCGGGCCGGCCGCGGCGATCGTGGCCGCGTCCGGATTCATCTGGTCGATGAACGGCCAGATCGTCGCCGCGGTTCCGACCGCAGCGAGCGACCCGGTCATCAGAAAAAGCAAATCCCGCTTCGAAACCGAGGCGCCCCCATGGCCTTCCGCCGCCGTCTCGGAACTCATCGTCATGAAGCTCGCCTCCTCGAACGAACGGCAGGGAATTCTGAAAACGTCGGCGCCGAACCAGGGTCCGGCGCAAGAGGTTCTCTACCCGCCCCCCGCGCCCTTAGCAACAGCCCGTGCGCAATGTCGGCGGCGCTCAACCGAGCAGCTAAAGCCGGCCTCGCCCTGAGGCGCCGCGTAGCGGCCTCGAAGGGCGCTCCAGCGCGTGCGACGTCCTTCGAGACGCGCCTTCGGCGCTCCTCAGGACGAGGGAGCGGCTTCGTCTTCGACTTCGTGCGGCGGCTCGATGACGATCCGCCCGCCGCCGAAGTCGATCTTGGGCGCAACCCGCTTCGTGAACGGCAGAAGAAGGGTCTCGCCGCCGCCGGCCGGCGCGATCTCGAGAATGTCGCCGCCGCCGTAGTTCATGAGCGCGACGACCCGGCCAAGCGGCGCGCCGCCCGCGTCGACGGCGTCGAGGCCGACGAGATCGTCATAGTAGAATTCGTCGTCGCTTGGCGGCGGCAATTGGTCGCGGCGGGCGAAGATCTCGACCCCGGTCAGCGCCGCGGCGGCCTCGCGGGTCGAAACCCCTGTAACTCGCGCGACCAGCATGTCGTCCTTGAGCGGGCGCAGCGACTCCAAGGCGAAGGTGCGCCCGCGTTGGCCGTCGGTCAGCGGCCCGTAGCCGCCGATGGCTTTGGGATCGCCGGTCAGCGACTTGAGCCGAATCGCGCCGTGTACGCCCTGCGGCGCGCCGAAGACGCCCATCAGGATGAGACGGTCGGGCGCGCGCGCCGGCCCGCTCATCCCGCGCTTCACGCCGCGGGCGCTTCCGCCGCCTTGGCGGCGGCCGCCGCGGCTGCGGCTGCGCGCTCCTGGGCCTTCTTCTTCGGCTTGGCCTTGACCGGGTTGTTTCGCGCTTCGCGCTTCGCGAGCCCGAGGCCGTCGAGGAGGCGCAGGACGCGGTCGGTCGGCTGGGCGCCCTTGGCGAGCCAGGCCTTGGCCTTCTCCTGGTCGAGCACCAGGCGGCTCGCGTCGTCCTTGGCTTTCAAGGGGTCGAACGTGCCGATCTTTTCGACGAAGCGGCCGTCGCGCGGCATGCGCGCGTCGGCGACCACGATGCGATAGAACGCACGCTTCTTGGCGCCGCCGCGCGACAGGCGGATTTTGAGCGACATGGGTGTTTCCTTTTGTTTCTCTGGTTCACAAACCCTCACCCCGGCCCTCTCCCGCAAGCGGGACAGGGGGCGAATCCCTTCTCCCGCTTGCGGGAGAAGGTGGCCCGGAGGGCCGGATGAGGGCCTTCACTTCTTCTTCCCCCCGAACGGATTGAAGCCGCCGCCGAGGCCGGGAAGCTTCGCGCCCCCGCCGAGGCCCGGGAACTGCGGCGGCAGGTTGAAGGCGCCGGGCGGCGGGGCGGCGGGAATGCCGGGCGGCCCGGAGGGCAAGCCTGGAGCCGCGGCGCCGCCGCCCATCTGCTTCTGCAGCGCCGCCATTTCTTCCGGCGAGGGCATCGGCATGCCGCCGCCCAGGCCGATCATCTGCCCGAGCTTGCCCATCATGCCCCGCTTGCCCCCCGAGCCGCCCATCGCCTTCATCATGTCGGCCATCTGTCGGTGCTGCTTCAAAAGCCGATTGACATATTCGACCGTCACGCCCGCGCCGGACGCGATGCGCTTCTTGCGCGACGCCTTGAGGATGTCCGGGTTGCGCCGCTCGAGGGGGGTCATCGACGAGATGATCGCTCGCTGGCGCTTGACGAACTTTTCGTCGAGATTGGCGGAGGCGAGCTGGTCCTTGATCTTGGCGACGCCCGGCAGCATTCCCATGATGCCGCCCATCCCGCCCATCTTCTCGATCTGCGCCAGTTGCTCCGAGAGGTCGTTGAGGTCGAACACGCCCCTGCGCATCTTCTCGGCCATCTTGGCCGCCTGCGCCGCGTCGATAGTCTGCGCCGCCTTCTCGACCAGGCTGACGATGTCGCCCATGCCGAGGATGCGGTCGGCGAGGCGAGCGGGATGGAAATCCTCGATCGCGTCCATCTTCTCGCCGACGCCCAGGAGCTTGATCGGCTTGCCGGTGACCGACCGCATCGACAGCGCCGCGCCGCCCCGCCCGTCGCCGTCCATGCGGGTGAGCACGATGCCGGTGAGGCCGACCCGCTCGTCGAAGTTCTTGGCGAGGTTCACGGCGTCCTGGCCGGTCAGCGCATCGGCGACGAGCAGGATCTCGTGCGGGCGGGCGGCGTCGCGAATCTGCGCCATCTCCGCCATCAGCGGCTCGTCGATATGGGTGCGCCCCGCGGTGTCGAGCAGCACGACGTCGTAGCCTTGGAGTCGCGCGGCTTGCTCGGCGCGCTTTGCGATCGCGACCGGATCTTCGCCGAAAACAATCGGCAGCGTGTCGACGCCGACCTGTTCGCCCAGCACCGCGAGCTGCTCCTGCGCCGCCGGACGCTTCACGTCGAGCGACGCCATCAGCACCTTTCGCTTGTCGCGTTCGCTCAGGCGCTTGGCGATCTTGGCCGCGGTCGTCGTCTTGCCCGCCCCCTGGAGCCCGACCAGCATGATCGCGACCGGGGCCGGCGCATTGAGGTCGATCGCCTGCGATTCGCCGCCGAGGGTCTCGACGAGCGAATCGTGGACGATCTTGACGACCATCTGGCCGGGCTTGACCGACCTTACGACCGCCGCGCCCACGGCCCTCGTGCGCGTGCGGTCGACGAACGAGCGCACCACCTCGAGCGCGACGTCAGCCTCGAGCAGCGCGCGCCTGACCTCGCGCATCGCGGCGTTGACGTCCTCCTCCGAGAGGGCGCCGCGGCCGGTTAGTTTATCCAGTATGCCGGAGAGCTTTTCGGACAGGCTCTCGAACATCGGTTGCTCCTGCTCAGATGACGGACGAGGGACGACGGATGAGGGATATAGCGACCGCCTTCGTCATCCGCTTCTCTCCGCCCCTGCCGTTCGTCGTCCATCCTCTGAAACCAACGCCGATCGCGCCCGGGGGCGCCGCGCGCTGCCGGACGGGGACCGCTGGCCTCGATGGGACAGTCGGCTTGATCGACGAGGCCAAAACCTGACGAAGGCGGCCGTCTTAGGGGGGCGGGGCCGGGATGTCAAATTTTCAGCGACAAGCCGCATTGGTGGAAACGGGCGTACGCCCGTACGCCGCAACCGGCAGGGCGGCGCGTTCAGACCGCGATCGCCCGCGCGCCGCCGAAAATCCGCAAGAGGCGTCTCATTCTGTTCATGATCGATCGTCTCGCCAGTCTGCGACGGAGGCGTTGGATCGTGGCCTCGCGCATGGCTCGCTCGCGTTCCAATTCAAGCTTGGCCGCCGACGTCTGAGCATCACGTTGATGCGCTTGAAGCTCCCGTCGCAGCCGGCCGATTTCCCGCCGGAGCGCGATGTTGTCGACTTCAGGCGGGCTCGGATAATGCGGTTCTGAGCGCAGCTCCTTCCTGTAGATCACATTGCTGGGCGCGTCGTGGAAAATCTCGCCGGTCACCCGGACGTTTGCCCCGTCGGCGACTCTGGCGTGGGTGGCGCGAGCTTGATCTTCCGTAATTTCGGGCGCCAGCACCGGTCGCAGGCATTTGTGCAGATATTTCCAGTCGGTCGCGATTCTTGGGAAGACGGGAAACACAAGCGGAATTCCGGATTCCGAAACCTTCAGCACCAGCCGGTGAAACTGGACCGCCAGCAATCGCGCCTGATCAACGGTGTTGAGCGAATAGACCAGGCCGCCTGGGGTGTGCCCGTAGTTTTCCCATGTGCTGTCAAGCTGCTCCGCCATCCATGGGTTGTGTTGGTGTATTGCTCTTTGCTCAAGGACGACGCGGCTGGTGGCGACTTCGACCAGGTCGCGCACCGGAACTATGAAGGCGTCGATCTTGAACTGCTCTTCTTTCAGGATCTGCTCGATATACTCGCCGATCCACGGCGACTTGACTACGTATGGAAGGGTCTTCCCCGCGATCACCAAGTCCTCAAGCCCTGCGTTGGCCTCCGCATCCCAGTCCGCCGCCTCGCCTTTTCGGCTCAGGGTCGTATCAAGACCCAATTCGGTGAGATAACGGACGAGGAAGCTCGTTCCCGCGCGCCCGGTCCCGGCGATGACGAGATGTCTCTCCCGGTTCGGAGCGGGATCGGTCTGCGGTTCGGCGTTTTGCCGCCATTGCCGGCTCACGCGATCACGAACGGCGACCATGGTTACGCTCCCGGAGGGCATTGGATTCGACCGTTCCCCCACGAGCCCCTGTTAAAGCGGCCAGCGAGACTGTCGCCAATCCCTTACAAGCTCAGTTCTTGTGATTAACAAACAGTAAACATTGATTCAGATTGAAACAAATCGCGGCTCCGTCAACTTGACCCAGCTTTATGGCGGAATTCGGTAACAATAATGCTTTCAAAAAGCCATATTTGACAATATCTTTTCTCTCGCTACCATCGCGCATAAGTTATGGCAAATCACGGTCGTGTGATATACTAGCGATGCTGCGATGATCTCCGTTCAATGCAACACGATCTTGCAAAATTCGGCCTGAGAGCGCGCCCGCCTCGCTCCATTGGACCTCGTCCTGCGCGGGGCCGGGCCGAAGGGCGGTCCGGTCGCTTCGAGACGCGCCTTTCGGCCTCCTCGAGACGGCGCGATTCGATCAAACTGCGACGACCTCTATCAAGCGCCGTGATCTTGAGGGCGGCCGCATCGCGCCTTCGTCCGCCGACAATCTTGAAGGCTCGGGCTGCACAATGGGATGAGCCGCCGATCCGCTACGCCCGCGCCGCGCTCCCGGGCCGGAATCGCATCGCGGCCAACACGCCAAGCGCGATGAAGATCAAGAGCACGATTCCCTGGGCGATCGCGAACGGCGGCTCGGACCCGGTCGGCGCCAGATCGTGCAGGAACGGAACCTTCAGGAAGCCCTGCGCCACCAGGACGAACACATTGAGATAAAGCGCGGCGACCGCGCAGCCGACGTAAATCAGGCGCCAAATTCCGGCGAGGCGGAACGCATAATAGGCCACGACTGCGGCCAATAGCAGAATGAGCGACAGCACGCCGACCGCGCGCGGCGGGTCGAAGCCGAAAGGCGGCAGCGGAAAGCCGCTGAGGCTGGTCAGGATCGTGGTGACGAGAAAGAGCGCCGTCCAGGCGCCCGAATCTCCTCCGAACAACAGGCGGTACAACACGACGAGCCCGGACAGGATGCCGACCAGGCTGAGGATGACATGAATCTGAAGCATCGCGGCCCCTCCCATAAATTGCGAACTGACTTCCCCCGTTCGCTTCTCGCGAAAGGCGGGACGCGTCACATCGCCCGCAAACATTATGACCGCATTCGGGCGCCCAGGCGAGGCCGCCCCTCTCGGAGCCGGAGGGCTGGGAACCGCCGGCCGCCCGCCGGCCGTCCCAGTCCTCGAATTGCCAAACAATTGGCGCCGGCGCTCGGGCGTCCGGCCGGACGGCAAAATTCAAACCCCGAACGCCGGCGCGCCGTTCAAGAGCCGCAGGATGCGCCTCATTTTGTTCTTGATTGATTTTCTCTCGTTCTTCTGGCGGATTCGTTGAAAGGCGGCTTCGAGGCCCGCTCTCTCCCGCTCGGATTCAGCCTTCGAGGCGCGCAGCTCCGAAATCTGGGCCTCCAGTCGATCCGTCGCCTGCGCGGATAATTCCTGCGCCGACAGTTGGTCCTGCCGAAGCCGGCCGAGTTCGCGCCGGAGCGCAATATTGTCGATTTCGGTCGGGTTCGGGTAATGCGGCCCGGGCCGCGGCTCTGCGGCGCGACAATCTGGATGAGAATCGCGCGACAATCAGGATGAGAATACGCCGCCGCGGGGATAGCGAAGGAAGGGCGTAGCCCGACCGTAGATATCCCCGCGGCGGCGGCGAGCGCCCAAGTGGCCTCGTCTGGCGGTCACGGCGGCTGGGTTAGGGATCGGCCTTCTCTTGTCGAGAGGACCGACTTCTTGCCCGGCCGACACGTCACCGATCGTCAGATGAGGCTATTCATGAACTTGCGTCGCAACCATTCGCCGGCGATTGCCGGCGCGAAAGCCGGATTCAGCACGGCCGCCGCCTACCGTATTGAAAAGGATCCTCGGCTTCCCAGCCAAAAGAAGGCGCGTCGAGAACGACGTCGAGCCGATCCCTTCGCCGATGTCTGGGACAATGAAGTCGTCCCGATGTTGAAGGCCGCGCCCGGACTGAGACCGATTGCCGTCTTCGGAGAACTCTGCCGTCGGCATCCAGACCTGGGCGACGGAACGCGGCGGACCCTCGAGCGCCGCATCCGGGCTTGGCGGGCGGTGAACGGTCCGGATCGGGAGGTCATCTTTCGCCAGGAGCATCCTCCGGGCCGGATGGGACTGTCGGACTTCACGGAAGTGGCCGATCTCGGCGTCACCATTGCCGGCGAGCTTCTCGACTGCCGACTTTATCACTTCCGCTTGCCCTTTTCCGGCTTCGAGCACGCCCATGTCGTGCTCGGCGGTGAAAGTTTCGTCGCGCTGGCGGAAGGGCTACAGAACGCCCTCTGGGCGCTGGGCGGCGTTCCCGAGCAACATCGCAGCGACAGTCTCTCGGCGGCCTTCCGTAATCTGGGCGCCGACGCCAAGGAGGATTTGACGAAGCGCTACGAAGCGTTCTGCGCCCATTACGGCATGACGCCGACCCGCAACAATCCAGGCGTCAGCCACGAGAACGGCTCGATCGAGAGCGCCCACGGCCATCTCAAGAGAGCGCTCGCCGACGCCCTGTTGCTGCGCGCCTCGCGAGATTTTGACGATCTCACCGCATGGCGGGGCTTCGTCGACGACATCGTTGGCCGCGGCAACCTCCGCAACGCCAAGCGCATCGATCAAGAGCGAATGGCGTTGAACAAGCTGCCGGTCCGCAAGACCGCTGACTACGAGGAGGTCAACGTCGACGTCACCAGCTCCAGCGCCTTCACGCTGCGCAAGGTGTTCTACTCGGTTCCCTCGCGACTGATCGGCCATCGGCTGCGGGTGCGCCTTTATGACGATCGGCTCGAATGTTTCCAGGGCTCGACGCCCATCGTCGTCTTGCGACGCGGTCGGCCCCGGCCGAACGGCAAACATGGTCATGTCGTCGACTACCGTCACGTCATCCATTCCCTGCGCCGCAAGCCCATGGCGCTGCTCAATCTGGTCTATCGCGATCAACTCTTCCCCCGCCGAGCCTTCGCCCTGGCGTTCGACGCCTTGCTCGCCGGTCTCGGTGAGAGACCAGCTTGCCGCGCCATGGTCGGGATTCTCGCGCTCGCGTTCGAGCGCTCCTGCGAGGCCGAACTCGCCCTCGCGTTGCAAGCGGCTCTCGACGACGGCGTCCTTCCCGATCTCGCTGCGCTGATCGAACGCTTCCGGCCAAAGGACGCCGCATTGCCCGTCGTCGTCGTCAGGCTGCCATCCCTCGCCATCTACGATCAGATCGCGACAAGCGTTGGAGAAGCGGCATGAAGGCGACCGACAAGATCGACGCCGCCCGCATCGACCTGCTGCTTGGCGAGTTGCGACTGCCCGGCATCAAGCTGATCTGGGCCGCCCTGGCGGCGACCGCCGACAAGGAAGGCTGGCCCGCCGCCCGCTTCCTGGCGGCCCTCGCCGAACAGGAGATGGTGGAGCGAAACCGCCGTCGCTTCGAACGGCATCTGGAGGAAGCGCGATTGCCGCCGGGAAAGACCCTCGACACGTTCGACTTCACCGCAGTGCCTATGATCTCGAAGGCGCAGGTGCAGGTGCTCGCCGCCGGCGACGCCTGGCTCGAAAAGGGAGCCAATCTTTTGTGCTTCGGGCCGCCCGGCGTCGGGAAATCCCATCTCGCGGCGGCGCTCGGTTTGGCCTTGATCGAAAAGGGTTGGCGCGTTCTGTTCACCCGGACCACCGACCTTGTGCAAAAGCTTCAGATCGCACGCCGCGATCTTGCCCTCGAAGCCGCGATCGCCAAACTCGACAAATATCATCTGCTGGTCCTCGACGATCTCGCCTATGTCACCAAGGACCAGGCGGAGACGAGCGTTCTGTTCGAACTGATCAGCGCGCGATACGAGCGCCGATCCATGCTCATCACCGCCAACCAGCCCTTCGGCGAATGGGGAAAAATCTTCTCCGATCAAGCCATGACGCTCGCGGCCATCGATCGTATCGTGCATCACGCCACGATCCTCGAAATGAACGTCGACAGCTATCGGCGAAAGGAAGCCGCCGACAACGCCCGTGGACCCGGACGCCCGCCGACGCGCGCGACAATCAAGGGATCATCCTGATTGTCGCTCCGCGACAATCAAACCATCTCTCGACAAAATAGCGCTTGCGTTATCGCCGCGCCGCGACAATCATCACCTCGCCGCGACCGCCAAAATGGCCATCCTGATTGTCGCTGCTTTCCATCCAGATTGTCGCGCTACACGGCTCCCTTCGGGAGATGACGTTGCTCGGCGCATTCGTGGGAATCTCGCTGGTGACCCGAATCTTGGCCGCGTTGGCGACTCGGGCGTGAGCTGCGCGAGCCGCGTGTTCGGTGATCTCCGGCGGCAGGAGGGGTCGCAGACATTTGTGGAGATATTCCCAGTCGGTCGCAATTCTGGGGAAAACCGGAAAAACAAGCGGAATGCCAGCCTCTGACGCCCTGAGGACCAGCCGGTGAAACTGAACCGCCAGCAATCGCGCCTGATCGAGAGGGTTGAGCGAATAGACGAGCCCGCCTGCCGTATGGCCGTAGGTTTCCCACGTTCTGTCGAGCCTGTCCGCCATCCAGGGATTGTGTTGGTGAATGGCCCGCTGTTCCAGGACCACGCGGCTTGTGGCTGCCTCGACGAGATCGCGCACCGGCACAATGAACGCGTCGATCTTGAATTGCTTCTCGTTCAAAATTTGATCGATATACTCGCTGATCCAGGGTGACTTGATGACATAGGGAAGGGTGTCGCCGGAAACCAGCAGGTTTTCGAGGCCGGCGTTCGCCTCGACATCCCAACCCGCTCGATCCCCATGTCTCGCCAGCGTGGTATCCAGGCCAAGCTCGGTCAGATAGCGGACCAGAAGGCTTGTTCCCGCGCGACCGGTCCCGGCGATGATGAGATGGTTTTCAGGGACCTGAGGGGAAGGACGGGTTTGAGGCTCGTCGCTTGGCGCCCATTGCGGATTCATCTGGCGACGAGCAGCGGCCATGTCCGGACTCCGAGAGAACCAGTCTCGCTCCCCGCCGCCGTAACCGTGTTCAGCGATGATCGCGACAGTTATCAATATCAGCAGGCTGCATTGTTATAGTTAATATCCGGTTAATTTCTTTGGAATGAGCGACAAAGAGGCAATATAATATGGAGTTAATAACGCAATTGGCCCTTATATCAATCACAATACTTTATCTAGACGTTTCAGAAGACATTGATCCATGCCGTAACGTAGCCGCGACAAACGCAAGCCAGCAGCGTTCGATATGCCGGGCGATGCCGGACCGAGCGGCGGCGCGAACGTCATAATACACGGCGCCCAATGAGCCCCCTCGCAGCAGTCCTGGTGTTTTCGGGTGTGCGGCCACGCCGAAGAGCTCAAACCTATCGGAACAACCGCCGCGGCCGGCAAATTCTTTTGCGACAATTTCTTCTGGAAAAGCGGAGCGGGTGCTATGATCGTCGAATGATGACCCTCTCGATCGATCGAGCGCGAAGCCTGGCCGAAGGACCCCGGCCGGAGGCGAATGCGGCGGAGAAAGAAAACGGCGGCCGGGAGCCAGCATAACTCATTGAAAAGTCCCGATTCGGACGAGAGAATCCAAGGAAATCCAAGCGCTTTCCCCCGGTCTTCCCAAGCCATTTCAGGGCTTTCGCCAGGCCGGGCAAGTTTTTCCAAAGACGCCATATAACATTGTATAGTAGTTATACTCGGTCTTTGACCGGCGCCCCGGCCTCATCGCCCGGACTTGCGCCCTAGCCCCTCGATCAGCGCCTTCAAGGTCGCCACGGTCGAAGCGTCCGCCTCGCCGTCGACCCGTTCCGGCCGGAAGTGACGCTGAAACGCCGCGACGGCCTGCCTGGTCTGACGGTCGTACGCGCCCGTGATCTCCACGCCGTAGCCGTAGAGCGCCAGCATCGCCTGCAGCGCCCGCACCGGCGGACCGTCCTCCTCGCGGGCGAACAGCGCGCCGCCGGAGAGCGGCGCGGGCTCGGTCCAGTGCCCGAGGCCGGCCCGCCACAGCCGCTCCCACGGGAAGGCTTCGCCCGGGTCCTGCTTGCGCGCCGGCGCGATGTCGGAATGGGCGAGCACGCGCTCGGGCGCGATTCCCCACCGGGCGCAGACGTCGCGCCCGAGCGCGATCGTCGCCGCGATCTGGCGTTCCGGAAACGGGGGCGAGCCCCCGTCATGGCCGGGATTGACGATCTCCACCCCGATCGAGGCCGAGTTGAGATCGCTCTCGCCCTTCCATGACGCTTTGCCCGCGTGCCACGCCCGATCGCTCTCGGCGACCAATTGGTCGATCGCGCCGTCCTCCCAGACGAAGTAATGGGCCGAGAGAGCGGAGCCCGGGTCGAGGAGGACCTTGAGGGCGGCTTCCCCGGTCGTCATGCCGGTATAGTGGAGGATGAGGCAATCCGGCCGGCCGCGGCCGCGCCTTTCGCCCCAGTTGGGGGACGAAAGGAAGCGAGAGGCGAGCGGACTGTCGGGCGGCATGACGAGCGTTCAGCCCGCCAGCGCCAGCCGCGTTTCGGCGATCAATAGAACGCGGTGCAGACGCGATTGCCGTTGGGGTCCCAGCCCCACTGCGCGCAACGCCTGGGGGGCGCCGTCACGGCATTGCCGACCAGCGCGCCGGTCCCGGCGCCGATGATGCCGCCCGCAATCGCGCCGCCCGCGCTGCCGCCGGAGACCGCCGATCCGATCAGCGCGCCAGTGCCGGCGCCGATCGCGCCGCCGGCAAGGGTCCCGGTCTGCTGTTGCGGCGTGTAGCAGGCGGAAACCGACAAAGCGCCGGCCAGGGCCAGCGTAAGAGCGAAAATCTTCCTCATGTTTTCCTCCCCTTAAGGCTCAATAGAAAGCGGTGCAGACCCGGTTGCCGTTGTAATCGTAGGCCCACTGGGCGCATCGGCGCGGCGGCGGCGCGCCGTAGCCAGGCCCGCCATAACCCGGCCCGCCATAGTACGTTGGCTGAGGCGTCGCGGCCGCGCCGATCATCGCCCCCGAGCCAGCGCCGATCGCAGCGCCCGCCAGCGCGCCGCCGGCGCTGCCGCCGGAGACCGCCGAACCGATCAGAGCGCCGGTACCGGCGCCCAATGCGCCGCCGACGAGGGCGTTCTGCTGCTGCGGCGTCTCACAGGCCGATACCAAGACCGCGGCGGCGAGCGCCATCGAAACACCGATAATTCGTCTCATTCGGTTGGTTCTCCCGTCCGTCTCGCCCCCAAGGGCCCCCAAAATCTGCGTCTAACCCCGCCGCGAACGCCACTAACCCCGAACGAGGCGGCGCGAGCTGTCTGTCCCCCCGCCGGAGTTTACAATCCCACAATTCATGCAAAGCTTCAATGAACGAGCCTCGGCGCGGGTTCCCGCCTGCGCGCCAATTCCAATCCGATTATCCTTGACCGGCGTCGCTTCGGCCGCATATGCCCTCGCGAGCCAGTCGGCCGGACGGCCGCCGCCTTCCAAAGCGGAGGAAAGTCCGGGCTCCATGCGGATGCGGCGCCGGATAACGTCCGGCGGGGGAAACCCCAGGGAAAGCGCCACAGAAAGCAAACCGCCGGATCGCGGGCCGCAAGGCTGGCGTTACGGCAAGGGTGAAAGGGTGCGGTAAGAGCGCACCGCGCCGGCGGCAACGTCGGCGGCACGGCAAGCCCCGCCGGGAGCAAAACCGAATAGGAGCGACGCGCGGCGCCCTCAAACGCCGCGGGGCCTTGTCCGTTGGCCTTGCCGCTCGGGTTGGTTGCTTGAGGCGCCCGGCGACGGGCGTCCCAGAGGAATGGCCGTCACGCCGGGGCGACGAGCTCCGGCCATACAGAACCCGGCTTACAGGCCGGCTGGCGTTCTTTTCGCTTCTCGTTCAAAGTCGATCTGGTCTTTGAACGACGCGACCCGTGGAAGCCGCGGAAAGGCGACGATGCTGCGCGCTGACAAAGTGATAGCCGCCGGCCACTGGATCGGCGCGCCGGCCGATACGGTGGTGCTCGATTTTGACGAGCGCTACCGCCGGCGCGTGGCGATGACCGGCGTCGGCGGGCTTGCCTTCCTGCTCGATCTCGCGGAAGCAGCGATGCTGCGTGGCGGGGACGGTTTGAGCCTCGAGGACGGCCGCATTGTCGAAGTCGTCGCCGCGCCCGAACCGCTGGCGGAGATCAGGGCCGCGGACGGGCTCGATCTCGCCCGGGTCGCGTGGCATCTCGGCAACCGCCACCTGCCGACCGAGATTCTGCCGAAGGCGCTGCGTATCCGTCGCGATCCGGTCATCGAGGCGATGGCCAAGGGACTTGGGGCGCGGGTCATCGCCCTCGAAGCGCCGTTCAATCCCGAGGGCGGCGCCTACGTGAAGGCCGAAAGGGGTGCGGCGGAACCCCACCATCACGGCCATGGCCGCGCCCACGAGCACGATCATGAGGCCAAGCACGGAGATCATCACCATCACGACCATGATCACGGCTCCGTCCACGCCCACGACCTTCATCACGGCCACGGACACGGGCACGGACAAGACCGCCGAGGCTGAGGGGAGCTCGCCGTTGCCGCTCCTCATCTGGCTTTCGCCGGGATTCCCGGTCGGCGCGTTCGCCTATTCGCATGGCCTAGAGTGGGCGGTCGAAGCGGGCGACGTCGTCGATGCCCGGTCGCTCGAGGCCTGGCTCATCGATCTCATGGAATTCGGGGCGCCGCGCTCAGACGCCTTGCTGTTCTCGGCCGCATTTCGCTCCGCGGCCGCAGCCGACTGGCCGGTTCTCGTCGAAACGAACGCCCTCGCGGTCGCCCTCAGTCCATCGGCCGAGCGCCGTCTCGAGACAACGGCTCAGGGAGCGGCGTTTGTCGCTGCGGCGCGTGCGGCCTGGGATTGCGAGCCGTTGCGGCGCCTCAGCCAAGCGCCCGAGGAGCGCATCGCCTATCCGATCGCGGTCGCCGCGGCGGCAAGCGGCCATCGCCTGCCGCTGGGAGCCAGCCTCGAGGCGTTCGCCCTGGCTCAGTTCGCCAACCTCGTCTCGGCCGCTTTGCGCCTGGGGACGATCGGGCAGACGGACGGCCAAAGAATTCTCGCCGCGCTCTTGCCGCCGATTCGCGCTCTGGCGCGCGCGGCTCATGGCGCGAGCCTCGCCGATCTCGGCGGCGCGGCGTTTCGCTCCGACATCGCCGCCATGCGGCACGAGAGCCAGTATTCGAGACTGTTCCGCTCATGACAGCGCCCGGCCAGCCATTGCGCGTAGGAGTTGGCGGGCCAGTCGGCTCGGGCAAGACCGCGCTCATGGAGCAGCTTTGCAAGCGCCTGCGCGACAGACTGGGCATCGCAGCCATCACCAACGACATTTACACCAAAGAAGACGCCCGCATTCTAGTCGAGGCTGGAGCGCTTCCTCCCGAGCGGATCATCGGCGTCGAGACCGGCGGCTGCCCGCATACCGCGATCCGCGAGGACGCCTCGATCAACCTCGCGGCGGTATCGGAGATGCGCCGGCGCTTCGCCGACCTCGACCTCATCCTCATCGAATCGGGCGGCGACAATCTCGCGGCAACCTTCTCGCCCGAGCTCGCCGATATCACGATCTATGTCATCGATGTCTCGGGCGGGGAGAAAATACCGCGCAAAGGCGGCCCGGGCGTGACGCGATCGGACCTGCTGGTCATCAACAAGATCGACCTTGCGCCTTACGTCGGCGCTTCGCTCGAGGTGATGGCGCGCGACTCGGCGGCGATGCGCAAGGGCCGTCCGTTCGTGATGGCCAATATGAAGACCGGCGCCGGCCTCGATGCGATCGTCGAGTTCCTCCACGACAAGGGTGGACTTAAGGGCGCTTGAAACAAATGGCGCGCGGTCATCCAGGTGCGACAAAAAGTGACGATTCCGAGACTGATACTGCCCTTTTTTGCCGCGCCGGCGACAGCAAATCGGGGAACTTCTGACGGCGCCGCGCGTTGACACCGTGAACACCGCACGATAGGCGGGCTCGAATGCGTGCCTTGCGCCCTTACCGACATGGCAATCTGCCCGCCGCGCTTGTGGCCGCGGCCCGGCAGCTTCTGGACGAGAGCGGCATGCAGGCGGTTGGCTTGAGGGAAACCGCCCGGCGGGTCGGCGTATCGGCGACGGCCGCCTACCGCCATTTCACCAGCAAGGAAGACTTCTCGCTTCCGTCGCCGCCGAAGGCTTCCGCGAGCTCGGCGCGGCGATGGAGGGCGCGACCCGCGGGGTCAATCCACTCAGCCGCGCGGGCCTTGCCTATGTCGAGTTCGCTCAGCAGAATCGGGGGCTTTTTCGCCTGATGTTCGGGCCCGTCCTGGCCGAGCGGGCGAAATATCCGGCGCTTCAGGCCGCGACCGACGGCGTCGAAGCTTTGCTGCTGCGAGGTGTCGTCGACCTCGACCAGAGGCCGCTTGGGGACAATCTCGCCGCAATGGCCGCGTGGGGCCTCGTGCATGGGCTCTCGCATCTGGTCATCGACGGTTTCATCCCCGCAACCCGAGCCTCGGGGCTGGCTGAGGAGATCCTGGCCAGGACGAGGTTGCCGCGGCCATTGCCCTCGGAGCCGGCCGGCTGACGCCTCGCCGTCCGCGCCCGCCCTGGACGAGGCGACGCGCGATGCGCTCTACCGAGGATGGCGGGGGGCGGTGAGGCGGAACGCTTGGCGGCCATCGCGCCGTGCTCACGTCGCGGGAGGATGGCCCTCGTTCCTTGGAAAGCCATGTTACCCAGACGTGTTGGTTTCAGGGGTCGTCAGCACGGCAAAATGTCCGGGCTGACGCATCGACCCGGCCGTTCGTTGATCCGGCCGGCCGCGTCGATTATGGTCGGACGACAAGCAAAGGACGGCCGCAGCCCATGTCCCGGATCCGGGAAGCGCGGCGAGCCGCCGGGCGCCGGTTTCGAGCCGGGGGCTTTTGCAAGGAAACGACCATGGCTCTCGCGAACATCCTCGTTCATCTCGATTCGAGGCCGCGCACCGCAGCCCGCGTAGGCTTGAGCCTACGCATCGCCGAACGGTGCGGAGCGCGCCTTACGGGGATGTTTGCCGAGCGGGCCGAAGCCCGTGTGGTGGGGACCGTCGCGACCTGGCCGAGCGCGCATTATGTCGCCGCGCGGGACAAGGCGCAGGCCGCGTTCGCGGCCGCAACCGCGCCGCTCAAGGACCGCGCCGCCTTTGTCGACGTCAACCGCGGCAGCGACCACGAGATCGTTCGCCGCGCGACGGAGATCGCGCGCACGTTCGATCTGGTCGTCCTCGGCCAGGCCCAGGACGACGTTCCCGTGCCAGCCAAATTGCCGGACGAGGTGATCGCCGAAAGCGGTCGGCCGGTCCTGGTGGTGCCCTATGTCGGAACTTACGCCGACGTCGGCGCCCGACCGCTCTTCGCCTGGCACGGCGAGCGCGGCGCCGCCCGCGCCGCCTTCGACGCCCTGCCGCTGGTCATGAACGGCTGCGAGGCGCTCATCGTCGAGGTCGGCCACAAGGGCGACCAGCGCTACGAATTCTCCGACCTTCTGGTCGCCAACCTCGCCAGCCACAAGGTGAAGGCGCGCTACCAGCATGTTGTCGTCGACGATATTTCGGTCTCCGACGCGCTTCTCAGCGCCATTTCCGACCATTCGGCCGACCTGATGGCGATCGGCGCCTTTGACGCGGGCTGGCGCTTTCTGTTCGGCCACGGGTCCGGAACGCCGCAGATCCTCGCCCACATGACCGCGCCGGTGCTGTTCTCGCACTGAGGCGCCGCGCCCGGCCGAGATAGGAGCGCCTCTCACCCGGTCTTTGGCGACTTGGGATTGCGCCACGGGCCGTCGGAGCCGATGAGCGCCTGGGCCGCCTCGGGGCCCCAAGTCCCGGGCGCATATTCCTCGGGCGGTGGCGGATTCTCAAGGATCGGCTGGACGATCCGCCACTGTGCATCGATCGCGTCCTCGCGTCCAAACAGCTCGTCGTTGCCGCGCATCGCGTCGCCGAGCAGACGCTGATAGGGAGGGATCAGCGAGGCGGCGCGTTCCGATAGCGTGAGCTCGACACTGTCGCCGGTCATGCCTTCCCCGGGGTGCTTCACCCGCAAGCCAATTGCGACCCCGACGTCCGGGCTTATCCGTGCGCGCATGTAGCTGGGCGGCGCGCCGGCCTCGTCGCCGAACGTCGCCCGCGGCGGCGGCTTGTATTCGACCGTGACCTCGGCAGCCGTCAAAGGCAGGCATTTGCCGGCGCGGATGTAGATCGGGACGCCCGCCCATCGCCAGGAGTTGACCGACAGTTTCACCGCGACATAGGTCTCGACCGTCGAGTCCGGCTTGACGCCCTTGACCTGCCGATAGCCGCGATACTGGCCCCGAACAATGCTCGCCGCGTCCAGGGGTCTGACGGCCTTAAGGAGCGCGGCCTTCTGGTCCCGCATCGATTCATGGTCCTCGCCGGTCGGCGGGTCCATCATCACGTTCGCGAGCACCTGAAGCATGTGGTTCTGGACCACGTCGCGGAGCGCCCCGGTCGCGTCGTAGAAGCTGCCGCGATCGTCGACCCCAAACGCTTCGGCCATGGTGATCTGGATGCTTCGCACATAGTTGCGATTCCACAGCGGCTCGAACGGCGCGTTGGCGAACCGGGTGTAGACGATGCTCTGAACCGGCTCCTTCCCCAGGTAGTGATCAATGCGAAAGATCGCCGGCTCCGGAAAATACTCGTGCAAGCAGCGGTTGAGCGCCTGCGCCGATTCGCGATCGTGGCCGAACGGCTTCTCGACCACCAGACGCGCGTTCTCGTTGAGCCCGCTGCGAGCGAGGGCGGCGACGACGACCGCGAACAGACTCGGTGGAATGGCGAGATAGTGCAGCGGCCGCTTCGCGTCGCCGAGCGTTTGCTTGAGCTTGGCGAAGGTCTGCGGATCGCTGTAGTCGCCGTCGACATAGTGCAGGAGCCCGAGAAGACGCGCCAGTTTCGCGGGGTCAGCGCCTCCATGGCTCTCGATGCTCGCTTTGGCGCGCGCCTTTAAGTCATCGACCTTCCAGCCGCTCTTGGCGACGCCGACGATCGGGACATCGACCCCTTCGTCGCCGACAAGACCCAAAAGAGCCGGGAAGATCTGCTTGAAAGCAAGATCGCCGGAGGCGCCGAAGAACACCAGGGCGTCGGATTGGGCGGCCTCCATGCTGCTCTCACCTTCAAAAACGGGAAATCTGCCGCGATCGGCGCCTATTTCGCGTCGAGAATGCCGTTGGCGTCAACCCCCTGTTAGGACATCTGGCCAGCGACCGCGATTCACCGGCAGGATATTCTCTCGCCAACCATCAACGTCTTGCCGAGCTGCGCGGTCATCCCGTAGTCCTCACATGGGGAGCTTCGGGTCAAGGGGGCGATTCGTTCACGCGTCCTCCAGCTCACTTAATTGGTTCGGTTCGACTTTTCGGTCTTTGTCAGCGTCGGTCGATATTTCGCCGTTGGCTCTTGGCAGCGAAAATGGCGAGCGCGAGACGAGGGTCAAGGATGCGAAGCACCGGCGAAGCCGGCGTGCGCGGAGCGCACGTCCTTGATGCCGTCTCGCGCTCGCCGAAACTTGCCGTCAAGAGTGAGTGGCGCATCGGACAACGTCCGATAGATCCAGTTCATATTTTTACATTTCTGTATCCAGGTCCGGAGCCCAATTGCCTGACGCGGCCCGTTTCCGAGCACGATCAACCTCACATCCGGTCGCCGCTCAAGACGGCTGCACCAACATCCCGCTTACGGCGGGCAGGGGCTCAGGCGAACGAAACCATTCTTCCAATCGGCATTTCAGTCCATGGACTACCTCGGTTCGTACACCCGGATCCGCCAGAACTGATCAGGTCCTGGGAGATTTGCGAATCTGCTGAGCGCTTGTCGTCAGGCGGGCTTCATCACGGCTCCCTCAATGACGATGCCAGCGGTGACATATTTCCACAGCGCCACCAGCAGCTTGCGCGCCAGCGCCACGATAGTCGTCTTCTTCATGCGGCCGCCGTTGCGTTTGACCCGTTCTTTGAACCACAGAGCCAGCGCCGATTGAGGCTGATGGCGTAGCCATAGCCAGGCGAGTTCGATGAGTATGGCTCGCAATCGTGGATTCCCGGCTTTGGAAACGCCCTGCTCGCGATCGACGGATCCGCTTTGCCAGGGCGTCGGCGCCAGCCCAGCGTAAGAGGCGAGCTGGCGACGATTGTCAAAGTGGCGGAACAGCGCCTCCAACCACAGGGTGGCGGCGCTCTCCGCGCCGATGCCCTTGAATTCGAGCAACATCCTCGCCGGCGACTCTGGCGCGGCGGCTTGGCCCTCGGCGAGCAGCCCATCCCGCTCAGCCTCGGCCAGCTTGATTTGAGCGAGCAGCAGTTCGAGCCGATCGAGTTCGCGGCTGATCTGGATTTTGAGATGTGTCGGCAGAGTACGGCCGTCGCCAGTCGTCAGGTCCTCGAGCCGTTGGCGTCGATCGCGGCGCAGAGGCTCGTAACTCGATATTCTCTGGGAGAACAGCAGCCCTTTTACGCGATTGACGTGCTCTACCCGCTCGGCGATCAGCACCTTGCGTTCGCGGCAGAGGCGGCGGCGGTCTTCGTCCTCGGGTGTCGGCGCCCTGACCATCGTACACACCCGCGGTTCGCCGCGCTTATACGCCAGTAACGTGCGAAGCAGCGCCTCGCCGTCGATCCTGTCGGTCTTAGCCCGCCGCCGCCGGCGCGACGTCGCAATCGAGGCCGGATCGACAACGTGGCTTTCGACTCCTTCCTGCTCCAGCGCGCGATGAAGCCAGAAGCCATCGAGACCCGCTTCCTGGATGACCACGATCGGAAAGGATTTCCTCGTCCGTGCAGACGCCTTCTGCTTCAACTCCGAAAACCGCGCCAGCAACCCCGCAACGTCCCCGGCTCGCACAGAATGCTTCGACATCTTCTCGCCAGAGCCCGGCGACAGCGATGTGATGAGCCAGATCGAGCGGCTGAGTTCCAGAGAGACGAAAATCGCGGCAAGATTGGATTGGATGGCGGTCGGCGCGTCGGGTCGGTCAGCTACGGTTGGCATGGACGTCTCCAGAGTGGGTGGTTTTGCAACCTCACTCTGCCAGAGCTCCGGTCGCTATCCGCCTCCCCATGGGATCTTTCAGCGGCGATCCGGCGAGTAAAACATGATTAGGAGGGGCGTCGATGCCCGACTACGGAGCCTACCAGAACGAGATCTACCTTGCCGGCTTGAGCGGCCGCCTGCCTCGCTTTCCCATGCGTTTCGACGAACTGGAGGCCAAGGCCCACGCGGCGATGCCGGAAAGCCTCGTCTCCTATGTCGCCGGCGGTTGCGGCGACGAGCGCACCCAAGACGCCAATGTCGCCGCGTTCGACAAATGGGGCCTCATGCCGCGCATGTTCGTCGGCGCCAGGCGGCGCGATCTTTCGGTCGAGCTCTTCGGCATGAAGCTGCCGTCGCCATTGTTCATGAGCCCGATCGGCGTGATCGGGCTCTGCGCCCAGGACGGCCACGGCGATCTCGCGACCGCGCGCGCCGCCGCGCTGACCGGCGTGCCTATGGTCGCCTCGACCCTTTCGGTCGATCCGCTCGAGGCGGTCGCCGCCGAGTTCAAGGCGACGCCCGGCTTCTTCCAGCTGTACACTCCGACCGATCGCGAGCTGGCCGCGAGCCTGGTCAGGCGGGCCGAGCAGGCCGGCTTCAAGGCGATCGTCGTCACGCTCGACACCTGGGTGACCGGCTGGCGTCCGCGCGACCTCGCCACCGCGAATTTCCCCCAGCTGCGCGGCCATTGCCTCGCCAATTATCTCACCGACCCGCGTTTCGCCCAATTGCTCGGCGGACCGCCCGAGCGGGACCTGCGCGCCGCGGTGACGACCTGGGCGACGATCTTCGGCAATCCGCTGACGTGGGACGACCTGCCGTGGCTGCGCTCGCTGACCAGGTTGCCGCTGATCGTCAAGGGCATATGCCATCCCGACGACGCGCGACGCGCCATCGATGGCGGCGTCGACGGCGTCTATTGCTCCAATCACGGCGGCCGGCAGGCCAACGGCGGCATCCCGGCGCTCGATATGCTGCCCGCGGTGGTGAAGGCCGCGGGGACCACTCCGGTCCTGTTCGATTCGGGCGTTCGCTCCGGAACCCACATGGTCAAGGCCCTGGCGATGGGCGCAGCTGCCGTCGGGATTGGCCGCCCCTACGCTTACGGGCTCGCGCTCGGCGGGACCGACGGAATCGTCCATGTTCTGCGTTCGCTGCTCGCCGAAGCCGATCTCCTGATGGCCGTCGACGGCTATCCCACCCTCGCCGATCTCAGGCCAGAGGCGCTGCAAAGGGTGGACCGATAGCACCGATAACGCCGGACTCGGAACTGCGCTTGAAAATAGATGCTATGCCATTTAATGATACGGCATGAATTCGATCTCCCTCCCGGGCGCTTCGCGCCGCGGGGTCCACGCCGGGCTCGGGGCGCAGATCGCCCAGGCCGCGCGGCTTTGGCGCCGCGTCGTCGATCATCGGATGCGCCCGTTCGGACTGACGGAAGCGACCTGGCTGCCGCTTCTCCATCTCGCCCGCGGTCCGGCGGCGATGCGGCAGAAGGAGCTTGCCGCTTCGCTGGCGCTCGACAGTTCCTCCGTGGTTCGCCTGCTCGACGCGCTGGAAACGGCGGGGCTCATCGAACGTCGCGAGGACGGCGCCGACCGCCGGGCGAAGGCGATCGTTCTGACGCGGCTTGGGCGCGCGACGGTCGCCAAGGTCGAACGGGTCGCGCAGCAGGTGCGCGGCGATGCTCTCGTGGGACTTTCGCGCGACGAGCTCGCGACGGCGTCGCGCGTGCTCGACCAGGTCTGCCGGACGCTGGCGCCGATGGCCGACGAGCCCGGCCCATGAATTGACACGTCGCCGAGCTCCCGGCCTCGAGCGAAATCGAAGGACCGCGCCGCCACGCCCCGCTGTGGATGCTCGCCTTGTTCACTTTGAGCGGGACGCTCGGCATGCACATCTTTGTGCCCGCGCTGCCGAGCGCCGCCGCGGATTTCCGCTCGAGCCCGGGCGCGCTCCAGCTCACGATCAGCGTCTATATCGCTGGGCTCGCGATCGGGCAGCTCGTCTATGGTCCGCTCTCCGACCGTTTCGGCCGCCGGCCGACGCTGATCGGCGGCCTTCTCCTGTTCACGATCTCCGGCGTCGCCGCGTTTCTGGCCCAGAGCGTCGATGCGCTGATCGTCTCCCGCCTGTTTCAGGCGCTTGGCGGCTGCACGGGCCTCATTCTCGCCCGAGCGATCGTCCGCGACACGGCGGCGTCGCACGAGGCGACGCGTCGCCTCGCGCTGATGAATCTCATGGCCACGGCCGGTCCCGGAGTGGCGCCGCTGGTCGGCGGCGCGCTCGCGGGGCTGTTCGGCTGGCGGTCGATTTTCGTCGCGCTTTGCGCCCTCGGCGCCGTTAACGCGCTCTGCGCCTGGCGGCTCCTGCCCGAGACCGGCAAGCGCATCAGCGTCAGCAGCGCCGTGCTGGCGCGCAACACCCGCCAGCTTCTCGCTTCGCCCGCCTTCCTCGGCTATGCGATCGGCGGCGGTTGCGCGACGACCTCGCTCTACGCCTTCATTGCCTGCGCGCCGTTCATTGTCGTGGATCGGTTGCACCGGCCTGAGAGCGAGATCGGCCTCTATCTCGCTCTTCTCGTCTCCGGCATTTGGCTCGGCAGCATGCTGACCAGCCGGCTCGTCGACCGGTTCGCCCTGAAAACGTACCTGGTGGCGGCCAATGCGGTGAGCGTGGCGGCAGCCTTCGGCTTCCTCGCCGTCGTCCTTACCGGGCATCTGACCGTCGCGCTGATGGTCGGCCTGATGCTTATCTACAACATCGGGGTCGGCTGCGCCGGACCTGCCGCCCTCGTGCAGGCGATGAGCGTCAATCGGCACGTCCTCGGGTCGGCGTCCGGCCTTTATGGCTTCACCCAGATGGCGGTGGGCGCGGCGCTGACCGCGCTCGCGGGGCTCGGCAGCGACCCGGCGCTGGCGGCGGGGGTGGTGCTTGTGCTGGCCGGGATTGTTGCGCAAGCCTCGTTCTGGATCGCGATTCGCCATCAGGCGCGCGCGCCGACCTTCTGATTGCACGCGAAGGTGCGACGGGCGGTCAACAGCTTCGCTTATCGCCTAGGCGCCTTCATTCGGTCGCCAAGGCTCGCGATCAAAGCTCCAACGAATATAGTGAGGGACAGGCCCAGAACGATTTCGCCGGCTGCGAACAGCGGTGTAGGAAACAAACCAATCATTGCCGTCCTCCGCCGATTTCTGCAAGACATCGATGAATTGTAAACGCTGGAGGAGGAAGGTTGTTCCGGGCCGGTGGGGTGTTTGGCCAACTCCTCTCGCCGCCCGACGGCGCATTACGGCGGCCGATGCAGTGCGGTCGCGAGCACTGCTATATTCTTGTCGAGGCGGCGATAGTCGATCGCATCAGCGGCATGCGCAGGCGTGGCGAGAGCTACAGCGAAGTCCTTTTGCGTCTCGTTGAGCTGGACGCGGCCAGGCTAAGACGAACTGCGGCGGCAGGCCGGCTGGGTCGCCTTCCGGATACGACCCAGCCAAGCGAGCCGTCCCGTCAGTTTTCGCCGATCCTCGGCGAGTTGCTCGGCTCGCCGAAGCCAGGCGGCGGCGTATTGCCATAGCTCGCGGCTGCCTCCGATCTCGACCAGTTTGGCCCGCAGGTCGCCGGCGAGCTTGGATGAGTTCGCGATGATGCTGTCGAGGGCCGCATCGGCGCGTTTCCGCCATCGCCAGAACGCCCCACGTTCTCGATCGTTGAGCAGACGCTCGGCCCGCCATCGCCATTCGTCACGATCCCGGCGCAATCCGTCGTGGTTCACCTTCAGCTCGGCCAGCAAGTCTTTCATTGCCTGCAGTTCCGCCTCGACGGCTTGGAGACGGGTAAACAGGGAGGGTTGCAACCTATCCTCCGACTTCGTCGAGCGGAAACGAGCAAGAAAGTCAGCGCTTCCGTGAAGGCTCGTCCGCCGATCCGCCCTTCGATTGCGGGCGAAAATGAGCGCTTTCCCATGGTGATGCGGAAAGGTTACCTGATCGCTAAAGTTCAATCATGAACCATCGACAGGCCGAGGTCGGCGTCGCGGTCAGCAGGCCCTTGCTGCAGGAAAAAGCGCACCATGATGCGTGAGGCGTCGACGCCGATGGTCTGGGTGAAGCTGCCGCGCGGGTCGCCGCCGAACCACGCATGACCGCCCTCCTCGACGAAAAAATGTTCGGCCACTGGCCGGCCCGCAGGGTCCTTCAGCACCGTGCGGCTGACGCGCCCGCCATCGGTTCGCCATTCGAGATCGATCCGCTTCAGCGGGGTCGCTCCCAGCCCGGCCTGATCGAGGATCCGCTCGCCGTTCATCGGGTGAACGGTCGCGTCCGCGCCGCCGTGGATGACGATTTTGCGACAGCGGTTGTCGTTTGCCGCGGGCGGCGGCGAACCGGCGGCCGCGGTTCCTTTCATCGCGGCGAAAGCCGAAGGGACGTCGACCGCCGACCGATAGGGCAAGCCTGAATGGACGCCGACGGCGGCGAATACGTCCGGGTAAGTCGCAGCGAGAACCTCGGCCATCGCGCCGCCGGCGGATAGGCCCGCGGCGAAGATGCGCTCGTTGCCGACGCCGAATTCCATCGCCAGAGCTTGCGCCAGGCCGGCCAATTTAGCTGGTTCGCCGGACCCCCGTTTCTGGTGGCGCCGGTCGAACCAGTTCCAGCAGCCCGACGCGTTGGCGCGCCGCGGCTGGTGCGGATAGGCGACGATGAGGCCGAACTCGTCGGCGACGGCGTTCATCTGGGTGCCGAGCGCGAAATCTTCCGGATCTTGCGTGCAGCCGTGAAGCATGAGCACGAGCGCGAGCTCCCGCCGCTCGTAATCCGCCGGAACATAGAGGCGGTAGCTGAGCGACCCTGCCGGGTCGACATGCGTGCGCCTCAAGAATTGCGGGTCGGACTCGTTCGGCGGCTCCGCTTGGGGGGTAACGGGAGCGGCTGGTGGAAACAATGGCCCGGTGCGCAGGGCCCGCAGCGTTTCACCCAACGAACGGCGGGCCGAAGGGGCAACGACTCTGGCCGCTGGACGCTGCGGCCGGGCTTCCCGGACGCCCGTGTCGCTCCTCGCCTCACCTTCGGACAGCGCCTTGCGGATAACGGCGGTCGCCTTGGCAAGGTCGGATTGCCGCACGAGGTCCAGGGCTTCGCTCATGGCGTCAAGAACGCGGTGTTTCATCACTTGTTCCCGTTGGTGTTCCTCAGCGCAGGCGGTCGGCGAGCGCTGCTTTGACGTCGGCAGGCGCGTGCAGGGCGCCGAGCACGGTCATCGACTCGATCGTGGCCCGCGCCAGATCGGGTGTGACGTCGTCGGCGATCACGGCGAGGCCAAGGACGCGAATGCTGAGCGGTTTCCCCGCCGCCTGAGCGGCCTCGAGGTCCCGGCGGGCGAAGGTCCTCAAGCCCAATTCGAGCGTGAGCCTGGAGGCGGCTTCCTTCGCCGTATCCGCATGCCGCGCCAGTTGATTGCGGATCGCGGTGCGGATGAAGTCCGAGCGGTTGGAATAGAAGCCGTCGCGGACCAGGAGATCGATCGACCCGAGGTCGACGAACCCCAGGTTGAGCGTGAGTTTCTCGCTGTCGGGCGGCTTCGGCAAGCGCCAATCCTCAAGATGTACCATCCGCATGGATGGTTACGGGATGCTATATGGATGGCACGGGCAGGCCTGTCAAGAAGCCGGCGCTGCGCAACAAAATCAAAGGCCAGCGCAACGAAATCAAAGCCCGCCGCAACAAAATCAAAGGGCCGCCGCAACGAAAACAAAGGCCGGCGCAACGAAATCCAAATGCCTCCTCCTTCCAGGAATGCAAGGTTATCAATGGGTTGATCGCTGACTCCGTCCGTCGAAGGCCCTGGCCGACGCCCCACCGGGAAAGACGAAACGGTGGGGCCGACCTTTCTGAAAACTAAAACACGAAATCGGCGTCTTGGCAAGACAATGTCGATTCCCCCGGGGAGGATTGCGCCGGCGGGCGCGTCCCGAAGGCGTCGCCGATGCTGATCGAGGGCGCGGGTGTCTCCGCCAAGTCTCGCCTGACAATATCCGGTTCAAGACTGTAGCGCCGGCAATGCGGGAACCATAGGATGATCGCGGGCGCCTCCGGTTGCGGCCCGCCCCTGTCGAAGGGGCATTGGAGCTCTTGGGAAAGCAGGCATGCCGGTAAAGGCGCTGGAGTGGTGTAAGGCGCACTATCCGAACTCTTTCGAGCTGGCGCTCTCGGTCGTGTTCGGCGTCCTGATCGAGATCGTGATTCTCTGCTTTCAGCCCCCGCTGCTGATGGTTCGGAGGGTAGGGGACGATACGGCCGATCAGATGATCCGGCTCCTCGAACGGACCACGTACAGCATGCCGAGGTCGCCAGCCTTCGTCTTCATCGACATTGACGATGCGACCTGGAAGAGTTGGGGCTCACGGCTGGTGACGCCGCGGGCCGATATCGCGACCCTTCTCGCCCGCGTTGCTCGGTCCAGGCCGCTCGCCGTCGCCCTGGACGTCGACCTCGCCTATCCGGACGGAACCGACGGGAAGGCGCTCAAGGATTTCCTCGAAGACTACAAACCGGAATGGCCGCCGCTTCTGCTCGTCCGCTCACTTGCCGACGATCCGGACGGCGGTCTGCCGCGTCCGAGGATCACCGACTACGATGGCGCGATCGGACAGAGAACGGTCAACGGCGAACTGGTCCCGGCCAGGGACAACGTGATGTTCACTTCGCCGTTGTTCGAGCGCGACGGCGACGGCAAAGTGCGGCGCTGGAAGCTCTTTGCCGAGGCATGCAACGGAGCCGCGCCGATCGTCGTGCCATCGATGCATCTCGCCGCAGCGATGATCGCGCGGCAGGCAATTTATGGAGCGCCGCCGGCAGATGAAGACCTGCCGCTCAAGCGGATGACGAGAAGCCTCGCCGCCTTCGCCCCCGCCAATTGTCAGCCTGTCAGCGGCGGGCGGAAGGGAACGCTGGACTCCTTGCCGCTTGATCGCCCGATCGAGATCGAAGATGACGACGTGAGCAAGCGCGTGATCTATCGCGTCGCGTGGAAGCCGGGTGAGGTTGGACTGGGTCCGATCGTGGAGTTGCCTGCCGCCGTCGGAGGCGGCGAGACGCAGCTCGTCGAAGTGCGCCCAGCGCGTCTTGCGGCTCCGGGCGACCCAAATGCGGCGCTGCCCGGGCTTGAGGGCAGGATTGTTGTGATCGGTGGAAGCTTCAAGAGCAGCGGCGACCGCTACAACACGCCGCTCGGCGTCATGCCGGGCTCGCTGATGATTATCAACGCCATCGAGGCCCTTACCCAGAACGGGACGCCGCGGGAATTCCCGATCCCCTTCCGCATCGTGATCAGCCTTCTTGTGATCGTCGTCGCCTCGGTTCTGACTTTGATCTTGCGCCCGATCGTTGCTGCGGCCGCCTTCAGCGGTTTCCTTCTCATCCTGATGTTTACCCTGCTCAATAGCTTTCAAGCCGGCGCGGTGCTGGATCTTGCGGTTCCAGCGGTCGGCGCTTTCGTGCATGATCTCTGGAAATCGACGGTTACGATGACGCGGGACATACGACGGCTTGGATGGCGATGGCTATTGAAGCCGCCTTCGAACGCGGACGGAGGAATGCATCGACCTTTGGGGGCGACGAAGGAGGGCGCAGACCGATGAGGCGTTGGATTCTGGTCCTCTTCGGCGCCGCCTTGTGGTCGTCCGCGCTTCCCGCAGCGGAGCCCCAGATCAAGTCCGTAGAGATTGGCTATATCGAGAGCTTCGACCACAGCGCCGATGTCTACGTCCTGAAGACGGGCGACACGCGCCGCGAAGTCGCGATTCTCGCCCCGGTCTTCGATGGCGATACGATCGAGGTCAAGCATGACTTCGCCACGCTCACCCTGCGCCTCGTCGGGCAGGCCGGCCCAATTGTGATTTCGAAGGCGAACGAGGTCGCGACGATCACCGGGCAGGTCCCACAGAAGGGCTTCCTGTCCGGAGTGTTCGCCTGGACGACCTCGGTTGTGCAGCTCTTCGACCGGGAACAGCGCGAGCAAGTCTCGGCCTCGATCCGCGGCAACATTGAGAGCCAGATGGGGAACCAGCTCTCCGCGCCCCTGCTCGCCGAGCCCCAGACTGTCCTTGCGGGGAGGCGGAAGCTCACGATCGGCTGGGTTTCGCCGCTCATTGTGGAGATCCGGGTCTTCGACGGAGACGGTCGGCCGGTTGCGAGCGGACGCGGGTCCGGAACGCTGTGGGCTACTCCCGAAGTCGACTGGAAGCCGGGCGAGTACACGATCGAGTTGGCGGCCTCCGGCAAAACCATGCGACAGAGCCTGCATGTCCTTCCGATCGACAAGGGCCCGAACCTTCCAACTGAGCTCGGCGATCCGACAGCCCCCGAACCCCTCCGCGCGGTTGCGACGGGCGCATGGTACGCGGCGGAGGATCCGGCTTTCCTGCTCGAGGCGCTGCAGCAGGTAGCCCCGGACGCGGGTTCGTCACGGCCTGCCCGGCTGCTGACTCTCGCTTTCATCGAGGGCAAGCGCCCCTCGCCTCAGCCCTCGAGTGGGCGGGGCGAGGGGGAGGGCCATGGCGGTCCCCGGAGTGGACATGACGCTTGGGCGTCGCCGTCGACTCGCTGACGGGAAATCAGGCTGAGAAAGGTCGGCTCTGCGCCCTTTTTCGACCTCCTGGCTTGGCCGCCGGGCGTCGGGTTCGAACCGCTACGGCTTCACCCATTTGCCGTTGGCCTTCGACGACCTGACCGCCGCCTCGACGAAGGCGAGGCCCTTGACGCCGTCGTCGATGGTCGGGAAATGCACCGCTTTCGCCGGCTTCTTGCCGACCCGCGCGGCCCTGATGGCGAGCGCGACCTCCGAATAGATGTTGGCGAAGCCCTCGAGATAGCCTTCCGGATGTCCGGGCGGGATGCGGGTCACTCGCGCCGCCGCTTCGCCGGCGTCCGGGCCGCCGCGGGTGACGATGCGGGTCGATTTCTCATAAGGCGACCAGAAGAGATAGTTCGGATTGTCCTGCCGCCAGTGGAAGCCGCCCTTGGTCCCGTAGACGCGCAGCATGAGCCCGTTCTCGTTGCCCGGCGCGACCTGGCTCGCCCAGATCGCGCCGCGCGCGCCATTGGCATAGCGCAGCATGATCTGGGCGTTGTCGTCGAGCTTACGCCCGGCGCCGAACGACGTCAGGTCGGCGGCGAGCTCGGCGAGCTCGAGCCCGCTCACGTAGTCGGCGAGGTTATAGGCGTGGGTGCCGATGTCGCCGAGCGCCCCGCCCGCGCCCGAGCGTTTCGGGTCGACTCGCCATTCGGCCTGCTTGTTGCCGGTGGTCTCGGTCGCGCCCGTGAGCCAGTCCTGCGGATATTCGGCCTGGACGAGCCGGATCTCGCCGAGTTCGCCGGCGCGGACCATCTCGCGCATCCGGCGCACCAGAGGATAGCCGGTGTAATTGTGGGTCAGCGCGAACACGAGGCCCGACTTCTCGACCGCGGCGCGCATCTTCTTGGCTTCCGCGAGGCTCACCGTCAGCGGCTTGTCGCAGATGACATGGACGCCGGCCTTGAGAAACGCATAGGTCGGCCCGGCGTGGGCATTGTTCGGGGTGACGATCGCGACCGCTTCGATCCCGTCGGGGCGCTTGGCCTCGGCCTTGGCCATGCTCTCGTAGTCGTCGTAGACGCGGTCCGGCGCGAGGTCGAGCGCGGCGCCCGAACGGCGCGCCTTCTCCGGCGTCGACGACAAGGCGCCGGCGACGAGCTCATACTGGTCGTCGATGCGGGAGGCGATGCGGTGAACCGCGCCGATGAATGCCCCTTCGCCGCCGCCGACCATGCCGAGCCTGATCCTGCCGCCCTTCTTGGCGTCGCTGCGTCCCTCGATTGCCATGGCTGGTCTCCTCCCCTCACCTCAGTCCGAGCGCACGGTTGATCTGCGTCTTGTCGACCGCGCTGGCGGCGAAATCGTCGAACGCCTTCTCGGTCACGCGGATCATGTGATGCTTGATGAACTCGGCGCCCTCGCGCGCGCCGTCCTCCGGGTGCTTGAGGCAGCATTCCCACTCCAGCACCGCCCAGGACGAATAGCCATACTGCGCCATCTTGGAGAAGATTGCGCCGAAATCGACCTGACCGTCGCCGAGCGAGCGGAAGCGGCCCGCGCGTTCGATCCATGGCGCATAGCCGGAATAGACGCCCTGCCGTCCGTTCGGATTGAACTCGCCGTCCTTGACGTGAAACGCCTTGATCCGCTCGTGGTAGATGTCGATGAATTCGAGGTAGTCGAGCTGCTGCAGCACGAAGTGCGACGGATCGTAGTTAATGGCGCAGCGCTTGTGCCCCTTCAGCGCCTCTAGAAAGCGCTCGAATGTCGTTCCGTCAAAAACATCCTCGCCGGGGTGAAGTTCGTAGCCGACGTCGACGCCGGCCTCGTCGAACGCATCGAGGATCGGCTTCCAGCGCTTGGCCAATTCCTCGAACGCGGTCTCGATGAGTTCGGGCGCGCGCTGGGGCCAGGGATACACATACGGCCAGGCCAGCGCGCCCGAGAATGTCACGTGGCCCGTCAGGCCCAGGTTACGCGACGCCTTGGCCCCTTTCATCATCTGATCGACCGCCCATTTCTGGCGCTCGGCGGGCTTGCCGTGGACCTCCTTCGGCGCGAAGGCGTCGAACGCCTCGTCGTAAGCAGGGTTGACCGCGACCAGCTGCCCTTGCAGATGCGTCGAGAGCTCGGTGATCGCCAGACCATGGCTTGACGCTGTTCCCTTGAGCTCGTCGCAATAGGCCTTCGACGACGCGGCCTTGGCGAGATCGAACAGCCGGTCGTCCCAGGTTGGAATCTGCACGCCCTTGTAGCCGAGCGACGCGGCCCACTTGCACATGCCCTCGAACGAATTGAACGGCGCCGCGTCGCCGGCGAACTGCGCCAGAAAAATCGCCGGACCCTTGACCATGCCAGCCATGATCCCCTCCCTCGCATCGCGCGCTCGTCAAGCGCGCCTCCCAGTCGAAAAAAGGGGAAGCGCGCGAACGCGCTTCCCCGTCTCCTTCCCTATCAGAACGGCGAGTTCTTGAAATAGAAGTCCTTCGCGTTGTCCTTGGTGATCAGCGACGCCTTGAGGATGTAGTCGCCCCGCACCGGAATTCCTTCCTCGAGGCCGAGCGCAGTCACGTCCATCGCGACCGCGACCATGGTCGGCGAATAGAGAACATCGACCGGCATCATCGGATCGCCGTCCATCACCCGCTTCACCATATCCTTGGCGCCCGCGCCCGCGACCACGAACTTGATGTCGGTGCGCTTGGCTTGCGCAATCGCTTCGAACACCCCGACCGCCATGTCGTCGTCCTGGCACCAGACGGCGTCGATCTTCGGATGCTTGGTCAGGAAGTCCTGCATCACTTTGAAGGCGTCGTCGCGGCTCCAGTTGCCGAACTGGCTGTCGATCACATTGATCTTGGTCCCCTTGATGCCCGCATTGAAGGCGTCGACCCGCATTGCGTCGATCGGGATCGGGAGGCCGCGGATGACGACGATGTCGCCGCCGTTGGGCATCTTCTCCTTGAAGAAGGCCGCGGCCGACGCGCCGAGACCCGGATTGTCGCCGCCGACGTAGAGGTCGTAGATCGAGCGGTCGTTGGCGATGCGGTCGACGACGGTCACGAACGGCCCATTGCTCTTCACCTTGCGGATCGGGTCGGTCAGCACGTTGGGATCATGCGGCAGCACGACCAGCGCGTCGATGCCCTGGGTCGAGAGATCCTCGAGCGCGTCCGCCTGGGCGGCCGGGTCCGGTGACGTCTTCACGATCACTTTCAGTCCCGGATATTTCTTTTCCAGGGCTTTCGCCTCCTCCATTGCGTGGAAAACCACGCCGCCCGTCCAGCCGTGGTCGGCCGTCGGAACGGAGACCGCCATGACCTTCTTCTCTTGCGCCTCCGCGGCGCCGACCATCAGGCCGAGGACCGCGAGGCTGACCAGAATACGCTTCATACTTTCATCTCCCACTTTTTGTGAGGGTCTGGGGCATCGCCCAGGCCGCCCGGTTTTTCCTCACCGATTCGCGGACATGCCGCGCTGGGCCAACATCGCGATGATGATGATCGCGCCCTGAACCGCGCCGATGAGGTATTCGCTGACCAGATTGGACAACAGCATGATGTTGCCGATGACTTCGAGGATGAGCGCGCCGGCGATCGTTCCCCAGATGTGGCCGACGCCGCCCTTGAGCCGCGTGCCGCCGACCACGACGGCGGTGATCGCGGTCAGCTCCCAGCCAAGCCCGGTCGCCGCGCTGGCCGAACTGAGACGTGGCACGTAGACGATGACCGCGAGCGCGACGCAAAGGCCCTGGAGGACGTAAGTGATGGTGCGCACGCGGGCGACGCTGATGCCCGAGTAGCGTGCGACGTCCTCGTTCGAGCCGACCGCGCGCACATGGCGCCCATAGGCGGTGGCATAGAGAATGAACGCGCCGAGGACCGCCACGCCAAGGATGAGGAGCACCGGATAGGGCACGCCCAGCACATCGCCGAAATAGACCTGACGATAGGCCGCCCGGACGTCGTTGTTACGGATCGTGATCGATCCGCCCTGCGCCAGCCAGGTGAGCAGCGAGCGGAAGATTCCCATCGTCCCGAGCGTCACGATGAACGGCTCGATCTTGCCGATCGTCGTGGTCAGGCCGTTGAACAGGCCGCACAAGGCGCCGACCGCAAGCGTGAGGACCATCGCCGAGCCGATCAGCAGAGGCATGTTGCCGATGAGCCCCGAGTTGAGGAAGAGGATGGTGAGGCCCGAAATGAACGCCGCCATGGCGCCGACGGAAAGGTCCAGCCCGCCTCCAGTGATGACGAGCGTCTGCCCGACCGCGATCGTTGCGATGAATGTGCTGCGCGCCAACACGTTGGTGAGATTGTCGAAGCTCAGGAAACGCGGATTGGCAATTGCGCCAAGCGCGCAGATCAGCGCGAGCGCGAGAAACGGCGCCACCGCGCTCACGCTCACGCGGCGCCGCGGCCCGGCGGCTGGAGCCTCGTGCACCGCCTGCGTCATCCTCGCGCCCCCTCCCGATTCGCGCTGACGCCGGTCGCCAGCACGACGATCGCCTGCTCGTTCATCGCTTCGCCCGCCACTTCGCCGACGACGCGGCCATTTCGCATCACGATGATCCGGTGGCAGACTCCGATCAGCTCGGCCATTTCCGACGAGATGACGATCACCGAGCGGCCCTCCTCCGCCAGCGCGGCGATGAATCGATAGATCTGCTGCTTGGCGCCGATGTCGATTCCCCGGGTAGGCTCGTCGATGACGACGACCCTCGGATCGAGCTGCATCATTTTCGCCAAAAGAAGCTTCTGCTGGTTACCGCCCGACATCTGTCCGGCGAGGAGATTCCTGTCGCCGATCCGGATGTCGAAGCGCTTGATCGCCTCTTCGAGCGCGCGGGCTTCCCTCGCGCGGTCGATCAGCGGCCCGCGCTGGAACTTGTCGAGGGCGGCGAGCGTCAGGTTGGCGGCGATCGTCTCCTCGAGCAGGAGGCCTTTGCTCTTGCGGTCCTCGGTCAGATAGACGGCGCCGGCGCGCATCCCGTCGCGCGCGTCGCGCCAGTGCTGCTCGGCGCCGTTCAGCCGGATTTCCCCGCCGCCCTTGCGAAGGCCGAACAAGGCCTCGAAGAGCTCGGTCCGCCCGGCCCCGACCAGCCCGGCGAATCCGAGAATTTCGCCCGGGCGCACGCTGAAGCTCGCGTCCTCGGCGAAGCCCGCGGCGGCGAAACGCCCGACCTCGAACGCCGGCTCCCCGGCGGGCGCGGGCGGGCGCGGCGGATAAAGCGCGAGAAGGTCGCGCCCGACCATCAGGCGCGCCATGTCGACGGGCTCGAGCTCGGCCGCCGGCTTCGTCGCAACCTGCTTGCCGTCGCGCAGCACCGTCACCACGTCGGCGACGGCTTTGACCTCCTCGAGGCGATGGGAAATGTAGAGGACCGCGACGCCCTTCGCCTTGAGCCCGCGGATGAGGGTGAGAAGCGCGGACGTCTCGACCGGGGTCAACGACGCGGTCGGCTCGTCGAAGATCGCGATCCGGTGTGGAACGGCTAGCGCCCGGGCGATCTGCGCGAGCTGGCGTTGCGCGATCGACAGGCGCTGCACCGCCGCGGTCACCGGCGCCTCGACCCCGAATACCCGCATCGCCTCGGTCGCGCGGCGATTCATCTCCCGATCGTCGACCCTGAGCCCGCGCCGCAGCTCGCGGCCAAGAAACATGTTCTCGGCGATCGACAGGTCCGGCGCGAGCATGATCTCCTGGTGGACCAGCACCACGCCGCGTCGCTCGGCGTCGACCGGGCCCCTCAGCTCGACGGGCGAGCCGTCGAGCTTGATTGCGCCGCGGGTCGGCGCGAGATGGCCCGCGAGGATCTTCATCAGCGTCGACTTGCCCGCGCCGTTTTCGCCGATGATCGCGTGGACCTCGCCAGCGCGCACGCCGACCGAGACGTCGCTCAAGACCTCGATCGGCCCAAACGAGCGTGACAGCCCGACCGCCTCGAGAACGGGCCCGTCCGGGCCGGCGCCGGCTTGCTTTTTCGCACCGGCCTCAGACATGCGCCCCCGACGGTCTGAGCGCCTTCCCTCCGACTCGATATTTTTCGTCTTTTGGTAACATGTCAGCGGAACGCTAACACTCGGAGGGCGGACGCGTAAAGCGCGCGCGATTTTTCCGTGCGTCGCTCAGGGCGTGCGCGGTCGCCGTTGAACCTCGCCGCGCCCTGCGCGAATTCGACCGGTCGTTCGATGGACCGGCGCCCGGAACGCCGCGCGCACGACGACGATTATCCCGCCCGCCGAAGCCGCTTATCGGCTTTGCGCCGTCAGTCGGGAAAGGCCGGCGCGAAGGCGCGGGCCGACGATCGCCTGGCGCGCGTCGAGCGCCGGTCGCCGATCGCCCGGTTCGGAGGAACGGTCGCTTGCGATGCAGGCGTGTCGTAGCGGAAATCGGCGCCTTTTCGGCACGCGGCGGAATCCGTCGCCGGACAGAGCCCGGAGCGCTTACACAACAGTAACCCGCAGGGGTTAAACCAGGGCCGAGGTCCGAATGATTTGGGCCTGTCCCTCGCGTTATCGCCGGCCGCAGCGTGGGCCGGCGGCCGCCATGATGGCCGCCCACGCGCATTAATCGGAGGCCGGCCGGGATGCGCCACGCGGATTGCGAAATTACGCCGAAAGTCGAGCCTCGGCTGTTCGCGAGGACCAGCGCGCCGTCTCCGGCGAGATCGGCCCGATCATGAAAATCCCCGGACTTGGTCGATCGACGGTCCGGGCTGCCTTCGCCCTCGGCGCGGTCGCCGTCGGGGCGGCGGCGGTAGCCGGCGGGCAGTCTTTTCTGAGAGGCGACGGGCTGACCGCTTTGCGGTCGTTCATCCCCAGCGAAACGCTGGTCCTTCAGCTGTTGCTAATCGGCTGGATCGGCGTGGCGCTCGGCCGCTTCACGGTCGGAGCCGAGCCCAGCCCGGTTCGGCGCGGCGATCAGACGGCCCCACATCGAGAGACGGCGGTGAAGGAGGAGAAGGTCGAGCGGATCTTGCGCCAGATCGCTAAAGTGCTTCAGACGCATCTCACCGACAGCGTGAGCTTTTCCGAGCGGCTGGACGGCGCCAACGAACGGCTATCGCGGCAGGAAAGCATCGGTCCGGTCAAGGACATCGTGCTGGCCCTCATCGACGACAATCGCGACATGCGCGACAAGCTTTCCAACGTCAGAAACCAGCTCGAAGAATCGCGGCTTCAGGTGATGCAGTTGCGAACGAACCTCGAGCGGGCCGAGGAGGCCGGACTGAGCGACGTGGTGACCGCGATCGGCAATCGCCGCTTCTTTGACGCCTGCTTCGCGGAGGAAGTGGAGAAGGCGCAGCGGCTGGGCGACAGCTTCTGCCTCGCCCTTGCCGACATCGATCGCTTCAAGCATGTCAACGACCGATTCGGCCATCTTGTCGGCGACCGCCTCTTGCGCCTGTTCGCCAACATCCTGGCGCGGAACGTGCGCGGTCAGGACAAGGTGGCGCGATTTGGCGGCGAGGAATTCGCGCTCATGTTCCCGGGCGCGCGTCTCGCCGACGCGGTCAGCGCGGTTGAGCGAATCCGGGGAATTCTGGAAGCCAAGCAGTGGACGGTCGAGCCGAGCGGCGAGCGAGTGGGCAAGGTGACGGCGTCGTTCGGCGTTGGGAGGCTGAGCGGCGACGAGTCGCCCACAGATTTCCTGCGCCGGGTCGACCAACTCCTTTATGAGGCGAAGGTTCAGGGAAGAAATTGCGTCGTCGCCGACGGCGAAAACGACGGCGCGCCTTCGTCGAGGCGGCCTTCCGAGGACCGACGGGCCACGGCGGGCTGAGCCGCTCGTCCGGAGCGCGCGACGATGTCCGACCGCCGAAACGACGAGTTTCAGTGCGCCCTTGACGAAGCGCGGCGGCAAGCTCAGGCGCCGGATGACGACAGGCCGAGGCCGCGCGGCGGAGCGCGCGTCCGCGCGCAACTCGAATTTGGCCCCGCTCCGGGATCCGGCGGAGAGGCGCGTTTCGGCCTGGCGCTGGAATGGACGGACGAGCCGGCGGATCGGCCGGCACGGCAGGCGCCCGCTTCGACGGAAGAAGCGGCGCTCGATCCCGCCGAAATCGCGGTCGAGCTCGGCATTTCCGGGCCGCTGACGGAGGATCAGCTTGTATCGCGCTGGCGCGATTTCGTCTGGCGCAATCATCCCGACCGGCAGCCCGCTCACGCCCGGAAGGGCGCCAACGCCCGGGTCGCAATCGCCAACGCCCTATATGATCGGGCGCGGCGCGAGCTCGTCAAGCGACGATGACGCGGCCGGATCATTGGAAGATCCGATTGCGGGCGAAGAGCGCGGCCCCATTCGCGCCCTTGGCGACGGCAAGGAGCGCCGCGCCCTTGTCGTCGAGCAGGGCCCAGCCGCCGTCTCGCGCGACAATCGCCGCGATATGGCCGACGCCGGGCACGCTGTCGCCGGGGACGGCCGAGCGGAGCGCTCCGTCGATCCTCAGCCAGACGCGATCCGCTCGCGCCGCGACGATCTTGATCGGCCGTGATTGTGGCGCGGCCCTGCCCGCGGAAGCGGCGAACGAACCCGTCGTCGCCATGTCGACGGCTGCGCCGCCGTCTGCGGTCGGCGCGGCGGGGCGCTCGGCCGGAGGCGGTCCGCCCACGCTCCCGCGCGGCTGGGCGAAGATCGCCAGGTGTTCGAGGCCGTTGATGCGGGTCTTCCCCTCGCCGTAGGCGAGCATATAGACCGCGAATCCGATTGACATGCCGGCGAGCGCCGTTCCAACCGCGCGAATTGCAATCTCCTGACCCGGGACCATTGTTGGGGCCTCACATTTCCGCAGTCTTGTCGAGGGTCTTGGCGTCGCTGCGCAGAGCGGCGGCGAGGTCGATGAATGGATCCTCGCACCGCGGCGCGTCGACCGCCTGGTTCATCGCCTCATAGATGCGAGGGACCGACTTGATCGCCTTGTCGAGGGTGGGATCGGCGCCGGCCGCGTAGCCGCCCATGAGACGCAATTCGCGCGTCTCCTCGTAGCGGGCGATCAGCGATCGCAGATTCGAAACCACTTTGCGCTGCTCGGGCCGCCACGCGGGATGGGACATCCTCGAAACCGAGGAGAGAACATTGACCGCTGGATATCGCCCTTCGTCAGCGATCGCGCGTTCGAGCACGATGTGGCCGTCGAGGGCGCCGCGAATCGCATCGGCGACGGGATCGTTATGGTCGTCGCCATCGACCAGCACCGAGAAGACGCCAGTAATCGAACCTGATCCTTCCGCGCCCGGCCCGGCGCGCTCGAGGAGCCGCGGCAGATCGCTGAAGACGCTCGGCGCATAGCCGCGGGCGACGGCGGGCTCTCCCGCGGCCAGCGCCACATCGCGCGCGGCGTGAGCAAAACGGGTGACCGAATCTGACGATCAGCAACACCGAGTCGCCCTGATCGCGGAAGTATTCGGCGATCGCCATCGCGGTTTTGGGGGCGAGGCGGCGCATCATCGGGCTCTCGTCGCCGGTCGAAACGACAGCGACGGCGGACGCGCGCTCCTCGCCCAGCGTGTCGTCAAGAAATTCGCGCACTTCGCGGCCACGCTCGCCGACAAGCGCGATGACGACGGTGTCGATCGGGGTCGACCGGGCCAGCATCGCCAGGAGCGACGATTTGCCGACCCCGGAGCCGGCGAATACGCCCACTCTCTGCCCCAGGCACAGCGGAGTGAAGAGATCGACGACTCGAACCCCGGTGCGGAGGGGCGCATGAACGCGCCCGCGCTTGAGAGGAGGAGGGGGAGCGGCGTCGAGCGGCGCCGCCCTGTCTCCGCAGGCGAGTTCGCCCGCGCCGTCGATCGGCCGCCCGAACGCGTCCACGACCCGGCCTTTCCAGGATCGATGCGGCGACAGCGACAGGTTGTCGGTGCGATGGGCGCGGGCGCCGATCGTTGCTTCGCCGCGCGCGTCGAACGGCTTGAGCGTCGCCGAGGCTTCGTCGATCCTGACCACTTCGCCGATCTGGACGCGATCGCCGACGTCGACCGCGACGCACTCGCCCAGCTTGAGAAAGCGCGACAGACCCGCGACGCGATAGTGCGACATCGAGATCTCGACGATGGCGCCGCTCACGCGCGCCGCAGGCAAATTTCGCACTCCCCACGCAACCCGCCGCTCGAGGCGCTCGAGGGCCGGCAGAGCAGCGTCGGCGCGAGTCTCGATCAAGCGGACGACCCGAGGGTCTTGATCGCCTCCTGCAGCGACGCCTCGGACTGCGAGGCCTCGGCCGCGACGCCGTCGAAGGCGCGGGTCACGTCGATCAGCCTGGTCATTTCGCGCACCGGATCGACATTCGAGCTTTCGACCGCGCCCTGAACGACTCCGTCGCGCGTGAATTCGAGGATGGCCGTCGCCGGCTTGTCGGGCACGACGCTTGAATTCTCGGCCCGCTTCAGGGAGGCGTTCGGGTCGATCGCAAACAACCCCAGCGCCCCGACCTGCCGTCCGTTCTGGGTGATCATTCCGTCGGCGGAGACCGTCAATGGTCCCCCCGCCCCATCGACGAGGATCGGAGCGCCCCCGGCGTCCAGGATCGCGTCGCCGTTCAGCGTGAGCAGCGTTCCGGACTCGTCGATGCGGGCGCGGCCGTCCCGGGTGTAAGCCGGTCCGCGCGGCGTCTGGATCGCGAACCAGCCGTCGCCCTGCACCGCGAAATCGAGGGAGTTGTCGGTCTTCAGCAGGCCTCCGGAGCGTCGGGACAGATAGTCCGAGCCGGTCGAGACGTAATTCAGCCTTGCGTCGCCGGCCTTGGCGATTTCCGCTTCGAACGACACGCCGGTCGCCCGGTAGCCGACCGTATTCATGTTCGCGACGTTGTCGGCGATGGTCTCCAGGCGTCGTTGCAGCGCCACCTGCGCCGAGACTGCGACATAAAGTCCGTTTTGCATGACGCTGGTCCGCCAGGCGCTCGCATCGGCGTATCGCCCGAACGATGGCCGGGCCGGCTTGTCCGGGGCTGACTTCCCCCTGACAGCTTCGCGTAAGTCTGAAGCCGCAAATCTGGCGCCGTCGTTCGCACCCGGAGCGAATCTTGAATTTCGCCATTGGTCTCGTCATCACCATCGGATGCATCCTCGGCGGCTACGCGGCGCTCGGCGGGCATCTCGACGTGTTGTTCCAGCCCTACGAATTCGTCATCATCGCCGGATCCTCGCTCGGCATCTTCATCGTCGCCAACGCCACATCGACAATCAAGGACTGCGGCAAGGCGTGCCTCGAGGCGGTCCTCGACAAAGCGCCCAAGCCGCGCGACTTTCTCGACGTGCTGTCGGCGCTTCATGCCCTGATGAGGGAGCTCAGGGCCAAGGCCCGCAGCGAAGTCGAAGCGCACTTCGACAACCCGGAGGAATCCGAGATATTCCGGAATTTTCCCAAGCTGCTCGCCGACAGGGACCTGGTCACGTTCATCTGCGACTATGGCCGTCTCATCATCATCGGCAACGCGCGAACGCACGAGATCGAGGCGTTGATGGACGAGGAGATCGAGACCCTGGCGCACGACCGGTACAAGCCGGTGCATGCGTTCCAGGCGGTCGCCGACGGATTGCCCGCGCTCGGGATCGTGGCCGCGGTTCTCGGCATCATCCACGCCATGGGCGCGCTCGATCAGTCGCCGGAAATCCTGGGCGGACTCATCGGCGCGGCGCTGGTCGGGACCTTCGCCGGCATTTTCCTGTCCTACGCGGTCGTCGCGCCGATCGCCCAGAAAGTCAGGGCAGTCCGGCAAAAGCAGTTGCGGCTGTTTACGCTCGTCAAGCAGAGCCTGCTCGCGTTCATGAACGGGGCGATGCCGCAGGTCGCCGTGGAGTTCGGCCGCAAGACCATTCCTTCCAAGGAGCGGCCGACGATCGACGTGGTCGAGAACGAGACCACCTCCGTCGGCGGCGAGGCCGCAATCAAGGAGGCGGCGTGAGCGTCGACGGCGCAGCCAACGGAGTCGACCACGGCGCCCGCAAGCTGCAAGGCGCGATGCTCGAGCATTCGAATCTCGCGATCGAGCGAATGCCAGGGCTTGGCTATGCTCTCAATCGGTTCATCGCCGAGGCGCCGCTGCGTTTGTCGTCGCTCATCGCCCGTCCTGCGGGCGGCTCGATCGAGGAGGTCCGAGCGACGACGCTGTTCCAGGCGATCGAAGACTGTTCCGGCCTGACCGGGGCTTTGTATGCGAGCGTCGAACCGGAGGCGCGGCTGCTCATCGCGCTCGACGAGCGCATCGACCACCTGATCGTCTCCTCGATTTTTGGCGAAGTCACGGTCGCCGATGCTTCCGGCCAATCGGGAAGCGAGGCCGGCAAGCCGCGCACGGCGATCGAAGCGGCGCTCATCGAGGCGTTCGCGCGGGCGCTCGGCGAGGCGCTCGAGGCGGCCTTCGCGCCGCTCGCCCCGATCGCCGTCAGCTTCGAGCGGCTCCAGAAGCTCAGCGATCCGTTCGCGCTCGGCCGAAGGGATTGCGAGGCCGCGGCGGCGCGATTTTCGCTCGAGATGAATGGCGGCGCGTGCGAGTGCCTCGTCCTGCTTCCGCAAGCATTTCTCCTGCCATTCCGCAACGAACTTGCCCACGACCCCGACGCCGAGACGCCGGCCGCGGACCGGCGATGGTCCCGGCTCATGGAGTTCGGCGTCCAGCAGACCCGGCTCCCGGTAACCGCGATCCTGGAGGAGGTCTCGATGAGTCTCGGCGACATCGCCAATTTTCGCGTCGGCGGCCTCTTGTCCCTGCAATCCAACGACCTCACCGCCGTTCGCCTCGAATGTTCCGGCCGCGGAATGTTCACCTGCAAACTCGGGCAGGCGGACGGCCGCTACCGGCTCGAAATCGAAAGCCCGATCGCTCGCGGATCCGATGCGGCCAAGCGGCTGCCCGGAGCCAGTCCGATTGCCGGCGCCGACCTCTGACACCAGCGAGCAAGACCTCAGTCCATGGACGAAGCCGCCATCTCTCCCGAGCCGCCGGGCGCGGTCGACGCGCCGAAGCCGGAGGCCGTCGCCGGCCCTCCCAATCTCGGCGCGATCCTGTCGATCCCGGTGACGGTGCAGGTCGTGCTCGGCTCGACCTCGATGCCGGTCGCCGGCCTCATGAAGCTCGCCCGCGGCGCGATCGTGTCGCTCGACCAGCGCGTCGGCGATCCCGTCGACGTCGTCGTCAACGGCGCCGTGATCGCGCGCGGTGAAATCGTGGTCGTCGACGAGGCAAGTCAGCGTTTCGGCGTGTCGCTCCTGGAAGTGGTCGCCGGAGCTGGCCGCGAACGGGCGGCGTAGCGCCCTATTCTCGGAAGGAAGGTCATGTCCGAGGCGGCGATCGGCGGCGAAAGAGAGCTCAGCGGGCCCGAAAAAGCCGCAGCGCTGCTGCTTATGATGGGCAAGCCGCCGGCCGCCCGGCTGCTGAAGCAATTCGATCAACCTGACTTGCGCGCGGTGGCGCTGGCTGCGGCGGGACTCGGCGCCATCCCTGCAACGATGCTCGACCGGCTGGTCGAGGAATTCGTGACTGATTTTTCCGCTGGCGCAGATCTGCTCGGCGACGCCGGTCAGGCCAAGAGTCTGCTCGCCGACGCCCTGCCGCCCGAGCAAATCGCTGACATTCTCGGCCTTTCGCCCGGAGAGACCGGACCACCCGATGTGTGGCAGTCGCTGGGGCAAGCGCCGGAGAGCGCGATTGTCGCCTTGCTGATGGCCGAGCGCGCGGAGACCGCGACCTACATCCTTTCCAGGCTCGATCCGCCCGTGGCGACGAGGCTTGTCGCCGCGCTGCCGCGCGATCGGCGCAACGCCGCGCTCTGCGGACTGGTCGCGCCGCTCGACGTGACGCCCCTTGCAGCCCGGCTGATCGAACAAGCGGTGGAAGCCGCGTTGAAACAGGCGCCGACCTCGGCCGCCGACGCCGGGGGACGGTCCCGCCTCGCCGGCATCATCAACAGCCTCGATCCGGAGGAGGCGGAGGACGCCATGCGAGCGCTCGAGCAAGTCCGCCCGAAGGACGCGGCGATCGTCAAGACGATGCTCTTTTCCTTCAATGATTTGCCGAAACTGTCCGAGCGGGCGAGGGCGCTCTTGTTCGACCGGGCGTCCATCGACATCGTCGTCATGGCGCTCAGGGGGACCGACGCGGATTTCCGCGACGCGGTTCTCTCGTCAATGCCCTCGCGCGGCCGCCGTCTGGTCGAGGGCGAACTCAATTCCGGCGCCTTCGCGCCTCCTCGGGACGTCGCGAAGGCGCGCAAAGCCATCGCCGACATCGTGCTCGGCATGGCGAGCCGCAAGGAAATCGAGCTCGGCGGCCCTCCTTCCGCCGACTCCCCGTGAGCCCGAGGGCGATGAATTGCGGCCGGCGTCGCGTGAGGCGCGCCCGCTCAATCGCCCTGAGGCGCGCTGCCTTGCATCGCTCCCCAGGACCAGGGCGAAGGGAGAGCGCTGCGCGCCTTCGCGGTGATCCATGAGCGCCGACGTCGATCCCGAAGATCAGACCGAGGAGCCGACCGAAAAGCGGCTGCAGGACGCAACGGAGCGGGGCGAGGTCGCCTTTTCCCGCGAAGCGCCGCTGTTCGCGTCTCTTTCGGCGACCCTGGTCGCGCTGATCTTCATCATACCCGGACGCGCCGAGATCCTCCTTTCGGCGCTCGTCGGCGTGATCGACGATCCCGCCGGCTGGCGCATCGAGCGCGGCGAAGACATCCTTGCTCTTGCCGATCCTGTCGTCATCGCCAGCGCGCGCTTCCTTCTGCCGACGGTGATCCTTTTGATCGCCGCCGGCGTTCTTGCGTCCGTCGCCCAGAGCGCGCCGCGGATCGTGCCGGAGCGAATCATGCCCGACGCGTCGCGCATCTCGCTGCGCAAAGGCCTTGGCCGACTGTTGGGCGCCCGCGGCTGGACCGAATTCCTGAAGAGCCTGATCAAGCTCGCGGCGGTCATCGCGGTCGCGGCGACGATGCTGGTCGGCCAGAAGGTCGTCCTGCTCACGGCGATGGACGTCGATCCCGGCCTGCTGCCGCAGCGAGTGCTCGATCTCTGCGTCAAAGCGATCGCCGCCGTGCTCGTCGCGACGCTGGCCGTGGCGGCGGCCGATCTCGCCTGGTCGCGGATTCTCTGGCGGCGCGATCACCGGATGAGCAGGCAGGAACTCAAGGAGGTGCTCCGGCAGGCCGAGGGCGACCGGATGATCAAGTCGCGCTTACGCTCGCTTCGCCTCGACCGCTCCCGCAAACGCATGCTCTCCGCGGTGCCGCGCGCGACGATGGTCGTGACCAACCCTACCCATTACGCGGTCGCGATGCGATATGTCCGCGCCGAGGGCGGCGCGCCGGTCGTGGTCGCCAAGGGCGCCGATTTCATCGCGCTCAAGATCCGCTCGATCGCCGAGGACCACGGCGTCCCGGTGATCGAGGACCAGCCGCTTGCGCGTTCGCTCTACGCCGCCGTCGACGTCGATCGGCCGATTCCGGCTGAATTCTATCGGGCGGTCGCCGAGATCGTGCACCTGATCCAGCAGAGGAAGGCTCAATGGGCCCAACGAAGGCAATGAATCCGGCAAGTCGAGGCCCGCGACAGCGTCGCCCGTTCGCGCGCGAGCAAATCATCGCCGATGCGCTGGTGGACGTCGCGAGCGAATTGCGGCTGACCGACGCAGCGGAACTCATGGCGATGATCCTGAACGATCATGCGGCCAACATCGCCGACCTCGTCAATTCTTCGACCGAACTCTTTTTCAAGAGCGGAACTCTCCGTTACGCGTTGTCTGCGAGTTTCACCGCGCCGTGGGACGCAACCCCGATCGTCGAGATCGACATGGAGTTCCGCCACGCCGCTGTTTGCGCGTTCTTTCGCCTGAAGATCGGCCAGCGCCGCGCGGGGGTCCAAATCATCGACATCCTGTTTGACGAGCAGGGGCTGGACGAACTGGCCAAGGCAGAACGCCTTTCCGCCGCCCTCGACAGCGCGCGGCTGCGCGCCCACTAGTCCAGTCGCGCGGCAAGCCCCATGCAAGGCGGGCCGCGCAGGGTCGATCCTGTTCACGCCCAGGGATCGCGTCCAATTGTCCTCGATCTACCTCTTCGAAGTTGCTTCGCAGAAGACGCAATGGCTGTCAGCGCGGCAGACGGCGATCGCCGGCAACGTGGCCAATGCGAACACGCCAGGCTACCGCGCCCTCGACATCCAGCCGTTTTCGGCGGTCCTCGAACTCCTCGCCGATCGAGATGGCGTCGACCAATCCCGCGCATTTGTCGTCGCCGCAATCTCAGGCCGGCGCTTTGCGCGAAATCGAGGTCGAGCCGTCGGAACAGACGCTCTCCGGCAACACCGTCAACCTCGAACAGCAGATGATCAATCTCGGCGATGTCAATCGGGACTATACGATGAGCGCCAACATTCGCCGGGCCTTTCACCAGCTTCTTCTCTCGGCGCTGAAGTGAGCGGGCATGCCTGATCCGCTGCAGACCGCGCTCCACATCGCCGCCTCCGGGCTTCAGGCCCAATCCATACGGCTGCGCGTCGTCTCGGAGAATGTCGCCAACGCCCAGTCGACGGGCTCGACGCCCGGCGCCGACCCTTACGCGCGGCAGACGGTCTCGTTCGAAAGCGAGATGGATCGGGCGCTCGGGGCCAACCTCGTCGAGGTCAAGTCGATCGGCGTCGATTCGACGCCGTTCAAGCTCGAGCGCGACCCGGGCAATCCGGCGGCGGATCAAAACGGCATGGTGAAGATGCCGAATGTCGACGTGCTGGTCGAACTTGCCGACATGCGCGAGGCCAACCGCAGCTACGAGGCCAATCTTCAGGTCGCCAAACAGTCGGCCGACATGCTCAACACGGCCGTCAGCCTCATGAAGGACGCTTGAATGGCGAGCGGTCGCAACACAAGGCCTGAGCGATGATCGAAGGCGTTTCCGCCGTCGGGCCCGCGAGCGCGAGCATTCGCAGCCCGCAATCCGCCGCCACGCCGACGGGGGGGCCGAGCTTCGACCAGGCGCTCACCCAGGCGATCGGTTCGGCGATCGACACGCTGCAGACCGGCGAGGCCGCCGCCATCCAGGGCGTCGAAGGCGCTGCGGCGCCGATGAAAGTCGTCGAGTTGGTGATGGCGGCGCAGCGTTCGCTCCAGACCGTTCTCGCAATCCGCGACAAGGCCGTAGCCGCTTATCAAGAGATTGCGCGGATGACGATCTGATCGGGAGTCTCGCGGTGCGGCCGGGTTCGGAGCGGAAGCGGAGGGTGTCGAAATGAGAGCGTTGGCGATCGCGGCGACGGGCATGAGCGCCCAGGAACAGAACCTGGAGGTGATCGCGAACAATGTCGCCAACATCAACACCACCGGTTTCAAACGTTCGCGCGCCGAATTCACCGACCTCATCTATCAGACCGAGCGTCTGATGGGGGTCGCCAACCGCGGCCGCGACGCGACCATACCGGAAGGCGCGCAGATCGGCCTCGGCGTTCGCACCGCCGCGATTCGCAGCGTCAACATCCAGGGCGCTCTGACCAATACCGGCAACACGCTTGATCTGGCGATCAACGGCCGCGGCTGGTTCCAGATAACGACGCCGAACGGCGACACCGTCTACACCCGCGACGGCGCATTCAACACCAACGCCAACGGCCAGCTCGTCACCATGGACGGCTACACCGTGATGCCGCCGATTCTCATCCCGGCGACCGCGACGGCGGTCACCGTGAGCCAGACCGGACTGGTCTCGGCGACGATTCCGGGCCAGGCGATCGCGCAGCAGCTCGGGCAATTGACGATCGCGAACTTCGTCAATGAAGCGGGCCTCGAAGCGCTCGGCGGCAATTACTTCCAGCCGACCGCCGCATCAGGCCTGCCGACCGTCGGCGTTCCCGGCGACACCGCCTTCGGCATCATTCAGCAGGGCTACGTCGAGGCCTCGAACGTCGATCCGGTCACCGAGATCACCAACCTCATTTCGGCCCAGCGCGCCTATGAGATGAACTCCAAGGTGATCCAGGCGGCGGACCAGATGTCAGGCACCATCTCCAACATGCGCAGTTAGAGTGAAGCCATGAGAAAGCGGGCAATGAGCTCGACTCGAGCGCGATCCGTCCTCAACGCCGCGATCGTCGCGATCGCCGCCTCTTGCGCCGTCCCCGCGGCGGCGCAGGACGCCCTCGCCCCGACGCCTCGGGTTGTCATCTATCCGGGCGACGTGATCCGCGACGATATGCTCGCCGACGTCGCCGAGCCGGCGCGCGACGGATCGGGACCTTACGTCGAGCAGCGTTCGCTCATCGTCGGCAAGGTCGCGCGGCTGACCCTGCTCCCCGGCCACGCGATCCCCTTTTCCGGCGTGTCCAACCGCAAGCTCGTCGCCAACGGGGCGGAGGTCAAGCTCATCTATTCCGAGGGCGGCCTCTTCATCATGACGACCGGCGCGGCGTTGCAGGACGGCGCGATTGGAGACATCGTCAGGGTCCGCAACAGCGACAGCGGCGTCACCGTGTCCGGCGCCGTCCAGCCCGACGGCTCGGTCAGAGTGAGCGGGGGATGATTTGCCGGCTGTTTCTTGCGCTCGTGATTTGCCTCGCCGCCGCGCCCGCCGCGGCGGTTCGCATCAAGGATATCTCGGTCCTGCGCGGCGCGCGCGACAGCCAGTTGGTCGGCTATGGCCTCGTGGTCGGCCTTCAGGGTTCCGGCGACAGCATCGGCAACGCGCCGTTCACGCAGCAGTCCATCCAGGCGATGCTCGAGCACCTGGGCCTCGACGTGCACGGCGCGGCGCTGCGCAACCGCAATGTCGCCTCGGTGATCGTCACCACGGATCTCGCCGCGGGAATCGAGGCGGGCGCGCGGCTCGACGTCACCGTCTCCGCGCTCGGCGACGCCCCGTCCCTGATGGGGGGGACGCTGCTGCTCACCCAGCTTCAGTCCGCGGACGGCACGGTCTATGCGTCAGCCCAAGGCGCCGTCTCCGTGACGGGGTTCGAAACCCAAGGCCAGGGCGAGACGCTTTCCCAAGGCGTTCCGACCGCTGGCCGAATTCCCAACGGCGCGATCGTCGAGCACGAAGTTCCAGCCTTCCCCGATGAATTGCGCTCGATGCTCGAATTGAAGAACCCCGACTATGCAACCGCCGTGCGGATCGTCGATGCGATCAACGCCTATTCGCGGGACCGATTCCGGGCCCATGCGGCTTACGAAGTCGACAGCCGGACGGTCGAACTGTTCCGCCCGCGCAATGTGTCATTCGCTCGGTTCATGGCCGAGGTCGGGGAGCTGCAGGTCGAGCCCGACATGGTCGCGCGCGTGGTTCTCGACGCGAGAACCGGTACGGTCGTCGTCGGCCAGGACGTGCAGATCTCGACCGTCGCGGTGACCTACGGGACGCTGACAGTGCGCGTCAACGAGCAGCCGCGCGTCTCCCAGCCCAACCCGTTCGCCAACGGCCGGACGGTCGTTACGCCCAATACCAAGATCGACGTCGAGCAGGCGGGCGGGCCGATCGCCATCGTCGGCGGATCGAGCCTCAGGACATTGGTCAGCGGCTTGAACCGGATCGGCGTCAAGCCGCCGGGGATCATCGCCATCCTCCAGGCGATCAAGACCGCCGGCGCGCTGCAGGCCGATCTGGTGATTCAATGACGCGCGCGTCCTCGGGCGTCACCGGGGCGCGCTCATTTGGGCCCCTTGCGGCAGGAGAAATATCGGCGCGAAGCCTCGACGGAAGGAGTTTGGCGCGCCGCTTTCCGCCCAGGTCAGCCCAGCGCAAGGGGGACGATCGAGGATATCGTTCGAATTCCGGGGCTGACACATGCCGACTCCCACCTTGTCGCGAGGCTGGACGACACGATCGCGCGCCAGACCCAGCCTTATCAGCGCCCTCGCCGCCGCTTCCCTCTTCGCCTGCCCGGCAAACGCCCAGGATGGGCGGACGCCGGAGAGCCCAAAGCCAAAGACGAACGCCGAGAGAGCGGCGGACATCGAAGCCGGTCGTTTCTGCGGCAATGTTGCGCCGTCGGTCGCCGAGGCGCGCATCGCCTGGCAGACGAAACGTCTTGGCGAACTCGACGCACAGGTCAAGCAGAGGCTCGCCGAGCTCGAGAAAGCCGAAGCGTCGATGCAGGAATGGGTCGCCAGGCGGGACGCCTTGCTCAAGGCGGCAAGCGACGATCTTGTCGCCATTTATTCCCGGATGCAGCCGGAAAGCGCGGCCGTTCAACTCAGCGCCATGGACGATCAAATGGCGGCGGCGATCCTGGGCAAGCTCAAGCCCGCCGCCGCGGGAGCCATTCTCGACGAGATGGAGGCGGAGCGGGCGAGCAGGCTCGCATCCTTCCTCTCGGGCACGAGCGCCGGAGAGAAAAAATCCTGATGCGGCTCCTTCTGCCGCCGATCTTGCTCGCGATCGCAGTGTCGGCAGCCGGCTGCTGGAACAGCGCCAGCGAGTTCATGCGCGAACCCTTCTTCTCGCCGGTCGGGGCGGGGCTCGCTCCGGAGGAGACGGCCGGCATCCAGAGCGCCAACGCCCTCGCCGTGCCGCAGCCTCCCTCGACCGGACCGCCGCCGTCCTTGTACAGCCAGCCCCGCATCGCCCATGTCGGCGACATCGTGCGGGTGATCATCTCCATCAACGACAAGGCGACGCTCGGCAACGCCTCGGGCCGCTCGCAGACAAACAAGGACGGAGTCGTTATCGACTTCGGCTACAACAGCGGCTCGCCCTCGTCCTCGTCCAATCAGCCCTCCAAGGCTCTTGGCGACCTGTCGACGGAGTCGTCCACCCAGGGCCAGGGCAACATCGATCGTTCGGAGCAGATTCAAGTCTCTGTGGCGGCGGTCGTCACTCGAGTCCTTGCGAACGGGAATCTTGTCATCTCCGGATCCCAGGAGGTGCGGGTCAACTACGAACTCCGCCAGCTGACCGTCGCGGGCATCGTGAACCCGCTCGACATCTCGCTCAACAACAGCGTCGCCTACGACCGGATCGCCGAGGCTCGCATCGCCTACGGCGGCCGCGGACGGTCGAACGACTTTCAGCAGGCGGCGTGGGGACAGCAGATTTACGACGCCGTCAGGCCATTCTAGCGGGAGCGCTGATGTCCAATTCCGCCTTGCCGCAACGCGCCGCCGCGGGGAGTTCGCTCAGGTCGTCGCTGCTCGAATTGGCGGTCGTCGTCGGTTTAGGCGCGTGCGCCGGCGCTGCGTTCGAGGCGTCCCGCCCCGCCCCGCCAGGACCGGACAAGCCCGCGGAATCGTCCGCCGCCGCGCCGCCGGCGCAACCCTCGGCCATCGTCGATCTGCCGCCGATCGTGACCAATCTCGGCGCGCCGCAGGATACCTGGATCCGGCTCGAAGGCTCGATCATTTTCGACCCCAGAGCTTTGCCGCATCCCGACGCCGTGGCCGGCCGGATCGGCGACGACATCCTCGCCTATCTGCGGACAGTGTCCTTGCGCCAGCTCGAAGGCCCGATCGGGCTCGAGAACATCCGCGAGGACCTCAATGAGCGGGCGGCGATCCGCAGCGACGGAAAGGTGCGGGCATTCGTCATCCGAACATTGGTGGTGCAATGAGACGAGCAGCCCTGGCGGCCGCCGCGCTCATGGCTGCAATCGGCCCGGCGGCGGCGCAGACCGCCGATCTCAACGCGCTGATCCCCGCCGGCGGCGCCTCGGCGAGCGCCCGCATCATCGAGCTGGTCGCGATTCTGACCGTGCTTTCGGTCGCGCCGGGTCTCCTCATCATGGTCACGAGCTTCACGCGCTTCATCGTCGCGCTTTCGTTTCTGCGCTCCGGCCTCGGTTTGCAGAGCGCGCCCGCGAATCTCGTCCTCATCAGTCTGTCATTGTTCATGACTTTCTTTGTCATGGCGCCGACCTTCGACCGCGCATGGCAAAACGGACTGAAGCCGATGATGGACAATGAGATCAGTCAGCAGGACGCCCTCGCCGCCGTCGTCGAGCCTTTCCGGGAATTCATGCTTGCCCAGGTGCGGGAAAAGGACATGGCGCTGTTCGAGAGCCTGTCGAAAGGACGCTTCGAGATCGCGGACCGCTCCAAGGCGGATCTGAGGCTCCTCATACCCGCCTTCATGATTTCCGAGCTCCGTCGAGGTTTCGAGATCGGGTTCCTGATCGTGTTGCCGTTTCTCGTCATCGACATGATCGTTGCGACGTTGACCATGTCGATGGGCATGATGATGCTGCCGCCTTCGGTCATCTCGCTGCCGGTCAAGATCCTGTTTTTCGTCCTGATCGATGGCTGGAACCTCCTGATCGGCAGCCTGGTGCGCTCCACCAACTGATCTCGCGCCGTGCAAGGCCGCCAATTCCGGAGGCGCGCCTCCGCGGAGCAGCCCGGCGCCAGCTTCGCGCAAGGCCACGCGCATCAAATAGGGCTATCCGCCGAGGAGGCCCCATGAGCATTCTGAACACCAGCGTGTCGGGAATGTTAGCCGAATTCAAACTGGCTGTCGTCGATCTCCCAGAATGTCGCCAACTCCAACACGACCGGCTACAAGAACGTCGAAACCGATTTCTCGTCCCTGGTCGATCAGATTTCCGGCAGCGACCCGGACTACGGCGGCGTTACGACGAGCCAGGTTTCGCTCAATTCGCTTCAGGGCAACGTCGTCTCCACTTCGACGCCGACCGACCTCGCCATCCAGGGCTCTGGCTTCTTCGTCGTGTCCAACTCCAGCGGCGAGCTCTTCCTCACTCGCAACGGATCGTTCACGCCCGACGCCTCCGGCAACCTGGTCAATAGCGCCGGCTATTACCTGATGGGCGAGAACGTTCAGAACGGCGCTTCGCCGCTCGCGGCGAATTCGTTGACCGGACTCGTCAAGGTCAATGTCAACAGCGCCAGCCAGACCGCGACGGCGACGACCGCCGCCTCGCTGGCCGCCAATTTGCCGTCCACGGCGACGCCGGTCGCCGCCGCCGATCTGCCGTCGGCCAATACGGCGAGCTCGACCTACACCGAGGCGACGTCGCTTGTGGTCTACGACAACCTCGGCGGCGCGCACACCATCAATCTCTATTTCACCAACACCGGGCCAAACACCTGGGAGGTCGACGCCTACGACGCCGCGGATGCGTCGGCCAGCGGCGGCTTTCCCTATTCGTCCGGTCCGCTTGCGACCCAGACGCTCACTTTCGATCCGACGACCGGCGCGCTGTCCTCCGGCTCGCCGCTTTCGATTTCGGTCCCGAACGGTCAGACGATGTCGCTTGACCTGAGCAACATGACGCAGCTCGCGGCGGCCTTCAACGTGACCGCCGCGACCGCGAACGGCAACGCTCCGAGCGGCGTCAGCGGCGTCTCGGTCGGCGCCGACGGAGCCATGACCTTCAACTATGCGAATGGCACGTCGAGCGCCGCCTACGACATTCCGCTCGCCAACGTGGCGAGCCCCGACAATCTCACGTCGGTCAACGGAGACGCCTTCCTGCCAAGCTCCGCGTCCGGCCCCGTTTACCTCGGAACCGCCGGCGGCGCAGGCTTCGGCTCGATCGAGTCCTCATCCCTCGAAAGCTCGACGGTCGACCTCGCCACGGAACTGACCGAAATGATCCAGGCCCAGAGCGCCTATGAGGCCAACTCCAAAGTCTTTCAGACCGGCGCCGACATTCTCGACGTTCTCAACGGGCTGAAGCCGTGAGGCCGAACGAGCCCAGGAACCCTCGATGAACCTCTCGGCTGCGTTCAACGTCATCAGCTCTTCCTTCGCGGTCAATTCGGCGCAGACCGCGGTTGTCGCGAACAACATCGCCAACGTCAATACGCCAGGCTATTCGCGGGAGATCGCGAATGTCGCGACCAATTCCTACGGCGGCGCCGATGTCGATTCGATCACTCGCGAAGCCAACGCGGCGCTCCTCGAGCAGGCCTCGAGCTCGACCTCGCAGGCAGCGACGCAGCAGGCGATTTCCGACGGGCTTGCGACGCTCGCTGAGACCGTCGACGACAGTTCATCGGCCTCTTCGGCCTCTGGCGCGAACCAGAACGGCGCCTCGCCCTCGGCGATGCTCGCCAACCTGGAAAGCGCGCTTGCGACCTAGAAGATTCGCCGACCTCGTCGTCCGCCGCCGACGCTGCCGTGTCGGCCGCCTCCGACCTCGCCTCGTCGCTCAACAGCGGGAGCGCGACGGTCGAGCAAGTGCGCGAGCAGGCCGACCAGAACATGGCCTCGTCGGTCAACACGATCAATTCGCTACTGAGCCAGTTCACTGCCGCCAACAACGCCGTCGTGACCGGACTTCCAACCGGCGCCAATGTCGCCAGCGCCGAGGACACGCGCAACTCGATCGTGACCCAGCTTGCGCAACAGATCGGCGTCTCGACCGTCACCGCAGCCAATGGTTCGGAGTTTATCTACACCGACAGCGGCGTCACCCTGTTCCAGGATACGCCGCGCGTCGTCTCCTTCACTTCGACTCCTACGCTCGTCGATGGCGCGAACGGCGCGCCGGTCACCGTCGACGGCGTGCCGATCACCGGCGCCAGTTCGCCGATGCCGATCCAATCGGGCGCGCTCGCCGGCTATGCAGCGTTGCGGGATACGGTCGCGCCCGAATATCAGGCCCAGCTCGACCAGATCGCGGGCGGCCTGATCAACGCCTTCGCCGAAAGCGATCAATCGGCGACCCCGACGCTGCCCTCGCTGCCGGGCCTGTTCACGACGCCGGGAGCGACCAGCCTGCCCTCGACCACGGCGACGACCGGACTCGCCGCGGCGATCGAAGTCAATCCGAACGTCGACCCGTCGCAGGGCGGCGATCCCACGCTCCTGCGCGACGGCGGAATCTCCGCCCCCGGAAATTCGGCCTACACCTACAACACGACTGGCTCGGCGAGTTACACCGGACGCATCCAGGAGCTCGTCGCGGGGATCGGCGCGACCCAGAGCTTCGACCCGTCCGCCGGCCTCGGCTCATCCTCGAGCCTCGCCGATTACGCCAACGCCTCGGTGAGCTGGCTCCAGGGCGAGAACCAGCAGGCGAGCGACTCGTCCTCCTATCAGAATGCGCTCGCTGCGCAGGCGACCTCGGCGCTGTCGAACGCGACCGGCGTCAATCTCGACGCTGAGATGACCAACATGCTCAACCTCGAAAACTCCTACGCATCGTCGGCGAAGCTCCTGACGACCGTCACCAGCATGTTCTCAGCCCTCCTGCAGGCAGCATGAGCACGATGGCCGCAAATTTCGTTTCGAGCCAGTTCCTGGCCAACAGCCTCGTGGCGCCGGTCATGCAGGCCCAGTCGTCGCTGACAACGGCGATGACCGAAGAAACGACCGGCCAGTACGCCGATCTCGGCCTCGAGCTCGGCGAGCAATCCGGCTACGAATTGTCGCTGAAAGAGCAGGTCGCCGAGCTTCAGACGCTGACCGGCAACAACAGCATCGTTGCGACAAACCTGTCGACGGCGCAGAGCGCCCTTTCGGCGATCAGCTCCAGCGCCCAGACGACCCTGAGCGACCTCACGACCTGGACGCCCGGCGCCAATTCCGGCGCCTCGCTCCAGAACATCGGCCAGTCAGCGCTGCAGTCGCTTATCGCCTCGACGAACGCGACGTCGGGCGACCAATATGTGTTCGGCGGAATCAATTCCGCCGTTGCGCCGCTGGCGGACTATTATTCGACCCCCGCCTCCGCCGCCAAGACCGCGGTCGATCAGGCGTTTCAGACCGCATTCGGGATCCTGCCGAGCGATCCGGCGGCGGCGAACATCTCGGCTTCGGCCATGCAGAGCTTTCTCTCCGGGCCGTTCGCGGCGCTGTTCCAAGGCGCCTCGTGGAGCGCGGACTGGTCGTCGGCCTCGAGCGCCGACACCAGCGCCGAGATTGCGCCTGGTCAGACCGTGACGACCTCGACCGACGCCAACCAGCCCGGCTTTCAGGAGCTGGCGCAGGCCTATGCGATGCTGAGCGAATTCGGCGGATCGTCGCTCAGCGGATCGGCGCAGCAGGCCGTCGCTGACGCCGCGTCGTCGCTCGTCTCGCAGGGGATCGAACTCGATGACCAATATTCAGGCCGAGCTCGGCTCGACCCAGGGCGCCGTCACCAGCGCCAACAGTTCGATGAGCTCGCAGCTCACGATCCTGCAACAGCAGCTCGGCAGCCTCGACGACGTCAACGCCAACACGACGGCGGCGCAGATCAACAGCCTGACCAACCAGATCCAGATGGCCTACGAGCTCACCTCACGCCTGCAGGAGCTCAATCTGGCCCAATACCTGCCGGTCCCCTGACGCGCGAAGGGTTGCGATGTACGAATTCGCTTACAACGAAGTGATCGAAGATTCGCGCCAGACCATGCGCGCCCGCGAGCGGCAGGCGATGGATCGGGTGATTGCGATGCTGCGCGCGGCCGAGGAGAAGGGTCCTGGATCCCGCGAGCGGGTCGAGGCGCTCTTCTATCTCCGCCGCCTCTGGATGATTTTTCTCAATGACCTCAACGACCCCAGTAACGAGCTGCCGGACCAACTCAGGGGCGGGATTATCTCGATCGGCATCTGGATGATGAAGGAGATCGAGCGCGTTCGCAGCGGGCAGACCGATGAGCTGACGCCGATGATCGAAATCAACCAGCTGATCCGCGACGGGTTGAAGTGAGGGGCGCCCGCGATGAACATCACGCTCAGAGCCGGGGAACGGCTCTTCATCAACGGCGCGGTCATCCGCATCGACCGCAAGGCCTCGATCGAGCTCTTGAACGAGGTCACCTTTCTGCTCGAGACCCATGTCATGCAGTCCGAGGAGGCGACGACGCTCGTCCGCCAGATCTATTTCGCGGTGCAGATCATGCTCATGGATCCGACGGCGGCCGCCAGCGCCGCGCCGCTCGCCCGTTCGCTGATCGAATTGGCCCTGGGCGGGTATCGCGCGCCCGAGTTGACGTCGGGCCTCAAGGGCGCCGCCGCGTCGCTCGCCCGCGGCCGCAATTTCGAGGCGCTGAAGGCGCTCCGCGGCCTCTTCGCCCTCGAGGACAAGGAGCTTCGGCCGCTCGCCGAGACGCCGAGCGCCGCCTGAAAAGGAGAACGCCATGACTGTCAGCGCTGCTTCCCCTGTCGCCGCTTCCGCCGCGTCGGCTTCGTCCGCCTCGTCCGCGTCGGCGACCGCGGCGACCCAAAGCCTGAGCTACAACGACTTCCTCACCCTCCTGATGGCGGAGATGAAGAATCATGACCCGACGCAGCCGATGGACCCCTCGCAGATGGTGTCGCAACTCGCGACCGTCTCAGAGGTCGGGCAAGCGGTGCAGACCAACACCACGCTCTCCTCGCTCTTGACCGCGACCTCGCTTTCGCAGGCCGAGCAGCTCATCGGCCAGACCATCACCTCCGCCGACGGTTCAACTTCGGGCCAGGTCGCCTCGGTGAGCGTCACCGGCGCGGGCGCGGTCGCGACCCTCACCAACGGCGCGACCGTCCCGCTCGCCAATGGCGCGAGCGTGCAATGAACGAGGGCGACGCGATCGATCTCGTCCAGTCAGCGATCTGGATGGTCGTGATCGGCGCCGGTCCTTGCGTCGGCGCGGCGATGGCGGTTGGGGTGGTCATCGCGCTCCTGCAAGCCTTGACCCAGATTCAGGAGATGACGCTGACCTTCGTGCCGAAGATGATCGCCGTCTTCGTCGCCGCGAGCCTGACCGCGTCGTTTGTCGGCGGCAAATTCTCGATCTTCACCCAGTCGATCTACGGGCGGATCGAGCAGGGATACAAATAGGCGGGCTCTTGTGGGCGCGGGCTGACCGCGCGGCCGCTCGCCGAGCGCGGCTACTGCCCTACGCGACCCATAGCGCGGGAAACTGCGAGGCCAGCCATTTCGCCAGCGCCGCATTGACCTCGACCGGCTTTTCCTGGGCCATCCAGTGGCCGGACGGGATCGTTGCTTCGGTAAGGTTGTCGCAATGGGCGCGCATTGGTTCGGCCAGCCGCGAGACCAGGGTCTCGCAGATATAATCGTACGCGGCGTGCAGGAACAGCACCGGCATCTCAAGCCGCCAGTTGGCTTTCGCGCGTCCGGCGTAGGCGAGATTGGCCTTCCAATTCATATACCAGCTGCAGGGCCCAAAAAACCCGTTGCGTTCCAGCGCGGCGGCATAGCGGCGCTCGTCCTCCTCGCTTAGCAAGGCCGCGTCACGCGGCAGATTGGGCGCCGAGTTCCCGCGGCCAAAGTAGCCGCCGTTGGCGCGAACGAAAGCGGTGCGCGCGGGCTTGCCCTTGCCCGAGGGATCGCCGGAGCGGAACAGCAACCGGACCGTCGCGTCGACATCTCTCTCGAAGCCGGCCTCAGCCACGGCGAAATTCTCGCGGTAGAACATTTGATAGTCCCACTGCGCCACCGGAAACTTGTCGGCCGGATAGACGGTCCGGTCGGCCAACGGGACGACGGTCTCGACCGCGAAGCCGTCCGGCTGGTAGGGCACGCAGAGATTGGCGACGCCGTGGCAGAGGTTCGGATGGGCCTGGGCGATGGACCAGACGACCGGCGCGCCCCAGTCGTCGCCGACCCAGATCGCCTTTTTGGCCCCGAGCGCGCCCAGGAGCTCGACCATGTCGGCGACGATGTCTTCGAGCGCGTAGTCCTCGTGGCGAGGATGGACGCTCGAGCGTCCGTAGCCGCGCATGTCGGGCGCGATTGCGCGAAAGCCCAAGGCCGCGAACGCGGGAAGCTGCTCGCGCCAGGAGATCGACAGCTCCGGCCAGCCGTGCACGAAGACGATCGGCGTCGCGCGCGCGGCGCCGCAGGAAAGAAAGAACGTCGCATGCCGCGCGCTCTTGGCGACATTATCCAGGATGGGGAAGCTCATGCGGGTCTCCGAGGCGTCGGGCGTTTATCTCCCGTCCTTTGATCCTCGCGCAAGCTTGGCCGCCCACTCTCCCGCCGACGGGCGCGGCAAGTCGCGGCGCGTGACGGGCGAGGGCGGCGATGTCATTGACGGCGGCGGGGACGGCGCCGGCGGCCAACCGCGGCGGCAAGGACATCGCTTTCGCCGTCGGCATCGTCCTCATCCTGTGTCTGTTCTTTCTGCCCGTCCCGGCGTTCATGATCGACTTCGGCCTGGCGCTCTCGATCGCGCTCGCCGTGCTCATCCTGATGGTCGCGCTCTGGATTCATAAGCCGCTCGAGTTCTCGGCCTTCCCGACCGTGCTCCTGGTGGCGACGGTCCTGAGGCTCGCGCTCAACATCTCGACCACCCGCCTCATCCTCTCGCGCGGCGAGCAGGGGCCAACGTCTGCGGGCTACATCATCGGCGGCTTCGCGCGGCTGGTGATGGACGGCGATTTCGTCATCGGCATCATCGTCTTTCTCATCCTGGTGACCATCAACTTCCTGGTCATCACCAAGGGCGCGACCCGCATCGCCGAGGTCGGCGCCCGCTTCACCCTCGACGCCATTCCGGGAAAACAGATGGCGATCGACGCCGACCTCTCGGCCGGCCTCATTGACGAGAAGGTGGCGCAGGCGCGCCGGCGCGAGCTCGAGGAGGAAAGCTCTTTCTTCGGCTCGATGGACGGCGCCTCCAAATTCGTCCGCGGCGACGCCATCGCCGGCCTCATCATTCTCGCCGTCAACATCTTCGGCGGCATCGTGATCGGCGTCACCCGCCACGGTCTCTCGCTCTCCGCCGCGGCCGACATCTTCACCAAGCTCTCGGTCGGGGACGGCCTGGTGACCCAGATTCCCGCCCTCATCATCTCGCTCGCCGCCGGCCTTCTGGTCGCCAAGGGCGGCACGCGCGGCTCGGCCGACAAGGCGGTCATCGATCAGCTGAGCGGCTATCCGAACGCGCTCTTTCTCGCCGCTATGACAATGGCGGTGCTCGGCGTCGTGCCCGGCCTGCCGTTGCTGCCCTTCGCGCTCATCGGCGGGCTGATGGCCTTCGTCGGCGTCGCCATTCCGCGGCGGATCGAGAAGGATCGCGCAGCCGAGGCGGCGAAGGCCACGGCCAAGGACGAGCGGGCGAAGGCCGATGCGCGCGCCTCGATCAAGGAGCAGCTCAAATCGTTCGAGATCGAGCTGGTGCTGAGCAAGGAGCTCAACGCCGCGCTTGTCGGCTCGCGCGACGAGATCGGCTCCCGCATCGCCAAGATGCGGCGCAAGTTCGCCCGCCAATATGGCTTCGTCGTCCCGGAGATCCGGCTCTCCGACGACATCAAGGCGCCGCCGAAGACCTACCAGATCAAGATTCACGGCGCCGCCGTCGCCACTCAGGAGCTCAGGGTCAAGGACTGCCTCGTCATCATCGGCGATGGGCCCCGCCCCAATCTCCCCGGCGACGAAGTCCGCGAGCCCGCTTTCGGCATGCGGGCGATCGCGATCCCGGAAGCCTTCGTCAAGGACGCCAAGCGCCTCGGTTTCAAGCCCGTCGATCCGGTCTCGGTCCTGCTCACCCACTTGAGCGAAGTCATCCACAACAATCTCGCGCAGCTCCTGTCGTTCAAGGACATGCGCGCGCTGCTCGACCGCCTGGAGCCCGAGTACAAGCGGCTGCTCGACGACATGTCTCCGTCGCAGATCTCGCAGTCCGGGCTCCTGGCGACGCTGAAGCTCCTGCTCGCCGAGCGCGTCTCAATCCGCAATCTGAACCTGATCCTGGAAGCAGTGGCCGAAATCGCGCCGCACGTGCGACGGCCCGAGCAGATCGCCGAGCACGTGCGCGTCCGCCTTTCCCAGCAGATCTGCGGCGACCTCGCCGACAATGGCGCGCTCTCGGTCCTGAGACTCGGCAATCGTTGGGATCTTGTCTTCCATCAGAGCCTCAAGCGCGACGCCAAGGGCGACGTGATCGAATTCGACATCGACCCGCGGCAGATGGAGCAATTCGCCGCCGAGGTCTTCGGCCGCGATTCGCAAGCGGATGGACGAGCAGCGCCTGTTCGCCGTTGTCACCGCCGCCGAGACGCGCCCTTACGTGCGGATGATCATCGAGCGCATGTTCCCGACCCTGGCTGTCTTGTCGCAGCTCGAGATCGCCCGCGGCTTCGAGGTCAAGTCGCTTGGGACGATCGCGTGACGGCGCTCGTCGCCGGAGCGCTCGCCGCGCCGCATGAGGCGCTGGCTCCAAAGGCGGCCATCGGCGCCTTCGTTCTCTTCTGCCGGATCGGCGCCTGCCTGATGCTGGCCCCGGGATTCTCGAGCGCACAGATTCCGGCGCAGGTCCGCCTGTTCGTCGCGCTCGCCGTGACCCTGACGCTGACGCCGCTCTTGCTCGAGCGAGTGCCCGGCGCCGCATTTGGCGACGATCCGATCTTCACCCTCAAGGTGATCGCCGTCGAATCGCTGGTTGGCGGAATGATCGGGTTCCTGGCGCGGGTCTTCTATCTCGCGCTCGAGGCGCTGGCGGTGGGCGCGGCGACGATGCTCGGCTTCTCCAACCCGTTCGGGTTTCAGGTCGAGGGGGACGAGACGATGGCTCCGCTGGCGACCCTGATCTCGCTTGCCGCGATCGCGCTCCTGTTCGCGGCCGACCTTCACTGGGAGCTGTTGCGCGGCCTCGTCGCTTCGTACGACGTCATTCCGGTCGGGGCCGACTTCAACGCCCGTCTGGCGCTCAAGCAGATCGCCGACGCGCTCGGCGAATTGTTCCGCCTCTCGCTCGAGGATCGCTTCGCCCTATGTGATCTATGCGCTGGTGGCCAATCTGGCGCTGGCGCTTGTCAACCGGCTGACGCCGCAGGTCCAGGTCTTCTTCGTCGCCATGCCCTTCGTCGTCGGGGGCGGCCTCATCCTGCTCTATTTCACGATCAAGCCGGCGATCGACGCCTTCGTCAACGGCTTCGGCGCCTGGCTCGTTTCCGGATAGACGATGAAGAAACGTCTCGACGCGCTGACCCGCATCGGCCGGTTTCAGGCGCTGATGCATGATCTCGGCCGCTCACGGCTTCATTCGCTCGAACGCCAGCAAGCGGGATTGACCGACGATCTCAAGGCGGTGTTCGCGACCCTGGAGTCGGACGAGCTCGCCTATGGCCCGCAGGCTGGACTGGCTGCGCGCCACATTCGGGCCCTGCAGCGCAAGCTCGACCAGCTCGTCCGCGACCAGGACGCCGCGCGCTTGAGCGCGCTGGCGCAGGGGACGCGCGCGAAGCTTGCGGAGCTTGCGGTCGAGAGCCGCCGCCCTCGACCAGCGGCGTCACAAGGAGCGCAAGGAGCTGGCCGAACTCATCGAGCGGGCGATCGCCCGCCGAGGCGCAAGCTCGACATAAGGCTCGTGGCGGACGCTGGCTCGTCCCTCGGCTCACAATGACGGCGCCCATGGCTTTCAATCCTCGCACCGATGTCGTCATGGAGGTTCTCAGCGCAGCCGATCCGGCCCGCGCCAGCCTCGCCGCCGAGCGGCTCAGCGCGCTAGCCGGCTCGAACGCGCCGGCGGCCGACTTTTCCGCCGACCTCGATCGCGCGGCGAACTCCGCGACGGCGATCCCCGCGCGGCTCGCGAACGCGGCCGACGCCCGCTCGCGCCTCGCCGAGATCCCGGGCGGGCCGGACAAGCTCGGCCAAGCCAAGACCCAATTCGAGGCGATGATGATGAGCTCGTTCGTCGGCGAATTGTTGCCCAAGGACGCTAGCAGCGTCTTCGGTCAGGGAATGGCGGGCGACATGTGGCGATCGATGCTCGCCGAGCAGGTGTCGCTCCAGATCGCCAAGTCCGGCAAGCTTGGCCTCGCCAGGCGCCTGTTCGCCACCCACGAGCTCAGCGCCCGCAGCGGGTCGGCGCATCCGGGCGAAGTGGCCAGGGCCGCCGGCGAGGCGGCGCAAATGAGCGCGAACATCCTCTCCGCCCCCGCCGGCGCCGAGCTTGGCGACGGCGCCGTCCTGTTCGCTGGGCGCAAGCGGACATGACCCATCCGCAGCGGCGGGCCCAATCGGCGGCGGCCGCCGCGGCGCTGCCGATCGTCGAACGCCTCATCGCCGCCATCGAAGCCGAAAATCGGGACCTCGCAGCAGGGCCGTCCGGCCCAGTACGAGGCCTATAGCCTGCGCAAGAACCAGGGCCTGCTCGAGCTCAACCGCCTCATTCCCGCGCTCGATCCAGCGGCCGCCGCCAGCCCGTTGCGCGAGGCGCTGGCCGACCTCTACGCCAAGCTCGAGGCCAACCGCAGGGCGCTCGCGGTGCAGCTCAGGGCCTGCGCGGCGGTTTCGGAGATCATCGCCCGCGCCATCCAGGACGGCCAGTCCGACGGAACCTATACCGCGCTCGCGTGGAGAGGCTCGCGGGAATGATCAAGGCCGCGGTCATCGGCCTCGCGGCGGCAGGAGCGGTCATCGCGGCGGAGGCGGGAACCGACAAGGTCCTCGCCCTGCGCGAAGCCCATTCGGCCGCGGCGGCCAGTCGGACGACCGAAGCGCGCAAGACCCACGAGATCAACGTCCCGCGCATCAAGGACGGGACGATCAAGGGCTACGCCGTGATGCTGCTCAGCTACACCGTCGATTGAGCGCGCTTAAGACCGCGGCGATGGCGCCGGATTCGATCCTCGTCGATGAAGCGTTTCGCTATGTCTATGACGACGACACGATCGACTTCGATCACCTCGATCGGTTCGATCTCGCCAAAATGAGCAAAGCGCTGATCCGGGCGGTCAACGCCCGGGTCAAGGCCGATGTCGTCGTCGACGTCGGGGTGCAGGAGTTCACCTACGCCCCGATCAGCGACACGCGCGGGCGTCCGGGACCTTAGGCCGCGCGCGGCGCTCCGGCGCCCTTCGAGGCGGCGATCAGGTCGACGAAGCGGCGGAAGAGATAATGGCTGTCGCGCGGCCCGGGCGAAGCCTCGGGGTGATATTGCACCGAGAAGGCCGGACGGTCCGCAAGCGCAATGCCGCAATTCGAGCCGTCGAACAGCGAAACATGCGTCTCCTCGGCGTTGGCCGGAAGCGTCGCGCGATCGACGGCGAAGCCGTGGTTCATTGACACGATCTCGACCTTGCCGGTCGTGAAGTCCTTCACCGGATGATTGGCGCCGTGATGGCCCTGCGGCATTTTGACGGTGCGCGCGCCGACCGCGAGCCCCAGGAGCTGATGGCCGAGACAGATGCCGAACAGCGGCGTTTTCGCCGCCAGGAGCGCTTGATGGTCGGCACGGCGTATTCGCCGGTGGCCGCCGGGTCGCCGGGTCCGTTCGACAGCACCACCCCGTCGGGCTTGAGCGCCAGGATGTCCTCGGCGCTCGCGGTCGCCGGAACCACCGTCACCGCGCAGCCGCAGTCGTTGAGGAGCCTGCAGGATGTTGCGCTTGGTCCCGTAGTCGATCGCGACCACGTGAAAGCGCGTCGCCTGCCGCCGGCCATAGCCCGCTTCCAGGCGTCCAGCTGGTTTCATCCCAGTCGTAGCGCTGGGTTGACCCTACCGCCGGAACCAGGTCCATGCCGTCGATGCCCGGCCAATGCGCCGCTTTGGCGCGCAGCGCGTCGAGGTCGAAGGCGCCGTCGGGAGCATGGGCGATGACCGCGTTCGGCATGCCGCGCTTGCGGATGAGGGTCGTCAGCGCGCGGGTGTCGACCCCGGTCACGCCGATGATCCCGCGCGCCTTGAGCCAGCTGTCGAACCGCGCATTGCTGCGAAAATTCGACGGCGCCGACACCTCGGCGCGCATGATCGCGCCGACCGCGGCCGAGCCGGCGGCATTGACGACCTCGATGTCCTCGTCGTTGACGCCGACGATCCCGATATGCGGAAAGGTGAAAGTGACGATCTGGGCGGCGTAGGAGGGGTCGGTCAGGATTTCCTCGTAGCCGGTCATCGCGGTGTTGAAGCAGACTTCGCCGGCGGCCGAGCCGGTCGCGCCGACCCCGAAGCCCTCGATCACCGCGCCGTCGGCGAGCACGATGACGCCGGTCGCGACGCGCGGGCGCCACCCGAGGGACTGATCGTCCGCGGCGTCCGAGACGTTGGTGTGTGTTGCGCTTGACATTCGGCTGTGCTTAAGCGCCGCCCACGCCGCGCGTCAAGCCGCGCGCGGAGATCGAACCATCGAGGACTTCCATGCCGGATTCTGCGCCGTTGCGCGACGCCGTGGCCCAGCGGATGAAAGAGGCGATGAAGGGAGGCGACAAGGTTCGGGTCGGCGCCCTGCGCCTGATCATGGCGGCGCTGAAAGAGCGCGAAATCGAGGCGCGCGGCGCCGGCAAGATCGTCAGCCGCGCCGACGAGCTCGCGCTCCTGACCAAGATGGTGAAATCCCGGCAGGAATCGGCGACGATCTACGCCGGGGCCGGTCGCGCCGAGCTCGCCCAGCAGGAGAACGCCGAGATCGCGGTCATCAACGAATTCCTGCCCGAGCAGATGGACGAACCGGCGGTCATCGCCGCCGCCAAGGCCGCCATCGCCGCGACCGGCGCGGCGAGCGTGAGAGACATGGGCAAGGTCGTCAACGCCCTCAAGGCGGCCCACCCCGGACAAATGGACTTCGCCAAGGCGAGCGCGATCGTGAGAGGACTGCTTGGCGGCTGAGGGGAGGACAAGGCGCCTTTCGCCTGTGGACGACTAAGTCACTGAAATCGTTGAAGGCAAGAAATCGGTTGTTTCGCCGCTTGGCTTGCCTTCAAGGGCTTGGACACCGCTTGCGTCCCCTCCGCGCGGCTTCGCGCACCGCCTTCGCCGCCTCTCAGGGCCAGTGTCTCGCGCGCCGCGCCGAGGCGGTCGAGCGTCGGGGCACACCGTCACGCCGAAGCTAGAAGGTGATCCGCATCGTGGCGACGAAATTGTTTTTGACGACCGGATTTGACGTCACTGCCATCTGATATCCGGCGCCGAAGATCAGGTTGATCGGCCGGGTCGGGGTGTCCTGGCCAATCTTGAAGCGCCCGAATATGATGCCTGGAGTGATCAAGACCTGGTTGAGGCCGACGTGCTCGCCATTCGGCCAGTACTCGTAGTTGACCTCGACTTCCGGCCAGAAATATTGCATGAAATGATATTGGAAGGCGGTGTTCCAAAGTATGGGATCTCCGAAGGCTTGTCTATTCATTTCGGGTGTATCGCCGGGTGAACCATGCCCCTGGACGGGAATCTGCACGCTGAGCGTCGACTGTACATCAAAATCACCCCAGCCCTTGCCTGCAGCGATTGTCGGCTGCGCGGTCAGAACATGGTTTGAAATCTTCCCTTCCGTGTTCAACGCTTCCGTCATCTGGAAGAAGCCGGTGACGATGTAATCGCCGTTGTCCCTGTTGGCGGAAAGGAAGCGGTATTTGGCGAGGAAAAGCGGGTAATCGCCCCAGCCCCACGCATCCCCCTTGGGGCCGCTGGCGGTCGCGTAAGGCGGCGCCGCGACAATGAGCTCGAGGTTATAGGCGGGAATAAACTCCACCCTGAAGCCGCCTGGCCCGCCGTAATTGTCGATGCGTTGGCCGTTCCCCTGGCTGCCGGTCCCGTTTTGCTGGCCATAGAAATCAGCCCGCAACTCTTGTTCGAGGCGTGGCGTGACGGTCACGAGCGGCGTCATCCAATTGGGTTGCGCCGCTTGGGTGGCCGAGACCATGTCGAGCCAGGAGAGGACGGCTGGGGGAGGACTGAACGATAGAGGTCCGCTCGCCGGCGGCGCGAGGGCCGGAAGCGACAACGACGGTTCCGCGCTCTGGGCGTGTGCGCCAAGCGGCGCCAGCGCGATCGCCGCTCCAGCCGCCAACCCCCGCCATTTAATGTTCAGTGGGCTGCCGCGATTTTGCGCGTTGCTTTTCATGTGCCCCGCCTCATGCAAACATCAACGGCCCTAGCGCTGTATTCGACGGAATATATGGATCACTTGTCGCAGGGCATTGTCAACAACGCATTTTGCGTTCTCCACCTTCGCCGAAGCGTGTGAGATCGCCGCAACAGGCGGTGATGGAGTTGACGGTGCTGTCCGTCCGGTTCCGACTATCGCGCGGATTGACGTCTATGCCGGCGTGGCGTTGTCGAACATACGTGGCGGCCTCGCTAACGGCTGCCTGGCGGCCCCAGAACATTGATCCGACGGTCGGCCTGCGGAGCAAGTTCTAGCCCGCTCCGTCGAACAACACGACCTGCCTCACCCCCACGCCCTCCCGTAGCCGGTCGAAGCCTTCGTTGATGTCGTCGAGCTTCAGGCGATGGGTGAGCAATTGGTCGACCGGCAGGAGGCCGGCGCGGAAGAGGGCGATCATCCGCGGCACATCGCGCTGGGGAACCGCCGAGCCGACATAAGAGCCTTTGAGCGTCCGCTCCTCGGCGACCAGCGCCAGCGGCGAAAGACTCATGCGCTTGTCGGGATGGGGCAGGCCGGCAGTCACGGTCATGCCCCCGCGGGCGGTCGCCGCGTAGGCGAGCTCGAGCGCCGGAACCGCGCCGGCCATCTCCAGGGCGACATCGACGCCGCCGCCGGAAATGCGCCTGATCTCGCCCGCGGCGTCGGGCGAGCCGGCGTTGACCGCGTGGGTCGCGCCGAGTTTCGCAGCGAAGGCGAGCTTGTCGTCCGAGAGATCGACGGCGACGATCTGGCGCGCGCCGGCGAGCCTCGCGCCGAGGACGGCGCTCAGGCCGACGCCGCCGAGGCCAACCACCGCGACCGATTGCCCCGGCCCGACCTTCGCGGTGTTGACGACCGCGCCGACCCCGGTCAGGACCGCGCAGCCGAACAGGGCGGCAAGCTCGAGCGGCAGGTCGGGGTCGATCCTCACGCACGATTCGCGCGCCACCACCGCGTGGGTCGCAAAGGCCGAGACGCCGAGGAGGTGGTTCACCGGCTCGGCCCGGAACGTAAGTCGCCGCTCGCCGGAAAGCAGCGTTCCGGCGGCATTGGCCTTGGCCCCCGGCTCGCACAAAGCCGGGCGCCCGGCGGCGCAGGGGCCGCAGCGGCCGCAGCTCGGCACGAACACCAGCACGACGTGATCCCCGGCCTGAAGGTCGGTCACCCCTTCGCCTGCGGTCTCGACGATTCCCGCCGCCTCGTGACCGAGCGCCATCGGCATCGGGCGCGGCCGCGAGCCGTCGATGACCGAGAGGTCGGAATGGCAGAGGCCCGCCGCCTGGATCGCGACCCTGACTTCGCCGCGGCCGGGGGAGCCAAGGTCGAGCTCGGCGATCTCGAGCGGCTTCGACGCCGCATAGGGCGGCGGCAGGCCGGACTGGCGAAGAACGGCGGCTTTGATGCGCATGTCGATTGGCCTCGGACCACGGGCGTTCGATGCTGAGCGAGATCGGGGCGCGGGGCAACGGGAAATTTGCCGCAAGGGGCCGCCCACACTTGCGCCCCGAACGCGGCCGCGCCACATAAACGCTCGCGTCTGCGCCGTTCGCGGGCGCGCTGCCGGAGCTTGGAAGCCATGCCGCAGACCCAGAGCCGCTTCTTCGACGACCTCTCGCGCCTCATGACCGACGCGGCTGGCCTTGCCGAGGGCGCCCGGCGGGAGGCCCAGACCTTCGCCCGGGCGCAGATGGAGCGGATGATGTCGGGCATGGACGTCGTGGCCCGAGAGGAGTTCGAGGCCGTCAAGGAGATGGCCGCGCGCGCCCGCGACGACAACGAGAAGCTCGCCCAGCGGGTCGCGGCGCTCGAGGCGAAGCTTGCCGAGCCAAAGCCTTGATTGGACTCGCTTTCCTCTGACAGAGTCTCGATTCCTTTCGGAGATTCTGTGGACGGAGCAGGCGGCTCGGTTTACGGACGGTCACGAATCAGCAAGGTTGCGGCGCGCCGCCGGCTTGAATGGCCGGGCGGCTTTCTTGCCCCGCCGTTCCCTTGCCGAAGGACCCCTGATGACCCTCATCGAAAGCCGCTCCGACGATCGGCCCGAACACCCTGTCGACGTCGTCGAGCGTCTGGCGGCCGTCAACGAATGGGACTTCGACCGGGCCCAGGTGGACGAGATTTCGATCCTGGTTTCGGGCCGGTTCGCCAATTACGACGTCGCGTTCACCTGGCTTGCGGAACAGGAATCGCTGCATGTCAGCTGTTCGTTCGACCTCAAGACGCCGCCGCACAAACGCGGGCCGATCGGCGAATTGACCCAGCTGATCAACGAGCAGTTGTGGCTCGGCCATTTCGACCTGTGGACCCAGCAGGACATGGTGATGTTCCGCCACTCGCTGTGTCTGGCCGGCGGCGCGGCGGCGAGCGACGCGCAATGCGGCGCGGTGGTGAAGGCGGCGGTCAACGCCTGCGAGACCTATTTCCAGGCGTTCCAGTTCGTCTTGTGGGCGAATCGCGGACCGCGGGAGGCGATCGCTCTCGCGGCGTTCGAGACAAGCGGCGTGGCCTGAAAGCGCCCGTCGAGGGGCTGGCGCTCGGGCTCGATTGCGTGTAAGAGCCGCGCCTTCTTATTCCGGGCCTCGCCGCCCGCTTCCGATTGGAGTTTCCTCGATGGCCGTCCCCAGACGCAAGACTTCGCCCTCGCGCCGCGGCATGCGCCGTTCGGCCGATGCGCTTAAGGCGCCCGCCTATGTCGAGGACAAGGATTCGGGCGAGCTGCGCCGCCCGCATCATATCGACCTCAAGAGCGGCATGTACCGGGGCCGCCAGGTCCTGAAGCCGAAGTCGACGATCGCCGAATCGTAACTGACGGCAGACTAAGGAACGGGCGGCCGCGGCTCGGCCCGGCGGGGCGATCCACACCCTAACCTCGTGCCTCAGGCCGGCGGCGTCGACGGGCGCTCGAGTGCGCGCCTGCAGCCGTCCTTCGAGACGCGCCTTTGGCGCTGATCAGGACGAGGGTGAGCCCCTCGCCGCGGCCTGCATTACCAAGCTTTCATGTTCGCGCCATCGCCCGTTTAGGCGTCGCGGCGCATTGTCCGTTTCGAGGCTGGCGGTTCGCACTTGGCGCGCCAAGCCATTGGACCAGCGGGAGCTCCTATGACTTTTGATCGTCCCTCGTATTCCCTCCGCGCCGCCCTTCTCGGCGCCGTCGCGCTCGCCGCCCTTGGAGGGGCCGCGTTCGAGACCTCGACCATTCCGGTCGCCGCCGCCGGCGCGACCGCCCAGCCGGCCGCCGGTCCCGCGTCGTTCGCCGACGTCGTCGACCGCGTGAGGCCGGCCGTCGTCTCGGTCAAGGTCAAGCTGGCCGACGCCGATCCGGTCGATGAGGAAGACAGCGTCCCGGGACTCCCGGATTTTCCGAAGAACAGCCCGTTCTACCATTTCTTCCGCCGCTTCGGCACGCCCGATGACAACAACAATGGCGACAGCGACCGCGCGCCCCGCCATCATTTCGGCCAGGCGCAGGGGTCCGGCTTCTTCATCTCGTCCGACGGTTACATCGTCACCAATGACCACGTCGTCGACCACGCGACGGAAGTGACCATCACCACCTCCGACGGCAAGTCGATGCCCGCCAAGGTGATCGGCATCGACAGCAAGACCGACCTTGCGCTGTTGAAGGCCCAGGGCGACAACTTCCCCTACGTCAATTTCGCCGCCCAGGCGCCGCGCGTCGGCGATTGGGTGATCGCGGTCGGCAACCCGTTCGGCCTCGGCGGCACGGTGACGGCCGGCATCGTCTCGGCGCGCGGGCGCGACATCGGCTCCGGGCCCTATGACGATTTCCTGCAGATCGACGCGCCGGTCAATCACGGCAATTCCGGCGGCCCAACCTTCAACGCCGAGGGCGAGGTGGTCGGCGTCAACACCGCGATCTTCTCGCCCTCAGGCGGCAGCGTCGGCATCGGCTTCGCGATCGCGAGCGACGTCGTCAAGAATGTCGTGGATCAGCTCAAGGCGAACGGCTCGGTGACGCGCGGCTGGATCGGCGTCCAGATTCAGAATGTGACCCAGGATCTGGCGGACGACCTCGGCCTCAAGGAGGCGTCCGGCGCCCTGGTGGCCGAGGCGCAGAAGAACTCGCCCGCAGCCGCGGCGGGCGTCAAGAGCGGCGACGTCATCACCGCGGTCGATGGCGAGGCGGTCGCCGATCCGCACGACCTCGCCCGCCGGATCGCCGCGCTCGGCCCGAAGAAGACGGCCAAGCTCTCGATCGTCCGCAACGGCTCGCCGATGACCATCGACGTGACGCTCGGAACGATGCCGGCGGACAAGACGGCGAGCGCAGACACCCACAATTCCGACGACAACGGCGGGTCGGCGTCGATGCTCGCCAAGCTCGGGCTGACGCTGCACACGGCGCATGGCCAGGACGGCGTCCTGGTCACCGAAGTCGATCCCGACGGCGCCGCGGCGGACAAGGGCCTGAAGCAGGGCGACGTGATCCTCGAGGTCGCCGGAAAGTCGGTCAGCCGGCCGTCGGAGGTCGCCGATGCGATCGACACGGCCAAGACCGATGGCAAGAAGTCGGTTCTGTTACGCGTCAAGTCAGGCGACGGCGAGCGCTATCTCACGCTGCCGACGCGCGCATCTTAAGACTCGGCGTCCCGCGGCAGCGCGGGACGACGACATGAAATGGACGGAAGGGTTCATGGGCATGTCCCCGGCCCGCGCATAGCGCGCCCTTCCGTCCAAGTCGGCGGTCGCACATATCCCCGCCCGCGCGACCCCGACAAGGTGGCGGCAGGTCCTTATCAAGCCCCCCGAGGACCTGCCGCCATTCCTTTTTTGGCCCAAGCGGCGCCGGATTCGCTATATGTCCGACATGCGCATCCTCATCATCGAAGACGACCGCGACGCGGCGGCTTACCTCGCCAAAGCCTTCCGCGAGGCCGGGCATGTCGCCGATCAGGCCAATGACGGCGTCACCGGATACGACCTGGCGCTCGAGGGCGCCTATGACGTCGCCATCGTCGACCGCATGTTGCCGAAGATGGACGGCCTGACGCTCGTCGGCTCGCTGCGCAGCCAGAACAACGAGACTCCGGTCCTTATTCTCTCCGCGCTCGGCCAAGTGGACGACAGGGTCAAGGGCCTGCGCGCCGGCGGCGACGACTATCTGTCCAAGCCCTACGCCTTTTCCGAACTCCTGGCCCGGGTCGAGGCCTTGGCGCGCCGCCGCCCGAAGGGCGCGCCGGAGGAGACGGTGCTGAGGGTCGCCGATTTGACGCTCGACCGGCTGTCGCACAAGGTCACGCGCCGCGCAGAAGAGATCGTGCTCCAGCCTCGCGAATTCCGGCTGCTCGAATATCTGATGCAGAACGCCGGCAAGGTAGTCACCCGCACCATGTTGCTCGAACACGTTTGGGACTATCATTTTGACCCGCAAACCAATGTGATCGACGTGCACGTGTCACGCCTGAGGGCCAAGATCGATCGCGATTTCGACGCGCCGCTGCTCAGCACCGTCCGCGGCGCCGGTTATATAATTCGTGACGGCGCTCGGTAAGCTCTTCCGCGCCACCGCCTTTCGCCTCGCGCTGGCGATCCTGCTTTTAAGCGCCGTCGGCGCCGGCATCGTGCTTACCTTTATCGCCTGGGAAGTCGTCTCCGTCGTCGACCGGGAGATCGCGCAGACCATCGACGCCGAGGCCAAGGGCCTGATCGATACGTTCAATACCGCGGGCTTGCGCACCCTCGGCGCTGTCATCGAGGCGCGCAAGCGCGAACCCGGCGCCTCGCTCTACCTCCTGACGAACCCGATCGGCGAGCCGCTCGCCGGCAATGTCGAGCAGATTCCCGCGGAAGTGCTGCTTCATCCGGGCTTTGTGCCGATCTTCTACCGCGGCGCCGAGAGCGCCGGTCGAACCCGGCAGGCGCTCGTCGGAGTCTATGTGCTGCCGGGCGGCTTCCGCCTCCTGATCGGCCATGACCTCGGCGACCGGGCCCGCATCGGGGCGGTGATGGTGCGGGCGCTGGCGCTTTCGCTCATCTTCTTCGCCGCGCTCGGGGCAGTCGGAGCGCTGTTCGTCGCCCGGCGGGTGCTGCAGCGCATTGACGACATGAACACCTCGGCGCACGGCATCATGGCCGGCGACCTGACGCGCCGCCTGCCGGTGTCGGGCTCAGGCGACGAAATCGACCGGCTCGCGGAAGGCCTCAACGAGATGCTCGGGCGGATCGCCGAGCTGATGGAAGGCCTGCGCGAGGTGTCCGACAACATCGCCCATGACTTGCGCACGCCGCTCACCCGCCTGCGCAACCACGCCGAGGCGGCGCTCGCCTTTGGCGGCGACGCCGCCTCCTATCGCCTCGCGCTCGAGAAGACGATCGAGGAATCGGACGCGCTCATCAGGATCTTCAACGCGCTGCTCCTGATCGCGCGCGCCGAGGCGGGCGGCGACGTCGGCCCGCTTCAGCCTTTCGATGTGGGCGAAGCGGCGCGAAGCGTCGCCGAGCTTTACGAGCCGATCGCGGAGGAAGAAGGCGTCGCGCTGACCGTCCGCGTCCAGGGCCCGCTCACGGTCAGCGGCAATCGCGAGCTCATTGGCCAGGCGATCGCCAATCTGGTCGACAACGCGCTCAAATACGGCGCGCCGGATCGAGGGTCCGCCGCCGCGGAGGTGAAACCCGACGTCGTCATAGCGGCCGGCCGAATTGGCGGGTCCGTCGTTCTCACGATCGCCGACCGCGGGCCCGGCATTGCGCCCGCCGACCGGACCCGGGTTCTCGACCGGTTTGTCCGGCTCGAAGGCTCGCGCTCGCGGCCCGGGTCGGGGTTGGGCCTTTCGCTCGCCGCGGCGGTGGCGCGCATGCACGGCGGCTCGGTCGAGCTCGAGGACAACGAGCCTGGACTTCGCGTCCGCTTCACCCTGCCCACGGCCGACCCGCCGGCCCTGGCGCCGGCGGCCGCCGACCTGGTCATGAATGACCGCAACGCTCGCTGACGGCCTTATCGACGCGCCGCGGCTCAGCGCGCCGGCCGAAGCCCGGCGCCGCCTCGCTTCGCTGGTCGAAATGGCGCCCGGGGCGGACCTCGCGCCAGAGCTCGGTCGCGGCCGGACGCGCGACTTGCTGCTCGGCCTCGCCGATCATTCGCCCTATCTTTGGACGCTCATCAAAGAGGACCCGGCGCGGCTCGCCCGGCTCTTGCGGACCCCGCCCGGCGAATCGCTCGACGCCCTCGTTCGGGGATTGGCCGAGCGGCGCGACGAGGACGAGGCGGACCTCATGCGGGCGCTCCGCCGCGCCAAGCGGGAATCGGCGCTCCTGATTGCGCTCTCCGACATCGGCGGCGTCTGGGACGTCGTCGCCGCGACCGAGGCTCTGACCCGCTTCGCCGACGCCGCCGTCGGCGCCGCGCTCGCCTTCCTGCTGCGGCGGCATGCGCGCGCCGGACTCCTCAAGCTCGATCCTGATGCGCCTGATCCGCAAGGCGGCTCCGGCGTGGTCGTGCTGGCGCTCGGCAAGCACGGCGCGCGCGAGCTCAACTATTCGAGCGACGTCGACCTTATCGTCCTTTACGATCCGGCTGCGGCCTCGATTCCGCCGGGCGCCGAGCCGGGGCCGCTGTTCGTGCGCATGACCAAGGCGCTGGCGCGGCTCATGCAGGAGCGGACGAGCGACGGCTACGTGCTCCGGATCGACCTTCGCCTGCGCCCGGATCCCGCTTCGACCCCGGTCGCGCTCTCGACCTTGAGCGCCTATTCCTATTACGAGACGGTCGGCCAGAACTGGGAGCGCGCGGCGCTCGTCAAGGCGCGCCCGGCGGCGGGCGATCTCAAGCTCGGCGAGCGGTTCCTCGCCGACCTCGCGCCGTTCATCTGGCGCAAGTATTTCGACTATGCGGCGATCGCCGACATCCATGCGATGAAGCGGCAGATCCACGCCGTGCGCGGCCACGAGCGGGTCGTCGTTCCTGGACACGACATCAAGCTCGGGCGCGGCGGCATCCGCGAGATCGAGTTCTTCGTCCAGACGCAACAGCTTATCTTCGGCGGCCGCCGTCCCCAGATGCGCGGGGCGCGCACCCTCGACATGCTCGAGCGCCTTCATGCCGACAAATGGGTCAGCGCCGAGGCGGTCGACGATCTCAGCCGGTCTTACGTTTTCCTGCGCCGGGTCGAGCACCGGCTGCAGATGGTTCAGGACGAGCAGACGCAGCGGCTGCCGTTCGACCGGCCGGCGCTGGCCCGCTTCGCCAAATTCTGCGGCTATGCGCGGCTCGACAATTTCATCAGGGACGTCACCCGTCATCTGACCAGGGTCGAGCATCACTACGCCCGGCTGTTCGAGGACGCGCCGGCGCTCAGCGCCGCCTCCGGCAATCTTGTCTTCACCGGCGTCGTCGACGATCCGGAGACGCTTGCGACCTTGCGCGCGCTCGGATTCGAGCGGCCGGAGACCGCGGCGGAAACCGTTCGCGGCTGGCATTTCGGCCGCCGCGCGGCGGTCCGCAGCGCCCGGGCGAGGGAGGTCATGACCGAGCTGACGCCGGCGCTGCTCGAAGCCTTCGCCGGCTCGGGCGACCCGGACGCCGCGCTCGCCGCGTTCGACGAAGCGCTGGCGCGGATGCCGGCGAGCGTCGAGCTCATGTCGATCCTGCGCTCCAACGCCGCCTTGCGCGAGTTGTTCGGCGACGTGCTCGGGAGCGCCCCAAGGCTCGCGCAGGTGATCGCGACCCGGCCCCATGTGCTCGACGCGGCCATCGACCCGGCGCGCGAGGTCGGTTTCGAGGCGAGCCTCGACGACGACAAGATGCGCGAGCGGGTCGAGGCTTTTGTCGCCCAGGCGCCGACTTACGAGGAGGCGCTGAACCGCGCCCGCGATTTCGCCGCCGAAGAGACGTTCCACATCGGCCTCAACCTCTTGTCGGGGCGCCTCGATCCCGACCGCGCGGGCCGCGCCTACAGCGCGCTCGCCCAAGGGCTGATCGCGGTCATGCTCGAGCGGGTCACGAAAGCCTTCGCGGCCGAGCACGGGCGGGTGCGCGGCGGCCGGGTCGCGGTGGTCGGGCTCGGCAAGCTCGGCTCGCGCGAGATGACCGCCGCCTCCGACCTCGATCTCATTCTGATCTACGATTTTCCCGCCGCCGCGGGCGAGTCGAACGGCCGCAAGCCGCTCGGTCCGGCGGTTTACTACGCGCGGCTGACCCAACGGCTCATCGCGGCCCTGACGGCGCCGACCAAAGCCGGGCGTCTCTATGACGTCGACATGCGTCTCAGGCCGTCCGGCCGCCAGGGCCCGCTTGCGACCCAGCTCGCGTCGTTCAAGCTCTATCAGCTCAACGAGGCGGAGACCTGGGAGCACATGGCGCTGACCCGCGCCCGCGTCGTCGCCGGCGACGCAACCTTAAGCGCGGAAGTCGCCGGGACGGTGCGCGAGACCCTGACCCGCAGCCGCGAACCGGCGATCGTCGCCCGCGGCGCCGGCGCGATGCGCAAGCTGATCGCCGCCGAGAAGGGCGACAAGGACGTCTGGGATTTGAAGCTGGTCAAGGGCGGGCTCATCGACATCGAGTTCATCGCCCAATATCTGGAATTGGCCTTCGCCCATGAGCGCCCGGCCATCCTCGACGTCTCGACCCGAAGGGCGCTCGAGAAGGCCGGCGCCGCCGGGCTGATCACCGCCGAGGAGGCCGAAACGCTTGTCGACGCCCACCGGATTTACACCGACGCGACCCAGTTCATGCGCCTTTCGACCTCCGGCCCGTTCGATCCCGTCAAAGCCGCCGCCGGGGTCAAGCGCCGCATCGCCGCGGCGAGCGGCTTTCCCGATTTCGAGGCGTTCACGGCGGCGCTGGATGAGGCGCGCAAGCAGGTCAAGGCAGCCTTCGCGGCGATCGTCGCGGGTTAGAGGCCAGCATCACATTGTGAAAGGCGGGGAAGCGCCGGACGCCGACGGTCTCTCAGCTCATACCATTCGGTCATTGCGCAGCAACGGCACGCGTCTTACGTTTCACCATCACAACCGTTCCGATTTCATCCGGCGCGTTGTTGAAATATCGGAACGGCCCAGCCGCGCGGCCCGGGCGAGTCCGGACCTGGATGGGAGAATGAGCATGTCGATAACCATCGAGGTCAATGGAGAGCGCGAAACGGTCGATGTCGCGCCTGATACGCCGCTGCTCTGGACCTTGCGGGATGTGATCGGCCTCACGGGAACCAAATTCGGCTGCGGGATCGCGCAATGCGGCGCCTGCACCGTGCATATCGACGGGGAGCCGGTGCGTTCCTGCCTGCTGCCCGTGGGCTCGATCGGCGACCGCAAGGTGACGACCATCGAGGGCGTCGGCGCGACAGAGGCGGGACGCAAAATCCAGATGGCATGGCTCGGCCTGGAAGTGGTGCAATGCGGCTACTGCCAGTCGGGGCAGATCATGTCAGCGGCCGCGCTGCTCGCGAAAACGCCCGACCCGAACGACGCTGACATCGACGCGGCGATGGCCGGCAACATTTGCCGCTGCGGCACCTACGTGCGCATCCGCGCCGCGATCAAGCAAGCCGCGCATTCGGCCTGAGGGAGGCTCGCCCATGACCCCATCCTCGTCCACTCGCAGGTTCACCCGCCGCGCGATGCTGAAGGCGACTGCCGCCGCGGGCGGCGGCCTCATGCTTGGCCTCACCATCCCCCGGCTTCCCGCGGCTTTCGCGGCGGAGTTGAACGCGGATTTCTCGCCGAACGCATTCATTCGAATAGATCCGGACAGCAAGATCACCTTCACGATCCCGCAAGTCGAGATGGGACAGGGTATCTACACGGCTCTCTCCATGATCCTCGCCGAGGAGCTCGACGCGCCATTCGACAATGTGACGGTGATCGCTGCGCCGCCCGATGACAAGCTTTACGCGAACCCGCTGCTTGGCTTCCAGGCGACCGGCGGTTCGACCTCCGTCCGCGCGTTCTGGGGACCGATGCGAATCGCCGGAGCCGCCGCCCGGGCCATGCTGGTGCAAGCCGCAGCGGCGAAGTGGAGTGTCGATCCGGCCTCCTGCCGGACGGAGAACGGCGAAGTCTTGCACGATGCAAGCGCGCAGAAGGCCGCCTACGGCGAACTCACGCAGGCGGCCGCCAGCCTGTCGCCGCCGCAAAATCCGCCGCTCAAGCCCGCAGCGAATTTCAAACTCATCGGCATGTCCTTGAAACGGCTCGACACACCCGACAAGGTCAATGGCAAAGCTGTCTATGGCATCGACGCCCGGCCGCCGGGCGTGAAGATCGCGACGCTCGCGAGCTGCCCGGTGTTCGGCGGCAAGGTCGCGCATGTCAATGACGCAGCCGCTCACGGCGTGCCTGGAGTGAGGCAGGTCGTCGTTCTCGACGATCTCGTCGCGGTGGTCGGCGATCACATGTGGGCCGCCAAGCAGGGCCTCGCCGCCCTCGACATCACCTGGGACGAAGGGCCGAACGCCGGACTGTCAACGTCGGACGTGCTGAACGGCCTTGTCGCCGCAAGCGAGAAAGCGGGCGCGGTCGCGAAATCGACCGGCGACGTCGCCAAGGCTCTGGCCGAGGGAACGAAACTCGAGGCGACCTATCATGTGCCGTTCCTCGCCCATGCGGCGATGGAGCCGGCGAACTGCACTGTGGATGTTCGTTCCGACTCATGCGAGATCTGGGTCGGAAATCAGGTCCTTTCCCGTGCGCAAGCGATCGCGGCGGAGGTGACCGGGCTGCCGCTCGAGAAGGTTATCGTCCACAACCACCTGATCGGCGGCGGTTTCGGACGGCGGCTTGAAGTGGACTATATCGGCAAGGCCGTGCGCATCGCGCAGAAGGTGGACGGGCCCGTCAAGGTCATCTGGACGCGCGAAGAGGACATCCAGCAGGCGCTCTACCGGCCGTTCTATTTCGACCGCTTCGCGGCGAGCCTGTCGAACGGCAGGATCACGGCGTGGAGCCACAGGATCGCCGGCTCGTCGATACTCGCGCGCTGGGCGCCTCCGAGCTTCGAGGACGGGCTGGACGCAGATGCAGTCGACGGTGCGATCGACTTTCCTTACGACACGCCGAACCTTCATGTCGAATATGTGCACGCCGAGCCGCCCGGGATACCGACCTGCTTCTGGCGAAGCGTCGGTCCGGGCCATAATATCTTCGTCGTCGAGAGTTTCGTCGACGAGCTGGCGCATGCCGCCGGGCAGGATCCGGTCGCCTTCCGGCGCGCGCATCTCGCGAAGGAGCCGCGGCTTCTCGCCTGCCTCGATCTCGCGGCGGAAAAGGCGGGCTGGGGAGGCGCGATTCCTGCGCGGGTCGGGCGCGGGGTCGCCTGCCAGAGCGTGTTCGGCTCATATGTCGCAGCGATCGCGGAGGCGGAGGTCGACAACAATGGCGAGATTGCGATCCGCCGCGTGACGGCGGCGGTCGATTGCGGCACGGCAGTCAATCCCGACACCGTCGAGGCGCAGATTCAGGGCGGTCTGATCTTCGGGCTCACCGCCGCTCTCTACAACGAGATCACGATCGCGAAAGGGCGGGTGCAGCAGAGCAACTTCAACAACTACCGGATGATGCGGATCAACGAAGCGCCCGCGATCGAGGTCCATCTGGTGCGGAATGGCGAGGCGCCCGGCGGCATCGGCGAGCCGGGGACTTCGATCGCCGGCCCCGCGCTCGCCAACGCGCTGTTCGCAGCGACTGGCGTGCGGTTGCGCAGTCTGCCCGTGGACCGCAAGCAGCTCGCGGCGAGGAAAGCCGCGTGAGGGCCCTCTGGCGCATCTTGCTTGCGGCGGCCGCGCTTGTGGCCGTCGCCGTCCTCGGATTCGTCGCCTGGAACGTGTTTGGCCCCGGGCCCACCGATTTCGCGGGCCGCGACCGGGTCGCGCTCGCCGACTACAAACAGGCCGACCCGACCGGAGCGCCGGCGAGCCTCAAGGATGCAAGCCTCATCGACCGTGGGCGTTATCTGATCCGCGCGGCCGATTGCGAGGCCTGCCATACGGCTATCGGCGGGCAACCTTTTGCCGGCGGCCGGGCGTTCGTCCTGCCCTTCGGCGCGATCTATTCGACCAACATCACGCCGGACAAGGAGACTGGCATCGGCCAATATAGCGACGCGGAGTTTCTGGCGGCCGTCCGCCGTGGGATCCGGCGCGACGGCGCGCGCCTCTACCCGGCGATGCCCTTCGCGAGCTACACCTATCTGACGGACGCCGACGCGCTCGCCATCAAGGCCTATCTGTTCAGCCTCGAGCCGATCCACGCGCCTGCGATCCCGAACACCTTCGCCTTTCCGTTCGACCAGCGCTGGTCGATGGCAATATGGGCGCTCATGTTCAACGCCGACCGGCGCTTCGAGCCGCACGCCGACCGGAGCGCTGAGTGGAACCGGGGCGCTTATCTGGTCGAGGCGCTCGCCCATTGCGGGGAATGCCACACGCCGCGCAATCTTTTCCAGGCGCTCGACGAGCGCCGCAAATTCGCCGGCGCTGTCACGGGCGGCTGGCGCGCCTACAACATCACCAGCAATTCCACGAGCGGGGTCGGCGACTGGACCGCTGAGGCGCTGGCGCACTATCTCGCGACGGGACATGCCGAGGGACGCGGCGCCGCCGCGGGGCCGATGGGGGAGGCCGTCGACCTCAGTCTCGTGCATCTGACCAGCGAAGACATCGCCGCCATGGTCGCCTATCTGCGCACCGTGCCGCCGATCGCCAATCCGAATCTGCCGGCGCCCCGGCCGCCCAGCGCGATTGCGGCGCACGCGCCCGGAGCGAGCGGTCATCCGCTTGGCGAACAGATCTACGCCGAGGCCTGCGCGAGCTGTCACGGATGGACGGGCGAGAGCCCCATCTCCGGCCTTGCGTCGATCGCGGGCGCGCGCTCGGTTAACGATCCCTCCGGCGTCAATGTCGCGCAGGTCATCCTGTTCGGCGGAGGCCGGAAGCCCGGCGAAGCCGGCATGGCGATGCCGGCCTTCGGCGACGCCTATTCTGATGCAGAGATCGCCGCCGTCGCCAATTATGCGACCGCGCGCTTCGGCGCCGGCTCGCGCCTGACGCCCCAGAATGTCGCCGCGCTTCGGCTGACCCACTGACGGGTGAGGTTGCGGGGCCGCCAGTCGCTTCGGACCCAAGGCGAGAAGGCCGGCAAACATTTGCTTCGGGAAAACCAAAACACGTGCTATGGTGGCGGTCATGGAGTCCGATCGACGCGCCCGTTCCCGTCCGTCCGAAAGGAGAGAGCGAAGACAAGAATTTTTGTGCCGCTGGTCGGCGCAACCCGTTGAAAACGCTCAAAACCGCCAAGGAAATCAAAGGGTATCAAAGCTTTTTCCTTTGCTGGATTTGGCTGGACATCGACTAAGCTTTGCTGGATTTGGCTAAATTTGGATTGGGCTTGGCCGAGCCGCCCCCGAAGGCGCCAGTATATCATGTTTTACCTGTATAAATAGCCAACTCCATTCCCGCTTGAATCCGGCCGCGCGATCGTGACACGGTGCGGCCCCAAAGCGCTCGCAAAGGGAGGCGGCATGGACGAGGCGATCGCCAAGCCGGCTTTGGCCGGGCATAACCGCCCGCGCAACCCGGGCGTGCCGCTCGCGCCCGACTGGTTCGAGAGCGTCGGCGTCAACGCGAGCGCGGTCGAGCGCCGCGCCGCGACGCTGACCACCCGCCGCTCGGTCAAGAAGGAATACCAGGCCGCCTGGCTCGTGAAGGCGATGACCTGCATCGACCTGACGACGCTTTCCGGCGACGACACCCCCGAGCGCGTGCGCCGGCTCTGCGCCAAGGCTCGTCGCCCGTTGAGCGACGAGCATCTCGCCGCGCTCGGCCTTGCCGACCTCGGCCTGACGGTCGCTGCGGTCTGCGTCTACCCGACCATGGTCGCCCCCGCGGTCAAGGCGCTGGAAGGCTCGGGGGTTCCGGTCGCCTCCGTCGCCACCGGCTTCCCGGCCGGGCTCACGCCCCTGAAGCAGCGGCTTGAAGAAATCCACTATGCGGTTGCCGAGGGCGCGGGCGAGATCGACATCGTCATCACCCGCGCCCACGTCCTCGGCCGCGACTGGAGCGCCCTCCACGACGAGGTCGCGGCAATGCGCGAAGCCTGCGGGCGCGCGCATTTGAAGGCGATCCTCGGCACGGGGGACCTGAAGACGCTGCGCAACGTTTATGCCGCCAGCATGGTCGCGATGCAGGCGGGGGCCGACTTCATCAAGACTTCGACCGGCAAGGAGGACGTCAACGCCACGCTTCCGGTGAGCCTGGTGATGGTACGGGCTCTGCGCGACTATCGCGAACGCGCCGGCGTCGACATCGGCTTCAAGCCGGCTGGCGGCCTGCGCACCGCCAAGGACGCGCTGGCCTGGCTCATCCTGATGAAGGAAGAGATCGGCCTGCCCTGGATGCAGCCCGACCTCTTTCGCATCGGCGCGAGCGGGTTGCTGACCGACATCGAGCGGCAGCTCGACCATTACGCGACCGGACGCTATTCGGCCGCCCATCGCCACCCGATGGCGTGAGGGAAAAGATGGGCGCCATCAAGGACATCCTGCGCATCATGGACTACGGCCCGTCGCCCGAGGGCAGCGAGCACGTCCGGGCCTGGCTCGAACAGCACGCAGGCGGCTTCGGGCTCTTCATCAACGGCGCCTTCACCAGGCCCCACGACCTCTTCGACGTCTTCAATCCCGCGACGGGCGAGCAGATCGGGCGCGCAACCCAAGGCTCGCCGGCCGATATCGACGCCGCGGTCGCCGCAGCGAGGAAGGCGCAAGCCAAATGGGCGGCGCTCACCGGTTTCGAGCGGTCGAAGCATCTCTACGCTCTTGCCCGCCATGTGCAGAAGCGGGAGCGGTTTTTTGCGGTCCTGGAAACGATCGACAACGGCAAGCCGATCCGTGAATCGCGCGACATCGACATTCCGCTGGTCGCCCGCCATTTCTATCATCATGCGGGCTGGGCGTCGCTGATCGAGGGCGAGTTTCCGCGAACGAAGCCCGTCGGCGTCTGCGGGCAGATCATCCCGTGGAACTTCCCGCTGCTGATGCTCGCCTGGAAGATCGCGCCGGCGCTTGCGGCGGGAAACACCGTCGTCTTGAAGCCGGCGGAATATACGCCGTTGACCGCGCTCGCCTTCGCGGCGATCTGCGTCGAGGCGGGACTGCCTCAAGGGGTCGTCAATATCGTCACCGGCGATGGCGCGACGGGCGCGGCGCTCGTCGCCCATCCGGGCGTGGACAAGATCGCGTTCACCGGCTCGACTGAAGTCGGCCGCTTAATTCGCAAGACGACCGCAGGCACGGGCAAGAAGCTGTCGCTCGAGCTCGGCGGCAAATCGCCGTTTGTCGTGTTCGAGGATGCCGACCTCGACAGCGCGGTTGAGGGCGCAGTCGACGCGATCTGGTTCAACCAGGGACAGGTCTGCTGCGCCGGCTCGCGGCTCTTGGTCGCCGAGAGCGTCGCCGAGGCGCTCTATGCCAAGCTGCGCGCAAGAATGGCGAACCTGAGGGTCGGCGATCCGCTCGACAAGTCGACCGACGTCGGCGCGATTGTCGCGCCGGCCCAACTCGACCGGATCCGGCGGCTCATGCGCGAGGGCGAGAAGGAAGGGCTCGAGGTCTTTCGCGCCGACGATTCGCTGCCCGCTCGAGGCTGCTTCTACCCGCCGACGCTGGTCACCGGCGTTGAGCCCGCGTCGGTCCTCGCGCGCGAGGAAATCTTCGGCCCGGTGCTGGTCGCTACGACCTTCCGCACGTCGGACGAAGCGGTCGCGCTCGCCAACAACACCCGCTATGGCCTCGCCGCTTCCGTCTGGACCGAGAACATCAATCGCGCGCTCGAGGTCGCGGCGCGCATCAAGGCCGGCGTCGTCTGGATCAATTCGACCAACATGTTCGACGCCGCCGCGGGCTTCGGCGGCTATCGCGAGAGCGGCTTCGGCCGCGAGGGTGGGCGCGAGGGCCTCTCCGAGTACCGCATCGCCGACGAGCCGAAGACGAGGCTGAGGTCGGCCAAGCCGCCGCGCCTCGACGCCGCGCCCGGGGTGGTCCCTGCCGGGGCGATCGGCGGGGCGGAAATCGACCGGACCGCGAAGCTTTACATCGGCGGCAAGCAGGCGCGCCCCAACTCCGGCTATAGCTACGCGGTTCTCGACCCCGCCGGCCGCGAGGTGGGGCTTGCGGGCTTAGGCAACCGCAAGGATATCCGCAACGCCGTCGAGGCGGCGGCCAAGGCTCAATCCTGGGGCGGGGCGACGGCGCACAATCGCGCCCAGGTTCTCTATTACGCAGCCGAGAATTTGAGCGCCCGCGCAGGCGAGTTCGCGCGCCGCCTGAGGGCGATGACCGGCGCATCCGCCCGCGCGGCGGATGCCGAGGTCGAAGCCTCGATCCGCCGCGCCTTTGTCTATGCGGGCTATGCCGACAAGTTCGACGGCTCGGTTCACGCGACGCGGTCGCGGTTCGTCACGCTCGCGATGAACGAGCCGTGGGGCGTCATGGGCGTCGTCTGCCCGAACGAGGCGCCATTGCTCGCCTTCATTTCGCTCGTCATGCCGGCGATCGCGATGGGCAATTGCGTGATCGCGGTTCCCTCGGCCAGCCACCCGTTGAGCGCGACCGACTTCTACTCGATCCTCGACACGTCGGACGTTCCGGCCGGCGTCGTCAACATCGTCACCGGCGAAGCCAACGCGCTTGTCAGGACGCTCGCCGAGCACGACGGCGTCGACGCCCTCTGGTACGTCGGCGAGGCGAAAGGCGCCGCTGAGGTCGAAGCGCTGTCCGCCGGGAATCTCAAGGCAACCTGGGTTTCCGCATCGGCCGTCGACTGGCCGCAGGCCGAGGGCCGTGAGTTCCTCCGCCGGGCGACCCAGGTTAAGAACATCTGGACCCCTTATGGGGAATAGGGAGCCTCACCAAACTCTGGTCACCGCGTAGCCATCGGCGCGGAACCGCTCGATCAGGCCGTCCTTGCCGGTCAGATGCAGCGCGCCAACGGCGATGAAGGCGCCGCCGGAGGCGAGAAGCGCCCTGGCGCGCTCGGCCATGACGGCGTTGCGGTCGACGAGCAGGACGCGCGTGAACTCGTCCTGCGCCGAACGCTCGGCCTTGCTCAATCCGCCTGCGGCATCCGAAATGGGCAGGATTTCCGCTGGCCGGCTCTCCCGGTAGAGCCGAAGCATCGTTGCATAGAGGTCGTCGTTCAAGTCCGGCGCTCGGGCGGCGAGCGCGAGCAGCGTCGCAGCGACTTCCGGGCCCATCGTCGCGATGGCGTCGAGCTGCTCGTGCGGCGTTTCGAGCGCGACGACCTTCACCCCCAAGTCTCTTGCCGTCTGAGCGAGTAGCTGGTCGACCTCCGGCAGATCGAGCGCTTCGCGCTCCGCTTCGCACTTCGGCAGATCGATCAGCACGGCAAGAAACCAGGGCTTCAAGTGGTGCGCGAATTCAACCGGATAGCCTCGGCGGGCAAGAAGCTTCTCGACTCGTTCGCGATCGTCCTGCGGTATGACGCCCTCGAACGTATCGTGGTCGCGATCGAGCGCCTCGGCCAGCATCGCCGCCGTGATGTTGGCCTTCTCGATGGAGTCGATCGGCCCGCCGAGCTCGGTCGCGACAACCTTGGCGCCCTCGATCAGCTCAGCCGCGCGCCGGGCGACTTCGAGCGCGGAATCGTCGGTCGAATGGATCGTGCCGAAAAGGTAGGAGGGCGCCAGAGTTGGCTTCTCGATGCGCCACATGAGGCCATCGGCGTTGAGGAGATCGTCGGCGCGCGCCGCCTCGGCCGCCTCGAGCCCTTCGACATGCGCAAGGTCCGCGCCGCGACAAGCCTCGGGCGTCTTGGCTTGCGCCAGCGTGACCGTCAGAAGGCTGAGAAGCCATGCGCAGGCGCTGGGCGCTCGCCGCATCGCGCTCACAGCTTCCTTAAGGCCACTTCTTCGATCCGGTGGCTTGCGCCCTTTGTCAAAAGGAGGTCGGCGCGCGGCCGCGTCGGCAGGATGTTCTCGTGCAGGTTGACGAGATTGATCCGCCGCCAGATCGATCGCGCCGTCGCCTCGGCCTCCGCGTCGTCCAGGTCCGCATATTGACGGAAATAGCTGCGCGGGTCGCGGAAAGCCGTTGTCCTGAGGCTCATGAAGCGCTGGATATACCATTGTTCCAGCAGCGCCTCGTCGGCATGGAGGAAAATGGAGAAGTCGAAAAAGTCGGAAACGAACGGAATCTCTTTGCCCTCGCGAGGCAGCCGGTTGGGCAACAGAACGTTGATGCCCTCGAAAATAAGAATATCCGGGCGATCGACGCCGATCGATTCTCCCGGCACGATGTCGTAGGTGATGTGTGAATAGACCGGGGCCGCGACGTTGTGCTCCCCCGCCTTCACCGCCGAGAGAAAGTGAATGAGCTTCGTGCCGTCATAGCTCTCGGGGAAGCCCTTGCGGTCCATGATGCCCTGCCGGATCAGCTCTGCGTTTGGGTGCAGGAAGCCGTCGGTGGTGACCAGCTGCACCTTGGGCGTATTCGGCCAGCGGGTCAGGAGCGCCTGCAACACGCGGGCGGTCGTCGACTTCCCGACCGCAACCGAACCGGCGATCCCGATGATGTAAGGCACTTTCCCGTCGGTGGCGCCGAGAAAGCGCTGCGTCGCCTTGAACAGCCCCTGCGTCGCCGCGACATAGAGCGCAAGCAGGCGCGACAGCGGCAAATAGATGGCGACGACCTCGTCGAGCGAGATCGGATCGTGCGTCGACTGCAACTTTCTCAGATCGTCGATGGTGAGCGTCAGCTGGGTGTCCGCGCGCAGCTGCGCCCATTCGTCGCGGGTGAAGCGGCGGAACGGAGAGACGAGCGATTGAGTCGCGACGCGATTCATCAGAACTCCCTCACCTGCGCCGGTCGGTCCGACTGGGTCTTTCCCCTGCGTGCTCAAGTTGCGCGAGACGCCTTTTCGTCGTGGCCGCTGCGTGATGATCGTCTGTCCAATTCGCTCATGACCGACGACAGCGCCACCCCGCGCGCCCGGAGCACGACCAGGAGGTGATAGAGGACATCCGCCGCCTCCGCGCGAACGGCGTTCTCGTCAAGGGCCGCGGCGGCGATCGCCAGCTCGATCGCTTCTTCGCCGAATTTGCGCGCGCAATGGGCTGGGCCCCTGTCGAGCAGGCTGCGGGTATAGGACGTCTCCGCGCTCGCGCCCGCGCGCTGGTCGATCGTTCGGGCGAGTTCGTCCAGGGTGAACATCGCGTCGTTCCTGTCCTTTTCTCGAGTTGCGCCTTTATCTCCCGTTGCCCCGGCGGCCGCAACCAAGCGATCGACCCAACCGGCGCGACGGTCCGAGGGGTTGAGCTCAGCGCTCACGACAGGCTACGCCGGGACGCGATCGGACATATCATGTGCGATCTCGAGGTCGATCTCGAAGCCATCGCGCTCAAGCACGGCGCGGATCCTGCCCCACTGATAAAGTTGGCGGCGATCGGGTTGCCGCGATTTGCCGCCGAAGGCCTCGCGCGTTGGGACGGCCGGCGGGTCACGGGGGACGAACACGGCCGTCCGTTCGTACGCTCGCTCGCCGCGCTCTTTGACCGTTACCTGAGCCAAGACGGGCGTAACCCAGCCCATTTGCGCGCTCTGTAAGCTGCAAAATCCCGTCCGCGGGGCGCGGCAGCGCCAGCCTGGCGCGGCTTCCCGGACCAACTCCGCCGGCGGAGGCTTCTTGACTTGGCTCCGTCGCGGACCATAAAGCGTGTCGAGCGTCGGAGAGGGCGATTAGCTCAGCGGTAGAGCACTCCCTTCACACGGGAGGGGTCGCAGGTTCGATCCCTGCATCGCCCACCATCCAGTCCTTATATATAGGGAGCTTCCGGGCCGCCGGATGTCACCGTCGAAGGCCTGATCGATCCTTATACGCAGGTCGCCTTGAGCCCGAGCGCGCGCCATTGGTCTGGCCAAGCCATCGGCATGTCGACGAGACGTTTGGGCCCGGAGCCGCGCGGCAGCCGTCCTCCGATTGCAGCCTTGACGATGTCCGGGGCAAGGAAGGCGAGCGACAGTGTCATCCGGATCGAACGGTCGGTCTTCGCCTCTCGCAAGGCGAGCAACTCCAAGGTCTGGATTGGATCGGACAGAAGTTCATCCAGCCAGCGATAGGCGTCGCGGAGGGCGTCGAGGAGGATCGCCCGCGCATTGGCGCGCATCGGCCGGACGCTAGTCTTACTGTCGGCGACGCCCTGAATGATCTCCCGCTTGCGATAGGAGCCGGCGGAGTCCATGGAAACGTCAAGCTCCGCGCTCCCGCTTCGGCCTCGGCGGCTTCCGGCAGTTGGACCTGGATTGCCGTGCGGCCGATCGTGACGCGATCGATCAGAATGCGAATGTCGGCCTGCGGTCCGGCGCAGTCCGTGGACAATTTGCCGATGGCCCAAGCGACGAGCGCTTCGAGAGCTGCGGCGGGTACGCGAACGATCGAACCGGCTTTGCTCTTGTCGCCCTGCAGCGTCGCCTGCGAGATATAATAGCGCCAGCGCTTGGAGCCCTTCTTCGCCCAGGATGGACTCATTCGATTGCCGCGATCGTCGAAGAGCTTTCCGGCGAGCAGAGCCTCGAAGGACTGCCGTGTTCTGCCCGCCCTCCCCGCTCCCTGATGGTGCTGCAGGCTTTGCTGGACTCGGTCCCACAGGTCTTGCGGCACAATCGACTGATGTTGGCCTTGGTGGACCTGGCCTTTGTGGGCGATCCGGCCGATGTAGATCGGGTTGGACAGGATCTTGTAGATATGCCCCCGGCTCAGCGGACCGCCGCCGGTGGACCGGCCCGCTCCATCGATGCGGACCGGAAGCCGAAAGCCCTCTCCATCCAGCTGCTGTTTGAGACGCACGACGCTTCCCGCCTCGAGATAGCGGCGGAAGAGGGAGCGCACGATCTCGGCATGGTCGTCAACGATATGCAGTGCGCGGTCCTCGACCAGGTAGCCCAAAGGGACAACGCCGCCCATCCACATCCCCTTCTTCTTCGAAGCGGCGATCTTGTCTCGGATCCGCTCGCCCGTGACCTCCCGTTCGAACTGGGCGAAGGACAGGAGAACATTGAGAGTCAGGCGTCCCATGCTGGTCGTGGTGTTGAACGACTGGGTCACCGACACAAAGGAGACTTCGTGCTTGTCGAACAGCTCGACCAGTTTGGCGAAGTCTGCGAGCGACCGGGTCAGCCGATCGACCTTATAGACGACGATCACCTCGATCCGCCTGGCCTCGACATCGGCCAGAAGCTTCTGGAGAGCGGGTCGATCCATCGACCCGCCGGAATAGCCGCCGTCGTCGTAGTGATCCCGGATCAGTCGCCAGCCCTCGTGCGCCTGGCTCTTTATGTAGGCCTCGGAGGCCTCGCGCTGGGCGTCGAGAGAGTTGAAGTCCTGTTCGAGCCCCTGATCGGTCGAGACCCGAGTATAGATCGCGCAGCGCAAGAGTGCCTTGGCCGACCGATCCTTCACGGGCCATCTCCCGGAGCTGAATCCTCCGCAACAGTCGCGGCCGCCCCTGCCCTCCTCTTTCGGCGTTCGCTTGCCTCGTCCGCCGCAAGAGTCTTGCCCTGCCGAAGGCCGAAGAAGCGATGACCGTTCCAGTTCGTTCCGGTCATCGCTTTGGCGATCTGGGAGAGGCTGCCAAAGGTTCGGCCGTTCCAGGCGAAGCCTTCCTCGAGGACCATGACCCGCTCGAGCTTGCCGTTCCACTCTCGCACCAGCAGCGCGCCAGCCTTCAGGGCTACGCCGTCTCGGGTCTGAGGCCCCCGACAGTCGAAGGGAGTGGCGGCGTTCTGTTCCCTGTTGGAGCAAAGCATCCGCTGAATCGACCTGTCGAGACCGCCATAGGCGTCCGCCTGCAGTCGATAGGCGAGCACCCTCATCAGCAACCAGCGCTGGAGATGGAGAGGAGGCTCGCCGCCCAGATGGACGCGCCATTGGCGGCGTAGCCCATTGAGATCGTGACCCTCGAGACCAGCCGCGATCGAGAGCACTGAAGCATCGAGAGGCAGCGAGGCTTCCGGTGCTGTGTTCGCCGGTTGCCTCGCGGCTCGTCCGGGCGCGACTGGCTTGCCAGCCATACCAACTAACCCGCATTTCTCACGCGGGCGGGCAATTGGACGTCGGTTTCGGCGCGATTTGAAGGCCGGGTTTGTGCGGGCGTGACTGTGGGTGGCGCGGGCGCGCGGTGATTTTCGTCGATGGGGGGGATTGTTTCTCCGGTGGGCCGAGGGTTTGCCGAGCATTGTCGCGCCGCGGCGACGCGCGTCAGGTTGGCGAGGCGCGCGCGCTTGCGAGCCTTGCCGCGGCGAGGCGCCATTCCTGGGCGTTCGGGCAGGCCGAAGCGAAGGCGATCCTGACGCGCCGGGCGCTGATTTTGACGAGCGCGCCGAGCTTCAGCAGTTTCAGGCGGATCGTGCCGCAGGTCGCGCTCGCGAACGCAGTGTGGGCCAGGCCGATGCGGCGCAGCGCGCACAGGAGCGCATAGGCCGTCGCGGCGAGCCACAGCCGCAGCTGATTGGCGCGCAGGGTGGCTGTCGAGGTGCGGTCGGCGAAGAGATCGCCCTGGCACTCCTTGATCCGGTTCTCCATCTCGCCGCGCGCGCAATAGAGCTTTTCGTAAAGCGGCTTGGCGCGCCAGGCGTCGGCCTTGAGCGAGGTCACGAGAAAACGAGGATTGGCCTCGCCGCCCGTCCATTCGGCCTTGCCGATCACCCGGCGGCGGCGCGACCAGCTCTCCTTGGTCGACCATTCGAAGTCGCGAAACACCCGCGCCGGCTGGCCCTCGTTCGCCTGCGACATCGTCCGCGCCTCGCTCAAGGCGTCGGCGATGCGCGCCTCCAGCCGCGCGTTGCGCGCCAGGCCGAACACGTAGTCGACCGCGTTGGCCTCGCACCAGGCCATCAAGGCCTCGCGGGCGAAGCCGGAGTCGGCGCGCAGCACGATCTTCACCCGCGGCCAGCGCGCGCGGATTTGCTGGATAATGCGCGCCATCTCGTCTTGCGCCCCGGCGCTGCCGTCGATGTTTGAGGGCCGCAGCTTGGCGGCCAGAAGATGGCGGCCGCAGAAAACATAGAGCGGCAGGTAGCAATAGCAGTCGTAATAGCCGTGAAAGAACCGCCCCTCCTGATCGCCGTGCAACGGATCGTCGGTCGCATCGAGGTCGAGCACGATCTGACGCGGCGCCTTGGCGTGCGCGTCGAGAAACAGTTCGACAAACAGCCGCTCGATCGCCGCGCCATCGTGGCTGATCTTGTGATAGCGCGGCCTCTTGCCCGCGCCCGGCGCATGCTCCAGCCGGTTCAATGTGCTCTTGCCCGCCAGCGGCGACGGCTCATCGCCATCGCGCTCGAGCTTGCCCAGAAGCACGCCCAGAATCGGATCGCGACGCAAGTCGTCGTGGTCGTTGAGGTCCTCATAACCGAGCGCCAGGCCGAACACCCGCTGCCCGATCAGAGCCTTGAGCGCATGCACGGTGAAGAGCGGGCTGCGATGATCGCCGAAGCACGCGGTAAATCGATCGATGAGGCCGATCGCCTTGTCCGTCTCGCCCAGCAGCAAAGCCCCCGCGTCCGAGGACACCAGCCCGCCGTCGAAATCCGCCACAACCCGCCGCCCGCCAGCCCTTCCAAACTCCATCTCTGTCGGGCTACACTGCGTCAGCATCGGAGTCCCCTTCGAATCAGCGTAACTCGTTGATCGCAAAACAAGTTTAGCTGATTCTGGACCCCGATGCGCCACCCGCGTGAGAAATGCAGGCTAGCCTTCGGATTTGGCCGGCGCTGCGCCGAACCATTCGAAGCACGCTAGGGTCGGACGCTTAAGGATTGATGGGTTCGATACTGCGATTTGATCGTTTCCCCTCACCTCGTTCAATCCGCTGTCGCTTACGTGCGTCAGGCAAAGGCGACGAGCCGAGAGAACGCAACTTGTCTTGCGGTGTCAGTCGGAATGTCGGTTGACCGGATCCCGCGCGCCGGCTTCCAGTTTCTACCGAAGTGTGATCACAATCACAGCGTGTTATTGGTCTTGGCCCTAATATTGCATTGCGGGATTGATGATCCGGCGCGGAACGGCCCGAGGGTCTCGGGCAAGAACAATCGCCGGACGGTCAATGCGGTAACTCGAGGGGCCAACAATGTCCGGATATTCTCTTGTGATCCTCATCTGCTCCATCGCGCTCTCGCACTCGGATTGTCAGCCGAAGACTGCGACAGACGTCGTGCGTGGACCGCAGGTCGACAATCCAGTCATGTGCGGGTTTAGCGCGCAGACGATGATCGCCGGCACGGATCTCGTACGGGCGGACGGAAGCGAATACATGAAGGTGGTCTGCACGCCATCCAAGAACGCCGACCAATGGATGGCCGAGATCGAGGCGCGCAAGGCTGCGCTGCAATGAGCGAGCTCGACCCGAGCGAATTGTTACTCGCTGTTCCAACGATCGGTCGATGGCAAATTTGGCTCTCCGAGGGGAATTGGCCGCGACCGGAAGACTTCGCTTACGACGCGCGCCTGTTCCGGGCTGATCGCCAGCTTGGCTGAGAATCCGTCGCGCCGGGCGGCAATAGCCTCCGCGCGCAAGCCTGCCATGTCGGCGACGTCGGCGAACGCTGCGTCAATCGCCGCCACCCCCGCGGCCGCCGCGGCCAGGAGCGTAAGGTCGCGCGCCAGGCGGAAGGCGCCGGCGTAGGCGCCCTTTTGGTCGCGGTCGGTCTCGGCGCCGACGTCGGCGCGTAGCGACGCGGCGCTCCAGGCGATGCCCGCGAGGCGCGCGCTCGAGGCCCGATAGCTGGCCATGCCCATGATCGCCCGCGCGGTGTCGGCGACGGCGATGATCCGCGTCGCGCCGTCCGCGAGGTCGAAATCCGCCTCCCGCACCGCAAGCTTGGCCGAGAGCTGCTGGACGCTCGCCGCTCCGAAGCTGCCCGGCAGCATCACGGCGTCGGGCGCGTAGCCCGTGACCGCATCAAGGTCGGCGTCCGTCTCGCCCAACTCGAGCGCATTGACGGCGACGATGACTTCCGGCCCGCCGCCCTCGGCGCGCGCTTCTTTCAGAAACCGGGCGGCTCTGGCCCGCGCCGCAACTCTTTCGCCGGCCGCGGCCTGGGCGAGATCGACCACGACCGCGTCCGCGCCGCTCGCCAAAGCCTCGGCGAGCCGCTTCTCGTCCGCAGGCGCGATGATGAGCGAACGCATCGGCGCCTCAGGCGGAGAGGATCTCGGGTCCACGACGGCGCATGAAGGCGGTTCGGCGGCACTCGGCGACGAGGGTCCCCTCCTGCTTGTACGCCCGGTGCCGGAACTCGACGAGTCCCGCATCGGGACGCGACTTCGAGGCGCGCACGGCCGTGACTTCGGTCTCGGCGCGAACGGTGTCGCCCTCGAACAGCGGCGCCGGAAAGGCGACGTCGGTCATGCCGAGATTGGCGATGGTCGTGCCGACCGTGGTGTCGTTGACGGAAATTCCGATCATGAGCCCAAGCGTGAACAGCGAATTCATCAGCGGCCGGCCCCACTCGGTCTCGGTGGCGCAAAAATAGGCGTCGATGTGCAGCGGCTGCGGGTTCAGCGTCATGTTCGAGAACAGCATGTTGTCCATTTGGGTGACGGTGCGGGTCAGGCGGTGGCGAAAGACCTGGCCGACCGAAAAGTCCTCGAAATAGAGGCCGCCGCGCGGATGGCGAAGGGTTTCGGGCTCCATCGGCGTCTTCGCCTCACAACTTTAAGTTGCCGTTAACCACGATCATGCAATCTAGGCGATCAACATCCACCGCCATGACAGGCGAGGGAGCGGGACGTGCACGCCAACCGACCGACGGCCATGCTCCTTCCGGCGCCCTCGTTCGCCAGGCCGGACATTGTGCGCCGATTTCTTGCTTTCGCGCAATGCGCCGGGCCGGAGAAGCGCGCGGAAGCGGCGAGCGCGCTCGCCCGCGCCTACCTCCATTCCGATCTCGCTGAACCGACGCGTGGGGAGGCTGAGCTGGCGATGATGGCGCTGCTCGATGACCCTTTCCCGCTGGTCCGCCGGGCGCTCGCCGACGCCTTGGGAAGCGCCGACGGCGCGCCGCGTCCCCTGATCCTGGCGTTGGCCTTCGACCAGCCTGACGTGGCGGCCGCGGTCATCAGCCGCTCGCCAGTGCTGACCGACGCCGACCTTGTCGATTGCGCCGCGACGGGAGACGTCGTCGTCCAGTCGGCGCTGGCGCGAAGGCCGGATCTCAAGCCGGGCGCGATCGCGGCGCTGGCCGAGATCGGCCAACGCGACGCGCTTCTTGTCCTGATCGGCAATCGCGAGGCCTCGCCCGCCCCAGGCGCGCTGACCCGCATATTCGCGCGGTTCCGCGCCGACGCGGAGGTGCGCGAGGCGCTGCTCGACCGTCCGTCGCTGCCGGCGAGCCTGAGGGTGCAGATCGCCGTGGCGACGGCGAACGAGCTCAGCGTCGCGGGGTCGCGATGGATGCCCCGCGAGCGGGCCGAACGCGTCGCCCGCGAGGCGCGGGATCAGGCGATTTGTTCGATCGCCTCGTCATGCCCGCACGACGAACGAGCGGAGCTCGTGCGTTCGCTTCGCGCATGCGGGGCGCTGACGCCGGCCTTGCTGCTGCGCTCGCTGCTCGGCGGCGAGCGGCAGCTGTTCGAAGGCGCGCTGGCGGAATTGTCCGGCCTGCCGATGTCGCGCGTGGCGGCCTTTGCGCTTGCCCCGCGCGGGGAAGGGTTCGCGGCGCTCGCCCACAAGGCGGGCCTGAACAGCCATCTGCTGCCGGCCTTCACCGCGGCGCTTCTCGCGCTCAAGACTTACGGCGAGACCGGCGACGGGCTCAAGCTGCCGCTCGTGGAGAAAGTCATCGACGAATGCGAACGGCGCGACGATCCGGCGCAGGCTAAAGTCCTGGCGCTGCTCTGGCGCTTCGCCGCCGAAGCGGTGAAGGCGGAAGCCGCCGGCTTCGCGCGCGAACTCGGCCGCCTCGGCTCCCCTCGGGCGGCTGCCGCGCAATCTCGACTTCTCTCCCGCCAACGACGACGTCGGCGCCGAGCCGATGTCGAGCGACGCAATCAACCGGCCGCGGCTCGGCCCGGCGCAACTCGAACTCGAACTCAGCGCCGCGCTCGACGACGCTGCGCCGCGCGTCGAATTGCCGCTTGCGCTCATCGCCGCGCTCGACGACGCGGCATGAAGCCGGGCGCTCGCGCCGCTAAGCGACCGGCGCTTCGTTGGCCGGCCCGTTCATCGCCTGGCGCGCCTGAGACATCGCGCGCAGCAGCACCGACGGATCCTGCGCTCCCGGGACGCCGAGGCGGCCGGCGAAAATGAAGAACGGCACGCCGCTGACTCCGATCGCCTGCGCCTGCGCGATCTCCTCGCGCACGAGGTCCACATCAGCGCCTTCCGCCAGGAGCCTTTCGACCAGCGCCGCGTCGAGGCCACATTCACGACCGATGTCGATCAGGACGGCGCGGTCGCCGATGTCGCGTCCCTCGACGAAATAGGCCCTGAACAGGCGATCGACGACCTTGCCTTGCACGCCCGCCGAGTTCGCCCAGCGAATAAGTCGGTGGGCGTCGAGCGTATTGGGGGCGCGCTTGATCTTGTCGAACGCGAACCGAATGCCGACGTCCGCGCCGAGACGGGTGAGATTGTCGTGGACCGACTGCAGCCTGCCGCTCTTGCCGAATTTCTTCTCCATGTATTCGGCGCGGTCGAGCCCGCCGTCCGGGATCGTCGGGTCGAGCTGATAGGGCCGCCAGCGGAGGGCGACCTCTTGCGGCGCCTCGGCGAGCGCCGCCTCGAGCCGCTTCTCGCCGAGATAGCACCAGGGACACACGACGTCGCTGACGACGTCGATGGTCATGATGTCATTGGCTTCGCTCATGGGTCGCGCTCCGTTTTCGCCGCGCGGAGAAGAAGGCTCGGCCGCGTATAACCGCGCTCGGCGGCGAACTTGTCGATCTGCTCGAGCTCGTATTGGGAAAGCGCCACATTGGCCCCAATGCCTTCGCTTGCCGCAGGGGGCGCCTTTACAAGAACGGCGACCGCGTCGCGGTTCTCCCGGTCCGCCATGATCCTCTCCAGCGAGGAGGGCTCCGGAATCGGCTCCCCATCCTCCGCCATACCTGCCAAATGCAGGGCCAACGCCTCCTCAGCCATCCGCATTGCGTCGTCGAGGTCGACACCCGCTGTGACGTTGCCCGGAAGGTCCGGAAATGAAACGCCGTAGTCGCTGCCGGAGTCCTTGTGGATCAGGGCAATATACTGGCGCATGGTCTACCTCAGATTGATCCGGGCCTGCTTTTCGATGCTCTTCAACGTCCCGATCGGCAGGTCGCGGCGTGGATGTGGAACGGTGACTCGGCCGGGCTTGACAGGGTGCTTGAGCTGGACGTGGCTTCCTTTTTGGGTGACCTGCTCCCAGCCGTCGGCCCGCAAAGCCGCAAGAACGTCCCGACTGTCCATGCCCGCGTTTAATAATGGGCACGAACACAAATTAATTCAAGAAAGGCAACCAGACCCCGGCAAGTCCGCGCCATTGTTTCGTCGCTCAGGCGCAAGCCCCACGAAGGCGCAAGCGAACCGGTTCACTCCTCGCGTCGCCACCAGGTCGAAAGCTCGACGCCGAACAGGGGCGTCTTCTCCGGCCGGCCGAGCTTGGCCGAGTACGCGATCCATTGCTCCGGCGCGTAATAGAGCGGCGCGATATAGAAGCCGGAGATGAGCAGGCGGTCGAGCGCGCGCACCGCGGCGACGAAGTCCTCGCTGCTTTCGGCCGCGAGGATCGCCGCGATCATCGCGTCGATCGCCGGCGAGGCGACGCCGCAGATGTTGTAGGCGCCCTCGGCGTTGGCGGCGGCCGAGCTCCACCGCCCGCGCTGCTCGTTGCCGGGCGACGGCGAGGCGACCCACGTCCCGATCATCACGTCGAAGTCGAAGCTGGTGCGTCGGCGCTGGAACTGCACCTCATCGACCAGCCGCACGTTGGCGGCGACGCCGATCCGCGCGAGGTTGCGGGCATAGGCGAGAGCGAGGCGCTCTTCGTCGCGGTTCTTGACCAGGATCTCGAACGCGAGCGGCGCGCCATGCGCATCGGCGAGACGGCCGTCGCGCAGCACGTAGCCGGCGCGCCCGAGCTCGTCGATCGCTTGCCGCGCGATTCCGCGGTCGCCGCCCGAGCCGTCGGAAACCGGGGCGCGCCATCGGCCCTCCATCACATCGTCGCGCACCGCGCCCGGAAAGGGCGCGAGGAGCTCGCGCTCGCGCGCCGAGGCAGGGCGGCCGATCGACGAAAGCTCGCTGTCATCGAAAAACCCCTCCGAACGCTTATAGGCGCCGCCGAACAGATTGGCGTTGATCCATTCGAAGTCGAACATCGACGCCAGCGCCTCGCGCACGCGGACATCGGAGAACGGCGCTCGGCGCAGGTTGAAGGCGAAGCCGGAGACGCCCTTCGGCAGTCGGCTCGGAATGGCGGCCTTGACGATGCGCCCGTCCCTGGCGGCGGGAAAATCATATCCGGTTCGCCAACGGTTGGTGTCGTCCTCGACCCGATAGTCGATCAACCCGGCCTTGAACGCCTCGAACATCGCCGTCGCGTCGCGGTAATAGTCGATCCGGATGACATCGAAATTGTAGAGGCCGCGCGAGATCGGCAGGTCCTTCGCCCAATAGTTGGGGTCGCGCTCGAGCACCAGGCGCTCGCCGGGCTTGACCTCCTTGACCCGATAGGGGCCCGAGCCGACCGGAATCGCAAGCGTCTGGTCCTCGAAATGCTCGGCGTCGGTGTGCGCGCGCGACAGCACCGGCATGATCGCCAGCGTCAGCGGCAGCTCGCGATCGTTGGCGCCGGAAAGATCGTAGCGCACCGTCCAATCGTCGGGCGCGTCGACCGCCTTGACCAGCCCGAAAGCGGCCCGCTGCTGCGGGCGGCCCTTGGCCTTGAGGAGGTTGAAGGTGAAGACGACGTCGGCCGAGGTGATCGGCGTTCCGTCCGAGAACCGCGCCGCCGGATTGAGATGAAAGATCACCTGGTCCCGCGCCTCGTCGGTTTCGAGGCTCTTGGCGATCAGGCCGTAGAGGGTGAACGGCTCGTCGGCCGACCGCGCCATCAGGGATTGATAAACGTTGCCGATGAGGCCCTGGGCGGTGGATAAAGCCTTGACATTATAAGGGTTCAGGCTGTCGAAGGCGCCGAGGTAGGCGAGGTCGAGGCGGCCTCCCTTGGGCGCCTCGGGATCGACATAGGGCAGGTGGTCGAAGTCGGGCTTGAGCGCGGGCTCGCCGTGCATCGCGATCGCCCCGATCGGCGGCCCGACGGCGCCCGCCGGCGCTGGCGCCGCCCCCAGGGCGATTCCGAGCGCGGCCCAAAGGGCGGAGCGAATCGTGCGGCCGATCATGGGCGCACTCCTATCATCGGCGGCCGGCTGAATTCCAACTCGAAGCTCATCCTTGGCGTCATGGACGCCTCGGGGAGCCTTGCTTCAGGGCTTCCCCGACCGATGTTGCAAGCCGGCAATCAGCGTATTTCGCTCCGCCGGTCCCGAATCGGCCGGCGGGGGTTTGCCGAAGCGGCGAAATTGTTATTGGAATGTCGCGTCGAATATGGAAAGAGGGCGCGCCGAACGCCGCGGCGCGTCCAGGCGCCTCGCGTCACAATGTCGCCCGAAGAGTCGAAGATGTCGATCCCGGGGCGCACGCTGACGCTGATCTGGCGCGAGGCGAAGCGCCGCAAGACACACCGCCTACGGGTTCGAAAGGACGATTGATGAGATTTCAAGTCATGCGCTCGGGCGCCGCGGCGCTCACATTGAGCCTCGCGATTGGGGCCGGCGCGGCGGTGGCGCAAACGCAGCCGCCGAAGGGTCCGGCTCCCGCCGCTCCGGGCGCGCCGGGCCAGGCGCAACAACCCACCCTGCCATCGAAGGTCGATCTGGTGTCGCCCGAGCCGCAATGGGCCAAATTCTGCGCCAAGGAGCCGAACTCCGGTCGCGACGCCTGCGCCACCATGCGCGACTTTTCGACCTCGGCCGACCAGCCGCCGATGATCAGCATCAACCTCTTCGAACTGGCCGGCGAGGAGAAACGCAAGCTCAGGCTTCTGATGTTGCCGATCGGCATGATGCTGAAGCCGGGCTTCCGCGTCGTCATCGACAAGGGCGAGCCGATCGAGGGCAGGTATGACATGTGCTTCCAGAACGCCTGCTCGGCGGAAATCGAGATCAACCCCAAGACGCTCGACGCCCTGAAGAAGGGGACGACGATGAGCGTCGTCATGCGCGTTCCCGGCGGCGACGTCTCCGGGCACGAATTGACCTTCACCATTCCGCTGAAGGACCTGGGCACGGCCTTCGACGGCAAGCCGACCGACCCCAAGGTTTTGGAGCAGCAGCGCCAGGAGCTGCAGCAGCAGCTGCAGAAGAAGGCGGAAGAGCAGCGCAAGATGCTCGAGCAGCAGCAGCAGAACAACGCAGCGGCCCCGGCCGCGAATGCGGCGCCGAACCCTGCTGCGCCCGCCCCGGCGGCCCCCGCCGCGCCCGCGGCTCCGGCGGCTCCCGCGAAGTAGCACGTCACGTCATGCCTCCCGCGCCGGCGGGAGGGGTCGCGACGCGGGTTTCAGCTCAGGTGCGATCGGCCGCGGACGCAGTATCGTCCGTCCTCGGTCCGCTCGAAGGTCTCCTTGACCTGCGGGTGGCGGACCGGCTCTCCGGATTCGTCCGACATCAGGTTCTGCTCGGAGACGTAAGCGACGTATTGGCTGTCCGCGTTTTCAGCATAGAGGTGATAGAACGGCTGCTCCTTGGCCGGACGAACTTCCGCAGGGATCGAACGCCACCATTCCTCGGTGTTGGAGAAGATCGGGTCGACGTCGAAGATCACACCACGGAATGGGTAGAACCGGTGTTTGACGACCTGTCCGATCCCAAATTTCGCGTCGCGACTTTGCATGGCCTGACAGCTCCTTTCCCGTCATCCGCCGGTTATAGCTCATCGGGTCGAAAGTGGAACCGAGACGCGACCCAAGATTGCGCCATTCGCCGAAGGATATTGCGAACCAACCGCGGCTGAATCCAAGGCAAGAAACGGGCCGAAACGGCCACGAGAGCCGCTGCCGGACCGGTCAAAACCGATAGAGCGCCGCGTAGTCGGCGTCCTTCGCCGCCACCTGGCGGGCGAGATCGACGATGACGCGCGCCTGCTTCCAGGTCGCGTCGTCCTGCATCTTGCCGTCGATCATCACCGCGCCCGACCCGTCCGGCATCGCCGCCAGAATCTTCTGCGCGAAGGCGACTTCGCTAGGATCGGGCGAGAACACCCTCTTGGCGATCGCGATCTGGCTCGGATGCAGCGTCCAGGCGCCGGCGCAGCCGAGCAGGAAGGCGTTGCGGAATTGGGCTTCGCACCCGGCCGGGTCGGAAAAATCGCCGAACGGTCCGTAGAACGGCTTGATCCCGTTCGCCGAGCAGGCGTCCACCATGCGCGCGATCGTGTAATGCCATGGATCCTGTTGATAGCTGGCGCGCCGCGCATCAGGCCCGGCCGAGTCGGCAAGCACCCGATAGTCGGGATGGCCGCCGCCGACCCGCGTCGTCTTCATCGCCCGCGATGCGGCAAGGTCCGCCGGGCCGAGACTCATCCCATGCATGCGTGGCGAAGCGGCAGCAATCGCCTCGACATTGTTGACGCCCTGCGCGGTCTCCAGAATCGCGTGAACGAGGATCGGCCGCTTGAGGCCGTAGCGCGCCTCGAGCAGGGCGAGATATTGGTCGATGAAATGGATGTCCCATTCGCCTTCGATCTTCGGCGCCATCACGACGTCGAGCTTGTCGCCGATCTCGCCCACCAGTCGGGTCATGTCGTCGATGAACCACGGCGAATTGAGCGCGTTGACCCGCGCCCACAAAGCGGTCGAGCCGAAATCGGTCGCTTTCGCCATTGCGATCAGGCCGTCTCGCGCCGCCTCTTTCGATTCGACCGGAATCGCGTCCTCGAGATTGCCGAGAACCACGTCGACCTGGCCGGCGAGCTCGGGCGCCTTCGCACGCACCTTTTCGTTGTGCGGCGGCACGAAATGGATCATTCGCTCGAGCCTCGACGGCAATTCGAGAAGCGGGCGCGGCGCGCCGATCGCAAGCGGATCGAAATATCGGCGCGGGGCTTTCATGGCGGCGTCGTCCTGAGCAAGGGATCATCAGGCCATAGGGCGATTTCATTCCAGCCGCAATTCGAAGCGGCTCCTCGCCGAAGGGACGCGCGTCGCCGGCCTCTCGCCAGGTCGGGACGATTTCGCCATGACCCACTCCATTGACACTGGCCCGGGCTTGACTGGATTTTGCTGGATTTGGCTGAATTTCGATTTGGCTCGGCGTAGAGAGGAACGACAATGGCGGCAATTGAGGGAGCGGGAGCGGCGGGGGTGGAGGCGGAGCGCGCCGGCATGCGCAGGATCGTGCTGGCGAGCCTCGTCGGCACGACGATCGAGTTCTACGACTTCTACATTTTCGGCACCGCGGCGGCGCTGGTCTTCGGGCCGATGTTCTTCCCCAAATCCGCGCCCGAGACCCAGACGCTCAACGCCTATCTCACCTTCGGCATCGCTTTTCTCGCCCGGCCGGTCGGCTCGTTCCTGTTCGGGCATTTCGGCGACCGGGTCGGGCGCAAGTCGGCGCTGGTCGCGACCATGCTGATGATGGGCCTGGCGACAACCCTGATCGGGGCGCTTCCGGGCTACGCCAGCGCAGGCGTGATGGCGCCTTGGCTGCTCGCCGCGTTGCGCTTCCTTCAGGGCGTGGGCCTTGGCGGCGAGTGGGGCGGGGCGGCGCTGATCGCGACCGAGAACGCGCCGGACGGGCGGCGCGCCTGGTTCGGCATTTTCCCCCAGCTCGGGCCGCCGATCGGCTTCTTCATCGCGACCGGCCTCTTTTTGGCGTTGCTGATCGGATTTGGCGAAGCGGCGTTCGTCGACTGGGCCTGGCGCGTCCCGTTCCTCGCGAGCGCAATCCTGGTCGGGATCGGACTTTATGTCCGGGTTGCTCTCGATGAGACGCCGGCCTTCAAGGCGGCAATGGCGCGCGACAAGCGGATCGCTGTCCCCCTCGGCGCGGTGCTGCGCGACCACTGGGGCCCGCTCATTCAGGGTTCGCTTGCGATCGTCGTCTGCTACGCTCTTTTTTACATATCTACAGTGTATATTCTGGGCTATGGCGTGAGATCGCTCGGCATGTCGCGGGTGAGCCTGCTCGAGATGCTATGCGTGGCGATCGTCTTCATGGCCGTGGCGACACCGATCTCGGCGGCGCTCGCCGACCGCGTCGGCCGGCGCCCGGTGTTGCTCATCTCGGCCGTCATCGCCGCCGCGGTCGGGCTCATGATGCCGGCGCTCTTGGGGCAGGGACCGGACGGCGTGCTTATCTTCCTCTCGCTCGCGCTTGGCGCGATGGGCCTGACCTTTGCGCCGCTTGGCGCCCTGCTGCCGGAATTGTTCCCGACCGAAGTGCGCTATACCGGCGCGGCGAGCGCCTATAATCTCGGCGGCATTCTCGGCGCGTCGCTTGCGCCCTCGCTGGCTCAGGTTCTCGAGGCGGCGGGCGGCATCGCCTGGGTCGGCTATTACATCGCCGCCGCCGCCGCGATCAGCTTCCTCGCCGTCTTGAGCATGCGCGAGACCCGCGACGGCAGCGCGGCCGGCTGATGCTTGTCTTGGCGGAAGCGATTTGTTAGACGACCGCCTTCGCTTCGCGCCCGCCGGTTTGAAGCGAAAAAGTGCGGTCATGGCGGAACTGGTAGACGCGCTAGCTTGAGGTGCTAGTTCTTTAACCGGAGTGGAGGTTCGAGTCCTCTTGACCGCACCAACGCTTTTTTATCTCTCTGAGACGACTATCGTTTTCGCCCTCAATCCCTCACCTTTTGATCAGGTGAGGGAATAGATTTTCGGGCTTCGTTCTTTTCGAGCTTCGATGCCGCCGCCATCGCGAGCTTGGCCGTGTCGGCGGAACGAGTGTAAAGGCTCGGCATCTGATCATCGCGCCATCCGAACAAGGCGCGTAGCTGAGCGACCGTCGCGCCGTTCTCGGCCGCCCGTGTTGCGCCAGCCTTTCGAAGCCCGTGGGCTGAGCCGGGACAGCCCGCCGCGTTGCACGCGCGCCGGAACCATATCCCGAATGCCTCTTTGACCATCGGCCGGCCACGCTCGCCGCAGAGATATGTCAGATCGCCGGTCTTGGTCGCCTCAATCGAGCGCGCCAGGGGCGCCAAGATCGGCGCGACAATCTGGACGCCGCCCTTTTCGGTCTTGACTTTGAAAACGCCGTCGCGGACGTGCTGACGACCGAGACGAACCACGTCGCCGCGCCTCAATCCCGTGTAGAGCAAAAGGTCGAGCGCAAGCCGCTCGCGGGTCCCGACAGGCCAGTGTGCTTCGAAGCGCTCGATCTCGTCTTCGGTCCACACCCTAAATCCACCCGTCTTCGGGCGCGCGACGATCTTCACGTCCTCGGTCGGATCGGTTCCTACCAATTCGAATTCCCTCGCCCACTTGAACAGTGAGCGCATCGTGTTCAAGAAATTGTTCGCCTGAGAGGGTGTCGCCTTCCGGCGCTCGCGCCCGTCGAGGATATGGGTGCGCGTTATCTCGGCGAGCGGCATCGCGCCGGCGCTTTCGAGCACGTGCGACATGATGTTAATGCGCTGGCGTTGTGTCGCGCGTGAGAGGCCAGCCCAAGCCGATGAGTTCAAGTGCTGGTTCCACAAGCATCGCAATGTGCCCGCGCCTGCCCTACGCGGCTCACTGGCGGCCTTCTCGCCTCGAACGGCCGCAAAGTACTCGGCTTCGAACGCATCCGAGCCGAAGGCGCTCTTGAGGCGAATACGGGGGCCATGCCCGACCCTGACATACCACTGGGTCGCGCCGTGTCTGCTGACTTGCCGGACCAGATGTGGCGGGCGAGGGCGGGGCATGTCGGACATTACAGCCGCCAATCGTGTTCGCGTGCAAGTCCGGCCTGTGGATCATGTCCACCTGGCGCTCGATCCTGGGCAAGAGATTGGGCGAGGCGGATTGCGCCGTCCTTCGAGATTTCGACGAACCATGTCTCGCCCAGGCTCTTTGCGACCTTGGCGGCGCGCCGGATGTCGGCCTCTGTGACCAGAGCAGGACGGCGGCTCATGACAGCGGCTTCTCGGCGTCAAGCGCCGCGTCCAGGGCCCGCAGCCGCGCGGTCAGATTGAAAATGCCGGCGCGGCGGGCGCCGTCGTCGCTATCGCTTAGCCATTGTCCGAAAGAGTTCATCCCGCGCAGGGTCGTGGTCCCGATCTCGGGCGGGTCGGATATGCGGCGCAAGCGAACAGAAATGAAAACCTCGTCTGGCTTGGTCTTCGCCGCCGCCGCATGCTTGATCACCTCGCGCAATTGCGCGCGATTGTCGTTGAGCACGTCAACGGCGAACGTCGGGTCAACTCGAAGGTGGGCTAGCTCAAGCCCCAGAAGCCACTCGGCGATGTCAGTAAAGGTGTAGGCGACCGTCTTCCCCTTGCCCGGCCGCGCGGCCCGTAACCCAAGGCGGCGATAGTTCTGAAGCCGAGCGCGGAACCAGCCGCGCTGAGCAATCTCATCAACGTCGAAGACCCGTGCGAGCGCCCTCTCGACGCTCGCATAGCTGTACGTGACCGCCGCCGGCGCACGGGTCGCTTTCGCGTTCATTCGGTCCTTATAGACATCTGCCAAGCGAAATGCAAAACAAAAGTTGCCTTTGCCATCACGCCGTGATACGGCGAAAAGGCAATGTCAACTTATCCATAGATGGATTCGATGGCGGACCTGATGGCCGTGCCTCGCGGCAAACTGCTCGACGGCGCCGATGAACTAGCCGGGTACATCTATGAGGACCCTGGCCGGAAGGAATTTGTTTACGCGCTGCCCCGTGACGAGTTTGGGCTTCAAATTCTGTCGGGCAAGTTGATCGGCTTCAGCGGCTGGATCGATGCGGCGCTCGCCGCGCGAGCAAGGGCAGGGACGCATCAGCGTCGCCCACGCCAGCGGACCATGAAATGAAAAAGGCCCGCCTCCGCAGGCGGGCCAAAACATTTTCGCACCGGGCAAAGGACGCGAAAAATGACAGCGGTTGATACCGAAATACGCCCCGGGGCGCAAGAGCAGCCGCCCGAGCCGCAGCCGCTCGGTGCCGCTGCCCAACAGGTCGTTGACGACCTTCGCCTGGGGTTGATCGAGGAAGCGGCCGACCTCGCGATTCCGTTCCTAGTGAGCGTTCGTCAGCATGCTCGCCATGGTGACGCTGAGCGCCTTGGCGTTTGTCTGAAAGCCCTTTGGTCAGCGATCCTGGTCATGCGGACCGCCTATTGCCAGATCGAGGGCGAGGAAGGCGGCGCGGAATGAACGGCGCAATGCCCGACCCTCTCGAGTTTGAGAGCTGGTCGCCCGACCAGCGAGATGATTACTTCGCTCGCGCGTCGGCCGACTATCGAAGGCGGCTGGCCGAGGCCAAGCCGAACGGTGCGAGCGCCCGTTCCAACGGCAGCGTCCAAGCCGAGGCCAAGCCAAACTTCCGCACGCTCAAGGACTTTTGCACTGAGTTTCGGCCGATCTCCTACGCGGTCGCCAGCCTCATGCGCGAGGGCAGCCTCTACACCTTCACCGGGCGCACGGGCGAAGGGAAGACCAGTTTCCTCGCCATCCTGGCCCTTGCCATCGCCACGGGACGCGGGAAGGACCTGATCGGGCGCAAGGTGAAGAAGGGTCGCGTTGCTTTTGCCACGGCGGAAAACCCTGACGACCTGCGCATGCGCCTTATGGTCGCGTGCTTCGTCTTCAAAATCGATCCCAGCGACATCGCCCGCGACATCATGATCAGCGACAACCGGGTGACGCCGGAGGCGATCACAGAGTGGATCAAGGCGAGCGACGAAACCTTCACCCTGATCATCGTCGATACGTGGCAGGCCTATTTCGACCTCAAGGACGCCAACAATCCAACGCAGGCGGTCGAGTTCACCCGACGCTTTCGCCCTCTTGCCGGGCTTAGGGGCTCGCCTGTCGTCATCATTGCCGCCCATCCGGTCAAGAGCGCGGCCGACGACAATCTTCTGCCTTATGGGGGCGGCTCGACCCTCAACGAGGTCGACGGCAACTTCACCATGCTCCGCGACGAAAACGGCCTCTACCGCTTTCATTGGCTCGGCAAGATACGCGGCCTGCCGTTCGACCCGCTACACTTCCGCATCGAGAAGCTCGACAGTCCGGATGTCATCACCGTTGAGGGCGTACGCGTCCCGATGCCGGTCATGTTCCCCATCGCAGAGGAAGATGTAGAGGCGCGAGAGGACAGGCTGGCCCAGCGCGACGTCGCGCTGCTCAAGGCCGTGGCCGCCGACCCGGACGGCTCTAGCCGGAAATGGGCGCTCGGCCTCAACACAAACCGGCGCGCCGTGGATGCGGCGCTAAACCGCCTCAAGAAGGAACACCTTGTCGTCACCAGGGCGCGGCGCTGGACCCTGACAAAAGACGGCGAGCGAATGGTCAAAGACAATCTACACGTTGGCCCGCATGAATAGGGCCAACCACAATCACTTGGCCCGCTCGCGAAATCGGGCCAACGGCCGGGCCAACGCCAAACTGAAACTGGCGAAAATCCCTTATTTCCTGCCGCTGGCCCGCTGGCCCGACCCGAGAACTGGCCAACGTGGGCCAAGCCCTTTTCGGCACTGGCCCGTCTGGCCCCACCCCTTAAAGGGTGGGCCAACGGCCGGCCAAGGGCCAAAGGGCGCGCCAGGGCCACAGTGCCGATCCTCGCCGCGCCCGACCAGCAACACCGCGCCGCGCCGGACGCGCGGCAACACACGAAAGGGAACCGAAATGACCAGCGCCTTCTCATCGCGCACGACAATGACAGACCTGCAAGTCCAGATTGTCGAAGTCTTCAACGACGCGGCCGGCTTGTCCGGCGATATCGAAGCCGGCGTCGACGCTGTTCTTACCGAATTGCCGAACATCGACCCGCTGGAGGTCCTCCTCGCGCTCGGACTTGCGGCCCAGCGCGAACGCGACTCTCACGAGGTGCACGCAATCGAACGAATTCAGGCCGAGCACGGCATCAAGTCAGTGCGAATTGATCTCCGCCTCGCCCATCTTTTGCTGAGGTCACACCCGAGGGGACGGCAGTAGAAGGCCGCCTTGGTGTCGCCCGCGCCGCACGCGCCACCCAGCCGGCCCGAGGATGTCTCGGGTCCCTCTCGAACCCTCCGGCCCGGGTCAGCGGGGCACTCGACAGCCCTCTGTAGAAATCTCGGCTCAAAATTTTTTATGGGCGTTCCGTCGCCAGCTTCAACCAGTGAGGAAAAAATGGAACCGATGTCCGCCCTTGAGTTCGGTGCCTCGATCGGCATCTCGACGAGATCGATCCGCGATTTGGTGGCGCGCGGGGTGATCACGCGCGACGCCCAAAATCTCTTCCCGTGGCCGCAGGCCAACCTCCAGTACACCGCGCACTTGCGCGAGCTTGCGGCCGGGCGCGGCGGCTCGGCGGCGGCGACTATCTCGGCGGAGCGAGCGCGGTTGTTGCGCGCGAGAGCGGACGCCGCAGAAAACGAAAATCGACAGGCGGCCGGCGAGTTTGTTCCGGCGGCCGAGGTCGAGCGTGAATGGTCGGCGCGGTTCCGCAACATTCGGGTGGGCCTCTTGTCCGTTGTCCAACGGTTAGCCGGATTGTTGCCTCACCTGTCGCGCGCGGACTTGGCGCTGGTCGACGCGGAAATGCGAAGGACGCTGAGCGACATTGCGGACGGCGAATGGGACACCTGACCTCCGTCGTCTCGCTTCCCGCGCTCCCGGCCGCCGAGCCGGACAGGATCGCCGCGCTGGAGGCGCAGCTCGGCGCGCAGGCGGAGTTGATCGCAGCGATCAACACGCGCCTCATCGAGGTCGAAGGGCGGTTGCCGAAGCCGAGGTTCATATTGAGGGGCTGGCTCGCGCCCAAACAGGCTCAACACGAGCTCGGCAGGAGCCGGGCAACGGTTTACAGGTGGTGCCGCTCGGGCAAGCTTGTAAGCGCCGGGACAGGTCACGGCCTCCGCATCGATCCTGCCAGCGTTGAGAAACTGAAACAATGACCGTCTCATCGATCTCGGGCATCGTGTTGCGAATGAAACAGACGGGATCGGGCTCCATGGCATTGAAAGATCTGTGGTTCGAGCGGGACCCATCGCCCACGGCGTCGAGCAACGTCGCCAATCTTGAAAGGAGGGTTGCGTTGCAAAAGGCGGCGCTCGAACAGGCTGAGCGCGATCTTGATGCTGCGCGCGAACGCCGAGAGCGGGTCGACGAATTTTTCGCGCGATCGGGCGCATTGGATCCACCGCCTGCAAACGCGGGACAGCCGACCGCAGAGGATGTCGCCGCCTTCGTCCTCCGCGCCGGCCGCCGCGCTCGTGGTGAGATCGCTATGGTCGATATTCCGATCAACGACAGGATCATCAACCAGCGCGTCGACGATCCGTCCGCAGTCGCGGCTGCCATTCTCGCGGCCGCTGCAAAAGCTCGTTCGAAGACGTGAAAGGGTAACACATGGGAGCTGTAGACTTTACCGCGCTGCGGCGCGAGCAGAGCGATCTTCGGAAACGCCTCGACGCGATCGATGCGACGCTCAAAACCGCGCAGGCACCGGTGCCGGAAGAGTACGAGCGAGAGTGCGGCGTCAGCGTGACGATCTCCGCTCCGGAGACCGGATTCGTGCGGCCTACCGCTGAGGAACTTCGAACCCTCGCCGACCGCGCGTATGCCGAGTACGATTTTCTCGTGCCATGCAGCGAGGCCACGCTGGAGCGCGCCTTCATCGCGGTCGGCCACATGTTTCGCCTGGCCGAGCCGTCCCGCAAACTTGCATTTTACAGCCACGTCGAGAACGTCGGCGATGTGGCGCAGCGATTGGGCTTTCGCGGCGAGACGCCCGGGAATGCCGTGTTGACGGCCCTGATCTGTCACAATGATGTTCCCTGGCGCGCGCACGCGCCTCACGCAGGGCAAATGCTCGAGTGCGCGCTCGACCCGTATTCCGGGCGACCATGCAGCAATGCTTATCGCCGGGTGCTGGCCGGCGAGCCGCTAACTCCACCGCTCCCGCCGCGTCCGCTGCCCGGCGGCCCGAGCGTCCCTTTGCCGCGTTTCTCGGTTTATCGGATGCGGTAAGGAGGTCGGCCGTAGGCGCTCGCAACGCTGGGCCGGTGAGGTTGAGCGCGGCCGAGGCCCGCCGCGTGGCTCCGGGGATAGTCACAGCCGGCATGCGGCGCAGGGGGAGCTTGACCATTGCGCCCGGTCCCACCCGGCGCTGCCTACGTCCACATCGAGGCGTTCCGGACTTTTGGCCAACGCGACCTCGGCGCCCGACCGTCAATGAGATCTACGCGAGGAACTGAATGTTGTGTTGGATAGCTATGCCCGCGAGCTATCGTGGTTCGACCTACGCAGCGGGGCTTTTACAGCCGCGCCCCCGCGGGCAACCCTTCAAGGGGTTCGTCGGTGCATTTCCGGGGGCGTTGATTTAGCCTTTGGCATGGTGCAGGAGGGTGACGATGGATCGTCGAAATTCATATTCGATCTAATGGAACCCGAGCGGCCAAAGGTTGATCGAGCGGTGCTAGATTTCGTCAAGGGCCACGTTTTCGATCCGGCGGATTTCACGATCCGGGACGATGGCGTTTGCAGACTCAATCCAGAAATGGCGCGAATGGTTGTGGCGATGACCACGGTGCCAAAAATTTAGCAACGAAGTCCGTTTTTGATTTGGTATAGTCATTGCGATGCCCTTAGGCCAAAGCAATTTTGCTTTTCTCCGCCAGCACGACATTCAGCTCGTGCGCTTGGGCGCGCTTGCCGAGCGCTATTTTCACGACGATCCCAATACCTGTCTCATCAAACTGCGACAGTTCGGCGAGCTTCTCGCGCAGCTGCTCGCGACCAAGACCGGCCTGCTTCAGCCAGGGGAGGAATCCCAGGCCGACCTACTTCGCCGTCTGAAGTTCGAGCGATTGCTCCCCTCCCAGGTTGCCGATCTTTTCCACGAGATCCGCATCCTTGGGAATCGCGCCAGTCATGGAGCCGACGGCACGGCAGCCGAAGCGTTAAACGCCCTTAAATATGCGCGACAAGCTGGCGTCTGGTTTCATCGGACTTATGGCAAAGACCCGAAATTTGTCGCAGGTCCCTTCCAGCCGCCGGCTGCGCCGGGAGATGCCGCCGCCCCAATTCGCGCCGAATTAGATCGGCTCAGGGCGGAATTGCTCGCCAGCAAATCGGCAGCAGAACGAGCTCAGCTTATTGCCGACGAAAACGCGCGTGCCCGACAAAGCGCGGAAGAACGCGCCCGCCAGGAAGCCGATGATCGCGCGACATGGGAGCAATTGGCGCAGGACGCCGAGCGCGAGAAGCAGGCGCTGGCCGCGCGCCTGGCAGCGTTGCAACAGATCCCCAAACCGCCGCCTGCCAATATTCTCGAATTTATCCAGACCGGCGAGGAAGCCGCCAAGCAGATCGACCTCGACGAGGCCGCTACGCGGCAGATCGTGGATCAGCAGCTTCGCGATCGAGGCTGGGACGCAGACACTACGACGCTAAGGTACGCCGCCGGCGCGAGACCGACCAAAGGCCGGGCCATGGCGATTGCCGAATGGCCGACCGAACACGGTCCGGCCGACTATGCTCTCTTCGTCGGGCTGACTTGCGTTGGCGTGGTCGAGGCCAAGCGCAAGCGCAAAAATGTCTCCGCCGCGATCGACCAATCGGAACGCTACGCGCGCGGCTTTTCGTTCGCGGCGGCGAAGCCGCCGGCGGGCCATGGGAAGCTCTTCCGCGTGCCGTTCCTGTTCGCCACCAACGGCCGGCCATACCTGAAGCAGATCGAGACCGAGAGCGGCATTTGGTTTCGCGACGCGCGCAAAGCCACAAATCTCCGCCGCGCCCTCTCCGATTGGCCGACACCGGATGGATTGAAAGCGCAGCTCGATATCGATCGCGAGGCGGCCGACGCCGCGCTTAAAGCCACGCCGTTCGATTTTGGGTTCGACCTCAGGCCTTACCAGCAGCGCGCCATACAAGAGGTCGAAAAGGGCTTGGCGGCCGATCGCCGCCAGATGCTTCTCGCCATGGCGACGGGCACCGGCAAAACGAAGCTCGCTATCGCGATGCTTTATCGCCTGCTAGCCGCGAAGCGTTTTCACCGTGTTTGCTTTGTCGTCGACCGCAGCGCGCTTGGCGAACAGGCCGAGGCAGAATTCCGCTCGACCAAAGTCGTGAGCCTCAAGACCTTCGCCGACATCTTCGGCCTGAAGGGTCTCGGTGACGTTGCGCCTGAATCCGAGACAAAGGTCCACATCTGCACCATTCAGGGCCTCGTCAAACGCGTGCTGTTCACCGAGAACGATTCCGACGCGCCGCCTATCGACCAATATGATTTGATGGTCGTCGACGAGTGCCATCGCGGCTATCTTCTGGACCGCGAAATGTCCGACCAGGAACTCGAATTCCGATCGCAGGAGGACTACGTCTCGAAATATCGCCGCGTGCTGGAGCACTTCGACGCGGTCAAGATCGGCCTCACCGCCACCCCTGCCCTGCATACCGTGCAAATCTTCGGCGATCCGATCTTCACCTATTCCTATCGCGAGGCCGTGATCGACGGCTGGCTCATCGACCACGAGCCGCCGATCCGCATCGAGACCGAGCTGACCCGCGCGGGCATAACCTTCCGTGCGGGCGAGCAGGTCGAAATCTTCAACACCGGCACCGGCCGGATCGACCTTGTTCATGCTCCCGACGAGATCACCTACGAAGTGGACGCTTTCAACAAGCGCGTCATCACCAAGGAATTCAACCGCGTCGTGGCCGAGGAATTGGCCAAGCACATCGATCCGAGCTTGCCTGGCAAGACCCTCGTGTTCGCCGCAACCGACGCCCATGCCGATATTCTTGTCGACCAAATCAAGATCGCCATGAAGGCTCGGTACGGCGAGATCGAAGACGCCGCCGTTCGCAAAGTCACCGGGAGCGTCGACCGCGTCCGCACGTTGATCCGCTCCTATCGAAACGATGCCCTTCCGAAGATCGCCGTCACCGTCGATCTTCTTACGACAGGCATCGACGTTCCCAAGATCACGAACCTTGTGTTCGTCCGGCGCGTGAATAGCCGCATTCTCTATGAGCAAATGCTGGGCCGCGCGACCCGCAGGTGTGACGAGATCGGCAAGGAGGTCTTCCGCATCTTCGATGCGGTCGATCTCTATCCCCGCCTTGAAAACCTCACCGACATGAAGCCCGTGGTCGTGAACCCGTCCCTCTCGTTCGAGCAATTGCTGCAGGAACTGACCAGCGTCACCGATGACGGACACCGTGCCGCGATCCGCGATCAGCTCGCCGTCAAATGGAATCGTAAACTCCGCCAGCTCGCCAACGAGGCGCGGCAACGCTACGAGGCCGCCGCCGGCGAGCGGCCCGAAGACACTCTCAACCGTATTCGCACCGGCGCGCCGGCTGATTTGGCAAATTGGTTCAAGAGCCGGCCGGCCCTTGGTCCCATCCTCGATTGGGGTCCAGACAGCGCCGGCCTCGCGATGCCGATTTCTCATCACCCTGACCAGCTCGTCAGTGTCACCCGCGGCTATGGCACGGCTCAGCGGCCGGAGGACTTTCTCGACAGCTTCACGAGCTTTGTCCGCGACAACGTCAACAAGATCGCGGCGCTTGCCGTCGTCGTGCAGCGCCCGCGCGACCTGACGCGAGCCCAATTGCGCGAATTGCGCCTCGAATTGGACCGGCAGGGCTTCACGGATACGGCGCTCCGTACTGCCTGGCAGCAATCCAAAAACGAGGACATAGCGGCTTCCGTGATCGGGTTTATCCGTCAGGCCGCGATCGGCGACCCGCTGGAGCCCTATGAAGACCGCGTCCGCAAGGCGATACGCAAGATCGAGAGCCGGGGAACATGGACCGGCCCTCAGCGGCAATGGTTACGGCGCATCGGCGAGCAGCTCGTTCAGGAATTAGTCGTGGACCATGAATCCCTTGACCAGGACCCGTTCCGCTCTGAGGGTGGCTATAAGCGGCTAAACAAGGTGTTTGACGGCAAGCTCGAAAGCCTTCTCGCCGATATCAACGAAGAAATCTGGAGACGCACAGGCTAATGGCTGAAACTTCGACCACACGCGACATTGTCGCCAAACTTTGGAACCTCTGCCATATCCTTCGGGATGACGGCGTGACCTACAATGAGTACGTCACCGAGCTGACGTTCCTGCTTTTCCTCAAAATGATGGCCGAGACCGGCAGGGAAGAGATTCTCCCGAACGGCTACCGCTGGAGTGAGTTGGACAAGCGCACCGGCATGGAGCAGCTCGACTACTATAAGCGCCTCTTGCTCGACCTCGGCACCAAGGGCAAGGCGACCGTCGCGGCCATTTTCGTCGATGCGCAAACGAAGTTGCGCAAACCGACGAACCTGAAAGCCCTTACGGACGCCATCGACAAGCTCGATTGGTTTTCCGCCCGCGAGGAAGGGCTCGGCAATCTCTACGAAGGCTTGCTCGAAAAGAACGCCGCCGAGAAAAAATCGGGCGCGGGGCAGTATTTTACGCCGCGCCTTTTATCGACTGCATCGTCCGCCTCATGCAGCCGCAGGCCGGCGAGGTTATTCAGGACCCGGCGGCGGGCACCGGCGGTTTCATCGTCGCGGCCGACCGCTACATCAAGGACCGCACAGACGACCTCTTCAAACTGTCCAAGGAGCAAATCTTTTTTCAGAAACACAATGCCTTTGTCGGCCTCGAATTGGTGCCGGATGCGCATCGCCTTTGCCTGATGAACCTGATGCTGCATGGGATCGAGGAAGGCGTTGAATCCGGCGACACGCTGTCGCCAGACGGCGAGCGCTTCCGAAGGCGGACCTCATTCTCACCAATCCGCCATTCGGCACCAAGAAGGGCGGCGGCCGACCGAACCGAGTCGATTTTTCGATCACCTCCGACACATCCAACAAGCAGCTTGCCTTTGTCGAACACGTCGTGCGCGCTTTAAGCCGGGGGGCGCGCCGCCTGTCGTGGTGCCCGACAACGTTCTTATTCGAGGACAACACCGGCCGCCGCTTGCGCACATGGATGATGGAGTTATGCGATCTGCATACGATCCTTCGGTTACCGACAGGGATTTTCTATGCTCAAGGCGTCAAGACCAACGTCCTGTTTTTGACGCGCGGAAAGACCGACAAGGCGAACACGAAAGCCGTCTGGGTCTATGATCTTCGCAACCAGATGGAGGCCTTTGGCAAGACCAGGCCTCTTACCGTCGCGGACTTTGCCGAATTCGAGAAAGCGTTTGGCGCTGACCCCTCGGCAAAGCCAAACGCAAAGATCAAGGCGAAGAAGGCCGCTTTCGTTGTTTTACGCGCGAGGAGATCAAAGCCCGCAATGACAATCTCGACATCGGCTGGCTTCGCGACACCGAAGCGGAAGCCGAGGAGCATTTGACCGAACCGGAGGATATTGCTGCCGCCATCGTGGGACACCTCAAGGCCGCGCTGGAGGAAATCGAAGCGTTAGCGATGAGCTACCAGAAGGCGCAAGTGCCTACGGCGATCATCGCGGGGAAGAGGCATGACAAAGGCTCGCTGGGACCTTCCGCCGCGTTGGAGATGGCTCGCCGCAACCGAGTTCGGCGACATCATTGGTGGCGGTACCCCACCTGCAAACGATCCGACAAATTTTGCACCAACGGTATTCCCTGGATAACCCCTGCCGACCTCACAGGTTACTCTGGGACATATATCCAACGCGGCGCTCGCTATCTCTCCGAGAAGGGGTACAAGAATTCCAGTGCGCGCATCTTGCCTGCCGCGACCGTTTTGTTCTCGTCACGCGCGCCTATCGGCTATTGTGTCATTGCGTGTAAACGAGTAACTACAAATCAAGGCTTCAAGAGCATCATACCCCTCTCTGAATATACGTCTGAGTATCTTCGCTACTATCTTTTATCCGCGAAGAAGTATGCAGAAAGTCTAGCGAGCGGCACAACTTTTAAAGAGTTCTCTGGTGCTCGCATGGCCACTTTAGCCATGCCGATTGCACCCTTAGCCGAGCAGCGTCGCATCGTTGCCAAGCTCGATAATCTTACCGGTCACTCTGGCGCGCGCGCGCTGAATTCGGAAAATTCCCAGGCTCATTCAAAAGTATCGAGCGCGATCCTCACCGCCGCTTTCGCCGGCGAACTCGTAGGGGCGCGGGGCGTCACGCCCACGCGAAGAGAGCCGCAGCATGTCAGTCTCGGAGACCTTGTCAAAGATATTCGATATGGCACTTCGAAGAAATGCTCTCCCGAGCCGAAGGGTACGCCAGTTCTCAGAATTCCGAATGTCGGAGCAGGTGTAATTGACTTCCATGACTTGAAATACGCCACCTTTACGTCGAAGGAAATGGCTAAGCTCTGCTTGTCCGAAGGTGACGTATTAGTTGTCCGTTCCAATGGAAGCCCCGATCTCGTGGGGAGACCCGCACTGGTTACGGGCGAAGCTGTCGGAATGGCTTATGCAGGCTATCTTATCCGACTTAGGCCGGATCGAAGTCGAATCGAACCGAAATTCCTAGTCGCAATGTTAACTTCCCCCCAGACGCGCAATGTTATCGGCCTGACCGCGCGATCAACCAGCGGAGTTCACAACATAAATAGCGCGGAACTTGCATCTCTCCAGATTCCTAAATTCTCTCTCGATGCTCAACGCGCAATCGTTAACCGCATCGAAGCTGCCTTCGTTTGGCTTGACCGCGTCGCCGCCGAGCATTCCAACGTGTCACGCCTCATATCGAAACTCGATCAAGCTATTTTGGTCAAAGCCTTTCGAGGTGAGCTCCTTCCAGGGGGACCCGCCAACGAACGCCACGTTGCGATTTCCAGCCAGTCTCTGGCTGACAGACCCGAATTGACAAAACCGAAGCGAAGCATTTCACAACCCAAAATCACCGCTCCTGGAGGTAGTCAAGCAATGTCGAAGAATCGCATCGATATCGACGTAAAAGGCAAGCCTTACCTCGCCAGCAAATTAAATGAATTGGGAGAGAAGACAAACGTCGATGAATTGTACGTAATCGCTGACCTTCCTTTGGTAGATTTCTACAAGCAGCTTTCTGAAGAATTTGAACGAGGCTGGGTTCGAAAGTCAGGTGACCAGGTGGAGGCCGCCTAATGCGGCTGGATCGGCTCTGGATTGACGGCTGGCACAATCTTCACGATGTCATTGTCGATTTCGACGACAAGAAATTGACCACGGTCCTTATCGGACAAAACGGCTCTGGGAAATCAAATCTCCTCGAAGCGATTGCCCATATCTTTCGTAACGTCGATCTCGGTGATAAAGCCCCGCCCTTCTCATTCGAAATTGAATATCGGATCGAAGGGCGCAAGATTTCGCATTGCGGCCAGGCATAATGAATGGACTTTCTTGGTCGATGGAGAGCCCATTACACGCTCCGAATTTGCTAAGAGGAAATCAGAATTGTTTCCCGATCTCGTCTTCGGGTATTATTCGGGAGGTAACAACCGGCTAGAGTCGCTTTTTAACGACCATCAGCGCCGCTATTACGCGAAGATCATTCGCGAAGATCCCGCTACTGGAGATCGCGTAACAATTGAGGACCGTCGCCTATTCTACTGTCGGCCAATCCACGGTGTGTTAGCACTTTTATGTTTTTTCGCGTTCCCAAATCCGGAAATTACAAAACTACTTGAAGACATGATGGGTATTACGGGTTTTCACTCGGCGATAGTTGTATTTCGGAAACCGTGGTTCGCAAAAAGCGCCCGTGTGGGTCCGCAAGGGTTTGATTTTTGGGGCGCTAAAGGGCGCCCAGGATGGTGTGCGCGACTATTGCGAAAGGTTGCATTCTTTCCGTTTGCTCAGAAGGTTCGTCGAATTGATGATTACCGTGATAAAGGCCGGGATGAAGAACAGTTTTATGTTTTCTTGCGCAATGTCGAGACGTTGAAACATTTTGCGGAAACTTTCAGCGGCGATTTAGAGATGTTTGAAGCTCTGGAAAGCGTCGATATTTCCGATCTTATCCGCTGGGTTCAGGTTTGGGTCACACGAAAGGACGATGCCACCGGCGATATTGGCTTCGGCGATCTATCCGACGGCGAGCGCCAACTGCTAATGGTTCTCGGGTTAATCCGTCTCTCCCGCGGCAGGAGGGTCCTATTCCTGTTAGATGAACCAGATACTCATCTTAATCCAGCGTGGCAGTATAAATACCTAGAACTCATTCGGACTTGGATTGGAGATGACGCCTCGCAGAGCCAGTTCGTTATCGCAACTCATCACCCACTTACGATTTCTGCCTTGGAGAAGGAAGAAGTTCGGGTAATGTTCGCGAATGATAAAGGGAAGATCGCGGTGAGTCCGCCATATACGGATCCAAAGGGCATGGGATTCACGGCGACGTTGACTGAAATTTTTGGCCTTCGGTCAAGCCTCGATCCTGAAACACAAAGGGAGGTTGACGAGCGAAATGCTCTTGCCCGCATCGACAAGCGCACAGAAGAGCAGGAAAAGGAACTCATTGCTATCAATGACAAACTCAACCGCCTAGGCTTCATGTTCGAAGACCGAGAGCCCCTATATCAGGATTTTCTCCTCGCCATGCATGACGTAAACTACGCGGATCGACCACCGTTATCGCCCGACGCAATTGAAATCCGTCGAAAAGTAACAAAAGAATTGATCAAAAACCTCCTTGCTCAAAAGGAAGAGGCGGATGATCTACGTAAAGCGAGATGAGCGCGTGATTCCTAATGCGCTTTTGAAGCAGGCAGAGGAAGCTCAGAAGGCGCTTGAGGGTTTGCCCGAAGCCGAGCGTCGTGACTTTATCAAGAAAAAAGCCCGAATTTGGGGGGAGTTCCCGAAGTATCTAGCAGAGATGTCTTATGGAAAATGCTGGTATTCCGAGAGCGACGAGCCTCAATCGTTTTTTCACGTGGATCATTTTCGACCAAAGGCTGAGGCTATACGAGCCTCCGGGGAGAAAGACGACGGCTATCCGTGGCTGGCGTTCGACTGGCATAATTTTCGGCTGGCAGCGCAGAGGTCGAACCAGCGTAATCAAAACGAAGATACGGGAGAGATTGAAGGAAAAGGGAGCTGGTTTCCGCTCCTCGATGGGAGCCCCAGGGCGACCTGGGAGAATCGTTGTGTCAATGATGAGAAACCTGTTTTGCTTGATCCAACAGTCCGAGCGGACGTCGACCTCGTTGATATCGGTACCGATGGAAAGATGTGCTGCAGTAAATTCTGCATTGGGTCTGCAGAAGAGCGGGTAAAACGCTCTGTTGAATTGCTGGGTTTAGATTTGCCTAAACTAGTCGAAGCCCGGAAACGGGTAATGCGCCGGATTAACGACTTATTTGATACGTTAATCGAGTTGATGAGGATTGCGGGTGTCCACCGCGGGGCGGCGGACGCGTTACCAATTAAGCAACAAATTGAGCAGAATTCGTCGTGCCACACATCCGGGAGCGCCGTTTGCGAAGGCCGCACGGGCTAAATTAATTGAATTAGGTGTGCCCGAACTCTGTATCTTACCTGAGGAAATGTAATACTGCGACGACGAAGACCGCGACTGGCATAACCTTGAAGAGCGATTAATCCTCTAACGCTTGAGTCCCGCTTATTTCCGGCCGGAATATGTGTAACATTGGTCAGAGGCGTGCTCAAATCCCAGCTTCCCTATACCCCCATTGGTACGGAACAAGAACTCTTTGAGGAGAACAGAAAGCCGGAAATTGGCGAGCCGACCTGGTTTTCGCACCATTGCGCGCAGGAAAGCCCGCTGACAGGTTTCAGCTGGTCAACAATGGACTCTGACGCGCGTATCGACCGCCGACGATTGGCGCGCGTGCTTGATGGCGCCTGCGGTTCGTGGTGAAACGAACCGCCTCGGCGGAAGCCGAGCGCGTCGACCCTTGGGAGCGAACCGGCATGGGGCTCGGGGCACGCTAATAGCCCTGGCGTCACCAATAGAGGGGGCGATGACCCGGCTTTTCGATGGCTACCCTTAGCCCGTCGACTGCCTCACGCCGAGCGGAGGGAGTGGCCTCGGCTTTCGGTGCCTGGCGGTTTCACTAAGGAACCTCTCAACATCGAGCAATAGGACTTTTGCCGCTTCTTCGGGGTCTGGCTGCCCAGCCGAAAAGAACGTCATGCTTCGCGAGGGTTCGTTCGGCGGGTCCGTTATTGTCAACCTGATAATCCCGGAGCAGCAGCATTCTGAGGCGACCGAGAGTTCAAGCTCGCCATCATATTTCTCAAACAGATCCTCACACCGCTCCCAGACAGTGCGCGCCTCGACCGCTTGGCCGATCAGCGGTCATTTGTCCTCCTTCAAGCGGCAAGCGGCCGGGCGCTGACGATCAGAAGGAAGCCGCCTGACCGCCTTGGTCGGCCCGGACGTACCTTGGCGAGCCGAAGCCGCCTGGCGGGCCCTCGGTCCTGGCTGATCCGCTGTTCGACAATTCTCTGTGAGACAAGCCGCCGCGCCGCGTCAGTGAAGGCCGCCGCCGGCGGCCAAGGCCTGTCTCATCGCCAACGCTTCATCGGCCTCTTCGCAGGGTATGGCCGCCGTCTTGAGATCGCCGTCGTCGGGCAAAGGGCGATGGTCGCGGCCGAGCTTGGGTCGCACAAATTGGACGGCTATGGCGAGGCCAGTCGTTCTTTCAGTCGCAACAATCTTTGCCGGACGAAGCCTCGCGGCCTTCCTTGACTAACAGCCAAACAATCGCCAGTGAGCCGACGCCGTCAATCCACCATGCGCCGAACACCCATTGGGCGCCGAGGCTGACGACGACCACAGCCGACAGCCAGCCGCAGGTTACGGCTTCCATCGCATCCGCCCTGAGCGCGCGACTTCCGATCTTGTCGGCTATGGCGATCTTGCGGCGCGCCAGATATTGCATCGACGGGATCGCCGCCAAGGCCACGACAAAGCCCGGCCAAGAGAACCCTTCGCCCTGTCGCGTCCATAGGGTCCAAAGCGCCGCGACCGTGACGTAAGCGGCCAATGCGAGAAGCAATCCGCCCGCGATCCGGCTCGCCAATCGTTCGGCATTCTCTGAGAACGCCTGTCCGTGACGAAGCTCAACCCTTAGCCGCCAAACCAGGGCGCCAGCCGACGCTAACTCGATCACGCTGTCGAGTTCAAAGGCGATCAAAACCAGGCTGCCTGCCGCAAGGCCAGATGCCAGAGCGACTACGGCCTCGACGCTCATCCATCCGATAGTCAACCATTCCAGCCGGAACGCTTCCCGGATGAGGGCTTCTCGGTCAGAGGACTTGGAAGGCAGCACCAATGCCGGCGGCGCGCAGCACTCGTCCGCGCACGCAGTCGTCAGCTTCTCGACCTTGGCTTGGGTCATTCGCTTTCTTCCGTGCTTCCCGCCAAGCATATAGGAAGCGAATCACGGGCGCGAGGAAGCCCGCCTGACCGCCATTGCCTGGCCCCGCGGCCTCATGCCTTGCCCGAGCCGGACGGCCGCTGGCGGGCTTAACCATCTTCGAGGTCCGTCGTTTCCGATTCAGTCATTCTTAAGCCGGGCGCCGACCTATTGGGCCGGTCTGCGCACAGACACGATCGGTGAACCGCCATGACCGAAACTTTTGCTGCAATCCTCGAAAACTGCCCAAACCGCCAATATGACGCAGCGGATGCCGGCGAAGCGCCCATATTAGCGGCGACGGTCACAATCTCGATTGCGCGCCCTGCCTTTGAGGTCATCGCAGGAAGATCGCCGACCGGCGACACCGCCGAAGGGCACCCGGACGGCAAGGGCGGGTATGTCGTCACGTTCGATCGCCATGTCATCGAGAGGTTAGCGGCGATGCGCAGGCCACACGAGTCCTACAGCGATGTCGTCCTCCGGCTCGCGAAGGGCTGAACCGCAATGACCGAAGCCTTTATCGCGATCGTCGCAATGATGCTCGCACTATTGGGATCCTTCGCCACAGCGGTGGTGATGTCGGCCGCTTTCACAGCGTGGAGGGATTGGCAAAGGCAACGGGCTTCGTTGAACTGCGAAGCCGGCCGGAGCCATGGATTGGACGGCGTATTCCAACACCTGAAACCGCGCTTCTGAAGGGCCTGCCGAGCCGAATGGCCGCTGGCGGGCGAGCTATGAAGACTTGAATTCCTGCTCTGCGTTCGCCGCCAGTGCTCAGATGGTTAAGCGCGTGTTAACCACGAACACCGCAAGGGTTGAGGCGGGTCGAGGACATGCGCGATGATGAAATACAAGTCCTATGCGGTGACGGCTCAGCGCATCGAGCCGAAGGACAGCCCGGATGACTTTCCGACGCCGCCTTGGGCCACTCGGGCACTGATCGAGCACGTCATCGGCGACAAGCCGGCGCTGGGGTCGATGTCCTGCCTTGAGCCGGCGTGCGGCGCTGGACACATGGCGAAGGTGCTCAAGGAATATTTTGGCGAGGTCCGGTGCGCCGACGCCTACCATTACGGCTACGGGCCAGTGCGCGACTTTCTGACCTACCCCTATGAGACGAACGCTGTCGATTGGGTGATAACAAATCCGCCGTTCCGACTTGCAGAGGAATTTGTCGGCCGAGCCTTCCGCGTTGCGCGCAAGGGCGTCGCAATCCTCGCGCGAACGGTCTTTCTTGAAAGCGTAGGCAGATACGAGGCGATCTATCGCGAGACACCGCCGAGCAAGGTCGCCCAGTTCGTCGAGCGCGTTCCCATGATCAAGGGCCGTCTCGACGCCAAGGCGACCACGGCGACTGGCTATGCGTGGTTCGTCTGGGAAAAGCCCTCGCGTAAGGAACCGCCGCGCCTTATGTGGGTTCCGCCCTGCCGGCGCCACCTTGAGCGAAAGGGCGACTACGGTTCGTCAGCGTCGTAACGTCCGATAGCCCTCTGAAGCCTTATTGCCGCGCCGTCAACGTCGCCAGCGTTCAGGCGGTCCAACGCTGTTTCTGCGTCCTCGCGCAACTCGCGCCCCTTGATGCCCGGCGGACCCTTCGGCGGCAGCTTGAGGCCCGGGTTCGTCTCGGGCGGCCCATATTTGCCGTCCTGCGCTTCCTTGATCCTTCCTTGGTTGAAACCAAACCAAGCGGCAATATCGTGATGGCGGTCGTCGCGAGCGATCATACCAATGATGATTGGAACGTCCGAGGGCTTCACTCGACGGCCGCTTGAGTTTCCTCGCGCCATTTTTGGCCTCACTCTTTTTGTTGTTCGAGTGAAGCACGTCGGCCCGGCGAGAGTCCATCCCAAAATTGGCGCGGCAGGGGCGTGATCTCGCGGCTGGCGGAAGGTGAGGGAACCGTGCAAAATCGCCCTTACAAATCAACAGGGCTGAAAATCCCTCACCCCGGCGGTCATCGTTGAAATTGTTTGGCGTTTTGCCTCATTGGCACGCCTCTTGACCGCACCAATTTCGTTCCCGGACGTCGTCGCAAGCGAAGCGAACCAGTCCAGGGGAACGAAGGGCGCTCTGCGCAGGATTCGTCAATGCGCTCCTTGCGATCGCCACGCTAAAGTCGTTGCCGGAGAATCCGCGGGCCTGATGAGGCCGGAACGGCGCCCCGCAGCGGCCACGACACGGTCTGCATTTCTTCCGCGCCGAGCGTGGTCAGGCGGATCCAGTCGAGCGAGCGCGTGAGCCAGCCCTCGCCTGCCGCATGTTGCAGGGCGGCCTCGAAATCGGCCGGACTTCCCATGTTCTGAATCAGGAACGCGGCCTTCACGTCGCTGACCGCGAGGCTCGCTCGCCCCCTCACGTTCCCCAGGCTGAAGATCGCCAGCACGCTGCGCGCATAGTCCTCGTCGGCGGGCAGAGACGCCATCGTTCGCACCCTCCTGCCCGCCCCGGATGATCCCGCCGCCGGCCAGGCTTGGACGTTTCCTCGCGCGGCGGAGTTCGGCGTTCCCCGTCTCCCTGCACCGCGCGCCGCTTCGCCGGATCGTTGGGGATCTTCGTCGAGCGGACCACGAGACCATCGGGCAGCATAATGACGGATTGAGGGCGCCTTCAGCTTCGGTCCAGTTCGCGAACAATCCGCCGAAGCGGCTTCGGGCGTCCTGGACCGCCGGAGGGGGACGTAGTCAGTGGGGCGGCAGCCGGATGAGGACCTCCGCCGCCAGGCCGAAAGCGAGCGAAATCATCAACAACAGCCCGAGGCGGGTGAATATTTGCAACGGCGCCGGCGGGTCGATCTCGCACGGGTCGTATCGGTCGAGGCCCTGCGCTGGCGGATCGTCATATGCGTCCGGCGTCATCCGGTCCCATGACGGATTGGGCATGAACGGGTCTCCATTCCTCACGTTCGTGGCAGGAACATGCGCCCGCCCGCGTAAGCGTTCGAGACGGAAAATGGGTCGTCCCATAAGAGGCGCATAAAGTTTCGCTGCGCCGCCATGGGCCTCGTTCCCTATTCCTGCGGCGCCGGCTTGACCTCAATCGGAGCGTCACCGGGCTTGGCGGCGGACTTCTCGAACCGCGGCCTCAAGGCGTCGGTTACCCGCCCCGTCTCCGAGAACCAGCCCTTGGGCGCGGGCGCGGTCGGGCCCGTTCCGGGGCCGGAGACCATATGCACGACCCGGTAACCTTTCGCCTTGAGTTCGCCGAGAAGCATCGGAAGCATATCGGCGGTCCATTGCCGGTTGTCGTGCAGGAGCAGCATGCCCTTGCCGAGCCGGTCGAGCCGGCTCATCACCAATTTCAGTTCTTCCTCGGGCGTCATCCTGATCCAATCGGAGGCCCAGAGGTCGACGCTGAATATCCCGACGTTGTTGGCTGCGAGCCATTGGCGGAGATCCCCGGTGTCCGCGAAGCCGGGAAAGCGAAAGAACGGCGCGTGCAGTGTGAGGTCCTTGAGGTCTTTGGGCTCGCCGCCTGCGAAGTCCTGGCCGTAGGCTGCCTTTTCGACCGCGATCATGCCCTTGAGCAAGTCTTCGCGGGCCGCGGCTTCGGACATGTAGCGCAGGGTCGGCTGGGGATGGGAATAGGTATGGTGAGCGACGGTGTGGCCATCCAGCACTTCGCGCCGCGCGATCTCAGGCAGGCCCTCGGCGTTGCGGCCAATGTCGAAGAACGTCGCCCGAACGCACGCATCGGCGAGCGCGTTCAAGATTTCCGGCGTCGTCGTGGCGGCGGGTCCGTCGTCGAAAGTCAGTATCACCTCATGGTCGGCGAGGGGGATCGTTTGCGGATAGGTCTTCAAGCCCACCTCGAGGCCGCCCCGCGTGCCGACCTCGACGACGCGCGAAGTTCCGAGCTTGCCGGGTCCGCAAGTCTGCGCCTTCCCGGCGGTCGCGCCGAGGAGGAGCGCCGCTAGCGCGACCGCGATCCGCATTGACAGGTCCGGTCGGCAAGACATAGAGGGGTTCCAGCGGGTTGCGCGTCCGGCCCGGTCAGGAGACGGCGCGCGGGGCGTGTTAACGAAGCGTTACGAGGATCGCTCTAGGTTTTCCGCCAACCGCTACACTCGATCGTCCGGCGAGACTACGGTTCGCGGAGCGATTTTTACAGGCTGACGATGCCGGACGGCAAGATTCTCATTCCCCGTGTCCTGAGCGCTTTTGCGCTCGCGCTCGCCGCCGCGCTTTCGGGTTGCGGCAGCGGCGTCGGCCCGCTGGACGCGCTGAGCTCGCGTTTGCCGAGACCGGCCGACTACCCGATCCACGGCATCGACGTCTCCAAGTTCCAGGGCGACATCGACTGGAACGCGGTCGCCAATAGCGGCGTCAAGTTCGCCTGGATCAAGGCGACGGAGGGCGGCGATCGCGCTGACGAGCGCTTCCAGGCCAATTGGACTGGCGCGAAGGCGGCCGGGGTTCCGCGCGGCGCCTATCATTTCGTCTATTGGTGCCGTCCGCCGATGGAGGAGATGGCCTTTTTCGAGCAGAACGCCCCGGTCGAGGACGACGCGCTGCCGCCGGTCCTCGATGTCGAGGCGACCCCGACATCGAAGACCTGCCATCGTCATCTCACCCAGGAAGGCGCCATCGCCGAGATGAAGGTGATGCTGGACGAGATGGAGCGCCACTACGGCAAGCGGCCGATCATCTATACGACCGTCGATTTTTACCAGGCGATCCTCGCGGACGGCGCCTTCATGGATTACCCGATCTGGGTCCGGTCGGTGAAGTACCAGCCGTCGGTCAAATACGGTCCGCGGCCCTGGCATTTTTGGCAATACCAATCCGACGGCTCGATCGCCGGCATCCAGGCCCACGTCGATCGCGACGCCTTTTTTGGCACCCAGAAGCAGTGGGAAGCTTTTCTTCGCGACGAGGAATTGGTCGTGAGGAAAGCCGACGCGAGAGGCCAAAGCGCGCCGCAGCCCGCCGCGCCGGACGCAGCGCCGGCGCAACCCCCGGTCCCGGAAGCTGTCGCCGCGCGACCCGCCGACCAGCAATCCGCGCCCCAACCGCCGGTCGAGCGTGAGGCCGGCGCGCAACAGGCGGACGACCAGCAGCAATAGGACGGCGCGCGCGCCAAAGCGCAAAGCGCGTCGGTCTCGGGCGCACTTGTCCTGACCGGTTGAATGGCGCAACAGTCGCGCGCATAGCCATCGACGGGAGGCGCGAATGCCCAAGGAAGGCGAGGCCGATCTCAAGGCGGACGCCCTGCAGTTTCACAGCGCCCCCCGGCCGGGAAAGCTCGAGGTCGTCGCCACCAAGCCGCTCGCCAATCAGCGCGATCTTGCGCTCGCCTATTCGCCCGGCGTCGCCTTCCCCTGCGAAGCGATCGCCGCCGACCCCCACACTGCCGCGATTTACACCGCGCGGCAGAATCTGGTCGCGGTGCTTACCAATGGCACCGCCGTGCTCGGTCTCGGCGATATCGGGCCGCTTGCCGGCAAGCCGGTGATGGAGGGCAAGGCGGTCCTGTTCAAGAAATTCGCCGGGATAGACGTATTCGACATCGAGGTGGCGGAGAAGAACGTCGACAAGTTGGTCGACGTCATCGTCGCCCTCGAGCCGACCTTCGGCGGAATCAATCTCGAGGACATCAAGGGCCCCGAGTGTTTCGAGGTCGAGGAGAAGGCGAAGGCCCGGATGGGCATTCCCGTCTTCCATGACGACCAGCACGGCACGGCGATCATCGTTTCCGCGGCGATCGTCAACGCGCTCGAGCTCGCCGGCAAAAAGATTGGCGAGGTCAGGATCGTCTGCTCTGGCGCCGGCGCGGCGGCGCTCGCCTCGCTCAATCTCCTCGTCTCGCTCGGCGCCAGGCGCGAGAACATCATCGTCTGCGACATCGAGGGCGTCGTCTACAAGGGCCGCGAGAAGCTGATGGACCGCTGGAAAGCGGTCTATGCGCGCGAAACCGCCGCGCGCACGCTCGCCGACGCCATTCCCGGCGCCGACATCTTCCTTGGCCTGTCGGCCGGCGGCGTCCTCAAGCCCGAGATGCTCAAGCTGATGGCGCGGGACCCGCTGGTGATGGCGCTCGCCAACCCGACGCCGGAGATCATGCCCGAATTGGCGCTCAAGGCGCGCCCGGACGTCATGATCTGCACCGGCCGTTCCGACTATCCGAACCAGGTCAACAACGTCCTCTGCTTCCCCTACATATTTCGCGGCGCGCTCGACGTCGGCGCGAGCGAGATCAACGAGGCGATGAAAAAGGCCGCGGTCGCGGCGATCGCGGCGCTGGCTCGCGAGACCCCTTCCGAGGTCGCAGCGCTCGCCTACGGCGGCGAGGCCTCGCTGTTCGGCAAGACCTCGCTGATCCCGAGTCCGTTCGATCCGCGGCTCATGTTGCGCATCGCGCCGGCAGTGGCGCGCGTGGCGATGGAGAGCGGCGTCGCTCGCCGGCCGATCGTCGATTTCGACGCCTACGCCGATCAGCTCAACCGGTTCGTCTTCCGCTCCGGCTTCATCATGAAGCCGCTGTTCGCCAAGGCGCGGGCCGCGATGAAGACCGTGATCTATTCCGAGGGCGAGGACGAGCGGGTGCTCCGGGCGACCCAGGTGGTGCTGGAGGAGCGCCTCGCCAGGCCGATCTTGATCGGCCGGCCGGAGGTGATCAGGGACCGCATCAAGCGCTTTGGCCTGACGATCCATCCGAACGCCGATTTCGAAATCATCGATCCGAGCGACGACCCGCGTTACCGCGACTATGTCGCGACCTATTTGAAAGTGGCCGGACGAAAGGGCGTGACGCCGGACGTGGCCCGCATCGTCGTGCGCTCATCGCCAAGCGTCATCGGCGCCCTGGCGCTGCATCGCGGCGAAGTGGATGCGCTGATCTGCGGCCTGGAAGGGCGGTTCACGTCGCGACTCGACCACATCCGCGATATCGTCGGCCTCGCGCCCGGGGTCAAGGATTTCTCGGCGCTGTCGCTCGTCATCGCTCAGGCGGGCGTCTTTTTCCTCGCCGACACCCATGTGCGCTACGATCCGAGCGCCGAGGAGATCGCCGATACGGCGATCGCCTGCGCCCATCACGTGCGCCGCTTCGGCATAACGCCGAAGATCGCGCTGATCTCGCACTCCGACTTCGGCTCGGCGGACACGCCATCGGCGCTGAAAATGCGCGAGGCGCTGCGCCTTCTGCAGGAGCGGGCGCCTGACCTCGAGGTCGACGGCGAAATGCAGGCCGACACCGCGCTATCGCTGGTCGCCCGCCAGCGCGTGATTACGAACTCGCGCCTTCAAGGCGAGGCCAACGTTCTGATCTTTCCCAATCTCGACGCCGGGAGCACCGCGCTGCAACTGACCCGCGTCATCGCCGATGCGCTCCCGGTCGGGCCCATTCTCATAGGTCCGGCAAAGCCCGCGCATGTGCTGACGCCCTCGGTGACCGCGCGCGGCATCGTCAATATGACGGCGATCGCGGCCGTCGAAGCCGCAAGCGGATAGGCGCTTCGTTTTGCCGCAACCGTCTATCCACAAGCGGCCCAAATTTAATTTGACAGCCGCGGCTTTCGGGCGACAATCTCATCGCGTCGTCATGAACAGGCCATGCGAAGGCGACGCAACCGCCGGCCGATCTCAAGGCGCGGCAGAAAGACGGGGTAGCCATGACTCCGCCGGACCAAAAGGAATGACCCTGGCGTGACCAGGGTCGAAGCGCCGTAGCCGCTCGACATGCCAAAGCGGAAGGGCGCTCTCATAAATCGCTGATCAACCATCTGCGGCGGCGGGCGCGAAGGCCAAGCGTATCTTCCGCCGGGATATCATCTGCAACATCCCAGAAGTTTCGCGAGCAGCGAAACAGGGCCCCGTTACGCCCAAGGCGTCGGGGCCCACGCTGTTTTTGGGCTGTGCGTAAATGAAGGCCGCGCGGTATTCCCCGCCGGCGCTCGGCCGCTCAGCCGCTCACATATCGGCGCCAGTCGTGCGCCTCCCTGAAACCCAGCACCTCGCGCGCCTTGCGGTTCGATAGTGGCGCCTCGAACTCGCCCATCTCGCGGGCGACGGGCGTCTTGGGCGCAAGCTGCTTCAGCGCTTCCTTGGTCGGCATGTTCAGCGTGATCGTATCGTTGGTCGCGTTGAAGACCTGGAACCCGAGCCCATCCTTCTCGAGGCAGAGCCGGACGATTTCGCCGAGGTCGCGCGCGTCGATATAGCTCCAGGCGTTGCGCTTGCGCAGCGGCGGATTGGCGGCATAGCCCTTGAATGGCTCGTATTCATGCGGCTCGATCACGTTGCCGATCCGCAGCGCGTAGATGTCGGCCTTGTAGCGCATGGCGAAGGCGCGCGCGGTCTTCTCGTTGCAGACTTTCGAGAGGCCGTAGGAGTCCATCGGATCGATGTCGTAGTTCTCTTCGAGCGGAAACGAATGAAAGTCCTTGTCGCCCTCGGCGAAGCAGACGCCATAGGTGGTTTCGCTTGAGGCGATCACGACTTTGCGGACTCCGAGCTTCATCGCCGCCTCGATCACATTGTAGGTGCTCATCACGTTCGTGGCGAAGGTCACGTTGTCGGGCTCAATCAGGACGCGCGGAATGGCGGCGAAATGGACCACTGCGTCGGGCGGACCCGGCGGATGGCCGACCTCGAACCCGGCGAATGTCGGGTGGGTGGTCAGCGCGTTGAACGCCTGGCCGCTGTCGGTCAGGTCGGCGATCAGCGTCGGCACGCCGGGGAGGTCGAGCGGCTTCAGATCCACGTTGAGGACGGAATAGCCGTGGGCGACGAGATGCGGGACGGCGTGGCGGCCGGCCTTGCCGGTTCCCCCGGTGAACACGATGCGTTTGCCGGACATGACCCCTGCTCCTGCCGATTGCTGAGCCGTCTTCTTAGCGCCCCCCGCCCGCGGTCGTCGATAGGAGGACCGGCGGTTATGCCCGAGGGTGGGCGGCGCGGTAGGCGGCGAGAAGCCGCGCGCTGTCGACGCCGGTATAGACCTGGGTCGTTGACAGCGACGCGTGGCCGAGCAGGTCCTGGATCGTGCGAAGATCGCCCCCGCGGGCGAGGAGGTGGGTGGCGAAGGAATGGCGGAGCGCATGCGGCGTCGCGCTGTCGGGCAGGCCGAGCGCGCCGCGCATCCGCGCCATCGCGAGTTGGACGATCCGCGGCGATAATCGCCGGCCCTTCGCCCCGACGAACAGCGGCCCGTCGGGTTTGAGCCGATAGGGACAGAGCGCGAGGTAATCCTCGATAGCCCTGCGCACCGGGGCGATGATCGGCGCCGAGCGCGACTTCTGGCCTTTGCCGACGACGGTGATCGCATCCATGGCGCCGACCGGCGCGTCGGCGCGACGGATCGACAGCGCCTCGGAAATGCGCAATCCCGCGCCGTAGAGGAGCGCCAGCACCGCGGCGTCGCGCGCCAGCACCCAGGGCTCGCGCGCCTCGCCTTCGCGGGCGGCGACCGAGGTCACCGCCTTGGCGTCGGGCGCGCTCAAGGGCCGCGGCAGGCGGCGAGCGGCCTTGGGAGCGCGCAAGGCGCCGAGCGCCGCGGCTATTTGCCCGCTTTCGCGTGCGATATGGCGGGCGAGAGACCTCAAGGCCGAGAGCGCGCGCTGGAGCGACCGGCCGTCGACGCCTTCCGCCCGCCGGCGGGCGAGAAAGGCGCGAAGGTCAGCGGGAGCGCAATCGGTGAAATCGACGATCTTCGGCGGCGCGCCGAACCGCTCGCCGAGGAAGGCGAGAAACTGCCGCGAGTCGCGGCCGTAAGCCTCGATCGTTCGCTCGGACAATCGCCGCTCGCCGGCGAGATGGACCAGCCAAGCGGCTGCGGCTGCCGCGAGGTCGGGCGCGGCGGGGAGAGAGGGAGGGCGTTTGGGGGGTGAGATCCGGGTCATTTGGGGGCAATATGGGAATGGAGCCTTAAGGCGCGGTTGCCGAACGCTTCCGCGACTCGCGCGGGTCGCAAGTTCATGATAAGTATCGACCGGTCAAATGGACTGGTCAAACCGATGGCGGACGTTCTCGAATATCAAGCCTCCGACGCCAAGGCGAAATGGGCGGAACTGTTGGACGAGGTGGAGCGCGGCCGCACCGTGCGCATCACCCGCCATGGTAAGACGATAGCGCGGATTGTTCCCGAGGCCGAAGTGCGCGCGGGCGAAGTCGCCGATGCGATCGCGCGGCTCAAGGCCCTGAGTCGCACGTTTGGCAAAGCGCCGCTCGACGAGGTGCTCGCGAGCCGTCACGAGGGGCACAAATATTGAGCTTCGTGATCGACGCGTCGATCGTCGCTGGTCTTGCGTTCGGTGAGACGCCCAGTCCGAAGGTCTCGTCAGCGATTGACGAGCTTGCCGTAAGCGAGGCGCTGACGCCAATTCTCTTCTTCTTTGAGGTGCGCAACGCGCTTATCGTCAATGAGAAAAGAGGCCGAGCTACGCCGCAGGGTTCGGCCGATTTCCTCCGAGTTCTGGCGAGACTGCCAATCCTGCTCGCCCCGTTACCCGACGAGGAGGTGCTGATGGCGCTGGCGCGCGAGCGAAAACTCACGATCTACGACGCCGCCTATCTCGAGCTCGCCCTGCGCGAAGGGTTGCCGCTGGCGACCCTCGATCGGGCCCTCGAAAAGGCGGCGGTCGCCGAAGGCGTCGCCTTGTTCGGGGCTTGACCCTTGGCCTTGCCCCGGCCGATGCTGTGGTGGCGCGATCGTTGGCGCATCGCCTCGCGGCGTTGTGGCGCCGCGGCGGCGTTCGAAAAGGAGAGGGGAAGCTCCCATGCGGTTTCTCGCCTTCATCGGCGCCCTTGCGATCCTGGGCGCCATTGCCGCGGCGATCTACCTCTTCGGCGGCTTCTACAGCGTCGCCGAAAACGTCGATAATCCAGCGATCGTCGACTGGGCGCTGGCGAGCATCCGCGGCGCCTCGGTGGCCGGCCACGCGACCGACGCTCCTCCCGCCAATCTCGATGACCCCGAGACCGTCAAGGCCGGCGCGAAGGTTTATTCGACCATCGGCTGCGTCAATTGTCACGGCGGCCCGCCGAACGCCAATTGGGCCAAGTGGTCCGAAGGATTGAAGCCGGTGCCTGCCGATCTCAAGGAAATGGCGAAAGCGCGGACCGCGCCGCAGCTCTTCTGGGTGATCAAGAACGGCATCAAGTTCACCGGCATGCCGAGCTTCGGCCTCGCCGGCGCGTCCGATCAGGACATCTGGTCGATCGTCGCCTTCATCAAGAAACTGCCGAGCATATCGGACGAGGACTATAAGACCTGGACGGCGGCGCCCTGACGCCGTAGATATCTTGAACAAGCCATAGTCGACGTTTCGTCAGCAATCGGCCCGCCTGTGCGCTCCTCAACCCCTCTCGGCCTTCGAAATCTCCGAGGCCTGCAGGAGCCGGAGTACCGGCTTTTGGCAAAAAGGTTTCATTCCATCAAAGTCGGGCGCGCTAGAGAGCCTTCCGAGCGCCAAATCAGGCCACACTGGCCGGGATGGCCAAACGGTCGCGGCTTGCGCCCTCTCTCGGACTGTGCCAAAGTTCATGTGTAATATTCCTCAGGACGACATAAGGGGAAAAAATGATCAAGTTGTTTGATATCGGAAAGCCTCTCGGCGTCGCAGTCATTGGCTCGATTGCCCTCGCTATTGGGGTTTTAAGTGTACAACCGTCCTTTGCAGGAGGTGGACGCGGTTGCACGGTAGTTTACTGTCCGGATTACATAGCGAGAAGAATGTGCAACGGCGCCCTGAATGAAAAAGGCCTGAAAGGCGCTGCGCGTAGTGCTGAAATGGAAAAGTGTAAGATTGATCCAATTATACCCCGCTCACGCCAAGATCCGAAAATTGGCGGGAAGGACGACGCGGAAATTATCAGTGACCGAATCGCAAAACTCGCCCCATTTCCTCGGGACTTCGTCGCGTAGGAAGTTGAGAATGGCGTCGGCGAATTCCCGACACGTTGGGTAGGTCTTGTTGTGGGTGAGATGCTGGTGCATCAGCGCCCACAGCCGCTCGATGGGATTGAGATGCGGGCAGTACGACGGGACGAAATGCAACGCGATCCTGCGTCCGGGTTGCGATAGCCACTTCCGGACAATCTTGGCGTGATGATAGCGCGCATTGTCGAGAAACACATGGATCAGCGCCGTGGTGGAATAGAGCGCCTCGATGCCCGCGAGGAGTTTGATCGTTGAAGCGGCGTCGATGGCCTCGGCCTCGATCATTTTGGTCCGCCCAGTCTCGAGATCGATCGCGCCATGGATATTGAGGCGTTGGCGGCCGGTTGTCTGTTCGATCGCCAGGTGCTCGTCCTTAGCCGCCCAGCATCCCGCCGCGCGCGCCCCATGCGTGGGATGCACGGCATCCACGAACAGCACCGCCTCATCGGCGCCCAAGGCGTTCATCAGTTTCTCGTAAAGCTTGATGAACGCGCGCTGCTTGGTCTCGTCGAGATGGCGAGGAATGACTTCGGGCTTGCGATATTCGAGGCCGAGACGATGCAGAAGCGCGACCAGTCCCGAGCGGCTTTCGTATTCCACCCCGAATTCCGATGCGATCCACGCGCCGATCTGACCCGTCGAGCGCGGCGAGGCCGCGCGAACCCACCCGACCAGTTTCCCCCGTTGCGCCTCGCTCAGAACGCAAGCGCTGCCGCCGGCCTCAAACCGCATCAGCGCCTTGCGGCCGCCCTCGGCAAACGCGCCATGCCAGCGACGGATCGTGTCGTCGTCCAGCAAAAGAACCCGCGCCACTTGCTCGCAGCTCAGGCCATCGTCGAGCAACACCAGCGCATTGGCTCGCCGAGCCAACCGATGCGTCACCGACCCATCGCGCGCCAGCGCGATCAGTGCAGAACGTTCATCTCCCAACAAGAAGCCAGGGCGAATCATCCCCTCAAACGAATCCAACTCAACCCGCTTGGCAAGAGCTTTTCGCATTCCCAATAAGTTCGGGGTATAACTACAAGTGATTGTCCGGACGGCGTCGCCCTGACCGGCGCGAAACGCCGTCCGCGTCACCCGAGCAGGTCCTCCAGGTACGGAATCAGCGGCGCGTCCGCGGGTGGCATCGGGTAGCGGCGCAGATCCCTGGGCCGCACCCACTTCAGCGCCTGCCCGTCGAGCGGCTGGACGAAGCCCTCCCACCGGCGGCAGACATAGAGCGGCATCATGAGGTGGAAGTCGTCGTAAGCGTGACTGGCGAAGGTCAGCGGCGCGAGACAGGCCGCCTTGACGATGATGCCGAGCTCCTCGCCAAGTTCGCGGATCAGCGCCTCCTCCGGACTTTCGCCGGCGCCCATCTTGCCGCCCGGGAACTCCCATAGGCCCTCGAGCGGCTTGCCCTTCGGCCGTTGCGCCAGCAGCACCCGGCCGTCGGCGTCGATCAGCGCCGCCGCGACGACGAGGACGAGCCTCACAAGCCGCCTCGAGGCGCAATGGCCCCGCAACGCTTCGCCTCAGGACGAGGGCGCGCGAAAAAGTCCCGCTTCACGAGCGATAGTCGCCGTTGATCGCGACATATTCCTTGGTCAGGTCGCAGGTCCATACCGTCGCGCGCCCACGCCCGAGGTGAAGGTCGGCCGTGATCTCGATCGCGTCGCGCTTCATATAGGCCGACGCCGCCGCTTCGTCGTAGTCAGGGTCGCGCATGCCTCCGTGGGCGACGCGAATCTTGCCGAAGAAAATGTCGAGCGTGTCGCGCTCCGCCTTCTCGCCCGCCTTGCCGACCGCCATGACGACCCGCCCCCAATTGGCGTCCTCGCCGGCGCACGCGGTCTTGACCAACGGCGAATTGGCGATCGAGAACGCGACGCGCTTGGCCGCCTTGCGGCTCGCCGCGCCCTCGACATTGACGGTGATGAACTTGCGCGCTCCCTCGCCGTCGCGCACGACCTGTTGCGCCAGATTGCGCAGGAGCTTGTCGAGCGCGCGCTTGAAGGCGGCCGCGCGCGGATCGGCGGCGTCCTCGATCCGAGGCGCGCCCCGAGCCTCTCCGGTGGCGAAGATCATCAGCGTGTCCGAGGTCGACGTGTCGCTGTCGACGGTGATCGCGTTGAACGAGCGCTCGACCGATTTCGACAGCATCGCCTGGAGCGCGCCCGGCGCCACGGCTGCGTCGGTGAAGACGTAGGCCAGCATGGTCGCCATGTCGGGAGCGATCATGCCTGCGCCCTTGGCGATGCCATTGATGACGACCTCGGCGTCGCCGAGCTTGACGCGGGCGGTCGCGATCTTCGGATAGGTGTCGGTGGTCATGATCGCCTTGGCGGCGCTGAGGAGCGCATCTGCGCGAGCTTCCGCAACCAGCGCGCCGATCACGCGGGTGATGCGGGTCCCATCGAGCGGCTCGCCGATGACCCCGGTCGAGGCCATGAAGATTTCGCTTGTGTGCGCGCCGATCGCCTTGGCGGCGGCCTCCGCGACATGGGCGACCGCGGCTGCGCCGACGCCGCCGGTGAAGGCGTTGGCGTTGCCGGAATTGACGATCAGCGCGCGCGCCGACCCGTGGGCGAGATGGGCGCGGCACCAGTCGACCGGCGCCGAGGGGCATTTGGAGCGTGTGAACACGCCCGCGACCGCCGCCGGTCGGTCGAACAGCGCCAGCATGACGTCGGCTCGCCCCGCATAGCGCACCCCCGCTTCGACGGTCGCGAAGCGCACACCGGCGATCGGGGGCAGGGCGGGATAGGACTTCGGGGCGAGCGGCGAGAGCGGAGCGGGAGCGGCCATGGACGATTCCGAAACAACAACCGGAGCGGGCCGGCCGGCCCGCTCTCGCGAAGCCCGACGGCTGGCGTCAGGGCGTCTTGGGCTTGTCGGCGGGGGCGGGGGCTTCCTTGCCCGGATCGGCTGCCTCGGCTTGGGGCGGCAGCGGCTTGCCGTCGGCGTCGAAGAACTCGATCTTGGCCGCGCTGTGGAGCTGCGCGACTGCGTCGCTCTCCGCCTTCTGGGCGACGTAGCGCGCCGCCTGATCCTTGATCTGCTCGAAGGGCGGGAAACTCTTGGTGCGCGTGTCCTCGATCTTGATGATGTGCCAGCCGAACTGCGTCTTGACCGGGTCGGACACTTCGCCCTTCTTCAGCTTGAACGCAGCCTCAGAGAATTCCGGCACCATGCGGTCCTTGGTGAACCAGCCGAGATCGCCGCCGTCGCCGGACGGGTCCTTGGAGAGCTCGGTCGCCACCTTGGCGAAGTCTTCGCCGCCTTTGACTCGGGCGAGCGCCGCCTTCGCCTCCTCCTCGGTCGGAAGCAGGATGTGGCGGGCGTGAATTTCCTCTTGCGGCGGCTCCGCCTTGGCGGCCTCGTCATAGGCCTTGCGCTCCGCCTCCTCGGTCGTCGCCGACTTGGCGACGGAGCCGAGCAATTGCTCCATCGCCAACTTCTCGCGATAATAGGCGAGCTTGCGTTCGAACTCAGGGGACGCGGTCAGCTTATCGGCCTCGGCCTTCTTGGCCGCGAGCTTGAGGTCGATGAGATAGTCGAGGACGTATTTCTGCCGCGCCGCGCCTTCGAGCTTCTGCGGCAGGCCGGGGCCGATGTCGGTCATCGCGTCGGCAACGTCCTCGTCGGTGATCGGCGCGCCGTCGACTTTCGCCAGCACCTTCGGGTCGGCGGAAGCCGGGCCGGCGAAACTGAAAGCCGCGCCGAGCCCAAGCGCGAACGCGAAAGCGGCCGTGCGTGGGCGCGCGGAAAAGTCGGTCGTCATGGGGACTCCTTTGGGGCGGGCGGAACGCTGGCCGCCGATGACTTCGGTCTGCTTGAGGCGGCTATAGAGGGATTTGAGCGACATTGCGAGGGAAACGAGGGATCAATTCGAGTAAAAAAGCGCGCCCCGCCGCCCCTTTCCCTGGCTGCGCGCCGCCCTGCGTCGCCCCGCCCGCGCCCAACCGCTTGGCGTGTCCGGCGCCCGCCGGGCGCCATTTTTTCCTTGACAAGCGCCGCTGACGCTCTACATGGCGACCATCCTGAAGCCGTTCTGGGTCCCCGCGCCGTTTCCGAGCGTGTGGGACTTTTTGCGTTCTCGCGGATTCTCGACATGGGCCGGCCTCCACCGGACGTCGAGACGGGCAGCCCCGCGGCGCTCGGCCTGGTCGCCGAACTGCCGCCGAAATGGAGCGTTTAAGCGAATGGCTCGCATAGCAGGCGTCAATATTCCCACCAACAAGCGCGTCGTGATCGCGCTTCAGTATATCCATGGGATCGGGCCGACGAAGGCCGAAGAGATCGTCGAGAAGGTGCATATCCCCCCCGAGCGGCGGGTCGCCCAGTTGACGGACGCCGAAGTGATGCAGATCCGCGAAACGATCGACCGCGACTACATGGTGGAGGGTGACCTTCGCCGCGAAGTCGCAATAAACATCAAGCGCCTGATGGACTTGGGCGCCTATCGGGGGCTGCGCCATCGCAAGCAATTGCCGGTGCGCGGCCAGCGCACTCACACCAACGCCCGCACCCGGAAGGGCAAGGCGAAACCCATCGCCGGCAAGAAGAAGTGATCGCCGTTTCGTTTTAACCCATTTCAGGAAGGGCCGCGCTCTTCATCGAAGCGCGATCGAAGGACAACCTCATGGCAAAAGAAGCGACCCGCGTCCGCCGTCGCGAACGCAAGAACATCGTATCCGGCGTCGCTCACGTGAACTCGTCGTTCAACAACACGATGATCACCATCACAGACGCGCAAGGCAACACGATCTCGTGGTCGTCCGCCGGCACCATGGGTTTCAAGGGCTCGCGCAAGTCGACCCCGTTCGCGGCCCAGATCGCGGCCGAGGACGCGGTCCGCAAGGCCTCCGAGCATGGCATGCGCACGCTCGAGGTCGAGGTCTCGGGGCCCGGTTCGGGCCGCGAATCGGCGCTGCGGGCGATCCAGGCGGCCGGCTTCAACGTCACCTCGATTCGCGACGTCACGCCAATCCCGCACAACGGCTGCCGCCCGCGGAAGCGTCGCCGCGTCTGACCCGTGCGAGCGAGCCCATCGCTTTGAGCCGCGCGAGTCGCATCCGTCGAAAGAAAAGGCCAACCCCGTGATCCAGAAGAACTGGCAAGAACTCATCAAGCCGAAGAAGCTCGACATCGTCCTGAGCGAAGCCTCGCGGAGGGTCGCGACCGTCGTCGCCGAGCCGCTCGAGCGCGGCTTCGGCCAGACGCTCGGCAACTCGCTCCGCCGGGTGCTGCTGTCGTCGCTCCAGGGCGCGGCGATCACCTCGATTCACATCGACGGCGTGCTGCACGAATTCTCGTCGATCCCGGGCGTGCGCGAGGACGTCGTCGACATCGTGCTCAACGTCAAGGACATCGCGGTCAAGATGCAGGGCGAGGGCGTCAAGCGCCTGGTGCTCAAGCGCAAGGGTCCCGGCGCGGTCACCGCGGGCGACATCCAGACGACTGGCGATATCCAGATCCTCAATCCGAACCTCGTCATCTGCACCCTCGACGAGGGCGCGGACCTTCGGATCGAATTCACGGTGACGACCGGCAAGGGCTACGTGCCGGCCGACCGCAACCGGGCCGAGGATTCGCCGATCGGGCTCCTGCCGATCGACAGCATGTTCTCGCCGGTGAAGAAGGTGTCCTACCGGGTCGAGGCCACTCGCGAGGGCCAGGACCTCGACAAGGACAAGCTGACGATGACGATCGAGACCAACGGCGCGATGTCGCCGGAGGACGCGCTCGCCTATGCCGCCCGCATCCTCCAGGACCAGCTCGCGGTGTTCGTCAACTTCGAGGAGCCGCGCCGCGAGGAGGCCCAGCACGCCATCCCCGAGCTCGCCTTCAATCCGGCGCTCTTGAAGAAGGTCGACGAGCTCGAACTCTCCGTCCGCTCCGCCAACTGCCTCAAGAACGACAACATCACCTATATCGGCGACCTCATCCAGAAGACCGAGGGCGAGATGCTGCGGACGCCGAACTTCGGCCGCAAGTCGCTCAACGAGATCAAGGAAGTCCTGGCCCAGATGGGCCTCCACCTCGGCATGGAGGTCCAGGGCTGGCCGCCGGAAAACATCGAGGACCTCGCCAAGCGGTTCGAGGAGCACTATTAGGCACTCCCTTCTCCCGCTTCGGGGGAGAAGGTGGCCCGAAGGGCCGGATGAGGGCAGGCGCAGGCCCTCACCTCGACCCTCTCCCGTGAACGGGAGAGGGGGAAAACAAAGAGCGGCCGTTCCTTGGCACGGCGGCCGAAGACCCGAGAAGGAGAACGCCATGTATCACGGACGCGCCAAGCGGCGCTTCAATCGCACCGCCGAGCATCGCCAGGCGATGTTCGCCAACATGGCTCAGGCGCTCATCAAGCACGAGCAGATCACGACCACCCTGCCGAAGGCCAAAGACCTTCGCCCGGTGGTCGAAAAGCTGGTGACGCTCGGCAAGCGCGGCGACCTGCACGCCCGCCGGCTGGCGATCTCGCGCCTGCGCGACGCGGAACTGGTCAAGAAGCTGATCGATGTGCTCGGGCCCCGCTACAAGGATCGCAACGGCGGCTATACGCGGATCATGAAGGCCGGGTTTAGGCCCGGCGACAACGCCGCCATGGCGGTGATCGAATTCGTCGACCGCGACGCCGAGGCCAAGGGCAAGGATTCCGGGCCGGCACAGGGCGCGAACGCGAGCTGAACGGCGCGAGCAACGAAGAAAAGGAAGCCGGGCCGGGCCCATGCGGTTCAACCCGTCGCCGCGCTGCAGAGACGAGATCGAACAGGCCTGCCGCGAACATCGAGATTGTGGGCGAGCGCGATGCGCCGGCGCAACTGGCCATGGTCGGACGCGAGGCGCCGCTGGCTGGGAACGGCCCGGCTCATCAGCCCGCCCGGTCTTGACAGTCGGGGACCTTCCTCCCAGGTTCGGGTCGGAAGAGGTTGCGCATAGGAAATCGCCGGCGGCCGAAGCGAAGCCGACCGGCGATCGAGGCGTTTCGCGTGGGGCTCGACATCGTCGCGGGCGACAGAACGGATTATTCTCGGGCGCCAATCATGGTCTCAAGCGTTCAAGAGCACGCGGTCGCCGCGCAGACCGGCGCCAAGCCGCCGAGCGACGATTTGCTCCAGCGGGAGATCAAATATTTCCGGGACTTCTCCGCCATCTACACCGACGCCATCCGCTCGAGCGATTTCAAGGCCAATATCGCGCTTCTGTTCCTGCCGCTGTTGATGGTCCCGATCCTGAGCGCGCACGAACGCGGCCTCGAGGGCGTTCCCCTTTGGGTGATCCTGAGCCCCTTCCTGGCCGCCTATTTCTTTCTGATCCTGGCAATATTTCCTCGCTACTTCCGGTCGGAGAAGAGCTCCTTCCACCTGTCGCGGACAGCCGGACCGCATCACTTCACCTTCACTCACGATCCGCTGGTCGAGCTCGAGGAGGTGAGGCATCGCGTGGCGCTGTTGTCGCGCATCTTGTGGTGGAAGACGCTGTACCTGCGGCTCAGCCTCGGGATTTGCCTCGTCGGCATTCCCATATTCGGCGTCAGTCTGGCCGTCCTGGGCATGTAGACAAGGTGCGGACGGCCGCTTGCGTCTCCCGCAAGGCGCAACGGATCGGCGTTTTTCGATTGGCGAGGGCCGCGGGAGTGGGCGCCTCGAAGAGGAGAGTCGAGAGGGCCGGGTCCCGTATTCAAGGCTTAAGCGCTTGGAGAACTTGAATTTGCGGAAGAAAATGCACTTCTGATTCCCTTCCGCTGGATTCGGATTTCCTTCCGTCCCGGCTTGGATTTCCTTCCGCCGGAATTTTGATTCTCTTCCGCCGGCTTTGAAATCCTTCCGCCGCGACCGATCCCCCGAATGCTTTGCACCCGCCGCCGCGCCGCCTATATCAACGGCCGCATGACTAAGGCCGGAGGTCCCGCTTGATCCGCCTGACGCTCGCCGTCGTCTTTGCCCTTTTCGCCGCTCCCGCCTCCGCCGACACGCTCCAGCGGGCCGCGCCGCAGAGCCCGGCGCAGGTGCGGCTCTCGTTCGCGCCGGTGGTGAAGAAGGTCGCGCCGGCAGTCGTGAACGTCTACGCCTCCCGCGTCGAGACGATGCCGCGCAATCCGCTGTTCGACGATCCGATTTTCCGCCGCTTCTTCGGCGGCGAGGGAAGCGAGAATCAACGGGTGCAGAAGGCGCTCGGCTCCGGCGTCATCGTTGACCAATCAGGCCTCGTCGTCACCAACTATCACGTGATCGAGGGCATGACCGAAGTGAAGGTCGCGCTTTCCGACAAGCGCGAGTTCGAGGCGGAAATCGTCCTGCGCGATCCGCGCACCGATCTCGCGGTGCTCAAGCTCAAGGGCGGTGGGAATTTTCCGGTGCTCGAGCTTGGCGATTCGGATGGGCTCGAGGTCGGCGACTTCGTGATCGCCATCGGCGATCCGTTCGGCGTCGGCCAGACGGTCACCCAAGGCATCGTTTCCGCGCTCGCGCGCACTCAGACCGGGATCAGTGACTTCGGATTCTTCATCCAGACCGACGCCGCAATCAATCCCGGCAATTCGGGCGGGGCGCTGGTCGATCTCGACGGCAAGCTGGTCGGCGTCAATTCGGCGATCTATTCGCGTTCGGGCGGCAGCATGGGAATTGGCTTCGCCATTCCCGTCAACATGGTCAAGAGCGTTATCGTTGCGGCGCGTCAGGGCGGCGCGACCGTGAGACGGCCATGGCTGGGCGCCACGCTGCAGAGCCTGACCAAAGACATCGCCGACAATCTCGGCATTGATCGGCCGACGGGCGCGCTGGTGGTGACGGTCGCCGGCGAGGGCCCGGCGCTCGAGGCCGGTCTCAAGAGGGGCGACGTCATTACCGCGGTTGACGGGCAAAGCGTCGACGACGCCGAGGGCGTCGGCTTCCGGCTTGCTGTCAAGCCTCTCGGCGGCGCAGCCACGCTTTCGGTTCTGCGCAGCGGGCACCCGCTGAGCCTGCCGCTCAAACTCGCCGCCGCGCCGGAAAGCCCGCCGCGCGACGCCCTGACCATCCGCAGCCGCTCGCCCTTCCAAGGGGCGGAGGTGATGAACATGTCACCCGCGGTCGCCGAGGAGCTGTCGCTCGACAGCGCCGCTGAAGGCGTGGTTGTCGCTTCGGTCGGCGACGGTTCGACCGCCGCTGACGTCGGCGTGCAGAAGGGCGACATCGTCGTCGCCGTCAACGGCCAGAAGATCGCAACGACGCGCGATCTGGAAAAAGCCTGCGCCGAACGGGCGCGGCTGTGGGATCTGACCATCCGGCGCGGCGCGCAGACGATCCGCACCCAGCTCGGCGGCTGATGCAAAAAAAGAGGCAGGGCGCTTGGGAAGCGTCCTGCCGATCGGCGCGAGGGAGGGAGGATGGCCGCTCGCGCTTTTCCCGCCGAAGCAAACCGGTCTCGGCTCGCTTCTCTGATCTTACGCCGCCCTACGGGCCGGCTGTCGGACCTTGGCGCGCGCCAGGCGGCGCTTGATCGATTGCCAAAGGCCGCGCATTTCCTCGGCCGCCGCGCCGTGAGGATTGAGCTCGGTCACTCCCCAGCCATGGCGCGCGGATTCCTGGTAGTCGACACGGGTAAGGATCAGCGGGGAAATGAGTCCGCCCATTTCTTCGAGCGCCTCGACGCCGTCCTGGACCCGGGCCGTCTGCTGTGCGGGCGGGCACTGATTGAGCAGGAACACGAAGTCGCCGCCGATCTCCTTCAGCGCCGCGCGCGTTCGGGCGCTGGCCCAAAGGTCGAACATGCTCGGGCGGGAAGGGATGATGTTGAGGTCGGCGACCTGCATTGCGGCTGAAGACGCCGCGCCTTCGGCGCCGGGAGTGTCGAGGATCGCAAGGGTAAATCCCCGGCGCTCGAGCGAGGCGAGGAGAGCTGGCAGGCGCGCCGCCCCCGAAGCGATGACCTCGATATCGCCGGTTCCGCGCGTCTTGGCCCAATTCGCGATCGAGCCTTGCGGGTCCATGTCGATGACGCAGACCTTCTCTTTCATTTCGTGCGCAGCCACGGCGAGCGACGACGCGATCGTGCTTTTCCCCGAGCCGCCTTTTTGAGTGACAAACGCTATGGTCCGCATGACTTCCGCCCTCAGCCTTCCGAGTTTCGCCCCCGTTTCTGGTCGCGATCAGGGGCAGGGATTAATGAATGTTCACGAGTTGAGCGGAAAATGGTTAACAGACGGTTTCGGAACCGGCCGCATTCGGCGGTTTGTAATAATTTGCCGCAAATCCTTCTCATGTCGCGCGAATTGGCGACGCATGACTGACGCAACGGAACAAGGTCAGCGCCGGCGACGGCGGTCAAATCTTAATGCTTGCAACAGCGCTCAGTCATCGTCGAGCGGGACGACTCCCTTGAGCGCGCCATCCGCCGAAAGGGTGATCTTCTCGATCCGCATTTCGGCGTTCTGGAGCAGCTCGTCGCAGCGCCGCTTCAGAACTTCGCCCCGCTCGTAGAGCCTGATCGACTTGTCGAGCGCCACCGCGCCTTTTTCGAGTTGATCGACGATCGCTTCGAGTTCCGCCAGCGCCGCTTCGAACGGCAGGTCGGCGATGTCGGGTTTAGCCTCGGTCACTTCGGCTCCTCTTGCCCCCAGGTTTGTGGCGGCGCACCGAGCTCTGCCGCGGAACATCCGCCGGCCGTGAAGCCTCGATGGCTCATTCAGGCAGGGCCGAAATCAAGTACAGGGTCTGCAGGGTGTCACTGGGTTGAATCTGGCCCCCGAAACTATGGGCGAAAATGGCGCTGATTTCGCCGGAGCGGTAGATCCGGCTCAGCGCCCGATCGACCGCAAGGCGGAAATCGCTGTCGCCGCGCGCCAGCGCCAGAGCATACGGCTCAAGGGAGAAATAATTATTGGCGAGTCGCAACTTGCCTGGCGCGGTGCTCTTGGAGGCGAGATAACCAAGGATGGCCCGATCGCCGAAATAGGCGACGATCGTCCCCTGGTCGAGCATCGCGAGCCCCTCCTGGTGGGTCTTCGCAGGGACGACCTCGGCATTGATGTTGGCGCTGGCGAGGGTGTCGCGCAAGCTCTGCTCGGTCGTCGTGCCAGCGAGCACGCCGATCTTCTTGCCCGCCAGGGCGCCGAAATCGCTTGGACCTTCGCCGCTCACCAGCAGGCTCGCTCCGTCGATGAACGTGGCGATCGAAAAGTCGACCTCCTCTCGACGCGACAAGGTGGCCGAGGTCGGTTCGCACAGCAGGTCCGCCTTTCCGGATTTGATCGCATCGAATCGATTGGCGGCGGTGACGAGGACGTAATCCACCTTGAGATCGCCGAGATTGAGCCCGGTCGCCAGATTCTTCGCCACCGAGCGGCAAAGGTCCATCATGAAGCCCGCGGGTTCGCCGATGGAGTTGGTGAACGAAAACGGCGGCGCGTCGTCGCGGTAGGCGATCCGCAGGGTTTTGTCCTGCTTGAGCCTGTCGATCGTTCCCGCCGTCGCGGGTCCAAAGCCGCACGCGGCGGCGGTCGCCGCGAGCGAAATCGCCCACAAGCATCGAGTGATGGAAGCCATGCGTTTCCCCATCTTGCCACCCCGCCTGGACGAGCTCGCCCACATCATTACCAGACGTCGACCGGCGAGCCAAAGGCTAGGCCCGAAATTCGACAACCGCGCGTTCGACGTCGCGGAGTGTCCTGACCGCGGGTTTCCTGCGATAAGGCTCTCAAGTTTGGTCAGGAGGCTTTTCGGAGGCCAGCTATGCTCGTCGGCGTTCCCAAGGAGATCAAGGACAACGAATTCAGGGTCGGCATGACGCCGGCCGCGGTCGCCGAGCTCGTCCATCACGGCCACGCGGTCATTGTCGAGACGGACGCCGGCCTCGGCTCGGGCTCTCCCGACGAGGAATACGTCCGCGCCGGGGCCGAGATTGTCAAGGCCGCCCACGACGTCTTCGGCCGCGCCGAGATGATCGTGAAGGTCAAGGAGCCGCTCCCCGAAGAGCGCAAGCGGCTCAAGCGCGGGCAGATCCTCTTTACCTATCTCCATCTCGCGCCCGATCTCGAGCAGACGCGCGACCTCATGGCGTCGGGGGCGACCTGCATCGCTTATGAGACGGTGACCGGCTCGCACGGCGGTCTGCCGCTCCTGACCCCGATGTCCGAAGTCGCCGGCCGCCTCGCGCCCCAGGTCGGGGCGCATGCGCTGGAGAAGGCTCAAGGGGGCCGCGGCGTGCTGCTCGGCGGCGTGCCGGGCGTGGCGGCGGCCAACGTGCTCGTCCTCGGCGGCGGCGTGTCGGGAACGCACGCCGCGACGATCGCCGTCGGGATGGGCGCTTCCGTCACCGTGGTCGACCGGTCGCACGAGGCGCTGAGGCGCCTCTCGGCCGAGTTCCGCTCGGCGCTGCGCACGGTCTATTCGACCCGCGCCTCGATCGCCGATCTCGTCAGGAACGCCGACCTGGTCATCGGCGCGGTGCTCCTGCCCGGCGCCGCCGCGCCCAAGCTCATCACGAGGGCGATGCTCAAGACGATGCGCCCCGGCGCGGTCATCATCGACGTCGCGATCGACCAGGGCGGCTGCTGCGAGACCTCGAAGCCGACGACCCATTCCCACCCGACCTATGTCGTCGACGGCATCGTCCACTACTGTGTCGCCAACATGCCGGGCGCGGTCGCGCGCACCTCGACCTTCGCCCTCAACCACGCAACCCTGCCGTTCGCGCTCGCGCTCGCCGACAAGGGCTGGCGGGAGGCCTTGAGGGAGGATCCGCACCTCCGCGCCGGCCTCAACGTCCACGACGGCAAGGTGACCTGCGAGCCGGTCGCGGCGGCGCACGGGCTTCCCTACACGCCGCCGGAGAGCGTGCTCGGCGAGTGACCGACGGCATCGGTCCGGCGCCGGGTTCAACATCATCCTCGATCGGTTCGCGTCTCGGCGATAGATTGAAGCCTGCGCCCGACTTGAGCGGGACGGTCGATCCGAGGTCAATGGGTGCAAGTCGCCGCTCTCATCTTGCCCGTCTTTGCGGTGATCGTGACCGGGTGGGCGGCCGGCTATGTGGGCTATGTATCGCGCGACCTCGCCGACGGGTTGATTCACTTCGCCTATAATGTCGCGATGCCGGCCCTGCTCGTGGTCACGATCGCTGACGAGCCGGCGCGCTCGCTCTTCGCCTGGCGTTTCCTGGTCGCATTCGGCGGCGGCTCGCTCATCTGCTTTGCTTTCGTGTTCGTGTTCGCTCGCATCCTCGGCTCGCCCGGCCTCGCCGGCCCGGCGATGCAAGGCTGGGCGGCATCGATGACCAATACCGGCTTCGTCGCGTTGCCGATCCTCCAGGCGACCTACGGGCCGCGAGCGGTGCTGCCGGCGGCGATCGCCACCGTCTTTGTCGCGGTCGTGATGTTTCCGGCCGCTGTCATCCTGCAGGAGCTTGACGCTGGCGACTCTCGGGGATCTGGCGTCGCGCCGGCGAAACTGGCGCAACATGTCATTCTCAATCCGATGGTCCTTTCGACATTGATCGGCGTCGCCTGGTCCGCGCTCGGAATCCCCATGCCTGGACCGGCCGGCGCCTATCTGCGCATTCTCGCCGACGCCCTGACCGCCTGCGCGCTGTTCGCCATCGGCCTCGGCCTGTCGATCGAGGGTCTTCGCGCCAACTTCGGCCGCGCAGCCATGCTGACCGTGGTCAAGCTTGTCGTGATGCCGCTGATCGTATTCGGGCTTGCGGTCGCGCTTCGGCTTGAACCGCTCTACCTGATCGCGGCCGTCGTCTGCGCCGCGGTCCCAACCGCAAAGACGGTCTACATCCTGGCCGGCGAGTACCATTGCGAGGAACCGCTCGTCGCGGCGACCGTCTCGATGACGACGTTATGGTCGATCGGAACCTTGATCGTCTGGATATACGCGCTGGCGGGATTCGGCGCTCCCGGCGCTCTCGGGTAGAGCAACGAGCCGTGAGCCGGAGCGTTTGCATGTCATGCCCGCGAAGGCGGGCATCCAGACTCAAGGCTCTCACACAAGTCTGGATTCCCGCTTGCGCGGGAATGACACGACCCGCTTTCTCAGTTCGCCGCCGGCGGCCGGTCGCCGTTGCCGTTGAGCGCGCCCGGCGCCCAGTTCACGCCGTCGCGCATCGCGTAGAAGATATGGGCGCCGATGCGGTCGACCTTGCGCAGATAGCCGACCCAGAACGGCGCGACGTAGTTGGCGTGGTAATTGACCGCTTCCGCGACTTTCGGATTGTAGTTCGCGCCGCTCACCACCGCTTGTGCGATCCGGGTCGCGACCGCCCACGGGCCGGGCTCCTCGATCCTCAGCGACTTGCCCTCGCAGGCGAAGGTGAACTGGCAGGCGAACGGCCGGTTGCGGTCCTGGTAGACGACGCCGCAGACGGTGGTCGGATAGATGCCGCTGCGCACCCGGTTCAGCACCACCTGGGCCACCGCCGCCTGGCCGTCCTCGGGCTCGCTGCGCGATTCGAAATAGATCGCCTCCGCAAGGCAGCGCATCTGGCGGGCGCTGTCCTTGGGATCGATCAGCGCCGCATAGTTCGGCTTGCCATCGGCGGACGACAGTTGCGGGACCGTGGTTTCATTGGCGGAATCGGTCTCGACGACGACCAGCACGCCGTCGCTCGAGATCGGCGACGACGAATTGAGCGCGAATTCCAGCGGCAAGCCCGGTGTCGCGCCATCGTCGAAGGCGAGCCCGGGCCTTGGCCCAGGCGGCGGGGCGCCATCGTCCGGCAGCTCGGGGGACATCGTGTGGCTGGGGTCGAATTCGGCGTCGCGCGGAATCCCGAGCCCGGCGCGGGCAGGCGCGCCGTTCAGGCGCCGGGCGTCGAGGCCAGGGCGCAGGCCGATGAACGGATTGCCCTTGGCGCCGCGATCGACCTCGGGGAACGGCAGCGGCGGCCTTTTCAGCGCCCCGTTGGGCTCGATCTCGTCGGAGGCCGCCGCGAGGCCGTCCGGATCGCCGGCGGCAAGACGCGCTTCAACGATCGGCAGCGGCTCGCCGTCCTCGTTGACGGCGCGGAGGGGGCGCGCGGCCTGAAGCGCCCGGTCGAGCCGGCCTTCGGCCTCGATCATCCGCGTGGAGGCAAAGCGGCTCGCGCCCGCGGGCGGCTCCTGCTCGGCTTCGGCGGTGATCGAGACGAGGACGGCGAGGCCCATGCACCAAGGCGCGGCGACCGAAAGAGCCCATGCCGTACGCGACCGACCCATACGCGCCCAGGCGCCCCACGCAAAAGAGTGTCCCGCATGCATCGCGCAAGGTTAAAGCGACCGGCGCAATGCGACTCGCTCCGGTTATCTGCGCTTAAGGTTGCGGGGGCGTTACCGTGGGGGAGGGCGGCGGTGTGCCGGTTTGGGGCAGGGGCGCCAAAGGTCCGTCGAGCGTGACAGGAGAATGGGGGACGCGGGAGCGCTAACTATCGGGGACATGCTAACACGTCACGAATTGGATTAAGCTCGTTCCACAACGCGGACAGGCGGGCCTAATGCTCACTCAGCAGGAACGGGATGAGGTCAAGCGGCTCGTCGAACTCGGCGAGCCGCTGACCCGAAAAATATCGCTGGAAGCTGTTCGCCGAGCCGCGCGAAACGGAGCTCATCTGGCCCGGCAAGACCAACGAAGTGACCAACGTCGTCCTGCCGTTCCAGACGATCGAGCAGATCGACGAACCTCGGGCCGAAATGGAAGAAAAGGCGGCAGACCTGTTCGCCGTTGCGTCTTCGGGGCGGCAGAGCGGTGGCTGGATCAACAAGCTTATTTGGGGCGACAACAAACTCGTGCTCGCGTCCCTCAAGCACGGTCCACTGCGGAAGAATATTGAAGACGCAGGCGGTCTAAAACTCATTTACATTGATCCGCCATTTGATGTTGGGGCCGATTTTTCTTTTAACTTGGAAGTTGGAAATGCAGAAACATTGACTAAAGAACCAACGGTGATTGAGACGATCGCGTACAACGACACGTGGGGACGAGGAACTGATCTCACGAATCCCCTCATTTTTTCTGACTTAGATCTGACTCAGATCTGACTCAGATTGGCCAGAATTCATGAGCAAGTGGCCGCGACGAGACCTCTCGGGCAGCGGCGGGCGCGATGCAGCATTTTGGCGATCGTATTGAATTCATTCGTGATTATCTGAGAGCGATTTTCGCCGGGGATGTGCACTCCAAGCGCATCGATTCGTTGGCCGGCGCCACGCTCGGGGTCATGACGAGCGCTTCGCTCGCCGTTTCGGTCATCGGCCATGCCTTGGCTCAGGCGCGATGTCGGCTGACCAAGCACGCCATCAAGCAGGTCGACAGACTGCTCAGCAATCAGGGCGTCGTCGTATGGGACATGTTCGGCCCCTGGGTGACCGAGATGGTCGGCCAGCGCCGCTCGATCGTCGTCGCCATGGATTGGACCGACTTCGACGCGGACGACCAGACGACCCTGGCGCTGAACCTCGTCACCAACCACGGCCGGGCGACGCCTTTGTTGTGGCTGACGGTCTTCAAGGGCGAGTTGAAGGCTAACCCGCATTTCTCATAGGCCGGGTCGACGGCTGACGTCCTGAGGATAATCAAGTCTCGTCTGTGTGATGGACGAACGTCGCCGTGTCGCCGTTTGCGCGGATCGGGTCGGGTCGGATTGTTTCGGTTCTCCTGTGGTCCTTGGGGTGGATTGCCGCGATTTGTCGGCGTCGCAGCGACGCCTCAGGCGAGGCGGGCGGCGGCGAGGCGCCATTCGTCGGCGTAGGGACAGGCCGTGGCGAGGGCGAATTTGATGCGCCGCGCGCTGATGCGGACGAGGCCGGCGAGCTTGAGGAGCTTGAGCCGGATCGTGCCGCAAGTGGCCTGCGCGAACTGCGTGTGCGCGAGGCCGATGCGCCTGACCGCGCACAGGAGAACATAGGCGAACGAGGCGAGCCAGAGCCTGAGTTGGTTGGCGCGCATGGTCGCTGTCGAGGTCCGATCGGCGAACAGGTCGCCTTGGCATTCCTTGATCCGGTTTTCCATCTCGCCGCGGGCGCAGTAGACTTTCTCGTAGAGAAAGCGGCCGTTCGTTCCGGCCTTGCGCAGCGAGGTGACGATGAAACGCGGGTTGGCCTCGCCCTCGGTCCATTCCGCCTTGCCGATTACCCGACGCCGGCGCGACCAACTGTCGAGGGTCGCGTAGCGAAAGTCCTTGAAGCGGCGGGCGGGCTTGCCGGTCGAGGACGCCTCCGCCTCGGCCTGCAGCAGTTCGACGTAGATTTCATCGACGAGCCGCGCGTTGCGGGCGAGGCCGAAAACGAAGTCGACCCGGTTCTGTTCGCACCAGGCCATCAGCGCCTCGCGGGCGAAACCGGAATCGGCACGCAAGAGAATGCGCGTCCCGGGCCAGCGCGCTCGGATCTGGCCGACGATCCGCGCGATCTCCTCCTTCGCTCCGGCGCTGCCGTCGATGTTCGACGGCCTCAGCTTGGCCGCCAGAAGATGCCGGCCGCAGAACACATAGAGCGGCAGATAGCAGTAGCAATCGTAATAGCCGTGAAAGAACCGGCCTTCCTGATGGCCGTGCAGAGGGTCGTCGGTCGCGTCGAGGTCGAGAATGATCTCTTTGGGCGCCTTTGCGTGCGCCTCGAGGAAGAGGTCGACGAACAGGGCCTCGATCGCCGCCGGATCGTGGCTGATCTTGTGGTAGCGCGTGGCGATTTCGCGCGACAGTTCGAGCCGGTTGAGCGTCGATTTGCCAGCCACGGGCGCGCAGTCGCCGCGCCAAGCCTCGAGCTTGCCGGCCAGCACCGCCATCAGCGGGTCGTGGCGAAGCTCATCGTGATCGTTCAGGTCTTCGTAGCCGAGCGCGATGCCGAACACGCGCTGCCCGACGAGCGTAGCGACCGAGTGCTCGACGAACCTCGGGTCTCGCGCGTCGCGGAAACATCCCGCGAGCCGTCCAACCAGCCCCAGACCCCGATCGGCGTCGCCCAGCAGCAGCCCGCCCGCGTCGGACGTCAGCGCCCCGCCATCGAACTCGGCCACCACAGGCCGTCCTTCGACCCGTCCAAAAACACTTGGTTCTGCGCTACACTCCGTCTGCATCGGGCGGCCTCTCCAAATCGGCGCAAGTCGTTATCGCAAAACAACTTTTGCCTGATTCGGCAGCCCGATGCGCTATAAAATGTGAGAAATGCGGGCTAAGCGCAACGACTATGAAGACCTCTGTCTGCTCCGCCTCGCCGAGGCGCTGCCCGAGGGCGCCGTCGTCACGATCCTGGCCGATCGCGGCTTCGGCGACGTCAAGCTGTTCGCCTTTCTCGACGAATTGGGCTTTGACTATGTCATCCGGTTCCGCGGCAATATCCATGTCGCGGCGGCCGATGGCGAGACCCGCCTCGCCGCGGACTGGGTCGGCAAGGGCGGTCGGGCGCGCAAGATTCCCGCCGCCTCGGTCACCGCGGGCGGGCGCGAAGTGGGCGCCGTCGTCTGCGTCCACGCCAAAGACATGAAGGAAGCCTGGTGCTTGGCCACCAGCCACGCCGAGGCGAGCGCGCGCCAAATCATCAATTCCTACGCCAAGCGCTGGACGATCGAACCCGGGTTTCGCGACACGAAGGACCTTCGCTTCGGCATGGGGATGGGTGTCCTGCGAATCTCGGACCCCCAACGGCGCGACAGGCTGCTTCTCCTCAACGCCTTCGCGATCGTTCTCTTGACCCTGCTCGGCGCCGCCGGAGAAAGTCTCGGCATGGACCGCCATCTCAAGTCCAACACCGCCAAGCATCGCACCCATTCGCTTTTCCGCCAGGGCTGCATGCTCTACGAACTGATCCCGACTATGCCCGAACCGCGATTGCGGCCCCTCATGGAAAGGTTCGGCGAAATCGTCATGCAAAATAGCGCGCTCGAACAAACTTTCTCGGTCGTCTAAAAATGAGGGGATCAGTGAGGGAACTGATAGCTTTTCTGCAATGCTTTACGAACGGATAATATTGATGCATGATCTATTATCGCCAAACGGATCAATTTTTGTTCACTGTGACTGGAGAGTGACTGCTGAAATTCGACTTATGCTAGCAAGCGTATTTGGCAATGACAATATACGAAATGAAATAATATGGTGTTTTACAGGCCCAGGTTCGCCGGGAATGCGTCAATTCAACAGAAAACACAATACTATTTGGTGGTTCTCGAAGAGTGATACTTAGTTGCTTAATGACAAAGACGTGCGAATTGCCCACGACGAGAAAACGACACAAAACTTCAAGGGAGGGCTCGTGGGCTCAGGGTTCGTTGCGGATACCTACGAACTCGACGCTGGAGGGAAGATACCGGAATCTTGGTGGCAATTCGCGATTGCTCAGCGATTTCCCGTAGATGGTATCAGGAGAACAGGTTACGCAACCGAAAAACCTTGGGCACTACTTGAGCGGATCGTACTTGCGTCTTCAAGCCCTGGCGACCTCGTCGCCGACTTCTTCTGCGGCTCTGGCACCACAATGGCAGTCGCGGAAAAGCTCGGGCGCAAATGGATCGGCTGCGATCTCGGCCGATTCGCCATTCATACGTCACGCAAGCGCCTCATCGGCGTGCAGCGCGAGCTTAAGCAAGCGGCCAAGCAGTATCGCGCCTTCGAAATCCTAAACCTCGGCAAGTACGAGCGGCAATATTTCGTCGGTATCGATCCGACCCTGCCCGAAACGGAGCGCCGCGCGCTCAGTCTTCGAAAGGAGGGCGAATACTTGGCGCTGATCCTTTCCGCATTTCGCGCCGAACGGGTCGAGCAGTCGCCGCCGTTTCACGGCCGCAAAGGCTCGACCTTGGTGCTTGTCGGCCCAATCGACGCCCCGTCACACGGGGCGACGTATTGATGGCCGTCGATGCCGCCAAGCGAATGGGCGTCGTCTCCATCGACTGCCTCGGCTTCGAATTCGAGATGGGCCTCATTCCGCATATGGTCGAGGAAGCGCGCCGGTTCGGCGTGCGTCTGGCGCTGCGTTACATACCGAAAGAGGTGTTCGACAAGCGAGCCGTCGAGAAGAACCAGGTAGTGTTCTTCGACGTAGCATATCTCGAAGCGCGCGCGAATACCAAGGGCCACGAGGTTACGGTGACCCTCGCCGACTTCGGAGTTCAGCTACCGCCAGGACGACGTGGAGAGCCTCGCTGGCGAAATGAGACCGGGCGGTTCGAAGGTGACGGTCGACTCTGGGCAGGTAGTCAAGCTGACGAAGGACAAGAACAGCGTCGTCAAGCGCGAGGTGCTGACGAAGAAATGGACCGACTGGATCGACTATTGGTCGGTCGATTTCGACTACCATGCGAAACAGGAAATCCTCACGGTGACCCTGCCCGACGCGACGGGCCGCATGGTCGACCGTCCGCAATGGACCGGCGGCTATATTTTCGAGAACGAATGGCAGAGTTTTCGCACCCGCCGCGACCGTACGCTGGAATTGACCAGCGCGCCGCATGCTTACGAGCGCAAGGGCCGCTACGCCATTGCGGTCAAGGTGATCGACATTTTCGGCAACGACACGACGAAAGTGGTCGAGGTGACGGTGTGAAAGGCTTGCGTCATTGCGAGGGCAGCGAAGCAATCCATCCATCGGCGCCGGGAGATGGATTGCTTCGGCTTCGCCTCGCAATGACGATTGTTGGTCGCAATGACGCCCGGAGTCCTTGATGCCCCTTCATCCCGACTTCCCGCGCGACCCTTACGCCATTCTGGAGCCGGAGATCCGGTGGTATCCGGGCGACGATCAGATCGGCGAGCTCGGCCTGATGCATCTCTTGCCGCCGCTGGTCCATGCGATCCGGCGCGAAGTCAAGGCTTGGCGAGAGTTGAGCTATGCGGGTGCCTCGCGCACCGCGCGCGCGCTTCTGCGCTGGTGGTTTCAGGTCGAGCACATTATCCCGCAGGCCGACGGGACTGCGGAGCGATTTCGCTGGTACTTCGCGCAACGCGAAGCGGTCGAAAGCGCGATCTGGCTCTACGAGGTTGCAAGGGCGCGCGACCCACACGGCCTGATGCGGTTCGACTCCAGCGGCGCCGTCTCGAGGAACATGTTTGACGCCGACTGGACGCGCTACGTGCTCAAGCTCGCGACCGGCGCCGGCAAAACAAAAGTCATGTCGCTGCTCATGACCTGGAGCTATTTCCATAAGCTCTATGAGGCCGAGAGCGATCTCTCGACCAATTTCCTTGTCGTTGCCCCTAACATTATTGTGCTCGACCGCTTGCGCCTCGATTTCGAGGGCGCGCGCGTTTTCTTCGACGATCCGCTCCTGCCGGACAACGGGCATGAGGGGCAGGACTGGCAGGACGATTTCCAACTGACCGTGCACATCCAGGATGAGATCGGTCACGTCGGCAAACAGGGCAACCTGTTTCTTTCCAACATCCACCGGGTGTTCGAAGGAAGCGCCAAAGAACCGTCGATCGACGACGAGGACACGACCGATTATTTTCTCGGTCCCAAGCCGGTGACGAAGACGACCGACTTGCTGGTCGATCTGTCGCAGATTGTGCGGGAGGTCGACGACCTCGTCGTGTTGAACGACGAAGCCCACCACATTCACGAAAAGAACGCCTGGTTCCACGCCATCGAGGATATTGTCCTCAAGCTGCGGCAAAAGGGCCGGGCGCTTTCGGCACAGTTCGATCTCTCGGCGACGCCCAAACACAACAACGGCGCGATTTTTGTCGAGACGGTGTCGGAGTATCCGCTGGTCGAGGCGATCCGCCAGGGCGTCGTCAAGACGCCGGTCGTGCCGGACGAGGCTTCGCGCGCGCGATTGACTGATAGACAATCATCGGAGTTCGCCGAGCGCTACCGCGATTATCTGCATCTTGGCTATCTCGAATGGAAAAAGTCATTCGACGAACTGTCGCGGGACGGCAAGAAGCCGGTGATGTTCGTCATGACCGACGACACGAGGAACTGCGACGCCGTCTCAGAACATCTCGAAAAGACCTATCGTGAGTTCGCCGGGGCGACGCTGGTCATCCACACCAAGAAAAACGGCGAGATTTCGGAGGCGGCATCGGGGAAGGGCGAGGAAGAACTTCGGATCTTGCGTCGAGAGAGCCGCGAGATCGACTCGTTCGAGAATCCCAACAAAGCGATCGTCTCGGTGATGATGCTGCGCGAAGGATGGGACGTGCAGAACGTAACGACAATCGTCGGCCTCCGCGCCTACAGCTCGAAGGCAAACATTTTGCCGGAGCAGACGCTTGGTCGTGGACTGCGCCGCATGTTTCGCGGCGCCGATGTCCAGGAAAAGGTCAGCGTTGTCGGCACCCCCGCGTTCATGGAATTCGTCGAAAGCATCCGCACTGAAGGCGTCGAACTCGAAGTGCGGCCGATGGGAGAGCGCGCGCCGGCTTTCGGGCCGATGGTGGTAGAGGTCAATCCCGACAAATCGAAAGAAGACATCGAGAAGCTCGATATCGAACTGCCGGCGATGAAGGCTCGTCTCGAACGCGAGTACAAGAACGTCGGGCAGATCGATCCCATGACTATGCCTTCGCGAACGTTCGCGCTGCGGACATTCACCGAAGAGGAACAGCGCGAGATCGTCTTCAAGCAGGTGGACGATGAATTGTTCAGCCATATGACGCGTCTCGACGGCGATATCGTTCCCACCCCACAGAACGTCATCGGCTTTTTCGTCAACTCCATCCGCAGGGACGCGCGACTCGTCAGCGGCTTCGACGTCCTGTTCGGAAAGCTGAAGACCTTTATCGGCGAACGGCTGTTCGGGAGGCCGGTGGACCTCGAAGACCGGAACGTGCTTCGCAATCTGTCAATTCCCGAAGTCACGCAAGCGATCCGCGACGCGTTCAAGAGCGCGATCAATGCTCTGATCGTGGTGGATCGGGGCGATTTGCGAATCCAGACGACACGCAAGCTATCCGAAGTCGGCCCTGCCGTGGTGGCGCGTCAAAGCGACTATCGGCCCGAGAAGAGCGTCTTCAATCGCATTGTCGGCGACAGCGCGCTCGAACTCGACTTCGCCGCGTCGGTCGATCAATTCCCCGACGTTGTGTCCTTCGCTCGCAACAGCGCACGCATCGCGTTCAAGATTGAGTATCAAGCGACAGATGGACGTATCGCAGACTATTTCCCTGACTTCATCGTCAGGACCAGCGACGGCGTCGTCTCGATCGTCGAGACCAAGGGGCGGATCGACATCGAAGACGCGCCGAAGTGGCGCCGACTAGTTCAATGGTGCGAGGATGCCACGAAAGGTGGGGAGATTGTCTACCGTCCGCTCTTCGTCCCGGAGACGGATTGGAAGACGAGCCACTTCGCTTCGTTCGCCGAGGCGGCGGCAGCATTCAGCAACCGCCACCCTTGATCCCACCCGTCCTGAATGGCGCGACGAACGAAATCACCTTAGGGTAATGTAGCTTCCGTTGTCGATGATGATAAGGTAGGCAACGCAAACCTTTCGTCGTTGAACAGGCCGTGTTCGCGCAAAAATGCTGCCTGTTATCGACAAGAATGCTCCCTGTTATGAGCGAAAAATCTCCCTGTTATTTTCCGCCGCAAACCCAGGCGAGGCCGACTCGATCATGGCGTCAATATGTCAATAAGGCGCCGCCAGCAATCGCCCAACCCTCTCCCGCATCCTTCGACAAGCTCAGGATGAGGGGAGGGGGAGGGGCGCGGCGGTTATTCGCCTTCGACGCCGATGGCGTAGGCGGTTTCGCCGTGGACGGCGTCGTCGCCGACTTTCAGCGCGGCGTCATCCATCCTGAGCGGCACGATGAACGAGATCACTTTCAGGATGATGTAGGTCGCGATCGCGTTCAAGGCGATGATGAACAAGGCGCCGTAGATCTGCAGCACGAACTGGTAGGCGTTGCCGTAGAAGAGGCCGGTCACGTTCACGCCGGGCGCTTCCTTGTCGGTGCCGATGTATTGCAGCATCGCGGGGTTGGCGAGGAGGCCGGTCAGGAGGCCGCCGCAGATGGCGGCGACGCCGTGGGTCGAGAAGACGCTGAGCGTGTCGTCGACCCGCATCATGAAGCTGGTCTTCTGCAGCCAGTTCATGCTCATCCACGGGATGATGCCGGCGACGATGCCGATGATGATCGCGCCCCAGCCATCGACATAGCCGGCGGCGGGCGTGATCCCGACCAGGCCCGCGATCATGCCGTTGACCGCGCCGAGGACCGAGGGCTTGCCGTAGGCCATCTTGTCCATGAGCGTCCAGACGAGAAGCGCAACCGCGGTCGCCGTATTGGTGTTGAGCACCGCCGCGCCCGCGTCGGCGTTGGCGAAGTAGGGGTCGCCGCCGTTGAAGCCGTTCCAGCCGAGCCACAGGATTCCGGCCCCGACCAGGGTGATCAGCAAACTGTTCGGCGGGAAATGATCGCGATCGGCCTGCAGCCGTGGGCCGACGACCCAGGCGGCGACGAAGCCCGAGGTTCCGGCGGCGAGATGGATGACGTAGCCGCCCGAGAAGTCGGCGACGCCGAGGCCGGCGAGCCAGCCGCCGCCCCAGAGGCTGAACGCGCCAACGGTATAAACCAGCGTCATCCAGACTGGGCAGAAGATCATCCAGGCGGTGAAGTTCATCCGCCCGAGCACCGAGCCGGCGAGGATGATGACGGTGATCGCGGCGAACACGAACTGGAAGAAGATGAGCGTCGCCATCGGAAAGGCGAGCGGCGGCATGCCGGACGCCGCCGCAGGAATGGTCGCTTGGCCAGTCGTGAAGACGGCCGATGTCGCGAGACTTGGCGTGCCCCAGAACGGAAGCCACTGCGGCCCGAACGCCAGATTGTAGTCGAACAGCACCCAGACGACGAGGACCGAGGCGAAGGCGTACATCGACATGAAGGCGGAGTTGATCGCCCACTTCTTCTTGACGATGCCGCCATAGAGGACCGTGAGGCCCGGAATGCTTTGCAGGCCGACGAAGGTCGCCGCCGCAAGCTGCCAAGCGTTATCTCCGGTGTCGAGCCATTGTGGTGACGCTACGAGGGCCATGGGTGTATCCCCGCTTGTGATCGATGCCGACGTCTCCCTTCAAGGCCCCTGAGCGCCGTTCGTGCGCTCGGCGCCCCGGCTAGGTGAAACGCCCATAAATGCGCGAGCAAAAATCGTGCCGCAATCCAGCCTTATTCGTTTATGTCTTCGTTGTCGGATTGTTCACGGCTCCGGCCTGTTCTGCCTAAAAGCACGCCATGGCGAATAGAAGTTAGGCCGACGGCGAAAAAGAATTGGGCTCTTGTGACAATTGTTGCTTTTGGCGGCGCGCCGCCGTTACCTGTCATTTGCACGGGGCGGGAGCAGTTTACGGATCGGGCGATGCTGAAGCGGGAGCCATCCATTTTCCGCCTCCGGACGGGGTCGATCGCGGCGCTTGCGGCCTTTGCCGTCGCGTTGAGCCGCGGCGCGGGAGCCGAGGGGGTTGAAGCGACCTGCATCAATCCGGTCAGCGGGGCGAAATGGCAGATTGCGATCGACTTCGAACTCAAGACCGTGGACTCCAATCCGGCCAGCATCGACGCAACGCAAATCTCATGGCGCGACGCGAAGGACGGCTGGCGCTACACGCTCGACCGCCGGTCGGGCGCGCTGACCGTCGTCCTGGCCTCGTCGACCGGCGGAAACTTTCTCTTCGATCAGTGCCGGCTGCCGAATTGACGCGCGTGCCGTCAACGCCGGTCCGTCTCTGGCCGCCACGAGGTTGAACCGAAGGCGAGAATGCCATTGTCCGAGGGCGACGCCGGAGTCCGGGCGAGCGTCGGATTTTTTTCCGACAAGGGACCGCGCAAGGAGAACGAGGATTTCGCCGCGGCGGTCATCGGCGCGGAATTGCCCGAACCGCGCCGCGAGGTGGTGGCGGCGATCGCCGACGGCGTCGGCGGCGCCAAGGGCGGCCGCGTCGCCGCCGAACTCGCCGTGCGCGGCTTTCTCGACGGCTTCTGGGACTTGCCGGAGACCATGGAAGTCCGCCGCGCCGGCGCGCGCGTCATCACCGCGCTCAACGCCTGGATCAACGCGCTCGGCCGCCAGGACCCAAAACTCCAGGGGATGGCGTGCACCTTCACCGCGCTCGTGCTGCGCGGCCGCGTCGCCCACCTTCTGCATATCGGCGACACCCGCGCCTATCGGCTGAGGCGCGACCGGCTCGCCTGTCTCACCGAGGATCATTCCCGTGACGGCGGCCCCGGCAAGTCACGCGTGCTGACGCGCGCGCTCGGCGCCGAGCGTGAAGCGCGCCTCGACTATGCGTCGCAGGCGGTCGCGCTGCACGACCGGTTTCTCCTGTGCAGCGACGGCGTCCACGGCGCCATGACCGACGATCGCATCGCCGAGTTCTTGCGCGAGCGCTCCGCTCCCGACGAGACGGCGAAAGCGCTGGTCGCCGCCGCGCTCGATTCCGGCAGCGCCGATAATTGTACCGCGCTCGTCCTCGACGTGGTCGCGCTGCCGACGGCCGCCTCCGCCGACGTCGGCGGCGCGATCATGCAGCTGCCGCTGATCCAAACGCCCGCGGTCGGCGAGACGATCGACGGCTTTGCCCTGAAAGCGCTGATCTCCGACGGCCGCTACAGCCGAATATTCGGGGCGCAGGACGAGGTCGAAGGCGGCGAAGCAGCGCTCAAGTTCCCGAAGCCCCAAGTCGCGGCGGTCGCGACCCATCACGCGGCGTTCGTGCGCGAGGCGTGGGTCGGCGCGCATGTGCACAGCCCGTGGGTGGCGCAGATCCTCGAAACGCCGCCGGGCGCCAAACCTGCCTTTATACGGTCATGCCGCTCTATGAGGGCGAGCTTCTGGAGACGCGCCTTTCGCGGCGTCCGGCGATAGGGCTCGAGGAAGGGCGCGCGGTCGCCATCGGGCTCGCGCGGGGCGTCGCCGCCCTGCATCGCGCCGGCGTCATTCATCGCGACATCAAGCCGGACAACGTGATTCTTGTAGGCGCGGGAAGGCTCAGGCTTGTCGATCTCGGCGTTGTGCGTGTGCCCGGGTGGGAGGACTTCCCGCCCGAGGACATTCCCGGCACGCTCGCCTACATGGCGCCGGAGATGTTCAAGGGCGAAGCCGGCGACGAGGCAACCGACATCTACGCGCTGGGCGTGACGATGTTCCGCGCCTTCACCGGCGAGTACCCTTACGGCAATGCTGACGCGGTCAGCCCGCCCCGTCGCGACCGGCCGAAGGATCTGACCGCGCTCCGCCCCGACCTGCCCGCGTGGCTCGGCGCCGTTCTGGAGCGGGCGATCGCCGCCGATCCTGGCCTACGCTACCGCGATGCGATGGAATTCGCCGCCGAGATGGAGGCCGGGCCGCCGCGCGCGCCGGCGCCGCCTCGCCGCCCCCAGACGCTCATCGAACGCGCTCCGGTCCGGTTCTGGCAGGGCGTCGCGGCGCTGCTCGCGCTCGCGCTCATCGTCTCGCTCTGGCGGCGGTGAGGCGGAAGCCAAGCGCCGGCCGCGGGCGGTCGTTCTCGCCAACTGGACAAAGGTTCGCGCCGCTGCCATCGTTCGCGCCAATCAATCCCTCCCAAGGAGAGTTCGCCAAATGACTACCGTCACCGCCGCCAAACCCGCCGCCACCCCGCGCGCGGCGGATGTTCCCAATGATCTGGCCGCGTTCTGGCTGCCGTTCACGCCCAATCGCGCGTTCAAGAAAAAACCGCGGCTCCTCTCGCGCTCGAAGGACATGCACTATTTCACTCCCGAGGGGCGGTCGATCCTCGACGCCACCGCGGGCTTGTGGTGCTGCAACGCCGGGCATAATCGCGCCCCGATCGTGGCCGCGATCCAGCGCCAGGCGGCCGAGCTCGACTTCACGCCCACCTTCCAGTTCGCCCATCCGCTGGCGTTTCAACTCGCCTCGCGGCTGGCGGAACTCGCGCCGGGCGATCTCGATCATGTATTCTACTGCAACTCGGGTTCGGAAGCGGTCGATACGGCGCTCAAGATCGCGCTCGCCTATCACAATGTGCGTGGGGCTGGGTCGCGTCAGCGCCTGATCGGCCGCGAGCGCGGCTATCACGGCGTCGGCTTCGGCGGCATCTCGGTCGGCGGCATGGTCAACAACCGCAAGTTCTTCGGCTCGCTGCTCGCCGGCGTCGATCATCTGCCGACGACCTATAACCGGGAGCATCAGGCGTTCACCAAGGGCGAGCCGGAATGGGGCGGCCATCTCGCCGATGCGCTCGAGGGCATCGTCGCCTTGCACGACGGCTCGACCATCGCCGCGGTGATCGTCGAGCCGATGGCGGGCTCGACCGGCGTTCTGCCCGCGCCCAAGGGCTATCTCAAGCGCCTGCGCGAGATCTGCGACAAATACGGCATCCTCCTCATCTTCGACGAGGTGATCACCGGCTTCGGGCGCCTCGGCGCCCCGTTCGCCGCCGAGCGCTACGGCGTCATTCCCGACATGATCACCTTTGCCAAAGGGGTCACGTCCGGCACAGTGCCGATGGGCGGGGTGATCGCGCGCAAGCACGTCTACGACGCCTTCATGCAGGGGCCCGAGCACGCGATCGAGCTTTTCCACGGCTATACTTATTCCGGCCATCCGCTTGCCTGCGCGGCGGCGCTGGCGACGATCGACCTCTATCGCGACGAGCGGCTGTTCGAACGCTCGAAGACGCTCGAACCCAAGTGGTGCGACGCCATCATGAGCCTGAAAGGTCTGCCGAACGTCGTCGACATCCGCTGCGTGGGCTTAACCGGCGCGATCGACCTTGCGCCGATCCCCGGCAGCCCCGGCCTGCGCGGCTATCGCGCGCTCGACCACTCGTTTTTCGAGGCGGGCATCATGCTGCGCCCGTCCGGCGACACGCTTGAGCTGACCCCGCCGCTCATCGTGAGCGAGAACGAGATCGGCGAGATCATGGAGAAGGTCGGCGCGTCGATCAAAGCGGCGGCTTAAGGGGCGGCGAGAGATTTCCCAGCCCGCAGCGGGTGCGGGCCGAACTGGACCCGCGCCCCCTTTGATTGGCGTCTCGGGGAAGCCATTTCAGTAAGAATTCCTGATGGCGGGGCGAAGCCCTCCGCCGCCAAGTGTGATCCGGGTCACAGCGCGACCCGGGTGACTCCCCTTAGGTTCTGTCCCAGGGGTGGCCAGCCCAGGCGGAGAGGAGGGCGTCATGGAGCACTCACTGGGAGATTTCTCGCAGCAAGCTCAGCAGGCGATGAATTCCTTTTGGACAACGGTCTGTGGGCCTCCAGTGGGCGCCTTATCGCAGACAGCCGAGCACACATGGGACTTCGTCGTAACGCTCATTTGCGCCGCCGTTGTCGCGGTTCATGCGTGGGACCGCTACAACACCCCCAAGAGCAACCGCGTCTCCACAACGCGGTCGGCATTCCTGTTCACGGGCGCCGGTTACATCAGCGCCTCGCTAATCCTCTTCCTACTGCTCTCCAAGGTGGCCCTGCAACCTGGGGTGCTGACGCCTGGCGTGTTGGCGGCGCTGGAGATCGAAGGCATCCAGGAGATCCTCAAGAACTATTGCGCTCCGTCGGTTCTCGCCGTGGTCATCCTGACGGTTCTGCTGCCTCACACGCCGATTTTAAGCTCGGCCGACGATTGGCTGCTCAAGCGCTTTCAGGCTTGGGGGAGCATCCCCCAAGGCGTGCGCGATCTGGCCGGGAAACTCGCGCCGCAGGCGCTTCACTTGGGACCGGACAACGTTGCAGAGTTGCAGGAGTGGATCGCGACGGAAGCGGAGATTCCCAACGAGTTTAAGAAGTTTGTCAGCGCCGAGCCGGCGGAGACCTCGCGCGGCAGCCTCACGCGCGTGCTGCGGCTCTACATTGAGCTGCAAAAGCTCGGAACGGCTCCGGCTTACCAATTCGCCTTCCGCTCGCGCCAGGATACATGGTTGGCGATCAAGGACGATTTCCGCGTTTTCCTAGCTCAGTCCCAAGCCTTCTTCGTGCTGTTTGAGCAACTGACGCCGCTCGAAGGCACCGCGGGAGAGGCGGCGCTCGCGAAGGCGAAGAAGTACTATCGTGACATTTGCCGCAAGACGCACCGCGACATGACCGAATTTCTCGCCCAACTTCTTCTCATGGTCGAGAGATCCGACCAGCGGATCGTCAACCGATTGCAGCCAATCGGCTTCCTTCCTTCGGCGCATGTCGGTCCCGACATGCAGGTTGGGCCCTTCCTGTTCATTGGCGCGATGATGATCTTCGGGATGCTGGGGGTCGTCTCCGTCGTCTCGCCACACAACACGAGCCTCCCGCCTGCAGTCAACGCGATTCTCATCGGGATGACGCGCACGATCGGCATTCTCGCCGCGGTCCTGCCGAAGTTGCGCTGGGGCCAGTTCCGTCCGGACGGCCGGGGCGATCTGCCTTACCTCGCCTGGCTCGGTTGGGCAGCCGTCGCGGGGATCGCCTCGTTCATCATCGAGCGCGGGGCCTTTGCGATCGCAACTGGCGAACTAGGCGCCGCCTTCGACTTCGTCCAGAATCCACTCCGGCCGATGGCGCCGATGGCCTTTGCGACGAGCCTTGTCATTTCAATCCTCTGCGACGCCGACCTGCATCTCGGCCAGGGGATGGCGCGCCGGATGTCGGAAGGCCTCATCAGCGCGGTCGCGGCGGCGGTCAGCATCTACATTTGCATCCACTTGCTTTCCCTTCCCTCCGCGGCAAGCCAGGTGTGGTCTCCCATGCCGTACGTGGTCTCGTCCGGGCTCGGGTTTGTGAGCGGCTTCTTCGGCCCCTATTTCTACCGCCGCGCGCGCGACGAAGAGCCCGTCATCGAAATGGCGCCCAGTCACGCGGTGTGATTGCGGGCGGGTGTAATGCGGCGCACAATCCCGGCGTACGTGCTACGTTTCGTGGACAATGATAGTCGTCCGCGCAGCGTCTCATGCCTCGCCTGTTTACTGCGCTTGAATTGCCCGAGAGCGTCGCCCGCCAGCTCGCGCTCGCGCGCGGCGGCGTCGTCGGCGCGCGCTGGCTCGATCCGGGGGACTATCACGTCACGCTGCGCTTCGTCGGCGACGTCGACGGGCGCGCCGCGCGCGACATCGCCGAGACGCTCGGCGACATCCGCCGGCCGAAGGCGCTGATCCGGTTCGAGGGCCTGAGCTGGTTCGGCGGCGACAAGCCGCGCGCGATCGTCGCCAGGGTGAAAGCGGATCCGGCGCCGATGGATCTGCAGGCCGAGCAGGAGCGGCGGCTGAGACGCATCGGCGTCGAGCCCGAGACTCGCAAATATACTCCGCATGTGACGCTGGCGAGGCTGCGCGGCGTCGCCCAGACGGCGGTCGCGGACTATCTTGCCGCCCACGGCGCGCTTCAGGCGGAGGCGTTCACCGCCGAGCGCTTCGTGCTCTATTCGGCCCGCGAGGGGACGGGCGGGGGGCCCTATGTCGTCGAGGCCGCCTATCCGCTGGGTTAAGGACGGCCATGCTTCCGTCGATTGACGCCGCTGGGCGCCGCGTTCGCCTGAACCCGCGCGACCCAGGTTTCTTCGACGACCCCTATCGCGCCTATGCCGCGATCCACGCGGCCTCGCCCGTGTTCTTCTGGGAGGACTACGGTTTCTGGTGCTTCGCCCGGCACGCCGATGTGTCGGCGCTGTTGCGCGACCGCCGCTTCGGTCGCCAGATCCTGCACCGGATGAGCCGGGCGGAACTGGGCTGGCCCGAGCCGAAAGCGCATCTTGCCTCGTTCGACGCGCTCGAGCGCCATTCGATCCTCGAGCTCGAACCGCCCGAGCACACCAGGCTTCGCAACCTCGTCAATCGCGCCTTCGTCTCGCGCCGGATCGACAAGCTGGGGCCCCGGATCGCCGCGCTGGCGCACGAGCGGATCGACGCTTTCGCGCGGGAGGGCTCAGCCGACCTGATCGCCGACTTCGCCGCTCCCATTCCCGTCGCCGTGATCGCCGAACTGCTCGGCGTTCCGCGCGAGATGGCGGGCGAGCTCGTCGACTGGTCGCACCGGATGGTCGCGATGTACCAGTTCGGGGCGAATCGCGAGGTCGAGGAGCGCGCGGCCGGGGCGGCGCGCGCGTTTGCCGATTTCGTGCGCGCCTTTGCGCGCGCGCGGCGCGGCGATCTCGGCGACGATCTGATCAGCCAGCTCCTCGTCGCCGAAAGCGACGGCGGACGGTTGAGCGAGGACGAACTGGTCGCGACCGTGGTCCTGCTCCTCAACGCGGGTCACGAGGCGACAGTCCAGGCGATCGGAAACGGGGTGAAAACGATGCTCGAAGAGGGCGTCGACGCCCGGCTCGGATTCGCGGAGGAAAGCGCGACCGCCGCCACGGTCGAGGAATTGCTGCGGTTCGACCCGCCGCTCCACCTTTTTCAGCGCCATGCGCTGGAAGACGCAGAGTTCGCCGGCGTGCGGCTCAAGAAGGGCGAGAAGCTCGGCCTTCTGCTCGGCGCCGCCAACCGCGATCCCGAGCGCTTTCCCGACCCGAACGTCTTCGACAGCGGGCGGTCGCCCAATCCGCATGTGAGCTTCGGCGCAGGGATCCATTTCTGCGTCGGCGCGCCGCTGGCGCGGCTCGAGCTCGCCGTCGCGCTGCCGATCCTGTTCGCCCGCCTGCCGGGCTTGCGCCTCGCCGAGCCGCCGCGCTATCGCGATGCGTTCCATTTTCATGGGCTCGAGGCGCTGAGGGTCGAGTGGCGGTGAGATCGGCGCTTTCGCATCTCGCGGACAGCGGATAGAAGCCGACCCCGTGACGACTTCATCGCGCCGACACCGCCGCCGCTCCCTCGTCCCGAGGCAGCCTCGAAGGACGATCCGGCGCCCGCAGAACCCGTGTCGCGCTCTGGAGCATCCTTCGAGACGCGCGGCTTCGCCTTGCTCCTCAGGATGAGGGCGCTGGTTCGCGCCCCGGCCGGCTCTTGTCTCTGACCTGGCTGGGCATGCTAAAAAGCCATCGTCGATATTTCGCGATTCTCGCCTTCCTGCTTCTGGCGACTCCCCTGGTGTTGGGAGTGGTGCGCCCGGACCCGCCGGCGGCGATTCTGAAAGAGGGGCGGTACCTCGCGCCAGCGCCAGCGATTCCCGCGGCCCGCGCCGATTGGCTGACGCTGTCGTCCCGCATCGACGCTTTCCTCGGCGATCACTTCGGTCTTCGCGAGGTTCTGATCCGGGCCCACAAGGATCTGACCAAGCCGCTCCTGAGCGCGGGCAACGATTCCGTGCTGATCGGCCGCGACGGCCGCCTTTTCTACCTCGGCCAGGAGGCGGTGCAGCAAAGCGCGGGGCTCGTCATGCGCGACCACAGAGTGTCCGACACGGTCGACCTCATCGCGCGCATGAACGCGGCGCTTCATGCTCGCGGCGTCAAGTTTCTCGTCGCCGTGCCGCCGAACGCGGCGACGATCTATGCCGACGATCTCCCCAACTGGGCGAAGAACCGCGGCCGGCGAACCGAATACGACCTCTTGCTCGACGGCCTCGCGGCGCATGGCGTCCGCGCGGTCGACCTTCGCCCGGCGGTCGAGGCGGCGCGCTCCGAGGGACCCGTCTTTTACAAGCACGACTCGCATTGGACGGCGCGCGGCGCCCTGGCGGCGTTCAACGCCATCGTCGAGGCGGACGGGCGCCCCGACTGGCGGCTCGATCCCAGGTCCGCGCTCGGGCCGCCGGAGGCCCGCGAGGGAGGAGATCTCGCCCGGATGCTTGGGGAAGACGCGACCGAAACGGTCGAGGACTTGATCCTGCCGGCCGCGCGGACAGAACTCTTGACGGCGGACCCGGTCAGCGACTTCGTCGGCATAGCGGACAGGTCCGGTCCGACCATCATGGTGTTCGGCGATTCGTTCACCCAGGACTATTTCGCCCGGATGGCGCTGCAGCGCGCCGGGCGGGTGGTATGGCTCGAGTACCGCAAATGCGGTTTCGACTGGAAAGCGATTGACCGGTTTCACCCCGATGAAGTCTGGTGGATGCCGAACGAGCGCTTCCTTATTTGTGATCCGGGCGTAGGGCCGGCCAACTTCACCGGGTGAACATGGAAGAAGGGGATCGCACTCCGTCCGATGTCCGCAGCCTGCTTGTCCTGGGCGGCGCGCGGTCCGGAAAAAGCGCCTATGCGCAGAGCCTTGCCGAGACATACGGCCCTGAGCGGCTCTATCTGGCGACCGCCGAGGCGGGGGATGAGGAGATGGCGGCGCGCATAGCGAGCCATCGTGCCGACCGGGGTCAGGGCTGGACGACCCTGGAGGAGCCGCTCGAGGTCGCCAGGGCGCTTGGCGCCGAGGCGCGCCCCGGCCGGGTGGTGGTCGTCGACTGCCTCACCCTTTGGCTGAGCAATCTGATGCTGGCCGGGCGGGAGCCGGGGGCCGCAATCGCCGGGCTTAGCGCGGCGATCGGCGCGCTCGCCGGTCCGGCGATCCTGGTGTCAAACGAAGTTGGTATGGGGATTGTGCCGGAGCACAGGCTCGGCCGCGAGTTTCGCGACTGGCAGGGGCGGGCGAACCGGGAGATCGCCGAGGCCTGCGACGCCGCGGTCTTTATCGCCGCCGGCCTTCCGGTCCGGTTGAAGCCGGCGCGCGCCTTGAATCTAACATTAGGGTGAACGGCGCATTTTGCTCAGAAAACCTCTGGCGACTCGGGCCGGGCCTGGACTAGGATTCGTCGCAGAGAAGGGGCTTGCCGGCGGCGCGGGGCCGCCGGCCCGTTTCCGGACATTGAGTGTCGGCAGGATTGCGCGGGATGCTGCGTCTTTTCCAACGCCAGGCGCCGGAGCAGGCGGCGCATATCGAGATCGCCCACGACGGCGAGATCTATCGCATTGCGTTGAAGCGCGTCGCCACGTCGCGGCGATTTACGCTCAGGGTTCGAACCGCGACGCGCGATGCGCTCTTGACGATGCCGTCGCGTTCGTCGCTCAAGTCGGCGCGCGAGTTCGCGGAGCGTCACGCCGCGTGGATCGGAACAAGAACTCGCGCGACTGCCCGAGCCGGTCGCCTTCGCGCCGCGCGCGGTGACGCCGTTGCGCGGCGTCGATCATCGCATCGTGCACAGGCTGGGCGAGCGCGGCGTGGTGTGGCTCGAGGCGAGCGAACGCGGGCCGCTCATCTGCGTGTCCGGCGAGCGACCGCACGTGGCGCGACGCGTGACCGACTTTCTCAAGCGCGAGGCGCGCAAGGATCTCGAAGCCGCGGTGGCGCGCCATTCGAGGCAGCTCGGCGTGAAGCCGCGCCGGATCGTGCTGCGCGACACGGTCAGCCGCTGGGGCTCCTGCTCGTCGACCGGAGGCTTGAATTTTTCCTGGCGCTTGATTCTCGCGCCGCCGTTCGTGCTCGACTATCTCGCCGCGCACGAGGTCGCGCATATCGTGCACATGAATCATTCGCCGCTGTTCTGGAAACTTGCGCGCCGCCTGCATCCCGGAACCGACCGCGCCGAGGTCTGGCTCAAGGTCCACGGCGCGAACCTGCACCGCTTCGGCGCGACGTGGGAGTGACGGCCTTCTCCCGCTTTGCGGGAGAGGGGACTTGCGCACGCCTTACGCCATCCGTCCCAGCGCGTCGAACAGGAGCTGCAGGTCCTGCGGCCGTGAGAGGCGGTGGTCGCCATCCTTGACGAGCGTCAGCGTCGCCGGGTCGCCGCCGAGCCGCTGCATCAGCGCGAGCGCGTGGGAAAAGGGCACGTCCGGATCTTGCATACCTTGCAGCACCACGGTCGGCGCGCGGGTGCGGATCATGGCGCCGAGCAGGAGATGCTTGCGCCCGTCCTCGATGAGCGCCCGGGTGAAGCAATCCGGCTCGCTCGAATAGACGGACGGCCGCCGCCACACGCCCTCATCCATGATCGCGCGCCGCGCCTCGTCCGGCGCCTTGGCCCAGATCAGCGCTTCGGTGAAGTCGACCGCCGGCGCAATGAGAATGAGGCCCTTGATTCGCCCCGTTTCGCCCGCCTCATTGAGCGCGCGGGCGGCGAGGAGCGCGAGATAGCCGCCCATCGACGAGCCGACGACGATCTGCGGCCCGTCGGTCTCCGCCCTGACCAGCATCAGCGTCTCCTCGAGCCAGCGGGAGACCGTCCCGTCCTCGAGCCGCCCCTCGGAGTGGCCGTGGCCGGAATAATCGAATCGCAGGAGACCGAGGCCGCGCCGTTCGGCCTCGGCGTCGAGGGCGCTCGCCTTGGTCGATTCCATGTCGGAGCGATAGCCGCTGAGCCAAACGACGCCCGGGGCTCCGCTCCGCACTGGCGCGCGGCGGCGAAAGGCGATACGCCTTTGATTCGGGGCTTTTCCCACGATCAAGAACCGCGGCTGTCCGTCCGACACCTTGAGCTCGCTGCCGATGATGCGACCCGCGGACCGCGCCTTCATGAACCCGGGTCACGGCGCTCGCGGCGAAGCGGGCTTGGCCGAGGAGGCGCCGGGAGTCAACCGCTCCCTTTGCTTCGGGGGCGGCGCATGAGCGTCGACGCGCTCGCTCCGTTCGGCCGCGGGGCGAATGCGCCGCTCGCCGGACGGACGATCCTCCAGATCATCCCTCCGGTCGACGCCGGCGGCGACGAACCGGCGACGCTCGCCGTCACCGCGGCGCTGGCGGAGGCCGGCGCGCGGGCTCTGGTCGCCACCGATTCCGACGAGCTGGCGGGCGAACTGCATGCGATTGGCGGCCTCTTTGTCCAGTTTCCAGCGGCGGCAAAGAACCCGCTCGCCATGACGCTCAACATGCGCCGCCTTCAGCGCATCATCGCCTCGGAGCGGGTCGACCTCGTGCATGCGCGCTCGCGCTGGGCGGCCTGGGCGGCGGTCAAGGCCTGCCGCAAGGCCAAGCGTCCGGTGATCACTTCGCTGCATGGCGATGGCGCGCGCTCGCCGCCGCGCACCAGCTTCGAGGCCGCGGTCGCCGAGGGCGATTTCGTCATCGCCGGATCGGAATTCGCGGCACGGCGCGGGGCTGGCCTTTACCCCGCCGCGCGCTTGCGCCTCAGGGTCGTCCGCCCCGGACTGGATCTGTCGAAGCTTCAGCCCGAGCGGGTGAGCGGGGGCCGGGTCGCCGACATCCGCCAGGCCTGGGGCGTCGCTGCGCACGAGCGGGTGGTGCTGACGCCGGCGCGGCTCGCGCCTGGCCGCGGCCAGGCGACGCTCATCGAAGCGGCGGCGCTGATCAAGGGCCACGGTCTCGACGACGTCCGCTTCGTGCTCGCCGGCGACGCCGCAAGGCCGGCGTACGCGCGCGAGCTTGACGCGCTCGCCGTGAAGCGCGGCGTCCAATCCATGCTGGTGCGCGTCGACGCCGCGGCTGATCTGCCGGCGGCGTTCATCGGCGCGGCGGTCGTCGTCTTTCCCGCCGTTAGCGCTGACGGCGTGACGCGCACGTCGGTCGAGGCCGCGGCGATGGGGGCCCTAACCGTCATCTCCGACGTCGGACCAGCGCGGGAGATCGTCGCAGCGCCGCCGTACGAGGGCGCCGAGGCGCGCACCGGCTGGCTCGCCGAACCGAGCGACCCGGCCGCGCTCGCGACAGCGATTGAAGCCGCGCTTGGGCTCGGCGCCTCCGCGCGCGAAGCCATCCGGCGCCGGTCGCGGGCAAAGATAGCGGAAGCCTTCTCGCTCCATCGGATGACGCGTGACACGCTCGGCATCTACAGTGAGGCGCTGGGACGGTGAGCGGGAGAAATTCGCATTTGATTGCTCGGTCAGAGATCACGTCGGCGCCGGCCGGCTACAGCTTGCGGCAGATCGCGCTGCACTGGATCGTGTTCGTTCTGGTCGCTTTTCAATTTGTGATGGGCGACGCCATGACCGATCTCTTTCGCGCTGGCCACGGCGGACGCCCAACCGACACGAGCGCGATCTGGGCGCCGATCCACATCGCTGTCGGGATCCTCATTCTCATCGCCATGCTGGCGCGGCTCGCGCTGCGCCGGCTCGACGGCGTGCCGCCGCCGCCGAAGCAGGCCCCCGCCCTCGAATGGCTGGCGAGCGCCGTGCACGCCGGGCTCTACGTCGACTTGATCGGCGCGCCAATCGTCGGCGCGGTCGCCTATTTCTTTCTGCCCTCGTTCGCCGGGCTGCACCATCTCATGACCCGCCAAATCCTCGTCGTTCTGGTCGCGCTCCATTTCGCCGGGGCGCTGTGGCATTGGCTCGTCGTTCGCGACGACGTCATGACGCGGATGGTCCGCCCGGCCGGCCAAGGGTTCGAGGCCGCCCTGCTGACGCGCTCAGATCGAGCTTCTTTTGTCCCTGTCGCCGATCAGATCCCGGTAGGCCAGGATGATCTGGGAAGTTGAGGTCGGCTTGGCCAGAAACCAGCTGTCCTTGACGCGCCGGCCATCGCTGGCCGGTTTTCCGGACGAATAGATTACGGGGCTCCGTGGATGCGACGTGCGGAAAGCTTCCGCGACATCCCAACCGGTCAGGGCGTCGGCCAGCTTGATGTCCGTAACCAGGAGATCGATCCTGTCAAATTCGCGAAGAGCCACGATCGCGTCTGCGCCGGCGCCCGCCTCCAGCACGGTCCAACCCGCGAGCCGGAGGTCGCCGACAATGTTTTCGCGCAAGAGCCACTCGTCCTCGACGACAAGTACCGTTTGGCCCTTGAAGGATTCTTTCACGAAACGCACTCCGCCTCCGCCTTTGGGGCGAAGACCTCCCTGACCAAACGCCTCCCGACAGGGAGCGTTCCGATCTTATGTAAAAATCGTACAAATCTACAAACTGGGAGAACTTTGCAATCGAGCGTAGACCTTCTTATCGCTGCTGATTATTTCGGGCGCAGAAAGACCGGGAGATACGCGCGCTCCTGCCCCTGGCGTGAGAGCGCGATGGGCCCAAGTCCTCCGGCAAGATCAGCGGCCGATCAGCTCTTGATGAACGCTCCGGACCGGAGGTCGCTCAGCGCCTGCCGGATCTCAGCCTGAGTGTTCATGACGATCGGCCCGTGCCAGGCGATCGGCTCGCGCAGCGGCCGGCCGGAAACCAGAAGGAAGCGCACGCCCTCGTCGCCCGCCTGGACGCTGATCTCGTCGCCGGCGCCGAACACGATGAGCGAGCGGTTGCCGACCTTGTCGCGGACCAGCACCTCCTCGCCGTCGAGTTGCGCTTCGCGCAGCGCTCCGAACGGCTCGGAAGCGTAGGCGAAATCGCCGGAGCCCTCGAAGATGTAGGCGAAGGCGTGGCGGAAATCCTCGACCTTGAGGCGCTTCTTCCTGCCCGCCGGCACCGTCACGTCGAGATAGCGCGGTTCGGCGGCGACGCCGTCGACCGGCCCGGTCTTGCCCCAGAAATCACCGCAGATCACGCGCACGCGCGCGCCGTCGTCGTCGATGACTTCGGGGATCGCGCTCGCCGGCACGTCCTGGTAGCGCGGTCTGGTCATCTTCAGATGCGCGGGCAGGTTGGCCCAGAGCTGGAAGCCGTGCATGCGGCCTTTCGCGTCGCCGGCCGGCATTTCCTGATGCAGGATGCCGCTGCCGGCGGTCATCCACTGGACGTCGCCAGAGCCTAGCGTTCCCCGGTTGCCGAGGCTGTCGCCGTGGTCGACGCTGCCCGCGAGCACGTAGGTGATCGTCTCGATGCCGCGATGGGGATGCCAGGGAAAGCCGGCCCGATAGTCCTCGGGACGGTCGCCGCGGAAATCGTCCATCATCAGGAACGGATCGAAATCGGACGTATCGCCGAAGCCGAAGGCGCGGCGAAGCCTGACGCCCGCCCCCTCCATGGTCGGAACCGATTGGCTGACGCGCTTGACGGGACGAATGGACATGAACCCTCTTGACCGAACAAAAATCGATTTGGCTTCCGAAATACTGCGGCTCATTCAGAGTTGAGAGCGACGAGTTTCAGCAAATGCTTGGATCGGAAGCCTTGCCGGCCCGGAACATAGGTATAGCAATTTGCCTGCGCAAGTCTATCAGCAGAAGCGATCGTTTCCATCGGTCGCGGCGAACGTCGGCTGCCGGCTGCCTCCGCCAATCCGGCGCGGCAACCTCGCCAGGCGCTCGTCGCCCACAGCGATGACCGACACGAACAGGGCGAAAGCGCGAGGTCAATCGGCGTCAATCGGCGGCGGTTGTCATCGAGGCGCTCTTTTGATCGAGTATGCCTCTTCGGGCGCAAGAGGCCGCCGACATCCAAACGCTCGTTTGCCGGACGCCGAGCCCGGAGACTGTCGTTTCCATGGCGCTCTTCGCAGCGAAGAAAAGGCGGGCGGCATTCGGTGAGAGACATCGCTGCTTTCGTCAGCGCCGTGGCGGCGAGCTTCGTCATCTTAGGCGCTGCCGTCGCTGAGACCGCCCACGATCCGGCTCTGAACAATCCTGACGAACAGAGTTGGGAACTTTTCATGACCGTCAACGCCAGCGTCGCCGGCGCGGGCGACAACAACGCGCTTTTCGAGACCTGGGCCAGCGACGGCGATACATTTCGCCCATCGCCGGTCTGGCCCGACAGCGCCGCCCCGATGCAAATTGGACCACGGGCTTTGAGTCTGGCGCTCGAGCGCGTTCACTCTCGCTTCACGCCTGAGGTTCTGCCCGGAGGCGCCGCGCTCATCGGAGAGGAGACGCGCCGGAACAAGCCTGACTTTGATTTCATCGTTCAAAACGAGCTTTTCAAGCTATCGGGCCTGCGAGCTGCCTACAGCGCAGCCAAGCCGATCGCTTTTCCGGTCGAACTCCATTGAGGTGAAGGCGAACTGGGTCGAAGTCGGTCGGCTCACGGAGTTCAACGGCTTCGCTGGATCTCCGGTCGAAGCTCGAGCCGCGTATCACGTGAATTCGACCGGCGGGAAACAATACGCCCTCGTCTCGTTTCACATCATATCGAAACTCGCTCCAAACTGGACCTGGGCGACTTTCGAACACAAGGACAACCCAGGACGATGCGACGTTCTGGGCTGCAAGGATCGTTTCGGCGCCGCCGATGCGTATGTCGCGCCGAGGTCCGCAGAGGAGTCTCAGACCCGCTACCCCGATTGCGCCAAGTCGTCGGCGCTTCTCGCGCTGTTCGCCCAGGCTCGCATCGACCCGGCGTTCTTGAACTATTGCCTCAAAGGTTCTCAGTCGGACTTCACCGATCCGTCCGGCCAGGCGATCCGCCTCGGCAACTCGGTCACCGAGCAGACTTTCGTCGCCCAATCTTCGTGTATGACATGTCACGGCCGCGCGGGCTTTGACGCCGAGGGGCATGCGACGACCTTCGCGGGCCTTGATCCAACCTCGATTGGCGCGCCCCCTGGAAGCGTGAACGCTCCGGTTGGACCGATCAATTCCAGCTCGACCTGGATCCGGGCCGACTCGCCCTCGTTCCTGAGCTCCCTGAGCAAAGGCGATCTGGCGCGGTTCGGCTTTCCCGTTGACTTCGTCTGGTCGATCCCGTTCTGCGCTGTCGATGACACCGCGCGGCCGCCGGAGACAAATTCGCGCTTCTGCTCGTCGAAGTAGCGCGCTGGGTCCCACGACTTCGAGCGTTCGCGCGCAAGGCCCGCGCTTCAGTCTCGTGCGATTGAACGAACGGCGCCTTTTGCATTTGGTCTTCCGCCAATGATTGTCGAAGCGAGCGCGCCGGCGGCGACGGCGCGCTCCAACCCGATCTGCACGTCGGGCTTTGCGAGGCGCGCTGCGAGAAAGGCGGCGACGAAAGCGTCGCCCGCGCCGGTGGCGTCGATCGCCTCGACCTTCGGCGCTTCGGCCCGCCAGCGCCGCGCGCCCGCCGCGGCTTCACATCCCGCCGCGCCGCGCTTGACGACGACCAGCGGGAAGAGCGCCGCCAGCCGCGCGCACTGGGTTTCAGGATCGTCCGAGTCGGCGAGGACCGCGGCTTCCTCGGCATTGGGGAACAGGATCGCGGCGCCCCGCGTCCACTTGAGAAAATTCTCCGCCCCGACTTCGCGCAGGAATTCCGCCGACGCCGGATCGACGCTGACCGGCCTCGCTCCCGCGCGGCGCATCACGTCGAGGACCGCCGCTCGCGGCGAAGGCGCGAAGAAGGAATACCCGGAGAGATGGATGAGCGCCGCGCCGGCGATCAGCGCGCCGGGGATGTCGCCGGCTTCGAGCGCCTCGTTCGCGCCGCGGTCGGTGAGGAAGCTGCGCTCGCCGTCCGGGTCGATGAGCGCGACGAGCCGCCCGGTCTCATGGGCGGGATCGCCGAAGAGATGCGGCGTCACGCCGTGAGCCGCCAGCCGCGCCATCTCGCTCTCGACATCGGCCAAGCCGACGCGGGCGACGAAGTCGACCTGGACGCCGAACGAAGCGAGCCACGCCGCCTGATTGGCGGCCGAGCCGCCGGGCCGGAACGCAATCCTCGCGCGCCGGTCGGAGCCCTTCGCGAGCGGACCTTCAGGACGCACGATCACGTCCGTCATCACGTCGCCGATGACGAGAATCCGTGACGGCTGAGTCACAGGAGCGCGGTCAGCGCGATTCGCGCAGGCGCGGCGGGGCTGCAGGGGCCTATTCGCCTCCCTCCAAGATCTTCATGAAATTGCGCTTCCGGCGGAAGCGCTCCTTGAGGGCGGCGATATATGCCGCCTGTTCGGCCGGGGCGCGCAGGCGCCTCATGCGCGCGACGAGGCCCGCGGCCTCCGAATAGGCCGGGTCGCCGCCCGCTTTCGCGAGCTCGTCGACGCGCTCGGCGTAGGCCTCCAAGGCCTCGCGCGGATGGTCGGCTTCGCTGACGCGCGCGAGGCCCTCTTTTACAGTCCGCGAGACGCGATGCTTTCGCGTCATCGCCCAAGCCGCGTCGAATTGCTGATCGTGCGGTTTGGCCGTGAGATAGGCGCGGATGCGCCCGAACGCGCCCGCGTCCGGCACGAATTCGACGGCTGACTGATTGGCGGCCAGCGCGGTCGCGACCATGTGCTTGCAGAAGCCGAAGTCCTCGAAAGCGGGACATGCGCATTCGCCGCCAAATGCCTCGCCTTTCCGGACCAGTCTGACGTGATAGTCCTCCGACCCCGAGACCTCTGCAAGCACCCGCCCGGGCTCGACCGCGAGGAGCTCGACCCGCCCGTCGCGGTGATACGCCTCGCCGCGCGCGAAGGCTGCGCCGGCCACCCGCTTTAACGCCGCGATGTCAAAGCGCGGAAGGTTTCCTACCGTCATGCTGCGCTCGCCTGCCTCTCGGCCGCGCGCCCACGCGCTCGCGAGTCGGCGGGCGGCGCAGGCGAAGGGCGTGATTCGCCACTGCGCGAGAATAGCATCTGACAGTGACGCGCCGAGGCGAGCCACGCCGCCCACTTGACACAAGGATCAAATATCGCCCTTCCTGCAGCAGCGAGCGGCTGACTCAAGAAATTCCAAGGGGCGCATGTCCGACCCGATCGATCTGGTTTTCTCCGCTTCCGGCCCGGAAGTCATTTTCGAGAATTTCGGCGATGAAATGGTCGTCGCTAATTTAGCATCAGGTTTCTTTTATAGCCTCGACGGCTCGGGCCCCGACATCTGGAACGCCCTGGTCGCCGGGCATACCGGGCGGCAGTTCATCGCGGCGTCGAGAGCCGACAACGACGGGGCGGCGGCGATCGCCCGGTTCATCGCGGAATTGCGCAGCGAGGGCCTCCTGGCTGAGACGGACCGTCCCGCCAAGCCGGACCCAGTCTCCGTCGCTCAATTCGCGCCACCGTCGATGCAGAAATTCGACGATCTACAGGGCCTTCTGCTGGTCGATCCGATCCACGAAGCCTCGCCTGCCGGTTGGCCCTTCGTCCAACCTTCGGACGGGTCGCGCGGCTGACATGATCGAGGCGAAACGGGGCGGCGCCATTGCCGAAGCAGCCGTCTCGGATCTCGTCCGCGCGACGGCGGATCGGCCGTTCGCGGCAAGCCGCGTCGTCGAAGTCGGCCCGCTGACGATCGCGATTCACTTCGCGGACCACGACCTCCAAGCGCTGTTCGCCAACGCCTTCTATCCGGCCCCCGCGACTGAGCGCGCGTCCTGGTCCCTTTTCGTCGTGGCCGCTGCGGGGAGCGAGCCGCTTCCCTTGCCCGGTTTCAGCGCCAGCGAGCCGGATATGCGTCTCGTGGAGAGCGCCGAGCGCTATTGTCTCTGGATGGGCCGGCATTCGCCATCTCTCTATGTCGTTGATCGGCCGAGCCGGCGCGCGGTGTGTTGGGTCGCCGAGAAAAGCGCGATCAAGGCCTGGGAGCGCTCGCGTCCCTTCCTTCCCGCGCTCCAGGCGATGTTTGACGATTCCTCCTGGCTCGCCGTTCACGCCGCCGCGCTCGCCCTCGAGGATCGGGCGATCCTGTTTGCGGGCCCCGGGCGCGCAGGCAAGACCACGCTCAGCCTTGCGGGCCTCAGCGCCGGCTGGCGCTTTATCGGAGACGACTACGTCCTGGTCGACACCCGCGAAGAGGCGCCCGCCGTGGCGCCGCTATTCGCGACTGCGCGGCTGCGCGACGACATGGTTCACCGCTTTCCGAACCTTGCGGGAGCGTGCACGGCCATTTCGCACGACTTCGAGGAACGGCGCCACGAGCTGAGCCTGCGGGGCTTCCCCCAATTGCGCGGGGGCCCGGCCCGGCTCGAACGGGTTCTCTTTCTCGAGCGAAGCGGTCATCCCGCGCCCGACTTCGGCCCGATCCGGCGCTCGAAGGTTCTGGCCGCGATGGCGGCCAACACATTCATCGCAACCCCGGGCGCCAGGGAACCGCGGCTGCGCAAGTTGTTGCGCCTCGTGACCGCGGCGCCGGTCTTCCGGTTTGACCCGGGGCCGCGGATCGAGGACGCGCTCGCCGCACTGAAGGCGTCCTGAGGTGAGCGCCGCCCCGACCAGCATCAGCGTGATCGTACCGGTTCACAGCGGGCCGCGTTTTCTTTCCGAGGCGTTGCGCAGCGTGAAGAGCCAGACGCTCCCGGCCGACGAGATTATCGTCGTCGACGACGGTTCGTCGGACGAGGGCGCGGACATCGTTCGTCGCGAGCATCCGGATGTCGTTTTGATCCGGCGACCGGGCGCAGGCGCCGCCGCGGCGCGCAACGCCGGGGCGCAGCGCGCGCGCTGCGAAGCGCTGGCGTTCCTCGACCATGATGATGTCTGGCTGCCCGAACGCAATGCCGCCTTGCTCCACGCCTGGAGCGCGAACCCCGAGGCCGATGTCATCTGCGGCGCTTTTCGACTGCTTGTCGAGCCCGGGGCAAGTGACGACGAACGGCTCAGCCGCGCCGGAGGGGGTCAGGCGCCGTTCCTGGTCCGCGCGCTCATGATCCGCCGGCCTTGCTGGCTCGCCCTCGGAGGCATGCGGAGCGAGCGCGGCTACGCGGAAGATCTGGACCTCTACCTTCGTCTGAGCGAGGCCGGCGCGAGCATCCTTCGCATCGACGCCGCCACCCTGATCTATCGCATGCATGGCGCAAACCAGTCCCGAGCGGCTGCGCGCAACTCAAGCGACTTGCTCTCGACCTTGCGCGCGGCTGTTCTGCGCCGTCGCGGGTGACGCGGGGCCTCTGATGCGCGTCTCCGTCCTTCTCGCCTGTTGGAACGCAGCCTCCTATGTCGGGGAGGCGGTGCAGTCGGTGCTGGACCAGCGTCCGGCGCCGCACGAGATCATCGCCGTCGACGACGGGTCGACGGATCGGTCTGCCGCGGTCCTGGAGGGTTTCGGGACCCGGCTTGTTCTGATCCGGCAGCCGAATTCGGGAGTGGGCGCCGCTCTCAACCGCGCCGCCGGCGAGGCGACGGGCGACGCACTCGCCTTCATCGACGCCGACGACTTGTGGACGCCAGGAAAGCTCGCGCGGCAGACGCAAGCGCTGGCGGCGGATTCGGAACTCGACGCGGTCTTCGGCTTCATGGAAACCTTTCCGAGCCCGGATCTCCCGGAGGATGAACGGTCGCGGCTGCTCGTCCCGGATCGGCCCGAGCCGGCCTTCACCAAGAACGGCATGCTTATCCGCAGGGCCGCTTTCAACCGCTTGAGTGGATTTGATCCCGCACGGCGCAACGCCGATTTTCTCGCCTGGTACGCTCGCGCAGTCGGCGAAGGTTTCCGATGGCGACTGGAAGAGGATGTCGTCTGCCGACGCCGCCTTCACGCGCAAAACATGGGGCGGTTGGATCGGCGACGGCAGCGCCGCGATTATCTGCTGACGATGAAGGCGTTTCTGGACGCGCGGCGCAGGTCGCGGGTGGGCGCGTCATGAACGGTCTCCCGCTCACCGATCGCGCCCGCTGGCTGCTCGAAGCCTGCCTGAGAGACGACCGTCGCGCGGTCGAGGCTTTCGGCAAATGGCGGCGATTCGCCGATGCAGAGCGGATGGAAGGGCGGGAATTGCGCCTCACGCCGCTCCTGCATGCGAACATGAAGCGGCTCGGCCTTTCCGACCAGAAACTGGCGTGGATCGGCGGACAGGCAAAGCATATCTGGCTTTCTGGCGCGCTTCGCCGCAGGAAGCTCATGCCGGTCCTCGACATGCTCGAAGGCGCGGGCGTCGATTTCGTCCTCATCAAGGGAGCGGCTCTGATGGCCCGCTTTCCCAAGGCGGTCGGGACTCGGCCCATGGGCGATTTCGACCTGCTCGTCCAGCGGTCTTCGGCTCGCGCGGGCATGGCGCTCCTCAATGCGTCGGGCTGGAGCGGACCGGTTGGGGCGGCGTTCTCGGACGCCGACCTGAACCGTTACAATGGATTTAACTTTTGGAATTCGAGTGGGACCAGCGTCGATCTCCATTGGCGGCCAACCGCGTCGATCGCAACTCCCGCGCACGCGGACGGGGTGCTGGAGCGCGCGCTGGCCGCCAGCCTTGAGGGCAGGCCGGTTTCGATCGCCTCTGCGACCGATCACTTGTTCATTCTGCTGTGTCATGCGTTCAACGACGACATCGAGCAGCGCAATGAATGGGTCGCCGACCTCGATCTCCTCTTTCGCCTCGTCCCGCCCGAAGAGTGGGATTGGCGGCTGTTTCATCGGCTCGCGCATCAGCACCAACTCGACCACTGGATGCGAAAGGCGCTCGCAACAACGCAGGCGATAACCGGGCGACCGCCGCCGCCGGGCGCTTTTAAGTTTCTCGGGGCCGCGCCAACGTGGCGAGGCTTGTTGCAGAATCGCGAGATTTGCTTGCGCGGCCTACCGGCGTCGTCGTCGTTCGATCGCAAAGCGCGCGCGAATGGCCGCAAGGCGCGCGGTTTTCTGCGCGATGCGATCGGTCGCACTCTCAAACCAGAGCGCGCCGTCGCGCTCGCGCTCGAAGGCCAGCCTCTGAGTCCACCCGGAACCGATCTCACGGGGAGGTTCGCGTTCCCCGACACAATCGTCTTTCTCGAGGGTTGGTCATTTCCGGAGGACGGATGGCGATGGACGGACGCGGACATCTGCGTGTTCTGCGTCCCCGTCGCGCTCGGAAAAGCCGGCGAGCCGTTTCAAATGCGGATGCGGCTTACGGTTCTTCCTGAGCTTCGCAGCCGGTTGACGGCGCGGGCGTGGGCCGGCGGCGAGGTCGAGACCCTGGCTTTCCGAAGCGCTCCGGACGCGGAGGTCTTCGTCGCGAGCGGTCGGCTGGCGCCGCGGACGGACGGCGAGGCGGGCGCTCTGGCCGTGTTGTGGCTGCGCCTGGACGGCCTGTTCACCCCAGATGAACGACTGGCGTTCGCTGACCTTCGCCAGCTCGGGGTGCGAGCCGACCAGATCGAAGCGCTCCGGCCGTCCGAGGTCGCGGCGCGGCTCCCGACGCTCGACCGTCCGCTGCCCCTCGGCGGCTCGGAGAGCGATCTCATGGCGTGGACCGGGTGGGGCGCGCCGGAAGGCTTCGGACGATGGACGGTCGGCGCGGAGTCCCGTCTCCGGTTCCGTCGGCCGGGCGGGGGAGGCGGGGCGGTCGACGCCGTCGCAATCGACGTCGCCCAGGTTTTCAGCGCCGGCGGGCCGGTCGTCTTCGAGGTCCAGGCCGGGTCCGAAGCGCCTGGCCGTTTTCAGTTTCCCGACGCGGCCGAAATCCGGCGGGGCCCCGCTCCCGGCGGCGTCGTGACGGTGGCGCTACCGCCTCGCGGCGCGGATGACTCGGTCGAAATCAGCATCAGAATTCGCGATCCGGCATCGCCGCATGAGCTGGGTCTCGGAGAAGACCGCCGCCAGCTCGGCCTCGCCGTCGCATCGATCGCGCCGGCGTAAGGGCGCCCATTCTCGAGCGCCGCGCGCGCCTGACTTCGCCCCTCACAGCTTCGCGAGTTCCGCCGCTGCCTGGGCGGCGAGCATGGCGTTATTCCTGATCAGCGCAATATTGCCTTCGAGCATACGTGTGACTAACGGTCGAAGTCTTCCTCTGGCGCGAAGGCAAGGCCCTCGTAGAGCTCGGCCAGCGGCAGTTCGGCGCCGACCTTGGGGAGGGCGAGGATCGAATCCGTAATCAGGATGTCGTGGCTCCAGCCGTCGCCAGCGCGGGCGTAGACGGTCGCGCCAATACGGTCCTGCTCCAGCATGACGTAGCGGCGCACTGACGGCGTCGCCTGATATTCCCGCGCCTTGACGATCCGATCCACCGCAGCCGTCGCCGGGCTCAGGACTTCGAAAATAACCACCGGATCGGAGACTACGGTGTTTGTCCTTTCGCCCAGGCTGCAGGCGATGAATCCGTCCGGGTAGCGAATGTGATCGTCGCCGGTGCGGATTTTTAGGTCGCTCCCATAGAACCGGCAGGGTCCGCCGCGCAGCCGACCGCCGATCGAAATGGCGAGATTGGCCTGAATGGCTGCGTGCGCGCGCGTGCCGCCGGTCATCGCGACGGGACGCAGGCCGTCGAACTCGTAACGCAGCGGCCGTCGTTCCTCCCAGGCGAGGAACTCGGCGAGCGTCATGGGTTGGTTGACGGCGAGGCTCATCGGAGCTGCATCATATCATGGACGACACCCCGGCGCCGTCACGGGTCATATTATCAGGAAGCTAACCAGAAGGCTTTGCAGAGTCGGGAGAACTTGCTCTGCCGCTGAAGATGGCCATCGGTGAGGATCCGCCTCTGCCACTGAGCACGCGTGACTGTGTGCTGCCTTTGTACTGCGAATCGAACCAACTGTCACAATCTCGCCAATTCCCCCGCGGCCTGGGCGGCGAGCATGGCGTTGTTCCTGATCAGCGCGATATTGGCCTCAAGGCTCTTGCCTTCGGTCAGTTCGACGACGCGCTTGAGCAGGAACGGCGTCGCTTCCTTCTTGCCCACGCCCTGCGATTTTGCTTCCGCCACCGCTTCGGCGATGCGCTCCTCGATCGCAGCCTGTTCGAGCGCGTGATCCTCAGGAATTGGGTTCGCGATCAGGAGGCCGCCGGGGCCGATCTCGCGCTGGAGCCGGATCATCCGGGCAAGATCGTGGAGCCCGTCACATCGGTGCTCGAGCTTGAATCCGGACGAGCGGGCGTAAAAGGCGGGAAACTCGTCGGTGCGGTAGCCAACGACCGCGACCCCTTGAGTTTCGAGGAATTCGAGCGTCTTCCCGATGTCGAGGATCGACTTGGCGCCGGCGCAGACGACGGCGACGCGGGTGCGGGAAAGCTCGACCAGGTCGGCCGAGATGTCGAACGTCTCCTCGGCGCCGCGATGGACGCCGCCAATGCCGCCGGTGGCGAAGACTTCAAGCCCCGCCAGGGAGGCGATGAACATGGTCGCTGCGACCGTGGTGCCCGCCGAACCCTTGCGCGCCGCTACCAGCGCCAAGTCGCGCCGAGAGGCCTTGACGACGCCGCCGGTGAGCTCGCCAAGCCGCTCGATCTCCTGGCCGTCGAGGCCGACGCGGAAGCGTCCGTCGATGACGGCGATCGTCGCCGGAACGGCCCCCATCTCTCGCGCCGCCTCCTCGACGGAAAGCGCCGTCTCGACGTTGCGCGGATAGGGCATGCCATGGGTGATGATCGTCGATTCGAGCGCGACGATCGGCTTTTTGGCTGAGAGCGCTTCGGCGACCTCGGGGGAAAAATCCAGAAGATCGGCGGCGTTCATGGCTCGAGACTTTCATCACCGACGGCCGCGATCGGCCGCCAACGCGATTATCGGCAATCTCCGCTTGGGATCAATGGCTCCCGCGCCGATGGCGCTGATCGAGCGGGTCCGGCGCTCGTCGGCGAGCGCAATTCGATTGGATCGCCGAACCGAACGCTGGTATGCTTTCTCGAGACGTTCGATGGGAATGGGTATTTGCCCGAGGCGCAACAACCTCCAGCGCGTTCCGCTATTGGATCTCTGGCGCTGATCGCTGCAATCGTTGCCTGCGCCGCCGCCGCGTTTGCTTACACGGCGGGGTGGTTCTCGCCAGACCGCCTTACGCCGCACAAGCTCGTGGACGCGTTCACCCCGCAAGGCGGCGAGCCGCCGCTCGGCCATCGCCGCAACCACGCCAAGGGCGTCTGCTTCACCGGAATATTCGAGGCGAACGGCGCGGGTTCGGAGTTCTCGCGAGCCCGGGTGTTTGCGCAAGGCCAGTACCCCGTCCTCGGACGCTTCAATCTGGGCACGCCCAATCCAAACGCGGCGGATGCGACGGTGCGGGTGCGCGGCCTCAGCCTCAACATCACGACCCCGGACGGGCACGAATGGCGCAGCGCCATGATCAATCCGCCGGTCTTCACCGTCTCGACGCCTGAAGCGTTCTACGAGCTCCTGCTTGCCTCGGGCAGCAAGGACCCGAATGCGATGCCGGCTTTCGTCGGCGCCCATCCCGAGTTCGCGAATTTCGCCGCCTGGGCCAAGAGCGCGCCCTGGACCGGCAGCTACGCGGAAGAGCGGTTCAACAGCCTCAACAGCTTTATCTTCACCGACAATTCGGGCGCTGAGCATGCGGTGCGATGGTCGCTGATTCCGGCGGCGCAGCCGGTCGCCGTCTCGCCCGAGGAGCTCGCCAAGCGCGGCCCCGACTTCCTCGAGCAGGAGATCGCCGAGCGGATCCGCGGCGGGCCGCTGCGGTGGACCTGGTCGGTGACCGTCGCCAATCCCGGCGATCCGACCGCGGACCCGACCAAGGCGTGGCCGGAAGACCGTCGCACAATCGAGGTCGGCACGCTCATCGTGCAGGAGATCGAGGCCGAGGCCGATGGCCCGTGTCGCGACATCAACTTCGATCCGACCGTCCTGCCGAGCGGCATACGCACGTCGGACGATCCGTTCCCGGCGGCGCGGTCGGCGGCCTATGCGAGGTCCTATGACTTGCGCGCAGCGGAGGCGAAGGACTATCCCCGCACCCCGCCCGGAGCGAGCCAATGAACGGCGTCCGTCGCTTCACCCCGGTCCAGCGCCTGCTGCACTGGGTGATAGCCGTTTGCATCCTGGCCATGCTATTCATCGGCGTCGGCATGGTGTCGACCGTCGAGCCGAAATACCTGACGCTTGTTTCGATTCATAAGCCGCTCGGCATGGCGATCCTCGTTCTTGCGCTGATCCGCCTCGTCGCGCGCCTGCGCTACGGCGCCCCGCCGCTGCCGGCGGATTTGCCCGAGCCGATGAAGCTTGCGGCGCATCTTTCGCACTACGCGCTCTACGCGCTCATGATCGCGATGCCGCTCATCGGCTGGGGGATGTTGTCGGCCGCCGCCTATCCGGTGAGTTTATGGGGCGGCGTCCATCTGCCTCAGATCCTGCCGCAGAGCGACAGCCTGCACACGGCGCTTTGGAATGCGCATTTCTACCTGGCGTTTCTCTTCTTCGCCCTGATCCTCATGCACATCGCAGCGGCGCTCTTCCATGCGCTCGTGCGGCGGGACGGAGTCTTCGAAGCCATGGGGCCGGCCATCACGCGCGACGAGGTTGCGCCCGCCGAGTGAGCCGGCTTCCGAAGCGAGCGACGATCGGCAGTTCAGACCCACTCGCCCTTGCGGAACACCGGCGTCCGCCCGCCATCCGCATCGACGCCGTCGATGTCGATCCTGTCCGAGCCGATCATCCAGTCGATATGGATCATGCTCTTGTTGCCGCCCCGCGCCGCGATCTCGTCCGGGCTTAGCTTCGCGCCATCGACAAAACACTTGGCGTAGCATTGCCCAAGCGCGATGTGGCAGGCGGCGTTCTCGTCGAACAACGTGTTGTAGAACAGGAGGCCGCACTTCGAGATCGGCGACGAATGGGGCACCAGCGCGACCTCGCCGAGGCGCCGCGCGCCGTCGTCGCTGTCGAGCACTTGTCTGAGCACATCCTCGCCGCGCGCAGCCTTCGCCTCGACGATCCGTCCCGCTTCGAACCGAACCGCAATGCCGTCGATCAGCGAGCCTTGATAGGAGAGCGGCTTGGTCGAGACGACATGGCCGTCGACCCGGCGCGCATGCGGCGTCGTGAACACCTCTTCGGTCGGGATATTCGGATTGCAGGTTATCCCGTTCTTCGCCGCTGCCGCGCCGCCCTCCCACTCGTGGCCGTCGGCGAGTCCGATGGTCAGATCCGTGCCCGGTCCGGAATAATGCAGGGCGCGAAACTTCCTTGCGTTGAGCCATTTCGTCCGCTTGCTCAAGCCCGCGTTGTGCGCATTCCAGGCGGCGACCGGATTGTCGTTGTCGACCCGCGAAGCGGAGAAGATCGCCTCCGCCAGCCTGCCGACGGCTGCGTCCTCGGTCTCGCCGGGAAAGACACGCTTCGCCCAGGAGACGGTCGGATAGGCGACGATGTTCCAGTTGATGTCGAAGCCGGCGATCTTCTCGAGCGCCGGCTGGTAGGCGATCGAATTGGCCTTGCTGGCGCGCGCGACCTTGGCCGGGTCCTCGTTCGCGAGCAGCATCGGGTCGTCGCCGACGATGGCGAGGCGCGCCGTATTGGCGCCGAACGCCTTGGCGACGCCGTCGTAAAGCCAGCCGGGCGCGCGGTCGAAGCTTGCCTCCGGGGCGAAGCGATATCGTGCGAGCGTGATCTCCTCGTCCGCCAGGATCGGCGTCACCAGTCCCGCGCCCGCCTTGTACGCCTCGGCCACGATCCGCCGCGCCAAAGGCAGCGCGGCGACCGGCGCGGTGAGGAAAAGGTCCTGGCCCGGCTGCAGCCGCAGTCCGACCTTGACCGCCGTCTCCGCCAGCCGCTCGAGCTTCGCCGGGTCGATCGAGGGAAAGTTGCGCTGGTGGGTGGTCATGGCGGCTCCGCGGGAGGATTTGCGGTTCATGCTGTCCTAAGACCATGGCGCGGCGAGGGCCACGCGGGCAGGCCTGTCCTAATGGGAAGCGTTGTCGTCCAAGACGAGACTTTTATGTGTCAAGGAAGTCCCATTCGCTACCCATCGCCCAGCGCAGCGCGCTAAGTTTGCCGTTGAGCATGCCCCACTCGAAATCCGTCCAAGGGCCCAAGTTTTCGACACCCAGTTCGTCCTCGGTTCTTTTGGCTGCAGCAAGGGCTCCCGCCCATACTGTGTCAATTGTCATTTTCTGCCGCCGGCCCCGCGCCCCATCCCATTCGTTTTTTGTTACGAGCTTGTGGTTGCCGCGCTCAATGGCAACGCGAAGATTCCTGTGCCGGTTGTACCAAACTTGGCGAAACAAGAGGTTCTCCGCTTCTACGAGTTCGCTCAGCAACCGCGGCTCTTCTAGGTACTCGAATTCCCACCTTATATCTTCCATCCACTTCGGTGCGTGACGGTTCAACACTTCGCCGAGTGCCAGCGCGTAGATGGACTTTTCGCCGACAAATAGTTCGGCGAGGTCCGGATGAGGGTGACGCTCGTCTCCTCCCATGTCGGAAAAGTCGTGCTTGTTGTGAGTGACGAAGGCATACGGTGCATCGTCCGTCCGTCCGGCCAACATGTCTCGGTAAGACTCGATTAGAATTGCGTCGCCGATGCTGTTCTTGCCTTTGTGGAATGGCGCTTTCTTGTCGATCGCCCGTTGCGCGGCGCGGATCATCACGGCGTCCGTCGTGTCGACTATTCCCACGCGCGAGAAAATCGTCTCGATTCGTTGAATACTCTCATTGACAGCTTCCCCGAGAATTGTGATCCGATGATCCACATCGTCGAGAGCCGCGAGCACCTGCTCCTTGTTGCTGGCGGGGCCGAACTCTCGGATTGCGTCCTTTACGCGCTTGAATGTGCTGCCCAAGGACCTGCCACTCTCTGCGGCGATTCTATCCTTGTTTCGCGTGAACTCATCAACTGCCTGCCTTGGAAGCGCCAAGCTAATTTCGCCGCTCTCAACCATCGTCTCAAGAGCCGCAAGCGTCGGTTGGTGACGATGATCTTTCGCCATGTCCAGCCATACGCAAGTGTCGATCAATATATGGAGCATACAAGATCAACCTCTGGGTGCGCGGTGAGAAGACACTTCATGTTCGCCCACTCGCACCGCGACGCGCCACACCAAGCCGGGGACGTCTACGAACCATGATTCTTGGTTTCTCCGCCTTCCAGCTGAGTGAACGACTCGCCAAAACTCCGGCGAATATCGAGGCAGTCGTCGCAAAGCCGAAACGTGTCGGGTCCGCCTGGGGGGCGGTGTTCGTCCTCTAGAAGATAGTCGCTCGCGGGATCGTCGCCACAAATCGAGGCGATGTCCCGGTCTTTGTTGAAATTCTCGAAGCGGTGGCTGCTGGCTGAGAATTATGCGGCCTCGGCGATTTGAGCAAGAGGCTCCACCGTGGCAGGCTTGGAGTTGGTCTTGTCGAGCGCCGCGCGCAGGGCGGGCAGTTGCTTGAAGGCCTTCAGCTTTCGAAAACCCTTGGTCGCTTCCTGCATCGCGGCGGCGGTCCAGCGCATCGCCATCGAGGGGGAGCGCCAGTATTTGACGTTCCGGCAAACACGACGCACCGTGCCCATGACATTCTCGATGATGTTCGTGCAGGCAAGCGAGCGGCGCAGTTCGCGCGGAAGGCCGAGACGCGTCACGGTCAGCATCTCGTCCAGCCCTTCCAGGATCGAGGCGGCGACGCCCTCCCAGTCCCGTTCGAGACGGCGGGCGAGGTTGCGCAGCAGCTTTTCGGCCTTGGCCGCGTCATCCATTTCCCAGGCCTGCCGCAAGACGCTTCGCACCGACGCGTGCATCGATTTGGGCAGTCGCTCCAGAATGTTGCGCGCCTTGTGAATCTGGCAACGCTGGATCGGCGTATCGCGTCCGAAGGTCCTCTTGATCGCCTTCGACAGCGCCTTCGAGCCATCGATGATGAAGAGACGCCGCACGGTGGGATCGAGGCCGCGTTCAATGAGATTGTCGATGAGCGCCTGCACGGTCGTTGCGTTTTCCGTCGCCCCCTCGACGAGACCCAGCGGGTGTTTGTCGCCCGCCGCGTCGATGCCGAGCGCCGCCACCAGCAGCATGTCCTCGGCCATATGGATGCCGTCGATCTGGATCACCAGCAGATCAAGAGCGTCGAGCCTGGTCGACATCCACTCCCTCATGCGCGCCGTCGATAAAGCGACGAAGCGCCGGGAAGTCGCCGACTTCGACAAGCCGGCTCCGTCGGCGGCCGGAACGTCCCCTTCGGGCAGGCGAACCGAACGCTTGAATTTGCGCGTCGAGACGTTGATCAGCATCTGGTTCATCGCCCATCGGCCGAGCCAATCTTCGCTTGCCGCGCTTTCCCAGCTCGGCAACACGTATTCGACGCCATTACGCCCGCGAACACGTGGGCGCTCGACCTCGACTTTGCCGCCGTGAAAACCGATCTTGCCCTTCGTCCGACCCCAGCGGTGCGCCTTGCGGCTCTCGCCCCGCTCATGACGCGCGCCGCAAGCGGCCACCGCGTCCTCTTCCAGCATCTCCGTCAGCGATTCGATCCCGGCCGCAAGGCAAAAGCGCTCAAAACTCGCCGACATGCCCGCAAGCGCTTCCGTCTTCAGCGCATAGGTAGGAATCGCCGTGGATGTGATATGCTTTTTCATGGCGTTGCTTTCCTTCGTTGGAATCAGCACCCCGAGCCTAAAGGCTCAAGGCGAGCAACGCCGCTCCTTCCTTTTCAACATTCCCCGGGACATCCCCCAAATCGAACATATGTCCGTCCTTCCAGCAAGTTCGACTACCCTACGCGTCATGATCGCCTTTGCAGGATCCCATTGCTGCAGCGCGTTGAACCATTCAGGGCTATGTGGCGTCAGATGCGATTTTGTCGACGCGATGAGATGACCATTTGACCTGAGCCACTCAATCGCGACGTCCACGCGCCGTTGATGGAGGCTGGCGAGGAGATCGTACAGATCTGCCATCACCCTAAAGAAACGCAGGCCGTATTGTTCGGCGAAGTACGTATATGCGCCACGGTTGGCGACGTATCGGTTGGGCCCTGCATCCTCGGCCCCTACGGTGTACCAACAATATTCCTCAATCTCGTCGGTTGGCGCCTCGCGCATGAGTTCAAAATCATATTGCCAAGGGTTCAGGTCCCGGTCGATCTTCCAGATCGAGAGATAGCCCGACGTTTCGAGCAACCGGCAAAATCCATCATCGTCTTCGGGGTGTGCCACGAGATGTCGGTGGACGTCGTCGAACGTTTGGATCGCCCCGCTCTTCAATCGAGCACCGTCGAGAAAAGCGTTGGTCGCATCTCTCATCATTTGCGGGACGTCTAGCGTCCCTTCCCACAACGCTGCTTGCTCGACGGTAACCGGGAGCGTCGTATCGGCGATCGCGACCAAAAGAGGGCTATCTTTCAGATCGGCTGGCGAGCAGAAGTTCGGATCTGGGACGAGATAGATGCCCGCCGAGGCGAAAGCTTGCGCAACAATTCGGGAGCAGAACTGCTTCTTGCTCGGCTGACGGGCACCGCCGATCGCGGTCAACACCGCCTCCCTGACCGAGTATTGCGTGCCGATGTGCCCCCGCATGAAGGTTACGAGCGTAGCAAGTTGTGTGTCGGATAGCCCTTCGCGTAGGCGCAGGACGTGGATCGAGCATTCATCCTCGAACATGAGCCGTTGCGTGTTGCGGGCGTGTACGCCCTCGGCCGTTGCATCGACAACGGAGTGATCCTCGACGAGGATCATTGCGTGTGAAATATCGCTGCGGGTCGCAAAACGAACGGCTTTGCTAACCGCAGCTGTTGACGTAGTGAGGACGATATCGCCGGGCTTCAGCGTTCCGTCGTTCAGTCTCTTCAAGGGCTGTCCTGTCCCGTCCTTCATAGGCCACTCGACGCTTTCGAGATCGCGGAGACGTCCGATTCGCGTCCTACGCTCCCAACTAGGTCGGACCCTTTCCTATTCCGCTCATTTCGCACTCAATCCGAGCGTCACCCTGGACAAGCGAGCGGCACACGACGCCCTATACCCTAAGCCGGACGCAACGAACGGAGAATAGCATGGCGCGCGTTTTCATTACCGGTTCGTCCGACGGCCTCGGGCTCATGGTCGGCCGGTATCTCGCCGATCAGGGCCATCAGGGTGTCCCGCTTGCGCGCGTGGCGCCGATTGGGGCGTGCTAATCGCAGCAGGGCGCTGAGATAGCCGACGCCTTTCGCGGGCTGTCGCAGGCGCCGGACCCTGGCTCGCGCTGAAAATGAGAACAAAAGATGTACAAATATCAACCGCCGTGCTAGCTTGCTTTCATGGCTAGATCGAGAGGGCCAGACTGCGGCGTCGGGGCAGTCGGGGGGTTGGAAGAGGGGTCGGAGGAAGGTAGGAAAAAAAGTATTTGAATTGGCTGTAACCCGCTGAAAAGGCCCAATTCCGAAAAGCAAAAGAAAGCGGATTCGAGCCATTTCATTTTCGTAGGTTTTCGCCGGCTTGCGTGGGCTTGCGGGAAATAGGCGGCGTGGTTGAAGCTGGAGCCGCGCCGCGGCCGTCGCGCGGCTCCTATATCTTGGAGGCAAGCGCAACATTGGGAGTTGGCATGGCGCGCGTCTTCATTACCGGTTCGTCGGACGGGCTCGGCCTTATGGTTGGCCGGTTTCTCGCCGATCAGGGCCATCGGGCCGTCCTGCATGCGCGCGACGAGGCGCGCGCCGCGGACGCGAAGAGGGCAGCGCCCAAGGCCGAAGCCGTCGTCGTCGGCGATCTCGCGAGCATCGCCGCGACGAAGGACCTGGCACGCCAGGTCAACGCGCTCGGCTCATTCGACGCCATCATCCATAACGCCGCTGTCGGCTTCCGCGAGGGTCATCGCGTCACCGGCGACGGCTTGCCGCATGTCTTCGGCATCAACACGCTCGCGCCCTATATCCTCACCGCGTCGATCGAAAAGCCAAAGCGCCTCGTCTATCTGAGTTCGGGCATGCATGACCGCGCCAACGCGCATCTCGACGATATCCTGTGGCGCAAGCGGCGCTGGGACGGTTCGTCGGCCTACGCCGAGAGCAAGCTGCACGACGTCATGCTGGCTTTCGCGGTCGCGCGGCTCTGGCCGAACGTGCCGTCGAACGCGCTGACGCCGGGCTGGGTGGCGACCAAGATGGGGGGCGCGGGCGCGCCCGACGACATCGATCAGGCGCATCTCACGCAAGCCTGGCTCGCGACCAGCGACGAACCCGCAGCGCGGACGACCGGCGGCTACTTCTATCATCTCAAGCGGCGCGAGCCGAACCCCGAGGCCCGGGACGTCGCCTTGCAGGACAAGCTCATCGACATCTGCCGGGAGATTTCCGGGGTCGATATGCCGCGGACCTGAACGGCGCGGTTGGCGCGGCTGGAAGCCCCCCGTCGCGCGGGTTGCCTTAGCGCGTGCGTGCGTTACCTGAATGGTGCGTTGCGCCATAGTTGGACATTAATTCATCGTATAATTTATCGGTTTCCTCCGCCTGGCCGCGCGAGAATTCCCCTCCCACGTCGCCCCGGGTCGGCTGGTGCTTGATCCCGTTCTGAATTGGCCAATCGCCCCCATGGACCGGCCGCGAATCCTGGGCGATCGCTTGCTGCGCCAGCGATGAAAGCGGCCCGACCAGGGCGACGACAATGAGCGTTTTGCGTGACATCGCGTGATTCCTGATCTCGCAGGAGCCAATACCATCATCATTCAGGAGCGACCAACGAAACTTTGAATGACGGAAGCTGTTGCGGCCAGTTCAATCCTGCGCGAGTTTTCCAGCTCGCCGCAGCGCTCGGATGGCGCGAGGCTTTTGCGGCGGCGACGAGCCTTCCGCGGCTCTAGGACCGGGATGAACGCCATGAACCGCGCTGACGCAATCTGGCCCGATCTCACCTATTCGGCATGGAGCGAGACGCTTGCGACCTTGCATCTCTGGACCCAGATCGTCGGCAAGATCCGGCTCACGCTCACCCCCTGGCTCAATCACGGCTGGCAAACGCCGCTCTACGTGACCGCTCGGGGACTGGGCGCGTCGGCGATCCCGATCGGGGCGGAGATATTCGAGATCGAGTTCGATTTTGTCGGCCACCGGCTCGCAGTCCGAACCAGCCGAGGCGCCGAGGGTTCGCTGCCGCTGCGGCCGCAAGCGGTCGCGGACTTCTATCGTGCGACCGTCGATCTCCTCGAGGGCATGGGCATTGCGGTCGCAATCAAGCAGATGCCGAACGAAGTTCCGAACCCGATCCGCTTTTCGCAGGATCGGACCCACGCGACTTACGATGCGGCCGCCGCCCATCGCTTCTGGCGCGCGCTCGTGCAGGCGGATCGCATCTTCAAGCTCTTCCGCACCGGCTTCCTCGGCAAGGCGAGCCCGGTCCATTTCTTCTGGGGCAGTTTCGATCTCGCGGTCACCCGGTTCTCCGGGCGTCGCGCGCCGCTCCATCCGGGCGGCGTGCCCGGCCTGCCCGACGCCGTCGCGCGCGAGGCCTATTCGCACGAAGTGAGCAGCGCCGGGTTCTGGCCTGGCGCCGAGGCGTTCCCGCGCGCGGCCTTCTACTCTTACGCCTATCCCGAACGGGCGGGGTTTCGCGAGCGGGCGGTTGCGCCCGGGGCCTACTTTGATACGACGCTTGGAGAGTTCATCCTGCCGTACGACGCGGTCGCGCAGGCTCCGGACCCGGACGCCCTGCTGCTCGACTTCCTGTCGACGACCTATGCGGCCGCCGCCGAGACCGGAGGCTGGGACCGCGCCGCGTTGGAATGCCCGTTGGGCGTTCCCGGACGCGTCAGACCGATGTAGGAGCGACGAGATGCCTGCCTGGGACCGGGTAACTCGCGATCATGTGTTGCGCGCGATCAGAGAATACGACCGGCTGGGGCCGGAGCGGGTCTTCGCCGAGCCCCGACTACGACTTACGAGCTCGTCTGGGAAGAACGCCGCTACCCGCCGAAAGCGATCCTGGGCGCAGCCAACGAGTTCGCCACCGGCCAGCGCCTTGCTTCCGGCGACTTCGAGGGCGGGAAATCAGGCGCCGTCAAGGTGCTCGGACGCCTCGGATTCGTGGTCGAGAAGCGACGGTCAGCCATGTAAAGCGAGCTCCTTGCTCCTGCTCGATTGTTCAAACGGCCCATCCTCGTGAAGCGGCATGGAGAGTCCGGAATGCGGAATCCGAAATACGCCGCCTACGCCGCTGCCGCCCCTTACTTCGATCTGGTCCGTGGGGCGCTGAAGGACCTCGTTGATGGCGAGCACTTTTTTGACATCGTCGCCGACGACGTTGTCTACGAGGTTCTCTACGATATCCCCGGCTGGCCTCGCGCTATCCAGGGGCGCGCCGATCTGATGACCCAGTTCAGGGGCTATTGCGACAACATCAAGCTTCAAGTCGCCGACAGGTTGATCGCCCACAAGACGGACGACGGCCGTGTCGTCGTCATCGAATATGAAGTCTATGGGACCATCCTCGCGACTGGCGTGAGGTACAACAATCGTTTTTGCTCAATCATCAAAATTGAAAATCGCAAAATCGCCCATTGGAGAGACTACATAGAACTCTCTCGCGGCCTGGAACGCTTTGACAGCGCGCGCTCGCTAAACGGCGCGCTTCTCGAGGGGCCCGAAGAGAGAAATTTCGGCGATTCGCGATCTGCTCGGTTTCAGCGACTCTGGGCGTCGATTGGTCGATTTTTTTGAAATCTATCGAGCAAGCAGCGGGCGGGCGTCACCCGGAAAATACCGTCAGCCTCTGGGACGACAAGTCCGAATGGCGGCTGGCATGGGAAGCGCGAGTTTCTCAATCGCCCGTTCTCTATGTCGCGTGCCGACGCGCCAACCTGAGCTCGGGATATCGACGCCTCTCAGTAAAACTGATCCCAGCGTTGACGCTGAGCAGAACGGCGATGGCCGATCATAAAGGCTGCGGTCTAGGCGATCCTGAAACGAGCAAATACAAGAACCTTCACCGCGGCCAACACGGCTGCGAAGACGGCCGACGCGGCAAAGGCGCCGGCGACCACCGAGGTCGGCAATGGCCTCATGAAGATTCCGGCTACGGCAAATGTCGAGGTGATCGTGACATCAGCCACTGACGACAGGGCGACCCAGAAGCCCGGACGAGGACCCCACAGATGTCGCCGTCCACGAATGGCGTAGATCGTTGCCTGACTGCTAAAGACCAAGGCTGCGAAGGCCAGAGTTCTCAGGACCTCGGTTCCCAGTTTCAATCCGAAATGACCGACGGCCAGGACGCCGGTGCAGAAGGCCAGCTGGCAGACGCCCATGGTGACGCCCGCCATTGTGAGGCTGCCGATACGCCAGGCATTTGGCATGGGGGACGGTCGCACGTTGTCCGTCGTCAACGACATGGCGAGAAAATCGCCCGCAATCATCACGATGACCATCAGCAATGGCGTCAGTATCGCCTGCCCCGTCATAAAGAGGCCGACGCTCAAGAAGAGCACCGTCACGATCTTCTTGATTATGGAATTCAGTGTGTAGGTCAGGATGCGCTGGAAGGTCGTCCGGCCTTCCTTGACCGCAGCGACGACGCCCGCGAGCCCTGGATTGGTGAGCACCATGCCGGCGGCTGATTTGGCGACATCGGTGGCTGTCGATACCGCAATTCCCATCTGGGCCTGACGCAACGCCGGCGCATCGTTGGCGCCGTCGCCGCACATGCCGACGATGTGGCCGCCCTTTTGGAACGCCTTGACTAGCTTGTACTTGTCCTCCGGCAGGACACCGGCGAAGACCGCGAATTGTTCCGGGCTGACGCTGTCGGGAATCGGCCCCGGCGGGCAGACGGCGCCATCAAGCCCTACCGCATGAGCCACGATGGCTGCTGTCGCCGGCGCGTCACCCGTCACCATCACCGTTCGAACGCCCAACGCATGCAATTCAGTGACGAGCGCCGCCGAGTCCGTACGGGGCGGGTCGCTAAGCGCGACCAGTCCTGCGAGCTTCATTGCGTTCGGTGGCCCGGCCGCGACCGCCAGCACCCTGAAGCCCTTTCTCTCGAGTTCCTCGCACGCGGCTGTGGCGGTCGATGAAGGCTCGGCGAGACGGATGACCGCTGCGAAAGCGCCCTTCACGACACGTCGCGTTCCGCCGTCGCGATCCTGGACCGTCGCCTCAGACATCTTTGTCGCTGGATCGAACGGCATGAACTTGGTCAACTTCGGCGCGTCGGAAACCGGCTTGCCCGAGGCGGCGGTCCGAATAGCGCCGTCAACCGGATCCTGGCCGCCATCCGAGCTGGCCAGCGCGGCTAGCGCCAGAACGTGCGCCTCATCGACATCAGGCATGGCATGGACGGTCGTGACCGTCAGCGCGTTCTGGGTCAGCGTGCCTGTCTTGTCGGCGCACAAGACGGTCATCGTCGCCGCTTCATCCACAGCCGAAAGGCGCGTCGGAAGGACGCCAAGCTTCGCCAGCGCCCGCGCCCCGAGCGCAGACGCCAGTGTGAAGGTGGCCGGCAGTGCGACCGGGATCGATGCGAGAACCGCCGTCAAGACGAGAGGGATGATCTCGGCGAGCGGCATCTTGAGCAAGTGGGCGTAGGTCACGAGCAGGACGATGACGACGCCATTGAAGGCGGCGAGATTGCGCACCACGCGCAACACCGCTTTCTGCTGGGAGCTTACGACATGGGCGGTGCGGACGAGTTCCGCGGTACGGCCGAACTTGGTGCGCGCGCCGGTTGCTATCACCTCCGCCACCGCCTCGCCGCGTCGCACCAATGCCCCGGCATAGGTTTGCACGCCGGCGCCCGCCTCGATGGGCACCGATTCACCAGTCAGCATGGACTGGTCGAGCAGGACTTCACCCGCGATAAGATGCACATCCGCAGCGACTACGCCGCCAAGCGAGAGCTTTACCAAATCACCCGGAACCAGTTCGGCGGCGGGCATGATCTTCCACGCGCCGTCGCGTCGGACAGACGCGTTCAACGCCAACCGCGACCTCAGCGCCGCAAGGGTCGCCTGGGCGCGGTTCTCCTGGAACAGTCCAAGGGCCGCGTTGAACACCAACAGAGCGGCGATAATCGCGGCCTCGACATGTTTGCCAAGCGCCAACTCGAGCGCAATCGCCGCCTCGAGCATCCATGGAACGGGCGCCCAGAACTTTTCGAGCGCCATGCGAAGCGGGTGCGCGCTCGTATCGGGCATCACATTGGGGCCGAACTTCTCCAGCCGACCGCGAGCCACGTCGCTCGTCAGGCCCATCTGTCCACCGACATCGGTCACGCTGGTCGATTTGGCCGGAGAGCCGGTTGCCGAAGACAGCGGGGTCGCCATGACCATCGCCTCCGTCGCTGGGCACACGCTGCAAACACACAGCGCTGAGCGACACTGCTTAGCCCGCATTTCTCATAGGCCGGGTCGACGGCTGACGTCCTGAGGATAATCAAGTCTCGTCTGTGTGATGGACGAACGTCGCCGTGTCGCCGTTTGCGCGGATCGGGTCGGGTCGGATTGTTTCGGTTCTCCTGTGGTCCTTGGGGTGGATTGCCGCGATTTGTCGGCGTCGCAGCGACGCCTCAGGCGAGGCGGGCGGCGGCGAGGCGCCATTCGTCGGCGTAGGGACAGGCCGTGGCGAGGGCGAATCTGATGCGCCGCGCGCTGATGCGGACGAGGCCGGCGAGCTTGAGGAGCTTGAGCCGGATCGTGCCGCAAGTGGCCTGCGCGAACTGCGTGTGCGCGAGGCCGATGCGCCTGACCGCGCACAGGAGAACATAGGCGAACGAGGCGAGCCAGAGCCTGAGTTGGTTGGCGCGCATGGTCGCTGTCGAGGTCCGATCGGCGAACAGGTCGCCTTGGCATTCCTTGATCCGGTTTTCCATCTCGCCGCGGGCGCAGTAGACTTTCTCGTAGAGAAAGCGGCCGTTCGTTCCGGCCTTGCGCAGCGAGGTGACGATGAAACGCGGGTTGGCCTCGCCCTCGGTCCATTCCGCCTTGCCGATTACCCGACGCCGGCGCGACCAACTGTCGAGGGTCGCGTAGCGAAAGTCCTTGAAGCGGCGGGCGGGCTTGCCGGTCGAGGACGCCTCCGCCTCGGCCTGCAGCAGTTCGACGTAGATTTCATCGACGAGCCGCGCGTTGCGGGCGAGGCCGAAAACGAAGTCGACCCGGTTCTGTTCGCACCAGGCCATCAGCGCCTCGCGGGCGAAACCGGAATCGGCACGCAAGAGAATGCGCGTCCCGGGCCAGCGCGCTCGGATCTGGCCGACGATCCGCGCGATCTCCTCCTTCGCTCCGGCGCTGCCGTCGATGTTCGACGGCCTCAGCTTGGCCGCCAGAAGATGCCGGCCGCAGAACACATAGAGCGGCAGATAGCAGTAGCAATCGTAATAGCCGTGAAAGAACCGGCCTTCCTGATGGCCGTGCAGAGGGTCGTCGGTCGCGTCGAGGTCGAGAATGATCTCTTTGGGCGCCTTTGCGTGCGCCTCGAGGAAGAGGTCGACGAACAGGGCCTCGATCGCCGCCGGATCGTGGCTGATCTTGTGGTAGCGCGTGGCGATTTCGCGCGACAGTTCGAGCCGGTTGAGCGTCGATTTGCCAGCCACGGGCGCGCAGTCGCCGCGCCAAGCCTCGAGCTTGCCGGCCAGCACCGCCATCAGCGGGTCGTGGCGAAGCTCATCGTGATCGTTCAGGTCTTCGTAGCCGAGCGCGATGCCGAACACGCGCTGCCCGACGAGCGTAGCGACCGAGTGCTCGACGAACCTCGGGTCTCGCGCGTCGCGGAAACATCCCGCGAGCCGTCCAACCAGCCCCAGACCCCGATCGGCGGCGCCCAGCAGCAGCCCGCCCGCGTCGGACGTCAGCGCCCCGCCATCGAACTCGGCCACCACAGGCCGTCCTTCGACCCGTCCAAAAACACTTGGTTCTGCGCTACACTCCGTCTGCATCGGGCGGCCTCTCCAAATCGGCGCAAGTCGTTATCGCAAAACAACTTTTGCCTGATTCGGCAGCCCGATGCGCTATAAAATGTGAGAAATGCGGGTTAGCAGGGCACTTCGGAGCCCAACAGCCCAGATGAACCAAAGGTCCGTCTGCGCGACCCGATAGGTCCCCTAAAAAGACCGTCACATGCCCGCTTTTGCCCGACGGTCTTTTTATCAAACCCGAAAAGGGCCTTGGAGAAATACCGTCAGAAGCGCCGGCAAATGTTTCGGCAACTTCGAGCTGGTGCACAGTGGATCGGATGCAAAATCAAAAACTTAATGAGATAAGAGCCTCAGTTGACAATGGAGTGGCGATTGTCAACGAAACCGCCCATAGCCTCTATTTTTCCTACGCTATTTCCCTCCGGAGCCATCCACAGTGTCGCGCACCCGTCATTCCCACTCGATCGTTCTGACGCACGGTAACGCCTTGATCTGTCGACGCAAATTCTTTCGCAGACCATGAAACACCGTGCGCCCGATCCGTCAGAAATTTACGCTCTTGATTTTGAAGAAGAATTTCGACGATCTGCGATTTGCTCGGTTTCAGCGACTATCGGCATCGATCGGCCGATTTTCCACATCGACTGCAAAGAGCGACCAGAAGATCTTCGCGGAAAATACCGTCAGCGCTGATTGCATCCTTCATACGGGTTCCTCCCTCAGAACACGGCTGCCGTTGCCGGCCTCATCGGTCCTCGAAGATCGCCTCGATCGACTGGCCGAAGAGGCGCGCGATCTTGAAGGCGAGCGGCAGGCTGGGGTCGTACTTGCCGGTCTCGATGGCATTGACGCTCTGGCGCGCAACGTCGAGGCGCTCGGCCAGCTCTGCCTGGCTCCACCCGCGTTCGGCGCGCAACGCCTTGAGTTGGTTCTTCATGGACCGGCGCCTCTAGCGTTTCGCCGCCCACCACCCGGCCCGGGCGACCACCGAGGAGAGTAGCTGGGCGAAGACGAGTCCGACCCATCCCAGCGCAAAGTAGACGCCAGGCGTGCCGCGGCGACCCATAAGCTCGGCGAGGAACGCCCCGCCGTTCACCAGCCACAGCAGCATGATCGGCGCGGTCACCAGGATGGCTGCGGTTGACCCGATGAACCAAGAGAACTTGCGCGCTTCCTTTTCCATCTCGTCGAGCCGGGGCCAGGTGATCATCCATCCTACTGCCGCCGCCCACGCCAGGCTCGCGAACTTGGCCAGCGCCAGCCAAGGCGCCGCGGCCTGCACATCGTGGCCGAAGACGCCCAGTACGATGGCGGCTACGCCGAACCAGATGACGACCGCGCCGACGACGGCGACCGCGACGGATCCCATGAACGTGACTTGTCGGCGGCTGGGCATGGGCTGGATACTCCTGTGTGTCAAGCACACTTGTCATAGCCGGAGGTAAGTGTCAAGTTTACTTGTCATGCGTCCGCACTAATCGTTTCGCTTCGAGGGGAGCGCCAAGGTTGAGGCGTTCGGCCAACTCCACAAGCCCCGAGAGAGAGTGCGGACGGGTTTGCCGTGGCGGGTTGGCGCAGCTCGCCGATTAGTTGTCGCGGGTTCACCTGTTCAGTGCGCTGTCCCGTCCAAGCACATGAACGAGAGGCACCGCTGCCGTCCCTGGTCACGGAAGGCGCTGGGATTCACCGTTCAGGAGAAGCGACGGCCAGCGAAGGGCGCTGCGACTGAGGTGAGGGATTGTATCTCTCAAGCAACCCAGGACATCGTCCAGCGGCAGCAGCGTCTTCTGCCGGAACGCCACCACGATGGCCTCCTCCGCCGGCGTGAGCACCGTGCTTTTCGAAAACCGGGGGCCCATCGGCGCATCGGCCGTCGTGGTTCGCTTGCGCCATTTGGCGACCGTCTTCGGGTTCAAGCCGTAGCGAGCGGCAAGGGCCCGGCTGCTTTCTTTCGATGTTTGGAACTCGCCTCGAAGACGCGGCTTCGTGCGGGCGCTGCCGTGTAGAACGCTTGCCAAAGGCCATCCTCCTCCTGACGACTCAGGCTCGATGATGCACCATCAGATTGCGGGACTACACACCTAGATCGGGTTTCTGAGGATGTGGTGGATCGTGTTGTAAACAGGCGCCTTCCACTGCAAACGTCGGCCTTCGGTCCATGGTCAACGGCGGGCAGCGCGAACCCTTCCTGCCGGAACCAAAGATGGACCTGCCTCACGCTCTGCAACTCGGCGAACTTCCGGAAGACCAGCGCGAGCGCCTCACGCGCGCGAAGGTCCAGATCTTTCTCGATCCGGTCGGGTCCGCTGCGCACGTAACCCATCGCGACCGAGGTGAACAGCTCGCGTCGGGCTTCTCTTTGAGCGCTTCATGAGCGCGCTGACGCAGGATGGTCAGTTCCGTCTCGCTCATTACCTTTCATGCCGAGCAGGAGTCTGTCGTTAGCGAGAGGGGGATCGTAGACGCCGTCCTCATCGGCGATCAGCGTCCCGACGAGGCCGCAGAACTCCCGCAGCGTGTGCCAGTCACGTCCGTTGCGGGCCAGGCACGAAGCCTCAATGGACACGACCGCGCCGACCCGGTCTTCGCAGATCGCAGCCAATCGCTTTTCGAACCTACTCGCCCGCTTCAATCAATTTGAAAGGTTTTGATGATTGGCTTCGTCGACGGTGCGGACGACGGAGGCGATCATGGCTGCGAAGGAGATTTCGGTAAAGAAGTATGTGGTGCGGTTGAGCCCGGATGAGCGGGAGCAACTTGAAGCCCTGATCCGTAAAGGAAAGAGCCCGGCCCAGCGGTTGCTGAAGGCGCGGATCTTGTTGAAGGCCGATGTCTCGGAAGCCGGGGAAGGCTGGAGCGACGGCTGGATCATCGAAGCGCTGGAGACCAGCCCATCCATGGTTTACCGGGTGCGCAAGCAACTGGTGGAAGAGGGCTTCGAGGCGGTGTTGAGCCGCAAGCAACGCGCGACGCCGGCGGTTGCGCGGATTTTCGCCGGCGAGAAGGAATGTAGCGCGACAATCTGGATGGAAAGCAGCGACAATCAGGATGGCCATTTTGGCGGTCGCGGCGAGGTGATGATTGTCGCGGCGCGGCGATAACGCAAGCGCTATTTTGTCGAGAGATGGTTTGATTGTCGCGGAGCGACAATCAGGATGATCCCTTGATTGTCGCGCGCGTCGGCGGGCGTCCGGGTCCACGGGCGTTGTCGGCGGCTTCCTTTCGCCGATAGCTGTCGACGTTCATTTCGAGGATCGTGGCGTGATGCACGATACGATCGATGGCCGCGAGCGTCATGGCTTGATCGGAGAAGATTTTTCCCCATTCGCCGAAGGGCTGGTTGGCGGTGATGAGCATGGATCGGCGCTCGTATCGCGCGCTGATCAGTTCGAACAGAACGCTCGTCTCCGCCTGGTCCTTGGTGACATAGGCGAGATCGTCGAGGACCAGCAGATGATATTTGTCGAGTTTGGCGATCGCGGCTTCGAGGGCAAGATCGCGGCGTGCGATCTGAAGCTTTTGCACAAGGTCGGTGGTCCGGGTGAACAGAACGCGCCAACCCTTTTCGATCAAGGCCAAACCGAGCGCCGCCGCGAGATGGGATTTCCCGACGCCGGGCGGCCCGAAGCACAAAAGATTGGCTCCCTTTTCGAGCCAGGCGTCGCCGGCGGCGAGCACCTGCACCTGCGCCTTCGAGATCATAGGCACTGCGGTGAAGTCGAACGTGTCGAGGGTCTTTCCCGGCGGCAATCGCGCTTCCTCCAGATGCCGTTCGAAGCGACGGCGGTTTCGCTCCACCATCTCCTGTTCGGCGAGGGCCGCCAGGAAGCGGGCGGCGGGCCAGCCTTCCTTGTCGGCGGTCGCCGCCAGGGCGGCCCAGATCAGCTTGATGCCGGGCAGTCGCAACTCGCCAAGCAGCAGGTCGATGCGGGCGGCGTCGATCTTGTCGGTCGCCTTCATGCCGCTTCTCCAACGCTTGTCGCGATCTGATCGTAGATGGCGAGGGATGGCAGCCTGACGACGACGACGGGCAATGCGGCGTCCTTTGGCCGGAAGCGTTCGATCAGCGCAGCGAGATCGGGAAGGACGCCGTCGTCGAGAGCCGCTTGCAACGCGAGGGCGAGTTCGGCCTCGCAGGAGCGCTCGAACGCGAGCGCGAGAATCCCGACCATGGCGCGGCAAGCTGGTCTCTCACCGAGACCGGCGAGCAAGGCGTCGAACGCCAGGGCGAAGGCTCGGCGGGGGAAGAGTTGATCGCGATAGACCAGATTGAGCAGCGCCATGGGCTTGCGGCGCAGGGAATGGATGACGTGACGGTAGTCGACGACATGACCATGTTTGCCGTTCGGCCGGGGCCGACCGCGTCGCAAGACGACGATGGGCGTCGAGCCCTGGAAACATTCGAGCCGATCGTCATAAAGGCGCACCCGCAGCCGATGGCCGATCAGTCGCGAGGGAACCGAGTAGAACACCTTGCGCAGCGTGAAGGCGCTGGAGCTGGTGACGTCGACGTTGACCTCCTCGTAGTCAGCGGTCTTGCGGACCGGCAGCTTGTTCAACGCCATTCGCTCTTGATCGATGCGCTTGGCGTTGCGGAGGTTGCCGCGGCCAACGATGTCGTCGACGAAGCCCCGCCATGCGGTGAGATCGTCAAAATCTCGCGAGGCGCGCAGCAACAGGGCGTCGGCGAGCGCTCTCTTGAGATGGCCGTGGGCGCTCTCGATCGAGCCGTTCTCGTGGCTGACGCCTGGATTGTTGCGGGTCGGCGTCATGCCGTAATGGGCGCAGAACGCTTCGTAGCGCTTCGTCAAATCCTCCTTGGCGTCGGCGCCCAGATTACGGAAGGCCGCCGAGAGACTGTCGCTGCGATGTTGCTCGGGAACGCCGCCCAGCGCCCAGAGGGCGTTCTGTAGCCCTTCCGCCAGCGCGACGAAACTTTCACCGCCGAGCACGACATGGGCGTGCTCGAAGCCGGAAAAGGGCAAGCGGAAGTGATAAAGTCGGCAGTCGAGAAGCTCGCCGGCAATGGTGACGCCGAGATCGGCCACTTCCGTGAAGTCCGACAGTCCCATCCGGCCCGGAGGATGCTCCTGGCGAAAGATGACCTCCCGATCCGGACCGTTCACCGCCCGCCAAGCCCGGATGCGGCGCTCGAGGGTCCGCCGCGTTCCGTCGCCCAGGTCTGGATGCCGACGGCAGAGTTCTCCGAAGACGGCAATCGGTCTCAGTCCGGGCGCGGCCTTCAACATCGGGACGACTTCATTGTCCCAGACATCGGCGAAGGGATCGGCTCGACGTCGTTCTCGACGCGCCTTCTTTTGGCTGGGAAGCCGAGGATCCTTTTCAATACGGTAGGCGGCGGCCGTGCTGAAATCCGGCTTTCGCGCCGGCAATCGCCGGCGAATGGTTGCGACGCAAGTTCATGAATAGCCTCATCTGACGATCGGTGACGTGTCGGCCGGGCAAGAAGTCGGTCCTCTCGACAAGAGAAGGCCGATCCCTAACCCAGCCGCCGTGACCGCCAGACGAGGCCACTTGGGCGCTCGCCGCCGCCGCGGGGATATCTACGGTCGGGCTACGCCCTTCCTTCGCTATCCCCGCGGCGGCGTATTCTCATCCTGATTGTCGCGCGATTCTCATCCAGATTGTCGCGCCGCAAAGGAAGCCAAACTGATTGCCTTGGCTTGTTCCAAACCGCCCAAGGGCCGCGCGCGCTGGACCTTGCGGTTGTTGGAGAGCAAGGTCGTGGAACTCCGCATTGTCGATCGCGCCAGCAACTCAAAGTACGACCGCCTCGGGAAGAGGAGACTGCGCTCATGAAGCTGCTCGTCTCTGGTTCGCGCGCGCTTGACTCCGGACCAGTCGGCAGGTGCTCGAGCCGCGGATGGATTCGATATGTTGAGTTGGACGACCGCAACCGCGGAACTTACGAGTTGACGCCTCTTGGGCGAGCACAGCTTGAAGCGCATTTGAATGGCACGCTCGTGCCGGAGAGATAGACACGATCTCCCACCCTGAGGGCGTGGGTGTGGCTCGTCAGTACACATCTTCGAGCCTGACGAAATGAGTTGTAGTCGCATCGCCTCTCCTCTTGCTCGTTCAGCTCACATCGTCGCCGTCGCCGCCCACGAGCGGGGCCGAGCACCACGGTTGCCGGCATGGAAAGAGTGCTGAGTAGGTCTTGATGTACTAGCCGGCATGGCCCACGATCACCAGTCTCCCTGTAAATTCCCGAGCCTTGCACCGCAACCTCGCCGCTTCCGTTGCTGTTCCACGGGTGCAGGCGTCTACACTGCAACGAGTAAATGACTGCGATCACCGCCACCCGGCTATGCAGCATCGGGAAGGACAGAGTTCGCGGTTGATGGAGAAGTCGCCGAGCCTTCGGCCCAGGGTATGTGGCTGATCCACAGATATGCTTGGTCAGCCGTCGCGCACGATTCCCCCAATCCGCCGCGTCAAGCCGCTGTGCGAGCAGGGCTTTACGTTAGAACTCACTCTCCTCTGCGGAGTCGACGGCGTAGTCTGCCAATCCGGCGTCGTCAGGCAATGACCACTCAGAGCTGCTCAAGGCGCAGGCTGACCAGGCGACTAGTGCGCAGACGACGCCGAAAACGCCTAAAATGATAAGAAACAGGGTCATCTCTCCCCATCCGTCCAACTTGGAGCCCGCCGCGTCTGATCGAGGCGAATGGTGCCGCTCCTAAACACTGACCAATAGCGCCGAAATCCCAACCCCGCGAAGCCGATCATCATCATCGCCAAGGTCGAGAACGTCCTCGTATAAAGAACATCAACAACCGCGACGGTGGCAACCGTCGACGAACCCAAGAGGCTTGCGCCAGCGAGGCTCTTCGCGCTCGATCGTCGAACCCAATGCACGCAAAAATACGTCCAACCAAAGGCCGAAGAATAACTATGACATGACTCCCGACGCTGTCAAACTGAAGTGGCCCCGCGTAGCGGGACCGTTTTTGGCGGCGGCTAAGTTGGAAGTGCGTCTGCTGGTTGTCCTTTATCAAGCCGCCAAGGGTTCTGTCTGCTGTTTCTGATCCGCCTGTGGGCATGTGGTCAACGCGTTTGCGTTGTCCACATGTTCATAGGCCTTGGGCAGCGGGCCTTCGCGCCAGACGGCCATCGGCACGCGATAGCCGAGCGCCTGATGAAGGCGGCGCTGGTTGTACAACACGGTTTGAGAACGCCCACGGGAACAGTTCTCAGGAACTGGTGTATCGGTGGCATCCATGGTGCGACCGCCGGGTTTGGGTCGGGGAGGCGATAGAGAAGCCTGGCGGCCTCGTTTTCCGGTGCGCTCTGAGCGATTCGGCTGCCGATCGCGGGCTGGAAGTTCCGGCATGGATGTTCGACCGCGCCGCGTGTGCGGAGCGAGCGATGCTCTCTGACGCCCCCTTCGCCAGGATGGCCGCATTGTCGGCCTTGGCGGACCTTTTGGCGGGGGCGCTGAAAGCGCGAGCGTCGCCACCATCGAACCTCCCGCTTTTCGGCGCATCGAGGGTTTCTCGCGACCAGAATCGGGGAGACCCTCATGCCGGAAAGGAAAGCTGCGCTTCGAAGGCCGTCGTCGCAGAAGGAGGCCGTACGCGACCATCGGCGCCCATTGACGAGGCAGTTGGAGTTGTTCGCAGGCGAAGCGCTCGGCTCCACAATCGGAGCGCCGACGTGGCCGGACCTGCCGAGAGAGACGCGGCTTGCCCTGACGGAGCTGATGGCGCGGCTGCTCATCGACCATGCCGACCGAAACGCGGCCCGTTGCGCGATGGAGGTCGGTCATGACTGCTGACAAGATCCAGCCGCATCACCTGGCGCGCAAAGCGCTGCTCTACGTCCGTCAGTCCTCCGCCCATCAGGTTCTCCACAACAGGGAGAGCAGCGCGTTGCAATACGCCATGCGGGGACGGTTGACCGAGCTCGGCTGGTCCGAGATTGAAGTGATCGACGACGACCTCGGAAGATCGGCGGCGGGCGGCGTCCAGCGGGCCGGGTTCGAGCGCATGGTGGCGCAGGTGTGTCTCGGCAAAGTCGGCGCCGTCTGCGCACGCGAAGTCTCGCGCTTCGCGCGCAATAGCCGCGACTGGCAGCAATTAATCGAGATGTGCCGCGTGGTCGACACGGTGCTGGTTGATCAAGAGACGGTCTACGCGCCCCGCCACGGCAACGACCGGTTGCTGCTCGGATTGAAGGGTAGCCTCAACGAGTACGAACTCGATCTGCTGCGTCAGCGCTCGTTGTCCGCGCGCTACGAGAAGGCCGGCGCGGGGAACTGGTCGTCGCCGTGCCCGTCGGCTTCGTGAAGGCTGGTGATCGGTACGAGAAGGATCCGGACCGTCGCGTCCAGGACGCAATAACGCTGGTGTTCGACAAGGTCGAGGAACTGGGCAGCGCGCGGCAGGCCCTGCTTTGGTTCCAAGAGCATGGTCTCGATCTGCCGGTGAAGCGGGTCGATGGCGATCTCGCCTGGCGACGACCCAACTACGCGACCATCCACCGGATGATCGAGAACCCCATCTACGGCGGCGCCTACGCCTATGGTAAGACTAAGGCCTCGTCGACCTTCGGCGCCCACGGCGTCGGCGTGAGCATCCGCCGGAAGGCGCGTGGCGGAAGCCGAGCCATGGCTCAACCTCGGAGACGCCGCGCGCGTTCTGAAAGTGGCGTCGAAAACTCTCAGGCTGGCGGCCGAGGCTGGCGTGATCGAAGCTGTCCATCCCTTGCCGGATGGTCCCTGGATCTTCAGCCGCGCCGACCTTTCCTCATCAGCCGCCCGCACCATAACCGATCGCGCGCGCCAGAACCCGCGATACCCCACGGGATCGCATCTCGATCAGCAAAGCCTTTTTCCGTCAGAGACATAGACAGAAGGGTGTTCAAATGCGGGGTTGTAGAAGATGATCCAATCGCTGATGCCTGCTTTCGCCTCGCGACCGTCGGCGTAGCCTTTGAGATAGACGTCCTCGTATTTCAGCGAGCGCCACACGCGTTCGATGAACACGTTGTCCATCCAGCGACCGCGCCCATCCATCGAGATGCGCACGTCAGCCTCGATCAGCACGCCGGTGAAATCCGCGCTGGTGAACTGGCTGCCCTGGTCGGTGTTGAAAATCTCCGGCTTGCCGTATCGGGCCAGCGCCTCCTCCACGCCGCCACGCAGAACGAGGCGTCCATCGTGTTGGACAGCCGCCAGGAGAGAACCGCCCGGCTCGCCCAGTCAATGACGGCGATTAGGTAGAGAAAGCCGCGGCCGATCGGGATATAGGTGATGTCGGCCGCCCAGACCTGGTTTGGCCGCTCGATCGTCAGATCGCGCAGCAGGTAGGGATAAATCTTGTGTCCCGGAGCGGGCTTGGCCGTTCTCGGCTTCGGCCCGAGCGCCTCGATCCCCATCAACCGCATCAGCCGGCGCACGCGCTTGCGCTCGATCGGAAAGCCCTCCTCGCTCAGTGTGCGGGCAATCCGCCGCGCCCCAAAGAACGGCCGCGCGGTGAACAGTGCGTCGATGCGCCTCATCGCCTCGAGGTCGTTGTCGTTGGCCGGCCGCGGCTTGCGATAGACGCCCGAGCGCGCCACGCCGAGCATCGCGCATTGTCTGCGCATGGATAAATCGGGATGATCGCGATCGAGCTTGGCTCGACGGTTCGACACGCTCATTTGCCGAACCTCTTGGCGAAAAAATCGTTTTCGATCGTCAGCTGACCGATCTTGGCGTGAAGCTTCTCGATCTCGCGCGCCGACGCCGCTTCCGCGTCTACGCCAACCCCCGAATCGAACGCCCGCGCCGCATGGTCCAGAAGCTGTTTCTTCCAGGCGTAGATCTGGTTGGGATGAACCTGATGGCGCTGCGCCAGGTCGCTTACCGTCGCCTGCTCCCGCACCGCCTCGAGAGCGATCTTCGCCTTCAGCGCCGCATCAATCTTCCGTCTCGTCTTCGTCATCTGCCGCTCCGTCCTGTCCCATTCGGAGCAGACTTCTTCCAACTAAGCGCTTGTCAGGAATCAACCGCTCGATCTGACCGGTTGGTGGGGCGGATCGTATAGTTCCATTCGCCGTGAAATTCGGCGCATTCGATATTGAGGGCGGCCATTTCGGCGTCGGGGACGGTGACGCCCTTGGGATATGTATTGGCGTCCAGTTCGCAGCGTACCTCGAGACCGGTCGAGGTGGTGGTGGCCGAGATCAGATTGACGATGACCTGATAGCTGACCAACGGTTTGGCCCGCCAGTTTTGCGATATGAACGAGAATAGACGGTGCTCGATCTTGTTCCACTTGCTGGTCCCCGGGGGCAGGTGATGCACCTCAATGGCGATGCCGGTCTCGTCGGCCAGACGTTGCAGCTCGCGTTTCCACAGGCGGACGCGATAGCCGTTGGAGCCGCCGCCGTCGGCGGTGATAACGAGTTGGGTGGCCTCGGGGTAACGGGCGCGGCCGAGCTCCTGCCACCAGCGGCGAATCGTCTGGACCGCGAAGGCCGCCGTGTCGTGGGTGATGCCGACGCTCACCCAACCGGCATTGCTGGCGAGATCGTAAATGCCATAGGGGACCGCCCGGCCCAGTTCCTTGATCAGGAAGTCGTGGACCCGCACCTCTTCCGGCTCGCCTTGGCGACGCCACTCGCGTCCGGCATTCTTGAAGTCGCCGACGAGTTCCTTTTTCTTGGTGTCGACCGAGATCACTGCTTGGCCTTCGGCCAGGGCGGCGCTCACCTCGGTGTTGATGTAGGCGAACTGGGCATCGCGATCTGGATGGCTGTCGCCCTCTCGGGTCTTGCGGTTGGCCTGAAGGCTGAACTTCTGCTGCCTCAGCAATTCGCCCACGACCGTATGGCTCACGCGATGCCCCAGGGCGGCGAGTTCGGCCGCCACTCGGCGCAGACTCTTGCAAGTCCAGCGCAACGGCGACATCGGATCGCCGCGCGCCTCGGGCTCGACCAGCCCGTTCAAGTCGTCGAGAAGCTTCCGGTCCGTCACGACCAGCGCTTTGCGGCCGCCGCCCGAACGGCGGATGCGGCCCGGCTCCAACCGCGTCGGCGCCGCGAGTTCATTCAGGCCGCGGCCGATGGTGCTTGCGGCGATGCCGGTGATCCGCGACACTGCCGCAATGCCGCCGTAACCGGCGGCCGCGGCTTCAGTAGCTGCGAACAGCCGCCGCCCGCGTTCGTCGAGATGCGGCGACAAAGCCTCAAAACGTTCGCGAATCAGAGCAACATCGAGCATGCCCGCGCATAGGATACGATCCCAAACTTGGGAATCCCCCACCTCGCACCCGATTCAGTTGTTTCCTGACGGGCCCTAAGCCACTGGTCCCAAAATCCAGGGCCACTTCAAAACGGAATGTCCGGACCAAGACACAAGATATATGGGACGGCGGAACCGCCGATGCTGATCGTTGTTTGGCTGATCTTAGTCGAATGGAAGGCGTTGATTGGACGTATGAATTGGCAACGAAAAAGCGCCTTAGCACGTAATTTCGGTTGATAGAATGGAAATGAGGCGTCGGTGAGCTTGCGCCCGGTGGGCGGCAGGCGCGACGCCAGCGGCGCGTAGAGCGAGGCTTGCCGCGAGCGCGTGAGAGCGTTTGCCGGTCTTGCAAGGTCACTTCGCCTCGCTTTACCCCATCAAGTGCCGAACGAGCACGCAGAGAATGCAGGCCACCCGAAAGCGTCGACACCCGGAGGAGGGTCCCGCCCTTGACCCATTAGAGAACGCCTTCCGCTCGCTGCTCGGCATCGCGGGCGGTGCCGAGGCCCCTACCTATGCCGGCCTCTATTCCGGCGCATGGAAACACCCTACATCTGGCGATGTTGGCAGGGTAATGGCCTGCCGGAGCGACCGAACACTTATTCGTCGCTTCTCGGGACATATTCGATCTGCGCGCTTGAGGAATTCGATGAATTCGCGGCTGCGGTGGCGATCCTTGACCAGAGCGTGAACCGCGCCGGCGAGCAGGTCGATGCCGGCCAGCAAGCTGACCGTGCCGTGGCGCTTATATTCATGATCGCGCGCGAAGGTCGCGTGCGCGCCGGGCTCGGGCGGCAGATCCGGGGCGGTCGTGGCTATCGCCTGGATGCCGGGCTTCTCGTCATAGGAGACGATCGCCACCGCGTCGCTCGGCTTTTTCTTCGATGCGGCCGCGGTCTCTTTTTAATGATCTTGACCTGGCGGTAGACGCACAGAACTTCCGCCATCTTGGCTTTGAACTCGGGGTCGCGGCGTTCCAGGTAGTAGCGCACCTTGTGCGGCTTGACCTCTTGCTCATTGAGTATCTTGCACAAAGTGCCCTGAACCAGCTTGCCAAGGCAGGCGTCCAGGCAAACCAGCGGACAATCGGGATCGCGTGGCCGCGTTTAGACGGCCATCACGTCTTCCATCGCCGCTACGAACGCGCCGTTGGCCTTGGGCGGGATGACCCAGCACTGTCGGCGATGGGGCTGGAGAATGTTTTTTTGAGCGCCCGCCCGATCGTTGAGTTGCTGGCGCGATCGACAATGCGGAGTTCCACGACCTTGCTCTCCAACAACCGCAAGGTCCAGCGCGCGCGGCCCTTGGGCGGTTTGGAACAAGCCAAGGCAATCAGTTTGGCTTCCTTCTCGCCGGCGAAAATCCGCGCAACCGCCGGCGTCGCGCGTTGCTTGCGGCTCAACACCGCCTCGAAGCCCTCTTCCACCAGTTGCTTGCGCACCCGGTAAACCATGGATGGGCTGGTCTCCAGCGCTTCGATGATCCAGCCGTCGCTCCAGCCTTCCCCGGCTTCCGAGACATCGGCCTTCAACAAGATCCGCGCCTTCAGCAACCGCTGGGCCGGGCTCTTTCCTTTACGGATCAGGGCTTCAAGTTGCTCCCGCTCATCCGGGCTCAACCGCACCACATACTTCTTTACCGAAATCTCCTTCGCAGCCATGATCGCCTCCGTCGTCCGCACCGTCGACGAAGCCAATCATCAAAACCTTTCAAATTGATTGAAGCGGGCGAGTAGTCATGATCGCCAGCCCGCTAACCGCAAATACGGGATCGTCCACGGGCATCATCTGCGGCAATTCTCCAAAGGCATAGAGAGACCAGAAAACGGCTGCGACCACGGCGAAGAGCGCCGCAGCGACCTCGAAAACTCTTGCCAATGAAACCACTGTCGGCAATCCGGAGAGCAGGAACGGCTGATTCTCGCGACCGGACGTTACCTCGGGGAAGGCTTCGACGACGATCGTCTTGATACGCTGTTTCTCACGATGCCGATATCTTGGGGTACGCTGGCCCAATATGTTGGTCGCCTGCATCGTCGCCGCGGGGGTAAGACGGACGTGCGGATCGTGGACTATGTCGATCGAGGCGTTCCGATTCTGGTGCGAATGGCGACGAAGCGAAGAGCGGGCTACAAGTCACTCGGCTACGACATCTTGGAGGGCACCAAATTTCGTCCATTGCAGGGAAACAGGAGCCCCAGCGACTCGGTCCATGGCCGACGTGGTTGACCGAACGGGACTCGATTTGATGAAACCCAAACGCCAAAGCCTGAATTCTACGACCCCTCCGAACAAGGAAGCCAAGCTCTCGCGCCCATCCGGCCGCCGATCTATCGCTCGGGCTCGAGAATCTGACGAGCGAATGGTTTTTCTCCGAGCTCCGGGTCAGCAATCCGGCCTCAAAATCAAGCTACCACGTGGCGATTTGGGGCATGGGACCAGGTGGCAATTTCTGCTCATGCCCCGATTATGCGATGAGCGAACTCGGCACCTGCAAGCACCTCGAGTTCACGCCGGCGCGGCTGGAGAAGAAATGTGGGGCCGACTAAACCCCAGGCCAGCGCGAGCTCGAGGGTGGTCGTGGCGTGCGGCCATTATTGTCGGAAGTCATGTCCGCCTCCCTCAAGCCACGCCGACGGCGTCGTCCACTGTCTCAAGCGCCATGTGATGGCGATCGTCGACCGCCTGGATCATGAAATTGGCGATGAAGCCGACGACCAGAAGCCCGGCCATGATGTACATGGTGACATTATAAGCTTGGGCCTTCGGCACCCCGCTGTCGAGCTGATACTGCCGGATGTAGTTGACGAGCACGGGACCGAGCACGCCCGCCGCCGACCATGCGGTGATGAGCCACCCGTGGATCGCCCCGACATAGCGGGTGCCGAACATGTCCCTGAGGTACGCCGGTACGGTGGCGAAACCGCCGCCATACATGCTGATGATGATGAGGAAGCACAGAATGAAAAGCGGCAGATTGCCGTGGCCGCCGAAATACGGCACCAGCGCATAGAGCACAAATCCCAGGGCGAAGAACGCGAAATAGGTGTTCTTGCGGCCGATGAAGTCGGACGTCGAGGCCCAGAAGAAGCGTCCGATCATGTTGAACAGGCTCAGCAAGCCGACGAAGCCGCCGGCCGCGACGGCGGTGACCCGCCCCGGGAACATTTCCTGGCTCATTGCCGAAGCCTGGCCGAGCACGCCGATGCCCGCGGTCACGTTCATGCACAGCACAATCCAGATCAGCCAGAACTGCGGCGTCTTCAGCGCCTGGTAGACGTAGACGTCTCTGGTGGTGATGAGCTTCTTGGGCTGGGCCGGCGCCACGTATCCCTCAGGCTTCCACCCTGGCGCGGGCACGCGCACGATCGCCGATCCGACCAGCATGAAGAAAGCATAGACGAGCCCGAGGACCATAAAGGTCTTCGCGACCCCAACATGCGTCGGCGTCGAGAACACGCTCATGAGCCATACGGACAGGGGGGAGGCGATCATCGCACCGCCGCCGAAGCCCATGATCGCCATGCCGGTCGACATACCGGGCCGGTCGGGAAACCACTTGATCAAGGTCGATACCGGCGAAATGTAGCCAAGTCCCAGCCCGACGCCGCCGAGCACGCCGTAGCCGAGATAGACGATCCAAAGTTGATGGACCCACACCCCGTAGGCGCTGACCAGGAACCCGCCGCCGAAGCACAACGCCGCCGCGAACATCGCGCGGCGCGGACCGCCCTCCTCCACCCAGCGGCCGAGCACCGCGGCGGAAAAGCCAAGGACGAAAATGGCGATCGAGAAGATCCAGCCGAGCTCGGTCAGCTTCCAGTCGTCGGGCGCGGATTTGGCGATGCCGATCAGCTTCGACATCGGCAGATTGAAGACGCTGAGCGCGTAAACCTGGCCGATGCAAAGATGGATGCACAAGGCCGCGGGCGGAACCATCCAGCGGTTGAATCCGGGTTTGGCGATCGTGTGGCCACGGTCCAATACCGAGGTTAGGGCCATATCTGCGTGATCCTCCCTTACTGGTTCCAGGACGCAGGGTTATCCCGCCCCGCCCGCATGGCGCAAGTCGACAGCGAGCGCGAAGAGGTTTTCCATCTCTGCGATGCCCTACTGCAGATCGATGGGCCGATAATGGCCAGTCTCGTCCAATTGCGTGCCCCACACCCTATGCGAACCCTGGTGCTCGTTCGAACTGAAAGTCACCGGCGTGCCCAACCCCAAGTCGAAATCATGCATTCGCTCGAGCTCGTCGACAAGCTTTTCCGTGTTGATGTCGCGGCCGGCCCGCTTGACGGCCTCGGCGAGAATGTTGCCGTCGATGTAACCCTCAAAGGAAACGTAGTCGGGCGATTCGCCAGGGAAATACTTAGCGAGGGCTTCCTTGTATTTCAGAACAATCGTGGCGTAGCTGCTGATCGCAGGCACCACCTGGGTGACGATCGCGCCAGCGGCATATCGCGGCCCCAACAGCATCAGCTCGTCGGCCAGCGCCGTGCTGCCAACAAATGAGACGTTGGTGTAGATCATCGAGGGATAGAGGTCGCGCGTCTTTTCGATGAACTTCGCCGCCGCTCGGTATGAGGCGACCATGACCACCGCCTTGATTTGTCCCCGGAACGCGTGCAGCGCGTTCACCGCGTCTTGCACGTCGACGGTGTTGCGCTTGTAGTTGAGACGAACGATATCCGGATTGTCGCCGGGCAGCGAACGCACAGCCTTCTGGACCCCGGCGTAGCCGGAATCGCCATAGGAATCCTGCTGCGCAAAAACGACGATCTCCTTCGGCTGGATGCGCCGCACTTTCACCAGGTAATTCACCACCGCGTTCGTCTCTTCGGCGTAGCTCGCTCGATAGTTGAAGACATAGCGATCGGGGGGATCGCGGCGAAGAAGGCCAGCGCCGGTGAACGCCCCGAAAAAGAGAGTGCGATGGTCGAGTGCGAAGGGCAGCGCGACCGCCGCCGTCGGCGTTCCGACATTGCCGATGAAGCCGAACACCTCATCCTTGTCGTAAAGGGACTTCATGACATCGGCTGTCCGCGTCGGCTCGTAGCCGTCGTCGGCGGTCATGAGCCGCAGGAGACGTCCATTCACGCCTCCCGCGTCATTAATCTGGCTGAAGGCGGTCTCTATGCCGATCTTCATCTGGCGCCCGAGCTCTCGGGACGCGCCGCTGAACGGCGCCGCCATCCCCAACAAGATCTCCTTATCGCTGACGCCGTGAACGATCGGCTCGGCCTCGGGCGCCGCCGGCCGAGTTGAAGCGTCGGTAGCCTTTTCCTGCACTGACGCCACTGGATAGGCCAAGGCGGTCGCAGGAGATGGATCGATTGACCGCGCCTGCAGGGAGGCACCGGCGGCCGAAGCCGCGGCGGAGATTGATTTGGCCATTGTAATTGGGACTTGCGGCCGCGGCGCCACAACCGAGTGCACCGCCCTGCGAGCCAAACTGATTTGCGCCGACAACTGGTCATCACTTGCGCTCGCCGCCGGCGTCCGTGGACCATCTGGCGGGTGTGCCACTGGCGCCGACGTCGTCCGATCCGAGAACAAAAAACTGAACAGTTCAGCAAAGTATATATTCAAGAGGCCCGAACCGGCATACACAACGACAGAAAACGTCATGAACACGACGAAAAACGTAGTCAGCGCGGAGATCAGAATACCCCGCGAGGCCGTTAGGCGCGTGATTCTTGGCAATGCGCCGGAAGCAGGAGGCTCGTAGTAAAGACTAGGAGGAGCGCCAGACATTCCACGCGCCGACTTCGGAACTCGGTCGATCGTCCACCTCGACAATGTTCCTCTCAATTCCCTTATTGGGTGCGGATCCCTTATTGGGTGCGGACCATGAGGGCTTACGAAAAAACTCAGGAATTTCGTAAGGTTCTTCGGAGTGGTCGGGCAACGCGATGGTCTCGGAACGCTACAAGCGTGCTGTCTCGCCAAATAGATGTCAATGAATTCTGATTGTCAACCCCAGGGGCGATTTGGTATATATATATATCGGAAGAAAGGTTGCGTTTGTAGCTACAACATTCTTTTCAGCGAACCAATTGCAGTTATCTTGCTTCTCGATGAGAGTTTACTAGGCGGCGCACCGGGACAAAGCTGGCCCGGCCCGCGCCGCCGCCGAAGCGAAATACGGACGCCATTCGCCGACATCCTGGTTTGCGTTGAGGCCGCGGAGCGGAGGTCGCGGCCCGTTCAGGACCCAACAGCGAACCCGGCCCCCGCCGAAACCCGCGCGGCGCATCCGGCTGGGCTGCCCGCCTGGCCTCGCAGTCAACGGCGCTGCCACATCACCCAGGCCGCGATCACAGCAAATCAGCCGCGAGAGTTCGGCATCCGCGACGAGGACGGGCAACGCAAAACGAGTTGCGAGCGCCGACCAAGGGCGCACAATCAAGATAGCGCGCCGGGGCATGCCGGTGGCCGTCTTCGCGCTCATAGACTGCGATCCGGGCGTGACCAACATCCGCAACTTATCGTCGCCGCATTGGCGACGATGGCTGCGTGTCGAGAACCGTTGCGTCGTTCGGTCCAGACGGTTCTCGTGCGCCGGTGTGGTTCAAGTTTGACGAGAGGCGACCGCTAGCGTTCTTCGCTAAGAGACCTTGGACATCCGCCTGTTGCGAAATTGGCCAGATCGGCGACCACTGCTTTTCCTTCGGCTCAGGCCATGGCGGCATCTCTCGTCGCTTCGCATTCGAACCAGGCCTCGAATATCCGATGGTAGGGAGGCTTGTTGCCGCTCCGAGTGCCGACGACCTTTGCTTTCTCATGGCGGAGGAGACCAGGCATCTTCGCAACGAGCGGCATGTGCGTCGCGGCATAATATATTTCTCGAATGCCACCGGGTTTGCGGGATGACCGTACAGGGCGGTGACCTTAATCATTGTTTCCTGCCAAAATTGAGATTCAACGCTATCCAATCGAGACATTCGACGGATCACAGCTGGCTTCTCAAGCGAGACTGCCGACTCTGGCGAGACTCTGGCGAGTTTTGGCAATGAGCGATAAATTCTTTGCAAAGTCGCCCGCGGAAAATGAACGCAAATCAGAGGTTGGGTTCGGTCGACGAGAAAAGCCAGATCCGGACGAGAGAGCTGGTCCCGATCGTTTGAACAGGATTCCGCGAAGGCTAAGTGGACTGCTGCCAGGGTTGGTGGGTTGGTCCTTTGCAATTTCGCGCGCGGGGCGTGACAGAGGGAGGGCGTAGCCCGACCAGAGACACGTCCTGCGCGCGGCGGAAAAGTCATGCCGCCGCCGCGAGGGGCGATGGCGTGAAGTAGGCCTCGTCCGGCGTGCGCCGGTCAAGGCTCGAATGCGGGCGCCGATGATTGTAAAAGGCCAGATAGCGACCGATCGAGCTGCGCGCCTCGCTGACGCTATCGTAGGCTCTCAGGTAGACCTCCTCGTATTTGACGCTTCGCCACAGGCGCTCGACGAACACGTTGTCTCGCCAGGCGCCTCTGCCGTCCATGCTGATCGCGACGCCATGCCTCAGCAGCACGCCGGTAAAGTCGACGCTGGTGAACTGGCTGCCCTGGTCGCTGTTGAAGATGCCCGGCTTGCCACGCTTGGCCAGGGCCTCCTCCAGCGCCTCGATGCAGAAGTCGGCTTCCATCGTGATCGACACCCGATGTGCGAGAACCCGCCGGCTGAACACGTCGACGACCGCCGCCAGGTAGACGAAGCCGCGCGCCATCGGGATGTAGGTGATGTCCATCGCCCACACTTGATCGGCCCGCTCGATCTTCACCCCGCGCAGCAGATACGGGTAGATCTTGTGGCCGGGCACGGGTTTGCTGGTATTCGGACGGCGATAGATGGCTGCGATCCCCATGCGCTTCATCAGGCTCGCCACGTGGCGCCGGCCGATCGAGACGCCCTCCCGGTTCAGGAAGTCGCGCAGCATCCGGCTGCCCGCAAACGGATAGTCGAAAAGCAGTTCGTCGAGGCGGCGCATGATCTGTAAATCCTCGGCCGAGGTTGGCCGGGGTTTGTAGTAGACAGCGCCCCGGCTGACGCCGAGCGCCTCGGCCTGCCGGGAGATCGGCAAGTCGTGCTCACGGTCGATCATCGCCTTGCGCTCAGCAATCCCGCCTTGGTGAGCGCCCCTTCTAAAAAACTGAGCTCGGCGCGGCCCGCCACCTGTGGGATAGAAACGGGGAGCCGCTAGACTGCGGCCGGAAGGGAGCGGCCGATACGATTTTGGTGGCACGTGACCCCGTCAAAAAACCTGGTCCATGGGCTGTTGCGCTAATGTTGAGTTTGCACTCACTCGGCTTGAACCTCGGAGGTAGATTGGAATTCGCGGTGGACTCCGCGTGGACCGCCCTTGTCGTGCCTCGTCGCTGCCGTCTGTCCGATTTGTTGGGCTTTGCCGGTTTGCGCGGCATCCGGAGGGCTTCGACGGTGACGACCTCCGGGCTGGGCGACATGTTGACCAGAGCGCGGAGTGCACAGCGCCATCATCAGCTCGCCGTCGGTCGATCAGCGCCTTCCGCAGCCGGAAGGACGCAGCCGATACGTCGCACGTGCGCTGCTCCTCGATGTGGCCGTCCCGCGCCGTATTCGTTGGCCCTTCCGGCGGCTAACGTCGGCCAATGCGCGATGGAGGGCATCGGCGGCGTCCGCTTCGGCCTCAGATGATGACCCGAACTGCGGCCTTGGGGAGCGCCTTCGCGCGTGCGGCCTAATGGCATGGGGAACGACGGTCGGAGCGTCCTTCGGTGAAGCGACCGTCGACGGTGCCTTTCTTGGCTCGGATGGAATGGGAGACGCGGCGCTGATAGAACGGCGGCTTTTGATAGAACGCCTTCGCGAACATCCGCGCGCACGTGCGCGCGGGATCACGGGAAGGGGCGGAGAATATGGAGGTTGCCCGCGCGACGAGGCCGCGAGCGCCGCCGTACTTTCGTCGCCGACGATTCGAGGAAGCCTACCGCTCTCTTGCGTGCGCGGAAACGTTTGAAGCGAACAGGCGGAGTTGGTTTGCCAACGCCGCTTATGAACCATTCTGAGCATATACGACCCAGTGGAGCGAGCTCTCCATGGAAGGAACCGTTAATACTTTGAACCTTTATCCGGCAAAATTTCGTCACAAGTGGGCTGTTAAATGGCGGCAACGATTGTTTCTTTGGCTTGGCGTACAACCGATTGACCGCTCAACGGGGGAGGAGCCATGAAAACCGGCCTCGTGAAATGGTTCAACGACCGGAAAGACTATGGTTTTATCAAGCCAGTCGACGGGGGATTTGACGTCTATGTTCACATCAACGAGGTCCGACGCGCCGGATGGGTGGAGCTCAAGGAGGGGCAGAAGATCTGTTTCGATATCGTTGAGGATGAGCGCACGGGCGAGATTATCGCCGAGAACCTCGTTGCACCCACAGAACCCGCCAGAGCGTCAGTGCCTGTCGGCCGAAAGGCGTCGTAGTCGATGCTTTGCGCGAAGGCGAGGTAGGCAGGGATAAACCTATCGAACCCCTTTTCCTGCCTCTATCGGCGGCTCGGCAAGAACACGCAGAAGCTCAGTAATTTGTTCCCTGACATCGACGGGGTACCGAGCGAGCATCAGGTCGGCTTGTGCGGCCAATTCGGCCACCCGGTTCCTGGCGCAAGCCTCGACTGGTGTCGGCCGACTTTGGTACAACGAGGCATCCTTAGGAAGCTCATACATGTGGATTCCCCGGTTCCGGAAGGTCTGCTGCGTTCCGACCGCGCACAATCGCTGCCAGTCAGTGGATAATTCAGCATTCTAGGCGGCGATGGTGAACGCGGGGTGAACCTTCTGCAGCGGCGGTCTTCCGTCGAATCAAATTATACCCCGCTCACGCCAAGATCCGAAAATTGGCGGGAAGGACGACGCGGAAATTATCAGTGACCGAATCGCAAAACTCGCCCCATTTCCTCGGGACTTCGTCGCGTAGGAAGTTGAGAATGGCGTCGGCGAATTCCCGACACGTTGGGTAGGTCTTGTTGTGGGTGAGATGCTGGTGCATCAGCGCCCACAGCCGCTCGATGGGATTGAGATGCGGGCAGTACGACGGGACGAAATGCAACGCGATCCTGCGTCCGGGTTGCGATAGCCACTTCCGGACAATCTTGGCGTGATGATAGCGCGCATTGTCGAGAAACACATGGATCAGCGCCGTGGTGGAATAGAGCGCCTCGATGCCCGCGAGGAGTTTGATCGTTGAAGCGGCGTCGATGGCCTCGGCCTCGATCATTTTGGTCCGCCCAGTCTCGAGATCGATCGCGCCATGGATATTGAGGCGTTGGCGGCCGGTTGTCTGTTCGATCGCCAGGTGCTCGTCCTTAGCCGCCCAGCATCCCGCCGCGCGCGCCCCATGCGTGGGATGCACGGCATCCACGAACAGCACCGCCTCATCGGCGCCCAAGGCGTTCATCAGTTTCTCGTAAAGCTTGATGAACGCGCGCTGCTTGGTCTCGTCGAGATGGCGAGGAATGACTTCGGGCTTGCGATATTCGAGGCCGAGACGATGCAGAAGCGCGACCAGTCCCGAGCGGCTTTCGTATTCCACCCCGAATTCCGATGCGATCCACGCGCCGATCTGACCCGTCGAGCGCGGCGAGGCCGCGCGAACCCACCCGACCAGTTTCCCCCGTTGCGCCTCGCTCAGAACGCAAGCGCTGCCGCCGGCCTCAAACCGCATCAGCGCCTTGCGGCCGCCCTCGGCAAACGCGCCATGCCAGCGACGGATCGTGTCGTCGTCCAGCAAAAGAACCCGCGCCACTTGCTCGCAGCTCAGGCCATCGTCGAGCAACACCAGCGCATTGGCTCGCCGAGCCAACCGATGCGTCACCGACCCATCGCGCGCCAGCGCGATCAGTGCAGAACGTTCATCTCCCAACAAGAAGCCAGGGCGAATCATCCCCTCAAACGAATCCAACTCAACCCGCTTGGCAAGAGCTTTTCGCATTCCCAATGAGTTGGGGTATAGCAGCCAAGACGAGAGCATACGCTGGATGAAAGATCTTTTGTGGGCGCGGGAGTCGCTGTTGTGGACGAAACGATAACGAGGGCGGGCGACGGCCCCAAGTCTTTTGACGCTTTCACCGCCCTGCGCTTCGTCGTGGCCCTTTCTCCCCCTTCCGGCGGGCGACGAACGCCCGCGAGGAATTCGCGGGCTACATCCATGCCTACGTGCTGCAGACGGGCGTCGATGGCGCTTTCTACGGTTCGGATGGAATACGAGACGCGGCCGTGAGGGGAGCGCCTTGCCGAACATCCATTCGTGCACGCGCGAAACTTACGACCTTGAGGAACAGGGCGACGGTCTTGCTGAACGTCGGCCGCCAAGCGAGACCCCTTAAGCCCAACGTCATACCCTAATCAAGCACGCCCCATGATCAAGAGCGTGGCAAGGTAGGCGATGAATTTCCCGCTCTGCTCCATCGCACCTTGTGAAGCTCTCTTGAGGGTCCGGATATGCTGGACGGCGTGCGGCCTAAATCTCCGCAGCAGTCCTGATGAGGCTTATCCCGCTGTCCCAGGTGGCCCTAGATGTGGTATGCGGGCGTAGTTGAGTCGCTGTTCGAGGCGACCGCGACGGGGCGCGCAATGGCCAAAGGCCGATCGCTTTCGCAGTTTCAAGAGACGTTTCCCGACGAGACGAGCTGCGCCGCCTTTTTGTTGAAGCGGCGTTGGTCGAAGGGTTTTGTCTGTCCCGGCTGTGGCGAGCAACGCGCCGCGGCGCTGAAGAGCCGGGCTTACACATACGAATGCCTCGATTGCGGTCGACAGACTTCGGCCACGGCGGGAACGGTGATGCATCGTTCCAAGCTGCCGCTGACCTCGTGGTTCTGGGCGGCACATCTCATGGCGACACATTCCAACGGCATGTCGGCGCGGCAATTGGAGGATCAACTCGGCGTCACTTACAAGACCGCTTGGCTGCTGACGCAGAAATTGCGCCGGTCGATGGTCGACCCGGATCGCGATCCCTTGGAGGGCGTCGTCGAAGTCGATCAGGCGGAAATTCCCTTCCGCGAAGGCGAAGCCTTTTTCGAGCGCGACAATGCCGGCAAAATCCTCGTCGCCGGGGCCGTCGAGGTGATTGATCGCGACACCAACCAGCCCAAGCCGCGACGCAAGCACGCCAAATATCTCGATACGCGCTCCGGCCGAATACGCCTCGCTATGATCGCCGACAATTCCGCGGCGTCGATCGAGGCTTTCGTGAGAGCCAACGTGAAGCGTGGAGCCACGCTCCTCACCGACGGCCACGCGTCCTATCCTGGATTAACCGACTACCGGCACGATCCGCGCATTGTCGGAAAAATGTCGGGACATGTTGTCTTGCCCTGGATCCACCGAGCCTTCTCATTGATGAAGCGATGGGGCCTGGGCACGTATCATGGCCTGCGCCGCACGCATGTCGACACCTATCTCAATGAATTCGTCTTTCGCTACAATCGCCGCTTCCACCGGCACGTTTCGTTCGAAGCCTTGCTCGGGCTGGCCGCACATCATGCGCCTGCGAGCTACTGGGACATCGTCAAACGAGACAATCCTCGAAAGGGCGTCCAAACGATCAGGCGGAGGCCGCGCCGCCGCAAGACCGCCACCGGAATGCGACAGGACGGTGCGCCGCCAGCGCTCGGCGCTGACCCAAACCAACCCATCAAACCGGTGCATCCACTACATATAGACGAACCTGGGACAACGGGATAAGCCTCGTCCTGATTTCCAACGGACGCCGCTCAGGATATCATCGGCCTAGAATGTGACAGGCCCGCTTGGGGAGGTGCACATGGGTGTCGGCCGCTGGCTTATCGAAATCTCAGGCCTGATCTTGCCTACTCTTACAGCCCGACTCGAAATCACGTTGCCGAACCTGAGAGCCTTGCGAGGCGTCGCGTGAGCAGGAACACGAGGGCGATGAGCAGCCACGCGAGCGCGGACTCGATGGTTGCCTCGAAATCCTTGGCCAGGCGTCGGGCTCGGTTGATCCAACCGAACGTCCGTTCGACGACCCAGCGCTTCGGCAACACGATGAAGCCTTTGATCTGCTTGTCGTTACGCGGGACTACGGTGATGGAGATGCGGCTCGCCTCGAACGCGGCGCGCTGGGCCTCATCGCCATTATAGCCTGAATCGACGAAACACATCGTCACGAACGGGCTCTTGCGCCGCGTCTCGCGCAAGAGGGGCGCCAGCGCGTCGCGATCCTGCATGTCGGCGGGGGTGATCTGGCATTCGATGGGCAAGCCAAGCGTATCGACGGCGACGTGCCGCTTGCGACCCTTGATTTTCTTCGCCGCGTCGAACCCGCGCGGCCGCCTGCCTCCGTCGTCTTGACCGACTGACTGTCGGCGACGACCGCCGTCGGCGCGGCCTCACGGCCCTCCGCTTCGCGCGCGCCCATCACGAGGACGCCGACGATTTGCGGCCATAATCCGCTGTCGCGCCAGGCGTAGAAACGGTTCTGCACCGTCGTGAACGGCGGAAAATCCTTGGGCAGGAACCGCCAAGGGCAACCCGAGCGGATCAAATAGAACAGCGCGTTCAATATCTCGCGCGCGCATGTCGGCCTGCGTCCTCGCCGCTTGCGCGTCGGAAGCAGCGGAAAAATCAACCCAAACTCCGCGTCGGACAAATCGCTTGAATAGCGCTCGCGGATCACATCATACTTTGCCCGATCGGCCTCGCTCCACGGCATCGCAAATCTCCAGAAGTCTTTGCAAACTCCGGAGAATCAGGCCCCGCGAGGCCGGTCAACCAATTTCAGGTCAGGCTCTTAGAGTCTGTCCGGAAACATCATGCAGGATTGCATAGCTTTCGCAGCATGAGGCGGATGGAGGCGAGGCGGAGGAAGGCCAGCGCCTTGCGGTTGAGGCATTCCCAATCCTTGGCGAGTCTGCGGCAGCGGCCAAGCCAGGCGAGGGTGCGTTCGACGATCCAGCGCTTGGGCAGAACGACGAAGCCTTTGGCGTGGCCCAATCGCTTGACGATCTCGAGGTCGACGCGCGCCAGAATGCGTTTCATCGCCCTCTGGAATTCCGGCCCCTGGTAACCTCCGTCGGCGTAGAGCTTAACCAGCTTGCCATCAGCAGCGCGCCGCCGTCGCGGTCCTGAATGTCGGCGGAATGCACGATCGCGTGCATCAGGAGGCCTTGCGTATCGACAAGAACGTGCCGCTTCTTGCCCTTGATCTTCTTGCCTGCATCGTAACCGCGCGGATCGATGCAGGCCCCCCCTTTTCCGCGCTCTTGACGCTCTGGCTGTCGATGATGGCGGCGGTCGGGCTCGCTTCGCGGGAGGCCTGCTCGCGACAGCGCGTGTAAAGCGCGTCATGGATGCGGTCGAGCGTGCCGTCCCAGCTCCACAGATCGAAATAATCGTAGACCGTCGAGCGCGGCGGCAAGTCCTTGGGGATCGCCCGCCACTGGCAGCCGGTGCTCAACACATACATCAAGCCGTTGACGACTTCGCGTACGTTCACCGTCCGCCTGTTGCCGCCGCGCTTCCCCGGCGGGATGAGCGGCTCCGACAGCGCCCATTCCTCGTCGGTCAGGTCGCTCGGATAGCGCAACTTGCTGCGGTCATAGCGACCCCGATTTTCATTCGTCCACACAGGCGACCCCCCAAGCGAATCAGGCCGCCTTGCTTGAATCACAAGCGATTCTAACAATTCGTTATTTTCTCGGACAGGCTCTTAGCGCCACGCTACATCAGGCCCAAGCAGCGGAGCGGGAGTTTGCCGATTCGACTTATGTCGGCAGCGTAACTATTGAGGAACCCCGGGACCGTACCAAAGCGTGACCTTGGCGTCTCTTCCCATTGACGTCGAAATCCCTTCACGCATCTATGCGTACGGCTCCGGGGTTTATCATCACAACCGCGGAGACCTCAACGTTGTCTCTATCCATATTGCGCTGCAGGCGAACGACGCTACGATCGCCGTCAGCAACCAAGTCCCGATCACCGCGCCTTATTCCGGAACTGTTGACCCGAACAATGGCAACGCCTTCGGCGCCGTGAGCGGGGTGCTTCAAACGGGTAATGATCCTCCGCTATCGGCAACGGCGGGGGGCGCCGTTCCTCGCCCGGCCCGGGGGCTATAACCTGAACCTGATACTAATTCCCGCGAGTTTCCCGTGCCCCCAACAATCGTTCATCGGGTTCGTCAGCCTGTCTTATATCGTGCGAAGCAGATAGCCTTTCCAGCCTTCAAAGTCGGTCGAGCTCGTACCGGGATAGATGACTGCCCTCGCCCCGTAGCTGGCCTTCCCGATCAGTTCCTGGGGCTCTCGTGCGCGGGTCGTGTCGATGAGACGCAGCGCCTTTCCCCGCTGATTAGCGAGCAAATCGCGAACAACGCTCGAACTCGCTAGCCAGCGTTGAACAAATTGGGCAGATGGCGAAACGCCATGCTGCTGCCTTTCGGTTGTGATCTCGCTTCACCCAGACGGAGACCCGGCGCATTGATAGGCGGGTCATTGCTATGTCGACGGCAAAATCCACCTCCGCATCATAGTCTCAACGTTTCCATGTCCTGGTTATCGCGGCGTTGGGCATCACCTGGATTCTCGACGGGCTCGAAGTCACGCTCGCGGGCTCGGTGGCTGCGTATGATGCGGATACCGACGAAGCCGGCCACGCATTCCAATAGGAAGCCGGCCACTGATTCCGATTTGAAGCCGGCCGGGGTTCCGATTTGATGTCGGCCACCGGGCGTCTGCTTCCGCGGATCGAAGTGATGATGTTTTGCTTGGCTGGATTGGTCAAGCGGGCATGGATTTGGGCCTCCGCAAAATGAGAAGAAGTTTCGGTTCGTGAGGGTCGGCCCGGGTGGCGGTTGGCAACGACGGGCGGAGCGCGCTTTCCATTGCGCTGTAGCGTAGCCCGTCGTTGTCCACCGCCTTGTCGCGCCGAGGGTTCGGTGAGCCCGCCATCGCGCGCGGGCCGATTTCACGGTGTTGAATGCCGCTTGCGCAAGCTCTCGCCGGCCAGCTCGATGCGATAGGCGTTGTGGATGACGCGGTCGAGGATGGCGTCGGCGAGCGTTGGGATGCCGATCAGATCGTGCCAGCGGTCCACGGGAACCTGGCTGGTGATGATGAGCGAGCCTTTGTCGTAGCGATCCTCGACGATTTCGAGCAGATCGCGCGCTTGATTGGGCGTGAGCGCTTCGGGGCCCCAATCATCGAGAATCAGCAGTTTGACGCGCGCCAGGGAGCGCAGGAGCCTGGCGTAGCGCGCATCCCCATGGGCGATGGCCAGATCGGCGAAGAGCCGGGGCATGCGGGTGTAAAGGACGGACATGTTCTCTCGGCAAGCCTTGTGGCCGAGAGCACAAGCTAACCAACTTTTGCCCAAACCGGACGCCCCCGTCACAAGCAAATTGCGGCGCTCCGCGATCCAGTCGCAGGCGGCGAGCTTGAGGAATAGCGCGCGGTCGAGCCCGCGAGGACTTTGATAGTTGACGTCCTCGACGCTGGCGGGATGACGCAGGCGGGCGACCCTGGCGCGCGTTTCGAACTGCTTCTGCCGGCGCAGCGTCAGCTCGTATTCGAGTAGCAGGCCGAGCCATTCGGCGTGATCGAGGCCACGCACCTCCGGTTTGTGTTCCAGTTCCTTGAACCCTTTGGCCAAGCCGTAGAGACCGAGGGCGTTCAGTTGGTCGAGTGTGGGATGAGCGAGCATGAGGATTTCCTCTCAATGGTAGTAGCCGGGACGCGCAGATTGGCGTGGTCGAAGAGCGTGGCCGGACGGCTGTCATTGGCCGCCGCGTCGCGCTTACGGGCGAGGAGGGAGGCGACGCCCTTGCAATTGAGGACGCCCAGTTCGACGGCGTGGGCCGACACCGCCTCGACGCGGGCCGGGTCGAGGCCGCGATAAGAGCGCAGGATGCCCAGGCAGGTGCGGACCCCCTGTTCGGGATGCGGCCGGCTGGCGAGCACCGCGCTGATCAAGCCTTCGGTGTTCGGCCCGATCTTGCCGGCCCAGCGGCGGAACCGATCCGGCGTCCACTCGGCGTAACGCCGGTGGGAGCTGGGCATGTGGTCGGGGTCCGTGCCGTGCTTGCGGCCCATGTAGCGGCGTTGGTGGACGCCGACGCGCTGACCGCGATGGAAGATCTCGACCGTGCGCGCGGCGATCCGCACCTCAACCTCGGCGCGGATGAGCGCGTGTGGAACCGAATACAGAAAGTCATGGACCTCGATGTGATAGTCGAGATTGACCCGCGCGCGCCGCCATTCCGCGAACTCCCAATCGTCGGCGGGCAAGGCGATGAGGGCGTCGCGCTCGATCTTCTCGAACAGCTCGCGACGGCTCAGGCCGAGGTTGCGCATGGGACGCTCGTTCATGCGTTGCATGACGAGCGCGATCGCCTCGTTGCATTCGGCGAGCGAGAAGAAGGTCAGCCGGCGCAACCGTCCGAGAATATAGGTCTGCGCAAATCTGACCCCGGCCTCGACCTTCGCCTTGTCCCGTGGCTTTCCCGGCCGCGCCGGCAGGACGCCGACCGAATAATGCGACGCCATCGCGCCGTAAGTGCGGTTGATCTCGGGGTCGTAGAACGAGGCCTTGTTGACCCCGCTTTTCAGATTGTCGGGAACCAGCAGCTTCGGCGCGCCGCCGAAAAAGCGGAACATGCGCACATGCGCGCCGGTCCAATCCGGCAGTTGTTGCGTCCACGCCGCCTCGGCATAGGTGAGGTTCGAGGCGCCGAGCACGCCGACGAAAATCTCCGCCTCGCGGATTTCGCCCGTCCTCGGATCAGCGATCCCGATCCGCTTGCCCGAATAGTCCACGAACGCCTTCTCGCCGGCGACATGGTGTTGGCGCATCACCGGCGTCAGGCGTCGTTCAAAACCACGAAGCAGATCGCAGAACCGGCTGTAGCCGTAGCCCTCGGGCTGGACCTCTCGGTATTCCTCCCAGAGGATCATCATCGTCACGCCAGGCCGCTTCAGTTCGCGCGCCAAGGCCGCCCAGTCCGGTTCGACCCGCCGCCGCCGGCCGGTCGCAATCGCGGCGCGCCCAAAGAGCTGGAGTTCCAGAGCCTCCTCGGTGACGTCGTCGGCTAGGAGCCTGTCCGAGAAATGGCGGATTTTGGTGGCGGCGTTTGCGCGAATTGGATTCTGCTTGCTTATGAGCAAGACCTTCCGGCCCTGGACGATCGATCAGCCGCTGTTGTTGCCGCCGAGCGTGCAGGACTTTGTCGGCGAGGACCATCTGGCTCGCTTCATTTTGGCGCTTGTGCTCGAGCATCTCGACCTTGGTGAGATCGAATCCGGGTATGCGAGCGAGCGCGGGCAGCCGCCGTTTGACCCGGCGATGATGACGGCGCTGTTGCTGTACGGCTATTGTCACGGCGTCTACTCGTCGCGCCGGATCGCCAAGGCGACGCGCGAACGGGTCGACTTCATGAGCATTGTCGGGCTCGATCCGCCGGATTTTCGCACCGTCTCCGACTTCCGCAAGCGGCACTTGAAGGCGCTTGCGGGACTGTTCGGGCAAGTTCTCAAGCTGTGCGAACAGGCGGGATTTGTGAAGCTCGGCCATGTCGCGCTCGACGGGACGAAGATCAAGGCGAACGCCTCCAAGCACAAGGCGATGAGCTACGAGCGCATGGAGAAGCGTGCGGCGGAGCTCGAGGCCGAGGTCGATCGGTGGCTGAGCGCAGCCGAGGCTGCGGACGCCGAGGAAGACAGAGCCTTCGGCCGCGACAAGAGCGGCGAGGAGCTGCCCAAATGGGTTGCCGACAAGAAGAAGCGCGCCGAGAAGATCCGGGCGGCGAAGGCCGAATTGGAGGCCGAGGCGAAAGCGGCCGCGGCGGCCAAGGCCAAAGCGCAGGCCGAGGCCGAGGAGCGGCGACAAGCCGAGGGCCGCAAGAAACCGGGCAAGCCCGCCGCCCCGCCATCCGAAGAGCCTGACCCCAAAGCGCAGAAGAACTTCACCGATCCCGAAAGCCGCATCATGAAAACCAAGGACGGCTTCATCCAGGGCTACAATGCGCAGGCGGCGGTCGACGCGACGGCGCAGGTGATCGTCGCCCACGGCCTCGACGCGAAGCAGAGCGATCAACATCAATTGGCGCCGATCGCCGACGCCATCGAAGCCAATCTGGGCAAGAAGCCGACGCAACTGTCGGCGGACGCGGGCTATTGCTCCGACGCCAACCTTGCGGCGATGGAGGAACGCGAGATCGACGCCTATATCGCGCCGGGGCGGGCCAAGCACGCCGGGGAAGGAGAAGGCGGCGGCGCCCGCGTCGCCGCCATGCGCGAAAGAATCAAGGCCGGCGGGCACTCCAGCCCCTACCGCTTAAGAAAGCAGCTGCCCGAGCCGGTGTTCGGACAGATCAAGCAGGCGCGCGGCTTCCGTCAGTTTCTCTTGCGCGGCGTCGAGAAGGTCGCCAACGAGTGGGGCCTCGTCTGCCTCGCCCACAATATCTTGAAGCTCGCCCAGGGGCGGACCCCGTCCCTTGCCGCACTCGCAACCGGCTGAGCTTCGCCACCTCGGAAACGGTGCAACGAACGATGGCCGCAAAGCTTCCACCCTTACATCAAACCGGATGCGCGAATTTGCTGCATCCGGCTCTCCGACTGGCTTGAGCGGTTCAAATCCCAGCTCGCCGGGATTAAGCAGACAGGCTCCTAGTCTTACTGTGTCACAAGTTGGCTCTTTGGCAACAGGGGCATCGGGGCAGTCGCCGGGCGATACTTCGGGCCAACCTAATGCGGATGCTTGTGATGGACGATTTGACGTGGCGTTCTGCTCGGATCGGGGGATCCGCGGGGTCGAAAACCGTTGGATAGGTCAGACGTTTTGATGACGAGGGTTTTGTCGTCTGAGGGGGGAATCAAACTCCGTTCGGAGACCAGGAATCCGTATGCTGCGACGCAGAGCGCCATGTGATGGTGAAAGCCTCGCCAGCCTCGACCTTCATAGTGATCGAGGCCCAGTTCCTGCTTGAGTTCCTGATAGTCGCGCTCGATCCGCCAGCGCAGTTTGGCAGTTTCCACGAGCCTCGCGAGGGCTGTATCCGCAGCCAGGGTCGAGAGCCAGTATTTGGTCGGCGCGCTTTCGTCCTGCGGCCATTCGACGAGCAGCCACTCTTCCGCATAGGGGTGCGAACGCCAGTAGTCGCGATGCGCGGGCCTAACCCGCACGGCGGCGAAGCGGGAACGAAGCGTTTTGTCGACGCCTTCGCGCCATGCGACGTCCCGCCAGGCGTCAGCCGGCAGCGACTTGGCGAGTTGCTTGGCCGACTGAGGCTGATTCTGCGCGTCGCGCCGCATCAGCGTCGGGGGTCGACCTTGCCCGGTCCATGCCTTGGGCGGGAGCGGACCCGCTCCCGGCGGCCAAAGCCGGACCGACGACTGAACGCCGACGACATAAGTCAGGCCCATGCGCGTCAGCGCCGCTCGGAACGCCGTGTTGATCCCGTAACCGGCGTCCGCCAACACCACCCCTTCCGGCACGCCCTCGGCGCGCGCGGCGCGGATCTGGTCGAGCGCAATTTGCGGTTTGGTCTTGAAGACGACGTCCTCGGGCACGCCGGCTCTGGCCCGGCGAACTGGATCGGCCGCCCAATCCTCGGGAAGATAGAGCCGAAAGGCGATCGGCAGGCTCGCGTGCTCGTTGGCGACCGACAACGACACCGCAATCTGACAATTGTCCTGCTTGCCGAGTTGCCCGCAATACTGCCGGGCGACGCCAACGGAATGAACGCCCTTCTTCGGGAATCCCGTGTCGTCGACGATCCAAGCTCTTACTCCGCCGCTCTTTTCGATCGCAGGCAGAACAAAGGTTCGAACCTGCCGCAGCAGGGCCTCCTGCGACCAATCGGCGTTCGCGACAAAATGGTGCAGCGATTGATGCGCGCCTTGAACCCGGCTGGGCTCGACGCGGGCTGCAATCGGCTCGACGCTCTTGCGCTCGCCGGGAAGGATAAGCCCTTTGCAGTAGGAGCCAAATGGCGCGCGCCGATCCGCGTGCCCCAAGCTCGACGCCAAGTGCTCCAAATAAGACGCTAACCGAGATTCGTTCCCAGCTCCCTCTGCGCTTCGATCCACCAGCCCCTCCGAATCAGGCGTGAATCGAAACCATCACCTCAAATGTTTATGACACAGTAAAACTAGCGGCCATTTGAGCCCGGCCGCCGCCGCCCGTTTCAGATTGTCCTGGATCGTGCTGCGCGCCACGCCCAGACGCCGCCCGATCTCGCGCGCGCTCACCCCATCATGGTGAAGTCGCAATAGATGTCGCAATTGTCGCATGCTCAGTTCCCGCTTCGCCGGCATCCCAATCTCCTCGTCGATCATCGACGAAGCAGGAGTGCCGCAGTTGCTGAACCGCGGGGAGCAAACGGTGAGGCCGTGACCGGCTCAGGTGGCCGGCTTCATTTCGGAATGGTGGCCGGAATCAAATCGGAACGGTGGCCGACATCAAATCGGAATCCCCGGCCGGATTGCCTCGGAATTCGCATGCGGCATTGAAACAAAGCCCGGCGCTTCGTTTCTCCGATCTCGAGGTCGGGGTCGCCGGGAGCGCCTACCTTAGCGGGGCGGTCCTGGGCGCGCCCTTTTTCGGCTGGCTGACTGACCGGCTGGGGCGCAAGAAGCTCTTCTTCATCACAATCGCCGTGTACCTTAGCGCGACCGCGCTCACTGGGCTGTCATGGAACGGCTTCTCCTTCTTCCTGTTTCGTTTCTTCACTGGATGCGGCATCGGCGGAGAATACGCCGCCATCAATTCGACGATCCAGGAGCTGATCCCGGCGCGCTACCGCGGCCATATCGACCTGATGATCAACGGCAGTTCTGGGTCGGGTCGGCGCTCGGCGCTGTGGTCGCGGTCGCGATGCTCAACCCGGCGCTGATCTATCCGGAGTTCGGATGGCGGCTTGCCTTCTTGACCGGCGCGGCGCTCGGCGTGGTCGTCTTTCTCATGCGCATGTGGATTCCCGAGAGCCCGCGCTGGCTCGCGGTCCACGGGCGGGAGGCGGAAGGCGAAGCCGTCGTCGCCGGAATCGAAGGTCGGTTTCGCGCCGATGGCGCGCTTCTCTTGCCAGTCCCGGACAGCGCCGCCATTCGCCTGCGCTCGCGCGACCATACTCCGCTTGCGGAAGTGTTTGACACACTCTTCCGGCGCCACCGCATGAGAACCTTCGTCGGGTTGACGCTGATGGCGGCGCAGCGCCGGTGACGTCCGGTGGTACATTCTGCCCTTCGCGCTCGGGAATTTCCTCGGGCCGGTCGTTCTCGGGCGTCTATTCCACACCCATGGGCGGCGCCTAATGTCTCCGTGACCTATGCGCTCTCAGGCCTGCTTTTGATCGCCGTCGGCGTCGCCTTCGAGCGGGATCTTCTTTCGGCCGCCACCCAGACCATCGGCTGGATGATCGTGTTCTTTGTCGCCTCTCCTGCAGGAAGCGCGGCGTATCTCACGGTCAGCGAGACCTTCCCACTCTCATGTTCGCCGTTTCAAGTAGCAGGCACAAGAATGCGTTGCTCGCGCGCGAGCGGTTCAGAATGGCCGCGGCTGAGCAGGGCAGGAGGCACGATCATCAAAACGACGGTTGATCATGCTCTGATGCGCGGGTTGGATACCGCCGGACCGGTGATGCGTCGCGGAGCTTCCTCTGTCTAGGCGCCAGCGTCGGATGATATCCGGCTGATAGTGGACGCGAGGGTTCTCCTGGCCGTGACCGTGCCTCCAGCCTTGCTCGGCTTTGGATAGATGCGTTGTCGGCGATGACCTCCTTTTCGTGATGTCCGTCATCGATCTCAGCGCATCACGCGCCCACGACCTGAACGTGCTTGGCGATCGCCCAGGCAAAGCCCGCCAGTTCTCGAGCGATCGCGGTCGTGACCACAGTGGGTGATTTTCCCGCCCGGGCGAGCTTGCGATAGCGCCGACACAGCCTTTCTTGCGCCTTCCACGCGGTGTCGCGGATCGGCTTGGCCAGACCCTCCTGGCGCAGCAGTTGCTCCCGGCTGATGCGCGCCGGGAACCGATAACTCCAGGCAGCCTCGATTAGCATTCGCCGGGCCGCGCCATTCCCGGCTTTCGTGATGCCGCCTTGGCGTCGTGTGGCGCCGCTGGAGCGCTCGGACGGAACCAGACCGAGATACGCCATGAGCTGGCGGGGATTGGCGAAGCGGGTGATGTCGCCGAGTTCGGCGACCAGCGTCGCCGCCGCGACCACGGCCATCCCGCGTAGCGCTTGCAGGGCGCGCACCACTGGGGCCAGCGACCAATCCGGCAGCGCCGCCTCGATATGGGCCTCCAGACGATCTCGCCGCGCCGTCGCCGCCTCAACTGCGGCGATGCAGTCTTCCAGCACGATGTGATGCGCCGCTTGCTCGAATCTCAGTCCGGCCATCCAGCGACGGTGCATCAATGTCCACGCCGGCCGATTGTAGTGACGGCCATGACGCAGGAGAAAGCCAGAGAGCTGCTAACGGGCCTGGCGTAGAATGCGGACGGCCGCAAGGCGCGCGCGTACGAGATCGCGGATCGCCTCATGAGCCTGATCAGGAATCCACACAGCGGTCAGTTCACCGGCGCGATGCAGCTTGGCGAGGTTGATCGCATCCCGCCGGTCGGTCTTGATCCGATCTCCCGGCTTGCGTGGGATCAACGACGGAGCAACGACAACGCAACCATGCCCAGCCAGGCTCAACTGCCGTTGAATGCCATAGCCGCAAGGGCCGGCCTCATAACAGAACCGTAGCTCGCTGCCAGCGCGCGACAGCTTCGCTGCCAGAGCGTTCAAGGCCGTCGCTGTGTTCGCGACCTTGCCATACTCGCGCACGTCCTTGTGCGCGCCCGCCTCCGCAAGCGCGACCGCGATCGTATCCTTGTGCACGTCAAGGCCCACGTATGTGATAGATTTGTCCAAGACCCGTCTCCTATGCATGAGGCTCGGCGCCGAAACGCCCGGCGCAACCCTCGACAAACCTGCATACTGTGAGACGGGTCGCCCTATCTCAGGCGAACATGTAGTCTAGAAATCCGCGCACTGACCATCGCGATTTTCTACGCTATCGGAACCGGCCTCGGAGGCGTCGCCGCGCCGGTCGTTTTCGGCAAGCTGATCGAAAGCGGGTCGCGGCAGAGCGTCTTCGGCGGCTACGTTTTCGCGGCCGTCCTCATGTTCGCCGCCGCCTTCGTCGCCGGCCGCTACGCCGTCGCAGCTGAGCGCAAGCCGCTCGAGCAGGTCGCGACCCCTCTCTCGGCAGTGACATAAGGCAGCGATTCGCGTGGGTTCCGAACGGGCGCTTGGATGTCGTCGTCGTACGCTCGCAAAGGGCTGAGCGATTTGGCCTGCTGCGCCCTCAGGCGGGTCGCGTAGTGCAACTGATGCGTGCTCCTCGATGTGGGCACCTCGCGCCGTATTCGTTGACCCCGCCTCGCCCCTCCGGCGGCCCACGAGGAATTGCCGAGCTACATTCATGCGCCCGCCGTGAAGCGGGCGTCGGCGGCGTCACGCTTCGGCCTCGGATCCAATGCGAGACGCGGCCCTGACAGAACGGCGGCTGTGAAGGAGCGCCTTCGCGCGGCTCCATGCGGATGCGTGCTTACTGCTGTCGCGCGTACGCGAGGATTGATGACATTGAGGAACAGCAGGCTGAAGGCTATGCGCGGACCAGGGGAGAGCTAGAGCGACGTGATTCTGCGGCTCGTTGAGATCGAGAGCGGCGGTCTTTTGGCGTCGCCCCCGCTCGCCGAAGAACCTCGCGCTCGTCGTACTCGAGCGCCCGCAGTGGCGGCGTGTGACCAGCGGGTCAACACCTATGACTCGTCAATAGGTCCTACCGCCGACATCGACGGGGGACAGCCTTTGTGGTATTGTAGCAAGTGGTGGCGCTTACAGGCGTGCGGGCGCGCGAACAAGGAGGAAACCATGTTTCGATCAGGTTTGGTCAAGAGCGCCTGCGTGGCGATATTGATTTCCGGGTTCGGCGCGCCGCCCGCCGGCGCTATTGAGATGGTCCAGGGCTCCGGCCCGGCCGCGGATCTCAACGATGGACTGATCTCGAAAGTCGTGGTTTATCATCGCGGCGCGACCGCGGTCGGGCCTCGCGGCGGCGTCTACCATCGTGGCGGAACCTGGGCTGGCCACGGCGGCTACGGCTACCGCGGTGGTTATGGCTACCGCGGTTACGGCTACCACGGCGGCTACGGCGGTTACGGCTACCGTCCCTATGGATACGGCGCCGCTGCAGCGGTCGGTGCAGCGGCAGTCGGTGCAGCGGTTGTCGCACCCCATTGTTGGATCAATCCCTACGGAGTTCGAGTCTGTAATTAAATCGTACACGGCCCACACGAACCGGCGGCTAGGGCGGCAGTCGGTGTCTGTAGCCTGATAGGTTGATCGCCGGCTCAGACTGCGGCGAGGGTCTTGCTCGGTCATGCCGGCGGGCGTCAGCTCGCCCGCCACCGCACACGCGCCGAATGAACCTCGCGCCGTCCGCAATCGAGCACACGAATTGACAGGGCGTGAGGCGCGATCAGCAGTCCATATCTGTCGGCCCGACGCACACATGAAGCGCAGGAGACCGGCGAAGGCGATTGCAAAGAGCGAGCTGAAATGTTGCAAACTCCCGTTGGCGTCGTGTTCAAGGACTTGCACGCCTAATTGGGCGAACATTAAGTGACCGCGTACTATGCGCGCTGTTACGAGATGACATTCGATATGAAGCCATTGACCTGTGAGCTATGGTGGAAACTGGGTGACGGTGTGAGGAAGGCGGCGTAACGCTCACTGAAATACTGCGAACCGGCGCGCGTCGGCTGATCGCCCAGGCGGTGGAGGCGGAGTTCGAGACATTTCTGGCCTCGACCGCGGAGCTCGTGCTTCCGGATGGCCGCCAACGGGTGGTTCGCCACGGGCATGATCCGGTTCGCGCGATCCAGACGGGAATCGGCCCGGTCGAAGTGCAAAAGCCGAAGGCCCGCGATCGCGCCGCCGCTTCGGGGGAGCGCCTTCGCTTCTCGTCGAACATCCTGCCCAAATGGGCGCGGCGCACCAAGAGCCTCGACGCCCTTCTGCCGGTTCTCTATCTGCGCGGGATTTCCGCCGGCGATTTCCAGGAGGCCCTCGCCGCCTTGCTCGGCAAGGACGCGCCCAACCTCTCCGCGGCGGTGATCGGGCGCCTCAAGAGCGAGTGGGAGGACGAATATCGGCGATGGCAGAAGCGCGATTTGTCGGCGCGCCATTACGTCTACGTCTGGGCGGACGGCGTCTATTTGCAGGCGCGCATGGAGCCGCAGGCCGAATGCATGCTGGTGCTGATGGGCGCGACGGCGGAGGGCAAGAAGGAGCTGATCGGCTTTCAGACGGGCATGCGGGAGAGCGGTCAAAGCTGGAAGGAGCTACTCGTCGATTTGAAGGCGCGCGGCTTGGTCGTCGCGCCGCAAGTGGCCATTGGCGATGGCGCGCTCGGGTTTTGGAAGGCCCTCGACGAGGCGTTCCCGACGACGCGTCATCAGCGATGCTGGCTGCACAAAACATTGAACGTGCTCGACAAGCTCCCGAAGTCGCTGCAACCCAACGCGCACAAGGATCTGCGCGAGATCTGGCTGTCGCCGAGCCGGGGCGCGGCGGAAGCGGCGATGACGACCTTCGCCGAAAAATACGCGCCCAAATACGACAAAGCCGTCGAATGCCTGATCAAGGATCAGCAGACACTGCTGACGTTCTTCGACCTTCCCGCCGATCATTGGGACCACTTGCGAACCTCGAACCCGATCGAGAGCGTGTTCGCGACGGTGAGGCATCGCACCATCCGCATGAAAGGGGCGCTGTCGCAGGACACCGCGCGTCTCATGGTGTTCAAACTGGTGATGGCCGCGTCCAGGACCTGGCGGCGATTGCAAGGTCAAAACCAGTTGCCGAAAGTCGTCAACGGTATAAAGTTCAAGGACGGAATCGAAGCTGTCGCCGAAATCAAATCCGCCGCTTGATTCACGCCGTCACCAACTTTCCCGCGTAGCTCTTGACCTGTGCTGCCTCGCTCTGCGCGGTATTGCTGATGACGCATTCCGCTGTCGCCGCCTCGGCGGTCGGCAAGGCCTGCGCAGCGGACATCAAGGCGCAATGCGCCGACGTGAAGCCGGGCGGCGGCGCGCTCGAGGACTGCGTGAAGGCGCATTTCTCCGACTTGTCCGAGGACTGTCAGGTGGCGATCATCCGCGCGGCGGCGGTCGGGAAAGCCTGCAAGGCAGACGTCAAGCAGTTCTGCGCCGACGTCAAACCCGGCAAGGGGGCGATCGCGGACTGCATGAAGTCACATGTGGCCGACATCAGCGACGGCTGCAAGGAAGCGTTGGCGAAGGCCGAAGCAGGCAACAAGTAGCACCGCAGGCGGCCGGGCCCGGGCAAGCACAGCATGACTGCGATCTCGATCACGGCAGAGGCCTACGTGGCCATCAACGCGACACTGCCCATGATGGATGCGGCGTCGTCCGGTCCTGACGGCCTGATCAGTATCTGGCTCGATCGTGCGGTCGTCGACCGGCTTCGGGCGCTCCGCGGGCCCGGCGAGAGCTACAGCGACGTTATTCTCCGCGTGGCGAAAGAGGGCGGTAGGCGAGGAATAGTCGCCTCTTTCACCACCCTCCGCCTCGTCGGGGCCTTTCCGCGGCCTTTCCGCGGCCTTCCGGCGGTCGACGAGGGCCGATGAGGAATTCAGGAGCTACATTTCCGTGCGTCCGCGCTGAAGCGGGCGTCGGCGGCGTCCACTTCGGCCGAAGATGCAAATGACCAGAACAGCGGCTTTGACGAGCGCCTTCGCGCGCGTGCGCGGGGCCTATGACATTAGGGAACGATGGCCTTTGCGCGCCCCACGCGGATGCGCGCCGGGTAGCGTTCAGAAATTGATCGGCGCATCCGGGGTCACGTATTTCACCACCTCACGAAGAATCTCGAACGCCGCCGCGTCGTTGCTTGACGTCTCGCTTTTTGTCGTTTCGACAACGATGGTCACGCCTGTTGGAAGACTGTAGCCAAAGGCGCCGCTATAGCCGTTCATGTTGGGGTTCTGGATGATCCAGCCGTTCGCGACCCCGAAGCCGTAGGCGAAATATAGGTCCGGCCGGTTGCCGCCTTTGCCAACGGAAGTCGGCGCTATCTGCTCATGGAAGTGCTCGGACGATATCAATCGGCCGGTCCCTAGAATCGGCCCCCATCGTCCGACGTTGTCGAGGGTCGAGATCGGCAAACCCGGTGTCGAGCCCCAGAAGGGGTTCCAGTACGTGCAATCCTCGTAGACCTTGCGGTCGCTGGTGAAGGCGTGCAGCACGGGAGTGGGTATGGTCTGATCGATGGGGAATTGCGTCTCCTTCATGCCCATCGGGCCAAAAATGTTTTCGTCGTAGAGTTCGCGCATGGATTTATGCGCGGCGCGTTGGATGACCTGTCCGAGGATAACGTTGTCAGTGTGCGAATACTGCTGACTTGAGCCTGGCGGGAAATTCATTTTTCCGTCACGAACCGAATAGGCGATGAGCTCGTCGTCGGTGAAGGTGCGGAACGGCTCTTTAAGCTCGAGGTCGAGGAAGTCCTGCACGCGGACATAGTCGACATAGCCCGCCGTGTTGGCGACCAGCATGCGGACGGTAACCTCGTCGGCCTTAAGCAGATCCGGGAACCAGCGTGAAATCTTGTCGTCGAGGCTTATCTTCCCTTGTTCAACCAGCATCAGGAGCAGCGTCGACATGAAGGTCTCAGCGATGCCGCCGATGCGATAGTGCATGTCTGTCGTGGCGGCAACGGTGGTCATCGAGGGGCCGAGAGCCATTGTCAGGATCTTCGTCTCGTCCTGCCAGACGCCGAACTCGACCGCCCGCGCCCCTCGCTTTGCGGCTTCCGCCTGCACGATTCCTCGCAGTCGTTCAGGGTCCAGGTTAGGCGCTGGCGATCCCTCAGCTGCCGTGGAAGCCGAGGCCACCAACGACAGGAAAGCAATGAGAGGCAGGCGTCTTGCGATCATGAAGTTTCCCCTTGATTTGCTTAGGGCGTCTCCCGCATTCGGCGCCGCCGCAACCGTTCCGATACGACCCCAAGAGTTATGATAGAGGTCTAGACGCGACCTCCCAAGCCCTTACGGCCGACCGTCGTTCACGTTCTCTTCCTCGCCCATCAGCGGGCGCGCCCTGCTAACAACCGCTCGTGCAGCCGACTCGCCGAGTCGCCCAGGAATGCGCGCCCCGTGGAACGCCATCCCGTTCCCCCCAGGCCGGCAGGATAAGAAACGTCGACGATCCGGGCCTACAGGGATTGCCTCGGGGGAAGGACCGAGTTCGCGCCGTGGCCAGCATTCCACTGCGAGCGCGGAATAGGCTTCGCACCCCGACCGGAAGTTCCGTATTCATGCTCCGATCTATCGGTGAGCGGCGTGAAGCGCTACAATGGCGCTAGAGGATAATCGAGCCCCGGATTGACGCTGTCAGGAAGCCCGCCGGTCACCCTCACCGAGGCAGACTATCAGGCGCTGCGGCTGTCAGGAACGCGCTATATCGACCCCGATGGCTTGAGCAGACAAAAGCGCTGCCATTGACCCTGCAGGAGCCCCCAGGGCGGCCTTGGGCGATGTTGCCGGTCCATGGGCCGGAGAGCGCCAAAGGCCGTCCTTGCGTCACTGTGTCGTCACACTGGGCCCACTGCTCTGCTCTAGCGGAAGCGCCCCAATCCGAGCGAGTTCTCCGATCTTTTGGTTGCTTGGGACTGCATCACCATTCTCCATGAGCGTCATCTTTTATCTCCTGATCCTCACCCTTATCAGCCTTCTCCTCCTCTTTAGACATCATACCGCTGAGAAGAACGCGCAACGCCAAAGTTTCCTCGCCGGCACCATCGTAGGCTCGAATGGCCGTCGAGCCGCCCGTCAATGGTGGATGACCGACGGGGCCTCGACCGCCGTACCTTGGGCGGCTTTGGTCATTCACCGTTCCGCCAGTGCTCCTCTCGCCTCGCTACAGCCTTTGCAGCTTCTTTTTCGGCCTCCGATTTGGTCGCATACGAATGGGGGGACCTGACGTGAATTTGGCTGCCTTCGCAGACCGTCCAACGATATCGCGATTCCTGCAACGGGTCCGGTTCAATCCTGAACGTGAACGGGTGAGTTTTGAGCATGACGGCATTCTACGACTTATGAGTTCGCATCGCGAGGCCGAGATTTGCATGTAAGTTACTACGATGCTTAAGGATTGTAACATCGAGGATAGGTACATTGAGCGCGGGAAAACCACTATCGGCCCAATGTGCAAAATGCCCATCTGATGGCAAGCATTTTAGCAATTGGTTTTACGTTTTCAGAATCGCCACTGTCGTATAAAGCTGATCTCGCTGAGAGCAGCGAAGCCATGCGACAGGAATGTGCCTCAAATGAAAACTTTCGGTGGAGGAAACGCCTCCAAGCGCCAGGAAGATGATTTTCCAAGTTGTTTGTATCGTAATGATACATGCTCGATGAAGGTTATAATTGCTGAGTCGAGGAAAGCAAATACTTGTCTATCTTCACTGCCAAGCGAATACCCCATAGCGGAGGATATAATTGCGATATTTAGTGCAATTCCATCGAGCACCTTAATATATATGTCCGCGCGTTACGATTCATTTCTCAGCTCAGTAGGTCAAATCACCTGTGTTCTTGCTATTGCGGTTGCTAGCACCATTGCACTCCATTTCGATGCATTGCGATTACCGGTCAGGTCCAGAAAAATATAACGATTCAGGTCCGGGGTGCACCGCCCTCGGTTTCTGGGACACCGGATTGAACCCTAAGCTGCGTTTGCGGCGAGTTGAAGCTGCTGCTGTCGGAATTGCGCTGGCGAGATGAAGCCGTGGCGTTCGATCAGCCAGGTGGTGTTGTAGGTTTCCTTGAAGTGCTTCAAAACTGCAAGGAGCCGGGTGTCCGGGGGATCTGAAAAGGGGAAATTAACATGCCCAAGCTTCGCAACGATGTGTTGCCGCATGATACTCAGGCAACAGGTGTCGCCTTTCACGGTGCAAATCGGGGGGTCGAATTGGCCGCATACGCCGACCTGATGCTGGCCAGGTATCCCGTCTACATCAGGGAGCAAGTTACCGAGCTTCTGATGGTTCTAGCAGCGAAGCCGGGACAGGCGGAAAAAGGAGTTCCATAGAAGCCTCTCCGTTGCCCACAGCCGGTAAAGAGGTCGAAACGCTGCGGCTCGGTGGGGCCCTCACGCCAAAAAAAGCCTCACAATTCTCTGGAAGAATTCCCGGTCCAACTTTCTTGTAAGTATTTGATATTAACCAATTATTGCAGCTCTCGCCGGGACGCCATTCTCCACACAATTTCCGATGCATAGACGTGAACGGAAATGAACTCCCGTGCAACCGGGAGACGCATCCACGGACCCGGAAAGGGGCTCGGGAGGGAGGAGCGCAGCCGCGGTTACCGCGCGGTTACAAGTGCGAAAGAGCGGGTAGGTCCGTGACGTCTTGCCCACTCCCCCTCTTCAGTGAAGGTACATCGAACTGCCGAGGTGATGACCAGGCGCTCGAATTCAAAGTAGCAGGCGCACCTCTAATTCAACTTAATTAGAGGTCGAGGCGGACGTCGCGAAAGGGCGGATTTTTGCATTCGCCCTCTGCTCGCGGATCTTAGAGGGCGCTACCGGCACCAACTGTGCGTGTGAACGTAACCGTACCGATCGGTCCAATGGCAACGACGGCGATAGTATCCGCCGCCAAGTGGCGCGCCAGGAGCAGTCGCCGCCGCGCCCACTACCCCGCCCACGACCGCGCCGACCGGCCCGCCCACGGCGGCTCCGGCCACCACGCCCCCCGTAGTTCCGACGGTTTGCGTTGGTGTGGCGCAGGCGCCTAAAGCGAGGCAGCCGAGCGCGACCCACATGACCTTGTTCATTGTGTTGACCTTTGTCCCGCGTTGTCCCGCGGAGAAACGCAGCGAGCGCTAACTTTGTTCCGAAAGGGTTCGGAGGTGAGGCTGACCTGGGACAAAAGAACAGCGGCGATCTGCCTGCGGCCGCTCGCCGACTCGGCCGGAATTCTTCCGCAGGTCTGGGCAGGTCCGGGAGGCCCCTTGGCCGGGAGGCTATTCGAAGAGTTTCGTCGCACTCACCAGGGTGCTGTAGATTCCCCAAAGCAGCGGGATGCCGACGAAACCCCATGCCAGAACCAGCCGCCAGAAAGTGTCGATGCCGGAAGGCGGCTCGTTGATATTATATATGGCCGCGGGTCCGGAAATTTCGGTTGCTCCATGGTGGTGATTTCCTCAAGGATTTCCCCGACGGCGATTTGCGCTTGCGCGGATGTCAGGCCCTCGGCAATGAGGGTTTGGTCCACACGCAGGCGAAACAGCGAACGAGGATCGTCGGGCGTTTCGGCTTCAACTACGATCTGGCGCATCGCGGGCCTTCCACAGCCGCGGCCCATCAAAACCAACCAGTTGCCAAGCTGGTTCCTGACAATCGCCGAGGGACTTCCCTGCCCGCCAAGTCTCGGTCATTGCTGAGCCGAGCAATTGGTCGTTAACTGGGTTGTCGCGGAGGCTGCGGAGGACCTTATGGGCGGGATAGTTACGCTGCTGGTGATTATCTATCTGGTTGGGATCGGCGTCGTCCTCGCGCCAACGGTCCATGGAGAATGGAATGCCGGCACCGCGTCGGAATTCTTTCAGAGCATTTTGCAGCAATTGCCAGTGGCCGCTGCCTGGCCGGTAACCCTTTATCATCACATGATGGATCGGTCGGCCGGCTAACTGGATGCGAAAGAGAGCTTGCGACTGGTGCGCCAGGCGGCTCCGCGCGCTCGCGCGACGAAACGTCAACACGATTTCAACCCACGAAAGTTTCAACTTTTCTCGCTGTACGCCCCTGCCCAGCTCGCCGCAGTGACGGCGCGCACAGCCCGGGCGTCGGGGGAACTGAAGCGCGGCGCCCGGGCCACGGCCTCGCCGGATCACAAGCGGCGAGACCAAGGGCAACGCCGCGCTAACCCGATGGTTCCGCAGTGCGTTAGGGGCGACGGCCGCGCATGGATCTCGATCTCACTCTCCGTGGAGGCCTACGTGACCTCGTCCTCCTCCAGCAAGGCGTGGACACCACGACGAGACAGTGCGCCCCAATTCCGCGCCTTCTCGGGACACCGCGGCGAATCAGCCGCGCGCGGTTAGCCCGGCGACCGCCAACCCCTTCTGAAGATCGTCCGGGGTCATGCATGGCGACAGGTGAATATCGCAGCCGGTGTCGAAGAATGCCTCGGCAACCTCGGGGCACTGCTCAGAGTCTTTCATGTCGAAGACGAAAAAACCGGTTCGCTGGCCGCTTTCGAGGCCGAAATATGTCGCTTCGGGCTTGAACTTCTCGATGAAGCCCCCAATCGCCTTTTGCAGGGCACCCGATTTCAGTGCAGCGCTCCCGTGGGCAGCGTCGATGTGAATGCGCAGCATCAGACGCATGAGTTCCCTCCCTTTAGCTCCGTGCCGTAGCTCCGTGCCGTCGAGTTTTGCCCGGCAATATATCCACAATCCTAAGTGTCAGGGAAGGCCTCTGCCGGGCCGGCCTGGCCGACTGCCCGGCTCGTTCGGCGCGCCGCCGGACTTCTCCCGCTTTTTGGCTTTGCGGTGGCACTCTGTTAGGAATGGTGGTCGATCCGATCCCGGAACGGGTATGCATTCCTTGGGGATCACATGACTTCACCGTCCGTCAGTCTTCCTCGCTTCGTCTCGGTCGCGCTGGCGGCCGCGGCGCTGACGCTCGGTTCGGTCGCCACCGGAACGCTCGACGCGGTGAAACAGGTGAAGACGATCCGTCTTGCGGTGCGCGACGACGCGCCGCCGTTCTCCTACAAGGATAAGACCGGCCAGCCGGCCGGTTTCATGGTCGACCTCTGCCGCGCCGTCGTGAAGCATCTCGCGGGCGACCTCGGTCTCGGCGAGGTCAAAATCGTCTACGTGCCTGTGACAGCTGCCGACCGGTTCGACGCCATCAAGGGCGGCAAGGCGGACCTTTTGTGCGAGCCAACATCCGAGACGCTGTCGCGGCGCGGTCAGGTTGACTTCTCCATTCCCACCTTCGTCGATGGCGCGAGCATGATGGTCGAGGCCGACGGGCCGAGCGAGTTTGGGGCGCTCGCAGGCAAGAAGATCGGCGTCCTCGCCGGCACGACGACCGAACAGAGTCTGCGCGCGGCCCTCGACGCAACCAGCCTCAAGGCGGATGTGGTCCTGGCCAGAACGCATGAGGAAGGAATCAAGATGCTCGACGCTGGCGATATCGCGGCCTATTTCGCCGACCGCGCGATCCTCGGCTATCTCGTCGACATGAGCAGCGAACCCGACAAGCTGCGCATCGCCGACCAATACCTTTCGATCGAGCCCTATGCGCTCGCGCTGCCCCACGGGGACAGCGACTTCCGCCTCGCGATCGACCGGGCGCTGAGCCGCATTTACAAGTCAGGAGAGATTCATACCGTCTTTGCAAGCGCTTTCGGCAAGCGCTTTCGGCGCGCCGCCAAACGACACGTTAAAGACTCTCTATCTTATCTCCGCGCTGCCCAATTGAACTCTTGACCGAGGATCCGCGGCTGCTGCCAACGCACGCCCTATGACTGCGCCTTCGCAAGCCGCGCGTTGTGACTTGAGAGGTTTACGAGAGAGCTGGTTCCGATCGTCGGAACAGGATTCCGCGAAGGCTAAGTGGACTGCTGCCGGGGTTGGTCCTTTGCAATTTCGCGCGCGGGGCGTGACAGAGGGAGGGCGTAGCCCGACCAGAGACACGTCCTGCGCGCGGCGGAAAAGTCATGCCGCCGCCGCGAGGGGCGATGGCGTGAAGTAGGCCTCGTCCGGCGTGCGCCGGTCAAGGCTCGAATGCGGGCGCCGATGATTGTAAAAGGCCAGATAGCGACCGATCGAACTGCGCGCCTCGCTGACGCTATCGTAGGCTCTCAGGTAGACCTCCTCGTATTTGACGCTTCGCCACAGGCGCTCGACGAACACGTTGTCTCGCCAGGCGCCTCTGCCGTCCATGCTGATCACGACGCCATGCTTCAGCAGCACGCCGGTAAAGCCGACGCTGGTGAACTGGCTGCCTTGGTCGCTGTTGAAGATGCCCGGCTTGCCATGCCTGGCCAGGGCCTCCTCCAGCGCCTCGATGCAGAAGTCGGCTTCCATCGTGATCGACACCCGATGTGCGAGAACCCGCCGGCTGAACACGTCGACGACCGCCGCCAGGTAGACGAAGCCGCGCGCCATCGGGATGTAGGTGATGTCCATCGCCCACACTTGATCGGCCCGCTCGATCTTCACCCCGCGCAGCAGATACGGGTAGATCTTGTGGCCGGGCACGGGTTTGCTGGTGTTCGGACGGCGATAGATGGCTGCGATCCCCATGCGCTTCATCAGGCTCGCCACGTGGCGCCGGCCGATCGAGACGCCCTCCCGGTTCAGGAAGTCGCGGAGCATCCGGCTGCCCGCAAACGGGTAGTGGAGATGCAGTTCGTCGAGGCGGCGCATGATCCGTAAATCCTCGGCCGAGGTTGGCCGGGGTTTGTAGTAGACAGCGCCCCGGCTGACGCCGAGCGCCTCGGCCTGCCGGGAGATCGGCAAGTCGTGCTCACGGTCGATCATCGCCTTGCGCTCAGCAATCCCGCCTTGGTGAGCGCCCCTTCTAAAAAATCGTTCTCCAAGGTCAGCTCGCCGATCTTGGCGTGAAGCGCTTTCAGGTCGACGCTCGGCGCCGCCTTCGTCTCGCCCCTGTCCGCGCCGAACAGGCCAGCCGCCCCTTCCAGCACCTGGCTTCGCCATTGCGTGATCTGGTTCGGGTGCACATCGAAAAGCAGAGCCAATTCGGCCAGCGTCTTGTCGCCCTTCAGGGCAGCCAACGCCACCTTCGCCTTGAAGCCCGGCGTGTGGTTCCTGCGGGTTCGCTTCGTCATCTTTGCTCCTGATTCGCGACGAGAACCCTCGCCGCCGTCAGGCAGAAAATCCACTCAACCGACCGTCCAGATTCTCGAAGCCAGCTCTGAGTTCTGTCACAGTTTCGACGTCGCCGTCAGGCTAAGGTGGGAGCTCAGCCCACTTCTGAAGGATTTCCGGAATGGCCAAACATGTAGTTGAGCAGATCGCCGAAGCGAACGGCGAGGCGCTGCACAAGGGAAGTGAAGCAGCAGAGAAAATCGTGAAGGGCAATGCCGAGACGCTGACCGAGAGCGGTAACGCCTCGCGGGCCGCCGTTGAGGAGTTGACCAAGGCGTATCATGACTTAGCGACGAGGAATACCAGGAACCTGACCGCCGCGATGCAGGCGCTGGCAACAGTGAAAAGCCCAGCAGATTTCATAGAATTGCAGCAGCGGCTGATCAAGGAAGGGGTCCAAACTGCTATGAGCGATAGTCAACGCATAGCCGAATTGACCACTGCGGTGTTCACTGGGGCGTTTGAGCCGGTAAGGAAGCCGATGGAGGCGGTGCAGAACTCCGCGCAGCCCTAAGCGATCGACAGTACGCGGACGGCTAGGAGCCTGTCTGCTTAATCCCGGCGAGATGGGATTTGAACCGCTCAAGCCAGTCGGAGAGCCGGATGCAGCAAATTCGCGCATCCGGTTTGATGTAAGGGTGGAAGCTTTGCGGCCATCGTTCGTTGCACCGTTTCCGAGGTGGCGAAGCTCAGCCGGTTGCGAGTGCGGCCAGGGACGGGGTCCGCCCCTGGGCGAGCTTCAAGATATTGTGGGCGAGGCAGACGAGGCCCCACTCGTTGGCGACCTTCTCGACGCCGCGCAAGAGAAACTGACGGAAGCCGCGCGCCTGCTTGATCTGTCCGAACACCGGCTCAGGCAGCTGCTTTCTTAAGCGGTAGGGGCTGGAGTGCCCGCCGGCCTTGATTCTTTCGCGCATGGCGGCGACGCGGGCGCCGCCGCCTTCTCCTTCCCCGGCGTGCTTGGCCCGCCCCGGCGCGATATAGGCGTCGATCTCGCGTTCCTCCATCGCCGCAAGGTTGGCCTCGGAGCAATAGCCCGCGTCCGCCGACAGTTGCGTCGGCTTCTTGCCCAGATTGGCTTCGATGGCGTCGGCGATCGGCGCCAATTGATGTTGATCGCTCTGCTTCGCGTCGAGGCCGTGGGCGACGATCACCTGCGCCGTCGCGTCGACCGCCGCCTGCGCATTGTAGCCCTGGATGAAGCCGTCCTTGGTTTTCATGATGCGGCTTTCGGGATCGGTGAAGTTCTTCTGCGCTTTGGGGTCGGGCTCTTCGGATGGCGGGGCGGCGGGCTTGCCCGGTTTCTTGCGGCCCTCGGCTTGTCGCCGCTCCTCGGCCTCGGCCTGCGCTTTGGCCTTGGCCGCCGCGGCCGCTTTCGCCTCGGCCTCCAATTCGGCCTTCGCCGCCCGGATCTTCTCGGCGCGCTTCTTCTTGTCGGCAACCCATTTGGGCAGCTCCTCGCCGCTCTTGTCGCGGCCGAAGGCTCTGTCTTCCTCGGCGTCCGCAGCCGCGGCTGCGCTCAGCCACCGCTCGACCTCGGCCTCGAGCTCCGCCGCACGCTTCTCCATCCGCTCGTAGCTCATCGCCTTGTGCTTGGAGGCGTTCGCCTTGATCTTCGTCCCGTCGAGCGCGACATGGCCAAGCTTCACAAATCCCGCCTGTTCGCACAGCTTGAGAACTTGCCCGAACAGTCCCGCAAGCGCCTTCAGGTGTCGCTTGCGGAAGTCGGAGACGGTGCGAAAATCCGGCGGATCGAGCCCGACAATGCTCATGAAGTCGACCCGTTCGCGCGTCGCCTTGGCGATCCGGCGCGACGAGTAGACGCCGTGACAATAGCCGTACAGCAACAGCGCCGTCATCATCGCCGGGTCAAACGGCGGCTGCCCGCGCTCGCTCGCATACGCGGCTTCGATCTCACCAAGGTTGAGATGCTCGAGCACAAGCGCCAAAATGAAGCGAGCCAGATGGTCCTCGCCGACAAAGTCCTGCACGCTCGGCGGCAACAACAGCGGCTGATCGATCGTCCAGGGCCGGAAGGTCTTGCTCATAAGCAAGCAGAATCCGATTCGCGCAAACGCCGCCACCAAAATCCCCCATTTCTCGGACAGGCTCCTAGTGAGACCGCTAGCGCGCTACGCCTTCGCCAGCCGGAGGATGACTCCGCTGTGGCTCTCGCCCGGGCCGCGGAGCGACCGACGTCGGTCGACGACAGCCGTCGGGCTGGGCGGGCCAAGAGTCCGCGTCCTCCGGCAGCGTCGCCTTGATGGCCGCTCAGGCCTGCTGTGATTGCGATCGCGATCATGGCTGTAAAACGAGCCAATGCCGAGCTGTTGCTGGGCGATGCCGCGCGCTCGACGCGGACGGACGGGCGCGAGGTTCATTCGGGCGAGCAGGGCGAGACGGCGATGGCCGCCCATTTCTCACGGTCGCGAGATTCGTTTTCGAATCAGCCAGGCCCTCGAGTTCCGCGAGCGAGCAAGCGCGGCCACTTTCAGTTACGATCCGGATGCTGGCAAGCTCAATCTGGTCAGATGGCGGACGCACCCACCATGCTGGGGCGGCGGCTTTGGAGAGCGCCGTTCGCGCGTGCGCGAGGCCTAATGAGATTGAGGAACACCGCGCCTTTTGGCCGCGAGCAACCCGCTGCCCGGTGCGGTTGTGGCGTATCTTTGCCGAACTGCAGCCGAGCGATCCGCTGACGAAACCGGACACGATGCTGCGACCGCCTTGCCAGGGTCTTCGACGGTCTCCCAGGTGGGGCATCAGAAAGCTCTGCGTCATCCCGCCCACGATCCACCCCGACACCAGGCGGCTGTACCAATGGATCGGAAGGCCTCTCCATGAAGTCGGCTTCAACGAACTGCGCGTTCCCTATGTCGGCATCCCGACTCCGACCGGCGGCGTCATCAACGCGCCCGTCGGGTCCGAGCGCTGCAATCACTTCCTTCCGGAGATTTACTACCGGGCGACCGGCAGGGTGTTGAAAACCCGCGACCGGGACGAGTTCACGGCGCATTAGCGGGCGCTGGCCGTCTTCGAGGGGCAGAAGCTCCCTGTCTTCGAGCGGGTCGGTGGTGACGCGGAAACCGTCTCCCACGACCTTGGGCGCACGACGGCTCCGGGGTCGAGATCACCGCGGAGGGCTATTCGATCACCGTAAAGCCGGCGGTGAAGCTGATCCGGATGCAGGGAATGAAAGCGCTGCCGCCACCTCGGGCGGGAAATTCCCCATACTCGGGCTTCGCTAATTCAACGGGCTCATCCTGCTCGATGACGACCAGTGGAATTTGCTCCTCGCTTTTCTCGTCGGCACGCTGCGCCCCTCCGGCCCTTACGCCTTCCTCGCAATCAGGGCGAGCAGCGTAGCGGGAAGAGCATGCGCTGTGAGCTATTGAAGGCGGTGATCGACCCGAGGGTCCCGATGCGATCAAGTTCGCCAAAGAGCGTGCAGGACTTGATCATCAACGGTGGCGCCTTATTCCGCCGGGGCGCTGGCGGGCTCGGCGATAAACTCCTGCGGCTGCGAAGCCGCCGTTTGTGGGGGCGCAGGGGCGGGCGCGGGCTTGGCGGCGGCGGTTTGCACGGAGCGCACCCCCGGCTCCCTCAAGAAGGCATCCCACTGCTCCTTCGTGCCGTAGAAGGCGTCCTTGTCGACGTTGCCGCCAATGCCTGGGACCCGGCCGTCCGATTGATATTGCCAGAAATGCCAGGCGCGCGACCCGTACTTCACAGCAGGATGGTGTTTGGTCGAGCGCACCCAGATCGGATAGTCCATCAACGCGCCGTCGGAAAGATTCGCCTCGTAGAAATCGACGGTGGTATAGATGATCGGCCGCTTGCCGTAATGGCGCTCCATCTCCTGCAGCATAACCTGCATGTCGGCGATGGCCTCGTCTTGGGTGACATGGCGGCGGCAGGTCGGTGAGGTTGGCGTCGCCTCGGCGTCGAGCACTGGCGGGAGCGCGTCGTCCTCGACCGGCGCATTCTGTTCGAAGATTTGGATCTCCTCGAGCGGCGGGCGGCACCAATAGACGAAGTGATAGGCGCCATGGGGGATGCCAGCGGCCTTCGCCCCCTCCCAGTTTGCCTGGAAGCGCGCGTCACGGTCGCCGCCCTCAGTCGCCTTGATCCATGCGAATTTGACGCCGCTGTTGGCGACCGCGTTCCAATCAATATCGCCCTGGAACTTGGACACGTCGATGCCGTGGATCGGGTAGTCCTTTGGCTTGAGATGGTTGCCCGAAAAGACGTTGTCCGAGAAGACCTGTTCAGATTCTAGCGGGCCGCCGCCGCCGCAACCCGAGGCCAACAAGGCCATCGCAACCGCCGCACAGCCAACAGGCCGGGAAACCAGCCGCTTGAGCCTAGACAGCATTCGACTTGTCACCCAACCCTTGTGCCGCGCGGCGTGGCCGAGGACGAAGGTCACGGACGCACGGCGGACAAATTCAAACTAGAGCGATCGCGATAATGCTTCGTTACCAGCCCCGCCCACGAGGCTCAAGCGGCTCGAAGCTCGTAGTTCAATGCGAGCAATTCCCGGCTGCCCTCACGGGAGGGCCCGCAAGCTCACAACCGGCGGTGATTGCAGGCAACCGGCCCACTTCTTCACCCCTCGGGCGAGCAGCGTCGGGCAAATCGTCAGCGCGCTCTGCGATGGGCGCGGCGGCTGGCGTCAGCATCGGGTCCGTTTCCGGTCGACGGCGATGATCTCCTTTATGAGGGTTATCGCCTCGGCCGTGAGGATTTAAACTTCATGGCGTTCTCATTGTCCCAGCAACCCCATCGGCTGGAAAGACTGACGCGGACATTGTCGGCTCATGCCCGGGGTCAGCGGGCGGCAACAAAGTGGATGGTCTTGGTCTTCCATTGCCCATAAGAGGAGCGGTATTGAGCCGGCATCGGTAAAGGGTCGCACGCCTTGACAGCCTGCAACACGCTCTTCGCCTGCGGCTTCTGCGCTGGGTCGGACGGCGGATTGACGAGCTTCGGCGGCTTCAGGAGCGATCCGTCGGGTTTGAATTTGAGGCGCACCCGCGCGACATAAGGATCTGCGTCGGCGGGCAGAGCTGACGGATTCCAGCACGCGAGATAGGTCTTGATCAACCACGCGTCGAGGCTCGCCTCTTGCGAGGCGGTCATGCGTCGCGGCGGCTCGGGCGTGGCGGAGGGTGCCGGGGCTGAAACGGGTGACGGGCTCACAGGCGCCGGAGCATCGGGATTGGCCGTCGCAATCGATGCGGTTCGCGTCGGAGCCTCGTCCTCGACGAACGAGGGCACCGGGGCCGAAACGGGCCCCGAGCCCACAGGCGCCGGAGCAGCGGGCTTGGCCGTCGCAATCGATGCGGTTCGCGTCGGAGCCTCGTCCTCGGCATACGGCTTGGTCCTGAGCCAGTCGTGGACGAGGACGCCTGTGACAAGCGTCGCGAGGAGCGTTATGGGCACGATGAGCGTCGATTTCATAGTCATGGGAGACTGTCGTCGATCCTGCAGAAAGAGTCCTAACCATTTGTTTCACGCCAGATCGAAATGGATGATCCACCAATCCGCCGTCGCCCGGAAGCACTATGACGACCGCCGCCGTCGGCAGGGGAGGGGTTTGTCAAGGCAAGAATGCCGGCCTCTATAGAGGCCGCCCAGAGCATCCCACCGCCTTGCGGGGATCGCCGCCATGCTTGCGGGCGGCGCGTCGTGGTCGACGGTCCAGAAGGCAACCCTATGCGCGCGCTTCCCGCCCATTTGAGAAGTTGACTGACAAGTAACTGCCTTTGGGGCGCGCCCTCAGAGCCGCTCTGCAGTGTCCGCTCCGGTAGGTGGATGCGTCAAACGACCACGATCAGCAACGTGACTGCCCACACAGCGACGGTCGCAACGAACGCGATCAGAAACGGTTTCTCATTTCTTTCGTCGATTAGGCCTGGGTTGTACGTCAGGATGGTGCTCATTGGCTCGCTGCCGCCGCAGCGGCGGCAACCGCCTTCTCCGCTTCCGGTTTCGCCATCACTTCCGCCGCCGCACAGAGCGATCAACAGCCCACCCACGCTGAACTCGTGCAGCGTTGGGCGGAGGCGGCTCTCGACGCCCAGCTCAAATGCTGATTCCGACGGAAGCCGCCACCTTTAACGAGATGATGTCGCCACTCATAACGAGATGATTGCGCCACCTGCAACGGGATGATCCCGCCAGGGTGGGCGTCTCGCTGGCCAGATTTAAGGTCGCTTCTTTGGGCCACCAAGGGAGCACCGATGCCAGCCGAGAGAGTTGCCATGCGCGATGTACGCGTGATCATTCGCCTTAAATATTTGTCTTCGCTCACGACGAGCGAGATTGCCCGGCGTCTTGGGTTGGCGCGTTCGACGGTGCGGGAGACCTTGAGCCGTTTCGAGAGTTCGGACTTGATCTGGCCGCTACCCGAGGGCCTGAGCGACGAAGGGTTGGAAGCTGCGCTTTACGCCAACCGGCGCAGTAAACGGGGTCATCGGCGCCATGCCGAACCGGACTGGCCGGCGGTTCATCGGGAGATGAAACGCAAGCACGTCACCCTGCTGATCGTCTGGGACGAGTATATTGCGCAGAACCCAGGCGGCTACAGCTATTCGCGGTTCTGCGAACTTTACCGAGCCTTCGAGACAAAATTGTCGCCGACGATGCGCCAGACGCATGCGGCGGGCGAACGATTGTTTGTCGATTACGCCGGCGATGGCGTTCCAGTCCTGATTGATCGGCTGACGGGCGAGATGCGCAAGGCGCAGATATTCGTCGCGGTGCTCGGCGCATCGAGCTTCACCTTTGCCTGGGCGAGCTGGACGCAGACGCTTCCCGATTGGATCGACGCCCACGTGCATGCTTTCGCGGCGATCGGCGGCGTTCCCCATTTGCTCGTGCCGGACAATACCAGGACCGCCGTCATAAAGGCCTGCTTCTATGACCCTCTGGTCAATCGCACCTATGCCGAAATGGCGGCCCATTACGACACCGCCATCCTGCCGGCGCGGCCGAGAAAACCTCGCGACAAGGCGAAAGTCGAACAAGCGGTGCTGATTGTCGAGCGCTGGCTGCTCGGGCGGTTGCGTCACCGCATCTTCATCAGCCTGGCTGAGGTCAACGAAGCCATCGGCGAGTTGCTCAAGCATCTGAACGAAGAACGACCCATCCGGAGGCTCGGCGTGACTCGCCGGCAATTGCTGGAGGCGATCGACCGTCCGGCGCTCAAGTCTCTGCCGGCCGAGCCCTATGTCTTTAGCGAATGGCGCGTCTGTCGGGTCGGCATCGATTATCACGTCGACGCCGGCTCTCACTATTACAGCGTTCCCTATCGCTTCGCCCGCGCCGAGGTGGACGTCCGGATGACCGCCAGGACGGTCGAGATTTTCCTCAAAGGCGAGCGGATCGCCGCGCATTTGCGCATCAGCGGCAATCGCAAACATACGACGATCCCCGAACACATGCCGTCCTCCCACCGCCGCTATGCGGGCTGGACGATCGACCGCATCCGCCAGGATGCGCGCGCGATCGGACCGGCGACTGCGGCGCTCTGCGAGCAGATTCTCGAGCATAGACCGCATCCGGAACAGGGCTACCGGGCGTGTCTGGGGATCGTCCGCCTTTCCGGTCCCTATGGCGTCGGACGCGTCGAAGCGGCGGCCGAACGCGCCATTGATATCGGCGCGCACACCTATGGCTCCGTCAAGTCCATCCTCGACAACAATCTTGATCGGCGCCCCGCGCAAAAGCGCGCCGCGGACGGAACGCCGATCCTGCATCCCAATATCCGTGGCCCGCGCTATTACAATTAGGAGAAGCGATCTTGCTCAAACATCCGACCCTCGATCAACTTTACGCCCTCGGCCTCCAGGGCATGGCCAAGGGCTTTGCGGAAATCGGCGCCGAGGCCGACAATCTCGACAAACGCGAATGGCTCGGGCTTCTGCTCGATCGCGAGGCGTCATGGCGTCAGGATAAGAGGTTCGCGGCGCGACTGCGCTACGCCAAATTGCGCCAGCAAGCCTGCGCCGAAGATGTCGATTATCGAAGCCCGCGCGGCCTCGATCGGCCCCTGTTCCAAAAGCTCGTCGAGGGGCATTGGATCGAGGCCCACGAAAACTTGACCCTCGTTGGCCCGACCGGCGTCGGCAAGTCATGGCTCGCTTCAGCGCTTGGCCACAAGGCCTGCCGCGATAATCGCTCGGTGCTCTATCACCGCATCCCAAAGCTCTTCGAAGATCTCGCCCTGGCGCGCGGCGATGGCCGTCATCCGCGCCTCCTGCGTGCGCTCGGCCGCGCCGACCTTCTCATTCTCGACGATTGGGGATTGGAGCCACTCGACGCCGGCGCCCGGCATGATCTTCTGGAAATCCTCGAGGAGCGATACGGCCGCCGCTCGACCATCGTCACATCCCAACTCCCCGTGGACCGCTGGCATCACGTCGTCAACGACCCGACCTACGCCGATGCGATCCTCGACCGTCTCGTTCACAACGCCCATCGGATCGAACTGGCTGGCGAAAGCTTGCGACGCGTCCGGCCAAGTCGTGAAAAAATTGCAGATGGAAACTTGACCAGACAACAGCCCAAGCGCCAATAATCGAAGCGCCAGCGAGCCCGCTCCACCCCGGCGGCATCATTCCGTTACAGGTGGCGGCATCATCTCGTTACAACATGGCGCTTTCGTCGGAATCCGCAAGCTCAAAGGCATGAAGACCAGTCTTCGGCTGAACGCCGATCAGGAAAAGCTTTGGGGCCCGTTTGAATCTTCTGTCAAGGACGGCGCCAAAGCGCGCGTGGTCGCCCTGCAAAAGGAGCAAGGCGATAACTTGTCGCCGATGGACCGCTTGAATGCGAAGGCGGAGCGCTACGCGCAGAGCGGGGCAAATCTGGACAAGATGGTCGAGGCGGCCAAGCCCTTGTACGAGAGTTCTCGATGACGCGCAGAAACACACGTTCGTCACGCTTGGACGCATGCTGGTGCCCGAGCGCGGGCGCTTTGCCAAGGAGATGAGGCATCTTCGGACGGGGGATGGCGATCAGCACGGCGCGGAGTAGTAGTCCCTTGGCGTCAGCCTTTCGGGCTTGCCTTCACGGAAAGAAGCGCGCCCTCACCATGCGCGTGCTCGACGCGGTCGGGCGGGGTTCGTTCGGCGAGCAGGGACGAGAGCGCCTTGGCTTTCACGCCTTAGCGAGCCGCAGGATCACATCGCTATAGCCCTCGCCGGGTCCCGCGCAGCGCATCGCCGGGTCCGCGCAGCGCAGTCAAGCGGGCAAGTGCCTTACGGTCGACGGGGAACCGGACGCTTCCCCTCGTCAATCTGAGGTGGCTGCTGCCACGTGAGCCAGCCTTTCACCCTGCGGACGGCTTTCTCGCGGAGTCTTGTGGGGTCGATATCTGCCTGTGCTTGCGCAACGCTAATTGTGATTCTCGCGGCCCTTTCTTTGTCAGCGACAGTCCGCAGATCGAGTTCGGCGGAGTTCCTCAATGTCTTTGGTTCTTCGCGTACGCACGCGAGAGCAGTAGGGTCCCTCGGATTGAGCTGGACCCCGGATTTAGGACCATTGGCTAAGGTGTGAAATGTCCTGCTCTGTCGCAACCGATGGAGCGAGGAATGACGAAGTCACGCAAGAAGTTTGATGCGGCGTTCAAGGCGAAGATTGCGCTTGAGGCGCTGCGGGAGGATGCGACGGTTCCGGAACTGGCGAAGCGGCACGGGGTGCATCCGAACCAGATTTATGCCTGGAAGAAGCAGGTTCTCGACAATGCGGCGATCCTGTTCGCCCGAGGGGCGAGCGGTTCGGGGGATGGCGAGGAGGAGCGCGAGCGCGAGACGGCCAAGCTTTACGCCAAGATCGGCCAACTGACGGTCGAACGGGATTTCTTGGCCAGGAGGCCAGGGCGATGAGCGCGCCCGATCGAAGAGCGATGGTCGAACGGCTTGGCAAGGACCTGTCGGTGCGCCGCCAATGCGTGCTGTTGAGCTTGACGCGCTCGGGGGTCTACCGCTCCAAGCCTGTCGCCGGGGCGGACGATCTGGCGGTGATGCGCCGTATCGACGAACTGCATCTCGAACTTCCGTTCTACGGCTCGCGGCGAATGACCTTCGAACTCAACAAGGAAGGTCGTGGGGTCAACCGCAAGCGAGTGCGGCGGCTGATGCGGGTGATGGGGATCGAGGCGCTGGTTCCGCGCCCTGGCACGAGCAAAGCCGCGCCCGGGCACAAGATATACCCCTACCTGCTGCGCGGCCTGAAGATTGTCGAGACGAACCATGTTTGGGCGGCCGACGTGACCTACATCCCGATGGCGTGCGGCTTCCTCTATCTGGTGGCGATCATCGACTGGGCCAGCCGGGCGGTTCTGGCATGGCGGCTGTCGAACACCAACGATGCGAGTTTCTGCGCGGCGGCGCTGGAGGAGGCGCTGCTTCGGTTCGGAAAGCCGCGGATTTTCAATACCGATCAGGGCTCCACTTTCACCGCCGAGGCTTTCACCAGCAAGCTTGTGACGGCCGGCGTCGAGATTTCGATGGACGGACGCGGCCGCTTCATGGACAACATTTTCATCGAACGGCTGTGGCGCTCGATCAAGTACGAAGAAGTGCATCTGAAAGCCTACGCCGATGGCTGCGAGGCGCGGTCCGGCATCAGTTCCTGGATGACCTTTTACAATTTTCGGCGCCCTCACCAGGCGATGAACAACCAAATGCCGATGGCGGTGTGGCTCGCCGGCATGGACAAAATCGAGGCGGCGGCGAGGGCTGTGGATATGCCGCTTCGCTTGGACAACGCAAACGCGTTGCCCACATACCCACAGCAGAGACAGAAGCAGCAAGAAGCAGCTTGATTCTTGAAGGACAACGGCAGGCCAGATCACACCTTAAATTCAACCCCTCGTGGTCCCACGAATGGGGTCCAGTTGAGATGGTCCAGCAAGAAAGTATCGGCGGCCTCGCGACCCCGTCGCCGGGCGATCTTCTGCTCTCTACCCCTTCCAGTGATCGCCGCGCACGTGCGCGCCGGGACTTTCGCAAAGGCGCTCCATCAAAGCCGCCGTTCCGTCAGGGCCGCGTCTCGTATTGCGTCCGAGGCCGTAGCGAAGCCGCCGACGCCCGCTCCACCGCGCACGCATGGATGCAGCTCGGGAATTTTCCCATGGGCCTTCGTCAGCCATCGCGCCGCTTCGCGAGCGCGTCGCTGCACTGGTAAGCGCGTGTCCAAATAACAGCGATCGGTCGCCATGTCATCGACCGGCTGGTGGCGATGCGTGGCCCGAGCGAGAGCTATAGCGACGTAATCCTGAGGCTCGAGAAGGGCTAGGGCGGCGGGACGGCGCTTGCCACTACCCGCAGTCGGGGACGCTTTGGGCGCGGCGCTGATCTACTCTCTTCAGCCGCGGGCGGCTCCGAACGCACTCTGAGTTCTTCGGCCGCGTAGCCCACAACGTCGAACCGCATGAAGTCATCGAAAGGAAGAGTCACCTCAACTGCCTCATTTTGAAGGGTGACCCACCACCGGCCGTCACGCCAGTTCATTGTGTCTGACCAAGCCATCCTCGCCTCCCCGTTCTCAACTCCTCCTTAACGGAGGGTTCGATCCGACGCCCCCGCGCAAGTGTGCCTGAGGGCACTTCTCCATTTGGGGTAAAAAACACAGCAAGCGCTGTGACGCCCGTCACAGGACTGTAATCGGTTGGCCCGAGAGCGACGTGATCCTGAGACTTGTGAAGGGATGACCGATCGCCCGCAACCGCAGACCAGCCGTCGCAGCGGTTCGGCGGTCGTTTGTTTGGGCGTAAGAGTTAATTACACACTCGGTAGCCGTAGGCCTGGGGGCATTGCGCGGTCAGGCCGCCAGGGATTGGCGCGGCGGAACCATCAGGTTCGCGCCGCCTCGTTCTTCGGCGTCGCCTGTTGTGACTGGCGAGGCCGTGGCCCAAGCGCTGGCGCATCAGTTCCCCTCGGGCTCGGGCTGCGCGCGCCGTCGCTGCGGCGATCGGGGCGTGGGTGTACGCTACAGACGTTTCACTCCGTTCTCCCAGTGGGAGCCGCCCTTGTGGCGGGCGTCGCAGCGGCTCTTGGGCTCATGGCGCCGGGTAACTTGACTTCCGCGCGCGCGCCGGCGCCGACGCACCCATAGCGGTGGGCGCGATCCGTTCGCCCTCGCGCGCCCGATGGCGTGAACCGCTGACGTTTCGTGGGTGCGAGGCACCCGAATCAAGCTATTGGCTCAGAGAGAGCGATATCGATTGCTGCTTCGATCGTTGCCACGGTCACCGAGCGCTGGCGGGCGGGCCAATCGACTACGTAGCGTCGGTCGATCCGGGCGATATGAAGGACGACTATGTCGCGACGTGGATCGTGAACGACGCACCACGGATCACCAGTATCCGTGCGCTTGCTTTCCAATTCCCAATTCCCGAGGTTGCGGCAGAGCGCTTCAAGGCGACGGATCTCACCGCGTTCGTGATCCGTCCAGTCAGTTCCCGATGATGGAGCCAACCCTGCCATCGGGCGGTAACGTGGAACGAATTGCTGTGTTCCACCCCGCCGGTTCTGAAGCCAAACCAAAGGGCGCGGCAAAACTCAGGGAAGCCGTTGGAATCCGCCCCTGAATCCGGGCTTTCAGCGCGCAACCCCGCTGATCGACGAGCGCTTCATGACGACGAAGCTATCGCAATTGTACCCGAAAGGCGTCCGGGCGCTCGCGCGCGATCAAATTTCGCATTTCATCCTTGGAAAGCTGGCGACCGCCGCGCCCTTGGACTTCACGGTCAACTATATAAGACATCGCGGGGGAGGACGCGGCTTCGGCCAGCTTGAATTGTGCCAATCTTCGGACGATTGTCGGCCATCGCGTCGGCGCCACCTCCAAAAGATTGATTGAAGTGGCCCTCGCGACGCCTTTGCTCGCGACTTCGTAAAGCTCTCGCATATCGCGCTCAAAGAGGAATCGTTATATCGATTACGCTGTCCGTGGTTGCGTGCGCGGCAATAGCCCCTTCTATGGGACTTGGCCATCGTTGCAGCAGTCCCCGGACGTCTCCGGACGCAGTGCCCGGAGGGACAGCGCAGAACTCTACTTTTGATATTGCTACATTGCGGCGTCAAGAAGTCACGCCCACGCCAACCGCGCATCAGCGATTACTGGCACAAAAAGGCCCCACAGCTTTCGCCAGCGGGGACTGAGCGGCCGGCCAGCCCCGAGGGGCGCCATCTTCCTCCGGTCATCGCCTCACATTGGAAGGCGGCTTAGCTTGACGGGTGCCGGGTAGGGTAGCCCGCCTGTCCCTTTTTTGGGGCTACGGATACGATCCAGGTCCGTGAATCGCGTGCTCAGCGGTTCGGGCCGCGCTTCGCCAGCGGACCTCCCTATGCCTTGGCGGGCTACAAGGGCTTGGCGACGGGGATGACGGGCGCGCGCGCTCGCCCCGAACTGGAGGACGCGGGAGGGCAGAAGGGGGAACGAGCAACAATGGCCTCGCGCATAAGCACTATCTCGATTACAGAAGGGCCGCTACAAGAAGCGCCGCGAGGCGGAGCATACGCGTGCTGCGAGGTGAGGACTTCGACATGAAACCATTGACCTGCATTGCCGCGCTTGGCGCGCGGGGCTGCTGATTACGCATTCCGCCGTCGTCGCCTCGGCGGTCGCCAAGGTTTGCGCAGCGGACATCAAGGCGCGACGCGCCGACGTGAAGCCCGGCGGTGGCGCGCTCAACGACTGCGTGAAGGCGCATTTCTCCGACTTGTCCGCGGACTGTCAGGTGACGATTGGTCCGCGCGGCGGCGGTTGGCAAAGCCTGCAAGGCAGACGTCAAGAAGTTCTGCGCCGACGTCAAATCCGGCAAGGGGGCGATTGCGGACTGCATGAAGGAGCATACTGCCGAGGTCAGCGATGGCTGTAAGGACGCGATGGCGAAGGCCGAAGCAGGCAACAAGTAGCGTAGGTCAAAGGTTAATACCTATGCGCGCGCTCGTCGGTCTTTCCCTCGCCATGCCTCTCGCAATCGCCGGTCCGGCATTCGCCCTGCAGGACGACGACCTCACTTGCGCGGACTTCCAACATAATGCGGACGGCAGTTGGACGCCGCTTACGTCCATGACGATTAGTGCGCCGAACGGGCAAATTCAGGCCGGCCCCGGCGTCTCGTTCACTGCCGGCCTTCCCATTATGGGTATCGACGTAGCCGCAACGCTCGACGAGAATTGCAAGTGACTTTTAGAGCCGGAAAGGTCTGCTTGCCGGCCGGTCCTGGGCTGTTGCTCTGCCTGCCGATCGAAGGGCCCGACCTGGAGGGGTGACGAGGCTCGTCGCCCGCTCGACCACGTTCATCAGCACGGAACAAGCGGAACCCGATCAAGTCCCTGTCGCGCCGGCGACGGATCCCGCGCGAAGCGTTCTCGCGGCGGCCACCGAAAAATAAACATGGAGCGGCCCGTGACGCCAGTGACGGTCTGGCAGGTCCTCATCTCGAACGAATTCGCCGAAGGCGTCGCCGACGTTCGCCTCGGCCGGGCCCCTGCAGGCCTTGAAACCCCCTTTCCGGCGCGCAATGAACCCCGCCAGTTTTTGTCCTTTCTGGGCGGGGCTTTTTAATTGTGCACAGTTTCAGGCCGCCCCAATGGTGTGAGTTGTCAGCAGAACAAAACTCGTGTCCTCTGTTGCGAGCGCGCGAGACGATATCCGCTCGCTAGCCGCGCGCCGCGCCCCGCCCAGGCCCATCGCCCTGGGCGGGGCTCTCGTTGGACATGAGCGGTCAAGCGGCCGAATAGGCTGGGCAGCATGATCAGCGTCCCGATCATCGGTCAGGCCTACGAAGCCCTCAAGGCGAGGATACCCCGGATCAATCAGGCCCGGACGCCCTAAGGCGGGAACGGCAAGATGCGGATCTGGGTCGATCGCAAGTTTGTTGACCGGCTTCTAGCGCTCCGTAGCTCGGGCGAGAGCTACAGCGACGTGATCTTGAGGCTGGCGAAGGGCTGAAGGAGCAATTTCTCGAGGCGCTCGCGCACAAAGAATAGCCTTTCTCTCTGTATCGCCTCGCGGAGCTCAGCTTCGACCTTATCGAAAGGCGGCTCGATGGAGCGCAGCCGCAGCTCGACTGAATAGTCGTCCACCGCAAGGCGAGCATCTGCCAGGGCTTGCGCCCATTTCGTCATCGCCAAAATCCACCCGGTCGTCAGGGCTTCATCTGGCAGGCCTCCAAAGCGTCGACCGCGGATTAAATAATCTGCAGTCTGCTCAACTACCTCATCGGCGATAGCGCTCTCAGCCAAGACGTCGTTCACCATTGTCGCGGCTCCTAAGTGCAGGTCACGACTGTAATCGACAGAGGTTCCAATTTCGTTTCCTGACGTCCCGTCGTAATTGGCGGGAAGCCGGCCACGTGATCCTGAAGCTCGCGAAGGGATGAGAATGCCCGGCGCGCGATGGAGCAGCGGCCGGGCAGTCCCAAAGCCTGTCGCAACTTGGGCGACCTCGGCGCCCGGCGTGCCTATGGGTAAAACCGGGGCTCCCAACGCTATCGCGCCATCCGACGGCCAGCAAGCGGCTCTCACGGAAGTAGCAATTCATTAACCTTAGCAGGCGAAAAGACAGGCAGCCGCGACGACTATTCAAGCCCCTCAGAAGTCTCGTGGCGGGGCCGCCAGGGAATAACGGGAACCTGGCGGCCTTTTTCATCCCGCTACGTTCGCTGTCCCGGCCGCCTCCAGCATCATCCGCGCGCTCGACGCGGACGGGCGCTTCTCGCCTTTAGCGCCGCCGGGCCTTGAGTTTGTCTCGATACGCTTGGATGGCCTTCTCAAGGTCGGCCACTGTTCGCGTTAGGCTAGAAGCCGTGTCTGGAGGTTTGAATGATCGTCCAAAACCTCTTTGATTGAGGCCCGCGCCTGCTCCAAAATCGCGATAAAACCGAGGTATTCTCTGGTACCCATGGAGACGCCTCCTGGAGCCAAATATAGCCTTGAGCTGGCGGTGGAGCTTTGCCTGAAATCGCGCGCGCTGTCATCGTACGGTGTTCGACTCAGACGGGCGCGAGGTTCATTCCGCGCCGCTTCGGAGGCCTGCTCGATACGCGTACACCAGTTGGTGTGCCGTTAGGACCAGTCGGGCTCCATTCGCCTTGCCAGTTCTGCAGCACATGGGTCTTGCGTTTGAGGTGTCGCACGTGGCCGGAGACGCGTCGCATTCGTCTGCCAAGGCCGTCCGGCGCTACCCTACCGGCGGCCCCCCAAGAAGCTCGCTCTCGCCCGTCTTAAGCCACGCGATATCGCGCCCCTTTAGCGGCTGGGTCTGTCAGCCGGCCGTGGGCTTGATCGACACGACGTTGTTGGCGCAGCTCGTGAGCGTTGCGATTCTGGCGGTCACGGCGTCGGCGGCCTTGAGCAGCGTTTCTGCCCCGACATGACGCAGCCGGGTGCTAAACCGGGTATTCCTTGCGGCTAGACTGTCTAACGCGTTGGAAGATTACGGAAATGTTAAGAACATTAGTTAACGCGAAGTTAATTCTGCGTCACGGCCGAACTCTCAATCGAGAAAGCTCGCCGCCACCAACACGGTTCCTCATCCAAATTGCACGTTCGGTGGGGTCTTCCGGACGTGCGAGTGAACCAGAAGGAGCATTGCACACCAGCGCCCGCTTTTGCCCTGGCTTCACAGCGCCCGATTGGCAATTCGTCTGATTGATGTTCGAAAAATGGTGGGCCGCACCGTCTCCGCCGGCGCCCTCGCACGGCGAAGCGGCCCAGACAGGCCCAGGTCGCGCCCGGGACCCGTATTTTCTTGGGCTGAGGAAAAGCTGCAGGCCCCTTTTGGCTATGCTGTCCGCGCTCTACCGGGGCTCAATAACCACGATAGGGAGCGGAAACAGCCACACGGCTACTGGTGCGCCCCCGGAGCGCGGTTCGGCTCCCACTTCCATTGCCCAATAGGCTCCGTAGGCGTCGCGCGGGTTCTTCGCGAGCGCAATGCCAAACCGGGTCGCGCCGGACATGAGCAGATTGGCATCATGGCCGGGCGAGGCGCGCCAGCCGGCCAAGGCCTCGTCGAAGCTCATATAACCCGCGCCGAGGTTTTCCCCGGTTGGAGCGTTGATTCCGCTCGCCGCGAGGCGGGCCGACAATGAGCCGGCTACGTCGTGGGACATCGTGCCACTCTCCGCCATTGCCCGCGCCTGGCGCTCGGCCATCGTGGTCAGGGCCGGGTCGAGCCGGAGCGGATTCAGCCCTTTCTCAGCGCGATACGCGTTGAGCTCGGCGGTCGCGGCGACAGGATCGAGTTCGAGCTTTGGCAAGGGTAGCGGCCAAAGGGGCCTGGGCGGAACGAGATTCGGGCGCCACGGAGCAGCCGGTGACGGCGAGCATTACCCCGGCGACTCCCGCGAGGCAGAGACCGGCGGCTCGGTTTGTCCGTCTCAGCCCAACCACTCGCGCACCCCGCACAATGGGCTGTTGATGGTGCCACTCGCGCCAGCGGCACAGCCATTGCAGCAACATCGCGTCTCTTGCCTCCCTAACCATCGCTGCATAGTTGCCGTTGATGTCCAACTCTCCAGCCTCACCAAAGGCCCGCAGGCGATCCGCCAGACTCAACGCGGAACGCGGCCACTTCAGCTGGCCAATCAGCGTTGCCATAGCGCCTCTATCTCCTGGGCGCCATTTGTCTATGACTGCGTCGCGCCATGAAATTACCGCGTGGCTGGGATCAACTGTTCGTGATGATTCGCGTCGCCCTTACTGATGCGGCCTACGACGCCATCGCCTCGACGCTGCCCAAGGGCGCAGCACGCTGGCCGATGCAGCGCGATCGGGGCCAGTGCTTTATCCAGGTCGAGGCGGCCGTGATTGACCGCATGAGAACCATGCGCAGGCCCGGCGAGAACTACAGCCACGTCCTCTTGCGGCTCGTCGAACTGGAGGCAAGCGACCTCAAATGAGCTGTGCGCGTAGGTTGGCTGCGCGGTTTCGCGCGCCTCAAAGCGGGGAGCGACTCGGCCGGCTGACTGGTCCTGCCGCTCGCCACTACTGGGACTCGCTGATCAATCAGCGAATGGTCGGCCACCTGCGCCATTGGTCGCGGTCTCCACGCGGCTCATCCCGGTTCGCTTTCAACTCTGCGAGCCTGTTCTGAGCGTGGGCGAACAGCCCGCAAAAACCCGCTGCCACGGCGTCGAGCGCTGCAGCGGCCCGTCTGCGCCACCGCCACCATGTCGGGTTTGTGGGGCGCGACTGTGGGTGGCGTGGGCGCGCTTTGAATTTCGTCGATAGGGTGGATTGTTTCTCCGGTGGGCCGAGGTTTTGCCGCGCATTGTCGCGCCGCGGCGGTGCCGCAGGTTGGCGAGGCGCGCACTTGCGAGCCTTGCTGCGGCGAGGCGCCACTCGTGGGCGTATGGGCGGTGCGAAGCGAACGCGATCCCGAGCGCCGGGCACTGATTTTGACGAGCGCGCCGAGCTTCAGCAGTTTCAGGCCGATCATACCGCAGGTCATGCTCGCGAACGGAGTGTGGGTGGGCCAAGCTAGCGTAAGCGGGAGACCCCCCGGCTATGCCGGGGTGGCAGTAGCAGTTTGACGTTTCCGGCAGTCCATCAGCGAAGTTCCAACGTGAGCAGCCACTCACACGAGAGGAACTCCGCCGATGAACGAGTACGAGAGCCTAAGCCACACGACTTGGGACTGCAAATATCATGTTGTCTTCATCCCGAAATGTCGGCGAAAGACGCTGTATCAAGAGCTGCGACGGCATTTGGGCGAAGTGTTCCGCAAGCTCGCGCTTCAGAAGGACTTTAAAGTTGAGGAAGGGCATCTGATGCCCGATCACGTGCACATGCTGCTTTCGATCCCACCGAAATATGCGGTGTCGCAGGTGGTCGGCTTCATCAAGGGCAAGAGTGCGATCCACGTGGCCAGGGTTTATGGAGAGCGCAGGCGCAATTTCGTCGGACAACACTTTTGGGCCCGCGGCTTTTTCGTGAACACGGTCGGGCGCGACGAGGAGGCGATCCGCGCCTACATCCGCAATCAAGAGAACGAAGATCAGAGGCTGGAGCAGATGAACCTTTGGCGTTGATCATGCCACCCTCGGGTGGCGCCAAATTCAAGGGGCCGCGTCAGCGACCCCTCCTACCGCTTCGAGCGGTTCACGTGCTAAAGCCCCCGGCTCTGCCGAGGGATACTTACGTGCCTGAGCTGCCGTGATGGCTGCCAGTGGCGCGCCAAACCTTTATTAAGGTCGAGGGGGTCGGAAGGGAGAATCTCAGTGCCGAGCGGGAGCGCCATAAATGGACGCGAAATCGAGATTGAGATCGAGCAAATCCAGGCCCGTTTAGTCGCCAATGAGGTCGAGCGAAGAGAACTCGAGGCCATTCGGAGTGATCTCTTGAGCCGGCGTCCGAGGAAGCCGGCAGAAATTCGTCAAGCGAACCCTGTCATGGATGCGACGATCGTGACGACGGCGTCCTCCGGCGCTGAAAAGATTGCACTATTTCGGCGTCTGTTTATCGGTCGCTCCGACGTATTTCCCGTCCGCTGGGAAAATCAGAGGACCGCCAAGTCCGGCTATGCACCAGCATGCGCGAACGAGTGGGTCAGAGGAATATGCGGCAAACCCCGTGCGAAGTGTGGCGAATGTCCTCATCAAGCCTTCATACCGGTCACTGACGAAATCATCGAAAAGCATCTGCGCGGCGGCGACGCTTCACGCACTTCTGGTGGTGATTTTGTGGCAGGCGTTTATCCGCTGCTTCCCGACGAGACCTGCTGGTTTCTCGCTGCCGATTTCGATGAGGCAAATTGGGCGTCCGATGCGATGGCCATGCTGAAGACGTGCCACGCCAATGGGGTGCCCGCAGCGCTTGAACGGTCCCGATCTGGGAATGGCGGCCATGTCTGGATTTTCTTCTCAGAACCGGCGCCCGCACGGACGGCCAGGCAACTTGGCGCTGCAATGCTGACAGAGACGATGGAACGTCGCCCCGAGATAGGGTTTGCCTCGTACGATCGGTTCTTTCCAAGCCAGGACAATATGCCGATTGGCGGCTTCGGCAACCTGATCGCGTTGCCTTTGCAGCGCAGGGCGCGCGAGCTTGGCAACAGCGTCTTCATCGACGACGATCTTCGCCCGTACGAGGATCAATGGGCGTTCCTGGCGGCGATACCACGGCTATCCGTCAATGCCGCTGCGGAAATCGTTCGCGATGCCGAGATGCGAGGCCGCGTTCTCGGCGTCCGCATGCCGGTCGAGGACGAGGATGCGGACGAACCGTGGCGCATGACGCCGTCTCGACGCCCGAAGGCTGGTCCGCTCGGCATCCCACTTCCGGGCAAAATCACCATCGTCGTCGCTGACCAGCTGTATATCGGCCGGACCGACTTGCCGTCGGCCATGACAGCACGGCTTATGCGCTTGGCAGCCTTTCAGAACCCCGAGTTCTATCGTGCGCAATCTATGAGGCTCCCGACCTTCGGCAAGCCACGGATCATCTCTTGCGCAGAACTACATCCTCGTCATATTGGATTGCCGCGAGGGTATCTTGACGAAGCCGTCGAGCTGATCCGCTGTGAGGGCGCCGAGGTTGAGCTGGACGATCAAAGAGCAATCGGCAACCAGCTTCCGAGCCGAGTGCAGTTCCAGGGAGCGCTGCACAGCCCGCAGGTCAAAGCATTCGACGCCTTGGCGCCGCATGACTATGGCGTGCTCGCGGCGACCACCGCCTTCGGCAAGACGGTTGTGGCAGCCGCGCTCATTGCTCAACGGGGCCGGAATACGCTTGTTGTCGTCCATCGTCGAGAGTTGCTCGGCCAATGGGTGGAACGCCTTAAGACGTTTCTCGATATCGATCCGAAGGATATCGGCATCATCGGGGGCGGACGCCGCAATCCGACCGGTATCATCGATGTCGCGCTGATCCAGAGCCTCGTGCGGCAGTGCGAGGTATCTGACCTGATCGCGGACTATGGTCATCTTGTCGTTGACGAATGCCACCATCTATCAGCAGTGAGCTTTGAGCTTGTGGCCCGTCGGGCAAAGGCACGATTTGTCCTCGGGCTGTCTGCGACCGTGGCGCGCAAGGATGGCCACCATCCGGTCATCTTCATGCAATGCGGGCCGGTTCGACATCGCGTTGACGCGCGCGCGCAGGCGGCCGGTCGAGGGATTTCTCACCGCGCGAAACTTCGGTCGACCGAATTTCAGTTGCCGCAGCCTCTGGCTGCCGCTGACCGACCTTCCATGCCGGCGGTCTACGCTGCAATCGCGCAAGACGAGTTGCGCAACGATCTGATCTTCGACGATGTGCTGAAAGCGTTGGAAGCGAAGCGTTCCCCGGTTGTGCTAACAGAACGGAGGGACCATCTCGAATACCTCGGAAGCCGCTTCTCGCGCTTCGTGCGCAATCTCATTGTCCTACGGGGCGGTATGTCTGCCGGCGAACGCAAGGCGGCTCAGGCTGCCCTCCAAATTTCCGGTGCCCAGGAACGGCTTATCCTCGCTACGGGGCGATATCTCGGTGAGGGTTTTGATGATCCAAGGCTCGACGCGCTATTCCTCACGATGCCGATATCCTGGAAAGGTACACTGGCTCAGTATGTAGGTCGCCTCCACCGTCAGCGCGCCGGAAAGACCGAGGTTCTGGTCGTTGACTACGTCGACGAGTTGGTGCCGGTGCTGGCGCGCATGGCTACAAAGCGGCGACTAGGATATCGGGCGCTCGGCTACACAGTAGAATAGGTCGTCTCTGGTACTGGGCGCTAGATCTACGAACCAAGAGAAACTTTTGCAGAACCGAATGGAATGCATTTCCATGAAAACCAAGGGGCGGAGCCTGAATTCCTCTACAAAGCTGAACAAGGAATCTAAGCTCTCGCGCACTCACGCACCCGCCGATCTTTCGCCGTTGGATTGGCAACGCGGTTTGCGCCGCCAGTTCGGCCGCGAGCAGGCCTTCGGTCTTGAAAATCTCAGCAGCGAGCCGTTTTTCTCCGAGTTTCGGGTCAGCAATCCTGTTTCGAAAGCCAGCTATCGCGTGGCGATTCGAGGCTTGGGGCCAGGGGGCAATTTCTGTTCGTGCCCGGATTATGCCACCAGCGAGTTGGGTACTTGCAAGCACATCGAATTCACGCTCGCCCGCCTGGAGAAAATGCGCGGCGCGAAGACGGCGTTTGCGCGGGGCTACCAGCCCGCATTTTCCGAGCTGTATCTGCGCAACGACGGCAAACGTAGTGTGCATTTTCGTGCCGGAACGGATTGCCCGCCCGCACTGAGGGAGGCCGCGGCCGGTTTGTTCGACGCCGAACACAACGGGATGCTGCCCGACGAGCGCCTTGGCGAACTCCAGCATTTCATGACCATAGCATCTAAAATGGGCCATGAGTTGCGCGCATACGACGACGCTCTCGATTTCGTTGCCGGACGGCGGGATGCGGACCAGCGAGTCGCAAAGCTAACGCAATTGTTCCCACGTGGCGCTGCCGATCCCGAGTTGCTGGCACTTCTGAAGGCGCCACTCTATCCGTATCAGGCGGAGGGCGCGCTGTTCGCGGTACGAGCCGGCCGGGCGCTGATCGGTGACGATATGGGCCTGGGCAAGACCATACAGGCGATCGCTGCGACAGAAATACTGGCGCGGCATTTTGGCGTCTCAAAAGTGCTGGTCGTCTGCCCGACCTCGCTCAAGTACCAATGGCAAAGCGAGATCATGCGTTTCTCGGGTCGACCAAAGGAAAATGTGGTGCGCGTCATCAACGGCGGTCGGGCGCAGCGGCAGAAGGACTACGCCCTGGATGATTTCTGCAAGATCACAAACTACGAGAAGCTGAGGCCCGATCTCGACCTGATCGCCGCCTGGGCTCCCGAACTTGTGATCGTCGATGAAGCGCAACGGGTGAAGAACTGGAACACCATTGCGGCGCGCGCTTTGAAACGCGTCGATAGCCCATACGCGATCGTGCTTACGGGGACGCCCCTGGAAAACAAGCTGGAAGAGCTGATTTCCATTGTCCAGTTTGTCGATCAGCACCGGCTGGGGCCAACCTGGAAGCTGCTGCACGAGCATCAGGTCAAGGACGAAGCCGGGCGGGTCACCGGCTATACCGGGCTTGAGAAGATCGGCCAGACGCTAGCGCCGGTCATGATCCGCCGACGCAAATCCGAGGTGCTCAGGCAGTTGCCCAGCCGAACCGACCAGAATTTGCTGGTGCCGATGACCGAGATGCAGATGGTCTATCATCAGGAAAACGCCGACGTGGTGGCAAGGATCGTCCAGCGCTGGCGCAAAACCAGATTCTTGTCCGACAAGGACCAACGGCGGCTAACCTGTGCGCTACAGAACATGCGCATGTCGTGCAACAGCACCTATCTGTTGGACCAGGAAACCGATCATGGCGTCAAGGCTGACGAATTGGCGGCGCTGTTCGAGGACTTGTTCGCCGAGCCCGAGGCCAAGGCGGTGGTGTTTTCGCAATGGACACGGACCCACGACATTATCATTCGCCGCCTCGAAATGCGTGAGCTTGGTTACGTCAGCTTCCACGGCGGCGTGCCATCGGATAAACGGCCCGCATTGGTTGAGCGGTTTCGTAACGACCCCACCTGTCGCGTGTTCCTCTCCACCGATGCGGGCGGCACTGGCCTCAATCTGCAGCATGCTTCGACCCTGGTGAACATGGACTTGCCGTGGAACCCGGCGATCCTCGAACAGCGCATCGCCCGCATTCATCGCATGGGCCAGACACGGCCCGTGCGGGTCATCAATTTCGTTTCAAAGGGCACCATCGAGGAGGGCATGCTTTCGGTGCTGGCGTTCAAACGCTCTTTGTCGGCAGGAATTCTCGATGGCGGCAGCAGCGAGATTTCCCTTGGCGGGTCGCGGCTCAACCGTTTCATGAAGGACGTGGAAAACGTCACCGGGCGCATGGGTGAGGGCGAGGCCATGACGCCGGCTGAGGAAGTGAGGAATGTCTTCACTGCCGATGACGCCGGATCCACGGAAAATTTGAATGCGGATGTGAACGATGGCGCTGACGAGGCGGCGGTCGCGCAGGCCGAGCGGTCACGCGATGCAGGTCCCGATCCGTGGCAAGCTTTGGTGCATGTCGGCACACAGATTATTGCCGCTCTGGCGGCTGCCAACGATCCGAGCGCTCCCGGGCATCCATGGATTGTGCGTGATCCAGCCACCGGCGCGCAAAACCTCAAAATGCCACTCCCGCCGCCAGAAACCGCGAGGCAACTTGCCAATGTGCTTTCGGCGCTCGCAGACAGCTTGCGGGGCAAGATTGCATGATTGACGGCAGCGTCCCCGATGCCGAAATGGACGCCTTCGACCGGCGATGCGTCCCGTCCGGAACGGAACTATACAATCAAACCCCTGCCGGTTCGGAATCGCAGCAGTTATCGTTATGGGTGTCCTAAGAAGCCCCCCTTCCACGGCCACGCTACCCGCGCTCGGCTGAGCGAAACCCCGTTTTTCGGAGGCGACCGGGTAACAATTTCTCACCAAAGGTCGGCGAGGGGAGCCGAATCAAAAATCTCGCCGAGCCTTGCGCGCGTGGCCGCCGTTGTTCCTTCCGGTAGGACGGAACGCGGAAAGAAGCGAGCCTCTCTGATTTCCCAGTCGGGTGCGCGCTCGCCCAGTACAGCGAATTCGCGGATCACATAGACGGCTATATGGTCCCTCCGCGACTCTCTTACGTTGAAAAAAAGGCCGTGCAGAACCGGCTCGCCCCGGAGCGCGACTCGCGCCTCCTCCTCAAGTTCGCGCGCTAGCGCGTCGGCGACGGTTTCGCGGGCCTCAACTCCGCCGCCGGGAAAGTGCCAGCCCGAAATATAGCTGTGTCGCACCAGCAGCACGCGATCGTTCTCGTCGATCACGACGCCACGCACGCCGAGCGTCATTGGCTTTGCCAAAAGAAAGTAGAGATGCGCGACGCGCGATCGCAACCGGGTCAGAAACGGCGCCACTCTCGCATTCCTCCGAGGGCCCCCGTTGGACGGAGACTAGAATGGGATCCAAGGCCCGCGATCCATATCGCCAGGGTTTATGAAGAGCGCAAACCCAATTTTGCCGGCCGACGTCACATCGGACGTGTTGAGCGATCTGCGCTCAATCAGCAATAAGAAAAAAGGACTGTCAATCGGCGTCGAACTTCGATCCTCGATCGGCGACCGGATGCCGATACCGCCCTAAGGGGGTCACTTTTCCACGCCGGAACACAAAGGACGATCGAGACCGGAGCGTCCAATCCGTGGCGGTGATAACGCGCCCTCGGGCGGCTCTCGGTTCAAGGGGCCGCGTAGCGACCGTTCAAGAGGGCCGCGTGAGCGGACCCTTCTGCCGCTTCGAGCGGCTCAATCCTAAAGCCCGGCCTTCCGAGGGGATACTTACTCCAAGGGGCCCTTCATGCTAGCGTTCAGGTGAAGCGCCTATTCGGCCCCGGCAAGGAAGACCATATTCCTAAAGGGGCTTTCAGGCGCGACTAATGAGGCTTTAAGGAGACCTGCAGAGGGTGAGTAAGACAGCGCTAATTACAGGGGTAACGGGCCAGGACGGCGCCTATCTTGCTGAACTGCTGCTCGCGAAAGGCTACGCGGTTCACGGCGTCAAGCGCCGCTCGTCAAGTTTCAACACAGAACGAATTGAGCGTCTTTATCAAGATCCTCATGCTTCCAACCTTCGCTTTGCTCTCCATTACGGTGACTTGACAGACGCGACCAACCTAATCCGAATTGTTCAAGAGACGCAGCCCGACGAGATTTACAATCTCGGAGCACAATCACACGTTCAGGTCTCGTTTGAAACAGCGGAGTACACCGCCAACAGTGACGCGTTAGGAACGTTGCGCCTGTTGGAAGCCATTCGTCTGCTAAAGCTATCAGAAAAGACACGCTTTTATCAGGCCTCGACCTCAGAGCTCTATGGAAAGGTTCAGACTATCCCTCAGAACGAGGCGACGCCATTCTATCCTCGATCTCCCTACGCAGCCGCCAAGCTCTACGCTTATTGGATCACCGTCAATTACCGGGAGGCTTACGGAATCCATGCTTCGAACGGCATTCTCTTCAACCATGAGAGCCCGATTCGGGGCGAAACTTTCGTTACGCGTAAAATTACCCGTGCGGTCGCGTCGATCCATCATGGGCTCCAGGACAAGCTCTATCTCGGCAATCTCGACGCCAAGCGCGATTGGGGCCACGCGCGCGAATATGTTCGCTGCATGTGGTTAATGCTGCAACAGCCGGAACCCGATGACTATGTGGTTGCGACCGGAGAGACCCACAGCGTCCGCACGTTCGTCGAGCGCGCGTTTCGGGAAATAGGCATCGACATTGAATGGAAGGGCCAGGGGATACAGGAGCAGGGAATCGATACCTCCAATGGAAGAGCCCTTGTGGAGGTCGATCCGCGTTACTTTCGACCAACCGAAGTCGAGCTTCTGGTTGGGGACGCGACCAAAGCAAAGGAAAAGCTTGGTTGGCGGCACGAGATGAATTTCAATGATCTCGTCGCGGAGATGGTCCGCGAAGACCTCAGAGTTATAGGCACAAGCCCGCGGGATGGACGCCGAAAAGTGGGCGGCCTTGATGCCTGAGTTTTCATATTCGCTGGAGGGGAAAAGGGTCTGGGTGGCCGGGCACAAAGGCATGGTAGGCTCTGCTGTCGTGAGGCGGCTCGCGAGGGAGAATTGCGAGATCCTCACGGTCGAGCGGTCGGACGTTGACTTGACAAGGCAAGCTGAAGTTGAAACTTGGATTAGAGATGCCAGAATTGACGCAATCGTGATGGCGGCCGCTAAAGTTGGTGGCATAGAAGCGAACGACACCTACCCGGCAGAATTCCTTTGTCAAAACCTCATGATTGAATTGAATGTGACGGATGCTGCTCATCGGGTCGGCGTGAACCGCATGCTATTCTTGGGATCTTCGTGCATCTACCCTCGTCTTGCGCAGCAGCCAATTAGAGAAGACGCTCTGCTTACTGGTCCACTAGAGCGAACCAACGAGTTGTATGCGGTTGCAAAGATCGCTGGGATCAAGCTGTGCCAAGCCTATCGTCGGCAATACGGTCGGGACTACATTTCGGCAATGCCAACGAACTTATACGGGCCGGGAGATAATTTTGATTTGCTGACCGCCCACGTCGTGCCCGCGCTGATCAGAAAAGCTCACGAAGCGAAAAATCACCAGTTGAAGGAACTTGTCGTTTGGGGGAGGGGGACGCCGCGGCGCGAATTTCTTCATGTCGACGATTGCGCCGATGCGCTTGTCCACCTCCTAAAGGTCTATTCGGAGATGGAACACGTCAATGTGGGATCGGGGGAAGACATAACCATTTTGGAACTCGCAAAGATCGTCACCGACGTCGTAGGCTTTGATGGTCGTATCGTTCTTGATGCGAGCAAGCCCGACGGAACGCCGAGAAAGCTCATGAGCGGCGAGAAGCTTGCGGCGCTAGGTTGGAAACCGAATCGGAAATTAAAGACTGGAATCCTCGAAACGTATCAATGGTTCTTGTCGCATGTGGCCGGCGGGTAGACGCTCTTCTTGGGAGATTTTTGCTCAAGCGATCGAATTAGTTGGCTCCACCGATCCAAAGCCTGTGTTCGCGAGTAGTGTGCTCTGAGCATTGAACGCGCGTTTCGGCCCCATTCGGCGCCTAGCGCGCGGTCGACGATCATCATTTTCAAAAGGTCGGCAAGCGCAGCGCCGTCACCCGGCGTAATGATCGCCCCACATTTGTGTATGGCGACAAGCTGGGCGATTTCACCGTCAGCAGCAGTAATCGCAATCGTGCCCCGTCCGGCGGCGGCGATCCCATAAAACTTACTTGGAACGATCAAGCCCTCGAATTCGGGGCGCAACGACACCCAGTGCACGTCCGGCACGCTTAGCGTATTTGAGAGTTCACTTTTGTCCTGATAAGGCATGAAGATCGCTAGCTTGTCGAGCCCGCGGCGTCTAAGCGCCTTCTTGAGTCCTGCATATAAGAACCCGCCGCCGATGAAGAGAAAGCAGAGATCCTGGCGATCCCTGAGGCGCTCTGCAGCCGCGAGGACGGTTTCAACCTCATGGACTCGGCCGAGATTGCCGGAATAACCGACCACGAACTTATTGCCGAGGCCCCATCTTGCTCGCAGAGGGTTAACGCCTGATTCGATTGGATGGATCGCTCTGTCATCGACCCAGTTTGGGATGACACGTATTGACGCTGGGAGGACGCCGCGGCTCTCGATATATGCGGCCATGCGCGATCCGAGGACGACATTGACCGTCGCCTTCCGCAGGGATCGATCGCGCAGCCACATGAGTAAATGCCCAACTCGGCCGCGAGTGAATCGCACGCCAAAACGGATCGCGACTTCGGGATAAACGTCCTGAAGCCAGTTGATGATACGCACCCGTCTGGCCCGCAACAGCCACCACGCCCAGACTGATAGCAGCGGTGGGTCGGTCTCAATGACGACGATGCAATGATCGGTTGCGTGTTTGATAAGTTGGAAGGCCGCCAACCAATAAAAAGATACGAAGTTGAGCGATCGCGAAATAAGTCCCGGGGATTGCACGGCCGACCGACCGACGCGGTGAACTCTGACCTTGCTGATTGTTTCGTCTCGGCCAAGCTGAGTAATTATCCCGGCTACCATATTATCGCTCGTTATAACATGAACCTCATGTGTCTCTTCGGCAAGGAAAAACGCTAAATCCGTCAATATTTGGCTGGTCGCTGATTGATCAGGATAAAAGAAACGATTGACGAAAATAATCTTGGCCATCAAAACTCGAGCCTGGTAATTTCGTTTAAATCTAGCGCTAGCGCGTGCGCTCTAAACTTATTTACTTACGCTAGTGCTGTCAGTTACTTTGCGGTCCACCGTCGGAAGAGCCACGCTTAAGAGTCTACCACAGGTGTCAAGCCCATGTGCGGCGCGAAACGAGCGCCGGTACTGTATACTGGGAAAGAAGCCTGTCGGAATAGGTGATGGTCTTTCATCGAGCCGGGTCGAAGACTGAAGTTGCCGAAGGGTCGTCAGCGGGCAACCTTTCAAGCCTGATTTTGGCCCGCTCCTCGGGTGACAAGGACGCGCTTCCTGATCGCCATTTAACCGCTCTCCGTGGAGAATTTCGCCTCTTACTAACCGAGACAGCAGCGGATTGCCAGAATTTTGGGTCCTGCGCCATTCGTTCTCGCCCCTGCCGATGGCGGCAAAAAGATCGCCTACTTGTCACGGACGCCGACTCCGCAAAAGGGATTGGCGCCCAGGAAAGGATTGCGCTGCGTCTTCCGATGGTAGCAAGGGAAGCGCTTTCACAGAGTCTCCGCGCTTTCCGCTGTATATGGCCGCTGGATCGAGCTGGCGCCGGTCATCGATTTGTAAACACGCTTCGACGTAAAGATACAGAGGCAGTCTGGGTTGACAAGCCGAGTCGATCGGCCTTAATTTTGTTGAATTCGGAACCCAGGTTGCGTACCGGGATCATCGTTTTGACCGAACACTCGGAAGAACCCTTCAGAATTCCTGATTTTTTTCGGCGGCCGGACATCCTTCATAGGGCTAGCCAGCTGATTTCTGAGCTGATTGCGCTTGTACCGCAGGGCGACGGCCACGGAGGCGAAAGCGACAGGGCGAAAGACACTCCTCAGCGGCGGCTCGGTGGTCGACGCGGAAGCGACGCCCCACAGGCCCTCTTGCGCCGCCCCTCCGGCTTCGGGCTGTCGGGTCTCACTCCCATTGAAGCGCCGCCCAAGAGGCGCGTGACTTCCGAATCGCCAGTGAACGCTAAGCGGCCGGTGATTTCTGGGCCCCGGCGCCTCAAATATTGGCTGCTGGCGATACTCGCCACCGTCGCAATTGCAGCGCCGATAGGAGCCGACACGCCGCTTCAAGGGGGGAAGGATCGCAATTTCGCGCTTGTGCCTCTCGCTGGAGAACGGGTTCTGGCGACAGGGACGACGATTGGTTCGCCGGCTCTGACCAATGGCGGAATTCAACCCTTTCGCGCGAATTGGACCGACCGCGCAGCACAGCTGAAAGTTGTTCTACCAACAATCGCCACAGCCGCGGACCCATCCGGCCCCGTCGCTGCGTCAGCCACCTCGCCCGTGGGGGCATCGCCTGACCCGCCAGACGCGGCCAACGCTTCTTCGGTCGTGGCGCAAAATGCCGCTGCCCCTCCCCCGGCTCAGTCCAGTGCGACTAACGCCGTTCACGGCGTCAGCGACAAGGAGATCTTGTTTGGGATGGCCGCGCCGTTCAGCGGCGCGTCCCGAGAGCTCGGGCGCCAGATGAAGATCGGCATTGAGACCGCCTTCAGCCAGATTAATGACGCGGGAGGCGTGAATGGACGTCTCCTGCGGCTCATGACCGCCGACGACGGCTACGAGCCGACGCGGACGGCCGATGTCATGAAGTCCCTTTACGACAAGGATGAGGTGTTCGGCTTCATCGGCAATGTCGGAACGCCGACGGCGGCGGTCGCGCTGCCCTTCGCACTCGACCATCGCACTCTCTTTTTCGGGGCGTTCACCGGCGCTGGCCTTCTTCGCCGCGATCCCCCCGATCGCTATGTCTTCAACTATCGAGCGAGCTACGCCGAAGAGACGAACGCGGTGGTGAATTACCTGGTGAAAGTGCGGCGCATCCAGCCGAAGGAGATCGTGGTTTTTGCGCAGCAGGATTCCTATGGCGATTCCGGCTACGCCGGGGTCCAGAAGGCTGTGCGTTCGCTGCCCGGCGACAATCCGGATATCGTTCGTCTCAACTACAAGCGCAACACCGTCGACGTGCAAGACGCGGTGAACGCGCTGCACGCGTTCCGGGGACAAATCAAGGCGGTGGTCATGGTCGCCTCATACCGAGCGGCGGCGAAGTTCATCGAAAAGACGCGCGACCTCTATCCCTCGATGATTTACACCAATGTCTCATTCGTCGGCAGCACGGCGCTGGCCGACGAGCTGATGCTGTTGGGGCCGCGATATGCCGCTGGCGCGATCGTCACCCAGGTGGTGCCTGCGATCAGCAGCTACGCCACGATTGTTCTGAAATACAAGGAAGCCCTCGCTAAGTATTTCCCTGGCGAATCGCCCGATTACGTTTCCTTTGAGGGTTACATCGACGGCAACATTCTCGCCGAGGCCGTCAAGCGGGCCGGCCACGACATCAACACGGAAAAGCTTGTCGACGAGCTCGAGCGAATGCATGATTTCGACTTGGGGTTGGGCACGTCGGTGACTTTCAGCTCGAACGAGCACCAGGGTTCACACAAGGTGTGGGGCACGCAATTGGACGAGACTGGCCATTATCAGCCCATCGATTTGGAGTAGACATCGCAGCAACCGTGGAGAGTGCCTAATCTTCACGTTCGAATGACAATTCATCAAACAATGCCAGTCGGCGGGACCCGCAAGGTTTTGGGCCCCGAGTTGTGGGTCGAATTGAACGCCAATGGCTTACTGTTAGGCTGCAGACGCCCGGGTTTGGCTGGTGGAGTAAGGAGCCCCAGAGGCAATTTTCTCACACGGAATTTCGACTTCGATTTCCAGCGTCGAGAAGGCGTCGCCGCGGTCCATCTTCACCGAGAGTTTCTCTGGGTCGAATTCGATGTGGCGCGCGATCGTAGCGAGTAACTCGTCACGCAGGATCGCGACGAGATCGCGTGGGCCGAGCGCGACGCGCTCGTGTGCAAGCAGAATCTGGAGCCGCTCACGTGCGACCGGCGCAGTGCCGCGCGACCTGAGAAATCGGAACAGGCTCATGCGGCCCTCCGGCCGAACAGGCGGTTGAATAGGGTCTTCTTCTCGTCCGGGACCACCATTGGTACAGTCTCGCCCGCGAGGCGGCGGGCTGCTTCGCGATAGGCGCGCCCAGCAGGGTTCGCCGAGCCGTTAATCGTCACCGGTGCGCCGAGGTTGGAGGCTCGCAGGATCTCCTCGCTCTCCGGAATGATACCGAGCAAAGGGATGGAAAGGATGTCGAGCACGTCGGCGACGCCAAGCATCTCGCCGCGGCTGGAGCGGCCCGGGTCGAAGCGGGTCAACAGCAATTGCTTGTCCATGCGCTCGCCGCGCTCGGCGCGCGACGTCCGGGAATCGAGGAGACCGATGATGCGGTCGGAGTCGCGCACGGACGAGATTTCCGGATTGGTCACGACGATCGCCTGGTCCGCGAAGCGCATCGCCAGTAGTGCGCCTCGTTCGATGCCCGCCGGGCTGTCGCAAAGCACCCAATCAAAACTATCGCGTAGTTCGCGGATGACCCGCTCGACGCCCACGTCAGTCAAAGCGTCCTTGTCGCGGGTCTGCGACGCGGCCAACAGATACAGTGTGACCACTCGTTTGTCGCGGATCAGCGCCTGCGTCAGCTTGGCGTCGCCTTGAGCGACGTTGATGAAATCATAGACCACCCGCCGCTCCGCGCCCATCACGAGATCCAGGTTGCGGAGTCCGACGTCGAAATCGACCACGCAGACGCGCTGGCCGTTCTGTGCGAGCGCCACACCGATCGAAGCGGTCGAGGTAGTTTTGCCCACGCCGCCTTTCCCGGATGTTATTACAATCACCTTGCTCATGCGTTTATCCTCTCAAGAGCTCAGTCCAGGACTCGGAACTTGAGTTCCTCACCATCCAGTCGGGCCTCGAGGCTGCGGCCCTCAACCAGGGGGTTCATCTCTTCGGCTGTGACATAGACGCCGCCAATGCAGAGCAGTTCGGCCTTTGCCTCCCTGCAGAATATGCGTGCTGAGGGCAAACCCGAGATCCCAGCGATCACGCGGCCTTGCAGCGCGCCATAGACATGCACCGACCCGCCCGCGATGATCTCGGCTCCCGAGGCGACCCGGCCGATTATTGTCACATCGCCCTGCGGATGCACGATTGACTGGCCGGAGCGAACGTTCGTGTCGATGATCAGCGAGTTCGGCTGTTCGGCCGTTGTTGGCTCGGATGTGGCCTGAACGTCTTCCACCGCGACGGGCGCCGGCGCGTTCACCGTACGCCCCCCGGTCACGACCGGAGGGAGGTGCGGCCCAACCAGGGTGCGGGCAGCGTTTTCTACCCCCATCACTCGGATATGGCGGCGCGCGAGATCGCCCAGAAGATCCCGGTAATCCTTGAGGCTGAGCTCGAGCCCTGCCATCTCGAGGATGATCGGCTTGGAGGCGAAGAAACTCGGCGAACGGGTGAGCCAGCCATCGAGCCCCGCAAACCATTCGGTTAATGGCTGACTTGGTTCGAGGACGAAAGCCAGCAGCGACCGAGCCCGAAAATTCAGTGCTGGAGCGGAGGTCACATGCGCGTTCATTCCACCGTTCCATTGGCGTTGCGTTAACCATCTTGGGGATCGAATGGTTGATAAAATGTTAAGCCCGCCGCCCGTCACGAGGACTGAAAAGACGTTCGAGCGTCTTGCGCGCTTGTGACCCGGGGCCGATTCGTTGGATGTCATCCCTGCCGCGACAGTTGCGGCTTGTCGCTGCAGCAGGAATGGCGCAGTCTATCCGTCGAACCGGCGATCCGCGGAATGTCGGTAGAGACGGCGCTCGTTCGCCAATAGTGCGATTTCGCCAATAGTGCGATTTCGCCGAGTTGGCGCTCGGCATCGAGGTCTTGTTGTGGAACGAAAGTATGCTCAATGTCGTGCGGTCGCCTTTGAGAATCAGCTTCTTCGGCGGCGGAACCGATTACCCGGCTTACTTCAAGGAGAACCCGGGCGCAGTGCTCGGCGCTTCCATCGACAAATACGTTTATATCATCGCTCTTCCTATGGCAGAGTTCGCCCAAAGCAGATTTCGGGTGACCTATCGCCTTGTCGAGGAGGTCGATCGGGTCGAGGACATCAAGCATAACGTGGTCCGAGTGACGCTTCTCGATATGAAATATGACAAGCCTCTGAATATCGCCATTATTTCTGATCTACCTGGGGGTACAGGTCTGGGAAGCTCATCGTCATTCACAGTAGGCTTTATATTTCTGATGGAGCTAATTCGAGGACGCACGATTACAAAGTTCGATCTCTTCAAACGAGCAGTCTACACCGAGCAGATTATGCTCAATGAGAACGTCGGGATACAGGATCAAATGCACGCTTCTTTTGGCGGTCTTAATCTTTATCAGTTCCAAGAGGCCGACTTTTCAATCCGACCCACCCGGATGCTGACAGAGTGCCGCGACGCGCTGAATTGGTCGCTTTGCCTCGTCTATACGGGCATTCAAAGACATGCTTCTGCAACCGTGCACGAGCAACTGACGAGAACCAAAGAGAAAAAGAACGCCAAAGACCTTTCGCATCTGGTCACACTTTGTCACGCCGGTCTCGAATTGCTGGAAGGCAACGAACCGGAATCGATGCTGCGAGAGTTCGGCAGCCTGGTCAGTGAGGGATGGCAATCAAAGCGGAGGTTGTCCGCGTCCATTGCTGTGCCGCGAGTTCGATGAAATCTACGATGAGGCAATGAGGATGGGCGCCTATGGGGGGAAACTTTGCGGCGCCGGGGGAGGAGGGTTCCTAATGTTCATGGCCCCCGAGCATGTTCAGGCCGCGATGGTTGAGAAATTCGGCCATAGGAACTTTGTCAAAATTTCGCTTGAGGACAGCGGGGCGCAAATCATTAAGAGCTAAACTGGGCTGAGGGCGGCTGGCTTCGGGATGCGGCAGACGAGGCTGCGCTCACGGTGCATGTTAAATCAAAAGGTTACTGGGCACGCGGTGACCGGGCAGGACGGCCAAGACAGGGGTACGCTTCCGTCAAAGCGTTGCACATATAACACCATTGTCCAGTTGTAATAGCGCTGGATGGGTGTAGTTCTTGACCCGCCACCTCGGATGCGACAATCTGGGCACAACTTTCAGGTGGAATTGGGGGCAGGCCGCACCATGCGGGTACACACGCCGTCCTCTAATGTGACAATCTGGCGGAACGTTCGCTTAAGCGACGCATTGAGCGTCTGCCTTGCCGCGCCTGTGGCCGCAGCGCTGCGGGACCCCGGTCTGTTCTCGGACGAGCATCTCTATCCGACACTGATCTACTGCGCGATCGGCCTAATTTTCGGCCTAACCATGCTGTTCGCGTTCCAATTGGCGAAGTCACTAAGCGACCCCGTTTCACTACGCGAAATCGAGTCTTTCGCGCTCGTGTCGATGGCGACCACGGCGCTTACTGCGATGATGGTGTTTTCATACAATCGTTTGGATTCCGTTCCTCGTTCGATGCCGATCATCCAGTTTCTCGTATTGATTGTGTTCTTCTCCACAGGCCGGCTAATCGCCAAAAAATGGCGGCAAATAGGGGCGCAACATGCCTATAGAACCCCTTCCCAGCACGTATTGCTCATCGGAGCTAATCGATTTACCTGGTCTTATCTCAGGATGCTCGACGCATTACAAATAGAACATAGTAATATTGCGGCAATACTTGACGATGATCCGAAGATGCTAGGCCGTGCACTCTTTGGCTATCCTATTGTCGCGCCGCCGTCCGAATTTGAGCGTGTACTCAGCGAGTATCGTGTTCATGGAGTCAGTGTTGACCGCGTATTGGTCGCGTCCAACCGTCCTACAAAACCGTCGACTCTTCTCACTCAGATCGAGCAATATTGTCAGGAATCAGGAATCTCGCTGGAGTTTTTGGCCGATATTCTTGGAATCGAACTCGACGCCATGTCCGCGGGGGATCCGGTTGTCGAAGCTTCGGCTGCCCCTGGGCGGGCGTTTTTGATTGTCAAACGCGCCTTCGATTTGTCCATTTCGCTAGCGATTTCCGTTGCGTTTCTACCAGTGATTGTCGCCGTCGCATTTGGAGTACTCATCGACCTCGGTTGGCCGGTGATTTTTTGGCAAAAACGTGTCGGCTATCAGGGAAGGCCATTTCTCATCTACAAATTTCGAACTCGGCGTGCTCCGTTTGATCACCACGGCGAGTTTGTTCCTGCGGATCAGCGCGCGTCCCGCGTCGGCGACCTGTTGCGCAGGATTCGATTAGACGAGCTGCCGCAATTGTGGAACGTCTTGATGGGCGACATGTCGTTCGTTGGACCTCGCCCCCTGCTCCCGGTTGATCAACCCCCCAACAGCAAATTGCGATTAACTGTGAAGCCCGGTATCACGGGTTGGGCTCAAATCCGCGGCGGAGCGCGCCTTGGCGCCGAAGAGAAAGGCGAGTTCGACGACTGGTATGTGAACCACGCGTCTTTTGGGCTGGACCTTTGGATTATCGCGCGCACAATCCACAGTGTGATTTTCGGCGACAAGGTCACAGCACCGCAACCTGGGTCACAGGAGCGGCAGGACTCGCCAAGCGAGACAGACGCGCTGTCCGATCGCATGCGAGAGCTCGTGAATCGCTCGAACACCTTGCCCAACTCGAGGTGGGCTTAAGTTGCCTATCCGGCAGGAAACATGAACTCGGGCCCACTTTCGACGATTTGAGCCGGCTCGCATAGAGGCGCGGCTGTCGAACTTGACGAGTTTGCAAACCTCGGGGAAATCCTGGCCTCGTATGACTTGCTTGTCCCGTTCGCCGCATATGAATCACCGACGAAGGGCAGTGCCCACAAAGGATATATCGCATGCGGCACGCACAATGGGCGGGCGGTTATTTTCCGCTACGAACGTTTCGACGCCCAATCGGAGCTATACGGAACCCCGCGATTAAGGTCATGCGAACGTTTCCGTCGGCTGAGCAGCCGCGGTGGGGTTCGGGATTGTGTCCCTAGGAATAAAAAGGATGAACAAGAAGACACTTCCACCGAGATCGCCATTTCCTATGGTATCCCTTCAAGGCAGTGACGCTGGTGAGCCGGTCCAGCTCGCACACTTTTTTGCTCCCGGGACCAGAGGCGCTGAGCGAGATGGTGGAGCGGTTTCCGACAAGTTCCCCGGTGCGCGCAACGAGCAGGATGAGCGACGCCGGACCATTATTGCCCGAGACCAGTCGAGATCAAGCACCCCACGAGTCGCGGGCTCGACGAGGCACTATTTATCGCGAATGCCAATTGGGCCACATGGGGCAGTCTGCGTGAAGCATGGCCAGCCCTATCTGTGTGGCATTTGGAGCACTCATTGCGAGAATGGACGCGGACCCGATCGGCAAGTCTTGTTCTGGCTCGAGATCGGTATTAAAGTGTTCACAGTTTCGTGAGCCTTTCACCCGCAGTGTCCATCGAATAGGCCGCGAAATTGGGTGTCTTATCAACAAGGACAGTTCCAGAATGGGAGGGATCTAGCCGCGGGTCGACGTGCCAGGCAAGTGGTTTTTTGCGCTGGCTGTGACCGGTGCAGGGTGCAGAGGTTAACGTCGGTGTTTGATCTTCATTATCACATAATCCCCGGGATAGACGACGGCTCCCCCGACCGCGAGACCTCTCTGGCCATGGCCCGGATGTCTGTGGCCGAGGGCGTCGAAGTGATTGCTTGCACGCCTCACATCCTTCCCGGAGTGTACGATAACGCGGGGCCCGATATCCGACGCCGAGTCCAATCGCTTCAATCTGAATTGGCCGCTGAAGGCGTCGACTGCCGTTTGGTTGTCGGTTGCGATGCGCACATCGCTCCGGATCTAGTCAGTAAATTGAGGTCAGGTCTTGTCCTTGCCATCAACGACAGCCGATACGTCCTCGTTGAGCCCCCGCATCATGTCCTTCCGCCGAATGTTGACCGGCTCTTTTTCGACCTGCTCGCGGCCGGCTATGTACCGATATTGACCCACCCGGAGCGAATGTCCTGGGCTGACGACGATCTCGTGTATCGGCTCATCCAATCGGGAACCTGGATACAGGTGACCGCCGGCGCTATTTTGGGCGCTTTCGGTCGACGCGCCAAGCGCCGGGCGGAACAGTTATTGCTTCAGGGTTGGGTTCACTTTGTCGCCTCCGACGCGCATGACGCGACCCAACGACCGCCTGCAATGGGCGAAGCGTTCCGCGCACTGTGCGACCTTGTCGGTCATGACGAGGCGCGGAACTTGGTGACCCTCCGCCCAGAAGCCATCTTGGAAAACCGATCTCCTGAGTCCGTCCCCGCCCTTTCCTATCGCGAAGCAAAGGCGTATGAGTTCGAAAGCTCGACATTCGTAGGGCGGGCAATGAGGTATTTCCGTGGGTAAGAGCGCCGTCGAGCGAGTCTTGGCAGGGGCGTTCATCGCGTTTGGCTGCGTCGGCTTGGCAGGCTGCGCCCCACAGTCAACCGGCGGATTCCAGGCTGTTGCGGACCCTGCCGCAGTCCAACGGCAATCGTCGCCGACGGCCGCGAGCACGGCGGCCAAAGGCGCCGGCGCGAATGCGGCTGCAATCCAATCTGCCGCGTCACCCGCGACATTAGCGTCCGTCTCGACCTCCGACTACCAGGTAAGGCCGGGTGACGTGTTGCAAATCAACGTCTTTCAGCTCCAGGATTTCAATCGGGAAGCACCGGTTGACGCTGCGGGAACCATTGCTCTTCCGCTGATAGGGGCCGTGCCAGTAGCGGGAAAGACCGTGCGTCAGATCGAGGAGGAAATCTCGCAACGGCTCAAGGCCAAATACCTTCAAAACCCGCAGGTGCTCGTTTCTGTAAAGGACGCCGTTGGACTGCGCGTGGCGGTGCAAGGGGCGGTCAGAAGTCCAGGCGTCATCCCGTTACACGGAGACACGACCCTGACGAATGTTATCGCGCAATCCGGGGGGTTCACAGAGATCTCTGATCAATCGCAGGTCCTGATCATTCGAAATACCGATCAAGGTCGCGTCGCGGAGAAGGTCGACGCGGGAGCTATCCTCTCAGGCTCAGCTCCCGATCCCCAGGTCTACGGAGGCGACACAGTCGTGGTCGGAGAGTTTTTCATCCGGAACGTTGAAAAGGATGCGCTCGCCCTTACGGGCGGCGTATCGAGCGTCGGATGGTTGTTGCTGCGTTGACGGCGGCTAATCAGCACGCGAGGTGGGTGTGAACCTATATCTACCGCAGGTTAGGTCAGAGGACGCTTTGTCCGTAAAGGACAATGGCGGAGGCGCCGTCGGTTATCCGGATTACCCGACGCTGCCCCTCGATCGTGAGAATTCGCAGGACGACCTACGGTCGAAAATTCTGCACTACCTTCATTTGTTTTTGAAGCACAAATACTTGGCGACCGCAATTGTTTGCCTGTTTTTGTTCGCAGGGTTCATCGTGACCCTGCAGATGCAGAAGGTTTATAGCGCCACGACAACAATAAAGATTGATCAGTCTGTTCCGCTGGTTTTCAAGACCCAATCCGCACAGACGGAGCAATGGAGCGACGACAGTCTCGAAACCGAATTGGAGCTGGTTCGCAGCAGAGCCGTCGCTGAACGAGTTGCGACGGCATTGAACCTTGCCCAATCTGACTTTATAAGAGCTCCAAAGCCCTCGCTGTTCAAGCGACTCTTCGGAGGAGGATCGACCACCGATCCTCCGACTCCGGATGCGCAAGCGGCTGAAGTCCGACGTGAAACGGCCGTCGGTCAGGTAGTAGGTGGACTTTCCGTCCAACCGGTCGGACAGTCCACAATTGTTCGCATTACTTACTCGTATCCCGACCGAAGTTGGGCTCAGCGCGTTAGTATCGCGGTGGCGGAGGAATTCGAAAAGTTGACGCTCGACATGCGCTTTTCGGCATCGAAGTATGCGCGCGACTTCTTGCAAGAACAACTCGACGCGCAGAAACTCAAACTCGAGGATTCGGAGAAACAAGTAATCCAATACGCGCAAAAGGAGGGCATTTTCGAAGTCGACAGTAAGCAACCGCAAGTCGAGTCAGAATTGCAAACCGTTGAGAACGCGTACTCAAACGCGGTAACCAATAGGCTCTCGTTGGAGGGGACTTGGCGTCAGGCTAATGCGGGCGACGGCAACTCGCTTCCACAAGTGATGGCCGACGGCCTAATCCAGAGCGAGCGAACGAAGCTTGCTCAATTGCGCGCTGACTATCAGGACAAACTCGTAACACTCAAGCCTGCATTCCCCGAGATGGCCGCTCTCCAAAGTGAGATCAATGCAACGGAAAATGACATTCGTACGCAGATCCAGCGGATAAAAGGAGCAATTAGTGACCAATACCAAGGAGCGCTTGCGAATGAAAAGGCTTTGTCCGATAAACTCTCGCAACTTAAAGCTGAAGCGATGGATTTGCGGAGTTGTAGCGTCCAATATACAATCCTAGCGCGCGGTGTTGATACCAATCGATCTCTTTACGATGGCTTGCTGCAGCAGTTTCGTGAACTGGGCGTCGCTGGCGACGCCCAGAACACGAATGTGACCGTGATTGACAAGGCTGAGTTGCCAGGCGCTCCGGTGTCACCGTCGCTTCGCCGCAACCTCCTGTTAGCGTTTGCCTTAGGAGTTGCGGCGGCGACCGGGGCGGTTTGGTTGATTGAGCTGCTCGACGACACGTTCAAGTCCGTCGAGGATGTCGAAGAGCGGCTTCGGCTACCTGTGCTGGGCGTCATCCCGTTCTATCGCGATCCAAACGGCAAAAGGTCGGCGATTTCTGAGGTCACGGACGACCTCAGCTCACCCCTCGCCGAGTCCTACCGATCCCTGCGAACCGCGATCCAATTCTCGACGGCCGAGGGGGCGCCGCGGGCGCTTCTGGTCACAAGCGCGCGCGCCGGGGAAGGAAAATCGACAACCGCGATTTCTCTCGCGATCAACTTTAGTCAGCTTGGGTTGCGAGTCCTGTTGATCGACGCTGACTTACGCAATCCATCTGTGCATCGCGCGATGAATTTGGAGAACACTGCGGGTCTGTCCAACTGCCTCTCGGGCGCGCAGTTGAATGCGGAGTCACTCCTCGGAAGTCCCGAGTTGGGGCTTTTTAAGGAGACCTCGATTCCAAATGTCTCTGCATTGACCTCTGGTCCACTGCCGCCCAATCCGGCCGAGCTTCTCGCGGGCCCTAAATTGGGTCTGCTATTGACCACAGCCTCCGAGTTCTTCGATATCGTCGTTATTGATGGGCCGCCGGTCATGGGCCTTGCCGACGTCCCAATCTTGAGCAGCATCGTTGATGGAACCCTCCTGGTGGTCGAAAGCGGAAGAACTCGTCGCGCCATCGTCCGGGACGCTCTGAAACGGCTGAATTTCGCACGAGCGCGCGTGCTCGGAATCGTGCTCAGCAAATATCAGGCAAAGCACGCCCCCTCATATGGTTATGGTTATGGCTATGGCTATGGCTATGGCTATGGCTATGGCTACAAAGGCGCCACCGAAAAATATCTTTATCGCCAAAATCCAAAGCCTGCGTTGGACAGCCCACAGGCATGAGCCTTAATCTAGCGCTTGAGGCAGCTCTAGCGCTGTCGCGCGCCCCCAATATTGTTCGCTTATTGCGTCGACGACCGCTGCCAGGGGGAATAACGTCCCTTTTACAGATGTTGGCGGGTGACTCTCACGCGCTCAATGAGGCGACACGCCAGACCGGTTTGAACGAGAACGAAGTTACGGCGATCGTTGAGCTCTACATCTTGCGTGTCATGCTATTTCGCGGCGCGCCCCCAAGACGCATCCTTGGCGTCGAAGAGGACACGGAGCGAGGCCAAATTCGACGGCACATGGGGTACCTTATGGGGTGGCTTCACCCTGATAAGAGCGGCAACGCATGGCGCGCCGCTTTTTCGCGCCGTGTTCTGGAGGCTTGGCGTCAGGTGGAGATGGGGACCGAGGCATACGAACCGCGGCCGCCTTTCGGCCTGCGTGGACAAAACCGAAAGGCTTTGTTCGTGCTGCCCTGGATACCCCTGCCGCCTGAACAACGGGTTTGGTATCGTATCCTCGATTGGGGGAGGCGATTGCGGGCTTGGCGTTCGGTTTGACGCCGGTTGCGTCTTCGTCACGCGGGATACGCGAAGCTTACGACCAATCGACCTTTGATCGCCGAAAGGATGAAATCATCTCCAATGCCCCTCGTCCTAAGTCGATTGGGATTCGTTGCGTTGCTCCTTGTGCTTGGCCTCGAAATTGTCAGGCATTCGCTTGGCGACGTTTTGAGCAACGACGACCCTGCCCTCTCAATCATCGTTGACCCCACCCAATCCGGGGCTCGCCTCTCAGTTTCGGACGCTTTACTGGCTGGGAATCCTCCCAAAATCGATGAGGCCGTCGCCAGCGCACGGCAAGCGTTGGGCACGAACCCTTTATTTCCTGGGGCGCTGACGGTCCTCGCGCTCGCAAGCGTGCAAGGGGGCGACGAGGATCGGACGCGTGGCTTGATGACCCTGGCGAGTCGCGTCAACCTTAGAGACTTGAGAGCACAGCTTTGGCTCTTAGATGAGGACCTGCGCGGTGCCCGAGTGGATTCCGCGATGGAACGGATCGATATCATTATGCGAGGGCAAGAGCTGAAGGTTATCGCGCGTTTTGTGGAAACTCTTGCCATCGACTCGATCGTCACACGCGAGCCCTATCGCACGGGTTATGTTAAGCTCCTCCGTACAGATCCACCCTGGCGATCGCCGTGGTTCCTCATGCTCGTCGGGAGGTCGAATGACTTTTCCGGTTTGGTGTATCTCTTTGATGAGCTCCAAGCTTATAAGCCAGGGCCAACGGAAGAAGAGATTCAATATATTTTGAGGAAACTAACTCAAGCTGGCATGTTCGATGAGGCGCATGATATATGGATACGCTCGGTTCCGTTGGAGCGCCGGGGGGAAGCAGATTTGCTGTATAATAAGGGATTTCGTTACCAGCTTACGAACCTGCCATTCGACTGGGTTATCACGCCTGTGCCCAACGCGGCGGTTGGCTTTGATCGTCCAGCCGGCGCGCAAGTTATGAACGTGGATTTCTTCGGAGGACGTGTGCAGTTCCAACACGTTTCCCATCTGCTCAACCTGGCGCCCGGGCCCTATAGGTTTCAAGGGCAGGAACGTGCGCAGGCGCTACAAAATGAGCGAGGGCTACAATGGCGGCTTGCCTGCGCCGATGGCGAAGGCGAAGATTTGGCGACTACGGATCCCTTGAACGGCGATAGCCCATGGCGGCCTTTCGCGGTGGAGTTCACTGTTCCTACAGGCAAGTGTTTCTATCAGGTCCTCGTCTTAGAACTCCGCGCGCGGGCGGCTCTTGAGAGTGAGGTTGTTGGCCGCGTTTCATATGCGGATCTTGACCTTCAACCTATTAACTCGGCAAGCCAGAGTGTCTCATTAAAGGCACACGAGTGAAATAAAAAGCGATCGGAGCGGAAAATATTTAGCCGCGATTTGACCTTCCCACGGCCATAGTGTAATAAGTAAGGCGTCGGAGCTCTCGGAAGCGGCCGCGACTGGGCGTGATTGGCCTTTCATTTACAATGCATCTAAACTAAGATGAAAAGTAAAACAGGCCTTGGGCGGGTCAACAGATGACAAGCGTAAATTACAGGAGTACCCGAGTGTGGAGATGCTGCGCGCCGCATGTGCCCGTTTTGATCGCTGGCATTATGCTCTTAGGCGCTGGCGGGCCGTCATTGTCTCAGGAAAAAATTGGTGGCGCTCAGGCTGTCGTTAATAACGTCGACGGAAACCTTCCGACTGGAAACCAAGTGCCTGTGGTGCAAGGCGACAATGTCTTCCTAAACGAGGCTGTCCGAAGCGGCCCAGACAGCAGAGCAAAATTGGTGCTCAATGACAGCACAAACTTGACGGTCGGACCGGACTCCACGGTCAAATTGGACGATTTTGTCTATTCGGGTCCCAAAGCGCCTGGAAGCATCGCGCTTAACATGACCAAAGGTACTCTCAGGTTCATCACTGGCGATGCCAACAAACGTGCGTACACGATCTGGACGCCGACCGCGGCAATTGGCGTCCGCGGCACAAACTTGTTGATCGAAGCGTCAGACACCCAGACGAAAGTAGTCAATGAAGAGGGGACAGCGATTGTCTGTGCTCGTAAGAGGAACGAATACGTTACGGTAAATGAATTGAGAAAACGCTGCAAAGGACGCGAGGAGGAGCAAGGGAATATTACGGATAATAGGAGAAGGTCATGTCCTTGCACGGCCCTTCTTCTCCCAAATCAGCTGGCAACTGTCACCCAAAATGAAATCTTTGTGGCAGAGGCGCCTTTGAACGCCATCGCGGATCCATTTCCAGAAAGTTTCGGTTTCGGCGGGTTCACCCCAATTGCGGGAGTCGGTTTGGCGGGCGCGGGGCTAATCGCTGGCATCGCAGCTGCTGAGGCGTCGTCGCATAGTTCTTCAAGCTCCCCCTTTGTTAGCCCTTAGCGGGTTTCAAGCGCGGTTCCAGAATTCGATTGCGGCGGTGGCGCCAGGCGAACCCTGGCCCAAACCCAGTTGGGTTTGGCGGCGTACAGGGTATCTCGGCGGCCTTCCGTTTGTGTCGGTACGTTCTCGGCTCCTTGACCTCGATCCGATTTCTGATACGGCGCGCTCTTGCTCGTGCTCGCGTTACCGTCACAAGCGACTTGTCTTGCACGCCGCTTGAAATCGTGTTTTTGGTGAGATGTCGCAGGCAAGTTGACTTGACGCCGAAGCACGATAACCAAGTCCGTTCTCTTGCCATCGCCGTGAACAGCGAGAGAAACCCTCCCAGTCATGCGGATGGCGGATGACTCATCTTAAACGTGGGGCGCGGTCTGAGCGAAATAGCGGGGAACTTCTGAGAGATCCCGTGTTTTGGCTTAGCGCGACCGTCTTAGTGACGTCGTTGATTTTCGGCGGCGCCACACGCCAGGGTTTGGTTTCTGAGGCAATTCCGGAACTCCTTTCCCTGCCGCTGATCGCCCTTGCGCTACCCAGGGCCATGCCTTTCCTGAAGCGGTTCCCTAGCGCGTCTGCCCTTGTGATTGGGCTTATCATATTGCCTTGCATCCAATTGGTCCCTCTGCCCCCCGCGCTGTGGAGAGTCTTGCCTGGTCGCAGTGTTATTGCTGAAATTCTCACGGTCGCTCAGGCCCCGATGTCTTGGCGGCCGATTTCCCTCGTTCCGGTTGAGACCTCGCGCGCGTTATTATCGCTTCTTCCAGCGGTGGCGATGTTTTTGGCGACATTAACTCTCGAGCGGGAGGCAAGACAGCGTTTGCTACTCCTTGCGCTAACGATCGGCGTCGCCAGCGCGCTGCTGGCTATGCTTCAGGTGCTTGGCGGCAGTCAGACCGGAATGTATTTCTACGACTTCACCAACGTCGGGAGAGCCGTCGGCTTCTTCGCCAACGCAAACCATTTCGGCGCGTTCGGATGTGTGTTGTTGCCTCTCGGCGCTGCAGCGCTGGCCGAGATGCGAGCCCGGTCGCCCGCCTTCCTCGTGGTGACCGTCGGCTGCATCGCGCCTGCGTTGATGTTCGCACTCGCGCTTACCGGCTCGCGCTCCGCCATCATCCTGGGCTCCCTTTCCTCTGTGGCGACACTTATATTTGTATTGGCCCCAGAACGCTCCATTATCGGCCGTCGCCGTGCGCTCGCGTTGGCAGCTGTCTTTGCGCTTACACTTTTGCCTCTGGCAATAGGCTTGGGTTTGCTGCAGCTCCTGTCGCGGTTTGCTGAACAAAGTGTCATCGAGGATGCGCGTTGGCATATCTACGCCAGTGCGTGGGCCGGGCTATGGAGTTACTTTCCGGTCGGCGCGGGAGTTGGCACTTTCGAGAGCGTATATCCGCTCCACGAACGGGTAACCGATCTTTTTTGGCAACGTGTCAACCGCGCCCATAATGACGCGCTTGAGACCGTCTTTGAAGGGGGCATCCTATCACTAGTACTACTACTCGCCTTTGTCGCATGGTTGGTCAATTCGACGTATTGCGCCTTTGTCCGCCGTGATGCGGTTCAAGGACGGTATGCCCGTGCGGGCGCAATCGCGTTGTGGCTCCTGCTTGTGCACTCGCTTTGGGACTATCCGTTGCGCACGATTGCGCTTGAGGCACTTTTTGGCCTATGTTTGGCTTTGCAATTTGATCCGCCCCATCATCGAGAGAGGCTGCCTGGCTCCAGTGGCTACGGCGTCGGCGCCACATCGACCGCCCACCGTCGTCTCAAGCGACATTCCAGCACTTCGGCGGACATTGCGGTCAGAGCCGTCGTCCCGCCGACTGGAAACTCCAGTTGCCTCCGCCGCACCAGAAGCGGGAGCCCAACTCCACAATCGACAGTCTCCTAGTGTTCTCTGTAGCGCGACAATCTGGATGGGAAAGCGCATCGCCTCGGCTGAAATGCTCCCCGGTGTCCGTCTGTTGCCTCATCTGAAAAGCTCCCCGGCAGCATGGGCTGGCGGGGTTCGGAATGAGGCGGGTGAGCATGGCAACGAGGGACGAACTGGTCGTGGTCGCGGGTGAGAGATACCGGCGAAGCGTTCGGCGTGAGCGAGGGCGAATCCTGGACGAGTTCACGGCGCTGACAGGGTTCCACCGCAAGCATGCGATGCGCCTTCTTCGGTCGAGCGCGAGAAGCGATCGCAATGGCGCTCGTCCGGAACGTCGGATTTATGGCGAGGCAATGCGCGAAACGCTCATCATATTATGGGAGACATCGGACCGGGTCTGCGGCAAGCGCTTGCGGCCTCTGATTCCGATCCTCATTGAGTCCATGGAGCGCGCCGGGCATTTGCAACTCGCTCCGGAGGTGCGCGCGGGATTGCTCGCGATGAGCGCCGCCACGATCGATCGCGCGCTCGCCGCAATGAAAGGGGAGGCAGGACAAAAGAAGCGTCGCCGGTCAGCTTCATCCTCCGCGATCCGGCGGAGCATCCCGGTTCGTACCTTCTCGGACTGGAATGACCCGCCACCCGGCTTCATGGAAGCGGACCTGGTTTCGCACAGCGGTCCCGTACCTGCGGGAAGTTTCGCGCAGACGCTTACGCTCACGGATATCGCCACTGGATGGACGGAGTGCGCGCCGCTCCTGGTCCGCGAACAGACCCTGCTCATCGAAGTGCTGAAGAGAATGCGGGGGGTTATGCCATTTCCCCTGCTCGGGTTCGACACCGACAATGACAGCGTGTTTATGAAGGAGACCGTAAAGGACTATTGTCTGAGCGAAAATCTCGTATTCACCCGGTGCCGGCCATATCGGAAGAACGATCAGGCCTGGGTGGAGCAGAAGAATGGCGCCGTAGTTCGCCGCGCAGTTGGCTACCGACGATACGAGGGTATTGAAGCGGCGGCTCTGCTCGCTCAACTCTATTCACTCTGCGCTTGTTCGTGAACTTCTTCCAGCCCTCGTTCAAACTGGCGGAGAAGACGCGCGATGGCGCCAAGGTGCGCAAGCGCTATCACCTGCCGGCGACGCCTTATCAACGGCTGCTGGCGGATCCGCGCGTGACCGACGAAATTCGCCGCGGCGCCGGCGACATCTACGGGACGCTCGATCCGGTCCTTTTGCTCCAGGAGATTCGATCAAGTCAGCGCCGGCTGGCGGAACTGGCGGACAAGATACTCGCCGCGGAGTCCGCCGCGTCCGGCGCGGCGGCCATCGATCAGTTTCTCGCTGGATTGCGCACGGCATGGCGAGAGGGCGATGTGCGGCCAACGAGCCAACCGAAACCGAAAGCGAAACGAGGCCGTCGGCGGCCCGATCCTCTCGTTGCGGTGACGACTGAGTTGCGGACTCGGTTTGAAGCCGAGCCTTGGCGCACTGCGCGCCAGCTCCTCGAAAAGCTCCAGGAAAACCGGCCCGGCGTCTATCCAGAGAAGCTGCTGCGCACGCTTCAGCGTCGGGTCAAAGTCTGGCGGCGCGAGCGGGCGAATGACCTTGTGTTCGGCGCAGGCTCGCGCGCAGGCCTGAACACGGGCGCGGCGTCTTTGCCCGATGGAGATTCGGAATCGATAGAGCGTGCCGCTGCTGTGGAGTGAATTAAACCGATGAACGCGACAAGTGGGGTGCAGATGGATAAACTGGCCAGGAGCATTCTGGCTGAGGCAACCGGTTGGCCTCGGGAGCATTTCTGGGTGAGGCAATACGAGCGACGATCAGGATGATCCCTTGATTGTCGCGCGCGTCGGCGGGCGTCCGGGTCCACGGGCGTTGTCGACGGCTTCCTTTCGCCGATAGCTGTCGACGTTCATTTCGAGGATCGTGGCGTGATGCACGATACGATCGATGGCCGCGAGCGTCATGGCTTGATCGGAGAAGATTTTTCCCCATTCGCCGAACGGCTGGTTGGCGGTGATGAGCATGGATCGGCGCTCGTATCGCGCGCTGATCAGTTCGAACAGAACGCTCGTCTCCGCCTGGTCCTTGGTGACATAGGCGAGATCGTCAAGGACCAGCAGATGATATTTGTCGAGTTTGGCGATCGCGGCTTCGAGGGCAAGATCGCGGCGTGCGATCTGAAGCTTTTGCACAAGGTCGGTGGTCCGGGTGAACAGAACGCGCCAACCCTTTTCGATCAAGGCCAAACCGAGCGCCGCCGCGAGATGGGATTTCCCGGCGCCGGGCGGCCCGAAGCACAAAAGATTGGCTCCCTTTTCGAGCCAGGCGTCGCCGGCGGCGAGCGCCTGCACCTGCGCCTTCGAGATCATAGGCACTGCGGTGAAGTCGAACGTGTCGAGGGTCTTTCCCGGCGGCAATCGCGCTTCCTCCAGATGCCGTTCGAAGCGACGGCGGCTCCGCTCCACCATCTCCTGTTCGGCGAGGGCCGCCAGGAAGCGGGCGGCGGGCCAGCCTTCCTTGTCGGCGGTCGCCGCCAGGGCGGCCCAGATCAGCTTGATGCCGGGCAGTCGCAACTCGCCAAGCAGCAGGTCGATGCGGGCGGCGTCGATCTTGTCGGTCGCCTTCATGCCGCTTCTCCAACGCTTGTCGCGATCTGATCGTAGATGGCGAGGGATGGCAGCCTGACGACGACGACGGGCAATGCGGCGTCCTTTGGCCGGAAGCGTTCGATCAGCGCAGCGAGATCGGGAAGGACGCCGTCGTCGAGAGCCGCTTGCAACGCGAGGGCGAGTTCGGCCTCGCAGGAGCGCTCGAACGCGAGCGCGAGAATCCCGACCATGGCGCGGCAAGCTGGTCTCTCACCGAGACCGGCGAGCAAGGCGTCGAACGCCAGGGCGAAGGCTCGGCGGGGGAAGAGTTGATCGCGATAGACCAGATTGAGCAGCGCCATGGGCTTGCGGCGCAGGGAATGGATGACGTGACGGTAGTCGACGACATGGCCATGTTTGCCATTCGGCCGGGGCCGACCGCGTCGCAAGACGACGATGGGCGTCGAGCCCTGGAAACATTCGAGCCGATCGTCATAAAGGCGCACCCGCAGCCGATGGCCGATCAGTCGCGAGGGAACCGAGTAGAACACCTTGCGCAGCGTGAAGGCGCTGGAGCTGGTGATGTCGACGTTGACCTCCTCGTAGTCGGCGGTCTTGCGGACCGGCAGCTTGTTCAACGCCATTCGCTCTTGATCGATGCGCTTGGCGTTGCGGAGGTTGCCGCGGCCAACGACGTCGTCGACGAAGCCCCGCCATGCGGTGAGATCGTCAAAGTCTCGCGAGGCGCGCAGCAACAGAGCGTCGGCGAGCGCTCTCTTGAGATGGCCGTGGGCGCTCTCGATCGAGCCGTTCTCGTGGCTGACGCCTGGATTGTTGCGGGTCGGCGTCATGCCGTAATGGGCGCAGAACGCTTCGTAGCGCTTCGTCAAATCCTCCTTGGCGTCGGCGCCCAGATTACGGAAGGCCGCCGAGAGACTGTCGCTGCGATGTTGCTCGGGAACGCCGCCCAGCGCCCAGAGGGCGTTCTGTAGCCCTTCCGCCAGCGCGACGAAACTTTCACCGCCGAGCACGACATGGGCGTGCTCGAAGCCGGAAAAGGGCAAGCGGAAGTGATAAAGTCGGCAGTCGAGAAGCTCGCCGGCAATGGTGACGCCGAGATCGGCCACTTCCGTGAAGTCCGACAGTCCCATCCGGCCCGGCGGATGCTCCTGGCGAAAGATGACCTCCCGATCCGGACCGTTCACCGCCCGCCAAGCCCGGATGCGGCGCTCGAGGGTCCGCCGCGTTCCGTCGCCCAGGTCTGGATGCCGACGGCAGAGTTCTCCGAAGACGGCAATCGGTCTCAGTCCGGGCGCGGCCTTCAACATCGGGACGACCTCATTGTCCCAGACATCGGCGAAGGGATCGGCTCGACGTCGTTCTCGACGCGCCTTCTTTTGGCTGGGAAGCCGAGGATCCTTTTCAATACGGTAGGCGGCGGCCGTGCTGAATCCGGCTTTCGCGCCGGCAATCGCCGGCGAATGGTAGCGACGCAAGTTCATGAATAGCCTCATCTGACGATCGGTGACGTGTCGGCCGGGCAAGAAGTCGGTCCTCTCGACAAGAGAAGGCCGATCCCTAACCCAGCCGCCGTGACCGCCAGACGAGGCCACTTGGGCGCTCGCCGCCGCCGCGGGGATATCTACGGTCGGGCTACGCCCTTCCTTCGCTATCCCCGCGGCGGCGTATTCTCATCCTGATTGTCGGGCGATTCTCATCCTGATTGTCGCGCCGCATGGAGCCCGACTGGTCCTAACGGCACACCAACTGGTGTACGCGTATCGAGCAGGCCTCCGAAGCGGCGCGGAATGAACCTCGCGCCCGTCTGAGTCGAACACCGTACGATGACAGCGCGCGCGATTTCAGCAAAGCTCCACCGCCAGCTCAAGGCTATATTTGGCTCCAGGAGGCGTCTCCATGGGTACCAGAGAATACCTCGGTTTTATCGCGATTTTGGAGCAGGCGCGGGCCTCAATCAAAGAGGTTTTGGACGATCATTCAAACCCTCCAGACACGGCTTCTAGCCTAACGCGAACAGTGGCCGACCTTGAGAAGGCCATCCAAGCGTATCGAGACAAACTCAAGGCCGGCGGCGCTAAAGGCGAGAAGCGCCCGTCCGCGTCGAGCGCGCGGATGATGCTGGAGGCGGCCGGGACAGCGGACGTAGCGGGATGAAAAAGGCCGCCAGGTTCCCGTTATTCCCTGGCGGCCCCGCCACGAGACTTCTGAGGGGCTTGAATAGTCGTCGCGGCTGCCTGTCTTTTCGCCTGCTAAGGTTAATGAATTGCTACTTCCGTGAGAGCCGCTTGCTGGCCGTCGGATGGCGCGATAGCGTTGGGAGGCCCGGTTTTACCCATAGGCACGCCGGGCGCCGAGGTCGCCCAAGTTGCGACAGGCTTTGGGACTGCCCGGCCGCTGCTCCATCGCGCGCCGGGCATTCTCATCCCTTTGCGAGCTTCAGGATCACGTGGCCGGCTTCCCGCCAATTACGACGGGACGTCAGGAAACGAAATTGGAACCTCTGTCGATTACAGTCGTGACCTGCACTTAGGAGCCGCGACAATGGTGAACGACGTCTTGGCTGAGAGCGCTATCGCCGATGAGGTAGTCGAGCAGACTGCAGATTATTTAATCCGCGGTCGACGCTTTGGAGGCCTGCCAGATGAAGCCCTGACGACCGGGTGGATTTTGGCGATGACGAAATGGGCGCAAGCCCTGGCAGATGCTCGCCTTGCGGTGGACGACTATTCAGTCGAGCTGCGGCTGCGCTCCATCGAGCCGCCTTTCGATAAGGTCGAAGCTGAGCTCCGCGAGGCGATACAGAGAGAAAGGCTATTCTTTGTGCGCGAGCGCCTCGAGAAATTGCTCCTTCAGCCCTTCGCCAGCCTCAAGATCACGTCGCTGTAGCTCTCGCCCGAGCTACGGAGCGCTAGAAGCCGGTCAACAAACTTGCGATCGACCCAGATCCGCATCTTGCCGTTCCCGCCTTGGGGCGTCCGGGCCTGATTGATCCGGGGTATCCTCGCCTTGAGGGCTTCGTAGGCCTGACCGGTGATCGGGACGCTGATCATGCTGCCCAGCCTATTCGGCCGCTTGACCGCTCATGTCCAACGAGAGCCCCGCCCAGGGCGATGGGCCTGGGCGGGGCGCGGCGCGCGGCTAGCGAGCGGATATCGTCTCGCGCGCTCGCAACAGAGGACACGAGTTTTGTTCTGCCGACAACTCACATCATTGGGGCGGCCTGAAACTGTGCACAATTAAAAAACCCCGCCCAGAAAGGACAAAAACTGGCGGGGTTCATTGCGCGCCGGAAAGGGGGTTTCAAGGCCTGCAGGGGCCCGGCCAAGGCGAACGTCGGCGACGCCTTCGGCGAAGTCATTCGAGACGAGGACCTGCCAGACCGTCACTGGCGTCACGGGCGCTAGCCGCTCCATGTTTATTTTTCGGTGGCCGCCGCGAGAACGCTTCGCGCCGGATCCGTCGCCGGCGCGACAGGGACTTGATCGGGTTCCGCTTGTTCCGTGCTGATGAACGTGCTCGAGCGGGCGACGAGCCTCGTCACCGCTCCAGGTCGGGCCCTTCGATCGGCAGGCAGAGCAACAGCGCAGGACCGGCCGGCAAGCAGACCGTTCCGGCTCTAAAAGTCACTTGCAATTCTCGTCCAGCTTTGCGGCTACGTCGATACCCATAATGGGAAGGCCGGCAGTGAACGAGACGCCGGGGCCGGCCTGAATTTGCCCGTTCGGCGCACTAATCGTCATGGACGTAAGCGGCGTCCAACTGCCGTCCGCATTATGTCGGAAGTCCGCGCAAGTGAGGTCGTCGTCCTGCAGGGCGAATGCCGGACCGGCGATTGCGAGAGGCATGGCGAGGGAAAGACCGACGAGAGCGCGCATAGGTATTAACCTTTGACCTACGCTACTTGTTGCCTGCTTCGGCCTTCGCCATCGCGTCCTTACAGCCATCGCTGACCTCGGCAGTATGCTCCTTCATGCAGTCCGCAATCGCCCCCTTGCCGGGTTTGACGTCGGCGCAGAACTGCTTGACGTCTGCCTTGCAGGCTTTGCCAACCGCCGCCGCGCGGACAATCGCCACCTGACAGTCCGCGGACAAGTCGGAGAAATGCGCCTTCACGCAGTCCTTGAGCGCGCCGCCGCCGGGCTTCACGTCGGCGCATTGCGCCTTGATGTCCGCTGCGCAAACCTTGGCGACCGCCGAGGCGGCGACGGCGGAATGCGTCATCAGCAGCCCCGCGCCAAGCGCGGCAATGCAGGTCAATGGTTTCATGTCGAAGTCCTCACCTCGCAGCACGCGTATGCTCCGCCTCGCGGCGCTTCTTGTAGCGGCCCTTCTGTAATCGAGATAGTGCTTATGCGCGAGGCCATTGTTGCTCGTTCCCCCTTCTGCCCTCCCGCGTCCTCCAGTTCGGGGCGAGCGCGCGCGCCCGTCATCCCCGTCGCCCGCCCTTGTAGCCCGCCAAGGCATAGGGAGGTCCGCTGGCGAAGCGCGGCCCGAACCGCTGAGCACGCGATTCACGGACCTGGAGGTGAGTAGGCCGAAGGGATTTCACCTTCGGCCCCTCTCAGGTAGGGTCGGGGACTGACGCGCCGGTTTAGGCCGAAGTTTGTGTTCCCTGTTGGCTCGCTCTTTCGTCTGCGAGTGTCACACCATCTCGGCCGTGCCACGTTTCCAGCCCCCGCCTCGTCGAACGCAGCATGCGGATTTCCCGCACTGCGCTCTCCTGTTTGCTTCGCCTCAAGGATTATGGGGCCTATCCTGCCGGAGCAGCTTTCGGCGCTGGCCGAACCACTCGGTAGCCATGGAACAGCTTCAGAGTTTGGTACAGCCATCCCCTACTCCACTGCGTCCAGCCGAAGCCCTCTCGGTTCCGGGATCGCAGCATATGTCGCCTGATCTTCTTTTCTACCCAGTCTTTCACGAAGCTGAAGCACTCGCTGGCGTGACCCACCGCAAAGTAATTCACCCAGCCGCGAATCACCGGATTGATCAGGCTTACGACCCGATCAATCGGTTGCGATTGGTGGCGGCGAAACACATCCTTGAGCTTCCGTAGCGGCGCCGTCCGCTTTTTGAGCTTGGGCGTGTAGTGGGCACGCCATACGCCTCGCAGACTGCGCATCCGGCGAAAGTCGAAACCCAGAAAGCCGAAGCTTTCGCCTCGGTCGAGGTCCACGATCCGACTCTTCTCTTCGTTGATTTCGCCTTGCAGCTCGGCCAGTTCCTCGCGCAGCCGCTTCTCCACCGCCGCCATCAGCCAGTCATGTCGCTGGTGGGCGTCAATCAAGATCACCAGGTCGTCAGCGAATCTCGCCTATTCGACGGAGGTGTACTTGCCGTAGCGCGTGGCCTCCTTCGCCCGCTCGAGCATCCTGTCAACCTCGGTGAGGTAGATGTTGCTGAGCAGCGGCGAAATCACCCCGCCCTGCGGAACGCCCTGTTTCCCGCCGGCTTTGAGCATGACCTTCAGCAGGTGCATCACATCGGCATCGTCCACGCGCTGGGCTACTTTGGCCAACAGCCGATCATGCCGGACATTGTCGAACGAAGACACCACAGACTACCCATTCCCAAGACTTTCCGACTTCAGTGGTCATCACCCGCAGGCGGCATCCCTTCGAGGGATGCCGCCTCGCCGTGATCAACGGACTGACTCGGCACGGCGTGCCGTTGTTGTTGGTGGTGCTGCCCGACGGCAGCCGATCCCTCATTCCGTCAGCCTGGACGGACTGGTTTGGGAGCTGCGGCGTCGACCCTCCGGGAGATGTTGAGGACGGCGAGGACCTTTGCGCAGTGGGTGATTTGATCAAGGCGCGCGCCGTCATCGACGCTCTTCTCAGCCGACTCGCCGAGTCGGTCCCCAGAGAGGAGGGCGACCATGCAGTTGGAGTTGGCGTTTCTCGAACGGCCCGCGGCGCCGGCGGCCCGGATGGAGGGGCCTTGGGATCAAATCGATCCGCAGGCCCAGATCGCAGCGCTGGACATCCTCTCGCGTCTCATCGCGCAGATGCTCGCGGCCGGCTCAACGCTGGAGACAAGCGATGAGTGACATCCAGAAGATCAACTCCAGTCACCTTGCCCGCGTGGCCGTCGTCTATTTGCGCCAGTCCAGCTGCGCCCAGGTCGAGCACAACCGCGAGTCGACCGACCGACAGTACGCCTTGGCGCATAAGGCCAGTGAGCTTGGCTGGCCCGCCGATCGGGTTGTCGTCATCGACGAAGACCTCGGTCTGACCGGATCCGGCGCAGTCGCGCGATCGGGCTTCGCGCGGCTGACCGCCGAGGTCGCCCTTGGACATGTCGGTCTGGTGTTGGGCCTGGAGGTATCCAGATTGGCCCGCAACAATGCCGACTGGTATCGGCTCATCGACCTGTGCGGCCTGTCCGACACGTTGATCGGCGATGCGGATGGTGTCTACCATCCGGGGCTGTTCAACGACCGGCTCCTGCTCGGGTTGAAGGGCACGATGAGCGAGGCGGAGCTCTATATCCTGCGCGCCCGGCTCAACGGCGGCATTCGCAACAAGGCGGCGCGCGGTGAGCTTCGGCGCGGTCTGCCGGTCGGCTTTGTCTGGGGCGAGGCCGATGGCGAAGTCCGCTTCCATCCCGATGAAGCCGTGCGTTCAACCATCGCCTCGGTCTTCACGCGATTCGCCGAGACCGGTTCGGCGCGGCGTGTGTGGCTGTGGTTCCGATCCGAGGGCCTTCGCCTGCCGCTGCGGATGCATCAGCGGAGCGAGATCCGCTGGGTGGAGGCCAGCTACACCGCCATCCACCACATATTGAGCAATCCGGTCTATGCGGGCGCATACGCCTACGGCAAGACGCGCCGGGAGGTGACGCTCGACGCCTCTGGCCGGCGCAAAAAACGCATGCGACACTTGCCCCAGTCTGAATGGCAAGTGCTGATCAAGGAGCACCATGAAGGCTTCATCGATTGGCCAACGTATGAGGCCAACCAAGCCCGGCTCGCCGCCAACACCCGCCCTGGGCCGCACAAGGCGGGCGGCGCCGTGAGAGAGGGCTCGGCGCTCCTGCAGGGCCTGGCCAGTTGCGGCCACTGCGGCCGGCGTTTGAAGACGCATTACAGCGGACGCAACGCCACCCCCGGATACCATTGCCCGGGCAAGACCATCGTCGAGGGCCGCGGCTGTTATTGTCTCAACGTGGGCGGCGTGCAGATCGACGAGGCGATCGCAAAGACTTTCCTCACCGCGCTGGAGCCGGCGAAGCTCGCCGCCACCATCGCCGCCGCGGAGCGCCTCGATGCCGACAGCGAAGCCGCGCTCAAGCAATGGCGGCTGAGCGTCGAACGCGCGAGCTATGAAGCCAGCCGCGCCGAGCGTCGTTACCTGGCGGTCGACCCGGACAACCGGCTCGTCGCCCGCGGGCTCGAGCGCGAGTGGGAGCAGCGCTTGGCGGACCTCGAGGCGGCGAAGGATGAACTCGCCCGCCGCCTGGAGCAACGCCCCCGCCTCCTCGGCCAGGAGGAGCGTGATCACCTGCTCGCCCTCGGGGCCGACCTCGCCACTGTCTGGGATGCGCCGACGACCACGCCGCGCGACCGCAAGGAGCTCTTGCGGGCGCTCATCGAGGAGGTGATCCTATCGGTTGATCGCGACAAGTCGGCGGCCCGCCTCACGCTGCGCTGGAAGGGTGGCGCGTTGACCGATCTCGACGCGCCGCTGCCTCGCTCGAGACCCGCAACCGTTCGAACCGATGAAGAGACCCTGGACCTCGTGCGCCGGCTGGCAGCCCTCTATCCCGACGCGGTGATCGCCGGCATTCTCAATCGCCAGGGGCGGACGACCGCCCGCGGCCATCGCTTCGAGGCCAATCGGGTCGCCAGCTTGCGCACCCATTGGCGCATCCCGTGCTTCCAGCCCAAGCCGGAGGTCGCCGAAGGAGAGATCATGACGGTCGCGGCGGCGGCGGCGACGCTCAACGTCGCGCCGTCGACCCTGCATCGCTGGCTAAATGACGGCCTTATACCCGGTGAGCAGGCGACCCCGGGCGCGCCCTGGCGCATCCGCATGACCGATGAGCTCAAAGCGAAGTTCACTGAGGCGGCCGGCGACGGCTTCGTCACCATGCAGGAGGCCACCCGCGCGCTCGGCGTGACGCGCCAGACCGTGTTGCAGCGTGTAAAGCGCGGAGAGATCGAAGCCGCTCACGTCACCAAAGGCGGTAAAAGAGGATTACGGATCAGAGTGATAGAGGGCCAACCCACCCTCTTCGACCGCATTTAATAACCCTGAGGGCAGTATGAAGCGGACTCCAACAGCCCCCGGATGTCGAACTCCACCACCCAGTCTTGGTCCCAGCAACGGCGTCTGGTGACGGCGATCGCCTCCAGCGCCGATTTCCCCGGCCGATAGCCATAGGAATCGCCATGAAAGATCGGATCAAGCCGTGGCTCGAGCCCCATCTTGACCGCAGTCTGCGCGATCCTGTCGGATACCGTCGGGACGCCCAACACACGCACGCCCCCGGACTTCTTGGGAATCGGCACTGCCTTTACCGCGGCGGAAAGTAGCTGCCGGAACTCATCCGATTCCAAAGCTTGTACAGGTTGGCGGCGAGCTTCATCTCAAACCGCTCGATCGTCTCCGCGTCGATCCCTGCGGCTCCCTGATTGGCTTTCACATGCAACCAGGACTTCCCAGATCAGCGTCTTGGGAATGTCGTACGATTTGCAGGTCATGCGGGATTCCTCCCGGTCGCCCGGTTGATCTCCCATGCCCGCCAGATGACGCCGTCCCTTCGCTCCCCCGCCATTACGGCGGTCTCGACGCTACTACGGACGGCTCCGTCCCTTGACGGCGCTTCGCTACTTTCGGCCTCGCTTTTCAGGCTTGGGCCTTTCGCTTGACATCGCCGCCGAAGGTTCCCGCAGTTCACCGCAAGAGCCTGAAACAGGATCGCGCCCTCACTGATCCCCTCATTTTTCAGACGACCGAGAAAGTTTGTGCGAGCGCTCTATTTTGCATGACGATCTCGCCGAACCTTTCCATGAGGGGCCGCAATCGCGGTTCGGGCATGCTCGGGATCAGTTCGTAGAGCATGCAACCCTGGCGGAAGAGCGAATGGGTGCGATGCTTAGCGGTGTTGGACTTGAGATGGCGGTCCATACCGAGGCTTTCTCCGGCGGCGCCGAGCAGCGTCAAGAGAACGATCGCGAAGGCGTTGAGGAGAAGCAGCCTCACATGGGGAGCTTCGGGTCAAGGGGTGAGATTCATTCGTGCAAGGTCAAACTCCGAAGGCAGTTTCGGTATCCGAGGTCCGAGCCCGTTTGCATGACGCGGCTCGTTTCCGAGCACGATCAACCTCACATACGGTCGCCGCTCGAGACGGCTGCACCAAGATCCCGCTTGCGGCGGGCAGGGGCTCAGGGGGGCGAAACCATTCTGTGGATCGGCTTTTTCAGGCCATGGCTGCTATCGGTTCGTCCACCCGGATCCGCCAGAACTGATCAGGTTCTGGAAGATTTGATAATCTGTTGAGCGTCTGTCGTCAGGCGTCCTTCATCACGGCGCCTTCGATGACGACGCCCGCGGTGACATATTTCCACAGCGCCACCAGCAGCTTTCGCGCCAGCGCCACGATGGTCGTCTTCTTCAGCCGGCCGCCGTTGCGGTTGACCCGTTCTTTGAACCACAGGGCCAGCGCCGATTGCGGCTGATGGCGGAGCCATAGCCAGGCAAGCTGAACCAGGGTGGTTCGCAATCGCGGATTACCTGCTTTGGAGACGCCCTGCTCGTGATCGACCGATCCGCTTTGCCAGGGCGTCGGCGCCAGCCCCGCATATGACGCGAGTTGGCGGCGATTGCCGAATTGGCGGAATAGCGCCTCCAACCAGAGGCTGGCGGCGAACTCCGCGCCGATGCCCCTGAACTCGAGCAACATCTTCCCCGGCGACGCAGGCGTGGCGGCCTGTTGCGCAGCAAGCAGCGCGTCCCGTTCGGCCTCCGCCCGCTTGATTTGATCGAGCAGCAATTCGAGCCGATCGAGTTCGCGGCTGATCTGGGTCTTGAGATGCATCGGCAACGAACGGCCGTCGCCCGTCGTCAGCTCGTCGAGCCGTTGGCGTCGATCGCGGCGCAGCGGCTCGTAACCGGAGACGCCCTGGGAAAACAGCAGCCCCTTGACGCGATTGACGTGCTTGACCCGCTCGGCGATCAGCACCTTGCGCTCGCGACCGAGGCGGCGGCGATCTTCTTCCTCGGGTGTCGGCGCCTTGACCATCGCGCACACCCGAGGTTCGCCGCGCTTGAACGCCAATAGCGCGCGAAGCAGCGCCTCGCCGTCGATCCTGTCGGTCTTGGCTCGCCGCCGTCGGCGCGACGTCGCAATCGAGGCGGGGTCGACGACGTGGCTTTCAATTCCTTCGCTTTGCAGCACGCGATGAAGCCAGAAGCCGTCGAGACCCGCTTCGTGAATGACAACGATCGGAAAGGATTTTCCGGTCCGCTCGGACGCCTTCCGCTTCAGCTCCGAAAAGCGCGCCAGCAGCGCCGCGACGTCCCCGGCCCGCACAGAATGCTTCGACATCTTCTCAGCGGAGCCCGGCGACAGCGATGTGACTAGCCAGATGGAACGGCTCAGTTCCAAAGAGATGAAAATTGCGGCAAGATTGGATTGGATGGCGGTCGGCGCGTCGTGTCGGTCAGCTACGGCTGGCATGGTCGTCTCCAGAGTAAGTGTTCGCAACCTCACTCTGCCAGAGCGCTGGTCGCTATCCACCTCCCCATGGGATCTGTCGCGCCGTTGGGGGTCCGAGATTCGCAGGACACCCATCCCCATGCCGAAGCGAAGGTCCTTCGTGTCGCGAAACCCGGGTTCGATCGTCCAGCGCTTGGCGTAGTAATTGATGATTTCGCGCGCGCTCGCCTCGGCGTGGCTGGTGGCCAAGCACCAGGCTTCCTTCATGTCTTTGGTGTGGACGCAGACGACGGCGCCCACTTCGCGCCCGCCCGCGGTGACCGAGGCGGCGGGAAGTTTGCGCGCCCGACCGCCCTTGCCGACCCAGTCCGCGGCGAGGCGGGTCTCGCCATCGGCCGCCGCGACATGGATATTGCCACGGAACCGGATGACATAGTCAAAGCCCAATTCGTCGAGAAAGGCGAACAGCTTGACGTCGCCGAAGCCGCGATCGGCCAGGATCGTGACGACGGCGCCCTCGGGCAGCGCCTCGGCGAGGCGGAGCAGACAGAGGTCTTCATAATCGTTGCGCTTATCCTTCAACTCGCCCTTGAAGACCGTCAGCCACAACAAAGGCGTCGCCCGGCCGTGGTTGGTGACGAGGTTCAGCGCCAGGGTCGTCTGGTCGTCCGCGTCGAAGTCGGTCCAATCCATGGCGACGACGATCGAGCGGCGCTGGCCGACCATCTCGGCCACCCAGGGGCCGAACATGTCCCATACGACGACGCCCTGATTGCTGAGCAGTCTGTCGACCTGCTTGATGGCGTGCTTGGTGAGCCGACATCGCGCCTGAGCCAAGGCGTGGCCGATGACCGAAACGGCGAGCGAAGCGCTCGTCATGACCCCGAGCGTGGCGCCGGCCAACGAATCGATGCGCTTGGAGTGCACATCCCCAGCGAAAATCGCTCTCAGATAATCACGAATGAATTCAATACGATCGCCAAAATGCTGCATCGCGCCCGCCGCTGCCCGAGAGGTCTCGTCGCGGCCACTTGCTCATGAATTCTGGCCAATCTGAGTCAGATCTGAGTCAGAAAAAATGAGGGGATTCGTGAGGATCGCGCCGCCTCTATGCCGGACGTCGTCTGGCCCGTAAGCAGGCATCGTCCAGACTGATCCCGGCGCAACAAACCCACCGGTTTCGACGTCATCTGAGCACTTTCGACACTTGAATGGCGGTTCACGGGTGTTCGCCTTCCTGTCTCCTACCTGACGCCTCTCCGCGCCTTTTCCGTAACGCTCACGACCCTGGCTTTTGGCCAGCGCCGCTTACGGTGGTTTGCGACCCGCTCCTGCAAGCCGAGCGCGGGGGACCAACCCCCACCTCTCACGCCGCTTCCTGCGGCACACTCGTATACGTAGCCCCCAAAAAGGGACAGGCGGGCGACCCTACCCGCCGCCCGTCAAGCTAAGCCGCCTTCCAATGTGAGGCGATGACCGGAGGAAGATGGCGCCCCTCGGGGTTGGCCGGCCGCTCAGTCCCCGCTGGCGAAAGCTGTGGGGCCTTTTTGTGCCAGTAATCGCTGATGCGTGGTTGGCGTGGGCGTGACTTCTTGACGCCGCAATGTAGCAATATCAAAAGTAGAGCTCTGCGCTGTCCCTCCGGGCACTGCGTCCGGAGACGTCCGGGGACTGCTGCAACGATGGCCAGTCCCATAGAAGGGGCTATTGCCGCGCACGCAACCACGGACAGCGTAATCGATATAAAGATTCCTCTTTGGAGCGCGATATGCGAGAGCTTTACGAAGTCGCGAGCAAAGGCGTCGCGAGGGTCACTTCAATCAATCTTTTGGAGGTGGCGCCGACGCAATGGCCGACAATCGTCCGAAGATTGGCACAATTCAAGCTGGCCGAAGCCGCGTCCTCCCCGGCGATGTCTTATATAGTTGACCGTGAAGTCCAAAGGCGCGGCGGCCGCCAGCTTTCCAAGGATGAAATGCGAAATTTGATCGCGCGCGAGCGCCCGGACGCCTTTCGGGTACAATTGCGATAGCTTCGTCGTCATGAAGCGCTCGTCGATCAGCGGGGTTGCGCGCTGAAGCCCGGATTCAGGGGCGGATTCCCATCAACGGCTTCCCTGAGTTTTGCCGCGCCCTTTGGTTTGGCTTCAGAACCGGCGGGGTGGAACACAGCAATTCGTTCCACGTTACCGCCCGATGGCAGGGTTGGCTCCATCATCGGGAACTGACTGGACGGATCACGAACGCGGTGAGATCCGTCGCCTTGAAGCGCTCTGCCGCAACCTCGGGAATTGGGAATTGGAAAGCAAGCGCACGGATACAGGTGATCCGTGGTGCGTCGTTCACGATCCACGTCGCGACATAGTCGTCCTTCATATCGCCCGGATCGACCGACGCTACGTAGTCGATTGGCCCGCCCGCCAGCGCTCGGTGACCGTGGCAACGATCGAAGCAGCAATCGATATCGCTCTCTCTGAGCCAATAGCTTGATTCGGGTGCCTCGCACCCACGAAACGTCAGCGGTTCACGCTATCGGGCGCGCGAGGGCGAGCGGAACGCGCCCAGCCGGCGCCGCTATGGGTGCGCGGGACGACGGAGCCTTGTCCGCGCCGGCGCGCGCGCGGAAGTCAAGTTAGCCGACGCCATGAGCCCAAGAGCCGCTGCGACGCCCGCCACAAGGGCGGCTCCCACTGGGAGAACGGAGTGAAACGTCTGTAGCGTACACCCATGCCCCAATCGCCGCAGCGACGGCGCGCGCAGCCCGAGCCCGAGGGGAACTGATGCGCCAGCGTTTGGGCCACGGCCTCGCCAGGTCACAACAGGCGACGCCGAAGAACGAGGCGGCGCGAACCTGATGGTTCCGCCGCGCCAATCCCTGGCGGCCTGACCGCGCAATGCCCCCAGGCCTACGGCTACCGAGTGTGTAATTAACTCTTACGCCCAAACAAACGACCGCCGAACCGCTGCGACGGCTGGTCTGCGGTTGCGGGCGATCGGTCATCCCTTCACAAGTCTCAGGATCACGTCGCTCTCGGGCCAACCGATTACAGTCCTGTGACGGGCGTCACAGCGCTTGCTGTGTTTTTTACCCCAAATGGAGAAGTGCCCTCAGGCACACTTGCGCGGGGGCGTCGGATCGAACCCTCCGTTAAGGAGGAGTTGAGAACGGGGAGGCGAGGATGGCTTGGTCAGACACAATGAACTGGCGTGACGGCCGGTGGTGGGTTACCCTTCAAAATGAGGCAGTTGAGGTGACTCTTCCTTTCGATGACTTCATGCGGTTCGACGTTGTGGGCTACGCGGCCGAAGAACTCAGAGTGCGTTCGGAGCCGCCCGCGGCTGAAGAGAGTAGATCAGCGCCGCGCCCAAAGCGTCCCCGACTGCGGGTAGTGGCAAGCGCCGTCCCGCCGCCCTAGCCCTTCTCAAGCCTCAGGATTACGTCGCTATAGCTCTCGCTCGGGCCACGCATCGCCACCAGCCGGTCGATGACATGGCGACCGATCGCTGTTATTTGGACACGCGCTTACCAGTGCAGCGACGCGCTCGCGAAGCGGCGCGATGGCTGACGAAGGCCCATGGGAAAATTCCCGAGCTGCATCCATGCGTGCGCGGTGGAGCGGGCGTCGGCGGCTTCGCTACGGCCTCGGACGCAATACGAGACGCGGCCCTGACGGAACGGCGGCTTTGATGGAGCGCCTTTGCGAAAGTCCCGGCGCGCACGTGCGCGGCGATCACTGGAAGGGGTAGAGAGCAGAAGATCGCCCGGCGACGGGGTCGCGAGGCCGCCGATACTTTCTTGCTGGACCATCCGAGGGACCCTACTGCTCTCGCGTGCGTACGCGAAGAACCAAAGACATTGAGGAACTCCGCCGAACTCGATCTGCGGACTGTCGCTGACAAAGAAAGGGCCGCGAGAATCACAATTAGCGTTGCGCAAGCACAGGCAGATATCGACCCCACAAGACTCCGCGAGAAAGCCGTCCGCAGGGTGAAAGGCTGGCTCACGTGGCAGCAGCCACCTCAGATTGACGAGGGGGCAGCGTCCGGTTCCCCGTCGACCGTAAGGCACTTGCCCGCTTGACTGCGCTGCGCGGACCCGGCGACGCGCTGCGCGGACCCGGCGAGGGCTATAGCGATGTGATCCTGCGGCTCGCTAAGGCGTGAAAGCCAAGGCGCTCTCGTCCCTGCTCGCCGAACGAACCCCGCCCGACCGCGTCGAGCACGCGCATGGTGAGGGCGCGCTTCTTTCCGTGAAGGCAAGCCCGAAAGACTGACGCCAAGGGACTACTACTCCGCGCCGTGCTGATCGCCATCCCCCGTCCGAAGATGCCTCATCTCCTTGGCAAAGCGCCCGCGCTCGGGCACCAGCATGCGTCCAAGCGTGACGAATGCGGCGCGACAATCAGGATGAGAATCGCCCGACAATCAGGATGAGAATACGCCGCCGCGGGGATAGCGAAGGAAGGGCGTAGCCCGACCGTAGATATCCCCGCGGCGGCGGCGAGCGCCCAAGTGGCCTCGTCTGGCGGTCACGGCGGCTGGGTTAGGGATCGGCCTTCTCTTGTCGAGAGGACCGACTTCTTGCCCGGCCGACACGTCACCGATCGTCAGATGAGGCTATTCATGAACTTGCGTCGCTACCATTCGCCGGCGATTGCCGGCGCGAAAGCCGGATTCAGCACGGCCGCCGCCTACCGTATTGAAAAGGATCCTCGGCTTCCCAGCCAAAAGAAGGCGCGTCGAGAACGACGTCGAGCCGATCCCTTCGCCGATGTCTGGGACAATGAGGTCGTCCCGATGTTGAAGGCCGCGCCCGGACTGAGACCGATTGCCGTCTTCGGAGAACTCTGCCGTCGGCATCCAGACCTGGGCGACGGAACGCGGCGGACCCTCGAGCGCCGCATCCGGGCTTGGCGGGCGGTGAACGGTCCGGATCGGGAGGTCATCTTTCGCCAGGAGCATCCGCCGGGCCGGATGGGACTGTCGGACTTCACGGAAGTGGCCGATCTCGGCGTCACCATTGCCGGCGAGCTTCTCGACTGCCGACTTTATCACTTCCGCTTGCCCTTTTCCGGCTTCGAGCACGCCCATGTCGTGCTCGGCGGTGAAAGTTTCGTCGCGCTGGCGGAAGGGCTACAGAACGCCCTCTGGGCGCTGGGCGGCGTTCCCGAGCAACATCGCAGCGACAGTCTCTCGGCGGCCTTCCGTAATCTGGGCGCCGACGCCAAGGAGGATTTGACGAAGCGCTACGAAGCGTTCTGCGCCCATTACGGCATGACGCCGACCCGCAACAATCCAGGCGTCAGCCACGAGAACGGCTCGATCGAGAGCGCCCACGGCCATCTCAAGAGAGCGCTCGCCGACGCTCTGTTGCTGCGCGCCTCGCGAGACTTTGACGATCTCACCGCATGGCGGGGCTTCGTCGACGACGTCGTTGGCCGCGGCAACCTCCGCAACGCCAAGCGCATCGATCAAGAGCGAATGGCGTTGAACAAGCTGCCGGTCCGCAAGACCGCCGACTACGAGGAGGTCAACGTCGACATCACCAGCTCCAGCGCCTTCACGCTGCGCAAGGTGTTCTACTCGGTTCCCTCGCGACTGATCGGCCATCGGCTGCGGGTGCGCCTTTATGACGATCGGCTCGAATGTTTCCAGGGCTCGACGCCCATCGTCGTCTTGCGACGCGGTCGGCCCCGGCCGAATGGCAAACATGGCCATGTCGTCGACTACCGTCACGTCATCCATTCCCTGCGCCGCAAGCCCATGGCGCTGCTCAATCTGGTCTATCGCGATCAACTCTTCCCCCGCCGAGCCTTCGCCCTGGCGTTCGACGCCTTGCTCGCCGGTCTCGGTGAGAGACCAGCTTGCCGCGCCATGGTCGGGATTCTCGCGCTCGCGTTCGAGCGCTCCTGCGAGGCCGAACTCGCCCTCGCGTTGCAAGCGGCTCTCGACGACGGCGTCCTTCCCGATCTCGCTGCGCTGATCGAACGCTTCCGGCCAAAGGACGCCGCATTGCCCGTCGTCGTCGTCAGGCTGCCATCCCTCGCCATCTACGATCAGATCGCGACAAGCGTTGGAGAAGCGGCATGAAGGCGACCGACAAGATCGACGCCGCCCGCATCGACCTGCTGCTTGGCGAGTTGCGACTGCCCGGCATCAAGCTGATCTGGGCCGCCCTGGCGGCGACCGCCGACAAGGAAGGCTGGCCCGCCGCCCGCTTCCTGGCGGCCCTCGCCGAACAGGAGATGGTGGAGCGGAGCCGCCGTCGCTTCGAACGGCATCTGGAGGAAGCGCGATTGCCGCCGGGAAAGACCCTCGACACGTTCGACTTCACCGCAGTGCCTATGATCTCGAAGGCGCAGGTGCAGGCGCTCGCCGCCGGCGACGCCTGGCTCGAAAAGGGAGCCAATCTTTTGTGCTTCGGGCCGCCCGGCGCCGGGAAATCCCATCTCGCGGCGGCGCTCGGTTTGGCCTTGATCGAAAAGGGTTGGCGCGTTCTGTTCACCCGGACCACCGACCTTGTGCAAAAGCTTCAGATCGCACGCCGCGATCTTGCCCCGCATCGCCTCGGCTGAAATGCTCCCCGGTGTCCGTCTGTTGCCTCATCTGAAAAGCTCCCCGGCAGCATGGGCTGGCGGGGTTCGGAATGAGGCGGGTGAGCATGGCAACGAGGGACGAACTGGTCGTGGTCGCGGGTGAGAGATACCGGCGAAGCGTTCGGCGTGAGCGAGGGCGAATCCTGGACGAGTTCACGGCGCTGACAGGGTTCCACCGCAAGCATGCGATGCGCCTTCTTCGGTCGAGCGCGAGAAGCGATCGCAATGGCGCTCGTCCGGAACGTCGGATTTATGGCGAGGCAATGCGCGAAACGCTCATCATATTATGGGAGACATCGGACCGGGTCTGCGGCAAGCGCTTGCGGCCTCTGATTCCGATCCTCATTGAGTCCATGGAGCGCGCCGGGCATTTGCAACTCGCTCCGGAGGTGCGCGCGGGATTGCTCGCGATGAGCGCCGCCACGATCGATCGCGCGCTCGCCGCAATGAAAGGGGAGGCAGGACAAAAGAAGCGTCGCCGGTCAGCTTCATCCTCCGCGATCCGGCGGAGCATCCCGGTTCGTACCTTCTCGGACTGGAATGACCCGCCACCCGGCTTCATGGAAGCGGACCTGGTTTCGCACAGCGGTCCCGTACCTGCGGGAAGTTTCGCGCAGACGCTTACGCTCACGGATATCGCCACTGGATGGACGGAGTGCGCGCCGCTCCTGGTCCGCGAACAGACCCTGCTCATCGAAGTGCTGAAGAGAATGCGGGGGGTTATGCCATTTCCCCTGCTCGGGTTCGACACCGACAATGACAGCGTGTTTATGAAGGAGACCGTAAAGGACTATTGTCTGAGCGAAAATCTCGTATTCACCCGGTGCCGGCCATATCGGAAGAACGATCAGGCCTGGGTGGAGCAGAAGAATGGCGCCGTAGTTCGCCGCGCAGTTGGCTACCGACGATACGAGGGTATTGAAGCGGCGGCTCTGCTCGCTCAACTCTATTCACTCTGCGCTTGTTCGTGAACTTCTTCCAGCCCTCGTTCAAACTGGCGGAGAAGACGCGCGATGGCGCCAAGGTGCGCAAGCGCTATCACCTGCCGGCGACGCCTTATCAACGGCTGCTGGCGGATCCGCGCGTGACCGACGAAATTCGCCGCGGCGCCGGCGACATCTACGGGACGCTCGATCCGGTCCTTTTGCTCCAGGAGATTCGATCAAGTCAGCGCCGGCTGGCGGAACTGGCGGACAAGATACTCGCCGCGGAGTCCGCCGCGTCCGGCGCGGCGGCCATCGATCAGTTTCTCGCTGGATTGCGCACGGCATGGCGAGAGGGCGATGTGCGGCCAACGAGCCAACCGAAACCGAAAGCGAAACGAGGCCGTCGGCGGCCCGATCCTCTCGTTGCGGTGACGACTGAGTTGCGGACTCGGTTTGAGGCCGAGCCTTGGCGCACTGCGCGCCAGCTCCTCGAAAAGCTCCAGGAAAACCGGCCCGGCGTCTATCCAGAGAAGCTGCTGCGCACGCTTCAGCGTCGGGTCAAAGTCTGGCGGCGCGAGCGGGCGAATGACCTTGTGTTCGGCGCAGGCTCGCGCGCAGGCCTGAACACGGGCGCGGCGTCTTTGCCCGATGGAGATTCGGAATTGATAGAGCGTGCCGCTGCTGTGGAGTGAATTAAACCGATGAACGCGACAAGTGGGGTGCAGATGGATAAACTGGCCAGGAGCATTCTGGCTGAGGCAACCGGTTGGCCTCGGGAGCATTTCTGGGTGAGGCAATACGCTTTCCCATCCAGATTGTCGCGCTACAGACGAACGTGTGTTTCTGCGCGTCATCGAGACTCTCGTACAAGGGCTTGGCCGCCTCGACCATCTTGTCCAGATTTGCCCCGCTCTGCGCGTAGCGCTCCGCCTTCGCGTTCAGGCGGTCCATCGGCGACAAGTTACTGGCTTGCTCCTTTTGCAGGGCGACCACGCGCGCTTTGGCGCCGTCCTTGACAGTGGATTCAAACGGGCCCCGAAGCTTTTCTGATCGGCGTTCAGCCAAAGACTGGTCTTCATGCCTTTGAGCTGGGCATCGAGAGCCGCCTCCGCCCAACGCTGCACGAGTTCAGCGTGGGTGGGCTGTTGATCGCTCTGTGCGGCGGCGGAAGTGATGGCGAAACCGGAAGCGGAGAAGGCGGCTGCCGCCGCTGCGGCGGCCAGCGTCCTAGGAAAGTGCGTTTCATGACGACGCCTCATCGGCAGGGTGCTTCCTGGCTTTAGGGCCTTTCAGCATCATTTCCCTCTAATTTCGGGACGTGACGCCTTACCGTAAGCCTTGACCATGCAAGAAATCATAACACAAATTGCCTGGTTGGCATGAGCAAAGCCCGGCTGACTGCTGATTCCTGACGATGTCGCCCACCAAAACGAGATGATGTCGCCCGTCGTAACGGAATGATGCCGCCCACCAAAACGAGATGATGCCGCCCACCGGAACGGAATGATGCCGCCCGGGGTTTTTTGACGGCGATGAGCGCCTCCGCTGGCCTGTTTAGGGTCGCTCCTTTGGCAATCCAAGGGAGCGATCGATGCCAGCGGAAAGAGTTTCGATGCGCCAGGCGCGCGAGATCATTCGTCTGAAGTTTTCAACCAGCCTGCCGACACGCGAGATCGCGCGGCGTCTTGGTCTTGCGCCTTCAACGGTTCGAGAGACGTTGAGTTGTTTGGACAGCGCTGGGCTTTCTTGGCCGTTGCCGGAGGGGATCGGCGACGCTGAACTGGAGGCGGCGCTTTACGCCAATCGCAGAAGCAAGCGGGGACACCGCCGCCATGTCGAGCCGGATTGGCCCGCGGTCCATCGAGAGTTGAAGCGCAAGCACGTCACTCTGCTGATCGTCTGGGACGAATATATCGCGGCCAACCCCGGCGGCTACAGCTATTCGCGGTTTTGCGAACTCTATCGCGGCTTTGAAGCGAAGCTGTCGCCGACGATGCGGCAGACGCACGCGGCGGGCGAGCGGTTGTTCGTCGATTACGCGGGCGACGGGGTCCCAGTGGTCGTTGATCGGCTCACCGGGGAAATCCGCATGGCGCAGATCTTCGTCGCCGTGCTCGGCGCCTCGAGCTTCACCTTCGCGCACGCGAGCTGGACGCAGGCGCTCCCCGACTGGATCGACGCCCACGTGCGTGCGCTCGCGGCGATCGACGGCGTCCCGCAATTGCTTGTGCCGGACAATACGAAGACCGCCGTCATCAAGGCCTGCCTTTACGATCCTCAGGTCAATCGGACCTATGCCGAAATGGCGGCGCATTACGGAGCCGCCATTTTGCCGGCGCGGCCGCGGCGGCCCCGGGACAAAGCCAAGGTTGAGCAGGCCGTGCTCATCGTCGAGCGATGGCTGCTCGGGCGGCTGCGTCACCGAACCTTTTACAGCCTGTCGGACGTCAACGCGGCGATCGCCGATCTCATGACGCATCTCAATGAACAGCGGCCGATCCGTCGGCTCGGCGCAACGCGCCGGCAATTGCTGGAGACGGTCGATCGGCCATCGCTGAAGTCCCTGCCGGCCGAGCCGTACGAGTTCTCGGAATGGCGGACATGCCGCGTCGGCATCGATTATCACGTCGAGGTCGCCGCTCATTATTACAGCGTGCCCCATCGTTTCGCCCGCACCGAGGTCGACGCGCGGCTGACGGCGCGGACCGTCGAGATTTTTCTCAAGGGCGAGCGGATCGCCGTGCATGTGCGCGCCAGCGGCAACCACAAGCACACGACCGTCTCCGAGCACATGCCGTCCAGCCATCGGCGCTATGCCGGCTGGACGATCGAACGCATTCGCGCCGACGCGCGCCTGATCGGGCCGGCGACGGCGGCCCTGTGCGAACTGATCCTTGAGACGCGACCACATCCCGAGCAGGGCTTTCGCGCCTGTCTGGGCATCGTCCGGCTCGCGGGCCCCCATGGCGCCGAGCGTCTGGAAGCCGCCGCCGAACGCGCCATCGACATCGGCGCGCGGACCTACGGCTCGGTCAAATCCATCCTCGACAACAACCTTGACCGGCGTCCTGCGCGCCAGCGCGCCGCGGACGGAACGCCGATCCTGCACGCCAACATCCGTGGCCCGCGCTACTACAATTAGGAGAGACGACTTGCTCAAACATCCCACCCTCGATCAACTCAATGCCCTTGGCCTGCATGGAATGGCCAAGGCCTTCGTCGAAATCGCCGCCAACGGTCAAGCCAACGGGCTCGGCCATCACGAATGGCTCGGGCTTCTGCTCGATCGCGAGGCGTCCTGGCGGCAGGACAAGCGCTTCGCGGCGCGGCTGCGCGTCGCCAAATTGCGCCAGCAGGCGAGCGTCGAGGATGTCGATTACCGAAGCCCCCGCGGTCTTGACCGCGCGCTGTTCCAAAAGCTGGTCGAGGGCGAGTGGATCAACGCCCACGACAATTTGGTCCTCGTCGGTCCGACGGGCGTCGGCAAAAGTTGGCTGGCCTCAGCGCTTGGCCACAAAGCCTGTCGCGACAATCGGTCGGTCATCTATCAGCGGGCGCCCCGTCTGTTCGAGGATCTCGCGCTTGCCCGCGGCGACGGGCGCCATCCCCGCATCTTACGCAACCTCGGCCGAGCCGACCTTCTCATCCTCGATGATTGGGGGCTTGAGCCGCTCGACGCCGCCGCGCGGCATGATCTCCTGGAAATCCTCGAAGAGCGCTATGGACGCCGCTCCTCAGTGATCACATCCCAGCTTCCGATCGACCGTTGGCACGAAATCATCGGCGATCCGACCTACGCCGACGCCATCCTGGACCGTCTCATCCATAACGCTCATCGCATCGAACTGGCCGGCGAAAGCCTGCGTCGGACCCAAGCAAAGCAAGCGAGGAAGGCTTGACCCAACACCACGGCCGGTGACAACAATCCATCGGCCAGCGAGGCTCGCCACCCGGGCGGCATCATTCCGTTACGGTGGGCGGCATCATTCAGGAATCCCGGGCGGCATTATCCCGTTACACCCGGGCGGCTTCGTCGGAATCGGCAGGCTGACTGTCGGTAGCACACGATATGTCCGGTTTAGGTAGCGCGCGATCTGTCCGGTAGGTCTGGCCCTTTTTTGGAGGGGTTGGGATGCGCCGGACGGAGGCCCTTCAGGGGGTGCGCATGGCGGTGTTTTTGAATCTTCTCCACCGTTGGGAATCGGCGGAGCTGAACCAGGAAGAGGCGGCGGAGCTTTTGGGGGTGAGCGAGCGGACGTTTCGGCGGTGGACGCGCCGCTACGAGGAGGAGGGCGAGGCCGGGCTCTTGGACCGCAGGCTTGGCAAGGCGTCGGGCAAGCGGGTTCCGGTCGACCGGGCCGAGGAGGTGGAGCGGCTCTATCGCGAGCGCTACCAGGGCTTCACGGTCAAGCACTTTCACGAGCATCTGGTGAAGGAACATGGCTTCGGCTGGGGCTACACCTGGACCAAGCTTCATCTTCAGTGGATGGGGGTGGTCGGGAAGGCGCCGCGCAAGGGGGCGCACCGGCGCAAGCGCGAGCGGCGGCCGCTGCCGGGGATGATGCTGCACCAGGACGGCTCGCGCCACGCCTGGCTCGAGGGCGAGGCGCCGCTCGACCTGATCGTGACCATGGATGACGCGACGGGGGCGATCTACTCGGCGTTCCTGGTCGCGGAGGAGGGCACGGCCTCGACCTTCCGGGCGCTGAAGGAGGTGTTCGGCAAGCACGGCCTGCCGATGAGCCTCTACACCGATCGCGGGGCGCACTACTTTCACACCCCCAAAGCCGGCGGCGAGATCGATCGCGGCCATCCGACCCAGGTCGGGCGGGCGCTCGAGCAACTCGGGGTCGAGCACATCGGGGCCTATTCGCCTCAGGCGCGGGGGCGATCGGAGCGGGCGTTCGGGACGCTTCAGGATCGGCTCGTCAACGAACTCGCGCTTGCCGGCATAACCGATATCGAGGCGGCCAACGCCTTCCTTCGCGAGGTCTACCTGCCCGCCCACAACGCCCGTTTCGAGGTTCTGCCGGCCGGCGAAGGCTCGGCCTTCACGCCCATTCCCGGCGTCGACCTCGACGAGATCCTGTGCGTCGAGGAGGAGCGGCAGGTCGGCCATGACAATTGCGTCTCCTACCGCACGCTCAAGCTCCAGATCCCGGAGAGCCCGATGCGGCCCCATTTCGTCAAGGCGCGGGTCAAGGTCCACGTCTACCCCGACGGCTCCCACGCCGTCTTTCACGGGCCCAGATGCATCGGCCGCTACGACGAGAACGGAACGATCAGAGATGCGAAAAACGCCGCTTAAATCCGCTCGGCGGCGAAACCCTGTGGACGGCATGGACAAGCCTCCGGCTTGCCCACCCCGCCCACAGGCAGAACAAAAGCAGAAGAAGCGGACATTCAATGTGCTACCAAAACCGGACAACTTAATTCGCTATCGACAAGCAAAGCCCGGCTGACTCCTCGAAACCGAGCATACGGCGACACATAGTCCTCACGCCCCGGCGTCGCGGAGCGCCAGACATGGTCGTCGATCTCCGGGAAGCCGCTTGTGACAAAGCGGGAAGCGGTATCCGCCTGATCTATGACGGTCCTTGGCGTTCCGAACAGCAATTTCCCAGGATCGTTGATCTTGACGAGGGTGCCACGTTCGAGCGCCTGGGTTGTGGTTTTCGGAGAGAGAGTGTGAGGCGCCATCCTGGGCTCGATCTCCCGGCCTCCGGCGCGCCTCCCTCTCGATCTTAACCCGCTGCGGCGCTCCTCAGCCGAACGCCCAAAGCTAACGGTAAGGCGCTACGTGGATATGCTCGGGCGGAAAACCAGCCTGATAACGTTCATACATCTCACTATACGCCGCTTCGATGTGCTTAGAGAACTGCTGAATATCGAAAAGCGGGGTCGTGAGACGATTATCGGCGATTTTGCATCGGATAATTGAGAGCGTCTTTGGCTTGGCGGCGCGGCGCACGAAGGCGTCGAGGAGCGCAAACTGGTCGGGGCCGCGCCGGTGAGGCAAAGACGAATTGGACTAAGCCGCCGGCACCCAGCTGAGTTTATGGGCGTTGAAAGCCGTCGCCACTCTTTCCGGCGCGCAAAGATCTGCCTGCGAGGCTTGGCGGTGGACGAAATTTCCAGGCGACAGGTCTGAGATCCTCGCCGAGCATCGGATTGGCGCCACGTGCGGCGACTGCCAGAGGTAGGGCGAGACGGCGAGGCGACAGGTCGCCGTCAACTCTGCGCGGCGGAGCTGGTTCAGAGAGCCGGACATGTCGGCGCTGGCGGTCATGACGTATCGCAGAACCACTGGCGGTTGCTGGGGCGCGGTAGAACCTTGATGACGAGCAGTCGCCCGTCATCGCATGAAGGGCATCGGCGCAGCGAATTGCCGCTGAGGGCTTCATAGACATCACGGTAATCGCCGGTCGTGCCGGACGCCGCCGCCGGCACGACGTTGGCCATGCCAAGCAGCTGACGACAACGCGCCAGTTTGTCCTGTCGGCGACGATTGCAAAGGAAGCCGTAGTAGCGGATGCGTTGGAAGCCGCTCGGCAGGACGTGGATCAGGAACCGGCGAATGAATTCGTCAGCCGTCAGCGTCATCGTCGCGTGGCGATTGTCGCGGCGATAATCCTTCCAACGGAAGCGCACCTTGCCGTCATCGATGGCCAACAAGCGACTATTGGAGATGGCGATGCGATGCGTGTACCGGCCGACGTAGCTGAGGACTTGGTGAGGACCGGCAAACGGCGGCTTGGCGAAGACCACCCATTCCGCCGTCCGCACGCGGGCCAGATGCTGCAAGAACGGGGAGCGTTCCTGCAGGGGCAGCAGGGTGGAGAAAAAGCTCAGTCGGCCAGCGGTGAACGCCTTGTCCAGGTAGTGCAGAAACAACCCGCGGAACAGGCGAGACAGAACTTTGACCGGTAGGAAGAAGCCGGGCCGGCAGGCGATCCATCGTTGGCCGTCCGGCGAGATCCCACCGCCGGGGACCAGACAATGTAGGTGCGGATGATGGAGCAGGTTCTGGCCCCAAGTATGCAGCACGCTCAGGAAGCCGATCTCGGCGCCCAGATGGGCCGGGTCAGCAGCGATGGTGCGGAGAGTCTCGGCCACGGCGCGGAACAAGATATCGTAGACGACGCGCTTGTTCTGGAAGGCGATGGCCGCGATCTCCTCCGGCACCGTGAAGACAACATGGAAATACTGGGTGTTGAGGAGTTCCGCCTCGCGGTCAGCGAGCCACTGCGCGCGGGCGAGTGACTGGCACTTCGGGCAATTCCTATCGCGACAGGAATTATAGGCGATGCGCTCGTGCCCGCAGCTGTCGCATTGCTCGACATGACCGCCAAGCGCTGCTGTGCGACACAACTCGATTGCGGTCATAGCGCGACGCTGCGCGGTGGAGAGAGCGGCGCCGTGCTGCTGTCGATATGCATCGCCGTAGCGGCGGAACACATCCGCCACTTCGGGGGTGTCGCTGGCCATCGGGCCTGTGTTCAGGCGGGCGCTGGCGTGGGGCGGGTTGGCGCTGAAGTGGATGAATGTAGGGCGTCCAACGGGCTCGCCGTGGCGCACACCTTGTTGGTCGCCAGGCGCAGATAGCGGGCCGTGGTGCTCAGGTTGCGATGGCCAAGCAACAGCTGGATGGTGCGCAAGTCCGTACCCGATTCGAGCAGGTGGACGGCAAAGGCATGGCGCAGCGAGTGAGGGGTGACCGGCTTGGCGATGCCGGCCCGGCGGCGCGCCTTTTTGCAGGCGTGTTGCACGGCGAAGGTCGAGATCGGTTGATCGGGGATGTCGCCGGGAAACAGGAGATTCTTCGGGTGGACGGCACGCCAATACGTCCTGAGAACCTCCAGCAGCCTCGGCGAGAGCATCACGCAGCGATCCTTCCGCCCCTTGCCCTCCTCCACGCAGATGACCATCCGATGGCTGTCGATCGCCGCTGGCGTCAGGCGGACCGCTTCGGAGATACGCAGGCCGGCCGCGTAGCAGATGGTCAGGATGGCGCGATGCTTCCGGCTGTCGACGGCGTCGAGGAACCGGGCGACCTCGTCCTGGCTGAGCACGGCAGGAAGCTTTTGCGGCTTGCGACAGGTGGGGATGATCTCGTCGACGCTCCAACCCCGTCCGAGCGTGATCTTGTAGAGAAAGCGGATGGCGGCCACCGCGACCAATATCGAACTGGCCGAGAGTTGCTTCTCCTGGCTGAGATGGAGCTGATAGGCCCGAATATCAGCCGGGCCCAAGATGTCGGGTGACTTGCCAAAATGCCGCGCGAACAGTGAGATCTGCTGGAGGTAGGCGCGTTGGGTGTGCCGAGCGAGGTTCCGAACTTGCATGTCCTCGATCATGCGTTGGCGAAGCGGGGTCATTGACAGCTCCATTGCGGGACGAAGTGCGCGCAAGCGCGCCGCCGCATCGTCCTGCAATCTGGGCTGTCAGAACATTAGAGAGTGGTGGCGTGACCAGTTCCGCTCGAATGCGTCCAAGCCGCCACGCCTGTCGCGTCAGCCGACTCCCGCGGAGCGGGTTAGTCCAATTGAGAGCGTCTTTGGCTTGGCGGCGCGGCGCACGAAGGCGTCGAGGAGCGCAAACTGGTCGGGGCCGCGCCGGTGAGGCAAAGACGAATTGGACTAAGCCGCCGGCACCCAGCTGAGTTTATGGGCGTTGAAAGCCGTCGCCACTCTTTCCGGCGCGCAAAGATCTGCCTGCGAGGCTTGGCGGTGGACGAAATTTCCAGGCGACAGGTCTGAGATCCTCGCCGAGCATCGGATTGGCGCCACGTGCGGCGACTGCCAGAGGTAGGGCGAGACGGCGAGGCGACAGGTCGCCGTCAACTCTGCGCGGCGGAGCTGGTTCAGAGAGCCGGACATGTCGGCGCTGGCGGTCATGACGTATCGCAGAACCACTGGCGGTTGCTGGGGCGCGGTAGAACCTTGATGACGAGCAGTCGCCCGTCATCGCATGAAGGGCATCGGCGCAGCGAATTGCCGCTGAGGGCTTCATAGACATCACGGTAATCGCCGGTCGTGCCGGACGCCGCCGCCGGCACGACGTTGGCCATGCCAAGCAGCTGACGACAACGCGCCAGTTTGTCCTGTCGGCGACGATTGCAAAGGAAGCCGTAGTAGCGGATGCGTTGGAACCCGCTCGGCAGGACGTGGATCAGGAACCGGCGAATGAATTCGTCAGCCGTCAGCGTCATCGTCGCGTGGCGATTGTCGCGGCGATAATCCTTCCAACGGAAGCGCACCTTGCCGTCATCGATGGCCAACAAGCGACTATTGGAGATGGCGATGCGATGCGTGTACCGGCCGACGTAGCTGAGGACTTGGTGAGGACCGGCAAACGGCGGCTTGGCGAAGACCACCCATTCCGCCGTCCGCACGCGGGCCAGATGCTGCAAGAACGGGGAGCGTTCCTGCAGGGGCAGCAGGGTGGAGAAAAAGCTCAGTCGGCCAGCGGTGAACGCCTTGTCCAGGTAGTGCAGAAACAACCCGCGGAACAGGCGAGACAGAACTTTGACCGGTAGGAAGAAGCCGGGCCGGCAGGCGATCCATCGTTGGCCGTCCGGCGAGATCCCACCGCCGGGGACCAGACAATGTAGGTGCGGATGATGGAGCAGGTTCTGGCCCCAAGTATGCAGCACGCTCAGGAAGCCGATCTCGGCGCCCAGATGGGCCGGGTCAGCAGCGATGGTGCGGAGAGTCTCGGCCACGGCGCGGAACAAGATATCGTAGACGACGCGCTTGTTCTGGAAGGCGATGGCCGCGATCTCCTCCGGCACCGTGAAGACAACATGGAAATACTGGGTGTTGAGGAGTTCCGCCTCGCGGTCAGCGAGCCACTGCGCGCGGGCGAGTGACTGGCACTTCGGGCAATTCCTATCGCGACAGGAATTATAGGCGATGCGCTCGTGCCCGCAGCTGTCGCATTGCTCGACATGACCGCCAAGCGCTGCTGTGCGACACAACTCGATTGCGGTCATAGCGCGACGCTGCGCGGTGGAGAGAGCGGCGCCGTGCTGCTGTCGATATGCATCGCCGTAGCGGCGGAACACATCCGCCACTTCGGGGGTGTCGCTGGCCATCGGGCCTGTGTTCAGGCGGGCGCTGGCGTGGGGCGGGTTGGCGCTGAAGTGGATGAATGTAGGGCGTCCAACGGGCTCGCCGTGGCGCACACCTTGTTGGTCGCCAGGCGCAGATAGCGGGCCGTGGTGCTCAGGTTGCGATGGCCAAGCAACAGCTGGATGGTGCGCAAGTCCGTACCCGATTCGAGCAGGTGGACGGCAAAGGCATGGCGCAGCGAGTGAGGGGTGACCGGCTTGGCGATGCCGGCCCGGCGGCGCGCCTTTTTGCAGGCGTGTTGCACGGCGAAGGTCGAGATCGGTTGATCGGGGATGTCGCCGGGAAACAGGAGATTCTTCGGGTGGACGGCACGCCAATACGTCCTGAGAACCTCCAGCAGCCTCGGCGAGAGCATCACGCAGCGATCCTTCCGCCCCTTGCCCTCCTCCACGCAGATGACCATCCGATGGCTGTCGATCGCCGCTGGCGTCAGGCGGACCGCTTCGGAGATACGCAGGCCGGCCGCGTAGCAGATGGTCAGGATGGCGCGATGCTTCCGGCTGTCGACGGCGTCGAGGAACCGGGCGACCTCGTCCTGGCTGAGCACGGCAGGAAGCTTTTGCGGCTTGCGACAGGTGGGGATGATCTCGTCGACGCTCCAACCCCGTCCGAGCGTGATCTTGTAGAGAAAGCGGATGGCGGCCACCGCGACCAATATCGAACTGGCCGAGAGTCGCTTCTCCTGGCTGAGATGGAGCTGATAGGCCCGAATATCAGCCGGGCCCAAGATGTCGGGTGACTTGCCAAAATGCCGCGCGAACAGTGAGATCTGCTGGAGGTAGGCGCGTTGGGTGTGCCGAGCGAGGTTCCGAACTTGCATGTCCTCGATCATGCGTTGGCGAAGCGGGGTCATTGACAGCTCCATTGCGGGACGAAGTGCGCGCAAGCGCGCCGCCGCATCGTCCTGCAATCTGGGCTGTCAGAACATTAGAGAGTGGTGGCGTGACCAGTTCCGCTCGAATGCGTCCAAGCCGCCACGCCTGTCGCGTCAGCCGACTCCCGCGGAGCGGGTTAGTCCAATATCCAATTCGTGGGGTTTTTCGCCAAGTGAATTGCAAGCTCTTCATACCTTTCGGTCGTTGTAGTGATCAGTTCTGGAGTTCAATAGCTTTTAATAAACTCGCAGCGACCCTGCCCGCAAACGTTCCACCTGCTCTGGTTAATACAGGCAGCCAGCCCATAGCGCATCGCTCGCCACTGTGTGCGCATTGTAGGGAAGTGTGTCAAGAAAAAGATCGGCAAGCCCGTGGCGCGCCAAGTGATCCGGAAGTGATATTCGCTTGGCGAATATCAATCTTGCGGGATCAACGCGCCTGATTTTTATCTCCTTTCGCAGTTTATCTGTTGCTGCGACGTTATCTTCCAATAGCTGCAGAACACTTCCGTCTACTTGTTTCAATATCCTCATCCAAGAATCAAATATCGTCGACCACGACGAGCTTCGTCACGACCCTTTGATGGCGGTGCTGGCGGGCAAGCTCGAGTCCCGGCGCGAGGATTGCGCGCCGGTGGCCGGCAAGTCGACGCTGAACCGGCTGGAACTGTCGCGCGAGATCGCCACCCGCTACAGGAAGATCAGCCACGACCCGGCGGCGATCGAGGCGCTGTTCGTCGACCTGTTTCTCTAAGCGCACGCACGGGCGCCCAGGCAGATCATCCTCGACCTCGACGCCACCGACGATCCCCTGCACGGCCATCAGGAAGGCCGGTTCTTTCACGGCTATTACGATTGCTACTGCTACCTGCCGCTCTATGTGTTCTGCGGCCGCCATCTCTTGGCGGCGAAGCTCAGGCCCTCGAACATCGACGCCAGCGCCGGATCGGTCGAGGAAGTGGCGCGGATCGTCGGCCAGATCCGGACGCGCTGGCCGAAGACGCGCATCCTGTTGCGCGCCGATTCCGGGTTCGTCCGCGAGGCGTTGACGGCCTGGTGCGAACAGAACCGTGTCGATTTCGTGTTCGGCCTCGCCCGCAACGCGCGGCTGGTGGCGGAGATCGAAGCCGAACTCGCTCAGGCCGAGGCGGAGGCGTCCTCGACCGGCAAGCCCGCCCGCCGCTACAGGGACTTCCGCTACGCCACGCTCGATAGCTGGTCGCGCCGGCGCCGGGTGATCGGCAACAGACAACGGGGACGACGAGGCGCCAGTTCGACGCCGCCGGGTAGCGTCATGGCGAGGTACACGATGATCGACGCCAAGGGTCCGTGACTCATGTAATGAAGCCGCGGCTGATCCTATACTGGCCGCTGAAACTGATCGGCACGGTTGCCATCGTGATCGCTGAGGCCACGCTCCTACCGAAAGCGTCCACGGAAGCATGCCACCCTGCCGATGGCCGCAATCCAACGGCATCGCAAACTTCGAATGATCTATCGTCTGCCTGGATTGACCTCGCTGTTCGCCGTCGGGCCTTGTCAATGCAACTGAGAATAGGCCATTTTCGCCTCCAATCCCGCCGAGCGCCTTGGCGATTTATGAGCAAAAACAGTGAAGTTCCAACCCGATGCGGAGCGCCAGGTGCAGTATCGTTCATCCAGCCGACGGCGTAGTGCGGGGTGTTTCGGTTCTCCTGTGGGCCGAGGGGTGAATTGCCGCGATTTGTCGGCGTCGCGGCGACGCCTCAGGCGAGGCGGGCGGCGGCCAGCCGCCATTCGTCGGCGTAGGGACAGGCTGAGGCGACCGCGAACTTGATGCGCCGCGCGCTGATGCGGACGAGGCCGGCGAGCTTGAGGAGCTTGAGCCTGATCGTGCCGCATGTGGCCTCGGCGAACTGAGTGTGGGCGAGGCGGACGCGCCTGACCGCGCAGATCAGAACATAGGCGAACGAGGCGAGCCAGAGCCTGGTTGGCGCACAGGGTGGCGGTCGAGGTGCGGTCGGCGAAATCTTTTTAGTTTTTGGCGGGCCCGCGTCGAAGTCTGGGAACTCGCTGGGCTGACTTTCGCCCGGATCAGTTCGCCTTGACCCCGGCTTGACCCCGGGAATGCCTCACAACCGCCCATCGGCGACGCCCGTACCTCATAGTACCGCACCTCTTAGGGCCCGTCAGGAAACAACTGAATCGGGTGCGAGGTGGGGGATTCCCAAGTTTGGGATCGTATCCTATGCGCGGGCATGCTCGATGTTGCTCTGATTCGCGAACGTTTTGAGGCTTTGTCGCCGCATCTCGACGAACGCGGGCGGCGGCTGTTCGCAGCTACTGAAGCCGCGGCCGCCGGTTACGGCGGCATTGCGGCAGTGTCGCGGATCACCGGCATCGCCGCAAGCACCATCGGCCGCGGCCTGAATGAACTCGCGGCGCCGACGCGGTTGGAGCCGGGCCGCATCCGCCGTTCGGGCGGCGGCCGCAAAGCGCTGGTCGTGACGGACCGGAAACTTCTCGACGACTTGAACGGGCTGGTCGAGCCCGAGGCGCGCGGCGATCCGATGTCGCCGTTGCGCTGGACTTGCAAGAGTTTGCGCCGAGTCGCGGCCGAACTCGCCGCCCTGGGGCATCGCGTGAGCCATACGGTCGTGGGCGAATTGCTGAGGCAGCAGAAGTTCAGCCTTCAGGCCAACCGCAAGACCCGCGAGGGCGACAGCCATCCAGATCGCGATGCCCAGTTCGCCTACATCAACACCGAGGTCAGCGCCGCCCTAGCCGAAGGCCAAGCAGTGATCTCGGTCGACACCAAGAAAAAGGAACTCGTCGGCGACTTCAAGAATGCCGGACGCGAGTGGCGTCGCCAAGGCGAGCCGGAAGAGGTGCGGGTCCACGACTTCCTGATCAAGGAACTGGGCCGGGCGGTCCCCTATGGCATTTACGATCTCGCCAGCAATGCCGGTTGGGTGAGCGTCGGCATCACCCACGACACGGCGGCCTTCGCGGTCCAGACGATTCGCCGCTGGTGGCAGGAGATCGGCCGCGCCCGTTACCCCGAGGCCACCCGACTCGTCATCACCGCCGACGGCGGCGGCTCCAACGGCTATCGCGTCCGCCTGTGGAAACGCGAGCTGCAACGTCTGGCCGACGAGACCGGCATCGCCATTGAGGTGCATCACCTGCCCCCGGGGACCAGCAAGTGGAACAAGATCGAGCACCGTCTATTCTCGTTCATATCGCAAAACTGGCGGGCCAAACCGTTGGTCAGCTATCAGGTCATCGTCAATCTGATCTCGGCCACCACCACCTCGACCGGTCTCGAGGTACGCTGCGAACTTGACGCCAATACATATCCCAAGGGCGTCACCGTCCCCGACGCCGAAATGGCCGCCCTCAATATCGAATGCGCCGAATTTCACGGCGAATGGAACTATACGATCCGCCCCACCAACCGGTCAGATCGAGCGGTTGATTCCTGACAAGCGCTTAGTACCGGTCTAGACTTTTGACGCGCAGACTTTTGACGCGCAAGCTTGTTCGATCCGTGAATAATCGGCTGTGCGGACATGTCACTGGCTAATCCGGGAAAACGTGTACAATTATAAATTAATGGTCGTATCTGGCCCGCTCGATCGCCTGGGCGTCCGTCTAATTGTCGTGTTTGTGGCGGCCGTGTTGGCCTGCGCCGACCGGCCCAGCGCCCTCGCGTTCGACTTCTTCGGACTTTGGGGGTCAGACGAGGCCCCTCCCCCCGTCTCGCGGACAGCGATCTCCTATGCCGTCACGGTCGACGTCGCTGGCGGTGACAAGGGACTGAAGACCGCGGTTCAGGACGCCTCCTCGCTTTACATGCTGCGCAACGATGCTCCCCCCGATGGCGACGCGCTCGCCCGACGCGCGCAAAGCGATTTCGGTCCGATCATCGACGCGATGTGGGGGGCGGGCTATTATGACGCGACGATCTCGATCTCGGTCGACCGCGCCAGCCTCAGCATCCTGTCAAGCGACATTGCCGGCTTCGCCCATGCCGCCGAAAACTACCGCAACCGAGCGGCCGCGCCGGTGACCATCGCCGTCAATCCAGGCCCGCTATTCACTCTCCATTCGATCCGCGTGCTCGCCCCGAACGGCGGGGAGCTTTCGGAAACCGAACTGCCAGCGCGGATCGTCCGCCTTAAGCCCGGGGACCCCGCGGCGGCCGCCGAGATGCGCGCGGCGCAGGCTCGGATCGTCGACTATTTCCGCACGGAGGGGCGGCCGCTCGCGAAGGTCGCGTCGGTCGCGCCCGTCGTCGATCACGCCGCCCATGTGATGGACGTGACGTTCACGGTCGATCCAGGGCCTATCGCCCCATTCGGCCAAGCGACAATGAATGGCCCGAAAGACTTCGATCCGGCCATCGCACGCTCCTTTCTTTACATCTATCCCGGCGATCCCTATTCGCCGCAGGCGATCGAAGACGCCCGGAACACAATCCGCCAGATCCCGGCGGTGGGTGGGGTGCGGATTACCGAGGGGACGTCGCTCGACGCCTATGGGCGCCTGCCATATACGGTCGACGTCGAGGATCGGCTCCCCTACGCCGTCGGCGCGTCGGCGAAATATTCGACCACCAACGGTCCTGCAGGCCAGGTCTATTGGGAGGACCGCAACGTTTTCGGCGGCGCCGAGCGGTTGCGTCTTCAGGCCGACGTCTTCTACGCGCCGCCCTGGTATGTGACTTCGCAGGACATCCGAAGCTATTCAATCGATGACATCGGATGGCGTTTCTCCGCGAGCTTCCTCAAACCCGCGTTGTGGGGAACGCCGAACGACCTTTTGGTCGACGCGCTCGGTGAGCGCATGAGCACCAGCGGCGCCGGCTTCTTCGGCTATGAGGTAGAGGACGCCGACGCGACCGCTGTCTTGCGCCATCGCTTCGACCAGAATTTCTGGGTGCAGGCCGGAATCGAGGCGCAGACTGGGGTCGCGACTGACGCGCTCGGGCGTGTCAATTACACGCTGGTCGGCGTGCCCGTTTCCGCCAATTACGACACGACCGACAGCAAGCTCGACCCGACGCGCGGCGTGAGGCTGAACGCCTCCGTGGTAGGATATCCAACCGCTCTCGGCTCGACCGTCGATCTTGTCCAGGGGAAAGCACGCGCCTCCGCCTATTACTCCCTCGAACTCGGACTCGCGTTTCGTGCTCGCGGGGCTGGTCGGGCTCGGCGCGATGGGCGGCGCGGATCTCGCCGACATCCCCGCGAACTGGCGCTTCTACGCCGGCGGCGGTGGCTCGGTGCGCGGCTACGCCTACGACGAACTCGGGCCCACGGGTCCCTTCGGCGCAGTGATCGGCGGGCGAAGCCTGTTCCAGGCGTCGGCGGAATTGCGGGTAAGGGTGACCGACACGATCGGGATCGTGCCGTTCTTCGACGCGGGCAACGCTTTCGCGACTAGCTTCCCGAACTTCAGCGCGCCACTCGCCACGGCAGTAGGCGTCGGCCTGCGCTATTATACCGCGATCGGGCCGATCCGCGCCGATATCGCTTTTCCCCTCGACCGCCATCCCGGCACGGGTCCGGTGGCGATCTACGTCAGCATCGGGCAGGCTTTTTGATGATGTGGCGGCTACTCCTCTCCGGGCTTATGGCGCTGATCGTCGTTCTTGTCGCGCTCGGCGGGCAGGCGCGCGCGACCGAAGCGGACAAGGGCGTCCTCGCCGATCTGCTGTCGCGGGCGCTGTCCTCGGAAACAACGAACGTCTCGATCGGCGCGGTCGACGGGGCACTGTCCTCCGACGCCTCGATCAGCGACATTGTCCTTTCTGACCGCAAGGGCCCGTGGCTTAAAATTGACAAGGTGCGGCTTGTCTGGAACCGACTCGCCTTGTTCAGCCGGCGGCTGGAAGTCGATCGGCTAACCATCGGCCACATGCAGTTTCTGCGGCGCCCGCTTCCTTCCGAAACGCCTCCGCCTCCCGATACGGGTCCGCGCTCGATCCTGCCAGAACTTCCAGTCAAGGTGGTCATCAAGCAATTCGGCGTGCAGGACCTGTCGCTCGGCGAGCCGGTCGTCGGTGTGGCGGCGCGCTTGGAGATCAACGGTAAGGCGACGCTCGGGCCGCCGTCCGAAGGTCTCGACCTCAGCCTCACCTCGAAGCGCCTCGACGCGCCCGGTCAGTTCAAGGCCGTCGTGACGTACGTCCCCGCGACCGACAAGCTCACCGTCGCCGTCAATTCCGACGAGCCCGCGGGCGGCGTCTTTGCCCATCTCGTCAATCTCCCGGGCCTGCCTCCGGTGAGGCTTGCCCTCAACGGCGCCGGCGCGCTCGACAATTTCGACGCCAAACTCGATTTCGCCGCGGGCGCGGACGTTTGGGCGCGAGGCGACGTCGTCGTCGCGCGCCAAAGCGCCGGGCGGAAGCTTACCCTCGACCTCAACTCCAGCCTCGAAGGGATGACTCCCCCCGTCATCCGTCCAGTCTTTGCGGGGGAAACGACACTCAAGGGCGATCTTTTCTTCAACGACGATTCCACCGTCGCGACGCCGGGCCTGCATCTGGTCTCAGCCAACGCGCGTCTCGACATCGTCGGCGGCAAGTCGGCGGATGAGACGGTGGGCCTTAAAATTCACGCCGGCGCCATTCCCGGCGCGACGCAGATCGGCAAGCTCGACCTCAACGCCTCGATCGCGGGGTCCGCCCTGAGCCCCGTCGTCGAGGGCTCATTCGACGCTGGCGACATCCATGTCGAGCAGGGCTCGCTCGATCATATCTCCGCCAGCTTCCGCTCCATCCCGAATGGCCCGCTCAATCAGGAGACGACGCGCATTGCGTTCGAGGGCCAGGGGGCGATGAGCGGACTCATGCTCGCCGATCCGGCCCTCGCCCGCGCGGTTGGCAGCGAAGCGAAGCTCGCCTTGCGCGGAACGGCGACCGTGGGCGGAGACGTGTCGTTCGATTCTCTCGATCTCACGTCGAATGATCTCGAAGCCCGATTTTCCGGGCTGCTCGCGCCGGCGAAGGTCCACGGCCGGTTGGAGGTCGTCGCGCGCGACCTCAGCCGCTTCGCTTCCCTTGCCGGCGGCGCCCTCAAGGGCGAGGCGCACGTGACCGCCGATCTCGACGGGGCGCCGAGCTATGGCGCGCTGACCGCGACCCTCGACGCGCAGGCGACGCATCTGGCAACCGCCTATCCAGTGCTCGACCGCCTCACCGGCGGCAATCTTCGACTGACTGGCGCCGCGCGCTCGACGGCCCACGGCGGCTTCGGTTTCACTGACTTGCTCGCGAGCGGGGCACACGGCGCTGCGAGGCTCAACGGCGATTTCGGCCGCGAGAAGGTGGATCTAGACGCCAGTGTTGACGTGCCGCAGGCGAGCGATCTCGAGCCCCGCGTCTCCGGCAAGGCCGAGATCGTTGCGACGCTTACCGGAACGCCGGAAGACCTCAATGCGGCGCTGAAAGCAAGTTTGGGCGAAGGCCGTCTCCTTGACCGCAAAACCTCCGGCCTCTCGCTGTCAGCCGACGTGGCGCACATTGGTGGCCGGGTCGATGCGACCGCCTCCGCCTCTGGCGACATTGACGGCCACAAGCTGCAAGGCTCGGCCCATTTGGCCGAGACGGCAGACGGCGGCTGGCGCGCCGACAGTCTCGCGCTGACCCTCGCCTCGGTGCGGGTCGCGGGCGCCGTGGCGATCGGCCCCGATGCTCTGGCGAACGGCGAGCTCGCATTCAACGCCGACAATCTCGACGACCTCTCGCCGCTCGTGCTCACGAAGATGAGCGGCGCGCTTCAGGCGAACGTGAGCGCTTCGGCCGCCGACGGGAGGCAGGCGGTCGCCATCGTCGCGAACAGCGACCGAATGGCTTTCGGCGCCAACCGCCTCGAAGGCCTCAAGGTCGACCTCAAGATCGCCGACCTCTGGGGGGCGCGAAACGCATCGGGCCTCGCCCGGCTCATCCGCGCCGAAGTCGCCGGCCAGTCCATCTCCGATATCAAGCTCACCGCGACCGGCCAAGGCGATTCGAACGAGCTCGACTTCAGCTGCTCTGCACGCGGGCTCGCCGTGAAGGCGCATGGCCGTCTGTCGGGCGGCTCGCCGATCCGGTTCGACCTTGCGCGGCTTACCGCGCAGGGCGCGGGCCGGACGATCGCTCTGGCCGGCCCGGCCACGCTGACTTACGGCAAGGACGGTCTCGCCATTCAGAAATTCGCCCTGGGCGTCGATTCAGGCCGCCTGTCGATCTCCGGCCGCGCCGGGCCGACGCTCGACCTCCGCGTTGGTGCGACCGCGCTGCCGCTCGCCACATCCGACCTCTTCTCGCCCGGCCTCGGCGTATCCGGAACCGCCGACGGCGATGCGACGATCCGGGGAACCCTGGGCGATCCCGCCGGCGACTGGCGCATTCGCCTTCGCCAGGTCAGACTGCCCCAAACGCGGGGCAACGGTCTGCCGCCGTTCGACCTCGCGGGCTCGGGCCGCCTCGGCGGAGGCCGGACCTCGGTCGAGCTCACCGCGAATGCAAGCCACGGCAACTCCATTCGCATCACCGGATCGGCGCCCTTGTCGAGCGATGGCGCGCTTGATCTGACGGTCGACGGCAAGCTCGACGCAGGCCTCGCCAACAATGCACTGTCCCTGACCGGCCGCCGAGTAACCGGGACGATTTCGGTCGCGGCTCAGATACGCGGAACCGTCGCCAAGCCGCAGGCTCAAGGCTCGATCCGCCTCGCCAACGGCGAGTTCCGCGACGACGAGACCGGGTTCAAGCTCTCCGGAATCACCGGCGTCATGGTCGCCAACGGCAACATGATCCGCATCGAGCGGTTAGGCGGTGCTACTCCTGATGGCGGGATGATCTCGGCGAGCGGCGAGGCGCGGCTCGATCCGGCCGCCGGCTTCCCGGGAGAGATGCGCGTGACGGGCAAACACGCACAAGTCGTCGCGAACAGCGTCCTAACGGCGACCGCCGATATCGCGGTTACGGTGAGCGGCAGGCTCGCCCAAAAGCCTAATGTCGACGGCCGCATTACGATCGAATCAATGGACGTGACCGTGCCGGACCGCTTCAGCAGCATTTCCGCGCCAATTCCAGGCACGGAGCATGTCAACCCGACGCCGACGGCCGCCGCCCGCCTCGCCCAGATCACCAATGCCAAGGCGGCGAAGGGCCGCGCCCCCTTGTTCGACGCGACGCTGAACCTCACGATTTCCGCGCCCAACCGCAACTTCGTCCGCGGGCGCGGTATCTATGCCGAGGTCGGCGGCAATCTGCACGTCTCCGGATCGGCGCGCGATCCGGAGGTGAACGGGGGTTTCGACCTATTGCGGGGCTCGCTCACCTTGCTCGGGAAGCGGCTGGTCTTCACCCAAGGCCAGGTTCGGTTCCACGGCGAGGTGATCCCAGAGCTCAATCTTGTCGCCGAGACGACTGCGACCGACATCACCGCGCGCATCGCCGTGACCGGGCCAGCGAACCAGCCGTCCTTCCAGATCAGCTCCCAGCCGAGCCTGCCCGAAGACGAGATCTTGTCCCGCATACTCTTCCAGCGCCCGTCCGGGAGCTTGTCGGCCTTCCAAGCGATCGAGCTGGCTAACGCGGTGGCGACACTTTCCGGCAATAACGACGCGTTCGAGCGACTCCGCCGGAGTCTTGGCGTCGACAGTCTCGACATCTCGACCAGCGCAACCGGCGGCCCGCAGGTCGGCGCGACGCGCGCGATCAACGACCGGATCAGCGTCGGCGTGACGACAGGCGCACGGCCGCAGGACAACGGCGTCAATGTCGATCTTGACGTGACCCGTCACATTCGCCTTCAGGCCGGAGTGGACGCAACCGGGGGGACGAATGCAGGAATCGGCGTCGAATGGGAGTACAAATAGTCCCGGATCTGGTCACGTTGACGAAGGAGAAGCGGAAAAGGAATCTGGTTGGATATACACTTGGTGGTGGAATAACGTTATCAGTGCTCATTCGGTGAGCCTGGGCAAAATCCCAATAGGAGGCCATCGGCCTGCTGTTCGCCCGGGAACTTGCGCTCAGAACTCAACCGGGCGTGCTGCCGTCGAAGGAATAATACCGCGATCAATCAGCTCGTCTGGCCTGTCCGCATTGAAGCTTGTTGAGCAATTTTACAGAGAATTAGCCCACACTTTTCTTGTGCATCGTTGAGCGCAAATTGGGTTCGTTTTGCCAAAATGAATGTAATACATGGTGCACTTGTTGTACATTGGCGCGATCGCTACTCACTCTGAAGGTGCTGTGACCCCCGCGATTTCCTCCAGCTGAAGCTAGAGTCCGGTCTGAAGGAAGGACTGGACGATGAAGCGATCGAGGTTCACGGAAGAGCAGATCATTGCGGTGCTGCGCGAGCAGGGGGCGGGGCTTTCGACCGCCGAGGTCTGCCGCAAGCATGGGATCCGCACGGCGACGTTCTACGCCTGGAAGGCTAAGTTCGGCGGAATGGAGGTGTCCGAGGCCAAGCGGCTCAAGCAGCTTGAGGACGAGAACGCCAAGCTGAAGCGCCTTCTGGCCGACGCGATGCTCGGCAACGCCGCGCTGAAAGACACCATGACAAAAAAATTCTGACGCCCGCCGCAAAGCGCGCGGCTGTCGCCCGTCTCGTATCCGCCTGCGAGATGAGCGAGCGCCGGGCGTGCCGCCTGATAAAGGCCGATCGCAAGACCGTCCGCTACCGATCGCGTCGACCGCGAGACGACGCCTTGCGCGGCCGCTTGCGGGCACTGGCTGCCGAGCAGCGCCGGTTCGGTTATCGCCGGCTGCACATTCTTCTGCGCGCCGAAGGCCACGTTTTGAATCGAAAGAAGACGCAGCGGCTTTACCGCGAGGAGGGCCTGACCGTCCGCAAGCGCAAAGGCCGCAAGCGGGCGACGGGCATGCGGGCGCCGATCCTGGTCGAGGCGAGGCCGGACGCCCGCTGGTCGGTCGACTTCGTCCACGAGCCTTTCATAGCGGTCGAGGGCGCCCGCCTCAAAATCTTTGCCCAAGATGTCTACGTTGCGCGAGGCGCCGTATGGCGTGATGGACTACGCAGTCGGTCTGAACGTCATCTGCTGCGCCTCGGCCAGCTTGCACAAACGTTCTCACCAATGCTTCCGGTTGTAGCGACAAACTGGATGAAACGCTCCCGGCTTGATTCCGTCCGGGCCCCTTTTGGGTGCAATCATGAGCTTCTCCTGTCGCACTCGTATTTCTTCCACCAGCTCGATGGACCGATATCGACGAAACGAGGCGCGCGGCGGTATGGACCGGGCTCAATGATCGAAGCGGGCAAGCTCGCGCGGCTTGTATAATTTCGGCTCCGACGATATGTCCGAAGCCTTCGTGTCGTGGAGCGCCTTGAGATGGCAGGTTCGCCTTTCGACACTCTAATTCAGAGAGCTGCTCGAGCGATTTGCGCCAAGACAAATGTCGCCCGACCGGGCGAGCCGGTCGTAATTTTCGACAATCCTGATGACTTAACGTGGGATAGTTCCGAGACACCGCCACGGCCCGTGCCACGTTGGCTCCTTTACGAGGATCGCGCCCGCGCCGCGCTCGAAGCAATTCGTGTGGCCGACGTGAGTCAAGCGCTCCACTCGATTCTTCGTCAGGTTAAAAGAGGTCAGTCGGATGTCCCAACTATCGTCAAACGCTCCCTCCATGAAATTCAGGAGCTTGCCGAGCGAGCCCTTGGACACCTGGAATGAGGAAGAAACTACATCGACGCTTTTCCCTTCCCGCCGCTCGCCAATGTGGTCGCAGCGATAGAGAGCGGATTTTGTGTAGTGGAGAGGGCCCCCTGGGCTGGGCGGTAGTCAAGGCTCACGTTTCGGTTCTGAGAGGCTCCGCGGGGTGCGATTCGATTCCGCCGAGCGACCCGACTACCTGAGAGCCAAGGCCGATGGCCGCGTCGCACGGTCCGGCATCGGCGATTAGATCATTTCTACAAAAGAGTTGCCGCGCCGTTCGACTATCCATCTTGAAATGAGTCGCCGCGCCGCTCGGCGATCTCCTGATGGCCGTCTGGCGCGAAGGACGGCGCCCGAGGCCTATCGCCATGTGGACAACGCGGCTTGATACCAGCGGACTTCTCTGGCGACCAAAAGCGGTCCCGCTGCGCGGAACCGAGAATGTGAGCAAGATCACAGCGCTCTACGACACGCCGTGATAAATGCACAAGGAGGACCGGGTGTTACGAGCGACTGCTTGATTTTCGACATTCGAGATTCAGGCGGATCGGCGGTGGCAATGGACCGTGAAGGCGGAGGTTCAGGAACCATCGGGGCGTTCTCGGGCGGGGCGACGGCAGCGGCCGCCAGGTTGAGCGAAGCAGACGAATGGCCGGCGTGCTTGACGCGTGGTGACATGTGCCGTTAGAGGGCGTCGCCAGGTGCATTTATCGGCATGGCGCGATGCGAGCCGGTTTTTTAGGCGGAGAGCGGGTTGCTACGCACAGAATGTGAGGTCGGGTGTGACCTGTGTGGCTGTCGGCGGCCGTATGTGGTACATTTGGGGTTTGATCGGGATCGCTGGGTTATCAACCAAGGTCGTGTCAGCCGCGGCAGTCCGAACCTTTTTCAATCCTCGTTCGAGGCGTAGGGTCTATGCGCGGGATGCCCTGGACATAGGGGATGTGGGCTTATCATGGGCGGTAACGTACTGCGTTTGGCGCGGCCGGCGTCTCCTGCGGGCGGGTGGACAAACGAGGAGCTTGCGGAACTTTATCGCGTTGAGCATTCGCTTTTCCAGGCAGGCCTTGCCGTTGAAACCGAATGCGGGGTTTCGGATGAGGGCGATCCGTGGTTCGTTTTTTGCCATCGTGATGGACATGTCATCGTTCACGCAGCTCGCATAGATGGCCTATATCATTTGCATTGCGCAACGCTGCCCGCCCCGTTGACCGGGCGGAGCTTTGGAGCAATTGCGAAAACTTTTGTCGAAAAGCTAGCGAAGACGCAGAAGGCTGGGCCATACGGTCGCGTCGTCGCGCATCCATCGGCTCTGTTGAGCCTGCTTGTCGCCGCCTCTGTGCTTTCGGTCGACGCGGTTTTGCACAACTCGGCCCATGCGAGCGAATTGTCGCCTGCCACGCACGATCATCTCTCTGCCTCGAACCCCGCGCCCAGGGCCCGCAACGCGACACTTGCGCGGGAATTGGCCGATATTTTCTTTAGCGCTGTTTGGCGGAGTCCAGAAGGGTCGGGGGAACGAGAAGCCATTTGGCAGGCGGTGGAAAATGCCGCGGTTGGATTGTGCGCGTTGTCCGAGGCGCCTCCTTTCGCTCACGCCTCGATCAACTTGACAGGGCCAGAGCTAAGTCAGGGGGTCCGGCCTGTACCGGAGGGCGTCGAAACACCTGACAATCCGAGTCGCCCCTACCTTGCGGATGCTGTAGGCGCATCAAGTTCTTCGGCAGCTGGGATGGACACCGTAGCCAGTTCCACTCTCGCACTGACTGTTCTTCAGCCGGCAATTGAAGCGCCGAAGTTTCTCACTTCTTGGGAGGACGCTTTTTCGGAGGAAAGGGCAACATTCTCGGCGCTGGGCGGCCTGCCAGCAATCAGCGCGTCGATAGGGGTCGGCGCTTTCTCTTCGCCTCACGAGAAGACGTTCTTCAGCTCCCCGACCCTACCGCCGATTCCCGCGGATGGCGTCCTCCTCGATATCACGCCTACCTCGCATGGCGAAACTATTGACCTCAACGATTATGCGACCGGGACCGTCCGCATATTCGTATCTGGCGGCGGCGCGTTGACCGTAACTCACGCATCCGCTGTCCAGTCAATTGAGGTCGCCGAGGGCGTCAAAGCGGAATTGACGCTGTCTTATGACGAATCGACTTCTGCCGCTCCCGTCCACCAAACTTTGAGGCTCGATGGCGCGACAGATGTATCGCTGAAGTTGGACCCGAATCCGATTGTTGCACCGGCGATGCCGACTGCGGACTTGGTCGTTGACAGTCAGGGGGCGCAGGCCAATGACCTCAATCTCGTCACCACGAGCCAAGATACTTCGACGGACCTCAATATTAAAGTGGTCGGATCTCAAGATCTTGCGTTGAACGAGACCGCTGTTACGGCCGCTTCCTCGACGCTTGATGCCTCTTCGCTTACCGGGAAGTTGGCCCTGGGAATTGATTTTGGAAGCGGGGGCACTACCCTCACCGATTTGAGCCTTGGCTCCTCGAACTTGGTCGTAACGCCGCAGGACAGCGTCGCTATAGTGAATCTGCCCTTCTCGAACGCTAAAATTGAGCTTGGCCTAAATCTCGATACTGTTACATTCGGATACAACGACCAGCCAACCGCCGGCGAGTCAACCGAGCTCAGTGTAGTACTAGGAAATGCTGGTGTGACACCTGCCCCTGTAATAATTGGGTGTATCGATGCCGCAGAGGTTACTTCCCTGACCATAATTTCCAATGATGGTGGGAATATAGTCAATAATATAGCTGACTCAGCCCTCACGAGCCTTGTTCTGAGTGGACCTACTTCGCTTGAGATCGATGCGATTGGCGGTATCGCGGCGAGTAACACTCAAAACATCGTGATTGACGCAACGTCGCTTGCTGGAAATCTGGTACTGAACGCGAGTGGAATCGTTGATACGGCCGTCGGAGGGCGGCAAGTGCAAATTGATACTGGGAGCGGCCATAGTATTATTAGCGATACTGCCTATACCGAAACTTTAAGCTTAACAATTGGCTCTGGCAACTCAATTGTCAATATAGCGAGTGGTGCAGAGCAGATCACTATTTCAGGCCTCAAGCCAACCGACCAAGTCAACGTCGGCTCAGTGGGCGTTGTCGACTTATTTACTAACGGGCTAGGGCCCCTTCTCCCGCACCAGAGCGCCATCGACGCGTCGGCCACTTTGGAGGACGCCGCTGCCCTCGCGGCGAGCTTCGCAGAATCCAATGCCGCGCACCAAGCGTTACTATTCTCATACCGAGGAAACGCCTACGTGTTCGTGGACGCCTTTGGTACCCATGTCTTCGATCCCTCGGCGGACGCAATAGTCAAGGTGATCGGCGCCACCTCATCCACGGAGTTATCTGGTGTTTTTCATTCGAGTTGAGAGTTGTACGTGAAACAACGTTCGGGCGTTATTTGGGTTGGGAGCGGACCTCAATGAGAGCGGCAAAAACCAAGCTTGCTGAGAACGAAGCGCTGCGCACCGGGATTCGAGCTATCACGCCGGCGTTCGCGACCGCTGTCATATTCAGCTTCTTTCTCAACCTGCTGTTGTTCGTAAGCCCCCTATATATGCTTCAGATTTACGACCGCGTGTTGGGCACTCGCAACTTGGTCACGCTCGGCGGCATCACTATCATCGCTGCCATACTCCTGATGGTTTGGGCCGCGCTCGAGACCCTGCGTTCTCGCCTGTTGGTTCGCGCCGGAATGCTTTTCGATGAGCGCTTCGCGGCCCCGATGTTCAGGGTCGTACACCGGGGCCTGTTGCGCCAGCCGGGCGCATTCAGCGGGCAATATTTGCGTGATATCGATGTGATCCGGGAATTCTTTACTGGCGCGGGTTTAATCGCATTCTGCGACTTGCCCTGGTTTCCTGTCTACGTCGGCGTCGCATACCTAATGCACCCGTGGTTCGCCGGTCTCGCTATCGTCGGCGGAATCGTGATTCTGTTCCTCGCGCTGCTCAACGAGGTCATGACGCGAAAGACGCTTCTGGCGGCATCAAAGGCGAATATGACCGCGGGAAACAGCGCCGGGGCTGCTTTTCGAAATATCGAAGTCGTACACGCGATGGGAATGCTCGAGGCCATGGTAGGACGGTGGGACAGGCATCATCGCGAAGTCCTGGGACTGCAAGCCCAGGCGAGCGATCGAGCTGGAGCGATCGTCGCCTCGACGAAGTTCTTCCGTATGTTCCTTCAGACGGGGATTCTTGGATTGGGAGCCTATTTAGCCGTCCAACATGAGATCACAGCCGGCGCTATGATCGCCGCTTCAATTATTATCGGGCGCGCGCTGCAACCGATCGAACTTGCGGTGGGAAACTGGAAGAGCTTCCTCGCCGCTCGTGAGGCCTTTGGCCGAATGAAGCTGTTGTTTCATGCGGTCGGGGTTGAACCTCAGCGTATGTCCTTGCCGAATCCAAAAGGCCTTCTTGCTGTCGAGAACGTTGTAGCCGCGGCGCCAGGCGGTCAGACCGCGATCTTGAAGGGCATTTCATTCAAACTTGGGGCGGGTGAACTCCTTGGCATCGTCGGTCCGAGCGCAGCGGGCAAGTCGAGTCTTGCTCGCGTCTTAGTTGGGGTGTGGCAGGTCGCAGCGGGAGCTGTGCGGCTGGACGGATACGAGCTCTCGCATTGGGATCCTCAAGACTTGGGGAAGCACCTCGGTTACCTTCCCCAGGATATCGAATTGTTCGCCGGCACCGTGGCTGAAAACATTGCGCGGTTCGGCGTGGTCGACAATGAAGCCGTTATCGCGGCCGCCGAACTCGCGGGCTGCCACGAGCTTATCCAAAACCTTCCGGACGGGTACAACACCAACATAGGCGATAGCGGGCAGATCCTCTCAGGCGGACAACGACAGCGCATCGCGCTCGCGAGGTGTTTATACCGCAGTCCCAGTTTCATCGTCCTCGACGAGCCAAACGCAAACCTTGATTCGGCGGGCGAAGAAGCTCTATTGATGGCGATTCAGAGGTTGAGGGCCGCGGGAACAACCATCGTTTTGATCACACACAAGATAAACATCTTGTCTCTGGTCGACAGAATCATGATTATGGGCGACGGAATGGTGCAAGCTTTCGGCAGTAGGGACGAGGTTCTTAGGCGCTTGACTGGGCCAAAGGTGGTGAAGGCCGGATCCGGGCCATCGCCTAGTCCTGGCGCCGGCATTGGCGAAAACCGCGTGAGCACGTTATGAAACTCCTTACAGCGGTCCCCCCTCCCAGCAATCCGGAAGAGAGGAAGTCCCAGGTAAGCTGGCATCGTGTGGCCGTCGCAGGCTATGTTCTGATTTTTGTGACCTTTGGGGTCGTCGGCGGATGGGCGGCGGTGACGAAGATCGACCGGGCGGTGGCGGCGCCAGGGGTGGTTGCAATCGAGACCAACCGCAAGACCGTGCAGCATTTGGAGGGAGGCATTGTCCGCGAGATATTGGTCAAAGAGGGGGACGCGGTTAGCCAAGGAACCATTCTGTTCCGCTTGGATGACGTCCAAGGAAAGGCGAATTACCGGGAGATTGAAAGTCAACTCTATACCTACTTGGCGATGGAAGCCCGCCTTATTGCCGAACGCGATCAGAAGGCGGCGATCACTTGGCCTGAGGAACTCGAGAAACCGGAATCCGACGGGGCTTTCGACAGCCACATAACGGCCGATGCGGTCGCCGAATTCAACAAGCGACGATCGTCCTTGCAAGATCAAGTCGCAGTCCTGAACTCGCGGATTGAGCAGCTCGGGGATGAAATCCGAGGCACTCAACTCCAAAAGGCCTCTGCGGAAGGTCAAATTGACTTTATCAACAAAGAGTTGATTGGGCTGCGTGAATTGTATGAAAAGCAACTCGTTCCGGCGACTCGCGTGTACGCAATGGAACGGGAGCGCGAGCGTTTGCAGGGCGTCATTGGTGAGGCTATCGCCAATATTGCGAAATCTAACGGAACAGTTGGGGAATATAATATTCAGATCGAGCAATTGCGTGAGAAGTTTCAAGAAGATGTTGCCAAATCGTTGGTCGAGGTGCGTGCGAAATTATCCGAAGTCCGCGGCAAGCTAGCCGTGGCTAAGGACGTTTTCCATCGAACTCGATGTGGTTGCTCCCGTCGCAGGCACCGTGCAGAGTCTCAAGGTTTTCACGATTGGGCAGGTAATACGGCAGGGGGAGCCACTGTTGGACATCGTGCCCGGGAATGAACGTCTAATTATAGAAGTGCAGTTTTCGCCAAGTGACATCGACGGAGTGTATACTGGCCAAACTGCAGAAGTCAGATTTCCCGCCTTCCATTCGCGCATGATTCCTTTGATCTTGGGACGACTTGAGTTTGTATCCCACGATCGGCTTGTGGATGAGACCTCAAAGCAGCCATACTATCGCGGGATCGTCGTCCTCGACGACACACAGATCCCTGCGGAGCTGCGGTCTCGGGTGCGAGCCGGCATGCCGGCTGAGGTGATTGTAGCGTCCGGAGCGCGAACGGTTTTGAGCTATATCATCTCGCCGCTGTCGCAGACGTTGCGCAAGGGCTTTATTGACTGACGGATGGTGGTATTTACCTTTGCAATTCAAGCTTTTGCCGGAAGCTAATTTGCCGTTGCTACCCCCACTGGCACCGTGTGGAGCGAATCCCCATCGGTGAGGGTTTTGTTGCGGCAAGGGCGCATTCTGTTTTCGCGGCGCCAAGCGGGCAACGGGCCACTCG
>CAVXVZ010000007.1:0-579424 GCA_963765375.1 uncultured Alphaproteobacteria bacterium | reverse complement strand
CTTCTCATCTGTCTGATTGTTCTCGCGCCCTTCTCGTCAGAATTTGGCGAAAGCCTCACGAATCGCCTCTGCTGGCCTTGTGACCGAAAGCAGCGCTGTTCCTCCTCTGAGGCACGCGTCGACTCCCCTAAGCAGCGCCTCGATCGCCGCTTCGAGCTCTTCCTCTGGCGTCGTCGGGAGCGGGAGCGTGACGGCGTTGTTCGGATAGGCTTCCTCGCCTTCATGAGATGCCGGTGACGCGATCGCGGCCGAGATTGCTCTCGTAGTCGTATTCCGGATCCTTGAGGATCTGGATGTCGCCGTCCTGATCCTCGGCCCGGTTGGACTTACTTGGGAGGCCGGACTCAGAGCATTCGAGAGCCTTCGCCATCGCAGCCTCCGGCGTCTCTGCCTTGACGATCAGGTGCGCGTATTCTTAAGACGCGCCAGGTCACCTCGACAGTGTAGGTTCTCATCTGAAGCCTCCCTTGCATTCGGTTTCGCCGGAGTCGGCGTCGACGTCGGCCGCCATGTCGGCGTGGTTGTCGACCAGGGTGTCGATCACTTCGCCGCCGAATCGGCGCGCGAGCCTGGCCGCGACGCCGTGATCGGAGAGGGCGACGGCGTAAGGCCTGCCGTCGGCGCCTTCGTAGGCGACGAGGAAGAGCCTGGTTTTGGGCGTGACCCAGAAGGGAGCGGTCACTGGGCTAACTCCGGGGCCCGGGCGCCATCGACTGCGGCGGCGGGATCGACGAGGCGACGGTGAAGTGCGGACTGGTCGACGTCGGATCGGAGGAAGGCCCGCCCGCCGAAGGCGTCGACTTTATCGGCCGCGTCGAAGCCGCGCGGCTTCCGGCCGGCCACGACCCTCGTCGAGACTTCGAAGCTTGCGGCGGGATTTGCGGCCTGAACGTCGCGCCCGAAAGTGGCGACGGCTTCGATGACGCTAACGAGGTCAGTGACTTCGACGCGTCGCTGCGGAACGGCAACGCCGATTGAGAGGGCGAGTTCATGACCGCCTGGGGTGCAGCGGCCGGGATAGGCGGAGAGAACGATTGTCGCGGGCATGCTGACTTTCCTTTTTGGTGAGGGTCAATCGAGGTGGGAAAGGCCAATGCCCGTGAGGAGCGATGGCCCATGGGTATTGCGGATCTGACGGAGGACGGCCCCTTCCGGCTCTTTCGCGTCGGCGCCATTGATCCAGGCCGCCCAAAGGCGGCGCTTCCAGAATCGGCCGTTGCGGAGCGCGTAGGCCCTGAGCGCCGCCTTCTGCTCAGCGGTCATGTCAGTGGCTTTGGATTTGGGCATGCGGGATCGAGCCTCCTTTTGGGGTAAGGCGAGCGCGGGAAGCGCCCGCAGTTTCGAGGATGGAAAGTTGAGGGCGACGTCTGTCGCTCGCCTGCGCTGAGCCCGCGGAGAGGGGAAAGGTCAGCGAGCGCTGGGCGAAGCGAAGCGTCCGGTGTCAGCCTCGCAGGCGGTGACACTCAGGACGCGGCGTCCGCCCCTCAAGCGGCCAGCGGAGCGACGATCGTCGACGCATCGTCGTCGTCGTCCGTGGGGTCAGCGGGCTTCTCGGCGTAGTCGGGGTGGAAGGCGAGGATGTAATCGGCGATCCGCTGCGCTTCGGCCGCCGCATGGAAGATCTCCCTGCGGTCTTGCTTAAGCACTTCAATCCATGATTGAAGATAACTTGCGTGGTTGGGAACGTCGCAAGGCAATCCGATCATGGATCCGATCGCATATGAGGCTAATTCCGCGCGAAGTTCTTCCTTGGCGTAAGACATCGATCCAAAACCGCCGCTCAAATCGCGGTCTAATCGGCTGACGTGACCGGTCGCGTGCGATAATTCATGAAAAAGCGTAGCCGCGCGCAGTTCCGGGCTGTGAAAAGCTTCGTCCCGAGGTATCTGCACGAAATCAAAAGCTGGGTTGTAGAACGCCCGGTCCCCGCCGATCCGGACAGGGACGCCGCTTGCCTGAACGATGATCTCGACGTCCTCGATCCGCTCGGCCACAGCCTTTGTCGCGACGGAAGGGGCAAGCGCCGTGATTCCATCGATCTGGGAGGCGTGAAAGACCGAGAACGTGCGCAGGATCGGGATGCGCCGCGTCTCCCGACCGCCATCGGTCGTTTTGTCCTCGATCTCTATCGGCTTGTAGAAATAGACGGGCGTCGCCTTCTCACCCTTGCGGACCTGCCAACCGCGCGCGGCCGCCTGACGATAGCTGCACCAGCGCGAGTCGTTGGACGCGAAAGCGAGCGGCGACATTCCGAGGACGAAGAGGTTGATGCCCCGGTAGCGATGGCCGGTGGCTGCGTTGACTGGCGACGTGGCGCCGCCGCAGGCGGCCTTGTCCCACGGCCGCCGCCACGGCGCTGTTCCGGCCTCGAGTGCGGCGATGATCTTGTCGGTGAGTTCTTGATAGTGGTCGCGTCTTTGCGCGGGATTACTGCGGAAGTTTCGCATCGGCTCATCCTCCGGAACGGAATTGTTCCTGAATGAGCCGCCCGCCCTCGCATGGCGGTCGTCGGGGCAAGGGCGCGCATGCGGCCCGTGAGAGCCCAGCGAAGCGGCTCGATCGGGCGGACCCTTGCGGCGGCGACCGGCTATGCGAGATCGGTTTCTCTTGCCTTATTCGCCCGTTTCTCATCAGGTCTCACGCCGTTCGTGTTACGAATTCGTCTTCTTAACATATTGAAATAGTTCCATAATCACTATTATGCGAATCGCGGTTGTGCGAGGACGTCGTTCCAGTCGCCCCCCTCGATTGGAGGGCGAAGCCGCACGAATGGGATCTTGAATTTTTCGGCAAGCGATCGGTGGCGGTCTGCGAAGCGGTCGCCCGGTCCATTGGCGTCCGCAGCGCTGCAGAGAAGCGCGCCGGGGAGCATTGCGATGCTGGCGAGCAGCGCCTCGAGCGCGGCGATCGTGCCCGGGCCCATGCCTCCGCCCGTCGCGATATAGAGCGTGTCCTTGCGCAGGCTCTCGATGGCCGCGACGCTCAGCGCGTCGATCGCCGCCTCGGCGAGAACCAGCCTTGGAAGAGGCGGACCCTTCGGGGGCAGGCGGAAGAGCGATTTGGCTCCGCCTGTCAGCGAACCTTTGTAGGTCGGTCCGCGCACGTCGACATGGGCGACAACGCCGTGACCATCGAGATGGGCGAACCAGGCGCTGCCAGCCGGCCCCTCCCGCAGAACGCCGGCCGCCGAGGCAGCCTCGATGATCGCGGAGGGGAGCCAGCGCTTTCGCACGAGATACCGCGCAGGTCGGAGAATTGGGCCAAACAGCCTTTCGCTCGGCCCAGCGTTCGGCGACGGGCCTATCGGGGATATTTCGGGCCCCTGCCCTGTCGACGGGTGGGAAGCGCGGCGACAATCCGGCGAATTCGCGCAGGCGCTTGCGGACGTGGCCGAAGCTCATGCCTGGCTCGAGCCTCTGCACCAGTCCGAAGACGTCGCCTTTGGCGTCGCTGGTCGGATCCCACCATCCGCGTCCGGCGTGGCTGACGATCAGGATTTCGCCTTTGCCTCGCCGGTACTTCAGGCTGAGTTTCGTGCTCTCCTTCCGATCCAGTTTCCACGGCGGCGGGGTTCGCTCCAGCACCACGGCGCAATGCACCCTATGGCGCAGTTCCTCGATTTCAGGATCGTGTCCGGTCATGTCCGCTCCTCGCGTTTGAGCGCAGGAGCTGGGCTCAATGGCCTTGGGCTTGTCTTCGCCCCTGCCCTGCCCGCCGACCGCGAGGCGGTCGCGCTGCAAGGGCGCGCGGAACGCGCGGGAGCCTGCGACGCACCCTTGGCGGCGCGGCCGGCGCTAGCGGTAGCCATCCCCCTCTCCTTCGCTTCTCACGCGAAGGCTCAGCGGCGACGGCGCGAACAAGAAATTGGGCCCATGTCGAGGGGCTCGACGCCAAGCGGCCGCCAACGGACCGGCGGCTATGACTCTCGTCGGCGCGCGAGCCGAAACATTCGCGGCACGGCCGCGGATGCGCCCCGGGAGAAAACAACTACCCCGGCGTGGGGCGCCCGGGTTTTAGAGGGCGGCGGAAGGCCGCCTACTGGGCGGACCTGCTTGATGCTGGCCATATAGGCGAGGAACTCGGGATCCCGAGCTGCACGATCTTCCATGCGACGTACAGAGTGCAAGACAGTCGTATCGTTACGGCCGGCGAAGAATGGTCCGACGCGCTGAAGTGACCACTCTGTGACTTCATGGACTCGCTCGCCATGCCGCCGCGTTCCGAGGCCGCGCTGACCTGGAATCGATTCGAAGTCTGAATCGGAGCGATGCAACCGATTCCGATCATTCGTTGGACGCGAGGGAGTTCTTGCGTCTTAGGTTTGGTCCATGGCCACGGACGCGGACAACCCGACCCTTCTTCAAGTTCTCGTGCTCGAACGGGTCGACCGCGCCAAGAACATGGCCCGATTCTACGTCCTCTCGATCGAACCAACGCTCTTCGAGGATCTGGCGCTTGTGCGCCGGTGGGGCCGCATCGGGAGCGCGGGGCGTCAGCGGATCGACCTGCACCCGTCCCGGCCGATCGCGCAGATCGAGCTCAAGAAATGGCTCGATCGCAAGAGGCGCCGCGGATACCAGCTCCGCGCGTGAGCGCAGGCGACCGGCTTTAGGATGCCGACACATTCGCGAGGGCGGCGCGCCGCATAAGCGCGCGAAGCTACAACAGCGACAATCGCCAAGGGCTGGCGCCTTGCAATGAGTGGCGGCTCAGCTAGGTTCGTCGGTCAATCCGAGAGGAGCGTCACAATGGCGACGGGTACAGTGAAATGGTTCAATGCGACGAAAGGCTTCGGGTTCATTCAGCCCGACGCGGGGGGTCCCGATGTTTTCGTCCATATCAGCGCGGTCGAACGGGCTGGAATTCGTGACTTGAATGAAGGGCAGAAGATCGCCTACGAGATCGTCGCCGACAAGCGCACCGGCAAATCCTCGGCGGACAATTTGAAGCCGGTCTGAGTTGGCCAATCAGTCGAGACGAGCGGCGCTCGCAATCCTGGCGCTGGAGGAGTGCTGTCGGCGCCAACAAATGTGGAGGCTTATCCCTTCGACTCAGGTTCCGCTATATGTAGTGTCTGAAGCTGGGCGCGCTTGAGGCCGCGCCGGTTCGGAGCGCGGAGCGGTGGGGCGCGGACGCACGCTGGCGGAGTTCCAGAAAGAATTTCCTGACGAGGCGCGCTGCGCTGGGTTTCTTGCACGACGCTGGCCAGACGGGTTTGTTTGTCCCGCGTGCTGCAGGGGAGGCGCTGTGGCCTTGAAGAGTCGTCCGCGCCTATTGGAATGCCTCGATTGCGGACGGCAGACCTCGCTCACCGCCGGCACAGCGATGCATCGGTCGAAATTGCCGCTGACGATGTGGTTCTGGGCGGCGCATTTGATGGCGACGCATTCCAACGGCATGTCGGCGCGACAGCTGGAGGACCAACTCGGCGTCACCTACAAGACCGCCTGGCTGCTGGCGCAGAAGCTTCGGCGCTCGATGGTCGATCCCGACCGCGATCTTCTCGAAGGCGTCGTCGAGGTGGACCAGACGGAATTCCCTTCCGCGCCAGCGACGCGTTCTTCGAGCCCGGCGCCGCCGGCAAAATCCTGGTCGCCGGCGGATCGAAGTGATCGATCGCAGCGCCGGCAGGCCCAAGCCGAGGCGCAAGGGCGCGAAATATCTCGACACCCGTTCGGGCCGGCTGCGCCTGGCCGTGATCGCCGACAGCTCGGCCAAATCGATCGAGGCTTTCGTGCGCGCCAATGTGAGGCCCGGCGCGACGCTGATCACCGACGGTCACGCCGCCTATCCGGGGCTCTCGGGCGATTACCGCCACGATCCGCGCGTTGTCGGGAACATGGCGGCCAACATTGTCCTGCCCTGGAGCCACCGCGCCTTCTCGTTGCTGAAGCGCTGGGCGCTGGGGACGTATCATGCCTGCGCCGCAAACACGTTGACGCCTACCTCGAGGAATTCGTATTTCGCTACAATCGCCGCTTTTATCGGCACGTCTCGTTCGAAACGGTCCTCGGCTCGCCGCGCGCCGCGGCCCAGAGACCTACCGCGACATCGTCAACGCGACGCCAGCCCACCAAGCGGCAGCTCGCAACGACCCACTACTTATAGATCACCCTGAGTCAGGGGGATAAGCCTCCAAATTGAACCCCTCGAAGCGCTTCGATGTTTTCTTGACCGGCTACCAGTCGGACCTATCTTCAGTCGTAGTCTGAGTCAGGGAGCAACGACGCTTTGTCCGAGGAATCTCTCAGAGGATCAGATGCAATCTCTGTTCAAGAGCTTGCGGATATGCGGTCCACGGGAGGGGAGCACGTCGTTCTCGATGTGCGGGAGGCGAGAGAGCTTGATATCTGCCAGCTAGAAGGCGCCCTGCATATTCCGATGGCGGAGATCCCAGCGCGCGTCGATGACCTGCCGACGAATCAACCCTTGGTGGTCCTTTGCCATCACGGCGCTCGGAGTCAGATGGTCGTCGACTTTCTACGAGACGCCGGTTTTGACAATGCCGTCAACCTCGACGGCGGCATCGAAGCCTGGGCCTGCGAGATCGACCGAACGATGCGGCGCTATCGATAGCGTGCATTCAAAGAGGAATATTGCGACGCATGCCGCCGACTGACTCGATGGAGAAGCCGCCGACCGTCGAACGCACGGGCCGCCCGATCGCTGTCTTCTCCAACAGCTACGCGCGGCTGCCGGAGCGTTTTTTCGCGCGGCTCGCTCCCACGCCGGCGACGAAGCCGCGCCTGATCAAGTTCAACGAATCGCTCGCTTCGGAACTGGGGGTCAATGCGACAAGGCCTCGAACCGGACGAGCTGGCGGCGGTGTTTGCCGGCAACGTCACGCCGCCGGGCGCAGAGCCGATCGCGATGGCCTACGCCGGGCATCAGTTCGGGAGTTTCGTTCCTCAACTTGGCGACGGCCGCGCGATCCTCCTCGGCGAGGTCCTGGACCGTAGCGGCGAGCGGCGCGACGTCCAATTGAAGGGCGCGGGCAGAACGCCGTTCTCGCGGCGCGGAGACGGCCGCGCCGCGCTGGGGCCGGTCCTGCGCGAATATCTCGTCAGCGAAGCGATGCATGCGCTCGGAATTCCGACCACTCGGGCGCTGGCGGCTGTCTCGACCGGCGAACCTGTTTATCGCGACCGCCAGTTGCCCGGAGCTGTGCTGACCCGCGTCGCATCCAGCCACATCCGGGTCGGAACCTTCCAATATTTCGCCGCGCGCGGCGACCTGGAAGCCGTCGAACGTCTTTCCGACTACGTCATTGATCGTCACTTCCCCGAGGCCCGCGACGCCGAGAGGCCCCGATCTGGCGCTGCTTCAGGCCGTCGTGGAACGCCAGGCCCTGTTGATCGCGCGCTGGATGCATGTTGGTTTCATCCATGGCGTGATGAACACCGACAACACTGCGCTTTCAGGGGAGACCATCGATTTTGGACCGTGCGCCTTCATGGATTCGTACGATCCTGCGACTACCTTCAGCGCGATCGATGAATTCGGTCGCTACGCCTACGCCAATCAACCGACCATTGCGCAATGGAATCTCGCCAGGTTCGCCGAGACCCTGCTTCCGCTCCTGGATCCGAACCCAGAGCGGGCGGTCGAACTTGCGAGCGAGGCGATCTCCGCGTTTACGTCGAGCTATCAGGAGCATTGGCTTGCCGGCATGCGAGACAAGCTCGGAATCTCCGGCAATGAAGAGGGCGATCTCGATCTGGTCCGCGAATTGCTCCAGGCGATGCATGAGAACGCCGCGGACTTCACCCTGACCTTCCGTCGGCTATGCGCCGCCGCTGCGGACGAGACCGCGGACGCCGAGGTGCGCGGTTTGTTCGCAAACCCAGACGCCTACGATAGTTGGGCCGCCAGATGGCGATCGCGTCTGGCCGTTGACGAGCGAGAACCCAACGCGCGCGGCGAGGCGATGCGAGCCGTCAATCCAGCTTTCATCCCGCGCAATCATCTCGTGGAGAATGCGCTCGACGCAGCGATCGATAACGCAGACTTTTCGCCGTTCGTCGAGTTGCTGACGGTTCTCTCGCGACCTTATCAGGATCAATCGGCCTTCGCCGAATATGCCAACCCGCCTCAATCAAGTGAGCGTGTCTTCCGGACATTCTGCGGGACTTGATCGGGTTGTAGGCGCGTGGCCGCGCGTCGAGAGACGAATGCTCAGCTGACAACTGCTCGTTGGCTGAGGTTGGATTGACAGTCTCAGCCGGTTCCAGCCAGTACAGCCGGACTCAATGGCCTTGAAGCGCCGATCGTCCGCAAACCCACGTGGTGCACTGAGAACAACCAAAAGTTCGTCGCGGCTTGTCGCTACGCCGCCTTTGCTTGTGATGACCCGGCGCTCTCCATGGCTCTGAGATACAGGTCGAGCAGGAACTCTTGTTCGTCGCGCTCGTCCTTGTCCTGCTTGCGCGGGCGCAAGATCTCCTTGAGGACTTTCACATCGAAACCCTCTCCCTTGGCCTCGGTGAAGACCTCCTTCTTGCCCTCGTTCAACGCCTTGATCTCGTCGTCGATGTGCTCAACGCGCTCGATGAACGAGCGAATGCGATCGCCCGGGATTCCTGCTGTGTCCGTCATGCCTGCTCCTCATTTCAAGAGGTCATACGGTAGGGCGACGAAAGTCACCGAGAAGTTAATGGAGCCGCCGGAATTCCCGCTGAGGCGAGCCCTCGTGTTGCCGCTGCCGCCGATGCCGATGCACAATCGCGTCGCAATCACGGGTATGTGAGTTCGACTCGTGCCGACCGTGCAGATCGCGACAAACGCACTATCAGAGGGACCCGCTTTCGTTGAGATGGCATCGACGGCAAGGATTGGGCAGGATATCTGCCTTTCAGCATCGCCCGCGAACGGCGAAGGTCCGCCCGGAGGAGGAGTTCGTTGCGAGCGTTTCAACGGGCGGAGTTGACGTAAAGCTACCGTTGCAAATTGCGGGCCTGAACGCCTCATCTGGGGGGGGAAGCGGACCTAGTTCTACTGCGTCACGACGATTCCCGGTACGGTTGTTTTGGTCGCATTGTTTGGCAGCATGGGCAACGCATGAGGGTTCGGGCCAGTACGACTGTGATCTGTCGTCGGATGGTCGCGATTGAGTTTTCGATATGCCGCTCGGGTCGGGTCGGGGGTGCCTCGGGGTCTAGGACGCGGGGATAGGCGAGACGTTTCGCGCCACCGGGAGCCTGAGGGGGGAATCGCCGCTCGTTCGCGGATCAGGAAGCCATAAGCTGCAATGCAAAGCGCTGCGTGATGATGGAAGCCGCGCCAGCTTCGCCCCTCGAAATGGGCGAGGCCGAGTTCGCTTTTCAATTCCTCGTAGTCGCGCTCAATGCGCCAGCGCAATTTGGCCGTGTCGGTGAGGACGTGGATGGGCGTGTCTTCGGGCAAGGTCGAAAGCCAGTATTTTGTCGGCTCTTTTTCGCCCTCAGGCCATTCGATGAGGAGCCATTCGAGCGGATGAGGCGCCGCCCGCTTCCAGTCTCGCGAAGCTGGTCGTATCCGCACCGCGGCAAAGCGCGAGGACAAGGTTTCGTTGGAGCCCTCCCGCCACCGGACGATGCGCCAAGCCTCCTCGGGAAGCCCCATCGCCAGCGTCTTGACGGGAACAGGCGCATGTTCGCCGTCGCGCCGAACGCGCGATGGCGGGCGGCCCCGCCCGCTCCAGGGCTTGGGCGGCAGCGGCTCCGTGTCAGGAGGCCAGACGCTCAGTGTCGATTGCACGCCAACCACGTAGGGCAAACCCATGGCGGTGACGCCAGAGCGGAACGCGCCGTCAGCGCCGTAACCGGCGTCGGCCAGCAACACCCCGGGCGAGACGCCGGCCGCAAGCGCGGCCCTGATCTGATCGAGCGCGATCTGCGCCTTGGTCTTGAAGATCACGTCGTCCGGGACATGGGCCTTCTTGCGCCGCGCTTGGTCCGCCGCCCAATCCTCCGTCAGATACAGACGATAGGCGATCGGCAGGCTCGCCGCGTGATTGGCGATCGACAACGTCACCGCGATTTGACAATTGTCGGTCTTGCCGAGCCGCCCGCAATATTGCCGCGCCACGCCCACCGAGTGCATACCCTTCTTGGCGAAGCCTGTGTCGTCGACAATCCAAGCCTCAATCTTGCCCAGGGCTTCAATCGCCGGCAGGACAAGCTCGCGCACCTTGCCCATCAGGGCCTCGTCCGACCAAGCCGCCTGCCCAACCAGATGCAGCAGCGATTGATGTTTCGCCGAGACACGAGCCGGCGCCACAACCGACGCCATCGGCTCCACGCTCTTGCGCTTGCCCGGCATCAAAAGGCCCGTGCAATAATCCTTAAAGGGTCCCGCCCGATCCTCACGGCCCAAAACCGTCGCTAAGGAATTGACATACTCCGCAAAACGCGCTCCACTCGAGTGCCCCTCATGCCCCATCTTCGCCGCCGTCCGCCATTCAGCCGAATCAGCAAAATAGCAAATCCTAACGCCCAGCGATTCTACGAAAACCGTGACTTAGTAGAACTAGTAGCGGGCATTGAAGGTCCAAGACATTCTCATGGTCTGAAATGTGGGTCATTGGGCGTCCGACCTCAGTATCGCCTCCTGCGAACGCGGTGACCGGGATTGCCGGAGCAGCGGGCACAACGGCCGGATATCACCTCGTGCGTAGTTTCCGACGCTGTTTGCGCGTGATCGTTAGGTCTAAGGACGATCGTGCCCGGTTGACTGCTCTCTCGCAGACCCTGGGCGAATGGGCATCCGGCGTCGTGACGCGGAGCCACGTGGAAAAGGTTCGACGATGTCGGTTCACCAGGATCACCCGGCCGCTCCCCAATCCAGGCCGGGATTGAAGCCTGTCGCCAACGACAATCTGCAAACTCGGCCTCTGGCAGAGGTCGAGAAGGAGCTCGGCTCTTCGCCCGATGGCCTCACAGAAGCCGAGGCCAAAAAGCGGCTGATGCAATTTGGCCCCAACGAGATCGCGGAGAAGAAGACCAACGAGATCCTGAAGTTCCTCTCCTATTTCTGGGGTCCGATCCCCTGGATGATCGAAGCGGCGGTGATCCTGTCGGCGGCGGCTCAGCATTGGCCGGACTTTGGCATCATCCTCCTTCTGCTTCTCGCCAACGCCGTGGTCGGATTTTGGGAGGAACATCAGGCGGGCAACGCTATCGCCGCCCTGAAGGCGACGCTGGCGATCAAGGCCAGAGTGAAACGCGACGGCAAGTGGGTCAATCCGGCGGCGCGTGAGCTCGTGCCAGGCGACTCGATCCGCCTGCGTCTCGGCGACATCGTGCCGGCAGACGCGCGCTTGTTGGACGGCGACGAGATATCGGTGGACCAGTCGGCGCTGACGGGGGAGTCCTTGCCGGCCACTCGCAAATCGGGCGACGCCGTGTTCTCCGGTTCAATCGTTCGTCGCGGCGAAATCGGCGCGCTCGTCTATGCGACAGGCGGCAAGACCTACTTCGGCAAGACGGCGGAACTGGTGGAGACGGCGGTCACCGTCAGCCATTTTCAGAAAGCAGTGCTGAAGATCGGCAACTACCTGATCATCCTCGCGCTGATCCTGGTCGCGGTCATCGTCGGCCTTGGGATCTATCGCGGCGAGCCGATCCTGACCCTGCTGCAGTTTTCTCTCGTGCTGACCGTTGCGGCGATTCCCGTCGCGATGCCGACCGTTCTGTCGGTGACCATGGCGGTCGGCGCGCGCCTCCTGGCAAAGAAACAGGCGATCGTAAGCAAGCTGGTCGCGATCGAGGAATTGGCGGGCGTAGACGTGCTGTGCGCCGACAAGACCGGAACCCTGACCCAGAACAAGCTCACGCTTGGCGATCCCTTCTGCCTCGATGCCACGACCACCGGTGAGCTTATCCTCGCCGGCGCACTGGCCTCGGAAGCGGCGAACAACGACACGATCGACCTCGCGGTCATCGGCGGCCTCAAAGACAAGGAGGCGCTGAAGCCGTATCAAATTACACATTTCACGCCGTTCGACCCCGTGCACAAGCGGACCGAGGCCACGGTCAAGGGCACGGATGGAAAGATATTCAAGGTGACCAAGGGCGCGCCGCAGGTGATCCTGGCGCTGTCGGCGAACGCAGCCACGGTGAAGTCCGCAGTCGACAAGGCCGTCGACGGCTTCGCAGCTCGCGGCTTTCGGGCGCTCGGCGTCGCGCGCGCCGATGGCGACGGCGAATGGCGGCTTCTCGGCGTCCTGTCGCTGTTCGATCCGCCGCGCGAAGACGCCAAAGCGACCGTCGCGACGGCGGCCGAGATGGGCGTGAAGATCAAGATGGTGACAGGCGACGCTCTGGCGATAGCCCGCGAGATGGCCAAGACGTTGGGAATGGGGGCGAACATCCTCGACGCGAACACCCTCGGCGACGCCAAGACCGAGGAAACGGGGGCGGTGGCCAAGACCATCGAGGACGCGGACGGCTTCGCTCAAGTATTCCCCGAACATAAGTTTCATATCGTCGACGTGCTGCAGAAGCACGGCCATATCGTCGGCATGACCGGCGACGGTGTGAACGATGCCCCCGCGCTGAAGAAGGCGGACTGCGGGATCGCAGTCTCCGGCGCGACGGATGCGGCGCGCGCGGCGGCGGCCATTGTGCTCCTCACGCCGGGTCTCTCGGTCATCATTGACGCAATCAAGGAAAGCCGGCGCATCTTCCAGCGGATGAACAGCTACGCCATCTACCGGATCGCCGAGACGCTGCGCGTTCTCCTGTTCATGACGCTGGCGATCGTCGTCTTCAATTTCTATCCATTGACAGCGATCATGATCGTCATGCTGGCGCTGCTTAACGACGGCGCGATCCTGTCGATCGCCTATGACAACGTCATCTACAGGAAGAAGCCCGAAGCGTGGGATATGCGCACGGTTCTCGGTGTATCCACCGTTCTCGGCGTCATCGGGGTCACTTCCGCATTTGGCCTCTTCTATCTCGGCGAGCGCGTCTTCCATCTCGACCGCGCACATATCCAAACGCTGATGTACCTCAAGCTGTCGGTGGCCGGTCACCTCACGATTTTCCTGACACGCACCCGCGGACCATTCTGGTCTATCCGTCCCGCTCCGATATTGCTCCTCGCGGTCTTCGGCACGCAGGCGGTGGCGACCCTGATCGCGGTCTACGGCCTGTTCATGACGCCGCTCGGCTGGGGCTGGGCGTTGTTCGTCTGGGGCTACGCCGTGGCCTGGTTCCTCGTCAATGATCGCGTAAAGCTGCTTGCCTACCGCTTCTTCGATCCCCCGAAAGCCGCGGCCATGCCCAAGGATCGTCCCTTGACGCAATCGGGAACCGCTGCGGGGCTCGCATAGAAGGATCCAATCCATCCGCGATCTCAATGGCGCGCTTGCCGAGAGCAGATCGTGATGCCGAGATGGGGACGCTTCCCGTCCAGTTGCATGAGATCGTCGACGTCGCGATCATTTGCGGCGACGCCGGGGGTAGTGCGAGCTAGAGGTGGCTGCACTCTCTATCCGTCTCCGCCGCCAAGTTTTCGGCTCCGAGCCAACCCCCGGAAAAGCCCGCGCGGCGAAGCCCAACGACAAGATAGGCGCATCGACGGCGGATGAGATTCCAAACGAGGCCGGTACGGTAGTTCTCGAGCATCAACAGCATCGGCCCCTGGTTAATTCCGAAGTGGAACGGCGATACCCATGGGCGCGAAGAACCGGACCTCTCCGCCATGGTGGCGTTGAATGTGGCTTTGAAGCCATAGCCGTCGTTCTCGCGCAGCTCCAACGTCTCGAAATGCGTCAGCGACGGCTGCACGATCTCGGGCGCGAAGGGGAGAGAGGCAGCAACCGCCCAGGGAGCAATGCTGCCATCGTCAGGGCCGTAAGGCGCGCCCCGAGCTTTATAGCCGAAGAAGCGCCTCTTTATTCCATTTATCATGTAAGTCGCCGGCCCGGGACCATCGCTCGCTGTAAATCCCCAAGAGTTTTCGTCGTAGGCGCGGAAGTCAGAGGGATTGTCCATCGTGTACCCCCGCTGGACGTGGGTCGCGCGGCGGCTGTTCTCGAAATAATCGATGCCTTTGCCGCGCATAAAGTCGTCCTGAATTTCTCGGAAATCGATCCAAATATGCGAGAATTGGTGAATGAAGAGCGGGCCCGCGTAGAGAAGCTCGTAATCGTAGATGGTCCGCCAATCGTAAGTGGAGGTCCATCGCGCCCAGCTTTCGCGAGGCAGCGGATGCGTCGGCGAGCCCAAACCGAGCAGATAGAGAATCATCGCCTCGCAATAACCCTGCCAGCGGTAGCGGAGAAAGCCGCTCTCGGGCTTCCAGCCATGGGTCACTGTTAAGCCGCCATTGCGCGCCCAGTTCCAATCCGCGCGCAGGTAGAGTGCGTCGGCCAGAACGCGGATTTCGCGTTCGTCTTCGCCATCGCCGCAGAAGTACGCAGCGATGGTCAACATGCCGGCAAGCAAGATGGCGCTGTCGATCGTCGACAACTCGCATTTCCAGACCCGCCTTCCGCTCGCCATGTCTAGAAAGTGGTAGTAGAAGCCTTTGTATCCGGTCGCGTCGACGCCAGCGCTCTGGTCGCTAGTGTGGAAAAAGCGCAAAGTCGCTAGACTCCGCGCGATTGCGTCCGCACGGGGCATGAATCCGCGCTCCACGCCGACGGGATAGGAGGAGAGAGCAAACCCAACAGCAGCGATGCTCGCTGGTGATCCGGGCTGGGTTTTATCTGCGATAAGTCCGTTAAGCGGGTTCGCTTCGTGAACGAAATAATCGAACGTCTCGCGCTGCAACCCGTCCAGGAAGTCAGAACTGAGCGCGTGATCATTCACGATTGAAGCTCCGCATAGGTAGTTTCCAAGGCTGCCATCGGCGGTCAATCTCGCGGTAATGCCGAGGAATTCCAAAAATCCGTTTCAATGATCTATCGCAAGGGTCGGTGCTGGGATACCGCCCCTTTTCACGCCTGCGCTCATTCCTCCCAAAGCGCGATCATTTCATGAGTAGAATCCGAGGCTGCCTCCGCGCCAAACGTTATGGCTAGCTCGGACCTCCGCGCAGAAACCCTGCGCCGCTTCGGATCGTGACGACACCTAGCGCGATTGAGCAGGCCGCTCCGACGGTGGACCGATCAGAGGAAGGACCTTCGGTCATGTTTTCCATTGAAGCCTTTCTCATCTTCTTCGTCCTTTTTGCCATCGTCGTCTGCCTGTCGGCTTCCATTCGCATCCTGCGGGAATACGAACGGGCCGTCGTCTTCACCTTGGGCCGCTTTGAACGGGTCAAGGGCCCAGGTCTCGTCCTGCTGGCGCCCTTCATTCAGGAGATGGTGCGGGTGGACTTGCGCATTCAAGTCATTGAAATCCCCAGCCAGGACGTCATCTCCCACGACAATGTTTCGATGAAAGTCGACGCGGTGCTCTATTTCAACGTCGTCAATCCCGAACGCGCGATCATCAAGGTCCAGAACTATCTGCCGGCCACGAACATGCTGGCCCAAACAACCTTGCGCGCCGTGCTCGGCCAACATGAGCTCGACGAAATGCTCTCCGAGCGCAAGAAGCTCAGCGCCGACGTGCAGAGCATTCTGGACGCTCAAACGGAGACCTGGGGCATCAAGGTCAGCAATGTCGAGATCAGGACCGTCGAACTCACCGAAAATATGGTGCGAGCGATCGCCAAGCAGGCCGAGGCGGAACGTGACCGCCGCGCGAAAGTCATCCACGCCGAAGCGGAGTTCCAAGCCTCGCAGACGCTCGTCAATGCCGCCAAGATCCTGGGCAGCATCCCGGCTGCAATGCAGCTTCGCTATCTCCAGACGTTGACCGAAATCGGCGCCGAACAGAATTCGACTGTCGTCTTTCCCATGCCGATCGACATCATGAAGCCCTTCCTCGAGATCATCGAGAAAGCGGATCGTTCGATGCCGCGCCCCAACGGGTCGGACAAAGCGGCAGCCGCCTTGGAGTCCCTTGGAACATTGAACGCCATTTCCGTAGCGCAGCGAGAGGCATAACGACATGAACGTTCCCGTTTTACCGCGAGACGTGCCCATCCCCGAGGACTCCTCTGCAAAGGGGCAGGGGGCATTGGACGCACAGGAATGCCAGCAGCTCGACGCCTACTGGCGCGCCGCCAACTACCTCTCGGTTGGTCAGATCTACCTCTACGCAAATCCGATGCTGCGCGAGCCTCTGACGCTGGCGCATGTCAAGCCGCTCGTGGTCGGGCATTGGGGAACGACGCCGGGGCAGAATTTCATCTACGTCCATTTGAACCGGGCGATCCGCCTCACTGATCTCGACATGATCTACATCGCCGGTCCAGGCCATGGCGGGCCGGCTCTGGTCGCCAACACCTATCTCGAGGGCAGCTACAGCGAAATCTATCCCGACATCAGCCAGGACGAAGCCGGAATGAAGCGGCTGTTCAAACAATTCTCGTTTCCTGGCGGGATTTCGAGCCATGTCGCGCCGACCACGCCCGGCTCCATTCACGAGGGCGGCGAGCTCGGATATTCGCTGAGCCACGCCTTCGGCGCCGCGTTCGACAATCCGGGGCTCATCGTCGCGTGCATCGTCGGCGACGGCGAGGCCGAAACGGGCCCGTTGGCGACCGCTTGGCAGTCCAACAAATTCCTGGATCCGATCACGGACGGCGCGGTTCTGCCGATCCTGCACCTCAACGGATTCAAGATCAGCAACCCGACGGTCCTCGCCCGCATCGAGCACGAGGAATTGGAACAGTTCTTCCTCGGCTGCGGGTGGACGCCGCTCTTCGTCGAGGGCGACGATCCTGAGACGATGCACCGACTGATGGCGGCGACGGTCGAAAAAGCCATCGCCCAGATCCGCGCAATCCAGAAGAGAGCGCGAGAGAACAAGGACCCCGCGCGACCGCGCTGGCCGATGATCGTCCTGCGTTCGCCCAAGGGCTGGACCGGGCCGAAGATCGTCGACGGCTTGAAGATCGAGGGCACGTTTCGGGCGCATCAGGTTCCCCCCCTCGCGCACTTCTTTTTCATTTTTCACTCGCTAAGGAAGCCCCCAAATAGCTCCCGAATAACCTTCGGAAATGCCCTGCACTTAGCGATAGCGCCTTGTTATCGGACCGCCCGCGCCCAGGAGCCTTCGCGATGTTCGACCCAGATCGCATGCCGATAGGTACGGCAACGAGGCGGTTGCTTGGCGCAAATCGGATCTGGGTAGTTCCAGTAATACCCCGTCGATAGTTGCAGCAATAACTTGACGATAGGTCCGGCAATAGATCTCGAATGTCGACGCAGATCGTATCCCGATAGGTAGACAATGTATTGTAGAACCAAGGAATAACGTAGCATCAATATGTATAAACATGACTATAAATAGATATTATAGTGCAGAGTTGGGTTTTTGTGCTAGTAAACTCTTTGCTCTCGGCGTTAGGTGTGGCTCGTTCAGAAAGGACGAGGCGAATATGAGTTTGGAAGAGAGGACGGACGCGTGTTTCCCCACTGACTCGAATGGAGAGCGCGTTCGCGGTCTGCCCGACCGGCTCCGCCGTCAGCCGCGGGGATCGGGCCGGCGCTTTACCTATCCGGTGACCACGGCCCTTGACGTCGAAACCTTCGAGGCCGTGGACGCCACTCGCAGCAACGCGGAGTTACGCACAGCCTAAACGTCCAAAACGTCTAGCGGGAATGGGCAATGAAGAAGGCGCAATTGCCGAGCTAACCGCCCTCGGCTATCTGGCCGCCGAGGGCGTCGAGGCAATATCCGCCAACAATGCGAAGCCCCGCACGACCGGAAGTCGCTCGGGGCCAAGATCGAGACGATCGAATTAGCAGTTCGCCATCTCCCATTTGGACAGATGGAGTATCCAAATGAACTGCGCGCAATAAATCGATATTATCGCCGCCGCGCAAAGACAATACCGCAATACGCCGATATTCATACGGCTGCGCACGCTGCCGGCGTGATAATCGCTTTGGAGACTTGACCGTTCGCATGTCGCGCATGCGCTCGGCGGAAAAAGAGGCGCGCCGGGCGGCGGAGCGCGATCTACGAAACAACACCGCGCCGGTCATTGTCCGGTATCCCCTCGATACGGCGCATCGCTGCATAAAACCGAACGCGCGCGCCCACCAGCGCGAGGCACGGTGGGCGGCGCAAAAGCTTGAGGCGGACCGCACCGATGCGGCGCTTACTGTCGGGGCTGCGGCATTGTTTCGACGCGCGCCATCCGCACGGCGTCAGCGGTGCTTGCGTCGTATGAGGAGGACGGCCTCGACCCGCGCGCCTTGCCCGCGGCAGGCGGCCGCCACGTGGATTACCGCGCCCGTTCCCGGCGTTGACACCATGGGCGCGCGCTAGTCCTTTTGCTGGAAAAGGACGGCGCTTTCAATTACCGGTATGAGCGGCGCACGAGGGCGCTCGCAGCGTGTGTGGCCCCCACTGCGCGCGTTCGTTCGGTGGTCTAAGCGAATCCGACGCGGCGCAAAGCACCGCGCGAGAGGTCGCAAGGCGTTCGTATGCGCCTTGAGGGACGCGCAGGCGCGGGACGAGTCTGCCCGGCTCCAATCGCGGCAGGGCAATAACAATGGCTAGACGAACTTCGGCCCGCCGCCGCCCCGCCCATATAATGCGCTCGGCTGCAGCGATGCCGGGCGGCGCGAGGCACTATCGTATTGTGCGCGATCCCCTCTATCCGGTAGGCAGCAAAATATCCGATCGCCAAATGAGCAATCTACTGGCGAAGAACGCCTCGGCCAGAAGATCAAAAAGAAGCCTACACCAAGGCGATCAGAACCGGAATGTCGTACGCCGACGAGGCGACGATATTGCGTCAGACCAACGCCTGAAACAGCCGCTTCATTCGCGGATATCTGCCCGACATCGCGCCGAAAGACAAAGCCGTCGCGCTCAAATTCTATCGCATTCGGTATGACGGTCTTTCGCCCGCAGAAAAGCGCCGGTTTGGTGAAATGTATCGGCGCTATACCGCGACAACGTTCGGCAAGCGCTGGCAGTCAGCCCAGGGATATCGGCAGTTTCGGAGTAGCGGCATGAAATGTCTGAGGATTAGCGGCGGTCTCTATGAGGTCGTCAAAGTCTTGGTTCGAGCGAATGTCCTTCCGATTTGCGACCTTTCGCGCCAACTATCCTGACGCCAAAGCGGCTCAAGGGACAATACTTGACCGAGACAAGATGTGGGCCGACGTCGAGGAGCAGTGCGCCAACCTTCCTGACGAAATGCAGCGCGAATCGAGCGCAGTGACGGCGCGAATATGACCGCTGCCGAGAGAGGACCTCTTCGCGGCAAGAGCGGCCGGAAAGAGGCCGGCAGCAAAAGCGGGCGCATGATCAGCCCGCCCGCGCTCAGGCGGTCACTTCGTAGCGATCGATTCGAGGGCAGGAGTTCACGGTCAGTCGTCGGCCGTGGGCGCGAGAAGACGACTACATGACCAGCGCGCTTGCCTGTGCATGGCGCGGCGCGGAAGACTTCGATAATCGGTCGCTCGTCAATCTCGACGGGCAGCTCGTCCCAGGAAATCTTCGAGTTCCTATGTCATTGCCGCGTCAGTTCGCCTCGCCTGTTGCGAACGGAAGATAACGCCTATCTTTATATGCGTTTGGGTTCTCCTACGACGTGGGCCAAATTGTGAAGGATTTACCGTACGAGAAGGCCTGGGAGGTTCAAAACGGCAAGCCATGTAGCGCTCGCGCCGACAGTCGACCATCCCCGCAACTGCGACGCCCAGTATTATATAAGGAATTACGCCATTCATTGCACGCCTGGCAAGAGCGTGGATCTTGCACCGACTTCGCAATCCTTAACAAGCCGTTCAAAAATGTAAGGTACTCACAATCTCAATTGTATCGAGCGCATCGAGATTTTCGAATGTTTCGGATTCTTTCAATCGAGCCTCGTCCGCGCGATTGAGGAGATGCCGGGCGCAGTGATGCGGGAAGAGCTGGCGACCATTGCGGCGGGCAAGAAAGAGCGCGGGAACTTCAAAGGCGATAATATCGAAGGGATCAAAGCTTACACCGCTCTTGAGTTGAAAGCGCTGGTTCGCATGATGAATATTCTGCGTGACGAGCTACGCAATGCCATTCCAGGCAAGCCGATCGAGCTCAAGCGTTGGCAAGGCGCGGTATCCATCGCAGAGGCTTTGATGGCGCTGTATCTCTGCGACGGAAGAAGCGACGTTCAGACGCGCAACGAACTTCGGCAGCTTCTGGGCGAATTCGAGGGCGAAAGCGAGGACGAGAAACAGCGGTTAGATTGGGTTTTGCGAGCTTATTTCGGTGGGCGCGTCGATTTGGTCAAGCAAGGCAATCATCGGTGAGCCATACACGAATACGACATAAGCTCGGCATACCCGTCATTCGCGGTCGAACTCCCAAATATGAAAAACGGCCGTTGGGAAAAGGTAATCAATCCAACGCGCGAGCAAGTCGAGAGCGCGAGCATGGTCAGCATGTTCCATGTCAGGACGCATGCTTACGATAACGATTTGCCGTTCTACGTCCTGCCGTTCCGAGCGGAAAACGGGTCAATTTATTATCCTCCCCAAGTGGAAGGCATCTATATGCGCGACCACGTCATTGCTGCGTTCTAGCATTACGATTGTTTCGAGAAACAAAACCGCCTGTGCCACTATGGCGTAAACCCGCGGGGGCCCTCCCTCGAAATCGTGTCGGCCTGGCTGTTTCACCCGGCGACTGACGAGAAGCCGTTCGCCTGGATCAGAGAACATTTCGACTATCGCGCGTCGTTGCCGAAAAAGGACGCGCGAGGACAAGTCATCAAGCTCGGCATTAACAGCATCTACGGCAAGTTCGCTCAATCAGTCGGCAAAAGGGGGATGCCGCCGCGGTTCGTCTCATTGTCTTCGCCGCCGCGATTACGGCGTGAACTCAACGGCGCGTTGTCGAGGCGGCGCTGACCAACCCCGACGCGGTCGTCATGTTCGCTACTGACGGCGTCTATTCGACGCATCCCCTCTACGTGATCGTGCCGGTAAAGAAGACGCTGTGTGGTTGTGAACATACCGTCACCGAGGCCTGCGGAGTTTTCGTTCAATCGGGCATTTATCTTTTGCGCTACAAACCTCTGAAAGAGACTTACTCCAACCGAGACGCGGAAAACTTATATTTCAAGACACGCACGCGCGGCTTCGCGCCGCAGCATCTCACCGGCGTTGAGGGAATGTCTTATAATCAGGCAGTCGCGGAGCTTATATCTCGTGACATCCCGCAGTGTTGAGAGCGTGGAGATCGGGATTAAATTTGAGTGCAACGTTTATCTCGGTCTTGGCGCGAGCGCCGTCAGTCGGCGCACCTGGAAACGCATCGGTATGTGGAAGGTCTGTCCGCGATCTTTGTAGCTTGATGCGACTGAGGGAAGCGGCGGGTTGAGCAAGGCGACACCAAACGCGCGATCCAGTTGAGGAAATCGCGCGCTCACAAACTCATCTACCTGAGAGCTACTTCGCTTTACCCGGCATCGGCCATTTTAGTAGAAGAGCATTCCGGAATGGCTGTCACATCACGAGGACTACAGCGAGACCGAAAACGTGGTCTCCTTTTGTCATGACCTTGAGAAGGCCTCTGTCAGCGCGAGGGGTTTGTTTTTGTTTTCACAGCGAGCTGCAAGAGACTCCCTTCTGCGCCCTGTTGAAGGAAGTCTAAGAGAAGCTAAATGAGCTAGCAGTAACCTTACTTCTATCTCTCTTCCTTCATCTTTTAAATTTGAGATTGGCATCGGCGGCCAGATGGAGTGTCGACCGTGAAGTTACCCTCACCGCCCTCTAGGTCTCGCTCAGTGTTGAGCCCTTAGATAAGTTGTTTTAGCATTCCATCTATATTTTGTTATATTTTCAGGAGGTGCAGCTTTTAGACAGGTGGTTAGCCTTCTAGTACTTGAACTACACTTATCTCTACCCCTTTTAGAGGATCGCGTCTCCCTTATCGTCAGATTGTCTCTATCTCTTCAGTTTAGGGGAGTTTCCAGTGTCTTAAGTGATCTGCGTCAGTTTCATTTTCTAATTTCGGTCTCTCGGGTCTACTGCTAGAAGTATTCGCGCTCTCAATCTTTGCTAGGGCTTCCGTGGAGGTCCGTCTGAGTTCGAATCTCATCCACGCTAATAGGGACATGCCCGCGAGAGTCGCGGCTCTCTTGAAGTCCTGTTTTTCCGCGTCGTCTGCATTGATGTAGATCGTCGCGTCTTTGGGTGCCATTTGTTTGTACAACTTAAGCTATTGCGTTTGAGAGGTCAATGCGGCTATGCGATGTTTGTAGATCGTATTGACAAGGATCGATGGTCGTGCACGCCCTCCCGCTCTAACTCTTATTGCTGCCTTTCTCTCTTTTCCTCCTTATCGGTGCATGATCAGAGCCGCTACTGACGCCGCGGGCCGCTCGTCCCACGCCCGAGCTTATGACGAGACGTAAGAGACTTAAACCGTGTGGAGAGCGATTGCCTTGTCCCTTGTCGCCTATTGGTTTGGAGCGCGCGAGGCGAACGGCGCGCACATGAGGGGCGTTTTAGGACACCGCCGAACGGTCTGTGCTTTTACGATGACACTGCGCCCGCTTGGAATGCCGCGCCGAGACGCGCTGAAGTCCCCCAATCAAAGTCCGGTGGTCTAGCTTTCATCGTCGTTGCGGGCTTTGAGCTTTCGGTCCTTTGCACCGCGCATTTGTTGGTCTATGCGTTCTTGATCCTGTCTGTTTTAATCCTGTTTTTCGTAGGATTGGCGCTGTTGGGGTTCTGTCGTTCGTGCGCTATCCTCGTTTTCGGAGAGCTATTGCTCGCGCACTCTAAAGCCGATCCTCCGCTCTTTCAGCCTCTCTTTCACGGAACGTCATACAATTGTGACTGTCCCTACCTTGCGTCTCGCCATGCATCACGCAACGCTATCGTCTCGCGCCCTTGCAATCAAAGCCCTTTGGCAAGCGCCCTCACGTCTCGTCGTATTTAAGGGCGAAGATGGCGCGAGATCGTGCTTCGACGAGGGCTCAGCAGCGAGTTGTGGTGCTGGGGCCGGATGCGGCGTTGCGAGTTCGCAAGGGCGCCCTCGACATCGAGCATAGTACGGCGGCCGATATAGGGAGCAGCGGATCGATATCGACGACGTCATGCCTCGCGCGATCCTCTTTGACGGCCGCGGCGAGTTCATGAGAGGTGAGGCGTGCGCTGGTGCGTTCGCCGTGTTATTGGCCTCGTATTGCCCTACGGTCCCGGCCGAATGGTCACGATTGCGCATAGCGCTCTCGAGGCGGCGTACGGCGAGACATTGCGCGACGTCGGGCCGTCTATCATGCGCGCGCAATGCGAGCCTAGCGGTTCAAGTCGCTAGAGATATCGTACGAGAGAAAATCGCAGGTGGAAGCAGAGGGTATCGTTCGCGGCTCACGGTGCGCGGCTTCGACGTCGCTCTATACGAGGCGAAGCTTGCTGTCTCTCTCAGTGTCTCTAAGATCATGTTTATCGAAGCTCAAGCGGCGGCGGTTTACTGGCGGTCGCATCGCTATTTAGAGGTCGTCGAGCGCAAGGGCGGCAATCTGCCGCGTACATAGTTGCGCTTCTCTAATAGGGGGAAGAGCGCAGATTTCTTAGGCAACTAGCACGGTCTTATGCGATTTCCGCTATGATCAACTATTGCTTTGTCTTCGAGGCCGGACGGTTAGCGCTAGCGCTCTCTGTCTATTTTATGTCTCTCCATATCTTATTCCTGCACGTCGATAAGCACAGTGCAACTCTCTCGTTTGGGAATGTAATGGATCGTTGCGCGCGAAAATCAACGCTCGCGTGTTTGCGTTCATCGCCGAGCACTTATTCTTCAGGAGGATTTCCGGCGAGTGGGATCAACGTTTATAGGCTGGCACGATCGATCATCGCCGAACTTTTGCAGCAAAGTCTTTTGCCGGAGCAAGATATTCTCGACGCTGTAGAGTGTTTGAAGGATCTAGTCATGTGGTGCGGTGTATCCTTGCTCTTTATTAGCTTTCTATTCTTAGTCTCTTCTCTTCTTCTTCATTTAACAGATGTCTCTCTTTTTGCTATATAGTTTCTTTTTTTTTTCTTTTAACTATCTTCTCTAGCTGTCTTTTATGACTGCAGCAGAGAGCTGCTACATCAAGAATTGCTCAGTTGAGCTATATCGGCTGCTCTGATTTTAATAGTGCTCGGGTAAGCGTCTAAAGTCAGATGTCGTACCTGATATCCGTCAGCCGTCGGTTTTTCGAACACTCTCTGGAGCACGCGGGCTATGTTGGCGTGTAGCAGAGGTTCTGAACGTCGGTGGGACTGAGCAGTGCGCTCGCCATGTATTGGCCCATCGCAGTCAGTGCTTCTATCTGTCTCCTTTTTATCTGATATATACCCTTGCGTCTCACTATTTCGCTGTCCAAGGCCTTGAGTGCTCCATCTCTTCTTCTTCACAAACCTATTTGTCTCAACACTTCTTCAAGGTCTTCTAAGTTTACAGCACTAATGTCGCTCCAATTGCGAAATCGCCGTATGAAGCCGTAGAAGAAACTCTCTACCGTGTCGGCTTGGTTGCGTTACAATAGGACTAGACGACAATCTTCTGATAGAGGCCAGCTCTCCGAGGCGTCATGGGAAGTCGCGGTCACAGCGTGCATATCATGTCAAGAGTTGTCGGCGGCACAAACAAATATTCTTCAAGGTAGCGGAGTAGAACTCTACATAATATACCGGGATAATCTTCCCGCTTGGGCGAATGATATATATATGTTCGGCCGGCCTTGAGATCGGAAACCATTACGTAAATCGGGATAAGGCTACCGGTAAATTACGCCTGACGTGACGCGGAAGACGGTGCGCAAGAAGGTACTCGCGTTCTTCGGTCGTCAGTTCTCTTCCGCGGGGTACGTGCTTGATGAAATCCAGCCGCACAAGAAATGTCTCGATTTCATTCAATACGCTATTTTTGTCTACCGTCCGTATAGGTTGAGTAAGTTGTGCTCTCCAACCGGGCTGCCTGCTCGTTCCAGTATCGTGAGATATTCGAAATCCATCCGGGTTAATCCCGTCTCGTAGATCTCGCGAGCGCTGCGAACGTCCTCTATGTGGCCGAGCATGGCTTCGCCTCCTCGGACACAAGTATTGCGGTTCGAGAGCTCCGGCTAGCTGGATCGATATCCGCGGAACACAACGGCCTATTCTTGCAAGTGCGTGATAGATTTCCTGGGACCATTTTCGTGGGGGACTTTCCATCTGAGTATCCGGGCGACTTCGGCTTCGTTGTACTCAAGAAGCTGGATTTCGTCGCAACGGCTTGTGAACGCGGCGTCGACATCAGATGCTCGCGTCGTGGGAAACAGAAAAGTGGCGCGGCGTACGTGCGCCACTTGATCGGCGAGCACCACCGTATGGTCGGTGGCCTCGAGCATCGTTAGCAGTGCCTCTTGCAAAGCTCGAGGTACCAGATGCACCTCGTCGATGAACACGATGAGCAGCGGATACTCTAGGACGGGAAGTCCAAGCCGGTGTCCGACCTGCGACGCTGACACTGCGACGGTTCTGAGTTCACCATTTATGAGGACGAAGAGCCTGTCGCGAGTAGCGACAGTGCGGCCATCCAGCTGACGAACGGAAGATCGAGCGCCTGCGCCATGCGACGCGCGAGTTCCGTCTTTTCGGTGCTCGGTAGGCCCGTGAAGAGGTAGTTCTTCGCGAGATGCGGCGGCCGATCGATGAGGGCTCGCAGTAGGTCATTTGATAGTCTCGCTAGCGCAGGCTCGTTACCGATGAAGCGCTCAAATGTCTCGTGTACTTTCCGTCGTGTCTCTGCGGGGATGAGAGTTGGCCCAGACGGTGGTGGTGCAGGAACTTCCGCGAGTGTGGGCGGGGTTGTGTCATGTTCAATGGGGCCGGCTCGGGATGGGGCGGCCGCTTCGGGGGAGTGGGGACCGCGGGCGACGGATTTGCATGTAGCGTGGTCGCAGGAGCGCTCACTGGCGGGGGGGGCGCAGCAGTTGACGGAACGGCCGCGGGAGGTGGTGACGTGGTGGCACAGCCGGTGGTGATATCGGAGCCACCGGAGCATCCGTAGCCCCGAGACACCCTGGAAATGAAAAGTCCAACTGTTGTACAGCCTATTGGGCTATCGCGGAAATAGGCGTCCCGGCAAGCAGCGCTCTCGCATCGTCAAGCGAAATGATGAGAGTGTCTTGCCGGTTGTCGCCATCTAGGTCAGCAACCAGCGAAGTCGGCGACCCATGGAACACGACGAGGCGACCGGCAACACTGACGGTGATACGCGCGGTGCTCTCGAGCACATCTTGTAGCACCTGCTGATGCAAGGCGGCCCACTCTGCGTGCTGATGTCCGTGCAGCCAGTCGGCCGCGTAAATGCGAAACCCGAAATCCAGGAGCTGCGCTAAGAGCGCAGTGCCACACGTTTCCCACAATTTTGTGGCCGGGGTGTAATCAGAGTGTTTCAATCAGGCGTCCGAAGTTGTGCGCCTGCGTCAGCGCATCCCGCATTTCACCGAGCGATATTCCCATCGCCCGATATTTCATCTCGATAGGGGTGAGCTTGATCGCAATAGGCTGCGCATCTTGAAGCTGGATCGCTACCGCCATCAGGTCGGGACGCTGCGCGCTCGAGGGGATTGGCAATTCTCGCCTCAGTCGATTGAACAGTTCTTCGTAGGGGTCGACCGGCAAAATCAAGTGCACTCAGTTTCCGCTCCACACGGGAAGGCGCCCGGGAGGTGCACCGGGGCGAAAACTGTCTTGCAGCAGCCGCGTGGCAAGTAAGAGGCCCAACTCGCCTCTCGATTGGCTGCCGCCACTAGCAAGCTTTTTCAGAATTGAGATGCCTCGACGCGATACTTCTTCGAGCAGTGCGGCAACGTCGAGAGCGGCGGTCGGGACGAGCATCGCCGCGTTCTCGACGGCCTTCGACATGGCCGACGTTGGGCGGGCGACAAGGTAGTAGCCGAGGCTACTCTCACCGCCTCCCAAGAGGCCTGGCAACTCGTAGTCCCACAGGTAGCCGCCTTGTCCCAGTGTAACGCGTACGATGCAGGCAGTATCAACTTAGCTGGTCGGACCGAAAGGAAGATCGAGTTCTGTAGCCGTCTTCCGACAGCCTCCTGATTGGGGGTAAATCGAAAGTGCGTTCGACTGCTGTCAGCGTCACATAGGTTTTCATACGCTTGCGCCGTCTCGGTCAGGACGCCGGCCAAGCCGGGAAATGCGGGCCTGTTGGACGCCACTCGCGACTCGACGATTGCCCGAGCATTTTGGAAGTCCTCGCGAATCGAACGTGGAACAGGCAGGGGGCGCGTTCACGGAGCGGGTGCCGCCACTGGTTGCCTCCGGCGAGCGCGTGCCGAGTTGGTCTATGATAATCAGGTCCAGCCGTGGCATGTCTGCGGATGCTGTAAGCTTAAACCACCGGACGTGCTCAGCTGTCCTCTCCGAAAGATCAGCTAACTCCTCCGGCGAGGGATCCGCTGCACTCCGCGTATCTAACACCTCGACTTCCAGCGGTCCTATGGGGCTTTCTTATGATTGCTGTTTCTCGCTTCATCGAATACACCATCGGCACATTCTCTGTAGCTGTCTGGGTTTCCGACGATCCCTACACGTAGCGTCATACGAGCGGGTAGCAGCGGTGACCTCTTGGAGACTGTCTTGCGTCTGCTGTGATGTGAAGCCGCCAGTTATCACCTCTACCGTGAGCCCCAGCTCAGCGAGTCGCTGCACAACTATTGATTGTAAGTCGCTCAGTATAAGAAAGACACGTTCACCAAAGCGGCCCAATGGGGGTCCTGGCAGGGGAGCGAAAAGAAAGCCCTTGGTTTCAGTGCGTGCCCGTCCGAGAGGTGGAGGACGGCCGAGTCGGGGAACTGCGAGGGACTAACTAGGCCAGCGGCTGGACACATTTGCCCCAGCAAATTGGACAGCTGCTTTTGCGCGACAGCGTTCCACGCGAGGCGAAGCGGATGCATCGGAGATAGCAGGAGTACACGGTCTCCTCCGAAGGCAGGTGTCGTCCTGCCTGTGCGTTCCTTTCTTTAGCGGAATGATGAACGTATCCATCGAGCAGGCGCTCTGCGGGTCCAGGCGCAGCCATTCGAGATACCGCCGGAGATATTCCTCGACGAGGGTGCGAAGGCTGTGTTGTCGATCTCGATTTCTGAGACGCAGCGCTGCTCTGGGTGGAAGGCGTTTCGCATGGCTTCTCGTGCGCGCAGCAAGCCGGCGGAGGGCTAAGCGCAGTACGAGGATCAATTTGGGGTCGTATGTCTCCGATCACTGCGTCGCCGAGCCAGTCTACAGCTAGTGCGCCCGATATTCTTTATTTCCAACACGCAAGCACCGTTCTCTAACTATCAGCGGTCTGTAGGTACGATCCGAGCTCTAACCGGTGGAGCGGTGTGTCCGGTGCATGCGGTATGCTCTTTCTACGAGTTCGGTGCTGCGTGATGAGCGCTTCTAGCCGCGAATTGCTAACTTCCGCGATATCCTGGACAGTTATCTGTAGCTCCCATTTCCCTATCTCGACATCACTCCCATCCGTCACTCTGATTGCTAACTCGTCGTTGTCCTCCACATCTTTGACTAACTAAATAAAATGGCTCCCGGTCTGCGCCTGCTGCGTCGTCGGAGCTTCGCCCTCGCGCGTCAGCACACTTCCTCCGCGTGCTAACCGTGTAACACCTTTATCTCGGTCGCCCCTCCGCGTGAGAGTACTAGCGTCTGGCTCCAGGTTCTCGGACGCGCTGTATATACCGGCACGCCGTTGTCCTCTGCATCGCGCACGACAACAATCCCATCACATTCTAACTTATCGAGTACGAGTAATCGACACTGCCAGCTCTATAACTCTGTGCTTCAGCCTTGTATTTTATCTGCTTCCTGTGCGCCTTCTGGTTTACGTCTCTGCACTGCAGGTTGGAGGTTGGCAGTGTCGTCAGTTGTATATAATAGGCGCGATCTACCTTCCTGTTATATCGATCACAGCAGGCGGCAGTTCGTACGAGCTCGACGCTTGCATCTCAGGCGCTCTTGAAACGATAAAGGCCCGCGGAGCGGCTGCGCATTCGGCAACCCGTTGACTCATCGCAAGTTCAATAGGCCCTGGGGTTGTCGTTATTGAGCTCCGTGAGGATCTCATCTAGTACTTCGGCGCTGAGGGCATTGTACCAAGCTGGCATCAGCCCTGTGGTCGCAGGTGTCGAGATGGCGTAGTTTCAAATGCGGTTGGCGAAAGAAGTCGAGGCGCAAGGTGTTGTAGGAGCTCTGAAGGTCGTTGGCGATGCCGCGTCTCTGCGTCGCGTTGGTGCCTTTCATCTGGTCGATTGCGTCACTCAGCCCGGTTGAACTAACTAATGCTGCGAGACCTTGCAGAACATAGTAGGATTCTCTGAGGCTCTTGCCGCTTGCGTCTATAACTGTCAAATCAGTCTCTAGCAAGTCGCTTCAGTAAGATTTGGCGTGGCCGCAGCTGCGAGAAGTCAGTTAAATAATCCCAGCACATTATCTCGCGGCTTGCGAGTTCGAGCTTCGCGGATTTGTACGCACGAGTTTCTCGGTTCGCGCACCTGTTTCTCAGGTATGTTCAGGCGAGAAGACACTTCGCGCACTATGTAGCTTTGGAGCACATCGTCGTGCTCGCGCGTAAGAATATAGACGCAGCCAAGCGTTTCCGTTGTATTGGCTAGCGACTTCAGTCGTCTATCACACGAGCCAGATGCCGATAGGATCAGAACGAGGGAGCTACGTTGCGTATGTGAGCGCGTAGTCCAGCGGCACAGGAGGAGAGGCCGCTACCCGCTGGAGGCGACGCATCATCCACCAGAAGAACAATCACGTCATAGATCGCGTTTTCTATCTAGAAGCGTCATTTCCTCGGTCGTTCGTCGTCAAGATCTCGTATAGCTCGTGGAGTGCTTCTCTCTGAGGTCTCACCATCACTGGGCTAACGGTGCTATTCGGATCTCTCGTCAGCGCAGCACTAAAGTGTTGCTGAGCCAATTCACCGAGACTTTGAGCAAGCGCTCGCATTGTCTCCTTCATTTCTTGCTCTCTTAGGAGAAGGGTGTCACTTAGATTTTTTGCGCCTTCCGGCGTCCGGACTGTCGACGACAAGACCGAGCCTCGCGAGATCTCGTTCAGTCTTGCCGCCGATCAGCTCGCCCGCTGGCACTTGCTATCCGTACTCTGCCAGATGTTTGCGTAAGTCTTTAGTCTGAGCGTAATCGAGGGGTTAGCTGCGCAGCATACGTGCACTAGCATCATCAGCATGTCCAGTCCCGGTTCAACTTTTAGCCGTTTGCGGTCTTCTGTATACGCTAGCAGATAGGCGAGGTCATAGCAGCTCTGTGCTGTGGTCCCTAGAGTTGATGTGGGCGAGGCTGTGACGAGGAGTTCGAACAGATTTTTCGTGTATCCCTATTGGATTTGGCGAGCGCTCGAAGCTCGTCGTTGTCATCGAAAAGCTGCCTTATTTCAGATAGTAGTCACTATCCGGCGTGAGCGAAGTCGATAGGTTGGCGTTGAGCGGACACGTGCCTAAAAAACTTGTCAACGCGGTAGTAGCGGTAATCAGGGGTTGGGTTGTATAGTTTATCGGTGTTGTGGAGATGTGAGGTTGTCGAGTCGGTAAAGTAGGAGGTTGATGCCCGTGCTCGCGTTCGCATATCGCTATATATGTCTCTCTTTTAACGATTTGTATTGGAATTAAGCTCGAGAAGCTTAGAGCATTGTCTTTTTGCTCTCAGATCGTCTTCTCCATTTCCTTATCTCTTTTCATCATAGTTTCTGATGTAACAGTGAGTACTAAGTCCTATACTCTTTTATTGACTTTGCATATTCATATAAGTGCATATCAAGTCTCAATCTAAGGATCGTCTCTACAAGCTCTTCTCATTGTCTACGTGTCAGTTTCGTCTTGATGTCTATGATCTCTCTAAAAATTTTGCTGAAGCGTTCAGCATAGCTCTATCTTATCTTATAGGATTTATATCTAAGGGGCAAGAAATTATCGTAGAGGAGAATAGATGTATAAGGTGGCGCGTAGATATCATATTTCTTGATGTTCTGCAACCCCTGTTGCAGAGCTTCTTCCACGAACCGCGCGAACAGGTCGTCGTCGCCTGTGAAGGCCAAGGCTTCGCCGAGTTTGAGGATAAGCGCGTCGCCATCGTTGATGTCCGCTCCTCTGCCCAGCGTCTCTAAAAGCAGTTTAGACGGTTTCCAGCGACTTCGCTGTCTCTTGCCTAGGACTCTTTCAATTCTCTCGACAGAAGGCACTAGCGTCTTTAGCTGTCGCGAGGCTAGCGGGGTGTACTGCCCGTGACGATAGAGTGTGCGTGATTGCGCCGCGCTCCAACAGCAGGCGGGACCACACCTCCGATCCTCCTACGGCGGCCGTATCATTCCAGGACACGCCTGATGTTTTCAGGTCCACTCTGCTCTCTCTCACGTCTAGGAGAAACCTCCGATACACTGACTCTATCTATATTTAGCCAGTTGTATACTCCGTCGAGGTCTCTGCAAACATTGAGGATCGATATGCGAGGTGCCGCTCTTTGGTCTTCGCTTATTTGTATTCCTCTAAAGTCATTCTAGTCACTTAGCTGTCTTTTAGTCTGGGTAGCGAATCTTGTGCTGTAACGCCAATTCTTTTGTCGGTGCCAAGGGCTATGAAGGTGCGTTCGTTCACGTAACAGTCTTCCTTGCGGCAGAGTTCTCCGTCGTACCGATGACGGATTCGATCGAGCTCTGCTCTCACGCTCGCGGGCTATCTGCTTCCGGCGTATCCGTCCTTTCGCAGTTGCAGCGCCCTGTATTATAGAAAGTTAGCTGTATCCTTTAGTTTAGCTCGGTTACCTCCACACAAGGCACATCTTGATCAAGAGTAGATTGTGTTGCGAGAGGCGCAGGAAGTAGCGTACTCTAGGAGCAAGCCCTTGGAAGGTGAGGAACGGCCGTTTCTCTGCAGTCTTATGCCCGATGATCTCGACGAGATTGAATGTAAATCCCGTGTCGCTGAGAAGTGGGAGAAGTGAGTTGGGACTCTGGCCAAGCGTGCACCGTCTCGCAGAGTCGGCTCGTAGTCGGCGAGGAGCTGGTCGAGGGCGTGGTGGCCGAGACTAATGCCTATAGACCGTTAGAGAGCATGGAGCGAAGTTTGCGCAAGAGGGACACAGCCACGATCGCGGCAGCTGATTGCCTGCCCAACAAGTCCCATTCATTCTCAGCACTTTCTAATATATCGATGAGCAGAGCTTCTAGCTCATATGTCTCAAGCATCTGATCTGCCTTATTTCGGCCTTGTTTGACTTATTTTCATAATTCGTCCTCTATCTGTCTCAAAGGGTGCGCGGAGACAGAGGGCGTGGCAGATGGAGAGTTGAGAGGCGAGTAGTCTCGTTCGAGCTTCTCGCTTATAGATTTAGTCGATCTCCCGTCTTCGGTGATAGCGAGAGCAGCGATCAATTTTGCAGTCATCGGTTGCTTTTTAATATCTATTCTTCCAAACTTGACTGAAGTTAGAATAATCGAGTCGCGTGTGTCACGTGTCCCCTTCTGTATATCTCTTTTTCTTTGGGCGCATGACGAGAGCTATTACACTTTTTTCGTCTTTCGGCTACTTGATGAGGTTTGCTAATATGCGATGTATCCAGTTGCACGGATGCTGAGCATCCTCGTAGTCTATCCACTGGGCGACTAGCAGTTCTGGAATTAGAGAGAACGCATCTCGAAAGTTCTATCGCTGTTCTCTCTCGAGTTCGCCGTGCCTAAGTAGCACAAGTATATTCTTACTCTTTGTCTTATCTCGCAGCCATTTCTCGTTTTGCCGGAATGTTCATATGTCTCTAGCTCTGCAGTCCAATCAGCGCCCTTGCTCTTCCTATTTCATAGCTTCTACAGCTCTGAAAGTATTTATTGCAGCGGTGCTAATCCCGTTTCCGAAAGCAGAAAGCTCTCAATGTCGAGTGGCCAGCATACAAATCGAGCATCTGTTTCGAGCGGTTTACACGATTTGCGTCTCGCAAGTGTGTCGTGGCCTAGGCTTGACGCTTGTATGAAGTTCGCGAGGATTTTCGTCGAGGTATTCTCTTTATCATACGCTCTAAAAGCTTCATTCATTGCGCGCGCTAGTAGTCCGCGGTTGGCGCAGTTAATTAATATCGGAACGGTAGTTTCCGTGGTTGTAAGTAAGTGCGTCAAGTTGTGCGCTAGCTCATTGGCAGCGTCATCTAATTCGGTTTCTGTGGCTGTAGCGTCTTGTATAATCATTAAGCGGCTTACTTTCTCTTCAAATTATGGCTTAGCATCAATAAGATCTTTTTTATCTATCTAGATTTTTCGGGGAAGAACTTCTTTAGTCTATTATCGTGTTTGTTTTAGTTGGCTCAGCGCGCCGTTCAATTTGAGTTTATTGTTTAGTTTGACTAGTAAATTTTTTATTTTTTCCTATTTTTCGTTTTTTATTTTATCTACTATTTATATTTTTTTCTGATGAGGTGTATTGTTCGAAGGAATGCGTTTTGTTAGTTCTCTAAGTTTTATTAATAGTGGTTTCATTATAACTCGGTCGAGGGATTGGTTCTCTCTTGGAAAGGAACTTAACTCCGTCGCTTGCTTTTTCTTTCTATTTCAGAAGCTCTGCGACATGTGAGTTCACGTTTGCAGGCATCGTCGTATTTCCTTTTCAAGGTGCTATTTGAATTCCATTCTTGACACTCTCTTTATCTATTTGCTGCTCTAGTTTCTTTTCTACTCCTTTTCTTTTTCTTGAATTTTTCGAAGATATAGGTTCGTAGCACTAGACTCACGAGCTCCGCGATGAGAGGCGGGACGGCGTTCGCAACTTACGTGTAGCTAGGGATTTTTTGCGGCGCAAGTGTTCTCTTTTCTTGTATTTTCCTCTAAAGGCTTACCTATCCTTAAACTTTTTCAGTCTTTCTTTCTGATTTACCGTGAGTTTGCTTTTTTCTTCATAATGGAGTAGATCTTCATTCATTCTCGTGAGCTTTTAGCTTTCTTCTTTCTTTCAATTACCCTTTTATCCATTTTTTTTATTCCGAATTTCTCGCGCATCTTAGTGGATAGTTGCACGTTGTATAGGTCTTGCGTTTCGCACAAGGCTATAATCTGTTTGAACCTTTGCTTAATAGCGGATTGTGCTTCGCCAGCCGAGTGTCTTAAGAGTTCTTTCTAATCCTTCTCTCATTGCGCTTTTTAATGAACTTAGTTTTCCACTGTACGCTATCTTGTGTTACCGTTCGTTGTCTGTTTATTTTACTGTACCGTTTCTGTGATTGTTAGATCAGATAAAGCTTCTTTATCATTTACAAATTTTTATATTTTTCTCTCATCTAGGAAATTATTTTTTATTCGTTTCATTTTTTCTAACGGATTTTCATGCGCTAGCTGAGTGATTATGATTTTAAGATCTTAACTAGAAAAAATCTTTTTCTTTATTTCTTAATATCAAATTGATACTCCTATTATATTTGTTAAAAGTGATAGTTCTTACCCTATCTAGTTTTTATTTTATTTTTTAAATTTTTAATTTGCGTTCCTTTTTTCTTCTCTTTGTCCTTTAAGTTTTAGGTTATGCCCAGGATATTCTCCATAAGAACGATTTTAGTGAGGAGCACGTCTACTAACTCTAGATAGCGTTCTACCAATTCATTTCTAATATCTATATCTCTCTTTCTCCCGTCTCTTGAGAATCCTTGGCACTGAAGGGGTCCGCCAGGAGATCTACCTTGCCTTTCAGAAGCGACAGTTCAGTCTCATGTCCCCTTAACAGTTCCTCGACACATCACTTTTTCTGCTCTATCCACTGGGGTCACTCATATGAGTGCGGGTTCTCGCCGTCAGGAAGTTTGTTTTGAGAGTTTCGAAGGCGAAGCGGTCTTTTTCTATCGTGAACAGGTCTTGCCATCCAGCTCGCATTAGGCTAAGGCTCAGCCCGCCGCAAGCAGCGAATGCATCTACTTATACCGGACCGTTGCACTCAGTACTCGCACTCTTACTAAAGTACCTAGCCCTAGTGCTGAAACGTCGACATTTGTGCTCCCGATTACGTCTCCCGTCAAGAAGAGGGCACTATGTCCTAAGTCCTTCCATCTCTTCATGCTTCTAACGAGCGTCGGCCGAAACGAGCGCGAAAGGCTCCTGACTTTTACCGTAGTCCAAAGGAACATATCAGTAACACTCTGTGAGAGCAAAATCACCTTTCATCTCTCAGCATATTTCACTATCCACAGCTAGAAGCTATTTCCCAACTTCATCGGCTCTCAGCTTTGTTTCAAAATCCTGTATATAACATATATTCCAAGGGGTCTTTCGTGCTGATATCTACTATCCGCACCACTCTAGAACAGCTCTTTAGCTTCGAGTTTCTATAGACTCATCTACTATAATTCCCGCGTCCCGCTGTCTGCGTTATTAGCTGTTCTTTTTCTGTATTTTTATCCTTCTTTTCTCTTTGCCTCTCCCTTCTATATCCCCGCAGTAGTGTCTTACTATCTATTTGCATTTATTTTTTTTATCGCCTCACATCTCCTAACCTTTAGCTCTTCATCTTACATTTTTAGTCGTTCTTCTCCGATCGGCTGTTCTGCAATCATATACTAGTACCTTCTTTCTCTTTTCTTTTAGCTATTTTTAGTATTACATGACTACGCCTCTGTCTACTCTTCGCTATTCTCGTAGCGTACTATGACGCCTCCATTTCCATCCTTATGTGCACCCTGATCTCACTGTTCCGTACTCTTCTAGTTTCTATATTATTCTATCCTATCACTACTCCTTCTATTTACTGCTACCTCCCTATCTCACGTCAAGTTTTCCGTCTTCTATTATTTCTATACAGCATAACCCTCCCTCACTCGACTAGCAAGCTATTGAGATAATCCAGCGATCACTAAAAAGGCCGAGGACTAACTTGCTTTGGCTACGGCCGACAAGCTGTCCAGTAAATCCTTTCGCTCTTGGAAACCGTCTCAACAGCGTTTCAAGGTCTCGCAGTCGGCTAGGGATCGATCCATGGCAAATACTTCAATAAGATTGCTTATGAGTTGCGGCACCATCGCAATGGCTAAACTGTTTAGCAAGCTATCAACTGGATGAAAACTCTCCACTGGTACTTATCTTCACCCACAGGTGGCGGCGTTCTACATGCGCTACACTGACGGAGTACATGGTTATTCTTCCGCATGAAGCGAGACTATTTTGCTTCTAATCCTCAGCTATCTCCTCTTTCTGCTCTACTAACATTAGATTTAACCTATTTTTTTAGTCTATTTCCAATCTTTCTCAACTTTCCGCCCACATTCTTTAGTTTCAAAAATCACAAAAGAAGTTGCCTCCACGCAACGCGTCTCCCCCGCATCAGGTTCCCCTGCTCGTCGACGCCGGGCATCCCGACCATGTCAAGCTCCTCGAAAGCTGGATGAAGAGCTACAAAGCGGAAGAACTCTTCGATGCGAACGGAACGCTAAGAGCCGAGCTCGCAGAGCTCGCGCCGAAGGGCGCCCGCCGGATGGGAGCCAATCCGCACGCCAACGGTGGAATTCTCCTGCACGATTTGCAAATGCCGGACTTCCGCGACCACGCGGTCGCGGTCCGCGCCCCCGGAGCGGTCAGCGCGCAAGACACCTTGGTGCTGGGCAAATTCCTTCGCGATGTGACGCGCCTCAACGAGGACAAGCGCAATTTCCGCATCTTCGGTCCGGACGAGACGCTTTCCAATCTTCTCGGCGATGTCTTTGAGGTCACCAATCGCCAATGGGACGCCCGCAAAGTCGACGACGATGAGTTTCTCGCGCCTCAAGGTCGCGTCTTGGATTCTATGCTCAGCGAGCATCAATGCGAGGGATGGCTTGAGGGCTATCTCCTGACGGGGCGACACGGCCTGTTCAACAGTTATGAGGCATTTATCCGCATTGTCGATTCGATGTTCAGCCAGCATGCGAAATGGTTGAAAGTAACGCTTGAACTGCCGTGGCGTCGCAAAATCGCGTCGTTGAATTATCTCCTCGCGTCGCACGTCTGGCAGCAGGACCACAACGGCTTCACCCATCAGGACCCCGGCTTCCTCGATCACGTGATCAATAAGAAGGCGGACATCGTTCGGGTCTATCTGCCGCCGGACGCCAATTGCCTATTGTCGGTGTTCGACCATTGCCTGCGCACTCGGCACTACGTCAACGTCGTCGTGGCGGGCAAGCACGCGCTGCCGCAGTGGTTGACGATGGAGCAAGCCGTCGTTCATTGCACCGAGGGAATCGGCATCTGGCAATGGGCGAGCAACGACCAAGACGCGGAACCGGATGTCGTGATGGCCTGCTGCGGCGACACCCCGACGCTCGAGGTTCTGGCGGCCGTATCGATCCTGCGCGAACATCTGCCCGATTTGAAAATTCGGGTCATCAATGTTGTCGATCTGATGCAACTCCAGCCCTGCGCGGAGCATCCGCATGGACTGAGCGAGACCGACTACGACTCGCTCTTCACCAGGGATCGGCCAATCATATTCAATTTTCACGGCTATCCGTCGCTCGTCCACGGGCTGACCTATCGCCGGACCAACCGGAACCTCCATGTCCGGGGTTACAAAGAAGAGGGCACAATCACCACGGCGTTTGACATGCGGGTGCAAAACGACATCGATCGCTTCCATCTGGTGCAAGATGTCGTCGATAAACTACCGCGTCTCGGCAGCAAGGGCGCCTATTTGAAACAGGCGATGCGCGACAAGCTCATCGAGCACAAGCACTACATCGACGAGCACGGCGAGGACTTGCCGGAGATCAGGAACTGGCGATGGGGCGCGCCGCAATGAACGCGAGGTCGTTCGTCGACCCGGTTTTAGCCGGTAATCGCGCCGGGAGTACTGCTGGAATGGTCGACACTGCGCAGCGATCCGCCCGACCACAATTCGCCTTTCACCTGATTTGCGGGAAGCAATATCACTGTAGCGAAAGCAGCCGTATGCGTAGATTCCGAGTCTGGCGCGGCTAGGGACCGCCGTCTCAATTGGTCCATGTTCGATGCAGGAGGCGTGCATGGACTGGAATCAAATCGCAGAAGGTTTGAAGCGACTCACCCGCACGATCGTCCCCGCGCGGAGCGCGGAGCCGGGGCGTGTCCCCGATGGCGATCGCGCTATGAGCGGGACCGCTTCATACGACGACCAGCAAAATAAGGCGCAAATGACGCCCTATCCTCCCCAAGATCGTGAGGAACGGAGCACTTTTTCGCTGCACATCGGTTGCTAGCGACCAGGTCGAATGCCGGTCGTCTTGTGTGGGTGGTTCGGCCGGAAGATTAGACGCCTATGGCCACGTGGCGCGGTCTGTGTTGCGGCAGGCTTGGATCGAAAAAGGAATGTAAAAATGGGGCTGTCCTGAGCGCAAAGCAAACGTGCCGACGCGTATCTGGAATGACCGGGAAATGCACGACCTTAGCGCGAGTCGGAAGCGGCGTCTTTATGATCGTGCAGGAAGCGGGCGATCCGCGACTTCAATTGGGCAGTGTCGCGTGATGCGCCCGACGCAGCGTGCTCGAAGAGTCTGCGCTGAAGGTCTGTGGGCAGACCATTCCACTCGCTGACAAGCGCCGCCCCGAGGCATTCGAGAACGCGGCGCTCCACGTCCAATAAGTCGCTGGTTTCATAGGGCAAAGGCCAGAGCGTGGCTGCCGCGCCGCCATCCTCGTCCCAGCGGTTTAGAGCGTTGGCCACGCTTTCTCCCGACGTCGGAGGCCTTCGGCGTTCTTTTTTGACCATTCTCTATGGTCGCACATTTCGGCCATAAGCGCCATTTGTTGAACCTGCCGGCAGAGGGCCGCGCCTTAATCAAACTGGCCCAGTACCAAACCGCCGGGTTCGGCCTCGCGCGCGGCTGGGGGCCCAAGGTTCAATATGGGTCTGATCGTCACATGAGTGAGGAAGGCATAGCAGCTGGCAGATCTGCTTGGTTGCTCGATGGCATCGAAAGCGTTGGCGACGTTCGTCGGAAACTGCGACGCCCTCGGCGCGTGACCTGAGTGATTTCCGAGGCTTGTTTCTTCGAGTTCGGCGGCGTCCAAGTGCGAAACAGCCAGAAGGCATACGCGGAATTCCGAATCGTCACGCGCGACGTTGAAGGCCCGAGTTCGGCCACGCAAGCGGATAGACCAATGCAAAGAGGAAGCTCCGTTCTACTGCGATCGATCTTTTCAGCGGCCATCGTCTGCGCTGTTCTCAGGGCCGCGGCCCTCAGCGGCGCTGATCGAGGCGGATCGCTTCCAAACGGGAGCGCCCGGGAAACAGGGCCGATCCTCGTCAGGTCAATTTCGACGATCAAGTCGCCGGTATGTTCCGCGATGAGAGCCGTAACAAGCGAGTCCGCGCCGGCCGAGGGGCGCGGTGAAGCTGCATTGCACGCCTGCGCGAACGTGCCGCCGCCGAGCCATGATCGTTCCAAGCCGGCGCGCAAACCGTCCGGCATTGTCCCGCTCGCGTTCCTGAATCCCGCGAGCCTCCGGCCAGGCTCGATGCCCTTTCGACAAACTTGATCGGGCTTGGCGAGAGCAGGGGCGGGATTGTCGGACGCCGCGGCGCCTCGCCGTCATCCGATTTGATCTCTCAATCCTGCGCCGCGGACGTGCGCAGCCCGGAGTAAGTAGTTTCCGAGGCTGCCTGCTCTCAGACCTCTCCCCTAATGTCCCAGTTCCAGACGCGAATGGCCTGAATCCGACTCGCCGTCGTGCGTCTTGGCGATACATAAGGAGAGCCCAGCCATGGATGAGAACACAGTCGCCGGTTCGATTGAGGAAGTCAAAGGCGCCGCGAAAGACGCCATTGGGTGGGTTGTGAGCGACGCCAAGTTGCAGAGTGAGGGCGAGGCCGACAAGGCCGCCGGCGAGATTCAGAATTATGGTAGCGGCTTGAACGACGCGGTGCGCGACGCGGAAGCCATGAAGTCCGCGGGCCTCCTCGTAGCGAGCTGAAACGGGCGGGACTGCGGGCCATGAGCGCGATTCTGCCCATCATATTGTTGGCTATTCTCCTGGGCGGCGGCCACTACGCGCGGAGTCCGCGATCCTGATCTGCCGCGACGCGCGGTTCCGCGTCAGAGGAGCGCAAGTGCCTGAAGCGGACGCCGTATCATCGATCCTTCCGCTCCATATTGAGGAGACCATCGAGTTCGATTGCCGGGCTCAACGCCGAGCACCGCGCGAACGCCACACACCATCAGCGCGCCGTCGATCGCATCACATCGCTTTTGGGCCGCGCCAGCTTCATCGCAACGCTGACCGCCTTCGTAGTCGGCTGGGTGAGCCTGAACTGCTTCGCCCTCGCGCTTGGCTATCGCGCGCCCGACCCGCCCCCCTTTGCATGGTTGGCGGGAGCATCGTCGCTAGCGTCCCTCTATTTGGTCATACTGATCCTCACCACGCAGAGAGGCGACGATCGCCTTACCCAGCGCCGCGAGCTGCTCAATCTGGAGCTGACGATCTTGAGCGAGCAAAAGATCGCCAAGGTGGTCGCGCTACTTGAGGAACTTCGCCACGACAGCCCACACCTCCACAATCGGGTCGATGAACTGGCCGAAGTGATGGCTCGACCGGCGGACCCTCAATCGGTGATCGACGCAATCAAGGAGAGCCATTCGAGTACATTGCCGTGAACGCAACGAGGACCACGTTTCGCGCCCGCCTTCGCGTTCCGACCCGAGAGCGGCTTGGCGCAAATGGAACGGGGGCGGGATAGTCGCGCAGTGCGTCGTGTCTTGGGCCTGTCGAGTAAGTACTTTCCGAGGCTGCCTTCTCTCGGATTTCTCCCCTACCGTCTGAATGCCAGACGCGAATGGCTCACCAGCAAAGCCGTCACGCGTCTTCGGCAACACGCTACGGAGAGCAGTTATGGACAAGAACAGAGTCGCCGGTTCGATCAAGGAACTCAAAGGCGCCGGCGAAGAAGCCGTCGGCAAGGCGATCGGCGACGCCAAGCTGCAGAGCGACGGCAAGACCGACAAGGCCGTCGGCAAGATTCAAAACGCCGTCGGCGGTCTGAGCGACGCGGTGCGCGACGCGGCGAAGAAACCGTAAAGCAGTCGCTCCAGACGACTCTAACCTGCCAACAGGCCGAAGTATGAGCACAATTCTCCTTGTCATAATCCTGATACTCATTTTCGGGGGAGGCGGGGGGTATTATGCACACGGTCGCTACGGCGGCGCCGGTCTCGGCGGCGTCCTCGGCATCGTCCTGATTGTGCTTGTCGTCTTGTGGCTCGTGGGCCGGTAGGTAAATCGTGCGCGCGGGGTCAGTCCCCGCACCGCGCGCGACTTCCTTCGAGGGCGGTAGGCGGGGCGAGATCATATGGGACGCCAGCCCGGAGGGATTGGGGCGACTGCGAGACGATGATCGTGGGGTCCGCGCCAAGGCTGTGTAGCGTCGATCTGGAGTTTCGCCATGCCGGATTCAGATCAACAGCTTGAGATTGAAGCGCCCGAGGAATTATTAGCGGATATGCCGCTGCCGTCCGACGCGAAGACGTTCTTTCTCGGCGGGATTTTTGTTTTCTTGATGTTGACCGCGGCCTATGTGGCGAGTGAGATCGTCTTGCCGATGATCTTCGCGGTCATGCTCAATCTGCTGATGCAGCCGGCCTTGCGCGCACTCGAGCGACTGCGGACGCCCAGGGCGCTGGGGGCTCTTCTGCTCATACTTGTCGTGATCGCGACGATTGTCGGACTTGGCGCCGCCGTGTCCGGACCCGCCGAAACGTGGATAGCCAAGCTGCCTGAGGGCATTCCCCGCATCCTCGAGAGGTTGAGATTTCTTGATGCGCCTATCAATACGCTTCGGACATTTCTGGCGGCGGCCAATAATTTCGGCGCCGCGGGCCCGCAGCGAAGCTCGGCCGGGCCTTTGGATGGCGGAGCGATTCTGTCGAGCGTCTTTGCCGGGACGCGAAGCTTCGCGAGCGGGCTGTTCACCACGGTAATATTTCTCTATTTCCTGCTTGTTTCGGGGGACAGTTTCCTGCGGCGGCTGGTCGAAGTCTTGCCCAGGTTCGCCAGCAAGCGGCAGGCGGTCGACATCTCGCAGCAAATCGGACACGATATTTCCGCGTATCTACTTACAATCACCCTGATGAACGCGCTTGTCGGCGCCGCGACCGCTCTTGTCATGTGGTCGACCGGAGTTGGCGATCCCGTTCTATGGGGGACTGTCGCATTCATTCTGAATTATGTCCCGATTATCGGGCCCGCCGCAGCCATTCTCATTTTCCTGTTCGCCGGCTCGCTCACGATCACCTCGACCTGGCAGGCCCTGCTGCCGGCGGCGCTCTATGGCGCCATCCATGTGATCGAAGGTGAAACGGTGACGCCTATGCTTCTCGCCAGACGTTTCACGCTCAATCCGGTTCTCGTGGTCTTCTCTTTCGTGTTCTGGTTTTGGCTGTGGGGCGTCCCTGGCGCGATCCTGTCAGCGCCAATTTTGGCCACGACCAAAATCGTCTGTGATCGCATTCGTCCGCTCGCGGCCCTTGGCCATATCCTCGCGAGTTGAGGGCGCGAACGCCGCCGCTTTTTGAAGCGCGATCGACGGCTATTATGCTCAGCCCGCCGCCAAGAGCGCCAACCTGGCCAGCGCGGGCAGCGACTTCGATCCGGTTCTCTTCATGATGCCGGCGCGATGGTTCTCGACGGTGCGCTGGCTGATGCCGAGATCGGCGGCAATGTTCTTGCTCGGCTGGCCTGCGAGCACCCTTTCCATCACTTCGCGTTGTCGGATTGTGAGACCCGCGAGGTGAGCTGACGCTGACTCTCGCAGTTCCAGCAACTTTCCAGAGTTGCGCGATAGTTCGAGCGCCCGCTCTATGCCTGCGATGAGTTCCTCGCGGCCGATCGGCTTTTCGATGAAATCCAATGCGCCCGCCTTCATAGCGTGAACCGCCATGGGCACATCGGCGTTGCCGGTGATCATGATCGCCGGCAAGCTATGACCGTCATTGCGGAGCCTCTCGAGCAATTCCAGCCCGCTCATTTCCGGCAGATAGGCGTCGATCAGCAGGCACGCGGATTTGTCGGGATGAAAGCCCTCGAGGAACGCCTCGCAGCTCGAATAGGTTTCGACGACGCGGCCATCGTCTTCAAGCACGGCCCGTATCGCCTCACGCACCTGGTCGTCATCGTCGACGACGATGATTTTGGCGCTGTCCGAAACGCTCAGCGCCGCAGCAGCGTGGCGAGGAGGCGCGACGTGCGGGTCGGACGTTTTGGCCAGGAGTTTCTCGATCGTCCGCGTCAACTCGCCGAGCTTGACCGGCTTATTAAGATGAACGCAGTCGTGAAGGGCGATATTGCGCAGGGTCTCAGTCGAAATATCGCCGGTTAGAATGATGAATGGAATTCGCCCATCGAGCACTTGGCTCAGTTTCTCAGAGATCTGAACGCCATTCAGGCCGTTTGGCAGATTGTAGTCCGCAAGGACAAGATCCGGTCGCATCGTGCCGCGCGTTACCGCTTCCAAAGCAGCGGGACCGTCGACGGCCGTCGAGATGGCGTATCCCTCTTCGTGGAGGAACAGTTTGAGATGCTCTCGAACTTCCGGGTCGTCTTCAATAATCAGGATCGCTCCGGTGCGCGGCGCCGTTTGCGACGGTGCGTCGTCAGAGACGTGCGGGTGACGATCAGCCGCTGAAGAATGGCCACTTGGCTGGAGCGGGACCTCGATCGAGAATACCGACCCCTTTCCTTGCAGCGACCGCACCCCTATCGGATGACCGAGCAGTTCCCCCAGGCTTTTGACGATCGAGAGCCCGAGGCCCAGACCTTGGCTCCGCTGGCGGGCGGGGTTGTCTACCTGATGGTATTCGTCGAAGATCGACTTCAACTCGGACGCGGGGATGCCGATCCCGGTGTCCCAAACCTCGATGCGCAATTTGCCCTGGTGTCGGCGGCACCCGACGAGCACCCTGCCGCGATGGGTATATTTCAGCGCGTTGGAGATCAGATTGCGGATCATTTGCTCGAGCAGACGCCGATCGCTCCGAACTGACAGTGCGCACGGAACCATGCGTAGCGCGAGGCCGGCCGCCTGGGCGTGATAACTCAATTCTTCCCTCAGGCGGTCGAACAGCTCATTCACGGGGACGTCGGCGATTTCGGGCTTAACGGCGCCCACTTCAATCTGGTTGATGTCGAGCAGCGTATTCAGCATGCCCGTCATGGCGCCTAAGGCTTCGTCGATTCCTCCGACCAGTTTCTGGGCCTTCTCCCCAACCACCTTCTTGGCCAACAAGCCTTGAAGGAGGGCAAGCGTTTGCAGGGGCTGTCGCAGATCATGGCTGGCCGCCGCGAGAAAGCGCGACTTGGCAACGCTCGCCAGTTCCGCCTGTCGCTTGGCGGCGGTGAGCGCTCCCGCCGTGCGCCGCCGTTCGGTTACGTCTTCGTAAGTGATGACGACGCCTTCGGTCTTCTCGTCGCTGGCGCGGTAGGGCATGATCCGGCGCACGAACCAGTGACCGCTCTGTCCCTGGATTTCGCGCTCAACGGGCGTCTGACTCCTGAAGACTGTTTCGGCGTCATCCACGAGAGCGTCGTCGGCCGCGAGCGACTTGAGATCCGTGAGCGGGCGGCCCAGATCGCCCGGAATTATATTGAAGAGTGCTCTCGTCGCCGGGGTGAAGAATCGGATGTTGAAGCGCGTATCGAGGAAAATCGTTGCGACTTTGGTGCTGTAAAGCACGTTCTGCAAATCGTCAGCGGTCGTCCGCTGTCGCTCGAGCGTTTCCTGCAACTGGCTATTGAGGGCGTTCAGTTCCTCATTGAGCGATTGAAGCTCCTCCTTGGACGCAAGCAGCTCCTCGTTAGTCGATTGATATTCCTCGTTGACGGACAGCGCCTCCTCGTTGATCGCCATCTGCTCTTCGCTCGAGATCTCGAGGTTGCGGACAGCGCTCTGCAATTCGGTTTTTGCCGCCTCGAGCTCCCGTTCGAGTTCGAGGACCCGAGGAACATCAGCGGGCGCCGTGCTGCCGCTCCGGCCGACTTGCGGCTCCGGCTCCTCAACGAAGCAGACCAGCAACAGGTCTTCACGGTCGCGCGGCGCCGGAACGACGACGACGCGGAATGACGAGCGACCCGCTCCACCCTGCATCCGGCCGCCGGGCATGACGACTCGCGCATTCTCGTGCAGCGATCGCTGCACGGCCGATCTCAGCTTCGTACGCACGCCCTCGCGCGCCATCGCGATCACGTCATTCACCGGGCGGCCCGACATGACCTTGAGATAACGATCGACGGGCCCCTGGAAGTAGAGACATTCGAGTTTACGGTTGATCAGAACCGCAGCCGGACCATAGGCTTCCAGAACCATCCGTCGACAAAGCTCGGCGAGCTCGATCTGGCGCGAAGGCGCGGCCGGCGGGCTAGGTCGCGCGCGCGAGCGGGCGCCGTCGCCGGCGCTCGAGGCTAGACCGAAATCGCCCGGTCGAGGGCCGCCAACGCGGCGGTAAATGCGCTGCGGTTTCGAAATGATGGCGAACCGACCGTCGGCCACCCCGACCGTCTCGGCGTCACCGACCAGCAGAAGGCCGCCTCCGCGCAACGCGAAGTGGATGATGGAGATGACCTTGGCCTGCGCCTCCGGCAGAAGGTAGATCAGAAGGTTCCGGCACGAAACGAAATCGAGACGCGCGAACGGCGGATCGGCGAGCACGTCATGCACCGTGAACACGACGCTCGAGCGCAGCTCGGCCGAGATCCGGTAGAAGCAATCCTCCTTGGAGAAAAACCGGGCCAATCGTTCTGGCGGGACATCCGCCTCGACCGAGTCGGGATAGAGGCCTTCACGAGCGGTCGCCACTGCGTCCGGGTCGACGTCGCTGGCGAAAATTTGCAGTTTGACGTCGCGCTTCGAGGCGTCGATCTGCTCGCGAAAAAGCATGGCGAGCGAATAAGTCTCTTCACCGGAACTGCAGCCGGCGACCCAGATTCGCAGCGGCCGGTCGAGCGGGTGATCGCGCACAAGGTCGGGAATAACGCTCTTGCCCAGAAACTCGAAAACGGCGGCGTCCCGAAAGAAGCCCGTGACATTGATCAGTAAATCCCTGGACAGCTGATCGCGCTCCTCGGCGTCGCGAAGCAGGAGATCGAGATACCCAGCGGCGGTTTTGACCCCCGCCAACGCCATCCGGCGCTCGACGCGCCGCTCCAGAGTGCCGTGCTTGTAAAGGCCAAAATCGTGAACCGTCTTCGTGCGCAGGAGAGCGATAATGTCCGGCAGCAAATCCTCTACTGACCTTTGCGCGGACGATCTCTTTCCTTCGGGCACGAAGACGCGGCCTCGTTCGCGCGCGACCAGCGCCTCAGCGATCTTTGCGGTGCGGAGCACGAGATCCACGGCGCCCGTCGCGATGGCGCTTCTGGGCATGCCGTCATAGTCCGCTTCGCTGACCTCCTGCGCGACGACGAGACCGCCGCTTTCCTTGACCGCTCTCAAGCCAAGACTCCCGTCGGCGCCGGTTCCGGAAAGGACCACGCACACGGTGCGCGCGCCATGCTCGCTAGCCAGGGAATTCAGCAGGAAGTCGAAAGGAAGCCGCGCGCCGTGCCGGGCTTGCGGTTTCGAAAGCCGCAACGCCGCCTTTTTGTCGGCCGAGAGATAGACGCCGGGAGGAATGACATAGACGCGCTCGCGTTCGATTTTCATGCCGTCAGTCGCCAGCAGGACCAGCATCGAAGTATGGCCCGCCAGCAGATCAACCATCATGCTATCGTGGCTCGGGTCGAGGTGCTGCACGATAATGAAGGCCATGCCGTTGGGCGTCGGAAGCGCGTCCAAAAGCTTCCTGCAGGCGTCAAGGCCGCCAGCCGAAGCGCCGATTGCGACGATCGGAAAATCCGCTCGCGCGCTGGCGGAGAGCGGCCTCTGAAGCCAATGCGGTCGATCCGCCTTGACATGATGCGGACGACTTCCAAGCATTCTGCAATTTTTCTCGAGGGGCGCGGCTCCACAGGAGCGGCCATGGATCAGTACCAGAACTCGGGGTCAATTGCGAACTATTTCGAAGAAGACAGCTTCGCCCCGACGCGGATAGCGAACCCCGCCATGAGTACTTTCCGAATCTTCCCCGACCGTGACGCTTCGATCATAGTCGGCTCTGCATCGCCGCGGCCGAACGGTTCGCGAGGGTAAGAGAGAACGCCCCATGAGCGCATCGACGAACGCAGATTCCGATATCGCACTGTTTCGTCAGGATCTTGTCGCGTTGAAGCGCGACGTCGCGAGCTTGACCGAGCACATGAAAGGTGGAGAGACAACCACAGTTCAGACCGCCGCCGGCGAAATTGAACGGCCCGTGCGGAGCCTACGCTGGCAAGCGGGAGCGGAAGGTGGCCAGTCGAACAAGGCGGTCAGTCTTTTTATTGAGAAGCAGGCCTTTCTTGTGCTGAGCTTAGCGGTCGCCATCGGCTACATCGGCGCTCGCGTGTTTCGGCGGTGAGCCAATCCTCTTCAGCAAGCGATTTCCATCAGGTTGGCTCTCGCATCGCGTCAGGCCGGCGCGCCGCGACCGGCGGGATACTTCGCGCGGATCGCAATTTTGCAACTGCCACAGGGCCGATCGTGACGAACAGCGTTGCTGTTAGGTCGGGAGCTGATGCGGTCGGGAGTACGTCGCTCGGCAGTGTCGCTGTCTGGGTGAACGAGGACGGCGCGGATGGGGGAGGTTATTCGATGAATGCGCTACGCACTCTGGTCGTAGAAGACGACGCAATCATCGGCGGATTGCTTGAGGAGACGCTCGAGGGTCTCGGCCACACGGTCTGCGCTGTGGAAAGCAATGTCGCCAATGCGACGGCCGCCGCTTCCCATTGGCGCCCGGATCTGATGATCGTTGACGTCGGACTGGGCGAAGCAACCGGCATCGCGGCGGTCAAAGAGATCCTTCAAAGCAGACTCGTGCCGCATGTCTTGATCACGGGCGAGGCGGTGAGAGGGATGCCGTTAGGTCCTGACACTGTCTTCATTCAGAAGCCCTTCCGTGTATCGGATCTGGAGCAAGCGATTCAAAGGGCGCTCGCAACGGCGTCGGCTTGTGACCGCTTCGCGGAGCAAAGCGAAAAGGCAGAGGTCGTGATATGACCCATGCCGCGCTATCGCCACTCATCGAGCCGGAATTCGACAAATTCCTCGGCGCGTCGATTGGCGAAGATCGAAACGGACCGGGGCTCAGCGTCCTTTCTGCGTTCGCGCGCCTCAATGTCGATCCCTGGCAAGAAGCAACGAGCCTCGCGCGAATGCCGAGCGATGCGGCTGCCGCGCGGTTGACCGAGCTGATTGAAGCGCTGCCGCGCGCGCCGGCGAACGCCATCCCCTCAAGGATAATGGCCGCCCATCTCGTCGCGTTGTTGCCGAAGGGCAAGGCTCTCGACGTTCGCTCTTTGGATAGCGCATTTGCGGCAAGGGGCTCGCGCGAGACGCAGGTTCTCATGGCATTGGGCGCACTCGTTTTGATGATGCTCATTATTTGCGCGATCTCAGGCCATTATTCGCTTGGGCCCGCGAACGACGCGAATCCGCCGCCGCCTCGCGGCGACGACGCCTCAACGACTATGCCGCGCCGATAAAGACACGCTCGGAAACTCATTGGCAGGCAAGAACGAATTGGCGTTCGCGGGCCGTCGTCCCCCACGCCCCGGCGCCATCAACCTCGTGAGACTCCAGACCTAGGTGTGTGCGGTCTACTTCGCCGCCTCGATCTGCTTTTTCACGGGCTCGAAAGCAGCAGTAAACACTGCACTGGTCAATTGGGCTATGTGGCGGCAATCGCTGACAGCGGCTTCGACGCCTTCCTTGATCAGCTTCTGCTGCAATTCTATGAACTCCACCGGGTTCTTCACGGCGGAAAGCCGTTGAATCGCGGCGGTCAGGTTCTTGGCGTTCTTTGTCGCCAAGTCCTGATACGCCTTCGTCAACTCCTGGACGGCTGTTTTAGGGGCGTTACCGCTTTCGGTGAGGGCCTCGTTCTGGCCCTTCAGGATCGATTCTGTGGCTTGGCCGCTCTTGATCAATGGGTCGGCGTTGTTATTGGCGATCTTTTGTAGGGTGGAATTAGCCATGACCGGAAATCCTTCAGAGTTGAGGGCTCGTTGCGAACCTCCGCGGCGTCAGTTCAGAACCAACGTCCCCGCCCATAAAAGCCGAACCCACCGCACAAAAATATCACGACGAGGATGATCAATATGTATTCGTGTCCATGGTCGTACTTTCCTTGGTTTTTTCGGCATGACGCGGTCTTACTGAGCTGACGATGGCGGGAAAGCCGACGCAACGAAAGGCTCGGAAAATACCTACGCTCCGCCAGCATAAGGTGGAGATCTTTCGCCGCGGCCCTTCACCGGAACCCGAGGTCGTTGTGCACTCATCCGACAAGAGCGAGCTGAGTAGATTCCGAGCCTTACCCTTCGGATCGGTTGGCGACTAAGTGGCAAAGAACGACGGCGAGTTTCGCCGAATTACAGGAGATTTCTATGTCCAGAATGATTCTTGCTCTTTCAACGGTAGCTTTGCTTTGCGCCTCATCTCAACTTGCCTTTGCTGACGAAAGCGGCGCGATCACAGGGGGTGTCGGGGGCGCTGTCGCCGGGGCTGTTGTTGGCGGTCCGGTCGGCGCGGTCGTGGGTGGCGTCGGGGGCGCGGCGATCGGAAACTCGATGACCAATCACCGGCACTATCATCGCGGCTACGCTTATCACCCCTATCACCACCACTACGATCAATACTGACCGATTGACGATGCCTAGTGCGAGGGCGTCGTCGTGGTGCCGGATGTGTGCAGGGTCAGTGCCGTCGATGAAGCCGACGCGGCGCGGTGCGCCTCGGACCGGTGCGCTCTGCCATCACGCGATCCTACTTTCAGCTAAACACAGAACGGGGAAGAAATACCGCGGCCAATCATGATTTGGCCGCGGCGATAACGCCTTCACAACCGCCTGCGGCGCAGGGGGAGTTGCGGGGACAATCCCCCGTTACCGCAAGCCCTCGCCAGCGAACCGCTTTTTTGAAGCTGCGGCATCGCCAGCCGAAGTCTAGACAGTTGAACCACTTCTTTCAACATCTAAACTACTTACACTACGACCGCGTCCTACATTAAGCTGCCACTATCGCCACATATAAAATCCCCACGCCAAGGGAACAGAGCGCGGGGCAGGATTAGCGCGCTCGGGCTGGGGGGCAATAATTTAGTGCACCAAATAATCGAACACAAACGGCGCGGCCATTTTGGGAGGCCCCGTGCCCCTGAAGCGTCGCCCTGAACTTCTGAGTAAAACCTCGCGCCCCTCAGCATCGAGCACACGCATAGTGACGGCGCGAGACAATCAGTCTAGATCGCCGACAAGCAAAGGGCGTTAATCGCGCTTCGGCGTCGGCTGAGAGCTCCCTAATGACGGACGCCTCCTCATCGAGAAATTAGATTCGATTTGCATGGCCTATCGGGACGCCGTCGAGAGGGTGACGCGCACATACGATGAGAGGGCGACAATCGCCGCGCCTCTACTTAGCGAAGAGTCGATCGTCACTAGAGATACGCAATAGCGAGTTTCGGAGAAGCGCGGCGACAAGCGCGCTCGAACCTCTCCCGGTTGGCCTGCGATGCGCAAGATTGTTCTCGCGATGGACCGGATACTTACACCCAAATGATCGACAAGAATGACGCTGTCGATTGAAAAACGGATGGTGCCGAAATTGGGCGCTTCTCCCCAAATATACGTCGTTCGTGCCTATATCCGGTATGAACTCTGCGTCGAATTTCACTAGCGTGCTCCTTTTGGGGTTTCAGACATACGTACACCCCGATACCTCTTGGAGCCAAGAGGTCTATTTGTCATTAATCCAGGTCCACGCTTCGGGTTCCCTTGTGAACTCGTTGATATGGATTTGTTCGACGCACTGTCTCGGCCTTCATCTGGACTCGCTCGAATTTACGAATTTCGAGCCTAACGACATAGACTGGGCCATCCCATGTTCGGGTCATGTAGGGGGAGACAACCAGTTCATGTCCAACGTTGACGCGGAGGCGCTGCGGGCCGGGCGATATCGCTGGACGATCTGCGAGAGTATTCAAATTCATCTTCGATCGCCACAATCATACGCGACCCAGCGCGAAGCCAAGGAAGACGCTGACAAGGCCATATCAAAATTTGCGGCCCATTAGCGAGAAAGGTATTTACCAAGATCGCCTTACTCTCTATACGTCGAACGGGGATGGCCCAATCGTCGACGTGCGGCACCTGTGTCAGTTCCCTTCGGAACATCCGGGTATAGAGGTTGCAGGTGAGCGTCATGTCCGATATTAGGGGCGCGAGGACAGGAATTGACACGCGCGCTCTCCTGGCCAGCAGGAGCTTATCACTCCGGATTATCCCGAGGAGAATAAATAACGCTTGGACGAGCACTAAACGGATTGGACAACCAGTTCAAATGCGAGCGCTGTGGAGATTTGAGAATACAGCCCAGATGCGCCCGGATCTCCGAAAGGTCTACAAACCATTCGACTTACACAGCAAGAGATTGTCCGGTACATACCGCTCGAGGCTGAAGCCATAGAACAGCACCACCTGCATCACTCGCTGCTCTCCAATCATCGCAAGAACCCCAAATTATGAGAAAACGGATAGAGCCGGCCGACGCAACAGTTTAAACAACTGCGCAAGCACGAAGAGCCTGCAGCGTTATAAGCCGAGCGGGCGCGTAGGCAACCCCGCCTACCGCGCCCGCTTCCGCCCGGATTGTCCCAGCTGGTTTTTGGGCGGGACCTCGCGTTGAGGCAATGTCGGGCGACCTCCACTCATAACGCATGTCCCGCGCGCCGCGGAGTATCGGAATCTACTCAGGCGTCGCTCTCGATTCGCGACGGCGGATGGCGCGCCTGAGCAGATTCCGATCCTATCTGGCCGCTCGGCAACGCCATAAATTCGCGGTCATGGCGCTGACGCCCGCCGAACAATGGACTGGCGGCGCGGGCCGCAAAAACAGAGGATTGGAGATCATGGATAAAGATCGCATCAAGGGATCGGTCGAGCAGGCCAAAGGCTCGGTGAAGGAAGCTGTTGGCAAAGCCACGGGCGACGCCAAGCTTGAGGTCGAGGGCCGGAATGAAAAAGCCGCCGGTAAAGTTCAGAACGCGGTTGGCGGGGTCAAGGACGCAGTCCGCGAGGCCGTAAGGAAATAGTCGGCGCAGCCCGCGCGCCAAGGAGCAGCCAAGTTCGTCCAGAGGTTGGCGATGTCAAATTGCCAAACGTTCGGCCAAAGGAGCCCCCATCATGGATATGACAACTCTTCTAATTATCGTCGTAATCGTGCTTTTGCTCGGTGGCGGCGGCTTCTATGGACGAGGACGCTGGTACTAGAGCCAGGGCGCCCGTCCGATGGCTTGAGATAACGCCTAAAGAGTACGGCAACTCAATCAAAGGAGAATATCATGCCCAAGGAAGCACACAACAAAGCGGCCGAACACCACGACATCGCCGCGAAAAGCCACCGGCTGGCCGCCGACCAACATGGCAAGGGAGAGCACGCAAAAGGGCGTGAGGAAGCCTCGAAGGCACAAGCCCATTCGAAAACGGCGCATGAACACTCGGAAACGGCGCACGGCAAGAGCCAAACGCACAAATAGCGAATTACGAGAAGGCAAGGCTGCAACGCAGCCTTGCCTTTTCGAGCACGCGCATTAAAACTGAGACGTTGCCGCGCCGATAGGTCGCTTTCTCATTCATCCTTGCACCCGAGTTGGCGCCTGGCCGCCTATGGATTAGCCAGCAGCGACACACGCAATTCGGCGATGCGCGCGAGCGCCGCTTGGCGATCCCGCTCCAGCGCCGCACACTCTTGGGCGTCGAGCATCGCCTTCGCTCTTGCCGTGCTTTCCATGCAGCCGTTCGCGCTCCGCAACAAGGCGAGCGTCAGCGCGTGGTCGACGGTGAACCGCCCTCCCTTAAGCCTGTGCGCTTCGGCGCGGGCGAGCTCGCGCATCGGTTCGGCCACCCATCTCTCGCCGCGCTTGCGGCCCGCAGGGAATTTCCTCCCCTCGGCACGGCGTCGCGCAACCCACCTGCGCCGCCCCTCGACCATCGCGGCAACGACGCGCGCCTTGCCCTCTGGGGTCCTCGGACCCGTCGACGCGCCGCCATGCACCCAGCAACGACCGTTCTCCATCGCCCAGCCTTTGCAAAAGAGGCCACGCGACCCCGACGCCGTTCTTGCCGATCCTGAACAGGTTCTTGACCCGCGCGTCGCAGCGTTGACGGCGCGAAGGCCCCCCGGTGGCGGGATTGCCGGCCCTGAACAGCGATCGAATTCGGCGGGGAGACAGGGTCGGCCCAAGCCGCGGGCGAGAATTGCCGAAATGCTCGTTCAAATGTTGTTGGAGTTCTTCCGACGAGAGCGAGGGGCCGGGGCTTTCGATCCGTGGCTCAGGCGGCGTCCGAGGTGTCCCGCCATTCAGGAGCACCCCGGCAAATGCTTCGTTCAATTGCTGTTGGATTTCTTCTGGCGTGAGTTTCGCGGGCGGCTCGGGCGGCTCGGCAACTCGGGCCGCGAAGCCATATCGGGGAAGAGTTCGTGTAAGGCCCAGTGACCGCGAAGCTGTGTGTTTTGGCCATTTGGCTCTCGATCCGGATCAAGCTTCAGTTACGCTGCCGCTGATCGGGACGGCTTGGAGGGCGCGATGCGGCGGTGGTGGTCGGCGGACGAGCTTGTCGAGCGCTGGTCGCTGACGCCGGAGGATTTATCGCTGCTGGTCGGCCGGATTGACGCGGGCAAGCTCGGACTTGCCGCTCAGCTCGCATACTGGCGGCGTTACGGCGCCTTCCCCGACGAGGAGACCGACCTCGCACCGGCAGTGATCGCGCACCTTGCCGCCCAGATCGGGGTTGGAGCTAGCGCCCTCGACACAGCTACGATTGGTCGGGCCGCACCGGACGGCGTCATCGGCAGGCAATCCTCAACCATCTCGCCATCACCAACTTCGACGATAAGGCCGAGGCCGCCTTACGCCGATGGCTGGCTGAGGAGGTGCTGCAGCGCGAGCCAAACGCGGCCACGCTCGAGGACGAGATCGGTGCGTGGTTTGCGCGTCGGCGCATCGTCCGGCCAGGCGCCTACCGCCTCGACCGGATCGTCCACTCGGCACGCGCCGTACACGACGACGACGTCTTGCGAACCGTCGCCGATCGCCTCGATCCCGAGGTGCACCAGCGTCTGGATGGCCTGTTGGCGGACGACGGCACAGGAGCGGCGTTCACCCGGCTGGCGGCCGATCCTGGGCGCGTCGGCCTGGAGAGCCTGCTCGCCGAGATTGACAAGCTTAACGTTGTCCGCGCGCTCGCGCTGCCGGCTGACCTGCTGCGCGGTGTTCACGCCGATCTCGTCAAGCGGTTCCGCAGGCGCGCCGCGGTCGAGACCGCCTGGGAATTGCGCCGTCATCCAGAGCGCACCCGTCTGCCGCTGCTGGCCTTCTACTGCCTGCCCCGCGAGGCCGAGATCGTCGACGGTCTGGTCGAGCTGCTGATCCAGGTTACGCACCGCATCACAGTCAAGGCCGAGAAGCGCGTCGTCGAGGAACTGCTCGCTGACGCGGTTCAAGTTCGCGGCAAGATCGGCATCCTCTTCAACGTCGCACGCGCCGCGCTCGATAAGCCCGACGGCGTCGTGCGCGAGGTGATCTTCCCGGTTGCGGGCGAACAGACATTTGAGAAGCTGGTCAAGGAGGCCGCAGCCGGCGCCGGCCAACGGCATGCGCGCATCCACACCGTGGTCCGCGCCTCCTACGGCTCCTATTATCGGCGGATGCTGCCGAAGCTGCTCGCCGCGGTCGAGTTCCGCTCGAACAACGCGACACATCGTCCGCTCCTCGACGCTATCGAGGTGATCCGCGCTGCGGTCGACGGCGGGCGGCAATACTACGAACTCGACGAGATCGCGGTCGAAGACGTCATCCGGCCAAAGTGGCGCGACATCGTCATCGAGGACGCGCCCGATGGGACCAGGCGCGTCAACCGCATCAACTACGAGATCTGCGTGCTCCAGTCGCTGCGCGAGAGGCTCCGCTGCAGGGAGGTGTGGGTGGTTGGCGCCGAGCGCTGGCGCAATCCTGACGACGACCTCCCCGCCGACTTCGCCGAGCGCCGGGACGCCTGCTACGAGCGTCTTGGTCTGCCGCGGGCGGCCGACGCCTTCATCGCAAAGCTGGCGGCCGAGATGACCGACGGGCTGGACGCGCTGGACCGAGACCTTCCTCGCAACCCGAAGGTGAAGCTGAAGCCGCACCGGCGGCATCCCATCGTCGTCACGCCGCTCGAGCCCCAGCCAGAGCCGCCCAACCTCAAGGCGCTGAAGGTCGAGCTCGGCCGTCGCTGGCCGATGACGGGCCTGCTCGACATCCTCAAGGAAGCCGACCTGCGGATTGGCTTCACCGATGTGTTCGCGACCGCTGCGACCCGGGAGGCGACCGACCGCGGCGAGATCCGGCGTCGCCTGCTGTTCAGCCTCTATGGGCTCGGTACCAACGCGGGCCTGAAACGGTTGGCCGACGGGCGGGACGGCTTCTCGTACAAGGAATTGCTGCACACCCGCCGGCATTACATCGATGCCGACAGCGTACGCGACGCGACCCGCCGCGTGGTCAATGCGACGCTAGCCGCGCGGCTGCCGCAGATCTGGGGCGAGGGCACGACCGCTTGCGCAGCGGACTTCGAAGCACTTCGGCGCCTTCGACCAGAACCTCATGACCGAGTGGCACGTCCGCTACGGCGGGCGCGGCGTCATGATCTACTGGCACGTCGAACGCCAATCGGTGTGCATCCATTCTCAGCTCAAGCGCTGTTCCTCGTCCGAGGTGGCCGCCATGATCGACGGCGTGCTGCGGCACGACACCGAGATGGAGGTCGAGAAGACCTACGTCGACAGCCATGGCCAGAGCGAGGTGGCGTTCGCCTTCTGCCGGATGCTCGGGTTCGAGCTGCTGCCGCGGCTGAAGGCGATCGCGTCGCAGCGGCTCCACCTGCCCGTGCCGGGCACGGCGTCGGCTTACGCCGAACCTCGAATGCATCCTCACACGGCCGATCGACTGGGAGCTGATCGCGCAGCAGTACGACGAGATGGTGCGCTTTGCCACCGCGCTCGCCGAGCGCACCGCCGATCCGGAGGCGATCCTACGCCGGTTCACGCGCAGCAATGTCCAGCACCCGACCTATCGGGCCTTGGCCGAGCTTGGCAAGGCGGCGAAGACGGTGTTCCTCTGCCGCTATCTCTCCGCCGAGGCGCTCCGGCGCGAGATCCATGAGGGACTGAACGTTGTTGAGACCTGGAACTGCGCCAACGGTTTCATCTTCTTCGGCAAGGGCGGCGAGGTGGCGAGCAACCGTTTCGACGACCAGGCAGTGTCCGTAGCCGCTCTTCACCTGCTCCAGTCGTGCCTCGTCTACGTCAACACGCTGATGCTCCAGCGCGTGCTCGCCGAGGGCCGCTGGCGCGAGCGCATGACCGAGGCGGACGTCCGTGGGCTGACGCCGCTCGTCTGGGGCCATGTCAGTCCCTACGGCGCGTTCGACCTCGACATGGAACAGCGGCTCGACCTCGAGCTGAGAGAGGCTGCGTAGCGTCGACTTTTGACAAAAGGTGGCAGACCCACCAAATGGCCAAACGCACAGCTTCGCGGTCACTGGGCCAGACTGCGATATTCCCCGGCTTTGCCGGGACACTGGCCCGCCTTCATTGGCGGGTTTCGTGTTTCTGGGGTTTCGTTCTCCGAATACAGGCGCGAATCAACGCCGATGTCACGTTCGGCTTGTTCGCGATTCGCGTCAACGAGGTCGGGTCAAGGCTCACCCACGAATGGTGATCTCGACTGCCTCAGAGGGAACGCGGAAGGTGAGCGCCAGTCCTTTCTTGGCCTCGGCCATCGTTAACGCACCGACCGGAGCCGGGTCGTTTGAGGGAACTGCGCGGTTCGGGCTTTCCGGACGAGGTCAGATGCGGCCGGCGATGACGCCAGCCTGATACCAAGGAACCCCACCGCGAGCCCGGCCCCGTCCCGCATCTACAAGCCACAGCGGGGTCACAACGACATTTCAGTCTTGTCAAAGTCTGGCTATGGGCCCAGCCTCGCCGCGATAAGGCTGAGGCTGGCGAATGTCAGCCAAGACGGGTCCGGCCCCTGAGGTATCAGTCTTTCGAGACTGACGTCTTCAAGAAGCGGGACGGCCGCTCGCTGTATGTGGCGCGCGCAATGTCAGTTCTGCCGTAGTAGCGCATGGCGTGCGTATTCAATCAACAGGCACTAGGGAGAATCACATGAAGTATCTTTTGGGTGGGACTGCATTGTTGCTGCTGGCGTTTTCAAGTGCCGCGATGGCGGACAACGTCTTCAACTGTCAGGACGTCGGCCTCACGACGCCAGAGCCCATTGGTGATCAGGACGGCCACGTCCTGGTTGTCGACAACTTCAGCTGTCGCGTCGAGGGTGGGCCCATGGCGGGCGGCGTGATGACGGGCACGGTGACTTGGGATATGACCAAGGGCAAGGGCACCCTAATCTCGGGCACGGGCGTAATCCGCAAGCCCGGATCACTGGTCATCTACAAGGATGGCGATGGCGTCCTCAACCTCACCATCAACGACAAGGGACAGGTGACGGGCGGCAGTGCCAGCGGAACCGCCACCTGGGTGTTTGCCACGGGTGATGCAGCTCCGCTGAAGGGGAAGGAGATGAACTGGACGTCCAAGGGAACGGGACCGGGGATGTTCTCCGTCGACGAGAAGACTGAGTAGTCAGCGAAGGACCATGCCGCCTGTGCGGGCTGATGCCCGCTTAATGGTTCACGAGCCGGCTTGGTCAGACCCTTTCTTCCTGCCTCAACCAGCCGTCCTCCAGGAGCGACTTGCCCGTGCTCTCTGGCGCCGTGATCGCAATTCGGTTGGCCCCGATACCGCTCTCGCCAGCGCGGCAATGGCGTCGACCGGGTTACCCGTCGAACCGCTAGGCCGCGACCCGTTTGAGGACGTTCGCCACTGTCTGGGCTTCCCACCTGCCCCCGCGCGCTGTCGCAATGCCGCGCCCGTTCAAGGCGGCAGCGATCTGGCGGAGCGACTTCGCCCCAGCGGCCTGAACCTCGGCGATGACCGGCGCCACGGTGGCGGCGAACGTGTTGGCCCCGGTCGTGCGGATGGCGTTGACGGTGGCGCGGGCCTCGGCGAGGCGAGGATTCCCAAGAGCCTGTCCACGGGCTTTAGCGGCGGCGAGGGCGGCCTTCGTTCGCTGAGAGATCACCGCGCGCTCTTTCTCGGCGAGGGCGGCGTATAGGTGCAACAGGAACGGCTCCACGTCCGAACCCAGCTCGGCGACCAGAAACGGCGTCCTGTGCGCCATCAAGCCACTGATGAAATGCACGTCGCGCGAAAGCCGATCCAGCTTCGAGACGGCGACGGGGCAGGCCCTTCCTTTGCGGCGGGCCTCGGCGAGGGCGGCGGCGAGTTGCGGGCGGCGATCTAGGGCATCCGCGCCCTTGCCCGTCTCGATCTCGACGTGCTCGGCGACGATCTCGAAGCCCTCGGCCTCGGCGAACCGGGCGACGGCGGCCCGCTGTGCGTCAATGCCGAGCCCTGAGCGGCCCTGCTCGCGAGTGCTGACCCGGAAATAGGCGACCAGTGGCTTGGACATGGCGGCGACCCCTCAATGCGTAAAAGACTATACGACCCTCCGGCCCCATGAGAATGGCCTCGTAGGCGACCAAAGTCGGCGCGATCTTGGGATCGCCGGGCCCCCTTTCGACAAAGGCGAGGAGCACTGCTGCTTCACGATAGAGGCGCACTCGTTGCGCATAGGCCCCGATGTGTGATGCGGGGACGTCGAAGTTGGATGCCGCCAACGGCGCATATTCCTCGCACGCCAATATCGTGTGAAACTGGGCAGCGAGTGCAGCGGCGGATGCCTGCCTCCGACGAAACCAGCGCATGTCGCAACGGTCCCCTTGTTCACGGCCGCGCACCTCTTTTTATAACGGGAAACGGCGAGCGACGTAGTAGCCTCTCGATGGGCCCGCCTAGACATGGGGACGGCCGATGACTGCTTCCTTGAAAGACTTTGTATCCCAGACCCTTCGTGACATTCTCGACGGAGTTCTAGATGTCCAAAAAGACACCCATATAGGAAAGTATATCGCTCCTTGGGGGCTTGGGGCGATAGAATATCCATCGGATAGTGGCGCAGTCCGCAAGGGTCCTTTTACAGCTACTGTGGTGAAATTCGACGTTGCAGTTATTGCTGAATTTACTGAGGCTGCCAAGGCGGGCGGCGGTCTGAAAATCGCGGTATTTGACTTGGGTGTTCACGGGGAAATAGGAAACAAAAACGTCGCCACTAATCGCATTCAATTTAGCGTTCCTGTGAGCCTCCCCGCGGGCGACGGCGACCCCGCATCGTATACAGGCCAGAGCGGCGGGGGGCAGACAAGCTGATGTCCGTCAGGTGGCGATCCCACGCGCGTTGAGGGCGACGATCTGGAGCGAGGCGGACGCGCGCCGTATTTCAGGGCGTTCCCGTTGCCCCTCGGAGGCCGCCAATCCGTCGGCCCTTTTTCTCAGAGCGAATCTCCCGAGCGACTTGCACGGGCTCTCTGGCGCCGTGATCGCAATTCGGATGGCCCCGATGCCGATCCCGTCAGGCTTCTTTTTATAGCCGGAAACGGCGAGCGACGTAGGCGCACGCTCTCTGGCGCCGTGATCGCAAATCGGACGGCCCGATGGCGCTCAGTGGGCTGCGTCTTGTGCGACCCAATAGGCGAGCGCCTGGGTCAGTTGCGACACACGGATGCGGTTCGTTCGCTCGATCATCGTCTGGTCGACCGGCGAGGGGTAGTAGCTGTTCGTCGCCCGGACCGGCATCTCGACGCCGTTGATGGTCGCCACGCCCTGGATCGTGTCGTAGGACGAGCTGGCCGGCCCGTTTGCCCCGGTGCTCGGCCCGAGGGTCAGATATTCGACGCGAACCGACACGTTGGCGTGCGCCATCCGAGCGCCGAGATTTTGCGCCAGCTGGCCAGGGAGATATTCCGCCACCCAGGTCGCGGTCGGGTCGCCCGCGTTGGCGCGCAGCGGCTCGACATCGACGTGGATGCCGGGCGGCGAAGTCATGGCGCGCGCAAACACGCCGTGCGAAGCCGCGGCGCCGGCAAGGGTCACAGCGCCGAGCGCCGCAAATGCGACCCGGCGCGTCAGTTTGGACGTGGACATGATTGGACCTCCGAGAGGAGATGCGCCGCCGAAGCGGCCCCAACTGAAAAACTGTAGCGTCGATATGTTATATGGGCGATTTTGGATCAGGCCCAAGGCTGCGCTGGCGTCAGAACGCTAAAGAATTCTTAAAAACGGAGCCGAGCGCGAAGCAACGGAAGCCTGTGCCGACCGTCTAAATGTTGCCGCGACGGACGGTGTCACAGTTCGAGGCAGACCACCCAAACCGCCGCCTTCTATCTGATGGACTCCGGCACGACCCCTTTTTGGCAGAGCAAACTTGCCGAGCGACTTGCACGGGCTCTCTGGCGCCGTGATCGCAATTCGGATGGCCCCGATGCCCTGGTCAGCCTTCCCTTTTTAAGGGGGAAGCGGCGAGCGACGTAGCTAACGCTTTTGACCGGGGCCTGTTAGGCGCGCGGCGCGATCTGTTAGGCGCAAGCTCTTTTTTAGGGCGGTACGGCCGAGCGAGCTAGAGACCTGAGAGACCGAACCGGCCTACGCGGCGCGCGAAAGCTCCAAGACGCGCTGAACGACCGAGCGGCTGACGCCGAATCGGCCGACGATGATGTTGGAGGTCTGCGATCTGGAGAGACCGACCAACGCCCCGGCTTCCGCATGGGTCCCCCCGAGCTCGTCGAGCAGCTCTGGGATCGGGCGCACCTCAAGTTTTGCGCGCTAAACCGCGCTTTCGCGGACAGACCGTGAACGACGATCATGCCGCCGACCGGAGCCGCGCACCGGGATCGTTGAGCGGACGATAGCTTCCGGGCGCAATATCATCGGTTCGCTCCCAGAGGTAGTCGCCGGTCAACCCTACATGCGTCCACCCCATCGGCGAGACATGGGCGAGCAATTCCTCCGGCACGGTGGCGCCGCGGCCCCGTAGGTTTTCGGCCGCTCGCTCAAGGTAGAGCGTGTTCCAGTAGGCGATGGCGGCGATGACGAGGTTCAGCCCCGACGCACGATGCTCTTGGTTCTCCAGCGTTCGGTCGGCAAAGCGCCCCTGCCGGTGGGCGTAGGTACGTAGACCGAGATGCACGGCGAGCTCGCCCGCATGATCGAGCCGGGTCTGTGCTCGGCGCCCGTAGTCGCGAAACGCTGCCGGCGGGACGCCAAGTTGGTGGGCGAGGTAAGCCAGCAGCGCTTCAGGCATTTCTTCGCCAACGCGCAGGCCGAAGCCCGGATGACGAAGCAAGCAGAGCTGGACTGCAACGCCGAGACGATTGCGGCTGCCGTGCCGATGGGCTGCCAGGTCGAGATCAGCGGGAGACAGGGTGTAGTGCCGAATAATGTCAGCTTCACTTTCCGGCACGCCAAAGATCCGCCGACGCTCGTCGTCAGTGAGCAACTGCCGTCGTGCCATGCCAGCCTTCCCTCGGAGGCGAAGGGCAAGAGCCTATACCCGGCTCGCATTCCTCGCCGAGACCGGCCCGCGGGTTTGTCACAACAAAGAACGAGAAGCTGTTTGCGTGTCTTTGATAGGGTGACGGAATAAGCGCCAAGGTTGATAGGGTGGGGAAGCGGTCGCGCGAGCGCAGGCCTGCGATGGGGAAGGCCGAGACGAAGATTGCGGAGCGGTACGCCGAGCTCACCGTCAAACACAGCATCGGCACGTGACGCCGACAGGATAACAGAGGCCTAACGGCGAGAGGCCGCTCGGCTGCAAGGTCAGAACTCGGCGTTCTTCATCTGTCCACGAAAACGCGGTTTAGCGCACAAATCTTGAGGTGCCCCCATGAGTGTTGCAACACGTTTGGGTTCGAATCGTTTTGGTTCGAATCCGGTTACCGCGATCGCCGTTAGCCAGTGATGAGCACCCAGACTTTACCCGCGCAAGGACGGCGATGCCGAGTTCGTCGCCGATGCGCGTCGGGCGAAGCGCCGCCGTGAGCCCGAACCCTTCACCAAGCGCAAACGCCCCCATATGCAAATCGGGAACAGGACGTCCCGCCAGTCTTGGATCAGAGCCTCTACTGAAGAAAAATCTGCATCGTCTGAAAGTCAAAGGTTACCGCATAGGGTCTGAAGAAATCGTGGCCGACCATGCCGGCGAGGCGGAAGCCAAATGTGTTTTCCCACGGGAACGGGCCGTCGTAGAGACCCGCGACATTGTCTTCCTGTAGGTCTCCGAAGGAAAGCCGACGCACGGTGTACGGCACGATTTTCAATTTCCCGCCTCCCCCGGCCCCTTCGAAAGCCTTGTCTTCCTGCAATTTAATCGCTGCCTGCTTGATAACCGGCTCGGCCAGCTTAACTCCCGCGCCGGCTAGTCCTGTGTCAACGAAGAGGAGCGCAGGCGGGATCGTCTCCACGCGGCCCCAGCCCACCATGAAGTGGTCGCTCGCAATCCAGAAAGGAACCGCGATCCTCTTGCCTGGCGTCGCTGCCGCAAACTGCTCCAGGCCGTTCGCGGTTTTCTGTCGCAGTACAAGCTCGCCGTGCGGGAAATCGAGGGTTGCAAGGAAATGGTACAGGAGATTGGTTCCGATGCATCCGTCGATGCGCTTAACCCCAAGTCCGTCGGAGAGTTGGCGCAAGGCGAGCGTTACAACGGGCAGGTTGTTGACGGTCCAGTCGCCGACGGTAAGTGATTCAACGCGCGACTGCTGAACCTCAGCGTGCTGGCCACCAGAAAAAGTGCCCTGCACCTCCCCGAAATGCGGAAGGCCGAGCTCCTTGGCGAACTCGGTGTCGAGCGCGACCTCCGACCCTCCGGTATCGATGAAGAAGGTAACATCGTCACCGCCGTTCACGCGCACGCTGACCAGCGGCAGTGGATCGGTCTTCAAGAACTTCAGACGCGTGGCTTGACCGTCGCCCTGCACTTCGTAGGGCGTCTGGCCCTTGAAGCTTTCCAGCTTCGCAACATTCAGTGTCGGATACTGCGAAACAATCAGCCTGTTGCTGTTCACGTTGACGCCGTTCAGCGAAGCCGCTGCGTGCTGGAAGTCGTCGCTACGATAAAACGCCTCGGCCAGCATGACCTTGGCGTCCGCGTCGTCTGGCTTCAGGTCGATGACCTCCTTCAGCCATTTCCGCGCATCGTCAAGCCGGTTGGAAAGCAGCGCAAGGCGGCCCAATTGGAGGAGCGCCGAATAGTCCTTGGGATTTTGGGCGGCTATTCGCGAGTAGAGTTCGCCAGCTTCGGCAAACTTCCCATCCTGGAAGAGTCCGTCGGCAGAATTCGATTTCTGATGGCTTGGGCTGGGTCTGGGATGTCGCCGGTCCTGAGAAACTACAAGACACGAGAATCGCGGTGAGGGCGACGCAAATCCTGGCAGATTGCATTTTGAATACCGCGACCGGGTAATGCGAGCGTATCGGAAGCGGAGCATCTGGACAAGTTGCGGACCCAGGGCTGCAGACCCAGGTGCAGATCCCCCAAGGCGACTTTAGTCGTCCAAAGACGACGGGTGGACGGCCGCTGTGCGCAAATAGCGGCCATTGCCGAAGGGCGCACCGAACGTGTCAAATCGACCCTTTGCCGCCCTTCAAGATCGACCCTGTGATGGGCGGTAAGCGCACGAAAGCGGTCTTCGGCTGAAGAAGGCGGAGGTTGCGCCAGAAGCGGCCTTTAGAAATGGCGCCGCCGTCCGCGCACTGGCCTCCCCAATTGGCAGCGCGATGACTACGTCTCGCTGAACGCGGTGTTAGATGACCGGCACCGCGCGTAGTTCGCAACAAGAGCCAAGGGAGGTAGGGGTGAAGTGGAGTCCTAGGATCTCGCTGGGGTTGATCGCAGCGGTCGTCGCGGGAGGTGCGGGGTTCGCGGTTCTGCGCCGACCCGAGCCACCCAAGACTGCGCCGGCTGAGGCAGCGGCACCGGTCGTCGCGGGGACCGTCATGCAACGCGACATGCCGATCCTCATCAACGCGCTCGGGACGGTGCAGTCGATCCAGACCGTCAACGTGCAGAGTCGCGTGAACGGTCAGATCATGCAGGCGTTTTTCAAGCAGGGTGAGCTCGTGAAGGCCGGAGATCCCCTGTTTCTCATCGATCCCCGCCCCTACCAAGCCGCGCTCGACCAAGCGCAGGCGCAGCTCGAGCACGACCAGGCCCTGGTCGCCGAGGCCCAGACCGATCTCGCGCGCTACCAGAAATTGGAGGCCGAAAACTCGATCGCCAAGCAGCAGGCCGATGACCAAGCGTTTGTGGTCCAGCAGGACGAAGGCACGGTCAAGCTCGATCAGGCCAACGTCGAAGCGGCCAAGCTCAACCTCGAGTACGCCCACATCATCTCCCCCGTGACGGGCATAGCCGGCGCGATGGCGGTCGATCCCGGAAATTATGTTGCGGCCGGGGCCGGTACGACGCTGGTGAACATCACCCAGATCTCGCCGATCTATGTGACCTTCCCTATTCCGCAAAGCGAACTGGAGGAAGTTCGCGCCGCCCAGAATAGAGCGCCGCTTGATGTGCGCGCGCTGTCGCAGGAAGGAAAGACCTTGGGCGACGGCAAGCTCACCTTCATCAACAATCAGATCGTCGCGACGACCGGCACGGTCGCCCTCTACGCGACGTTCCCGAACGCCAATCAAGCGTTGTGGCCGGGAGAGTTCGTCACCGTCGACCTTGTGGTCGGGGCGCGCAAGAATGCCGTCACCGCTCCCGTCGGAAGCGTCATGTCGGGTCCGCAGGGCGATTACGTCTACACGATCTCCGCCGACAATATCGTCCACCGCATCCCGGTTTTGGTCGTCGCCCGCCAGAATGGGTTGGCCGTGTTTACGAAAGGCGTCTCGCCGGGCGACCAGGTCGTCGTCAACGGGCAGTACAATCTCGACGACGGCGTGAAGATCGCGATCGAACCACCCAAGGCGACCGCGAGCTCCGCCCCATGAACGTCTCGGAAACCTTCATCCGCCGACCGATCGCGACCGCGCTGATGACGGCCGGTCTTTTTGTGTTCGGCGTGGTCTGCTTCAGGCTCCTGCCGGTCGCTGCGCTGCCCAACGTCGAATTCCCAACCATCGTGGTGTCTGCTCAGCTCCCGGGCGCGAGCCCCACCGTGATGGCCTCGACCGTGGCGACGCCGCTCGAAGATCAGTTCAGCGCAATTCCCGGGCTCGCCTCGATGACCTCGACGAGCGGGCTCGGCACGACGTCGATCACGCTCCAGTTCGACCTGAGCGTAAACATCGCTGCCGCAGCCGGCTTCGTCGAGCAGGCGATCCAGGCCGCAAGCGCGCTTCTCCCCAAGAATCTTCCCAACCCGCCAACCTACAAGGAGGCCAATCCGGCCGACGCGCCAATTCTGATCTACGCGGTTCATTCCGACGCTTATCCGATCCAGGAGCTCGATCAATACGCCAACATCCTCATCGGCCAGTCGCTTTCGCGAGTGAGCGGCGTCGGCCAGGTGAGCATCGCCGGCCAGGCTCAGCCCGCCGTGCAGGTGAGGCTCAATCCCAACGCGCTCGCGGCAAAAGGACTGGGCTTCGCGCAGGTTAGCGCCGCGTTGACGTCAGAGAGCGCTCTCCAAGCGACGGGCAATCTCGAAGGCCGCCATGAGGAATTTCCGCTCGACGTCAACCAGCAGCTGACCAACGCCGCCCAGTTCCGCAAGGTGATCGTGGCCTACAGCAACGGCGCGCCAGTCCAGCTGGGGGACATCGCAACCGTGGTCGACGGACCGCAAAACCCCCGCACCGGCGCCTGGTTTGGGACCGGGCTGGCCGAGGTTCTGTTGGTCTTCAAGGCGCCCGGGGCCAACACGCTGGACGTCGTCGACAGCATCAAGGCGATAATGCCGCAGCTCAAAAAATCGATCCCGCGCACGGTGCACGTCGATCTCGTTTCCGACCGCTCCCTGTCGATTTGCGCCTCCGTCTCGGACGTCGAGTTCACGCTCGTGCTGGCGCTTGCGCTCGTCGTCATGGTGATCTTCCTTTTTCTGCGCAAGTTCTGGGCGACCGTGATTCCGAGCATCACTTTGCCCGTCGTAATCGTCGAGACGTTCGCGGCGATGTATCTGCTCGGGTACAGCATCGACAATCTGTCGCTCATGGCGCTCACGATCGCCATCGGGTTCCTTGTCGACGATGCGATCGTGATGATCGAGAACGTCGTTCGCCATATCGAAGTGGGGAAGCCGCCCCTCCAAGCCGCCCTCGACGGCGCCGGCGAGATCGGCTTCACCATTCTCTCCATCACGCTGTCGCTGGCGGCGGTGTTTATTCCGGTCGTGTTCATGGCGGGCGTGGTCGGGCTGCTTTTCCACGAATTCGCGATGGTAACGATTCTCGCGATATTCTTCTCCGGCTTCGTGTCGCTGACGCTGACGCCGATGATGTGCGCGCAGTTTCTGACCCGCGAGAGCGGCGAGCAGCAGAACCGCTTCAGCCGCTGGCTCGAGCGCGGTTTCGACCGCATGCGCGACTGGTACGACCGAGGGCTGGTCTGGGCCCTGCGGCGCCAGTTCCTGATGCTGCTCGTCACCATCGCGCTGATCGTCCTGACCGGATACCTCTACGTCGTGATCCCGAAGGGGTTCTTGCCCGAACAGGACACCGGCATGATTATGGGCCAGGCCCAGGCGCGCGAGGACATCGCCTTCGAGGCGATGGCGGAAATCGTGAAAGAATGTGCCGCCATCATCCTCAAGGATCCTGCCGTCTCCGGCGTCGTCAGCTTCGCCGGCGCAACCGGAGGCAACGCGAGCGAGAACACGGCGCGCGTGTTCATCCAGCTGAAGCCCTTCAATGAGCGGCCGTCGGTGCAGGAAGTAATGGCGCGGCTCAGGCCAGAGCTCGCCAAGGTGATCGGCGTGAGGTTCTACATGCAGGCCGTGCCGGACATCCGTATAGGCGGCCGGATCGAGCAGGCGGAATACCAGTATACGCTCACCGACACGAACACGGACGAGCTCAATCACTGGGCCCCGCTTTTGCTCGCAAAGCTCCAGGGTATGAAAATCCTGTCCGACGTCGCCTCGGACCAGCAGATCAACTCGACCCATGTCGTCGTCGAGGTTGATCGCAATCTGGCTTCAAGCCTCAATGTGCCGATCGCGAGCGTCGACGCGGCGCTCCAAGACGCCTTCGGGCAGGCGCAAATCGCGAATATCTATCTGCCGACCCAACAGGCGTATTTGATCCTCGAGGTCGAGAGGAAATTTCAAGCCGGCCCGGAAGCGCTGTCGAGCATCTACGTCACGAACGCGACGGGCGGTCAGGTCCCGCTGTCGGCGGTCACGCATGTGACGCGCACGGTCGAGCCGCTGACGATCAACCACCAGGGCGTCTTTCCTTCAGTGACGCTGTCGTTCAACCTCGCCCGAGGCGCGTCGCTGAGCCAGGCGGTCGACGCCATCACCGCGGCGAAAGCGAGCCTCGGTGCCCCGCCGACCCTGGTAGGGCAGTTCCAGGGTACGGCGCAGGCGTTCCAGGACTCGCTCGTCACCATGCCGCTCCTGGTCATGGCGGCGATCGTGGTGATCTACGTCATCATGGGCATGCTCTACGAGAGCTTCATCCACCCGATCACCATTCTCTCCGCCCTTCCCGCGGCCGGAGTAGGCGCGCTCCTGATCCTGCTCGCGACCGGCTACGATCTGACCCTGATCGCGCTCATCGGCGTTCTCCTCTTGATCGGCATCGTCAAGAAGAACGCCATCATGATGGTCGACTTCGCCCTGGTCGCCCAGCGGGAGGGGAACATGAGCCCGGTTGAAGCGGTCCACCAGGCGTGCCTGCAACGGTTCCGCCCGATCATGATGACGACGGTGTGCGCGCTGATCGTTGCTCTGCCGCTCGCCTTCGAAACCGGCGCGGGGGCGGAGCTGCGCAGGCCCCTGGGGATCGCGATCGTCGGCGGTCTACTAGTCTCCCAGTGGCTGACACTCTATACGACGCCGATCGTCTATCTCCATCTCGAACGGCTCAATGCCTGGATGAGCGGGCTGTTTTCGGGCCGCAGGCTGAAGCCGGGGCGCGCCTGGTGTCCCTAACCAACAGAAGGATTCCCGGAAGTTTGCGCACCGCATTCCTCCGCAGGGTCCCGCGGGGCGTTGAGCATTGGGGTCAGTACACTAGCGCCTAATCCCGGCTCGCCTCGACCTGATCTGCGGGCGGACGGGGGCAGCTTTCCGGCTGTAGGAGCCGTTCGGCATCAGTACGGGGAAGGTGTCTTGTGGGCGGTGAAGCCTATTTCGCGCTCGCGGTGGAATGGCGGCTTTCGCTCAGACTCCGGTCCTTCCTGAGGCGGACCATGTAGGCGCGCTCTCCGCCCAACTGAGGCGTCCAGACCCGGTCCGCTACGTCCGCTCTACGTGTGCGCCGTGAGAAGGCGGCGCTTTCCAGTGGGTGCAAGTCCCGCCCGGCCAAACGCTCCAGCCGGAAGCAACCGGAGCAGTCATGGAGGTAACGAAATGGCTGAAGCCTTCGGTGTAGCTGGTCACGTATAGGTGACGGCGCGAGTGTGCGGGCCGCAACGCGAGTGAACGCTGAGCAATCCTCGAAAAGGACGATGTGCAGGCCGACCCGACAACGTTATCGGGGAAGGCTGATACGGCAGGGCGAGATGAGCGACGACGACGCCCAGCCGCTGCACCGGGGTAGTGGCGGCAGCACGTACACAAGGAAAGCGCACGCAACACGGGAAGCCCCAAAGCGTGGTTAGGTCAGCGATGACACGATCAACCGGACGCCCGTGAGGGACAGGCCGGGCGCTCTGGGGTGGCGGAGAGGTTCGTAGTACCGCGGAAACCGGGTAACTCTGGTGGAGGGAAGGGACCTCAGTTCAAGACAGATGCAGAACGTAGCGAAGGACATGGAGATTGGGAAACCTATCAACTCCGCATGATGTTCAGAAGCTGCCGATGGCGTCGCACGCGAAAGACGGCGTGAGGTCTTGTCCGAGAGCCGGATGCGGGAAATCTGCATGTCCGGTTCGATGAGCGGGGTGTGGAAACGGAGCTACGGTCGAGCCACTAAGGCACCGCCAGACGAAAGGGGCGGAAACAGACATGCTCGGCCTAACGTCACCGCGCCACACTTCGACTTTACCGATTTCGAGACGTCGTCTCGAACGTCTCAAACGCGCAAATAGCGGCCATTCCGGAACGGCTTGACGAACAGGCAAAATCGACCCAAAGGGCACGGGGCATGGTGCAAAATCAACTTTTTCGAACAAGGGGAGACCGCGGAAATAAGGTGAAAACGCGGTTTATAGCCCTCGCGCGCCCGAGGGCTGCGTTCGCCACCTGAAACGTCTGTCGCGTCCCCCGATCAGCAGCCTGTCTTGTGCAGTTTGAGAATGCGCCCGGTAATCGGGTTCGAAATCGCTCGTAGATAAGCTTGCGCAACTTCCCAGGCGTCAACAGGGATGAAGCCGGGGAAGAACGGATGATAGGCCGCCGACTCTGTGAGCACCGTGGGGCTAACGCAGTTGATCCGGACGCCGCGCGGCAACTCGACTGCTGCGGCTTTCACAAAGCCTTCAACGATGTGATTGATGACCGTGCCGATCACGCCGCCCGCTGTGTACTCATCCGTGAGGACACCCGAGATCAGGGTGAAGGAGCCCTTGTCAGCGATGAAAGGGAGCGCTGCACGGACCAAATTGATCTGGCCCATGCCCTTGGCCTTGATCGAGTTGGCCCATTGCTCATCGGTTGTCTGTTCGAGAGGCGCCGGGAAAACATCGCCCGCTGCGCACGCCACGGCTTCGAATGGGCCAACCTTGCCGAAAAGCGCCTTCAGGCTGTTGGTATCGGAAATATCCGCCTGGTAATCACCGGGTCTGCGGCCGACAGACACGACTTCGTGTCCCTTCTCCTCCAACGCTTTCTTCACGGCGGACCCGACGGTTCCGCTTCCAATAACGATTGCTTTCATGACGACCTCCCTTTGATTCTCGGTTCGATTCTTCAATGCGTGCGCGAGCCCTGTGCGGCGTTCGATACCGCTTCCCACTTCTCCCAAGAGGTCAGACGGCCCGCGTAGATTTGGCGAATCATCGGGAGCAACGGCCCGAGCACTAAGTGGAGCGGCGGCTCATCAGCGTCCACGGCCTTGAAGATCGCGTCGGCCGTTGCTGCCGGATCGCCGAACATTTCGGGCGTGAGCATCGTGGCGAGCTGTTGCCGCACCGGCTCATACTCCGCCATCGGCGTGGCATGCTTCATCGACGAGTTGCTCATGAAGTCCGTGGCGAACGGACCGGGCTCGATCACCGTCACCTTGATCCCGAATGCGGCGACCTCCTGCGCGAGCGTTTGCGCCAAGCCCTCAACCGCGAATTTCGTGGCCTGATAGATACCGCCCAAGGGGAAGGTCACGAGGCCGCCGACGCTCGACACAGGCAGGATGTGACCGCTTCCCTGCGCGCGCAGCAGAGGGAGCGCGGCCTGGATGACCGAGAGCGTGCCCAGCACGTTCGTCTCGAAGTTTGCGCGAGCATCGTCCAGGCTCGCTTCCTCGACGGCACCCATGAGGCCATACCCGGCGTTGCTCAGGATCACGTCGAGACGGCCGAAATGTCGATGGGCCTGATTGACAGCGTGGAAAACCGCATCCTGGTCGGTGACATCGAGCGGCAATGCCAGCACGGAAGCGCCGTAGGAGGCGACGAGACCGTCCAGCGCCTTCGGATCACGCGCGGTCGCGGCCACCTTATCGCCGCGCTTAAGGGCCGCTTCCGCCCAGCGATGGCCGAATCCGCGTGATGCGCCGGTGATGAACCAGACTTTTTGCTTTGACATGGTGTGCTCCTGCTGACTGCCGTTCCTAGAACGGCGTGTTGTTTACGATCTGACAGTTTTGGTCTATATGTATATACGACTTGACATTTAGAGTCAATACGTAAAAAATAGAGGCATGAACGAGGAGACTGCAGCAGCATTGGCGCGCCGGCGGCGCGTGGTGGAGACGGCGACCGGCATCTTCCTGCGCTATGGCTATGCGCGCACCACGATGGCCGATATCGCACAGGCGGCCGGCCTGTCCCGCCCCACCCTCTATCTGACGTTTCCTGACAAAGAGGGGGTCTTTCAGGCGGTTATCGAAACGATGGTGGCAGCGAAGCTGGCCACCATCCGCAATGGCTTGTCCGGGCAACCCAGTCTTGATGCGAAGCTACGCTTCGCCTGTGAGTCATGGGGAGCGGAGGGCTTCGAACTGGTGCGGGCGAACCCTGACGCCAAGGACGCGTTCGACTTGAGTTTTGCGCCCGTTCGACAAGGCTATGCCGCCTTCGAGGAACTGCTCGCAGAACTGCTCAGAGAGCCGCTGAGCAGGGCGAAACTCGATGTGCAGGCCGATGAATTGGCCCGCGTGATTGTGTTTGGCATCAAAGGATTTAAGGATATCGCCCATGATGGCGCTGACATGCGCCGCCTGATCGGCGCGCAGGTCGCCGTTGTCGTGGCGGCCGTTGACGCACGTTGAGGCGTGCAAAAAAAATCATGAAATTTGCACGACGAAACGTCCCTATCGGAATTAATGGATTACGCGGCGCCCGAAATCAGGTGGAAAGTGGTCCGATTCCCCCCCGTTCTGGGACTCCCACAGCCGCGATCTGCAACGGCAGCTTTACGTCGACACCAGGCGGCCAGCTGAAAGGATAGATCAGGCCAACGCTCCTCGAACTTAAGGAGCCTGTTATGGACGAATTCAGGATTTGGGTTGTTCCACGGCCTTTGAACAAGGGCAAACGTGTCGGTCAGAAGGCGCGCATGACTCACGTTGCCGGATTCGAGCGCGACCAGCTCTTGTTGCTGCCGGAGGCGGTGGATGACTACGTCGACGGCGACAACACGGTTCGATTGATTGACGCCTTCGTCGACGGGCTGGACCTCGCGGCGGCGGGATTCTCGTGGGTGGTGGCGAGGGCGACGGGGCGTCCTGACTATGCGCCGGGCGACCTGTTGAACCTCTATATCTACGGCTATCTGAACCGGGTGCGATCGAGCCGCCGGCTGGAGCGCGAATCCCATCGCAACATCTGGCTGCTGCGCGGCCTCAAGCCCGACTTCAAGACCATCGCTAACTTTCGGCGCGACAATCGCGCGATGTTCCGCGCCGTGTTTCGGCAGCTGCCGGTCGGCCGGTTCAACGACCTGAGCCCGCGCGCTCTCGTTACTCGCCTTCCTCGCCGACGCTCCGCGGCGCCGGCCTGGCCGAGCGCCTCTTCAATCAGCCGCCGCAATCACGCAACGCCAACACCACAATTATGGTAATTGCAGTTTCATCAGCCGTCGTGGCAATCCTCTAGTTACGTTGGTGGCACTGGACGAGCCGCAGACTTGTCGTTGGAGGTATGACATGAACTTATTGTCGCGACGGAGCGTTCTCGCGATCGCCGCTGTTGTCGATGTCGCGTTGCATTCGCGCTCGGCGCCGGTTGCGGCCAAAGCTTTGGCCGGGCGTCATAAGCTGCCCCCCGCCACTTGGAGACGCTGCTCCAGGGGCTGGTCCACGCCAAGATTCTCAAGGGCGTGCGGGGGCCGCGAGGCGGCTACGAGCTGGCGCGTGAGCGCCGGCGGATCACCGTGGGGGAGATCGTGCGCACCGCGATGTCGCTCAGCACTGCGGATCCGGAAGACCGCGACGCCAACTCGATCCTGCTCGAGCGGGTGATCGATCCGGCCGTGCGCAAGGCGGGCGAGACCTTTCTCGCCAATCTGGATTCGATCACCGTCGAGCAGATGTGTGAAACGGCCGAAAAAGCCCATGTGCTGGACGACGAGAAGGCAGTCGGAGATTTTGCCATCTGATCTCGGTATTCGCGAGCTTGGTGCCGGCGGCACGGGCCGCGGCGAGGGCGCTCATAGCACCGCTCTCTCCCCGGTCCGGACGGGCCTGTCCTCGCTGTCGTGCGTAGAGGGTTTGAGTTTGCGCTGTCCCGTCCATCGGCAGTAGCGTCCTTGTTGGGAAACCAAGGATTGGCTTGAACCGAGAAGCCGTTGAGGCGGCCATGCGGGGAGGAATAGCGTGGCGAAGGGGTTGTATCTAATGCGCGACGGCCAGGTGCTTGTTGAGTACGGCAAGCGCAGGGTTCCAATTTCCCCGGCGCAGTACAGAGCAAACGGCTATCGACCTCTATGCCACAAGCTCCCGCCTGAAGCTCTGCCCAACGCAGTCGCCGAAGCCGAGTTCGCCATGACAACTCCCACAAGGGCGCACAAAGGCGTGGCCTGAGGACCGGCACCTCGCCGCGCATCGCCGCGGCCGATCGTCTTCTCTCTCGCAATCGGCGCAGGACAGCATCGCTCACCCCTTCGTGCTCACGATCCATTGGTGCTGGTCCTGCTGGCCATGCTTTGGCCATCGGGCGCTCGGCCTGATCCCGCGACCGTTGGACGGCAGGACTCCTCGACGTCCCCGGGCGATCTGCTAGGTCCGCTTTACGTCGACTCCGGTCATATCTGACCGAGGGATTCTTGGACCTCAGCGACGACGCCGCGGGCTTTCTTGGACGACCGCCGCTATGGGTACTCGGATCAGGTCCAAGCCGACGCCGACTTCATTCCGGCCGCTTCGAGAGCCCTATACACACTGCCACGACCGATGTTCAGCGCCGTCGCGATGTCGGTCACCGAGCGTCCGGCTTTGAAGAGTTTCACGGCCTCATCAGCTTTGAGCCGCGCTGACGGCCTCCGCCCCATGCAGCGATTCTCAGCCTTCGCCTTGGCGATCCCCTCGCGCTGACGCTCAAGCATCATTTCGCGTTCGAACTGCGCGAAGCCGGCGAAGATGGTGAGGATCAGCTTGCCCGTCGCGCTCTTGGTGTCGACCGTCTCACCGCCGAGGTTGAGAACGCGAAGTCCTGCCCCTCCATCCTCTACGGCCTCGAGCCGCTTCACGATCTCCCACAGGCCGACCGTCGAGCGAGCCAACCGGTCGACCTTGGTGACCACAAAGGTGTCGCCGGCCCGGACGTAGTCCAAGGCTCGCTGGAGCTCGCCCCGTTCAGCGATCGACGAGACCCTGTTCTGGAAATACCTTGGTGCAGCCGGCCGCTTGAAGGTCACGGATCTGGGCTTGGAGGTCAAATGTCTTCGTGTCTCAGACACCCACTTCGAAGTCCAGAACAATAATGAACCTGGATTTCGCGTCACCACCGATCGAGAGGTGGCAATGGAAGATGAGCATACTTCTCTTCTTGGTCTCGAGCACCCTGTTGTAAAGCAGCTCCTCGAGAGGACCGACAACTCCATGCCACCGATCGGGCCTTAAGCGCTTCTCGCCGAGACAACTCGAAGGTTGTTCTCACTGTCTGGCGTGTTTCACTTCAAGACTTCTGCTCAGCGGTTTGTGCAGATAGTCATCCCTGTTGGATTGGATGCTCACGAATCCCCTCATTTTTTCTGACTCAGATCTGACTAGATCTGACTCAGATTGGCCAGAATTCATGAGCAAGTGGCCGCGACGAGACCTCTCGGGCAGCGGCGGGCGCGATGCAGCATTTTGGCGATCGTATTGAATTCATTCGTGATTATCTGAGAGCGATTTTCGCCGGGGATGTGCACTCCAAGCGCATCGATTCGTTGGCCGGCGCGATGCTCGGGGTCATGACGAGCGCTTCGCTCGCCGTTTCGGTCATCGGCCATGCCTTGGCTCAGGCGCGATGTCGGCTCACCAAGCACGCCATCAAGCAGGTCGACAGACTGCTCAGCAATCAGGGCGTCGTCGTATGGGACATGTTCGGCCCCTGGGTGACCGAGATGGTCGGCCAGCGCCGCTCGATCGTCGTCGCCATGGATTGGACCGACTTCGACGCGGACGACCAGACGACCCTGGCGCTGAACCTCGTCACCAACCACGGCCGGGCGACGCCTTTGTTGTGGCTGACGGTCTTCAAGGGCGAGTTGAAGGCTAAGCGCAACGACTATGAAGACCTCTGTCTGCTCCGCCTCGCCGAGGCGCTGCCCGAGGGCGCCGTCGTCACGATCCTGGCCGATCGCGGCTTCGGCGACGTCAAGCTGTTCGCCTTTCTCGACGAATTGGGCTTTGACTATGTCATCCGGTTCCGCGGCAATATCCATGTCGCGGCGGCCGATGGCGAGACCCGCCTCGCCGCGGACTGGGTCGGCAAGGGCGGTCGGGCGCGCAAGATTCCCGCCGCCTCGGTCACCGCGGGCGGGCGCGAAGTGGGCGCCGTCGTCTGCGTCCACGCCAAAGACATGAAGGAAGCCTGGTGCTTGGCCACCAGCCACGCCGAGGCGAGCGCGCGCCAAATCATCAATTCCTACGCCAAGCGCTGGACGATCGAACCCGGGTTTCGCGACACGAAGGACCTTCGCTTCGGCATGGGGATGGGTGTCCTGCGAATTTCGGACCCCCAACGGCGCGACAGGCTGCTTCTCCTCAACGCCTTCGCGATCGTTCTCTTGACCCTGCTCGGCGCCGCCGGAGAAAGTCTCGGCATGGACCGCCATCTCAAGTCCAACACCGCCAAGCATCGCACCCATTCGCTCTTCCGCCAGGGCTGCATGCTCTACGAACTGATCCCGACTATGCCCGAACCGCGATTGCGGCCCCTCATGGAAAGGTTCGGCGAAATCGTCATGCAAAATAGCGCGCTCGAACAAACTTTCTCGGTCGTCTAAAAATGAGGGGATCAGTGAGGATTGGATGACCAAGAAAAGCGGAACAAAGCGATCGAGGTCATGATTCCGTCTCTTGCTAAATTATCCCCAGTGGCCGAGACAATATTCACATACGAAATGAGAAAAACTTCGTGAGCACCGTGCTACCGGCCATGCTGCGCCGGGATCTCGCTCACAGAGGACTGCTCTCCGATTCCGTCACAATCGACTGGCGGTTGCTTGCCTGGGTTGAACTGGTCTGAAGTTGGCGTTTGTCATTTATATTATATACCCTGAGGAGAACGTCCGGCCTCAAGGCCGGCGTCGCCAATTGCGCCTCAAGAGGTTCTGGAAGATGGTCCGCGAGTGGTCCGTAAAGAGATCAACGATTGCGGAGCACAGGTGAGGGTTCTGCGGCGGTGGCAGTCGCTGGCGATACGGGGATCGAACTTGCGACCCTGTCGTCCGATGGGAGAGTTGCCCCCAGAACGCTGCGTGGAGGGCGTCATGTCGGAGAGCGGCCGGCCGCGCCCCTTCGGCCTATGGCGGCCGTGGGCGTAGCCCATGATCGGGCTGTGAGCGCGATCACTGCGGCGATTCCAGCGCGGACGTACCGTGTCGGCAGTCGAAACTTTCGTGGATCAAAACCGTGTTGAGGTTTCAGCCTTCCGTTCTTTCTTCGAGAGCTGTCCTTGTGGCGGGCATCGGGGCGGCGCTTTGCCCTCTCAGCCCTGGCCAGCCTATCGCCCGAGCCGCCGCCCGCCAGCGTGGCCCAAATGCCTCCGATCCGCGCCGCCATAGCAGCCCCGATTGCATATTCTCACGATCCCCTCGTCATTTCGCGCGTCGATAGTTTCATCCGCTGACTTGCCGATCGCCCTTATTCCGCCGTGATAGAAATATGACTGGGGCGTTAACGCGATAGTAACCCGACCGACGAATCCAATATCATCTTTGATAAAGGAGTACGTCGATGAGCATTAACCTTGTGCCAGAACATGCGCTTCCCAAGTCATCTTTCCTCGAGGAGGGACTAAGCTCGAGCGGCGGTCGCATAGCCTCCGAACCAGCAAGGACCGGTCGAGCGGAACTATCCGATAGGTCCTCGCCCGCCTTCGAGGCGGTCGCCAGAGGCTCTAGCCAGCAGGTCTACCTCAAGCGGCCGGCTCTGCCTTGACGAGCGCGATTGCGCGCCGGGCCTTCCGGTCCCCCTCGCTCTCAAGGCCGTCCGCGACCGCCCGCTCTGCAACGGCCGCAACTATCTCTGCCGCAAGAACGCTATCCGCAGGAAGACCGCGAAATTGATTGAGCCTTGCCGCCGCTGCCACCTCGAGCGCCTCGCCACGAGCGGATACCTTCGCCATAAACGATGTCAGTGCCGCTTCACTGCGCCGGGAATAGTCGCCCATTGCCTTTGACAAGTCTGTCGCGGTTGCCGTCAGTTCCTCATGGAATGCGCCGCGCAGTTTATTCAAATCGCTCACGTAGTTTTGAAACAAATCCTGCATGGGACTCTCCTTCCATGCCTTCACCGCTCCCGCCTTCTACAGAGCTAACCTTGAGTTCGGGAGGCTATGAAAGACCTGGAGGATTGTCAAAACTCTCGCCAGCCTCGGTTTATCGCGCTGCTGAGGCTCACGCCGCCCGGAGAACACGGTAGACCGAGGCGACGCCAATGTTGAGCTGTTTGGCGATGGCTTGGCGTGTGACGCCCTCGCCGGGGCGGTGAATGTCGGCCGCCTTTGCTCGCGCGGTAGGCTTCCGGCCCTTGTACCGGCCGTCGCCCTTGGCCTGGCGATGCCTTCCCGCTGGCGCTCGAGCATCATCTCCCGTTCGAACTGGGCGGCGCTCCCGATGACGTTGAGCATGAGCCGGCCGGTCGGCGTTCCAGCCCCCGGACATGCAGGGATGGACCCCTGACAGGAAGCCTAAGCCGCGGCACCGTCTGGCTCCTGGACATGGGGGAATGGACCCAATTTAGGACCTAGTGTCACGCCAATTGCAAAGGGTTCGAAGTGGCGGCGCGCCGGGGGAGATTTCTTATACTACATCAGAAGGAAGAATTAGGGCATTTGTTGGGTCATGAATGTCAAATCGCGTCCAAGTGCGACCCCCTGAGTGGAGTGGGCCCCTCGGGCCGGACAGTCGGGCGAGAAAGAATTGACCGGCGAGCCGGGCTTTCGAAAGAAGGAAGCCCATGGCGAAGCACCGCACGCACAGCATCGAGTTCAAGCGCCAGGTCGCTCAGGAGTTCCTGGCCGGCGAGACCCTTCACGGGCTCGCCAAGCGCCACGACGTCTGCCGAAACCTGATTCGGGTCTGGGTTCAGAAGTACGAGGCCGGCGACTTTCATGAGGATGCCGCCGCCGCCGATCTGCTCCAGCAATACGAAGCCCGGATCGCGGCGCTCGAACGTCTCGTCGGCAAGCAGGCGCTGGAGCTCGAGTTTCTAAAGGGGGCTGTGAAAAACGCACCGCGGCCGAAAAGCGCGACTACGTCCGTTATTGTCGGCCCCGGGGCCTCAGTGTCGCAGAAGGATGCCGGCTGATGGGAATCGCCCGCTCGACCTTCTACGACGAACCAACTCCCGCACATGACGACACCGCGATCGTCGAGGCGATCGCCGCGATCTGCGACGAGTTCGAAGCCTATGGCTGGCGACGCGTGCGCGCCGAGCTGCGGCATCGAGGGATGATCGTCAACCATAAGAAGATCCGCCGGCTAATGCGCGAACACGACCTTCAGCCTCGCCGGCGTCGCCGATATGTCGCCACGACCGACAGCGATCATGACCAGCCGATCTATCCCAATCGGACCAAAGACTTGACGATCGACCGACCGAACCAGCTCTGGGTCGCGGACATAACGTATGTCGCCATCGCCGAAGGTTTCGCTTACGTCGCGGTCATTCTCGACGCTTGGTCGCGTCGGGCAGTTGGCTATGCGATCAGCCGCTCGATCGATGTCCGCCTGACGCTCGCAGCGCTCAACGCCGCGATCGAGCGCCGCAGGCCTCCTCCCGGCTGTGTCCACCACTCGGATCGCGGTTCGCAAGGCGGATTCAAGTGGTCGTCGCAACACCTTGACGGGAGTTGCGATGAACATTCGAAAACGGCGCTCGGATCGTTCTGGGCGGGTGCGCTTGTTCTCACCAGGTCGACCGCCGGTGGCAGGGCGAGAGGAGCGGCGGCGATTCTGGGCAGCGATTGCGGCAGGCACGGCGAGTGAAGATGCTGCGGTCGGTGTCGGTGTCCCGCAGGCGGTAGGAACACGATGGTTCAGGAAGGCAGGGGGCATGCCGCCATCGATGTTTGGGCTATCGGCGAAGCCGCTCTCTGGTCGGTATCTCTCTTTTGCGGAGCGGGAGGAGATCGCGCTCCTTCGCGTTCAGGGCTACTCCATGCAGGAGGTCGCTCGCCGGCTCGGGCGAGTGGCATCGACAATCTCCCGAGAGCTGCGGCGCAACGCCGCCACCCGAAGCGGCGGCCTCGAGTATCGTGCGACGACAGCGCAATGGCACGCCGAGCGCGCTGCTCGCCGCCCAAAGCAGGCGAAGCTTGCGCGCAACGCGAGGTTAAGAACCTATGTCGAGGAACGGTTGGCTGGCGTCGTCGTGGCTCCGAGCGGGGCACCTGTTCCCGGCCCGGTCGTGTCCTGGAAAAGCCGTCGGCACGGACCACGGAAGGACCGGCGATGGGCAAACGCCTGGAGCCCGGAGCAGATCGCCCGTCGCCTGCCGGTGGATTTCGCGGACGACGCGACCATGCGCATCAGCCATGAAGCCATCTATCAAGCGCTGTTCGTTCAAGGTCGAGGCGCGTTGCGCCGCGAACTGACGGCCTGCCTGCGCACCGGGCGCGTGTTGCGGATGCCGAGGGCGCGCACGCGCGGGCGAGGCAAGACCTTCATCTCTCCCGAGATCATGATCAGCCAACGTCCGGCGGAGGCAGCCGATCGCGCCGTGCCGGGCCACTGGGAAGGAGACCTTATCCTGGGTCTTGGGAGTTCGGCGATCGGCACCTTGATGGAGCGCACGACGCGCTTCACTCTGCTGCTATACCTGCCGCGCATGGCGGGCCATGGCCTCGAGGCTCGCGTGAAGAACGGGCCCGCACTCGCTGGTCATGGCGCCGAGGCGGTACGTGACGCCATCACGCGCACGATCGTCACGTTGCCCGAGCAGCTGCGCCGGTCGCTGACTTGGGATCAAGGAGCTGAGATGGCCCAGCACGCGCGCCTCAAGATCGAGGCGGGCGTGCGAGTCTATTTCTGCGATCCTCACAGCCCATGGCAACGGGGCACCAATGAGAACACTAACGGACTGCTGCGCCAGTACTTCCCCAAAGGGACCGATCTCAGCATGCACAGCGCCAACGAGATTGCAGCCGTGGCCGCCGCCCTCAACTCGCGGCCCCGAAAGACGCTTGATTGGAAGACACCCGCAGAGGCGCTTGACCGGTTTCTCCTATCAGCCGACAAAGATCGTGTTGCGACGACCGCTTGAATCCGCCCAATACGCCGCTCAGGCCTATCGGGAAGCCTTGCTTCGCTGCGGTCTTGTCGGTTCGATGGGGCGCAGAGGCAATCCCTACGACAACGCCAAGGCCGAAAGCTTCATGAAGACTCTCAAGGTCGAGGCGGTCTATCCGATGGCCTACGAAACCTTCGCCGACGTCGCCCAGGACCTTCCACGGTTCATCGACGAGGTCTACAACGGACGCCGTCTCCATTCCGCTCTGGGCTATATCAGCCCGCAACAGTTCGAGGACCGCAACCCCCGGCCCACGGTCAAATCAGCGGCCTGATCGCTGTCCGGCCCGAGGGGCCCACTCCATTTCGCGTCCAATAACGGCTCTGACGCAGTTTTGGTGACGGTTGGTTCAACTCGCGCCGATGACGCGCGCTTGAAGGAGGTCGAGATTTCCTCGCCCATACATCTGGCGCTTGACCAGCTTGAGCTTGCAGATCTGACCCTCGGCTTGACCATTGGACCAACCCGAGGAGAGCGCGGCGCTCACCGCGGCTTTGTCTTTCGTGACGCCGTTCGCGAATGCCGCAACGAGGCTGGTCTTGGCCCGCTCGATCCAGGGATCGAGTTCCGATGGCGCCTTTCTTCGGATCATCGCCTGGAAGTCCGCGACGACTTCGCGCGCTTCGACCAGAAGTTCGACGCCGCTCTCGATCGCGGCCACGGTTACAGTCTCGGCCTTGGAGAGCCGGTCGCGCCCGATCGTCATCAACCGGGCGATGGTTCGTGCGGAGGGAGCGCGGCTTATCGCGCTCGCATCCGTCCTTTCGGATCGCCGTCGCCGTCCGCTCCACTCGCTGACGACGCGAAGGCATCCGCGAAACCCTCGTTGCTTCAGGGAGCGCCATAGCTCAGAGCCGTTGCGCCGGCCCGCCGCCCATTGTTCGTCGAGCCAGGGAAGGTAGGCTTCGAGCGAGCTGCTCCGAACGCGGAAGATGTCCGACCTCTGACCACGAAGCACCTTTCGCACGAGGCCGCGGCTGTAGCCGGCGCCTCGCACGATCTCCTTGATCGTCGCGCCCTCTTTGGCCATCGCGAGGATGACGGCGTTGGTTTCTTCACGGCGTAGGTAGCCTTCATATTGAAGCCTCTCGGCGGCGGTGAGCAGGGCAGGATTGATCGTGGCGGCGCCAATTGCGGTCCGAATCTGGCGCATCGATTTGCGCACGGCGTCGAGGAAAGCGTGGCTTGCGTTCTCCATCAGATGCCAGCGGTCGGCGACTTGCATCGCCTTGGGCAGCGCCTTTTGCGTCGCCAACGCATAGCCGCCGCCTCGATCCCGAGCGACGACGGCGATCTGCGATTGGCCGGTCAGCCACGCCTCGGCGGTCGCTGGCTCCCGATCTGGCAGCAGCGCGATCGTCTTTCGGCGTTCGAGATCGCAGATCAGCGTTCCATAACGATGGTTGCGACGCCAGGCCCAGTCGTCGATCCCGATGATCACCGGAGGCACGAAGCTCGGGTTGCCCCGCTTGCGCACGGCGCGCAACAGGGTGTCGTTGCTGACCGGTATGCTCAAACGGCGCGCGAAACTCGCCGCCGGCCGACCTCCAAGCGCGAGCGCCAAACAATAGACGATCTGATCGAGCCGAGTTGTGCGCCGCGCCCAAGGCTTGAGGATTTTGTCGTCGAACCGTTCCGTGAAGATGCGCCGCTCACACAGAACCGCCTCACAGCGGAAGCGCCGGGCCTGGAGCGTCAGCACGACGCGCCGTCCCGCGATCGGCAAGTCCGCCAAACGACGAGGATATCGACTATGGACCCGGTCCGAAACCAGGCCACAACACGGGCACGCGCTGCTCATGCTCCTCGCGCGTATTGTGATGACGGCGCTGTCGACGTCGCCCACCGCCTCAACCGCGCAAAACCCAGGCGGCAGCAACTGTGACGCGTGCAAAGACTGCATGGCGCTGATTCCCTCTCGAAACCAGGCCACACCGGCGCCTCAACTTCATCAAAAGTGAGTCAGAGCCGAAATCGTGCGCAAAGCGATCCAATGGCCGGCGCGTCGGCGTCGGCTACAACATTCAATTGGCGGTCGACGCGAAGAACAAGCTGATCCAACCAGGTCGTGGACATGGGCCTGCTGACGCAGACCGCGAGCCGGCCCGCGAAGTCCTGGGGGCCGAGGCGATCGATGTCGTCGCCGATCGCGGCTACTTCAAAATCGAGTATTATCGAGTCTTGCGAGAAGACCGGCTGCATTCCCCACGTTCCCAAGCCGCAGCGCGGCTCGTCGGTGCGCGCGGGCCTGTTTCGCAAGGACGAGTTCCCGCTTCGACGCGGGGCTCGACGCCTACGTCTGCCCGGCCGGGAAGTTGCTGACGCCGATGCGCCGCGGCCGGCTGCGCCGAAAGGATCGATTACGGCAACCCGAAAGCCTGCGGCGCTCTCCAGCTGCGCCCGCGATGCACGAACGACACTCGCTCAGTTTCCGCCTCGAAAACGAGGACGTTGTCGATCGCATGGGCTCGTGACCCATTGCGGAGTGTCCGATGGTCTTCGATCGTCTCGCCGTGTCGTTCATCAGGTCGTCGTCGCGCTCGCCAAACTCTTGAACCTGCGTTCTCCTTTCGAGTGCGTTGCCCCGGATTGGGATCAGGCCTTAGCGTAGATGGAGCTGCGGAAGGCCTCGGCGGTGGTGATGATCGCCTAGACGATCCGGGCGAGCTTGTTGGCCAACGCCACGGCCACGACCTTGGGCGGTTTGCGCGCTCTGAGCGCAGCCAGCCAGTCGCACAACGCGCCCTTGCGCTTTGGCGCCGCCCGCAAGACCGAGATGGCGCCCAACACCAGAAGCCGTCGGATATAACGATTGCCCTTGCTTGGTGATCGAACCGAGTTTCTCCTTGCCGCCGGTCGAGTTCTGCTTGGGCGTCGCGCCAAGCCAGGCGGCGAAATCGCGGCCGGATTTGAAGGCGTGCGGATCTGGCGCGCTGGCCAGAATCGCCGAAGCGGCGAGCGCGCCGACGCCGGGGACGCTCGCCGCCAGCCGACTGACCGGATCGCGTCGATGGTCAGCGACGATCGCGCGCTCGAGCTCGTCGATCGCCGCGTCGAGAGACCGCAATTGCGCAAGCAGAACCCCCAGCGTCGCCTGGACCATCGCCGGAAGGTCGGCGCCGGCGGCTCTCTCGACGAGTTCCTCGACGTGGCCGATCCCTTTGGCGGCGATGACACCGAACTCCGCGAGATGACCGCGCAAGGCGTTCACGCTCATCGTGCGCTGCTTGATCAGCAGTTCGCGGGTCTTGTGCGCCATCAGCGTGGCCTGTTGGTCCTCGCTTTTGATGGCGACGAAACGCATGTTCGGCCGAGACATCGCCTCGCAGATCGCCGCCGCATCCACCGTATCGTTCTTGCCGCGCTTGACATAGGGTTTCACGTAAATCGGCGGCGTGAGTTTCACCTCGTGGCCCATCGCGCGAAACCGCCGCGCCCAATAATGCGCCGAGCCGCAAGCCTCCATGCCGATCGCGCACGGCTCAACCTCGGCGAGGAATTTGACGATCCCCGAACGGCTCAGTTTACGTTTCGTGGCGGAACAATCTTCGTTGTCCAGCGCGTGGACCTGAAAGGAATTCTTGGCGATGTCGACGCCAATTCGGATATATTTCTGCATGGACGGCCTCCCTCCTGGTGGCGCTCCAGCGACCACCTTTCGGCACTTAGATGCCCCCTAGGCCGGGCCGTCCACATCATCAAGGGCGGGATCCTCTACCAGGTGTCGACGCTTTCGGGTGCCCGACACAATTGACGCGCGTGAACAGGCCAGCATCTCCGAGCAGGAAGCCGAGCAGGGGGCGTTCGCATCAGCCAGTCGCAAGGTTCCTTCCAACGACATTCAGATGACCGCTTTACCGCGGCTGAGGCTGGGACTTATCGAAACTTTGACAAGATTGAAGCGTCGTTGAGATCCCGCCCTGTCTTGTAGATGCGTCTCGGGGCGGGCCGGCTCCGCGGTCGCGTGCGGAGGAACGGGAAATCTTCTGTCATCAATAACTCGTTACACTGTTGACGTGACTGGGCCCCCGGAATTGACCCATCAGCCGGGGGGCACGCCCGCTGCGCCTAGACCCGCAAGAAAGAACTCTATCATCCACTCGTGACGGAAGGGGTTGTCACGTCGCACCCGCGCGAGCGTGCACTCGGGGTCGCGGCGGAGGAGTTCATTCGCCTGCGCCCGCGCATCCCCTTCGCGCCCGGCGTGCGCTAGTGACGCGATGAGATAACGACGTGCGGAATTGTAGTCCGGCACGCGCCCTATCGCCCGTTCGGCCGCGTCGATTGCAGCATCGAACCGATGCGAGAAGAAGTGGGCGGCCGCCCGCAAGTCCAGAGAGTTCGTTGGCATCATCGAAAGCGGATCGAGCCGCTCGCCTGTGTCCGCCCGGGATAGCGCCGTTGCAAAGTCGCCGTTCCAAAGCGACACCCACCCGCCGCGCATATGGGCCTCGGCGGAGTTTGGATTGGCGGCGATCGCTCGATCAAGCAGCGCCGACCCCTCGACATGCATGCCGGCGAGAAGGGTCAGGACGTATCCGCAGCGCGCCAAGACCAGCGGATCGGTTGAATCGGAGGCGAGCGCCTCCCGGGCGAGGCTGATTGCACGATCTCTCGCCGCCGCGATGTCCAGCTCCCATCCGGACGAGAGGCCCAGCTCGAAAAGGCGGGCGAGCAAGCTGCGAGCCTGGGCAAACCCCGGATCTCGCGCCACCGCCTCTCCCACGAGGCGCTTCGCGGAATCGTATCCCTCCCGGGTCCTGGCGTAGAATCCTGGCATGGCGCGCAGGTAGAAGTCATAGGCGGTAAGGTCGGCCGTCGGCTTGCGTGTAGCGCGCACAACCTCGGCGCGACGAATGCGTGGCTCGAGCACGCCCGCAACAGCGGCCGTGATCCGATCCTGCAGCTCAAATATATCGGCCATGACGCCGTCGAACCGGTCGGCCCATATATGGTTGCCCGTCTCGGCTTCAACGAGCTGGCCGGTGACGCGCAACTGCTCGCCGGCGCGTTGGATACTCCCTTCAAGCACGTAACGGGTGCCGAGACGCTTCCCAACGTCGCGGACATCCACGCTCTCCCCTTTGAAGGTGAAGGCCGAGCTGCGCGCGATCACGAACAAGGAACGGAAGCGCGACAAGGCCGTGGTGATTTCCTCCACGATCCCGTCCGCAAACCAGTCGCCGCCAGGATCGCTGGAAATGCTCTGGAACGGAAGAACGACCAGCGACGGCCGGTCCTGCTTAGTCTCCAGGACTGGCGCGTCACGCGAGGGTGCGGCCGGCTCAACCGGGACATCGAGGCAGTAGCCGCGCTTGACAATCGTACGCAGGACCCGGCCCTCGGGGTCGCCGATCGCGCGCCGAATGTCGCGCACGCACTGCGCGATGCTGTCCTCGGTGACCGTCACATCGGGCCAGACCGCGTCGAAGAGCTCGTCGCGCGACATGACCCGTCCGGGATTTCGGCCCAACAACAGAAGAAGGTCGAGGGACTTCGGCCGCAATGCGACCTCCACCCCATTGCTGTCGCGCAGCAAGGCGCGGTCGGCGTCCAGCACTACATTTCCAAACCGGAGCATCTCGGCAGTGGTCGACCCGAGCCAGTCTTCGCTCTTCTACCGCAAAGCGACCGGTGGAGGCACGGAATTCCACGGACCTTCGGCTCCGCAGATTTGAGAGGAACGATCGCGCGGGCGCAGGCAAGCTATCGCGCGAGCGCCATGTATTTTCAGAACAACTTCAGCAAAACTTCGGACGAATGTCGGAGTGCTCTCCGGGACTTGAAGGCGGCCGCAAGAGCAAAAGGCCCCGTCGAGAAAAGGGAGTTTCATTCATGTCTGAGATTGTCGCAACGCCGTCGGCGCGAGAGCCGACCGTTCTCTATCCTGTTCAGCCCGCGCTCGCGCCTCCTCGACACTCGCCGGGAAACCCGCGGCGAGCGTCCCGGCTCCGCACATTGGGCCGCCGAACAGAATCGGTTCCCTCGACCGATGTTCGCCGCCGCGTCCTTACCCTCCAGGATACGTTCGAGCCGGAAGCGTGGATCGACCGTCAGCCCGTCCTCGCTGCGGACGCCGTCCCCGTCGAGAGCGGGTTCAAGAACGTCGTGTGCATCACGCTCTACAACGAGCCCTTCGAGCTCCTCAGAAACAGCCTCTCCGCGCTGCTCTTGAGCATCAGCGGCCAAAGTTCGGCTCCGGCCCAGGCGGCGACGAGATCCTGCGTCGTCATTGTCGCCGACGGTCGCAATCGTATCGACGAGCAAATCATGAGGTTTTTCGCCGAGGTCGGGGTTATCGACACCGGACGCTCGTTTTCGGCGCTCGGTGAAACCGTCCATCTCTCGCGCAAGCGCATCGACGAAGTGATGGCGGGCCTTGGAGTTGAGGAAGACCTGCAGGGCGAAATCGATTTTGCGATCTGCGTGAAGGACGAAAATCGCGGCAAGCTCCATTCCCATGCGTTGTTCTTCCAACAGATCTGTCCCGCGCTGGGTCCGGAGCTTTGCTATCAGCTCGACGCCGGGACGGTGGTCGAGGCCGGCGCGGTCTCGAAGCTGGTCGGCTACATGGATGAAAGGCGTGACGTCGCCGCGGCCGCAAGCCGCATTCTGACTTCGACGCCGACCGGCGCAGCAAGCACGCTCGCCATCTGGCAATACATGGATTTCGTCATGCAGAAGGCCGTGACCTGGCCGACCGAGGTCGCGTCCGGTTATCTGAGCGTCATTCCAGGCCAGTTCTGCGTCTTTCGGTGGAGCGCGGTGAGCGCGCCCTCCTCCGACGACGACGAGACCCGGCCATTGGACGCCTATTTGCGCGGCCTCAACGCGGTCGCTCCGCTCGAGCGGGTCATGTTCCTCGCCGAGGACCGCGTGTTCGGCAACGAAATTGTGCTGGCGCGGGACAAGTCCTGGCGCATCGGCTATTGCCCGGCGGCGGAAGCCACAACAGACGCCTGCGACACGTTCGGGGAACTGCTTCGTCAGCGCCGGCGGTGGCAGAACAGCGCGCTTGCGGTCCGCCTTTGGCTTTGGGGACGCCTGCCCGGCTATCTGGCTCGCTCGGACAAGACCCTGTTCGATAAAGCGCGGTTCGGCGCCTCGATGCTCTGGCAGGGCTTATTCACCGCCTCCGAGGTGATGAGTCCGGCATTCCTGCTCCTGCTCATTTTTGCAGCAGCGGGCAGTCTGATCCACCCCCAAAATGCAGCCGCGGCCGCCGCGATCGGAGGCGCGCTCCTCGCCTCCGGCAGCCTCGCATGGCTGACCCTTGCGGATCGCCCCTCGCGCTGGCGGTCGGCGCTCTGCCTGGCGCGCGACGCGACCGCGACGCTGGCTGTCCTCTCGCTTCTGACACTCGCCTACATTTCGAATCCCATGGGCCAGGCGGCGCTTATGACCGCGCCGGTTATTCTCATGGCGGCGATCATCGCAGTCTCGATGCCGGGACAGCGTTGGTCGGCGCTCAGACACTTGCCGGTCTACCTTCTGACGGACCGCCCGATCAGCTTCGTCCTCTATTCCTACGCGCTCGCCAACATGCACAACGTGAGCTGGGGCACAAAGGGGCTGACCCACGACCCTTGCGGGCACACCGTCGAGGAGCGGCGTATGCGGCGGTTGCGCGACACCATCGCGGGGTCGATCGTCGCTGTCACGGCCATGCTGGTCGCGGTCGGCTCCGAATATCCCGGCGCGTGGGTCAGGTCGGAAAGCTCGGTCATTGAGGTCTTCACCCTCATCTTCCTCGTCGTTTTGAGCGTAGCCGCGGCGACCTGGGCCTATGCGGCGGGACGATCGCTGCTCGCGCTTGGCGGCGAGCTGATCGCCGATCGCGCGCGCAAGCCCTCCGCGGCGGGAGCGGTCATTCTCGCTCAAGCCACCCGAGAGGCATGAGGCCTCGCGATGTTGGCTTTGTCCATTCGTCAACGGCGGCCGGTCAAGCGGATCGGATTCAAACAACAACGATCCGCGACCCTCGTTGGTCGCCGGTCTTCAGGTTCTTTCGTCATTCAGGAGGCGGATATGCAAGCGATACAATCAAACAGGGAGCTTTCGGCCATTGAATATGTCCTGACTGCGTTGTCTGTTACGCTGCTGCTCTCGGTCTATCTCGCCGGGGGGCTCACGATCTCCAGACAATACCAGGCCCCGAACGCTTGCAGCATCAATGCGCAACCAGAATACGCTCCGGTTCGCGGTTGAAGGCACCGGGCGCATGCGCCGGGCAAAATTTAGCTGCCGAAAGCGCACGCCTTCAAAACGAGCCGCGTCGGGCGCCTCCTCGGTGGCGTTTGCTGCAAGTCCTTGCGGACTGGTCACCGCTCATAACCGGCTATCACCTTTATTACCCGAGCGGGCAGCCAAGCCGGCCTTTGCCCTGTTGGTCGAGGAGCTATGCTACCGTGCGCCGATTTCTCAAAGGTCCCGCATTTCAAGCCAAAAACCGGCGGTGGAGATTTCTTGTTTTCTGAACCCGGCTTATCAAGAGTAAAAGCGGTTACGGTCAGGTAAAAAAGCGACCTCACCAGCGTCGGCTCGGCGCGGGCTGGCGATCCGGGAAAGAACGCGTGCCGGTTCAAACACAATTGAGTTTTGCTGCCGTCTGGCTGTCGGCGCAGCGTCGATGGGGAACGACTGGGCGCTGTTTCAAAAAAAAAGAATTCGCCCGCCCAAACAACTACGGCTTCCCGAGGTCCTGTCGGACGAGCAAGTCCGCGCATTGCTGGGCGGCGTGAGGATACCCGTACACAAGGCCTGCCTCGCCCTCATGTACGCCTGCGGCTTGCGCATAAGCGAGGCCGCGACCTTGGAAATCGGCGCCATCGACCGCGCCAATATGCAGCTTCGCATCATCGGCAAGGGCGACCGGGAGCGGCTCGTGCCGTTGCCGCAGCCGGTGCTGGATGGCCTGGGGGCGCTCTGGAAGACCCACCGCGATCCGCGCTGGCTATTCCCCAATCGTTCCGGCGCGCCGGCCAATCAACAAGTGCTGCGCCGCACCTTCCAGGACGCCGCCCGCGCGGCGGGGATCAAGCGGCGAGTCACGCCTCACGCGCTGCGCCACAGTTATGCGACGCGGTTGCTCGAAAGCGGCGTCGACACCCGGGTCGTGCAAATCCTGCTCGGCCACGTCCACATCGCCACCACCGCCATCTACACCCACCTCACCGAGCCGACCCGCGTCTCGCTCAAAGCCATCCTCGACGGATTGATGACCGGCCTCTGACGCGGCCGATCCGTCGTGATCGAGGTCGCGGACGTCTTTCGCCGCTTCGCGGACGAGTACCTGTCGGCTCATGGCGCTTCGACGCCGCCCTCGCACCGGCGCGCCATCGCCGACATCCAGGCCTGCCGCACCGAGGTTCTCGGAGGGCGGCTCTGGCGTTGCGAACAATGCTACGCCGAGGTCTTCTCCTATCATTCCTGCAAGAACCGGAGTTGCCCCAAATGTCATAGCCGACAGACCGAGCGCTGGCTCGAAGCCCGCAAGGCCGAGATGCTGCCGACGCGCTATTTCCACGTCACCGTCACCGTGCCCAAGCAACTCCGGGACACGCTGCGCGCCAACCAGCGTGACGGCTACGCCCTCTTGATGAAGGCCGCCGCCGAGGCCATCGTCGAGCTCGCTCGCGACCGACGCCATGTCGGAGCGACCGTCGGCGTGCTCGCCGTTCTGCACACCTGGACGCAGCAACTGCTCTACCACCCCCATGTCCATTGTCTGGTCACAGGAGGCGGCGTTTCCGACGACGGCGCCGATTGGCGACCGGCGCGCCGAGCCTTCCTGGTTCCCGTCAGGGCCTTGGCCAAGCTCGTGCGCGGTAAACTCAGGGCCGGGTTGCAGAAGAGCCGTCCCGACCTGGTTCTGCCCGACGCCGTCTGGTCGAAGCCCTGGGTCGTACAATGCACGCCCTGGGGCGAAGGCGAGCAGGCGGTGCTCGATTATCTCGCCGCTACGTCTTCCGCGTCGCGATCACCAACACCCGCATCGTCGGCCTCGACGACGAGGCTGTCGCCATCCGCCACAAGCATCGCAAATCCAATCGCTGGCGGATCACCCGCATCCCCGGCCAGGAGTTCATGCGCCGCTTCCTCCAGCACGTCCTGCCGAAGGGTCTGCACAAGGTCCGCTACTTCGGCCTCTGGCATCCCGCCAGGCGCAAAGACGCTGCCCGCGCTCGTCTGCTGCTTCTTCTCGACCGGCAGACGACGCAACCTCGCGGCCGGATCGGCGCGGACGCCGCTGATCCATCGGCCAACCCGAAAACATCGGACGATCCGCGGGTCTGTCCCTGCTGCCGCAAAGGCCTTCTAATGTTCGTCCGCCAGCTCTCCCCGAAGTGGGCCCAAGGACCATGAGTGCAACTCTGTCGCCGATACGACCTCCAAGTCCATGCATGCCTCGGCCATGCCGCGCATCCGTTTGGCCCGGCGCCGCCAAACTCCCGCTCTGTCGGCGCGAAACGAAGTCCATTGGCCCCGCCCCCGCAATTTCCAAGCGCGCAATGGCGACCAAGGCGAAGCCCAGAGCCTTCCACCTGTTCTCCGTCGTCGCTCCAACGCCCGATCCCGACTGAAATTTCCATGAGCAGTAGCTGAACCCCCGGCTCCAACCGCGTGAGCTATGGGGGAAACTGGGTGACGGTATGAGGAAGGCGGCATAACGGGGTTGGTGATCAAGCCACCCGAACCTCCAAGCAGGAGCGTTACGCCATGACTGAGAATAGAGTTGTTGCCCTTCGACAGAAAGGGGCAATCGATGATCCGCTCACTGAAATACTGCGAACCGGCGCGCGTCGGCTGATCGCCCAGGCGGTGGAGGCGGAGTTCGAGACATTTCTGGCCTCGACCGCGGAGCTCGTGCTTCCGGATGGCCGCCAACGGGTGGTTCGCCACGGGCATGATCCGGTTCGCGCGATCCAGACGGGAATCGGCCCGGTCGAAGTGCAAAAGCCGAAGGCCCGCGATCGCGCCGCCGCTTCGGGGGAAAGGCGAGCAGGCGGTGCTCGATTATCTCGCCCGCTACGTCTTCCGCGTCGCGATCACCAACACCCGCATCGTCGGCCTCGACGACGAGGCTGTCGCCATCCGCCACAAGCATCGCAAATCCAATCGCTGGCGGATCACCAGCATCCCCGGCCAGGAGTTCATGCGCCGCTTCCTCCAGCACGTCCTGCCGAAGGGTCTGCACAAGGTCCGCTACTTCGGCCTCTGGCATCCCGCCAGGCGCAAAGACGCTGCCCGCGCTCGTCTGCTGCTTCTTCTCGACCGGCAGACGACGCAACCTCGCGGCCGGATCGGCGCGGACGCCGCTGATCCATCGGCCAACCCGAAAACGTCGGACGATCCGCGGGTCTGTCCCTGCTGCCGCAAAGGCCTTCTAATGTTCGTCCGCCAGCTCTCCCCGAAGTGGGCCCAAGGACCATGACGTGCAACTCTGTCGCCCGATACGACCTCCAAGTCCATGCAGGCCTCGGCCATGCCGCGCATCCGTTTGGCCCGGCGCCGCCAAACTCCCGCTCTGTCGGCGCGAAACGAAGTCCATTGGCCCTGCCCCCGCAATTTCCAAGCGCGCAATGGCGACCAAGGCGAAGCCCAGAGCCTTCCACCTGTTCTCCGTCGTCGCCTCCAACGCCCGATCTCGACTGAAATTTCCATGAGCAGTAGCTGAACCCTCGAACTCCAAGCGCGTTCAGTCCAACGGAGTTTTTGCATCGGCTTCGCGACGCAAAAACTCTTAATTCGTTATCAAGAGTAAAGCCGCTCGCGCGCCACGGCGTATTTGGGCGTTCAACCGCCGCCTTGGCTGACCGGCGCGTGAAGGCTTCTCTCAAAAGCCGCAATTTTAAAGCGTTTCGAGGGAGATCGCTTGGCGAGTTCACGGAGGTCGCAACGTCGGCATGATTAGGCCGCCTAAGACCCCGATCCATATCGGCCGCCACAGAGGTCCCTTCCCAGGGTTGCGCCTCATAAATGGGGTAATGAATGCAACCGACGATGAGTTGCGCGAATTGTAGAGTCTTGCGAGCGAGCCGCGCTTTGCGGCGGCATTGCCGTCGTCGCCGGGTTGGTTATCGAAGTTGTTCTCGCGTTCCACCACGCGCCGTTTGATTCATTTGAGGGAACTTGGGGCGCAGTCATAGCGGATTCTTTGGTCGCGCTTGGAGTTGCGAGCGAGATTCTCTTCAGTAGGCTTGGATTCAGCAGGCAATACGAATTGCAACGCAGATCAGACGAGATAGTCGCAGAAGCAAAGACGATTGCGGCACAGGCAAATGAGCGTGCTGCAGAGCTGGCAAGGGAAACTGCCACTCTACAATGGCAGCTTGAACAGCAACGCCAGAAGCTTGCCCAAAGGCTGCTTAGTCCCGAGCAAAAAGCGGCGATGATTTCAGCACTGCGCGGGAAACTTAGCGAAGTGATGCTGGTGATCCAAAATGACCCCGAGGCTAACGCCTTCGCCATGCAACTAATGACTGTCCTCGCCGAGGCGGGAGTGAAGATGTACGGGCATGAGCCACCACGAGAGGACAGGTGGTTCGCCCCTGCTGGCTTGATGATGTATAGCCCAGTAGGAACCAACGAAGACCAGTTACAAAATGAGCCGCTGTATCGCGCCCTTAAGGCCGCAAACTTATTCGGCGGTACGATGGGCCAGCCCTTTACCTCAGGACAGCCGACCTTAATCCACAGCCCCGACGAGCCGCCAACATTTGCGTTGATAACCGGGTACGCTGACGATATTTTGTATGTAGGGCAAAAATCTCCCTTTTGAAAATCGATCAGCCTTTCACGCCAGCTCCGGCGGCCCGAGCGAGGGCGTCAATTACCACCAGGTCAAAATCCCGCGCCTGACGCCGCACGAGCTGTTCGACACCCCCGAGGGTCACGCGCACGTGTTCCTCGCCAACACGGCCAACTGCGGCGCGACAATCTGGATGAGAATCGCGCGACAATCAGGATGAGAATACGCCGCCGCGGGGATAGCGAAGGAAGGGCGTAGCCCGACCGTAGATATCCCCGCGGCGGCGGCGAGCGCCCAAGTGGCCTCGTCTGGCGGTCACGGCGGCTGGGTTAGGGATCGGCCTTCTCTTGTCGAGAGGACCGACTTCTTGCCCGGCCGACACGTCACCGATCGTCAGATGAGGCTATTCATGAACTTGCGTCGCAACCATTCGCCGGCGATTGCCGGCGCGAAAGCCGGATTCAGCACGGCCGCCGCCTACCGTATTGAAAAGGATCCTCGGCTTCCCAGCCAAAAGAAGGCGCGTCGAGAACGACGTCGAGCCGATCCCTTCGCCGATGTCTGGGACAATGAAGTCGTCCCGATGTTGAAGGCCGCGCCCGGACTGAGACCGATTGCCGTCTTCGGAGAACTCTGCCGTCGGCATCCAGATCTGGGCGACGGAACGCGGCGGACCCTCGAGCGCCGCATCCGGGCTTGGCGGGCGGTGAACGGTCCGGATCGGGAGGTCATCTTTCGCCAGGAGCATCCTCCGGGCCGGATGGGACTGTCGGACTTCACGGAAGTGGCCGATCTCGGCGTCACCATTGCCGGCGAGCTTCTCGACTGCCGACTTTATCACTTCCGCTTGCCCTTTTCCGGCTTCGAGCACGCCCATGTCGTGCTCGGCGGTGAAAGTTTCGTCGCGCTGGCGGAAGGGCTACAGAACGCCCTCTGGGCGCTGGGCGGCGTTCCCGAGCAACATCGCAGCGACAGTCTCTCGGCGGCCTTCCGTAATCTGGGCGCCGACGCCAAGGAGGATTTGACGAAGCGCTACGAAGCGTTCTGCGCCCATTACGGCATGACGCCGACCCGCAACAATCCAGGCGTCAGCCACGAGAACGGCTCGATCGAGAGCGCCCACGGCCATCTCAAGAGAGCGCTCGCCGACGCCCTGTTGCTGCGCGCCTCGCGAGATTTTGACGATCTCACCGCATGGCGGGGCTTCGTCGACGACATCGTTGGCCGCGGCAACCTCCGCAACGCCAAGCGCATCGATCAAGAGCGAATGGCGTTGAACAAGCTGCCGGTCCGCAAGACCGCTGACTACGAGGAGGTCAACGTCGACGTCACCAGCTCCAGCGCCTTCACGCTGCGCAAGGTGTTCTACTCGGTTCCCTCGCGACTGATCGGCCATCGGCTGCGGGTGCGCCTTTATGACGATCGGCTCGAATGTTTCCAGGGCTCGACGCCCATCGTCGTCTTGCGACGCGGTCGGCCCCGGCCGAACGGCAAACATGGTCATGTCGTCGACTACCGTCACGTCATCCATTCCCTGCGCCGCAAGCCCATGGCGCTGCTCAATCTGGTCTATCGCGATCAACTCTTCCCCCGCCGAGCCTTCGCCCTGGCGTTCGACGCCTTGCTCGCCGGTCTCGGTGAGAGACCAGCTTGCCGCGCCATGGTCGGGATTCTCGCGCTCGCGTTCGAGCGCTCCTGCGAGGCCGAACTCGCCCTCGCGTTGCAAGCGGCTCTCGACGACGGCGTCCTTCCCGATCTCGCTGCGCTGATCGAACGCTTCCGGCCAAAGGACGCCGCATTGCCCGTCGTCGTCGTCAGGCTGCCATCCCTCGCCATCTACGATCAGATCGCGACAAGCGTTGGAGAAGCGGCATGAAGGCGACCGACAAGATCGACGCCGCCCGCATCGACCTGCTGCTTGGCGAGTTGCGACTGCCCGGCATCAAGCTGATCTGGGCCGCCCTGGCGGCGACCGCCGACAAGGAAGGCTGGCCCGCCGCCCGCTTCCTGGCGGCCCTCGCCGAACAGGAGATGGTGGAGCGAAACCGCCGTCGCTTCGAACGGCATCTGGAGGAAGCGCGATTGCCGCCGGGAAAGACCCTCGACACGTTCGACTTCACCGCAGTGCCTATGATCTCGAAGGCGCAGGTGCAGGTGCTCGCCGCCGGCGACGCCTGGCTCGAAAAGGGAGCCAATCTTTTGTGCTTCGGGCCGCCCGGCGTCGGGAAATCCCATCTCGCGGCGGCGCTCGGTTTGGCCTTGATCGAAAAGGGTTGGCGCGTTCTGTTCACCCGGACCACCGACCTTGTGCAAAAGCTTCAGATCGCACGCCGCGATCTTGCCCTCGAAGCCGCGATCGCCAAACTCGACAAATATCATCTGCTGGTCCTCGACGATCTCGCCTATGTCACCAAGGACCAGGCGGAGACGAGCGTTCTGTTCGAACTGATCAGCGCGCGATACGAGCGCCGATCCATGCTCATCACCGCCAACCAGCCCTTCGGCGAATGGGGAAAAATCTTCTCCGATCAAGCCATGACGCTCGCGGCCATCGATCGTATCGTGCATCACGCCACGATCCTCGAAATGAACGTCGACAGCTATCGGCGAAAGGAAGCCGCCGACAACGCCCGTGGACCCGGACGCCCGCCGACGCGCGCGACAATCAAGGGATCATCCTGATTGTCGCTCCGCGACAATCAAACCATCTCTCGACAAAATAGCGCTTGCGTTATCGCCGCGCCGCGACAATCATCACCTCGCCGCGACCGCCAAAATGGCCATCCTGATTGTCGCTGCTTTCCATCCAGATTGTCGCGCTACAGCCAACCGGGTGCCGATGTACGTGCCAGCCTATTATGAGATCGCCACGGCGCGCGAGCGGGCGCGAGACAATCCCTATCACACTGGCTAAGCCGATTTAGCTGTCGAGCTCGTCGTCCTCGTCGACCTGGCCCGGTCGTCGCGGCGGCGGCTCGGACACGGGCGGCACCGTGCCGATCGGCGACAGCATCACGCCGCCGGTAAAGCCGCCGATCGGCAAGCGGTCGAGAAACACCCGGATCGAACCGCCGGCTTCGGCGCGCGCCACGCCGATTTCGAGCCAGCGCCCGAATTTCCGCCCCTCCCGTTTGAAGGCGAATGCAGTATGGGTTGGCGGGCCGCCCGCGATGTTGTTGTTTTCGGCCATATCAAGGGATTAGCAAGGTCAGAGACGCGGCGAAAGGTGGTTGTTTGGGCCGCCTACGTGATCGGCGGTCAGCTCGTCGTCAGCGCCAGCGGCAGGCTGCCATAGGTTGAGCCAGTCGAGCGTATCCGCAAGCCATAGCATCGCCGAAGCGCACGCCGGCCAGCGTGTGAGTCGCTTGGCTACCCTTGCAAAATGGCGCCCGACGCCCTCCTCTCGGCGTCGGCGTTTCTCCGGTTGCGGCGCCGACTCTGGTCGTGTCAATGCCCTTGCCGCCTTGCGCCATGCGGTTCGGAGCCTCGCGCCGGTTGGTTCCTTCTTGCTGCCCCGCGCCATGTCGGTGACGGCGCGGGTGCTATCGTTCTCGTTCTCGTTCTCGTTCCCGTCCCCCGTCGTCGTCGCGGTCGTATCCCTCTTCCCGGTGACGCGCGCGCCTTCGCAAATCGTCCTGCAATTGCTCCACCAGCCACGCTTCCCACTCGGCCTTGCTGCGCGCGGTTTCGCGCAGCGGGCGTTCCGCTTCCTCGGCGCGTTGCTCCTGCTGCACCTGTTCCTTGGTCGGCGGCGGCGGCGGCGCGATGAAATCGGCGGCGGCATCGAGCGCCGCGCCAAGCGCTTTCTCGACACCGTCGGCCAGTCCGCCGACGATACCGGCCGCGCGGTCGAGTTCGGCGGGTGGCCCAAGGTAGATGACATATGGAGCATCGCGGGCCGGTGCCGGTTCGCGCTCCGGCTCCGTGGCGCGTGTGTTCGTCTGTTCGGGTCCCGATGGTGCCCGCCCGTGTTCCTGCGCCTGTGCGGCCTCCGTGGCGGTTTCACGCGCCGCCGTCCCGGTGCCTTGCCATATGTCGTCGCGCCGTCCCTTCGCGGCGGCATAGTCGGGCTGGATCGCGGCATCTTCGACGGCCTTCATCCATGCCCTGTCGGCGGCGTCACGATCCCATGCACCGGGTTCGGTCGTGCGCCCGGCGTGTGCGGAAAACTCTCGAGCTACGGTTTCGGGCCGGACTTCATCGACCAGGCCCTTCGCCGCCTCGCGCGCCTGGCGCTCGGCCCGCCGTGCTTCAAGGTCGATGATCTGCGCATCGATCTGCCGTTCCTCGGCCGCCAGCGCCTTGAGTTCGGCGTAGTGGTGCTGACGGCGGCGGATTTCGTCGCCGATGCGGGTGACGTTGCCCTCGCGCTCCATCGCGGTGACGGCGGGGCCACGGTGCTGCTCTGGCTCCCGCTCGATGCCCCGATCCTCAAGCGACCGCCGGTCGATGCGGGCGTCGTAGCCGTTGCGCTCAAGATGGCGGTTCGCCAGCTTCTCCCATGCGTCCCGCAGGCCCTCGACGTACTCGCCGCGGTTCCGGTAGCGCTCCTGCTGCTCGGCCTTGGTGCGGGCGAAACCGTGCTCGTCGATCTTGCGCAGCGTCACCAGCACATGCGCGTGAATGTTCCGGTCGTCGCCGTTGCGGTCGGGCGGGTGAATGGCGAAGTGCGCCGCGTACCCTTTCCGCTGAAACTGCTCGCGCACGAAGTCCTGCATTAGGCGGCGGTTCTGTTCGAGCGTCTGTTCATGCGGCACCGCGATGTCGAGATTCATCGCCAGCTGCGCATCGCTGCGCTTCTCGAACTGCTCGACCGCGTTGACGAGCTGGCCGAGGGCGTGCGCCCAATCGGGCGCGCCCTTCGGCGGGTAGATACCTGATGCGAGGGCCGCGCCGAGGTGCCGGTAATCCCACACCTCGCCGGTGCGCTCATCGACCAGGCGGGCGCGGTCGTTATAGGCGGCGGTGCGCACGAGGCTCTGGCCCTTGCCCCGGCTGACGTTCGGATGCACGCTGAGGTGATAGCTCGCCAAGCTCTCCACCTTGCCGCCGCAGGCTTGCCGGATGGCAAGACGAGGTCGGCGCTTTCTTGCCGTGCCGTATGGCGCGGCTCCTTCGCCCCGCCGGATGGCGGGGCCGCACTGTTGGATTCGAGGACGCGCCATGCCTCGCATGACTGACGACGAAAAGCTCACCGCTCTCGAAAAGCGCAAGGCCAGCATCAAGGCGCAACAGCTTCGCCTCAACCGCCAGCTTCGCGCCGTCCAGTCCCGGAAAAAGAGCAAGAGCCGAAGCGACGACACACACCGCAAAATCATCGCCGGGGCCTTGGCGCTCGAACACGCTGCCAAAAAGCCCGGCACCGAGTTCGGCAAGATCATGTTCCGCCTGCTCGACCAATACACCCGCCCGGAGGATCGCTGGCTGTTCGAGTTCCTCCCCCCGCGCGAGCCTCCTGCAGAAACCCCCGAGGCCGCCGAATAGCTCGGCTAGGCGCGTTCAAGCAGAGACTACAGCCCCCTCCCCTGCCCTCCGCGAATTCGGAAGCAACCGGAGCCGCCGCATAGACCGCCGAGGCACGCCGCTTCGCGTCGTGCCTACGGGGGGCTTTGCGCCCCCCGAACCTCCCGCAGGATATTTGCACAAGGAAATTGTCAGGTGTTTTTGGGATTCACCTGGCGCTGAGTCCGCGCTAGAATCCCTTCCACGGTACAGCCTGGGAAGGCGATGACCGTCAAGGAAATGGGGGCCGTCATTCCTCTGGATGGCGGTCCCTTTTCATTAGGCCGCACGTCTAACGATGCTTCGATTGCGCCTGGCTCTCCGCGTAGGCTCTCAAGATATTGGCCATTCGTGTCAGATGACCGCGACCGGCAGAGCGATAAAACTCTAGGGTGTCGGGATCGAGCCGAAGATGCACCGAGGATTTACGTCGTGGGCGCGTGTCAACGATGCGGGCTCTGTTCCAGAAAGCCTCGTCGAGCTCGATCTCCGGCGCATCGATGGGCGTTGCGCGAACCTCACCCTTCGCCTTCATCGCGGCGACGTCGCTGCGCGAATAATGCTTCGTATCTTCGCTTGCCATGTTCTCCTACCTTCCACGCCGTGACGATGTGGCGAGTCTCGCCCCGCCACGTGTAGACGACGAGATAAAAAACGCCGCCGGTCTTTCCGAGCGCCTGAATCCGCTCCTCGCCGTAGTCCTCGCGACTGTCGATCGCTTCGATGACCTCTGGATCATCGAAAATGCCGATTGCCTCCGCGAAATCGACCTTGCGGGACTCCCAGTTTTCCGCGCGCTTCTTCTCATCCCAGCTAAACATCATGATACCATAAGATACCTCTTTTGTGTACACAATTTATTGACGAAAATTCAACGGCTTGCGCCCTTAGAACGCGCACCGCTCTGCGGCAGAAAGGTTGATGGACAGGTCTGCCCGTTGGCAAACGGCTAAAGGTGGCTAGGCTACACGCCACCTAGCTGGCTATACGGCTAACCTGATGCCGTTCAAACAAGAGATTCAGGGCCTCAAGGTTCAATTCCTGCACGGGTTTTCCCGTTTTTGCGGAAAGCACCTTGAGCTGCATAAACGGCTCCGGGTCGAGGTAATAGGTCACGACCTTTTTGCCTTGCCGACTCCGTTGGCGCTGCCCTGAGTTTTCAAGGGACGGCGCTGGCGCGTCCGGCTGGTCAACCGTTCTGACTTTGGGGGCGGCTTTTTCGTCAAGGCCACGAAACAGGTTTTTGGGGGTTGGCTTTGTCATCACGCCACCTTGCGGGCTAGGTGGCTAGTATTCTTGTCATCTAGCGGTCTGGGTGTCACGTCCATTTGAAGACAAAGCCACTCGAAAAGCTCGGTTACTTCTTGGCTGGCCTTACTGCCGGGGTCTTTCTCCAAGACCGGGATGCCATCTGCGCCAAGGTCGGCAAAGGCTGCCCGCTCCATCCATATGATCGGCGCTACGGAAAATCCTCGCTCCTTCAACCCGGCAAGGGTCGTGGTGCCGAGATGCTGCCTGTTTGTCGGAACAGAGTTTATCAGCACTGAGGCGGGGCGCTTTGCATAGTCCGCCATTTCCAATGTGGTTTGAATGGCCTCAATGTCGAACCCTCCTGGACGGGTAGGGATCAAAACGTAATCGGCGACCTTCACGACCTGCAGAGCGATAGCTTCAGCGCTTGGCGGCGTGTCGATGAGGACAAGATCAGCTCCATTGTCCCGAGCCGTATCAAGAATGACGTTGAGCCTCGACGCCTGACCACCAATCACAGAAGGCCCATCTGTTTCCCGCCGGTCGCCACATTTAGCGGCGGTTCCTTGCGGGTCGAGGTCGATGATCGCTGTTGCAAAGCCCGCCAGATGAGCGGCAAAGCCAAGCTCAATCGCCGTGGTTGTCTTTCCCACGCCGCCCTTTTGGCTGACTACGGCAATGGTTTTCATCGCGCCCCTCTTTCCGAATCACCCCAAGATTCTAGCGAAAGGCAACTAGTAGGCAAGCTGTAAAGCCATGTAGCCTTCTAGGTGTCTAGAGGGCTTTTGATTCACCTTCGCCCCTTTTTTCCTCGCTGAAGCTAGCCGCCGTAAGGCGGCTCTCGCACATATAAAGGGGCGCGGCGGCGTGAGCCGCGCCTCCGCTTTAGCTTGCCAGAGGTGGGGTAGGGCGCGCGAGCGCCCGTAGGGGAGGAGATGGGCAAATCATCTCCTCCCCTTCATGTAAAATGTTGCGCGCGCGAGCGCGCTCCGCATTGGTGCTGTGCTAGGTCATAGCAAGCCCGTGTTTGGCCGCTAGGGCGCTTCCGAGGCGATAAAGGGAGCTTAGGAGGTCGGAATCCATGCCCCTGAAGTCGTCAGTGGTCGCCGGTTTATTAGGGGAAATATCTGGATTTAGGGTTCCAGTGGGATTTTCCGACTTAGAAGCCGGTCGGTCAGTCGGTCGGCCTTCGGCACAGGGCAGGGGATCGCGAAACACGTAGGCATTGCTGCAGCGAACGATGCGCCAGCGGGAGGCCCATTGGCCGAACAGATCGAGCTCGCGGGTGCGTATGCGCACGATGCGATTAACCCACGTGAGAATGTCCGCCGCTTCGAGCGCCTTGATGGCCTCGTAAACCGTGTCTCGGTTGCATCTGGCCCGCGCGGCAATACTCTCGTAGCTCGGAAAGCAACGCCCGTCCTTGCTGTTGTGGAAGCCCCACAGAAGCGTTTCCAGCACCTCTATGAAAGCGCGCGTGATCGGGCCGCGATGTTGGCCGGGCAGCTTCATGCGGGCGCCGTAGGCTCTCGCATAGGCTATGATCCGCGCCTTGGCGTTGCGGTCGAGCGGAATCCCGCGCGCCGCACCGAATAGCTTTTCGCGGCGCTGGCGTAGATGGGGTCATCGTGGACTCTTCCCGAAAGAGCACGCTAAGCCGCATCGAGGAACTCGGCGCGCGGATTTCGTAGGGGCCGGAAAGCATTTCCAAGCGGCTCGGCGGGCCAGACGTAATCGCCGTTGAACGCGATATGCTCCCAGCCGAGCGGCGCGACGTGAGCGAGAAGATCGTCGGGAATGATTTCGCCACGCGAGCGCAGCTCATCGACGGCGCGGCCGAGATAGACGGTGTTCCAAAGGATGATTGCGGCGACGGCGAGATTGAGGCCAGAGGCGCGGTAGCGCTGGTTCTCGAAGGTCCGGTCGCGGATTTCGCCGAGACGATGAAAGAACACGGCGCGCGCGAGCGCATTGCGAGCCTCGCCCTTGTTGAGCCCGGCGTTGGTTCGCCGGCGCAGGGCGGGGTCGCTGATCCAGTCGAGCGTGAACAGAGTGCGCTCCAGACGACCGATTTCGCGTAGCGTTTTGGCGAGCGCGTTCTGTCGGGGATAGGCGGCGAGGCGGCGCAGGATCGCCGAAGGCGCAACCGTTCCCGCTTTGATCGAAGCGGCCAAGCGCAGGATTTCATCCCAGTTCTCGCCGACGACGCGCAAATCCAGTCCGCCCCCGATCACAGGATCGAGCGCTTTGTAAGCGCCGCGCGCGCCGGCGATATAGAGCCTCCGGTCGGCGAGATCGCGAATGCGCGGCGCGAAGCGGAATCCCAGCACGTGGCAGAGGCCGAATACGTGATCGATCGCGCCGGCGGTGTCGGTGTAATGCTCGCGGATGTCGATCGCGCTTTCGTGGTGCATCAATCCGTCGAGAACGTGCGCGGCTTCACTGGCGTTCGCGGCGACGACCTTGGAATAGAACGGCGCGTAGCGATCGGAAACGTGAGTGTAGAATTTCACGCCCGGCTCCGATCCGTATTTGGCGTTGTAGTCGGCGCGGGCCTCGCCATGTCCGCCGGCGCGGAAAAACTGGCCGTCGGACGACGATGTGTCGCCGTCGCCCCATATCCTGGAGAAGGGGTGGGCATGAATGGCGTCGACGAGACAGGCGAGCGCGGCCTGATAGGTCTCATCGCGCACATGCCATTCGGCGATCCACAACAGCCGGGAATGGCTGAAAGTCCCAGAACTACGGGCCATGCGCGTCAGGCCGAGATTGGTGGCGTCGGCGAGTACAGTGGTCATCAAAGCTCGCGCATCGTCCGGCGGCGCGCCCGTGCGCAGATGCGCGAAGCTGTCGGCGAAGCCCGTCCAGCCGTGGATTTCCGCGAAAAGCTCGGTGACGCGCAGACGCGGCAACATCGCGTAGAGCCGACGGATGACCGCGTCGGCCGCCTCGTTCTCATTCTTGCGAATAGGGCTGATCGACAGGCCATCCTCGGTGAGCGAGGCCTCTGGCAGCTCGCCTGCGGCGGCAAGCGCATCGACCTCGCGAAGGCGGGTTTCCAGACGTTTGGTTTTTTCATCGCGCCAATCCTCGAAACGATCGGCGACGGCGAGACCCAATTCGCCGATTTTCCGGCGGTTCTCGAAAGCGTCGCGAGGCAGTAGAAAGTCGTCGAAAGCGCGAAACGCACGGCTGCCTTCGACCCAGACGTCGCCCGATTGCAGCCGTTCGCGCAACGCCATCATGACCGCGACTTCATAGGCTCTGCGATCGATCCCGACCTCGGTTTTGACGACCTTGCGCCATACCGGTCTCAGGAAAGATGTCGGTGGATGCGGCGGGAGTTTCTTCGCGCCGATCGCATGAAGCTCGCGCACCAGGTCAAGCGCGGCGAGCAACGGATCGTTGTCTCTCCATGATCGGAAGGCGAAAGCCCCGAGGACGATCGGCGACATGCGCCGCACGCTCGCATACCGCTCGACGACCTCGCCGAGATTGTCCGGTCGCGTCTCGGTGACGACCGCTTCGGCCTCGGAAACCAGGAGTTTGAGACGTTCCCAGCCGAGCGCCCGTTCGACGGCGGCGACCTGGTCTTCGTTCTTCGCCTTGGCGGCGAGCATGGCCTTGGCCATGCCGAGCAAGGCCCGCGCCGAGGCGTCGAGCGTCCTCGCACGATCGACCACGTTGTCTTTGTAGGCGCGGTCGGCGCGGCGGAAGACAGCGCCTAGCATCTTGTCGAACATGGCGAGCGCGGCGTCGGTGAGAATGGCCTCCATCTCTCGCGCGAACACCGCCAGTGTCGCGAGACGGCGGGCTGTGTCGAAACGCGAGATGTCGCGGGGAACGAGGATGGCGAGTTCGCGGGCGATTGCCGCGTACCGCGCGGTGAATGCGCTTCTCGCGATCCGCTCCGACGCCGAGTTTTCGCACCGCTTGCAACCGCTCGACGAGGGCGACGAGATTTCTTTGGCGCGGCGCTTCTGGCCAATCCCGCAACCACGCGAGCGGCGTGCGGTCTTCGTCGTCGGTGACGACGAGCATGGCCTCCAATCCTGCGATCGTCTGTGGCGATAGGCCTTCGACGAGGTTCCTGTGAGCGCGTTTGCGGGCGAGCGCGCGCGCCGCCAGGGCGAGACGCTCCAGTTCCCATGGCGATGGCAACAGGATGTAATGCTCGCGCAAATATCCGACCATGGCCGCAACGATTGTGACGCCGCGATCCGTTCCGACCGCTTCACTCATCGCGACGGAAAGAAGAGGCCGCACGTCATGGCTGCGGGAAAGCCTGACATTCAAGCTGATTTGCAATTCGGCGATATGCTCGCGTCGGGTTTGAGCGCGGCCCGCATAGTCGCGAAAGTCTCCTGGATGAGCGTCAATCTGCCCGGCGATGAAAGTCAGCATGTCTTCGGGCGGAGCCTCGTCGACGCGCATGATCCGACCCGGATGGCGAAAGTATGCGAGCTGAATCGCGAACCCAATCCGATTGGCGGCGCGCCGCCGTTGGCGAATCAGCGCTGAGTCCTCGGGCGAAAACGTGTAGCGGCGGACGATCGCGGCCGGGTCCGTCGGCGGATCAAACAGCGCCGCGCGCGACTGCGGCGAGAGGATTTCGTGCTTTTTCATGCCGCGCCTTTGTTCGTGCTCGTGACCGCCTTTCGATCATTTGCCGGCCGACTCTGCACGTGTCCGTCAACACCTTTGACGACGGGTTCCTGGACAAGTAGATTATCGGACGGATTTCCGGACAAAAGGACGCGGGATGGCGGCTATCGGCTATGCGAGAGTGTCGACGACCGACCAAGACTTGGCCTTGCAGCTAGACGCCCTCCCAAAGCCGGCTGCGCGCGCGTGTTCGAGGACAAAGCGTCCGGAGCCAAAGCCGACCGCCCTGGACTGAAAGCTGCGCTGAGCTTCGTGCGAAACGGCGATATCCTGACGGTGTGGAAGCTCGATCGGCTCGGCCGTTCGTTGCCGCACTTGATCGAGACGGTGAACGGCCTGGAAGCGCGCGGCGTCAGCTTCCGCTCTCTGACAGAAGCGATCGACACCACGACGCCAGGCGGACGGCTCATCTTTCACATTTTCGGCGCGCTCGGACAGTTCGAGCGCGACCTCATCCGCGAACGAACTCGCGCCGGCCTCGATGCAGCGATGGCCCGCGGTCGCCGGGGCGGGCGCAAACCCGTCGTGACTGACGAAAAGCTCCGGCGCGCTCAAACGCTTGTCACCCAGGGTCTTACGGTTCGCGAAGCTGCAGCTCGCATCAAAGTCGGCAAGACAGCGCTCTACGCCGCGCTCGCTCAGACAGTCTCGGAACATATCGAAGGCTTGCCTTGACGCCTTCCTATCCCTTCAGCCTCTCGTAGGAACGCAAATGTCCCATGCAATTATTCGCGGTAAATCTGGACGGCGTCACGAAGTCGATTTCGAGAGCTGCGCGTTGCGTGTCGAAGTTTATGCCAGCGACGAGACCATCGAGATATTCGTCGAGGCCGACACCGCCGAATTGCCCGAAGAACGGCGGCGGTTCGCGCTGATCAACATCCCTCGCCACCTGTTCAGCCAGGCGACTGCCGAGACCGCCAAACGAAAAAATCAGCGGCTTCGGTAGCGGAAACCCATGCCCGATCGCAGACACACCCTTAGCGTGCTCTTTCGGGAAGATTCCACGTTGACCCCCTCAAGGGCAATCAGGCAACCTTGCGGACCGACGTGGAAGACCTGTTCACAGAGCAAATGGCGTGCAATTTCAAAGATGTCGCCGTCTCGCGCGCGATCGGCACCGATGCCGGGCATGGCCGCATCGAAACCCGCGAGGTCTTCGCCGTCGGCGATATCGCCTGGCTGAGGAAAAATCACGAGTGGGCAGGCCTGCGCTCCATCATCATGGTCGTCTCCAGCCGGGAAACACAAAAGGGCACTGAGCGGGAACGGCGCTTCTACATCTCCTCGCTGCCCGCCGACGCCGAAAAACTCGGGTCCGCCATCCGTCAACATTGGGGCGTGGAGAATGCTTTGCATTGGGTCCTGGACGTCAATTTCCGGGACGATGACTGCCGCATCCGAAAGAAAAACGCCCCCGCCAACTTCTCATCCGTCAAGCGCGCAACCCTCAATGCCTTGCGCAAGGCACCCGGCAAGGACAGCCTCAAATCCAAGCGTCTTATCGCCGCTTGGGACGAAAACTATCTCGCCAAAATCCTCGAAAACCTATGAATGCAATTCATTCGATTCCCCTGCGCAGGGGTCCTGTTGCTCGTGACGGCGATTTCCCCTTGCTGTAAACGTGAACTGAAGGGAGGTCCTCCGAGGAGAAGATGGGCCGGCCGCAACCCAGCCGGATGACGACTTCGAGGCGCGTTGGCGGAGAGCCCATATCCGGCTAACACCTTCTCCCAGAAGGAGCAGTTGTTAAACCGGAAACAGCGCGATGAGAGCTACGATGGGGACCTGGTTTCGCCGATTGCTGATTGCGACCGGCGCGCTGCTCTGGACGTGCAACATCGCGTCGGCTCAACACGCGGACCGTGTGACTTGCGTCAGCGCGACCGCGCCGTCTGATCAGGCGGCAGCGGCTTGTACGCGGGTCCTGGCGCGTGGCGGCCTATCGGACACTGATCGCGCCGTCTTTTTGAGAGATCGTTCTTTTGTCTACGACAGAAAAGGCGAATACGACAAAGCTATTTCGGATTGCAACGAGGCGATCCGGCTGAAGCCGGATGACGCCTACGCCTTCTCCGGCCGCGGCTTCGCTTATGCAAGCAAAGGCGAATACGACAAAGCTATTTCGGATTACGACGAGGCGATCCGGCTGAAGCCGGACCAGAACGATTACTTCGTCAACCGCGGCTCCGCTTATGAAAGCAAAGGCGAATACGACAAAGCTATTTCGGATTGCAACGAGGCGATCCGGCTGAAGCCCGACGATGCCTACGCCTTCGACAACCGTGGCATCGCTTATGCAAACAAAGGCGAATACGACAAAGCTATTTCGGATTACGACGAGGCGATCCGGCTGAAGCCGGACGACGCCGACGCCCTCGAGTACCGCGCCAATGTGCAGGTTGATCGGCACGAGTATGACAGAGCCATCGCCGACGCGGACGAGGCGATCCGACTCGACCTCAAGCTTCCCAATCCGCATGCTGCTCGCTCTCGCGCCCTCTTAGGTAAGGGGAACGTTTCAGGCGCGCTCGCCGAGGCCGAGCAGGTCGTCGCACTCAAGCCGAATTACATGGGAGGCCTTGTCGCGCGCGGCGAGGCCGAAGCCAAAAACGGCGACTTGCGAAAAGCGCTCGACGATTTCAATCGCGCGTTGGTGGTCATCGGGGTCGACCGCGACCCCTACTGGGCCAATAAGGCGGAGGAAGATCGGACCCTCGTCGTCGCGGCGCTGGCCACGCCCCCAGCGGCCGCGTCCGCTCCGCCACAGCCAATGCCGGCCGCTCCCGCCGGCCGGCACGTCGCCCTCGTGGTCGCCAACGGCGCCTATCGCGACGCACCGCTCGCCAATCCCGGCGTCGACGCGGATCTCATCAAAGCGGGCCTCGAGCGCGTTGGTTTTAAGGTTACGGTCAAGCGCGACCTCCCGCTCGACGGTTTCGAGCAGGCGATAGAGGACTTCGCGGACGAGGCGAAAGGCGCGGAGGTCGCGCTGTTCTATTTCGCCGGGCACGGATTTTCCTTGGCTTCCGGAGGGGTTCAGCAAAACCTGTTGATGGCGACTGACGCAAATTTTCTTGCGAAGACCGGATACGCTCTGCAGAGCGGCGGCGAGTTGCTCGAACACATGCAGCAAGTCATCGCTGGCCACGCGCACGCGACACTGATCTTCATCGACGCCTGCCGCAACATTCCGGTCGTCGCGAGCCGCGGCTTGGGCGGGCGTGGCTTCGCGCCCATCGACGCCTCCGCCTTCGACGGCGCTTTCGTCGTCATATCGACCCGCCAAGGCAAAACGGCCGACGACGGCGTAGCCGGGCAAGGCAGCCCGTTCGCTCGCGCCGTCGCCAAGATTCTGCCGACGCCAGACCTGCGGGTCGAGGACGCCTACTACCTAATCCGCGACGAGGTGAGCACCGAAACCTCCGGTGCGGAGGTGCCTGATCTCATCCGCAGCGATCTGCCTAAGGGCGGACTGGTGCTGGCGCAGAAACCATGAGCCCCGCGTCATCCGCGTGTCCGCCCGGGACTTTGATTCACGACTTACATTTAGAGCTAGTCCTTGGATAGTCCACGCGCTCGCACAGTCGGGTGGGGGCGGGCTTAAGTGTCAAGCGCGCGGCTCCGCCCGGCCCTTCCCTGCCACTGCGAAACGTAACGTCCTTTATGTTGCACTAACTATCGAGGTTCTTTCCCGGAGAGCCGGCCCTGTCGTGCTCAGGTCGGGCACGTTGGTTAGCCCGTGACGCCGTAGCTCGCGTCGGGAGAGAACGCGTTTGGCCATCGCATAGTGACGATCAGGACTCGCCCTCCGATAAGTATCCCAGCTTCGCGCGTCGTCGATCGCCGGGCCAACCTCAATCATAGTGCCGGTCACCACGTCGCGCACCGGCGGCGTCATCAGCCGCCCCACATTCATCTCGGCGTCGAAAAAGCGGCTCCGCGAAGAGTGGGAAACGTAGGGCAGCTTCCGAACCTCACGACGAACCCGATAGACAGGCTCCGGCAGAGGAGCCAGGCGGACTTCGTACCAAAGGCCATCGATCAGGCGCAGTTCACGATCCTCACTCAGCGGGACGCGTTCGATTGGGGTGGCGACCTTGTTGCGTCTGGCGCGCCGGCGCGCCCTTTCCTCCGGCAGCTTATCTGTGCGGCAGAGAAGACCGGTCACGGGATCGACATAGAGCCGCTGCCACCATAGGCCGCCTCCTATCGGGGCGCGCCAGCCGGAAATATTCCGACGCGGGGTGACGGCCACGAAGTCGCGCAGATGATCGCGCACGTGCTGTTGTACGGTGTTGTCGACGCGCAGGCGCGCGGCGATCTCGGCATAGACCTTGTTCCACGGTCGCCCAACCTGACTTTCCAAATAGCGCCGGAGCGGGGCGAGATTCTCATTGAGCTGCTTGCGATCACCACGAAGGGCCTGCGCCCGCCGCATTCCCTCATGCGTTGGCAGATCATCCAGCGCCTGGCGTCGCCCTTTACGGCTGTTGAAGGGCTTGATGCGGGGACGTTCCACGATCACCTGCGCCATATCTTCACGCATGGTGAACCTCCGCAGGCGGAGGAACAAAGACGCCAAAACCCCGCTCGATCGCACGGATCGGCGGGAGGTTCAGGCCAGCGATAGGGATAGGCAGTTGAGTTGTTAGGACGCCGGTTTGTGCCTCAGAAGGCGCTCAAATGTCAAGGATTTCAGCATTCACTCGGTATCGGCGCTTACGCGCTCCGCGCGACGGCGGCCACCAATGCGCTCGACCACCAGGCCGACATCGCCAAGGTGCAGGAGTGGCTCGCCCACGCCAAAATCGGCACCACGCGCATTTACAATCACCGTCGGACGCGGCCGGAGGATAGCCCGACTTTCAAGGTCGCTTATTAACGTGACAGAATAAGAGCCTGTTTTCGCCCTCGAAACCGGACGGCTTTTGTGGTATAAAAGCCCCGTGAAACGCGACGAGATCATCAAGAGGTTGAAGGAGCGCGAGGCTGACTTGCGGGCGCATGGCGTCATGCATGCCGCCTTGTTCGGCTCCGCCGCGCGCGGCGAGCAGCGACCTGACAGCGACATCGACATTCTCGTTGACCTCGACCCTGCCATTGTCGCCACGATGTTCGACTATGCGGGCGTCAAGGCTTACGTCGCGAGCCTGTTCCAAGGTTCCGTTGACGTGATCGACAGGGAAGCCTTGAAGCCCCGCGTCCGACCTCACGCGACCGCCGACGCGATCTATGCTTTCTGACGTTGAACGCGACGCGCTGGAGGACATACGCGACAACATTTCCCGTGCGATGCGGTTTATCGACGGCTTCGACCTCGACGGCTTCCTTGCTGACGACAAGACCTTTTACGCCGCGACGCGCTGCCTTGAAATTATCTCCGAAGCGTCGCGCCGGCTACCGTCCACCTTCAAGGAACGGTTTCCAGAAATCCCGTGGAAGGACGTGGCCGGTTCAGGGAGCATCTACCGCCACAACTACGAGGACGTTCAGGAGCGGCGCATCTGGAAGACGATTCACGAAGCCCTGCCCCCGCTTCGCGCTGTTGTAGACGCCGAGTTGCGCGAATGATCTTCGGCTACGCCCGCGTCTCGACCGACGCCCAGGACCTCACCAGCCAGCTCGCCCAACGCGACGGCCGACCCCCTCGGCGAAATATGATGTCCTTTTTTATCTAACACTGAACCCATGAGCCATGTCCTTTTCGCCCTTTGTCATAAAGGCGCTCGTCGACACCATCACCGGTGGCACTCCCAATGATGAGACGCCGCCGGTCGGCATTTACCGGTCGGGACGGAAGATTGAGCTGCTTTCCTCGACTGCGGTTTGGACATGTCGCTTGGCGCAGGGTCCCGGGTGCCATCGACAATCGATTTTCTCCGCCAGGTGGCGCAGGATTACGACGCCGACGAAAAGCTGACGCGGCTCCTGGTCCGCGTCGCCGACCCGCGCGATTATCTGGCCGCGCCGGAAAAAGGGCAGGCGGTCATCGACCATTTGAATGGCGTTCTCGAAGCCGACGGCTTCGCCATCACGATCGTGGACGGAAAGCCGCAGCTCATCTCCAGGCAGCTCGCCGGCGTTGTCGTCAGCACTTTTGTCCAGAAAGCCGCGTTGCTCGATTTCGACACCGTGCAACTCGACATCAGCCGCGCCATCGCCAGCGCCAAGGACGACCCGGAGGACGCGGTAACGGCCGCCTGCTCGCTTATCGAATCCGTGTGCCGATCAATCCTGATCGAGTTGAATCTGCCGTTGCCGGCAAAGAAGGATATCGACGGCCTCATCCGCGCCGTTCAGGAACCGCTCAATCTGTCGCCCGGGCGGATGGACTTACCTGCCGAAATCGAGAACGACGTCCGTCAGGTGCTCGGCGGATTGACTTCGGTCACCAAGGGCATCGGCGCGCTGCGAACGCACGCCGGCGACGCGCACGGCCGGGAGAAAGGCTTTCGCCGCATCGATACCCGCATCGCGCGGTTTGCCATCAACGCGGCCAGCTCGATTGCGCTTTTTCTGATCGAGACATGGGAGCGCGAGCAGCATCGAGCGCTACCGCTGCCCTGCCCCCGCAGGATCAAGCCGCGATGCAGAATTCAAGATATTTGGAACAGCGTTTCTTCGCCCGAAAATAATCGGGCTTTTGATTCGCCCTATCGTCACAGTGCACACCTTCCATAACGTGGGGGCTTCGTGAAAGGATGCGGCAATGTACTTAGAGCCGCTGGAGTCGCCCAATCGCCATCATGTTCTTTCGCCCACGTTAATAAGAACGGACATAGTTCGGGATTCGCGTTGAGACGTTGACAATTGGCGAGAAAAACGTCGCAACTGGTCGTACATTACGACCGATGTTTGCTGCGTCTGCTGGAGCAGCGAACGCCACCATCGCCGCCGCGGCGAAGGTCGCCAGTTTGGTGCTTTGATTTTTCATTGTTTGCCCTCATCATGATGTCGGAAACTTCGACCACAAAGCGAGCACGTCTGGGAGATCGACTAACTAATTACGACGAGCTGTCTTAGTCCTTTGCCTGCACGGGGGCAACACCCCGTCTTGGTGCAAAAATCAAGACTTTTGCTCGCGCGGATTTAGGCCGAAAATCGGGGAGTTTTGAGAGATTGTCGGCTGGCCGGACTCGACCCGAAGCGGAGTTCGTCGGCGACCTATTGAACGGCAGGAGTTGACGTCAAGCCGACGTCGCGGATCGCGGCGGTGGACCGCAGTGGGAGTACGCCGCCGTTCGCCTTGGCCGGTCCCAAAATTCGAGAAGCGCGGATCGGCGTGGTGCTCATTGACATACTGAGCCTTTACCGCCTTCCAGGCCGCGATCGTCCTGCCGGCATCCGGGAGGGCAATGAGCGCCGGAGCGGCTTCCTGGGCCTGTCCTTGTCGTGATCATCGGCTCGACGTTATTTGGGATCTGGCCTTGACGATCCGAATTGGCTTTATCTGACGGCCTGAGTCTTCAGGTCGCCGAACGAGCCAGAGATTGCATCGACGGTTTTCCTGAAACTTCGTGAGGAGAGGACAGATGCCGGCGTCAAGGAAGCCACCGCGGAAGGGCCCCGCTACGCCATCCTCAAAGAGCGCGTCCGCGGCGGTGAAGCTTCCTGATCGGCGCGCGATGGAAAGTTTCATGTCGGCGATCGGTGCGCCCCGGGCCAAGAGCGCCAGAGACAAAGCTCAGGACGTCATGTACCAAGCATGGGATCAGGCCGAGCCGAGCAAACGCATAGCCCTCGCAAACAAGGCGCTCACGATCTCGCCGCTCTGCGCGGACGCCTATGTTCTGCTCGCCGAAGAAAAGGCCAAATCTGCAAAGGAGGCGTTGGAGTACTACCGCAAGGGCCTCGACGCGGGCAGTCAGGCGCTTGGGACCAAAGCGTTCAATGAGTATGCGGGGCATTTCTGGGGCTTCCTCGAAACCAGGCCCTATATGCGCGCGCGGGCAGGTCTAGCTGCGACGCTCGACGCGCTCGGGGACGTTGAAGCCGCGATCGGTCATTATCGCGATATGTTGAGGCTGAATCCAGGCGACAATCAGGGCATCCGTTACCTTCTTGCCCGTTGTTTCATGAAAAGCCGGGATATCGAATCGCTTAGGCAACTGCTCAAGCAGTTCGACGAGGATGGCACGGGGCTCTGGCTATATACGCGGGCGCTTATCTCCTTCAGGGACAATGGAGCTGAAGATAAGACGGCGGCGGAACTGGCGAGGAAGGCTTGCAAGGCCAACAGGCACGTCCCCGCCGTTCTAGCTGGCGCGAAGGCAATGAAATCATCGATGAACGGCTACCTCACGATCGGAGGCGAGGACGAGGCTGCTCACTACGTCGATGAATGGGGGTTCGACTGGGTTACTACGCCAGGCGCGGTTGACTGGCTCACGAAGATTGCGGCTGATATGGCGTCGACCCAGATGGACAGACGATCCATGCATTGATCATGGCGTCCTCGGTTCACAATCCCCGATCGGATTGTTTCCCCCGACGAATGGCTGACGCCCAGTCATCATCATGAAAACCTCAATGCTCATTCTATCTTTGGAGCATTGCCATCGTCCGCGAAATAGCCAAAACCCGAATGACTGCTCTTTGCGCACAGGGGACGGCTGGAGTCGACGTTGAGCGGACATCGCGGGTCGAGGCCTTGGACGTCGCAAATGGGCGGAAGTGCGCCTCCGAGGGTCGCCTTGGGAGGGACCGCGGTCCAGGTCATAGCCATCATTCGATTGCCGGCCCGAAATGGGCATTACCGCCCGAAGCGGGAGCTCCCCGGCGGCGGCAGGCGTAGCGCTCCTTGACTGGCGAGCGTGACGCCCGCCACGGTCGTCGGGTGCAATTTGTGATCCCGTCGGGCAGGCATTCAGGTCCCGGAACCCGCTCGGCCGGTTTGGCGTCGCGACGCCCACCCGGCGACGCCGCGCCTCATTGCGGCTGTGCGGTTTCGACTTTCGACACGCAAAATAGTTCGATACGTTAACGATCAGCTTTGCAGATACGTCCTGCGCAATCAGGGGAAAGGCGTACGAGTGGATGGTCGTATCTTGCCTACCCGATCGCGTAAGAGTGCGTTTCATCGTCGTGTTGGTCGCGGCCTTGTTCGCGTGCAGCCACTGGGATAGCGCCATGGCTTTCGACTTCTTCGGACTTTGGAGTTGGGACGAAAGCCCGCCGCCCGTCTCGCGGACAGCGATCTCCTATGCCGTCACGGTCGACGTCGCTGGCGGTGACAAGGGACTGAAGAGCGCGGTCCAGGACGCCTCCTCGCTTTACATGCTGCGCAACGATGCTCCCCCCGATGGCGACGCGCTCGCCCGACGCGCGCAAAGCGATTTCGGTCCGATCATCGACGCGATGTGGGGGGCGGGCTACTATGACGCGACGATCTCGATCTCGGTCGACCGCGCCAGCCTCAGCATCCTGTCAAGCGACATTGCCGGCTTCGCCCATGCCGCCGAAAACTACCGCAACCGAGCGGCCGCGCCGGTGACCATCGCCGTCAATCCAGGCCCGCTATTCACTCTCCATTCGATCCGCGTGCTCGGCCCGAACGGCGGGGAGCTTTCGGAAACCGAACTGCCAGCGCGGATCGTCCGCCTCAAGCCCGGGGACCCCGCGGCGGCCGCCGAGATGCGCGCGGCGCAGGCTCGGATCGTCGACTATTTCCGCACGGAGGGGCGGCCGCTCGCGAAGGTCGCGTCGGTCGCGCCCGTCGTCGATCACGCCGCCCATGTGATGGACGTGACGTTCACGGTCGATCCGGGGCCTATCGCCCCATTTGGCCAAGCGACAATGAATGGCCCGAAAGAGTTCGATCCGGCCATCGCACGCTCCTTTCTTTACATCTATCCCGGCGATCCCTATTCGCCGCAGGCGATCGAAGACGCCCGGAACACAATCCGCCAGATCCCGGCGGTGGGTGGGGTGCGGATTACCGAGGGGACGTCGCTCGACGCCTATGGGCGCCTGCCATATACGGTCAACGTCGAGGATCGGCTCCCCTACGCCGTCGGCGCGTCGGCGAAATATTCGACCACCAACGGTCCTGCAGGCCAGGTCTATTGGGAGGACCGCAACGTTTTCGGCGGCGCCGAGCGGTTGCGTCTTCAGGCCGACGTCTTCTACGCGCCGCCCTGGTATGTGACTTCGCAGGACATCCGAAGCTATTCAATCGATGACATCGGATGGCGTTTCTCCGCGAGCTTCCTCAAACCCGCGTTGTGGGGAACGCCGAACGACCTTTTGGTCGACGCGCTCGGTGAGCGCATGAGCACCAGCGGCGCCGGCTTCTTCGGCTATGAGGTAGAGGACGCCGACGCGACCGCTGCCTTGCGCCATCGCTTCGACCAGAATTTCTGGGTGCAGGCCGGAATCGAGGCGCAGACTGGGGTCGCGACTGACGCGCTCGGGCGTGTCAATTACACGCTGGTCGGCGTGCCCATTTCCGCCAATTACGACACGACCGACAGCAAGCTCGACCCGACGCGCGGCGTGCGGATGAACGCCTCGGTGGCAGGATATCCAACCGCTCTCGGCTCGACCGTCGATCTTGTGCAGGGGAAAGCGCGCGCCTCCGCCTATTACTCCCTCGACCCGGACTCGCGTTTCGTGCTCGCGGGGCTGGTCGGGCTCGGCGCGATGGGCGGCGCGGATCTCGCCGACATCCCCGCGAACTGGCGCTTCTACGCCGGCGGCGGTGGCTCGGTGCGCGGTTACGCCTACGACGAACTCGGGCCCACGGGTCCCTTCGGCGCGGTGATCGGCGGGCGAAGCCTGTTCCAGGCGTCGGCGGAATTGCGGGTAAGGTTGACCGACACGATCGGGATCGTGCCGTTCTTCGACGCGGGCAACGCTTTCGCGACCAGCTTCCCGAACTTCAGCGCGCCACTCGCCACGGCAGTAGGCGTCGGCCTGCGCTATTATACCGCGATCGGGCCGATCCGCGCCGATATCGCTTTTCCCCTCGACCGCCATCCCGGCACGGGTCCGGTGGCGATCTACGTCAGCATCGGGCAGGCTTTCTGATGATGTGGCGGCTACTCCTCTCCGGGCTTATGGCGCTGATCGTCGTTCTTGTCGCGCTCGGCGGGCAGGCGCGCGCGACCGAAGCGGACAAGGGCGTCCTCGCCGATCTGCTGTCGCGGGCGCTGTCCTCGGAAACAACGAACGTCTCGATCGGCGCGGTCGACGGGGCACTGTCCTCCGACGCCTCGATCAGCGACATTGTCCTTTCTGACCGCAAGGGCCCGTGGCTTAAAATTGACAAGGTGCGGCTTGTCTGGAACCGACTCGCCTTGTTCAGCCGGCGGCTGGAAGTCGATCGGCTAACCATCGGCCACATGCAGTTTCTGCGGCGCCCGCTTCCTTCCGAAACGCCTCCGCCTCCCGATACGGGTCCGCGCTCGATCCTGCCAGAACTTCCAGTCACGGTGGTCATCAAGCAATTCGGCGTGCAGGACCTGTCGCTCGGCGAGCCGGTCGTCGGTGTGGCGGCGCGCTTGGAGATCGACGGTAAGGCGACGCTCGGGCCGCCGTCCGAAGGTCTCGACCTGAGCCTGACCTCGAAGCGCCTCGACGCGCCCGGTCAGTTCAAGGCCGTCATGACGTACGTCCCCGCGACCGACAAGCTCACCGTCGCCGTCAATTCCGACGAGCCCGCGGGCGGCGTCTTTGCCCATCTCGTCAATCTCCCGGGCCTGCCTCCGGTGAGGCTTGCCCTCAACGGCGCCGGCGCGCTCGACAATTTCGACGCCAAACTCGATTTCGCCGCGGGCGCGGACGTTTGGGCGCGAGGCGACGTCGTCGTCGCGCGCCAAAGCGGCGGGCGGAAGCTTACCCTCGACCTCAACTCCAGCCTCGAAGGGATGACTCCCCCCGTCATCCGTCCAGTCTTTGCGGGGGAAACGACACTCAAGGGCGATCTTTTCTTCAACGACGATTCCACCGTCGCGACGCCGGGCCTGCATCTCGTCTCAGCCAACGCGCGTCTCGACATCGTCGGCGGCAAGTCGGCGGATGAGACGGTGGGCCTTAAAATTCACGCCGGCGCCATTCCCGGCGCGACGCAGATCGGCAAGCTCGACCTCAACGCCTCGATTGCGGGGTCCGCCCTGAGCCCCGTCGTCGAAGGCTCATTCGACGCTGGCGACATCCATGTCGAGCAGGGCTCGCTCGATCATATCTCCGCCAGCTTCCGCTCCATCCCGAATGGCCCGCTCAATCAGGAGACGACGCGCATCGCGTTCGAGGGCCAGGGGGCGATGAGCGGACTCATGCTCGCCGATCCGGCCCTCGCCCGCGCGGTTGGCAGCGAAGCGAAGCTCGCCTTGCGCGGAACGGCGACCGTGGGCGGAGACGTGTCGTTCGATTCTCTCGATCTCACGTCGCATGATCTCGAAGCCCGATATTCCGGGCTGCTCGCGCCGGCGAAGGTCCACGGCCGGTTGGAGGTCGTCGCGCGCGACCTCAGCCGCTTCGCTTCCCTTGCCGGCGGCGCCCTCAAGGGCGAGGCGCACGTGACCGCCGATCTCGACGGGGCGCCGAGCTATGGCGCGCTGACCGCGACCCTCGACGCGCAGGCGACGCATCTGGCAACCGCCTATCCAGTGCTCGACCGCCTCACCGGCGGCAATCTTCGCCTGACTGGCGCCGCGCGCTCGACGGCCCGCGGCGGCTTCGGTTTCACTGACTTGCTCGCGAGCGGGGCACACGGCGCTGCGAGGCTCAACGGCGATTTCGGCCGCGAAAAGGTGGACCTCGACGCCAGTGTTGACGTGCCGCAGGCGAGCGATCTCGACCCCCGCGTCTCCGGCAAGGCCGAGATCGTTGCGACGCTTGCCGGAACGCCGGAAGACCTCAATGCGGCGCTGAAAGCAAGTTTGGGCGAAGGCCGTCTCCTTGACCGCAAAACCTCCGGCCTCTCGCTGTCAGCCGACGTGGCGCACATTGGTGGCCGGGTCGATGCGACCGCCTCCGCCTCTGGCGACATTGACGGCCACAAGCTGCAAGGCTCGGCGCATTTGGCCGAGGCGGCAGACGGCGGCTGGCGCGCCGACAGTCTCGCGCTGACCCTCGCCTCGGTGCGGGTCGCGGGCGCCGTGGCGATCGGCCCCGATGCTCTGGCGAACGGCGAGCTCGCATTCAACGCCGACAATCTCGACGACCTCTCGCCGCTCGTGCTCACGAAGATGAGCGGCGCGCTTCAGGCGAACGTGAGCGCTTCGGCCGCCGACGGGAGGCAGGCGGTCGCCATCGTCGCGAACAGCGACCGAATGGCTTTCGGCGCCAACCGCCTCGAAGGCCTAAAGGTCGACCTCAAGATCGCCGACCTCTGGGGGGCGCGAAACGCATCGGGCCTCGCCCGGCTCACCCGCGCCGAAGTCGCCGGCCAGTCCATCTCCGATATCAAGCTCACCGCGACCGGCCAAGGCGATTCGAACGAGCTCGACTTCAGCTGCTCTGCACGCGGGCTCGCCGTGAAGGCGCATGGCCGTCTGTCGGGCGGCTCGCCGATCCGGTTCGACCTTGCGCGGTTTACCGCGCAGGGCGCGGGCCGGACGATCGCTCTGGCCGGCCCGGCCACGCTGACTTACGGCAAGGACGGCCTCGCCATTCAGAACTTCGCCGTGCGTGTCGATTCCGGGCGCCTCTCGATCTCCGGCCGCGCCGGGCCGACGCTCGACCTCCGCGTTGGTGCGACCGCGCTGCCGCTCGCCACATCCGACCTCTTCTCGCCCGGCCTCGGCGTATCCGGAACCGCCGACGGCGATGCGACGATCCAGGGAACCCTGGGCGATCCCGCCGGCGACTGGCGCATTCGCCTTCGCCAGGTCAGACTGCCCCAAACGCGCGGCAACGGTCTGCCGCCGTTCGACCTCGCGGGCTCGGGCCGCCTCGGCGGAGGCCGGACCTCGGTCGAGCTCACCGCGAATGCAAGCCACGGCAACTCCATTCGCATCACCGGATCGGCGCCCTTGTCGAGCGATGGCGCGCTTGATCTGACGGTCGACGGCAAGCTCGACGCAGGCCTCGCCAACAATGCACTGTCCCTGACCGGCCGCCGAGTAACCGGGACGATTTCGGTCGCGGCTCAGATACGCGGAACCGTCGTCAAGCCGCAGGCTCAAGGCTCGATCCGCCTCGCCAACGGCGAGTTCCGCGACGACGAGACCGGGTTCAAGCTCACCGGAATCACCGGCGTCATGGTCGCCAACGGCAACATGATCCGCATCGAGCGGTTAGGCGGTGCTACTCCTGATGGCGGGATAATCTCGGCGAGCGGCGAGGCGCGGCTCGATCCGGCCGCCGGCTTCCCGGGAGAGATGCGCGTGACGGGCAAACACGCACAAGTCGTCGCGAACAGCGTCCTAACGGCGACCGCCGATATCGCGGTTACGGTGAGCGGCAGGCTCGCCCAGAAGCCTAATGTCGACGGCCGCATTACGATCGAATCAATGGACGTGACCGTGCCGGACCGCTTCGGCAGCATTTCCGCGCCAATTCCAGGCACGGAGCATGTCAACCCGACGCCGACGGCCGCCGCCCGCCTCGCCCAGATCACCAATGCCAAGGCGGCGAAGGGCCGCGCCCCCTTGTTCGACGCGACGCTGAACCTCACGATTTCCGCGCCCAACCGCAACTTCGTCCGCGGGCGCGGTATCTATGCCGAGGTCGGCGGCAATCTGCACGTCTCCGGATCGGCGCGCGATCCGCAGGTAGATGGGGGCTTCGACCTATTGCGCGGCTCGCTGGCCTTGCTCGGGAAACGGCTGGTCTTCACCCAAGGCCAGCTTCGGTTCCACGGCGACGTGATTCCAGAGCTTAATCTTGTCGCCGAAACGACTGCGACCGACATTACCGCGCGCATCGCCGTGACGGGACCCGCGAACCAGCCCTCCTTCCAGATCAGCTCCCAGCCGAGCCTGCCGGAAGACGAGATCTTGTCCCGCATACTCTTCCAGCGCCCGTCCGGGAGCTTGTCGGCCTTCCAGGCGATCGAGCTGGCCAACGCGGTGGCGACACTTTCCGGCAATAACGATGCGTTCGAGCGACTGCGCCGAAGTCTTGGCGTCGACAGTCTCGACATCTCGACCAGCGCAACCGGGGGCGCGCTGGTCGGCGCGACGCGCGCGATCAATGACCGGATCAGCGTCGGCGTGACGACCGGCGCGCGGCCGCAGGACAACAGCGTCAATGTCGATTTCGACGTGACCCGTCATCTCCGGCTTCAGGCCGGCGTCGACGCCACAGGGGGGACAAGTACGGGAATCGGCGCCGAATGGGAGTACAAATAACTTCGGATCGAATTAACCCGAGACTTCATCGCGTCGTCGTCCTTGCGGCAGCCCCGCAGGTCACTGTTCCGAATAGCGGACCCCCTCGATACGAGCTCGGTGGTTCGTCCGCCAAATAGAAGCGACCACACTTGGGCGCAGCCTACCCGTTCAGCCAAAGACCGCTTCGTCCCGCTTTCCGCTCGTTCATAGGGCCTACCTTGAGCGCGTGCTTTGGGTCGATTTGACCCGTTCGCGCAGTCGTCTGCGAATGGCCGGTTTTTGCGCGAAGCAGACGGCAGGATTCGGTAGAGTAGGAGTGTGGCGCGGTGGCGTTAGGTTGAGCATATCGGTTTACCGCCCCTTTCGTCTGGCGGTGCCTTAGTGGCTCAGCCATAGCTCCGTTTCCACACCCCCCTCATCGGTAGGGTCGGGGACTGGCGCGCCGGTTTAGGCCGAAGTTTGTGTTCCCTGTTGGCTCGCTCTTTCGTCTGCGAGTGTCACACCATCTCGGCCGTGCCACGTTTCCAGCCCCCGCCTCGTCGAACGCAGCATGCGGATTTCCCGCACTGCGCTCTCCTGTTTGCTTCGCCTCAAGGTTTATGGGACCTCTCGGCCTTCGCCTTGACGTATATTCTCCGCCTCAGGTCCTGCAAATCGATGGACGCCTTTATCATCTCGTCCTTGCCTTCCTTGTGGTCGGAGACTTTACAAACAGCAGGGCTCCTTCGCTCCACGGGCGTTACCCCGCCTCAACGCTACTGCGAACCCATCCGTCACCCTCTCGCCTTCGATCGACTTCCCGGTTGAGCCGGTTATACGATCGACCCTGCTCCGGCGATTTCGCGCCGGGACGAGGGGGCTTCTCCAGTTGCTCGGCATGTCCTCGTCACCGTGCTGTCGCTTCCACCCCGCCGAAGTGAAGGAGCCGCATCGGTCAGATTTCGGCTCCCCATGCTGCCTTCGCCCTCCGGTTGAGGGCTCGGCCTTCGGGGCTACTCACTTTCGAGGCCACTTTTGCGTTCACTGTTGTTACGGCCCGGTGACTCGTCGTCTCCCCGAGGGAGACGTTGTCGATAGGCTTCAGAGTCTTGGTTTCCCGCCACCCTGCTATCCAAACTACGGGGCTTCTGACTCTTGCCCCGGCAGGCCTTTCTCCTGCTGAACATGCCAGCCTTCGCTGGACACACAACCGGACGTGCAGATTTCCCGCATCCGGCTCTCGGACAAGACCTCACGCCGTCTTTCGCGTGCGACGCCATCGGCAGCTTCTGAACATCATGTGGAGTTGATAGGTTGCCCAATCTCCATGTCCTTCGCCACGTTCTGCGTCTGTCTTGAACTGAGGCTCCTTCCCTCCGCCGGAGTTACCCGGTTTCCGCGGTACTACGAACCTCTCCGCCACCCCAGAGCGCCCAGCCTGTCCCTCGCGGGCGTCTGGTTGGTCATCCCTGACCGCGCTTTGGGGCTTCCCGTGTTGCGCGCGCTTTCCTTCATGTACGTGCTGCCGTCAGTACCCCGGTGCAGCGACTGGGCGTCGTCTTCGCTCATCTCACCAGCCGTATCAGCCTTCCCCGAAGTTGCAGTCGGGTCGGCCTGCACATCGACCTTTTCGGGGCTTGCTCGACGTTCACTCGCGTTGCGGCCCGCACACTCGCGCCGTCACCTATATGTGACCTGCTACACCGAAGGCTTCAGCCATTTCGTCACCTCCATGACTGCTCCGGTTGCTTCCGGCTGGAGCGTTCGCCGGGTGGGCCTTGCACCCACTGGAAAGCGCCGCCTTGTCACGGCGCACGCAAATAGCCGTCGTTCTCGACGAGGTGATGGACGCCATCCCGACCCAGAGCCGTCGTCGGCGTTCCTGCAAATCGAGTTTGCAGGGCCAGGAAGTTTGCCTTAGCTTTGTTATTAAACAAAACTAACTTGGGAGGTTAGGATGGTTGAGGCGACCCGCCGAGATTTCATTCGATCGTCTGGAATTGCGGCTGTTGCCGCGACGATCGCCTCGGGACCGGGCGGGGTGTCTCCGGCGACGGCGCAGTCGGAATCGTCCTCCTTCGATATTGACAAGTCGTTCGCCACTTTCATGCGGGACATCGGGGGCGGCGCCGAGGATGCTGGCGGGAGGGTGCTATTCACTGGACGCGATCCGATCTTGCAAAGCCCCTTCCGGCTTGGCGCCTGCATGGCGATCCCAGCTATGGCGGGCGGCGTGGGAGCCGCGGCCATCTGGCGCGAGCGCACCGGCCAAGCCCAGGAGCTCAGCATCGATCTGCGCCAGGCCCTTTACGGCATCGCGCCCTGGGCCCGTTTCCTCGCTGACTTCAACATCGCCGCGGGCGTGTTGCCACCGGGCTGGCTGCCCCCCGAGTGGAACTGGGACCCGACGCTGAACGGCCGCAATATCCAGGCGCCCTTTCTCCTCGGCAACCCGCTCGGCTTCCAGGTGTTTGAGGCCAAGGACGGTCGGTTGGTCACCCCGACTGGCATCTATCCGCATCACTTCATCGGATTTCTCGCGCTCATCGGCGCGGGGCCCGACCAGAAGCAGATCGCCGACCGGATCCGCACCTTCGATTCGGCTGAACTGGAGGAGATGGTCGGCGAAGCGGGGATGATCATGGGCATCCACCGCACCATCGCGGAATGGGCCGAGCATCCGCAAGGGAAGGCCATCGCCAACATTCCGGTCATCGAGATCATCAAAATCGGCGAGAGCGATCCAATCCCGTGGGCGATCAACCCGACGGCGCCGCTCTCGGGCATCCGCGTGCTCTCCAATAGTCATGTTATCGCCAGCAGCACTGCCTCGCGCACGCTCGCGGGCTACGGGGCCGAGGCGCTGCATGTCGCTCGCGATCAAGGCTTCGAGCACGACGGGATTATCGTGGACGTGAACGTCGGCATGCGCTCGACGCTGCTCGATCTGAAGAACCCCGAGCAGAACCGGGTCCAGCAACGTCTTATCCCCGGGGCCGACGTGTTCGTGGAGGGCTTCCGCGGGCGCAAGATGGAGGAGCTCGGCTTCGGGGCCGAGGAGGTCGCGCGCGCGAAGCCCGGCATCGTATACCTGTCCGTACGCCCCTACGGATGGGAAGGTCCATGGAAGATGTTCGCGGGCTTCGACATGGAGGCGCTGACCGTCACTGGCTTCACCATGATCGAGGGAGGCGGCCAACGCCCGCGCTTTCCGCGCACCTTCGTGATGAACGACTACATCGCCGGATACATGGGGGCAGCGGGGGTGATCGCCGCGCTCCGACGGCGAGCGCGTGAGGGCGGCAGCTACCACGTCCGTGTGCACCTCGCGCGTTGCTCGACGTGGTTCATGAGCCTTGGACAGGTCGCGCAGGCAGATCTGGAGCGCCGCGGGCCCGAGAATCGGCTCGTCCCGCCCGAGGTGATTCGCGGGCATACTCCCTATGGCGAACTCGAGCGTCTCGCGCCGCTCGTCAACCTTTCGCGCACGCCGATTCGCTGGCGCGATCCGCTGGTGGCGGTGCGCGGTGGTGATCTGCCTGTCTGGGCGAGCTGAGCGCCCACTAGCGAATCGCTGCCCTTCCGCAGAAGATCATCGTCTGGTGCTGGGAGGCGCGCGCCTATGAGAATCTCGGCGGCCCCGCAGGTTCGGCTGATTGCCTTTGCTGTCGCCTGCGCACTCTGGCGTGCGCCGGCGGCGTTGGCTGACGACGGCATCGCGCCTGTCCCTGCCGGCGCGACCGGTTCGCTCGTTATTCTACCGTCGTATAATTCCGACCCGCCGCCTGACCTCCTCGACGGCACCCTCTCAGGCATTGGCGACGAAGAGGAGAACGACGAACCTAAACAGTCGTTCCTGCGCTTCCCGAGCCCGCTTCAGCCCTGGCTCGACTTCAAGCAGGACCTTCAACAGACATATGGATTTTCAATCGGCGGATCGGAAGGCGTTCTCGGCCAGGACTACTCCAACAGCCTAACCGACAATCACAACTCGGTCGGGCAAAAATTCACGCTCAACGTCGGCCAGCAGATTCTTTTTCGCGGCACGCCGGATGTCATGACGGTCGAAGCGGTGATCGAGGATCGCGGGCCGGTTGGCACGGAGTTCGCGCCGTTGCAGGCGGGGCTGCGAACGGGCTCAAGCACAGCGACTGCTCCGACCTGGGGCGACTTCAATCTCGGCGTGACCCAACTCTACGTCCGGCAGGATTTGTTCGATCATCATTTCCAATACACGTTCGGAAAGCTGTTCGCGCCGAACTACGTCAATCCCTATCCGTTCTTTGACGACAACCGGCAGTACCTCAACCAAATGTATACAACGAGCGTAACGATCCCGGTTCCATTGCGCGGATTCGGCGCCGTCGCCGCCCTCTTTCCAACGAATTTCGGTCTCTATGCGAAGGCCGGCGTCTACACGGTTTACAGCGACGACGTCGGGTTCACAGCCGACAGTTTCTTCAACAGGCCCCAATATTTCCGGCACCTCGAGCTGGGCTGGAGCGGGCTGGCCGGGACCGGAACGCCTATCCAGGGTCGCGGCCCGATGGACGCCAACAACGTCTCGCTGACACTGTGGAGCAAAGACGCCAACGTCTTAACCGGAGAAGCAAAATCGCACGGGGTCGCGTTCAACGCGAACTACCAATTTCTCCCCAACATGATGGCGTTTCTACGCGGTGGCTGGTCGGAGGGGTGGCAGCTGGATCGCAGTTTGAACGGCGGTTTTGGAATTCGACCCTTCCAGCAATATTCTGATCTTTTCGGCGTGGCGGCGGGCTGGGCGCAGCCAGCGAATAGCGGCCTTCGAGATCAGTACGTCTTCGAAGGCTTCTATCGTTTTCAGTTGACGTCCCAGCTGGCGATCACTCCAGACTTACAGTGGATTCTGCACCCAACGCTCAATGCCAACACCGGATCGCTCTGGGTCGCGAGCCTGAGGGCGCGGGTCACTTTTTAGGACTCACGTGACTGACGGATCAGGTGAGTGAGCTGGACCCCGGATTTAGGACCATTGGCTAAGGTGTGAAATGTCCTGCTCTGTCGCAACCGATGGAGCGAGGAATGACGAAGTCACGCAAGAAGTTTGATGCGGCGTTCAAGGCGAAGATTGCGCTTGAGGCGCTGCGGGAGGATGCGACGGTTCCGGAACTGGCGAAGCGGCACGGGGTGCATCCGAACCAGATTTATGCCTGGAAGAAGCAGGTTCTCGACAATGCGGCGATCCTGTTCGCCCGAGGGGCGAGCGGTTCGGGGGATGGCGAGGAGGAGCGCGAGCGCGAGACGGCCAAGCTTTACGCCAAGATCGGCCAACTGACGGTCGAACGGGATTTCTTGGCCAGGAGGCCAGGGCGATGAGCGCGCCCGATCGAAGAGCGATGGTCGAACGGCTTGGCAAGGACCTGTCGGTGCGCCGCCAATGCGTGCTGTTGAGCTTGACGCGCTCGGGGGTCTACCGCTCCAAGCCTGTCGCCGGGGCGGACGATCTGGCGGTGATGCGCCGTATCGACGAACTGCATCTCGAACTTCCGTTCTACGGCTCGCGGCGAATGACCTTCGAACTCAACAAGGAAGGTCGTGGGGTCAACCGCAAGCGAGTGCGGCGGCTGATGCGGGTGATGGGGATCGAGGCGCTGGTTCCGCGCCCTGGCACGAGCAAAGCCGCGCCCGGGCACAAGATATACCCCTACCTGCTGCGCGGCCTGAAGATTGTCGAGACGAACCATGTTTGGGCGGCCGACGTGACCTACATCCCGATGGCGTGCGGCTTCCTCTATCTGGTGGCGATCATCGACTGGGCCAGCCGGGCGGTTCTGGCATGGCGGCTGTCGAACACCAACGATGCGAGTTTCTGCGCGGCGGCGCTGGAGGAGGCGCTGCTTCGGTTCGGAAAGCCGCGGATTTTCAATACCGATCAGGGCTCCACTTTCACCGCCGAGGCTTTCACCAGCAAGCTTGTGACGGCCGGCGTCGAGATTTCGATGGACGGACGCGGCCGCTTCATGGACAACATTTTCATCGAACGGCTGTGGCGCTCGATCAAGTACGAAGAAGTGCATCTGAAAGCCTACGCCGATGGCTGCGAGGCGCGGTCCGGCATCAGTTCCTGGATGACCTTTTACAATTTTCGGCGCCCTCACCAGGCGATGAACAACCAAATGCCGATGGCGGTGTGGCTCGCCGGCATGGACAAAATCGAGGCGGCGGCGAGGGCTGTGGATATGCCGCTTCGCTTGGACAACGCAAACGCGTTGCCCACATACCCACAGCAGAGACAGAAGCAGCAAGAAGCAGCTTGATTCTTGAAGGACAACGGCAGGCCAGATCACACCTTAAATTCAACCCCTCGTGGTCCCACGAATGGGGTCCAGTTCAGTCCTCGATCGCGTCGAACCAATCATCGAAAAGCAAACCCTCGGCGGCGACAGCCGCCTCCTTCGTGGTATCACTCGTCATGGCGTGGTCTCCGTTCCAGCGCGCCAACGCCGGAATCATTTGGGTTGAACACCCGGAGACTACGCCAACCCAATTCCAACCACTTCCGCGACGGGACCTGGTACGAATCAGAACGCCAAGAAGAGCGCCTCCAATGGAATTTTCGGCGGGAGACGCCTTGCGGTGCCTGATTGTCTCTGGGGGACGTTGACGGTTCTCCTTGCAAACCTCATCACGATCCTCAGAACGACCGACGGCTTCACTGAAATCTCTCGCAGCGTCAATTTCATCTTGCCTTTCTTTATGTTTGTGGTTCATTCAATCTCCTGCCTGCCGCTCCTCATAGGCTGATATTTCTGCTTCGAACTCCGCAATAGCATCTCTCATTGGCTCATACGAATCCAAAGCTCTCCGAAGGAATTGACTCCTATTCAAATCCTCACTGCGGCAAAGAATATCGATGAGTTCGACTACGTACTGCGGCAGTCGAAATCCCACGGTCATCTCCTTATCATTTGGTTCCCTAAGGCGTATCATTTAGAATGCTCTCAGCTACAATCCGTTTACAACAGATTTTGTTGTGTTATAACTATTTATCTTTTTCATATTTTTATGACTGTAAGCGCTTGGTATCGAGTGTTGCGTGGATATTGATAGAACGTGGTTATAATGGATTGTAGGCACTATACCATACAGATGTCCTTCTTCCCTCCCCTGAAGGCTTCCTTCTAATATTATATAAGGGAAGGGTCCTTCAGGGGGAGGATATTGCGCCAGAAACCAGACAAGTCATAAGCGAACTGAATTCCTAGAGCTACCATGGCCTTTCCTCTACTGGATAAAGTTGAGTGCGTGGGGATCGATCCTGAAGTTTGCTGACAAATCCCTTCCAATGGTTCCGGGACGTGATCACGACTGTCTTAGTCTCTTTCTGAGACTGCCGAAATCCTCGATTTCTGCCAACCGCCTGATTGATTTGGTCCTGACAGTAGTCCAAGAGGATGTTCTCGTTTCCGAGCCATTGTCCTAAAACATTCAATTCCGCATATTTCTCAGGGGCCATCCAAGTCAGGATTATGTAAATGTTACGGTCCTCAAGTCCGTTCAATCCCTTCATACCCTGAAAGGTGTACACACCGGGAATGTCCTTTACCCCATCGCTAATCACCACGGCATTCTTATCCGCCTCAAGGATTTCCCGTGCCAGAGCTGAAACATTCAATTCCTCAGCCAGTACTCTGTCGCTTTTTGCCCTCCTATCGATAAAGACTTGCACCTTGATAGGGAATATTCCGGGTAAGTTGTCGAGTTCCAAAGAAAGTAATCTCTTTCCGTATGCTTTCTTTATGGTTTGAGCCACCACCTCCTCGGTGGTCAGAAAAGTTGGGACGGCGTCTCCCATCTGGGACAGCCAAGGCTTTAATCCAATGTAGTAAGCCTGTCCGTGCTTCGGTCGATATATACCGCTAGCTGTGGCATAAGGGTTGTCCTGACCATATTTAAATCTTTCATAATCTACGTGATATGGTTTTAACGATGTTAGCGCCAATCGCATCAAATCATCGAAGTCTTCAAAAGTGGAAATACCGAGGGATTTGGCCTCATTGTGTAAGCTACCATATATCTCTCGACGATCCCTGAGTTTCAGGTTTCTCCAACCCGAAAGCTGTTTCTGACGCTTATCCAAGAACTGGTAACGTGCTTCTGGAAGGATGTTGACAAACTCATCAACTTCTGGATGGTCAAAAACCACTTCCAATAGCCGAATTCCTCCTGCAAGCTTCTTATGTTCTTCTGGATCGCCTGCTGGATCAAAGTCTGGATGATGCCACGCCTTGGTATTTACATTCGAGCACCAAAGTTCGGCGTTCTTATGCGTCATCGCCAGCAACGTGGAGCCTCCATCAAACCTCCCGTCCCGCCACAGGTTCTTACGCTGCATCTCCAAATGTTCGTAAACCTGTGGGTCAATTTCTTGCAAGATCGACGAGAGGGTCAGATTGTCAAACCCGTCTCGGGTGATCTCTGGAAGTCCTAGCTCCTGACAGGCGGTCCTCAGATGCTCCCAGAATGGCCGGATGACCACGGTTGGTGAGCCTGCCTTGCAAAATTCCTTGGCCTTCCTCTCGGCCTGATCCCGTGATCGGAATGTGAAGGCAGCGAAGCTCTCTTGATGAAAGCCTTGCTCCTTGGTTTTGTGAGCGTCCATGGCGTATTGGAGGGCCATCTCCGCGAGGATGGCTTGAAGGGCAGACGTTTTGCCAATTCCCTCGACAGATTTAATCAACCTGGGAAGCCGGTGGTCTAGTGCCTGACTGAGGGTTGGGTCCAATTTCCTTCGGTAGGTTCCCTTCAATTCACGACGATCGCCGGAAATGGCCTCTGGGAAGCCGCGCGACAATCTCTGTCCGAGTTCGACCTGAAGTGGCTCCCTCTTTCGGGCGCAATATGCCTCCCAGCCGCCGACCGGAGGGGGAGCGATCTCCTGTATCGAACCGAGTTCTGAGGAAGCCGATGTGGTTTCAGGGAGAGGCTTTTCCCCGAACCTGAGAGCCAAATGGTTCCCGATCTCCTGAGCCGTCATATGATCGGGGAGGTAAAATTCCTTTGTGAAGGTGTGATGCCCATTGAGCTGCAGTTTTCTGTAATTCCCTAGGACGAATGTCGAGGGGTTCTGGTCTTCTGCGTGGTTCCTGAACTTAAAAATCCATTCGTCGTTCTGCCTCCCGATCTCGACTGGGAAAGGATGAGAATCAGGACCCCACTCGCACTCACAAGAAAAACGGAGTTCCTCAAGCATTGCGTTGCCGTCCGCGTCGGCCTTCCAAGGAACTACCGCTGAGTTCTTCGTCCTCGGAATGGGATGGGCGACTGAGAAATCTGCCGGTACGCAAAAGCTGCCCGCAGTCTTTGAGGCCCGTGTACGGATATTCTCATGAATGACAATTTGGGGAACCCGGCTCCCGATGGGCAGATCGAGGATGTCCGAATTCTCATCGAGCGTTCTGATCGCCCAAGGGGTCCTTCTCCACTGAGTAACGGACCTCAATTTCCCGTCAGGTCGGAGGCTCCCGCAGAGCGTTTCGGTAAAGACCTCGGAGACATGATCCCAATAATTTGCATGCGTACTGTCCATCAATGCAGAATACATTTCTTGACTTCCAGCCCCTCTCGTGGCGGCGTCGGCGTCCCATGGGCATTGCGATAAATGCCGGGTCGAAAAAATGAAATGAAAATGGAGTGATTTGTTGCCACTGAATACAATAGTGTATCCCCGATAGTCATTGAATTCACAAAGTTTCTTATCTACCCTAGCGAAAGCCGATAGGCGAAAATCGTCATTCTTTCCTCGGGTCCAAGCCAAATTCTGCTCGAACTCATCTCGGCTCAAACAGTCAAATTCGATGGTGGCGACAAGAAACCCGCCGTTTGACACCCGCATCTTGGGCTTGTCAGCGCTATCTCCGTCGAATGTAGGGGTAACGTACCCAGAGGGGATCAATAACGGATTTGTGAAGAATTGGGTTGGGAACGGTGCTCCCGGAAACGGTGAGCCATCTAACGCAAGTTGCCTCGAAAAGGTTGGCAGCTTCCCTCCCAGGAGGCTTATCCCGTTGTCCCAGGTTCGTCTATATGTAGTGGATGCACCGGTTTGATGGGTTGGTTTGGGTCAGCGCCGAGCGCTGGCGGCGCACCGTCCTGTCGCATTCCGGTGGCGGTCTTGCGGCGGCGCGGCCTCCGCCTGATCGTTTGGACGCCCTTTCGAGGATTGTCTCGTTTGACGATGTCCCAGTAGCTCGCAGGCGCATGATGTGCGGCCAGCCCGAGCAAGGCTTCGAACGAAACGTGCCGGTGGAAGCGGCGATTGTAGCGAAAGACGAATTCATTGAGATAGGTGTCGACATGCGTGCGGCGCAGGCCATGATACGTGCCCAGGCCCCATCGCTTCATCAATGAGAAGGCTCGGTGGATCCAGGGCAAGACAACATGTCCCGACATTTTTCCGACAATGCGCGGATCGTGCCGGTAGTCGGTTAATCCAGGATAGGACGCGTGGCCGTCGGTGAGGAGCGTGGCTCCACGCTTCACGTTGGCTCTCACGAAAGCCTCGATCGACGCCGCGGAATTGTCGGCGATCATAGCGAGGCGTATTCGGCCGGAGCGCGTATCGAGATATTTGGCGTGCTTGCGTCGCGGCTTGGGCTGGTTGGTGTCGCGATCAATCACCTCGACGGCCCCGGCGACGAGGATTTTGCCGGCATTGTCGCGCTCGAAAAAGGCTTCGCCTTCGCGGAAGGGAATTTCCGCCTGATCGACTTCGACGACGCCCTCCAAGGGATCGCGATCCGGGTCGACCATCGACCGGCGCAATTTCTGCGTCAGCAGCCAAGCGGTCTTGTAAGTGACGCCGAGTTGATCCTCCAATTGCCGCGCCGACATGCCGTTGGAATGTGTCGCCATGAGATGTGCCGCCCAGAACCACGAGGTCAGCGGCAGCTTGGAACGATGCATCACCGTTCCCGCCGTGGCCGAAGTCTGTCGACCGCAATCGAGGCATTCGTATGTGTAAGCCCGGCTCTTCAGCGCCGCGGCGCGTTGCTCGCCACAGCCGGGACAGACAAAACCCTTCGACCAACGCTGCGGATACCGACGAAGCCGGCCACGCATTCCAATAGGAAGCCGGCCACTGATTCCGATTTGAAGCCGGCCGGGGTTCCGATTTGATGTCGGCCACCGGGCGTCTGCTTCCGCGGATCGAAGTGATGATGTTTTGCTTGGCTGGATTGGTCAAGCGGGCATGGATTTGGGCCTCCGCAAAATGAGAAGAAGTTTCGGTTCGTGAGGGTCGGCCCGGGTGGCGGTTGGCAACGACGGGCGGAGCGCGCTTTCCATTGCGCTGTAGCGTAGCCCGTCGTTGTCCACCGCCTCGTCGCGCCGAGGGTTCGGTGAGCCCGCCATCGCGCGCGGGCCGATTTCACGGTGTTGAATACCGCTTGCGCAAGCTCTCGCCGGCCAGTTCGATGCGATAGGCGTTATGAATGACGCGGTCGAGGATGGCGTCAGCGAGCGTGGGTACCCCGATCAGATCGTGCCAGCGGTCGACGGGAACCTGGCTGGTGATGATGAGCGAGCCTTTGTCGTAGCGATCCTCGACGATTTCGAGCAGATCGCGCGCTTGATTGGGCGTGAGCGCTTCGGGGCCCCAATCATCGAGAATCAGCAGTTTGACGCGCGCCAGGGAGCGCAGGAGCCTGGCGTAGCGCGCATCCCCATGGGCGATGGCCAGATCGGCGAAGAGCCGGGGCATGCGGGTGTAAAGGACGGACATGTTCTCTCGGCAAGCCTTGTGGCCGAGAGCACAAGCTAACCAACTTTTGCCCAAACCGGACGCCCCCGTCACAAGCAAATTGCGGCGCTCCGCGATCCAGTCGCAGGCGGCGAGCTTGAGGAATAGCGCGCGGTCGAGCCCGCGAGGACTTTGATAGTTGACGTCCTCGACGCTGGCGGGATGACGCAGGCGGGCGACCCTGGCGCGCGTTTCGAACTGCTTCTGCCGGCGCAGCGTCAGCTCGTATTCGAGTAGCAGGCCGAGCCATTCGGCGTGATCGAGGCCACGCACCTCCGGTTTGTGTTCCAGTTCCTTGAACCCTTTGGCCAAGCCGTAGAGACCGAGGGCGTTCAGTTGGTCGAGTGTGGGATGAGCGAGCATGAGGATTTCCTCTCAATGGTAGTAGCCGGGACCGCGCAGATTGGCGTGGTCGAAGAGCGTGGCCGGACGGCTGTCATTGGCCGCCGCGTCGCGCTTACGGGCGAGGAGGGAGGCGACGCCCTTGCAATTGAGGACGCCCAGTTCGACGGCGTGGGCCGACACCGCCTCGACGCGGGCCGGGTCGAGGCCGCGATAAGAGCGCAGGATGCCCAGGCAGGTGCGGACCCCCTGTTCGGGATGCGGCCGGCTGGCGAGCACGGCGCTGATCAAGCCTTCGGTGTTCGGCCCGATCTTGCCGGCCCAGCGGCGGAACCGATCCGGCGTCCACTCGGCGTAACGCCGGTGGGAGCTGGGCATGTGGTCGGGGTCCGTGCCGTGCTTGCGGCCCATGTAGCGGCGTTGGTGGACGCCGACGCGCTGACCGCGATGGAAGATCTCGACCGTGCGCGCGGCGATCCGCACCTCAACCTCGGCGCGGATGAGCGCGTGTGGAACCGAATAGAGAAAGTCATGGACCTCGATGTGATAGTCGAGATTGACCCGCGCGCGCCGCCATTCCGCGAACTCCCAATCGTCGGCGGGCAAGGCGATGAGGGCGTCGCGCTCGATCTTCTCGAACAGCTCGCGACGGCTCAGGCCGAGGTTGCGCATGGGACGCTCGTTCATGCGTTGCATGACGAGCGCGATCGCCTCGTTGCATTCGGCGAGCGAGAAGAAGGTCAGCCGGCGCAACCGTCCGAGAATATAGGTCTGCGCAAATCTGACCCCGGCCTCGACTTTCGCTTTATCCCTCGGCTTTTTCGGACGGGCCGGGAGGACGCCGACCGAATAATGCGACGCCATCGCGCCGTAAGTGCGGTTGATCTCGGGGTCGTAGAACGAGGCCTTGTTGACCCCGCTTTTCAGATTGTCGGGAACCAGCAGCTTCGGCGCGCCGCCGAAAAAGCGTAACATGCGCACGTGCGCGCCGGTCCAATCCGGCAGTTGTTGCGTCCACGTCGCCTCGGCATAGGTGAGGTTCGAGGCGCCGAGCACGCCGACGAAAATCTCCGCCTCGCGGATTTCGCCCGTCGTCGGATCGACGATCCCGATCCGCTTGCCCGAATAGTCGACAAACACCTTTTCCCCGGCGACATGGTGCTGGCGCATCACCGGAGTCAGCCGCCGTTCGAATCCGCGAAGCAGATCGCAGAACCGACTGTAGCCGTAGCCCTCGGGCTGGACCTCTCGGTATTCCTCCCAGAGGATCATCATCGTCACGCCAGGCCGCTTCAGTTCGCGCGCCAAGGCCGCCCAGTCCGGTTCGACCCGCCGCCGCCGGCCGGTCGCAATCGCGGCGCGCCCAAAGAGCTGGAGTTCCAGAGCCTCCTCGGTGACGTCGTCCGCCAGCGGCCATTTGAGCCCGGCCGCCGCCGCCCGTTTCAGATTGTCCTGGATCGTGCTGCGCGCCACGCCCAGACGCCGCCCGATCTCGCGCGCGCTCACCCCATCATGGTGAAGTCGCAATAGATGTCGCAATTGTCGCATGCTCAGTTCCGCTTCGCCGGCATCCCAATCTCCTCGTCGATCATCGACGAAGCAGGAGTGCCGCAGTTGCTGAACCGCGGGGAGCAAACGGTGAGGCCGTGACCGGCTCAGGTGGCCGGCTTCATTTCGGAATGGTGGCCGGAATCAAATCGGAACGGTGGCCGACATCAAATCGGAATCCCCGGCCGGATTGCCTCGGAATTCGCAACCAACGCCGCTTCAACAAAAAGGCGGCGCAGCTCGTCTCGTCGGGAAACGTCTCTTGAAACTGCGAAAGCGATCGGCCTTTGGCCATTGCGCGCCCCGTCGCGGTCGCCTCGAACAGCGACTCAACTACGCCCGCATACCACATCTAGGGCCACCTGGGACAGCGGGATAAGCCTCCCTCCCAGACCTACATAGTCGGAAATCGGAAGATATAGTCCTCCATCTGGTAGATAAGCATTACTCACAATCAATTTAGCAAGGGTTGACTTGGTGGCGGGCACGCCACCGTTCTTCCAAACGTTTTCATAAATTCCAGCAAGCTGCTTTCTTGAAGCATCCCTTAGTGGTAGCTTACGAAAATCAAAGTCCGGCCACCCGGAACTAGATCGAAGCGATTGGCCATTCTCAAAAGCATGGTCACCAAATTTAACAAATGCCATATAATAACAACCATCCTCTCTTCAGAAACGAATTACGCTAAAAATTGACTTATTTAAATAATCGGCCTAGAAAGGCACTAACTACGGCACGAAACTATAGCCGGTGCCGAACCGGTGGCTCGGATTGCAGATCGGTAAAATTTTCGAAGAGCCGAGAGGAGATCGTTCCTTCCGGCAAATATCTCTATACAATAAGAAGACGGAAGTGTCAATACTGACGATCAGAAAAAATATTATAAAATTCCTGAGCCATGAGTTTTATGTTTATTGTTGTTGCGGATGCCACTTCAGCATTCACGATGTAGAGCCATGGTATTGCTGCTTGGAATCTCACTCTTTATCCGTCAACTGATTGACCAAATTGGAAAATAGCAATCCTAACCTAATGCAGATTAGACGCAGAGTAATTCCCTTATCTTACCCCACCCAATTTATGGCAGCTTCCTCCACCCTATAACTGTTATTGAAAGCCCGAGCTGCCGAGCTGCCTGTTTCTGGGTGCGTGTTCTGTGTGACAAACGAATGGTTCTGTATTAAGAACATACCGGCAGCAACGGGGGAGCGAACGCTCGACCGACCTGGCCGTCCGGGCAAAGTGGTTTCGCTGGAAAAGGCGGATGTGGCCTGAGCAAAGGCAACGAAGCGGGCACCGCTGCCTTTTCGTCGTGGAAGCCGTCAGCAACTGATGGAAAGGGAGTCCGACATTGCAAAATCCGACAATCAGGTTGGCGGTAACGGGCGGTAATGGAACGCCGATGCAGGCAATGGCGGCGATACTCAAAGAGTTGGCCGAGCGGCTGGATTTGCCCAACTCATTCGCGAAGGGCCAAATCGTAACGTGGAAGCCGGGCCTCAAGAACAGGATGTTCCCCGACTACAATGAGCCTGCGATCGTGACTGCGGTGTTGCCGACGCCGATCTTCGACCTCACCGAGACATCTGCGGCCAGCCCCTACTTTCAGGAGGCCCTCACCCTGGTTATCGGCATTTTCCGAGATGACGATCTTTTGGAGTTCCGGGTGGACGGACGGAGGTTTATGCCCGTCGCCGACTGAACGAGGTCCGCTTCAGACCACCCGGACGAGCCCCTCTCAAAAAAGTATTGGTGAGATTTTTTCGTAGTTGTAAGACTTCCATGAAGCCGCTTGGTCATCAAGCAGATTGGGGAAGCACGGAGGCATGATGTCATACAAACCGCCAAAACCGCCAAAACCACAGAAACCCCTAGAATTCGGCAAACCCATCTGGTCCGCTCAGGTTTCCGAAAACGCGCATCGGGGAAAATAAGCTTAGTGGCAGGGCACTTTAGCCGCGCTAAACCGAAGAACCGGTGACTGAGCAGCCAAATTGGCTCGTGCCGCCCGAATTGTGGGTCACTCAATGTCGCGTCAGGATGACAGGAATCGCAAGAATATTATCGACAGACTCGGTGATGCCACCACTCCCACCGTCAACCGAGATGATTTGACCGCACGACCAGCATGGTGGTGGATTTTTGTAATGCCTGGTAAAGTAATATTGTGGATTGAATATATGTTTCCGAGCCGAGTTTCCGGTGTATTCGGCAGCGCACGCAGGCGCAATGTTCCACTTATTCAGTTATTGTACAGCATATCCTTCTACATAACGATATTTGTTATTGCAATGATACTTTTGATACCATTTATAATACGTGCTACTCATTCGTAATCGCGTCCTTTTGTAATGCCTCGCCGCAGAAAAAGACACCGACGATCCTCTAGGAATACTGTTGCTCGGTCTCGCGTTTGTTGTTGTTGCAGTTGCACTGTTCGCGGTACCTTTCTTGCTGTTAGCCGGATTATTGTTCACTGAATTTCGCAAGAATCCGCGAGAAACATCGCTGACTTCCGAGGAAGCGGCAGAATTATCTAAAATCGACGCCGAGCTGAGTGTTGTTCGAACTAACCTATCACAAATAAAGAAAGAAGGATCAAATCTAAGGATCAAAAGCGATGGGACGTACGATGGTCGAAGCAACATCGGATACATGCTAAATCGCACTTTGGCACATGAGCAAGGCTTAAAATTACAAGCGGCAGAAGTACGCGGAGCGCCACTTAGGAGATTGAATAACTGGATTCACATTACTAGTCTAAGGTTCGCGTTCCGGTCAACGACTCCGGCATATATTGTAATATTCCTAATATTATACGCGAGGCTATACACCCCTGTATCCGACGCGCCTGTCGGGATTTATGGTAGTGCTTTAATCGCGGGATTCGGGAGCGGCTTACTCTTCGTGCTGGCTTACTTTGGCCGGCGAGTTGGGCTGCGCAACGCGACAGCGGCCGAGGAGGAACAGAGGCGACGGAAAGATGATTCTGAACGAGAAATACAGTTTCGACAGCAAGAGGAACGCAGGCGGCAACGAGAAGCAGAAGCCGCTGCGGAAGAGCAGCGGAGGCGACGGAAAGAGGAACAGGACCGGAGACGCAATGCCAATGGGGCGTCCGGTGGCATGAACATCGATCTGGCCCTCAAAATCTTAGAGTTAGAGGCGATGGCGACTGAACAGGACATCAGAGCCGCCCATCGTCGCCTAATCAAGAGAGTTCACCCAGATACCGGGGGATCGGCGTATTTTACTCAGCAACTGAATGCCGCGCGAGACGTGGCGCTTGCGCATGTGCGCCGTGGGCGATGTTAAGACGCTAAAAGCGCCACTTGTCTGAGCGCTTGTGGTCCGGCCGCCAACGCCGCAAGGCGAACCAAGACTCTCTTCCGCGCCAACTTTTGCATTGCACTGACCTGTTCCGTGAGGGAATATGGCCTGTCAGCAGGGCCTCTAGTTTGACTCCTCCGAGGACATCGTGCGCCGGCCTGTTCTCTCCATCGTCGCAGCCGCAACCTACTTCTTGGCCCAAATAGCTAATGCTCAGAGCCCGAGTTTTGATTGCAGCAAGGCTCGTTATCCCGACGAAGTCGCAATTTGCAAGAACCCCGAGCTTGCTGAACTGGACGACGTCGCAGCAGCGGCTTACTCCTATCTCAAATCCACTCGGGGAAGGGTGTTCGCTGACGAAATTGGCATACCGTACTGGAGATTGAGGCAGGCGTGTCAGTACGACGTCGCGTGTATCCGACAACGCCAGATCGAAGCGATCAACTCATATCAGGCGGCGGGTGCCCCCATCTCAATGCTGAGGCAATCAGCACCCCAGCAGGCTTTCCGTGGGAATGCGGAGGCCGCAGCGCCTTCTCCTGACCCCTCTTCCGAATTGCACGAATGTCGGAACTCGAAAGAGGCGGCCGACAGGATCGCCCACTGCTCCAATGTTATTGCCGTCTCGAGAAGTGTTCCGGCCCTCGTTACGGCACACAACACCCGCGGTCTCGCGCTAGTTGAGGTCGGACGATTCAGGGAAGCGATAGACGACTTCAGCTTCGTGATAGCCCGTGAACCGAACGTGGCAGGCTTCTATGATAATCGTCAAAACGCCTATCGTCAGAGCAGGATGTTCAACGAGGCTTTGAGTGACGCAAACAAGGCAATCCAACTCGCACCCACTTATTCCTTCGTATATCGTAGCAGGGCCAATGTCTACAATGACATGGGCGAATACGATCTCGCAATCGAGGATTATAGCCAAGCTATTCGACTTTCCCCTGAGGATGGTGGTTTATTCATTGACCGCGGAAAAACCTTACGGTCTCAGTCGAAATTCAATGAGGCCATTTTTGACTTCTCACACGCTCTCGATCTGGACAAAAAATGGTCTGATGCCTACCGAGAGAGGGGTCTGACTTACAAGCAGTTGGGGCGGACTGACGAGGCAATCGCCGATTTGACCAAGTACGCCGTCTTGCAGCCCGGCGACCCCGAGACCACGCTCGCTTTATCCGAGTTGGAAGCGCCTCAATCCAGCCCCCGCACTGAACCGCCTGCTGCCCCTGCGGCTCCAGCGCCTTCTCCGGCCCTTGCCGTACCGTCTTCTCCGCCGCCGGCCGGCTCGTCAGGACCGACGACTTTTGTGGCGCTAGTTCAAGATGGTGGCACTTTTGCAGTGCCGGTGACTATAAACGGGAGGATGGCGTCGTCGCCGATGCTGCCGGCATGGACGTAGGTCTCGTGGGTGAGATCCATCAGGTTGTCGATGACGAGCCGGTAGTCGCACTTGAGCGAGTAGAAGGTCCCGCCCTCGCCTTTCCATGTCTCGCCGTCGTTCCAGTGAAAATCGGGCATTTGGGCTGGATCGGCGAGGGCCGGATCGCCCGGCCAGACCCAGATCAGCCGATGGCGCTCGACGACCGGATAGCTGCGCACGCAGGCGGACGGGTTGATCGTCTTCTGCGCCGGCATATGGGTGCAGCGCCCGGCGGAATTGAACACCAGGCCATGATAGCCGCACACGACCTGGTCGCCGACGAGGCGGCCCATGGAGAGCGGCAGCAGCCGGTGCCAGCAGGCGTCCTCGAGCGCCGCGACGGCGCCGTCCGCGCGCCGGTAGAGGACGATGTCATGGCCGCAGATCGTTCGCGCGGTGAGCGCGCGCTCGATCTCATGGCTCCAGGCGGCGGGATACCACGCGTTCAAGGGGAAGGGCCTGCCGCTCGCCATCGCTTTCCTCCCGATCCGGCCTTATGGCCGGGCTTCGCCGCTCCCGGGGAATCTGCTCCAGACGCGGCGCGTCCGCAAGAACGTCCGCGCTTCTGGATCGGGCGCTTTAGGCCGCCCGCCGATGTCGCCTTTGCCGCCAGCGGAGCCAGGTTCGGGCGGCGAATGAAAGAGCCAGCAGCAGGCCGGCGAGCCGGCTGGATTCGACCAGGATGGCGCGGAATTTCCGGGTCTCGCTCACTCCTCCGGCATCCCGGCTTTGCGCAGTCCATCATACGACCGTTCGCCCATCTCGATGAAGCGTGGATCGACGTCCTGCTCGGGGGCCAGGGACATGAGGTGCGCCTTCCATGACGCCACTGTCTTGAACGACGCGGCGGAGGGCGCGAGGTAACGCTGCAACGCCTCGCGCGCTTCGGCGTCATGACCGGTCAAGGCGAGCGCGGCCACAAGGACGACATTCGCGTACGGGTTGTAGGGATTGATCGCGAGCGCCCGGCGAGCCAGTTCGATCACCTCATCGTAGCGCTTCAGCCCGAAATTGGCCCACGCCTTGTTGCCGTAATAATAGGTGAGCGACGGATCGGACGGGCTCGCCCGAATCGCCTTGTCGAGAACTTCAAGGCTTCGGTCGAAGCGCCCGAGCGCCAGATAGTCGACGCCCAGGCCGCTATAGGCGTCCGCGCCGGAGGGGTCCAGGGCGAGCGCGCGCTCGAATTCGGGGACAGATTCCTCGGGGCGTTGCTGGTTCTGAAGGATCCAGCCTTTCGTGCCGTGAGCCCAGGCGAAACCTGGATCAAGGGCGAGCGCCTTGGACGCCAATTGGTCGGCCCGCTCGAGGTCGCCTTTAGGGTCGCTGGAAAGGCCAAGCGCGGCGGGCAGCCAGAGCTTGAGCGCCAATCCCAGCAGGGCGCGGACATTGTCAGGATCGATGGCGAGCGCCTGTTCGCAAAGCGCGAGCGCCGCATCCGCCTCTTTGCCGATTACTCCGGCCTTCCAATAGCCCGCTACGCATTGGAGAGCCAAGTCCTCGGCGTCGCGATTGGCCGCGGGCGTCCGTTTGAGGCGGGCAGCCTCGGCCTGGGTGAGCTGAAAGTCGACGGCGTGCGCCAGATGCGCGACGATCGCGTCCTGCGTCTGCAACAGATCGGCGCGCGGCGTGTCGAATTGTTCGGCCCAGAGGTGAGCGCCGCTGCCGGCGTCGATGAGCTGGGCGTTGACCCTCGTCCGATCGCCGCTCGGCTGCACCGAGCCTTCAAGAACATAGCGCACGCCGAGATCCTTGCCGATCGCCGTGGCGTCGACCGATTTGCCCTTGAAGGTCATGGCCGTGTTACGTGCGATGACGAAAGTGCCGCGGAGGCGCGCGAGACTGGTGGTCAATTCGTCGGTCAGGGAGTCGACGAGGTAGTCCTGCCCCGGATCGCCCGACAGATTGGCGAACGGCAGCACGACGATCGAAAGCCGCGCGGCCTCGGCGGGCCCCTTCGTGGCGACGCCTGCGGGCCGGTTCGCATTGAGGAAATACCAGGCGCTCGCCGCGGCCAATATGGCCAACGCGGCGACCCCTATCGCAATGAGCGCGGGCGACAAACGTCTCTTCGGTTCGCTGGGCTTCGCCTGCGTGGGGACGCCGACCTCAAGCGAATAGACCCGAATCGGCTCGGCGATGTTCTTGAGTTGCGTTGGACCGAGATCGGTGACCGCAAGATCGAGCCTGCCTCTGACCTGCCGGTAGGCGTCCTCGGATAGACATATCGCGCCCGGCGCACAAACCCCTTCCAGCCGCGCGGCGATATTGACGCCGTCGCCCATCAGATCGCCGTCGCTCTCCTCGACCACGTCGCCCAGATGAATGCCGACGCGAAACTCGATGCGACGTTCGGGCGGCAATCCGGCGTTGCGCTCGATCAGGCCGTTCTGCACTTCGATCGCGCAGCGCACCGCGTCGACCACGCTGCGAAACTCGATGAGGCTGCCGTCGCCGGTGCGCTTGACGATCCGCCCGCGATGCGCGGCGATGGCTGGGTCGATCAGGTCGCTTCGCAGCCCCCGAAGGCGCGAGAGCGTGCGATCCTCGTCCGCTCCCGCGAGCCGGCTGTAGCCGACGACATCGGCGACCAGGATCGCCGCAATTTTCCGGGTCTCGCTCATGGGCAGCGCCCCTCGGCCGCCGGCGACATTAGCACAACGGCCGGCAACGCCCCACCCGCGCTCCCGCCGGCTCGCCCGGCAGGTTAGCCGCAGCCAGCGCGCCGCGACGTCGCTCTCCGGATTTTCGAGCAATTGCTTCCGGAAAATCGAAGCTCGTGCTATGGTGATCGTCGCCATGATCACGCCGGTCGACAGCACGCATAGCCTACATCATCAGTATGTTGTTAAGGCGGCCGGGACGAAAGAAAAAACAGGCCGGGAGTTGGCGCAGGCCGTTGAAAAGGCTCGATTCGGACAAGGGGATCCAAGACAATCCAAGAGTTTTCCTTTGATCGTCTTGGCTTGGCCTTGGCTGGATTTTGCTCGATTTTGCTAAATTTGGCGGCGGCTTGGGAAACCGGGCCGGCCCTGCTGACCGGGAGGAACCCTTGACCAGTCTGTTCGACCTGACCGGGCGCGTCGCCATCGTCACCGGCTCCTCCCGCGGCATCGGGCGGGCGATCGCCGAACGCCTCGCCGAGCACGGCGCCAGCGTCATCATCTCGTCGCGCAAGGCCGAGGCCTGCGCCGAGACGGCGGCCGCGATCAATCGCGCGCTTGGTCGCGACGCGGCGAAGCCGATCGCCGCCAACATCTCGTCCAAGGAGGAGCTTCAGCGCCTGGTCGACGAGACGATCGGCGCCTACGGCCGGATCGACGTTCTCGTCTGCAACGCGGCTTCCAATCCCTATTACGGCGCGCTTGCCGGCATCTCGGATGCGCAGTTCCGCAAGATCCTCGACAACAACGTGCTCGCCAATCACTGGCTGATCCAGATGGCCGCGCCGGGCATGATCGAACGGAAGGACGGCTCGGTCATCATCGTCTCGTCGGTCGGCGGGCTCAAGGGCTCGAAAGTCCTTGGCGCGTACAACATCTCCAAGGCGGCCGATCTGCAGCTGGCGCGCAATCTCGCGGTCGAATGGGGACGGCACAATGTGCGGGTCAATTGCATCGCGCCGGGCCTCGTCAGGACTGATTTCGCCCGCGCCCTGTGGGAGAACCCCGAGACGCTGAAAGCGGTCACCGCGACGACGCCGCTCGGGCGGATCGGGGAGGCGGACGAGATCGCCGGCGCGGCTGTCTATCTCGCCTCGAAAGCCGGATCATTCACGACCGGACAGGTCATCGTCGTCGACGGCGGCGCGACGATCGCCGGCTGAACAGCCGTAACTCAAAAGGGCAAGAGCCGACCGATGGACCGAGCAGCGCATGTCGACCTTGACCCGGCGAAGGCCGGGTTCTCCGCCTTCGAAGCGGTTCCAGGCGCGCTGGACGCCGGAGCATTGATCGTCTGCGATCACGCCGCCAACGCCATTCCTCCGGATTACGGGACGCTCGGATTGCCGCGCGCGGCGCTCGAGCGGCACATCGCCTACGATATCGGCGCCGCGGACGTGACCCGCGCGCTCGCGGCCGAACTTGGCGCGCCGGCCGTGCTGTCGACCTTTTCGCGCCTGATCATTGACCCGAATCGGGGCTTGGACGATCCGACTCTGGTCATGCGCTTTTCCGACGGGGCGATCGTGCCGGGAAACGCTGACGCCGATGCGCCGGAGATCGCTCGCCGGAGCGCGCGCTTCTGGGCGCCGTACCGGGAGGAGATCGCGGCGACGGTCGATGCGATGCTCGCGACTGGCGAGCCGCCAGCCATCGTCTCGATCCATTCGTTCACCGCCGTCATGCGCGGGGCGGCGCGACCGTGGAAGGCCGGGATCTTGTGGGACCAGGACGGGCGGCTTCCCGAGCCGCTGATCGAGGCGCTGGTCGCGGAGCCGGACCTGTCCGCCGACGAGGTCGGCGACAACGAGCCCTACGACGGAGCGCTTGCCGGCGACACGATCGACGCGATCGCGACTTCGCGCGGATTGGCCAACGCGCTGATCGAGATCCGGCAGGATCTCATCGCCGAGAGGAGAGAGGCGCTTGCGTGGGCTGCGCGCCTCGCTCGCCTGCTGCGGCCGATCCTCGCCGACGGGAAAAGGCGTGCGCCCGCCGACCTGGGCAGCCGGACGAGGAGGAGAGCGCATGGCCGGGGAAAACCCTTTGGCGCAACTTGACGCGCGGCAACGTTCGGGGCGATCCGTCATCCGCAACTTAAGCGCGCGAGGTCATGGGATCGGGATGGCGAAAACCAACGAGACGACAAAGAGCGAGACGAGCGAAGTCAACGCCGGTCACTTACGCGTGTTCGTCGAGCGGATCGAGCGGCTCGAAGAGGAGAAGAAGGCGCTCTCGGGCGACATCAAGGACGTCTACGGCGAGGCCAAGGCGAACGGTTTCGACGTCAAGATCATGCGAAAGATCGTGTCCATCCGGAAGCAGGACCGCGACAGCCGAATCGAAGAGGAGACGATTCTCGACCTCTATCTGGCCGCGCTGGGGATGAATTGATCGCCGCCGGGGGGCCGGACTTTGGCGGCTCGCCGAGGACGAACGGGTTGCAATCGACGACAGGGCTGTTCAACGCTCTGTACTGAGTCCCAAATGCAACACGATTCAACGTTCTGAGGCGCAACGGGAGGTGGAGGATTCCGTGGGCGGAAAAAGTCTGAATCTGTGTGAGGCGACCGAATCATTCGGGGGTCGCCTTGAAGTCGTTCGAACCTCTTCTTTCGCTCTTTGGGACGATTCCCGACCCGCGTCGCGCCGAGGGCAAACTCTATCCGTTACCTCACGTGCTGTTGTTCTCCGTTTTCGCCATGGTGAGCGGCGCCAATTCCTATCGCGGCATCCGCACTTACCTCAAGGTGCATCGGCAAAGGCTGAACAAAGCCTTCGCGATCAAGTGGAAGAGGCCGCCGGCGCATACCGCGATCCGCTATATTTTGCAGGGGCTGAGCCCGGCCGATGTCGAAAAGGTCTTCCGTGACCACGCCGCGAACTTGAATCTCGCTCCGGCGAGCGCCCAGACGCGCGTCATCGCGTTCGACGGCAAGACGCTGAAGGGCAGTTTCGACAACTTCAACGACGCCAAGGCAAGGCAGTTGCTTAGCGCGTTCGCGGTCGATACGGCGCTGGTTCTCGCCCACATCGAAATCGATGAAAAATCCAACGAGATCCCCGCCGCGCAGAAGCTGATGGAGGAACTCCACTTGGCGGGCCATATCGTCACCTGCGACGCCATGCATTGCCAAAAAAAACTTTCGAAGCCGCCGCCGTCGCCAACGCACATCTGATCGTCCAGCTCAAGGAGAACCAGCCGATCCTCTGGCAGAAGGTCGAGGCCGTCTGCGCCACGGCCAAGCCCCAGTCGAGCGTGCAGACCGTGGACCAGAAACGGCGCAACCGCCACGAAACCCGAGCCATCGCGGTGTTCACCGCCGCGCCCGCCGTCGCAGGAACGGAATGGGAGCCCCATGTCGCCGCCATCATCAAGGTCGAGCGCGCGATCAACGTCCGGCAGCCCGCCACCGGCCTCTGGAAGCCCTCGTCCGAAATCTCCTTCTATCTCTCCGGCCGTCCTGTGACCGCAAACCTCGCCGCGCACGCCATCCGCAAGCACTGGGGAATCGAGAACAAATCCCACTACACGCGCGACGTCACTTTCCGCGAAGATGCCTCGCGCATTCGAACCAATCCTGGAATTGTCGCAAGACTCAGGAGCATTGCGCACAATATCCTGCGCTGCAACCAATCCGACTCAATCCCTCAAGACCGCTTCGCCACCGCTCTCGGAGGCCTCAAATCAATATTCTCCATGACGTTCAGTAGAGAGCGTTGAACAGCCCTGGCTTCCACGGCGAGTGGGAGGAGACCGCGCTGGGTGACGTAGGGCAGTTCTTGAAGGGTAACGGCGTAACCAAGGACCAGGCTCACAGCGGAGGTCTACCCTGCGTCCGCTACGGTGAACTGTACACGCACCACAACGACTTAATTCGCAACTTCTACTCTTGGGTTTCGCCAGAGGTTGCTTCGACTGCGGTTCGCCTCCACAAAGGAGACATCCTGTTCGCTGGCTCGGGTGAAACTAAAGAAGAGATAGGGAAGTGCGCAGCGTTTATGAGCGATGTTGAAGCGTATGCTGGCGGCGACATTGTAATTCTTCGACCACGCGATGGAGACGCCGTGTTTCTCGGTTACTTCTTGAATTCGGCATCAATTAACCGGCAGAAAACAAGCCGTGGTCAAGGCGACGCAGTGGTGCATATAAGCAGTTCCGCGCTTGCAGCTATTCGATGCCGCCTCCCCAAGCCCGCGGAGCAAACAGCCATCGGCGAAATGCTGACGGAGATGGACGCGGAACTGGCGGCGCTGGAACAGCGACGGGAGAAGACCCGCGGCCTCAAGCAGGCCATGATGCAGGAATTGCTCACCGGCAAGACGCGGCTCATTGCTCCGGAGGTCGTCAATGCCTGACAGCCGGCGCTCCGAACGCAGGACGCAGGATCGTGTTATTTCTCTCTTCACCGATCCGACTCGACCTGACGGCCTTGGATACCGCTATCTCGGCGAATGGTCGAGGCGAAACGACAACCGGTGCATCGAGACTGACCTTCTTCGCGGAAACCTGAAGGCGCGCAGCTACTCGGAGGCGCATATCGCCGCCGCGCTGCAAAAGCTCCTGGCGGCGGCGGACCCAACGGGTGTCACGCTCTATCAGGCCAATCTGCGCGTCTACAAGCTCCTGCGCTACGGCGTCGAGGTGCAGGTCGCGGCTGGGCGGCCGCACGACACGGTGCATCTCATCGACTGGGAACATCCGGAGGCGAACGAATTCGCGCTGGCCGAGGAGGTGACGCTCAAGGGCGGCTACGAGCGCCGGCCCGATATCGTCCTCTACGTGAACGGCATCGCCGTTGCCGCGATCGAACTCAAGCGTTCTTCGGTCGAGATCGCGGACGGCGTTCGCCAGCTTATCACCAACCAGGAAGAGATCTTCAATCTGCCGTTCTTCGCCACCGCGCAGTTGCTGCTCGCCGGCAGCGACTCCCAGGGTTTGCGCTATGGCACGGTGACGACGCGCGAGGAGTTTTTCGTCGATTGGAAAGCGCCCCCATTGCAGGAGGGCGCGCACGTCGCTGAGGGTGCTCATCTTGACCATCCTCTGACTGACATATGCGGGAAAGCGCGGCTGCTCGATCTGATCCGGAACTTCGTGATCTTCGACAACGGCGTGAAAAAGGTTCCCCGCCAGCACCAGTTTGCCGGCGTCAAAGCCGCGCAGGAGCGCATCCGCCGGCGCGAAGGTGGCGTCATCTGGCATACACAGGGCAGCGGCAAGAGCATCCTAATGGTGCTGCTCGCCAAGTGGTTGCTGGAGCACGACCCGGCGGCGCGGATTTTGGTCGTCACCGACCGGGACGAACTGGACAAGCAGATCGAAGGCGTGATGAAGAACGCGGGGGTCGTGGGGGCGGACTCCCCGTCGCCTCGGATCTCCACGCGGGCGGAATTTATCGCCCAGCTCGGCGCCGCTGCGCCTCGCCTGCTGTGCGCGCTGATCCACAAATTCGATCCCGCGGACCTGAAGGGTCTACCGCCACCGGTGACGGGGCATTTCTATGTGTTCGTGGATGAGTGCCACCGCACGCAGGGCGGCGACATGAACAAACAGATGAAGCGATGGTTGGAAGGGGCCATCTTCATCGGCTTCACCGGCACGCCGCTCCTGCGCAAGGACCGAGACACCACGAGAGACGTGTTCGGCACGTATATCCATACCTACAAGTTCCACGAGGCCGTTGCGGACAAGGTCGTGCTCGACCTGAAGTACGAAGCGCGCGATGTCCCGCAACGGATCACTTCGCCGCAGGCGATCGAAGCGTACTTCGAAAGGAAGACGAGGACGCTAAACAATTTCCAGAAGGCGGTTCTCCGCAAGCGCTGGGCGACGCTGAAGGAACTGATGAGCGCTGCGGAACGAAAGCAGCGTATCATTCACAGTATCATAGAAGATTTTGATCTCCAGCCGCGCCTGAACAACGACCGAGGGACCGCCATCCTGATTGCGGCGAGCATCCACGATGCCTGCCATTATTATCGGCTATTCCAGAATACAAGCCTAGGCCCGTACTGCGGCATCGTGACCTCTTACGAGCCGAACCATAATTTAATCTCACGCGAACCTGCCAACAGCGACGAACGCTACAAGTTCGACACCTACACTAGGCACGTCCTGAGAAATGGCCAGTCCACAAAGGCCTACGAGGATGAGACGAAGCGCCGGTTCATCGAGGAACCTGCGAACATGAAGCTGTTGGTCGTGGTGAGCAAGCTGCTCACCGGCTTCGATGCGCCGAGTTGCACTTACCTCTACCTCGACAACGAACTCCACGATCACAACCTTTTTCAGGCGATTTGTCGGACCAACCGTCTGGACGGGGCGGACAAGGATTACGGCTACATCGTGGACTTCAAGGAGCTGTTCGACGACGTTGAGCATGCCATCGCCGTATACAGTTCCGATGAGCTGGACATGGACGAAGGCAATGGAGGCAGCAACAACGTCGAGTTGAAGGACTGGTTGAAGGAAGGCCGCAAGCAGCTCGATGCCTCAGGCGAAGCGCTTCGCTATCTCTGCGAACCCGTTCCGCCGTCGCGCGGGGTTGAGCAGTTCCTGCGGTACTTCTGCGGCGACGCCTCCAATCCGCAGGCGCTCATCGACACGGAAGCAATCCGCGTCTCGCTATATAAAGCGGTCGCCACCTTCGTGCGCGCCTACGCAGACATTGCCCAGAACCTCCCGGAGGCCGGCTACTCCGACGCCGAGGCCGCGGCGCTGGGAAAAGATGTGGAATTCTACGCGGACATCCGCGCCGCTATCAAAAGGCACTCAGGTGAAGAGTTGGACATCAAGCCCTTCGAAGCGGATATGCGGCACCTGCTCAATACCTATGTTCAGGCCGATCCAGCTGAGGAGCTGGGAAACGTGGGTTCCCTGTCGCTAACAGACTTGATCATCAAGACGGGAATCCACGACGCCATCGCCCGCAAGCTGAACGAAAAAGGCAAGCTGTCGCGTAACGCGATCGCCGAGGGCATCATCAACAACGTCCGTAAGACCATAATTCGCGAGCAGCTAACGGACCCCCGGTTTTACGAGGAGATGTCGAAGCTGCTCCAGGATCTCATCCAGCAGAGCCGCGCTGACGCTGCCGCTTACGAGGAATTCTTGAAGAGCACGGAAGCCCTCGTCAGACGCATGGCGGAGAAGGATAAGGGCAACTATCCGGATGTTCTCAACGGATTTCCGGGCGCCATCGTCTTGTTCAACAACCTCGCCAGTATTCCGGCAACCACGTTTCAATGTCCTGCGGACGAATCCGCCAAGGCCAAGATCGCGCTCCAACTCGACCAGGCTATGCGCGAACTGGCTCCAGCGGGGTGGAAGGGTGACCAAACACGCGAGAAGCAGGTGCTCAACGCGCTCTTCCCGATCATGGACAGGGATCGCGAGGCAACGCGCGCCGTTTTCGAGATCATCAAGCAGCAGCCCGGTTACTCATGAGCGAGATCATCGAGTTGGGCGATGTTTCGATCGCGGTGACCCGAAAGGAGATCAAGCACGTGCACTTGTCGGTGCATCCTCCGCACGGGCGGGTGACTTTGGTTGCGCCGATGCTGACGCGCCTCGAAGTCGCTCGCGCCTATGCGATCTCTAAACTCGGGTGGATTCGGGAGCAGCGGTCGAAGCTACGGAACCAGGCGCGTGAGGCCCCGCGCAAGTTTGTCGAGCGGGAAACCCACTACCTTTGGGGGCGGCGCTACCTCCTGACTATTCGCTACGAGGACGCAAAGCCATCCATCGCTCTCAACCACCGGCGCATCACTCTCACTGTGCGACCGGGCTCCAACGTCGATACGAAAGCCGGGATCGTCCACGATTGGCATAAGTCGCTGCTTCACGACGTCGTCCCCGCCCTGATCCGAAAGTGGGAACCGAAGCTGGGCGCAAAAGTGAAGAGCTATTTTCTGCAGCGCATGAAGACCAAGTGGGGAAGCTGCAATCACCGCGCCGGCCATATCCGACTCAACACGGAGCTCGTGAGAAAGCCGAAGGACCTTCTGGAATACGTGATCGTCCACGAGATGATTCACCTCCTGGAGCCAACGCATAGCGAACGGTTCGTGTCAATTCTGGGCCAATGCTACCCCGGCTGGCGGGAGGCGCGGGCGGAGCTGAATGAATTGCCTTTGAGCGCAGAGAAATGGAGCGAGTAGAGGAGCGGTCGAAGAGGGCGGCCTGCTTCTTCGCTTTGCCTCCGGGGGACCATCCCAAGCATGAAGACGTGAGTCAACAAAATCAAGGGTGTTGCAAACTTTCCTTCCATTTTTCGGACGGGAACCCTTCGAATGAGGACAAACTTCCTTCCGCCGCTCACGGGGTCGGCCTTTGGGAACGCGGCTAAAAACTGCCAATTCGCGACCGCACCTTTTGGCGCTCATGTCCCAAATGGCGTCCTGAGGTGCGCGTCGCGGTGTGGTGAACCGTGGATCGGTGGTCACGGTCAGGGCTCTAAACGTACGCAACCAATCGCCTCTGAGCGCAGGTGTCGCCGTCGATGTAGCGTTCCGTCGTTTCGATCGAACGATGCCCCGCGAGCAGCTGCACGTCGCGTAGGCTGCAGCCGGAGCGGTGGACGTTGCGGGCGGCGATGGTAATGAAGCTGCGCCGTCCGGAATGCGACGAGCAGCCTTCGTAGCCGAGCTCGTGGAAGAGCGCGACGAACCAATTCACGATGCTGTTCGCCTTCAAATGCGCGCCGCGATAGGAACGGATCACCGGTCCGATCGGCTCCGTGGTTCGCGCCAACCGTTCCAAGGCGCGCCGCAGGTCGGGATGCATGGGAATCCGCCGCCCGCCGCGCTTCTTCGCAATGACATCGCGGATGTGGAGCGTGCCGGAAACGCCACCCTGCGCGTCGAGCACCATCGACCAATCGAGGCCGGCGATCTCGCAGGCGCGCAGGCCGGCTTTGACCGAGAGCATGATCATCGCGCGGTCGCGGGCTGGGAACGAAGAGCGTGAGACTCGGCGCAGCATGCGTTTCAGCATGGGCGGTGTGATCACTTTGGCTTGTTTGCCGGGCATGGGAGTAGTCTCCTGAGATTGCTTTGGGGGTGGTGGAGCGAGCGCCGTCGATGGCGACGACGCCGTTGCGGTGCCGGGTTGAGGGGGCTCCCCCGCGAGCGAGAGAGCCCCCTTGGGCGCTCAATATTCGTCGGCGCGCATGATCGTCAGTACGCGCGTGGTGACGGCGGGGTCTGTGGGATCGGGTGAGCCTAACTCGGTCGCGCGGTCGTAGTACTCGACTTTCCAAAAGTAGCGGACGCCGCCCTCGTCGACCGCGCCGAAGTCGTGCTCGCCGTGGGGATCATTGTCGTCGGTGAAGGCGTCGAATGCGCGAACCTTCTGAAGGAGCGAGCGACGTTGCTCGACCGGCAGGGCTTCGGCGCCGGCGGTAATCATAACGGCCCCGCCGACGAAGGTGCGGCGGAAAGCGTCGTTGAGGGCGCGGATACGTTCGGCGGTGGTCATGGTTGTGCTGGTCATTGGCTTGTCTCTTGATGTTGGAATTGGGATGGCGCGCCCGGTTCATGGGGTGCGCGAAATGAAGAGGGGCGACCCGAAGGCCGCCCCATGCGATGGCAACGATGATTGTTGCGGCGATCTCATTCGCCGCCGCTACTTGCCCGTGACGCGAAACTCGGGATGCGGAACGGCGACGTCCTGGGGCCGGCTCTTGAACGGTGGATATCCCGGGCTCTCGAACCACTCGAGGGTGTATTCTTCGGGCTCGATCCGTTTGACGATGGCGAGCCAGAAGCCCTCGAATTCGCGCTTCTCGTTCCAGTAGGCGGCAAGGACCCTGGCGCCGATCCGCAGGGCCTCTCGAGAGTCGGCGCTGTCCTGCTTGCCGTTCACAGAGACCGGTGCACCGATGCTCGCATGCGGGGGCTCAGGCGCGCCAGCGTTCATGCTTTGTTCTGACATGAAGGTCGTGGTCGATGTGGCATTCTCCGGCTTTGAGGCGCCGGGGGCTGCCTTGCGGACATGCTCTTCGATTCGCCGGTAGACTTCCGCGGAGACTGAGCCAACGACTATGCGACCGCTGCCCTTCAGGATGCCCTCATGAGCCCCGGCGGCCAGAGCCCTATCCGCATCGGTGTGTAATTCGATCACGGAAAACTTCAGTTCCTTCGCGGCGACTATGACGGCTTCCTTGTCTTCGGCCCGGAACCACGAGGCCTGGGTCAACGCGGGGCCGCTGGGCATCCCGTAGACGAGGATCGCGGGCAGGGGGTCGGGGTTTGGTTTTGGTTGAGTTGCATTAGTCATTGATGAGCTCCTTGAATCAGAAGGGACCCCGACGGGGTCCCCAGTGCTGCACCCGGACGCCGCTCAAACGCGGTCATGCGGCGTGTGGAAAATGACATGACGCGCCCATGAATTCCCACAATGACAATATGTCATAATTATACGGAGATGTCAAGTTATTTTATTTTGGCGATGAAAGGATATGCGTATTCATACTGTTAATTAGAATGGGCACCCGCCAGTGGCCCGCCTGACCGGGAATACGAACGCCCGGTGCTCCCTGATCAGCTACTTCTCTGCCGAGATGGTTGCGACGGGGTTCATTGATCTCTCGATCTGCTCGCCGATTAGGTTTGCTGCGCGGATCAGCGGATCAGCGTCCAGATGGGCGTAGCGCGCTGTCGTCTGCGCTTGCGAATGACCGAGCAGCTTTCCGACGATCGGGAGGCCAAGAACTCGCTCCCGCCCCAATTGACGCAAACGTGTGCCGCAGGTCGTGCAACCGAACGCCTTCGAGCCCGGCCCGCCGACAGACGGCCAACCAGGGCTTCTTGAGATCTGTCCGCGGCCGGTCAGGATGAGTGCCCGCAATAACGAACGAGCCGTTGCGCGGATGGGTCTGCAGGATCGCGAGGGCAGGGCGGTTCAACACAATAGTCTTTCGGCCAGTCTTTGAATCCGGCAGCAGCAGCAGGCCACGCCCCAAATCGACGTGCTCCCAGCGCAGGTGGAGAATCTCGCGCAGCCGGGCGCCGGTGAAAATCAGGAGGCGAAGCGCGGCGGCGGCGTCGAGCGAGAGCAAGGTACGTTGGTTTTCTTCCCTGGGGAGATGTTTTGATCTCGACGCATTGCCGTCCTCGCGCCACGCGGTGCCAACGGTCTCGCCCTCGCGAATCGCCGTGCCGAGCCGCTCCAGTTCGTCAGAGGTCAGGAAACGCTCGCGACGGTCCTCGGGGAATTTTTCGATTTTTCTTGTTGGATTGCAGTTTTCCGGCACGAGGCCCCGTCGCTCGGCGAACGTATAGAGGCTGCCAATGACAGCGAGGAGACGATTGGCTTGGTACGGTCTATCGCCGATCTGTCCGTGCAGGCGCGCGACTTCGGCTCGCGTCACCGCCTCGGCCTTGCGGTTCCCCAGAGCGGGGATTGCGTACGCATTCAGCAACAACTCATAACTCTGTGCCGTCGATGACTTTCGCTTCGGTTCGACATGGTCTTTGAGGAAAAGGTCGGCGATTTCCTTGAACGTGGAGGCCGCTCGCCTGGATGCAAGATCGGCGGCGGGGTCCGCGCCCGTTGCGACCGCGCCTAAAATTTCCTTTGCGCGATTGCGCGCCTCGTCGACAGTTAGCGCGCCATAGCGACCGATGGTGATGAAGCGTTTGGGCGCAGACGGCCCGTGGCCTTTTGGCCGGTATCGAACCGCGAAGGTTTTGGCTCCCCCGGGGTCAATCCGCACCCCGAAACCCCTGAGCTCGCCATCCCAAACGAAGTACGATTTGGACAGCGGCTCTGCCTGATCGATCGCCCTTTTCGTGAGCCTGACTGTGGCGCGCGTCGCCCCGCGACGCTGTTCAATGCGAATCATATTCAGTGACCAAATAGTGACCAACGCAACGGGACACTAGCAGTCAATCCGGGACAATGAAAGAGGAGTGTATGATCAATTTATCAATAGGTTAGTGGCAACCGAGGACATGCCGGGACAGTGCGGGATATTTGATTTATATGATTCGTAATGATGGGGTCGGGAGTTCGAATCTCTCTTGCGGCACCACAATCTTCTGGGACGACTTAGCCCCCAACGCTGGCCTTAGCGCGACGCGGCGGCGCGCGCCCTTTCGATGCGTTCCTTCAGCCCCGCGAGGCCCACAGCGCCAAGGACGACATCCCCGCCGACGACGTAGCTCGGCGTGCCGTTAAATCCCAGCGCGCTCGCCAGTTTCATGTCCTCGGTCAGCGTCGCGCCCACCTCGTCGCTCGCGGCGTCCGCTTCGATCCGCGCCATTTCCAGACCTTGATCCCTTGCCGCCGCCAAGGCTTTTTCCTTGCTCGCGGGTCCGGGGCTGCCGAGCAACTCCTGGTGGAACGCGAGATACTTCCGCCCGTCCGGATCCTGCATGCGCACGGCGATCGCGATCCGCGCCGCTTCGGTCGAGCCGGGCCCGAGGATCGGAAACTCCTTGAGCACGATCTTCAAGTGCAGATCATCCTTGATGAGGGCGAGCGTGTCGGACAGCGCCCGCTTGCAGAAGCCGCAATTGTAGTCGAAGAACTCGACCAGCGTGACATCGCCTTGCGGGTCGCCGAGCGTCACCTGGTGGGGCGAAGAGAAGAGCTCAACCGCGTTGGCGGCGATGGCCGCGCTGCGATCGGGGACCGATTTGCCGCCGGCGCCAGGTGAAGCGTTCTGATGGCGCTTGATGAGTTCGGCCAGGATCTGGCCGACCGCTTCCGGGTGCTTGATGAAATAGCTCTTCACGATTTCGCCGACCTCGTCGGGATGAGTCGCGAGGTAATCTTTGACGATCGCCTCGGTCTCCGAACGCTGATCCTGAGCCCAAAGCACCTGAGGCGCGAACGCCGCCGATACGGCGAGGATGGCGCTGCTGAACAGGATCGCAAGTTTCATCGGCCGACCTCCATAGCGAACGTCATGGGCGTGTCGTTTCGCCGCCTTGCCCAGGGGCGAACGCGCCGCGGGGCGGCGCAAATTCCCCTGGTCCGCCGGGGCGGAAAAAGCCCGGAAACCCCCTGAGGGGAACGCAGACGCCGAAGCGATTGCGGAACTGGCCCGGCGGACATCCGAATACCCGCGCCGGCGCGCACACGCCGCGAATGTTGCGCGCGAAGCCCGGCGGACATTGAGCCGGAGCGATGAGCGCGCACCTGCCGTTTCGGGTTCGCATCTCGCCCTCTGGACATTCCGGCGGCGCGGCGGGCAGGCACCTGCCGTCGCGGGTTCGCGTCTCGCCGGGCGGACAAGCCGGCGGCGCGGCCGGCAGGCACTTGCCCTCGCGGGTTCGCGTCTCGCCGGGCGGACAGGCCGGCGGCGCGTTCGGCAGGCACTTGCCCTCGCGGGTTCGCGTCTCGCGCGGCGGACAGGCTCGCGCGGGGATGGGCGCGCAGGCGCCTTCACGCGTAAGCGCCGCGCCGGGCGGGCAAGCGGGCGCGGTGATCGCTGGCGGCGGGATCGGCGCGACCCGGATCGGGACGCAAGCGCCTTGCCGGTCGTGGGTCTCCCCGGGCGCGCACGGCCGCGAGCCGACAAGGCACTCGCGTCCGTCGCCGCTGACATATCGATTGTTGCAGCATGTTCCATCCGCCATCCTCGTATAGCCGGCGGCGCACGCGCTGATGATCTGGGTCGGCTTCGGGCACTCGGACCGATCCGCGGCGTTGACCGGCCCGGCACAGCATATGCCGGTCGTCGTTACGTCGGCCGGCGAGCAACACGCTCCGCTCGCGGTCGGGATGAGGCCGGAGGCGCAGCATAAAGGTCCGATCGGAACATGGAAGATCGGACTGCAGGCGTTCTTGTTGGGGCCGCTCGGCGCCTCTCCGGCCGGACAGCAGACGCCGGTCGAGGTCACCATGCTGGCGAGACAGCACGTGCCGCCGGCCGGCACATACCCGGCGGCGCAAAGAGAGCAGCCCGCGCTCGACGAGCCCGGCGGACAACTTGGCGTCGGCGGCAGACAGCGGCCGTTGACGAGCGGGCTGCTGCAGCACGCCTGCGTCCCGCCGGCGGCGGCGTAGACCTGATTGCTGTTGCAGCAGAAATTGCTGGGCCCGATTGCCGTCTCTCCGGCTGGGCAGCTTGAATTCGAGCATGCGCCGCCCGGCGCGAGTTCGCCGACGACGCAGCATTTGCCGCCGATCTGAATGTCTGGTCTCGGGCAGTCCGGCTCGCACGTCCCGGCGCCGACGCGGCGGACCTGATCGGGGGGGCAGCCGCTAGGCGGAGGCGGGCCGGGCGGTTTTCCGGGCGGGGTTGACGGCGGCGGGCCTGGCGGTTTGGCGGGCGGCGAGCCAGGGGGCGCCGGGGGCGGACCTGCTGGAGCCGAGGCAATCGGCGGCGACGCGGGAGCGGCGGGCGGCAAAACGGCGCCCGAGGGTGGCGGCGCGAGGACGCCGGCGCGAGTCGGCGGCGCGCACGCGCGCTCGATCGCGACGTCGCCGAGGGTCCCTCGGGCCGCGTCATCGGCGGATTGGTCGATGTAGCTGATGAAATAGCTTTCGAGCGGGGGTACGTTGCGGGGCCGGTCCTGCCAGGTGCCTGCGCCCTGCAGGCCGCGAACATGCAGGGTCCCGGTCTGCGACAGACGCAGGGCGAGCGCGGCCGCTGGGGAATTGCGCAAGTCTTCGCCCGTCGACCATAGGTAGCCGCCGCACGACGAGCGGTCGATCTCGCCCTCGCGGTCATAGGCGTAGCCGAAATCGAGCCCGCCATTGCCATTGCGCAGGTCGCCGGCAAAGCCGATCGCGTATTCGTCCGCTTGCTCTTGCCAAACGCGCCGGCCGCGAGGCGCCGCGCCGACGATCGCATAGCGCAGCACGCGGCCGATCGCCGGAACGGCCAGCGCCTCGAGGTCAAAGGCGCCGGTGGGCGCTGGCCGCTCGGCGAGGAACATCCGACCCTGATCGTCAAAGGCGATCTTTGAGATTTCGGTCGGCCCCGCGGAGGGCGGCGCGGCGAGTTCGATCACCGCGTCCTCGCCGAACGATCCGTCCGACAGGAGGCCGACGGACCAGATCTGCAGGCTGTCCGCGACGGCGTAGTAGAGGCGGCGCTGATGCACGGCGAGTCCAAACACTCGGCGTTCGGGCGCGGTGACGTTCCACGTCGCGCGGTCGGCGCTGTCGAATTGCTGGCTGGCAATATCGATCGGCTGTTGAGCATTCCAGGGCGCTGGCGGCAGCCCTTGGGCAGCGCGGCCGATGAGGCCATGGTCGTAACTCCCGAGCTCAGCGCCGTTCAAAGCGAAGCGATGAATGAGACCGCTCTCGCGGTCGGCGACAAAAAGCGATTTCGAGTCGGGGTCAAAGGCGAGCCCACCGAGCGCAGCACCCGAATTGGGCCGGCCGTTGGTCGTGACGCTTGCGAACAGACTGACGCGAGCGGTCGTGCCGTCGATCTTCCAGATCGACCCTGGACCCCCCTGTCGACCCCAGAGGCCGCGCATAAAAGTCGCGCCTGGCGCGCCGACCCTGATGTGGCTCGGCTGGCCGTCCGGCCCGGGCGAGACGATCGGAAGCCCGTAGGCCGAGGTCGCCGCCACATAGACGTTCGGCGGTTCCCTGTCGTCGAGCGCAACGCCAAACACTTGCCCGATCTCAGCGGCGCTGAACGTGAACGGCTTCGGCGCGCCGACCAGCTGGGCGGCGGGTGGACCGCCCATGTGCTGCAGGTCGACGATCCTGAGCGAGGGGCCGTTCACGTCGATAAAGGTCAAGCGACCGGGATCGTCGCCGGGGGCGATCTGTGCGGGAGGGATAGCTCCGGAAAAGCCGCTCACCGCGGCGTTCCCCGGCGCGACGACGGCGACCAACGTCTGCTGAGCGCTCAGGTCGGCGGAAAGGAGGCAGCCGAGAACGGCGCAGAGAACCGCCGCGAGCCGCACGGCGACTTCATGCCGATCCAGGCGGGACGTCCGGGAAGGATTGCCGCGCCTGGGAGTCATCCTTGGCCTATTGCGTCGTCTCGTTTGGGCCGCACGTGCCCAGCGTCAGGTTGGGCGTCGTTCCCGCCGGACAACAGGTCCCGCACGATGTCACCTGGGTCGGATCGCAGCACGTGCCGCCGGGCGTCATCACCTGGCTTTTGCTCGAGCAGGGGGCAACGCATTTGCCGCCCACATTGACTTTTCCGCTTGGGCACGGAATTCCGGTCAACGGAATCGGACAGATCGAGGCGGTGGGGTTGACGGTCGATTTGACCGGCGGCACGGCCGCCAATCCGGTCGAAGTCGCAGATACAGACTTGGGCCAAGGGTCCCGACGCCGCCGCAGGATGCGTCGTCTGTCCGGGCCCGAGGTTGGGGCACTGGCAGTAGTAGATGACGTAGCCGTTATTCGGATTGCCGCCGTTCATGTAGTCGTTGGGCACGGCGGCGATTTTCATCGGGCTCGGGCAAAAGCAGTAGCGGTCCGGGCTGCACCAATAGCTCTTGCCGTCCCAACCGTCGGTGACGTCGATCACCATCGTGCCGTTCGACAACGGCTTGACGATTTGCCCGGGAGGATTGCTGTAGCCGCCGAAAATGGCGTTCTCGCACCCGGGGTCGTTGTTGTTGATGACGCAATCCGGAGGCGGCGTGCAATTGGCGGCGACGGGCGGCGGCGGGTGGCAGCCGCAACCTCCCCATCCGAGATCCTGCTGAAGGCCGCAGATGGCGTCCTGGAAACAGGACAGGGTGTCGCCGCCGAGCTGATTGACGCCTTGCTCGAGCGAGCAGCTGCACTGAACGATGCTCAAGGGATCGCCGATACTGCCAAGCGCGCTGACAAGGTCGAGTGACATGCCCGCGGCGTTCGCCCAGCTTTGCAGCGCGCCGACATCGCCCACGGCCGTCTGCGCATTGCTCACCTGACTGCAAAATCCGTCGACCGCGTCTTGACCCTGGCTCGCGGCCGCAACGCCTAATCCGACGGTGATCCCTGCGGCCGCAGTGCATCCAGCTCCGGCGGTATCCGCGCACGCCGCCGCGCAGGCCCCGGAGGTGATCGCCGAGGCTGTGCTTTCTATTGCGTTCCAGAGGTCATCGACGCTGCAGCCGTCGGCCCGAGCGCACGCTGGCGCCGCCGCCGCGAGCATCGCGACGCCCAGACCAGCTGCGATCCTCCCCAGCGCCCTCATGCGCCACATCGCCATTTCGGTCGGGAACTGATCCCGGCGATTCACCGACGCGCTTGACGCCGTCAAAATCGCGCGCCCATCTCCCGACGGCCCGCAACCTGTTCGCGCGGCAAGCGCCCCTGATGCTAGCGACCCGGCGACGGTGCGGTCAAGGACGCTGCTTTGTCGCTGATCCGCCCCGCCGACAGCGTATCACGCGGTCGGCGCCGGGCCTGTCGGGCGGGGCAAGGGCGGCTCATCCGAACCCGGCGTCCGCGTTCAATGCTTTTCGGAACAAGAACGATCCCCGGAAAGCGTTGGACTTGGCGCCCGCCATGCCCCTATCATGACGGCGAAGCACGTCTCCGCGCGGGTGCAAAAGGGAGGATGGACACGATGGCCTTTCTGATTCAGAACGCGCAGGTCTGGGACGGCGAGAACGACGAGCGTTATCCGGCCGAGGTGCTGATCGAGCATAATCGGATCACCGCCGTCGCGCGGGACAAAGGACAGATTCGCCGCGACGGCGCCGAAATCATCGATGGCGGCGGCATGACCCTGATGCCGGGCATGGTCGAGGGCCATTGCCATCTCTCGTTCGTCGGCCCAGCCCGCAATCAGGACCTCGGCGAGATTCCGCCCGAAGAGCATCTTCTCCGAACCTGCCGCAACGCGACGCTCATCCTCAACCACGGTTTCACCTCCTGCTATTCGGCCGCGTCCGCGAAACTGCGCCTTGACGTCGTCGTGCGTCAGGAGATCGAGGACGGCTATCTCGCTGGACCGCGCTATCGCGCCGCCGGCCCCGAAATTACGGTGACCGGAGGCCTAGGCGACGAGCGCAGGCAGCACATCCATGCGGAAAGCTTCGGCATGATCGCCGATGGGCCCGACGAGATCAGGCGCGCCGTGCGCCTCTGCTGCCGCGAGGGCGTCGACAACGTCAAGATCAACATCTCGGGCGACGAGTTCGTCTCTAACGCCCGCGCCGAGATCACCTCGATGAGCGAGGTCGAGGTTGCGACCGCGGTTGAGGTGGCACATGAGTGGAACAAACGCGTCGCCTGCCACGCGCGCGCCGCAGCCTCGGTGAAGCGCGCCGTGCGCAACCGCGTCGACTGCGTCTATCATTGCGATTTCGCCGACGAGGAGGCGCTCGACATGCTCGAGGCGGCGAAGGACCGGATCATCGTCGGGCCCGCTTTCGGCCTCGTGCACAATGCGGTGTTCGAGGGCGACGCGGTCGGCATGACGCGCGACATCGTCGAGAGCATGCACCTGCCGCGCAAGCTCGAGGCGACCTGCCGCACCTATGAACAGATGCGCAAGCGCGGCATCAAGGTGGTCATCGGCGGCGACTACGGATTCAAGATCACGCCGATGGGACAGAACGCACGCGACATCGGCCATTTCGTCAAGTTCTTCGGTTACTCGCCGGCGGAGGCGCTGCGTTGCGCGACCTCGGTCGGCGGCGAACTGATGGGTCACAAGGGCGAACTCGGCGTGATCAAGCCTGGGGCGCTGGCGGACATCCTGCTCGTGGACGGCAACCCCCTGGTCGATCAGTCGGTGCTGGTCGGGCCCGATCGGCTGGCGATGATCATGAAGGACGGCAAGCTTCACCGTGATCCGCGGGCGCGCCGCGCGGCGCCGGGGCGCTTGGCGGCCGAGTAGGCGGCGACCGAGGCCGTCTTGGGAGGAGGACCGGTGGGGCAGGCGGCGCTCGCGCTCGAAATGCTCGGCATCACGAAGACTTTTCCGGGCGTGCAAGCGCTCGACGCCGTCAGCTTCAGCTGCGCGCGCGGCGAGGTCCACTCGCTTTGCGGCGAGAACGGCGCGGGCAAATCGACGCTGATCAAGATCCTCGGCGGCGTCTATCGGCCCGACGGCGGATTGATCCGGCTCGATGGACGGGAGGTCGCGTTTTCGCACCCGATCGCCGCGCGGCGCGCGGGCATCAGCATCATCCATCAGGAGCTGAGTCTGTTGCCGCAGCGCTCGGTGGCGGAGAACATCTTTCTCGGGGTCGAGCCCACCCATTTCGGCGTCCTCGACCGGCGGGCCATGCGCGCGGAGTCCGCCGGTCTGTTGCGGCGGCTCGGCTCGTCGATCGCACCCGATTCGCTTGCCGGCGATCTTTCGATCGCGCATCAGCAGATCGTCGAAATCGCCAAGGCGCTGGCGATCGACGCGCGGATCCTGGTCATGGACGAGCCGACCGCAGCTCTCGACCGCGTCGATGCGGCCCGCTTGCTCGATCTCGTGCGCAAGCTCAGCGCCGAAGGGGTGACGATCGTCTACATCTCGCACCGGATGTCCGAGATTCAGGCGGTCGCCGACCGCGTCACCGTGCTCAAGGACGGGCGGACCGTCATGACCGCTCCGCTGGCGGAAGCGCCGACCGGCCGGCTCGTCCGCGCAATGGTCGGGCGCGACCTCGCCGAGTTCTATCCGCCGCGTTCGTCGCCGCCTCCGGGTCCGCCGGCGCTGACCGTTCGCGGCGGAGTAAACGGGCACTTGCGCGGCGTCAGCTTCGAGCTCCGGAGGGGAGAAATCGTGGGGGTCGCCGGCCTCGAAGGCTCAGGCAAGGACGCGCTCGCTCGCGCCCTCATCGGCGATGAGCCGTTCGAGGCCGAGGCGATGGAGATCGGCGGGCGGGCGGCCAAACCGGGACGTCCGCGGGCGGCGATTGAGGCCGGCCTCGGGCGCCTCTCGGATGACCGCAAGCGCGAGGAACTCCTGATGCAGCAGTCGGTCCGCGACAACGCCACGCTGATCGAGCGGGCCTTCGCGCCTGCGTATCGTTCGCCGACGGCCGAGCCGATGTCGCCGCAGACGACCGACAAGCGGCTCATTCAGCTCGACGTCAGGGCGGCCAGCTTCGACCAGGAAGCGCAATTCCTGTCCGGCGGCAACCAGCAGAAGGCGATCATCGCCCGGTGGCTGGCCCGCGACCCCGAAATCCTCATCTTCTGCGAGCCGACCCGCGGGGTCGACGTCGCAGCGAAGGCGGCGATCTACAAGATCATGCGCGACCTGGCCGGACGCGGGCGCGCCATCCTGCTGATCTCGTCGGATCTGCCCGAGATCATCGGCGTCAGCGACCGTATCCTCGTCATGCGCGAAGGAACGCTGGCGGGCGAAGTGCCCTCCGGCGCCACCGAGGAAGAGGTGATGGCGATCGCCGTGGCGCACGACCGCGAGCCGCACGCGATGGCCTTATGAGCGATCAGCAGGCTCTCGCGCCGGCGACGGCCTGGCGGCGGGGTCCGCCCGCGCCGCCGCTGCTTCTTGCCGGCTCGATACTCCTCTATGTCAGCGTGGCGCTGTGGACCGGCGAAACAAGGATGCTCGAGACCGATGGCGTAATCGGCCTTCTTCAGCGCATGGTCGGGCTCGGGATCGTGGCGCTGGGGCAGACATTCGCCATCATCGCCGGATCGATCGACCTGTCGGTCGCCAACATGATCAGCGTCGCGGCCGTGCTGGCGTCATTCATCATGCAGGGCCGGGCGGACATGATGCTCGAGGCGGTCCTGATTGTCCTCGCGATCTCGGCGCTGGTCGGCGTGGTGAACGGCGCCATCATTTCGCGCCTGCAGGTCAATCCGTTCATCGCCACTCTGGGCGTCGGCCTCATTCTCCAGGGACTGCTCTCGGCGAGCTTCACCGATTTCGCCGGATCGGTGCCGAAGGAATTTCAGTTCGTCGCCTACAGCACGTTCGGCGCCGTGCCCTATTCGGTCGCCGCCCTGTTCGCGCTCGCCGCAGTCGCCTCGCTCGTTCTCTCGGCGACCCGTTTCGGCGCTCATCTCTACGCCGTCGGCGGCAACGCGGAGGGCGCGCGCCTCGCAGGGATCCGAACTGACCTGGTGACCATCGGCGCCCACGTGGTCTGCAGCTTGTCGGCCGGCCTGACCGGCCTTTATCTGGCCAGCCGTCTGAGGTCGGGCGCGCCCTGGGTCGGGCGCGACGGCGTCTACGATCTCGAATCGATCGCGGTGGTGGTGATCGGCGGCACGCTTTTGGCCGGCGGTCGCGGAGGCGTCTGGGGGACGCTCGCCGGCGTGCTTCTGTTCGCTACTCTGGATGCGGCGTTCAACATGCTTGGGGTATCCGCCTACCCCAAGCTGGTGCTGCGGGGCGCGATCGTCATTCTGGCGGTGGCCATCTATACCTTCCGCACCCGGGGACATGTCGCATGACGGTTGCGATCCACGGGAGCCGCGAACGCGCTCGCGCGGTTGCCCTCGTGCGGCGGGTCAATTTGGCCGTTGTCGTCTTTCTCGCGCTCTATCTCGCGGTCGGCTTGCTGCAGCCGAACTATCTCGAGCCGGCGGGGGCGATGAATTTCCTCCGCCGCGCCGCTCCCCTCGCCATTCTCGCCTCGGGCCAGCTGTTCGTGCTCATCAGCGGCGGGTTCGACCTTTCGGTCGGCTCGCTCGTCACGCTGACCGTGATCGGCGGATCGATGCTGACCGCAAACGATCCCTCGAAGACCTGGTGGGCGATCGCCGTCCTCTATGGAATCGGCCTCTTCGTCGGGCTCATCAACGGCGCGGTCGTCGCTTACCTCAAGACCCCGTCGATCATCGCCACCCTCGGGACGCTCCTATCGGTGAACGGCGCGGCGATGATGTGGTCCGGCGGCTCGCCGCGCGGCTATCTGCCCGACAATTTTCGCATGTTCGGACGGTTCGTGTTCCACGACGTGCCGGTGATCAAGATATTTCCGCTCGCCGTCGTCGTTCTCGCCGTCGTCTGCGCGCTCGCGCAATGGGGATTGCATGGAACCGTGTTCGGGCGCCGTGTGCTCGCGGTCGGCGACAATCCTCGCGCCGCCGAGCTCGCCGGGGTCAGAGTCGAATGGGTTCGCCTTGGCGTCTTCGTCATCTCCGCGCTGTCCGCGGTCACCGCCGGGATCATGCTGGGCGGCTTCGGCGGCGTATCGGTCGATGTCGGGCGTGGCCTCGAATTGCAGGCGATTGCGGCCTGCGTCGTCGGCGCCGTCCAATTGTTGGGCGGGCGCGGGACGGTGGTCGGCGCGGTCGCCGGCGCGCTCACCCTCACCGCGCTGTTCGCGCTGCTCACGCTGCTTGGCCTGCCGCAGCCGCTGAAGGAGACGGCGCAAGGGTTTATTCTCATCGCCGCGGTCGCAATCGGCGCTTGGCGCCGGCGGCGCGCGGTCTAGCGGAGCGAACGAAAGCCCCGCACAACGCCGGACAACGGCAAAAGGAAGGAAAGAGGAAGATGTCCAAGGCAATGGTAGGATTGGCTGTCGGCGCGGCGATGGCGGCGTTCGCCAGCGGCGCGCTGGCGCAGAACTTCGATGATCCAAAGGAGTTCCAGGCCGCGAAGGATCTTTTGGCGATGACGCCGGAGGGTCCCGCCGGCATGCCGTGGGAGCAACATCTCGGCGGCAAGGAAGTCGATACATCCAAATACAAGAAGCCCGGCCCCTATCGCATCTGCTTCTCCAACGCCGGCGTCGACAATCCTTGGCGCGTGGTCGGCTGGACGACCATGCAGGCTCAGGTCGAAGTGCTGAAGTCCGACATCAAGTCGTTCACCGTCGCCGACGCCCAGGGCAAGGACGACAAGCAGATCTCCGACATCAACGCGTTCGTCTCGAGCGGCAATTGCGACGCCCTCATCGTTTCGCCCAACACCACGGCGGCGCTGACGCCGGCGATCGAGGCCGCCTGCAAGAAGCTGCCGGTCGTGGTGTTCGATCGCGGCGTCCTGACCGATTGCCCGGTGACGTTCGTCAACCCGGTCGGCGGTTACGGCTGGGGCATCCAGACGGCCGACTTCATCGTCTCGAAGCTGCCGAAGGGCGGAAAGGTCCTGGCGTTGCGGATTCTTCCGGGGGTCGACGTCCTCGAAACCCGATGGTCGGCCGCCAACCGCATCTTCAAGGAGAACGGCGTCAACGTCGTCGGGGCCGAATTCACCGGCGGCGACAACGCCAAGACCAAGGCCATCGTCGACGACTACATCAACCGCTTCGGCAACATCGACGCGGTGTGGATGGACGCGGGCGCGACCGCGGTCGCCGCGCTCGAGGCGTTCGAGGACGCCGGGAAGCCCTATCCGATCATCACCGGCGAGGATCAGGAGGACTTCCTGAAGAAGTGGAAGGAAAAGGGCCTGACGGCGATGGCGCCGACCTATCCCACCTATCAGTGGCGCTCGCCGGTGATCGCCGCGGTTCGGATCCTCAAGGGCGAGCCGGTCATCGGACCATACTGGAAGCTGCCGCAGCCTGTCATCATGCAGGCGGACCTCGACAAGTATGTCGATGACAAAATGCCGCCGCTGCACTACGCTCTATGCGGCTGCAAGGACCTCCCCGGCTATCCGCAAGCCTGGGGCGGAAAGTAGGTCGTCTCCCGGCCGCGACGGAGGGGCCCTGGCCCCTCCGTTTCGTTTGTGCTGCCCCTCAAGTCAAACCGAAGGCGCCTTGCTCGAAGGCTTTCGCTGAGGGCCGGTTGACCAATCCGGCCGCTTTCGGCGAAGTCCCTCCCGACGGCTCGATTCGGGAGATCACGCCATGGCCGAGAGACTGCGGGTCGCGTTGCTGTTCGGCGGCCGCTCGGCCGAGCACGATGTGTCCGTCTTGTCAGCCGGCAACGTGTTCCGCGCGCTCGATCCGGCGCGCTACGAGACCGTCCCGATCGGCATCACCCGGTCCGGGACCTGGCTCGTGTGCCCGGTTGAGGACGGCAAGTTTCCGACCGTGGTTCCCGAGAGCGGACCACGCGTCGCGCTCATTCCGGGCGGCTCGGGGCGGCTCGCGATCCTGCCGGAGACGGATGGCGCGGCGCCCGATCTCACGCGCGCGGTCGATGTCCTGTTTCCGGTTCTGCACGGCCCCTTCGGCGAGGACGGGACCGTCCAGGGCGCGGCTGAGATCGCCGGAGTGGCGTATGTCGGCTCGGGCGTATTGGGCTCGGCGGCGGCGATGGACAAGGACGCCGCCAAGCGCCTGATGCGCGACGGCGGCCTGCCGGTCGCGCGCTTCCTGAGTTTCAGCCGCGGCGGCGCGCCCTCATTCGAGGCGGTCGAGTGGGAGCTCGGCCGTCCGGTGTTCGTGAAGCCGGCCCGGCTCGGTTCCTCGGTCGGCATCAGCAAGGCCGGGACGCGTGAGGAGTTCGCTGAAGCCGTCGCCGAGGCGTTCCGGCACGACCGCAAGATCCTGGTCGAGGAATTTGTCCGCGGCCGGGAGATCGAGTGCGGCGTGCTCGAGGGCGAGGACGGATCGCTGACGGCGTCGCCTCCCGGCGAGATCGTGCCGAGCAACCGCCACGGCTTCTACACTTACGAAGCCAAGTACCTCGACGAGCAGGGGGCCGCGGTCAGGGTCCCGGCCGATCTTCCGCGCGACCTCGGCGACAAGGTGCGCAAGCTCTCGATCGAGGCCTTCCGCGCGCTCGGCTGCGAGGGCCTGGCGCGGGTCGACTTCTTTCTGCGCGAGGACGGCGGGCTCGTCGTCAACGAGGTCAACACGCTGCCGGGCTTCACCAACATCAGCATGTATCCGAAGGTGTTTGAGGCGATGGGCGTCGGCTATCCCGAGCTGGTCGACCGCCTCATCCGCCACGCGCTCGCTCGCGCGGGCGCAGCGCCGGCGCCCCTCAAGGGAGCGGCGCTCTAGCGCGCTTGGCATTTGAATGGGGCCAGTTTGGCCCCTTTTTGCCAGCGGGGGTCGATCCTTTTGGATTCTCTTGGCTCGCGGCCGTTTCGCGGCGCGGGCGCCCCGCTCATCGGTTGGATTGTCTCGGATTTTCTTGGATTCTCTCGTCCGAATCGAGACTTTTCAGTGGGTTGCGCGGCTTGAACGGGGGGAAGAGTTTTCTCCCGCTTTGCCGGCGCGCAAGAGGCGCAGGAACCGGCGGCCCGCAGTCTCGGCATGGGGAAGGACAGAATTGCTCATCGGGAAAGCTTAACCTTGATTCTGCTTTTCCGCAAGGGATTGTTCCCCCTGGGTCGGCTCCAACCAAGAGCAAAGAGCTCCAATCCGGCCGCATCGCGCGGCGCTCGGCATCGTCGCCGCCCTTGCTACAGGGCCTCGTTCCATGCCTTGACAAAATCGCGCGCAGCAGTCGCGACATCTTCGACGCTCGCGCCGGGCTTATAAAGCGCGGAGCCGATGCCAAAGCCGTCAGCGCCGGCGCGCCGGTACGGGCCGATGCGCTCCGGCGTGATGCCGCCGACGGGAAAGAGCAGCGTCTCTTTCGGCAACACCGAGCGCCACGCGCGCGCGACCTCGGGGCCAAGCGCCTCTCCGGGAAAGAGCTTCAGCCCCGACGCGCCGGCCTTCAGCGCCTGAAACGCCTCGGTCATGGTGGCGACGCCCGGCAGGACGATGAGCCCGAGCCTCGCCGCGTGTCGAATGACCTCGGGATCGGCGTTGGGCGCGACCACCAGCTTCGCGCCCGCCTCCACGACCTTGTCGACGTCGCGGGCGTCGAGCACAGTGCCTGCGCCCACCAGGACCTTGTCGCCGAACAGGCGCGCAATGATCTCGACGCTCACGAACGGCTCGGGCGAATTGAGCGGAACCTCGATCGCGCCGAAGCCAGCCTCGACAATCGCTGCGGCGATCGAATCCGCTTCATCCGGCGTCACGCCCCTGAGGATCGCGACGAGCGGCGTCGGCGAGAGCTTGAGCGTCACAGGAGCCCTCCGTAGCGGGCGATGCGAAAGAGTTCCCCGCGCCGCGGCGCGCGGCGGCGCGGCGCGGGCGCTGGCCCCCAAGGCCTCGAACGCCCTCAGGTAGCGCTTCACCAGCGCTTCGGCCCCTGCGACATGCGGCTCCTCGTCCGGATAGAGCCGCCGGGCCTCGCCGATCTCCGCCCCGATCAGAAGGCCGGAAAGATATTCGCCGGCATCGTCCGCATCGAGCTTGCCCATGAGCGGCAGCGCGCGCCCGCCGAACAGAAGGCCGAGCAGGCCGGACTTCGTTTTGCCGCCCGCCGCCGCCGCGCCGCGCTCGACCCCGAGCGCAAACGTCGCCCCGGGTTCTTTCGCCGTCGCCGCCCTGGCGAAGGCGCCGGCGATCGTGTGGTCGCGCAGCGCCGCGAACAGTTCGCCGGTGATGAACGTCGTGAATGCGACGACCCGCTCGCCCTCGATCCTGGCCCATTTCGAATGTGAGCCCGGCAGTACAATAAGCCGCCTGCCAGCGTCGGCGACGCCGAAGATTTCCGTCTCCTCCCCCCGCATGACGTCCACTCCCGCTCCGTCCGCGTATGACAGGCCCGGCGCGAGGACGACGCGCCGTCCGTCGGCCTCGACCGCCGTCAGCCGCTCCGCGACGTCGCGCGGGCCGGCGGGGCAGGGGAGATAGGGCGCCTCGCGCCAGCCATGCCGGCTGCCGACCATGCCTGACGCGATCACCGGCAGATGAGGGTTGGCGTCGAGCCAGCGCCCGGCGAGGCGCTTGAGAGTCGCCGGATATTCTCCCGGCGCGACGCTTCCGATCCCGTCGCCCGTCGCGACTTCGTCGAGAACCTGGCCGTCGGACGAGATGAGATAGGCGCGAAAGCTCGACGATCCCCAATCGATGGCGATGAGCGCAGGCGGCATGACGGGCGATTGAGGCATGGGCGCAGGATACGGGTCAACATAGGCGAGCGGTTCGCCAACATCAGAGACGCCCAAGTCGTGGCCAGAGTTCTCCCGGCCACAGTCTACAGCGACCTATCGTTTTAAATAGGCGGCGATGCGGTTAAGCGCCTGTTCTTCCTGGCTCCTCGGATATCCATCGTCAACGAGGCCAGCGCGCTTCTGGACGACCCGCCCAAGTTTCTCGATCATTGCCCGGCCGGCGCTGTGTAACTCCTCGAATTTTGGTCCTACCTCATCGAAAAACTCCGCTATTTCGACAACCGTCTGGAAGGGATGATGAGTTAAGTCATCCCTCCGCAGCAGACGTTCCGTGATATTGCAGGCGTCTCTCAGATCATTGATCATTTGCGGGCGAAATTCCTGCTTGCGATCGCGTATCATCAGAAACTTGGCTTTTCGGTCATCGATCTGAAAAAGATCGTAGCGCCTTGCGGTCCTTTTCTCAAAAGCTTCCGCCTCCGTGTAAGCGCGCTTCAAATAAGTTTCGGCGTCAAAAAACCGGTTCTGGTCGACCATCGCTATGTGCCATTGCAGCCAGAATTGAACCTGCGTCCGGCAATAATCGATCTTCGAAACGTTATCAAAGAATCGATTTCTCTCAGCGATATCATCAACAACCGTGGAAAGAATTGAATAGCGCATCAACTGAATAAACATGGATCGTTCAAAATCGCTTACGTAACCGCGATCAGATAGGCGCCTCAATATCTCAACCACGGTATCTACGATTATTCGTTTGCTTCTGATGGGAACGATCTCGCGTAAAATTCTGCTTGCCCCAATACTTGGCACGGTTTTCAGGCGGCCATCCTCAACACGAATCAAATGGAGGCCATAGTTACCAGTCTTGAAGCGATCCACCACGGCGGCAGCGTCGAGTTGAAAAACATTGCTAAGAAAAGAAAGCGGAGCATCATGGCCAATATGGGCAATATAAAGAGCTGCAACTAGTACAGTTAATTCTTTTTCAGAGCAAAGGTCCGCTGTCTTGTTGTATTCCTCTGCGTATCGTTCTTTGACGAATTGGGATCGCAAGAGTTCCAACAGAAAAGCTGGCAGGCTTCCCCTGCATTTATTTTGAACGAAGCGAACCTTTCCCGCGTGCGTGGTGGGTAATTCAGCCCAGCCGGCGATTTGGTCGGAGAGCCTAACAAGTTGCTCGGTTTCTTCATCATCGAGGCGAGACAATCGGCGGCGTTGAAGAAACCCGAACTCGTTCAACTGCTCGAAGCCTGCAACCTCGGCCCGCGCGGAGATGCTTCGGCTCGCAAGCACGAGCGCAGCCTTGGAGTCTGCGAAGAGCCGCAAAAGGCTTTGCAATCGTTGAGAGGTAAGATCGAAACAATTTTCGATCAGAAATACCGGATTGCCGTGAGCGGAAATCAATTGAGAAGTCTCGTCTACGATAGTCTCATAAGGTTGCTTCATCGTGTAGACGGGGCGCGATAACGAGAGACGAGCGCACAACTCCTCCATTACAAGGCTCTTGCCATCACATATTTCGCCTGTTATCAGTGTCGCAGTCTTGCCGTTCTCAATCCCTTTCATTATCTCATTTGTCAATTTTCTCGGGACATGATAATCGGCCTTGACCAGAGCTATGTCCCGAATAATCTGAGAATGATCTACGTTTCCAAATATGAATAGCTCACGAATAGCCTGAACCTGGGGAAGTTCGACCGCCTGTGGGGGTCGGTCATATCTTCGATAGCTTGGCGCTGGCGGCTCCGTTGGCCTGTCTGCCTCCATGACCTCGGCAATCAGCTTAGACAGCCCCAAGCGGCCGATTGAAAGCGACCTGCCAAATTTCTCCTGCGTCATCTGGAGATCAGGGTCTAAGCCGGCAGAGGATCGATTTACAAAGAACACCTTGGCGCGAGCTTCTGTCGCGTTAAAGAATACACGGTTGAGATGGAAATCGCCCGCCGCGAATCCGACAAACACGAATAAATTCGCACGCTCGAAGTCGTCTTGAAGCTTACCAGTCCAATGTCCCAAAGCCTTATCCGTCTCGAAGTAGGAGTCGGCGCCCAGGACACAGCTGCGGCGAAAGTTGCGGATGTCCCATTTTTCAGCGGAGCCGTGCAGATGAATAATTTCAACCCCGCCGCCCGGAACCTCTTCCGGTGTATCTAAGTTATTGAGGCTTTTATAGTTTTTGCCAGCGCGCGTGCAGGCCAACTCAAGGGCGTTGTCGTAGTTCGTTGTGTACAGACGGTCCCACGGGAAGCGCACGATTTCGGTCATCTCGTCTGCAATGTTTGAGACTTTGAAGCGGTCTCGAAGCAGCGCGAGCAAGCCGTTTTCTCCGCGAACCTGGATGAACTTATCCGCAACGTTCTTCAACTCCCTATACGGTCTAGGAATGTCGTTCTCCAACTCTCGGTTCAGGAGGTGCAGAAGAACAGCGCCGGTGCCCAGTTCCTCATTGTCTGAGAGGTTCAAGCAGTCCGCGGAAAAGCCAGCGCCGCAAAAAAGAATGCCGCCGCCGGACGATGCTCTCTTCAATAAATCCGGAAGGTCCATGTTTCTTACACCTCAGCGTCGAGACCTGGACGAACTTAGGGGTAAAACCGTTAGTCGACTAGGGCTTCCCATAACCACGATCTACTGAAGGAAAACAGTGCCCGTCTCGCGCTTCCGAGACGGCGAAGTGCATTCCGGCAACCGGACGGAACTGCGTGCTCACCCTCCGTCCGCCTCCCGCTCGCGCAGGCGAAAGCGCTGGATCTTGCCCGTGGCGGTCTTGGGCAGTTCGTCGATGAAGGCGATGGCGCGGGGGTATTTGTAAGGGGCGAGGCGGTCCTTGACGAAGCGCTGGAGCTCGCCCTCGTCGGCCGAGGCGCCCTCCTTCAGCACCACGAACGCCTTGGTCTTGACGAGGCCGTCGGCGTCGGGCGCGCCGACCACCGCCGCTTCGAGGACGGACGGATGCTGCACCAGCGTCGCCTCGACCTCGAACGGGCTCACCCAGATGCCGCCGACCTTCAGCATGTCGTCCGAACGGCCGGCGTAGGTGAACGAGCCGTCGGCGTTGCGGATGTATTTGTCGCCGCTCCTGGTCCAGCGGCCCTCGAAGGTCTCGCGCGTCTTCGCCCGCGCGCCCCAGTACATCAGCGCCGCCGACGGCCCCTGGATGTAAAGATCGCCCGGTTCGCCGTCCGCCGCCGGCCGCCCGTCCTCGCCGCGCAGCTCGATATCGTAGCCCGGCACCGGCCAGCCGGTCGCGCCGTAGCGGACCTTTTCCGGCCGGTTGGAGATGAAGATGTGCAGCATCTCGGTCGAGCCGATGCCGTCGACGATGTCGACGCCGAAATGGCGCTTGAAGCGCTCGCCGATCTCGGCCGGCAGCGCCTCGCCGGCGGACGAAGCGAGTCTCAGCGCCACATCCTCCCGCGCCGGCAGAATGTTGGACGCGAGCAAGCCGGCGTAGCCGGTCGGCGCGCCGTAGAACACCGTGGGCCTGACGCCGCCGACGCCGCCAAGCCACCGCTTGAATACCGCGCCCGGCGTCGGCCGTTCGGCCATGAGCAGCGCGGTCGCGCCGACGGCCATGGGAAAGGTCAGCGCATTGCCGAGCCCATAGGCAAAGAAGAGCTTGGCCGCCGAGAAGCAGACGTCGCTTTCCTTTAGCCCCAGGATCGCCTTGCCGTAGAGCTCGGTCGTCCAATAGGGGTTGGCGTGCGAATGCACCGTCCCCTTCGGCCGCCCGGTCGAGCCGGACGAATAGAGCCAGAAGGCAGGGTCGTCGGCATGCGTGCGGGCGGGCTTCAAGAGTGGCGCCGCAGGAGCGAGAAAGTCATCGAACGCAATCTCGCCGAAGTCGAGCGGCTGGGCCGGGCGCGACACAACGACGGTGTGGACCTCATGGTCCGATTTGGTCAGCGCCGCCTTCAACGCCGGCTTCACCGCGCCGCTGACGAAAGCGGCTTGGGCGCGGGAGTGCTCAAGCATGTAGGCGAGATCGTCGGCGGTGAGGAGGGTGTTGATTGCGACCGGCACGACGCCCGCCAGCATCGCGCCGAGGAAGGCGACCGGCCAGTCGGCGCCGTCCTGCATCAGGATGAGCACGCGCTCCTCGCGCTTGACGCCGCGCTCCTTGAGCGCCGCGGCGAACCGCCGGGCGCGCTCGTCGAGCTCCCCATAGGTCACCGCCCCGGCGTCGTCGATGAACGCCGTCTTGCCCGGCCGCCCGACGTTGGCGCCCAAGAGGTGAGCCGCGAAGTTGAACGCCTCCGGCGGCGGCTCAACGGCGCTCAAGCCCATCGGCGTCTCCTGAATGAGGCCCGCGCCGAGGGGCGCGCCGAGGCTTGCCTGCCTCTGTTTGATGCAATATTGTGCTTCATGTCCTCTTAGGGGCGCGAAAAAATCTTGTCAAACGACCTGGCGCCTTCGCTAGCCGCGGCCGAAGTCGCCACGCCGGCGACAATCGAGACCGCCGACGGGCGGAGGGAGCTGTTTCTCGCGGCCCTTGGCGAGCGGGTCAGGGCGCTCAGGGCGCGTCGCGGCCTCACCCGCAAGGCGCTTGCGCGCGCGACCGGCGTTTCCGAGCGGCATCTCGCCAATCTCGAATACGGCGTCGGCAACGCCTCGATCCTCATTCTCCTCAACGTCACCCAGGCGCTGCAATGTTCGCTGGCCGAGGTCCTGGGCGACGTCACCACCCGCTCGCCGGAATGGCTGATGCTGCGCGAGATGCTCTCGGACCGGGACGAGGCGACGCTGCGCCGGGTGCGCGTCGCGGCTTCCGAACTCGTCGGCGCGGCGCCGCCGCGCAGCGACGAAGCGCCCGCCCGCTCGTCGCGGGTCGCGCTCATCGGCCTGCGCGGCGCGGGCAAATCGACGCTCGGGCGGATGCTGGCGGAAGACCTCGAATTTTCGTTCGTCGAGCTCAGTCGCGAGATCGAGAAGCTCGCCGGCTGCAGCATCAGCGAGATTCTCGGGCTCTACGGCCAGAACGCCTACCGCCGCTACGAACGCCGCGCGCTCGAGGAAGCCATCGACGCCTATCCCGAGGCGGTCATCGCCACCGCGGGGGGCCTCGTCTCCGACCTTGGCAGCTTCAATCTCCTGCTGCGCCGCTGCGCCAGCGTCTGGCTCAAGGCCGATCCCGAAGACCACATGAGCCGCGTCGCCGCCCAGGGCGATCTCCGGCCCATGGCGGCGAGCCGCGAGGCGATGGAGGATCTCAAGTCCATTCTCGCCGGACGGGCGGCCTTTTATTCGAAAGCGGACATCCACATCGACACCAGCGCCCAGCCGCTCATCGAAACCTTTGAGATCCTGCGGGCGCAGGCGCGGGCGGCCATCGGCCTGCCTCGATCGTGACCGGTTGAGGCGCTTGCCGGTAGCCGGAGAGTGCATTATGATGCATTGCTTGCATTAAAATGCTTATCAACGGGAGCGCAATGGACCGGGTCGACTATCAAACCGCGCCGGCGCTCTACAGGCACTGGAAGCTCAAATTCGACGGGCCGGTGGCGACGCTGCTCGCGGATTTCGACGAGGACGCGGGCTTGCGTCCCGGTTATAAGCTCAAGCTCAACAGCTACGATCTCGGCGTCGACATCGAGCTCGCCGACGCCGTCAACCGCATCCGGTTCGAGCATCCGGATGTGCGCGTCGTAGTCATCACGAGCGCGCGCGAGCGGGTGTTCTGCTCCGGCGCCAACATATTCATGCTCGGGGTCTCGAGCCATGCGTGGAAGGTCAACTTCTGCAAATTCACCAACGAGACCCGCAACGGCCTCGAAGACTCCTCGAAGCATGAGGGGCTGAAGTTCCTCGCCGCCGTCAACGGCTCATGCGCCGGCGGCGGCTACGAATTGGCGCTGGCCTGCGACGAGGTTCTTCTCATCGACGATCGTTCGAGCGCGGTCAGCCTCCCCGAGGTGCCGTTGCTCGGTGTGCTGCCCGGCACCGGCGGCCTGACGCGGCTGACCGACAAGCGCCATGTCCGCCACGACCTGGCGGATGTCTTCTGCACCACCAGCGAAGGCGTGCGCGGCGAGAAGGCGCTGGCCTGGCGCCTGGTCGATGCGATCGCCAAGCCGGCGCAGTTCGCCGCAGCGGTGCGGGAGCGCGCATTGGCGCTGGCGGCGGCGAGCGACCGCCCGTCGTCCGCCAAGGGCGTCGCGCTCACGCCGATCGAGCGCAGAATCGAAGCCGACGCCTTGCGCTATTCGCACGTGACGGTCGCGATCGACCGCGGCGCGCGCGTCGCCACATTCACGATCCGTGGCCCGGACGGCGGCGGGCCGGGGAGCATCGCCGCGATCGAAGCGCAAGGCGCGGCCTGGTATCCGCTGGCCCTCGCTCGGGAGCTCGAGGATGCGATCCTGTCCATGCGAACCCACGAGCTCGATATCGGGGTCTGGCTGATCAAGACGGAGGGCGCCGTCGAGGCCGTGCTGGCGATGGACGCGACGCTCGGCGCGTTGAAAGCGCACTGGCTCGTGCGCGAAACGATCGGCTATCTGCGCCGCGCGTTCAGCCGGCTCGACGTCACCTCGCGCAGCCTGTTCGCGCTCATCGACGAGGGCTCGTGCTTCGCCGGCTCGCTCATGGAGCTCGCCCTGGCCTGCGACCGAATCTACCACCTGGCGCTGCCCGGCGGGAAAAACCGCGCGCCTGAGGTCGCGCTCAGCCAGGCGAACTTCGTCGGCTACCCGATGGCGAGCGGGCAGAGCCGTCTCGGGCGCCGCTTCTACGACGAAAAGCCGGCGCTCGAGGCGCTGAAAGCCAACATCGGCCGACCGCTCGACGCCGAGGCGGCGTTCGCGCTTGGCCTCGCCACCAGCATTCCCGACGACATCGACTGGGCCGACGAGATCCGCATCGCAGTCGAAGAGCGCGCGTCGCTGAGCCCCGATGCGCTGACCGCGCTCGAGGCGAACCTGCGCTTCGACGGCCCGGAGACATTGGCCACCCGCGTCTTCGGACGCCTCACAGCCTGGCAGAACTGGATCTTCCAGCGTCCCAACGCGGTCGGCGAAAAGGGCGCGCTCAAGGTCTATGGCAAGGGCGAAAAGGCGGCATTCGACTGGGACCGGGTGTGATGGAGGCGGCTCAGCCCGGACTCATCAGGCAGCACCTGATCGACCCCGAAATCTGCATCCGCTGCAACACCTGCGAATCGACCTGTCCGGTCGGCGCGATCTCGCATGACGCGCGCAACTATGTGGTCGACGCCAACATCTGCAACCTCTGCATGGCCTGCGTTCCGCCCTGTCCGACCGGCAGCATCGACAACTGGCGGGCAATTCCCCGCGCTCGCGCCTATAGCGTCGAGGCGCAGTTCGGCTGGGATGCCCTGCCGGCGGAACTGAGCGCCGACGACCTCGCTCTCGCCGCCGCCTCGGAAAACGCGAGCCCCGCCGCGCCGCACCCTCAAGCTTCGCCCGCCGCCGCTGGCGGAGCGTTGTTCGACGCCAGCGCCTATGGCGCCGTCGCCCCGCCCTGGTCGGCCGAGCGGGCGATCGCCAATCTTTACGGACCGAAGGCGGCGGCGAGGTCGGTTCCCGCCACGGTCGTCGGCAACGTCCGGGTGACGGACGTCGGCAAGGACTACGACACCCATCACATCGTGCTCGATTTCGGCGCCGTGACCTTCCCGGTGCTGGAGGGCCAGTCGATCGGCATTGTCCCTCCGGGAACGGATGCGGACGGGCGGCCGCACTTCCCGCGCCAATATTCCGTCGCGAGCCCGCGCAACGGCGAACGGCCGGGCTACAACAATGTCTCGCTCACCGTGAAGCGGGTGCTCGAGGATCATCACGGCCGCCCCGTCCGCGGCGTCGCCAGCAATTATCTCTGCGACCTGAAAGTGGGCGACGCCATCGAGGCGACCGGACCGTTCGGCGTGAGCTTCCTGATGCCGAACCACCCGAAGAGCGCGATCGTGATGATCTGCACCGGCACCGGCAGCGCGCCGATGCGGGCGATGACCGAGTGGCGGCGCCGCTTGCGCAAGGCGGGCAAGTTCGACGGCGGCAAGCTGATGCTGTTCTTCGGCGCCCGCACCAGGGAGGAATTGCCTTATTTCGGCCCGCTCGGCAATCTGCCGAAGGACTTTATCGACATCAACTTCGCCTTCAGCCGCGCTGCCGGCGAGCCCAAGCGTTACGTGCAGGACGCGATGCGCCAGCGGGCGGGCGATCTAGCGTCGCTCATCGCCGACCCGGACGCCTATTTCTACGTCTGCGGCCTCAAGGCGATGGAGGAGGGCGTGGTCAAGGCGCTGCGCGACATCGCGATCGAGGCCGGGCTCGATTGGGAGACGCATCGGCAGGCGCTCAAACGCGAGGGGCGGCTGCATCTGGAAACGTACTGACCGGATCATGAGCATGAGGAGAACCCCATGAGCGCCGACGACATTCTCAGCGACTCGGCCGGATCGATGAGCGGCGACCGCTTCGTCGAGATCAGCTACGACGACGTCATTCCCAACAACGTCGCTCTTGGCTCCGACAAGCAGCTCCAGCGCGCGCTCGAGGGCTGGCGGCCGAAATATCTCGACTGGTGGAGCGGCATGGGTCCGGTCGGCTTCCAGCAGTCCGATGTCTATTTGCGCACCGCCGTCGGCGTCGACCCCGCGGGCTGGGCCAAGTTCGGCTTCGTGAAGATGCCGACCTACCGCTGGGGCATTCTGCTCGCGCCGAAGGTCGAGGAGCGCACGATCCCCTTCGGCCGCCATAAAGGGGAGCCCGCCTGGCAGGAGGCGCCGGGCGAGCACCGCTCGCTCCTTCGCCGGCTCATCGTCGTGCAAGGCGACACCGAGCCGGCCTCGGTCGAGCAGCAGCGCTTCCTCGGCCAGACCGCGCCGAGCCTCTACGACATGCGCAACCTCTTCCAGGTCAATGTCGAGGAGGGCCGGCATCTCTGGGCGATGGTGTATCTCCTGGTCAAATATTTCGGCAAGGACGGGCGCGAGGAGGCGCAGGCGTTGCTCGAGCGCCAGAGCGGGCAGATGGACAATCCGCGCATTCTTGGCGCGTTCAATGAGCAGACGCCAGACTGGCTGTCGTTCTTCATGTTCACCTTCTTCACCGACCGCGACGGCAAGATGCAGCTCGCGGCGCTTGCCGAAAGCGGCTTCGATCCGCTGTCGCGCACCTGCCGGTTCATGCTGACCGAGGAAGCCCATCACATGTTCGTCGGCGAGACCGGCGTCCAGCGGACGATCGAGGCGACCTGCGCGGCGATGGTCAAGGCGGGAATCAAGGATCCCAATGACGTCGAGGCGGCGCGCAAGCTCGGCGTGGTCGACCTGCCGCTCCTGCAGCGCAAGATGAATTTCCATGCGTCGGTGACTCGCGACCTGTTCGGAGCCGAGATCTCCTCTAACGCCGCCGAGGTGTTCGGCGCGGGCATCAAGGGCCGCTTCAACGAAGCGAACCTCAAGGGCGACGATCACGTGTTGCAGGACGCCACCTATCCCGTGACCCGGGTCGTTGACGGCAAGCTTGTCGTGGAGGACGCGCCGGCTTTGCGCGCGCTCAACGCGCGGCTGCTCGACGACTTCGTCGTCGATTGCCAGGGCGGGATCGACCGCTGGAACAAGTCGATCGAAAAGGCTGGCGTCGACTTCAAGTTCGCCCAGCCGCACAAGGGCTTCAACCGCAGGATCGGGGAGTTCGGGGGCAAACGGGTGAGCCCGGCCGGCGAGGTCCTGACCGAAGAGCAATGGGCGGGAAGAAGCGGCGACTGGCTGCCGAACGACGACGACATGCGCTTCATCGGCTCGCTGATGAAGCCATGTCGCGAGCCGGGCCAATACGCGAGCTGGATCGCCCCGCCGCGGGTCGGCGTCAACAACCAGCCCGGCGACTTCGAATATGTGAAGATCGCCTGAGGCGAAGGAGGGCGTCGAAAGAACGCCCGTCTGCCGCGGCCTGCGGGAGAAGCCCGCGCGCCCGCGGATCGCTCCGTTTGGAATATCTTGGATCGTCCGGGATGCGGCGGGGTCCGGCTCCGGCTGGGTGTTGCGAGAGCTTGGGTTTTCTTGGATTCTCTCGTCCGGAATCAGTCTTTTCAAAGGCTTGCGGAGGACGAGCCACTCCAAAGTTTATCCATGCCTTTCCGCCCGGCTCGGCGCGGCGGTAAACGCAATCCCTCAGCTCAGTTCGCTCCGCTCTCGATCGTCGCATGCGGGCATTATGACCCCACTTCTGATTTTTCGCAATCTTTTGTCGGCGCGGCCAAGGTGGCGCTCCAGTCTGCCGGATCGAAGAAGCGCCTCGCGCCTTCGGCGCCTTCGCCTCTCTACGCCAGGCCCTCGCTGGCGAGCGCGCGCTTGACGGCGGGCCGTTCGGCCATCCGGTCGCGGTGATCGAGCACGAGCGGGAAGGCGGCGGGGTCGACGCCGTCGACCTCCAGCCACCGCGCGATGGTGAAGAGGTAGGGGTCGGCGATCGTGTAGGCGTCGCCCATCACCCAGGGCGGGCGGAACATCTTCCCCTCGACCAGGTCGAAGCAGGCGCCGACGGTCTCGGGAACCTTCTTCTTCATCGTTTCGATCGCCGCCGGGTCGTCCGTCCATCGATAGCCGCGAGCCCGGTGAGCGTGCGCGACATGCACCGTGGCGCAGAGATAGCTCATGAACGCCTGCACTTCCGCGAAGGCGAACGGATCGTCGAGCGGCGCGAGCCGAGCGGCAGGATGAGTTTGCGCGATATAGGCGAGAATGGCCGGCGTTTCCGTCAAGACGCCGCGATCGGTGACGAGCGCCGGCACCCGGCCCTTCGGGTTGATGTTGAGATAGTCGGGCTTGGTCTGCTCGGCGGCGCCGAAGTCGATCCATCGTGTCTCGTAGGCGGCGCCAGCTTCCTCGAGCGCGATATGCGAAGCGAGCGCGCAGGTGTTGGTCGCGTAGTAGAGCGTGAGCATGGAAGCCCCGGGTTGGTGCGCCGCGCCTATAAGGCCACGATACGCCCGCGCCGTTCAAGCTCGGCGATGACGCGGCGACGGCGATCTGAATGCGAACGGCATTCTCGCGGGTGATCGGGGTAATCGGCGGCAATCGGGGCGTAATCGATATGCATGTGTCACCGTATTTGACGTTTGGTCGGGTCAATCCATTTGGATTTGCTTGGCTCGTGGCCGTTTCGCGCCGACGGCGCCCCCGCTCATGGGTTGGATTGTCTGGGATTGTCTACTTCGCGTAGCACCGATGCCAAAAGGAAAACGGTAAACGGTGGGAAAACGGTGACACATGCTGATATCCCCTTTTAGATTGCGCAGTCCTATTGGTGAAATATGCATGTGTCACCGAGATCGTCCATGTGTCACCGAGATCCTCCTATTGGTGAAATATGCATGTGTCACCGAGATCCCGTGTCACCGAGATCCTCCTATTGGTGAAATATGCATGTGTCACCGAGATCCCGTGTCACCGAGATCCCGGATCCCGGAGATCCCGGAGATCCCGAGATCCTCGCACCGAGATCCGACGATGGCCGGCGGCGGTCGCGAAAGAACGCCTAAAAACCTTGGCGCTCAGGTCATTGTTAGCCGCGCTCCGTGGATGGCCGGGACAAGCCCGGCCATGACGGTCGCGGGGCCCACCCTCCTCGCCCGCCCTTCCCCCAAAACAAAAATCCGACATTTTCTTTCGTTTTCCAGAAAGCGGCGCTATACTCCGGCTTTCCCAAACCAGCGCCGCCGAGCGGCGGGAAAAGCGGACATGGATACGGAAACGGCTCTCAAGCCGGATAATACGTAATACGGTGACTAATACGGTGACTAATACGGTGACACATGCAGTATTCGAAGCAACAGCGCTGGAGTTTCGCGGCATTGCGCCGCAAACAATTCAACCAGTCGCCGCGTGGATGGCCGGGACAAGCCCGGCCATGACGGACGAGCGCTTCACAGCCTCGCTATCGTGCCGCGCCGTTCAAGCTCGGCGATGACGCGGTCGGCGAGCGCCTCCGGCGGCTCCGCGGCGGAATCCAAGATGAGCTCCGGCGCCTCGGGCGCCTCATACGGCTGGTCGACGCCGGTGAAGTTCTTGATCTCGCCGGCCAGCGCCCGCTTATACAGGCCCTTGGGATCGCGGGCGATGACCGTCTGCAGCGGCGCCTCGACGAAAATCTCGAGGAACTCGCCTGTCGCAGCGGTGTCGCGGACGAGCCGCCGCTCGGCCCGGAACGGCGAAATGAACGAGCACAGCACGATCAGCCCGGCGTCGGTCATCAGCCTCGCCACCTCGCCGACGCGGCGGATGTTCTCGACCCGGTCGGCGGCGGTGAACCCCAAGTCCTTGTTGAGGCCGTGGCGGACGTTGTCGCCGTCGAGGAGCGCGGTATGAACGCCGCGCGCATGCAGCCTGGCCTCGACCAGGTTGGCGACCGTCGATTTTCCCGCCCCCGAGAGCCCGGTGAACCACAGGATCGCCGGCTTCTGGTGCTTTTGCGCCGCATGGGCTTCGCGGTCGACCGCGAGCCCATGGCGATGCACATTGGTCGCGCGCCTCAGCCCATGGGCGATCATCCCCGCCGCCGCGGTCTCGTTGGTCGCGCGGTCGATGAGGATGAAGGCGCCGGTCGCGCGATTGTCGCCATAGGCGTCGAAGGCGACCGGCATCGTCGTGGCGACGTTGCAGAAGCCGACTTCGTTGAGGCCGAGCTCCTTCGCCGCGAGCTTGTCGAAATTGTTGACGTCGAGGCGATGCTTGAGCTCGGTGATCGATGCGGGCGTCGTCCGTCCGCCGATCTTGAGGAGGTAGGATCGGCCGGGCAGCATCGGCTCGGCGCTCATCCAGAGGATATGGGCGGTGAACTGGTCGGCGACCTCCGGACGGCTGTCGGGCTTCGCGAGCACGTCGCCCCGGGCGATGTCGATCTCGTCGGCGAGCGTCAGCGTGATCGCGTCGCCCGCCTCGGCGGCCTCGACCTCGCGATCGCCGATGAGGAGGCGCGCGACCGTGCTGCGGCGGCCGGAATCGGCGGCCACGATCGCCTCGCCCCGCGCCACGCGTCCGCTCGGGATCGTGCCGGCGAAGCCGCGAAACTCATGATGCGGGCGGTTGATCCATTGCACCGGCAGGCGAAACGGCGCGCTGCGGCGATCCTCCTCGACCTCGATCCGCTCGAGATGATCGAGCAGATGCGGCCCTTCATACCACGGCGTTCGCGCGCTGAGCGACGAGACATTGTCGCCGTGCCGGGCCGAGATCGGCAGCGCGACGAGCGAGCGGAAGCCGAGCGTCTCGGCGAACCTGCGGTAGTCGGCTTCGATTCGGCGAAACACCGTCTCGCCGAAGTCGACGAGATCGATCTTGTTGACCGCGAGCACGACATGGCGCACGCCAAGCAGCGACACGATGATCGAATGGCGATGGGTCTGCGTGATCAGCCCTTTGCGCGCGTCGACGAGCACGATCGCGAGGTCGGCGTTGGACGCGCCGGTCGCCATGTTGCGGGTATATTGCTCGTGGCCCGGCGTGTCGGCGACGATGAACGAGCGCCGGGCGGTGGCGAAGTAGCGATAGGCGACGTCGATCGTGATGCCCTGCTCGCGCTCGGCTTCGAGCCCGTCGACCAGGAGCGCGTAGTCGATATCGTCGCCGGTCGTGCCGAATTTTTTCGAATCGCGCTCGAGCGCCGTGAGCTGGTCGTCGAAGATCAGTTTTTTCTCGTACAGCATTCGCCCAATGAGGGTCGACTTGCCGTCGTCGACCGATCCGCAGGTGAGGAGACGCAGGGTGGGGAGGGCGGATGCGCCGAACGGGACACTCATCGCCGCGTCTCCCTCATCCTGAGGAGCGATGCGAAGCATCGCGTCTCGAAGGATAATCCAAAGGGCGGCGTCGCTAGTGCGAGCTGGAGCGTCCTTCGAGACGCGCGGCCTCCGGCGTCGCTCCTCAGGACGAGGAATTGGCGACGGTCGAGCGCCATCAGAAGTACCCTTCGCGCTTTTTCTTTTCCATCGACGAGGCTTCGTCGGCATCAATGAGGCGGCCTTGACGCTCGGACGTGGTGGCCTTGCGCATTTCGGCGACGATGTCGTGGAGGGTGTCGGCCTCCGACTCGATTGCGCCGGTCAGCGGATAGCAGCCGAGGGTGCGGAAACGCACCCGGCGCATCTGAGGCTGTTCGCCGGGCTCGAGCGGCAGCCGCCCGTCGTCGACCATGATGAGCGCGCCCGAGCGCTCGACGACCGGGCGAAGCTTGGAGAAATAGAGCGGCACGACCGGAATGGCCTCCGCCAGCACATATTCCCAGACGTCGAGCTCGGTCCAGTTCGAGAGCGGGAAGACGCGCATCGATTCGCCCTCGCGCAGGCGGGTGTTGAAGAGCCGCCACAGTTCGGGGCGCTGGTTGCGCGGGTCCCACGCATGCGCGACCGAGCGAAACGAGAAGATGCGCTCCTTGGCGCGGCTTTTCTCCTCGTCCCGCCGCGCGCCGCCGAACGCGGCGTCGAAGCGTCCGCGCTCGAGCGCCTGCCGCAGCGCTTCGGTCTTCATTACCTGGGTGTGGAGCTGCGAACCCGAGGCGATCGGCGAGATGCCGCGCCTGACCCCGTCCTCATTGACGTGGACGATGAGATCGAGACCAAGCCGGCGCGCCGTCTCGTCGCGGAACGCGATCATCTCGCGGAACTTCCAGGTCGTGTCGACGTGAAGCAGTGGAAACGGCGGCTTGGCGGGATGGAACGCCTTCATCGCAACGTGGAGCATGACGCTCGAGTCCTTGCCGATCGAATACAGCATCACGGGGTTGCGCATCTCGGCGACGACTTCCCGCATGACGTGAATCGACTCGGCCTCCAGCCGCCGGAGATGGGCCGGCAATTCGCTCATCGAGACTTCCTTTGAGAAGGCGCGCTTCATAGGCGGCTTCCCGGCGGATGGCAATCGATTTAAACTCTATGATTGAGTTGTTAGATATATATCACTCAAATGACATGCCTAATAGCCGTGTCGCTCGACCTGCTCGTTCCTGCGTTGACTTGCGGCGGCGTCCTGCCCATCGGTAGGCCCACAACACGGAGACCGCCCCCTTGCCCCGTCCGGTGATCATGGCGCCCTCGATTCTGTCGTCGGACTTCTCGCGCCTCGCCGAGGAGGTGCGGGCGGTCGCCGCCGCCGGCGCCGACTGGATCCATCTCGACGTGATGGACGGCCATTTCGTGCCCAACGTCACCTTCGGTCCTCAGGTCGTCGCGGCGCTGCGGCCGCATACCGACAAGCCGTTCGATTGCCACCTGATGATCGAGCCGTGCGATCCCTATCTCGAAGCCTTCGCCAAGGCCGGCGCCGACCATATTACCGTCCACGCGGAGGCGACCCGGCATCTCGACCGCTCGCTCCAGGAGATCCGCGCGCTCGGCAAGAAGGCCGGAGTGGCAATCAATCCCGCGACGCCGGAGAGCGCGATCGAATATGTGCTCGACCGGCTCGACCTGATCCTGGTGATGACCGTCAATCCGGGCTTTGGCGGCCAGGCGTTCATTCCCGCGATGCTCGACAAGGTCGCGCGGGTGAAGCGCATGATCGGGATACGCAAGATTCACATCGAAGTCGACGGCGGGGTCGCGCCGGAGACCGCGCCGCTCCTGGCGCGCGCCGGCGCGGACGTGTTCGTCGCCGGCTCGGCGGTGTTCGAGGGCGGATCGAACGCCTATGCCGGCAACATCAGGGCGATCCGCGACGCAGCCTGAGCCCGCCGGCTTGCGCGAGCGCGCCAGGGCGCTTAACTGAAGCCGCACGTTTGAGCCGGCGATCCCCGAGAGAATCCGATATGTTGCAGACACTTCTGGCCGAAGGCCGGCCGCTGCTCGCCGACGGCGCGACCGGCACCAATCTCTTCGCCATGGGCCTGACCTCCGGCGACAGCCCGGAACTGTGGAATGCCGAGCATCCCGACCGGATCGAGAGCCTGCATCGGGCGTTCGTCGACGCCGGCGCCGACATCATTCTGACCAACAGCTTCGGGGCCAATCGCCGACGCCTGATGCTGCACGGGCTCGAGGCCCGCGCGCGCGAACTCAACCGGCTTGCCGCCCAAAACGCGCGCAAGGTCGCCGACACGGCTGGGCGACCCGTCGTCGTCGCCGGGTCGGTCGGACCGACCGGCGATCTCATCGCCCCGCTCGGGCCGTTGAGCGAAGACGAGGCGGCCGAGGTCTTCATCGAGCAGATCGAGGGGCTGCGCGAAGGCGGCGCGGACGTCGCCTGGATCGAAACCATGTCCGCCGCGGAAGAGATCCGCGCGGCGGCTTTGGCGGCGGCGAAATGCGGCATGCCGTACACGATCACCGCCAGTTTCGATACCGCCGGCCGCACGATGATGGGCGTCGCTCCCGCCGCGTTCGGCGCCCTCAGCGAAGCCTTCGCGCCCGCGCCGATCGCCTGCGGCGCGAATTGCGGCGTCGGCGCCTCCGATCTCCTGGCCGCGATCCTCGCGATGAGCGCGGCCAAGGGACCGGACAGTCCGGGCGCGCCGCTCATCGCCAAGGCCAATGCCGGCGTGCCGCAATGGCATGGGGCGCGTATCCACTACTCCGGCACGCCCGAGTTGATGGCGACCTACGCCGGGCTCGCCGTCGATTGCGGCGCCCGCATCGTCGGCGGCTGTTGCGGCAATACGCCGGCCCATGTCGCGGCGATGCGGCGCGGTCTCGACGCCCACAAAGCCGGGCCGCGTCCGGACCTGGAGGCGATCGTCGCCGCGCTTGGGGCGCTCGTCGCGCCGCCCGCCCGGGAACCGGCCGCACGCACGCGCCGGCGCGAGCGGGCATGAACGCGAGGGCCAACCGGAGCGCCGCGGGCGAGCCGGAACGCTTGCCGCCGCCCGAAGCGGTCCGCCAGCCCTTGACCGCCCCGTCGGGGCCGCAGGTGTTCGACGTCGACGCGGCCGGCGCGGGCGAGCGGCTCGACCGTTTCCTCAGCGGCGCGGCGGCCGCGCGCAGCCTCGCGCTGTCGCGCACGCGGCTCAAGGCGCTGATCGAGGCCGGCGAAGTGAGCATCGACGGAAGCGTCGCGCGCGATCCGGCGGCGCGGCTCGCGGAGGGCGCGCGCATCGCCTTCGAGGCGCCGCCGGCGAAAGATTCGCCGCTCGCCGCCGAGGACCGGCCCCTTGCCGTCGTTTACGAGGACGAGCACTTGATCGTGATCGACAAGCCGGCCGGGCTCGTCGTCCACCCGGCCCCGGGCCATGCGGCGGGCACGCTCGTCAACGCGTTGATTGGCCACTGCGGGGCGAGCCTCTCGGGCGTCGGCGGCGTCAGGCGGCCGGGGATCGTGCATCGGCTCGACAAGGACACGTCGGGGCTTCTCGTCGCCGCCAAGACCGATGCGGCGCATCGAGGCCTGGCCGAGCTGTTCGCGGATCACGGCCGAACCGGGTCGCTCGAGCGCGAATATCTCGCGCTGGTCTGGGGCCGCTTCGACGCCGCCGCCGGCAAAATCGCGGCGCCGATCGGCCGCGATCCCCGCCATCGGCAAAAAATGGCGGTCGCGGCCGAAGAGCGCGGCCGCCACGCCGCGACCCATTGGCGGCTCAAGGAGGCCCTCGGACCGGCGGCCCTGATCGCCTGCCGGCTCGAGACCGGGCGGACCCACCAGATCCGCGTCCATATGGCGTCGATCGGACATCCGCTCCTGGGCGATTCGGCCTATGGCGCCGGGTTCAAGACCAAGGCGGCGCGGCTCAGCGAGGCCGCCAGGGCCGCGCTCGCCGCCTCCGGGCGCCAGGCTTTGCACGCTTCGGTATTGGGTTTCGAGCATCCCGCCACCGGCGAGACGCTCCGCTTCGAAAGCCCTCCGCCGGAAGATTTCTCTTGTCTGCTCAATGCACTACGAGCCGCGCCGGCAGCCTGACGCGGGAGCCCCGTTGAAACAATTTCATATTGCCAGCGAATAGGCGTCCAAGCGCGGCCCTTTTTCGGCCACGCTTGCTCGACCACAATATGTCCAACCGGCCATAGCGCCGACGGAGACGGGCTGGAGCCGGGCTCCGAAATCAGAGGAAAACATGGCCGCATCGCTTCCCATCATTGCGGGCGAATCGGGACTTGCCCGCTACCTGCAAGAGATCAAGCGGTTCCCGATGCTGGAGCCGCAAGAGGAATACATGCTCGCCAAGCGCTGGCGCGAGCACGGCGACCGCGAGGCCGCGCATAAGCTCGTCACCTCGCATCTAAGGCTGGTGGCCAAGATCGCCATGGGCTATCGCGGCTATGGACTGCCGATCGGGGAAGTGATTTCCGAGGGCAACGTCGGCCTCATGCAGGCGGTCAAGCGTTTCGAGCCGGACAAGGGTTTCAAGCTCGCGACTTACGCCATGTGGTGGATTCGCGCCTCGATCCAGGAATACATCCTGCGCTCGTGGTCGCTGGTGAAGATGGGCACGACGGCGAGCCAGAAGAAGCTGTTCTTCAACCTGCGCAAGGCCAAGAGCCGGATTTCGGCGCTCGACGAAGGCGACCTGCGCGACGACCAGGTCGAGTCGATCTCGAAGCGGCTCGGCGTCGGCAAGCAGGACGTGATCGACATGAACCGGCGCCTCGGCGGCGACGCCTCCCTCAACGCGCCGCTGCGCGACGGCGGCGAGGGCGAGTGGCAGGACTGGCTCGTCGACGATAGCCCCGACCAGGAATCGCTCCTCGCCGACCGCGAGGAATCAGACGCCCGCATGGGCGCCCTGCGGAGCGCGTTGACGGTCCTCAATCCCCGCGAGCGGCGCATTTTCGAGGCCCGCCGGCTCGCTGACGAGCCGATCACGCTCGAGGAGCTGTCGGCGGAATTCGGCGTGTCGCGCGAGCGCGTGCGGCAGATTGAGGTGCGCGCGTTCGAAAAAGTCCAGGAGGCGGTGAAGGCGGCCGTCGCCAAGGCGCAAGCGCCGAGAAGGCAGCCCGCCGCATTGCCGGCTCGCTGAGGGGCGAGACTGACGCCGCCGCCGAACGTCGCCGGTCGCGGAATTTGTGGCGCGGCGGGCGAGAATCTGAGCTAGGCTCCCGCAAACTCGGATTGCCCTCGCCGAACCGAATAGGCCGCCCAATGCCCTCCATCCGATTCCGTCCGAGCCGTTCGCGTCGGCCCTTCGCGCTCACGGCGCTGGCCGCGGCGGCGCTGTGGGCGTTTCCCGTCCTGGCCGCCGACCGGCCAGCCACGCCCGAGGGCGCCGATGCGCTGAGAAGCCTGATCGCCAAATATCTGCCTGCGGCCCAGGCCGGCGCGTCCCCCCTCGTCACGGTGACCCCGCAGGGCGCCGACTATCTCATCTCCGCCGATCTCAGCGCGCTCAACGCGCTCCTCAAGGAGACGGGCGCGTCCTACGATCCGGCGACCATCGTCTACAAGGCAGTCGAACAGGATGACGGCAATTGGCGGCTCACGTTGGACTCTCTTCCCCGCATAGTCTTTCATTCGGAGAGAGCGAACGGCAGCGTAGACCTGATGAATTTCCGTTCGACGGCGCTGATCGATCCATCGATCGCCTGGCTTCTCGGCGGCTCGGCGGACATGGACAAAGGGACCCTCCAGATTCAGACGCCAAAGGTCGAGGAGTCGATCGATTTCGGCGCCGTCCAGGAGAACGTCACGACCACCGTCGGCGGCGACGGCTCGGTTTCGACGCAGGTGAAGGAGGACATTTCCGACGTCGCCTTCAAGGCGACCGGGGTCGGGAGGAATGACGTTCCGGTCAACGTCAGCGGGCGGTCGGACAAGGCGCTGATCGATGTCGGCGTCGACGGCTTCAAGAGCCGCAAGGCGTTCGACCTGTGGGGCTTGTTGGCTTCCCATCCGTCGCGCGCCGATCTTGCCGGCCACGAGGCGGAGCTGAAGGGTCTCTTGAGGGAGCTGGCGACGCCCGGGCTCAAGTTCGCCGAAGGGATCGAGGCGCAGAAAATGCTCGTCGCCTCACCGATCGGGGCGGTCACCCTGACCGACGCCAAATATCAGCTTGGCGCGGCCAACGCCGGGCCGCAGAGCGCGATCAGTCTTAACGTTTCGGCTGAAGGCCTGAGCTTGCCGGTCGGGCTGCTTCCGCCCGGGGCAAGCGACCTGACGCCGTCGAGGATCGATGTCGCGGCGACGCTCAAGGGCATCGACCTTGCCGCGGCGGCGGGTGCGTGGATCGACGCCCTCAACCTGCAGGGCGACGGCGAGGTGATGACCGAACAGGACGCCGACAAGGTCGAGGCGGCCCTCTTGAGCGCCGGTCCGATCCGGATCGAAATCGCGCCCTCGCATCTCGTCGCCCCCGCGGTCGACGCCGACTTCAGCGGCGTCGTCCGTTTGGATCACGGCAAGCCCGACGTCGCGATGACCGTGCACATGCGCGGTTTCGACAAGACGATGGCGGCGGTCAAGGCGCTCGGGCCAGACGTCGCCGCCAAGGTCATGCCCCCCCTCGCGCTGGCCAAGGGGCTCGGCAAGAGCGAAAGCGACGGCAGCCTGAGCTGGCTGGTCGAACTGGCCCCCGACCGGTCGATGATGGTCAACGGCATCCCGTTCGGCAAGGCGCCGGACTGAGCGGCCGTGGCGCGATGGCGCCGGCGCGGCGGCGATTGGGTTTTTGACCCCTAAAGCCTCGCCGCCAGTCCGGAATAGACCGCGAGCGCGGCGCTGGCCACAACGTTCCAGCCGGCCAGCGACAGTCCGGCGATGCGCAACTGGACTTCGTCGCAGCGCACGACCTTGACCGAATCGAGCGCCTTCGCGAGGTCGTTGACGTCGAGCGAACCGGTCAGCCCGCCGGTGCAGGCGGTCGGTCCCGCCCACCAGTGGTATTCGACCCCGGCGTGGTAGGCGGCGAGCACTGCGTTGGCGGCAAACACCGCCGCGAGCAACGCGAACCCGGCCCGCGCCAGCCCGTGGGCCGGGCGGCTGGCGAGAAACGCGGTGAGGAGCGCGAGCGGCGCGGCGGCGTAGAAGGCGTAGCGCTGGGTCAAACAGAGCTCGCAGGGCTGATAGCCGAACGCCTGAAAGATCCAGACCGCGGCGAGGATGGCGAGCGACGCGGCCGCGATGATGAGCGCCCTTGGCCCTTGCGAGGACGGCAGGACGATTCCCGCGAGCGTCATTCAGAAGACCTTGATCGCGATCACGAAGCCGGCGACGACGAGCGCCGCGAATCCGCCGAGAACCGCGGCGAAATTGCGCTCCATCGCCGTGCGCAGCGGCTCGCCGAACCAGCGCAGGGCGCCCGCGACCATGAAGAACCGCGCCCCGCGCGTCGCGACCGACAAGGCGACGAAGAGCCAGAAATTGTAGCCGAGCAGGCCGCTCACGATCGTGACCAGCTTAAAGGGGATCGGGGTTGCACCCTTGATGAGGATCACCAGCCACCCCCATTGGGCGTAGGTCTGCTTCAGCGCCTCCATCTTCGCGCCGTATCCGTAGAGGTTGACGAGCCACTGCCCGACCGTGTCGAAGAGCACGGCCCCGATGGCGTAGCCCAGCATCCCGCCGATGACCGAGGCGACGGTGGCGATGAGCGCGTAGCGCCAGGCGCGCCCCGGATTGGCGAGCGCCATCGGGGCGAGCAGCACGTCGGGCGGAACGGGAAAGAACGAGCTCTCGGCGAAAGCGACCGCTGCGAGAGCGGCTTCCGCGCGCGGACCCTCGGCAAGCGCTTTGAGGCGCGGGTAGAGCGAATCGAACATCGCGGAGCCCAGCTTGTGCAGCGCACCATATAAGCGACCGCGATGGCGGCGTCCATGCGGCGAATCGGTTTCGATTGGCCCCTCGGGCTCGATCAATGCGCATTGACCCTCAGTCGGCCCGCGTTCTATATCCCGCCGTCCGCCTCGGCGCGGGCCCCTATGGCGGAACTGGTAGACGCGTCCGACTCAAAATCGGATTCCGCAAGGAGTGCTGGTTCGATTCCGGCTAGGGGCACCAAGGATGGGCATGCGCCCCGGACCGCGCCAGGGACCTAATCGCCCCAGCTGCGGAACCAGGCGAGCAGAAACGCCGTCAGTCCAATGATCAGCATGCCGACTCCGTGGGTGAAGTGGGGCCGGTCGGACCCCGGATCATAGCCCGGCACAAAGGCGGGGAGGCCGCTCGCGGGGGTCAGCCAATAAAGGGCAGCCAAAGCGAAGAAAAAGAGCCCGACAAGAATTGCGCCTGAAATAACCGCCGCCTTCATATCCCTGGCCCCCGCGCGCGCGCTGCCGCTGGGTCTTCCTTAGCCGCAACCCCGGCCTAACGCCACCATGGCGACCGGGCGGATCGCTGGGATCGCCGCCGGCCTTCATAGAAGCGCTTCGCCAGGCTTCGGCTCGCGCGCGCGACGTCATCGTCCTCGACAAGGCGGTCGACGTCGGCATGGGCGCCCGCTCGCCAGCAACGTCGCCATCGCGCTGCGCGAGCTTCCCGAACCGCCGGCGATGCACTCGGCGATCGTGGGCCTCGGCCGCCGCCCGGCTCCCAAGGCTTCGCTGCATCGCCTCTTCCGCCGGGCGGCGACCTTGGCCTCGATGACGAGCTCGACGCCCATGTGCGTTGTTCGCCTGACCTCGGCGTCGAGCACATCGCGCGGCAGCCGATATTTCGGGATGCCGAAGCGCGGCTTCGACGCCGCCGCCTTCCTCGCTGTCGGCGCCCATATCGCGAGACGGCGGCAACACCGCGCTCGATGGAGGGCGAGGCGCCGCCGCTCTTTGGCAGGAAGGTCGTCGTCTACGGCGTCGGCCCGCGGCAAAGCTCCGCGCTCACTTCGCAATCCCCAGAAACACCGCCAGCCGCCGCTCGACTTCCAGCAAAGCCTGTGCGTCCAGCCGTCCGAAGGTTTGGCCGATCTTTCCGCGCATTACGGTCATCGTCTTGTCGATCATGATCTGCGAGGACTGGCGAAGCCCGTTTTCTGCCTCGGGCTCGACCGTCAGGCGCAACAGCGGCGCCTCGACCAACGCGCTCGAGAGGAGCAGAACCGTCACGCTTGGATGCCCGGCAAAGGCGTCAGCCTGGATGACAAGCGCCGGGCGCGGCTTGCCGAAATCGCCAGCAACCGCGACGGTGACGAAATCGCCTCGCCGCACTCAAGCGCCGCCTTCACGGTCGATGTCGGCCAAGGCGGCGTCCATGAACGCCGCCAAACCCGCGTCGGCCTGATCCGCTTCGGCGATCAGCCTGGATTGGCGCCGGCACTCGGCGGCGAACCCTGCCCGACGAGTGTCCGGAACCCATATTTGAACCGGTCTCAAGCCCGCACGGCGCAGCGCAGCGCGCCGCTTGCGCACTCGATCAACAGTCGACGAAACCATGAGATCGTTCCATCAAACCTGTTACATGTAACATGATGCGACGCCCTGTCAATGTCGGGCGCGCTTACAGAAAAGCGGCGCCTTCACCCGCGACCCTATCGCGGCAAGCAATTGAGCAATTCAGAGCTGTCGCGAGCCTTCGCCTCGATGCGGGCGGCGAGGCGGCGGTGAAGCGCCGTCGGGTGGGCGGGATTGCGGTGAATCGGGTCCGGCAGCGCCGCGGCCAGCAACGCGGCCTCGCCGCCATTCAGATCGCTCGCGCCTTTGTGGAAATAGCGGCGCGCCGCGGCCTCGATTCCGTAAAGCCCGTCGCCCCATTCGGCGAGGTTGAGATAAACCTCGAGCGTGCGGGCTTTTGACCACGTCTTGCCCAGTACAAGCGCCATGCCGATCTCCATGCTCTTGCGAACAGCCGAACGAATTGGCCACAGGAACAGGTTTTTGGCGGTCTGCATGGTTATCGTCGAGGCGCCGCGGCTCGGGCCATTCTTGCCGGCCCGGCCCAGGACTCGATCCAAGGCGCCCCAGTCGACGCCGTCATTCGAGCAGAAGCTCGCGTCTTCGGATGCGATCACCGCCGCGACGGCCGCGGGGGCGACGTTCCGGAGCCGCACGGCGTCCCGTTCGTAGCTCTTGCCTTCGATCGTGCGCGCGAGCATGAGCGTCGAGACCGGCTGGACGACGGCGTAGAGGGCGACGAGCCCGAAAAAGACGATCAGAAGCGCGATCCCGGCCCAGCCGACGCAGCGGGCCAGGGTTACGAACAAGGAACGGCGCCGGACCACGGCTTGACCCTTGGCGCAAGTCGCTGCGGCGGGCAAGCGATCGGATGGCGAAAGGCGGATCGCCGCCGGCCGGCCTTTCGTGTTAGGGGTCCGGCCATGAAGCCCCTCTTCTTTTCCGCCCTGACCGTTTGCGGCCTTGACGAGCTCGACCGCCACGGCGGGCGAGGCGTCACTCATGTTCTCTCGATTCTCGATCCGGATTGGCCAGAGCCCGAGGCGTTGCAGGGCTTCGATCCGCATTTTCGCGCCACGTTGCGCTTTCACGACGCGATCGAGCCGGGCCCCGGCGTGGTCTTGCCGCAGAAGCCCGACGTCGACGCGATCCTGGCGTTCGGCCGCGACGCGGGCGGCGTGCGTCACCTCCTGATCCACTGCCACGCCGGAATATCGCGCTCCACGGCGGCGATGCTGATGATCCTGGCGCAGGCCTATCCGCGGGAAACCGAGGGCGCGATTGTCGATCGGCTGCTCGAGATCCGGCCGCAGGCGTGGCCGAACTCCCGGATGGTCGCGTTCGCTGACGAGCTTCTCGGCCGCGACGGCCGGCTTAGCGCTGCGGTCCGCCGCGTCTACGCCGCGCGGCTCGAGACCGAGCCCGACCTCGCGGAAACGATGCGCCGGCTGAACCGGGCGAGGGAGGTCGAGCTCGGCCTGACGACGTGAGCGTCTCCGGCTGGATCGGGCCTACTGCGGCAAGCCTGCCTTCAGAATCCCCTCGCGCACATGCTCGGCGTCGGCGGGTTGGCGATAGTGGAGGGTGTCGAGAAACGTCTTGGCGCTGAACGCCGGCTCCCGCTCGATGACCTCGCGAGCATGGGCACCCGCCGCGACGCGGTTCCCGACCTGCGCCAGCGAGGCGGCGAGGAAGGCGTGGTGGCTGTAGTCCGGCGCGGTCAGCTTGCTGAAGGACGCGATCGCGTCGCCATAGGCGCGGGCGCCGTACTGGGCGCGGCCAAGGTGGCTCCAAAACCGTTCGGGGTGGTACGGGTTGAGACGCATGGCGCGGCGAACCCAGTCGATCCCCTCTTCGGGGCGCCCGAGCCAGGTCAAGAGCTCGCCCTGCTGAACGACGATCAGGTCGCTGTTCGGATTGAGGCTCAGCGCGCGCTCTTGATGATACGCAGCCTTGTCGTGCTCATTGAAATTGAGTTTCAGCGCAGCCAGGATGCGGTGAACATCCGCGTCGTTGTCATCGAGCGCCAGGGCGGTCTGGAGCTCCTCGACAATCATCCGCTCGTTCACGGACCGGTCCTCGCACCAATTGTGTAGCCAGGCTTGCCCGACAACGCAGGCTTTCCACGCGTGGGCGTGAGCATAGCCGGGGTCGAGCTCGATGGCGCGGTTGAGATTCCGCAGCGCCTCGGCGTTGCTTTCCCGCTTCGACGCGTGATGCAGGATCTTGCCGGCCAACAGGTACTCGTACGCCGCCATGTTCTCGGTGGTCTTGCGCTGGGCGCGGCCCAGACGCGCCGCCTCGACGCGGCCGAACAGGGTGGATGCGATCGACGAGGTCACCTCGTCCTGGATGGCGAATATGTCTTCGAGCTTTCGGTCGTAGCGCTCGGCCCAGACATGGGCTTCAGTCTCGCCGTCGATGAGCTGCACGGTCACTCGGACCCGGTCCATCGCCTTGCGCACGCTTCCCTCGACGATGTAGTCGACCCCGAATTCGCGGGCGATTTCCTGCGCCTTGACCGGCTTCCCCTTGTGGACGAACACGGCGTTGCGCGAGATCACCAGAAGCTGACGGAAGCGCGACAGCTCGGTGATGATGTCCTCCGTGAGCCCGTCGGCGAAAAACTCCTGCTCCGGGTCGCCGCTCATGTTGACGAAGGGTAGAATCGCGATCGACGGCCTCTTCGCGGTCTCCTTCGGCGCGCCCGGCCTGTCCTCTGTCGCCTGGCCGGCGTCTGGCTTCTGGCCGCCGATGACGACCTTGTAGACGCGGATCGGCCGGCTGATGTTCTTGACCTGCCGGTCGCCCAGATCCTCGTAGCCGAGCTCGAGCCGGTCGCCGACCTGATCGCGCACCGCCGCCGATATGCAGATGCCGCCGGGCTCGGCGATCGATTCGAGGCGGGCCGCGACATTGACGCCGTCGCCGAAGATGTCGTCCTCTTCCACGATGACGTCGCCGAGATTGACGCCGATGCGATAGAGCATGGAGCGCGAAGCCGGCATGTCCCGGTTGCGCCGCGCCATACGCTCCTGGAATTCGACCGCGCAGCGCAACGCCTCGGTGACGCTCTGGAACTCGACCAGCATGCCGTCCCCGGTCGTTTTGATGATACGCCCCTTGCATCTCGCAATCGCCGGATCGATGAGTTCGAGCCGCACGGTCTTCAGCCGGGCGAGCGTGCCTGCTTCGTCCGTTTCCATGAGCCGGCTGTAGCCGACCACGTCGGCAGCAACGATTGCCGCGAGCCGGCGGTCGGGTTTATGCGCTTCCATCCTGCCTTCGATCCGGTGGGCGGCGCGATTCCGGAATCGGATTCCTCTGCGCAGGCGCGCTTGGCGCCCGACCACTCCGGAACCGGCTTCGCGACGACCCACACAAGCCCCGGCGACGCCCCTCAACCCTATCACAACGGCTCCCGCCGTCCAATCGGGGGCGGTGAAATGGTCTTACGCTCCTTTCCTGGCCGCCTCACTCTCGTGCTAGCTTCGGCTGAGCGCGTGGAGCGCCGCGAGCGCGGCCCTAAGATTTTTTGGGAGGAAGAACGTATGCGGCGGCGCGAGATTCTCGGCCTCCTTGCTGGCGCGGCCCTGCCGTGGCCTCGCCCCGCGAGGGCGAGCCAGGCCCTGCTGGATCAATCGGTCGGCTTCACCGGCCAGATCCTGTTCCTGGCGATCAAGGCCCCGGCGCTCCTCCTCGGCGTCGTCCATGGCGGTCAGACGTCGATCCAGGGCTTCGGCGCCCGCGCGGACAATCCCGACGAGGCCCCGGGCGCGGATACGCTGTTCCGGATCGGCTCGATCACCAAGGCGTTCACCGGCCAGGTCCTGGCGAGCCTGGCCGCGGACGGCGTGGTCAGCCTTGCCGATCCTCTAACCAAATACGCGCCCGAGTTCATCGCGCCGATGTCGGAAGGCGGACGGCCCATCCGGCTCATCGATCTCGCCACCCATTCGGCTGGGCTGCCGCGCGAGGTCCCTCACGCGCCGGGGCCGCCGGCCGATCCCTTCGTCAACATCACCCCCGACGCCTTCGCCGCTTGGCTCAAGGCCAATCCGCTGATGTTCACGCCCGGGACTTCGGTCTCCTACTCCAACTTCGGCTTCGATCTTTTGGCCGCCGCGCTCGCCCGCGCCGCGCATGAGCCCTACCCCGATCTTCTGGAGGCGCGCGTCCTCCGGCCGCTCGGACTCACGGCCACCACGTTCGCCCCGTCCGCCGTCCAGGCTTCGCTCGTCATGGCTGGGCACAATTTCGACGGCTCGCCGTTGCCGAACGCGACAACCGGCCCGGTCATCGTCGGCTCGGGCGGCCTCTATTCCACCGCGCGCGATCTGCTCGCCTGGCTCCAATGGCACCTCGACCGGTTTGGAAACGAGCGCGCCGGCGAACGCCTCATCGATCACGCCGCTTATCTGTGGCGCGACGGGCTCAACGCCGTGTTCGGAATGGACGAATCCGGGCATATGGACGCGTTGGGACTCGGATGGGTCATTATGGCGCCAGAGGGCGACCGCCCGCTCATCCTGCAGAAAGCAGGCGGCCTCCAGGGCGTCTTTTCCTATGTCGCTTTCGCTCCGGCGCGCGGTATCGGCGTCTGCGCCGCCATCAACGCGTTCAACGTCGACGCCGGTTTGGCGATGGCCAAGACCGCGAACAATCTCATCATGGAGCTTGCGCCGCGATAGGCGGCCGAGACCATTCCTCTGGGATCCCCGCCTTGCGCAGGCCCTCGGCGATGCGTTCGCGCTGACGGAGAAAGATGGGATTGTCGCCTTCGGCGGCTTTCCGGAAGCGGGCGAGCGAATAGTGCGGGGCGAGCGTGAGCGCCGACTTCGTCTCGGCGCGCGCCTCGTCGAGGCGCCCGACCAGGGCGAGCGCCGCGGCGCTGTAGAACTGGCTCAAGGGGTAGTTCCGATTGGTATCGATCGAGCGACGGAACAGCGCCACGGCTTCTTCATCCGCGCCGAGATGGAGTTTGGCGACGCCCAGAAGGTGCCACCACATGAAGCCGAAGGATTCCGCGGGCGACAGCCGAAAGGCCTCATTGATGTGCGCCTCCGCCTCCTCGGCGCGGCCCAAGACGATCTTCGCGAGCCCGATCCAGGCGTGCGCCGCGCCGAGATTGCGGTTCAGCGCCGCCGCCTGCTCGAGCTCCCCGATGCCGCGCTGCGCCCGGTTGGTGTGAATGAGCACGAAGCCCAGCCAGAGATGGGCCCAGAAGTTACGCGGCGCGATCGAGATCCCCTTGATCAGAAGCGCTTCGGCCTCCGCGAGCGTGCTGGCGCGGTCGTCGTCGCCGTAGATCGCGCCGACGATGACGCCGGTGCGCGCCGCGCCGACGAGCGCATCGACGTTTCCGGGGTCAAGAGCGACGGCGCGCTCGAAAAGGTCGCGGGCGCGTCTGATGTTGTCGACCCCTCCCTTGCCGAAAACCTGCAGGCCGAGGAAATAAAGATCGACCGAATCGGGATTCTCTTCCTGCTCGGCCCGCCGGGCCTCGGCGGCCAACAACTCCGGGCGCAATTGGTTGGCGAGGCGCGAGACGATCTCATCCTGGGTATCGAACGGATCCGCCATCGGCTTGTCGAAGCGATCCGCCCAAAGATGGGCGCCGGTCGTCGCGTCGATGAGCTGGGCGTTGACGCGCAGGCGGCTTCCGCCGCGCTGGATGCTGCCCTCGAGGATGTAGCGAACCTTGAGCTCGCGCCCGAGCAGCTTGGCGTCGACGGGCTTCCCTTTGTAGGCGAAGGCAGTGTTGCGGGCGACGACGAAAGCGTTCGTGATCTGCGACAGGTCGGTTGTCAGGCTTTCCGTGACCCCGTCGACGAAATGCTCGTGCTCGGGGCCGGCGCCCAGACTCGCGAACGGCAGCACGACCATCGACAGCCGCGGCGGAGCAGCCGCGACCGGCGCGGCGGCGGCCGCCGGCGGAGGACTGGCGTGGGCGCCCGCGCCGACCTCGAGCGAATAGACCCTGATCGGCTCGGCAATGTTCTTGAGCTCGGTCTGGCCGAGGTCGCTGACCGTGAGGTCCAGCCGCCCCTTGACCTGCCGGTAGGCATCCTCCGACAGGCAGATCGCGCCCGGCTTGGCGATCCCTTCGAGGCGGGCGGCGATGTTGACGCCGTCGCCCATCAGGTCGCCGTCGCTTTCCTCGACCACGTCGCCCAGATGAATGCCGACGCGGAACTCGATGCGGCGCTCGGGCGGCAGGCCGGCGTTGCGCTCGACGAGGCCCTGCTGCATCTCAATGGCGCAACGCACGGCGTCAACGACGCTGCGGAACTCGACGATGGCGCCGTCGCCGGTGCGCTTGACCACCCGGCCGCGATTGACCGAGATGGTCGGATCGATGAGGTCGCTCCTCAGCGTGCGCATCCGCGCCAGGATCCGGTCTTCATCGGCGCCGGCGAGGCGCGAGAACCCGACGATGTCGGTCACCAGAATAGCCGCGAGCTTGCGCGCCTCAGTCATCGGTTGGACTCTCCGCCACTTCAGGGGTCTATATAGGAGCGGAGCGCCGACTATCCAGGATTCGCCCTTTGGGCGCGGGCGTTCGGTGTTCAGCCAGGCGTGATTTGACGCGTCCGGCTCCGCGGCTCAAGGTTCCTCCTCCCCGCAGCAAAAGGCCGCTCATGACCGCCAACCGCCTCGTCATTCCCGATCTCGCCGGCAAGGCCGTGCTCATTACCGGCGGCTCGACGGGCATAGGGGCGGCGGTGGCCCGGGGCTTCGCCGAGCAAGGGGCGCGCGTCGCCATCGGTTACCATTCCAGCGCGGATGAGGCGCATGCGCTGGCGAGCGAGATCAAGGCCGCGGGCGGCGAGGCGCTGGCGGTGAAGGGCGATGTCGCGGACCCGAAGGCGTGCGCGCAAATCGTCGCCGAAACGACGACCCGGTTTGGCCGCCTCGATGGGCTCATCAACAATGCGGGCCTGATGCTCGGGCGAGTGAACTCGCTCGAGGCCAGCGACGAGCATGTCCAGAGGGTGATCAATCTGAATTCGAGCTCGGTCATTTGGGTCACCCGGGCCGCTGCGCCTTGGCTCGAGCGTCAGGGCGGTTTCGTCATCAATACGACGTCGATTGCGGCGCGGAACGGCGGCGCCGGCGGGGCGATGCTCTACGCTGCGGCCAAGGGTTTCGTCTCGACGATCACGCGGGGCCACGCCAAGGAGCTGATCGGCAAGAAGATCCGCGTCAATGCGGTTTCCCCGGGCGTCATCACGACCCCGTTTCATGAGCGCTATTCGACTCCCGAAGGTCTGGAGGCGATGCGCAAGACCATTCCCGCCGCGCGGCTCGGCACGGCCGAGGACTGCGTCGGCGCTTATCTGTTCCTGGCCTCCGAGGCTTTGAGCGGCTACATCATCGGCCAGATCATCGAGGTCAACGGCGGCCAGTTGATGCCGTGAGGCGCCTCGGCCGGGCCGAGCCCTTGCGCGCCTATAGCGTCCGCTTTGTTCCAGCATTGGCCTTGATATCCCTGATCGCCCGGAGCCGAGCCGATTCAGGTTCGACGCTGACCTCGCGCTGTTGGAATTCAACGCCGCAGGCGCCCACGAGTATTCCCTCGCCGTTAGCAAGTAGCGACAACGGTCCGACCGTCGCCGCCAACGTTCAGCCAGGCGGTCGATGAATAAGCTGAGGTAGCTTTCGAATCAGCAAGATTTCGAACGGCCGTTTCGTCGTCGATGAACTCCGCGGAACGTACTGGAGCGCGGCCGATCGGCGCCCATCATAGTTTATCGTTATGCTTAACGAAAGGATAAGATTGTACTCCTTTCTAAGCGAGTCAAATTAAAGCAGGAATTATCTTTTGAGAAGACGGGGGCCATGGAAGACAGAACTCGTGAGCTGGGCGGCGTCGTGAACGCCGTTGATCGCGAGCCGCTGAAGGTTGCGATCATCGGGGGCGGTCCGGGCGGAATGTTCACGGCTTGGCATTTGGCCGCCAAGGCGGGACCGAGTTGCCAGATCACCGTGTTCGAGGCGAGCGACCGCCTTGGGGGAAAGATCCAGACCGGCCAGTTTGCCGGCGTCGGCCCCTACGAAGCGGGGGTGGCCGAAATCTACGACTACTCCCGCCTGGGCCCCGACCCGCTGCATGACCTCATCGTCAAAGACTTGGGCCTGCAATCCAAGTATCTGCACGGCGGCCCGTGCGTGCTCGACGGCAAGATCATTCTCGACGTGGAGGGCCTCGCGCAGACCTTCGGCGCGCGCACCCGCGATGAGGTGAAGTCGTTTCGCAAGCGCGCCGCCGATTTGGTCAGCCCCGAAGCCTTCTACTTCTCGATCCCGAAACAAGACAATGCCCACCCGTGGGCTGCCGTTTCGGGCGCGGCCCTGCTCGAAAGAGAGATCAAGGACGATGCCGCGCGCCGTTATATTCGAACCATGGCGCACAGCGACGTCGCCGCCGCGCCGCACCAGACGAACGGGCTCAATTTCCTCAAGAACGTCCTTATGGATGTCGACGGCTACCTGGATGTCTTCTCCGTGGTCGGCGGCAACGAACAGATCGTCGCTCGCCTCGAAGAAGAGCTCGACGCCGAGATCCGCCTCAACTCGAATGTGACGGCGGTCGAGCCGCTTCCCGGAGGCGCCTACCGCCTCGAATTGCTGGTCAACGGCGTCGGCGAGACGGCGATCGCGGATTATGTCGTCGTCGCCCTGCCGTTGGCCTCGCTGTCGACCATCCATTGGCGGTCGGAAGGCCTTGAGAGCGCGATGGACAAGCACATCGGCTACTTCGACCGTCCCGGACATTACCTTCGCGCGAGCCTCCTGTTTCAGCGTCCATTCTGGCGCGACACGCTCGCGGCGGATTGGTGGATGCTCGACGCCTTCGACGGCTGCTGCGTCTATGACGAAAGCGCCCGCAACGATTACAGCGGCTATGGCATATTGGCTTTCCTCATCGCCGGAAACGCGGCCCTCGCGCTGGCGAACGTGTCCGACCAGCGCATCGAGCAGATGTGCCTCGACGCGCTGCCCCCGCAGCTGACGCATGGCAAGGAGCTGCTGCTGGACCGCCGGATCCACCGGTGGATCGCGTCAGTCAACGCGATTCCAGGGGGCTCGCCCGCCCGCTCGCGCGCGATCAACCATTGCCCGGATCCGGTGCGTCTGCCGGGCTTCATGATGGTCGGCGACTACATGTTCGACGCGACGCTGAACGGGGTGTTGGACTCCGCCGACGCGGCTACGGATCTCATCCTTGCCGACGTTCTGAGACGGCGTCACGCCTCATTTCAGCGAGAGATTGGCCGCGTCGAGCCCCCTGCCGGCGCGTTCACGACCGCGCTCAATATGATGCTTGAGCAGGTTGAAGACCTGATGTCCGTACAGGCAACCGCGGACATCCTGGCGGCGACGTGGAGGCTCGAGCGGGGCGCCAAGCTGCTTCATGTCGGCTCCGGCGCCGGACATATGGTCGCGGCGCTGAGGGCGCTCGGCTTCGACGCCACAGGCATCGAGAGCGACCACGCGGCGTGGCTCGCTACCCCGCCCGATCTCAGGGAGCACAACTTCTACTGCGACATCGCCTGCCTGCCCTTCGAGGACGGCGAGTTTGAGGCTGTGGTGGAGACTGGCCTTTGCCGCGCGGTGCCGATCGACGCGGAAAAAGCGATCGCGGAAATTCGTCGAGTGGCGAAGCGCGGCGTGCTTCTCGGATCGGTCACGACGGACCTGCCGATCGATGTGATCGAGCGCTACAACCTGCTCGAGGACGTGCGAGTGCTTTGCTCACGCTGGGACTGGGCGGAAAAGTTTCATGCGGCGGGATTCGTGCACGCGCTGTTCGATCCGGAGCGCCTCGGCGAAGCCTGGGAGAGGACGGAGACGTCCCGCGCGAGTTTGGGCCAATGGTACGAGGATCCGGAAAGCCTTCTTTATTGCGTCTACGAACGGGCGCCGGCGCAAGGCTTGCCCAGAACTCGATGCAGCGCCAGCAGATGAAGCGACCGCAGAAGACAAGCGGGCCGACGATCTTGAACTCGTCATAGTCGGTTCATCGCGGTTGTGCAGCGCATATCGGCGAAAGCAGATGAGGAGGAATCATCATGTTGGACGTCGTAACTAGGAATGTCGAGCCGACAATTCATGCGCAGGCATGGCGCGTCGAGTTCGTCGAAGACCCTGTCGTCCGCGCCGACGCTGTTGACAAGATCGAGATTGCTGAGCCCCGAAAAGTGACGGCGGTGTTGGCGCCCTTGGACGCGTCAATTGCGCTGTCGCGAGCCGAGCCTGAGACCGCCGGCGGCTTGACGGTGGTTTGGCTGCCGCCAGGGGTCAAGACTCCCGCAGCGATCGAACGGGACGCCGACGAATGGATTCGCGCGGGCGGCGCGCGGAGAAAAGAGGCAAACGTCCGGGCTGACGTCCGCACGGTTCGGGTCTTGTGGGATGAAGGCCGGGCCTTGATCTACACCAGCGCCGGCGACATTCGCTTCGCCCACGACGCCGCCATCCGGTTCACCCTGGTGCAGCGCGAGGCGATGGCGCTGGAAGGGAGGATGAAATCGGCGTGGGCTTCAATTGAGAACGATTTCGCTTTGACCCATTCGGTATCCCGGCGTCAGCAAAAACGGCAGCGGCACGTCAATGAAATGACGGAGATTGCGACGCGCATGAGGGCGGACTGGCTGCGCATCGCCAACAGCCTGGAGCAATTGGATCCCACGCTCGCCGAAGCCTCGAAGCGGGTGTTCGCCGAGCTCGTCTCCGGCGCGGCCCTTTATGACCGAATGGAAATGCTGGAGGACCCGATTGAATTCGCGATGGACCAGTATGAACTCGCCAACACGCGTTTGATCGAAGCGAATCTGGCCCGCAAGGAGAGGATGAACGCCGTCGTCGGACATCTGTTCGAGGTCGCGATCATCGCACTGCTCGGCTACCAGATCGTGCATTTCCTGAAGTGAGCAAGGCGGCGCCTCGAACGCGTCGTTGGAGGGTTTGTCCTCGTGGACGCCGGGACGAGCCTCAAGTCGTTCTGTCAACCCGGGAGATACACTGATGCGTGTAGCAATGTTGGGTTTAGCGGGCTTGCTGGCGCTGTCGCGCGCGAGCTTCGGCGCCGTCCTGACGACCGAAAATCAGATCCGTCAGGCGATCGTCGGGAGCACTGTTTCCGGAACCGAGGATGGAAAGCCCTATGCTGAGTATTTCCTTCCGGACGGACACATCCGAGGCGTGGACCCGGAGGGGCCGTATAGCGGCGAATGGCGCATCTCCGGCCGGGAGCTTTGTGAGCGATACTTTGCGCAACGAACTGAAGAAGCGTTTCCCGACGAAGGCTCCTCCAGCGATTGGGAATGCATGCGCGTCGAGATCACCGGCTCTCGTTTTGCGTGGGTCGTCGATGGCGAGCGCTACGAGGCCCGGCGTGTGACGGGAAATCCGGACAATCTGTAGGGCAAAGCTGTCGCAGGAGGTGAGCTATGTTTCTCAGCGACCCATTTCGACGACGATCATCGCATCGCCAGTTTCATGTTTCGCGAGAAATCCTCGTCGGCGCGAGACGGCGGATGCGTGTGCGAACCAGAATGTACGCTGCCGGCTTGATCATCTCGATCATGGCGCCGTTCGGCGGCCTGCTCGTTCCCGAGAACTCCGTGCTCTCGCGGGCCGGCGTATTCTCGTTTGAGGCGCAAGCCGCCGGAACGATTCATGCGCGGGCTAGCGTGTGCAGGTGGAATGTCGTTGATTGGCAAGCCATGTCGGACCAGCAAAAAGACGCTTGGCAGACACTCGGGTGGAACGAGCAAATGTGGGAATCGGACGCGCCCGCAGAGCCGGCTTCCAATTCGAAGGCATGGGCCGAGTTGAGCGAGAATGAACGAACCGCAGCCCAGCTGCTCGGCTACAGGCGCAACACCTGGGATGCCGACAATTGTGCGAAGCGTTGATTTTCCGCGCGGTTATTGCCGATACTGTTGGATGCGGGTGGTGCGAAGTCCGGCCAGGCCAAACTGGTCGATGGAGACCTGCCAGCTGAGGAATTCGTCGACAGTCAGCGTGTAGCGGGAGCACGCCTCTTCCAGCGAAAGCAATCCGCCCCGCACCGCGGCGACCACCTCAGCCTTGCGGCGAATGACCCACCGGCGGGTCGTGGGCGGCGGCAGATCGGCAATCGTCAGCGGACTGCCGTCGGGACCGATGACGTATTTCACTCTCGGCCGCAGCGTTTCACTCATCTTGAACTCTCACACGAACGCATGTCACATTTTCGCCGACGATAGGCGAACCGATTTAAGATTTACCTAAGCGACGCTGGCGGAAAGTTGGCGATACATGCCTATGTCCGGTTGGGTCTTGCGTAAGCGCCGACGACGAGCTCCTAGGGCGGATAGCCGGCCAAAGGGGCGGCGCGGCCAAGGTTCGGCCCTGTTTCGCGGCTAGCAGGATTCCGAATTGACGACGATGAATTGGAGCGCCGAATGCGAGGATATGTGAAAAAGTCAATGTTTGCCGTCGTTGCGGTGGCGACGATTGGCGTCGCATCGGCCCGGGCCGCCGATTGCGGAGACAGCGCGGACGGGTTCAATGAATGGCTTGCCTCGTTCAAGCAAGTCGCGATCCGAGACGGCGTTTCTCCGCAAGTCGCCGATGCGGCCCTGAACGGGGTCGTCTACCAGCCCGCGGTCTCGGCCCACGATCGCAGCCAGGGATTCGGACAGAGTTTCGCCGCTTTCTCCGCCCGGCATGCCACGCCCGCCCTGATCAAGAAGGGCAAGACCATGCTGCTTGCCTACGCCGAACCGTTTCAGAAGATCGAGCAGCGTTACGGCGTCCCTGCGCCAGTTCTGGCGGCGATCTGGGGGCTCGAAACCGGCTATGGCGGCGACCTCGGCGCCTACCCCACATTCAGCGCGCTCGCGACGCTCGCCTACGACTGCCGCCGGTCGCAAATCTACCGCGCTGAGCTGGTTGATGCGCTGATGCTCGTCCAGCGCGGGTTGTTACGGCCTGAACAAATGCGCGGCGCCTGGGCCGGCGAGATCGGCCAGACCCAGTTCATGCCGTCGGCCTACCTCAAATACGCCGTCAACGTTGAGGGCGGCGGCGGCGGCAATCTGATGAGCCCGGCCGACGCGTTGGCGTCGACCGCCAATTTCCTCCGCGGCCACGGCTGGCAGCCGGGAGCGGGCTGGGACGAAGGACAGCCGAACTTCGCCGCCCTGCTCGAATGGAACTCGGCCCCTGTCTACGCCAAGACGATTGCGCTGCTCGCCGACAAACTGGCGCAGGAGCAGTGAGGGCACGGCTCTGCCCGTCCCTTGCGAGGTCGGCGAGAGGGTTCTGGCGATAAGCGATCGTCTCCGGGTGGCGTCGGTCGCCTGGCGCGACTGAGCCGGCGGCCGCGAAGCAAATTCGCAAATAGCGATTGAGCGATTGGTTTTTGCGGTCGCGGCGCGACCCAGATCCCGACAACACGATTTGCTCAAGACCTCCCCTCTTCCGCAGCCTGAATTGACGGCGCCCTGTTTTGCCCTTCTTCCGCGGCCCTGACGGCTGCTGGCGGCGTCAGCGCCACGAACAAGCTCGCGTCCAGTCAGCGGCTTGGCAGGGAAAGCTAAGAAACAAGACGCCATGAGTGGCCGCGTTTTCAGGCTCTCACATACGAATGTCCTGGGAGCGTGATATAAATTTCAATTTATAATATAAGTCAAAAATACTTTATAAAATAAACATTACTAAAGATCATCCGTAACGAATTGTGTCGATTGTGCAACAGGTCATGAATAATGGCGCTGCTTCGGCGATTTATTGCCAAATCTTGGTTGAGCCTCGGGGCGATAAGCGTATTGTCGACTGTGCGAGGGGGGCGATTCCCGATCGCGACCGGGTCCGACGACTTGCTGGGGCAAACCGTCGACATCCGGGCGAATTGGCAGTCAGGCGGCAGGCAACCCGACGCCCATAACGTTGAACTGGAGGTCAAACATGACGCTCATCAAGAGCATTCTAATGGGGTCGGCGGCGGGGATCGTCGCCGTCGCCAGCGCGCAGGCGGCCGATCTTCCGACCAAGAAGGCGGCGCCGGTCGAATACGTCAAGGTCTGCAACGTCGGCGGCATCACCGGCTGGACCCTGCCGGGCTCCGACACCTGCTTGAAATTCAGCGGCTACATGACCGCGCAATTCGTGGGCGGCAACCTCAACACCCAGTACAACTACGGCACCGTTGGGCAGGCCATTGGCGCCATAGCGAATACCCCCTCACTTGCCGGGTTTGCCACCAATCCCGCTCTCACGGCGCTGGGCGGGCTCGACACTCGCAACACCCAGCGCGTTCTGCTTGCAGCCAGCGCGGCTCAGCAAAATACGACCTTCAATCGCAGCGAGACCGGCTGGTCTGCCCGAGCCAACTTTGGGTTCGACATGGCCTCGAACACCGCCTACGGCCCCCTGATCGGGCATATGGACATCAACGTCGATGTCGCCAACGGCCTGGATCCGCTTCAGTATGGCGGCACGCCCAACATTGCGTACCTGAACACCGGCTACCTGACCTGGGCCGGCATCACCGCCGGCAAGGCGCAGTCGTTCTACTCGTTCACCGGCGGCGGCGATAACTGGGCGAACTTCTTCTCCCCCGACCAGAAGGGCTTCAACGAGCCTTTGCTGATGGCCTACACCGCCTCGTTCGGCGGCGGCTTCACGGCGACGATCGCGGCGCAAAGCCCCGGCACCGAAGGCGCGTCCGGCGGCGGAACCGACCAGAACGGCGGCTATTTCAATACAAACTCGGGACCGCAGGCAGGCACGTTCAATCCCACGCTGATCACCTATGGCGGCCAGAAATGGCCGGATATCGTCGGCGCCTTGCACGTCAAGCAGGGCTGGGGCGAGGCGCAGGTGTCGGGCGTGATCCACAACGTTAACGTGCAGGATACCGCTTACAACACTGCTCCATTCAACACTCTGACCGGGTCAGGGGGTTGCGGGATCTCCGGCGGCCTGGGCTGCAACAGTCAGGAGAACACGATCGGCTGGGGCGTTGATGCCGGCGTGAAAATCAACCTCCCGTCGTTCGGCGCCGGCGACGACGTCCTGGTCACCGGCTCCTACACCCAGAGCGCGGCCTGGTACTCGGGTCTGCCGGACGGCATGTGGAGCGAGGACGGCGCAGTCAACGGCAATGGTCAGCCGATGAATCTCGCCGACGCGTTCTTCAACCCGCTGACCAACTCATGGTCGAAGCCGACCGCATGGTCGGTCTCGGCCCTGATCGAGCATCACTTCACGCCGCAGTTCTACCTCGATCTCGAAGGCTCGGTCGGCGGCATCAAGTGGAGCAACATGGGCGGCGGCTGCAACATCACGCTCCCGAGCTGTCTCCTCGCCCAGGGCGCGCAAGGCCCGATGTCTCCGAGCGCGATCAGCTGGATCGTCGGCGCCGACCTCGGCTGGAACCCGGTCACGAACCTGAACTTCGACCTCGAGATGATGTATCAAAGCACGAATCAGGCGACGCCGAGCGGGTTCCTTGGAACCGTGTACAACTATGGCCAGACGAACGAGTTCTTCGTGCCGGGCGATTGGCACGGCGTCAGCGACGGTTTTGCCGGCCGCTTCCGCATCACCCGTTACTTCTGATCGTCATCTGATCTGCGGGCGGGGAAAACCCCGGAGCAAAAGCTCCGGGGTTTTTTTGTTTGTCGCGGCTTTCCGGACGTTGCTGCGCGCCATGAGGCTGAGCGGCCGGACGCGGAGGCGGGCTTCACCGAGGGGCTTTCCATGGGCCATGGCCAAGGACCAACTTTTGGCCAGCCGATCGCTCCCCCCACGGGAACGCCCGAACGCCATTTGCGCGATTCGCGGCCAAAGCGCCCAAAAGCCGGCATCTGTAAGCTGCATTCGCCGTTGCGGAACCGCGTGGCGGATGCAACGTTGGCTTGAAGACGCCCCAGAGTTGACGATCCAATCGTGAGCCAGGCGCGAGATTCACGGCTATTGAGGCCTGCGCCGCCAACGCTTTGAGCCGGCGCCCGGGCGGGACGATCCTCAAAGCGGAGCGCCGCCGCCGTCGCCGCCCCCGGAGACAGCCCCCACGGCCCTAAGCAGAGATTCTCCGATTGACCAACGGATTGCGAGATCGCTCGTTGTTCAAAGCTTGGACAGCTTGATGGATGGCTCGATCGAGGTCGGCGGCGTCGGTGAAGGTGTAGTGGGCGAGATTGTGCGCTTTGAGATCGTGCCAGACAACCTCGATGTCGTTGAGTTCGGGCGCGTATTTCGGCAGCCACTCGACGGTGAGCCAATGCTTGCGCGCTTCGAGGGCGGCAAGGGCGAGCTTGCTGACGTGGATCGGTCCATTGTCCTCGACCAGCACGACCGGCTTCATGGCTGGTCCGGGTTGGGGGCCGTAGAGACGGTCGAGTTGCTCCAGGTGAGCGATGAAGTCGCTGCTGCGCTTGGTCGGGCTGGTGTGCACGATCAACTGGCGCGTGACATGATCGAGCGAGCCGATCATCGCCACTTTTTTGGCTTGTCCCGGCGCCGGCACGCGCAGATCGGCGCCGCGCTTGGCCCACGCCCGCGCCAAATAAGGGTGCGTCAGGGCCTCGCTCTCGTCGCCATAAAGCAGGACGATGTCGTCGGCCTCGGCTTGGGCCTTGCGCAGTTGAAGGCGCAAGCCCACGCACGCGATCTCGCCGGCGATCTGGCGACCTTTCAAGGTGTGCCGCGGCCGCCGCCAGCGGAAGTTTTTTTTCGCAGCGTCTTGGATAATTGCGACCTGCCGATCCGGACGCCCTCGCGCGCCTCGATCTCGCTGATCAGGCGCGCGATCGTCCAATTGCGCCGGTTGGCGACGGGAGCTTCCAAAAGAGGCGTGACGACGCGCAGCGCCGCCTCGCTCTTCACAGGGGCTGGGCCAGGCGCCACGCTCGCCTTCAGCGCTTCAACGCCGCCGTCGGCGAAATCGCAACGCCACAGCCGAACCGTGTCCTCGCGTACGCCGAAGGCTTCCGCGATGCGCGGGCTGGTCCAGCCCAAAAGCGTCAGCAACATCGCCCGCGCCCGATCCGCCTCGCCACGATCGCGCGAATGCGCCAACGCTCGCAGCGCCGCACGCTGCTCCCCATCCGCCGTTATTGGAGATTTGCCCACCATGCCCCGCCTCCGCGAATCAACGCAAAGACGGAATCACACCTGCCATTCGTTGGCTACACCCGTGGAATTTGCTTAGTCCAGGCGCGAGGCCGCCGGCTTAAGGGCGCGATCGAGCGCTTCCGCGGCTTGCAAGCAGCGACGAGCGGCGCGGCCGGCTGCTGGAGCCAGAGCGGTTAAAGCCGCGGCGGATTCGAATCAGGCCGAATCGGGCTCACCTTGGGTCGGGTGCCGGCCATGGGGCTGCCTCCCACGGGCGCGCTTGAGCCGCCTGTTTGAGGCCGTGGGCCGCCCCGGGGGATCCGCCAGCGCCCTTCAGAGGCCCAATTTGTCGTGCTAACCCTTTGATCCATAAACACAAGCCAGATTGCGGCGCGTTTGGGGCGAAATCGAGTGACAATTATGCAACAAGGTCCAGGAAACGAAGTCTGATCTCCGATTTATGAAGGAAATTTATTGTGTCGGAATTTAGAGAAGCTATGTTGCCTCAGGTGAGCGGGAGATTCCCGGTCGCGGAAGATCGCGGACATTTGCAGGGGCAAAGCGCCACGATCGAAAGGTCAAACGGGAAGAGGGGGCTGATCGCTTTCAATTTCATTCGGCCCTTGGGAGGGGCCGGGAAGTCGAAGGCGAGAAGAAAACCAACGCCCACCACGTCTAACTGGAGGTCAAACATGACGCTCATCAAGAGCCTACTGCTGGGGTCGGCGGCCGGCATCGTCGCCGTCGCCAGCGCGCAGGCGGCCGATCTTCCGACCAAGAAGGCGGCGCCGGTCGAATACGTCAAGGTCTGCAACGTCGGCGGCATCACCGGCTGGACCCTGCCGGGCTCCGACACCTGCTTGAAATTCAGCGGCTACATGACCGCGCAATTCGTGGGCGGCAACCTCAACACCCAGTACAACTACGGCACCGTCGGGCAGGCCATTGGCGCCATAGCGAATACCCCCTCACTTGCCGGGTTTGCCACCAACCCAGTTCTCACGGCCCTGGGCGCGGCCGACACTCGCAACACCCAGCGCGTTCTGCTTGCAGCCAGCGCGGCTCAGCAAAATACGACCTTCAATCGCAACGAGACCGGCTGGTCTGCCCGCGCCAATTTCGGGTTCGACATGGCCTCGAACACCGCCTACGGCCCCCTGATCGGGCATATGGACCTCAATGTCGATGTCGCCAACGGCCTTGACCCGCTTCAAGGCTCTGGCACCGCCAACATCGCTTATCTGAACACCGGCTACCTGACCTGGGCCGGCATCACCGCCGGCAAGGCGCAGTCGTTCTACTCGTTCACCGGCGGCGGCGACAACTGGGCGAACTTCTTCTCCCCCGACCGCAAGGGCTTCAACGAGCCGCTGCTCATGGCTTACACCGCGTCGTTTGGCGGCGGCTTCACCGCCACGTTGTCGGCGGAAAGCCCCGGCACCGTCGGCGCCTCCGGCGGCGGAACCGACCAGAACGGCGGCTATTTCAATACAAACTCGGGACCGCAGGCAGGCACGTTCAATCCTGCGCTGATCACCTACGGCGGCCAGAAATGGCCGGATATCGTCGGCGCCTTGCACGTCAAGCAGGGCTGGGGCGAGGCGCAGGTGTCGGGCGTGATCCACAACGTTAACGTGCAGGATACCGCTTACAACACCGCTCCATTCAACACACTGACCGGGTCAGGGGGTTGCGGGATCTCCGGCGGCCTGGGCTGCAACAGTCAGGAGAACACGATCGGCTGGGGCGTTGATGCCGGCGTGAAAATCAACCTCCCGTCGTTCGGCGCCGGCGACGACGTCCTGGTCACCGGCTCCTACACCCAGAGCGCGGCCTGGTACTCGGGTCTGCCGGACGGCATGTGGAGCGAGGACGGCGCAGTCAACGGCAATGGTCAGCCGATGAATCTCGCCGACGCGTTCTTCAACCCGCTGACCAACTCATGGTCGAAGCCGACCGCATGGTCGGTCTCGGCCCTGATCGAGCATCACTTCACGCCGCAGTTCTACCTCGATCTCGAAGGCTCGGTCGGCGGCATCAAGTGGAGCAACATGGGCGGCGGCTGCAACATCACGCTCCCGAGCTGTCTCCTCGCCCAGGGCGCGCAAGGCCCGATGTCTCCGAGCGCGATCAGCTGGATCGTCGGCGCCGACCTCGGCTGGAACCCGGTCACGAACCTGAACTTCGACCTCGAGATGATGTATCAAAGCACGAATCAGGCGACGCCGAGCGGGTTCCTTGGAACCGTGTACAACTATGGCCAGACGAACGAGTTCTTCGTGCCGGGCGATTGGCACGGCGTCAGCGACGGTTTTGCCGGCCGCTTCCGCATCACCCGTTACTTCTGATCGTCATCTGATCTGCGGGCGGGGAAAGCCCCGGAGCGAAAGCTCCGGGGTTTTTTTGTTGCCACGGCGTCGGTGTTCCCGCTCGTCTCAGGAGCGCGATTGAGCGGACGCGCGTGGCGCTAGATGGCGTGAGAGCCCGCGCCGATCGATCGGCCGGCTCACTTTAACGCTTGCGCGGGCGCCCTCCGCGGCCGATGATCGCTTAGGCCCGCGTGAGATGCGCGAGGGCGGGAGCCGGCAGGCGCGAGCCAACGCCGATGTTTACGCTCTTTTGCTCGCGCCGATCCGTCCTGGTTGAACCGTATCGGCGCCGCCACGACGACTTCGGCGGCGCGGATTTAGGTCGGCCACAGGCGATGATGCGGCAATACGAGTTGGTGGAGCGGGTTCGCCGCTACAATCCTCACGCCAACGAGGAGCTGTTGAATCGCGCCTACGTGTTCGCGATGAAGGCGCACGGCAGCCAGAAACGCGCCTCCGGCGATCCCTATTTCTCCCATCCGCTCGAAGTCGCAGCCATCCTGACCGAGTTCAAGGTCGATGACGCGACCATTGCTGCGGCCATGCTGCACGACACGATCGAAGACACGACGGTCACCCGCGAGGAGATCGACAAGGCGTTCGGCGAAGAGATCGGTGGGCTGGTCGACGGCCTGACCAAGCTCGGGAAGCTCGACTTCGTGACCAGGCACGCCCAGCAGGCCGAGAATTTCCGCAAGCTCCTGCTCGCCATCGCGGACGACGCCCGGGTGCTCCTGGTCAAGCTCGCCGACCGCCTGCACAACATGCGCACCCTCCAGTTCATGCCGGAGGCCAAGCGCGGCCGAATCGCCGAGGACACACTCGACATCTATGCCCCGCTCGCCGGGCGGATGGGCATGCAAAGCATGCGCAACGAGCTCGAGGACCTCGCCTTTCGCTCCCTTATGCCGGACGCCTACGAACTCATCGTCTCCCGTCTCGAAGCCATGAAGGCCAAGAACGGCGCCATCATTGCCCGCATCGCGGCCGAGCTCACCGACCAGTTCGCCCGCCGCGGCATCAGGGTCGAGGTCAAGGGCCGACAGAAGCAACCCTATTCGATCTGGCGCAAGATGGAGCGGCACTCGATCGCATTCGAGCAACTGTCCGACATATACGGCTTTCGCATTCTCGTCGACACGGTGGCCGACTGCTACGCCGCGGTCGGGGTCGCCCACACGACCTGGCCGAGCGTGCCGGGGCGGTTCAAGGACTATATTTCGACGCCGAAGCAGAACGACTATCGCTCGATCCACACCACCGTCATCGGGCCGGGCAGCCAGCGGGCCGAGCTTCAGATCCGCACCCACGAGATGCACGAAGTTGCGGAATACGGCATCGCCGCGCACGCCATCTATAAGGACGCCCGCACGGGCGCCGACGCGCGGGCGGTGAGCGAAAGTCGCGCATTTCGGGGCTTGAGACAGACGATCGAGGCGCTGGCGGGCGACGATTTGGAAAAGTTCCTCGAACACACCAAACTCGAGCTGTTTCATGACCAGGTGTTCTGCTTCACCCCCAAGGGACGGCTCATTGCGCTCCCCCGCGGCGCGACCGCGATCGATTTCGCCTATGCGGTCCATACCGACGTCGGCAATTCGGCGGTCGGGGCGAAGATCAATGGCCGCATCGCGCCGCTGATCTCGGAATTGCACAACGGCGACGAGGTGCTGATCTCGCGCGCCGAGGGGGGGGCGCCGCCAGCTGCCTGGGACAGCGTCGTGGTGACCGGGCGCGCGCGCGCCGCCATTCGCCGCGCGACGCGCGAGGCGGCGAAGGCCCAGTTCGGCGGCCTCGGGCGCCAGATCGTCGAGCGGGCGTTCGAGCGCGCAGGCAAGAAATTCGCCGAGGCGAAACTGAAGGCGGCGCTGCCGCGCCTGGCGCGCGCCTCGATCGACGATGTCTTCATTGGCGTCGGCCGGGGCGAGATTTTCTCGACCGACGTCGTGCGCGCGGTGTTCCCGAACTTCAAGGAGGAGCGCAAGTCCGGTCTGGCCGTGCCATTGAACGAGAGCGGCTGGTTCGGCCTGCCCAAGGCGGCCGACCTCGTGTTCCGCGTGCCCGGCGAATCCGACGCCGCCGGCGCGCTGCCGCTGCGCGGCATCGATCTCGATACGCCCGTGCGCTTCGCGCCGAAGGGCGGGGCGGTGCCGGGAGAGCGCATCGTCGGCATCCGCGCGCCCGGAGGGCATCGTCATCTATCCGATCCACTCGCCGGCGCTCGTCGAGTACAATGACCACCCCGAGCTGTGGCTGGACGTGCGCTGGGATCTCGAGGATGCGCCGAATCTGCTCTACTCGAGCCAGATCGTGGTCACGCTGCTCAACGAGCCCGGCGCGCTCGGGGTGATCGCCACGACCATCGGCGAATACGGCGCCAACATCGACGCTATTTCGTCCTCGGCCAGCGGCGCCGACTTCCGTCGGTTCGTCATCGATCTGCAGGTGCGGGACATTCAGCACCTTAACGCGGTCCTGTCGCAGCTGCGCGGCAAGAGCGTCGTCAACAAGGTCGAGCGGGTGAGCGGATAGGAAGCCGATGCCGCTTTACTTCGCCTATGGCGCCAACATGAATGTCAGCGCCATGGCGCGCCGCTGCCCGCGCTCGAAGGCGCTTGGCCCGGCGCGGCTCCTGCGACATCGGCTCGCCGTGATGCGTGAGGGTTGGCTGACCGTGGCGCGCGACCCGCGCTCCGCCGTGCACGGAGTCCTTTGGGATCTGGCGCTCGCCGACGTTGCGGCGCTCGATCGTTATGAGGGTCTGCCGCAGGGCCTCTACGCCAAGCTGGCCCAGCCGGTCGTCGCCGAGCGCGGGCCGAGGCAGGCGATCGTCTATTTCGGCGCGAACGCAGGGCCGGGAGCTGCGCGTCAAGATTATATCGCCGACGTCATCGCCGCCGCGCGCTCGTGGCCGCTGCCGGCGGAGGACATCGAGGCGCTGGAGCGGATTGCGGCAGTCGGCAGATCGATGGGGGGCGGTAAGCAGTAGCGTGTCGGCGGCGGCGGCCGGATGCTCTTTGCGAATGCCGATCCGCGGGCGCCGGTCTACTTGTTGTTCGCCGCGGCCTCTGCCGGCTCGGTCCCCGTCACGCCGCCGAGGTTCAGCCAGACGTTCGGATCGTCCTGGGCCTGGCGCTTGTAGAACTGATAGCCGGTGGCGCTCCACGGGCGCACGTCTTGCGACAGATTGTCGAGCACGAAGTCGCCGCGGTCGGTCTTGACGGTGAGCACCGCATGCCCTTCGCCGCTGAGGTCGCGGACGATCGTCATCAGCAGCGCCTGCCGCGGAAAGCCGCGCTCGATCAGGAGCTTGCGCTTGAACAGGGCGTAGATCTTACAATCGCCTTTGCCGTCGACCGGATAGTCCCAATGGTCGAGCGTCGTTCCCCAATGGTCGAGGTTGCTGATCGGTTCGATCGCGTTGTTGACCTCGTCATTGATGTCGCTGAGCGTGTTCCAGCTTTGCCGTGTCAGGCGAACGTCCATCGGCTTGAGCTTGCCGAGGGTGCATTCTTCGGCGTGGCGATTGCAGAAATCGACCCAGCCGTAGGGAATCGAGGCTTCGCCGCCGACCGGCTCGTAGGTCGCTCGGGGAAGGCTCTGTTCGGACGCCTGTCCGAATGAGTTCCAGGCGAGGCCGAAGATCGCCGCCGCGGTGATGAAGCTGAAGAGCCGGTTAAGCATGGGGCGCTCACGGAATTTCGATGACCCCAGCATCGCGCCGTCCGTTTGGCGGGCTTAGAATAAATTCCGTCGAATTTTATCGATCGATCGGAACGCGGGACCCGGATTTTCTTAATCTTGATGATTCGTTGGTTTACTTTCGATTTACTGTCCAACGTTGCGGAACGTTAACCGCGCCGCCCGCCCGATGTGGTCAGATCGGCGCCTTGATCGAGGCGGCGCTGCATGTACGCTTCAGCCGGGCGGGGCGTTTGGCCAGCGTCGTTTTTTGTTTCACACGACGTTTATCAACGGGCTGAACCTGGCGCGGACGACAAGCGATGAGCGAAATGTCGAGCGAAGCGAGCGCCGCGGCGCCACAGTCTAATGGGCGGTTGGCGGTCGCTAGCCTCGCTGCGCTCGGGGTGGTGTTCGGCGACATCGGCACGAGCCCTCTTTATACGCTCAAGACCGTGCTCGACTACACCGGGCCGCGTCCCGATCCGTCGGCGACGCTCGGCGCCCTCTCGCTGATCCTGTGGACGCTGGTTCTGGTTACGACGGTCAAATACGTCAATGTCGCCATGCGAATCGACAACGACGGCGAGGGCGGCATCATCGCGCTCATGACCCTGCTTGGAGTCAGGCGCCGACAGCGGCCGCTGATTGTCGCCGCGGCCCTGTTCGGCGCGGCGCTCATCTACGGCGACGGCGCGATCACGCCGGCCATCTCCGTGCTGTCGGCGCTGGAAGGCGTCGAGCAGATCGCGCCGAGCCTGCAGACCTACGTGCTGCCGGCGGCGACTCTGATCCTGCTCGCGCTGTTTGCGGCGCAACCGTTCGGGACGGCGGCGATCGGGCGGGCGTTCGGCCCGATCATGCTCGTCTGGTTCGCGGTGATCGCGGCGCTCGGCGTCTATGGGGTCCTGCAGCACCCGCAGGTCTTTGCCGCGGTCAATCCGCTTTATGGTCTCGACTATCTGCAAAGGGGAGGTTTTGAGGGATTTCTGGTGCTCGGCGGGGTGTTCCTTTGCGTCACCGGGGCCGAGGCTCTCTACGCCGACATGGGCCATTTCGGGCCGACGCCGATCCGCCTGTCGTGGAGCTTGATCGTCTTTCCGGCCCTCATCCTCAACTATGCCGGGCAGGCCGCGATCGTGCTCGCCGGCGCGCCGACCGAAGGCAACATCTTCTACCGGCTCTGCCCGGCGCCGCTGCTGACGCCGATGATCGTGCTTGCGACCATCGCGACCGTAATCGCCAGCCAGTCGATCATCACCGGAGCCTTTTCGATGACCCGCCAGGCGATCCAGCTCGGCTGGCTGCCGCGGATGGCCATCACGCAGACGTCGGCGGAGGGCTACGGCCAGATCTACGTGGGCGCGGTCAACTGGCTCCTGATGATCGTCACCCTCGGCCTCGCCATCGGCTTCGGCAAGTCGGACAATCTCGCCGCCGCATACGGCATCGCGGTCTCGGCGACGATGCTGATGACAAGCATGTTGCTGTTCATCGCCATGCGCGAGGTCTGGGGCTGGCCGATCGCCGGCGCGGGCGCGGTCGCCGGGTTGTTCCTCATCATCGACGGCGGCTTTCTCGCCGCCAACCTTGCGAAGGTGATGCAGGGCGGCTGGGTCCCATTGCTGTTGGCCTCGATCGTCTACGGGGTGATGTGGATCTGGCACCGTGGCGCGACCGCGCTGCGCGACCAGGTCATAGCCCAGCAGACGCCGCTTTCGGCGATGATCGCGGAATTGCACTCGGGCAAGATCGCCCGCGTGCCCGGATCGGCGGTATTCTTTACCCGCGCCCTGGACCAGACGCCCCCGGTCATGGCCTGGCACGTGCGCAAGAACCGCGCGCTGCACGAGTCGGTGCTCGCACTCACGCTCACCGTCCTCTCGATCCCATGGACCGACCCCGACGAGCGGCTGACGGTTCAGCATGTGGATGACAAATTCTGGCGGGCGGAGGCCCGGCGCGGCTTCATGGAGCATCCCGACATTCCCGAGATCCTCGATCGGTGCAAGGCGACCGGAGTCGATATCGACCTCGACGATGTGACCTTCTATGTCGGCGCCGAAACCATTGTGCCGCGCGAGGACGGGAAGGGAATCCCGCGCTGGCAGGAGGCGCTGTTCGCGGCGCTTGGCCGCAACGCCGAGAGGATCAGCGACACCCTTGAGTTGCCCTGCGATCAGGTGGTCGAGATCGGGCGCGAAATCGAGATTTGAGCGCGTCAGCCTCTCTGCTATAGCTGATGCTCGCGGGTCGTCCGGTCCGCGAGTGGTAAGACGAATCATTTCCGGCGTTCCGGAGAAGCAAGGGCAGGGAGCAAGATATGCGAAGGACTTTCATTGCCGGAGTCATAGGTCTTTTCGGGCTTGCCGCGGCCCCGGTTTACGCGATGCCGATTGCGCCGCTTTCCGGCCTTGAGCCGAACATCACTCTCGTCGCCGGAGGCTGCGGCGCCGGGTTCCACCGAGGACCCAACGGTGGCTGTCGCCGGAATGGCGGCTACGCCGCGCCTGCGTATCACCGGTACGGCGGCCGTCATTGCTGGTGGCGCAATGGGGTCAGGGTCTGCAACTGAGCGGACCGGCATGACCTGAGATTTCCGGTCTTTGAGAGGGGAGCGATCCCCTCTCTCGGAAATGGGCTCTCGCCGACCTTCCTGACGAACCGCGCCGTGGGCCGGGCGGCCGACTCCGTCGCCGCTCCGCCTATTTCGCCTCTTCCGCTACGAGCGTCGCATAGTGATCCGGCACGTACATGTCGTGCGGGACGGGGTTGCGGTGGTAGTCGGGGTTGTGGACGCGGGCGGGCAATGCCGGCTTTTCGTGCGGCACCTCCTGGTAGGGCACGCGGGTCAGGAGATGGGCCATGCAGTTGAGGCGGGCGCGCTTCTTGTCGACCGCTTCGACCACCCACCACGGCGACTCGGGGATATGGGTGCGCTCGAGCATCGTCTCCTTGGCCTTGGTGTAGAGCTCCCAGCGGCGGCGCGACTCCAGGTCCATAGGCGAGAGCTTCCACTGCTTGAGCGGATCGTTGATGCGCATCAGAAAGCGCAGATGCTGCTCGTCGTCGGTGATCGAGAACCAGTATTTGACCAGCACGATGCCGGAGCGCACGATCAGGCGCTCGAATTCGGGCGCGGACTGGAAGAAGTCCTCGTATTCTTCGTCGGTGCAGAAGCCCATCACCCGCTCGACGCCGGCGCGGTTGTACCAGCTGCGGTCGAAGAGGACGATCTCGCCGCCCGCCGGCAGATGCGGGACATAACGCTGGAAGTACCACTGGCCGCGCTCGCGGTCGGTCGGCGCTGGCAGCGCCACTGCGCGGCAGACGCGCGGATTGAGACGCTGCATCACCCGTTTGATGGCCCCGCCCTTGCCTGCCGAGTCCCGTCCCTCGAAGATCACGACCAGCTTGAGTTTCTTGGCGACCACCCAGTCCTGGAGCTTGATGAGCTCGCGCTGCAGGCGCAAAAGCTCCTTGAAATAGACATGCCGCGGCAGCGAGTCGTGCACCTGGAGGTGTTCGGTTTCCGATAGAAGGTCTGCGAGCTCATCGTCCTCGAGCTCGAGCTCGATGTCCTCGTCGAGATTGTCCTGGATCTCGGCGTTGACCCGCTTCTGGAACTCGCTGACGGGACTTGCCTTTTCCGCACTCATTGAGGTTGCTTCCCCTGGTTTGGAGCCCGCGCCGGCGGCTCGGGAGAAATGTTCGACGACGCATGCGACAGTTTCGCGACAGCCCCGACGCAGCGTCGCGGGGTCAACGCGCGACCAACGGAGCACGACGATCAGCGCCCGCCCAGCCGCTCCAGGCCGAATCCCGCAGCGGTCCTGCGTAACCAGCCTCTACGCCGCTCATCGGGTCTAAACCGGAATGGCCGGGATTGTCTCTTGCCATCTTCAGATCGTTTTCGACCCGGCGTCAGAACCAAGAGGGCCGCTTGACACCGTGCGCCGCCAGCGTCCCTCTCAACGGGGCGACAAACGGTCTGCGCCGAAGGGAGAGCGCACTGTTGGCGAACGATCGATGAGCTCCCGCCGTTCCGACCATCCCGCCGGCTCGCAAGAGGCGGTGTTCCGTTTTCTCGCCGATCCCCGGACGCACGGGTTGAGCGAGCCGGTCACGCGCGTCGATACGGCCGGCGCCGTCGTGTTTCTGGCTGGTCCCGAGGCATACAAGGTCAAGCGTGCGGTCACGTTCCCGTTCATGGATCTGTCGACGCTGGACAAGCGCCGCCTCGCCTGCGAGGCCGAGATCGCGCTCAATCGAGCTTCGGCGCCGGACGTCTACCTTGCGGCGCTGCCGATCACCCGATCCGGGGAGACGTTTGCAATCAGCGGCAACGGCGAAGTCGTCGAATGGGTCGCCCATATGCGGCGCTTCGACGAGAATGCGACGCTCGATCGTGTCGTCGCGCGGGGCGGCCTGCCGGACGAGACGATCGACAAACTGACCCTCGCCATCCGCCGCTCGCACGCGAGGGCGCCGCTCAGAGACGCGGCGCGGTGCGCGCATGCGCTTGAGACCTATATCGAGCAGAACGACGCCGCCTTCGCCGAACGCCCCGATCTCTTCGACGCGGCGAAAGCCCGACGGCTAGCGATCGATTCGCGGCTCGCTTTTGCGGTGGTGCGGCCGATCCTTCTGCGACGCGGGGAGAGCGGTTTCACGCGCCGCTGTCACGGCGATCTGCATCTGAGCAACATCGTGTTGCTCAACGGCGAACCGACTTTGTTCGACGCGTTGGAATTTTCCGATGAGGTCGCGAGCGGCGACGTGCTCTACGATCTCGCGTTCCTGTTGATGGATCTGGAAGAGCGCGACCTGCGCCCCGCCGCCAATCGGTTGTTCAACCGCTATCTCGCGCCCGAGCCGCCGGAGGCGATGGCGGGCCTTGCAGCGCTCCCCCTGTTCTTGAGTTTGCGCGCGGCGATCCGGGCGAAGGTCAAGGCCGCGGGCGCGGAGCGGCTGGAGGGCGAAAAGCGGGGCGAGGCGCGCGCGCTGGCGCGCGGTTATTTCGAGTGCGCAGTCGAGTTTCTTCGCTACGCTCCGTCGCGGCTCATCGCTGTCGGCGGGCTTTCCGGCGTCGGCAAGAGCGCGCTCGCCGGCACGCTCGCGCCGCGGCTCGGACGGGCGCCAGGCGCGCTGTGGCTGCGTAGCGACGTCGAGCGCAAGGAGATGTTTGCGGTCGAGGGGAGCGACCGTCTGCCAGGCTCCGCCTACACGCCCGAGATCACCCGCGACGTCTATCGGCGGCTCATCGACAAGGCCCGGGCGGCGCTGCGGGCCGGGCAGGCGGTCCTGCTCGATGCGACCTTCGCGACGGCTGCGGAGCGCGACGCCGCGGCCGGCGCGGCGGCTGAGGTCGGCGTCGCCTTCGCCGGCATTTTTCTCGATGCCCCGCTCGCGACGCGGCTCGAGCGAATCGCCTCGCGGCGCGCCGACGTCTCCGACGCCAATAGTGACGTCGCCCGCCGGCAGACGGCGGAGCCGGTCGGCGAGCGAGGGTGGGCGGCGCTGGCCGCAGCCGGAGATCTGGTCGAAACGACGAGCCTCGCGCTCGCGCGGCTCTCGAATGCTTGATGACGAGGCGGCGGGAGGTCTTGACCACTTGGTCCAGATCATAATCAAGACATGTTCATGTCGGGTTCAGTGGAACGGGGGCATGGAAACAACGGGCTCGGCCTTTTGTCGGGCGGGGAGGGAGCCGCCGAAATGGCTGGGGCGCCCTTTAGGAGGGATTGGCAATGATCAGCACGTCGTTCAGGGCTGCGCTTTCGGCCCTTTTCTTCGCCGGCGCCATCGGTCTGGCCTCGACCGGCGCCGCCCGGGCCGAAAGCGTCATGAAGGAGTGCGGCGACGAGTGGAAGGCCGCCAAGGCCAACAACACGACCAACGGCATGACGTGGCAGGAGTTCCTGAAGCAGTGCCGCGCCCAGAAGGAGAGTTCTGCGGCGCCCGCGGCCGCGCCGGCCCCTGCGCCCGCCGCTGCTCCGGCGCCCGCGCCGGCGCCAACCTACCAGCCGAAGCCTGTCCCGGCGCAAACGGCGGCTCGCGCGGCCGGGGCCGGCCAATTCACGACGGCGGCGGAAGCGCAGGCGCGCTGCCCATCCGATAAAGTGGTCTGGGTCAACACCAAGTCGCACATTTATCATTATGCGGGCACTCGCAGCTACGGCACGACCAAGCAGGGGGCTTACATGTGCGAAGCCGACGCCAGCGCGGCGGGCGACCGCGCCACCAAGAGCCGAATTGATCGGCCCAAGCAGCAGCCGTAAGTCAGCAGCGCGCCAAGGCGAGCCCTTGCCTGAGCGGCGCCGGGCAGCGCGGGGGGTTCGCGAAGCGCTCAGGCCGAGCGAAAGCCCGGCCTGAGCCGATCGTCGCGCTTCGAGGACTTGGGGGCGCCTGGCGAGGCGATCCGAATTTGTCGAAAGAGCGGCGCCTTTGGGAATGGCCCGCGGATCGCGTCGGCGGGTTGTGGCCATCGAGCCCGATATTCCTATGACCCAGCGTCCCTATATCGCCGGCTGGCTCTTTCGGAGACTTGCGGCTAAAATAAGTTTGGGTCACAATTGAGTTGCACAATCTGGGGCGTGTATCCCTGAGGATGAAAAGCAAAGATCGATTCTAGTGCGCCTCGAATGAGGGGGAACGCGTATCATGACGCAACTCGGCTTCGCTTGGTCCCGCCAGGGCGCTTCTGTTAATATTCGAGTGGTAACCGGTTTCACTCAGGCTGGTTCAGAGTTGGCGTGGTTTGCGGGCATGGGTGGATGACCGAAGCTGGCCGGGGGCGACGGCTAATCGCGAGGACGGCAATTGCGCTTCTTGCGCTTGCGGCCGCGAATGGCGCGCGCGCCAGCTGCACGGCGAATGTATCGGGAAACCACATATTCGCCCTTAGCGGGGACAGTTGCCCCTTCGCGTCCGGCACGTACGCCCCGACCGTGTTGGCTCCGGGCGCTTCTCCTCCGGCTATCGTCGGCCTCTTCGCCAACGGCGGTTCCATCACAGCCGGCGAAGACGCCACTGCCGTCACCGTCAATGCGACCGCGGCCGGCGCCAGCTACGGGTTGTACGCCACTGGCGGCGGAACAATCGGCCCGTTAGACGTCGCGGGCGTCACAACCGCGGCTTCGAGCTCGCCGGCCGTTTGGGCCATTGGCGCGGGGTCGACGATTACCCTCACGCTCCTCTCGCCCACGTCTCCCGCTGTCGCGACGATCGTCACCACGGGGGTCGATTCCGCGGGCGTCTTGGCCACGTCCGGCGGCAGCGTCGTCCTCACGGGCAGCGGGCCGACGGGCGGGAGCGTGACGACCGAAAACGACGGCTCCGTGGGGCTGAACGCTTTCTCCGGCTCAATTTCGGCGACCGGAATAACGATCACGACCACGGGTGGCCTCGACATCCTCAGCAATCCATCCGACGCGGTTGAGGTCACCAACTCGGGCGCGACCGTTACGCTGACGGATGACACCATCAAGACTACGGGCATGTACGCCGTCGGTGTCCTTGCGCAGGCCTCGGGCATGGCCACGCTGAGCGGCACGACCATGCTCATCACCACCAACGATTTCGCAACCGGACTTAACGCGGTGAGCGGTGGGGTGATCGACGTTAACGGGCCGACGACGATCTCGACCGGGATGTCGGGCGAGACCCCGACCGGCGCCAACGCCTATGGCGTCCAAGCCGACGGCCTCGGTTCGCAAGTGAACCTCAACGCCGCGACCACGATCACGACGCTTGGGACGGACGCCCATGGGCTCTACGCCACCAACGGCGGAGCGATCGGCGCGACCACGGACACGCCGCCAGCCATCGGCGTCACCACCTCCGGAACCGGCGCGATCGGGGTCTACGCCTCGGGCGTGGATTCGGAAACGAGCACGCCGTCGACAATCACGATCGGAGGCGTCGCCACGATCAAAACGAATGGCGCAACTGCGGCGGGAGTGCAGGCTGACGGGGGCGGGGTTGTGAATCTGAATGGCGGTTCGGCGGCGACGCCGAACACCGTCACCACCACCACCGATGGCTCGATTGGAGTTTACGCCGCGAGCGCCGGGATCATCAACATCAACGGGGCGACCACGATCTCGACCGGGACGTCGGGGGAGACCCCGACTGGCGCCAACGCCTACGGCGCTCAGGCCGATGGCCTCGGTTCGCAAGTGAACCTGAACGCCGCGACCACGATCACGACGCTTGGGACGGGCGCCTATGGGCTCTACGCCACCGCCGGCGGGGCGATCGGCGCAACCACGGACGCGCCGCCAGCCATCGGCGTCACCACCTCCGGAGCCGGCGCGATCGGGGTCTACGCCTCGGGCGTGGATTCGGAAACGAGCTCGCCGTCGACAATCACGATCGGGGGCGTCGCCACCATCACGACTAATGGGGCGACCGCGGCGGGCGTCCAGGCTGACGGCGGCGGCGCGGTGACCCTGGGCGCAGGTTCGGTGTCGACGAACGGGGCCGATTCGCCTGGCGTGGTCGCGACCGGGACAGGGTCGATGGTCACACTGAACGGGACGAGCCTGCTCACCGTCACCACCATCACCGATGATTCGATCGGACTTCTGGCCACGAGCGGGGGCGTCATCGACGCCACCGGGCCGGTGACGATTTCGACCGGGTCGACCGGGGAGACCCCGAGCGGGGCGAGCGCCTACGGCGCCAACGCCGACGGCTCAGGCTCGAAGATCACGTTCAGCGGCGCGACGACAGTGACAACGAACGGCGCCGGCGCGAATGGGCTGGACGCCTATGGGCTCTACGCCAGCAATGGCGGGACGATCGACGGGTCGCTTGCGCCGAGCGTCGCCGTCACCACTTCCGGAACCGGCGCCATCGGCGTCTATGCCTCAGGCGCGGCCCCGGAATCCGGCCCGGCGTCGTCGATCACGATCGGAGGCGTCGCCACGATCACGACGAACGGCGGCTCAGCGGCGGGCGTCCAGGCGGACAGCGGCGGGCAGGTGACGCTCGGCGCCGGTACGGTGACGACGAACGGCGCCGATGCGCCAGGGGTGGTCGCGAGCGGCGCCGGCTCCATGGTCACGCTGAACGGCGCGAGCCTCCTCTCAGTCACGACAACGACCGACGGCTCGACCGGGCTCTACGCCCTCGGGGGCGGAGTCATTAACGCGACCGGGCCGGTCTCGGTCTCAACCGGTTCGACCACGGGCTCGACCGGGCTCAACGCCTATGGCGTCAATGCCGACGGCTCTGGCTCAAAAGTCAATCTCGCCGCCGCGACGATCGCGACAACCGGCCAGGGCGCGGCTGGACTTTATGCGAGCGACGTCTCGGCGACGGGCGCCGGCGGCGCGATCACGGTCTCCGGGACGCTCGGCGTCACGACGTCGGGCGCTTCCGCCTACGGCGCCTGGGCGCAGAGCGCCGGGTCAACGATCGCACTCAATGGCCCGAGCACGTTCACGATCAATGGCGTCGCTTTCGCGCTCAACGCCACCGCCGGCGGCGTGATTACGACCGCCAGCACATTGGGCGCGACAATCAATGGCGGCGCGGGGTCGGGCGGTGTCCAGGCCAGCGGGTCCGGAAGCCAGGTGACGCTCTCGGGCGCCACGACCATCGGGCTCAACGGCGCTTCAAACACCGGCCTGTTGGCGACGACGGGCGGCGCAATAACGACTTAAGCTCTGACCTCCCTCACCGTTTCCGGCGCCACGTCCACCGGGGTGCAAGCGACCTCGGGCACGGTCACTGAGCTGGACCCCGGATTTAGGACCATTGGCTAAGGTGTGAAATGTCCTGCTCTGTCGCAACCGATGGAGCGAGGAATGACGAAGTCACGCAAGAAGTTTGATGCGGCGTTCAAGGCGAAGATTGCGCTTGAGGCGCTGCGGGAGGATGCGACGGTTCCGGAACTGGCGAAGCGGCACGGGGTGCATCCGAACCAGATTTATGCCTGGAAGAAGCAGGTTCTCGACAATGCGGCGATCCTGTTCGCCCGAGGGGCGAGCGGTTCGGGGGATGGCGAGGAGGAGCGCGAGCGCGAGACGGCCAAGCTTTACGCCAAGATCGGCCAACTGACGGTCGAACGGGATTTCTTGGCCAGGAGGCCAGGGCGATGAGCGCGCCCGATCGAAGAGCGATGGTCGAACGGCTTGGCAAGGACCTGTCGGTGCGCCGCCAATGCGTGCTGTTGAGCTTGACGCGCTCGGGGGTCTACCGCTCCAAGCCTGTCGCCGGGGCGGACGATCTGGCGGTGATGCGCCGTATCGACGAACTGCATCTCGAACTTCCGTTCTACGGCTCGCGGCGAATGACCTTCGAACTCAACAAGGAAGGTCGTGGGGTCAACCGCAAGCGAGTGCGGCGGCTGATGCGGGTGATGGGGATCGAGGCGCTGGTTCCGCGCCCTGGCACGAGCAAAGCCGCGCCCGGGCACAAGATATACCCCTACCTGCTGCGCGGCCTGAAGATTGTCGAGACGAACCATGTTTGGGCGGCCGACGTGACCTACATCCCGATGGCGTGCGGCTTCCTCTATCTGGTGGCGATCATCGACTGGGCCAGCCGGGCGGTTCTGGCATGGCGGCTGTCGAACACCAACGATGCGAGTTTCTGCGCGGCGGCGCTGGAGGAGGCGCTGCTTCGGTTCGGAAAGCCGCGGATTTTCAATACCGATCAGGGCTCCACTTTCACCGCCGAGGCTTTCACCAGCAAGCTTGTGACGGCCGGCGTCGAGATTTCGATGGACGGACGCGGCCGCTTCATGGACAACATTTTCATCGAACGGCTGTGGCGCTCGATCAAGTACGAAGAAGTGCATCTGAAAGCCTACGCCGATGGCTGCGAGGCGCGGTCCGGCATCAGTTCCTGGATGACCTTTTACAATTTTCGGCGCCCTCACCAGGCGATGAACAACCAAATGCCGATGGCGGTGTGGCTCGCCGGCATGGACAAAATCGAGGCGGCGGCGAGGGCTGTGGATATGCCGCTTCGCTTGGACAACGCAAACGCGTTGCCCACATACCCACAGCAGAGACAGAAGCAGCAAGAAGCAGCTTGATTCTTGAAGGACAACGGCAGGCCAGATCACACCTTAAATTCAACCCCTCGTGGTCCCACGAATGGGTCCAGTTCAGAATCGATTTCGAGCCAGGCAAAATCGGGCGCTTCGGCGCGCTTCGGTTCGCTGCCGATGACGTCGACTGAAAAAATCTTGCAGGCGCCTTCGAGCCGGGAGGCCACATTGACCTCGTCGCCGATCGCCGAATAATCGAACCGCCGCAAAGAACCAAGGTTGCCGACGCAGCACTCGCCGGTGTTGAGCCCAATGCCGAATCGCACCGGCTTGAACGAGCGTCCCTCCGCTTCGGCGCGCTTGCGCCAGCCTTCGTTCAGCGTGGCCAGCGTCTGCCGCATCGCGAGCGCCGATTCGACCGCATGCCTTGCATGGTCGGCGTCGTCGAGCGGCGCGTTCCAGAACGCCATGATCGCGTCGCCCATATACTTGTCGACGGTGCCCAGCCGATCGAGAATCGCGTCGGTCATCGGCGTCAGATATTCGTTGAGGAAATGGGTCAACTCGGACGCGTTGAACCCTTCAGAGATGGTCGTGAACGATCGAATGTCGCAGAAGAGCAAGGTCAGCTGCCGCTGCAAGCCGCCTAGCTCGAGCGCTCCCGGCATTTCCGCCAGGCGCGCGACGACGGCAGGCGAAACGAAGCGCCCGAAGGCGGAACGAATCTCGCGCTCTTGATGACGCTTCACGGCGTAGAGGGTCGAAACCCCGGTAAAATAGACCACCGCGGCTGAAAACGCGGGGTAAGTCGGCTCGATGAGCAGTCCGGCGCGCGAAAAGGCAAACCAGCTTGCGGCGACGATCGCGGCAACGACGGCCGCGAAGACGAGCGCCGCGAACTGGGGCGCCAAGGCCCAGGTCGTCGCCACCAGTGCGGCGCAGATCACGGCTGTCGCCATCCACTCCGCGCTCGGGGCCCAATCCGGCCGCGTCAGCGTTTGCCCGCTCAGCAGTTGCTCGACGATCTGAGCGTGGGCTTCGACGCCCGGCATCGAGGGCGAGAGCGGGGTCGCGACGATGTCCGAGAGCGTTGCCGCGCTCGCGCCAAAGAACACGATCGTTCCCTTGAAGTCGCTCAGGTCGGTCCCGGGGGTGAAAACCTTCCACGCCGGGATCGAGCGGCGCGGATCGGGCCGAGCGAAATAGACCCTGACGTCCCCGGATGGGCCGGTTTGAATCGTCAAGTCTCCATTTTTGACCGAGAGCACGCCGTAGACTTCGCCAAACGCTGTTTCGCCGCTCGCGTTCGAAGACTTGACGATATAGGTCGAGGCACCCTGCGCGACGCGAAGCGCTTGCATGGCGAGGCTCGGATGCAGGGCCCCATCCACACTCAGGATGAGCGGCACTCGCCGCACCACACGATCGGAGTCCGGCCGCCAATTGAGGAAGCCGACCCCGGCTGCATGTTGCGCGAGCTCGGACAGTGGGGCCAACGCCCCAGGCGAAGGGGTCAGGAACTGCGTCGCGTCGTCACCGGCGGTGACGAAACCCGCCTTGGCGGCGCCGCCGGTCCCAACGGGCGTGTCGGAGACGAAGCTGCCAAGGACGACGGGCGCGCCGTCGATCGCGCGCCCGAACACGTCGTCCGGGGTCTGCCCGGTCGGAGCTGCGGCGTCGGCGCGGTCCTTTTCCGCGAACAGGAAGTCGAACACGATCGCGGCGGCCCCGGCGTCCTTCAACGTCTTCACCAGCTCGGCGAGGCGCTCGCGCGGCCACGGCCATTGGCCTAGCCGCTTGAGCGATTCGTCATCGACCGCAACGATGCGGACGGGCTGGTCGAGCGCGTAAGGGCGGGGTTTCCAGCGCTGGTACTGGTCGAACACCAGGTCCTGCATGACGGCGCGCGTGGGCGCGCCAACGACGCCGGCCAGCAGCGCGAGCAGGCAGGCGGTGGTCGTCGTCAATGCGTAAAGTCTGGCTTCGTTCGCTTTCCGCATGCCGTCCTTGCCGTTCCTCGAAACCTCAAAAAAGAAAAACCGCCAGTCTTGTCAAGCCGATAACATTTGGCTGCGACGCCAGGACTCCCGGCCGCCGAAACCACTCGCCCAGCAATGCGCCGATTGTACGTCGAAGGATTGTCCTCACCCGGCTGAGCCGCCGACGAATTCGACGCGCCGCATGGAGGGCAAAAAAGGCGGAAAGTCACGCGATCGGCGGTTGTGCAAGCGCACGCTCGCTGCCCTGCGGGCCGCGGCAGACCGGACCCGTTTCGCCCGGCGAAAGCGGTCGAAGAAAGCGGTCGACGCCAAAGTCGAACGCGATCCGATTGGCTTCGTGTCCGGTTTCGACGCCATAGCTGCGAAGATAGAGGTAGAGCGTCCCGCCCTTGGTGTCGACCGGCCGCGCATGCCGGACGGGGACGGCGCCAATCACGCCGACGCTCTCAGGGCCGAAAGCCCCGCGGACGACCGGCCCCAGCAACAAATCGCCTCCCCAGCCGCTGGCGGATTCAGCGAAGACCCAGGCGACGGCCTCCAGCGCCCGCCGCGTGATCAGGGGCGCCATGATCTCGATCGACGAAACTCTCATGATTCCTTGGCCCGCGCCCGGCTGCCTGAGAAACGGCCACGCCGTTTGCGAATCGGGGGTGAGCGACGGCCCGGCAAGGTCAAGCTTTTCCCGCTCCGCGACCTGGAACAGCAAGTCGATTTGCGCCGCCCCGATTTCGATGTCGTCGTCGAGGAACAGCACCCGGTCATACTTGAGCAAGAGGTCCGGCCTGAGCTCGAGCAGCCGGCGGATGGCGGTGTTCTTGCAGCCGCGCTGATAGACGACCGTTTCAGCGTGCGGATCTGGAGGGGATTCGTCATAATAGTTCAAGAGCACGTCGTAGGCGCGCGGCTCGGAGAGAATGGCTGGGTCGAGCCGCTTCCCGGACTGGACGTAGACGAGCAGGCGCCTTCCGGTCGTCTTCGACTCGCGTTCGATCCGCAATCGCCCGGCCGCAAAAAAACGGTCCTGCCGCGCCCTCAGTTCCTGCCGGTTGAGCGGCGGCGTGAACTCGCCCTCGCCGGGCGGCGCGCGGTCGAAGACCCGGTAGGCCGCCTCTTCAAGAGAGCGGCCCTTGCCGCGGATCACGTCGCGCAGAAACGCAACGTCGATGTCCGCGCGCGGACGCTTTCCCGCGGGCAATCCGCGTTCGAGATAGTGCAGGAACGGATGCGAATGGCTCCGGCTCCAGTCCGGATTCTCCGACATGTACCAGGCCTGATCGAATTCGGCCGAGGGCGGAGGCGCGTTCGGCCCCTGCTCAAGATAGCGCTCAAGAAGGCCTCCACTCGCGCTTCGCGCGACGTTGGCATGGGCGCGGACATACTTCGGGTCGAAGAAGCCGTTCGGGCGATAGCCGAGCTTCTCGCCGATCAGCGCATAGTGCGCCGGAGCGAACGGCGCCAAGTGTTCGCTGAGCAGGTGACGCCGGGCGTAGAGGCGGGCCCAGAACGCACGCCGGCTCGCCTCCGGCAGCTCGATGCGGAGATCCATGTGACGCCTATAGTTTCGGCCGATCCGGCGGGCAACCCGCGGCGCGGACGGCTGAATCGAGCGTCCCTTGCGAGCGCAAGCTCAAAGGCAAGCAGCCCGAGGCGGGTCGAAGGTGGGGCCGAATACGGTCTCGAACGCTGCGCGCAGAGCGGCGTCCGCTCGCGCCATCGTCGTCGCGCGGCCGAGGTCGAGGAGGCTGGTGACGCCGTAGTGCGGCTCTCGAATCCCGCACGGCGCGATGCCGGAGAAATGGGTGAGATCGGGGTCGACGTTCAGCGCCACGCCGTGAAGCGTCGCCCAGCGCCGGATGCGGACGCCGATCGCGGCGATCTTGTCCTCGGCGATTTCGCCGAGCGCCGAAGGCGGTTTGTCCGGGCGCGCGACCCAGACGCCGACCCGGTCCTTGCGCGTCTCGCCAACGACGTCGAACGCCTTCAAGGTCTCGATCAGCCAGCTTTCGAGCGTCGCCACATAGGCGCGCACGTCGGGCCGGCGGCGCCTGAGGTCGAGCATGACATAAGCCACCCGCTGTCCGGGTCCGTGATAGGTGAACTGGCCGCCGCGGCCGGCGCGATAAACCGCAAAGCGCGCGTCGATGAGGTCGCTTTCCCTGGCGCTGGTCCCGGCGGTGTAAAGGGGGGGATGCTCGATGAGCCAGACCCGCTCGGCCGCCTCTCCGCGCGCGATCGCCTCCGCCCTCTTTTCCATCTCGGCTAGCGCGTCGGAGAATTGGGTCAGTCCAGGCGTGACGACCCATTCCACGGGCGGCCCGTTGCCTGGCGTGAGCAGGGGCGCGCGCGGCGCAGGACGCAAATCGAGCATGGACGGGCCTTCTATCAGACAGCGCTCGACGGCGCGAGCGGATGCGGATGCGCCCGGCGCACTCGACTTGGCGCCCCGATGAGGGTTCGGCGCAGGCCGAGACGGCCTGATCGGGCTCGAACTCCACACAACCCTCTGCGTGTATTAGGTTTTTTCCGTTGACGCCGTTGATTCGCGCTTGACGGGGCGAGCGCGCGGGCGTTCCTTGTCGAGGTCGTCTCGAGGCGTCGCGCCCGCTTGCTCCAACGAAGGAAGCGCGCCCTTGAGGATGAGCGCTGGTTGCGTTGGGGGGCAAGTTCTTGACCCGCGCCGGCTCAAAGGTTTGGCGTTGGTGGGTTGCGGCGGGCGCGCTCGCGGCGGTGGTCGGCGCGCCGGCAGGCGCTCTGGGCGGCGCATGGACCCTGCCGCAGGGAACCGGTCAGGTCATCGCGACTTTGTACGGCTGGACCGGCTTCGGTCCCCCTTGGGGCGGCAATCCTCCTGTAAGCCAAAGCCGCTTCGACGCCCAGACCTATGTCCAGTACGGACTCACGGATTCGCTCACCGTTTTTGGCCAGACCGCGTTCGAGCATTACGCGCTCGGGCCGCCGACGCCGGACACCTACAACGGCCTCGACTATTCGGATGTCGGCGCGCGGGTGAAACTCTGGTCGACCGGCGACTGGGTGTTCTCGGGCGAAGCGACCGCCTTCATCCCCGGCGCCCATGATCCAAAAGCACCCGCCGAGGAAGGCAACACCGGCTGGGCCGGCGAGGCGCGCCTCAATGCAGGCGGCAACTTCAAGGTCGGTTCGACGCCCGGCTTCATCGACGCGGAGTTCGGCTATCGGCTGCGCACCGAGGGTCCGCCGGACGAGTGGCACGGAGACTTGACCGTCGGGTTCAAGCTCACCCCGCGGCTCATGCTGATGCTGCAAGACTTCACGACGATCTCGGCGGTTTCGACCGACCCGACCTTTTCGGAATGGCGACAGTCGGTGGTCGAGGCGAGCCTCGTCTATGCCCTCGACGACAAGTGGTCGGTGCAACTTGGCCTGTTCTCGACGGTGTGGACGGTCAAGACCAACACGCAGCATGGCGTAGCGCTTGCGGTGTGGCGGAGTTTTTGACCGGTTGTTACGGTCGGACTAGATTAGGCCAACCGGATGCGGATCATCGCCCGCCGCACATCGCGCGAGTTCGTTGCAAGTCGCGCTGGACGAAAAGACCAGCTTTGAAGGCGGCGGTGGACGCGTGGTTCGACGAAGTGCGCAATGCGAATTGGACAAGCGCTGGCGATCTGAAGCGTTCCTATCGCACGGCCAGTATTGTCACAGCCGAACGGGTCGTCTTCAACATCAAGGGAAACGACTACCGTTTGGTTGCGGCGATCGACTTCGAAAAGGGTATCGTGTGGATTAAATGGATCGGCACTCACGGAGACTACGATCGCATCGATGTCAGCAAGGTTGAATATGGCCCATGACTTGAAGCCAATCGGCAATGAGGACGACTATCAAAAGGCGGTGAAGGAGATCGGGCCCCTATGGGGTTCCAAGGGCGGGACTCCGGAAGGCGATCGTCTCGACGTCCTCGCGACGCTTGTCGACGCTTACGAAAGAGAGCATGTTCCAATCGATCCGCCGGACCCGATCGAGGCGATTAAGTTTCGCATGGAGCAGCAGGGCCTCACGCTTCGCGATCTTGAGGCGGTGCTTGGCTCGCGCGTCCGGGCCGAGGAAGTCTTGCAACGCAAGCGTCGTCTTTCAATCGCGATGATCCGCCGCTTGCACCAAGGCCTGGGCATCTCAGCCGCGGTGCTGATCCGTAAGACGTCGACCGAGCACGCGGCTTAGTCCGATCGCCTCTCACGCGCTCTTCTCGTAGAGCTCGCGCCCGATCAGCATGCGGCGGATCTCGCTCGTGCCGGCGCCGATCTCGTAGAGCTTGGCGTCGCGCAACAGGCGCCCAAGCGGATAGTCGTTGGTGTAGCCGTTTCCGCCCAGAATCTGGATCGCGTCGAGCGCGGCCTGGGTCGCGCGCTCGGCGGCGTAGAGGATTGCGCCCGCCGCATCCTCGCGAGTCGTCTCGCCCCGGTCGCAGGCCTTGGCGACCGCGTAGACATAGGCCTTCGCCGCGTTCATCGTCACATACATGTCGGCAAGCTTGCCCTGGACCAGCTGGAAGGTCCCGATCGGCTGGCCGAACTGCTTGCGCTCGTGGACATAAGGCAGCGCGACGTCGAGCGCCGCCTGCATGAGCCCGAGCGGCCCGGCCGCCAGCACCACCCGCTCGTAGTCGAGGCCGCTCATCAGCACGTTGACGCCCTTGCCGACCTTGCCCAGCACGTTCTCCTCCGGCGCCTCGCAGTCGGCGAAGATAAGCTCGGAGGTGTCCGAGCCGCGCATGCCGAGCTTGTCGAGTTTCGGCCCTTGCGCAAAGCCCTTCATGCCCCGCTCGACGATGAAGGCGGTGATGCCGCGCGCGCCCGCGGCCGGATCGGTCTTAGCGTAGACGACCAGCGTCTCGGCGACCGGGCCGTTGGTGATCCACATCTTCGCGCCATTGATGACGTAGCGGTCGCCCCGCTTCTCGGCCCGCGTCGTCATCGACACCACGTCGGAGCCGGCGTTCGGCTCGGACATGGCGAGCGCGCCGACGTGCTCGCCGGAGATGAGCTTCGGCAGATAGCGCGCCTTCTGGCGGTCGTCGCCGTTGCGCACGATCTGATTGACGCAGAGGTTCGAATGGGCGCCATAGGACAGCCCGACGGCGCCGCTCGCGCGCGACACTTCCTCCATCGCCACGCAGTGCTCAAGGTAGCCCAAGCCGAGCCCGCCGTACTCCTCCGGCGTGGTGATCCCGTGCAGGCCCAGCGCCCCCATTTTGGGCCAGAGGTCGCGAGGAAAAAGGTTCTCGCGGTCGATCGCCGCGGCGCGCGGGGCGATCTCCTTCTCGGCGAAGGAGCGGGCGCTGTCGCGGATCATCCCCGCGCTCTCGCCGAGATCGAAGTCGAACGGACGGGGCGCGTTGGGGATCATGGGCGGACTCTTGAGGCGGACGACGCGACCTTGGCGGCAATCGGCGGGCTTTGGCAAGGCGGGAGAAATTTACGTAATGGCCTAGGTCTTAAAAGTTCCAAGCCGGAGCCAAATTTAGCCAAATCCAGCAAAACCCAGCGGGCGCCGATCAAAAGGCAGCAAAGGAAAAGGCTTTGATTCCCTTGGATCGCCTTGGCGGGATTGAGCCTTTTCAAGGACTTGCGCCGATGCCCAGGGCTCTTTTTCTTTTGCTCCTTGCCCCGCGCTCTGGCCGGACACTTGGCGCCTGATCACAATATCGCTCTGAATAATCATTCTCCCGCTCCCTCGTCGCCGATTGCCACACTCTATCAGAAATTCTGATAATCGGAAAGGGAATGTCGAAAAAAGGTTGAGCCCGAGCGCGACAGGCTGGCGGGCAGTTCCTCACAGCAGGCTCCTGCCGCCGGCGCCTGCTGCCCATCAGGAACGCCTCGTTGACGGTCTAGCGCAGCGTGAACCTCGATCATCCTCTGTGATCGAGTCTGGAACTCGGGCGCTGTCCGAACTAGGACACCCCTCTTGAAACTCGGCCTGCCCGTGCCCAGCTCAACGCTAGGTGTGTAGCTCAGTTGGATAGAGCGTCAGTTTGCTAAACTGAAGGTCGCGGGTTCGAGTCCCGTCAAGCATTGAGAGGCTCCGAAAGGGGCCTCTCCTCATTTACTCCTTCCTGCCGCCGTCGATTACTCGGAACCGCCGATGGACCTTGCGGGGCTTGGCGGGTGCGTTCTCTAGGAAAGCCGTCAGCAACTCGCCGACCCTCCAGATATGATCGGTGATTTGCTGCGCCATCGCCGGCGTGACGCGAAGAGCCTCGGCACAATCCATGCTTTGCGGGATTTGGCCATAAGCCCGACTCTGGAAAGCCGGGACCGCCCGTGCTATATGCTTTGGGCGGTCGATGCTCAGGGGCCAAATCCCTGGGTTGAGATAAGGGGTCGGGGTGCTGGAACACGTCGGCCCCGCTATTTTGTGGGCGTTCCCGGTCTACGGATCGAACGTAGGTTTTCTCACTTGTAAGGGCGGACGTCCTACCACTAGACGAACCGGGAACAACAGCTTTATGAAGGCCCGCCAGATCTAAGCCATCCGGCGGGTCTTTTTTGCTGACGCCCGTATATAACTTTTTTGTTATAACCGCGTCAAGGCCCTTGAGCTTGAAAAGAGAACAATTTTGTAATATCTATGGCGCATACCGTTGAGCAATGGCCCGGTGGCGTCTACCCCGGAGAGATAAGGGCGGAATGCCCCGAGGCCGAAGCGACGATTGATGTTCTGATACGGCGCATGGCAATCGCAGGCCCGAGCCCTCATGGCTATAAGGTGAAACCCCTAGGACGGAGACGAGGGGGTTTGTGGCAGATAAATCTCAAGGTCGAGAAAAGACAAGTTCGTGTATTGTATGCGCCATACCATGATACGATAGTCATATTTAGGATTCATAAGAAGAGTTCCCTGCAGGAGCAAGAAAGAGCGTACGATCTGGCTCAGACTAGAAAGCGTGACTATGAGCGACGTCACTTCCATTGATCTTGATTTGCCAAAAAAATTGCAAGATAGGGAGTATCGAAAGCGATTCTTCCTAGCGGAGGCATCTGCCCGAATTGCGGAGCAGATAATTGTTCTTAGAAGGAAACGCGGACTGAACCAGAAACAAGTTGCCGAGTTAGTGGGCACCCGTCAGCCCGCGATCTCTCGGGCCGAGAGCGCTGATTATCATAATTGGAGTTTTAACACCCTTAGGGGGATTGCCGACGCATTGGATGCTCGAATAAAAGTGCTCATCGAGCCATCCGAGGAAATAGTGCACGAATATGATCGCAACTCTCCGAAAGGAGCAGATGATTCCGAGCCGCTTGGCGACGCTGCAAAGGCTGCGGCGGACGATGCTCGTCAGATTTACAATCGCAGCCAGGATCAAGATCGCAGCCGCAGGATAGTAACCGTTGATGACCGGTTGTTCAGATGAACCTAGTTGCGATGGAGGGGGAGGTCTGGTGGATCGTCCGCCCGGATGACGTGAGGCCGGTTCGTGGGCTAACGATACACTTGGTCGCAAAGAGGCTACAAGAGAAATTCAATTTTCTTTCTTTGCCCTCGGCAATTCCACCGGATGGTCAGCCATTTTCTTTTAAAGAGGGAACATTAAGTATTGATGATCGGGTAGTTGCAGTCAAGTTCTTGGACGCGTTTAACGATGGAGTTCATATAAGGGTTGATTCGTCTACAGAAGACGCAGATACAGTGTTTGACGAAACGCGCGCCATTGTTGTCGCGCTCGGCGGGAAGAAAGTCACGGCACCGTTAATCAAATACCATGTCAGCACAATAGTGGCTGAGTTCGAAAATGATATAGGCAATTTCTTGAGCGGTGTGAACGATATTTTCACTCTAGTGTCTGAACACTTGGAGTTCCCCGTCCCGGTTGGGCTGAAAGGATTTTCCTTTGGGGCCGATCCATCTGGGTCCACAGTTTTTCGTAGTCAGAACCCGAGCACGTTCCGTCTGGAAACGCGCGTGGATACCTTACTGAGCGAGAAGCGTTATTTTAGCAGAGCCCACATGACGACTGAGAGCCATATCAAATTGCTTACGGCATTGGATAAAATGGCCCGGAAGTGAATTTAGGACACTCTCCCTCTTAAATTCGGACATCGGCAACTTAGGACAGCACCGGAACTCGGTTCCGTAGTTGCGGAGACAGGCGATCGTTTGTCCGGCGCAGCGGACTGCGCTAACCTCGAGGCGGCATGGAGGGCACGATGGATCTGGACGAGCCGGCCGACGTCCATTGGCCCGAGGACTTGTCCCCGAACGTCGTGCGCGGCGCCGAGAAGAAGTCGTGCGAGACCATCGCGGAAGCCGTGCGGTTCGTCATGGAAACGCTGCCGGAGCCGTTCCGAGCGGTTGCCTATATCGCCGCGGATAAACACCTCGACTTCGAGGAAATCCGGGCGATCTACGAAAGCCCCGAATATAAGGCTTTCAAAGGCTGAAGACGCTGGAAGCGAACGGGCAGGGGCCGAGAATCCGCGTCTTTCTCGGGGGGATCGCGATATAGACTTCCGCATTCGTTTGCTTCAGCGCCCGCCGCCCGCCTTCCCTTGGCCTGGGTCATGAAGATCGCGACTTTCAACATCAACAACGTGAACCGCCGCCTGGCCAATCTCCTCGACTGGCTGAGGTCCTCGAAGCCCGATGTCGTGTGCCTGCAGGAACTCAAATGCGCCGACGCCGACTTTCCCGCCGCCGCGATCGAGGCTGCGGGTTATGCGGCGGTCTGGCGGGGACAGAAGACCTGGAACGGCGTCGCGATCCTGTCGCGGCGAGGCGCGCCGGTAGAAACCAGCGCTACGCTGCCCGGCGATCCGGCCGACAAGGAGGCGCGCTACATCGAAGCCGCGGTCGAAGGGATTCTCGTCTGCTGCGTCTACCTGCCGAACGGCAATCCTCAGCCTGGCCCCAAGTTCGATTACAAGCTCGCCTGGTTCCAGCGGCTCGAAAGGCACGCGAGGCGGTTGCTGGACGCGGACGTCCCGGTGATCTTATGCGGCGATTTCAACGTCGCGCCGACTTCGCTCGACATCTATCCGACCACCTCCTGGGATGGCGACGCGCTGATCCATCCGAAAAGCCGCGCGGCGTTCGCGCGTCTGGTCAAGCAGGGGTGGACAGACGCCTTGCGCGAGAAGCATCCCGACGAGCGCGTCTACACGTTTTGGCATTACATGCGCCATCGCTGGGAGCGCGACGCGGGGCTACGGCTCGATCACCTGCTGCTCAGCCCGTCGCTTAAGCCGAGGCTCAGGCAAGCGGGTGTGGACCGCTTGGCGCGAGGACAGGAGGGGGCAAGCGATCACGCGCCGGTATGGATAAAGCTCAGCGAGACGGGCCATTGATCGGCCGGTGCCGCGACGCCCCCCTCTCCCCTTGCGGGAGAGGGGTTGGGGTGAGGGGTGACGCCGCGAGAGCGGAACCCCTCATCCGTCGCCTTCGGCGACACCTTCTCCCGCAAGGGAAGGGGAATCACTCCCCCCTCCCCCACCCCCCTCCCGTCGGCGTGACGATCTCGATCGCCTCGCCCGCTTCGACATGCGTCTCGGCGCAGCCGGGCAGGATTTCGATCCGGCCGTCGTTGCGGCGGACGGAATTCACGCCGAGCTCGCCTTCGCTCCCGCCCAACATCCCGGGATTGGCGACGGCGCGGTGGCCGCTGAGGATCGCCGCCTGCATCGGGCGCAGAAAGCGGATGCGTCTCAGCGTGCCGTCGCCCGCGCGCCATTGGCCCTTGCCGCCGGAGCCGCGGCGGATGTGGAAATCCTCGAGCACGACCGGGAAGCGGCTCTCCAGCACCTCCGGATCGGTCAGGCGCGAATTGGTCATGTGCGTGTGCACCGCCGCCGCGCCGTCGAAGCCGGGTCCGGCGGGCGCGCCGGAGCAGATCGTCTCGTAATATTGATACGTGTCGTCGCCGAAGGTGAGATTGTTCATCGTGCCCTGCGCCGAGCCCAGCGCGCCGAGCGCGGCGAACAGCGTGTCGGTCACCGCCTGCGAGACCTCGACGTTGCCCGCCACCACCGCGGCCGGATAGCGCGGGGAAAGCATCGAGCCCTCGGGCAGGATGACCCGGATCGGCCGCAGGCACCCGGCGTTCATCGGGATGTCGTCGTCGACCATGACCCGGAACACGTAGAGCACCGCCGCCCGGGTGACCGGCTCGGGCGCGTTGAAGTTCGATGGCTGCTGCGGCGACGTGCCGGTGAAATCGACGGTCGCCTCCCGTCGCGCTTTATCGACGCTGATCCTGACCTTGATGACCGCGCCCTGGTCGGAGACGCTCGTCGCCTCGCCGTCGGCGAGCTTGTCGATCACGCGCCGCACGCTTTCGTCGGCGTTGTCCTGGACGTGGCCCATATAGGCCTCGACGACGCTAAGCGAGAACATTTCGACCATTCGCCCGAGTTCGCGCGCGCCCTTCTCGTTGGCCGCGATCTGGGCCTTGAGGTCGTTGACGTTCTGGAGCGGGTTGCGCGCCGGCCAAGGGCCGCTCTTGAGCAGGTCGTAGAGCTCGTGCTCGCGGAAGCGGCCTTGGCTGACGAGGAGGAAATTGTCGATGTAGACGCCCTCCTCGAGGATCGAAGTTGCGAGCGGGCTCATCGACCCCGGCGCGATCCCGCCGATGTCGGCGTGATGACCGCGCGAAGCGGTCCAGAACAGGATCGTCTCAGCCTCCTCGTCGAACACCGGGGTGCAGACGGTGATGTCGGGCAAGTGCGTGCCGCCGTTATAGGGCGCGTTGAGCGCGAACACGTCGCCCGGGCGGATCATGCCCTCGTTGTCGCGGATGATCGTCTCGACCGAGCGGTCCATCGAGCCCAGATGCACCGGCATGTGCGGGGCGTTGGCGACCAGGCGGCCCTGGCGGTCGAACACCGCGCAGGAAAAGTCGAGCCGCTCCTTGATGTTGACCGAATAGGCGGTGTTTTGCAGCGTCACCCCCATCTGCTCGGCGATCGACATGAAGAGATGGTTGAAGATCTCGAGCATGACCGGATCGGCCTTGGCGCCGATCGCCTCGCGCCGGGCCACCGGCTCGACGCGGGTGAGCAGAACATGGTTCTTCGCCGTGACCGCGGCGCGCCAGCCGTGCTCGACGACGATCGTCTGATGCGGTTCGATGACGAGCGCCGGACCATCGACGGCGGCCCCGGCCGGCAAGGTCTCGCGCAAATAGACTTTCGCCTTGCGCCAGGCTCCGTGGGAAAAGAAGCGCGTCGCGCGGGCCGGGGCGGGAGGCGGGCTTGATGTCACGCGCCGGCTCCGCTCAGTGAGGCGCGCGGCGCCGCCTGTCGCCTCGACCGACACCGCCTCGATCGCGATCGCCTTGGCGCGATCGATGAAGCCGAACCGGCCTTTGTGCGCGCGCTCGAACGCGCGCCGCATGGCGGCGGGCGTCGAAAGCCTGACCTCGATCGTCGTATCGGAGCCGGCGTAGCGCAATTGCGCGCGGGCGTGGACCTTGATCGCCTCGCGCGCGACGCCCTGGCTCATGACCTCGGCGACCGCGGCGTCGGCGAGCCGATCGGCAATGAGACCGACCCGGGCGAGCGCCGCGCCGTCGAGCGGCTCGTCGACTCCTTGCCCGCGCTGGGCGGCGATGTCGGCGAGGCCCATGCCGTAGGCCGAGAGCAGCGACGAAAAAGGATGGATGAGCACGGTCGTGATCGCCAGCGCGTCGGCGACGTCGCAGGCGTGCTGGCCGCCGGCGCCGCCGAAGCAGTTGAGCGCGTACCGGGTCACGTCATAGCCGCGGGCGACCGAGATCGTCTTGATCGCCTCGGCCATCTTGGCGACCGCGATGGCCAGAAATCCGTCGGCGACCGCCTCCGGCTCGCGCCCGTCGCCAATCTCGCGCGCGAGCGCCGCGAAACGCTCGCGCACGATTCTGCCGTCGAGCGGCTCGTCGCCTCGAGGGCCGAACACTTTTGGGAAAAGATCGGGGATGAGCTTGCCGGTCATCAGGTTGGCGTCGGTGACCGCGAGCGGACCGCCGCGGCGATAAGCGGCGGGGCCGGGATCGGCGCCGGCGGAAGCGGGGCCGACGCGAAAGCGCGCGCCGTCGAACGTGAGGATCGAGCCGCCGCCGGCGGCGACGGTGTGGATCTTCATCATCGGCGCGCGCATCCTGACCCCCGCCACCTCGGTCTCGAAGGCGCGCTCGAACTCGCCGTCGAAATGGGCGACGTCGGTCGAGGTCCCGCCCATGTCGAAGCCGATGACGCGCCTGAACCCGGCGCTCGCGCCGGTCCGCGCCATCGCCACCACGCCGCCGGCGGGCCCGGACAGGATCGCGTCCTTGCCGGCGAAGAGCTTCGCCGACGTGAGGCCGCCGGACGACATCATGAACATGACCCGGGCGCCGGTGCGCTCGACGTCGAGATCGCGCGACACCTGGCCGACATAGCGGGCCAGGATCGGCGACAAATAGGCGTCGACCACCGTCGTGTCGCCGCGCCCGACCAGCTTGATGAGGGCGGAAGCGGCGTGGCTTTCCGAGACTTGGGCAAATCCGAGATCGCGCGCGATCGCGCCGACGATGCGCTCATGCGCCGGATAGCGCCAGGCGTGCATGAACACGATCGCGACGGCGTCGAAGCCCTGGCGTTTCGCCTCGGCGAGCGCGGCGCGCACGCATTCGGGATCGGGCCGCGTCTCGACGGTCCCGTCCGCCAGCACGCGCTCGTCGATCTCGACCACGCCCGAATAGAGCTGCTCGGGCTTTAGAATGTTGCGGGCGAAGATTTTCGGCCGCGCCTGATAGCCGATCTCGAGCGCGTCGCGGAAGCCGCGCGTCGTCACGAGGAGCGTGCGCTCGCCGCGCCGTTCGAGCAGCGCGTTGGTGGCGACGGTCGTCCCCATCTTGACGACCCGGATCGCCCCCGCCGGGATCGGCTCGCCCGAGCCAAGGCCGAGAAGGCGGCGGATCGCCTCGACCGCCGCATCCGAATAGGCGGGGCTCTCGGACAGGAGCTTCATCGGATGGAGCCGCGCGCGCGGATCGCGCCCGATCACGTCGGTGAAGGTGCCGCCGCGGTCGATCCAGAAGTCCCAGGCCCCGGCCGGGGCCCTGTTCGAGGATGGACGCTTCCTGTTCACGTTTGATTGATCTCTCGCGTTTGCGGTCTCTCTTTGCCGCGAGCCTACGAATGGATTTATCATTGAGGCAATCGCAAATGAGAGGGCCTGCGGATGGAAACCGTGAAATTCGGCAAGACGGGCATGCAGGTCTCCAAGATCTGTCTCGGCTGCATGACATACGGCTCGACCAAATGGCGCGAATGGGTGCTCGAGGAAGAGGCCTCGCGCCCTTTCATCCGTGAGGCGCTCGAGAAAGGGATCAATTTCTTCGACACCGCGGACGTCTACTCGCAAGGCGCGAGCGAGGAAATCGTCGGCCGGGCGCTCAAGGAATACGCCAAGCGGCCCGAGGTGGTGATCGCGACCAAGGTGCATGGCGCGATGGGGCCGGGGGTCAACGCCAAGGGCCTGTCGCGCAAGCACATCATGGAGGCGATCGACGCGTCGCTGAGGCGCCTCGGCACGGACTACGTCGATCTCTACCAGATCCACCGCTTCGATCCGCTGACGCCGATGGAGGAGACGCTCGAGGCGCTGAACGACGTGGTGCGCGCCGGCAAGGCGCTCTATGTCGGCGCCTCGTCGATGTATGCCTGGCAGTTCGCGCGCATGCTCGACATCGCGCGCTCGAAGGGCCACGCTGAGTTCGTGTCGATGCAGAACTACTACAACCTCGTCTATCGCGAGGAGGAGCGCGAGATGATGCCGCTCTGCGCCCATGACGGGATCGCCGTCATTCCGTGGTCGCCAATGGCGCGCGGCTTTCTCGCCGGTTCCGGCGTCGGCGCCGGCGCTTCGACGGTGCGCGGCCGCACCGACCCGTTCAGCGTCACGCTGGGCCTGGGGTCGCGGCAGGACGAGGCGATCCGCAAGCGGGTCGTCGAGACGGCGGAGAAGCTGAAGACGAAGCCCGCGGTGGTCGCGCTTGCCTGGGTGCTGTCCAAGCCCTTCGTCACGTCCCCGATCATCGGCGCCTCGAAGCCGCATCATCTCGCCGACGCTGTCGCGGCGACGGAGCTCAAGCTCGACGCGCGCACGATCGCCAAACTCGAGGAGCCCTATCAGGCGAAGGCGGTCGCCGGACACGCATGAGGAATTCAGGCAAGGAGGCGGAAATGTCGAACCTGACCATCGCTGGAACCAAGGACCATCCCATCACCATCGGGCCGATCGCCGAGCGCGTGCGTGTCGTCTGGCGCGGGCGCACGATCGGCGAGAGCTCGCGCGCGCTCGAACTGCGTGAAGCCAACTATCCGCCGGTCGTCTACGTGCCGCGCGCCGACATGGACATGAGCGCGCTCAAGCGCACGGCCCGGGTGACGACGTGCCCTTACAAGGGGGAGGCCAACTATTATTCGATCGCCGACGGCGAGCATCGTGACGAAAACGCCGTCTGGACCTACGAGCGGCCGAAGGCGGATGTCGCCGAGATCGCGTCGCACCTGGCGTTCTATCCCGACAAAGTTGAGATCGCGCGAGAAGGATGAGCGGTCTTTGGCGCCCGCCGGCGACGGGAAAGATCGGGCGCGGTTCGACGGCGCTGTGAATCATGCCCGCACTGATCTAGAATGATCCGGATGCGCCGGGCAGGGCGGGAGGAACGACAATGCTGTTCGAGGGCGGATTCACCTTCAGCAATTTCATCGCTGACGCGTTCACGATATTCATGTTCATATTGTGGTTCTGGTTGCTCATCGTCGCGACGGGCGACCTGTTCCGCCGACACGACGTGTCCGGGTTCGCAAAGGTGCTCTGGGTGATCGCGTTCATCCTGTTTTCCTACATCGGCGTCTTCGCCTATTTTCTCACCCAGGGACGGGGCATGGCCGAGCGGAACAAGGCGCAAGCCAGCGAGGCCAGGGAAGAGCTGCGCCATATCGTCGGTTTCAGCGCAGCCGACGAAATCGTGAAGCTCGACAAGCTGAAGGTCGCCGGCTCGATTACGGAGCAGGAGTACGGTCGCCTGCGAGCCAAGCTGGTCCAATAGCAGCGCCGATCGACGGTATCCATTCGGCTCGACGCGCCATCACGGCGGCGTGCGCTTCAAACTAATGCTCGTCGGTAGCCGGCTGGCGAAAAGGGGAGGATCGGGTGATGTGCGTCGGTTGTGAAAATCGGGCGATCGGCCGAAGGGATTTCATGCGGCTCGGCGCCGCGGGCGCGGTCGCGCTGGGGCTCGGCGCGGGACCGCGTTTGGCGCGCGCCGCGGAAGGCGCGCCGACCGCGCTTCCCCCCGACGAAGCGCTCGCCCAGCTCAAATCGGGCAATGAGCGCTTCGTCAGCCATCCGGAACTGTGCTCGGTCGATCTGGCGGAAAGCCGCAGCGCCGTGGCCGGACATCAGGCGCCTTGGGCGACCATCCTCTCCTGCGCCGACAGCCGGGTGCCGCCTGAGCTCATTTTCGGCGGCCATGGCGTCGGCGAATTGTTCATTTCGCGCGACGCCGGCAATCTCATAGACGTCGACTCCCTCGGCACCGTCGAATATGGCGCCGCGGTGCTCGGCTCGCCGCTCGTCGTCATCCTCGCCCACACCGCCTGCGGCGCGGTGAAAGCCGCCTGTGACGTCGTGACTAAGAACGCGACCTATCCAGGTCTGATCGGCCGGATGATCGCGCCGATCGTGCCGGCGGCGCTTGCGGTGCGCGACCAACCCGGCGACTTCGTCGACAACGCCGCCAAGGAGAGCGCGAGGCGGACCGCAAAACTGGTGACCGCGGTGAGCCCGCTCATGGCCGATCTCGCGAAGGCGGGCAAAGTCAAAACCGTCGCGGCGATCTACGACCTCGAAACCGGCGTCGTCACTTTCTTCGATTGAGGAGCGCGGATAGCGGGAGGCGTGGAGACGGGAGTTGTTCCCCGCCTCGATTCCACGCTACTTGTGGGAATGCGTGTGTGCGGTCTCAGTATGCTTGTGCGCCAGTTCACTATGTTCCTTAGCAGCCTTCGCGTGGTGCTTCGCATCTTCGTGTTCGCCCATCGCGTGGTGATGCTCAGCCTGATGATGGTGATGCGCGGCGGCATGGTGATGGCCGGCCGCGGTATGATGATGCTCGGCCGAAGGATGTTTCGCCATTTGAACGTGCTCCCTTTGTCTTGAACTTTGTCGGACCGAAGTTCAATTGTCCAACATTCCCTTGGTGGATAGGGAATTGTACCTAGACTTGCGCACTTCGCGCATTATGGCAACGGGACTCTTACGCCGCCTCGCGCACTAGCCCGGCGAGTTTCCGCTCCGTGTCTCCCTCCGCGACCGGGGTGTGGACCGCAAGACGCAGCCCCTCGGCCCCCGAGACGGCGAGACTGGCGCGCTCGAGCAGCATCAGTCCGGCGACCGGATGATCAATGCATTTGTGGCCCGAAAGATGGCCGACGATGGGATAATGCCGCCAGGACGCCGGTCGGCAGGATCGGCGGGCCCGAGGACGTCGCCGACGCCCATCGCCTTCCTCATCGGTAACGGATTTGTGAACGGCGAAACGATCGTCTGCGACGGCGGCATCCGATGGGCCGCTTGAACGAACCCCCGAGCAGCCCTAGCGCGAAATCAGCGTCTGCACTAAACTACCGACTGGCCACGACCGTCACGATGCCCATTGCTGGCCCTGAGTTCAGGATTGCCGCGTATGACAATGGACACGATCGCAGCCGTGGCGGCCAAGAAGCTCAGCAGACTTGTCGCCGACGACTTCCGCGAAATCTTCGGTTCTTCTAACGACGATCTGGCCGAGCGCGTAGGCGGGCTGGCTCGAATCACGATCGAGTGCCTCGGCAGGAGCGACGCCCTCTACCACAACTTCGAACATACCGTCCTGGTGACGACGGTCGGCCGCGACATTCTGCTCGGCCGCACGATGTCGGAGCGTATCGAGCCTGAGGACTACAGCCACCTCATCGTGGCCTGTCTTCTGCACGACATTGGTTTCGTCCGCGGCGTGCTGAGCGGCGACACCAAGACCGAGTTCGTCATCGATCACAACGGCAAGACGGTGAAGCTCCCGCGCGGCGCTTCCGACGCTTCGCTTGCGGCCTATCATGTCGACCGGTCGAAGCTCTTCGTCTATGAGCGACTCGGCGACGCGGGGTTCGTCGATCCCAGGCGGGTGGCGGATGCGATCGAACTTACCCGCTTTCCCCCGCGTCCCAGCGCCAACGGCGACAAGGTCAGTCTGGAGCCGCGCCTCGTTCAAGCCGCCGATCTCATTGGACAGCTCGGCGATCCGCTCTATCCAAAGAAAGCCAATGCGCTCTTCTACGAGCTCGAGGAAATCGGCAGCAACCGGCAGCTCGGCTACGAATTTCCCGCCGATCTGGTGCAGAAGTATCCAGGGTTCTTCTGGAATTGCGTGTCGATGTATATCGAAGACGGGATGAAATATCTGGCCCTCACCGCATCGGGCCGGCAGTGGATCGCAAACCTTCACAACCATGTATTCTGCGCTGAAAAATCCATGTGGCTGATGGGACCCCAGATGTGACCGGTTGATCGCTCTCGGCGCGACCCGCCCCCCGCAGCAGCGCCTCCGCTCACGCCTTCGCCAGTTCGGCCCTCACGATCCGCGCCCCTTCGACCATCGCCTTCATCTTGCCGTAAGCCGCGTCGCGCGGCAGATATTTGAGGCCGCAGTCCGGAGCGACGATGATGTCCTCGGGCTTCCGGTGGCGAAGCGCGCGGCGAATCCGCGCCGCGACCGTCTCCGGCGTTTCAATCTCAGGCGTCGAGAGATCGATGACGCCGAGGATGATCGTCTGGTCCGGCAATTCCTCAAGCACCGCGCAATCGAGATTTGACTGCGCGGTCTCGATCGAGATCTGGCGGCAATGGCAACCCTTGAGCTGCGGCAGGAACGAGTAGGCGCTCGGCCGCTCATGGATGATCGCCGCATAGCCGAAGCAGATATGTACGGCGGTCACGCCGGTCACGCCCTCGAGCGCCCGGTTCAGCGCGGCGAGCCCATACTCCGCCGCCGGACCGGGACGCGCCTGCATGTAGGGCTCGTCGATTTGCACAATGTCGGCGCCGGCGGCGAACAGATCCTTGATCTCGGCGTTGACCGCCTCGGCGTAGTCCATCGCGGCTTCGGCGAGCGAGGGATAAAAGTCGTTCTGCGCCTGCTGGCTCATGGTGAAGGGACCGGGCACGGTCATCTTGACCTTGCGCGCCGTATGCGCGCGCAGGAACTTGAGGTCGTCGACTTCGACCGCATGCTTGCGGCGGATCGGGCCGACGATGCGCGGAACCGGATTGGGATGGCCCGACCGGTCGAGCGCCATGCCCGGCTGATCGATGTCGATGCCTTCGAGCGCGGTCGCGAAGCGGTTTGAGTAGCTTTCGCGGCGGATTTCGCCGTCGGTGATGATGTCGAGCCCCGCGTCCTCCTGCGCCTTGATCGCGAGCACGGTCGCGTCGTCCTGCGCCTCGGCGAGATATGGCTCCGGGATGCGCCAGAGTTCCTTCGCCCGGACGCGCGGCGGAAAGCGGCCGGCGAGCTTGGCTCGATCGATGAGCCATTCCGGCTGTGCGTACGATCCGACCAGCGTCGTCGGCAGAAGCATGGCTTTTCCTCCCGCGGCGATCCTGAGAGCGCCGAGCGAGCGCATCCTGCCCCGGCCATCCGCGCCAGACAAGGCGAGGCGCGAGTTCAGGACATGGGAGACGGCCGGTTCTGACGGAGCGATTATTTGCTTGGCGGAGCGGGGCGCGGGAGGAATTTGAAAACAAGGACGCGCGCCAATTCGCGCGCACCGCCTTCGGCGACGCCCCTTCGGGCCGTCCTTGAAATAAAATAATTTTCACCCAAAGTCGCTCGCAAGCAACCCATGCGAGGCGTTTCGACAATGCTTGCGCCTTTTCGGCGGGCCTTGTGCGAATTGTGGAACAAATTGCGCTTTTGTGTGTTTCGGCAGGGTCGATAGTCGGAGGACCCGATCGTGAACAAGATTGCCCTGATCTCCTTGGCCTGTCTCGCGCTTGGCGCTTGCGCCTCGCCCACCCAAACGGTCGGCACCCTCGGAGGCGTGGCCACTGGGGCGGCAGTCGGCGGGCCGGTCGGGGCGGTGATCGGCGGCGTCGCCGGGGCGGCGGTTACGGCGCCCGGCGCTCCGCTCGGTCGCCCGCGCTATCGCTGCCGCTACGTCGACCGCTACGGCTACGTGCACCATCACTGGTGCCGCTAGGCGAAACGCTCGCCGTTCTCGCGATTCGCCACTCCGGCCAGATGATCGTCGTCGCCCGGCAGGATGCAAGCAGGGGTGATTTATCGTCCCGCTGAAGGCCGCTGCTCGCGCGCGGACTTGAGCGTGTCGGCGAGCGCGCGTCTGAGCGCGTGCATCTGATCGAGGAGGTGCAGGATCACGCCGAGCCCCTCGTCGTTGACGCCCATCTTGTCTTTTAGATCGTGGATCAGATTGGCGCGCGCGAGATCCATATCGGTGAAGGCGAGCTCGCGCGCGGTCCGGTCGGGGATAAGCCATTCCTCTTCGATCCAGATCGTGAGCGTGGCCCGATCGAGTTGCGTGCGTTCGAGAAACTCCCGCTCGCTGATCATGGCTCACATCTCCTTTCGCGGATCATAATTCGACCCCGGCGTCCAGCCGGCGAGGAAAGTTTCGAGCTCGGGCTCGGCCTCCGTCGGCATCATCACCTTGAGCTTGACCAGTTCGTCGCCCGCGCCGTCGCGCTTCTTCACGCCCTTGCCGCGCAGCCGGAGCATGTCGCCGGTGTTCGACCGCTTCGGGATCTTGAGCATGACGCTTCCGGTCGTCGTCGGCGCCCGCACTTCCGCGCCGAGCGCGGCCTCCTTCACCGTGACCGGGAGGTCGAGAAGGATGGTGTCGCCGTCGCGGGTGAAGAAGCGATGCGGCCTGACGACGATCTGCACCAGCGCGTCGCCGGGCTCGCCCTCGCCCGGGCTTGGCGCGCCCTTGCCGCGCAGGCGAAGGATCTGCCCGTCCTCGACGCCGGACGGGATCGTGACCTGCAAGGTTCCGCCGCCCGGGAGCGTGATGGTCCTGGTCGCGCCGTTGACGGCGTCGAGGAATTCGACCTGAAGCTCGTAATGCAGGTCCGCGCCCGGCCGCCGCCGCGCCTGCTCTGCGGCGCGCCGCAGGAGCTCGGCGAACATGTCGTCGCCCTGGGCGAAATCCCGGTAAGCGCCGCGACCCTCGTAAGGATGGCCGGCCTCGCCGGCATAGTCGCGATAGTAGCGGGCGTTCGGCGGCGCCTTCTCCGCTCCCGAGGCGTCGATCTCGCCGGCGTCGAACCGCCGCCGCTTGTCGGGGTCGGAGAGCAGATCGTTGGCGGCGGCGACCTCCTTGAACTCATCCTCGGCCCGCTTGTCGCCGGGGTTGAGGTCCGGGTGAAGCTTCTTGGCGAGCTTCCGGTAGGCCTTGCGGATATCGTCGGCAGTCGCGGTCTTGGCGACGCCAAGAACCTCGTAAGGGTCTCGCATGGGCTGATCCGGAAATCCGAGTTCGACGCTTTGGACTCTAGCAGAATTGCGTGAGCGGCCTAGACGCAGCCGGGACGGGAGGATCGGAGGCGACGGCCTTGCCGCAGACGGCGGTGCGTTACCCGGAACCGGCGATTGACTCCTGTCGGAACCGCATCAAAACTGACGGCGAAAAGGAATCGGACCCGGCGCTTTGACGCCGGAAACCGGGGCAAGCAGGAGGGAGCATGTCAGGCACGATCATCAACCTCATCATTCAGCTGATCGCCGGCGCAATCGGCGGCAATGCGGTCGGCGCTGCGGCGAAGAACGTGAGCCTCGGAACCACCGGCAACACCGTCGCCGGCGCGGTCGGCGGCATCGCCGGCGGATCGCTGCTCACCTCGTTGATCCCGATGCTGCAGGGCGCGACCGGCGGGATGGACCTCGGCGCGCTCGCCGGCCAGGTGGTCGGCGGCGGCGTGTCCGGCGCGATCGTCTCGGCGATTGTCGGCATGGTCATGAACAACATGAAGAGCGCCTGAGCGATTCGATCGCCGCGGCGAGCAAACCGAAGGGCTCCTCCCGCCGGATGCGCGCCGGAAGCGCGTGCGAGCACAGCCTTGATTCCGGCGAGGCGGCGGCAGGGGCCGGCGGCGAAGGAGAAGCGCGATGATCAATCGTGATTTTTTCTTTGACCAGTGTCAGCGGACCTTGTTCACGGGAAGGCTAGGCGCCGGGCAAAAAGGCGGGATGACCGTCATACTGGACGCCTGGGAGGCGGCGTTGTCGAAAAGCGACGACCGCTGGCTGGCCTATGGGCTGGGGACGACCTACCACGAAACCGCGTTCACGATGCAGCCGATCCGGGAACGGGGAGGCGCCGCCTATTTCACCAAGATGTATGATCCGAACAGCAGCGTGCCGAAGCGCGCGGCGCTGGCCCGGAAAATGAAGGCCCGGCCCGGGGACGGCCCCATCTTCTACGGCCGCGGGTTCGTTCAATTGACTTGGCGGGTGAACTACGCGGCCATGGGTCAGACGTACAAGACGGACCTGACGTCCGGCGCCGCCGCCGCGGACAAGGCGCTTCAGCCGGACCTCGCGGCGAAGATCATGTTCAAGGGAATGATTGACGGCATTTTTACCGGCAAGAAATTCGCCGACTACTTCAATTCGAAAAGCGCCGACTGGAAGAACGCGCGCCGCATCATCAACGGCCTCGACAGCGCCGACGCGATCGCCGTCTACGCCAAGAAGTTCTACGCCGCGATCAGCTACACCACGAGGTGACCGCCGCTTGGAGGTCAGCCATGGTCAAAGACCTTGGCGGACGCGACTGGGTAGCGCGATTTCCGGACGCCAAGACACTTCAAGCTCTCGACGAGGGCTTCCGCGCGGGGGTTCAAGCTTTCGTGGCCGCGATGCAGGCTAACGGTGATGGTGGCCGCCCCCTCCATGGTGGCCGCCTCCTCCGTGATGATGGCCGCCCCCTCCGTGATGGTGCGCGCCGCCGTGGTAGTGGCCGCCGCCGTGGTAGTGGGCGCCGCCGTGGTAGTGCGCGCCGCCATGATAATGAGCGCCGCCGCCGTAGCCGGCATGACGCCAGCCATTCCAGCCGTAACCGCCGCCCCAGCCATAGCCGGTGCGATTGGCATATCCGCACCAATACCAGCCGGGGCCCTGCCAGCCGGCGTCGTACCAGCAATAATTGCGGCCGTTGAGGACGAACTGAGCCTTCTCGACCGGCAGCAACTGATCGCGCAGGGGCGCGACGAATGCGCTGTCCGCCACCGCCGCCTGAGCCGAGCCGGCGAGAGCCGATGCGGCGCCCAGCGCCAACGCCAGGCCAAGAGCAAGTTTTCGAGACATGGGCGAGATCCCCTATTTCTGCCGGACGCCGGGACGCGACTTGGAACTTTGGATGCTAGGGACGGCGGCCTGAATGGGGCCTGAACGGCGATCGCCTCTCACCCCTTCGCGTCCAGCCCGTAAAGCGTGTGCAGCGTGCGCACGGCGAGCTCGGTATAGACCTCGTCGATCAGCATCGAGAATTTGATCTCCGAGGTCGTGATCGCGCGAATGTTGATGCCCTTTTCGGCCAGCGCCTTGAAGGCGCGCGCGGCGACGCCGGAATGCGAGCGCATGCCGACGCCGATGGCGGAGATCTTCACCACATCCTCGGCCCCGTGCAGCTTGGCGTAGCCGATCTTCGCCCGCCGCTCCTCGAGGATCGTCATGGCGCGCGCGAATTCGGCCGCCGGCACGGTGAAGGTGATGTCGGTTGTCGTCGTGTCGTCGGAGACGACCTGGATGATCATGTCGACGTTGATGTTGGCCTCGGCGAGCGGCATGAAGATCGCCGCCGCAACTCCCGGTTTGTCGGCCACCTCGCGCAAAGTGATCTGCGCTTCGTCGCGCGAGAAGGCAATGCCGGTGACGACCTCCTGCTCCATGATCTCCTCCTCGTCGCAAATGAGCGTGCCAAGCCTGGGGCGGGCCGGATCGTCGAACGACGAGCGCACGTGGAGCCTGACCTTGTTGACCATCGCCACTTCGACCGAGCGCACCTGAAGCACCTTGGCGCCGAGCGAGGCCATTTCCAGCATTTCCTCGAACGCCACCTTGTCGAGCCGGCGCGCCTTCGGCACGATGCGCGGGTCGGAGGTGTAGACGCCGTCGACGTCGGTATAGATGTCGCAGCGATCGGCGGAGATCGCCGCGGCGAGCGCGACCGCGGACGTGTCCGAGCCGCCGCGCCCGAGCGTCGTCACCCGGTTGGTGGCTTTGTGCAGGCCCTGAAAGCCCGCGACGACGGCGATCTCGCCCGCCTTGAAGCCCTGGATCAGCCGCGTCCCGTCGATAGCGGCGATGCGGGCCGAGCCATGGGCGTCGTCGGTCAGAAGCGGAACCTGCCAGCCGGCCCACGAGCGCGCGTTGAGGCCGATGTCCTTGAGCACCAGCGCCAGCAGCCCCGCCGTCACCAGTTCGCCCGAGGCGACGACGGCGTCGTATTCGGCGTTGTCGAAATGCGAGCCCGCCTCCTTGCACCAGGCGACCAGCTCGTTGGTCGCGCCGGCCATCGCCGAGACCACCACCGCGACCTCGGCGCCGGCGGCGACCTCCCGTTTGACGTGCTGGGCGACGTTGCGGATGCGTTGAACGTCGGCGACCGACGTGCCGCCGAACTTCATCACCAGACGCGGCATGGATCCTTGAAACCTTGGGAAAAACGCGCTCTCTCGCGCAATGCGTGGGGGCGCCGTATAAAGGCGTCGCTCCAGTGGGTCAACGCGCGTCCCGGTGCGGAGCGAAGGGGTTCAGATGTCCGCCGGGCCATCGCCGAGCGTCATGTCCGAGGAGGTTGCCCGTTTCGACGCGCTGGGCGACGCCTGGTGGGACGCCGACGGCCCGATGGCGCCGCTGCATCGCTTGAATCCGGTCCGGATCGCCTGGGCGCGCGACCTGATCCGGCGGCATTACACGCTCGAGGCGCCGACGGGGGCGCCGCTCGCCGGGGTCAGCCTTCTCGACGTCGGCTGCGGCGCCGGCTTGTTCGCCGAGCCCTTGGCGCGTCTCGGCGCGGAGGTCGTCGGCGTCGATCCGGCGCCGGCCGCGATCGAGGCGGCGCGGCGCCATGCCGAGGAGACCGGCGCGCGGCTCGCCTATCGCGCAGCGACGGTCGAAGAGCTCGCGACGGAGCCGCAGCGCTTCGACGTCGTGAGCATGATGGAGGTGATCGAGCATGCCGCCGATCCGAAGGCCTTCGTCGCGACCGCCGCCTCGCTGGTCAAGCCGGGCGGCCTCTTCCTCGCATCCACGCTCAACCGCACGTGGAAGAGCTTCGCCCTTGCCATCGTCGGGGCCGAATACCTGCTGCGCTGGCTCGAGCCGGGCACGCACCGCTGGGAGCAGTTCGTGACCCCGATCGAGCTCACGGGCTTCGCCCGCGCCGCCGGCCTGACCCGAGTGAGCCTGCGCGGGGTCGTCTACAATCCGCTCGGCGCGACGTGGCGAGTGTCGCCGGATACGGGCGTCAACTACCTGTTCGCGGCGCGAAAGCCGGAGGGTTAGGGCCAAAACTCAAACGACGAGCGCCTTGGGCGGAAAGCGCGCCTACAGGTGTCGCCTCGGGTAAAACGGTGGTAAAACGGGTAAAACGGTGACACTTGCATATTTCACTATAAAATCTCTGGGCACAGCGCCTTTGGTGAAATGTGCATGTGTCACCTAAATCCTACAAATGACAGCTCGGGCGTTCGCCGCGGTTCGAAGAGAATACAAACATTATAATCTTGTACTTAGTCGCCGCCCCTTCCGCTCGCCTCGCCATCATGACGAGCTTGGCGCGCCTCCCTTATCAACGCGCGGCTTACGACTTCCCCGGGCATTCCTTCTGCACCCGGTCCAGCGCCTGGGCGAAGCCGGTCAGCGAATAGGTGTCGATCGACTGGTGGCCTCTGAGCGAAGCGGCCTTGACGACAAGCTTCGCGCCTTTGCGCATTTCGGCGATCAGCGCCCCTTCCTTGGCCGCGTTCTTGACCCACAGGTTTCCGCCCTTGGGCAGCATCTCGAACGACGTCTCGTCGACCAGGGCGACCGGCGCCGGGCCGGCAGGGCTTTTCGCCTTGGCGTCCGTCTTCGTCGCCGGCTTCTCGACCGGCTTCGGGTCGGCCTTGGCTTCGGCGGCGTCCGCGCCCCCCGCGACGTCGAAGCCCATGATGAACGACACTTCGTTGCGCACGCCCTCGGCCGGACGGTCGGAGATGAACGCGTAGCCCGGATCGCGCTTGAGGCTCGCGGGCTCGCGTGATTTCGGCTGGGCGAGCGTGTAGCAGATGCGCCCCTTGCCGGCCTCGCCGACGAACACGTTCCAGTCGCCGAAGGTCGCGACCAGGGCCGGCTTGGAGGCGTCATCCTTCTTATCCGCTTTCGCCGTGGGCTTGGCGGGCTTGGTTGCGGCGGTTGCAGGCGGCGCGGGGGCGTTCGCCGCCCAAGCGGCGACGGCGACGAGCCCAAGGGCGCGGAGGGACGGAATGACGAGACGCGTCATCGACAACAATCCTTTGAACCGGGCCCAACCCCGGCAGGCGGGCTTCCCTGCCGCCCGATCGGGGCGAAATTCCGGCCTTCCGCCTTGCCGGGGCGGACGGGGACTGCAATCCTGCCCTTGGTTAATGAAAAATGAGTAAAATTGGGAGCCTGTGATGAAAGCCCTGATCTGCCCGTCGCTTGGGCCGGCCGAAAATCTGAAGGTGGAGGAGGTCGATGAGCCATCGCCCGGCAAGGGCGAAGCCTTGGTCGAAGTCGCCTACGCCGGACTCAACTTCTTCGACACGCTGATCATCGAAGGTAAGTACCAGGTGAAGGCCGTCCCGCCATTTTCGCCCGGCGGCGAATTCGCCGGCCGCGTCGTCGGGCTGGGGCCGGGCGCGCAAGGATTTGCGGTCGGCGACCGGGTCATGGGCTTTTGCGCCTACGGAGCGGCCGCGGAACGGATCGCGATCCCCACGATCCGGCTGGCGCAAATCCCCGACGGGCTCGCGCTCGACAAGGCGGCGGGCCTTTCAGTCGCCTATGGCACGAGCCTGCACGCGCTGAAGCAGCGCGCCGAGATGAAGCCCGGCGAAACCCTGCTGGTGCTCGGCGCGTCGGGCGGGGTCGGGCTTGCGGCGGTCGAGATTGGCAGGGCGATGGGGGCCCGGGTGATCGCCGGCGCGTCCTCGGACGAAAAGCTCGCCTTCGCCCGACGCTACGGCGCGGCGGAGACGATCAACACCGCTACGGACGATCTGCGCGCGCGCCTCAAGGTCCTCGCGCCCAACGGGGTCGACGTCGTCTACGATCCGGTCGGCGGCGCGCTGACCGAAGCGGCGCTGCGTTCGCTCGCGTGGAAGGGACGCCTTCTGGTGATTGGCTTCGCCTCGGGCGAGATTCCCCGCCCGCCGCTCAACATCCCTTTGCTCAAGGGCTGCGACATCCGCGGCGTCTATTGGGGCGAATTCACCGCTCGCGAACCGGAAGCGCATCGCGAGAACCTGGCTCAGTTGATGGATTGGGCCAAATCCGGGACGCTCAGCGTTCACATCCACGCCAAATACGCGCTGGAAGACTTCAGGAAGGCGTTCGATGCAATCGCTAAGCGCCAAACGCTCGGCAAGACCTTGCTTAGCTTCGGCGCGAGTTAATCCAGCGGGTTGAAACCTATGTTGCGATGCATAATATAGGGCCGGGATGAAGCGCCGCGGACCAATCGGCGAGGTCGATAGTGGACGAGGCAAGATCATCCCAGGGGGAAATCCGGCGGCTTTGGCCGTCGGACAAGGAATTGTTCCGCGATCATTTGCTGAGGCTTGATCCGCAGAGCCGCCACGAGCGCTTCGGCGGCGGCATGTCGGACGATTTTCTCGTCCATTACGCCGAAAACTGCTTCGGCAAGGGCGATCTCGTCTATGGGGCCTTTGCCGACGGCAAGATGGTCGGCGCGGGCGAATTGCGCTCCAACAAGGCGATCTGGAGTGAGCAGGCGCCGTTCGGGCGCGACATTCACGCCGAGGCTGCGTTCTCGGTCGAGGCGGGCTATCGGCGCCGGGGCATCGGCGAAAAACTGTTCAAGCGCATCCGACGCGCCGCGACCAATCATGGCGTCGAGACGATCGAGATCGTCTGCCTGCCCGACAACATCGGGATGCAGAGCTTGGCGAAGAAGTTCAAGACCCAGTTCACGTTCGAGGAGAGCGCGCTGGCCGGCCGCGTGACCGCGCGCCGGCCGACCGCTTTGTCGCTGATGCGGGAAGCCTCAGGCGATGCGCTCGACTTCGGCGCCGCCCTGTTCGACGCGCACTGGCGAGCGGTGGCCCAGGCGCGGGAAAAGGGCGCGTGAAGCAGCCGGGACTCAGTGCCCTGGGAAGGAGACCAGACTGCGCACCGGGACGCCGAGGGCGCCGATCTTGGCCGCTCCGCCGAGGTCGGGGAGGTCGATGACGAAACACGCCGCGGCCACCTGCGCGCCCATCTGCTGCAGGAGCTTGATCGCCGCTTCCGCCGTTCCGCCGGTCGCGATCAGGTCGTCGACCAGGATCACGCGCTCAGCCCTCGAGACCGCGTCGTCATGGATCTCCATGTGATCGAGGCCATACTCGAGCGAATAGGGGATCGAAACCGTGCTGTGCGGCAGCTTGCCTTTCTTGCGGATCGGCACGAAGCCGGCCGACAATTGATGCGCGACCGCGCCGCCGAGTATGAAGCCGCGCGCCTCGACGCCCGCCACTTTATCGATTTTCGTTCCGGCCCAGGGCTGCACCAATTCGTCGACCGCCCTGCGGAATGCCCTCGCGTCGCCCAGCAGCGTCGTGATATCGCGAAACAGGATGCCCTTTTTCGGATAGTCCGGGATCGTGCGGATGGTGTCGGCAAGATGCATGATCGAGTTCGCTTGAGGTGTTGACCTGGGCGATACATACCGCATTCCCTTGGGAATGACAGCGCCGGGCAATACCGGCTCGGGGAGGATCCTGGATGACCGCATCCGACTCTGATCGCCGGCCAGCCGGGGCGGAGCGGGAGCGCCTCGCGGCGGGAACCCCCGACCATGCCAGCGACTGGAAAGTGATCGGCGCCTATTTGAGCGAGCGCGCCTGGGGCACTGTGCGCGAGGACTACAGCGCCGACGGGAACGCCTGGGAGTATTTCACCTATGAAAACGCCCGTTCCCGCGCCTATCGCTGGAGCGAGGATGGGCTCGCCGGCATATGCGATCGCAACCAGAAGCTTTGCTTCGCGCTTGCGGTCTGGAACGGGCAGGACCCGTTCATAAAGGAAAGGATGTTCGGGCTCACCAATGGCGAGGGCAACCACGGCGAAGACGTCAAAGAATATTACTGGTATACCGACGCAACGCCCACCGCTTCCTGGCTAAGTTGGATCTACCACTATCCGCAAGCGGCCTTTCCTTACGCAAGGTTGCGGGAAGAAAACGCCAAGCGCAGCCGCAAGGAGCGCGAATTCGAGCTCTCCGACACGGGGATCTTCGACGGGGGCCGCTATTGGAAAATCGGGGTCGAATACGCAAAAGCTGGTCCATTCGATCTTTGCATTCGCATTCGCGCTCGCAACATTGGGCCGGAGGCGGCGAAACTCGTCGTTCTCCCGACGCTCTGGTATCGCAACCGTTGGTCCTGGGATCTCGGCGCCAAGCGTCCGATGATCGTCGCTGAGCAATCGGCGGACCCTGACGCTGTTTGCGCGACCGCGCTTGATGACGAGGGAGAGCGTTGGCGGCTTGCGGCGGGGCCCGATCCGCGCGGCGCGCTGCCCGAGCTGCTCTTCTGTGAGAACGAAACGAATGCCGCGCGCTTGTTCGGCAGCGCGCCGCAAACACCCTACCCGAAAGACGGCATCAACGACCATGTCGTTTCCGGCGCCGCAACCGTCAATCCGGATCGGCGGGGGACGAAGATGGCCTGCCAGTACAGGCTCGAAGCGGGACCCGGCCAGGAGCTCGAACTCAGGCTGCGGCTCACGCGAGACGGCGCAGCGGTGACTGTGGACCTCGGCAAGGGGTACGAGGGCGCCTTCGCCGCGCGCATCAAGGAAGCCGACGAATTCTATCAGGCTCTGCGGCCCTCCCGCTCAACTGACGAAGAAGCGGCGGTCATGCGTGCGGCGTTCGCGAGCATGATTTGGAGCCAACAATTCTATCACTTCGGCGTCGAGCGTTGGCTCGACGGCGATCCGGCGCAGCCAGCTCCGCCAGCCGGGCGACGGAGCGTACGCAACGCCGAATGGCGACACCTGCACGGTCACGACATCCTCGTTATGCCGGACAAGTGGGAGTATCCGTGGTTCGCGGCATGGGACTCCGCCTTCCATTCCATCGTTCTTGCGTATGTCGACCCGGCGGCGGCGAAGCATCAGCTCCTGATGCTTTTGCGCGAGTGGTACATGCACCCCGAGGGACAGCTGCCCGCGTATGAGTGGAACTTCAGCGACTGCAATCCCCCGATTCATGCCTGGGCGGCGTTGACGATTTTCGAAATCGACGGCCGCGCCGACTTCAATTTTCTGGCGCGGGCTTTCCAGAAGCTCCTCATCAACTTCACCTGGTGGGTAAATCGGAACGACGCCGCAGGCGACAACATATTTGAAGGCGGGTTTCTTGGCCTCGACAACATCGGGCCGTTCGATCGATCGAAAATGCTGTCTGGCGGCGAAATCCTTGAGCAATCCGATGCGACGGCCTGGATGGCGAAATATTGCCTCAACATGCTTGAGATCGCGCTGGTGCTCGCCAATCACGATTCGGCGTATGAGGACGTCGCTCTCAAATTCTTCGAGCACTTCGGCGCGATCGCCTCGGCGATGGACGAACTTTGGGACGAGGAAGATGGCTTTTTCTATGACCGGTTGCGGAAGCCGGACGGGAAGACGATGGTCGTCCGCGCCCGCTCCATGGTGGGACTCCTGCCGGTCTTCGCGTCCGTCCGGTTCAATGCGTCGCTGTGGGAGGCGCTGCCCACTTTTCGCGCGCGAGCCCGGTGGTTCATGGACAACACTCCTCAGGGCAGCGCCTTCACGAAGCTATTCACACACAGCGAGTCCGACCGACTCATCGGTTTGGTTGACAAGCCGCGGTTCAAACGGTTGTTCGCGCGGATGCTTGACGAGCAGGAGTTCCTGTCTCCGTTCGGGCTGCGCTCACTCTCACGTTTCCACCTCGAACATCCGCTCGTCCTTGATTTGGACGGCGCGCAGGTGCGTCTCGACTATGAACCGGCGGAATCGACGACCCCACAGTTCGGCGGCAATTCGAATTGGCGCGGTCCGGTCTGGTTTCCGTTCAACTTCCTCGCGATTCAATCGCTGCGAGCCCTCCATCGAGGTCTGGGCGACGATTTTACCGTCGAACTGCCGACTGGCTCTGGCCAGAGCGCGAACCTCGGCGTGGTGGCGGACGAGATCGAGCGGCGGCTATTGCGGCTCTTCCTGCCCGACGCGCAGCGGCGCCGACCCGAGCACGGCGCGAACCCGCTCTTCAAGCCCGACTCCGGATGGGGAGACCGCCCCCTGTTCTACGAGTATTTCAACGGTGACACGGGCGAGGGGCTCGGCGCCTCACACCAGACGGGTTGGACGGCGGTTTGCGCGGCGATCATTGCCCATCGCCGCGCCTGACCAGATGGCCGACAGGCTCAGTCGTTCGCCCCTGGGCCGCCCCGCGTCGCCTCGAACAGGAACCATGTTCGCCGTTCGGTCTGATCGATCCAGTTCTCGAGCAGGCTCGCCGTCGCGACGTCGCCGTAGGTGTCGCAGACGTTATGGACCTGGCGCATGATCGAGGTCAGTCGCTCGTTGTCGTCACGCAGCTCCGCCAGCATGTCTTTCGGATCGACATAGTCGGCGTCGTTGTCGAGGATGCGCTGACGACGGGCGATGTCCCCGATCGAATGGATGGTCGCGCCGCCGATCTTGCGCGCCCGCTCGGCGATGTCGTCGGTCATGTCGAAAATCTGCTCGCCCTGCTCGTCGAGAAGCAGGTGATAGTCGCGGAAGTGCGGGCCGCTCATGTGCCAATGGAAGTTCTTGGTCTTGACGTAGATGGCGAACACGTCCGCCAACAGCCCGGCGAGCGCCGCCGAAATGTCCCGCGTCGCCTCTGGCTTGAGGTCGGTCGGCGTGCCGAGGCGTTCGCGGACATGGGTCTCCTTCGCCGATTTCAACTTCGCCATTGAGGCCTCCTTAAAGTGCGTTTTTCGCATCATCGCCCGTGAATAACTGACATCGAGCGGCGAAAGCGAGCACGGGATCAGGCCCGCGCCTTCTGAGGGCTTCGCCTCCCCGACCCGGATCGTCGCACGGCTCGCCCGCCGATTCCAGCCGTATCCGGCGTCACAGGCGACGCTCGACCATCATCGTCTTGATATGGGCGATCGCCTTGGCCGGGTTGAGGCCCTTGGGGCAGGTCTTGGCGCAGTTCATGATCGTGTGGCAGCGGTAGAGGCGGAACGGATCCTCGAGATTGTCGAGCCGCTCGCCCTGCGCCTCGTCACGCGAGTTGACGAGCCAGCGATAGGCCTGGAGCAGGACCGCCGGACCCAGGTAGCGGTCGCCGGTCCACCAATAGCTCGGGCAGGAGGTCGAGCAGCAGGCGCAGAGGATGCACTCGTAGAGTCCGTCGAGCTTCGCCCGCTCTTCCGGCGACTGGAGCCATTCCTTCTCCGGCGCCGGGGATACCGTCTTGAGCCACGGCTCGATCGAGGCGTGCTGGGCAAAGAAGACCGTGAGGTCGGGCACGAGATCCTTGATCACCTCCTGGTGGGGAAGAGGATAGATAGTCACCGGCGCCGCGACCTCGTCGATGCCGCGGGTGCAGGCGAGCGTGTTGAGCCCGTCGATGTTCATCGCGCACGAGCCGCATACCCCCTCGCGGCACGAGCGACGGAAGGTCAGCGTCGAATCGATCTTGGATTTGATCCAGATGAGCGCGTCGAGGACCATCGGCCCGCAATCGTCGCGGTCGACGAAATAGACATCGATACGGGGATTGGCGCCATCGTCCGGGTTCCAGCGATAGATGCGGAATTCGGCCAGCCGCGCAGCGTTGGCCGGCTCCGGCCAGGTCTTGCCGGGCTTGATGCGCGAGTTTTCGGGCAGAGTCAGTTGGACCATTGCGGCTCATCCATCCCGGAACGTCTTCCAGCCATGCGCGTCAGCGGAGCGTCAATACACTCGCGCCTTCGGCTCGATGTAGCCGATGTCGTTGCTCATCGTATAGGCGTGCACCGGCCGGTAGTCGATCGCCACCGTCTGCTTCACGGGGTCGATCCAGGTGAGGGTATGCTTCATCCAGTTGACGTCGTCGCGCTTGGGATAGTCCTCGCGCGCATGCGCCCCGCGGCTTTCCAGACGGTTGAGGGCGCCTTCCATGGTCACCACCGCCTGCGCGATCAGATTGTCGTATTCCAGCGTCTCGACGAGATCGGAGTTCCAGATGAGCGAGCGGTCGGTCACCGAGACGTCCGCGCCCGAGCGCCAGGCGGCGTGGATCTTTTCCTTGCCCTCGGCGAGCACCTCGCCGGTCCGGAACACCGCGCAATTGGTCTGCATGACCATCTGCATGTCGAGACGCAGCGCAGCCGTCGGCGTCTTGCCCCTGGCGTTGCGGAACCGGTCGAGCCGGGTCAGGGCGAACTCGGCGCTGTCCCTGGCGAGTTCGGGCTGGCTGTCGCCGGACTTCAGCGTCTCGGCGGCGCGCAAGCCCGCCGCGCGGCCGAAGACGACGAGGTCGATGAGCGAATTCGAGCCGAGCCTGTTCGCGCCATGGACGGAGACGCAAGCCGCCTCGCCGAGCGCCATCAGTCCCGACACGATCGCATCCGGGTCGCCATCGACCTTGGTCAGCGCCTCGCCGTGATAGTTGGTCGGGATGCCGCCCATATTGTAGTGGACGGTCGGCAAAACGGGGATCGGCTCCTTGGTCACGTCGACGCCGGCGAAGATGCGCGAACTCTCGGCAATGCCGGGCAGGCGCTCATGAACCACTTTGGGATCGAGATGATCGAGGTGCAGGAAAATGTGATCCTTGTTCTTACCGACGCCGCGACCCTCGCGAATTTCTATCGTCATCGAGCGGCTGACCACGTCGCGCGAGGCGAGGTCCTTGGCGTGCGGCGCGTAGCGCTCCATGAAGCGCTCGCCCTCCGAATTGACGAGATAGCCGCCTTCGCCGCGCACGCCCTCGGTGATGAGGCAACCGGCGCCGTAGATGCCGGTCGGATGGAACTGGACGAATTCCATGTCCTGGAGCGGCAGGCCGGCGCGCAGGGCCATCGCGTTGCCGTCGCCGGTGCAGGTGTGGGCCGAAGTCGCCGAGAAATAGGCGCGTCCGTAGCCGCCGGTGGCGAGGATGGTGATCTGGGCGCGGAACCGATGAATGGTTCCGTCATCGAGCTTGAGACAGACGACGCCACGGATCGCGCCCTCGGCGTCGCGGATGAGGTCGATGGCGAAATACTCGATGAAGAACTGGCACTTCGCCTTCAGCGCCTGGCCGTAGAGCGTGTGCAGGATGGCGTGGCCGGTCCGGTCGGCGGCGGCGCAGGTGCGCTGCGCGATTCCTTTGCCGAATTCGGTCGTCATGCCGCCGAACGGCCGCTGGTAGATCTGGCCCGCCTCGGTGCGGGAGAACGGCACGCCCCAATGGTCCAGCTCATAGACGGCGGCCGACGCCTGGCGGCACATGTATTCGATCGCATCCTGGTCGCCGAGCCAATCGGAGCCCTTGACGGTGTCGTACATGTGCCACCGCCAGTCGTCCGGGCCCATGTTGCCGAGGGCGGCGGAAATGCCGCCTTGCGCGGCGACCGTATGCGAGCGGGTCGGGAACACTTTCGAGATGCAGGCCGTACGCAGGCCGGCTTGGGCGCAGCCGACGCTCGCGCGCAGGCCGGCGCCGCCGGCGCCGATCACGACGACGTCGAACGTGTGGTCGGTGATCGGATAGGCCTTGCCCCCGAGCGCCGGCGCGCCCTGCGCGGAAGAGCCGTTGGTCGCCATCGATGGTCCGTCTTCCCAGGGGTTGCTCAGGTGAAGGCGATGCGCAGCGTCGCGTAGACGCATGCGAGCGCCAGAAGCGCGGCGAAAAGGGTGTTGGCGACCAGCGCCCACGCGCGCGACTGGCCGCCGATATAATCGACGATGACGGAGCGCATGCCGAGCTCCATGTGGAAGATGCCGGCGAGAATGAACGCCAGCAGGAGGACTGCCGGAATCGGCCGCGCGAGCTCCGCCCGCACCCCATTGTAATCCTCGCGCAACATGTCGAGGATGAGCCAGACGAAGCCGACGGTCAGGGGGACGAGCGCGACCGAAGTCAGATGAACGAACCAGGCGTCTGTCGTTCCCGTCCGCGCCGAGCCGAGAAATCGCACCCGCCCAAGGGGAGTGCGCAGATCGCTTGGACGTTCGGCCATCGCGGTGCTCCGTTAGCGGACGGCGTAACCTACGCCCCAGACCACGATGGTCAACGCAAAACCTACGATCAGGGTCGCCCACGCCGTTTGATCGCGCAGCGGCGCATCCAGGCCATAGCCGGAGTCCCAGGCGATATGGCGAATACCGCCGATGAGGTGATGAAAGAGCGCCCACGTGAAGCCGAACAGGACGAGGCGGCCGACGAGCGATTGGATGAATCCGGCAAAGACCGAGAACGTTGCGGCGTCCGCCGAGGCGGCGATGAGAAACCATGCGAGCAGCAGGACGCCGACGTAAAGGGCGGCGCCGCTGATCCGGTGGGCGATCGACATCGCCATCGTCATCGTAAAGCGATAGACGCTCAGATGCGGCGACAACGGCCGCGGCCGGCGCGGACCAGGCAGAGCGTCGCTCGACGCCATGGCGTTGATTCCCATTGCTGTTCGGCTGGCGTTTTAGACCGCCCGCTCGACGCCCGCAACGGTCGTCGGCTTCGTCCTTGGCTCCAGGCTCGATTTCGGCTCACCCGGCGAGGAGGGCCTCGACTTCAGGCCGGGTCGGCGGATCCGAGCCCTTGCGCGTGCAAGTGATGGCCGATGCGGTCGCCGCGAAGCGCAGCCACCGCTCCAATTCGCGGCGACTGGGCTGAGGCGCTTCGGCGCCGAGCGAATGGTCGCGATCCATCGCCGACAAAAGCGCAGACATGAAACTGTCGCCGGCGCCGACAGTGTCCACAACCTCGACGCGCGGCGCCGCGACCTCCACTTTGTCCTTCCCCAGGATGGCGAGGGCCCCGCGTTCTCCGAGCGTCGCGACGCAAAATCGCGGACCAGACTTGGTCCAGGCGGCGAGAGTGTCCACGATCGAGCGGCCGGGGTAGAGCCACTCGAGGTCCTCCTCGCTCGCCTTGACGATGCGGGCGAGGGTCACCTGCCTCTCGACCAAGCCCGCGACCGATTCGCGATCCGGGGTCACGAACGGGCGGATGTTGGGATCGAAGCTCACGCTCGCATGCTGACCCGCAACCCGCATCGCCTCGACCACGGTCCTTCCGTGACGCTCGACAGCGGAGAATGAGCCGACATGCAGATGTTGCGCGCCTTTCGGCCATTCCTTCGGGAAGGGCCAAGGACCGTCGTAAGCGGTGCCGTCGAGGTAGAACGAATAGCGCGAGCCGGTCTTGGCGGTGCCGCGCATGACGAAAGCGAGCGTGGTCGGGCGGAGGTCGCGGGCGACAAAGCCGAGATCGACGCCGTTCGCGGCGAGCGCGGCGGCGAGCGCTTCGCCGTTGCCATCGGCGGAAATGCGCGAGACAAAAGCGGTTTGCGAGCCCAGCCGGGCGAGGCCGATCGCGACATTGAAGGGCGACCCCCCAAGCACCGCGTCGTACGCATTCGCCTTGACCGGATCGGGGATGAGGTCGATCAGCGCCTCGCCGGAAATCAGGATCATCGTTTCGGTCGCCCCGTGGCCCGCCTGCCGGCCGCCATCCGCATCAGGCCAGCGTGTAGGCCGTTTTCACCGTGGTGTAGAACTCCGCGGCATAGCGTCCCTGCTCCCGCGGGCCGAGGTTGGAGCCTTTGCGGCCGCCGAACGGCGCGTGATAATCGACGCCCGCTGTCGGCAGGTTGACCATCGCCATCCCGACTTCGGCGTTGCGCTTGAAGTGCGAGGCGTGCTTGAGGCTGGTGGTGCAGATGCCGGCGCACAAGCCAAAATCGGTGTCGTTCGCGATCGCCAGCGCATGATCGTAATCGCGGGCCGGGATCATCGCGGCGACGGGACCGAAGATTTCCTCGCGCGAAATGCGCATCGAATTGTCGGCGTCGAGGAAGAGCGCCGGGGCCATGTAGAATCCGGGGGTGGCGCGGTTGAGCCGCTCGCCGCCGAGCGCGAGCTTCGCCCCTTCGCCCTGACCGATCGTGACGTAGGAGAGATCCTGCTCGAGCTGGGCCGCATCCACGACCGGGCCGATATGCGTGCCCGGCTTCACGGCGTCGTCCACGACCAGTCCCCGCATCCGCTCGATCAGCTTGTCGGCGAAAGCCCGGTAGACCGGCTCCTCGACGATGAGCCGCGACGAAGCCGTGCAGCGCTGGCCGGTCGAGAAATAGGCGCCGTTGACCGCGCATTCGACCGCGGTCGGCAGGTCGGCGTCCGCGAGCACGATAAGCGGGTTCTTGCCGCCCATTTCGAGCTGAAACCGGCGCATCGCGCCGGCGCAGGCGGCCGCGACCCGGCGGCCGGTCGCGACCGAGCCGGTGAAGGTGACCGCGTCAACCCGTTTGTGGTCGAGGATCGCCTGGCCAACCGTTGAGCCCCGCCCGACGACCAGATTGAACACGCCCTTGGGAACGCCGGCGCGCACGATCATCTCGGCGAGCGCATGGGCGGATCCCGGGACGAGATCGGCGGGCTTGAACACCACGGTGTTTCCGTAGGCGAGGGCCGGCGCGATCTTCCAGGCCGGGATAGCGATCGGGAAATTCCACGGCGCAATGATTCCGACCACCCCGATCGGCTCGCGCGTGACCTCGATATCGACGTTCGGCCGGACGCTGGCGAACTTCTCGCCCGGAATTCTCACCGCTTCGCCGGCGAAGAAATCGAAGATCTGGCCGGCGCGGGTCGCTTCGCCAATGCCTTCGGCCAGCGTCTTGCCCTCTTCGCGCGAGAGCAGGCGCCCGAGCTCGTCGCGTCGCGCGAGGATCTCGATCGAAACGCGCAGCAGGATGTCGTGGCGCTCCTGTGGCGACGTTCGCGACCAGGACGGAAACGCCGCATGCGCGGCGTCGATCGCCGCGCCTGTCTGAGCGAAGTCGGCTTGGGCGTACTCGCCTACAACGTCGTTGGTGTCGGACGGGTTGACGTCGCGGGTGACGGTCGCGCCCTCCACCCATTCGCCGGCGATAAAGTTCTTGTAATGGGCGCCCATGCTTCTTTCCCGAGTTTTGGACCGACCTTCTACGGCTGAGGCGGTCAAATCAACCCCCGGCGGGCGAGGTTGCGCATGAGCGCGCCCACGCCGAAGGTCCAGCGTTCACATTCTTCGCACGGCCGCATGCGATTCACGAGCCGGCCGAGCTTGTCCGTTCCGATGGCGACGATATCGCCCGTCTTATGGGTGAACCCCATGCCCGGATCGCCGCGATCTGCGACCGGGGCGAACATCGTCCCAAGCAGAAGAACGAACCCGTCCGGGTAGGCGTGGCTCGCGCCGATCGTCTGGGCGGCGATATCGCTGGGGTCGCGGCTGATCTTGGCCATCGACGAGCCGCCTTCGAGCCGGAAACCATCCTCGCCCTCGACGGTGAGCGCAATCGTGGCCGAGCGCACGTCGTCGAGCGAGAATGTCGCGTCGAAAAAGCGCAGGAAGGGACCGAGGGCGCAACTCGCATTCTGGTCCTTCGCCTTGCCGAGCAGGAGAGCCGATCTCCCCTCGAAATCGCGCAGATTGACGTCGTTGGCGAGCGTCGCGCCGACGATCGCTCCGCTCGAAGCGACTGCGAGCGCCACTTCCGGTTCGGGGTTGTTCCAAAGCGAAGCGCGGTGGAAACCGGCGTCATCGCCCGCGCCGACGGCTGACATCGGTTGGCTCTTGGTGAAGACCTCCGCGTCCGGCCCGATCCCGACTTCCAGATATTGCGACCATGCGCCTGCCTTCACCAGCGCCGTCTTGAGCCGCATCGCGGCAGGCGACCCGGGCTTGAGGGTGCTCAAGTCGTCTCCCAGCGCGCGCACGATCTCCTCGCGCGCCTTCGCCGCGCCTTCCCGGCTGCCGCGGGCGCGTTCCTCGATGACCCTCTCGAGCAGCGATTGGGCGAATGTCACGCCGGCCGCCTTGATCGCCTGCAGGTCGATGGGCGCGAGAAGGCGCGGGCTGCCAGTCAAGCGCTTGTCGCGCGGGGTGAAGGCGAGAATATCCTCAAGCGCGCCGATGCGCGGTCCGTCCGCCGCGCGCAGCGCCTCGTCCGGCGACGGCGCCTCGCAAAGATCGCGCATGGTGGGGAACGTTTCGCTGACGTCGACCAAACCGTCTTGCCTGACCGCAACCACGGAGGGGCCGTCGACGTCGGGCCGCCATACCCGCGCCGCAAGAGCGCCGGCGTAGCGGTCCGCCGGCAGCGTGGTCTCCTCGGTCAAGTCCTGCGTCGGCATCGGCGTCTCCGGTGCGGCGTTTGGTGGATTGACGGGGCCGCCCCGCCTCTCTAGCCTCTAACATGTTAGCGACAACAGGCGAAGCGTTTCGCTTCGCCGTGAGCTGCGGGTAGCGACTTGGCGAAGAGCGCCCATTCCAAGGCGGACGCCGTGTACGGCGAACTGAAGGAAGCGATTCTCTCCGGAACGCTCGAGCCGGGCAGCCTGATCGACAAGGCGGGCTTGTGCGAGAAGCTCGGAGTTTCGCGCTTTCCCGTCTCGGCCGCGGTCAGCCGCCTGTCGTACGATCGTCTTGTCGACGTCGCGCCCCAGCACGGCTCATTCGTCGCCCGAATCTCGCTGAACGACGTGCGCGAGCGTTTCTTTATCCGGAGCGCGCTCGAGGGCGAGATCGCTGCCGAAGCCGCCCGGCGAATGACGCGCGCCGACAAGGATGCGCTGGCGGCGAATCTCAAGCAGGGGGCCGCGGCGGTTGAAGTCGAGGACCGAGCCGCCTTCTACGCGCTCGACGTGGCGTTCCACCAGATCATGACGGCTCATCTCGGGATGGCGCGCGCCCATGATGTCCTGGAAGCCCTTCGCGTCCATCTGGAAAGGGCGCGCAGGCTCGCTATGTCTCCAGGCGGACGCCTGCGCACGGCGCAGAAGGAACACGCCTCGATCGTGGCCGCGATCGAAGCGGGCGACCCTCCCGCAGCGCGCGAGGCGATGAGGCGCCACCTCGATGCGACCAGCGCGATGCTGGAATCCATGGCGCAGAAGCAGCCCGGACTTTTTTTCGTCGTAGACAGCCAATCCTGAGTGGTAACGCACCATGACAACGCCTCGCGCGCTACGCCTCGACCCATCGGACAATGTTGTCATCGCGATCGACGAGATCGCTGCGGGCGCCGCCCCGATGGGAGGGGTTAGCGCTCGCGAGCGTATCCCGAAGGGCCACAAGATGGCGGTCGCCGCCGTCGAGGCTGGCGCTCCGATCCGCAAGTTCGGTCAAATCATCGGCTTTGCCTCGCGGCCGGTCTCTGCAGGCGAATGGGTGCACGAGCACAATTGCGGCGTGAAGGAATTCGCGCGCGATTATCATTTTGGCGAGGATGCGCGCCCCGAGACGATCGCCCCGATCGAGACTCAGCCGATCTTTCAGGGCTTCCGGCGGGCGAACGGAAAGGTCGGGACGCGAAACTATGTCGCAATCCTGACTTCGGTGAATTGCTCGGCGACGGTCGCGCGTCTCATCGCGCGGGAGGTCGAACGCTCCGGAATTCTTACCGACTACCCGAACGTCGACGGCGTGATCGCGCTGGTGCACGGCACCGGCTGCGGCATCGCCGCCAAGGGCGAGGGCTTTGACGCCTTGATGCGGACCCAATGGGGCTACGCCGCCAATCCCAACATTGGGGCGACCTTGATGGTCGGGCTGGGCTGCGAAGTGTTTCAGATTGGCCGCATGAAGGAGGAATACGGGGTCGTCGAGAGCGAGTCGTTCCACAGCCTCACGATCCAGGCAACAGGGGGCACGCGCAAGACCGTCGCGGCCGGCGTCGAGCGGGTTCGCGCCATGCTGCCGACGCTCGACCGCGCCGCGCGCACGACCGCGCCGGCGAGCGAGCTTACGCTTGCGCTCCAATGTGGCGGCTCGGACGGCTACTCGGGGATCACCGCCAATCCCGCGCTCGGCTCGGCCACCGACATTCTGGTGCGCAACGGCGGCACGGCCATCCTCTCGGAGACGCCGGAGATCTACGGCGCCGAACATCTGCTGACGCGGCGCGCGGCGACGCCGGAGATCGGCCGCAAGCTGGTCGAGCGAATCCATTGGTGGGAGGACTATTGCGCGCGCAACGGGGGCGAGATGAACAACAACCCCTCTCCCGGCAACAAGGCCGGAGGCTTGACGACCATTCTCGAGAAGTCCCTGGGCGCGGCCGCGAAGGGCGGCACGACCGCGCTCAATGAAGTCTACCGATACGCCGAGCCGGTGACGGCAAAGGGCTTCGTGTTCATGGATACGCCGGGCTATGATCCCGTGTCGGCGACCGGGCAGGTCGCGGGCGGCGCCAATATGCTCTGTTTCACCACCGGGCGCGGCTCGGCTTACGGCTGCAAGCCGACGCCATCGATCAAACTCGCTACCAATAATGACACCTACCGCAGGATGATCGAGGACATGGATATCAATTGCGGCGACGTCGTCGACGGCGTGTCGATCGCCGAGAAGGGGAGGGAAATCTTCGACAAGATCCTTGCGGTCGCCTCTGGCGAACGGACGAAGTCGGAGCTCCTTGGCTATGGCGACGCCGAATTCACGCCCTGGCAGATCGGAGCAACGATGTGATCGGCGGCCGTGACCGTCTTTCCGGGGCCTCATGAAGACCGCGTTGCTGTTCGATCTCGATGGAACGCTCGTGGATAGCGACGCCGAGCATTTGGCGGCGTTCCAGCGCGTATTCGCGCCGCACGGCATTTCGCTCGATCGTTCCGAATACGCTGCAAATATCATGGGCGCGTCCAACGAAATGATTGCCAGTCGATACCTTTCGCACTTGTCGCTCCTTGAGCAGGCTGCGACTCTTGGCGCCAAAGAAGCGGCCTACCGCGACAATTTGCGCGACCTCGAGCCCATTCTCGGCGCGCTCGCGCTCCTCGATTTCGCCGACCGGCGCGGGCTCAAGCGCGCGGTGGTGACGAACGCCCCCCGCGCTAACGCTGAAAAGGTTCTCGCAGCGCTGGGGATTGGGCAGCGTCTGCCGATCCTGGTGATCGGAGGGGAACTCACACGCTCAAAGCCCGATCCGCTGCCGTATCTGACCGCGTTGGAGCGCACCGGCGCGGCGGCGGCCCATTCGATCGCCTTTGAAGACTCGTTGTTGGGGGTACGCGCCGCCGCGGCCGCGGAGCTTGCCGTGGTGGGGATGACGACGACGCTGGATTCGCGAACGCTTATCGAAGCTGGCGCGACATTCGCAGCCAGCAATTACATCGATTTACGAATCTTCGAGCTCATTGAAGCGCGTCTGAATTCCGGCGCTGAAGAAGGGGCAAAAGCGTGAGGCTGGCGCAATTCATCGATGAAAACGGCAAGCGGGCGCTCGCCGTCTCGGCGCGCGGCGAGAGCCGGCTCGTCAAGGGCGCGCGCACGACGCTCGACCTCGCGCGCCAGGCGATCGCCGAGGGTGTTTCGCTCCGCAAGCTCATCGCCGACCGAGGGGTCGGCAAACCGGTCGATCTCGCTCGTGCGTTGAAGGAGCGGCGCGTTCTCACTCCTGTCGATCACAAGGATCCCGCGCATGTCTTGGTGACCGGGACGGGCCTTACGCATCTCGGTTCGGCCGAGGGTCGTGACAAAATGCACAAGGACCTCGCCGATCCGTCCAAGCTCACCGACTCGATGCGGATGTTCAAATTAGGCCTCGAGGGAGGCAAGCCGGCCAAGGGCGAAACCGGCGCGCAGCCCGAGTGGTTCTATAAGGGCGACGGTTCTATTCTCGCGCCGCCGGAGGGCGATCTGCCCAGTCCAGCCTTCGCGCTCGACGGCGGCGAAGAGCCTGAGATCGTCGGAATCTACTTGATCGACGACGCCGGCGCTCCGGTTCGAATTGGGTTTGCGCTCGGCAATGAATTCTCCGATCACGTTACCGAACGGCAGAACTACCTTTGGCTCGCGCATTCGAAGTTGCGGCCAGCAAGCCTGGGTCCGGAATTGCTGGTTGGCGATCTGCCGGCCGACGTCAATGGCGTGTCGCGCATCCGGCGGGGGAAGGACGTGATCTGGGAAAAGCCGTTCCTGTCCGGCGAGCAGAACATGGCCCATTCGATCGCCAATCTCGAGGCGCATCATTTCAAATATGCTTTGTTCCGGCGGCCGGGCGACGTCCACGTTCATTTCTTCGGGACCGCGACGCTCTCTTTCAGCGGCGGCGTCCAGACGCAAAAGGGCGACATGTTCGAGATCGAGTTGGAGCCGTTCGGCTTGCCGCTTCGCAATCGGCTCACGACGGAAAGATCCGCCAAAGCGAGGCTGCGAGCGCTTTAGACTAGGCGGCGGCGCCTCTCGGGCCGGCCGCCAGTACGCGCGATTCGCATGCGCCACGAATGGGGCTATTCCCCGATTACGCTCGCGCGCGCCCGCTGCCACCAGCCGCTGCGCCGCGGCCGCGGCGGCTCATCCTTTGCCGGAGGAGGGGTCGCCGGCGCCGGTTCCGCAGCGGCCTCTGAAGGCGCAGATGACTCTGCGGTCGGGGCTGCGTCTGCGAATGACGACGGGGCCTTGATCTCAGGCTCCTCAGCCTCAAGAGCCGGCTCGATGCGAGCTTCATAAGCCGAGGTTTGCGTTGGCTCGGCGGTCGGCTCTCGAACGGAAACCGCATCGCGGGAAGGCGGCGGCGCTTCGGAATAGTCAGCCTCGGACGCGGCGAATTCTTGTTCGAGAGCCAGCGAAGGCGGCGAGTTCGAAACTCGGCGCCCCGTTTCGCGCCTGGTTTCGCCATCTGGCCGCCGTGGGAACCGATCTCGCTGGCCGCGCGAGCGTCTCGAGCGACGTTCGCGGTCTTCTCCGCTGCGCGGACCCCGCCTCTCGACCGCATTGCCCTCGCCACTCGGGACCTGGAGGTCGCCGCCGATTTCGGCAACCGCCGCCAAGCCGTCGTCCGTCGGCTGCGGCGCGTCCTGCGGCGGGTTTTCGCCCAACGACCGCTCGCCGCCGCGACGGCGCCGCCGCCTCCGGCGTCGCCGGCCGGCATCGCCTTCGTCGACCGAGAGGCCGCCGGTCCGGTCGCTCGCCTGCAGGACCTCTTGACCCTCTTGGCCGGACGCTTCGGGGACTTCCTCCGAGTTGTTCTCGATCGGCTCTGGCTCTTCTACGATTGTCGCAAACTCGTCCGCCAACGATTTCGGCGGCTCGACTTCGCTCTTGACGCCCGCCGCCGGCTCGCCACGCTCGATTGCGTGGTAGTTGGCGCCGGTCAGCGTATCGTCAGCCTCGACGACGATCGCGACGCCGAACCTGCGCTCCAGGTCACGCAGATTGGCGCGTTTCTGGTTGAGAATGTAAAGCGCGACGGGCGTGCGGGTGCGCACCGTGACGTCGTGGGTCGAGCTTTTGATCAGTGCGTCTTCGAGCACGCGCAGCACGTGCAGCGCGATCGAAGCCGTCGATCGCACGACGCCGGCGCCCTGGCAGTGAGCGCAAACCACGGTCGAGCCTTCAAGAACTCCGGTACGAATGCGCTGACGCGACATTTCGAGCAAGCCGAAGTGCGAGATGCGTCCGACCTGGATGCGCGCGCGGTCATTTTTCAGCGCATCCTTGATCCGCCTCTCGACCGAGCGATTGTTGCGCGACTCCTCCATGTCGATGAAGTCGACGACGATGAGCCCGGCAAGGTCCCGCAGACGCAGCTGGCGTGCGATCTCGTCGGCGGCCTCGAGGTTGGTGCGCAACGCGGTATCCTCGATGTTATGCTCTCGCGTCGATCGGCCCGAATTGACGTCGATGGCTACCAGCGCCTCGGTCTGGTTGATGACGATGTAGCCGCCAGACTTCAGCGTCACCTGGTTGGAGAACATCGCGTCGAGTTGCGACTCGACGCCGGCCTTGGCGAAGACCGGCTGGGTGTCGCGATAGAGCTGTACGCTGTTGACGTGGCTCGGCATGAGGAGCCGCATAAACTGTCTGGCTTCGCGATAGCCGGTTTCGCCGGCGACGACGATCTCTTCGACTTCCTTGCTGTAGAGATCCCGGATCGCCCGTTTGATGAGCGAGCCCTCTTCGTAGACGAGCGTCGGCGCGCTCGATGCGAGCGTCGTTTCCCGCACGGTCTCCCACATCCGCAACAAATATTCGAAGTCGCGCTTGACCTCGGCTTTGGTCCGCGAGGCGCCAGCGGTGCGGAGAATGACCCCCATGCCCTCGGGAACATCGAGTTCCTCGGCGATCCCCTTCAGTCGGCTGCGGTCTTGGGCATTGGTGATTTTGCGCGAAATGCCGCCGCCGCGCGCGGTATTGGGCATCAAGACGGAATAGCGCCCGGCGAGCGAGAGGTAGGTCGTCAGCGCCGCCCCCTTGTTGCCGCGTTCCTCCTTGACGACCTGGACCAGCAGAACTTGCCGCCGCTTGATGACCTCCTGAATCTTGTATTGGCGGCGCAAGCGGGGTGCGCGGCGCGGAATCTCCTCCAAAGCATCGCCGCCGATCTGCTCGACTGGCTCGCCGTCATCCTCGACTCGCTGCTTTCGGCTGGTCGCCAAGCGCTCCTCGGAGCCGCCCTCGAGCGTCGTGACTTCGTGATCGTCATCCTCGCGGTGGTTTTCGTCGTGCTCGACGTCGGCTGCGGGTCTGGCGGCGTCGGCGGGTTCGTCGAGAGCAACGGCGCCCGAGGCGCCTTTAGGAGATGTCCATTCGGGCGCGGACTCGTACGACGTCGAATCATCATTTGCCGCTTCAGGCGCCGTATCCGTGCTAACATTGTCCGTGGCGTCGCCGCTTGAGGGCGCGACGGTCGGAGCTGGATGTGCTAGGAGGGCGTCGATTTTGGCGCGCACCCCGGCGCTGCCAATCTCGGGCGAGTTCCCCGCGACATTTCCCGCCGGGAAAGCCGGGGCGGATTCGTCCGCGCCCAATTCGTCTGCTGACGTGGGTTCCGAAATCGACTCGCCTGTCCCGACGCGCGCTTCGACTTCCGCGCGCCTCGGGCGCCGATGACGCCGGGTGCGTCGTTCGCCGCTGGCCTCTTCCTCCTCCTCGCGTTGCGACAGCGCCTCCTCCTCAAGCAGCGCTTGCCGATCGGCGACCGGAATTTGGTAATAGTCCGGATGGATTTCGGAGAAGGCGAGAAAGCCGTGGCGATTGCCGCCATAGTCGACGAAAGCGGCCTGGAGCGACGGTTCTACCCGGGTCACCTTGGCGAGGTAGATGTTCCCTCGCAGCGGCCTCTTGCTCGCTGACTCGAAGTCAAACTCCTCGACCCGATTGCCTCGCAGAACCACAACCCGGGTTTCCTCCGGGTGGGAGGCGTCGATGATCATTTTGTTGGCCATGGCAAACTTTCTCGCCGCGCGTCAAAATTCGCCGCGAGGGCCGAGTGGGCCGCCCGACTGCGCCGCGCGTGGCGTCTATGTTGGAGATGGGGAAAATTGGAAATTGGGAAACGAGCGCCGCTTCAGCGGGCTGACGACACGCGACCGCAGCGCCAAGAACCTCCCGGGCCGCACGGATCGCGGCCGGAAAGTCTTGGTTTCGCCATCGGAACATCGTCATCCTGAAAACAAGGCGTAGCACGGCTCGTCGCCATTCAAGCGGCGCCGCATGGCGTCGATGTCACGATCCAGGACGCGCCGCCGCGCATTGTCCGGCAGGTCAATTCGTTGCTTTCGGCTCGCAATCTTCCTGCGCAGACCCTCGCCGGCGGATCACAGCGATGATCCATCCGACGGGCCGACAACCCGCCCAGACGTTATCCGCGCAAGCCGCGGGCCATCGTATGACAGTCCCGGCAAATGCCTCGCTCAACCAACGAGCGAGCCGGCCGCGCGGACGCGGTCCGAATTCGTGACGGGCCTTAAATAGGCGCCGCCGGGCGCCTTGGCAAGTTCTTTTCCTATTTGTACTTCTTGAGGGCGCGGAGCTCAGCGCTTCTTCACCAGGCCCCAAGTCCGCCCGCCGGACCCGGTTAACTCGTCGTAAAGAACTTCCCGTGCTCATTTTTGCTCGCGCGCTCCGGTTTGTCCGGCCGGCTGGGCGCGACCGGGAACTAAACGCCGGCCGATTGCGCGACGGCGGCGTTGGCTCTATAGCGCAATGGCGCGCGGCGCCGAGGGGAAGCTGAATGGCGCGATTGGGACGCTTGACGGCTCTTGCCGCTTTGACGTTGATGTCGGCGGCGCTCGCGCGCGCTTTCGCGGTCGAAGCGGGCGCTCCAGTTGCCGTCGCGGCGCGGTTCACACAGGATCAGGGCGGGGCCAAGCTTGTGTTCGACCTTTCGCGAACGGTCGAGGCCAGCGCGTCGGCCTTGGCGTCGCCCGAGCGCATTGTTGTCGACATGCCGGAGGTCAGCTTCCGCCTCGACCCCGCGGTCGGTCGGGTCGGCGGGCTGCGCGACGATTCGCTGGTGAAGGACTTTCGCTTCGGCTTGTTTGCGGCCGGCAAATCGCGGATCGTCATCGACCTCGCGCGCGCGGCTTGCCCTGCCGGCATTTCCACCCGACCGATCGTCGACGGCGCGCCCGCGGCGCGTCTTACGATCGAATTGAAGCCCTGCGATCCCGCCGCCTTTGCTGCGCTCGTCCGCTCGCCGGCCGCCGCAGCCGCGAGTGCGCCCGACGCGCCTGTGCTTGCGCGGCCGCCAGTCATTGTCCTTGATCCGGGTCACGGCGGCATTGACGGCGGCGCCAACGGACTCGGCGGCGTGCAGGAAAAGACGCTGGTCTATGAGTTCTGCGCCGAACTGAAGCGACAGCTCGATGCGACGAAGCGCTACAGGGTTATAATGACCCGCGACGGCGACCAATATGTGGATCTCGATGATCGGGTCGACATCGCCCGCGGCGCGAATGCGTCGTTGTTCATTTCCGTCCATGCCGACACGCTGAGCGAGGATGCAGCCGTCAGCGGCTCCACGGTCTATACCGCGGCGGACCGCGCTTCCGATGCGGAGGCTGCCCGCATTGCCGCGCGCGAGAACGCCGCCGACAATGCCCCTGGCGGGCGCAAGCGGCTCGATGATCCGGGTGTCGCCGATATCCTGTTCGACCTCAAACGGCGAGAGACCCGGACCTACGCCCACCTCTTCTCGCGCGGCCTCGTCGACACCCTGCGCGGCGCAGCGAAGCTCAACCACAACCCGGAACGCTCGGCGGGCTTCGTCGTCCTGAAGGCGCCCGAATTCCCCTCAGTCCTCGTCGAGCTCGGCTATCTCTCGAACCCTCAGGACGTGCAGTCCTTGACCTCCCCGGACTGGCGGGCCAAGGCGGCCGGGGCCATGGCCAACGCCATCGACGCCTTCTTTTCCGCGACCGAGAAGCCGGCAAGCGTCCCATCGGGCGATCCAGGGATTGCCTTGTCTGGCCCACAACCCGTCGCGCCGCCTGGGCATTGACGCTTGCGCGCAGTGGGCGCGCTGGGCTATTGGAGCGCGTGGTCTGGCGCCAGGCTCATCGATCATAGATTCGCCCAAGTCGAGAACGACACCGGGCCGGCCCGGCGGGTTCGATTTCGAGCCGGATCGGGGCGGCCAAGGGAAGGGCCGCAGATCGGCCTTGTAAACTGCGCGCCTTCGTGGCGCTGAAATTTAAGTTCGTCTCGACGCCTCGAGCGCTCGCCGACGGGCGCAATGGAAGGCTTCGATCGAGAGATGCGCGGGATCGTTCGCATTATCGGCTTCATATTTGCTACCGGCGCGCTGCTGTTCGTCGTGGCGGCGGCCGTCTTTGCCGGCGTTGTTTGGAAATACGAGCAGGACCTGCCGGACTATACCCAGCTCAAGAACTATGAGCCGCCGGTCATGACGCGGGTGCACGCGGCTGACGGCAGCCTGCTCGCGGAATATTCGCGCGAGCGGCGGCTCTACCTCCCGTCGGACGAAATTCCGGCGCTCGTCAAGGAAGCGTTCATATCGGCCGAGGACAAGAATTTCTACAGCCACTACGGCGTCGATCCCGAAGGAATCGCGCGCGCGGGTCTCATTTACCTCCAGGGTTCGCGCCACATCCAGGGCGCCTCGACCATTACCCAGCAGGTGGCGAAGAACTTTCTTTTGAACTCGGACCGGACGTTCGACCGCAAGATCCGCGAAATCCTGCTGAGCATGCGAATCGAGTCCGCCTACTCGAAGGAAAAGATTCTCGAGCTCTACCTCAACGAAATTTACCTCGGCCTTTCCAACTACGGCGTCGCCGCTGCTGCGCTCAACTATTTCAACAAGTCCGTGCACGAGCTGACCATTGCCGAAGTCGCGTATCTCGCCGCTTTGCCAAAGGAGCCGAGTTCCCTGAACCCGTTCCGCGACCACGACCGGGCCGTTGAAAGGCGCAACTACGTCATCGGGCGCATGGAGGAGGATCACTACATCACCGCCAAACAGGCGGACGAGGCCCGGGCTGAGCCTTTGGTGGTCAACCCGCGCGTGCTCACGCCCAATTCGATCGCGGCGGGCTTCTTCGCCGAAGAGGTCCGGCGGGAATTGTCGGAGCGCTACGGCGAGCAAAAGCTTTACGAGGGCGGGCTGTCGGTTCGCACGACTCTCGATCCGAAGGTTCAGCTGATGGCGCGCAAGGCGCTGGTCGACGGCCTTGTGCGCTATGATGAGGCCTACGGCTGGCATGGCACGCTCAAGACCATCGACATCAGCCAGGACTGGGGCGTTCCGCTGGCCGATATTCCCGCTTACGGCGACATCAAGCCGTGGGTCCTTGCGGTCGCGCTCGACGTCGGCGACACCGCGATGCGGATCGGGATCCAGCCGGAGCGCGACAAGTCCGGCGCGATCGTCGCCGATCGCCAGACCGGCTCGGTGACGCTCGATGGGGTCAAATGGACCGGCAGGAGGCCGAAGGGCTTGGTCAAACCGGGCGACGTCTTTTATGTCGAGCCGGTCGTTGGCCGCGACGGAGAGTATCGGGTGCGGCAGATTCCGGAAGTGTCCGGCGCCTGCATCGCCATGGATCCGTTCACCGGGCGCGTGCTCGCGATGGTCGGTGGATTCTCGTTCGACGAGTCCGAATTCAATCGGGCGACCCAGGCGCAGCGGCAGCCGGGTTCCTCGTTCAAACCCTTCGTCTACGCGGCGGCGCTGGATAACGGCTATACGCCCACGTCGACTCTTCTCGACTCCCCAGTCCAGATCGACGACGGCAGCGGCCAGCTCTGGACGCCGGCAAACTTCGAAGGCACGTCCGGAGGGCCGCACACCCTCAGGTTCGGGGTTGAGCATTCGATCAACTTGATGACGATCAGGCTCGCGCGCGACATCGGCATGCCGCTGGTCGTCGAATACGCCAAGCGCTTCGGCATCTACGACAATCTGCCGCCGTTCCTCTCGATGGCGATCGGCGCGGGCGAGACGACCGTGCTGCGGATGATCACCGGCTATTCGATGTTCGCCAACGGCGGCAAGCGAGTGAAAGCGACGCTGATCGACCGGATCCAGGATCGCTGGGGCAATACGATCTACAAGCACGACGAGCGCGTCTGCGAAGGCTGCGACGCGCCGACGTGGGAGAATCAGCCTGAACCGCGCCTGATCGACAAGCGCGAGCAGGTGATCGATCCGCTGACCGCCTATCAGATCACCTCCATCATGGAAGGCGTCATCCAGCGGGGCACCGGCATCGCGATCAAGGAGGTCGGCAAGCACCTTGCCGGCAAGACCGGCACCACCAACGACGCGAAGGACCTTTGGTTTGTCGGCTACTCGCCCAACCTCGCGTTCGGCGTGTTCATGGGTTACGACAAGCCGCGCTCCCTCGGCGGCGCCGCGCAGGCCGCGCTCTACACCGCGCCGATCTTCCGCGACTTCATGAAGATGGCGCTCAAGGACACGCCCGACACGCCGTTCCGGATTCCGCCCGGGATCAAGCTCATTTCGGTCGACGTCCACAGCGGAATGCGTTCGACCGGCCCCGGCTCGATCATGGAAGCGTTCAAGCCCGGCACCGGACCGCCCGACAGCTACGGCGGCGGCTGGGGCGAAGGGGCCCAGACCTCCTCCCGCAGCGAACGATCGGTTGGCTCGGGGACCGGCGGGCTCTACTGAACGGCCGAACTCTCCTGGTGATGAGTCGACCTCTCCCGCTCGCCCGCGCGCTGCCTGCGTTGAAGGCGCCGTGGGAGGAGGAATCGACTCAGGTCGTTGCTTCTCGTGTTCAGGTTGATGGTTGGGATCATGCGCGCCGAAGCCGAACAGTTGGTCGAATTCGATCAAGCAGTCCGTGGGACTGCTGAGGAGGCATCTTTGACGTCGATGCGGCGACGCGGCGTCTTGCCGAGCTGAACGCCAAATCCGAAGATCCCAATCTCTGGGCAGATCCCGAACTCGCCGAAAAGGTGATGCGCGAGCGCACGATGCTGGAAGACCGGCTAGGCGCGCTGGCGAAAATCGAGCGCGACCTCGACGACGCGGCGACCCTGGTCGACCTTGCCGAGACCGAGGGCGATCAGGCCGTCGAAGCCGAAGGAATCGCGGCCTTGAGGGCGCTCAAGGCCGAGGGCGAACGGCGCCAGCTCGAGGCGCTGCTTTCTGGCGAGGCCGACGCCAACGACACCTATGTCGAGGTGCATTCCGGGGCGGGCGGCACCGAGAGCTGCGACTGGGCGCGGATGCTGCTCAGAATGTACGCGCGCTGGGCCGAGCGGCGAAAGTTCAAAGTCGAGCTGATCGAAGAGACGGACGGAGACGAGGCGGGCATCAAGTCGGCGACGATCATCGTCAGGGGCCACAACGCGCACGGATGGATCAAGACCGAGTCGGGCGTCCATCGCCTGGTGCGCATCTCGCCGTTCGATTCGAACGCTCGCCGGCATACGAGCTTCGCCTCGGTCTGGGTCTATCCGGTCGTCGACGACCGGATCGAGATCGCGGTCAACGAGAGCGATTGCCGGATCGACACCTATCGTGCGTCAGGCGCCGGCGGACAGCACGTCAACAAGACGGAATCGGCGGTGCGGATCACCCACTTGCCGACCGGCATCGTCGTCGCCTGCCAGTCGGAGCGCTCGCAGCACAAGAACCGGGCGACCGCCTGGAACATGCTGCGAGCCCGCCTCTATGAGCTCGAGCTGGAGAAACGGGAGGCCAAGGTCAACGCCGATGCGGCCTCCAAGACCGACATCGGCTGGGGCCATCAGATCCGCTCCTACGTGCTGCAGCCCTATCAGATGGTGAAGGACCTTCGGACCGGCCACGTATCGAGTTCGCCCGCCGACGTGCTCGACGGGGACCTCGACCCGTTCATGGAGGCTTCGCTCGCCCAGCGCCTGTCGGGCCGCACCGTGACGGTCGAGGATGTCGACTAGTCCTTCCGCACGCGCCCCGCAACAAAAACCAAATCCGCCGCAACAAAAACCAAGGCCGGCGCAACAAAAACCAAATCGGGGCGCAACGAAAACCAAATCCGGCGCAACGAAAACCAAATTGGTTTTTCCTTCCGCCAGTCGAGGGTTTTCAACGGCTTAAGGCTCAAAACACAGGCAAACGGGACGCAACGCCTGGCCGGCGGATCAACACGACATCGGAGTCAAACAGCATGAGGCGGGCGGCCGGCCCGCCCCTGCTGGCTTTCGGGCCAATAGCGGGTACATTACCTCCGGATTCTGATAACCGCAAGAAAATGTCGCTTTTTTAGGAATTACCGCGGGCAGCCAGCTTCAGCGGCGCGAGGAGCCGAGCTTCGGCCAATCCGGCGATATTCGCCTCAGGACGTCGTCCCGGTTGACCAGATGATGCTTGAGCGCGCCCGCGACGTGGAGCGCGACGAGGAACGCGATCGCCCAGGCGGCGAGCCTGTGCGCAAGCGCGGCGGCGGCGAAAAGCGATGGATTGGCCTCGGCGATGTTCGGTATGACGAAGAGACCGAAAAACAACGTCGGTATGGGCAAAGGCGAAGCCGAAACGACCAGCCAGCCCGAGGCGATCGCGCAGATCGTCAAGAGGTAAAGCAGGCCCTGGGCGGCTGCGGCGGAGCATCGCTCCCACAGCGGAGACGTCGGCGGAGCCGGCGCTGCGACGGATGCGCGCGCGGCGAGCCGCGCGGCGGTCAATGCCAGCGCCACGAACCCCAGCGACTTGTGCCACTGATAGAGATCAAAGGTCGTCGCGGCGTCGCGGCCGCCATGGACCATGACCCATCCGAGCGCGATGAGCGCGAGAATGATCGCCGCCGCCGTCCAGTGAAGCGAGATGATCAGCCCGTTCCAGCGCGCCGGCCGCGCCTCGGCGTTCAAAGCGCCGCGGCCTCGCTCGAGATCACGAGCTCGACCTCGCGAGACACCAGGGGGAAGCCCGAATTCATGCCGAAATCGAGCCGGTCGATGCTGGTCTTCGCCATGAAGGCGAGGCGAGCCCCGCTGCCGGCCGTCTCGCGCTGCACCGCGACGTCGACGCTGAGCGGCCGCGTCACCCCGAGCAGGGTGAGGTCGCCGGTCACCCGGACCGTGTGGTCGTCAATCTTCGCGACCGAATTCGACACGAAATCGATCGAGGGAAAACGGGCCGCGTCGAGGAAGGCCGCCGAGCGCAGGTAATCGTCGAATGAGGGCGAGCCGACCTCCACCGATCGCGACTGGACATGGAAAGTCACGTTGCTCCGGTCCGGGTGGTCGAGATCGACCGATATGCGCCCTGCAAACTGCTCGAATTGGCCGCGGGTGCGCGGATAGCCGATCGCGTCGATGGCGAAGGCGATATGCGTTCGCGCGGGGTCGATTCGCCAGTTGGCCGAAGCGGCGGCAGGCATCCGGGTCTGCGCGACGACGCCAAGCGCCAGGATCGCGCAGGCGAAACGGGTGCGCCGGACAATCTTATCGCGTGTGGACATAGGCTCCTCTCCATTTTGCTCCGCACGAACATTCGAGGAGGGTGGCTTATTCGTTTCACGGGCCCGATTTCACTGACTCGTTACTGCTCCCCGAGATCAAAGGTCTGTGAATGGCGCGTAAGAGGGATTTCAGATTCGTTTTTCCATCGTTTGCGCAAGCGCGACGGCGCGCTCCTCCGGGATACGGCCGATGACCAGATGGCTGCGCCCGCTTTGCGACCACCAAGCGAGGGACAGATCGTCCCGGCGCTCGGAGCGAAGCGGGGCGTCAGCGGCGTGGTCGGCGATGATGCAGAGCAGGACCGGCGCCCCCGAGGGGTCGACATAGGCGATCACGCCCAATGGCGACCCCTCGTAGGCGAGCATGAACGCGACCGCGAATTGCAGGTTCGGGAGAGCGACGTTTTCAGGCGTCAGGTTCGCGCCCACTTTGGCCCCGAGCGCGCTCAGTTCGATCGCCTGCAGCGAGGCGTCCGGGTGCAAAGGACTGAAGGTCTCGTTCGTGTAGAGGTTCGTGTATTCGACGACGGCCGAGCGCCAGTTGTCCTGTTCCTCGAAGAGGCCAAAGCTCATCGCAACCCATGCGGCCGCTCCGGCCGCGAGGAGCCCGATCGCAACGCCGGCCGCAAGCTGGCGCAGCCCGCCGCCGGCAAAGAGGCCAAGCCGCCGGGAAACGGGTTTGTCCGCCGGAATCGCGGCCCGCAGGCGCTCCAGGGGAGCTTGGCCGAGAAGCTCCTCCAACGACCGGGCGACCGGCGCGCCGACCGCCCGCAATTCGTCGTAGCGTTGACGCAGCCGCTCGTCGGTCGCCAGGCGCGCCAGAAGCGCGGCCCGGCTGCCTTCATCGAGCTCGTTGTCGATCAGAGCGACAAGTTCGGCGTCTTCGTCAGTCATCGTCTTACCGGAGAACGCTCCTACTTCAGTTTCGCCAGCGTCGCGCGCGCCGCCGCCAGCCTGCTCATGACGGTGCCGATCGGGACCGCGAGGGCCGCGGCTGCTTCGGCATAAGTGTATCCGTCGCCGTAGACGAGCAACACCGTTTCGCGCTGAGCCTCAGGAAGTTGGCCGATCGCTCTTAACACTGCAGAAGCCGTAATATTCGCTTCGATTTCACGCGCGCCGTCGGTCGTCAAGACTTCCTCCGGATCGACAAACCCGCCGCCTTCGCGAATGCGCCGCGACCGAATCTCGTTAAGCCAGATCGACCGGAGGATTGCGAACAGCCACCGGTCCACCCTCGTTCCGGGAGCGAACTGGTCGGCGCGCTCGATCGCGCGCAGGCAGGTCGCCTGCACGAGGTCGTCGGCCACGTCTCGCGCCCTCGACAGCACGAGCGCGTATCGCCAAAGGCGCGCAAGGGAGGGCTCAAGCCCGGCCCGCACCTCGCGTCGGCTCTCTTCGCTCATCGCTCTAATAGACACCATGGAGCGGGGAGCGAAGAGGCCTGGACCGTTTTTTTTGATCGATCCGGCTTTCGCCTGAAAGGGCGGCCCGCGAATAATTCGCCGACTGATGTGTTTCCCGGGCTCCGTAACTCGATCGGAAGGACCCGGCGATGCGCAGCTTTCTCAATCGTCATCACGAAAAGGGCGCTGGTCTTGTCTCCGCGCTCTGTTGCGGATTGATCGTCGCCAGTCTTGCGCTGGCCTCGCCCGCGCTGGCGTCCGGCGGCGGCGCAGGGGGAGGCGGAGGCGGAGGCGGAGGCGGAGGCGGTGGAGCGGGTGGAGGCGCCGGCGGTGGAGCCGGAGCGGGCGGCGGAGGCGCGGGAGCGGGCGGCGGAGGCGCGGGAGCGGGCGGCGGCGGCGCGGGAGCCGGCGGCGGCGGCGGCGGGTTCTTTCACCCGGTCCAAAACGAGCCTCGGGCGCAGGTCCCGTCGGACCTGACGACGTGTCCTCCTGGCCTCATCTGGGATACGAAGCACAAGAAGTGCCTGGTCCGGCACAGCGGCGTGCTTTCCGACCCTGACATGACGGAATACGCCTACGCGCTCGCCAAGGCCGATCGCTACCAGGAAGCGATCGACGTGCTCGACCTGCTGGATGACCCGAACACGCCGCGGGCGCTGAACTATCGCGGCTACGCGACCCGCAAGCTCGGCCGCACCGACCAGGGGATCGCCTACTATCTGAAGTCCGTGGCGCTCGATCCCGCCTATCCGCAGGTGCGCGAATATCTCGGCGAAGCCTATGTCATCGAAGGCAAGTACGATCTCGCCAAGGACCAACTGGCGACGATCGAAAAGCTTTGCGGAACCGAGTGCGAGTATTACGAGGATCTGGCCGACGCGCTGACCAAGGCGCACGCCCTCTAGTCGGCCGGCGAGCCGGGCGCGCCGAGGGGTTTCGGCGCGCCCCGCTCCCGGGTTGAAGAAAGACCACCATGTCGCCCGCCCGGTCATCCCGCGAAGACGCCGCGTCCCATGCGGACGCGCGAACCTTCGACGCGGACCTTAATCTCCTTTCCCGCTGCGCTGACCCGCTTGGACTGCTTGCCCGCGCAATGCTGGCTTACATTTTCATCGTCGAGGGCGCCGCGAAGATTGCCAGCTACGCCGGCGTTGCCCAATATATGCAGGCCAACGGGGTCGACGGGCGGCTCCTGCCGGTGGTCATCCTCACCGAGCTCGGCGGCGGCCTCATCGTGCTCTTCGGGCTGAAGACGCGCTGGGCGGCGATCGCGCTGTTCGGCTATTGCCTGCTGACGGCGCTCTTCTTTCATCTCGGCGCGGACCAAGCGATACAATTCAACAAGAACATCGCGATGGCTGGCGGGTTCCTTGCGCTGGCGGTGCTCGGCCCTGGCGCGTGGTCGCTGGACGGCTGGCGCCGGCGGGCGGGGTAGGGGCGCCGGAAAGCAGCCGGCGTTTGGCCTCGCCTCCCAGTCTCGCCTCCTTGCCAAGAGACGCCGCTTTGCCTTGCGGCGGCCCGCGGGCGCGGCCTATAGAGAGCCTTTCGGCGTCGCCCCGTCCCCGGTTGCGCCACCTATTGAAGGCCCCGAATGTCGAGCGTCGACGTCAAGCCGACCAGCAACCGCAAGCCCGCCGGCAAGGCCGATGCGCCCAATGAGCCGTTCAAGCGGGCGCTCGCCTCGTGCACGCGGGCGCTGGCGCGCCATCCCGAGCTCGAGATCGCCTATTCGGCCGACAAGCCGTCGCTCGTGACCTCGCCGGAAGGGGCCAAGGCCCGGCTGCCCGAGCCGCCGCGCAAGCCCAATCCGCGCGAAGCCGCGATCGTCCGCGGGCTTGCCGATTTGTTCGCGCTCCGCCTCGCCTGTCACAATGACGCGATCCACCGGCGCCTCGCGCCGCAGAGCGCGCCGGCGCGCGCCTTGTTCGACGCGGTCGAGCAGGCGCGGGTCGAAGCCATCGGCTCGCGCCGGATGCAAGGCGTGGCTTCGAACATCGCCGCCATGCTCGACGACCGCTACCACAGGAGCCCGTTCGCCGAGGCCCGGACGCGCGAAGAAGCGCCGCTGGAAGATGCGGTCGCGATGCTGGCGCGCGAGCGCCTGACCGGGCTCGAGCCGCCGCGCGGCGCCGCGCGCCTGGTCGAGCTTTGGCGCCCCTTCATCGAGGACAAGGCCGGCGCGGATCTCGACCGGCTGAGCGAGGCTCTCCTCGACCAGCGCGCCTATGGCAGGCTGGTGCGCAAGCTCCTCTCTTCTCTGGGCATCGCCAACGAATCCGATGCCGACGCCGAGGAATCGGAGGAGGCGGAGGACAAGACGCCGCCCGAGGACGCCGACGAGGCTGAGGGCGAGGGCGAGGACCAGCAGGGGCAGGATTCGATGCAGCGCGAGGCGGCCGACGACTCGGCCGACGACGCCGACGAAGGCGCAATGGACACGGTCGAAGCGCCGTCGTCGGAGCTCGAGGACGAAGGCGAGGCGGGCGATGCGGAAGAAGGGGCGGAGAGCCGTCCCCCGCAGCCGGCCGCCCCGGAGAAGCGCGGACCCGACTACAAGGCCTTCACGACCCGCTTCGACGAGATCGTCGACGCCGACGAATTGTGCGACCCCGACGAATTGCAGCGCCTGCGCGAATATCTCGACAAGCAATTGCAGAACCTCCACGCGGTCGTCGCCCGCCTCGCCAACCGCCTGCAGCGGCGCCTCATGGCGCAGCAGAGCCGCTCGTGGGAATTCGATCTCGAAGAGGGGGTGCTCGACAGCGCGCGCCTGCCGCGCGTGATCATCGATTCGCAGCAGCCGTTGTCCTTCAAGCAGGAGAAGGACATGGCGTTCCGCGATACGTCGGTGACGCTGCTGATCGACAATTCGGGCTCGATGCGCGGCCGGCCGATCACGGTCGCGGCGACCTGCGCCGACATTCTCGCCCGCACGCTCGAGCGGTGCGGGGTCAAGGTCGAGATCCTCGGCTTCACCACCCGGGCCTGGAAGGGCGGACAGTCGCGCGAAGCCTGGCTTCAGGCCGGCAAGCCCGCCAATCCGGGCCGGCTCAACGATCTCCGTCATCTCATCTATAAGGCGGCGGACGCGCCGTGGCGCCGGGCGCGCAAGAACCTCGGGCTGATGATGCGCGAGGGGCTGCTCAAGGAGAACATCGACGGCGAGGCGCTCGACTGGGCCCACCAGCGTCTGCTCGGGCGTTCAGAGCAGCGCAAGATCCTGATGATGATCTCCGACGGGGCGCCGGTCGACGATTCGACGCTTTCGGTCAATCCCGGCAATTATCTCGAGCGCCACCTGCGATACGTGATCGAGGAGATCGAGACCCGCTCGCCGGTCGAGCTCATCGCCATCGGCATCGGCCATGACGTGACCCGCTACTATAAGCGCGCGGTGACGATCGTCGACGCCGAGGAACTGGGCGGGGCGATGACCGAGAAGCTGGCCGAACTCTTCGACGAGAACGCCGCGCCGAAAGAGCCGCCGAGGCCGGCGCCGAAGCGTCGCGGGCGGAAGGCGGCTTAGGGCCCCGACGCCCAAGCCGGAATGATCGGTCCCGGCGGGCGCATGTCTGAGAGGGCGAAAAAAGGGCGAGGCGCCGGCCTGGAGGGCCGCCGGGAGAGCGTTTGCCGGCGCCTCGCCCGCTCAGGCTCAGGCCGCTGCAGCCGCGGCTTTGCCCGCTTCGGTCGCCGCCTTCACTTCGTTCAGGCGGCCGGTCTTGACGTCGTAGATGTAGCCGTAGACGGGCACGTCCCTGGGGACGAGCGGATGAGCCCGGATCCGCTTCACGTCGTGGACGACGCTCGCCTGCTGGTCCTTGATCGTGTGCCATTTGATGAAGTGGCCGGCCGCATGGCCGCCGTGGTGATGCGGGTTCGCCCATTTCTTTCCGTCGAAGGCGGCGGTCCCGAGGTCGTCCTCGAGCAGGTCGGCGATGATGTCGTCGGAAAAGAGCTCCATTCCGCAATTGGTGTGGTGGATGACGAACCATTCCTTCGTGCCGAGCAGCTTATGCGAGATGATGAGCGAGCGGATCGCGTCGTCGGTCGCCCGCCCGCCGGCGTTGCGGATGACATGCGCGTCGCCTTCCGCGAGCCCGGCGTATTTGGCCGGATCGAGTCGCGCGTCCATGCAGGTGAGAATGGCGAAGCCCCTCGCCGGGGGAAGGCCAAGCTCGCCCTTCTCGCCGAAGCCGTGGGCGTAGGCCTGGTTGGCCGCGACCACCTCGCTGACGATCTTGGACATTGGCGCCTGCCTCCGTTTGGGAGGCCGCCGACTGGCCAACCTTCCGTGGGGCAGAGAACCACGCGGCGAGGTGTAAGTCAATAACGTTGATAAGTTTAGTAGACTAATGCCAAAACGACGGCCGGAGCCGCAGCCCGCGGGATGCCGTCTCGCCTCTCACCGCGAGAGGAGCCACAGGACGAGGCTCAGCAGGACGCCGGTCGTGATCGGCGCGGAGAAGGTGAAATTTGTCGCGCTGGATCAGGATGTCGCCGGGAAGCCGGCCAAGCCCGAGGCGCGCGATCCACGGCCACAGCAAGCCGACAGCGGCGATGCCGAGGCCGATGATGATGAGCGTGCGAGACACGAGCGGCGACACGAGGCGTGCGCTCACTTCGGCCGAAGATCGAGGCCGACGCCCTTATTGACGAATTGCAGGGTGTAGGCTCGCATATAGTCCGTGCGGGCGTCGATCATGCCGGTCGCGACCATCTTGTCGAAGAACTCTTTCCAGCGCGCGTCGGTCATCGCGCCGATGCCGAGCCTGAGCGCATCGCCAGAATCCACGACCCCGTATTTTTTCATCTCCCCGATCGAAAAGGCGATCTGGTCGTCGGAAATGTCGGGGTTGTCCGTCTTGATGAGTTCGTTGGCCTTGGAATTGTCGCCATAGAGATAGTGGTACCAGCCGATCGCGGAAGCATCGACGAAGCGCTGCACGAGATCGGGCGTCTTGTCGACGATTTGGCTGCGCGTCACGATCAGCGTCGAATAGGTGTCGTAGCCATAATCCGAGAGCAGGAAGATGTTCGGCTTGAAGCCGCCCTGCTTTTCGATCTCGTACGGCTCGGCGGTCACGTAGCCCTGCTGGATCGAGTCCTTGTTCTTCATGAAAGGCGCGGCATTGAAATTGTAAGGCCGGATGTTCTCGTCCTTGAAGCCGTAGGCGATGCGCAGCCAGGCGTAGAAGGTGTTGATGGCGCCGGCGCCGACATAGACGGCCTTGGCGTTCGGCAGGTCCTGCCATTTGTCGAGGCCGACGCCGGGATGCGACATGAAAATTTGCGGGCTCTTCTGGAAGTCGGCGGCGACGGCGACAAGCGGCAGCTTGCTCTCGGCTGCAAGGTAGTTGCCGATCATGTCGCCGCCCATGAAGAAATCGAGCTTGCCGAACAGGAGCATCAGCCCGCCGTTGGCCTGCGGGCCCCCGGGAATGATGGTGACGTCGAGCCCGTATTTTTCATAAGTTCCGTCGGCGACCGCCTCGAAGAAGCCGCCCGCCTCGGGATCCGCGAGCCAGTTCGTGCCAAATTTGACCTTGTCGAGCGCGAGCGCCGGATGAGCAAAGCCGACAATTCCAGCCAGAGCCGCAAGCGTTGCAACCCTCATGCGCCACTCCCCCAGAACGGCCTCGGTCAGCGAAGCGCGAACATGCCCGGCCATTTTAACGAGCGGATGAAACTTGGCCAATTCCGGCGCCGTCTTCATCGCCTCGATTTTGTCCGCCGTCGCCGGCGTGACGCTGCTGTCGCTCGCGTGGCGAGATGGCTTGTAGCCCCGCCCGGCTGAAGCGCGTCAGCGAGCCCGTCTAGAAAAGGGCCATTGAAAGGGGGCGGCGAAACCGCCAGATGAGGCGCTCCGGCCCGGCCCGCCGACCGGCAGACGCCAGCAACTCAACAGAAGGGGTTCGACCATGAGCCATGTCACCTACGCCGTCGTCGAGCACGACGGCGGCTTTGCCTATAAAGTGGGCGACGTCTATTCGGAGACCTTCGCCACCCGCGAGGCCGCCCATGGCGCCGCCGCCCGGGCGGCGCGCGAGCAGCGCACCCCAGGCCAGGGCGGCCCGATCGAATACGAGGACAGTTCAGGCCGCTGGCGCGAGGAAGAGGAAAAGGGCGACGACCGGCCGGACACCGAGGTCAAGGACTGAGGCGGCCCACGGGCCGCGGCTGAAATTCACATTCTCATGGTGATATTTGGTCGGAGTGAGAGGATTCGAACCTCCGACCCCATCGTCCCGAACGATGTGCGCTACCAGGCTGCGCTACACTCCGACATCGCGGCGGTTCAAGGCCGGCGAGCAGGCCTTATAGGGGCGCAGGCTGCGCAGCGCAAGCGGGTTCGATGCTGCGGCAAAGCCTTGCCCCTTCGATCGATCGAAGGCTAAGCTTCACGCTTCGGGAGCGGCCGGATCCGGCCGCGAGGCCGCGAGCGGCGGCCGGCGCAGGCTCCCGGCAAAAGGTTCAACAGGAGCGCCCATGAGCTTTCGCCTCAGATTTTTCGCCCTTGCCGCGGGGCTTGTCGTCTCCGCCGGGGCGGCGGCCGCGGACGATCTCAAGATCGCCCTTATCTACGGCCTGACCGGGCCGCTCCAGGCCTACGCCAAGCAAACCGAGACCGGCCTCAAGCTCGGGTTCGAATATGCGACCAAGGGAACGATGGAGATCGACGGGCGCAAGATCGTCATCATCACCAAGGACGATCAGGGCAAGCCCGACCTCGCCAAGAGCGCGCTGGCCGAGGCCTACGAGGACGACGGCGTCGATATCGCCGTCGGCACCACGTCCTCCGCCGCGGCGATCGCGATGCTGCCGGTCGCCGAGGAGCACAAGAAAATCCTGATCGTCGAACCGGCGGTCGCCGATCAGATCACCGGCGACAAGTGGAACCGCTATATCTTCCGCACCGCGCGCAACTCCAGCCAGGACGCGATCTCGAACGCGATCGCGATCGGCAAGCCCGGCGTGCATATCGCGACGCTCGCGCAGGACTACGCCTTCGGCCGCGACGGCGTCGCGGCGTTCAAGGCGGCGCTCGCCAAGACCGGGGCGACGCTCGACGCCGAGGAATATGCGCCGGTCAACACCACCGATTTCACCGCGCCGGCGCAGCGTCTGTTCGACGCGCTGAAGGACAAGCCGGGCAAGAAGCTGATCTGGGTCGTCTGGGCGGGCGGCGTCAATCCGCTCGACAAGCTCGCCGATCTCGACCCTGGCCGTTATGGCATCGAGCTCTCGACCGGCGGCAACATCTTACCCGCCCTTGCCGCCTACAAGCGCTTCCCCGGCCTCGAAGGCGCGGCCTATTATTACTACGAAATCCCCAAGAACCCGGTGAACGACTGGCTCGTCGCCGAGCATAAGAAGCGCTTCAACGCGCCGCCCGATTTCTTCACCGCCGGCGGCTTCGCCGCCGCGATGGCGATCGTGACAGCGGTCGAGAAGGCGAAATCGACCGATAGCGAGAAGCTCATCGCGACCATGGAAGGCATGGAGTTCGACACCCCCAAGGGCAAGATGATCTTCCGCAAGGAGGACCATCAGGCGCTGCAGTCGATGTATGCTTTCAAGATCAAGGTCGACCCGAACGTCGCCTGGGCGATCCCGGAGCTCACCCGCGAGATCAAGATCGAAGACATGGACATCCCGATCCGCAACAAGCGATGACCTCTTTGGGCCTCGTCCTGAGGAGCCGCGCAACGCGCGGCGTCTCGAAGGACGCTCGAGAGCGCGCGGCGGTCGATGGGGGCTCAACCATCCTTCGAGGCCGTTTGTCTTTGACAAAGGGCGCCTCAGGATGAGGGTCGTGAAAGGCGTCTCCGATCGGGAACGGCGCGAATGACCGCTTCGCTCGAGACGCGCGAGCTCACGATCCGCTTCGGCGGCCATGTCGCGGTCGACCACGTCTCCTGCGCTTTCTTTCCCGGCGAGCTCACGGCGATCGTCGGGCCGAATGGGGCCGGCAAGACGACCTATTTCAACCTGATGTCCGGCCAGCTCGGCGCCTCCGACGGCGCCGTCCTGATCGAGGGCAAGGACGTCACGGCTTTGAGCGCGCCCCAGCGCACGCGGCTCGGCATCGGGCGGGCGTTCCAGCTCACCAACCTTTTTCCCCGCCTCAGCGTCGGCGAGAACGTGCGGCTCGCGACCCAGGCCAGGGCCGGCATTCATTACGACATGCGCCGCCCGTGGCGCGCGAGCGCCGATCTCATCGCGCGCGCCGACGCCGTCCTCGATTCGGTCGGCCTCCTCAATAAGCGCGATGCGCTCGCGTCCGCCTTGCCGCACGGCGACCAGCGCAAGCTCGAAGTCGCGATGATGATGGCGCTCGAGCCCACCATCTTCATGTTCGACGAGCCGACGGCGGGCATGAGCGTCGATGAGGTTCCGGTCATCCTCGACCTCATCGCGCGGCTCAAGACCGACACGTCGAAGACCATCCTTTTGGTCGAGCACAAGATGGACGTGGTGCGCTCGCTCGCCGACCGGATCATCGTGCTTGCCAACGGCAGGCTGGCGGCCGACGGCGAGCCCGCCGCGGTGATCGCTTCACCGGTCGTGCAGGAGGCTTATCTCGGCGTCACGCCCGGGGCGGGAGCATGAGCGCCGCGCTCAGGCTTGAAGGCGTGCACACCCATATCGGTCGCTATCACATCCTGCAGGGCGTGGACCTTGACGCCCCGGCGGGCCTCACGACCATGCTGCTCGGCCGCAACGGCGCCGGCAAGACGACCACGCTGCGCACGGTCATGGGCCTGTGGCGGGCCTCGAAGGGACGGATCGCGCTCGGCGCGACCCCGCTCGAGAGCCTCGCCGCGAGCGATGTCGCGCGGCTTGGCGTCGGCTATGCGCCCGAGACGATGGCGGTGTTCTCCGATCTCTCGGTCAAGGAGAACCTCGTTCTCGGCGCGCGCGCTCGCCCGCTCGACGACGCGCGTCTCGCCTGGATCTTCGGCTTCTTTCCGGCGCTGAAGAAGTTCTGGCTCTCGCGCGCGGGGGCGCTGTCGGGCGGGCAGAAGCAGATGCTGTCGATCGCGCGCGCGATCGTCGAGCCGCGCGAGCTCCTGCTCATCGACGAGCCGACCAAGGGCCTCTCGCCGGCGATCGTCGGCTCGCTCATCGCCTGCCTCAACGAGATCAAGGCGACCGGGGTGACGATCCTCATGGTCGAGCAGAATTTTCGCGTCGCCCGCGAGGTCGGCGACGAGGTTCGAGTGATGGACAATGGCCTCATCGTCCATCGCGGCAGGATGGCCGAGCTCGCCGCCGACGATCGCTTGCAAAACCGCCTGCTCGGCTTGAGCCTGGATTCGCATCAATGAGCGTGCTCGACGCCGGCGCCGCGCTGCCGCGGCGGAGGCCGGACATCCTGCCGGCGCTGACCCCGATCGTCGTCGCGCTGATCGCCGCGCCGTTCATCGACTCGCCCTCGACATTCGTGACCCTGACCGCGGCGGGGCTCGCGATGGGGATGATGATCTTCACCATGGCCTCTGGCCTGACGCTCGTCTTCGGCATGATGGACGTGCTCAATTTCGGCCACGGCGCCTTCATTGCGCTCGGCGCCTATGCCGCGACCCTGGTGCTGGCGCCGCTGGCGAGCTGGTCGAGCGCCGATTCGCTTACCTTGAATCTCGCCGTCTTCGCCCTCGCGATCATCGTCGCCGCGCTGGTCTGCGGGGTCTTCGGCTGGGTATTCGAGCGCCTGATCGTGAAGCCGGTCTACGGCCAGCACCTGAAGCAGATTCTGGCGACCATCGGCGGCTCGATCATCGCCGAGCAATTGCTCTACGCCGTGTTCGGTCCGGCGCAGATCCCGCTTGAATTGCCGAAGACCTTCGAGGGCTCGTTCGTCATCGGCCAGGCCGCGGTCGAGAAATACCGCCTGCTCGCCACATGCGTCGGCCTCCTGGTGTTCGCGGCCGAGATCGTGATCCTCAACCGCACCAGGATCGGCCTCCTGATCCGCGCCGGGGTCGAGAACCGCGAAATGGTCGAGGCTCTCGGCTATCGCGTGGACCGGCTGTTCGTCGCTGTTTTCATGGCCGGTTCGGCGCTGGCGGGACTGGGCGGGGCGATGATGGCGCTCTATCGCGGCCAGGTTCATGCGACCATCGGCGGCGAGTTCCTGGTGCTGTGCTTCATCGTCATCATCATCGGGGGCTTAGGCTCGGTCGGCGGCTCGTTCGTCGCCTCGATCCTGGTCGCGCTGATCGCTAACTACGCCGGCTTTCTCGTGCCCAAGCTCGCGCTGGTCTCGAACATCCTGGCGATGGTCGCCGTGCTGCTCTGGCGCCCGCGCGGACTCTATCCGGTCGGCGGGCGATGAACATTCTCTCCGGCGATCCGCCGCGCGGGCGCGCGCTGCAGTTGATCCTCATCCTCGTCATTCTGGCGCTCGTGCTGGCGCCGTTCCTGTTCCCGGGCGCGAAGGCCCTCAACGTCGCCGCCAAGACCTGCGTGATGATCCTGCTCGTCGCCTCTTACGACCTCTTGCTCGGCTACGCCGGCATCGTGTCGTTCGCGCACGTGATGTTCTTCGGCGTCGGCGCCTATGGCGTCGGGCTTGCGCTTTATGGGCTCGGCGCGGGCTGGGGCGCGCTCATCGCCGGGCTCGCCGCCGCCGCGGCGCTCTCGCTCATGCTGGCGCTGGCGATCGGCCTTTTCTCGCTCAGGGTGCAGTCGATCTTCTTCGCCATGGTGACGCTCGCGGTCGCCTACGCCTTCAACGTGCTGGCCTCGCAGCTCTCGTGGCTCACCGGCGGCGAGGACGGGCGCTCGTTCAAGGTTCCGGACGTGTTGGCGCCGGGGTTCAGGCTGGTCGAGGGCAGGGTGCTCGGGGTCGCGATCAATGGCAAGATCCTGACCTACTATCTGGTGCTCATCGTCGTCGCCGCCGCCTTCCTGGTGCTCTTGAGGGTGGTGAACTCGCCGTTTGGCCGCGTGTTGCAGGCGATCCGCGAGAACCCGTTCCGCGCCGAGGCGCTGGGGTACCGCACCGTCTTTCATCGCACGCTCGCCACCTGCATCTCCGCCCTTGGCGCGACGCTTGCCGGCGCGTTGAGCGCGCTCTGGCTGCGCTACGTCGGGCCGGACACGGCGCTTTCGTTTTCGATCCAGGTCGACGTTCTGGTGATGGTCGTCGTCGGCGGCATGGGGTCGCTCTATGGCGCGATTCTCGGCGCGGCCTTGTTCGTGTTCGCCGAGAGCTATTTGCAGGACGCGATGGGCGCGCTTTCGCGCCTCGCCGCCGACGCGCGCCTGCCGCTCCTGCCCGCGCTGTTCCATCCCGACCGCTGGCTCCTCTGGCTCGGTCTCGCCTTCGTGCTTGCGGTCTACTTTGCGCCGACCGGCATCGTCGGCGCGCTCAGGGGCGAAGAAGCCAAGGCGAATTGACGTGGAAACGCGGTCACTGAATGCGCCTAGACAGGCTTTGCCGCTGTGTCGATGATCGCCCGCAGCTTCTGCGCAAGTTCCCGCTGCGTGTAGGGCTTGGGGAGAAACTGAACGTCCGGGTCGAGCTGCCCGTTATGAACGATGGCGTTCCGGGCGTAGCCGGTGGTGAAAAGGACGGGCAGGGCGGGGCGTAGCGCCGCCGCCTCGATAGCCAGCATTCGCCCGTTCATGCCCTGGGGGAGAACGACATCGGTGAACAGGATGTCGATTTTTTCGCTTGCCTTTAGTAGCGCCAGCGCGTCGGGGCCATTTCGGGCGGCGACGACCGAGTAGCCCAACTCGCGCAGCAAGCCGACGGTCGAAGCGAGCACGTCCTCGTCGTCCTCGACCACCAGCGCAACTTCGCCTGCGCGGGCTCGCGGCGCTTGCCCGCTCTCCGCTCGCGCGGCCTCGGGAGCGGAGCCGATCCGGGCTGCTCCGGCCATGCGCGGCAGGTAGATCTTGGCGGTCGTCCCGTGTCCGACCTCGCTGTACATCCGGATGTGGCCCTTCGACTGCTTGACGAAGCCGTAGATCATCGCAAGTCCGAGCCCGGTGCGGGTCGAAGCGCTCTTGGTGGTGAAGAACGGTTCGAACACCTTGCTGAGGTTCTCCGGCGAGATTCCCGTTCCGGTGTCGGTGACCGAGAGCAGGACATATTGGCCGGGCGCCACATCGCCGAATTGCCTGCAATAAGCCTCGTCGAGCGACGCGTTGGCGGTTTCGATGGTGATCCGGCCGCCCTCCGGCATCGCGTCGCGCGCGTTGACGACGAGATTGACGACGGCGTTCTCGAGCTGGCTCACATCAACGAATGTCGGCCAGAGGCCGCTGCCCAGGATGGTCTCGACCGCGACCGTCTCCCCCACCGTGCGGGTCAGCATCTCGGAAAGGCTGCCGACCAATCGGTTGAGGTCGACCTGCTCGGGGCTCAGGACCTGCTGGCGGGAGAATGCGAGCAGGCGCTGGGTGAGCGTGGCGGCTCGCCTCGCGCCATGCATCGCCGCCGCGATCGGCTTGCCGACCGACGCGGAATCGGCCGTTCCGGCCCGTCCGAGACGCCGCTCGGCCGAGTTGAGATTGCCGATCACGACGGTCATCAGGTTGTTGAAGTCGTGGGCGACGCCGCCGGCGAGCTGGCCGATCGACTCCATCTTTTGCGCTTGCACCAGCGTGGCTTGCGCGTCCTTGCGGACGCGCGTCTCCTCCGCCAGGGCTTCAGAGCGCTCCCGCAATTCCCGGATCAGGGCGGCGGCGAGGAAGAGCGCGCCGAGCGCGGCTCCGGCGGCGCACACGAGGCCGATCAGAACGAGGCCGAGCATGATCGCTCGCGCCCTCGATTCGGCGGCTTGGCGCTCGCGGAGGAGATCGCTCTCCGCCTTTTCGAAATTGGCGACCTGCGCGCGGAACGATTCGAGGATCTGCTGCCCGCGCCCGGTGGTCGCGATTTCAGCGCCCTCTGGAAACTCGCCGTGACGGCCGAGGTCGATCGCCCTCGCCGAGGTCGTCAACATGTCTTCGATCGACGAGTCCATGCGCTCGACCCGCGCCATCTGGTCCCGATTGTCGGTGACGAGCGATTGCAACTTGCCCAAAGCCTGCGGGATCGCCGCGCGCGCCTCATCGAAAGGCGGGAGAAAAGCGCCTGACCTCGTCAGCAGGAAGCCGCGCTTCGCCAATTCGAGGTCTTGCACCCTGCCGAGCAACTCTGCGGCCTTGCCCTGCACCTCGAGCGAGTGGGCGACCCAATCGGCCGTGCTGTTGACCCGCTCGATCATCGCCGCGGCCAGAAGGCCGGCCAGGATCATGAGGCCGAAACTGGCGAGCGCAAGCATGTTGGCGGCGCGCCGGCCGAGGTTCGGCCATGCCGGGCTGAGCCCAAACGCGCCCTTCGCGGTCGACATTCCTCGACTGTCCCCGATGGGTCCCATCTTCGTGTTGTGCGATTCGAGGATTGTGGTACGCTTGAATCGGGCTGGCAACTGGAGGCGGAATGGCGAGAATTCTGGTCGTCGACGACGAGCCGCTGATCAGCGCGATGACCGAGGACTGGCTATCGGAACTGGGTCATGTCGTGGTCGGACCGGCGTACAATCTGGCCTCCGCGCTCAAGCTCGCCGAGACGGACCTGGACGCCGCGATTGTCGACGTCTCCCTCGGCAAGGATACCAGCTATCCGCTCGCCGACGCGTTGAGCGCGCGTGGGGTTCCGTTCGCGCTGACCACGGGATACGGGCCGGAAGGGATCGAGCCAAGGTACCGCACCCGTTCCACGCTCGGCAAGCCATATGAATTTGCGACCTTCCGCCGCGTCATAGACGAGCTGCTTGCTCAAAGCCGATCGACTTCGGCCGGTGACAGCGCGCCGTGATGAGGCCTACCGCAGCGACGCGTTGATCGCGTCCAGCGCCTTCGACCCCGGGCAGAGTTCGCGATCGCCGAGCTCGTTGAGAGGGCGATCGGTCGTGCCGAGAATCTCGTGCAGCTCACCGGAGTCTTCGTCGATATAGATGAGGCCGGTGACGATCTCGCGGGAGACACGGGCGCGCTCGAGCGTAGCCAGCGCCGCCGACCGGTCGGCGCAATTGTGATCGGCGTCGAGCTTTCGCAGGACGATCGTCGAGCCGTCATGCATCGCGACCGCCTGGCTCGCGCCCTCTGCGTAATCGACCTCGATCGGCTCGCGCCCGAGGATGACGTCGAGCGCGTTGACGGCGATATTGTGCTCGCGCACGTAGTCGAAGCTCTTGGTCGAGCCGGCGTGATTGTTGAACGTGACGCAGGGCGAGATGACGTCGATGAGCGCCGCGCCGCGATGCTCGAACGCCGCCTTGATCAGCGGCACGAGCTGCGCCTTGTCGCCGGAAAAACTTCGGGCGACGAACGAGGCCCCGAGCCCGATCGCCATCCCGACGAGATCGATCGGCTGATCGAGCGCGCCCGCCCCCTTTTTGCTCGTCGAGCCGCGGTCGGCGGTGGCCGAGAACTGGCCCTTTGTCAGCCCGTAAACCCCGTTGTTCTCGACGATATAGACCATGTTGACGCCGCGCCGCATCGCATGGGCGAACTGGCCGAGCCCGATCGACGCCGTATCGCCGTCGCCCGAGACGCCGAGGTAAATGAGGTCGCGGTTGGCGAGGTTGGCGCCGGTCAGCACCGAGGGCATGCGCCCGTGCACCGAATTGAAGCCGTGGCTCTGGCCGAGCATGTAGGTCGGGGTCTTGGAGGAGCAGCCGATGCCGCTCAATTTGGCGACCCGGTGCGGGGGCAGGCTCAGTTCGAAGCAGGCGTGGATGATCGCGGCGCTGATCGCATCGTGGCCGCAGCCGGCGCATAGCGTCGACATCGAGCCTTCGTAGTCGCGGTGGGTGAAGCCGAGCGCGTTCACCGCGATCGAGGGGTGGTGGAATTTCGGCTTGCCGAGATAGGTCACTTGACGGCCTCGAAAGGTTGGGCTGGGGCAGGCTTGCGCAGACGGCCGGCGATTTCGCGATGAATGAACCGGGCCGAGGTCGGCATCCCGTTGTAGTGCAGGATCGATGTCAGTTTCTCCGCGGGGACGCCGAGATCAGTGATCATGAGCGTGCGCATTAGCGCGTCGCGGTTCTGCTCGACGACGAAGACGCGATCGTGAGCGGCGACGAAATCGGCGACCTCCCGCGCAAGCGGAAAGGCGCGGATGCGCAGCGCGTCGACATGGAGATCCTCGGCCGCCAGCATGTGCCTCGCCTCGTCCATCGGCGCCGCGGTCGAGCCGAAATAGATGACGCCGTACGACGTGGGCTTGGCGGCCTTTCTGACTTCGGGGCGGGGGACAAGCGTTCGAGCGGTGTCGAACTTGCGTTCGAGCCGCTCCATGTTGTCGATATAGGGCAGGCCTTCCTCGGTGTAGCGGGCGAAGCGGTCTCGACTCGTGCCGCGGGTGAAATAGGCGCCGCGGGTCGGATGAGCGCCGGGAAGCGTGCGGTAGGGGATGCCGTCGCCGTCGATGTCGTCGTAGCGGCCAAAGTTCGGAGCGTTTTCCAGCTCCGCAAAGGAGAGGACCTTGCCGCGGTCGTAACTCTTGCGGTCATCCCAGGCGAAGGGCGCGCAGAGATGCGAATTCATGCCGATGTCGAGGTCGAGCATGACGAACACAAGCGTCTGCAGCCGCTCGGCGAGATCGAAGGCGCTCGCGGCGAATTCGAAGGCCTCAACGGGGTCGTCGGGCAAAAGCAGCACGTGCTTGGTGTCCCCGTGCGAGGCGAAGGCGCAGGACAGCAGGTCCGACTGCTGCGTGCGGGTCGGCATGCCGGTCGACGGGCCGCCGCGCTGCACGTCGAACACCACGACCGGGATTTCCGCGAAATAGGCGAGGCCGAAGAATTCCTGCATCAAGGAAATGCCGGGCCCCGAGGTCGTGGTGAAGGCGCGAGCGCCATTCCAGCCGGCCCCGATCGCGATGCCGATGGCGGCGATCTCATCCTCGGCCTGGACGATGGCGTAGTTCTTCTTGCCGGTTTCGCGGTCGGTGCGGAAGCGGGCGCAGTTGCGCTCGAACGCCTCCGCGAGCGAAGTCGAGGGCGTGATCGGATACCAGGCGCACACCGTCGCCCCGCCGTAGACCGCGCCGAGTCCGGCGGCAAAATTGCCCTCGACCAGAATGCGGTCGCCGACCGCCCCGCTGCGGCGCACGTGCACGCGAAGCGGGCAGTCGAAGCGCGCCTTCGCCTCGTCGAAGCCGATCCTGAGCGCCCGGCGGTTGGCGTCCAAAAGGCGCTCCTTGCCCTTGAACTGGTCGCCGATCAGCTTGTCGAGAACCTCGAGCTCGATGTCGAGCAGGGCCGCGAGCGCGCCGACGTAAATGATGTTCTTGTAGAGCTGGCGCTGCCGCGGCTCGGAATATTCCTTGGCGCAGATCTCGGTCAGCGGCACGCCGAGGACAGTCACGTCACGGCGCAGGAGCGAGAGCGGCATCGGCTTGGTGGAGTTGTAGAAAATGTAGCCGCCGGGCTCGATAGCGCCGATATCCTGGGCGAAGGTTTGCGGGTTCATGGCGACGAGAATATCGGCGCCGCCGCGCGCGCCGAGCCAGCCGCGCTCGCTGACCCGGACCTCGTACCACGTCGGCAGCCCCTGGATGTTCGACGGAAAGATGTTGCGCGGAGCGATCGGCACGCCCATGCGCAGGATCGAACGCGCGAACAGGAGATTGGCGCTTGCCGATCCCGAGCCGTTGACGTTGGCGAAGCGAATGACGAAGTCGTTTACAGCGTCGATCGGCATGGGTGTCCGGCTTGCGCCATCTCGAAGGTGAACTTCATCATATCCCAGGCGCCGGTCGGGCAGCGCTCGGCGCAGAGCCCGCAGTGCAGGCAGAGGTCCTCGTCCTTGACCATGACCCGGCGGGTCTTGACCGGCTCCGAGACATAGATCGCCTGGGAAAGATTGAGCGCGGGCGCGTTCAGCGAACGCCTGAGCTCGTCCTCGGGCGCATTGGGCACGAATGAGATGCAGTCGATCGGGCAGACGTCGACGCAGGCGTCGCACTCTATGCATAAGGGGGCGGCGAACACGGTCTGGACGTCGCAGTTGAGACAGCGCTGCGCTTCCCCGACCGCCTGAACGAGATCGAAGCCGAGCTCGACCTCGGTCGCGATGTTCCTCAGCGCCACCGCATTCTCGACATGGGGCACCGGGAACCGGCGATCGAGGGTGATGTCGTTGTCGTAGGACCACTCGTGGATGCCCATTTTCTGGCTGACGAGATTGGTCAGCGGATGAGGCCGATCCCGGACGTCCGCGCCCCGGCAGAAGGCGTCGATCGAGATCGCGGCCTCATGCCCGTGGGCGACCGCGGTGATGATGTTCTTCGGCCCGAACGCGGCGTCGCCGCCGAAGAAGACATGTCGCAGGCTCGACTGGAAGGTCACCGCGTCGACGGCCGGCATGCCGTCGTGGCCGAAGGCCAAGCCGGCGTCGCTCTCGATCCAGGGAAAGGCGTTCTCCTGGCCGACCGCGATCAGCACGTCGTCGCATTCGATAACGACGTCCGCTTCGCCGGTCGGCGCGAGCACGCGGCGCCCGCGCTCGTCCTTCTTCGCCGTCATCCGCTCGAACACGACGCCGGTCAGGCGGTTCCCTTCGTGCGTGAAGGCCTTCGGCGCGTGGAAGTTGAGGATCGCGACGCCCTCGCGCATCGCATCTTCCTTCTCCCACGGCGAGGCCTTCATCTCGGCGAATCCGGAACGCACGACGACCTTGACCTCGGCGCCGCCGAGGCGCCGCGCGGTCCGGCAGCAATCCATGGCGGTGTTGCCGCCGCCGAGCACCACGACCCGCCGGCCGATCGACGAGACATGGCCGAAGGAAACGCTTGCCAGCCAGTCGATGCCGATGTGGATGTGGTCCGGCGCTTCCCGTCGCCCGGGGATATCGAGGTTGCGTCCGCGCGGCGCGCCGCAGCCGACGAAAATCGCATCATAGCCTTCGCCGGCGAGGCCCTTGAGGCTGTCGATGCGCCGCTCGGCGACGAACTCGCCCCCAAGGGACAGGGCGTAGCCGACTTCTTCGTCGATCACTTCGTCCGGCAGGCGAAACTTCGGGATCTGGCTGCGCATCATCCCGCCTGCGCGCGAATCGGAATCGAACACCACGACCTCGTAGCCGATCGCGGCGAGATCCCGGGCCACCGTCAGCGAGGCCGGACCGGCGCCGACGCAGGCGACGCGCTTGCCGTTGCGCTCGCGGGGCGCCGGCGGCAGGAGCGCGGCGATATCCTGCTTGTGATCGGCGGCGACGCGCTTGAGCCGGCAGATGGCGACCGGCTGCTCCTCCAGCCTTCCCCTGCGGCATGCGGGCTCGCACGGACGATCGCAGGTGCGCCCCAGGATCCCGGGGAACACGTTCGACTTCCAGTTGATCATATAGGCGGCGTTGTAGTCCCCCGCCGAGATCTTGCGGATATATTCCGGGACCGGCGTGTGGGCGGGGCAGGCCCACTGACAATCGACGACTTTGTGAAAATACTCGGGTTCCGAGACGTCCGTCGGCTTCACGACCGCTTGCCCTTCCGCCCGTCCCCGGGATGCAAACTCATCCGAATCCATTCTTACGCCAGCTTTCGGGCAGAACTTCTAAAATCGTTCAGGGAAACGACAAAAGGTCGTGAAGTGGGTAGTTCATCGTCAATTCCGCGTCAAGCAAGACCGCCCGGACCCCGCCGACGCGGGAAATTAAGCCTTAACACGCGGCCAAGTGTCCGCGAGCCGGTAGCCCGAAGGCCAGGGATCGGCCGGGTCCAGCATATACTGACTGACGCCGGTAATCCATCCCCGCCCGGAAATGATCGGGACAATCGCCGGCCGGCCGGCGATCGCGGCCCGGCGCGCGATGCGGCAAACGAACTCCGAGCCGATGATCGAGCGGGCGCGATAGACGTCGCCTTCGCTCATTAACCCACGGGCGCCGAGCGTCGCCATGCGGGCCGAGCAGCCGGTCCCGGTCGGCGAGCGGTCGATCTTGCCGGGGCGGACGACGACCGCGTTGGGGCCGCTGAGCTCGGCGCCCTCGCGGGTGAGCGGTCCGGCGAACTGGCAGAACGAGATGTGGTCCCACCCCGCGGTCCCGGGATGGGAGAAGCCGAGCTGCTCGTTGGCTGCCGCGGTGATTCGCATGCCGGTCTCGGCGAGGTCGCGCGCCTCGTCAGGCGCGATGGCGAAGCCCAGCGCCGCCGCGTCGACGATGACGAAGCTGTCGCCGCCATAGGCAATGTCGACCTTGAGCGAGCCTAAGCCTTGAACCTCGAGCGGCGCGTCCAGCCGATCCACGAACGAGGGCACATTCTCGACGCTTATTCGCTCGGCCTTGCCGTTGCGGCAATCGGCGACGACCGCGATCAGGCCGCCGGGCGCCTCGAGGGTGAGATGCGTCTGAGGCTCCTGCATCGGCAGAATGCCGGCGTCGAGCAGCACGGTCGCGACGCAGATCGCGTTCGAGCCTGACATCGGCGGTGTGTCCTCGGGCTCCATGATGATGAAGCCCATCTGCGCCCCGGGGTTCTTCGCCGGCACCAGAAGGTTGACATGGCGAAAAACGCCGCCGCGCGGCTCGTTGAGCACGAAGGCGCGCAACGCCCCGTCCTTGGCGATGAACCGCGACTGCTCCCACAACGTTTCGCCCGGCGGGGCAGGGACCCCGCCGACGATCACATCCCCGACCTCGCCCTCGGCATGGCAGGTGACGACGTGGATGAGTTTGGAGGTGCGCATGATATGCTCTTTGTAACATCTCCTTAAGCGAGATTGAGGAGTGGGAGGGGCGGCCATGTTCGACCACGTCGGCTTCAACGTTTCCGATTTCGCCAGGAGCAAGGCTTTCTATCTTGCCGCGCTTCAGCCGCTTGGCATGCGGCTCATGCGCGAAACCGATAAATTCGCCGTGATCGGCAACGCCTCGGGGCGCCTCTGGATCGGCGTCTTCGGACCGGCCGCGACGCCGATCCACTTCGCCTTCCGGGTGGAAAATCGACAAGCGGTCCACGCTTTCCATGTCGCCGCGATCGCTGCCGGCGGGCGCGACAACGGCGGGCCGGGCCTGCGCGCCAATTACGGGCCCGATTATTACGCCGCCTTCGTTTACGATCCCGACGGGCACAACGTCGAGGCGGTGACATTTTCGGCCAATTGACTCGAGCCGCTTCCTTTGCCAGCGGCCTAAGCAATCCGACCGAGACGCCGCGGTAACGAGACGATCAATGGCGGGTCAGCCAGCCAGCTCGCCATGCGCGCCCAAGACCGCGCCGAGTATCGTGACCGCCGCCGCCGCCAGCAGAACGAGATGCGCCCGCCCGAGCCGCGTCAACACCGCGCGCGGATTGCGCTCGGCTTCCGCACACAAGCGCCCATGCGCGAGCGGTTCGATGACGAAAACAGCCAGCATGAACACCGCCCAAACCGCCGCCATGGCGCCCAACCACCAGAGCGCCGGGTCGGCAAACGCGGTCCAGAGATCGAGACGCCAAGTCATCCAAAGCCCCGTCGCTCCGGCAAGCGGGATCGACCACCTCACCTGCGCCGAGAAGCGGCGCTCGATGGCTTCGAACAGCGCCCAGCCTTTCAGCGCGTCTTCGTTCGCTCTGGCGAGCGGCAGCGCGATAAGGGTGACGAAGGCGACGCCGCCGATCCAGTGAACGACACACAAGACGTGAACTGCGCGGGCGAGTTCGATGTCGTCGATCATTGGCTCCCCCCGACTTTCCTTATTTCGCCATCATAGAGGACCCAGGGTCCGTCCGCGCCGCTGTCCCTTGCTTACCCCTTCCATCCACGCCGCAATCGGCATAGATAGCGGCCAATTCCCCTTGAATTCGCGCCCCGAGGGCGGTGGAGAGCGTTATGTCCGAGCCGCGTACGTTATATGATAAGATCTGGGACGAGCATGTCCTGGACACTAACGGCGGCCTGAGCCTGATCTACATCGACCGCCACCTCGTCCATGAGGTGACGAGCCCGCAGGCGTTCGAGGGCTTGCGGGTGGCGGGCCGCAAGGTGCGCGCGCCGCACAAGACGCTCGCCGTCGTCGACCACAACATCCAGACGACCGACCGCCGGGGCGGCATCGCCGATCCGGAGAGCCGCCAGCAGGTCGAAGAGCTGGCCAAGAACGCCCGCGAGTTCGGGATCGAATATTACGACGAGTTCGACGCGCGCCAGGGCATCGTCCACATCATCGGGCCGGAGCAGGGCTTCACCCTGCCGGGCACGACGATCGTCTGCGGCGACAGCCACACCTCGACCCACGGCGCCTTCGGCGCGCTCGCCCACGGCATCGGCACCTCCGAGGTCGAGCATGTGCTGGCGACCCAGACCTTGATCCAGACCAAGGCCAGGAACATGCGGGTCAAGGTCGATGGCGCGCTTGCCGACGGCGTCACCGCCAAGGACATCATCCTCGCCATCATCGGCGAGATCGGCACGGCGGGCGGCACGGGCCACGTGATCGAATATTGCGGCTCGGCGATCGAGGCGCTTTCGATGGAAGGGCGGATGACGGTCTGCAACATGTCGATCGAGGGCGGCGCGCGCGCCGGCATGATCGCTCCGGACGCCAAGACCTACGCGTATCTCAAGGACCGGCCGAAGTCGCCGAAGGGCGGCCATTGGGATCACGCGATGCGCCATTGGCAGACGCTGCGCAGCGACGAGGGCGCGCATTTCGATCGGGAGGTGAAGCTCAACGCCGCCGAGCTGCCGCCGGTCGTCTCCTGGGGCACGAGCCCGCAGGACGTGGCCCCGATCCTGGGTTCCGTGCCCCGGGTCGAGGACGGGCAGACCGAGCAGAAGCGCGCCTCGATCAAGCGCTCGCTCGAGTATATGGGGCTCAAGGGCGGCGAGAAGATCGCCGACATCGAAATCGACCGCGTCTTCATCGGCTCGTGCACCAACGGGCGGATCGAGGATTTGCGCGCCGCCGCGGCGGTCGCCAGGGGCCATAAGGTCAGCGAGCGCGTCAATGCGATGGTCGTGCCGGGATCGGGCCTGGTCAAGGCGCAGGCCGAGGCCGAGGGCCTGGACCTGATTTTCCTCGCCGCCGGCTTCGAGTGGCGCGAGCCCGGCTGCTCGATGTGCCTGGCGATGAATCCGGACAAGCTTGAGCCCGGCGAGCGCTGCGCCTCGACCTCGAACCGCAATTTCGAGGGCCGCCAAGGCTACCGCGGCCGCACCCACCTCGTGTCGCCCGCCATGGCCGCCGCCGCCGCGATCGCCGGGCGGTTCGTCGACGTAAGGACGTGGCGGTAGAGACATGAAAGTCGGCGCTCTCTTCATTGACGAGAGCGAGATCGTCGAAAATTTCGTCCGCTCGTCCGGTCCCGGCGGGCAGAACGTCAACAAGGTCGCGAGCGCGGTCGAGCTCCGGTTCGACGCCCGGCGCTCGCCGAGCCTGCCGAACGATGTCGCGGTCCGCCTCATCAAGCTCGCCGGCGCGCGGGCGACCCAGGATGGCGTGATCGTCATCTTCGCCCAGAGGTTCGCCAGCCAGCCGCGCAACCGCGAGGACGCGCGGGCGCGTCTCGCGGCGTTGCTTGCGAAAGCGCAGGAGCGGCCGAAGCCTCGGCGCCCCACCCGGCCGACGCATGCCTCAAAAGTCCGGCGCCTCGACGACAAGACCCGCCGCGGCGCGGTCAAGGCGCTGCGGCGGCCGACGACCGGGACCGACTGAGCGGTGTCGCCGCGCCCGGAAGTCGTCGTCGACGGCAAGAACGAGCTCGGCGAGGGCGTCGTCTGGTCGCCCGCGCACGGCGAAGTCCAGTGGACCGACATCTTCGGCCGCCGCTTCTGGGCCTATCGCCCCTCGGACGGCGCCGCGCGGTCGGTCGCGCTGCCCGACCGGCTGGCGTGTTTCGCGCCGCTTGGCGCGACTTCGCTGCTCGCGGGTTTCGCCGGCGGCCTCGAGGTCTTCGACCTCGAGAGCGGCGTGCGCCGGCCGATCGCCGCCATCGAGCCGGGCCGCCCGATGACTCGGGTCAACGACGGCAAGCTCGACCGGCGCGGCCGGCTGGTGTTCGGGACCATGGACGAGGACCCCAACGGCGCCCGTCCGATCGGCCAGGTCTATGCTTTCGAAGGCGGGACGAGCCCGCGCAGGCTCGCGTCCGGCGCGCGCATTTCGAACTCGATCGCCTTTTCCCCCGACGGCCGGCGGATGTATTTCGCCGACACGCCGACCAAAGTCATTCGCGCTTATGACTATGACCTCGACAGCGGCGACCTCAGCGGCGAGCGGACGTTCGCCATGCCCGAGGGCCCGGGCGCTCCGGACGGATCGACCGTCGACGCCGACGGCTGCCTCTGGAACGCCGAATGGGGCGGCGGGCGCGTCGTGCGCTACACGCCCGACGGGCGCGTCGACCGCGCCATCCCCCTGCCGTGCGCGCAAGTCACCTGCTGCGCATTCGGCGGCGCGAGGCTCGACCGGCTCTACGTCACCACGGCGCGCACCGGCCTCGACCCGGCGGCGCTCGCTGATCAACCGCACGCGGGCGCGCTGTTTGTCATCGACGCCGGCGTCACCGGCCTCGCCGATACCCCGTTCCCACCGGCGCGTCTTTCGTTTAGCGATTGAGCGATCGGTTTCGTGTGCTGCGTGAACGCCGCGAGGCCCTTCGGCGGATGCGGCTTGTTCGGACAGAACATCATATTGTATTACTTTTCCGCATCCAGAAAGCGCGCACGGGCCCTTTCGAGGCAAACGGACCAAGGTGGGAGGATTGAATGTTGAACGACCGTACCAGGAATATTGGGTTCGCCGTCGGCGTCGCCCTGAGCGCCTGCCTGGCGGCGACGTCCGCTTACGCCGCCGACCCGACGCCGAAATGGTGCCAGGGCGTCAAGATCGCCGCTTTCCCGGGCGGGCCGCAGGGCGGCGTGTTCGCCAACAACGTCTACAACGGCTTCAAGCAGGCCGAGATGGATCTTGGGCCGAGCGTCACCTATTACTTCTCCGACTGGGATCCCAACAAGATGCTGACCCAGATCCAGCAGGCGTTGGCGACCAAGGTCGACGGCATCGCGACTTACGGCTTCGGCGGCGAAGCGGCGACGGCCCCGATGGTCGATCAGGCCTTCGCGCAGGGAACGATTTTCACCACCCTCAACACGTCGCTCCCCGACAGCCAGAAGAAATATTCGGCCAAGGGCTTCGGCTACGTCGGCGCGCCTAACTATTCCGCCGGTTTCGCGCTCGGCGCCGAAGCCGCGAAGCGCGCGGGTCTCAAGGCCGGCGACAGCGTCTTCGTCTGGGGACTGAAGGGCCAGGGCGGCGACCGCGGCCAGCGCACCATCGGCGTGATCGACGCCTTCACCAAGGCCGGGGCGAAGGTGATCTACCAGGAGATCGATGCAGCGACCAACGCCGATCCAAACGCCGGCACCGCGACCTTCGTCGGGGTGATGGGCGCCAATCCGGGAATCAAGATCGTCGTCACCGACCACGGCGGCCTGACGTCGAATGTCGGGGTCTACGCGCGCGCCGCGTCGCTCAAGCCGGGGCAGGTGTTCTTCGCCGGCTTCGACATGTCGCCGAACACGGCCCAGGCGGTCAAGGAGGGGTACCAGAATCTGGTCATCGATCAGCAGCCCTACTTGCAGGGCTATCTCCCGATCCTCAACATCTGCCTGACCAAGAAGTACGGCTTCTCGGGTCTCGACGTGAACACCGCCGGCGCGTTCGTCAACTCCTCCAATGTCGACGCCGTCGCCCCGCTCGCGGCCAAGGAAATCCGCTGACCGATGCGTTCCTCGAGGCGCGGGACCGGTCGCGCCTCGACCCCTTGAGAGAAATGGACCGCCCGTGACGACCCAGTCCGCCGGGGCCGCTGACCCGCCGGTCATCGAGCTTCGCAACGTCTCGAAGACATTCGGCGAAGTGCGGTCGCTCACGGGAGTGAATTTCGTCGTCAATCACGGCGAGATCGTCGGCCTGCTCGGCGATAACGGCGCCGGCAAGTCGACGCTGGTGAAGATCGTGATGGGATTTTATCGGCCGGATTCCGGGGGAGAGATCTATTTCCAGGGACAGCGAATCGACGATTGGTCGGTCGCCAGGGCGCGCAGTCTCGGCATCGAGACCGTCTATCAGGAGCGGGCGCTGAGCGAGAAGCAGCCGATCTGGCGCAACATGTTCATGGGGCGCGAGCCGCGCACCCGCTGGGGTCTCATCGACGTCAAGCGGATGCGCTCGGAATTGGCCCGGCTGATGAGCGAGCATATGGGGTTCACTTCGGCCGCGGTGCATCCCGACAACATCGTCACAACCATGTCGGGCGGCGAAAAGCAGGGCGTGGCGATCACCCGGGCGCTCTATTTCGACGCCGAGCTGGTCATCCTCGACGAGCCGACCATGGGGCTCTCGCTGAGCGAAACCAGGAAGACGCTCGATTTCGTGAGCGGCATCAAGAAGGCGGGCAAATCGGCGATCTTCATCGATCACAACATTTTTCATGTTTACCCGGTCGTCGACCGGCTCTATGTGCTCGATCGCGGCAAGGTGGCGGGCGTCTATGCCAAGAGCGAGATCACGATGGACGAATTGATCGACCGCCTTTATCGAGTTCGCGCGCTCCGGTTCGATGGACTGACGCTGATGGCGACCGGCGCGATTCCGAACCGTCCTGTCGACAACCGCATTGCGCCGCCCTCGGCCTTGCGCCGGCACGGCAGCCAGCTCGGCATCATCGGCGTCGGGCTGGCGATGTGGCTCGCCTTCGTCGTCGCGGCGCCGGCCGTGTTCACCAACCTCGACATCTACCGCGCCTTCGCGCAGACAACGCCGCAATTCGGCATCATTGCGCTCGCGCTGACCTTCGTCGTCATCACCGGCGAGATCGATCTCTCGTTCCCCTCGATCATGGCGCTCGGCACGGCGGCGTTCTGTCTGACCACCGCCTATGGCGGGGCGCCGTGGTGGATCGGCCTCGTTTGCGCGCTCGCGACCGGCGCGGCGTGCGGATTATTGAACGGCCTCCTGGTCGCCAAGCTCAATATTCCCTCGCTCGTCATCACCATCGGCACCTCGTTCCTCTATCGCGGCCTCGAGCTCGTGCTGATGAATGGGACCGGCGTGCCGCTGACCGCCGACAAATATCCGCAGATGCATGCGCTCTTGCGCGCCTCCGTGTTCGGCGTCCCGGTTCAGACCTTGTGGATGATCGCGATTCTCATCGTCTTCTGGATCCTCCTCAACCGCACCCGCTTCGGCGCCCATGTGTTCCTGGTCGGCGACAATCCGACCAGCGCCCGGCTCATGGGCGTCAACGCCGTGTCGGTGAAGGCGCGCGCCTTCGTGCTCGTCGGCGTCACCGCCGTCTTCTCTGGGCTCATGACCTCGATCTACGGCTATTATTTCTGGCCGACCACCGGCGACGGCTTTCTGCTCAATACCATCGCCTCGGTCTTCCTCGGCGGGACTTCGGTGTTCGGAGGCACGGGCTCGGTCGTCGGCACTTTCGTCGCCTCCTACATCATCGGCGCGATCAACGCCGGCATCGTCTCGGCCGGCATCAACGCCTTCTACACCCAGCTCGCTTTTGGGCTCGTCATCGTGATCTCGGTCGTCCTGCAGACGCTCATCGAACGGCGCATCCGCCGCCAATCGCTGACCGGACGGTGACCGAAGGCGAGTGACGAAGATGAAGATCACCGCAGTCAAGACCGTCGTCGTCAACGCGAAGCTGCGCAACTGGATTTTCGTTCGCGTCGAAACCGACGTTGCGGGGCTCGTCGGGCTCGGCGAGGCGACGCTCGAATTCCAGACCCGCGCCGTCGTCGGCGCGATCGAGGACCTGGCGCCCCTGGTCGTCGGCGAAGATCCGCGCCGGATCGAGCATCTCTGGCAGGCGATGTACCGCTATCCGTTCTTCAAGGGCGGGGTGGTCACCATGTCGGCGCTGTCGGGCATCGACCAGGCGCTGCACGATTTGAAGGCGAAGGACCTCGGCGTTCCCTTGTGGCAGTTGCTCGGCGGGCTGTCGCGCGACCGCCTGCGCATGTATGACCATCTCGGCGGCGGCGATTCGGCGTCGGTCTATGACGATCCGAAAGCGGAACGGTTCGCCGAGAAAGCTGCGCGCTCGCGCGACGACGGGTTTTCGGCGGTCAAGATCCTCGCCGTCGGCAAGAGCGCGCCGCTCGACGGCCTCGCGGCGCTCAAAAGCGCCGAGCGGCTGATGGCGGCGGCGCGCGCCGGCGCCGGCGACGACATGGACATCATGGTCGATCTGCATGGGCGCACGAGCGCGGCGATGGCGATTCAATACGCAAAGGCGCTGGAGCCCTTTCGCCCGTTCTTTCTCGAAGAGCCCTGCCAGCCCGAGGATTCCCAAGGCATTGCGCGCGTCGCCCGCTCGACTCCGATCCCGATCGCCTCGGGCGAACGGCTCACCCATCGGCGCGAGTTCCTGCCACTCCTCATGTCGCAGGCGATCGCCGTCGCCCAGCCGGACGTCTGCCATGCCGGCGGCCTGACCGAGGTCCGGCGCATCGCCGCGCTCTGCGATACGTTCGGCGTCAGCATGGCGCCCCATAATCCGCTGGGGCCGATCGCAACCATGGTCAATATCCACCTCGGCTTCGCGCTGCCGAACTTCCTCATTCAGGAAGTGATGCGCGCCGACGTGCCGTGGCGCGAACTCGATCGTCACCGGCGTGACGCCGATCCGCGGCGGCTACGTCGAGCCGAGCTTCGCTCCGGGCGTCGGCGTCGAGATCGATTTCGAGGCGGCCGCGAAACATCCGTTTCAGGAGGCGCCGCCGATCCAATGGCGCCACCACGACGGCGCGGTCGCCGATTGGTGAGAGCGCCGATGGCCGGACGGATCGAGGGACAGCATGTCCTGGTGACCGGGGGCGCGCGCGGCATCGGCGCGGCGATCGCCGCCAAGGCGCTCGCCGAAGGCGCGCACGTTTCGATCATCGATCTGGACGAAGCCACGGGGCGCGAGCTCATCGTCGCGCTCGGCGCGGGAAAGCGCGCTTTTTTCGCCGCCGCCGACGTGAGGCTCGCGTCCGACATCGCCCGCGCCCTCGAAACAGCCGGCAAAATGTTCGGGCCGGTCAACGGTCTCGTCAACAACGCCGGACGCAACGTCTACGCCGATCCGGTGACGATGACCGAACAGGAGTGGGAGGATGTGTTCGCCGTCGATCTCAAATCGGCCTGGCTCGCGGCCCGCGCCGTCCTGCCGGCGATGAAGGCGGCCAAAAAAGGCGCGATCGTCAACATCGCCTCGCTGCATGCCGACATGACCTATCCCGGAATGTTCCCGTATGCGGCGGCGAAATCGGGCCTCGTCGGGCTCACCCGCTCGCTCGCGCTCGAGGTCGGCCCATGGCAGATTCGCGTCAACGCGCTGTCGCCGGGCTATGTCGAGACGGCGCTGGTCGCCGAGTTCTTCGCCCGCAACGATGCAAGCCTGCGGGAGAAGGTGCTGGCGGCTCATCCAATGAATCGCCTGGGCGGTCCGGCCGAGATCGCCAATTGCGCCATCTTTCTGCTGTCGGACGAAGCCTCGTTCGTCACCGGCGCCAACTGGCGCGTGGACGGGGGCCTCGGCGCCCGTTTCGCCGGCTGACGCAGCGGACGATTCCGCACGGTCCGTCGGTCCGGCCGCCCTGGGCGCAAGCACCATCGGGTCGCGGTTGCGCGCCGCTGAGGGCAAGACGTCGCGCGCGCCGTCTTGGCGACCTGCTATCGCCGCAACGCGATCGGCTCGGCTTGCCAGAATCGCCGCGGCGCGCTGACCGGCGGCGAGACGGGCTCGGCTTGAGGTTCTTCGCCCTTCAGGGCCGCAAACTCGACCGGGTCGTGGGAGCAGAACAGCTTGACGTAGCCGATCGTCAGCCGCGCGAGTTCGCGCAGCCGGACCAGATTCGCGCGCCGCGCCGCGCTGTCGGCGCTGACGAAACTCTCGAACGCCCGCAAGCCCGCCGGCGCCGCGCCGCCTGCCGGCTCGACCTCGGAATGGTGGAAGTAGGCGTCGCCGCAATGGAGGAGCCAATCCTCCGACCTCCGCACCGCGACGCCGCAATGGCCGCGCGTGTCGCCCGGCAGCGGGACCAGGAGAACCTCGTCCCTTGTTCCCGGAATCGCGCGCACCGCCGAAAAGCCGAACCAGTCCTCTCCCTCCTCCTTGACCACCGCCCACTTCTTGACCGCGGAAAGCTGCTCGGCGCGATAACGGCTGCGCTCACGCAGGCTCGACCGGCTCGAGGCGGCGCGAAGCTCGTCGGGGTGCACGTGGACGGCCGCGGCCGGGAAATCGCTGATGCCTCCCGCATGGTCGAGGTCGAGATGGGTCGGCACGATGTGGCGCACGTCGCTCGGGCGGTAGCCCAGATCCACGACCTGCCTCAGCGCCGTCTCGGCGACCTCGAGCCGCGGCCGCATCATGACGTTGAACAGGCGCCCGAGACGCCGCGGCTCGTTCACGTCGTCGACGCCGAGCCCGGTGTCGACGAGGATCATCCGGTCATCGCCCTCGATCAGCAGACAGTGGCAGCACATCGACGCCGGCGACAGCAGCCCGCCGGCGCCGCCAAGCAATCTCCCGCCCGGCGGACAGAGCGACCCACAGTTGAGATGATGAATTCGCAAGCGCCCGATCCCCCGACGGCTGGATTGTCTCAGCCTGTCACAAACCGGGCGGCGGAATCCATCTAAGGCAGGAGGGACATTGTACAGTGAACGGATGATTCATTAACGCAACTCGTCGTTCATAGCGGACTTGTCGACGGCCAGACATGAAAATCCCGTATTGCTCATCTTTCCTTAAAGTCGCCTTAAACACAAGGAGCCAATTCAAATACAACGAATAATCAACAGGTAATCGGCTTTTGACGACTGATTATGGTAAATGAATCATGGAACTTCAGACAGATCTAGTAAAACAATAAACGAAGACGCTATGTGCCACGGCGACAGCGCCAGCGTGAGCCGAGCTGATCTTGCGCGTTAACGCGTGTTCGCCGCCGGCGACGCGGGAGGGGGCGCGCGACGGGAGTCGCGGCCTGACCGCCTCACTCGATCGGCTTTGCGGAGTCGCCCGGCAGCAGGAGCTCAGGCGCCTGCGCGAAGCTCCACGTCCCATCGGAATTGAGATCGAACACCCAGACGAGGTCGAAGCGATGGCCGGGCCATACGGGCGGAACGCCGTCCGCCCGGCCCCGGATCAGCGTTGCGATCTCAGGGATCGCCTCATGCTGCCAGGAGATGAGCGCTGGGCTCGCAGCGCCCTTGACCGCCGCGACGAGTTCGGCCTCCTGACCCTTCAGAAAAATCGTGATCGGGAGTGTGAGCGCCGCTGCGAGAGGCGTGATCGTCTGCTTCGGCCGCAGGCTTTCCGATCCCGACGCGAAGAGGCTCGCGGGCCTCGCAAGGGGCGGCCGCGGGGCGGCTCCGTTCGCGGGAGCGAACAGTCCGACGAGCGCGTTGGCGCGCTTCCAGCCAAGCGCGGTCAGCGCCTTGGGGTTCTGCGTCCCGTCCGGCATGAGGCCGGGGTCGCCATTGGGCTTTTCGGCGTGGCGGATGAGCATGATTTTCGTGATCGGCATTCGCTGTCCGCCCTTCTCCCGACCGTCATCCGCGCCGCCCGGCGCATCGCGTTCGCTAGCACGGCTCCATCGCAACCGGTGTGACGGCGGTCACGCGGCGAACGCCGCGTCATTGCGACCCCGGGTCAAGCCCGGGGGGAAGCAATCCAGGGGAACGCAGGGAGCCCTGCGGCGCTGCTTACGCCGCCCCTTCCGCCGCCCTGGCGCGCTCAGCGCGCTTGCGGTCGTTGGGGTCGAGCAGGCTCTTGCGCAGCCGGATCGACCTCGGCGTCACCTCGACCAGTTCGTCGTCCTCGATATAGGCGAGCGCCTTTTCGAGCGTCATCTGCATCGGCGGGGTCAGGCGCACCGCCTCGTCCTTGGAGTGGGTGCGGATGTTGGTGAGCTTCTTGCCCTTGAGCACATTGACTTCGAGGTCGTTGTCGCGCGTGTGCTGGCCGACGATCATGCCCTGGTAGACCTTGGCGCCCGGCTCAATCATCATCGGACCCCGATCCTCGAGGTTCCACATCGCATAGGCGACCGCTTCGCCCGCCTCGTTCGAGATCAGGACGCCATTGCGCCGGCCGGCGATCTCGCCCTTCCAGCGGCCCCAATTGTGGAACAGGCGATTCATCACCGCCGTGCCGCGGGTGTCGGTCATCAGTTCGCCGAGGTAGCCGATGAGGCCGCGCGTCGGCGCGAGAAAGACGAGGCGCAGCCGGCCGCCTCCCGAGGGGCGCATTTCGATCATCTCGCCCTTGCGCTCGCTCATCTTCTGCACCACGACGCCGGCGTGCTCCTCGTCGACGTCGATCACGACCTCCTCGACTGGCTCGAGCGCCTCGCCCTCGGCGCTTCGATGGAAGAGCACCTTCGGCCGCGAGACGCCGAGCTCGAAGCCCTCGCGGCGCATGGTCTCGATCAGGATCGCGAGCTGCAATTCGCCGCGGCCGGAGACGACGTAAGCGTCGGAATTGGGCGCCGGCTCGACGCGCAGGGCCACATTGCCCTCGGCCTCCCTCATCAGGCGGTCGCGGATGACGCGGCTTGTCACCTTGTCGCCCTCGGTTCCGGCGAGCGGGCTGTCGTTGAAGGAAAAGGTCATGGACAGCGTCGGCGGGTCGATAGGCTGGGCGGTCAGCGGCTCGACCTCTTCCGGGCTGCACAGGGTGTCGGCGACGTTGAATTTCTCCAACCCGGCCATGGCGACGATGTCGCCTGCGACCGCCTCGTCGATCGGCGCCCGCTCGATGCCGCGGAAGGCGAGGATTCGCGACACCCGGCCCTGCTCGAGCGTGTCGCCCTGGCCGTCGATGACCTTCACCGGCGCATTGGTCCGGATCGAGCCGGAGAACACGCGGCCGGTGATGATGCGCCCGAGATAGGGATTGGCCTCGAGCAGGGTGCCGAGCATGCGGAAGCCGCCGGCGCCGACCTTCGGCGGCTCGACGTGCTTGAGCACGAAGTCGAAGAGCGGCGCCATGTTCTCCTTGGGGCCGTCGGGGGAGAGCGCCATCCAGCCCTGCTTGGCCGAGCCGTAGAGGATCGGAAAATCGAGCTGCTCGTCGGTGGCGTCGAGCGCGGCGAACAGGTCGAACACCTCGTTGACGACCTCGCTTGGCCGCGCGTCGCCCTTGTCGACCTTGTTGACGCAGACGATGGGTTTCAGCCCGATCTTGAGCGCCTTGCCGACCACGAACTTGGTCTGCGGCATCGGCCCTTCGGCGGCGTCCACGAGCACGATCGCGCCGTCGACCATCGACAGGATGCGTTCGACCTCGCCGCCGAAATCGGCGTGGCCGGGCGTGTCGACGATATTGACCCGCACGTTCGTCCACACCACCGACGTCGCCTTGGCGAGGATCGTGATTCCGCGCTCGCGCTCGAGGTCGTTCGAATCCATCACCCGCTCTGCGACCCGCTGGTTGTCGCGGAACGCGCCCGACTGCTGCAAGAGCCGGTCGACGAGCGTCGTCTTGCCGTGGTCGACGTGGGCGATGATGGCGATGTTGCGAAGCTTCATGGACAACAGGCGGCTTTCGGCGGGCGAATCGAGAGCGAGGGTCCGGCGCGCCCGTTCTCTCGGAACAGAATATGACGGGATGTCGACGGCGCGGCTTCAATGACTCGCCGCTCGACCATCGATTTGTGCGGCGCAATACACGAAACGGCGGCGGAAGGGAAGAGTTCGGATCGAGCGCAATTGCAAACGCCGGTCAGAGTTTGCTACGCTTCGGCCCAGAACTGGCGGGCAAACCCATTTGCCGAAGTCAATGCTTATTGCGGCAAAATAGGATTGGAACGGCGGCCGCTCAGAACCCGATCGACCGAAGCGAGAGAAAAGCGCCGGGCTTCAGCGTCGAAAACCGCTTGGCGATTTGTCTGACCGTAGAGATTGAAAACGAAAAAGTTCGAAATCGCGCCAAAGTCTCCCGCGGGAAAGGGAATCGCGATGTCCAATATTCGCCTCGCCTTAGTCCTCGTCGCCTGCTCGCCCCTTGCGGCCTGCGTGATCGACCCTCCGAGCAGAACCAGCCAGGAGTTTTCCAACCCCACAACCCTGTCCGGATTCTGTGGGTTCTCCCGGTCAGGACATCGCGATCCAGGCGGTCGACCAGAACAGCGGCAGCCTCGTCGCCCTGGGGACGGCCACGTCTTCGGCTTCCGCCACGCCCTACACGGCGCCCTCGGGCACGAGCTACAAGCTCTACCATTGGTCATTCGACGCCGGGGTCCTCGCGGCCAACCTGTGGTCGCCGCAAGAGATCGTCCCCGATCTCAAGACGGCCCAAGGCCATCTCGAGATATTCGCCTCGGCCGGCGGCCAGAACCTCTACACGTTCAGCCAGGCCGCGCGCGACTCCTGGCTGGCGTCCGGCAAGGACCTTGTCGCCTCCACGCCTGAATATTCCGACGGGACGTCGACCGTGCTGTTCGATCAGGACGGGGTCGGCAGCGGCCCCGAGACGTCGTGGGTGACCGTGCAGGGCATGATCTCAAACTCCCACTCGCCCTACTATTCTCCCGTCGCCTGGAGCGTCGGCTACTACACGGTGGAAGGCGGCAAGAAGATCTACGGCCTCATTTGCTCGCCGACGGACGGCGGCCCGTATCCGGTGGTCGTCTATAACCACGGAGGGACCGACAGGGGCGACGTCGATCTCGGCGGGACGGACCTCGGCAATGGCGGCGGCCTCACCGGAGTTGTAACCGCGGCGGGTTGGACCAGCCAGCCCTTCGTCGCAACTCCGCTTGCGCCCGGCGGCGTCCTGATCTTCCCCGACAGCCTTGGACAATGTCTGGACTGGGCCAAGCGAGGCTGGATATTCGCGACGTCGTCGTATCGCGGCGAGCAGGTGCACATCACCTCGGCGAGCCCCGAGATTCCTGGTTCGTCCACCTGGACCTCCGACGGCGTTCGCGAACTCTGCATGGGCGAGGTGACGGACGCGATGGCGCTCGCCGATCTTCTGGCCAATCACGCGAGCTCCATCGAACTCGGCAACACAGCCGAGAAGGTGAAGATCGCCTCGAACGGCAAGCTCCTCATGTACGGCTATTCCCATGGCGGCTGCATCACCTACCGCGCGGTCGAACAGGGATCGCCCGTGGCGGCCTTCTCGGTCATCGAAGGCTTCACGGACTTCCGGCTGGCCTACATGAACCTATGGAACAACGGCGTGGCCGCGCCTGGACTGACGTTGGAGCAGACGGCCGCGGCGGGGTCGGGCGCGGGCAAGCCCAGCGCGGCCAATTTCAGCGGCGGCTTCTACTATCCGGACGCGAACGGGGTGATGGGCTATAATTGGCGCTCCGCCCATTATTTCGCATCGCGCGGCGACTTGAGCATTCAGAAGTTCAAGACGATGCCGATTCTCATCTTTCACGGCGACGTCGATAAAACCAGCGCCAATGGACAAGTCGCGCTCAATCCGGTGTTTCTCGACGAACCCGCCGAGATCGCCGCCGACATCGGGGCGACCAGCATTTTTGTCGGCCCCGGCGGCGCCGTCATGGCCCCGACGAGCGAGCCTTGCGTCGCCGGCGCCGTCGGCGCCCCGTTCCCCGACGCGAACAACCCGCCCGCGACCGTATCCTGCCCAATCGCATTCACCCAGATGGACACCGGCGACCCCTGCTTGAGCCCGTCGCCCACTGGGTTTTTCAGCAAGATTTGCCTCGTCCTGCCACTGCCGCTCAAGCCGGCGCCGGGCCAGCCGCAACAACAGCATTACTTCGTCGTCTACCACAACATGAATCACATCAACGGCGGCCCGGCGATCAAGGAGACATTCAACCGCTTCGCCGAACTGGGCTTCGACCGGCAACCCGGCTGCGATGGCCTCGAGATCGACTGCAACTCGGATTGACACGGGCTCTCCTGGAAGACCACGAGGCTGTTCGCCGGAAGGGGCGCGCCATGAGGAAGTACAAGCTCGGCGCGCCGAACGGCGCGATCGCGGTCTGCGAGTCCGAGGGGCCGGGGCCCGCGGTCGTGCTCATCCACGGCAATTCCTCGTCGTCGCGGGCATTTTCACGCCAGCTCGACGGACCGGTGGGGGAGCGTTTTCGGCTGGTCGCGGTCGATCTCCCGGGTCACGGCGCATCCGACGACGCGAAAGACCCGAGCGCCTATTCGCTGCCCGGCCATGCCCGCGCCGTCCGTTCGGTCGTTGAGGCGCTTGGGCTCGGCGAGGCGCGTTTCGTCGGCTGGAGCCTCGGCGGCCATATCGCGCTCGAAATGGCCGCCGATCTGCCGAAGGCGCGCGGATTTCTCATTTTCGGCACGCCGCCGCTCTCGTCCCGCGAGTCGATGCGCGAGGCGTTCCTGCCCGATCCGGCGATGAAATTCGCCTTCCAGCAGATCATCGATCGCGGCGATGCGCCGGCCTATCTCGCCGCGTTCTTCCGGCCGGGCTTCGCCGACATCGCCCCCTTCTTTCTCGACGACATATTGCGCACGGACGGGCGGGCGCGCTCGGGTCTCGCGGCCAGCGCCGCGAACGGCGGCTACCGCGACGAGGTCGCGGTCGTCAGCGATCTGAAGGTCCCGCTCGCGGTGCTGCACGGCGCCGACGAACAGCTGGTGAACGGCCGCTATTTCGCCTCGCTCCTTATGCCGACGCTGTGGCGCGGCGTGGTGCAGACAATTCCCCGCGCAGGCCACACGCCGCAATGGGAGGCGCCGGAAGCCTTCGACGCGCTCATCGAGGCGTTCATTGCCGAGACGGCGTGAGGCCGCGAGGGCCGCCTCACGCCAGCTCGATGCGTCGCGACCGGCCGGGTCCGCTCACTTCGCGATCGGCGCGTATTTGCCGGCGCTCCACATGTTGATGTCGTAGCGCGGGTCGAGGATGTCGCCCTTGCCGTCGAATGTGACCGGGCCCATCACCGTATCGACGGGCTTGCCGTCCTTGAGCGCCGCGGCGATCTTGGCCGGATCGTCCGACCCGGCGCGCTTGATGCCGTCGGCGATCGCCTGAACGACGCCGTAGCTGAACAGGGTGAAGCCTTCGGGGTCGTAGCCCTCGGCCTTGAACTGCTCCAGCGCCTTGGCCGCGCTCGGCGAGCGGCGGGGATCGGTCGGGAAGGTGAACAGCGTGCCCTCGCCCGCCGTCCCGGACATCGCCCAGAACTCGGAGGTCGCGATGCTGTCGCCGGTCATGAGCTGGAACTTGGCGCCCTGGTCGGCCGCCTGGCGCAGGATGAGGCCGGCCTCGGCGTGATAGCCGCCGAAATAGACGAAGTCCGCGCCGGCGCCCTTCAGTTTGGTGACGACTGCGGTATAGTCCTTCTCGCCCGGATTGATGCCCTCGAACATGACCTCGGTCACGCCGGCGGCGTTGAGTTTGTCCTTCACCACCGAAGCCAGGCCTTTCCCGTACGCCGACTTGTCGTGCAGGATGGCGATCTTCTTGCCTTTGTATTTCTCGGCGATCCACGGGGCGATGAACTCGCCCTGGCGGTCGTCCCGGGGGTAAAGCCGCATGATCGTCGCATGGCCCTTTTCGGTCAGCGCCGGGTTCGACGACGCCGGGCTCATCATCAGGACGTCGTTCTCGGCATAGACGTCGGAAGCGGGGATCGACGAGCCGGAGCAGGCGTGGCCGTCGACATATTTGATCTGTTGCCCGACGATGAGATTGGCGACGGTCACCGCCTGCTTCGGGTCGCAGGCGTCGTCCTCGACGACAATCTTGATCTTGCGCCCGTCGACCCCGCCGGCGTCGTTGATCGCAGCGGCTGCGGCCTCGGCGCCGCGCTTCATCTGCTCGCCGATGCTCGCGACCGGCCCGGTCATCGGCCCGGCGACGGCGATCGTGATGTCATCGGCCAGAACCGGGGCCGGCAGCGCCATGAGGCCGAGCCCGGTCAACGACAGGATCAATGATGTGCGCATGATCGAACGCTCCTCCCGCGACGGCTTCTTCCAGGTCCGTCGACGCCCACGGCGATAGCCGGGAATGCCGGCGATGACAACCGGCGACGCGGAAAGCCGCGCGGCGCCTGAGCGCTCACCTTTCCGTCAGCTTGAGCTCGATGCGCCGGTTGCGGGAGAGCGACTCTTCGTCCGTTCCCTGGTCGATCGGCTGGAATTCGCCGAAGCCGGCGGCGGCCAGGCGGTCGGGCTCGACCCCCTTGCTGATCAGGTATTGCACCACCGAGACGGCGCGCGCGGCCGACAGTTCCCAGTTCGACTTGTACTGGCCGCCGCTGATCGGTCTGTTGTCGGTATGGCCGTCGACCCGGAGGATCCAGGGCAGGTCGGGCGGAATCTCGCGCTCGAGATCGAGGACGGCGGACCCGAGGCTCTCGAGCGACTGCTTGCCGGCCGGGCTGATGTCGGCCTTGCCGACGTCGAACAGCACCGAGGATTCGAACACGAACCGGTCGCCGACGACCCGGATGTCGGGCCGCGAGCCGAGGATCTGCCTGAGGCGGCCGAAAAAGTCGGAGCGGTAGCGGTTCAGCTCCTGAACCTTCTGCGCCAGCGCGACATTGAGCCGCTGGCCGAGATCGGAGATCTTCGATTGCGATTCCTTGTTGGCCGCCTCCGAGGCGGCAAGCGCGTCCTCGATCGCGGCCAATTGCCGGCGGAGCGCCGAGATCTGCTGGTTGAGCACGTCGACCTGGGCGAGCGCCTGGGCCGAAATCTGCCTCTCTCGATCGAGCGCCTGGGCCGCCGCCGAGGCCTTGCCGCTCGCGGCGTCGGCGTTTTCGGCGCCCTCGGACGCGGCGTCCTTGAGCTGCTTCTGCTCCCGTTCGGCCGCGTCGAGCGTCGCCGCCAGGGTCGAAATCCTGGATTCGTCGGCGCCCTTCTGCGTTCGCTCCAGCGCGAGCAGGTTGGTGAGCTCCTCGATCTGCCGGTTGAGCTTGACCAGCGCCTCGTCCTTGCCGGTCACCTCCCGCGACAGGAAGAACTGCGCCAGCATGAACACCGACAGGAGAAAAATGATGACCAAGAGCATCGTCGACAAAGCGTCGACGAAGCCCGGCCAGTAATTCACCGCCTCGTAGCGGCGCGAGCGCGAGAGCGCCATCGTTCAACTCCTTCGTTTCGAAGGCGCCGACCCCCTTCTCCCTCAGGGAGAAGGTGGCGCGAAGCGCCGGATGAGGGTCTTCCCGCCGCGAACCCTCACCCCCAGCCCCTCTCCCGGTGGGAGAGGGGAGAGAATTATCGCGTTCCCAGTTCGTCCAAGAGGCGGCGGAGGAGCTTGCCGATGTCCTCCTGCTGCACCGCCTGCGCGTCGACCCAGTCGCGAATTTGCTGCTGCTCGGTGCGCATATGGGCGACCAGAGCCTGAATGCCCTCGGCAAGCGTCGCGATCGCCTTGGCCTCGCGCTGGTTCTCGATCGCCGGCTGCGCGCCCTGGGGCATGATCGGCGCCTCGGACATCGGGTCGGCGAGCGGCGCCGTCTGGACGTGGCTGGCGAGAAACTCCTCGAATTCGGAATAGAACCGATTCTGCGCCTGCCCCGCCTGGAGGTCGAGAAAGCCGAGGACGAGCGAACTCGCAAGCCCGAACAGCGAGGAGGTGAACGAGACGCTCATGCCGGAGATCGGGGCCGAGAGGCCGGTCTTGAGAGCGTCGAACATGCTCGCCGTATCGACCCCGGTCTTCATGCTGTCGATGACGCCGGCGATCGAATGCACCGTCTCCAGGAGGCCCCAGAAGGTGCCGAGCAGCCCGAGAAACACCAATAGCCCGACGAGGTAGCGGCTGAGCTCGCGTCCCTCGTCGAGCCGGGTGGCGATGGAATCGAGGATGGCGCGGGTCGTGATGGTCGACAGGCCCCGCGCGCCCGCCCCGGCGTTGAGCATCGCCGCCATCGGCGCCAGCAGCCGGGGCGTCGCGGCGGCGCCGGTCTGGGCGCCGGTCAGCGAATTGACCCAGCGAATCTCGCGAAAAAGCCGGATCACCTGCCGGAACGTGAACAAGGCCCCGATCGCGAGAACGCCGAGGATCAGGCCGTTGAGGCCCGGATTGGCGCCGAAGGCAAGCGCGATCTGCTGATAGAGGATGAGAACGACAAAACCGACCAGCGCCAGAAACGCCGCCATCCCGACCAGGAAAATACGCGGCGAGGTGAGCAGGCGGATGTCCGTTTCTTGCGCCATGGATCGCCGAATCAAACCTTAAAAATAGCGCGCGACGTCGCGCCGCATCACCATAATAGATTAGCCGGCAATAAGGCGACAGATGGTTGGCCCGCCCGCCGCCTCGTCTTCAGTGCTCGATCGAACGCTCATGCAACCTTCAGCTTCGGCTTGAGCCAGCCGCGATTGACCAGAACCTCGGCGATCTGCACCGCGTTCAGGCCAGCGCCTTTGCGCAGATTGTCGGAGACAACCCAAAGGTTGAGGCCGTTGTCGATCGTGGGATCCTCGCGGATGCGGGAAATGTAGGTCGCGTCCTCGCCCGCCGCCTCGTGGGGGGTGACGTAGCCGCCGGGCTCGCGCCGGTCGACCACCAGGCAGCCGGGCGCCTTGCGCAGGATCTCGCGCGCTTCGTCGGCGCTGATCGGGTCGACGAACTCGACGTTGACCGCTTCCGCATGGCCGATGAACACCGGCACCCTGACGCAGGTCGCGGTCAGCTTGATCTTGGGGTCGAGGATCTTCTTGGTCTCCATCATCATCTTCCACTCTTCCTTGGTCGAGCCGTCGTCCATGAAGACGTCGATCTCGGGAATGACGTTGAAGGCGATGCGCTTGGGGAATTTCTTCGAACTCGACCGGATCGGACACGAACACGGCGCGCGTCTGGGAAAAGAGCTCGTCCATCGCCTCCTTGCCCGCGCCCGACACCGACTGGTAGGTCGCAACGACGACCCGCCTGATGGTCGCGCGGTCGTGCAGCGGCTTCAGCGCCACGACCAGTTGCGCGGTCGAGCAGTTCGGGTTGGCGATGATGTTCTTCTTGGCGAAGCCCTTGGCCGCCGCCGCGTTGACCTCGGGCACGATCAGCGGCACGTCCGGGTCCAGCCGCCAGGCCGACGAATTGTCGATGACGACGCAGCCCCGCGCGCCGATCTTAAGCGAATATTGCTTCGACACGGCGCCCCCGGCCGACATGAGGCAGATGTCGGTGTCGGAAAAGTCATAATGCTCGAGCGCTTTGCACTTGAGGATCTTGTCGCCGAACGAGACCTCGCGCCCGATCGAGGCGGGGGAGGCGAGCGCGACCACCTCGGACACCGGGAAACGGCGCTCGGCGAGGATTGAGAGCATCTCGCGGCCGACATTGCCGGTTGCCCCGGCGACCGCGACCTTGAAGCCTGACATGGGTGAAGAATCCTTTTTGCCCTGCCTCCCCGCTTGCGATCCGATCCTGGAATCGGACCTCTGAGCCCCGGCGCCCCGCCGGGGAGAAGCGGAGGGCGCGAGTCAGCCGTTCGTCCCGCCTTTCGCGGCGGGACGCGCTTTGGTCGTCGTTTTCAACCAAGAGCGAGGCATCGGGCCTTATCCAGACGACGCGCGAGACCCGCGCCCATCGCGGTTTCGCAAATCATGGCGCGAGCGGGTTGTCAATGCAACGCGAGCGACGCCTTGGGGCCAGAGCTCAATTGGAGCGCGCGGAGGCACACCTTGGGCGGAAAGCGGGCCTACAGCAGTCGCCTCGGGAAGGACCGGAGTCCGGGCGAAAGCTGTCATCCTATTGCGAGCGCGAACTAGCGTAATGTCGGTCGGTAGAAGGTCTCCGGCGGTCGCGAAATATCCTATGCCCGTGGCGGAAGCTTCAAAGCTAGAAATCGTTTCCTAAGAGCTTGATGCTCCGGGCGTTCTGACGTACGTTTTGCGAGAGAAGTATGCCGGTTCAGAACACTTGGTGGTGGACCGTGAGGCCGTGGGTCTCGGGCGACACACAAGCGTGGAGTCAACCGGCCCCGAACGGTGTAAGCCCTTACGGCTACGGATGGGCCCACGGGTTCGGGGGGCGTTGGTGAAGGTGAGGCATTCGGCGGTATTAGCTTCTACTGGACGGTCCCAGGAAGCTTGCGTGCCTCGCAACGTTGGTGCTGGCCAGCGGAAAATTGTTGTGTGATCGACCTTAAAGTGTTGTGTGATCGACCTTAGTGCCGCGCTCAGTGATCATCTTTTCTAGATCGCGGGGGCTAGGGCCTGTCTTCAGTTGAGGAGGATGGCAGCGCAGGCGAGGTGAACGCCGGCGAGGAAGATCTTTGCGAGCTTGTCGTAACGCGTGGCGATAGCCCGGAAATGCTTGAGCTTATTGAAGAAACGCTCAATGAGATTGCGTTCGCAGTAGAGGGCGAAGTCGCACGGGCGCGGGGTTTTTCGGTTGGATTTTGATGGGATGACGGGGGCGATCGCTCGATCATTGAGGGCGGCGATGAAGGCGTCGGCGTCGAACGCCTTGTCGGCGATCAAAGCGCCGGGATCGACGGCTTCGATGAGAGGCTCGGCGCAAGTCAGATCGTGATCTTGGCCCGGGCTGAGCATCACCTCGACAGGATTGCCGAGGGCATCGACGAGCGCGTGAATTTTGGTGGTCAATCCGCCGCGGGATCGGCCGATGGCTTGCGCGCCGTCTTTTTTTGGGCGCCGGCGCTATGCTGGTGAGCGCGCACGATAGTGGCGTCAATCATCATGTACTCGTTGTCGTGGTCGCTGGCCAAAAGCCTGAAAACCCGCTCGAAAACGCCGCTCTTGGCCCATCGGTTGAAGCGCTGATAGACGATCTTCCAGTCGCCAAAGCGCTCGGGCAGATCGCGCCAAGGGATGCCGGCGCGAAACCTGAAGAGAACGGCTTCGACGAACAGGCGATTGTCCGCCGCCGTGCCGCCCACATGGCCTTCACGACCCGGCAGAATGTCTTTGATCCGATCCCACTGATCGTCGCGCAGTGCATATCGTCGCATCGGTCAGCCCCTCCTCGGGCCGACCACTCACGAATCAGACATTTGCTGATTCGGAAATCCCCCGCGCATCCGAAACACAAAACGTTCTGCGTCCGATTCCAATCCGTTCTAGCCTCAACTGAAGACAGGCCCTAATAAAATGCATATTTTCTCTTGTCTGAAGTCTGGTCGGGCTGTCTTGAGCGGCGGATTGCTTGCTGCAGCTTCCTTGGCGTGCGCCCCGGCAGATGCCGACATCTCTGTCACTTGGGCCAAGGTTGGCTACCCCTCGGACGCAGCCAAGATCGCCGCATGCAGCCCTTCCCAGGGCCGTTCAGTTCTCCGATCTGTGACGGGCGATTTGGGATTCCCGCGGGCGGAAATGTCTAAATCTATACGCGACAACCCGAATCGGAGGTTGTCGCATGCCGGCGTCGCTATTGGAGATTTTGCGCTCGATCCCCGACCATCGTCGCGCGGAAGGCAAGCGGTTCGATTTGGCGACGGTGTTGCTCTACTCGATCTTGGGAATGGTCGCCGGCGCCAACTCCTACCGGCAAATGCATGAATTCATTCGCATTCATTTGCAACGCCTGAACGGAGCGTTCGGCTTGCGGCTGCCCTATTCGCCCTCCTATACGGGCTTGCGGTTGATCATTCAGGGCGTCGATCCCGCGGCGTTGGAGGCCGCGTTCCGACAGCACGCGTCCTCGATTTCGGCGCCGATCCCTTCGGACGGTTTGTCGGCGATTGCCGTCGACGGCAAGACGTTGCGCGGCAGTTTCGACGCCTTCAGCGACCGCAAGGCGGCGCACATGATGTCGGCGCTGCGGCAAGCCGATCAAATCGTGCTCGGCCATCTGATGGTCGCGGAGAAGAGCAACGAGATTCCGGCCGCGCCAGAGCTGATCGAGGCCCTCGGCCTGAAGGGTTGTGTGTTCACGCTCGACGCCGAACACGCCCAAAAAAATCGTTCGAGCGCGTGATCGCCTCGGGCAATCACCTGCTGACCCAGGTCAAGGATAACCAACCCAGCTTGCGCCGCCGGCTTGAACTGGGCGTAGCGGGTCGCAAGCCGAGCGGGTCCGCCAAGACCGAGACCGCGGGCCGCAATCGCTGGGAGACCCGCGAATTGACGGTGTTTCCCGCCAAGGCCTGGTTTCGCGATACGCCTTGGGAAAAGCTGATCAAGACCGTGCTTCGGTTGGAACGAACGGTCTGCAAGCGCGCCCCGGCGACTGGACTTTGCGCGCAAACGACCGAGGTCGTCTTCTGGATTTCCTCGGCTTCAAACCAAATGCCGCGGCGCTGGAACGAATGGATCCGCGCCCATTGGCGGATCGAGAACGGCAGCCACTACGTGCGCGACACCGCCTTTGCCGAGGACGCTTCCCGCATCCGCAAGAACCCCGACATCGCCGCTCGCCTGCGATCCTTCGCTTACAATCTGATCCGCGCCGCTAGCGGCTCCAACATCCGAAACGCTCGCTGGCGCGCCGCCCTCGATCTCAACCTCATCCTCCAACTGCCGCGCCTCCATTGAGAACTAAACAGCCCTGAGCCCTTCCGAGCTTTTCGCCCTGAACAAGGACCATACCCTTTGGGTGAACTACCAGGGCGGGGCGGACGGAAAGTGGCAGTACGTAACCAAACCAGTTGCTGCCGCCAGCATCGCGTGCGACGGAACTACGCTCGTTGTCATGAACGCCGACAAGTCAATCTGGCGTTTAGTGTGGTCTGCAAATCATTTCGATGGCTGGATCCATTACACGAATGCAACGGACGCGCTGGAAATCGGCGGCGGTCCCGGCGTGATCACCGCCATCAATAAGAATCAGAGCATCTGGACTTCCACCGCGAACGACAGGACGGAATTCCCCGGACAGGTATGGTGGCCCCGTGGTTCGGCGGGAGCCGCAGCTCGCTTCACGGGAATTCAAGCCTGGTCGGGATACAACCCATGGGGGCTGACGAACAACGTCGCCCGGTTCTTTGCACTAAACTACGATGGATCGCTTTGGTTCAACGACGGCGTCGTTCTCGATAATCCCGGCACTTGGCGCGGGTACTCAGCTTTTCCGAGCGAGTCCGGGAGCAAGCCGGCTGAGATCGCCGCGGCAAGTCCCACTTTGCTTTACGTGCTGGACACCACGGCGCACCTTTGGTCGGCCACCAGCGATGCGCTGCCCGCCTCCGTTGCGTTTTCAATGAATGGCACGCAAACGGCGCATGGGGACCGCGCCGTCGGGAACATCACGATTACTCAGGACGGGACATGGTCCGTTTCCTCTGCGTATATCCAGTTCGTGGATAAAGGCACGAATTCCATCGGGTATACACTGGACTGTCATGCTTCCACGCTTGACACTCATTGGGGCGGTCAAGTTGGCGGCAATTTATTCACACCGCCAACTGAAAACCTTAATGGCAATGGGAACGTCGCGAGCCTGGCGGACAACTGGGTCGGAGTCGTGGCCAATTGGCGGCAATCCTCGCAACTCGCTAACTGCACCCTAAATGTGGGCGATTCCAGCAGCGGCGGGGGCGGCAATCCATGCGCGGTGGCCGGGTCGGGCGGCTGCGCGTGCTTTCCCAACGGGAGCTGCGCCAACGCCAATTTGGTCTGTTTCAATGCAACTTGCATCCCTTGCGGCGGACCCTCTCAGATGTGCTGCGCGGGCAATAGGTGCTCCTCTGGCCTAAGATGCCAAGTGTCGCCGCCGCAAAACTCCTACAGCTGTCTGCGGTGACTTCCTATCAGAGGTTGCGTGCATATCTTGACATTTTCGCATCGAAAATCGAGGCAAGTAAATTCAATGCTTTAGTCGATGCAAAAGTCAGCTGCAAAATCTCGGCGCATGACCGCTTGTGGCGCAATCAACGCCTTCGCCGAAGTCCGCTTCCTCGCCCCTCTCGCCCGTTCATAGGGCCGATCTGGAAGGGCAACAAAGGGTCGAAACCGGACACGCCGGTTAAGCCTCGCCCTGGATGTCGACAATCGCTTTGGTAAACCAGAAGACCGTGCTAGACTGGCGTCGCGATGACCGATGTGAACTCCGACCCGCGGCGATCGAACGCCGCGAGCGCCCCTCATGGCCGACCGTATGGAACGGGAAGGGCGACGATAAAGAAACCGCCGCCCACGGCCGGAGCAACCCCTTGAAAACGCTGATTTCGGACGAAGGAATCCAAGCAAATCCAACCCGGAGCCAAGCGCCGCCCAAGCCACAACTCACGCGTTTCGGCCGGTTCCAAGACAATACAAACATTTTCATATTGTACTTTGTCGCCGCCCCTCCCACTCGCTCCTGAGGATCGCCATCATGACGAGGTCGGCGCGCGACCCATCGCCGAGGCGGTAGGCCTGGCGCAGGACGCCGTCGCGGCTCATGCCCAGCTTGCGGTAGGCGGCATGCGCACGGGCGTTGTCGGCGAAGCAGTCGAGATGGAACCGCTCGGCGCCCATGGGCCCGAACGCTTCGTCGAGGACGAGGCTCAGGAACGCCGTGCCCAGCCCCTGTCCGGGGCGGGCGACGGCGACGCGCTTGAGATAGAGGTTGCCGTGGACGTCGCCGAGGCCGCGCAGGATGGCGAAGGCCTCGATCGCGCCCGCCTCGCCGACGCCCAGCCGGTAGGCGTGGGACGGCGAATCGAGCATCGCGCGATGCTCGCCCTCCTCCGAGCGGCCGACGCAAAGCTCGAAGTCCGGCGAGCGCTCGATCGCCATCACCGCGCCGATATCGGCGCGCCCGGCCGGGCGTAACGTCAGCGTGGGAGGGTCCATGGAGAGCGGCGGCCCCTGGTTCGCGGCGCCCATTGCGCCTCGCGGCGCGAGCGTCTATACCCCGCCGGCCCTTGAGCGGCCTTGCCTGCTCGGGACTCTGGGAGATGGGCGCTTAGCTCAGCGGTAGAGCACTACCTTGACATGGTAGGGGTCAGAGGTTCAATCCCTCTAGCGCCCACCATCCCCGGCTCCAACGGCCGCCTCATTTTCGCGCCGGTTTTCGGCGAGAGGCGCGCGAAGGCGGCCCGCCTCTTCTCCGCCCTGAACCCCTCGACGGATTGCATCATTGTCATTGCCGACGACGGCGCTCACCGACGCGAAACGATCGAAGGCCGGCCGGGCGCTCTTCGGCCTTGCCGCTGGACTGGCGCTTCTCGCCGTCGCCGCCGCCCGGGCGGATGCGGAGGACACGCAGGGCGCGATCAAGGACAAGCACGGCGACTGGGTGACCCGCTGCGAGACTCCGCCCGGCGCTCAACACGAGCAATGCGCGATCGTGCTCAGCGTCGTTGACCAGGAGCGGCCGAATCTGATCCTGGTGGTCATCGTCCTCAACACCGCCGATCGCAAGGTGCGGCTCATGCGCGTGATCGCGCCGCTCGGGGTGCTGCTCCCTCCCGGCGTCAGCTTGCGAATCGACGAAGCGGACGCCGGGCGTTTGAGCTTCCTGCAGTGCCTCCCCAACGGCTGCGTCGCCCAGCTCGCCATGGACGACGCGCTTCTCGACAAGCTGAAGAATGGAAAGACTGCGACGCTCGGCATCTTCCAGACGCCCGAGCAGGGCGTTGGCGTGCAGACCCCGCTCGCCGGTTTCAAGGAGGCCTACGAGCAATTGCCTTGACGGCGTCGGCGGGGTAAGCACCGCGCACTTTCAAACGAATCCCGGTTGCTCAATAGGCGAAGTCTGAAGCAATGATCGTTCGCGCAAAGCTGGTTCGCATGGCGCTTCTTTCAATGGCGGTCGGCGCTCTCGCCGGCTGCGACACAGTCGGGGGCGCTGTCGGCTCCGTCGGCAGCTCGGTCGGCGGTTTTCTCTCCCACCAGGATCCGAGCGTTAACACCCTCAACGCGGGCGCGATTCCCCGGCCGGTGGCCGGGAAGCTCGCGACCAATCCGAGCGACAAGCCGAAGGTTCTTCCGGTCGCCTCGCAAGACATCAATTGTCCGGAAGTCACGATCGCGGACGCCGGCGCGGCGCTGCGGGTCGGCGGCCCGGACAACCCCTCGGTGCGTTATCAGTTCAACATCGTCGACACGGCGCGTGAATGCGATCCCGCCGGTCCCTCGCAAGCCGCGCTCAAGATCGGCGTCAAGGGCGCGGTGGTGATGGGGCCGGCCGGCTCGCCCGGGACCTTCAGCGCGCCGCTGAAGATCACGGTGACGCGGGAGAGCGACAAGACGGACGTCTTCTCGCAGACCTATCAAGTCGAGGCGGCGACGGACGGCGTCACCGCCGGTGCCTTTCGCGTCGTCACCGATCCGATCACGGTGCCGATGCCGACGCTCCAGCTGGCCGACGTCTATTCGATCACCGTCGGCTTCGAAGGCGGAACTGGGGGCCCGTCGCCGGCGCGCCACAAGAACAAGACGAGGACAGGTTAGGCGCAGCCGGCCGAAACCCGGACGCATCTTGCGTTGACAATCCTTGGCCGGTCAGGCTAGCTCGGAACCGTCAGTCGAAGACACTTCGCGGAAGAGTCTGGCGCATCTCGCGCCGGCGCCGAAGGCGCAACCGCCCCGGAAACGCTCAGGCCTTAGGGACCGCGCAAGTGATGACGCTCTGGAAAGAGGCGCGCGTCTAAGGCGTTCGCCCACCGACGGGGGCAACCGCGCGAAGCGGGAAATCTCTCAGGTCATCGGACAGAGGGGGCGTCCGTGAGCGCTAAGGCCGAAGTCCGGCGACTTGGCGTCGTGCGGGCGCTTGTTCACGACTGGTGGGCCAATGAACGAAACGGTCAATCAGAAGACGCCGTTGCACGCGCTGCACATCGAGCTCGGCGCGCGGATGGCGCCGTTCGCCGGCTACGACATGCCCATCCACTACCCGGCGGGGGTGCTCGCCGAGCACCTCCACACTCGGAAGTTTGTCGGGCTGTTCGATGTTTCGCATATGGGCCAGGCGCTGCTCGAGGGCGCCGGCCACGCGACTGTCGCGGCCTTTCTCGAGACACTTTGTCCCGCCGACCTTCTCGATCTCGCCCCTGGCCGCCAGCGATATACCCAATTGCTCAATGACGACGGCGGAATCGTCGACGACCTAATGGTCACGCGCCCGCCCGGCGCGGATGGCGCGCTGAGACTCGTCGTCAACGCCTCGCGAAACGCCGTCGACTACGAGCTCATTCGCCGTCGCTTGCGCTCAAGCATCCGCCTGACACCGCTCCCAGAGGGGGCGCTGATAGCGCTTCAGGGCCCTATGGCGGCCTCGATATTGGCGCGCCTTGCCCCCGGCGAGGGTCTCGAAACGATGCCCTTCATGAGCGCTCGCCCCGCGCGGGTCGCGGGGTTCGAAACCTTCGTCTCGCGCTCGGGGTACACAGGCGAGGACGGCTATGAGGTCTCGCTCGCGTCGACCCGGGCGGAAAGCTTCGCCCGCCTTCTCCTCGCCGAACCCGATGTTGCGCCGATCGGCCTCGGCGCCCGGGATTCGCTGAGGCTTGAGGCCGGCCTCTGCCTTTACGGCCACGAGCTCGACGAGACGATCGATCCGGTCGAAGCCGCTCTATCCTGGTCGATTCAGAAGCGCAGGCGTTTGGAAGGCGGATTTCCCGGCGCCCGGCGCGTTCAGGACGCGCTGGCCAACGGGCCGACCCGTCAGCGTGTGGGCATTCGGCCCGACGGCCGCGCGCCCGCGCGCGAAGGGGCGGAAATCGTCTCATCGGACGGCGCGCCGATCGGCGTCGTAACATCCGGCGGCTACGGCCCAAGCGTGGGCGCGCCGATTGCGATGGGCTACGTCGCGCCCGCGTATGCGTCGGTCGGAACGCCGATCGGTCTCGTGGTCCGGGGCAGGCCGTTGAGCGCGCGGGTCGCAGCACTGCCCCTCTATCCCCACGCCTATTATCGCGGCCAAGCAAGGAATGGATGATGTCGCAGATCCGCTACACCAAGGATCATGAGTACGTCCGCGTCGAGGGCGGCGAAGGCGTCGTCGGCATCAGCGAGCACGCGCAGCAACAGCTCGGCGACGTGGTCTTTGCCGAGACGCCGCCGATCGGCAAGGCGCTGAAGCAGGGCGATCCGGCCGCCGTAGTCGAGAGCGTCAAGGCGGCGAGCGACGTATTCGCTCCGGTTTCCGGCGAAGTCGTGGCCGTCAATTCGGAGGTCGAGTCGACGCCGGGCCTCATCAACGAGGACGCGCTCGGGCGCGGCTGGCTCTTTCGCCTCAAGCTCGCCGATCCGGCCGAACTCAGCGGCCTGATGGATGACGCCGCCTATGCCAACTACCTCAAGACTTTGGGCTGAACGATGCGCTACCTGCCGCTCGATGCAAGCGAACGCGCGGCGATGCTGGCGCGCATCGGCGTTCCGGACATTGCGGCGCTGTTCGCCGACATTCCTGTAGACAAGCGGATCGACAATCTCCTCGAGATGCCGCTGGCGAAGAGCGAAATGGCGGTCGAGCGCGCGATGACCGCGATCGCGGGTCGCAGCGTCGCTGCCGGCTCAACGCCGTTTTTTCTCGGCGCGGGGGCCTACAGACGCCACATCCCGGCGACCGTCGATCACCTCATCCAGCGTTCCGAATTCCTGACCAGCTACACCCCCTACCAGCCGGAAATCGCCCAAGGGACGCTCCAGGTGTTGTTCGAGTTCCAGACCCAGGTCGCCGCCCTCACCGGCATGGAGGTCGCGAACGCCTCGATGTACGATGGTTCGACCGCGTGCGGAGAAGCGATGTTGATGGCTCACCGCCTCACGCGACGCAGCCGGGCGGTGATCTCCGGGGGCCTGCATCCCCAATATGCCGACGTCTGCGCGACGCTCGCGCATATGGCGGGCGACGCGATCGTCCGTCTGCCTCCCGACCTCAAGGCGAGCGAAGACATCGCCGCGGCGATCGACGATGAGACAAGTAGCGTCATCGTCCAGGCGCCCGACTTTTTCGGCAATCCGCGCGATCTCGCCCCCGTCGCCGCGGCGGCGCATGCGCGCGGCGCTCTGCTGATCGCGGTCTTCACCGATCCGGTGGCCCTCGGCGCCCTGCGTTCTCCCGGCGAGATGGACGCCGACATTGCTGTTGGAGAGGGTCAGGGACTCGGCAACGCGCTCAACTTCGGCGGCCCATATCTCGGCCTGTTCGCGACACGCGCCAAGAACGTGCGTCAGATGCCGGGGCGTCTTGCAGGCGAGACGGTCGACGCGGCGGGGCGGCGCAGCTTCGTTCTCACCCTCTCGACCCGCGAGCAGCATATCCGCCGCGAGAAGGCCACGAGCAACATCTGCACCAACTCCGGCTTATGTGCGCTGGCGTTCTCGATCCATCTAACGCTTCTTGGCGCCGCTGGACTCGGGCGCTTGGCGAAGGTCAACCATGCCAATGCGGTGCGTCTCGCCGAGCGGCTTGCCTCGATTCCGGCGGTTGAGGTCGTCAACCCGCACTTCTTCAATGAGTTCACGTTGCGCACGCCGCGGCCGGCCGCCGAACTGATCGAGGCTTTGGCCGGGCGCGGAGTGATCGGCGGATTGCCGGTTTCGCGGCTCTGGCCCGGGGCGGGGCTCGACGACTGCATCATCGTCGCCAGCACGGAGATCAATACCGAAGACGACCGCGCAGCCTACGGGCAGGCGCTTACCGATTGCCTGCGTTGAAGCCTTAGGAAAGGGCACTCGATGAACGTACAAGGCCGCCCGGCCCGCCCCGAAACGGCCGCCATCCCGTCGCGCGGAACCTTCACTGGAAATCGCGGGCTCAACATGGAGGAGGCGCTGATCTTCGAGACCGGGCGCCTCGATGCGACCGGGGTCGATATCGACGACCCTGAACCTTTCCAGTCCCGGTTGGGCCCGCACGCGCGCGGAAGCGCGATCGAACTGCCCGGCCTCACCGAACCGGAGGCGATCCGCCATTACGTTCGCCTTTCGCGCAACAATTATTCGATCGACGCCGGCATCTACCCGCTCGGCTCGTGCACGATGAAGCACAATCCCCGCCTCAACGAAAAAATCGCGCGCCTGCCCGGATTCGCCGACATCCATCCGCTGCAGCCGGTCTCGACCGCGCAAGGGGCGCTCGAGGTTGTCGAAGCGCTCACAAACGCCTTGCTGACGATGACCGGCATGGACGCCGTCGCGATGTCGCCGAAGGCCGGCGCGCACGGCGAGCTTTGCGGCATGATGGCGATCAAGGCGGCGATCGAGGCGCGAGGCGAGGGAGCGACGCGGCGGGTCGTGCTGGTTCCCGATTCCGCCCACGGCACGAATCCCGCAACCGCGGCGCTGATCGGTTATTCTGTCCGTTCCGTTCCGGCGGCCGCGGACGGAACCGTCAGCGCCGAAGCGGTGCGCGCCGCGCTCGCCCCCGACGTCGCGGCGATCATGCTGACCAATCCCAACACCTGCGGATTGTTCGAGCGCCAGATTGTCAGCATCGCCGAGGCGGTGCACGAGGCCGGGGCGTATTTCTATTGCGACGGCGCGAACTTCAACGCTGTCGTCGGCAAGACCCGTCCGGGCGATCTCGGCGTCGACGCCATGCACATCAACCTGCACAAGACGTTCTCGACCCCGCACGGCGGCGGCGGCCCCGGCGCCGGGCCGGTCGCGCTCTCCTCGCGGCTCGCGCCTTATGCGCCGATTCCGTTCGTCAAGCGCGAAGGCGCAGCGCTTCGCCTGGTTGAGCATCCCGATGGCGGCGCGTCGTTCGGACGCATGTGCGCTTTCCATGGGCAGATGGGCATGTTCGTGCGCGCGCTCGCTTTCATCCTGTCTCACGGCGCCGACGGTCTCAGGCAGGCTTCGGAGGACGCGGTGCTGTCCGCCAATTACATTCGCGCTTCGCTCAACGATGTGATGAGCGCGCCGTTCGGCGAGCGGCCCTGCATGCACGAGGTGCTGTTCGACGACCGCTGGCTGAAGGACACCGGACTGACGACGCTCGATTTCGCCAAGGCGATGATCGACGAGGGCTATCACCCGATGACCGTCTATTTCCCGCTCATCGTGCACGGGGCAATGCTGATCGAGCCGACGGAGTCCGAATCAAAGGCGAGCCTCGACCTGTTCATCATGACGCTTCGCGATCTCTCGATCGCCGCCGTAGCGGGCGAGCGCGAGCGGTTTCAGTCTGCGCCGGTCGATGCGCCGCGGCGGCGGCTCGATGAGACCCGCGCGGCGCGACAGCCGGTGTTGCGCTGGACGAAGCCGCAGCCGGCATGACGATGCCGCACCCAGGCGCTCTTCCTTATGGCGCCAATATGGTTCTAGACTGGCGGTGGTCGCGACTGTTCGCGCCAGAGGGCTGAGCCGCCATGTCATCCGGTTTGATCCGTTTCGTTCTCGCGAGCATAGTCGCAGTCGCGGCGACCTGCTGCGGGGCCCTCGCTCAGGAGAACCCGGCGACGCCTCCCGCGGCCCAGGCCCCGACGGCTCCGTCCCCGGCGCCGGCCGCTCCCCCGGCCGCCAATCCCGCCCAACCGCCTGCGGCGACGACGCCCGCGCCTGCCGCTCCTGAAGCGGCTAAGCCTGGCGAGACGGTTCCGCCAGCAGGCGAGGCTTCCACCGGCGAGACGGTCGATCTGCCGGCGCGGCCCTTCGCCTATATCGAAGGGAAGGCTGACCGGGACGAAATCTACAGCGCAATTCTCGGTTCCCTCGGACTCGTCAAGCGCGACATGGAGAAGGCGAACCTTGCGCCTGCGGGACGGCCGCTCGCGGTATTCGTCGAATCCGACGACACCGGGTTCAAATATCATGCCGGATATCCGTTGGCGTCGGCGCCCGAGGGAAAAACGAGCCTCTCCGACGCGGTGAAGATCGGTCAGACGCCCAGCGGGAAGGCGATGCGGTTCGATCACCAGGGCGCATATTCCGATATTGACGCGACCTATGACGCGATTACGGCCTACCTCGACGAGAAGGGCATCGACGCGCAGGATTCCTTCGTCGAGGAATATGCGAACGATGTGAAGGACCCGGACGACCCGACGCTACAAGTCAATATCTATGTCCTGCTGAAATGAAACATTGAGACTGCCCGCGGGTCGGAGCGGTCGCTCGAAGGGTGGCGGCGGAAGGCTCGCCCTTGAGGGCGCGCGACGGCCCGATCGCCGCGCAACGAAATCAAAATTTCCCGCAACGATTCCCAAATCCCGCGCAACAAAATCCAAGCCGGGCGCAACGAAATCCAAATCGGGCGCAACAAAATCAAAATTTCAATATCCTTTTGTCAAAGGCTTAGGTCGGAATCTGGCTTTGTCGCCGCCTCCGGCCTGGAGCCGGGAGCTTTACTCGCCGATCTGCGGGCGTTGGCCTCGATCCGCGCGACGACGCGGTTCATCTTAGCGAAGAGTTTTTTCCGCGCGGCGTCGTCGTAGATCTGTTTCCTGACGCTCGCCTTCCGGTAGAGGTCGAGATGGTCGAGAACCTTGAGGTAGGGCGGGATGGCTTTGAGGTCGCCGCCCTCGATCGCCCTGCCGGCGAGGGCCAGCGCGCCCTCGAGCCGGAAGAGCTGAAGGAGCGCGTGATCCGGCAGGTCGTCGACCTCCCGCCGCTTGAGCGTGTCGGAGATGATCTTTCGGACCCGCTGCTCGCTCACCCCCTCTTCGCGCGCGATATCCCCAGCCGACGCCCCGAGCCGCACCCGGGCAAAGATGCGCTCCCGCCTGAGCGCCTTGGTGTAGGGGTTGAGCCGGGGCCGCGCCGGCGCCGTATTAATCTCCATGACCGCTTTCCTTTCCGCCGCGATCCGCGGCGCTGAGGTCGAAAAGCGGACACTAGCAGGAATTACTGAAAAAGGGAAGAAAAAACGCATTTTTCTGTAAAGCGGACGAACTCGCGGCCCCACAAGGGCAGGCGCGGGGCCTGACGCCCTCAAAAGCGCGCTTGTCGTTCAACGGTTTCCGCTGCAAAGATGCCCGGGCGTCCTGTATTTCGTCGCTGCGCCAACCATTGCACTCGGGGGGCTGTCATGGCGCAATGCTTTGTTGTTATGGGTTTCGGCAAGAAGACCGACCTCGCAACCGGCCGCGAGCTCGATCTCGACAAAAGCTACAGCAGCATCATCAAACCCGCGGTTCTGGCTGCGGGCTATCAGTGCATCCGGGCGGACGAGGTCCAGCAATCGGGCATGATCGACGTGCCGATGTACAAGCTCCTGTACGAGGCGGAGCTTGTCGTCGCTGATCTGTCCACGACCAACCCGAACGCAATCTTCGAACTCGGCGTTCGCTATGCGCTGAAACCGCGAGCGACGATCATCATCGCCGAAAGCAAGTTCACCATTCCCTTCGACGCGACCCATATCGCCATCAATCGCTACGAGCATCTCGGATCGAGCATCGACTACGCCGAGGCGATCCGGATGCAGAATGTGGTGACACGGCTGATCGCGGCCCTTCCGGGCAACTCAGACCCGGACAGCCCCGTCTACACCATTCTGCACGGCTTGAGCGCCCCAACGATGATCCGAGCGGCGGCCGCCGCAGCGGCGGCAGCGCCCGCAGCCTTCGCCGCGGCGCGGGTCGCGGTCGCCGGCGCCGGGGTGGCGGAGCCGCAGGCTGAGCCGGCGGTCGAGAGCTACGCGACCAAGCTGCAGACCGCCCAAGATGCGATCGACGACGGCGCGTTCGGCTTCGCCAAGAAGCTGCTGACGGCGATCTACAACGATCAAACGGCCGAGCTTGGAGCCGACAAAAAGCCGAAGCCGGCTCGACCCATCGTCGTCCAGCGGCTGGCGCTCGCAACCTACAAGGCCGGCGAGGCGACAGGCGGTCCGGACAAGGCGCTTGCCGGCTACGCGGAAGCGGAAAGCCTCCTCAGTCAGCTCGACGTCGAGACAACGACCGACCCCGAGACGCTCGGACAGTGGAGCGCGATCCACAAGAAGCGGGCTCAAATGCCGGGCCGAACCACGGATGAGATAAAGGCGGATGTCGCTGAGGCGATTCAGGCTTCCGAGCGCGGCTTCCTGATCAAGCGCGACTATTACAACGGGACGAACCTCGCCTATCTCTTCAACCTGAGAGCCTCGATGTCCTCCGGCGACGACAAAACGGCGGACAACGTGTTCGCCGCTCGCGTTCGCAGAATGGTGGTCAAAATCGCCGAAAACCGCCTTGCCCTTCTCGATGCGCAACAACCCCCTGCGGGTTCGGACGAAGCGAAGTCGCTGGCGGCGGAGCGATATTGGGCTGCGGCCACACGCGCCGAAAGCTTGATTGCGCTTGGCGACCCGACCGGCGAAGAACTGATGGATGAGACACTCAAGGCTGCTCCAACGGTATGGATGGCCGAGAGCACGCGAATCCAATTGGCGAACCTGAGGGCGCTGCTGGCGAAGGCGCACGTTCCAGGGTAGCGGAGCGGGAGTTGCTTGGAGGGCGGCGTGCTCGCTCCCTCCTTTGCGAACTCTCTCGAAGGCGCGATAACGTCGCTACTGCGCCGCCATCGCCGTGAGAGCCGCTGCGCCGGTCTCGAATTGCAGCCGCGCCAGCCGGGCGTAGAGGCCATTCGCGGCGAGAAGCGAGGCGTGCGTTCCCTCCTCGACCACGCATCCGGCCTCGATGACCAGAATGCGATGGGCGTTGACGATCGTCGCCAGCCTGTGTGCGATCACAAGCGTGGTCCGGCCCTTCATGAGCGTTTCGAGCGCGCCCTGGACCACGATTTCGCTTTCGGCGTCGAGGGCCGAGGTCGCCTCGTCCAAAAGCAGCGCCGGCGCGTCCTTGAGGATCGCGCGCGCGATCGCGATACGCTGGCGCTCGCCCCCGGACAGGGTGACGCCGCGCTCGCCGAGAGCCGTGTCGTAGCCATGCGGAAGGGCGGCGATGAAGCCGTGCGCCGCCGCGTGCCTCGCCGCCGCAACGACCGCTTCGCGAGACGCGCCGGGCGCGCCATAGGCGATGTTGTCGGCGACGCTCGCCCCAAAGATGAAAGCGTCCTGCGGCACGAGCGCGATCTCGGCCCGAAGGTCGGCGGGATCGAGGGTCGAGATGTCGACGCCGTCGAGCGTGACGGCGCCGCTCGAGGGGTCGTAAAACCTGAGCGCGAGCTGGAAGAGGGTCGATTTTCCCGCGCCTGACGGGCCGACGATGGCGACGACCTCGCCCGGCGCGGCGCGGAAGCTCAAGTCGCGCAACGCCGCTCCGTCCTCGCGCCCGGGATAGGCGAACGAGACGTTCCGGAAGGCGAGTTCGCCGCGCACCGGCCTTATGAGTCTGGCGGGCTCGGGCGGCGCAACGATGCGCGGCTTGACCGCCATGAGCTCGCCGATGCGCGCCGCCGCTCCCGCCGCCTGCGACACCTCGTTCCACACTTCCGACAATTGCCCGAGCGCGCCGGCGGCGAACACGGCGAAGAGGACGAACTGCGACAGCGCGCCGCCGGTCATCCGGTGGGCGATCACGTCCTGGGCGCCGAGCCAGAGCACGACGACGACGCTGCCGAAAGCGAGGAAGAGCGCCGCCGCGGTGACGAAGGCGCGGGCCTCGCTCATCGCCCGCGCCGCCTCATAGGCGCCGTAAGCCGCGTCGCGATAGCGGCCGGAGGTGAAGGATTCAGCGACGAACGATTGCATGATGCGAACCGCCGAAAGGCTTTCGGTCGCGAAAGCGGTGGCTTCCGCGAGCCGGTCCTGGGCGCGGCGGGAACGCTGCCTGACCGAGCGTCCGGCCGCATAGAGGGGCAGGACGATGACGGGGATGGCCGCGAGCACGAAGGCTGAGAGCTTCGGGCTCGTGACCACCATCATCGTGATCGCGCCGACGAACAGGAAGAGATTGCGCAGCGCGAGCGACGCCGAAGAGCCGAAGGTCGCCTTGAGCTGCGTCGTGTCGGCCGAGAGGCGCGAGGCGATCTCGCCGGTCTTCTCGCCGTCGAAGAAGCCCGGATCAAGCCGGGTCAGATGGGTGAAGAGATCGGCGCGAAGGTCGGCGACCACCCGCTCGCCGAGCGTCATCACGAGGTAATATCGGGCGCCGGAAGCGAGCGCGAGCACCGCGACGACGCCGATCATGGCGAGAAAGTAAGCGTGGATGAGACCGGCGTTGTCGGCTGAAAAGCCGAAGTCGATCATCCGCCGGACCGCGACCGGCACCACGAGCGTCGCGGCGGAAGCAATAATCAGCGCGACGAGCGCCAGGCCGATCCGCCCACGATGGACGAACGCGTAGGGCGCAAGCGGCCTCAACGCGCCGAGCGAAGAGCGGGACGTCTTCGATCCGGCGTCGGCGGCGGCGGACATTGGGTTAGGGGCTCCTCAGGCGATCCGCGGATTTACGGACCTCGTTTCAGCCTAAATCAAGGCGGCTGGCTTGCGCCAGCCTTGGCGCCGGGCTATAGGACGCGCAACCGAAAGAGCCGCCGGACCTCCGGACGGCTCTTGCTTATTTTGCCAGAGACCTCGACGATGAAGTCCGACATCCATCCCAATTATCACATGATCAAGGTCGTCATGACCAATGGGGTCGAGTACATGACCCGCTCGACCTATGGTGAAGAGGGGGCGACGCTGCACCTCGACATCGACCCCAACACCCACCCGGCCTGGACCGGCGGCTCGGCGCAGCTGGTCGATCGCGGCGGGCGCCTGTCGCGCTTCAACACCCGCTTCGGCGGCATCGGCATCGGCGGCAAGAAGTAGGCGCGCGGACGGCTCACTCTCCCGACGGGAGAGGGTTTTTTCTCTATCGCGCCAGCCTCCGCACGCTCGTGACCTCGCCGCCGCCCTTGGCGGCGATCCGGTCGCGCGCTTCGGTCAGCGGCTCGCTCACGACCTTCATGTGAAAGCCGTTCGCGTGCAGGAGGGTGACGGAATCGCGCACGACGCCGACATGCCCCTTCCAGAACACGAGATCGCCGCGCCCGAGAGGCTTATCGGCGGCGACCGGCTCGCCGAGCGCGGCCTCCTGCATGTCGCTGTCGCGCGGAGCGGCGACGCCGGCCGCGTCAAGGCCCGTCTGGACCAGGCCCGAGCAGTCGATCCCCTCCGACGTCCGGCCGCCCCAAAGATAGGGCGTCTCGAGAAAGCGCTCGGCGACCGAGACATAGTCCGGCTCGCGCGAGCCTGCCTCCGCGAGATGCCCAAGCCAGAGATGCAGGCCGTCGGCCGAGACCGCGAAATCGCCCTCATGGGCCACGATCGTCAGCCGCGCCCCGAGCGAGAGCGCCATGCGCGGCGGAAGCTTGATGCTGGGGCCTGGATAGGCGTGGGTGCGGAGCGCTGCGACCCGATGCGTCGGCTCCGCCGGCGCTCCGAGCGCCGCGGCCGGCAGATAGCCGACATACTTGTCGCGATCGAGCTGAACCCAGGCCCACCCGGCGCTCCCGTCGTAGACCGTCGCGGTTTCGCCGTAGAGCGCCTCGGTCTCGAGCGGCGCGCCCGCGTCGGGGAAGCGCCTGAGGGGCGCGCTCGCCGAGATGACCCGCTTCGCCTGGCCCTTCGCGTACCGGGGGGCGTCGACAAGACCGCGGAGATGATCCGCTGCGAGGTCAGGGCGGGCAGGGGTCAGGCGGCGATCGGGCGGCGTGGGGGGCATAAGGGTCAAGTCGCAATTTGTTGACCCGCCGAGGGTTAACACGCGCTTATCGGCGCCGCGAAGCGGCCTCGAAGAACGGGCCAGTACGCGCCGAGCCGGCGCGGCCCGCTGGACTATCAAGACAGTCGGTAGGATCAGGCGAGTGGTTGGCTTCGCCGCGGTAGTCGGGCGGCTTGGAGCTGGCGGTTTCTTCCCAGACGCCCCTTCGCGGGTGTAACCTCCGGGAAAAAGGGAATTGCGCGCGATGGGCGCTCTCAACGACCGACAGGACAATTTCCGCGCGCCCCTCGACCCCTACGGGGCCGCGACGCATGAGGTGATCAACCAGCCGGTCGAGCTTGCCGACTTCAACCTTTACGATTCCGACGCTGCGCTGAAGGAGGCGGTCAAACGCGAGGGCGCGGATTGGGCGGCGGGCGAGCTCGAGGCGTTCGGCGCCCGCGCCGGGTCGAGCGAGTTTCTGGAGCTCGGCGCGCTCGCAAACAGGAACCAGCCGGAACTCGAGAACTCACGACCGCTACGGCCGCCGCGTCGATCTGGTGCGCTACCACCCCTCCTACCACGCGCTGATGAAGGCCTCGATCGAGGATGGCCTTCATTCGTCGCCCTGGACCGACCCCGGCGAGGGCGCGCATGTGGCGCGCGCCGCGCGCTCCTACATGCACACCGAGGTCGAGGCCGGCCACGGCTGCCCGATCACCATGACCTTCGCCGCGACGCCCTGCCTCAAACTGCAACCTGACCTCGCCGAGCAATGGCTGCCGAAGGTCCAGGCGCGCGTCTACGATCCGCGCAATGTGCCGGCCGGTGAGAAGCGGGGCGTGACGATCGGCATGGCGATGACCGAGAAGCAGGGCGGCTCGGACGTGCGCGCCAACACGACGCGCGCCATTCCCGTCGGCGCCGAGGGGCCGGGAAAAGCTTACGAACTTGTCGGCCACAAGTTCTTCCTCTCGGCGCCGATGTGCGACGCCTATCTCGTGTTGGCCCAGGCGCCGGGGGGCTTGTCGTGTTTTCTCGTGCCGCGTTGGCGTCCCGACGGAACCAAGAATCCGCTCCAGATCATCCGCCTCAAGCGCAAGATGGGCAATGTCTCCAATGCGTCGAGCGAGACGGAGCTGCGCGGCGCGCTCGGCTGGATGGTCGGGCCGGAGGGGCGGGGCGTGCCGACGATCATCGAGATGGTCGCCATGACCCGGTTCGACTGCATGATCGGCTCGTCCGCCGGCATGCGGATGGCGGTCTCGCAGGCGATCGACCATTGCCGGCAGCGCAAGGCGTTCGGCGCGTTCCTGATCGACCAGCCGATCATGACCGCGGTGCTGGCGGATCTCGCGATCGAGGCCGAGGCGGCGCTGACGCTGACCATGCGCATCGCCCGCGCGCTCGATCATCGCGACGACCCGCATGAGGACGCGCTGGTCAGGATCGGCGCCGCGATCGGCAAATACTGGATCTGCAAGCGCGCGCCCGGCCACGCCTACGAGGCGCTCGAATGTCTCGGCGGCTCCGGGGTGATGGAGGATAGCCCGATGCCGCGCCTCTATCGCGAGGCGCCGGTCAACGCGATCTGGGAGGGGAGCGGCAACGTCCAGTGCCTCGACATTGCGCGGGCGATCCAGCGTTCGCCGCAGACACTCGAAGCGTATTTCGCCGAGGTCGCCGCGGTGAAGGGCGAAAGCGCGACGCTCGACCGCGAGGCAGCGGCGCTTAAGGACGACATGGCCTCGCTATCTGATTTCGAGACCCGCGCTCGCGATCTCTGCGACCGGCTCGCGCTCTGCTTCGAGGAGGCGGCGCTCATCCGCGCCGCTTCTCCGATCGCCGAAGCCTTCTGCCGCTCGCGCCTTGAAACGCGAGGGGCGCATAACTATGGCGCGCTCACCGGCGTCGACGCGAAGCCGATCGTGAAGCGCGCCGCGCCGCGATGAACCCTCCCGCGCCTCAGGCCAGGTTGCCCTCTCGGCCGGGCTCTTCGACCAGTTCCTCCAGTTCCGTCATCGTCTGTTCCACGGTCCGATGATGCGGCTCTTCGTACCAGACGGAAGCGACCCTTTCGACATCGCTCGAGGTGACGCTGACGTAGGCGACATGCGGCCGCTGCGATTCCAGGAACTCATTGATGTCGTCCTCCAGCGACTGGATCGGCGCAGTCACGCCCTGGGAAAACAGCTTCACCCGCATTGCTCGCCTCCGGTAGCGCCTGACGTCCCGACGAAAGGGTCTCCTTTTGGCAGCAGGAGACGCGGCCTCCAAGCCTGATCTTGACCTCTCGGCGTGGATTTTATCGGGAACGATTTGACGCCTTGCGCGTTTTGGGCGCTCAGCACTTCCGAGGGGTGGCCATGAAACTGTTCCGGTGCCAAGTCTGCGACAATATCATCTATTTCGAGAATCGGACCTGCGGCCGTTGCGGCCATCGGCTCGGCTTTGTCCCGGAACTCGAAATCATGGCCGCCCTCGAGCCTGCGGACGGCGATGCGTGGACTCCCTTGGCGGGCGACCGCACCCTCCGGCGTTTCTGCGCCAATGCGGATCATGACGTCTGCAACTGGCTGACGACCGCCCAGGGGCAGGATGGGCTCTGCGTCGCGTGCCGGCACAACGATACGATTCCCGACATCTCGCAGCCATCGCATCTCGCCGCTTGGCGAGACATCGAACTCGCCAAGCACCGGCTGTTCTACAGTCTGCTTCGCTGGAAGCTGCCGCTGAAGACCCGCGCCGAGGACCCGGGCCATGGTTTGGCGTTCGAATTCCTGGCCGACCCGCCCCATCCTTCCGGCCCCAGGGTGATGACCGGACGCGACGACGGCGTGGTGACGATCGCGCTCGCCGAAGCCGACAGCGCCGAGATGGAGAAGCGCCGCGCGGAATTGGCCGAGCCCTATCGCAGCCTGCTCGGCCATTTCCGCCACGAGGTCGGCCATCACTATTGGGACCTCCTGGTTCGCGACGGCGGGAGGCTCGAGCAGTGCCGCGCCGTGTTCGGAGACGATTCGCGGGACTACGAGGCGGCGCTCAAGCGCCACTACGAGCGAGGCGCTCCCGCCGATTGGCCGGAGCGCTTCGTCTCGGCTTACGCGACGAGCCATCCGTGGGAGGATTTCGCCGAAACCTGGGCCCACTACCTTCATATCGTCGACACGCTCGAGATGGCCAGCGCGTTTGGCCTGAGGATCAAGCCGGCGATCGACAAGGACGGCGCCCACTCGGCCAGGCTCGACTTCGACCCCTATGTCGTCGGCTCGATCGATGAGATCATCGACGCCTGGGCGCCCTTTGTCGTCGCCATGAACAGCGTCAATCGGGCGATGGGCAGACCCGATCTCTACCCGTTCATCCTCGCGCCCGCGGTCGTCGAGAAGCTGCGCTTCATTCACGGCCTTGTGCGGAGCGCTTCGGTTGAGAGCGCCGCCGACGCGCGGGGCGAGCGCCTTGCCGCGCAGGCGCTCGGCGAGGCAGTGGATATCTGATCCCGCCCTAACCCAAGCTCACTGGTCGCCGCTCAAGGCTGGCGGCAAAACGCCTCGTCCCGGAAGGGACGAGGCGTTCGGCTTGCATTCGCGCGCGCTACTTCGCGAGCGCCTTGTCGGTGATGGCCGTCGTGTAGGCGCCGGTCGGCTCCTTCGAGATGACCGGGTCCGAGCCGCCGGTCAAAAGCGTCTTGACCGTGCGGTCGTAGTCCGCCTTGTCGAGCCTGCCGTCGGAGCCGTTGGTGAGCTTGTTGATCTCGCCCAGCATTTGCGCCTGGTGATGTTCGGTCTGGGCGCCCGTCGCGTCGTTGTCGAGCACGATCTTGACGGCTTCCTCAGGATGCGCGCGGGCGTACTCCCAGCCTTTCATCGACGCCTTGACGAAACGGGCCATCTTGTCGACGAAGGCCGGGTCCTTGAGCTTGTCCTCCATGACATAGAGGCCGTCCTCGAGCGTCGCGACGCCCTCATCCTCGTATTTGAACACGACGAGCTGCTCGGGCTTGTAGCCGGCGTCGATGACCTGCCAATATTCGTTATAGGTCATGGTCGAGATGCAGTCGGCCTGCTTCTGCAGGAGCGGGTCGACGTTGAAGCCCTGTTTCACCACCTTGACGCCGGCAGGCGAGCCGTCGGTCGGGAATTTGAGCTTACCCATCCAGTTCAGGAACGGATATTCGTTGCCGTAGAACCAGACGCCGAGTGTGCGGCCTTTCAGGTCCGCCGGGGTCTTAATGCCGGTGTCGGCGCGGCAGGTCAGCTCCAGCCCCGAGTGCTTGAATGGTTGCGCGATGTTGACCATCGCCGCGCCCTTCTCGCGCGCCGCCAGCGCCGCCGGCATCCAGTCGACGACAACGTCGGCGCCGCCGCCCGCCAGCACCTGCTCGGGAGCGACGTCCGGGCCGCCGGGCTTGATCGTGACGTCGAGCCCTTCATCCTTGTAGAAGCCCTTGTCCTTCGCGACGTAGTAGCCGGCAAATTGGGCTTGCGTGACCCATTTCAATTGCAGCGTGACCTTGTCGGCCGCCTGCGCGGTCGTCGCGGCCGCAATTGCCGCGACGCCTGCCAATGCGAACATGATCGGTTTCATTTTTTCTCCCTCCGATTGAACCATATTTCCCTATCGCCGCGAGTATGACAGGAGCGCGGCGAAAAGCTCAAGCCTCCTTGGCGCGATAGGAGGCGTGCCAGAACGTCACCCGGCGTTCGACGCCGGCGACCAGCGCATAGAACAGCGAGCCTGTGACCGCGGCGACCACGATCGTCGCCCATACCATATCGATCTGAAGCCGGCCGACTTCGGTCGAGATGCGAAAGCCCATGCCGACGATCGGGGTGCCGAAGAACTCGGCGACGATCGCCCCGATCATCGCCAGCGTCGTATTGATCTTGAGCGCGTTGAAGATGAACGGCGCCGCCGCCGGCAGACGGAGCGCAAGCAGGGTCTGCCAATAGTCGGCGCCATAGGTCTTCATGAGGTCGCGCTCCATGGCCCCGGCGCTTGCAAGTCCGGCGATCGTGTTCACCAGCATCGGAAAGAACGTCATCACCACAACCACCGCCGCCTTCGATTGCCAGTCGAAGCCAAACCACATCACCATGATTGGCGCGACGCCGACGATCGGCAGCGCCGAAACCAGGTTGCCGATCGGCATGAGGCCGCGTTGCAGGAATTGCGACCGGTCGATCAGGATCGCGACCACGAATCCGGAGAGCGAGCCAAGCGCATAGCCAGCGAGCACGCCCTGGATGGTCTGGCGGAAATCGGCGGCGAGCGTGGGGACGGAGGTTGCGAGCCTGAGCGCAATCGCCGAGGGCGGCGGCAGGATGATCGCCGGGACATTGAGGAGTCTGACGCTGGCCTCCCACAACGCGAGCACGGCGAGCCCGAAGAGAAACGGCGGGATCAGGTCGGCAAGGCGGCGGCTCATTGGACGAGCCCCATGCGGCGTTGGGTCCGCCGGCCGACGGCGCCGATCAATCCGACCAGCGCCGCCGAAAGCGCCGCCGCCGCGAACAGCGCCGCCCAGATCTGCACCGTCTGGCCATAGTATGAGCCGGCGAGCAGCCGCGCGCCGAGGCCGCCGTCCTCGCTCTTGGTCACCTCTGCGACCACCGCGCCGACCAGCGCCGCCGCGGCGCCGACCTTCATGCTGGCGAAGAAAAACGGCGCCGAGGCCGGCGCCCTGAGCTTGATGAAGGTCTGCGCGTTGGTCGCCGAATAGGTGCGCATGAGGTCGAGCTGCAAGGGATCGGGCGAGCGGAAACCTTTCACCATCCCGACCGTGATTGGGAAGAATGAGAGATAGGCCGCGATCGCCGCCTTTGGCGCAATCCCGGTGATGTTGAACTGATAGAGGATGACGACGATCATCGGCGCGAGCGCGATGATCGGCACGGTCTGGGAGGCGACGAGCCATGGCGTCAGCGAGCGGTCGAGCCAGCGCATCGAGACGATGAGAACCGCGAGGCCGACGCCAAGCGCCGACCCGATCGCGAAGCCGATCAGCGTCTCCTCGAGCGTGATCAAGCCATGGTAGACTAGGCTGCGCTTCGAGGTCGGCGCGGTGTCGAGGACGAGCTTATAAAGCTCGGACGCCACCTGATGCGGCGCGGGCAGCTTCGGCCGCTCCATGTTGAGCGAGGCGCCGACGAGGTCCTGCGCCGAATACTCCGTCCGGCCGGCGTTGGCGAACTGGTCGCGCTGCAATGACGCGTTCATCAGCGCTGCGGCGAGATACCAGACCGCGATCAGCGCGAGAACGACGGTCGCGATGGGGGCTGCGGATTTCATGGCCCCTTACCCGTCATAGGAATGCCCTTCCCTGAGGCCGTGCCTCACGCGGTTGGCGATGGCCAGGAATTCGGACGTCTCGCGGATATCGAGCGCCCGGTCGCGGGGAAAGTTGCAGGCGATGACGTCGATGATCCGTCCCGGGCGGGGGGACATGACCACGATATGGGTCGACAGAAACACCGCCTCCGGAATCGAATGGGTGACGAACAGGACCGTCTTGCCGGTCACGTCCCACAGGCGCAAGAGCTGCTGGTTCAGCATGTCGCGCACGATCTCGTCGAGGGCGCCGAACGGCTCGTCCATGAGCAGGAGATCGGGGTCGAACGAGAGCGCCCGCGCGATCGACGCGCGCTGCTGCATGCCGCCGGACAATTGCCACGGGTATTTGTTGCCGAAACCGGAAAGATTGACCAGTTCGAGTCCCTTGGCGACCCGCGCTTCGCGTTCGCTCCTGTCGAAGCCCATGATTTCGAGCGGCAGCTCGATGTTGCGGGCGACGCTGCGCCACGGATAGAGCGCCGGGGCTTGGAACACGTAGCCATAGGCGCGGCCGGCGCGCGCCTCGTGCGGGCTCATGCCATTGACACGGATTGCGCCGCCGGTCGGGGTCTCGAGATCCGCGACCGCGCGCAAAAGCGTGGTCTTGCCGCAGCCCGACGGCCCGATGAAGGAGACAAACTCGCCACGCGCGACCCTCAGGTTGACGTCGCTGAGAGCCTGCACCGGGCCATCGGCGGTGTCGAAGCGCAGCGAAACCCCGCCGATCTCGATCGCCGCGTCTGCGAGCGGCGCCTTGCCGCCGTCGTTCGGTTTGAGTTTGGGGGCCGCCGCTACATCCATTGTCGATCCGCGCCCTCAGCGCTGAACGCCCGCAACCGCGGTGAACTCCTTGTGGCGCTTGAGCGCGCGCGCGTCCGGGGCGAACGGCTCGCGCTTGATGAAGCGGCCCCGCCCCAGCTCGGCCTGGACCGCGCCGTCGCGATAGACGACTTCGCCCCGCGACAGCGTATAGCGCGGCAGCCCGGTCACTTTCGTGCCCTCAAAAACATTATAGTCGATGACCGAAACCTGGGTCCGGGCCGAGATGGTCTTGTTGGCCTTGGGATCCCAGACGGTGATGTCGGCGTCGGACCCAGGCAGGATCGCCCCCTTGCGCGGATAGAGATTGAGAATGCGGGCGATGTTGGTGGAGGTCACGGCGACGAACTCATTCGGGGTGAGCCGTCCGGTCTCGACGCCACAGGTCCAAAGCACCGGCATGCGGTCCTCGAGCCCCCCTGTCCCGTTCGGGATCTTGGTGAAGTCGGCGAGGCCGAGCTCCTTCTGCTTGGTGGTGAAGGCGCAATGGTCGGTCGCCACGACCTGCAGCGACCCGGCGCGCAAGCCGTTCCAGAGATCGTCCTGGTGGATCTTGTCGCGGAACGGCGGCGACATCACCCGCCGCGCCGCGTGCTTCCAGTCTTGGTGGTAATATTCGCTTTCATCGAGCACGAGGTGCTGAATCAGCGGCTCGCCGTAGACGCGCTTGCCCAGAGCCCGCGCCCTGCGGATCGCTTCGTGCGCCTGGATGCAGGAGGTGTGCACGACGTAAAGCGGCACGCCCGCTTGATCGGCGAGCAGAATCGCGCGGTTGGCTGCTTCGCCCTCGACATCGGGCGGGCGCGACAGCGCATGGCCCTCCGGCCCGGTTATGCCTTTGGCCAGGTAGTGCTTCTGGAGCGCGGCGACGACCTCGCCGTTCTCGGCATGGACCAGCGGCATCGCGCCGAGCTCGGCGCAGCGCATGAACGAGGCGAACATCTCCTCGTCGTTAACCATGAGCGCGCCCTTGTAGGCCATGAAATGCTTGAACGTCGTCACCCCCGCGGCGACCACTTTGGCCATGTCCTTGCGCACCGAATTGTCCCAGTAGGTGATGCACATATGGTAGGAATAGTCGGCGACGGCGTCCTTGGCGCGCTTGTCCCAATCGGCGAACGCCTCCATCAGCGGCTGATTGCGGTTGGGGATGCAGAAGTCGACCACCATCGTAGTGCCGCCGGAAAGCGCCGCCTTGGTGCCGCTCTCGTAATTGTCGGCCGAATTCGCGCCCATGAACGGCATGTCGAGATGGGTGTGCGGGTCGATGCCGCCCGGGAAGATGAAGCAGCCCTTGGCCTCGAGCGTGCTGTCCCCCTTCAGGCCGTCGCCGATCGCCTTGATGGTCTCGCCTTCGACCAGCACGTCGGCCTTGTAGGTGCGATCCGCGGCGACGACCGTTCCGCCTTCGATGACGAGCGACATGTGTTCCAACTCTCCAAAAAAGCCGTCAATTCCGCCAGCGCGGCGGCCAGCCGCCGCCGGACGTCAAGCCATGATTTCGGCCTTTTCCAGGACCGCGTGCATGAGCACGTTGGCCCCCGCCGTCGACCAAACCTGCTTGATGTCCTCGCTTTCGTTGTGGCTGACGCCGTCGACGCAGGGCGTGAACACCATCGACGACGGCGCGACGCGCGCCATGTAGCAGGCGTCGTGGCCGGCGCCCGAGACGATGTCGCGATGCGAATAGCCGAAGCGCTCGGCCGCGCGTCGGACCGCGTCGACGCAGCCTTTGTCGAAGGCGACCGGCTCGTAGTAGAAGACCTGCTTCATCTCGTAAGTCAGGCCGATTTTTTTCGTGATTGCCTCGACCCCTTCCTGGAGCGCCGCATCCATCGAGGTCAGCGTCGAATTGTCCGGGTGCCGAAGCTCGCAGGTCATGAAGACCTCGCCCGGAATGACGTTGCGCGAATTCGGGTAGGGATTCAGCATGCCGACCGTCGAGACGGCGAGCGGCGCCTTGGAGAGGCCGATCGCGTTGACGAGCTCGACGATCCGCGCCGCGCCGAGCAGCGCGTCCTTGCGGCGCGGCATCGGCGTTGAGCCGGCGTGGCTCTCGAAACCGGTGAGGCGAATTTCGTACCAGCGCTGACCCTGACCGTGGGTGACGATGCCGACGTCGATCGACTCGTCCTCGAGGATCGGGCCCTGCTCGATGTGGAGCTCGAAATAGGCGTGCACCGGACGCCCGCCGACCGGCTCCTCGCCCTTAAATCCGATCCGCTTGAGTTCGTCGCCCAGCGCCTTGCCCTCGGCGTCGAGCCGCGAATAGGCGAAGTCCTTGGTGAAGACGCCGGCGAATACGCCAGACGACACCATGGCGGGGGCGAAACGCGAGCCCTCCTCGTTGGTCCAGTTCACGACCTCGATCGGATGCCTGGTCTTGATCTTGAGATCGTTCAAAGAGCGCACGATTTCGAGGGCTCCGAGGACGCCGAGCACGCCGTCGAACTTGCCCCCGGTCGGCTGAGTGTCGAGGTGGCTGCCGACGAAGACGGGCGGCAGCGACGGCTCGGCGCCCTCTCTCTTGGCGAACATGTTGCCCATCTCGTCGACCTTGACCGTGCAGCCGGAGGCTTCGCACCATTTCCGGAAGAGCTCACGGCCCTGCTTGTCGAGATCGGTCAGCGTCAGGCGCTTGCACCCGCCTTTGGGCGTCGCGCCGATTTTCGCCATCTCCATCAAGGAATCCCAGAGCCGTGCCCCGTCGACGCGCACATTCGACAAGTCAGCCATCAGCCACAGCTCCAGCGCACATTTGTCGACGCTATTATAGGTTTGACCAAATGGTCAAATGGCGTAACCTTGGGCGTAAGCGCACATCAATTCGGCGCCGCCGCTTGTCGTATCGCAAGCGCGCGGCCGGCTTTCCATAGCTTGAGACGTCGGCCGGCGACACGGGGAAACGCGACATTCGGGGGAGCCTATGGCGCGGCGCAAGCCGAGACCGACTATCCGCGAGGAGAACGAACGCGCGCTTTTGGAAGCCGCCGAATGGATCTTCGCCGAGCAGGGATTTGCCGGCGCTACGACCGCGGCGATTGCGAGGCGCGCCGGCATGCCGAAAGCCAACCTTCACTATTACTTCCCGACGAAGGAGCGGCTCTATCGTTCGGTGATCGAGCGGGTGCTGACGGCTTGGCTCGCCGCTGCCTCGTCATTCGATACGAGCGATGACCCGAGGGTCGCGCTGTCGGCCTACATCGGCGCGAAAATGGATCTCGCGCGCGCGATGCCGCTCGGGACCCGCATCTGGTCGGCGGAGATCATGCGTGGCGCGCCGATCATCCAGGATTTCCTCGATACGACCCTGACCGAATGGGTCGTGTCGCGCGAACGCGTGGTCCGCCGTTGGATCGCCGCCGGCAAACTCAAGCGGATCGAGCCCCGGTTCCTCTTCTACATGATCTGGGCGACGACCCAGCAATACGCCAACGCCGCCCACGAGATCGCGACCTTGAACGGGGGCGGTCCGCTGGACGACAAGGCTTTCGAGCGCGCGAAAGCGGAGACGATCGAGATTATCCTGCGCGGAGTGGTGGCAGGATAGGGCTCGTCGCCGAGGGCTCCACGCGGTCTTGCCCCGGCCGTGGGATTGCAACCGCGGTTGTGACAAGTTCGCAACAGGCGAAAAAAAGGTCGAATTGGAACTTGATTGCGGTTTTTGCCTTCGTAAGTTAATGTCCATCACGTTTATATAATTGGTCAACATAATAGACTAATGTGCCCGGTCAATCTGGGCCAGCCAATCCGGGTGTTTGGAGTTCACACGCGCTCAGCGTCAGGCGCGCAATGGGGTGCTTATGAAAAAACTCGTTCTCGCCCTGGCGATTGCGATCGGCGCCGTCGCCGGGGCTCACGCCGCCGATCTGCCGACCAGCAAGGAAGTCGCACCGGCTCCGCCGGTAAACTGCTTTTCGAGCTTGTGGACCTGGCTGGATTTAACGGCCGCCGATTGCCCGCTAAGCTATGCGGGCCTTATCGTCTACGCGACGATTGACGTCGGCATCGGCTACCAGTCCAACGGCGCGGGTTTCAATCCGGCCTATGCCAACGGCGTCGCGAATTTCGTCAGCAAGCAGAGCAACGGCCCGAAATGGCTGTGGACGCCCAACGGGATCAACCAATCGGTCGCCGGCATCAAGATGAGCGAGCCGATTGGTTACGGATGGTCGCTCGTCGGCGCCTTGGAAACCGCGTTCGACCCCTATTCGGGTGAAATTGTCAACGGGCAGAAATCGCTGGTGCAGAACAACGGCAAGGCGCTCGTCCTGCAGAACGCAAACAGCGATTCGAGCCGATCTGGCCAATGGAATAATTCGGCCGGGTTCATCGGCGTCAGCAACCCGACCTATGGGACGTTAACCGCTGGTCGCGTGACCTCGCTCTCCTTCGACGGCCTCGTCGCCGGCGATCCGATGGGCGGCGCCTACGCCTTCTCGCCGTTCGGCTATTCAGGCTCCTACGCCGGCTTCGGCTCGACTGAAACCAACCGCGCCAACACCGGAGTGAAGTACCGCGCGAGCTTTATGAATTTCCGGGCGGCGGGCCTGGTGCAATGGGGCGGCTACGACCAGGGCAACGGAATGGCCGGGATGTATCAGGGCCAGATCGGCGGCGACTTCGCCAACCTGTTCGGGGGCGCGCTGTCGCTGGACGCTATCGGCAGTTACGCCAAGGACACGGTGAACGTCAGCACTTTCACCGGCTCCTGCGCCGTTCTCAAGTCTGGCCCCTTGATCGGCCAGACCGGATGCATGTCCGCCATCCCGACCTTTTACGACGACGAGGACCTGAAAGCGACGCTGTCGAACAACACCGGCCTCATGCTGCTCAGCAGATACATATGGGGTCCCGTGACGCTCTCCGGCGGCTACGAATGGTGGCGCCAGGCGGATCCGAGCGGAACCTACCCCAACGGCTTCGAAACCATCGGCGGATACAGCGTCCCCGGAACAATTCCTTCGACCGACAAGAACGCCGCGAAATTGTTTCCGACCCAATGGATCGTCTATAACGCTTACATAAACAACAGATACGTCAACGTCTTCTTCGCTGGAGCCAAATACGCGATCAATCCGCAGCTCGACGTGACCGCCGCCTTTTATTATCTCGACCAAAGTAATTACTCGACCGCGCCCTGCACCGGAACTGGCATTCACACCAGCAGCGGCTCTTGCGCCGGGGCGCAAGACGCAATTTCGTTTCTGATCGATTATCGCCCGGTGAAGCGCGTCGACCTCTATGCCGGACTGATGGTTTCGAACGTCTACGGAAGCTTGGCGAGCGGTTTCCAGCAGGTCCAGACGATCAACCCTACGGCTGGCATGCGCATCAAGTTCTGACCGACTGTCACTCCGAAGATGGGGCGCCAACTTCCCTCATTGCGGCGCCGGATGCTCCCTGTCGCGCCGCGGCAGGCCCTCGGCGCAAAAGTCCGTGCCTTCCGTGGCGCGCCAGAACGATCGAGGCCCCGGCTCAGGAACCGGGCGAGGCGCGTGACGGGCGCAGAGTCCTGCGCGCGCCCACCATGCCATCGGCATGTCGCGACGATTGAGGGGATTGAGTCCCCCCTCCGGCCGACGCCAGTAGACGCAGTCAGCGCAGTGCGAGCCAATCGACGTCGGCTCGGCAGCGACGCCTTCGCCGCACCACTGCCAGCTGTGGGTCTGCGGAAAATGGGCGGGTTCATCCGCGTGGATCGACGTTTCCGGCGCATGTCGAGCGCAGAGGCCCTCGTGCTCCCTGAGCTTGCGCCAGTAAACGCAGGCCGCGCAATTGGCGGGCCTAACCGTCTTGTCACTCATCGTCTGCTCCCTTGGGTGGCCAGCTCGCACTGACGAATATGACGCAAAACCGAGCTTGGCGCGCGGTTTTCCGCTTGGCCCGCGAACACCGGCCGGAGCGACCGATTCGATCTGCGACTTGCATGTGATCGATTTCAGAACGGTCCTGGCGCGAGGGGTAAGGGCGACGTTATCGAATCCGCAAGACCGAGTTTCGGGAGGAAGACCGAGTTTGGACGGCTAAGTCGTCGAGTTGTGCCAGGATTTAAAGAGGAATAGAAGCAGCGAAACCATGACTATCGCCAATCCAATGTAGAACATAGGGTCGATCACAAAGGTTAAATCCGGTATCCACCAAGACAGCGGGATCGTAATGAGGGCGGAAAGCCCGGGGATCAATAAAAAGAACATCGTGACGAAGCCGTTGTCATTATCCGTGGTCGTCAACGCCACTTGATAAAAGACCCGTCCAGCGGCCGCCGCCGCCAGGGTTCCCAACAGCAACAAGAGAATTGCCGGCAGCGTGCGTTCGTCAACGGACAATGCCGGACGAAAGCGCGATATCAGAAGAATTGACGGGAGGAGAATAAATGAGGAGACGACAAAATTTGCGGCTATCGTGGCCGATTCATCAAAGTCAGAAAACCATTTGCCGACAAGGCTCCCGCTCAGTGCAAAAAAAATCGGTATGGGTATCGCGTACGACCAGCGGCTGTGGAGGATGCTCTCGATGATATCGCTGACCAATCGCCCGTTGGTGTTGTCCAACTGGCTCCAGGCGACAATCATGGCGCCCGCAAACGCCACGACAAAACATCCAAAGAAGACGTAGGGCGATACGGGAATAGGCTTCCGCGAAACCACCATCGCGACCAACGCCGCCCAGAAAGGCGATAGATTGAAAATCGTAGCGGTTATGATGGGATGAGCGCTACTCAAGCCGACATAGTACAACAAGAGACCGCACAGGCCGAAGATGAATAAAATCGCCAGCTTGCCCAGATTCTTCGTATTCGCCATCAGCCTGATGAAGTCCCGGCGACTGGAGCGCGGCAGAGTCAGGAGTGGAACGGAAAACAGCAAGGCGAATTGGGTGAGGAATATGAAACTTGATGAACCGAGACGCCTGGCTGCAAGCGCGGAGAACGGCTCCTGCGTCGCCACCAGCACTGCTGTCACCAGCGAATAGAGACTTCCCAGGCGGTAATCTGCGCGGCGGACTGGACTCGTCATTGCCGGGGTCGCCTTCGCGCGTCGGCCTTAGCTCGACGTTCGCCGGTCAGCGGGCGGGCAATTTGTCCCAATCCGGAGTCTAAGGCAAGCCTGGGTCGTGGCCGGGGCCACGGGAGATTGGCGGACTTCTCACGCAGTTTCGCGTTCCAGCGTCGCCGGCGCCGGCGCGGAGGCGGTGAGTTCGAACCGCGCGCCGGGATTGTTGTCTTCGACCTTCAGCTTGAAGCCGTGCAGATTCGCGATCGACTCGGCAATGCTGAGACCGAGGCCGTGTCCAGGCGACTTGCCGCTGCGCTCGCCGCGATAAAACCGGTCGAAGATCCGCTCGCGCTCTTGGGGCGCGACGCCCGGGCCGGTGTCGGTCACGCGCAGGGACGGCCGCCCGTCGGCCATCCGAGCCTCGATCCGCACCGCGCCGCCCGCGGACGTGAACTTGATCGCGTTGTCGACCAGGTTCGAGATCGCTTCGCGCATGAGATCCTGGTCGCCGCGCAGCGGAACGGGTCTCTCGGCGTCGACCATCATCGTCACGCCTTTCGACTCCGCGAGGGGCTCGTAGAAATCGAACACCTGAGCGCAAACCGCGCCCAGGTCGAAGTCCTTGAACTGCGCCTTCCCCGCCCCATTCTCGACCGCCGAGATTCGCAAGATCGCCGAAACCGCCGTGGACACCTTTTCGATCTGGCCGAGGGCAGTCTCCAGGGCCTCGCGCAATTGTTCGATTCCCGCCTCGTTGTTGAGCGCGCGCTCGATTCTTGCGCGGGCGACGGCGAGGGGCGTGCGCAGGTCATGGGCGATGTTGTCGCCTGCACTCTTGAGCTGCCCGAGCAGGCGCGCGATCTCGTCGAGCATGAGATTGACCGCGCGCGCCACTTTGTCGATGTCGCGGTCCTCGTTGGTGACCGGCAAACGCGATTCGAGTTCGCCGTTCATGATCCTGACGATGGCGTCGTGAACGCGTTCGTAACGCTGCAACGCGCTGCGGGCGAATATTGCCCCGATCCCCAGGATCACCAGAACTGTAGGAAGGAGCGCGATCGCCAGGGCGCGCAATAACGTTCCCTGCAGGCTGTAGGCCTCCCACAAGCTGCGCCCGAGCAGAAGAACGCCGCCGCTCGGGAGCCTGCGGGCGACGAAGATGGCTGGCTCGCGCGTGCGGCTCGAATCCGGCAACGACTGCTCTTGTACGACATGAGCCTGACCATCGATCGGGATGGAAGGCGCGCCTCGCAAATTGCCGAACACCAAGCCGCCATTCGGATCGAACAGGGCGACGAAATCGAGCCGCCGGATGTCTCGAGTCAGGCGCAGCTGCAACGCCCGCCGCAGCTCGGCCTCGCTGGCGCCCGCGCTCTTGGCTGATTCGTCTACGAGGATTGCGCCGGCGCGCTGAAAATCGGCAGTGTAAACTTGCCAGTAAATGAACGCGAAAGCGGCGGTCGTCGCCAATGTGATTGCGAGCGCGAACGCGAGCGCGAGGCGGAACGCCCGCGCATTGAAGACCTCAAGTATCCGCATTCAGTTTGAAGCCGACCGCCCGGATATTGACGATGAAGCGCCGGCCGCCGCTCGGATCGAGCTTGCGGCGCAGGTTGCCGATCTGGACGTCGACGACATTGGTTTGCGCCATAAATTTGAAATTCCAGACATCCTCGAGCAGCATCGCCCGGGTCACGATCTGGCCGGGGCGGCGCATGAAATATTCGAGGAGGGTGAATTCCCGCGGCAGCAAATCGACCGGCCTGCCGTCGCACTGTACGGTCCGCTCGACGAGGTCCATTTCCAGCGCCCCGACCTGCAACCGCGTCTGCCGCGCGTCGCCGCCCCGCCGCAGGAGCGCTTCGACGCGCGCCGTCAGCTCGCGGATGTCGAACGGCTTGACCAGGTAGTCGTCGCCGCCGGCCTTCAACCCGTTGATGCGCTCATCGACCGACGAGAGCGCGCTGATCACCAGAGCCGGCGTGGCGTTGCCTTCGCCGCGCAGCGCTTCGATGATCGAAAGGCCGTCCTCGCCGTGCAGCATTCTGTCAATCACCAGGACGGCGGCGCCCGAGCGCGCCGCCCGCAGCCCGTCGTCGACAGTCTCCGAAAGTTGCACCGGATGGCCGCTTGCCTGGAGTTCGAGACGAATCTCCTCGGCAAGCTCGCGCTCGTCTTCCACGACCAGGATTGGAGACCCTACTAGGGCGTCCGTCCATCGAGTAGCCGGCCTCGACCCGTTTTCAAACGACGACATGCTCATCGCTTCATTCCCTAGACGCCATGGCCCCGCCGCAGCCTCCTTGCGCCGAAACATTGGCGCGATGATGGTCGGTTCGCGGGCGCAAATCAGATCCCGGCGCGCCCTTTGAGGCGACTCCGGGGCGATCCGACACAACGAGGGGCTTTCGTGCGGCCCACTTCAACTAAAAAATTATTTTGCCGCCGCCGCAGATTTGTCGCAAGCAGTAAAACCCAAAGTCTGGCGCTTCCGCGTCGCCTTTCATTCCGCCAAATACGGTGCGAAGCCGGGTTTTGCGGGCGGCTGGGGCAGCGCCGACCAGCCGCCGCCGAGCGCGAGCATCAAGCCGATCACGGCCACCTGCTGTCGTGCGTGCAGCGCGATCTCCAGACGCTCGGCATCCAGCGCAGCGCTTTGGGCCGTCACGACGTCGAGATACGACGATGCGCCATCGCGATAGAGGGTCAAAGACAAGTCGGCCGCTTTGCGCGCCGCCACGGCGGCCGTCGTCGTCTGCCTCGACTTGTCGGCCAGCCAACGCAGGGAGGACAGCTCATCCTGCACTTCCTGGAGGGCGCGCAACACCGTCGCCCGGTAGTTCTCCGCGGCTTGAGTGAATTGGGCCTTGGAAATCTGAAGCTCCGCCTGACGCAGCCCGGCGTCGAACAACGGAATGTCGATTGTGGGCCCGATCGTGCCGAACAGGTTTGCCGGGCTCAGGAGCCTGAAGCTGGTGTCCTGGGTCCCGCCGAGCGCGAGCAGCGTGAACTTGGGAAAGAAGTTGGCGCGCGCCGAGCCGATGAGCTCGCTCGCCGCTGCCGTCTCTCGCTCGCTTTCCGCAATGTCCGGACGATCGCGCAATACGTCTGCCGGCACCGCGCGCGGGGGCCTTGGCATCGCGAGCGGCGCCGAGGACGACGCAATGCTGAACGAAGCGGCGGCCTTGCCGACCAAAGCGGCGATCGAATCTTCCAGGAGCGCCCGATTGAGAGCGAGGTCGGACGCCAGCGCTTCAGTCGAGCTCAATTGGGTCTGCGCCCGATCGACATCGACCGGCGAAGCGATCTGCGCATTGAGGCGATCCTGGGTCAGCTTCAAAGCCGACCGATAGATGGTTATCGTATCGGCGAAAAGCTTGGCCTCGTCGTCGAGCCCACGCAGGTTGACATAGTCGCGCGCGAGTTCCGCGTGCAACTCCAGCCGCGCGTCGGCCAGCGCATCCGCGCTCGCCTCGGCGGTGGCGTTCGCCGAATTGACGAGGTCGCGCACCCGTCCCCAGATATCGATTTCATAAGCGACCTGCGCGCCGAGGACGTTGTCGCCGTAATAGGTCGGCTGATCGGCGGAGCGAAGGGGCCGATTGGCCGATTGCTTGTTGGCCAAAAAGTGCGGAACGCCGTTGATCTGCGGGTAGGCGTTGCTCAGCGCCGCGTTCGCGCGCGCGACCGCCTCGTCATTGGCCGCGACCGCAGCGGCGAGATCGGGGTTGGCCGCGTCCACCTGCGACTGCAGATCGTTAAGCGTTCGATCGTGGAAGGTGAGCCACCACATCCCGCTCGCCGGGAGGGTCCCGCCGGCGATCTCGTCCTTGAATTTCGACGGCACCGCGACCGCCGGCGGAGCATAGCGCGGCGCGAAATCGCACCCGCCGAGCGCAAGCGCGATCGGCGCCGCGAGCCACGGCCGCCACTTCATTCTTCGTGATCCCGCCCTGTTTGCGCCGTCTCGTCGGCGCTCTCGGGACGATTGCCCGGCCCCGCGGCGCCTTGCCGTTCGGCCGGCGCCTGCGTCTTCTCCCCAGCCGCTTCCATGACCCGGACCTCCTCCCCGTCGGCGATCGAATTGGGCGGATGGGCGACGACCCGCTCGTCCGGATTCAAGCCGGTGATCTCGACCACCGTTCCGAGGTCGCGCTCAACCTGCACTTCCTTCAGGACGATATGATTGTCGGCCCCGACCGTCGCGACCTTTGGCGCAGTGTCGCGGTACATTAGCGCGCTGGCGGGGACCGTCAAAGTGTTGGGGTCGGGCGGAATTTGAAAATGGACACGCGTGAACGCGCCCGGGGCAAGCAATCCGTCCTTGTTGTCGGCGAGCAGCTCCACCAGCAAGGTGCGCGATTTCTGGTCGATGGCGTGCGAGGTCGTCACGATCGTCGCATCGAACTTGCGGTCCGGGTACTCCGGCAGTTCGAGCGTCGCCTTCATGCCGTCCTTGAGCTCGGCTGCGTACGATTCGGGCACAGGAACGTAAATCCGCATCTGGTGAATGTCAGCGACGGTGAACAGCGGCTGGCTGTCGCTCGCGTCGGTCTTGACGAGGGACCCGACGTCGACGTTACGGGCGGTAACGACGCCGTCGAACGGCGCGACAATGTTCGCAAACGCCTTGAGCGCTTTCAGCCGGTCGACGTTCGACTGCGCGGCGTCGACCTGGGCGGCTTGCGCACGCTGGTCGCTGTCCTTTTCGTCCGCCGCCTGCTGAGACACCGCCGCCGAGGCGCGCAATGAATTCCACCGCGCCGCCGTCACCTTCGCGAGCGCCAGATTTGCCTTGGCCTTGGCGAGTTCGCTCTGGGCGACGGCGATGCGCTCGTCGAGCTCCGGGGTGTCGACGACCGCGAGCACGTCGCCCTGATGGACCTTGGCGCCGATGTCCTTGCGCCACTCTTGAACGTAGCCCATTACCTGGCTGTGTATGGCGGCGCTGTAAAAGGCGTCGACATTGCCCGGCAGCACAAGCTCGCGGACTTCTCCGCCGCGCTGCGGCGCAACCACCGCCACCGGCGGGATGGCCTGCTCCTGGGTCCATTGTTTGAGCTTCGCGTCGTCGTGCCGGCGCCCGGAAATTCCGGTGTAGGCGACTGCGGCCGCGCCGATGATGAGGATCAAGATCGCGCGCCAGACCTTGACCGGCTTTTGCTCCTTCGGCTCGGGTCCGGGGTCTGCGCCGTGAGCCTCAGGGGCCTTTGCGTCAACGTCAGCGCCTTTCCCGCGAGGCCCCTGGCCATCGACGCGATACTCGGGGGCCACCGCGAAATCTTCGGCGTGATCCTGGCTCATACAGGCGAGGCCTCGGCGGGAAGGTTCGGCGCGGGCTCGCTCGCCGCCCTCGGCCTGCGCTCATGAACGAGGCGGAAGACCGCCGGAACGAACAGCAGCGTCGCCACGGTCGCGCAAACCAGGCCTCCGATCACGGCCCGGCCGAGCGGCGCGTTCAGCTCAGGGCTAAGCGCCATCGGGGCCATGCCGATGATCATCGCCAACGCGGTCATGAGAACCGGCCTGAAGCGGGTGAAGCCTGCGTCGACTGCTGCGGTCGCAGCGTCGGCGCCTTCCGCCAGCCGCTCGCGGGCGAAGCTGACCACGAGGATGCTGTTCGCGGTGGCGACGCCCATGCACATGATCGCGCCCGTCAGCGCGGGGACCGATAGCGTCGTGCGGGTGATGAACAGCATCCAGACGATGCCGGCGAGCGCGGTCGGCAATGCGCTGACGATCACGAACGGGTCAAGCCAGGACTGGAAGTTGACGACGATCAATAGGTAGATGAGCACGACGGCAAACGCGATGCCGACGAAGAGCTGCCCAAAAGCGTAGGTCATCGTCTGAACCTGCCCTCGCACCACGACGGTGGACCCGGCAGGAGCCTCATGCGCGGTCTCATCCAAGATTTTCTGAATGTCGGCGGCGACTGCGCCGAGGTCCCGTTCGTTGTTGCTCGCGAAAATGTCTATAACCGGTTGAACGGCATAATGCGAGACGACGGCGTCGCTGACGCTGCGCTTTATTGTCGCGACGCCCCCTAGAATCTGCTTGTTTGCCCCCAGGGACGCGGGAATGTTCTCCAGATGGGAAAGGGACCTCACCCAATATTGCGGGGTCTGGGCGACGATCGGATATGAAACTCCATTCTGGGGGTTGAGCCAGAACGTCGGCGCAGTCTGGATGCTGCCGGCGAGGGCGTCCTGGAGGTTCTGGGCGACGTCGCGCTCGCTCACACCGACGAGCTCGGCCCTCGTTCGATCGACGTCGACGTTGAGAGTAGGCGCGTTGAAGGCCTGCTGGATCCGCGCGTCGGCTACTCCGGGGACCCGGGCGATACGTTCGAGAATCTTGTCGGCATAGGCGCGGTTGGCCACGACCTTCGAGCCGATAATCTGCACATCGATTGGCGCCGGCAGGCCGAAGTTGAGAATTTGCGTCACGATGTCCGCGGGCAGGACGGCGAAGGTCGTTCCTGGAAACTGGTCCGGCAGGGCCTCGCGCAGAGCCTTCACGTATTCCGGCGCGTCCGCCTCGCGTCCGTCCTTGAGCGTGATCAGAATGTCCGCGTCCGACGCGCCGATGGTTCCGGTATTGGAGTAGGCCATGTTGATGCCGCTGATCGGCAGACCGATGTTGTCGACAATCGTGCTCAGCGACTCGGCTGGGATGATCGACCGGATCGCTGCCTCGATCTTGTCGACCTCGACCGCGGTTTCCTCGATTCGCATTCCGGTCGGTGCGCGCACGTGCAGGGCGATCTGGGGGCTCTCGATCGGCGGAAAGAAGTTGCGGCCGAGGTAGGGCGCGAGCCCGAATGACGCAAGAACGGCGACCATGAAGCCGGCGATGAACAGCCGCCGCCCCGCCAGGGCGGTGATGAGCAGGCGGCGATAGAAGGCCCGCGTGGCCTCGAAGCGCCGTTCGAAACCCCGCTGGAAAAGAGCGAGCGGATTGCGGGTCGGCGGCTGAGGCGCCCCATGGCCGTGGGACGCCTGATGGGCGAGCAGAAATCGCGCCATCGTGTTGACCAGGGTGCGCGAGAGCACATAGGACCCGATCAGCGCAAAGACGACCGCCTTGGCCATCGGGCGGAACAGGTAGCCAGCGACGCCTCCAAGCGTGAACATCGGCACGAACACGATGCAAATGCACAGAAGCGAGACGGTCGCGGGAATGACAATCTGCCGGGCACCGTCCATGATCGCGCTTTCGATATCCTTATCCTGCTCCAGATGGTAGTTGATGTTCTCGATCGTCACCGTGGCGTCGTCCACGAGAATGCCGACCGCCAGCGCGAGCCCGCCGAGCGTCATCACGTTGATCGTTTCGCCGGTCGCGGCGAGTAGCGCGACCGAGGTGAGAATCGCCAGCGGGATCGAGATCGTGATGATGAGGGTCGAGCGCCAGCTGCCGAGAAAGATGAGGATCATCAATCCGGTCAGCGCCGCCGCGATGACGCCTTCGAAGATGACCGATGACACCGCCGCCTTGACGAACTTCGATTGGTCGCCGACGGCGACAAGATGAAGGCTCGGCGGCAAGGTATCGCGCAGTTTCGGCAGCAGCGCCTTGACCCCGGCGATGACGTCGAGCGTCGAGGCCGAACCGGTCTTGAGAATTGTCATCAGGACCGCGTTCGACCCGTCGACGCGCACCATGTTAGTCTGCGGCGGGCTGCCCTCGTGGACGTAGGCGACGTCGTGGATGTAGACCGGGACCCCGTCGACCTCGCGAATGGGCAAGTCGTTCAGTTCGGCGATGCGGCTGGGAGCGTCATTGAGCGCAACGACATATTCGAATTCACCGACTTTCTCGGTTCCGACCGGCGTGATGACATTCTGCCGCGCAATCGCGTCGACTACATCCTGCGACGACAATCCATAGGCCTGCAGCTTGTCCTGATTAAGGTCGACCTGGACCTGCAGCACCTTGCCGCCGTATGGCGAGGGGACCGCCGTCCCGGCGACGGTCGCCAGTTGGGGACGGATGAAATTCTGCCCGGCGTCGAATATCTGGGCCTGCGACAGGTCCTTGCTCGATAACGCCAGCTGGAGGATCGGCACGCTCGAGGCGTTGAAGCTCAGGACGTAGGGCGGGGTGATGCCCGGGGGCAGCAGTTTGAGCACGGTCTGCGACGCCGCGGTGATCTGCGCCAGCGCCGAGTTGATGTTGACGTTGGGTTGGAAGAACACCTTGACCACGCCATAGCCGGCGAGCGACTGCGACTCGATGTGCTCGATGTCGTTGACCTGGGCGCTGAGCGTGCGCTCGTAGTAATAGATGACGCGGCCGGACATGTCGTCCGGCGGCAGCCCGTTATAGGTCCAGACGACCGCGACGACAGGGATGCCGATATTAGGGAAAATATCTGTCGGCGTCTTGATCGCCGCCGTAACGCCGAAAATGACGATCAACATCGCCATAACGACGAACGTGTAGGGCTTGTCGAGAGCAATTCGAACGATCGCGAGCATTGATCACTTCTGAAGGCGCAAAGACGTCTGTCAACGCGCACGGCGCCCTCGCGACAAACCTTGTCCGCCGCGCGAGCTCCGAGCGCTCAGTGCCGATGGCGCATTATACGCCGCGGCTTCTCCAATCCAACTGCGCGTAAAGACTGGCGCCATGATGGTGGGCTTGCCGGTGCAAGTCCGACCCGAAGACGCCTTTGCCGCAAGGCGGAGCGCCGGGCGCAACTAGAGGTTTCGAGCGGCCGTCTTCAACTAAAATTTTTTTGCTGCCGCTGCCGCTTTGTCGCCAAACTGTAACACGACCCGAATAGAGAATGATTGTCGCCCGCATTGATATTCTGTCGGGAACATTGCGAACTCTCTCGCGCTATTTTGCGCGGAGATGAGTATTGTCGCGCCAATTCTGCCTATTCGTTGAGCGCTCGACAGTGCATCTGTGATTATTTTACAACAGATTGAAAAAAGTCAAAAAGACGGTAAATTTATAGTTTGTCTGTGACATATCGTCCGGCTAGTTTACCTTTGGCCAATTCAAGTCGAGTTGGTCCGAACCGGGTCTTGAGGCCGGGGCTACGCCAAAATACAGCGCTGGGGCTTTGAAGTACGGCTTCTACTTCATTGCGCTCGCGAGAACCGCGCAGGAGCAGGGCATCGATCGCTCCACGACGCGGAAAGGGGAATTGGCGGCCGCGCGCAGTCTCGGGGGAGTTTGAGAGTGATCGAAAGTCGTCAGCGCGGGCCGGCGTGGGTTGCGGTCCCACCACGGGGATGGGGTTCAGATGAAAAAGCTTGGTGTAGCTCTGGCGATGACAATCGCCGCCGCGGGCGCAGCTCACGCAGCCGATCTGCCGACCAAGAAAGAGGTTCCGGCGCCTCCGCCCGTGAACTGCTTTTCGAGCCTGTGGGCCTACATGAATTCAACCGCCGCGGATTGTCCGCTGACCTACGGGCCGTTCACCGCCTACCTGACCCTCGACTGGGGCTTCGGCTGGGAGTCCCACAGCGCCGGCTACAACGCCGCGTTCAACAACGGCGTCTCGAACATCGTCACCAAGCAGAGCGGCCCCAATTCCGCGTGGCTGCAAACCCCGAACGGGATCAACCAGTCGGTCGTCGGCATCAAGATGAGCCAGCCGATCGCCTACGGCTGGTCGCTCGTCGGCACGGCGGAAGTGGGATTCAATCCGTACTTCGGCTATTTGGCCGACGCGCAGCGCTCGCAGGTCCAGAACAACGGCAAGGCGCTCGTTCTGCAGAACGCGAACGCCGATTCGAGCCGCACCGGCCAATGGGACAACTCGCAGGGCTTTCTTGGCATCAGCAACCCGACCTATGGCACGCTGACCGCCGGCCGCGTCAACACGCTGTCGCTTGACACCCTGATCGCCTATGATCCGATGAGCAGCGCCTACGCGTTCTCGCCGTTCGGCTATTCCGGCTCCTACGCTGGTTTCGGCGACACCGAGGCCGCGCGCGCCAACACAGCGGTCAAGTACCGCGTCAACTACCAGAATTTCCGCGCCGGAGCCCTGGTCCAATGGGGCGGCTACGATCAGGGCAACGGTTCGACGTCGATGTACCAGGCCCAGCTCGGAGCCGACTTCAACCTGTTCGGCGGCATGCCCTACGCCGGCAAACTGTCGTTGGACGTCCTCGGCAGTTACGCCGAGAATGCCGTGAATGTCGCCACCTTTGCCGGCACCTGCGCCGTGATCGCGAAGGGCACTTACGAGGGCCAGGTCGGCTGCACCGACGGCATCCCGACGTATTATACGAATACGGACGTGAAGGCGACGCTATCGAACAATCTCGGCTTCCTGGGGGTCGCCAAATACACATGGGGGCCACTGGCAGTCTCTGGCGGCTACGCGTGGCTCCGGCAGACAAATCCCGACCAGACTTTTCCGGATGGCTTCAAGACTATCGGCGGCTGGAACGTCCCCGGCACAATCACTGGCAACAAAGCGTTTCCGACCGCATGGATCACTTACAATCAATACACCGACGCCAGGTATGCTCCCTACTGGTTCTTCGGCGCCAAATACGCCGTCACCCCGCAAATCGACGTGACCGGCGCCTTCTACTACCTGAGCCAGAACAACTACAATGCGACGACCACGCCGTGCGCCAATGCCAACACCACCTACGTCGAACCGAACGGGCAGAAGTTCACCGTGGCCCGCCTCAACAATGGCGCTTGCGCGGGCTCGACCGACTTCCTTTCGTTCCTGATCGACTATCGGCCGGTCAAGCGCGTCGACCTCTACGCCGGCGTGATGCTGTCGAACGTCTATGGCGGCCTCGCGAATGGCTATCAGGTGACCCAAACGATCAACCCGACCGCGGGCCTGCGCATCAAGTTCTGAGTCGCCGGTCCTAACTCCAAAAGGGCGGCGGGCGCTGAATGCGCTTCGCCGCCCTTCTTTGTTGGGCGCGATGGCGTTCAAGGCGAGAAGGCGCGAGCCGATCGCGAACGACCGACGCCGACCTCGCGCTTGGCTTGGCGCTTGCGCGATCAAATCGGCAAGCTCAATATCGCCCAAAGCGCAAGCGGCCTGCCGGGCCCTCGTTACAACCAATGCGGGGAGATTCTCAACATGACCTTATCTCGCAGGACTCTGGGCGGCGCGGCGGCGATGTTCCTGCTCCAAGCGACGCCGTCCATCGCCGAGACGCTGTTCAGGCTGGATGCTTCCGCGCCCGGCGAAGCCGATCCCGACAAGGGCATCGACTACATAGGGTCGGTGCTCGCCTTCAACCTTTATGACGCGCTGGTCGCGCCTGGGCAGAACGGCGCGCCGGTCGCGCTCCATCTCGCCAGCGGGTGGAAGATCGACGGCGACGACTACATTTTCACCCTGCAGCCGCACGTCAAGTTCCATTCCGGCAACGCCATGACCGCGGATGACGTGGTCTTCTCCTTCAAGCGGCTGATGGCGCTGGGCAAGGGAAATTCGCCGTTGTTCGCCGATCGCGTCGCCAGTGTCGCCGCGGTCGATCCGCAGACGGTCAAATTCACCCTTTCCGGCCCCTATGCTCCGTTCCTCGGCGCGATGGCGCGGCTGCCGATCCTCGATTCGAAACTCCTCATGGCGCACAAGGCGGACGGCAAATTCGGCGAAATGGGCGACTATGGCGAAGCGTACCTTTCGAGCCATGACGCCGGCTCGGGCGCTTACACGCTGGTCAGCCATGTGCCGGAGAGCGAAACCAATCTCGCCAAATTCGACGGCTATTTCCTCGGCGTGCCCGCCAGCGCCCCGGACAAGGTGCGCATCCGCTACGGGCTGCAGCCCGCAACGGTCCGCGAGCTCGTGGCCAGCGGCCAGCAGGACATGACCTCCCAATGGCTGCCGCCTGAAGTCATGCGCGCGCTGGCCGGGCGCCCCGATACCCATCTTCTCACCGACCGGGGCTCGAACATCCTCTTCCTGCACATGAATACGCAGAAAGCCCCGCTGGACGACGTCAACTGCCGCCTGGCGCTGACTTACGCGTTCGATTACGCGACTGCGATCAAGCTGTCCCAAATCACGGACAAGGTGTCGGCGGCGACGCCCGCCAACGGGCCGATCGGCCAGAGCGAGTTCGGCTACAACGCTAGCCTGCCCAATTTTGCGCAGGACCTGGGCAAGGCGAAGGATGCCCTCGCCAAGTGCAAGTACAAGACGCCCGACGAGCGCAAGCTCGACATCACCTGGATCACCGAGGTTCCGGCGGAGGAGAAGACCGCCCTCCTGATGAAGGCGGACTTCGATGAGCTCGGCTTCCAGACGACAATCAAGGGCGCGCCGTGGACCCTCTATACGCAAGAGGTCACCAAGCCCGAGAGCACGCCCTCGCTCAGCGAAGTCTATATCGACGCTCCGACCCCCGATCCCGACTCGATTCTTTACAACATGTACAGTTCGAAGTCGCCGCCGACCTGGGAGTCGGCGTCCCATCTCAGCGACGCCGAAGTCGACCGGTTGCTGGACGCCGGCCGGCAGGAAAACGACGTCGCCAAGCGGCGGGCGATTTATGAAAGCCTGGAGGCTCGCCTCGACGCTGTCGCCCCAGCGATTTTCGCCAGCGAGGTGAGCGGCGTTTTCGTTGGCCTCAACACGTTCAAGCTGCCGCCGTTCGAAGACGACTCGAAGCGGTTTTCGGCCGAGGAGTACGGACTTCAATTCCGGTTGGTCGAAATGACCAAATAGGCCGTGCGAACCCGTTCATCGCGCCGCCGGGGCAGTGTGACGCGTCGGGACGCTTCGCGCGGCTGCGGCAATCGCAAACGCCAATGCCGCCGCTTGCGCAGACGCTGATCCACCGCCTCATCGCCTCGCTGGTGGTGCTGGTTGGCGTCTCGATGCTGATGTTCGCGATTGCGCGTGTGATCCCGGGCGATCCGGCTCGCATCGCGCTCGGCCCCAACGCCACCGAGGCGCAGGTGCAGGCGTTGCGCCGCGAGCGCCATCTCGACCAGTCTCTCCCGTGGCAATATTGGGAATATGTCCGAGAGCTGGCGCACGGCAATCTCGGCGTCTCGCTCTACAGCAACCGCCCGGTGCGGGTGGACATCGCCCAGTACCTGCCGGCGACGCTCGAGCTCGTCTTCACCGCCGGTCTCATGATCGTCCTGATCGGCTTGCCGGTCGGCGTTCTCTCCGCCCGTTTTCGCGGGCGACCCGGCGACCAGCTCGGGCGTATCGCGTCGATCATGAGCGTCTCGACGCCCGCCTTCGTCTGGGGCGTCATCTTGCAGCTATGCTTTGCCTATCTCTGGCGTCTCTTTCCGATCGAAGGCCGGCTGACCGCCGCCTTGCCGCCGCCGCCTTCAATCACCGGCTTCTTCGTTGTCGACTCCATCCTCTCCGGCGACGGGAAGGCGCTGATCGACTCTCTTCATCATCTCGCGTTGCCGGCGCTCGCGCTCGCGATGGCCGGCATCGGCCAGACCGCCCGCCTCACGCGCGCCAGCATGGTCGAGACCTATCGCAAGCCGTTCATCGAGATGGCGGAGGCTTACGGCTTCCCCGAATCGCGCATCGCCGCCCGTTACGCCTTCAGGCCGGCCCTGGTCCCGGTTCTTACCATCCTCGGTCTCGATATCGCTGCGCTGCTCGGCAACGCGTTCCTGGTGGAGAGCGTGTTCGGCTGGCCGGGCCTGTCGCGCTACGGCGTTGAAGTTATCCTGCACAAGGATCTCGACGCCATCGTCGGCACGGTGCTCATCATCGCTGCGGCCTTCCTCATCGCCAATATCGCGGTCGATCTCCTGGTGGCTGTGGTCAACCCGCGCATCCGCTTCGCCGGGGGGCGGCCATGAGGCTGATCGCGGTCCCGCCCGTGTGGCGCGCGTTCGCCCGTAACCCGACGGCGATGATCGGACTGGCCCTGGTCGCGCTCGTGGTCGTGGCCGCCCTCTTTGCTGACTGGATCGCTCCTTACCCCAGCCACGCCGGGCCGGTCGGGGACTTCAGCGCCATGACGGCCGAGCCGAGCCGCCGCTTCCCCCTCGGCACCGACACGATCGGCCGCGATCTCCTGACTCGGCTCATCTACGCCTATCGCCTGTCGCTCGAAATGGCGGCGGTCGTGCTCGCGATCGCGACCCCGGTCGGGGTCGTGGTCGGCCTTCTCGCCGGCTATCTCGGCCCGGCGTGGAGCTACGGCCTGATGCGCCTCACCGACGTCTTCCTCTCGATTCCCCCGCTCGTTCTGGCGATGTCGATCACCGGATTCCTCGAGCCCAGCGCCGTCCACGGCATGATCGCGATCACCGCGATGTGGTGGCCGTGGTACGCGCGACTCGCCTATAATCTCACCCGGGCCGAAAAGCAGGAAGGCTACGTGCTTGCGGCGCAGACGGTCGGCGCGAGCCTGCCGCATATCCTCTTTCGCGAAATCCTGCCCAACTGCACGCCCGCGATCCTGACCAAGATGACGATCGACGTCGGCTTCGTCATTCTGATCGCCTCATCGATGTCCTTTCTCGGTCTGGGCGCCCAGGCGCCGACACCGGATCTCGGCGCGATGGTCGCCGACGGCGCCAAATACATGCCCGACGCCTGGTGGCTGACCGTCTTTCCAGCGCTCGCGATCCTGATCGTCGTCATGGGTTTCAATTTGCTCGGCGATGGCCTGAGGGAGGCGGCGGATGCCGACCGCTAGCGCGCTGATGCCGAGGAGCGAGGCGCCCGCCGTCGTCCTTGCGGTGCGCAACCTTTGCGTCACGTTTCAGAGCTTCGGGGGACCGGTCGAGGCGCTCAGCGGCGTGACGCTGCACGTGCGCAGGGGCGAGAAGGTCGCGCTGGTCGGCGAATCCGGGTCCGGCAAATCGACGATCGCGCGGACGGTTCTCGGCTTGCTGCAGCGCCAGGGCGGCGTCCTCGTCAACGGTTCGGCGCAGCTCAACTCGCGCGAAATCCTCAGCGACGAATCCGCAATCCGCGCCGCGCGCGGCGACCGCGTGGCGATGATTTTCCAGGACGCGGCCTCGGCGCTCAATCCCGCGTTCACGGTCGGCGACCAGTTCAGGGAAGTGCTGCGGCGCGGCGATCGGACCCTGTCGAATGCGCAAGCTCTGCACCGCGCCCGCGCGGCGCTCGCCGATGTCTATCTCCACGACCCGGACCGCGTGCTCGGCTCCTACGTGTTTCAATTGTCGGGCGGCATGAGCCAGCGCGTGATGATTGCGCTGGCGCTCGTTAACAATCCCGACCTCGTGATCGCCGACGAGCCCGGCAGCAGCCTCGACGTAACGGTTCAGGCGCGCACCCTTCATTTGATGAACAAGCTGATTGGACGCCGCGGAGCCTCCATCCTGCTCATTTCGCATAATCTCGGGGTCGTGCGCGAATTCGCCGACCGCGTCTATGTCATCTATCGCGGCCGGATCGTCGAGCACGCGACCGCCGCCCAGATGTTCGCCGACCCTCGCCATCCCTATACGCGCGCGCTCATGGCCGCGATCCCGAAGCTCGACGAGGCGCGCATTCCCGATGTTCCCGACACGAGTTCAAGCTTCACCGACCCGCTGATCGAGCACGACGGCTGCGGCGAGCCGTCGCTCGCGCCCGCATGAGCGAAACGCTGCTTTCGGTCGAGCGGCTCGGCAAGCGCTTCCGATCAGCCGGGCGCGAGGTGACCGCGCTCGCCGAGGTGTCGATCGAAGTTCGACGCGGCGAGTGTCACGCGATCATCGGCGAATCGGGCTCGGGCAAGTCGACGCTGGGCGGCCTCATCCTCGGCCTCTTCGAACCGACGTCCGGAATGTTGCGGTTCAAGGGCGAGGCATTGAGCGCGCGGCGTCCGCTTCGGCTTAAGCGGGCGATCCAGCTCATTCAGCAAAATCCGCTCTCGGCCCTCAATCCGCGCCGCACCGTCGGCCAGTCCGTCCGGCTGGCGCTGGACGTCCATCGACTGGGCGAGCGCTCGCGCCGCGACCAACGCGTGGTGGAATTGCTGGCTGAGGTCGGCCTCGGCGTCGACTACGTCCGCCGCTGGCCTCGGGCGCTCTCCGGCGGCGAACGGCAGCGTGTGGCGATCGCCCGCGCGCTTGCCTGCGAGCCCGAGCTCATCGTGCTCGACGAGCCGACTTCCGCCCTGGACGTCCTGGTGCAGGCGCGGGTGCTGCAACTTTTGATGCGCGTCCGCGGCCAGCATGGCCTCACGTATCTGTTCATCACTCACGATCTCGCGGTCGTCCGAGGCATCGCCGATCGCGTCAGCGTGTTTGAGAAAGGTAGACTGGTCGAGACCGGCGCGGCCGACGAAATCTTCGTCGCGCCGCGCAGCGAATACACGCGGCGCCTCCTCGCCGCCGTTCCCGTCGTCACTGACGAGGAAGCCCGCTTTCGCGAGCGGTTTTGCCCAGCCGAGGGCGACGGCGAAGAGGGCGACGAGTAACGCCAGCCATCGCGAAAGTGCTAGGACCAGCGCGTTCGCGCTTGTACTATTTCGGGCGGCGCGATCTCGGCGCGACGGGAAGAAATCGAGGGCGCTATGGTTGGGAGCGGCAAACTCGCAGCGGCGGAATCTACCACCCATCGGCCCATCGAAGCCGACTATCTGATCATTGGCGCCGGCGCGGTGGGCATGGCGTTCGCCGATACGCTTTTGAGCGAAACACAGGTGACGATCGCGCTCGTCGACCGGCGCCATCGGCCCGGCGGTCACTGGAACGACGCCTATCCGTACGTTCGTCTCCATCAGCCGTCCGCCTATTATGGCGTCAACTCTTGGCCGCTAGGCTCCGGCGAAAAAGACGCGACTGAGCTCAACAAGGGCTTCTACGAGCTTGCCTCCGGATTTGAGGTGCTGAGCCACTTCGATCAGGTCCTGCGGCGGCGGTTCCTGCCCTCGGGCCGCGTCCAGTACTTTCCGATGAGCGACGTCGGTCCCGACTTGTCGGTCAGTTCCCTGGTGTCCGGCGAACGACGATTGGCCAAGCCGCGCAAGGTGGTGGACGCAAGCTACATGAAGTTTTCGGTACCGGCCGCGCGCCCGCCTCAATATGCGGTGGCGGCCGGCGTCGCCTGCGCGCCGCCGAACGATCTGCCGCGCATGGCGCATGCGTACCGCGACTACGTCGTGATCGGGGCCGGGAAAACGGGGATGGACGCTTGCGTCTGGCTCATGGAGAACGGAGCAGACCCGGATCCGTTGGATCAAGCCGCGCGACTATTGGCTCTTGGATCGCGCCGGGGTCCAGCCGGGCAAGGAGTTTTTGGCCCCGCTCGCGCGCAGCGTCGCCGATCAGGTCGAGGCGCTGGCCAAAGGGCGATCGGTCGATGACGTGTTCGCCCGCCTCGAGGCATGCGGCGTCGTCAAACGGATCGACGTCGCCGTAGTGCCGACGGCCTACCATTGCGCAGTCATCGGCGAGGGCGAACTTGAACTTCTGCGCCGCGTCCGCGACATCGTCCGCCTCGGCCGCGTGATCCGAATCGAACCCGATCAGATCGTCCTCGAGCGCGGCGCCGCCCGCGCAAATCGAGACAGCCTGTACATCGACTGCTCAGCCTCGGGGATCACGACCACCCCGTCCAAGCCAGTGTTCGAGGGAAATCGGATCACATTGCAGATGGTGCGGCTATGCCAGCCCACCTTCAGCGGGGCGCTGATCGCCCATGTCGAAGCGACGTATCATAACGAAGCGGAAAAGAACCGCATCTGCACGCCGGTTCCCCCGCCTGACACTCCCGCCGATTGGGTGCGCCTGATGTCGATCGAACTTGCCAACCGAGCCTGTTGGGCGGCGAACGATGAGATCCGCGCCTGGCAAGCGCGCTCGCGCCTTGACCTCATCGCGAAACAGATCGCGGCCCTGAACGCAACCGAGACCGAGGTGATTGCGCAGCTCGGGCGCTACGGCCAATTTGCCGCTCCGGCGGCAGCCAACGCGTCATTGTTGTCGGCGAACTGACGCGGCCCTAGCTGCGCGCCCTTAGCCCAAACCCCAGCGAAAGAACCAAGCCGTGGATTTTGTCACAGTACCCAATGGGCCGATCGCCTTGAACGTGGCGGTGGAGGGCGAAGGGAAACTGATCCTCTGCGTCCATGGGTTTCCCGAGCTCTGGTATTCGTGGCGCCATCAGATCGACCGCTTCTCGGCCCGCGGTTACAGGGTGGCGGCAATGGACGTGCGCGGCTACGGCGGAAGCTCGAAACCGGCTGAGATTTCGGCCTACAGCATGAGGAATCTAACCGCCGACGTCGCCGCGGTCATCGACCGGCTCGGAGACGGCCACGCCACTCTTTTCGGCCATGACTGGGGCGCTCCGATCGTATGGAACACAGCGCTCATCTATCCCGAGAAGGTAACGGCGGTTGCCGGCTTGAGCGTCCCCTATCTCCCACGCGGCGAGGTCTCCTTCATCAAGCGGGCGCGGTCCATTTACGCCGGCAGATTCTTCTATCAGCTCTATTTCCAGGAGGAGGGCGTCGCCGAAGCCGAGTTCGAGTCCGACATTCCGACGGCCCTGCGGAAACTCTATTTCGCAGCTTCGGGCGACGGTCCGCTCGATGCTTTGCTGGCGAACAAGCCCGCGGATGCAAGGCTTCTTGACGGGATGACGGACCCGTCGCCCTTTCCTGCCTGGATGAGCGAAGCCGAGCTGAAGGTGTATGCCGACGCCTTCCGGGCCGGCGGTTTCCGCGGCCCGCTCAACCGCTACCGGGCGCAGGAGATCGATTTCGCCGACCTGACCGACTACGCCGGCAAACCGGTGACACGACCGTCACTCTTCATCGCGGGCGAACGTGATCCCGTGCGCCGGTTCATCCCCGGAATTGACCTATACCAGCTCGCGGGAGCGGCCTGCTCCGACTTCCGAGGCTCCGTGATCGTGCCGCGCGTCGGGCACTGGGTGCAGCAGGAGGCTCCCGAGGCCAGCAACGCGGCCCTGGAGGGCTTCCTGGCCCAAATCTAGCAAGCCCGCTGTTGGGCCGAAGCGGTCTACGCAATCGGCGGATGGGTTCGGCGCCAATGCTCGGCGATATCGCGGCCGGTGCAGAACCAGACCCGATCGTGCTTCCGTGCGTGATGGAGGAGCTTGATAAGCCCGACAGCGCGCGCCGGGCGGCCGATCAAGCGATCGTGGAGCGCGACGCTCATCATCTTAGGCGTTTCGGCGCCTTCTTCGTACATCAAATCGAAGCAATCGATCATGTAGCGGGCGAAGTCGTCGGCGGTGCTGAAGCCGTTGTTCTGATCGAACCGATTGTCGTTCGTGTCATACGAATAGGGCACGACGAGATGCTGGCGGGCGCCGACGTCAACCCAGAACGGCAGCTCATCGCCGAGATAGTCGCGATCGTAAAGATAGCCGCCCTGCTCGACCACGAGCCGGCGGGTATTGACGCTCGGTCGGCCGCCGAACCAGCCGACAGGCCGCTGGCCGGTCAATGCCTCGAGCCCCTTGGTCGCGAGCCAGATGTGCTTGCGCTCCTCGCGCTCGCTCATAGTCGTGTAGTCGATCCATCGCCAGCCGTGACTCACGATCTCGTGGCCGCCCTCGACGAAGGCGGCGGCAAGATCGGGGTAGCGCTGCAATCCCCGCACCACCGCCAGGACGCCGATCCTGACGTCGAATGTCTTGAAAATGCGCAAGAGCCGCCAGCAGCCGACGCGCGGCCCGTATTCGAACGCGGATTCAACCAGCGGGCTGCGCGCGCTCTTGTAGGCTGGGTAGCCCAGATCGCTCAATACGCTCTCCGAGGACGTATCCCCTTCCAGGATCGAGCGCTCGCCGCCGGCTTCGACATTGAGGTTGAAGTTGAGCGCGATCCGGGCGCCTCCGGGCCATTGCGGGTGGGGCGGGTTGCGGCCGTAGCCGACGAAATCGCGCGGCGGATCGAATTTGAGCTTGGACGCGGCCGCGCCCTTGCCGCTCGCCACGCGAGACGGCGTTCGACGAATGGATCTCATCGACGATTGGTCCCATCAAGGCCCTTGAATGACGGCGGCCCCGGGGAGAGAGTAGGGCATTGTTCATTGAGACGGAAACTGCGTCGTCATCGCGACCCATGTGCGTCTTTCTACGCCCAGGGTCCTCGCGATCACGGTCTGCTTGTGGCTCAATGAGGCGGCGGCGGGCGGCTTGACAGAGGAGGCGCGGTTCCGATGGAGCGCAACTGGCCGACGTTTCTCGCCGCCCTTGCCGCCCGGGAGCAGCCTCGGGCGACGCTCCTTGCCCTGCAGACGCTGTTTCGCCAGGAAGTCGGCGCGAGACTGTTCACCGTCATGACATTCGATGCGGCGACCGGCCTGTCACAGCGGATCCATTCAAGCCACCCGAAGGAATATCCAGTCTCCGGCGTCAAACCGTTGTCGCAAGGCCTCTGGTCGCGCACCGTCATCGACGAGCGCAGGCTCTTCGTCGCCAACTCAATCGCGGCGATCGCCGAGGTGTTCCCGGATCACGAGCTCATCCGCTCGCTTGGCTGCGAATCGGTCGTCAACCTGCCGGTTGTGTTCGCCGGCGCAGTCATCGGCGCGGTGAACCTGCTCGACGCGCCCGGCTATTATACGCCGGAAAGAGTCGTGAGGATCGAAGGGCTTTCGCCGTTCGCCGCGGCCGCGCTTCTCGCGGCGCTGCTGGCCGGACTTGCGGCGGCCGGGATCAAGGGTATCGGGATATGAGCAAAAGCGTTCGCGTCGCCACCGATGTCGGCGGCACGTTCACCGATCTCGTTTATTTCGAGACCGACGATGAGACCGGCGAGCAGTCGATCCGCACCGCCAAGGTCCACACGACGCCGCCGAATTTCGACGAGGGGATCCTCGATGTCCTCGCCAAGGGCAAGGTGGACGTCGGCTCGGTCGCCTTCTTCGCCCACGGTACGACGGTGGTCATCAATGCGCTGACCGAGCGCAAGGGGGTCAAGACTGGGCTCATCACGACCCAGGGGTTCCGCGACGTGCTAGAGATCGCGCGCGGCAACCGGCCGGACTTCTTCAATCTCATGTACGAGAAGCCGAAGCCGTTCGTGCCGCGCCGACTGCGCCGCGAGGCGCCTGGCCGCATGAACTACCGCGGCGAGGAGACTTCGCCGCTCGATCTATCCGGCCTCCCTTCCATTCTCGACGACTTCCGCGCCGAGGGCGTCAAGGCGATCGCGATCTGCCTGTTGCACGCCTACGCCAATCCCAAGCATGAGGAGGCGCTGGCGGCGGAAGTGCGCCGGCTCATGCCGGGGGTCGCGGTGGTCGCCTCGCACCAGATCACCCGCGAGTGGCGCGAATACGAGCGCACCAACACGACCGTGCTCTCGGCCTACGTCCAGCCGATCGCCGAGAGCTATCTCGACCGGCTCGACCGCGGCCTCAAGGCGGCCGGCGCGCAGGGCCAGCTCTACATCATGCAATCGAACTGCGGCGTCGATTCGCTCGCGGCGACCAAGGCCATTCCTATCACCATGGTCGAATCGGGGCCGGCCTCGGGGTTCTGGGGCGCGGCCGAGCTCGGGCGGATGATCGGCGAGCCCAACGTGCTCGCGCTCGACATCGGCGGCACGACTGCCAAATGCTCGCTGATCGAGGGCGGCGAGGTCAAGATCATGACCGACTATTGGATCGAGCGCAGCCGGCGCTCGTCTGGCTATCCGGTCATGGTTCCGGTCGTTGACGTGGTCGAGATCGGCAATGGGGGCGGCTCGATCGCCTGGGTCGACGACTTCGGCAAGCTGCATGTGGGACCGCAATCGGCGGGCGCCATTCCGGGCCCCGCGGCTTACGGCCAGGGTGGCGTCGAGGCGACGACGACCGACGCCAACATCGCGCTCGGCCGCATCAACAAGGACTATTTCTTCGGCGGCGAGATCAAGGCCGACATGGACGCCGTCGACGCGGCGCTCAGCCGGATCGCCGGGAAGCTAGGGGTCACGCCGATCGAGGCGGCGCGCGGCATCGTGCGCATCGCGAACAACAACATGATCAATGCGCTGAAGCTGGTGTCGCTGAACCGCGGCCATGATCCGCGCGATTTCACCCTCATCGCCTTCGGGGGTGGGGGCGCGATGCATGCGGCGGCGCTCGGCGCCGAGCTCGACGTCAAGAAGGTGGTGATCCCGCGCAGCGCGCCGGTCTTCTCCGCCTGGGGGATGATGATGTCGGACCTCAGGCGCGACTATTTTGTCACCCGCCTGATCGAGACCGCCGGGGCCGAGTCTTCGGCCGTCGCCGCGGCGGTCAGCGCGCTGATCGAGGAGGCGGCCGGGCGCGCGCGAGCGCAGTTCGCGGCCGAGGGCATCGGGGCCGAGCGGGTCAGGCTGACCCCGCTGCTCAAATGCCGCTACCAGAACCAGGAGCATTCGGTCGAGGCGCCGGTCGCCTATGGTCCGGTCGACGCTGGGACGATCGCCGACCTGATCGCCCGGTTCCACGCGATCTACGAGCGCGAATATACCTATCGCCTCGACGCGCCGGTCGAGATCGTCGGCCTGCATCTGGTGGCTTCGGCCGAGGTCGGCAAGCTCCGCCTCGCGCCGCTGCCGAAGACCGGCGCCGCGCTCAAAAGCGCGCGCAAAGGCCGAAGGCTGGTCGACTACGCGCTCGACGGCGCGCATGAGACCGAGATCTACGACGCCGAGAAGCTCGAGCCCGGCATGAGCTTCGCCGGTCCGGCGATCATCGAGGACGCGGGCACGACGGTCGTCGTGCATCCCGGCCAGAGCATCGCCGTCGATACGCTCGGCAACATCCATATCAATAAGACGTGAGGACCGAGATGGGGCCGACCAACGATCCGGTGACCTTCGACATCATCCAGAATTCGCTTGAGGCGATCGCCGACGAGATGTTCGCGGCGATGCGCAAGACGGCGATGAGCGCGATCATCTACGAGGTGCTCGATCTTGGCACCGGCATCACCGACGCCGACGGCGAGATCGCCGCCTCTGGCGCGGGGATCCCCGCCTTCATCGGCGTGCTCGACAAGGCGGTGAAGGCGATCCTGCTGAAGCACCCGCGCGAGAGCGTCGCCCCGGGCGACGTGTTCGCGGTCAACGATCCTTACGACGGCGGCGTCACCCATCTCAACGACATCGTCCTCGCTATGCCGGTTTTCGTCGACGGCGCGCTCGTCGCCTGGACCGCGACCATCGCCCATTTCAACGACGTCGGCGGCATGGCCCCGGGCTCGATGTCGATTGACGCCTACGAGATCTTTCAGGAGGGGATAAGGATTCCGGCAATCAAGATCATCGACGCCGGCGAGCCCAATCGGGCCGTCATCGACATCATGACCGTCAACTCCCGCCTCCCAACCTTTCTCAAGGGCGACTTATGGTCGGCAATCGCGGCGGTCAGGATCGGCGAGCGCCGCCTGGTCGAACTGGTGCGGAAATATGGCGTCGCGACCTTCGAGGCCGCGATCCGCCACTTCATGGATTATGGCGAGCAGGTGTCGCTGAAGGCGCTCGAGAGCCTGCCCAGGGGCCGTTTCGAGCTCGCCGAGGAACAGGACGACGGCGCGATCTACAAGGTCGCGATCGAGATCACCAACAAGACCTTCGTCGTCGATCTCAGCGACAACCCCGATCAGGTCCGGGGGCCGACCAACGCCAGCCGCGACGGCGTGATCATCTGCGCCCAGATGGCGTTCAAGGCGTTCAGCGCGAGGTCCGGATCGGCCAACGCCGGCTCGTTCCGACCGCTCCGCGTCATCACCCGGCCGGGGTCGATCTTCGATCCGGTCGAGCCGGCGGCAATCGGCTTTTATTTCGAGGTCGAGGTCAGGGTCTTCGACCTGATGCTGCGCTGCCTCGCTCCGCATATGCCGGGCCTGCTCCCGGCCGGCGGCTTCGCTTCGATCTGCGGTACGGTGATCGGCGGTCCGCATCCCGACACCGGGCGGCACTACACGATCGTCGAGCCGCAGCTCGGCGGCTGGGGCGCGATGAAAGGCCGCGACGGCAACAGCGCGGTCTTCTCCGGCTTTCACGGCGAGACCTTCAACTGCCCGGCTGAAGTCGCGGAAGCGCGCTACGGTCTCGCGGTCGATCGGATGACGCTCAACCCCGAGCCGGGCGGCGAGGGCCGCTGGCGCGGCGGCAGGGGGATCGAGGTCGACTATCGGGTCCGCGCCGACGGCAATTTCATGACGGTCGGCTATACGCGATCGCGGGTTCCGCCCTGGGGTCTCGCCGGCGGTAGGGAAGGTACGCCGAACTACGTCGAGGTCCTCCGCTCCACCGGCGAACGCGAGCACTATTCGCTGGCGTCGGGCGTGATCGTCAACAAGGGCGACGTCATTCGTATCATAACCGGCAACGGCGGCGGTTACGGCGAGCCTGAGCAACGTGACCGCCAGGCCGTGCTCGACGACGTCGACGGCGGCTACCTGACCCGTGGGCGGGCGGCGGAAGTCTACGGGCTGCGGGCCGGGAGCGCGGGGTAGAGGCGCAAGGCAGTTGCAGTCATATCGCATCCTCGTCCTGAGGAGCGCCCGAGGCGCGTCTCGAAGGACGGTCCGGAAGGCCTCCCCTGGCGGGAGCGCACTGGAGCGCCCTTCGACACGGCGGCTGCGCCGCCGGCTCAGGACGAGGTCGCAGTGAGTTCAGGCGGACGCGCTCCAAGCGCGCATCGGAGGGGCGGTGATGTCCTATCTTTTTACCGGCGGCCGCTTGCTCGATCCGAATCGCGATGAGCTCCTGGAGGGCTTCGAAGTCCTGGTCGAGAACGATCGGGTCAAGGAGGTTTCAGACCGGCCGATCGCCTCGGCCGGCGCAACCCGGATCGGGCTTGGCGGCAAGACGCTGATGCCGGGTCTCATCGACTGCCATGTGCATGTGGTGGCGGCGCTGGTCGATCTCGCCGCCAACGCGATGGCGCCGTCGTCGCTGGCGGCGCTCAGAGCGGCTCGAATCTTAAGGACGCTTCTCGAGCGCGGGTTCACGACCGTGCGCGACTGCGGCGGCGCCGACCACGGGCTCGTGAGAGCGATCGAGGAAGGCCTGATCGACGGCCCCCGGCTCGTCATCTCCGGCAAGGCTTTGAGCCAGACCGGCGGCCATGGCGACACAAGGCCGCGAGCGGACGATCGCGAGATGCTTTCTGCCCGCGTCGGCGCGATCAGCCGTCTCATCGACGGGGTCGACGGGGTGCGCCGGGCGGCGCGCGAGGAGATCAAGGCCGGCGCGCGTTTCGTCAAGATCATGGCCAATGGCGGCGTCGCCTCGCCGAACGATCCGATCCACGCGCTCGGCTTCTCGCGCGATGAGATTCGCGCCGCGGTCGAAGAGGCGGAGAACGCTGGGCTCTATGTCGCCGCCCATCTCTATACGGACGAGGCGATCGCCCGCGCGGTCGACTGCGGCGTCCATTCGCTCGAACATTGCAACCTGATCAGGCCCGAAACGGCGCGCCGCGCCGCGGCGGCGGGGGCAGTCGCGGTGCCGACGCTGGTGACCTACGAAGCGCTGGCGCAGGAAGGCAAGGCATTCGGCTTGAGCCCCGAATCGGTCGCGAAGATCGAAACCGTGCGCAAGGGCGGCATGGCGTCGCTTTCGATCATGCGCGACGCCGGCCTGCCGATGGCCTTCGGCTCGGACCTACTTGGCCAACTCCAGCGCCATCATTGCGAGGAGTGGGAGATCCGGGCGCGCGTCCTGCCGGTCGCCGAGATCATCCGCTCGGCGACGCTCGTCGGCGCGAAACTCTGCAGCCTCGAGGGCGAAGTGGGCGCGATCGTCCCCGGCGCATATGCCGACCTCCTCATCGTCGACGGCGACCCCTACCGCGACGTGGGCGTGCTCCAGCACGATGGCGCGCACATTCCGGCAATCATGAAGGGCGGAACGTTCTTCAAGCACGCGCTCTCGTGACGTCTGCTACCATGCCACGGCGGCGTCCAGCGTCCGTCCGCCCACAAGAGGGCGGAGGCTTATCGGCCATCGCCAGTTGCCCCGGGTCGCGAAGCCTCGCCCCACCCGCCGCCTTGCGCGGTCACGATTCGCACGACATCGCCCTCGGCGAGCTTGAGCCCGGAGGCGAGCGCGTGGGTTTCGCGGCTGCCGCCGCTGCGCTCGATCTCGACCCGATTGGTCGTTCCCGCCCCGCCACCGGCGAGGCCCCAGACCCGTTGCTTGTGCCGCGAATAGCCGATCGACATCTCCGTCTCCGGGCCGAGAATCGCAAATTCCTTGACGAGGCCCTGGCCGCCGCGCCAGCGGCCTTCGCCGCCCGGCTCGTCGTTGAGCGCGAGCTTCCGGCAGTCGAAGCCGTAGCGGGCCTCGGCGATCTCGACCGGGCAATTGAACGTCTCGCCGTGGCTCGAGGAGAATTGCGCATTGACGCCGTCGCGGCTCACGGTCGCGCCCCAGCCGCCCATCTGCGGCTCGACCATGGTGAAACGGCGACCCGTCTCCGGATGCCGGCCAGCGACCACGGTGCTGCAAATCGAGGCGAAATGACCGGCGGGAAAATGGTCCGGCGCGGCCTTCGCGAGGCCGTGCCACAGCATATCGCTGAGCCGCGCCCGGACTTCGAAATAATAGCCCTGCGCCGCCGGCTCCTTGGGCTCGAAGATCGAGCCTAGCCGAGTCAACACTCGCAAAGGCCGAAACGAGCCGGCGTTGCAGACCGTGTTGGGCGCCGTCGCGGCCTTGAAAATGAGCTGGGCGGCGATCACCGCGCCGTCCCGGCTGGTATTCAACGGATCGGCGCGCTGGTCCGGCGCCTGGCGAAGGTCGACGACGAATGCCTCGTCGGCGATCTCGATCGCCGCGCGCCAGATCGTCCCGTCATCCATCGCCTCTTCGAGCGCGAGCCGGCCCTTTGGCAGCCGGGCGAGTCCGGCGCGCGTCTGGCGCTCGGCATAATCATAATGGTCGGCGAGCGCGAGCGAGAACGACTGGGTTCCGTAAGTCCTCGCCACGCGCCCGATCCGCTCGGCACCCTTGCGGACGCTGGCGACCGCCGCCCAGAGATCGCCGATGAGGAAATCGGGCAGGCGGGAATTAGCGGCCATGATCCTGATCACCGGCTCGATCGGCTTTCCCGCGTCGAAGAGCTTGATCGCGGGAAGCCGCAACCCCTCGGCGTGGATGTCGCGCGCATCGATGGGCATCGAGCCGGGAACGGCGCCGCCGACGTCGTTCCAATGGCCGATATTCGCCGCCCAGGCGATGAGTTCGCGGCCGGCAAAGACCGGCATGGCGAGCACGACGTCGTTGAGATGGGTGACGCCGCCGTAATAGGGATCGTTGCTGACGAAGATGTCGCCAGGCGCGATGTCGGTCGCAGGTACGAGTTCTAGGAGCCGTTTGATCGTCTTGTCGAGCACGCCGACGAAGCCCGGTATCCCGGCGCCGGAGCTGACCAGATTGCCCGCGGCGTCAGTGATGCCGGTTCCGACGTCGAGAACCTCGTAGATGATCGGGCTCATCGCCGTCTTTCGAAAGGTCGCGAACATTTCGTCCGCCGCCACGGCGAGCGCCTCCTGGATGACGGAAAGCGTGATCGGATCGACCGATCCGGAGTTGGCGCGCTGTCGGAGGTCGCCGGTCTTCAGCGTCTTCAAGATCATCGATCGGCCTTGGATTTCGCTGCGATCATTATCATGCGTCAGCAATCGAGGCCGCAGGTTTTTGAAAAACAATCGGCTAGGACGATATATTCGGCGGCCTTATTCTGGGAGACTCGCATGGACCTCAAACTCAACGGCAAGCGGGCGCTGGTGACGGGCAGCACCGCGGGCATTGGCGCCGCCATCGCCGCGGACCTTGCGCGCGAGGGAGCCAGCGTGATCGTCAACGGCCGCTCGCCGGGCGACGTCGACAAGGCGGTTGCCACGCTCAAGGCCGAGTCCGGCGGTGATCTGATCGGCTTCGCCGGCGATCTCGGGACGGCCGGGGCGGCCGAGGATTTGGCGCGCCGCCATCCCGAAGTCGACATCCTCGTCAACAACCTCGGGATTTTCGAGCCGAAGCCCTTCGAGGACATCCCCGACGCCGACTGGATGCGATTCTTCGAGGTCAATGTCCTGAGCGGCGTCCGCCTCGCCCGCGCCTTTCTGCCGGCGATGAAGCGCGCCAAATGGGGCCGAATCATCTTCATTTCGAGCGAGAGCGCACTCCAGATTCCCGCCGAGATGATCCACTATGGCGTAACCAAGACGGCCCAGATCGCGGTCGCGCGCGGACTCGCCGAGGCGGTCGCCGGCTCGGGGATCACCGTCAACAGCGTGCTGCCCGGGCCGACCAGATCGCGGGGCGTCATCGATTTCGTCGCCGCCCTGGGCGCCGGGGCCAGCTTCGACGAGTACCAGACCGAGTTCTTCCAGAAGATTCGTCCGACGTCGCTCCTGAAGCGCTTCGAAGAGCCGGAAGAAATCGCCTCGTTCGTGACCTATCTCGCAAGTCCCCTCGCCTCCGCGATCACCGGCGCGGCGCTGAGGGTCGACGGCGGCGTCGTCAAGAGCGCCTTCTGAGGCGCCTGACTATTCGGACGTCGCCGCGGCTGTGACGGCCCTGAGCGCGGCGCTCAGCGCATTGAGAGTCTGCGGCTGGCTTGGGGCTGAGCCGGTGCCGCTCGGCCAGCCAATCCGGGTCATTATACGAAAGCCAGGTCGCTCCCGCGGCGTCAGCCATACCAGCGCCTTGAGCGGCAGGTCGATCCCGATCGTCTGCGCCATCTCCATCAGCGGCGTGCCGCCCCTGGCCGCGCCGAAGATCAGAAGGTCGGTCGGCCTGAGCGCCATTCCGGCCCCGGCAGCGCCGGCCCCATGATCGACATGGGCGAAGACCGTCATGCCCCTGGCTTTGACCTCGGCCTCGAGCCGGCTCATCGTCTCCGCCGGGCCGAAGGCGGAGGGCACGGTGATCAATCCGTCCGCAGCCATTGCAAAGCCCCTCCGGACAAGTCGACGGCTCAGAGAAACGCGAAAGCGGCCGCTGGGGATTCGGTGAGCGCGTGCGCCATATATTCGAGCGCGTGACGCAACGCCGCGCGGGTGGTCGGGCCGCCGAGGCAGACCCGCACCGCTTCCGGCGGCTCGCCGCCGGCGGTGAACGCGTCGCTCGCCACGACCCCGATGCCGGTCGAGCGCATATGGCCGGAAAAGGCCGAGCGGGTCCACCCCGCCGGCAAACCCGCCCAGATGTTGAAACTTAGGGGATCGGCCTTGAAGCTGCCTGGCGCCAGAATTTCGCTCGCCAGCGCCTGGCGGGCCGCCGTCTCGGCGCGAATGAAGCGTAAAATCTGGTCGGCGGTCCCGTCCTCGATCCAGCGGGTCGCGAGCGCGACCGTGAACGGCGACGCCATCACGTTGGCCGCCCTCACCGCCGCCGCGAACGGCCAGCCTCGGCGCGCGTCGGGCGCGACCACGTAGGCCGCGCGCACCCCAGCGCCGATGCATTTGGCCAGCCCGGCGATGTGCCAGGTGAGGTCGGGCGCGATCGCCGCGAAGGGAGCGGGCCCATGGGGCGGGATGAAGCCATAGGCGTCATCCTCGACGATCGGCAAGCCGCACCGCCGCGCGATCGCCGCGATCTCGCTGCGCCGGGCCGACGGAACGGTGAGGGTGGTCGGGTTTTGCAGCGTCGGATTGAGGTAGAGCGCCTTGGGGTTCAGGCGCGCGCAGGCTTCGGCCAGAGCGTCGGGCTCGATCCCATCGCGATCCATCGGCAGCCCGACGAGATTGAGGCCGAGCTGGGCGGCGATCGAGCGCGCGCCGGGATAGGTGATCGCCTCGCAGAGAATGGTCTCTCCCTTGGCGGCGAGGGTCGAGAAGGCGCCGAGAATCGCCGGGTGGGCGCCGGGGGTGATGAAGATGCGCTCTTGCGCCGGGACGAGGGAGCGGCGGCCGAGCCACGCGGAGGCGGCGTCCTTGTCGGCCGGCGAGCCGCCAAACCCCTGGTATCTCAGCAATGCGACAATGTCGCGCGAGACCTCCTGCACGCCGGCCTGCATCCGCTCGATCAGCTCCGGATCGTTTGGCTCCGGCGGCAGATTCATCGAAAAGTCGACGATGTCGCCCCGCCGCGCCGCCGGCGGCGCGTGCGCCCGGGCGCCGTTGGGCGCCGTTGGGCGCCGACCGGACGTAGGTTCCCTGGCCGACCCGCGACTCGATGAGGCCGCGCTTCTGAGCCTCGGCGTAACCCCGCGCCACGGTGGTGAAGTCGATCTCCAGCCGGCTGGCGAGCTTGCGCTGCGGCGGCAAGCGGTCGCCGATGGCCAGACGCCCGGTTTTGATGTCGGCGGCGATCCGGTCGGCGATGGCGAGATAGCGCGGCTTGTTGCTGCTGGCGAGGTCCGGGGTCCAGTCGATCATCAGGTCGGGTCGGGGCGCTGGCGAGTTGGTCGAAAATTGACTGTATCGTGAAGCGGGCGCCGGCGCCAGACCTCATGGGCGGGCCAGTCGGTGGAAGCGTTTTCCAAGCGGATGGAAGAAAAATCCAAGAATAAAGGGAAGGAAAATCCAAGCGGAAGGAAGGGAAATCCAAGGATTCTTCTTCCGCCAATCGAGCATTTTCAATAGGTTAAGCCGAGAATCCAAGGAATGTGGGCCTGATCAACAAGCCGCGAAACGTATAAATCTCGCGCGCTTCCTCTCCCAAATGAAACGCGGGTTTGAACTGGACCCCATTCGTGGGACCACGAGGGGTTGAATTTAAGGTGTGATCTGGCCTGCCGTTGTCCTTCAAGAATCAAGCTGCTTCTTGCTGCTTCTGTCTCTGCTGTGGGTATGTGGGCAACGCGTTTGCGTTGTCCAAGCGAAGCGGCATATCCACAGCCCTCGCCGCCGCCTCGATTTTGTCCATGCCGGCGAGCCACACCGCCATCGGCATTTGGTTGTTCATCGCCTGGTGAGGGCGCCGAAAATTGTAAAAGGTCATCCAGGAACTGATGCCGGACCGCGCCTCGCAGCCATCGGCGTAGGCTTTCAGATGCACTTCTTCGTACTTGATCGAGCGCCACAGCCGTTCGATGAAAATGTTGTCCATGAAGCGGCCGCGTCCGTCCATCGAAATCTCGACGCCGGCCGTCACAAGCTTGCTGGTGAAAGCCTCGGCGGTGAAAGTGGAGCCCTGATCGGTATTGAAAATCCGCGGCTTTCCGAACCGAAGCAGCGCCTCCTCCAGCGCCGCCGCGCAGAAACTCGCATCGTTGGTGTTCGACAGCCGCCATGCCAGAACCGCCCGGCTGGCCCAGTCGATGATCGCCACCAGATAGAGGAAGCCGCACGCCATCGGGATGTAGGTCACGTCGGCCGCCCAAACATGGTTCGTCTCGACAATCTTCAGGCCGCGCAGCAGGTAGGGGTATATCTTGTGCCCGGGCGCGGCTTTGCTCGTGCCAGGGCGCGGAACCAGCGCCTCGATCCCCATCACCCGCATCAGCCGCCGCACTCGCTTGCGGTTGACCCCACGACCTTCCTTGTTGAGTTCGAAGGTCATTCGCCGCGAGCCGTAGAACGGAAGTTCGAGATGCAGTTCGTCGATACGGCGCATCACCGCCAGATCGTCCGCCCCGGCGACAGGCTTGGAGCGGTAGACCCCCGAGCGCGTCAAGCTCAACAGCACGCATTGGCGGCGCACCGACAGGTCCTTGCCAAGCCGTTCGACCATCGCTCTTCGATCGGGCGCGCTCATCGCCCTGGCCTCCTGGCCAAGAAATCCCGTTCGACCGTCAGTTGGCCGATCTTGGCGTAAAGCTTGGCCGTCTCGCGCTCGCGCTCCTCCTCGCCATCCCCCGAACCGCTCGCCCCTCGGGCGAACAGGATCGCCGCATTGTCGAGAACCTGCTTCTTCCAGGCATAAATCTGGTTCGGATGCACCCCGTGCCGCTTCGCCAGTTCCGGAACCGTCGCATCCTCCCGCAGCGCCTCAAGCGCAATCTTCGCCTTGAACGCCGCATCAAACTTCTTGCGTGACTTCGTCATTCCTCGCTCCATCGGTTGCGACAGAGCAGGACATTTCACACCTTAGCCAATGGTCCTAAATCCGGGGTCCAGCTCAGTTCCAGCGACAGCAGGCACCCTAGCACAGCCTTCTGATTTTCGCAAATGATTGTCGTGTCTTAACATTGGCTGGGGTCATTTAATGGACGGGCTTCGGTTGCTTTTGACGGGCCATTACGACATTTCCCCTTCGAGAGAAGCACTGTCGCATGTCTGATAGCCACAAGACCAGGACCGCCCTCGTTGAAGATGTTAAGCAGCTTGGCGGGATCGTCGAAGTCGATGAGACGCGCGTGGGAGGCGACAGCCAAAACCGGCATTGGGATAAGCGGGCTGGGGCAAAGGCCGGAAGTCCGCAAGGCGATTGTCGTCGGCGCAGTCCGCCGCAAGGGCAATGTCGTCGCCCGCATCATCGAGAACATTAAAGGCTCGACCCTGACCGCCTTCGTCAATGAGGCCGTCTCGCACAAGTTCAGCCTGCTTTGCACCGATGATTGGCCGGGATACGCACGGCTCGCTGAGCAAGGCTACCCGCATGGCGCTGTCGATCATCATGCTCGACAGTATGTCTACGGCGCCGTCCATACGCAAACTGGCGTCATCGAGGTCGTCGAGCCGCGGGGCCGATTTAGATCACCGGCGCCGGGCTCGCGGCTTCCAGTCTTGGCTCGCTTCTCATTCGCCGCCGAAGGGCTCGCAGCTTCGGTCAGGCCCTTCAAGCTCACGGCGGCAAGCGAGACGCGCAACACGTGCGCCTATTGCTCCGTCGCCCGCGGCATCGTCATCTACGGCCTCGGCGACAGAGCCAAGAATGCGGTGTCCGACATCATCCACATCGAGGGCGATCCCGACCACCCCGTCAATCGGGGCACGCTCTGCCCGAAAGGGTCGGCGCTGACATCCCGCTCTACGACATCATAGACCCGAGGGCCAATTCTCCGGCCCGCAACGCCGCCGAACCCGCGATGACGCGGTCTTGGCGGCTTCGGATGTCCGAAATCTTCTGAAGCCTATCATGCCGTGAGGGGCAAAATTGAACATGCAATGCTCGTCCGGGCGCAGCGGCTTTTGCCCGCTGTCGCGCGGCAATGGCCCGACTACGAACTCGAATCCAACCTTTTCGTTCTTGCCGAGATTCATCCGCTCGCCCGAGACGCTGGCTGCGACCAGTTTGACCGCGGTTACGATCGCGCCAGCCCCTTCCCAAAACTCCGCGCTCTCAAGCGTCACGCGAAGAATTCTAATCCGCGGATCGCTCTCGTCCGGCCAGAACGCTTTGTCGTAGATCGACCAGATTTGCTTGATCCTATCCTGGTCGTCGATGATTTCCCCGTGACCCGTAATCGACAGGTATATTTTTCTCCTGTGATCCGCGAATGCGAGGCAAATCATGTCGTCACGCCGGATTTCGTCGGCTTTGGGCGAGTCGACGTCGGTCAAGAAATAAATCGCGCCTTCCTCTCGCGACGGGCGCGCCGCCATCGGGCGGCTGCGCATGTTTCCCCGCTCACCCTCATGCGTGACCACCATCGCGATGAGAATATCTTTGACCAGAGTCCAGACGCGATCGATATCTGCTGCCGAATTGGACATTGCCGCTCCTTTGATCGGCTGGCGAAACTTTCATTCATGCCGATGGAACGGAGCGCCTGAGCCCCGCCCCGTCGAGTTCCTGTCCGTCAACTCCTGCTGGCCGTCCACTGGCCGCTGTACTTGAATTCCGGCGCCGATTTGAGCTGGTCCTTCGTCGCGTTCATCGTCGCGCGCCAAGTCTTGTTGTTGGCGTCGTACTGGACCATCACTGCGTTGGGATCGACCGCAACATAGTGCGTACCCATGCCGAGGAAGCCGCCGACGGACAAGATGTAACCCGTCATCTGTTTCGACGTGTCGAAAGCGATGTCCTGGATCTTGCCGATGTTGTTATTTTGACCGTTGTAGACGTCGAGCCCCACGACATTCGAGCTCAGCATGTCCGTGTTCTGCACCTTGATGAAGGTCGGCCCATTTTTCGGCACGTCCTGACTTACGGTCTTGGGCGCGGTAGCCGGGTTCGCTCCCATCATCGCCCCGGCTTGGGTCGCCGAGGAATTCATCTTGTCGGGAGCGGCGGCCGCTCCGTTATCGGGATTGTTCGGCGACGCATTTTGCGCCATCGCGCTCGCGCCTGCGAGGGCGCTTACCGCTACCGCCGCGAATAGAATTTTGCGCATGACTTATCTCCTTGGAGCTTGTCGTTCCCTCGAAACGCAAATGCGCTGAGAAAGTTCCAGGCTCGCCGGCATTGGAAGATGAAGTCCCGGATGGCGGGAAGACGAAGGGCTCGGCGTAACCACGCCGCCCTGTTCGGCCACGCTTCTCAGGCGCGGACGACTTCGAGCTCTTCCGTAACCACGACGAAACGCGCGAGCGAATGTGGACCGAACGTCGTGATCATCGGAATATCCGCCGCGTCGCGTCCTCGCGAGATCAAAATGCGGCCGATCCGCGGCCGATTGTGGCGCGGGTCGAAGATAAACCATCGATCGCCGAGGAAGGCTTCGAACCAGGCGTTGAAATCCATCGGCGCCGGATCCGGCGGCACGCCGATGTCGCCGAGATAGCCGTTGCAGTAGCGCGCGGGAATGTTGAGGCTGCGGCACAAGGCGACGGCGAGATGTGTAAAGTCGCGGCAGACGCCGACGCCTTCCGCCAGAGCCTCGCTTGCGGTCCGCGTCGGGCGGGCCTCGGGATAGCTGAATCTGAGGCGCTGGTGAACGAAATCGCAGATCGCCTGCACTCGCGCCCCGCCGCCGCTTATCGAGGCGAAATTCGCCCAGGCGAAATCGGACAGAAGGTCAGACTCGCAATAGCGGCTCGGCAAAAGAAATGGCAGCGTTTCGTGCGGCAGATCCGCCGCCGGCGCCGCATCGGCGGCCACGTCGACCTCATCCTCCTGTCCGTCGCATCGAAAGACGCCCTTCAGGCGCAACGACGACGATCCGGCGGGCGCAGACAAGCGCCTCACGATGTTCCCGGAGGCGTCGACGAAGCGGTCGCCCGCCATGGCAGGCGACATCTCGAGCTCCGTCTCTTCGGCGACGCAGTGGCGAAAATCGGAATGGACATCCATCATGGCGAGAATCGCCGCCGGCTGTGCAAGTTCGAGCGCGATGTCGAACCCGTAGCGAATGTCCATGAGGAATATCCCCAAAAGCGTGAGCGGGCGTCAAAGCGCCGTAGCCGCCAAACGACGCATTCCAGCATTTGTTCCTTGCGCTCTCTGCACGAGTGCGGACGAAGCCTCATGGCGCATTGTTTGGGCGCGTAGCGGCGAGGACTGATACGGCGTCAGCGGACTGCGCCATTTGATCCGCCTGGCGATCCACGCGATCCTGGACGTGCGGGCTGTCGCGGCGCAGTTCTTCCAAAAGCTGGATGACCTTGGCGATCTTCCGCTCACTCAGGATTGCGAGCTCCAGCGTTAGGGTATCGCGATGTGCATTGAGTTCGTCCTCATGTTTTTGGGCGACGAGCACGAGCATGACGGCAAACATCGAGAACAGATTCGCGGCCCCCTGCAGCCATGGAAAGACGGGTCCGTCGATCGCTGGGAGGCCAAGCATGATTGCGATCAGATTGGCGCCGATCCATCCGGCGACGCTGAGCCCGAGGAGAGCGACAAAGAGAGGCCGCGCCATGAACGCGGTGATCCTGTTCACCGCGTGTTGGGGCGCGCTGGTCCTGCCGTGGTGATCCGAATGCAGTTGAGTAACCGAACGCACCGCCTCGTCGACGTGCTCTGGAATTTTTGACCCGGAGGGACTGTCCGTCATCCGGCGCTCGCCACCGAGGGGATTGCGCGGGTCTGGCGAGACCGCGTCGCGGTCCCGCCAGCTACGCGCTACTTCTGCGATTGGCTCTTGCCGTGCGCCAACTCGGAATTTTCGTGGGCCGTTTTCGAGTGCCCGTGAGCCTTCGCGGACTCCTCACGACCCTTCGCGTGCTCGCCCTTGCCATGATGCTCAGCCGCCGTCTTATGGCTTTTTGCGGCCATCTCGTGGTGCTCGGCTGCTTTGTTGTGGGCGTCTTTGGCCATGTCGTCCTCCTTTGCTCGATTGCGAGGGTGAACGCTTCGACGAGGGCGATCGTTCCCGCCGTCTCAGCGCCGATGCCCTGGTTTCCGGAGGTCGTCTCGATCGATGGGCCGCCCGTTGGAACTTGCTGAGAGCTTCGGCGTTTGGATCGACACTGATCAACGCGCAGCGTCAGGAGGACATCATGTTTGGCTGGGCGATCGCCTTTCTTGTCATTGCTCTGATCGCGGGCTTGCTCGGCTTCGGCGTCGTCGCTGGGACCGCGTTTGCCGCCGCAAAGATCGTATTCGTCGTCGCGTTGATCGCGTTCCTCATTTCCGGCGTGCTTGGGTTCACTGGACGAGGTATACCCTGAAACCGGATTCCCGCCGGCGTCCGGGACATCGACTGCGGCTGTCGGAATTCCGCCTCAACAAAGATTTTGCTGACGACGGAACCAAACGGCGCGGGGCGCGTTTCGGCCGCAGGGTGTTGATCATGACGGTGACCCGGACGAACAAAGCCAAGGCGATGAGTGTGGGGTCGCCTGATCCGAAGGCCGCAGAGGCAATAGGACGGGCGCTGAAGGCTCACTACGCCGATCTTGTGCAGGCGCCGCTGCCCGAGAAATTTACGGAATTGCTGGCTCGCTTCGAGGTCGCAGATCGGCCGAAGGGGGGCGGCGATGCCATCGACTAGTTTCAAAAACGATTTGCTCGCGGAAATCAAGAATTTGCGCGCGTTCGCAATTTCTCTCTCGGGCTCGATCTCCCTCGCCGACGATCTGGTTCAGGAGGCGCTCCTTCGCGCCTGGAGCAAATCGGACCGCTTTCAGCCCGGGACCAGCCTGAGGGCGTGGCTATTCACCATCCTGCGTAACATCTACTATTCCAATTACCGGAAACGCGCCCGCGAGGTCCAGGATAGCGATGGCATTTATGCGCGCCGCCTCACCATCCCGGGCGATCAGGAGAGCCATCTCGATCTGGAGGATTTCCGCAAAGCCATGACGAAGCTCCCGCCGGAGCAGCGGGAAGTGCTGACGCTGATTGGCGCGAGCGGCCTCTCCTATGAAGAAGCAGCGGCGATCTGCGACGTCGAGATCGGCACGATCAAGAGCCGGCTGAGCCGCGCCCGTTCGAAGCTCGTTGAGATTTTAGGTCTGGACGAAACGGCCGGCCCGCCGGTCGAGCGCCGGGTCCGGCGCGCCGGATAAGGGGTGACGACACGGAGTTGCAGCGCCGCTTTCAACGCGACATGGCTGTCCTTACCGCGGAAACCAGCACGCTTGGCGACGCGGGCTTCTGGACAATCGAACAATCCCTCCATTCCGCCAGGCTCGGCTCGTGGCGCGACTTCCCGGTATAGAGAACAAACGGAACCCCTCGGTTGACCAGCCGGCGCGCGACTGGCGACACCGTTTCAGATCCAAGACCGAAGTCGAGAACCGCCACCGCGAAATCGCCGGCGTCCGCCCGCAGCATCGCCTCGTCCACGGTCTGGCAGAGGCCGACGACCACCGCGCCCGCCTCCACCAGAGTCGCCTCGAGATCCATGGCCAGAAGCGCATCGTCTTCAACGACAAGCACTCTGACCCCGCCCAATTGATCGTGAGCATTCATGGCTGACCGTCGCCCTGCTCTCGGCGGAGATTGTGTCCGCCCTTACTCGCCATGTCCGCGAAGACCTTGCACAACCCAACACCGACCAAGCCCTCTTGTTCCACAGAGGCCAGACCGCGCCGAACGCGAGCGCGTCGTATTGGCAAGCGCGTCGTATTGGCAAGCGCGTCGTATTGGAACGTCGCGCAAGCCTGCGGAGTTGTCTGGGGAACAAAGAAACCCGCCGACTCCCGATGGAGTTCGCCATCGCACAGGCCGACTTGCTGCAATTCGAGGTCATCCGGACGATCGCGGCGTCGCTCATCAGCGTCGCGATCTTTTTGCTTTGGCTGGTGGCCATCAGCCGGCACTGAGGAACTTTCGACCGAAGTCGCGAGTTTATGGGTGGACGGTTATCGCGCACCGCAGGAGAAACCCAATGCCAGGCGGCGACAAGTCGAAATACACCGACAAGCAAGAACGAAACGCCGAGCACATCGAGGAGGGCTACGAAAGCCGCGGCGTTCCGGTGAAGGAAGCCGAACGTCGCGCCTGGGCGACCGTCAACAAGGACGATGGAGGCGGAAAGCGCGCCGGCGGATCGGGCCGCGGCAAATCGACGGGTCATCCCGCCGCGCACAAAGGCGGGCGGATTGGAGGCGCGGCGTCAGCCGCGCGATCCCCAGCGGTGCAATCGGCAGCGGCCAAAAAGGCCGCCGCCACGCGCAAACGCAACAGCTCGCGCACCGCCAGCCGATCCGGGGGCAGCCATGACTGAGCGCGAAGATCGCATCCGCGAGCTCGCCTATTTCCTGTGGCTTGATGAGGGTTGCCCCGAAGACCAGGCGGAGCGGCACTGGCAAGCCGCTGAAACTCTCTTCGACTCCGAGCCCGTCGAACGCAAACGCACCGAAGGCGAACCGCCGGGCGACCCGGCGGGCGTTTCCCGGACAGAATCTGTTCCGTCACCCGCCGGTGCGACCTCGCAGCCTGTTCGACGGCGCACCGTCGCTTCTGGAAAAGACGAATGACCTTGTTCCGGAAGTCCGCGTGGCGCGCGGCGACAAGGCGCCGCCGAGCGTATAACTAACCACTACCGGATTGCAGGCGTTGCCAATCGGAACTTGGCCGACATCCCGGCGCTGGCGATGGTTTTGGCCTCCTACGGGGCGTCCCTCAAGGGGCATAGTTTGAAGCGCGGGACTCATCCGCCTAATCACGCGCGGGCGCAAAAGGCGCCTGGACGCCGCCCTGCGCGAAATCGTGACGTTCGCGCGGCCCAACATTACAAGGCCATTATCGAGTTGTCAGACGACGCCATCCTTTCGAAGGACCTCGACGGCGTGATCCTCAGCTGGAATAATGGAGCCGAGCGGCTTTTTGGCTTTACCGCCGAGGAGGCGATCGGCAAGCCGGTGACAATCGTCATTCCGCTCGATCGGCGCGATGAAGAGCCGGCAATTCTAGATAAGATCCATCGAGGGGAGCGAATTCACCACTTCGAGACGGTCCGACAGCGCAAGGACGGCAGCCTTCTCGACATCTCGCTGACGATATCCCCCATCCGGAATTCGCGCGGCAAGATTGTCGGGGCGTCAAAAATCGCGCGCGACATCACGGAACTCAAGAAGGCTCGCGAGCGACAGCACTTGCTGCTGAGAGAAATGAGCCATCGGGTCAAAAACCTCTTTGCCCTCTCCGGCAGCATCGTGAGCCTGAGCGCGCGTTCGGCGACATCGGTGGATACGCTTGCGGCATCGGCCCGCGAGCGGCTTTCCGCGCTGGCGCGCGCCCACTCTCTCACCTTCCTTCACGGGGCCGACAGCGCCGCGACGCCTTACCCGACGACGCTGCAGTCGCTTGTCCGCACCATCGTGGCTCCCTTCGACGAACCTGATGAGCCGCGAATTGTGCTCTCTGGCATTGACGCTGGCGTGTCCGCGTCTGCGGCCACCAGCCTTGCCCTCCTGTTGCATGAATTCGCGACCAACGCGGCCAAATATGGCGCCCTCTCCTCGGAGGCCGGAACAGTGAAAGTCGTCCTTGCCGAGGAGGGTGACGCGATTGTCGTCCACTGGATCGAGCGCGGCGGACCTCGGGTTGCGACGCCGAAGGGCGAGGAGGGATTCGGCGGGGTCCTGTCGCGCATCGCCGTCGCCAACCAGCTCGGTGGCGCGATCGCGCGCGATTGGAAGCCTGAGGGACTCGCGATCCGGCTGTCTGTCCCGCGATCCCGCCTCGAAACCTAGCTCCCCAGGCGTCGGATAGAAAGGACCGTCGCCGCGGGTCCTAGATCAGCCTCGCCTATTCCCAACCCTGGCTTTGATACCACGCGTCGACTTGCTTGCGGGTTTCGTCCCTGGCGATTCCGTAGCGCTCCTGAATTACCCCCTCGAGCCGTTCGCGCTGGCCGTCAATTTCGGTGAGATCGCCGTCGGTCAGCTTTCCCCACTTCTGCTTGACCGCGCCCTTCACCTGCTTCCAATTCCCCGCGACCCGATTCCAGTCTGGTGACCTCCGTAACCCAGCGCATAAACGGCGCGTCGGCCAGTCTGTTCCAGAGATGACGCCGTCGGCGCGGCCGCGGCCAAAGCGCCGCCCTTTCGCTCGCGAGCAACCAGGCGCTGTTGGGTGCAAGACGCGGAAACGGGCAAGGATGGGACCGGTCCTCCTGGTAGACCAGACGGATGCTGATTGAGACCGCACTGGCGCGCTCGCGCGCGTCGGCGTAAATTGGCAGGCATGAACCTAGGGGTCCCCCAGAGGCGCATGCCGCATAGCCGATCCGATGCCGTCCTCCGATAGCGCGGTTCCGCCTGTCGACGACAAAATCGCGAGCGGAGCATCAGACCTGACTCTGCGCGCTTTGCATCAACGCATTCGGCAGCAAGAAATCCTTGCCGTGCTCGGAGTGGGCGCGTTGCAAGGACCAGGGTTTGACCACCTGCTCGCGGATACCGCGCGGTTGACCGCGGAGGGTCTTCGCACCGAGTTTTGCAAAGTGCTCGAATATATTCCTGCCGAAAACCGCTTTCTGGTCAGGGCGGGGGTCGGGTGGGATCCAGGCGTTGTTGGCGTCGCCAGCATCGGCGCGGACCTCGCTTCCCCCGCCGGATTTGCGCTGAAAACCGGCCAGCCTGTGATCTCCAACCATCTCGACACCGAGGAACGCTTCAGAACGCCGGAGATTCTTGTCGGGCATGGAATTCATCGCGCAATGAACGTCATATTGCAGGGAGACGGACGGCCGTTCGGGGTTCTGGAGGTCGACAGCCGATCGGATGAGATGTTCGTCGAGCATGATCTCGCGTTCCTGCAGGGCGCAGCCAACATCCTGGGGATGGCGATCGAGCGCGAGCGGCACGAGCGTAATCTCCAAGCCGCGCTCGAGCGTCATCAGTTTCTCATCAAGGAGATGAACCATCGGGTGAAGAACAGCCTGGCGCTCGTCGTCAGCATGCTACGCCTCCAGGCGCGCGAGAACAGCGAGCCCGAATTCGCCCGGCATCTCGAAGACGCGACGCTCCGCGTGGCCGCCATCGCCAGGGTGCACGAGCAATTGTATCAATCCTCGGACATCGAGCGGTTCGATGTCGGGCGATACATCGAAGCCATTTGCAGGGACCTGGGCGCCAGCTTCTCGCAATGCGAGATTCTCGTTCAGGCGCAGCCGGGGATTGTCATCTCTGTCGACCGTGCGATTTCATCGGCGCTGATCGTCAACGAGCTCGTGTCGAACGCCGCAAAGCACGCCTACCTTGGCGATGGTCCCGGCCGGATATGGGTGAACGTGGCCACGACCAGTGACGGCAGCCTATTTTCGCTCTCGGTTCGCGACGAGGGCACTGGTCTTCCCGACGATTTCGAGATCGGCAAGGGGAAAGGATTAGGCACTCGAATGATCCATTCCCTGGCCGGACAGCTGGACGCGACGCTGGCGGTCGTCCCGCACCGCCCCGGCGCCGAGTTCATCCTCACCGCGCCGCTGGCTCCGTAGGCGCGCAACCTTTTCTGGTTGGGCTTGGGCGCCGGACGAACGGCGCGGGTTCACTTGCCGCCCGGACGATATTGGCCGACCCTGCTGCTTTCAGCGTTTCCCGCCGCGGTCGAGCCGTTCGAGCAACTGCAGAAGTCGATCGGGAATGGGCTCATCAGCCACCTCATTGTAGATGGCCTTTAGCTGGCCCGCGATATATTGATCCACTCCAGGCGACGCGCCGGCCGAGGCGGCAGCCTTCGTCGGCTTCTTCCGCGATCTTCCTGGAGTTTTCTCAGGCATTCGCAACTCTCCCCCCAACGTCATATCGCCGCGACCGGCACGCGGTTCCATAAAATCGCTCACTGCACCCGCGACAGAAGAAAGCGCCCCCGGTCCATCGCGCGACCCGCGGCGAATTGACCCACCATGCTCGATCAGCCGCGACTCATCCCTGCAGTGTTTGGGGGGACTGGGACTCGCCGGCTCCAGTCTTCACGATCTCGCGCAGCGGCGCAATCAGCCGCCACGTCAAGCCTTCGGGGTCAAAACTGAGGGTTGATGACGCGTTGAGACCAGCGGCCGTCAGACGTTCGAGCACAACGGCGCCGAATCCTGACACCGGCGCCGCACTCACTTGCGGTCCGCCGCGTTCGCGCCACGCGATCTCGAAGTTGGGCTCAGCGCCGCTTTCGTCGATCCGCCAGACAAGGGAGACATCCCCGTGATCGTTCGAGAGCGCGCCATGCTTGAGAGCGTTGCTGCAAAGCTCATGCAGCGCAAGACCGAGCGTCTGGGTCGCATTCGGGCTCAGCAGGACCAACGGTCCCTCGCTCGCAAAGCGCTTTCCCCCCCAGTCTGAAGGAAGCACCACTTGCGCCCGCACCAGGGCCTCGAGCGGCACCCCCTGCCAATTCCGCTCAGTCAGCAAATCCTGACTGGCCGCCAGTCCAAGTAGCCGGTCGGAATATCGCTCTTCAAATTCGTGGATCGTGGTCGCGGTCGAGACGCCGCAGCGCGCAATGGCCTGTGCGACAGCGAGCAGATTGCGGGAACGATGATTGACCTCGGCCAAGAGGTCCCGAACATTCTCCTCGCGCTGTTTTTGATCGTCGATATCGGTGGTCGTGCCATACCATCTGACGACCTTTCCTTTTGCATCAAGCAGGGGCGACGCTCGGCTGAGGTGCCACGTGTATCCTTTTCCAATCGCAAACAGGCGGTGCTCCATTTCATAGGGGACGCCGGCCTCGCTCGCCCGGAGCCACGTTTCCGCCGTCGCCCGCCGATCGTCGGGGTGGATGATTCCTTCCCAATCGGTCCGGCCTATTGCTCCATACTTTTCGCGGCGCGCGCTCGTGTACTCAATGCGGCCGTCGGGGCGCGCTGTCCAAACCAGCTGAGGCAGGCTGTCAGCCAGAAGCCGAAAGTGTTCTTCGCTCGTTCGCAGTTCCTGCTCGGCGCGATGCTGTTCATCTGACCGCAGAGAGAGAAGCTTGGACGCTCTTGCCAAGGCGTCGCCGAGGCGGTCGAACTCACGAACGCCGGTCGGCGCGTCGGCGATTGGCGCGCCGGTGAAAACATTCTCTGTCTTTGATTCCAATTCTCGCATCTTTCGCGCCAGTGCGCGGCTGTTCAGATAGGACAAAACGAGGCTGCCCGTTATTGCCAAGGCCGCGAGGATCGACGTGAGGAGAAAAGCGCCGGGTCCAAGTCCGAGCTCGCTTGCGCCCGCAGCGACGCCGACGGTCCAACCGCCGGAAACCGGCGCGTAGGCGGATACGACCTTTTGTCCGCTGATGGAAGTGTGGGTGACGATCGATTTGGGCGGACGCCGGGTCGCATCGCGAAACTCCTGGCTCGCGAGCGTGCCGGCAACGCCGGGGTCGCTCGGCAAACGGGCGACAAAAGCGCCCTCACGGTCGACGATGCCCGATAGCCAGCTTTCCGGGAGTTTCTGGCGCTCCAAAAGACGCTGGAATTGTTCCAGCGCAAGAATCATTGCCATCTCGTACGTCGGTTCGCCATCGACGAAGACCGCACTTTCGATCGAAGCGTGCGCCTCCGGCAAAGCGGGGTCCGCGCTGACGTCGGAGAGAAATGTGGAGCCAGATCCAATCGCTCGACTGACCAGCGCGGCGCGGTCTCGCAGCAGCGGCGAATGCGAAGAGAGCGCAGGGATGCTCAATACGGGATGACCGTCCGGGGTCGACACGATCAAGGTCACCCCGGGCGCTTCGGCAAGAATTTCGCGGGCTTGCTCGGCGAAGCCGGCCAAGTCGCCTTGCCGGAGGAGGCTCGAATGAGAGAGAGCCGTCGACAACAGGAAATGAGCGTCGATTTCGCGCGCCACATCGTCAGCCAAGGCGGAAGCGTCGTCAATCAGCGCCTTCCGAGTCGCTTCTCGATCGCTATAGGCGATCCAACCCATCATCACCAACGCGAAGACGACCAGCGGCAGGACGACGACAAGCGTCAATATGCCCAAACGCCAGCTCAGCGAACGGGACTTGACCATGGCGCCAGTTTTGTCAGCCAAATCCTTAGGAAGGGTGAAAGCCTCCTCCTGCGGAAACCCTCCCAGGCGCCCCCCCATCCACCGTGCGTGGACGCAATTCGTCGAGCCACAATATCGATCCCAAGTTACGCCTGATTCTGTTCGCCAGCCGAAGAGACTACGTTCCCGATTGTCGGACAAGGCCGCCGGCGGACGTCAATCAAGACGTGCGACAATCTTCGCCCGAAGCGCGCGGGACGGCCCCGCAGCAATCGAAAATGTTGAGCGGAAAGCGTTGCCGCCTTGGCGCCTATGCCAATTACGATCCTCCCTTGGTCGTCCAAGACCTGGATTTGCCTGCCCCGTTCGCTCTCGATCTCCGCCATACGGAATACCCGACCCCATACCGTTTCGAGGTCGGACGCCACGTGACGTTCACGCCGCAGCCTCGCGCCATCTCTGCCGATGAGGCAGAATTCATAATATCGCGCGGGCTTCCTCGTATCAGATGTTCTCGGTACCCAGACGCGCAGGGAGAACGAAGGTTCCGCGCCCCACGAAAAATGTTTTGGGCCTTCGGCCGGCCGGTCCACAAAAGACCGCGAGGAGGCATAGCCCGCGGCCGGCGTCGGCCCGGGTTTCAATCACCCGGTCGCCGCCTTCGCCATGGACCTTTGCGACTTGCGATCGAAGAAAAGGGCTTGGCTGACCACGGCCTTGACCGAATCCGCGCTGAACGGCTTGGTGATCAGGAATGCCGGCTCGGGCGCCTGCCCGGTGAGAAACCGCTCAGGAAAGGCGGTGATGAAAATCACCGGGACTTCCTGCAATCCCAGGATCTCATTGACTGCGTCGAGCCCCGAGCTGCCGTCCGCAAGTTGGATGTCGGCAAGGATGAGTCCAGGACGACGCTTGAGCGCCGCCCGCACCGCCTCCGCATGGGTCCGAGCGATTGTCGTGACGTCGTGCCCCAACTGTTCGACGAGCGTCTGGATGTCGAGGGCGATGAGAGGCTCATCCTCGATGATCAGCACGGACGTACGGATTTGTTCCGAAATCTCGCGTCCGGCGCGGTCGATAAGGTCAGCCGCTTCTGCTTCTTTGCAATCGAGCGTTTGAGCGATTTCCCTTGGAGTGAAAGACTTAACCGCGCTCAAAAGGAAGGCGATCCGAGGCTCAATCGAGATTGCGGCGAGATTTCTATTTGCCGAGGCTTCATCGCCGAAGATCGGAACGTCGACGTAATTGTTGGTTGGCACGTTGCGCCAGCCGCGCAGGAACAGCTTGTAGAGCGCGACTTTTGGATCGAGCTCAGTGTCGAAACAATCAGGGTCCGCCAGAATCGCCTCGAGCGTGGCCGCGACGTAGCCGTCGCCGCCGGCCTGGGTCCCGCTCAGCGCGCGCGCGAACCGGCGCAGGAAGGCTATGTGCGGCGCAACGGCGTCTGAGATCGACATGTCATTCCTCCTCGTGGTCGGACGTCAAAATGGCGATGATTTCAGGCGACGCGCAATGGCGCCCGGATTCGTACCCGGATCCGTGAGGGAGTTTGGCAAGGGGGACTCTGTGCGGACAAAGTCCTGCGGCGCAATGATGATCAATGGAATCGAGTTCACACCGCTGCAAAACCGCGGGCCGGGGATTTTGTTCCCGAGCCGGGAGAAATTATTTTTAGCCAGGATGTGAAAGCCTCCCCGCATCCGTCGGAGTCAGAATTCTCTGCGCGTCCTTACCGGCCCCCAAGCATTCGCAAAACTTCAGCGTTGCTTCATGTCATAAGGACCCTCGCCAAACGTGCGGAGCCCCATGCGCTGAGCAAGATGACGTTGCATGAGTCCTGCCGCCGCGGCCACGGGTGCGGTCATCGCCACAATCGCGGCGGCCAGACGCGCCCACTCCTCCGCGTCGGATCCGGCCTGCTGCTCGCGAAGGGACATTTGCGCCGCCAGAAGGGGCGGCATGGTCATCGCGCGGTCGGGCGCAAGGTAGACGGAAAACAGGTATTCGTTCCAACACAGCAGGAAGAGGAGCGCGCCCGCTGCGACGACCCCCGGAGCAGAGCCCGGCACGACAATGTCAATGAGAACACGCAGACGGGAGGTGCCGTCGAGCTCCGCCGCCTCCTCGAGCTCGGTTTTAGCTGAGCCGAAGACCGGCTGAAGCAGCCACAAGGAGACCGGCAGGTTTGCTGCCGTGTAGACGAAAATCAAAGCGGTGCGTGTATCAAGCATGCCCGAATGTTGCGCCATGAGATAGATCGGCAGCACGACGACCACGGGCGGCAGAATACGGCTGGCGAGTATGACGAACGTCGTCACGTGGTTCTGGACCGTATGCGGCTTCCGCCAAAGTGAAGCGGCGCAGAGCGACGCAATGAGTGCGGCAATGATCGGGAGCCCGGGCGGGACGCCCGATAGGAAGGCCGCGCCGATCATCAATGCCGCAGCCCCGCCCAGCAGCAACCCGAGCCAGGGTGTGTCGCGATAGCGGGTGAGGCCGTAGACTGCCAGCGCTGCGAGGAACAAGGTGAGTGCCGTCGAGGCCGACGCGACCAGGATCGAATTGAGGTAGCGCTCGAAAAAACGGTCACCAGAATCGAAGAGGATGTATCTCCAAGCCTCCGTGGACGGCGCGTAGTCCACAAAGGGGAGATAGACGGGTCCCGAGACGATGTCCAAGGCTCCTTTGAGCGAGGTCGCGACTGCCCAGTAGAAAGGGAACAGGCAGATCAGAGTCCAGACGCCTAAGGCCACATAGATCGGAACCCGAAGGCGGCGCAGGACATTGCTGCTCTGGGAGCTGGTGTGGCTTCGTTGCCGCGCGCGGAGTAGCATGACCAAGAATACGCTCACGTCGATTTACGCGGGAAACGATGACTCAACCACCTTACGCCCATCTCGGCTCGTTTGGCGCCTTTGTTGACGTGGCGAAAGCGCAGAAGCCGCTTTTTCCGGTCGCCCCTCCGGGGCAAACTACGCGTAGGGACGCATGGGAGGTTTTTGGATTCACGGCCCATGGGGAACAGCCAGGAGATGCGCGCTTGGAACGCTCATGGGGCGCGGACGGCGTCGACGGCGAAGAAGTCTCGTGGTCGGTCGGCTACGGGCCGCGGACCCACGCCTGGATTCTAAAGCCGGCTCAAGCGCAAGGACCTCTCCCGGGGGTCATAGCCCTACACGATCACGGCCACTACAAATTGAGCGGCAAGGAAAAGATCGCAGACGGACCGGACGGGCCTGTTCCCGGACTCGAGGCTTTTCGTCAGCTCTATTACGGCGGCCGAGCCTACGCCAATCAGCTCGCTCGCGAAGGTTTCGTGGTCCTCGCGCATGACGCGTTTCTGTGGGGGAGCCGGAAGTTTCCTCTCGACGAGATGACGGATATGGAACGTGGACTCGCGAAGGCGGTCGAGGCCGGCCTTGGCCCGGAGGTCTCCTCCGTAGCCGCCAACCATTACAACGGCGCCGCCTATTCGCACGAGCACATCATTGCGAAGTACTGCACACTGCTGGGGACCAATATTACCGCGGTGGTCGCCTATGAGGATCGCATAGCCCTCAACTATCTTCGCGCGCGTCCGGATGTCATCGCGGACCAAGTCGGATGCATCGGACTGTCAGGCGGCGGCTTGCGAGCCGCCGTCTTGCGGGCGACCTCGGACCACTTTCGCGCTTGCGCCATCGTCGGCATGATGAGCACCTACGACGAACTGATCGACTCTTGCGTCGCTCCCCACACCTGGATGCTTTTTCCCGCCGGCTGGAGCGCCCGTGGCGATTGGCCCGATCTTGCGGCGTGCCACGCGCCAGCGCCATTGCTCGTTCAGTATGCGTCGGACGACGCGTTGTTCACGCCCGCCGGCATGCGCGGCGCCGACAAGCGGATCTCCGCTCACTACCGGGCGGCGGCCGCGGCGGATTCATATCGCGGCGAATTCTACCCCGGACCCCACCGCTTCGATGCGCCGATGCAGGACGATGCCTTTGCATGGCTGAAGACGCAGCTGCGAACCTGACACCGGCCTCGCTGCAGCCGGCGCTCTGGCCGCGGGCGCGCGAACGCAGGCGGGGCGGATCCTGTTGCAATGGGCGCCGATCGAATGGATTGTTCAGCACAAGTCTATCCGCCTGCGACCCGCCGCACGATGTATTTCATCGGCGTCTCGACCGGTCAGTCCTCGATCATGAGGATCTTTCCGCGCTGGGCCGAGGCGCTGGGCCTCGATGCCGTGCTTGTGGGGATTGACTTTCCTCTGGACTCGCCGCCCGCCCGATACCGGGAGGCGGTCGAATTCATCAAGGCCGATCCGCTGTCCCTCGGCGCTCTGGTGACGACGCACAAGGTCAATCTGCTCAAGGCGTCGCGCGACCTCTTCGACGAGCTCGATCCGCTGGCGCTAAGGCTCGGCGAAGTGAGCTGCATCTCAAAACGGGCGACGAGGCTCTGCGGCCATGCGAAGGATCCGATCACCGTAGGGTTCGCCCTGGCCGCCATCGTCGAGGCGGATTCCTGGGGCCGGACCGGCGGGGAAATGCTCATTCTCGGCGCTGGCGGCGCCGCGATGGCCCTCACGCTCTTCCTTCACGATCGCGTCAATGCGGGCCAAGACGTTCCTCGAAAGCTCACTATTACCGCGCTGGACGAGCGCGGCTTCGATGACCTTCGCGCGGTCCACGCGCGCAATGGCTTCGCGATCAAGGTTGAGTACGCCGTGACGCCCGAGCCGGCGGCCGCCGACTGGCTGGTCGAACGCCTCCCGACCGGCTCGATGGTCGTGAACGCCACCGGGCTTGGCAAGGATCGCCCAGGCTCGCCGCTCACCCACGCCGCCCGCTTTCCCCGCGACGCGATCGCCTGGGATTTCAACTATCGCGGCGACCTCGAATTCCTGCGCCAGGCGCGAGCGGAAGAGAAAAGCCGCGGGCTCAGGGTCGAAGACGGCTGGATATATTTCGTTCACGGCTGGACCCGTGTGATCGCGGAGGTCTTTGCCGTCAAAATCCCGACTTCGGGACCGGAGTTCAACAGGTTAAACCGAATCGCCCGCGACGCCGCGAGGAGCGGCTGAAGCCGACCGCATCACGAGAGGCGGTCGCCGGTGTCCTTGCTGAAAACGTGGACGGCGACGTCCGCAAAATCGACTCCGATCTGGGCGCCGTCGCGGCGGTCGAAGGACTTGTCCGCCTTCACCGTGACCGTGCCGCCGTCGACGCGGCAGGTGACCAGGGTATGGTCGCCCATAAGCTCGGTCGCATAGACTTCGCCCACGATTCTGCCCGCGTCCGGCTCCGTAACCTTGCAATCCTCCGGACGAACGCCGGCGACCGCCCGGCGCTCTGAAATGCGCGTCTTTGTTCCGAAGCTGCCGGCGGGACCTGAGAACCGACCGGCGGCAAGCTCGCCATCAAAGATGTTCATCGGCGGCGACCCGATGAATCCGGCGACGAACAAGTTCGCGGGCGCGTTGTAGATATTGGCGGGCGTGTCGAGCTGCTGCAGTACGCCTTTCTCGAGCAGCGCCACACGATGAGCGAGCGTCATGGCCTCAATCTGGTCATGCGTCACATAGATCGTCGTGATGCCGAGCTGATGCTGCATGTGCTTGAGCTCGGCGCGCATGTAGCCGCGAAGCTTGGCGTCGAGATTGGAAAGCGGCTCGTCCATCAGGAATGCCGCAGGGCGGCGGATCATCGCCCGGGCAAGCGCCACGCGCTGACGCTGGCCGCCCGAAAGCTGCCGGGGATAGCGATCGAGCAGGGTGTCCAGCTGCACTTGCCGCGCGACGTCCTCGACCGCCGCCTCGACTTCGGCTTTGGGCTGGCCGCGCACCGTCAGCGGATAGGCAATGTTCGCAAACACCGTCATATGGGGATAGAGGGCGTAGGACTGGAAGACCATCGCCACGTCGCGATACTTCGGCAACACGTTGGTGACGTCGCGATTGCCGATGCGGATCGAGCCCGACGAGACGGTTTCGAGACCGGCGATCATGCGCAGCGCAGTCGTCTTGCCGGAACCCGAGGCCCCAAGAAGGACGAGAAACTCTCCGTCCTGGACTTCCAGGTCAAGCCCCTTGACCACCTCGACCGTGCCGAAAGACTTGTGGATATTCTCGAGCCTCACCCGCATCGGCGCTATCCCTTGACCGCGCCGGCGAGCAGTCCGCGCGCGATGTGCTTCTGTAGGAAGGCGGCGATGACGATGACCGGCGCGATCATGATGACGATCAGCACCGACATGTACCACCATTGCGGTCCGCGCGTCGTGTTCTGCGCCGCAACAAGCACCGGCATTGTCTGCGCCTTCGCGTTGGTGAGAAACAGCGCGAGCAGGAACTCGTTCCAGGCCAGGATAAATACGAGCATGAAAGTCGCGGCAAGGCCCGACCGCGCGAGGGGCAGGGCGATCGTGAAGAATACCCGGAACTTGGAAGCGCCGTCGATTTCCGCGCTCTCTTCGAGATCGAGGGGGACGCCGGCGAAAAAGTCGCGCGTCAGCCAGACGACGATCGGCAGGTTGACGCCGGTGTAGGTCGCAATCAGCGCCAATTTCGTGTCGAGCAACTGGAGGTGCTGGAACATGACATAGATCGGCAGCACAGCGACGATCGGCGGCATGATCCGGTTGGAGATCATCCAGAACTCAATGTCGTTGTTGCCGACTGCGCCCTTGAAGCGTCGCACAAACGTGCCGAGCGCGAGCAGGAAGAGGGCGATCGCGACCGCGCCCGCCGCCTGCCAAGGAACGTGCAAGGCCGCGACTGCAATGATCAGCGCGATCAGAAGGACGAGAAAGGTCAGGATCGCCGCCAGCTTGACCTGAAAACGGATGCGAACGAGCGCATAGGCCGCCAGCGCTCCGATGACGAGCGCCAGCACCGTGCTCGAAAGCGTCACCACGATCGAGTTGACATAGGGTCCAAGCGTGTTGTTCTGCAAAAGCATGAAGTTCCAGGCGTCAAGCGTTGGCTTGAAGTCGACGAACGGAATGTAAAACGGGCCGCTGTCGACCTGGACCTCGATCTTGAACGACGTCACCAGCACCCAATAGAGGGGAAAGAGAACAACGAGCGTCCATAAGCCAAGGACGGCGTAAACAGCGATTTTTGACGGCGCCGCCATCTCCTCGAGGCTCTTCGCCTCGAACCAACCGCGCATGAGGCCGCGAGCTTCAACCGTGTCGCTCACTGAAATCTCCGCGTCCATCGGACAACATAATTGAAGAACGACACGCAAGTGATCGTCGACACAAAAAGCAGGATATAGCCAATCGCCGCGGAGCCGCCGAGGTCCTGAGTCCGCCATGCGATGAAGGAGTGCAAGGTCATCGATTCCGTCGCGAGCCCTGGTCCCCCGGCCGTCAAAACGTTGGGGATGTCGATGATCTTGAAAGCTTCGATCAACCGAATGAGGACCACAGTCGCCGCGATCGGCGCGATCGCAGGCCACGTGATGTCGCGAAAGATCTGGAATCCGCCAGCCCCGTCGAGGCGAGCGGCCTCAAGCTGATCACGCGGCTGATTCTCGATCGCGGCGAGCAGCACGATGAACATGAAGGGCGTCCACTGCCAGGTGTCGCCGATCAGCACCATAAGCCGCGCCGACCAGGCCTGGTCGGCCCACGACCAGGAGCTGAGACCAAGCGCCGCGCTCACCGGCGCGAACGGCCCCTTTTGCATGTCGGCCAGCATCCGGAACATGTAGGCGACGCCGACAGGGGTCACCATCAGCGGTATGAAGAAGACGACCCGGAAAAAGCCGCGCCCGCGGATCGGCTGCGCGCAGAGAAGCGCGAGCCCGAGGCCGATTGCGAATTGCGCCGCAACACCGAAGAGAACGTAGACGTAGGTCGTGAGCAGCGTGCCTTGATAGGCTTTCTGAGGCAGCGTTGCGAGCAGCGCGAGCACGAGGCCAGTCGCAAGCGCAAGGGAGATGAGACGTCCAATGAACCCAAGGACAGTGAATTCCGTCCTGACATAGCGGAAGAGCCAATAGAGGACGGCTGCGGCGTAGATCGCGAAGAGGACCCAACCGGATGTCTCGATCGGCTTCAATGTGCCGATGAGATGATACTGCTGGCTCCCGAATAGCAGACGTCTGTAGTTATAGAGCCCGATGAAGGTCAGCGTGAAGCTGCCGCCCGCGAGCGCAAAGCGACACAGGGACAGATAGACGGAGACGATGAGCGGGAAGATCGCGAAGCACAGGAGAATGATCACTGCCGGCAGCACCATGATGCGGCCGGAATGGCGGTCGATCCATTCGTCGCGGGTCTCGCGGGCTTGGACCTCGGTACGCGCTGCCTGAGCTAGGGTCATTTGTCCTGGGACGTTTCCGGCTCTCGGCGCGCTACTCTCGCTCGCGATTCGATCTAAATTGGATAGCGGCTTCCCGGCGCGCCGAGACGCGCCGGGAAGGAAGTGAGAGCCTCAGCGCTGAATGCCGAGCGTGCCCTTATAGAACTTGAGCTGGCTCTCGACGCCGATCTGCTCATTGAGATCGTTCCAGCCGTCAAGCACGGCCTTGACCGTCTGCTCCTTGTCGATTTCCCCGGAGAGGAAGCGCGCGATCGCCTCATCGAGGACGACCTGCTGATACTTCTGGTTCTGCGGGATGCGCAGGTCCAGGATCATGTTCGGGCTATCGAGGCTGTCCTTGATTGCGCCGAGGTAGCTGTCTCCGGCGACCTTGCTCATTCCCGCCTTCTTCCAGGTGTCGTTATAGGTGAACTGGGACACGCGGTAGGGATTGAACCCCGTCACGCCGATCGTCACGTCGACATCCGACTGCGCCGGCTGAGACATGTAGGATAGGAAGGCGAAGGCCGCGTCCTTGACCTTGTCCTTGGCCTTGGCGTTGATGCCGCCGCTCCAGCCGCCGAAGGCGGCGTAGGGCGAGTGGTTGACGCCGTCGATGGCGTAGGGGCAGGTGTCCTTGGTGCAAGCTTCGAGCTTGCCGGTCGACCAGTTCAGCGCTTCCTTCGAGCCGGGCGTGATGACGGACCCCGTCTTGTCGATGACTTTCGACGTCTTGGGGTCGATCGCAAGCACGCCGACATCGCCCCAGTCGAGGTTCAGCGCGCATTTGCCGGAGACGAACAGCGGACGCGTGTCGCTGACGTCGAGATTGAGCTCATCCGGCGGCCCGTACTTGCCGGACTCCCTCAGGAAATCGAGCGCCTTGCGGAAGGCCTGATTGTCGATGAGCGGCTTCATATCCTTCGTGTCGAAGAATGTGCCCTGGCCTGTTCCCTTCGACTGAACCATCGAACCGGTGATGTCGGTGATGAACCAATAGCTCTGCGCATTACGCTTCTTGGCGATGCAGGAGCCGTAGACCTTGGTTCCGTCGAACTCCTTCCCATTCACGGCCTTCGCGACCTCGAGGTACTCGTCCCAGGTTTTCGGCGGCTTCAGGCCCGCTTTCTCCAACACGTCAGTACGATAGTAAAGCATGTGGAAGTCGCCATCGAGCGGCACGAGATAGATCTTGCCATTGTAGGTCGCTGAGAAATCGCGGAAGAAGGGCGCAATCTGGTCCCAATCGATGTTCTTGTCCTTGGCGATGCGTGGTCCCAACTCTTCCAGATAGCCGCCGGACACGTAGTCGACCATCCACTGCGGCGCGAAGACCGCGGCATCGACCGAGTTTGTCCCGCTCGCCCAGTCTGTAAGCACTTTCTGGTAAAGGTCGGAGAATGGAACCGCGATGATGTTGATCTTGGCCCCGGTCAGTTTCTCGAAGTCGGGAGCGCGCCGCTGCAGCGGCTCCTGGATCGCGCCGGTCTGCGTCATCAGGTTCACCGTGACGCCGTCAAATTCCCCGGCTTGCGCGCCCATCGACGAAGCAAGCGCGAATGTCGCGCCCGCGATCACCGTCGAAATGGTCAATCTCATTGCCATGTTCAGCTTCCTCCCAATATCGTCGTTGCCGCGCTTCGGCATCTGTTCGCGACCTGGCGACCCTGCCGCCGTCCTGTGTACGACGGACTTCCAATCAATCGATAGACCGATTGACAAAAAACTATACTGGCGGTTTGCGCGGCGCGTCAACGCGCCGCAAGACGGCGACCACGATGCGGTCCTCTGTATTCAGCACCGTCTCGTCATGCGGGGTAGACCGGACGCCCCGTCGCTCGATTGGGAGGTGCGGAGCCATGCCTCAGCCACACCGGTTTGACGTCGCCGCGCTCGGCGAGCTCGTCATCGATCTCATCCCGACGCGCGGAGCCGACGGAAGCGCCTGCCTTGCGCCCAAGCCTGGGGGCGCGCCGGGCAATGTGGCGGTGGGGGTCGCTCGTCTCGGCGGCGCCGCGGCGATGCTGAGCAAGGTTGGCGACGACGCCTTTGGACGCCTTCTGGTCGAGACGCTGACAGCGAACGGCGTCGCGACGGAATCCGTGCTGGCCACCCGGGAGGGCAATACCTCGTTGGCCGCGGTGACGGTCGCGCCGGACGGCGATCGCGAGTTCCTCCTCTATCGCAAAGGCTCGGCCGAACTCGAGCTATGCCCCTGGAGACGTGGCCGGCGACGTTATTCGGTCCGCGCGTATCCTCCACGTCGGCAGCCTGTGGCTCGGCGAGCCCATCTGCGGCGCCGCACAACGCCATGCGGTGCAGATCGCCCGGACAGCGGGGGCGCTCGTTTCTGTTGACGTCAACCTGCGGCCGGCGCTTTGGCGAAGCGTCGAGGAGATGCGCGCGGTGGCGCTCGAAGCAGCGTCGGAGGCCGACATCCTGAAGGTCAGCGCGGAAGAACTCGCGTTGATGGCAGATACGTCAGATGTCGAGGAGGGTGTCGCGCGGCTCCTTTCCCCGCGGCGGCCCCTTCTCGCGGTGACATTCGGCTCCGGCGGAGCCTTCCTCGTCTCGCACGACTGTCAGGTCCGCATCCCCGGACTCGCTGTTAAGGTCGCCGACACTGTGGGCTGCGGCGACGCTTTCATGGCAAGCTTGCTCTTTGACATTGCGGCGTCGGAGACCGACCTTGCTTCGGAGGAAGGGCTCGCCCGGATTGGCCGGCGAGCAGTGGCCTCAGGCGCGTTTGCGGCGACGGTTGCAGGCGCGATGGACGCCCTGCCGACGTCCAGCCAGCGCCACGCCCTCCTGCTCGCGGCTCACTCAGTCTAGGAGCCTGTCTGCTTAATCCCGGCGAGCTGGGATTTGAACCGCTCAAGCCAGTCGGAGAGCCGGATGCAGCAAATTCGCGCATCCGGTTTGATGTAAGGGTGGAAGCTTTGCGGCCATCGTTCGTTGCACCGTTTCCGAGGTGGCGAAGCTCAGCCGGTTGCGAGTGCGGCAAGGGACGGGGTCCGCCCCTGGGCGAGCTTCAAGATATTGTGGGCGAGGCAGACGAGGCCCCACTCGTTGGCGACCTTCTCGACGCCGCGCAAGAGAAACTGACGGAAGCCGCGCGCCTGCTTGATCTGTCCGAACACCGGCTCGGGCAGCTGCTTTCTTAAGCGGTAGGGGCTGGAGTGCCCGCCGGCCTTGATTCTTTCGCGCATGGCGGCGACGCGGGCGCCGCCGCCTTCTCCTTCCCCGGCGTGCTTGGCCCGCCCCGGCGCGATATAGGCGTCGATCTCGCGTTCCTCCATCGCCGCAAGGTTGGCGTCGGAGCAATAGCCCGCGTCCGCCGACAGTTGCGTCGGCTTCTTGCCCAGATTGGCTTCGATGGCGTCGGCGATCGGCGCCAATTGATGTTGATCGCTCTGCTTCGCGTCGAGGCCGTGGGCGACGATCACCTGCGCCGTCGCGTCGACCGCCGCCTGCGCATTGTAGCCCTGGATGAAGCCGTCCTTGGTTTTCATGATGCGGCTTTCGGGATCGGTGAAGTTCTTCTGCGCTTTGGGGTCAGGCTCTTCGGATGGCGGGGCGGCGGGCTTGCCCGGTTTCTTGCGGCCCTCGGCTTGTCGCCGCTCCTCGGCCTCGGCCTGCGCTTTGGCCTTGGCCGCCGCGGCCGCTTTCGCCTCGGCCTCCAATTCGGCCTTCGCCGCCCGGATCTTCTCGGCGCGCTTCTTCTTGTCGGCAACCCATTTGGGCAGCTCCTCGCCGCTCTTGTCGCGGCCGAAGGCTCTGTCTTCCTCGGCGTCCGCAGCCTCGGCTGCGCTCAGCCACCGATCGACCTCGGCCTCGAGCTCCGCCGCACGCTTCTCCATGCGCTCGTAGCTCATCGCCTTGTGCTTGGAGGCGTTCGCCTTGATCTTCGTCCCGTCGAGCGCGACATGGCCGAGCTTCACAAATCCCGCCTGTTCGCACAGCTTGAGAACTTGCCCGAACAGTCCCGCAAGCGCCTTCAAGTGCCGCTTGCGGAAGTCGGAGACGGTGCGAAAATCCGGCGGATCGAGCCCGACAATGCTCATGAAGTCGACCCGTTCGCGCGTCGCCTTGGCGATCCGGCGCGACGAGTAGACGCCGTGACAATAGCCGTACAGCAACAGCGCCGTCATCATCGCCGGGTCAAACGGCGGCTGCCCGCGCTCGCTCGCATACCCGGATTCGATCTCACCAAGGTCGAGATGCTCGAGCACAAGCGCCAAAATGAAGCGAGCCAGATGGTCCTCGCCGACAAAGTCCTGCACGCTCGGCGGCAACAACAGCGGCTGATCGATCGTCCAGGGCCGGAAGGTCTTGCTCATAAGCAAGCAGAATCCGATTCGCGCAAACGCCGCCACCAAAATCCGCCATTTCTCGGACAGGCTCCTAGCGCATCGAGTTTGAGCCAGAGGGGCTGGTTCGCGTCGTACAGCGCGTCGAAGACCTCCGCATAGCGCAAATAGCGGTCGCGCCAGGCAGGATTGGGAAGGATTTCGTCGCGGAACGAGACAAATCGTCTGCGCGCATCCTTCCAGTCCGCCGCCTCGCCGGCAGCGACGGCTGCTATCATTGCGCAGCCCGCAACGCCTGCCTCCGCCTGGGCGGGGACGACGATCCGGCGGTCATAGACGCTGGCCTTGATTTCAAGCCACAGTCCACGCGCTCCGCCGGCCGCTGCGACGATGGACTCGATTGACCCGCTCTTGCGTTCCAGAAGTAAAAGATTGCGCCTCGCCGCGAAGGCGACACCCTCCATCACCGCACGATGAAGATGACCTGCGTGATGTCCGCTCGCAAGCCCAAAGAATTCCCCGCGGGCCTTCGCGGCGCCGCCGAACCGTTCGCCGTTGAGATACGGCAGGAACAGTAGACGATCGCATCCTGGCGGCGCCGCTTGGGCCATTGCGACGATTGCGTCGTAATCGACCTCGTTGTTGTGAAAGGCGCGGCGGGCCCAACGCATTGAATCGCCGCCTGCGTCGATTATTGTAAACGCACCCCACGCGCCGTCGGCTGTTCGCATGTTCGTCACGACCGGATCTTGCAACGGCTGCGCACCATAGGCCGTGGTTAGTGTTGAGGTGCCGGTGATGTCAGAGCCGCGATGTTCGGGCGACACGCCGGATCCCAATAGCGTGGCGGCGAAATCGCTCGTGCCAGCTGAGACCGGAGTACCGGACAGAAGGCCGGTTTCCGCCGCGGCTTTCGGCGACACGGCGCCGATGAGGACGTGCGCCGCGCGAACCTGGGGCAGCAGCCGCTGATCAATGCCAAGAAGACGTGTGAGCTCAGGGCTCCAATCGCTCGATCGCGCGTCCCAGGGATACGTGCAGGAGGCGTCAGATTCGTCCATGCCCAGCATCCCCGTCAGCCGGAAGTTGACGTAGTCCTTCGGCATGAGAAGGGAAGCCGCGCGCGCCAGCGCCTCAGGCTGGTGGCCGGCGATCCATTGCAGTTTGAAACCCGGCCAGGCGACGGACGGCGGATTGGCTGCAATTGGCCAAAGTGCGTCAACATCGTGAGCGGCGACGAAAGCCGCGACTTCCTCGCTTGGCCGCTTGTCATTCCAAAGCTGAACGGAATCAAGCGCGAGTTGGCCCTCGCCGTCGATCAAAACGGTCCCGTGCATCTGTCCGCAGGCGGCGACCGCGCTGACCCGAGAGGGTGCATGTTCAACGGTCTCGAGAACACGGCGAATGCTCTCAACCGCCCCATCCCACCAGTCAGCCGGACGCTGCTCCGCCAGGCCGAAGCCCGGCACGATCTGATCGTGCTGCCGCGCGCTTAAGGAGAGTAGCTGTCCCGACCGGTGAAAGAGCGCTGCGCGCACGCTGCCAGTCCCGACGTCGATTGCAAGCAGCAGGTCTTTTTGCCTTGCCGTCACGCCACATCACTCTATTGCAGGTTGGTGTGGCGATTGAGCATCAGCCGATGCGCATCGGGGAGGGCCTGCATCAGTTCAAGGACAATCGCATCGAGGATAATGAGGCTCGTCTGTTCAAAAAGGCTGCCCCCGAACTGCTGAGTCGTTTCAATCGGCGTGTGAAAGACGCAGTCGGCGAGTTTCGCAAGCTCGCTACCCGGCTCTCGGGTAATCAGGGCGATCTTGGCGCCTTCTCCCTTCGCTATGCGTCCGAAGTGGAGGCTCACGGAGGTCGTGCCCGATCCCGAGATGACGCACAGCCCGTCCTCCGCGCGAATAGACGGGGCGGTAGCTTCACCGACAAAATGCGCAGCGCGGCCGATGTGCATGAAGCGCATCGCGGCCATCTTCGCGACAAGGCCGGAGCGCCCCTGTCCCGAGAAGAACCAACGGCGTCCCTTATCTCGGAAAACATGCACAAAGGAGTGGAACGCGCTCGCATTCACGCGCGCCAGCGTTTCCGCTATTTCGCGTCCGATGGCCAGCCACGGCCCGGATTGCGCAATCGGTCCTTGATCCATTTAGCAATCCCTCTGGGGTCCTCGGCGCCGGTGATGGCGCTGCCTACGATCACGATCTCAGGCTCAACCTTAAGGACGTCGTCCAGACTGTGCGGCCCTAGTCCTCCGGCGAGAGCAACACGAAAGCCCCGACGGCGGATGTCCGAAACCGCGTCAATATGCGCCGATGAACGGTCGCCGGCGATCCGCGCGTCAGTCGCGGAATGAACGCCAACGTAGGCGAAGCTCTCGGGAAAGCTCGCGTCCGCAGGGAGGAGCTCGGACTTGCCGAACTCAGTAATGGTGTCGACGACGACAAAGGCCCCGAAGCGCGCCGCGACGCGTCCGACTGCCGCGTGCGTTGCGCGGGAGGTCGAGGAAAGGACCGTCATGAGCTGCGCGCCCGCGCCAAGCACCATCTCGGCTTCGAGGTCGCCGCCATCGACGGTCTTGGTGTCGGCGAGAATTGGCGTATCCGGACAAAGTTCTCGCGCCGTTGCAATCGCGCCGATTCCGAAGCGCTTGAGGAGCGGCGTCCCAATCTCGATAATGTCGGCCACGCCTCGCACCTGGGCAATAACGCCGATGTTTTCAGCCTTGTCGATCGCAACCTGCAGCAACACCCGGCGCTCTCCCCGATAATAGGTCTGTTACGACGTCCCAGGACAGAGTTAGAAGCTTGGCAGCGTCGTTGCAATTGGTGATCGGGATTCCGCTGGAGGAAGTCGGTCAGAAGTGTCGATCTTCAGCGTCTCGGCGGCGAACCAATTTCGCGCTCGCGATGGATTGGCGGATTTGGCGCAGATCCACCGAGGCGGTCCGCGTGTGCGCGCGCTAAAGCCTCAGGTCTGCCTTTCTCCCCTCAAGGTTTCGCAGAAAGCTTTGAACTCATCCGTCGAAGCGTAGGATTTCTGGGTGCCCCGTCGCGTTACGGAGTCCGCGGCGTAGCGCGCGGCTTGGGTCAGCGCGTCTTCCGGCGTGAGGCCGCCGGCGAAGAAACGCGCGAAGCTGCCCACAAAGGCGTCCCCCGCCCCCGTCGTATCGACCGGATTCACGTTCACTGGCTCGATTCGCCTCGCGTCGGACGACGTCGTGAGAAGCGCGCCGCGAGAACCGAGGGTGACGATGACGGTTTCAATCCCCTTTGCGAGCAGAGTCCGCGCCGCTGCAACAACGTTGGCCTCCGTATCGACGGGAAGCCCGGTCAGAATCGCGAGCTCGGTCTCGTTCGGGACGAAGAATGAAACGTCACGAATCCTTTCCACTTTGAGGTCCGGCGTCGCAGGCGCCGGGTTGAGAACGGTCCTGACGCCGTGCCGCTTGCCGAATTCGATGGCGGCGTAAACCGTCTCGAGAGGAACCTCGAGCTGCAGCAGGATGAGGTCACAAGTTTTGAGAATATCGGCGGCGCTCTCGATATCCGCCGGCGACAGGTCAGCATTGGCGCCCTTGACGATGAGGATCGAATTCTCTCCGTTCGGCTCAACCATGATCGGGGCGACGCCGCTTGATTTGCCTGGAACGCGCTTGACATAGCGCGTATCGATCCCGAAACGATCGAAATTCCTGATGGTCGCATCCGCGAACATGTCGTCGCCCACCGCGGTGACCATGACGACGGATGCCCCGAGTTCTTGCTGCAGCCACGGCCTGGTTGGCGCCCTTCCCTCCGTGGCCCATTTCGAAGCTTGGGGCTTCGACCGTCTCGCCTCTTGCCGGCATCCGGCTCACATAGGTGATGAGATCCACCATGTTGCTGCCGACGACCCCAATGCGCGGCATTGATGTCTTGCTCATCCGGCGCTTCCCTCAATCGAGGCGGCGGCGGCGCCTGCCTCGCCTTTGCTCACCAAGGCGATGCGTGTCGTGAACACGGCTAGGGCGCCACTCTTCAGGAGACGAACGTTTCCCTTGCGCTTCTCGGCCAAATAACCCTCAGGCTCGCATGTCGCAGGCATTGCGAACGCGGCCACCCTCTGGTCCTGGTTGTCGAGAATCCAGCGGATGCAGTGAGGCATTGTCTCCGGATCCCAGGAGATCGCGAAGGCATCGCCATCCCGCCGCATCAGCATGAAATGGACGAGCCCGTCTGACCCGCGCTTGAGACCCTTGATGTAGAAGACCTGCTCCGGGTCATAGAGCGAGTTTTCGTTCAGCACGCGGAGGCGCGCAGGGTTGGCCGCGAACGCATCGATCAACGCCCGATATTGCGGCGTCGGAAGGACATGTCCGGGTATCGAGGTTCGCGCCACGACGTGCTCGGGCGTGAACGGGACGGACTGCACGATCCGCGCCCCCTCCGCAAAAGCGAAATTGACATGGCACATATACATGAGCTCCATTGGCGCGGCGGCAAGGTTCTGGACCTCCATCACGATCTGGCAACCCGTCTCTTCGCGCCTGAGCGCGACTCTCGGGGTCGCCCGATAGTGGGCGCCGAAACCCATCGCGTACTCCCGAACGCCAGTCACGGCGATCCACCGCCCGCTTGAGTCCGCACCGCAAAGGAGGCCCGCTTCATCCATCTCGGCGCAGGGCGCCTCCCCGTGCGGAGGGTGATTGTCTTCCACCGACGGAACGCCGTTTCGCAACAATCCAGAATGATAGGCGAGACAGCCATAGGTCTCGACGATCGATTTGGCCGGGCGCGGCTGCGGAAACATGCTCGTCATCGCGAGATCGACGCCGTCGAAGGCCGCGGACCAAATCATCTGTCCCATATAGGGCAGTACGACGACGTGCCCGCGGCGGTTGGACAGCCGGATCGCCTCGACGCCGGTCCCATAGCGGAACGTGCTGGCGCTGAGATCGTCGAAGCGCACGACTTCCCGATCCTTCTCGCCAAAGTCCTCTCGCCGAAGAGAAACCCGTACGGTCCCGTTGGCGTCAATCACGGCGTTTCCCCCTTGAGGCGACCTATTGCGCTTTGTCCGCCTCGACGGCAGTTTTGCGATGAATTACGCTGCCGTCGCAATGGCGGGACGAAAGCGCATCCGCCGGGAGGAGAAGAATGGCGTCAGTCGACGTTGTCAATGTACGCAAGGCCTACGGCGGCGTCGAAGTCATTCACGGCGTGTCGATTTCGATCGCCGACGGCGAATTTGTCACTCTGGTTGGGCCGTCCGGATGCGGAAAGTCGACGCTTCTTAGGATGATCGCCGGACTCGAACCGATCTCCGAAGGCAGGATCAAGATCGGCGCGCGCGTCGTCAACAACGTCGCCCCGAGAGATCGCGACATCGCGATGGTCTTCCAAAATTACGCCCTTTATCCGCACAAAACGGTGGAAGAGAACATGAGTTTCGGCCTGAAGCTGCGGAATACGCCCAAGGCCGAAATTCAGGCGCGAGTGCGGCGGGCGGCGGAGATTCTCGATGTCGCTCCTTACCTCTCCCGCTATCCGCGGCAATTGTCGGGCGGCCAGCGCCAGCGCGTCGCGATGGGGCGCGCCATCGTGCGCGATCCGCAGGCCTTTCTCTTCGACGAGCCGCTGTCCAACCTGGACGCCAAGCTGCGGGTGCAAATGCGGGCGGAGATCAAGGAACTGCATCAGCGCCTGAAAACGACAACAATCTACGTGACCCACGATCAGGTCGAGGCGATGACGATGGCGGACCGAATCGTGGTCATGCGCGACGGCGTGGTCGAGCAGGTCGGCCCCCCTCTCGAGCTTTACGATCGCCCGGCGACCCTTTTCGTGGCGGGGTTCATTGGATCTCCGTCAATGAATTTTTTGAAGGGCTCGGTCAAAGTGGACGGCAAGCCATTATTCGTGACCGAGACTGGCGTCGAACTGCCGCTGAGATCAGCGCCGAAAGGTATCGACGGACGCGCATGCATCTATGGCATCCGGCCCGAGCATCTGGCCATCGGTGACGGGTTCAGAGCAAAGATTTCAGTGGTGGAACCGACCGGCTCCGAAACGCAGGTCTTTGCAAAGCTCGGCGACCAGCCAATCGTTGGCGTCTTCCGCGACCGGATCTCCGCGCTGCCGGGCGACATTCTGCCCCTGTCGCCGAACCTGGATGCGGTCCACCTCTTTGACGCCGAAACCGGAAAGCGGCTGGGGTAGGATCGCCCGAAGGAAGGATCGGATGCGATATGAATTGATGCTGCCGCACCAGATCCGCACCGCGATCGAACAGCGCTGGCCGATCGTCCTTCCGCTTGGTGTGCTCGAATACCATGGCGAGCACATGGCTGTCGGAATGGATACGCTGGCGGTGACGGGAATACTGGAGATCCTGGAGAAGGACATGGATCTCGTGATCCTTCCACCCTTCCACTACGGCGCGGCCAGTTATGCCGTCGAGCCTCCGGAGGGCAACGGCACGTTGCATGTTGATGCGGAGGCGCTCTTGCCCTTCGCGAAGGCGCTGCTGCATGGATTGCTGCGGATCGGCTTTCGCAACATCCATGCGATCATTCATCACCAGACCGAAAACTTCAGCGTCGGGATGCCAACGGACCTGGCGTTCAAATTTGCGGCCCGTCAGGCGATCTTCGCATTTCTCGAGACGGAGCGCGGCGAGGGGTGGTGGGGGAATGAGAAAATGGCCGGGTACTACGCCCAGCAGGCGGCGGGAGACGATCCTTTCAACTGGATCAAGGCGCATCCGTTGATGTCGCCGGAGGTCCTGGAGCGCTATCCGTTCGATCACGCCGGCGAGGGGGAAACCTCTCTACTGATGGCGCTTTTGCCCGCGGGCGTCGATCTTTCTCGCCTGTCGGAAGATCGTTGGTACACGCGATCGGCGAAGCAGGCGAGCACGGAGCTAGGCCGGACGGGACGCGACCTGATCCTGGACAGCTTACGCCTTGTCCTCGGCGGAAATCGTGCAAAAGCCCACGTCGCGCGCAATTGACTTGTCGCAAAGCGCACGCTTAGTCTGGAGCCTGCGTTTAGGCGAGCGCCCGACCTAGCGCAAGCGGAGCGCGGTCAAGCGTCCCATCCGATCCGGACGGAAGCGTCTCGCAATGTCGGCGCAACAGGGAGAAGCGATCCATGCGTGTGCATGTCTACGAGCAGCTCATGGCGATGCAAAGGAGCCGTCGCGAGGTCCTAAAAGGGGCGGCAGGCGCCGCTGCGGCGATCGCGGCAGTTTCGCCCTTTCTGTCGTCGAGCCCGTCCTTCGCCGCCGACAGCGTCGTCGCCCAAATCATGAAAATTCCCGGCGCAGGTAACGGATCCCCGACCGACGCCGACTGGCAGAAAGTCGGCGAGCTTTGCCTCGGCCCAACCAAAGAATACGTGCAACCGGGAGAGTTCAAGGGCGTCAATTTCTCTTTCATGGGCCTAAACAACCAGAACCTGCACAACTTCCTGTTCCGCGGCTTCCTCAAGCCCTGGGAGGCATATACCGGCGCCTCCATCAAGTGGATCGATCTGGCTCAAGCCGACTACAACGCCCGCCTGCAGCAATCGATCGCGACCGGGACCGCCGACTTCGACATCATCGAGATGGGCGCCCCGTTCGAAGGCGACATGGGCGTCAAGGATCTGCTGTCCGAAATGCCCGACTGGGTGAAGAAGCAGATCGATTTCGACGACTACGTCAACTATTTGAAGCCGCCGGTCGGCACATGGAACGGCAAGATCCATCGCGTCACCATCGACAGCGATTGCCATACGATGAACCGGCGCACCGACGTGTTCTCCGATTCCGATCTCGCCAAGCAGTGGGCGGACTGGAAGGACAAGGCGGGGCTCGAGACGTGGGGCCCGCCGCAGACCTGGCAGCAGGTCCAGCAGGTCACCAAGTTCCTCAAGGGCAAGAAGGTGAAGGGCAAGGAGGTCTACGGCTTCCTCGACCAGCCGAAGCCGTGGGGCGGGTTCCAGTTCTATTTCACCGGCAGCCGCGCAACGGCGTACGCAAAATACCCCGGCGAGAAGAACTGGCTGTTCGACGAGAACATGAAGCCGCTTGTCAACAACCCGGCCTGGGTGCGCGCGATCCAGGATGTGGTCGATACGCTTCCTTACGAGCCCGCCGACCAGATCAACGCCGACCCCGGCACGTCGGCCTTCCAGCAGTTCCTGACCGGAACCGGCTCGCTCCTCGAATGGTGGGGCGACATTGGGACGGTCGCCAAGACGAGCGACACCGCGACGGTTGGCGACGTGCTCGACTTTGACATCCTCCCCGGGTCGGACGACGTCTACAACTTCCGGAAAGGCCAGTGGGAGAAGCTGCAGACCGGACCGAACCGCGCGCCGAACATGGCCTATCTCGGCTGGGGCATCTATGTGATGAAGACCGTCGACAGCGATGAAAAGCGTCACAAGGCGGCCTGGAGCGCGGCGGCCCATCTCGGCGGCAAGGACTTGTCCATGTGGACGGCCGCCTATCCGTCAGGCTTCCAGCCTTACCGGAAGAGCCATACAAACCTCGATCTGTGGGCGCTTGCCGGTTACGACAAGACGTACATCGGCTCCTACATGGACTCGCAATCCACGTCGTACAACCATCCTAACTCGGCGATCGAGCCGCGCATCCCCGGCATCTTCCAGTACTACAGCATCGCCGAGGACGAGCTGCAGAAGACTTTCGCCGGCAAGCAGAGCGCGCAGCAGGGCGCGGACAATGTCGCGGCGGCCTGGGAAAAGCTTACCGACAAACTCGGTCGCGAGAACCAGGTGAAGTATTACCGCATCGCGATGGGCATCGCCTGAGGGGCGTCGCCGTTTCCTCGGAGCGAACCGTCCACGGCGCTGAAAGGCGCCGTGGACGGCCTCCGCGGCGACGCCGCAACCGATTGTGGACCTCGGAACGGATCACGCGTCGTGACCAGCGGAGAATTTGAAGCCGCCAACGAGGAAAACTCTCCCTGGCGCCCGCTTTTGGGGAAGTGGATTATCAGGCTGGCTTCCGCCTTTCTGATTGCGGTCGTCGCGCTGCAGGCTCTCTCGGTATTCGGCTATAGTTCGGTCGGTTTCGCCAACTGGCGACCGGCGCTCTATGCGTTTCTTCTTTGGAGCGTGGCACTGGCCGTCAGCGAAGTGCTCCGGCATGGGGAAATGGGCAAGCAAAGACTATTCGTGCTTCCCGCTCTGCTGTTCACCACCGCCATGGTCATTTTCCCGACCTTGTTCGGGCTCTACGTCGCCTTCACTGACTGGAACCTCAACGCGCAATCGGGCCATCATTTCAATGGCCTCGACAACCTGCGCACGCTATGGGGCGACGCCTACTTCTGGAACGCGCTGGGCAACATGGTCTTCTACGTCTCCACGGTGATCGTCCAGTACGCGATCGCTTTTGGCCTCGCGCTCCTCCTCAACGCCGACATCCGGGCTCGTAAATTCTTCCGGGTCGCCTTTCTCCTGCCGTTCATGCTGAGCCCGGTCGCGGTGAGTTGGATGATCGGCAAGTCGCTGATGGAGACCCGCTTTGGGCCCCTGGCGAATTTTGCTCGTTGGCTCGGCTGGGAGAATCCTGCCTTCTTCACCGATCCATGGATCGCCCGCACGACCATCATCGCCATGGATGCTTGGGTCTGGATCCCTTTCATGGTTATCCTCCTCCTCGCCGGTCTTCAAGCCCTGCCGGCGGACATCAAAGAGGCCGCCAAGGTCGACGGCGCAAGTCCCTGGCAGACATTCTGGGAAATCACTTTTCCATTGATGCTGCCGGTCAGCCTGACGGCGATCATCCTGCGAACGATTTTTGAGCTGAAGCTCGCGGACATCGTGATCAATGTGACTGCCGGCGGTCCGGGAGGCGCGACCGACACCATTTCGAGCTTCGTCTATCGCGAATATCGAGACCGCTCGAACGTCGGCTACGCGACGATGGTGGCCGAGGTCTATCTCATCATCATCATCGTGTTCATCACCCTCCTCTTGCGGGCGAGCAGCCGCTACATGCAGAAAATGACTTGAGGACGCGAGGATGCGCGGCCGACCACCAGTCAGGGAGAGAGATCGGTGACCACCGCAATCGGCGCGGAGACGGCGGTCGAAGAGCAAGAGGTCCAGGCGGGTTCGCTCGGGTCGTGGATCGCCCAATTCGGCGGGAAGGCTCTCGTCTACACCCTTCTCATCGCGTGGACCTTTATCGCGCTCTTTCCGCTCTATTGGACCCTCTCCACCTCGATGAAGCTCGGTCGGGACGTGACGCAGGGCCATCTGATCCCTTGGGTCGATTTCGCGCCCCGCTGGAAGGGCTGGCAATCGCTCGGTCTTTCGCCGGACACGATCTTCGCAACCTCCGACGTTCGCGAAGAATTCTTGAAGAAATTCGTCAATAGCGTGATCTGCTCGGTCGGCGCCTCGGCCTTTGCAATCGTCATCGGCTCTCTCGCCGCCTATGGTTTGAGTCGATTCGACTACAAGTTCGGCCCATGGCGCAACAAGGACATCTCGTTCTTCTTCGTCTCGCAGCTTATCCTTCCGCCGGTCGTTCTCGCGCTGCCGTTCCTGGTTCTCTATAAGGAGCTCGCGCTGCTCGACACCCGAATAGGACTCATCCTCGTCTATGGCCTCATGGTTCTGCCGATTGTCATCTGGGTGATGCGCGACCAGTTCGACACGATTCCGCAGGAAATGGAGCACGCGGCCCTCGTCGACGGTTGCACGATCTGGGGCGCCTTTTTCCGCATCGTTCTGCCGATGGCGTTGCCGGGCATCGTGGCGGCCTTCATTCTCTCGCTCGTTTTGTGCTGGAACGAGTATTTCTTCGCTTCGCTGCTCACAGGCTTCGACGCGCAGACGCTGCCTGTGATGGTCGCGAGCCAGACCGGCTCCCAAGGCATCAACTGGTGGACAATCGCCGCGCTCGCGACGGCGGCGATCACCCCCCTGCTTCTCATCGGCATTTTCCTTGAACGCTATATTGTCATGGGACTGACCTCCGGGGCTGGAAAGTAGGCAGTCATGCGTCTCGTCCGCGCCGCGCGGAAGGGCTGAGCGATGGGACCCGCAGGCGAACCGTCGCTCGAGCGCCTGCGGGCGCTGGTCATGGAGCTCATGCTGATCCCGGGCCTCAGCGGATATGAGGGTCGTGTGCGCCGGCGCCTGAGCGCGGAGATGCGTGGCCTTGGCCTTGCGACCACGACGGATCGACCGGGCAATCTGATTGCCACAGCCGAAGGCGACCCAGGCCGACCGAGCGTCATGCTGTTCGCCCACATGGACCAGCTTGGCTTCGTTGTCCGCAGGATTGAGCCGGGCGGACTCATCCGACTTGAGCGCCTCGGCGGCGTGCCGGAACGGGCGCTCGCCGCGCAACAACTCCTTATCTGCGTTGGCGAGGGACGTGACGTCCCAGCCGTTATCGCCAACAAAAGTCACCACGCGACGGCGCCGGAGGAAAAGTATCGCGTCGTCCCGTACCAGGAGATCGTGGTGGACGCAGGTTTCTCCAGCGCCGGCGAGGCGCGCGCGGCGGGAATCGACATCGGCTCGCCGGTCGTCTACGCGCCCGAGGCAATCCGCCTGGCGGGCGAGAGACTCGCAGGGACTTCGATCGACGATCGCGCGGGTTGCGCCGTCGTTGTGGAGGCGGCGCGGCTCATTGCGCCGCAAGCTCGCCGCCCAACCGTTCATTTTGTCTTCTCGTCCCAGGAGGAATTCAATCTTCGCGGCGCGCTCGTCGCTGCGCAGCGGCTCAAGCCCGAAATCGCGATTCAGCTCGACCTCATGCTCGCCGCCGACACGCCGGACATGCAAGCCCGGGGCGATCTCGCACTCGGCGCAGGGCCGGGGATGAGCCTCTACAGCTTCCATGGACGCGGCACGCTGAACGGAACCTTGCCACACCCTGCGCTCGTCTCGCTTTTCGAGAGAGCAGCGCGCGAGGAGCGCATCCAGCTCCAGCGGAGCGCCCAGGTTGGCGTTCTCACCAACTCCTCGTACGTGCAGCTCGTTCACGACGGCGTCGCCGCGATCGACCTCGGCTTTCCCTGCCGTTACACGCACTCGGCTCGCGAGGTCTGCGATCTCGCAGACCTCGAAGGTCTGTGCGCGCTGGTGGTTGGTGGGATATTGCGCATCGAGGCTGGTTTCAGCCTCGATCGCGACGACTACCCATCATGAGCGCGACACTCGGGATCGACGTCGGAACCTACGAGTCGAAGGCCGCGCTGGTCGATGACGAGGGGCGAATCCTGGCAAGCGCCGCGCGCCGGCATGAATTGATCGTCCCGCGAGCGGGTTGGGCCGAGCATCGTCCTGAGCAAGACTGGTGGGCAGACGTCGTCTGGCTGAGCGGCAAGCTGCTTGCGGACAGCAACCTCGCCCCCTCCGAAATCAAAGCCGTCGGCTTGAGCGCCATCGGCCCCTGCATGCTGCCGGTCGATGCTGACGGCGCGCCGCTGATGAACGCGGTGCTCTACGGCGTCGACACGCGCGCAGCGCGCGAGATCGAGGATCTTACGACCCTCATCGGCCCCGACACGATCTTCGCACGGTGTGGAAACGCACTGACTTCCCAAGCGGTCGGGCCCAAGATCCTGTGGCTCAAGCGCAACCGCCCCGACGTTTATGCGAAGTCGCGGAAATTTCTCAACGCGACCTCTTTCCTTGTCCACCGGCTCACGGGAAGGTTCGTCACCGACCATTACTGCGCCTCGAACGTGGCCCCGCTCTACGACTACGATCGGCGTGCCTGGAGCGATGCTATCGCTCCAGGGGTCACGGACCTGGAGCGGCTGCCAGACATCGCATGGACAACCGAGATCGCAGGCGCCGTCACCCGCCGGGCCGCTGAGGAGAGCGGTCTTGCGCCGGGGACCCCCGTCATCGTGGGGACGATCGATGCGGCCGCCGAAGCGGTCAGCGTCGGCGCCCTGGACGACGCCGAGGCGATGCTGATGTACGGCTCTACGATATTCACGATCCGGGTCTCCACTGAGCGAGTGGCGGATCGGCGTCTTTGGCACGCGCCGTGGCTTTTTCCGGGTCAGCACGCCTGCATGGCGGGCCTCGCGACCAGCGGGGCCCTCACACATTGGTTTGCTGATCAGCTCGCTCGCGACCTCAGTCCCGAGGAGGCGATGTCCGCGCTCGCGAGGGAAAGCGAAGCGTCTCGGGCGGGCGCCAGGGGCCTCGTCTTCCTTCCGTATTTTTCCGGCGAGCGCACGCCGATTCACGACCCGCGCGCGAGAGGCGCGGTTGTCGGACTCGACTCTGGCGCACACGCGCGCCGACCTCTATCGCGCCCTGCTTGAAGGGATCGCCTATGCAACCAACCACATCTTTGAAACCTACGCTGAAGCAGGCGCGCCCATCGAGGCGATTGTCTCGGTAGGAGGAGGCCTTCAAAATCGGTCCTGGGTTCAAGCGACTTCAGACATTTCCGGCCTTAGCCAGTCCGTATGCAGGGTTACCATTGGCGCGTCCTATGGCGACGCCTTCCTGGCGAGGCTCGCAATCGGCGGCGTCTCGAGGTCGTTGATCAAAACATGGAACCCGACCGCGTTCACGATTCAGCCGGACCGCAACCATGCAGCGCTCTATCAACGGCGCTACGTCGCGTTTCGCAGCCTCTATCCGCGCATTCGCGACCTTATGGCCGAACTTTGCGCGGACAATGAAGTCTCTGAATAGTGTCCGGGCGATCAGAAGCGCGCCGACGCAGACAAGCGCCCGCTTCCGACGGACCGGTCACGGGGGATTTCGTTGAAAAAGCCCTCTGTTTTGGGGGGCGGCGATGCGTGTAGCGACGGCTGTCAGCGAGGCAAATCTGGGCCGCTCCGCCTCCTGTGGCGAAGACCGGGGCGGGAAGGGGGATAAGCTTCGCCAGTTTTCCGCAGATTTTGGGCGGCGGCCAATAAAATCGCTCCTTGGCTTCGCTCGGGCCGCGAAGCCGAAATTGGTCGAGCTTCAGGATGCGCTTCAGATGCGCGAAGAGCATCTCGACCCTCTTTCGTTCACGACGCGAGACAGCGTAGGTCTCGGTCCTTGCGATGGCGCGCGCCTTCTCGCAAGCAGCTTCGTGGATGGATCGCGCGATCTTGCGGGATGGCGCACGCTTGGTCTTCAGGCATCCTGATCCCTCCGTCGAGAAACCCGAGGCCGGTAGGCCGGCGCCCGATCCTGCGCGGAGGCTGGCGCATAGACACCAAACTGGACACCACGGCGTTGATCCGGGTAGACGCCGCGACACCGCGCGCCTAAGCCATTGATATTATTGGTGCCGGTTGAGGGACTCGAACCCCCGACCCACGGTTTACAAAACCGTTGCTCTACCAGCTGAGCTAAACCGGCGGCGCGCGCGTCAATGGGCTAGCAGCGAGGCAGCGTTGGCGCAAGAGCGCCCTTCAGGAGGGGTTGGCCGCGACCGTCGGCGCCCACGGGCCGGAGACGGGCGTGGCCTCGCCCACGCCGGGCCAAGGAGGCATGGTGATCGCCACGAACGTGAGCGGCGCGTCGGTTTCGGCGCGAAACTGAAACGCCGTTCCGAGCGGGATGGTGAGCGACGCGCCTGGGCCCAGCGGCTCGATCCGTTCCAAGCCGTCCTGCCGACGCCAGATGCTGCCTTGCCCGCTGACGATTAGCCAGATTTCCTCGACAGTTCGATGGGTGACAGCGTGCGAAACGGCCCCGGCGGGCAATTCGAAATGCGCCATGCTGCCGCCGCTAAGGCTTAAAAGCAGGCGCACGGAGCTTCCGTCCGGCGCTGTCGCGTCCGGCGCGGCGCTCAGGGTCTTGGTTTCGAAGGGTGTGACTGGGGTTGCCGGCATCGGTCGGAGCCTCGCGGATCGGCGCGGCCCAAAAGCCGCGTTCACTTGGCGCGGCAATCGGCGGCCTGCTAAGAGGGGACATGACGAGCCCGAGCTTAGCCGTGGATCAGGCGCTTGACGAGTTTCATGCCGCTGGCGCCCTGCGCACCGGCCATTTCATCCTATCGTCTGAGCTGCGCTCGCCGGCATTTCGGGAGAAGATGTTCGTGTTGCGAAGCCTTCCGACCGTTCGGCGTCGCCGCCTCGCCCCCGCCGCGCGGCCGCCCGAGCTTGCGACGCTTCCACCTGTCGAGCCGGGGAGCCGCGTGAGCGTCGGAGCGGCCTGATCGCCGGCGAATTCCTACCCGAACGGGGAGCGACCCGATGACAGCGCTGCGGCTTGGCGTCAACGTCGACCATGTCGCGACCGTCCGCAACGCCCGAGGCGGCGCCGTCCCCGATCCGGTCCGCGCGGCGCTTCTTGCGATCGAAGCTGGCGCTGACGGCATCACCGCGCATCTCCGCGAGGATCGCCGCCACATTCACGACGACGACATGCGGCGGCTCAAGGCGTCGATCGAGAAGCCGTTAAATTTTGAAATGGCCGCGACCGAAGCGATGCTTGACATTGCATTGCGCATCCGTCCGCATGCCTGTTGCATCGTTCCGGAAAAGCGGACCGAGCGCACCACCGAGGGCGGCCTCGACGTGGTCGGCGGGTTTAAGGCGTTGAGGCCCTACGTCGCCGAACTGACGAGGGCGGGAATCCGGGTCTCGATGTTCATCGAGCCGTCGCCGGAGGCGCTGAAGGCCAGCGCCGAGCTCGGAAGCCCGGTCGTCGAGCTGCATACCGGGGCGTGGTGCGACGCGCGGCAGCGGGACGATGCAGCCAAAACCGATTACGAATTCGGTCGTATCAGGGTTGCCGCCGCGGAGACCGCGGCGCTTGGACTCGAATGCCATGCCGGCCACGGCCTCGACTACGAGACTGCCCGCGTCATTGCCGCCGTGCCGCAGATCGTCGAGCTCAACATCGGCCATTTCCTCATCGGCGAGGCGATCTTTGTCGGGCTCGCCGAAGCCGTGAAGGCGATGCGCGTGGCGATGGCGGAGGGACGGGCGGCGGCGGAGCGCCGGCGGTGATCGTCGGCATCGGCAGCGACCTCTGCGACATCGAGCGCGTCGAGAAGACCCTGGCGCGCTTCGGCGACCGCTTCATCGAGCGTTGCTTTACCGAGACCGAGCAGCGCCGCTCCGACCGGCGGGCTGCACGGGCCGCCTCCTACGCCAAACGATTCGCCGCCAAGGAGGCGTGCGCGAAGGCGCTGGGCACGGGCCTCAGGCGGGGAGTATTCTGGCGCGACATGGGGGTGGTCAATCTTCCCTCAGGGCAACCGACGATGCGCCTTACCGGCGGCGCCGCCGAGCGGCTGCGAGCAATTCTGCCCCCTGGAGCCGAACCGTTCATCCATCTGACCATCACCGACGAGAGGGGCTTCGCACAGGCGTTCGTGGTCATCGAGGCCCGCATGGCCCGGAAAAAAGGCGACCCCGGGTAGGCCCGCAACGCGACCTTCAGGCCCGGATATCGTCAACTCCGGGGTTGGATGGCCCCGAGGCATTATTGGCCCGGCCGGGGAGGAATTTGGGTTGACCTGGACGCAATTGGAGCTTCGCCGCCGATGACGACGCGCTATGGCGGCGGCGGCTAAATTGGGCTATGGGCTTGCGTGATCGGGCGAGAAGCCCAAGATAACCTGTTGTCCGGCATTTCGGCCGGGTAAGATTGTCATGCTTGCACCGAACCTCGCGCCGCCCCCATGCGCCGCGCTCAATAGCCTGGGCCTGCGCAAGGCGCCTGCGGAAACCCGCGTCGTGGTGGCGATGTCGGGCGGGGTCGACTCGTCAGTCACCGCGGCGATGCTTGCGGCCGAGGGCTATGACGTCATCGGCGTGACGATGCAGCTCTATGACCACGGCGAAGCGACGCATCGCAAGGGCGCCTGTTGCGCCGGGCAGGATATTCACGACGCGCGCGATGTCGCCGCGCGGCTCGGTATTCCCCATTACGTGCTCGATTATGAGGAGCGCTTTCGAGAGAAGGTTATCGAGCCGTTTGCCCGCGCCTATGTCGCCGGCGAGACCCCGGTCCCGTGCATCGCCTGCAACCAGCACATGAAATTCGCCGATCTGTTCGCCGCCGCCAACGACCTCGGCGCCGACCTGCTGGCGACCGGCCACTATGTCGTCAGCCGGGGCGACGAGCGCGGGGGTCGAGCGCTTTTCCGGGCAGCTGACCCGGATCGCGACCAGAGCTATTTCCTGTTCGCCACCACCCGCGCGCAGCTTGCGCGCCTCCGGTTTCCGTTGGGGACGATGCCGAAGGCGCGCGTCCGCGAGATGGCGCGCGAATACGGCCTGGTGATCGCCGAAAAGGCCGACAGCCAGGACATTTGCTTCGTGCCTTCGGGCCATTACACCGACATGATCGAGCGGCTGATGCCCGGCGCCTCCGTTCCTGGCGAGATCGTCAATGTCAACGGCCGCGTGCTGGGACGGCACAACGGCGTCGTTCACTACACCATCGGCCAGCGGCGCGGCATTGGCGTCGCGGCCGGGGAGGCGCTTTATGTAGTCGCCCTGGACGCAGTCAACGCGCGCGTCGTCGTCGGCCCCCGCTCCTCGCTCGTCGTGACGCGGCTGCGGTTGCGCGACGTCAATTGGATTGGCGAAGGTGCGTTTGCCGATTTGCCCGTGAGCGGACTGCCGATTGCAGCCCGGGTGCGGTCAACGCGTCCACCGGCGCCGGCTCTGCTCAGCCCTTCGGGCGAGATCGAGTTCGTTCAATCCGAGAGCGGCGTTTCGCCGGGCCAGGCTTGCGTTTTCTACGACTCCGTCGAGACGAACGCGCGGGTGCTCGGGGGCGGGTTCATCGCCGGCTGACGCTTGAGACCGGGAGACCGAAATGGCCGCGTTCGACGAGGAATCCCCGTTCGGCGCCAAGCCCAAGCCGCTCGTTGCGCACGAGATCGGGCAGAACCTCGACGACCTGTCGGCGCCCGAGCTCATGGAGCGCATCGGTCTTTTGCGCGCCGAGATTGAGCGGCTCGAAAGGGCGATTGAGGCGCGTCAGGCGACCCGCGCGGCGGCCCGCTCGGCGTTCAAGATCTGACGGACCAAGCGGCGCCCGCCGTTGCGCGGGCAAGGCCGGCGCTGCTCGTGTATTGGTTGACCGTTCCGGATCCCCAGTGATTACAAGCCGGAAGCCGCCTTCGGGCGGTTTCTTTTTGTCCATTGCCAGAGCCGCGGCTTGCGCGTTAACCTTGCTCAATAGTAAATGCGCGGAGCGACCGCGCGGGAGTTATTGTCGCTTGCGTCCCTCAGATTTCGCGCTGGCGATTCTTTGCCGCCGCCTCGCGTCAATGAGATGGGAGTTGAGAGCGTATGGGTCGTCAGTTCCAAGGGCCGACGCGTAATTTCGCCGCCCCCGCTTCGTTTATCCACCGTCTAGCGGTATCCGGCGCGTTCAAGGATCTATTTCGCGAAGGGATGACGCTCGTCGAGGAGGCTGCGTCCTATCTCGACGGCCCGGGACGAACGGAATCGCGCCTCCTGTCCCGCCCGGCCGCGCTCGCCTATTCGACCGAAAGCATGCGTCTGACCACTCGTCTCATGCAAGTCGCCTCGTGGCTGCTGCTCCAGCGCGCAGTCAATGAAGGCGAATTGACCTCGAGCCAAGCCCAGGCCGAGCGTGTCCGCGTCAAGCTTTCCCGTCAGGAATATGGTTGTGCGCCCGAGGTCTTCGAACAATTGCCGCCGGCCTTGCGCAGCCTGAGCAAGCGGTCGCTCCGCATTCAGGAGCGCGTTATCCATCTTGATCAAGGCCTCGTCGTCGCCCTTTCGCCCGAGCCGGTGATGACGCGCTCGGAGGTCGCCTCTCAGGTCGAGCGGCTTCGCGCGGCGTTTTCGAACTGACCGGCCGATAGACCCGATTCGTGAACCGGCTTCTGGTCTTACGAAGCTCATGCGGATGACCCCGCGCGCCAGCCTTGTCTTGACCCCCATTTGGCCGCATTGGTCGGCGATATCTCAGCGTCCGACCCAATTCTCCGCTCATGCTTTTGACATCTCGAAACTCCCCGGGCTGCTGGCTCTATCTCATCACCCCGCTCCTGTCGGCCGCTGACGCCGACGCCTTCGCCAAGGTCTTCGTCGAGGTCGTCGAGACGGCGGCGATCGCGTGTGCGCTCGTCCGGTTCGCGCCCGGTGCGCAGCCCGACGCGAAGGCCATCGTGGCGCCAGTCCTTCGAGCCGCCATAGCTGCCGACTGTGCGCTCCTGATTGAGAACGACGGCCGGTTGGCTGCTCGACTTGGCGCAGACGGGGTTCATGTCAACGGCGCTGGCGCGGATCTGGCGGCGGCGGTCGAGAGCCTGAAACCGGAGCGGATTGTCGGGTCGGGATTTCTGCGCACGCGCGATGAAGCGATGATTGCGGGCGAGGCGGGGGCGGATTACGTGATGTTCGGGGAGCCGCACCGCGGCGCGCCAACGATGGAGTTGCAGTCACTGGCCGAACGTGTCGGCTGGTGGGCCGAAATCTTCGAAACGCCGTGTGTCGCCTATGCCCGCACGATCGCCGCCGCAGGCGCGCTGGCCGACGCCGGCGCCGATTTTGTCGCGCTTGGCGACGCGATCTGGGGGCGCCCCTCGCCATCCGAGGCCGCGCGCGAGGCTCAGGCGCTGCTCGCCCACGTCGGCGCGAGGGTCCCATGACGCGGTTCGCGCTCGCTGTGGTTTTGACCCTCAGCCCCGCCGGGGCTGTTTTCGCCCAGACGCAGGCGCCAAGCGTCGCGTCTCCGTTCGCCACGCGTGCTGGCGTTGACTCGCGCCCCTCATTGCCTCCTGCGCTGCCGCCGCGGGCGGATGGAGTGGCGCCGGATTTGGCCTTCGGCGCCTATCAGCGCGGCAATTTCCTCTACGCCCTGCTCGAGGCTGAAAAGCGCCTCGACGCCAATCCCAAGGACGCGGCGGCGATGACGCTGATCGGCGAAATCTACCACGACGGCGCCGCGGTCGTGGTCGACGATCGCGAGGCTTCCCGCTGGTACGGCCTCGCCAGCAATCTCGGCGACCCTCAAGCCGCCTATGAACTCGGAGTGCTGCTGCTTCAAGGCGCCAAGGGGGTGGCGAAGGATCCGGTCGCAGCCCAGGCGCAGTTCGAGCGGGCGGCGGCCAAGAACCATTCAGGCGCGCTCTACAATCTTGGGATCATGGAACTCAACGGCGTGGCCGGAAAGACGCCGAACTACGCCAAGGCGGCGCAATTTTTCCTCCGCGCGGCGAACGCGGGCGACGACAACGCCGCCTATTCCTACGGCGTGATGCTGCGCGAGGGCAAAGGCGTGCCGCAAGACATCGTCGAGGCGGCGCACTGGCTCAAGCGGGCAGCCGACGGAGGAATTATCGCTGGTCAGGTCGAATACGCCATCATGCTGTTCAACGGTGACGGCATAGCGAGGGATGAATCCGGCGCCGCCAAGATCCTTCTTGTCGCCGCCGCCCGAGGCAATCCGATCGCCCAGAACCGCATCGCTCATCTTTATGCCAGCGGCCGCGCGCTGCCCCGCGACCTCGCCAAGGCGGCGGCGTGGAACAGCTTCGCGAAAGCTGCGGGACTTCAGGATCAGGACCTCGACGTCGCCACTGCCGCTCTGACGCTCGACGAGCGCCGGCGCTTCACCAAGATGGTCCACGACCTGGGAGGCTTTTGACGCCGAGCGTGGAGCCGCCGGCGCCGGGATATGGGCGTCTGAGCGCGCCGCCCTTTTTATTGCCTGTCTTTGCGCTAGAAGAGGGTTGACAGCCCACGTAAGCGGATCGAGGAGCGATACGCGCATGACGACAAAGCTCAATGCACGCATCGGCGAGGTGACCGAACGCATCGCCCAGCGCAGCCGCCCGTCGCGCCAGGCTTACCTCGCGCGGATCGACGCTGCCGCCGCCAACAAGCCGGCCCGCAAACGCCTCGGCTGCGCCAATTTCGCCCACGGCTTTGCCGCCTGCGCGGCGGACGACAAGGAGGCGTTGCGCGAGGGCGGTGGGCCCAATCTTGCGATCGTCACCGCCTATAATGACATGCTCTCGGCCCATCAGCCCTATGCCCGCTTTCCCGATCTCATCAAGGAGGCGGCGCGCGCCGCGGGCGGCACGGCGCAGGTCGCTGGCGGCGTTCCGGCGATGTGCGACGGGGTGACCCAGGGCGAGAAGGGAATGGAGCTTTCCCTGTTCTCGCGCGATGTCATTGCGCTCTCGACCGCGGTCGCCCTTTCGCACGACATGTTCGACGCTGCGGTCTATCTCGGCATCTGCGACAAGATCGTGCCGGGTCTCTTGATCGGCGCCCTTTCCTTCGGCCATTTGCCGGCGGTGTTCCTGCCCGCGGGACCGATGCCCTCGGGCCTCGGCAACGACGAGAAATCGAAAGTCCGTCAGCTCTTCGCCGAAGGGAAGGCGACCCGCGCCGACTTGCTCAAGGCGGAGGCCGAGGCCTATCACGCGCCCGGCACCTGCACTTTCTACGGCACCGCCAACACCAACCAGATGCTGATGGAGATCATGGGCCTGCATTTGCCGGGGGCGTCCTTCATCAATCCCAACACGCCGCTGCGCGATGCGCTCACCATGCTTGGCGTCAAGCGGGCGCTGGCGATTACCGCGCTCGGCAATCAGTTCGCGCCGATCGGGCGCATCATCGACGAACGCGCGATCGTCAACGGCGTCGTCGGGCTGCACGCGACCGGGGGCTCGACCAATCTTACCATCCACCTGGTGGCGATGGCCGCCGCGGCGGGCATCGCCCTGCGGTGGGAGGATTTCGCCGATCTCGCCGAAGTCACGCCCCTGCTCACGCGCATCTACCCGAACGGCAAGGCCGACGTTAATCATTTCCACGCCGCCGGCGGCATGGGCTTCATGATCCGCGAGCTTCTCGGAGCCGGGCTCGTGCACGGCGATGCGCAGACCGTTTGGGGCGAGCTTGGCGATTATGCGGTTGAGCCGCATCTCGACGCCGAAGGCGCCGTCGCCTGGACGCCTGCGCCTGCTCAGTCCGGCGACCGAACCGTGCTGCGCGGAGCGGGCGACCCGTTCCAGCCGACCGGGGGATTGCGGGTGCTTGACGGACCGCTCGGAAGGGCGGTCATCAAAACCTCGGCCGTCGCTCCCGAGCGGCATACGATCGAGGCGCCGGCGCGGGTGTTCCACAGCCAGGAGGAGCTGCACGCGGCGTTCCGCGCCGGTGAGCTCGACCGCGACTTCGTCGCCGTGGTGCGCTTTCAGGGACCGAAGGCGATCGGCATGCCGGAACTGCACAAGTTGATGCCTCCGCTCGGTGTGCTGCAGGATCGTGGCCACCGGGTGGCGCTGGTCACCGATGGGCGCCTTTCGGGCGCTTCGGGCAAGGTGCCCTCAGCCATCCATGTCACGCCGGAAGCAGCGGCGGGCGGGGCGATCGGCAAGATCCGGAACGGCGACGTCATCCGCCTCGATGCGCCGGCGGGACGGCTCGACGTTATGGTCGCCGACGACGTCTGGGCCAGGAGGCCGCATGCCGAAGTCGACCTTTCCGCCTCCCATGTCGGCGTGGGGCGCGAATTGTTCTCTGTCTTTCGCGGCGCGGTCGGCTCGGCGGATGAGGGAGCGGCGATTTTCCCGGCGATCTGACGCAGCGTACGTTGAGGCTTCTTTCATCTTTGTCGAGCGAAATGAACCCTGATCTCCGGACGAGAGAGGGTTCTCATGCCGTCGCGACTTTGGCTCGCTGCCGCGTTCGTTCTCGCCTTCGGCCCGTCCCCGTCCCGCGCTGAGACGGACCTGATTGCGGTTACGCTCGACCAGGCCAAAATCGCCAAGCTGCCGGCCGGAGCGACGACCCTCATCATCGGCAACCCGATGATCGCGGACGTGACCATGCTCAAGAATAACAATGCGATGGTCATTACCGGCAAGGGCTTCGGGCAGACGAACCTGATCGCCATCGACGCCGGAGGATCGATCATCGAGGAAAAGCAGGTCCGCGTCCTGCCCGCGAAGACCGTGCTGGTCCTGCAGAACGGGAGCTCCAGGATCTCGTACGCCTGCAACCCCCAATGCATGCCGACGGTGCAGCTTGGCGACGATGACAAGATGTTCTCGGAAGCGGGCGGTCAGATCACGACCCGCAACGGCTACGCTGCAGGCGCGCCGGGAGCGGCCGCGAAGTAGCCGACAAGCCGCCCCAGGGTCAAAACCCAATCAGCCTCGCCGGTCTCGGTAGAGTTGAAGTGTGGCGCGGTGACGTTAGGCCGAGCATGTCTGTTTCCGCCCCTTTCGTCTGGCGGTGCCTTAGTGGCTCGACCGTAGCTCCGTTTCCACACCCCGCTCATCGAACCGGACATGCAGATTTCCCGCATCCGGCTCTCGGACAAGACCTCACGCCGTCTTTCGCGTGCGACGCCATCGGCAGCTTCTGAACATCATGCGGAGTTGATAGGTTTCCCAATCTCCATGTCCTTCGCTACGTTCTGCATCTGTCTTGAACTGAGGTCCCTTCCCTCCACCAGAGTTACCCGGTTTCCGCGGTACTACGAACCTCTCCGCCACCCCAGAGCGCCCGGCCTGTCCCTCACGGGCGTCCGGTTGATCGTGTCATCGCTGACCTAACCACGCTTTGGGGCTTCCCGTGTTGCGTGCGCTTTCCTTGTGTACGTGCTGCCGCCACTACCCCGGTGCAGCGGCTGGGCGTCGTCGTCGCTCATCTCGCCCTGCCGTATCAGCCTTCCCCGATAACGTTGTCGGGTCGGCCTGCACATCGTCCTTTTCGAGGATTGCTCAGCGTTCACTCGCGTTGCGGCCCGCACACTCGCGCCGTCACCTATACGTGACCAGCTACACCGAAGGCTTCAGCCATTTCGTTACCTCCATGACTGCTCCGGTTGCTTCCGGCTGGAGCGTTTGGCCGGGCGGGACTTGCACCCACTGGAAAGCGCCGCCTTCTCACGGCGCACACGTAGAGCGGACATTGCTGATGGCGGACCGCGGCTCCGCAGCTTGGCGTCCCGCTCGTCGCCGTTCGGCCTCGAGGGTGGCGCGGATGGCGTCGACCGTGCTCTCCCTTAAATCGCCACCGCTAATCGCCTAATCGTAGAAGGCGAAACCTTCGCTTTTCGGCAAGTTCGCGCACGCTGAGATTCGGGGCAGCGCGGGCCATGCGGCATACCCTCGGAACTGCGTGATCGTCCGCGCGAGTTCAGCCTGCACTCCGGCCGCTAGGCGCGGTTTAGGCTACGGCGAAACCCGAGCCCGCCGGTGCCTTCCTCAGCTCTCAGGAGGACCTCGTTTTGTAGACGCCAATATTCCGACTGTCCCTGGTCACAGCTGACGCAAGATTCTTAGGAAAAACTTGGCGTCATCTAGGGCCTGTCTTCAGTTGAGGAGGATGGCAGCGCAGGCGAGGTGAACGCCGGCGAGGAAGATCTTTGCGAGCTTGTCGTAACGCGTGGCGATAGCCCGGAAATGCTTGAGCTTATTGAAGAAACGCTCAATGAGATTGCGTTCGCAGTAGAGGGCGAAGTCGCACGGGCGCGGGGTTTTTCGGTTGGATTTTGATGGGATGACGGGGGCGATCGCTCGATCATTGAGGGCGGCGATGAAGGCGTCGGCGTCGAACGCCTTGTCGGCGATCAAAGCGCCGGGATCGACGGCTTCGATGAGAGGCTCGGCGCAAGTCAGATCGTGATCTTGGCCCGGGCTGAGCATCACCTCGACAGGATTGCCGAGGGCATCGACGAGCGCGTGAATTTTGGTGGTCAATCCGCCGCGGGATCGGCCGATGGCTTGCGCGCCGTCTTTTTTTGGGCGCCGGCGCTATGCTGGTGAGCGCGCACGATAGTGGCGTCAATCATCATGTACTCGTTGTCGTGGTCGCTGGCCAAAAGCCTGAAAACCCGCTCGAAAACGCCGCTCTTGGCCCATCGGTTGAAGCGCTGATAGACGATCTTCCAGTCGCCAAAGCGCTCGGGCAGATCGCGCCAAGGAATGCCGGCGCGAAACCTGAAGAGAACGGCTTCGACGAACAGGCGATTGTTCGCCGCCGTGCCGCCCACATGGCCTTCACGACCCGGCAGAATGTCTTTGATCCGATCCCACTGGTCGTCGCGCAGTGCATATCGTCGCATCGGTCAGCCCCTCCTCGGGCCGACCACTCACGAGTCAGACATTTGCTGATTTCGGGAATTCCCCGCGCATCCGAAACACAAAACGTTCTGCGTCCGATTCCAATCCGTTCTCGCCTCAACTGAAGACAGGCCCTAGTTTTTGTCTAAGCCAACAGTGTTCGCCTAATTTTTGCCCTTTTCTTATGATGCGGACCAGACTAACGTGACTAGCTCGCCTTTTGAGCTGTTCACTCTGACGTGAAGGGGGACTTCATGTTGAAGCCCAGCACAACAAAATACCTGTCCATCGCTGCGCTTGCTGCGGCAGGGGCTTTCGCATCGGTAGTAGCGGTACAACCCGCCAAAGCGACGGTCGTCGCGACAATTCAGGGTGCCTACGACAAAGACTTTTACGACACGCCTGAGCTCGATTTCTTCAATACCAGCGGCGGAACGCTGACCAACGCCCAGATGGTCCTTACCGGCTATCAGGGTCTGAACAACGGGGTTACCGCCACGGTGCCCCTAGCCGATTTCGCAGCTGGCCAGACAGATATTGTCTGGGGCTTCATCCCGGGCTTCGCCAACTATCCTACCTCCGGGCCGGGGGGAAATCTGACGTCTTACGACTATGACGACGAATGGGGCAACACGCCCGCCGGCTATACTAACCCTGCATGTGTCGTGGGCGCTGCGCTGTGCTCACCAGTGGGCAACTTCAAGGTTACCTTCACCGCCACAATTTCCGGCGGGACGTTCAATGGCGACCCGGTGTTCGCGGTCTTTAGTCCGACCACGAACTTTACCGGTGGGTTCGTTGGCTGGGAAGGTCTCGATCAGAATGGCGTCTCCGAGAGCGTTTTTGATGAGCATTCCGGCACTTTCGGAGGTACCCTGGCGGTCATTCAAATCGGCTTGCCGCCGGTACCCGAGCCATCGACCTGGGCGATGATGCTCGTGGGCTTTGGCGGGCTGGGCTTTGCCGCCTATCGCGCGAAGAGGAGCGCGAAAGCCGCAGTCACAGCCTGATCGCAATCTCAAGCCTGCGAAACATGGAAGGCCGCCTGCGGGCGGCGGCCTTTTTATTTCCGCGAATGCTCGGGAGCGCCGCATTGGCCTCTTACTCGAGAGAAACGGGCTCGGCGCCGTCCTCCAATTCCCGAAACGCGCCGACCCACTGTTCGTAGCGCTTCCACCGTCCGACAGCGGCGCTGTAAATCGGCTGCCGCGCTTGCCATCGGCTCGCGCTCCTGACGATCCGCTGATTGTCCTGAGGTCGCAAACATCGCGGCTGCCAGTCGAGCCCAGTCGCCGCGATGAGGCGGCGAGTTTCTGCCTCAGGGCTTGCGACCAACGCCTCATACTCGACTTCGACGAGTTGGTCGGATGGAAGCGTCACCCGCCAATGGGCCATCAGTCGCAGATATTGGCGGTAATAGAAGACAAGATCCTCACGACCGGTCGCGAAATCCGCCCGCCACCGGAAATAGGTCGAGAACACCGAGAGGCAGGTGTCGACCGGATTGCGCCGGCAATGGATGATGAGGGCGCGCGGAAAGGCGAGGTGGATCGCGCCCGCCCAAAGAAAGTTGAACGGGTCTTTGTCGACAACGCGTGCGGCCCCGGGCGCAATCGAACGAAGCGTCGCCAAGCAGTCCTCGGCTGTTCGCCGCTGGGTATCCGCGATCGAAGCCCCGTCGGACGCCGCATCGAACAATGGACCGCGTTGCGTCCAAAACTGCATTTCTCCGCCACCCACAATCTTGTCATGACTTGACAGAATTTGTTCGACCAGCGTCGTGCCTGAGCGCGGCATGCCGACGATCATGATCGGAAGGTCGGAACGGGAGCCCTGACCGACGTGGGCGGCAATGAACTTGGGGGTAAAGCGCTCGACTAGCCCGTCGACCCTGCGCGCGAACGCGTCGCGATCGAAGGAGCCGAGCTTTTCTTTGATCCGGCTGGCCTCCTCGAAATGTTCCATCGCCCGAGCGAATTCGCCCAGATCGTCGAACGCCTTTCCGAGCGCAAGATGCATACGTATTCGCTGATCGACTCCCGTCAGGGTAGGCGCGATACTGAGCATGCGCTTGACAAGCGATCGGTCGCCCGCGTCAACAGGGCTGATGCGAACCAGGTCGTAGTAGGCGCCGCCCAGCGTGGGTTCGAGCGTTATCGCGCGTTCCAGCGCCGTACGGGCCTCGGCGAAGCGGCCAGTTTCCGTTAGAATCCTGCCGAGAAGCCAGAAGCCGTAAGCGCTCCGAGGATCGAACTCGACAGCGCGCCGCACCTCCGTCTCGGCTTCGGCGGCTTTGCCTTCGATCATCAACGCCCTGACCAGGTCCAGTCGCCGAACACCGTCCCCTGCGTTCGCCGCCGCTGCGCGATACGCTTCGCTGGCAACTCCGCTCAGACCACGCTTGGCATAGAGATGCCCGAGACGGCTCATCGACTCGGACACGCGACCGCTTGCAGCCGCAACGCGATAGGCTTCGATGGCCTCTTCGTCCCGGCCCTGGGTCTCGAGCGCAACCCCGCGCCGGTAGTGCGCTAGCGCGAAATCGTCCTTAAACGAGTGACTCCGATCCCTATCCGCGCAGCAATGTTTGTATTTGCGTCCGCTGTAGCGCGACAATCTGGATGGAAAGCAGCGACAATCAGGATGGCCATTTTGGCGGTCGCGGCGAGGTGATGATTGTCGCGGCGCGGCGATAACGCAAGCGCTATTTTGTCGAGAGATGGTTTGATTGTCGCGGAGCGACAATCAGGATGATCCCTTGATTGTCGCGCGCGTCGGCGGGCGTCCGGGTCCACGGGCGTTGTCGGCGGCTTCCTTTCGCCGATAGCTGTCGACGTTCATTTCGAGGATCGTGGCGTGATGCACGATACGATCGATGGCCGCGAGCGTCATGGCTTGATCGGAGAAGATTTTTCCCCATTCGCCGAAGGGCTGGTTGGCGGTGATGAGCATGGATCGGCGCTCGTATCGCGCGCTGATCAGTTCGAACAGAACGCTCGTCTCCGCCTGGTCCTTGGTGACATAGGCGAGATCGTCGAGGACCAGCAGATGATATTTGTCGAGTTTGGCGATCGCGGCTTCGAGGGCAAGATCGCGGCGTGCGATCTGAAGCTTTTGCACAAGGTCGGTGGTCCGGGTGAACAGAACGCGCCAACCCTTTTCGATCAAGGCCAAACCGAGCGCCGCCGCGAGATGGGATTTCCCGACGCCGGGCGGCCCGAAGCACAAAAGATTGGCTCCCTTTTCGAGCCAGGCGTCGCCGGCGGCGAGCACCTGCACCTGCGCCTTCGAGATCATAGGCACTGCGGTGAAGTCGAACGTGTCGAGGGTCTTTCCCGGCGGCAATCGCGCTTCCTCCAGATGCCGTTCGAAGCGACGGCGGTTTCGCTCCACCATCTCCTGTTCGGCGAGGGCCGCCAGGAAGCGGGCGGCGGGCCAGCCTTCCTTGTCGGCGGTCGCCGCCAGGGCGGCCCAGATCAGCTTGATGCCGGGCAGTCGCAACTCGCCAAGCAGCAGGTCGATGCGGGCGGCGTCGATCTTGTCGGTCGCCTTCATGCCGCTTCTCCAACGCTTGTCGCGATCTGATCGTAGATGGCGAGGGATGGCAGCCTGACGACGACGACGGGCAATGCGGCGTCCTTTGGCCGGAAGCGTTCGATCAGCGCAGCGAGATCGGGAAGGACGCCGTCGTCGAGAGCCGCTTGCAACGCGAGGGCGAGTTCGGCCTCGCAGGAGCGCTCGAACGCGAGCGCGAGAATCCCGACCATGGCGCGGCAAGCTGGTCTCTCACCGAGACCGGCGAGCAAGGCGTCGAACGCCAGGGCGAAGGCTCGGCGGGGGAAGAGTTGATCGCGATAGACCAGATTGAGCAGCGCCATGGGCTTGCGGCGCAGGGAATGGATGACGTGACGGTAGTCGACGACATGACCATGTTTGCCGTTCGGCCGGGGCCGACCGCGTCGCAAGACGACGATGGGCGTCGAGCCCTGGAAACATTCGAGCCGATCGTCATAAAGGCGCACCCGCAGCCGATGGCCGATCAGTCGCGAGGGAACCGAGTAGAACACCTTGCGCAGCGTGAAGGCGCTGGAGCTGGTGACGTCGACGTTGACCTCCTCGTAGTCAGCGGTCTTGCGGACCGGCAGCTTGTTCAACGCCATTCGCTCTTGATCGATGCGCTTGGCGTTGCGGAGGTTGCCGCGGCCAACGATGTCGTCGACGAAGCCCCGCCATGCGGTGAGATCGTCAAAATCTCGCGAGGCGCGCAGCAACAGGGCGTCGGCGAGCGCTCTCTTGAGATGGCCGTGGGCGCTCTCGATCGAGCCGTTCTCGTGGCTGACGCCTGGATTGTTGCGGGTCGGCGTCATGCCGTAATGGGCGCAGAACGCTTCGTAGCGCTTCGTCAAATCCTCCTTGGCGTCGGCGCCCAGATTACGGAAGGCCGCCGAGAGACTGTCGCTGCGATGTTGCTCGGGAACGCCGCCCAGCGCCCAGAGGGCGTTCTGTAGCCCTTCCGCCAGCGCGACGAAACTTTCACCGCCGAGCACGACATGGGCGTGCTCGAAGCCGGAAAAGGGCAAGCGGAAGTGATAAAGTCGGCAGTCGAGAAGCTCGCCGGCAATGGTGACGCCGAGATCGGCCACTTCCGTGAAGTCCGACAGTCCCATCCGGCCCGGAGGATGCTCCTGGCGAAAGATGACCTCCCGATCCGGACCGTTCACCGCCCGCCAAGCCCGGATGCGGCGCTCGAGGGTCCGCCGCGTTCCGTCGCCCAGGTCTGGATGCCGACGGCAGAGTTCTCCGAAGACGGCAATCGGTCTCAGTCCGGGCGCGGCCTTCAACATCGGGACGACTTCATTGTCCCAGACATCGGCGAAGGGATCGGCTCGACGTCGTTCTCGACGCGCCTTCTTTTGGCTGGGAAGCCGAGGATCCTTTTCAATACGGTAGGCGGCGGCCGTGCTGAATCCGGCTTTCGCGCCGGCAATCGCCGGCGAATGGTTGCGACGCAAGTTCATGAATAGCCTCATCTGACGATCGGTGACGTGTCGGCCGGGCAAGAAGTCGGTCCTCTCGACAAGAGAAGGCCGATCCCTAACCCAGCCGCCGTGACCGCCAGACGAGGCCACTTGGGCGCTCGCCGCCGCCGCGGGGATATCTACGGTCGGGCTACGCCCTTCCTTCGCTATCCCCGCGGCGGCGTATTCTCATCCTGATTGTCGCGCGATTCTCATCCAGATTGTCGCGCCGCAGTCCGCTGCCGCAGGGGCATGGATCATTGCGTGCCGGCGTTGTGCCTCCGCGTTGCGCGCCCCCTTTTGCGGGCGCCGCCGTTGGGCTGGGTTTTGCTAACCGGCTCACGGAGGACACCTAGATCCGGAACCCTCCCAGTTGCAACAGTCTCGATGGTCATAGCTCTTGTTCAGCGCGGACGCGCCAATGGGACGCTCGGGCTGAAAGCGGACGATCTTTACGCGGGCATACACGTTCAATTCTGGTCGAATTTTGCGCGTTCACCAAGCCCTCGGCGAATGACCGATATTTGCGCGAAGCGGCCGCCGGCGAGAGCAGACTGAAAGCGGGCGTCTTGAAGGACGCTCGGGTTCGCGCTGGACTGGCGGAGCCATCTGAAGCATCCTTCGAGGCACGATGCTGCGCATTGCTCCCCAGGATGAGGCGATGCGGTCGACGCCAAGGCGATCTCGAACCGAGAGTTCCCCCTGGCTCAGTCCAGGCGGTAGCGCGTCTCGACGCCGTCCTCCGTCTCGGCGACGACGAGGCCGCGTTCGCCGAGGTCCTCGAGATGGGCAAGCGTCGATAGGCCCGCCGCGCGGGTCAGTGATGGGTCGATCCCGGCGTAGACCTTGGCGACCAGGGCGGGAATCGCCTGCGGGCCGTCGGTGAGCGCGGCCAGGATCGAGGCTTCGCGCTGACGCCGGTGAATGATCAGAGCGCGCAGATAGCTTTGCGGTTCGACGACGGGGCCGCCGTGCCCGGGCCAATAGATCGCCTCGGTGCGCCCGCGCAACTTGTCGAGCGATGCCATATAGGCGCGCATCGAGCCGTCGGGCGGCGCGACGACCGAGGTCGACCATGCCATCACGTGATCGCCGGACAACAGCGCGCCGTCCTCGATCAGCGCGAAGCACAAGTGATTGGAGCAATGGCCCGGCGTGGCGACGGCTTCGATCGAGAAGCCCGCGCCTTGCAGCCGCTCGCCGTCGGCGAGAACGGCGTCGGGCGAATAGTCGCGGTCGTGGGCGGAGTCGAGGCCGGCCACGCCATCGCCGCTGGCCACGAACGGCGCGGCGCCGACCACCCGCGCGCCGGTCGCGGCGCGGAGCTTGTTCACGCCGAGGCTGTGATCGCGATGGGTGTGGGTGACGAGGATCGTCTCGACTTTCTCGCCATCGACCGCGGCGAGGATCGCCTGGTGATGCGAATCGTCGTCCGGTCCCGGATCGACGATCGCGACCGCGCCTCGGCCCACGATGTAGGTGCAGGTGCCGTTGAAGGTGAAGGGCGAGGCGTTCGGCGCGACGAGGCGGCGCACCAGCGGCGAAAGCCTGGTCAGCGCGCGCGGCGGCGGCTCGCGCGCGGCGGCGAAAAGATCGGGTTCGCTGTCCTCGTCGGCCATTGCGCCTGTCCTTCGCAGCTCCGGGTGCTGTGCCGCGCATCGCCTTGTCATGATAGCTTCGCCCGAGCTAAGACGCGAAACTGACCGTGATCGCTCAAGGGGGAGGGGCGAGAATGGCGGCCGATCCCGATCGCCAGGGGCCGCCGGCTCGCGAGGCTTTCGCCCGCTTCGTTGAGCTCGCGACGCGCTGGAGCGACAACGACGCCTACGGCCATCTCAATAATGTCGTCTACTATGCCCTGTTCAATTCGGCGGTGAACGCGATCCTGATCGAAGCGAAACTGCTCGATCCGGCGACGAGCCCGATCATCGGGCTCGTGGTCGAGAGCAGCTGCCGGTTCTACTCGAGCCTCACCTATCCCGAGCCGGCCGAGGTCGGGGTGGCGGTCGAGCGCCTCGGCCGCTCGTCGGTGCGCTACCACCTCGCGGTGTTCAAAGCCGGCGCGGCTCACGCCGCAGCGGCTGGCCGGTACACCCACGTCTATGTCGAGCGGGCGACGAACCGCCCGGTTCCGATCCCCGAAGGGCATCGGCGGCTGATGGAGGGGCTCATGGCGCCGGGGCGGGGCGAAGGCTGAGGCGCCGCTGACCCAACGGGTCATTTTCAACGACAATTGCTTGGCGAAAATCAGAAGTCATGCTAGACAGGATGGACCGCCCGATCAGGCGGTCGAAGGCGGCCGAGCGAACAGGCAGAGGAAAGCTAGCCGATGGCCGTATTTCGATCTAAGTCCTTGAAGGCACTATTGAATTGATTTGGATTTTGCTTCCATCCGCTTGTATTTTGCTTCCCGCAGCTCTTGGAAGATCCTTCCGAAAATTTGGATTTTATTTCAACAAAGTCGATCCGCAAAAACGGCCCCGTCAGCGGTTGCGGACCGCGATCATGGCGTCGCGGAGCACGTTGACCTCGTCGCGCGCCTCCCGCTGCCGCCAGACCATCACGTCGCGGATCGACAGCATGCCGACGAGCCTTCCCCCGTCCATGACCGGCAGATGACGGACGCGGCGCCTGTTCATGATCTTTTCCGCTTCAACCATCGGCGTCTCCAGCCCGCAGGTCTCAACTTCGCGGGTCATCAGGTCGCGGACATGCATGTCGGCGAGCCGCGCTCCGTCCTTGGCGAAGGCGCGGACGACGTCGCGCTCGGAGATGATCCCGATCAGCGCCCCATGGGCGTCGCAGACCGGGAAAGCGCCAATGTTGAGCGCGCTCAACCGGGTGCAGATCGTGGCGATCGATTCTTCGGCAATGCAGGTCTGAAGCGTCTGCCGGTTCGATTGCAGGACGTCCGACACTCTCATGGGAAAGAGCCTCCTAATCGCGCGTTTCGATCGCTTGCCGGTAAGCTTGGCCGCCAATCTGCCGAGCGAGTTGGTCCGAATGAAGGCCGCGGGCGGCGGTGGTTAACTCAATCGCGTGCTTGCGCAGGTGACCGCTTGGAAGGATTTCCGCCGCGCGACGCGGGACACAATCGACGACGGAAATGCGCAAATAGCGGTCATTGCCAATCCATCCAGAAAGAGACAGGCGGATATGGCCGGGTCTTTCATGCTAGTCTCACGAGCGGAGGAGGTTCGCCGTGAGCGAGATCCGCAAGATCGCTGCGATACTGGTCGCAGACGTGGTCGGGTACAGCCGACTCGCCGGGGCTGATGAGGATCGGACGCTAGGGCGGCTCCGGACTTTGCGCAGCGACCTCATGGACCCGACAATCGCCCAGCGGCACGGCCGCACCGTCAAGCTGACCGGCGATGGCGCGCTCGTCGAGTTCCGGAGCGTCGTCGACGCCGTGCGCTGCGCCGTCGAAATCCAACAAGGCATGATTGGGCGCAATTCTGGCCTGCCGCAGGAGCAGCGCATCGAATTTCGTATCGGCATCCATCTCGGCGACGTCGTCGAGGAGTTTGACGGCGATCTGATGGGCGACGGCGTCAATATCGCCGCCCGGCTTGAGGGGGTCGCGGCGCCGGGCGCGATCTGTCTCTCCGAGGACGCCTATCGTCAGGTCAGCGGCAGGCTCGACATGGAAGTCACCGATCTCGGCCCGACGCAGCTCAAGAACATCGAAAGATTGATCCGGGTCTATTCGCTGCAAGTCGGCGTTCCCGCCCACGCGAAACCCGTGACGGCCGCGGGACCCGCCGCGGCAAAAATGCGCTCCTCGCTGGCGCCGCTCCTCGCTGGCGTCGCGGCCTTGCTCATCGTCCTGGCGGGCGGGGCGTCGTGGCTCCTCGGAGCCTATCGGCCGATCTCTGTCCAGACAAACGCCCCCACGCCGGTCGTATCGAGCGCGGGGACGCCGGCCGAAGTCGGGCACCTCTCCATCGTCGTATTGCCGTTCGCCAATCTCTCAAACGACCCAAGCCAGGATTATTTCGCCGACGAACTCACGGAGAGCTTGACCACCGACCTGTCGCGCCTCAGCGGCTCCTTTGTGATCGCCCGCAACACCGCCTTCACGTTCAAAGGCAAGAATGTCGACGCCCGGGAAATCGGCAAGGAGCTTGGAGTCCGCTATGTGCTCGAGGGGTCTGTCCAACGCGACGCCGGCCGCATGCGCGTCAATGTCCAGCTTATCGACGCCGAAAGCGGCAAACATTTCTGGGCCGAACGCTTCGACAAGCCTCTGGCCGATATCTTCGAAATGCAGGACGAGATCGTCGCTCGCCTCGCCAATCAGCTGGGGACGCAACTGACGTCGGCCGAAGCGCATCGGGCCGAACGAGCATCGAATCCAAATTCGATGGACCTCTTCTTTCAAGGGCTCGCATCGCTCAACAAGGGTATCAACCTGGAAAATATGGCGCGGGCGCGCGGCTATTTTGAGCGCTCGCTGGCGGTCGACCCCAGCAACGTCGACGCTTTACTCGGCATGGGGCGGGTCGACTATTCAATAGGGGGAGCCTACCTGGCGGACGACCGAGACGCCCGTCTCGCGGCGGCCGAAACGGCGATATCAAAGGTGCTTTCCGAAAGGCCGAACGACGCGCTGGCCCACGAGATCATGGGCGGCATTCTGAACCAGACCGGCCGCTCTGACCAGGGCATTGCCGAATTCGAGCAGGCGTTGGCGCTCAATCCGAACCTGGCCACTGCACAAGGGGACCTCGGTCTCGCCAAAATCCTTGTCGCTCATCCGGAAGAAACCGGAGCCCATGAAGACGAGGCCCTGCGACTTTCTCCACGCGACAGTTTCGCCTGGCTCTGGCTGCACTTCGCGGGCGCGGCGAAGATGACTCTTGGCGCCAACGATGAGGCAGTCGCGTTGTTTCGACGCTCGATCGAGAACAACCGGACCATCCCGCTAACCCATTTCTTCCTCGCGGCGGCGCTGGCGAATCTGGGCAAGCTGGGAGAGGCGCAGTCCGAAACCAAGGCCGGCCTCGAGCTTGACCCGGACTTCTCGATCCGGCGGTTTCGTAATGGGAACGAGAACGCCGAAGACCTTCTCAACGCCATGCGCAAGGCCGGAGTGCCGGAAGGGTGAGCGAGCCCCGACGCTTCGGCCCGGTCGAGCTGGCCGGCGTTAACCCGCCGCCGCCGCCCGCTCTTGATCGGCGCGGCGGTTTGGGGCATAGAGCGCGCTCCCTTTGTCCGCCGTGGGCTCGTCCGCACGCGGGAAGAGCCTGGGTAGATCGCCGTGAAAGTCCGTAATTCGCTGAAATCGTTGCGCAACCGCCATCGCGACAACCGCCTCGTGCGGCGCAAGGGCCGCGTCTATATCATCAACAAGACCCAGAAGCGCTTCAAGGCGAGGCAGGGATAGAGGCGGCGTTCTTAAGCCTCTGCCGATCTTTTTTGACGGCCGGCGTAGGCGGCGTTAGCCTCGGAGCATGAGTCTCCGCCCGACTTTGTTCGTCGCACGCGCGGCCATCGCGGTCGTATTTGCGCTGGCGTTCACATGGACGAGCGAACTCGCGGCTGCGCCTCAGAGCATACCCGAGGGATTGGCGGCGACGGCCGACGCAGAAACGCAATCACAATCGCCCGAGGCCAAAGAAACGCCGCAGACCAAACCGGACGAGCAGGCGCCGCCTCAGACCCCGGCCGAAGCCCGCGCCGATCTCTATGCGCGCCTCGCCGCCGCCAAGGATGCGGACGAGACGGCCGGGATTATCGCTCTGCTCCTGCACGCCTATGCCGAATCCGGCTCGGATACCGGCGACCTCCTGCTGAGGCGGGCCCGGCAGGCGATCAGCGCGGAGGAATATCCGGACGCGCTCAAGATCCTCGATGTGACGATCGCGCTCCTGCCCGACTGGGCGGAAGGCTGGAACGCCCGCGCCACCGCGCGCTACCTCGACGACGACTATGACGGCTCGATGGCCGATATTGCGCAAACGCTCAAGCGCGAGCCGCGGCACCTCGGCGCGCTCATGGGGATGGCGGCCATCCTCGAAGCACGCGGCAAGAAAGAGGACGCGCTGAAGGTCTATGAGCGGGCGCTTGCGATCGCGCCGCATTGGCGCAACGCCCAGGAGGCGGCCGACAAGCTCAAGGCCGCATTGGCGGGCGAGGAGCTTTAGCGGCTCGCGTATCGAGGGCGCGCAGCCCCAGGCCGGCCGCTCGTCAGGCCGGTCGGAAGTTGCCCCTGACAAAAAAGAGCGCCGCCATCCCGGCGATCAGCAAGACGAACGTTGTCGGTTCCGGCGCGGCGGGAGGAGCGAGAACGCGCACGGTGACCGTGTAGGTGATGAGGTCCTGCTGCATTTCAGGTGGAACTCCTGTCTCGACATCGTAAAGCACGCCCACTCGATCGAACCAGTCTCCGAAATTGCCGCCGACTCCCGGATTCAAATCGGCAGTGGAAACCTTGAGCCCAAAGCTGCAGGGCGCTGCGCCGAGCATCGGCAGATTGCAGGTGTTGTTGACGATCGCGTCGCCTGTGACCGCCAAATCCATGTTTCCGACGTCAAAGTTTATCCCGTTGGCGATTGTGGAGGGGTCCGGAGTGAAGATTGGATCGTCCGTTCCGTTGGTGAGCGTAAGGTCGAAGGTGACCGATTTTCCAGCAGTCACCTCGGCGAATCCGCCCCCGACCTCGGGCGGAAAAAGGGTGACGGTTCCCGCTTCGCTCCGGGCGGCGAATGAGATCGCCAGCATGAGGCTGAAGATCCGCGCATATGAACGGAATTTCATCATGTGCGAAACTCCTACGAGTTGACTCGCCAGACGCGAACGCCACGCCGCAAAGGGGCGCTTCAATGCGGCCGGATCTTCCGTCATCTGCCGCCGTTCCAGGCCGGTCTAGGCGCCGTCGGCGCCTATCGTCCGGCCGTGGGGGCCGATCCACCGACCGCGTTCTGATCGCGGCCCCGGCGATTGGAGGAAGGAAAGGCGTGCGCCGCTCTTGATCTTGCGGCGGCCCATGAAAATCAACCCAGCGGCGCCCAGCAGCATCGCCGCCCAGGTCGAGGGCTCGGGCACTGCGGAATAGGAGAATTGCGTCACGCCGCCGCTGGGGTCGGTCATCGAGATCACGTCGCCATAGGCGTCGTAAGTGAATTTCGTCACGTCGTCCTCGGGATCCGTCACCGAGATGAGGTCGCCCGCCGCGTTGTAGGTATAGGTCGTCGTGTCCGTGACGCCGCCCACGGTTTCCGTCATCTGAATGACGCGATCGTGAGCGTCGTAGGTGAAGGTCGACGTCGGTCCGCCGCTTTCGCTGATCGACATGACGTTTCCGCTCGGATCGTAGGTGTACGTTGTGGTCACGCCGGTTCCCGGAGGTGGCGGCGTGACGGTCTCCGAGATGAGGCGGCCCGTGGAATCGTAGAAATAGGTCGTCTCATCGCCGAGGCTGTCAGTGACCTCCATCAGGCGCCCGCTCGAGTCGTACATGTACATTGTCGTCTCCGACCCCTCGGTCTGCTCGGCGAGGCGGCCCATGGCGTCGTAGGTGTTCGTCGTCGCGTTGCCGACTGTGGGCGTCGAGCTCATCATTCTGCCATGCGAATCATAGGCATTGGTCGTCACGACCCCCAGCGGGTCGGTCACGGTGATGACGCGTTCCGACGAATCGTAGGTGTAACTCGTTTCGCTTGATGGGGGCGAAGTGACCTGAGCCACCGATCCCGCGGCGTTATAAGTGAAGGTCGTGGTATGGCCGAGCGGATCGGCGACGGTTGAGAGCACCCCTTTCTCGGGCCCGAGAATGGTCGTCTCGCCGAGCGAATTGGTCACGCCCACGAGCTCGCCCTGCTGGTCGTAGATCGTCGTCGTCCCGGCGTCGGCGTCGTAAGCGTAGCCGGTGGCCCGGCCGGCGAAATCAACCGTGCCGTCGGAAAACGCGATCGTGCAATTGAGCGGCATGCCGGCGGGAGCCGGGATCATGTCCGCAGTCGGACCGACCGAGACTTCCCCCGGACAAGCAGCGCCCGGCGAGGCCGCCCGCGCTCCTTCTGCGCCGAAAACCATGAGCGCTGCGACAGACGCGGCAGATCCAAGTCTAAAGAAATCTTGAGAAGCCGTCGGCCGCCTCCCCAGGCAAATGTCCGGGGCTGCGCCGCGACGAGGACCAATCATGCGCGCCTCTGCCGCGAGCGCCCCGCACCGGGCGCCGACGCTGCCTCCCGCGCCGGCCTTTGACAAGAATGAAATGTCGTTGAGACGCACCGTGTGACTGTAGATAGGCGCGCAGTTCTTGCGGTTCCGGCGGTGGTCCGCTAGTGTTGTCTGAGACAACACTAGCGGGCGCCGATGACCCTCACCGACGAGGTGCGCAGCTTCAACCGGTTCTACACCCGCGAAATCGGGCTTTTGAACCGGCGCCTGCCGGCGACCGACCTGTCGCTGCCGGAGGCGCGCGTTCTCTATGAACTGGCGCATGCGCCGGCTGGGCGGACGGCGGCGGAGATCGGCCGGGCGCTCGGCATGGACAAGGCGCATTTGAGCCGCATCGTCGCGCGCTTTCGCGGGCGAGGCCTCGCGCAAAGCCGCGTCAGCCCCGAACACGGCAAGCTTCGGCTGCTCTCGCTGACCGCAGCGGGGCGGAGCGCCTTCGCCGTCGCCGAGGCTGCCGCCCGGGCGCAGGTCGAGGCGCTTCTCATGCCGATCGGCGAGGGCGGGCGGGAGCGGCTGGCCGAGGCCATGCGCGACATCCGCGCGGCGCTGAACGGGCGCGAGACGGAGCACGTCGACCTCGGCCTGCGGCGCCTCAAGCCGGGCGACGTCGGCTGGATCATCCATCGCCAGATGGTCCTCTATCATCAGGAATACGGCTGGGACTGGACCTACGAGGGGCTCGTGAGCCGCATCCTCGGCGCCTTCCTCGCCGAATTCGATCCTGCCCGCGAGGACGGCTGGGTCGTCGAGCGGCGGGGCGCGATTGTCGGCTCGATCTTCCTCATGGGGAGCGACGATCCAGAAGTCGCCAAGCTGAGGCTGCTCTATGTCGAGCCGAGCGCACGCGGGGCCGGCCTCGGCCGCGCGCTGGTCGCGATATGCATCGCGCGAGCGCGCGAGCTCGGCTACCGCCAGCTCACGCTGTGGACCAACGACATATTGGTCGCGGCGCGCCGCATCTATGAGGCTGCGGGGTTCCGCCTCGTGAGCGAAGCGTCGCACCATTCGTTCGGCCACGACCTCGTCGGGCAGACCTGGACGGTCGACTTGGCCTAGCCGCAAGGGCGTCGCCGCTGCCATTGAGCAGGGTTCCTGTGCTAGTGTAGGCAGGGACGCAGGGACCGCCATAAGCGAGCCCCGGAAAACCGCGGCGATCCTGGTCGCCGGCGTCGTTGGCTACAGCTGGCGCCTCGGCGCGGATGAAAGCCGCAGGTTCGGCGGCTCGAGGCCCTTCACAGCGATCTGGTTGCCTGAATCAAGGTTGCTCGAGGGGGATATCCGCCCGAAGCACGCTGCCATGCTTAGAGGGCCGGAACATTGTTCGGAGTGTGCGATGGCGACGCCAGTGACGCATTACGCCAAGAGCGGCGACGTTCATATCGCCTATCAGGTCTTCGGCAGCGGGCCGATCGATCTGGTCCTGATCCCGGGCTTTGTCTCTCACATCGAGAATTACTGGGAACAGCCCGATTTCGCCCGCTGGTTCCTTCGTCTGGCCAACTTTGCCCGGGTGGTGATGTTCGACAAGCGCGGAACGGGCCTTTCCGACCGGGTCGGCGAGCTTCCGGGGTTGGACCAGCGGATGGACGATGCTCGCGCGGTCATGGACGCGGTGGGCATCGAGCGCGCAGCGCTGCTGGGATTGTCCGAAGGCGGACCGCTGGCGGTGCTGTTCGCCGCAACCTATCCCAAGCGCTGCTGGGCGCTGGTGCTCTACGGCGCCTTTGCGCGCTTCTCCTCCTGGATCCCGACCGTCGAGGGACTGGACGCCTTGCTCGACTATATCGATCGAGGCTGGGGCACCGGCCGCAGTCTGGCGACCTTCGCGCCCTCGCACGAGAACGACGCCGCCCTCAGGCAATGGTGGGGCCGAGACGAGCGGCTCGGCGCGAGCCCGGCGGCCGCCATCGCGCTCATGCGAATGAACAGCCAAATCGACATCGGCGACATACTGACCTCAGTTCACGTGCCGACGCTCGTCATCCACATCACCGGGGACAGGACCGTCAATGTGGAAGGCGGAAGATTTCTCGCCGAGCACATACCCAGAGCGCGACTGCTTGAGTTGCCCGGAGACGATCATCTCTTCTTCATCCATGAGCACACGGCCACCAGGATGGCTGACGCGATCGAGGAATTCTTGACCGGATCCGTCGCCGCTGCGGGCAGCGATCGTGTCCTCGCGACGGTGCTCTTTACCGACATTGTCGGCTCGACTGCCCGAGCCGAGCAATTGGGCGACCAGCGCTGGCACAATCTTCTCGACGCGCATCATACGACCGTCCGGCGCGAACTCGCGCGCGCCCGGGGAAACGAGGTGAAGTGGCTCGGCGACGGGCTTCTCGCCACCTTCGATGGCCCGGCGCGCGCCGTGCGTTGCGCGCAGGCCATTACCGCGGCGGTTCGCCCGCTCGGCATCCAGGTCCGCAGCGGCCTGCACACCGGCGAGATCGAGATCAGCGAAAACGAAGTGCAGGGAATCGCGGTCAATATCGCGTCGCGCGTCGCGGCGCTCGCTGAGCCCGGCGAGGTGCTGGTGTCGCGAACCGTCAGGGATCTGGTCGCCGGGTCGGGTCTCCGCTTTGACGAGCGCGGCAGGCGCCTGCTCAGGGGCCTCAAAGAGCCGATGGACCTCTACGCGGCGTCGTATTGACGGGTCCGAGCCTCGGCGCCAGCATCGGCGGCTTGATAGACCCGTGCGCGCCCGGACAGGAGGCGCGTGTTGTGCGCGCCGGCCAGGGAGACAAGCATGGATGTCGGTTTCATTGGTCTTGGCAACATGGGTCAGGCGATCGCGCGCAACCTTCTCAAGGCCGGCCATCGACTGACCGTCTACAACCGCACGCGCGAGAAAGCCCAGGCGCTGGCTTCCGAAGGCGCGAAGGTCGCGGACAGCCCGGTCGACGCCTGGCGCAACCCGGTCGTCATCACCATGCTCGCCGAGGACGCGGCGGTCGAAGCTCTCGTCTTCGGAGACGGGGCCGGCCTGTCGACGCTTGCCCAAGACGCCGTTCACGTCTCGATGAGCACGATCAGCGTCGCGCTCTCCGATCGCCTGGCCGAGGCGCATCGCCACGCCGGTCAGGCCTATGTGGCCGCGCCGGTGTTCGGTCGGCCGGACGCCGCGGCGGCAGCCAAGCTCTTCATCGTCGCTGCGGGCGCTGAGCCGGCGGTCGCCCGCTGCCAGCCAATGTTCGACGCGATCGGCCGGCGGACGTTCGTCATCGGCGACAAGCCGTCCGCCGCCAATCTCGTCAAGCTCAGCGGCAATTTCCTCATCGCGTCGATGATCGAAAGCCTGGGCGAGGCGTTTGCGCTCATCCGCAAGGGCGGCGTCGATCCGCACGCTTATCTCGAGATCGTGACCGGAACGCTATTCTCGGCGCCGGCCTACAAGACCTACGGCGCCCTCATCGCCAATGAGCAATACCAGCCGGCGGGATTCAAAATGTCGCTGGGACTGAAGGATATCCGACTCGCGCTTGCGGCGGCCGACGCGCTGGCCGCGCCGATGCCGGCCGCGAGCCTCATTCACGATCATTTCCTGGCCGGGGTCGCGCAAGGGGACGGCGATTCGGACTGGGCGGGCCTGGCCCGGCTCAGCGCCAGAAACGCGGGTCTTTGAGCGCGCGCCTTTTGGCGCAAGGCCGGCAAAAACGCCGCGGAGCCTCGGGCTTGTCAGGGAGCTGAACTTGGGGCACGGTTTCTGCTGGCTCCGCGTCGTCGCCGAATGTCGGTCGAGAGGTCAAGCCGGGGCTTCGATTTGGCGCCAATCCGGAGAATGCGGGATGTCGGCGATGAAGCATTTTGCGGCGCTGGCCATCCTGTTCATAAGCTCGTGTGCGCCGGCGTCGGCCCAAGAACAAAAGCCCGAACAAAAGCCAGAAAATTCGCAAGAACGGCAGCAAGACCGCTATGTGCCGCGGTTGAACACCTTGATGATGGTCTCACAACTCGGGCATTTCAAGTTATGGTACGCGGGCGCAGTGCAAAACTGGGCGCTGGCCAACTACGAATTGGGGCAAATCCGGGCCAATATGACTGATGCGAAAATTCTTATCCAAACAATTCCAAATCAAACATGTCGATAATGACGACGCCGGCCGACGACCTTGACGACGCGATCAAGGCGAAGGACAGCGCCAAATTCGTCAAGGCCTTTTCAAAGCTGACCGCGGCGTGCAATTCCTGTCATGAGGCCGCCGGCTTCGGCTTCATCAAGATTCGAGATCCGCGACTGTCGCCGATCGAGACCTCGCCGTTCAGCGACGAGTCGTTTTCGGGCAAGTGATTTGCGCCGGGACGCGCGAGAGTTTCCGCTTGTGCGATTTACCGGTGCAGGATAGGATATTTGCGCCGCCTTGAAAGAGCGGCGTTCAAGGGAGGCTGGGGATCATGTCGGACGTCGATGACGTAAAGGCCGCCGTTGCGGCCTATCATGCGGCCCTGAGCTCGCTCAACATTGCCAAGATCGAAACGCTGTGGGCCCACGACGACAACGTCACGCAACTCGAACCGGCGTCGAAGGCGATCATCCACGGATGGAAAGCGGTCAAGAAGGGTCTCGAAGACTTTTTCGGCGGATTTTCGGAGGTTAAGATCTCGCAGGCGGATGGACCGCACGTCCGCGTCAAGGGCGATGCCGCCTGGGCCACGGGACGGACGCACGCCGTTGCGAAAACGAAGGCGGGCGAGGCGATGACTTCTCAACGTGTTCGACACCCAAATTTTCGAGAAGCGCGGCGGCGCGTGGCTGGTGGTGTCGAACATCGCCCTTCCGGTTCCGCAGTAGGCGCGCCCTCCTTTCGCCGGCCCGGCGAGGTCATGCGCGTCCCGCAAGCCTTCACGCCGGCAGTTCGAACAGCCTGCCGGCGGCGGGCAGCGGTTCGCTGACGCCCGCAAGACGCAGGCAATGCCAGGCCATTGCGTGGTTGCTCGAGGTGACGGGAACGCCGGCGAGGCGCTCGAGCTTCGCCGCCGCCTCGGCGACGCGCAGGCTGGTGCAGGAGACGAAGATCGTCTCGACGCCGGGAGCTTGGGCCAGGCGGACGATTCCCGCTTCGATCGAGGCGACGGAAATGCGCGCGGCGTCGCGGTCGTCGCGGCGGTCGAAGGTGGCGGCGGCGGCGACGTCGATTCCGCGGGCGCGGAAACTTTCGACAAGCGACGCGTTGATCGCGGGCGCGTAAGGGGTCAGGAGTCCGATTGATTTGGCGCCGAGCGCGCGGAAGGCGGCGAGCGCGGCAGTGACCGGGGTCGTGCAGGCGACGCCCGGGCGGCTTTTATGGATTTCGGCGAACACCGCCTGTTCGCCGAGCGTCATCGTCGCTGACGTGCAGCCGAATGCGACCACGTCAAGCTTGAGGCCCGGCAGGATGAGCGCGACGCTTGGCGCGATTCTCGGCCCGATCGCGCGCAACGTATCGGGCCGGATCTCGGCGTCGTTGAAGACCCGCGAACTCGTAGAACGCGACGCCAGGCAGACTGATGAGGGCGCGAAACTCGTGCTCCATCGTCTGGTCGGTCGCCAGGACGACGAGGCCGATCGCCGCGCGCCAACCGAGACCGCCGTCGAGATCGGACGGAAGAACGCCGAGATCAACGGTTGTTGGGGCCGGAGGGGCAAGGTCGAGAGACATGGCGAGCCTCGCTTCTTTCAGGCGGCCATCAGGCCGTCCATGGGGATGGCCGGCGCGCGGCCGGCGATGAGGTCGGCCGCAATGCGCGCCGACCCATGCGACATGGTCCAGCCGATATGGCCGTGGCCGCAATTGAGGATGAGGTTGTTGAATCGCCGCCGGCCGATGAGCGGCAGATTGGTCGGCGTCATCGGCCTGAGGCCCGCCCACATTTGCGCCCGATCGTACTCGGCGCCGTCGGGAAAGAGCTCCTGCGTCACCCGCTTCATGAAGGCGAAGTCGGAGGGTTCATGGCTCGCGTCGTAGCCGGCGAATTCGGCAGTCGCGGTGATGCGCAGGCGGTCGCCGAACCGAGAAATGGCGACGAGGTTATGCTCGTCGAGACAGGCGATCGTCGGCGGCGACTTCGCCCCGCCAATGGGAATGGTCAGCGAATAGCCCTTGATCGGATAGATGGGCAGGCGGAGGCCGAGCTTGCGGGCCAGGATGGGGCTCTCGGCGCCGAGCGCCAGCACATAGGCGTCGCCCGCGGACGGCCCGCGATCGGTCAAGGCCTGCGTCACCCTGTCGCCGTCAGTCGCGAGCCGGAGGACCGTCGCGCCGGTCATGATCGCGCCGCCGCGCGCCGTGATCTTCGCGGCGAGCGCGCGGGTGAATTTGGCGCAGTCGCCGGTCTCGTCGGTCGGGCAAAGGATTGCCCCGGCGATGCTGTCCCTCGCGTGACCAAGGGCGGGCTCGAGCGCGATGACCTGGTCGCGGGTGAGCAGCTTGATCGCCTGGCCATCCGACTCGAGGAGCTTCATGTGCTCTACGCCGGCGTCCAGCGCCTTCTGGCTGCGATGCATGTAAAGAATGCCGCGGGTGTTGCGGTCGTAGTCGATCGCCTCGTCGGCGACGACCTCATCGAGCACGGTTTGCGAATAGGCGGCGAGCCGGTGCTTGAGCAGGGTGTTGCGGCGCGCCTTGGCGGCTGTGCATTCCTTGAGGAAGCCCCAGGTCCAGGCGTAGAGCCGCGGATCGGCCGAGAGCCTGAAGCGCAGCGCCTGGTCCTTGAGCAGGAGCGACTTCGCGAGGATGATCGGCGCGCGCGGCGACGACCACACGAAGGAATGGCCGGGCGCGATCATGCCGGCGTTGCCCCAGCTCGCGCCGGCGGCGACCTCCGGATTGCGTTCGACGACCACGACCTCGTGGCCGTCGCGCTGCAGCTGATAGGCGGTCGTGACGCCGACCACGCCGCCGCCGAGCACCACTATGCGCATGGGCGCCAGTCAACCATGGCGCGGTGAAATGTGCAAAGCGCTGCCGGATGAGGGGTCGGCGCGAACCCTCATCCCAACCCTCTCCCGCAGAGCCCGTCGAGAGACGGGCGTCTTTCGACGCCCCATGCGGGAGAGGGGGGTCGGGAGCGCGGCGCGTTCTCTCACCCGAGCTTGGCGCAAAACGCCCCGAACTCGGCCTCGGTCGAGAAGGATTTCCGCGCCCCGCGCCGGGTCACCGAGGAGGCGGCGCAGCGGGTCGCCTTTTCCAACGCCGCATCGAAGGAGAGGCCGGCGGCGAGGTAGCGGGCAAAGCTGCCGATGAACGCGTCCCCGGCGCCGGTGGTGCGATCGTCTCGCCCCAGACCGGCACGCGGTCGACATTGGTCACGAGATCGACGTTGCTGGAGCCGACGACGCCAATGCGCGGGCGCTTGTCTGCCACTACCGGTCCTCCCCTGAGGCCGGCGTCAGTTCATACAAAGTCGCGTTAGCGGGCAAGCGCGAATATCGGCTTGAGGAAATCGGCGACGTCGCCCGGCGCCTTCTCGTGCGCCTCCAGGTCGCCGCCAGCTGTGACGCCGCGCTCGGTGCATTGTTTGAGCGCGGCCGCGGCCGCCTTGCCTGTGGTCTCCTGGCCGCCGGTACGGACTGTCAATAGGCCCGCGTCCAGATCAATCTCGCCCTGACAATCGTGCAGGGTCGTTGGCCGCGGTCTGAAATGTGGCGGCGCCTTGGAGTCGAAACCGTGGTTGGCGCTAGGATAAACGACTACCGCCATCGGCGCGCCCCGCGCCCGGAGTTCGTCGGCATAAGCGAGGCAGTTCGAGGCTGGGGTGTAGTCGTCCTTGCCGCCGAGCAGCATCAGGATCGGCGAGCCGTCGAGATGCGCGGAGACGTATGGGACGCCGCATCCGGGATAGAGTGCGACGTGAGCTGCGAAGCGCAGGTCATCATCGATGACCGCACGGCGGATCGGCTCGAGCGCCGTATTGATGGCGGCGGACCCGCCGCGCGAGAAGCCGATCACTCCGATCCGCTTCGGGTCGATTGCAGGATGGGTGGCGAGCAGGCGCAGCGCCGCGAGCGCTCCAGCCGCATCGGCCGCGGGCGACAGCCGCGACTGGTCGGTCGCCGTCTCAACGACGCCGCGACCCGTGAAATTGTCGATGACGAACGTCGCGACGCCAGCTCATTAAGGCGCTTCGCCCAATCCCAGCCGTTTTGCAGGACACCGCTGCTGCCATGGACCACGACCATGGCCGGAACCTTGGGCTGGGGCGCCTGCCGCGCCGGCGGATTCAGGCAGGGTCAGGACGCCGGCGATCACTGATTTTTCGCTCGCCTTGCGGCTGACAAGGTCGCGCGAATTCTTGGGGGTCCGCGCCTCGAAGGCGATCGTTCCGGTCCGCCCGTCGGCGAGGGTTGGAACCGGTGGGTCGTTTGTCGCGATCGAGGCGGCATGCGCCGCACAAGCGGCGGAGACGGGCAGCAAGAGGGCAAGGACAAATGAACAGACGGAACGGCCGGGCTTCATGGTCGGATTCCGCTGACCTCAATTGAGCCGGGTGAATCCGTCGGCGCTCCAGTTTTCGCTGCCGACGCCGTGATGGAGGAAGAAGAGCCCTTCGGGATCGTATTTGTCCTTGACCGCGCGAAGGCGCGGGTAATTTTCGCCCCAAAAGGCGTCCCGCCAATTCGGCTGGAAGAAATCGGTTTCCCAGACGTACGAGGCGACGTTCGGGAGGAGCTTGCGGATTTCGTTCATCGACTGGTCCACGGTCTCGAACTGACTCCGTGCGACTGCTGTGTCCGGCTCATGTCCGGGAACGCCGGGATAGGCGGGCTGTCCCAATGCGCCGCTGATCACGAGCGCGAAGGCGTCAACGACCGCCGGGTTCATCGCTGTATCCTTGGCCGCGGCGATTGCCTCCGCTGTCGCGCCCGCAAGCCCCTTGTTGCAATGGAGCGACACCTCCTGATGGCTCGCAGCCGCAAAGAGCGCATCGGCGAGGCCTTGGCGCCTGCCGGCTTCGAGCAGCGAAGCCGGCAGCCACGCGGATTGGTAGGCGTACCAGAACGCTCCCGCCTCGTTGAGGTTTCCGGCCCAGAAGATGTTGTCCGCCGGCGCGCCCGGCCTATCGTCGGAAAGGACGAGACCGGGAACGCTGGTGAGAAACGACGGGTCCCAGAAATGCTGCGCTCGCAGCGCGCGGATCCGGGGCGTCGCCACCAAGGCGAAATCCTGCGGCGAAGCGGCGACCCAATCGAAGAACGGCTTCCACGTCGCCTCCGCCTGCTGCTGGTCGAGGCCCTGGAGGACCATTGAAAATGCGACGAAGCCCAGCCCGATGCGGATCTGTTCACCCCAATGAGGATTGAAAAGAGCCTCCGCGTAGAATTCGAGCGCCTTGGCGATGAGGCGGCGGTGGGCGTCGTCAGAAGCCGCGCGGACGGTCACGAACACCCCACCGAAATATTCGGGCAGCGCATGGGTGCGCAGTGTCACGCGCGTGACGACGCCGAACCCGCCGCCGCCGCCTTTGAGGGCCCAGTAGAGGTCGGGATCGGAGCAGGCGTTGGCTATTTTCACCTCGCCGTCGGCGGTCACGATTTCCGCTTCGATCAGGTTCGCGCCGGCCATGCCGTAGGCCTTGGAAAAGCTGCCGAAGCCGCCGCCGAGGATGAGGCCGGCGACGCCGACCGTCATGCAGCCGCCGCCCTGCACGTAACGCCCGCCCTTGGTGGTCACCGCGTCATAGGCTTGGCGCCAAATCGCGCCGGGCTCGATCGATACGGCCGCCTGCGGCTCGGCGCTCCCTGCGCAGCCGGCGCCGACGAAAGCGTCGTGCATGCCGATCGCATTCATGTGGCGGGTCCAGATCAATAGCGAGTCGGCCGCGTTCGACGTTCCCTGGTAGCTGTGTCCGCCGCCCTTGACCACGATCCGCAGATTGTTCTTTCGCGCGAAATTGACCGCTGCCACGACATCGGCGGTCGTTTTGGCGGCGACCGCGTAGACGCTCGGGCGCGATGTCCAGGCGCCGACCCAGCCGAGCGACTGCGTGAGTCCGACCTCGTCGCCGAGGTAATAGGGGTTCTTGAGTTCCTTGAACACCTGCGCGCAGGCCGCGTCCGCCGATGCGCCGACGCAGGCGGCGAGCGGCGAGCGCACCTTGATCAGGCGCCCCTCGACTTCGCGCCCGAGCTGATCCCAGCTTTCGTCCGACGGCCAACCCGGGTCGCCGGGACGGACGCGGGCTTGCGGCTGGGCCGCAGCCGATGCGCCGGCCGCAAGGCCGCTCATGAACGGAAGTCCGGCGAGGATCTCAAGCAGGCGCCTCCGACTCAATCGCTTCGCCATTCGTTGCTCCATGGCCGCCGGATGGTGGTTTCTCTAGCCGTTTGGCCGGAGCCGTTTCAAGGCGCCCCCGCACGCCCGATCTCGGCGGCGAGCGTGTCTGGCAGTTCTATTTCAGTCGCGGCGGCTCGCCGCCCGGGAATATGAACGCCGAGCTTGGCGAGCCGGTCGAGCTGGAGCCTGAGGCGCTGCGGAAAGTCCGACGCCAGCAGGGCGGGCGCAATGGCGACGACCGTCAGGCCAGCGCCGGGCGAGCGATCACCTGACGTGAACGAGGGCGCGTCGAGGGCCCAGTTCGCGCCTGCAAGCCCCGCGGCCAGCACCTCGACCATCAAGGCGATATTGGCGCCCCGGGCGCCGCCAAAGGCGAGAAGCGCGCCGCGCATCGCCGCGCCTGGATCGGTGGTCGGCTGCCCATCGGCGTCGACCGCCCAACCTGGGGGCAAGGACTCGCCGCGATCCGCGTAGCGCCTGAGCTCGACAAAGGCTGTCGCGCTCGAGGCCTGGTCGATGACCAGCGGCGGGCCTTGGTCGAGCGGTGCGGCGAATGCGATCGGGTTCGTGCAGTAGACGGGCGTCTTGGCGCCGGCGACCGTCATAAGCGCCGGCCCGCTTGTCGCGGCGAGCGCGACGAGGCCAGCTTCGGCAAGACGGCGCGGGTAGTAGCCGAGCTCGCCGGTCGTGTAGCTCCCGCATTGCGCGAATAGCGCAAGGCCGAAGGTCCCGGCGCGGCGGCGAAGATCGTCGAAGGCGAGGTCGAAGCCGAGTTGCGCGATCCCGCCTCTCGCGTCGCAATGAATTGCGGCCGGAGCGGGCGATGTTATGAGCGGCTCGGCGTCGCCGACGATCCGTCCCGCCCGCAAGGCGGTCAGATAGTCCATGAGATGGGAAAAGCCACTCGAGCCTTTTCCGTGCGCATTCGCGGAGACGGTCGCTCGGGCCAGCGACCGCGCCACCTCGTCGGATGCTCCCGCCGCGGCGCAGGCCCGCTCGGCGAGGACGGTCGCCTCAGCGAGGCTCAGGCGCCTCGTCATGCGAACACCGGCTCCATGCGCTTCAGCGTCTCCACCGGCAGGTGGCACAAGATGGTGTGGCCTTCGGCGACTGTCCGGTTCGGCGGCATCTCGCGCTCGCACAGGTCGCCGGGAACCTCGGGCTTGTGCCCGCAGCGGGTCTGGAACGGACAGCCTTTCGGCGGGGACAGCGCCGAGGGGATTTCGCCATCGAGCACGACATGACGCTTCTTCACTCTGGCGTCGGCGATCGGAATCGCCGACAGGAGCGCTTCGGTGTAGGGGTGGAAGGGCGGCGTGAAGATCTGCTCGGTCGCCCCCATCTCGACGATATGGCCGAGATACATGACGGCGACTCGGTCAGCGAGATAGCGCACCACCGACAGGTCGTGACTGATGAACACCATCGTCGTCTTCGACTCGCGCTGCAGGCTCATCAGGAGCTCGCTGATCGCGGCCTGTACCGAAACATCGAGCGCCGACATCGGCTCGTCGGCGATGATCACGCGTGGCCGCCCGGCGAAGGCCCGCGCCACCCCGATGCGCTGCTTCTGGCCGCCCGACAATTGCCGCGGCGAGCGGGAGGCGAAAGCGCGCGGCAGCTTTACGAGATCGAGCAGACGCAGCATGATGTCGCGCCGCTCGGGATTGTTGGCGCCGACGCGGAAGCGCTCCAGCGTCCGGACAATTTGCGAGCCGACCGAATAGCTCGGATTGAGAGTGTCGAACGGATTCTGGAAGATCATCTGGATCGACGAAATGGTCTTGACCGCCCGGGTCTCGACCGGCTGGTTCTGGATCGCCTCGTGATCGAAGACGACCAGGCCTTCGCTCGCCGTCTCGAGCCCGAGCAGCACCTTGGCGAGAGTCGACTTGCCGCAGCCCGATTCGCCGACGATCGCCAGAACCTCCGCCTCGCGAGCGGTGAACGAGATATCCTCGACCGCCTTGACCGCGCGGCTTTCCCGCTTGCGGAACAGGGCGCTCGCCGCCACACGATAATGCTTTTTGAGCCGCTCGACGTCGAGCACCGTCGGGCCGATGGCGACAGGCTCGAGAGACGCCGCGGGACGCGCCGACGCGGCCCAGTCGATCGCTTCGACCCTCAGACATCGGCTTTGGCGCCCGCTCGCGCCTGCGACCTCGCGCATCGGCACGTCGGCCTGGTCGCATTGGCCCTCGACGAAGTAATTGCAGCGCGGGCCGAAGTTGCAGCCTCGTGGCCGCTGATGCGGCAGCGGCAACTGGCCGGGAATAGGAACAAGCGGATTGTCATTCTTGTTCGTTCCCGGCATCGGCATCGAGCGGAAGAGACCTTGGGTGTAAGGGTGCCGCACGGCGCCGAACACGTCGCTAACCGCGCCGGTCTCGACCGCTTCGCCCGAATACATCACCGTCACTTCGTCACAGGTCTCGAGAATGAGCCCGAGATTGTGGGAGATGAACAGCGATGAAGCGCCGGTGCGGGCGGTGAGGTCTTTGACGAGCGCAACGATGCCCGCTTCGACCGTAACGTCGAGCGCCGTGGTCGGCTCGTCGAGGATGAGCAGCTTCGGATTGGAAAGCAGCGCCATTGCGATGACCACGCGTTGCTGCTGGCCGCCGCTGAGCTGGTGCGGATAGGCGCGCATCACCCGCTCCGGGTCGGGCAGGCGCACGGCCTTGACCATGTCGACGGCGCGGGCGCGGGCCTCGTCCCTCGAGACCTTGTCGTGGATCAGCGGCACTTCCATCAATTGCCGCCCGACGAGCATCGTCGGATTGAGCGAGGCCATCGGCTCCTGGTAGACCATGGCGATCTTCGAGCCGCGGATGGCGCGCAGCTCCGCTTCCGAGAGGCTCGCCATATCGCGGCCCTCGAAGCGGATGGCGCCGCCCGTGATCCGGCCTGCTCCCGGAAGGTCACGCATGACGGCGAGCGCGACCGTCGACTTGCCGCAGCCCGATTCGCCGACCAGCCCCATCGCCTGCCCGGGCATGACCCGGCACGAAAAGTCCATGACCGCCGGAATTTCTCCGCCGCGGGTGAAGAACGAAATGCCGAGCCGGTCGATCTCGAGAATTGGATCGCCCATGCGCTTCTCCATCAATCGCGCAGCGACTCCTCGCGGATCGCGTCGGCGAGCAGGTTCAAGCCGAGCACGAATGACATCAACGCCAAGGCCGGAGGCAGGGCGGGATGGACATAGATGCGCATGAAGCGGCTCGATTCGTCGATCATCGTCCCCCAATTGGGGCTTTCGGGCGGCATGCCAAGGCCGAAATAGCCGAGCGCGCCGAGCAGTATGGTGGTGTAGCCGATGCGCAGGCACGCGTCGACGATGAGCGGTCCGCGGGCGTTAGGCAGGATTTCCCACAGCATCACGTACCACGGGCTCTCGCCGCGGGTCTGGGCGGCGAACACATATTCGCGCGTCTTTATGTCGAGGGTCAGGCTGCGCACGATCCTGAAGATGCCGGGCCCGGAGGCGAGCGCGACCGCGACGAAGATGTTGAGCGTGCTGGGGCTGACCTGGATCAATCCGAACGGGTCGGCGTTGAAGACGAAAGTCGCGAACAGCCATCCGCCGGCGAGCAAAGTGAGCGCCAGCCTGACCGCGAGCGCTCCTGGCCTCGCGCGATAGCCGGTGATGAAGAACACGGCCAACAGCACGATCGGAAAGGCGAAGAAGATCGCCGCCAGCGCGTAGGGGATCGGCGTCTCAAGGATGCCGGGCGACACCAGGAGGTAGAACAGGAGGATGATCGGGAAGGCCAGCACCAGGTTGGCCAGGAACGACAGCGTCGCGTCGATGCGGCCGCCGAAATAGCCGGCCGGAAGGCCGAGCGCGATCCCGACTGCGAGCGCGAGCAGCGTGGCAAGGGGCGCGATGATGAGCACGATCCGGGCGCCGGCGACGACGCGCCCGAACACGTCGCGCGCCAGCTTATCGCCGCCGAACAGATAGGGCAGGCCGGAGTGAGGGTCGATCGCGCCAGGCGGGGCGTGCTGCAATTCCGCGATCTGGGCGAGCGGATCGAAGAGCTCGATGCGTCTGGCGAAAATCGCCGCAAACAGCCAGAAGCCGACCAACAGGAGACCGGCGAATCCGGTCCCGCTCGCGACGACATGGCCATAGAGCCCGAGCCGGCGGCGAAAGACGAGGCTCAAGCCAAGAACGAGCGCGAGGCTCGCCCACACGGGAATGAGCTGCACGAGGGTCTTGAGAACGATCTCGCCCGGGCTCAGAAACTGCAAGCGCGCCCCACCTAATGCACGCGGATGCGCGGGTTGAGCCAGGCGTAGCCGATGTCGGAGATGAGCTGGGTCAAAAGCACCAGCGTCACCGAAACGATCGAGCAGGCGAGCAGAAGATCGATATCGTTGTTGCCGGCTGCGTCGACCAGGGCCTGACCGAAGCCCTGATAGCGGAACATCACCTCGACGATCACCACACCAGTCAAAAGCCACGGGAAGAGGAGCATGATGACGGTGAAAGGCGCGATCAGCGCGTTGCGCAGCGCGTGCTTGAGCACGATCGCCGTAAATCCGAGGCCTTTGAGGCGGGCGGTGCGGATATATTGGGCGTTCATCACCTCGATCATCGAGGCGCGAGTCATGCGCGCGACATAGCCCATGCCGTAGATCGCAACCGTCGCGACCGGCAGGGCGAAATTGTAAAAGGTGACGTGGCCTTCCGTCGCCGAGGCCGCCGAACCATTGAGCCAGCCGAGCCAGGCGGCGAAGATGATGGTGAGCACCACGCCCGATACGTATTCGGGCGTCGATGTGGTCGCGATCGAGATCACCGACAAAGTCCGGTCGGTGCGCGACCCTTCGCGCATGCCGGACACGACGCCGATCGCCAGCGCGACCGGCACCATGACCGCCAGGACCCAGAACATGAGAATCGCCGTCGCCTCGAGCGCCGGGCCCAGCTTGTCGACGACCTTGACCTTGAACTTGGTTGAACAGCCAAGGTCCCCCTGAAGTACGCCGGAAAACCTGGACGTTTTTGGTTCGTCGCAAAAAGAGAAGCGGGAAGTCGCGACACCGGTGGCCGGGTCGATATTCGGCTGTTTGGGCCAGATTCCGAGCCAGGCCGCGTAGCGAACGAGGAAGGGGCGACGGTAGCCGTTCTTGACCAGCCAGCTTTCGAGCTCCTGGTCGGTCGCATGCATCTCGGTCTGGCTGATCGCGAGCTTGCGCAGGTTCGGCTCGAGATTGACCAGATAGAAGACGACCAGCGTCAGACACAGCATCGTCAGCAGCATCGCTCCGAGCCGACGAGCCAGAAATGACGCCATCGTCCCGTCCCTCCGTCGCCGCTTAAGAGGCCGGCCGAGCCGCTCTCACCGAGCAAATCGACCGCCGCCTTTGGGCCTCACGTCTCAGGCGTTCAGCCACGCGCGCTCGAGATGCGTCTCGTAGAGGGGATGCATGCCGTAGTTCATGACCGCCGCCGTGCGGTGATTGTAGAGGGTCAACCAATAGGGCTGGATGATGATGCCGGAATCCTGGAGGATCTGCTCGAGGTCCTTTGTCACAACCTTCCGCGCGTTCGGGTCCGGGATCGCGAGCGCCTTTTCGAGCTTGGCGTCGAAATCCGGATTGGAATAGGCGGTCTCGTTCCAGGCCTCGCCGGTGCGGTAGGCGAGAGCGAGGACCTGAACGCCGAGAGGGCGCATGTTCCAGTCGGTGATCGAATAGGGATATTTGGTCCAGTCGTTCCAGAAGGTCGAACCGGGCAGCACCGTCCGCTTCACCTTGAAGCCCGCTTCCCGCAGTTGCGCGGCGATCGCGTCGCCGGAGTTCTTGTAATATTCCTCGTCGCTGGTGATAAGATCGTGCTCGAATTCGATCTGGCCGGCGTCGGTCATGAGCTTTTTGGCGCCGGCGATGTCGCGCGACTTCTTGGGCAGCTCCGCATATTCCGGGTGGATCGGGGCGACGTGGAAGTTCTCGCCGACCGTGCCGTGGTCCTCGATGCCGAGTTTCAGGATTGTCGCGTTGTCAACCGCCATCTGCAGGGCGTTGCGCACCCGCTGGTCGTCGTAAGGCTTCTGTTTGACATTGGTGCGCGCCACGATGGTCGCTGATGTCTGGACGTCGGACCGGGTGAGGCCGGCCTTGTCCATGATCGCGACGTAAGCCGCGTCGGTCTTCATCGTGCAGTCGAGCTCTTTCGACTCGAAGGCGCTGACTGTCGCCGAAATGTCCGGGCCATAGTCGATGAACTCGACGCCGTCGAGATAGGCTTCGCCGCCCCACCATTTGCCGTTGACGCGGCGCTTGAAAGCGGCCTTCTTGCCGACCTCGAACGAAACGAGCTCGAACGCGCCGGTCCCGATCGGATGCTTGACGAGGTCCTTGCCGTCTTTCTCGAAATCACGATGGACGATCAGCCCCGGATAATCGGACATCCCGGGAATGATGGTGATGTCGGGCTTCTTCAGCGAGAGCTTGACGGTGAAGTCGTCGGCCTTGGTGATCGCGCCGTCGCGCGCCTTCTTGGTCGCGGGATCGATGAGAGCCGCCATGCGCGCGGCCATCGAATTGCCCTCGACAGACTGGTCGCACCAGCGGTTGATGTTGAAGACGACGTCGTCGGCGTTGAAGGCGTCGCCGTTGTTCCAGGTCGCGCCCTTGCGCACGTGGAGGATGTATTCGGTCGCATCCGGATTGACGTCCCAGGATTCGAGCAGGGCCGGCTCGAAGGTAAACTGGCGGGTGTAGGTGACGAGGGAATCCAGGAACTGGCGGGCGACGTTACCCATCTCCGGCCAGTCGTAGGTCCGCGGGTCTTTCTGGTCCTTGACGAACATGCCGACCCTCAAGGTCCCACCCTTCTTCGGGGTTTCGGCCATGGCTGGCGTCGGCGCCGCGAGGCCGAGCATGCCATAGGCGGCGGCCGTCGATGCGCCGAAAATCGTCGCCAGGGCAAGAAACTCGCGCCGGTCGATAGATCCTTCTCTCGCTTGGGCGGCATAGTCGCTCACCATCTTTTGCGAGAATTTGCTCCATTTCTTTCCGAGGGTTTCCCTGATCACCGAACTTCTCCCATTGTGGCGTTTTGAGCGCATTCCAGGACGCTTGAACGCCCTTCTATTCGACGCTAACCCGATTGTTATTGCAGCGCAATGCGCCTCACAGATCGCCTGGATGCTTGACTTCCCTGGCTTTGTCCAGTCGCCGTCCACTCGCAGCGAAACGCCCGCTGCGTCCTCGATCAGTTTACAGACGGTCATTTCTCCGGCGCCTTGGCCGTAACGATCGCGCGCCTGCTTGAAGCGGTCATGGGTCGCGCGCGTCAACTCACCCGACACGCCGGTCTCCGTCATCAGCTCTTCGATGAGCCCGAGATCTTTCAGGCACAGCGCGAGCGGAAACGACGGGTCGTAGTGACCGGCGAAGATCGAGGGAACGTCGTGACGCAGCACGAAACTGTCGGCGGCTCCGCCCTGCATGGCGCGCCACCACACGTCGGGTTCAAGACCGGCGCGTTTCGCCGCGACCATCGCCTCGCCGATCGCCGCGGCATGGATCTTCCACAACTGGTTGTTGGTGAGCTTGGCGACATAGCCATTCGCGTAGGCGCCGACGCGCCGGATCTCGCCCATCGCCTCGAGCACCGGCGTCACCGAGTCGACATCGTCATCGTCCCCGCCGACGAACATCAGCATGTCGCCTCGGATCGCGGAATTGACCGAGCCGGTCACAGGCGCCGAAATGGCGCGTCCGCCCCGATCGCGAAATTGTTCAGCCAAATCGTTCATCAGTCTCGGACTGCTAGTGGTCAGATCGATCCATGACTTTCCTTCGCAGGAGGTTGAAAAGAGGCCATTGGACCCACGCAGCACTTGCTCAATCTCACTCGGACCGAAAACCATGGTGACGACGACGTCGGATCGCTGCATCACCCCGGCGGGATCAACGGCGACCTCAGCGCCTTTCTCGGCGAGCGGAGCACAGGCTGCGGCGCGAATGTCATAGACCGTCATGTCGAAGCCGGCGCGGCGAATGTTCAGCGCCACGTTGCGCCCCATTGCGCCGAGCCCGATCATTCCAACTCTCATACCGCGCCTCCAATCGGCCATGGGCCCGCCAAAGCATCAGGCCTCGCCCATCGCACGCCGGCGCCTGTAAGCGACGCTGAACGCCCAGGCGAGCGCCGCTCCAAGGGTCAGGCCGCGGCGCGAGCGCAGGTAGTTCTGAAAGTCGTAGATCGTCACGCCCGGAGAGACCTCGAATTCGAAAAACGTCGGCCGGCCGTCGGCGTCGATGCGGAAATCGATCGAGAAGAGGTCGCGAAGGCCGATGAGCCGGGCAAGGCGGGCGCTGCAATCGAGGATGTGCGCGACCGCCCGCTGCGACCGCTCGCCCCCCTCTTCGCGCAGATCGATCATCCGCGGGATGAAGGCGGCTGGGCGCGACGCGCCGAACCCGCCGCGTCCGCCTGCGGTGTCGCGCGCGCCCGACAGGGTCTCATTGTCCTTCATGGTCAAAAAGGCACCGCCGGCCTCGCTCGCGGCGTCCTTGACGATCCGTTCGACGCCGAGCTGATCGGCGAATTCGCCGCCGAGATCCATGTAACTGACGCGGACGTCATCGCCCTCGACAAAGGGCTGGACCAGCGCCCGGTCGCGATAACGCGCCCAGATGCGCCGCGCCCGATCCTTCGCCTCCGTTCGATCGGCGCACAGGCTGTCGGCGAAAATGCCGATCTTCGCCCCGAGCGTATTCGGCTTGACGAACAGAGGACCGGAAGCGCGCGTCCAGTCGCCGAGCGAGGCGATTTCGCTTTCCCCTTCCATCAACCGGGTCGGCGGCACGGCGAGGCCGGCGGAAGAGGCGAGCGCAAGGCTCGCGAATTTGTCCTGGCACAGATGCGCCGCCACGGCGGGGCTGCCGAACCGCGCGAAGCCCTCGAGGCGGGCGAGAGCGGGAACCGACGAGCCGCGATAGAAGCGCACCCCGTCGGTGATCGCCCACACGATCGTCGTATCTCTCTGCAGAGCCAAGTCGCGCAACCGCTCGGGCAACCCGTCAAGGTCGACGAATTCGGCCGCGATTCCCTCCTGCGAGAGCGCCTGAGCGATGTCGTCGATGAACAGCGGCAGATCGGTCGACTGGGCAAGGTAGACAGCGATTTCGGCGGCGACATCGGGGGGATAGCCGAACGCCGCGAGCCGGCGCCGCGCCAATTCTTCGCTCTCGAACGCGATCACCGCGCGGGAAAGCGCAGCGGCGGCGCTCGCGCCCAGGAAAGCGGGCGCCGTCGAGAATCCCTTGGTCATGTCACGGTTTCGCCCCGGATCGTTGCGATTTTCATCGGCCGCCTCGCGCGGCGCCGACAATGGTCGATCATGCCGCACGATAGGGTCACGATCCGGGCCCACGAAAGTCAATTATTTAGGCGCGCGGACCTGAATTCCGTGGGCTCGCCGGCTGTGCTATTCCCGCCGCGGGCCGAACGGGGCCTTGGATGAGGAGCAGGCGGTCTTGAAAGTCGACGGACGCCCGTACCGCACGATCTGGCTGAACGCCGACGGCTCAAGCGTCGATATCATCGACCAGCGCTGGCTGCCGCACGAGTTCCGCGTCGCCACGCTGCGCAGCGTCGCCGACGCGGCGACGGCGATCCGCGACATGTGGGTTCGTGGCGCGCCGCTCATCGGGGCTACGGCGGCTTATGGGCTCGCGCTTGCCATGCGCGAGGATCCGAGCGACGCGGCTCTCGACGCCGCGCGCGACAAGCTGGCGGCGACGCGGCCGACCGCGATCAACCTGCGCTGGGCGCTGGACGCCATGCGCAAGCATCTTGCGCCCCTTGCCCCTCACGCCCGCAGCGACGCCGCCTACGGCGAGGCGGCGCGAATTGCCGACGAGGACGTCGAGATCAACCGGGCGATCGGCCGCAACGGCCTCAAGCTGCTGAGGCGCCTCGCTGCAGGCAAGACGCCGGGCGAGCCGGTCAACATCCTCACCCATTGCAATGCCGGCTGGCTGGCGACAGTCGATTACGGCACCGCTACCGCGCCGATCTACCTCGCGATGGAGGAGGGCCTCAACGTCCATGTCTATGTCGATGAGACGCGCCCGCGCAATCAGGGCGCGTCTCTCACCGCCTGGGAGCTGACCCATTACGGCGCGCCACACACGCTCATTGTCGACAACGCCGGCGGGCATCTGATGCAGCATGGCCTCATAGACACGGTGATCGTCGGCTCCGACCGGACGACCGCCAACGGCGACGTCTGCAACAAGATCGGCACCTATCTCAAGGCGCTCGCGGCGCGCGACAATGCGGTGCCGTTCTATGTCGCGCTGCCGTCGCCGACCATCGACTGGACGGTTCGCGACGGGGTGAAGGAAATCCCGATCGAGGAGCGCAGCGCGGATGAAGTCACTTTCGTCCAGGGCCTTGGCGACGACGGCGCGATCCGGCGCGTCAGAATCGCGCCGGAGGGAGGACGCGCCGCCAATCCGGCGTTCGATGTCACGCCGGCCCGCCTGGTGACCGGGCTCATCACCGAGCGCGGCGTCGCCGAGGCTTCGCCGGAGGGCCTCAAGGCGCTGTTCCCGGACCGAACCTAAGGCTTGGGCGCGTCCCTGTCCTCGGACGGGCGGTCGAGGTAATGAGCCGCACATGGATTCGATGCGGGGGGTCCCATCAATGATACGTCCGCTTGCGGGTTTGAGCGTCGTCGAGTTCGAGGGCATCGGGCCGGGCCCGCTCGCCGGCCGCATGCTCGCCGACCTCGGCGCCGACGTTGTCGCGGTGATTCGCCCAATGAAGGCGGCCATCGGCGGTCCGGACCGCCCGCTCTACCCTGAGCCGCTTCGGCGCGGCAAGCGGATCGTCGTCCTCGATCTCAAGCGCCCGGAAGCGGTCGAAAAGGCGCTCGGCCTCGTCGAGACTGCCGACGCGCTGATCGAGGGAAATAGGCCCGGGGTGATGGAGCGCCTGGGCCTCGGTCCTGCCGACTGCGCCAGGCGCAATCCGCGGCTTGTCTACGGCCGCATGACCGGCTGGGGGCAGGACGGGCCGCTCGCCCAAGCGGCTGGCCACGATCTCAACTATCTGGCCCTGAGCGGCGCGCTCTCGCTTGCCGCCCGCCCAGGCGCGGCGCCGATCCCGCCGCCGACGGTTCTCGGCGACGGGGGCGGCGCGCTCGGCCTTGCGTTCGGGATCATGAGCGCCGTCTTCGCCGCCGGCCGTAGCGGTCAGGGTTGCATCATCGACTGCTCGATCATCGACGTCGTGGCGAGTCTCACCGGCATTGCGCTCGCCGCGCGCGCCTCCGGACTTGTGGACGCGTCGAGCCCGAGCATGTTCCATGACTCGCCATTCTACGACGTCTACGCCTGCGCCGACGGCCGGTACGTGACCATCGGCGCGCTCGAGCCGCAGTTCTATGCGCGACTAATCGAAAAGCTCGGCCTTGCGGACGTCGATCCGAAAGCGCAATACGACCGGGCCGGATGGCCGGCGCTGAAGGCTCGGTTTTGCGCCATCTTCCTCAGCCGGCCAAGCGCCCACTGGCGCGCGCTGCTCGAGGGGAGCGAGGCGTGCTTCGCTCCGGTGCTGAGCCTCGCCGAGGCCGCAGCGCATCCGCATACTGCGGCGCGCGGCGTCTACCAGCCCGGCGCGAGCGGTGAGCTCGACGCTTCCGCCGCGCCGCGTTTCTTTCCGCTCGGCTGACGCGGGTCGAGGCGAACGCAACGCTCGAAGGACGATACCGGACGATGTTGAACCGCGCAATGCCCGACACGCTGGCGTTTCCCAATCCCGTTCCGCCAAAGCCTGGCGAAGCGATCGAGATTCGTCCGGGCGTCTTGTGGGCGCGATTTCCCCTCCCATTCCGGCTCGACCACGTCAACGTGTACCTGATCGAGGACGGCGACGGGTTCGCGCTCATCGATGCGGGGATCGACGACTCGCCGTCGCGCTCCGCCTGGGAGGCGCTTCTTGCCGGGCCGCTTCGCGGGCGCAGACTGACCCGGGTCATCGCCACCCACTTCCACCCGGACCACGTCGGCCTCGCTGGATGGCTCTGCGAACGCTTCGGTCTCAAGCTGGCGATGAGCGAGACGGAATACCTGATCTCCCTCAACATACGCCTCGATCCGCAAGGGCTGCGGTCGGAGCCATATCGGTCCTTCTACCGCTCGCACGGCCTGACCGAGGAAAGCACGGAGCTCCTGCTCGGCAACGGCTTGCATTATTTGCGAATGGTCTCGGCGCCGCCCAGGACATTTCTGCGCCTCATCGCCGACGACCGGCTGAAGATTGGCGGCCGCGAGTTCCAGGTGATGACCGGGGCCGGTCATTCGCCGGAGCAGGTGTTGCTCTATTCCGCGTCCGACAACCTCATCCTTTGCGGCGATCAGGTGCTGGCCAAGATCTCGCCCAACGTCAGCGTCGAGGCGATGGATCCGGAGGGCGACCCGCTCGGCGCCTATCTGCGGTCGCTTCGGACGCTCAAGCGGAAGCTGCCGGAGGATGTGCTGGTCCTGCCCGGGCACAATCTGCCGTTCGTCGGCTTGCGCGCCCGCGCCGACGAGCTCATCGCCCACCACGAGGCGCGCTGCATGGCCATCCTCGAGGCTTGCAGGCCGGGGGCGCAGACCGTCGCGGAATTGGTGCCGGTCATTTTCGGCCGCAGGATCGACGACCCGCACCAGCTCGTATTCGCCTTCAGCGAGGCGCTTGCGCATGTGAACATTCTCATCCGTGGCGGCCGCCTGCGAATCGCCTCAGCTGCGCATGGCCTGGCGCTCGAGGCGGCGTGAGGCGCCGCGCATCGCCATTCGCAACGCCTGTCCGCGGCATCTCTCAAAACCCCCCCAGCACGATCTTGCCAATCGCCCGGCCCGACTTGAGGAAGGCCATCGCACGCATGAGATTGGCTGCATCGATGCGTCCGTAGTTCTCATGCATGGTGGAGCGAACGCGCCCGGAATCGACGAGTTCGGCGACCTCATTCAGAAGCCTGTGCTGGGCCTCCATGTCGGCGGTCTGAAACAAAGGCCGGGTGAACATCAGCTCATGGTGAATGGAGACGCTCTTCGGCCTGAAGACAAAAAGATCGGCCGCCTCGCCGTTGATGAGAGCGACGCGTCCCTGCGGCGCGATCAATTCGGCGAGATCGGGAAGGAGGCGGCCAATCGGCGCCGTAGCAAAGACGAACGCGGGGCTGCCCAGACCGAGCGCTGCGACCTGCGGCGCGAGCGGCTCTTTGTGGTCGATGACATGGTGAGCGCCCATGTCCTTCGCCCATTTTATCGTCTCGGGCCTCGAGGCGGTCGCGACGATCGCAAGATCGGTGAGCTGCCGCGCCAATTGGATGGCGATCGAACCGACGCCGCCGGCGCCGCCTAGGATCAGGATCGCGCGCGCCGCGCCAGGAACGGATTTCGCGACATCGAGCCGGTCGAACATCGCCTCCCACGCGGTGATCGAAGTCAGCGGCAAAGCGGCGGCGGCGGCGAAATCGAGCGTTCGCGGCTTGCGGCCGACGATCCGCTCGTCGACGAGATGAAACTCCATGTTCGCGCCCTGGCGGCCGACGCTGCCGGCGTAGAACACTTCATCGCCGAGCCTGAAGAGCTTCGCCTCGCGCCCGGCTTCCGCCACAACTCCGGCGGCGTCGTAACCGACAACCTTGATTCCGTCCGGGTCCGAGGACCCGCCACCCGGGCCCCCGCCGCTCGCAACCTTGTAGTCGACGGGATTGACGGAAACGGCACGGACCTCGACGAGCAGATCGCGACCCTGCGGCTTTGGCCGCGGGATGTCGAAGGTCTCGAGATGATCGAGCTCGGGGCTCGCTTTGCGATATCCGATCGCCAGCATTTCGCTTCGCCTCCCGGTTGCGCGGCGCCTGGCGCAAGCTAACTCGCGTCAACGGGCTTGGCGAGAAGCTCCGCTGATTGCGGAGGCTCCAGCGTCTCGCTCATTCCAAGAGCCAGCCTCGCCAATCGATCACGCGTGAGTATCGCGAGCCGCCGCATGAATACGAACGTGGCTGCCGCTATGCCTCATTCAGTCCCGCGCCGAGCTCACCCAGGAACGCCGCGCCCTTGGCTGTGAGCGCAAAGGCCGACCCGGGATGGCCTTCCGCGCGCTGCACGTAACCCCCGGCGATAAGCCGCTCCAGATCACGTTTCTGGTCGCTGGTGGACTCAGAATCGTCATGCTCCTCGATGGCGCACAGCAGCGCGACTTGGGAGTCCGTCAGATCGTCAGGCATTTCGGCGCTCCGGTTCTGTTTCGTGCATCCTACCCGATCGTCATCAGGCTCGCGTTGCCGCCCGCCGCCGCGGTGTTGGTCGCGACCGCGACCTCCTCGACCAATTCGGCGAGGTTGTAATCCTCGCCGGCGGCAAGGCGGGCGGGGGTGAGCGCCTGGAGGCGGACGATGGGGCCGGGGCGGAGCGCGAGCTGGCGCAAGGCCGCGGCGAGCGCATCGGCCTCGCCCTCGAAGAGGGCGCCGGCGAGCAAAGGCGCTTCGAGCGGGTAGAAGGCCATCACGACCCGGTGCGTAAGCTCTGGCGGCAGCCTTTTCAGCGCCAGCGTTTCGCTTGCATTGATGACCGCGTCGTTGCCGGTCGCGAGGATGGCGCCGATCTGGATCAGCGCGGCGCTCTGGGTCGCCGCGACCGCCGCGATCCGGCCACGCGGTCTGAGCGCGTAGAGATTGCGTTCGCCGACCGGCCCTTTGAGCTCGACGCGCGCGCCGAGCGGCGAGCGCGCCATGAGGCCGACGCAGCGCTCGGCTTCGGCTTCGTGTCCGGCCGTGCGGAGCCAGTCGATATAGACGCGGACTGCCCCGTGCGCGGCCGCCGCGCCTTCGACGCCGTCGAGGGCGCCGGGAGCCGGCTCGGCGGCCAGGCGCGACAGGTAGAGCGGCCCGCCGGCCTTCGGGCCGGTGCCCGAGAGCCGCGAGCCGCCGAACGGCTGCACGCCGACGGTCGCGCCAATGATGTTCCGGTTGACATAGACATTGCCGGCTTCGATCCGCTCGGTCACTCGCGCAATCGTTTCGTCGATGCGGGTATGGAGGCCGAAAGTAAGGCCGTAGCCGGCGGCGTTGATGTCGTCGATGAGCGCGTCGAGCGCCTCGCGCCTGAAACGCAGGACATGCAGCACCGGCCCGAACACCTCGCGCTCGACCTCGGCGACCTTGGCGATCTCGATCATGGTGGGCGCGACGAATGTGCCGCGCGCCGACGCTTCGCCGAGAGGAGTTTGAGTGACTTTATGTCCGCGGCGCGACATGGCCTCGATGTGGGTCGCGATCGCGTCGCGCGCCTCCGCCGTGATCACGGGGCCGACGTCGACCGAGAACTTGCGCGTGTCGCCGACCTCGATCTCCGCCATCGCGCCTTTCAGCATGTCGAGGATGCGATCGGCCACGTCGTCCTGCAGGCAGAGGATGCGCAAGGCGGAGCAGCGCTGGCCGGCTGAGTCGAACGCCGAAGAGATGACGTCGGCGACGACCTGTTCGGCGAGCGCGGAGGAATCGACGACCATCGCGTTGAGGCCGCCGGTTTCGGCGATCAGGGCGAGGGGCGCGCCGCGGCGGGTGAGGCGCCCGGCGAGCTCCGTTTCAATCAGCCGCGCGACCGGGGTCGAGCCGGTGAAGACCACACCCTGGACGCGTGGGTCGGCGACCAGCGCCGCGCCGACGTCGCCCGCTCCCGGCATGAGCTGCAGCCCGTCGCGCGGAACGCCGGCCGCGTGCATGAGCCGTACGGCCTCGGCGGCCACGAGAGGCGTCTCTTCGGCGGGCTTCGCGATCACCGAATTGCCCGCAGCCAGCGCGGCGGCGACCTGGCCGGTGAAGATCGCGAGCGGAAAGTTCCACGGACTGATGCATACGACCAAGCCGAGCGGCGCAGGAGAGCCGGGCACGAACGTGCGCGCCGCTTCGTTGGCGTAGTAACGCAGGAAGTCGACCGCTTCGCGCACTTCGGCGACCGCATTGGCGTAGGATTTGCCAGCCTCGCGCACGATGAGCCCGACGAGCCGATCGATTCGCGCTTCGATCAGATCCGCGGCGCGGCGCAGGATCGCAGCCCGCTCGGTGGGCGGGATCGCGGCGAGAGCGGGCGCGGCGATGTCGCCGGTGGCCAGCGCCCCGGCGATCTCGTCGGGGCGCCCGCGACAGGTGAAGCCGACGACGTCGCTCGAATCGGCGGGGTTCACGACCGGCTCGCCGGGCGCGTCGTTCGCCCCGCCCGGCGGAAAGGCGCGCCACGCGGTTTCGGCGCTTGCGGCGAGTCCCTTGGCGAGCTTGGCCAGGCGCTGCTCGTCGGAGAAATCGAGCCCGCGCGAATTCAAGCGATCAGGAGCGTAGAGGTCGCGCGGCGCCGCGATCTTGTCGTGCGGCGCCCCAACCGGCTGGATCGCGCGGGCGAGAGCCACGGGGTCGGCCGCCAGGTCCTCGATGGCCAAGCTTGCGTCGGCGACGCGGTTGACGAACGAGGTGTTGGCGCCGTTCTCGAGCAGGCGGCGAACGAGATAGGCAAGCAGCGTCTCGTGCGAGCCGACCGGCGCATAGACCCGGCACGGGCGCTCGAGCTTGTCGCGGCCGACCACCTCTTCGTAAAGCGGCTCGCCCATCCCGTGCAGGCACTGGAACTCGTATTGGCCGCGATAAAAATTGGGACCCGCGAAGACGAGGACGGCAGCGAGCGTCTGGGCGTTGTGGGTCGCGAATTGCGGAAAGACCGCATCCGGCGCCGCGAGCAGCTTGCGCGCGCACGCAAGGTAGCTGACGTCGGTATGAACCTTGCGGGTGAACACGGGGAAGCCGTCCAGGCCGTCGACCTGCGCCCGTTTGATCTCCGAATCCCAATAGGCGCCCTTGACGAGTCGGATCATCAGCCGCCGCCCTGACCGGCGCGCGAGATCGATGAGCCAGTCGATGACGAAGGCGCAACGTTTGCCATAGGCCTGGATGACGAAGCCGAGGCCGTTCCAGCCGCTGAGATCCGGGTCAAGGCAAAGCGCCTCGAGGATATCCAGCGACAGGTCGAGCCGATCAGCCTCCTCGGCGTCGATGTTGAGGCCGATGTCGTAGGATTTGGCGAGCGCCGAGAGCCGTTTGACCCGCGGCAGGAGCTCGCTCATGGCGCGGTCGCGTTTGGTCCGCTGGTAGCGCGGGTGCAGCGCCGAGAGCTTGATCGAAATGCCGGGCCCCTCGTAGATGCCGCGGCGACGAGAGGCCTTGCCGATTGCGTGCACGGCGCGCTCGTACTCGTCGAGATAGCGGGCCGCATCCTCGGCGTTCGTCGCCGCTTCGCCGAGCATGTCGTACGAGAACGTGAAGCCTCGCGCCTCGCGCTCGCGGCTGTTCCCGATCGCCTCCTCGATCGTGCGACCGGTGACGAACTGCTCGCCCATGAGCCGCATGGCGACGTCGACGCCGCGGCGGATGATCGGCTCGCCGCTGCGGGCGATGAGGCGCGTCAAGGCCGCCGACAGGCCCTGTTCGCTCGTCGTCGTCACCAGGCGGCCGGTCAGCACCAGGCCCCAAGTCGCGGCGTTGACGAACAGCGACGGGCTGTGGCCGAGATGGGCGCGCCAGTCGCCCGGAGCAAGCTTGTCGCGGATCAGCGCGTCGCGGGTGGCGGCGTCGGGAATGCGCAACAGCGCCTCGGCGAGGCACATCAGTGCAACGCCCTCCTGGCTCGAAAGCGAATATTCGTGGATCAGGCCCTCGACGCCGCTCGAGCGCGTCTTGGCCCGCAGCCGAGTGACCAGGCTACGGGCGAGCGCCTCGATACGCCCGGCTTCGTCGGGATTGGCGGCCGCCGCCGTAATGAGCGGAGGCAGGCATTCGAGCTCCGAGCGCCGGGTGGCGGCGGTGATCGCCGCCCTGAGCGGCGTCTGCGGGAGAACCTCGGGGCGGAACGCAGCGAAGACGTCGGCGGCGTCGGTCATGAGTGGCTCCCGGACGAATCCCAGGGCCGCGCGCGGCGATAGGTCCGGCGGCGACAGGCAATCCTATTCTCAGGAAGGGCGTTTTGCCTATGGCGCGAAATCTCAACAGGCCTCTCGCTTGGCGCCTTCCAATTCGCATTTCCCGGGGCGGACGACTAGATGAACAGTGCGGGGCGCAAGAAATGAGAGGCGAGGGCCCATGCGCGCCATTGGTTTCGCCGGTTTTAGCGGGGCCGGCAAGACGACGCTCATCGTCCGGCTCATTCCGGAACTCAATCGGCGCGGCTTCACCGTGTCGACCATCAAGCACGCCCATCACGGCTTCGACCTCGATCAGCCGGGCAAGGATTCCTACGCCCACCGCGCCGCCGGCGCACACGAGGTGCTGGTCGCCTCCGCCAACCGGCTCGCGCTGATGCGCGAATTGCGCGGCGCGCCGGAGCCGTCGCTCGCGGAGCTTCTGCGTCTCCTCGCACCGGTCGACCTCATCCTCGTCGAGGGCTTCAAGCGCGATCCCCTGCCCAAGATCGAGGTCTATCGCGCCGCCAACGGCAAGCCGCCGATCCACCCGCAAGACAATGGCGTCGTCGCTTTGATCGGCGATTGCGTCGATCCGCCGGCGCGCCTGCCGCATGCGTCGATCGACGACATCGCCGCAGCGGCCGACCTCGTGCTCGCGCATGCGGCCCCTGTCGCCGCGATTCTGGCGCGGCTAGAGCGTTCGTGAACGCTCGACTTCGCATGTGGACGACGCGTAAGGTCAACCGATGAGCGATCTGGCGAAACCTCCATTGAGCCGGCGAAAACTCTTTGAACTTGTTGGCGCAACCGTCGGGGCGTCCGCAGCCTACCAGGCCATGACCCGGCTTGGATTCGCGTCGGAATCGCCATATCGCGGGCCGATCAAGCTCGATGGCGATCCCAGAGGCGCTTCGGTCATTGTCCTGGGAGCCGGCCTTGCGGGAATGACGGCGGCAATCGAGCTCGAGCGCGCGGGCTATCGTGTCAGCGTCCTCGAATTCAACCTCCGTCCTGGCGGACGCAACTGGACGCTGAGGGGCGGCGACGTCTACACCGAACTCGGCGGAGCGACCCAGACCTGCGAGTTCGACTCCGGCCTCTACATCAATCCGGGGCCTTGGCGCATTCCCTACCATCATCATGCGATTCTCGATTATTGCCGCCGGTTCGGAGTTGCTCTCGAGCCTTTCATCCAGCTCAATCACAATGCGTTCCTGCATTCCTCGAATGCGTTCGACGGCAAGCCGCAGCGCATTCGGGACGTCAAGGCCGATTTCGACGGCGGCGTGTCCGAGCTCCTGGCCAAGGCGACGCGAAAGGGCGCGCTCGACGAGGAGGTGTCGGCGGAGGACCGCGAGATTCTGCTCGAGGCGCTGAGGTCGCTCGGCGCGCTCGACAAAGACTTCCGCTACAAGGCCGGCGACGATTCGGCCTATCACCGCGGCTACGCCAAGGATCCGGGGGGCGGCCTCGGCGCCGAGCCGGCCGACGGCGAGCCGATCGGGCTCAGCGACATTCTGACCTCGCGCCTGTGGCGGGGCCTGCAGAATTTCCTCTCCTACGACTTTCAGACAACCATGTTCCAGCCGGTCGGCGGCATGGGCAGGATCGGTGAGGCCTTCGCCCGGCAGATCCCCGATCGCATTCGATACGGCGCGAAAGTCGTGGCGATCCGTCAGAACGAGACCGGCGTGACGGTCGTATTCGAGGACCTCGCGGCCCGCGGAGCGGCTCAGGAGGCCAAAGCCGACTGGTGCGTATGCGCGCTGCCGCTCACCATCCTGAGCCAACTCCCGATCGATGTGTCCCAGCCGATGAAGGCGGCGATCGCCGCCGTTCCGTACGCTTCGGCGGTCAAATTCGGCCTGCAGTTCTCCCGCCGGTTCTGGGAGGAGGACGAGCACATCTTCGGCGGCATCAGCTACACCGATCTCCCGATCCGACAGATTTCCTACCCGAGCACGAATTTCAATGCCGGCGGCAAGGGCGTGCTGCTCGGCGGATACACATTCGACGGACCGAACTCCTACGAATTCACTGCGATGTCGCCGCCGGAGAGGCTCAGGCGCGCGGTCGAGTTCGGCGCCCAGATCCATCCGCAATATCGGACCGAGTTCGAGAACGGCGTTTCGGTCGCCTGGCATCGGGTCCCGTTCACTCTCGGGTGCGCGGGCGATTGGTCGGATGAAGCGCGAAAGGCGCACTACAACGACCTCTGCCAGATCGACGGCCGGATCGTGCTCGCCGGCGAACACGCCTCCTACGTTCCCGCCTGGCAGGAGGGCGCGATCCTGTCGGCGCTGGACGCAATCCAGCGCCTCCACAAGCGCATCGTCGCATCGTGAGACCTGTCGCGCGGCTCGTCCTTGCGCTCGTCGCTGCGGGGGGCTTTGGCTCGCCGGCCGTGGCTGATGACGCCGCAGTGAAAAGCGCCCCGATGAGCCGCGGGTGGGAATTCGCTGAACAGGGCGGGGCGGACCTCTTCGCCAATGTCTGCGCGGCCTGCCATCAGCCAGACGCGAAGGGCGCGGCCGGCGCAGCGGCCTATCCGCCGCTCGCCGCCGACAAGAAGCTCGCTTCGACCGACTTCGTGCTGACCGTGCTATTCGGCGGTCTCAAAGCCATGCCGCCGGTCGGGCAGATGATGAGCGATGAGCAGGGTGCGGATGTCGTCAACTACGTCCGCACCCATTTCGGCAACAGCTACGCGGGCGCCGTTTCAGCCGAACAAGTCGCGGCGGTGAGGCGGCGGACGGAACCGGCGCCCTGACCGCTATTCAGCGACGAGGTCTCGCGCAGGCTTCGGCGTCTCGATGGCTGAGGACACCGCATCGTCCACCCGTTCGAGCCAGACGAACGTCAACTGCTGACGCACCTCTTCGGGGATGTCTTCGAAGTCGCGTTTGTTGCGGGCCGGCAGCATGACACGCTTAATCCCGGCCCGGTGCGCGGCGACGACCTTCTCCTTGATGCCGCCGACCGGCAGCACCAATCCTCTGAGGCTTATCTCCCCGGTCATCGCGGTGTCGCTGCGCACGGTGCGATCGGTCAGGAGCGAAACGAGAGCCATGAACATCGCCACCCCGGCGCTCGGGCCGTCCTTCGGCGTCGCGCCCGCCGGCACATGGATATGGATGTCGGTCTTCTCGAAGCGTGAGGCCTCGATTCCATACGAGCCAATGCGACTCTTCACGATGCTGAGCGCCGCCTGGGCGCTTTCCTTCATGACTTCGCCGAGCTGGCCGGTTAGGATCAGCCGGCCGTTTCCCGGAATCGCTGTCGCCTCGATGAACAGGATGTCGCCGCCGACCGGCGTCCAGGCCAAGCCCGTCGCCACGCCGGGGATGCTGGTGCGCATCGCGACCTCGTCCTCGAACGTCGGCGGGCCCATGATGCCCGAGAGATCGCCGGCGGAGATCGCAATCGGGCCGCTTTCGCCCTCGGCGATCCGCATGGCGGCCTGGCGCAGCACCCTCCCGATCTCGCGCTCGAGGTTCCGGACCCCGGCCTCGCGCGTATAGCGTTCGATGATCGCCTTGACCGCGTCATCGGCGATCTCGACCTGACCCGGCTTGAGGCCGTTGGCTTCCAGTTGACGCGGAACAAGATAGCGGCGCGCGATCTGGAACTTTTCGCTGGCGGTATAGCCGGCGAGGCTGATGACCTCCATGCGGTCGCGAAGCGGGCCAGGAATGGTGTCGAGCATATTCGCGGTGGCGATGAAGACGACGCGGCTCAAGTCGAACGGCACGCCGAGGTAGTTGTCGCGGAAGCTGTTGTTCTGCTCGGGATCAAGCACCTCGAGCATCGCGGAGGCCGGGTCGCCCTGGATTCCGGCGCCGAGCTTGTCGATCTCATCCAGCATCATGACGCTGTTGCGGGCGCCGGCTTTTCGGATCGCCTGAATGATGTTGCCGGGCAGAGCGCCGATATAGGTTCGCCGATGGCCGCGGATCTCGGCTTCGTCATGCACGCCGCCGAGACTGACGCGGACAAATTTGCGGTTCATGGCGCGCGCGATCGATTGACCGAGCGACGTCTTGCCGACGCCTGGAGGTCCGACGAAGCAGAGGATCGGCGCCTTGCTGTCCGGCGCCAGCTTGCGAACGGCGAGATATTCGATGATCCGGCGCTTGATCTTTTCCAGCCCGAAGTGATCCTCGTCGAGGATGCGCCGCGCCGCCGCAATGTCGATCGGCGCCTCTTCGGGGAGCGCCCATGGCAGGTCCACCAACCAGTCGAGGTAGGTCCTGACCATCCCGTACTCGCCGGCCGCTTCGGGCATCCGCTGCAGGCGCCGAATCTCCTTGCGCGCCTGGTCATCGACCTCCTTCGGCATATGCGCGTTAGCGATCGCCTTCTCGAGCTCGGCGATCTCGGCCGACTTTCCCTCATCCGCTTCGCCGAGCTGGCGCTGAATCGCCGCCATCTGCTCGCGCAGCAGGACCTCGCGGTTGCGGGCGTCGAGCGACGCCTTGGTTTCCCGGCCGATCTCCTGCGACAGTCGAAGAACCTCGATCCGATGGGCGAGCAGTCGTGAGACCCGCTCCATTCGAGCGCCGATATCCACCGTCTCGAGGATGTCCTGCTTCTCGTCCGGAGTCGCGTCCATGAAGGTCGCGACCATATCGGCGAGCGCGTTGGGCTGCTCGATGTTTTGGATGGTCGCGAGCAATTCGTTGGGCGCCTGCGGCAGGAGCTGGATGGCCTCGATCGCCTGGCCTTTGAGATGGACAAAGCGTGCCTCTATCTCGTCCGACGACGAAGCGGGCTCGGGAATCCTCTCCGTTTTGGCGACGAAGAACGGCCAGCCGGTCAGATAGTCGTCGACCCGGAACCTCTGCTCGCCCTGGCAGATGAGATGATTGGTCCCGTCCGGCGCGGTGATGTAGCGAACGATGTTGGCGACCGTCCCGATTCGATGAAGGTCGATGGGTAGCGGATCCTCGACCGCCGCGTCGCGCTGCATCACGATGCCGATCGGCCTTTGCTCCTTGACCGCCCGCTGCGCCGCCAGCACCGAGCGGGGACGGCTCAGAGTCACCGGCAGCACCACGCCGGGAAACAGCACCATGCCCCGCACCGGCACAATGATCAGGGCGTCAGGCGGCAGCGGCGGCGAAGACGCCCCGCCGAGGTTCTCTCCCGCGGCCGCGACCGCTGTCTCAGCCATTCGGCGCCTCCGACTTTTGCAGCGTGATGAGCAGGGAGCCGTTGAATTCCGACCGATGAACGGCGCTGTAGCGGCCTACCGGAAGACGGATTCGGCGTTCGAAGCGGCCTTGCGGCAGTTCGAGGCGATGGATGATCGCGGTCTGCATCTCAGCCGGATAGGTCCGGCTTCCCGAAATCAGCAATTCGCCCTGGCTGATGAGCGCCTTGACCTCGCCGAAGTCGACGCCTGGCAAAGCGACGAGCACCAAGACCGCGTGCTCCGTCTCGAGAACGTCGACCGGCGGCTCCCAGGCGACCGACGCGGGGGAGCTCGACGGTTGGAAGAATTGCCGATGCATGCGCTCCGCGCGCGCCAGCATCTCGAAGGCCTCCGACCACATCCAGTAACTCGGAAACTTTGCTTCCATCGCCTCACCGCCCGGCGGAGCCGGTCCTCAACCCACAACGTTGATCCTCAATAGCTCAATTTCGGCCGGAGTTCATCCGGGCGCCGGACCGCTCCTTCTTGGCCTTTCTCGGACGCTGCAACTGAGGATATTGAATTGCGCCGGAGCCGACAGCAAAAAGACATAGGCTCGCTTATTCGTCGGACAGCTCTGCGCTGAAAGGTCTCCGTCGCATGGACTCGGTAGAATGTCTGGTGATCGGCGCCGGCGTCGTTGGTCTGGCGATCGCACGGGCATTGGCGCGCTTGGGGCGCGAAGTGGTCGTGCTTGAAGGCGAGCGGGTGATTGGCTCGGGTGCAAGTTCCCGCAGCAGCGAGGTCATTCACGCCGGCATCTACTACCCGACTGGCCTCGACAAGACGCGCCTGTGCGTCGAGGGCAAGGCGATGCTTTACGCTTTTTGCCGGGAATATGGCGTGCCGCACCGGCGCTGCGGCAAAATACTGGTCGCGACGACCGAAGGCGAAATCGGAGATCTTGCGGCTATCAAAAAGCAGGCCGAGGCCAACGGCGTCACGGATCTGGCCTGGCTCGGCCGCGATGATGCGCGCGCGCTCGAACCGGCGCTTGCGGTAACGAAGGCGTTGCTTTCGCCTTCGACCGGCATCATCGACTCCCACGCGTTCATGCTGGCTCTTGAGGGCGACGCGGAGCGGCATGGCGCGATGCTGGCTCTGGAGACCCCGGTGGATTCGGGCCGAGCGGCTGGACGTGGACTGATTATTGAGACTGGAGGATCGAATCCGACGCAAATTGCCGCGAGTATTGTGGTCAATTCGGCGGGTCTCGGCGCACAGGCGCTGGCGCGGTCGATAGCCGGAATGCCGCGTGAAAAAATTCCGCCGCTGCATTTGGCCAAAGGCAACTATTTCGCCCTGGCGGCGCCCTCGCCCTTTTCGCACTTGATTTATCCGATACCGGCGCCGGGGGGACTTGGCGTCCATTTGACTTTGGATATCGCCGGGCGGGCCCGATTCGGGCCGGATGTCGAATGGATCGAAGCGATCGACTACGCGGTCGATCCCAGGCGGGGAGACGCGTTCTATGCGGCCGTTCGTTCCTACTGGCCGGACTTGCCCGATGGCGCGCTGCAGCCGGACTATTCGGGCATAAGGCCGAAGATCGAGCGCCCGGGCGGATCCAGCACGGATTTTCTCATCCAGGACCAGAGGGCTCACGGCGTAGCCGGATTGATCAATCTGTTTGGGATTGAATTGCCCGGACTCACATCGAGCCTGGCGATCGCCGATTGGGTCGCCAGGATCGTCCAAGAGACGCGCGCGGCAAAATAAGGCGGCGTCAGCGAACGCGATCGCGGGTATCGGCTATCTTACCGGCCGGGAAGAAACGCGCTACCTTGCAGCAACAACGCCGAAGGAGGCGCGGATCATGTCAGTGAGAAGCGGTTACGATTTGCTGCTGCGCGGCGGACGGGTCATCTGTCCGGCTTCGGGCATCGACGGTATATTCGACGTCGCCGTTCGAGACGGCCGGATCGCTGCGGTTGAGCCATCGATCCTCCCAAGCAGCGCGACGGAGACGGTCGACCTGTCCGGCAAGCTGGTCCTGCCGGGCCTCATCGACACCCATGGCCATGTCTACCAATATGTGACCGGCCGGTTCGGGCTGAACGCCGACATGGTCGGCGTTCGCTCGGGCGTGACGACGATCGTCGACCAGGGCGGCCCGTCCTGCATGACCTTGCCGGGCTTCCGGCATTTCGTCGCCGAAAAGGCAGCGACGCGGACTTATGCGTTCCTCTCCGCCTATCTGGTCGGCGGGCTCGAAGGCCATTTCTATCCCAACCTTTATAGTCCGGCCGGCGTCGATATCGACGCGACTGTCGCCTCGGCGAACGCCAACAAGGATATCGTCCGCGGCATCAAGGGACATGCGGAGATCGGCGGTTTCGCCCGCTGGGGGATCCGCGTCATGGAGATGGCGGCGGAGATCGGCCGCCGGACCGACCTTCCGCTCTATGTCCATTTCGGAACGCTGTGGGGCCTGCCGGACTGCGGCGCAAACGGCGAGGACGCGGATACGATTCTCGAGCGCGTCATTCCGCTCCTGAAACCCGGCGATGTGCTGGCGCATCCCTTCACCCGACATCCGGGTGGCTTCGTGAACCGGAAGGGTGAGGTCCACAAAGTCATCAAGGCGGCGCTCGACAAGGGATTGAAGGTGGATGTCGGCCACGGCAGCCATTTCTCGTACCGGCTGGCCCGCAAGGCGCTCGAAGCCGGAGTGGTCCCCCATACGCTCGGCGCCGACATGCACGGCTACAACACTGAAGTCCCCCCGCCGCCCGGCACCCCGCGTGAGCACGCAGACGAAGAGAACCACCCATTCAAAGGCCAGGCCCGGTTCAGCCTCACCCAGGCGATGAGCTCGATGATGGCGCTCGGCCTGCCGCTCGAGACGGTCGTGCCAATGGTGACGCGCAACGCCGCCGAAATGCTCGGCCTTGCCGACCGAATCGGCGCGCTGACGGTAGGGTTCGAGGCTGACGTCACGGTGCTCAATGACGATCGCGGGCGCTTCCTCCTGCGCGACAACGAGGACACGAAGGTGGTCGCCGACCGGCTGCTGCGTCCGGCTTTCTGCCTCCGCGCGGGTAGGCGCTTCGACGCCGACTCGCCCATTCTGCCGCAGGCCGTGGCGGCGTGAGTCTCGCCGCGGAGACGCCCGCGCCCCAAACTGTCTGGGCGTCGCTCGACCAGGCCGCGCGCAACGCGGCCTATGACAACAACGCGGCGGTCGCCAACAGCGCCGCCCTGGTCGAAGCGCGCAACGCGGCCTCGGCGGCTTATCGCAAAGCCCATCCTGGCGGCCTCGACATCCCGTATGCGCCTCGCGCACGCACGGCTTTCGATCTCTATCCAGCGCGCGACCCAGCCGCGCCTTGCCTCGTCTTCATCCACGGCGGCTATTGGCTGCGGAATTCCCGCGAGCTCTTCGCCGCTCATGGCGAAGGATTGGCGCTCGCCGGCTGGTCGATCGCGATGCCTGGCTATACGCTTGCGCCACAAGCGAGTTCTTGCGGCCATCGTCGGTGAAATCGGCTCGGCGCTCGACTGGCTCGCCGACCATGGGCCGGCGCATGGCGCCGCGGGCCCCGTGGTGCTGGCGGGATGGTCCGCCGGCGCGCAGCTGGCGGCGCTGCATCTCGGGCATCGGCTGGTCGCGGCAGGCCTCGCCATTTCCGGCGTCTACGATCTTAAGCCGTTGCGCGACACCGCGCTCAACGATGTTCTGAACCTCAGCGACGAGGAGATCGCGGCCCTGTCCCCCGCGCGATCGCCGCCGACCTCGCCGAAGCCGCTCGCCATCGCCTACGGGACGCGCGAGCTTCCCGCGCTCGTTCATGATTCGCGCAAACTCCACGCGTTGCGGTCGGCGGCTCATGCGCCGGGCCCGTTGCTGCCGATCGCCGGCGCCGATCATTTCACCATTCTAGAAGAACTACGCCGCCCCGGGGGCCAGCTCGTTCACGCGGCGCAGCGCCTTATTCAGGACGTCTCGAATTGACCGCCGCTGACGCTTCCCAAACGCCCCAGGGCGTTGGCGCGCGGCTGCCGCGCAAGGAGGACGAGCGCCTGATGCGGGGCCTGGGGCAATTTGTCGGCGATATTCACCTGCCCGGCATGCAGGACGTGGCCTTCGTCCGCAGTCCGCTGGCTCACGCCCGCATTCGCGGCGTCGACATTCCCGAAGCCGTTCGGGACCGGGTGTTCACGGCGGCGGATCTGACCGGAGTCAAGGCGATCCGGGCGGTGTCGGGATTGCCCGGCTTCAAGGTCTCCGAGCAGCCGCCGCTCGCGACGGGCAAGGTCAGGCATGTCGGCGAGCTCGTCGCCATGTGCGTCGCGCCGACGCGAGCCGAAGCCGAGGATATCGCCGCGACCGTCGCTCTGGACCTCGAGGAGCTTCCGGCCGTCTGGGACATGCGCGCCGCGCGCGAGCCAGAATTGGTCCTCGTGCATGAGCATTGGGGCGACAACGTCTTCCTCGAAACGATGGTCGACACCGGCATCGCGGCGGCGTTCGATGCGCCGATCAAGGTCACGCGCACGATCTCGACCGGGCGCCAGTGCATGGCGCCGATCGAGGGGCGCGGCTGCGTCGCCGTGCTCGACCATCGCGCCGACCAGCTCGTTCTCCATACCGCGAGCCAGATGCCGCACGTCATTCGGACGGGCCTCGCCGAATGCCTCGGCCTGGAAGAAGGCCGCGTCCGCATCGTCTCGCCCGACGTGGGCGGCGGCTTCGGCTACAAGGCGATCCTGCTCGCCGAGGAAATCTGCCTCGGCTGGCTCGCGCTTCGCCGCCGCCATCCCGTCCGCTGGCTCGAGGACCGACGCGAGCATCTGACCGCCAACGCCAACTGCCGCGAGCATCATTACGAAATCACGATCTACGCCGAGCGCGACGGGCGCATGCGCGGCGTCGACTGCGAGGCGATCGTCGATTCCGGGGCCTACTCCGCCTATCCCTTCACGGCTTGTCTCGAAGCGGCGCAGGTGGCGAGCATCCTGCCTGGCCCCTATGACTTGCCGGCCTATCGCTGCCGCACCTGGTCGGTCGCGACCAACAAATGTCCGATCCTCCCCTATCGCGGCGTCGCGAGGACGGGCGTCTGCTTCGCTCTCGAGCTCATGCTCGACGCGGTCGCTTCGGCGGCCCGCCTGAGTCCCGAGGCCGTGCGATTGACGAATCTTGTTCGTCCCGAACAGATGCCGTTCGACAACATCACCAAGAAGCACTTCGACAGCGGCGATTATCCGCAGGCGCTGGCGCGGGCCTTGGAGACGATCGACGCCGACGCAGTCCGCGCCCGTCAAAGGCAGGGCGAGCCTGATGGCCGCCGCATTGGGCTGGGCCTCGCGATCTACTGCGAGCAGTCGGCGCATGGCACGTCCGTTTATGCCGGCTGGGGCATCCCGATGGTGCCCGGCAGCGAGCAGGCTTGCGCGCGGCTGACGCCGGACGGCGGGCTTGAATTACGCGTCGGTCTCCACGCGCATGGGCAAGGTCTCGAGACGACGCTGTCGCAAGTCGCGCATGAAGTCCTCGGGGTGCCCGTAGCGCGGATCCGGGTGGTGCTCGGGGATACCGCGATGACGCCCTATTCGACCGGGACCTGGGGCTCGCGCGCCATGGTGATGGCCGGGGGCGCGGTCGCCGCCGCCTGCCGCGAGCTTGCCGGCAGGGCGACCCGCATCGGCGCCCATCTCCTCCAGGCCAGACCCGAAGACGTGCGGTTCGAGAACGGGCGCGTGCTCGGTCCGTCGGGCGAGGTTTCGCTGCCGACGATTGCGCGGACCTGGTACCGGCGCCCGCAGGACCTCCCGGCCGACGCCGACGCGGGCGGGCTTGAGGCAACGAGCGGATATAAGCCGGTCCGTGATTCCGGCGTATTCAGCTATGCGGCCCACGCGGCCGCGGTCGCCGTCGATCCCGATCTCGGCGAGGTCGAAATCCTCGACTATGTCGTTGTCGAGGACGGGGGCGTCCTCGTCAATCCGCTTCTCGTCGACGGCCAGATATGGGGTGGACTTGCGCAGGGCGTCGGCACCGCGCTCTACGAGGAAATATTGTTCGACACGGCGGGTCAGCCGCAAGCCTCGACCTTTGCCGACTACCTTTTGCCCGGCGCGCCCGAGGCGCCGGCGGCGCGCATCGTCCACATGGAGACGGCCTCGCCCTATACTCAGTTCGGCGCGAAGGGCATCGGCGAAGGCGGCGCCATCGCCCCGCCGGCCGCGATCGCCAACGCCGTCAACGACGCGCTGAGACCGCTCGGCGTGGAACTTCGCCATTCGCCGATCACGCCAAGGCGTATCGTCGAAGCCGTCCTTGCGGCGCGCTCGGTCACGGCGGAGCGGAAGGCGGCCTCATGAAGCCCGCGCGCTTCGCCATGGAGCGGCCCCGCGACCTCGCAGCGGCGTTGTCGATGATCGCCGGCGCCGACGGCGCGACAAAGATCTTGGCCGGCGGCCAATCGCTCGGGCCTATGCTCAATCTCCGCCTGGTCGAGCCCGACTGCGTCATTGACATCTCCGGGGTGCCGGAGCTGCGTCGGATCGACCGGGCGGACAGTTCGCTCGTCATCGGCGCCTGCGTGACCCACGCGGATATCGAGGATGGTCGGGTCCCCGATGTCGCCGACGGCATGATGGCCCGGGTCGCCGGCGGCATCGCCTACCGCGCGGTGCGCAATCGCGGCACGATCGGGGGGAGCCTCGCCCATGCCGATCCGGCAGCAGACTGGGTGTCCGCTCTGTCGGCGCTGGGGGCCGAGGTCGAGATCGCCTCGCGCGCCCGAAACCGTCGGCGCATCGCGATCGGCGAATTCGTGCTCGGCGCGCTCGATATCGCGCTGGCCGCCGACGAGCTTGTGACCGCGGTCTGCGTGCCCGCGCTGCCGTCGTCGGCGCGCTGGGGCTATGTCAAGCATTGCCGCAAGGTCGGAGAATTCGCGGAGGCGATCGGCGCGGTCGTAATCGACCCGGAGCGAGGCTGCGGGCGCGCCGTGATCGGCGCCGTCGAGGCGGCGCCGGTCGTGATAGAGGATGCGCGGATTCTGTTTGGCGGCGCCATTGGCCCGTCGTTCGCGGCACGCTTCGACGCCTTGGCCGCCGACGCTTTATTGGCTGCGGCCGGCATGAGCGATCCCGTGGGCCGTCACATCCATGTGACGGTGCTCTGGCGCGCGATAGCCCAGGCAAGCGGGCAAGGGCCGGCCAACAAGGTTCAGGCCGCGGCATGAACGCGACGCGGGGGCCGATGATGCCGCTTTCGTTCAGCGTCAACGGCCACGCGGTTTCGGCGGAGGTCGAGCCGCGTCTGCATCTCGCCGACTTCCTGCGCGAGACGCTCAACCTCACCGGAACGCATCTTGGGTGCGAGCATGGGGTTTGTGGGGCCTGCACCCTGCTCGTCGACGGCGAGCCGGTTCGCTCGTGCATCACCTTCGCCGGCGCCTGCGGCGGCGCCGACGTCACGACCATCGAGGGACTGGATAACGACGAGATCGCAGTCGAGCTGCGTGCCGCTTTCAACCGGGAACACGCGTTGCAGTGCGGATTCTGCACGCCGGGAATGCTGGTCTCCGCTCGCGATCTGGTTCTTCGCCTGCGGGAGCCCGACGAGCGGCGCGTCCGGCTGGGCCTCAGCGGCAATCTTTGCCGCTGCACCGGCTATGTCGGGATCGCCCAGGCCGTGAAAAGCGTCATCGCCGCCCGCCGCGAGCGCGGGATTGCGGCGATCGTCGCCGATCCCGATCGCGCCGTGGGACCGGTCGGGGCGCGGATCGGATCCGGCCTTTCAACCGGGGCGCCCACCCCGAAAACCCTCGCGCCGCGCGTTCCCCCGTCGGCTGCGAAGGCCGCTGCGTCATTCATCCCGACCGACAGGTTCGAGCAGACTTTCACAATTGGCCGCCCCCCAGCGGAGGTGTTCGCTGCATTCGGACGCATCCGCGAGATCGCGGATTGCATTCCCGGCGCGGTGGTCGATAGCGAGCCGGCCCCGAATCGGGTCGAGGGCGGCATTCGCGTCAAATTCGGGCCGATCTCTCCGGTCTTCCGCGGGTCGGCCCTCATCGAACGCGACGAACACAAATTGGTCGGACGAATCCTGGGGATGGGCGCCGACGCCGGCGAGCGCTCGACCATGCAGGGCGAGATTCGCTATCGCATTGTCGCCGGCGTGGCGCCAGGGACCGCCCGCGTCGAGCTTGCGATCGGCTACGCCCTCAAAGGCGCGTTGGCCCAGTTCGGCCGGCCGAGTTCTGGTGCGAAATCTCGCCGGCCGAATGATCGGCGAGTTCTCGCGCAACTTCGAAGGTCGTTTGACTGGCCGGCCGAGCAAGAGCGCGCCAAAACCGATCAATTTTCCGCGCCTTGTCCTGGACTCACTCGCCGCGAGGCTTGCGAGGTGGATAAAAAAGCTAGTGGCCTTGTCGGAGTGACGAGGCCACGAGGGAGGAGCAATGACGAACTCGTCAACGGAGAGCCTGACGACGCCGCGGCGCGACGATCTCGGCCTCGTGCAGATCGCCAATAGCGCAGGGGTCTCCGTCAGCCTTCTGTCAAGCGGCGCGATTTTCGCCATCGAGCATATCGACCCGAAGCGCCGGCTCATGATCAACCAGGTGCTCGCCTCGCCGATCGCCAATGGCATCGGGCGCCTTTTTCTGCGCGCCGGCGGCCCCGAGCCGGCAATCCTGTCCGTCATCGGGCCTGAAGCTCGGCTCCGCGTCGGCGCCTCGAATGACCGCGTTGTCTGGGAAGGAGAAGAGAGCGGCGTCAGCCATCGCGTCACTCTCTGGCTGCATCCGCGTTCAAGCGTCTGGTTTTGGCGGCTCGAAGTCGTCAACCGGGGCGACCGCGAGCTCTCCTGCGACGCCGTCTTTCTCCAGGATCTCGGGCTCGGCGATCAGGGCTTCCTGATGAACAATGAGGCTTACGTCAGCCAGTATCTCGACCACCATGTTGCGCGGCATCCGCGCCTGAACCAGGTTCTCATGAGCCGGCAAAATCTGTCGCAAGGTGGGACATATCCCTGGATCGCGCATGGCTGCCTTGAAGGCGCCGCGGGCTTCGCGACCGATGTCCGTGACCTGATGGGCCCGAGCTACCGCGACGCCGATCGGTTCAGTTGCGGGTTTGGGACCAACCTCCCATCAATGCGCCTTCAGTTTGAGACCGGATGCGCGGCCGTGCAGTCGAAGGCCGCGACGCTTGCGCCCCTCGGCGCGACGTCGTGGACCTTTTTCGCCCTCTTCGCGCCCGATCACCCGGCGGCGTCGAGCGACGCCGACCTGAACCTGATTGAAAGCGTCGAAAGCGCCGGCGAGGATTGGACGCCGCGCGATGTCGCCCTTTCCCCCCCTCCACGCAGCCTGCTGCACGATGCGCCGTCCGCCATCGCCGAGGCGCTCGACAAGAAAGCAATCCGGGCGCGCTACCGCAGGCGCACGCATGTCGAGCGGGTCGACGGCCGGCTCCTGTCTTTCTTCACGCCGGGGAGAACGCACAGCCGTCATGTCGTCTTGCGCGATAAGGAGCGCATCGTGGCGCGCCGCCACGGCGCCCTCATTCGCAGCGGCAGGGAGATGTTGCCGGACGAGGCGGCGTTGTGCGCAACCGCATGGATGCATGGCGTGTTCGGGGCGCAGCTCACGATCGGCAATACCTCCTTCCACAAGCTCTTTTCCGTCTCCCGCGATCCCTACAACATCACCCGCGCCAGCGGACTGCGGATGTTGATGGAGACAAAAGACGGCTGGCGGTTGTTGACCGTCCCTTCCGCGTTCGAAATGGGGCTCAGCGATTGCCGCTGGATCTATCGATTGGGCCAGCGGACCGTGACGGTCTCCGCGACCGTTTCGGGCGATGAGCCCGCCATCCAGTGGCGCGTCAACGTCGAAGGGCCCAAGCGCCGTTTTCTCGTTTTCGGCCATCTCGTCCTCGGCGAACAGGAATTCGCCCACCATGGTCGAGTTGAGATCGATGCGAGACGAAAGCGGTTCACTTTCCGGCCCGATCTCGAGAATCTCTGGGGCCAAAAATATCCCCAGGCCGTCTATCACCTGGTGACCAGCACGCCCGGGCGCATCGAGGCGATCGGCGGCGACGAACTGCTCTACGCAGACGGAAGGCGCCGCAGCGGCGCGTACGCCGCAATCCGCACGCGCCCGAGCGATGAATTCGCATTCGCAGTCGTCGGCTCCATGACCGACGGCAGGCAAGCGAGCGCTTTGGCCGCGAAATACGCCAAAGGAGTCGACGAAGCTCAGATGCTCAAGCCCGCCGACCGCTTCTGGCGCAATCTTACGCGCGGCGTTCGCGTGAAGAGCGCGAAGAATTCCGCAGACGCGCTTGCCGTCGACACGATCTTCCCCTGGCTCGCGCACGACGCCATGATCCATCTCACCGCGCCGCACGGTCTCGAACAATATACCGGCGGCGCATGGGGCACGCGCGACGTCTGCCAGGGCTCGATCGAACTCCTGCTGGCGCTCGAGCATGATCGGCCGGTCAAAGAGATTCTGCGCATCCTCTTCGCCCAGCAATACGACGTGAGCGGCGACTGGCCGCAGTGGTTCATGCTCGACCCCTATTCGGTGATTCAGGATAAGGAGTCGCATGGCGACATCATCGTCTGGCCGCTCAAGGCGCTATGCAACTATATCGAGGCCACCGGCGATTTTGCTTTCCTCGATGAGACGATTGCGTGGCGCCGCGAGGACAATTTCGAGCAGACCGCGCACGCAGACCCCGTGACCGGTCACGTCGACAAGCTGATAGAGACGGTGCGCGGGCGCTTCATCCCCGGCACGAACCTTGTTCGTTATGGCAACGGCGACTGGAATGATTCATTGCGACCTGTCGACCCGACGAAGCGCGACTGGATGACGAGCGCGTGGACGGTCGTTCTGCTCTACGAGCAGCTTCGCCGCTACGCCGAGATCCTTCGCCAGGCGAAGCGCGCGCCCAAGCGGGCCAGTGAACTCGACGCGCTTGCCGCGGCGATACGCAAGGACTTCAACACCCATCTCATTCGCGACGGAGTTGTCGCGGGCTATGGCGTGTTCCGGCCCGAAGGCGGCGAGCCTGAGCTTTTGCTGCACCCGAGCGACAAGCAGACGGGCCTCGCCTTCTCGCTCTTGCCGATGACGCAAAGCATGATCGGCGGCATGTTCACCCAGGCCCAGGCGCGCCGGCATCTCGGCCTCATCCGCAAGCATCTGCTATTTTCAGACGGCGCGCGCCTCATGGACAGGCCGATCGCCTATCACGGTGGTCCGGAGACGTTCTTCCAGCGCGCGGAATCGGCCGCTTTCTTCGGCCGCGAAATCGGGCTCATGTATACGCATTCGTATCTGCGCTACGGCGAGGCGATGAGCGACATCGGCGAATTCGCCGCTTTGTGGGCTGCGCTCATGGTCGCGAACCCGATCGCCGTTACCGATCAGCTTCCGAACGCCTCCCTCAGGCAGCGCAACGCTTATTTCAGCTCTAGCGACGCGGCGTTCCTGGACCGTTATCAGGCGAGCGCCGAGTGGGCGCGGGTCAGCGCTGATAGTGTCGCCGTCGACGGCGGGTGGCGGATCTATTCGAGCGGCCCGGGCCTTTACGCCAACATGCTCATTCGCCATGCTTTCGGGCTGCGCCGCCAATTCGGCAAGCGAATCGTCTCGCAGGGCCTCAGAAAGTCGCGCAAGGATCTCAGCCTCGCATGGCCGGGTCGGCCCGGCGGCGGCTCGCGGCGGCGGTGATGAAGGCGGCGTGAGCCTGTGGGTCGAATGCGCCCGCGGCGCGATCGAACGGAGCCCTCCCATGAACGTGCCGAACAAGGATCGGTGGAAGGCGACCGCCAGCAGCGGCGATCCGCGTCTCGCCATCGACGGTCGCTACGCTACGACGTGGAAGTCGAAGCCGGCGAAAAAGCCATGGCTCAAAATCGACCTTGGCAAAGCCACGACCCTCGCCGGACTCGAGGTCTATTGGGGCCAGGATGCGCCGGTCATCTACGGGTTCAAATCCTCGCTCGATGGCAAGCGATGGGCGCATCTTTGTCACACGCGCCACGGCGAGGGCGGACAGGACGTCTTTGCTTTCCCTCCTGTCAAGGCGCGATTCGTGCGCTGGACCTGCGACGACCCGCAGGCCGAGCAAGGAAAGGAGATCGTCGAGATCAACCTTTACGGTCCCGCCGACGCGGCGTCGGCGGCGGAAGAGGGGCGGGTCGCGGCGCTTGGCTATGCCCCGGTGAAACTCCCCAAAGGCGAGAGCATCACGGTCGACTTCGGCTATGTGCGCTCCCCGCTCGGGGCGTTCATCGAATGGGGCGCCGCTTACGGAACCGACTTCTCGGTTTACCTCTCCGATGACGGCAAGAGCTTTCGCGATGTCGGCCGCATCCTGACCGGCAACGGCGGCAGCGATAGCTTCTGGTGGCGCTCGACCACAAGCCGCTATTTTCGCTTGACCGTCCACGAAACGAGCGCGCCGGAGGGCGCGATCGTTAACGAGCTCAAATTGCGCATCCTGAACAAGGATCGCATGCCGATCGGTCAGCTCGAGCGCGCGGCGGCGTCCGGGCGCGGCGACCTTTATCCGCAGTCGCTGCTCGGCCGCCAAGTCTACTGGACCGCTCTCGGCGAATATGATCATGCCGGCGAGGCGCTTTTCGACGAATACGGCAATCTCGAGCCGCGTCGCGGCTCCCCCCAGATAACTCCCCTCATCCGACTCGGCCACGGGCTGCACGGCGCGCCGGCGAGCGCCTCGATCAAACAATCCCTCGCCGAAGGCTCGCTTCCCATTCCGACCGTCGAATGGGCGGCCAGCGATGTCGAGATCCGAAGCACGGCCCTTGCTCACGCCGGCCTCGCGGTGTCGGAGCATCGGGTAACCAACAGGAGCGCCGCGGCGCGGAGGGGCGCTCTGGTGCTCGTGGTGCGCCCGGTCCAGATCGATCCCTACTGGCAGCACGGCGGCCACGCCGCGATCAATTCCATTGCGGTCGATGGCGGAGAGGTCAGCGTCAACGACCGGCCCTACGCCACATTCTCGCGCGAGCCCGAGTTGGTCGCGATCGCCGACTTCGATAATGGCGACGTCGTCAGGCTCATCGAGAAGCGAGCGAGGAAGACCGCTTCGAGCCTTCGCTCCGACTCCGGCCTCCTCAGCGCCGCCTGCGACTTCTCCTTCTCCCTCGCGCCGGGCGCGAGCCTCGCCGTCGTCGTGTCGTCGCCAATGCGGGATGGCGTTGAGCCCCCGGCGGAGGCGTCGTTCGACGCGTTGCGCGACGCTGTGGCGCAAGATTGGCGGGCCAAGATCGGCCCGCGAAAGATCACGGTCGGCGACCGGGAGGTGAGCGACACGGTCGAAGCGCAGACGGCGTTCATCCTCGTCAATTCGACAGAATTCGCCTTCAAGCCTGGTCCTCGAAACTACGACCGCACCTGGATTCGCGACGGCTCAGCGCAGGCCCTTGCTCTGCTGTGGGCCGGGCTGATCGAGGAGGCCAAGGCCTATGTCGTCTGGTACTCGAAGCGCATCACCAAGAACGGCATGGTTCCGCCGATCCTCAACGTGGACGGCACAGTAAACCGGGGTTACGGCAGCGATATCGAGTACGACGCGCAAGGCGAGTTCGTCGGGATCGCGGCCGACGTCTATCGCATCAGGCGCGACCGCGCGTTCCTCAGTGAAATTTTTGAGCCGGTGGTCCGCGCGACGCGGTTCATCGATGAGCTTTGCGCGCGAACGGACGCCGAGCACGGGGCCGAGACGCGCTTCCACGGCCTCCTCGCGCCATCAATCAGCCATGAGGGTTACAGCAAGCCGTCCTACAGCTATTGGGACGACTATTTTGCCCTGAGCGCCTGGCGCAACTGCGAATATCTGGCGCATGAAATAGGCGATAAGACGGTCGTGGCTCACGCCAAGGCGAAGGGCCGCGAGTTCGCCGCGAACCTGACGCGCTCGATCCGCATGACCGCCAAGAAGATGAAGACCGGCCTCATCCCTGGCTCCGCCGACCGTGACGACATCGATCCGACCGCGACATCGATCGCCTTCGAGCCCTGCCGAGTCGAGGACGCGCTTCCGCCCGAGTTGATCGCGGCCACCTACGATCGCGCCGCCGCCCGCGTCAAGGCGATCGCTTCGCCTGATTTCAAAAGCAACTACTCGCCTTATGATTTGCGCAACCTCAACGCCTTTGTGTCCCTGGGTCGAGACGACGACGCTTTTCGCTTGCTTTCGGTCATGCTCGCGTGTCGAAGGCCGCCCGGTTGGCGAGGCTGGGCCGAGGTCGTATGGAGCGATATGCGCGTGCCGGAATATATCGGCGACATGCCCCACACCTGGATCGGCGCCGAGTTCTCTTGCGCCGTCCGGCGCATGCTGCTGAGGGAGAACGGCCCGACGCTCGAACTCTTCCGCGCCGTGCCCGCTGGCTGGTGGGCTGGCGAGGGCATAACGCTCAACGACCTGCCGACGGCCTTCGGCGCCGCCAATCTGACGGCGAAGCGGGGGCGGCGGCGCGCCACTATCGACCTATCGGTCGCCGGTCCGGCGCCCGAGCGAATCCTCGTCCGCTATCCGGGAGCGAAGCACGCCTGGGCGGACGGCAGCCGGTGCGACATCCGGGGAGACGTCATCACGAGCAAGAACTGGAGCCGACTGGAGATCGACTTCTGATTAGGCTTCGCGCCCGTCGGGGGCTACGACCTGTCTATTCGACTGAAACGGATTCGGCAGCGGATTTCGGTGGCTCAGCCATTCCGTGCTCGCTTTCGGGTTCGAACTTCACCCCGAGGGGATCCATGACGATATGCAACCTGCGGCCGTAGAAAGGGCTATCAGGCTGGTCATGGCCAATATTGATGATGCCGAGATCGGCATATTCACCCAGGAAGAGCGACCTGATGAGCAACCGTGATTCTGGATCAAGGACATCAAGCGCGTCGTTCACGACAACCCAGCCCGGCCTCTGCAGGATGACCCGGGCAAAAGCCACGCATTGCTTCTCGTTGTCGGTCAACTCCCGATCCCATCGATCCTCCTTGTCAAGGTGGGGCTCGAGGTGCTCGAGTCCGACGGCGGCAAGCGCCTTGACGATGGCCGGAGAGCTATAGTCCTCGGCTGCGTGAGGGTAGGTGACGGCCGCGCGGAGGGTGCCGGGCGGTATATAGGCGCGGACCGGCATGAACATGATGCTGCGACGCTCTGGATGGGTAATTTGCCCGCTTCCCCACGGCCAAAGGCCGCCGATGGCGCGAAACAGCACGGCTTTGTGCTCGCCACTGTCGCCGGTGATCAGGACGCGCTCGGTGGGATTCATGTTCGTGTGCGGTTCGCTCAGCATCACGCAGCCCGCGGGCGAAGCGACGTGAAGGTCGTCGATCTTGATCGACGGTTCCGCCGCCACAGAAAATTGGATTCGGCTCGTCGCCTCGCCGAGATCGTCCATTTTCATGATTGCCTTGCGGAACCTCGCCACGCGCAGGAGCGTCGCGCGCCAGTCCGCGAGGTTGGAGAAATTGTCGACGAACCATCGAAGCGCCGTCTGCACCTGGTTGAACGCGCCGACAATCACCATCAGCTCGCCGAAGCTCATCTTACCCTGGAAGTAGGCTGGGGCCGCGACCAGGATCGGGGCGATGATCGTAAACCAGCCATAGCCGGCGGTAATCCAGGTCAGCCGGGTAACCGCGCTGACAATTTGGCGTGAAATGTCGAGCACGCTGCCGAACGCGCCGTTGAGGCCCCGCCTCTCATCGGCTTCGCCGCCATAGAGGGTGATGCCGTCGATGTGCTCGTTTATCCGCACGAGCGCGAAACGAAATTCGGCCTCTCGCGCATAGTGCTCGGCATTGAGATCGATCAGCGGACGGCCGACCCGCCAGCTCAGATATGATGCGGCCCCGGCGTAGAGAAGCGCGCACCACACAAGATAGCCGGGCGGCGCGAAGTCGCGGCCCCCGAACGGCAGGAACTCGCCCCGCGAGAGCCCCCAAAGGACGCCGACAAACAACAACAGAAGAAGGGTCGATTGCAGCAGGCCAATGCCTAAGTCGGTGGAAAGATCGGTCAGGTGCTGCGCGTCAGCCTGCAGGCGCTGATCCGGGTTGGCGCCGATGACGCCTGAATTCGACAGGCGAAAGGCGCGCTTCGGCTTGAGCCATTCGTTCAGGAGATCGTCGACCAGGCCCTGGCGCATCACGACTTTGGAAGTCTGATTGAGCCACATCTGCGCGACGTTGAGAACGAGCAATATCCCCGCCAGCTCGCCGAAGACGACGAGCTGTGAGAGGAAGGCCGGCATATCCTTGTTGGTCAGCGCATTGTAGAATGGACGGTTCCAGGAATTGAGCCTGATCTGCATGTAGGCCGTGGCCCCGACGACCCCGATCAGCGCGCCAGCCAGCATCAGGAGTTTGCTGCGCTGGGGCGAAAGCCAGAAGCCCGAAGCCATCCAAATGAAATCGGAGAACAGACTGCGCAGCGTCGCAGTCTCCGCTCCTTCAGCGCCGCTTGGTGGTTTGTTGGACTGTTCCGCCATCGAATTCGATCCGTCTCCCCGCGCTCATTCTCGCATGATCGGGCCAAGTCGTCTTGGCGGACTTTGCAGATCCCGAGCGGATGGCCGTTGTCAGTGGCGCTCCATCCCAAGCCTCATTTTGGTCTAAGAAGGATGGCCGGTCGAGACCATCCGCTCGCGGCTCACGGCAAGGCAAGGGCATGGGACGCATCGATACGCTGCTCGCGATGATGACGATCGACGAAAAGGTCGGGCAGCTGAACATGATCCCCTCGACCCTGGCGGTCACCGGTCCCGGCCAGCTCGGCGATATCCACGAGGGGATTCGAGCAGGGCGGATCGGAAACTTGCTCAACCACTGGGGCGCCGACGAGGCGCATGCCGTCCAGCGCCTCGCAGTCGAAGAATCCCGCCTTGGCGTCCCTCTCCTGCTTTGCCTCGACGTCGTCCACGGTCATCGCACGATTTTTCCGGTTCCGCTGGCCGAGGCGTGCCTCTTTGCTCCCGATCTTTGGGAGAAAACCGCTCGCGCCGCGGCCGAGGAAGCGACCCAGGATGGCGTCGCCCTGACCTTCGCGCCGATGCTTGACGTGGCGCGCGACCCGCGCTGGGGACGCATTGTGGAGGGCCCCGGCGAGGATCCTTGGGTTGCGTCGCAAATGGCCGCCGCCAAGACGCTCGGCTTTCAGGGCCACGACCTTGCCGCCGCGGACAGCCTCGCAGCCACGGCCAAGCACTTCTGCGCCTATGGCGCCGTCACCGCCGGGCGCGAATATGCCTCGGTCGATGTGTCCGAGCGGACGCTGCGCGAGATTTACCTCCCGCCGTTTTCCGCCGCCGTCAGCGCGGGGACGGCGGCAGTCATGCCGGCCTTCGTTGATCTCGCAGGCGTGCCGATGACAGCCAACGCGCCGATGCTGCAAGGTTGGCTGCGCAAAGAGCTCGGCTTCAGCGGCGTGTTGATCAGCGACTATAACGCCGTCGCGGAGCTTATGAACCACGGCGTTGCCGCCGATGCTGTCGAAGCCGCCGCTTTGGCCCTCAAAGCCGGCGTCGATATCGACATGACGAGCAACAGCTACGTTCACGGTCTGCCGGAGGCGCTCGAGCGCGGTCTCGTGACCATGGCCGAGATCGACGCCAGCGTAAGGCGCGTGCTTGATCTGAAGGAGCGTCTCGGCCTTTTCGATGACCCCTATCGGCGCGGCTCGGCCTGGCCGCACGGCGCCCGGGACGCCGAGCGTCGAGACCTGGCGCGCGAGGTCGGACGACGGGCGATCGTTCTCTTGACCCACCGCGCGGCGGTTCTGCCCCTCTCGCGCAAAATCGGGCGCATCGCCCTGATTGGGCCACTGGCTGCGGCGTCGCGCGAGATGCTGGGGCCGTGGGCGTCCGCCGGCCGCGCACGGGACGCCGTGTCCATTCTGGACGGGCTGAAAGCCGCCCTGCCGCAATGCCGGATCGATTACGCCCCCGGCGTCGACATAGCAGGACCAGGCACGGACGGGATTTCGGCCGCGGTCGATCTGTGTCGCGGGGTCGAAGTCGTCGTGTTGTGTCTTGGCGAAGCTGCCGCGATGAGCGGAGAAGCGGCAAGTCGAGCCGATCTCGGCCTCCCGGGAAGCCAGCGGGCGCTCGCCGAGGCCATCCTCGATCTCGGTAAGCCTGTCGTCGTCGTGCTTTCTTCCGGCCGCCCGCTCGCGCTGCCTTGGTTATTCGACCGCGCGGACGCCGTTCTTGCGACCTGGTTTCTCGGCGGCGAGGCCGGACATGCGGTCGCCGAAGTGCTGACCGGACGTTTCAATCCGACGGGCAGATTGCCGGTGAGCTGGCCGCGACTGGTCGGCCAGGTGCCGATTTTTTACCGCCAGCGCCCGACCGGCCGGCCAACCAAGGCTGGAGAGCATTTCTCAAGCTCGTATATCGACGTGCCGGCGACGCCGCAATTTCCCTTCGGCCACGGTCTGTCCTACAGCCGCTTCGCGCTGCTCGACTTGAAAAGCGATCCGCGCTCGGCGAAGGCGGGCGAATTCATCCAAGTCACCGTAACAGTCAGCAACGACAGCGACTTTGACGGGGAAGCGACGCTGTTTCTGTTCGTGCACGAGCTCGTCGCGAGCGTCGCCCCTCCGCTCCTGGAGCTGAAGGGCGTTCGAAAGATCGTCCTCAAAGCCCGAGAGCGCGGGCAGGCGACGTGGAGTTTGCCGACCGACGACCTGTCCTTTATTGGCCCGAACCAAGATCGCGTTCTGGAGCCGGGACGGTTTCAGATCCACATCGGTCAAAGCGCCGATCCGACCGGCCATCTGACCGAAGTGATCGAATTGACGACCTAGAGCCTTCGGCGATTCGGTCGAATCGCCGAAGACTCACCATTTCTCTGATTTCGCGCGCTTTTCACGAAAAACCGGGACCCACTCTTTCGCGGCGCGCTCTGGGCGGCGGCCGCTTTCGTCGCCTCATCGGGCGCGATTGCCGGTCGAACTCGCCCGATCACGCCGGACGGCGGGGCATCGCCAGAATCTCCTCTTCGACAGCCTTGAATTCGCGCCTCAGTTGGTCGGCGACGATGCTGATGTGAGACGCTGAAGAGCGGGCGCGGTGGACGAAGAGACCGATCTCGCTTGCGGCGAGGCCGGGCTCGGCCAAGGGAACATGCACGAGTTCGCCGCTCTCGATTTCGTCGACAAAGCCGGTCGGCGTGAAGAACCCGACCCCGAGCCCGGCCTTCATCGTCTCCTTCATCACGCTGAGGGAATTTGAAGTGATGCGGGCGTTGAACCGTGCGCCGCTGCGGACGAATTCGTTCTCCGAAGCCGCGTCGAGCAGCCATGCGTCGGCGAGCATGACGACGGGATAGGCGGCGCATTCCGACATGGTGACTCGCCTCGCGGCGGCGAGCGGATGATCGGCGCGCATGATCGCCCCCAGCGCCGTGCGCAGCCGGGCGGCGATGTCATATTGCCGGTGCCGCTTGTCGATGAAGATGAGGGCGATGTCCGGTCGGGCGGCGCGCATTTCCTCGACGTGCTCGGCGGGATCGGCGTCGATGATGCGAAAGGAGATGTTGGGGTGCCGCTCGGCGATCGCCTTGATCGCTCGCGGAACGACGCTGACGAGCAACGAGGGAATGGCGGTTATCCGGACCTCGCCTTGGATATCGCCGGATATCGCGGCGATCTCCAGGCGCGTGCGCCGCCATTCGGCGAGCGTGTTGCGGGTATGGCGCAGCAATTGCTCGCCGGCCGGCGTCAGCCGCACCCCGTTGCCGCGTCGCTCGAAGATGGAAACGCCAATTTCCGCCTCGAGCTTCAGGATCTGGCGATTGACCGCGGAGGAGGCGACGTTGAGCTTTTCGGCGGCGCGGCGGATCGATCCGACACGGGCGACCTGATCGAGATAGCGCAAAATGACCGCGTGCATGGAGGCGGCGACTCGTGATGCCGAAAAGGCAGCGCCTATCACGAATCTTTGCGCTTCCCAACAGCGCCCGACTTCCACTATTCAATAGGGTCAAAGGCGAGCGCCAGGTGACGCAGGTTGTGCCCTTGCGGCCGCGGCGGCGGCGAACGGAGTTCATTCGATGGCGAAGAGATTTCTTTCGACGCGGCGAAAGCTGCTCAAGGCCGCCGCCGCATCGATCGCCGCCGCAGCGGCGCCCGCGGCGATCACTTCGCGCGGCCTCGCCCAGTCGGGGCTCCAGCCGGTCAACATGCAGCTCGGCTGGATCACCGGCGGCAACCAGCTCGGCGAGGTGGTCGCCAAGCGGCTGGGCTATTTCGAGCAGGAGAAGATCAATTTCGCCATCGAGGCCGGCGGCCCGAACATTGACGGCGTGGCCATCGTCGCCTCTGGCCGTTACGAGGTCGGCCAGGTATCGTCGAGCCCATCGCTGATGCTTGCCGCCTCGCAGGGCATTCCGGTGACCTGCTTTGCCGTCGGCGCGCAAGAGCATCCTTATGCGTTCTTCTCGCTGCCCCGCGCGCCGATCCGGACGCCGAAGGACATGATCGGGCGCAAGATCGGCGTTCAAGCGACCGGACAGATCCTGCTTACGGCGCTCCTGCGCAAGAACGGCATCGCCGAAGACCAGGTGCAGAAGGTGATCATCGGCTCGGACATGACGCCGCTCATGACCGGCCAGGTCGACGCCGTCACCGGCTGGATCACCAACACGACTGCGCTCAAGGTTCTCGGCGCGGACTATATCGCCTTGCGCCTGTGGGACTGCGGCGTTCGCCTCTACGCGCTGCCCTACTACGCGACGACCGACACGCTGACGCAAAAGGCCGACCTGCTCGCCGGTTTCTTGCGCGCTGCGGGTCGCGGCTGGGCCTACGCCAAAGCCAATCCCGAGAAGGCGGTCGACCTTCTGGTGCAGGAATATCCCAATCTCGTGCGCGCCGACGAGCTCGTCGCTGCGCCGATCATGTTCGGCGTCGAATTCACCGCCCGCACCAAGGACCATGGCTGGGGCAGCTTCGATCCCGGGGTCTGGGAGGCGCAGATCGATCAATATGACGAGCTCAAGCAATTCCCGGCCGGCAAGCCGAAGCTCGAGCAGGTCATGACGACGAAAATCCTCGACATGACGGAAAACGACCGGCCGAAGACCGGCTGAGGAGACGAACCGTTGTCCCAGGCCGCGCTGAAGCGCACGCCGGACGCGCCCGAGGCAAGCGAAAGCCCCGCCGTGCGATTGCGCGAGGTGACGGTTCGCTTCACGACCGAGCGCGGAGCGGTCACGGCGCTGGACCGCGTCAGCATGACGGTGGCGCGCGGGGGCTTCCTGACCCTTCTTGGCCCTTCCGGCTGCGGGAAGTCGACGCTGCTGCGCGTGGCCTCGGATCTGATCCCGGCCACGTCCGGCGAGGTCGAGGTCATGGGCGCATCGGCGGCGTCGGCGCGGGAGGCGCGCAATATCGGCTTCGTGTTCCAGGACGCTTCGCTGCTCGCCTGGCGGACTGCGCTGGAAAACGTCGAATTGCCGCTTGAGGTCGGCGGCGGCGCGAAGCGTCGCGGCGTCCGCAGTCCGCGCGAGCTCTTGGCGCTGGTCGGCCTCTCCGGCCGCGAGAAGGCCTATCCGCACGAGTTATCCGGCGGCATGCGCCAGCGCGTGGCGATCGCCCGCGCGCTCGTCAACGACCCGAAGCTGCTTCTTATGGACGAGCCTTTCGGCGCGCTGGACGAGATCACCCGCGACCGGCTCAACGTCGAATTGCTGCGGGTGTGGGAGAACACCGGCGCGACGATCCTGTTCGTGACCCATTCGATCTACGAGGCGGCCTTCCTGGGGCAGCAGGTCATGCTGATGGCCGCCCGTCCGGGCCGGGTGCGCGAAATCGTCGACGTACCGCTGCCCACGCCGCGCGGCGTCGAAGAGCGCGAGACGCCCGAGTTCGTCGAGCTCACGGCGCATCTGCGCCGCGTGCTGGAGACGTGCTGATGACCGCGCCGGCGCTGACCCAGCCTGAGACCGGCGATACCTTCGTCAGCGACGAAGCGGCGCGGGCGGAATACATCGCCGCCGCGCGCTCGGCGGCATGGCGGCGGCGTCTCTTGCCCGCCGCAGCGGCGATCCTGCTGCTCGTCCTCTGGGAACTCGCCGTCGTCGTCTTCCACGTCAGGCCCTTCATCGCCCCGGCGCCGACCGCGGTCGCGGCGACGCTCTACGCCAAATTCGGGCTCCTGATCGCCAATCTTGTTCCCACCGCGACCGAGGCGATTGCCGGATTCATCATCGGCAATACGGCGGCGATCGTGATCGCCACCGCCTTCGTCTATCAGCGCACGGCCGAGGAAGCGTTCTTCCCGATCGCGGTGATGGTTCACACCATCCCGGTGATGGCCTATGCGCCGATCCTGGTGCTCCTGCTCGGCAACGGGCTCAGCGCCAAGGTCGCCATCGCCGCGCTCATCTGCTTCTTCCCGACCCTGGTCAACATGACGCGGGGCTTGCGCGCCGTCAGCCCGCAACAGACGGAGCTGATGCGCATCCTTTCGGCCTCGCCGAGCGAAATCTTCTTCAAGCTCAGGCTCAAATGTTCGCTGCCCTACCTGTTTGCCGCGCTCAAGATCGCCGCCGCGACTTCGGTCATCGGCGCGATCGTGGGCGAATGGATCGGCGCGACGACCGGCATCGGCGCGCTCATCATTCAGGCGACCTACAATTTCGAACTCAGCCCTGCTCTACGCGACCATCGTCGTCGGCTCCGCCTTTTCGGCGGCGTTCTTCGGCGTGATCTCCTGGCTCGAAAGCCATTTCCTCAAATGGAATGTCGCACAGACCGAATGAGCGAAATTTTGACTACCCTTGTTGAAGGAGTGCGCAACCCATGACCAATCGCGACACGATCGCCGAGCCGGAGGGCCAGATCCCGATCGTGCGGCGCGCCGACCTTGTCGTCGTCGGCGGCGGCCCGGCGGGCGTCGCCGCGGCGGTCGCCGGCGCGCGGAGCGGCCTCTCCGTCACCCTTCTCGAACGCTACCCCTATCTCGGCGGCCTCGCCTCGGGCGGGATGGTCCTGGTGCTCGACGACATGTGCAACGGCCCCGAGATCTCGGTTCGCGGCCTGTGCAGCGAGATGGTCGAGCGCATGGAGCGCATCGGGCTTTGCGTCGTTCCGCCCGAATCCGAGCGTCGCTCCGACCCGGCGCTGTGGCGCAAATGGTCGCGCTGGGGCGTGTTCGACTTTCATTCGCACGTCAAGCCCCAGCCGATCTGCTACGCCGCCGCCTTCGATCCCGACGGCTTCAAGCGCGCGTCCAATGCGATGGTCAGCGAAGCGAAGGTCGACGTGAGACTGCACAGCTGGTTTTCGCGCGCGATCGTCGAGGATGGCCGCATTGCCGGGGTCGTCTGCGAGACCAAGAGCGGCAGGCAGGCGATCATGGGCAAGATCGTCGTCGACGCCACCGGCGATCTCGATGTCGCCGCCTCGGCCGGCGCGCCGTTCACCCACGGCTCCTATATGGTCACGACCGTGTTCCGGCTCGGCGGAGTCGACGTCAACGCGGCCGAACGTTTCGAATACGAGGAGCCGGGCGCGTTCCGCGCGATCGATCGCGAGGCCAAGAAGATCATCGGCGGCTCGTGGGACAAGTGGTGGCTCAAGACGCCGCTGCCTGGAATCGTGTGGTGCAACTGCCCGCACATGACCGGTCTCGACGGAATCGACGTCGAGGATCTGACGAGCGCCGATTTCCAGGGCCGCGAACGCATCGCCGCGCTCACCGCCTATGTCCGCGAAAAGCTGCCGGGCTTTAAGGATGCGTTCGTGGTCGATGTCGCGCCGCAGATTGGGGTGCGCCAAACGCGGCTCCTGGACGGCGTCTATGTGGTGACCAAGGACGACGTGATGGGCGCCGGCACTTCGTCGATAGCGTCGCCCGCGGCCGCGACTATTACACCCCCTATCGGGCGCTGCTGCCCCGAGAAGTCGGGCAGTTGCTAGTGGCCGGCCGGCACTATTCCGTCACGTCGGCGGCGCAGCGCAGTTCGCGCGAGATCCCGCCGTGCATGGCGATGGGTGAGGCGGCCGGCGTCGCCGCCGCTCTGGCGCTGGAGGAGAACGTCGCGGTCGACAAGATCGACGTCGCCAGGCTGCAGGCGCGGCTGCGCGCGCGCGGCGCCGATCCGGGCGACCGGCCGGCGGCGAACGCGCAGATCACCATCGCAGCCGAGTAGGAACGAGGGCCATGGACGCTTCCGCCGCCCAGCCGCTCACCGGCGTGCGCGTCATCGACTTCACCCAGGTGATGCTCGGACCGAGCGCCACCCAAGTGTTGGCCGACTACGGCGCCGACGTCATCAAGATCGAGCGCCCCGGGGCGGGCGATCTTTCGCGCTCCTCGATCCCCGATGATCCGGACGGCCTCGACAACCCGGTTTTCCGCAGCCTCAACCGCAACAAACGGTCGATCGCCCTTGATCTGCGCAAGGAGGACGGCAAGGCGATCATCTACGACCTCGTTCGTGGGGCCGACATCGTTGTGAACAATTTTCGCGCCGGCGTGATGGAGCGCATGGGCATGGGCTACGACGAGCTCGCCAGGATCAATCCGCGCATCATCTGCGCCTTCGGCTCCGGCTTCGGACGAAGCGGGCCGCTCGCCTACAAGGGCGGACAGGACATCCTGGCCCAGGCGCTTTCCGGAGTGATGCGCCGCAAATGCAACGACGACGAGCCGCTTGCCGTCTATGCGACCTCGCTCTGCGACTATACGGCGGGCATGCATCTGGTTCAGGCGATTCTGCTCGCGCTCCTGCAGCGCGAGAAGACCGGCCGCGGACAAGAGGTCGCGGTGTCGCTGTTCGAATCGATGCTCGCCATGCAGATGCAGGAAGCGGCGATGTGGCTGCAGCGCGGCCGCCACTTCTCCTGGGGCTCCTATCCGCTGACCGGCGGCTTCGAGACGACCGACGGCGCCATCGTGCTGGTCGGCGCATTCAAGACCAACCCGTTGCAGGACATATGCGCGGCGCTCGGACTGCCCGATCTTTCCGCCGACCAGCGTTACGCCACCTTCGCCGGGCAGGTGGCTCACAAGGCGGAATTGCAGGCGATGTTCCGCGAACGCTTCGCCTCGAACACCACCGAATACTGGCTCGCGCGGCTCGACGAACGGGATCTGCTGTGCGCTCCGGTGCTGACGCTGGCCGAGGCGCTCGGCCACGACCAGACCAAGGCGAACGGAACGGTGGTGACGCTCGATGGCGAGGCCGGCGCTCTGCCGCTGATCGGCACGCCGCTCGCCATGACCGAGGGCGCATTCCAGCTGCGCCGGGCGCCGCCCGCCCTCGGCGCCGACGGCGAAGCAGTCTTGAGCGAGGCCGGTTATTCGGCCGAGCGCATCGCAGCCCTCAAGCGGACGGGAATCGTCGCTTGAACGTGCTGTTCTCGGTTCAGGACCATGTCGCGCGGGTGACGATCGACCGGCCGGAACGGCATAACGCCGTCGATTCTGCGACCGAGACCGAGCTCATCCAGATCTGGGAGACGATCGAGAAGGATCGCGACATCCGTGTCGCCATTCTGACCGGCGCCGGCGCGCGCGCGTTCTGCGCCGGCGCGGACATGAAGGGCGGCTCGGGCTTAAGCGGCCTCGACTATTGGGCTCAAGCCCGTCCCGGCGGGTTCGGCGGCCTCGCGCTGCGCGACACCCTCGATGTGCCCGTGATCGCGCGCGTCAACGGCTATGCGCTGGGCGGGGGCATGGAGATGATGCTCGGCTGCGACATCGTCGTCGCCTCGGCCGACGCGACCTTCGGCCTGCCGGAGCCGCGCGTCGGCCGCCTCGCGCTCGACGGCGGCATTGCGCTTCTCGCGCGCCGCATTCCCCATGTCCAGGCGATGGGCATGCTGCTCACCGGCCGGCGCATCGGCGCTGACGAGGCTTTGCGGTTTGGCCTCGTCAACGAGGTCGCCGCGCCGGAAGCGCTCGACGACGCGGTCGCCCGATGGGTCGACGATATCCTTGCCTGCGCGCCGCTTGCGGTGCGGGCGATCAAGCAGATGGTGCGGGCCGGCGAGCGCGTCACGGCGCGAGAGGCGCAGATGCTCCGCCTGCCGGCGCTGATCGAGGCGCTGCGATCGTCCGATCAGGATGAGGGCGTCAGCGCCTTCCGGGAGAAGCGCGCGCCGCGATGGCGCGGGCGCTAAAGCCGCGGTCCTTTGACAATGGCTTACGTGATCGCCTCGGCCTGCATCGACGTCAAGGACGGCGCCTGCAGGAGGCGTGTCCGGTCGAGTGCATCTACGAGGGCGGCCGGATGATGTATATCCAGCCTCGCGAGTGCATCGACTGCGGGCTCTGCCTGTCCGTCTGTCCGGTCGACGCCATTTCCGCGGGCGACGATCTGCCCGAACGCGAGCGCGGCTTCGAGCGCGCCAACGCCGAGTTCTTCGGTTCCGCGGTCACCGGCTGGGGCTCGCCCGGCGGCGCCAGTCCGGCCCATGTCAGCGCGCTCGACCATCCGCTGGTCGCGATGCGCGAGCGGCGGCGCTGAGGCGGCGGAAAAAACCTGGGCCAGCGAAAAAGAGGCGCAAGAATTTGCCAAAATCAGAAATCCGTGCTATACGTTTCCTATTCGCCGCCGCATCGGACCGGTTTGGAGCCGGCTCGCGCGGCGATTGGCTGCGGAGCAGGAGGGGGAGAATTTTTCTTATTTTTTCCGGCGTAACCCTTTGAAAAGCCCCGATTCCGAAAAGCAAAAAAAAGCAAACGAAAGCAATTTCATTTTCGCGTGCTTACACCAGCTTTTGCTTGCTTGCGGCTATTTTGCAGCCGGGCGCGAGCGCGCGCACTCGCGCCGGTCCGGAGGAAGCCGCCGCGCCTGAAGGGGTTCGCTGATGGGTTTACTTGACGAAAGCGCGAAGGGCGTCTTCATCATCGCCGCTACGCCCTTCTCCGACAATGGCGCGCTCGACCTCGAGAGCGTCGATCGGATGGTCGATTTCTATCTCGAGCGCGGCGCGAATGGCCTCACCATTCTCGGCGTCATGGGCGAAGCGCCAAAATTGACCGAGGAGGAATCGCGCGCCTGCATCGGCCGCGCGATCGCCCGCGCACGCGGCGCGCCGATCATCGTCGGCGTCTCGGCGCCGGGACTGGCGTCGATCAGGACGCTCGCGGCGGTCGCGATGGACGCCGGCGCCGCGGGCGTCATGGTCGCGCCGCCCAGCCACTTGCGCACCGACGACCAGATCTTCGGTTATTTCGACAGCGTCGCCGAGACGCTGGGCGCGACCCCGTTCGCACTGCAGGATTATCCGCTCGCGACGCAAGTGCAGATCGCGCCCAAAGTGATTCTCCGCATCGTCGAGGCGCAGCCCACCTGCGTTATGCTCAAGCACGAGGATTGGCCCGGCCTCGCCAAGATCGCGGCCTTGCGCGCGGCGAGCGACCGGGGCGCGCGCCGTATTTCGATCCTGACCGGCAACGGCGGCCTGTTCCTGCCCGAGGAGCTTCACCGCGGGGCGGACGGCGCGATGACCGGATTCGCGTATCCTGAGATGATGGTTGGGGTAGTGAAGGCGTTCGGCGCGGGCGATCTCGACCGGGCGCGAGACCTGTTCGACGCCTATCTTCCGCTCGCGCGCTACGAACAACAACCGGGAATTGGGCTTGCGGTGCGCAAGCATATCCTCGCGAAGCGTGGCGCGATCGCTTCGCCCACGCTGCGGAAGCCCGGCGCGACCCTTTCGCCAGCCGACATCGCCGAGGTCGAGAGCCTCATCGCGCGCCAGACGCATCGGCTCCGGGAGATCGGATGACCGTCCGCGCCTTCGTCTCAGGAGCGAGCGGTCGCCTCGACGGTACGGATCTCGACGCCGCCTTCGGTCAGAATCGTCTGCGATCGGCCGAACGACCCGCCCCAGACGGGATCGTCGAAATCGGGCGCGGGCGCGTCCAGGCAGGCGACGCCCGCGTCGACGATCGCGCGCGCGCAATCGATGCACGGGAAGAAGGTCGTGGTGAGGTGGGAGCCGGCCGTCGCCACGCCCCGCCTGGCCGCTTCGAAAATCGCGTGGCGCTCGGCGTGCTCCATCCAGACGAATCGTCCGTCGCCTTCATGGCGTTCCTCGAGGTCGCGCACGCCAGCCGGGAACGTGTTGCAGGCCGCGATCTCCGCGCCATCGCGGGCGACAAGGACAGCGCCGACCCGGCGAACGCGGTTCGGGCTCAGCGAGGACGCGTGGAGGGCCGTCCCCATCTTGGCCCCGGGCGCCGGGCGTCGACTGTCCACGTCGACCTTCTGAGTTTCGCTGCCGTGGACTTAAGAGCGTGTTTGAGACAGCTCGTCTCGACGCTTGGTCAAGAGCTCGAGTTCCGCCTCTTGTTCGGCGATGCGTCGCGACACGAGGTCCTCGTCCGCGGCGCCGGAGTATGAAGCGGATTGCTCGACCAGCTCGCGGAGGTTGTCTTTCAGGATTGCGATGCGCTCGTCGATGTCGGCGATGTTCAAGAGCGGGTCGGTCATTTGCTGGATCTCCTCAGTCTCGGTCTCCGCTCGGGTATCTCCGCTCGACGGGAGCGAGCACGCAATGAGACTGAAAACTATGTAATATCAGTTAGTTACTGGTGGAGCTGAGGGGATTCGAACCCCTGACCTCTGCAGTGCGATTGCAGCGCTCTCCCATCTGAGCTACAGCCCCGTCGCGCGGCTGTTTACGTGCGAGCCCAAGCCGAGTCAACGGCGTCGGCGCGGCGGATCGAGGCTGCTCCGCGACATCGGCAGGGTCTCAGGACTTAGGAAGAATTCATGCGCGCGATCCTCGACATCATCATCTACGCCCTCGACCTTTACAAGCTTGTGATCGTCGCCGGCGCGGTGCTCTCGTGGCTGATTGCGTTCGGCGTCGTCAACATCCGCAACGATTTCGTTCGTTCTGTGTGGAACCTGTTCCTGGCGTTGACCGAGCCGTTCTTGCGCCCGATCCGCAATTTTCTGCCCAACACCGGCGGCATCGACATTTCGCCGATCATTCTCTTGCTGGCGGTGATGCTCATCGAGCGGATCATCTACTATTACGTCTATCCGTACGTGTTCTGAAGCCAAATGACCGCGTCCGTCGCCAAGACCGCCGCGGGGCGGTTTTTCGAGGACTTTCGCCTCGGCGAGACGGTCCGTCACCCGACGCCCCATACGCTGACCAGCGGCGACGCCTCACTCTATTCCGCGCTTTACGGCGCCCGCTTTGCGCCCCAAAGCGCGGAGACTTTCGCCCGCGCCATCGGCTATCCGACAAGCCCGATCGACGATTTGCTGGCCTTCCATGTCATCTTCGGCAAGACGGTGGCGGACGTCTCGCTCAACGCGGTCGCCAATCTCGGCTACGCCGATTGCCGGTTCTCGAAGCCGGTGTTTGCGGGCGACACGCTGTCGGCGGCGTCGGAGGTGATCGGACTTAAGGAAAACTCGAACAAGCAGAGCGGCGTGGTCTACGTGCGCTCGCAAGGATTCAACCAGCGCGGCGAGACGGTGATCGAATACGTCCGCTGGGTGATGGTGCGGAAGCGCGATTCCGCCGCCGCCGCGCCTGAAACCCGTGTTCCCAAGCTCCCCGAGGCGGTGGCTCCCGCCGAGCTCGGCCAAGCTTGTCCTCGAATCGACCGCGCCGCGTTCGACGAGGCGCTCAGCGGGTCGCCCCATCGGTTCGAGGACTATTCTCGCGGCGAAAGGATCGATCATGTCGACGGGGTCACGGTCGAGGAGGCTGAGCACCAGACCGCGACCCGGCTCTATCAGAACACCGCAAAAGTGCATTTCAACCAGTTCGCCGAGGGGCAGGGGCGTTTCGGGCGGCGTCTGGTTTATGGCGGCCACGTCATTTCGCTCGCTCGCGCATTGAGCTTCAATGGCCTCGCCAACGCTTTCCACATAGCGGCGATCAACGGCGGACGGCACGTCGCGCCGTTCTTCGCCGGCGACACCGTATTCGCCTGGAGCGAGGTCGTCGAGACGGCGGCGCTCCCCGGCCGCGACGACGTGGGGGCGCTGAGACTGCGCACCGTCGCGACCAAGAACCGCCCCTGCGCCGACTTCCCGTTGCGCGAGGGCGACGGCTATGAGCCCCATGTCGTGCTCGAGCTCGACTATTGGGCGCTCGCGCCGCGACAGGGGTGACGCTCCATGCGGCTGCCGGCGGATGCGGTTCTCATCGTGATCGACATGCAGGAGGCGATCGACGACTCGCGCTGGGGGCCACGCAACAATCCCGGCGCCGAAGCGAACATCGCTGCGCTCATCGCCGCTTGGCGCGCGGAGAGGCTGCCGCTCGTCCATATCCGCCACGATTTGGTCGAGCCCGGCTCCCCCTATGCCCCGGAGAGGCCGGATCATCGATTCAAGCCTTGCGCCGAGCCGCTCGAGGGCGAGCCGGTGGTCGGCAAGAACGCGAACAGCGCCTTCGTCGGCACGGGCCTCGAAGGCTTGCTCGACGACATCGGCGCGACGACGCTCGTCATCTGCGGCGTGCTGACGCCGAACTCGGTCGAGGCGACGGCGCGTCACGCCGGCAACCTCGGCTATCAGGTCTTTGTCGTCGGCGACGCCTGTTGGGCGGTCGACAAGACCGATCTTCGCGGCCGGCGCTGGCTCGCCGACGATGTCCACGCGCTGTCGCTGGCGCATCTCGAGGGCGAGTACGCGAGCGTGGTCGACGCCGCCACGACGCTTCGCGCGGCGGCGGCGGCGGCGGCGAAGGCCCGCCAGCGGCGCGCGACGGGGAAGACCTGACGCCCCCGCAGCGCAAATAGCCGCAAGCAAGGGCAAGCCGGCGTAAGCCCGTGAAAATAAAATTGCTTGAATCTGCTTTCTTTTGCTTTTTGGAATTGAGCCTTTTCAATGGGTTATGCCCGATTTAAATAAGAAAAAATCCCTCTTTTTTCCGACCCCCGCCCCGCGGCGCCAAATGCGGGTTCAATCCGGCGACCTGGAGAATGTATAGCACGGATTTCCCTTTTCTCAAAGACAATGTCGAGTTTTCTGCTCACCCTCAGCCAAGACGGCTGCGCCGCTCGCCTTGGCCGCATTTTTGACGAGGCACAAGCGTTATAGGCTGCCGCGAACCGACCATGCGATCCTTGCCGTTTCGTTCCAGGATTTTCGATCCGGCCCGCGAATAAATCCGCCCCCTGGTGTTCACCGATTGTCAAACAGGGTGGATTCCAACTCGGTGCTGTGTATAGAGCTCCGGACGGTCTGAATAAGATCGGCTGAACGACCGCCGTTGCGCCCAAATCGCAGAGGAGTGCTTGTCGTGACCCGATCATTGCGCGTTAAATCTGCCGCGACCGGCGCGGTCGCTGTCGCCGCGCTTTGCGCCGGCGGCGGGATCGCCCAGGCTCAATTCAAGCAGACCGACCTCGTCTCGGACATCTCCGGGCTCGCCACCGTGACGGACCCGAACTTGATCAACCCGTGGGGCGTTTCCAATCTTCCGGGAAGCCCGTTCTGGGTCTCGAACCAGGCAACCGGCACGTCAACTCTCTACTCGATAACCGGCAGCGTCGGAGTCGGGCCGGCAAATTTCTTTCCCGCGAATAGCGTCGCCATTCCCGCGCCCGGTCCCACTGGCCAAGTCGCAAATCCGGGCGCGTCGTTCCTGATAAACCCCACGCCCTCCACGCCCGCCAGCACGCCCGCCCTGTTCATTTTCGCCAATCTTAACGGCGCAATTTATGCATGGAATGGAACCAATATAGATGGTGCGACCAATCCCGCCGTTCTCGCCGCGCCTTCGACGGGTGGTTCCTTCACCGGACTGGCAATCAACAGCACCGACAACATGCTTTACGCCGCCGATGGAAATGGCGGCGGCTCCGTTCAAGTCTTCAACGGCTCATTCGCGAATGTGACTGCCCCTGGCTCGTTTGTCGATCCCGACCTTCCCGCTGGCAGCGGTTTGGTCCCGTTCAACGTCGAGGACATCGGCGGCAAGGTCTACGTGACTTACGCGCCTGCGGGGCGCACCGCGCAGGAAAACGCCACGGCAGGCATGGGAGCGGTTGCCGTTTTCAGTGAAACGGGCACGTTCGAAACGCAGCTCATAAGCGGTGGCCCACTCGCCTCGCCATGGGGCATGGCCATTGCGCCAGCCGGTTTCGGCGCGTTCGGCGGCGACTTGCTGGTCGGCAACTTTGCCTTCGGCGAGAGCGAGATCAACGCCTTCAACGCGACGACGGGGGCGTTCGAGGGGATGATCGCCGTCGACCCGGGCAGCAACATGCCGGGCGGCCTCTGGGATCTGACTTTTGGCAATAACGGCACCGGCAACCCCAACACCCTCTATTTCACGGACGGCCTAAACGACGAGGCGGACGGCCTGTTCGGCGCGATTACCGTGCCTGAGCCTTCGACCTGGGCGATGATGGCGCTTGGATTCGGGGGCCTCGGACTCTTGGCCGCGCGGCGGCGGCGCTTGTCGCTGACGATCGGCTAAAGCCATTCGAGAGGAGCGGCGCGGAACACGGCGGCTTGTCTCTCACAATCCCACGGAGATAATATTCGCTCGGGGCGAATAAATTCGCTCGTTGCGGCGTTCATTGCGGATCGAGGAGAGCCGTGCAAAATTGGCGGTTCTCCTCTTGTGACGCACCCGGCGAAACTTTGGCCCGGGCTGCGTCGTATCATCGAGGCCGGGCGTGGCGATCCGGCGCCTCGGGGGCGGGCATTGGAGATTGGATCATGTCCGGCGATTCGTTGACGCGGCGCGCCGTGATTGCGGCCTGCGCCGCCCTCGCCGCTGCGGGTCAGTCCGCGCTGGCCCAGTCGGGTCAGGCGGTGCGCAATATCCGCGTCGACGTTGCGCCGCTGCGCGCCAGCGCGGGCGATCCGACTGCGACCTGGGTTGAGCAGGAGCTCCCCCGTCGGCTCGCCCAGGCCCTGGCCGGGCGATTGACGCCGAAAGGCGGCACGCTGACTGTCCGGATCGACTATCTCACGCTGGGACCGAACACCGGGGCCACCCTCCACGGCGGCTCGTCGCCAGACAACATCCAGGGCGTAGCGATGATCGGCAACGCGCAATGGCCGGTGCGGGCGACGACCAGCTATTCGGCGTCGCCGATCGATCAGACGATGGTCGAGCAGTCCAATCATGATCGCGTGTCGCAGCTTGCGCAGGCGCTGGCGTTCTGGATTGCCAGGGATCTCGGCGGCTGAATCTCAGCGATCCTTGAGGCGCGTGCCAAACTGCCGATCGACGCAGCTACGCCTTTGCTTCCGCGGCAGGGATGACGCCGCCCTGGCGAAGTCCAGGGAACGGCGCGCAGCGTTGCGAGTTCACCTTGGGCGAGGCTGAAGGTCTCGCATTGGGCTGACGGCGCACGGCAGGCCGCCCTGCAATCCAAGGAAAAAGCCGTCGACAAGCCTGCTGCCCGCCCCGACCGCCTCTCATGCCCGCCGTCGATATTCTGGTATATCGTGAGGCTGTTTTGACGGAAGTCGACGCCTGGCCCCCAGGATCGAGCGATGCAGAGCATGCTGTTTCCCGAACCGATAGGCCAGAGCTGGCTCCAATTCGCGGAATTGGGCCTCGCGCTGGTTTTGTCCTCGCTCATCGGCCTCGAGCGCGAAATCAGGCAGAAGAGCGCGGGGCTGAGGACTTACACTCTCGTCGGCCTCGCCTCCGCACTGATCATCCTGATCTCCAAATACGGATTCACCAACGTCCTTGCGGATGGCCGGGTCGTTCTCGATCCCTCGCGAATGGCGGCGCAGATCGTCTCAGGCATCGGCTTCATCGGCGGCGGCGTCATCTTCGTTCGCAAGGATCTCGTCCGCGGCCTCACGACGGCAACTACGATTTGGGTGACTTCGGCCGTCGGCATGGCGTGCGGCGCCGGTCTGCCGCTGCTGGCGATCGCCGTCACCGCCGCCCATTTCATCGTGATCTTCGGATTCATGTCGCTTGAACGTCACCTTCCGAAGTCGCGCTGGTCGCCGACCTCGCTTCAAGTGTCCTACCAGGATGGACGGGGCATCTTGCGCGACATTCTCACAACCTGCACCCAGCAGGACTTTGCCGTCACCGGCGTCCAGGTGGAGCGCGATGGCGAAGCGGGCCGGGACCGTCGCGGCAAGCAGTCGGGCAGGAGCCGGGCGAGAGAAGCCGCTTATGCAACCGCGGCCGTTATCGAGCCGGGCGAGGAGGCGCCCATTGCGTCGAAGGGGACGGTCACGGTCGCTCTCGAGCTGCGCGGCGGCCGTTCGATCGCCAGGCTGGTGGACAAGCTGAGCGAAATCGGCGGCGTATCGGCGGTCAAAGTTGGCGATTCGGGGCTTCTGGCCGATTGACTGAGCGCGTCATCGCGCGACCATTTCGGTCCGGTATTTGGGCAGCAGCGTGGCCATGAGTTTGCCCTTTTCGGCGGTCTCTTCGTCGCTGGCCTTGGGCGGCGGGGACGTGCGGCTGGCGACCGGGAAGCCGACGGCCATGAAAAACTCTTCCTGTCCAGCGGGCGCGCACAGACACAGCATGCGGGCAATCGCGCCGGACTTGTTCCTGAACATGTGCGGGGCGTTGGCTGGAATATTGACGGTCGACCCGGCGCGGACGGTTTGCGTCTTGCCGCGGAATATGAACTCGAGCTCGCCTTCGAGGAGGGTGAACATCTCCTCGAAATCGTGGCGATGGGCGGGCGGTCCGCCGCCGTCGGGCACCAGCATATCAATGAGGCAATAGCGCCCGGCCGTCTCTGCGCCGGACACCAGGATCGTATAGGTGCCGCCGGCCACCGAGACATGCCGCAGTCCGACGCCGTCGGGATCCGCGACTGTCAAACGGCGGTTCGGGTCGTCGGGCGGGATCGGCGAGCTCGCGCGCGAAACCTCGGTCATGCGGTGTCTCCTTGACGGATTGAAGTCCCCGCGCGCGGCCACGCGACATGGAGGGCGATCGCGACCCTCGCGCGCCGCGGGTGCGCCCTGTCTTCCGTTACTCCGCCGCCCGCGCCTTCTCCGGCGCCCATGCCGGCTCGGCCTCAGCCTCTGGCGCGGCCGGTTTGACCGTCGCCTTGCCGCCGCTCAGCCAGCGCGAAAGGTTGCCGAGATAGAGGTAGATCACCGGGGTCGTGAACAGGGTCAACGCCTGGCTGACGATCAGGCCTCCGACCATCGTATAGCCGAGCGGCTGGCGCATCTCCGAGCCCGTGCCGTGGCTCAGCATCAAAGGCACGCCGCCGAGCAACGCCGCCATCGTCGTCATCATGATCGGACGGAACCGCAAAAGCGCCGCCTTGCGGATCGCCTCGGTCGGGGTCAGGCCCTCCTCGCGCTCGGCCGAGATGGCGAAGTCGACCATCATGATGCCGTTCTTCTTGACGATGCCGATCAGGAGAATGGTGCCGATGAGCGCCACGAGACTGAATTCGTAGCCGAACAGCATGAGGGTCGCCAGCGCGCCCAAGCCCGCCGAGGGGAGCGTCGACAGGATCGTGAGCGGGTGAATGAAGCTCTCATAGAGCACGCCAAGGATCAGATAGACGCAGACGAGCGCCGCGAGAATCAAAAGCGGCACGCTGGTCAGCGAATCCTGGAACGCTTGCGCGTTGCCCTGGAAGGTCGTGGTCAGACCCGGAGGCAACTGCAACTGGCGCATCGCGCCCTGGATCGCTTCCGTCGCGGGGCCGAGCGCGACGCCCTGCGCGAGGTTGAAACTGATGGTGATCGCGGGGAATTGTCCCTGGTGGCTGATCGAGAGGGGCGCGACCGGAGCGGTCGTCCATTTGGCGAAGGCGCTGACCGGCACCATCTGATTGGTCGTCGGAGAGCGAATATAGATCTTGTCGAGCGTGGCGGGATCGCCCAATAGCGAGGGCAACACTTCCTCGATCACGTAATAAGTGTTCACCTGGGTGAAGTACTGGGTGACCTGACGCTGGCCGAATGCGTCATAGAGCGTGTCGTCGATGAGCTGCGGCTGGATGCCGTAGCGCGAGGCCATGTCGCGGTCGATCTTGAGCGTCAGCGTCGTGCCGGAATCCTGCTGATCGGTCGCGACGTCGCGCAATTCGGGCAGTGATTGAAGCTTTTCGAGGACCTTGACCGACCACGCGTTGAGCTCGTCGAAATCGGCGTCCTGCAGCGTGTACTGGAATTGAGTCTTGGAGAAGCGGGCGCCCACGGTCACGTCCTGCGCCGCCTGCAGGTAGACGCGCATCCCCGCTATTTGCGCGAGCTTCGGACGCAATCGGGCGATCACCTGAAACGCATCGACGTCGCGATCGTCGCGCAGCTTCAGGGTGATGAACATGCGCCCGTTGTTCTGCGCCGCGTTGCCGACGCCCACGCCGAGGCCCATGGCCATCGTGTCGACGGCGGGATCGGCCATCACGATCCTCCCGACCTCCTGCTGCAAGCGATACATGTCGTGGAACGACACGTCCTGTCCGGCCTCGGTCGTGCCAAAGAGAATGCCGGTGTCCTGCTGCGGAAAGAACCCTTTGGGGATGATGACGAAGAGATACACCGTGGCGATCACGGTCGCGACGAAGGTCATGAGGGTCGCGAACCGGTGGCGCAGGACGAAATCGACGCCCCGCCGATAGCCCTCGGCAAGCGTAACGAAGCCCTTTTCACTGAGCTTATAGAGCCGGCCGTGATGCTCTTCATCGCGGCTCTTGAGAAAGCGCGAGGCCATCATCGGGGTCAGCGTCAGCGAAACGACAGCGGAGACGAAGATCGTCATCGCGATCGTGATTGAGAATTCGCGGAACAGACGGCCGATGATGCCGCTCATCATCAAGAGCGGGATGAGCACCGCGACCAGCGAGACCGAGATCGAGATGATCGTGAAGCCTATCTCGGCTGAGCCCTTGAGCGCCGCCTGGAACGGCTTTTCGCCCTCCTCGATATGGCGGGTGATGTTCTCAAGCATCACGATTGCGTCGTCGACGACGAAGCCGACCGAGATGGTGAAGGCCATCAGCGACAGATTGTCGAGGCTGTAGCCGACCGCCCACATGAGAGCGCAGGAGCCGAGCAGGGCGAGCGGAACGGTGATGCTCGGAATGATCGTCGCCCAAATGTTCCGCAGGAAAACGAAGATCACCATCACCACGAGCGCGACGGTGAGCGCGAGCGTGAACTCGACGTCGCGGACGGAGGCGCGAATGGTGGTGGTGCGGTCGGAGAGAATGCTGACGTGAATAGTCGGCGGGATCGACGCCCGCAGGGTTGCGAGGGTGTTCTTGATCGCATCGACTGTCGTGATGACGTTCGCGCCGGGGATCTTGAACACGACGAGGAAGACGCTGCGCTTGCCGTTGCTCCAGGCAGCCTGCGTCGTGTCCTGCGGTCCCGCGACGGCCTGGCCGATGTCGCGCACGCGGACCGGCGCCCCATTGCGATAGGCGACGATGACATCGTTCCAAGCCTTGGGGTCGGTCAGCTGGTCGTTGTCCTGGATCGTGAACGTCTGCTTCGGACCGATGAGCGCGCCCTTCGGGCTGTCCTCGGTCGCAATGCCGATCTGCGCCCGCACGTCCTCGAGCTGCATGCCTTTCTCGACGAGCTTCGCCGGATCGACCTGGATGCGTATCGCCGGCGTCTGCTGGCCGCCGACGCGCACGAGCGAAACGCCCGACATCTGGCTCAGGTGCTGGGCGAGGACGTTCTCCGCCGCGTCGTCGACGTCGATGATCGGCGCGACGTCCGACTGGACGGACAGGATAAGAATCGGCGTGTCGGAGGGGTTGACCTTGCGGTAAGTCGGCGGACTCGGCAGGTCCTTGGGCAGTTGCCCGGCGGCGGCGTTGATTGCAGCCTGAATGTCGTTGGCGGCGGCGTCGATGTTGCGGTTGAGATCGAACTGGACGGTGATCGCGGTCGCGCCGAGCGCGCTCGTCGACGTCATCTGCGAGACGCCGGGAATTTGCGCAATCTGCCGTTCGAGCGGCTGGGCGACCGAGGTCGCCATCGTGTCGGGGGAGGCGCCCGGCAGCGAAGCCGAAACGGTGATGGTCGGAAAGTCGACTTGCGGCAAAGGCGCGACCGGCAGCGACGGGAAAGCGACGAGACCGACCAGAAGCACCGCGACCATGAGTAGCGTGGTCGCGATCGGACGATGAATGAAAGGGGCGGAGATGCCCTTGTACATCGGCTAGCTTCCGCTTCCCGTGTCGATCGAAACGATCGATCCGGGTTGAAGCAGGAACTGTCCCGACGTCACCACGCGGTCGCCCTCCTTCAGGCCTTCCGAGATGACCGCCGTCGCGGTGTCCTGGTGGGCGATCTTCACCTGGCGCAGCTGGGCGCGGTTCTGATCGTCGACGATAAAGACGTAGAGCCCGTTCTGGCCATGCTGCACCACTTCGGTGGGGACAATCAAGACGCCCTTTTCCACCCCGAGCTGCAACCCGGTCGTCACCGCAAGCCCCGGCCAGAGCGCGTTGTCCTTGTTCTCGAACTCGGCCTTGAGCCGGATCGTCCCGGTCGCCGGTTCAACCTGATTGTCGCTGATCGACAGCCGCCCGGCGGCGAGCTTGTGGCCATCCGCGTCCATGACCGTGACCTCGGGCGAACCGGCGGTGAGCTCCTCGTTGATGCGCGTCACATATTCCTGCGGCTCGGCGAAGATGACCGAGATAGGCTGCAACTGCGCGATCGAGACGATGCCGGTCTGCTGCCCGGCGTTGACGAGATTGCCCTCGTCGATGAGACGGAAGCCCGCACGGCCCGAGATCGGAGCGCGGATGGTCGTGTAGTCGAGCTGCGTTCGCGCGGCGTCGATCGCCGCGGCGTCGGCGGCGATCGAGGCGGTGAGTTGCAGGACCATGGCGTTCTGGGTGTCGAGCTGCTGCCTGGTGGCGAAGTCCTGCTTGGCGAGGGTCGAATAGCGGGCCAGATCGAGCTTGGCGTTGGCGAGATTGGCCTCGTCTTGCGATTTCTTGGCGACCGCCTGATCGAGCGCGGCCTGAAACGGTCTGGGGTCGATTTGGGCCAGAAGATCGCCCTGCTTGACCATTTGGCCTTCGTTAAAGGCGATCTTCATGATCTGGCCGTCGACTCGCGCCCGGACCAGAACCGTGTTGTAAGCCTGGACCTGTCCGATGCTCTGGAGCACGACCGGAAAGTCGGCGCGCTTGACCGGCGTCACCGTAACCACGATCGGCGCCGGGCCGTTCGGTTGCGCCTGCAGCGCCGTCGCCGACGCGGTCCGGTTGGACGGCGTCCAGATCCGGTCATGCAGCCCATGGGCAAGCCCGCCGGCGGCGGGAACCCACCGGTCCGCGGCCTCGGGCGCATAGGCGCCATAGGCGACCGCCGCGCCGCACGCCAGCACGGCGATCCACGCGAACCGGGCATACCCCATCACCGAAAACCCTTCCTAAACCCTGCGAGGCGCATGGCCGGGCAACTCTGTTTGGAACGCGCGCTTGACCCGGGCGCGGCGGCGCGGACTGCGCCGAACCCCCAGCACGCAGACGCTTCGAGGGCGCCGGTTCTCGCGGGGAACGCTTTGCCAATACCACCATTTTGGCGCGCGCGGACCGCCTTCAACCAAATTTGACCGACGGCGGGGCGATGACCGGCGACCGGCGACCGGCGACCGGCGACCGGCGACCGGCGACCGGGCTAATATGTGACGCCGGCCGGAATGAAAGCCCTGATGACCGGCGCCGGAACGAAGTACTTCCCGATATCCCTGGTCGCGGCGACCGGGGCGCCAATTCTCCCCCCGCGCTCGACGACGGAAATCTTGCGGCTGACAATCCCGAGCAGGCAAAGGTCGCGGGCGTCGAACACTCCCGAGCCCGAATTTCCAGTGGTGGCGACGTCGGCGATCGCGGTATCGAATCTGCCGCGCAGGTCGGCCGGAATCGCCTGGCGAGGGAGAACCCTGGAGCGCGCCGTCCCTTCGGGGATAGCGACGACGACCGCTTGACCGGGATAGGGCGCCCGCTCGCAGAGCGGCATGCGGCGCATCCGCAGTCGGACCGGAAGGCTGGTCGCGTCGATCGAGAGCAGGGTGAGATCCACGCCGTCGAGGCTGCCCTCCTTGACCAGCCCAGCCGGCAGGTCCTGTCCGGCGATGACGACATGGGGCTTCGTGGAGGCGAAGGCTCCAGGCACGTGCGATGCGGTGAGGATGAGCCCGTTGCCGAGATATATCCCGTACCCCGGCCAGGGTTGCCGAGGCGTGCGGTTGATATGGACGGCGAACGGCTTGAGGTCGGCGTCCGTGGATTGCGCCCGCGCCTCAGCCGATGCGAGCGCAACCGCCAGCGCGGCGCAAGCGAGGCTCAAGATTTTGACCGCGACGCTCATGACTTCGCCCGCTCGGCGACAGCCGATTAGAAGAGAAAAAACGCAGGCACGACGCCGATTTTCGAACAACCCTCAGATGTTGGCGGAATGGAGGAGCGCGCGGATCGGTTCGGACAGGGTGTCCCAGCCGCGGCCGAGAAGCGAAGAGAAGAGGCGATAGAGGCAGAGAATTTCAATTAACGCCGCAAAAAGAACATTGAGGAATGTGTATTCTCCCGGCGCCCGCAGTCCGACCTCATCGCGCATGACATGGTCGTAGGGTATTCTCTGAACATAGGATGCTGTCATGCCGAAAAAAGAAAATATTGTCAATCCAAAATACTGCAGTCTTCGAGAAATAACAAATATAAATGAATATAAGAGGCCGATCGTCGCGATAATGATTTCAGTATTCCGGTCGTTAATGTTGTCAAAAACGAACCAGGTTGCAGCCAGTATAACGATCCCGACAATAATCCGGAATAAGAACACCAGCGCGCCAATCATGAGGGCCCCAGTCCGTGTTGATGTTGTTTTTGATCATTCACTCGGCTGCGATTGGTCGGTCGTATAGCCCGGCGAAATTTGAATGTCCAGACACCGTAGCCGTAACAAGCAGATTTTCCTGGTTATTTCGCTTTGTGCGGCGCCGTTCCGCGGGGCCGAGCCGCCTCGTGCAAATCCGGCGCAGAGCCGGCGCGGCGTTCGAGCGGCCATCTAAGTGCTTTCCGGGGCGCGAGAATCGACCGGGGCATCGAGAGGGGCGACGATCAGTCCCTGGACGGCTTGTCTTGGAGCGAGATTGGCTTACAGTGCGGCGCGTCAATCGCCGCGCGGTCCAAAACCGGGAGCGGCCGCAGCGCTGCGCTCGGGGATTTGAGCCGCAGCTAACGCGAAATTTACTGTGGGTACCGAATTCATCAATTGAGGACCTGGGACGTGCCAAGACTGACGCGCCGTTGGGCGTCGATCCCCGATGAATTGTGAGCGCCGCAGATGACGACCGAGACTCGCATCTCGCCAGATTCGGCGACGGGGCTTGGCGGGTCGGACAGCCGAACGCTGCTCGACCGCGGAACCCGATGGCGCCTGCCGATTGCCTATCGGGCGATCGCGTCGACCGCGCTTGGCGTGGACCTTGCGCTGATTCTGATCAGTGCGACTTTCGCCCAGGCGATCTACCACAAGGGGCCCGACGAGCTCGGAGGTGAATATTCGCGCACGTTCGCGGCGGCGATCTTCGTCGCCATTCTTTTCGTGGCGACGATGCGGGTGCAGAAGCTCTACGATCCGAACCGGCTGATGGTCTGGGACGATCAGGCCCGCAGCGTTCTCGCCGCGTGGTGCGGCGCCTTCCTGATCCTGCTTTCAGGCGTTTTCAGCTGGGGGGTGAGCCGCGATCTCTCGCGTGGCGACATCATTTTGTTCGGAGCGATCGGCATCGTGGCCCTGCTGGGGCACCGGGCGGCGTGGTGGATCGCGTTGCCCCGTGCGCTGGAAAGCGGCGCCCTGCGTGGCCGCACCATCGTCAGCCTGACTTGCGAAGAGGCGGTGCCGCCCCAATTCACCGACACTCTGATCCGCCACGGCTATCACGCCGTGGCTCACATTCACGTGCCGGCTGAAGAATCCTCAGCCGATGAGGCGATCGACAGCATCATTTCGATCTGCCGGACCTCGAACGTCGAAGAGGTCGTGCTGTTCGTCGATGCCGAGCGGATGTCCAACGTCCGTTGGCTGGCGCGGCGGTTGCGGGTGCTTCCCTTGCCGGTCACCCTGGTGCCGTTCGGAAGTCTCGCTCAACTGTTCCAGCGCTCGCACGCGGACATCGGGGATACGGTCGGAATCGAGCTTCAGCGCGCGGCGCTGTCGCCAAGCGAGCAGGCCGTCAAGCGCGCGGCCGACATCCTGTTTTCGTCTCTCCTCCTGGTTGGGTTATCGCCCATCTTGCTCGCCGCCGCGATTGCGATCCGGCTGGATTCGTCCGGGCCCGCGCTTTTCCGCCAGACGCGGCATGGCTTCAACGGGCGTCCGTTCAGGATTTACAAGTTTCGGACGATGACGGTGATGGAAAACGGCGACGTCGTCCCGCAGGCGAAAAAGAGCGACAAGCGGGTCACGAAGGTCGGCCGGTGGCTGCGCCGCTTCAGCATCGATGAGCTGCCGCAATTGATCAACGTGTTGATCGGCGATATGTCGATGGTCGGCCCGCGCCCGCACGCTTCGGCGCACGACCGTTATTTCACTTCCACGATCGAGAGATATGCTTTCCGCCACCATGTTAAGTCAGGCATAACGGGCTGGGCGCCTCACAAATCCCCTCATTTTTTCTGACTCAGATCTGACTCAGATCTTGACTCAGATTGGCCAGAATTCATGAGCAAGTGGCCGCGACGAGACCTCTCGGGCAGCGGCGGGCGCGATGCAGCATTTTGGCGATCGTATTGAATTCATTCGTGATTATCTGAGAGCGATTTTCGCCGGGGATGTGCACTCCAAGCGCATCGATTCGTTGGCCGGCGCCACGCTCGGGGTCATGACGAGCGCTTCGCTCGCCGTTTCGGTCATCGGCCATGCCTTGGCTCAGGCGCGATGTCGGCTGACCAAGCACGCCATCAAGCAGGTCGACAGACTGCTCAGCAATCAGGGCGTCGTCGTATGGGACATGTTCGGCCCCTGGGTGACCGAGATGGTCGGCCAGCGCCGCTCGATCGTCGTCGCCATGGATTGGACCGACTTCGACGCGGACGACCAGACGACCCTGGCGCTGAACCTCGTCACCAACCACGGCCGGGCGACGCCTTTGTTGTGGCTGACGGTCTTCAAGGGCGAGTTGAAGGCTAAGCGCAACGACTATGAAGACCTCTGTCTGCTCCGCCTCGCCGAGGCGCTGCCCGAGGGCGCCGTCGTCACGATCCTGGCCGATCGCGGCTTCGGCGACGTCAAGCTGTTCGCCTTTCTCGACGAATTGGGCTTTGACTATGTCATCCGGTTCCGCGGCAATATCCATGTCGCGGCGGCCGATGGCGAGACCCGCCTCGCCGCGGACTGGGTCGGCAAGGGCGGTCGGGCGCGCAAGATTCCCGCCGCCTCGGTCACCGCGGGCGGGCGCGAAGTGGGCGCCGTCGTCTGCGTCCACGCCAAAGACATGAAGGAAGCCTGGTGCTTGGCCACCAGCCACGCCGAGGCGAGCGCGCGCCAAATCATCAATTCCTACGCCAAGCGCTGGACGATCGAACCCGGGTTTCGCGACACGAAGGACCTTCGCTTCGGCATGGGGATGGGTGTCCTGCGAATCTCGGACCCCCAACGGCGCGACAGGCTGCTTCTCCTCAACGCCTTCGCGATCGTTCTCTTGACCCTGCTCGGCGCCGCCGGAGAAAGTCTCGGCATGGACCGCCATCTCAAGTCCAACACCGCCAAGCATCGCACCCATTCGCTCTTCCGCCAGGGCTGCATGCTCTACGAACTGATCCCGACTATGCCCGAACCGCGATTGCGGCCCCTCATGGAAAGGTTCGGCGAAATCGTCATGCAAAATAGCGCGCTCGAACAAACTTTCTCGGTCGTCTAAAAATGAGGGGATCAGTGAGGCTGGGCGCAGGTTTCAGGCGCTCGCGGCGAGACCGACACTCTCGACAAGATGCGGCGGCGGGTCGATCTTGACCTTTGGTACATCAACAACTGGAGCGTTTGGCTCGACTTCTCCATCATGATAAGGACCGTGTTCGTCGTTTTCTTGGGCAAAGACGCCCATTGACAACGCTGGCGTTGCGGGACGGCCGCAATCTCCAGGTGCGCTCGCTCTCGAGCGGCCGTGGGACGTTGCGGCAGGAGGAACCAAGGGGCGGGCATGTCTATCGAGTCGCTAAAAACTGAGGCCGTTCAGCGGCCCGCGCTGTCGTCGGCCGCCGAAAGTCCGGGCGTCAACATGGCGTTCCTCGCGGCGCTTGCGGCATCGTTCGTTGTTGCCTACTTGCCGATGTATCTGAGAACTCGCTGGGGGCGTTTGGGCCAGCGAGCAAGAGGGACACGGTCCCATCATCATGGTCATGGCGGCTTGGGCGGCCTGGCAGCAGCGCCACCGACTGCAGTCCATCGAATTGGTTCCGGCGCCGGTCGCCGGCTGGGCCATCTTGCTCGTTTCGCTCTTCGTGATGGCGGTCACTCGGTCGCAAGACCTGCTGATGGTCGAGGTCGCGAGCCAAATTCCTGTGCTTTTGGGGTGCCTTCTGCTCATAGGCGGCTGGAAGATGGCGCGGATTTTCGCTTTTCCGCTGGCCTTCATGGTGTTTTCAGTGCCCCCGCCCGGCTGGCTGCTTGATGCGTTCACCGTGCCGCTGAAGGCATGGGTTTCCGATGTCGTGACGAACTTTTTGTACGATCTTAATTACCCAGTGGCGCAGAACGGCGTCATGATCATGATCGGATCCTACGAACTGATGGTCAAAGACGCCTGTTCGGGCATGAATTCGATATTCGTATTGCCGGCTATCGGAGTTTTCTATATTCACGAGTTCGTGCAGGACGACCTGGTTCGGAAGATAATTCTGGTTTTATCGACCATTCCGATCGCGATCCTGGCCAACTGCTTCCGCGTCTTGGCGCTGGTGTTGGGCGCCTACTACTTCGGAGTCGACAGGATCGAGGGCCTGTTCCATGACGCCACCGGGTTGGCGCTATGGGTCTTCGCGCTGATCCTGTTCTTCCTTCTCGATCGTGTTGTCGTCCTCGTTGGCCATATGATTCAAAGTGCGCTTGGCCGCTCGGGGGGGCGTGCCCAAGGCGCCGCCTGACGGCGGCAGCGCAGAATGTGCGAACGGAACTCCTCATCGGCCGTGCGAGGCAAGGGGCGACGTGGGTCTGCCGCGGTTGCCCGCCGTTCGTGGCCCGGAAGCGCGATGTCGAGCCAGCGGGGAATCGGGCAGACGAATTGTTTTCGCCGTTCAATCTACGGAGTGAGCTTTGTTTAGGATTTTCGGTTTACAGTCGGGCGCTGGGAAACGGCTGATGTGAGATTACGGTCGGCCGAAAGAGTTGGACCGCCAAAAATGAATACTATACCCCGCTCACGCCAAGATCCGAAAATTGGCGGGAAGGACGACGCGGAAATTATCAGTGACCGAATCGCAAAACTCGCCCCATTTCCTCGGGACTTCGTCGCGTAGGAAGTTGAGAATGGCGTCGGCGAATTCCCGACACGTTGGGTAGGTCTTGTTGTGGGTGAGATGCTGGTGCATCAGCGCCCACAGCCGCTCGATGGGATTGAGATGCGGGCAGTACGACGGGACGAAATGCAACGCGATCCTGCGTCCGGGTTGCGATAGCCACTTCCGGACAATCTTGGCGTGATGATAGCGCGCATTGTCGAGAAACACATGGATCAGCGCCGTGGTGGAATAGAGCGCCTCGATGCCCGCGAGGAGTTTGATCGTTGAAGCGGCGTCGATGGCCTCGGCCTCGATCATTTTGGTCCGCCCAGTCTCGAGATCGATCGCGCCATGGATATTGAGGCGTTGGCGGCCGGTTGTCTGTTCGATCGCCAGGTGCTCGTCCTTAGCCGCCCAGCATCCCGCCGCGCGCGCCCCATGCGTGGGATGCACGGCATCCACGAACAGCACCGCCTCATCGGCGCCCAAGGCGTTCATCAGTTTCTCGTAAAGCTTGATGAACGCGCGCTGCTTGGTCTCGTCGAGATGGCGAGGAATGACTTCGGGCTTGCGATATTCGAGGCCGAGACGATGCAGAAGCGCGACCAGTCCCGAGCGGCTTTCGTATTCCACCCCGAATTCCGATGCGATCCACGCGCCGATCTGACCCGTCGAGCGCGGCGAGGCCGCGCGAACCCACCCGACCAGTTTCCCCCGTTGCGCCTCGCTCAGAACGCAAGCGCTGCCGCCGGCCTCAAACCGCATCAGCGCCTTGCGGCCGCCCTCGGCAAACGCGCCATGCCAGCGACGGATCGTGTCGTCGTCCAGCAAAAGAACCCGCGCCACTTGCTCGCAGCTCAGGCCATCGTCGAGCAACACCAGCGCATTGGCTCGCCGAGCCAACCGATGCGTCACCGACCCATCGCGCGCCAGCGCGATCAGTGCAGAACGTTCATCTCCCAACAAGAAGCCAGGGCGAATCATCCCCTCAAACGAATCCAACTCAACCCGCTTGGCAAGAGCTTTTCGCATTCCCAATGAGTTGGGGTATACCTACGATTTCGTCACCGTGATTTGCTTCATATTCGCGGTTCTTACTTATTTCATGTTTACGGAAGGCGGGATGAGGGTCCTTGCTCATTTCATGCTGCCTGCGGCGGCGTTCGCAATCGCCAACCAGGTCGGCAACCATGCTGGAAGCAATGTGCCAATGAACGTTTTGGCCGTCATCCTGATCGCCGCTGGCATTGGCTATATCTATATTATTGTCAGGCATTGACCTGACGTCGCCTCCAGCGACCGAAAAGAAAGTAAACTGCGGCGGATTGAAGTTTAACGATTGAATTCAACCGCTGACAAGTTGAACGCGGCTATGGATGGTCGGGCGGGCCTTCCGGGCCCGGGCCGAGGGACGGTAGCATGGCCACCAGCGCTGAAATTCAGATGATCCGCAACGCCGACCCCGGCGCGATACTGCCGGGGATCGATACGCCCACCGGCAATCCCGATCCGGCGTCATCGCTGATGAGCTACACCCAGATCACGCAAAACGCGAAGGGGTCGCCTTACTATTACAATCCGACCAACAACATAGTCTACGTGACCCAGGCCGGCGCCGTCCTGAGCGGAATAAACTTCGGCTCGGCGACGCTGGCGATCGAGGCCAACAATGTGACCGTCCAGGACTGCACGTTCACCGCGACGGCGAGCTTCTGGACAATCGATCAAACTCCGGGCTACAGCGGAGCGACAATTGAAGACTGCACGTTCCAGGGTTCAGGGTCGCCAACCGAGGACAATGTCTGGATCAACGCAACCCAAAGCATAACCATTAAAGACAACACGTTTCTTGACTCGCCGACCGACGCAATCGATATCGAGGGAGGCGTCGTCACAGGAAATTACTTCAGTGGCGCCGGATTCCTGCCGGGAGCGCACGCGGATGCGATCCAGATATTGGCCGCTACGGGGCCGACAACCATCACCGACAATTTCATCGATGGCACCTGGAACCCAGGGCTGTTCAACGCTCTGTACTGAGTCCCAAATGCAACACGATTCAACGTTCTGAGGCGCAACGGGAGGTGGAGGATTCCGTGGGCGGAAAAAGTCTGAATCTGTGTGAGGCGACCGAATCATTCGGGGGTCGCCTTGAAGTCGTTCGAACCTCTTCTTTCGCTCTTTGGGACGATTCCCGACCCGCGTCGCGCCGAGGGCAAACTCTATCCGTTACCTCACGTGCTGTTGTTCTCCGTTTTCGCCATGGTGAGCGGCGCCAATTCCTATCGCGGCATCCGCACTTACCTCAAGGTGCATCGGCAAAGGCTGAACAAAGCCTTCGCGATCAAGTGGAAGAGGCCGCCGGCGCATACCGCGATCCGCTATATTTTGCAGGGGCTGCGCCCGGCCGATGTCGAAAAGGTCTTCCGTGACCACGCCGCGAACTTGAATCTCGCTCCGGCGAGCGCCCAGACGCGCGTCATCGCGTTCGACGGCAAGACGCTGAAGGGCAGTTTCGACAACTTCAACGACGCCAAGGCAAGGCAGTTGCTTAGCGCGTTCGCGGTCGATACGGCGCTGGTTCTCGCCCACATCGAAATCGATGAAAAATCCAACGAGATCCCCGCCGCGCAGAAGCTGATGGAGGAACTCCACTTGGCGGGCCATATCGTCACCTGCGACGCCATGCATTGCCAAAAAAAACTTTCGAAGCCGCCGCCGTCGCCAACGCACATCTGATCGTCCAGCTCAAGGAGAACCAGCCGATCCTCTGGCAGAAGGTCGAGGCCGTCTGCGCCACGGCCAAGCCCCAGTCGAGCGTGCAGACCGTGGACCAGAAACGGCGCAACCGCCACGAAACCCGAGCCATCGCGGTGTTCACCGCCGCGCCCGCCGTCGCAGGAACGGAATGGGAGCCCCATGTCGCCGCCATCATCAAGGTCGAGCGCGCGATCAACGTCCGGCAGCCCGCCACCGGCCTCTGGAAGCCCTCGTCCGAAATCTCCTTCTATCTCTCCGGCCGTCCTGTGACCGCAAACCTCGCCGCGCACGCCATCCGCAAGCACTGGGGAATCGAGAACAAATCCCACTACACGCGCGACGTCACTTTCCGCGAAGATGCCTCGCGCATTCGAACCAATCCTGGAATTGTCGCAAGACTCAGGAGCATTGCGTACAATATCCTGCGCTGCAACCAATCCGACTCAATCCCTCAAGACCGCTTCGCCACCGCTCTCGGAGGCCTCAAATCAATATTCTCCATGACGTTCAGTAGAGAGCGTTGAACAGCCCTGACCTGGAACCCCAGCGCTCCCGCAAACGCAAATAGCGACATTCGCATAGTTACCGAAGGGAGCAATATCAGCAATGTGAACATATCGGGGAATTACCTGCTCGGGGGAGTCTACACCCTCGAAGTCGGTCCCGACACCAACACCAGCTACACGCTCAGTAATGTTGCGATCGCCAACAATTACATTGGGTTTTCTGAGTTTGGCCCCTACTATGGGGCCATTCAAAACTACGCGTCCGTTCAAGGAAATACGCTCGTCTCCTTTTCGAATCCAGTCTCCTCGGCCCAGGCGCTTGCGGCCTACAAGAAGACCGCCATGTTGCCGACCCATGTGATCGCTGCAACCGCGGCCGGCCAACTCCTCACCAGCACCGCATCGACGCCGACCACGCTGTTGGGCAACAACCTTGCAACGACCTTCGTCGGGTCGACAAACGAAACTAGTTTCGTGGGCGGGTATGGCGCGCAGCGCCTGCTCGGCGGCGAAGGAGCGAACATTTTCACCTACCTCGCCATTTCGGATTCAACCTATAACCAACACGACAATATCACGAATTTTGACCCGGCCAAGGACGTCATCGATCTCAGCCGCATCGACGCCAACGTCACGACGCCCGGCCTCCAGCATTTTACCTTCATCGGCACTGCCCCGTTCAGCGGAACCGGCGCCCAAGTGCGCTATCAGCTGAATCCCGCGACCGACCAAACCTTTGTCGAGGCCGACCTGGCTGGCGATTCCGGTAATTATTGGCCCGATTTCGAAATCGTGATCGCGGGACTCGTGCCCCTTACGGCCGCCAACTTCGCCCTGACCGCGGCTCAGTCGGCTACGGACATCGCAAATGGGGCTGCGCTGACCGACACCAAGGTCCAAACGCCGACCGGAGCGCCGACGGAATACGCCTACACGAACGTCGAGGGAAAGAGTTATTCTTCCTACGAAGCCTTCGACGTCGTCACCGGCGGCGTTCTCCTGCTCGGGGCGGAAGATCTGAACCTCAGTTCGACCAAAGACGAACTCCGCCTTAACGATCCCGGCATGACCGTCACCAGGGGCGGCGGCGCCGAAACCCTTCGGGTTGGGACGGCGGCCGCGGACACGGTCAGCTATCATTCCACCCAGGTCATTGACGCCACCAGCAGCGGGTCCGAGAATTTCGTCTTCGCGACCGGCTTCGGCAGCGAGACGATCGACGGATTTGCGGCCTCGGGAACGACCCCGGACACGATCCAGTTGGCGACGTCATCGTTCTCCTATCTCACCGCCGGAATGACCCAGGCGCAGGACCTCGCTGCCGTCCTCGCCAAGTCCACCGAAAACGCCACCGGCCTGAGGATGGCGGACTCGCACGGCGACAGCCTCACCCTTGCGGGGCTGACCGCGGCGACGATCGCCGCCAATCCAAGCGTGATCAAGTTCGCCTGAGCCCGCGGAGCCGGCGAGAGTCGAGCAACTGCCGGGGTCAGCCGGGATTGGCCGGGCTGGACTGCGCCTGCATCGCCCGCAGGCGGAAGCGGCGGCGGAACGGCCACGCGATGAGGTGCGTCGCCGCCCAGCCCCAAAACGCGGCGAGGCCGGCGGCGGCGAGCGCGCCGAGCGTGAGCGGCGCGGCAGGTTCGTAGTCGTCGAGCGCGCTCTTCGCAATCTCGGGATCGAAGTTCCTGGCCATGACGTAGAGGCGCGTCAGGGGGTTTCCGGACTCGATCGCCTGAAGCTGCGCGCTGAGCCGCTTCGCGCGGTCGGTCGCCTTCGCCATATCCTCGCCGCGCTCGCGCGTCAGCGGGTCGGAATTGTCCTCGAGCCGGCTCAGTCCCTCCGCCGGCGTGAGGTCCTGGCGCTGCGCCTCGGCGTCGAACTCGGCGATGATCCGATTGAGCTCCTCGAGCGCGCCGCCGAGGCGCTGCCGGTATTGCTGGGCGAATTCCGGCCCTTGCGAGCCGATCAGTCCGGCAAGCACCGCGACCGCCAGGGCAAACCTGCGCGCAAACATTGACCGACCTGTACGCATTGCGCGAATGGATAACCGTCTCGGCCGCGGCCGTCGAGCGCGCAATCGAGACCAGCCGCGATTTTACCCCCAGTCGAATGGCGCTATGGTGGCGGGACCGCTCGCGAGCCCAAGCGCCGAAGGCGCCAACTTGCGGACGCATAGCCAATTCCAGGCCGCGAGGGCGTTCATTGGCGGACATACCCATCGGCGTCGTCACCATATCCGACCGCGCCGCGCGAGGCGTCTACGAGGACAAGGGCGGCCCAGGCATCGAGGCCGCGCTGGCCGAGCTCATCATGACGCCCTGGCGGCCGGAGCGGAGGCTCGTGCCCGACGAGCGGGCGGCGATCGAGGCGGCGCTGATCGCGCTCGCCGACCGCGCCCGCTGCCCGCTGATCCTGACCACGGGCGGCACCGGCCCGGCGCCGCGCGACGTGACGCCGGAAGCGACCGAGGCGGTCTGCGACCGGCTGCTGCCCGGCTTCGGCGAACGGATGCGCTTCGTAAGCCTCGCGGAAGTGCCGACCGCGATCCTGTCGCGCCAGATCGCCGGCACGCGCGGCTCGAGCCTCATCATCAACCTGCCGGGCAAGCCGGCCGCGATCCGCACCTGCCTCGACGCGGTGTTCGCCGCCGTGCCCTATTGCATCGACCTCATCGGCGGCGCCCGGCTGGAGACCAACCCGCGCTTCTGCGAGGCGTTCCGGCCGAAGGCGTGAGGGCGAGGGAAAGTCATGGCGAAACAGGGCCACATCCATTAAGTTCATCGTGGAAAGGCCGTCTCCACCGCATGCCCGCCGCCGTCCAGATCAAAGAGCCCGAAACCGACGTCCGCGCCGCCATGCGCGAAATCGGACTTAAGGCGCGCGCCGCGGCGCGCGAGCTCGCCAACGCGCCGGCGGAACAGAAGAACCGCGCGCTTAACGCCGCGGCGCGGCTCTTGCGTGAGCGGGCCGCCGGAATTCTCTCCGCCAACGGGCTCGATCTCGGTGCGGCCCGCGCGAAGGACTTGAGCCCGGCCCTGATCGACCGGCTCGCTCTCGATCCCGGCCGCATCGAGGCAATCGCGCGCGGGCTCGAAGAGGTCGCCGCGTTGCCCGATCCGGTCGGCCGGGTGCTGGCGAGTTTCACCCGCCCCAACGGCCTCGTGATCGACCGGGTTGCGACGCCGCTCGGCGTCGTCGGCGTTATCTACGAGAGCCGGCCGAACGTCACCGCCGACGCAGGGGCGCTGTGCCTCAAGAGCGGCAACGCGGTCGTGCTGCGCGGGGGCTCGGACAGTTTCCATTCGTCGGCCGCCATCCATGCCTGCCTCGTCGAGGGCCTCAGGCAAGCGGACCTGCCCGAGGCCGCGATTTCGCGGGCGCCCTTCCCCTCGCGCGAGGCGGTCGGCGAGATGCTGGGCGGCCTCGACGGCGCGCTCGACGTCATCGTGCCGCGCGGGGGAAAAAGCCTGGTCGATCGGGTTCAGCGCGAGGCGCGCGTGCCGGTGTTCGCGCATCTCGAGGGCGTCGTCCATGTCTACGTCGACCGGGCGGCGGATCTCGACAAGGCGCTCAAGATCGCCGTCAACGCCAAGATGCGGCGGACCGGCGTCTGCGGCGCGGCCGAGACGCTCTTGGTCCATCGCGCCGCCGCGCCGCGCCTGCTCCGGCCATTGATTGCGGCGCTGATCGAGGCGGGCTGCGCGGCGCGCGGCGACAGAAGCACGCAGGAGGCGGACGCTCGCGTCACGCGGGCGAGCGAAGAGGACTGGCGGACCGAATATCTCGACGCGATCATCGCCGTGCGCGTGGTCGACAGCCTCGAAGCGGCGATCGACCATATCGAGACCTACGGCTCGCATCACACCGACTGCATCGTCACCGAGGACAAGGCCGCCGCCGAGCGGTTCCTCAGGCAAGTCGAACTCGGCGATCGTCATCCACAACGCCTCGACCCAGTTCGCCGACGGCGGCGAGTTCGGCTTCGGGGCCGAGATCGGCATCGCGACCGGACGCATGCATGCGCGCGGGCCGGTCGGCGTCGAGCAGCTCTGCAGCTTCAAGTACCGGGTGCGCGGCGACGGGCAGGTCAGGGCGTGAGGCGCGCGGGCGGGGCCTTAAGCCAAGGCCCGAGCAAAATTTAGCCAAATCGAGCAAAGCCAAGCCAAGGCGAAGCAAAAGGCATCCAAGGAAAAGGCTTGGATTTCCTTTGATCGCCTTGGCGGGATTGAGCCTTTTCAACGGCTTGTGCTGACCACCGGGGTCGAAAATCTTTCCTTGCCCGGGAGCTGCGCGAAGGTCGTTTTCGTCCTGTCCTTTGCCGCGCGCGTCCGCGTCGTAGCGTCGGCCCGCCTTGGCGTGGTTGTGTCCTCGATCGCAAGATTCATAACCACGGATCATACACCTTGTTTTGGTTTGCAGAAAGAGAATGTTGCGAAAACTGGAATTCTTTTGACATCTTCGAAGGTTGGTCAGATTCTGGTCTTGATCGCCGCGGTGGCCGGGTCGCCGGTGTTCGGGGTTCCCGCCGGCTCGATCAGGAGTAGGTGGACCTCTTCAGCCGCGACGGGGCAGTGTTCGACGCCTTTCGGGACGATGTAGAGATCGCCCGGTCCGAGCTGGACGTCGCCATCCCTGAGCCTGATCGTGAGCTTGCCCTTCACGACATAAAAGAAGTCGTCGGCATCGGGGTGCGAATGCCAGACGAATTCGCCCTTGAGCTTGACCACCATGACATCGTGGCCATTGAACGTGGCGACGATCTTCGGCGACCAGTGTTCGGAAAACAGGCCGAGCTTCGCGGCTATATTGATCGCGGTCACGCCCGGCTCCCTTATGCCGCGGTGAACATCCGAGGTAGAGACCTTCGGACGGTCCTCACGCGTCATGGCCGGGCTTGTCCCGGCCATCCACGCGGTTCGGCGCATCGAAAGCAGGAAACGGAGCAACTATGGAACTGCAACTCGCTTCGCCGATGTGAGACCAATCTTTGTGGCGGCGCGGCGTGGCCTGGATGGCCGGGACAAGCCCGGCCATGACGGTAAGAGACCCCAACGCGCCAGCCAAGAGCCAGAGAGCCAAAATTTTTGGCGGCGCCCCTTGCGCGCCTCGTCAAAAGATATATCTTTGCATGAGACATATCGTGATATGTCTTAGGGACACAAAGGAGTACAACAATGTTCCATCGTCATTTTGACGATCATATCCGCCATGGGCATGGCGGTTTCGGGCGCGGGCCGTTCGGCGGCTGGCGCGGGCGCCATGGCGGCGGATTCGAGCGCCGCGAGGGCCGGATGTTCGACGGCGGCGAGCTGAGGCTGGTGATCCTCAAGCTGGTGGCGGAAAAGCCCCGCTACGGCTACGACATCATCAAGGAGCTCGGCGAGCGGGTCGGGGGCGAATATTCGCCGAGCCCCGGCGTCGTCTATCCGACGCTGACCATGCTCGAGGAGATGGGCTTTGCCAGCGCGAGCCAGGACCCGCAGGGGCGCAAGCTCTATACGCTGACAGCGGACGGCGAGAAGGTCCTCGCCGACAACAAGGCCCAGATCGACGCCATTTTCGCCCGGTTCGGCGAGAGCGACGAAGGCCGGTTCGCGGGCTTCGTCTCGGTCAAGCGGGCGATGCTCAACCTGCGCGCCACGCTCCGACTGCGTCTGCGCGGGCGGGCCGCGACGCCGGAGCAGATCGAGGCGATCGTCGACGCGCTTGACGCCGCCGCAAAGACGATCGAGCGGGTTTGAGGCGGCGCGCCGGGCTATAGGGCCGGGTCCCCGACCAGCTAGGCGGCGTCCACGACCCCGCCCTACAGGCGGCGCTTGGTCTTGCTAAGCCGACCGCCAGTGATCGGGCTTCGTCTTGTTGTTCTCGTGCCGGACGCGGGCGACGAGGGGATGGTGGCCCTCCTTCTTCGCCCAGTCGATGGCTTCCTTCTGGGTCTTGAAGGTCTTGAGGACGTGGTCCTTGTGATCCTCGACCGCGTAGTCCTCGATCGGCGTTCCCTCTTGGCGCCCCTTGGGGCGCGGTTCGATATAGACGTTGGGCATGCTGTTTCCCTCCTGGTTGGATTTACTCGCGGCGCCGAGAATTGCACAAACCCAAGCCGTGCGCCAACCGAGGTCCGCGCCCTCGCTCAGACGTAACGGATGGTCGTGAACATGCCGGCGTCGAGGTGATAGAGCAGGTGGCAGTGGAGCGCCCACCATCCGGGATTTAAGGCGTCGAAGGCGACCACAACCCTGCCGCCGGGCAGGACCAGCACCGTGTCGCGTACGGCGCCGCTGAAGCGGTCGCCGTCGATCTCGACCACCTGGAACTCGTGCCCGTGCAGGTGCATCGGGTGGGGCATCGGCGTCTGGTTCACGAACACGAGCTCGACCCGCTCGCCCTTCTTGACCGGCAGCGGCGGAACGCTCGGGTTCCAGACGACATTGTTGATCGACCAGACATAGCCGGCCATGTCGCCGGTCAGGTTGAGCGTGTGGGCGCGGTCCGCCTTGCGCACGCTCAGCGGCCGCAAGGCCCGCAGGCGGCTCTCGAGATCGAGCGTCAGCGCCGGGGAAGCCGCCTCCGCCTGGAGGGGCGCGCGGGCGGCCTTCGCCTTTCCGGCGACGAGCATGATTCCCGTCTGGTCGCGCTCGCCTTCCAGCAGCGCCAGGACCGGATAGGCGCCCGGTCCCGGCGGCAGCGTGACGCGGATGTCGAGCCGCTGCGCGACCGCGATCGGAAAGCGGCGGTCCCGGATCGGCGCGACCTCGAAGCCGTCGACCGCGATCAAGTCGCCCTCGAGCCGGCCGAGATCGAGATGGAAGTTGCTCATCGAGGCGCTGTTGACGATGCGCAAGAGCACCCGCCCACCCGGTTCGACCTTGACGGCCTCGGGATCGGCCAGGGTGCGGAAATTGGCGAGGAAGGCGTCGTACTTGACGTCGTTGAGGTCGGGCGCCGCCGCGGCGCCTCCCTTCGGCATCGCCATGCCCGACATCGCGTCCGGCTTCGGCATCGGGGCTGGCGCGGAGCCGGCCGACGCCGCCATTCCAGCCATCGGCCCTGCCTTTTTGAGGCCGGCGAAAATCTGCTCAGGCGGGGTGAAGCTGAAATCGGCCAGCATGATCACGATTTCCTGCTGGTCCGCGCGGTCGCGCTGATCGTGAATGATGAGCGGCGCGGTCATCAGGAGCTGCTCCTGCAGGCCCTGGTGCGAATGCATCCAGAACGTCCCGCCGAATCGCAGCGGGAAATCGTAGTCGGCGCTGCCGCCCGGCGGAATCGGCGGGCCGGAAATTCCCGGCACGCCGTCCTGCCGCCACGGCGGCGTCAGCCCATGCCAATGAATGAGGCTCGGCTCGTCGATGCCGTTCTCGACCCGCACGCGGAAGGGCTTGCCGACCTCGGTCGTCAAGCCGAACGTCCCGTCGGGCTGACGGATGCCGAACACCGAGGCGGTCCGGCCGTTCACCTCGATGTCGCGGCGCTGCAATCTGAGGATGGTCGGGGGCGGCGAGGTCCCAGCCGCCGCGGGGAGGGGAGACGTCGCCAGGGTTGCGGCGCCGCCGGCGAGGATTGCGCGCCTGGACAGCATGGGAAGCCTCCTCGATGTCTCGGAATGGACTGTCGCCGATGACGATACGGTTTGCGCTTAAGCGCGCAAGGCGTCTATCACCGCCTTTTCCAAGGGCGAACCATGACCCCTTCGGATGACGGCGCCCATATCGAGCATGAGCGGCGGCTGCAGCGGCTGATTCGCCGGCTGCCGGGCAAGATCCAGGCGATCACTCGCTGGCTGCGCCGGCCGGCCTCGCGCTGGGCGCGCATTCCCGCCGGCGCGCTTCTCATCATCGGCGGATGCCTCAGCATCCTGCCGTTTTTCGGCCTCTGGATGCTGCCGCTCGGCCTCATGCTGCTCGCCGAGGACATTCCGCCGCTCCGCCGGGCGCGCGGGCGGGCGCTCGACTGGCTGGCGCGACGGCGGCCGCACTGGTTCGCCAGGGCGTCGGGACGACCAGAATCGCTCGCCGACCCCACTCGGGCGTCCGGGAATTTGCGGCTTCCGCCAGACGCGCGCGGAGAGTGACGTCAGCGTTCGGGCGGCAGGTTGGAGCGCAGAAGAGAGAACCGGCTCGAGGCGCGTCGTTGAGCGACGATAGATCGGTCGATGGTGTTTACATTTGTATAGGCAAAATGGTAGACATATAGGACGGGGCAATGGAGTTGCCGAGATCGAAGCCGCGTTTGCCGGAACCGTCATGATCGCCTCCGACCCGGCTCACTCCGTGCGCGAGGAACAATTCAAAGCGATTGGCGCGAGCGCCGAAGGCCGAAAGCTTCTCGTCGTTTTCACCTGGCGGATTCGCGACGGCGAAAGCTTCATCAGGCCGGTGAGCGCCCGTCACATGCATCGAAAGGAGATCAGAGCTTATGAAAAAGAAACTTCCAGTCCTGACCACCGACGCTGAGGCCGAAGCGTTCGTCGATACCGCCGATCTCTCGGAATACGATCTTTCGGAAATGGTTCCCATGCGCTTCGAGATGAAACGCAAGGACAAGTCTGTCAATTTGCGCCTTCCTGCACCGCTCCTGGAAGCCGTGCGAAAGCGCGCAGAGCAAGGCGGAATCCCCTATCAGCGATTTATTCGCATCGCGATCGAGCAGGCGTTGCAGCGGGGGCCGAGGCGGGCGGAGGGACGTGAAAAATCCCCGCGTCCCGGCGAGCCGATCGATGACAGCCTCCACGACCAGCCGCGCCGGACTGCCGCCCGCGGCGGCGGAAAAATCAGGCGATTCGGCGGAACCGCGCCGCCCCGCCGGCAATTGACTTCATGGCCTTTCTGACCCATCTCTAAGGGTCCGCAGGGCTCATGGCTCTGGACGGGGGGTTTGCGTGTGTCTTTTGCGGCCGCGCGGATTCACATGCCAACAACAGGAGAGTGGCCATTCGTCGACCTATGAAGGCAACCGCGCAGCCGGAAAAGGAAGGCCCGCGCACCAATCGCGACATCCGCGCAATTCAAGTTCAACTTATTGACGCCGAGGGGCAAAATCGCGGCGTCGTCAATCTCGCGGACGCCCAGCAGCTTGCCGACGACGCGGCGCTCGACCTGGTGGAAATCGTCCCCAACGCGACCCCGCCGGTCTGCAAGATTCTCGATTTCGGCAAATACCGCTTCCTCGAGCAGAAGAAGTCCGCCGAGGCGCGCAAGCGGCAGAAGGTGGTCGAGGTCAAGGAGATCAAGCTCAGGCCGGGGATCGACGACCACGATTACGAAGTGAAGATGCGCTCGGTAAAACGCTTCTTCGACGAAGGCGACAAGGTCAAGGTGACGCTGCGCTTTCGCGGCCGCGAGATGGCCCACCAGGATATCGGCTTCAAGCTCCTGCAAAGGGTGAGGACCGAGACCGCGCCGATCGCCAAGGTCGAGGCCGAGCCGCTGATGGAAGGCCGCCAGATGACCATGGTGCTGGCGCCAAGGTAGAGCCTCCAGGGGGACGGCAGGAGTCACGCGGAGTTGAAGCCGCCCCGCGCCGCCGCTGCTGGCGCCGGCGCGGCGGCTCGTGTACTGACATGTTAGTCCCTCGCCAGAGGGACTGTTTTTTTGAACGGCCGCGGAGGGCCGGGGACGATGACCACGATCTATGCGGAGCCCGCTGCTGCAGGCCGCAAGCGCGCCGAGACCGCGACGCTCGGCGTGCTGATCGCGCTCAGCGCCTCGCACATGCTCAACGACGTGATGCAGTCGCTCGCGCCCGCGCTTTATCCGGTCTTCCGGCAAGAATTCGCGCTGAGCTTCTTCCAGGTCGGCCTCATCACCTTCGTCTTTCAGCTTACCGCCTCCTTCCTTCAGCCGGTGATCGGGCTGAGCCTCGACAAGCGGCCGCTGAACTGGATCCTGCCGGTCGGCATGTCCTTCACCGCGGTCGGATTGGTGCTGCTGGCTTTCGCCAGTTCCTACCTTCTGATCCTGCTTTCGGTGGCGGTGGTCGGCGTCGGCAGCGCGGTGTTCCACCCGGAAGCGTCGCGCGTCGCCCGGGCGGCCTCGGGCGGCCGGCACGGCTTCGCCCAGAGCCTGTTCCAGGTCGGCGGCAATTTCGGCCAGTCGCTGGGACCGCTGCTGGCGGCTTTCATCGTCGTGCCCTTCGGGCAGCACTCGGTCGCGGCCTTCACGCTGCTCGCGCTGGCGGCGGTGGTCCTCTTGACCGGCGTCGCCCGTTGGTACGCGGCGGTCCGGGCCCAAGGCCGCAAGACAACGACGGCGGCGGGCCAGGCCCACCCGCGCAAGATCGTGGTCCGCACGCTCTTCGTGCTGGTGGTGATGCTGTTCTCGAAGGTGCTCTACCTCGCGAGCCTCAACAGCTATTACACCTTCTATCTGATCCAGACCTTCGGCGTGTCGATCCAGAACGCGCAGGTGCTGCTGTTCGTGTTCCTTGCCTCGGTCGCCGCGGGCACCTTCCTCGGCGGGCCGCTGGTCGATCGATTCGGCGCGAAGTTCGTGATCTGGGGATCGATCCTCGGCGTCCTGCCGTTTACGTTGCTCCTGCCGCATCTCGGGCTCACCGGCACGGTGATCAATTCGGTCGCGATCGGCCTCATCATCTCGTCGGCCTTCTCGGCCATGGTCGTCTACGCGCAGGAGCTGACGCCGGGCAATGTCGGGGCGGTGGCGGGACTGTTCTTCGGCCTGTCGTTCGGCCTCGGCGGCGTCGGCGCAGCGCTGCTCGGCATGCTGGCCGACATGACGAGCCTCAACTTCGTCTATCACGTCTGCGCTTTCCTGCCGGCGGTGGGCCTGCTCGGCGGGTTCCTGCCGACCGACCCCGGCAAGGCGCAGGCGGCCAAGAGCGCCTAAGCAGATTCCACGGGTGTAGCCAACGAATGGCAGGTGTGATTCCGTCTTTGCGTTGATTCGCGGAGGCGGGGCATGGTGGGCAAATCTCCAATAACGGCGGATGGGGAGCAGCGTGCGGCGCTGCGAGCGTTGGCGCATTCGCGCGATCGTGGCGAGGCGGATCGGGCGCGGGCGATGTTGCTGACGCTTTTGGGCTGGACCAGCCCGCGCATCGCGGAAGCCTTCGGCGTACGCGAGGACACGGTTCGGCTGTGGCGTTGCGATTTCGCCGACGGCGGCGTTGAAGCGCTGAAGGCGAGCGTGGCGCCTGGCCCAGCCCCTGTGAAGAGCGAGGCGGCGCTGCGCGTCGTCACGCCTCTTTTGGAAGCTCCCGTCGCCAACCGGCGCAATTGGACGATCGCGCGCCTGATCAGCGAGATCGAGGCGCGCGAGGGCGTCCGGATCGGCAGGTCGCAATTATCCAAGACGCTGCGAAAAAAAACTTCCGCTGGCGGCGGCCGCGGCACACCTTGAAAGGTCGCCAGATCGCCGGCGAGATCGCGTGCGTGGGCTTGCGCCTTCAACTGCGCAAGGCCCAAGCCGAGGCCGACGACATCGTCCTGCTTTATGGCGACGAGAGCGAGGCCCTGACGCACCCTTATTTGGCGCGGGCGTGGGCCAAGCGCGGCGCCGATCTGCGCGTGCCGGCGCCGGGACAAGCCAAAAAAGTGGCGATGATCGGCTCGCTCGATCATGTCACGCGCCAGTTGATCGTGCACACCAGCCCGACCAAGCGCAGCAGCGACTTCATCGCTCACCTGGAGCAACTCGACCGTCTCTACGGCCCCCAACCCGGACCAGCCATGAAGCCGGTCGTGCTGGTCGAGGACAATGGACCGATCCACGTCAGCAAGCTCGCCCTTGCCGCCCTCGAAGCGCGCAAGCATTGGCTCACCGTCGAGTGGCTGCCGAAATACGCGCCCGAACTCAACGACATCGAGGTTGTCTGGCACGATCTCAAAGCGCACAATCTCGCCCACTACACCTTCACCGACGCCGCCGACCTCGATCGAGCCATCCATCAAGCTGTCCAAGCTTTGAACAACGAGCGATCTCGCAATCCGTTGGTCAATCGGAGAATCTCTGCTTAGAGGCGAGGCCCTGAGGTTGTAGCCGCGCTCGTTGAGGGCGGCCGACGCGGTCGCCGGCCGCGCCTTAAGGAGCGCGCGCCGCGGCTGCTTTGTTTACAGCCGCCACCTTGCCGCCACATTCACGGCGTTTCGTGAGAATGAACATTCATTCTCACGGGCTTCGGCATGTTGGTGGCTTCGATCTCGGCGGGACGGCGGCAGGCGGACGCGGAGCGGCGCGAGCGCATCCTTGAGGGCGCCGAGCGCGCCTTCGTCCGCCATGGCTTTCACGCAGCGACCATGCAGCACGTCGCCGACGAGCTCGGGATGAGCGCCGGCAATCTCTACCGCTACTTCCCTTCCAAAGAGGCGATCGTCGAGGGCCTGTGCGCGGTCGACCAGGCGGGCCGCGCCCGCGCCTTCGCCGAGCTGATGGCCGACCACCGCAATATCTTCGAGGCCATGAGCATGGGCTTGCGCCGCCATGTCCTCGGCAAACCGCGCGAAAAGGCGCGGCTGATCGTCGAGATCTGGGCCGAGGCCGGCCGCAATCCCCGGGTCGCCGAGATCTCGCGCGCGATCGACGCAGACGTGCTGGCCGGAATCGAGAAGCTCATGGACGCGGCGAAGGCGGCCGGCGTGGCGTCGCCGCGGCTCGATTCGCGCTTCGGCGCCCGGTTCTTCTTCACCTTCGTCGCCGGTCTCTTCAAACGCATGGCGATCGAGGCCGACTTCGATCCGGAAGCGGAGACGCCGGTGGCGATCGGCGTCCTCAAGGCGCTGTTCGCCGGCAAGCTCTCGGCCGACCCGGCGAAGCCGGGCGAGGAGGCCTGACGATGCGCCGCGCGCCGGTCATTGCCGTCGTCGTCGCGATCGCGGCGCTCGGGGGCGTCTGGGCGGCGAGCGTTGTCGCTCCTTGCGCGCTCCCGCCCGCGCTGATGGCGAAATTAGCTCCCGACAGGCTCGGCGCCTGCCCGGCGCAGGCTGCGGCCGATCAGCCGCGCGTGGTCGAACCGCCGGCGGTCACGGTCGTCCCCGCGGTCAGGCGCGAATTTGTCGACCGCCTGTTCGTCTCCGGCACCCTGGTCGCGCGCGAGGAAGCGCAGGTGGCGGCCCGCATCGACGGGCTCACGATCGTCGAGGTCGACGCCGAGGACGGCGATCAGGTCAGCCAAGGGCAGGTGCTCGCCCGGCTCGACCGGACCCAGCTCGACGCGCTCCTCGCTGAGAACGACGCCGCGACCAAGCGCGCCGACGCGGCGATCGACCAGGCGCAGAGCATGATTGCGCAGTCGCAGGCCCAGTTGCAGTTCGCCAGCGACGATTTCGACCGCGCGCGCAAGCTGACCGGCGGTGTGATGTCGGTCTCGACCATCGAGCAGCGCGAAACGGCGATGAAGACGGCGCAGGCCCAGTTGGCGGCCGCAAACCACGCGCTGAGCGTCGCCGAGGCCGATCGCAAGAGCCGCGACGCCGAGCGTCAGGAGCTGCTGGTGCGCATCGACCGGACAGAGGTCAAAGCGACCGTCTCGGGCGTCGTCAGCCGGCGCTCGGCCAAGGTTGGCGCCGACGCGTCGATCACCGGCGAGCCCCTCTTTCGCATCATCGAGAATGGGTCGATCGATCTTGAGGCCGACGTGCCCGAGCAGTCGCTGGCGGGCCTGCTCATCGGCATGCCGGCGGAACTGAAGCTGCCTGGCGTGGCCGGCGCGGTCGCTGGCCGGGTCCGCCTCGTCGACCAGGAAGTCGACAAGGCGAGCCGCACCGGCAAGGTCAGGATCGCGCTCGAGGACGTCTCGCACGCTCATGTCGGCGCCTTCGCCTCGGGCCAGATCGAGCTCACCCGCCGCGACGGCGTCGGCGCGCCGGCGACCGCGATCGAGCGCGAGGGCGATTCGGCGCGGCTCTATGTCGTGCGCGACGGCAAGGTCGAAGAGCGGCAGGTGAAGCCGGGGATCGTCGACGGCGATTCGGTCGAGGTCAGGAGCGGGGTCCACGCGGGCGAGAGCGTCGTGGAGCGCGCCGCCTCCTTCCTGCGGCCGGGCGACCGCGTGCGTCCGGTTCCCGAAGCCGCGGCGTCGGCGGGCGGCTAGGAGGCTCTTTCCCATGCGGCTCAATGTCTCGGCCTGGTCGATCCGCCGGCCCATACCGGCGGCGGTCGCCTTTTCGGTGTTGTTGATTCTCGGCCTCATCAGCTTCCGGACGATGTCGGTCACTCGCTTTCCGAACATCGATATCCCGATCGTTCAGGTGCTCGTCACCCAATCTGGCGCCGCGCCGTCGGAGCTCGAGTCCCAGGTGACGAAAAAGGTCGAGGACGCCGTCTCGAGCATCAACGGCGTCTGGCACATCATCTCGACCGTCACCGACGGATCGTCCTCGACAGTGATCCAGTTCACTGTCGGCTCGGTCGACATCGACCGCGCGCTCAATGACGTGAAGGATCAGATCGCCAAGATTCGAAGCGATCTGCCGCGCACCATCGATGAGCCGATCATCAGCCGCGTCGACATCGAGGGGCTGCCGATCGTCACCTACGCCGCTTCGGCGCCCGGGCTTTCGGTCGAGCAATTGTCCTGGTTCATCGACGATTCGGTCGCCCGCGACCTGCAGAGCATCCGCGGCGTCGGCGAGGTCAAGCGGTTCGGCGGCGTCGATCGCGAGATCCGGGTCTCGCTCGATCCCGAGAAGCTGCTCGCGCTCGGCGTCACCGCGGCGACCGTCAATGAGCAGGTGCGCGCCGACAATGTCGATCTCGGCGGCGGACGGGGCGAAGTCGCCGGCCAGGAACAGGCGATCCGCACCCTTGCGGGAGCGCGAACCGTCGCCGATCTCGCGGCGCTGCCGATCGCGCTTCCGGGCGGGCGCAAAGTCAGGCTCGACGAGCTGGCGACCGTCACCGACGGCGCGGCCGAGCCGCGCACCTTCACCCGCCTGTTCGACGAGCCGATCGTCGCATTCGGCGTCACCCGCGCCAAGGGCGCAAGCGACGTGACCGTCGATCAGCTGATCGCGAAGCGCCTTGCGGCCATCGAGGCCGCGCATCCGGAGGTGAAGTTCACCAAGGTCGACACCCAGGTCGACAGCGAGCTCGGCAACTATCATTCGACCATGGAGACCTTGATCGAGGGCGCGGCTCTGGCCGTCCTCGTCGTGTTCATCTTCCTGCGCGACCTGCGCGCGACCCTGGTCACCGCGGTCGCGCTGCCGCTCTCGGTCATCCCGACCTTCTGGGCGATGGACGCCATCGGCTTCTCGCTCAACCTCGTGAGCCTGCTCGCGATCACGCTGGTGACCGGCATTCTGGTCGACGACGCGATCGTCGAGATCGAGAACATCGTGCGCCATATGCGGATGGGCAAGTCGGCCTATCGCGCCTCGCTCGAGGCGGCCGACGAGATCGGGCTCGCGGTGATCGCGATCTCGCTCTCGATCGCGGCGATCTTCTCGCCGGTCAGCTTCATGGGCGGCATCGCCGGCCAATATTTCCGTCAGTTCGGCCTGACGGTGGCGATCGCCGTGATGTTCTCGCTCATGGTCGCGCGCTTTGTCACGCCGGTGATCGCCGCCTATTTCCTGCGCGCGCCCCAGAGCCACATCCACCGGGACGGCGCGGTGATGCGCTTCTATACGAGGCTCGTGCGCGCTTCGCTGCGCCACCGGTGGCTGACATTGTTCGCGGGCGCGCTCATCTTCGCCGCGTCGCTGTGGTCGACGCAGCTCCTGCCGTCCGGATTCATTCCCGCCGACGACTACGGCCGGGCGCTCTTGGCGATCGAACTGCCGCCGGGCTCGCGGCTCGAGGACACCGATCGCGTCACCCGCGCGATCTCCGAGAAACTGCGGGCCATGCCCGAGGTGCGATCGGCGCTGATTTTCGGCGGCAAGCTCATGGGCGGCGCCGACGACGAGCCGCGCAAGGCGACGCTGGTCATCAACTTCGTCCACAAATCAAAGCGCGAGGCGACGCAGAAGGACCTGCAGCTGAGGATCGGCGCGATCCTCGCCGACCAGCCGGACGTCCGCTACTGGTTCCTCAAGGACAACGGCCAGCGCGATCTGCAGCTGATCATCGCCGGCCCCGATATCGGCGTCATCAACACGACCGCGAACCAGATCGCGAGCGAGATGCGGTCAATTCCGATGATCGAGAATCCGATCTCGACGGCCGAGCTCGACCGGCCGGAATTGCGCATCACCCCCAAGCCCCAGGTCGCCGCCGATCTCGGCGTCTCGACCGAGGCGCTGTCCGACACCATCCGCGTCGCCACGCTTGGCGATATCGACGCCAATCTCGCCAAGTTCAACGCCGGCGACCGCCTGATCCCGATCCGGGTCGAGCTCGACGAGGCGGCGCGGGCGCGCATCGGGCTCCTGGAGGATTTGCGGGTCGCGACCGGAAACGGCGCGACGACGCCGCTCTCGGTGGTGGCGGACTTCTCGGTCAACCACGGACCGACCGCCATCAACCGCTACGACCGCACGCGGCGGGTGACGATCGAGGGCGATCTGCGCGGCGACGCTGCGCTCGGGGCCGCGGTCGCCGCGATCCGCGCGCTGCCGACGGCGAAAAATCTGCCGCCGGGGGTAGAGATCCGCGAGACCGGCGACGTCGAGATCATGAGCGAGGTGTTCGCATCCTTCGCTGCGGCGATGGGCGCGGGCCTGATGATGGTCTATGGGCTTCTGGTGCTGCTGTTCGGCAGTTTCCTCCAGCCGATCACGATTCTCATCTCGCTGCCGCTCTCGATCGGCGGCGCGATCATTGCCCTTCTCGTCACCTACAAGGCGATGTCGATGCCGGTCGTGATCGGCATTCTCATGCTGATGGGCATTGTCACCAAGAACGCGATCATGCTGGTCGATTTCGCGATCGAGGAGATCGGCCGCGGCTCGCCGCGCCTCGAGGCGCTGGTCGAAGCCGGCCGCAAGCGCGCGCGGCCGATCGTGATGACGACGATCGCGATGGCGGCGGGCATGTTCCCCTCGGCGCTGGGCCTCGGCGACGGCGGCGGCTTCCGCTCGCCGATGGCGATCGCGGTGATCGGCGGCCTCATCATGTCGACGATGCTGTCCCTGGTTTTCGTGCCGGCGGTGTTCACGGTCATGGACGACATCGGCCGGCTCGCCTGGCGCCTGGTCAGCCGCTTCGTCGGCGAACAGGACGAACCGCACGCGCCCGCGCATGCGCCGCCGGCGATCAGGCCGCCGCGCCCCGCGCACGACGTCCAGGTGGCGGCGGAGTAGACGGAAAGCCGCGCTTGTAGGGCGCGGTCGGCGACCCCGCCGGGCCGGGTCAACGACCCCGCCCTAAAGAGCAGCGACTGCGCCCGATCGGCGCCGGCGGCGCAGCCGATGAGCTGCAGATTGATGCCTTGGATTTTGATGTCTTGACATCAGGAACTGGCCTGTCGATGATGCTAGGCATGCGGACCACTCTTACTCTCGACGACGACTTGGCGGGGCTCCTGAAGCAGCGCGCCCAGGAACTCGGCGTCCCCTTCAAGGAAGCCGTCAATCGCGCGATTCGTGTTGGCTTGGGCGAAGCGGCATTGGCCCGAAAGGGTCCTGCGCCGAAGACCGTGCCGCATTCCTTTGGGTTCAGGCCGGGCGTCGATCTCGACAAGCTGGGACAGCTCGCAGACGAATTGGAAGCGGAGGCCTTCGCGGACAAGGCGTATGATTCTGCCCGACGTAAACGTTCTCGTTCACGCGCATAACGCCGATTCTGCGGTTCACCAGCAGGCGCGGCGATGGTGGGACGGGTGTCTCTCGGGCGTCGAAGGCGTCGGGCTCGCATGGGCGACCATGCTCGGATTTGTGCGGATTACGACAAACCGGAAAGTGGTCGCGCGTCCGCTTCCGGTCCACGACGCAATGCAACGCCTTCAAGACTGGCTGGCCCTGCCTCACGTTCATGTTGCGCAGCCTTCCGAGTCTCACTTCGCACGGCTTCGCGCGCAGCTCGAGCGTCTCGGGACGGCCGGCAATCTTACAACGGACGCCCATCTCGCCGTCCTCGCAATGGAGCGCGGATACGTCCTCTATTCGACCGATTCCGATTTCGCCAGGTTTCCTGGGCTCCGCTGGGTCAATCCATGCAAGTAGTCCGGATCGGCGCGGGCCGATTGGCGCAGGCCGACGACGGGTATTTGCGACGTTTCGATCTTGTGAAAGTCGCGCCATAGGCGCAGTCTCGCTGGCTATTAGGCCGTCATCCGGCGAAAATCGGTCCAAATTGCCTCAGAGGGGGCGAGAGTTGATTGCAAAGACCCGTGTCCTCTGGGGCGCCGCGTTTGCAGTGATGTGGCCATTGCTCGCGGCCGCCCAGGAGGGCCGGCCGGTGACGGCGGCGGATCTGTCCGGCAAGACAATCTGCTGGAGTGGCGACCTGCAGGTTACCTATCACGCCGACGGGAAGACTTCAGCAAATCGCAGGGGCCGATTGAGCCATTCGGTTTGGTCGGTGCCAGAGCCGGGCGTGGTCAAGTTCCGCACCCGTTACGCTCCGATGACTGTATTACCTGACGGCCGCTTCCAGACTCACCGGCTTAATCCGCGCAATACCTTCACAAGCGGTAAATACAATGACGAATGGGGAACCGTCTGCAGGTGACCCCTAAGGTTTAGACAGCCGATCGTGAATCCGTGGGCCCGTCGCCTCGCGGGGTCGCCATCGATTCCCGGTCAGACCTGCGGTCTGACGGGAATGACAATGAGGCGAACATCGCCCTAACTGCGTTCACCGCTGGGTCCACTACAAGGCCCATCACGCCGTGCCGGTCGTGGGCATGGCCGGAGACGCCAAACGTGAGGCGCGGCGGCTCGGTTGAAGGCATGCGCAAGCTGCCCATAAGCCAGTCCCAGATCGCCAGGCTCGCTCCGAGGTTGCAGTTGAAATGCGCCGGATCGGCGGAATGGTGAAGCTGGTGGTGCGCCGGGCTCATGAACACCCGACCCCACAACCCCGTGAACGGAATCCAGATCTCGCTGTGCTGGAGCTGGGCGGTCAAATAGATGTAGGCCAGCATCAGCACGTTCTGGTCGAACAGGGTGAACGACACGGCGCGGCGCCCAAGCGCATATTGCGCCACGCCGCCGATCAGGCCAATGACGAGCGCGAGATTGTTGGCGAGGATCAGCGAATTGAGCGGGTGGACGCGGAAGTTGACCAAAGGCGTCAGCACTTCGGCGGAATGGTGGGCCTTGTGCAATTCCCAGAGCGCCGGAATCCGGTGCTTGAGCGAATGGTCGATGAAGAACCCGAGGTCGTAGGCGAGAAAGAGCGCAAGCGTACGCGCGCCGTCGAGCACGAAATCGGGCGCGTGCGGCTCGGGGCCTGGGCCGAACCAGCGCGCAAGAGATGCCGCGACGCCGTCGCTGATCCACGACGTCGAGACGACCGCCCAGCCGATGATCGCGCCCAGCGTCGCCAGGCCGATGACGCAATAGGCGAGGTCGGCGAAGGTCGAGCGATGGAAGAAGACCCGGCGCGAGAAGATCGCGCGAATAAGCGCCTTCGCGACGACGCGCCGGCTGCGGAGTCTGCGCCTCAGCGCCAGCCAGGCGAAGGCGATCATCAACGCGGCCGAGAGCGAATAGACCGACGATATCGAAGCCGGTTGAAGGAGGGTCGCCGCCGCCGGCCGCAGGGGGAGATGAGGATTTCGATGACGCTCATCGACGCGATGTCTTGCTAGCCCGCATTTCTCACGCGGGCGGGCAATTGGACGTCGGTTTCGGCGCGATTTGAAGGCCGGGTTTGTGCGGGCGTGACTGTGGGTGGCGCGGGCGCGCGGTGATTTTCGTCGATGGGGGGGATTGTTTCTCCGGTGGGCCGAGGGTTTGCCGAGCATTGTCGCGCCGCGGCGACGCGCGTCAGGTTGGCGAGGCGCGCGCGCTTGCGAGCCTTGCCGCGGCGAGGCGCCATTCCTGGGCGTTCGGGCAGGCCGAAGCGAAGGCGATCCTGACGCGCCGGGCGCTGATTTTGACGAGCGCGCCGAGCTTCAGCAGTTTCAGGCGGATCGTGCCGCAGGTCGCGCTCGCGAACGCAGTGTGGGCCAGGCCGATGCGGCGCAGCGCGCACAGAAGCGCATAGGCCGTCGCGGCGAGCCACAGCCGCAGCTGATTGGCGCGCAGGGTGGCTGTCGAGGTGCGGTCGGCGAAGAGATCGCCCTGGCACTCCTTGATCCGGTTCTCCATCTCGCCGCGCGCGCAATAGAGCTTTTCGTAAAGCGGCTTGGCGCGCCAGGCGTCGGCCTTGAGCGAGGTCACGAGAAAACGAGGATTGGCCTCGCCGCCCGTCCATTCGGCCTTGCCGATCACCCGGCGGCGGCGCGACCAGCTCTCCTTGGTCGACCATTCGAAGTCGCGAAACACCCGCGCCGGCTGGCCCTCGTTCGCCTGCGACATCGTCCGCGCCTCGCTCAAGGCGTCGGCGATGCGCGCCTCCAGCCGCGCGTTGCGCGCCAGGCCGAACACGTAGTCGACCGCGTTGGCCTCGCACCAGGCCATCAAGGCCTCGCGGGCGAAGCCGGAGTCGGCGCGCAGCACGATCTTCACCCGCGGCCAGCGCGCGCGGATTTGCTGGATAATGCGCGCCATCTCGTCTTGCGCCCCGGCGCTGCCGTCGATGTTTGAGGGCCGCAGCTTGGCGGCCAGAAGATGGCGGCCGCAGAAAACATAGAGCGGCAGGTAGCAATAGCAGTCGTAATAGCCGTGAAAGAACCGCCCCTCCTGATCGCCGTGCAACGGATCGTCGGTCGCATCGAGGTCGAGCACGATCTGACGCGGCGCCTTGGCGTGCGCGTCGAGAAACAGTTCGACAAACAGCCGCTCGATCGCCGCGCCATCGTGGCTGATCTTGTGATAGCGCGGCCTCTTGCCCGCGCCCGGCGCATGCTCCAGCCGGTTCAATGTGCTCTTGCCCGCCAGCGGCGACGGCTCATCGCCATCGCGCTCGAGCTTGCCCAGAAGCACGCCCAGAATCGGATCGCGACGCAAGTCGTCGTGGTCGTTGAGGTCCTCATAACCGAGCGCCAGGCCGAACACCCGCTGCCCGATCAGAGCCTTGAGCGCATGCACGGTGAAGAGCGGGCTGCGATGATCGCCGAAGCACGCGGTAAATCGATCGATGAGGCCGATCGCCTTGTCCGTCTCGCCCAGCAGCAAAGCCCCCGCGTCCGAGGACACCAGCCCGCCGTCGAAATCCGCCACAACCCGCCGCCCGCCAGCCCTTCCAAACTCCATCTCTGTCGGGCTACACTGCGTCAGCATCGGAGTCCCCTTTGAATCAGCGTAACTCGTTGATCGCAAAACAAGTTTAGCTGATTCTGGACCCCGATGCGCCACCCGCGTGAGAAATGCAGGCTAAGCCGCCCGGTTCGTCTTCGGCTTACGCTCGCGGTCGTTGGGTTCCGACGCATCAAACTGGGCAAGACCAGCAGCAGTTACCGCGACGCGGTAGATCGAATCTCCCCCTTCGACCCGCTCGCGGGCGACGGCATATCCGCGCTTGCGCAGCCCGGTCAGCGCCGCCCGCGCGCTGTGCGGTAGCCATCCCGTTGCGTCGATTACGTTCGTGATGGTCGCGCCTTCAGATCGCTGGGGCAGGTCGATCACACGCGCCAGCTTGCTGCCCGCTCGTGGCGCGAACGACTTGGCGGGTTCGCCGATGACGTCACGACCGGTGGCTTTGGTCGCGCGAGGATGAGGCTGCAGTTGCGGCGTTTCCTTTGAAGCGGTCGCCTCGTCCGATCCATCGTCGACCGAGATGGCTTTCAAACCAGCCGCGGTCAGTTTGAACGCGTAGCCCTGCGCGGCGTCGTCTCGGCGCCAGACCGGCATCCCTGCCTTGGCTCGAACCTCTCGGACAAAGCCGAGCTTCACAAGCCTTTCGCTGACCTCGGTGAGAATTGCGCCCTTCAGCTTGTCGGGCGCGGTCAAGCAAAGGTCTTCGCGCCGCGCCGCGGCGCTCAGCATCACAAGTTGCGCATCGGTCAGTTTGACGCTCATGGTCCAACCCTTTCTCGCGTCCTGGCAGCCCGAACAATCCGGGCCCCTCACCAGGACGAGCCCCGGATCGGCCATAGCCGAAGGGGCGGTCGGGTTACGCGCTCATCACGCGGCGTCTGACAACGACACCAATGCTTCGTTTCGAACGGAAAGCCAGTCGTTTCTGACGAGAGCGCGCCTCAAGTTGAGGGGGCTGGTTCCGCAACCGAAAACGGGACCGCGGAGCGTGGAGGTCAACGGGCTTTCGTCCGCTCCTGTCGGCCTACATGCGCAGTTGGACGCCGCCGCGCAACAGCAACGCAGCGTACGGCCGGAATACGCAATCAGCGGTCATTCCTATCGATCGTGTCCTTCCGCTGCCGAAAGGCGTCTGGAAAGGCAAGGTCCGGCAGGTGGCCTAGCCCCCGCGCAATCCACGAGACAGGAGGCCGAATCTAGCTCCCAAGAGGAGCGACGCCTAGGGAGGGAGCAGAAGATGGCGGGGATTTTGTAGCACGCGGTCATCCTATGGCCGACTGCGATTTCAACCGAGCCGCACTGCACCCAGCTTACCCCATCAAGTGCCGAACGAGCACGCAGAGAACGCAGGCACCCGAAAGCGTCGACCCCCGGAAGAGCCTCCCGCCCTTGACTCATTAGGGAACACAATCCGTCGACACCTGCCGTCCGCTGAGCGCAAATAGCAGTTGTTCCCGACCGCATGGCGAACTGGTCAAATCGCTTTGCTGCCCTTCAAGATCCGACCTGTAAGCGGGCGGAAAACCCGAGAAAGCGGTCTTCGGCTCAGGGAATGGGTCGCGCCAACGTCGGGCCACTCGCGGGTGGCTCTCGGACGAGCCAATTCCCGGCGATGGGGATGTCGCACCATCCACAAAATGGGCTCCTGAACCCTCCCCGCAGCTCACGCGGGGAGGGGCGGGACGTGGAGGAACGTCCCCTCAGGAAAGCACGTGGCCGGAGGTCCACGCCTCTCCCGAGCAGCTAAGCAGAGATTCTCCGATTGACCAACGGATTGCGAGATCGCTCGTTGTTCAAAGCTTGGACAGCTTGATGGATGGCTCGATCGAGGTCGGCGGCGTCGGTGAAGGTGTAGTGGGCGAGATTGTGCGCTTTGAGATCGTGCCAGACAACCTCGATGTCGTTGAGTTCGGGCGCGTATTTCGGCAGCCACTCGACGGTGAGCCAATGCTTGCGCGCTTCGAGGGCGGCAAGGGCGAGCTTGCTGACGTGGATCGGTCCATTGTCCTCGACCAGCACGACCGGCTTCATGGCTGGTCCGGGTTGGGGGCCGTAGAGACGGTCGAGTTGCTCCAGGTGAGCGATGAAGTCGCTGCTGCGCTTGGTCGGGCTGGTGTGCACGATCAACTGGCGCGTGACATGATCGAGCGAGCCGATCATCGCCACTTTTTTGGCTTGTCCCGGCGCCGGCACGCGCAGATCGGCGCCGCGCTTGGCCCACGCCCGCGCCAAATAAGGGTGCGTCAGGGCCTCGCTCTCGTCGCCATAAAGCAGGACGATGTCGTCGGCCTCGGCTTGGGCCTTGCGCAGTTGAAGGCGCAAGCCCACGCACGCGATCTCGCCGGCGATCTGGCGACCTTTCAAGGTGTGCCGCGGCCGCCGCCAGCGGAAGTTTTTTTTCGCAGCGTCTTGGATAATTGCGACCTGCCGATCCGGACGCCCTCGCGCGCCTCGATCTCGCTGATCAGGCGCGCGATCGTCCAATTGCGCCGGTTGGCGACGGGAGCTTCCAAAAGAGGCGTGACGACGCGCAGCGCCGCCTCGCTCTTCACAGGGGCTGGGCCAGGCGCCACGCTCGCCTTCAGCGCTTCAACGCCGCCGTCGGCGAAATCGCAACGCCACAGCCGAACCGTGTCCTCGCGTACGCCGAAGGCTTCCGCGATGCGCGGGCTGGTCCAGCCCAAAAGCGTCAGCAACATCGCCCGCGCCCGATCCGCCTCGCCACGATCGCGCGAATGCGCCAACGCTCGCAGCGCCGCACGCTGCTCCCCATCCGCCGTTATTGGAGATTTGCCCACCATGCCCCGCCTCCGCGAATCAACGCAAAGACGGAATCACACCTGCCATTCGTTGGCTACACCCGTGGAATCTGCTTAGGTTGACGTCGTCTGTTCTCCAAAACGGCAACGAGGAACGCAGCATTCTAGAAATGACTGCAGGCATGATCGTATCGCCGCAGGACTTGCAGGACCGCGCCGAGGACTAAGTCTCTGGGCCGCGCTGAAAGCGAACCGTCGACCACCTCGGGGTAAAGACCGCCCAAATACTGGCTGATGAGAGGCTCGGGAATTGGACGGTCGCCAAGCTTGGCGAAGAGCCGATCGACGGCTGCCTGAGCCTCGGGGTGGGGCCAGTAATATCGGATGCGGTCGCTGAAACTGAAATGCCGTTGCAGCCTGACCTCATCGGAGCTTCCTTGATAATACTTGCGCCAGTTTCCCGGCTCCCTCAGCATCAAGGCTTCCATCGCTGTCGGGAGACCGTCATCGGTTGGCGAAGGATGGAGAACGCGGGCGATGCAATCGAGGCCGTACAGCGCCTCCCGCATCGCAAAGGTCAGCCAGGGGCCAACCTTCAGAATCGCGAACCCGTCCGTGACCAAGGCGCCAAGGCAGGCGGCCGGCTGATAGTCGGTCGAGTGCGCTTCGAAGACAAAGCCCGGCAGATCCGCCAATGCTCCCGCGAGGCGTCGCGCCTTCTCGGGCTTGTACGGAATGACTTCAGTGCTGGCGAACTCGACACCCGGCTGCACCACCACCCCGATCGTCCGCTCGAAGGCCGCCTCAAGGCCAGCTTCGCTGAACGCCTTTTGGTGAACTTCGACTGTCCGAAGCGCCGCTTCCGGTCGCGTCACCTCCAGCGATTCCAACGCGTGCTGCGCCCCTCCCGGCACAGGCACTTCCGTACCGATGATGTAGACCGGAGGGGGCCCATGTCCCTCGACCCCCTCCGCGACTTTGGCCAAGGCGGCGGCGCGCTCTGCGGTCACTTGGTCGGCCAATGCCGCTGGCTCGCCGGCGCATCCCATGCTGGTGTCGAGATGCAGCTTGGCAAAGCCCGCTCGGACGCAACCTTCGATCAATGCCTTAGCCCGTTGCATCGCCTCGTCTGCGGGCAGATGCTTCCACGGATTGGGGCCAAGATGATCGCCTCCAAGAATGACCCGGGACGGGTCAAGACCGACGCGCGCCGCGATACGTTCCACGAACTTGCGGAAATCGGCGGGCGTCATGCCGGTGTAGCCGCCCTCCTGGTTGACCTGATTGCAGGTCGCCTCGATGAGAACTCGCTTGCCCGTGCGAAGCGCAAGCGACAACGCGGCTTCGATGGCGATGGGATGGGCGGTGCAAACCGATGTGACGCCGGCTCGCCAGCTTGTAAGCCTTTCGCTCACCAGACGAGGGAGCGGCCGAGTCACGGCGAGTGCTTTTTCGAATAGCTTGCGAGGAAGGCGTCGAGCTCGGCCTGGCTGGCTGCGCCCTCCATAGGTCCTTGCCGTGTGACCGCCGCGGCTCCGCTCGCCGCGGCGTAGGCGAGACATTGAGCCGGAGACATGTCGCGCAGCCAGCAACTGACGAAGGTGGCGCCGAAGCAGTCGCCTGCCCCAGTCGGATCGACTTCCTCGACCTTGAACCCAGCCTGCGTCAGCCGCGTCGCGGAGTTCGAAATAGCTCGCGCCGTCGGCGCCGCGCTTGTGAACGATCGCCCGAATCCCCTGGCCGAGGATTTCCGCGACTGCGAGTTTCTCTTCCTTGGCTTCGATGAAAAGATAGAGTTCGACGCCGCTTGGCAGGAAAAGATCGCAACGCTGGAACAGCGTTTCGCAAGCTTCTCGAAGGCCCGGCAGGTTCAGAATTTCGGGACGCAGGTTCGGGTCGAATGAAATCGTGCCGCCGCGAGCCTTGATCGCTGCGGTGGCGGCGAGCACGACCTCGACGATGTTCGGCGAGGAAAGCGCGGTGCCCATCACATGGAGATGGTCGCTGCGGTTCAGAACGGCCTTGGCCGCGGCGTCGAGCGAAATGGCGCCCGCAGCGCTGTGCTTGATGTTGTACACGAAGGCGCGGGATCCATCGGGCCTGTACCGCACAAAGGCGCTGCCCGTGGCCATCTCTGGATCGATCCGGACGCCTTCCACGTCGACCCCATCGCGGCGCAGGCGCTCGAGATTGACCCGCCCGAAATCATCGTTACCCACGCAACCAATGATGGCGGCCGCTTGACCAAACTTCGCCGCCTGATCGATGAAGATTGCCGGCGCGCCGGATGGAAAAGGACCAATCAGGCTGATCGGCTCAAGGAACCCGTCACCCTTCTCGGTCGCCATGATCTCGACCAGGATCTCACCGATCGTGAGGATCGATTTCATCACTCAGCTCATCCAGTTGCCGCCGTCGATATTGTAGGTCTGCGCCACGATATAGTCGGCGTCTTCGCTGGCGAGGAATGTCGCGAGGCCGCCAATCTCGTCGGGGCGCGCCATGCGACCGAACGGCACCGATGCGCCGACGATACGCTTCTTCTCGCCGGGCTTCAGGTTCTCGTATTTGGCGAACATCGCGTCGACATGATCCCAATGTTCGTTGTCGACGACGCCAGGCGCGATAGCGTTCACGTTGATGCGGTGCTTGATGAGATCTAGGCCCGCGCTCTGGGTGAGGCTGATGACCGCCGCCTTCGAGGAGCAATAGATTGCGACCAGCGACTCGCCTCTGCGTCCGGCCTGGGAGGCGAAGTTGATGATCTTGCCCCCGCGACCCTGCTTGATCATCTGCTTTGCGACCGCCTGGAGGGTGAACAGCAGACCCTCGACATTCACCGCATAGACGCGACGGTAGCTTTCGCGAGTGATTTCGACGATGGGAGCGAGGTCGAAGATCCCCGCGTTGTTGACCAGGATGTCGATGCCGCCGAACTTCGAGACCATGGCCGCGACCATGGCGTCGATCGAAGCCTGGTCTGTGACGTCAAGCTTGATACCAATCGCGTTCGGTCCAAGCGTCGATGCGACGGCGTTGGCCCCCTGTTCATTCGTATCGGCAATGGCGACTTTCGCGCCTTCCTTGACATAGCGTTCCGCGATCGCTTTGCCGATTCCGCGGGCCGCGCCGGTAATGACGGCGATCTTGTCGTTCAGTTTCATGATGATTCCTCCTGCTCGACTCCTCAGCTCACGACGTTGCCGCCGTCGACATTGGGCGTCTGGCCGATGATGTATTCAGCATCGTCCGGGTGCGAGAAACTAAATGCCGCATCAGCAGGCGGTAAACCCGCCGTCGATGGGAAGGGAGACACCAGAGATCATTGACGCGCCGTCGCTCAGCAGGAAGACGATCGGAGCGGCGATCTCGTCCTCTGTCGCCCAGCGACCCAGCGGCATCACTTTCAGGAAGGGTTCGCCGATCTCGGGCCGCCCCCAATAGAAGGCTGACATTTCGGTCATTACCACCGTCGGATTTACGCTATTCACGCGAATGCCATACTTACCCAGTTCGAGCGCGGATACCCGAGTGATGTTGTCCAACGCGGCCTTCGACGAGCCGTAGGATATATGACCACGAAGCGCCACGAGCGCCGCCTGACTCGACACGTTCACGATCGATCCGCCTTTGCCGAGCCGTATCATGGACTGCGAGGCATACTTGATGACAAGAAGCGCGCCGCGCGCGTTGATCGAGATCACCTTGTCGAAGACAGCGATATCCGTCTCCATGGGCGTCGCGACCTCGCCGCCAAAGCCGCCGCAGTTCACGACGCCCCAAACGTCGAGGCCCTCGAGCGCCGAACGAACACTTTCCTCGGACGTAAGATCGAAGGGGAGACTGCGACAGCCTGTTTCCGCCGCTAGGGCCTTCAATTGTTCGACGTTCCGCCCGCTCGCGATAACGTCGGCTTCTGCCGCGCGGAGTTGCCGCACAGTCGCGCCGCCGATCCCGCCGCTCGCGCCTGTAACAAGAATGGGTCCCTTGAAACTGGCCATGCAAAAGCTTCTCATCTGGTTTGGGAGAGCGGCTCAAAGCGATTCGACATGCGTGATGAAACCCCGACGACCCCTCGCTTCGCCACGCAGCAGGCTCTTGTTCACCTCGACTTAACGAATGGTGTTTCCGCCATCCACAACCAGGTTCGCGCCGTTGATCATCGCTGCCGCGTCGCTTGCCAGAAACATGGCTGCATAGGCGATCTCCCTCGGCTTGGCGAAGCGGCCGACCGGGATCTCTGCACGGGCCCGCTCGCCCCTCTCGCCGCCCCAATAGACGGCGGACATTTCCGTATCCACCACGGTCGGCGAGATGGCGTTGACCGTCACCCCCCGCGGTCCCCACTCAACCGCCATGGACCGCAGCATTCCTAGGACGCCCGCTTTCGACGCCGCGTAGGCTGCGTGCCCGTCCAGGCCAACGAGCGCCGCTTGGGACGCCAGCATGACAATCCGTCCCCGTCCGGCCTTGAGCATGTGGTTCGCGGCCTCTCGGGCGACGAAGTATTGGCCAGTGAGATTGATTGAGAGGACTCGACTCCAGTCCGCGCTTGAAGTGGCCTCGGCGGGCCAGACCCCGCCAACGCCGGCGTTGTTGATCAGCACGTCGATCCGCCCTAGCGCCGCAGCAATTTCTCCAACCACCCGCGTGACCTGCGCGTCCTCGACGATGTCGGCCTCCCAGGAACGCGCCCCATTCCCGAGCGCGCTCGCGACCGATTCGACTTGTGGCGACTTATCGATGAGCGCGAGCCGGGCGCCTCGCTCGCTGAACAGTTCTGCGATCGCTTTTCCTATCCCGCTGGCCGCTCCGGTTATGAGGACGACCCGGCCCGAGAAATCAAAGACGCGCGAAAACTCTAGCGCGCTGTCGTCCGGCAAATTCGCGTGAGACATCTGACGCACCCACAACGATTGTCTGTTTGCACGCCATTCCGTTTTGTTAGTTTGGGCCACGGCCTCAGCCGACCGTGGCCCGCTTCCCCGCTACTTGATGTAGCCGGCCTTCGTCATGACGCTTACCGTCGACGCCTGCGACTTCTCCAGCGCCTCTGTCACCGTGGTCGAGCCGGCGAGCGCCGCCGAGATATTCTGACCCACGGTCGTGCCGATGCCCTGGAACTCCGGAATGGTCGCGAATTGCACGCCCGTGTAGGGAACAGGGTCCTTGGTCGCGTGGTTCGGGTCGGCCACCATGATCGCATTCAGCACGATCGGCGCGAAGGGCGCAGCCTTCTGATAGTCGGGGTTGTCATAGGTCGATTTGCGCGTGCCGGGAGGCGCCGAGACCCATCCCTCCGTTTCGCCGACAAGCTTGACGTAATCCTTCGAGGTCGCCCAGCGGACGAAGTCCTTGGCGGCCGCCTCCTTCTTGGTGGAGCTCGGGATCGCCAACGCCCAAGACCAGGCCCAGGCCGAGCCGTTCGGGACCACTGCGGTCGGCGAGACGGCGAAGCCAACTTTGTCGGCGACTTGACTCGACTTCGGGTTCGAAATTCGCCCAGCGGCGGAGGTGGCATCGATCCACATCGCGCATTTGCCGCCCGAGAAAAGGGCCTGATTCTCGTTGAAGCCGTTGGCGGAGGCGCCGGGCGGTCCGTCGGCCTTCATAAGATCGACGTAATAGGTGATCGCCGTCTCCCAAGGCTGGGATGTGAGCTGCGGCTGCCATTGCATGTTGAACCATTGGCCGCCGTTTGTGTTCACTAACGTACCGAGGAAGGCCATGTTCTCGCCCCACCCCGGCTTCCCGCGCAGGCAGATCCCGTAAACGCCATTGGCCTTGTCGGTAAGCTTGTCGGCGAACTGTTTGATTTGGTCGTAGGTCGGATGCTCGGGCATCGTGAGCCCGGCCTTCTCGAACAGGTCCTTCCGATACATGGTGAAGGAGCTTTCGGCGTAGAAAGGCACGGCGTAGAGCTTGCCGTCGACCGTTAGTCCCGCCTTCACCGGCGCGAGCAGGTCGTCGTAGTCGTAGTCCTTGAAGTCATCGAGGCTCGTCAGCCAGCCCTTCTTGCCCCAGATCGGCGTTTCATAGGCGCCAATCGTAATCACGTCGTACTGGCCGCCTTTGGTCGCAATGTCGGTGGTGACCTTCTGCCGGAGAACGTTCTCCTCCAGAATGACCCAATTGATCTTGTTTCCGGTCTGCTGCTCCCATTTCTGCGACAGTTTCTGCATGACGATCATATCGTCATTGTTCACCGTGGTGATCGTCAGGGTCTCTGCGTCGGCGATAGCCACGCAACCGGCGGTGATGGCGATGCCGGCCGCTAAAGCTTTGAACCCAATCATGGCGTTTCCTCCTCCTCTTCACGTTCGGACTTGACGGGCGCCAGGTCCTTGCCCCATCTTTGACGCAATGTAGCGAGTTTGTCAACTATATGTATCAAAAAACGTTTACATACGTAAAGCTTTGACGGAGCGATTCTCCATGGGTGATCGCGGTTTGGGCACGTCGGCGCCTATTCGCACGATGGAAGAATTTTCCGTCGCGAGTGGGATTTCGCGCCCGACCCTGTCGCGCTTTTTCAATGATCCTGGGAGCGTTAGGCCGGCCACTCGCCAAACAATCGAGGCGGCGATGGATCGATTGGGCTACCGGCCCAATCTGTTTGCGGTAAATTTCAACCGCCGGAATCCGAAAACCGTCGGCATCATCGTTCCCTCCCTGCTCGACCCCTTCTATGCGGCCCTCGTGCAGCGGATTGAGTTCCAGGCCTCGGTGGCAGGCTATTGGACTGTCATCCAGAGCAGCCAGGGGAACCCTGATCGGGAGGCGGAGGCGGTCGCGACTCTTGTATCGACGAAGAGCGCGGGCGCGGTTGTGGCGCCCCTCGGCGGAGCCTCGCGGAAGGACCTTTATCGGCAGATGGAAAAGGCGATGCCGCTTGTCTTCCTGGACGCACGGGTAGACGCGGATGCAGCATTCGTCGGCACCGACAACCATTCCAGCATGAGCCTGATGGTCGACTATCTCCTGCGCTCCGGCGCGCCGCCGAGCTATTTCGACATGCCTGCGGTCAATCAGAACGGAAGCGAGCGTCGCCAGGCCTACCAATCCTCAATGCTCGAACGCGGGGCGGAGCCAGTGACCTTCGACCTTCCCTCTCTCGATTGGGACTTCGAGCGGCTGGCTTTTGAAGAGGCGACACGGCTTTTCAAGGCTGGCGCGCCGGTCGGCGGAACAATCCTATGCGCCTGCGACCGGGTCGCATTCGGCGTGATGGCGGCTGCCTGTCAAATGGGCATATCTGTCGGCCGCCTGGCGGACCTGCGCGTTGCGGGTCACGACGATCACCCTTTGAGCCAATACGCTTGCCCCTCGCTGACGACGGTCGCGCAGGATGTTGATCGAACTCGCGACCTTGAGCCTGGAGCGGTTGATGCAGGGAATTGCCGATGGGGCGAATAAGAACTCTGCCGATCGCCTCGAGGCCCGTTTGATCATGCGCAACTCGGCGTAGCATTCGCAATGTCCGCTTCACGTGTGCGCCGTGAGAAGGCGGCGCTTTCCAGTGGGTGCAAGTCCCGCCCGGCCAAACGCTCCAGCCGGAAGCAACCGGAGCAGTCATGGAGGTAACGAAATGGCTGAAGCCTTCGGTGTAGCTGGTCACGTATAGGTGACGGCGCGAGTGTGCGGGCCGCAACGCGAGTGAACGCTGAGCAATCCTCGAAAAGGACGATGTGCAGGCCGACCCGACAACGTTATCGGGGAAGGCTGATACGGCAGGGCGAGATGAGCGACGACGACGCCCAGCCGCTGCACCGGGGTAGTGGCGGCAGCACGTACACAAGGAAAGCGCACGCAACACGGGAAGCCCCAAAGCGTGGTTAGGTCAGCGATGACACGATCAACCGGACGCCCGTGAGGGACAGGCCGGGCGCTCTGGGGTGGCGGAGAGGTTCGTAGTACCGCGGAAACCGGGTAACTCTGGTGGAGGGAAGGGACCTCAGTTCAAGACAGATGCAGAACGTAGCGAAGGACATGGAGATTGGGAAACCTATCAACTCCGCATGATGTTCAGAAGCTGCCGATGGCGTCGCACGCGAAAGACGGCGTGAGGTCTTGTCCGAGAGCCGGATGCGGGAAATCTGCATGTCCGGTTCGATGAGCGGGGTGTGGAAACGGAGCTACGGTCGAGCCACTAAGGCACCGCCAGACGAAAGGGGCGGAAACAGACATGCTCGGCCTAACGTCACCGCGCCACACTTCGACTCTACCGACTCCGGTCGTCCCCTTCGGTCAAATAGCTGTGTTTTCCCGACATTGCGAAGCGACTTGCAAGCGAGACGCGCGACCTAAAGCCTTTGGCGTCGCTACGTCAGCCGGAAACAAGTGCCGCACGGCCTCTCAGTAGGGCACCAACCGCGCCCTCGTAGGGGCAAAGGGCACGACAAACGTCTTGTGTGCTCTCGCGCAGTCTTTCTGCCACCAGCACAGGAATTGCGAGACGCTGTCGACCTGATCGTCATGACGTCCGTTCGGAAAGGCCAAAAATTCGTTTAGAAAGTCGCCGAGCCACGGGGCGCTCTTCGGCAGGTGGACTTGGCCGGCCTCGATCTTCGCCGATTGCGCCGCCATGCGTTCGAGCTTGCTCCCGTCCGGTTTGACCCCGATCGGACGAATGAGCCCGGTCGGCATTGAGTGTTTAAGATCCTGCAAGAGATTCATTCCAGGGCCGACATCCTCAATCAGAATCGTGGTTGGTCGGGGAGCTCCTGCGAGCGCAATCACCTTGCGGCGCAGATCGGGATATTCGAGTCGGCCATGAAAGACGTCGAGGAGATAGACGTCATTTTTGTCGGCGCGCCAGGTCGTGCACACCGAATAGTCGTTCTGGCGCCCGGTCATCATCGCGACATCCCAGCTTTGAACGATCTTGCTGGGACGGTCGCGGGCAAGGAGTTCGGCCGGTTCGTAATGCCGAAGCCAGGAGCGTTGAACGAGGTTGCCCTCCGCCGGCACAGGCCGCTGCTGGTACTGGGCAGAAAAGAGAAGGCTGCCGATTTCCCTTTTGATTTTGTCCAGCGCAGATTGGTCTTCCCGCTCGGGATGGATCACGTCGCCAACAATGCGCAAATTGGTCTTGCCGTACCCGAGGTCGACGTCCTCGTCCTCCAATGCGATCGCCGGCATGTCCAAATGATCCCACCCACCTTGGCGAAGCAGATGGCCGGCAAGGTCGTCTTCGTGCAGGCGCTGCATGACGGCGATGATCGCGCCCGTGCGAGACGAGGGCGCCGCTGTACCAATCGATCACCTTCTTGCGGGCGACCTCCGATTGGGCCTCGTTGGCGTTGAGCGGATCGTCGATGACAATCGCGTCGCCGCCACGGCCCGTCAACGTTCCGCCGACCGAGGTCGCGTAACGGCCCCCTCCCCGGGTGGTAACGAACTCCTGAGCGGTTTCCTTTTCCCACTTCGTCCCGGGGAAGAGCTCCGCGTACCAAGCCGATTTGACGACCTGCCGGAACTGGCGATGAAGCTCCGTGGCGAAGTCGCCAGAATAACTAGCGACGATGAAGCGACGGGTCGGATCGTGACCCAGCGCCCAGGCGACATAAGCGACAGAAATGCAGATCGATTTCAGGGATCGCGGCGGCTGATTGATTAATAGTCGAAGCGTTCGACCCCGGTGCACCCGCATCAACTGCCACACGATTCCGTCGACGTGCCAGTTGTCTGACCCTCCACCCCGTATTGCGGACTCGCTGCGATAAAGGCGCCGGGAGGCGCGAAATTCGCCCCTGAGATCTTATGTGGCCCGTTCCAGTTGTCGCCGCCCCCATTGATCCAGAACACGCAGAGCGTCCCGGTGGCGTCGACCACGAACACATCGGTTTGATTGTTTGCGCCGAACTGCTGCGAAGCTGCGAGGAACGCGCCCTGCGGGGCCGAGAAGCCGGAACTCGCGTTGCTGATGGCGACCGGGCCGCTCCACGCCCCGCCTCCGACGACTGACCAACAGACCAGCTGTCCCTGCTTGTTCCCAGCGTAGACGTCCGTCTGGCCAGCGGCCGCGCCGAAGCGATGCGACGCGGCGAGCGGCGCGCCCGGCGCGACCGCACCGCCTCCGGTCAGCGGGGGTTGCATCTGGAGCCATCCGGAGCCCTGGTAATAGAAGACATTGATCGAACCTGATGCGTCGGCGACGAACACGTCAGTCTGCGGACCGGCTCCGAACTGCGGCGAAACGGCAAGCGGGGCTCCAGCAGGGGCCTTGAAGCCTGGCGGGCTGATTGGCGGATAGCCTTGCCAACGCTTCGGATCGGTCGTGGTGAACCATGCGAGCTGACCGGCCGTGTTGATCGCGAAAACGTCAGTCTGAAGCGGCGTGACAGCATCGGCTGAGACTGCGAGGAAGCCGCCCCTGGCAAAGACTGATACGCCGAAGGCCTGGGTGATCGAGCCATCTGAATTGACCTTCGGAGCGCTGTACCAGCTGTTGGCCGTCTCGGCTGTCGTTGCAAAGCCGTAGAGGACGTCCAGGTAGTCCGAATCGGCAGGCAGCTGACTCGCGCTGGCCAGGCTGGTCTCCGCCGGGACGGCGTTGGTTGCGACGTAAGTGATTGTTCCTGCACCCGGGGTCAGAAGCGCGTCGCCTCCGAATTGTCCCACCAGCACGACATTGAATCCGGAGAGGGGTGCAATGTCGTGCTGGCTCACCCGAACGATCTTTTTCTGATCGTCTATACTAGACCGAGCAAGTTGACAACAATGTTACTATAACCGGAGTTCTTTGTGTCTGAAACTTCAAAATCAACCATGTAGACGTTGTCATTGGCATCAGTCATCAATTCAATGACGAGTTCTATTTCGCTTAGATCTGCGAGCGACCAAGACAGCATTTGAGCACTATTTGCCGACTCTTCGGCTGTGTTGATGAGATCGCCGTTAATCCCCAACTGCGCGGCTCGGGCCTTGGAGGGCCAATTGTTGATCATTGAGTTGATCGTATAGCCGGGCGAGTCGGAATTCTTGGTTATCGTGAAGATGTACTGCTGCCAGATGACGTTGGGCAGGCCGCCGCTGGGCGTGAGCTGGCTCCAGCCATTGAGCTGGAAGGAGCATAAGGGTGGATTCTGGGATGAGGTCTGAAGGGCCGACATGGCGCACGCAAGCGCCTTGGTAAGGAAAATTGAGACGCGCACTCCGACGAGCGCCTTGTTGCCTCCGGAAGGATTTAAATCCGAGTTGATGATGTAGAGATTGGAATTGCTTCCGTAACCCATTGATGCTCCCGAGCCACACGCGCCTAGTGTGCCATCGGCTAACCGCGCGATTTTCTTCGATAACATTCTGGTCAGACGCTGCCGTGACGCGGCTCACTGTCTCACTCGCGCGCTCCGATGCCGCCGCGGCAGGCCCCGTTGAGGCCTGTGCGAGTAATCTCCAGAGCAAGTTCAAGCCGGACGGGCTTCGTAAACTCAGGGGTCGAAGCCATATGCAGCGGCTGAGATGAGGACCGCTTCGCGTTGCCGCATTCCGGTATGTCGATCAGCGCAAACTCCGAGGTGCACATTCGCGATCTCCGATGTCCGCTGTAGGTCGAACTCCAGTCGTCCGGTTCGCGCAAAATAGCAGAGGACATGTCTGAACGGTCTGGCCAACGGGCCAAAACGACCCCAAGCCGGCCAAGCGGCTCACCGCTGGACACTCGCGGGCGGTCGGATCATCATCCCCTCGGCCTGCCTGGGGTGTATAAATGGATATCGGGGCTTGGCTGCGCGGCCTTGGTCTCGGTCAATATGAAGCCGCGTTCGTCGCAAACAAAATTGACGCGGACATCCTGCCGGAACTGACGGAGGCGGATCTCGGTCAACTTGGCGTTCCATTGGGTGACCGCAAGCGGCTGCTCAAGGCGATTGCCGGCCTGTCCCCAGCGGAAAAAGGCGCGGAGGCTCCGGGCTCTGTTGCTGCGCGCGCGGTGACCGTTTCAGCCGAGCGGCGTCAACTGACGGTGATGTTCTGCGACCTTGTCGGTTCAACCGCTTTATCGGCGCGGCTCGATCCCGAGGATATGGGCGATCTGATCCGCGCATTTCAGGCTGTGGTCGCGGCGGCTGTTGCGCGCTTCGATGGACATGTAGCCAAATTGATGGGCGACGGCACTCTGGTCTATTTCGGCTATCCGCATGCCCATGAGGACGACGCCGAACGCGCCGCGCGCGCCGGCCTCGGGATTGTGGAAGCAGTCGAGACTTCTCCGGCGAGATCGAGGCATCTCGCTGGAAGTGCGCGCGGGCATTGCGACCGGCCTTGTCGTCGTCGGCGAATTGATGGGCGAGGGCGAGGCGCAGGAGCGCGGCGTTGTCGGCGATACGCCCAATCTGGCGGCGCGGCTGCAAGCCTTGGCAGAGCCGGGCAGCGTGGTGGTTGCGGAGTCCACGCGGCGGCTGCTTGGCGGCACGTTCGATCTCAACGCGTTGGGGCCGCAGGCCATGAAGGGCTTCGCCGCTCCGGTTCCTGCATGGCTGGTTGTGCGCGAAGCCGAGAATGTCACCCGCTTCGAGGCGTCCAGGTCACAAGGCATGACGCCGTTCGTCGGGCGTGAGCATGAGACGGCTTTGCTTCTCGACCGCTGGCGCGACGCAAGCGAGGGGACGGGCCAAGTTGCGTTGCTCTCCGGCGAGGCGGGCATTGGCAAGTCGCGCATTCTCGCGGCGCTGCGCGAGCGAATCGAAAATGACCCGCACGTGACAGTGCGCTATCAATGCTCGCCGCACCACGTCAATGATGCCTTCTATCCCATATCAAGCCAAATCTGGTATGCGGCGGGTTTTGTGAGCGGCGAGCCGGCGGCAGCGAGGCTCAACAAGCTGGAGGCGATGATCGCGCTTGCGCGGCTGGACGCTAGGGATATCGCGCCTTTTCTCGCCGCCTTGCTTTCGATCCCTGTAGGGGAGCGATATCCCTCGCTTGACATGGCTCCGAGTGAACAGAAGGAGCGGACGATCGCGGCATTGCTCGCGCTGTTCGAGGGGCTGACCAAAGACGCCCCCGTCCTCGCGTTACTGGAGGATACCCACTGGATCGATCCGACTTCGCTCGACGTGTTCAGCCGGCTTGTCGATCGGCTGCCCGGTTTGGCCGCCCTGCTGGTGATTGCGTTCCGTCCCGAATTCGCCGCGCCCTGGGTCGGCCGGGCGCACGTGTCGCTCTTGCCTCTCAACCGCCTCGGGCGGCGTCAGGCGCTGGCGATGATCGATCGCGTCGCCGGCGGCAAGGCTCTTCCTGAGGAAGTCTTGGAGCAGATCGTCGCCAAGACTGACGGCGTGCCACTGTTTGTGGAGGAATTGACTAAGAACGTGCTTGAGTCCGACCTGCTGCGCGAGGAAAATGGGGTCTATGTTCTGGCCTCGGCGTTGACCCCGTTCGCGATCCCCTCGACCCTGCAAGAACTCGCTGATGGCGCGCTTGGATCGTCTCGCGCATGTGAAGGAGATCGCGCAGATTGGGGCGGCGATCGGGCGCGAGTTTTCCTATCGCCTGCTTGAAGCGGTGTCACCGATTCAGGAGCAAGCGTTGCAAGACGCTCTCGGGCAGCTTGTGGCGGCCAACCTCATCCATGCGCGCGGCGCGCCGCCGAACGCGAAATACATATTTAAACACGCGCTCGTGCAGGACACGGCCTACGCCTCGCTGTTGCGCGGCCGCAGACAGCGCATCCATGCCGACATCGCAAAGGCGTTGGTCGAAAGCTTCCTCGACCAAGTCGACTCGGCCCGGGCGGTCATCGCGCATCACTACACAGAAGCAGGTCTATACGGACCGGCGGCGCGCCATTGGCTCGCCGCGGCGGAACTCGCGCTTTCCCGCTCCGCCGCCCTGGAGGCCGACCGACACGTCGACGCCGGTCTCGCGGTTATTTTGCGCATGCAGGAAGGTCACGATCGGCAATCTCTCGAGCTGGCGTTCTTGGTGGCTAAGGCGAACGCGCTGCTGCCGCTCAAAGGCTATAGCACGCCAGAAACGATGGCGGCGTTGACAGCGGCGAAGCGACTCCTCGACGTCGGGATCGGCGACGACTTGCAGCATTTCTCGGTTCTTTATGGCCTTTGCGCGGCCAAATATGTTGCGTCGGAATTGGAGTTGGCGCGCGCTCTGGCTCGACAGTTTGTGGACCTTGCGGACCGGCAGGACGATCCAATCTACCGACTCGTCGGACTCCGTTTGCTTGGGACGGTCCAATTCTTCATGGGGCGAAATCGTGAAGACTTGGAAATCCTACAACAGGCCGAAAGTTATCGGGACCCTCCGCGACAAAGGCAGTTGAGCTACCGCTTCGGATACGATCCCAGCCTCAGCGTACTATGTTACAAGACAATGACGCTATTTATGCTTGGCCTACCCGACGAGGCCATGCGCGCTGGGTACCAAGCGCGCATGGAAGCCGCGGACCACTATCACGCCCCGACAGTGGCGCTTTGCCGGTTTTTCACTACGATCTGGCCCGAGCTTCTTTTTGGCGATTTTGAAGTCTGCGAGCGCCATAGCGCCGAACTCGTCGCCTATTGCATTGAAAAAAAAGTTGAGCAATTTCGGCTCTATGGCGTCCTCACCCACACGTGCGCTCGGGCAAGGCGCGATCCAACGGCCCAGAACATTGTAGCCATCCGTGCTGCGCAGGACGCCCATCATCGATCCGGCGCCCGTATTTTGGATTCGATGATTCTATCTCACCTTGCTGAAGCCTTGTTGGCGACGGGCAATGTCGTGGGGGTTGAAGCAGCGTTGCAAGAGGCATTCGAATTTGTCGAGCTTTCTGGCGAGCGGTTTTTGCTTGCCGACTTGCATCGTATCGCTGGTAAATTGGCGCTTAGTCGCCGGGTGTCGGACCGGGCGCCCGCCGAAGGCTGCTTCCTGAAGGCGATCGAAGTCGCTCGCGACCAAGGAGCAAGGTTGCTCGAACTTCGCGCCGCGACCGATCTTGCCCACCTCTGGCGCGACGCCGGTTCGCCCAACGATCCCCGCGCTTTGCTGGAGCCAATCCTCGCCGCGATCGAGGGCGGCGACAATATGAGGGATGTCCGCGACGCCCGCGCACTACTGGCGGAGATCGTGTGACGGAGCGTGGTGATTCATTGAATCCGCTGATTTGCGGTGGAGACCGCGATGATGGGCTTTCAAGGAACGCCGGCGCGGCTATTCTATGACTTCTGCCTCGATGAACACATCCCTTCCGATTACATGCTCGGCGGCATTGACCGCCGCCTCGACCTCGATGATCGGCGCCTCGAGTTTTTCAACGCAATTCCTCGACTCAGCCCTCCGCCTCGCGCAAAGACCGGACATTCGACGGCGTGACTAAGAGTCATACAGACCCTCAGGTTCCGCTCGTTGACGACGCGCGGCGGAAGCGCCGCGCTCGATGCAAACAGTTTGGCCGCAGCGCACTTCGAGGGGGTTGGCGGGCAATTCGAGGCTGATCTTGACCTCGTTGGCGCTTGGCGAAGCGGCGGGTAGTTTCGCCCATGTTCTGAACCCTGCAAGAGTATTAAAGCTACGTCGAGAGTCCGTAAACGCGCGGATCGAAATAATCACTGGGGAGACGTGAAACGTCGTAGCGTTGTAGGAGGAATGAGATGTTTACACAGTACGTAAGAGTTGCATTTCCACTTGCGTTATTCGACCTTGTTCCCGCAGTGCCGGCGGCGGCCGACACGTTCCTTTTCAGCACAGGCAATCCGGACGGCTTGATCGCTACGGCCTCGCGCCCGGCGAGTGCTGGAAAACAACTTGAGATCGAATCGGCGGACGACTTTGTCCTCACGGGAGAAACCGCCATCACGAGCGCGACCTTCACCGGTCTGCTGCCGACCGGCGCGCCGCTTAGCGACGTCAGCGACGTCGTGGTCGAGATCTATCGCGTCTTCCCAACAACTCGGATACTGTCCGAACCCCACAAGTTACGACGCGGGCCAATTCTCCCTCGGATGTCGAAATCGCAGATCGCGATTCGGCGAGTGGCGGCCTGACTTTCACCCCCGAGGTGGTTCAGAGCACCTTCACTCCCAACAACTCCGTCTTAAACGGCATCCATCCTTTGCCCGGCGAGTTTACCGGCGGCGAGGGCGCGCTCACAGGACAAGAGGTCGAGTTCAACGTTCTCTTCACCACCCCGTTCGTCCTGCCCGCCGACCATTATTTCTTCGTGCCCCAGGTAGAACTGGCCAACGGCGATTTCTTTTGGCTGTCGCCGCCGAAGCCGATCTTTCCGCCGGGGACGTCGTTCCCGCGCGGCTTTACCGACCTGCAGAGCTGGATACGCAATGGCGACCTTGATCCGGATTGGCTGCGCGTCGGCACGGACATCACGCACCAAGGGCCATTCAACGAGACATTCACGCTGTCAGGATCCTCGGTTCCCGAACCTTCGACACGGGCAATGATGCTTCTCGGTCTCGTCGGCCTCGGTCTGTCACCCTTCGCCGGTCGCGCAAGGACGATCTTTCGGGCTCCTCTACCCTGAGGGGCGCGCTCCCACGTTCCGCGGGGGAGGAAGGCGGCGTAGCACGGCAGATCAAGGCCGGCAGGAAGTCGCCAAACTCGCCGGCAAGGAGGGCAGGATGTGCACTACGCCCGCTTTTGCGATGGTCGGTGTCCCGCCAGCGCCACGTTCTGAAATCATCGACGTTCGAAAACTCTTCTTCGTCGCGGCGATGGCGGCAGCGGCGACGACGCCGAGCCACGCGACCACCCTCACGTACAACTTTGCGGCTCGCATTGACGTGGCGACGACGCCTACGCCCGATCTTACCTACAGTCCGTGCAGACCGGCAACATATTGCGCGGAAGGATGACCATCGATGCGTCGTCGCCCGGCCTCAACCTCTCGCCCGACGTCGGGCAATACCCGGCGACGTCAGCGCCGTCCGTCCTGAGCCTGACGATCGGTCCCTATGGAGCTATCGCCGATTTAGAGGATCGGGATCAGCGTATCGAGGCTCTTCGAACGCCGGGCGTAGGGTGGCAGGATTGCCGGGGTGAAGCGGATGCGCGCCGGATCGTCGGCGCCCGCCTCCCGGTCGCGCACGCGCGGCTGGCGCACCGCCACGGGCCCGATGCCCGTCATGATCTGGTGCTCGGGCAGATGCCCGTGCCGCACAACGCTCCGGCAGCCGTCGTCGGTCTTCAGATCGGCGGTCGCGGCCAGAAACTCGGACACTTCCGCTTCGACCGCATGGGTCAAAAGCGCCCGCGCGCCATCGCGCAGACCCTCGGTCAACCGGTCGGTCAAAATCCCTGGCTGAATCAGCTTGACAACGTTATCCTTGGACACGGCATATCGCTCCTTCGGTGGAGAAGTGGAGGCTCGAACACCCCACGATATGCCGCCTTCCCGATTCACACCCTCACCAACTTTCGGCAAAAACTCCCTCTTCCGCGCCTTCATGCTGTTCTTCGCTCTTCGCATTGACGAGTTTTTCGATGAGCGGCACCGGCAACGCCAACACGATCACATCGGGCTTTCCGCTACTTTCGACGAGAGCCGAGAGCTGTGATGCGATTAGTTCGACCGAATGACGCACGGCTTCGTCATGGCGGCCAATGCTCGTGATTTCATTGACCTGGCGCCTTGAGAGCGCTGCAGTGGCGCCGTCCGGCACTTCGAACTTGCAGCGGAACGGGTTCTGATTACCCAGGCCCGGGAAGTCCGGGTGTAGGTTGATGAGCTGTTTGTTTCCGCTCTCGATGCCGCGCCCGGTTTCCGCCAGAAATTCCGTAAATCCGGCAACCGTATCGTCAGTGCCGATTATGCCCACGCGGACGACATCGCCTGAGCGCGGCTGTAATGGTCCGTACTCCCGCAGGCCTTGGCGGGGATCGTAGTGTTGGCCGCCGTCTCCAAATTCGAGCATCGGCTCGTCGAACACGTGGGCTTTGAAAATCATCCGACGTCCCCCTCTTCGAAGAGGTCGAGCGCCTCTATCTCTTTTGCGCGAGGATCGGTGCGGTTCCACGAGGACTCGGGCACAGCATGGGGAAGGTTGATCAACGGCAGGCGCTCAAACTGCAGGAACGGTGCTGGGGCGTCCGCATCGAACAGCCCAATCTCGTGGGTTCCCCTCTCAACCAATAGGTGCTGCCACATCACCACCTGACCGCGTACGGCGGCGTTGCGTTCCAGGCGCTTCCTGCCGGAAAGCAGTGCCTCCGGGAACCGATGCGGCTGAAAGCCGTCGTTGGTGAAATAGAAGTCCGGATCGATGACGACGAACCATTCGTCGGCAAGGCGCTCAAACCGCAGACGCGCCGCGTGATGCCGTACGTAGCCGCGGCCTTCCTTTTTCTTACTTGGGTAGGCGCTGACGACCTTTGCAGAGGTTTCATTGACGCTGGCAATGTAGCGATAGCTGCGCGATCTGTTGATGCCCGTCGCCTTGAAATGGAACAGCCTGTCTTTGCGCAAATAGGCAAGCTGCGCGGACGTTTGCCGCTCGACCGTACGGCGCAGCAACTCCATCAGATCGTGGTGTCGTCGAGATCATCGTTGAAGGCGAACAGGGCGGTCTCGACGGCTTCGACCTGATCGAGATCGACGATAGATTTGGTCGCAAATTCTCGTGGATCGGAGAACGACACGAAGGGTCGTCTGCGACGACCCAGTCGAACCTGGTGTTGTCATCTTTGACGAGCTCGGGAATGGCGTCGCGCCCGCTGCCGAAGGGCGACGATGCCACGAAGATTTCATCAGGGAGTTTGATGCGCAGAAGATTGATGATAGCGTCTTCACCCTGATTGAGAGTCGGCAAGAATACGCCGGGCGTATGACGATCGATGGTCAGCGCGCCGATGCGATCCGCACAGCGGCCGTCGAACAGGTCGGCGTCCTTGTCAATTTTTCAGGCGGCGCTCTTCACCCTTCACGCAGTCGGTGACGTCCTTCCAGTAGACTGTTTCGTCGGACTTGCGCCAAAGAACGACGATCACCGGGATGTTGGACGTCCGCCAGTATTTGAGATCCTCAGTCTTGAGCAGGTACTCGAAGCTGCGATCGTTCTCGCGGACGTATTGACCGCTCTCGGTGGACTTCACTTGGACCCCGAGCAGTTTACCCAATGGTGCTCCACTCTTGGGATCGCGCAATTCGATAATGCCGTCGGTGCCGGCTTCGAGCCGCCCTCGCGGCTCGTAAATAAACTGCATTTCGAGGACGAGTTTGCGAACGGCAGTCTCGCCGAGTTCGCCCAAAAGCTGGTTGTCCGTGATTCGCTTGCTCATCCCTCAATCATAGGCGGTTTTCGGGATCGCGAGACACTTGTTCTTGTTACGTTTCTATTAAGAAAAATATCGAATGATTTAAGTCAATTACCTGTTGGCAGCGCGGGGCGCAGCCGTCGCGAGCGGAGTGGTACGATGCGCGTTGTAGCGAAAAAGGGGCGGTAAGCGCCCTCAAGCCATATAAGGTCGCGCACGCTCTCAGCGCGCGTCGAATTTCGTTGCCGGAAGGGAAATAAGAGACGGATAACTGCAAGGCCGACATGAGCACCCAACTCCGGGATCTGATCGCAGGCGCGCTATATCCCACGAAATCCTACAATCTGCCCTCCGTTTGCGAGCGTCTCGGCCTCGATCCTGGCGAGGCTGACAAAGCTTTTGCGAGCAACCGCGGATATGTGACGCGGCGGCTGAACAAGCTGTCGGACGAGCGGGTTTTGGCGGTGGCAAAGGAGGTTGCGTGAGAGTTTCCGGACGACGCTTTGCGGATCGCGATTGAACGGGTGGAAAAGGACGGTCATTTGGTGACCGACCTCACGCGGCGTCATCTGGCCGAGGCGCTCGACGATTGCTCGCTGAATGGAAAGCTCGATCTGCTCGAGCTTCTTCGGAAGCACTGGCCGGCGATTGACCGCGAGCCGTCGTATCATGGCGCCATGGGATACGCTGGCCGATGACATCGAGCGGCACGCCGTGCGCAACAAGGATTGGAGCAACGCGGAAATCCTGGAACGCACGGTCTCACCTCTTTGTTCCGTCCAAAAGCTTACGCGCCGCGACGAAGGTGCGTCGCAAGCGGCGCGGGCTGGGGCTTTCCGGCCGCACGGTTCGGTTTGCCGCGAACGAGCGCTGCCGCCGCGCCGATAGCGCCGAAGGCGGCCAGCAACACCAGCACCGTGCCAACCGCCGAGAGCAGAGCGGCCTCGGGCGCATGCGCGGTGCGCGCCTCGGCGTCGGTGGCCGCATGCAGCCCCCATCCCAGCGCCGTCGAGGCTGCGGCGACGCCGACGCCGGTTCCGACTACGCGCAGAAGATTGAGGAGGCCTCCTGCAATTCCGGATTTGTCGGCCGGCGCCGCGCTGATCGTCGCGCTGTTGTTGGGCGCGATATAGAGGCCGAGACCGACGCCATAGGCGGCCAGCGCCGTCATCACGCCGGTGAGGCTCTCCAGTGTTCCGGTGAGGAGCCGCGTCAGCGCCAACGCGGAGGCGAGGCAGACCGCCATGCCGCCAACCATGACGAGGCGCGGGCGTTTGTCCGACCAAGCCCCGCCGAATGGGGCTACGAGACCAAGCGCGACTGGGATGATGGTCAGCCTCAAGCCCGCCGCGAATGCCGGATCGTGATAGCCACGGATGAGCGCGAACGACATCGCGAAGAACATTCCGTAGAGCATGGCGAAGGAGACCAGGACGCCGACGCAGCCGGCCGAGAACGCCGCGGAAGTGAAAAGACGAAGATCGATCAGCGGCGCCGGCGCTTTGCCTTCGCGCCAGATGAAGGCGGCGAGCAGGAGCGGCCCGGCGACGGCGCAGGCGATCAACAGAGTTGACGTCCCCCAGGCGCGCCATTCCTGGATGGTCATCAGGAGCGCGACCAGCGCCGGGATCAGGAGCGCCGCGCCGGCGGCGTCGAAGCGGCGATCCTTGGCAAAGGCCGTCGTCTTCGGCAGGATCAGCCAGCCGAGGGCCGCGCCCAAGAGGGCGAACGGGACCGTGACCCAGAAGATCGAGCGCCAGCCCAGCGTCGCCAGCAGAACACCGCCCAGCATCGGGCCGAGGCTGAGGCCGACCGCTTGCGCCGCCGCCATGGTTCCGAGCGCCTTTCCCCGCCGCGCCGGACCGGCTGCAGCGACCAGGATGACGACGCTATTCGCGCCCAACATCGAACCGCCGATCCCCTGTAGCACCCGGAACGCGATCAGCACCGGCAAGTTCGACGCGAAGCCGCACAGGGCCGAAGACAGGCCGAACAGCGCAAAGCCGCAAAGATAGAGCGTCTTGCGACCGGCGATTTCGGCCAGCCGCGCAAACGCTGGCAGCACGGCGGCGTAGGCCAGCACATAAGCGACGGCGACCCAGCTTGCCGCGTCGAGCGGGGCGTCGAACGCGTCCTCGAACGAGGGCATGGCGAGCTGAACGATGCTCGCGTCGACCTGGCCCATGAACGCGCCGATGCAGACGGTCGCAACCACGAACCATGGGTAATTCGGCCGGCGCTCAAAGAACTGCGCGGCGGCAGGTTCCGGCAATTCAAGATGCCCAGCCAACTCGAATTCTGCAAATGCGAGACGCGATAAGGCAGCCTACCTATGCCCGCGCTGTTCCGCAATCGCGAGCGCCCCGCGCAGCCGAACGGCCGGTCGCGCAGTGCCGCGATCGGGAATCGAATTCTCGCCCCAACGTTATGCTAGGTGCAGGGAGTGGTAGAGGACTGAGAGCGACACGCGGGGCGAAGCTGTGACGCGCGGCATGAAGACGGCGGGGATTCTTTCGGCGGTCGTCGGCCTGACGGTGTCGACTGCGTTCGCCACCTTCGCTATCGGGCTCGACCGGGTGGCGCTATGGCAAGTCGTGCGCGCCTGCGTGGCCGACTTCAATCTAACCGGAACTCCTTTTCCCTGCCTCGAGGTCGATCTTTCCAGCGGCGAGGAGCGCGGCGACGTCGTCCTGCGTCCGCCGCTGTCAAATGACACCATCCTGGCCTCGACGCGAAGGATCATCGGAATTGAGGACCCGTTCCTGCAATCCCCCGGTGCGCCGAATTATTTCGACGCAGCGTGGCGCGCGCGCATGTTCCTCAAGGCTGCGGACGGACAGACGCCGGAGCGCGACGCTATCGCACTTGTTGTCAACTCTGCCGCTGTCAGGGGCCAGGACCAGCTCCACATCCACGTGGGTTGCCTCTTTCCATCCGCGCGACTCGCGCTTACGACCGCTGCGCCGAAGGTTCCGATGGGCGAATGGGCGCGGATTGGCGCGGTCGTTCCCCATACGATGTTCTGGGGATTGCGAATCCGAGGAACGGACCTTTCGAACGTCAACCCGTTTCGGCTAGCCACCGAGGCTCTTGCTGGCAAGGCGAAAGGCCCGGGCGACCTGACGATCGCGGTCGTCGGGGTTCGCGTGGACAGCGACGATGAATTCCTGATCCTCGCCTCGTACGCCAAGGCGCCGGGCGCCTGGTGGCCGGTCGGCTCCGACGACCTCCTTTCTCCGGCCTGTCCACTCGGGCCTCGCCTCGCCGGCTGAGGCGGCAGTAGAAGAGGGCAAAAACCTGGTAGCCGTTGGGGGTCCCCACCCTTGAAGAGCGACTGCTTCGCCTCGTCTGCGCCGCCCACCCGACGCCGACCCGCAATTTCCGCTTCGCGCCGTCGCATTCCGGCCGCCCACTACCGCGTCATTCGCGTATCTGAAATCCCTTATCGCGGTCCCGAAGTCCCGGCCAGAACGCACCAATTCAATTCGGGACCTCGCGGCTCATGCTGAGGTTCTAGAGCCCAGATCCGAATAGTGGACTTGTCCCAATGTACACCAATAAGCGCGTCCTTACCTCACCGCCGGAGTCGACGTTGAGTGCTCGTTGCAAGACAGTGGCCGTGGAGTTCGCAGTTGGACGGACGCCGCGTCGATGGGGTCGCCCGGGAAGGCCCGAAGTCCAGGACGAAGCCGGCGCCGTTCGAAACGAGGCGGCGCGACGGGGGGCTGGCCAATCACTGACAGGTCTAAATACGCGCCTGCTTCGATGCCTGTTGATCCGACAACATATGAGGCGGAGTTTGATCGACGGATCGGCGCCGCGTCTTCATCCCCGGCAAAACAAAACCCTTCGGATGAAGGTTCGATCCACTCTCATGTTCGCCGTTTCAAGTAGCAGGCACAAGAATGCGTTGCTCGCGCGCGAGCGGTTCAGAATGGCCGCGGCTGAGCAGGGCAGGAGGCACGATCATCAAAACGACGGTTGATCATGCTCTGATGCGCGGGTTGGATACCGCCGGACCGGTGATGCGTCGCGGAGCTTCCTCTGTCTAGGCGCCAGCGTCGGATGATATCCGGCTGATAGTGGACGCGAGGGTTCTCCTGGCCGTGACCGTGCCTCCAGCCTTGCTCGGCTTTGGATAGATGCGTTGTCGGCGATGACCTCCTATTCGTGATGTCCGCTATCGATCTCAGCGCATCACGCGCCCACGACCTGAACGTGCTTGGCGATCGCCCAGGCAAAACCCGCCAGTTCTCGAGCGATCGCGGTCGTGACCACTGTGGGTGATTTTCCCGCCCGGGCGAGCTTGCGATAGCGCCGACACAACCGCTCTTGCGCCTTCCACGCGGTGTCGCGGATCGGCTTGGCCAGACCCTCCTGACGTAGCAGTTGCTCTCGGCTGATGCGCGCCGGGAACCGATAACTCCAGGCAGCCTCGATTAGCATTCGCCGGGCCGGGCCATTCCCGGCTTTCGTGATGCCGCCTTGGCGGCGTGTGGCGCCGCTGGAGCGCTCGGACGGAACCAGTCCGAGATACGCCATGAGCTGGCGGGGATTGGCGAAGCGGGTGATGTCGCCGAGTTCGGCGATCACCGTCGCCGCCGCGACCATGGCCATCCCGCGTAGCGCTTGCAGGGCGCGCACCACCGGGGCCAGCGACCAATCCGGCAGCGCCGCCTCGATATGAGCTTCCAGACGGTCTCGCCGCGCCGTCGCCGCCTCAACCGCCGCGATGCAGTCTTCCAACACGATATGATGCGCCGCTTGCTCGAATTTCAGTCCGGCCATCCAGCGACGGTGCATCAATGTCCACGCCGGCCGATTGTAGTGACGGCCATGACGCAGGAGAAAGCCAGAGAGCTGCTGACGGGCCTGGCGCAGACTGCGGACGGCCGCAAGACGCGCGCGTACGAGATCGCGGATCGCCTCATGAGCCTGATCCGGAACCCACACAGCGGTCAGTTCACCGGCGCGATGCAGCTTGGCGAGGTTGATCGCATCCCGCCGGTCGGTCTTGATCCGATCTCCCGGCTTGCGTGGGATCAACGACGGAGCAACGACAATGCAACCATGCCCAGCCAGGCTCAACTGCCGTTGAATGCCATAGCCGCAAGGGCCGGCCTCATAACAGAACCGTAGCTCGCTGCCAGCGCGCGACAGCTTCGCTGCCAGAGCGTTCAAGGCCGTCGCTGTGTTCGCGACCTTGCCATACTCGCGCACGTCCTTGTGCGCGCCCGCCTCCGCAAGCGCGACCGCGATCGTATCCTTGTGCACGTCAAGGCCCACGTATGTGATAGATTTGTCCAAGACCCGTCTCCTATGCATGAGGCTCCGCGCCGGAACGCCCGGCGCAACCCTCGACAAGCCTGCATACTGTGAGACGGGTCGCCCTATCTCAGGCGAACATGTAGTC
>CAVXVZ010000006.1:0-129951 GCA_963765375.1 uncultured Alphaproteobacteria bacterium | reverse complement strand
ACCGTCGCCACCGTGACCAACGCGCGGCTCTCGAATTTCCCGCAGGCGCAGTGACTACGGCCCCCGTCCGCGCCCTAGCACGCAGGGCGCCGTTCATAGGCCCGCAATTGCAGACCCAGAACTCGCTCGCCCTGCAGAGCGGACAGAGCCAACCTCTGGCATCGATTTTGTACTGGCCGGATAGCAGGCCCGGTTGTTGCGGCGCGCCACCCGGCCCCGGCGCCGGCATTTCATGGCCGATAAAGCGAAGCTCATTTCCGCGCCGTTCGGCGATCACGACATAAGAGGCACCCCGAGCGGAACACATCATCGGCAGCTTGACCCGTTCCACGCTCGGCGGCGGCGGGCTCGCGATCACAGTTTGCGGCTCCGGCTTGGGCGGCGGCGGGCTCGCGGTTTGCGGCTCCGGCTTGGGCGGCGGCGGGCTCGCGGTTTGCGGCTTCGCCGGCTGAGCGAGTGCGGCTTGCGCGCGGGCGAGCAGCGCCCGGCCCTTCGCAGGATCGACCCGTCCCGCCGGTTGCACTTCGCGCGACGCGGCAGACTCGAGCGCCCGCCCGGCGCGCTTCATCAGATCATTGCTCATTTGTGTTTTCCCAGAGATTGCACAGGCGCCACCAACCGCAGGACGGATCAGCGCCCACCAATGGAGGCGGCGATCCGGGCTGCGGCGGCGCAGGCGAAGGCGACGCCTTGGCGGGCGAAATGATTGGCGACCAATCCGACCATGATTTGTCAGGACCAGGCGAAGGCTCCGGCTCCGGCTGAACAACCGGCGGCTGCGGCCCGCTATCATCCGACGGATCAACGACCGGCGGGCGCGACACGTAGACGTGCCGATAAACCGGGCGAACTGGGTAGTAGACATACTCCGTCGGCGCGCATCCTGCGAGCAGCGACGCCCCGCCAAGCACAACCGCAATCTTGCATATCGCGATCACGGTTTTTACTCCGGACGGGAAACTCACGGACGTCATGACTTCGACGCGCTTGTTGCCGGGGCTGGCGAGCAGCCGCAGGGCGCGGGCTTCGAGATCGTTGCTCCCGATTCCGGGAATTTGCAGCTTCTTTTCGGCCCATCGCGACCGACCCGACCGTGCTCACCGGCTCGTTGCTCCAGTCGAAGACGGATTCGACGAAATAGCCGCTCGCGGCGCTCCCGAGTTTTCGTTTGACTGCGGCCGAATTGCCCGGGCGAAAACAGCTGTCTCGATTCCGCGTGTAGGCAGTCGTGTCGGAAGCAATTGTCGCAGCGCGGGCGATCTTCGACGGGCAACGGCGTCGAAGGTTCCTTCGGGATTTTCAGAGGAAAGTTCATCAGGACCTCAGTGCATTATTTGGTGAGGGCACGGGCTTGGACTTCGCTCGTCTGGTGGTTGATTTCAGGGGAATATTACGGTAGATGTTCGCGAATAATGTGCGCGAGCGCCTGCCGGGCGGCGGCGGGGTCGCCGATGACACAGAGGTCAAAGCACTTCTGGCACACGACAGTGGCCGCATCGTTCGGAAAAGGTCGTCCGTACGGGCACAAACGAAGCCGCCCGCAAAAAACGCAGTTCCATGATATGGCGTGGGAAACGGGGACATCGCCCCTTGCGAGCGGGTCCGAGAATTCAGTTCGAGTGAACTCGTCGCATTGGTCGGCTCCTGTTGCCGACACTTGAACAAGACCCTTTCCCCAGCGTCACGGGAAACGGGCGTAAAGTTTCGTAAACCACAGAACGCGTAAGGCGTCGCTTGGCGTCAATCGTCGCCTGAGCCCGTTCGTCTATGGTGGCTGGGGGGTCCGCAATTGAGCGGCATGAGGATGTTTTTTCAGTATACCTATTACGCCGTGTAGGACTTCGGCTGGCGATCACCACCCCCCAATCTCGCGGAATTGATTCCCTTGATCCACCGCATCTGTCGAAAAGAAAATTAGCTGCAAACTCCAATCGCGCTAGAATTGGCAATTCTTTAAAGCGTGGATAGTGGCGTTCAGGGTATCTGGTTCACTCTGTGGTGTATCGTTTGAGGTGTCGCATGCCATTGTTCCTCTCTAGCTCAAGTACGATCGAGCCTGTATAATATCCGATCTATGACAGCCGGAATATTACAATCTGACCTGTACAGCGTACTGTACAGTATTGGTTAACGTGGCCCCGGCTGCGCAGGGAGCGTTCCTTCCACGCTCGGGCCATCAATCCCGCCTGATTGTACAGGCCTGATTGTACAGGAAAGTCCGAGATCGTTATAAGGGCGCTTAGGAGAGCGACCGTTGGCCAGCCGGGTCGAAAAGGGCCGCAACAGTGCCGGAGATTCCCGCGCCGGATTCCCCGTCTATCGCGGAGCCGTCTATCGCGGCGATTGGAGCTTCGCAGAGCTTCTCGATTGGCACCTCTTGCGAGGTACGAGGCCAGATGGAAGCCCCGACCCCGATACGCTTGGGAAGGAATGGGATGACGATGAGTTTGCCGCGTGGATAGGCTTCCATGCAAACCCCTATAGTCGCGCGCGTAACGTCCAAAACTGGCGAAATGCATACAACCTGCCGGACGACATCTCCGCAATAGACAAGGGACTGTTCGGCGAGAACTTAGAAGCGTTTAAATCGTGGCGCGCTGACCTACAAAAGGCATATCGTCTCGCCGAGCAAGCCAAAAAGGCCCGGCGGAAATCGCGAAACCTCCCGTCGCTCGGCTCTCTCTTCAAAGGCCGCGGATTGAGCACTCTCAATAATGGGGGTGCCGATCAGCAACATGCCCAGACATTATCTGCGGCTCCCGCAACTCTTCTCCGGAGAGAATTCCAAAGAGGGTTTTCGAATTTTCTCTCGGGAGCGGTCGCGCACCGTCATGTTGAAACTCAACTCAGGGAATTGGCAACATACAGTGCACGGATTATGGTCGAGGAGACGATTGACGATTTACTGTGGTTACAAGCGATTCCGAGAGCTAATGAATTATTGAGCGAATTCAAGTATGATGCAAATCCGTCAACGACGATGAGCTTTATTGAGTACACCACGATACATCTAGACCGACTACGCTTTTGCAGCATTGCCGCACTAAGAAGCGCAATGGTAAGGCCTGATATCGGATCTGAGCTGCAAATCTTACTTGATGAAAACGTTCCGCTTGTTTTTCGTCACATTTTGCGCCTCGAGAACTAACGAAGGGTTCTTGGTTGCGCGCTATTCAGCGACGTTTCAAGACGCTGTTCAGTATGACAAACCACGGGCTTTGTCAGCGCGTGCCCGGTTCGGTCTTTGTCTGGAGCTGGTACATTGCCGGCTTATTGAAGCTGGGATTCGGACGAACACGACCGCAGCAGTTATCGACGCGCTCGACGCTTCGTCGTCTTTGGAGGGCCTTCGGATATTCCGCGATGACCCCGTGGTTGAGATTTAAGCCCTCATTGTTCGCGCGAAACGTGTGGTTTCGAAGGGCCACGTGGATAGCGCCCGCCATCTCCTGGAAAGTTACGCAGATTTGGCGTTCCGGAGACATGCGAGCCTATGGCCGCTGAGTTCGATCGACACCATTATGCGTTACCCAGTTACAAAGGACGCTTTGACCAGGGGATGCACGTCGGCTCGGCTGTTTGAATATACCTCTGATGCGGCGTGGGGGAATTTTCATAGAACCCTCGGAGAAGTATACGTTCTTTTGGCCGAGGCCGAGCACTGCGCTACCGACAGTCGAGCACGGTCCCCGGTTGTGCAAGGAGAAGCTCTTCGAAAAGCGCTCGAGCATTTTGATAGAGCGGATTGTTATTATCGACGAGCCACCACGCCCAGTTTGCATGGTCAAGCCCATGTCCTCGCGGGCTACGCAATGATATCCGGTCTCAGCGGCGATTTAGAGTACGGGATCAGGCAGGTTAACGCCGCGATCAGTTTGTACGATCTTTGCGGCGACGCGGGCAATCTAGAACGCATGAATATTGTGAAGGGCTTGATTTGCAACAGGGACGGTATTGCGACGTCGATAATCTCCACCGTATGAAAGGGCGGTCTTGAGCAAACCCCCGTTCGCTTTTACTCTTGATAACAGATTTTATCTGGACTACGGCCGCCAGACATCAGGACCACCCGGGGGCCGCGCTTGATTCGCCCGAAACTCTGCGACTTTCAGAGATTGGGCGATCAGCGCCGGCGGTCTTTAGCCTGCCAGCGATGACGTGACGCTGTGGTATGCCGCTGTCCGGCGAATACGAAGGACCCTAACTCTCCTTTCGAGGCGCCAGCTGACCTATTGCCGAGGATGCCCGGAGTGGTAATCATGACCTACAAATTCCGGGCATCCGGGGAGATCGGTTCAAGGTTCTCGCGCCCGGCCAGACCGGGCCCAGGAGCGTGGAAGCGATGATCAGGCAAAAGGGCTTTCATTTGAGCACGAGACGGATCTCCGCTTTGCTCACAGCCATGGCAGCGATTGCCTTCACTCACGTTGCCCACGCGGCTCCACTCTGATACCGCCCAAGCCCTCGACCTAATTACCAAAACTGCCGACAGTATATGCAATGTTGTATCTACGAAGGGAGACGCAGAGAGTTCTGAAGTAAAGGGAGAGGTGAAAGCGCAGTTGAGCGGATTGGCGTCGAAATTAGCTGACGCAGGCATCTCGGGAGTTGGCAGCATCAACAATGCTCAATATCAGAATGTACTTCGGCAGGATTTAGCATCTACTATTAAAGATAACGCAAGATGCAAACTCACGGTTTTTGAGGAGCTCCAGAGCAAACTGATAGGTTCGGCATCATCTACGCAACAATCAGGATCGATAACTAACGGTGCTGGCTCGACACCGCGTGTAAGCAACATTCAACAAGAACTCGATCTTAATGGAGGACAAAGCATATTACTGACCGATGACAGAATAATATTTACAGTTATCGGTCATCCGTTTGCAGCAAATGGCAATGTAATCGGAGTGAAAGTGGAAGGAAAAGTAAAGGGTCTTACTGTTGGATCGTCCGTAGAGTTCAGCTATCATGACGGGTCATGTTCCGTTACACTCCTTGAACTATCAGAACCTGGTAATGGCGGAAAATTTTATCTCAAGTGTTATTGAAATCCGTCGCTCTGCCCTGAACAAGCCGAGTTTGCCCGATCGGCCGCCGCAGCCCCAAACCACATTGCAAGCGCGAGCTGAGCTCATGAATGATAACGTCCTGTACCATGCGCAAGATTATGAAGGTTGTTTGGGGTCACCGACCCCGCGCTCTCGCCCGCACTCGCGCGATGCGATCTTTCACTTCGTCGGCGGGCAGGAACACGAGCGGATCGCCAAGAAGCCGATCGAGCGCGTCGGCCAGATCGTCAAGGACAAGGCCGCCCGTGCGCTCGATGTGGTCGCAAATCCAGAGAATTCCGTGCACCTCGACCCCGAGCTCACTTGCGCGTCGTCGGAGTTGTTGGTCCCCGGTTAGCAGCATGGCGTGCGCGGTCGATTGCGTCAGGGCCAAACTGAAACAGTCGTAGGACGAGAGGCCGGGAATTGTGCCTTAAGCCCGAAGGCCCTTTGAACCTGTGCAGCATCGAGATCAATTACCTGGAGCCCGCGCGTCTGCAAATCTGTCCAGTCGGAATCCGTAAAGTCATGCAGCTCCGCCGTGATCAGCGGCAAAGCCACCACGAATTGAAACGGCAACGCAAGGGCGGTCGTCAGCAAGCCCCCCTTGCGCAAGTCGATCAGGCACGAGGTGTCGCTAACAATGACTGGAATTGCCAAGCGCGGGCCCCCGCATAGCTAATTCGACCTGCGCGACAGGTCGCCGCAAAAGGTCCGCCGCGTGTGGGAGCGATATGAGCCGGTCGGCCAACGCCCAGTACACCGAACGTTCGAACCGGGTCGGCTTCTCTAATTGTCCGAAGGGGCCTTTCGCCTCCAGCGGCATTGGTTCGGCGGTGCGCCAAGCTCGGGCATACGTCTGGAAGGCATAACTGACCGTTGCCTCGGACAAAATGCCGATGTCCTTCAGGCGCATCAGGATCGCCGCCGCCGCCACGCCGTAGAGATGCTTCAGGCGCACGATCTCGCTGTAGGGGGGCAGGGCGTCCCGCGCCCCTCGAACCTCGGCGCGCAAGTGCTCGGCGGGGATCAAGAACGCCGCCGCGAAACGATCCATCGCTTTTTCAATCTTCAGATCGCCTTTCGTGCCGCCAATAATCCGATGCGCCAGCTCGTGCGCGAGCGTGAAGCGTCGACGCTCAATCGTGAATTGAGTGCTCACCACGATCACTGGCAGATCGCCTTTTTCTTTCGGCCGCCGCACGGTTCCGGTGAAGCCCGAAAGCTTCTTTGGAATGTCGACAGCGACGACCTTCACGCCTTTGTCTTCGAGAAGGCCGGTCATGCTCGGAATTGGATCGTTGCCGAGGCACCATTCCTTTCGGAGCTTCTCAGCCAGTGCTTCGGCTTCTTCCAGCGAGCCCACATTGTTTCGCGTCGCCGGCAGCGCGTTCTTTTCTCCGCTCAATTCGAGAATTTCATCCAGGGCCAGGTGGCGCTCGACTTCATCGATAACGGCGGATTCGGCGCGCGCACGTTCGCTAGCCGAGGCCCCCGAATGCTGGCGAAATTCGACGCCGCTCAGCTCGACAACCTGATCGCTCATCAGGAAGTCGAGGGAGACATCGAGCGCTTTCCCGAGCGACACGAGGACGCTCGAACTTGGGAACATTTTCCCGCTTTCATATTTTGAGATCGCCTGTGCGCTGACATCGTTGCCGATGCGCGCCGCCAAATCGCGCAACGATAGGCCGGCCCGCTTGCGCGCCAGTCGTAGTCTTTCCCCGAACATGTCTGTGGCCTCTCCCCTAGCGGTTGACAATCTTATTTATTGCTGATATTTGTAAACAAAAGGTTGCTAAATGTCAATCGAAACCGAGATTGGCGAAGCAAATTTTGTTGCAGATTTAGGCTACTTTAGCCGATTTGCGACAGGACTCTTCGCGGTCTCCGATTTGAAAGGTTGTCTTGCCATGACCCAAGTCTACAAGCCCGGCGAACCAGCGCCGGTTTCGGGTGAATATGAAATCCGGGGTCCCCGTGGCGGGGATACCGGCAAGGAGAGGACTGCCATCCAGGGAAGGCCTCTTCCGCCCACGCCAAAGCCCGGTCAGAGCTATGCCGTGCATCGCCCGGCGCACAACGGCGCTGGAAAGCGACGCTGACTTCAGGAAATTAGCGTGAGCGTGTCTCCCGATAAGCGTGCTGAATTGTGGGTAAAGCACCTAGAGATGATCCAGGGCATTGTGACGCGAATTGCCGGCTATGGTGCGTCGCTGAAGAACTACTGCCTCACGCTGACGACCGCCGTATGTGGCTTTGCGATTACGTTGCAGCGGCCACTCGTGGCGGCTCTCGCCTTACTGCCGCTCGTGATTTTTGCCGTCCTCGACGCTCAGTATTTACGAGTGGAGCGCGGGGATGTCCCGGGGAATGTTGAAAAGGAAGGAGCGGCGTTGCTCGCCTTGAGCCTTTAGGCTCGGGGTGCTGATTTCCAACGAAGGAAAGCAACGCCATGAAAAAGCATATCACATCCACGGCGATTCCTACCTATGCGCTGAAGACGGAAGCGCTTGCGGGCATGTCGGCGAGTTTTGAGCGCTTTTGCCTTGCGGCCGGGATCGAATCGCTGACGGAGATGCTGGAAGAGGACGCGGTGGCCGCTTGCGGCGCGCGTCATGAGCGGGGCAAGAGCCGCAAGGCGCACCGCTGGGGTCGGACGAAGGGCAAGATCGGTTTTCACGGCGGCAAAGTCGAGGTCGAGCGCCCACGTGTTCGCGGGCGTAATGGCGTCGAATACGTGTTGCCGAGCTGGGAAAGCGCGGCAAGCGAAGATTGGCTCGGCCGATGGGCGATGAACCAGATGCTGATCAACGTCTCGACGCGCAAATTCAAGCGTTCGGTTCGCCTGCCCGAAGGGGACGTTCCGGCCGCCGACGGAGCCGGCTTGTCGAAGTCGGCGACTTCCCGGCGCTTCGTCGCTTTATCGACGGCGCGCATGAGGGAGTGGATGTCGACCAGGACGCAACGACCGTGCAGGCGCTCATCGACAATCTCATTGAATTTTCCGTCGCCCCCTCGACGAGACCCAGCGGGTGTTTGTCGCCCGCCGCGTCGATGCCGAGCGCCGCCACCAGCAGCATGTCCTCGGCCATGCCAGATTTACAAGGCGCGCAACATTCTGGAGCGACTGCCCAAATCGATGCACGCGTCGGTGCGAAGCGTCTTGCGGCAGGCCTGGGAAATGGATGACGCGGCCAAGGCCGAAAAGCTGCTGCGCAACCTCGCCCGCCGTCTCGAACGGGACTGGGAGGGCGTCGCCGCCTCGATCCTGGAAGGGCTGGACGAGATGCTGACCGTGACGCGTCTCGGCCTTCCGCGCGAACTGCGCCGCTCGCTTGCCTGCACGAACATCATCGAGAATGTCATGGGCACGGTGCGTCGTGTTTGCCGGAACGTCAAATACTGGCGCTCCCCCTCGATGGCGATGCGCTGGACCGCCGCCGCGATGCAGGAAGCGACCAAGGGTTTTCGAAAGCTGAAGGCCTTCAAGCAACTGCCCGCCCTGCGCGCGGCGCTCGACAAGACCAACTCCAAGCCTGCCACGGTGGAGCCTCTTGCTCAAATCGCCGAGGCCGCATAATTCTCAGCCAGCAGCCACCGCTTCGAGAATTTCAACAAAGACGGGGTCATCGTGGAGTCCTTTTCCCGAAAGAGCACGCTAAGCCGCATCGAGGAACTCGGCGCGCGGATTTCGTAGGGGCCGGAAAGCATTTCCAAGCGGCTCGGCGGGCCAGACGTAATCGCCGTTGAACGCGATATGCTCCCAACCGAGCGGCGCGACGTGAGCGAGAAGATCGTCGGGAATGATTTCGCCACGCGAGCGCAGCTCATCGAGGGCGCGGCCGAGATAGACGGTGTTCCAAAGGATGATTGCGGCGACGGCGAGATTGAGGCCAGAGGCGCGGTAGCGCTGGTTCTCGAAGGTCCGGTCGCGGATTTCGCCGAGACGATGAAAGAACACGGCGCGCGCGAGCGCATTGCGAGCCTCGCCCTTGTTGAGCCCGGCGTTGGTTCGCCGGCGCAGGGCGGGGTCGCTGATCCAGTCGAGCGTCAACAGAGTGCGCTCCAGACGGCCGATTTCGCGTAGCGTTTTGGCGAGCGCGTTCTGTCGAGGATAGGCGGCGAGGCGGCGCAGGATCGCCGAAGGCGCAACCGTTCCCGCTTTGATCGAAGCGGCCAAGCGCAGGATTTCATCCCAGTTCTCGCCGACGACGCGCAAATCCAGTCCGCCCCCGATCACGGGATCGAGCGCTTTGTAAGCGGCGCGCGCGCCGGCGATATAGAGCCTCCGGTCGGCGAGATCGCGAATGCGCGGCGCGAAGCGGAATCCCAGCAGGTGGCAGAGGCCGAATACGTGATCGATCGCGCCAGCGGTGTCGGTGTAATGCTCGCGGATGTCGATCGCGCTTTCGTGGTGCATCAATCCGTCGAGAACGTGCGCGGCTTCACTGGCGTTCGCGGCGATGACCTTGGAATAGAACGGCGCGTAGCGATCGGAAACGTGAGTGTAGAATTTCACGCCCGGCTCCGATCCGTATTTGGCGTTGTAGTCGGCGCGGGCCTCGCCATGTCCGCCGGCGCGGAAAAACTGGCCGTCGGACGACGATGTGTCGCCGTCGCCCCATATCCTGGAGAAGGGGTGGGCGTGAATGGCGTCGACGAGACAGGCGAGCGCGGCCTGATAGGTCTCATCGCGCACATGCCATTCGGCGACCCATAACAGCCGGGAATGGCTGAAAGTCCCGGAACTGCGGGCCATGCGCGTCAGGCCGAGATTGGTGGCGTCGGCGAGTACAGTGGTCATCAAAGCTCGCGCATCGTCCGGCGGCGCGCCCGTGCGCAGATGCGCGAAGCTGTCGGCGAAGCCCGTCCAGCCGTGGATTTCCGCGAAAAGCTCGGTGACGCGCAGACGCGGCAACATCGCGTAGAGCCGACGGATGACCGCGTCGGCCGCCTCGTTCTCATTCTTGCGAATAGGGCTGATCGACAGGCCATCCTCGGTGAGCGAGGCCTCTGGCAGCTCGCCTGCGGCGGCAAGCGCATCGACCTCGCGAAGGCGGGTTTCCAGACGTTTGGTTTTTTCATCGCGCCAATCCTCGAAACGATCGGCGACGGCGAGACCCAATTCGCCGATTTTCCGGCGGTTCTCGAAAGCGTCGCGAGGCAGTAGAAAGTCGTCGAAAGCGCGAAACGCACGGCTGCCTTCGACCCAGACGTCGCCCGATTGCAGCCGTTCGCGCAACGCCATCATGACCGCGACTTCATAGGCTCTGCGATCGATCCCGACCTCGGTTTTGACGACCTTGCGCCATACCGGTCTGAGGAAAGATGTCGGTGGATGCGGCGGGAGTTTCTTCGCGCCGATCGCATGAAGCTCGCGCACCAGGTCAAGCGCGGCGAGCAACGGATCGTTGTCTCTCCATGATCGGAAGGCGAAAGCCCCGAGGATGATCGGCGACATGCGCCGCACGCTCGCATACCGCTCGACGACCTCGCCGAGATTGTCCGGTCGCGTCTCGGCGACGACCGCTTCGGCCTCGGAAACCAGGATTTTGAGACGTTCCCAGCCGAGCGCCCGTTCGACGGCGGCGACCTGGTCTTCGTTCTTCGCCTTGGCGGCGAGCATGGCCTTGGCCATGCCAAGCAAGGCCCGCGCCGAGGCGTCGAGCGTCCTCGCACGATCGACCACGTTGTCTTTGTAGGCGCGGTCGGCGCGGCGGAAGACAGAGCCTAGCATCTTGTCGAACATGGCGAGCGCGGCGTCGGTGAGAACGGCCTCCATCTCACGCGCGAACACCGCCAGTGTCGCGAGACGGCGGGCTGTGTCGAAACGCGAGATGTCGCGGGGAACGAGGATGGCGAGTTCGCGGGCGATTGCCGCGTACCGCGCGCGGTGAATGCGCTTCTCGCGATCCGCTCCGACGCCGCGTTTTCGCACCGCTTGCAACCGCTCGACGAGGGCGACGAGATTTCTTTGGCGCGGCGCTTCTGGCCAATCCCGCAACCACGCGAGCGGCGTGCGGTCTTCGTCGTCGGTGACGACGAGCATGGCCTCCAATCCTGCGATCGTCTGTGGCGATAGGCCTTCGACGAGGTTCCTGTGAGCGCGTTTGCGGGCGAGCGCGCGCGCCGCCAGGGCGAGACGCTCCAGTTCCCATGGCGATGGCAACAGGATGTAATGCTCGCGCAAATATCCGACCATGGCCGCAACGATTGTGACGCCGCGATCCGTTCCGACCGCTTCACTCATCGCGACGGAAAGAAGAGGCCGCACGTCATGGCTGCGGGAAAGCCTGACATTCAAGCTGATTTGCAATTCGGCGATATGCTCGCGTCGGGTTTGAGCGCGGCCCGCATAGTCGCGAAAGTCTCCTGGATGAGCGTCAATCTGCCCGGCGATGAAAGTCAGCATGTCTTCGGGCGGAGCCTCGTCGACGCGCATGATCCGACCCGGATGGCGAAAGTATGCGAGCTGATTCGCGAACCCAATCCGATTGGCGGCGCGCCGCCGTTGGCGAATCAGCGCTGAGTCTCGGCGAAAATGTGTAGCGGCGGACGATCGCGGCCGGGTCCGTCGGCGGATCAAACAGCGCCGCGCGCGACTGCGGCGAGAGGATTTCGTGCTTTTTCATGCCGCGCCTTTGTTCGTGCTCGTGACCGCCTTTCGATCATTTGCCGGCCGACTCTGCACGTGTCCGTCAACACCTTTGACGACGGGTTCCGGGACAAGTAGATTATCGGACGGATTTCCGGACAAAAGGACGCGGGATGGCGGCTATCGGCTATGCGAGAGTGTCGACGACCGACCAGGACTTGGCCTTGCAGTCGTGGACTTTTCCCGAAAGAGCACGCTAAGCCGCATCGAGGAACTCGGCGCGCGGATTTCGTAGGGGCCGGAAAGCATTTCCAAGCGGCTCGGCGGGCCAGACGTAATCGCCGTTGAACGCGATATGCTCCCAGCCGAGCGGCGCGACGTGAGCGAGAAGATCGTCGGGAATGATTTCGCCACGCGAGCGCAGCTCATCGACGGCGCGGCCGAGATAGACGGTGTTCCAAAGGATGATTGCGGCGACGGCGAGATTGAGGCCAGAGGCGCGGTAGCGCTGGTTCTCGAAGGTCCGGTCGCGGATTTCGCCGAGACGATGAAAGAACACGGCGCGCGCGAGCGCATTGCGAGCCTCGCCCTTGTTGAGCCCGGCGTTGGTTCGCCGGCGCAGGGCGGGGTCGCTGATCCAGTCGAGCGTGAACAGAGTGCGCTCCAGACGACCGATTTCGCGTAGCGTTTTGGCGAGCGCGTTCTGTCGGGGATAGGCGGCGAGGCGGCGCAGGATCGCCGAAGGCGCAACCGTTCCCGCTTTGATCGAAGCGGCCAAGCGCAGGATTTCATCCCAGTTCTCGCCGACGACGCGCAAATCCAGTCCGCCCCCGATCACAGGATCGAGCGCTTTGTAAGCGCCGCGCGCGCCGGCGATATAGAGCCTCCGGTCGGCGAGATCGCGAATGCGCGGCGCGAAGCGGAATCCCAGCACGTGGCAGAGGCCGAATACGTGATCGATCGCGCCGGCGGTGTCGGTGTAATGCTCGCGGATGTCGATCGCGCTTTCGTGGTGCATCAATCCGTCGAGAACGTGCGCGGCTTCACTGGCGTTCGCGGCGACGACCTTGGAATAGAACGGCGCGTAGCGATCGGAAACGTGAGTGTAGAATTTCACGCCCGGCTCCGATCCGTATTTGGCGTTGTAGTCGGCGCGGGCCTCGCCATGTCCGCCGGCGCGGAAAAACTGGCCGTCGGACGACGATGTGTCGCCGTCGCCCCATATCCTGGAGAAGGGGTGGGCATGAATGGCGTCGACGAGACAGGCGAGCGCGGCCTGATAGGTCTCATCGCGCACATGCCATTCGGCGATCCACAACAGCCGGGAATGGCTGAAAGTCCCAGAACTACGGGCCATGCGCGTCAGGCCGAGATTGGTGGCGTCGGCGAGTACAGTGGTCATCAAAGCTCGCGCATCGTCCGGCGGCGCGCCCGTGCGCAGATGCGCGAAGCTGTCGGCGAAGCCCGTCCAGCCGTGGATTTCCGCGAAAAGCTCGGTGACGCGCAGACGCGGCAACATCGCGTAGAGCCGACGGATGACCGCGTCGGCCGCCTCGTTCTCATTCTTGCGAATAGGGCTGATCGACAGGCCATCCTCGGTGAGCGAGGCCTCTGGCAGCTCGCCTGCGGCGGCAAGCGCATCGACCTCGCGAAGGCGGGTTTCCAGACGTTTGGTTTTTTCATCGCGCCAATCCTCGAAACGATCGGCGACGGCGAGACCCAATTCGCCGATTTTCCGGCGGTTCTCGAAAGCGTCGCGAGGCAGTAGAAAGTCGTCGAAAGCGCGAAACGCACGGCTGCCTTCGACCCAGACGTCGCCCGATTGCAGCCGTTCGCGCAACGCCATCATGACCGCGACTTCATAGGCTCTGCGATCGATCCCGACCTCGGTTTTGACGACCTTGCGCCATACCGGTCTCAGGAAAGATGTCGGTGGATGCGGCGGGAGTTTCTTCGCGCCGATCGCATGAAGCTCGCGCACCAGGTCAAGCGCGGCGAGCAACGGATCGTTGTCTCTCCATGATCGGAAGGCGAAAGCCCCGAGGACGATCGGCGACATGCGCCGCACGCTCGCATACCGCTCGACGACCTCGCCGAGATTGTCCGGTCGCGTCTCGGTGACGACCGCTTCGGCCTCGGAAACCAGGAGTTTGAGACGTTCCCAGCCGAGCGCCCGTTCGACGGCGGCGACCTGGTCTTCGTTCTTCGCCTTGGCGGCGAGCATGGCCTTGGCCATGCCGAGCAAGGCCCGCGCCGAGGCGTCGAGCGTCCTCGCACGATCGACCACGTTGTCTTTGTAGGCGCGGTCGGCGCGGCGGAAGACAGCGCCTAGCATCTTGTCGAACATGGCGAGCGCGGCGTCGGTGAGAATGGCCTCCATCTCTCGCGCGAACACCGCCAGTGTCGCGAGACGGCGGGCTGTGTCGAAACGCGAGATGTCGCGGGGAACGAGGATGGCGAGTTCGCGGGCGATTGCCGCGTACCGCGCGGTGAATGCGCTTCTCGCGATCCGCTCCGACGCCGAGTTTTCGCACCGCTTGCAACCGCTCGACGAGGGCGACGAGATTTCTTTGGCGCGGCGCTTCTGGCCAATCCCGCAACCACGCGAGCGGCGTGCGGTCTTCGTCGTCGGTGACGACGAGCATGGCCTCCAATCCTGCGATCGTCTGTGGCGATAGGCCTTCGACGAGGTTCCTGTGAGCGCGTTTGCGGGCGAGCGCGCGCGCCGCCAGGGCGAGACGCTCCAGTTCCCATGGCGATGGCAACAGGATGTAATGCTCGCGCAAATATCCGACCATGGCCGCAACGATTGTGACGCCGCGATCCGTTCCGACCGCTTCACTCATCGCGACGGAAAGAAGAGGCCGCACGTCATGGCTGCGGGAAAGCCTGACATTCAAGCTGATTTGCAATTCGGCGATATGCTCGCGTCGGGTTTGAGCGCGGCCCGCATAGTCGCGAAAGTCTCCTGGATGAGCGTCAATCTGCCCGGCGATGAAAGTCAGCATGTCTTCGGGCGGAGCCTCGTCGACGCGCATGATCCGACCCGGATGGCGAAAGTATGCGAGCTGAATCGCGAACCCAATCCGATTGGCGGCGCGCCGCCGTTGGCGAATCAGCGCTGAGTCCTCGGGCGAAAACGTGTAGCGGCGGACGATCGCGGCCGGGTCCGTCGGCGGATCAAACAGCGCCGCGCGCGACTGCGGCGAGAGGATTTCGTGCTTTTTCATGCCGCGCCTTTGTTCGTGCTCGTGACCGCCTTTCGATCATTTGCCGGCCGACTCTGCACGTGTCCGTCAACACCTTTGACGACGGGTTCCTGGACAAGTAGATTATCGGACGGATTTCCGGACAAAAGGACGCGGGATGGCGGCTATCGGCTATGCGAGAGTGTCGACGACCGACCAAGACTTGGCCTTGCAGCTAGACGCCCTCCCAAAGCCGGCTGCGCGCGCGTGTTCGAGGACAAAGCGTCCGGAGCCAAAGCCGACCGCCCTGGACTGAAAGCTGCGCTGAGCTTCGTGCGAAACGGCGATATCCTGACGGTGTGGAAGCTCGATCGGCTCGGCCGTTCGTTGCCGCACTTGATCGAGACGGTGAACGGCCTGGAAGCGCGCGGCGTCAGCTTCCGCTCTCTGACAGAAGCGATCGACACCACGACGCCAGGCGGACGGCTCATCTTTCACATTTTCGGCGCGCTCGGACAGTTCGAGCGCGACCTCATCCGCGAACGAACTCGCGCCGGCCTCGATGCAGCGATGGCCCGCGGTCGCCGGGGCGGGCGCAAACCCGTCGTGACTGACGAAAAGCTCCGGCGCGCTCAAACGCTTGTCACCCAGGGTCTTACGGTTCGCGAAGCTGCAGCTCGCATCAAAGTCGGCAAGACAGCGCTCTACGCCGCGCTCGCTCAGACAGTCTCGGAACATATCGAAGGCTTGCCTTGACGCCTTCCTATCCCTTCAGCCTCTCGTAGGAACGCAAATGTCCCATGCAATTATTCGCGGTAAATCTGGACGGCGTCACGAAGTCGATTTCGAGAGCTGCGCGTTGCGTGTCGAAGTTTATGCCAGCGACGAGACCATCGAGATATTCGTCGAGGCCGACACCGCCGAATTGCCCGAAGAACGGCGGCGGTTCGCGCTGATCAACATCCCTCGCCACCTGTTCAGCCAGGCGACTGCCGAGACCGCCAAACGAAAAAATCAGCGGCTTCGGTAGCGGAAACCCATGCCCGATCGCAGACACACCCTTAGCGTGCTCTTTCGGGAAGATTCCACGTTGACCCCTAGATGGGCGGGCAGGGCGGTTGCAAAAGACATGGCTTCTCCGTTCGGGTTGCTGGCAACCCGCCGGAAGTCGAGACGATGTAGGCAAAGCTCTGCCGCTGCCAAAAATAGGGCTTGCAACGATTTAGATTTTAGGGGACTATCAGGACTGCCAGGTACCTGATATTCCCCCGCTTGCCGGGGACCGGCCCGCCTTCTAGGCGGGTTTTGTGTTTCTGGGGCTGTCAAACCTCATCGAATCACGCCACGGGATTGCGGCGCATGACCGCGAATTTTGAACTGATTTGCTGATTTGGGCTAGCGGAAATTCACACAGAAGCCGCGCGGCTTTACACAGATCGCAGGGAAGCTCGCTTTTGGGCGAATCCGACCTTCAGGCGAAGGCCCGCTGGAAGCCGACAGTGCGGGGACGCCAAAATGAAGCGGGTTCAAGTCCCGTCGTCGTGCCCAATATTCCCTTCGCGTGTCAGACCAATATCGACGGTGCGGACGACTATGCTATTCGTGGCGCTTGCGTTCGTGGGAACAAGAATCATGAGCGATTCCTCCTTGGGGGGAGTTGCGTCGCCTGGGCTCCACTCGGATCGGTAGGGTTCGTTAAGCCGTGAGGCGAAGTCGCTGATGCTCTGTTCGATCCAAGTCGTCACGGCCGCAACGTCGGCGAGGGTCACTTTTTCGGAATTGTCGCGCCGCTTTCCCATGTGCAGCACCTGAAAATGAATTTTTTCGAACACGCGTTTAGTGTCGTTCGTTTTTTCGGCCTTGTAGGAAGCGAAGTCCTTGGCCTCGAAATTTCGCGAGTCTCCATCATTGACCAGAAAATGATACAGACCTCGCGCATGGATCGCGAAGGACTTGAAATGCGCATTCCAATCAAGCTGATGCTGGGTCTGCGAGAGCTTTTGCGCCATGTGGCGCAGCATCAACAGCTCATATGTGACGTGATCCTTCAGGTATAAGAGCTTCCTCTTTACCTTCTCATTCATAATCGCTTCTCTCGGCATCGCCTTGAAATCTTTCATCCGATTTTAGATCACGACCCGCTCCACCTCGTCGAGGCTCACCTCATCGCGGCGGCGGTCATAAAGCTGCGTCGTCCGCGTTGAGGCATGGTTTGCCATGGCGGCGGCCTTCTCGAGGGTGCCGCCATTCTTGAGATATGCCGTGATCCCCGTCGCTCGAAACGTATGGTTCCCGATCTTCGTCTCGATGTCGGCCGCCGCCGCCCGCCGACGGATCATCGCGTAAGCGTTCGCCTGGGGCAGGGGCGTCGTCGTCAGTTGATCCGTGCCCCGGCCGATCGTCCGAAACAACGTCCCCTTGGGATCGCCTGCGAGCCCGCATCCGTCGATATAGGCGTGAAGGTAGGTCTCAAGATTGTGGTGGCAGGGCATTTCATGGCGCTTGCCGCCCTTCTCGTGCAACCGCACCCATAGGCGTCGGTTCTGCACGTAAACGTCCTCGACCTTCATCGCGAGCGCCGCGCCAATGCGTGCGAATGAATAGACCATCAAGCCGATCAACGCTCGATCGCGTAAGCCCACGGGCGTCGTCACATCGATCGCGTCGAGAAGCTGCCGCGCTTCTTCTGGCGCGAGCACCGGCGTCTTGCCGCGCTTCACGCTGTGCGTCGGTCCGCGCACGGACGCAGCCGGATTCACCAGCATGACCTGGCCCGTCACAAGCCAATCGAACAGATGCCGGATCGCCGCGAGACGCTGTTTCACGGTCGGCGCGGATCGCTCCTTGCCGAGCTGCTCGATGTACGCTGCGACATGCAAAGGCTGCACGTCGGCAATCGACGCGACGTCTGCGCTCTCGCACCATGTGAGAAATTCCCGCGTCGCCTGCGCGTAGGCGCGGCGCGTGTTCTTGTTGCGGATGTTGGCGGCGAAAAATTCGAGGAAGCGTGTCCGTGCACTCGCGCCGGCCGCTTGAACAAGAGCGGGGAGCTGCTGGGCAGGGGACGGAAGGGCGGCAAGCTGGTTCATCAGCCGGCCCCCTGGCTCAAGTTTATGAACGCTCGGCTTTGCGTCTCGATGACGCCGAAACCACTGGGGAGTACCGCAAACTCAAACTCCGGCTTCTCGCTGGGTTGCCCACCATGATTTCGGATGAGATCGATGATGCCGGCCGGGTTCTTTTGTACCTGTTCCTCAAAATTGTTGAGAGTACGCATGACATGATTGGCCCACATCGATGCCTGGGAGGACGTGCCTGCCGTAGAAATTCCTCCCGGCGGCGAGAACACCCGATCGCCGATCTGAACAACACTGGCGATCCCGGCTCCCCGTAGTTGCCTGCGATCTTCGCTCGAATAGCCGCCTCCCGAGCTGAGGCCGAGAACTCCCTTAAGCTCGAAGAACAACTGGTCAGCCGGCCAATTCTTGACAGCTATTTTGACCAGCTGATCGTCTGCAAAGCTGTCGTGAGTGCCAATGTCGAGCAGATAGGCTTTGCTCGGCGTGAACATGGCGAAAAGCAGCGGATCGTCGCGCTCCACGAAACCGTCGGCCTCGACGGTCGTGGTGAGATGGAGGTGGTGGATTCTCCATTCATTCAAAAGAAGGTCGAGATGCGGAAGCTTGTTGAGCTTCTTTTTTGCGGGATTTGGCGGAAGTTCAAAGCCGGTCTGCACCCGGCGGCTGAGATATTTCGTGAGATCGTTGCCTTGCTCGATGTCTCTGACGATGGCGGCAATAACATCGGGGCGCTGTGCGACGATCGGATTTTTCTCGAATGCGTCCGAGCGCGCCACGTGACGCGGATGGGCGGAAATCAGCCTGGTGCGCCAGTTGTAATAGAGGACAAGAAGTTCGCCAGGATGCTTGCCCTTGAGAGCGGCGACCACGTCCGGGTCTGAATGGTCGTAGGGCAACACCCCGAGGACCCATTCGGCGACTGATTCAATTAAGCTCATGGTTGCCTCAAAACGTCTGATAAAGGACATTATCATTCACAAGATTGAGAAGGGGCGCGCCCGGCCGAGCCCGGACTTGACCGGTGACAATGGGCGGAGAGCCGACCGGGGGGTCGCGCCGGGAAGAGCCGGAATCGGATGGAGACGGGCATTCGGTGTTACGCGTGCCGCCTCATCATTGCCCGAAGCGGGCTTACGCCAATCTCGAGAGAAGCGCCTCAGCCTCGGCGATCTCGGGCATTTCGGGCGTCGGCGAGAAGCCTTCGAGCGCGGGGGCGAGGACGGCGTAGGCGTCGGTGGGGCGGCCGGCGCGTTCTAGAAGCTTCGCCAGCGCATGCGCGGCCTGGAGCTGGAACGTGCGCGCACCCTGGCTCTGTGCGATGCGGATGGCTTGGTGGTAGGCGGCTTCAGCGGCGACGGTTTCGCGCTCAGCGAGGATGTCGCCCCGGACCCGGTGGAGGAACGAATCCGCGCGGTGGCCGGTTTGCTCGGCGAGCGCGAGGCCCTCCGCGACAGATGCGAGCGCGTCGTCGATCGCGCCCGCCTTGCTTAGGAGCTGGGCGAGAAGGCCGTGCCCCACATTCGCTGATTGCCTTTCCTGCCGCTCGCGTCTCGCGGCCATAATGTCTCTGAACTCGTTTGCGACCCTCGCCGCGTCGCCCGTGATGAGGCCGCGAGCCCAGGTCCCCCATTCCCTCGCAATCGATACCCAAAGCCGCGCGCCCTTTTCAGTGGCGTTGGCCTCAAAAACCTCCGCCCTGCGCAGCGTCGCTTCGATGCGTCCGCACGTGGCGAGAACGAATAGGCTTAGACCCGACGCGAACGCCAGCGACCCGAAGTCGCCAAGGGATTCGGCGCGACGGATCGCGCCCTCCGATAGGCGTACCGCGTCCTCGACGTTTCCGAGGACAATCATGAGTTGCGCCATGTAGGCGGATCCAACGCAGAGAACGTCCGCGCCCGTCACGGCCGCGAGACCCTTGTCTCTATTCTCGTTCCAATCCGCGAGAAGTTTTTCGAATTCTTGCCTCGAACTCGAAGAATGCGCCGAGCTCGTATTTGACCGTACCGAGCAGCCGTCGTGCGTTCACCTCATGATCCGGCCGTCTCTCAGCTTCAGCTTGCCGGAGATAGGTCTCGGCAATCTCCAGCGCTGCGTGAAACTCTCCACGCAACAGAGAAACCGCAAACCGCCCGTACGTCAGGTTCCAATACTCGGGATTACCGGGCGTCGCGGCGGCGAACTCATGGGCGCGCTCGACCGCCGCTTGCGCCTCATCGGCACCCCACCCTTTTGCCCACTGCATCGCGCGGGCATAGTCGATATGTATCTTCGCGCGAGCCTGCCGCTTTTCGAGAGCCTCCCGGACACGCTCGTCTGTCGCCAGCGCCGCGAGCAGCGCCTGCGCCTCGGCGATCTCGGGCATTTCCGGCGTTGGCGAAAAACCCTCGAGCGGTTGCGCAAGCACGGCATGCGCGTCCACGGAGCGGCCGGTCAATTGACAAAGCTTAGCGAGCGCCAGCGACGCAAGGAGCTCATAGCTACGAGCGCCCTGCTGCTGAGCGGTCGCGATGGCGGTGCGATAGGCTTCATCGGCCGAGGCGAGATCGGCGGGATCACGTTTCAAAAGGATGTGGCCGCGAAGGCGATGCAGGAATGCGTCGGTCCGACGTTCTCCGGTCTCGGACGCCAGCGCCAGCGCTTCTCCGATGCGCCTAAGAGCCCCTTCCGTGCCTTGGGTCTCGGCTTCGAGCTCGGCGAGCCGACCCTGGAAGAGAGGCGCAAATAACTTGTTGTTCTCGCCGGCGACCGTAGCTACAATCCCTTGAAGGTCGACGGCCGACGTTCCATCGGCGCCGAGCTGAGCGCGCGCCCAGCCGGAGGAAAACGCGCCAACGGCCAAAAAGCGGGCCATTTCGTGCTCCGCGCTGATTCTGAGCAGGGCTTCGCTGGCACGGTGGGCCGCGCCGGCGTCGCCGCGAAGCATCTCCAGCATAGTCTTCATGTAGTGGACGTAGGCCTGCGTCGGCACATGAGCGGATTCGGTCGCGCGCCTGACTGCGTCATCGATCATCTTCCGCGCCTGTCCAATCTCGCCGTGCAACCAACTAACGTGGGCGAGATAGGATGTTATGCTGGCGCTGGATTCGAGGCCGTAGCGGAATTTGGCTTCGCGGTCGCGCTCGGGGTCGTAGATCCGCAGCGCTTGCACTAGATTGGCTTGCGCCTCCGCCAAGTCGCCCTGAGTGAGACGGGTCAGACCCAGCAGACGGTGCGCGACCGTCTGTTCCGTCAACCGACCTGTGTTCGCTGCGTCGCGCAGGAAAGCCTCAGCGATCTCGCGCGCAATCCCCACCTCGCCGCGCTGCAATGTACCGGCCCACAACCCATATCGGCTGGAGAATTGCTCGTCGGCGTCGCCTATCCCCACCGCAAGATTCTGGGCGCGAGCGAACGCGGCCATCGCTTCGTCAGCGCCATAACCCTTGGACAACATCACCGCGCGGCCGTAGTTGGTTTGAAGATTCAGCCTCCGCTGGCGTGCTGCGGCGGCGTTTTTCACCTCGTTGGTTTCGCCCAATGCCGCGAGCAGCGCCTGCGCCTCGGCGATCTCTGGCATCTCCGGCGTTGGCGAAAAACCCTTGAGCGCGGGCGCGAGTACGGCGTGAGCGTCAGCGGGGCGGGCAGTGGACTGGTAGAGTTTCGCAAGCGGCAGAGCCGCTTGCAGTTCGAAGCTCCGAGCTCTCTGCGCTTGGGCGACGGCGATGGCGGTCTGGAACGTCTCCTCGGCAGGCGCTGTTTTGGCCGGATCGCGCTTGAGCAGGATTTGGCCGCGAATGCGGTGGAGCACGGCGTCAGTCCAGTGCTCGCCGGTCTCATTCGCGAGCGCAAGCGCCTCGTCGACCCGGCGCAAGGCGCCGTCCACGTCTCGTGCCTCGGCTTCGAGTTCCGCGAGTAAACCCTGAAAGAGCGGCGCCCAATTCTTGTTTCCCTGATCAACGTATGCGGCCAAGGAGCGTCGCAGTTCCGATACTTCGCTTTCCCCGCCGCCGAGCCGGGCGCGTGCCCAGTTCGAGTGCACTTCTCCAAACGCCAGATACAGCGCCATCCCGTGTTCTCGGCCGAGTTCGACAGGAATCCTCGCGATGCGCCTGACGGCTTCAGGATCGCCGCGGAGCAATTGGTAGAGGGAGATGTAGTGGTAAACGAGCGCTCGGGTCGGTGCGTGAGCAGCCCCGTCGGCGCGCCCCAACGCTTCCTCGGCGAGCACTTGCGCCCGTTCCACATCGCCCAACGCCCAGCTTGCCAACGCAAGATAGCCCGCCGCGCCGGCGGCGGTGTCCACACCGAATCGGAGCTTGGCGTTCCGATCGCGCTCAGGATCGTATATCCTCAGCGCCTCGGTGAACTCGGTCCGTGCGTCGATGAAATCGCCCTGGCAGAGGCGCGCCACTCCCACATTGCGGCGCGCGACCGCCACCTCCGTCATCCGCCCCTCGTTTTCCGCCTCGCGCAGGAAGCTCTCCGCCGTCTCCCCCGCCAAGCTGAGCTCGCCGCGCAACAGGCTGCCGACGAAAAGCCCGTAATAGGCGTCGAATCGCTCCCTTGCGTCGCCAGCTCCCGCCGCGAGATTCCTTGCGCGCGCGAACGTGGTCTTCGACTCGTCGGAGGCGAAGCCTCGAGAACGCATCATCGCCTGACCCAAGCCGGTTTGAAACTTCAACCGTTGACTCGCCGAAGCGGCTGTGGACTTCGCGGACGGCGTTGACGCGGCATCCGCCGCCTTGTCCGCCATGGCGATCGCCTTGCCGAGGTGAGCGATCGCCTCCTGGAAGGCGGAGCGGCGGAGCGCGGCGTCGCCGGCCTTGCCCCACCATTCGACAGCAGGCTCGATCTCGCCCGCTTGCGTGAAATGATGGGCGACAAGCTCGGGCTGCGGATCGGGCGCGGCGATAAGTGCGTCCGCGGCGCGTCGGTGCAGGGCCTGTCGCCGGCTTTTGAGCAAGCTGTCATAGGCCGCGTCCTGAATGAGGGCGTGCTTGAAGCGATACGTCGCCACCGGCGGCACGCCTTCGACGAACAGGAGGTCGGCCTCGGCAAGCTTATCGAGCGCCAACCGTAGCGCGAGTTCGTTGTAACCGCGGTCAGCGCCTGCGGCTACAGAATGGAGCAGCGCGTCGGAGAACTCGCGGCCCAAAACCGCGCCGATCTGGGCGACCTCGCGCGCTTCGCCGAGCCGGTCGAGGCGAGCCGCGAGGGACTGCTGTAGCGTGGGCGGGATCGTCTGCGCACCCCCTTCGATCAGAAGCCGCGTCACTTCCTCGACGAACAACGGCACGCCGCCGGTGCGGTCGGCGACCCCCTCGACGCTGTCGTTCGAGAGCGCGTGGCGCTCGGCGATTGCCCCTACCATCTGCCGGATCTCGGCCCGTTCGAGCGGGACCAGCGACACCACGGCGTGATGCGAGCGCGTCGCCCAAGGCGCCCGGAATTCGGGCCGCGCGGTTGCGAGAATGAAGAGCGGAGCGACTGCGCCGCGCTCAGCGAGCGTCTTGAGGAGATCGAGCGAGGTCGGATCGGCCCAGTGCAGATCCTCGAAGGCAAGCACGATCGCTTGTGTGCGCGCGCCGGCGAGAAGCCATGCCGTCAGCGCCGCGAGCTGGCGGCGTCTCAGTTCCTCTGGCGTAAGCTCCGACGTTCGCGCCTCGGGCAACGGGATGTCGAGTACGGGCGCGAGCAGCGCCACGTGCTCGGGCGGATCGAGCTTCACCTGCGCGAGCGCCGACTCGAGTTCGGCGAGGCGTTTCTCAGGCGCAAGCTCCGCGCCCCCGAAACGTAGGCGTCCCCATTCGGCGAGGGGATGTAGCGGCGTGTTCTGCAAAAGCTGCGACGAGGACCATTCGATCCAAGTGTGCGGCGTCGCGCCGATGCGGGCGCGGAACTCCTCCAGGAGCCGCGATTTGCCGAGGCCGGGCTCGCCAATGATCTGCGCGAGCTGCCCCTCGCCGCCGCGGGCGCGATCCCACCGTCTGAGGAGGACGGCCAGGTCTTCCTCGTGACCGACGAACGGCGTAAGCGAGCGCGCCCCGCCGCGCCGTCCGCCCCCACTCGCGCGCACGATGCGGTAGAGAGTCACAGCGGCTGGCACGCCCTTCAGTTCGTGCGCGCCCTTCTCCTCGGCGACGAACAGGCCCGCGATCTGCCGCTGCACGGAAGCGGTGACGAGAACGATCCCCGGCTCGGCCACTCCTTGAACGCGCGCAGCGACGTTCGGCGCCTCGCCGAACACTTCGCCAGTCCCATCGACGACGACGGGGCCACTCTCGAGGCCGATGCGCGCAGCGAGCGCGGGCAGTTTGCTGCCAGCGTTCTTCGAGTTGAGCGCCTCAAGGGCAGCGAGGATCGCCAACCCCGCCCGGACCGCCCGCTCGGCGTCGTTCTCCTGCGCCTGCGGGTAGCCAAAGAGTGCCATTAAGCCATCGCCAAGCCTTTTCAGCACATGGCCGCCAAATCCGGTCACCGCCGTGGACGCTTCATCGAGGTAGGCGTTGACGAGGTCTCGCCAGTCTTCGGCGTCGAGTTTCGCGGCGATGCTCGTAGAGCCGACCAGATCACAGAACATGACCGTGACCGGCCGTCGCTCGGCCAAGTCCATCCGCTGAAGGCGGGTCCTGACTGAAGTTTCCGGCGGCGGACCAGGGGCTCCCGCGGACGGCCGAGCCTCAGTTGAGGCGAGACCGGCTATTCCCTTCATCAGCCGTTTGCGAGCGCCGAGCGGCAGACCGATCTTCTCGAGGTCAGCCTCGGTCAGGTCCGACAGAATGTCGGCGTCAATTTCGTGCTCGCGAAATCTCGCTTCGTACTGGCCGAGGCCGAGACCCTTCAGCCACTCGCCGAGGTCCATGGCGGCGCTCCACATGGCTCGACGGGATAATCGCTCAGGGGCGGCAAGCTGTCCAGCTTTGCGATACTCGGTTCGGCAGGAATTTCGCTCGTCCAAAAGCCACCCGCGGATGACCGGGTTGGCGCAGTCGACGCTTTCAGCGGAAGTCCGCTTCCTCGCCCTTCCCGCCTGTTCATAGCGCCGACCCTGAAGGTCCTCTCAGGGTGTCGACAGCAGCCGTTCGTAGATCGGACGACACGGACGGGTAGCAAGCGTCAGATTTTGGCCGGTAGAAGGGGCCAGACCGAAGGGCAGAAACGGCCGGAGAGCGGGCACACAGAGTATCACCGGGGAACGGCCGCTTCCCGCGGCATTCCGGGCCTTCCCAGGCGGCCTAGTAAGACTTGGAGCAGCCCCCCAAGGCACCGGCAGAACATAGCGATGCGCGGCGTCGTTCCGCCTGTTAGACCCATCTTCAACACTTCGAGCGGGCTCGCATGGGGTAAGCCATTGATTTTGTTTGCCTGAAGGAGGCTGTGGCGCGAAAGTGTAGTGCCGCGCGGCGGACACATTTGGCTTGACATTGTGTGGTGAATCACGACTCTTTGTGCGCACCAACATGTGGAGCCTGCCGTGTATTTCCGCCGCAAGACCTCGGCCGGGCGCGCCTATTTGCAGATCGTCGAGAGCCGCCGCGAGGGCGATCAGGTTCGCCAGCAGGTGATCGCGACGCTCGGGCGTTTCGAGGAGTTGCAGGCGAGCGGCCAGCTGGAGCGTCTGCTGCGCTCGGGTGCGCGCTTTGCGGCGAAGGCGATGGTCTTGAGCGCGGCCAGCGATGAAGCCGCAACGACGATTGCAGTCCGCCGCATCGGCCCGGCGCTAGTGTTCGAGCGGCTGTGGGAGGAGACCGGCTGCCGGGCGGTGATCGCGGAGCTGGCGGGACAACGCAAACACGACTTTGCGTTGGAACGCGCGGTGTTCCTCACGGTGCTGCACCGGCTGTTCGTGAGCGGCTCCGACCGGGCGGCAGATCGTTGGCGCGAGGATTACGCCATCGCCGGCGTCGAGAAGCTCGATCTGCATCACCTCTATCGAGCCATGGGGTGGCTGGGCGAGGAGCTGCCGGAAAAGGAGCAGGACGCCCGCACGCCGTTCGCCCCGCGCTGCGTGAAGGACGTGGTGGAGGAGCGGCTGTTCGCCTATCGGCGCGACCTGTTCACCCGGCTCGACTTGGTGTTCATGGATACCACCAGCCTCTATTTCGAGGGCGCCGGCGGCCAGACCCTGGGCCGGCACGGCTACAGCAAGGATCATCGTCCGGATCTGCGGCAGATGATTCTCGCGGTGCTGATCGACGGCGACGGGCGGCCGGTGTGCTCGGAGATGTGGCCTGGCGACACCGCCGACGTGACGACGCTGATCCCCGTGATCGACCGACTGCGGGGGCGCTTCAACATCGCGCGGGTATGCGTGGTCGCCGACCGCGGCATGATCAGCGCCGAGGCCGTGGCCGAGCTCGAGGCGCGGCAGCTCTTGTACATCCTGGGCGTGCGTGAGCGCACCGACAAACTGGTGCGCGAGCTGGCGCTCGACGATCCGGCGCCGTTCGCGCCGCTGACGCTGACAAAACGCGGCAAGGAGATCGATTACGAGGCCAAGACGGTCAAGCTGGCGGGGCGGCGCTACATCGTCTGCCGCAATCATCAGGAAGCGGAGAAGGACGCCGCCGATCGCGCTTCGATCGTGGCCGCGTTGGAGCGCCAGCGCGCCAAGGGCGACAAGGCGCTCGTCGGCAACGCCGGCTTCCGCCGCTACCTCAAAACGATCAGCAAGGAGCACTTTGCGATCGATCCCGACAAAATCGAGGAGGAGAAAAAGTTCGACGGCATCTTCGTGCTGCGCACCAATACCGATCTCAACCCGCTCGAGGCGATGCTCTGCTACAAGCAGTTGTGGATGGTCGAGCAGACCTTCCGCACCGCCAAGCACCTGCTCGCGACCCGGCCGATCTTCCACAAGCTGGACGAGACGATCCGTGGCCACGTGTTTTGCAGCTTCCTTGCGCTGGTGTTGAAAGCCGCGCTGGAAGATCGCATTGCCGGGCTCGGCCGCTCCGGCTCCTGGCCGGAAATCATCGCCGATCTGGATTCCCTGATCGAAACCGAGATCGAGCACGAAGGCAAGCGCTTCATCGTCCGCGCCGCCCCGCGTCCCGCCGCCAGCCTCGCCTTGCGCGCCGCCGGCGTCGCGCTGCCGCCCACCGTCCGCGCCGCCGCGGCCTCCTGACCCAACCAAATCCAAAATGTAGTGCCAAGCCGCCGGCGCGGCGTGGATTCTTGCTGCTGCTCAGCTACTTAGGAGATCCGACTGTTGAAGATGGGTTAGAAGGCAGGGAGTCTCCACGGCCTTTGATGCGGGTTCAGCCGAGAGCGCGAAAAACCTGCCAGGCTTCGGGAATGCCCTTCAGGGTGTGCATGCCGAAGTCCTCGAACTTGATGCCGGAGCCAGCCACCAAGTCCTTAACGGTGCGCGAGACCAGCACATCGTCGGCGTCGCCGAGCTGCGCCACCCGCGAAGCGATGTGCACCGCGATCCCGCGCACGTCGTTCTCGAGCAGCTCGACTTCGCCGGTATGAAGGCCGATCCGCACCGGAAGGTCGAACCCGCGCAGCGAACCGCGAATGGCGCTGGCGCAATGGATCGCCCGGGCCGGTCCGTCGAAGGTGGCCAGAAAACCGTCACCGAGGGACTTCACCTCTCGTCCGCGGAACCGTGAAAGCTCGCGGCGCACCGTCTTGTCATGCGAGTTGAGCAGATCGCGCCAACCCTGGTCGCCCGTAGCCTGCGCACGTTTGGTCGAATCGACAATGTCCTCAAAGACCAGTCGCAGTCCATTGCAGATCGGCGAACGCCTCCTCCATCCTCGCCATCCAGCTTATATGGTCGTAGGTCCCTGGGACAGGCTCCCAATTAACAAGCGTCCAGTATTTCACCACGGCGAACATCTCCGACCCGGTCACGCATCACCCTTGGTAGTGGCGGCTGTTAGAATGTGCCGGTAGTACTCAAACGGGATGGTCATACTCGTATCCTTTTCCTCCTTAATTGACACGCTCGGCTGTTCATCACGCTTACCGTTCTCTGCCATAAGTTTAGAGCCTCCCAATCCTTTCCAGGCGGAAAGAAATTGCGTGAACGCACATTGAAGTACAGGCCTACGGTCACGTCTATCAGCTTATCCACAACCTGCGACCGTCTTGCATACACGTGCGCTGCCGCGTTTTAAACTCTTCAGCCCTGCGCCCGAGTTTGACCCATACCGTCTCTTGGCCAGATAATTGCCAAAAGGCCGGCGCAGGCCGATTACTTCGTCTCGGAACTGCGTTTGGCGGGTCGAACCAGCTGCTGGGGCCCCATCTGCGACCCCGGCGAGGCTTTACGCGACGGGCGCGCGCTTGGCGACGGGCGGCGGCTCGAAGATCAGATTGACCCGACGGTTGCCGCAGCGCGGGCACATCATCCGCTCCCGCAAGCCGGAAAGGGGCATGTTGCGTCCCCGCGTCCAAGCCAATGTCTCAAGAACTCAGTTCGGCCTGGTGATGGCACTTGGCGGTTGAGCGCGTGTTGGCGACGATGCCTTCAAGGCATCGCGCATGAACACGCCATCCTGCAGCAAGGGCCTCGCCGAGCGTCTCAACCTGCATGAGAACATTTGGCGAACACCGGGCGCGGCTGTCAAGCGGCCTCCGCCGCTCTGTCCTCTTTCTCGCCCTTCGCCACGATCTTAAGCGCGGCGTCCGGCAATGGCCGCTGCAACTTCAGCGCCTCGGGCATTTCTTCTTCAAGCCAAAGCTCGACTTCCTCCGGTGACGTCAAGATAACCGGCATCGCCTTGGGATGGATCGGCGCGACGATCGCGTTCGCCTCGGTGGTCAGGAAGCCGAACAGCTCATGCTGGCCTATGAGCGGCGCGCTCTTGGGACCCCTCGCGCCGCGCCAGGGCGTCCATAGGCCGGCGAAGGCGAAGAGCGGCCTGTCCTCGGCCAGGGCGAACCAAATGGGCGTCTTGCGCGGCTTGGTGTCCTCGTACTCGCAGAACGATGTCGCCGGGACGATGCAACGATACTTCTGTCCGAGCCATCCGCGCCAATGCGGACTCGAGACGTTGCGGATGTTCGTCACCGGCTGGCCGCCATATTGCGGCGGCCCTGGCATGCCCCAGCGCGCCATGACGAGCTCGCGCTCGCCGTCCGGGCCGCGCCGCACGATCGGAGCCATCTGGTCGGGGAAGATGCCCGGAAACAGCGGCAGATTGCCGGTGCGGTCATGCCGCGCCCGAAACCAGTCGCGGATCGCGGCCTGGCCCTTGGTGAGGCTGTAAAGGTTGCACATGGGCGGTGGGGATAGCGGGCGCGGCGGCCGGCGTCCACATTGATCTGCATACCGGCCCATGCGCAACATTATGCCTGAAAGCAGCAGACGCGCCGGCGAATGCGCCTTTAAAACTGTGCGCTCGCCCCACAAGCGTACGCATCTCCGCGGAGGATGTTGCGCAATGTCGCTGGCCGCGTCCGCAAGGCGCTCGCTGGACGAAGTCACCGGGCCATGTATGTCGATTTCCGTCCCCTAGCCGCCGCGCGCCTCCGACATGGAGGGCGCTGAAATGTCCAAGAAGCTCAACAAAATCAGCGGCCAATTCGCAGCCCGCCTCATCGAAATGATGGAGAGCCGGCTTACCGGGTGCTCAGCTTGTCGGCGCACCGCGCCCTCTCGCGCATCGAAATCGAGTTCGCGCATCACGGCGGACAGGACAACGGAAAGCTCCGCGAGCGTGTCGAGGATGAGCAGATTCGGGCAGGCTCACGACTCCCCCGCTTTCGCTCCGGCCTCGCCGCCAAGCTCCTTGAATGTCTGTATGGTCTGCGGATACCGACGAAGCCGGCCACGCATTCCAATAGGAAGCCGGCCACTGATTCCGATTTGAAGCCGGCCGGGGTTCCGATTTGATGTCGGCCACCGGGCGTCTGCTTCCGCGGATCGAAGTGATGATGTTTTGCTTGGCTGGATTGGTCAAGCGGGCATGGATTTGGGCCTCCGCAAAATGAGAAGAAGTTTCGGTTCGTGAGGGTCGGCCCGGGTGGCGGTTGGCAACGACGGGCGGAGCGCGCTTTCCATTGCGCTGTAGCGTAGCCCGTCGTTGTCCACCGCCTTGTCGCGCCGAGGGTTCGGTGAGCCCGCCATCGCGCGCGGGCCGATTTCACGGTGTTGAATGCCGCTTGCGCAAGCTCTCGCCGGCCAGCTCGATGCGATAGGCGTTGTGGATGACGCGGTCGAGGATGGCGTCAGCGAGCGTGGGTACCCCGATCAGATCGTGCCAGCGGTCCACGGGAACCTGGCTGGTGATGATGAGCGAGCCTTTGTCGTAGCGATCCTCGACGATTTCGAGCAGATCGCGCGCTTGATTGGGCGTGAGCGCTTCGGGGCCCCAATCATCGAGAATCAGCAGTTTGACGCGCGCCAGGGAGCGCAGGAGCCTGGCGTAGCGCGCATCCCCATGGGCGATGGCCAGATCGGCGAAGAGCCGGGGCATGCGGGTGTAAAGGACGGACATGTTCTCTCGGCAAGCCTTGTGGCCGAGAGCACAAGCTAACCAACTTTTGCCCAAACCGGACGCCCCCGTCACAAGCAAATTGCGGCGCTCCGCGATCCAGTCGCAGGCGGCGAGCTTGAGGAATAGCGCGCGGTCGAGCCCGCGAGGACTTTGATAGTTGACGTCCTCGACGCTGGCGGGATGACGCAGGCGGGCGACCCTGGCGCGCGTTTCGAACTGCTTCTGCCGGCGCAGCGTCAGCTCGTATTCGAGTAGCAGGCCGAGCCATTCGGCGTGATCGAGGCCACGCACCTCCGGTTTGTGTTCCAGTTCCTTGAACCCTTTGGCCAAGCCGTAGAGACCGAGGGCGTTCAGTTGGTCGAGTGTGGGATGAGCGAGCATGAGGATTTCCTCTCAATGGTAGTAGCCGGGACCGCGCAGATTGGCGTGGTCGAAGAGCGTGGCCGGACGGCTGTCATTGGCCGCCGCGTCGCGCTTACGGGCGAGGAGGGAGGCGACGCCCTTGCAATTGAGGACGCCCAGTTCGACGGCGTGGGCCGACACCGCCTCGACGCGGGCCGGGTCGAGGCCGCGATAAGAGCGCAGGATGCCCAGGCAGGTGCGGACCCCCTGTTCGGGATGCGGCCGGCTGGCGAGCACGGCGCTGATCAAGCCTTCGGTGTTCGGCCCGATCTTGCCGGCCCAGCGGCGGAACCGATCCGGCGTCCACTCGGCGTAACGCCGGTGGGAGCTGGGCATGTGGTCGGGGTCCGTGCCGTGCTTGCGGCCCATGTAGCGGCGTTGGTGGACGCCGACGCGCTGACCGCGATGGAAGATCTCGACCGTGCGCGCGGCGATCCGCACCTCAACCTCGGCGCGGATGAGCGCGTGTGGAACCGAATAGAGAAAGTCATGGACCTCGATGTGATAGTCGAGATTGACCCGCGCGCGCCGCCATTCCGCGAACTCCCAATCGTCGGCGGGCAAGGCGATGAGGGCGTCGCGCTCGATCTTCTCGAACAGCTCGCGACGGCTCAGGCCGAGGTTGCGCATGGGACGCTCGTTCATGCGTTGCATGACGAGCGCGATCGCCTCGTTGCATTCGGCGAGCGAGAAGAAGGTCAGCCGGCGCAACCGTCCGAGAATATAGGTCTGCGCAAATCTGACTCCGGCCTCGACTTTCGCTTTATCCCTCGGCTTTTTCGGACGGGCCGGGAGGATGCCGACCGAATAATGCGACGCCATCGCGCCGTAAGTGCGGTTGATCTCGGGGTCGTAGAACGAGGCCTTGTTGACCCCGCTTTTCAGATTGTCGGGAACCAGCAGCTTCGGCGCGCCGCCGAAAAAGCGTAACATGCGCACATGCGCGCCGGTCCAATCCGGCAGTTGTTGCGTCCACGTCGCCTCGGCATAGGTGAGGTTCGAGGCGCCGAGCACGCCGACGAAAATCTCCGCCTCGCGGATTTCGCCCGTCCTCGGATCAGCGATCCCGATCCGCTTGCCCGAATAGTCCACGAACGCCTTCTCGCCGGCGACATGGTGTTGGCGCATCACCGGCGTCAGGCGTCGTTCAAAACCACGAAGCAGATCGCAGAACCGGCTGTAGCCGTAGCCCTCGGGCTGGACCTCTCGGTATTCCTCCCAGAGGATCATCATCGTCACGCCAGGCCGCTTCAGTTCGCGCGCCAAGGCCGCCCAGTCCGGTTCGACCCGCCGCCGCCGGCCGGTCGCAATCGCGGCGCGCCCAAAGAGCTGGAGTTCCAGAGCCTCCTCGGTGACGTCGTCGGCTAGCGGCCATTTGAGCCCGGCCGCCGCCGCCCGTTTCAGATTGTCCTGGATCGTGCTGCGCGCCACGCCCAGACGCCGCCCGATCTCGCGCGCGCTCACCCCATCATGGTGAAGTCGCAATAGATGTCGCAATTGTCGCATGCTCAGTTCCCGCTTCGCCGGCATCCCAATCTCCTCGTCGATCATCGACGAAGCAGGAGTGCCGCAGTTGCTGAACCGCGGGGAGCAAACGGTGAGGCCGTGACCGGCTCAGGTGGCCGGCTTCATTTCGGAATGGTGGCCGGAATCAAATCGGAACGGTGGCCGGAATCAAATCGGAACGGTGGCCGACATCAAATCGGAATCCCCGGCCGGATTGCCTCGGAATTCGCATATGGTCCATTGACTTGTATTGTTTTTGGAACGGGGTCCCTCTGAACTGGACCCCATTCGTGGGACCACGAGGGGTTGAATTTAAGGTGTGATCTGGCCTGCCGTTGTCCTTCAAGAATCAAGCTGCTTCTTGCTGCTTCTGTCTCTGCTGTGGGTATGTGGGCAACGCGTTTGCGTTGTCCAAGCGAAGCGGCATATCCACAGCCCTCGCCGCCGCCTCGATTTTGTCCATGCCGGCGAGCCACACCGCCATCGGCATTTGGTTGTTCATCGCCTGGTGAGGGCGCCGAAAATTGTAAAAGGTCATCCAGGAACTGATGCCGGACCGCGCCTCGCAGCCATCGGCGTAGGCTTTCAGATGCACTTCTTCGTACTTGATCGAGCGCCACAGCCGTTCGATGAAAATGTTGTCCATGAAGCGGCCGCGTCCGTCCATCGAAATCTCGACGCCGGCCGTCACAAGCTTGCTGGTGAAAGCCTCGGCGGTGAAAGTGGAGCCCTGATCGGTATTGAAAATCCGCGGCTTTCCGAACCGAAGCAGCGCCTCCTCCAGCGCCGCCGCGCAGAAACTCGCATCGTTGGTGTTCGACAGCCGCCATGCCAGAACCGCCCGGCTGGCCCAGTCGATGATCGCCACCAGATAGAGGAAGCCGCACGCCATCGGGATGTAGGTCACGTCGGCCGCCCAAACATGGTTCGTCTCGACAATCTTCAGGCCGCGCAGCAGGTAGGGGTATATCTTGTGCCCGGGCGCGGCTTTGCTCGTGCCAGGGCGCGGAACCAGCGCCTCGATCCCCATCACCCGCATCAGCCGCCGCACTCGCTTGCGGTTGACCCCACGACCTTCCTTGTTGAGTTCGAAGGTCATTCGCCGCGAGCCGTAGAACGGAAGTTCGAGATGCAGTTCGTCGATACGGCGCATCACCGCCAGATCGTCCGCCCCGGCGACAGGCTTGGAGCGGTAGACCCCCGAGCGCGTCAAGCTCAACAGCACGCATTGGCGGCGCACCGACAGGTCCTTGCCAAGCCGTTCGACCATCGCTCTTCGATCGGGCGCGCTCATCGCCCTGGCCTCCTGGCCAAGAAATCCCGTTCGACCGTCAGTTGGCCGATCTTGGCGTAAAGCTTGGCCGTCTCGCGCTCGCGCTCCTCCTCGCCATCCCCCGAACCGCTCGCCCCTCGGGCGAACAGGATCGCCGCATTGTCGAGAACCTGCTTCTTCCAGGCATAAATCTGGTTCGGATGCACCCCGTGCCGCTTCGCCAGTTCCGGAACCGTCGCATCCTCCCGCAGCGCCTCAAGCGCAATCTTCGCCTTGAACGCCGCATCAAACTTCTTGCGTGACTTCGTCATTCCTCGCTCCATCGGTTGCGACAGAGCAGGACATTTCACACCTTAGCCAATGGTCCTAAATCCGGGGTCCAGCTCAGACGGGGTCCGAGCTCGGGTGCGCGGCTTCATCGAGACGATGCTGGAAGAGGAACTGAGCGAGGCGTTGTCGCGTCCGCGCTACGGCCGGCGCAAGCCAGGTGAGGACGAGGCGGCGCCATCGGTTGTCGGCGTGCGCCACGGGCATCGCGAGCGGACGCTGACGGGCACGTTTGGCAAGACGCGGATCGTCGTGCCGCGCGCTCGGTTGACCGGCGAGGACGGCAAGACGCGCGAATGGCGGAGCGGTTCGCTGCGCGCTTACCAGCGCCGCACCCGGGCCGCCGACGCCTTGATCGCCGGGGCTTATCTCGCAGGGACCAACACCCGCCGCGTGCGCCGCGCGTTGAACGCGGTGTTTGCCGGGCCGGTCGGCAAGGACGTGGTCAGCCGCGTCTGGCGCAAGACGAAGGGCGACTGGGACGCCTGGAATGCGCGCTCGCTCGCCGAACAGCCGATCGTGCGGCTGATCCTCGACGGCACAGTCGCGCGTGTCCGGCTCGACAGAAGGGCGACCTCGATCTCGTTGCTGGTCGCGCTCGGCGTGCGCGCCGACGGCCAGAAGATGCTGCTCGCGATCAAGAGCATGGGCGGGGAAGGCGAGGCGGCCTGGCGTGCGCTGCTCGACGATCTGGTCCGGCGTGGATTGCGAACGCCGGAGCTGGTCGTCGTCGACGGCGCGCCGGGCCTCGAAAAGGCGCTGGCGGCGCTGTGGCCCGACATGGCTGTCCAGCGCTGCACCGTGCACAAGCATCGCAATCTCCTCGCCCATGCGCCCGAGCGCCTACACGAGGAAATCTCGAACGACTACCGCGACATGATCTACGCCGCGACGCGCGGCGAGGTCGAGACCCGGCGCAAGGCGTTCATCCGCAAGTGGCGCCTCAAATGCCGCGCCATCGCCGACAGCCTGGAGGAAGCGGGCGACAAGCTGTTCACATTCACGCGGTTCCCGCCGAGCCAATGGAAGTCGATCCGAACCTCGAACGCGATCGAGCGATTGCACGAAGAATTCAAGCGCCGGATAAAGACCCAGACTGTCCTGCCCTGCGCCGAAACCGCGGCCATGCTGTTCTGGGCGCTCCTCGCCTCGGGTCAGATCACCATGCGCAAGGTCGACGGATGGCACACCCTCGCCGAGAAACCAGACGATCAGATCATTGACCTCGCCGCATGATCGGTTAGCCTCATGTCGCCCGAAGACGCGCCATCCAATTCCAACACAAGTCGCGACGGGACCTCGTACCAAAGGTAGGAGACTCTCTTCTCCCCTGTCCCAAAGAGGCTCTGAGAGGCTCTACCGCCCACCGCCGAGGGCTGAGAGGCACGCACGACCCCGACCCGGGGGTCCCAGCGAGGCAAAGTTCCTACGACGCGGCGGTTTCCATCTCCGCCTTAGGCTTCCTCCCGACCTTCGCTTGTTCGTGTCTTTTGCGGAGCCCCCCAAGGCCGACCCATCTGCGGTTCATCCCCCGATCCCTTCGAACGGAACGGGAAATGTGCGAATGCAACGCGGGGGTCGCCGCAAGCAAGCCAACGCCCGAGGCGTTCAGATAAGCCGCCCCAGGCCCTGGATGTATCTTAAGAAACTTCAGGCTGCCAGGCGACGACGGCCCAATATGGGGGTGGGGCTTATGAAGTCCCCGTATCCCTCATCAGTCCACGGACGCACCAACAATGAGTTGTTGACGCAGGTATGGCCAAGCAAGTCATGAAACCAAATTGGTCCACATTTTACAAGGTCTGAGGTACAATCAGTTCCATCCTTGGTCATTGTTTCTTTGAACGAAAGCTTGACTAAGGGTTCCCTTTCCAAGTTGCATAACAATGCATTTTGAAATTCGAGAAGAGCGTCGTAACATACAAATACACGCCTCAATTCGCTATCGTAGTAGGAGAATTTGGCTACGTCGGGAAACCATAGATCAGAAATACAATTTAATGACTTTCCTACAAGGGTAAATACCGCAAGGTTCAACTTATGTATACTGCCTGTCTCGTTATATCGCATTGACATTTTTCAATTCCTTTCTCTTAATAGTGTTAACCATACAACCCAATGCCTTTTGACTGAGCCAGCCAGTTCCATCGGGAATTGCATGTTTCAGCCTATTCATTGAACTTGAATGATCACGTTGTACACGCGTAGAAACGTTCTGTCAAGCTTATTTTCGGGCATCGTTATAATACAATGGGTTAGGCCATAGTTAGCGGAACTCTATTTTATTAATTTAATAAAATAATTTGGCTTAACTTAAACAAAGCTCTCTTTCTCCTCGGAAGAAATGGGGTGGCCCCCAGCCGCAGCGAATTTGCGTAAGGTTTTTAGTTCGAAACAACCAAGGTACGATTGGAGTTCTCAGTTCGTGGAGCAGAGCGGCAGGCTGTAGGGAGGCCGACATTCGAATTAAATAATCTTGACATTTATTATATAATACTGTATAGTCCGCTTAGTCTATAGGAAAGAGGAGACCTCCGGTTACATAAGTGGAGTGGATATTACAATGGAATTGAACGATAAGTTATTTGAACTGCGTAAAGTCACACATGACCCGTGGCGTTAGGTTTCGACAGGCCGACATTGCTCGTGCAGTAAGGGGAGCTAAGGCCGCGGGGATATCGGTGTCCAAGATCGAGATAGACGCAGACGGAAGGATTGTTATCACATCCGGGATGCCTCGCGAATATCAGCCTCGCGACGAATATATGGCTTGGAAGCAAGGACGTGGTGCGAATTCAGCTTAAGGGTGTTGCCCGAACTCGAAAAAAATTAGCGGATGGGACAGTCCGAAACTACTGGTACGCTTGGAGGGGTGGCCCTCGCCTCGAAGGTAGCCCCGGTACGGCTGAATTTGTCGCCTCATACAATACGGCGGTAGCCGCACGACAGAGGCCGAACAATAGTCTCTTGAGTTCCGTTCTCGACGCTTACCAAGACGCCGAGGCTTTCCGTTGTCTCGCTTCGAAGACCAAGAAGGACTACAAGAGAATTCTCCATTCAATCGGCGAGAAATTCGGCGATTGCCCAATCAAGTTCTCGAAGACAAAAGAGTGCGTGGGGACTTTCTCGAATGGCGCGATCAGATAGCCAAATCCTCTCCCCGTCAGTCGGATTACACGATTGCCGTGTTTGCCCGTGCTCTCGCATGGGCATTGGACCGCGGGATGATCTCCGTAAATCCGCTCAAAAGACCCGGTCGTGTTTGGAAGGGATCAAGAGCTGAAAAAGTCTGGAGCGACGACGATGAAAGGAGCTTGCTCGCTGTGGCGAGCCCCCAGATGGCCCTCGCAATCACGCTCGCCCTCTGGACAGGGCAAAGACAGGGGGACCTTCTACGCCTCACCTGGAACGCCTACGACGGACAATTCATTCGTCTTCGACAATCGAAGACCGGCGTTCGCGTGGTCATCCCTGTCGGGGCACCACTGAAGGCAATTCTGGAGGCTACACGACGAGTGTCACCGTTCATCATTTCTTCCGGGGACGACCGACCCTATACGTCGGATGGTTTTCGAGCTACGTGGCGCAAGACGTGTGAACGAGCTGGCGTAAAGGGCCTCACATTCCACGACCTTCGCGGCACAGCTGTTTCACGATTGGCCAGTGCAGGCGCGACCGAGATGGAGATTGCTGCCATAACCGGCCACGCCGTAAGTGACGTCAGATCAATCATGGACAAATTCTATTTCAACCGCGATCCGGCAATGGCCGTCAGCGCTGTGCGGAAGCTCGAAAAGGGAACAAAGTCTGCAAACCGCCCTGCAAACCGCCCCGAATAACACTGCTAAGAACGATAACGCAGCTGAAAAAAGCAAGCCATTTCAAATTCTTCGATGGTGGGCGCACAAGGGCTCGAACCTTGGACCCGCTGATTAAGAGTCAGCTGCTCTACCAACTGAGCTATGCGCCCATCGCGTCCGCCGGGCGGCTCCGCTCGGCAAGGGGCGGCGTTTAGCAAAGGCGCGTTTCGCTGTCCAGCGGAAACGCCGCTTAAGAGCCGCCGCCCATTCGAACCCGGCGCCGGGCTCGCCGATCTCGCTCAGTTCTTCGCCTTGTCGACGAGCTTGTTCTTGCCGATCCAGGGCATCATGGCGCGCAGCTTTGCCCCGACCTCCTCGATCGGATGGGCGTTGGCGCGGGCGCGCATCGCCTTGAACGAGGTCTGGTTGACCCGGTTCTCGAGCATCCAGTCGCGGGTGAATTTGCCCGACTGGATATCGTCGAGGACCCGCTTCATCTCGGCCTTGGTTTCAGCCTTGATGATGCGGGGCCCGGAGACATATTCGCCATATTCGGCGGTGTTGGAGATCGAGTAGTTCATGTTGGCGATGCCGCCCTCGTAAATCAGGTCGACGATCAGCTTCACCTCATGCAGGCATTCGAAATAGGCCATTTCCGGCGCATAACCGGCCTCGACCAGGGTCTCGTAGCCGCCGCGGATGAGCTCGACCAGGCCGCCGCACAACACCACCTGCTCGCCGAAGAGATCGGTCTCGCACTCCTCGCGGAACGACGTCTCGATGACGCCGGCCCGTCCGCCGCCGATCGCGGAAGCGTAGGAAAGGCCGAGATCGTGGGCGTTGCCGCTGGCGTTCTGGTGGATCGCGATGAGACAGGGCACGCCGCCGCCGCGCTTGTACTCGGAGCGCACCGTGTGGCCGGGGCCCTTCGGCGCGACCATCAGCACGTCGAGATCGGCGCGCGGCTCGATCAGGTTGAAGTGGACGTTGAGCCCGTGGGCGAACATCAGCGCCGCGCCCTTCTTCATCTTCGGCGCAAGCTCGTCGCGATAGATCTCGGCCTGCAATTCATCCGGGGTCAGCATCATCACGATGTCGGCCCACTTGGCCGCCTCGGCGACCGTCATCACCTTGATCCCCTCGGCTTCAGCCTTCTTGGCCGAGGCCGAGTCCGGACGGAGCGCGACCGCGATGTCCTTGACGCCGCTGTCGCGCATGTTGAGCAGATGCGCGTGGCCCTGGCTGCCGTAGCCGACGACCGCGACCTTCTTGCCCTTGATCAGATTGAGGTCGGAGTCCCGGTCGTAATAAACGCGCATGTCATATCCTGCGGTCTCGCGCGCCGAAAGCGGCTTCGCGCTCATGAGCAGAGGACCGTGCGTCGGGTTTGCCCACGCCGGCAGTCGGGGGTTCTAGTGAATGCGGGCGATGCGATCAAGCGCGGCCTGGAGTGCGGCATGGTGGCGGTTGGCCTTATGGCGGCGGGCGCCTTATTATTGGCGCCGGCCCGCGAAGGGTCCGGGTCGTGGCCGGGAGGGGGTTGTTCCATGCGCTTGCTTCAACGGTTGCGGTCGCTCGCTGTTCTGGCGCTGATCGCCGTTTCGGTTTCGGCCTGCGGCTACAATGTCATCCCGACCAAGCAGGAGGCCGCCAACGCGGCCTGGGCGGAGGTCCAGAACCAGTATCAGCGCCGGTCCGATCTCGTCCCCAACCTGGTCGCCACGGTCCAGGGCTACGCCAAGCAGGAGAAGGACGTCTTTGTCCAGGTGACCGAGGCGCGCGCCAAGGCGACGTCGATCCACCTCGACGCCAACGACCTGACCGACCCGGCGAAGGTCAAGGAACTGCAGGACGCGCAAAACGCTCTCTCGGGCGCCCTCGGGCGGCTGCTGGCGGTCAGCGAAAACTATCCCGACCTCAAATCGAACCAGAACTTCCTGGCGCTGCAATCCCAGCTCGAGGGGACCGAGAACCGGATCGCCGTCGCCCGCAGGGACTATATTGCCGCCGTGCAGGACTTCAACACCACGCTCAGGACCTTCCCGAGCGTGCTCTGGGCGCAGACGGTGTTTCGCTCGATCAAGCCGCTCGTTCCCTTCACCGCCGACTCCGGCGCCCAGGCGGCGCCGAAGGTGAAGTTCTAATCCTCGAACCCGGAGCGTCCGGATGCCTCGCCTCTGGCCGCGGGCCCTGATCGGCGCCCTCATCGCGGCGCTGTGGGTCGGCGCGGCGCTTGCGGCGGCGAGCTTCCCCCCGCTTACCGGACGGGTGGTCGACCAGGCGAAGATCCTGTCGCCCGTCACCGCCGCCGACCTCGAGCGCAAGCTTGCCGACCTCGAGCAGAAGTCCGGGATTCAGCTGGTCGTGGCGACCGTGCCCTCGCTCGGCGGCGAGGAGATCGAGCCCTACGCCAACGCGCTGTTCCGCGCCTGGAAACTCGGCGAGGCGAAAAAGAACAACGGCGCGCTCCTCCTGATCGCCCCGAACGAACGAAGGGTGCGCATCGAGGTCGGCTACGGCCTCGAGGGCACGCTGACCGACGCCGTCTCCAGCATCATCATTTCCAACGCGATTGCGCCGCGATTCAAGGCCGGCGATTTCAACGGCGGCGTCACCCGCGGCGTCGACGACATCATCACCGCGCTCACCACCGACTCGGCCGAATGGAAGCCGAAGCCGACCGACATGCGCCCCGAACACGACGCTTCGCTGCTCGATGCGCTCGCGCCGTTCCTCATTTTCCTGTTCATCATGTTCGTGATTTCGCGCATCTCGCGGCGGAGCGGCGGCGGCAACGTGATTTTCATTCCGATGGGCGGCGGCGGCTTTGGCCGCGGCGGATTTGGCGGCGGCGGTTTCGGCGGCGGCGGGGGATTCGGCGGCGGCTTTTCCGGCGGCGGCGGCTCGTCGGGCGGCGGCGGCGCCTCGGGAGGCTGGTGATGATCCTCGACCCGGCCGCGACGGCCCGCGTCGAGGCGGCGTTCGACGCGGCGCAGCTCAAGACTCGCGCGCCGCTCGTCTGCGTGCTCGCCGGCGCTTCCGCTTCCCGTGACCCCGAGTTTCTGCTCGGCGCCTGCATCCTCGCGCTCGCGACGCCGCTGCCGCTCTTGCTGTTCACCGAGCTTTCCGCCCACCGCATCTACGTCGCTCAACTGCTCGTCGCCATTCTGGCCGCGGTCGTGGGCTCGCTGCCGCCGGTCCGCCGCTGGCTCGTTCCAAAGCGCTGGGCGCGCTCGGCCGGGCACCGGGCGGCGCTGGCTCAATTCGTGCTCCGGGGGATCGATCGCTCGAAGTGCGGCGCGCTCGTCTATGTGTCGCTCGCCGAGCATTACATCCGCATCGTTCCCGCCGAGGACGCGGCCCGGGCCGTTGTCAATGACCAATGGCAAGCCGCCGTCGACGAGGCGCTTGGACCGCTTGCCGCCGGGGCGACGGAGACCGCGCTCGTCGGGCTCGCCAAGCGCTGCGGCGACCTTCTCGGCGGACCATTCCCGCCGGGCGCGCCCGTGGACCTGGCGCGACAGCGGTTCCACGTCGTCTGAACGCCATGACTGACGAGCGCAGGACCCGATTCCGTCCCGCGTCAGGACGGCCCTAAACCATGCCCGCGGCTTGAGATTGCGGCCATTCTCCTTTAGGAACAGGCTTGGCTTCGGAAAGATCGCGGGGACCGGAATGGCGCCAACTGGCATGGGCGGAATTGGACGGCGCGGGATCATCGGCCTCGCCGCCATGCTCGCGATCGGCGCCGTCTCCGCCCGGGCGACGCCCTATCTGGTCGCCGACGCCGACAGCGGCCAGGTGCTCGTGGAAAACGAGGCGACGGACCAATGGTATCCGGCGTCGCTCACCAAGCTGATGACGGTCTATGTGGCGCTGGACGCGGTGCGCAGCGGCAAGCTCACCCTGGACACCCCGCTGGTGATGTCGGCCCGCGCCGCGCGAATGCCGCCATCGAAAATGGGGTTCCGTCCCGGCACCGAGGTGACGCTCGACAACGCGCTCAAGATGCTGATGGTCAAGTCGCCCAACGACGTGGCGGTGATGGTCGCCGAGGGCGTTTCGGGCTCGGTCGAAGCCTTCGCCAGCGACATGAATGCGGCGGGGCAGCGCCTGGGCCTGCAGGAATCGCATTTCGTCAATCCGAACGGCTTGCATGATCCCGCCCACGTCTCCTCCGCCCGCGACATGGCGATGATCGCCCGCGCGCTGTTGCGCGAGTTTCCCGACCATGCCGACCTCTTCAGCATCGGGGCGCTTCAGCTCGGCAATCAGTACATCGCCAACCATAACGGCCTGCTTGGCCGCTACCCCGGCGCCGACGGGATGAAGACCGGCTTCACCTGCCCGGCAGGCTTCAACGTGGTGGCGAGCGCCAACCACTCCGGGCGGCGTCTGATCGTCGTCGTCCTCGGGGCGCCGACGGCGAAATCGCGCAACCAGGAGGCGGCGGACCTTTTCGACCGCGGCTTCGCCATGGGGGGCGGGAGCGGCTCGCTGGAATCGCTGCCCTCGTCGGGCTCAGGCGCCCCCAATATGCGCGCCGACGTCTGCCTCCGCCGCAACGCGGCTGCGATCGCCGCCGCCGAAGATGAGGGCCTCGCCGAGCCTATTCAGGCGGCCGGGTCGGCTGGCCGCGGGCTCCCGTTTCTCAACAACCCGTTCTCGGCGCTGCTCGCGCCCGCGCACACCGTGCTCTCGGACGAAAGGATCCGGTTTGATCCGGTTCATGTCTTTCTCGGTCCCGCCCCGGGCTGGAAGGGCCCGGCGCTGGGCGCCCGCCCTACCGGAACAGCGACAGCCTCCGACGATGCTCAAAGCGCCATCGCCGACCCGTCGGCGGCGCCCCGAGGCGCGAGGGAGAAGTCCCGGCGAAAGCCGATCCGCCACGCCGCCGTGGAGACGAAGGCTCAGAAGGTCGTGGCCGCGAAGACCGTTAAGCCAAAGACAGTCGCGGGCGAGAGCGATAAATAGGGCCTTGGGGGACGCGCCAACAAAGTTCGGGCCGGTTAAAATCGAACTGCGGCTGCAGAATTATAGTAACCGGAAGTGGAAGAATATTTTTTACATCATGCCTTAGTTTGGCCGGTTTGTGGTCAAGCGCGCGCCGCAACGCCGGGTCATATTGTGAGAGTGCCGCGTGGAATCGGTTCGCGGTTTGCTCGGTTTTCTTGCCCCCCAGCCCCCGAGCGCCAAGACGGGCCGAAGACATTCCACGAAGGCTAGCGGATCGGCGGGCCCCCTCCTAGCCGATCCGCTCTTTTTTTGTCCGGACGGCAGCGGCGCAGGCCTGATCAGCGAAATCTGACCCCTTCGTAAGCCCACTGCTTCAAGAGGTGATGCGCGATCGCCACCGGCGTCGGGGCAGTGAGGCGATCGGGGTGGCGTCTTTCGAGGAGCGCGACCGCCTGTTCCCGGCTGAACCAGCGGGCGTCCTCGAGCTCGACGTGGTCGACCTTGATGCTCCGGCCGCGGGCCTCCGCGAAGCAGCCGATCATCAGCGAGGCCGGGAAAGGCCAGGGCTGGGAAGCAAAATACTGGACCGCGCCGCAGGCGACGCCGGCTTCTTCCCAGATCTCGCGTCTGACCGCGGCCTCGATCGTCTCTCCGGGCTCGGCGAATCCGGCCAGCGCCGAATACATGCCCTGCGGGAACCGGGGCTGGCGGCCGAGCACGCAGGCGTCCCCGTCGACCGCGAGCATGATGACGACCGGATCGGTGCGCGGGAAATGCGTCGCCTTGCAGACCTTGCAGTCCCGGCGCCAGCCCGCCACCGCGACGTCGGTGCGCGCGCCGCAGTTGGCGCAGAAGCGGTGATGCGCATGCCAGTGCATCAGCGCCTTGGCCGCGGCCAGCATCGCCGCCTGATCGCGCGGCACGAGGCCGCCGACCGCGATCGAGCGCAGGTCGATGAGCTTCAGGTCCTCGCGGCCCGGGACGACCAGGATCCGCCGGTCGAGAAAGCCGTCGCTTGAGTCCGAGCGCTGCTCCACCGCTTCATCCGCCAGCAGGGCGGCGAAAATCGGCGCGCCGCTCGGGGCGAGCCCCAGCAGCGCCTCGACCGCGGCCCCTCCGAGCGCCTCGATCTCGCTGACCGGAAACAGCGAATCGAGTCCCGTCTCGCTGTTGCGCAACACCGGCATGTCGCGGGCGACGAGGAGCGCCCGCGCATCGCCAAGGGCGCGCAGGCGCGCGACTTCGACCGGGTCCTCGCGCCGGTAGGACCCGCGGTCGAACCAATCGACGGCAAAGCCGAGGCCTTCGAGATGAGCCAATGCTTGACCTCCTTTAGCCGCGCTTCTTGCCGGCGGATTGGCGAGGACGGCCCGGCAATCCCAAACGGAGCGCGGCGGCGCCGCGGCTCACGGATAGCGCGCCTTGAGGCTCGAGATGCGCTCGGCGTCGTAGTCGATGATGCAGCGCAAGCGCGGGTCGCCGTTCTTGGCGTCCATGCCGGTTTCGAATGGCGCAACGTCCTGACATTCCGAATCGCGCCACGCGACCCATTGCGCCTGGGCGTCGGTGAGCGAGCGGCGCCACCGGGTCTTTTGCGACGACAGCAGGCCCTGGCGCGCTTCGATCGATTTTATCGCCCCCTCGACCGCCGCCGCGAGCTGCCGATCGGATTTGTCGGCGTTGGTCCTGAGGCAGTCGGCAAGCTCGCGGGCGCCGATCTTGGCGGCGTCGCATGCGGTTTGCGACGGGCGCGCGTCTTCGGCTCGGGCCGACGGGCAAAAGGCGATCACGGCGGCGGCAAGCACGAGGGGTCGCATGATCAAGTTCGTCACCCGAAAAAAGACAGGAAAGAGCGCGTCACAAGCTCGCCGCCGCGCGCGCCGGACGGCTCAGAAAGTCTCGCATCCGCTCGAGGGCGCGTTCTATGTTTTCCAGCGAGTTGGCGTAGGACAGCCGCAAGTATCCTTCGCCGTGGACGCCGAAATCGGGGCCGCCGATCACCGCCACGCCCGCGTCCTGCAGCAGGGCCGAGGCGAGGGGCTTCGCCTTCCAGCCGGTTCGCGAGACATTGGGAAAAGCGTAGAACGCGCCCTTGGGCGTCGCCGCATGAACGCCGGGCAGCCGGTTGAGGCCTTGGGTCACCGCTTTGCGACGCCGGTCGAACTCAGCCCGCATGGTTTCGACCGAGTCCTGCGGACCGTTCAGCGCCGCGATCCCGGCGAATTGCGCCGACGCGTTGACGCAGGAATAGGAATTGACCGCCAGTTTCCGCGCAATCTCGCGCCAGGGCTTGGGCCATACCGAATAGCCGAGCCGCCACCCGGTCATGGCGTAAGTCTTCGACCAACCGTCGAGCAGGATCAGCCGGTCGCGGATCTCCGGATAGGCGAGGAGCGTGCGGTGGGCGAGGCCGTCGTAGGTCAATTGGCCGTAGATTTCGTCCGACAGGATCGCCGCGTCCGGCCACTGCGCGAGCCCCGCGACCAGCTTGTCGATCTCGTCGCCCGGCGTCACCCCGCCGGTCGGATTTGCCGGCGAATTGAGGATGACGAGGCGGGTCTTGGGCGTCATCAGTTTCAGCGCCTCGTCGGCCGAGAAGGCGAAGCCGTTTTCCTCCCGCATCGGCAGCGGAACCGGTCGCGCGCCGGCGAATTCGATCATCGAGCGGTAGATCGGAAAGCCGGGATCGGGATAGACGATGTCGGCGCCGTTGTCGCCGAACATCATGATCGCCATGAACATCGTCACCTTGCCTCCCGGCACGATCAGGACAAGGTCCGGCGAAACTTCGACCCCGAGGCGGCGGTGGAGGTCCTCCGCCACCGCCTCGCGCAACGGCTGAATTCCGGTCGCGTCGGTATAGCCGTGCTCGCCGTCGCGCAGCGCCTTGACCGCGGCCTCGACGATATGCGGCGGCGTTTTGAAATCGGGCTGGCCGATGCCGAGATTGATGATGTCGCGCCCCTGGCGCGTGAGTTCGGCCGCCCGCGCCAGGACGGCGAAGGCGTTCTCCTCCCCCATCCGCGCGAAGGCGGAATTGATCGCGGTCAAGGCATCGGGCTCCGGTAAGGCCGCCCCTTGTGGCAAAGGCGGAGCCGGGGAGCAAGGGGAAGGACTGTAGGGCCGGGTCATTGACCCGGCCGGCGGGGTCAACGACCCCGCCCTGCTGCACGCCCTCTCCTACCCCAGCGCCTTCTCCATCACCCTTCTCAGCCGCGCGGCGAAGGCCGGCGCGTCCGCGACGCTTGCGCCTTCCATGAGCCGGGCCTCATCAAGCACCAGCCAGGCCGCGTCCTCGATCAGCGGCTTGTCCTTGCCCTCCTTGAAGCGCCCGGCGAGCGCCTTGGTCAGCGCGTGGGTGGGGTTGACCTCGAGGATCGGCTTCATCCGCTCGGCGATCCGGCCATGCGCGGCGAGCATCTTTTCGAGCTGGCGGTCGGGGCCGAATTCGGGCGCGATGAGGCAGGCGACGCTGTCGGTCAGGCGGTCGGAAGCGCGCACTTCGGCGACCTCGTCCCCCAGCGTCTGCTTGAAGAAAGCAAACAGCGTCGCGACCTCGCCGGTCGCTTCCGCCGGGGCGTTCGCCCCCTCGATGAGCGCGATCGACTTGATGTCGGCCGCGCCCTGGCTCACCGACTTGAACGGCTTGCCGTCGAAGCCCGCCGCGGTCGACACCCAGAACGCGTCGACCGGGTCGGCGAGCAACAGCACCTCGACGCCGCGCGCCTTGAACCCCTCGAGCTGCGGGCTTGCGGCGAGGCGTTTGGCGTTGTCGCCGGTGAGATAAAAGATCGCCGTCTGGTTCTCCCGCAACGTCGCGACATATTGCGCCAGCGTCCGGTCGCCCGCCGGATGGCTGGTGGAGATGAAGCGGGCGATCTTGAACAGGCCGTCGCGACGCTCGGGGTCCTCGTACAGCCCTTCCTTGATGACCGGGCCGAAATGCTCCCAGACCTTGGCGAACTTCTCAGGCTCGCCTTCCGCGAGCTTGCCGAGCTCCTGCACCACGCGGTTGGTCACCCCCTTGCGGATCGCGGCGAACACATCGCTCTTCTGGATCATTTCGCGGGAGACGTTGAGCGGCAGGTCGGCGCTGTCGACCACGAGGCGCATGAAGCGCAGCCACCCCGGAAGGATGTCGGCGTCCTCGGTGATGAGCACGCGGCGCACGTAGAGCTTGTTGCGCCCCTTCCGCGCCGGATCGAACAGATCGAACGGCCGCGAGCCGGGAATGAAGGCGAGCACGGTATATTCGTGCCGCCCTTCGGCGCGCCAATGCAAGGTCAGCGCCGGCTCGTCGAACTGGCCGGCGAGGCCGCGATAGAACTCGGTATATTCCTCCGCCGTCACGTCGGACTTGGGCTTGGCCCAGATCGCCGCGCCGTCGCCGATCCGGCGCTTCTCGGCCCCGACCTTCTCGATCAGGTCGATCGGCACGGCGACCGCGCCGGAATGGTCGCGCACGATGCGTTCGAGCTTCCGCGGCTGGGCGAATTCGTCCGACGCATCGTTGAGATGAAGGGTGACGCGCGTGCCGCGCTTCTGCGTGTTTTCGAGCGCGAGCGGCGCGATCGTGAATGACCCTTTGCCGTCCGACGACCAGCGCCAGGCCTCGTCGGTTCCAGCGCGGCGGGTGTCGACGACGACTTCGTCCGCGACCATGAAGGACGAGTAAAAGCCGATGCCGAACTGGCCGATGAGGGCGGCGGCTTCCTTGCTCGCGTCATCGGCCGCGAGCTTGTCGAGGAAGGCCTTGGTCCCGGAGCGGGCGATGGTGCCGAGACCCTGGGTCAGGTCTTCGCGGGTCATGCCGACGCCGTTGTCGGAGAAGGTCAGCGTCTTGGCGTCGGGATTGATCGCGATCTCGATCGCGAACGGAGCGCCGTCCTCGATCAGTTCGGGCTTGGCGATCGCCTCGTAGCGCAATTTCTCGCAGGCGTCCGCGGCGTTGGAGACGAGCTCGCGGACGAAGATGGCCAGGTCGGAATAGACCGAATGGACCATGAGATGCAGCAGGCGCGAAACGTCGGCTTCGAAGCTCTGGGTCGCGGCTTCGCTGGTCGGGGTCTGGGCGTCGGCGGTCAAATCGGGCCTCTCCGGAAGAAGTTGTGACCGTCCTTAGGGGGCGGCCGATTGCGATATCGTCGCGTTGCCGCCCGGATTCAAGATGACCCTGCAGTCTGATTCAAAGCGTATTTGCGCCGAATTGAGTGGAGTCCACTTCAAAGCCCGCCCCAACGCGTTGTGGCGAGTTTTCGCTTTACGAAAGCCACTCCGCCGGCACATTTAAGGCCTGCGCGAGCTTTGCGATTGTGTCGGAAGTTCCCTTGCGTCGCCCGTTTTCGAGGTCGGACAGATAGCCTTGAGCGATGCCTGTTTTGAATGTCAGGTGTAGTTGGGTCTCGCCGCGCCAGTTGCGAACTGCTTTCAGCCTGCTGTCGCCTCGAAGAACGGCAGCGCTCACCTCAGGCGGCAGGACGACGCCGCCGGCAGCCAACTCGGCCTTCGAGCGTCGTAGATTGTAACGTCATCCGCATCCTCAGACTCGTGATCAGCGCGCTCGATGAGCGCCTCATAATCAGCCCGAGGCAGCACCACCAGCTCCTCGCCCTCAGGTGTCCGAATGATCTGCGGCGCTCTCAAAGCTCAGTTCCTTTTGTAAGTCGTGGTGACCCGACGGCCTATGTAGATCGCCAGAATCGTGGTTGCATCCTCATCGAAGATCACCCGGTAACCGCCGACGCGGAGCCGCGAACCGCCCCGGCCATGAAGAGGCTTGACGTCGCCCTGGCCCGTCATGGCGTAGCGGTGGAGCGCCTCCTCCACCTGTGCGCGCGCGTCCTGCGGAAGCGAGTCGAGGTCCTTTGCGGCGGCAAGGGTCAGGACAATCGTTTTCACGAGTGATATTATCGCTAGCTCTGGCGCCAGTCAAGCGATAATATCGCTGGTTTGCAGCCCCGCGTCCCGCCATTTCGGGACGACAAGTGTAGAGCCGTCGATCGAGCAGGCGGGGACCCAACGAGCGCGGCGTAGGCCATCTGGTGCTGCTTCACCTTTGCTCAGGCCCTGGAGGGCGGCCGCGAATCGCTCGCCCGCTCATTGGCCCACTCGACCAGCGGCAACAGCAGTTTCAGAAGCTCAAGGCCGCTCGCGCTGAGGCGGTAGCCGTCGGCGTCATGGAAGACGAGCCCGCTTGCGCGCAATTCCTTGAGGCGGGTGTTGAGCAGCGCGGGGTTGGTCTCGGCCGCGCTCTCGAGCGCCCGAAACGTCAGGCCGTGATCGGCGCGCGACAATTCCCACAGGATGCGCAGCGCGGTCCTGCGGCCAAGCAGATCCAGGAGCGCCATCACCGGGCGGCCGGTCCGCGAGCCGCGCACGGGAACGCCCGGCCTCGGAATCGTCATGCTTTACTTTCGATAGCAGTTGCTCTAGGCGATGCTACAGAAAACATAGCGCAGGGAGTTTGCCGTGTCTGCACGAATCGCGCCCGTCAAGCCGCCCTTTTCCGCCGACATGCAGGCTGTCTTCGACCGAATCATGCCGCCCGGCGCGCCGCCTCTGGCGCTATTCACCACGCTGGCGCGCGACGCCCGGCTGTTTGAGCGCCTGCGAGGAGGGGCGCTCCTCGACAAAGGGCATCTCACGCTCCGCCAGCGAGAAGTGGTCATCGGCCGCGTGACCGCTCTTTCGGGCTCGGAGTACGAATGGGGAGTGCATGTGGCGTTCTTCGGCAAAACGGCCGGGCTGGACGCGGCGATGCTGGACTCGCTCGTGAACGGCGGCGCCGACGATCCCTGCTGGTCGTTCGAGGACGGACTCCTCATCCGCGCCTGCGATCAGCTTCACGCGAATTCGGACATTGACGACGCGCTTTGGTCGGCGATGGCAGGACAGTTCTGCGACATGGCTTTGGTCGAGGTTCTCATGCTGGCGGGTTTCTATCGCGCCGTGAGCTACCTGACCAACGCGCTGCGTCTGCCCCTTGAGAGCAACGGCGCGCGATTCCCGCCTCGCCGCCCGTCCGGCGATGGCTCCTAGCCCTCCGACGTCGTAAGCGCCAGCGCGTGCAATTCGCCGCCCATCTTCCCCTTGAGCGCGGCGTAGACCATCTGGTGCTGCTTCACCTTGTTCACGCCCTTGAAGGCCGAGGAGACGACGCTGGCCGAATAATGGTTGCCGTCGCCGGCAAGGTCCTTCACTTCGACCCGGGCGTCGGGGAACGCCTCGCGGATCATCCGCTCAATCTCGGTTTGGGACATTGCCATGGCGATTGTGCTCCTTGATTGTCTCGACCGCGTGGTCCTCCTCCTCCGCCTCGGCCTCGAGCCGCGCGACGACGTCCTCGGCCGGTTCGGTGGCGGCGATGGTGACGCCGTCGGTCATGAGGATCATGCAGTCGTCGCCATCGGATGCGTTGATGGCGACGACGTGCTCTGGCCGTAGATAGGCGAAGCCCGCTTTGGTCTTGACGATGACGAACGGAATCATGCGTTTCCCCCTTAAGAGCGATCCATAAAGTCCGGAAGCCAACTCTCATAGGCTTCCGTGAGCGCGGCAAGGGCGACCGGCGCCGCGCCGCCGAGCCTCAACGTCTCGCCGCCGGTGACGCCGATGCGCGAGAGCGGGACCTGCAAGCCGCTTCGCCTCTTCGGCGATGGCCGCTGTCTCGGCCGGCGCCGAGGTCAAAACGTAGCGGCCCTGGTCCTCGCCGAAGAAGAAGGCGTGCTCCGGGCCCCTCGGCCGCGATCGTCGCGCCGATCCCTCCGGCAAGCGCCATTTCGGCCAGCGCCACGGCGAGGCCGCCGTCGGAGAGGTCGTGGACGGCGCTGACCCGCTTCGGCCCGGATGAGCGACGGCGACGAATTCGCCGTTGCGGCGTTCGGCGGCGAGATCGACCGGCGGCGGCGCGCCCTCCTCGCGGCCCGCGACCGTCATCAGCCAGGCGGAGCGGCCGAGCCATGACGGCGCCCCGCCGATCAGCAGAATATCCTCGCCCGCCGCCTTGAAAGCGAGCGTCGCCGACCTGCCGACGTCGTCGACAAGGCCGACGCCGCCGATCGCCGGCGTCGGCGGAATCCCTTCGCCCATCGTTTCGTTATAGAGCGACACGTTGCCCGAAACGACGGGAAAATCGAGCGCCCGCGCCGCCTCGCCGATGCCCTCGATGCAGCCGACCAGCTCCCCCATCGTCTCGGGCGCGCTCGGGATTGCCGAAATTGAGATTGTCGGTGAGCGCGAGCGGCCGCGCGCCGACGGCGATCAGGTTGCGCCACGCCTCCGCCACCGCCTGTTTTCCCCCTTCGCGCGGATCGGCGGCGCAATAGCGCTCGGTGCAATCGGTGGTCAGCGCCAGGCCCTTTGGCCCGTCGCCGAGCCGGACCACCGCGGCGTCCCCTCCCGGGCCCTGGATGGTGTTGCCGAGGATGAGGGTGTCGTATTGCTCGGTGATCCAGCGCTTGGAGCTGAGATCGGGCGAGCCAAGGAGCTTGATCAGCGCCGCGTCGGTCGGCATCGGGGCCATGATGGCGGCGGGATCGAGGATAAGGCGACGGCGGCGTCTCGCGTCCACGGGCGGTCGTAGAGCGGCGCTTCGCTGCCGAGCTCCCTGATCGGCAGGTCCGCCTTGACCTCGCCGCCCTGCCTGACGACGAACCGCCGCGAATCGGTCGTCCGGCCGATGACGGCGAAATCGAGCCCCCACTTGCGGAAAATGTCCTCGGCCTCTTTTTCCTTCTCCGGCCTCAGCACCATCAGCATCCGCTCCTGGCTCTCGGACAGCATGATCTCGTAGGCGCTCATTTCCGTCTCGCGGCAGGGGACGCGGTCGAGGTCGAGCTCGACGCCGAGATCGCCTTTTGAGCCCATCTCGGCCGCCGACGAGGTGAGGCCGGCCGCGCCCATGTCCTGGATGGCGATGACCGCCCCGGACGCCATCAATTCGAGACAGGCTTCGAGCAGGAGCTTCTCGGCGAACGGATCGCCGACCTGGACGGTCGGGCGGCGCTCCTCGGCGTCCTCGGCGAACGACGCCGAGGCCATGGTCGCGCCATGGATGCCGTCGCGTCCGGTCTTCGAGCCGAGATAGACGATCGGATTGCCGACGCCCGCCGCCTTCGAGGTGAAGATCGCGTCCCGCCTGGCGACGCCGACCGCCATAGCATTGACGAGGATGTTGCCGTCATAGCGCCTATGGAAGCCGGTCGAGCCGCCGACCGTCGGCACGCCGAACGAATTGCCGTAGCCGCCGATCCCCGCCGACGACCCCGGCCACGAGGCGCCGGGTTCGGACATGATCGGGCGCGCCGAAGCGAAGGAAATTGAGGCAGGCGATGGGCCTTGCGCCCATGGTGAAGACGTCGCGCAAGATCCCGCCGACTCCGGTCGCCGCGCCCTGATAGGGCTCGATGAACGAGGGATGATTGTGGCTCTCCATCTTGAACACGCAGACGTCGCCGTCGCCGATGTCGATCACGCCCGGCGTTCTCGCCCGGGCCGTGGATGACATGAGGGCCCTTGGTCGGCAGCTTGCGCAGATGCAGGCGCGAGGACTTGTACGAGCAATGCTCGTTCCACATCGCCGAGACGATGCCGAGTTCGGTGAAGGTCGGGGTCCGGCCGATCAGCGCGACGAGGCGCGCGTATTCGTCGGGCTTCAGGCCATGCGCGACGGCGAGCGCCTCGTCGACCTTGGGTTCCGCGGCGCTCAACGGCTCAGGCTCTCTCTCAAACTCGGAAACGACGCCCGCCCAATAGCCTTGAGCGGCGATGAATCCAAGCCGCAACGTGATAAGCAAGATAGGCATGGGATGATCGCCATGACCGAAGCCGCGCTCTCGGTCCTCTACCGGGCGACCTATTCGTCATGGCCGGGCTTGTCCCGGCCATCCACGTAACGCGGGCGCCATTCACATCATGGTTTGATCCCATACAAGCGGTGAGCCGCCAATCAGCAAAGGCGGTGTTCGCGTGGATGGCCGGGACAAGCCCGGCCATGACTACCTGGAGTACGAAGCATCGAGGCGTTTCGCGACGGGCGATCCGTGTTCCCTGTCAGCGCCGCCCGAACAGGCGCTCGATGTCGGCGAGCTTGAGCTCGACATAGGTCGGGCGGCCGTGGTTGCATTGGCCGGCGCCGGGCGTCTGCTCCATCTCGCGCAGAAGCGCGTTCATCTCCTCGGGCTTGAGCGCCGGCCCGAGCGCACCGAATGATGGCAGGCGAACGTCGCAAGGCGGCGGTCGAGCCGGCGCGCGAGGCTCTGGGCGCCGTCGTCGGCCGCGAGATCGGCGGCGAGGTCGCGCACGAGGCCGGCAAGGTCGCCGCCCGCGATCGCCGCCGGGCGCTTCGCGCACCATCACCGCGCCGGGGCCGAAGCCCTCGACGATCAGGCCGAGGCCGAGCGAGCTCATGCGAATGGGCGTCGATCAGCGCCGCCGCTTCGGGGTCGAGATCGACCACCATCGGCGTCAGCAGCGTCTGCCGCTCGATCGCGCCGCCCTCCCGCTCGCGCTTGAGCTTCTCGTAGACGATGCGCTCGTGCGCCGCGTGCTGGTCGACGATGACGACTCCGTCCGCGGTCTGGGCGATGATGTAGTTTCCATGCACTTGCGCCCGCGCGGCGCCGAGCGGAGAGGCGAGGTCGCGCTCATTCGCCGGCGCGGCGGGACGGCGCCGCCGAGAGCGCGAGTTTCGGCGAAGCTCGCCTGCGCCGGCTCGGCGAGCCGCGGCGCCGCGGGCGAGGCCCGCCAGTCCCAGCGGGCGGTATAGGAGGCTCCGCGATAGGCTTGCGGCGGCCGCATGGCGAGGATCGTCGCCGTGCCGCCGGTGGTCGTCGCCCGATGCAGCGCCTCGTTCAGGCGCTGCTTGATCGCCCGACGACGAGGCTCCTGACGACGGCGGCCTCGCGAAAGCGCACCTCGGCCTTGGCCGGATGGACGTTGACGTCGACCTCGCTCGGGATCGCACTCGACGAACAGGGCCGCGACCGCATGCCGGTCGGGGGGCAGGAAATCGAGGTAGGCCCCGCGCAGCGCGCCCGCGAGCGTCTTGTCGCGCACCGCCCGCCCATTGACGAACAGGAACTGCTGGGAGGCGTTCGGCCGGCTGAAGGTCGGCAGGCCGACCCGGCCGGTGAGCCGCGCGCCGTCGCGTCGCGCGTCGAGCCCGACCGAATTCAAGCCGAAGTCGTCGCCGAGCGCCTGGCGCAGCCGCTCAGCGAAGCCCTGCTTCGCCGTCGGCCAGCGGCCGGCCAGTCGAACGACGAGCCGATGTCGGTTGCGAACGAAAAGCGCGCGTGCGGCGCGGCCATCGCCAGCCGCTTGACCGCATCGGCCGCGGCCAGCGCCTCCGACCGGTCGGACTTGAGGAACTTGAGCCGCGCGGGCGTGGCGGCGAAGAGATCGCGCGCCTCGACCCGCGCGCCGACGGGCGCGGCGCAGGGTTCGATCGACGCTCTTTCTCCCGTCCTCGACCACGAGCCTCAAGCCCGTCGGCGCGCCCTGCCGCGCGGGTGCGGATTTCGAGCCGCGACACCGAGGCGATCGAGGGCAGCGCCTCGCCGCGGAAGCCGAAGGTCGGATCGCGGTCAGGTCGCCGTCGGGAATTTTCGACGTCGCGTGCCGCTCGACGCTCAACGCGAGATCGGCTTCGTCCATGCCGCGCCCGTCGTCGACGACGCGGATCAGCCTTCGCCCGCCGGCTTCGATCGCGACCTCGATCGCCTTCGCCCCGGCGTCGAGCGCGTTCTCGACCAGTTCCTTGATCGCCGCCGCCGGCCGCTCGATCACCTCGCCCGCGGCGATGCGGTCGACGACGAGCGGATCGAGACGGCGAATCGGCATGGGGGCGCGGACCTCGCCAGATGTTATCGCATCAAGAAGGCGCCGGGGACAAACCGGCGAAAACGAATTCACGCAATTCGGGTCAACTTCGATGTGTCGCCATCGGCCGGGCAGGCCGAGCTCGCACGCATTGAGGCGATTGAAGCGCCAATCTTCGTAGTTACTTGGGCCGATATTCCTGTGGACAACCTGGTTCAATCCACCCGCGGAATTGACGCTACTCACGACGCGACCTAGCGTTCCCCCGAAGATGTTAGCTCAATTTATTTGAGATGAATATGCGGGCGACAAGGTATTTCAGCACCAAATTGGTTTTCACTTGTTCAGTGATCTCCCTGCTTCTTGCGGCGTGCGCCGCGCCGCAATACGACAGCAAGGCCGACACTTCGATCTCGGATCTGCAGTCCAAATTGCACCGGGCCATCGATGGCTGGATCTCGGGCAGCACAAAAGCGGCGTATGCGGACAACATTGCCTTTTACGATGACGTGGATACTTCCCTCAAAGGCCTGGAGCTCAGAATGGAGGCCACGCCGGACGCGTCCACCGCGAACCTCCCGATATATTTCAGCAACCTGAGAACAGAGATCTCGAACTTGAGAGCGACGCACAAAGAGTATGGCGCGCTTAGCCCCTATGCCTTGAAGGCGACACAGAGCCAGCTCGATTCTCAGTTCGCGGTGCTTTTAACTTATGAATTGTCCTTGAAGACAGTGGGGGGCGGCGGGTCCACTCAAAGCACGGCTACCGCTCAAAATCCCGGCGCTTCTTCCAAATAAGGAGAGAGACGATGGTTAAAGCACCGGCGGCGGCTGCGGCTGGCGCCCGTACGAATTGGGGCACAGTGTTTCAGCAGGCGCTGTCGGCGGCTCAGGGCGTGCTTGGGCCGAAATGGAATACGGTCTCCCAGGGCGCGGCGTCTCAAATCGACGCGCTGAACAATACTGCGCAGTACATCGCGAAGAACAAATCCAAGATGAAGCCCGGTGAGTATAAAATGGTTGTCGCCAATCAAAAACTCGCCCTTCAGAATGTTCTTCTAGGATACCAGGATATAAATATCGCCGTCGCCGAAGAGACCGTGCAGGCGGTTTGGGCCGTGATTGGAGCCGCGCTGAAGACCAGCGCGGGGGTCGCCATCAAATAGAAATGGGTTGGCGAACAAGGCCCCTTGAGAGCGGACCTTAGAACCCTTCCGGCTTCCCCACCACCGTCGTCAGCAGCGAGCCGTCATCGAAGGCGCGATTCGCCGGCTCGCTTCACGCTCTCCATCGTCACCGCGCTTCGATCTCGCGGTTGCGCTCGACCAGCCACTCGGGCGCCCGGCGCTCGAGCTGGATGTGGATCAGCTGCGAGGCGATCTTGGACGAAGTGTCGAAGCGCAGCGGATAGGAGCCGATGAGATAGGTCTTGCCCTTCTCGAGCTCTTCGACGTTGAGGCCGTTCAGCGCCACGTCGCGGATTTCGGCTGAGGCGACGTCGAAGGATTCGCGCGCCCGCTCGTTCTTGGTCGTCGTGCCGCCGTAGAAATAAGTGCCGTGCTCGAGCGCGTAGAAGGTCCCGAACACCGTATAGGCGAGGCCGCGCTTCTCGCGCACTTCGCGGAAGAGGCGCGACGTCATCGAGCCCGAGCCGCCAAGCACATGGGCGGCGACGACGCTCGCGATATAGTCGGGATCGTCGCGCCTTAGCGCCGGCCGGCCGAAGCGGATGGTCGATTGCGGCACGTCGAGGTCGACGAGGTCGATCGCGCCCAGGCCGGCGAAGGCTGCGTCGGGGACGGGCTTGAGATGCCCCTTCGCCGGCAGGTCGGCGAACGCCTTGTCGACCAGCGCCGCCGCGTCCTTCTCGTCGATCGCCCCGACGACCGCGATCATCAATTGGTCGCGGGCGATCCCGCGTTTGGCGGCGCGAATGAGGTCGGGCCGCTCGATCATCCCCAAGGTTTCGAGCGTGCCGTCGGCCGGCTGGCCGTAGGGGTGAAACGGAAAGGCCTTCGCTTTCCAGTTGCGGTTGGCGAGGGCGCCGGGATCGTTGGCGACATGGCGCAGGCGGGCGTTCATGTGCTCGCGCACGCGCTCGAACGGCTCCTCGTCGAACCGCGGCGCGTTGACCGCGAGCCGCAGAAGTTCGGCGGCGCGGTCGAGGTTCTTCGTGAGCGTGCGCATCCGCCCGCTCCAGTGGTCGCGGTCGCAATGAAAGCTCATCTCGACCGCCTTCTCGTCGAGCGCCCGGTGGAAGGCCTGGGAAGTCGAGGTCGCCGGCGCCCTCGTCGAGCAACCCCGACATCAGCGAACCGAAGCCGGCCTTCTCGGCCGGGTCCTGCGCCGCGCCGCCGCGGATGGCGAATTCGAGCGAAACCAGCGGCACCGCATAGGAGCGGACGAGCCACAGCGTGAGGCCGCGCGGGGTCGTGACGACGTCGACGTTGACGGCGGAATGGGAAGGCGAAAGGGCGAGGTGCTTTTGCATCGGCGTTTCCATTTTTCGTTTTGTCGGCTTGGCGCCTGCTCGGCGCGGCGGGCGAAGCTTCGCGGCTCCTATGCGGCTTCGCTTTCCAGCGGCAGGAGATGGCCGGTGACCGCGGGCTTGTGATCGAGCCAGCGCCGCGCCGCCTCGATCACCGATTCGGCGCTGACCGCCTCGATCCGCGCCGGCCATTCCTCAACGTCATGCAGGGTCTGGCCGATCGCCAGCGACGAGCCGTACCAGCGCGCGAGATCCGACTGGCTGTCGCGGGCGTAAGTCGCGTCGGCCATCAGCCGCGTCTTGGCGCGATCGAGGTCGCCCGCGTCGACGCGGTCGACCAGGAACCTCGCCAGCGTCCGGTCGAACGCCTTGTCGAGCGCTTCCAGCGTGACGCCCGGCGCCGGGGTCATGTTGACGATGAACCGGCTCTGGTCGAGCGCGGTGCCGTGGTAATAGGCCCAGGCCGAGACCGCGAGCTTCTCCTCCATCACCAGCGTCCGGTAGAGCATGCTCGTCTGGCCGCCGCCGAGGAGATGGCCGAGCACTTCGAGCGCCTCGGCTTCGCCTTCCCTCGCGGTGCGGGCGGACGGCGCGAGGTAATGGCGCTGCCAGCCGGGCTGCTCGACCTTGTCGTCGGCGACCGTCACCAGCCGGCTCGCAACCGTCGGGGGCTCCATCGGACGCACCCGCTCGGGCTTGGCTCCGCGCGGCTTGATCTTGCCGTAGGTCTCCTTGGCCAGCGCTCGCGCCTCCTCCGGCTCGACGTCGCCCGCCACCACCAGGATGGCGTTCTCGGGCGTATAGAAGCGCTTGTAATACGCGAGCGCGTCCTCGCGCTTCAGGCCTTCGATCTCGTGTCCCCAGCCGATCACCGGAATGCCGTAAGGGTGATGGGTGAAGAGGGTCGCCTGCACCGCCTCGCTGAGCTGGGCGCCGGGGTCGGTGTCGCAATGCATGCGCCGCTCCTCGAGCACCACGTCGCGCTCGGGCGCGACAATGTCGTCGGTGAGCGTGAGGCCAGTCATCCGGTCGGCTTCGAACTCCATGCAGGCTTTCAGGTGCTGGCGGGCGACCTGCTGGAAATAGGCGGTGAAATCATTGCCGGTGAAGGCGTTCTCCTGGCCGCCGACCTCGGAGACGAATTCCGAGAACTCGCCCTTGGGATGGAGCTTGGTGCCCTTGAACATCAGGTGCTCGAGGAAATGGGCGATGCCCGACTTTCCCGGCGGATCGTCGGCCGCGCCGTTGCGGTACCAGACCATATGGGTGACGACGGGGGCGCGATGATCGGGAATGACGACGACCTCGAGGCCGTTGGCGAGGGTGAAATGCGCGACCTTGGCCGGGGGGGGAACCTGGGACGTCATATGGACCCGTTTTCGTTTGAGCGCCTTCGCCCGCGATCCGGCGACAAGCCGGCCCAATCGTGACGATCCCGCGACATATAAGGCGCCGCCGCGCGGCTTGCCAGTCGGGGATTCCTCCCTCCACGCGGAGAAAGGTCGGGGACCAGCCAGCAGGAAGAGCCGACCGCGATCGGCAGCCAAGCGCACTCACAGCGGCGGGCAGCTCTCGCTTCCCGAGAGCGAAATCACGCCAATCCCGTTCGCCGCGCGCGGCGAATGAGTTTTTCGCCCGTGGCTAAAACCGACGATGCCGGCCTAGGAGCCTGTCTGCTTAATCCCGGCGAGCTGGGATTTGAACCGCTCAAGCCAGTCGGAGAGCCGGATGCAGCAAATTCGCGCATCCGGTTTGATGTAAGGGTGGAAGCTTTGCGGCCATCGTTCGTTGCACCGTTTCCGAGGTGGCGAAGCTCAGCCGGTTGCGAGTGCGGCAAGGGACGGGGTCCGCCCCTGGGCGAGCTTCAAGATATTGTGGGCGAGGCAGACGAGGCCCCACTCGTTGGCGACCTTCTCGACGCCGCGCAAGAGAAACTGACGGAAGCCGCGCGCCTGCTTGATCTGTCCGAACACCGGCTCGGGCAGCTGCTTTCTTAAGCGGTAGGGGCTGGAGTGCCCGCCGGCCTTGATTCTTTCGCGCATGGCGGCGACGCGGGCGCCGCCGCCTTCTCCTTCCCCGGCGTGCTTGGCCCGCCCCGGCGCGATATAGGCGTCGATCTCGCGTTCCTCCATCGCCGCAAGGTTGGCGTCGGAGCAATAGCCCGCGTCCGCCGACAGTTGCGTCGGCTTCTTGCCCAGATTGGCTTCGATGGCGTCGGCGATCGGCGCCAATTGATGTTGATCGCTCTGCTTCGCGTCGAGGCCGTGGGCGACGATCACCTGCGCCGTCGCGTCGACCGCCGCCTGCGCATTGTAGCCCTGGATGAAGCCGTCCTTGGTTTTCATGATGCGGCTTTCGGGATCGGTGAAGTTCTTCTGCGCTTTGGGGTCAGGCTCTTCGGATGGCGGGGCGGCGGGCTTGCCCGGTTTCTTGCGGCCCTCGGCTTGTCGCCGCTCCTCGGCCTCGGCCTGCGCTTTGGCCTTGGCCGCCGCGGCCGCTTTCGCCTCGGCCTCCAATTCGGCCTTCGCCGCCCGGATCTTCTCGGCGCGCTTCTTCTTGTCGGCAACCCATTTGGGCAGCTCCTCGCCGCTCTTGTCGCGGCCGAAGGCTCTGTCTTCCTCGGCGTCCGCAGCCTCGGCTGCGCTCAGCCACCGATCGACCTCGGCCTCGAGCTCCGCCGCACGCTTCTCCATGCGCTCGTAGCTCATCGCCTTGTGCTTGGAGGCGTTCGCCTTGATCTTCGTCCCGTCGAGCGCGACATGGCCGAGCTTCACAAATCCCGCCTGTTCGCACAGCTTGAGAACTTGCCCGAACAGTCCCGCAAGCGCCTTCAAGTGCCGCTTGCGGAAGTCGGAGACGGTGCGAAAATCCGGCGGATCGAGCCCGACAATGCTCATGAAGTCGACCCGTTCGCGCGTCGCCTTGGCGATCCGGCGCGACGAGTAGACGCCGTGACAATAGCCGTACAGCAACAGCGCCGTCATCATCGCCGGGTCAAACGGCGGCTGCCCGCGCTCGCTCGCATACCCGGATTCGATCTCACCAAGGTCGAGATGCTCGAGCACAAGCGCCAAAATGAAGCGAGCCAGATGGTCCTCGCCGACAAAGTCCTGCACGCTCGGCGGCAACAACAGCGGCTGATCGATCGTCCAGGGCCGGAAGGTCTTGCTCATAAGCAAGCAGAATCCGATTCGCGCAAACGCCGCCACCAAAATCCGCCATTTCTCGGACAGGCTCCTAGGGCAACGGGCCGTCAGCCCGTATCTTGTCTGTGATGCCCGAGAAATTGGGCTCCAAAAGTTTCAATCGAGGTCCAGCCGGCGAGCAATATAAAGATGCGTCTCATAATCCAGGGTGACCTCTCCGCCCTGATCGTCAACCGCCTTGGCGATTTCGCCAAGCATCTCTTCACGCTTCGTTGGTTCCATCATCCGGTGATCCGATTTCGTGCGCAAGAAATCCGTGTAGCTTGATGTCGTATGCCGCCGCTTCCACGGATATCTTCTGTGCTCGACTGGCCCGAATAGCCCTGATTCGTCGAACCAGCCTTTGAATGGACCGGTAGGTAGGTACCAGGCTTCCGGCGGAGGCCCCCACTTGCCGGTTTGGCGCAAGTAAATTTCTTTGAAATGAGGAACTAAGGAAGCGGGAAGTCCCACTGGAACATGTCCGAACACCGCCAGAGAACCGCCGGGCGAAAGCGACGCCGCGGCCTTCGCAAACCGCATCTCTGGAGACACCCAGTGCCACGACTGCGCAGCGATAATCAGTCGGAACGCTCCTCGGTTCGCGGGCCATGCCTCGAACGTACTCTCTAAAAACTCGACATTGCTGAACTCCGCCAAGCTTTCACGTGCGCCTCGGAGCAGTTCCGGGCCGGGATCAATGGCGATGATCCGGAAGCCTCTCGCGGCAAAGCTTTTTGTCGCCTGCCCCGTGCCGCAGCCAACTTCGAGTATCTCGTCTTTTTGCTTTAGCTTGGCGTATGAGACGACATCCTCGATCAGCGCCTCGGGATAGCCGGGACGGGCGGTTCGGTACGCGTCCGCGATTTGATCGAACAGAAAGCGCTGTTCCACAATGCCCTCATCGAAAACGAGCGGGGTCCGGCCAAGAAGCCGCCTTGAGTTGTCACTTTGGAAGTCGTAGCGCAAGGACCTCCCCTCTTCCGCGCTGGCCGCCGGCCCGTCGCGTCTGGGTTATGCTGATCGAGCACAACCCCAAGCGTCCTAACGCTCAGGGGAATCGAATGAATTGCATTCATAGGTTTTCGAGGATTTTGGCGAGATAGTTTTCGTCCCAAGCGGCGATAAGACGCTTGGATTTGAGGCTGTCCTTGCCGGGTGCCTTGCGCAAGGCATTGAACTGGACCCCATTCGTGGGACCACGAGGGGTTGAATTTAAGGTGTGATCTGGCCTGCCGTTGTCCTTCAAGAATTAAGCTGCTTCTTGCTGCTTCTGTCTCTGCTGTGGGTATGTGGGCAACGCGTTTGCGTTGTCCAAGCGAAGCGGCATATCCACAGCCCTCGCCGCCGCCTCGATTTTGTCCATGCCGGCGAGCCACACCGCCATCGGCATTTGGTTGTTCATCGCCTGGTGAGGGCGCCGAAAATTGTAAAAGGTCATCCAGGAACTGATGCCGGACCGCGCCTCGCAGCCATCGGCGTAGGCTTTCAGATGCACTTCTTCGTACTTGATCGAGCGCCACAGCCGTTCGATGAAAATGTTGTCCATGAAGCGGCCGCGTCCGTCCATCGAAATCTCGACGCCGGCCGTCACAAGCTTGCTGGTGAAAGCCTCGGCGGTGAAAGTGGAGCCCTGATCGGTATTGAAAATCCGCGGCTTTCCGAACCGAAGCAGCGCCTCCTCCAGCGCCGCCGCGCAGAAACTCGCATCGTTGGTGTTCGACAGCCGCCATGCCAGAACCGCCCGGCTGGCCCAGTCGATGATCGCCACCAGATAGAGGAAGCCGCACGCCATCGGGATGTAGGTCACGTCGGCCGCCCAAACATGGTTCGTCTCGACAATCTTCAGGCCGCGCAGCAGGTAGGGGTATATCTTGTGCCCGGGCGCGGCTTTGCTCGTGCCAGGGCGCGGAACCAGCGCCTCGATCCCCATCACCCGCATCAGCCGCCGCACTCGCTTGCGGTTGACCCCACGACCTTCCTTGTTGAGTTCGAAGGTCATTCGCCGCGAGCCGTAGAACGGAAGTTCGAGATGCAGTTCGTCGATACGGCGCATCACCGCCAGATCGTCCGCCCCGGCGACAGGCTTGGAGCGGTAGACCCCCGAGCGCGTCAAGCTCAACAGCACGCATTGGCGGCGCACCGACAGGTCCTTGCCAAGCCGTTCGACCATCGCTCTTCGATCGGGCGCGCTCATCGCCCTGGCCTCCTGGCCAAGAAATCCCGTTCGACCGTCAGTTGGCCGATCTTGGCGTAAAGCTTGGCCGTCTCGCGCTCGCGCTCCTCCTCGCCATCCCCCGAACCGCTCGCCCCTCGGGCGAACAGGATCGCCGCATTGTCGAGAACCTGCTTCTTCCAGGCATAAATCTGGTTCGGATGCACCCCGTGCCGCTTCGCCAGTTCCGGAACCGTCGCATCCTCCCGCAGCGCCTCAAGCGCAATCTTCGCCTTGAACGCCGCATCAAACTTCTTGCGTGACTTCGTCATTCCTCGCTCCATCGGTTGCGACAGAGCAGGACATTTCACACCTTAGCCAATGGTCCTAAATCCGGGGTCCAGCTCACATTGAGGGTTGCGCGCTTGACGGATGAGAAGTTGGCGGGAGCGTTTTTCTTTCGGATGCGGCAGTCATCGTCCCGGAAATTGACGTCCAGGACCCAATGCAAAGCATTCTCCACGCCCCAATGTTGACGGATGGCGGACCCGAGTTTTTCGGCGTCGGCGGGCAGCGAGGAGATGTAGAAGCGCCGTTCCCGCTCAGTGCCCTTTTGTGTTTCCCGGCTGGAGACGACCATGATGATGGAGCGCAGGCCTGCCCACTCGTGATTTTGCCTCAGCCAGGCGATATCGCCGACGGCGAAGACCTGGCGGGTTTCGATGCGGCCATGCCCGGCATCGGTGCCGATCGCGCGCGAGACGGCGACATCTTTGAAATTGCACGCCATTTGCTCTGTGAACAGGTCTTCCACGTCGGTCCGCAAGGTTGCCTGATTGCCCTTGAGGCCGAAGACATAGTCGGCGCTTTTGGCGATGATTTTCTCGGCGATCTTCTTCTGACAGCCCATGGCGTCGATCGTCACGATCGCGCCCTTGATGGCCAGAAGGTCGAGCAGTTCGGGAATGGCGGTGATCTCGTTGGATTTTTCGTCCACCGCCCGCGCACCCAACACCAGTTTCTGGCGCGAACTCCAGGCCGACACCAGGTGAATGGCGCCTTTGTTGCCCGCCCGGTCGAAGGAGCGGCGCACCGTCTTGCCGTCGATGGCAACCACACCCGCGATGGCGCCGCTCGAGGCCTGCGTCCAGGCGATGAAGCAGGTCTGGAAAGCTTGCGCATCCAGGGCGCCGAAGATCAGTCCGAGCTGATCGTGGCTCGGCGTGCCGTTCTCGAAAGGCAGGAACCGACGCAGAAACTTGAGCTTCTGCTCACCGAACAGCGCCACGCTCACCCAACCGTCAGCCCCGCACAACACCGCGCACAGCGTCAGAAGCAAGACCTCATCGAGCGGATAAAGCACCTTCTTCGACTGGCGCGGATCAGGCAGCGCCGAAAAAGCCTCAAGAAAATCAAGCTTCCCGCCAAGCCCAAGCTCTTCGTCTTCCACAATCCCTCTCCAGGTTGCAAATCAGCACTGGAAAGGGCGAATCACAAAAACCAAAGCCCCACTACTTAAAACTCATTCGATTGCCCTGTCCTAACGCTTGGTCGGCTTGCGCCCCCCTTGGCCTTCCTTTAAGCGCAAGGCCCATGAATCGCGTCGATTCGGGCCTCGGGGGGCGCCTGTGAGCGGCGCGCCGAAGCCCGTCGCCATCATCATGGGCAGCCAGTCGGACTGGGCGGTCATGCGCCGCGCCGCCGAGACGCTCGAAGCGCTCGCCATCGGCTATGAGGCGCGGATCGTCTCCGCCCATCGAACGCCCGACCGGATGGCGGCCTTCGCCAAGGGGGCGAAAGCCGCCGGCTTCAAAGTCATCATCGCCGGCGCGGGGGGAGCGGCGCATCTGCCGGGTATGACTGCCGCCTTCACCACCTTGCCGGTGTTTGGCGTTCCCGTCCCTTCGAAGGCGCTCTCGGGCCAGGACAGCCTTCTCTCGATCGTCCAGATGCCGGCCGGCGTTCCGGTCGGCACGCTCGCGATCGGCGAAGCGGGCGCGGTCAACGCCGCGCTCCTCGCTTCGGCCGTTCTGGCGCTCGCCGACGACGCGCTGGCGGGGCGGCTTGAAGCGTGGCGCGCCAGGCTCACCGCCGAGGTCGCCGAGCGCCCGCAAGATGATCGCCCCAATTCCGAGGCGCCGCAGCGATGATCTTAAGCCCCGGCGCGACCATCGGCATTCTCGGCGCCGGCCAGCTCGGGCGGATGCTGGCGGTGGCGGCGCTGAAACTCGGCCTGCGCGCCCATATCTTTGCCCCCGAGGCGGCGGCGCCGGCTTACGACGCCGCGGCGGCGCGCACGGTCGCCGCCTTCAACGACGAGGCGGCGCTCGCCCGCTTCGCCGAGGCCGTCGACGTCGCGACCTTCGAGTTCGAGAACGTGCCGACGGCGACGGTCGAGTTCCTCGCCGGGCGCGTGGCGGTCCGGCCGGGCGTCCGGGCGCTGGCTGAGACCCAGGACCGGCTCGTGGAGAAGACGTTCCTGCGCGATCTCGGCCTCAAGACCGCGCCCTTCGTCAAGGTCGAGGATGCGGGCGCGCTGGTGCGCGCGGTCGCCGAGCTCGGCCGTCCGGCGATCCTCAAGACCCGGCGATTTGGCTATGACGGCAAGGGCCAGTCGCTGATCCGCGAGGGGTCGAACGTCGCCGCGGTTCACCGCACGCTGGGTCCGGCGCCGATGATCCTCGAGGGCTTCGTCGCCTTCGAGCGCGAGGTCTCCGTCGTCGCCGCGCGCAGCCTCGAAGGCGAGATCGTCGCTTACGACCTCTGCGAGAACGAGCATGAGCGCCACATCCTGGCGCGCACCCGCGCCCCGGCCCGGATCAGTCCGGAGACGGCGGCCGAGGCCAAGCGCATCGCCGGCGCCGTGCTCGACGCGCTCGATTACGTCGGCGTGCTGGCGGTCGAGATGTTCGTCGTCCGCGACCGGCACGGTCACGAGGGGCTCGTCGTCAACGAGGTCGCGCCGAGAGTGCACAATTCCGGCCACTGGACGATCGAGGGCGCGCAGACATCGCAGTTCGAGCAGCATATCCGCGCCATCGCCGGCTGGCCGCTCGGCGCCCCGACCCGGCGCGGCCGGGCGGAGATGCACAATCTGATCGGCGAGGACGCCGAGGAATGGCGCGATATCCTCGCCCAGCCGGACCTCTCTCTCCATCTTTACGGCAAGCTCGAAATCCGCCCCGACCGCAAGATGGGCCATGTGACCCGCGTCTTCCGCGAGGCGGCCGGCGAAGGGTGACGCCAAGCGCCCCGCGCCTTGACAGTGTGACGGCCCCTTCTCTATATCGCCGCCTCGCCTCGATGAGGCTGCGGCTCTCGAGGGCGCGTGGCGGGATAGCTCAGCTGGTTAGAGCGGCGGAATCATAATCCGTAGGTCCCCAGTTCAAGTCTGGGTCCCGCTACCACCTCAAAATCCAATTTGAGCAACACTCACTCAAAGGGCTGCTTCTCGAGTGGCCTGTTTCCTGTTGCGCACCCTTAGCAAGCCGCAACATGAATTCCCAATGAGTTATGAGGTATTACGCACGGCGACGGCTGCGCCACCCGACGTGGAACGCGACATGATGGTTGCTCGCTCTGTCCGTTCACGATGCCTGCGCGCCGAGGCGATGTCCCGGTCTTTGTTGAAATTCTCGAAGCGGTGGCTGCTGGCTGAGAATTATGCGGCCTCGGCGATTTGAGCAAGAGGCTCCACCGTGGCAGGCTTGGAGTTGGTCTTGTCGAGCGCCGCGCGCAGGGCGGGCAGTTGCTTGAAGGCCTTCAGCTTTCGAAAACCCTTGGTCGCTTCCTGCATCGCGGCGGCGGTCCAGCGCATCGCCATCGAGGGGGAGCGCCAGTATTTGACGTTCCGGCAAACACGACGCACCGTGCCCATGACATTCTCGATGATGTTCGTGCAGGCAAGCGAGCGGCGCAGTTCGCGCGGAAGGCCGAGACGCGTCACGGTCAGCATCTCGTCCAGCCCTTCCAGGATCGAGGCGGCGACGCCCTCCCAGTCCCGTTCGAGACGGCGGGCGAGGTTGCGCAGCAGCTTTTCGGCCTTGGCCGCGTCATCCATTTCCCAGGCCTGCCGCAAGACGCTTCGCACCGACGCGTGCATCGATTTGGGCAGTCGCTCCAGAATGTTGCGCGCCTTGTGAATCTGGCAACGCTGGATCGGCGTATCGCGTCCGAAGGTCCTCTTGATCGCCTTCGACAGCGCCTTCGAGCCATCGATGATGAAGAGACGCCGCACGGTGGGATCGAGGCCGCGTTCAATGAGATTGTCGATGAGCGCCTGCACGGTCGTTGCGTTTTCCGTCGCCCCCTCGACGAGACCCAGCGGGTGTTTGTCGCCCGCCGCGTCGATGCCGAGCGCCGCCACCAGCAGCATGTCCTCGGCCATATGGATGCCGTCGATCTGGATCACCAGCAGATCAAGAGCGTCGAGCCTGGTCGACATCCACTCCCTCATGCGCGCCGTCGATAAAGCGACGAAGCGCCGGGAAGTCGCCGACTTCGACAAGCCGGCTCCGTCGGCGGCCGGAACGTCCCCTTCGGGCAGGCGAACCGAACGCTTGAATTTGCGCGTCGAGACGTTGATCAGCATCTGGTTCATCGCCCATCGGCCGAGCCAATCTTCGCTTGCCGCGCTTTCCCAGCTCGGCAACACGTATTCGACGCCATTACGCCCGCGAACACGTGGGCGCTCGACCTCGACTTTGCCGCCGTGAAAACCGATCTTGCCCTTCGTCCGACCCCAGCGGTGCGCCTTGCGGCTCTCGCCCCGCTCATGACGCGCGCCGCAAGCGGCCACCGCGTCCTCTTCCAGCATCTCCGTCAGCGATTCGATCCCGGCCGCAAGGCAAAAGCGCTCAAAACTCGCCGACATGCCCGCAAGCGCTTCCGTCTTCAGGTAGTGCGTCAGTTTGAATTTTGACGGGGCATGCGCCGACAAAATATGAAAAGATAAACAACGAGAAGCAGCCCTATGATGACCGTGATCCAGTTGCAGGGCGTTAGCCCCAGCGCGCTCAGCAAAAGTCCAATCCAGATGATGATTGTAACGTCGCTAAAGGTCGTGGCGAGTCTGGAGACGGAAAAGTGCGCTTCCCACTGCGGAAATGACCTCCAACCCATTGCCGTGGGACGGGTCGTGATTTCGGCAAAAATATTCTGACCCAAGAGTTCCCTGGAGGCTTGCTCGGCTTTTTCCTCCCATTGTTTTTGCCAGTATTTGCTGCTCCGGTTGACCAAACTCCACGTCAAACTACAAAAAACACCAAGACAAGCGGCGGGCAGTCGAAGAGCCGCCAGTTCCGGCCTCAGACTAAATGCGCCATATCCAGCAGCGACCGTCGATGTAAATCCCCAAAAGAATAGAGATCGAGTCCAAAACAGGCCGATCTCAAATTTTCTAATATCCGATGCGATTTCGAGGGCCTTTAGTTTCTTCGTATCATCGTCCATTGGCAAGCGCCTTTTTATAAGGTCCGCGTGGCCCTGACTTCGGCGCTTCCGCGTCCATGAGCGCGATTAGGTCCGGCCAGTCCATGACGGTTTTTGAGAGGCCAGCCGCTATCGCGGGAGTAACGCGAAGCGTCTTGTGAATGCGAATCCAGTTGTACCAGACGGCATAGATGGCGACCATGTGAGCGTGGTTCTCGAATTTCTTTGAGAACGCGTTCGTAAGCCGGGTGAAGCGGCGGTTGTGCATCCTCATCGTAAGGTTCGCGCGCTCGCTGTAGGACGTGCTGACGTGCTTCATGTCGGGCTTGCCTTCGACCCGATGCTTCTGAGCGCCGATGCACTCCGCAGGGCTGTAGCGGCCCTTGGCACCATCTGACGACGCGCCGTAAATCTTGACGAGCATGGCGTAGTCCACGTCCGCCCCAAATGCGCCTTCGACCGCCTCCAAATAGGCTTTGTGGCCATCGCTGGTTAACTGGATACGATTGGCAACGCGGTCCGCAACGTCTTGCATGAACCAAGCGGCGCAGTCGCCGTCCCGCCCGCCGACAAAATGCGAAATGATGAGCTTGGTTTGGGCCTCGATTGCCGTCCATGTCCAGGTGTCGCCCGCGCCGTCCGGAGCGCGCTTCGCAGCCGCGACGTTCTTCTGCTTCGCATAGGTGAAGCTCCAAATCTCGTCGACCTGGACCCGCTTCGCCTTCACGCCCTTCACGTTGGCATCGTGGTAGCCAGCGCAGAAGCGCCCAGCGTCCAGAAGCAGCTTGGCAACCGTGTTGAAGCTCACATCCGCCAGCCGCGAGACGGACCGCATCGAAGCGCCTTCGCATAGCATAGAAAGGATTTGGGTGCGTTTGGCGATGTCGAGCTTATTCATAATGAAATTATGCGTGAGATCGCCTCGTAAGTCAAGGCGAAATGACAGCGTGCAGCACTTGATTAGATGCTTTTAATGGATTACTAGAGGCTTTCTGGTGTTAACTCGACGGCTAGCGCAGCGAAGGAGCAGCAATGACCGAGCCAGATTTTAATGCTCTGTATGTGAATGTGGGTCAGGTTTTTACGCCCGGGTCCCCTATAAACGAGCGGGACCTCTTCGCCGGTCGAATTGAGCAACTCAAAAAAATCGTCGATGCGATCACCCAACGGGGATATCACGCCGTTCTGTTCGGAGAGCGCGGAGTTGGAAAAACATCACTCGCTAACATCGCTTCGAAATTTCTTACTGACCAGAGCTCCGCCTTTATCATCCCACGTGTGAACTGCGACGGATCAGACACTTTCTCAACTCTTTGGCGTCGCGCTTTCAAGGACATATCTATCGCAAAAATACGTCATCCCGTAGGATTTACAGGTCAGGAAAACATCGCGGACGAAAGTCTAGCCGAAGCCATGCCTAAAAAAATTGTCCCCGATGACGTTAGGCGTTCTATCGAAGACCTGACGCAGCACGGTGTCACTCCGCTTATTATATTTGACGAGTTTGATCGTCTATCCGACAAACATATCGCCGTTCTAATGTCTGATACCATAAAAGCCCTCTCTGATCTTGGAATAAGCGGGTCAATACTGATCATTGGCGTCGCCAGCTCCGTTGACGAATTAATCAAGAGCCACCAGTCAATTGAACGGGCGCTCGTGCAAATTCAAATGCCCCGGATGTCGCCTTCGGAGATAAAGGAAATTATAAATAAAGGCTTAGGTCGGCTCGGCATGACGATTGATGCCGACGCGCTGTCTCAGATGTCGTCGTTGTCTCAGGGCCTTCCATATATAACGCACATGCTTGGCTTACATTGTACGAGAGAAACTTTAAGCGGTCGTAGCGTCAACGTCACTATTGATAAGGTCGACAAAGGAATACAAAATGCGCTGGATCAATGGCAACAGTCTATTATCTCGGCATACTACAATGCCACTAAGAGCGCTCAGCCGGGGAACATCTATAAAGAGGTGCTACTAGCGTGTGCTCTCGCTGAAATCGACGATCTTGGGTATTTCGCCGCAGCTTCTGTGCGTACACCACTCCGAACAATAACCGGAAAAACATACTACGATGTGCCGAATTTCGCACGGCATTTAAAGGAATTCAGCGTTCCGCTGCGCGGAGAAGTACTGGAACGCGTTGGGACAACTCGTCGCCTGCGTTATAGGTTCGTTGGCCCCTTAATGCGCCCGTACATTGTAATGAGAGGATTTGCCGAAGGCCTCATCGATCGCAAGACAATGAGGGAGATTGAAAACGCTTAACGTCCCTACTCTGGTTTCTTATCTTTCCATCGTATATGAGCCGCGCGTGAAGCGGACTGTTTTCGTTCGTCAGAAGACATTTTGGCTGCTCTGACTTTGCCACCAACCTTGCCCCCGATCTCTCCTCTCATGACAGCCTTTGGATCGCGCTGATCGCGGATTTCCTCAGTCTCGCCGGTCGCAATGCGCATGACCTTTACGGCATTGCCGATCACGTCGGCGGGGCGCTTCTCGCCTTTAGGGCCTGTGGGCAATGACTTCTTCCTTCCAATGCGTCAATTGCTCAGGGTTAAGCCAGGCCAGTACCTCTCCCTCATTATCGATAGCCGCAGCGGCGACAATATGGGCCAGGGCGCTACGCGCTTCTTCAATCGAGACTTCACCTTCCGCATACAATTCAAGAATGAAGTCGAGCATCTTGTCCAGCCGCCCGTGGTCGGTCTCCGAGAGATCGAACGCCATTTACGTCCCTTCGTGTCCGTGCTTTGCGGCAAGCATAGCACGGGACATGGGGCGCGGGCGACGGGCGTCAAGAGCCGCGAATTTCAAACTGAGGCACTACCCGTCTTCAGCGCATAGGTAGGAATCGCCGTGGATGTGATATGCTTTTTCATGGCGTTGCTTTCCTTCGTTGGAATCAGCACCCCGAGCCTAAAGGCTCAAGGCGAGCAACGCCGCTCCTTCCTTTTCAACATTCCCCGGGACATCCCCCGCGCCGATGCTAGACAAGCATCTGATACGGAGTTGGCCGGTAATGCGGCCCGCTCTTCCACCATCCGCCTTGCGTAAGGGCGTCAGACTTGGCAATCTCGGCCTCGCGAATCTCCGCGACGAATTTCTGAATAGTCCGCACGCTTTTTAGGCTTGATCGTTGAACAAGTATTTAAGAGATTGCGCGCCGGACCTCGCTGGGTTAGTTATTTTTCTATACATTGCGTTGATTGATTTGGCTAAGTTCAATTTTGATTGGGATACACTCGCTTACCATATTCCGTTTGCCGCGCTGCGGGTTGGTCTCACGTCCTCCGACCAATTTGTAATGCCGCCTGACTTGGCGGTCCGTTATATCAGCTTTCCGCCCTTGGTTGACTACGTTCAAGGCGCTCTCTGGGCCCTCAGGAATCCCCTCATTTCGAGAACGGGGTGATTTCGAGGCTTTTTGGCCTCATGTGGGGCGAAAGGAGAGTCCTAAGGTCCCACATTGAGCATGGCGCGACCTCTGTCTCAACAATTCGGAGCCCCGAAGGCGCGCTTCAGGACTCGTCATACGAGAGTTGTCGCCGCGAAATGCCAACCTCGAGTTGCATTTTGGCCCTCGAAAAAATGAGGGGATAGCTGAGCTCTGGGCCATAACGGGAAGAGTTGAGGCGACCTCGTTGATCTCCCCGCTGGGAGCGTTTCTCCTCGCGCTCTACATGCGCATGGCGTACAAGCTCCCCATGCTCTGGACCGCCTCCATCTTTCTTGGGGTTCCGATCCTTCATACAGCTTTGGACTCAGGTTACGTTGATCTCTGGACCAATGCGTTCTTTACTATTCATCTTTTCGCGACTTGGCGGGTACTGACCAGCCCGCGTCCGGCATGGCAGGACTCTCTTATAGCCAATCTATCGCTCATGGTCGCGGTAAATTCCAAAGAACAATTTTTTATTGTCGGCGCCGTTTCGTTCAGTATCATCATGATAATTCTCTGTGCAAGATTGCTGGCAAAATGGAAAGGTGGCGGTTCTTCGGAATTGTTCCTCTAATTATTTTTGTAGTCCTTGCTCCATTTACCTTCTTCTCGCCAATTCGAAACCTCATACTCTTTCATAATCCAATCTATCCGATAGCGGTTCAGGTTGGAGGCTATCGGCTCCCCGGAACCGAAACCGGGCTCTGGCCCGGACCGGCGGCTCTTTCTCTTCTGCCTCAGGCCATTCTCTACATGCTGTCGCAACTCGACCTGGACGCAACGAACATGCGGCCGCATGGGTACACGATCAATCAAGGCGACGTATCGGAAGGATCAGCAGGCTTTCGCATGGGGGGCGCTCTCTCAATCCTGCTGCTCGGCTGTTTGGGATTGTTAATTCCTGGGCTCGCCAGGGTAAGGCCGCATGGTGCGGAAGTCGCGGCCATCATGGGTGCAGCCGGGCTGTTAATCGTTGTTGCGTTTTTTCCAGAATCCAATGAGCTCAGGTACTTTAGCTTCGTGGAGATTGCTATCATTCTTACGACGATTTGCGTGTTGCGAGAAGGTGCTCTGAGGCACGACCTCTACATCAGCGGAATGTACTACTCAGCGCGCGTTATATTGTTCAGCGCCGCAATTTACACCAGCTTCATCACCGGATTTTCTCATCTTTGGGCGTCTCAGGTCGATCAGACTGACGCCATACTACAAAATCACGGGATTCAGGCAGAACTAGACAACGCTCTGCAACAAAGTAACGTAATCTGTTACTCAAGAAATGACCCTTACGCTATAGTCTACTCGCCGCTTTTTCAGCCCAATGCCAAAGTCAAGTCGTACAGGCTAGTGTGGTCGAGGCAACTGTCAGCGTGTCCAGATGGATCGGCGGTGATCAAATAACATGACCTGACCCAGGAATCCGTGTTCCCACAAGGCGACGACTCGGAGGAGTTGGCGGAGGCTGAGCGGTCATCCCCCCTGCGCGACATGGCAGGCGACGTTGTCGATGAAGGCGGGGCGCTCGGTCCTGCAGATCGCGATCGCCTGCGGGCAACGGGGATGGAACGGGCAGCCGGGCGGGGGGTCGATCGGATTCGGCGGCTCGCCGCCGATGGGCGTGCGCGGCCGGCCGCTCATTGCAAGGTCAGGCACGGCGTCGAGCAGCATGCGGGTATAGGGGTGGCGCGGGCGCGCGAACAGAGCGACGGCGGGCGGCCGGGGGATGTCCCGGGGAATGTTGAAAAGGAAGGAGCGGCGTTGCTCGCCTTGAGCCTTTAGGCTCGGGGTGCTGATTCCAACGAAGGAAAGCAACGCCATGAAAAAGCATATCACATCCACGGCGATTCCTACCTATGCGCTGAAGACGGAAGCGCTTGCGGGCATGTCGGCGAGTTTTGAGCGCTTTTGCCTTGCGGCCGGGATCGAATTGCTGACGGAGATGCTGGAAGAGGACGCGGTGGCCGCTTGCGGCGCGCGTCATGAGCGGGGCGAGAGCCGCAAGGCGCACCGCTGGGGTCGGACGAAGGGCAAGATCGGTTTTCACGGCGGCAAAGTCGAGGTCGAGCGCCCACGTGTTCGCGGGCGTAATGGCGTCGAATACGTGTTGCCGAGCTGGGAAAGCGCGGCAAGCGAAGATTGGCTCGGCCGATGGGCGATGAACCAGATGCTGATCAACGTCTCGACGCGCAAATTCAAGCGTTCGGTTCGCCTGCCCGAAGGGGACGTTCCGGCCGCCGACGGAGCCGGCTTGTCGAAGTCGGCGACTTCCCGGCGCTTCGTCGCTTTATCGACGGCGCGCATGAGGGAGTGGATGTCGACCAGGCTCGACGCTCTTGATCTGCTGGTGATCCAGATCGACGGCATCCATATGGCCGAGGACATGCTGCTGGTGGCGGCGCTCGGCATCGACGCGGCGGGCGACAAACACCCGCTGGGTCTCGTCGAGGGGGCGACGGAAAACGCAACGACCGTGCAGGCGCTCATCGACAATCTCATTGAACGCGGCCTCGATCCCACCGTGCGGCGTCTCTTCATCATCGATGGCTCGAAGGCGCTGTCGAAGGCGATCAAGAGGACCTTCGGACGCGATACGCCGATCCAGCGTTGCCAGATTCACAAGGCGCGCAACATTCTGGAGCGACTGCCCAAATCGATGCACGCGTCGGTGCGAAGCGTCTTGCGGCAGGCCTGGGAAATGGATGACGCGGCCAAGGCCGAAAAGCTGCTGCGCAACCTCGCCCGCCGTCTCGAACGGGACTGGGAGGGCGTCGCCGCCTCGATCCTGGAAGGGCTGGACGAGATGCTGACCGTGACGCGTCTCGGCCTTCCGCGCGAACTGCGCCGCTCGCTTGCCTGCACGAACATCATCGAGAATGTCATGGGCACGGTGCGTCGTGTTTGCCGGAACGTCAAATACTGGCGCTCCCCCTCGATGGCGATGCGCTGGACCGCCGCCGCGATGCAGGAAGCGACCAAGGGTTTTCGAAAGCTGAAGGCCTTCAAGCAACTGCCCGCCCTGCGCGCGGCGCTCGACAAGACCAACTCCAAGCCTGCCACGGTGGAGCCTCTTGCTCAAATCGCCGAGGCCGCATAATTCTCAGCCAGCAGCCACCGCTTCGAGAATTTCAACAAAGACCGGGACATCGCCGGCGGCCGTGTAATCCACCTCATATGGATTGGCGCAATTCGTGTTACCAATCAGACTCAAGTCGCGCGGGAGAGCCGAATCGTGAAAGCAATCTGGGTGTACTTGCTCGTCAGTTTGATTTTTTTCCCTTTCGGGCCGTCGGCTCGAAGTCAGAGCACGTCTGCGTTCTTGTATGACGATGGCACCTTCACTCAGATTGGGCCTTCGGGCGCAGCTCAGGCTTATGGCATAAACGACGCCGGAGAGATCGTGGGGTTGATAGAAAGCGGCGGCACCTATTACGGGTTCAGTTTAGTCAACGGAGTGTATCAAAAACTAAATCCACCCGGAGCGCAATGGAGCGTCGCCACCGCAGTGAACAATGAAGGCCAAATTGTTGGCTATGCATACAACGGGGTCGATGAATATGGATTTCTTTATATTAACGGAGTATATACTATCCTAGCAACAAACTATTTGCCGTTTGGAATAAATAATGCCGGCGAAATATCTGGCACGGTAGGGGGAATTGCGGGTTTTATCTATAATAACGGAGCGTATTACATCGTAGACAATGCGGAGCAGCTTTATGGCATTAATGACAATGATTTAGTCGTTGGAATAAACAGTGAGGGCGAACAAAACGAGGGTAATGGCTTCGTATATAATTACGTCACGAACCAGGATCAGCTGACTTTTAGTCGGTATATTCTACCTTTAGACATAAATGATTTCAATCAACTTGTTGGTCTTATAACTACTAATGATGTAACCGGTGGTTATCGTGGTTTTATGTATAGTAATGGCGTGTTTACGGCGATTAACGACCCTAACGCAACTCCGGCTTATGGGACTGTCGCATGGGGGATTAATGACTACGGGGCGGTTGTTGGATATTACTTCCTCCCGGAGCCTTCGACCTGGGCGATGATGCTGATAGCGTTCGGGGGCCTTGGATATGCGGGCTATCGCCGACGACATAGCTCGGCGGGGCGCGGTAGGCTCTGAAGGCGGAGTGAAACAAAAACGGGTCCCGTTGCCCGAGGGCAATCTGTGCTTGGCATAATCCAAATGATTCCGAGCGAGAGCAACAACCAGGCAACATCGCCGTCTGCGGCGCCTGATCGTCGCCGCTCATCCCCCGTGCGCAAGATGGCAGGCGACATTGTCGATGAAGGCGGGGCGCTCGGTCCTGCAGATCGCGATCGCCTGCGGGCAACGGGGATGGAACGGGCAGCCGGGCGGGGGGTCGATCGGATTTGGCGGCTCGCCGCCGATGGGCGTGCGCGCCCGGCCGCTCATTGCAAGGTCAGGCACGGCGTCGAGCAGCATGCGGGTATAGGGGTGGCGCGGGCGCGCGAACAGAGCCTCGGTGTCGCCGATCTCGATGAGCCGGCCGAGGTACATCACTCCGACCCGGTTGGCCATGAAGCGGACGACCGCGAGGTTGTGGGTGATCAGGAGATAGGTGAGCCCGAGCCGGTCCTGCAAATCGCGCATGAGGTTGAGGATCTGGGCCTGGATCGACACGTCGAGCGCCGAGGTCGGCTCGTCGCAGACGATGAAATCGGGGTGGGCGGCGATCGCGCGCGCAATCGCGATCCGCTGGCGCTGGCCGCCGGAGAATTCGTGCGGAAATCTGCGCGCGTCGGCGGCATGAAGGCCGACGAGTTCGAGCAGTTCGCCGACCCGGGCCGCGGTCGCACGTTTTCCCACGGGCGCGTCGCCGACGCCAAACGCGCGGATCGGCTCGGCGATGATGCCGCCGACCCGCCAGCGCGGATTGAGCGACCCGAAAGGGTCCTGGAAGATCATCTGGATGCGCCGCCGGATCGCGCGCCGCGCGGCCTTGTCGCCGGTCCGGGCGAGGTCCACGCCTTCGATCAGGACCTGCCCCCGGCTCGGCTCGAGCAGCCCGACAACCATTCGCGCCAGGGTCGACTTCCCCGAGCCGGATTCCCCGACAAGTCCGAATGTCTCGCCCCGGAGAATGGTGAAGTTCACGCCGTCGACGGCTGTCAGCAGGCGGCGCGGCTCGCGCGCGACGAGGCGCGAGAGCCAGGGGCCGGAGACGTCGAACACCCGCCGGAGGCCGCTGACCGAGACGATGGGATCGGCGCCGTTCAAGTCCGCGCATCCGCGGCGACAGCCGCCCGGTCGTAGAGCCAGCACGCCGCGCCGCGATCGCCGATCGCGATCAGCGGCGGACGCTCAGCGCAGCGCTCGAAAGCCTTGGGGCAGCGCGGGGCGAAGGCGCAGCCGGAGGGGATCGCCGAAAGCCGCGGCATCGCGCCGGGAATCTGCGCCAGCCGACGGGCGCCGGCCTTAAGCGTCGGGATCGCGGCCATCAACCCTTGCGTATAGGGATGCAGGGGGTCGCGCACGACTTGATGGACCTCGCCGACCTCGGCGATGCGGCCGGCGTACATCACGGCCACGCGATCCGCCGTCTCGGCGATCACGCCCATGTCGTGGGTGATCAGCATCACCGCGGCGCCGTGCCGGCGGGTCAGACTTTTCAAGAGCGTTATGATCTGCGCCTGGACCGAAACGTCGAGCGCGGTCGTCGGCTCGTCGGCGATCACCAGCGCGGGCTCGGCGCAGAGCGCGAGCGCGATCACGACCCGCTGGCGCATGCCGCCTGAGAATTCGTGCGGATAGCCGTCGAAGCGCTCCTCGGGCGAAGGAAGGCCGACTTCGCCGAGCCAGGCGATCGCCCGCTCCCTTGCCTCTCTCCGCCGGATGGATTTATGCGCCAGGATCGTCTCGGTCAGCTGATCGCCGATCCGCAATAGCGGGTTGAGGCTGGTCATCGGATCCTGGAAGATGATGCCGATCCGCCGCCCGCGGATTAAGCGCATCCTCTCCCGCGGCAGGTTGTCAATGCGCTCGCCGTCAAGAGAGATCTCGCCGCCGGCGATTCGGCCCGGCGGATCGAGAAGGCCGATGATGGCGAGGCCGGTCAGCGATTTGCCGGCCCCCGATTCGCCGACGACTCCGAGAACTTCGCCTGGAGCGATGTCGAACGAGACGCCGTCGAGCGCGACAAGCGGCCCCTCGCGGGCAGCGAATTCGACCCTGAGATCGCGAACCGAAAGCAGCGGGCCGGTCATTTCAGCCTTGGGTTCAGCGCATCGCGCAACCAGTCGCCGAGCAGGTTCACCGAAAGCACAAGCGCCGCCAGCGTGAGGCTCGGGAAGGCCACGATCCACCATTCGCCGGAGAAAAGGTAGTTCTGCCCGATCCGGATCAGGGTCCCAAGCGAGGGCTGGGTCGGCGGCAGGCCGACGCCGAGGAAGGACAGCGTCGCCTCGGTGATGATCGCGAGCGCCAGGTTGATCGTTGCGATCACCATGACCGGCCCCATGACGTTGGGGAGAATATGCGAGATCAAGATGCGCGCATGCGAGAGCCCGATCAGCCGCGCCGCCTGCACGTAATCGCGGTTCTTCTCGACCATGGTCGAAGCGCGTACGGTGCGGGCGTATTGGACCCAGAACGAGAGGCCGATCGAGACGACCAGCACAGCGAATGCGGATTCGTCTCGGCTTTCAGCTTTCAGCATCGCGTGGGCGACGCCGTCGAGAAGAAGAGCGATGAGAATCGCCGGAAACGTAAGCTGCACGTCGGCGATCCGCATGATGACCGAATCGATCCAGCCGCCTGCGTATCCCGAAATCAGCCCGAGCCCGACGCCGATCGCGGCGCCGAGGGCGACGCTGCAAAAACCGATCGCGAGCGAGACCCGCAGGCCGTAGAGGATCGCCGAGAGCAGGTCGCGCCCCTGGTCGTCGGTTCCGAGCAGGAATCGCGGGTCTCCCCCGGCGATGAAGCTCGGCGGGTCGAGCGAGTCGGAGAGGTAGTTGGTCGCGGGATTGAACGGATCGGTCGGCGCGATCCATGGGGCGAGCAGCGCCGCCAGGAAAAGGATGACCGTCACCCCGCCGGCCGCGATTGTGACCCTCGATGACAGGAAGCTCGCGAGAAGATCGCTGTCCTTGAGGCGGGCGACGAAGGTCCGGTCCGGTTCGGAGGCGCCCTCCGGTTCAGCCGCGATCTCGCTCATCTCACGCCTCAGGGCGGTGCAGGCGAACGCGCAGCCGCGGGTCCACGACCGCGTAGAGCAGATCGACGATGAGATTGATGATGACGAACAAAAGCGCGATCAAGAGGAGATAGGCGGCCATGATCGGAATGTCGGCGTTCTGAATCGACTGCAGGAACAATTGTCCCATGCCGGGCCACGCGAACACCGTTTCGGTGATGATCGAGAAAGCCAGGATCGACCCGAGCTGCAGCCCGACGACGGTAATCACCGGAACGAGCGTGTTTCGCAGCGCGTGGTGGAAATGGATGGCGCGCTCGGAAAGCCCGCGGGCGCGGGCGAACCTGATGTAGTCGGAGCGCATGACCTCGAGCATCTCGGCCCGGACCAGCCGCATGATCAATGTCATCTGGAACAGCGCCAGCGTGATCGAGGGCATGATGAGCGATTTCAGCCCCGAAACCGTGAGCAGGCCGGTCGTCCACCACGAGCCGATATGCACCACGTCGCCGCGGCCGAACGAGGGCAGCCAGCCGAGAACGACGGCGAAGAGATAGATGAGCAAGATGCCGATCAGGAATGTCGGCAGCGATATGCCGATCAGCGAAAGCGCCTGGAACAGCCTCGCGAGCGCGCTCTCGCGATTGAGCGCGGTATAGACGCCCATCGGGACCCCCGCGGCGAGCGACAGGATCGACGCCACGAGCGCGAGCTCGAGGGTGGCCGGCATGCGCGCGCCGATGAGATCCGCGACCGGCTGCTTGAACTGGTAGGAGACGCCGAAATCGAACCGCGCCGCATTGGCGAGAAAGCGGACGGCCTGGACGATCGTGGGCTGGTCGAGGCCGAGCTGATGGGTGAGCTGCGCGCGCTCCTGAGCCGAGGTCTCGATCCCGACCATCTGGTTCACCGGATCGCCGACATAGCGGAACATCGCGAAGGCGATCAGCCCGACTGCGATCAGGACGCCGATCGACGCCACGAGGCGCCTGAGAATGAAGGCGATCATGGGTGACGCCGTGAGCCGGCGCCGCGGGTCCCTGGCGGCCAAGCCATGCGCGGCGGCTCCCGCTCAGTCCTTTTTAACCCAAGAGAAGATGTAATAGTTGTCCGACCGTTGAACCACATGGGTTGTCTTCGACACGCCCCAGGCCAGCGCCTGCTGATGGAGGGGAACGTAGGCGACGTCGTCCACCAGCGACATTCGCCAACCTTCGGCGAAGATGTCGTCGCGCTTCTCCTCGTCCGGCTCCTCCAGCGCCTTGCGGGCAAGCGCGTCGACCTTCGGGTTGCAATAGCCGCCGACGTTGTTGCCTCCCCAGTTCGTCTTCGGATCGCGGCAGCCCATGATGTATTGGAAGACGTTGAAGCTCTCGAGCGTCGTCGGCGTCCAGCCCAGGAGATAGAAGGACGAATCATAGCCGCCCGCCGCCGAGATCGAGGCGAAGAACTTCGACTTCGGCTCGGCGTTGAGGTCGACCTTCACCCCGACGCGCGCCAGCATCCCGACGACCGCCTGGCAGATCTGCTCGTCGTTGACGTACCTGTCGTTCGGGCAATCCATTTGCACTTCGAAGCCGTTGGGATAGCCCGCCTCGACGAGCAGCGTCTTCGAAGCCTCGGGGTCGAACGGGAACCGATGGAAGTCCTTCGACAGCGAGAACAGCGAGGGCGCGATCATCAGCGCCGTCGGCGTCGCCTGTCCGCGCATCACCTTCTTGTTGATCGCCTCCTCGTCGATCGCCTGATAGAACGCCTTGCGCACGCGAACGTCCTTGAACGGGTTTTTGCCCTTGATGCTCGAATGGCCGAGCTCGTCGCGCAACTGGTCCATGCCGAGGAAAATCGTGCGAATCTCCGGTCCGGCCAAAACCTCCGTTCCCGGATTGGCGTTGACCCGCGCCTGATCGTTCAACGGCACCGGATCCATCCAGTCGATTTCCCCCGAAAGGAGCGCGGCGACGCGGGTCGCGGCGTTCGGGATCGGGGTGAAGACCACCTCGTCGACGTTTCCGATCGGCTTGTCCCACCAATTCGGATTTCGCTTCCAGAGCGTTTTGACGCCGGGCTCGTGGCTGACGAGGATGAAGGGGCCGGTGCCGTTGGCGTGCAGCCCGGCATAGGGCGGGGTGGTCGCGTTCATCGCCGTGGCTTCGGTCGCCCCATGCGCCTCCGACCAGCTCTTCGAAAAGATGCCCCAGCTCTCCCACTCGTTGATCAGGAGCGGGTCTGGGGTCTTCAAGATAAAGTCGACCGTGTAGTCGTCGACCTTTACGACCTCGGCGTCGGCGGGGATCCGACCCTTGAGATCGGACCCGGCGCTGAGCACGCGATGGGCCGAAAAAACGACGTCGTCGGCGGTGAAGTCCTGGCCGTCGTGAAACTTGACGCCCTCGCGGAGATGAAAGCGCCAGTGCAAGGGGTCGAGGACTTCCCAGCTCCTCGCGAGGCACGGTTCGAGCTTCATGTCCGGTCCGCGCCGGACGAGCCCCTCATAGACAGCCGAGTTGACGCTCAAGCTGAAGCTCTCGTTGATCTGGTAGGGGTCGACCGATTTGAGCTCCCCCTGGAACGCGAAGCGCAGGATCTTGGGCTCATCCGCTGCGGCGAGTCCCGACAAAAGGAAAGCGACGGCGGCAACGACGGCGGGAAGCGCGAGTTTTAGGCTCGGCAATTTCATGAACTGTCTCCGCGCGTTCCGGTCTCTCCCCCGCCGCCCGGCCACCGTAAGCAAAATCGAAGCCAACGGTCCAGCGCGGCAAAGGCCGCCTGAGGCAAAATGCGCGCTTGCGCCGCCGACTTCGTAAGCATAGCGAAGGATAGGGGATTTTTGCAGTTCAAGGCGTGGGATCATGAAACTCATCCTGGCGGTGATCAAGCCGTTCAAGCTTGACGAGGTGCGGACGAGCCTCGATCGGCTGGGCGTCAAGGGAATGACGGTTAGCGAGGCCAATGGTTACGGGCGGCAGAAGGGGCACACCGAGATCTATCGCGGCTCGGAATACAATGTCGCCTTCATGCCGAAAGTGCGGCTCGAGATCGCGGTCAGCGACCATGAGGTCGATCCGACGATCGAGGCGATTCGGGCTTCCGCGCGCACGGGCCAGATCGGCGACGGCAAGATTTTCGTTCTCCCGATCGAGCGGGCGATGCGCGTCCGCACCGCCGAGACCGGCGACGAGGCGCTCTGACGCGAGGGCGGGCCCTGGGCAATATCTTCTTTGAGATGAGGGACTTCTCCGCCAGGCCATAAGTGGCGTGTTGAATAGGTTGAGCTCCATGACTGCTCCCGTGACCGCCCTACGCCTCTTTGCGAAAGATTCTGGCGCGAGTTGCTTCGAAACTTTCGAAATCGCCCGCCGGTTGAGGGATTTCGCGCCGCCCGCCGCCCCCCTTTGGTCCTCTGACCTGGCCCCTGCCTCCGGTTACACCGTGGTGCGCCTGCCCGTTGGCTGGAATGGAGAGAAACATCCAACGCCTAACCGATTTATCCTATTTGGCCTTCGGGGCAGGATGAGAATTACGCCCGACATCGGCGAGCCACGCATCGTTGGTGCTGGCGACGTCCTCATGATGGAAGACACAACCGGCGCCGGCCATTTCACCGAGGTTGTTTCTGAGGAACCGTTTGATGCGGTCATAATTGAGCTGCCGGAGATTTCAAACTGAGACCCTTCCGAGGTCTTCGGTAGTGCCTCAGTTTGAAAATTGTTGGGCTTGACGCCTCACTGAACGCGAGCAACCGTCCGATATGGACGGCCTAACGCTTTTCGGCCTTTTTGCGGTCACGGCCATGCTGGTGTGCTACGCCCTTGAGGACCGCGGGCCATGGTTCATTCTCGCGTTTGCCGTTGCCTGTCTTCTAGGCTCCGCGTACGGCTTCCTTCAGGGCGCGTGGCCGTTTGGATTGGTCGAGGCGGTGTGGGCCGTTATTGCGGCGCGCCGCTGGCGTATGAGGTCGATTGACGCCAACCGGACCTAGCCTGCATTTCTCACGCGGGTGGCGCATCGGGGTCCAGAATCAGCTAAACTTGTTTTGCGATCAACGAGTTACGCTGATTCGAAGGGGACTCCGATGCTGACGCAGTGTAGCCCGACAGAGATGGAGTTTGGAAGGGCTGGCGGGCGGCGGGTTGTGGCGGATTTCGACGGCGGGCTGGTGTCCTCGGACGCGGGGGCTTTGCTGCTGGGCGAGACGGACAAGGCGATCGGCCTCATCGATCGATTTACCGCGTGCTTCGGCGATCATCGCAGCCCGCTCTTCACCGTGCATGCGCTCAAGGCTCTGATCGGGCAGCGGGTGTTCGGCCTGGCGCTCGGTTATGAGGACCTCAACGACCACGACGACTTGCGTCGCGATCCGGTTCTGGGCGTGCTTCTGGGCAAGCTCGAGCGCGATGGCGATGAGCCGTCGCCGCTGGCGGGCAAGAGCACATTGAACCGGCTGGAGCATGCGCCGGGCGCGGGCAAGAGGCCGCGCTATCACAAGATCAGCCACGATGGCGCGGCGATCGAGCGGCTGTTTGTCGAACTGTTTCTCGACGCGCACGCCAAGGCGCCGCGTCAGATCGTGCTCGACCTCGATGCGACCGACGATCCGTTGCACGGCGATCAGGAGGGGCGGTTCTTTCACGGCTATTACGACTGCTATTGCTACCTGCCGCTCTATGTTTTCTGCGGCCGCCATCTTCTGGCCGCCAAGCTGCGGCCCTCAAACATCGACGGCAGCGCCGGGGCGCAAGACGAGATGGCGCGCATTATCCAGCAAATCCGCGCGCGCTGGCCGCGGGTGAAGATCGTGCTGCGCGCCGACTCCGGCTTCGCCCGCGAGGCCTTGATGGCCTGGTGCGAGGCCAACGCGGTCGACTACGTGTTCGGCCTGGCGCGCAACGCGCGGCTGGAGGCGCGCATCGCCGACGCCTTGAGCGAGGCGCGGACGATGTCGCAGGCGAACGAGGGCCAGCCGGCGCGGGTGTTTCGCGACTTCGAATGGTCGACCAAGGAGAGCTGGTCGCGCCGCCGCCGGGTGATCGGCAAGGCCGAATGGACGGGCGGCGAGGCCAATCCTCGTTTTCTCGTGACCTCGCTCAAGGCCGACGCCTGGCGCGCCAAGCCGCTTTACGAAAAGCTCTATTGCGCGCGCGGCGAGATGGAGAACCGGATCAAGGAGTGCCAGGGCGATCTCTTCGCCGACCGCACCTCGACAGCCACCCTGCGCGCCAATCAGCTGCGGCTGTGGCTCGCCGCGACGGCCTATGCGCTTCTGTGCGCGCTGCGCCGCATCGGCCTGGCCCACACTGCGTTCGCGAGCGCGACCTGCGGCACGATCCGCCTGAAACTGCTGAAGCTCGGCGCGCTCGTCAAAATCAGCGCCCGGCGCGTCAGGATCGCCTTCGCTTCGGCCTGCCCGAACGCCCAGGAATGGCGCCTCGCCGCGGCAAGGCTCGCAAGCGCGCGCGCCTCGCCAACCTGACGCGCGTCGCCGCGGCGCGACAATGCTCGGCAAACCCTCGGCCCACCGGAGAAACAATCCCCCCCATCGACGAAAATCACCGCGCGCCCGCGCCACCCACAGTCACGCCCGCACAAACCCGGCCTTCAAATCGCGCCGAAACCGACGTCCAATTGCCCGCCCGCGTGAGAAATGCGGGCTAGAGGCGAGAAGCGCCCCGCCGACGTGATCGGCAACGCTGTCAAAGTCATGCGCATCGCCACGGGCGAAGAAACGGAGACACCGCCAGGTTTTCCTCACGCTGGCGCGATGAGCCGTTCGCTGGCATAAGGACGCGATGATTCGCAGCGTCACCGCGCTCGCCGCGAGCACCGACGCGGGCGCCCCGGCCGACCCGGGCTTCGGGGTCTATGTCCATTGGCCGTTCTGCCTGTCGAAATGTCCCTATTGCGACTTCAACAGCCATGTCCGCGGCGCGGCGATCGACGAAACGCGCTATCTCGCGGCGTTCAAGGCTGAAATCGCCCATCGGGCGGCGCTCGCGCCGCGCCGCACCGTTCGTTCGGTGTTCTTCGGCGGCGGCACGCCCTCGCTCATGCGCCCCGAGACCGTGCAGGGCGTCATCGACGCCATCGGCCTCGCCTGGCGGCTCGATCCCGAGGCCGAAATCACGCTCGAAGCCAATCCAACCAGCGTCGAAGCTGGGCGGTTTCGCGGCTACCGGGCCGCCGGCGTCAACCGCCTGTCGATCGGCGTCCAGGCGCTCAACGACGCCGATCTCAAGGCGCTCGGGCGCAAGCATACGGCCGCCGAGGCTCTGGCCGCGGTCGCGCTCGCCGCCGCGCTCTTTCCGCGCTTCAGCTTCGACCTCATTTATGGCCGGCCGGGGCAGGGCGCGGAGACATGGCGCCGCGAGCTCGCCGAGGCGCTCGACCATGCCGGCGACCACGTCTCGCTCTATCAACTGACCATCGAGCCCGATACCATCTTCGAGCGCCTGCGCGACGCCGGCAAGCTTCAGCTGCCGGACGAGGACCTGAGCCTGGCCCTGTTCGAGACGACGCGCGAAGTGACCGAAGCGCGGGGGCTGCCGGCCTACGAGGTCTCGAACCACGCCCGCCCCGGAGGCGAGAGCCGCCACAACCTCATCTATTGGCGCTACGGCGAATATGCCGGCGTCGGCCCTGGCGCGCACGGGCGGCTGGTCACGCCGAAAGGACGGCTCGCGCAGGAGACCGAGCGCCACCCGGAAATGTGGCTGACCCAGGTCGAGACCGAGGGCCATGGCCTGGTCGAGAGCGTGGCGCTCAGCCGCGAGGAGCAGGGCGACGAGTTCCTGCTGATGGGGCTGAGGCTGAGAGAAGGCATCGATCCCCGCGCCTTCGAAAGACTGACGGGCCGAGACATCGACATGGCGCGGATCGAGAGCCTGATCGAGGATGGGTTTCTCGAACGCGACGAACGCGGCCGTATTCGCGTCACCGCGATGGGCGCGCCGCTCCTCGATACGGTGGTGGCCGACGTCGCGGCGTGACGGCGCGGATTATTCGGCGTTGATTTCCAAGTCTTTCGCGACCCGTTCAAGTTGCAGGTAGCTCGCAGGGTCTCCCTTGCAGACTTCGAATTCGACGTCGAGCCCTCTCGCCGTAAGGTTGAGAGCCTTGAGGGCCTCGTGGCATATCGCGAGCGCCTGCCGCGCCTCGCAATATCCGCCGCACCCGGCAAAAGACTGCCGCGCATCGGCCAGCCCAAAAGCCAGCGCAATTGAAGCAACGATGACGCAGTGAGCCAGCCGTCCGCTTGAACTTTTCCTAATCACTTTCGTCTCCTCTTCGAAGAGCGAGTTCTCAAATTTTAGGCCATGCAGCTTGCTCGAACATTCAGGCCCTTTTTCGAGGGAGACCCGGCTTTCTTGTGCGCCCTTCAACGGTTCGGACGACAATCTCTTGCGGATTATCAGGACGGAGGTTAAGCTGCCCGAATGAACAATCCTGCCCTTGCTCACGCCAGACCGCAGGCCGCCGTTCTTCGGCGGCTCCCGCGCGACGACGAGCCGAGAGAAAATTCGTCCCTCCGTTCACGCCGCGCAACCCATTGAAAAGTCTTGATTCGGACGAGAGAATCCAAGCAAATCCAAGACAGTCCAACCCTCCTGGGCGAGGTCTTCGGGGCGGATAGGCCAACCAGCCAAGAAAACCCAAACAGCCGGGCCAGCGCCGCCGCAGGCCCTACCGCTTGCCGCCTTTCCTGGGCGGCTCGGGGGCGAAACTCAATCGGCCCTTGACAGTGAGCCGCACGAGGGCGCCGCCGACATTGGCGGCGAAGGCGCGGCGCTCCCTGAGCGCGTCGCGGAGGCCGGCCGCCAGCGCCTCGATCTTCTCGAGCCCGATCCGGGTCGGGTCGCGTCCGCCGGCCGCGGCGATGCGGAGAGCGAGGATCCGCTGCACGATCGCAATCGGTGCGGCGTAGAGCGCGCGGGCGTCGATCGCTCCTTCGAAGCCGAGACGGGCCTCGACTTCGGCCGTCATATGCGCCAGCGCCTGCTCGGTTTCACCGGCCCGGCGCGCCAGCCGATCGAGCGCCTCGGCGTCGAGGCCTGCCTCGCCGAGACGGGCGAGAAGCGCGCGCAGGCGGGTGCGCGCGAAGCGCGGGTCGGCGTTGGACGGGTCGTCGACGAACGGCGCGCCACGCGCCTGAGCGAAGGCGACGAGCTCGCGTTTCTTCAAGCCGATGAGCGGCCGCGCGATCGTCATGCCGTCGCGAGTGGTCGTGAGCTCCATGCCGCGCAGTCCGGCGACCCCGGACCCGCGCAAGAGACGGAACAGCACCGTCTCCGCCTGATCGTCGGCGTGATGGGCGGTCACGAGCGCGTCGGCGCCGATCGCCTTCGCGTCATCGACGAGCAGGCGGTAGCGCGCCTCCCGCGCGCGCTCCTGCAGGCGGGTCGAGGGCTTCGCGCCCTTCCATTGAAGGATGCGATGGGCGACCCCGAGCCGGGCGCAGAGCGCAGCGACCCCCTTCGCCTCCTCCGCGCTTTCGGGCCTTAGCCCATGATCGACGGTCGCCGCCTCGATGCTGATCCTGCCGCGCCGCCTCGCCCATTCGACCGCCATCAGGAGCAGCGCGGTCGAATCGGGACCGCCCGAGACCGCGATCAGCAGCGATCTCGCCCGTCCGAGCGGCGCGAATAGCGCGTCGATTTGAGCGGCCGAAAGTGCGTGCGAACGCTGGACGCTCAACAATGATCCTTGGCGCTCTCATGCTCGGCAAGCTTCTTCACCGAGGCCGATGCGGCCGGATAGCGCTTGCCGAATTCGGTCAAGGTGGCGCAAGCCTGTTCATTGTTGCCGAGGGCGGCGAGCGTCTGGCCGAGCCGCACCATGCTCTCAGGCGCCCGCGACGACTTTGAATAGTCGGTGGTCACTTTGAGATATTGCTCCGCCGCCTCGCGCGGGCGCGAGCGCTGAAGATAGGTCTCGCCGATATAGAAGATTGCGTCCGCGCTCAGCCGGTGTGACGGATTGGCGGCGAGAAACGACTTGAACCCGGCTTCGGCCTCCGGATATTGCCCGGCCTGAAAGGCTTGCAGCGCGGCGTTGAACTGATCGCGCGGCTGATCGAGCATCGCGACCCCGGCGCCGACGATCGTCGGTCCGCTGGCAGACGGCGCGCCGGGAGGGGCCTTGCCGAGCTCGAGCGGCTGACCGGCCGGGGCCGCCGGCGCCTCGCGGACCAATGGCGCGCTCGGCGGCGTGGTTCCGAGGGGCCGGGGCGCGCCGGGCGCGTTCGGGTCGGCGTCGGGATCGAACGCGTCCGACTTCCTCGGCCTTGCCGGCGCTGCCGGTTCGGCGGGGCTTTGGGGGGCTTCGGCGACCTCCGGCTGCCGCGGGGCGCCCTCGGAACGGTCGCCGAACCGGAATTCGACGTCCTGGCGGAACTTCTGCAGCTCGCTCTCGAGCCGATGCTCGGCGTTCTCCAATTCCTCGATCCGACCGTTGGCCTGCCGGAGCTCCTCCTCGAGCTGGTTGACGCGCAGCACGAGTTCCGCTGCCTGGTTGGGGTCGCCCCCGCCTGGAATGTCGGCCGGCGGCGCCTGGCGGTGGAAAGGATCGAACTGGGCCTGCGCCGGCGCCGCGAGCGCGACGCAGACGAAAAACGCCGCCATGAGGCGCGGGCGAAACAAAGTCGTCACTGGCGGTTTCCTCGATGGACTTTGATTCGCGGCCCCATAAGCCGCGCTTCTGTCGATTTCAAGTCAGGCCGCAAGCGATGGAGGGAGGATCAACTGCTTCCGGGCGCCCCGCCGAGCACGGTTACGGCGCGGCGATTTTGCGACCAGCAGGAAATGTCGTCGCAGGTCGCGACAGGCCGCTCTTTGCCGTAGCTGATCGTCTTCATCCGCGAGGCCGCGACGCCCTTGGCGGCGAGATAGTCATGGACCGCCTGGGCGCGCCGGGCGCCGAGGGCAAAATTATACTCGCGGGTGCCGCGCTCATCCGCGTGGCCTTCGATGGTGAAGGCGTAATGATTGTACTGATTGAGCCAGGCGGCCTGCTTGTCGAGCGTCGCCTGGGCGGTCGACGAAAGATCCGTCTGATCGGTGTCGAAGAAGACGCGGTCGCCGGCCGTCTGGTTGAATTCCTGGATGCTGCCCGGGCCGGTTGCGCCGTAGCCTGCGGCGAAGTTGTTGTCGGTGTTGTTGTGCGAGCAGGCGCCAAGGGTCAAGCCGAGCGCGAGCGTTACCGCCAATGCGATCGAACTCCGGGCCGTGTTCGCGTCCATGCTGCCACTCCTGACGCTGATCGCTCGCCCACGACCGTGCCGCCCTAAGAGTTAATGCAAGGTTCCGACAAGCTTACCGGCGCCTTGCTGCGTGATTACGAACGGCACGCAACCCGCCGGCAGCGTTAACATCGGATTACTAACATCGAGCATAGCATAGTCTGGCTCATCCTTGAAACACATGGGCAAGCGATTGAACGTTAACGACTTTCCGCAATTATCGCCTCGAAGAGCATGTTGCGGTTTGGCGGGCTATGGACGGCCTTCGCTTGCCCGGCGCTTACCGGATCTTTGGATGTTGCCCGCGTGGGCAACATCCTCGCGCGAACCGCCTAAGCCCCCACTCAGCTATCTGGCGCGCTTATTCCCACACGAGAGTCGAGGCATATAAGCGCCACGTTCAACCGTGAGCATGGGTGATCAAGTGAAAAGACTGACGCGCCGCCAGGCGTGCGAATATCTCAACGAAAAAGGATGGCCAATCAGCCTCGGTCACTTCAATTGGCTTTGCACGCCGTGCATCGGCAAGGGGCCGCGCGTCGCCGGTCGTTTCGGCTCGCGTGTTCTCTATACGCCCCAGGACTTGGACGCCTGGGCGCTGGCGCGGTTCAAGGAGGAGGCGGCGTGATGGCCGCTGCCGAGCCCCTGATAGACATAGCCTACTTCAACACCCTCTTCTCCACCCCGGACCCGTCCAGCGGTCAACGAGCAAGCCGCTTCGCCTGCAACGAGGTCAAGGCGGTCTATGCCGGCGAGGGCACACCATGGGTCCGGACGTGCGGATCGCCGGCCCTCGTCTCTTGGGCAAGGCCCCACACCTTCGTCTGCGACTGGCACACGGCCAGTGTTTTACCGCTTCTGGGTGTCCGAAAGATCCGTCGGGCTAATCGGGGTTGGGACTGGCTGCCTGTCGCGCAAGCCAAGGAGCGCTTTGCGGAACTGAATGGCGGTAACCCGTGGGTCCCACAGCTCACGAAGCTCAGTTGGCCCGCGGTGAAGTCCATAGACGTGGACCGGCTGCTGATGAGGAAGCTGCGCGACGACGCCCTCCGCCGGGGATACGACGCCTTGCGGACCCGGAAGCCCACTCTAATGAAGGCCCCGCCGATAGCGGTCCCGGCCTTCGTCTACTGGCGCCCAGATCAATCAATGATCTGGGCGCGTACGAGGCAAGAAGCATATAGACGCCCCCAAGATGATGCAGCGATGATTAAGCTGCTTGACGACTGCTATGTGGCCGTGGCGCGGACGCCGGAGCTAGAGCCTGGGATCAGGACCGACTGGCAGGACGAAATAGTCAAGTTGCATGCGCGGGGCGGATCGCTGGGGGTTATCCGAGATGCGGTGCAGGCGAGGGGCCTCCAGATAGATGACGACGGCGTGCAGGCCGTCCTCGGTCCCGCGGGCCACATGTTTGGGGATGGCGATCCGTCTGCTGCGGCATTGACGGACGACGAGGTGGAGGCGCTCAACGCTGAACCTGGGCGCAGCCTTCCTGAGAAGGTCCGGCCGCAAAAGAGGCGGCCATCGCATCCGCGCTATGGCCAGCGGATTACCTTTTGGCCGTCGATCTCGTCCTTCTGCAAATACAAACGCGCAAAGCCTTGGACTTGGTCCACTGAGGCTGCCCCCGGAGGCAGTCCTTATGATCCCGAGTGCTACTTCAGCAGGCCGCCACTTGTTGGAAGGGTTCTGGGCACAGCTCTTTCTGAAGAGTCGTGGACGCATGCAAGCGAAACGTTCGGAACTCATTACGCCAAATATGACAGTACTGGGCGGTCGCCGTGGAGCCATATCGCTCCGCCGATTGAATCAGACGCGCCCTGGCCTTCGGAGAGATGGCCTCAGATCCCCCACCCCTGGTTCCGGATCTCCCACATTGACACGCCATATGTGGCCTTCGGCGCGATCGTCTCCTTCGCCGAGGTCGCCACCTTGTGGAACGAACGACCGAAGGCAACCACGTCAGTTGACGCGATCAATGGGTACAGCGAGGACCCGGACTGGCGGGCGCAGCACTTGCGCCAGAAGGCAATGAGTGCGGCTGATTACGACGCTGTTGCAGGAGTGGGTAGGAGCGTGCGGACAGGGCCCGAGCCGCGAAGATTGCCTAACGGAACCGCCGAGCAAAACAAGCATACGCGCGATGCGACCGAGCTAATCGAGCGCGATCCAGCGCAGAGCGACATTTCCGAGCAGCAGACCCAGTGTGAGGATTGGTGGGCCGCCGCCATCCGGAATTACGCCTATGGTCGCGACCTGGTCTACGTCGGCGATGTCGGCCGGCATGTCTCGAAGAAGTTCAAGCACGGCAAGTTTGGGAAAAAAGAGCAGCTCCGCATCGGCAAGATCTTTGTCTCCATGGGCTGGGAGCCCTGGCGCGCCAAGAACGGACGGGGCTTCGTCAATCGAGACCGTCACCATTTTTCTCAATGAATAACAGGGTTTCCGACTAACTTTAGGGACTTGCCGACTATGAGTGAGTGACTTGCTCGACGAACGGCGAACAACGACCCAATCGAGATTGTAACCGCCCGCCAGCATTTTGTCAATCAACCTACCGTTGCGCCGATGCAACTGCACAGTTTCCCGAACCCCGCCAGTTCGGTCCTGGCGGACTCGCCGAGGCGTCCCTTTGTTCCGCCTCGGCCACCTCGCGGCTTCATGCCGCACCGCGTCGCAAGGCCCCTCGTAATCCTCCGGGAAGCGATTGGCGACGCGGATTCTTATTCCCGAGCCTCGCGCTCGTGATTGCACCGATCGCCCCGCAGTGGAGCGGTTCCCCCCTTTACCCCGGTTTTCCAGAAAACGGAGTTGGAGATGAACGTCGAACAACAGTACTTCAGCCTTGCCGAAGTGGCGAGGGTTTTGGGTTATGAAAAATCAACGCTTTACAGTCGTGCGAAGGAAGGGCGAATCCAGACCGTCCAAATCGATGGCGCGAAGCGCGTCACGCGCGAAGAGCTGCTCCGCTACGTCGGCGCGGCGACCCAGCCCGTGCAAGCGGCGGAGTGAGGGCGTGAAGCTTCTTTCCCCTCGTCGAACATTTTCGCCCGAGCCGGCTGAGCCCTTCAGCGATGCGGAGCTCCGCGAGCAAGCCAGCTCGCCCGACCCGCGAATGTTGCACCGCTCTCTCACTCCGGGCCTGCGGGCGAGCCGAGAACATGCCGCTCGCGTGCGACTTGCTCGGATGACCGACCTCGCGGTCCTGCATTCGACGCGGCTATCCTCGGGTCGACGCCATCGCCGCGCTCCGCTCGGGCAAGGAATCGTTCACCGGCGTCACATGGACGGCGCCGCCGCACACGCCCCTCCCGAGGTCTTAGATATTCGCCGAATTTGTTCGGCAATAACGCCAGCTTGCTGGCATCAACGCGGCATGTCGCCGCACAGAGGAACTGAACAATGAGTAGATTTTTTGAAGTCAGCGACCTGCCCGAAACCGGAGAGCTTCGCGCTACGATCAAGTCCGTCGAGACGACGACGCACGCGACCATCGCCTGCCTGCGCGGCATCAAGCCGCTGCTCGTCGACGGGACCATCATGACGCTGCTCGCCCGCGATCTCGGGCCAAACATGTACCAGTGGCCCGGCCGCGAAGTCGCGCTCAGCGGACACCGCGCAGCGGTCACCGCTCGTGGCCTTCCGGTCCGGCGCGGATCGTAATTCAAATTTCTGGAAATAGCGGCATGTCGCCGCAAAGCAAAGGATTTTCCTAAATGTCAGATTCTATGATGAACGCCCGCGACTGCCCCCTCACACAAACAATCGTCGCCAAGCTCTTCGCGTACAATAACCCCACGCCCGCCGTCCAGTTCGCTGGCCAAAGGTACGGCTGGAAAGCTTTGTCGACCCGCGCACTTCTGGCGAGCGAGGGCAACGCCGGCGGCTACCTTATTCCGACGCACCTCGACGCCGAAGTAATTGACGCGCTCCGTCCGCTCACGGCCGTAAGAAAGGCGACTCCGGCCGTGAACGTCATTTCCATGAGGGGCAATGCCTCGCTCGCGCGCGCGGACAGTTCGGCGACCGTGTCGTGGATCGGAGAAGATCAGCAGACTCAGGTTGCGACGGCCCCGACCTTCGGCGCCGTGTCGATGATGGCAAAAAAGGCCACGGCAGTGCTCGCGATAAACAATTCATTGATCCGGTACAGCGACCCGAGCGTGGAACGTATCGTGAGGGATCAGCTTTTGCGGCAGTACGCGAGCGGCGAGGACTCTGCTTTCCTGACCGGGGTGGGGTCGCAGTGGAGCCCGAAGGGGATTCGCTGGAGCGCGGCGACCGTCACGACGGCGACGCTGTCCTATTCCGTCACGACCGCGATTGCGGACCTAAAGACGACCATGGCGGCGCTCGAAGATGCAAACGTGCCGATGACGAACCCATGCTGGTTCACTAGCCCGAAGGTGCGCGACTATCTCGCGACGGCCGTAAGCTCGTCGGGGCAGTTCCAGTTTCCCGGCGTGAGCGAAGGCCGTCTGCTCGGCTGGCCGATTGCGTCGACGCAAAACATCCCGACAAATCTCGGCGGCTCGACCAACCTGTCCGAAATTTATCTCGTCGACATGGATCAGTTTTTGATTGGCCAGGGCGCCATCGAGATCATTCTGGGGAACGGAACCTACACGGATGTCAACAACGTCAAGCAAAGCGGTTTTGCAAACGACGAAACCGTGATTCGGCTCATCGCTGAGGTCGACTGTTCGCTGCGTCATTCCGCGGGCGCCGCCGTCCTGACGGCGGTTCCCTATGGAAACTAGGACCGTGCAACTCAACCCGGCCGCGCCAGCGCGCGGCCGATCTCTTTGAAAGGAATTTTTCATGACCACTACACTTATCCGGATGCTTTCAGCATTCATCTTTCCTGACGGACTCGTCAACGGCGGCGAGAATTCTTGGCGTCGATTCGACGCTCGCCGCAACTCTTGTAAGCGACGGCGTTGCGGTCCTTTACGACGGCGGGAGTGGGCGGCACCCCGACGGCTTCGCCATTTCGCGGCATAGGCGAATGGGAGACCCCGGACCAATACGCCGCGGCCGGCGGGACGCTTGGCGACCAGGCCGTATCTGCCGCCGTCCAGGGCCTGATCGGCGAGACTACCATCATCGATGGCCATGCGCAGCCCAACAGCGAGCCGTGGGCGTAACGAACTCGAGCCGCCGGCTTCGGCTGGCGGCTCAATCATCTTCAAGGGAAACACAGATGCGTGCTTTCAGGCCGGCCGGCCCGCAGCGCAGCGATGCGCGAATGCATGATCGCCATAGCTCGCGCGAACGCGTGCGTCGTGTATGTGCACGCCAAGACGAGCCGAAATACGTCGGCATCACTTCATTCTGATACACAACAGGGAATTTTGAGAAATGACTTCCAGGGAATCGACGCTCTCACTAGTTTTAGAGGACGACGTCAGCCGGCCGGCGAAAACGGTGGCCGAGGCCTTGGAACAAGCGGAAACGCGCGTCCGCGAGATCGCCGCGGCCATGTCTGAAACTGGCGCATCCGATCGTCTTGTGTCCAGCCTCGCGAAAATTGGTGCTTCAGCCTCCGACGTCGAAGCAGTTTCGAAGGCCTGGAAATCCTACTCGGAGAATGCTGGCCTCGCCGCCGATCGCACAGATTGGACTCGCGCAGATGCGGCCGCGGTGCGTGCGTGGGAGACCTCCACAATCGGCTCGGTGAAAAGCGTCATAAGTGCTAGGCGCGATGAGGCCAGCGCAGCGCACGACATTATGCTCGGTCAAAATCGGCAGCTCGAGGCCGACATCGCGGCCCAGGTCAAAATCGTCCAAGAGGGGCAGCTGGCGCAGGCGGAAGCACTGCGCGAGGGCGCGCGTAAACAGGAGATTGCACAGCGCGAAGCTGCTGCCCAGCGCCGAGAGCTGGCGCGAGGTATCGGCGCCGGCGTCGGCGGCATCGGCGGCATGATAGTTGGCGGCGCGACGCTCGAGGCCCTCAAGGAGGCGCTCGGCCTCGGCGCAACGGTCGACGATCGGCTCGCCCAATTGAAATCCATGGGCGTCTCCGACGCCCCGATCGATGCGTCGCGCGCGCAGTTCCGCGAGTATTCGAAAACGCATCCGGGAATGCTCGAGGCCGATTAGCTGCAGGCTCGAGGGCAGGCCGCGACGATCGCGCCGGGCGACGAGGCGGAAATGACGCAACTGGCCGCCCAGTACCGCGCCGCTGCGCGCGCTTCTGGTGTCCCTCTCGGCGATAATGACTTCCTCGCCATCATGCGCAGCATGGATGAGATGGGCATTAAGACCAGAGGATCGCCAGGCGTTCCTCAATTCATGTTAAAAGTGCAGCAAAAATTCCAAGGCACTGTAACGCCAGAGACGCACCTCAGCGCCGTCCAGAATTTGCGATCGGCCAAGTTCGAACTCGATCCGGATTTCATGAAGAATTACTTCCCGACGCTGATCCAGGCCACAGGAGAGCAGGGCGGCACGGAGGTAATGACCGCCTTCAATAATTACATCGGCGGCCATATGCAGCACAGCGGCTTGAAGAAGCTCGCAGCGGCCACTCAGCTATCCCCTCATTTTTTCGGGGCCGAAATGCAACTCAAGGTTGGCGCTTCGCTGCGACAACTCTCGTCTACGAGTCCTGAAGCGCGGGTTCGGGGCTCCGAATTATCCAGAAAGAGGTCGCGCTATGCTCACCATAGGAGCTTATGGCCCTCCTTTCGCCCCGCGTGAGGGCCAAAAGGCCTCGAAAACATACCTTTCTCGAAAATGAGGGGATTCCTGAGCGTTGAGCCTCCAATTTCAGCCTTCGCTTGGACAACAAACGGAATATTTACTCCGCCACCCCCCTTTGTCGCAAGCTCTGCTTTCCGTTTACTCCCAGATGTTTCAACTCGCTCGTCGGGTATGCTCATCCAATTCAATACATTCGCCCATAGAGCATCGGCGGATCGAATTGTTGCTCCGGACAGAGGGATAACGTTGTCCTCGTCAACTCACTGATCCCCTCATTTTTAGACGACCGAGAAAGTTTGTTCGAGCGCGCTATTTTGCATGACGATTTCGCCGAACCTTTCCATGAGGGGCCGCAATCGCGGTTCGGGCATAGTCGGGATCAGTTCGTAGAGCATGCAGCCCTGGCGGAAGAGCGAATGGGTGCGATGCTTGGCGGTGTTGGACTTGAGATGGCGGTCCATGCCGAGACTTTCTCCGGCGGCGCCGAGCAGGGTCAAGAGAACGATCGCGAAGGCGTTGAGGAGAAGCAGCCTGTCGCGCCGTTGGGGGTCCGAGATTCGCAGGACACCCATCCCCATGCCGAAGCGAAGGTCCTTCGTGTCGCGAAACCCGGGTTCGATCGTCCAGCGCTTGGCGTAGGAATTGATGATTTGGCGCGCGCTCGCCTCGGCGTGGCTGGTGGCCAAGCACCAGGCTTCCTTCATGTCTTTGGCGTGGACGCAGACAACGGCGCCCACTTCGCGCCCGCCCGCGGTGACCGAGGCGGCGGGAATCTTGCGCGCCCAACCGCCCTTGCCGACCCAGTCCGCGGCGAGGCGGGTCTCGCCATCGGCCGCCGCGACATGGATATTGCCGCGGAACCGGATGACATAGTCAAAGCCCAATTCGTCGAGAAAGGCGAACAGCTTGACGTCGCCGAAGCCGCGATCGGCCAGGATCGTGACGACAGCGCCCTCGGGCAGCGCCTCGGCGAGGCGGAGCAGACAGAGGTCTTCATAGTCGTTGCGCTTAGCCTTCAACTCGCCCTTGAAGACCGTCAGCCACAACAAAGGCGTCGCCCGGCCGTGGTTGGTGACGAGGTTCAGCGCCAGGGTCGTCTGGTCGTCCGCGTCGAAGTCGGTCCAATCCATGGTGATGACGATCCAGCGGCGCTGGCCGACCATCTCGGTCACCCAGGGGCCGAACATGTCCCATACGACGACGCCCTGATTGCTGAGCAGTCTGTCGACCTGCTTGATGGCGTGCTTGGTCAGCCGACATCGCGCCTGAGCCAAGGCATGGCCGATGACCGAAACGGCGAGCGAAGCGCTCGTCATGACCCCGAGCGTCGCGTCGCTCAACCAATCGATGCGCTTGGAGTGCACATCCCCGGCGAAAATCGCTCTCAGATAATCACGAATGAATTCAATACGATCGCCAAAATGCTGCATCGCGCCCGCCGCTGCCCGAGAGGTCTCGTCGCGGCCACTTGCTCATGAATTCTGGCCAATCTAAGTCAAGATCTGAGTCAGATCTGAGTCATCAAAAATGAGGGGATTTGCGAGGCAGCGGCCGGGTTCGCACGCAACGAAGATCTTGATTTTCTGAAAAATGGAGAAATTAAAGGATTGAAGCCCGGCGCGAAGCTGTTCGAGGAAGAGCAATTCGAGAAGAATCCATTCAAATGGTCGAACGACTTCCACGCCGAGTTCATGAAGCGCGCAGGAGCGACTGAGGAGGAGTTCGAAAAGCTCGTGATGTCCATGCCGCGTAACATGGGCGCGATGATTATGGAGTTTGTCAGAATTCAGCAGCGCTATGAGCGCGACGCGCGGAATAACAAGCAGCAAGGGCTGGCCGCTGGGGACAACGAGACGCTCGCGAAGAACCCCGGCGCCGCCTTCGATGCGCTCAAGACCGCGGTGGAACAGCTCGCCGCGTCCATCGCCGGGCCGACGCTTCAAGCTATCGGGCCGGCCTTGGTCGCGATGGCGCAGGGCGTCCAGATTGCCAGCGCAAAGATCGGCGAGTTGCCACCCGCTCTCACGGCGACCGTGGCCGGCGTGGTGGGATTGGGGGCCGCGGCGAAGAGTCTCCAGCTCGTATTCGGCATGGGCGGCTCGCTGTTCGGCGGCTTCGGCTTGAAGTCGTCTGCGATCGCCCTGGACGCATCAGCGGCCGAGCTTTCGGCGTCTGATCGCGCTCGGCGGCAGTGCTGCGGCTGAGGGCGCGGCAGCCGAAGCGGTCGCGGCTGCGGGGGGAGCTGGGCTTCTCGCGCGCGCGCTGGCCTGGATTTAGGAATTCGCCGGCACTCGCAGCGGTGTCGCTGCTCTACGGAGATGCGAGCGGAAACAAGGCCGTCGCGGACAGGTTGAAAAAAGAGCATCCCGACTGGTCCGATGACGACATGCGGAAGTGGGCGCAAGAACAGCTTGGTCAGCTGAAGGCGCCGCCGGCGGCCGAGATCAGCGCCCGTCGGGCATTGGCAGCGATGCTGTCGCAGGTCACACGGCCGGCGCTCTCGGCCCGCAGGCGTCCAGTGATCGGCTGCTCAACGTGGCCGCCTCGATCGATACGAGCGCAATCGACGCAGCCGCCAAGAAAGTCGACGCCCTCGGCCACGCCTCTCCGAAGGTCCACGTCTTTGTTGACAATTCACCGATCGATGCGGCGATCAACAAGGTGCTCAAATTGCAGCGGCTCACGCAAACATCGGAGCTCTGGACTTCACCGGGCAGGCCCTAACGCCGTCATTAAACAGTACGGTAATGGGTAATTTTTCATTCGGCGGAATCAATGGCGAATAGGCCAGCGATATCACATACTTAAAGGAAAACGACAAATGAACTTTTTTAAAACGCTCTATTATCGCTGGCGCCTGGCGCTGGCGAGCGCGAGGTTGCAGCGCGCCGGTGCTACCGGCGACGTCGACGCGGTCGCGAAGGCGGTCGCCGAGTTCCGGGTGCTTGTGCGAACGATTGCGCTGAGGTGCGATAACCATCGGGTTCGATGGGCGGCGGCTGCGGTCGAGCGCGACCTGGATTTAGTAATTCAACCGGAGATCGGCCAATGACCACTACCAAATCCGCCTTCGCCAAAATGATCAACGTCAGCCGCGGGCGAATCTCGCACTACATCCGAGACAAGCAGCTCGACGGCCCCGCCATCGTGGGCCAAGGACACCGCGCACGGATCGACGTCGAAGTCGCTCTTAAGCAACTGCGGCTCAGACTCGATTCCACGCAAATGGCAGGTCTCAACGGCCTCTCAACTCGGCTCTACCCAGCCGCGCCGGTTGCCCGGTCGCCAGCCCGGAACTGGCTGGGCGACGAAATGGCGATCCTCGAGACCGCCATGCGAAGGGGCGCCAAAGCCATCGCGCATTCGGGACTGCTGACCGAGAAGGAGGCGTACGACGGGCTTGCTGACGGGTTCACTAAGTTTCTCACCTGGATGCCGGTAGGAGGCTGAAAAATGGACTGCTGGACATTACACACACAGCTCGGCGACTTTACGATCAAGGAGAACGATCAACTGCGATTCGCCGCGTACCACCACGGCGAGAGTCTCCTTGGCGGCGACACGTTTTGGCGCGCAGGACAGGCGTTAGAGGACCTTGTCGAGGAGTTCCCATGGCTGGCTCCTTTCAACGACGATTGGGAGTACACGCCGACTGTTGTTTAGGCTTTTCCAGGTCGCGTTTAGGCTGGCGAAGTCGAGTTGAAGTCGGAAAAGTCCAACATTAGCACGGCATTCAAAGTAGAGCCGAGGCTGCAAAATTAAATCGACCCGCCCAAAATTTAGCCTTCGATTCGGTCTTCGACTGAATTTAAACCACCCGTCACGACCCGTGGGGTGCCTAGGGGGTGGAGGAAGAACCCGCAGAAGTTGTGTACAAGAGTGACTGCAACCTAGGCGGGACCTTCCTACGCTGGGGCGCGCCACGGCGACCATGTCGACCACGTCGCCGTCTCAACCGCGACGACTGCAGCGTGCCTACCAGGCGAGCCGCAGCGAGCCCCACAGCACGCCTTGCGTGCTCACGGGCTGCCTACATAGCGGCGCGCCGTGGTGGCCGTCTAGCGCGCCCTGTGAGCATCGGCTAGCGCGCAAGGTCGACGCCTATAGCGATCACAGGTCGACTCCATGTCGACTGCAGGTCGCGCGCCATGGTCGATGCCTATGGCGCTCAGGAGTTCCACCCGAGGCCGTGGACCGGGCAACCCGCGAGAAGACCCTCGATAGGTCGCCTGTCTCTGACCACCCTCACCGCGCCGGGCTACCCCGGCGCGCACCCCAAATCCGGCGAGTTGCAACGCGCCGGCTAGACCGCCCGATGGTTTCAGTCCTTTACATCGGGCGGTCGTTTTTCTCACAAGGACGCAAAGGAAATGACCCATGAAAATAACGCCAGCGCTCCTGGCCTCGATTTTAACCCAGTACCCTGGACTCAAACAGACCGAAATCCGACGTGAACTGCAGCCGCTAATCGGCCAGCTAATCGAGCTCAAAAAAGTTGACCGAATTCGACGGTCGAACTCTATCCGCGCGAGAAGCCGGTCGCGCCATCCTTTTGGGCTCGGCTGCGAGGCGTGTTCGCGCCCTACTAACGAGAAAAGGCAGGGCGCCAACCCTGCCTCTCTCGAATGCTTTCACCAATGCCGGTTTCCGCCGGCGCTTTCACCAAAGGACTACCTACACCATGGCCCACGCATTGCAAATCCCGTTTATTGATTTCTCGATTGATTTCAGGCGCGCGAACCGGCAACCGCGCAGTGTTCGTCGCGATCATCGAGCGGCGCAGCATCACTCGCGACGCGCTGCGCCGCCTCTTCCGTCTGACGGCCGCTGCGCTCGACGTCATCGTCAACCGGCTCGTCGCCACAGGCGACATTGAGCAAAATCGGCGCTTTCGGATGCGTCCCTTGAAAGAGGACCACGGCAGGCAGGCAAAGGGGATCCTGCTTTTCGGGAGCTACCCTAGCCGTGGTGTTCGTTTTTTACTGGAAGTTGTGCGCGCTCGTCGAGCAGGCCTGTGGATAGCGAGCTACGCCCTGATGCCCCAAAACTGCGGACCGCGCGGAAGCTCATATCGGAAAGGGATTGCCAGCTATGCTTAATTCCACCTCAAATTCCGTGACTGCCCAGCGCCTTGCAATGCGGGCGCACGGCTACAGTCCCTTGCCGCTCAACGGCAAGGCGCCCAAGCTTGCCTCATGGCAAAATCGCAGCGACGCCAGCGAGCACGAGATCAACGCGTGGGGGCGCGTGCGCCCCGCCGAGACAAACACGGGCTTGCTGACCCGGAACACCCCGGCTTTCGATATCGACATCCTCAGCAGCGCCGAAGTCGCCGATGCTGCGGCCGACCTGATCGCCGAAGAACTGCGCGACCGTGGCGCGCTCATAGTCCGCTTTGGCCGCAAGCCAAAGCGAGCTATTGTCTGCCGCACCAATGAGCCGTTTCAGAAGATCAAAGTCGAGCTAGACAGCTTCTTCAGCGACCCCGAAACCGGCGAGATCAAGCACGACGCTATCGAGATCCTCGGCGACGGCCAGCAGCTCGCCTGCCTCGGCGAACATCCCGATACCAAGCAACCATACGAGTGGTTGGGCGGCTCCCCAGCCGATGTACCAGCTTCCGCCCTTCCGCTGATCACCGAAGCCGACGCGCGCGCGATCGTCGACAAGATCGTCGCGATGCTGGGCGATCGATTCGGGATCAAGCTTCGATGTCCAGCGCCTAAGGCCGCGCGCCCCGACACCCCAGTCGCCGAAGCCAAGACGACAGACACGGCCACCGCGTGGGGCGCCGCGGCTCTCCGGAGCGCCTGCGAGATGATCGTCAATGCCCCGAACGGGGCTCAGGATTCGACGCTCAACGCCCAGTGTTATGGGATCGGCCAGCTGGTGGCCGGCGGGGAACTACCTGAGGCCGAGGCGCGGCGCGCGCTGCATGAGGCGGCTGCGGGGATGCCTGATCACGATTCGAGCAACCCGTGGGCCGATCTGACTTACAAGGTCGAGCGGTCCTTCGCGGACGGCAAGTCCAAACCGCGAGCGGCGCCGGCAGTCGAACGTGCGGAGTTCAAGTTTAAGGGCGGCCCTGGCGCGCCACCCGCGACCGACGACCCGATCATCAGCATCGCGCGCGCCTACGCGAAAGCCCGCATCGCTAACGGTGGACAGCACCCGCCGCTTACAGACGAGTTGGGGCAGGTGTACCGGACCCTTCTCCCGCGCGCCGTTCACGCCGCGGCTGCGCTCATTCGTGAGCAGGTGAAACGCGGCGCGCTGCTGCTGTCGTCGTGGCTTAAGCTGGACATTCCGCCGCGGGACTATGTTCTCGGCCATGTCCTGTGTACGACGTCGCGATGGCTGATCTACGGCGAAACGGGCGTCGGCAAGACGCTAGTCGGACTGGAGCTAGCGGCGGCCGCAGCATCGGGAAAGGGCTTCCTAAATTGGCCCGGCAGCGGCATCAGACGGCGCGTCATGTACCTGGACGGCGAATTGCCTGCCGAGACATTCAAGGAGCGAATGGAACTCATAGCGGAGCGCTACGGCGCCGACGTCGGGCTATACGGCTACAACCGGGACGTCTTAGACGACGGCGAAATGCCAGCGCTCAATACGCCCGAGGGCGACGCTTGGCTCATGCGGGAGATCGACAGCGTCGACCCAGACCTGATCGTCTTCGATTCCATTATGTGCCTGCTTACCGGCTCAATGGCGGAGGAGGAAAGCTGGGCGCCCGTCAAGGAGATGGTGCGCAAGATATCAAGACGGCGAATCGCACAAGTGTGGCTGCACCACACGGGACACGACACATCAAAGAGCTTCGGCACCAAGACCCGCGAGTGGGAAATGGACACAGTCGTGAGTTTGACGAAGGACGCTCAGAACGACGAGCGCCTTCTGATGGAGTTCAGGAAGGCGCGACTGCGAACGCCGAGGACGCGCGAGCAGTTCGAGTCACTGACGATCACCTGTGGAGAGGGCGGTTGGGAGATAGTCGGCGGCGTGGACAAGGGTACAGCGGGCGCCAAGGCGTCATCAAAGGCGGCGCGGGCGCGACGAGCGTTCGTCGAGGCGTATCATCAGCTTGCTAGTGACGTTTCCGACACGGCGGGGCTGGACGGCAAGTCCAAGGTCCGAAGGGTGACAGTGGAGGCCATTCGCGACCACATGCGGGACTGTGGGGCGCTGGACTGCCATGACGGGTCGACCATCCTGCTCCCGAGCGCCAAGGTGTTATTCAGCACCGTGAAGGGCGAATTGATAGCGAGCGGCAAGGGGCAGGCGTTCATCGAGCGCAAAGGCCTAGTCTGGGCTCTTTATCCCGACCGGCCCTTCAATTTTTGAAGCCAATTTTCGGTCCCGTTAGCATCGGCGTCCTTATAGGGACGCCGAGCTAATGCTAATGCTAACGTTAGGACTCTCGTTAGCACTAAATTAGCACTAATGGAAATGCTAATTCGTGTCTAATTCGCCTTACGCAACAACGACTTAAGCCCAAAACGCAGTTGCCACATTTTGGAAACAAGAGGGGGGCAACGACCGAGGCAACTGGCCGCCGCGCCGCACCTCGAATTAGTAGCCACTGCTAATATGCATAGCGCGCTGGAGAGCCATGCACTCTACGCATAGCTCTCATAGGAGACGTTAAATGACGCCAGTCCGCGCCGCCGGCTCGCGCCGCCCGACCTGCGGCACGGCGACGCGGCCTCCGCGTCCATGCTGCTCGCGCATGCAGGGGAACGCGCAAGAGCGCACACGGCAACAGCCTCTCGACAGATCATTTGGAATCCCCAACTTCAGTTGAGACCGCAGCGAGCTCCTGCCGAAGCGTGAAATTGTCTTCAAATTCGGCAAACCGCTTAGGAACATCTGTAATGGGCCAATAGCGCTGATAGTCTGTCTTTGTCCCTAACTTATTTTTGCGAGCCTTGCTATCGGCGAGCTTTCGCGGAAGCAGAAAAATGCGCCGTGGACGACTATCTGGGCATTCGAGAAGAACGATCGCGAGCCAATCGAAGGTGTCCGTTTCATTGTACTCTACGAAAACCGGACCCTTTTTGTATGTGCGTGACTTGACCGAAATTCGCACCGGCGGCTGGTCTCCTGGCGGTTGCGCAACGACGTCGTACCCTGGCCAATTGTCGGGGACTTTGATCGCGGGGACTCCTGCCAAAGTCAGTTCGGCGGCTACGAGCATTTCGCAAGCGTCGCCCATTTGCTTGCGGGTATATTTCCTTGCGAGCGGCTGGTCGACGTCCGCCGTCATACGCGTATCCTCTCCACCTCGTCGAGCGTCACTTCCTCGGCGCGCCGACCTGTCAGCGACAGCCCTTCAGGCGATCGAGACCGGCAAGGCGGACCCCTCCGGCCATGGTTCCTAGTTACATCCTAAAATCAGGCTAAAGCGAGGGCGGAAAAATGCCGCGGCGAGGCTACTCGGCCACCCTTACGGAAAGTTTCCGTAAGGGGTCCGTCGCGCTCACTGCCCTTTGATGGCAGTGACAGGCGCAGGAGCGGGGAGAGGTTCAGACCGTCGGCGGCGATAGGAAAGGGACCATTATTCCAGACCAGAACAATGATCCTCTGCCCACCGTCTTCAGGGTGACGCCCTGAAGATTGAGGCTCGTGCAAAGTACCGCCTAGCAGAGGAATACGACGCAGCGCACGCTAGGGGCGAGATCGGGATACAGGGGCGGCGGACGGACCTTATTCCAGACGAGAATAAGGTTCCGAGCCAAGGGGATGCCGGCCTGACCAGCAAGACCATCTTCGAGGCACGGCAGGTGCGCGACGCCGAGAAGGCGCGGAAGCAATCAGTTTGGAAATGTTCCAGACCAGAACATTTCCTCGACCCTTCCCGACATCGGCCCGGTCGTCACTGTTATCGAATAACAGTGAGCGCGCCTACACCATCCTTAGAATCAGCCTAAAAACGAGGGCTGAAATGCAGATATTCCAGACCAGAATATCTGCTTCAAACTCGATTTCGTGCTTGACAGGCGGTCGCCAGCTGGCGGCGCGCTCAGTCATTTCGACACCGGCCGCCGAAGCCTGAGGCCCGGTCCTAAATCACCCTCCTCGTCAAGAAAAAGGATTCCTTCGGCCTCGAGCACGCGGACAATTCTGTCCAGCGTGGATGAGCGCGGATCGGCTCGCCCCATCTCGATAGCAGCAAGACCCGTAACGCTTATGCCGGCGAGGTCGGCCAGGCGCGTTTGCTGCATACCAAGCAAGGCTCGCGCCGCTCTTATCTGCTGCCCCCAATCACGAGGCCGAGGATAGGCGCGACCGGTGGAAAATACTTCCTTTTTGCTCTTGCTTTCGTGCTCAACTTGTGTTTCCCTCATTGAACTGAGGCTAACATAAGCAGACAACATGAAAACGCAAGAGGAAGAAGGGTCATGCAACACATCGTAATCGTACCAGACGACGACGCGAACGAACTGCTCGCTTTGGTTGTCAAGCTCGACGGTGAACTGCGAGCCTTCGCCGAAATGGACGAGCGCGACGCTTACGCGCTCGTCCAGCAACATCGCCGTATCAATTCCACGGCGCTCGCTATCTGCGCCGCGCCGATAACGAGCCGGGAAGCCTGCCAGCTCCTCTTGCTCGCCGCGACCTATTACCGCGCCGGCCAACCTCTCGAAAGCTGCGGCCAGGTCGGTCAGGCACTCGCCTGCGCGATCATCCACGGGGCGCTGGAGGCATCCTCGGCGCCGCTGGCCGATCGCAGCATCCGTTGACGCCAGCCCATGCGGCGCTTGGAGCACGCCGCATGAACGGGCGCCAATCGGCTCGAAGCGAAAACGGTTCGCTTACTGCAAATCGGCGCCGCTGTCGGCGCGCACAGCCGGCGGCTGGGCCGGCGAAGGAAAGAGTAACCCAAAATGATCAGTCCACTGGTAGTCGGCGCCGCGCTTCTGACGCCCCGCGCGGTACACTTTAAGGGCCACGGCTTCCGCGGCGAGCTTCTGATAAGCGCGGCGACCGACGACATCTGGATCGGCGAAATTGTCGCCACGCGCGAAGAGGCCTGGCGCGCGGCGGGCCGCGAACTTCTTAGGGTGGCGGGGCAATACGTGTGAGCTGGCGCTACCGCAAACGCATTTCGATCTTCCCCGGCTTGCGAGTGAACCTCAGCAAGTCGGGTGCTTCTGTTTCTGTTGGTCATCGCGGATTTTGGTACACCGCCTCCTCGCGCGGGCGCCGCCTCACGGCGGGAATCCCCGGCTCAGGCTTATTCTGGACGCAAACCTATCCACCGGCGCCCGCGCCGCATGCGGGCCATCGGCTGGCGTTCGCCGTGCTCGTCGTCGCGATCGTCGCGCTGGCCGTTTGGCTTGCGGCGTAGCCCGCCGGAGGGCGGCAAAGTCCGGCCCGTCGGCTACCTGCACAGCCCAGACCCCATGAAAGCCGCCAGCGGCCATCCTTGCGGGCTGGCACAGTCTGCCCGGCCGGCTTTCCGCCTGGCGCCTACCGCCTCTTGAGCCGGACGCCGTCTTGCGGGTTAGCGTCTCGGCCGCCGCTTCGCGTTCCGCTTGATGCCGTCGCGCTTGTTCCACTTGGTGATCTGCTTCAGGATAGTGGGGATCTTGATGCTCCCGGCGACTTCATCCTGGATGGCTTTTGCCAGCTCCTCTACCGTTATCCGGTTAGGGTCGTCCGGGGCCAGGTTGGCGTAGCGCACCCGCCACACCTCCTCGCCTTCACGGCGCCATCTGATGTCCGCCGCCTCGCTGATCTTCTTGGCGCGATCGTCGCCAGCCAGGCGCTGCGCCGCCTTCTCGGCTATAGCGCGCGCGGCGGCGTCCGGATCAACCCTGCCGACTATCGACGCCCTACCGAGGTCGAAAGCGATGTTCAATGCTAACCCCCAATACTCGCTGGCGACGCAGTCTTCCAGCAGCATGAGCATACCGGGGTCCGTGGACTCCCGGCTCCAAACGGGGTCCCCGCGGACGTGCCTAAGTCCGCCCTCGATCTCGCTGAGCGCCTGGGCCATGCGCTCCTCGTCGGTCGGCACGTTCGTGACGTCGTACTTAAAGCCCATCGCCGTCACTCCCCAACGATCCGGGCGACCTCTTCGGCCAGCTTGGCGAACGCCTCCCGCTTCTCATCGAGATAGGCGTGCCGATCGTAAGTTCGTTCTATGGCGCCCGCCACATGGCCGAGGCATTTTTCGGCGATATAAGGCGCGACCTTGGCACGGCTCATGAGTGAGCGCGCCGTTCGCCGAAGATCGTGCAAGGTCCAATCTTTGACGCCGCATCGCCCGTCGAAGACTGTCTTGCGGTTTGATATGCCGCCCATCGGCGTTGCGCCGGTCAGCGTGAACACGTATTTGCCGGGGCCGATCCTTGGCAAGCTCGCCAGTGCGTCCTTCGCGGCACGGGATAGCGGCACGACATGCTCGCGCTTCGTCTTGTATCGCCACCCCGGAACGATCCACAAATCGCTCTCGACCTCAGGCCACGTCATTGCCGCCGCCTCCATCCTTCGGCAGGCTGTTAATAGCGTGAACCGGACATACGCGCCAAACGGCTCATGGCGGCCGCTGGTGGCCCAAATGCGCCGCAACTCGTCGTCGGAAAGGATTCGCTCCCTTCCACCACCGTCCGTCTTTGGCCCCATCCCGCGCACGACAGGCGAGGTGAAATCATCCGACCTCGCTGCGTGCCAATTCAACACTCTTCTGACGATGGCGAATACGAGCTTGGCGGTCGATTCGCCGTTTGTCTCGGTGATGCTGTCGAGCAGGGCCGCAATCATGCTGCGCTTGATGAAGCCGACGGGGTGCTTGCCCAACACCGGAACGACCAGCCGATCAAGTAGGCGTTGGTACTGGCCAGCGGAGCGCAACTTGCGCCCTTCGACCCGCAGGAAGGTCTTAGCGACCTCGGCGAACGTGTCTCCGTCCGCCGCGGCCCTGCCCTGAGGATCGGCGCCCTTATTGATCTTGTCCCGCCATTCCTGTGCCTGTTTGCGCGCCTCCGCGAGCGATGGAAATCCGTTGAGCGTAATCCGCCGCGACTTACCGGCGCGTCGATACTGGAACACCCAAGACCTCACCCCTCGGCTCGTGACCATGAGGCCGAAGCCCGGCTCGGTGGAGTCCCAATAGAACATCCGGTCCTTGCCATCTTTCGGGCCGGCTGCAGTCTCAACGAATTTAGCGGTAAGGGGGCGTTTCACCGCAATTCTCCTCGGTAAGCTCGATGCTTACCCGGCGCTTACCTTAATGTCAAATGCCCTGTGATTCTGGGCCATAGCCGTCTTCATCGGATTAATGGCCATATTGCGGCGCAAAAGGCCTTGTGCTTGCCCAGTTTGACCGGCATGGTCACGCGCCTGTGAACCTGGATTATTGCGGATCCTCTTGGGATGAAACGCTTAAAAGTTAGGCGTACGGCGCTCTTGGCGCTGGCGATGGTGTTTCTGGCGCTCGCCTGGCTCTGGGACCTCTTCATCGCGATCTGGCGGCTCCTGGTCAGCTTCATACCCTGGACGCGGTTCAAGCGCGCATTTGTCTCACTCGTCGACCGGCTGCCCGCGCCGCTTGTGCTCCTCATATTCCTGGTGCCGTTTCTGATCGTCGAGCCGCTTCTTGTGGTTGCGACGATCGCGATCGCGATGGGCTACGTCGTCTCCGGAGCGATCGCCTGGATCGTGCTCAAGATTCTTGCGGTCGGGCTGATCCCGGCCATTTTCGATTTGACCCAGCACCGCCTCATGACCTTGCCGTGGTTCGCCCGGGCCTACGAGAAGGTGATGGCCTTTCATCGCTACGCCAATCAGATCGTCGCCCCTTACAAAGAGGCCGCCGCCGAAGTCGTCCGCCAATCGCGCCGACGCGTTGCCGCGACAACGAACCGAGTACCCGGCCTCGCGCACCTCGCGGCGCGTTTCGCCGCTCGCAAGCGCGCGAACGGACGGCCGCCTCTGCCTTCGAACGGATAGCGGGGACCACGCAGTGCGGGCAGAGCGTGTGTCTGCTGGTGGGTTCATGGAAATTGTGGGCCAAGTCCGGCGTCGCGCCCGCTCGGGCAATCTGGCGCTCGCACAGGTTGACAGCCGGCGGCGCGGGGTCCAGATTCATTTTTGCTCGAGGGGCGTCCCTAAACGGGGCTGAGACGGCGCGAGGCCGAACCCTTTGAACCTGATCCGGGTCATGCCGGCGAAGGGACGTAGCGGCCGCGACTCTCAATTGGTCCGCCAGTTCCCGCCGTCGAACTCATGCTCGAGGAGACGGGCCGATGAACGAGATTCCTAAATTCGCCGCGCCGCAGAGCGTCACCACCGGGCCCATCACCGGCTCGCGCAAGGTCTACGCTGCGCCAAAGGGACGCTCCGATATCCGCGTTCCGTTCCGCGAGATCGCGCTCGGCGACCCAGGCGAGCCGCCGGTCAGGGTGTACGATCCGTCGGGCCCCTATACAGAAGGCGCGGCGCCAATTGATCTCGCCCGCGGCCTGCCGCCCGTGAGGGAGGACTGGATCAAGGCGCGAGGATTGGCGGGGGCCGAACCGCGCGCGATCAGGCCCGAGGACAACGGCAACGTTTCGGCCGACCACCTTGCGCCGCTGTGCCCGGCGACGCGGACTTTGCGTTCGGGGCGTCGCGGCGAACTCGTCACCCAGCTCGAATTCGCCCGCGCCGGGATTGTCACCGAGGAGATGATCTATGTCGCCCACCGCGAAAATCTGGCGCGCGAGGCGGCGGTCGCGGACGCTTCGGCCCGGCTCGACGACGGCGAAAGCTTCGGCGCGGCCATTCCCGAATTCGTGACGCCGGAATTCGTGCGCGAGGAAGTGGCGCGCGGGCGGGCGATCATTCCCGCCAACATCAATCACCTCGAACTCGAGCCGATGGCGATCGGCCGCAATTTTCTTGTCAAGGTCAACGCCAACATCGGCAATTCGGCGGTGAGCTCCGGCGTCGCCGAGGAAGTCGAGAAGATGGTGTGGGCGATTCGCTGGGGCGCCGATACGGTAATGGACCTGTCTACAGGCCGCAACATCCACAACATCCGCTCCTGGATCGTGCGCAACGCGCCGGTGCCGATCGGCACGGTGCCGATCTATCAGGCGCTGGAGAAGGTCGGCGGCGATCCGCTCAAGCTCGACTGGGAAGTGTTCAAGGATACGCTGATCGAGCAGGCCGAGCAGGGGGTGGATTATTTCACCATCCACGCCGGCGTCCGCCTCGCTCATGTGCCGCTGACCGCCAGGCGGGTCACAGGCATCGTCTCGCGCGGCGGCTCGATCATGGCCCGCTGGTGCCTGGCGGGCCATCGCGAGAGTTTCCTCTATGAGCGCTTCGGCGACATCTGCGACATCATGCGCGCCTACGACGTGTCGTTCTCGCTTGGCGACGGCTTGCGTCCGGGCTCGATCGCCGACGCCAACGACGCCGCGCAATTCGCCGAACTCGAGACGCTGGGCGAACTGACCAGGATCGCCTGGGACAAGGGCTGCCAGGTCATGATCGAAGGCCCCGGCCATGTGCCGATGCACAAGATCAAGGTCAACATGGAAAAGCAGCTCAAGGAATGCGGCGAGGCGCCGTTCTATACGCTCGGGCCGCTGACCACCGACATCGCCCCCGGCTACGACCACATCACCTCGGCCGTCGGCGCGGCGATGATCGGCTGGTTCGGAACGGCGATGCTTTGCTACGTGACGCCGAAGGAGCACCTCGGCCTCCCCGATCGCGAGGACGTCAAGACCGGGGTCATCGCCTATCGAATCGCGGCGCACGCCGCCGATCTCGCCAAGGGCCATCCGGCCGCGCGCCTTCGCGACGATGCGCTCTCTCGCGCACGCTTCGACTTCCGCTGGGAGGACCAGTTCAACCTGTCGCTCGATCCCGACACCGCGCGCAAGTTCCACGACGAGACGCTGCCGAAAGACAGTCACAAGGTCGCGCATTTCTGCTCGATGTGCGGGCCGAAGTTCTGCTCGATGCAGATCACCCAGGATTTGCGGAAGGAAGCCGAGGCGATGGCCGGCATGGCCGAGAAGTCGCGCGAGTTCATCGATAAGGGCGGGGCGCTCTACGTCGATGCGGCGGAATAGCTCTTCACGCGCTGTGGATAGCCGCCACGGGCAGATCGCGACGAGACGCCCGGGGAGTCGCGCCTGTCAGGGCGGCTGCCATTGCGGAGCCTTACGCTTCGAGGTCGACCTCGACCTCTCCGCCGGAACGCTCAAATGCAATTGCACTTACTGCGCCAAGTCGCGATTCTGGCACGCTCGCGTGGAGGCGGATGACGTCCGCGTCGCGGGCGAGGCGACGGACTATCGCGGCCGCAACCCGGTCGCGCATCATTTCTTCTGCCCGCGCTGTGGTGTCCACGTCTACGACCGGATCGATGCGCCGAACATGCTCGGCCGCGTCTATGTCAACGTGAGCGTCGCCTGCCTGGAAGGTGTCGATCTTGGCGAACTGATCGCCTCGCCCGTGCGCTACTGCGATGGTCTCAATAACGAATGGGCGTCGACGCCCAGGGAGACGCGGCATCTATGAGCGGGGCGCTCATCATCGGCGCCGGCGTCGTCGGCCTCGCGGTCGCCACGGCGCTCGCGGAGCGCGGCGCCAAGGTCACGCTCATCGAGCGCTCGCGAGAGCTCGGTGGCAACGCGTCGTGGCTCGCAGGCGGTATGCTCGCGCCGTTCTGCGAGGGCGAAAGCGCATCTGAGAGCGTGGTCGAGCTTGGGCAAGGCGCGATCGACTGGTGGGATCAGCGCGTTCCCGGCGTGGCGCGCGAAGGTACGCTGGTCGTCGCCCCGCCGCGCGACGCAGGCGAGATCGACCGCTTCGCGGCGCGAACAAGAGCGCACGCGCGCGTGGATGAAGCGCGGATCGCCGCGCTGGAGCCCGATCTGGCCGGGCGCTTCCGCAAGGGTCTCTTCTTCGCCGGCGAGGGCCATCTCGATCCGCGCGCAGCGATGGGCGCGCTCGCCGACGCGCTCCGCCGCCACGGCGCCGAGATGCGCTTTGGCGAGGACGGCGAGGGGCTCGGGCCGGAGGGGGGAATGATTGTCGATTGCCGGGGCTTCGCGGCGCGGCCCGAACTCAAGCAATTGCGGGGCGTGCGCGGCGAGATGATCCGCGTCCGTACGCGCGAGGTGTCCTTCACCCGTACGGTCAGGCTCCTCCATCCGCGCATTCCCCTCTATGTCGTGCCGCGCGCGAACGGCGAATTCATGATCGGCGCGACGATGATCGAGAGCGCCGAGAAGGGCGCGGTCAGCGTCCGCTCGGCGATCGAGATGCTGAGCGCGGCCTACGCGCTGCACCCGGCGTTCGCGGAAGCCGAAGTTCTCGAGATGAGCGCCGACGTGCGGCCAGCCTTCCCCGATAACCTGCCGCGCATCGAGGAGCGGGAAGGGCGCATTTTCGTCAACGGTTTCTACCGCCACGGGTTCCTGCTGGCCCCCGCGTTCGCCGGTCGAGCGGCGGCGTTGGCGCTTCAGCGGGCGGGGGCGCTGGTATGACCGTAATCGTCAACGGCGAAAAGCGCGAGGTCGCAGCGGCGACGCTCGCGGAGGCCCTGCAGGCGCTCGACTTCGGCGAGGCCAAGGTCGCGACTGCGCTCAACGGCGAGTTCGTGCCGGCCCGGGCGCGCGCGGCGACCCCGCTGAAGGCGGGCGACCGGATCGAGATCGTCGCGCCGAGGCAGGGGGGATAGCAGCAATGCGACCTTCCGACCTCACCCTCTACGGCGTGACGCTCACGTCGCGCCTTCTGCTCGGCACGTCGCAATATCCTTCGCCCGCGATCCTGGCCGAGGCGGCGCGCGCGTCCGGGGCGGATCTGCTCACCGTTTCGCTGCGCCGCGAGTCCGCGCGTCTCAAAGAAGGGCAGGATTTCTGGCGGCTCATCCGCGACATCGGCGCCCGCGTCCTGCCCAATACCGCGGGCTGCTATAGCGTCAAGGAGGCGGTGACGACGGCTGAGATGGCGCGCGAAGTCTTCGGAACGGCGTGGATCAAGCTTGAGGTGATCGGCGAAGCCGACACCCTGCAGCCGGACGTCTTCGGCCTGGTCGAGGCGGCGCGAATTCTCGCGAGCGAGGGTTTCGAGGTTTTCCCCTATACGACCGAGGATCTGGTCGTCGCCGAAAAGCTCCTCGAGGCCGGGTGCAAGCTTCTGATGCCGTGGGGGGCGCCGATCGGCTCGGGCAAGGGGCTCAATAATATGTTCGGCTTGAGGGCGCTGCGCGCCCATTTCCCGGACGTTCCGCTGATCGTCGACGCCGGCGTCGGGGTGCCGTCGCATGCCGCGGCGGCGATGGAGCTCGGTTATGACGGCGTGCTGCTCAATACCGCTGTCGCGAAGGCGGGCGATCCCGTCGCGATGGCGCGCGCTTTCGGTCAAGCGATCGAAGCGGGCCGCGCCGCCTTCCTCGCTGGACCGATGCAGGCGCGCGACATGGCCGCGCCCTCCACGCCGGTCGTCGGCAGAGCCGTGCTGACGTGAACACCTTCGCCACCCTCACCCCCAGCCCCTCTCCCCATAGCCCGTCGAAAGACGGGCGTCCTAGCGGACGCCCTATCGGGAGAGGCGAGCTCGGGCTCGATCCCTTCTATCCAATCGTCGACAGCGCGGCGTGGGTCGCGCGCCTGGTCGCCGTGGGGGCGCGGCTCGTGCAATTGCGGATCAAGGACAAGGACACGGCTTGGGTCTTGGGCGAGACCCGCGAGGCGCTGGCGACTTGCGCGAAAGCGGGCGCGGTCCTTGTCGTCAACGATTATTGGCGCGTCGCGATCGACGAGGGCGCGCCTTGGGTCCATCTCGGCCAGGGCGATCTGGACGACGCCGATATCGGCGCGATCCGAAAGGCCAGCTTGCGGCTCGGCGTCAGCACCCACGACGACGCGGAACTCGAGCGTGCGCTCAAGCTCGATCCCGACTACGTCGCGCTCGGGCCCATCTACCCGACGATTCTCAAGGCCATGGCCTTCGCGCCGCAGGGTCTCAACAGGATCGGCGAGTGGAAGGGCCGGATCGGGCCGATCCCGCTGGTCGCGGTCGGCGGCCTCAACATCGAACGGGCGAAGCTGTGCCTCGCCGCGGGGGCGGACATCGTTTCAGTCGTCACAGACATTACGCTCAACCCCGACCCTGAGGCGCGCGCGCGCGAATGGATCGCGGCCACGCGGCCGGCGTGACCGAAAGGCTTGCCGTCGCCCTAACCATCGCCGGCTCTGATTCAGGCGGCGGCGCCGGGATACAGGCTGATCTCAAGACCTTCGCGGCGTTCGGCGTCCACGGCGCGAGCGTGGTCACGGCGCTGACCGCCCAGAACACCCGGGGGGTGCAGGCGATCCACTATCCGCCGCCGGGGATGATCGCGGCGCAGATCGAGGCCGTGCTGGTGGACTTCGCCGTTGCGGCGATCAAGATCGGGATGCTGGGGAGCGGGGAGATTGTCGGCGCGGTGGCGCGAGCGCTGCGACTGCCCTCACCTACCCTTCTCCCGCAAAGCCCGTCGAAGGACGGGCGTCTCTCGACGCCCTATGCGGGAGAAAGCGGCCCGAAGGGCCTGATGAGGGCCTTCATCATCTACGACCCCGTTATGATCGCCTCGTCGGGGGAGGCGCTGAGCGGGGCGGGCTTCGTCGAATCGGTCCGTCGGGAACTTTTGCCCCTCGTAGACTGCCTGACCCCCAACCTCTCGGAGGCTGCGGCCCTGCTCGGCGAGCCTGCCGCCCGAACCGAGGGCGACCTGACGCGCCAAGGCGACGCGTTGCTCAAGCTCGGCCCGCGCGCGGCCCTGATGAAGGGGGGACATCTCGACGGCGACGAGGCGGTCGATCTCCTGGTGACGCGGCAAGGCGTTCGCCGCTACGCCTCGCCGCGCATCGCCTCGCGCAATTTGCATGGGACCGGCTGCACCCTGTCCAGCGCCATCGCCGCCAATGTCGTTCTCGGGATGGCCCTGCCGGAAGCCGTCGCGGCGGCCAAGACCTTCGTTGGCGAGGCGATCGAGAGAGGCCGCGAGGTCACGCTCGGCGCGGGACAGGGCCCCCTGATCCAGGCGAAGCTGCGCTGAAGGACGCTGATCTTCAGGCGCAGCTTCCGTCCTTGCGCTAAGATGAGCCGGTTCCCGCGCGGAGGGGCGGGCCGCCATGACAAGCAATTTCTACGAGTTCGATCCCGATTTTCGATGAGTTCGCCGAGGCCGTGAGGCCGGAGAACTATCGCCCGCTCCCGGACGACTGGGTGGTCGGCTTCTCCGATGTCGCTGGTTCGACTCAGGCGGTAGCTCAAGGCCGCTACAAGGCGGTGAACATGGTCGGCGCCGGCGTGATCGCAGCCGTCGCCAATGCGCTCGAACGGCGGCCGTTTCCGTTCGTGTTCGGCGGCGATGGGGCGAGCTTCGCGGTCTCCGGCCCCGACGCGCCGGCCGCGAGCGCCGCGCTGGGCGCGATGGCCGATTTCGCCCATGCCGAATTCCGGTTGGATTTGCGCGTCGCGACAATTCCGGTGCGGGAGATCCGGGCGGCCGGACCGGACGTCAAGGTCGGCCGTTACGGCGCGACGACGCAATGCGTCTATGCCATGTTCGCCGGCGGCGGGCTCGCCTGGTTCGAGGCCGAAGCCAAGCGCGGCCGCCATGCGCTCCCGCCCGCGGCGCCGGGGGCGAAGCCCGATCTTTCCGGGCTCTCGTGCCGCTGGGGCGTCGCGCCGGCGAAGCAGGGCGTCATTCTGTCGCTGATCGTCGCGCCGCGCGGCGACGATCCGCGATTCGGGGCGCTCGTTGACGAGATCGTGCGGATGGCGCACGAGGCGCCGCTCGATGGCCGGCCGGTCACGCTCGCGAGCCTTGGCGTCGCCGATCCGATGAAGGCGATTGCGCTCGAAGCCTCGGTGAACGCCGCCTCGGGCGTCTCGCATGCGCGGGCGCGTCTGACCGCAGCGGCGAACTATCTGCTTGGCGTCACCTTCCACGTCTTCAAGCTCAAGGCCGGCGGCTTCGACGCCGCGCTCTACGCTAGCGACGTCGCCGCCAACGCTGATTTTCGCAAGTTTGACGACGGCCTGCGCATGACGCTGGACTGCTCGTCTGCCTTCGCCGACGCGGTCGAGGGGCGGCTTGCGGCCGCCGAGGACTTCGCCAATTGGGGCGCGTTCCGGCAGGAGGCGGCGCAGCTGACGTGCTTCGTTCCCTCGATCACCGAGCGCGGTCACGTCCATTTCGTCGACGGCGCCGGCGGCGGCTACACGATGGCCGCCAAGGCGATGAAAGCGAGGTTCGGAGGCGGGACGGCGGCGACGGCGCCCTGAGTCCGGCGCGCCCGTGGATATGGCGAGCGCCGGCCCTGCGCCTGGCGCGGCGATTTGCTAGGCTCGACCGCATGGACGCCGCCAGCGATACCCCCGATACCGAGACCGCCCGCGCGCGCCTGACGCCGATGATGGCGCAATATTTCGAAATCAAGGCCGCCAATCCCGATTGCCTGCTCTTCTACCGGATGGGCGACTTCTACGAACTGTTCTTCGACGACGCGGAGGTCGCGAGCCGGGCGCTCGGCATCGTGCTGACCAAGCGGGGCAAGCATGAAGGCGAAGACATCCGCATGTGCGGCGTCCCCGTCGAGCGCGCCGACGACTATCTCAACCGCCTGATCGCGCTCGGCCATCGCGTCGCCGTCTGCGAGCAACTCGAAGATCCGGCGGAGGCGAAGAAGCGGGGAGCGAAGTCGGTCGTCAAGCGCGACGTCGTGCGCTTGGTCACGCCGGGCACGATCACCGAGGAGCTGCTTCTGGAGCCCGGCCGGGCGCGCCTCCTGGTCGCAGTGCAGAAGGTCCGCGCGCGCGAAGGGCGGCTGGTCTGCGGCCTCGCAGCGCTCGATCTTTCGACCGGCGCATTCACGCTGTCGGAGGCTGACGAAGCGGGCCTCGCGGCGGAGATCGCGCGCCTCGAGCCGAGCGAGATCGTCGCCTCGCAGGCGGTCTGTGACGAGCGGGAGTTTTCCCAGATTATCGCCGCCACGCGCCTGCCCGTGACGCCGCTCGCGCGTGACGGCGGCGACGGCGCGGCGGCGGAACGCCGGGTGTGCGAATTCTATGGCGTCGAAACCCTCGACGGCTTCGGCGCCTTCACTCGGGCCGAGATCGCCGCAGCCGCGCTGGCGCTCGCCTATATCAAGCGTACCCAGTTCGAGGCCCGGCCGGCGCTCTCGTCCCCGACGCGACGGGCGCGTGGAACGAGCCTTGAAATCGATCCTCCTACCCGCGCCAATCTCGAGCTCACCCGGACCTTGAGCGGCGCGCGCGAGGGCTCGCTGCTGGCGACGATCGATTTGACCGTCACGCCCGGCGGCGCTCGCCTGCTTGCCGAGCGCCTCGCGAGCCCGCTGACCGACCCCGAGGCCATCAACCGCCGGCTCGATTCGCTCGGTTTCCTGGTCGAGGCGGCGCCGATGCGCGAGGCCCTGCGCCGCGCGCTGGCGCATGCGCCAGATTTCTTGCGCGCGCTCGCGCGCCTCAGTCTCGACCGGGGCGGTCCGCGCGATCTCGCCGCCGTCCGCGACGGGCTTGCCGCGGCGGCGGCGCTCGCGAGCTTACTCGAGGCTGCTCACGATCTTGCGCCCGAGCTCCTCGCGGCTTACGCCCGGCTCCGCGCCGATTGCGGCGCGCTGGGGCGCGATCTTGAGGCGACGCTGGCCGACGATTTGCCGCTTCTCAAACGCGAGGGCGGATTCGTGCGCGCGAGCGCCTCGCAGCAGCTCGACGAGGCGCGCGCCCTGCGCGACCAAAGCCGCCGCGTCATCGCCGAGCTGCAGGCCTCCTACGCCGAGCAAGCGGGCGCAAGGCAGCTCAAGATCAAGCACAACAACTTTCTTGGCTATTACATCGAAACCCCGCAGGCGGCGGGCGAGACGCTCATCAAAGCCCCGCTCAACTCGACCTTCATTCATCGCCAAACGATGGCGGGCGCGATGCGCTTCACCACCAGCGCGCTCATCGACCTCGAGACGCGCATCGCCTCCGCGGCCGACCGGGCGCTGGCGCTCGAGCTCGAAGCCTTCGAACGCCTGCGCCAGGGCTGCCTCGCCGAGGGCGAACGCTTGCGCGGTTTCGGCGCGGCGCTGGCCGAGATCGACGTCGCCGCGGCGCTCGCCGAACTTGCGGTCAAGCGCAACTGGACCCGGCCGTTGGTCGATGATTCGCTTGAGTTCAGGATCGAGAGCGGGCGCCATCCGGTGGTCGAAGCGGCGCTGAAGGCGGCGGGCGAGCCGTTCGTCGCCAATGACTGCGATCTCTCCGGTGACGAGGGGCAGGGCGGGCGCATCGCCATCGTCACCGGCCCCAACATGGCGGGCAAATCGACCTATCTGCGCCAGAACGCGCTGATCGCGCTCATCGCACAGATGGGGTCTCATGTTCCGGCGGCGCGCGCCCACATCGGAATCGTCGACCGCCTGTTCTCGCGCGTCGGCGCGGCGGACGATCTGGCGCGCGGCCGCTCGACCTTCATGGTCGAGATGGTCGAGACCGCCGCGATCCTCAACCAGGCGAGCGCTCGCTCGCTCGTGATCCTCGACGAGATCGGCCGTGGCACGGCGACCTTCGACGGCCTCTCGATCGCCATGGCCTGCGTTGAGCATCTCAACGCCGTCAACCGCTCACGCGCCCTGTTCGCAACCCATTTCCACGAATTGACCGCGCTCGCCGGAACGCTGCCGCGACTCGTCAACCTGACCATGCGCGTGAGCGAGTTCAAGGGGACGCTGGCGTTCCTGCATGAGGTGGTTCCGGGCGCGGCCGACCGCTCCTACGGCATCCAGGTCGCCAAGCTCGCCGGGCTGCCGGCGCCGGTGGTCAAGCGGGCGCGCCAGGCGCTCGCTTCCCTCGAAGCTTCGCGGCCGAGCGGCGCGCTCGACTCGCTGCCGCTCTTCTCCTACGAGCCGCGCGAGCCGCCTCCCCCCGACGAAGTGCGCACGGCGGTGGCGGCGCTCGACCCCGATCGATTGAGCCCGCGCGAGGCGCTCGAGGCGATCTATGCGCTGAAGCGGCTGATCGAGAGCAAGGCCAAGTGAGGGATCCCAGAGTCGCGCTTGGACTGCCGCCTTCCTGGTACGCCACGGTGACCCAGGCCGGCCTGGCTTTCATCGCCGGCTTCCTCGAAGCCTGCGGGCTGATTGCGCTGTTTGGCCTGTTCATCGGGCATGTCACCGCCAACATCGCAGTCCTCGGCATGGCGATCGCGACCGGAGCGCCCGGCTCGGGGACCAAGCTCATGACCCTGCCGGTTTTCATGGCGGTGGTCGCAGTGACCCGCGCGGGCGTCCATCCACTGCGGTTGCAGGGCTATGACGAGGCGCGCCTGATCATGGCGCTGGAGCTGGCGCTGCTGTTGGCCTTCGTGACCGCCGGCCTGCACTACGGACCATTCACAGAGCCCCAAGGCTGGTCGACCATGCTGACGGCGGCGCTAGGCGTGGCGACGTTGGCGGTGCAAAATTCCGGCATGCGACTGGTCTGGCAAAAGCGTCCGTCGACAACGGTGATGACGCTCAATCTAACCCAGCTGACGCTCGACAGCGTCGTGATCCTGCGCGAGCCAGAGGAGGCGACCGCGGCGGAGGCTCGCGAGCGGCTCGCGCTCGTGGCGCCAACCCTGGCCGGGTTCCTGGTCGGCGCGGCGGCCGGCGGGGTCGGCTATCTGGTCGCTGGGTTTTACAGCGGATTTGCCCCGGCCGCGGTGCTGCTGCTGCTGATCTTCATCCGCGAGGAGCCGGGCTGAAGGCGTCGGAGCTTCGCGCTAAACGCAGCGGCCGGCGGCGCAACAAAAACCAAGGCCGCCGCAACAAAATCAAAGCCCGGCGCAACAAAATCAAAGGCCGGGCGCAACGAAATCAAAGCCGGCCGCAACGAAAACAAAATGGCCTTTGCTTCCGGGATTTAAGCCTTTTCAAAGGGTTGCGCCGATAGTTCCCGCCTTTCTCAATTCTTGGCCATCTCGTCGGGCCGCTCCGCCCCTGCATCGGGTTCGGAGCCGCCCCGCCGATGGTTATAACCTGGATTCTGATTTTCGTCAAGAAAATGTCGGTCATTGATTTTCAGAATGACGGTCTGTCGATCACCCCGCCTGCCTCATCGGTCCAGGCGAGCGGGCGGCGCGAATCGCGCCCCCAATTCTGGCTCGTGCGAATAAACATCTCGCTCGAGTGTTCTCCGAGTTCCAAGATTTCCCTCAAACCAAAACGGGCGGCGCGGCGTATAATCAGCCGATCGCCCATGTCCTCTGGAGGTTGGGTCATGTCCATTTACCGAATTTATAATCGCCTCGCGCTTGCGACTTCGCTGGCGCTTGCTCTTCTTGTTTCGGCGTTCGGTCAGGGCGCGCTCGCCCAGTCGGCGCTGACGTTCCGCGACATTCATGTCGACGTTCAGCCGCTGCGCGCCAACGCCGGCGATCCGACCGCGACCTGGGTCGAGCACGATCTGACCGGCCAACTGGCGCAAGCCTTGGCCGGACGCATGTCCCGCGGCGGCGCGCCGCTCACCGTCAGGATCGACTATCTCACGCTCGGGCCGCAAACCGGGGAAATGCTGCACGCCGGGGCGTCTCTGGACAATATCCAGGGCGTTGCGGTGATCGGCGGCCAAGAGACGCCGATACGGGCGACAAGCAGCTATTACAGCACCCCGGTCGACCAAACGATGATCGAGCGGTCAAATCGCGAGCGGGTGTCGCAGCTCACGCAGGCGCTGACCTACTGGATCGCCCACGGCGACTTCTTCTGAGGGCGCTCGGGTGATCTTTCAGCGCGATCTCGGCCCAAGTTGAGCGCCAGGTTGATCGCCGACGGTCGGTGACGCGACGTGTACGCCGCCGCCGGCCCTTTCGACGAAAGGTCATCCATGCTAGCGATGCCATATTGCTGCAATGAAAGACAAGGCCGCCCGGCGCGGACGCGGGCGGTCGCGACTTTCTTCATTCTATTCTGCGCCCGCCTATTCTGCGCCCGCTCGACGGCCAACGCCCCATCGGGGCGATGGGGAGGGCGGCGTGAAAGGGAACAACCGCGCCGTCTACCGTTTCCGCCGGGAAACGCGCTTCGCCAAGCCGCCGGCGGCGATTTGGCCGTTTGTCTCTGACTCGGCTCGCCTTTGGGAATTCGGCGGTATGGCGCCCTACCGGTTCGAGGAACGGGTGGACGCGCAAGGTCGCGTCCGCCGCTTTGTCCGCGGCAAGGTCGGGCCTTTCCCGGCGCGTTGGGAGGAGGATTTTGGCGAATGGCAGGAAAATCACCGCCTTTTCCAAGTCCGAAACTATCAGAACGGCCCGATGCGGCGCTGGGAATGGGCCTGCGAGCTCATTGCCGAGGGCGAAGGCTGCCGGCTGATCGTCACCGGTTTGGCCGAGCCTGCCGGCCCCTTAGGCTTCTTGGGGACGCATGCCGGCCTCTTTGATGCTGAGTTCGGCAAGGCTGCGGCGGGGATCGAGCGGATCGTTCGCGAGAGCGACGGTTCCGCGCTTGTCCCGGGCTGGAGCGTCGAGGACCTGACGGAGCCTGCCGCTCGTGAACGGCTCGAGGCGCTTGGCGCGGAGCTCGCGCGCGATCCCGCCTCGCATGACTTAGGACCGAACCTTATCGACTATCTGCGGCATGCGCCGATCGTCGATCTGCGCAGCATTCGTCCGATCGCGCTCGCGACGCTATGGTCCGCCCCGCCCGACCATGCAGTGGAGATGTTCCTGGCGGCGGCGCGGAAGGGCATCGTGGCGATGGGATGGGAGCTCTTGTGCCCGCGCTGCCGCGGCGCAAAGTCCCGCGTGAGCCGACTTCAAGACCTGCCGAAAGGCGCGCATTGCTCGTCCTGCAACATCGATTACGAATGCAATTTCAGCCGCAACGTCGAGCTGACTTTCCACCCGGAGCCTTGGATCCGTGCCCTGCCGGACGGGGAGATGTGCCTACTCGGCCAGGGCTCCGCGCGGCACATCAAGTTTCAGGGCGAGGTTGCGGCGCGGTCCGCCAAGACTTTTGACCTGGCGTTGGCGCCGGGGCCATACCGTTTTCGCACTGTCGAGGCCGGCGACGAAGCTGATCGCGATATCGGCGCCGATGGCCTCGTCCCGACGGTTGTGGCGCGCGGCGGTGACATTTTGCTCGAAGAAGCGAGCGGTAGAGACGAGCTTGCGATTCGCAACGAGAGCGACAAGCCGCTCGCCTTCGTCGTCGAGGACCGCAATTGGGCCAAGGACACGCTGACCGGGGAGCGCGTGATCGCCATGCCCGCCTTCCGTCGGCTCTCCCCCGAGCAATTGCTGCGCCCCGGCGACAATGCCGAGATCGGCTGGATCGCCATCATGTTCACCGACCTCAAGGGCTCGACCGAGCTTTACGATGCGCTGGGCGACGCCCCCGCCTACAACCTCGTTCGCGACCATTTTTCGTTCCTCGCAGACCGGGTGCAGATCAATCACGGCTTCGTCGTCAAGACCGTTGGCGATGCGGTCATGGCCGCCTTTTCGCGGCCGGATGACGCGGTGCACGCGGCGCTCGCGATCCAGGACGATGTTGCGAGCTTCAATTCCGCCCGAGGCGAAGGCGCGAGCGCGACGCCGATCGTGTTGAAGCTCGGACTTCATGCCGGACCGTGTATCGCGGTCACAACCGGCGACGTGCTCGACTACTTCGGCGCCACCGTGAATATTGCGGCGCGCCTCGAACATCAGTGTCGCGGCGGCGAGGTGATCGTGTCGGAGGACGTGGCGGAAGACGCTGAAACGGCGGCGGCGCTGGCGGATCGGACGCGGATCGAAGAAACGGCGATGCTGCGCGGGGTCAGCGCGCCGGTTCGGTTTGTCCGGATCATGTGCCGCCGCGAGGCGCTTCCGCGCCTTCTCAAGGCGGGCGAAGGGGATGCGCGCCTCCCGCGCAAACTTCCATCATGAATGAATTGCAGAGCAAGGTCCGGAGTTCGGCCGCCGGCCGATGGGGGTAGGGCAGGGGGAGCTTGAAGCGAAACCCCGGAGCAATCCCTATGTCTATCGCCATGATTGAAGCGACCCGTCCAATCGCCGCGAGCGCCGCCGCCCGAGCCAATGACGAGCGTTGGCAGGCGGTCACGCGCCGCGACCCGGCTTTCGACGGCAAGTTCTTTTTCGCCGTCCGCACCACTGGCGTCTATTGCCGGCCGAGCTGCGCCTCGCGGGCGGCGAAGCGCGAGAACGTGTCGTTCTACGCCACGGCGGAGGCGGCGGAGCGGGCGGGATACCGCGCCTGCAAGCGCTGCCGGCCCGACAAGCTCGGCGCGCCCGATCCGAAGGTCGAGGCGGTGCGGAAGGCGTGCGAAATGATCGCAGCCGCCGAGGAGGCGCCGAAGCTTGCTGACCTCGCGGCGAGGGCAAGGATGAGCCCATTCCATTTCCATCGCGTCTTCAAGACAGTCGCCGGCGTGACGCCCAAGGCCTATGGCGCGCAGATGCAGGCGCGCCGGGCGGCCGAGCGACTGCGCACGGCGAAGACCGTCACCGAGGCCATCTATGACGCAGGCTTCAATTCCTCAAGCCGCTTCTACGAGACCGCGGCGGCGCGGCTCGGCATGACGCCAACAGCGGCGAGGCGCGGCGGCGCGGGCGCATTGATCCGCTTTGCGGTCGGCGAAACATCGCTCGGCGCGGCGCTGGTGGCCGCGACGGACAAGGGCGTGTGCGCGATCATGCTCGGCGACGATCCTGAGATGCTGGCGCGCGAGCTGCAGGACCGCTTCCCGCGCGCCGAGCTCGTCGGCGGCGATCCCGAGTTCGAGCGTATGGTTGCGCGGGTGGTCGGCCTGATCGAGGCGCCGGGCCAGCGTCTGGACCTTCCGCTCGACATCCGCGGCACCGCGTTCCAGGAGCGGGTCTGGCAGGCGCTCCGCGCCATTCCTCCGGGCAGGACGGCGACTTACGCCGAGATCGCCCGGGCGGTCGGCCGGCCTAAGGCAGCGCGCGCGGTCGCGCAGGCCTGCGCCGCCAATCCGCTGGCGATCGCGATCCCCTGCCATCGGGTGGTGCGGACGAACGGCGACCTTTCCGGCTATCGCTGGGGCGTCGAACGCAAGCGCGAACTCATCGCCCGCGAGGCGGCGTGATGAAGGCCCTCACCCCGGCCCTCTCCCGCTTGCGGGAGCAGGCGGCCGGCGATAGCCGGCCGGATGAGGGCGGGCCGGATGAGGGTTCGCTCGCTGCGATCGACGCCCTCAACTGGGCGGCGATCGAATCGGACCTCGACGCGTTCGGCTGCGCGGTCGCGCCAAGACTGCTGACGGCTGAAGACTGTCGCGCGCTCGCGGCGCGATACGCGGACGACGCGCGCTTCCGCTCGCGCATCGTCATGGCGAGTCATGGCTTTGGCCGTGGCGAGTACAAATACTTCGCCGACCCGCTGCCGGAGCTGATCGTCGCGCTCCGTCGCGGCCTCTATCGGCGTCTGGCGCCGGTGGCCGACCGCTGGAACGCCACGATGGGCATCGATGTGCGCTACCCCGCCGAGCACGAGGCGTTCCGCGCCCGTTGCCACGAGGCGGGCCAGACGCGGCCGACGCCGCTTCTGCTGCGCTATGGGCCGGGCGACTACAATTGCCTGCATCAGGACGTCTACGGCGAGCATCTGTTTCCGCTCCAGGTCGCGATCCTGCTCTCCGAGCCCGGACGCGACTTCGCCGGCGGCGAGTTCGTGCTGACCGAGCAGAGGCCGCGCATGCAGTCGCGCGCCGAGGTGGTGAGCTTGCGCCGGGGCGACGGCGTCATCTTCGCCGTGCGCGAACGGCCTCAAGCCGGCGCGCGCGGCCCCTATCGGGTCGTCATGCGCCATGGGGTGAGCCGGCTGAAGAGCGGCGAGCGGTTCACGCTCGGAGTGATCTTCCACGACGCCCTGTAGGGCGGGGTCGCCGACCCGGCCCTCAAGGGCGCGTTGCAGCGGGGCGCAGGGCGGCCTATCTACAGCGGCGAAAATCCTGAACCTGGGGTCCCGTCATGTCCGCTCACCGCCAACCCGCCATCTTCGTGCCGCATGGCGGCGGCCCGTGCTTCTGGATCGAGTTTCCGCCGCCGTTCGGGCCGCACGCGTGGGACAGCCTGCGCGACTATCTCGCGGGCCTCGTCAAGTCGCTGCCGGAGCGGCCGAAGGCGTTCCTGGTCGTCACCGCCCATTGGGAGGCCGATCAACCGACGGTCAGCGTCAATCCGAAGCCGGGGATGCTGTACGACTATTACGGCTTCCCGGAGCATACCTATAAGCTGAGCTACCCCGCGCCGGGCGCGCCCGAGGTCGCGGCCGAGGTCAAGCGGCTGATCGAGAAGGCGGGGCTGCCGGTCGCGACCAATTCAGAGCGCGGCTTCGACCACGGCGTGTTCGTGCCGTTCCTGATCGTCGATCCGAAGGCGGAGATCCCGGTCGTGATGCTGTCGCTGCGCAAGGACCTCGATCCCAAGTTCCACATCGCTCTCGGCAAGGCGCTCGCGCCGTTGCGCGATCAGGGGGTGGCGATCGTCGGCAGCGGCATGAGCTTTCACGATCTGAGGCATTTCCGCGATGGCGACACCACGGCCTCGGCCGTCTTCGACGGCTGGCTCGACGAGACGGCGAAGGCGCCGCCGGCCGAGCGCGACGCCCGGCTCACGGTCTGGGACACGGCGCCCTCGGCGCGCGCCTGCCATCCGCGCGAGGAGCACCTGCTGCCGCTGATGGTCGTCGCAGGCGCCGCGGGCGAGAGCCAAGGCAAGCGCGACTTCAACGACAAGATCGGCGGCAAGATGATCTCGGCGTTTCGGTTCGGGTGAGCCACTCCCGCGGAGGGAAGGCCTCGAAAGGCGGCGGCCGGCCCATCTGACGTCCCCCTTATGGGCGCTGGATGATTCCGAAGGGCCGCAACCGCGAATTGCAAGAAGGGGAAGAAAGGCTCGGAGCGCCGGCTCTGGCGCCAAGATTCCGTTCTGCCTCCTCCCGCGAAGATCTTCGAGCCAATCCGGGGGGTTTCTGGAAGCTCCTATGATGCAGTCGCCGTACGGGCGGCGTCAGAAAGGCCGCGCTGGGAGCGCCACTCATCCGTCGCGGAGGCGGTTCGCGCGCAGCCGATGGTACAGTGCGTATTGCAGTTTTTCGGCGCGTCAAACTGCTCTTTAAGGTCCGCGTAGGTGTACGCGAGGAGATCCTTCGAGAAAACACCCCGCGACTGATAGCACCAGTGCACGCTCCCGAACTCGTCCACGTAGAGATAGCGGGAGCCCGAGCGGCACTTGAAGGGCGCTTCGCCGAACTCGATCATCTTCCCCCGGTAGCCGTGGGCCTCGTTCGCACGGTCGCCAATGCGGCGTTTGGCTTCATCGTACACGATCAGTTCCTCGTGCGACAGCCGCGACTGCCCGTTCTGGTCATGAACCAGAAGAATGCGCGGCGTGAAGCCGTGGGCCTTCGCGAAGTCCACGACCTCGAGAGCCTCTTCCGGCGGCGCGCTCCCGATGACGCCGCTCATGACCACCTGGAAAGTCGCCTTCCTCGCAAGGAGTTCGAGTTTCTTTCGCAAAGGCTTCAAGGTTTTCACGGTGACCTTGTTCGGCGTGACCCCGTCCACGCTGATCTGCATGTCGGTGAGGCCAGCGCCATTGAGGGCGTCGATGAGGTCCGGCGTCAGACGCCATCCGTTCGTGATTAGCATGCGCCGCTTGAAACCCAGCCTCCTCATCTCAGCCGCGAGGTCAGGTAGGCGCGGGTGCATCGTGGGCTCGCCGCCTGTGAGACAGACCGCCCACGCACGCAGCTCCGCGAGCTTCGCGAGGCGTAACACGAGTTCGTCGTACGGCACCGGATCGGAAGTCCGGTCGTACTCCGTGCAGTAACCGCATTTCAGGTTGCACCGCCGCGTCACGACGACCTGGGCGAGCCAAGGGCCGTAACGCAGCCACTGGAAAACGTTCAAGGTTGTCATGTGCGACAAGGCGCCTCGGTTCAGCGCACCAAGATCTGGCTCGGGCCGCTCATCCAAGACAAATGGTCGAGAAGCCAACGCTGTCAAGGTCGATGGCGAGATGAGCGATCCGTGGCTGCGGCGCGCTCGCCGAGCACATCTCTCACCCCGGCGGCCAGACCGGTGCGAACCTCGGCGCCAGATGGAGATCGGTCCCCGTCCACGGATGGGCGAGCGCGACCTCTTCGTTGAGCTCGACGCCGAGACCCGGCTCTTCAGGCGGAATGACCCAGCCGTCCTCCCAGCCGATCGGCTTTTTGAGGATCCGAGCGTGGAAGCCGTCCCAGCGCTCGATGCTCTCGAGGATGAGGAAATTCGGGCTGCAGGCGGCGAGCTGGATGTTGGCGGCTCCCACGACCGGCCCGCAATAGAGGTGGGGCGCGATCTGGGCGTAATGGGCTTCCGCCATCGAAGCGATTTTCTTCGCTTCGAGGATGCCCCCGACCCGGCCAAGGTTCATTTGCAGAATCGAGGCGGCGCCGGTTTCGAGCACGCGGGCGAACTCATATTTGGTCGTCAGCCGCTCGCCGGTCGCGATCGGCATCCGGCACTGCGCGGCGACCCTTGCCATCTCCTCGGGCGCCTCGGGCGGCGTCGGCTCCTCGAACCATAAGGGCTCGTAGGGCTCGATCCGCCGCGCCATCCTGAGTGCGCCCGAGACGGTGAACTGGCCGTGGGTCCCGAACAGGAGATCGCATTTCGTCCCGACCGCCTCGCGCAAAGTCTTGCAAAAGGCTTCGCAGAGCTCGAGCCGCTCGAGGCTCGGCTGGCGCGGATCGAAGGTCGAATAGGGGCCCGCGGGATCGAACTTCACCGCGGTGAAGCCTTCCGCCATGTATTTGAGCGCCCGTTTCGCCGCCGCGTCCGGATTGGAATAGACCGGACTGTCGGAATAGGCGTGCGAGCCGGGCTCGTCGGGATAGAGGTAGGTGTAACTCCGCAGCCGCTCGTGGACCTTGCCGCCGAGCAGCGCGTAGACGGGCTTCTCGACCGCCTTGCCGACAATGTCCCAGAGCGCCATCTCAATTCCGGAGAGCACGCCCATCAGCGAAATATCCGGCCGACCCGAATAGCCGCGGCCATAGACATTGCGCCACAGCGATTCGATGCGGAACGGATCGGCGCCCTCGACGTGACGCTCGAACACGTCCTCGATCATGGCCACAATCGCCTTCGGCGCGAAGCTCGCCGCATAGATCTCGCCGACGCCCTCGATCCCGCAGGCGGTCCTGAGCTTGAGCAAAAGGAAGTAGCGGCCGCCGAAAGCGGGCGGCGGATTGCCGACGACGAAGGTCTTGAGCTCGGCGATTTTCATGGGCGATTTACCGGCCGGAGAGAGAGATTGGACGGGAAGTCAGTCCTTCGGCGTTCGCGCGCCGCGTCCGATGTGGTAACGCGCTCGCGAGCTTTCGCCAACGTGAGGCAAAGTCCATGATCGCCGAATTGATCGCCCTCGTGCTGCGCAACGCGCCGGTGTTCCTCTTCATCGCCGCCCTGGCGATGGCCGCGGCGACCGGAGCAAGCGGCCCCGCCGCAGACCGCTTCCTGGCGTGGATCCTGTTGCTGCCAGTCGGCGTCACGGGCCTGTGGGCGGCGGTCTTTCATCTCTTCTTTCCCGGCATTGCCGCGTCGGACATCGGCTGGGAGGTCAGCCCCTTCCAATTCGAGGTCGGCATGGCGGACCTCGCGATCGGCGCGACGGCCTGCCTCAGCTTCTGGCGCAATCTCGACTTCAAGGCCGCGGCGGTCTTGGTCAGTTCTATCTTTTTTCTTGGCGACGCGGTCGGCCACGTGAAGCAGATGCTGGTCGCGGGCAACTTCGCTCCGGGAAATGCCGGCGTTCCCTTTTATGGCGACGTCGCTTTGCCCGTCCTTATGATCGTTCTCCTGATCATTGCGCGACGTTCGCGGGCAGCGTCGCGAATCTCGTGAACGCCGCTCAGAACACGATGACGTTGCGCAGCGCCGCGCCGGAGCGCGAGGAGGCGACCGCCTCGTTGATCGCCTCCAACCGATAGCGGCCGCTGATCAACTGGTCGAGCTTGAGGCGCCCCTCGCGGTAGAGCTTGACGATCATCGGCACGTCGATGATCGGGCGGGCCGAGCCCATCTTGGAGCCGAGGATCTTCTGCCCGTCGGCAGCGAGATACCCGGGATCGATGGTCGCGAGCACGCCCGAGGGCGGCATGCCGACCAGAACCGTCGCGCCGTTGCGCTTCATCAGCGAAGCGCCCTGCTCCGCCGCGCCCTTGACCCCGACGGTGACGAAGACCCAGTCCGCCTTGCGGCCTCCGGTCAGCGCCTTGACCCGCTCGGCGACCTCCTCGCCCTTCGCGTTGATCGTCTCGGTCGCGCCGAATTCGCGCGCGGCGGCGAGCTTGGCCCCCTCGATGTCGACGGCGATGATGGGGGAGGCGCCCGCGAGCCGCGCGCCCTGGATGGAATTCAAGCCGACGCCGCCGCAGCCGATGACGACGACGCTCGAGCCGGCCTTGACGCCGGCGGTGTTGACGACCGCGCCCATCCCCGTCAGCACGCCGCAGGCGATGAGGGCGGCGCTGTCGAGCGGCACGTCCTTCGGGATCGCAACCGCCTGCGACTGGTCCACGATCATATGCTCGGCGAACGCCCCGGTGCGCAGGCCGTGGACGAGCGGCTTGCCGGCGGCGTCATGCAATGGGGTCGCCCGATCGAGCGGGAACACTTCCTCGCAGAACACCGGGGCGCCTTCGGAGCAGGCCGGGCAGAAGCCGCAATTGCGGATCAGCGTCGCGACGACATGATCGCCGGGCTTGAGGCGGCTGACCCCCGCGCCGACCGCCTCGACCACTCCCGCCGCCTCGTGGCCGTAGACCGCCGGCAGTTCGCCGCCCCATGAGCCGTCGAGATAGAAGATGTCGCTGTGGCAGATGGCGCACGCCGCCGTCTTGATCAGGACCTCGCCCGGATTCGGCCCGGCGAGCTCGACCGTCTCGACGGTCAGCGGCTTGCCGAACGCGCGGCAGACGGCGGCTTTTGTTTTCATCGGGATCCCGGCGGAACGGCGCGATTCGAACGACGCCGTTCAATCCCGCAGGCGCGGCGAGTCTTCAAGCGCAGTCTTGAGGCGGGGCGCGATAATTTTTGTGGGCGCGGGCGCCGCGGGATTGGCGCCGCTAGACCCAACGCCAGCCGCAGACCCGACGGCCGCAATTCCACCAGCACCGCCGGAACTCGGCGCCTCGGCCGCCGGCGTGGCCCCGGATTGACGATGACGACCTGGGCCTTCTCGATCCAGTCATCGAGGGCGCCGGGAAGGCGATCGTCGAGCGGCATCGCGCCCGCGCCTGCCGGCGTCGCGGCAAGACCCGCTGCGGCGGCGACCGCCCCGAACAGAAGTCCACGCGTCAATCGGCGGCGATCAATCTCCGTCATCGAACGGTTCCTCCGTTTATCGCATTAGAGGCGCTGATCCGGCCCACACCCTTAGTAGAGCAGGGCTGTCCGGATCGCGATCACGATTCCGTTACGACAGGCTCTCGAATTGACTAGATTGTCCATGCGTAAGAGGATAATCCCGGCGGCAGTCGCTTGTCCGAACCTAGCCCGCTGGGCTGGACCCCTCGCGGGCTCTCGCGGCAAAGTGAACAGGCCGGGATCCGGGCGAAACCGCGCTGCACAAAAACTTTCGTCCGCCCCCTTGGCAAGCCGATCCGAAACGGCTATGGAGCCCGGTCGGGGTTGGC
>CAVXVZ010000005.1:0-1074847 GCA_963765375.1 uncultured Alphaproteobacteria bacterium | reverse complement strand
ATCGCCACGCAGGCGAGGAGTATATTGGTTGAACGCGCCATCGAGACCCCGGTTCGCGCCGAACTCGCGCGCTAGGTTGTAAATATACCTGCCGCACACGCCCGGCGCAACGCCGGGAGTCGCGTCCTCATGGATGCGAAAAACGGCGATCGCGCGGACGAATTCGGCCGAATCTTGGAGTGGGGGCCGGGTCGACGAGTTGGGCTTGCCGGACGGACGGAATTGGGGTCGAGAGAGGGCTTCGCGGGCCGCGCCCGCGAAACGATCCATGGATGAGGCGAACCAATGACCAGCGACGACGTGCTCGAACGCGCGGGGCTCACCGCGGCGGAGCTTCGCGGCGGGTCGCTCACCGTCCGCTCGCCGATCGACGGGGCCGAGATCGCCCGCATCGAGATCCGCCTGACGGCGATGCCGGCGGTCATCGATCGGGCGCGGAACGCCTTCCGCGCCTGGCGCGAGGTTCCGGCGCCGCGGCGCGGCGAACTCGTGCGGCTGCTCGGCGAGGAGCTGCGCGCCGCACAAGGACGCGCTCGGCGCGCCTCGTGACCCTCGAGGCCGGCAAAATCGTCTCCGAAGGCCTGGGCGAAGTGCAGGAGATGATCGACATCTGCGATTTCGCCGTCGGCCTGTCGCGCCAGCTGCACGGCCTCACCATCGCCTCGGAGCGGCCCGGCCATCGGATGATGGAGACCTGGCATCCGCTCGGGCCGTGCGCGATCATTTCCGCGTTCAATTTTCCGGTCGCGGTCTGGGCCTGGAACGCCGCGCTGGCGCTGGTCTGCGGCGATCCGGTGATCTGGAAGCCGTCGGAGAAGACGCCGCTGACGGCGCCTGGCGACGCTGAATCCTCGACCGCGCGACCAGCGCTTCGGCCCGACGCGCCCGCAGGTCTCGCCCAGGTCGTGATCGGCGGCCCGGCGATCGGCGAAGCGCTGGTCGCCGACCCGCCACGTTCCGCTGGTCTCGGCCACCGGCTCGACCCGCATGGGCTCGACGCCGGCGCCGAGGTCGCCGCCCGATTCGGCCGCGCGATCCTCGAACTCGGCGGCAACAACGCCATGATCGTCGCCCCTTCGGCCGATCTCGACCTGGCGATGCGCGCCATCGTGTTCTCCGCCGTCGGCACCGCCGGGCAGCGCTGCACGTCGCTGCGCCGCCTGTTCGTCCACTTCGACAGCCCTGACGCTCACCCACGCCTGTCAACGGCCTATGCCGAGCTTCCCGATCGGCGATCCGCGCAAGGACGGGACGCTGGTCGGTCCGCTGATCGACGCATGTCGCGCGCGACAGATGCAGGCCGCGCTCGAGCGCGCCAAGGCCGAAGGCGGCCGGTCATCCACGGCGGGCGAACCGTCGCCGAAGGCGCGCCGAACGGCGGGGCCTACGTCGAGCCGGCGATCGTCGAAATGCCGGGGCAGACGGCTATCGTGCGCGAGCGAGACCTTCGCCCCGATCCTCTATGTGATGCGGCTACCAGCGACCTCGCCGATGCGATCGCGCTGCACAACGCCGTGCCGCAGGGCCTGTCGTCGTCGATCTTCACCCTCAACATGCGCGAGGCCGACACATTTCTTTCCGCCGCCGGCTCCGACTGCGGCATCGCCAACGTCAACATCGGACCGTCGGGGGCCGAGATCGGCGGCGCCTTCGGCGGCGAGAAGGAGACCGGCGGCGGCCGCGAGAGCGGCTCCGACGCCTGGAAGGCCTACATGCGGCGGCAGACCAGCACGGTGAACTATTCCGCCAGGCTGCCGCTGGCGCAGGGGGTGAGGTTCGACTTCTGACGCCCGTCGCCATGAGATGGAGGGCCCTCACCCCCGAGGGAGAGGGGGAAATCCCGTCTCCCTCCGCGAAGCGCCGGATGAGGGCCTTCGCGTGAACCTCGCCAAGCCCTGATGTCAGACGTCATCGTGATCGGCGGCGGCCATAACGGGCTGGTCGCCGCGGCCTATCTCGCCCAAGCCGGCCTCAAGGTGACGGTGCTCGAGCGCCGAGCGCAAGTCGGCGGCGCGGCGGTCACCGAAGAATTCCATCCCGGCTTCCGCAATTCCGTCGCCGCCTATGCGGTCTCGCTTCTGAGCCCGAAGATCATCCGCGACCTCGAGCTTCATCGCCACGGGCTCAAGATCGTCGAGCGACCGCTATCGAATTTTCTGCCCCTGCCCGACGGGCGTTACCTCAAGGTGGCGCCCGGGCGCACCAAGGCCGAAGTCGCAAAATTCTCCGCCCGCGACGCCGAGCGGCTCGCGTCATATGAGGCGCGGCTCGAGCGCCTGACCGACGTTTTGCGCGCGCTTGCGGTTCAGACGCCGCCCAACCTGGCGACCGGACAGGGCTCGCCGCCAATCTCGGCGCCCTTCTCGATACGGCCAGAGTCGGAAACCGCCTGCGTTCGCTCGGGCTCGAAGGGCAGCGCGATCTCGTCGAGATCTTTACCCGCTCGGCCGGCGAGGTTCTCGACCAATGGTTCGAGAGCGATCCCATCAAGGCGATCCTCGGCTTTGACGGGATCGTCGGGACCTACGCCAGCCCCCATGCCGCGGGAACAGCCTATGTGCTTCTGCACCATTGTTGGGGCGAGGTGAACGGCACGCGAGGCGTCTGGGGCCATGCGATTGGCGGCATGGGCGCGATCACGCAAGCGATGGCGCGGGCCTGCGCCGCGCGCGGGGTCGAAATCCGCACCGGCGCCGCTGTCAGCGAGATTCTCATCGAGAAGGGCCGCGCCGCCGGCGTCGTGGCCAGCGGCGAGAGGATCGCGGCCCGCGCGGTGGTCTCGAACCTTCACCCCAAGCTGACCTTCGAACAGCTTGTCGCTTCCGACGCGCTGCCCGCCGATTTTCGCGCCCGCATCGCCTCTTACCGCAGCGGCTCGGGCTCCTTCCGCATGAACCTCGCGCTTTCCGAGCTGCCGAGCTTTTCCGCCCTCCCGGGCAGCGCGCCAGCCGAGCATCATGGCGCCGGAATCGTGATCGCCCCGAGCCTCGCCTATATGGAGCGCGCCTGGATGGACGCCCGGCTCTCGGGCTGGTCGTCGAAGCCGATCGTCGAAATGCTGATCCCCTCGACGCTTGACGATTTGCTAGCGCCCGCAGGTTCGCACGTCGCCTCGCTCTTCTGCCAGCATGTCGCGCCCGAGCTCCCGGACGGGCGCTCGTGGGACGAGGCGCGCGAGGCGGTCGCCAACCTCATGGTCGAAACGGTCGAATTTTACGCGCCCGGCTTTAAGCGCTCGGTCATCGCCCGCCAGATCCTGTCTCCCCTCGACCTCGAGCGCGATTTCGGCCTTGTCGGCGGCGACATCTTTCATGGGAAGCTGAGCCTCGACCAGCTCTATTCGGCCCGTCCCGTCCTCGGCCACGCCGACTACCGCTCGCCGATCCCCGGCCTCTATATGTGCGGCGCCTCGACCCATCCCGGCGGCGGCGTCACCGGCGCCCCCGGCCTGAACGCCGCCCGCGAGATGATCCGCGACTTCCGGGCGCGGCGCGTCCCGGCCTCATCCTGAGGCGGCCCCGCACATGCGGGGCGCTCGAAGGATGATCCAGCGGGCGGTTTCGTTGGCGTTCGCCCGTCCTCGACCGCAACGGCATGGCAATTGGCAAGCCGATCCGTGAAGCATTGGCCCTCATTGTCTCGCGTAAGCCAGCCCCCCGTGACTTGCGCTCTTCTTTCTCCTCGACGGTTGCGGCAATGCAGCAATAGTGGTAAGGAAGCGTGTGCATGGGTAACTCTACTGCCCATTCGGGGAATATCGCAATATAGGCCGACTTTCCTTGCGGGTTTTTTCTGATTTTTCCGGGCTGCGCGCGGCAGCCGCCGCATAAGGATCGTCCGCCGCCGTTCGGGGAGGACAGGTCATGCAATTCTTACGATCAAAGCAGGCGCGCTTTGGCTTTCTCGCGACAGGAGTTGCCCTCTCCGGGGCGCTCGCGGGATCGGCTCAAGCTGCGGTCGTTACGCCCACGGCTTCGCTGCCGCTCATCGGCGTTCCCTACGTGTCGCCGGGCGCCGGCGCGGGCTGCTTTACGGTGGCCACCGCGTGCGTCAATCCCGGCCCGTTCATTCAGACAAGCATAGTCTCCGATACGTTCAGCGGCGGCAATCAGGACATTGTTGCGAATGTCACCTACGACGCGACGCTGACGCCGGTAGGAGGGACCACGATTATCGGGTCGGTCGCGCTCACCGGAACGATTGACGAGACGGTCCTCGGCCGAACCTCGAACACCGAGACCGGATCCTTCACCGTCGATCTCACCGCGCTCACGCTGAGCGGCCCGCTGTCTTTGCCGAGCGTGCCCTTGCTGGACGGCCGGACGCTCATGGTCGGTCTCGACACTTCAAATCCTTCGGATACGTCGTCCGGGACGACGACCGTCGCGGCCGACGGCCCCGCGTTCAGAATCAACAGTTTCTTCGATGTGTTCGCCGACATAACGCTCGACCTGCCGCCGCCGTTCACGTCTCCGTCCACGTCCGTCGGACCGATTTTGCTGGTCGCCGTGCCCGAGCCCTCGACCTGGGCGATGGCGCTGCTCGGCTTCGCGGGGCTCGGTTACGCTGGATATCGGCGGAGCATGCGGTTAGCCTGAGCGCGGCTCAAGCGGATATCGGCGCTGTAGACGGCTAGCCTGACGGCTCAAACCCGCGCCCAAGCGCCGCGCCGCCAATGTCAGGCGGTCGTTTCATGACCACGAAGCCGCTGCGCTCAAGGTGTTCAACCAGGCGCTTGGCGACAATTTCAGACATGAGTTCGTCGGCGTTGTGGACCCGCTTGCGGCCTGAATACCGCAAAGCGAAGGCAAGGGCGGCGGCAAGGTCGTTGGGGTCGGCGGGCGTCAGGTCGAGCATGGGGCGGACCATAGCCGGGCCATGAGAACGTAGCAAGAACGGCAGGGCCAAAGGCGGCTGGCGAGGCCAAAAGGCCGCCAGCGGGCTTCTGCGGTGCTTGGGGAGGCCATCGGCGGCAGAGGGGCGGCTCGCTGGCGTGAAGCCCGAACCTACGGAACCTCACGCCTGGCCTGGGCCGCGTGTGTGCCAGACAAGGGGAGTTCGGCGCGGCCAAGGGCAATGTTGAATAGGGCTGATTCGCTGTCCAGTGACGACAGCGTGAGATTCAGCATCGGGCCATCACTGGGAAATGCCGCAGCTTTCGCCGATTTTCGGCGGAAATCACATTATTGACTTCGCAATTTCAGCATCGTAGTTTTTCTGCTGCGGCAAAGCGTTGAATTGGGGTTGTCATGAAAAAGCTTCTTCTTGCGGCGGCGGCGGCTGTCGCTGTGGCTTCGCATGCGAACGCGGCGGTTGTTGCGTCGTTCAGTTCCTTGGGTTCGCCTACAATCCTGCCGCCGGGCGCCACGTCGGTCGTCGACTTCTCTTTGCTTCCGGCTGGCGCCCCGTATAACGGCGGCGCCGTCTATAACACGGGCGGTGGCACTACATCGGGAATTACCGACCCCTCATCGTTCGTTGCGGCGCCGTGGACCAGCATTCCGGTCGCCTACCCCCCGGGCAGCGGCTACGCCGGCAACTTCTTTGCCGACAACAATGGCGATAGTTCCACCTGGACCTTCGCCACGGGACAGCGCACGATTTATCTGTACATCGGGTCGCTTGACGCCGGAAACAGTCTCACCATCACGGCGAGCAATGGTACAACCGTATTCACGGGGAGTGACTGGACGACGATTTCCGGCGTAACCTTGCCTGGTGACGGCGCCCCGACGATCATGGGCTCTACCTCGAACGGCTGGTTCAGGTTCACCGACACGGGCGGCACGATCTCGAGCCTTGGCACGGCCGAAACCGGCACGGATCTCGGCAACTCGTTCGAAATCGCGGCGATCGCGACGTCGCCGTCGGCTCCCGAGCCCTCGACCTGGGCGATGATGCTGCTCGGCTTCGCCGGCCTCGTCTTCGCCGCCCATCGCCGGCAGCGTCAGCCCCGCTCTGCAGAGGCTACCCGTCCTTGCGTGTGAGGTCCACGAAGGCCCGTAAGGGGGCGGGCATGTGGCGGCTCGGATAATAGAGGAACGGCCCGGAGAAGCTCTGCCGCCAGTCGGCGAGCACCTCGGTCAGTTCGCCGCGGGCGAGCGCCTGGCTTAGGAAATCCTCGAAGGTGCAGACGATCCCAAGCCCGCGACCGCCGCGCCAAGCTCGAGTTCGATCGCGGAGGCGACCAGCGGCCCGTCCGGCTTGATTTGCACGATCTCGCCGCCGCGCTCGAATTCCCATGGCTCGGCGACGGCGCCGCTTGCGAACCGATGGCGGATGCAGGCGTGATTGACGAGGTCGCGCGGGTGGGCCGGGATTCCATGGGCGGCGAGATAGGCCGGCGCCGCGGCGGCGACGGAATGCTGCACCCGCGGGCCGATCGGGACCGCGATCATGTCGCGCTCGATCCGCTCCTCGTAGCGGATGCCGGCGTCGAAGCCTGCCGCAACAATGTCGATGAAGTCGTCGCTCGCGGCGATCTCGAGCCGCACCCCCGGATAAGCCTTGAGAAAGCGGCTGGCGATCGGCGGCAGGATCTTCATCGCCACGATCACCGGCACGTTGAGCTTGAGCGCGCCGCGCGGGCTCGAACGAAAGCCGTTGACCACATCGAGCCCGCTTTCGATCTCGCCGAGCGCGGGCATGAGGCGCTCGAGCAGGCGCTGGCCGGCTTCGGTGGGCGTGACGCCTCGGGTCGTCCGATTGAGGAGCCTGACGCCGAGCGCCGCCTCTAGGAGCCTGTCCGAGAAATGGCGGATTTTGGTGGCGGCGTTTGCGCGAATTGGATTCTGCTTGCTTATGAGCAAGACCTTCCGGCCCTGGACGATCGATCAGCCGCTGTTGTTGCCGCCGAGCGTGCAGGACTTTGTCGGCGAGGACCATCTGGCTCGCTTCATTTTGGCGCTTGTGCTCGAGCATCTCGACCTTGGTGAGATCGAATCCGGGTATGCGAGCGAGCGCGGGCAGCCGCCGTTTGACCCGGCGATGATGACGGCGCTGTTGCTGTACGGCTATTGTCACGGCGTCTACTCGTCGCGCCGGATCGCCAAGGCGACGCGCGAACGGGTCGACTTCATGAGCATTGTCGGGCTCGATCCGCCGGATTTTCGCACCGTCTCCGACTTCCGCAAGCGGCACTTGAAGGCGCTTGCGGGACTGTTCGGGCAAGTTCTCAAGCTGTGCGAACAGGCGGGATTTGTGAAGCTCGGCCATGTCGCGCTCGACGGGACGAAGATCAAGGCGAACGCCTCCAAGCACAAGGCGATGAGCTACGAGCGCATGGAGAAGCGTGCGGCGGAGCTCGAGGCCGAGGTCGATCGGTGGCTGAGCGCAGCCGAGGCTGCGGACGCCGAGGAAGACAGAGCCTTCGGCCGCGACAAGAGCGGCGAGGAGCTGCCCAAATGGGTTGCCGACAAGAAGAAGCGCGCCGAGAAGATCCGGGCGGCGAAGGCCGAATTGGAGGCCGAGGCGAAAGCGGCCGCGGCGGCCAAGGCCAAAGCGCAGGCCGAGGCCGAGGAGCGGCGACAAGCCGAGGGCCGCAAGAAACCGGGCAAGCCCGCCGCCCCGCCATCCGAAGAGCCTGACCCCAAAGCGCAGAAGAACTTCACCGATCCCGAAAGCCGCATCATGAAAACCAAGGACGGCTTCATCCAGGGCTACAATGCGCAGGCGGCGGTCGACGCGACGGCGCAGGTGATCGTCGCCCACGGCCTCGACGCGAAGCAGAGCGATCAACATCAATTGGCGCCGATCGCCGACGCCATCGAAGCCAATCTGGGCAAGAAGCCGACGCAACTGTCGGCGGACGCGGGCTATTGCTCCGACGCCAACCTTGCGGCGATGGAGGAACGCGAGATCGACGCCTATATCGCGCCGGGGCGGGCCAAGCACGCCGGGGAAGGAGAAGGCGGCGGCGCCCGCGTCGCCGCCATGCGCGAAAGAATCAAGGCCGGCGGGCACTCCAGCCCCTACCGCTTAAGAAAGCAGCTGCCCGAGCCGGTGTTCGGACAGATCAAGCAGGCGCGCGGCTTCCGTCAGTTTCTCTTGCGCGGCGTCGAGAAGGTCGCCAACGAGTGGGGCCTCGTCTGCCTCGCCCACAATATCTTGAAGCTCGCCCAGGGGCGGACCCCGTCCCTTGCCGCACTCGCAACCGGCTGAGCTTCGCCACCTCGGAAACGGTGCAACGAACGATGGCCGCAAAGCTTCCACCCTTACATCAAACCGGATGCGCGAATTTGCTGCATCCGGCTCTCCGACTGGCTTGAGCGGTTCAAATCCCAGCTCGCCGGGATTAAGCAGACAGGCTCCTAGCAGCCTGTCGGACTGAGTCCTTGCAGCTGGTCTTTGAAACCGGCCTACCCGCGTTGCGGCGGCGGTCGGCGCCCTGTTGAGCTTTGTGGGCGTTGCGATTGAGTTTGTTGGATCGGCGATGGAGCTGGATCTTCTCTGCGCCGGGGCGCCCCGCCTTCAATAGGCGGGGGCGAGGGCGAACATTCGCTTCATGTTCCAGGCCATGGTCACGAGGCTCCACTCGCCGCGCACTTTTTCGAGCCCGCGCAGTGAAAATTGACGGAACCCGAGCACGGATTTGATGATGCCGAACACCGGTTCGGGGGTCTGTTTGCGCAGGGCGTAGAGCGCCCGGCCTCGAGGCGTCTTCAAACGATGCGCCATCGCCTCGACCGGCGTCGGATTGTCCGGCGCGGCCGGCGCCGGCTCGAAGCGCTCGGCCAAAGGCGGATGGTGCGGCTGGCGGCCCATCGCGATCGCCGGTTCGATTCCCGCCTCTTCGCAAGCCTCGACATTGCCCGCGCTGAAATAGCCGGTGTCCGCCAGCAGAGTTTCGGCCTCGCCCAAGGCCTCGGGCAAAGCGCCGATCTTGCCCAGCATCGGCTCGACCTGGTTCTTGTCGTTGGGCGCCTGGACCACCTCGGTCGCCACCACCAGCAGGCTGCCGACGGCGACCGCCGCCTGCGCGTTGTAGCATTGATCGAAGCCGCCGCCGGCCACCGGCATGATGCGCGAGTTTTCATCGGTCAGATTGACCTGATCGCTCGGCAGCGGCCCCTCGGGCGGCGGCTGCGGCGCCTTGCCGCCCGGCTTCTTGCCCGTCGCCGCCGTCTTGGCCGCGCGCGCCGCCATTTTGGCTTCATGTTCCGCCAATTCGCGCGCGTGGCGCTCCCTGGCGCGCGCCTCGATCTTGGCGCGCGCCTCGGCGATCTTGCCCAGACGCTCCTCGCGCCGCGCCAGTTCGTCGGGAATTGACATGCCGTCGGGAAGGTCCGCCGCGTCCGCCGCCTCGGCCTTGGCCATCAAATCGGCGACCTCGCCCTTCAGTTGCGCCTCGATCTTGCCCGCATGCTCATAGGAAAGCGCGCTGTGCCGGCTGGCGTTGGCGTGAATTTCGTCCCGTCGAGGCCGATGGTTCCCATCTTCAGCACGCCCATCTCGCGCGCAAGCAGCAACACTTGGACGAACAGCCCCTCGATCGGTTTGAGAAAACGCCGGCGAAACGTCGCCAGCGTGTCGTGGTCGGGATGATCGTTGGCCGCGATGAAACGAAACGCCACCGAGTCATACGTCGCCCGCTCCAGCTTGCGGCTCGAAAACACCCCCGTCGCGTAGCCGTAAACAAGAAGACCCACCAACACCCTGGGATGGTAGGACGCCGAACCCGAGCCGCGATACTCGCCACTCATCGCGCGAAGGTCGAGCCCGTCGATCACTTCAACCACAAAGCGCGCCAAATGCTTCTCTGGCAGCCACTCGTCCACCGAAGGCGGCAGAAGATAACCCGTCTGCCGATCAATCGTGCGGAAATTGCTCATGCGCAGGCTCAAGGCGAATCAATGCCGCGATTCTAACTCGCCAAATCTCGCCTGTCCCTTCCAAACCGCCAACGTCCCGCTAAGTCCGACAGGCTGCTAGCCGGCGCACCGCTTCGCTCAAGGCCGAGGCCGATCCGCCGCGCGCCGCAGCCGCGCTGCGAAAGCCGCGCGCGCGGGCGACGGCGACGAAGGCGTCGAGATCGGCGAGGCTCGGACTGGCCATTGTGCGCTTTCTCGCACGGTGCGTACAAGATTGAACGATAGCACGGAGCGGAAGCGGACGCCCGCCGGTGGGCGCGACCGCGACGCCAGTCGCCGAGCCCGCGATTTCCCCTCCGCGGTTTTCAACGTCTCGGGCGAACCCCGGATTTCCCCTTCTGTCAACTTGAGTGCGGAGTCCTGGAAGACGCGGGAACGCGCTTGACTTTCTCGATAGAAATGATATAGGCTTTTACTTTAAGCGAAGAATATGAATTCAGTTGACTGACTGGATAAGGGGGGGGTTGCTATGACTTGGGCCCCAAAAATTCGATTCACTTTAGAATTGCTGACCGCGATCCTGGCGATTGTCTTTCTCGTGGCGTCGCTCATCTCCCCTGACTGGATCGAACGCACCACTGGCTTCGCGCCGGACAATGACAGCGGCGGCTTCGAATGGGGCCTGTCGTTGGGGGCGGTCGCGGTCTTTGTCGTCGCCTCCTGGCTCGCGCGACGGGAATGGCGAGCGTTCCGCCAAATCGGGTCGTCCGCCGGTATGAGGTAGGACGCGCCGAATACACGGGTCGCAGTCGCACTCGGAGGGCTGGACGTGTTCTGCAATACTCAAGTGACCTTCGATACGAGCGCCAACAACGCACGCAGCGAATGCGCGATCTCCGTCAATCCCCGCAACTCTTCCAACATTGTCGGAGCGTCGAAGCGGTTCACGAACCCGGACATGTATGAATTCTCGCTCGCAGCCTATGCGTCGTTCGATGGCGGCGTCTCGTGGCTCGAGGCCGCGCCCTTCGGGCTTGAGTCCGGTTGGGCGGGCATTTCCGATCCGACGCTCGCCTGGGACAAGGCCGGCAACGTCTGGCTCGCCGGCCTCGCCTTTGCGCCCGGCCTGAACGGCGCGCTGATCGGCATCGCCATGTACAGCTCCGCCGACGGCGGCAAGACCTGGAGCCCGCCCGACCTGATCCATACAAGCTCGGGCGACGACAAGCAGTGGGCGGCGAGCGACACCAATCCGTCGAGCCCGCACTACGGCAATGTTTACGTCGCCTGGGATAACCTGAACGCCGGGGTTTGCGCGTTTGCCCGCACCACCAACAACGGCGCGACCTGGACGGGCGTCGCCGGGCAGACGCCGGGCTCCTCGCTGGGACCCTTTTCGTTTTCTCCGCAGATTTCGGTGGCGTCCGACGGGACGGTTTACGTCGTCTGGATGGCGGGCTCGGACATCATGTTCGTGAAGTCGACCGACGGCGGCGGCAGCTTTTCCGCCCCCGTCGCCGCGGTCAGCGGCATGACGCCGCTGACGAGCCCGCCTTTGTCCGCGCCGGGCGGCTTTTCCGAATTGCCCGGAGGTTCGTTCCGCGTGGTGACAATCGCCTCCTGCACGGCGGGAGCGGGCGGGACGATCGTCCTGTCGTGGGCCGATTTGCGCGAAGGCGTGTCGCGCATCTACTACGCCTATTCCCATAATGGCGGCGCCGCCTGGCTCAACGCGCCGACGGGCCAACCGCTTCTCTCAGGCGCCCTCGCTTCCGGGGCGGACCAGCACGACTTCCACGCCCAAATCGCCGCGCTGCCCAACGGCCACATCGGATGCGCCTTCTACGAGTTCGGCCCGAAATGGTCCGGCGGGCCTCCCCTGATCGACGTCTGCCTTGCGCAGTCGACCAACAACGGCGTGACCTTCTCGACCCGCGACACCGTGACCGACCGCGCCTGGGACCCGAAGGTGGACGCGCCATGGTCGCATGGCGACGCCTCGACCACCTTCATCGGCGAGTATTTCGGCCTCGACGGATCGTCGAACGGGTTCGGCGTCTTCTGGACCGACACGAGAACCGGCATTCAGGAGATGTTCTACGGTTCGGCGATGATCGAGGGGCCGTGGTTCGGCACGCAATGGACCGACACGATGCCGCCGCACGCGACCATCGACTACTATACCTGGGGCTGGCCGGCCTGCTGGGACGTCGTCTGGACGCCGATGTCGGACTCCGCGACCGACGGCGGCCCGCAGATGACCTGGAACGTGCAAGTCGAGCGTTCGCCCGATGGCTATTTCCTCACCTATCACATCGTCATCACCAACCTGACCAACGCGCCGCTCAGCGTCGAAGGACGCTACGCCGTGCTTGCGGTTTGAAAGAGGTCCGCCATGGTCTTTGGAACGCAGATCGTCGACACGATGGCGCCGCACGCTGTGATCGACTACTACACCTGGGGCTGGGATCCGTCGCTTGACGTGGTCTGGATGATCGTGCCCACGACGCCGACCCTGGGCGGGCCGCAGCTTCAGTGGAGCGTGGCGGTCGAGAACTCCTCGGGCGGCGTCACGTATCACGTCACGATAACCAATCTCACGGCGCAAAGCGTCGGCGTCGAGGGGCGCTACGCGATCCTGAATCTCTGACGACGGAGCTCCTTCATGACCGTGACGAAAAAGCCCGCGGGCGAAGCGCGCGAACGCCCCCGGCCGCCGCATCGGACCGACCCCCACCATCACGGCCATGGTCCCGATATCGTGCGCAAGAGCGTCGGCGCCGCCCCAGTCTTCGACGCCGCGACAAGGCGCATCGCCCCGGCGGCTGAAGCGCCGAGGGGCATGATCTCGAACCCCTGGGTCCGGTTTTGGTCCGGAGCGGGTCCGGCGCCCATTGCCCAAACCGCCGCCCGCCCCGCGCCGGCGGCTCATGCGCAGAAGAAAGGCGCGGGCGAGGGCCGCGGCGCGGGCGGCAAGGAGGGCCCGAGGAAGAAGTCGCCCGGCCGGCGGCGGAAAGAGCGCGACGCCGAGTTGTGAGCGCTGATGCGGTCGATTTTGCGCGTTCGAATGGCCGCTGGGCGCGTCCGGGCAAGTCATGAAGGGTACGCAGTGGATGCAGAGCAAAGAAAGTAGACTTAGCGAGCCATGGCGGAAGCCCCCTACCCCTCGCTTCGACGACACCGTCGCTTGGGGCCCGGGGGGCTCCGAAAACCTGAGCCGGCGCGCGTTCGACCAACCACGATTTCCACTTTCTCCAATTTTTCCGGTTGGTTTCAGGGGTGGATTTTAGGGCGTCAATCCGCCTTGACCTTTGACTCCGGATTGGCGGCCTCGACGTTCAAAGCTGCGATCGAACCGACCGCTTAACTTCGAATCCTGGTCGTCCGCTTCGCGCATGTAGCGGCCATTCGCCGACGGCTTGGCGACGGGTCATATGGTCACATCTACCCGGAGCGGAAGCTCCCGGACGGCCCGAGAGCCGCGCCGCGAGTCGCGTCGCGATCGCGACCCTGCCCTTCAGCGAGATTGCGCGTCTCCATTTGCCTTCCGCCGTTCTTCCGGTCGAACAGCCTGATCAACCGAGGCCTATTCGGGCCCCGCCCGTCGGACCTCCATTTCGGCCGCCTCATCCATTCGCTTGTACGCTTGCGCTGCGAGCATTATCGCCTCGGATTGCGTCGGGTAAGTGTGCACGACAGCGGCCAGGGCCCTCATGCCGATGCCGGTGTTCATGACGACCGCCATTTCGTTGATAAGTTCGCTTGCCCGCGAGGCGACGATGGTCGCGCCCAAAATTCTATCAGATCCTTCTGCGATGTGGACCTTGACGAAGCCAGTGTTCTGACCATCCATGATTGAGCGATCGACATCGTGCATCATCACCGTGAAACTCTTAATCGGAATCGATTGCTGGCGCGCTTCCCAAACGTGCAAGCCGATATGTGCGATCTCAGGATCGCAATAAGTACACCAGGGTATGGCCGATCCGCTCTTCCGTTGTTGCATCTTCATCAAGGCATTTTGAACTGCCATGCAGGCCGAGGACTGCGCAGCGTTGGTGAATTTCAACTCCAGGCAGACGTCACCGGCGGCGTAAACGTTTGGATTTGTGCTGCGTAGAAAGTCGTCGACCCTGATCCCTTCGTCAGGGTCGAAGTCCACACCCGCGGTTTCAAGGCCGAGCTCCTCAACGTTTGGAACCCGGCCGATACTCAACAGGACTTCGTCGGCCTGAATCTCGCTTTCATTCCCGCTATTGACGATATGCAGAGTCTTGGCGCCTCTGTCTCGCCGTGCGCCGACGACTGTGGTGTTGAGGCGAATCTCCACGCCGTCTCGCGCCAGGGAACGGGACAAAATCTCGGCTGCGTCGCGTTCCTCCCGGGGAAGGAATTTCGCATCGTTCTGCACGATCGTGACATGCGAACCCAGCCTGCAAAACGCTTGCGCCAGTTCGCAGCCCAACGGCCCGCCGCCGATGACGGCGAGGCGCTTTGGCAGGGCGGTCATCTCGAAGATCGTCGCGCTCGTCCGATAGCCGGTCTGGTCGAGGCCTGCAATGTCTGGCGCCCTGGGACGAGCACCGGTGGCGATCAGCGCTTTCTTGAAATGCAGCCGTGCGTCGCCGACGAGGAGCGCGTCCGTACTATCAAATCGGGCAGAACCGAAAAAAATATCGATCCCAAGCGCGGCGAGTTCGTGAACCGAATGGTGTTCCGAAATTCGCATCCGGATTCGGCGCATGCGAGCCATCACCTTGTCAAATTCGAGAGCCGGTTCGTTCGGGACCGGCGCGCCAAACGCTTCGGCCTCTGGCGTCGTGCCATAGACCCGCGCAGCGCCGATGATTGCTTTGGATGGCACGGACCCGACATTGAGCGAATTTCCGCCCACGCGATTGCGCTCGATGAGTACGACGGAGAACCCGAGCCGTGCAGCGGATTCCGCCGCCGCAAGTCCGGCTGGCCCCGCTCCCACGATCGCTAAATCATAGCTGCTCCGCGGCTCGGGGTTTTTCCAATCTTCGGGGCGTACGCGGCTGAGGTAGGTTTGCTCGTCGTTAGGCTTCGCTCTTGACGTACCATTTTGCATGGCTAGAGCCACCCGCCTTCAAAGCCAGCGCGTTTGAGCCCATCGCGCACGTAGCCGCAATGCCGCACGATCTCCCAGATCAACCCGGTGCGATGATTTTCGATCATCATGGCGACTAGGCCCTGGTCGAGCCCGTACCATCCTTCGGAAAGCCAGCCGCCCGCATTGCCCCGCAGCGTCGGATTAAAGCCGCTTGAAAATCTGTCCTGGCGGCAGACTTGCGGATAGATTTCGAGAAGGCGGCGCGTGCCCGCAAGCGCTGCCTCGGCTGCAAACGGCAGGGTTGCAAGCATCACCCAAGGTGCGATCGTGCCGTCGTCAGGGCCGTAGGGCACGCCGCGCGACATATAGCCGAAGAAGCGGCGGTCCCTCCCGTGCGAGCGCATTGCCCGATCCTTTGGACCGTCTCCCGCCGTCACACCCCAGAAATCGCGGCTATAACCCTTGAACCCATAGGGATTGCGTTCACCGTATTCGCGATGGATAGCGATGGCGCTCTTCGTATTCTCGAAATAGTCGCTGGCCTTTTCGCGCATGAATGCGTCGCGGATGCCGCGGAAATCGATCCACGCGTGGGAGAACAAATGCGTGAAAAGTGGACCGGAATAGAGGACATCCCGGCCCAGCAGGTTTTCCCACTGATAGGTCAGCTGCCATGTAACATATGCGGCTGGCGTGAGCGGAAAGGTCGGCGAGCCGAGACCTAGAACGTAGAGAAGCGTCGCTTCGTTGTATCCCTCCCAGCCATAGTGGAGAAACCCGGACTCAGGCTTCCATCCCTGTGAAAGCCCTCGGGCGCCGTTCTGGGCCCAGCGCCAGTCGACGCGGCGATACAACGCGTCGGCCGTTTCGCGAATTTCCCTCTCGCCCTCGGCGTTGAAATAGCATCCGGCCACCAGGACGCCCGCGATCAGCAGCGCGGTATCGATCAGCGAGAGTTCGCATTGCCATACGCGCTTGCCCGTCCGCATGTCGAGGAAATGATAATAGAAGCCTTTATAACCGGTCGCATCCGGTGTATCGCTCTGAGTGCTTTGCGAGAAGAATCTGAGAATCTTGAGTGTCCGGGTGGCGGCGTCCGCACGCGAGAACCAGCCGTTCCGAACCGCGACAGGATAACAGGACAGCGCAAAACCAACCACGGCGATGCTGCATGGCGACCCTTGGCGTGAAGTATCCGCGACGAGGCCGGTATCGTCATTGGCGTAATCGGACAAATAGGAAAAGGCGGCACGCTGCAAGCGGACGATCAGCGCCTCGTCCGAAATCCGCGCCAATTCGCCCATCTCGCTCAATTTGCGAAATTTACTGCGGCAAACGATCGCGGCGGTATGGAGACTTCATGTTCAGTTTGCCAGCCCTATCAATGTTCAGTTTGCCAGCCCTATCTTCGGGCGGCGCGACAGATAAACCATCCGCCCGTCGATTTTAGGTCGACTTCGTCAAGCTGCCAAGTGGCATGCGGCATCGACTCCGAGGGCGAGGTCTAGTCCTGACGTGCTTGTCCAATCCACGCGGTACGCGATTATTCGCCGCTTCGCTGATGATCACCCAGAACTGGGATTATCTTCGAGCAGCGTGGGGCGATAAGCCTTGGTCGTGGCTCGCGGGGTCAACGAACGAACCTGATTGGGCGTGGCGCTGCGTAATCTCCGCACCGCGGCAATCAGCCTAATTTTACGAGGACGCGGTGCACGACGCCGTCATCGACAATGCGCAGTCGCAAGGGTCGCTCCGTGATTTCAACCCCGTCCATCTCAGCGAAGCAAATTCCCCGACTCGACTCCGGCCGGATTGTCGACCGTGATTTCATAGCGCGCGGATTGAAGGCGAACCGTCATCTCGAACGTCACCCAGCTTTTGGGAATGCAGGGGTCGAGATGCAAGAAAGCGCCGTGGATGCGCAGCCCGAGAATGCTCTCCACGCCGGCGCGCTGCATCCAGCCCGCCGAGCCCGTGTACCACGTCCAGCCGCCCCGCCCGATATGGGGCGGGCTTGCATAGATGTCGGCCGCGACGACATATGGCTCCACTTTGTAGCGATGCACGTCAGAGCGGGTTCGCGTATGATTGATGGGGTTGAGCAAAGAGAACAGGTCGGCCGCCTTGTCGCCTTCGCCGAGCGCGGCGAGGGCCATCACCGACCATAGGGCCGCGTGGGTATATTGGCCGCCGTTCTCCCGAATTCCCGGCGGATAGCCCTTGATGTAACCGGGATCCAGCGCGGTCTTGTCAAATGGCGGCGCGAACAACAATGCGAGGCCCTCGTCGCGTCGGATCAACTCCCGCTCGACTGAGTTCATCGCTTGCGCCGCCCGATCGCGCGCCGCCGCGCCAGATAGCGCCGCCCAGGATTGCGCGATCGAATCAATGCAGCACTCGTCGCCCGCGGCCGAACCCAGCGGCTCGCCGTTGTCGAAGAAGGCGCGCCGATACCAGTCTCCGTCCCACCCTTTGTCTTCGAGCGAGGCTGCCAGAGCGGCGGCGTGCGCGCTCCATGTCGCGGCTCTGCGAGTTTCCCGTCGCGTCCCGGCGATCGGAATGAAGGCCATCAACGCCGCGTGGAGGAACCAGCCGAGCCAAACGCTTTCACCGCGACCCTTTTCGCCGACGCGGTTCATGCCATCGTTCCAGTCTCCAGCTCCCATCAAGGGAAGACCATGGATGCCCAGCGCAAGAGAAGTGTCGAGCGCGAGAGCGCAGTGCTCGAACACGGTCGCCTTTTGGTCAGAAACAGTCGGATTGAAGAAGTTGTCATGGTCACCCGGCTCGAGCGTCTGTCCTTCCAGGAAAGGGACTTTTTCATCGAGGATAGCGAAGTCCCCGGTAGCGTCGACGTAATGGGCGACCGCATAGGCGAGCCAAGGACGATCGTCCGAGATGCGGGTCCGCACGCCCTGACCCGAATGCGGAAGCCACCAATGCTGGACATCGCCTTCGACGAACTGTCGAGCAGCGGCCCGCAGCAGATGATCTCGAGTCAACATGGGCAGAGTCATGGCGAGCGCCATGCCATCCTGCAACTGATCGCGGAAGCCATAGGCGCCGCTGGCCTGATAGAATCCGGAACGCGCCCAGAATCGACAGCTCAGGGTCTGGTAGAGAAGCCAGCCGTTGAGCATGACGTCCATCGACCGATCCGGCGTCTTCACGACAATCGATCCAAGGATTTCGTCCCATTGGCGTTCCACATCCGTCTCGACCGCGTCGAGATCGGCTGCGCGGTAGCGGGTGACAAGGCTCCGCGCCGCTTCGTCGCTTTCAGCTTCGCCTAGCAAGAAGACGACCTCGATTGACTTGCCGGGCGACAATTCGATTGTGGCGTTCAAAGCCGCGCAGGGATCGAGGCCCGCCCCGACTGTTTTGGAGAGTGCGTTGGCCACAGAGAGCGCGGCGGGATCTGCGAGCGTGCCGTTTCGACCGATAAATTCGCGCCGATCGCCAGTCCAGCTGGTCTGGGCCCCGCACAGGTCGGCGAAGGCGACGCGCGAGCCAAAGCTCGAACTCCAGGAATTGTGGGCGAAAATGGCGCCGGTGGCTGCGTCGATCTCAGTCGAAACAAACGGCAACGACGCGGAACGCGCCGAGCCCAGAACCCATTCGACGTAGGCTGCAACGCTGAGCCGACGAACCCGACTCGACTGATTGGTCAAGACGAGGCGCGAAATCTTGACCGGATCGTCGACCGGCACGTACTGCAGCAGATCCGAGGCAATCTCATGTGCGACATGCTCGAAGCGGCTGTATCCGCGGCCATGTCGGACGACATATGTCGCCGCGGGGTCGCGGATCGGCAGCGCGGTGGGAGTCCAGAGATCGCCTGTGTCATTGTCGCGGAGATAGAACGCTTCGCCCGGACGATCGCTCACCGGATCATTTGACCACGGCGTGATCTGATTCTCACGGCTGTTCACGGACCATGTGTAACCGCCACCCTCGGTCGCCGTCTGGAAGCCGAACGCCGGATTGGCGATGACGTTAATCCAAGGCGCCGGCGTCGACTGGCCAGGCCCAAGGACCGTCACGTACTCGCGTCCGTTTCGCGTGAACCCGCCGAGACCGTTGAAAAATTCGAGATCGGGGGCGCGAGCCCTTCCAGGCGCCCTCAAGCGAGGGACAACACGCTTTGGCGCGGGTTTCGTGGGCGCAACAGGCTCCAGTATGCGATCGAGCTGCTCGAACAGGGTGCCCCGTTGCGCCACAAGAACAACCCGCGCGACCGCGGATAGAAGGCTCTTCGTTTCGACCCCGATCAGGTCGGCGCGCAATAGGAAAATGCGGCCCGCCCGACGCTCGGTCCCCGGCAATGGCGACGACCGGCTTGCCCGCACCAGCGTCTCGATCGCAATCTGAAGCTCCTGGACATAGGAGGACTGGCGATCGTTCAGGATGACGAGATCGACGGCGAGCTGCTTCATCCACCAATATTCGTGCGCCTGCAGAAGCTCTCTGACGATGTCGAGGTTTTCGATATCCGTGATGCGCACAAGAACGATTGGCAGATCCCCGGAAATACCTTGTGCCCACAAGCCCGACTGCGCGCCGCAGCCCCGCAGAATGGTTTCCGACGATGGACGCATCGCCGAAGCGGCGTAAATCACGTGCCCCGCGAGTCGCTGAAACAGGCTCGCTTCGCCTGCGGTGACGCCAAGATGGTGCAACTGCACCTGGCCCTGCGTCCAGGCAAGCGTCGAGGCGCGCGTGAAAGCGATGGCGTCACGGTGTTTGTCGACGCCGTCGAGAAGCGCTTCGCGTGTGCCAGCGGCGACTGTCCAGTAAGCGACACGAACCGTCGCACCCGGAGCAACGCGAATGCGTCGGCGGATGGAGAAAATGGGATCCAGGACAGCGCCAATTGAGTTCGAGAGCGGCCGGCTATCCATGATCGCGATCGGCGCGCGGACGGTGTGGCTGCGACCGAGGAATCGCGCCCTGTCTGTCTCGAATTCCGGTGCGCCGAGAGCCTCGCCGTCAATGACCGTCAGATGAGCGGCCCAGATTTCAGGGTCGCTTGGCGCCCGTTTTCGTCGCGTCGCCAGGATCGCGCCGACATCGGGAAGATATTCCGTTACCACGAATAGCTTCGAGAAGGCGGGATGCGCGACGTCGGCGTTCTGGGGCGCGAGGACGAGTTCGGCGTAGGACGTGATCTCGATGTCGCGCGGGCGGTTTCCGGAGTTTGTCATCGAAACCCGGCGAACTTCCGCGTCGTCCTCGGCCGATACAATCACGTCCAGTGTCGTCGTCAGCGAGCCGTCGCGGCGCGTGATCTCGGCGCGATCCTCGTCGAAGATGACGGCATAACCGTCCGGTTCGACGCCGCTCGGTTGAAAGCCCGCCGACCAGGCGACGCCAGTGCGTAGGTCTTTGACGTAGATGTAGAAGCCTGAGTCGTCGCAGGTCGCATCCTCACGCCAGCGCGTCAGCGCCAGATCGCCCCAACGGCTGTATCCCGAGCCGGCAGCGGTGAGCATTGTTGCGTAGCGGCCGTTCGAGAGCAGGTGCGTTGCGGGCGTAGCCTGATGCGCAGAGCCGAACCGGCGACCGCCCGACGCTTCGACGTTGCGAGCGCCGGCAGCTGACTTCACGTCCGCGGCCCAAAGACGGGTTGCCGCGACGTCGCGCGGCATGCGCTCCTGCAGAAGCAGTTCTGTCGCCTTGATGATCGGCTCGGCATGGAATCGCGCCCGCATCGCGCCGTCCAACAGGGCATCGGCGATGGCGACGATCGTCATGCCCGCATGATGCGCCATGAAGGCGTGGATTATTGCGACGGTTTCGCCCTCCGGAAGGCGCGCCGGCGTATAGTCCAAAGCCTCGTAGAATCCGAAGCGGCCTTGCGCCCCTATCTCGGCCAAACGATCGAGATTGGCGACAGCTGCTCGCGGCTCGACCATCGCAGCCAGAGCGGTTGCGTAGGGCGCAATGACCCTGTTTTCACCAAGGCCGCGTTTCAGCCCGAGCCCGGGTACGCCGAAATTGGAGTATTGATAGGTCAGTTCCAGATCGCGCGCATTGTACGCGGCCTCGGATATGCCCCATGGGAGACCGAGTTTTGCGGCGTAGGCGATCTGCCGGCGCACGATCAGTCGGTTCGTCTGGTCGAGCAGGCTTCCGGCCGGCGCTCGCATGACGAGAGAGGGCATCAAATATTCAAACATTGATCCCGACCACGAGACCAAGGCGGGCCCGCCACGCGCGACAGGAGTGGCGGCGCGGCCCAGGCGGAACCAATGCTTCGCCGGAACGTCGCCCTTGGCGATTGCGAAGAAGCTGGCCAGACGCGCCTCGGAAGCCAGGAGATCGTAACAGTTGCTATCGAGCGCGCCTTCGTTGACCAGATATCCGATCGACAGCAATTGCCGGTCGTGGTCGAGCAGAAAACCGAACTCCATCGCAAGCGCCATCGACCGCGCCGCGCTTTCGAGAACGGCCAGCTTTTCACGCTGGACACCGGTCGCCTCTGCAACCTGCGCGATATCCTGACGGTGGGCTTCGATTGAACTCAAAACCGCGCGCGCCCAAAGCAGCATATCCGCGCTCGGCCCGTCGCCACGTTCGACAGCGAGCGCGCTCGCGATGTCGACCATGATCTCGACATTCGCGCGAAGGTCGGCGAGCTGCGCCTGACAGTCGGCTTGCGAAAGCGAGGCCTGTTGCAAAGCCGACGCGACCCCCGCGAGTGCGTCGTCTAACTGATGCAAGGTTACGGTCTGGGTCTTGCGGCCGTCACGCAGACGGGCGCATTCGGCGCGGGTTATGTCAAGCGCGTCGGCGACGCCGCTGAAGCGCCGCGCCACGTCGAGCGGACGATCGCTCCATTCCCTGCACGCATTGGCGAGCGCGATGAGATGTCCTGCCAAATTGCCGCTGTCGACGGTGGATACGTATCTTGGCTCTAGTGGCCGAAGATCTCTCGTGTCGTACCAGTTCAGGAAGTGACCGCGCACCCGTTCCAGGCGACCCATCGTCGCGAGCGTCGCCTCAAGACGATCGATCGCTTGACCAGTCCCGATCCAACCGAAATCACGAGCGCAAACGACCGAAAGAAGATAGAGGCCCATATTGGTGGGCGAGGTCCGGTGCGCGACCGCAGGCGCCGGATCGTCCTGAAAATTGTCGGGCGGCAGCATGCTGTCAACCGACGTGACAAAAGTCTCGAAGAACCGCCAGGTGCGGCGTGCGGTCCGCCTTAGCGCCAGCGCATCAGCGTCGGTCATCGGTAGACGAGACGCGGCGGCGGGAGGCAGGCTTACAAAGCGTGCGAAGGCGGGGGAAGCCAGCCAGAGCGCAGCGAAGGGAAGCGCCACCGGCCAAGACCAGTGGCGAGAGGTCAGCGAGACGATGGCTGCGACCGCGCCAATGACAATTGCGCCGGTCATTCGGCGCGCAAATCCCATTAAATCAAGACGAGGACCGATCGTCGTCTGCGCGGCGGGAATCCATTCGAGCAGATGGCGTCCGCTCACGCCGAGGCGCCAGAGCGTGCGTCCGATCGCGTCGGCCATGAGCCATGCCTGATCCGCTAGGAACACGACGGTCAGCGCCGATAGGCTCCAGGCGAGGCTTAGATCGTAGCCGAGCGCGTTCAAATGGCTCGACATCGTCACACCCGGGCGGCGGGGCGGAATCGCGGCTGCGACGGGAATAAATGTCGGCAGCGCGATCGTGAGGACGATGAATAGCGTCCAGATCAACGCCGCGTGAAGCGGCAGGGTCCAACCCACGAGCAGCGCAAGGACCGCAGCAGGCGCCGAGAGCGTACGGCGAAGATTGTCCAGCATCTTCCAGCGGCCGATTGCCGGAAGCGCGCTCGACGCAGTTGCGGCGCCCAATTGTCCAGGCGCACGCCCAAAAATCCAGGGAAGCAATTGCCAATCGCCGCGCGCCCACCGGTGATGGCGAATGGCGCCAACGTCGTAGCGGGCTGGGAATTCCTCCACGACCTCGACATCCGAGGCGAGGCCTGCGCGCGCGAACACGCCCTCGAACAGATCGTGGCTGAGAAGGGTGGAGTTCGGCGCACGATTCGAAAGCGCAGCCTCGAAAGCGTCGACGTCATAGATGCCCTTTCCGGCATAGGATCCCTCGCCAAACAGATCTTGATAGACGTCGGACACCGCCGAGGCGTACGGATCGATACCGCTTACGCTCGAGAAGATTCGCTGGAATAGCGAGCCTTCCCTGCCGATCGGCAGCGACGGCGTCACGCGAGGCTGCAAGACGGCGTAACCTTCGACGACACGGCGCCCATCGGCGTCGAGGCGGGGCCGGTTCAGCGGATGCGCCATCTTGCCAATCAGGCGGCGCACCGCATCGCGCGGTAATCGGGTGTCCGAATCAAGCGTCACGACATAGCGAATGCCCGTCGGGGCAGCGGGCGTTCCGAAGCCCACGTCCATGAAAGTGGTGTCGGGCGAGGCGCGCAGGAGACGATTCAGTTCGTGGAGTTTGCCGCGCTTGCGCTCCCATCCGATCCACCGCGATTCACCCTCATTCCAGACGCGCCGCCGGTGCAGAAGGAGGAAACGCGTTCCGCCCGGCGCCGGGCCATAGCGCAAATTGAGACGCGCGACGCCTTCCGCCGCAGCGGCGATGAGCGGAGCGTCGCTGTCAGCGTGCTCGCTTACGGCGTCGGTCCAATCGGTCAACAGCGCGAAATGCAGATCGCCTTCGGGGCTCGCAAGGTGGTGAATCTCGAGCCGTTCAATCAGGTCTTCGACGCCCTCGAGAGTGGTGAGCAACGTCGGGACGGCGACGAGCGTTCGCAGATGGGCGGGCACCCCGTCGACTAGCTCTAGAGCCGGGAGCAGCGACGCGGCGAAGCTGACGCTGACCCCGCGATTGACCAACGCCACGGCGGCGTCGACCGCGGGAATGGCGCCGAGTATGCCAAGCAGGCCAAGAACCACCGGGCCAACGCCGGCTGCATCAAGCGTGAACAGCGGGGCCGCAAGAAGGATGGCGGAGACGAGAGAAATCACCGTCACATAACCGCCAACGCCGACGGATCGGTTGATGCGCGACGCCCAGCTTCGCAAGGGCCGGCGATAGGCTATTGCTTTTTCGAAGGCGCGGCGCCCGCCGGCGAGCAGGATGTATCCTGTATCCCCTCGACGCTCCTGTTCCATTGCCGGCGCCTCGGCCTTGGCCTGCTTTGCCGCGAGCACCGCCGCGCTGGCGATGTCGAGCTCGGCGCGCTTCGAGCCGCGCGATAGGTCCTCGATCGCGCTGCGGTAGAGCGTGCGCGTTGGGAAATCCATGCTTTCGAAGCCGCTGTCAGCCGCAAGGACTGCGTCGACGAGGCTCAACCGCTCGAACAATTGCTTCCAGTCGACGTCGGAAATCAGGCGCAAACTGGTAATGATGTTGCGAACGGAGACATTCGCTGCGCCTTGTTGGCGATGGACATCGCGCACCAATATGTCGGTCGTTGTGTCCTGAATTGTCAGACGCTCGTCGAGCCATGTCAGCGCGGGGGTGATCATCGGATCTTGATCGCGTAACCGATGAACGAGCTGGACCGCGAATGCCTGCGAGAGCGGCCTGCGCTCGTGCGGGGCCAGAACAATGGCGGCGGATTCGGCCGATCGTCCGCCCGCGCCAAGCAACCGATCAGCGAGTCCGTCCGCCAGATCCCTCTCGGCACGGCTCGTGGTAATCTGCTGCGCGAGGCGTCCGAGATTCTCAATCAGAACGATCCGCAGGGTGATCGATACCGCCCAGAGCTCGCCGATGGTGAGCGGCTGCACCTTTTGATAGGCCCTAACGAAGCGAACCAGCATCTCGGAGTCGAAACGGCTATCGGAATGGGCGATGAAGGCCCAGGCGATGCCGAACACTCTGGGATAGCCCGTGAACGGACCATCAGCGAGTTTAGGAAGTTGACGATAGTAGCCGGGCGGTAGGTCCGAGCGAATCTCATGGATCCGCCTTTCCACGAGATGGTAATTATCGACGAGCCATTCCGCCGCGGGTGTGACGGGACGAGCGTCATTGATCGCTTTTACGGCGGAGCGATAGGCGCGGAGCAAAACGGCTCGATTCTCGGCGAGACGTTTCGCTAGAAGTCGCCCTTTACTCGCCTGCGACGACACGACCTGCGCGACCGCAAGGCTGCGGGCATGGTCCTCCAGGCGCTCTACGCCGAAAAGTTCTTCGCGAATTGGTTCTCCGCTATCCCAAGGGGATGGAAGACGTTCGCCTTCAAAAGCGCTCCGCAAGAAGGCTTTCAATTTGTCCCTTCTGCCGCGCGATCCGCGGGGTAAGACCGCCGGCGCGGAATTCGCGAGACCTTGGCGCCGGCTGTTGTCCTATCGCCCTGACCGCAACTCAGCAAGAGGTGCGCTTGCGTGCGATCGAGATGCAATGCTCGGTAGAACTCTTCAGTTGAGGAGGAGTCAAACTGACGTGACGCCCGGCACATCGTCGTACGAACGCCCCAGCGCGTCCAAAGAGTTGCAGACGAGGCGGCGACGAAAAGTCCGGGATGGAGCGCGGCACGTTGCCGATTCCGCTGTGCCTCGCCCGCGTGAAGTCGCGAATCACCTAAGGTTCAATCAAAGCATTCCGATACGCTTAGAAAATAAATTTCCGGTCATGTCTCGTTTTCACGCAGCACGACCATATATATATTCGGGATTGGAATTTCACCGCGATGTTATAGATACGCAGATGACAATTTCACCCTCCAAATGTTTCTTTGGAAACGAACTTCAGCGCGGGACGAACTCGGTTCGCCGCTGAGGTCAGGCAAATTGTTATCAGAGCCGTCCGCGGCAAATGGGCAAGTTTTCAGAGGATGACCTGTCCGCGCTCAAGAGCAAGGATGATCCAGTTAACCAGCGCGCCGCGAAGTACGGCCTGGAGAAATCCGGGGCGCAGCGTGACGTCGACGCCCTCATCGGTGGCCGTCAGATCTGAAACGCAGGTCTCGTGTCGAGGCCGCACTCTCGCCGGCTTGGCGATCATGCGAAGAGGACCGGAGCGCACCATGGCCACGTTCGATAACAACGCCGAGGCGGAACTGTTTCCGCCGCGACTTCGCAAATCGCCGCACCGGCGATTTGGTTACAGACGCTTCGCGCGGGCCGCGGAAGCCGTGCGCTTCGCAATTGAAGAGCTTCCGCCTGAACTTCTCCTCGGCGCAGTGCTTGAAGTCGAGGGTGAGAGGTATGTCGGCGAAGACATTCGTCGCCTATACGATAGCGCGGATTCTGCCTCGCTCCCGCAAGCGGCTGCCTAGATGACCACACGCACCGCAGCTCCCTCGTTGTCTTCCATCATCCATTCGAGCTGAAGGGCCTCGATCGAGCATTGCCGGCAGGAGAGTATCGGGTGATGACCGACGAGCAGTTGATCGACGAGCTGTCGTTTCCGGTCTATCGCCGCGTCTCGACCCTGATCTTCGCGCCGGCGCAATCCCCCCATGACTCCTCGGTCGAGATGGTGACAATCGACCTGCGCGACCTGCAGGCAGCGCAGGATCACGACAAAGCGATGGCGCCTCGCTGCCTGCCGGAATCGAAACCGTGAGCCCGGTGGGCGCGTTCAGGCATCCGCCAGGGGATCAGGCGAGGGACGTGCGCCCATGACGGAGAAGACGATCGATCTGGATCAGCGTCGCGGGATAGCTGCGCAGAAGGCCACCGATCTGCGCCGGCTGCTGGCCGACGTGGAGGCGAACGAGAAGGCCTTGCGCCTTCGGCAGGACGAATTGGAAGCTCACCTGCTTGCAGCGCCGTCTACGGATTGGTGCGAAGCCGCCGAGAAGGCGCGATATCTACTGAATCTTTTCGCGGGCTCCCTGGCCGCGCAAGACCCCCGCAGACAGAAACTCATCGCCTCTGTGCTCGAAGATTTCGAACGGCTCGGGCGTGAATAGGTAGTGCCGCTCTCCCCGCCGGTCGCGCCAGATCTGTTCCCTTCGTGGCGCCAGCACGATTATTCGAATCAGCGGGCCCGCATCTAAGATCGCTGCGCGACATGAAGTCGGGTCCACGCGGAAGGTTACGGGAAATCTTCGAAGGGCTTCCTGGCTTTTCCCGGCGGCTGTTTGTCCATTTTCCGTCCACAATTCGCTCCATAATCACTTCGCCGGCAACCAACCTGCCTGCCGACGTCGATCTCAAGACATTGGCCGCGACGATCAAGGCGCGCTGGGTCTGCGAGCAGGCTCACCAGCAGCTCAAGGAAGAACTCGGCCTCGACCACTTCGAGGGCCGCTCGTGGCGAGGTCTTCATCGCCACGCGCTGATGGCCATGATCGCCTACGCCTTCCTCCAGCATCTTCGCCTCGCCGCCGCGAGCGGGGAAAAAGAATCTCCGCCGGGCCGCCGAGCGAGGCCGTGATCCCGCAGGCTTTTTGACGGCGGCCACAGCGTCAAGGCCAAGAGGCGACACATCCTCCACACGGACGGTTTTTTGGCTTGGGTGTTGAGAACATCCTCAAGGTTGCGGCTCAGATGTCGGCGAGGGCCGTCAGGATCCGATCGCGTGCGTCCATGTCTCCCTCCGGATGGACCGGCTGGAGGCAGACCTGATCGGCTCCCGCTTCCAGATGCGCCTTGAGGCCACGTCTAATCGTCGCTGCATCGCCCCAGGGCACCTCGAGTCGATGAACCTGTCCGAACCGCCATCGGCCAGGTCAGCTTCCGTGAAGCCGATGCGGAGCCAGTTGTTGCAGTATAGTTGGTTAGGGTCATATGGCGATGCGGCTCTCGCCGGGCGAGGCCGCGCGCGGCAATCGGGTCCATCTCGCGGCGAGGGCAGCTCTCGCCTCGCGCGTATGATCAGGGGTCACGTTATAGGGGACGGCGCCTGCCTTCCGGGCGCCAAAGCGTTGAGTAGCCGAGATCTTCGACTGTTCGCAGCAAGCGTCTGATGCCAGCTCCGTTCAAACGATCGACCGGATACCAGACGCCTAGTCTTCCAACATGCCGCACGACTTAACTCCCCGAATGCGCCGCTTGGACTCGCGGCATCCTGTTCCCGACGGGATTGCATCTCCCATAGAGATGCAACATCATAGAGACACACATCATTCTCGCTCCGCCTCCAACGTGATGCGGATCATGCCGAACAGCCTCATAAAGGTGATTGCGATGCGCGCCTTGAGCGATGACGTGCTTTTTATCCGACTCGAACAGGCCCCGCTCGCGGAACTGATCGACGCGGCGGGACGTCTGCGCGACCAGGGACACGGCCGCTGCATCTCGTATTCGCGCAAGGTGTTTATTCCACTCACCCAACTTTGCCGCGATGTCTGCCACTATTGCACTTTCGCCGAGCGGCCAAGTGCCGGACGGTCTGCCTATCTATCCCCCGACGAGGTGCTCGGAATCGCCCGCGCCGGGACCGCGGCCGGCTGCACCGAGGCCCTTTTCACCCTCGGGGATAAACCGGAGTTGCGCTACCGCGCCGCCCGGGAGGCGCTGGACGCCCTCGGATACGAAACCACGATCAACTACCTTCAGGCGATGTGCGCGCTCGTGCTCCGCGAGACCGGACTGCTGCCGCACGCCAATCCTGGAATCTTGAGCCGATCCGAGATGACCGGCCTTCGTACGGTCTCGGCCAGTCAGGGAATCATGCTGGAATCCCTCAGCGCCCGCTTATGCGAACCAGGCGGAGTTCACTACGGTTCGCCCGATAAGCGGCCTGAGGCGCGTCTTGAGACGCTGCGGCTGGCAGGCGAACTGCGCGTGCCATTCACGACCGGCATTCTCATTGGCATCGGCGAGACGCGCGCTGAGCGCCTCGAGGCGCTCTTCGCCATACGCGATCTGCATCGGCGGTTCGGGCACATTCAGGAAGTCATCGTCCAGAACTTCCGCGCCAAGCCCGGCACCAAGCTTGCCGGGGCTGCGGAGCCCGATCTTGATGATCTGCTTTGGAGCCTCGCCGCAGCGCGTCTCATCCTGGGCCCTGCGATGAACATCCAGGCGCCCCCCAACCTGTCGCCGGGCGTCTATCCGCGGCTGATCGCGGCGGGGATCAATGATTGGGGCGGGATCTCTCCCGTCACCCCGGATCACGTCAATCCCGAGGCGCCATGGCCGGCGATCGCGGAGGTTGCCGAGCGCACCGCCGCCGCCGGCAAGGTGCTGGTGCACCGCCTGCCGATCTATCCATCTTACGTGCGCGATCTTCCGACCTGGACTGCGTTGGAGATCGCTACGCAGGTACGCAGGCTGAGTGACGCGGAAGGCTTGGCGCGTGACGACGATTGGGCCCCTGGTACGAAGGTCGCGCCACCGACGCCCGCAATCCACGGGCGCTCGGTCGATCCGGCGATCGAGCGCATCATCGAGCGCGCTCAGGCCGGCGCTCGCCTGGACGCGCCAGAGATTGTGCGGCTGTTTGCGGCGCGCGACGCCGATTACCGGAGCGTTGTCGCCGCAGCCGATGACCTTCGCCGGGCGATCAGCGGCGACACCATCCGCTATGTCGTCAACCGCAACATCAACTACACCAACATATGCTCCTACCGCTGTCAGTTCTGCGCCTTCTCGAAGGGCAAGACGCACGAGGCGCTGCGAGGCGCGCCTTATGACCTTGCTCTCGATGAAATCGTCCGTCGCGCGATCGAAGGGTGGGAGCGAGGCGCGACCGAAGTCTGCCTCCAGGGCGGCATCCATCCGGACTACAGCGGCGAGACCTATCTTGGCATTTGCCGCGTCATTAAGACGGCTGTCCCGGATATGCACATTCACGCTTTCTCGCCATTGGAGGTCACGCAAGGCGCGGCGACGCTCGGCATGCCGATCCGATCGTTTCTGGCCGAGCTCAAAGCTGCCGGCCTCGGCACCTTGCCGGGGACCGCCGCCGAGATCCTGGACGACGAGGTGCGCGCCGTCATCTGCGGGGACAAGGTGAACACGGCGGAGTGGCTCGATGTTGTGAGGACGGCGCATGGCCTTGGCCTGCGCACCACGTCCACGATCATGTACGGACATATCGAGCATCCCCTTTCCTGGGCGCGGCATCTCATGGCCGTGCGGGATTTGCAGGTGGAGACGGGCGGCTTGACCGAATTCGTGCCATTGCCCTTCGTGCACATGGAAGCGCCGATGTATCTCAAGGGCGCGGCGCGGCGCGGGCCAACCTTCCGGGAGGCGGTGCTCATGCATGCGGTGGCGCGCCTCGCCCTGCATCCGCACATCACCAACATCCAGACGTCCTGGGTGAAGATGGGGCCTCAGGGCGCGGCGGCGTGCCTCAACGCCGGCGCCAATGATCTCGGCGGCACTTTGATGAACGAGAGCATCTCTCGCGCCGCCGGCACTGAGCACGGACAGGAGTTTCCGCCCGAGGCGATGGAGGAATTGATCCGCTCGCTTGGGCGAACGCCGGAGCAGCGGACCACACTCTATGCTCCGGTTCCGGCAGAGCGGCGAGAGGCGTCGCTGAACGCCGCGGCTCTCGCTCCCGTGGTCTTGACGCCGCCTCGGAAGCTCGTCGCGGCGGAATAGGGTCGCTTGCGAGTCCATTTCGAGCAATGTCAGTGGGTTGCGGCGCCATTTGCGAGTCGTCCGCCGCCCGCCTCGTATCTCCTTTGATCTCCGTTCGTGGCGCGGAACACCTCGCAGCGCGCTTAGCTCATCGCCAGCAGCCTATCGGCAATGCCGGCTTGCTCAAGGAAGGCGAGCGTCCGCGTGCGCACGCGCGGCGACATTTTGAGGAACGTGACAAGGTCAACGGGATGGTCGATGTCCATCCCGATTCCCGGTTGGCGCATGATGAGCGGCTCGATCCCGCGGTCGCGCGCCGCATCGAGATGCGGGTAAAAACTGTCTTCGCCAAAACGGAGCGGAACGGCATCCGGTGGTGAACAGACGATCATGTTCGATCCGAGATGGTCATGCGCAGGCACGATCGTAAAGGCAGGCGCGGCACGGTGCGCCGCGAGTGTCGCATCGATCTCGGCTGGCGACAGTCGCGGAATGTCGCCAGGCAGTGTCGTCATGCCGGTCTGCCCCTCGCGCACGAGCAGGCGAGCCGCGGCCGTGACGGCGCCGGTATGGCCGTCCCGCGCGCCTTCCGTAGCTATGCGCGCGCCGTAACGAGCAGCGAGCGATGTCGCGGCCGGATCAACCGTGACCACCAGCACGCCGGCAAGTTCTCGCACAGCGCTCACCGCGTCGAGCACATCTTCGAGCATGGTTGTCGCGAGCGCGCGACGTTCCTCGGGGCTCAGGCATGATGACAGCCGTTGCTTGGCGCCGGCCAGTTCCTTGACGGGCAAGACGGCCCAAATGCCGGTCACGAGACTAGGTCCCTGTCACGTTTCAAAGACGCAAGCGCGTCCGCCGCCTCGAGGACAACGCGAGCCAGTTGCTCGCGCTCCGCGAGATTCGTCATGAGCGTGGGCGCCAGCGTCACTTTCGCCGTGACGTACGCCGCCTCCTCCGCGTCGCCGACATCCATCACATAGCCATCGAGCAAATCGCCGTAGCGTATAGCGACCGCAGCGGCGCTCGGGGTCATTCCCAGCTCCACCATCATTTTGGCTGTCGGACCTTTGACCGCGCGGCCGCCGATGATGGGAGAAACCGCGATGATCGGCGCGGCGCAGGCGGAAAGACCCTGACGCATCCCCGGCGCCGCAAGGATCGGCTCGACGCTGATGAAGGGGTTGGACGGGCAGATGATCACCGCGCGCAGCCGTTCGCTGCCTAGCGCCGCCAAAAGGTCGGGATGAGGCCGCGCCCGTTCCGCGCCGTCGAAGGCAAGTTCGCGTACGGCCGGGCGGCACTGAAGGCGCACGAAATAATCCTGAAAATCGAGCCAACCCTCATCCGCTCGCAATCGGGTGCGCAGCCGATCGTCTGTCGCCGGCAGCACGCGGGGACCGACGCCGAGGCGGCGACAGAAGTCGGCGGTGATCGTGGAGAGACTCTCGCCCTGCCGCAGCCGACGGCTGCGCTCGACATGAACCGCAAGATCGCGGTCGCCAAGGCGGAACCAGTCGTCGCCCCCGAGCGCAGAGAGCGTTTCCATGAACGCCCAAGTTTCGTCTTGGCGGCCCCAACCGAGCTTCGAATTGTCGAGACCCGCGAGCGTGTACATCAACGTGTCGGCGTCCGGAGAAATGTGCAGGCCGAGATGCTCGAAATCATCGCCGACATTGGCGACGACGATGAGATTGTCCGGCTTCACGATCCGGCTGAGGCCGAGCGCGAGCTTCGCCCCCCCGATGCCTCCCGACAGGGCGACCACAAGATCCCGAACTCATCGAAACAGATCCTCGTTTGCGGAACGGACGATGCTGGCCGCCGTCGATTCCGGCGCGGACCAGCGCAAGCCCCGGATCAGGACAACCGGCGCCGCTTCATCCGCCTGGCCCATCACGAGCGAGGCGGCGGCGGCGATTTCATCCGCGAAACCGATGACGCTGACCTCAAGCTTCCGGCCAAACAGATCGGGCCGTCCGCGCAGATCGATCAACGCGGGAAGGCCGGCGACGCCGATCGCGACCCCGGCGGTTCCCTGGCGCCAAGGACGGCCGAAACTGTCGTTTATGATGACGGCGATGTCGATCCCGATCATCGCCGCGAGCCCGCGGCGCAGCGCCTCAGCGCTCCGATCCGGGTTCTTCGGCAAAAGGAGCAGGTGGGCGGAGCCGTCCGACGGCGCGACGTTCGACTGGTCCACTCCGGCGTTCGCCATGATGAAGCCGAGCTTGTGCTCGAGGATCAGCACGCCGCGGCGCGCGCGCACGACCCGAACCGACTCTGAGAGAATGACCTCCACAAGCCGCGGGTCTTTGTCGACATCCGCTGCAAGCGCGAGAGCCTCAGGGGAGGGTTCGACCGTCGCGAGGTCGACGATGCGACCCTCGGCCTTCGAGACAATCTTCTGCGCAACGACAAGCACGTCTTGGGCCCGCGGCTCGACCGCGTTCAGCTTGAGACCTGAGGCGATCAGTTCGACCAGGTCGTCGCCAGCCTTGATCAAGGGGAGGCCAGTCAAGGCAATGACCTCGAGAGAGGTCATGCGTTCTTGCGCGTTTCGTCCGGCGCGCCGGCGCGGCGACGGAGCAGGGGGAGAACATGCTCCGCGTAGAGGCGGATGAACCGCTCCTGATCGGGACCCGGCGCATGAAACACCAGATGGTCGAAGCCGAGGTCGATGTAGGCGTCGATCCGTTCGATATGCTCGTCCGGATTGGTTGAGACAATCCAGCGGCTCGCGGCGCGCTCAGCCGAGAGCCCGTCGGCGAGGCGCTCCATCTCTTCCGGACTGTGGACGGACGTCTTCTCCTCCGGCGTCAAGGCGAGAACCGCCCAGTGGCGGGTGTCCTCCGTCGCGCGTTTCATGTCCGTGTCGAACGAGACCTTGACCTCGATCATCCGGGCGTAGTCGGGCGCTCGCGAGCCAGCCTCGGCGCGCCCTTCCAGGACCTTTGGCAAGATCGTTTCGGTGTAGAGCTCGCGCGCCTTGCCGCTGGTGCAGATCAAGCCGTCGCCCATTCGGCCGGCATATTTTGCAATCAATGCGCCGGCCGCCGCGACATAGATCGGTATGGCGATCTGAGGTCGATCATAGATGGTCGCGTCCTTTGTCCGATAATATTGGCCTTCGAACGTCACCCGCTCCTCGGTCCAGAGCTGACGGATCAGGGTGATCGCCTCTCGGAAACGCGCGAACCGCTCCTTGAAATCGGGCCAGGCCATGCCAGTTGAAGGGACGTCGTTCAACGATTCCCCGGTGCCGACGCCAAGCACGATCCGATTGGGAAACATGACCCCAAGCGTAGCGAAGGCTTGCGCGACGACGGCCGGATGATAGCGAAAGGTGGGCGTCAGCACGCTCGTGCCGATGGTGATGCGCGACGTCACGGCCCCGAGCGCGCCAAGCCATGCGAGCGAAAAGGGAGCGTGCCCGCCGTGATGCTTCCATGGCTGGAAATGATCGCTGATGAAAACCGAGTCGAAACCCGCCTGCTCCGCAAGACGCGAGAACTGGAGCAATTCCGTCGGCCCGAATTGCTCCGCCGACGCCTTATAGCCCAGCTTGAGCATGATCCGCACTCCGGCGTCATGTGGCCCGGCGGCCCGAGGCCGAGACAATAGCGCAGACAGATCACTTAGGGCGACAGTTCGTCCTCGCTGATTTGCAGGGCGGCCCCGCATCGGGATCGAGGTCAGGGTCTATCCGCGGCGAAAGGGCGGCTTGGCGCAAGGAATTCAAGCCCTTGACGGGGCGCGGGCGTCGCTTGGGCAATCCCGTGACGCGGTCGCCGACCTATTGAGAGAGAGGTCAGCCTTGGGCCTGCACCGCAGTGGGCTCAATCTCAAACGTGATCCGGACCTGGCCAAGTTTGGCCCAAGGATATTTGTCCTTCCCGAGGTATTTCTTGGCGAGGGAATTGATGTGCGCCGATGCGCCCTCCTCGGCCACGTGCTCAACCCGGCCACGGATCTGGATGTACCGATAGGGATTGTCCGGGTCGAGTATCGAAAGCGCCACGGGCGCGCCTTCCCGCATATTGCGCGCCTTCACGCGTCCCTTCGCGGAATTTATCCGGATCTTCCCGTCCTTGTAGTCGAACCATACGGGCGTAACTTGCGGCGTGCCATCTGGCATGATCGTCGCCAGGTGGGCGAAGGCCGTCTTCTGCTGCAGCAAATCCAGATACTCCGCAGGTATCGCGGCCATGACGGTCTCCTCATCGCGTAGGTTTTCTTGCGCCGCGTTCGCTGGAACGCAGGTTCGCCGGCGATCATCAACCTAATCGCCGAGACCTGGCATGGCAACGACATGAACTCAGGCCATTCCAAAACGAACGTCCCGACGAATGGGCTCGGGTTTCTGGCTGACCAAGGCTCGGTCGCTTAGGCCGCCTTATTTGCCGGCTTGGTGGCTGGCGCTATAGTCCCTGCAGCTCTGAAGGAGGCCCGTGATGGCTGAACCGAAACTTGCTCCGAACCTGCCGGACTGGATGGTTAAGCATGCCAACCGCTATATCGCCAGCGGCGGAGCCGAGGGGCACTTGTACAAGATCAATGTGCCGGGACGGGGCGAGATCACGGCGCCGGCGCTGCTGCTGACCACCACGGGTCGCAAGTCCGGCGACAAGTTCATCTTCCCGCTGTTTTACGGAACCGACGGCGGCAGTTACTTTGTAGTCGCCTCGAAGGGCGGCGCGCCAGAACACCCCGGATGGTACCGCAATATCCTCGCCAATCCTGACGTCGAGGTCCAAGTCGGGACCAAAAAGCTGATGGCGCGGGCGAGGACAGCGGCGGGCGACGAACGCGCGCGGCTTTGGAAAAAGGCGCTCGAATTTTGGCCGCCTTATGCCGACTATCAGCTTAAGACCGAACGCGAGATACCGGTGGTTGTGCTGGACCCTGTCCATTAAGAAGCCGGGCGCCGTTTGAGCATTGCCCGAAGCACACCGTTGTCGGCCCATAAGTCTTGGACGTGTCGACGCTGTTCCGATAGACTTAATATGTACCAATATCAAAGAATTGGGTGGTTAGCCCGGCAGGACAGGACTTCGAACCCGCAACCAGACCGTTTTGAGAACAGCGTCTTGTCGCCGTGAATGAATACGACCGGTGGTTTCCCTTCACGCCAATTTGCCGCCGAGAACACACCCCAAGCGCGGAAGCGATGACGGCCGGGGTTGTGGTCGCACCTGGGCGGCGCTCCTGGGTTCAGCGGGCAATCTCTACCCAGCGCCTACAGGAACGGCGGCGAACGCGCATAACGGCCTGTGATCGAACACGATGGACTAGACGACGGCAAGCGCGGTCTTCTCGAGCGCGGCCCAATCGACGTCGAGGCCAAGCCCGGGCGTCTCCGGCGCCGTGACAAAGCCGTCGACCACCGGCAACTCGTACTGCTTTCTGAGCCCTTTGATGTGCTCGGTCGAATACACCAGTTGCTCGTAGAAGTCGTTGTTGGCGATCGCCGCTGCGAGATGCGCGTTGGCGACGCCCATGCCATGCACCTCCGCCTTCATCCCATGCGCCTCGGCGAGGTGAGCAATCTTCAGCGCGCCGGTGAGTCCGCCTTTGTAGAAGCTCGACGTTCGGACCATGTCGAGCGCCGCCATGTCGATCCAGGTTGCGGCGTTCCAGTGCGCGCCATCCGAGGTTTCGGCTGCGAGAACCGGAATATCGAGGCTGTCCGCCAACTTCCTGTATGAAGTGAGGTCGAATTCCCGCATGGGCTCCTCATACCAATAGAAACCGCACTCCTCCAGCACGCGACCAAATTTCAGCGAGGTCGTCAGGTCCCAGCCGGCCGAGCCGTCGAACATCAGCATCGCATTGTCGCCTGTCCACTTGCGAAGATTTCGGCAGAGTTTTGCGTCGTCCCTCCAGTCGCCCCAGGCGTGGAGCTTGAAGGCGACAAAACCCTCGTCGGCGCACTCCTTGATGTGTCGTTCGTACTCTCCCATTTTGTCCCAGGTCACGGTCGAGGCGTAAGCAGGGATTTTCGGATCGTTGCCCCCCATCAGCTTGTAGGCCGGCAGGCCGGCCTTTTTCGATTTGAGGTCCCAGGCGAGGAGATCGATCAGGCCGAAATGAGCCATATTGGTCTCCTCGATTCGGTCGATCTCCCACATTTTGGTCCACAGCCGTTCGGTCAGCAACGCATCGTCGCCGACAAAGCCTTTCAGCCGCCGCCGCGTTAGGCTCGCGACCGCTTCGCCGTCCGCGATCCTCGTCGCGCCGGTGATCCCTTCATCGGTGTCCACGCGGAGGATGGCCAGCTTCGGCCGCTGGTCGATCGGCGTGCCGTCTCCCGATCCCGGCAGACCTTTGCGCCAACGGAACGGCGCCGGCGGGTGCTCGCCCTCGACCACGTAGCATCGAATATCGGTGATCCTCATCGAACTTCCCCCAAACCGCTCATTATGAGTATTGCATGCGATATGCAGTTAGCGTAACATGGCCGCGCTCGATACGCTAGCTCGATCGGCGGGCGCAAAGGCGACGGGTACGAGGGAGGACTTCGATGCATTTGCATTCCAACGCCGTACGGATCGCGGCGCTCGCCGCTTTGTCGCTGTCGCTTGGAGGCGGCGCGGCGCTCGCGTCAGACAACAAGATCGCGGTCGTGCCCGGCGGTCCGCATCCCTATTTCGCGCCATGGGAGCAGGCAGCGGCCGACGCGAAAAAGGACTTTGGGATCGGCGATGTCGAATACAAAGTGCCGACCGACTGGAAGCTTGAGCTGCAGACCGAACTGTTGGAAAGCCTGGCCTCCCAGGGATTCAAGGGCTTCGGCATCTTCCCCGGCGACCCAGTGGGCGTGAACTCGACAATAACGGAGCTGAAGGGCGCGGGCATTCCGGTCGCTGCGCTCGGCGGATGCACCGTTGATCCGACCGATGCCGTATTCTGCTTTGCGACCGACCCGTATAAGACGACCTATACCATGACCAAGGCGTTGATCGCGGCGATGGGCGGCAAGGGTAATATTGTTCACCTGACCGGCCTATTGATCGACACCAACACCACACTGCGCGAGCAGGCGGTGCAGAAGGCCGTCGATGAAACCAACGGCGCCGTGAAGCTGCTCCAGACGGTAGCCGATACCGACGCCGAGGAGGCCGGCGATCAGAAGATCAACGCGCTTCTCGCAGCCCAGAAGGACCAGATCGACGGTATCATCGGAACCGCGCACATCACCTCGGAAGTCGCGGCCAAGGCGCTGCGCGCCATAGGGGACAAGCGCATCAAATACATCGCTTTCGACGATAGCCCGGCCGTTCTCGCGGCGGTCAAAGACGGGTTCGCGCAGGCGACTTTTGTGCAGAATCCCTACGGGCAGGCCTATATTGGCGCGTTCGCGCTCGATCTCATTGCGAGCGGCGCCTGCAAAATGAAATCCGATGCGCCCTGGATCAAGACCCCCCAAACCGCGCACTTCATCGATTCTGGCGTGCTCGAGGTGACGCCCGACAAACTTGCCACCTACAAGGACGACGTCAAGAAGCTCACGACCGACATCCAGAGCAAGTTCAAGGCGACCTACATGGATTGCAAGTAGGCGCTGGGCAGGAGAGAGGCCTCGGCGGGACTCGCGCCAAACGGATTTTCCCGGCAATTTTCGCTTGGCGCGACATGACCTCGCAAAATCGGACATGACCAAAAGCCGCTTAGAGTCTTCGCTCCGCCTCACGCCCCTGCGGCCTCAAGGAACATCGTCCGCCATGACCGATAAGGTCCTTGATCAGCCGCGCCGTCGACCCTTTGTGCTGGGCCAACAGGCGGGCCTGGTCGTCATCCTCGTTCTGCTCGGCGCGCTGTTCAGCTCGAAGTCGCCGGGGTTCTTGTCGAGCTTCAATCTGTTCGTGCTCGGCCGATCGCTCGCGATCGATATCGTCATCGGCTTCTCGCAAATGGTGGTGCTGGCGACGGGCGGGATGAACCTGTCCGTGGGTTCGATCGGCGTCTGCGTCGTGATGATGGGGGGCTACCTGATGCAGGCCGTGGGCCTGTCGGTCCCGCTGGCGTGCGCGCTGGCGTTGGTCCTGGGCGGCGCGCTTGGCTGGCTTAACGGATTCACCATCGCCAGGAGCGGCGTCAACAGTTTCATTGTGACGCTGGCGAGCGCCAACTTGTTCTCGGGCGCCATGTTGATCCTCACCAAGGCCACTCCGCTCAATGCGCTGCCGCGATCGGTGGCGGCCTTCGGCCAGATGCGGATTGGCGGCGGTTGGGTGTCGCCGATGCTGGCGGTCGCGGCTGCGATCGGCGTCGCCCTGATCGTCTTCTACCGCTACTCGGTCATCGGCCGGCAGTCGCTTGCGACCGGCGCCAACCCGCGCGCGGCCGAGATGTCGGGCGTGCCGGTCGGACGCCGGATCATCGCGGCGCACGCGCTCTCGGGCGTGCTCGCGGGGGTCGCCGGACTTCTGACGGTCGCACGCGTCGGCGCCGCGATGCCCGCGGTCGGCGGCCAGGACTGGCTGCTGCCGTCCTTTCTCGGGCCGGTGCTCGGCGGAGCCGCGCTTGCGGGCGGCTTCGTTTCAGTCGGCGGCACGATGCTGGGAGCGGCCCTGGTAACAACGATACGCAGCGGCCTGCTGGTGATGGGCATCGGCAATTTTTGGCTCGATCTTTTCCTTGGGCTGTTCCTTCTGGCGGCGGTGCTGCTTCAACGCTATCGCGGCGCGCTGTCGCCGCGCTCCCGGATGCAGGGAGTCTGAGCGGTGCGCCGCATCATCGATGCCGAGTGGGCGGGTCTACTGGCGGCGATCGTGGCAGGCGCGATCGTCCTCGCCGTCGTCTCGCCGAATTTCCTGTCGGAATTCAATTTCTACGTGCTGCTGCGCAGCGTCTGCGTCAGCATCATCGTCGCCTTCGCGCAGATGGTGACGCTGGCCGTCGGGCAAATGAACCTCTCTGTCGGCGCGCTCGGCGGCATGGTCGCCGTCCTGTTCGGCGGCATGATGGAAGTCCTGGGCGTACCGCTGTGGCTCGCTGTTCCGATCGCGATCGGGATCGGCGTTGTGGGCGGACTCGTCAACGGTCTGCTGGCCGCGCGCACCGGCATCAACGGCTTTATTGTCACGCTGGCGACGGCCTCCGCCTTCACCGGCGTCAACCTTGGCCTCACCAAATCCGTGCCGTTCTACAAGATGCCGACCGCTCTGCAGGACTTTGGCAATGGCCGGATTGGAGCGCTTCCGTTCCTGCTCATCGCCCCACTCGTCGTCTCCCCGCTGCTTGCCCTGCTTCTGTTCCGCCTGCCCATAGGCCGGCGGCTTCTGGCTGTCGGCGGCAATAGCCAGGCGGCGGCGCTGTCGGGAATTTCACCCGCCAACGCGGTCGTCCTCGCGCATTGCCTTTCTGGGTTTCTGGCCGCGATTGGAGCGGTGCTTGCTGTCGCGCAGCTCGGCTCGGCGCAGCCGCTGATCGGCAGCGACTGGTTGCTGCTCTCCTTCGCCGCGCCGATCATCGGCGGCACGGCGCTGGCTGGAGGCTACGTCTCGATCATCGGAGCCATCCTCGCCGTGCTGGTCATCGCGCTCATCCAGAATGGGTTGGTGCTCGCCAAGGTCGATCCCTATTGGGTGCAATTCCTGCTTGGCGCCCTGATCGTCGCCACGATCTCCCTCAACCGCTGGCGCGCGCGCCCGATACGATTGGGCTAGCGGCCACATGGATCTCTCCATCGATCACGTGACCAAGGACTTCCCGAGCGTCCGGGCGCTCGACGATGTGACGTTCCGCGTAGGGGCGGGCGAGATCCATGCGCTTATGGGCGAAAACGGCGCGGGAAAGTCAACGCTCATCAAAATCGTGACCGGGGTCTATAAGCCCAATTCCGGGCGTCTCATGCTTGACGGTCGGCCGGCGGAGTTCGCTTCCCCGCGTGATGCGCTGGCCGCCGCGATCGGCGCCGTGCATCAGGAACGCAATCTCATCCCGCGTTTTTCGGTCGGCGAGAATATCCTGCTCGAACACTTGCCGACCACAAACGGCATGGTCGACTATGCGGAAGTGCACCGGCAGGCGCGCGGGTTCCTCGACCTGCTCGACCGGGCTATCGATACGCGGGCCGAGGTAGCGACGCTCTCGGTCGCGCAGATGCAACTCGTCGAGATCGCCAAGGCGCTCTCGCTCAAGGCCAAGCTCCTGCTGCTGGACGAGCCGACCGCGTCGATCAGCGGCCACGAAGCGGCTGCGCTCTTCGGCGTCCTGCGTCGGCTCAGGGCGCAGGGCGTCGCCATCGTCTTCGTCAGTCACAAGCTGGAGGAAGTGCTCTCGCTCTGCGATCGCGTGACGGTGTTGCGCGACGGCAAGATCGCCGCCGCCGACGAGCCCATAGCCAGCGTCACGCGGGGACGACTGGTGTCGTTGATGATCGGCCGCGACGAGCGCGTCGCCGACATCGGAATCCGCAACCCTGACGCGAATCGGACTGTTCTCGAGCTCGAGGCGGTCTCGACTTCGTTCGGACACCGGGGCGTCGACTTGAGCCTTCACAAGGGCGAAATCCTCGGGCTCTATGGCCTGGTGGGCGCCGGGCGCACCGAGCTCGCGCGCAGCATTCTTGGCTTCGGCCGCATTACCGCCGGAGAGATCCGCGTCGGCGGACAGCCAGTGCGCATCCGTTCGATGCACGAGGCGCTTGAAAGGTATCGTATCGGCTATGTGAGCGAGGACCGCAAGGGCGAAGGCCTGCTGCTTGCCTATCCGGTCAGAGACAATATCGCGATCACGATCTGGCGGCGCATCGCCGGATTTCTCGGGCTCATCACGCCCGGCGCCGAGGCGAAGGCGGCGACCCCGTTCGTTGGACGGCTGGCGATCCGCACGCCGTCGATCGACGCGATGGTCTCAACCCTTTCGGGGGGGAATCAGCAGAAAGTCTCGATCGCGAAATGGCTGGCCGCGCAGACTGACATCCTGATCGTCGATGAACCCACGGTTGGAATCGACGTCAAGACCAAAGTCGAGATTCACGAGCTGATCGCCGGCATCGCGCGCGACGGCGTGTCGGTGCTGCTGATCACTTCGGACATGGCCGAGATGGTCACCCTGGCCGATCGAATTCTCGTGCTGCACGAGTTCAGGATCGTCGGCGAGGTCGCGAATAACCATCGCTACGAGCCGACCAGCGCCGCAGTCATGAACTTCATCCACGCGGTCGAGCCCGCCAACGCTGGCGCGTGATGCGCGCCGCGCTTCAACAGATCGGCTCTCGGCCGCTTTACGAGATCATCTACGCCGTGTTGCGCCAACATCTGCTCGACTGCAGCTTTCCCGCCGGGCTGGTCCTGGGCGAGGCGGGGGTCGCCCGCGCCTTCAAATCGAGCCGCATTCCAGCGGCCGCCGCGCTGCAGAGGCTGAGCGACGAAGGACTGATCAAGAGATTCGGGGGAAGGGGCTTCTTGGCCGTCGACGCAGATCCGCGAACGATCGTGCGCCGGGAGCTCGTGGACTCCGGCCTGCGTTTGCCCGAGACGGTGTCGGGCAGCCTCAAGACGCTCAATCAGGCGCGCATCTACCCCCTGGTCGAGCATGCCGTCGCCGCATTGCTGTCGTACGGCCGGCTCCTTGTCAACGAGAGCGCGCTCGCCGAGCATTTCGACGTCAGCCGGACCGTCGCCCACGAGGTGCTCACTCGACTCGAGCGCACCGGGCTCATCGAAAAAGGCGCCAATCAGCGCTGGTACGCCGGCCCGCTCACCGTCGATCGGCTGCGCGAACATTTCGAAATGCGCTGGCTTCTCGAGCCGGCCGCGCTGGGGCAGGCCATGGAGAGCCTGTCGCCGGCCGAGCTCCGCGCGAAGCGCGCCCGGGTGGAGAAGGCGCAGCACCATCACAACACGCCCGCCCGACTCGAGCGGCTCGAGGTCGACTTGCACGGAGAGGTGGTGCTCTCGTGCGCGAATCAGCAGCTTCGCGACGCCATCCGCCGCAACGCGCTGCCGCTGTTCGCGACCCACTCGACCTTCGCCCTGATCCAGGAGGATGAGGAGATCGAGACGATGCTCGCCGAGCATCTCACGATCTACGATTTTCTGCTCGCGCGCGACAAGCGGGCGGCGATGGCGACGCTCAAGGCTCACATACGCCGATCGCTCGAGCCCAATATCGAGCGATTGAAGCGCATCGGCTCATTGCCCGAATCGTTGCGGCCGCCGTTCCTCATCCAGGTCGGAAAGGCGAGAAACTGAATGGCGCCTCGCGCCGACAGACCCGGACGGCCGGTCGCGCGCTCGTCTCAGTCGTGGTGAAACACCTCTTCCGCCATCGCCCACCACTCGCCCGGCTTGCGAGTCGCGAGCGGCGCCTGCATCGGTTCGTGGATCGCCCACCAGTCTTGGGTGCGCGCGTCGGCCGCCATCGTCCTTGCCTCGGCGGCCCAGTCTTCTCCGTGATATTCCCAGTAGGCAAACAACAGATTTTCCGGCTCGCGCAGGAAGATCGTATAGTTGCGGATGTTGCAGGCAGAGATCCTGGCCAGAACTTCGGGCCAGACGGCGGCGTGCGTTCGCTTGTATTCGGCGATCTGGTCCGGTTTGATGCCGATCACCATGCCCATGCGCTTCACGACGGTGCTCCCCTTCCGAATGCGAGGCTGAACTCCGGAAGGCTCTTGGCCTTCACGGCGTCAAGGTCCCATTCGACGCCGACGCCCGGCGTCATAGGCGCGACCGCCATGCCGTTCTCGATCCGCAACGCCGAGGTCGTCAGGTCGTCGAGCTGAGGGATGTACTCGACGTATTTTCCGTTCGGAACCGCGCAGGCGAGGCTGACGTGCAGCTCCATCAGGAAGTGCGGGCACATGGGCATGTCGAACGCCTCGGCCATATGCGCGACCTTGAGCCACGGCGTGACGCCGCCGATACGCGCTGCGTCGACCTGTACGATCGAGCAGGCGCCCTTGGCCATGTATTCGCGGAAATGCCGGATCGAATACATCGATTCGCCGACGGCGATCGGCGTTGTGGTCGCCCGCGTCAGCCGGCGATGACCCTCGAGGTCGTCTGCCGGCAATGGCTCCTCGATCCAGGCGAGATCGAGGTCGGCGAAGCGGCCAGCGCGCCGGATCGCCTCGTCGAGCGCGAAACCCTGGTTGGCGTCGGTCATGATTTCGTAACCGGGTCCAAGGGCCGAGCGCACGGCGGCGAGGCGCCGATAGTCCTCGGAGACGTGCGGCCGGCCGATCTTGATCTTCGAGCCGGTGAATCCCTGTTCGCGGGCGGCGAGCGCATCCTCGATCAGCGCTCCTTCGTCGATATGCAGCCAACCGCCCTCGGTCGTATAGAGCGGCCGGCGGTCTGCGGCGCCGCCAGCGACGATCCAGAGCGGCAATTTCTGACGCTTGGCGCGGAGATCCCAGAGCGCGATGTCGATCGCCGCCAGCGCGAGCGACGAGATCGCGCCGATGGTGGTCGCATGGGTCGCAAACTCAAGTTCGCGCCAGATGGCCTCGACCCGCTCGGCGTCCTTGCCGATCAGCCTCGGCGCCAGGTGATCGGACAAGAGGCGCATGACCGACGAGCCGCCCGTGCCGATGGTATAGCTGTAGCCAGTCCCCGAGGCGCCGTCGCTGTCGATCACCGTTACGATCGGAGTTTCCTGCGACGAGAAACTTTGGATCGCGTCGGTGCGTTTGACCTTTGGCGGGATGTCGATAAACCGCAGCTCGATCCGCTCGATCCGCGCCATGTCTGCTTTCCCCTCGCGTTTGATCGCTCGCCGCACGGGTCGACGTCTCCGGCCAACACGAGCAAATGACTTGTCGTAGGACCGTGGAAATCACGCGGCCCTGTAGGAGTTCTCGATCGCATCGCCAAGGATCGACAGGCCGAGGTCGATTTCGCCGTCGCTGACCGTCAATGGCGGCGCGATGCGGAAGACGCCGCCCATGCCCGGCAACTGCACCACGTTCATGCTGAGGCCGAGCTTCATGCACTCGCGGGTGATGCGGACGCCGAATTCGCCATCGGCGGCGCGGCTCTGACGGTCTTTCACGATCTCCATGCCGAGCAAAAGCCCGCGGCCGCGCACATCGCCGATGCACTGATAGCGCTGCTGCAACGCGCAAAGGCCATCGTAAAGGCGTTTGCCGGCGATACGCGCGCGTTCGACGAGATGATCGCGCTCGACGACCTCGAGCACCTTCAGGCCGACGGCGGCGGGCAGGGGGTCGGACACATGCGTCGTATAGAATAGATAGCCGAGCGCGTGCGCCTTTTCTTCAATCGCCGCCGAAGTGATGACCGCCGACAAAGGCAAGCCGGCGCCGAGCGTTTTCGACAGCGTCAGAATGTCGGGGGTGACGCCGTCGCGCTCGAAGGCGAACAGCGTGCCGGTGCGGCCGACGCCCGTCTGCGCCTCGTCGAGGATCAGAAGCATGCCGCGCTCCTCGCACTTTTGCTTCAGGGCGGCGAGGTAGCCGAGCGGCAGGTCGATGACGCCGCCGGAGCTCAAGATCGGCTCGGCTATGAAGGCGGCGAGGCTGCCGCTCGACTGGCGGTCGATCAGATCGAAGGCGTAGTCGAGCTCGCCCTTCCAGTCGTACTCGCCCTTTCTCTCGAACCGCGGACGGAATGGGAACGGCGCCGGTATCGCGTAGGATCCCACGGCCGCCGGACCGACGCCGCGGCGGCCGGCGCTGTAAGTCGCCGAGGCGGCGGCCCCGGTCATGCCATGCCACGACTGGGCGAAACCGACGACTTCATATTTGCCGGTGACAAGCTTCGCCATGCGGATCGCAGCTTCATTCGATTCGGCGCCGGTCGAGAGCAGCAACGCGCGGTCGAGACCTTCAGGCGTCTTTTCGGCAAGCGCGGTCGCGAGGTCGACGACGGGTCGCGAAATCATCCCGCTGAAGAGATGATCAAGCCGATTGATCGAGTTGGTCACGACCTCGACGATCTCGGGATGCGAATGGCCGAGGATGGCGCTCATCTGGCCGGAGGTGAAGTCGAGGATCGCGCGATCGTCGGCGTCATAAACAAAGCTGCCGGCTGCGCGTTCGATGATCAGCGACTCGAAGCTGCCGCCGTAGCGGATCAGATGATTGCGCGCGTTCCGCCAGAATTGAGGCTCATCGTTTTTGGACATGCAGCCCACGCTCCGGGACTTCGAGAGGAAATCCCCGACAGGCGTTGTCACGTTCGCGAGTTTCGCTTGTCAACAGGCAACCGCGCCCAAAGGCGACAGGAGCCAGCGGTCCGATGCTATTGGCCGCTCTACTCCTCGAACCGCTCGCTCGTCCCGATCGACTTCGGCGGCGCGATCGACGGGTCGGGCTTCTGCGCCTCGAGGCCTCCGTCGCGGAAGCGGTTGACGATCGGATAGCGCCGGTCGCGGCCGAAGTTCTTCGGTCCGACCTTCACCCCCGGCGCCGACTGGCGGCGCTTGTATTCGGCGAGATAAAGCAGCCGCTCGACCTTGCGCACCGTCTCCGGATCGTAGCCTTGGGCGACGATGTCGGCGATCCGCATCTCCTTCTCCACGAGCCCGTGCAGAATGCCGTCGAGCACCGGATAGGGCGGCAGCGAATCCTCGTCCTTCTGGTTCTCGCGCAGTTCGGCGCTCGGCGGCTTGACGAGGATGTTCTGCGGGATCACCTCGCCGTCCGGCCCGAGCGCGCCTTCCGGCTTCCAGCGGTTGCGCAAGCCCGAGAGGCGAAAGACCTCCATCTTGTAGAGGTCCTTGATCGGATTGAAGCCGCCGTTCATGTCGCCGTACAGCGTCGCGTAGCCGACCGAAATCTCCGACTTGTTGCCGGTCGTCACCACCATCGCGCCGGTCTTGTTCGAGATCGCCATCAGGATCAGCCCGCGCGCCCGGCTCTGGATGTTCTCTTCGGTGATGTCGCGCTTCCTGCCGGCGAACATGCGCTGAAGCGCGCGTTCGACGCCCTCGACCGGCTCGGCGATCGGCACAATGTCGTAGCGGATTCCGAGCGCCTTCGCGCAGCCCGCGGCGTCGGCGAGCGATTCGTTCGAGGTGAAACGGTAGGGCAGCATGACCGCGAGCACCCGCGCAGCGCCCAAGGCGTCGACGGCGATCGCCGCGCACAGAGCCGAATCGACGCCGCCCGACAAGCCCAGCACGACTCCGGAGAATCGGTTGTTGTCGACGTAGTCGCGCAAGCCCATCACGCAGGCCGCATAGTCGGCTTCGTCGCCCTCCTCGACCACCGCGCGCGGACCCTCGACGCACCGCCAGCCCTTGTCGCCGCGCTCCCACACCGTTTTCGCGACCATCGGGCGGAAGGCGGGCAATTGGGCGCCGAGGCTGCGGTCGGCGTTGAGCGCGAAACTCGCGCCGTCGAACACGAGCTCGTCCTGGCCGCCAACCATGTTGAGATAGATGAGCGGCAAACCGCTCTCGACCACGCGCGATACGGCGACATTCTGGCGAATGGCGAGCTTGTCGCGCTCATACGGCGAGGCGTTGGCGACGAGAAGAATCTCGCCGCCCGTCTCGAGTATGCATTCGACCGGATCAGGCCCCCAGATATCCTCGCAGATCGGGACGCCGACGCGCACGCCGCGAAACACGATCGGACCGGGCGACGGCCCCGGCGCGAACACCCGCTTCTCGTCGAAGACGCCATAGTTGGGCAGATCGACCTTGAACCTGACCGCCTCGATCCGCCCGCCGTCGAGGAGCGCCATGGCGTTATGGAGCTTGCCGTCCTCGACCCAGGGCAGGCCGACCAGCGTCGCCGGCCCGCCGTCGGCGGTCAAGCGCGCGAGCTCGTCGCAGGCTGCCCGGCACGCCTCCTGGAACGCAGGCTTCAGCACCAGGTCCTCGGGCGGATAGCCGGAAAGGTAGAGTTCCGGCGCCATCACGATGTCGGCCCCGAACGCCGCCGCCTCCTTGCACGCTCTTCGCAGCCGGTCGCGATTGCCCGCGATGTCGCCGACGATCGCGGGGATCTGGGCGAGCGCAATGACGAGGCGGTCGGCAGGGGAGGAGGGCATGGGCGAGACTTAGCGCGGGGCAGACGGAGCGCGCAAACGCCTCAATCCCTCTCCCATCTGGGAGAGGGGCAGGGGCGGGGGTTTGCGCCAAACACCAAGGGGCCGCTTCTGGCGCGCGGGGAATAGGTGACACGTGCATATTTCCCCATTATCCTTAGGAATACGGTGACACGAGAATACGGTGACACGTGCATATTTCCCCATTATCCTTAGCCGCACTCGCTATTGGGGGAATACGGTGGGAATACGGTGACACGTGCATGAACTGCACCCTTTGTCTGAGACGCTGGATTTGAGGGACAGAGTTTTGGTTGTGTCGTTTCAGACGGTTTCGCATTGGCGGAGTTCGGCTTCGAACTCGACCGGGGGTTTGTAGCCGAGCGCGGAGTGCAGTCGGGCTCGATTATAGACGTTTTCGAGGAAGGCGCCGATATGGGCTCGGGCGTCGTCGACAGACGCGTAAGTCTTGCCGTTCACTTCTTCCTCCTTCAGGGTGCGCATGAAGCGCTCGGCCTTGGCGTTGTCATAAGGGTTGCCGGCGCGGCTCATGCTGATCAGAGCGCCGCGCGCCGCGAGCTTGTCGCAATAGTCGGCGCAGGCGTATTGCACGCCCCGGTCGGAGTGATGGATGAGGCCGGGCTCGGGGCTTCGGGCGGTCAAGGCCATGTCGAGCGCTTCGATCGCCAGGCTCGCTTCGAGATGGTCGGCGAGCGCCCAGCCGATCACCCTGCGGGAAAAGGCGTCGAGAACGACGGCCAGGTAGACAAACTGTCCCGCCAGCCTGACATAAGTGATGTCGGCGACCCAGATCTGATCGAGCCCGGTTGGGACGCGTCCACGCGTCAGATTGGCGACGATGGGAAACTCATGCCGGCTGTTGGTGGTGTAGGGAACGAACGGCCTTTCGCGCAGGCGGAGCAGATTGTCCTCACGCATCAGGCGCAAGACGTGCTTGTGATTGACCTTCAGGCCATCGACGCGCCAGAGGTCTCGGCAAACTCGCCGATAGCCGTAGAAGCGATTTTTGAGCGCGATCGTCTGGATTTTGTCGCGCAGATCCGCTTCCGCTCGCTTCGGCGCGCGAACCTCGCCAAAGCGATAGAAGCCGGCGCGCGACACGCCGCTTAAGCGGCACAAATGCTCGATCGAGGGGGCGCCTTGCGTCTCCCGCGCGTTCATTTCTTCAATGACCGCGTAGATGGCGTCGCGCGAGACATGAGGTCCCGTGCGTCGATGAGCCGCAAGGCTTCGCGAAAAAAATCGAGGTCCATCTGCTGCTTGCCGATCTTGCGCTCGAGCTCGACAATCCGCGCTTGCGCCCGCGCCAGTTCGGTAAGCGGAGCAGGCGTAGCCGGCGCAGCGTCCGGACTGGCGCGGGCGCCGCCCGGCTTACGTCCGCGCTTCCGGTTGAGCCCGGCTGCGCCAAGCTCGCGATAGGCCGCTCGCCATTCGTAAAGCAGCTTGCGCCTGATCTTCAGTTCGTCCGAAACCGCCGCCATCCGCTCCCCGGCGTCGAGCCGAACCACCACAGCTTCCTTGAACTCGGTCGAAAATGTGCGCATCCCTTGCTGTGACATAGAGCCTCCTAACAGGCTCTGTCACTCAATTCGCCCTGTCTCACTTTCGGGGGGCAGTTCATGCATATTTCCCCACTATCCTTAGGAATACGGTGACACGTGCATATTTCCCCACTATCCTTAGCCGCACTCGCTAATTGGTTAAAAATGCATGTGTCACCGATATACGGTGACACTTCGATATACGGTGACACTTGCATATTTCCCTCATTGCTCCTGACTTCAGAAAAATGCAAATGGACCGGCCAGATTTTGCGACAATTGCTTTGGGAAAAGCGAAAGCTGTGCCACAATCGTTGCCATGGATTGCGAGTTCGACAGAGCATTCTTCTCACCCCCGGCGGAGGGGGTTCGCCAAGCCTCAGCTCAGGCAAATCACGCGACGGACGTGGCCTTCGGCCGCGAATGAACAAGGAAAAGCTTTTTTTGCCCAGGGCGTCGCCGTAACCCGTTGAAAAGGCTCAATCCGGACAAGGCGATCAAAGGCAATCAAAGCCTTTTCCTTGGACAGATTTGGCTGGATATCGGGCTGGCTTGGCTGGATTTGGTTAAATTTGGAATCCCCTTGGATCTCCGCGACCGGCGTTCAGCGCACGACGCCGCCGATCTTCGCCCAGCCGAGATTGACCGCCCGCGAGGTCGCGGCGGCGAAGTCGCCCTTCATCGCCAGCGCCCGCCTCTCGATCAGGGTCCAGGAGAGCGCGGCGACGCCGAGAGTGACGGCGGCGGAGACGACGATCATCGCGATCAGCGGCATGCCGGGAAACAGGAACGCCAGCGTCTGCTGGATCGGAAAGGCGTAGATGTAGACGCCGTAGGAACAATCTCCCCAGTCGTTAAAGGCGCGGACGGGTCCCTTCGGCAGGTAGGCGAGATGCAGGACGAGGGGCGCCAGGCAGGCGGCGTAGACGATGAAGAACGCCTGCTCATTGACGGATGCAAGCGCGAGGCAGGCAAGCGCCGCGACGAGGATGGCTGGCCTCACCGGAACCTTGTCGCGCCAGAGGTAGAGCGTCGTTCCGTAGAGGAACATGAACACCCGGGTGTCGGCGGCGTTGAACGGGGCGCCGAACAGGCGGCCGCGCAGGATGAGGATGAGGAACGCGGCGGCCGCGATGGGCGCGGCGATGCTCATCGCCCTCAAGCGGATGGCCGGCGCCGCGGCAAGCACGAGCCATCCGGCGGCGAGATAGCAATAGAGCCTGAGCTCGATCGGCAGCGTCCACAGCGAGCCGTTGAACTCGGCATGAAGCGGGTTCGTCTCGAACACGCCCGGCAGCGAATAGCGGACGCCGCCGATCAGCGTCGCACATTTAACGACATACTCATGTGTTTTAGCGGAGGAGAAGTAATCGGCGAGCGGGAGCGCGGTCAGCGCCGGGGCGAGAGCGAAGACGGTGAGGATTAGCATGACCCAGAGCGCCGGATAGATGCGCAGCGCCCGCGCCCACAAGAAGGCGACCACGTCTCCCCGATTGACGAGGCTGCCGGCGACCAGAAAGCCGCTGGTGACAAAGAAGACGTCGACCGCCATTTCGGCCAGCGACAGGCCGAGATGGTCGAAGAAGAATTCCCGCGACGACGGCAGTCCAAGAACCGCGACGCTATGGCTGAACAACACCGACAGCGCCGCCAGGAGGCGGATGAGGTTGAAATTGTTGTCCCGGCCGACGGCGTATTCGGATAGTCGCACCGCCGGCCCCTACCGCTGGCCGCAGATCGCGGGAGGCCGGAGCCCGGCCGTCATTCCGCCGCCCGGACCGGCCGTTCAGGCTGGGCGAGCCGCTGCGCCTTGAGGAGATCGGCGATCATGAACGCCATCTCGATCGACTGCTCCGCATTGAGGCGCGGATCGCAATAGGTGTGATACCGGTCGTGCAGATCGGCCTCGGAGATCGCGCGCGCGCCTCCGGTGCATTCGGTGACGTTCTTGCCCGTCATCTCGAGATGAATGCCTCCGGCGTAGACGCCTTCCGCACGGCAGATGGCGAAGAAATGGCGCACCTCCTGAGCGATGCGTTCGGTCGGCCTCGTCTTGAAGCCGGTCGAGGTCTTGATCGTATTGCCGTGCATCGGGTCCGAGACCCAAAGCAGCTTGAGTCCCTCGCGCTTGGCGGCGCGCAGAAGCGGCGGCAGGGCGGCGTCGATCCTGTCGGCGCCGAAGCGGCAGATCAGCGTCAGCCGGCCGGCTTCGCGCTCGGGATCGAGCACTTCGATCAGGCGCAGGAGCTCGTCCGGGCTCAGCGACGGGCCGCATTTGAGGCCGATCGGGTTCCTGAGCCCGCGGCAATATTCGACGTGGGCGCCGCCGAGCTGGCGCGTCCGGTCGCCGATCCAGATCATGTGGCCCGAGGTGGCGTAATAGTCGCCGGAGGTCGAATCGAGCCGCGTCATCGCCTGTTCGTAACCGAGCAGCAGCGCCTCGTGCGAGGTGTAGAAATCCGTCGCCCGCAGTTCCGGATGCGCTTCGGCGTCGAGGCCGATCGCGCGCATGAAGCCGAGCGTCTCGGTGATGCGGTCGGCGACCTCCTGATAGCGTTCGGATTGCGGGCTGTCGTTGACGAAGCCGAGCATCCAGCGATGGGCGTTCTCGAGATTGGCGTAGCCGCCGGTCGCGAACGCCCTGAGCAGGTTCAGGGTCGCCGCCGATTGGCGATAGGCTTCCAGTTGCCGCCGCGGATCGGGCTCGCGCGCTTGCGCGGTGAACTCGATGTCGTTGACAATATCGCCGCGATAAGCAGGCAGCGTGACGCCATCGATGGTCTCGAAGTCCGAGGAGCGCGGCTTGGCAAATTGGCCCGCGACGCGACCGACCTTGACGATCGGCGAAGCGGCGGCGAACGTCATGACCACCGCCATCTGCAGGAAGACCCGAAAGAAATCGCGGATATTGTCGGCCGAATGCTCGCCGAAGCTCTCGGCGCAATCCCCGCCCTGCAACAGGAACGCGCCTCCGCCGGCCGCCTTGCCCAATGCCTGCTTCAGCTTGCGCGCTTCGCCGGCGAACACCAGCGGCGGATAGCCGGCAAGCTGGCGCTCGGCGTCGGCGAGCGCCGCGCGGTCCCGGTAGGCCGGCGCCTGGGCGATCGGCTTCGTGCGCCAACTCTCCGGGGTCCAACGTTGGTTCGCCATCATCCCTTCCTCAAATAAGCGGCTCCGGCGCCGCTTCCCGATCGCAGGCGGTCTATATACAGTCGGACGCTTCCGGCCGATATGCCGATTTTCGAGGCAGACCCGCATTTTATCGAATAGATGAAGCCGATGACGATGTCGCGCCCCGCCCGATGGTGTGAGACCATCCCCGAACCGACCCTAACACCAAAGCCGATTCGCCCGTTTGAGCATCTTTCCCTCCATCGCCGCTCTCTTATTCTCCGTGCTGCTCCTAATCGGCGGCAACAGCCTGGTCGGCGTGGCGACGCCGCTGAGGGCCCGTATCGATGGCTTCCCCGACCTGACCGTCGGCCTGCTCGGGTCGGTTTATTTCGCCGGAATGCTGGCGGGGACCCTCGCGGCGCCGGCGATCATTCGCCGTGGCGGTCACATCAGGGCCTACGCCGCCTTTGTCGCGCTCGCGGTCGTTTCCGTGATCCTTATGCCCGTCATGCTCTTCCCGTTGGCGTGGCTCGCGTGTCGCGCGCTGATCGGCTTCGTGTTCGCCGGGCTCTACGCCGTTATCGAGTCCTGGATCAACGCCAAAGCGACCAACTCCAATCGCGGCGCGCTTTACGCTCTCTACCAGATCGCCAACTTCGTCGCTTCCGCAAGCGGACAATTGGCTTTGAAGCCCCTCGGCCCGGATGGATTCTCGTCTTTCGCCGTCGCCGGGGCTCTGCTCGCCCTCGCCATCGTGCCGATGGCGATGACCAGCGTCGATCCTCCAGCTCAACCCCGAAGCGTGCGGCCACGCCTCATCTGGCTCATCCGCTTGGCGCCGATCTCGTGTTTCGCGGCGCTCGCTGCAGGCGCCGCTAATGGCGCCTTGTTCGCGCTCGGCCCGGTATTCGCGGTCGAGATCGGCATGACGCCCAGCAGCGTGCCCCTGTTCACCTCCTCGATCGTGCTCGGATCGGCGCTGGGCGTCTTCCCCATCGCCCTGGTCTCCGACCGCGTCGACCGCCGGCTGGTCATGGCCGCGGTCCTGATCGCAGGCGCCGCCTGCGAAGTCGCCTTGAGCCGTGTGGCGGCTCCCGGCGCTTCGTTGATCGTGCTTGGATTTCTTGTCGGCCTCACAACCTATTCGCTTTATACGCTTGCGGTGTCGCTGGCCAACGATCGCGGCGCCGCGCATGACCTTGTCTTCATTTCGGTTGGGCTTCTGTTCATCTACTGCGTTGCGGCGATCGCGGCCCCGGCGGTCGCCTCGGTGCTCATGAAGGACTTCGGTCCGCAGATGCTATTCATTCAGAACGCCTATGTGCATCTGGCCATCGCAGCGCTGGTCCTTTGGCGGCTTGTCATTGCACCGAAGGCGCGAGGCAAAACGCGCACGGCCGCGTGATCCAATTCGAGCTCAGTCCTTGACCACCGTCAGGTCTGGGGCGGCCGGGTTCTTCATTCCAACGATATGGTACCCAGCATCGACGTGGACAATTTCGCCGGTCACGCCGCGCGACATCGGCGACAGAAGGTAGACCGCGCTGTCGCCGACCTCCTCGATGGTGACCGAACGACGCAGGGGCGCATTGTATTCATTCCACCGCAGAATATAGCGGAAATCGCCGATGCCGGAAGCGGCGAGCGTTTTGATCGGTCCAGCTGAAATCGCATTTACGCGAATCGCCTTCTCTCCGAGGTCGGCAGCGAGGTATCGGACGCTCGCCTCCAATGCGGCCTTGGCGACGCCCATCACGTTATAGTGGGGCATCCACTTTTCTGCGCCATAGTATGTCAGGGTCAGCATGGCGCCGCCATTGGTCATCAACTTTTCGGCTCGTTGGGCGACAGCGGTAAAGGAATAACACGATATGGCGAGCGATTTTGTGAAATTGTCCTCGGTCGTATCGATATACCGACCGGTGAGTTGGTCCTTGTCGGCGAAGGCGATGCAGTGCACGACGAAGTCGATGGCTCCCCACAAATTTCTCGCTTCCGCGAAGACAAAATCGATCGAACCGCCCTCGGTCACGTCGCAATGGCCCAGCACGTGAGCTCCCAATTCTTGCGCGAGCGGCCGGACGCGCCTTTCCAGCGCATCTCCCTGAAAAGTGAGCGCCAACTCAGCGCCCGCGGAGCGGGCAGCCTTGGCGATGCCCCATGCGATCGAGCGATTGTTGGCCACGCCGAAGACGACCCCGCGCATCCCGCTCATAACGCTCGCGGTTGCGCCGACTGAAGGGGTTCGCTCCATCAAGGCCTCTCTACGGCTCGGATTGGAAGGTCAAGGTTACGACGCCCGGGCGCCGGGATATCCCTTAACCTCGCCTGACACGCATGGGAAGGACCAGGGTTTCGGTCAATCGTCACAAAATGTGTGACTTTGCTCACGCACCCGCTTGGAACCGGGGCGTCTTTTGACTAAGATCGTGAACAAGCGTTAACGCTTGTCGAGGCTCACACAAACCACCGGTGTCACTGGTGCCGCCGTTAAGCGACAGTTTGGCCGACCTCTCAGACCTGCGCCGGTTCGGGTTGGCCCTGACGCGAGACGATCGCTTCGTGCTCGATCATGCGGCTGCGGCCGCGCTTGTGGACCGCCTGTTCAGGCAGGCTTCTTTCGAGGCGGTGGACGCGACCGTCGCCGGTGACGCTAGAGGGCTTGCCCGCGAAGATGGGCGCGTGCGCGGGTTCGGCCAGTTTGTCCGGCTTTATCGCCGGCACGTGCGTCGCTTGGTCTTCGACGAAGGGGAGGCCGGGTCGGACGAGAGCGCAGAAGGCGCTCGCGGCCGAGCGGCGGCCGGCGGGATCGGCATGTCCGTTGCTGTCCGCGCGCTGCCTCTGGAGCTCAGAGAGGCGCTGTTGATTGTCGTTCTGGCGAACCTCACCCACCGCGAGGCTGCCTCGGCGCTCGATATCTCGCTCGCTACGCTCGTCGCCCGGCTGACGAAGGCCCGCGAACGCCTCTCCGCGCTGACCCGGTCGCCGGGCGCGGCTGAGACGGCTGACGTCGCGGCGCCGTCGGTCCCTCACCTTCGAGTCGTCAAGTGATGGAAGCGTGGCGGCTAGCGGATCTGCATGCCTTTGTCGACGACTGCCTCGAGCCTGACGAGCGCTTGGCGTTCGAGAAGCGGATGGCGGAAGATCCAGCGCTTGCCCGTCGCGCGACGATGTGGCGAGGGCAAAACAGCGCCATTCGATCGGCCTTCGACGGCGAGGGTCCGAGAGCCTTCTCGATCAGTATCGTTCGTCATCAGAACGAGGTTCCGGGCAAGGGGCGGCGGCCGGCGGCCATTGGCGCAAGACCTGATCGCGAGCTTTCGTCGCGGTCGTCTGTGCCCGGCCTCGATGACACTTCACGAACCGCCGCGCAGGTCGGCGCGGCGAGCGACTTTCGGCCTTTGCCCTTATGGCGGCTTGTCCTCGCGGCTGCGTTCGTCTGCCTGGGATGCCTTTGGTCGCCAGCGGTGCCTGTTGTTCCGGCAAACGGACTTGGAGGGGCGGCCGTAGCGGCTTTTCGCGCATTCGTCCGTTCGGGCGTCGCCCCGGTCGAGTTCGCGACTGGCGATCGGACGGAAGCGCAAGAGTGGCTGACGACACGTCTCTTGCGCCCCGTTTATCTCCCCGCCGCCCCTTCGGCCGTCAGCCTGCTCGGCGCGAGGATCGCTCCTTATCCTGGGGCGCCGGCGGCGTTTCTCGTTTACAACTCCCAAGGAAGGCGCATCGGCTTGCTCGTCCGGTCGCTTGACGCGCCCATGACGAGAGCGCCCGAACTCCTAGCTGCCGACGGCGGCAACGCCGCCATATGGACGCGGCGCGGCCAGGGATTTGCGCTGGTCGGGGACCTTGACGCACCGTCATTACTGAAGATCGCGAAAGACTTGTTCGATTCGCCGGCCGAGGGCGTTCAGACGATGCCCGAGCGAGGGTCGTAGGGCTTTTGATCCCGCAGCTTGCGCATCAACGCGCCCAGTTCTGGGTCCGTTTCGTTGGGCAGAACGATCCGCAGCGTCGCCAACAAGTCGCCGGCGGGTTGATCGGCGCCGGCGGGCAGGCCTTTGCCGCGCAACCGAAGCACTCGGCCGCCGCTAGCCCCCGGGGCGATGGACATCTCGACCTCCCCGCTCAGCGTCGGCGCTCGCACGCGCGCGCCCAAAATAGCCTCGTAGAGGGTAACGGGTAAATCCAGTCGCAAGTCGCGACCCTCGACCTTGAACAGCGGATGGGGGGCGTAGCGAATGGTCACGATGACGTCGCCCGGCGCTCCGCCGCGATGGCCGGCGTGGCCTTGACCGCGCAACCGGATCGACTTTCCCTCTTCAATTCCGGCGGGCACGGCGACGTCCAGCATCTTCCCGGTCGGCAGGGCGACCCGAATCGAACCTCCGCGCGCGATCGTCGCCAGAGGAACCGCGGCCGAGACGCCGATGTCCTCGCCTCGGGTCGATTGACCGCGCGCGCGTGTGCGGCCGGCGCCAAACAGCTCCGACAGAACGTCGGGATCGATCGAACCGCTTTCGGCCGAAAACCCGCCGCCGCCGAAGTCGAAGCCGAAATTGCGAAACTCGCCTCGCCCGCCTCCTCCCGGCGGTCGGCCAAAACCGAACCCCTCGAACTGCGGCGCTCTCGGCTTGCCTTCGGCGTCGATCTCGCCGCGGTCGAAGGCTTTACGCTTCTTCTCATCGCCGAGGATTTCGTAGGCGGAGCCGACTTCGGCGAAACGCTCCTTGGCCCTCGCCTCCTTGCTCTGGTCGGGGTGGTACTTCTTGGCGAGCTTGCGAAAGGCGGATTTGATCTCGGCTGCGCTGGAGGACTTCGCCACGCCAAGAACGTCATAAGGATCGCGCATTATGAGCCCATCCCTCGGTCCCGCCTCGATTCGAGCGCGGGAGCCCATGTCTCCCTCGCACATTTGGCCCTTCGTGCGACGCCACGCAAGGGCGCGGCGTTCGTTGGCCACAGGGCCCGGGCCGGGATATGATTCGCCCCGCCCCTTTCCGCGGAGTTGCGTTCCCTTGAACGAATTGAGTCTTGTCGACTTTACCGAGGCCGCCGACCCTTTCGCGCTCTTTGAGCTATGGCTCGCGGAAGCCGCGGGCTCCGAGATCAACGATCCCGAGGCGATGGCGCTCGCCACCGTCGACGCCGACGGGTTGCCCGACGCGCGGATGGTCTTATGCAAAGGCGCGGACGCGCGCGGTCTTGTCTTCTACTCCAACGTCGAGAGCGCCAAGGGCCGCGAGCTCAAGGCGCAACCGAGGGCCGCAGGGCTCTTCCACTGGAAGTCGCTTCGCCGCCAGGCCCGGTTCCGGGGCCCAGTGGCCGAACTCAGGGCGAGCGAGAGCGACGCCTATTTCGCCACCCGGCCGAGGGGGAGCCAGATCGGCGCCTGGGCGAGCCGGCAGTCGCGGCCGCTCGAGTCGCGGGCCGCCCTCGAGGCGGCGGTCGAGACCTACGAACGGCGGTTCGGAGGCGGCGAGGTCCCGCGGCCCGACCCCTGGCGGGGCTATCGGCTGGAGCCGGTCGAGGTCGAGTTCTGGCGCGACCGCCCGTCGCGATTGCACGAACGGCTTCAGTTCAAGCGCCATAATCCTGGGACGCCATGGGAAAGGCGCCTACTTTATCCGTAGAAATGGTGTAATATCCGGCGCACAATTCCAAATCGCGGCGAAATTTACCCAAATCCAGCCAAGCGGGCCGGATATCCAGCCAAATCCAGCCAAGGAAAAGACTCGGATTTCCTTGGATACCCTTGGCCGAAATGAGCCTTTTCAACGGGTTACCGCGACTCCCTGGGCAGAATAATCTTTTCCCTCCCCAGGTCCTCCGTCAAACGGAGGCGGGCGGTGAACCACGCGCTCGCGGGCGCCAAAAAGGCAACGCAAATCCATCGTCTTCGCCCAGCCTCCCGGCATTGATCCTGACCAAACGGAGCGTAGCACGGCTTTTGCTTTTCCGAAAGAAAATGCGCGAAAATCTCGGTGGGCCCCGGCTGAGCGTCGGGGGGAACGGCGCTCCTTCGCTCGCCGCCGCTAATTCCCTGGCCGGCCGCGGAGAGCTTTGCCCCGGCCCGCGGATTGATCGGCGCCGGAGATTCGGATCCGCTATCAAGCGGCGGCAAGCTCGAGAGCCATGGGAACGCCCGATGGATGACAGACTGTTCCCCGCCCGCCCGATCCTCGCGGTATCGGCGGCGGTGTTCCGACAGGGGCGGGTTCTGATCGTCCGGCGGGCGCGGGCGCCGCTGCTCGGCCATTTCAGTCTTCCGGGGGGCGTGGTCGAAATTGGCGAGACGCTCGCTGAAGCCGTCGCGCGCGAGCTCGAGGAGGAGGTCGGCGTCACCGCCCGGATCATCGGCTTCAACCGCCACGTCGAGGCGATCGCCCAAGAGGGCGGCGGTGTCCGCGCCCATTTCGTCATCGCCTCGTTCGTCGCCCGCTGGACGGCAGGCGAAGCACGGACGAGCGACGAAGTCGATCGCGTCGACTGGGTCGATCCGGCCGCCCCCCTGCCGTCGCCGACGACGCCGGGACTGGGGGAAATCCTGGCGAGCGCAGCCTGGATCGAAAGTCAGGGCGCCTGAGGCGCGCGATCAGGGTTGCGATCGAGCGCCGGACAATCAGAGTTGAAATATGAGGGTGGGACACAGTGGGTTAAGGTGTGGGTTAAGGTGACACATGCATAAATCCCTTTTTTAAGCTGGGGCCGCGTCGAGTTCGAGTTTCGGGCTTTGGCGGTGGGCGGAGGGACGGAGATATGTAGGGAAATATGCTCGTGTCACCGTAATCCCCGCTTTAAGCGCGCAGGGGCGCCTCCTTCGAGCCGCTGGTAGGAACAGGGCCCATAGCCGAGGGAACCTTCCTCGCGCCGAACCGTTTGTCTCGCGGTCCGACAATCACGAGGAGAGATCCGTGGACAAGGAACACATCAAGGGCGCGGCCGACAAGGCGAAGGGCGCCGTGAAGGACGCGTTCGGCAAAATGACCGACGACAAGCAAATGCAGGTCGAAGGCAAGTTCGACAAGGCCAAGGGCGCGGCGCGCGAAGCCCTCGGCGACGCCAAGGACGCCGCTCGAAAGAGCGAGCAACCGCCCAGGCGCTAAAGCTTCAAAAATGAAGAGGCCGCCCTCCCACGGGCGGCCTTTTTTCTTTCCCCTGCGATGAGGAGCGCGCGATGGAATCGGACAACAGCATTCCCGCCGCCGGAAAGTCGCCGGCCGGCGACAAGGACGGGAAGACCATTCAGGCGCAGGCCCAGTCCGACACAGAGCCGTTCGACGCGGAAGGCGAATCGCCGGCAGACTTGCGGAAGGCGTCGGAAGACTTGAAGGCGAAGATCGCCGAGGCGAAGCGCCGCAATGATATGCCCGTCGACTCGGCGCTCGGAAATCCGGGTTGGGAACGAAGCGCCGCCGACGGCCATCTCGACGTTCCCGACCAGGATGACGAATAGCGGCGAACGCGCTCCTATCCCGCCTTTTTCCTCGCGCCGGGCTTCGCCTGCTGTTTTTCCTCGGCCGCCTTCGTGGGCGCGCCGCCGGCGATCGGCAGGAGCATCTCGCGCTGATCCAGGTTGCGGTTCGCCGCCTTCTTGCCCTTGGAGGCAGCGGCTGGCTTCGCTGGCGCCGGCGCGGGCCTCGTCGCCGCCGTCGCCTTCGGCTGAGCTTCCTTGGCCCTCTCGATGCTTTGGCGAAGCGCCGCCATCAGATCGGTGCCGGCGACAATCCTCGGCAGCTCGCGCTGCTTCGAAACCGGCATCCCCGCCTTCTTCTCGTTGAGCATGGCGACGATCGCCTCTTCATAACGGTCGTGGAACTGCGAGGCGTCGAATTTGGCCGCCTTGGTCTCGAGGATGTGCTCGGCGAGGGCCAGCATGTCCTTGGGAATCTTGGTCTCGGGGATATCGCTGAAATAGATCTCTTCGTCGCGAACCTCGTAAGGATATCTGAGCGTCGTCCCGAGCAGGCCGTTCCCCCGCGGCTGGAGCATGATGACCCGTTCGCGCTTCGAGAGGACTACCCGCCCCAGCGCGGCCATGCCCTTGCCGCGCATGGCGTCGCGGATGACCGCGAACGCCTCGAGCGCGACCTTGTTCTCCGGAATCAGATAGTACGGGCTGTCGACATAGCGCTCGTCGATCTCCGATTTGGGGACGAAGGAATCGATGTCGATCGTGTGGCTGCTCTCGATCGCGATCGCGTCGATCTCCTCGTCCTCGACCCTGAGATAGACGCCCTTGTCGACCTCGTAGCCGCGTCCCTTGTCGTCCGGATCGATCGGCTCGCCGGTCTCTTCGTCGATCAGCTGCTGGCGGAGGCGGTTGCCGGTCTTCTTGTTGATCTGGCGGAAGGCGACGCGCTCGCCCGACGATGTCGCGGTGTAGAGCGCGATCGGGCAGGAAACGAGCGAAAGCTTGAGATAACCCTTCCAGTACGGACGCGGCGGGGCCATGGTTAACTCCTACTCAACGCGGACTTGGCGCGTTTATAGCACGGCGTTCATGACGTCCGCGAGTTCGCGCCCGGACGCAACGTCAGTTGGCGGCGGCTGCGCCGCCGGCTGGAGGCGCGAGGTCGAGGCGGGGCGAAGCAACCGGCTACTTCCGCCCCCCGGACAGGAAGGCCTGGAAAGCCTTGCGCGCCTCGTCGGACCTGAGCGCCTCGGCGAAGGCGTGCATCTCCTCGGCCATGCGCGCTTTCAACGCCTCGCCATCGCCGCGCACAAGGCGCCGCGTCGCCAGGAGGGCCGCGCGAGGCTTGGCGGCGAGCGCCGCCGCCTTGCTCATCGCATGGGCGATAAGCTCGGGCTGAGGCAAGAGAGCGTTGACGAGGCCGAGCGCGCGCGCCTCCTCGGCGCCGAACGGCTCGCCGAGCAGGAGGAATTCGGCCGCTTTGGCGCGGCCGAAGCGTTGCGGCGCAAGCAGCGACGACCCGGCCTCGGGCACCAGGCCAAGGTTGACGAACGGCGTCTGGAAGCGCGACTCGGGCGTCGCGTAGACGAGATCGCAGTGAAAGAGAAGCGTCGTTCCGATGCCGACCGCGAGCCCGTCGACCGCGGCGACCAGCGGCTTTCCAAATTCGGCGAGCCGAGTGGTGAACCGCCACGCCGGAAAGTCGCCGCCCTCGCGCGATGCGGCAGCGACAAAATCGCCGAGGTCGTTTCCGGCGGTGAACACGCCGCCCTTGCCGCTCAGCACCAGAGCGCCGACGCTCTCGTCGCGCTCGGCGGCCTCGAAGGCCTCGATCAGCGCTTCGTACATCGCCCCGGTGATCGCGTTCTTCTTCTGCGGCCGAGCGAAGGCGGCCGACATCACCGCGCCGTCCCGCGAGACCTCGATGTCCTGAGTCATGCGCTGTCCGCCAGGATTGTCTCATAAGGTTCGAGCGGCGCGCCGCCCGCGGCGATGGCGCGCGCCAGTCCCGGCGCGGCGACCGCAACAGTCTCGGCGAAGAAGCGGGCGAGGCCGACGCGGCCGAGTTCGCTTCTATCGCCGCCTTCGGCCAGCGCCTCGGCCGCGAGGGCCGCCTTCGCCAGGCACGCGCCGCCGAGCGTGAGCCCGAACAGGCGAAGATAGGGAGACGCGCCCGCAAGGGCGGAATACGGATCGGCCGCGGCCCAATCCAGCATCAGACGCGTCGATTCTTCGAGCGCGTCGGATGCCTCGGCGAGCCGCTCGGCCGTCGCGCCGAAGCCTGCCCCGCCGCGCCCCGCGACGTCGCCGGCGACCCGGCGGACGCCTTCGATCTCTTGCCGGACGGCGTCGCCGCCGGCCAGCGGCAGCTTGCGCTGCACGAGGTCGATCCCATGGATGCCGTTCGCGCCCTCGTAGATCGCGGCGATGCGCGAATCGCGCATGTGCTGGGCCGCTCCGGTCTCCTCGATATATCCCATGCCGCCATGGACCTGAACGCCGATCGACGCCGCCTCGTCGCCGATGTCGGTCGAGAACGCCTTGGCGATCGGCGTAAGCAGCGAGGCGCGGTTGGCGGCGGCCGTCCGTTCGGCGGCGGTCTCGCCGTGGCTTGCGAGATCGAGCGAGACGCCGGTCAGGCAGCAGACGCCGCGCGCGGCCTGGACGTTCGCCTTCATCGTGATCAGCATCCGCTGGACGTCGGCGTGCTCGATGATCGGGCTCATGCCGTCGCCGCCATTCATGCCCCGGCCCTGGCGGCGCTCCCGGGCGTAAGCCAGCGCCTGCTGATAGGCGCGCTCGCCGATCGCCACCCCCTGCGTCCCGACCGCGAGGCGCGCGGCGTTCATCATCACGAACATGGCGGCGAGGCCGCGATTTTCCTCGCCGACCCGCCACGCCTTCGCGCCCTCATTGTCGCCATAGACCATGACGCAGGTCGGGGAGCCATGGATGCCGAGCTTGTGCTCGATCCCGGCGCAGCGCAGGTCATTGCGCTCGCCGAGCGAGCCATCGGCGTTGACAAGGAATTTCGGGGCCAGGAACAGGGTCAGGCCGCGCGTTCCGGGCGCCGCGCCGGGCAATCGGGCGAGGACGAGATGGACGATATTCTCGGCCATGTCGTGCTCGCCGTAGGTGATGAAGATCTTCTGGCCGAACAGGCGATAGCTTCCATCCTCGGCGCGTTCCGCCCGGGTCCTGACCGCGTTGAGGTCCGAGCCCGCCTGCGGCTCGGTGAGGTTCATCGTCCCGGTCCATCGGCCGCCGATCATCGGGGCGAGATAGCGGTCGAGCAGCTCGCGCGAGCCGAAGCTCTTGAGCGCCCCGACGGCGCCCTCGGTGAGGAGCGGGCAGAGCGCGAAAGCCATCGACGCGCCGTTCCAGATTTCGGTACAGGCGACGTTGACGACATGAGGCAGGCCCATGCCGCCGAACTCGACCGGCGCGGAGACGCCGTTCCAGCCCGCCTCCGCCCACCGTCGATAGACGTCGGCGAAGCCCGGGGGCGTGGTCACGACGCCGTTCTCGTAGCGCGCGCCGACAAGATCGCCGGGGCGGTTCAGCGGCGCGATCTCCTCGGTGGCGAAGCGCCCGGCCTCGGCGACGATCGACGACACCGCGTCCCAATCGAGTTCGCCCGCGAGCCCGCGGCGGATCATGCCCGGCACATCGGCGACCGCTTTGAGCGAAAAAAGGATATCGCCGACCGGCGAACGATAGGACATCTCTCGCTCCTCCACGTCGCCGGCCTGGCCGGCGATCGGCCGCCGCGACTTGCTGCGGCGGGCGAAAATCAGCTTATGTACAGTCAGGTTGGCGCGCAACGCGCGAGACAAGGCGGGTCGCAGCCGATTGCCTCGTCCTGAGGAGCGCCGAAGGCGCGTCTCGAAGGACGGTCGGCGCCCTCTGGACCATCCTTCGAGACGCGAGTCTTGGCCTCGCTCCTCAGGATGAGGGCAGCGGGAGTCGCGAGCAATGAGTGCGGATGAAACCGAAGCCCAGATTGACCCGCCTCGCGGCGGCGAGCCCCGGCTCGATCGCCGACGCGGCGGAAGCCTTACGCGCGGGCGGCCTCGTCGCCATGCCGACCGAGACGGTTTACGGCCTGGCCGCCGACGCGACCTCGGATGCGGCGGTCGCGGCGATCTACGCCGCCAAGGAGCGGCCGGCGATCAACCCGCTCATCGCCCATGTTCTCGACCTTGAGGCCGCGCGCCAGCACGCCGTCTTCGGCCCCGACGCCGAAAGACTCGCCCGCGCCTTCTGGCCGGGGCCGCTCACTCTGGTCCTGCCGGTCGCGCCGGCCTGCCGAGTGAGCCTGCTTGCGCGCGCCGGTCTCGAAACCGTCGCCCTGCGCTCGCCGTCGCATGAAACGGCGCGCGCGCTGATCGAAGCGGCCGGCGTCCCGCTCGCGGCCCCTTCCGCCAACCGGTCGGGCCGGGTGAGCCCGACCACCGCCGCCCACGTCGTCGCCGATCTCGACGGCAGGATCGACTGGATCCTTGACGGCGGCCCCTGCCGCTATGGCCTCGAATCGACGATCGTCGAGGTTATCGGCGGCCGGCCTCGATTGCTGCGGCCGGGAGCGATTGCGCGCGAGGCGATCGAATTCGGCGCTCGGCTCGCCGGTCGAGTGGTCCGGCGGGTCGCGGACGGCGCCCACCGCGTCCGGTCAACTGGCGTCGCACTATGCGCCGAACGCCGATCTTCGCCTCGGCGCCGCCGAGGCGCGCGCCGATGAGGCCGCGCTCGATTTCGGCGGCTTGCTGGCCGGCGGCGCGGCGGGCGCGCGGCTCGATCTCTCGCCGGCCGGAGACCTCACCGAGGCCGCATCGCATCTGTTCTCCTATTTGCGGGCGCTCGACGCGGCCGGCGCGGCGCGGATCGCGGTCGCGCCGATCCCCGAACATGGGCTCGGGGCGGCGATCAACGACCGGCTCCGGCGGGCGGCCGCGCCGCGGACAGGCTGAAGCTCAACAGCGGCAGGATCGCATCAGTTTTGTGCTTTTCAGACCTGGAGTTTGTTGCGCCAGCAGGTAAGCTGGCCGGGCCCTCGCGAGATCGCTCCGGCGCAAGGCGCGGATGGCGAAGAGCGGCGACCGGCGACCGGTCGAAGGCGGCATGAACTCGGATTTGAGCTGGGACGAGTTTCGCCTCGTCAAGTCGATCGCCGACGCCCGATCGCTGGTCGGGGCGGCCGAACGCCTGGGCGTCAACCCGTCGACGGTCTATCGGCGGCTGGCGGCGGTCGAGGCCGCGGTCGGCGCGCGCCTCTTCGACCGTTCCCGCGCCGGATACGAGCCGACTCCCGCCGGCGAGGACATGATCGCGCTGGCGGCGACGATGGCCGCGTCGATCGTCGAGTTCGAGCGCCGGGTCGCGGGGCGCGACGTCAAGCTGACGGGCGAGCTTTCCGTCACCGTTCCGATAGGCATCGGCTTGCATTTCATGCCGGCGATCGTCGCCGGGTTTCAGGCTTCAAATCCGGGGGTGATCGTCGAATTGATCCTGTCCAACGAGGTGCTCGACCTCTCCCGGCGCGGCGCCGACGTCGCCGTCCGGCTGACCAATGATCCGCCGGAAACCTTGGTCGGCAGGAGAATCTGCACCACCCGGTGGTGCGTCTACCGCCGGCGCGACATGGCGGATGCCGACGCCGAGACGACCGAACCGATCGCGTTCATCGGTTATGGAGACGCGCTCGCGCCCGCGTCGGGCCGGCGGTGGATCGAGGCCAACGTCGATCCGCGACGAATCGCCGCCAGGGCGAACTCGGCCCACTGCATGCTCGAGCTGGCGCGTCAGGGGGTCGGCGCGGCGCTGCTGCCGTGTTTCCTTGGCGATCGAAGCCCGGACCTGGTCCGGGCCGGTTATCTGCTGCCGGAACTCGACGCCGGACTTTGGATGCTGACCCACGCCGATCTTCGCCGGGCGGCGCGGGTGCGGGCGTTCATGGATTTCGCCGCGGCCGAACTCATGAAGCATCGGCGCGCGATCGAGGGCGAGGAAGGGTAGGGCCGGGTCGCGCCTGTAGGGCCGGGTCGTCGACCCGGCCGGCGGGGTCAGCGACCCCGCCCTACAGAGCGGTCACCAGGCCGAGAACTTCGCCTCGACCTTCTTGAGAAACGCGGCGCGCCGCTCCGGCGACGTGTGATCCATGTCGTAATGGGCGAGATAGTCGCACCGCGCGCCGGGCGCGCAGTTGCGGCGCATGGAACGGGTCATGAAGCGCCGCGGCGGATCGCCCATGAAGAATGTCAACATGCGCGAGCCGCCGTAGGTGCATACCACCCCGAGGCGCTTGATGTTGTGGAGGCATGGATTGTAGGAGCCGTCCTCGCCGAGGGTGAAGCTGACCCCGGGCAGGAAGACCTTGTCGACGAATCCCTTGAGGATGGCGGGAAAGCCCATGTTCCAGACCGGGAACGAGAACACGATCGCCTCGGCGGCGAGCAGCCGGTCGACGTAGGGGGCGACGCGGCGGCGATTGACCGCGACATTGTAATAATCGGTCCGGTCCTGACGCGACATCACCGGGTCGAAGCCCTCGGCGTTGAGATCGCAATCGTCGACCTTGTGCCCTCTGGCGCGCAGGACCTCGACCAACTTCGCGTGCGCCGCAGCGCCGAAGCTCGTCTCGACCGGGTGGGCGAACAGCACCAGAATGCGCATGCGGCCGCTCAGCCCTGCGCCGCGCGCGCCCGGGCCTCGAGGCCGGGAAAGAGGAAGTTCCGGCCGGCGGCGAAATCGAAGTCCGGGTTCTCCCAGGCGATCATCTTGCCGGGATTGAGGAGTCCCCTCGGATCGGTCTCGCGCTTGAACGCCAGCTGGATCGCGTCGGTCTGCTTCATGCCCCCCTCCTCGAGGGTGTAGCGGTGGGGATTGAAGATCATGGCGCCCATCGCTTCGTGCTCGGCGATGATCTCGCTAAGTCGCGTTTCGGTGGTGAACCGGACGAGCGGCAGCCCGGCGAAGGCGATCCGGCCATTGAAGCGGATGACCTCGAGATGGCCCATCACCTCGGTCCCATAGAGGTCATGGATGCGCTTGATCAACTTGAGCCCGCCATCGGTCGGATAGCGGACCTGAAGATAGGTGATTTTGGGATCGACACGCAGCGCGCGGAGCGTCGTGTGGTTCCAGGTCAATTCGTAATTGGGGGGAAGGCCGGCGAGCGTCTCGGGCGCGGCGCGGCTCGAGTCGAAGAGGATCCGCGCGTCTTTGTACGGTCGGGTGAATGCTTCAAAGGCGTCGAGCGCGTGCGGGGCGATCATCAGAATGACGACGCTGTCGCCCAGCGGGATGAGGGCGCGATGGCGCAGGAAACAGTCGTGCGGCGTCGGTCCGGCGACGACCGTAACCAGCTTCTTCAGGATGCCGTCCTGCTCGCCGAGCGCCAGCGCATAAGCGGTTGCGGCGTCGAAACTGTCGAACCCGACAATGACGTCGACCCAGTCGTATTGCGCCGTGAGCGGCATTTCGACCTCGGTGATGATCCCATTCGTGCCGTAGGCGTGCACCGCCTTGTGCAGATCCTCGCCCTTGAGTTCGAGCGCGCGCGGTTCGGCTTCGAGCGTCAGGATGCGGACCCGCAGCACATTGCCGAAATCGCGCAATCCCCCCCAGGTGATCGAGCCGACGCCGCCGGAGCCGCCGGCGACGAAGCCCGCGACCGACGCCGTGCCGCGGGTCGAGGGATACATCCGCAACTCTTGGCCCGAGGCCGCCGCCGCCTTGTCGACGTCGATGAGCAAGGCGCCGGGCTCGCAGACGACCCGGCCCCGCTCGATCGACCGGACCTTGTTCATCTCCGCCAGGTTCAGGAGCACTCCGCCGGTCAGCGGCATCGCCTGGCCATAGTTGCCGGTGCCGGCGCCGCGGGGGGTGACCGGAATCTCGAGCCGGTAGGCGGCCGCGAGGACGGCGCGCACTTCCGCTTCGCTCGCAGGCGTTACGACGACGTCGGCGGTCACCGCCTCCAGCTCGCGCTTCAGCACTGGCGAATACCAGTAGAAGTCGCGGCTCTTCTGTCTGACCAGAACGGGATTGTCCTCCCACTTGATTGGACCGACGAGATCGCGAAACGCGGCGATGTCGTAGGCGCGATTCATGGCGCGAGGCCCTTGAGGCCGTCGAGCTCGGCGTAATCGGGAAGCTCCGCGGTCGACGGCTCGCCGTTCCTGACCACGATGCGATCCGACTGGGGACGGGCGAGAAGCTCGGGAAAGTCACGCGCTCTTGTGAGGATCATGTCGGCGCGCCCGCCCGCGCCGAGAACGCCGAGGTCCAACCCCATCGCCCGGGCTGGCGCGGCCGCAACCGCCGGCGCCCAGTCGGCGAACGAATAATCGAGATGCAGGATCCGCACGCCTTCACGCCAGGTCTCCATCATGTCGAGATCGCCGTAAGGGTAGAACGGATCGCGCGTGTTGTCGCTGGCGATCATCACGTTGACGCCGGCGCTCTTCAGCTCGTGCAGCGCGGTGACGCCGCGCCAGCGCGGGGTGCGGCCGGGATGGCGATCCTGGAGGAAGAGATTGCACATCGGCAAGGAGACGACGCTGATCCCCGCGCGCGCGACGGCGTCGATCGTCTTTTTCCGTTCGTCGTCCTCCTGCAAGACGAGCGAGCAACAATGGCCGACCAGGATGCGGCGGGGAAAGCGGCGCTCGATCGCCATCTCCGCGACGATCTTGAGCGAACGCGCGGCCGGATCGGCGCTTTCGTCGACATGGAAGTCGAGCTCCCAGCCCTTGCGCTCGGCGAGCTCGAACAGGGTCACAAGGCCCTCGCGCAGGCGCGGGACCATATAGGTCACCGCGCCGAGGATTCCCGTGCCGTGGGCGTCGAGCATTGCCTCGATGTCGGCCATGTGCGCGCGGTCGCGCGCAAAATCCACGCTGAAGATCGGCGCCGCCTGGAGCGTGATCCTGTCCCGCCAGCGGTCGCGCGCCTCGGCGAAAACCGGCCAGCTGATGCGCGTCTGGGCGCCGACGCTGTCGATGTGCGTGCGGATGGCCGTCGTGCCGTGGGCGTAGGCCGAGCGCAGACTGAATTCCATCCGGGCGGCGACGTCGGCGGCGGTCCAGTTCGCCGAACGGTCTTCGATCGCCGCGGCGAGCGCGCTCGGGAAATCCCCGACCGGATTGCGCTTCCGCCGCCAGATGTGGCCCTTGTCGATATGGGTGTGGACGTCGACGAATAGCGGCAGCACGATGCGCCCGGACAGAGCGACTTCCGGCGCGCCGGCGGAGTCGACGGCTCCGGCCGGCGCGATGTTCGCGATTGCGCCGCCGTCGACGAGAATGTCGACGGTCGCGAAGCCGTCAAAGTCGAGCGGCCCTTCGGGCTTCAGGAGCGACCGGCCAAGCACGCGAGCCTGCCTCAGCACGTAGCGTCCGGCGCTCGGGACGGCGAAGGGCGCGGTCATCGTGGGTTGGCTTCCGCTCCGGCGCAATGGGGAGGAGGGCGCCTGCAAGGGTCCCCTGCGGCCGCTCATTTGAAGCCTTCCCCTACGCTTACTTCGGGCGCAGGTCGAGGCCGACGCCCTTATCGACGAATTGCAGCGTATAGGATTTCTTGAACGCGACATCCGGCTTGACCACGCCGGCCTTGACCATCGAATCGAAGAAATCCTTGATCCGCTCGTCGGTCATGGCGCCGATGCCAAGCTTCAGCGTATCGCCGGAGTTGACCAGGCCATATTCCTTAATTTTGCCGATCGAGAACTCGATCTGCTCATCCGTCATTTCCGGATCGTCTTTCTTGATCAGCGCATTGGCTTTCGTATTGTCGCCGTAGAGATAATTGTACCAGCCGATCGTCGAGGCGTCGACAAACCGCTGAATGAGGTCCGGCTTGCTGGCGATGAGATCGGCGCGGGTTTCGACGGTGGTCGCGTAGGTTTTATAGCCGTAGTCGGCGAACAGGAAGATGTTCGGCTTGAAATGGCCTTCGCGTTCGACTGCGAACGGCTCCGAGGTGACGTAGCCCTGCTGAATCGAGTGCGGGTCGGCGATGAACGGGCCGGGATTGAAAGTATAGGGTCTGACGTTCTCTTCCTTGAACCCGTAGGCCGACTTCATCCATTGATAGAACGTGACCAGCCCCTCCTTGCCGATGATCGTCTCGGATGCGTTTGGCAGATCGGTCCACTTGTCGAGGCCTTCTCCCGGATGCGACATGAACATCTGCGGGTCCTTCTGGAAATGGGCGGCGACGACGACGATCGGCACGCCGCGGGCGACCGCGTCGAACGCGAGCAGAAGGTTGCCGCCCATGTAGAAGTCGAGCCTTCCCGCCGCCAGCAGGAGCTCGTTGTTGGCTTGCGGACCGCCCTGGACGATCGTGACGTCGAGGCCGTACTTGGCGTAGGTTCCGTCGGCCACCGCCTGGTAATATCCGCCGTGCTCGGCCTCGGCGAGCCAGTTCGTCCCGAATGAGACCTTGTCGGCGGCGAGGGCGGGGGAAGTGAGCAGAAAAAGTCCAACCAACAGGCGAGCGCCAAGGAATTTCATAGTTCACTCCCGTCTCGAGTTGCCTTAATCGACGCTTGCAACTTGGGCGCCATCATGAAACCGGCCCAAGGGCAAGACAAGGGCGCGGAGACCTTTCGCCAAATGCGCAGACTGAACCCCGACGCGATCCATCCCCCGTTCGCGAAATATGCTCATGGCGTCGAAGTCGAGCCCGGCGCGCGGATCGTCTTCTGCTCGGGACAATTGGGGATTGGCCGCGATGGCGTTGTCCCTGACGACGTCGAGAGTCAAGCGAGGCTTTGCTTTCGCGCTATCGCCGCGATCCTTGCCGAAGCTTCGATGTCGCTCGACGACCTCGTCCGGCTGAATGCCTATGTCGCTTCGGCACAACATTTGGGCGGCTACATGAAGGTGCGTGACGAATTTGTGGGCAATCCGCCCCCCGCGTCCACCTTGATGGTCGTTCAGGGTTTCGCCCGGCCCGAATTCAAGGTCGAGATCGAGGCTGTCGCCGCGCGCCCGCGTTGAACGCTTTGGAGAAACCGATGTTGCCAACCAAGTTCTGGGCCGAAATGAGCTGGCGCGACTTCGCCGCCGCGGACATGGAAAAGGTCGTCGCGGTCCTTCCGGTGGCGGCAGTCGAACAGCACGGGCCTCATCTGCCGGTCGGGGTCGACATGTTCATCAACGAGGGCTACCTCGCGACCGCGGTCAAGCGCATTCCCGACGACATGCCGGTGTTGATCCTGCCGATCCAGGCGATCGGCAAGTCGAACGAGCACACCGAATATCCCGGCACGCTGACTTTCTCGATGGAGACGGTCACCCGCGCCTGGACCGAAATCGGCGACAGCGTCGCCCGCGCCGGATGCCGCAAGCTCATTTTCATGAATTCGCATGGCGGCAACGTTCCAGTCATCGACGCGGTTGTCAGGGAGTTGCGCGTCCGCCACCGGATGCTCGCGGTCCATGCGGCCTGGCATCGCCTGGGCTATCCGCCGGATATGTTTTCCGCGGTCGAGCGCGCTCACGGCATCCATGCGGGCGACGCGGAGACCTCGCTTATGCTCGCTTTCAGGCCGAAGACCGTGCAGATGAGCCAAGCGCGGAACTTCGTCAGCTCGGCGATCGCGATCGAGAAGGAGTTCCGCCACCTTCGCGTCACCCAGCCGATCGGCTTCGGGTGGATGTCGAGCGACCTCAACGAGCTCGGCGCGGCGGGCGACGCGGCGAACGCCACCGCGGCCAAGGGCGAAGCTTGCGCCGACAACGCGGCGGAAGAGTTCGTCGCCTTGTTGCGGGACGTGCTCGCCTTTGATCTCGCGCAGCTGAGACTCGGGCCGCTTGCAGGCGGAGAGAAGCCGGCTCCCGGATCGGGGGCTGCCGCGCTACGGCGCCGCGATGGCCGAGACGCCGGATAAACGGGGGCGTGGTGCGGCTCCGGCGGACTATGCCAGTTCGATCCGCGCGCGATGTCCGGCGGCCGCAGCCAGACGCCGGTCGCGCGTCAGCAACGGGGCGTCGAGCGCCTCGGCCAGCGCGACATACGCGGCGTCATAGGCGGTCAGATTGCTCCGCAAATCCCAAATGCGGGACAAAAGGAAACCGTGCGGATATCGCCGCAGCGGAAAGTCGGCCAGGTCGGCGAGAGCGTCACGGCCGCGCTCGCCGCCGATTTCGCCGATCGCAGCGTAGCGCCGGATCACCTGTGCGGCTTCCAAATCAATTAGATGCGGCGCGTGGAGCGTTTGACCACCGGCGAACAGCCGTTCCTCGACCGCTTTCGCGGCCGGCGTACGGAGGAGGGCTTCAAGCAGGGCCGAAGCGTCGACGACGATCACGTACGGTCGCGCTCGGCGCGAACCGCTTCCGCGGGCGGCACGGAAGGGATGGTTTCCGCGCGGCTGCGGAGGCGCGCCCGCAACTCGTCGATCGTCGGCCGTTCGGCCGCCTGACGAATCTCGTTGAGCAGATAGTCGGACAACGACATGCCGGCTAAGGCGGCGCGCGACTTCAGCCGGCGATGCAACGCCTGCGGGACATTGCGGATTTGGACCATCACTCCCATGCTGACAACATGGGAGCATGTGCGTCACATGTCAACGCACGTGAGATCAGCGAGAGGCGAGGTAGGCGCGCCAGCCGCCGAAGCGCGAAACGTCCTCGGCCGCCTTGACCGCCTCGGCTTCGACCAGAAATCCTTTCACCGATCCGCCGTCCTTGAGCCGGATCGTCCCGATGCCGAGCGGCGCGGGAATCCTGGCGACAAACTCGCCGAAGCCGGCGCGGTCGAGCGACCAGATCTCGGCCTTGATCGCGGAGCCTGCGCCCTCGGCGACCCTGAGCAGGCCTGGTTTGGCCGGAACCGAGCCGGGCAGCGCAAACAGAAGGTAGTCGGGAGCCGTCTCGACTTCGCGCGAAAACGACCCGCCGAGGTCGACGAGCTCGCGGTTGAGCGGCAGCCCCATGAGGTGCGCGCCCAGGACCGCGATTTCGATCCGCTCGGCCTGGACGCCTGCGGCCGCCTGCGAAGCAGCAGCTTTGGCCGATGCGCCGGAGCGCGCCTGGATCGCCGCAGCGAGCCCGGCGATGAGGCCGTCCGCGCCAGAGGGCCCGATCAGGGTCACGCTCGACGGCAGCCCGTCGCCGCGAACGCCGGCGGGAACAGCAATTGCGCAAAGATCGAGCAGGTTGACGAAGTTGGTATAGGTCCCAAGCCTGGAATTGAGCCGGACGGGATCAGCCTCCACTTCGGCAACGGTATAGAAGCGCGGCATCGTCGGGAGGATCATCGCGTCGAATTCCGGCCAGGCGCGGCTTGTTTGCCGCTTCCGGTCGGCGAGCCGATAGAACGCCTCGAAGGCCGCAACGGCGTCGAACTTTCGCGCGCCCTCGATGATCGCGCGCGTGACGGGATGCAGGGCTTCAGGATTGGTCTCGATCAGCGATTTCACCGCCGCGTAGCGCTCGGCGACCCACGGACCGTCGTAGAGCATGCGGGCGACCTCGGCGAAAGGCTCGAAATCGAACTCGACGATACGAGCGCCGAGCGATTGAGGGAGCCGAAGGTCTTGCGAGAAGACGGTTGACGCATCCTTGTCGTCGAAAAATTGAAGCTGGTCCGGTCGGGGAACGCCGAGCCGAATCCCGCTCGGAAACGCCGAAAGCGCGGGCTCGCGGAACGAGCGGCTATAGGCGTCGCGTTCGTCGAATGCGATCGCCTCTCGATAGACAGAGAAGGCGCCGGCGACATCGCCGGCGAAGATCGATATCGTGTCGAGCGTGCGGCAGGCAGGGACGACGCCGGAGGCGGAGAGAGCCCCGAGCGAAGGCTTTAAGCCCACGATACCGTTGAGCGCCGCCGGCACCCGCCCCGATCCCGCCGTGTCGGTGCCAAGCGAGAACGGAACGAGGCCCGCGCCGACCGCGGTCGCCGAGCCGGAGCTCGATCCGCCGGGGATGAGATCTGAGCGTAGCGCATTGCGGGGAACGCCGTAGGGCGAGCGTACCCCGACGAGCCCGGTCGCGAACTGGTCGAGGTTCGTCTTCCCGATGACGATTGCGCCGGCGCGCTCGAGCCGCTCGACGACGAACGCCGAACGCTCTGGGCGATATAGGAAAGCCGGACAGGCCGCCGTCGTCGGCAGGCCGGCGACGTCGATGTTGTCCTTGACGACGAATGGCGCGCCGTAGAGCGGCTTGCCCGCCGATCCTGACGCTTCGAGGCGCGCCGCAATCGCCAGAGCCTCCGCTTTCGGGCGGATGGTGATGAAAAGCGCCGGATCGTCATGGGCGGCGATGCGATCGTAAGTCTCTTCGATCGTCGCCGTCACCGGCTTGCCCGCGGCGTGAGCGGCGAGAAGCGTTGCGATCGTGGCGGTCATACCGTTCCAATCCCTTGCTGTCGTAGCGGTCAGCATCCGACGAAAGCAAGAGCCGGGCAAATTCGGCCGCGGCGGCGATTGCCTGAGCCAAACTCAGAGTCGGCGGAAAAGCTAGGCGTCTGCGCACAACATTCGGGCGCGGCGCCGAAAGATGAGGCGGCAAACCCCAATGAGGTCAAGCGCGACCGCGCGGCATGGAGCTTGCAAAAAGCGAGGCTCGGGTTTGGCGCGACCCCGCGTAGACCTTCCGAGCAATGAGGACGTCAGTAATGTCAGCAACGGGTTTCTCTCGCCGCAGCCTTCTCAAGTCCGCCGCCCTCGGGGCCGCGGGAGCAGCGCTCGATCTTGGCGCGCTCAACCGCGCGTTTGCCGCCAAGGACCTGACAGTCGGCGTGGTCTATGTCGGCGCCCGCGACGATTTCGGCTGGAACCAGGCGCACGCGGTTGCGGTCGAAGCCCTGAAACTGGTGCCGGGCGTGAAGGTGGCCGAGGAAGAGAACGTGCCCGAAACCGATGCGGTCTCCAAGTCGATGGAATCGATGATCAACCTCGACGGCGCTGGCCTCATCTTGGCGACATCGTTCGGCTATTATAAACCGTTCGTGCTCGACTTGGCGAAAAGATATCCTGACGTTGAGTTTCGCCATGCGGCGCCGCTCTGGAACAAGGACACCGACCCGAAGAACGCCGGCTCCTATTTCGGCTATCTCAATCAGGCGCACTATGTCGACGGCGTTGCGGCGGGTCTGTCGACCAAGACCAACAAGCTCGGCTTCGTCGCGGCCAAGCCGATCGCGAGCGTGCTGAGCAACATCAATTCGTTCATGCTGGGCGCCAGGAAGGTCAACCCCAAAGCGGTCGTTCAGGTCATCTTCACAGGTGACTGGTCGATGCCGGTGCGCGAAGCGGAGTCCGCCAACGCCCTGGTCGACGCCGGGTGCGACGTCATCACCTGCCACGTCGATGGGCCAAAGGTGGTGATCGAGACGGCCGAGAAGCGCGGCGTCAAAAGCTGCGGTCACAACGCGAGCCAGGCGCCGCTGGCGCCGAAGGGCTTCATCACCGGCGCCGAATACAAGTGGATCACGATCTACAAGGGCTACGCCACGGATCTCGCTGCGGGCAAGACACTGCCAAACTTCACCGCCGGCGGATACGAGGTCGATTTCGTTCAGAACACCCCGTTCGGCGCCGGCGCGACCGAGGAGGCCAAAGCCGCAGCGACGGCGGCGATCGCCGATATGAAAAACAAGGTTCCAATCTACGTCGGTCCTCTGAAGGACAACAAGACTGGCAAGGTGGTGATCGACAAGAGCTACGACAATCTCGACCCGTTCCTCGACAAGATGGATTACCTGCTGGAGGGCGTCGTCGGCTCGACGACCTGAAAGCGAAGGGTGAAGAGCCGATGTCGAATCCGCCTGTCGCAACCGGCGCGCCGCGCGGCATGGTCGATCCGGTCGCGTCGCGCGCGGCCGGGTCGGACTTTGTCGATCGGCTGCGCGTCAATTCGGAATATGTCGTCATTCCGCTGTTTGCGCTCCTGGTCGCGGCGGCGCTGTTTGCAGTCTTTCTGCTGGCGATCGGAAAGTCGCCGGTCGACTTCGTCTCCTATGTGTGGCGAGGCGGCTTTGGAACCTCGTTCTCGCTGCAGAACACCCTGCAGCGCTCGGCGCCCTTGATTCTGACCGCGCTCGCGGTCGCAATCCCCGCCCGGATCGGCCTCATCATGATTGGCGGCGAAGGGGCGCTGGTGCTCGGAGGCTTCGCTGCGGCGGTGCTAGCGATTCCGATGCTCGGCCGCGTACCGCCGATTCCGACGCTCATCGCCATGGCGATTTTCGCGATGATCGTGGGCGGCTTTTGGGTCGGCCTTGCCGGGTTCCTGCGCTATGCGCGCGGCGTCAACGAGACGATCTCGTCGCTTCTGCTGACATACATCGGCATCGCGATCATGAACTTCTTCGTCGAAGGCGCGCTGCGCGACCTTTCGGATCCCAACAAGCCATCAACCAAGCCGCTCGGCAAGGATTATATGGTCGGAGTGATTCCGGGCACCGAGGTCCATTGGGGAATCGTGTTCGGCCTCGCTCTTTGCGTCGCCCTCTACTTCCTGATGTCGCGCACGACCTTCGGGTTCGCGGCACGGCTGACGGGGGGCAATTTTCGCGCCGCGCTTGCGCAGGGGCTGCCCGTCGGGCGGCTGATCGTCGGCTGTTCGGCGATCGCTGGGGCTTGCGCTGGGCTGGCCGGATTCTTCGAGGTCGCGGCCATCCAAGGACGCGCCAACGCCTCGCTCGCCGCCGGCTATGGCTTTACCGGCATCCTGGTGTCGTTCCTGGCCCGTCACAATCCGCTCGCCATTCCGCCGGTTGCGATCCTTCTCGGGGGACTGGTCGCCTCGGGCGGCCTCATTCAGCGGCGGATGGATCTGCCCGACGCAACGGTTCTGGTGTTGCAGGGATTGATCTTCGTGGTTCTTTTGACCTCGGAAACACTCTATGGGCGTTTCGCCATCTTCCGGCTTGGAAGCGGACAGGACCGCAAATGAACGACGCCGTCGCCACAGTCCTCATCGCCCTGCTCGGGGGCGCAATTCGCGTTTCGACGCCGTTCATGTTCGTCTCCCTCGGCGAATGCCTGACGGAAAAATCGGGGCGGGTAAATCTTGGGCTCGAAGGGACGCTGGTCCTCGGCGCAATGGTCGGGTATGCAGCATCTTACCACACAGGTAGCCCGTGGATCGGGGTCATCGCGGCGGGGATCGCCGGCTCGGTTCTCGGCGCGATGCATGGCTCGATCTGCGGGCTGCCGCGCGTCAACGATGTCGCTGTCGGCATCGCCATGATGCTGTTTGGCGTCGGCGTCGCGTTTTTCTTCGGCAAGCCTTATATCCAGCCGACCGCGCCTCGGCTCGGCTCGATCCCCCTGGGATTCTGGACCGACGACGCCAACCTGAAAAGCGCGCTGCAGGTCAATCCCCTGTTCTTCATCGGCATCGCGCTCGCGATTCTACTCGCCTGGTCGCTGCGCAACACCCGTTGGGGACTCGTCGTCAGAACGGTGGGCGACAGCGCCGCTGCCGCGCGCGCCATGGGGATTTCCGTCAACTTCGTGCGCCTGATGACGACGACGGTCGGCGGCTTCCTCGCCGGCGTCGGCGGCGCGTTCCTGTCGCTTTCCTATCCGGGCTCGTGGAACCAGGGCCTGTCCTCCGGGCAGGGCCTCATGGCCGTGGCGCTGGTCATTTTCGCCCGTTGGGATCCGCTGCGCTGCATCGCCGCTGCGCTGCTCTTCGGGGCCGCAGGAGCGATCGGCCCGTCGCTCCAATCAGTCGGCATCACCCAGGGCTATTATTTCTTCAACGCCGCGCCTTACATCCTCACCCTCGCAATCATGATTGCGACGTCGAGCGCCAAACATTCGGCGCGCGACATGCCGGGCGAATTGTCGATGGCGAAATGAGCCAGTCCCTTGCCGACGTTTGACGCCGACCCTTATCCCTGGCCGTATAACGGCGACTGGCGGCCTGAGAACACCGCCATCATCGTCATCGACATGCAAACCGATTTTTGCGGCAAGGGGGGCTATGTCGAGGCGATGGGCTACGACATCTCGCTGACCCGCGCGCCGATCGAACCCATCCGCGCCCTGCTCGAGGCCGCTCGCGCAAAGGGCTACCTCGTCATTCACACCCGCGAAGGGCATCGTCCGGATCTTGCCGATCTGCCCGCCAACAAACGCTGGCGTTCGCAGCGGATCGGCGCCGGCATCGGCGACCCGGGACCTTGCGGCAAGGTGCTCGTTCGCGGCGAGCGAGGCTGGGAGATCATCGACGAGCTTCGACCTCTGCCGGGCGAGCCGGTGATCGACAAGCCGGGCAAGGGATCGTTCTGCGCCACCGATCTCGAACTGATGCTGCGCACCCGCGGCATCGACAACATCGTCCTCACCGGGATCACGACCGACGTCTGCGTCCATACGACGATGCGCGAAGCCAACGACCGCGGCTTCGAATGCGTGCTCCTCGAGGACTGCTGCGCCGCGACCGACCACGGCAATCATCTCGCCGCTCTCAAGATGGTCAAGATGCAGGGCGGGGTGTTCGGCGCCGTCGGCCGCTCGACAGCCTTCATCGAGGCGATGCCATGACCGCTCCAGCCGCAACTGCCCGGATCCGCGCGCCGTCGCTCGAAACGATCGGCATGAGCAAGTCCTTCGGCGCGCTCCGCGCCCTGCAGGACGTGTCGATCGAGGTTCCGGCCGGTTCGTTTCACGCGCTCCTCGGCGAGAACGGCGCCGGAAAGTCGACGCTCGTGAAGTGCATCATGGGCTTCTACATTCCCGACAAGGGCCAGCTCATGCTCGACGGGACCGAGGCAGCCGTCCGCAATCCCAAGGATGCGCAGGCGCTGGGCGTGGGCATGGTCTATCAGCATTTCACCCTGGTGCCGGCGCTGACGGCGGCGGAAAATCTCGTCGTCAGCCGCGCCGACGCGCCGTCGTTCATCGACTGGCGCAAGGAGCGGAAGGGGCTTGAAAGCTTCCTCGAGCGGATGCCGTTCCGGGCGCCGCTCGACAGGACGGTGTCCAGCCTGTCCGCGGGAGAAAAGCAGAAGCTCGAAATCCTCAAACTGCTCTATCTCGATCAGCGCTTCCTCATTCTCGATGAGCCGACTTCGGTGTTGACGCCGGGCGAGGCAGACGAAATTCTCGGGCTCTTGCGCGACATGGCGCACCGCGGCGAAATCACCGTTGCGATGATCAGCCACAAATTCCGCGAGGTCGAGGCGTTCTGCGACGACTTCACGGTGCTGAGGCGCGGCGCTCGCGTCGGCGGCGGCAAGGTCGGCGCCGTTTCGACCCGCGAGATGGCGGCGATGATGATCGGCGATGCGGTCGTGCGTCCTTCCGCGGCGCGCGCGGTCGCGCCGAAGAGCGGGACGACGCTTGAGATCGCCGGTCTCTTCGCCGAGAACGACGAAGGGCGCGACGCCGTCACGGGCTTCGATCTGAAGGTCCAGGCGGGCGAGATCGTCGGCATCGCCGGGGTGTCAGGCAACGGCCAGAGCGAACTGGTCGAGGCGCTGTCCGGCCAGCGGCCGATCAAGCTCGGGCAAATCCTGGTCCACGACCAGGACTTCGAGCCGATCAGGGACCATTTCGACAAGTTCAAGATTTTCGGGCTGCCGGAGGAGCCGCTGAAGAACGCGACGGTGCCGACAATGTCGGTCGCCGAGAACATGGCGTTTCGGCGGTTCGACAAAGCGCCGATGTCGCGGCTCGGATTCTGGCTCTCGCGCGAGCCGATGCGAGCCAAGGCGCGCGATCTCATCGACCGCTACAACGTGAAAACGCCCTCGACGGAAACGCAAATCCGCGACCTGTCGGGAGGCAACGTGCAGCGTGCGGTGCTGGCGCGCGAGCTCTCGGAAGACGTCGACGTTCTGATCGTCGCCAACCCGTGCTTCGGCCTCGATTTCGCCTCGGTCGCCGATATTCGCGCCCAGATCATGGAGCAGCGCAATCGAGGCGCGGCGGTCCTGCTGGTGTCTGAGGATCTCGACGAAATTCTCGAGCTCTCCGACCGCATCGCGGTCATGTCGGGCGGCAAGGTCGCCTATCTCACGGAGGGAGCAGGCGCGGACCGGACGACGATCGGCCGCCACATGGCGGGTCATTGACGAAATGATCGGAGCCGCCGCCAGGCGGTTCGCCTCTGGCTTCATTCCCGCATTCGGCCGTCGTCGCCGTGGACTCGTAGCATGAAGGCGCCGCAAGTTGGCTGGCCGCTCGACAACGCTGTCGAACGCGGCTATGAGCGCCCGCTGATCGAGGACGTGACGATGGTGAACATTATTCCAGGTCTCGAGGCGACGAGGCTCGACATGGCCGCGTTGACCCAGGCGGTCGCGTGACGCCGGATTCGTTCGATCCCGAAGCTTTGGCCGAGGCGATGGCCCCGCTGCTCGGACTGACCCAGACGCCGGAATCGCGCGCCCAGACGATCGTGCATTTGCGCATCGCGGTCGAGGAGGCGAAGAAGCTTCTGTCGATCTCGCTCGACGATCAGGAGGAACCCGCGCCGGTATACACGCCGTGACGGCGGCGCACCTGGACGGATCTGCTCGAGAGATCGCTGAGGCGGTCCGAACCGGCGCCGCGAGCGCGCGCGAGATCGCACAGGAGGCCCTCAACCGCATCAAGACCCGGAACACGGCGTTTGGCGCCTTCACCGACGTCACGGCGGCCCGCGCGCTCGCCAAGGCCGAGGCGATCGATGCAGCCCGGGCGCGCGGGGCGAGACTGGGACCGCTCGCGGGGGCGCCGTTCGCGGTCAAGAACCTGTTCGACATCGAAGGCCTGCCGACGCGCGCCGGCTCCAAGATCAACCGCGATCGCCCGCCGGCCAAGGCTGATGCGACCACGCTCGCCCGGCTCGAAGCGGCGGGCGGCGTCCTGATCGGCTCGCTCAACATGGGCGAGTACGCCTACGACTTCACCGGCCAGAATGCCCATGACGGCCCGTCACGCAATCCGCACGATCTCGGGCATATGACCGGCGGATCGTCGGGCGGGGCGGCCGCGGCGGTGGCCGGCGGCCTGGTTCCAATCGCGCTGGGGTCGGACACCAACGGATCCATTCGCGTGCCGAGTTCGCTCTGCGGACTGTTCGGCCTCAAGCCGACTTACGGCCGGCTGTCGCGCGCCGGCGCGTTCCCGTTCGTCGCCAGCCTCGATCATGTCGGGCCGCTCGCACGATCCGTTGGCGATCTGGCGCTCGCGTACGATGCGATGCTCGGGCGAGACGAGGCAGACCCCGCGCAAGCCGACAGGCCGGCGGCGCCCGCTTCGCCAACGCTCGAAGAGGGCGCGAAAGGGCTTCGCGTCGCGAGACTTGGCGGTTATTTCGCCCGCTCCGCCGAGCCGAGCGCGATCGCCGCCGTCGATGCGGTCGCCCGCGCGTTGAAAGCGGACCGGACCGTCGAACTCGCCGACGTGGAGCAAGCGCGTTCGGCGGCCTATCTGATCACCATGGTCGAAGGCGCCGCGCTTCATCTGGAGCGGTTGCGCACGCGCCTTCAGGATTTCGATCCCGATGTCGGCGACCGGCTGGTCGCTGGGGCGATGCTTCCCGGCGCCTGGGTCGCGCAGGCGCAAAAATTCCGCCGCCGATTCGGAGTCGAGACGCTGGCGCTTTTTCGCGATTTCGATATCCTGCTCGCGCCGGCAACCCCGTGCCGGGCGCCGAGGCTTGGGCAGAAGACGTTCGTGCTCGCTGGCCGCGAAATGCTGGTGCGGCCACACCTAGGACTGTTCACCCAGCCGATTTCCTTCATCGGTCTGCCGGTGGTTGCGGCGCCGGTGTGGACAGAAGGCGAAAGGCTGCCGATCGGGGTGCAGATTATCGCCGCGCCGTGGCGCGAGGATCTCGCGCTTCGCGTCGCGGCGGCGCTGGAGAAGGACGGCGTTGTTCGCGCTCCGGTCGCAAGACTGTCGTAATGGGGCGAAGATGGCCGAACGTGACGATTCTCGATGGGCTCAGCGCAATGGGGCCAAGGCCGCGATTCGTGATCGGGTATGGACGAGGCTGGTCGAACGACAGGTCAATATCGGTCCTGCTTTCGACCGCATTCCGAATTTCGTCGGCGCCGACGTCGCCGCCAAGCGCCTGAGCGAGCTCGACGAGTGGCGGCGCGCTCGCGTCATCAAGTGCAATCCCGACCCGCCGCAAATTCCGGTTCGACTGCGCGCGCTCTACGAGGGCAAACTGCTGTTCTCGCCGGTCCCTTATCTCACTAGGGGCTTTCCTTATCTGCGCATCGATCCCGAGAAGCTCGCCGCAAAGGGCGTCGACTTCGAAACCGCAGCCACGGCGCAAGGCTTCATGGAGCACGGAGACGCGATCGGCTTCGAGGACATGCCGAAGCTCGATTTCTGCGTCGTCGGCTGCGTCGCGGTGACAAGGGCGGGCGGGCGCACAGGAAAGGGCGCCGGGTTCGCCGATCTCGAACAGGGGGTCTTCCGCGAACTCGGGCTCGTGAACCCCGCGACCCCGATTGCGGCGACAGTGCATTCGTCTCAAGTCGTCGCCGATTCCGAAGTCGTCATGGAGAGCCATGATTCGGCATTGCATTTCATCGCCACCGAGGTCGAGCTGATCGCGACGCGGACGCCCTACCCGCAGCCGGAAGGCGTGGATTGGGACAAGGTGCGCCCGGACCAGTTCACGGACATTCCGTTCCTTGGGGCGCTCAGGCAAACGATCGAGCGCAGGAGACGGACGACGTGAGCTTCATCGGCGGCGTCTCGCAATGATCGACCGGCTTTCCGGCGTTGTCCTGTTGCCGACCGACGGCAGTCCGGCAGGTCCGCCGGTCGATCTGTCGATCAGGGACGGACACATCGCTGGGACCACTCCCTCGGCCCATCCGCCCATCCGTCGCCTGCTGGCGATGCCCGCGCTCATCAATGCGCATGATCACGCCCGCCCGCTCTCGCCGACGTCGTTCGGCGCGGCTGGGAAACCGCTCGAGACCTGGCTGCTGCGGCTCGCCGCGATGCCCGCGATCGACCCCTATCTCGGCGCGCTCGCCGCCTTCGGACGCGCGGCGCGCGCCGGCGCGGGGTCGGTGATGGCCCACTACACCCGCTTTCATGGGCCGGTGGCACCCGTTGAGGAGGCCAAGGAGGTCGCGCGCGCCGCGCGGGACGTCGGCCTGCGCGTCACGCTCGCCGTGTCCATGCGCGATCGCAACCCCTTGGTCTACGACGGCGAAGACAGCGTCCTGATGAAGCTGCCGGACGATGTCCGCGCGGTGATCGAGACGCAGTTCCTCTCCTCGATGCCGGGGGTCGTGGAGCAGATCGCCAACGTCGAAGAGATCGCTGCCGAGACGGAGAGCGATCTTTTTTCCGTTCAGTTCGGGCCCAGCGGTCCGCAATGGTGTTCGGACGAACTCATCGCTGGGATCGCCGAAGCTTCGCGCGTCACCGGACGGCGGGTGCACATGCATTTGCTGGAGACCCGATACCAGCGTGCGTTCGCCGACCGCGCCTATCCAGAAGGCGTCGTCGAGCGACTGAAGACACTTGGACTGCTCACGCCGCGCCTGACGCTCGCCCATTGCGTCCACGCCCAGCCCGCTGAGCTCGACGCGATCGCGGGTGCAGGCGCGATCATCGCTACAAACCCAAGCTCGAATCTTCACCTCAAGAGCGGCATTGCGCCAATTTCCGAGGCGCTGAAGCGCGGTTGCCGGATCGCGCTCGGCGTCGACGCTTCGGCCTTCGACGAGGACGACGACATCGTGCGCGAAATGCGACTCGGACATTTCCTGCATGGCGGCTGGGGCTTCGAAAGCGTGATTGATCGGGGAGCATGGCTCTCCGCGATCGTCGCCAATGGGCGGTTCGCCAACGGCGCGCCTGGTCCCGGCGCGCTTGCGGTCGGGGCGCCCGCCGACATTCTCGTGCTCGATCTCGATGCGCTCGACCGCGACGCCGTTCTGGCCGTGGAGCCCGTCGACCTCGTCTTTGCGCGCGCGCGCGCCGCCCATGTCGCGCGCTTGGTGGTCGCAGGCCGGGAGATCATGCGGGACGGGCGGCTGACCGGCGTCGATCTCGACGCTGCGGAAGGCGAACTCCGCCGCCAATACCGGGCGAAAATGCCGTCGCGCGCCGCGTTTTTCGAAGCTTGGGGCGACCTGGAGCCGGCGGTCGCCGCGCACTATCGCGGTAGTCTTGGCTGTTGCTGACCGGTCGTGGTCTAAGGACGGATCATGCCGCGCACATTGCCAATCCTCGATCTCTCATCGTGGCGCGAGAGCGATCGGGCATCGCTGGCCAGAATTGGGGCCGAAGCCGGCGCCGCCTGCCGAGACGTCGGCTTTTTCTATGTCGTCAACCACGGCGTCGAGGAGGATCTGATCGCTCGCGCGTTCGACCAGTCCCGGCGCTTCTTCGCTCTGCCGCTGGCCGAAAGGCAGGCTCTGGCGATCGAGAAGATCGGCGGAAATCGAGGCTATTCCGGGATGTTGCACGAAGCGCTCGATCCAGGGCGGGGACCCGACATGAAGGAGGCTTTCAACGTCGGTCTCGAGATTACGCCGGACGATCCGGACCTTCTGTCCGGGCAGCCCTTCCGCTCCCTGAACGCGTGGCCGAGCCTGCCGAATTTCCGCGAGACTCTGCTCGCCTACTACGACGCCTGCGCAGCGCTCGGCGCCCGGCTGCATCGCGCATTTGCCTGCGACCTCGGTCTTAAGCCCGACTTCTTCGACGATAAATTCGATCGCCCGATGGCGACCCTGCGGCTCCTGCACTATCCGGCGCCGCCCCAGGGCTCCGAGCCGCGGACGGGCGCGGGCGCGCACACCGATTACGGCAACCTGACGCTGCTCGCCACCGACGACGTCGGCGGACTCGAGGTTCGCGCCCGCGACGGGGAGTGGATCGAGGCGCCGGTCGTCCCGCGCGCTTTCATTGTGAATATCGGCGACTGCCTGATGCGATGGACCAATGACATTTATGTCTCGACTCCCCACCGTGTCGTCAACCGGAGCGCCAGGGAGCGGCATTCGATTGCTTTTTTCTATGACCCGAATCCGGACGCGCTCGTCGAGACGGTTGCGTCCTGCGTCCGAGAAGGAGAACAGGTCCGCTATCCGCCTATCCTGGCCGCCGATTATCTGAGGCGGCGTCTTGACGCGAGCAAGACAGCGGAGGCGGTCCGCCGTTGACCGTGAGACGGATCTTTGGCCTGGGCTTGTCAACCGGCATGAGAGGGGTCTATTGCTTCGCCGTTTACAGGCGCGACACGGTTCGCGATCACAAACGGGGTCGGGGAGAGCAAAATGAACAATCTAACGCGTCGCAGCCTTATTATATCCGGGACGGCCGCCCTGGCGAGCGGGTCGATGTTGGCGCCGGCGGAAGCGGCGACCGGGCAGATTTCGCTCAGGATCCTCAGCGCCGGCTTTATTTTTGGCGCCTCCGGCGGGAGCGGCGTCCTAACCTTCCAGGGCAGGCAATACCAGCTGTCGATCGGCGGCATCAGCGCTGGCGCCACAATCGGCGCGTCGGGCACGGACCTCGTCGGCACTGCTTCTCATCTGCGCACCCCGGCTGACATCGGCGGCGTCTATTCGGCGGTCGGCGCCGGCCTCTCGGTCGCTGGCGGCCGGTCGGCGGCTCAGCTTTCGAACGCAAATGGCGTGGTGCTCCGCCTGCGCGGTCGACAGGTCGGCTTCATGTTTTCGCTCGACCTCAGCGGCATGGTGATCTCGCTGCAAGGGTAATCGGACTGCGCCGGCCGGCGCCGGCGTTCTAACCAGCCGGACTCTGTCCGTAATAGGCGCCGGCCCCGTGCTTGCGCCTGAAGTGCTTGTCGAGAAGCTCTTGCTCGATCGGTTCGAGGTCCGGGGCCAGTTGAAGCGACATGAGCGCCATGTGGGCGATGCATTCGACGGCGACGGCGGCTTCCAGCGCCTTCGCCACGCTTGGCCCCCAGGTAAATGGCGCGTGCCGGTTGACGAGGACGCCGGGAAAATCCGCGGGATCGAGCCCCTGCATTTTCTCGACAATGACTTTGCCGGTCTCCCACTCATAGTCCGCGGCGATCTCGCTCGCCGTCATCTTGCGGGTGACGGGCACCTCGCCGTTGAAATAGTCCGCGTGGGTCGTGCCGAAGATCGGAATCGGCCGGCCTGCCTGGGCGAACGCGGTCGCGTGCGACGAATGGGTGTGCACGACGCCGCGGATGTCCGGAAAGGCGAGGAACAGCCGGCGGTGGGTCGGCGTGTCTGACGACGGATTGAGCCGGCCTTCGACCCTGCCTCCCTCGAGGTCGACGACGACCATATCGTCTGGGGTCAGCGCTGAATAGTCAACCCCGCTGGGCTTGATCGCGAATGCGCCTCGCGCCCGATCGATTGCGCTCGCATTGCCGAAGGTGAGATTGATGAGGCCGTGCCGCGGCAAGGCGACATTGGCTTCATACGCTTCACGCCTCAGTTCCTTGAACATCGCCTCGTTCCGGCGTCAGGCGCGGAATCCCTGCGCGAGGTAATAGTAGACGTCGTTGCTGCGCAGGTCCTGCTTGAAGTTCGCCAGAGTAGTTTCCGGGCCGATCACCGCCATCTCGATTCCGGCGATGGTGGCGAAATCCTCGAGCATCTCCCGGGTCACGCTGTAGCTGTATCCCGTGTGGTGCGCGCCGCCGGCCAGAATCCAGGCGGCGCACGCGGTCTTGAAGTCGGGCTTGCATTCCCAGACGGCGCGAGCGACCGGAAGCTTCGGCAAGGCGGGATGATCGACCGCGGTCACCTCGTTCACCAGTAGGCGAAACCGGGCGCCCAGGTCGATCAGGCTTGCGTTGAGCGCAGGGCCCTTCGCCGCATCAAAAACCAGGCGAACCGGATCTTCCTTGCCGCCGATCGAAAGCGGATGAATCTCAAGCTTGGGCTTGCCAGCGGCGATGGATTCGCAGATCTCGAGCATATGCGCGCCGAGAACCTGATGCCCGCCCGGCGCCAGATGATAGGTGTAGTCCTCCATGAACGAAGTTCCCCCGGGCATGCCCTCGCCCATGACCTTCATTGCGCGCACCAGAGCGGCGGTCTTCCAGTCGCCCTCGCCCGCGAAGCCGTAGCCCTCGGCCATCAGGCGTTGCGGCCCCAGGCCCGGAAGCTGTCGCAGTCCGTGCAAGTCCTCGAACGTCGTTGTGAAGCCGTTGAAGCCGCCGCCTTCCAGAAAGGCGCGCAAGCCCAATTCGAGCCGCGCGCTATAAAGCAGCGATTCGTGGCTGCCGCCCGCCTTGCGCAGTTCAGGAGCGACGGCATATTTTTTCTCGTATTCGCCGGCCAGGGCCTTGGCCTTCGCGTCGGAGACGGCGTTCACCTCGGCGGCAAGGTCGCCGACGCCGTAGCCGTTGGTCGAGAAGCCGAATTTCATTTCGGCTGCAACCTTGTCGCCCTCGGTGACCGCCACCTGACGCATGTTGTCGCCGAAGCGACAAAATTTCGCTCCCTGCCAATCGTGCCAGGCGCGCGCCGCGCGCATCCAGGCGCCGATGCGGTCCTGCACTTCCGGATCGGACCAATGGCCGACGACGACTTTGCGCGGCAGACGCATGCGGGTGTGGATGAAGCCCGCCTCCCGGTCGCCGTGCGCGGACTGGTTCAGGTTCATGAAGTCCATGTCGATCGCGTCCCATGGGAGGTCGCGATTGAACTGGGTGTGGAGGTGGACGAACGGCTTCTTGAGCGTGTTGAGCCCACGCACCCACATTTTCGACGGCGAGAACGTGTGCATCCAAAGGATCAGGCCGGCGCAGCCCGGGTCGGAATTTGCGTCGAGGCAAAGCTTCGCGATTTCGTCCGGCGTTGTCAGCAACGCCTTGAAGGCGGTCTTCAGCGGCAGCTTCGGCGAATCGGCGAGTACGCCCGCGATCTCCCGCCCATGCGCCGCGACCTGCTCAAGCGGGCCAGGACCGTAAAGATGCTGAGAGCCGCAAACGAGCCAGACTTCAGGAGTGGCGAGATTGATCATGGACGTTTCGGTTTTCCGGGTTGACGCAACATCTTACGGGGCGCGTCTCCGGCGGGCAAAGCCGGGCGTCATTCGTGCGAACGCAAAGTCATGCGCGTTGGGCATATTTAATATCCAGGAGTCTCTTCATGACCCCGGACAGATCGGCGGATTTGGTCAGCCCACCGAACGAATCGTGCAGCTTGCGGTAGAGGGCGTAGAGCTCGTCGTAGACGGCGCGATTCCCGGCGACCGGGTGATAGGACTCGGGCTTCAGGGAGGTCATCGCCGCCTCCGCGTCGGCGAAGTCCGGATGTGCGCCCGCCAGCACCGCCGCGGCGACCGCCGAGCCGAGAGCGCAGGCCTGGCTCGAGCCCGCGACCTGCATGACGCAGCCGGTGACGTCGGCATAAATTTGCATGAGCAGCGGATTTTTCTCGGCGATGCCGCCCGTGCACACAACTCGGTCGATACGCACGCCGTACTCCTGGATGCGCTCGATGATCGCGCGCGCCCCGAATGCGGTCGCCTCGATCAAGGCGCGATAGATGTCCGCCCGCGTCGTATAGAGGTCCTGGCCGAGGATGAGGCCGGTGAGCCTCTGGTCGACGAGAATGGTCCGATTGCCGTTGTTCCAGTCAAGGGCCAGAAGACCGGCCTGGCCGGGGCGCTGCTTCGCCGCCTCGGCGGTCAGGTCGGCATGAAGGGCCGCGTCGCCGCCCAGGACCACTTCGACCCACCATTTGAATATGTCGCCAACCGCCGACTGGCCTGCCTCGATGCCGAAGAAACCTGGCAGGATCGCGCCTTTGACGATGCCGCAGATGCCGGGGATGTCGGCGACTTGTCGGTCGGCTGAAACGACGGCGCAATCGCAAGTCGAGGTGCCGATCACCTTGACCAGCGTGCCTTCGCGCACGCCGCAGCCGATCGCGCCATAGTGAACGTCAAACTCTCCGATCGCGATCGGAATCCCCGCCTGAAGCCCGAACTTCGCCGCCCACCCAGGGCTGAGCCGCCCAGCTGGCTCAGTGGCGTCGTAGGCTTTTTCGTAGAGCCGGTCCCTAAGTTCGGCGAGGCGCGGGTCAAGCGCGGTCAAGAACTCCTTGTCCGGTAGGCCGCCCCAATCGTCGGAGTAGAGCGCCTTGTGGCCGGCGGCGCACACTCCCCGCTTAACCAGTCGCGGGTCGGCCACGCCGGCGAGCACGGACGGCGCCCAGTCGGCGAGCTCGACCCAGGAGAAGGCGGCCTCGAATGTCTGAGGAGCAACGTTGAGGCAATGCCAGAGCTTGGCCCAGAACCATTCGGACGAGTAGACCCCGCCGATCTTGGCGATGTACTGAGGCCGGAGCTTGGCGCAGATCTCGGTGATCCTGGCGGCCTCGCGCCAGCTCGTGTGATCCTTCCACAACCAGCACTGGGCGTTGAGGTCGGCTTTCCATTTGTCGCCCAGCGCCAGCGGGCGGTTCTCCGCGTCAACGGGGATCGGGCTCGAGCCGGTCGAGTCGAGGCCGATGCCTGCGACCTTCGATGGATCGAAACCGGGCTCGCGCGCGGCTTCGGCGAACGCGCCGGCAATGCTTTTCTCGAGGCCATAGAGATAGTCGCCGGGGTGCTGGCGCGCGAGCAGGCCGTCCTTCGGATCGAGCAGCACCCCTTGCGCGCCCGAAGGATAGTCGATCACGCGGCTGCCGAATTCGGCGCCGTCCGAACAGCGCACGATGAGCGCGCGCACCGAATTGGTTCCGAAATCGACGCCTAGGGTGAACATCAGCGCTCACGCGGCTCCAGGTTTCTGCGGACCGCCCCTCGCCCTTATCGCGGACGCCATCCGGCGTCCGCGATCCCTTGCCGGCGCGGCCTTGCGAACGAACCAGCCAGCCTCAGCGGATGCCGGCGTCGATCAGCTTGGTCAGCGCGTCGATCGTCTTCGGCGTGACCGTGCCGGCGCCCGTATTGAGCGACAGTCCCGGCATCTTGTATTTTGCGGACATCACGCATTGCACGACCGGAAAGAAGCCCTGCATGTAGAGCAGCTGGTCGAGCGTCGCGCTGACGGCGCCGGACTTGAGGCCGCTGATCGTCGAAGGGGCGAGGTCGATGCCGCCGACAATGACGTCGCCCGGTTTCTTGCCCGCCTTCTTCAAGACCTCATCCATGATGCCGGTCACTCCGCCGTGCTGCGTTCCGATCGCCTTGAGGTTCGGGTGCGACTGGATGTAGGCGACGAGCACCGGGACGCCGAGCGATGTGTCGCTGTTGACCTCCTGGGTGATCTCGAGCCGGTCCACCTTGAGCCCGGCCTTCTCGAGCGTGTCGGCGAGGCCCTTCTCGGACTGCCCGCGTTCGGCCTGGCTGAATACGCCATAGACCATCGCTTCGTCGCCTGACTTGAGACCCTGAGCCAGCATCGCCTTGGCGGTCAGAGCGCCGCCAGCATAGAGGTCGACGCCGGCGTAGCCGAAGCCCTTCGGCCCGAACTCGTTCTGCAGCTCGGTCAGCGGCGAATTGCCCGAGGTGACGACGATGCCTTCGTCGACGGCTTGCTTGACGAGGTCATGGAAGGCGGTCGAGCCAGGGTGGCCCATGATCTCGATGCAGTTTGGCTTGGCCGCCATTGCCTCCTTGAACTGGTTGATCATTGTCTCGGGCGCCCAGGCCGAGAATTGCGACTTGAGGTCGACGCCGAGCGCTTCGGCGGCTTCCTTGGCGCCCGTCTGGCGGGCGAGTGTCGCGCCGTCGCCGGGGTTGCCGCCCATCTGCATGTACATCACCAGACCTTTGCCGATCGGATCGGCGAGAGCCGGAGCGGCCGCGGTCGCTAGCCCGGCCGCGGCGACTCCGGCCAGAAGAAAATGAGCCAAACGCATGTCGTTTCTCCCTTGCTTATTCCGGCGGCCTCATTCGGCCGCCCCTCCCTGTCAGGAAGTCGGTGAATCGGTGGACATTTCGGACGATCGTCCGCGTCGATTTTCGAAGCTCGTGCAAGTCGGAAAGACAAGCCTCCGGCCGAACGCCGGACCGCGGCCGGGCGACAAAGGCGCGACGCGAGCGCTCCCTCCCTCCGCCGGCGAAAACTCGGACGAGCATTTCATCCCATGGAACCGTTTGTTCGATAAGTAATACAATATGATTTTAGCGTCGGTCAACTTGAGGCCGCGCTCTTCGCGCTCTTCCGTCCTGCCCTGCAACCTCGCGGGCCCAGGCCCATCTCGGTATCGCCCATTCCCGCTCGGGCCGCCTTATCGGCGAACGCCTCCCTCTTCGGTCGCGCGGACGCCGCCCGGCCTGCCGAGCGACCGCAAGTTGGCGAAGAGCGCCTGGCGACGCTGCGGTTCGTCCGCATACATGTAGAAGATAATCGAAACCAGGAAGATGAGGCCCTGCACGGTCCTCACCCATGCGCCGGTGAGCCCCGCCGCGACGAGGCCGGCCTCGACCATGCCGATGATGAAACAGCCAAACACCGTCCCGATGATGGTCGCCTCGCCGCCGAAGATCGAAGTGCCGCCGATCAGAACGGACGCAATCGCGGTCAACAGATAGCCCTGTCCCTGGTTGCCGAAAAAGTTCTTGTTCTCGAGCGTCAGGATGATCGCGGCGCAGGCGGCGAGAAAGCCCATCAGCGTGAAGATCTTGATTTTCTCGCGATCGACGTCGATGCCGACGACGCGCGACACGTCGTTGGAATCGCCGATGAACATGGCATGCTCGCCGAACCGGTGACGGGTGAGAATGAGCCAAAGGAAGCCGACGATGATCGCGGTCCATAGCCCCTGGATCGAAAGCTCCTGCAGCCAGGGCGTCGATGCGGACGCGAACGGGCGCCCGACAATCCATTGCCACACCGAACTCTCTTCGGCGCCGCGCAGCGCGTAGGACTTGCCGCCCGAGAGCACGGTCGCCATTCCGGCCCAGAAGAATTGAGTTCCGAGCGTCGTCATGAACGATGGAATCCCGATTTTGGCGATGATGATTCCGTTGAGGAGCCCGACCAAAACCCCCGAGGCGAGGCCAGCGACGACCGCGATCCAGCCGAGGTCGTATTCCTTGAACAGAACCGCAAAGACGAAGCCGGAAAAGGCGATGATCGATGGAAAGCTGAGGTCGATTTCCCCCGCGCCGATCACAAAGGTGAGCCCGGCGGCGAGAAGGATCAGCGGCGGCAAGGTGGAGAGGAAGGTGGTGTAAATGTAAGGGGCAAGGAAAACCTCGGGCGCCCTGTACATGAAGAAGAGGAGCAGGAGCACGAAGACGATGATGATCGGCAGAGCCTCGAAGCGCTGCAGGATCGAACCGCCTGACCGCTGAGCCATTCGTGTCGTCTCCCCTCACGCCTTGTGCTGTAACGCAATCAGATATTCGGTAAGCTCGGGCACCGTCATATCCTTCGGATCGATCTCGGAAACGACGCGCCCGCGGTCCAGCACAATCAGCCGATCCGCCACTTCATGCACGTGCGCCAGATTATGTTCAATATAGATGCAGGCTCGCCCGGACTGCTTGATCCGGCGCACGAACTCGACCACTTTCCGCACCTCGGCGACGCCAAGCGCGGCGGTCGGCTCGTCGAGCACGATCAGGTCGGCGTTGTAATGCATGGCTCGGCCGATCGCGATGCCCTGCCGCTCGCCGCCCGACAGATTGCCGACCGTCGAATCGACGGTGATGCCGACGCCGCGGAAGCCGATGGTGTCGATCAGGATCTTCTGGGCGACCTCTTTCTCGCGCTTGATGTCGATGAAGCCAAACCGGTTCGTGATCTGCCTTCCGACAAAGAAATTGCGCCACAGAGGCTGCTTTTCGGCCAGCGACTTGTCCTGGTAGACCGTTTCGATCGACAGATCGTGCGCCATCCGGACCGAGTACTCCCCGGGTTGAATTTCGTGCTCGCGGATGAAAATCCTGCCCGAGGTCGGCGCCAGCACGCCGGTCATGACCTTGATCAGCGTCGATTTGCCCGCGCCGTTGTCGCCGATGAGTCCGACGATCTCGTTGCGTCCGATGGCGATGTCGATGTCGTGAAGCGCATGCACGGCGCCGAAATACTTCTGGACGCCTTCGAGGCGAACAATGGACGCGAAATCACCTCCCGCCGGCGTCATTGCGTCCCATCCCGAAAAGAATCCGCCGACGAAAGCGGCTCTGCGCGCCTCACATTCGCGCAACTCGGCGCGCTTGGCAACGGGATGTCCTCGGCTTAGTGGCCCGCCGATCCAATCGAATCCACTGCTCTTCGTGGCCGCAAGGGACAGGCTTGGCTGACGACCCGGTTCTCAAGAACGAAGCGCAGCGGATTTTGCTCGAGAATGACTCCCGGATCCGAATTTCTCGAACGCAATTATTCCGCTCGATCGCGAGACGCCCGATCGCTTGATGTGGCGGAAAGTTGCGGAAGATCAGGCTAGCCGCCAGGGGCGGCCAAAGCCTTGTCGCTGCGACAGACCGACAACGGCAGCACCCGCGCCGCCTCCAGTCGCGTCATCCTCTCCGCGTGATCGTCGAAAGTTCCGCTGACGCAGGCGCAAGAATATCCGTAGTGACCGCTGGTCGCCACGAAACTGTCCGGCGCCGGTTCCGGCAGTTTTTCGACGCCCTCCGCGTAGGGGCCTCCCTGAGCGGATATGATCCAGAGACCGCGAGCGTCCTTTAGCCACCAATTGCCGGGAGTCGGATTTTCCAGCCAGCCGCAGCGTTCCTCGGCGAGCGCCGGACGAAGCGGCGCGAGCGCCACGAGGCCGACAACCAATCCCACGTTCACGATCCTGCGGCCCGCGCGACTACGCGATCTCGGATACGCGGTTATCTCGCGCTGCCCGGAATTCCCGGCGAAAATTCCGATCATGTCGTATAGCTTATGGCGGAATAGAAATTGTGGCCGTACATGGCGATCGCTTGGGCCTTGTCCAGTCCGTTGATGATTTTGCGGGCGTTCACCCAATCCTCGGTAGTAGGATTGAAATAATTGGCGAGAGATTTGCCGGTGAACAGGCCCTTCGTCATGCCCATGAACATGATATTCGTGGCGTTGTCGAGTTCGAGCGCCAGGTCGGGGTGATTGACGAAGTCGACTCCCAATAGATCCGACATGGCCTTATAGTTGCGCTCCCAAGTCAGTTGCACGAATCCTCGACCATAATAGACTTGCCCGGTTGCCGGATCGGGTTTGCCGTACGGCAGGCCGCGCCCCTTGCCGTATTCCTCGATCGGCTGCATGTGCTGATCGGTTTCATGATAGGTTGTCGCTAGGGCATATGCGAGCCAACGGTCGTCGTCAGCGGCGTATTTCGCCTCCCACCCATCGAGAATTGCATTGATGCCATCGACCTGCGGCTGCCGCAGGTTGTTCGCGAACAGAGTTCGCCGCACCTGGGTGAAGAAAAAATTGCGATTTATCTGACCCATGCCTCCCTCCCCTGGATTACGAAGTCGTTGCGTTCAAAGCCGCGAACTGAAAATCACGACCGTACGTTTTTTCGAGTAACACGCGCCGCAGGGGAGCGGTATCAGAACTGTGGCGTCGCGCTGTGACGAGGGTCACAACGCAATATGGCTGGCGACCGCCTGCATTGGCTGAGACCACGGCCGAAACGCAACTGGGCGCGGTTGGGGACGGAGTCCTTGGCTTCCTAGCCCGCCGATTCAGTCGAAATCCCAACTTCGCGGCCGACCTTTGTGGAGCGGATGGACAGGCGTGGCTGGGGCGGAGGATTCGAACCTCGCATCGCGGAAATCAAAATCCGGCCTTGTCGTCGAGCATGGTGTCAGATGGCGCCACGGAAGGCGTTATCATCGTTAGAATTTTTTCTGCGAAGAAGCGTTGCTCAACCACGTGAGTGGCTCTGTCTCCGGCGTGGCCGCCATCTACAATCGTCACGCCTACATGGACGAGATGCGTGCGGCTACCTCCAACTGGGAAAAGCGCGTCCCTGAAATTGTCGCGCCGAACTGATCTCTTTCACGTGCGGCTGATTACCGACACAACCTAGTGTTTCCAACCTGTTGCACGCCTGTACCGCCGTGGTGCGAATTGCCGGGGTCGAACTGAAGCGGCCATTGCGAATCGAGACGGTCGGTCGCAGATGGGGAAACCATCATCTTTTGCGCAGCCTGAGCAGTCGAGACGACGGCCGGGGAATTCAGCGATGGACTGGATTACGTTCGGTCATCGGAGGCTCTTTCTCCGCTTTATCGCGCTATGATGGCCCGCAGCCCACCCCGTCGGGACGTCATCCCTATTCTGGGAGGCCCGCTTTACGCAGTCCCTCCATGTAGCGTTCGAGGACCGGCCCCTGGCGGAACGGTGGGCGCTGACACCACTCGCTGATGGTGAAACCAGGCTGGCGCCGCATGACCTCGCGCGCCGCCGCTTTTGCCTCATCCATCATCCCGAGATGAGCATAACCGATGGCCTGAAGTCGCCGCCCCTCGGACGGGTCGTGCATGCGCTGGACAGCCGCAACGACGTCTTCATAGCGGCCCAAAGCATCGTAGGCGTCGGCGAGATACCAGAGATACCAATCGGGGTAGAAGGGGTTGAGGCGCATCGCCTTTTCCAGAAGCTCAACCGACTTCGCAGGCTGGTCGGCATAAACGAGCGCGTCCGCGTATTCCGCAATGATATCGCTATCGTTCGGATTGAGCGCCATGGCGTGCGCATATTCGGCGAGCGCTTCCTGGAGCTGCTTCCGGTACAGCTTGGCGTAGCCCAATTCGGCAAAGCCGCGAGCGTCGAGTGGGTCGAGCTGTTTGGCCCGTCGCGCGAAATCGATTGCGGTTTCAAGCGATTCATCTGGGGCAGCGGACCACGAATAGCGCCAGTCGAGATTATGCGTGCGTGAAATCGCGCTGTGAGCCCGGCTGTATTCCGGCGCAAGCTCGATTGCTTCATCGAAAAGCCGACGAGCGTGCGCGTTTGCTTCCTTGGTGAACTTGAGCATCAGGTGTTGCCCGCGAACCAGGAGGCCGTAGGCGCGCATGTCACGCGGATAGGGTGATTCCTGCCGCCGTTCGGCAAAATCGATCTGGACCGAGAGCCGTGCTGCGACGGCGCCGGCGATCTCGTCCTGGAGGTCGAACAATTCTTCGACTTCAAGGCTGAAACGATCAGACCAGAGCACGCTTTCGGAGACTGCGTCGGTCAGCTCAACGGCGATGCGGAGGCGCTTGTCGGCCCTGCGGAGGCTGCCGCCGAGGATATAGCGCACGCCCAACTTCCGCTGGACCTCCTCCAACGGATTGGTCCGCAGGTTGAACAGAAACGCCGAATGTCGCGCAATGACGATCAAATTGCGAAATCGAGTCAGGTTGGCGATGATATCCTCGGCGATGCCCTCGCAAAGATGGTCATTGCGCGGATCGCCCGACTGGTTGGAAAGCGCAAGCACTGCAATGGCGGGATTTCGCGCAGATTCCATCCTCGGAACGTGGCGCGCGGGCAGGGCGACCTGCGCCGGGGGAGCGTCCGATTTCTCGACGACGAAGACCTCGATCGGCTCTGAAATATTCTTCAGGATTGGCTGGCCGAGCGAGCGCAATGTGATCCCAGGCACGTCGCGCACCGCCTGGCGGATCGCCCCGGTGACGAAAATAGAGTTCGGTTCGGCGAGGGCCTGGACCCGCGCGGCCACATTGACGCAATGGACATGAAAGTTCGTTGCGTCTGGGGTCACTTCGCCGAGATTAAGGCCGATACGGAACTGAATTGGGTCGCCGTCGTCCCAGACCGACTGGTCGCGAAACTCCGTCTGAATCTGGATCGCGAATCGGAGCGCCCCGTCGGCGCTATCGAACAAGGCGAGGATTCCGTCGCCGGCAATATTGGCGATACGGCCTCCGTAGTCGCCGATCAGGGCCTTGAAAAGCTCGATCGATCGCTCGGCGTTACTCGCGTTTGCGGCTTCGTCTTTCTCGATATGTTTGCTATAGCTTACCATGTCCGCGAACATGATGGCCGCGAGCTTGGTTGATTGCGCGGGTCGTTCCCGCGAGGTTCTGGGCCCTACCGCTTCCATTTGTGTCGCCGACACTTGGACCATCTGATTTAAGACATTATACTACGTACGCTGCAAAGCAATATGATCCTCGTCACGGGGGGCGTCGTTGGAGAGGTTCGGGGGGAAACTTGCGCCTAAGCCGGCGCGGCGGCGACTGCGATGACGGATCGAACGGAACCCGATTTTAGCCTGCGGCCGGCGGAACCGGGTGACTATCCCTTTGCCCTCGCGCTCTATCTCGAGGGCGCGAAAGAGCATCTCACAAAGATCGGCCGATGGGACGAGAACCGCATCGCCGCTCTCTTTCATGAGGGATATAAGCAGGGACGGACGCGAATTATCAGCGTGGACGGTCGGGTTGTCGGCTTCATTCAGGTCGTCGACTTCGCCAACCGACTGTACTTGCGTCAGATTCACCTGATCGACGGCTTCCGCGGACGCGGGATCGGATCGACATTGATCGGCGCGGAGCTAAAGCGCGGCGCCGAAACCGGCCGGCCAGTGACGCTTGACGTGATGCACGGTAATCCCGCCAGGGGTCTTTATGTGAAGCTCGGGTTCGAGAGCGCGGGACAGGACCCGGACAAGGAGCAGATGATTTGGCGGACGCCGGGCCACTCGAAGCCTAGGAGCCTGTCTGCTTAATCCCGGCGAGCTGGGATTTGAACCGCTCAAGCCAGTCGGAGAGCCGGATGCAGCAAATTCGCGCATCCGGTTTGATGTAAGGGTGGAAGCTTTGCGGCCATCGTTCGTTGCACCGTTTCCGAGGTGGCGAAGCTCAGCCGGTTGCGAGTGCGGCAAGGGACGGGGTCCGCCCCTGGGCGAGCTTCAAGATATTGTGGGCGAGGCAGACGAGGCCCCACTCGTTGGCGACCTTCTCGACGCCGCGCAAGAGAAACTGACGGAAGCCGCGCGCCTGCTTGATCTGTCCGAACACCGGCTCGGGCAGCTGCTTTCTTAAGCGGTAGGGGCTGGAGTGCCCGCCGGCCTTGATTCTTTCGCGCATGGCGGCGACGCGGGCGCCGCCGCCTTCTCCTTCCCCGGCGTGCTTGGCCCGCCCCGGCGCGATATAGGCGTCGATCTCGCGTTCCTCCATCGCCGCAAGGTTGGCGTCGGAGCAATAGCCCGCGTCCGCCGACAGTTGCGTCGGCTTCTTGCCCAGATTGGCTTCGATGGCGTCGGCGATCGGCGCCAATTGATGTTGATCGCTCTGCTTCGCGTCGAGGCCGTGGGCGACGATCACCTGCGCCGTCGCGTCGACCGCCGCCTGCGCATTGTAGCCCTGGATGAAGCCGTCCTTGGTTTTCATGATGCGGCTTTCGGGATCGGTGAAGTTCTTCTGCGCTTTGGGGTCAGGCTCTTCGGATGGCGGGGCGGCGGGCTTGCCCGGTTTCTTGCGGCCCTCGGCTTGTCGCCGCTCCTCGGCCTCGGCCTGCGCTTTGGCCTTGGCCGCCGCGGCCGCTTTCGCCTCGGCCTCCAATTCGGCCTTCGCCGCCCGGATCTTCTCGGCGCGCTTCTTCTTGTCGGCAACCCATTTGGGCAGCTCCTCGCCGCTCTTGTCGCGGCCGAAGGCTCTGTCTTCCTCGGCGTCCGCAGCCTCGGCTGCGCTCAGCCACCGATCGACCTCGGCCTCGAGCTCCGCCGCACGCTTCTCCATGCGCTCGTAGCTCATCGCCTTGTGCTTGGAGGCGTTCGCCTTGATCTTCGTCCCGTCGAGCGCGACATGGCCGAGCTTCACAAATCCCGCCTGTTCGCACAGCTTGAGAACTTGCCCGAACAGTCCCGCAAGCGCCTTCAAGTGCCGCTTGCGGAAGTCGGAGACGGTGCGAAAATCCGGCGGATCGAGCCCGACAATGCTCATGAAGTCGACCCGTTCGCGCGTCGCCTTGGCGATCCGGCGCGACGAGTAGACGCCGTGACAATAGCCGTACAGCAACAGCGCCGTCATCATCGCCGGGTCAAACGGCGGCTGCCCGCGCTCGCTCGCATACCCGGATTCGATCTCACCAAGGTCGAGATGCTCGAGCACAAGCGCCAAAATGAAGCGAGCCAGATGGTCCTCGCCGACAAAGTCCTGCACGCTCGGCGGCAACAACAGCGGCTGATCGATCGTCCAGGGCCGGAAGGTCTTGCTCATAAGCAAGCAGAATCCGATTCGCGCAAACGCCGCCACCAAAATCCGCCATTTCTCGGACAGGCTCCTAGGGCCTGGCGAAAACGCTGCCCTGCGCCGGACGACGGGAACTGATCCCAAGGCCGTCCGGCTATTCGGAACAGTGGCTGCGCGGCTTCAGCGCCGCACGCCTGCCCCACTGACCCCCGCGCCGCTGACGCCTGCGCCACTCACTCCGGCGCCGCTCACTCCAGCTCCGCTCACGCCGGCGCCGCTCACGCCCGCGCCGCTGGCCCGATCGGCGCCGCTGCGCAAGGCCATCTGAAGCAGGATTTGCTCGAACGGCCCAGCCTCCAAGTCAAGGCGCAACGAGAAGTCGCCCTTCTCGTATTCCCAGTAATAAAGATCGTCAGTACCAGGTTTACCTTGAGCAGTTTGATCCCAATTGCCCGAGAAATCCCACTCCCTCCCCGCGACGCCCGCTTGATCCAAGGTAGAGGGACCGACCCAGTTACCTACCGGGGTTCCGGTCCCATGAACAAGAAAAATCGGTGGCCTAGGGATTGCGTAGAATTGGCCCTCGAAGCTGAAAGCATATATTCTTGCCAATTCCGGATGCGGTTTGTTCGCCTCTAGTTGCTTCTGGAGAAATTTGTTCGCCCCCAGCCCCGTGTTAGCAGTGTCATTGGTGTACTTTAGACTGTGTACAACGCGGCCATACAACTTTATACTCGATGGCGTTAATAGGGTCTCAGGCATTTTCGCCTCCTGTCCAATTTGCGTCGCGTAGTCTCATTGAGCAATCCCAGCCATCAGCGCGCGCTCCCGATAGCTCATCTTCGGCAATTGATCCTGCATCCCGGGCACGAGAGTACGGGACGAGAAAGCGTGGCTACGCGCGTCGGGCGGCGCCAAGCGCGGGCCGACACTGACCCGGCCGATCTCACGCCAGGCGAAGCTCTCCACCATCGCGCGCCGGTAGCGACCGCCGCTCATGGCGGCTTCAACCTCGATCATTGTCTCGGCGACACGGAGGTAGGTGAAATAATCCGCTGACAGCCGCTTCCACGTCTCGGCGAGCGCGAACCCCATGGTGTCGCGCGCTTCGACCAGCGCAGCGCGGAAGTCCTCGTATCGATCGGCGAAAGCCGCGTCGAACGCCGGCTGAACCATTTGGGCGTTTTCGGCATGGCTTCGTACAAGCCGCGTCGCCTCAGCGACAGTCCTCGGGATAAGCCCGCGGTCGACCAGCATTTCCTGAAAAATGTCGACCAGGATATCGAAGACGGCGCCGGTCAACGGCTGCGACAGCGCATGCTCGTCCACCCAGCCCGCCGCAAATGCTGACATCTTCACATCGTTGCTGGCGAGCCGGATCTGGTCGTCCGGCGAAAGCTCGGCGAAGCGGTCGAGCTCGTTGTAGGTGTAAAGGTTGCCGTGCGTCTCCTGGAGCAGGTGTTCAAGCAGGGATGCGAAATGCAAGCCGGCGATTAGCGCCGTCGTGTCGGCCCCCGACTCCTGAAAACCAAAGTACTCTCCTTGCTGGGTCGCCGGGGTCGGCAGACCGACCGTCGAATAGAGGATCAGGTGGCCGAGCTCGTGTGCGATGACGTCGAAATTGAGCGCGTATGGCGCATGGCTTCCGTCGGGAAACCGATGCGCGCCAACTTCCATGAAGCCATAGCCGGCATAAGCATTGTTGAGCCCCGGCAGGATGGCGATCTCCAGCCGACGGTAGTCCGCTGCGAAATGCCATTCGATCCGCCGGCCGAAGTAGCGTTCCCAAATGTCCAGCACGAACCGCACCGCGCCGAACACATGCGCTTCGGCAAATTCGGGCGTTCCCTCGGGGAGGTAATCAAAATGGCCGTCGGCGTCCGGAAAGACGGGCCGGAGCACAGGCCCATTCCAGGGCGGCAAATGGAGATAAGGGGTGCCCAAGGGACCCGGATTGACGCCATAAGGGAAGCGCTTGCCGACCGGGTTGACGAGGTGCATGCGGTCATCGGACGGGCCGGGTCCGACGGCGCCCGGAGCATCGGAAACGCAGACCGTCTCCGGAGGCCATTCCGGATGGACATATGGCGGCTTTGGGTAAAGCCGGAACCTTACGCCACCCTCGCAACAGGCCATATGGCCGCCCCGGGAATTATAGATTTCCTAAAATAATGTTAACAGATAATAACAGTTTTCCGCTTACGTCAAGCGCTTTGATCCCCTCGTTCCGCATCGAGATATAGTCGCTCGCGAAGCACCGCCGCGTCGAAATCCTCCGCATTCGCGAAGCCGAGCCGGCGCGCAAAGTCCTCTACGTCGTCCGGCAGCGCCAGCCCAAGGCGCTGCTCGAAGTACCAGAGCCGCAGCGCCAAGGTTCGCGAGCCCGAGGGGGCCCCGGCTGTTTCGGGGAAAGAAGCGGCGACCGCATCGGTTTTTCTTCGCGCCCGGTCGGCGAACCGCTCGTAGGCGCCGGTCATCCGCAGCTCGTCGAGGACATAGGGCTCGAGCGACCCCTTCGCCCCATTGCGCAGACGCTTGAGGCTGGTTTCCGCGGCCGCCAGCCTCTCCAGCGCGGCCGCGTCGAGATCGTTACACGCCATCCAGCGATCGAGGTCAGCGCGCCGGAACAGTCCAAGCATGGCGCGGATCTCCGTCAGCGTCGTCTGCAGATCCTCGCGCGTTTGCGAGGCGGCCGTCGGCCCCGCGCCGCTTTCGGCGACCTTGCGCAATAGAGCCATGGCCTCGATGCGCGGATAGATCTCGGGGCCCTCGAGCCTCAGCTCCTCGACGATGCGCTGCGGCGTGGAGGCGCCAGGGTTCTCCTCGCCGGTCTCGAATCGACGCACGAATTCGTCCCACAATTGCGTCCATTCAAAATTATATTTCGGTTGCGTCTTGTTCGATTCGTGCGCCGCTTCCCTCATCGCCGCCAGCATCTCAAGAGCGTCGGCGCGCTTCTGGTCGACGCGCCCTTCAGTCAACCAAGCGCTCAGCGCCGCTCGTTCCGGCTCGGCGACGCCGAGCGACGCCGCGCCCTCGAGCAAGGCTTCCCAACTGCGATGCGGGAAGAACATCGACTTGCCGAAGGCTTCCAATGCGTTGCGCGAACCTTTCGATAGAACCCCGTCGGTCTCGGCGCGAGCCAGCGTCGCGCGAATATTGACCATCGCCTCGGAGGCCTGAAGGTGGCCGAGCTCGGCCGGCCCGTGCACGACCGCCACCTCATCGTCGTCTTCGAGTTCGCCGTCGCGGAACGCCTCGAAAATGCGGCCGATGCCGCGCATGCCGAACGCATGCAATTCCGCGGCCCGCAGGGCGCCCATGCTTGCGCTGCCGAAGAGGGGAACCCCGCGCGAAATCGCCCACAGGATCTCCTTGTGCCAGACCGATGGGGCGCCGGAGAAATATCCATCGATGATTCCGATCGCCCGTGGTCGACGTTGCGCGGCGCGATAGATGTCGCCCTGGGCGACTGGCGGCAGGCAGACGATGTCCCCGCACGCGGCGATGTCTTCGGGAGTCAGCGTCGGGCCGACGAAAACGACGATCGTCATGCCCGGCGCTCTTGCAGGGCGCGCGCGCGGGCGCCTGGCGCGTAGTACGCAGGGAAGTGATCGAACCCCTCGAGCCCGGGCGCGATCACGCGAACGACCGGAATGCCGAACTCGCTCCGTGTCAGGTCGACCGCGATTGCTTGTCGAATTCCTGAAGATTGCAGCCGCTCGACAATCCAGGCGACCTCCGCTTCGAACGAGTCGAAATCGAAGCTTTCAACCGACGCGAAGTCGCGCGGCCGCGCGACCGGCCGCATCATTGCTCGCGCTCGCTCGCTCTTCGCAGCGAGCGTCGCCGAATGATAGTCGGAGTGGCGGATATCCTCGCGCGAACCCACGATGTATGTGGTGCGAACCTGGGCCGCCTCGGTCGTCGCGCGACGCAACGCGATTTTTCGAGTCGGGTGGCATCCAGCGCCCACGCCGACATGGCCTATCTCGCCCGTGCGATCCGCGGCGAAGCACTGGAACGCAGGCACCCCGACATCGGTGGTGACGTCCCAGACAGCCACGTCGATTTGCGCCCGGCCGAAGAGGTCCAGCACCGCAAGACATTCCGTGTCGTCGACCGTTGCGAGGTCGAGACGCCTTCGGTCCTGCTCGGCCGCCGGATATTGCCGCCAGAGCGCCGTCGCGTCACGTTCGATCAGTTCGCACAGCGCATGGCTCGTCGCCTCTAGAATGTGGTTGCCGGACGCGAGGCCATTGGTGCTCGCGGAGAAGCAGCCGCTCACCGGCGGTCCGCCGATGGTCCAGTGCGCGTGCACCATCTCGAAGGGGACCCAAACCGACTGGCCGTCAATCAGGTTACGCCCTTCCACCCACAGCATCGGCGCATCAGAGTCGAAACGGGTGTCGGGGATGCGCGGCAAGAGATCGACCTCGGCGGTTTTCACCTCCTCGCCCAGTTCGGCGTAACTCGAGAAACGGATCGGCAATCGAACGTGTTCGGCGTGCCACGTCTCGATCGCTTCCATCAGACCCGAGGCCTTGGCCGCCGCCAGGTCGATTCCCTTGCCATGAAATACCGCGGTCGACCGCGCGTTCGGTCGGCACACCATGATGACCGGAATGCCAGTCCGATCGAGACCCGTAAGATTGGCGACGCGAGTAATGCCGAAACTCGATCTCAGCGGCGATATTCGCGCAAGCGTCTCCTCAGCGGGCAAAAGTCGGGGGCCATTACAGAATGTCTCCGATTCCGGGCCCACCTTGCCGAATATTCGCATGGGTTCCCGCTCATACAGGTATCGCCCAGAGGGCGTGCGCGCGCCTCCGCAGCAAGATGATTTTGCGGTTATATCGTCTTGGTTGGTTTTGGAAAGCAAAGCGTCGCCGGGGAGCGGGGCGAAGTCTGCGCGTCCGATGATGGCGAGTGCGGCGTCTGGCTAAAAGCCTTCGCGCCGGAGATCGCGGTTTTTTGAGGTCGATTTCCCGACACAGTCAGGAACGCTCGGCGCCAGATTCTGTTCAGCTAGTGAACCACAGTCTGCTATAATTATTTGAAATCAGTGGCTGGGGCGGGAGGATTCGAACCTCCGCATCGCGGAATCAAAATCCGCTGCCTTACCGCTTGGCGACGCCCCAACGTGCTGCAAGGCTGGTTAGGCCCGGCGGAAAGCGGCCGGACAATAGTTCGGCCCTTTGCCCGTCGCAATGGCCGCCAGCGCGATTTTGCCTGAGAGAGGTCACGAAGCGGCGCCACGGCCAACGCCTGCTTCCGCGAGCGCCGCCGGATCGGCGTTGGCGCCGCAGACGAGAACGCCGACGCGTTCGTCTGGCTCGGGCCGATAGGCGCGGCTTGCGATGGCGGCGAAGGCCGCCGCGCCGCCGGGCTCGGCGATAACCGACACGTCGGCCCAAAGTCGGCGCTGGGCTTCGACGATCGCCATGTCGGTGACCAGGACGCCCCTGCTCACAAATTGCCTGGCGATCTTGAAATTGAGTTCGCCCACGCGCTTGGCGCCGAGCGAGTTGGCGGCGATCGACTTGACCGCGACGTCGACCGGCGCGTTTGCCGCGAGCGCGGCATGAAGCGCGCGCGAACCCTCTGGCTCGACGCCAACCACGTTGACGCGGCCGCCGAACCAGGCGGCGGCTCCGGCGATGAGCCCGCCGCCGCCAACCGCGATAAGAACGGTGTCGAGCTTCGGGAGGCCAAGCCGCTCGAGGTCTTCCTCCCATTCCAGGGCCACGGAACCCTGGCCCGCGATCGTCTCGATCGCGTCGTAAGGGTGGATCAAGAGCGCGCCGCTTTCGGCGACATATTTGTCGCAGCGCTGCTGCGCTTCCACGTAAGCGCCGCCGCCGATGATGGCCTCGGCTCCATACGCCTTGATCTTTGCAATCTTGGCGGGCGTGGCGATTTCCGGCACGAAGATGCGCGCACGAATTCCTAGTTTTTGCGCCGCGAAGGCGACCGCCGCGCCATGGTTGCCGCCCGACGCCGTCGCGCAGCCTGCGGCCGGAGCCGGCCGGGTAAGGAGGTTGTGGAAGGCGCCGCGAGCCTTAAAAGAACCGGTAACCTGCAAACATTCGAGCTTGAGGGACAGCGGTTGCGCCCCGGCGATCGGCGAGGCCGTCTCGAGGATCGGCGTACGGCGGATGTGGCCGCGAATGCGCGCGTGGGCGGAGCGGACGTCGCAAGGCGTTACGGTCGCCGATGTCGCCGGGGTCATCGCGAGGCCCCGACCCCCAACGCGCGCTGCGTCCTTCTGGGCAGGCCTGCAACGACCAGCGCGTAGCTCTGGCGCACGTAACTCTTGAGATCATCGTCGCTGAGCGAGCGAGGGTCGGTGCGCTGAACCCAGGATAATCCTCGGGAGGCGAGATAGGGCGCTGGGCGCAATCCCGGCAGTTCGGTCAGAATTGCAAAGCTTGCCTGAGAACATTTGAAGCTTACGCCGAACTCTGATGCGCTCGACCACCCGCCGATCGCGAAGACCTTGCCCCCGACCTTCCAGACGCTCGCGTCGCCCCATTGGACGACATGCGTCGTGTGGGGCAGGCCGGCGCAGAAAGCGTCGTAGCCTTCCTGAGTCATGCGCAAGACGAACGAAGCGGGGACAGGAGATCGCGAGCGGACGGGCTCAGCTCGCTCTCAAAGCTTGATCGCGTCCTTGAGCTCCCGCAACCGGTCGAGCTTCTCTTGCGCCAGGCGCTTCTGGTCTTCGTTTGCGTCAGCGAGATCCTCCTCCGCGTTCTTGATCTCCTGGCCGAGCTTGTCGGCGCTCAAGTCCTCGAACGGGATCGCCGTCTCCGCCAGCAGGATGAGGCCCTTCTTGCTTGCGTCGGCAAATCCGCCCCGCACAAAGACGCGACGGTGCTTTCCCTCCGCGTCGTCGATGCCGACAACCCCGGGACGCATCGACGTCATCACCGGGGCGTGCTCGCTCAGCACCAGGAAGTCGCCTTCGTTGCCCGGCACGAGCACCGATTGAGCCGCGCCGTTGAACAGCACCCTGTCCGGAGACACCAGTTCAAAGTGGAAAGTGGCCATGGCGACCCCCGGACAAAGTTCGCGTCAAGCCGCCTCCGCGGCAAGCTTCTTGGCTTTCTCGACCGCCTGTTCGATCGTGCCTACCATATAGAAGGCCGCCTCGGGCAGGCTGTCGTACTTGCCTTCAACGATGCCCTTGAAGCCCTTTACGGTATCCTCGATCTTGACCTGCACGCCGGGCGTCCCGGTGAACACGGCGGCGACATCGAACGGCTGCGACAGGAAGCGCTCGATCTTGCGCGCGCGGGCGACGATTTGCTTATCCTCTTCCGACAGTTCGTCCATGCCGAGGATCGCGATGATGTCCTGCAGGGCCTTGTAGCGCTGCAGGACCTGCTGGACCTGGCGGGCGACGTTATAATGCTCCTCGCCGACGATCGCGGCCGTCAGCATGCGGGAAGTCGAGTTCAGCGGATCGACCGCCGGATAGATCCCTTTTTCCGAAATCGCGCGGGAGAGCACGGTCGTCGCGTCGAGGTGGGCGAAGGAGGTCGCCGGCGCCGGATCGGTCAGGTCGTCGGCCGGAACATAGATCGCCTGCACCGAGGTGATCGAACCCTTCGTCGTGGTGGTGATGCGCTCTTGCAGGGCGCCCATGTCGGTGGCGAGAGTCGGTTGGTAGCCGACCGCAGATGGAATGCGGCCGAGCAGCGCCGAGACTTCCGAACCCGCCTGAGTGAAGCGGAAGATGTTGTCGATGAACAGAAGCACGTCCTGACCCTGGTCGCGGAAATGCTCAGCGACGGTGACGCCGGCCAGTCCGACGCGCATCCGCGCGCCGGGCGGCTCGTTCATCTGGCCAAACACCAGCGCGCATTTCGACTTTACGCCCGAGTCGGGATCATGCGGATCAGCGTTGACTTTCGACTCGATGAACTCGTGATAGAGGTCGTTGCCTTCGCGGGTGCGCTCGCCGACGCCTGCGAACACCGAATTGCCGCCGTGGGTTTTGGCGACATTGTTGATGAGCTCCTGGATCAGCACTGTCTTGCCTACGCCGGCGCCGCCGAACAGGCCGACCTTGCCGCCCTTGGCGTAAGGCGCGAGCAGGTCGACAACCTTGATGCCGGTGACGAGAATTTGGGCTTCGGTTGATTGCTCAACGTATGCAGGGGTCGGCTGATGGATGGCGCGGCGCGCCTCCATGTTTATCGGTCCAGCCTCGTCCACCGGCTCGCCAACGACGTTCATGATCCGCCCGAGCGTGCCTTCGCCGACCGGGACCGAGATCGGGCCCCCCGTGTCAACGACTTCCTGACCGCGCACCAGGCCTTCCGAAATGTCCATGGCGATGCATCGTACGGTGTTCTCGCCCAGATGCTGAGCGACTTCGAGCACGAGGCGATTGCCGTTGTTCATGGTTTCGATCGCGTTCAGAATGGGCGGCAGGTAGCTGTCGAACTTGACGTCGACGACCGCGCCGATCACCTGGGTTACGCGGCCAGTGGCATTCGCGATATTGGCCATTTTCTGACGTCCTCGTTCCGATGGTCAAGCGTCGCCGCCAAGACGACGAGTGGGTTAGAGCGCCTCGGCGCCCGAAATGATCTCGATCAATTCCTTGGTGATCATCGCCTGGCGGGTGCGGTTGTAGCGCAGAGTGTATTTCTTCACCATGTCGCCGGCGTTGCGCGTAGCGTTGTCCATCGCGCTCATCTGCGCGCCGAAGAACGAAGCCGCGTTCTCGAGCAACCCACGGTAAATGCGCACCGTGACTGCGCGCGGCAACAGTTGGGCAAGGATTTCGCCCTCGTCGGGTTCGTAGTCGTAAACCGGGGCTTTCTCGTCCTTCGGGCCGAGCTCGGGGGGAATGAGCCGCTGGGCGGTCGGGATCTGGGTGATCACCGATTTGAAGCGGGAGTAGAACAGCGTGCAGACGTCGAACTCGCCGTTTTCGAAAAGTTCGATCACTTTTGCGGCGATCGGTTGGGCAGTCTCGTAAGAGATGATGCGCACGGCGCGCAACTCGGTCAACCCCAGAATTTGCTTCTCGTGGGTGCGGCGAAGCTGATCATAGCCCTTCTTGCCGACGCACAGGATCTTGACGGTCTTGCCCTCGGCCGCAAGGGCGTTGGCCCTCTCACGCGCCAGCCGCACGATTGCAGTATTGAACGCGCCGCACAGCCCGCGCTCGCCCGTGCAGACCAGGAGCAAATGAACCTGGTCCGATCCGCTGCCGATGAGCAGGCGCGGGCCCTGGCCGTCGGTCGCCGCGCCGGCCAGATTCGTCAGCACCGCTTCGACCTGCTCCGCGTAGGGCCGCGCGGATTCGACGGCGCCCTGCGCGCGGCGCAGCTTCGAGACCGCGACCATCTGCATCGCCTTGGTGATCTTCTGCGTCGACTTGACGGAGGCGATCCGGTTCCTGAGGTCCTTTAGCGACGGCATCGCTGAACACCTCCAGGGGCATCCGTTTCAAGGGCAGTGCATGGCTGAGGCAGGGACGACCGGGTCATTTCAGGTAAAGGTCGCAGCATAGGCCTCGACCGCCGCCTTGAGCTTGGCTTCGACATCGCTGGTCAGATCACTGGAGGAGCGGATCGCCTCCAGAATATCCGGGTTCTTCGCCCGCAGAAAGGTGAGAAGTCCATCCTCGAACGGCCGCACCTTGTCGAGCGGCAGCTTGTCGAGATAGCCGTTGACCCCGGCGTAGATGACGCAGACCTGCTCCTCCATCTTGAGCGGCGAGAACTGTGGCTGCTTGAGAAGCTCGGTCAGGCGAGCGCCGCGGTTGAGCAGGCGCTGGGTGACCGCGTCGAGGTCGGAACCGAATTGCGCGAAGGCCGCCATCTCGCGATATTGCGCAAGCTCGCCCTTGATCCTGCCCGCAACCTTCTTGGTCGCCTTGGTCTGCGCGGCCGAACCCACCCGCGACACCGAAAGGCCGACGTTCACCGCTGGCCGGACGCCCTGGTAGAACAGGTCCGTTTCGAGGAAGATCTGCCCGTCGGTGATCGAGATCACGTTGGTCGGGATATAGGCCGACACGTCGTTCGCCTGGGTCTCAATGATCGGAAGCGCGGTGAGCGAGCCCGATCCGTTATCCTTGTTCAATTTGGCCGCGCGCTCGAGCAGGCGCGAATGAAGATAGAACACGTCGCCGGGATAGGCTTCGCGGCCCGGCGGCCGCCTGAGCAGGAGCGACATCTGCCGATACGCGACCGCCTGCTTGGAGAGGTCGTCGTAAATGATCACCGCGTGCATGCCGTTGTCGCGGAAAAATTCGCCCATCGCGCAACCGGAGAAGGGGGCGAGGAACTGCATCGGCGCGGGGTCGGAGGCGGTGGCGGCGACGATGATCGAATATTCGAGCGCGCCGTTCTCCTCCAGCACCTTTACGAATTGCGCGACCGTCGAGCGCTTCTGGCCGACCGCGACGTAGACGCAATAGAGCTTCTTCGATTCGTCGCCGCCCTGGTTCAAGGGCTTCTGGTTCAAGATGGTGTCGAGCGCGATCGCGGTCTTCCCGGTCTGCCGGTCGCCGATGATGAGTTCGCGCTGGCCGCGGCCGATCGGAATCATCGCGTCGATCGCCTTCAGGCCCGTCGCCATCGGCTCGCTGACCGACTTGCGGGGAATGATCCCGGGCGCCTTGACGTCCACGCGGGCGCGCTTTTCGGCGTTGATCGGGCCCTTGCCGTCGATCGGGTTCCCCAACGCGTCGACGACGCGGCCGAGAAGCTCCTTGCCGATCGGCACGTCGACGATCGCGCCGGTGCGCTTGACGGTCTGGCCTTCCTTGATCTCGCGGTCGGTCCCGAAAATGACGATGCCGACATTGTCGCTCTCGAGGTTCAGCGCCATGCCGCGGGCGCCGTTCTCGAACTCGACCATTTCGCCGGCCTGGACCTTGTCGAGCCCGTAGGCGCGCGCGATGCCGTCGCCGACGGAGAGCACCTGACCGACCTCGGTCACCTGCGCCTCGGCGCCGAAGTTGGCGATCTGGCTCTTGAGGATCGAGGAAATCTCTGCGGCGCGGATATCCATCAGCCGACCTCTTTCATGGCTAGGCGAATTGCGTTGAGCTTCGTTTTCAGCGAGCCGTCGACCATGCGCGAGCCGACCTTCACGACGAGCCCGCCGATGATCGAGGGGTCGAGCCTGACGTTAAGATCGACCTCCCGGCCGCCGGAGGCGGCGCGCAGCGAGTCTTTGAGCGCGGCGATATTGGCGTCCGTCAGCGCGGTGGCGCTGGTGACTTCCGCCCGCGTCACGCCGCGATGCGCGTCGTTGAGCTTGCGGTAGTCAGCGATCATCTCGCGGATGAAGAACAGACGACGCTTCGATGTCACAAGCCGGATGAAGTTTGCGGCGACGCCGCCGATATTGGCGTCGGCGAGAATGGCGTCGAGCGCCTTGAGCTGGTCGGCGGCGGAGAACACCGGGCTTCGCACCATGCGTTCGAGGTCCGGGCTTTCGGCAATCAGCGCGTCGAATTTCGCCAAGGCTTCGGCGACCGCGTCGGTCTGACGCTCGTCCTGGGCAAGCGAGAACAAAGCGGACGCGTAGCGCCCCGCCACTCCCGAAACGATCGTGTCGTCCTCAGCCAAGCCCGTCACCTCGTCACAAGGCTTCCAAAGCCCACGCGCTACGCCCCCGAAACGGCGCCAACCCGAGGAATTTCCGACGTTTCCGGGTCTCGCATTCGAGCGCGCAGGCTGGCTCGGCCCTAAAGGCGCGGGTTGCCTAACATAGGACTTTTCGAGGCGCAACCTGCGGGCGGCGCGGCAAGGCGTCCGCCAAGACGAGGCGAGAAATCGGGTCCGGCCCTCATCCCAAACTCGAACTCCAGCCCGCGACTGGATCGCCGCCGCGATATGCGACGCAGTGGACGCTGAGGCCTGGCGGATTGACGAGCATCAAGACCCCGCCTCGATCCGCCAGGCTGCCCGGGGTCAGCGTCACGCTGAGAGGCTGGCTTGGGCCGAGCTTCGCCGCCGGCAGATCGATCGGGGTTTTGGCGTCGACGACAAGCGTCCACCCGGCGAGATCGAGCAGATCATGACTCATGTTGGTCAGGACGGCCGAAGCCCCCCCGTCCGGCCCGCGATGGGCGCTGGTCAATTGCGCGAGCCGCCGCGGCGGCATGATCACCGTGGCCTCGCCGCTTGAGTAATCGTAGGCCGGCGCCTCCGCGCCAGTGGCGCCGTCGATCGGGTCGCCGCTGTCGTTCGTGTGCCAGGCCTGGCTCTGAAAGGACAGGAAAACCGCGGTCATGCGCTTGGCGCGCCCATCCCAGACGAATGAGGCGCCGTCATGCCAGACGCCGTTTTCGCGCAATCGCATGTTGATCGATTGCGGATCGCCCTGGGCCATATGGACGTTGTCGAGGCCAAAGGGTGTTTGGGGCGTGTAGCCGAAGGCGGGGTCGGTCTGGCGCGGATTATCCTTACTGAAGGCGTTGCCGTAGAAAAAGACGTCGCACTCCTGAGCCTTAGCCAACTGCAGAATCCCCGTGAGGCGCTGGACGAGGCCGTCATGGCCCGGACCCTCGGGAGGAAGAACGCGCATCGCGTTTGGGTCGAACAGCCCGGCGCGCGGAAAATCCAGGGCGCCGCCAGCAAAGGAGCGCTCGACCGTCGACAGCCCTTCAGGCCGCGCCAGGATGGATGCGACGAAGGGATGGTCGAAATCGGTATCGACGAGATAGTAGAGATAGGACTTGCCCGCCGGCTCTCCAAGCGCGTCCTTGTCCGAGCGCACGCTGATGGTCGCGAACCACTGCTCGCCGCTCGCTTCGAGGATGACCCATAAGTGCGGATTGGTCGGCGGCGCGGCGGGCGCGACCGCGTGGACCTTGCCGCGCAGGCATTGATAGTTGATGTGGCCCATCGCCCCCTCGGCCCCGAGCGCGCGGCCGTCACTCTAGCAGCCTGTCGGACTTAGCGGGACGTTGGCGGTTTGGAAGGGACAGGCGAGATTTGGCGAGTTAGAATTGCGGCATTGATTCGCCTTGAGCCTGCGCATGAGCAATTTCCGCACGATTGATCGGCAGACGGGTTATCTTCTGCCGCCTTCGGTGGACGAGTGGCTGCCAGAGAAGCATTTGGCGCGCTTTGTGGTTGAAGTGATCGACGGGCTCGACCTTCGCGCGATGAGTGGCGAGTATCGCGGCTCGGGTTCGGCGTCCTACCATCCCAGGGTGTTGGTGGGTCTTCTTGTTTACGGCTACGCGACGGGGGTGTTTTCGAGCCGCAAGCTGGAGCGGGCGACGTATGACTCGGTGGCGTTTCGTTTCATCGCGGCCAACGATCATCCCGACCACGACACGCTGGCGACGTTTCGCCGGCGTTTTCTCAAACCGATCGAGGGGCTGTTCGTCCAAGTGTTGCTGCTTGCGCGCGAGATGGGCGTGCTGAAGATGGGAACCATCGGCCTCGACGGGACGAAGATTTCACGCCAACGCCAGCCGGCACAGCGCGCTTTCCTATGAGCATGCGGGCAAGATCGAGGCGCAACTGAAGGGCGAGGTCGCCGATTTGATGGCCAAGGCCGAGGCGGCGGACTCGGCGGACCTTCCCGACGGCATGTCGATTCCCGACGAACTGGCGCGGCGCGAGGAGCGTCTGGGCAAGATCGCCGAGGCGCGCGCCAAGATCGAGGCGCGCGCCAGGGAGCGCCACGCGCGCGAATTGGCGGAACATGAAGCCAAAATGGCGGCGCGCGCGGCCAAGACGGCGGCGACGGGCAAGAAGCCGGGCGGCAAGGCGCCGCAGCCGCCGCCCGAGGGGCCGCTGCCGAGCGATCAGGTCAATCTGACCGATGAAGACTTGCGCATCATGCCGGTGGCCGGCGGCGGCTTCGATCAATGCTACAACGCGCAGGCGGCGGTCGCCGTCGGCAGCCTGCTGGTGGTGGCGACCGAGGTGGTCCAGGCGCCCAACGACAAGAACCAGGTCGAGCCGATGCTGGGCAAGATCGGCGCTTTGCCCGAGGCCTTGGGCGAGGCCGAAACTCTGCTGGCGGACACCGGCTATTTCAGCGCGGGCAATGTCGAGGCTTGCGAAGAGGCGGGAATTGAACCGGCGATCGCGATGGGCCGCCAGCCGCACCATCCGCCTTTGGCCGAGCGCTTCGAGCCGGCGCCGGCCGCGCCGGACAATCCGACGCCGGTCGAGGCGATGGCGCATCGTTTGAAGACGCCTCGAGGCCGGGCGCTCTACGCCCTGCGCAAACAGACCCCCGAACCGGTGTTCGGCATCATCAAATCCGTGCTCGGGTTCCGTCAATTTTCACTGCGCGGGCTCGAAAAAGTGCGCGGCGAGTGGAGCCTCGTGACCATGGCCTGGAACATGAAGCGAATGTTCGCCCTCGCCCCCGCCTATTGAAGGCGGGGCGCCCCGGCGCAGAGAAGATCCAGCTCCATCGCCGATCCAACAGACTTAATCGCAACGCCCACAAAGCTCAACAGGGCGCCGACCGCCGCCGCAACGCGGGTAGGCCGGTTTCAAAGACCAGCTGCAAGGACTCAGTCCGACAGGCTGCTAGACGGTGGGCCCGGCGGCGGGCAAGAGAAACGCTCGGCCGGCGGGCGGATCGGCGCCCACCGTCAAATCCCGTTCCCTTCCCGCACGCGCCCTGCTATCCCGCGCCATGACCATCCACCCGATCGAGAACATTCGCAACTTTGCGATCATCGCCCATATCGACCATGGCAAGTCGACGCTCGCCGACCGGCTCATCCAGCAGACCGGGACGATCGCCGAGCGCGAGATGGTCGAGCAGGTGCTCGACTCGATGGATATCGAGCGCGAGCGCGGCATCACCATCAAGGCGCAGACGGTGAGGCTCGAATACCGGGCCGACGACGGCAAGCTCTATATCCTCAACTTGATGGACACGCCCGGCCACGTCGACTTCGCCTACGAGGTGTCGAGGTCGCTTGCGGCGTGCGAGGGCTCGCTTCTTGTCGTCGACGCGAGCCAGGGGGTCGAGGCCCAGACGCTCGCCAACGTCTATCATGCGCTCGACGCGGGCCATGAGATCGTGCCGGTGCTCAACAAGGTCGACCTGCCGGCCGCGGAGCCCGATCGGGTCAAGGAGCAGATCGAGGACGTGATCGGCCTCGACGCCTCGCAAGCGATCGAGATCTCGGCCAAGACCGGCTTCCATATCGATCAGGTGCTGGAAGCGATCGTCAACCGCCTGCCGCCGCCAAAGGGCGACGAGAGCGCGCCGCTCAAGGCGCTCCTGGTCGATTCCTGGTACGACGCCTATCTCGGCGTCGTCGTGCTGGTGCGGCTGATCGACGGCCATTTCAGGCGCGGCATGCGCATCCGCATGATGGGCTCGGGCGCGGCTTACGAGGTCGACCGGATCGGCGTCTTCCGGCCGAAGATGACCGAGACCGACGGGCTCGGTCCCGGCGAGATCGGCTACATCACCGCCCAGATCAAGCAGGTCGCCGACACCCGCGTCGGCGATACGATCAGCGACGACAAGCGCCCGACGGCCGAGGCGCTGCCCGGTTTCAAGCCGGCCCAGCCGGTCGTCTTCTGCGGCCTCTTTCCGGCCGACGCCGCCGACTTCGAGGCGCTCAGGGCGGCGATGGGCAGGCTCAGGCTCAATGACGCGAGCTTCTCCTATGAGATGGAGACGTCGGCGGCGCTCGGGTTCGGCTTCCGCTGCGGCTTCCTCGGGCTCCTGCACCTCGAGATCATCCAGGAGCGGCTCGAGCGCGAGTTCGACCTCGACCTCATCGCGACCGCTCCCTCGGTCATCTACCGGATCGCGCTGACCGACACGTCGGAGATCGAGCTCCACAATCCGGCCGACATGCCCGATGTGGTCAAGATCGCCGAGATCAGGGAGCCGTGGATCAAGGCGACGATCCTCACTCCCGACGACTATCTCGGCGCGATCCTCAAGCTCTGCCAGGACCGGCGCGGCGTTCAGGCCGACCTCAACTACGTGGGAAAGCGGGCGATGGTGGTCTATGAGCTGCCGCTCAACGAAGTTGTGTTCGACTTTTACGATCGCTTGAAGTCGATCTCCAAAGGCTATGCTTCTTTTGACTATACGCTTATTGATTATCGCGCGGGCGATCTGGTCAAGATGTCGATCCTGGTCAACGGCGAGCCGGTCGATGCGCTGTCGATGCTTGTCCACCGCGACCGGGCGGAGGCCAGGGGGCGGGCGATGGTCGAGAAGCTCAAGGACCTCATCCCGCCGCACATGTTCCAGATCCCGGTCCAGGCGGCGATCGGCGGAAGGATCATCGCCCGCGAGACGATCCGGGCCTTGCGCAAGGACGTCACCGCCAAGTGCTACGGCGGCGACGCCACCCGCAAGCGCAAGCTGCTCGAGAAGCAGAAGGCGGGCAAGAAGAAGATGCGCCAGTTCGGCAAGGTCGACATTCCACAGGACGCGTTCATCGCGGCCTTGAAGATGGACTTGTAACTGTGCGTCAATCCCCCTTTCCTTCGAGCGCCTGCCGAACGTCGGTCAGCCGGAAGCCTTCGTCCTTGTGCAGCAGCGGCGCGTCGCCAGCCGTTGCCGCCGCGTAGGTGAAGCAGTCGCCGAGATTGAGGCGGGCGGGATGGCGACCCTTGCCGAACTGGTCGTAGGCGTCGAGCGCCAGCTCGAGTTCCACCCGGCCGATAACGAGCGTCTCGGTCTCTGCCGTCGCCAGGAACTCCGCCACCTTTCGGCGCGCCTCGGGGATCGAGAGCGCATAGACCTTGGCCAGACCGGCGACCGCCTCCCAAACGGCGACCGGCGAGACGGACCTCGCCCCGGCCCTTGCCAGCGCGGCGGCGAAGCGGTCTCCCTCGACCTCGTCGCTCAACATCGCGATGATGGCGGATGCGTCAAGGACCATCAGACGTCGCCGCTGAGATCGTCGAAGAAGGCCTTGTCGGCCTTCTCTCCGGTTAGCCCACGGGCGACGATGGTGCGTCGGATGGCGGCGATCCGCTCGCTGAGCGGCGTCTCTTCTTCGAGCCGGCGAAGCTCGTTCACGACCGCGAGCCGCACCGCCTCGGTCAGGCCAAGGCCCTTCCGCTTGGCGAGGTCGCGGACCAACTGGTCGGTGGCGGCGTCTCGAATGCTCAACGTCATAGCCGCGGCTTTCCTTTAGAGTGATACATAAGTATATACGATAACATCATCACAGTCATACTGCAACACCGGCGCCGGAAACGCACCCCAAGCCCCAATCGAATTTAGCCAAATTGAGCCAAATCCAGCAAAGCCCCGACCAAGGCCAGCCAAGGAAAAGGCTTTGATCCGCTTGGATACCCATGGCGGTTTTGAGCCTTTTCAAGAGGTTGCGCCGACCCCCCAGGGCATTTTTTCCTTATCCCCGGCCGGCGGCTCCGGGGCGGCCAGTTCCGGCTCGGGCGCCGGCTCCGGGGCCGGCTTCTCCTCGGCCTTCGCCGGGTCCTCGATCACGGCGAGGCCGAGATTGGCGGCGACGCGGTTGAGCTTCTCGAACAGCTTCTTGCGGGCGTCGTCGTCGTAGACCTGGTTGACCTTGGCGGTCTTCTGGTAGCGGTCGAGCCGGTCGAGCACCTTGAGGAGCGAGGGAATCGCCGCGACGTCGCCCCCCTCGACCGCCGCGGTCGCAACCCGCATCGCCGATCGAAGGCGGTCGAGCTGGAGCTTGGCGTGGTCGGTGTCTTCGTCGGTGAGGCGCCGAGCGAGCGCCTCGCGCACGATCTGGCGGACCCGCTCGGCCGTCAGCCGCTCCTCCTGCGCGATCTCGTCGTAGGCGGCGCCCTCGCGCAGGCGGGCGAATATCCGCGACCGCCGCGCGACGCGCGCAAGCGCAGTGAGCGGCCGCTTCCGGGCCGGGTGAATTTCGTCTTCCATGTCAGCCTCGCTTTTGGGCCGCGCTCCGGCGGCCATTGGGTCGAAAGCGGGCAGCATAGCATGGATTTGGAAAATCCGAAAGAATTTGTCGCGAGAGCTTCTCAGAATTGAGGTTTCTGGCGGGTTTCTGGCGGTTTGACGTTTGGTGGGGTAAGAAAGCTGGGTCGACGGGGTGAGGAGGGCGTCTGTCGTCTTGCTGGAGGCCCCGCGCAGGGCGTCCGGGTTGCGGGTTTGCCGCTTGCGGGACCGGGCGGGCGTTCCGATCAGGCCTTAAGCCAAGAGAACGAGGGCGCGTTTCCTGTTCATGGCGGTTGCGACAAACTGGAGATGGCAGGCGTTGCCGGCCAAGCCTCGAGAGCGGACGCGGCTCATGCCCTACCATTGCTTCATCGCGGCGTCGGCGCGCTCGACGCCGGAGCGGTTTCGGGCGCCAATCCGGCGCCGTTCGACGCCTTCAACGCGAGGTCTCCGGATAGGTGACGAGCTGCGGGATTCCCGCCGGATACGAATGGACGTGCCAGCTCCTGAAATTCGGCTGCTGCGAGAACGACCAGCTCCTTGTCTATATCGCCCAGACGCCGGACGGCCGCGGCGCCGTCAACTCTTGGTCGGTGCGGAAGGGTTGATCCGGATCGCGTGTAGGGCGGGGTCGCCCGACCCCGCCGGGTCAACGACCCGGCCTACAGCACCCGCCTCGGACGGCTCGCCGTTGCCAGTCAGCAATCGGCGTGCGGCGGCTATCTTCAGTCGTGCCTCGCGAGGGGCTGCTGGGAAAGCAGGTACGTCGAAAAGGAGTGCGGCTTCACCCGGCCATCGACGCCCCCGCTTCGGCCTTCGAAACGAAATCGCCGATGTGCTTGAGCGCGACGCCCGCTGAGGATTCCGGCCAGGAATGGCCAAGGCCCGGAACGACGACCAGCTTCGCGCCGGGAATGCTTTCGGCCGTATCCTTCGCCGCCGCGACCGGAAACAGCGGGTCCGCGTCTCCGTGGATCACGAGCGCCGGGCGCCGCACAGTCTTCAAGCCTGCGTTGCGCGGCGCGGCGGCGACGACCGCCGCCCACTGGCGGGCGATTCCCGCCGGATCGTAAGGCGCGCGATCGGTGCGGCGTTCGGCCGATTGGCGCAGCTCGGCTTCGCTCATCGCGAAGCCCGGACCGAGCAGCGTGCGCTGCACGAGGATGCTTGCCTCGATAAGGTCCTCGCGAGCCGCGCTCTTCGGCGGTCGAGCCAGGATCGCCATCGCCTTGGGATCGCCCGGCGGCAAGTCCCGCCGGGCGGTGGTCGAATTCATCGAGATGAGGCTTTTCGTCCGCCCGGGATGATTGATCGCGACGACCTGCGCGATCATGCCCCCCATTGACGAGCCTGCGATATGGGCGTGCTCCACGCCGAGCGCATCGAGAAGGCCGACCGCGTCCTTGGCCATATCCTCGAGTTGATAGGGAACGTCAATCGTCTTGCCTGCAGCGAGACCGGCCATGACCGCGCGAAAATCGGGCGTGGGCAGGCTCACGAGATGGGTGGACTTGCCGATGTCCCGGTTGTCGAACCGCACGACGCGAAAACCTTTGGCCGCCAAGCCTCTGCAAAGCGATTCCGGCCAGAAAATGAGCTGCGCCGCCAAGCCCATAACTAGCAAGACGAGCGGATCGCCGTCGCGGCCGAAGCTCTCGTATTCGATGTCGATTCCGTTCGATCGCGCTTGCGGCATCGGGCCCTCCGGCAGACCACAAACGCGCACCCTACCCGCAACGACGGCGGCTTCAAACCCGACCGCTCGGCGGCGCAAGCCCCTGTAGGGCGGGGTCGCGCACCCGGCCCTCAAGGGGCGCGTCATTGACCGCTACACTTGGCCGTCTCAACCGCCGTCGAACTCCCGCGCTCCCTCTTCCGCCGCCTCCTCTGGCGCGACCCAGCGGAAGCCGGTCATCTGGCGTCGCGCCCAGGTGAACTGCCGCTTGGCGTAATGGCGGGTGTCGAGCTTCGAGCGTTCCGCGGCCTGAGCAAGCGTGATCCGGCCTTCGAGATGAGCGATGAGATGGGGAACGCCATGGGCGCGCATCACCGGCAGCGCCGGATCGAGCCGCCGCTTCATCAGCGCCGCGGCCTCGTCGAGCGCGCCTTCCGTGAGCATGGCGTCGAACCGCGTCTCGATGCGCCGATAAAGCGCGTCCCGGTCGGGAGCGAGATAGAGGCCCGCCCATTCGCGCTTCTTGAGCGCCGGCGCGGCCCGCGCGCCCAGGAACGAGGCGAGCGGGCGATCGGTGGCCGCCAGAACCTCGAGCGCACGCAAGATCCGCTGCCGGTCGCTGGCGTTGAGGCGCGAAGCGGTTTCAGGATCGCGCGCTTTCAGCTCGGCGTGGAGCTCTTGCGACCCGCGGCCATCGGCTTCGGCGCGAATCCTGGCCCGCACCGCCTCCGGCACGGCCGGCACGTCGGACAGGCCCTCGGTCAGCGCGCGCAGATAGAGGCCCGCGCCGCCGACGAAGACGACCGGCCGGGCGCCAATGCCGGCGAGGATTTCGCCCGCCGCGCGCGCCCATCGTCCGGCCGAGTAATTCACCGCGCCGTCGACCGTCCCAAACAGCCGATGCGGCGCGCGCCGCTCCTCTTCCATTGTCGGCCGCGCGGTCAGGATCCTGAGGTCCGCATAGACCTGCATCGAATTGGCGTTGACGACCGTCGCGCCGAACCGTTCGGCGATCTTGAGCGCCGCCGTCGACTTGCCGCTCGCCGTCGGGCCTGCGATGAGGAGCGCGCGCCTCACTGGGTTTCGCCCTTCGCTGGAAGCTTCATGCCGCCGTCCGCCGTCGTCGCTACGCTGGTCGCCGATCCCCGTTCGATTGAACTCAGCGATGCCCGTATCGCGCGTCTCGCGCAAGGCGTCGGCGGGTTCGATTCGCGGCGATGGCTTGACGAGGGCGTCGCCGCCGATCTTCATTTCAGCGCTCCGCTCGCCGCCGTCCGCGCCGCGCTGACGGCGGAGCTGGCCGGCGAGCCGGTCGACGTCATCGTGCAATCAGGCGCGAATCGCGAAAAGCGCCTGCTGGTGGCGGACATGGATTCGACGCTGATCGGCCAGGAATGCGTCGACGAGCTCGCGGCTCATGCCGGCGTCGGCGACCGGGTCGCTCAGATCACCGAGCGGGCGATGCGGGGCGAGATCGCCTTCGCGCCGGCGCTGCGCGAGCGGGTCGAACTGCTCGCGGGCTTGTCCGAAAGCGTCATCGCCGACGTGCTGAGGGATCGCATCACGCTGAACCCGGGCGCGCGCACGCTTGTCCAGACGATGCGGGCGAGAGGCGCTGCCATCGCCATCGTCTCGGGCGGCTTTCGCCAGTTCACCCGCGCGATTCGGGCGCGGCTCGGCGCCCACGAGGACCGCGCCAACGAACTCGCGATTCAAGGCGGCAAGCTGACCGGCAAGGTCATCGAGCCGATCCTCGGCCACGACGCCAAGCTCGGCGCGCTCAAGGAGATCGCCGCGCAAAGAGGGCTCGCGCTCAGCCAGACGCTCGCCGTCGGCGACGGCGCCAACGATCTCGCCATGCTTCAAGCCGCCGGCCTCGGCGTCGCCTACCGCGCCAAGCCCAAGGTCGCCGCCAACGCCGACGCCAGCATCGACCACGCCGACCTCACCGCGCTCCTCTACGCGCAAGGGATTGAGCGCAAGGAGTTCGTCGAGGGGTGAAGGGCGAGCGCCCCGCCTTCCTCATTGACTCTCGATCACCTCAACCAGCCTGAACCGCTCGCAATAAACCTGCATCCCCGGCTGAAACTCGCCTCGCCGGGTGAAATAGCTCGTGTGCGCGCGCCGCCAATAGCCCAGCGACCGGTCGCCCTCGCCCTCGTCAAAGGCCAGGTCCTCATCGACCTCCTCGAACCGCCGCCGGTTGAGTTCGACCGTCTCGATTATGGCGCGCGCCCGCCCCTGCCCGTCCTTGACGATCCACCGCTTGCCGACCTTAACCCCCTTGTCGCCCTCGCTCGCCGCCCAACATGTCGCGGTCTTCTTGGCCGTGAGCACGAGGTCGAGCAGTTCATCCGCGAGCGCTGGACTGTCGCCGAACGAGAAGCTCTCAAGGTCGGTCATCGGATAGATCAGCCTGCAGCTGTGCAGCTTCGAGCGAGGCGCCCTGGCGATGAGCGCCGCGACGTCTCGCCCCCAAGTCGGCCTTGCGGGCGTCGGTCGCAGGACGCTCCTCGCGCGGCGGCGGCGTTTCCAATCCCACCGGCTTTTGCCCCAAGACCGAGGCTCCCGGCGATCCGGGACCGCTTCGTTTCTACACCAACCCTGTGCGCCAGCAAGCGAACAGGCGCGCTGCCCATGGGCGAAGATTTTCGACAACTCCTTGCTGAAAATCGGAATCATCCCGCATTGCCCGCCGGGAACGGGCCGTTCTACAGTCATTGGCGAGCAGTCGAAGCGGCGAGATTCCCAGGGCGTCGCCGTCGTCAGCGGAGGATACGGATGAACGACGCCCCCTCGGCGATGCCCGTAAGCGGCGACCCGTGGAAAGCCGGCGCCGACTTCGACGTCATCATCGTCGGCGCGGGGCTCTCGGGGATCGGCGCGGCCTGCCATCTGGTTCGCAAGCAGCCGAAGACGAGTTTCGCCATCCTCGAAGCACGGGACGCGATCGGGGGCACCTGGGACCTGTTCCGCTATCCCGGCATCCGCTCGGATTCCGACATGTCGACATTCGGCTACGCCTTCCGCCCGTGGGACGACACGAGGGCGATCGCCGACGGAGAGTCAATTCTCCGCTATCTCAGCCAAACCGCGCGAGAATACGGCGTGGATCGCAGGATTCGATTTGGCCACAAGGTCGTTCGCGCTTCCTGGCGATCGGGGGACGCGCGCTGGACGCTGGACGTGACGGGTCCCGGCGGTGAGGCGGTGCGGTTCTGGTGCAATTTTCTGTTTATGTGCGCGGGCTACTACGAATACGCGGAAGGCTATATGCCCGGCTGGCCCGGCATGGAGAGATTCGCCGGCCGTATCATTCACCCGCAGCACTGGCCCGAAGACTTGCGCCACGAAGGCAAGCGCGTGGTCGTCATCGGCAGTGGAGCGACCGCGGTCACCCTTGTTCCGGCCATGGCGCAGACGGCGGCGCACGTCGTGATGCTGCAGCGATCGCCGACCTATGTCGTCGCCCGTCCGTCCGAGGAGGCGGTTGCGAAAGGGTTTGGACGATGGCTTCCGGCCCGGCTCACCCACGCCATCGTGCGGTGGAAGAACATCGCTTTGCAACTCTACCTTTTCCGCCGGTCGCGGAGCAAACCGGCAGCGGTGCGGGCGGGAATCCTGAAGCTCGCTCAGGCCGCGGTTGGACCGGGGATCGACGCCGCGAAGCACTTCAACCCTCGCTACGAGCCGTGGGACCAGCGCCTGTGCCTCGTCCCGGACGGCGACCTGTTCGCGGCGCTGCGCGCCGGCAAGGCGTCGGTCGTCACCGGCGAGATCGAAACCTTCACCGGGACCGGCCTGCGTCTGACTTCGGGCGAGGCGCTCGACGCCGACATCATCGTCACCGCGACCGGGCTCAAGCTCAGGCTGATGGGCGGGATCAAGATCGAGGTCGACGGCAAGCCGGTGGAAGCGGGAAGCACGACGATCTATAAGAGCGCGATGTTCAGCGACGTCCCGAATCTGGCGTCGGTTTTCGGCTACACCAACGCATCCTGGACCCTCAAATCCGACCTGATCGCCGATTATGTCTGCCGGCTCCTCGATCACATGGATCGCCGCGGCTACGCGATCTGCACGCCGCGCCGGAACGACGCGAATATGGCCGAGGAGCCGACCCTGCCGCTCACGTCAGGCTACATCCAGCGGGCGAAAAACCTGTTGCCGAAGCAGGGGACGAGGAAGCCGTGGCGGATGAACCAGAATTACGCCCTCGACCTCTTGGCCCTGCGCTTCGGCGCGATCGACGACGGCGCGCTCGAGTTCAAGCGGCGCGGCCAACCCAACCGAGCCGCGTGACGGGCGTCTCCTCGACTTTCGACCGTCTTGCGGGGGCGAGATGACCGCGCTCGCGCTGATCCTTCTCATGCTGGCGATTGTCGTTGGCGGCCTCGTCAGGTTCGCTGCCTATACCGAGCGGCCGAGAGCGCCGATCCGCCGCGCGGACGCTTTCTCGAACTCGACGGCGAGCGCATCCACTATGTCGACGAGGGGGCGGGTCCGGCGCTGTTCCTGATCCACGGCCTCGGCGGCCAATTGGGGAATTTCACCTATGCGCTCAATAGCTACAATAGACTTTCAGGGAAATATGCATATGTCACCGTTATCCCGTTATCCCACCGTTATCCGCGTTATCCGCGCACCGTTATCCGCCGCCTTCCGTGCCTTTTCACAATCCTCGTGGTAGGCTTATCGCATGCCATCCAAGACGCTCGACGAAGCAATCGCCAAGGCCCACGAACTCCCGGAAGCAGACCAGGAGCGCATTGGCCGCGAGCTCAACGACTACATCGATCATCTCCGCGCGCTGCGCAGCGACATAAGCGCTGGGGTTCGCTCGCTCGACGCCGGCTTCGGCCGGAAACTCGACATTGAGGATGTAATCGGGCGCGCTCGCGCCGCGCATGCCGGAGCCTGAGCGTCAACTCATTTGGTCGCCGGAAGCAGAGACCGACCTACTCTCGATCTGGCGTTGGGGCGCGGCCCACTTCTCGCCTGACACGGCCGATACCCACCTTCGCGACATTCAGCGCGCCGCTGCGCACCTGATCCAATTTCCCGAGGCAGGCGTAGCGCGCGACCAGATCATGCCCGGCATTCGATCGATCGTGGTCTACCCGACGGTGCTTTTCTACCGCGTCGGGGGCGAGTTTATCGAAATTGTGCGCGTCGTCGACGGCCGCCGAAATCTCGCGGCGTTCTTTCCAGCCAAAAGTTCAACGGACCCGATTGAGAAATGAAGAACTTCGCAGGAAAAACAAAAAATACGGCTCGACTATGTCAAGTACGTTTTCATCCCACTCAATCACTGGAGCTTCCTGCACCGTCGCCGCGAGAACGTCCATTTGCACGAGAGCCTGAGCGACGCTGGATCCGACCGGGCCATTTCCGACGCATTGTGCCGCGGTTCGCGACAACATTTCGTCGTAACGAAACGAGAGACGCGGAGGGTCAGCCTTCATCGCCAAGAGAACGCAACGATACACGTCACCACTCGACCCGTCTTTGAATTGGAAATCCTTGCGCTCAGTCCCTCGCTGTTTAGGTCCGGCATGGAGCACGGAAATCATGGACGAAAAATCTGTTTGAGTTGACGTTCGCTCGAAGACGTTTTGGAGCGCGACGAAGTCCATTTCGATTCGCCGTTGAGTCGGCAGAGTTTCCCTTACTCCACTCTCGAAGCAGAAATTTAGGCCGATGGCCTGCATAAGTTGTGGTGAGCCGAACGACTCAGTCGTTAGGCGACGCATTATTGGAGGTGCTATATCCATATTGAGCTCTTGAAATCCTTGATAGGCAATTTGCGCGAGTTCCTCTTCCTTCCAATAGTCAGTGTCGATTGCGGTGACGCGGCCTCGCAGTTCGGTGTTGCTTCGCACAACGTCGTCGGCGCGGTGTGGAACGGACGCCACCACGATTCGAACTCCGCTTTCTGCCGCCTCTTTGATTTGCTGGCCAAGTTCTTTCTGTACGTCCTTAGTAATATAGTGAAAATCATCAATGAACACAGTGACAGTGCTCCCAGAGATCTCGCGCACGACTTGCTGTAGACCTCCTGCCTTGAATGTACTCTTTACCTCATTAGTAAATTCAGTGCCCGTTGAGCCATTGACGAGGACAACGTTATCCCTCTGTCCGGAGCAACAATTCGATCCGCCGATGCTCTATGGGCGAATGTATTGAATTGGATGAGCATACCCGACGAGCGAGTTCGAAACATCTGGGAGTAAACGGAAAGCAGAGCTTGCGACAAAGGGGGGTGGCGGAGTAAATATTCCGTTTGTTGTCCAAGCGAAGGCTGAAATTGGAGGCTCAACGCTCAGGAATCCCCTCATTTTCGAGAAAGGTATGTTTTCGAGGCCTTTTGGCCCTCACGCGGGGCGAAAGGAGGGCCATAAGCTCCTATGGTGAGCATAGCGCGACCTCTTTCTGGATAATTCGGAGCCCCGAACCCGCGCTTCAGGACTCGTCAGACGAGAGTTGTCGCAGCGAAGCGCCAACCTTGAGTTGCATTTCGGCCCCGAAAAAATGAGGGGATAGCTGAGCTCACTGATCCCCTCATTTTTAGACGACCGAGAAAGTTTGTTCGAGCGCGCTATTTTGCATGACGATTTCGCCGAACCTTTCCATGAGGGGCCGCAATCGCGGTTCGGGCATAGTCGGGATCAGTTCGTAGAGCATGCAGCCCTGGCGGAAGAGCGAATGGGTGCGATGCTTGGCGGTGTTGGACTTGAGATGGCGGTCCATGCCGAGACTTTCTCCGGCGGCGCCGAGCAGGGTCAAGAGAACGATCGCGAAGGCGTTGAGGAGAAGCAGCCTGTCGCGCCGTTGGGGGTCCGAGATTCGCAGGACACCCATCCCCATGCCGAAGCGAAGGTCCTTCGTGTCGCGAAACCCGGGTTCGATCGTCCAGCGCTTGGCGTAGGAATTGATGATTTGGCGCGCGCTCGCCTCGGCGTGGCTGGTGGCCAAGCACCAGGCTTCCTTCATGTCTTTGGCGTGGACGCAGACGACGGCGCCCACTTCGCGCCCGCCCGCGGTGACCGAGGCGGCGGGAATCTTGCGCGCCCGACCGCCCTTGCCGACCCAGTCCGCGGCGAGGCGGGTCTCGCCATCGGCCGCCGCGACATGGATATTGCCGCGGAACCGGATGACATAGTCAAAGCCCAATTCGTCGAGAAAGGCGAACAGCTTGACGTCGCCGAAGCCGCGATCGGCCAGGATCGTGACGACGGCGCCCTCGGGCAGCGCCTCGGCGAGGCGGAGCAGACAGAGGTCTTCATAGTCGTTGCGCTTAGCCTTCAACTCGCCCTTGAAGACCGTCAGCCACAACAAAGGCGTCGCCCGGCCGTGGTTGGTGACGAGGTTCAGCGCCAGGGTCGTCTGGTCGTCCGCGTCGAAGTCGGTCCAATCCATGGCGACGACGATCGAGCGGCGCTGGCCGACCATCTCGGTCACCCAGGGGCCGAACATGTCCCATACGACGACGCCCTGATTGCTGAGCAGTCTGTCGACCTGCTTGATGGCGTGCTTGGTGAGCCGACATCGCGCCTGAGCCAAGGCATGGCCGATGACCGAAACGGCGAGCGAAGCGCTCGTCATGACCCCGAGCGTGGCGCCGGCCAACGAATCGATGCGCTTGGAGTGCACATCCCCGGCGAAAATCGCTCTCAGATAATCACGAATGAATTCAATACGATCGCCAAAATGCTGCATCGCGCCCGCCGCTGCCCGAGAGGTCTCGTCGCGGCCACTTGCTCATGAATTCTGGCCAATCTGAGTCAGATCTGAGTCAGATCTGAGTCAGAAAAAATGAGGGGATTCGTGAGCCTCGTCAATGACTTTCTTTACGAGAACGGTCTTTCCTGACTTCGAAGGACCGGACAGGGAGACGATCATTTTTGGAATCGAAAGAGATTCGCGAAGGCGCTCTTCAAATTTGCGCTCCTTCCGCTCGACGTAACTGAACGTCGGGACGTCGTTTGGCGTGAAAACTTCTGTCGATTTAGGCATCGTCGAATCCCCTTCCTATTTGAGTATCACGTTTCGGCATTGACTAACAACAAGAATGTTCCTTATTTGTTCTATAATCGAAACCCCCGCCGAAGCCCGCGACGCCGGAATGCGGATCACCGCCCGTTGCGCCTGGGGCCGACGCGAGGGCGCCAAGTCCATTCGAGAGTGCAAGGCGCGAATCGAGCTCGACCTCGACACACTCATCTGGACGCGCGGCGCGGTGTTTCCTGTCTCGATGCTCGAAGATCGATTGAAATGCCCGCGGTGTGGATCGCGGCGCGTCGTCGTGCTCTTCGACCTGCCAGCGACCCCAATCTCGAAGCGCGCATAGGCGTCGGTGACTAAAAAGAGACTTTCCGACTAACATGGCGGCTTAAGTATTGGAGCGGGCGAAGGGAATCGAACCCTCGTATGAAGCTTGGGAAGCTTCCGTTCTACCATTGAACTACGCCCGCTCGATCGCCCTGCGAATCCCTACACGGCGATGGCAGGAGAGGCGAGACTCGAACTCGCAACCCCCGGTTTTGGAGACCGGTGCTCTGCCAATTGAGCTACACTCCTAAGCCTCCCCCTTTTGCCGCATCGCGAGGGCCGATGCAAGGCTTGGGACCCTCAGAAGACCTCGCGGTCGCTTGACTTCGCCTCTTCCCGCCGCCAGTTTCCGCGCGCCGCCGCGCCTGGGACGGTTGGCCGCAAGGATGGAATGCGCACCTATCTCAGCTTCGAAACGGCGGTCGCCGAAATCGACGCCCGCCTGGACGAGCTGCGCGCGGTCGCAGAGAAGGGCGACTCGCCCGCCCTCGCCGAGGAAATCGCCAGGCTCGAGGCCCGCGCCGACAAGACGCTGGCCGATCTCTACGCCAACCTGACGCCCTGGCAGAAGACCCAGGTCGCGCGCGTCCAGGGCCGTCCGCGCTTCGGCGACTACGTCAAGGGCCTCATCACCGAGTTCACGCCCCTCGCCGGCGACCGCTATTTCGGCGAGGACGAGGCGATCGTCGGCGGCCTCGGAAGATTCGAAGGTGAATCGGTCTGCATCCTCGGGCAAGAGAAGGGCGACGACACGGCGAGCCGGGTCCAGCACAATTTCGGCATGGCGCGGCCGGAAGGCTATCGCAAGGCGGTGCGGCTGATGGACCTTGCCGACCGTTTCGGCCTGCCGGTGATCTCGCTCATCGACACCGCGGGCGCCTTCCCCGGGGTCGAGGCCGAGGAGCGCGGCCAGGCTGAGGCCATCGCCCGCTCGACCGACGCCTGTCTCGCGCTTGGGGCGCCCAACATCGCGGTGATCATCGGCGAGGGCGGCTCAGGCGGCGCGCTCGCCATCGCCGCCTGCAACATCGTGCTGATGCTCGAGCACGCGATCTACACCGTCGCTTCCCCCGAGGCGGCCGCCTCGATCCTGTGGCGCGATTCGTCGCGCGCCCAGGAGGCGGCGACGGGCATGAAGATCACCGCCCAGGACCTCATCAGGTTCGGCATCATCGACGGGGTCATTGCCGAGCCCTTGGGCGGCGCCCATCGCGATCCGCCGGCGATGGTCGCGGCGACCGGAAAAGCGATCAGCGACGCGCTCAAGTCGCTTCACAACCTCGGTCCGGACGAATTGCGCAACGCGCGGGCGGACAAGTTTCTCGCGATGGGGCGGAAGATTTAGCGTGGGACCCTTCTCCTCTTGCGGGAGAAGGTGGCCCGAAGGGCCGGATGAGGGGGTCTGCACCGATAGGCGCTCAATACGACGCTGGCGAACCCCTCACCCCCGCCCCCTCTCCCAAAGGGGAGAGGGGGAGGCGCCAAGGGAGGAGACGGCATGCTGCAGACTTGGCGCTGGTTCGGGCCGGACGATCCGGTCAGCCTCGAAAATGTCGCCCAGGCTGGCGCAGCCGGGGTCGTCAGCGCGCTCCATCACATGAACCGGGGCGAGGTCTGGAGCGAAGACGAGGTGTCAAAGCGCCGGGCGGAAATCGAAGCTGGCGGACTCGTCTGGCCGGTGGTCGAGAGCATCGGCGTCGGCGAGGAAATCAAGACCCGCACCGGCGGCTTCCGGCAGAAGATCGACAACTACAAGCAGTCGATCCGCAATGCGGCGCGCGCCGGCGCCAAGACCTTCTGCTACAATTTCATGGCCATCACCGACTGGACCCGAACCAACCTCAATTGGCCGCTCGCCAATGGCGGGACGGCGCTGAGGTTCGACGCGGTCGATTGCGCGGCTTATGACCTTTTCATCCTCGAGCGCGACGGCGCCGAGGCCGACTATGCGCCCGAGCGCGTCGCGGCGGCGCGCGCGCGCTTCGAGGCGATGACGGCCGACGAAATCGACCGGCTCGAGCAGACGCTGATCGACTGGCTGCCGGCGCGCGACTTCACCTACGACCGGCAGAAGTTCAGGCGCGCGCTCGCCCTTTACAATGAGGCCGGGGTCGAAGATCTGCGCGCCAACCTGATCGCGTTCGTGCGCGAGATAACGGCGGTCGCCGAGGAGGAAGGGGCGCGCCTCGCCATCCATCCCGACGATCCGGCGTTCCCGATCTTCGGCCTGCCGCGGGTGATGTCGACCGCCGAGGACGTGCGCCGGCTGTTCGCCGCCGTGCCCTCGCCTGCCTGCGGGATCACGCTCTGCGCCGGCTCGTTCGGCTCCAATCCGAACAACGATCTCGTCGCCATGGCGCGCGAGTTCGGCCCGCGGGTGCATTTCGCCCACCTGCGCAACGTCAAGCGCGAGCCGGACGGCTCGTTCTTCGAAGCCGACCATCTCGCCGGCGAAACCGACATGATCCGCCTCGTCGCGGCGCTGATGGCGGAGGAGGATCGTCGCCGCGCGGAAGGGCGCGCCGATTCCGAGATCCCGATGCGCCCCGACCACGGCCATCTGCTCGGCGACGACGGCAAAAAGCGGGTCAATCCCGGCTATTCGTACATCGGCCGCCTCAAGGGCCTGGCCGAACTGCGCGGCGTGATGCAGACGGTCGAAGCGTTCCGGAGCGGGCGGGTGGAGTGAGGGACACCCAACACAGTAGACGAGATGCTATGTATTCACCCTTTGCCCGGAGTGTGACGCGCGTCACAGCGAGTCACACCAAGTTGTGCTTCTGCTTTTATCATTGGAAACACAAAGTTGCTGCTGCAAGTTGTTGAATTGGCGCCTCGACTACTCCGAGTACCTGGACCTCGCAAAACATGAGGCGCCTTGGGGAGGATTGAAATGACCCCCGGAACAATATTCATCAGCCACCGGGCCGAATATGCAAGCTTGGTCAGGGAACTGAAAAAAGCGATCGAGACAACATCGCGGGGGCAAATATCGGTTTTCATTTCCGAGCAATTGCGCGGCGCCGACGAATGGCGGGAGGATATCAAGACGCAACTAACGAACGCGGAGAGCCTCTTCCTCGTCTACGGCGCGCCCTATGAAGACTGGTCATGGTGCTTCTACGAGGCCGGTTATTTTGCGGGGATCGACGCCGGACAAAAACAGCCGAGGCGGATCTATTGCCTTTCGCGACCCAGTATTCCACCGCCCGGTCCGCTAAGCGAACTGCAGATGGTGACCGACATCGACGGTCTCTTGAACGATTTGATCTGCATCTACGACCAGAACAAAGTTAGCTACAATCCAGTTCAACTTCGCCAGACCATACGCGAAGCAGGAAAGTCGCTCTTCCGGCAACTCGAAGAATTCGTGGGCTATCCGCGGGTCAATTTCGTCGCCAACGACAGCGAATTCAACACCGGGCGCGCAATGCCGGCGAGCTCTATGGTCAAGGGCGACAAGATCTTGCTTACCCAGCTTTTTGGCATCGGCAAGGACTCGCTCTCATGGAATGAGATCGCGACGGGGGCGGCCAACGATCGAACGGCCCAGGAACAGATGTTTTTCTGCAAGTGGGTTGAAGAAACGAAAGGAATAATCCTCGCGGCGCGGGACAATCGATTTGTGGCGCCGCAGACCGTGCTGATCGGTCGCGGCGGTTTGCGGGTGCGATTTCTGCTCTATCACGCGCGGATTTAGGGCGACGGCTCGTATCGCTGCGAATTTCTTGTCGTGGACGATGTCGGCGGGCCGGCGCTCGGATTGTCGCGGCAGTTACTCGCCCTGTTGACGAGCATCCGGTTAGCGTTTCGTTTTCGCTATGAGTTGATCAAACGCTTCGCCAACGAGCCTGACATTCTGTCCGATGCAGATCGCCGCAGTCGAATCCAGGAGATACCGCGGATCATCGACAACCTGACGAGGGAATCCGAGTCTCGCGGCAACATCACCGCCGAGGATCTGCAAGACGCGTTTGACAATGAAAACGACGGCGAACGGATCGGCAAGCTGGTAAGCCATTGGCCGTTTTTACAGGAGCAATTGTACAGCGGGCTTGGACTTTCCGTCGATGGAACGCCGGTGTCGGATCAAGGCTTGATCGGACCAAACTTGCAAAAGTACCGGATCGCTTTCGAATTGTTGCGGCTGCTCAACGTTGAATTCCTCTCCCTCTGCTGCGCTCGCGTTTCGCGAATGATGCTGCGAACCCCGGAGGAGCTGAAGAAAAATGCCGAAGCGCTCGAAAATAACGTCAAAGCGCTCAGCCGACTGCTGACCCAATCGGCCGCGTGAGCTGACGCGCCTCGCGACGGGAATTCGTGAACGCCTGCACTCGACTAAACCATCACCGTCTTGCCTGGCCGTCTTCCGTTCCGAAGATTCCCGATGCTTCACATCCCGCCAAGATGCTCGGCGACGGCGAAGATGTCCTTATCGCCCCGGCCGCAGAGGTTCATCACCATGAGATGATCTTTGGGACGCTTGGGCGCGAGCTCAATCACCTTGGCCAGCGCGTGCGCCGGCTCCAGCGCCGGGATGATGCCTTCGAGGCGCGAGCAGAGCTGAAACGCGGCAAGCGCCTCCTTGTCGGTGGCGGCGAGATAAGTCACCCGGCCGACGTCATGGAGCCACGAGTGCTCCGGCCCGACGCCGGGGTAATCGAGCCCGGCGGAGATCGAGTGGCCCTCGAGGATCTGCCCGTCGTCGGTTTGCAGGAGATAGGTGCGGTTGCCGTGCAGCACGCCTGGGCGCCCGCCGTTGATCGAGGCGGCGTGCCCGTTCGGGACGTCGAGCCCGTGACCGGCCGCTTCGACCCCGAACATCTCGATCTGAGGCTCGTCGAGAAACGGATGGAAGAGGCCGATGGCGTTCGAGCCGCCGCCGATGCAGGCGACGAGGCTGTCCGGCAAGCGGCCCTCGAGTTCGAGCATCTGCGCCCGCGTCTCCTCTCCGATCACGCACTGGAAGTCGCGCACCATCGCCGGATAGGGGTGCGGGCCGGCGACGGTGCCGATGCAATAGTAAGTCGTGTGCACGTTGGTCACCCAGTCGCGCAAGGCCTCGTTCATCGCATCCTTGAGCGTGCGCGCGCCCTGCTCCACCGGCCTCACTTCCGCGCCAAGCATCTTCATCCGGAACACGTTGGGCTTTTGTCGCTCGACGTCGACGGCGCCCATATAGACCACGCAGTCGAGGCCGAAGCGGGCGCAGGCGGTCGCGGTCGCGACGCCGTGCTGTCCGGCGCCCGTCTCGGCGATGATGCGCTTCTTGCCCATCCGGCGGGCGAGCAGGATCTGGCCGAGCACGTTGTTGATCTTGTGCGCGCCGGTGTGGTTGAGCTCGTCGCGCTTGAAATAGACCTTGGCCCCGCCGAGCCTTTCGGTCAGCCGCTCGGCGAAATAGAGCGGGCTCGGGCGCCCGACATAGTGCTTGAGCAGGTGGTCGAGCTCGGCCTTGAACGACGGGTCGGCTTTTGCGTCCGCGTAGGCCTTCTCGAGCGAATGGACGAGAGGCATCAGGGTCTCGGGGACGAAGCGCCCGCCATAAATGCCGAAACGACCGCGCTCGTTCGGCCCCTTGCGATAGGAATTGGGCTTCTCGAGCTTGCTCATGTTCAACCCACTCCTTCGGCCGCCCGCGCGAATGCGCGCCGCGCCGCGGCGATGAAGGCCCTGATCCTGGCAGGATCCTTCACTCCGGGCGCGCTCTCGACGCCCGAGGACACGTCGACGCCGCGGGCGCCGCTGCGCGCAATCGCCGTCTCGACCATCCCGGGATCAAGGCCGCCGGAGAGCAGCCAGGGACGCCGCGGTTGAAAGTCGCGCGCGAGGCCCCAGTCGAAGGGCCGGCCGTTGCCGCCGGGCAGTGCGGCGTCCTTGGGCGGCTTGGCGTCGATCAGCAGCAGGTCGGCGACGGCCTCGTAAGGCTTAGCGGCGGCGAAATCCGCGCGCGCCGCGACCCCGATCGCCTTGATCGTCTGCCGGGCGCAAAGCTCGCCGATCCGCTTGACCCGCGCCGGAGTCTCTCGGCCGTGCAGTTGCAGGAGGTCGGGCGCCAAGGCGTCGGCGATGCGTTTGAGGATGTCGTCGTCGGCGTCGACGCTGAGCGCGACGATCTTCGCCCGTCCCCGCGCCTGCCTTCCGAGCGCGCGCGCGGTCGCCCAGTCGACATGGCGGGGACTCTTCGGGAAGAAGACGAACCCGACCATGTCCGCGCCGGCGTCGAGCGCGGCGTCGAGGGTCGCAGGCGTCGAGAGTCCGCAAATTTTGACCAGGGGCGTCATCGCGGGCTTCTTTCGGTCAAAGCGCTGGCGCTGTCAAAGGAAAGCGAAGCGGCGGCCTCGCCCCCGCCGCCTCATTGACCCGCCCCCCTGCCTGCCGCGAGGCCGCGCTCGATGGCGTCAATTTCGCTTTGCGCCGCCGTCCGCATCTTCGCTTCCGCGTCGCGGTAGAGGGCGACGATCCGCCGGCCCTGTTCGGTCAGCGCCGCGCCGCCTCCCCGCGCGCCGCCGTGATGCGCCGCGACGAGCGGCGTGGCGAAGAGCTGGTTCAATTCGTCGACGAGGAGCCAGGCGCGGCGGTACGACATCTGATGCGCCCGGCCGGCGGCCGAGATCGAACCGGTCTTGTCGATCGATTCCAAGAGCGCGATCTTGCCCGCGCCGAGGCGCCGGCCAGGCTCGAAATCAAGCCGGATCGTCAACCGTGTCGACATTCGTCCTCCCTCCTCGCGAGCCCTGCGTCTGCTTCGAGCCCTTCCCTCTCAGCGCGCGTGGGCGAACTCCCAGTAGAGCTTGCGCGCGCGCTGGAAGAATGGTCCCGGCTGCAGATCGCGCCCGTCGATGCGCCTGACCGGCGTCACCTTGCCGTAGTTGCCGACGACGAAGATCTCGTCTGCGCCGTCGAAATCGGCGAAGCCGAGCGTCGCCTCGCGCGCGTCCTTGCCGTCGGCGCGCAGAAGCTCGAGCACGCGCTGCCGGGTAACGCCGCTGAGGAAGGTTCCGTTGGCGATCGGCGTCATCACCACGCCGTCCCTGGCCATGAATACGTTGGCGGTGGCGAGCTCGGCGACATTGCCGAGCATGTCTGACATGAGACAATTGTCGAAGCCGCGGGCGCGCGCCTCGATCAGGGCGCGCCCGTTGTTGGGATAGAGGCAGCCCGCCTTGGCCTCGATTGGCATGGTGACGGCGAGGGGCTTGGCGAATGGGGAGCGGGTTATCGACACGCCGGTCGGCGCGGGCAGCGGCGCCTCGTAGATGCAAAGGCAGAAGCGGGTCGAGTCCGCGTCCGGGGCCACCGCGCTCGTGGCGCTGCCCCCTTCGGGCCAATACATGGGGCGGATATAGAGCTCGGCGCCGGGGCTGAATTTCTTCACCCCGTCCGTTGCGATCTCGAGCATCGCCTCGACGCTCATCGTCGGCTTGAGGCACATGGTCTTGGCCGAGCGGTTGAGGCGCGCGCAATGCTTGTCGAGATCGGGCGTCACGCCCTCGAAGGCGCGTGCGCCGTCGAACACGCTTGACGCGAGCCAGAAGGCATGGGTGCGCGCGCCGACGATCGGGCGGTTGCCCTCGAGCCATTCGCCGTCGAGGAAGGTGAAGGTTTGCGACCAGGCGGGCATCGGCGTTTTGATCCATCGCGCAGGGTTGACGACCGCGAGCGGGTCGGGGGGCTTTGTCGGCGCCACTCTAGATCATGATTCCAATTGATTGAAACGGTTGGGTCATCGCGGGAAGCCCGCATAGGGCGTCGATAGACCCCCGTCTCTCGACGGGGCGATGTGGCGATCCAGAGCCGGGGGCGCACCCATCGCCTTCCGGGTCGGCGCCTCGCTTCTCTCCTTGCGCTGACAGCGTCCCTTCAATCGAGCGGCGTGACCTCGGCGCTTACTGCGCCAAGCCGCGCGGCGGCGGCGCCCGCCTTGAGACCCGCGATCACGAGGTCTGGGGCGATCTCGGCCAGCGGTACGAGGACGAAAGCGCGATTGAAGAGTTCCGGATGGGGCAGAGTCAGCTTTTCGCTTTTGAGCTCAATGTCGCCGTAGGCGATGAGGTCGATGTCGATCACGCGCGCTCCCCACCGCTCGGTGGATACGCGGCCGAGGCCGACCTCGAGCGCCTTCATGCGCGCGAGCAGCGCCTCGGGCGCCAGGCGAGTCAGGCCGAGGGCGCAGGCGTTGACGAACCAGTCCTGGTCGGTCTTGCCCCACGGGGCGGTGCGGTAGAGGCGAGAGACCGCGGTGAGCTCGATCCCCGGCTCGCCGGCGATCGCGCGGAGCGCGCGGCGCAGGCTCAAGGCCTTGTCGCCGACATTGCCGCCGAGCGCGAGCACGATCCGCGCCCGGCCGTCGTCCTTGGGCGCAGCTTTTGGCTGGGCGGCGGCGCTCAGCGCGTTGAAGATATCGAGCGCGGCGCGGTTTTCGGCGACGTCATGCACTCGCAGCACCGAAGCGCCGCGCATGAGCGCGATCGTATCGGCGGCGAGCGTGCCCGGGAGACGGCGGTCGACCGCGGCGCCGGTGATCCTGCCGATGAACGACTTGCGCGAAAGCCCGACGAGGATCGGCGCGCCGAAGCGGCGGAAGCGGTCGAGGTTGAAGATGCAGGAATGGCTCTGCTCCGGGGTCTTGCCGAAGCCGACCCCGGGATCGAGCAGGATGCGGCTGAACGGCACGCCGGCGCCCGCCGCGAGATTGAGCGAGCGTTCGAAGAAACGCTCGACATCGTCGAGAATGTCGATCGTCCCGTCCACCCGCTCGCGGTTGTGCATGACGACGACGGCCGAGCCGGTGTCGGCGACCGCATCCGCCATGCCGGGATCGCGCTGCAGTCCCCAGACGTCGTTGATGACGCAGGCCCCGAGCCGCGCCGCCTCGCGCGCCACCGACGCCTTGCCGGTGTCGATGGAGACGGGCGCGTCGAAGTCCCGGGCCAGAGCCTCAAGCGCCGGCGCCACCCGGCGAAGCTCCTCCTCGGCCGAGACGGGAGCATGGCCGGGCCGGGTCGATTCGCCGCCAACGTCGATGATCGCCGCGCCCTCGGCGATCATCGCCTTCGCGCGCGCGGCAGCGGCCTCGGGCTCGAAATGGCGGCCGCCGTCGGAGAACGAATCCGGCGTCACGTTGAGGATGCCCATCAATACAGGCGACCGTCTCAACGCGGCGAGGAACTGATCGCGCGCGACGACGGAGCGGTCGTTGGTCATGCTCTGGCGCTCCGAGCCTGGGGGCGCGACGTCATTACGAGCGCAGCGAAGCAGTCCAGGGGAACGTTGACGCCCTACGTTCCTCTGGATGGCTTCGTCGCCCTAGCCCGTCGAAAGACGGGCGTTCTTCCGAACGCCCTATGGCTCCTCGCAATGACAGCGGAGCGTCGTCGAGGATGCAGCCAATCCTGTCTGCGCTCACGCCGCGAGCGCCGCCAGGATGCGCGCCCATGAGCGGGCGCCCTTGTGGAAGGACGTACGCTCGTATTTCTCGTTGGGCGAGTGGATCCGGTCGTCTTCGAGGGCGAAACCGACCAGGAGGCTGTCCATGTTGAGCTCGCGCTTGAACGAGCCGACGATTGGGATCGACCCGCCGCTGCCGACCAGCGCCACCGGCTTCCCCCATTCGGTCTCCAGCGCGCGGCGGGCGAGACGCAACGCCTGGTTCTTGACCGGCAGCGAAATGGCGGGGCTTCCGGCGTGACTGACGAATTCGGCCTTGACGTCGGGAGGCAGGCGGGAGGCGACGAAGGCGCGGAAGGCTTGGGAGACGCGCTCCGGGCTTTGCTTGCCGACCAGGCGAAACGACACCTTGGCGCTGGCCTTGCCCGGCAACACGGTCTTGAACCCCTCGCCCGCATAGCCGCCGGCGATTCCGTTGACGTCGCAGGTCGGCCGCGACCAGAGCTGTTCGAGCGGCGTGCGGTTGCGCTCCCCGGCCGGGGTCGTCAGGCCGACGTCGCGCAGGAACGCCGCGGCGTCGAAATTGAGCGCGCTCCATTGGTCGAGGATTTCCTGCGGGACCTCTTCGATCCCGTCGTAGAACCCCGGCAAGGCGACCGCGCCGGTTTCATCGTGCAGGGCGCCGAGGATGCGCGAAAGGACATGAATCGGATTGACAGCCATGCCGCCGTAGATGCCCGAATGCAGATCCCTATTGGCGCCGGTCAGCACGACTTCCTCGCCGACGATCCCGCGCAGCGACATGGTGATCGCCGGCGTGGACCGGTCCCACATCCCGGTGTCGCAGACGAGCGCAATATCCGCCGTGAGCTCCTTGGCGTTGTCGGCGAGGAAGGCCGGCAGCGATGGCGATCCCGTCTCTTCCTCGCCTTCGAACAGCGCCGTCACATGGCATGGCGGTCCGCCGAACTGGCTGAAGGCGCGGCAGGCTTCGAGAAAGGTCATGAGCTGGCCTTTGTCGTCGGAGGCGCCGCGCGCCACGATCTGCTCGCCCTGCGGCCCGGCCTCGAGCTTCGGTTCGAACGGCGGGTTGCGCCAGAGACTCAAAGGATCGACCGGCTGCACGTCATAGTGGCCGTAGAACAACACATGCGGCGCCTCGCGCCGACTGGCCGCGATATGACCGACGACCATTGGCCTGCCTGGGGTCGGGCGCTTGGCGGCCTCGAATCCAATCGCGCCAAGCTCGGCGACCAGCCAGTCCGCTGCCCGTTCGCAATCCGCGAAATGCGCCGGAACCGCGGAAATCGACGGGATCGACAAAAGGGCGAACAGCCGGTCGAGCGCCGCCGTCTGGCCGGCGTCGACCGCAGCGAGAATGTCGTCAATTGTGGCCATCTACGCTTGCCCCTGCCGACCCTTCGTCGCTTCGACTGGCTCGCCTCTCCTGCCATTACGCCAGACCTTGGTCGTCTTGCCAAGGGCGGACGAGGCGGGGACAATCGAGCGTTGCGGAAGGAGGGAAGGATGGCGCAGCCATTCGACGCCGGCCATGCGCCGTTCAATCGCCTGAGTCCGGAAGAAATCGGCAGTGTCCGCGCCGCGCTCGACATTGGATATTTCCGCCCGGGGGAGACCATCATCGCCCGCGACGGCGCTCCCGAAAGCCTGTTCATCGTCATCAAAGGCTGTGTCGAAGAGCGCGACCACGACGAGCTCGTGGCCTTGCGCGGTCCGGGCGACGCGTTCGACAGCCGGGCTCTGGTGCAGGGCGGAGGCTCCAACGCCTTCGTGGCCCGCGAGGAGACGCTCTGCAATCTTTTGCCCCGCGAGGTGACGCTCGGACTCATCAACCACAACCCGCGCTTCGCCTCGTTCTTCTATCTCGATATTTCGCGCAAGCTCGACGCGATTTCGCGCGAGGAGGAGGCGTCGCGTTTCGCCCCGCTCATGAACGCGCGCGTCAGCGACCTCGTCCTCCGCCAGGCGGCGTTCATCGACGCCGCGGATTCAATTCAATGCGCCGGAGTCCGCATGCGGGCGATAAACTCCTACGCGCTTTTCGTGCGCGACGGCGAACGGACCGGCGTGCTGACCCGCAGCGACCTCGTCAACGCGACGATCGTGAACCGGCGTCCGATCGATGAGCCGGTCGGGCCGCTCGCCCGCCATCCGGTCATCTGCGTCGCGCCGGACGATTTCGTCTCAACCGCGCTCCTGCGCATGACCAAGCACAATAAGCGGCGGGTTGCGGTGGCGGAGAACGGCGAGTTTGTCGGCGTCCTGGAGGACGTCGACCTCCTGAGCTTTCTGGCCGGCAATGCGCAGCTGGTGGCGGGGCAAATCGATCGCGCCTCGACAATCGCCGATCTCGCGGCGGCGGCGCAGAAGATCGAGCCGCAATTCCGCACGCTTCGCCGGCAGGGGGTCAAGATCGAGGTGGTGAACGAGATCGTCACCGACCTCAACCGGCGACTGCACGCGAAGCTGTTCTCGTTGATCGCGCCGCCATCGATCCGCGAGCGCGGCTCGCTCATCGTGATGGGCAGCGAGGGACGCGGCGAACAGACGTTCCGTACCGACCAGGATAACGGGCTCATCCTGTCCGAACCCGTGCCGGCAGAAGACCTCGATCGATTCCGCGCCGGGGTGTTCGACGCGCTCGAGCGTTGCGGCTTTCCGCCCTGCCCCGGCGAAGTCATGGCGCGCAATCCTTTGTGGTCGAAAACGGTTAAGGAGTTCGGGGACGATTTTCGCCGCTGGCTGGCGCTGTCGGATGAGACCGGCGCAATGAATATCGCCATCTTTTACGACGCCGAGGCGGTGGCCGGCGACGCCGGCCTTCTGCGGGCGGCCAAGCACAATCTGATCGACGCCATGCGCGGCGAGCGGGTGCATCTGGCGCGCTTCGCCCGCGCGGTCGATGCGTTTCCGACGCCGATCGGCTTTTTCAACAACCTGGTCACTTCGAAGGCCGACGGCGACGCGCTCGATTTGAAGAAGGGAGGAATCTTCCCGATCGTGCACGGCGTGCGCGCGTTCGCGCTCGAGAAAGGGCTGACCGAAACCAACACCGCCGCCCGCATCGGCAAGCTTGCCGAGCTTGCGATGTTCGAACCCCCGTTCGCGCGCGAGCTGACCGAGGCCCTCCGCTATCTCATGACCATGCGGCTCGACGCCCAGATCGCCGAGAGGGCCTCGACCAGCCTGGTGAGGCCGGCGGAGCTGTCGACCATGGAGCGCGACCTCCTCCGCGACGCCTTCCGGGTGACGAAGCGGCTGCGCGAGATGGTGCGGCGCCATTTCAATCTGGCGATGTTCTGATGTGGCTCGCGATCAAGCGGCGCGTTCAGAGATATCTGCTGCGCGATCAAGCTTTTCGCTTCCTGTTTGACGAGCCGCCCGCCGGGGAAGCGGTCGCGATCGACTGCGAAACGACCGGGCTCGATCCGCTTCGGGACGACATCGTGACCGTCGCCGCCATTCCCATTTGCGGCGCCCGGATTCTTGCGAGCGCCCGGTTCGAGGCGATGGTGAAGCCCGACGTCCGGATGAAAGAGGAGGCGATCAAGGTGCATCGCCTGCGCGAAGGCGACGTGGCCGGCGGCCGAACGATTCAGGATGTCCTGCCGGAGCTCTTACGGTTCATTGGCTCGCGGCCGTTGGTCGGCTACTACCTCGAATTCGACGTCGCGATGATCAACAAGCACGCGCGGCGGCTGATCGGAATCGAGCTGCCCAACCGCCGGATCGAGGTCTCCGGGCTCTATTTCGAGCGCAAATACCGCGATGCGCCTCCCGGCGTGCAGGTCGATCTAAGCTTCGCCGCCATCCTCGCCGATCTCGGCCTGCCGTTCCTCGACCAGCACGACGCCTCCTCCGACGCCCTGATGACGGCGATGATGTATGTCGCGCTCGCGGACCTCAAGGCCCGCAACGTCCGCATTCCGCGCCAGCGCGCCAAGCAATTCACCCAGTTCGGCGGCGGCTGAGCGGCTGAGCGCGGCGAACAACCAGGGGCCGCGCCAACAACGCGGCCCCGAGCCGAACAGCCGATTTCGAAGCCGTCAAAAGATTTGACGGAAGATGAGGAACAGCGTGCCGGACGGCAGCATCGCAACCGGCAGGGTCAGCACCCAGGCCAGCGCGAGGTTGCGCACTGTCGACCATTGCATGCCCGATCCATTCGCCACCATCGTGCCGGCGACCCCGGACGAGAGGACGTGGGTCGTCGAAACCGGCAGGCCCAACCCGTCGGCGGCGCCGATTGTCGCGGCCGCAATAAGCTCGGCCGCGGCGCCCCGGCCGTAAGTCAGATGGGTCTTGCCGATCTTCTCGCCAACGGTGACGACGATGCGTTTCCAGCCGACCATCGTTCCGAGCCCCAGCGCGACCGCGACGCAGATCTTGACCCAAAGCGGAATGAATTTGGTCGAATAGTCGAGCTGCTTCTTGAGCAGGAGGAACGGCAGGATCGTCGTCGGTCCGCCGCCGGACGCCGAAAGGTCCGAGCGGATCGAATAGGCCATATAGAACAGGCCCCCGGCGAGGACGGCGAGCAGGATGAGCGCGAGCCGGCCATCCAGCGGCCGGTCGAGGTGCGGCTTTACCGGCGCTATGGCGCCAGGCCCGAGTTCGGGCGTCGAATGCGGTTGACATGGAGCCTCCTTGGCGCGGCGGCTTCAATCTATTGCGACCCGCATCACAGGAATGTGAAGGAGCGCTCGAGAACGCGGGCAACTCGCCGCGACCTCTGCCGCCATTTGCGTCGATCGGGGAAAATGCCTAATCGCAAAAAAGTCCCGCAGGCAGGCATTGCCAAATCGCGGCGTCTAGGCGATCTTGGCATGTAAATATTGAGGGTGGATGCGCAGATATGGGCTTTTTATCGATTCTGGACCGTAGCCATTCGGTCGCCAAACCGGGATTCAGCCGCTGGATGGTTCCGCCGGCAGCCCTGTGCATTCATCTGTGCATCGGCCAGGTCTATGCGTTCAGCGTCTTCAATCTGCCGATGACCAAGCTGATCGGCATAACCAAATCCGCTCCTGACGACTGGAAGCTTACCGAGCTCGGCTGGATATTCTCGATCGCCATTTTCGTCCTCGGTTTTTCCGCCGCGCTGCTCGGCCGCTGGGTCGAGGAAGGCGGGCCGCGCCGCACGATGCTCACCGCCGCCCTGTGCTTCGGCGGCGGGTTTCTCCTCAGCGCTTTCGGGGTGTCCGTTCATCAGCTTTGGATCGTCTATCTCGGTTATGGCGTGCTCGGCGGCATCGGCCTGGGACTGGGCTATATTTCGCCGGTGTCGACATTGATCAAATGGTTTCCCGACCGGCCCGGCATGGCGACCGGCATGGCGATCATGGGATTCGGCGGCGGCGCCCTGATCGCCTCCCCCCTTTCGGTCTGGCTGATGAGCCTTTTCTCGACGCCGACGCATGTCGGAGTTGCCGAGACCTTTGTGGTCCTGGGGCTCATCTATGCTGTCTTCATGCTGGTCGGCGCGGCGATCGTGCGCGTGCCGGCGCCGGGGTGGAAACCTGAGGGCTTCGTCCCGCCGACCCAGCCCAAGAAGCTCGTCACCAGCAACGATGTCTACGTCTATCAGGCGCTGAAGACGCCGCAGTTCTGGCTGATCTGGATCGTGCTGTGCATGAACGTGACGGCGGGAATCGGCGTGCTCGGCCAGGCTTCGGCGATGAGCCAGGAAATGTTCCCGGGCCGCGTCGCCGCCACCGCCGCCGGCGGTTTCGTCGGGCTTCTCAGCATCTTCAACATGGCCGGACGTTTCTTCTGGGCCTCGACTTCGGACCTCATCGGCCGCAAGAATACGTATTTCATATTCTTCGCTTTGGGTTTCGTGCTCTACGCGCTCGTGCCCTACTTCGGCGGCCACGGCAATCTGCCGCTGTTCATTCTGTGCTTCATCATCATCATCAGCATGTATGGCGGCGGCTTCGCCACCGTGCCCGCCTATCTCAAGGACATGTTCGGCACGCGCTACGTCGGCGCGATCCACGGGTGGCTCATCACCGCGTGGTCGGTCGCCGGGGTGCTCGGTCCGGTGCTGGTCAACTACATCCGGCAATATCAGATCGACAGCGGCGTGCCGAAGGCTCAGGCCTATAACGTCACGATGTACATCATGGCCGGACTTCTCGTCGTCGGCTTCATCGCCAATTTCTTGATCAAGGCGGTCGACGATCGCCATCACATGGAGCCCGAGACGGTGGATGACGCTGTCGGGGTGGCTTGAGGGAGGCGGAAATGAACGGCAACGACAATAACGGCGGCACGACGCCCCTCGAGCTGGCGCTGGCCTGGGGCTTCGTCGGCATCCCGCTCTTGTGGGGAATCTACGGAACGCTGGTCAACGCGCTGAAGCTCTTCCAGTAGCGTCTGTAGACGCGGTCGCCGACCGCGTCGGCTGCGGTCGGCAGCGCGCCTGCAATTGCGCCTTTAGAGGCTTCTGGGTTTGGATTTACGCATATCCGGCGTTCCTGATGGATGCGGCGCATTCTTCGGGCGGGTATTGGGTGAGGATTTGAGCGCAGGCTTGGGACACGGCCTGGCAGCTTCGCGCTCCCGCCTTTCGCCGCGGGTTTTGAGCTTGGCGAAGACTTGCTCGATCGGATGGAGGTCGGGGGAGTATTTCGGCAGAAACCCGAGACGCGCCCCGACGTCCCGGATCGCCCGCCGCACCGCCTTTCCCTTGTGCGAGCCGAGATTGTCGAGGATAACGACGTCGCCCGGCTTGAGGGTGGGCGCAAGGAACTGTTCGACGTAGGCGTGGAAGCGTTCGCCGTTGATGGGCCCATCGAACAGGCAGGGCGCTTCGATGCGGTCGTTGCGCAGATGGCGAGGACGGAAGAAACTCAAGCAAAATTAAGACGATAATATGCGGCCTTGGTGGGCCGGGCAGGACTCGAACCTGCAACCAGACCGTTATGAGCGCCGCGACGGCGACGCGACGCATTGAAAATCAATGATTTGCAACGGCTTACGCGGCCTTTCGTTCCGCTTCCGTTCGCGTTTAGTGGTGGCGTAGCTGTGGCGTAGACTCTCACGCCTTCCTGCCGATGGCGCGCGCCGCCTCATCCTGATAGTCCGGCGCAAGGTGGCCATAGTGGCTCAAGATCATCTGCTCGCCGGTTCCGATGAAGTCTGCAACCTTCCGCGTCGGCAAGCCGCGGGCAACGAGCCACGAGGCCGCCGTGTGGCGCAGACTGTAGGCGGTGACAGGATCGACGCCAGCGAGCTTGCAGGCCGTGTGGAGCGCCGTCTTGACGCTCAGAACCTTATCGCCGTGATACGAGACGACGTACGGGTTTCGTCCACCTAGATCGGACGATCTAGGTTCCATCGCATCGAAACTTGCTTTGTCAGAATCTGACAAAGCCTTCAAGCTCTGCGGCCTCGCTTGGGCCGCGTCGAGGCGCTCCCACCGGCGCAGGTGAGCGAGCAATCGCGGCGCGAGCTTCACGGTCGGCTGACGCTTCGTCGTGGCGGCCTCGCCATCCGCGTGGCGATGAAAGACGCCGTTAGCTGTGTCAACCCATGAGAGCCCCGGTCCTTGCCGCCATGACGCATTGAGGATCGCGCCCGGCCGACTGCCCGTGTAGGCGCCGATCAAGAGCACGCGGGCCAAGTGGCGCAGCGGGCGCTTGTCTGTCGCCTTCCCTTCCTGATGCTCGCGTGTCCGCAAACACGTCCATATGAGCCGCGCAAGTTCGTCTCGCGTCAACCATCGCTGGCGCGCCTGTCCTCTCGCCGGCAGGGCGACTCGGACGATGCTGCGGTGAAGCCCTTCCTTCGCGTGATGATTGATCGCCGCGGCGAGGTCTTGAAGATCGCGCCGCGCGCCGCCATTCGAGCCACGCCATTCGGCATACGCCCGGCATGTAGCGCCGGGGACTTCGCTCAGGCGACGCTCGCCAAAGAAATCTAGGAGTCGACCGCACCGTTCGGCGGCTTTCTCCGGGCGCGCTTGTTGCGGCGCTACGTCGGCGAGGTAGACGCTAATCACATCGGCGACGGGAATTTCGGTTATGCCGCGTTCTCGGCGTGCCGGTGCATACTTCTCCGCGATGTAGTCGGCGAGGGCGGCTTGAGCCTTTGGACCATCGCTCTGGCCGAAGCCAGTGCTACGCTGGCGTCCGCCGTCTCGGATGATCCATATTGCGGGATCGACTCCGTTGTCGCGCTCGCGGGCTGGCCTGAGCCAAAGATATGGGCCTCGGGCGTGACGCGGCATAGGGCGAACATCCTTTGAACTTCGGCGACCGATGTCCAGTCCTTGCCTGCCACTCTGGAGATTGCAAGCCGGCCTCGCTTGGATTCAGTGCGCAACGCGGCGACCGTCAGTCCGAACTGCGCGGCGACCACGTTGAGGCGCAGCGGCTTGTCGTTGTCCACGGCGAGGCGTGGTTGCTGGCGAATGTCGGCTTGCTCGACCATGAAGAAATCTTGCCCCGACTTGTGCTCTTGCGCAAGAGAAAAATAACTGAAAAAGTATGTGCGGTAAACTCTAGACCCTATCGCACATACGTCGCTAAGAAACGGCCGCCATGGGCCTTGCCTGCGAAACATGAAAGCGCCCGCGCTCTTTCGAAACGCGGGCGAGAAGTCGGGCCAGACGGGTGTCAGGCGCCGGCAGGTCTTCCGAACAGCCGCCCGGCGTCCTGAGCGATCGAGAACATCAAGTTTTGCCACTCGGGCTGGTAAGATTCCACGCCATCAATTGGGCCTACCTGCCCGATGACGTGCTCGAAGATTCCCAGCTTTCACCGCCAGTTCCTCAATCGACGCGGCGCGCAGTTCAACCATGTGCTCCACGGCGTATGCAATCGCGCGCATTGCATCGGTGTCCGCATCCGTCTCAGGATCGCGCTCGGCCCAAGCGACGCAACACGTGTCGGACATCGCGGCATAGCGAGTCCTGATCTCCGTCGCGAGCGCAACGAGCATGTCGAGATTCGACGGCTTGGCTGCGGCTCGGATGTCGTCGGCATTTTCCATGATTGTCATTGATGATTCCTCCTTTTAACGGAGTTATCGTTGCACGCAATCGAGTCTATGTCAACATTTTCTGAGTCTATATGAACTTCAGCGCAAGATAACGCAAGTATCTTGCATCGCCTTCTCTTGCACTATGCGTGTACCAAGACGCAAGTATCTTGCATCGCATCCCAAATGGATTGTTTGGCATTGACGCCATACGGTGCAAGTTGCCCTGCCAGTCGCTTGCATCATCTTGCGAGCAACCGGCGTGGCTCAAGGCCGCGGCAGAATCCGCGGCCGCGTCTTATATTGTCGGCAATGATCCGCATCACCATCAGCGCCGCCGCGTTCGATGCTATCGCCGCCACGCTGCCATCAAACGTTGGCGTTGAGCAGAATCGCGCGCCCAACGGCGACTATTTCATTTGGCTCGATCCGAGATTATGTCGACCGGCTCCGGGCCATGCGCGAGCCGGGAGAGCAGCGACGTGCGGCCCATCGCGCCGGCCTTTGCTAGTATGGGTCCTTGCTGCGAAGGACGAAGAAAACAGTCGAGCCTCAAATGGAGGCTCGACTGTTTCTGACCCGGCCCGCAAGACCACAGCCGCCGTAGCCGGCGTCCTCGGCGTCAATCGGCCGGTGGTCTTGAGGCCTAGCGAAGGGGTGACGCTTGTGACGCACTATCTCAGATACAAATACGACCACAAAGAGGACCAAAAGGTCCGTACGCTTCCGTTTTCGACAGAGCCAGAAGCGGTGATCGCTGCATGTGCCGTCATCGCCGAAGGAACTGGATGGGATTTCGAAATCATAAATCACGACAATGAAACCGTTGCGAACGACATCGAAATAAGAAATCGCTGTAAACAGAGCCGAACGGGGCGGTAAGCTGGTCGAACATGAGCCGGATGACCTCGTGCCCGACGTGCGGCCGCATGATCGCCGAAAGCGCCGGTTGCCGGCGCTGCGGGACTACTACTCCCGAACAGCGCACTTCGGTCATCGCGGTCGGGCTCATCATAATGCTAGTGATCGCGATCTTGTATGTTCTCTACTCGTGAGTCCCGAAGCCTCGCCCGAGCGCCGCACCGCCCTCCGATAGGCGGACGCTTCATGACCACGAAGCCGGCGCGCTCAAGATGCCGCACAAGCCGCCGGGCGACGATCTGCGACATGAAGTCGTCCGCGTAATGGACGCGCTTGCGGCCCTCGAATTTCAACGCGAACGCGAGCGCGTCGGCGAGGTCGTCGGGCGATACGGGCGTGCTTGTCGTCGGACATGGTCGACCCCAATGGGAGTGCGGTGCGGGATGATTGGCTTGTGGCCCGCGTATGCTGACCGTCACCCGGACGTTGGATTATCGTCTAGCAGTGTGCGGGGACGATGGGGGTGGGCTGACTTGGCGCGCACCCATTGCTGATGTCGCACCTCGGCCAGCAAATGGACCATCGCGGCGCGCCTCTCAGCCAACCGGGATTTCGCGCCCGATGCTAGGCGGAAGCTCATCTGAGCCGCACTCAGGGAACGGTGGGGCCGATGGTGAAAAATCCCTTGGACGTGCATGATGCGCCTCCTAAGCATTCCCTGTACCAACAATCAGTTGATTCCGTCTTTGCGTTGATTCGCGGAGGCGGGGCATGGTGGGCAAATCTCCAATAACGGCGGATGGGGAGCAGCGTGCGCGCTGCGAGCGTTGGCGCATTCGCGCGATCGTGGCGAGGCGGATCGGGCGCGGGCGATGTTGCTGACGCTTTTGGGCTGGACCAGCCCGCGCATCGCGGAAGCCTTCGGCGTACGCGAGGACACGGTTCGGCTGTGGCGTTGCGATTTCGCCGACGGCGGCGTTGAAGCGCTGAAGGCGAGCGTGGCGCCTGGCCCAGCCCCTGTGAAGAGCGAGGCGGCGCTGCGCGTCGTCACGCCTCTTTTGGAAGCTCCCGTCGCCAACCGGCGCAATTGACGATCGCGCGCCTGATCAGCGAGATCGAGGCGCGCGAGGGCGTCCGGATCGGCAGGTCGCAATTATCCAAGACGCTGCGAAAAAAAACTTCCGCTGGCGGCGGCCGCGGCACACCTTCAAAGGTCGCCAGATCGCCGGCGAGATCGCGTGCGTGGGCTTGCGCCTTCAACTGCGCAAGGCCCAAGCCGAGGCCGACGACATCGTCCTGCTTTATGGCGACGAGAGCGAGGCCCTGACGCACCCTTATTTGGCGCGGGCGTGGGCCAAGCGCGGCGCCGATCTGCGCGTGCCGGCGCCGGGACAAGCCAAAAAAGTGGCGATGATCGGCTCGCTCGATCATGTCACGCGCCAGTTGATCGTGCACACCAGCCCGACCAAGCGCAGCAGCGACTTCATCGCTCACCTGGAGCAACTCGACCGTCTCTACGGCCCCCAACCCGGACCAGCCATGAAGCCGGTCGTGCTGGTCGAGGACAATGGACCGATCCACGTCAGCAAGCTCGCCCTTGCCGCCCTCGAAGCGCGCAAGCATTGGCTCACCGTCGAGTGGCTGCCGAAATACGCGCCCGAACTCAACGACATCGAGGTTGTCTGGCACGATCTCAAAGCGCACAATCTCGCCCACTACACCTTCACCGACGCCGCCGACCTCGATCGAGCCATCCATCAAGCTGTCCAAGCTTTGAACAACGAGCGATCTCGCAATCCGTTGGTCAATCGGAGAATCTCTCTTAGGCAACATCCTTGCTTTCGATCCGCTCCCTCTACTTCTCCGTTTTATCCCTCGCCCCGCGCCCACCCAATGGGTTCTCATGGAGCCGCAGACCACCGTTAACCATAGCGACTTGTTTGCGGCTTTTTGTCGTCAGCACGGCGACGGCTCGAACGAAGCAAGCGAGCAATTGACAGCTTGGCGCAACATGCGCGCCCCGAGACCTTGCCCCAGTCGTCGGGTGAAACGGCGCTTGACCGCTCGATGCGAGAGCGGAAGTAAGCGGATCACGAACAGCATCTGCTCGGGTTGTTGAGACGCGACCTCGCCCTATATTCCGGGGCGCATGATTGGCATCACAATTACCGCCACCGCCTTCGAGGCGATTCGCCGCCGCTAGACAATTCTGGTCGGTCGAGCCGCTGATGGTGCTCCTGCCGGCAGCGAAATAGCGTGGGGGATTCCGAATCCTTGGTCGCCCGCGCCGTAGTGATGACGCCGACCAGATACCGGCCACGTCTCCTGTTGCTCATTGCAGGGCGTGGCCGGACCTATTCTGAATTGCAGCGCCGCCGTCGAGTCATAACGACGAAAGCACCTTCCAGCGTCGCGGACTGCAATCACTGCCCTGCCGTTGGTTGAGCTTGCTCCTGACGGCAGGGCTTTTTCCATTCCCGACCAACACAAAGTTCAAGCATGAAACATCTACACTCGCCACCGCTCGCGGCCCTATTCGTACAGCCCTCGCATGTCATCCTCGCACTCAAGCGTCTGGCCCGTGCGGTCCGCGCCGCCGTGACACAGGGTGAAATCCGATGATGTCGCCGCGCGCGTCGTCAGCGCCTCGCCGCCGAGCTTGACGCCGAGGGAGGCGGACCGAGATAGTACGCCTCAAGCGCGGATAGACCGGCCAGTCGACATGCGGCGAGCATCGCACCCGCTCCTGCTTCCGCGCCTTTCCGCCAAAGGTGCGAGCAGGGCGCGTTTGACCATGAGCTATGAGGTCCTGGTCGCCATTGTGCTGATAAACGCCGTCGTCACTATCTCGCTGTGGCGAATGATGGCTACCAAGGCCGGCAGACCAGCGGGACTGAACAAGAAAGCGGCCAAGGCGCTTTGGCATAGCGACCCCATCGTGCCCCGACATGATCCGCCAAAAGCTCCCGGTGAAGGCTTTTCGTCGCTTGCTTCGGATGAGGACAGAGCTTTCTTTGTCGACTTCCAAGAATTTGCCGAAGTAGTGAACCGGTGGCTCGCAACTCTCGAAAGCCGCTTTCGCTTGCAAGAATTGCCCGACGACCACCTGAGGCTCAATGTCCCTGATGACCATCCTGTATTTGGTCGCTCTTTCACGATCTACTACAATCAGAGTCGCGTGGGCAGGCTCGAAATCCACCCAAGCCTTAGAATGAACGAAGGGAACGTAGCGGGGTACGCCGCGGCCCCGTATGTGGCCACCAGCGTGCAAATCGACTGGGCGCGGCTTCTTGGCTATCACGCGATAACTGAGTTTCTCGACCAGATCGCACTGCACGTCACGAATCCCACCCCGAAAAGCGACGAGTACGTCAGCGCACGGGAAGGCATCCAAGCCGCGTTGATGGAAACGCTTTGGGAGAAGTATCAAATCTCGGAGTTCGACCGTGTCTTCGCAAACGAAGAAGACATGAATTGGGGGGAGCTTAACGTGCGCTTCGAAGGCGCCGCAGAGTGGTACATCAAGCGCAGAAACGCTTGGCACAAGACCGCCGCAACAAACAAAATCGATGCCGGAAGCGCGCGGTAATGATCGAGTCGCCCTCGCACGGTTGGACGCCCGTACGGGCGATGCCCAATGTCACGCTCGACGAACCTATCGAGGCGTCGCACGCTGCGCTTGTGCCGAGTCACGATCAGCGCGTGCTAGAGCGTTCCGCAACGAAATTCGGAACTCAATTCCAGCCAACAATCGGTCTTGCCCACGAAGACGCGAGAATGACGCGAAACGCATGAAGTGAGACGCGCAATGATGTTAGACCTGTTCGATGGCGTGAAGTACCGCCGCGAAGTGACTGTCGACATTCACGCCATCTTAAAGTTGATGCCCGGACTAAAAAAACTGCTTGATTCGATGCCGGGGTTAAAAGAGATGATCACCGGTTTCCGAAAAGAGAACGTGCCCGCCATGGAAGCTGCGGCATTGGCGAGCCTGCTTGTGATCGAAAACGTGATGCAATCCGTTCCCCAAAATGAGCGGCTCTTAGCGTTTCGATATTTGGAGGCCGCAGCGGATGACGAATTTCGCCAGTTCGCTCGCTACTACCAAGCACTGGTTGCGAACCAAAACCTGCCGCATCCAACCGACATGCCGAACCTTGTCCCTGTGCTCGGCTTCACCTTCTGGTACTTGGGTGCCGCCGTTCGCGAAAACAAATGCTCGGATACGACTTACCGACTGTTCGTTGGCGACGTCGTGGGTATGCTACAAGGCAAATCTCAAGCGGAGCGTCGAGAGGAACGAATGAAGAATACGCTTATTGGGTCTTTGATTTCTCCCGTGCGTCTCACCAGGGCTGTTCAACGCTCTGTACTGAGTCCCAAATGCAACACGATTTAACGTTCTGAGGCGCAACGGGAGGTGGAGGATTCCGTGGGCGGAAAAAGTCTGAATCTGTGTGAGGCGACCGAATCATTCGGGGGTCGCCTTGAAGTCGTTCGAACCTCTTCTTTCGCTCTTTGGGACGATTCCCGACCCGCGTCGCGCCGAGGGCAAACTCTATCCGTTACCTCACGTGCTGTTGTTCTCCGTTTTCGCCATGGTGAGCGGCGCCAATTCCTATCGCGGCATCCGCACTTACCTCAAGGTGCATCGGCAAAGGCTGAACAAAGCCTTCGCGATCAAGTGGAAGAGGCCGCCGGCGCATACCGCGATCCGCTATATTTTGCAGGGGCTGAGCCCGGCCGATGTCGAAAAGGTCTTCCGTGACCACGCCGCGAACTTGAATCTCGCTCCGGCGAGCGCCCAGACGCGCGTCATCGCGTTCGACGGCAAGACGCTGAAGGGCAGTTTCGACAACTTCAACGACGCCAAGGCAAGGCAGTTGCTTAGCGCGTTCGCGGTCGATACGGCGCTGGTTCTCGCCCACATCGAAATCGATGAAAAATCCAACGAGATCCCCGCCGCGCAGAAGCTGATGGAGGAACTCCACTTGGCGGGCCATATCGTCACCTGCGACGCCATGCATTGCCAAAAAAAACTTTCGAAGCCGCCGCCGTCGCCAACGCACATCTGATCGTCCAGCTCAAGGAGAACCAGCCGATCCTCTGGCAGAAGGTCGAGGCCGTCTGCGCCACGGCCAAGCCCCAGTCGAGCGTGCAGACCGTGGACCAGAAACGGCGCAACCGCCACGAAACCCGAGCCATCGCGGTGTTCACCGCCGCGCCCGCCGTCGCAGGAACGGAATGGGAGCCCCATGTCGCCGCCATCATCAAGGTCGAGCGCGCGATCAACGTCCGGCAGCCCGCCACCGGCCTCTGGAAGCCCTCGTCCGAAATCTCCTTCTATCTCTCCGGCCGTCCTGTGACCGCAAACCTCGCCGCGCACGCCATCCGCAAGCACTGGGGAATTGAGAACAAATCCCACTACACGCGCGACGTCACTTTCCGCGAAGATGCCTCGCGCATTCGAACCAATCCTGGAATTGTCGCAAGACTCAGGAGCATTGCGTACAATATCCTGCGCTGCAACCAATCCGACTCAATCCCTCAAGACCGCTTCGCCACCGCTCTCGGAGGCCTCAAATCAATATTCTCCATGACGTTCAGTAGAGAGCGTTGAACAGCCCTGTGCGTCTCACTAACCGTCAGGCCGGGCAATCCAACCAAAATGCCTATGCATCCGCCAGAACAGGTGCAGCGCTTCATGGGATAGTGCGACTAAACTATCTCGTTCAGCCAGCAAGTCGGGCAGGCGAAAACACCTTATCAGCCGGGCGTCGTCTCGGTCGTCTTGTCGATGCCACTTCTGAAATTGAAGCCCAGCGTCACCGCTGGGGGTGTGAAGGTACTCGCAAAAGCCATGCGCCAATAGGTTCCTTGTCTCATGACGCTCCTCAAAGCGGTCAATGATTGAGGTCAGTTCAGCAGCAAATGGGTTGAGGGGCCCCGCTTTCTGCAACATGCGCCGTACCTGACGGGCGCGCTTCGGCGCTGAGTGGGTGAAACTGGCGGTCTCAAGTTTATATTCGGGGAACGCCCGACAGCGCAAAATCAGATCGCCCAGCAAAAACTCGATTTGGGCATAGGCGTTCGTAATCCAACCTCGGAGGCGCTGCCCTTCCTCGATGTCGGCTTCAAAGAACTCCTTGATCGGCATGTCGTCTACCTCGCCATGTAGCTCTCGCCCGGTCCGCGCATCGCCTCCAGCTTGTTCACCGTGGTGAACCGTCGGCCTTCGCCTGCGCCTCATAGCCGACCGACCAGAGAGGCATGGTCGCGGCAGTGCTTGGCCTTCGGTTTCTTTGGCTTGGTCCTGAGACGGTCTCTGACGACGCGAACGGCGGCGTCTTCGATGCGTTGCTCGTCAGCCGCCACGACGGCGGCAAGGAGCCGCTGGAAGGCGGTCGGCTCGGGCCGTCGGATTGTGCAGCGAGTCACGAGCGCCGCCTTGGCGCAGCGTCGCGCCGGTCAGCGTCCGCGATGATTTCTCGGACCTTGGCGACCTGCGCGTTGATTCGCTGTTCGAGATCGGCGACCTTGGCGTCGAGATCGCAGGCGAGTTTCGCTAGGCGCTCATTCGACTCGGCGACCGCGGCGGCGATTTTTGCAATGTTGCCGACTGTGATGGCGGACCCGGATACGGGATTGAACGGGCGAGAGCGCAACAATGGATCGGAATCTGAAATAATGTGCATGTGCAAATCTTTCTCTATTTCAATGATGTTGAAGGCTGCGGGCGCCAACTGCCGCGGCGCCCGCGCCTCGGACCCGCCGTGCTGAAGGTCATGGCGGGGAGCACGGTGACGCCTATTCGCTGGACTCGACTTCCTCGAACAAGTTGACGAGGGCCTCTGAGAGCGCGACCTTTTCCTTGCCCTCGGGCATGGCGGCAATCGCGGTCGCAACGTCGGAGAGTCCTTCGTCCTTCCGCAGCGGCGCGGGATAAAACGCGCCGACGGTCAGAAGCTCTCGCGTCACGTGCTTGCGCGGCACGTGAAAGGCGCCGCGATGATCCGGGCGATAGCTCCGGCCATCCACGTTAAGCTCGTCGCTCCTGCCCGAGTTCAAGAGCCTCACGAGTTCTTCGCCCGGTTCGGGTTGCTTGATGATGATCGTGCTCACTTGGTCCTCCGTTCGGCGACCGCCGCCGCGGCAGATATGCGCCGCGCCAAGTCGGTAGCAGCGCGTGCAAACCGGGCCTGAAGCAACGCCGTTTCCTCGCCGGGCGGCAGGGCGTCGAGTTGACGCTTGATCCGGGCGATATTGTCCTCGATTGTCCGGCTCACTGTTCGAACTCCGAACTGGACGCCGTCGTCGCCAGCCATGAGGTCGTCGGCGAGCTTCTTCCACGCAACTTTCGTGGCAGTGAGCGCCGCGAGGTCCAAGGGAGGATTCGCCATCGCCGTGTCGAGGGCTCTCTGGCACGCGGTAAGCTCGGGGCTGATCGAACCGGGTCCGCCGCCGATCTTCATGCCGAGTCCGCGAGCGAAAGCCGCGCCATCGATCACAGCGTCTTTAGCGGTCGCATACTCGCTGGCGATAGCCTGCGCCTTGTCGGCGAGCGGTTGTAGCTCGTCGGCAATGATCGCGACGACCGCGGCGAGGATGGCGTCGTCGTGCGCCTTCGTCCGCGCCGTGACAGCGTTGTAGTTCGCGGCGATTCCCACATAGGCGTGCTCGGCGGCGCCGGCCTGCGCCCTTGCGAGCGAGAGGGAGTCAACGAGGGCAGCGCGAGCCTCGGCGTTCGGCGTCGGTGCAGCGCCTTCGCCCGTCGTCGCCCATGCGGCGAGCGCATCTGCGCCCGAGGCGTCGATGGCAGAGATTGCAGCCTCGATCTTCGCCGGCTCTGCGTTGATGGCCTGTAGGCGTGCCAAGGATGCGCTGATGGCGCTCAGTTCGTTCTGAAGATCGCGCCGGGCTTCGATTACGGAGGCGAGGCGATCCCGCGCTTCGCTGCGCGGTTTCTTGCGGATGAGAGTCATGATTTGTCCTTTGTCTAATTATTTGGTTATGCCGATACGCCGGCGACCGTGCGCCAAGTCGCGCCATCGTAAATCACGAACTCGCTGAGGGTCGTGTCGTAGAAGTGCAAGCCGAGCGCGGCTTGATAGGGCGCCGTCACGCCAGCGAGCGGCGACGGCCGCGCCGTGGTCGGGCCAGACAACGAGACTTTCGTCCAGCCGTTTGCGGCGAGCACGCCGGCGTCGAAATCAGGGACATCCTGAGCGGTGCCGGGAGCGCCGTTATAGGATCGGCCGTTGACGGTCTGGGTCTGTTGCGCGACGTTGATGGAAGGGAGCAATCGGACAGTGTTGGACATTCGATTCTAGGCTTTCTCCGCCAAAGGGCGGTAGTTATCGGCGACGGCGACATGCCGGCGCGGAATTTCGAAGGGAGTGAGCGGGTCGGCGAGCCGGCAATAGTGCTTGCGGTGCGGGAGCGGCGTGCTCACGATCTCGATGTGACCGGCGCGTCGCAGGGCGTCGACCGAATAGCCGGCGTCACGTTGGCTCAGGCCAGTCTCCTCCTGAAGGCGCTCGTAACGGAGCCGGAAGGATGGCCGGTCGCCTTGCTCGGCACGTATCCAATCGAGGACGAGCCGTTGCGGGCGGGTCAAGATTAACTGCTGGTAGGTCATTGCAGGTGATACCCCAAGGCGAACTTGGGCGGCGCGGGGCGAGGGCGGAGGATCGCGCCGATGGTCTGCGGAATGATGCTGACATCTCCGCAACTGACGCTGAGGATGTCGGCGTCGTCCGCGCCAGCCGCTTTCAGTTCGCGCGCGGCGTCCAGGATTGGCGTCGGGGTTGAAGTGATGCTGACGGCGCCAGTACAAACGTATTTTCCGGCGGAGGTCTGATTTAGCTTGACATGGTGCTGCACTTTGAAATTCCGTTACTCAGCCGCGAATTGTTGGCGCTCGACGGCTGACTTGGCTGGCGACCTGACAGGCCGTTGCGGAGTTGGGAGGCCCTCCGGTATCAAAAATTGAATCTCGGCCGCCGGCGGTCGATTAAGTGGCGATTACTGTGCGACCGTTTCCGATCTAGGCGGCGAGGCGCGAACCAAAGCCGACTTGGCGGAGGCGGTCGAGCTCGGCGTCAGTGAGAACGCGCCGCTTGGCGATGCCGAGCCACTTCCGAATCGCAAGAGCCTCAGTCGCAGTCGGCAGGCGATCAAGGAAGATCGCACCTTCGTCGTCACCATCGTTGCAAACGACGCCGGGCAGAGCGTCCCTCGCCGCCTTCCAGCCGCGAGCCGTCCAGTCCATGACGAACATCTGATAGCCGCGCCTCGGCGGCTTCGCGCCAACGAGGCCGCCGATCGCGTAGACGTGACCGTGCGACCCTTCGATGCGCCAGTCGCCGCATTCGTCACGGCGAAGGGCGGAGTCGCGGGAGCCGAGAGCCTTCGCGAAGGAGATAAGGGCGGCGCGCTGCCGCTCAGGCGGGAATTTGTCGCTCACGGCGCGTCGGCTCCGTATAGCTCGGCCGCAGGCAACAGCTTCGCGCGCCTCGCCGCTAGAAGGTCGCCCGGCCTCTCGACGCTGGCGTAATCCGACTCGGGCCTGATCTCGCTCGGCCAGCCGGCCGGAACGACCGCGGTAAGCTGACCCTCGTCATAGAGCCCGTATCTCACGTGCGGATTGCGTCCATTATCGGGAAGCACGACATATTTGCGTGGTGCGTCGGGATCACGCTCGACGACGGAGCCGGTATCTGGCGCGTCTGGGTCTCCCTGCAAGAGTGTTTGGGCGGCCTTTTGTCGCACATATTCGGCTACGTCCGGCGATTCGACAATGGACGTGAGCACCTTGATGGCGAGCGCACGCTGGCGCTTGTTGACGCGGTGTGCTGGTGTTCTGCGCTTTTTCAATGGTAAATTCCTTGATGTTGAAAACCCGCGGAGTTGCGGGCTTTTCTGGTAGGATTTCCTCAATTTCCGAGGGACTCGGCGAAAACCGGCTGATCAAGGGCGTCCTGGCGACGGTCTGCGGATGCAAAAGTGAACTCGTAAAACGACTTAAAACGCCCTTAAGCGCGTTTTCAGAAAATTAGGTCAGTAGAGCTGACGAGTCGCCAACAAAATGCGGCCCGAGCGGGTGGTAAGGGCCGGTTTCTACATCAAAAATTTGGGCGAGGTGCAGGCGGCCGCCCGTTGGCAAGTCCAATCGCAGTTCTGCGCTGTACAACGCCACGCGCCGGAAGGCTCATACAAGCCAGCCAGCCGACGATCTATCGGTTCGGTTGATGTCCGCAAGGGTATACCATAGCGGACTCTACGGACGGCTGCGATTCCGTGTCCGTAGGGGTTGACATCGGCTTACGGACATGCTTCTGTACGGACATGACCTTAACGGATAGGCGAGCGCCCATGAAGACCATCCTGTACGCCAGAGTCTCAACCGCCGACCAGACGGCCGACCATCAAGAAACAATGGCGCGCGCGGCAGGCTTCGCCATCGACGAGGTCATATCCGACGAAGGCGTGTCCGGCGTCACCGTCCCCCTCTCCGAACGCGAGCAAGGCAAACGCCTGTTCGACCTGCTGCGCCGCGGCGACGTGCTCGTTGTGCGTTGGGTTGACCGTCTCGGCCGGAACTACGCGGACGTGACCGAGGTCATTCGGCGGTTCATGGCGCGTGGGGTGGTCGTGAAGACGGTCATCAACGGCATGGTCTTCGACGGCGCGACAAAGGACGCGATGCAGATGGCTGTACGCGATGCGCTGATCGGCTTCATGGCGGCGATGGCCCAAGCATCAGCCGAGGCCACGAAGGACGCTCAGCGGGCCGGTATACGCCACGCGAAGGCAACCGAAGGCAACTATCTGGGGCGCAAGCCAAGCTTCACGTCGAAACAGCTTGCGACCGTGCGGGACATGCTCGCGGGCCACGCCGCTATAGGCGCGATCTCTGGCGCGACTGGACTCTCGCGCCAGACCATCTACCGTATCCAGGCGGACCCGGCATGGGCGGACACGCTGCTTGCGCGGTGGGCGGCCTGACTGGCCCTGACGAGCGGCGCCGGGCCGATTTGGTTTTTCTCCCGGCGAGTGCCTGGCGACCGAGCGGGCTACTCGGGCGAGCCTGAATTTGACCTACCGGGCGGAATGGATCGGTCGCTCTCCTCGTGCGGGTAGTCTTACTACTAGACGGCGAGGCGCAGCCTCTCCTGGAAGGCTTTCTAGATAGTGCCACCCCCCGCGACACCAGCGCCGCCCCAAGTCGGTACGGAGGGCGACACCAGCAAAACGCCCAAACTGACCCCAAGTCGGTACGGAGGGCGACACCAGCCCTGGTGTCACACCGCGACACCAGCGACAGCCGATGTCCCGCCAACAAGGCGTAGAACCGGCTTCAATCGCCGGGGGCGTTTGCGTCCCTCGTCTAGCGTGTCTCGCGCCGCATTCGCCACGCGCACCGCCTCGTCCAGGTCGTCGACCTTGCGCCAGCTATGAGCCGGCTCCTTGTCCGCGCCCATGTGGCGGTAGGTCAGGCCGAATAGGCTTGGGCGCCGTTTGTCGGCCGTCGCCGCCACCAGTCCCGGCGCGAAGGTAATGAAGCCGAGTGCGACCAGGGCGCGGCGCGAAGCTGCTAACAGGGCGCGACGGATTCCGTACTCCTCGAATTGCCTGGACGTGACGGGCAATTGGCCATTGTCATTCCCGCCGTGGTTAGCAAGCTCGATCTCGATGCGGTCAAGCATCTTTAGCTCGGAACCGTTCAAGACCTTGTAGGGCGCGGACTTCTGCATGGCGACGGGGCGCGGCGAGAACTGCTCGGATATGCGCCTCCGACGCTGTGGCGTCTCGACTTCGCCAAATGGCGCGTCTTCTCCGAGGTCACTTCCCATAACGGCGGCCCCACTGCTTCAGATAAGCAGCGGCGTCCGCCGGCGCGATCATGATCCTGTTTTCGACGATTGTGATCGGGATCAGTTTAAGGGTGATCGCTCGTCGCAGGTCGCGTTCGGGGAAGTGGAAAAGCTCTCGGGTCTCACGCATGGTAAGCAGACCCGCTGCGCCGGGGGCGCTGGGTGATGGGGAGTTCATTGAAAATCCTATTGGTTGAAATTACTCGGCGGAGGGCGTCGGAACGGATTGGCGCATCCACTGGAGCAGGTCACCAAGCTTGACGACGCGCCGGCCGTCCTGGTCGCGATGATGCGGCAGGGCGCCGGAAAACATCGCGTGGTGGATGTCATCATGGGACTGGCGCGCCACCCTGGCGGCGGCGCCGATGTTGAGTTCGAGTGCCATGTCGTCGTCACTGATCGGCATTTATGCGGCCTTGTCTTCGTCGACGCCGTAAGCCTTTCGCTCCTTCAGCCGACGGGCAATCTCTTTGAGAGGCCAGCCGCTCGACACTAGAACATCCGCGTCGTCGGGCTCGTCCAGGTCGGCCTCTGGAACCTCGATAGGGGGAAGGTCCGCGTCATCGAGGGCGTCGACGCCCAACTGATCCAACTCGTCGATGGCCTTCTCTAGGTCTTCGATGGCCTGCGCCGCCGAGTTCATCCAGGGGCCCGCTGCATCGGCAGTCGCCTCGTCGACGATCTCCTGCGCCTCATTGAGCCAAGCCTCTCTGGCTGCGCTGATGCGTTCAGTAAGAGTGTCGTCGTAATATGGCCGGATCGCATCTCGAACGATGTTCTGGATCACGCTGGCCGGATGGAGGGATAGGAGCGCGTCAATCTCGGTTTGCTCCCGGCCGAATTCACGTATCCAACGTTCGCTGCGCTTCTCCGTTGCCTTCAACGGCGTTGACGGCAAATTGTAATGAATCGCCTGTTCAAGGGTTAGACCAACGTGGTTGACGTGAAAATCCAGCGTTGTGAATTCAAGCACCCTGAGCGCTTCTAGCTTCCAAGCAATGGAAACCGGCATTTGCCTGCCACTAGGATCGAAGTCTGACAGGCAAATCACAGCAAGTCGCCGTCCCGCCGCCACAGCGCGCTGCGCCATTTTGTAGACTAGCGTGTCGCTAAGCTCTCCGGCGCCGATATACAGTTCGGCGCCATAGTTCGTGTGGAACGGTAACATCGGCTCTTTGAGAGAAGACTTTTCGCCGAAGATGACGATCTGCCATGGCTGGTGCGCTCTCCACTTTCCCGCACCGACTCTAATCTCAATTTCGCCGAGATCGGGAATGATGACATCGGTTTGGCAAAACGGCTGCGGCGCCACGACCGGATCGTGGATAATGACATCGGGCTCGTCGTTGCGCGCATCAATGATGCGGGTGAATGGGATGTACCCTAGCCATCTCGCAGACTTAGACGCGTCCTCTGACAGCCACACCCAGCGCTCCTCAGTATTTTCGTAAACGCTGCCATCCGGTAGCGGCGTACCGAGCAACCGATAATGTATTCCGCGCAGGTGAAACTGAGCAGTGCTGCCGTAGAGACGATGAGCGTGCTCCTTAAACCACTGACCGTCGCGATGTCCTGCCGGGGTATCGCGACGAAACGGGTCGTTCTGGACGGCAAGCACTGTAAAGTCGGCTAGGGTGCTCTTATCCTGCCGACGCGCGAAATCGATTGTCTCGCGCAGGATTCCTTTCGGGGTGAACTTAAGAACTGACATTGTCTTCAGACCCCCACCGGCTCGGCCGACTCGATTGCCGCATCAAGACTGCGATCAATCTTTCCCCACGCCTTAATTGCGTTCCGCGCGACCGCCTTCACATCCTTGAGGTAGCCGACGGGAAAGCCAGCGATGCTGCTGTGAATGTTGGTGGCAAGCAGGTCAATTTCCACGACCATCTCCAATATCACTGCGTCGAGACCCTTCGTGGGCGTCGGCTCGTCGATGGGGAAATTCCCCATTGACCGTTCTTCGACCTTACGGACGCCAACGGTGCCGTGCTTGGTCGTGAACTTACGTTCCGTGGACGGGACGCCAACGACGCTGCGCATGCGCCCGACCGTCTTGTGGTCGACCCCGCATCGCTTGGCGATGTCGCGGTCCGAGAAGTGGCGCCATTCCGCATCCAGAAGGATCGTCCTGATCGCGTTCTGCTTATCTTCGGTGCTTCGTCGCAAGCCGTGTGTCGCGTTTGCGCCGACGCTATGAAGGATCGCGTCGCGCTGCGTGCCTTGACGAACGTCGACCTCGATCTCGGTTCGTCCGGCCTGCGAATGACCGGCGACCCGGTGAAAGCCATCGGCTAGCCAATAAGATTCGCCGTCAAAGAAGACGACGACCGGCGGGAAGACCGCGCCGTCTACGAGCGCCGCGGCGTACTCGGCCACGGTCTGATCGTTGAATTCGACGCGGGATTGCGTGCCGCCGTCAACGCGAACGTCGGATATGGGAATCGAAGTCATTTTACCTCACAGGAATGCGCCGTTCTGGCGCTGGTGTTCGATAAATCATCGCAGGGGGACGCCTGCGCGTCGAGCGGGGCTGTGGATAGCGCGCTCCAGCCCGATCCGCCGGCCGGCGGTGCGGGCCAGACGTTTGGCTCATGCGCGACGCTGCGGAATCAACGCCAGTACGTCGTCGCGATGAAACCGAACCGAGCTGCCGACGCGGAAGTGCGGGAGCTTACCCGCCTTGCGCAGCGTGTCGATTGTCCTCTCCGTCAGGCGTAAAAGCTCGCTGCATTCCTTCCGGCTCAAGATCGGCGGCAGGCTATCCAGTGTCATCAGACTCATGGTGATCGGCCTCCTTGGCCGGCGGAAGCGCGTCCAGACATGCGGTGCATCTTCCAGAATGGGCTCGGATTAAAAAAGGGGGTTGTGCCGCCTGCAACTGCTGGGTGGTCAGTTGACAAGCTGGCGGTGCCGGGTTTATCGTCGCAGCGTGACGGTTGCGTTTACCGCCTGCCGTCCGGGGCAAATGAAAGGCGGCCCGGCCGGCTCGGGAACCACTCCGCGCCGCCGGGTCATGAGCGGGGCCGTTAGGAATACCCCTCTCATATATAAAGTCTCCCCGAACGGGGGATTTTGGAACCGGAGCGCTATCACATTTTCGTGAACAGGTTCCGCGCCGCCAGACTCCCTCTTCCGGGTAGCGCGTCCTGGCGCGGGTCGGACCGGATTCTGTAAACATCACCCTGGGCAGTTCGCCGCCGAGAGCCGTATCTTGGTAAAGTTCGCCCTCAGGATGATGACCGTGACACGCCGGTCGCTTGGGCAGACCCCACCAAGACACTGGGTCTTTGTCGTCGTCCCATCGATGATACGGTGCCTCGCGATGCCAAGAGATCGGCGCGATCCTCGGGCTTTCCAATACAAGGTCGGGGAGCCCGCTCTTATCGCGCTTGCGACCGTAATCCGGGGGGATGGTCGCGACGCGCTCATGATTGGCGTCGACATTGTAATAAGCGAAGCCGGCGAACTCGCCCCACTTCTTGCTGTCGTCGCTGATACAATGAGGCCCGGCTACGATCGCGCTTTTGAAGGAGCGGTTCGGCTCGCGCTGATTGCTCGGGCCAATGCCGATGTACGGCGCCGCCGGCTCGACGTGGCGGCGGATGGTGGTTTCGGCGACCGGGTTCCGGTTGCGGACCCATGCCTCGGGCTTGGGCGCCGTGGGGCTAGCGATAACGATGTTGCCGTCGCGGGGGTCGCTCGGCTCACGGTCGTTGTCGTCGCCATCTTCGATCCCGACGGCGCGGACCCATCTGCTATCAATCTTCTGGGACCAGCCGTCGTTGAATCTCACGTTCCCGAGCGCAAGCCGAACTTTGCCGTGCTTGCTGGAAGCCTTGCCGGGGCCGGCCATCAGTCGGGCGTTCGAGCGAGGGCCGCCGCGTGTGCGGGCGAAGTGCTCTTCGCTCATCTCGATGTCGCGGACGACCTTGTGGCCGTCACGGGCGAAGTCCGCAAGCGCGCCGCGGATCTCCTTCTTTGCTCGAAAGTCCTTCGTCGGAGCGGCGATCAACGCCTCTGTCGCGACGGACTGTAGTTCGTCAAGCTCGAAGCGACCCGGATACTTTTTGCAGAAACGGGCAGCCTCAGCCAGCGCGAAGGGCAGGAAGGGACATTCATCAAGTGCCTTCTGGCCGGCTCGTGAAACGGCCTTCCGCGTCTGAGGATCAATTTCGATGTACATAAACTATAATTCCTAACGACGCGCAGTGGTTAATTGCGCAAGGGTGGCGTCCGTCTCCGTTCGGACAAATGCCCGTTATGAGAACAAACGTAGTACGACTTGCACGCCGGCGCAAGGCAAGGCCGCGCTCAAACACAAGATATTGTGGACATCAAATGGATAACGCGCCCATGAATCCGCCGGTGCAGGCTCGACCTCGTGATGCTGGCGCGGACGGGGCCGAAGATGGGGCGCGGTAGTGGTGGCGTAAACTGTGGCGTACACCTTGAAGAAAACTGTTGAAAATCTCGCAACCCCTAGAGAAACCATGGTGGGCCGGGCAGGACTCGAACCTGCAACCAGACCGTTATGAGCGGCCGGCTCTGACCATTGAGCTACCGGCCCGATTTGGGCGCGCCGCCGGCGATAAAGCGCAAAAAGCCCGCGCTGGCAATCATCGGCTCGCCGCCTCGGCGTCTCGTACCGACTCCATGCAAGGCCCTCGGGACCGAATCGGCCAAGCCGGGCAGCAAACAAGGGGCCGCGCGCTTCCCTCGATCAAATTCTTGCGAAAATCAGAATTTATGCTATTGTCTTCCCAGGCGTCGGATCGAGGCGGCGCCTTGCGAGCGCAAGGGCAAAGGAGAGGAGCCGGTCTTTTCTTGTTTTTTCCCGCGTAACCCGTTGAAAAGTCCCGAATCCAAAAAACAGATAAGCAAATGAAAGCACTTTCATTTTCGCCGGCTTGCGCGAGCTTGTCGGCGCTTGCGGCTATTTTCGCCGCGGGGCGCGGAGCTGGTCACGGCGGTCCCGCCGCGCAGGAGGATGATCGAGATCGAAGACCACAACCGCGGTGGAATCCGGAAAGGGGTCGCGCGGGCCGGACTTGCGCCCGATCCTGTCGTGCGCGATTGGCTCGGCCGTCCCGGCCCTAACTTCGCCACGCTGTTTCGGTTCTTCGGGGCGGCCAGGCAGCCGAACAAGGAATCCATGTCGGCGTTTCACACTGAACCGATTGCGGCGAGCGCCGCCGATGCGGACTCGAAAGCGGCCTTCTCCGCCCGCGCCGCGACGCGCCGGATTGGCGTCGCCCCGCCTCTCGACCGCGAACAGGCGTTCGCCAAGGCCAGTCGACGCTCGGCACGCGTGAGACGGCTTCGCCAGGCGATCCTGATCGGCGGCCTCGGGGCCGTCGCGGCGATGTTTCTGACCGCCGTGTTCAACCCGTTTGCGACAAGACTGGGCTCGCTGGGCCTTTCCACGCTCTCGGTGGAAGGAACCAAAATCGTCATGGAGCGGCCGAAGCTTGCCGGATTTCGCAACGACGGACAGGCCTATATCCTGACGGCGAAGCGGGCCCTCCAGGACGTCAAGAAGCCCACCGTCGTGGAGCTGGAGAATGTCGAGGGTGAAATCGGCGCGGCCGGCGGGGAATCAACTCACGTGAGCTCGGATTCAGGCGTTTATGACACCGTCGGCGAGACCATGGAATTGTCGAACAATGTGCGAATCACGAACGGTCGCGCCAACGTGCTGTTGCGAAGCGCCAAATTCGACTTTAAGTCCGGAGCCTATCGAAGCGACGAGCCTGTCGAAGTGCGCGTCAGCGACGGCACGACGATAGCCTCCGACCGCGCTTTCGCCATCAACCACGGTCAGGAACTGACATTCGACGGTCATGTCAAGACCAGGATCGTTCCGCAGACCGGCCAGCCACCGGCGGCGGACGCAAAAGGGACCAATCCATGAAGTTGCCGCCTAGCCTTCCCGGCCGGCTGGCGGCGCTGGCCGTGGCGCTCGTCTGCTCGAGCGCAGCGACCGCCGCGAGCGCCCCGAGCGCCGAGAAGCCCGCCAGTCCCGGCGACTCGGTCGCCATCTTCCCCGGCACAAATTCGAAGGAGCCGATCTCGATCGACGCGGACAAGCTTGTTTACTACGACAAGGAACACAAGGCGGTCTACACCGGCAACGTCGTCGTCATTCAGGGCGACACGAAGATGTCCTGCACGGCGATGACCGTCTTTCTCGACCACTCCCCAGCGCAAGGACAGGGAGCGAAGCAACCGACGGACAGTCAATCCGGTCAATCCGGACCGACGGCCGACTCGGGAGTCAAGCGGCTCGAGGCGACGGGACCAGTCACCGTCATGTCCAAGACGCAGGTCGCCACGGGCGACAACGGGACCTACGACAAAGCGGAAGGCAAAGTATGGCTGACCGGCCACGTCACGCTCAGCGACGGCCAAAACGTCACCAAAGGCGACAAGCTGACCTATGATCTCAAGACCGCGGAGGCGACAGTCGACACCAACGCCAAGTCGAGCCGCGTCCATGGACAATTCGTCCCGAAATCAAACGCCGACGCAACGAAGCCGGCGGGCGACGCCGCGAAATCGGGCGGCGACGCCGCGAAGGCGAAATAGGAGTCGGTCATTGCCGATCGATCGCCGGCTTCTCCTTTCCTTCGCAACGGGCGAGCGCCAGTGAGCGCCGACCTGGTGCGCGAGCGCGTCAGCGCGGCTCCGCGCTGGCGCAAATGGCTGCGCAACGACAGCGCGGGATCGGCTGTTGGCTCTTGGGTCGCGGCTGGCGGGCAGGGCGTTCTCGCCGTTCATCGCCTGGGCAAGGGCTATCGCGGCCGGATGGTGGTGCAGGACGTGAGCCTGTCGGTGCGGCGAGGCGAAGCCGTGGGCCTATTGGGGCCGAACGGCGCCGGCAAGACGACCGTGTTCTATATGATCACCGGCCTCGTCAAACCAGACAAGGGCAAGATAGAGCTCGACGGCCACGACGTCACGGGGCTGCCGATGTTTCAAAGGGCGCGGCTCGGAGTTCGGCTATTTGCCGCAGGAAGCCTCGATCTTCCGCGGTCTCAATGTAGAGAACAACATCCGCGCGGTGCTCGAGGTCAACGAGCCGAACCGCAAAGCGCGCGAAGCGATGCTGGAATCGCTGCTCGACGAATTTGATATCGCCCGCGTGCGCACCGCGCCGTCCATTTCGTTGTCCGGCGGCGAGCGGCGACGGTGCGAGATCGCTCGCGCGCTCGCCGGCAAGCCGTCGTTCATGCTCCTCGACGAGCCGTTCGCAGGCATCGACCCGATTGCGGTCGGCGACATTCAGGACCTCGTGCGCCACCTCAAGGGACGCGGCATCGGGGTGCTGATCACCGACCACAATGTCCGCGAGACCCTCGGGCTGATCGATCGCGCCTACATCATCCATAGCGGCCAGGTCCTGACGGAAGGTCCGCCGGACGACATCATCGCCCACCCCGACGTGCGACGGCTCTATCTGGGCGAGGACTTCCGCATGTAGCGGCAGGAGTGATACCCCGTCGAAGCAAGCGCCCCTAAACCGTCACTCGTCCTCGCCGAACCGGTCGGAGACAAGGGCGGCGAGCGCGTCCAGCGCCTCTCGCGCCTCGGCCCCCGAGGCTGATACGGTGATCGTTGATCCGGGACCGGCGCCAAGCGTGAGGATGCCCATGATCGAATCGCCGCCGACCGTCTCGCCGCAGCGCGTGACCTTGACGTCCGCATCAAACCGATCGACGCACTGCACAAACTTGGCGGTGGCGCGGGCGTGCAACCCCTTTCGGTTGACAATAGGCATCTCGCGCGACAAGGCGCCTGCGAATTCCGTCGGCTCCGGACATTCCTCTTCGGAGCCGGCCTGGCTCATTTTCCCGCCAGCACCTTACTGGCGATGGTAATGTACTTGCGGCCAGCATCGCGCGCCTCCACGACGGCATGGTCGAGATCGGCGCTTTCACGCATCGTGGCAAGCTTGATCAACATTGGCAGGTTGACGCCGCAGATCACTTCGACCCGACCTCCATCCATTACGGAAATCGCCAAGTTCGACGGAGTGCCGCCGAACATGTCCGTCAGGATGACCACGCCGGCGCCATCCTGAACGCGCGCCGCCGCGCTCAGGATGTCCGACCGTCGCTGCTCCATGTCGTCTTCGGGACCGATCGTGATCGTCTCGAGCTGGGACTGGGGCCCAACGACATGCTCTAGCGCTGCCCGAAAACCGGTGGCGAGTTGGCCGTGGGTCACGAGGACCATTCCGATCATTAATTGTCCATCAGTCGATCGGCTCACCCTTCCGGCGCCAATCAAGCCGGCGGCGAAATGTCAGGACGTCCATTTTTGTGCACTGCGGCGCAATGTTCAAGCGAAATTCGTGTTCGACCGGGTTTCTTGGCAGCTAGGACAGCCAGTCGCTCTTCAACCGCCAGCGCCTGATCGCAAACGCTCAAGCCGGAATCGAGCGCCAGCCGAGGCAGCCTGACCCCGCCGATAGTCGCGCCGTCGTGATCATCCGGCATTCTCGGCCATTGGCGCCCGCGCTCGGTGAGTTGAACGGCCAGCCGCACGATCGCCGCCGGCTCGTGCCGGACAGCGATAAGGCCCGCCATCCGGCGCTCGATCATTCCAGCCATTCTGGCGGCTCCGGTGGCGACGAGCCGGCCCTGCGCCTCGCGGACGTAGATTCGATCGTCGCCAATCAGTGCGCCAAATGCTCCCGCGTCGCTCGCGCGCGCCATCAGCGCCAGCGCCAGCGCGCTCTTGCCGGAACCCGAAGGTCCAAGGATCAACACACCGCTGTCGCCATGGATCACGGCCGTCGCATGCAGGCCGATGTCTCCCGCCAGAGCGCCGCCCCTCATGTTGCGAAAGCCGGCAACTCGACGACAAAGCGCGCGCCCGCGCCGTGCCTCATCGGCTCGTCGGGATTGTCGTGCTCTGGCTCTGCCAAGCGCACGCCGGCGGCGTACGCCGCTCGGTTGCACGCCCAGATCCGCCCGCCATGAGCCTCGACGATCTGTCGCGAAATCGAGAGTCCCAATCCCGAGTTCTGGCCGAAACCTTGATCCGGCCGATCCGTGTAAAAGCGCTCGAAAATGCGCTCGAGCGCGTGCGGCGGGATCCCGGGACCGTCATCATCGACGGTAATGACAATGCGGTCGAAAGGCTCCTCTCCTTCCGGTTCGCTTCGAGGAGACGCTCGCTCGAGCGCGACTCGCACGACCCCGCCGGGTTCGGAAAAGGAGCGGGCGTTGTCGATGAGATTGGTGACAACCTGTGCGAGACGGGAATCGTGTCCAAGGACAAAATAGTCCGCGCTGGCGTTCCTGCCTCGCCTGACAGGGACTGACAATTCGACCCGGGCGCCGTTGCTGCGCGGAGAATCCTGCGCCATCGCAACGACCGCCCGCAGAAGCGCGGCGACGTCGACCGGACCTGCCTCGCCTCGCGCAAGCTCCGCATCGAGGCGGGAGGCGTCGGAGATGTCGCTGATCAACCGGTCGAGCCGGCGCACGTCGTGCTGCATGACGGCAATCAGCCGGTCGCGCGAATGTCCGGCGTTCACCCGTGGCAGCGTCTCGAGCGCGCTGCGCAGCGACGTCAGCGGATTCTTCAGTTCGTGCGCGACATCGGCGGCGAAACTCTCGATCGCGTCAAGACGATTGTACAGCGCCTGGGTCATATCGCGGAGCGCGCGGGACAAATGTCCGATCTCGTCGGATCGCGCGGTGAAATCGGGAATCTGCTGTCGCGACCGGATGCCGCGCCGTACGCGTTCGGCCGCGTCGGCGAGCCGGCGCACCGGTTCGGCGATCGTATTCGCGAGCGAGAGCGACAGCAGCAGCATCACGATAGCGAGCACCAGGAAGAAACGCAGCTGAGCCAAGCGCGCCGAGGTGATCACCCGGTCAATGTCGCCGCCCTGGGTCGAGAGTTGAAGCGCGCCGCGGGTCGCCATCATGCGCTGGATCGGCACGCCGACCGAAACGATCGTCTCGCCCTCGTCGTTGACGCGCACCAGAGATTGCGTCTTGCCCTGCAGCGCGCCGGCGACCTCAGGCATCGTCCTGCCATTGGTCGCCCAGGGATCGTCGGTGCGCGGAGCGACCGAGGTAAGGAAAAAGCCGCTCAGGCGGGCGATGATCCGGTCGACAAAGCCGCTCCGGTCCGACGCGTCCGGCAAGTCCGAGCGCACCACGGCGCCGCGGGCCGAAAACGATCGCGAGTTCGAGCAGGAGCCGGCCGTCGCTGTCGTAAATACGGGCGCGGGTGTGCGTCGGGGTGACGAGCCGATGCAGGAAGGGCCCAACCAGCGCCGGGTTGATTGAGAACTGGGTCGCATCCTCGTCGCTTTGCGACGGCGCCACGCTTTCGCCGGGCGCCAGTTGGAGGAGCTTGTCTGGATCGATGGTGATCGAATCGGTGTCCCCGGTCGCCGAAGCCGAGATCGCAGCGGCAATGATATCGGCCTGGATCGTAAGGCTTTGAATGCGCGCCTCGATCAGGTCAGCGCGAAACTGGTCAAGGAGCAGGAAGCCAACCACCAGCACCACGAGCCCGCCGAGATTGAGGACGACAATCCGACGGGTGAGCGATGACGAGAACCGGGCGGTTAGGAAGCGCCAGGCGATACGTGCGCGCAAACGCAGCCACCGACGGCTCCCGCGCGCCGGCTGAGCGGCGAGGCGACGTTCGAGCTGCGTTTCGGCGCTCATGGCCGCGGGCGAGCCGCTTATCCTTCCTTGAATTGGTAGCCGACGCCGTAGAGCGTTTCGATCATTTCGAAATCGGGCTCCACCACCTTGAATTTCTTGCGCAGCCGTTTGATGTGGCTGTCGATGGTCCGGTCGTCGACATAGACCTGGTCATCGTAAGCCGCGTCCATCAAGGCGTTGCGACTCTTGACCACGCCGGGCCTCGTCGCGAGCGCCTGGAGGATCAGGAACTCGGTGACCGTCAACGTCACGGCTGTATTGTCCCACGTGCACGTATGGCGTTCTGGGTCCATCTTCAAACGGCCGCGCTCAAGAATCTTGGCTTCGGTCTCCTTCTGCGTCGCCGCATCCTTGGGGTTGGAGCGCCGAAGGATCGCTTTCACCCGCTCGACCAGCAAGCGTTGCGAGAATGGTTTGCGAATGAAATCGTCGGCGCCCATCTTGAGGCCGAACAATTCGTCGATCTCCTCGTCCTTCGAAGTCAGGAAGATGACCGGCAGATCGGACTTCTGCCTCAGGCGCCTGAGGAGCTCCATCCCATCCATGCGCGGCATCTTGATGTCGAAGATCGCGAGATCGGGCGGATTAGCCTTCAGGCCCTCGAGCGCGCTCGCTCCGTCGGTATAGGTCTGCACCCGGTATCCTTCCGCCTCGAGCGAAAGAGATACGGATGTCAGTATGTTGCGGTCGTCGTCGACCAGCGCGATGGTTGGCATGAAGCTCCCGCTTTGATGTGATCCTGTCGCCGCTTAGGCAGGCAGCTCAAAGAAAAAACCATTGATCGCCTGAATGTGTTCCAACGAGGGCGACCGACCGACCGGCCGATTTCCAGATGGGGCGCCCGGCGAATTGTACAAGCTTACCATCAAGTTGGATCGATTGGCCAGCGATGGACCCCTGCCGCCGAACGGCGCCCTTGACCCGTTCGGCGCTCGGGCTTCTTGTCGAAGCGATCCGACGGAAGCCCAAAGGCCGCCATGGCGAACGCTCCTGCCGATCCCAACAAGGCCCATGCCGAGGCGGTCGCCGACGCCAAGCGGCTGATGCGGCTCGCCCGAACCGGCGCGTTGGCGACGCTCGAAGCGGAGAGCGGCGGCCTCCTGACCACGCTGGTCGGCGTCGCCAGCGATTTCGACGGCGCGCCTCTATTCCTGATGTCGACGCTGTCGCGCCACACCCGGAACCTCGCCCGCGATCCGCGCGCGTCGCTCCTGCTGAGCGGCCCTCACCACCGCGGTGACCCGCTGAACCATCCCCGCGTCACGCTTGGCGGGCGCGTCGAACTCAGTCCGGCGGGACGCGCCAAGTCCCGATATTTGCAGAGGAACCGGAAGGCGGCTCTCTATGCGGGGTTCGCCGATTTCGGCATGTTCGTGCTTCGCGTCGAGAGCGTGCATTTCAACGGCGGCTTTGGCCGCGCCGCGTCGCTCGGGCCCGCCGACGTCCTTGCCACCCGCGCCGGCGAAGCGGCGCTGACCGAGGCCGAGGAGCGGCTCATCGCCGAAGTCAACGCGCTCGGCGACGCCGCGGTCGCCCGGCTCGCCGGGCACAAAGGCGCGCGGCCGACCTGGCGCGCGATCGGCCTCGACAGCGAGGGCCTCGACCTCGCCGCCGGCGGGCGCGCCGGGAGGGCCCAGTTCCGCTCGCCCGCGCATGACCCGGCGACCTGGAGGGCGCGGCTCCGGGAATTGCTGGCGGTCTGAAGGGAGGCGGCTGCTCGAGGTGTGCGTTTTTGAATGCGACCTCCCGTTTTCAAAGGGTTAGGCCCGATTCAAGTAACCGGGGCAGCTTCCCGGGCGGAAAGGGAGCGTTAATGAAGGCTTGATTCAAGCGGGGGATGTCGCCTGGGGCCAGTGATTCGCTTGAACGGATGACGCCGACTGAGCTGGTTGGCTTGGTTCGCCGATTGCTTGGCGAAGTGGAGCGGTTGAGGCGGAGACCGAGAAGGTCGCGCGGCCTTGGCGGGGCTGCGGGTTGAGAACCAGACGCTGAAGGGACGAGATCGCGCGGCTGAAGCATTTGCCGCCGCGTCCGCCGATGAAGCCTTCCGGAATGGAGAAGGCGACAGATCGGCCAGAGGGCGGAGCCCAGCGCGACGAGGATGGAGCGCCGAAGCGGCGGCGCGGCCCCGGCGTCTCCACGCTTTCGATCGACCGTACGGAAATGCTTTCGGTCGAGGCCCCGGCTGGCTCGCGCCACAAGGGCTCCGAGGACATCATTGTTCAGGACCTGATGCTGAAGGCCGAAACGACACGCTATCGGCGGGAGCGATGGGAGACGCCGGACGGCGAGCGGTTGATTGCGTCGCTCCCGGCGGGGATTGTCGGGGGCTGCGGTCCGCATCTGCATTGTCTGGTGCTGATGCTTCATTTTCAGGGCCAGATGACCTGCGAGAGGATCGTGGCGCTTCTGACCGGGCTGGGCCTGGCGATCTCCAAGCGCCAAGTTGTGCGGCTTGTGACCGCCCGGCCCACATCGGCTCCGATCGGTTCGCCGCATTCCGCACCGGGCCCGGGAAATCGCGCTTGGCTTTCCTGTCTCGTCTGCTCGACGGCGCAGCCCGCTATGGGATCAACGCGGCGGCGATCGCCTCCATGCGCGGCGCTGATCTGCCGCAGGACGTCATCGACAAGCTCGCCGGCCATGCTTCGCTGGCGTTCGGCGCCCACGAGCAATGGATGGAGCCCTTGCGCGCGCTCGGCATCGCCGATCTCAGAGTGACGCCCGATCCGGTGCGCACGACCAGCGAAGCGGCGCTGAGCCGGCCTTCGGCGGCGCGGCTTTCGGCGATGTTGGCGCCTATGTGCATCTGGTCGGCCGTGTCCGCGGCGAGCTTGACCCGGCCGATCCCGCCAATGCGGGGATCCAGGACATCAGCCTCGCACCCCGAAACGCGCGTGGCATGGTCGGATATTCGACCAACATCGAGCTCCTGAAACCCACCGACCAGGCGCGCGGCAATCGGGTGCTTCTGTTCGAAGTGAACAACCGCGGCAACAAGCTCGCCGTCGCCAACTTCAGCGAGGGCGTCTCTGGAGGGGTTGCCGATCGCAACGGCCTAACATCGCCCGGAGACGGCTGGCTGATGCGCGATGGATACACGATGGTCTGGTCCGGCTGGGAAATGGACGTGCTCGACAGCATGAACCGCATCTCCATGCCGCCCATAGTCGCCGACAACCTCGACGGCTCGCCGATCACCGGCCTCGTGCGCTCGGAAATCATCACGCCCGTCCGGACGACAAGCCTTCCGATCAGCTTGAGCCAGCAGATCCAGAACTATCCCGTCGGCAGTTACGATTCCTATCCGACCGCCAGCCTGGATAACCGCACCGCCTTCGCCGATGGCTTCCTGCCGAGCCTCACCGTGCGCGCCCGCGAGCAGGACCCGCGCGTGGCCATCGCCAGCAGCGAATGGAGCTTCGGGGCGTGCCAAGCCGGCAAGCCGCCGGCGCCGGACGAGAAGCACATCCGCTATCCGGCTGGCTTCGAGCCCGGCCGCCTCTACGAATTGATCTACCGGGCCAAGGACCCGACGGTCGGCGGCCTCCGCTTCGCGGCGTTGCGCGATCTCGGCGCCTTCCTGCGCAATTCACCACAAGACGATTCCGGCGCGCCGAATCCGGTCTACCGCCGCGACAATGTCACGATCGTCGAGGTCACGTCGCAGAGCGGCCGGATGATCCGCAGCTTCCCCGCGCTCGGCTTCAACGCCGACGAGAGCGGCGCGCGGGTGTTCGACGCCGCCTTCCCGCATGTCGGCGGTGGCCTGATGCCGCTCAATGTCCGCTTCGGCAGCCGGTGCGGGCATGGGGCGAGCAGACCGATCATCTCTATCCGGCCTATGATTTTCCGTTCTCCTACGCGCGTCAGAGCGATCCCTTGACCGGGCGCACGCAAGGCCTGCTCGACCGATGTTCGGCGACCGATACGTGCCCGCGCATCTTCCACGTCGCGACGGCGCTCGAAATGTGGGAAGGCCGCCAGTCGCTGGGACTGACCGATCCGCTCGGCCAACGGGACGCCGACGATCCGCCCAACGTGCGCACCTTCATCATGGCGAGCACCCAGCATGGCGCGGCCTCCTGCCGCTTGCGACGCACGCGCCGTTCGGCAATTGCCAGCGGCAGCCGAATCCCGATCCGCAGCTCTGGACGATGCGGGTGCTCATGACCGCACTTGCGGCGTGGGTGCGGGACGACGCGCCACCGCCGGAGGGCGCAAGGCTGCGCATCGCCGACGGAACCCTGGTCCCGGCCGATCAGGTGCGATTCCCGGAAATCCCGGCCAATGCCTACGGCGGCGTCGAGCGGCCGGCGATGTCGCCGCTGCGCCTCTACGATCCGCTGCACGTGCTCGATTTCGGGCCGCTTTACCGGGCAGGCGATTCGAGCGGAATCCTTGCGCGCGAGCCGCCACTCGTGCGCTCCGCGAGCTACGGCGTGCTCGTGCCGCAATTCGATTCTGACGGCAACGACCTCGGGGGCGTCCGGTCGGTGTTCGCCCAGGTTCCGATCGGGACCTATACCGGCTGGAATCTCGGGCGAAAGGACCGGTTCGAAGGGGGCTTATGCAACCTGCAGGGTAGCTTCGTCCCGTTCGCCCCAACCCGCGCAGAACGTCTCGCCGCGGGCGATCCGCGGCTTTCGATCGAGGAGCGTTAACCGTCAAAGGACGTCTATCTCGCCGCGTTTAGGAAGGCCGAGGACGATCTCGTCGCCGAGCGCTACCTATTGTCGGCGGACGCGAAGCTGTTGATCGGACGGGCCGAGAGCGAGGGATTCAGAACGGCGCCGTGAAGGCTCGGGGCGCGAACCCCCTCCACCGCGCTTACGCGCGGTCCCCCTCCCCCGATTCTCGGGGGGGATGTCGCCTCAGTACCGGTAGCTCTCCGCCTTGAACGGCCCGGCCTGCGGCACGCCGAGGTATTTCGACTGCTCGGGCGTCATCTTGGTCAGCTTGACCCCAATCTTGGCCAGATGGAGCGAGGCGACCTTCTCGTCGAGATGCTTGGGCAGGGTGTAGACCTGCTTTTTGTATTCGCCGGGCTTGGTGAAGAGCTCGATCTGGGCCAGCGTCTGGTTGGTGAACGAGGCCGACATCACGAACGAGGGGTGGCCGGTGGCGTTGCCCAGGTTCACCAGCCGGCCTTCGGACAGCAGGATGATCTTCTTGCCGTCGGGGAACTCGATCTCGTCGACCTGCGGCTTGATGTTGTTCCATTTGTAGTTGCGCAGCGATCCGACCTGGATCTCGGAATCGAAATGGCCGATGTTGGCGACGATCGCCCGGTCGTGCATGGCGCGCATGTGGTCGAGGGTGATGACGTCGACATTGCCGGTCGCGGTGACGAAAATGTCGGCGCGCGGCGCCGCCTCGTCCATGGTCGTGACCTCGTAGCCTTCCATCGCCGCCTGCAACGCGCAGATCGGATCGACCTCGCTCACCATCACCCGGCAGCCGGCGTTGCGCAAACTCGCCGCCGAGCCCTTGCCGACGTCGCCGAAGCCGGCGACCATCGCGACCTTGCCCGCCATCATCACGTCGGTGCCGCGGCGGATGCCGTCGACCAGCGACTCGCGGCAACCGTAGAGGTTGTCGAACTTCGACTTGGTCACGCTGTCGTTGACGTTGATCGCCGGCCACAGGAGCTTGCCTTCCTTGGCCATGACATAGAGGCGGTGGACGCCGGTGGTCGTCTCCTCGGTGACGCCACGGATCGAGGCCGCGTTCTTGCCGTACCAGCCGGGCTTCGACTTGAGCCGCGCCTTGATCGCCGCGTACAGCACCTCCTCTTCCTCGTTGGAGGCCGTGTCGAGGAATTTCGTGTCGCCCTTTTCGGCCCTGGCGCCGAGATGGATGAGCAGCGTCGCGTCGCCGCCGTCGTCGAGAATCATGTTGGGCGAGCCGCCGTCGGCCCATTCGAAGATCCCGTGAGTGTAGTCCCAATAGTCCTTAAGGCTCTCGCCCTTGACCGCAAACACCGGCGTGCCGGTGGCCGCGATCGCCGCCGCGGCGTGGTCCTGGGTCGAATAGATGTTGCACGAGGCCCACCGCACGTCGGCGCCGAGCGCTTTCAAGGTCTCGATCAGGACGGCGGTCTGGATCGTCATGTGCAGCGAGCCGGCGATGCGCGCGCCCTTCAACGGCTGTCTTGCGGCATATTCTGCCCGGGTCGCCATCAGGCCCGGCATCTCCGTCTCCGCGATGGCGATCTCTTTTCGCCCGTATTCGGCTAGCTTCATGTCGGCGACCGCGTGATCGGCGGCTTCGGCGGGTTTGGTCTTGGTCATGGCGGAAGTCATAGCGGGCGAAATTCCTCACTTTGTTCGTGCGTCTCTTACCAGCGCCGACCGCATGGTGCAATAAACATATAAGCAATTCTTTATATCAATTTTCGAACTGGCTTTTTCCGCGACTGTGACAATATCGTGACGATTGAGTTAATTTATTGATATCGCCGGATAATATCGCCTGTTGCAGCGCAGCGTTGACGCCGCTAACATTGGACAGGCGCGCCCGGCGCTATGCTTGCGGTCGCAGTCCGTTCGGCCCATGCTAAGGAAGCGGGCGGCTTTAAAGCAAAAAGCGAGCCGCGGCGCCGAACGCGAAATGGCGCGGTTGTATGGTGAAGGGTTGGCGGTAGGTATGGCGCTCTCGGCCAAACTGGCGATGCGGCAGGGTCAGACCATGGTTCTGACGCCGCAGCTGCTGCAGGCGATCAAGCTGTTGCAGATGCCAAACCTCGAGCTGACCCAGTTCATCGAGAACGAACTGGCGAGCAATCCGCTGCTCGAGCGGGCGGAGGAACGCGAGGACCGGCATCCCGAACGGCTCGATGGAGCCGCAGCCCCCCCCGCCACCGCGGAGGCGCCGGCCGAGCCGGGCGACTGGGCGGGGGAGGCGCTGGACACCGACGCCGCCGGCCTTGCCGCCAATCTCGGCACCGAGGTCGACAACGCCTTCGACTCGGACCGCAGCGCTCCCACCCCCAAATCCGTCCCGGCCGACGGCTTGAGCGCGCACGCCTGGACCGGCCTTGGGGTCGGCGCGGACGCCGGCGAGGCGCCCGACCTCGAAGCCTATGTCGCCGAGGCCATCACCCTTCGCGACCATCTCGAACGCCAGGCTGCGATCCTCCTCGCCGACCCGGCCGAGCGCATCATCGGCGCCGCGCTGATCGACGCCCTGGACGAAGCGGGATATTTCGTCGGCTCGATCGCCGAGATCGCCGACCGCCTCGCGGCAACCGCCGAATGCCTCGAACGCGTGCTCATTCGCATGCAGTGCCTCGAGCCGACAGGGGTGTTCGCGCGCTCCCTCGCGGAGTGCCTCGCGCTCCAGCTCAAAGAGCGCGATCGTTTTGATCCGGCGATGCAGGCCCTCGTCGAGAACCTGCCCGCGCTCGCCAAGCGCGATTTTCCGCTGTTGCGCCGGGTATGTGGCGTCGACGACGAGGACCTCAGGGACATGATCGCCGAGATCCGCCGCCTCGAGCCTAAGCCGGGGCGCGCCTTCGGCGATCCGCCGGCGCCGCCGGCGATCCCCGATGTCTATGTTACGTTGGCGCCGGACTTCGGCTGGCGGGTCGAGCTCAACACGAGAGCGCTACCGCGGGTGCTCGTCAACGAAGTCTATGCGGCCGAGATCCGACGCGGCGCCAAGCGCGATGAGGACAGGCAGTACGTCTCGACCCAGCTGCAAGCGGCCAACTGGCTGACCAAGAGCCTCGAGCAGCGCGCACGCACCATCCTGAACGTCGCGAGCGAGATCGTGCGGCGGCAGGACTCCTTCCTGCTCGAAGGCGTGTCGGGGTTGAAGCCGCTCAACTTGAAGATGGTCGGCGAAGCGATTGGCGTCCACGAATCGACGGTCTCGCGCGCGACCGCCCACAAGTTCATCCAGACGCCGCGGGGCCTGTTCGAGATGAAGTATTTCTTCACCGCCGCAATCCCCTCGAGCGAACCCGGGCAGGCCCATTCGGCCGAAGCCGTGCGCCAGCGCATCCGGCGGATGATCGACGATGAAAACCCGGAAGAGGTGCTGTCTGACGACGTGATCGTCGAACGGCTGCGCAAGGCGGACATCCTGGTCGCCCGTCGCACGGTGGCCAAGTATCGCGACAGCCTCAGAATCCCTTCGTCGGTCGAGAGGCGCAAGATGAAGATGGCGCCAATGCGCGCGCGCGTCGAACGCGACAATTCCCTCGCGGTTGAGGCCTAAAGTCAATTTTCATTGCAAAATAAATGGGTTGTCACGACGATTGACACGGACCGTCGACGCTCCTAACGCTACCCACGATCCGAACGCCGCGCGGGACCGACCGCGGCGGAGCGGAACGGGGGTGGCGAGAACGCGCGGGTGGCGAGCAATAAGCGGCGAACGCATTCGGCCGCCTCGCTTGAAAGGTAAGGCCAGCGTTCGATGACCTTGAGGGTATCGGGTAAGAACCTCGACATCGGGGAAGCTTTGCGTCAGCACGTCCTGGAAAAAGTCGAAGCGACGGTCGCCCGCTACTTCGGCGGTTCCGTCGGCGGCCATGTGGTCATAACCCGCGAGGGGTCCGGCTACCGCTCCGACTGCACATTGCGTTTGAGCTCGGGAGTGAGCCTGCACGCCGAGGGCCGCGGGCATGATGCCTACCCTTGTTTCGACCAGGCCGCCGACAAGATCGAAAAGCGCCTTCGCCGCTACAAGGCGCGCCTCAAGGATCATGCCGGCCTTCCGGGCGTCGGGCGCGGCAAAGTCGCCTATTATGTCGTGGAGCCGCCGCAGGACGAGGAAGAACCCGCCGGGGGCTTCAATCCCGTCGTGGTGGCGGAGGGAACCGACGAGCTCAAATCTCTTTCGGTCGCCTCTGCCGTCGCCGAACTCGATCTGTCGGACGCCCCGGTGGTGATTTTCCAGCATGCCGGCAGCGGCCGGGTGAACGTTGTCTATCGGCGCCGCGACGGCGCGATCGGCTGGCTCGATCCACAGGCCTCGCGCGATCCGCCGGGCGCTGTATAAGCGGGACGAACATGTCGTTATCGCAACTCCTTAAGCCGGACGCGGTCATGGCCGCCCTGAGGGTGAATGGCAAGAAGCAGGCGCTGCAGGAAATGAGCGAGCGCGCCGCTCTAGTCTCGGGCCTTACGGCGCGGGAGATCTTCGATGCGCTGCTGCAGCGCGAGCGCCTCGGCTCGACCGGGGTTGGCGATGGCGTCGCCATCCCGCATGGCAAGCTGGCCAAGTGCCAGAACATCTTCGGGGTCTTTGCCCGGCTAGAGCGCCCGATTGATTTCGAGGCCCCGGACGGCCTGCCGGTCGATCTCATTTTCATGCTCGTCGCCCCCGAAGCGGCGGGCGCAGACCATCTCAAGGCGCTGGCGATGAGCGCGCGCCTGCTGCGCAACGCCGCGGTCGCCGCCCAATTGCGCGCGACCCGCGATCCGGCGGCGCTCTACGCGCTTCTCGCGATGGCGCCGACCTCGCATGCGGCCTGAGCGGCCGGGAGCCTCGCAGCCGATGAAAGCGCGCGTCATCGTGACCTTGAAGTCTGGCGTGCTCGATCCGCAGGGCAAGGCGATCGAGGGGGCGCTCATGGCGCTCGCCATCGATGGGCTCAAAAGCGTGCGCCAGGGCAAGATTTTCGACATCGAGATCGAAGGCGACGACCGCGCTGCTACGCGACGGAGGCTGGCAGAGGCCTGCGAGCGCCTGCTCGCCAATACGATCGTCGAAAACTACGCGATCGAAATCGGCTGAGGGCGCATGCGCGCGGCGGTGATCCTTTTTCCGGGCATCAATCGCGAAGGCGACGCCGCGCGCGCGCTCAATCAGGCGACCGGGGCGATGCCCGCGATCGTGTGGCACGCCGAGCGCGAGCTTCCGGCAGGCGTGGATCTCGTCGTCCTGCCGGGCGGGTTCTCCTACGGCGACTATCTGCGCTGCGGCGCAATCGCCGCGCGCGCCCCGATCATGAAGGCGGTCGGCGACCACGCCGCGCGCGGCGGGCTGGTGCTGGGTATCTGCAACGGCTTCCAGATTCTGTGCGAAGCGGGCCTCTTGCCGGGCGTGCTCATGCGCAACGCCCAACGCCGATTCCTGTGCAAGATGCAGCACGTGCGGGTCGAGAACGCGCAAAGCCCGTTCACGCGCCGCTACACGCCCGGACAGGTTGTGAAGTTCGCCATTGCCCACGGCGAGGGCAATTTCGTCGCCAACGACGAGACGATCGAGCGAATCGAGGCGGAGGGACAGGTCGCGTTCCGCTACTCCGATGCCGAGGGACGGATCGGAGACTCGACCAACCCCAATGGCTCGACCCGTTCCATAGCCGGCGTCTTCAACGAGCGGTTCAACGTGCTCGGGCTGATGCCGCATCCGGAAAACCTGATCGATCCGCTGGTCGGCGGAGTCGATGGGCGCGCGCTTTTTGCTTCGCTTGCGGCATGAAGGCCGCCATGGTCGGCCCTGCAGAGCGCTTTCTCCCCTGCCTGGAGCCGAAACCGCCCCAGCCGACACTGATCCACAAGCTTTGGGCAAAAAATTTATCTTTGTAGGCTTTTTGTCATAGTGCGGGAACGCTTGTCCGTCATTATCTGATTCGGTTTAGGATAATTCGAACCCATGACTGATTCGCTCGACAGGCTGTTCGCCGCGGTCCAGGAGGCCCGGGACCGAAACCCTTCGGTCTCCCGCACCTCCAAGCTGTTCCGCGACGGGGTCCAGAAAATGGCCAAGAAGCTGGCCGAGGAGGCGATCGAGGTCGGGCTCGACGCTGTGCAGATGAACCGCGAGTCGGTGATCCTGGAGAGCGCCGATGTCCTCTATCATCTCGCGGTCATCTGGGCCGAGTGCAGCATTTCGCCCGCTGACGTGATGAATGAAATCGACCGCCGGGAGCGTGTCTACGGCATCGCCGAGAAGCTGCCGAAACAGGCGAGCGCAGCGCAGATGCGGCGGATGACGCCGTGGGCGACGCGTCGCAAGGCGCTCTCCTGAACCGCCGCCCCGGTCAAACTTGGCCCTAAGCCCGACCCGTCGGGCCGAGTTGGCGACCGCCTCGTAGCCGCTCGCCATGCGGCCTTCCCTTAGAGCACGACGGGGTTCTGGCCGCCGTCAATAGACAAGGTCATGCCGGTGACGTAGCTGGCCCTGGGCGACGCCAGGAACAGAACCGCGTCAGCGATCTCGCGCGGCGACGCCGGGCGTCCGATCGGGATCCGCGCGACGTTGCGCTGGCGAGCCTCCTCGACTGAGATCCCTAAGAGCCGCGCATCGGCTGCGAGCCCTTCCGCCACCCGGCCGGTCTCGGTAAGGCCGGGACTGACGCCGACGACTCGGACTCCCCTGCCGGCGTAAGCTGCGCCGAGCCCGGCGGTCGCCAGCATCAGCGCCGCGTTGGCCGCGCCGCCGGCGAGGTGCGTCGCCGAGGCGATCTTGCCGCCGCCGCCAATGACGCTGACGATGACCCCGCCGCGGCGCGCGGCCATCCGCTTGACCATCGGATCGATGACATTGACGTAGGAAAAGAACTTGGCGTCGAAAGCCGCGCGCCAGACCTCCGGGGTCAGTTCGTCCGCCGGCGTTCGTCTGGCGGCGCCGGCGGAATTGATGAGGACGTCGACCGGGCCGACCCTCCTTTCGACCGCGTCGATCATTGCGCCCGCCGCAACCGCGTCGGAGAGATCGGCGGCGACGCCGAACGCGCCTTTCAGCTCGGCGCGGGCCCGCTCGACATTGTCGCGCGAGCGCGAGCAGATGGCGATCCGGGCGCCTTCGGCGGCGAAGGCGCCCGCACAAGCGAGTCCGATGCCTTTCGATCCGCCGGTGACCAGAACGACCTTGCCTTCAAGACCGAGTTCCATGCGACGAGGCTCATAGCACTGGTTTCGCCGCCAGCCTACTCGAGCGCATACTCTCCGGCGCCGGGGCCAGCGGCTTGAGATCTGCGCTCGCGAGCCCAACCGGCGGCGGCGCGACCTCCCGAACTCGAACGCGCATGAAGCCAGTCGAACCAGGCGAGCCACCAGGATTCCTGCCGCATGTCCGCCGCCGCGGCCCAGGCGTCGGGATCGGGCCGAGAGTCTTTCGATGCGGTCGTGGCGATGCGGAAATGCCGATCCTGCGCGGCGATCAGCGTCAGCGATTGCAGGCGATCGTCGTTGTCGCGCGCCATCGCGGCGGCGGCGATCGCAGCCAAGGTGCCGCCGATGCAATAGCCGACGAGATGCGCCCGCGCGGTCCCTGCGATCGCGAGCGCCGCGCTGAGCGCCGGCATGAGGCCCCTCGCTCAGGTAGTCGTCGAACCCGACCTCGCGATCGGCCGAAGTCGGATTCCGCCACGAGATGCAAAAGACGGTGAAACCGCTGTCGACAAGATGCTTGATGGGCGAGTTCTCGGGCCGCAAGTCCAGAATGTAATACTTCATGATCCAGGCGGGCGCGATCACCACCGGCTCCGCGCAAACCGACTTGGTCGTCGGGCCGACCTCCGCGAGCCGCGGCCGCGCCACGACTGCGCCATTGATCAGCGCCACTGTGTCGCCAGGCTTGAACGCCTTCGCGGCGCCGCTGCGCTCGTTGCGCATGAGCCGCTGAAGATCGGCGGCGCAGTTCATTGCTCCCCTTACAAGGTAGGTTGAGCCCGCCCTCTCGCAGGGTCTGCTTGAGCGCGACCGGATTGGGCGCGAGGAAATTGGTCGGGGCGACGGTGTCGAGCGCCTGACGGGCAAGGAAATTGAGGAGCGCAAGATGGTGGGGCGAAGCGCCATGGACCTTGGACGCCGCCTCGTCCCTCCATCGCTCGGCGGCGAGAAAGCCGTCGGCGGGCAGCGGCGCTAGCGCGCTTCGCATTGGGATGGAGTGGGTTCTGCTCCTTTTCGTCAGCGGTCCGAGGCGTGTGTCCGGTCAATCCGTTTGGGTTTTCTTGGCTCGTGGCCGGTTCACGCCGAAGACCTCCGCTCATGACGTGGGATTGTCTTGGATTTCCTTGGATTCTCTCGTCCGAATCCAGAGTTTTCAAGGGGTTGCGTGGCTTGAACCGGGGGACGATTTTTCTCGCGCGTGAGCGGCGCCGGAACGGCGGCTCGCGGTCTTGGCATGAGGAAGGGCAGGGTTGTTCATGGGGTAGCTTAACCTGAGATTTCTGATTTTCTGCAAGAGATTGTCGTCCGAAGCGTTCCCTCTCGGTCGCCTCAAACCAAAAGCAAGAACTCCAACGCGCTTTCCGCGAGCGAGACCTGCTCGGCGAGGACGCTGAGCGCCAGTGCGGACTGACGCCCGGGCGAGACCCCGAGGTGCGGCGCCCAATCGACCGCCGCCTCTGCGATCGCCATCGGTGAGAAGCCGCCGCACAGTTTTGCAATATTGGCGTGGGCGACGCGATCGAGCCGATTTTCCTCTTCGATCGAAGCGGTCAGGGGCGGGACCGGCGGCGACGAAACGGGGGGATCGACCTTCGCCGCCGACGGCGAAGCGCGCGGACGATCAACGGGGCTGTCCATGGATTCGTCTCAGATTCGCGCCGTCGTGACGCGCGGTCATCGACGGCCGAAGCGCGCCTTAAACCCCAGCCATCCGGCTGGCATTGAGGCGCGTCAATCCGCATCCAGCGGCTAAGGCGCCGGCTACCCAGGCGCCTGTGCAGGAACGCGGTGGCGCGGCCCATGCCAACTCGCCGGCGTGGCGGTGGTGAACGGCCATCCGCGCCTCGCCGACGAACGCGTGGTCGACGTTAGAGCGGAAGAACTCGAAGTCCCTTTTCGGCCGACGCCTCAGCCGAGTTTCGATCCGTTGGTCATCAGCAGGACCGAATAGAGGGAGGTCGTGCCGCAGATGAACAGGCGATTGCGCTTGGCGCCGCCGAAGGTGACGTTGGCGACGATCTCGGGGATCAGGATCCTGCCGATCAGCGCGCCGTCGGGTTCGTAGCAGTAGACGCCCTTGCCGGTGCTCGTCCATACCCGACCTGCCCGGTCGACGCGGAAGCCGTCGTAGAGTCCGTCCTCTGGCGCAAGCTCGCATAAGATCTCGCCGCCCTTCACGCTCTTCCCATCCGACGAGACCGTGAATCGACGGATGCAGCGCGGCGTGTCGGGTTTGTGGGTCGCGCCGGTGTCGGCGACATAGAGGAGCTTCTCGTCGGGCGAGAACGCGATGCCGTTCGGCCGCACCATGCTGTCGATGACCTTCGTCACGCCATGCGTCTTCGGATCGACCCGATAGACGTTGCAGCCATCGATCTCGGGTGTCGCCGGATCGCCCTCGTTGTCGCCGTCAATGCCGTAGGCCGGATCGGTGAACCAGATCGAGTCGTCGGATTTGATCACCGCGTCATTCGGCGAGTTGAAGCGCTTGCCCTGCCACTTGTCGGCGACGACCGAAATCGAACCGTCGAATTCGGTGCGGGTCACGCGGCGGGTCAGGTGCTCGCAGGTGACGAGTCGGCCCTGGTTGTCTATGGTGTTGCCGTTCGAATTCATCGACGGCTGGCGAAACACCGAGACCTGCCCGGACTCCTCAGTGTAGCGCAGCATGCGGTTGTTGGGGATGTCGGACCAGACGAGATAGCGGCCGGCGGGGAACCAGACCGGTCCTTCCGACCAGGCCGCGCCGGTCCAGTGGCGCGTCACCCGCATGTAGCCCGCGAACAGTTTGCTGAACCGCTTTTCGTGAGCGACGAAGTCCGTTCCTTCGACTTGTCCGTAATACACAGGCTCGTTCCCCCCTGATTGCCGCGGCGACGTTTCGACCAAGGTTGGCGCCTTCGGCGCTGAACGGCAAGGGAGCGCGAGCAGCGGTCCGGCCGACCGTACCTTGATCCCGCTTTGGGGCGGAGGCTTGCGGCGCGCCCCTCCATCCTCCACATTGATGCTTATGAATCGCTCGCCAGCGCGGGGCGGCGCCTCGCGGCTCATCGCCGTTCTGGGCCCGACCAACACGGGCAAGACCCATCTGGCCGTGGAGCGCATGCTGGGCCACGCCTCGGGCACGATCGGCCTCCCGCTGAGGCTGCTGGCGCGCGAGATTTACGATCGGGTGGTCAAAGCCCGGGGCGCGGCGGAGGTCGCGTTGATCACCGGCGAAGAAAAGATCGTGCCGCTCCGGCCGCGCTATTTCGTCTGCACGGTCGAGGCGATGCCGCTCGACCGCAAGGTCGAATTTCTCGCGGTCGATGAGATCCAGCTCTGCGCCGACCCCGAGCGCGGCCACGTCTTCACCCATCGGCTCCTGCATGCGCGAGGGACGGCGGAAACCATGCTGATGGGCGCAGCGACTGTCGCGTCGCTCATCCGTCAGCTCTGTCCGGACGCCGACATCCAGTTCCGCGAGCGCCTGTCGCAGTTGACCTACGCCGGTCCGAAGAAGCTCACCCGCCTGCCGCGGCGCAGCGCTGTCGTCGCCTTCTCCGCCGACGCGGTCTACGCCATCGCCGAGCTCATCCGCCGCCAGCGCGGCGGGGCAGCGGTGGTCATGGGCTCGCTCAGTCCGCGCACCCGCAACGCCCAGGTGAACCTCTTCCAGTCGGGAGAAGTCGATTTTCTGGTCGCGACCGATGCGATCGGCATGGGACTGAACATGGACGTCGACCATGTCGCCTTCGCCGGCCTGCGCAAGTTCGACGGGCGGCGCCTGCGCGGCCTTTATGCGCATGAGATCGCCCAGATCGCGGGGCGCGCCGGACGCTTCCGCAAGGACGGCGCCTTCGGCGTCACCGGCGACGCGCCGGACCTCGATCCCGACATCGTCAGCGCGGTCGAAGGCCACGTCTTTCAATCAGTCATGGCGGCGGAATGGCGCAACGCGCGGCTCGATTTCCAGTCCCTGCAGGGGCTCATGCGTTCGCTCGCCGCGCCGCCGCTGGCGCAGGGACTGCGGCTCGCAGAGGAAAGCCAGGACGAAACGACGCTGCGCCAGCTCTCGACCGACGAGCTCATCATCCGGCGCTCGCGCGACCGCGCCAATCTGATGCGGTTGTGGGAAGTGTGCCAGACGCCGGACTTCCGCAAGACGACGCAGGACGAGCACGCGCGCCTCATCGGGACGATGTTCGAGCATTTGACCCAGGGAGACCGGTGGCTGCCGGAAGACTGGATGCATGGCCAGTTCGCCGGCCTCGACCGAATCGACGGCGACATCGATGCGCTGTCGACGCGCCTCGCCCGGGTGCGCACCCTCGCCTATGTCGCCAATCGCGCCGACTGGCTCGCCGATCCCCAAAGCTGGCAGGGCCGGGCGCGAGGCCTCGAGGACCGGCTCTCCGATACGCTGCACCAATCCTTGATGCAGCGGTTCGTCGACCGGCGCACCAGCGCGCTTCTCCGCAGCTTGAGCGAGCGCGCCGGGCCGATCCTCGGCGGCATCGACCCGGAAGGGGCGGTGACGGTCGAGGGCCATCTGGTCGGCCGGCTGGCCGGATTCCATTTCGAGCCTGAGCGCGGCGCCACGGCGCTCGAGAATCGCGCCCTGCGCAGCGCGGTCGAGCGCGTCGTCGCGCCTGAGGTCGCGCGGCGGCTCGGGGCGCTCGCGAGCGAGGGCGATGAGGCGTTTGAGCTACAAGCCGCGGGCGTCGTCGCCTGGCGCGGCGAGCCTGCGGGTGAGATCTCCGGCGGAGCGCCGTTTGCGCCGCGCGTGCGCCTGATCGGCGACTTCGGGGCCGAACCCCAGCGCGAGCGGGCGGCGCGGCGGCTCGAGGTCTTCGTCGCCGCCGAAGCCAGCCGGCGACTCGCCGCGCTCAAGCATCTTAAGGAGGCGATCGAGGACGGGCGGCTCAAGGGACTGGCGCGCGGACTAGCCTATCAGCTTGTCGAACAGGCCGGCGCCCTGGACCGAAGGTTGGCGGAGAGCAGAATTCGGGCGCTGAGCCGCCATGAGCGCCGGATGCTGAAGGGGTTGGGGGTGCGCTTCGGCGCGTTCACTCTTTTTCTGCCCTCGCTCATGACGCCGGAGGCGCAGCTCATCGGCGCGACTTACGCCGAGCTTGCCTGCCCCGGCTGGCGGCCGGGTGCTGGCGCCTTGATCCCGCTGCCGCACTCCGCTCCGCCGCCCGAGGCCCTGTCGTTGCGGGGCCTGCGCGCAGTCAGCGGGCTCGCCGCGCCGATCGCAGAATTGGAGCGGCTGGACGGGCTTGCCCGCGCCGCCCTGCCCGACGGCGCCGGCGCCGTTGACCTCACTCCGGCGCTTCTGGCCGACCTCGGATGGCAGCGTGAGCAGGCCGAACAGGTCCTACGCGGGCTCGGCTTCGCCCGGGTCCGCAAGGGCGAAGGCGCCGAGGGCGGCCTCTGGCGCCGGCGCGCGGCGCCCGCGCCCGCAACGCCGGCCGGAATCGCGGTCACGCCCTTCGCCGCGCTCGCGGCGCTCGCCAGGCCGAACTCCGCTGCGAGGCGGGCGCGACGCGCCAAGGCCAGGCGGCGCCGCGCGGCGGGAGGCGGCGCTTCGTGATTGACGACGCCTGTCGGATTGACGTCTGGCTGTGGCGCGCACGCTTTTTCAAGACGAGGAGCCTTGCCGCGCGGATCGTCGAAGATGGCGGCGTCCGGCTGACGCGCAGCGGCGCGCGAAGCTCGGTCGATAAGCCGAGCCGCGCGGTGCGCCGCGGCGACGTCCTCGCCTTCGCACAAGGGGCGCGGTGGCTCGCGGTTCGGGTCGAGGCGCTCGGCGAGCGCCGCGGCCCGGCGACCGAGGCGCGCGCGCTCTACAGCCTCATGGAGGAGCCGGGCGGGCGGTCGGCGTGCGGACTGACGCTGGCAAGCGAGCCTCGGGCCCGCCCCGGCGACGACGGTGGAAGGATTTCCAAATGCAGCGGAAGGAAACCCAAATCCGGGCGGAAGGAAGTCAAAGGGAAAGCGGAAGGAAATCAAAGTCCGCGGGAAGGAAATCAAAGCAGAAACGGGCAGGGTGATCCACCAATCCATGTCCGAATAGCCACAATAATTCAATAAGTTAACCAAAAGCCACACAGAATTTGCAAACGAACGTCGCGAGAGCTTCTCAGAATTGAGGTTTCTGGCGGGTTGAGGGCGGTTTGACGTTTGGTGGGGTAAGAAGGCTGGGTCGACGGGGTGAGGAGGGCGTCTGTCGTCTTGCTGGAGGCCCCGCGCAGGGCGTCCGGGTTGCGGGTTTGCCGCTTGCGGGACCGGGCGGGCGTTCCGATCAGGCCTTAAGCCAAGAGAACGAGGGCGCGTTTCCTGTTCATGGCGGTTGCGACAAACTGGAGATGGCAGGCGTTGCCGGCCAAGCCTCGAGAGCGGACGCGGCTCATGCCCTACCATTGCTTCATCGCGGCGTCGGCCGGCGACAATGCCTCGATACCAACATAGCGAATCCCGTTTTGTGTGGTACAGAAATGCACTCCCTGTCGATGTATAGTCGCTTGGCCAACGCTTAGTCTAGTGGGATTGGGGTGCAGCAATTCATGCTTAGATTGTCTCGCGCAATGGTCATTCAACAACTCGAGCTATTGGTCGACGACTCTATCAGACAAATTGGACGGAATGAATGGAGCGTGCGAGGTGTGCACTGCCGACGGGAACGTCACAGCTACAGCTCACACTGTTACAGTTTTGATGTCGATATTCTCAACCTGCGAGCGAAAGGCGGGGCCGACGGGAGATGGGAGCTATTCATCATAACCGAATTTTGGCGGGCTGCCGACGGATCGAACATGCACAGCCCAAAATGGCTCAAGCTTGTGGCGGGCAAACCGCCGGACGTCCTCAAATGGATCAAGAACCATCGCGACGAGACGGGTTGACCAGGTCGCGAACCGGTCACACCGCGGCGCGGGATGGGCCCCAGACAAGCAGATGACGTTTGGATCACGGGAACGGCGCCTGCGGCGGAGCGCCCTCTGCTATGCGAACGGCGATGCATATTGCGCCGCCTTACCAAGTTCCGCTTCGATCTTGAGCAGGCGGTTGTGTTTGGCGACACGCTCGCTCCGGCTGACGGAGCCCGTCTTGATCTGCCCGCCGCCCATTGCCACGGTGAAGTCGGCAAGAAATGTGTTCTCTGTCTCGCCGGAGCGTTGCGAGGCGACATAGCCCCATCAGGCCCTGCGACAGAGCGCGATCGCCTGAACCGTCTCGGTCACGGCGCCGATCGGATTGAGTTTGATCAGCGCTGCGTCGGCCGTCTTCTCCTTGGTGCCGCGCGCGATGGACTTGGGGTTGGTGATGAAATTGTCGTCGCCGACAATTTGGATACGGCCGCCCTGCGCCGCAGTCTGGCGCGCAAAGCCCGCCCGATCGTTTTCGTCGAGACCGTCCTCGATCGAGACGAGCGGGAACATATCGAGCCACTTCTGATAGATCGCGATCATTTCGTCGCTGGTGTTGCGGCCGCTCTTGGACTTCGCAAGGTCGTAGGCGCCGGCGGAATGGAATGAGCTGGCGGCAGGATCGGGGGCGATGGCAATGTCCTTGCCAGGTTTGCAGCCGGCCGCCTCGATCGCCTTGACAATGAGTTCGCAGGCCTCCTCTTGCTGCCGAGATTGGGCGCGAAGCCACCCTCGTCACCGACGGAGGTTGCGTAGCCCGTCTCTTGGAGCAGCTTGGCGAGCGCATGGAACGTCTCCGCTCCATAGCGCAAAGCCTCGGCGAAGCTCGATGCGCCGATCGGCATCACCATGAACTCCTGGAATTCGCCTGAGTTCGCCGCATGCTTGCCGCCGTTGATGATGTTCATCATTGGCATGGCGCGCGCGTCGCGCCTACGCCGCCGAGATACGAGTAGAGCGGCAGCTTCGCGATTGCGCCGCAGCGCGAGCGATCGCCATCGACACGCCGAGCATCGCATTGGCGCCAAGAGCGCTCTTGTTCGCGGTCCGGTCGAGCGAGATCATCAGCCCGTCGATTGCCGCCTGGCGCGTTGGATCGAGGTCGATCACGGCCGGCGCAATCTTTTCCACGACATTCGCGACCGCCTTCCGTACGCCCTTACCGCCGTAGCGCCTCCTGTCCCTGTCGCGAAGCTCAACCGCTTCATTCTCGCCGGTTGAAGCGCCGGAAGGAACCGGCGATGTCGCTAGTGTCCCGTCGTCGAGGCCGACGTTTACTCTGACTGTCGGATTGCCGCGCGAGTCGAGGATTTCGCGCCCCTCGACGGATACGATTTTCGTCATAATGGAATCGACTTTTTTCCGCGATGCGAGCATCAAGCATGACCTTCGTGCTGAGCGCTGCGTCGGATAAGCTACTCTGCGATAAGCCGGAAGGCCCGCTACGCTTGCGACATTTCCCTTGCACCAATTCGCGAAATCTGATAGCAAAAAAACAGGGAATGGAGTCTCCCAGAACCGCCCCAAATGGCTAATGACTCCTACCGCGACGATCGCGGCGGGAGTTGGTGCGAGGCAAGCTCAGTTGAGTGTGAGCGGGCCTTTTGAGGGTTGCGTTGCGCCCACCTCCGCGCTGTGAAGTGGGACCGCAAAGTCTAGGGAGAACCGAAGCCCCAGGTCCCGCCGTGATCGTCGCTCCACCTTATTGAAGGGAGGAGATGATGACGTATCTAGAACTCAGCCCGATGATAGCGGCGCTGCGCGATCGACCTGCGGATTTCGAGGTCGATCGCGGTTGGCTCGTACACTTCCCCAGTCAACACTGCTTCATGTTTGACCGTGTGGGCAATGTCGCAATGCGCGCGCGCTGCGAGTGTGCCCACTTGTCGGTGCGTATCGAGCAGGGACAGGAGTTGTGGACGGCATATCGAGAGTGGCACACGAGCTATTGGCGGCCAATCGAAATAAATCGCGAATTCGCCGCCCACTTCCGTCGACCCAACGTTTTGCAGCGGGCTTTCCGCCGGATTCTGGCCAAGGCGCGACGGATCCTTCTTGATCCAACCCTCGATCAGGGACCTGCGAGCGCGGTCGCTCAACGCACGGCGGTCGCGAACGGTTGAACGACGCAATCAAGGCGATCCGCTTGTGAGCCGACGAACGCCGGCAGGCGGGGCGATTCGATGTCAGACCCGCCGGGCGTTGCTGGCCGACCGCGGCGGTGGCGCGCGACGGGGCGTAGGAGCGGGAACTCTTTCACAGGAAGCGCTGCAGGAGACGTTATGCATAATGGCCAGCCCGACGATTCAAGGAGTCAATTTCATGACTTTCTGGACGATCCTCTCGTCCAGAAAGTCATGCGCGCCGACAAGGTTGACACGAGCGCTCTGCTTGCGAGTTTTGTCCGCACGGCGCAAAAATTGAAAGAGCGATATCCTGAATCGGCCGCGGGCTCTTCGGTCGTTCCGGAGCGCGTTCGCGCGCTCGATGCGCAATATCGCCCGGGCGTCGGCATCATGCTGGTCAATGGCGCCGGTTGGGTTTTCGTCGGCAAGCGGGTCGACGTGGTCGAAGAGGCCTGGCAGATGCCGCAAGGCGGCATCAATGGAAATGAAACGCCAATCCTCGCTGCGATGAGAGAGCTTCTGGAAGAGCTGGGTACGGCGAATGTCGAAGTCGTGGCCGAGTCCAGCCGTTGGCTGCAATATGAGCTGCCGAGCTCTCTTCATGGCCGTGCCTGGGACGGTCGCTGGCTAGGCCAACGTCAGAAATGGTTTCTGATGCGCTTCGTCGGCGACGATAGCGAAATCAACGTCGCCACCGAGCATCCCGAGTTTTCGGCCTGGCGATGGATCCCTCCGGAGCGACTCGTTGAACTGATCGTTGCATTCAAGCGACAACTCTATCTGGACGTTCTGGAGGAATTTGCTGGGTCTCTACAACGAACGACGCAGGAAGACGCGGACAGGCCGCTGTCTCCAAGCGCATCGGGGGCGGCGCCATAAAAGGTCAGGCCAAGGTGTGTCCCATGGAGGTTGCAATGGCAAACATCTCACTCGTCCTCGCGCTCGCGGCGACGGTTCTCGTAGCGCTTTCGTATCCGAGAGCGGCTTCTTGGTCGCCCGTTCCCGTCAAGCATGGAAGGCGCCGCTAAAGTCCTGATGGCGGGGGCGACCGAACCGCGGAAGTTCGGGCGCGTTGGCAGGGGTCGATATGCGCCCTTCGTCCGTCGAAACGGGTCCGCGGTGAGCCTACCGATGACGCTGAATACATGATTGATGGTCGCGTCCGACGAGATTTGGAATGGATCTGCGCGAGTACGAACAACACAAATTTGCGATCGCGGATCTCCTGCGCCAGATGGAGCTGGCTGCGCCCGACAAACAGCAGTGGCGAGACTTGTCGACGCCACTCTTTACCCGGCTCGCGGAGGATCGATTCAACCTGGCTCTCATCGGGCGAATCAGCCGCGGCAAGACTTCGCTCATGAACGCGATTCTGGGAATGGATCAGCTGCCAACTGGAATCATCCCGCTGACCTCTGTGATAACCTCGGTCGCTTACGGCAGCGTAGAACACGTCAGGCTACGCTACACGAAAAGCTTCATGGACGAAGACGTCCCGCTGGCTTCTCTGCCGCAATATGTGACTCAACAGGGCAATCCCGGCAACGCCAAAGGGATCAAGGAAGCCGAGGTGCAGTTGCCTTCGGAGTTCTTGCGGCGCGGTTTCCATTTCGTCGACACGCCCGGCCTCGGCTCGGCGATCGAGGAGAACACTCGCACCACAGAATCATACCTGCCCGAAGCGGATGCCTACTTGCTTGTGACGAGCTTCGACAGCCCTCTCTCGGGGGAAGAAATGCGCTTCTTGCGGGAGGTCTCTTCGTCGTCCCGACGCGTCTTCGTCATCTTGAACAAGCAGGACATGCTCAACGATCAGGAGCGCGGCGAGGCGGTCGACTATGTTCGCGGGAAACTCGACGCGACGTTCGAGCAGAATGCGCCGAAGTTATTTTCGGTCTCCGCGCGGCAGGCGCTGGTGGCCAAACACGCCCATGATTCCCAGCGTCTCGAGGCGAGTGGGATCCTCTCCCTGGAGCACGAGCTCGTCGATTTCCTGCTGACGCAGAAGCGTTCGGAATTTCTGCTGCGAATGTGTGATCGGCTGGTCGACCTCGCGCGGTGTTTTCCTGCGTCGGAGCAAACCCTGGGCCTAGCCGAGAGGATCGCCGCGCTGTCGCGGCGGATCGGCGTCGATAATCCCAAAAGGGCGCGATGCGAGCGGGTGCAAGACTCGGTAGCGGGCGGGCCGACGGCCGCCCAACTTCGCCCTTGCGAAGTCTGCGCCGCGGCTTCGTCGGCGCTATGGGAGTTCCAGCGCCGCTTTCAGTACGAGATCACGATCAATCGTGCGGCGCAGCACGATCTCGCCGCACACGGCGGCCTCTGCAGCTTTCACACCTGGCAATATGAGGCCTGTTCGTCGCCTCGGGGAATTTGCGATGGCTACCCTCCTGTGCTCGAATATTGGGCCGCTTGGATGCGAGGCGCTGCGTCGGACAGAGACGTACTCGGCCTCGCGACGAAGCTGAATGCGCGATTACCCGACGAGACAAGCTGCGTTTACTGCCGCATGCGCGAGAAAGCCGAGTCAGAGGTGATTGCGGACTTGTCGCGCCAATTGACCGAACCGCAGGCGCAGGCGCTCGATAGTCTGTCCGCTCTCTGTCTGCCTCACTTCGCCCGTCTCGTCGGGACGTTGCGAAACGAGCAGCTTATCGGGGAGCTCTTGCCTCGCCAAGCGGCGCTTCTCGACCGATTGGCGGAAGACATGAAGCGGTCCGCTTTGAAGCATGACGGCGTTCGGCGCTATTTGCTGAGCGCGGAAGAAGAGTCCGCGAGCAACCGGGGGCTCGCGCTTCTGGCGCGAGCCAGACCCATTGCGGATTGAAGGGGCGTGGTCAAGATCGGGGATGGTGCTCGCGGATCTCGCACTCCGCTCAGTTCTCTTTTTTCCTGTTCCATATCTTGTATGAGACTTTGCTCGATGTCCAAGCGCAATGGAATATCCGCGCCTGGAAGCAAGCTTCTCAACCGGGCGATCGCTTTGCGCCGCTCCGATTTCGGAGCGCAACTCAGGCACAATCGGCATGCAAGCAGTGCAAGTCTGGGATCCCGATCGTCCATAATGTCCCGCAACACTGGCCACTCGCCTGGCCGGACGCCCGATTGCACGAGAAGCGCAAGAGCGCTCCGCCGCTGCCGCAGGCGCGATTCGCTTTCGCGGTCGGTTGGCGCCGGATCGGGGATCGCCGCGACGATCAGCGAGTCGTGCGCAAGCGCGTCGACTTCCCTCAGCGCGGCTTCAGCCTCCTCCCGACTCTCGTCCTCCGCAAGGGCGTTGATGAGGTGCGGAATTGCCTCGGCTCTGCGAAAGCCGCCGAGCGCCATCACAACTCCGGGCAACGGGCCTCTCCTCTCGATGAGCGATATCAGCAGCCGGAACACGCGCGGCTCGCGCAGGTCGCCCAAAGCGCGGGCCGCGGCGTTGATGACCGCATCCTCGCCAAGACGCTCGACCGGGTCGGCAATGTCAGGAGACGATTCCAGAAATTCGATCAGCGTTTTATACGCGCCGAGCGACGCGAGCGCCTCCACGGCCCTCCGCCGCGTCTGGAAAAGTCCGCTCGGCTCGCGTTCGAAGAGTAGCTCGTGCAGAGGAGGAATGGCCTCCTTGCCGAGGGCGATCGTTTCCGCGACTCCCCGGTCGCCGTCATGCAGCGATCGGAGCGCCTCGATCGCCAGCGAAAGGCGACTCCGGTTCGTCGACAAATTCCTGTCCTCGTCGGCGGATGTTGGTGTTTGCGAGGTCGGGGGCGCTCGCCATCTTATCTCCCGCAGGGTCGTCGACGGAAGACGGAGCGCGATCGACGAAATCGGCTCGCGGGCTCTTCGAGATGCGGATACGGGACCCGACTCCAGAGTGACGCCAGTGGTTGCGAATGACCCCCAGTGACGGCTTCCCTACAGGCGACGCGACCGAGGACAACGGGTCGGAAGCGGACGAGACATGACGACCGCTATTCTCGTGCGCCACGGACATGTCGAGGGCATCCGGCCGGCACGCTTTCGCGGCCGGCAACAGATACCGCTCTCCGAACAGGGTCAGGCCGAAGCCGAGTTGATCGCGCGCCGTATCGCATCTGAACGGCGTCCAGCGGTCATTCACACGAGCACAATGCAGCGTTCCGTCGCCACCGGCGCTGCGATAGCTCTCGCGTCCGCCGTCGAACCGATCGTCGAGAGGGGATCCCATTGGCGTCGATCGCGGCGCATGCTTCCGCGGTTTGCCGTAGCCTAAGCGCTTTTCGTCGCCCCCCGTGAGCGCAAAGCGGCCAGAGTAACAAGGCCGCCGACGACGGTAAGGATGAAAGCGTAGGTAAAGCCCGCGCTTGGCGAAATGGTCGTCCACAACGCGCCGACGATGGCGCTCGAAACCAGGTCGCCAATGCCATTGGCCGCCGCAAGGACCCCAAACCCCGTGCTGCGCACTTCGACCGGCGTGATGTCCGCCGCGATCGCGCGCTCCAGCGACTGCTGGAACGCATAACCCGCGCCTGCGAGGACAAAGACCAGAACGAGCGTTGGGAGGGATGGCGAGCCGAAGATCAGCAGCAGATTCATCAGCGCTGCGAGGCCGTAGGCGGCGATCAGAAATCCGCGCTTGCCAAACCGATCGGCCAGCGCGCCGGCAGGGTAGGCGCCGACCGCGTAGAGGAGGTTATGCAGCGTATAAAGTTGGATGGCGATGGCCCCGGCGCTCCCCCCGTAATGTGGCGCAAGCGATTGGACCGCGTACATGATCAGCATCGTATGAGAGAAGTCGCCGCATCCGAAGACAAAGACGCCCACGAGATAGCGGCGATACGAGGCGGGGAGCATCTGAAGAGAGCCCGTGAAAGTCTCGCTTTCCAGGATCGGATGTTTGCGTTCCTGAACGAGCGCAAGTATCGAGAGCGCCGCCAGAATCCCAGGTATTGCGGCCAGCCAGAAGATGACGCTGAAGCTGTGCAGGCCGCCGTCGTCCCGCGGCCCCATGCTGATAATCGCCAGCGCCGCCAGCGGGCCGGCCACGGCTCCGGCGGTGTCGGCCGCCTCATCAAAGCCGAACGCGCGGCCGCGCGCGGCCGCGGGAACGGAGTCAGTCAACAGCGCATCGTGCAGAGGGGATCTTAGTCCTCGCCCCGCCCATCCGATGGTGCGAACGATGAGCGTCCAAGGCCACCAGGGAAACGTCCCGTATAGGCCGGTCGTCAGGCCCGTCAGCAGGTAACCTGCCGCGGCCCACGGCCGGCGCCGTTCGACCCGGTCGCCCAGCCATCCGCCGAATAGTTTGGCGAAACTGGAAAGCGCATCCGCGACTCCCTCGATCACGCCGAGAGCGATCGCCGGAGCGCCGATCGCGGTCAAAAACAACGGCAGGATGGCCGTTCCGGCCTCATGGCCAAAGTCTGACAAAAATCGGTTGATCGCAAGGCCGATGACATTTCGATTGAGCCAGCCGCTCGTCTGGGCTGCTTCCTCGTTATCGAACATCAGCGCCTCTCGAGATCGATCGCGGCCCACGCTTGCCCGCGAGAGGCGCTGATCGAAAATTGCATTCTCGGCGTCACCGCTTCGCGTCCCACCGAAGTGATTTCGTCTGTTCACCTTCGATTAATGATGCGCGGACGACTCCAATCCGTTACGGCGCCTTCAGGACGCTTCCGCGCCTTTCAGGTCATTCAGGACCCTGGTCAACACCGCGGTCGATTGTTCCGATCGCGCTACGAGAGCGCCCACCTCCGTGGACCTCGTGGAGCGCTTTTGCAAAGCAATCTGCATGGCCTGCCGCGTCTCCTCCAGCGCCTGGGAGAGTTGCTGCCTGAATGAATTCTCAAAACGGCGAAAGGCATCCTCGATATTCTGACGAAGCGCCCAATCGAGATTGGCGACGTTGCGTAGCGCCGCTTTCTCCGTGTCCGCGGCGATGTGACGCCGCAGCCGTCGTTCTCGCATCCCTCGCGGCATCATATGAACAAAAGCGAGCGCAGATGCGTCGAGAATTGAATTCGCCGGCGCCGGCGCGACCCAATATGGCTCGCGACCAAGCTCAAAAGCGTGGTCGGGAGGCGGCAGCGCTGCCGATATCTCCATCAGATCCGCCGCCGTTTGGCGAACGTGGGAAATCAAAGCCGTCGCCTTCGATTGATGCGAGGAGAGGCGCGCAACAAGCTCGGTTCGCGCCTTATTGGTTGTCTGACGGGAGGCCGCTTCAAAGTGCTGTTCCAGCACTTTGCCGATGTGTTCGCGCACTCGCCGCTCATCAAAATGTCCGTCCGTCTCCAGCGCTGCGATGCGCGCGAATCGCGCACGAGCCTCGCTCCACACCTGATCGGTCATCTCATTAATCTCGGACAGCAGCCGCTTGCGGTCCACGGAGATGCAGTCCGACAGGTTCCTGCGTTCCGCCTCGAAACGCACGACACTCTGTTCGAAATCCGCGAATTTGTGCTTGAGGTCCTGCTCGGGCATGAGCAAGGCCTTATGCTCAAACTCGCTGTGGTACAGCAACTCCGCGGTCAACGATATTGCTCGCGATCGACCGGTCGCGAAGACAATCGCGCGCTTTTCGTTCGCCAAATCGCATGCGATCGCCTGCTCCAGTTCCCCCAATCCACTCGCCGCGAGGGCCGAGGCGTCTCCTCTTTGCTTCGCCACAAGTCCATGTTTGGCCGAGACGGTGAATATTCGTTTGGGCGTATGTGAGCGCAGATAGTCTGCGATGACCCTGGCAAGAAAGGCCTCAGCGACTGGCCGTTCCTCGTCATCCAAAAGGTCGACCTTGTTCAGGATGAAGAAAATCTTCGGAATCAAGCTCCTCACGCTGTCGAGATAGCCCAACTCAACCTCAGTGATTGGCGGATCCGCCGAGACCACGAATACGCCAACGTCGCAATCGGTTAGCACGGATTCGGCCGTGCGAGTGTTGTGAACGAACGTCGAGCCGACCCCTGGTGTATCGACGAGAATGACGCTGTCGCTAAGGCTCGTTGAATTGACCGCTATCTCGACTCGCCGGACTTTGGCTCGGTTCGCGGGATTTTCTGCTTCTGAAACATATCGCGTAAGAATGTTTGGAAAATCAGACTCGTTTTGGGAACGGAAGGGCTCTCTCGCATCGTCAAATTCGACGCAAATGCGCGGCCTGTTCGCCGCTGAAATATAGGTCGGTATTGCGGTAACAGGGGTTATTCCAGTCGGCAGCAGCGGGGTTCCCAAGAGCGCATTCAACAAGGTGCTCTTGCCGCTCTTGAACTGCCCGAGGACAGCAACTCGCAGTCGCCCTTCTTCGATCCGGGTTTGCACGTCCTTGAGCTTCGTCAAAATGTCGCGTTGCGCTGGCGTTGGATCAGGTAGGGACGCTGCCGCCTCGGCGAGGAACGCACTCAAGGAAGACAGCATGGCCTTGAAACTATCCTATGAGCGGACGTCGAAATCGAAGGGCGCAAGATACCGCTGGAGGGCTGCGGGGCCACAGGAACGGCAGCGCCCCGACCTCACTGCGAATCGCTTTAGGCATTGCCCCGATACGATACGGAACGTTGCGATGAAGGGTGTCGCGATTGCGCCGAGGTTTGCGCAGCGCCAGGGCCATTCTTCGCGGAGCCGCGGACTCGGGCTTCGATCTTGACCTCACAATGAAGTCTCTAGTTTCGCCGGCTTGTCTCAAGAAAGGCCGTTGCGCAGCCAATTGCCAACACTTCCAAGACAACCTCCGGTGGAGCGTTCAATATGAATGCGAAAGCATAAGCGGCCGCAACGACGCCAGTAAGGATGACAGGAAGGAACGGATCAACCCGCACCCTGGCAAATGCGCTCGTCTGCTGTCGGAAGTGGCGGGTGAAAGCGGACCACACGCGTAAGAAAAGGCGCCGCAATGCGCGGAAGCGGCGAATTTGGCGTCCATCGGTGAACATGGGCTCTCCTGCGCGCATATCATGCGCTCGCAGGAGTCATCAGCCCTGTGGGCGATCCGCGGAGGACCCCATCCCCGTAGCGTCAGAAGGCTAACATGAGTTGAGGAGCCGCTGCAACTCGTTTGTCTAGCGGTTCAGCCAGAACGATACGCTCATCAACGCAGGGCTCTTCTTGTGTTGGACGCTTTGGAAGACGCCAACCGGCGGCGTGCGCGCGTTGAAGCTTTTTCATACGCTCAAATCGAAGATCCTCCCTTGACAAGTCGAAGGGGCTAAGAGACCTTGAAACCGAGGCGATGGAGTTCGCCCTGTAACCGCCCTCAGGGCTGATGACTCCTGTTCGGCCAGTTCTGGCAGACGGGAGCGTGCGTCTTGAGAGTGCGATCATACATTCATGCGGATAGATCATCCATTGTAGCGATTGCGCCGCTCGTCCTGAGGGTGAGCCGGTGATCGCGCGAGACGTCATCCTTCAGATAGCCCAGGTTCTCACCACCCTACTGTTAGCCCCGTTGCTTCAGGGCGTCATCCTTCAGTTTGAAGAGCGGGTGCAGCGAGGCCAAGGACCTGGCGTCTTTCAGCCCTACCGCGACCTGTGGAAGTTGTTCCACAAGCAGATCGTCGCCCCGGACACTGCGTCGTGGTTGTACTGGGCGGCGCCGATCGTCGCGTTCACGACAACCCTGACGGTTCCGATCCTCATCCCGGTCCTGACCAACTATCCGCTGCCGCTCTCCGACATGGGCGACATCCTTGGCGGCGGGCTGATTCTCACGCTCGGCTCCTTCATGATTACGCTGGCCGGCCTCGACACGCGCAGCGCTTATGGCGGCATTGGGTCCAGCCGAGCGGTGATGGTCACCATTCTCGCCGAGCCGACGCTGATTCTTGTCTTTGTCGGGATCACGCTATTGGCGAAGGCGATGCTGCCATTCGTCGTCAATCATTTACTCGTCGCCGAACCATCCATCTACTGGGGCCCGACGCATCTCTTGTTGGTGGCCGCGTTCTTCATCTTGATTCTGGTCGAAACCGATCGGCTGCCGATCCATTCCAGCACGCATATCGAAGTCTACATGATCGACGAAGCGCGTATCCTTGAATATTCCGGCCCGATGCTCGCCATTCTGAGGTGGGCGTCGATGATGAAACAGTTCATTCTTTATACGATTTTTTCCAACGTGCTGCTGTTCCCGTGGGCACTGTCGTATCGGGGAACGCCTCTTGGCGTCATTGGCTCTTTGATCGCGCTTCTCGGCAAGTTCCTGGTTGTCGCATGCGTCGTCGTGGCAGTGGAAACGAGCCAGTCGCGCCTTCGGTTCTATCGATATCAAGAGCCGCTCGCCGCCTCGTTCCTGCTCGCAATCCTCGCCATCGTCGGCACCCAGTTGAGTTGAGCTCATGCTTGCGGCGCACCTCGATCCTCTTCCCGCTGCGTTGTTCAGCCTACTTGCAATTGGCAGCCTTCTGCTTTCCTTCGTCATGCTCGGCTCGCGCTGGTTGCGGCATTACCTTTATGCGTTCGCGGCGCAGTCGTGGCTCATCGCGGTGCTGTCGGGTGCGGTCGGGTTCTATGGCGGCTACGCCGAACTGTACATCGTGGCCGTTCTCACCGCCGCGTTCCGAGGTCTTCTGCTTCCTTATCTGATCCTGCGGATTATCCGCCGACTCAACGTCAGCCGGGAAATCCACGTCATCCTGCAACCAAGCTCAAGCCTGGTCATAGGCGCCTTCGCGGTCCTGTTCGCGCTCGCGGTTTCCTATCGCATCGGGGCGGCGCTTGATCTTGCCGGAACGATTGTCGTACTCGCGCTCACCGTGATGCTGTCGATGAAGCTGATCGGTTTTCTGATGCTGTCCGTGCGGCACGAGGCTGTCAGCCAAATTCTCGGCCTTCTCGTGCTGGAGAACGGGGTGTTTCTCGGCGCGCAGATCCTTGTGCCCGGCATGCCGCTGCTGATCGAAATCGTCATTCTCTTCGATCTTCTTGTCGTGGTGGCGTGCTTCGGCGTTCTGGTTCAATACCTCTTGACCCACGTCGGAACGACGAGCTCTCTGCGGCTCAAGCGACTGGTGGGCTGATGAACCTGATCGGCTTTCTCGCGCTCGCAATGACGTTCGCGCCGGCCATAGCGATCGTCCTCGTGCTAGCCATCGGGCGGCCTCGGGCGGCGGAGATGATCAACCTGATCGCCAGCGCCATCTCGCTCGCCTCGATCGGCGCGATTTTGCTGACCGCGCCCCGATCATCGGTGATGTTTTGGAATGGATACGTCGTCATCGATGGCCTCGGCGTCTGGACTATTCTTTGCGCCGCGCTCGTCTACTTCCTCGCGTCGATCTACGCGGTGGGCTACATGAGGCTCATCGACGCGCCGGGGCGCCTTCATCGCTTTTACGCGCTGTTCGCCGGCTTCGCGCTCAGCACGTTGATCGGCCCGATGATGAACAACGCCGGTCTCTACTGGATCGCAATTGAAGTGACGACGCTCATCAGCACCTTTCTCGTCGCCTATGAGCGCGAAGCGACCAGCATCGAGGCGGCGTGGAAATACATCATCGTTGTTTCGGCCGGCATCAGTCTCGCGTTGCTGGGGACCATCCTCTTCTACTGGAGCGGAACATTTGTTCTCGGGCCAACGTACGACATGACCTGGGACGCGCTGCGGGACATTGCTCCCCGGCTCAATCCCGCGCTCGTCTCGCTCTCATTTCTCCTCGTGCTGATCGGCTATGGAACGAAGGTCGGTTTGGCGCCTATGCACACGTGGCTCCCCGACGCGCATAGCGAAGGTCCGGCGCCGGTGTCAGCCCTTCTGTCCGGCGCGTTGCTCAACACCGCCATGGTCGGGATCGTTCGCTACCTCGCCGTCGCCGATGCAGCCGGAATCTCGACTTTGGCGCGCGGCACGGTTCTCTCGCTGGGCGGTTTTTCCCTCTTCGTCGCCGCGCTGTTCATCGTCCGACAGACAGGGGTGAAGCGGCTGATGGCTTACTCCAGCGTCGAGCACATGGGCGTCATCGCAATTGGCTTCGGCTTTGGCGGATCTCTTGGAATTGCTGGCGCGCTCTATCACATGCTCAATCATTCGCTGAACAAGTCGCTGATGTTTTTCGGCGCCGGCAGCGTCATGCGGGCCTACGGGGCCAACCGCATCTCGAAAATTCACCTCGTCGGCCAATGTTTTCCGGTCGTGGGCGAGTTGTGGCTCGCAGGAGCGGTGGCCATAACGGGCGCGCCGCCCTTTGGTTTGTTTCTTAGCGAACTGACGATCATTCGCGCCGGGCTCGCCGGATCACATTGGCTCCTTGTCGCTTTGATCGCTGCACTGTTGATCGTTATTTTCATCGGCTTTCTCAACCACTTCGAACACATGTATTTTGAAGAGGCGCATGGCAAGCCCGGAAAAATGCCAGCGATCAGCGCATGGTGCGTAGTCCCCATGGGTCTCGCGCTCTTGCCAGTTTTTGTCATGGGTCTGTGGTGGCCGGAGCGCCTGTGGGACCATTTCCTTTCGATCGCCGCCTCCCTCTCGACCACGTCGGCGGGGTCAAGCCCATGATGGGAACGCGGATCAGATCGGTGACGGCCGAGACGCTCGCCACCGAGGCGCGGGCGCTGCGCGATACCGGCGGCCGGATGCAATTCGCTTACGCCTGGTCCCCGAACGGCGAGGATATCGAGGTTCGCTACGTTGCGGCCTTGCCGGAACGGAAGGATTTCGAGACCTGGCTCCTGAAATCGGGAAACGAAGTTCCGAGTCTCGCCCACATCTGGCCGCTACTCGGCTGGTACGAGCGCGAAATGATGGACCTTAGCGGGATCCGGTTTGCCGGCCATCCTGAACCTCATCCGCTCGTCCTGCGCGAAGGGGCGCCGTCCCGAGGCAACGGCCAGGATTTCCTCAAATATCCGCCAATGGACGGCGGACATCATCTGCCGATCATCGACGCGAAGGATATCCAGCGGCTGCCATTCGGACCCATTCGCGCGGATGTCGTTGAGTCGGCGGAATTCACATTCTTCTATGTCGGCGAGCGCATCCTCCATTATCAACCGAGGCTCTTCTTCAAGCATCGGGGCATGGAGACGTGCTTCAACGGCCGCTTGCCGAGTGACGCCGTCGTCGTGGCGGAGCGGGTTTCTGGCGTTGGAACGGTCGGTCACGCGCTCGCTTTTTGCGAGGCGGTCGAGCGCGCCGCGGGCTGCGATGTGCCGGTTCGGGCCCGAGCGCTTCGCGTGCTGCTCGCGGAACTCGAACGCCTCTACAATCACCTGCACTACCTCGGCCATCTGTGCAGCACCACGACTTTGAAGGTCGGCGAGGCTCAGGGCAAGTTGCTTGAAGAACGCGCCAAACAATTGAACGCGCGACTGACTGGAAGCCGTTTCCTGCGAAGCATGCTGGCGCCCGGGGGCTTGCGGCGCGATCTTGCTCCGGACAAATGGCTTGGCGAGGCGCTTGAGGCGTTGCGGAAGGAGGTCATTGCTTACGTCGATCGCCTGGAGGCGTCCGAGAGTTACCTCGACCGCCTCATCACCACCGGAGCACTCCCCAAGCGGGTCGCGTTCGATCAAGGCGCGACCGGACCTGTCGAGCGCGCCTCGGGACTCGATCGCGATCTTCGTCGCGATCACCCTTATGCGCTTTACGGCGAGCTTCCTGTCACCGTCACGACGCTTGAGGAGGGCGACGCCTACGCGCGCGAGCGCGTTCGCATTGCGGAGATCGAGGCCGCGTTCGACCTATGCCAACGTGTCCTTTTTCGGCTCGAACCGGGCCCAATTCGCACCGATTGTGTCGCTCCTCCTTTGTCCGAAGGACTGGGGTGGTCAGAGGGTCCGCGCGGGTCTCTGTTCTATGCGGTCCATATCGGCGGGGACGGAACGCTCGCGAGGGTCAAGATCAAGTCGCCATCGTTCTCGAACTGGCGCGCTTTCCCCGTCACGGTGCACGACTCGAACATGATGGACTACGCAATCAACGAGGCGAGCTTTGGACTGACCATAGCCGGCTGCGATCGGTAGGAGGCATCCATGGCGCTCTGGACCTTGTTCGGACTCTCGAGTGGCAAAGCGACGACGACCTGGCCGGCCGACGACGGCGCCGATGGCCAGGACGGCCTTTTGGGCATGCCGCGTTACAATCCGCAGGCGTGCGATGAAGGATGTCGCATATGCGCTGAGGTTTGCCCAACGCATGCGGTCGAAGCGCACGACGACAAGCTTTCGGTCGACTACGGTCGCTGCGTTGTGTGCCAACTGTGCACGGAAGCGTGCCCAACGGGAGCGATGGCGCCGTCCAACGATTGGGCGTTCGGCGTTCGCGACCGCGAGGATCTCGTTTGGGCGAGCGAGGCGGCGCCCACTGCTGCTCCCGGCGGAACGGGGAAACGTGCGTTCTTTCGGAGCTTGCATGTGCGTCATGTCGACGCCGGCTCGTGTAACGGTTGCGAATCCGAGCTGCAAGCTCTGAACAACCCGTTCTACAATCTCCACCGTCTGGGAATCTTCTTCACTCCGTCGCCGCGTTTCGCCGATCTCTTGTTGGTGACAGGACCGGTGACGCGCCCGATGTTCGAGCCTCTGCTGGCAGCCTACGAGGCCATGCCTGAACCGCGCTGGGTGATGGCGGTTGGGACCTGCGCCGTGTCAGGAGGAATCCCGGGTGGAAACTATGCTTGCGCAACCGGGCTCGAGGGCATTCTTCCGGTCGATCTCTATCTCCCGGGCTGTCCGCCCAATCCAGCGGCGATCATCGACGCGCTTTTGATCTTCCTCGATCGAGCACCGCAACGCGTGAGCGGAGGGCGCGTCCGTGGCTAGCGGCATGCTCCTGTTGTCGTTTGTCTTGTGGGTCGCCGCGACGCTCATTGCCGTGCTCGGACAATGGGCTGTTCTGGGTCGAGCGCTCCTTACCGCGGGCGCGCTGAGCGGGGTCATCGCCGCCATCGTCGGGCTTCCCGATCCCACCAGCATGGTCATTCTTCCGCTTCGGCTCGCCAGCGAGGCCGTCGGCTTTCGTATGGAGCCCGAGGCTCTCTGGCTGTTCGGGTTCGGGCTGGCGCCGGCTCTGTTCGCTTGCGCCCTTGGGTCTCCGAGCCGTTACGGCCGCAGCGGCTGGAACCTCGGCGCCGGGTTGAGCCTTCTCGGCGCGCTCGGAGTCTTTGGCCTGCAGAACGGGGCGGCGCTCTTGGTCGCGTGGGAAACCATGAGCCTCGGCGGGGCAATCATGATCCTCTCCGAACGGCTCGACTCCGCGCGCGGGTCAACGATCCTTTTCATGCTCGCGCTGCTCGAGGTCGGCGCCGTCGCGCTCGTCCTTGCTGTTGCGATCCTCGGCCTGGGGACGTCGTCGCTGGGCTTCGCCAGCTTCGTCGGCGGAGCCGCCGCATTGAACTCCACGACGCAGATCGGCATTGGCCTCCTCATGCTGGTGGGCTTCGGCGCCAAACTTGGGCTGCTACCGTTCTACGAATGGTTCCCGGGTGCTTACGGCTCGGGCAGCGGCGCTTCGGGCGCCATTCTTTCCGGAGTGGTGCTGAACGCGGCGTTCTTCGGCCTGTCGCGGGGGCTGTTCGAATGGCTCCCGCCCGCGCCAGAGGCAGCCTTTCCGCTGCTTGCGATCGTCGTGGTGGTTGTCGGAACGGTGAGCGCTATCCTGACCATCCTGTACGCCTTCCAGGAGGACGACTGGCGCCGACTCCTCAGCTTTTCCTCGGCCGAGAACGCGTCGATCGCCGTTGCTGCGCTCGGCGCCGCCATGCTCTTTCGCGGCTACGGCCTGCAGGAGCTGGCCGGGCTTGCGTGGACGGTTTCGCTGTTGCATCTGGCCGGCCACGCGCTGGCCAAGGGTTCGCTGTTCCTGACCGCGGACGGGTTGCGACGCGCGACGGGAAGCTACGCCATCGCAGCGAGTGGCGCAGGCAAGTACTGGCTGTTCGGCGTCGGGGCGCTATTGGGAGCAATGAGTCTCTCGGCCATGCCGCCAACGGCTGGCTTTGTCAGCGAATGGTTCGTGTTCCAGACCGTCTTTCAAGGCTTTCACCTCCCCAATCTCGCCGGCCGACTTGTCCTCGCCCTCGCCGGCGCCGGGCTTGCCCTGACGGCCGCGGTTGCCTTCGCCACCTTCGTGAAAGCCTTCGGCATCGGCGCGCTCGGGCGAGACGTCAACCGCAATGCGCCGATCTCGCGATCCTATTCCGGGGCCGTTGGCTTTCTCGGGTTTGCCGTTCTGCTGCTTGGCGTTGGAATGCCAGTCTGGCTCACCGCGCTTGACGCCGCCGCGGCGCGCCACTTCGGCGCGGCAGTCGCGCGCCAAATGCACGCAGGACCGCTTCTCGTTCCGCTGACGGCGAAGTTCGCCTTCATTTCCCCGTCGCTTCTCATCATCGTCATGCCGCTTCTGGCGCTTTTGCCCGTCGCACTTATCCTGGTCAGCGGGCGATATCGTCTGCGCAGGTCTCCGGTCTGGTACGGCGGATTGTCTCCCGATCCCGCGCGCGCGGCCACGACAGCCCTCGCGTTCTCCAATGCGATGCGCACTTTCTACAGTTTTGTTTATCGTCCTACCGCGGTCACCGGGCGCGAAGCCGACGCGCAGGGGTATTTCGTAAGAAAGCTCACTTTCGAACACGACGTGGCGCCAATATTCGGACCGCTGCTGTTTCAACCCGCCGTCCGCTCGATCAACGCGATAGCCGGCAAACTGCGCCTGCTGCAATCGGGCCAACTCAATTTCTATCTCGGCCTGATTGGACTTCTGCTCGTTCTCATACTGGCGCTGACATTAACCTAAGCATGGGCAACGCCGAGCAAGACTTTGCTATCTGAAACGTATCAGGGGGATGGGGACGTTCATCCTTTGTGCTTTCTCAGGTAACGAGCCGCCAGCACGTGGATTGACGACGGTAGGAGAGCGCCTGAGGATGATGTGGAGTCCCGTTCTAGCCATTTCCGCCGGCGCAGCCGGCGGCGCGCTCCTTCGTTGGCAACTTGGCGTACAGCTCAACAGTCTCTTCCCGACCGTGCCTCCGGGCACTTTGGCTGCGAATCTCATTGGCGGTTACATCATTGGCTTTGCGATTGCGTACCTTGCGCAAGCGCCAAATCTTGCGCCAGAATGGCGCCTCTTCATCATCACCGGCTTCTGCGGCGGATTGACCACTTTTTCGACGTTCTCCGCCGAAGTCGTAACCAGGCTGCAGGAGGGCCAGTGGATCTGGGCGGCAGGGGCCATCGCAATCCACGTCGCCGGCTCGCTGACGACGACGCTGGCTGGGATTGCGACCTGGCAGTTGCTCAGATCCCAGTGAGGAACAAGCCATGAATGGCTATCAAATCACCTTCTTCACGCATCAGGACCGCCGCTTCAAAGGCAAGCAAATTGGCGACTGGTTGATGCACTTGGTTCAGGAATTGGGGCTGCGGGGAGCCAGTTTGCATTCGGGGGGCGAGAGCTTCGCCCGTGGGGGCCGCGTACATTCAGCGCATTTTTTCGAGCTTGCTGATCAGCCCGTCGAAGTGCTGATTGCCGTGACGACGGAGGAGGCGGCGCGGTTGTTCGACAGGCTAAAGGCGGAGGGGGTGCACCTGTTCTACGTGAAAACGCCTGTCGAGTTTGGCGTGCTTGGCCGTGAGCAGTGACCGAGATCTTCGCGTGGGGACTGTTGGCACGGCCGGTAGCAAGGGAAGCTTGGCATTATTCGAGGCCCTTGCTGGAAGAGACAAACTCTCAGGCCCGCACTTGGCGACAGCGGTAAGGAGCGCCAATCGCGCTCAAAACCGAAGGCAGTCCGCGGATTTGCATGCGCGGCGTCTTCTTGGATCTGCAGCTGAATTTCTCAGGCGGGAGGCTCGTCAAATTTGGCCCGCCAAGGGCGCTTTCGCCACACGCTGCCGCATCTGTGTTCGCAAAGGGCCGATTCGCCGCTCGCGCATTGCTTCCTATTAGCCTGTCCCCTGTTTCGGAGCGGGTCGTCGGACTGTCACTTCGAGCCCCGCCGATCCGTCGACGCCACAAACCGCTCGGAGTTCCATGGGGCCGTCGATGAACTGCGACACGCGCGAAGGCGCGACGGCGCCTATGCTTCGGGCCTTTACGAAGACGTCGCCGATGTCGGGTGGTTCCTCGAGACATTCTCGATTGAATCTTGGCTCGAGCTGATGCATCAGCGCGAAGGGGTGACCCACGCCGACGAACTTCTCCTGGATCGGATTCGCCATCTGCTTGCGGAAACGCCGCGCGTCACGCCGCGTGTCTTGTCCGAGCGCCCACCGACATTGGAGGAAGCTCAGCGGCGATTCAACTTCCCGATTGAGCCAAAGTCTTCGATCGTTTGGAACGGCCCGAATTGAGCCGCGAACCTCGCTCCTCCCAAAACTCTGTCCGGGCGTAGCCCGTCCTAACAGAAGAAAACGTTGCTATATTCCTTGGTAAGAGAATTGCGCCCTTTGAATAAGTGCGGTCCGATCAGCGCTTTATGGGAAGAATGCGAGTCCTTCCTGGCGCCAATCCGTAATTTTAGCGTCCGACTCGCCTGGGGCGTCCTCAAGAATCGCCGGTGCTCGGGGCTTGCCTCTGCCTGACCTCTCCCAGGTCGCGCTCCAGGAAATAATTGAGGAAGGTGCGGATCGCGGCGATTGCCGCGAGGCGCGCGACCTCGTCCCAGCTCGTTGTGATTGCGGTCTCCAGGACGTCGGCCGCGAGCTGGAAGGTAAGCCCAGCGACAAGCCAGCGGCCAAGGCGCAGCCAAACGTCGCGCTCGTGATGGCCATAGGGTGAGGCGAACATCGTCCACAAGCCCCGGAAGAAGGCTTCGACCGCTCCGACAACGATGAGGATCAGGGCGAGCCAGTCGATCGCGTCGACGGCGACATTGGTGGCGAGGATCAGCCAGTCTTTCAATGGCCCGAATTCCATGACCGGATGTCGTTCGCGTTCCGGATGTTCCGCTCGCGGCGATCAGCCCGCGCCTCCCTCATCGAACACGATCTGGTCGTAGCGCCAGAGCCGCGCCATGAACTCGCGGCCTTGGTCGAGATCAGCGGTCCCCGCTGCGCCTCGCAGAATCTCGCCAACAGTCCGCTTGCCGTCAATCGCCGCGAACACCCGCTCCTGAGCTGCGTTGATCGGGAGGGCGAGGTCGGGATAGGCGTGGGCTCGATTTATCAGGACCGCCGCAGCGCCGTGAGGCAGGCGCTCACGCACGGAAAGTGTCCACGGCAGTCGCAGGGGAACATAGCTCAGCCAGTCTTCGCCATCGAATCCAATGGGTTGGCTTTCGCCGATGCGATCGTCGCGATAGGCGATGAACTCATGCTTGGTCATGGTCCCGCGCAGGAGTTCGACCGCGGCGTGTTGCGCGGGAAGGGGCAGCGCGGCCAGACGCGCGGCGTGCGGCATGCCGGCGATCGCCCCGCATTGCGGCAGATAGGGAGCCTGCTCGCGCCAGCGCGCAAACGATAGCCCGCATCGTTGAAGCCAGGCATGGAGCTGCGGAACCGTGTAGGCGCGATCGACCGGGTGCAGAAGCGCGTCGGCGAGCGAGTCGGGCTGCCTGAAGTCCTTCGCACGTCTGGCGACGGCGGCGAGGGGATGGTCCTCAGCGAGCGCCCCGATCACAGCGCCGAGCTCCCGCAGATCATCTTCGGCGGCGCGGACGCCGATTAGCCGGCAATATTCCTGCATCATGTAGACGCCCGCACGGCCATGCGCCGCATAGACCATGATGTGCAACGCCCCGTCCTGCGCCAAAGCAGCGCGCAGCGACTGCAGGCCAAGGTCCGGGTCGGGCAGGTGGTGGAGGACGCCGGTGCAGACAATCTCATCGAAGACCTCTCCGAGCCTCCCGACCTCTTCGATCGCAAGCCGGCGGAGATCGAGGTTGCGGACCCCGTATTTTTGCTGAAGCTCGCGGCTGTGGCCGAGGCTCGCTTCGCTGATGTCGATCGCCGTCACCTGGGCGTCCGGCTCGCGCATGGCGTGAATGACGGCTTGGGAGGTGCCGCAGCCTGCGACCAGGATCTTTCGGTCCGGCCGCGGCCGTCGCGTCGGCCAAAGCAGCAGCGATTGGGCACGGCGGCGATCCGGGTTCCGATAGAGCTCGCGATGCCGGTCAAGATCGTGGAGCGGCGCCGGATACGGATGGCTCTCGTAGAACGCCTTCACCTCGTCGGCCAGATCGGCGGGCGGCGCCGCACCCTCTTCAACCGAAGCCGCTCGCATCCGCCCTCCATGCTCGGAACAGAATGAAGCGCGCGACCTGCGACCGACCGGCCTCGGGGCGCGCGGCCCCCCACCGAGCGGCGGCCGAAGCCGCCGCCCGGTCATCCGAGCTCCGCTCAGTGCATTCCGGCGGCGGTGTCGTGCATTGCCTTCAGCGCATCGTCGAGCGTGAAGGTGTTGGGCTTCTGGATCGGCGGGAAATCCTTGAAGGTCGCCGCCCATTGCGACGCTGCCGCCTGCGCGCCGTAGATCATGAAGACGCGCCGCAGGAACCAGTCGTAATAGCTGTTCGAAGTGATGTCCGCCCGCTCGTAAGGGTCGGTGCGAAGGTTGAAAAGCTTTGGCACTCTTAGTTTCGTGAACGGCTCCGCCCAAACCTGAAGCGTGCCGTGACAGCGCTGCTCCATGAACACGACCTTCCAATTGTCGTAGCGCAAGCCGAGCACGTCGCCGTCGTCGCTCAGATACATGAAGAAATTGCGCGGGCTCTTTTTTTCCTGCCCCGTCAGGTAAGGCAGCAGATTATAGGCGTCGAGATGGTTCTTGTAGGCGCGCCCGATCGCCTTGTAGCCCTTCTTCAGCTTCTCGATGATGTCGGGCTCGCCGGCCATGGCGAGGAAAGTCGGGAACCAGTCGTGGTGCTGGATGATCTCGTTCGAGATCTGACCCGGCTTGATCTTGCCCGGCCAGCGGACGAGCAACGGAATGCGGAAGGCGCCCTCCCAGTTGGTGTTCTTTTCGTTTCGGAATGGCGTCATGGCGCCGTCCGGCCACGAGTTCATGTGCGGGCCGTTGTCGGTCGAATACATCACGAAGGTGTTGTCGGCGATGCCCGCCGCGTCGAGAAAGTCGAGCGTCTGGCCGACGTTCTTGTCATGGTCGATCATCGTGTCGTGATAGGGGGACTGCCAGCGCCCCGCCTGACCAAGGCTTTTGGGCTTGGTGTGTGTGAAGGCGTGCATGTGGGTCGTATTGAGCCAGACGAAGAACGGCTTGCCGGCCTCGTTCGCCTTCTTCATGAATTCCTTGGCGCGCGCGACGAAATCGTCGTCGCAGGTTTCCATGCGCTTCCTGGTGAGCGGGCCCGTATCCTCGATCTTCTGCTTGCCAACCCTGCCCCAGCGCGGCTCGACGGTCGGATCGTCAGCGTCCGTCGCGAACGAGTGCATGACCCCGCGCGGCCCGAACGTCTTCTTGAAGTTCGGGAAATCTTTCTCGTTGGGATAGTCGTCCGCTTCCGGCTCTTCCTCGGCGTTGAGGTGGTAGAGGTTGCCATAAAACTCGTCGAAGCCGTGATTGGTCGGCAGCATCGAGTTGAGATCCCCGAGGTGGTTCTTGCCGAACTGGCCGGTGACGTAGCCCTAATTCTTAAGGCAGGCGGCGATGGTCACGATCTTTTCCGACATGCCGACCGGCGCGCCAGGAATGCCGACCTTTGAGAGCCCGGTGCGATAGACGCTCTGCCCGGTGATGAAGGAGGACCGACCTGCCGTGCACGACTGTTCCCCGTAAGAGTCGGTGAACATCATGCCTTCCTTGGCGAGGCGGTCGATGTTGGGCGTCTGGTAGCCCATGAGGCCGTGCGAATAGCAGCTCAGATTGGCGACGCCGATGTCGTCGCCCCAGATGACGAGGATGTTCGGCTTGTCGGTCTTAGGCATTTCCCACTCCTATCCTTGAATTGAATATCCAATGGACAATTGGTCCGGGTGCGCACGCTCCGCGAGCGCGGAAACAGATGAACCTTGAGCCAAGCGCCTCCCTATTCGAACGGTCCGACGTGAAACGCCATACTCGTGATCGCTGCAACGCCGATGACGAGGAGGATCAGCGCAGTAATCAGCGTCAGCGACACAGGAAAGACGCTCTCGCCGTGGATGAGCCCTTCCGCCCGCATCGACTCCCTCAAGTGGCGCAGCCCCAGCATGAACTGCACGTGGTAGACGATGCCCAGGACAAGCATCACGATGCCGAGCCCGACCAGCGCGAGGCCGAAGTTGCGCGGCGCGGCGGCCTTGGTGATGATATCCTGTTCGCGCAGCTTCTGAAACACCTGCGCGATGGTGAAGCCGAAGCCGATCAACGACAACGCGGTGCGGATCACCGACATCAGCGTTCGGTCGGCGCTCATGCGCGTCCGCTGAAAGGACATGCCGGTGCGGCGCGCTGCAAGCTCGGTGTTAACGTCGAATTTGAGCTCCGGGGGGGCCATCGTTCGTTCCTCCTATCTCGGGCCTTCAGCTGGACGCCGGCCGAGCGATCCAATGATGCGCGATGCGCTGAATAGGACCGCGAAGCACGAGATAGGGAACAAACGCGAGCAGGACTGCTATCACCGCCGCCTGGACCGGGTAGAACGTCTTGAACACCACCCATTGGTAAAGGGTGTCCATCACGACGCCAAGGATCAGGATTCTCGCCGTCGAGACGATTCCTTCCCACAGGCGTCCGCCCCGCCCTTGGGGGTCGCGGACGCCGTGAATCAGCGCCCAGACATACGGCCGTCGCCCGAGCCGCGCGTCCATAACGCCATCGCGCAGCGCGGCGATGAGGGCCATTGCCGGTTGAAGAATGAAACGGAAGGTCATCGGGCCGCCCGGCCGATCCAGAATATCGCTCCACAAGCGACCGAGAACTCTCGTCCGAAACGCCATACCAGAGCACGCCGCCCGCGACGAGGCCCACAACGAGGCCGGCCGCCAGTCGCGCCTGAATGAGCGCGCTTCTCGAGGGCGCATCTGTCAAGACAGGGCGGACCCGCGCGCCACGCAGCGAAAGCCGACGTGGCTCGTCGATGTGTCGATTGGCTCGGCGTGGCGGGCGGCGGGCCGATAGCGGCGGCAATAGTTCGGCGCGCACAGATGCGAGCCGCCTTTCAGCACTTTGCGCGGAATGCGAATCTCCGGCTGGCGCGGATCGTAGCTTTCCCGCTCGGGGCCGCCGCGCGGATTTTGCGGCACGCAGCATGCCTTGGCCGCGTCCTCTGGATGGCGGGTGGTCCAGAAATCCGCGGTCCACTCCCAGACATTGCCGATCATGTCGTAGACGCCGTAGCCATTCGGCGGAAACGACCTGACCGGGGAGGTGCGCTCATAACGATCGAGCGCCTTGTTTTCATGCGGAAACGCCCCCTGCCAGGTATTGGCCATTTGTTTTCCCTCGGGCGTCAACTCATCGCCCCAGGCGAATTCCGCCCCGTCAAGGCCGCCGCGCGCCGCATATTCCCATTCGGCCTCGGTCGGCAATTCCTTGCCAGCCCAGCGCGCGTAAGCCTCCGCGTCGCGGTAGGCGACGTGCACGACCGGGTGGTCGTCGAGTCCGCTGATCGAAGAGCGCGGGCCATAGGGCCTGCGCCAGTCGGCGCCGAACTTGAACCGCCACCATTGCGACCAATCGTTGAGATCGACCGCCGTGTTGGGAGGCGTGAAGACGAGCGAGCCGGCCTTCAACATTTTCGGCAGCGCGCCCGGATAGTCCTTCGGATCCGGCGCAATCTCGGCGAACGTGACGTAGTTCGTGGCGTTGACGAACTTGCGGAAGTGGCGGTTCGTCACCGGCGCGACGTCGATCCAGAATGCGCCAACGCTGACGCGGTGGACTGGCGCTTCCTCGGGGTAATGCCTGTCCGAGCCCATCCGGAATTCGCCGCCCGGCACAAAGACCATATTGGTGGCGAGCGGGTCTTGCCGCGGCGTCTCGACGCGTCTGGAAACCCGGGTCTCTGAATTCATGGGCGCCCTGCTGATCGGCCGGATGGAAGCGACCGCATGAATATCATCAATTGTCAAAATTGCGACCCACGGATCGAGAGAGCGCGGGCCGCGAATGGCGGCGGCAAGCCGGGCCGTCCGCGGCGACTTCCGAGCGCCTTTGAAAACTCCCGCTTCGTGAAAATAAAACCAAGCAAATCCAAAGCGTTATTGCTAGGATTTGCTTGACTGAATTTGGGTTGGCTTGCAGCCATTTACCCGCGCCGCGTGAAGCGCTGCGCCTACACCCCGAGCGCCGCGTTCTTCAGCGGCAGCGAGCGGATGCGTTTACCGGTGACAGCGAAAATTGCGTTGGCGACCGCCGGCGCGATGGGCGGCGTGCCGGGTTCGCCGAGGCCGCCCCATTTGTCGCCGCCGGAAAGAACGAAATGGGTCTCGATCACCGGCGCGTCGGCCATGCGGGCGATCGGGTAGGTGTCAAAATTGCCCTGCTCGACCCGGCCTTGCTTGATCGTGATCTCGCCGAAGAGCGCCGCCGTCAGCCCGTAGAGCACCGCGCTTTCGATCTGCATAGCGGCGGTGAGCGGATTGACGAGGTGGCCGCAGTCGACGCAGGCGACGACGCGCTCGACCTTGACCTCGCCGCGGTCGCTGACCGCGACCTCGGCGATCTCGCCGACGATGGTGCCGAAGGCTTCGTGGATGGCGACCCCGCGCCCGACGCCCTTGCGCAAAGGCTTACCCCAGTCGCCCTTGTCGGCGAGCGTGTTCAGGACGGCAAGGAAATCGGGCCGGCCCTCGAGCAGCCCGCGCCGGTATTCGAGCGGGTCGCGCCCGGCCGCATGGGCGACCTCGTCGATGAAGCTCTCGACCGCGAATGCGTTCTGCGACGAGCCGACCGACCGCCAGAACATGACCGGCACATGGGTGTTCCTGAGGTTGACGCCGACCTTCAGCGCATCGGCGCGATAGGGACAGTTGGAGAGGCCCTCGACCGCCTGGCGCTCAACGCCATTCTCGACCTTGCCCCAGCCGAGCGAGCGGGTGATCGAGCCGACCGCGGTCGTGAACTCGAAGCCGGCGGGCGAGCCGTCTCCGCCGAGCGCGGCGCGCATTCTCAGCGCCGCCTGTGGCCGGTAGCGGTCCGAGCGGATGTCCTCTTCGCGGGTCCAGATCAGCTTGATCGGCCGATTAAGCGCCTTGGAGACCTCGACCCCCTGGGTCAATTCGTCGTTGACCGCGCGCCGGCCGAACCCGCCGCCGAGGAAGCAATTGTGGACGATGACCGCCCTTGGATCGACCCCGCCGGCCTTGGCTGCGCGCTCAAGTGCGGAATTGGGGTCCTGCGTGCCCATCCAGACGTCGAGCCGGTCGGGACGCCAATGGGCGGTGGCGTTGAGCGGCTCCATCGGCGCATGCGCCAGATAGGGAACCTCGTACACCGCCTCGACCACTTTCGCCGGCTTCGCGAAGGCTGCGGCGATGTCGCCATGGCCGCCGCCGTCGGCGAGCGGCCCATCGAGCGCGGCGCGATATTCGGCGGCGAACTCGGCGCTGTCGGTCGAAGCGGCCGGGCCGAAGTCCCATTCGATCGGCATCGCGGCCAGCGCTTCCTTGGCGCGCCAGAAATTGTCGGCGACCACCGCCACGCCACCGGTCACCGGCACCGCCGCGATGATCCCGCGCCGCCCGGAGATGGCGGAAAAATCATGAGCTTTGAGTTTGCCGCCGAACACCGGACAATTGGCGGCGGCGGCGTAGGCCATGCCCGGCAGTCGGATATCGATGCCGAAGCGCGCCGCGCCGGTCGATTTGAGCGGCGTGTCGATGCGCTTGATCTCCTGGCCGATCAGCTTGAACTGCTCGGGCGTCTTGATCGCCGGCTCGGCGGCGAGCGCGACCTTGGCGGCCTCGCCCGCGAACTCGCCGAGAGTCGCCGAGCGCCCGGAGGTTTCATGCCGCACAAGGCCGCCGCTCGCGACGCAGGCGGCCGGTTCGACGCCCCATTTCGCCGCGGCTGCAGCGATGAGCCGCGCCCGGGCGGAGGCGCCCGCCTGCTGCAGGAACACGCGCGAACGGCGTACCGAGGAGGAGCCGCCCGTCCCCATCTGCCCGTAGACCTCGCCGTCGGTGAGGTTGCGATGGGCGGAGGCGTACTCGACCTTGACCTTGGCGAAGTCGCATTCCAGCTCCTCGGCGACAATCATCGCCATCGAAGTCAGAACCCCTTGCCCCATCTCGGATTTGGCGACGCGGAGCGTGATTGAATTGTCCGGGTCGATGACGACGAAGGCGGTGACCTCATCGCGCGTCTTGCCGGTCTCCGGGCTCCACGGCTCGCCGGCGATGGTCGTCGCCCCGGCGAATTCGGGCGCGATCACGGCGATCATGAGGCCGCCGGCGGCGGAGAGGCCAGCCTTTATCAGCGAACGGCGGGAAAGCATGACGGTCATCGCGGCCTCCCCTCAGATCTTCATCAATTCGGCGGCGTGGTGGATCGCCGCGCGCATACGCGGGTAGGTCCCGCAGCGGCAGATATTGGTCATCCCGTCGTCGATGTCGGCGTCACTCGGGTGGGGATTGTGCGAAAGGAGCGCGACAGCAGCCATGATCTGCCCCGATTGGCAATAGCCGCACTGCGGCGCATCGGCCTCGATCCAGGCCTTCTGCACCGCGTGCAGCTCTTTCTCGCCGAGGCCCTCGATAGTCAGGATCGTCCGGTTGGCGGCGGCGCTGACCGGAGTGATGCAGGATCGCGTCGCCTCTCCGTCGATCAGCACCGTGCAGGCGCCGCACAATCCCGCGCCGCAGCCGAATTTCGTTCCGACCATGCCCAGTTCGTCGCGCAGCGCCCAGAGCAGCGGCATGTCCGGCTCGACGTCGAGCGCGTGCGTCCTTCCATTCACAATCAGGTTGGTCATGGTATGCAACGTCTCCAATCGGCTATGGCGCGAGCGTAGGCGCACGTAATATAGCGCAAGTACGGCAGGTTCAGATGGGCGCACGCTCAATTCGGCGCGAGCCGCAGGCAAATGTGCGTGAGCTAGGGCCGGGTATAACGCGTGAGGGCGGCAGGTTGCGCACGCATGATGCGCCACCCTCCCGATTCGGGTGACCGATGCTCTCGCGCCTTCGCCTCCTTCGCGTCCGCCCGCTTGCCGGCAACCGGGCGCGCGGCTGGCTCACCGCGGGTCCGTTCCGCATCCCTTGCGCGCTTGGGCCAACCGGAATCGTCCGCATGAAGCGCGAGGGCGATCGGGGCACGCCCGCAGGGCGATTCAGGCTTCTCTGGGGCTATTACCGGCCCGACCGCCCACGGCCGCAAGCCGGAGGGGTCCGCGTCCAGGCCATGCGGCGCGATCAGGGCTGGTGCGAGGACCCGGAGAGCCCGCGCTACAACCGTCCCGTCCGCCTACCCGCCGCGGACTGCACCGACCGGATGTGGCGCGACGACCACCTCTACGACGTGGCCTTCATTCTCGACCAGAATTTCTCCCGTCGCGCGAAGGGACGCGGCAGCGCGATTTTCTTCCACCTCGCGCGCCCGGGGCTGACGCCCACCGCCGGCTGCGTCGCGATTTCCGCCGCCGACATGCGCAAGCTCAGCCCCCGCCTCAAGCGCGGCGCGATAATGGCGATCGGCTAGTCGGATCGACGCAGAACGACCACCCTCTCTATTATGCGGTTCGCCGCATTCCGAGGACCACACTCTTTGAGACCTGTTCAGCTCGCCGCCTTGGCCTTCCTCTGCCTTCCTTCGGCCGCCGTCTACGCCGATCCGGCGCCGATCGTTTCCCCGTTCGCCACCGCGCGACCGGTCATCGCCAGACATGGAATGGTCGTGACCCAGGAGGCGGAGGCGTCGCGGGTCGGTCTCGACATCCTGAAACGTGGCGGCAACGCCGTCGACGCGGCGGTCGCGGTCGGCTTCGCGCTCGCCGTCACCCTGCCGCGCGCCGGCAACATCGGCGGCGGCGGCTTCATGCTGATCCACCGCGCCGATTTGAACCAGACGATCGCGATCGACTACCGCGAGGCCGCGCCCGCCTCGACGACGAGAGACGTGTTCCTCGACGCCAACGGCGAGGCCGATCCGTTCAAGTCGCGCTTTTCCGGCCTCGCGGTCGGCGTGCCGGGGACGGTCGCCGGCCTCGAGCTCGCCTGGCGCAAATACGGCTCGGGCAAGTTATCGTTCGCCGACCTGATCGCCCCGGCGATCGCGCTCGCTCGCGAGGGTCTCACCGTCGACGACGACGTCGCCGATTCGCTCCCCCTCGCCGCCCGGGCGCTCGCCAGCCATCCTTCGTCGGCGCGCATCTTTCTCAAAGCCGACGGAAGGGTAAAGGAGGCCGGCGATCATATCGCGCTCGAGGACCTCGCCCAGACGCTCGAGGCGATCGCCGCCGAGGGCCCGGCCGGCTTCTATGAGGGCCGGTGGCGCAGAAGATCGTCGCCGCGGTTCAGGCGGCGGGCGGGCGGATGACGATGGCCGACCTCGCCAACTATCGCGCCGTCGAGCGCGAGCCGGTGAGCGGAACCTATCGCGGCTATAGCGTCGTCTCGATGCCGCCGCCCTCGTCCGGGGGCGCGCACATCATCGAAATCCTCAACATTCTCGAGGGTTTTCCGCTTGCGGAGCAGGGCCTCAATTCCGCCGCCTCCCTGCACGAGATGGCGGAAGCGGAGAAGCTCGCCTACGCCGATCGCGCGGCCTGGCTCGGCGATCCCGATTTCATCAAGATCCCGCTGGCCGGACTCACCTCAAAGGCCTATGCCGGGTATTTGCGCTCGCTCATCTCGCCCGATCGCGCCCGCCCCGCCGCCGACGTCCGCCCCGGCCAGCCGCAACGCTACGAAAGCGACCAGACGACCCATTTCTCGATCGTCGATTTGGACGGCGACGCGGTCGCCAACACCTATACGCTCAACCTTCCCTATGGCAGCGGGCTTGTCGCTGACGGCACGGGCGTGCTGCTCAACAACGAGCTCGACGACTTCGCCGCCAAGCCCGGCGCGGCCAACGTCTATGGGCTCCTCGGCGGCGACGCCAACGCGCCGGGGCCGATGAAGCGGCCGCTGTCGTCGATGAGCCCGACGCTCGTGTTCAAGGACGGCAAGCTCGTGTTGGCCACCGGCAGCCCCGGCGGGTCGCGCATCATCACGGTCGTCTTGCAGGTCATCGTCAACGTGATCGACCACGGGCTCAACGTCGCCGAGGCGCAGAACGCGCCGCGCGCCCATGACCAGCTTTGGCCGGATGAACTGCGCGTCGAGCGCGGCATATCGGCCGACACCATCCGCTTGCTCGAGGCGATGGGCCACAAGGTCGTCTTGAGCCCATCGATGGGCTCGGCGAATACGATCGTTCGCGCGCCGGACGGCGAGCTCGAGGGCGCGTCAGATCTGCGGCAGCGGGGTACGCTGGCGGTGGGATATTGATCGACTGGCCTATTGGGGGCGGGTGGGGCCATGACAGTGAACGTCGGCGTCATCGGAGTGGGCATGATCGGCCAGGAGCATATCCGCCGGCTCACGACCACAGTCCCCGGCGCGAACGTGGTCGCGGTCAGCGATGTCGACGAGGCGCGGGCGCGGGAGGCCGCCGAGCTACTCACTGGCGTGACGGTCTGGGTCAACGGCGAGGATCTGATCCTCGCCAGGGACGTGGAGGCGGTGATCGTCGCTTCGTGGGGTCCGACGCATGCGGCGTTCGTGCTGGCGGCGATCAAAGCCGGCAAGCCCGTCTTCTGCGAAAAGCCGCTCGCGACGGCGGAAGAGGACTGCTTGGCGATCATCGACGCCGAGACCGCCTTCGGCCGCCGGCTGGTCCAGGTCGGATTCATGCGCCGGTTCGACGCGCAATATCTGGCGATGAAGGAGACGATCGCATCGGGCGCGATCGGCGCGCCGCTCATCTTCCAAAGCGTCCATCGCAATGCATCCGTTCCGGCGCATTACACGGGCGACATGGCGCTGACCGACACGGCGGTCCACGACATCGACATCGCCCGCTTCCTGCTCGACGACGAGCCGGCCGCGATCACGGTGCGCGCGCCGAGGCGCAACAGCCGCGCCGGCGACGTCGCCGATCCGCTCATGACGCTCATCGACATGCATTCCGGCGCGCTGGTCGCGATCGAAACCTCGGTTCATGTCGCCTACGGCTACGACATTCGCGGCGAGGTCATCGGCGAGAGCGGCGCGGTGAGCCTGGCCGAGCGCAACGATGTCGTGGTCAAGGCGAATGGCGCGTTCATGGGGCGGGTGCCGGTCGACTGGCGCGAGCGGTTCGGTCCCGCCTTCGACGCCGAGTTCCGCGCCTTCATCGCCGCGGCGAGCGAGGGCCGCGTTGCGGGCCCGAGTTCATGGGACGGGTACGTCGCGACCGTCGCTTCCGCTGCCGGCGTGAAAGCGCTCAAGAATAAGAAGCGGGAGCCGATCAAGCTCCGCCGCCGGCCGCGGCTCTACGCGGAATCATGACCGACAGGGAGCGATGGGTCGTCCACGCGGATCACGATCAGGTCGAGCGCGCCCCCTGGCCTTCGAGCCAGGCGTGGCGCGAGCCGTCCTGGCGCAGCATCATCCCCGGCAATGGCCCGCCGCTCGCGCTTCCTCCGATGCGCCCCCTTGCGCGGCGCCCTGGCGACCACGCCCATCCACTGAAGGTGCAGCTTGGTCCAGGTATAGCCCCAGCCGAAGCCATGGTCCTTCACCAGATGCTCGTGGAAATGCTTGACGGTGAAGCCCTGGTAGCGCTCGCGATAGAGCCGCTCCACTTCTCGGCCCGGTCGGCGGGAACCCGCTTGCCCGACGCCTTTCCGAGCCTGCGGTCGACAAGGCCCGCCTCGCCGTCCTCCTCGTAGCGGCGCGTCCAGCGCCGGAACGTCCGCTCGCTCACCCCCAAAGCTCCGCCGCCTCTTCCTGGTTCAGCTCCGCCGATTCCCAGCGGTGGAGAAGATTTAAAAACACCGCCATGCGCACCCGCCGAAGGGCCTCCGTCCGCCGCATCCAACCCCTCCAAAAAGGGCCGGACCTACCGCACAGACCGTGCGCTACCTAAACCGGACATATCGTCTGCTACCGATAATCATTCGCGCAAATCCTTTGCGAAAATCAGAATTCATGCTATATCTGCCCAATCGCCGGATCGAGCCGGCGGGAACGCGGCAGCCGCCAAGCGGCAAGGAGAAGCGGGAGGAATCTTTCTTATTTGAATTGGGCGTAACCCATTGAAAAGTCCGGATTCCGAAAAGCAATAAAAAGCAAATGCAAGCTATTTTGCTTTCGTGGATTTTCGTGAGCTTTCTGTTGCTTGCGGCTATTTTGACGGCTGGCCGAGCCCGCGACTGCGCGATCGGCGAGCAGGCTCAACGTCTGGCCCGAGGGTCCCGACGACGGCTACCATGCCACTGAAGCGGAGCTGCGGCGCGGGAGGAGAGAGGACGATGAGGATGAAGCTGACTTTCGGTCCGCCGGAGGTGATCGTCGAGCGTCGCGCGGACGGAGTGATGCTGGCGCGCTCGCCCCATATCTTGGGCTCCTATCCGCGCGCCGCGACCGACTGGCTCGATCACTGGGCCAAGGTCGCGCCGGAGCGAGTCTTTCTGGCCGAACGACGGGGCGAGAAGCATTGGCGCATGGTCACATACGGCGCCGCGCGACAGATGGCGCGCAGCGTCGCGCAGGCCCTGATCGACCGCAATCTCGGCGTCGAACGGCCGGTCGCGATTCTGTCCGGCAACGGCGTCGATCACGCGCTCATGGGGCTCGGCGCTCTGATCGCCGGCGTCCCCTACGCGCCCGTGTCGGCCCCCTATTCGCTCGTCGCCAAGGACTTCGCCAAGCTCAAGGCGATCATCGCCGTCTTGACGCCAGGCCTGGTTTTCGTCGACGACGGCGTTCCGTTCGCCGCCGCGATCGCGGCGGCCGTGCCGGCCGACGTCGAAATCGTCGCGAGAGCAAGCCCGCCTCCGGCCCATCACGCGACGACGTTCGACGCGATGCTCGCGACGAAGGCCGGGGCCGACGTTGACCGCGTCCAGGCGAAGGTCGGGCCGGACACGATCGCCAAGCTCCTGTTCACCTCGGGCTCGACCGGTACGCCCAAGGGGGTCATCAACACCCATCGGATGATGACCTCGAACCAGGCGATGCTGCGCGGCGTCAATCCCAGCTACGCGGCCGAGCCGCCGGTGCTGATCGACTGGCTGCCGTGGAGCCACACCTTCGGCGGCAACAACAATTTCAATCTCGTGCTCGCCAACGGCGGCTCGTTCTTCATCGACGATGGTCGGCCGCTGCCCGGCGCGATCGAAGCCACGGTCCGCAACCTGGGCGAAATCTCGCCGACTGTCTATTACAACGTGCCCCGGGGCTTCGAGATGCTTTTGCCATATCTCCAGGCGGACCGGGAACTCAGGCGGACCCTGTTCGCGCGGCTGCAGGCGTTCTGCTATGCCGGCGCCGCTCTCGCTCCCCATGTCCGCGAGGGCTACGAGCGGCTCGGGCTAGAGACAGTGGGCGAAATCGTGCCCATGGTGACTTCGTTCGGCTCGACGGAGACCGGCCCATCGGCGATCAGCGTCACCGAGCGCGCGCGCGACCGCGGCGTGGTCGGCATTCCCAATCCAGGGGTCGAGGTGAAGCTCGTCCCCAACGCGGGCAAGCTCGAGGCGCGTGTCAAAAGCCCTAGCGTCACCCCCGGCTACTGGCGCGAGCCCAAGCTCACCGAGGCGGCGTTCGACGAAGAGGGATTCTACAAGTTCGGCGATGCGCTGCGGTTCGCCGACGCAAGCGATCCCGAACGGGGCTTCCTGTTCGACGGCCGGGTCGCGGAGGATTTCAAGCTCGCCACCGGCACATGGGTCAGCGTCGGACCGTTAAGGGCGAAATTCATCGCCCATTGCGCGCCCTATGTAACCGACGTCGTCGTCGCCGGCCACGACCGCGACGACGCGGCCGCCCTCGTCATCCCGAACCTCGCCGCGTGCCGCGACCTCGCCGATACGTCCGACGGTCACGCGACCCCCCTGGAGATCCTTGCGCGCCAGGGCGTGCGCGAGACCTTCGCGCGCCTGCTCAAGACCTTCAACGCAGCGGCGGGAGGCAGCTCCGGCCGCCTCGCCCGCCTGATCCTGATGGACGATCCACCCTCGCTCGATACCGGAGAGTTGACCGACAAGGGTTCGGTCAACCAGCGCGCGGTGCTGGGCCGCCGCGCGGCGATGGTCGACGAGCTCTACGCGCCGGACCTGTCGCCGCGGGTCATTGGATGAGGCCGGCCGCTCGGGCGCGAGCGGGCTGCTGCCGCGAGGACGTTCTCGGCTTTAAGGCGAAGTTCGCGCGCACTGGCGGAACATCGAGCTGCAGTCATTCTCGCCGACGCTCGCCCGGCCTGAGGCATGAATCATGCCTCAGGCGTCGGCAGAACGAACCGCGCCCGCCTCCCCGGTTTTTCACCCCGGCTCGCGTCGCATCCCGCCTACCCGCCGCCCAGCACCCCTTTCATCGCCAGATTCGTCTCCTGGGCGTAACGGCGCGCGGCGTAGGCCTCGTTGAGCGTGCCCAGCACTTGGCCGGTTCCGCGTTCGGCGACGGCGAGCGTGTCGGTCTCGGCGACGCCGAACCGGTCGAGCGCCGTGCGGACGTCGTCGTCCGGATGCAACACAGTCGCCGGCAGATGCGTGACGACGCGGATTGTGCCGCCGTCGCCGCCGTTCTCGATCGACAGCGCATGCGCCTCGGGAACGTGGATCAGCCCCTCGTAACGCCCGTCCTCGCCGACCGCGACGACGATATTGGCGCTGCCCAGTGGATAAGCTTCGCAGAACGCGCGCAGGGCTCCCTCGACCGGAAAGACCGGCGGCGAAGGAACCATCATCCGCCCGACCGTCAGGTCGCGCAGCCAGCCGACGTCCTGGCCGCCGCGAATCGTCTCGCCGCGCAGGTGAAGACGCCAAGTGGTGAACGAGTAGCCGAAGGTCGCCCGCACGGCGAGACTGGTCGCAATCGATGCGGCGAGCACACCGCCGGCGACGCCCAGATTTCCGGTGCTCTCGAGCACCAGAAAGGTCATGGTCAGCGGCCCGCCGACGATGGCGGCGCTGAGCGCGCCCATGCCGACCAGCACGCAGGCTGTCGTCTCGAGATTCAACGACGGCGCGACGGCGTCGACGCCGATCGCATAGAGCTTGCCGAGCAGCGAGCCGACGAACAGCGAAGCGAAAAACAGTCCGCCGCGAAAGCCGGACGCCAGCGAAACGAGGCAGGCGAACAGTTTCAGCACGATGAGGATCGTCAGTTCCGCCGCAGTCATCGGCCAATAGAAGTCGAGGCCGAGCGCGCCGTGGCCAGCCCCCAGAACCTGCGGGGTGTAGAGCGCCATGGCGCCGACCATCGCCCCGCCAGCGACGGGCCGAATGAGGCGCCACGGGATCGCCGCCCGGAACGCCCTTTCGATCAGCGCCGCCACCCGCATCGCGCCGACCCCAACCGCCGCCGCGACCAAGCCGAGCAAGATCAGCGCGCCGTAGTGCGGAAACGTCAACGGGGCGACTGCGGGCGCGGTGATATCGTACGGCGCGCCGATGATCGCCTGGGTGGTGAGCGATGCGGCGAGCGTGGCGGCGAAAACCGGGATCGCGTTGGCGAGCGAATAGGCGCCGATGATGAGCTCGAAGGCGTAAAAGGCGCCCGTCAGCGGCGCGCCGAACGCCGCCGCGATCGCGCCTCCTGCGCCGCAGCCGACCAGCATGCGCAGGTCTTGCCGGCGCAGGCGCGACCTGACTCCGAGATACGAGGCGACGCCGGCCCCGATCTGGGCATAGCCCGCCTCGAGCCCGACCGACGCACCGCAGCCGTTCGAGATTACGGTTTGGGTCGCCACGAGCAGGCTCTGACTGAGCGACATGCGTCCGCCGCGCAGCGCGTTGGCCTCGACCGGATCGACCGCCGGCGGCGCCTTTTTGCGAGCGAGCCAGGCATCGATCGCGCCAAGAATCAGCCCGCCCAGCATCGGTGCGCCAAAGGCGGCAAGAGGCGCGACCCTTTCGGCGGCGCTGAGGTGAACGTCGAACGGGATGCCGAAGATCGCGACGTGCGCGACGTTGACGATCTTGGTCATCGCCGCGACGCACAGGCCCGCCAGCACGCCGATGCCGGTCGCCAGCGCCGCCATGCCGAATTCGCTCGCGCGCAGGCGCGCGCGCAGGTTCGCCAGGCCGACCAGCGCCGGACGCGGCACGGAGATCAGCCGGGCGCGGCGTTCGATCGGAATGCCCATGATCGAACTTATGCGCGGAGGGGCCGGCTATGCCAAGGGCGGCGGCGATCCGCCGGCGCCCCGTGTCACCGGCCGCCGAGCGCCATGTCGTCGCGATGGATCATTTCGGCCCGCCCCGCAGTCCCGAGGATATGCGCGATGTCGCGCGAATTGCGTCCGCGAATGCGCTCGGCGTGCACGGCGTCATAGGCGATGAGACCGCGCCCGATTTCGACCCCGCCCTGGTCGCGAATTGCGACGCAATCGCCGCGCGCAAAAACGCCCTCGACGCGCGTGACCCCGGCCGGCAGCAGGCTCTTGCCGCGCGCGAGCGCCCCGGCGGCGCCGGAGTCCACGAACACGGCGCCCTTGAGCTCGAGCGACCCGCCAATCCAGATCTTGCGCGCCGCGATCGGGTTCGATGGGGTCAGGAACCAGGTGCAGCGGCCCCCATCGGCGATGCGCGCGATCGGATGGGCGATGCGCCCGTCCGCGATTGCCATATGCGTGCCGGCGGCCGTGGCGATGCGGGCGGCTTCGATCTTAGTGCGCATGCCGCCGCGCGACAGTTCTGACGGGGCGCCGCCGGCCATCGCCTCGATCTCGGGCGTCACCCGATCGACGACTGGCAAGAATTGGGCGTGGGCGTTGCGATGCGGCGGCGAATCGTAAAGCCCGGCAACATCGGACAGCAGGATCAGGAGGTCGGCGCTCACCATGGTCGCGACCCGGGCCGCTAGCCGATCATTGTCGCCATAGCGGATCTCGCTGGTCGCAACCGTGTCGTTCTCGTTGATGATCGGGATCGCGCGGATGGCGAAAAGACGGCCAAGCGTCGCGCGAGCGTTGAGATAGCGGCGGCGCTCTTCCGTGTCCTGCAAGGTCAGCAGCACCTGGCCCGCGACGATACCGTTTTCGGCGAGCGCCCGCGACCACTCGCTGGCGAGCGCAATCTGACCAATCGCTGCTGAGGCCTGGCTGTCCTCGAGCTTGAGTGCCCCTTTCGGCAGCCCGGCGATCGTACGGCCGAGCGCGATCGCCCCGGATGACACCACAACCACGCTCGCGCCGCGCCGGTGCAGAGCGGCGATGTCGGACGCGAGCGCTTTCAGCCACGCGTGCCGGACCGCGCCGAGCGCGCCGTCGACCAGCAGCGAGGACCCGACTTTGATGACGATCCGGCTGAATCGATCGAGGGAGGGAAGCTGGTCCACGAACGCCGACATGCAAAGGAAATACAAGACCAACCGCCCGATAACCCGCGGCGGAACGGCATTTTTCGTCTAGTGCAGTGGAGAGGGGATGGCAAGGCGATGGTCGGGAGAGGCAAAACCCCATCCACGACGGCCGACTTGGGGCGCCCCAATAGGCGCTTTGAGATAACTTGACCGATACGATGGGCGAGACCTAGAAGGCGGCCGTCAGGGATGACCTTGCGCGGCGCGGCGTTCGCGCGCGATTTCGTGGCGTGCCCCGCGGCGAAGCAATCGACTAGGCGGGAATTCCGGGGACGCGACCATGCGCAATTTCGACGACTTGTCCGAGCGCGAAATGCTCGCCCTCGCCATCAGCAATGAAGAGGATGACAGCCGCATGTACGCAGATTTCGCCGATGGTCTCGCGGAAAACTATCCGACGACCGCGAAGATTTTCACCGGGATGGCCGTCGAGGAGAACGAACACAGACGCAGGCTGATCGATCTCTTCGTGTCCAAGTTCGGCGAGCATATTCCGCTCGTGCGTCGCCACGAGATTCACGGCTATATCCCGCAGAAGCCGGTCTGGCAGATGCATCCGCTCCGCATCGACACCGTCCGTGAGCGCGCGCGCGACATGGAGCGCACCGCGGCGCGCTTCTATCGGCAGGCGATGGCGCGCGCCACGGACGCCTCAATCCGGAAGATGCTCGGCGATCTCGCGGAGGTCGAGGACCAGCACGACCAGGTCGCCGCTCACCTTCAAGAAGAGGTTCTGACGAAGGAGGCCCGCGGCAGCGAAGACGAAGATCAGCGCCGGCGCTTCATTTTGCAGATCATCCAACCGGGGCTGGTCGGCCTAATGGATGGCTCGGTGTCGACGCTCGCGCCGGTGTTCGCAGCGGCGTTCGCGACTCACAATTCATGGAACGCGTTTGTCGTCGGCCTCGCAGCTTCGGTCGGCGCCGGCATCTCCATGGGCTTTGCCGAGGCGCTCGCGGACGACGGCAAGCTCTCGGGCCGCGGCTCGCCGCTCCTGCGCGGCGTCGCCTGCGGCCTGATGACCACGGCCGGCGGAATTGGCCACACCATGCCCTTCCTTATACCCGAGTTCTACACTGCGATGGTCGTCGCCTTCGTCGTCGTCGTGTTCGAGCTCCTGGCGATCTCCTATGTCCAATGGCGCTACATGGACACCCCGCCGGTCTCGGCAGCCGCCAAGGTGATGATCGGCGGCGCGCTGGTGCTCGCGGCCGGAATTCTGATCGGCTCGAGCTGATGAGCGGCCCCGCCGCCTCAGAACGGATGCGATCCGGTGAACGGCGCGAACGGAATGACCGCGCCTCACCCACGCGACGTTCGGGCCGGCGATTGTGACGCGGACAGGGTCGCGACGGTGAAGCACGAAATGAGGGTCGAGCTGTTGGGCGGCGACGAAAGGGGCAGTCAACGACTCGCCGCACGGCGCCGGCCCGCCGAAGGAAAAGTTGAGGACGGCGAATTCGGGGAAGCCGACGCCAGCAGAAATTGATAGTCCTGGTCCTTGGACGCGGAGGACGCATGCAGCGGAATTCATTCGACGTCATTCGGATTCCGACCAGCGGGCCTGGCGATGTTTCCGGCCTGATGGCGCTTGTCGACAGCGGCGCTCTGCAGCCGTCGTCCATTCTCGCGATCCTGGGGAAGACCGAGGGCAACGGCGGGGTGAACGATTTCACTCGAGAATACGCGGTCGGCGCATTGCGCAACGCGCTGGCGCCGCATCTGGCTCTCGCTGCGCGGGCGGTCGAGAGCAGAATCGCGTTTGTCATGTCGGGCGGCACGGAGGGGGTGTTGTCGCCACACATAACGGTGTTCGCGCGCGGCCTCGACGTTGACGCCGCGCAAGTGAGCGGGGGCGAGGCGCGTCTGAGCGTCGGGATCGGCCACACCCGCGACTTCCGGCCCGAGGAGATCGGCCGCGACGCCCAGATCAGCGAGACGATGAAGGCAGTCGAGACGGCGATGCGCGACGCCCGGATCGACGCCGCGAGCGATGTGCACTTCGTTCAGATCAAATGCCCGCTTCTGACCAGCGAGTGTGTCCAGGACGCGCTCGCCCGCGGCAAGACGACGATCACCGCGAGCGGCTATTCGTCAATGGGCTATTCCCGCGGCGCTTCCGCGCTTGGCGTCGCTAAGGCGCTGGGCGAGATCGGCGCCGACGCGGGCGAGGCCCATGTGCTCAAGGACTGGGACCTTTACTCGTCGGTCGCCTCTTGTTCGGCGGGCATAGAACTCATGCACAATGTCGTCATTCTGCTCGGCGCCTCGCGATTCTCAGCGAGCCCGCTCAAGATCGGCCACGCAGTGATGAAAGATGCGATCGATCTTCCCGCGGTTATGCAGGCGCTCGAGAGCGTCGGCTTGAGCGCGCTCGACCCTCGGTCGCAGGCTCGCCTCGTAAATATTTTCGCCAAGGCCGAGGCCTCCCCCACCGGCGCCGTCCGCGGCCTCCGCCACACGATGCTCGACGATTCCGATATCAACGCCACCCGCCACGCCCGCGCTGCAGTCGGCGGGCTGATCGGCGGCGTCGCGGGAACCGGCGCGGTCTATGTCTCGGGCGGCGCCGAACACCAGGGGCCAGCCGGCGGCGGCCCGGTCGCGGTCGTTGCGCGCGTATGAAATCCCACGCCGCGGCTGGCCTCGATCCTGACGCACGCTTGACTTCTGCGCCTTGATGCGCGAACCTCTGTGGCGGCGGCCAATCGCACATGGCGTGATCGGCCGCAAGGGAGGAGCGCATGGGGACAACGGCGGGGGCGGACGTACGAAAATTCGGCCGACGCAACGTGCTTCTGGCCGCGGCCGCCGCGGGTCTTCTGCTCGATGTTGTCGCGCCAGTCGCGGCCTTCGCCCAGGGCAAGAGCTGCTCGAAAGTCACGACCGAGTTGCTCGCGATTCCCGGCCTCGTCATCGACGGGTCGAAGATGCAGGAGGCGGGCGACGGCCTGGCGACGCACTGTGTCGTCGAGGGCCATCTTAACGATCGGGCCGGCCTCGACGGCAAGCATTACGCGATCCGGTTCGAGATGCGGCTTCCGGTCGAATGGAACGGGCGGTTTCTCGATCAGGCCAACGGCGGCAACGACGGGGCGGTGCTGCCTGCGACCGGCGACGAGCCGAAGGCGCTCGCTTCCGGCGGCGTACCGGCGCTCGTGCGCGGCTTTGCGGTCATGTCGTCGGACAGCGGACATTCCGGCGTCGATCCGGCCAACAAGGCGCTCGGCCTCGCCGCCGGCGCGGCCTTCGGCCTCGATCCGCAGGCCCGGCGCGACTATGGCTATTCGGCAGACACGACGCTCGCGCCGATCGCCAAGGCGATCATCGCCGCGCATTACGGCCGCAAGCCCGATTATTCCTACATGTTCGGCTGCTCGAATGGCGGACGCCACACGATGGTGGCGGCGACGCGGATGCCGGAAGCCTATGACGGCTTCCTCGTCGGCGATCCGGGCTTCGACCTGCCGCGGGCGGCGATCCAACATGCCTGGGACGCCCAAGCCTTCGTCAAGGCCAATCCCGACATCCGCAAGTCAATCACGGCGGTCGACGCCGCGCTGGTCTCGCGCAAGATCATCGCCGCCTGCGACAACCTGGACGGTCTCGAGGACGGACTGACCGCCAATCTCGCCGCCTGCCAGAGGGTGTTCGACTTCGACAGCCTGATCTGCGCCCCCGGAGCGACTGCCGACTGCCTGCCCAAGGCCAAGGTCGGGGCGCTCAAGATGAGCTTCGCGGGGCCAAAGAACTCGAAGGGCGAGGCCCTCTATTCCGATTGGCCGGTCGACGGCGGCGTCGGGACAGGCAACTGGCGGCTATGGAAGATCGAAAGCCCGATCCCGCCCTGGGATCACTATCCGATCATCGCGACGATGGGGGCGTCCTCGCTCCAGTACATTTTCACCACCCCGCCGACCCACGTCGCCGGCTCGACCGACGCGCTCGTGAAATCGCTTCTCGGATTCGATTTCGACAAGGACGCGCCGAAGATCTACGCGAAGACGGACGCCTACTCGGAGTCGGCAATGGAGTTCATGACGCCGCCTGACGCCGACGACCCGAAGCTCGCCCGGTTCCGCGAGCTCGGTCGCAAGATGATCGTCTATCACGGCCAGGCGGACCCGGTGTTTTCGATCGACGACACGATCCGCTGGTACGACCGGCTCAACGCCAATCTCGACGGCAACGCCGAGGCGGAAGTCCGCCTGTTCGCCGTGCCTGGCATGACTCACTGCAGCGACGGCGTCACGCTCGACAAATTCGACGCGCTGACCGCGCTCACGGACTGGGTCGAGAAAGGCGAGGCGCCGGACCGGATCATCGCGACCGTCGATCCGGCGAACAAGGAGATCCCTGCGTCCTGGAGCCCGAACCGCACACGCCCGCTCTGCTCCTGGCCGAACTACGCGCGTTACAAGGGCGGCGATTTGGAGTTGGCGGAACTCGTTCGAATGCGTCGCGCCCTGAACCGCGGGTCGTTGTCGCGAGCGCCGAGGGGCTATTGCGGACATCTCTCCGCGACTTAGAAATTGGTCTTTGCAAGCACCTTGGTCACAAGGTTGTATTTCACCGCGTCAGCCGCGTTCAGCGGCCAGTCCGGCTTGCGAATGGCGTTCATCTGAGCGGGCCACCCCGGATCGTCGGGCATCGAGAAGTACGTCTTGCGCAACTCCGGCGAGACGCCGTTCGATTCCATGATATCGAAAGCTTCATTGGTGCTCTCCAGCGTCACGTCGTACCAATGATTTAGGAATTCCCGGCAGCCCGCTTTGCCCGGCTCGAACGCGATCCCCCCTTCGAGATCGTCGAAGCAGAGTCCCTCGAAATTTGTTGTGTAGCCTGGCCCCAGGCGCGCGCCATGAATCCCGATCCAGGTATCCTCGGCGGCCATCCGCTCCCGTCCGGCGGCGAAGATGGTGGCGCAGGCGCTGGCGCAGACATGCTGCGACCTGAGCAGCGTCGTCTTGCCAAGTTCCCTGACCCTGCGGGCGATCTCGAGCGCCCATTCGGCGTTGCCGCCGAGCGAGTCGAGCTCGATCACCCGCACCGCCGCGACGCTGGCTGCCTCATACTGAATGTAGTCGTAGATGTGCGAATTGATCCGTCCCTCGATGATCAGCGCATCGCCCTCGATATGGGGCGAAATGATGCGGCGAAGATGGTCGAGACCGGCGCCGTCGCTTTTAGGTCCGGCGAAGTCGCGAGGGTCTGCGGCCGCGCCGGACACGGCCAGAACCATGAGCGTATGAAGCACAATCGAGGCGAATCGCATTGGCGTCCCTCCCCAATGGCGAACGTCTCACCCTTGGCTTTTGATTTGGTTAACGGAAGCTAACTTTCCACATGTCGAGATAGTGGGTGGGCGGCCGGATTGCCTATTTCCGCGCCAGGACCTCGCGCACCCGCTCGACCATCTCAGCCACCGGCGCGGTGAACTGGGCGCGCTTGCGCAATTCGAGGTAGTCGGCGCGGTCTTTGGTCGCCTTGGCAAGCTCGCCGCCGAGCTTTAGGTCGCGGACCGTGACCAGCGCGCCGCCCGGCGCCTCGCGCTCGTTCGAACCCTGGATGATGGCCACGCGGCTCATCCGTTTGTCGGCGTATTTGAGCTGCGCGTTCATTTTCCCGTCGCCGAGATAGAGCTCGGCCGCGATCCCGGCCTTGCGCAGGCTCGCGACGAGTTGCTGATAGCTGGCCATCGACGCCGGGTCGCGGTCCAGCGCTAGCACGACGACCGGCCCACGCGATTCCGACGCCGCGACGATCGGGCTCCTAATAGCGCGCAAAGCGGCGAGCAGCCGCGACACGCCGATCGAAAAGCCGGTCGCCGGAACCGGCTCGGCGCGAAAGCGAGCGACAAGCCCGTCATAGCGTCCGCCGCCGCCGACCGAGCCGAAGCGGATCGGCCGCCCGTCCTCGCCCAGCGTCTCGAAGGTGAGCTCGGCCTCGAAGACCGGACCAGTGTAATATTCGAGGCCGCGCACGACGGAACGATCTACCAGGACGCGATCCTCAGCATAGCCCGCGGCTGCGGCGAGATCCGAAATGGTCCTAAGTTCGCCGACACCTTCGACGCCGCTCGGGCCTAACTCAACATGCTTTTCCAACCACGCGAGGCGCTCAGCGCTCATGTCAGCCTGAGAAAGGAGAATATCTGGCTGATAACCTCGACCGACATCATAGGAAAATCCCAGGAACCGCATGACATTGTCGGCCTGCGCGTTTGATAAGTTCGCCCCGGGAGTAAAATCTCCACTTTCGTCTTCTCGACCTGATGTTAAGAGGGCGAATACCCCGACCGGCCCAAGCCTGTCCAACTTATCAATGGCCCGAAGGATTACTAGCCGATGCCTTGGGTCAAGATTTCCACCCAAGCTTATTGCCTCAAGCAATCCGTCAAGCACCTTGCGGTTGTTGACCTTGATCACGTAGTCGCCGCGCTTGATCCCCACCGCCTCCATCACATCGGCCGCCATCATGCAGATTTCGGCATCCGCAGCGGGCGACGCAGAGCCGACCGTGTCGGCGTCGAACTGCATGAACTGGCGGAAGCGGCCCGGCCCGGGCTTTTCGTTCCGGAACACCCAGCCGGCGCGATAGGAGCGATAGGGTTTGGGCAGGCGGTCGTAGTTCTCGGCGACATAGCGGGCGAGCGGCGCGGTCAGGTCGTAGCGCAGCGAGAGCCATTGCTCGTCATCGTCCTTGAACGAGAACACGCCCTCGTTCGGCCGGTCCTGGTCGGGCAGGAATTTGCCAAGCGCCTCGGTGTACTCGACGAACGGCGTCTCGACCGCCTCGAAGCCGTAGAGCGCGTAGACCTCGCGGATTCTCGCCATCATCGCCTCGGCGGCGGCGATGTCGGCTTGGTCGCGGTCGGCGAAGCCGCGCGGCAGCGCGGCGCGGACAAGGGAGGCGTCGGTTTCGGTCATGCAGCTCTATATCCGCAAGCGCCGCGCCTAGAGCAAGTCGGGTTAAAGTCGACGCGGATCATGGCGGGGCCCGTGTTCGCCAACCGCCAATGCGAATGAAACAAATCCGTTTTTCCATCATGGCCAGTCCTTGCCGGGTTCGAAATTCCTCTGCTCCGAAAAATCAGAATATCACGAACTATGCATCCTGAAAAGAGAAACTATGCAAGCGATTGAAAAACAATGGATTTATTTTTTGCGGACGGCCCGCGGGTCGCGCCGCAGGACCAGTTCAACGGCCGTCGCGCGCCGCGGAGGATACGGAAAACCCGCTGTTTCGGGCTTCGGGAACAGGCAGATTTATTGCAGATATATAACAGGGAAGGTTTTGCGTCAGAGCAGGGCCAGAAATCGCCATTGTGCGCAAGACTCGACGGTTCGCTCCGGGGACGCCGATGAGGCGGATTGCCGACCGCCTCCGGCGGATGGCGCCGGATCGCGCTTCGGCCAGAACTCCGGATGTCCTAGAACAGGTTCGCGGTGACGTTGATGGTCAGCGCGAGGATAATGGCGTTGAAGAAGAACCCGACCGCGCCCTGAATGACGACGATCCGCCGCATCCGCATCGAGGTCACATTGACGTCCGACGAGGCGAATGTGCAGCCGATGACGAAGGCCTGATAGAAGAATTCCATCCACCCGGGCTGGGGCGTCCCCGGAAACTCGAGGCCGGCGTGAATCCCGCCCTTCTTGGGTTTGAAGTAGACGCCGGCGTAATGCAGCCCGAACATCACCTGCAGGAAGGTCCAGGCGCTGAGCACGGTCAAGCCGACCAGCGCCAGATGCCCGGCCTTCGGCCAGCCGCTCATGTTCTTCACCGGGCCGAGCTCCCAGACGATCGCGGCGATGGCGGCGACCGCTGCGACGACGCCTAAGACCACCAGCACCCACTGGTTCTCGTCCTCAGGCCGCGACTGGACGCGCGCGTCGCGCCTCGGGTCCATGGCCATGTGCAGAATCAGCATGAGGAAGGCCCATGCCCCGACGTTCCAGGCGACAAGGAGCCGCGTCGCCTCGCGGATATCAACGCCGAGCTGCAAAGCGATGTAGGACGCGATCATCAGGGCGGCACCCATGAGGAGCCGCGGCCTGTGCGCAAAGGTCTTCCAGAATCCGGTAGAAGCCTTTCCGATCGGCCCTCCGGGGGTTGGCGAGGACGGCGATTTGGACGAGGGTCCAGACGCCCTGTCGGTCTTTGGCGGAGAAGGCAATTTCGGCATGCGGAAGCATTTCGAGTTGGGACGGGGCCGCCTTGCCCCATGCCCCAAGGCCGGTCAAGCGGCCAACCTCCTCGGCCTTATCGGTCCCTCTCATCAATGCTACCATCCAGCGCCAAAAGCGAGACCTCAAGCCATGGGTTCGGACCCCGAAGATCGCGACGACCCAGCCGCGCTGCGCGCGCGCCTCGATCGGCTGTCGGGAGAGCTCAAAGGCCGGGCCGCGCCGCCGCCGTCTCCCGAGCCCAAGCGGGAGGTGAAGCCAGACGGGGTCGGATCGGCGATGTCGCTTGGCCTGCGGGCCGGCAGCGAGTTCGTCTCGGCCGTCATCGTCGGCCTGGGGATTGGCTGGGCTCTCGACCGCGCGCTCGGCACTAATCCTGCGTTTCTGATTGTATTTTTCCTCATCGGCGTCGCGGCGGGGGTGTGGAACGTGATTCGGCTGACTTCGCCCAAAGCGGCGTCATTGAACCGCAATTCGCCCTTGTCTCGCTCGAACTCGCCGGATAAAGACGTGCGGCGCTCGGCTTCCGGGGCCAAACGGGACGCCTCGTTGGGGGGGCGCGGAGCCGCCGACGTGGCGGACGACGACGAGGACTAGAGGACGTGGCGACAGAAGTCGGGACCGGCGATCGATCCGATCCACCAATTCTCCATCCACCCGGTCATCTCGATTCAGGTCGCAGGCCACGACGTCTCGCTGACCAATTCCGGCCTCTATATGTTGCTGGCGGTGGCGATCGCCTGCCTTCTGGTCGCGCTCGGCGCGCGCGGCGGCCCCGGCGTGCCAGGCCGCATGCAGGCCATGGCTGAGATGGCTTACGAGTTTATCGCGGGCATGGTGCGCTCCGCCGCCGGCGAGGCCGGCATGCGGTTTTTCCCGTTCGTGTTCTCGATCTTCTTTTTCGTCCTGCTCGCCAACCTGATCGGCTTCATCCCCTATTCGATGGCGGTGACCAGCCATATCGTCATCACCGCCGCCCTGGCGCTGATCGTGTTTTTCACCGTCGTCGTCATCGGCGTAAGCGAGCACGGCGTCCACTTCTTCAAGCTGTTCGTCCCCCCGGGAGTCCCGATCTATATTCTGCCGCTTGTGGTGGCGATCGAGATCGTTTCGTTTTTGTCGCGCCCGGTCAGCCATTCGGTGCGCCTGTTCGCCAACATGCTCGCCGGACACATCACCCTCAATGTGTTCGGCAGCTTCGTGGTGATGCTGCTCGGGGCCGGCGCGGCGGTCAAGGCGCTCGCCCTCTTGCCCTTTGTCGCCACCATTGGGCTTGACGCCCTCGAACTCTTGGTCGTGTTCCTGCAGGCTTATGTGTTCGCCATGCTGACCTGCATGTACCTCAACGACGCGCTTCACCCCGGTCACTGACCTCCAACCCGAAAAAACGAATATTCGCCAGCGAAATAGGAGTACCGAATGGAACCGCATGAGCTCGCCATCGCCGCCAAATATGTTGGCGCCGGCCTCGCCGCCATCGGAACGGGCGCCGCCGGCATTGGCGTCGGCACGCTATTCGGCCAGTTCCTGAACGGCGCCTTGCGCAACCCGTCGGCGGTCGAAGGCCAATTCGGCCGGCTGATCTTCGGTTTCGCGGTGACCGAAGCGCTGGGCATTTTCGCGCTACTGATCGCATTCCTCTTGCTGTTCGCGGTTTGACGCTTGAGACCTCGTTCCGATGCTCGAAGGGGAAGCGCGTGCAGCGCCTTCCCGGTTCCTTACCTATCTTAAGGATCCGCAATGGCACAGCCGGCGCAATCGACGCCCGCCGACACAACTCAGACGCAGGTGGGTCAGGAAGGCGGCGCGCATGCGAACTTTCCGCCGTTCGACCCGAGCACGTTTCCCTCGCAGCTCGTCTGGTTCGCGATCGCGTTCGGGTTCCTCTATTGGTACATGTCCAAGCGCGGCTTGCCTCAGCTCGGGGCGGTGATCGACGGCCGCAAGAAGCAAATCGCGCGCGACCTCGATGAGGCGACTGCGATGCAGCAGAGGGCCGACGCCGCCGCGGCCGCGCACGAAAAGACATTGGCCGAAGCGCGCGCGAAGGCGCAGACCGTGGCACAGGCGGCGCGCGATGCGGCCGCAGCCGACGCCCAGGCCAAGCGCAAGGTGCTCGAGGACGAGCTCGCGGCCAAGCTGGCCGTCTCCGAGCGTGAGATCGCTGCGACGCGTTCCGAGGCGATGACCAATGTCGCCGAGGTCGCCCGCGAGGCTGCCGCGGCGATCGTCGAGCGCCTGGCGGGACGCCCGGCCGATCCCGCGGCGGTCGCGGCCGCGATCAATTCGGTCAAGGCGCTCAGCGGAGCCGCATGATGGAATTCGACGCGGAGTTTTTCGTCCTTCTCGGGTTCCTCGTCTTCGTTGGCGTCCTCATCTATTTCGGCGCCCATCGCATCGTTCTGAAGGCGCTCGATGCGCGCGGCGAGGCGATCGCGGCCGAGCTTGCCCAGGCGGTGAAGTTGCGCGAAGAAGCGACCGCGCTGTTGGCGAGTTTCGAGAAGAAGACCGCCGAAGCGGAAGCCAACGCCGCCTCGATCGTTGCCGAGGCGCGCGCGCAAGCCGAGCAGTTGGCCGTCGAGGCAGCCGAACGCTTGAAGGAATTCATTGCCCGGCGCACCAAGCAGGCCGAGGATAAGATCGCTCTTGCCGAAGCCCAGGCGACCGCGGAGGTGCGCGCCGCCGCGGCGGACCATGCCGCCAAGGCCGCGGAAATCATCCTCGTCGACCAGATGCACGGTCCCGCCGGCGCCGATCTCGTGGGGCGCGAGATTGGCGACCTCAAGAATCGCCTCTCTTGACGCGTCGGCCTCCCGCTTGGGCAGGTGAGGCCGCGAGGGCGGGCTTTGGCGCCGGCGCTTGATTTGCCGGTCGGCGCGCCCCATTGTGACGATCGCCAAGATTCGGGCGCGGGCAAGGTTTCGATCCGCCAGAGGGGAGCAACCGTGTTGAACAGGGCGATCTTCGGCCTGCTGGCCTTTCTCCTTCTCATCACACTCGCGCGCGCCGCGGGCGGCCCGGCCGAGCTCAATCAATACGACGTCCCAGCCGAGGCGCGTTGGGCCCCGTTTTTCGCCAACATGCCCGCCTGCGACGACGGCGGCGTACTGTCGACGATCAGCGGGCGGTTCGCGCAGACGCAGCGGGAGTTCTGGAATCCACAGCTGGCGATTGCCGGCTTCGACCGAGTGCGGGAAATCGGCTTCCGAGCCAATGGCCTCGCCTATATCCCGCGTCGCTATTGCATCGCCCGCGCCGCCATGAGCGACTCGAAGGACCGAACCGTCATCTATAATGTCGTGTCGGCTTTCGGCCTCATGGGGCTGACCTGGGGCGTCGAATGGTGCGTCGTCGGCCTCGACCCGAACTTCGCCTATGCGCCCGCCTGCCACACCCTTCGCCCCATCATCGAGCGCGAGATCGGCCAGTACAAATGGCTAGGCGAATACGGCCTCAAGGCGCGCGACTGAGTGACGCGAGAAGGCGGGGCGTCGCGATGGGACGGTTCCCGGTCAAGGTCATCAGTTTCGCGCTCGCCCTGATCGGCGCGCCGATCGCGGCTGTCGCCCAGACGGCCACCCAAGCCGCCCCCCCGGTCGCGAGCACGCCGTTCGACTATTACGTGATGACGTTGTCCTGGGCCCCCGGCTTCTGCGACCTCGGCGGTCAGGATACGTCCTCCAGTGAGTGCGCGGCCGGGTCGGGCGACGGCTTTGTCGTCCACGGCCTGTGGCCGGACAACGATTACCGCCCCAACCCCGAGGCGTGCCAGGGCAAGGACGCTACCCTGGCAGACTTGGCCGACGAGCATGGCCTCTACCCGAACGACAACCTCGCGGCCTATGAATATCGCAAGCATGGAACCTGCACGGGACTGAGCGCGCACGACTATTTCGCCACCGTACGCAACGTGCGCCAACGGCTCGTCATCCCCTCGATGCTGCAGGCCCCGCGCCAGCCATTGCATCTTTCGCCGAGCGACATCGAGCAGGCCTTCATCGTCGCGAACGCGAATTTGCGTTCCGACAACATGGCCGTCACGTGCAGCAACGGCGAACTCATGGACGTCCGCTTCTGCATTGCGAAGGACCTCTCGTCCTACGCAATCTGCCGCAAAGTCGCGCGGCACAGCTGCCAGCGGAGCTCGATCGCGGTCGCGCCGGTGCGGTGAGCGCACGGCGCCGGTTCGTGCCGGGATTTCAGCGGGTTTGTCGATCGTGAACTATCGCCATGCCTTTCATGCCGGCAATTTCGCCGACGTCTTGAAGCACGCGGTCCTGGCGCGCCTCCTCGTTTACCTCAAACGCAAGCAGGCGCCGTTCCGCTTCATCGACACTCACGCCGGGGCGGGACGATATGATCTTTCGGAAGTCGAGGCGAGGCGCTCGCCGGAATGGCGCGAGGGGATCGCGCGCGTCCTGACGGCGCGCCCGCCGGCGCCGGTCAGCGAGCTCTTGCGACCCTATCTTGAAGCCGTCGGTCCGCACGATTCCGAAGGCCGGCCCCTGTCTTATCCGGGGTCGCCGGCGATCGCCCAAACCCTCATGCGCGCGAAGGATCGTATCGCGCTTTGCGAAGCAAACCCGGAAGAACGCGAGGCGCTGGTCGCCAGGCTCGGGCGCGATGGGCGGCTCAGCATCGTCGGCACGGACGGCTACGTCGCGCTCAACGCCTATCTGCCGCCCAAGGAGCGCCGCGGCGTCGTCCTGATCGACCCGCCGTTCGAGGTCCCCGGGGAGGCGGAAAGCATCATGCGCGCGCTCGAGCGGGCGCTGAGGAAATGGCCGACCGGGACTTACATCGTCTGGCGTCCGATCCGCGACGCCCGAGCCGACCCCCGTTTTCTCAACGCGGTCGCGGCACTCGGCGCGCCAAGCATCCTGAGGCTGGAGCTCGACGTGGGTCCAGGTCCGATCGGCCCGCATGGCCAGGAGCCACTGAGGCGCGCTGGCCTTCTCGTCGTCAATCCGCCGCATATGCTCATCGACGAAGCCCGGACGCTGCTGCCGTGGCTGGCGCAAACTCTCGGACGGAGCGGAGGGGGAAAGCAAGTTTGCGCGTGGTTGACTGAACACAGATGAGCGCATCAAGGCCCGGCCTTGTCCCCGGCGCCTCGTTTGGTTTATGTCCGAACGATTACGCGGATCGCGAGCGCCCGCCGGAGCATCGCGCGGGCGACCAACCAACCCCGGGGACATCGATGGCGCTGCCGACCGTTCTCAGTGACAAGCTCAGACTGCCTGTCGTCGGCGCGCCGTTGTTCATCATCTCGCATCCGGCGCTGGTGATCGCCCAATGCAAGGCCGGAATCGTCGGCGCCTTTCCCGCGCTCAACGCCCGGCCCATTTCCCAGCTCGACGAATGGCTGCACGAAATCGCCGAGGCGCTGGCCGCGCATGACCGCGCCCATCCAGAAAGCCCCGCCGCCCCCTTCGCGGTCAACCAGATCGTCCACAAGTCCAACGCGCGGCTCGAGGAGGATATGGCGCTGACGGTCAAGTGGAAGGCGCCGATCGTCATCACGTCGCTCGGCGCCCGCGAGGACGTCAACGCGGCCGTGCACGGCTATGGCGGCCTGACGCTGCATGACATCATCAACAACCGCTTCGCCCACAAGGCGATCGAAAAGGGCGCCGACGGGTTGATCGCCGTCGCGGCCGGCGCGGGCGGCCACGCCGGCTCGACCTCGCCATTCGCGCTCATCCAGGACATCCGGGAATGGTTCGACGGACCGTTGCTGCTCTCGGGCGCGATCGCGACCGGGCGGGCTGTTCTCGCCGCGCAGGTGATGGGTGCCGATCTCGCCTATATCGGCTCGGCTTTTGTCGCGACGCCGGAAGCGCGCGCGATCGAAGATTATAAGCAGGCGATCGTCGACGGCGACGCCTCCGACATCATTGGATCAACCTACTTCACCGGCATTTTCGGCAACTATCTGAGGCCATCGATCGTCAAGTCCGGACTCGACCCGGACAGCCTGCCGCAAGGCGAGGCCAAGGCGATGAATTTCGCCTCCCGAGGCTCGTCGGGAGCTAAGGAAGCGAAGGCCTGGCGCGACATCTGGGGAAGCGGCCAGGGGATCGGCGCCGTCAAAGCCGTGCAGCCGGTGGCCGAGCTCGTTGCGAGGCTCGCCCGCGAATACGCCGAGGCGAAGAAGCTCGTCTGCGCTTGAAACGCGGGTTTGGACAGGCGCAAGGGGTCGTCAAGGTCGCATCGCGATTCTCCCCACTGTTATTTTTTTTTCGCTGCGCGTCGCCGCCTCCGGTCTGGCGGTTCGACTCATTTGGGAGCAAGGATGACCCCCTTGCAGCCGCAGTCTGCGGATAAGTCTCGTTGCGTGTGATTCGTTTCGGCATGCGTTCGCGACCAACCCCTGAACACGAAAGACGCGCTCACCGCCATGGCGACGATCGAACAATTTGCGCAACGCCAGACACAGCCGCAAGAACGCTCCTACCGCACGCCGCCCCACAATCTCGAGGCCGAACAGGCGCTGTTGGGCGCGATCCTCATCAACAATGACGCGTTCGACCGTGTCTCGGACTTCCTCAGGAGCGAGCATTTCGTCGAGGAAATGCATCGCCGCATATTCGAGGTCGCGGGATCGCTGATCCGGGCCGGCAAGCTGGCGACGCCGGTGACCCTCAAGACGTTCCTTGGCGATCATGATCTCGGCGGCGTCACCGTGCCCCAATATCTCGCCCGCCTGGCGAGCGAGGCGACGACGATCATCAACGCTTACGACTATGGCCGTAGCGTCTACGACCTTGCGATGCGGCGCGAACTCATTTCGATCGGCGAGGATGTCGTCAACGTCGCCTACGACGCGCCGGTCAATTCGAGCCCGCGCGAGCAGATCGAGGAGGCCGAGCGGCGCCTGTACCAGATCGCCGAGGCCGGGCGGTACGACGGGGGCTTCCAGCGCTTCTCCGAGGCGTTGAAAGTCGCCGTCGACATGGCCGCCCGCGCGTACGAGCGCGAAGGCTCGCTCTCTGGCATCGCCACCGGGCTGACCGACCTCGACCGCTATATGGGCGGCCTGCAAGCGTCCGATCTCGTAATCCTCGCCGGCCGCCCCGGCATGGGCAAGACGGCGCTCGCCACCAACATCGCCTTCAACATCGCCAAGGCCTATCAGGGGCGAACGCGCGCCGACGGCGCGATTGAGGCCGCCAATGGCGGCGTGGTCGGCTTTTTCTCCCTCGAAATGTCGGCGGAGCAGCTGGCGACCCGCATCATCGCCGAGCAATCCGGCGTCGCCTCGTACAAGATCCGTCGCGGCGACATCACCGAGAGCGATTTCCATCGCGTCGCCGACGCAGTCCGAGATATGCAGCAGATCCCGTTCTACATCGACCAGACGGGCGGCGTTTCGATCGCCCAATTGACGGCCCGCGCCAGGCGGCTCAAACGCCAGAGGGGACTCGATCTTCTCGTGGTCGACTATATTCAGCTGCTCTCAGGCTCGCGGTCCCGGCTCGAGAACCGGGTCCAGGAGCTGACCGAGGTCACGACCGGCCTCAAGGCGCTGGCCAAGGAGCTTGGGGTTCCCATCCTCGCCTGCTCCCAGCTCTCGCGACAGGTGGAGCAGCGCGACGACAAGCGGCCGCAGCTCTCGGACCTGCGCGAATCAGGATCGATCGAACAGGACGCCGACGTCGTCCTGTTCGTTTTTCGCGAGGAATACTACCTCAAGAACAAGGAGCCCCGTCCGGGTACGGAAGAGCATATCGACTGGATGGCGCAGATGGAAAACGCCCACGGGCGGGCGGAGGTGATCATCGGCAAGCAGCGCCATGGGCCGACCGGCACGGTCGAACTGCAATTTGATGCCGAGGTCACCAGGTTCAGCACCATCGCGCGGGAAGACACGGTCGCGGAAATCCGCTAAGAACAGCTTTGAGAGGACACAACAATGTTGCAATCGTCGGCCCTACAAGCTGGCGGTTACGAATCGGGCGCTGGCCCTGGGCCTGATGCCGCAGTCTGGAGAGTCGCATGAAGCTGATCACCGCCCTTGGCCTCGCCGCCGCGTTCGCCGGGACCGCTATTTTCGCCGCTCCCGCGGGCGCCGACGAGTTCACGCCGGCGCAGAAGCAGGAATTGGGCGCTTTCATCAAGGACTATCTTGTCAATAACCCGGACGTGCTGCGAGCTGCGATCGAGGCGCTCGACAAGCACGATAAGCAGCAGGCTGACGAGGAGCGCCAGAAGACGGTGAATAGCGACGCCGGAGCCTTGTTCAGCTCGAAATATCAGGCGACGATTGGCAATCCGAACGGCACCGCAACCCTGGTCGAATTCTTCGATTACAATTGCCACTTCTGCAAGGGCGCCCTGCCGGACGTCACAAAGCTGATGAAGGACGACCCCAATCTCAAGCTGGTTCTCAAGGACTATCCGGTGCTGGGACCCGGCTCGGTCGAGGCGGCGAAGGTCGCCGGCGCCGCGCGCAATCAGTTGCCGGGAGATAGGTTCTGGGCGTTCCACACCAAGCTGCTCGCGACTCACGGGCCGGTCGGCAAGACCGAGGCGCTCGCGGTCGCCCGCGATCTCGGGCTCGACATGGACAAGCTCGCCAAGGACATGCAGAGTCCCGAGATCAAGACGGGTCTCGACGAAGTCATGCAGCTCGCCGATGCGCTGCAGATCAACGGCACGCCGACTTTCGTCGTCGGACAGGATGTCGTGGTCGGCGCAGTCGGTTACGACCAGCTCAAGGACAAGGTTGATTCCGTGCACAAGTGCGGGCACGCAACCTGCTGAAGGCGACGAGGGCGTTCGCCAAGGGACTGCCTTGAAGGCGCCTCGCCGACGTCATTCCTACTGATTGGCGAGGCTCTTTCTTGACCGCACTGCAAGCGATTGTGATGGCCGTGCTGCAAGGCGTGACGGAGCTTTTCCCCGTCAGCAGCCTCGGCCATGCGGTGATCCTGCCGCGGCTGTTGAAATGGGGAGTCGACGAGAAGGCCCCGGACTGGCTCGCCTACCTGGCGGTCATGCATTTGGGCACTTCAATCGCTCTGTTCGCGTTCTTCTGGCGCGACTGGCTCAATTTTGGGCTCTCCCTCGCCGGAGCGTCAGGGAGCCGCGCGCCGAAGGACAGAAGGACGTTTTTCCACGTCGTGCTGGCGACCATCCCGGCGGTCATCGCCGGCGTCTTGTTCCGCAAGCTGCTCGGCCACGCGTTCGCCGCGCCTGCAATCGCTTCGGTCTTCCTGATCGTCAACGGCTTCATCCTCTATCTCGGCGACCGGATCGGCGAAGAGTCGATCGGAACGCTCGATCAACTCAATTGGAAGGGCGCGCTGGCGGTGGGCTGCGCCCAGATCCTCGCCTTGATCCCGGGGATCTCGCGCTCGGGCTCGACGATGGTCGCTGGCGTCGTGGCGGGGCTCAAGCACGAAGAGGCGGCGCGCTTTTCGTTCCTGATGGGCGCGCCGATCATTCTCGCCGCCAACGTCTACGAGGCGCCGAAGCTCATGAAGGAAGGCGCGACGCTGGGTTCCATGGCGCTCCTTTCAGCGGTGGTCGCCGGCATCGTCGCCTATCTGAGCCTCGCTTTCCTTATGCGATATTTCCACAAACACGAGTTCGAGGCGCTGAGTCCCTTCGCCTATTATTGCTGGGCGGCCGGCGCGATAAGCCTGGCGATTATCGTTTTCGTTTGACCTTGAGCCTCGTCGGAGCTTGGCGCAGAGCCTTCACGCCCTATATTTCGCGGGGCCTGGGAATGTCCCCGGGGTCTTGAGAGGCGGCGATGGCGACCATCGAGGTCATGCCGGCGCGATTGACGCGCGAGGAGACCAACGATCTGAGGCAAGCGGTCGCTTGCCTGGAAGGCGCGAGTTTCGCGCAGCGCCTGACCGACGTCATCGGGCGACCGGTCGAGCTCTTGAGCGACGCCGTGCCGCAATCGGCGCGGCGCGCGGTCGCGCATGCGACCGAGGCCGCCCTTCGCGGCGCGCTGAAGCTGGCGTTGCGCACCCTCGATCTCAAGGGCGCGGCCAAACCGGCCAACCGCGCCCATAAGCTCGCCGCCGCCGCCTCCGGCGCGGTCGGCGGCGCGCTCGGATTGGCGGCGCTGCCGGTCGAGTTGCCGATCTCGACGACCATCCTCCTGCGCTCGATCGCCGAGATCGCGCGCGACGAAGGGGAGGACCTGAGCGCCCCGGCCGCCGCCCTGGCCTGCGTCGAGGTGTTCGCGCTCGGCGGGCGGACGGATGAGGAGGCGGCGTTTGAAAGCGGGTATTTCGCCGTCCGCGCCGCGCTCGCCAAATCGGTGAGCGACAGCGCGCGTTTTGTCGCCAGCGAGGGTATCAGCGCCCACTCCGCGCCGATCATCGCGCGGCTGATCTCGCAAATCGCGGCCCGCTTCGGGGTCGTGGTGAGCGAGAAAGTCGCTGCGCAGGCGGCGCCGATCCTCGGCGCGGTCGGCGGCGCGACAGTCAACGCCGCCTTCGCCGACCACTTCCAGAGGCTGGCTCGCGGCCATTTCATCATCCGCCGGCTGGAGCGAAGGCACGGCGCGAGCCCGATCGCGTTCGAATATCAGCGCTTGCGCGGCGAGCGCCGGGAAGGCGGAAGAGCGGCGTCATAGGGCTGGAGGAACGGGTTGCGCCGATGGGCGATGGCCGGCCGCCTCCACGGAAACGACGTCTCGGGCCAGTCGCCCGGGCGTTCGTGCTCGCCTTTTTCGGTCTGCTCGCGGCGAGCGCGCCGGCGCCGGCCGACCTGAGGCCGCCGGCCCGGACGCGCGGCGAGCCGCCGATGCGTTTTGTGCGCGTCGTGGGCGCCGACCCCGCATGCGCGCCCAATTGCCCGGAATGGCTTTCGGCCGAGGGCCGGATCGGGCCGGGCGCGGCGGTCGAGTTCGCTCAGGCGGTCGAGAGCCTCGGCGGCCGCCGATTGCCGATCCTGATCCACTCTCCCGGCGGCTCGGTCGCCGACGCGATGGCGATGGGCGAACTCATTCGCGCCAAGGGCCTCGCGATCGCCGTCGCCAGGACGCTGATCACGAATTGTCCCGAGCGGGCGCCGAGGTGCCCGAGCGGACCCGGCCGAGCGATAACCGGCGGCGCGATGTGCGCCTCGGCCTGCGTGCTCGTGCTCGCCGGCGGCGTCGAGCGGCTCGTTGGCCCTGTAGCGCTGGTCGGCGTGCATCAGATCACCACGGTGGTGAAAGAGACCGAAGGCTCGGCGCATCTCACCTCGACGCGGAAAGTCTACGAGCAGAGCGGCGTCGATGCGGCGGTCACCAGCTACCTGACCGCCATGGGCGTCGGCGATCCCGTGATGGCGCTCATGCGCAAAACGCCGGCGGCCAGCGTTCGCTGGCTGAGTCTCGCCGATCTCAGGGCCTCGCATCTCGCGACACAGGCGCTCGACGCCGCCGAGCCGATCGTGGCCAGCGGCGCCAACGGCTTGAATGGCCAGGCGTTCGACGGCGACCCCGAATTCGTGCAGGCGAGCGTCGCCGAGCCGTTCGGTGGACAGGGCGCAGCGCTCGATATCGCGTTCCGCTATCGCCGCGGCGGCGGCGGGGTCGAGGCGGAGGCGAGCGAGGGCGATTCCGAGACGCGGCAGGCTGCCGATCCGCCTGCATTGGGCTGGAGCCTGACCTTGAACGCCCCAGGGGGCGAACCGCTGCGATTGACCACGGCCGGGACGGCGCCGGCGCGCGCGATCATCCCACGCGAGCGCTTCTGTGCGCTCGCCAGCGGCGGCAGCCTCGTCGTCGAACCAGGTCGCGACGCCTCGGCGAACGCGGCGGCGCGAGAGCTCCCGGGGGCGGTCGAAATTACCGCAATGGACGGGGCGAAGGCGCTGATTGCCGAAGCCTGTCCGTGAGCAACTCGATCCTACTCGTCCGCCGAGGCCGGCTCCCCGGGCGCAACGAAATCAAAGCCGTCCGCAACGAAATCAAAGCCGGGCGCAACAAAAACCAAATCGGGCCGCAACGAAATCAAAATCGAGCGCAACAAAATCAAAATGCCAGATCCTGTCCTCGGATCATGAGTTATCAATGGGTTAGCGTCCATTCCATGCCCGAGTCGACCCTGCGATCCCTGTCTCCCGCCCGACCCGGCCGACGCGCCGGGCTCTCAGAAGCCCTGCGCCGCCATTTCTGTAGAATACACCATGTGCGCGCCGAAGGCAAGATATTTTCGATTAATAGAAAGACGCCACCCGAAAGCCGGCGGGTCGTCATCGAGCTCAGGCGGCGTGGCAGACCGCCTCGAGGTTGTTGCCGTCGGGGTCGATGACGAAAGCGGCGTAGTAGTTCGGCGCATAATCGCGCGGACCTGGCGCGCCGTTGTCCTTCGCCCCAGCCTTGAGGGCCGCGGCGTGAAACGCCCCGACGGCGGACTTATCCGAGCTCGACAGCGCCAGGTGGACGCTGGATCGCGGTTCGCTCGATGCGCCGATCCAAAGAACCGGCGCGTCGCGCCCGAAGCCCGCGCCGCCGTCGTAGGCCATGAGCTTCTTGATTCCGAGCGGGGCGAGGGCCTGCTCGTAGAACGCGGTCATGACGTCGAACTGGGCGGTGCGAAGGCCGATGTGGTCGATCATGGGATTGCTCCTTTCGCGAATGGGCGGCGAATGAACGCCATCCGTCAATTACGGCTTTGCGCCGGGGAACCATTCGACGTGTTCGTCCCCGGTGCGGCCGTAATAGACGGCGCGGCGGCCGGCCAGGCTGACGAAATAGCCGACGCAGCCGGCGTCCGCGATCAAGCGGCAGAACTCGCGATAGGCAATCTCCTGCCGCTGGATGGCACGGACTGCTTTCTCCACGCCTTCGGCCGAAAACTTGAGCGCCGCGCCGCTGACCTTATGGGCGTTCGTCTCCTCGAATTCGCCGTCCGGAAGATAGTAGGTCTTCCGCCCGGCGACGAGATCGGCGTGATAGCGCTCGATCTTAACCTCCATCAGCGCCTTCACCACCTCGGGAAACGTGACGCGCTCCTCGTCCGAGGCCTTGCTCATTTCCCACACGACATCCTTCACATGGGCGTCCATAGTCTCACTCCTCTCTCTCGTTCGCCATCGCGTCCCGCCGCCGCTCAATCGACCGGCGCGGCCCGCAGTCCTTTGCGGCGCACGATGTCCCTCATCGCCGCCGCGATCGTCTCGCGCGTCGCGCGATCGAGATCGGCGAAAAACTCCCGATCGTTTTCATCCGCCAAAGCCGCGAGCTTCGGCGTCAGCGCCCGCCCTTGCGGAGTGAGCGCGAGCGTCTGGAACCGGCGATCGCCGGCGCTGGGTCGGCGGCCGATCAAGCCCTTGGCGATCAGCCGGTCGGCGAGCTTCGAGATCGCCCCGCGCGTCATGCCGAGCCGGTCGGCGAGCGCGCTCGGCGCGCTCTCGCCGTCGTAGAGCTCGCGCAGCACGACCCACTCGGCGACCGTCACGCCGCGCGCGGCGACCTTCAGGGCGAAGGCGTGCGATACGTGGTTCGACACGTAGCGCAGCCAGTAACCCAAGTGCGATTCGAGCGGGGTCATTTCCATCCGGCGCCACGCGCGGCCTCTATCAGTTTCCAAGGAAACTATCTTGCAACAGTTTCCTTGTCAACTGTATTTTCATGAGCCTTGATCGCGGCGGGCTGCGGCCCGCCGGGCCTCGCGCGGTTGAGCCTCGGCGGTGAAGGTCGGCTCCTGGCGCTCATGGTTACGCCAGAGGCAGATTGTTCAACACGTTGTTCAACACTGCGAAGGACACGTCTGGGCAGGCGATGTTGAAATCGCCGCTTGCGAAATCGGCTTCAACGTCGCCGCTTGCGTTGCTGTAGTCCAACTCCATCCTCGGCGGTGGTTGCGCTGACGTCGGGTTCAACTCCAGCCGTTCATCGTTTAACGTCGCCCGCGCTTGCGAACAGGAAAAGCCCGGCCATGCTGGATAAATTCGAACGCTATCCGCTCACCTTCGGCCCGACGCCGATCGAGAGGCTGAAGCGTCTCAGCGCCCATCTCGGCGACAAGGTCGAGCTTTACGCCAAGCGCGAGGACTGCAATTCGGGCCTCGCGTTCGGCGGCAACAAGCTGCGCAAGCTCGAATACATCATCCCCGATGCGATTGCCTCGAACGCCGACACGCTGGTCTCGATCGGCGGGGTGCAGTCGAACCATACCCGTCAGGTGGCCGCGGTCGCGGCCAAGCTGGGCATGAAATGCCGGCTGGTGCAGGAGGCCTGGGTCCCGCACGAGGACGCGGTCTACGACCGGGTCGGCAACATCATGCTGAGCCGGATCATGGGCGCCGACGTCCGGCTGGTCGACGACGGGTTCGACATCGGCATCCGGAAAAGCTGGGAGGACGCGCTCAAGGAGGTCGAGGCCGAGGGCGGGCGGCCCTATCCGATCCCGGCGGGCGCGTCGGTGCACAAGTTCGGCGGGCTCGGCTATGTCGGCTTCGCCGAGGAGGTGCGGGCGCAGGAGCGCGAACTCGGATTTAAGTTCGATTACGTGATCGTCTGCACGGTCACCGGATCGACCCATGCCGGCATGGTCGTAGGCTTCGCCAAGGACGGCCGGCAGCGCAAGGTGATCGGCGTCGACGCTTCCGCGACGCCGAAGCAGACAAAAGCGCAGGTCCTCGACATCGCCCGGAAGACCGCGACGCTCATCGAGCTCGGGCAGGACATCGCCGAGGACGACGTCGTGCTGGTCGAGGACTACGCCTATCCGCTCTACGGCGTGCCGTCGGCCGAGACCAAGGACGCGATCCGGCTCGCCGCGCGGCTCGAAGGCATGATCACCGACCCGGTCTACGAGGGCAAATCGATGCAGGGCATGATCGATCTTGCGAAGAAGGACTTCTTCCCCAAGGGATCGAAGGTCCTCTATGCCCATCTCGGCGGCGCGCCGGCGCTCAACGGCTACGCCTACGCCTTCCGCAACGGATGAGACGGCATCGTGAAGCGGCGATTGGGGTCGTCTTTTGGGATCGCTTCGCGCCTTGGGATGGGGCGGCCCAGAGTCGTCGGAGCGACGAACCGAAAGCTGTCGGCGCAATAGTCCGGCCATGTTGAGATGCTCGCGCTCCCCCAGCCAATTGCTGTGAATGAATTGTGACGCCGATCACAGACAGGATTGCCGGCAAGCAGTAAAGCCGGAGCGTTTTCAAGAGGCGCGACCCGACAAAGGAAGGCGACGGAAGGGAAATATCTGGGGGGAAGCCATTAAAACAAAGGGGTTTGCTCATGCCAGTTCAGCAAAACCGAAGGACGCTCGTCAACAGCGCGCGCCATATTGCGCCGGGGGCAAAACGGCTCGGGCCCTCAGACCCCAACGAGATGATGTCCGTCACGATCGCCGTACGCCGGCGGTCCGGGGCGCCCGAACTGCCAGATCAGGAGCACTGGGCTCAGAACCCGCCGGGCTCACGACATTACATCGCTTCCGAGGAGTTTGCGCGGCAGTACGGCGCCGACCCTGCCGATCTCGAGCTCGTCGCGGCGTTTGCGGCGCGACACGGTCTCGCCGTCGTCGAGAGGAGCGTCGAGCGGCGGCTGGTGATCACATCGGGCAAGGTTTCCCAGGTCAGCGACGCCTTCGGCGTCGAGCTGCACCGATACGAGACGGAGCGCGGCGCGGATGACGAAGACCGCCGGCGCCTGCGAGGGCCGCCGCGAAGCAGGCGGAGGGAGCGCGGGGAGCGCGGGGAGCGAGAGGTCTACAGGGGCTACGAGGGCTACGTCCATCTGCCGGAAGATGTCGCACACGTCGTTGAAGGCGTCTTCGGCCTCGACAACCGGCGGATGGCGCGCCGCGCGGTTACGCCGCTGCCGACGATCACGCCGCTGACCCCGCCGCAGGTGGCCGCGCTCTACGATTTCCCCAAGCCTTCAAACCACATCGACAAGGAGACGATCGGACTGCTCGAGTTCAGCGATCCCGTCGCCGGCAAATGCGGCTATCTGCCTTCCGATATCATCGCCTATTTCACCACGGCGGCCGGCATCGGCCCTGGTTTTGTCACGCCACCGCTTCTCGACATAGGCGTCAACGGAGCGACGAACTCACCCGGGGGATTCGCCGACGCGGAGGTCGTGCTCGACATCTCGGTCGCCGGATCGGTCGCGCAGGGCGCGCATATCCAAGTCTATTTCACCACTTGGGACGAGAACGGATGGGTGCTCGCCCTCAAGCGGGCGGTGCACCCCAATCCCGGCGAGCGGCGCCCCTCGGTGCTATCGATCAGCTGGGACTGGTCCGAGTTCGACACCTTCGGCAATCTCACCTGGTCCCCCGCCGTCATCGCGACGGTTAGCGCCGCGTTTCAGGAAGCGGCGATGTTTGGGATGACGGTTCTCGTCGCTTCTGGCGACGACGGCTCCAACTGCCAGGTCGGTGACGGGAACGCGCATGTCTACTATCCAGAGTCGGACCCTTGGGTGATCTCCTGCGGGGGCACGACCATTGGCGACGTCGCGGGCTCGTCCTTCGTCGAAGTGGCGTGGACCGACAATGGGATCACCGGGGGCGGCGTCAGCGATGTCTTCGACCTGCCACACTGGCAGCGCCATGCGCATATCCCTCTCTCGCTCAACCCGGGCCAGCGCAAGGGGCGCGGCACGCCTGATATCGCGGGCTACGCCAACGGTTACGAGATTGTCCTGGGCGGCGCGAGTTCTCCCGGCTGGTGGGGCACCAGCGAGACCGCGCCTCTCTACGCCGGCCTCATTGCGATCATCAACGCGCACCTGCACCAACGCGTAGGCTACCTCAATCCAATCCTCTATTCGCGTGAAGCTCGCCATGTCTTCCGCGACATCGACGACGGGCGCACGAACGCCTCCAGCGGGGCGCCGGGATACCTATGCGGGCCTGGGTGGGACGCCTGCACCGGATGGGGAAGCCTCAAGGGGCATGCGCTGCTGAAATTCCTACGCCACGAAGAGGAGCAAACCGAGGAATTCGACAAGGAGCCGCACATCACTGGCAAAGTGGCCGCGCTCATTTTCGATCGCTTCGGCGATTTCGAGGGGTTCATGCTCGAGGATCGTCACGGCGGCGAGCACCGGTTCGACAGCCGGGAGCAGGAGGTCGAGCATCTCATCCGGCGCGCATGGGAAGAGCGGGTCATGGCCACCGTCCTGACGCGCCGCCATGCCACTCGCCACGCCGTTTCGATCATTCTGCGAGGGCCGCCGCCCCACCATCCATGATGCGAGGCGTAGCTCGTTGAATGGCGTGGCCATCCGCTTATCCTGCGCGCGCCGGCGTTCAACGGCTGCGCCTATGTCGGCCTCGAAGGCGGCGGTCGACACGATCACCCGCGCGCTCGCGCTCGAACTCGCGCCGAAGAAGATCCGAGCGATTGACTTGAATCGCTCTCCTACGCGGGCCGCCGCGTCGGGCCATCGATCGGTCTGGCGGCGGCCTCAAAAGCAATTTCGAGGAAGTAATGAGACGCCCCTTCGCCCGGATCCGCACAGCGGGGCCTCCGAGGCTGGCGCCGCTCACATAGTTGCGAGGCCTTCAAACCGTCATCCGACCCCGCACCTGTTCCTCGTTCATCGTCTCGCGGGCGCCCGAGAGCACGACCGCGCCGCGGTCCATGACCGCGTAGTCGTCGGCGATGTCGCGAGCCCATTCGAAATATTGCTCGACCACCAGGATCGCCATCTCGCCCTTGCGCCTGAGATGCACGAGCGCCCGGCCGATGTCCTTGATGATCGAGGGCTGGATGCCTTCCGTCGGCTCATCCAGAATAAGGAGCTTCGGGCGCGTCACCAGCGCGCGCCCGATCGCGAGCTGCTGCTGTTGCCCGCCCGACAGGTCGCCGCCGCGCCGCCCCAGCATGTCGTTGAGAACGGGAAACAGGCTGAAAATCTCGTCGTCGATGGCGCGCTCGTCGCGCGGCAAGGTCGCGAAGCCGGTCTGCAGGTTCTCCTTGACCGAAAGAAGCGGGAAAATCTCGCGCCCCTGCGGAACGTAGCCGAAACCGGCCCGCGCCCGCTGGTGGGGCGAAAGCGAGCTCATCTCCTTGCCGTTCCATTGGATCGAGCCTGAGGCGATGCCGTGTTGACCGACGATGGCGCGCAACAGCGAAGACTTGCCGACGCCGTTGCGGCCGAGAACGCAAAGGATTCGCCCCACTTCGGCCTTGAGCGACACCGAACGAAGCGCCTGGGCTGCGCCGTAATAGAGATCGATGTGATCGACATTCAGCATGACTCACCGCCCCAGATAGACTTCGACGACCCGCGGGTCGGCGCTGACCTGGTCGAGCGTGCCTTCAGCCAGCACGGAGCCCTCATGCAGGCACGTCACCTTGACGCCGAGCTCACGGACGAAGTGCATGTCATGCTCGACGACGATCACCGAATGATCGCGCGCGATTTCGCGCAGGAGATTGGCGGTCGCCGCGGTCTCGCTGTCGGTCATGCCGGCGACCGGCTCGTCGACCAGGAGGAGCTTCGGGTCCTGCGCCAGGAGCATGCCGATCTCGAGCCATTGCTTCTGCCCGTGCGACAGCGATCCGGCGACCCGCGCCCGGTGGTCTGTGAGCCGGGTCGTGGCGAGAATGGCGTCGATCGTTTGCAGCGTCTTCGAGTCTTCGCGCCCGAACAGGGTGGCGCGGACGCTGCGCGGCGCCTTGGTCGCCAGCAGGAGATTGTCCTCGACCGTGTGATATTCGAACACTGTCGGCTTTTGGAACTTGCGCCCGACCCCGAGGGTCGCGATCTCGGCTTCGTCGAGCTTGGTCAGATCATGCCGGCCGTCGAACAACACTTCGCCTTCGTCGGGGCGGGTTTTGCCGGTGATGACGTCCATCATCGTCGTCTTGCCGGCGCCGTTGGGGCCGATGATCGCGCGCATCTCCCCGGGCAAAAGCACGAGCGACAGGCTGCGCAGCGCCTTATAGCCGTCGAACGACACGCTGACGCCGTCGAGGTAGAGCAGCGTCTGGGTCAAGCTCGGGGCGCCGGCGTCGCTCATGGCTCGGCGCCTTCCTCGACCGCATCGACGGAAATGATTTCGCGGGGCTTCGGCTCGGCGCCTCGCAGGACAAGACCAAGCAGGCCGCGGGGCAGGAACAGGGTGCCGAGCACAAACAGCAGGCCAAGCCCGTAAAGCCAGTATTCGGGGAACGCGCCGGTGAAATAGGTCTTGGCGAAGTTGACCGCGATCGCGCCGAGCGCCGCGCCGATCAGCGTCCCGCGCCCGCCGACCGCAACCCAGATCGCCGCCTCGATCGAGTTTGCGGGCGCAAATTCGCTGGGATTGATGATGCCGACCTGGGGCACATAAAGCGCGCCGGCAATGCCCGCGATCACGGCAGATACCACAAAGACAAACAGCTTATAATTCTCGACCCGATAGCCGAGAAAGCGCATCCGGCTCTCGGCGTCGCGCACCGCAACCAGCGCCTTGCCGTATTTCGAGGCGGTGATCGCCCGCGAAACGACGTAGGCGAGGATGAGCGCGATGGCGCTGGCGGCGAACAGCGCGGCTTTGGTCGACGCCGACTGGAGGGAGAAGCCGAGCAGGTCCTTGAAGTCGGTCAGGCCGTTGTTGCCGCCGAAGCCGAAGTCGTTGCGGAAGAATTCCTTGAACAGCGCGAAGGTCATCGCCTGAGTGATGATCGAGAGATAGACGCCGGTGACGCGCGACCGGAACGCGAACCAGCCGAAGGCGAGCGCCAGCAGCCCAGGGGCCAGCACCACCATCAGCATCGCGTACGGGAACCAGTTGAACCCCCACCAGGCGACGGGCAGCTCCTTCCAGTTCAGGAACACCATGAAATCCGGGAGGATCGGATTGGCGTAGACGCCGCGGGTTCCGATCTGCCGCATCAGATACATGCCCATCGCATAGCCGCCGAGGGCGAAGAACGCGCCATGGCCGAGCGACAGGATGCCGCAATAGCCCCAGACGAGATCGAGCGCGACGGCGAGGATCGCGTAGCACAGATATTTCCCCAGCAGCTGCACCAGATAGGGCGGCAGGTAGAAGGCCGAGTCCGCCGCAACCGCCAGTGACAGCAGCGGCACCAGGATGGCTGCGACAATAAGGATCGTGACGAACACGAGGCCGAGCTGGTTGAGCCGCGCGCTCATGCTTCCACCGCCCGCCCGCGGAGCGCGAAGAGCCCTCGGGGCCGTCGCTGGATGAAGAGGATGATGAAGATCAGGAGCACGATCTGGCCTTGGACCGCGCCGATGAGCGGCTCGAGCAGCTTGTTGGCGAGCCCGATCAGGAGCGCGCCGAACGCCGTGCCCCATAAGTTTCCGACCCCGCCGAACACGACCACCATGAAGCTGTCGATGATATAGCCCTGTCCGAGGTTCGGCGAGACGTTGTCGATCTGCGACAGCGCCACCCCGGCGATTCCGGCGACCCCCGATCCCAGACCGAAGGCCAGCATGTCGATGCGGGCGGTCGAAATGCCCATCGACGCCGCCATGCGGCGGTTCTGGGTGACAGCACGCATCTGCAGGCCGAAGGGCGTCGCGCGCAGCACAAGTTGCAGCCCGATGAAGACGAGCGCCGAGAGCACGATGATCCAAAGCCGGTTGGTGGTGATCGACAGGCCGCCGATCTCGAACGCGCCCGACATGAACGGCGGATTGCTGACCAGGCGGTTGTTGGCGCCGAACAGGCTGCGGACCAATTGCTGCAGGATGAGCGACACGCCCCAGGTCGCGAGCAGCGTTTCGAGCGGGCGGGTATAGAGAAAGCGGATCACGAGACGCTCGATCGCGATGCCGACCGCGCCGGCGACGACAAAGGCGAGCGGGATGGCGAATGCGAGCGACCAATTCTGCAACGAGGGCGGCAGGAGCGTCTGCACGACATAGGTCGAATAGGCGCCGAGCATCACCATCTCGCCGTGCGCCATGTTGATGACGCCCATGACGCCGAAGGTGATCGCAAGGCCGATCGCCGCAAGCAGCAGGACCGACGACGCCGAAAGCCCATACCAGAGGTTCTGCGCCACGCCCCATAGGGCCAGGCGGGTATGGATCGCGCTCAGCGCCGATGCGGCGGCGGTCTTTACCGCCGGGTCGGTGGCTTTCTGGGCGATGCCGTCGATGAGGCTTTGCGCGTCCTGGTCGCCGCGCTCCTTCAGCGTCGCGATCGCCGAGAGACGATCTTGCGGCGAGGCGCTGTCGCTGGTGGCGAAGATCGACGCCTGGGCGAGCTTCAAAGCGGCGGCGACCCGCGGGTCGCTCTCCTTGGCGAGCTGCGCCTGAAGCGCCGGCAGCGCCTTTGCGTTGTGGGTTCTGAAGACGTCCTCGGCCGCGGCGAGCCGCTTCTCGGGGTCGGGATTGGCGAGGGTCAGCGACCCCATCGCGCCTTCGATCGTGCTTCTCAGCGCGTTGTTGACGCGGACCTTCTTGAAGGCGGCGGCGTCGACGCCTTGAACAGGCTCGCCCGTCTTGGCGTTGAGGATTGCCCCCGCCGCGGTCTTGTAGGCAACCAGATGATCGGCGGGATCGATCAGCAGACGATTGTCGCCGAGAGCCTCCAGAATGGCCGCGGCCTGTGGCGGCGCCTCGGCCGCCAACTCGCCGATCGCCGCCGCGGTTTGCGGAAATTTGTCGTCGAGAAACTTCGCAAGCGTGTCGTCGACGGCGTCGGCGCGGGCGCCGCCTGCGATGGCGATGAACACGACGACGCCAAGTGCGCGGAGGGCGCGCAACCCAAGGCCGCGCACGAAATCATGAGGCGCGACACGACAGGCGTTCGACGACGTCATGATTCTCCTTTCAACGCAGCGCCCGATTTCGGTTGTCTCTCATCGGGCAATGGAGCCCGTGGAGGCATTTGCGCACGCAATGCGCTTGCAGGGAAGCCCGATGCGGCTGCTCTCGATCATCGGTAGGAGCGACCATGCCCTCCCCCGCATCAGACGCTCCAACGAAGAAAGAGCTATGCGGGAGAGGGGCCAGGGTCGACCGTTTTTCAGCGTCGCGTCAACCGCCGCACTTGCCGGTCTTGACGTTGAAGTTGCCGCAGGACATCGGCGGACGCCAATCGGCGATCAGATCGCGCGAGCCCTCGAGATAGGGCGACCATTCCTGCGCCACCAGCGTGCCCGGCGTCTGCCAGACCGTGTTGAGCTGGCCGTCGCCCTGGATCTCGCCGATATAGACGGGCTTGGTGATGTGGTGGTTGGGCATCATCGTCGACAGGCCGCCGGTGAGGTTGGGCACCGCGACTCCGATCATCGCCGGGATCACCTTGTCGGCGTCGAAGCTTTGCGCTTTCTCGACCGCCTTCACCCACATGTTGAAGCCGATGTAATGGGCCTCCATCGGGTCGTTGGTGGTGCGGTTCGGCTTCTTGGTGAACTCATGCCATTTGGCGATGAAGTCCTTGTTCGCCGGCGTATCGATCGATTTCGAAATAGTTCCACGCCGCGAGGTGCCCGACCAGCGGCTTGGTGTCGAGACCGGCAAGTTCTTCCTCGCCGACCGAGAACGCGACGACCGGGATGTCGGTCGCCTTGATCCCCTGGTTGCCGAGCTCCTTGTAGAACGGCACGTTCGCGTCGCCGTTGATGGTCGAGACCACCGCCGTCTTCTTGCCCGCCGAGCCGAAGGCCTTGATCTTCGACACCTCAGTCTGCCAGTCGGAGAAGCCGAACGGCGTATAGTTGATCATGACGTCTTCGTCCGGGACGCCTTTCAATTTTAGGTAGGCGGCGAGGATCTTGTTGGTCGTGCGCGGATAGACGTAGTCGGTGCCTTCGAGCACCCAACGCTTCACCGATCCGCCGTCCTCGCTCATCAGATAGTCGACGGCGGGAATGGCCTGCTGGTTGGGGGCGGCGCCGGTATAGAAGACGTTGCGTTCCGATTCCTCGCCCTCGTACTGGACCGGATAGAACAGCATCGAATTGAGTTCCTTGAACACCGGCAGCACGGATTTGCGCGACACCGACGTCCAGCAGCCGAAGACGACCGACACTTTGTCCTTTTCGATCAGCTCTTTGGCCTTCTCGGCGAACAGCGGCCAGTTCGACGCGGGATCGACGACCACCGCCTCGAGTTTCTTGCCGAGCACCCCGCCCTTCTGGTTCTGCTCGTCGATCAGCATCAGCATCACATCCTTGAGCGTGGTCTCGCTGATCGCCATGGTGCCGGACAGCGAATGCAGGATGCCGATCTTGATCGTATCGTCAGCCGCCATGGCGGCAGGCGCGCCGAACGCAAGCGCCCCTCCCAGGGCTGCGCCGGCCGCGCTTAGAAAAATCCGTCTCGTCAACGACATGTTCAACCTCGTCGCTTGCGCCCGTTGAGCAGGGCGGCGGAGCTCGACCCCAACTGGGGCCGGGCTCGACTTCGCAACGAGCGTGCCAGCGATTCTCCAACGATTCGCGTGGTAGGCGCCGGAAAATAAAGCGGCGGCGCCGAAGAATTGATCATCGACGTTGAGCGGCGGACGCTTATTCGCCTCAGGGCTCGGCGGCGCGGTAGCCGACGCCCGGCTCGGTTTTGACGATCGCCGGCGCGGTCGGATCGCGTTCGATCTTCGCCCTGAGCTGGCCGATGAAGACCCTGAGGTACTGGGTGTCCTCGCCATGCGCCGGACCCCAGACCGCGGCCAGGATCTGGCGATGGGTCACGACCCGGCCGGCATTTCGAAACAAGACGGCGAGCAGGTCGTATTCTTTTGGCGTCAGCTTGATCGGCGCCCCGTCCCGGGTGACAAGGCGCTTGTCGAAATCCATCGTGACGCCGTCGATTTCGATCCGCTGGGCCGGCCGCGCCGCATGCGCCGCGTGTCGCAGCGCGGCCCTGAGCCTCGCCGTCAGCTCGCCGATCCCGAACGGCTTTTCGACGTAATCGTCGGCCCCGAGATCGAGCGCCTCGATCTTCTCCGCCTCACGATCGCGCGCCGAAAGGACGATGACCGGGGTCGTCGAGAACTGGCGGATGTCGCGCAGGACGTCCTTGCCGTCCCGGTCGGGCAGGCCGAGGTCGAGCACAATGAGATCGGGCGCCCCGGTCGCGGCCAGCCGCAAGGCCTGCGCGCCGGTTTCCGCCATTTGCACCTGGAAGCCGGCGGCGCTGAGCGCGACGCTGAGAAACCGCTGAATCTGCGGCTCATCGTCGACCACCAGAACGCGAGGCTCCTTCATGCGGTAGGTCTGGGCTCGGCGGCCGTCGCTTGCGCGGCGGGTAGGCGCACGACAATTCGGGTTCCGCGCCGCCGTACCGCCGGGCTTTGGGCGACGATCGCGCCGCCCATCGCTTCGACCAGCCGGCGGGAGATCGAGAGGCCAAGGCCGGTCCCAGCCTTGCGCCCGTCGGCGCGTCCGCCGCGGTAGAATTTCTCGAAGATGCGTTCAAGTTCGCCTTGCTTCACTCCGGGGCCCTCGTCGGTGACGCTGAGCACGACTTCCGCGCCCTCCTGGCGGGCATGAATGGTCGCGCCTGCATCGCCGCCATATTTGTGCGCGTTGTCGAGCAGATTGAACAGCACCTGCTCGAGCAGCTTGTCGTCGCCGCGCACAAAAGGCAGGTTCGGCGCGAGGCTGACGCGCAGCGGCTGGCCCGGGAACGCCCTCCGGCTGCGTTCGACCGCGCCCTGCACCACGTCGGCGATGGCGACCAGATCGCGATTGACCTTGAGGCCGCCAGCTTCGATCCGCGACATGTCGAGCAGATTGGCGACGAAGCGCGCCAGCCGCGCCGTCTCCTCTTCGATCGAGGACAGGAGTTCGAGCCGTTCGGACGGACTCATCTTGTCGCCGAACGCGCGCAGCGAGGTCGCGGCGCCCGCGATCGAGGAGAGCGGCGTGCGGAGGTCGTGCGAGAGCGAATTGAGAAGCGCGTCACGCACCTTCTCGTTTTCCTGCATCGTCGCCGCGTTCACCGCTTCGCGCGCGAGCAGGGCCCGATCGAGGGCGATCGCGGTCAGATCGAGGACCGCCGTCAGCGCGCGCTCATCCTCCGCCGTGATCGGCTCCTCCGTCGAATGCGGCTCGAAGCCGCAGACCGCGATCGGCCCGCGCGCGGCGACCAGGGGTCGAAACTGATAGGCGACGCGCGGCAGCGTCCCCGTTCCCCAGCCCGCCGGCTCCCTTTTCTGCTGCGACCAGCGCGCAGCGCCGAGAGCGGCGGGGTCGAGCTGGGCGTCGGGCGGCCAGGCGGCCCGAATCTGGAGCTCGTCGCCTTCCGCAGCCAGGAGAACGATGCGGCCGCCGAACGTCGAGTGCAAATGCGCCGCAGCCGCCCATAGCACGTCGTCGGGGCTCGATGCGCCGGAAAGCTTGCGCGAGTAGTCGTAGAGCGACTGGGTGACTTCGGCGTTCCTGATCACCGTCTCCCGCTGGTCGCGGATGCGCCCGGTCAGCGATCCAGCGAACACCGCGACGGCGAGAAAGATGAGGAGAGCGAACAGTTCCTGCGGCTGCGCCACCGTGAACGTATAGATCGGCGGGATGAAGAAGAAATTGTAGGCGGCGAACGAAGCGAGCGAGGCGATGACCGCGGCGCGGGTGCCGAAACGCACGGCGCTGAACAACACCGCGGTGAGGAAGATCATCGACAGATTGGGAAGCTTGAGAACCGCGGTAAGCGCTTCGCCGACCACCACGGCGCAGGCAACCGAGGCGAGCGCGCCTGCGAGTTCGACGCCAAGCCCCCTCCGGCTGACAAGAGGCCTCAGCCGCGGCCACAGCGATGTCCGCGCCTCTTCGCCGGGGACGACATGGATCTCGATGCCGCCGGCATGGCGCATCAGCGCCTCCGGCAACGACCGGCCGAAAATGCGTCGCAACAATCCCGCCCGCGACTGGCCAAGCACGATCTGGGTCACGTTTTCGCGCGCCGCAAGCCTGAGGATTTCGGCGGTGTAGTCGCTCCCCTGCAACCGCATCGCGTCGCCGCCAAGACGTTCGGCGAGACTGGACAGCTTGGCGAGGCGATTGGCGCGCTTGGCGTCGGCGGCCTGGCCCACGGTCTCGACCGTAACCGCGGTCCAGGGCGCGTTGAGTCCGGTCGCGAGCTGGCTCGCGCGCCTGATGACGCGCTCCGAAACTTCGTCCGGCCCGACGCAGGCGAGCAGGCGCTCGGACGCCGCCCAAGGGCCCTCTATCGCTTTCTGGCGCAGATAGTCGACCATCTGGTCGTCGACCCGATCAGCGGTGCGGCGAAGCGCGAGCTCCCGCAATGCGGTCAGATTGCCGGGAGTGAAGAAATGCTGGGTCGCCCGCCGGGCCGTCTCCGGCACATAGACCTTGCCCTCATGCAGGCGCTGGATGAGTTCGTCGGGGGTCAGATCGACCAGAACGACGTCGGTGGCCTCCTGCAGGACCCGGTCGGGAACGGTCTCGCGCACCACAACGCCGGTGATGCGCGAGACAACGTCGGCGAGGCTCTCGAGATGCTGGATGTTGAGCGCCGTCCAGACGTCGATGCCGGCGGCGAGCAATTCCTGAACGTCCTGCCAGCGCTTGGGGTGACGGCTGTCCGGGGAGTTGGTGTGAGCGAGCTCGTCGACGATGATCAGCTTGGGCTTGCGCGCCAGCGCGGCGTCGAGATCGAATTCCTCGATCGTGCGGCTATGGTGCTCGACCTTGCGCCGCGGCAGGACCTCGAGCCCATGAACGAGCGCGCTCGTCTCGGCGCGGCCGTGGGTCTCGACCAGGCCTACAACGACATCAACGCCTTCGTCTTTGAGGCGCCGCGCGTTTTGCAACATCGCGTAGGTCTTGCCGACGCCGGGCGCGGCGCCGAGGAACACCTTCAGCCGGCCCGCAGTCTCTCGCCGGAACGCCGCCAGAAGCGCGTCCGGATCGGGGCGTCCATTGTCGGGTCGGCTCGCTGGGGCCATCGGCGCTCGTCAGGGATCATGACGACTTTAGCTGATCCAGCGCCAAATTCAGCTCCAAAACGTTCACTCTCGGCTCGCCGATCAACCCCAAAAACCGAGCTTCGATCGCGGCGTTGACGACGGCGCGCACCTTATCTTCCGAAAGTCCGCGGGCCTTGGCGACCGCAGCAACCTGGGCCAACGCAGTCTGCGGCGAGACGTCGGGGTCGAGACCGGAGGCGGAGGTCGTGACGGCGTCGGCGGGAACCGGGCCTGGGCCCGCCATCGCCCGCCAGGCCTCGACGCCGCCCTTCACCCGGTCAACGAGCTTTTGCGACGTTGGCCCCAGATTGGAGCCGGACGAATTGGCAGCGTTGTACGGCGCATCAATGGTCTTCGTCGAATCGTTGGGGTCGGCGTCGGTAGTCGCGGACGGGCGCGGGTGGAAGTAGCGGTCGCTCTTGAACCATTGCCCGATCAGCGCCGACCCGACGACGACGCCGTCCTTTCGGATCAGGCTGCCATCCGCCTGGTAAGGCATGGCGATCCGGGCGATTCCCGTCACCGCCAGCGGATAGACGAGACCGGTGAGGACGGAGAAGAGGGCGATGAGAACGAGCGCAGGGCGCAGATGCTGAAGCATGGTCGATCCTGACGGTCAGGCGAGATGCAGCGCGGCGACGACGACGTCGATCGCCTTGATGCCGATGAAGGGGAGGATGAGGCCGCCCAAGCCATAAATCAGGAGATTTCGCCGCAGCAGGGCCGCGGCGCCGACCGGCCGGTAGGCGACGCCTTTCAATGCCAGGGGAATCAAGGCGATGATGATGAGCGCATTGAAGATGACCGCGGACAGGATCGCCGACTGCGACGAGGCGAGCCGCATGACGTTGAGCGCTCCCAGCGCTGGATAGGCGACCACGAACATCGCCGGCAGGATGGCGAAATATTTCGCGACGTCGTTGGCGATCGAAAAGGTGGTGAGCGAGCCGCGGGTCATCAAAAGCTGCTTCCCGATCTCGACGATTTCGATCAGCTTGGTCGGATTGGAGTCAAGATCGACCATGTTGCCGGCTTCGCGCGCAGCCTGCGTGCCGGTTTGCATGGCGACGCCGACATCGGCCTGAGCGAGCGCCGGCGCGTCATTGGTGCCGTCGCCGCACATCGCAATCAGCCTGCCGCCGAGCTGCTCCTTGCGGATGAACGCAAGCTTGTCCTCCGGCGTCGCCTCGGCGAGAAAGTCGTCGACCCCCGCCTCGGAGGCGATCGCGGCGGCGGTGACGGGATTGTCGCCGGTCACCATGACGGTCCGGATGCCCATCGCGCGCATCGCCGCGAAGCGCTCCTTGATGCCGGGCTTCACGACATCCTTCAGGTGAACGACGCCCAATAGCTTGCCGTCGTCGGCGACCGCCAACGGCGTGCCGCCCGACATCGCGACCCGGTCGACCGCGTGACGAAATTCGAGCGGCGTCCGCTCGATCGGGAGCTTGAGATAACGAAGGATGGAATTGATCGCCCCCTTGCGGATCGACCGGCCGGCGACGTCGAGGCCCGAAATGCGCGTCTGGGCTGAAAACGGAATGACGGTGGTTTTGCCCGTGTCGAATTTCGGTTCGGAGAGGCCGAAATCGCCCTTGGCGAGAGCAATGATCGAGCGGCCTTCGGGTGTCTCGTCGGCGAGACTCGAAGCAAGCGCGGCGGCGGCGAGATCCTGGATCGACACGCCATTCACCGGCAAGAGTTCGGTCGCCATGCGATTGCCGAACGTGATCGTGCCCGTCTTGTCGAGCAGCAGCGTGTCGACGTCGCCCGCCGCCTCGACCGCGCGGCCGGAGGTCGCGATGACGTTGAAGCGAACCAGCCGGTCCATGCCGGCGATGCCGATCGCCGACAGAAGCCCGCCGATCGTGGTGGGAATGAGACACACGAGCAGCGCGATCAGGACCGTCGCGGATAGGACAGTCCCGGAATATTTGGCGATCGGCCACAGGCTGACGCAGACGATCAGAAATATGATGGTCAGGCCGGACAGCAGGATCGACAGCGCGAGTTCGTTCGGCGTCTTCTGCCGCTCGGCGCCCTCGACCAGCGCGATCATCCGGTCGATGAAGGTCGAGCCCGGCGCGGAGGTGATCTTCACCTTGATGAAGTCCGAAAGCACGGTCGTTCCGCCGGTGACGGCCGACCGGTCGCCGCCGGCCTCGCGAATGACCGGCGCAGATTCGCCGGTGATCGCCGATTCGTTGACCGACGCCACCCCTTCGACGATGTCGCCGTCGCCAGGGATGATCTCGCCGGCTTCGACGAGCACGATATCGCCGAGGCGAAGGTCGAGCGCGTTCACCGCTTTGACCGCGCCGCTAAGGTTTTCGGGATCGACGTAGCGCCTGGCGCGGGTGTCGCTGCGCGTGCGCCGCAAGGCGTCGGCCTGCGCCTTGCCGCGCCCCTCGGCGACGGCCTCGGCGAAATTCGCGAACAGCACCGTGAACCACAGCCAGGCGGCGATCTGGCCGGAAAACATCGCCGAGCCGTTGCCGGCCACGAGATCGCGAATGAAGAACAGTGTCACCATCAGCGACACCACCTCGGTGACGAAGATGACCGGGTTCTTCGCCAGGGCCCGCGGGTCGAGCTTGCGCAAGGCGTCGATCGCCGCAGCGGCGATGATCTTGCCGTCGAACAGGCCCTGCGACTTTGCTTTCGAAGCCATGGGGAATCGATCTCCGATCAAAACGTCTTGCCATCGAGCATCAGGAAGTGCTCGACGACCGGCCCAAGCGACAGGGCCGGGAAATATTGCAGGAGGTAGAGAATCACGATGACGCCGACCAAGAGGCCGACGAACAGCGGGCCGTCGGTCGGGAAGGTGCCGGCCGAGGCGGGAGTCTTCTTCTTCGCCGCCAGCGACCCGGCTAACGCCAGCACCGGCACGACATAGGCGAAGCGGCCGAGCAGCATCACGAGCCCGCCCGTCGTATTGAACCACAGCGTGTTGCCATTGATCCCGGCGAATGCCGAGCCATTGTTGGCGTTGCTCGAGGCGAAGAGATAGATGATTTCGGAGAGGCCATGCGGGCCGCTGTTTCCCAGACTGTCGAGCGCGGTCTGCAACAGGACCGAAGCGCCGGTGAAGCCCAGGACGGCCAGCGGATAGATCAGCACCGCGAACATGGCGAATTTCATCTCGCGCACCTCGATCTTCTTGCCGAGATATTCGGGCGTGCGTCCGACCATGAGCCCGGCGACGAACACCGCAATGATCGCGAGGACGAGGAAGCCATAGAGTCCTGCCCCAACGCCGCCGGGCCAGATGCAGCCGGCGAGAAGATTGAACATCGGGACCATGCCCGCCAGCGGCGTCAGCGAATCGTGCATTGTGTTGACCGACCCGGTGCTCGTGCCCGAGGTTGCGGTCGCGTAGAGAACGGACATCGCCTGACCGTTACGAAGCTCCTTGCCCTCGAGATTGCCCGCGGAGGGGTCCACGCCCTGCCCGGTCAGGATTGGATTTCCGGCTGCCTCCGACCAGTAGGCGACGCCAACGCCGACGATGAAGAAAACCGCCATCGCAGCAAGGATCGCCCACCCCTGGCGCATGTCGCCGACCGCGCGGCCAAAGGCGAGAACCGAGGCCACGGGAATCAAGAGCAGCGCCCAGATCTCGAGAAGGTTGGTCCACGCGTTGGGGTTCTCGAACGGATGCGCCGCATTGGCGTTGAAGAAACCGCCGCCGTTGGTGCCGAGCTCCTTGATGATCTCCTGGCTCGCGACCGGCCCAATCGAGATCGTCTGCTTCGCGCCTTCGAGCGTCGTCGCGTCTACGGCGCCGGCGAGAGTCTGCGGCATGCCGAGCGCGACAAAGACCAGCGAGCCGACGACCGCAATCGGCAGGAGAAGATAAAGCGTAATGCGGGTCACATCGACCCAGAAGTTCCCGACGGTGGCCGCCGAGGAGCGCGCGAACCCGCGCACCAGCGCGAACGCCATCGCAAGCCCGGTCGCCGCCGAGAGGAAATTGTGGACTGTGAGGCCGAGCATCTGGGTGAGATGACTCATCGTCGTCTCGCCGCTGTAATTCTGCCAGTTGGTATTGGTGATGAAGCTCACCGAAGTGTTGAACGCGAGGTCCGGCGCCACGGCGTCGAAGCCGCGCGGGTTCAGCGGCAGAAAGTTTTGCAACCTCTGGATCGCGTAGAGTGATAGGAATCCGGCGACGGAAAAGACGACCATCGCAAGGGTATAGGCATACCAGTCCTGCTCCCGCTCAGGATCGACGCCGGCCAGGCGATAGAAGCCGCGCTCGACCGGCCCGAACACGGGGGTGAGGAAATTGCTTTCGCCGCCATAAAGGCGGGCGATCAGTCCGCTGAGCGGAATCGCGCAGACCACCACCAGCGCGAGCACGAGGGCGATCTGCGCCCACCCGACAAGCGTCATCGCGACACCCTTTGATTTAGAACTTTTCCGGACGAATCAGCGTGTAGAGGAGATAGAGGCCGAGCCCGATCGCGACGACCAATCCGATGATTGGCTCTGTCATGGCGCCGCGCTCCTAAAGTTGCCGGAGGGCGAGCGCGTAGACGCCCATCATCGCCAAAAAAACAACGCCGGCCGCCACGAACGCGGTATCGAGCATGATCGCCTCCTTATCGAGGCGCTGCTTACCGCCGAGCCGCGTAAGCTTTCGATCTGGAATTGGGCGGCGCAATATAAAGAGATCATAGTGAAACGAGCCGCGAGGCGCTTCGCAATCGCCGTTTGTGAGCGTTTGGGCGCGGCGAATCGCCACATAAGGCGCGGGAGAGCGAGAGCGACCGGATGGCGCCGTTCGAGGGGGCGCGGGGAATCCATCAGGCTTGCAATTGACGAATATATCATTGACTATATGTGCAATATAGCCGGCACGTTCAACGTTTTCGTCGATGCTAAGACAGCGAAAGATGTGGTAGCAGGTTCAAATGCCCATCACGGGCGCATGAGGCGGGGCTTGGCGGCGCCGGGCGCGGCTTCTCGTTCGCGCGCCGTCGATGCCGATTGTCACCGTTCCGCGATTAACCCGTATCAGACATCCGCCTTTTGTAACTTCAGGAGAACAGTTTTGCTGCATGTCACGCCAATCTCTCACCGCCGCTGGCGCTTCGCCGCGATCGGGTGCGCGCTCGCGGCGGCGGCGCTTCTTGCCGGATGCGGCAAAAAGCAGGAGGCGCAGGCCGTGGTCGGGCAAGTCATTGCTCATGTCGGGCCGGACGACGTCACTCAGCAGGAGCTTGACAACGAGCTTCGCCTTGCCGGCGTCCCCGCCGACAAGCGCACCGACGCGATCGTCAAGGCGGCGCTGGCGCGTGTGATCGAACGCAAATACCTGGTGCAGCAGGCGCTCGCCGGCAAACTCGACCGTGAGCCGACCGTGCATCTTGATGTCTTGCGCGCGCGCGAGCAGATCCTCGCAGGCGCCTTCGCGCAGCGAGACCTGTCCTCCAAGATGAGCACGATCTCCAAGAACGAGATCGACAGCTACATCCAAGCCCACCCCAGGCAGTTCGAACAGCGGCAACTGTTCCAGATCGAGCAGATCTCCTTTGCACCGCCGAAAGATGTCGCGGCGCTCACCGCGGCGACGAAGGACGCCAAGTCGCTCGATCAGGTCGAAGCGCAGCTCAACCAAATGAACATCAAATTCAGCCGCGGCAACGCGACCCTGGACAGCGCCACCATACCCCCCGAGATGTTGAAGGCGCTGGACGCCAGGAAGCCGGACGACGTCTTTTTCATCCGCTCGAGGGGGAGCGGCAGCTTTTTCAAGGTGACCTCGGTGGATGCGAAACCGTTGACAGGCGACGAGGCCGCCGACTTCGCAAAACGCGAGGTGCGGGCGGAGATCGCCCGCAAGAGCGCGGAAGACATTTCCCAGGCCGCGCTGGCGACCACGAAATACGAAGGCGACTACGCCCGCGTCATGGCGACCCCGACCCCCGGCGGCGCCGCTCCGACGGCAGCGCCCGGCGCCGAGGCGCCGCCCGGCGCGTCGCAAGAGACCGACAAACCGGCCGGGGAGACAGACAAGGAGCAGCCAAAAAACTGATTTGCTTCAGGGATGACAATTGCCGCAACCTGCCTCGGGATCGGCGGAAAGCTGATTCATGGGAGACGGTGACGAATCCGGATTCGAATCAAGCTTCGATCGTCACCCGCTATTCCGCAGGCCCGCCGATATGCCGTTGATGGTGAGCTGGATTCCGGTCAGCACCTTCTCGCTTGCCGCCCTCGAGCGATGCAGCTTCAGGAGCTCAACCTGCACGTGGTTGAGCGGATCGAGATAGGGAAAGCGGTTGCGAATCGAGCGATCGAGCAGCGGATTGCTCTCCAGAAGCTTCGACTGCTCCATGATCGCATTCAGCGCGTCGACCGAGTCGCGCCATTCGCGCGAGATGCGGGCAAAGATTTTCTCCCGCAACGACACGTCCTCGACCAGGCGCGCATAGCGCGAAGCGATGGCGAGGCTCGATTTGGCCAGCACCATGTCCATGTTTGACAGCAGGGTGCGGAAGAACGGCCAGCTGACGTACATGGCCTTCAACGCCTCGAGGCCGTCCTTCGGGTGGGCGTCGATGTAAGCCTTCACCGCCGAGCCGAAGCCGAACCAGCCCGGCAGCATCAGCCGGCATTGGGCCCACGAGAACACCCATGGAATGGCGCGCAGATCGCCGATCGCCGTCGTCTTCTTGCGCGACGCCGGCCGCGAGCCGATGTTGAGGCTGGCGATTTCAGTGATGACGGTCGATGACCAGAAGTAGCGCTCGAAGCCCTCGGTCTCGTAGACGAGGCCGCGATAAGCGGTGTAGGCGCTGAGCGACAGTTCCTCCATCGTCTCCAGAAATGCGGGGTTTGGCGCCGGGCTCTCGTCCTGCAGGAGCGTCGCCTCGAGAGTCGCCGAGGCGAGCGTCTCCAGATTGCGCCGCCCGACCTCGGGGTTGGAATATTTGCTCGCGATGATCTCGCCCTGTTCGGTGATGCGGATCTGCCCCTGAACCGCGCCGCCCGGCTGAGCGAGAATCGCGTCGTAGCTTGGGCCGCCGCCGCGGCCGACCGAGCCGCCGCGGCCATGAAAGAGTCGGATCCGCACGCCATGGCGGCGGAACACCTCCACCAGGCCGATCTCGGCCTTGTAGAGCTCCCAGCCCGAGGTGACGAAGCCGCCGTCCTTGTTGGAGTCCGAATAGCCGAGCATCACCTCCTGCTCGCCGCCGAGCGAATCGACGAGCCGGCGGTATTCGGGGATGGCAAGCAGCGTGTCCATCACTTCAACGCAGGCGCGCAAGTCCGCGATCGTCTCGAACAGCGGCACGAGATGGAGCGCTGACGAGCCTTCCGCCGTGATGAGTCCCACTTCCTTCAGGATCAGCGCGAGCTCCAGCATGTCGGAGATGCTGTCGGTCTTCGAGATGATGGAGGTTCGGATCGCGCCAGGACCATACTTGCTCCGGATCACCGCGGCCGCGCGAAAGAGCGCGAGTTCGCCCGCCGTCTCCTCGCCGTAGGCAATGAAGGGCGAGCAGAGCGGCCGCGGCGAATCAAGCTCGCGACGCAGAAGGCCCACCCTCTCCGCCTCGCTCAAGCCTCTGTAGTCAAGGCCCGGCGACGCCGCGCTGAACAGCTCGGCTATCGTGCGCTCGTGCACGTCCGAGTTCTGCCTGAGGTCGATCGGCGCGAGATGAAAGCCAAACACGTCGACAGCGCGCTTCAGAGAGCGTAGCCGCCCGCGAGCGACGATGCCGGCGTTGGTCTGTCTCAGAGAAGTCGCGATGACTTCGAGGTCGGCGCTGAACTCCGCCGCGGAGGCGTAGGGCGCCCGATCGACGATCGGTTGGCGCAGGGCGATGACATGGTCGAGCTCGCGGGCCGTCTTGGCGAGGCGGGAATACATGCCGGTGATCGCGCGGCGATAGGGCTCTTTGCGGCGCGCGGCGGCGGAATCGTCGGATGTGTCGGCCAGCTCCGCAAGCTCCGGGCTCATCGAGGCGAGATTGGAGGCAAGCGACAGTTCGGCGCCGAGCTCGTGCAACTCATCGAGATAGTGGCCGATCGCGAGGGCGCTCTGCAGGCGCACCGCCTCGCTGAGCACGTCGGCCGTTACAAACGGATTGCCGTCGCGATCGCCGCCGATCCATGAACCAATCCGCAGGAATGAGCCGACCGCCTTCGTGCGCGGCTCGCCGGAAATGGCGTCTAGCCTGTCTTCGATCGCGCCGTAGAGGCGGGGTAACTCGTGGAAAAATGTGTAGTCGTAGAACGAGAGCGCATTGGCGACCTCGTCGATGACCTTGAGTTTCGACTGGCGCAGGAGATTGGTGCGCCAAAGAATAAGGACGGCGCGTCGGAGTTGGTCTTCATTGGCGGCAAGCCCGATTGGATCGGCGGCCCGGTCGCGTTCGTCGAGCAATTCCGCGATCTCGATCTCGCGGGTCAGGGTGCTCTTGCGCCGGACCTCGGTCGGATGCGCGGTGAGCACCGGGCTCACCAGCGCCCGATCGAAGAACTCGCCGAGCGCCTTCGGCTCGACTCCCATCTCCCGCGTGCGTTCAAAGGCGTAGGCGAGCGAGCCCGGACGCGGCGCGGAGCCGGCGATCGCATGGGCGCGGTTGCGGCGGATGTGATGCTGATCTTCGGCGATGTTGGCGAGATGCGAGAAATAGCTGTAGGCGCGCACGATCGACAAGGTCTGGTCGGCGCTGAGGCTGTCGAGCGTCGCCTCGAGCTCGCGCCGCGCGCCGACTTCGTTGTCTCGATGAAAACGGATCGAGGACTTGCGGATCTGCTCGACCAGCTCATAGACCTCCTCGCCCTCCTGTTCCCGCACGGTGTCGCCGAGGATTCGGCCGAGAAGGCGAATGTCGTCGCGGAGCGGCAGATCCTTGTCGGAGTCGTCCTCGGCGGGACGCGGCACGCGGTGAATGTGGGCGGCAACGGCCATCGACGGCCTCCGTTGGCGAAAGTCTAATGAGATGCTGCACTGCGGGAGACGTTGGCGCAAGGCCGAAAGATAGGCAGTTACGGCGGCAATTTGCGCGTTTCCGGGGCCGCTTGCGGCGCGCGCAGAGCATCTGCGAGCCGGGCGCCGAGCGCGGCCTTGTCCTTAAGTTCGCATTCGTGGACGACCAGGGCCCGCCAATGCATCGCGGCATAGGCGGCGAGCGTTCGGGCGTCGCGCGCCCGGTTGCGGGCGATCTTGGCCTGCCAATAGGCGGCGTTGGTTTTGGGCATGCGCGCGCCGCGGGCGCAATCATGGCCGTGCCAGAAGCACCCGTGGACGAAGATCGCGAGCCTGCGCCCGGCGTAGACGACGTCCGGCTTGCCCGGCAGGTCGGCGCGATGCAGCCTGTAGCCCGGCGCCATCGGGCGCAGCAGCGCGCAGACAGCGCGCTCGGGAGCCGTGCCGCGCGATTTGACCGCGCGCATGACGGCGGAGCGATCGTAGCTCACGCGGTTTTCGCCCGCGGCGCCAGATCGCGCTCCGGGTCATTGCCAATCAAAGGCAGTAACAGGCGCTCGCTTAAGAAACGAACGACCGGCGCCGCAACGCCGTCGCCGACCAGATGAAAGGCGTCTGTCGTTCGAGCGGGCAGCACATAGGAGTCCGGAAGACCCATGAGGCGCGCCGCCTCGCGCGGATTCATGAGCCGGGTGCGAGTTCTGTCGCCGGCGACAACGATCAGGAATTGGCGGCTCGAGCCGCCGCCCGGCGTTCGGAGGCAGCCGGCGAGTCCGTCGAAGCGCGCTTCCGCCTGAACGCGAACGCGGCCGGCGCCGTCAGGGCGGGTGCGGCGAAACAGCGCTCCGACCGCGCGCTCGCCGCCAGCGCGGGCAAGCTCAACGTCGCGGCGTGAGGCAGGGGACAGTGCGGCGAGCAAGCGCTCGGTCTGCTGGACGCTATGCCAGCGGGTCTCGTTTGGTTCGCCGTCGAGGCAATCGGCGAGCCGCAGGTTCGCGCGCGGCGGCTCAGGGGCGCGCCACCATAGCCAATCGGCGGCGAGTTGCGGCGGGAGAGCGGCGGCGGCGCGCTGCAGAGCCGCCGAGGCGTGGTGTGACGGAGGGCCGGCACTGACCAGCCAAGCCGGCAGCGCATGGGCGCGGCGGATCGCGACGATGAATACGCGCGGGCGCGACTGCGGCAGAAAATGCGCCGCGTCGATCGTCAGCGCGCCGAACCGATAGCCGAGGCCTTGAAGCGCCGCGCAGATGGCGACGAAATCCGCTCCGCCCTTGGACGTAAGCACGCCGGCGACATTCTCGAGCACGATCAGGCGGGGCGCGCGTCCTTGCGCCGTCAAAAAACGCATGGCCGAGCAGAAGCCCCAGAAGGCTCCGGAGCGGGCGCCGTCAAGTCCTGCGCCGGCGCCGGCGAGCGACAGATCCTGGCACGGAAACGAGGCCCAGGCGAGATCGGCGCGTCCAGGAAGATCGGCGGCGCGAAGCAAGGCGACATCGGCGATCCGCAGTTGCTCACTCCCCCAATTGGCGGCGTAGGCCGAAGCCTTGCGCGGGTCGATATCGTTGGCGAACAAGCACCTCCACTCGGGCTGGAGTCCGGCGCGCGCCATGCCGCCGCCGCAAAAGAACTCGTAGAAACCGGGCATATCTGGTCGCCGCCGAATCGCAAAAGAACGCGCCGAGCCTAGCCGATTTTGCCCTGGAAAGGGCCTCTTGGCGCTTGACCGGAGCCCCTGCGTCTTGCGTCTATGGCCGGTGATGAGCGAATTCGCCTTTCCCTTTCCGGTTCTCGTCTGCGACACCGGCGGCACCAACGTGCGCTTCGCCCTCGCGAAGGAGCCCGGGGCCGGGCTGGGCGAGATCGTCCACCTGCACACCGGCGACTATCCGGGGCTTCCGGAAGCGATCGAGGCGGCCAAGCCCAAGCTCGAGGCCATGCCGCGATCGGCGATCGCCTGCGGAGCCGGCCCGGTCGTCGGACGGACGCTCAAGCTCACCAATGCGCCTTGGGTGATGGACGGCCCCGAAACGGCGCGCCGCACCAGCCTCGGCCAGGGGTTGCTGCTCAATGACTTCGAGGCGCAGGCGCTGTCGCTGCCGGCGATCCGAGAGGCCTGGGCGAGGCGCATCGGCGCCCTGGGGTTCGGCGCCGAGGGCCCGCAGGTGATTCTGGGCCCGGGCACGGGATTGGGAATCGCCGCGCTGGTCGAGGCCGACGGCCGCTTTGCTGCGGTTCCATCGGAAGCCTGCCATATCGATTTTGGGCCGGTCTGGCCGGAGGAATTCGCGATTTGGCCGCATCTCGAACGCGCCCACGGAAGGGTGACCAGCGAAAGCGTCATATCCGGGGCGGGACTGGCGCGGGTTCATCGCGCCCGGATGATCGCTCAGGGGCTAGCCGATCCGCATGTCGATCCGCCCGCCGTCACCGCGGCGGCCCTGGCCGACCCGCAGGGGGAAGAGGCGACGAGTTTGAGGCTTTATTGGCGCATCGTCGCCCGCTTTGCCGGCGACATGGCGGTGACTTTCGTGGCGACAGGCGGATTGACGCTCGCCGGCGGCGTGCTGCCGAGAGTCGTCAAGTTCCTCGACGACGCGGCATTCCGCCACGCTTTCGAGACCAAGGCGCCGGTCGACGCTCTCGCCAGACGCATTCCGACCCGGCTCATCGTCCGGGACGACGCGGTGCTGGTCGGAATGGCTGCGATCGCCTCGGCCCCGGGCCGCTACGCCATCGATTACGCGTCTCGTGCATGGCTTTAGGCGTCGAGAGCGGAGAGGAAAGCGATCGCGCTTCATACTCGCCTTTCCCGGCTTGAACTGAAAATGGCGCCGTCAGCCGCGCTTTTGCCGTTTTCTTGAGGTTTGTCCCGACAAAATGTGCTCGACAGGGATCGCCGAACTCGGAATTGGGCAGAGCTTGAACTGGGGCAGGAGTTGGGGTTGACCGCGGTGGAACGGCATCGGCTCTACGGCTTGGCGGCGGCGCTCTTTGCGGCAATCGTGACATTGACCGGTCCGGCCTACGCGGATTGCGGCAGCGACATGCAGAAGCTCGCCCAGGATCGCAACACGCAGTTGCAAATCGTCAACGACTTCGCCAAGTCGTTTCACGGCAAACCGATGGACCCGCAAGCCTTCTGCCTCAAGTCGTCGGGTCTCATCCGCGCCGAGTTGGCGCTGATCGCCTACATGGAGAAGAACAAGGACTGGTGCTCGTTCCCCGACGAGACGATCGCCCAGCTCAAAGAGCATCACGCGAAGAACGCGAGCTTCAACGTCAAGGCCTGCAACGTCGCAGCGCAGATGAAGAAGATGAAGGAGCAGGCGGCCCAGGGCGGCGGCCCGCAGGCCCAGCCGCTGCCGGCCGGACCGCTTTGACCGCCGCGCCGCGACCGGCGGCGAGCCTGCCGGACGCCCGGCCGGCGAGCCTGGTCATGCGGCTCACCCCTGATTTCGCCCTTCCGTTCGTTCAGCTCGCGCGGCTCGACCGGCCGATCGGATGGCAGCTCCTGCTCGCGCCATGCTGGCAGGCGACCGCGCTCGCCGGAGTCGCCCTCCATCGCGGGCCGAACCTCTGGCACCTCCTGCTGTTCCTCATCGGCGCGATCGCCATGCGCGGCGCGGGCTGCACCTATAACGACATCCTCGACCGCAAGCTCGACGCCGAGGTCGAGCGCACCCGCAACCGGCCATTGCCCTCGGGTCGGGTCACGATCGGCGCGGCGGCGGCGTTCCTCGTCGCGCAGGCCCTGGTCGGCTTCGCGGTGCTGATCAGCTTCAACCGGTTTTCGATCTGGCTTGGGATCGCTTCGCTCGGCGTGGTCGCGGTCTACCCGCTGATGAAGCGCGTGACCTCGTGGCCGCAGGCGGCGCTCGGCCTTGCCTTCTCCTGGGGAGCGCTGATCGGCTGGAGCGCGACATTCGCGAGCCTCGCGCCGGTCCCGATCCTGCTCTACCTCTCCGCCTTCTCATGGACGATCGGCTACGACACGATCTATGCGCTGCAGGACGCGCGCGACGACGCCGTCGTCGGCATCCGCTCGACCGCGCGCCTGTTCGGCCCGCGCGCTCGGCTTGGCGTCGGCCTCTTCTACGCCGCGTGCGCGGCGCTGGCTTTTGCCGCGATCGAACTTGCCGGCGGCGGCCTGATCGCGCTCGCCGGCTGGCTCGCCTTCTCAGCCCATCTCGGCTGGCAGGTCAGCGGAATTGAAGGCGCCGATCCGGCGACGGCGCTCAGGCTCTTTCGCTCCAACCGCGACGCGGGGTTCATCCTGTTCGCCGGAATCGCCCTCGAAGGGTGGCTCGGTTAGCGGCAAGGAGCTGGAAGCAAAGTCAAAATCCAGGGAAGCGTCGCCAAAGCGGGTGGAAGAAAAATCAAAGCGAAGGGAAGGAAAATCCAAGCCTTTTCCTTCCCCGAAACGAGCCCTTTCAATGGGTTGAGTCAACCCCGGCCGAACTGGGCTCCCCCTCCGCCATTCCCGACCAACGACGACCGAAGGAGACGCCCCGGGCGACGATCGCCTCAGCTTATCCGGTTCCGCGCAATGCTCATGACAACAGGCAGCATAGCACGGATTTCTATTTTACGGAAGACATTTTTCTGAGGGGCCGCCGGTTTTCGGCGGGCAGGAACCACGGGCAGGCCATCTTACGGAATCCACAAAGCCGACGAAGCCCTAGCGCCTCCGCGCATCGATGACGGCGCCTCGCAGCGCCCCGACGAGATAAAGTGAGCCGGTGACGAGCAGCCATGTTTTGGCCTCGGTCGCGAGCGCCGCGCCCCGACTTAGCGCGCGCTTGGCGTCCGGCTCGGCTTCGCTGTCAAGGCCGAGCGAAGCAGCGAGCCGCTGCAACTCGTCGGGCGGACGGCCCCGGCTCGATCCCGGCAGATCGGTGAACACGATCGTCGAGGCGCGCTTGCCGAGTTCGGCGACGAAGCCCTTCGCGTCCTTGTCGGCGGCGAGCGCGACGATCGCGACGCAGGGCTTAGAAAATTCGGGCGCGCGGGCGAGATCGCCGAGGACGGCCTCGATATTGAACGGCACATGCGCGCCGTCCAGGACGACCGCCAGGCGGCCCGACCCGACTTTAATGTCAAAGCGCTCCATGCGGCCCGGCAGGCGCGCGGCGGTTCGGGTCTTCGCGTCGATGAGCCAGGCGCCCAGCGCGGCGGCGCCGACCGCCGGGGCGGGCGCCTCCAATTTGCCGAGTTGGTCGAGGACCGCGCCGGCGAGCGCGACATTTGATCCCTCGATCGTCGCGGCGGCTGCGAGAGGCGGGCGGATGACGGGCGAGCCGAGCTTCTCGGCCCGAGCCTCAAGCACGCGCCCGGCTTCGTCATTCGCGTCGAGCGGGGTGACGAGCACCGCGCCGGGCTTGAGAATGCCGACCTTCTCGGCCGCGATCGCGGCGCGCGTATGCCCAAGAATCTCGGTGTGCTCGAGCCCGATGTTGGTGACGACGGCGACCTCGCCCCTGACGATGTTGGTCGAGTTCGAGCCTGCCGCCGAGCCCCACTTCGACCACCGCCCATTCGCGCCGCGTCTCGGCGAAAACGAGGAAGGCGGCGGCGGTCAGGAGGTCGAACCAGGTGGCGCCGACGCCGGCGGTCTGGGCTTTCCGCGCCGCCTCGTAAGCGTCGAGCGCCCGGTCGAGGGCGCGGGCGAGCGAAGCCTCGTCGATGTTGCGTCCCTCGAGGCTCACCCGTTCGGTGATGCGCTCGACATGGGGCGAGGCGTAGCGCCCGACCCGAAGGCCGGCGCGCACGAGCGCGGCCTCGATCAGCGACGAGACCGATCCCTTGCCCTTGGTTCCGGCGACATGAATCGAGCGAAAGGACTTTTGCGGGTCGCCGAGGCGCTGGGCCAAGTCGAGCATCGGCTCGAGCCCGACCCGCATCGCGCCGCGCGGCCGATTCTCCCAGTTGGTGAGGGCGTCGAGGCGCGCCGTCGCGCGCGCGAGCTCGTGATTCTCAGCCGCCGCCAGCATCCGCCAGATTACCTGCGACCCATATCGCGGACGCGACCATAGGCGGAGCGGGTCAAGCATGTGTCCAGCCATCGCGTCGCCTCCGGATGCGCGGACGTGTTGAGCTTGGCGATCTTACCCCACGCCAAGATGCCGGCCACGTTGAGATCTGCGACGGTGAAGCGCTCGCCGGCCAGAAACCGGCGTCCGGCCAAGGCGGCGTTCAAGACGCTCAATGGCTTTTGCAGCAACACCTCATCGCGCTCGGCATGCGATGGGTCGCGCGAAAACTCGGGCAAGAGCGCACGATGCATCAACAAGTCAAGCAGCAGCTCCTCCAGCTCCAGGACGGCCCAAAAGCTCCATTGGGCGGCAAGGCCGAGGACTTCAGGGCTCCCGCAGCGCATCGGCCCAGCGTACTTTTGGGCGAGATAAATATTGATCGCCATCGATTCCCACAACACCACGTCGCCGTCGACGAGGGTAGGAATCCTGGCGTTCGGGTTGAGCCGCCGGTATTCGCCTGTCTGCAAGTCGTCGGCTCGCGTGCTCTTCTCGATCAGTTGATATGGCTCGCCCATCTCCTCAAGCATCCACAAGCATCGCGTAGCCCGGGATCTGGCGTTACCGTAAAGTTGAAGCACTGCCGCCTCCGAAACTCATGACGCCCAACTCCGCGCCGCTTGCCTTCGGACGCTGGGGACGCCGCAAACCAACGACCTTTGGCATGCGAGACGGCTCGTCGTCTACGACGAGAGCGACGGCAAGCCGCCGGTCTGGCGCATGCGGCGGAACAGAACGGGTGGCATTCGCGTTTATGGGTTCACGGCGGACATATCCGTCCAATCTGGAGACGCAACCGAAATGCCCGGAAATCTCATTTATTATGCGATTGTCCTCATCGTCATAGCGCTGGTGGCGGCGCTGCTCGGGTTTGGCGGCGTCTCCGCGACCGCCATGAGCGGGGCCAATCTCCTCGTGTGGGTGGCAGTCGTCATCGTGATTGTCGGCCTGGTGTTCGCCTTCCTTCGGCGAGCGTCATAGCGCCGCCGTTGCCGCCTGCTCCCGGAGTGCAGGCGGGGTCGTGAGGCGCTGATCGCGGCGCCCCCGCTTCCGCGCCGGGGGCCAGCGCCCGCCGAACTCGATCGGATTCGATGCTCGTCACCGGGGCGGGTCGAGCCATTCGAACGAGCACGGGATCGTAATTTCGCTGTCATTCGAGAGGGAGGCGCCTTAAGGAGGCTTCGGGGGCCGGTCTCACACTCTCAGACGCTGGCGATTGCGCGCGGGGGCTTACGTGGTTGACTTCGCGGGGCGAACGGGCGCCTCGTCCTTGGGGCTCGCGAGGCCGTCCCGGCGATCGTTTTCCGTTTTGGCGGTCGTGGTTGTCGCCCTCTCTCTCGTTGGCTGCGCGTCGCGGCCGGAGACGGGTTTTCTGAGCGCGGTGGCGCTGACGTCTCCCGGCGCGGTCGATCACACCCTGCTTGTCGCAACGACGCGCGAACGGGACGACCGGCCGGGCACCCTCTTCAACGGCGACCGGGCGACCGCGACCGACTACGCCGAGCTGACCGTCTCGGTCCCGCCGAACCATAAGCAGGGCGAGATCGAATGGGCGACCACGCCGCCCGGTGACCCGAATGTCGATTTCGTCGTCCGCGACGAACGATACCTCGATGGCGACAGGGCGTTTGTTCAGGCGCTGAACGCTCAACTCGCGCTACGGCCGCCGGGTCGCCGCAAAGTGTTCCTGTTCATTCACGGCTTCAATACGATGTTCGCCGAGGGGCTCTATCGTCTCGCGCAGCTTGCTCACGACGCAAAAGCCCCGGGCGTGCCGGTGCTCTTCACCTGGGCGTCGCGCGGAAAGCCCACCGCCTATGTCTACGACTTGAACAGCGCCACCGCCGCCCGCGACGGCCTCGAGCACACGCTGCGCCTGTTGCTGTCGAGCAACGCGGAAGAGGTGAATGTGCTCGCCCACTCGATGGGCAATTGGGTGACGGTGGAAGCGTTCCGGCAGATCAAGATTTCGGGCGACCTTAGTCACGCGGACAAGATCGGCTACGTGTTTCTCGCCGCGCCCGATATCGACATCGACGTGTTCAAATCGCAAATGCGCCGCTTCGGCAAGCCGCGCAAGCCGTTCTACATCATCCTGTCCGAGGACGATCGAGCGCTGTTTCTCTCGAGAACCATCGCCGGCGGCGTCACGCGGGTCGGCGACAACCCCGATGTCGCCGAGCTCGCCTCTCTGGGAGCGACGGTGATCGACCTCACCGACCTCAAGGCGACCGACGCCACGAACCATGATAAATTCGCCCAATTGGCAGCCGTCGCGCCCGACCTGCGCGCCGTTCTCGCCCGGGGAGCACCAGCAGATCACCGAGCAAGCGACGTGGGCGACACCGCCGTGAGCGGGGTCGGCGCGATCGTCGCGTTGCCGCTCACAATCCTGGGCCAGCCCATCAGGATCATCGCCAATCGCTGGCGTCGCGTTTATCGGCTACGCGGTTTCCGGCGAGGCCGACCGCCTCCTCCTGCGTCCGCCCTCTGCGCCCGGCTCCTTGCGCGCCGGCAGTTGGACGCGCTTGGCGAGGTTCGGAAAGAGGTCCTCCTTGTTGGGAAAGGCCATCGCGGCGACGAAATGGCGCTGGAACGAGGGCTCGATCGCCGTTTCGATCTTCTCGATTCCCCTCACCACGCTCTCGATCTCGGCCCGCGCGGCCAAGTTGAGAAGGGCGATGCGGGCGCCGGTTCCCGCGGCATTGCCGGCGCTCGCGACCTTTTCCAGATCACAGTCGGGAATGAGGCCGAGCGTCATCGCGTAAGCCGGATCGATGTGGCTGCCGAACGCGCCGGCGAGAGTGACCCGCTCGGGCGCGGCACCCGCGCGCTCCATGAGCAGCTTGGCGCCGGCATAGAGCGCGGCCTTGGCGAGCTGGATCGCCCGCACGTCGGTCTGGTAGACGAGGAGCCGCGGCGGGCCCTCGCTCAGCACATAGGCGAAGGTGCGGCCGACCTGCTCGACCCGCTTCGTTCGGCTCGCGAGCGCGCCGTCGATCACGCCGTCCTCCGAGACGATCTGAGCCAGGAACATGTCGGCGATCGCCTCGATGATCCCCGAGCCGCAGACGCCGGTGACGCCGGTCGCCTCGGTCGCCTCGGCGAAGCCCGGCTCGTCCGACCAGAGGTCGCAGCCGATCACCTTGAACCGCGGCTCGAGAGTTGAGCGGTCGATGCGCACGCGCTCGATCGCGCCCGGCGCCGCGCGCTGGCCGCAGGAAATCTGCGCCCCCTCGAAGGCCGGGCCGGTCGGCGAGGAGCAGGCGAGCAGGCGCTCGCGATTGCCGAACACGATCTCGGCGTTGGTGCCGACGTCGACCAGAAGCGTGAGCTCGTCCTTGAGATAGGGCCCCTCGGCGAGCACGACGCCGGCCGCATCCGCGCCGACATGGCCGGCGATGCAGGGCAGCGCGTACACGAACGCGCCGGGCGCGATGTCGAGGCCGAGTTCGCGGGCGCGCGTTTCGTAAGCGGCGTCAATCGTCAGCGCGAACGGCGCCCCACCGAGCTCGGTCGGATCGAGGCCGAGAACGAGATGATGCATGATCGGATTGCCGACGACCGTCGCCTCCAGGATTTCGCCGCGCGCCACCCCGGCCTCGCGCGCGGCCTCGCCGATCAGCGCGTCCATGACCTCGCGCGCCACGCGCGTCAGCTCCTTCTCTCCGCCCGGGTTCATCATCACGTAGGAGACGCGGCTCATGAGATCCTCGCCGAACCGGATCTGGGGGTTCATCGCCCCGCAGGCGGCGACGACCTCGCCGGTCATGAGATCGGTCAAGTGGGCGGCGATCGTGGTCGAACCGACGTCGATGGCGACGCCGTAGGCGCGCTCGGCGAAGCCCGGCATGACGGCGACGATGTCGCGGCCCTTGCGCACCGCCGCGGTGACTTTCCATTGCCCGGCGCGCAGAGCCTTCTGCAAGCCGGCGAGCGTCGCAAGATCGGCGTTTGTTTCGGCAAGGCCCCATTGCGCGTTCAGCGCCTGCTGCAGGCGGCGAAAATCGCTCGCCGGCTCGTGCATGTCCGGCTCGGCGACCTCGACGTAATAGAGGCGGACGACCGGATCGATCTCGATCGGATGCGACTCGGCGCGCTTGCGGACAACCTGACGATGGACCTGGCTTTCGGGCGGCACGTCGACGATGAGATCGCCGCAAATCCGGGCCTGGCAACCAAGTCGCCGGCCGGCGACAAGCGGGCCGCGCTTTTCGGCGTAGCGGCTCTCGACCTCGCCCCATGCGGTCACATGATCGGCGCTCGAATGAATCGCGTGTTTGGCGAAATCGCCTTCGGCGATATCGACCTGGCAGCGGCCGCAAATGCCCCGCCCGCCGCAGACCGAATCGAGATCGACGCCAAGCTCGCGCGCGGCGGCGAGCAGGCTCGCCCCGTCGGCGAATTCGCCCCGCTTTCCGGAGGGGGTGAAGACGACGCGATGGGCGGTCAAGGGCAATCGCTCAAACCCGCGCGCGCCTGCGCCCCTCGCGGCGCCCGCCGCCCGCGCCCGCCTCGCCCTCCGGCGCGGGCTCGCGATATTTGCGGATCCAGGATCCGCAATTGGGATCGTGGCCCATCACGACGTCGGCGCCGAGAATCGCCTGGATGTCCTCGGCATGGAGCGGGTTCATGATCGCCGAAGTCAGCCCGGCGCCGATCATCATCGGCAGGAAGGTCGCCGCGAGGCCACGGCGGTTGGGCAAGCCGAAGGAGAAATTCGATGCGCCGCAACTGGTGTTGACCTTGAGCTCGCCATGGAGGCGGCGAAGGAGGCGCATGAGCTGCGCGCCGGCGTCGTTGATCGCGCCGACCGGCATGACCAGCGGATCGACGACCACATCCTCGCGTTTGATCCCATAGTCCGCCGCCCGCTCGACGATCTTCTTCGCCACCGCATAGCGGACGTCAGGATCCTCGGAGATGCCGGTCTCGTCGTTTGAGATCGCGATCACCGCCGCGTCGTATTTCTTGACCAGCGGCAGGACGCGCTCGAGCCGCTCCTCCTCGCCGGTGACCGAATTGACCAGCGGCCGGCCCCTATAGGCCGCAAGGCCCGCCTCGAGCGCCTCGACGATCGAGGAATCGATCGACAGCGGGGCCTCGACCGTCTCCTGCACCAGCTTGATGCACTCAGCGAGGATGCGCGGCTCGTCGGCGAGCGGAATGCCGGCGTTGACGTCGAGCATCTGTGCGCCGGCCTCGACCTGGGCCAGCGCCTCGGCGGCGACCCGGCTATAGTCGCCCGCCGCCATCTCGGCCGCGAGCGACTTGCGCCCGGTCGGGTTGATGCGCTCGCCGATTATGACGAAGCGGCGCTCGAAGCCGATGACGACTTCCCTATTGGCGGAGGAGACGATGGTGTCGGTCATGTAAGGCGGGTCCGAGCGAAGGGGTCACCCTCTCCCCTTGCGGGAGAGGGGTCGGGGTGAGGGGTCCGGCGCGCAAGCGCGTCTGCGCCACGCGCCTCGCGGCGCGGACCCCTCATCCGGCGCTTCGCGCCACCTTCTCCCGCAAGGGGAGAAGGGATTGGGGGCACGCGAGTGCACTACGCTCAAGGCTTCGTTCATCACCCCTCCAGGCTCTCGACCGGCTGCATCTTGGGGATGAAATCGCGCCGCCACGGCGCGCGGCCGCGCAAGACCCCCAATTCGTGGACGATCTCGGCGACCTTCTGCTCCTGCCGATACGCCATCACGTGCACCCCGGCGACGCCCGGCTCCTCGCGCAAAGCCTGGATCATCTCGATGCAGATGCGCTTGCCCTCCGCACGCTCATCGGCTGCGCCCTCGAGCCGCGCGATGACGGCGTCGGGGACATGGACCCCGGCGACGCTGGCGCGCATCCACCGGGCCGCCTTGGCCGAGGCGAGAGGGCCGACGCCGACCAGGATGAAACAGCGCTCATCGAGGCCCATGTCGCGCGCCTTCATCATGAACCTCTTCAGCATCGCAAGGTCGAAGCAATATTGGGTCTGGACGAACTGCGCGCCGGCGTCGATCTTTTTGCCGAGCCTGATAACGCGGAAATCATGCGGCGGGGCGAACGGGTTCTCCGCCGCGCCGAGGAAGACGCGCGGGGCGGTGGTCAGTTTCCGCCCCGACATGAACCGGAACTCGTCGCGCATCGCGCGGATGATCGAGAGCAGCGAGATCGAATCGAGATCGAAGACCGGCTTGGCCTCCGGATGATCGCCGCATTGCACGCCGTCGCCGGTCAAGCAGAGCACGTTGCCGACGCCGAGCGCCGCGGCGCCGAGCACGTTGCCCTGGATGGCGATGCGGTTATAGTCGCGGCAGGAAATCTGCATCACCGGCGAATAGCCGATCCGGGTCAGGATCGCGCAGACCGCGACGCTCGACATGTGGCAATGCCCGCCCGAGCCGTCGGTGGCGTTGATGCCGTCGACCCAGCCCTCGAAATTGCGCGCCCGTTCTTCGACGTCCTCGACGTTGGCCGAGTCGGGCGGACTGAGCTCGGCGGTGACGGCGAACTCGCCACGCCGAAGCACCCGCTCGAGCCGTCCTCGCGACGAATGGCCGGGCAGGTCGACAAGCGGGGCGGCGGGATCGGCGCCGATGTCGTGGGGATGAGGAAGCGCGGCGGCCATCATCCGCGCGCCCCGGCCTTCTCGCGGGCGAGCCGCAGCCAGGCCGAAGAGCCTTTGAGCGCGTGGTTGACCGGCGGCAGAATCTCGGCGATCGCCTGACCCTCGCGCATGCCGAGGCTGCCCTCGTAGGCCAACGCCCAGACGCACGGCATATCGGGATAGACCTCGCAATTGCCGTCTGGGCGGACGCCGCCGCAGGGGCCGTTGCGCAGCCCCTTCGGACAGTTCATCGGACACGACATACCGGTCTTCGACAGCACGCAATCGCCGCACATCCGGCAGTCGAAAAGGAAGCCCTTGACGCCGGCCTCCAGCGTGGCGACCGGACGTTCGAGCCGGGCAAAGCCGATGCGCCAAAGAAACGGCGCGGCGGCGGCGACCGCCGTTTCGAACCCCCGGTAGAGGCGCTCCATCAGCGCCGAATGGCGGACGCTCCAGGTCCTCATCCGCGGATTGCGCCGCGGCGGCGGCCACTTCCCGCGCGGCTCGAACGCGGACGGGGCGAGCGCAGTCACGGCGGGCCTTCGCGCCCATCGTGCCTGGCGAGGACCGCCAGGCGGTGGGTGTCGTATTCCTTCTCCAGCCGCTCGGCGGCGGCGGCGGCTTCCTTTTCCAGATCGTCGCCGCAGGGGATCGGCTGGCCGCGCCGCCACTCGCTGAGATAGGCGTCGTCGCTCTTCGCGCCGGCGTGCATCGCCGCCGCGTCGATCGCGCGGATGAAGCGCTCGGACAATTCGCGTTTGGCCGACGAACGCCCGGCCTTGACGATGACCTGGCTCGGGATGTCGCGCCAATAGAGGATGGTCAGGCTGGCCATGGCGCTTCCTTTGCGTGCGCCGCGCCGTCAAGGAAGGCGCGGATCCCCTCAAGGCCGGTGAAGCGGCGCTCGTAGGCGAGGCCGAGCCGGTCGGCCGCGGCCTTTGCCTTCGCCGCGAGATCGGGGTCGTCGAACTGCGCCAGATGAACGACGCGGCGGTAATTGGCAAAATAATCGTCGCGCAATTGCGGGAAGCGCTCGAGCCCGAGGCCTTTGATGACGAGCGCGTCGAAATGGCGGACGAGAAAATCGGTGAGGTAGAACGTCCCCGGCTCCTCCTCGCTGAGGCGCGAGAAGGCCGCCTCGCCGGCGTAAAAAGCATAGCAGTGCGCGCCCTCGATGCGCGTCACGCCCTCTTCCGCCAGCATCCGGTCGAGCTCGCCGCCGGTCCCGCAATCGCCGTAGAGGCAGAGGATCTCGTCGTAGGACGAGCGATTGGCGCGGATCTTGGCCCGCATCGCATCAGGAATGCGCCGGGGATGGTTGTGCAACTGCGCTGGCAGGCAGGCGACGTCGATCTGATCGAGCCTGAGCGCCAGCACTTCGCGGGCGAGCGCCCCGCAGGCGATGACGAGGATCTTGCGCGCGCCGTCCTTGCGGCGAGGGTAGCTCGCCTCAGTGAAGATGTCGGCGGGCGCCAGGGTCACGGGGAGAGAACCTCAACAGCCTTTGGTCTTCGTTTCGCTCGCGCCTCTGGAGACGCGCTCGCTGACCGAGTCCGCCGCGCTCGGCGAGCGCGGCTACAGCAGCGGCGGGCGATCACACTTTCTCGCGCGCCTGCACCGTCCCCTGCTGGCGCGCGAGCAGGGCCTTGGCGGTCTCGACCGCGACCGCCGCGTCGCGGCAATAGGCGTCGGCGCCGATCGCCTCGGCGAAGGTCTCGTTGAGCGGCGCGCCGCCGACGAGCACGATATGGTCGTTGCGCATGCCCTTTTCCTTCAGCGTGTCGATGACGACTTTCATATAGGGCATGGTGGTCGTCAGCAGCGCCGACATGCCGAGGATCTCGGGCTGATGTTTCTCGATCGCCTCGAGATATTTCTCGACGCTGTTGTTGATGCCGATGTCGAACACCTCGAAGCCGGCGCCTTCCATCATCATGCAGACCAGGTTCTTGCCGATGTCATGGATGTCGCCCTTGACGGTGCCGATCACCATCGTGCCCATTTTCGGCGCTCCGGTGGCCGCGAGCAGGGGGCGCAGGATCGCCATGCCCGCCTTCATGGCGTTGGCCGACATCAGCACTTCCGGCACGAACAGAATGCCGTCGCGGAAGTCGATGCCGACGATCCGCATGCCCTCGACCAGCGCCTTGGTCAGGACGTCGTAGGGCGCCCAGCCCCGGTCGAGCAGAATCCTCACGCCGTCCACGATCTCCTCCTTGAGGCCGTCGTAGAGGTCGTCGTGCATCTGCTCGACGAGCTCGTCGTCGGCGAGGGTGTTGAGGTCGAGTTCGTCGTCGGCCATGAACGGGAGTCCGAAGGTTCAGGCCCGCGTGACATCGGGCGCGGCACTATTGGCGCGGGCGGAGTGAGGCGAAAAGCATAATAAACAATGGCCGGCCCATGTTTTTGCGATTCGCTTCTGAATTCCATGCCTCAAGCACGGGCGATCTTAACCTTGTGCTCGGCGACCGGAATCATCGCCCTGACCCTCTTGACCCTCGCCGGGTCTATCCGGGCGGAGACGATCCCTATTCCGTCCGAGGCCTTGGCGATCACATGGCCCCAGGGGTCGGCGACGAGCGAATGGCCGTAAGTCTGCCGCTGCTCGTTGCCGACCGTGAAGGAGCCGGTCTGGGCGCTGGCGCAGACGTAGGCCTCGGTTTCGATCGCGCGGGCGCGCAGCAGCACCTCCCAGTGATCCTTGCCGGTCTGCATGGTGAAGGCGGCCGGCATCGCGATCATCTCGGCGCCGTTCTCCGCCAGCGCCTGGAACAGGTCGGGAAAGCGCAGGTCGTAGCAGATCGAGCAGCCGACCGTGACCCCTTCGCAATCATAGGTGACCACCTGATCGCCCGCCTTCACCGTCGCGCTTTCCTTGTAAGACGCGCCGCCCGGGGTGGTGACGTCAAACAAATGGATCTTGCGGTAGCGGGCGATCTCCTCGCCGTCGCGATTGAAGACGATGGACGTGTTGTGGTAGCGGCCCTCGCCGTCGATCCTCTCCATGATCGACCCGGCATGGACGAAGATGCGATGCTTGATCGCCTGGCCTTGCGCCATCGCATAGGCCGGGCCGCCGGGCAGGCGCTCGGCGTTGGCCAGCTTCTCCGCCCGCGAACCTCCGGCCCAGTCGAACTGTTCCGGCAAGAGCACCCAGTCCGGCCCCTCCTCGGCGACGGCGCGCTCGATCAGCGCCTCGGCCGCCGCAATATTGGCGGCCTTGTCGGCGATCGAATTCATCTGGACGAGCGAGACTTTCATGAGCGGCGGCTTCCCGTGGGGCGCTTTGCTAATGTGGTCGGCGCCGGTTCGCCCGTCAACGCCGGACGAAAGCGGCGAAGGCCTTGAGCTGGTCGGCGATGAAGCCGCGCGTCGCCGGATCGGTCAGTTCGCCGGTCGAGGGGTCGACCTTGGTCTGGACCTGCGGAATGATGACCTCGGGCTTATGGAGGAGGCGGCCGTCGAGATAGACGAACATCTGGCGCAAGGCGAGCTGGGCGCGCAACCCGCCCCAAAGTCCCTGCGAGGCGCTCTCAAGCGCGATGGGCTTGGCGGCGAAAGGCTGTTCGGGCAGACGGGAGAGCCAGTCGATCGCGTTTTTCAGGGCGCCGGGAATCGTGTGGTTATACTCCGGCGTGACGATGATTACGCCGTCCGCGGCGCGAATCGCGTCCGCCATTGCGAGGACGACGGCCGGAAAGCCCTCAAGCTGAACATCGTGGTTATAGAGCGGGAAGTCGCCGACCGACCCCAGCGGCGTGATCGAAACGCCTTCGGGCGCGAGCAGGGGAAGGGCGCGGGCGATCGCCGCGTTGAAGGAGCCTTTCCGCAGGCTCCCCAGCATGACGACGAAGCGCAGCGGCATCTCTTCCACCATCGTCCGTTCCCCCTCGATGCGAAACGGCCGAGCGCCAGACACGGCCCGCGGCCAGAATTTTCGCCAGTCCGCGGCGATCGGCGCCGGTAGTTTGGCCCTCGCCGCGGAATTGCTATGGTCCTTAGCAAAACGCGACCGGCGCAGGGAGCCACGTTGAGCGCAAACGAGCTTTTTTCCGTCCAGGGCCGCACCGCGCTGGTGACCGGCGGGGCGACCGGCCTCGGGCGGATTTGCGCCGAAGCGCTCCTCAGCGCCGGGGCGCGGGTCTTGATCGCCTCGCGCAAGACCGAGGCCTGCGAACAGGCGGCGAATGAGCTTTCGGCGCTCGGCCCTTGCGACGGCTTCGGCGGCACTGTTGCGAACGAGGCGGGAGTCGTGGCGCTGGCGGCGGAGACCCGCAGGCGCACGGCCGTCTTGCACATTCTCGTCAACAATGCCGGCCTGACCTGGGGCGAGCCGTTCGAGACCTATCCCTGGAAGGCCTGGGAACGGGTGATGAGCGTCAATGTCGCTGGCCTGTTCTCGCTCACCCGCGATCTCGCGCCGATGCTGTTCGCCTCGGCCAACGCCGAGCGGCCGTCGACGATCGTCAACCTCGGCTCGGTGATGGGCGCGGCGACCCATAGCGAGAATGCCTACGCCTATTCCGCCTCGAAGGCGGCCGTGCATCACCTGACTCGCATACTCGCCCAGGAGTTCGCCGGCCGGCAGGTCACGGTCAACGCCATCGCGCCGGGGCCGTTTCCCACCAACATGACGCGGTTCGCGATCGGCGACGAGGCCGGCGCGGCGCGTGGCGCCAAAACAGTGCCGATGCGGCGGCTTGGGCGCGAAGACGACATCGCCGGCGCGATCCTGTTCCTGACCGGGAGGGGCGGCGCCTATACGACCGGCGCGATCCTGCCGGTCGACGGCGGGCTTGCGGTCGCCCCGCCGCCATCGATGTTCGGAGGCGAGACATGAACGATTGGGCGGACGTCAAGAAGGTTCCCGCGGGCGACCTTGAGGCGATGGTCGGGCGCAGCTTCGTATCCCGCTGGCTTACCGTCGATCAGGAGCGGATCGACGCCTTCGCCAAGGTCACCGAAGACGAGCAGTTCATCCATGTCGACCCCGAGCGGGCGAGCGCGACCGCGTTCGGGGGCACGGTCGCCCACGGCTTCCTCACCCTCTCGCTGCTTTCGACCATGGCCTATAGCGCCCTGCCCAAAATCGAGGGCGCAGCCCACGGCGTGAACTACGGCTTCGACAAGGTGCGCTTTATCCATCCTGTCGGCTCGGGAAGCCGGGTGCGCGGGCATTTCACTCTGCAGGCCGTGACGGCCCGCTCGGCGCGCGAATGGCAATTGACCTACGACGTCAGCGTCGAGATCGAGGGAGCCCACAAGCCGGCGCTGGCGGCGACTTGGCTCACGATGCAGGTGATGGGCGGTTAAGTATCCCGGCGCTTTAGTTCCAGAACCGCACCGCCTCACCTGTCGACGGCCCGGTCAATTCGCCTTCCCACACGATCTTGCGTCCGCGGATGATGGTTCCGACTGGCCAGCCCGTCACCGTCCTGCCATCGTAGGGGGTCCAGCGCGAGCGCGAGGCGATCCAGGAATCGCGGATGGTCTCGCGGCGCTTGAGATCGACGATCGTGAAATCGGCGTCGTAGCCGCCGGCGATGCGGCCCTTGCCGACGATGCCGAACAGGCGGTTGGGTCCAGCGCTGGTCAGATCCACGAACCGCGCAAGCGTGAGCCGTCCCGTTTTGACATGGTCGAGCATGATCGGAACGAGCGTCTGGACGCCGGTCATGCCGGACGGGCTCGCCGGATAGGGCCTGGCTTTCTCTTCCAGCGTATGGGGCGCGTGGTCGGAGCCGAGAACGTCGACGACGCCCGCCTGAAGGCCGCGCCAGATCGCGTCGCGATGGTCTGTCCCGCGCACCGGCGGGTTCATCTGCATTTTTGTCCCGAGGCGCGGGTAGTCCTCGGCGCTCAGCGTCAGGTGATGCGGCGTCGCCTCGCAGCTGGCGACGTCCTTGGCGCTGGCCAGAAAATCCATCTCCTCGCCGGTCGAGACGTGCAAGACGTGCACTTGGGCCCGCGCCTCGCGCGCGAGGCGGATGAGGCGCTCGGTCGAGCGCAGGGCTGCGATCTCATCGCGCCACACGGGATGGGAGGACGGGTCGCCGGCGACGCGGAGAGCCTTGCGCTCGTTGAGTCGCGCCTCGTCCTCGCTGTGGAACGCGGCGCGGCGGCGGATACGCTTGAGGATCGCCAGCACCCCCTCGTCGTCCGCGACCAGGAGGCGCCCGGTCGATGAGCCCATGAACACCTTGATCCCGGCCGCGCCCGGCAGGCGCTCGAGTTCGGCCAGATCGGCGACGTTTTCATGCGTGCCGCCGACCCAGAACGCGAAGTCGCAATGCATGCGGCCCTTCGCCCGCGCAAGCTTGTCGGCGAGGGCCTCGGCGCTGGTCGTCGTCGGATCGGTATTGGGCATTTCGAACACCGCGGTCACGCCGCCGAGCACCGCCGCGCGCGAACCGGTCTCGAGGTCCTCCTTGTGAACGAGGCCGGGCTCGCGAAAATGGACCTGGGAATCGATGACGCCGGGAAGAATGTGAAGGCCGCGGCAATCGATGCGCTCGCCCGCCGCGGCGGCGCCCAACGCGCCGATATCGGCGACGCGCCCGTCGCGAACGCCGATGTCGCGCACGCCGATCCCGTCGTGGTTGACCACGGTCCCGTTCAGGAGGACGCAATCGAAACCCGGCGGCATGGCCTTATTCCTTTCTTGCAGCGGCGCGAAAGCGGCCTATTTAACACTGTCGATCCTTGCAAGCGCGACCGGAGGCGAAAGCATGAGCAAGAAAGCCGCTTCTCTCGCGGATCGCGGCGTCGTTTCGGTCAGCGGCGCGGATGCGGCCGGCTTTCTCCAGGGTCTCTTGACCAATGACGTCGAGCGGCTCGAGCCCGGCGAAGCGGCCTATGCGGCGCTGCTCACGCCGCAGGGCAAGATTATGTTCGACATGATCGTCGTGCGCGCGCCCGACGCCGACGGCGCGGCCTATTTCCTCGATTGCGCGGCCGCGCAGGCGCCCGATCTCGCCAAGCGGCTTGGCTTCTACAAGTTGCGCGCCAAGGTCACGGTCGCCGACGTGAGCGCCGGCCGCGCCGTCGCCGCCTTCTGGGGCGGCGAGCCGGCGCCGATCGAGGGCGCCCTTCTCTATGCCGATCCACGCGATCCGCGCCTGGGCTGGCGGGCGATCCTGCCGCGCCCGATCGCAGCCGCCATCGGCACGGAGCACGTCAGCGAATATGAGGGCTTGCGCATCAAAGCCGTCGCGCCGAAGGGCGGGCTCGATTTCACCTATGGCGACGCCTTCCCGCACGACGTCAACCTCGACCTTTTGCATGGCGTCGATTTCGACAAGGGTTGCTATGTCGGCCAAGAGGTCGTCTCGCGCATGAAGCATCGTGGGACGGGACGCCGGCGCATCGTGCGCGTCAAGCTGGCCGGGCCGTCGCCCGCGCCGGGCGCGCCCATCATGGACCGCGAGCTCGCCGTCGGCGTGCTCGGGTCGTCGTCGGGGCGCGAAGCGCTCGCGCTTCTGAGGCTCGATCGGGTCGAGGACGCGGCCGCCGCCGGCCGGACCCTGAGCGCCGGCGGCGTCGGGTTGGCGCTGGCGGAGTGAGCGAAAACCGCCCGAACCCCTCGATTTTCCAAGCGTGTCGTCGCCTCGCGCTTGACCGTGTCGAAGGCTGACTCTAGGAAAACACCCGTCCAGGGCCGGCCAGAGGCTCGAATGCGAAAGCGTCCGGCAGCATGAAGCTTGCTGTCTCGGATGTCCCAGGGAGGAAATCGAATGAAAAGAGTTCTATTATCCGGCGTCACTGCCGCTGCGCTGCTGGCCCTCGCCGGCTCAGCCCAGGCGGCAGACAAGAAGACGCTCGTATTCGTCGTGAACGTCCCGTCGGACTTCTGGAAGGCCGCCGAGGCCGGCGTCAAGAAGGCGCAGAGCGAACTGCCGAATTACAAGCTCGACTTCAAATATCCCGAGCAGGGGACCGCCGCGATTCAGACGCGCGTGATGGACGACCTCGTCGCGGCCGGCGTCTCCGCCATCATGGTGAGCGCGGTCGATCCCAAGACGATGACCGACGCCCTCGACCGTGTCGGCAAACAGGTGGCGTTGTTCACCACCGACAGCGACGCGCCCAAGAGCAACCGCGTCGCCTATATCGGCTCGAGCAACGTCGATGCGGGCAAGCAGGCCGGCGAGATCGCGCTCAAGGCGATGCCGAACGGCGGCAAATGCATGGGCTTCGTCGGACTGCCCGGCGCGGACAACGCCCGCGAGCGCATCGAGGGCTTCAACGAGACGATCAAGGGCTCGAAGATCGTACAAGTCGACGTTCGCGCCGACGACGGCGACCAGACCCGCGCCAAGCGCAATGTCGAGGACACGCTGACCGCCCATCCCGAAATCGACTGCATGGTAGGCTATTATTCCTACAATACGCCCCGCATCTATGAGGCGCTCAAGGAAGCCGGCAAACTCGGAAAGATCACGATCGTCGGCTTCGACGAGGATGCGATTACGCTCGGCGGCGTCAAGGAGGGCACCATAGCCTCAACGGTCGTCCAGCAGCCCTACGAGTGGGGTTATCAGGGCATGAAGGACATGGCGAAGTATCTCGAAGGAGACAAGTCGTTCATTCCTGCGAACGGCCTCATCATCATCCCGACCAAGATCATCAGCAAGGATAACGTCGACGCCTTCTGGGCGGAGCTGAAGGAACGGCAGGGCAAGAAATAAGGCAGACGAGCGGGCGCGAAAGAAGCGCTCGCTTGGCTTCCGGTTTGGGGCGCAGCGCTTACGCGCAGCGCCCTTTTCTTAAGGACTGAATTTGCCCGATTCCCTCCTCCGGCTGATCGAGATCAGCAAGAGCTATCCCGGCGTCCGCGCCCTTTCCCGTGTCAGCCTGACCGTGAACCGGGGCGAAGTTCTCGCGCTGATCGGCGAGAATGGGGCCGGCAAGTCAACGCTGATGAAGATTCTTGGCGGGGTGGTGAAACCCGACCAGGGAACGATCGAGATCGACGGCGTCGCGCATGGCGCGCTCACCGTCTCCGAGTCGCTGAATTCCGGAATCGCCTTCGTTCATCAGGAACTGAACCTCTTTGACAACCTTGACGTTGGCGCGAATGTGCTGATCGGACGCGAGCCTTTGTTTGCTGGTCCCCTGAAGCTTGTCGACCGCAAGACGACGAAGCGCATCGTGGCGCCGTTGCTGAAGCGATTGGACGTCGACTTCGAGGTCGACGATCTTGTTTCCGACCTCTCCCTTGCGCAGCGTCAGCTTTTGGAGATCGCCAAGGCCCTTTCGCTCAACGCACGCGTCGTCATCATGGATGAGCCGACCTCCAGCCTGACTTCCACGGAGACCGATCGGCTGATGCGGGTCATCGGCGAGCTTAAGGCTGATCGCGTGTCGATCATCTTTATCACCCACCGGCTGAACGAGGTGGAAACCTGCGCCGACCGTGTGGTCGTCCTTCGTGACGGCTCAGTTGTTGGCGAGCTGGCTCGTGACCAGATCCATCGCGACGCCATGATCCGCCTCATGATCGGGCGGGACCTCAAGTCGCTCTACATTCCGCCGAAGGCCTTGCCGGGCGCGAACGTTCTGGAAGTCGTTGGCCTGCGAACCCCTGCGCATCCCGCGCACGCCACGAGCCTTTCGCTGAGAGCGGGCGAAATCTTAGGGATGGCCGGATTGATAGGGGCGGGGCGAACCGAGCTCGCGCGCGCTGTATTTGGCATTGATCCCATACTGGGAGGCGAGATTCGGCTGAACGGCGCGCCCATCGCCGTTCGTTCAGCCAAAGACGCGATCGCGCACGGAATTTATCTGGCGCCAGAGGACCGCAAGCGCAGCGGTCTCGTGCTTGAGGAGTCGGTGACCGAGAACATCTCCTTGCCGGATATTCTCTCCTTCGCGCGATATTTCCTCATGGATTCGGGGGCGGAGCGCAAAAACGCGGAGCGGCAGCGCCAGTCCCTCAACATCAAAACGGCGGATGTCGAGACGGTGGTTGGCACGCTATCCGGGGGCAACCAGCAGAAGGTGGTCCTCGCCAAATGGCTATCAATGAAACCTAGGGTGATGATCTTCGACGAGCCGACGCGTGGCATCGATGTCGGCTCGAAGTCCGAAATCTATTCGCTGATGCGGGGCTTGGCCGACGCCGGCGTGGCGATCCTGATGATTTCTTCCGACATGGAGGAGGTGATCGGAGTGAGCGACCGCATCGTGGTGATGCAAGAGGGCGCGATCAGCGGAACGCTGAACCGTGACCAGTTCAGCGAGGAGAACGTGATGCGGCTCGCCGTCGGTCACGGAGCGGAGCAGAGTGCGGCGTGATGCTGAAGAAAGATCTCGGACTTTTCCTGCTCATCGTCGTCGTCGGCGCGGTGGTGGCGTTTCTCAACCCGCGCTTCATCTCGCCGATCAATCTGGAGAATACCGCCAATCTCGTCGGACTGTTCGGCCTGTTCTCCATTGGCGAAGGCTTCGTCATCATCACGGGCGGCATCGACCTATCGATTGGCTCGGAGTTCGCCCTGTTCGGCGTCGTCTTCGTCGACTTGCTCGTGAATTATCACATGCCCTGGATCCTCGCCGTTCTCATTATTATCGGTTTCGGCGTGATCCTTGGCTGGGTGCATGGATTTCTCGTCACCCGAATGAACCTGCAGCCCTTTGTCGTAACCCTCTGCGGCCTCCTGATCTATCGCGGGATCGCGCGCTGGTACACCGATGACGGGACCGCGGGATTTGAATTTGGCCAGAGCTTTCCGGCGCTCGAATGGATCACAACCGGACGCACCTACGGCATTCCGCACACTTTCGTGATCTTCCTAGTCGTCGCCCTGATCATGGGTGTTCTGCTGCATCGCTCGGTGTTTGGACGCTACCTGTTCGCGATAGGCAAGAACGAAGAGGCGGCGCGTTTTTCCGGCATCGCGACCAAGAAGATCATCGTAGCCGCCTATGTCATTTGTGGCGCGCTCGCTGGCGTTTCATCGATCTTCCTCACGATGTACACCCGTTCGATCTCGCCCGCTTCCCACGGCAATTTCTACGAGCTGTATGGAATTGCGGCCGCGGTTCTCGGAGGCTGTTCCTTGCGCGGCGGCGAGGGTTCGATCATGGGCATCGTGCTCGGCGCAGTCCTGCTCCAGGTCCTGCAGAACCTGGTCAATCTGCTTGGCATCCCAAGCTCGCTGAATTTCGCGGTCATGGGGACGGTCATCCTGATCGGCGTTCTCGCAGACCAGCAGCTGGTCCGGCTCAGGCAGGCTCGCGCCGACCGGGCGAAAGACAGCTTGCTTGCGGCGGCGGCGGTCCCGCGCGAGGCTCAGCGGTAGACCAGCACCGGGATGGTCGAATGGGTCAGCACCTTGACGGTCTCGCTGCCGAGCAGAAGGGCCGAGATCCCCCGCCGGCCGTGCGAGGCCATGACGATCAGGTCGCAACTGAGCGCGTGCGCCGAATCGATGATGGCGCGATAGGGCTGGTCGTGGACCTCGCGGATCGTCTCGCAGGACACGCCCGCCGCCTCCGCCGCCATTTTGACCTGCTCCAGCGCCCTGTCCGAGATGCGGCGCGTCTCCTCGTCGTATTCGTCCTCGCCGATCGACACCAGCACAGCGTCCATCGAGGCGACGCGGTACGGGCTGGCGATCGTCAGCGCCGTCACCTTCGCTCCGGCCGCCTTCGCGAGCTGGACGCCGTAGAGAACCGCCTTGCGCGAAAGATCCGAACCGTCCGTCGGGATCAGAACGTGCTTGAACATCAGCCCTCCGCCGCCGCTCAGGCGTCGATTTACGCCATCGCGCGAGCCCGCGCCATAGGCCTGCGTCGAACCGCCGCGCGGACCGCCGAGCCATCGCCTGGACTTGCTTCGCGCGCGACGGAGTTGCCGCGCCGCCAGGGGACGGATAAATTAAGGGGCGAAGGAACCTAATCCCTCCGCCGGGGTTTCGATTTCGCCCCCAACTTCCCAAGGAGCCGTCTCATGGCCTTCACGCTGCCCGATCTGCCCTATCCTCACGACGCGCTGGCTCCGATCATGTCGCGCGAGACGCTCGAATTTCATCACGACAAACACCACCTGGCCTATGTCAACAACGGCAACAACGCGCTCAAGGGAACCGAGTGGGAAGGCAAGCCGCTCGAGGAAATCGTCAAGGGTTCGTTCGGCAAGAACGCCGCGGTGTTCAACAACGCGGGCCAGCATTATAACCACATCCACTTCTGGAAGTGGATGAAGCCGAAGGGCGGCGGAAAGATACCGGGCGAAGTCGAGAAGGCGCTCAAGGATGGGTTCGGCTCGGTCGAGAAGGCCAAAGAGGACCTGATCCAGGCGGGCGTAACCCAGTTTGGCTCCGGCTGGGCCTGGCTGACGCTCAAGGACGGCAAGCTGTCGGCGACCAAGACCGCCAACGGCGAGAACCCGCTCGTGCACGGCGGTAAGCCGATCCTCGGCGTCGACGTGTGGGAGCACTCCTACTACATCGATTACCGCAACCGCCGGCCCGACTATCTGAAGGCGTACTTCGACAGCCTCGTCAATTGGGAATATGTCGCCGAGCTCTTCGGGCACAAGTAAGCTCGGCCCGGCGCGCTCCAGCCGCCCCGCCGGAGGCGCGCCGCCGCGTTTAGTCGGTCAGGTTCAGGGTTTTTTGCGCGCAGACTTCGACGTCTGACGCTTCCATCGACTGACCGTCGGCGAAGGCGCCGTGCAAGTCGACGTGGCAATTGAAATTGCGCGGCAAGACTGCCGAAGCCTGTTTGCCGGCTTTCAGCGCTCCGAGCACTTTCTTCCACCTTGCCGAGCCGCTCTCGGCCGCCTGAAGCTCGACCAGATCGGCCTTGCGCGAGTTCGTCACCAATACGGTGACCGTATTTGCCCCATCGGTCGGCTTGGCCGGCGGCTTGGCCTTCGCGGGCGCGCCCGCGGCCTGCGTCGGCGCCGCGTTCTGGGCCAACGCCGGCGCCGCGGCCAAGCCGCACAAAGCCGCGGCAATTGCAACGGCCAAGGTCCGCGTTGTCATGACTTTCCTCCTGCGCTCACGCTCAAGCCGCATGAATTTGCGTTCGCGAGGAAGGCCCCACGATGGCGAAGGAAAAGCCAGAGACGCACCATGCCGCCGCCTTTGTCTCCCAGCCACTACATGTTGCGGGTGGAGACGGCGTCCTGCGGTCCATTGTCCGCCATCCGACGTTCGACAGCGGCGCGCAACATCGGCACCACGTCCTCGATTCTTTCGGCGACCAGATAGCGCATCTCGAAGCCTTCGCGAATGAAGCCTTCGATGTTCATATGGGCGATCAGCGCCAGCAGAGGGCGCCAGAAGCCGCCGATATTGGCGATGAGGATCGGCTTGGCGTGGCGATTGAGCTGCGCCCAGGTCATCTGCTCGACCAGCTCCTCGAGCGTGCCGATCCCGCCGGGCAGCGCGACGAAGGCGTCGGCGCGATCGAACATCGCCTGCTTGCGGTCATGCATGTCGCCGACGACGATCAATTCATGCGCCGCGCTCAACGCGTGTTCCTTGCGGACGAGGAAATTCGGGATGACGCCGGTCACATGGCCGCCGGCGGCGAGCGTCGCGCGGGCGAGGCGGCCCATCAGGCCGTCGCCCCCGCCGCCGTAGACGAGCCCGACGCCCTCCGCCGCGAGCGCCCGCCCAAGCGTCTCTGCGGCATCGCTGAATCGACCGTCATTGCCGGCGCTCGATCCGCAATAGACGCAGACGTTTCGAATCGCGCTCATGCTCCGCCTCGCTCACGGTCGATTTGCCGCCCGCGCGCGCGCGCCGTCAAGCGCCCGCTGAGCCGAAGGATGCTTTCTGACCAGATCGAAATGCTACGTTATTGGAGCCATAGCTCGTCGAACGACGGGCCGCTATTCGAGCCCGATCTCGCGCAGGATCTCCGCCTGATGCTCGCCGAGCTTCGGCGACCGGCGCTCGAATGCGAGCGGACTTTCGCTCATCACGATCGGACTGCGGACGCCCGGAATCCCCTGAGGCTCGATCAGCATGCCGCGCGCCTTGAACTGGGGATCGGCGAAGAGATCGCCAATCGTGTTGATCGGCCCGGCAGGGACGACCACCAATTCCAACGCGGCGAGAAGGTCGTCGCGCTTCCACAAGCTGGTCTTCGCCTTGAGTTCGCGGTCCATCTCGACGCGGTTCGTCACGCGCCCGGGATTGGTCGCAAAGCGCGGATCGACGGCAAGGTTCTCCAGGCCAAGCACGCCGCACAGCCGCGCGAACTGCCCGTCATTGCCAACCGCCACAATCAGCCAGCCATCCTCAACCGGCAGGGTCTGGTAGGGGGCGAGATTGATATGGGCGTTGCCCATCCTCTTCGGCGACCGCCCAGAAGCCAGATAGTTCATCGCCTGATTGGCGAGCATCGCGCTCATCGAGTCGAACAGGGCAAGATCGAGGCGCTGGCCGCGGCCAGTGCGCTCGCGCGCGATCAGCGCCGCCTCGATGGCGATAGCGCCGTAGAGGCCGGTGAAGAGGTCGCTGATCGCAATGCCCGCCTTCTCCGGCGGTCCGTCCGGCTCGCCGGTGATGTCCATGACGCCCGACATGCCCTGGATAAGAAAGTCGTAGCCGGCGCGTTTCGCGTAAGGCCCGGTCTGGCCGAAGCCGGTGACCGAGCAATAGATGAGTCGGGGGTTGAGACGGCGAAGCTGTTCGTAGTCGAGCCCGAACTTGGCGAGCCCGCCGACCTTGAAGTTCTCGATCAGGACGTCCGAGCGCGCCGCGAGGCGCCGCACGATCTCGCGTCCCCGCTCGCTCGCGAAGTCGGCGACGATCGAGCGCTTGCCACGATTGCATGAGTGAAAATAGGCGGCCGACCGCTCGCCCTCTGTTTCAATGAAGGGGGGGCCCCATTGGCGCGTCTCGTCGCCCTCGGGACTCTCGACCTTGATCACGTCGGCGCCAAGATCGGCAAGCGTCTGCCCGGTCGTCGGGCCCGCGAGCACCCGCGCGAGCTCGACCACGCGCAGTCCGGCAAGCGGGCTCATCGTCAGAAGAACGCCTGCAGGCCGGTCTGCGCCCGCCCGAGGATCAGCGCGTGAACGTCATGCGTGCCCTCGTAGGTGTTGACCGTCTCGAGGTTGGCGAGGTGGCGCATGACCTTGTACTCGATCTGGATGCCGTTGCCGCCGTGCATGTCGCGCGCAGCGCGCGCGACATCGAGCGCCTCGCCGCAATTCGAGCGCTTGACGAGCGAGATCATTTCCGGCGCCGCGCGGCCTTCGTCCATGAGCCGCCCGACCCTCAGCGAGGCCTGGAGCCCGAGCGCGATCTTGGTCTGCATGTCGGCGAGCTTCTTCTGGAAGAGCTGGGTCGCGGCGAGCGGGCGGCCGAACTGCCTCCGGTCGAGGCCGTACTGGCGGGCGGCAAACCAGCAATCCTCGGCCGCGCCCATCGCCCCCCAGGAAATGCCATAGCGGGCGCGGTTGAGGCAGCCGAATGGCCCTTTGAGGCCCGCGACGTTCGGCAGAAGCGCGCTCTCCGGCGCTTCAACGTTGTCGAGCACGATCTCGCCGGTGATCGAGGCCCGCAGCGACAGCTTGCCCTCGATCTTCGGGGCCGAGAGGCCCTTCATGCCCTTCTCGAGGATGAAGCCGCGGATCTGATCGCCGTGGGCGCGCGACTTCGCCCAGACGACGAACACGTCGGCTAATGGCGCGTTGGTGATCCAGGTCTTGGCGCCGATAAGGCGGTAACCGCCGTCGATTTTCTCGGCTCGCGTCACCATGCCGCCGGGATCGGATCCCGCGCCTGGCTCGGTGAGACCGAAACAGCCAATGAGCTCGCCGCGCGCGAGGCCCGGCAGATATTTCTTCCGCTGGTCGGCGTCGCCATAGGCATGGATCGGGTACATGACGAGCGAGCTCTGCACGCTCATCATCGATCGGAAGCCGGAATCGACGCGCTCGACCTCGCGCGCCACGAGGCCGTAGGAGACGTAGCCGGCGCCGGCGCAGCCGAATTCCTGCGGCAGGGTCACCCCAAGAAGCCCGGCTTCGCCCATCAGGCGGAAGAGCTTCGGGTCGGTCTTCTCCTCCAGATAGGCCCTCTGGATCCGCGGCGCGAGTTCCTTGGCCGCGAAATCCCGAGCTGTGTCGCGGATCATCCGCTCGTCCTCGGCGAGCTCAGATTCCAGCAGCAGCGGATCATCCCACCGGAACGGGCCGAGATCGGGTCCATGAAAGCCACTCATTGCAACGCCCTCGGGCCTCGGGCGCCTGCACCTGCGACGCACCGGCTTCGGTTGCTCCTTCGAGCGAGGAGTCCTGCCAATATCGATCTATATTGGCCAGCGAACGAGGCGTCGAGGGCGGAGCCGCGGCTACCTGCTGGAAACGGCGCCCCCGCGCGCCTATCATCGACCGACGCTGCCTTCGGCGACAAGGATTCGAAACGCAGGATGCAAAACGATCCGCTCTCGCATGGTCTGTGGGAAATGACCGCTCCACCGGCGCCGCCGACGTCGCCGCTCAAGGGCGAGGCGCGGGCCGACGTTGCCGTGGTCGGCTGCGGCTATACCGGCATTTCAACGGCCTTGCATCTGGCGCGGGCCGGAGCGAGGGTCGCGGCGCTCGAGGCGGTCGAGATCGGCTTCGGCGGCGCAGGACGGAATGTCGGCCTCGTCAACGCGGGCATATGGCTCGCGCCCGACGACATCATCGAGAGGCTAGGCGCGGATTATGGCGAACGGCTCCTTAGCCTTCTTGGCGGGGGCCCAGCGGAAGTCTACGCGCTTGTCGACAAGCACGGCTTCGACTGCGAGCTTGTGCGCAATGGCACGCTGCATTGCGCGGTCGGGCGATCGGGGCTCGCCAAGATCGAGGAGCGCGCTCGGCAATGGGGCGCGCGAGGCGCGCCGGTCCGGCTTCTCACCCAGGCGGAGACCGCCAAGCGCATTGGCGTCGACATCTACGCCGGCTCGCTGCTCGACCTGCGCGCCGGAATCATCCACCCGCTCGCCTATGCGCGCGGCCTCGCCGGGGCCGCGATCGCCGCCGGCGCCGCGATCCACACCCGAAGCCCGATCAGGTCGGCCGAGCGGACGGGCAAGACATGGACGCTCACGACCGACGGCGGGACGGTCACCGCCGACTGGGTCGCGCTCGCGACCGATGCTTATGGCGTCGGTCCATGGCCGCAAGGCCGGCGCGAGCAGATTTGCGTCCCCTATTTCAATTTCGCCACCCGGCCTCTGGGGGCCGAATTGCAGGCCGCCATCCTCCCCGGCCGCGAGGGCTGCTGGGATACCCGGCTCATCATGAATTCCTTCCGCTTCGACCGCGCCGGACGGCTTCTCTTCGGCAGTATCGGGGCGCTGCGGGGAACCGGCCTTGCGGTCCACCGCGCCTGGAGCCTGCGCGCGCTCAAGAAGACCTTTCCACAGGTCGGCGAGGTCGCATTCGAGGCGCAATGGTACGGCATGATGGGCATGACCGAGAACGCGCTGCCGCGTTTCCATCGGCTGGGACCGAACGTCGTGACGTTCTGCGGCTACAATGGTAGGGGCATCGGCACCGGCACCGTGTTCGGGCGCGTCCTTGCCGATCACATTCTGGGCAAGCTCAGCGAAAAGGACCTGCCGCTGCCGGTGACCGAGCCCGACGCGCCGGCGCTGCCGGCGCTGAAGGAGGCCTATTACGAAGCGGGCGCCCAGATCGCCCACGCCGTCGGGGCGTGGCTCTGAGGCGCCCCGCCACCGCCTGATCTTGATTTCACCACCATGTGTGGCTATGGGCTGGCATCGATGTCCGACCGACCACTCGACTTCGCGTTCTCTGACGCGCGACGAGGAAGCCTTCCGCACCGATAGCGGACTGGCGACATCAGGCCGCTCCTCTCAACTTCATCTACGGGACTGCATCTATGGCTACTGGAACCGTCAAATGGTTCAACGCAACGAAGGGCTTTGGCTTCATCCAGCCCGACGATGGCGGCAAGGACGTATTCGTCCACGTCAGCGCCGTCGAGCGCGCGGGGCTTCGCGACCTCGCCGAGGGACAGAAAGTCGTCTACGAGATTGTGGCCGACAAGCGCACCGGCCGCTCGTCGGCAGGCAACCTGAAGGTCGCCTGACCTTTCTTTCACTGGCTGCGCGCTGAACGCGCCTGCCTGAGCCCCGGCGACAAAGCCGGGGCTTTTTGTTTTATTGTGGCCCCCAAGGGGAGGCGCCGATGACTGAGGGCAGGCAAGAGACGTTTCTGGGGCTCGACATCGGCACGTCGTCGATCAAGGCGCTGCTTGTCGACGCCGACCAGCGGGTGGTTGCGGAAGCTTCGACCCCGCTCAGCGTCTCGCGCCCTCATCCACTGTGGAGCGAGCAGGAACCCGACGATTGGGTCGCGGGCGTCGAGGCCGCGGTCGCCGCGATCCGGCGCCATGCGCCGAAGGAGTTCGAGGCGGTCGCCGGAATCGGCCTCTCGGGCCAGATGCATGGCGCGACTCTGCTCGACGCGCGGGACAAGCCGCTGAGGCCGGCGATCCTGTGGAATGACGGCCGCTCGTTCGCCGAATGCGCCGAGCTCAAGCGCCGCGTCCCCGATCTCGAGCAGCGCACCGGCAACCTGGCGATGCCCGGATTCACCGCGCCGAAGATGTTGTGGGTCGGCGCGCACGAGCCCGAGGTCGCCAGGGCGACCAGGCGGGTGCTGTTGCCCAAGGATTATGTGCGCCTGCGCCTCTCCGGCGAAGCCGTCTCGGAGATGTCGGACGCCTCGGGAACGCTGTGGCTCGACGTCGGCCGGCGGCGCTGGGACGCGAGCCTGCTCGCGGCGACCGGCCTGACCGAAAAAGCCATGCCGAGTCTGGTCGAGGGGTCCGAGGTCTCGGCTCATCTCTCGCCCGAGACGGCAGGCGCCTGGGGCCTCGCGGGCCGCAAGATTCCGATCGCCGGCGGAGGCGGCGACAACGCCGCTTCGGCGATCGGCGTCGGCGCGACCGCCGCCGGCGCGGGCTTCGTTTCGCTCGGCACCTCGGGCGTCATCTTTTCCGTCACCGACCGTTTCGTCAGCCTGCCTGAGCGCACCCTGCACGCGTTCTGTCATGCGCTGCCGAATTGCTGGCACGGCATGGCGGTGACCCTGTCCGCCGCCTCCTCGCTCTCCTGGATCGCCGCCGTCCTTGGGCGCGACCGCGACATCGGCGAACTGATCGCCGCCGCAGCAGCCTTCGCCGGCTCGAAGAGCGCGGTCGCCTCCGCGCCGATCTTCCTGCCTTACCTCAGCGGCGAGCGAACGCCGCACAACGACGCCGAGGCCACGGGCGTCTTCGCGGGCTTACGGGCCGAGCACGGCGCCGAGGCGCTGGTGTTCGCGGTCATGGAGGGCGTCGCCTTCTCGTTCGCCGACGGCGTCGCCGTGCTCGACGCCGCCGGGGCGAGGCCGGCCCGGCCGCTCCTGGTCGGCGGCGGCGCGCGGTCCGAGTTCTGGGGCCAGATGATCGCCGACGTAACCGGGCTGACAATCGATCTCGCTTTCGGAGCGGAAGCCGGCGCGGCGCTTGGGGCCGCCCGGCTCGGCATGCTTGCCGCCGCGGCGGGAACGATCGAGGCGGTATGCACGCGACCGCCGGTCCAACGCGAGTTCAAGCCGGAACCGGAGCGGACCCCGATCCATGCGCCGCGTCTCAGGCGCTATCGCGCGCTCTATGAGGCCGAGAAGGCGGCGCGGGACTAAGCGACCCGCCAATGGGCGATCAGGTCTCCAATGGCGGTGACCAGGATCTGCACCCCGATGCACATCAGGAGAAAGGCAGTCAGCCGCACGATCACCGCCTGCGCCGTCGGGCCGATGAATCCGGTCGGCGGATCGATACAACACCCAAATGATCGCGGCGTTGGCTACCGCAGCGACGCTCGCGCCGAAAAAGAAGGCAATGAATCCGGCGCTGCTCGAGGGACGCTCGGCGCCGATCGTGATCGCGACCGCGATCGTGCCGGGTCCGGTGGTGAACGGCAAGGTCAGGGGAAAGAAGGCAACCTGCATCGGATCGCCGCCGCTGCTCTGCTCCTCAGCGCGCTCGTGGCCCTTGCGGTCGGGATGAGATTCGGATGACGTCAACAGGCGCCAACCGCTGAGGGCGACCACAGTCCCTCCGGCGATGCGCAAGGCGTCAATCGAAACGCCGAAGAAACGCAGCACATAGGCCCGGCCCACAGCGCGCCGAACATGATCGCGAGCGAATAGAGGCCGACGAGGACGGCGACCTTCTCCCGGTCCGCGCGGGAGAAGTCCTTGGTCACGCCATAAAAGATAAGCGCCCCGCCGATCGGGTTGATGATCGAGAACAAAGAGGAAAACACGAGCAGGAAGGCGGCATTCGCGGTGCCGGCGAAGCCGTCCAAATCCGCCCCAACCATATGTTCCATTCCGCCCCCGACCCAATGAGCGAGACTTCGCCTTTTATTCCTAACCTTTTGGGAAGCCTCGCGCGCTAGCCTTATCGAGTCGTCGACAAGCCGAGGAGAGGACCGTGTCCGGCCCCGCCGCGATCTGGGCCGCGTTGCAGGGCGCGATCCTGGAAACCTTCAAGCCAGCGTCCGCTTATGGCGCTCCGGCGCTGTTCGGCGCCCTCGCGGTCTCAGCGCTTTACTACGCCGGTCGACGCCGGGCGCGCGGCCGGCGCCTCATCGTCAGGGGGTTCGTGCGCTCGATCTTTCCCAGGCGCATTCTCCTGCATCCCTCGTCGCTCGTTGACATGCGCCTGTGGGCGCTGAACGGCGTCGCGCTTGCCTCCGCATACGCCACGCTGGGACTGGGCCTCTTTTTCTGGCGCGACGAAGTCGTCGCCGGCCTGATCCATGTCTGGGGGACGCACGCGCCCGCGCGGTGGCCCGCCTGGACGATCCTTACGCTCGCGACCGTGCTCCAGCTCCTGGCTTCCGAACTCGCTTATTGGTTCGCCCATTATTGCTTCCATAAAATCCCGGCCCTGTGGGAGTTCCACAAGGTCCACCATTCGGCTGAAGTCATGACGACGCTCACCGAATTGCGTCAGCATCCGGTTGAGATCATCGCGTTCATGAACCTGATCGGGCTTTCAACCGGCATCGTGTTCGGCGTCATGACCTACGCCTTCGGCCCCGGCGTGCGCCCGTTCACCCTGCTCAACGGCAACATTCTCCTGATGGCGTTCCTCATCACCTACGGCCACCTGCGCCACAGCCACATGTGGATCGCCTTCACCGGCTTCGCCGGCCGCATCCTGCAGAGCCCGGCCCACCACCAGCTGCACCATTCCGCCAATCCCATCCATTATGATCGCAACCTCGGCTTCGCGCTCGCCGTCTGGGATTGGGCGTTCGGCACCCTCGTCATCCCCGAAAGGACGCGCGAACGAATCGTGTTCGGCGTCGGCGGCGACGCGCCGCCATTCCGTTCCGCCGTCGCCGCCGTCGTCGTCCCCTGCGTGCGCTTCGCCGGGCATCTCCGAAGGTTCGCCGTCGGCTGGCGGGGGCGCCAGGCCGCGCGGGGGATCGCGAGCGCCACGGAAACGCAATTCGTCACCGTGAGCGAAGCGTGGCGATCTAAAGGGTCGCAAGGCGGCGGCTCTTGACTGCTGCCCCGCCGTAGCCCGTCCAAAGACGGGCCCCTTTCGACGCCCTATGGCTCGCCGCAATGACGAACGGGCGCCGCGCCATCGCTTTTTTGCGCGGTCGCGCGCCGTTCCCCCGCGGCGCGAATCTCCCTATTGTTGCTTCGACCCCCAAGCGAAATGGAGACGCTTCCGTGCCGGGCGAAATGTCGGCGCGACGGCGCGGCGTGCTGCTGGTTCTCGTGGCCACCGTGCTCTGGAGCATGGCCGGTCTCTTCGCCCGCCTTCTCGCCCATCTCGACATCTGGACGGTGATGGGCTGGCGGGCGCTGCTCGGCGCGGTCTCGATCGCCGCCGTCGGGCTCTTCGAATGGAGACGCGGACGCCTGGACGATCCGTTCGGCTTCGGTCCGCTGTCGCCGGTCGTGGCGCTCTTGGCGATGATCGCGATTTCCGCCTACACCGCCTCGGTGATGACCACGACCATCGCCGACGTCATGGTGATTTATGCGACCCTGCCGTTCGTCGCCGCGGCGATCGGCTTTCTCATCAATGGCGAGCGGGTCAGCCCGCGCACCCTCGCCGCTTCGGGCTTGGCGCTCCTGGGCATCGTCATTATGGTCGCAAGCGGCCTGGGCTCAGGGCGCCTCTTGGGACAGGCGCTGTCGATGTTGATGACGCTCGCCTTCGCCGGCATGATCGTGCTCCAGCGCCGCCAGCCGAACGCGTCGATGATCGTCGTCAACTGCCTGGGCGCGCTCGGCTCCGGCATCTTCGGCCTCGCCAATTCGCCGCTCGAGCCGATCGGGCTGCATGATTTCGTCATCCTGTTCGTGTTCGGACTGACGACGATCGGCCTCGCCTTCGTCATCTTCATGGAGGGCGCAAAGTTCATCCCGTCCGCCGAGGCGGGCCTTATCAGCCTGCTGGATGTTGTGCTCGGCCCGGTATGGGTGTTTCTTGCTTTCGGCGAAAATCCGGGTCTGGCGACCATGCTCGGCGGCGCGATCGTGCTCGCCGCCGCCGTCTGGCGCATGGCCCCGGAGCTCAGGCAGGAGCGGGATTTATGACAAATGTGGGAGGGACCATGAACGGGGACCGATTTGCCCTGGTGACGGGGGCGGGAACGGGGATCGGCAGGGCGTCGGCGCTGGCGCTGGCGCGGGCGGGCTGGCATGTGGCGCTCGCGGGGCGGCGGCCGGAGCCGATCGAGGAGGCCGCGGGCGAGATCAAGGCGCTCGGGCGGCGCGCCATCGCCTCGCCGTCCGACGTCGGCGACCCCGAAGCGGTCAAGGCGCTGTTCGTTTTGATCGAACGCGAATTCGGCCGGCTCGATCTTCTGTTCAACAACGCGGGCCGCGGCGCGCCTGCGATGACGATCGACGAACTGACCTTCGCGCAGTGGAAGGCGGTGGTCGACGTCAACCTCAACGGCGCTTTCCTGTGCGCACAGGCCGCGTTTGGGTTGATGAAACGGCAGCGGCCGCAAGGCGGACGCATCATCAACAACGGCTCCATTTCGGCGCATGTGCCGAGGCCGTTCTCCGCCCCCTATACCTCGACCAAACACGCCATCAGCGGCTTGACCAAGTCGATCGCCCTCGATGGGCGCGCCTATGATATCGCTTGCGGGCAGATCGACATCGGCAATGCGCTGACCGAGATGGCGCGCAAGCAGACGCAGGGCGTTCCGCAGGCCGACGGGCGCATTGGGGTCGAGCCGACCATGGACCCGGACGAGGTCGGCGCCGCGATCGTCCACATGGCGAACCTTCCCTTGAGCACGAACATTCTCACGATGACGATCATGGCGACCAAGATGCCGTTCGTGGGGCGAGGCTAGCCGAAAGGGCCGCGGCCGAGATTAGAGCTTCTTCTACGACGATCGCTGGGGCCGGCCCGCCAAGCCCGCGGTTTACGATTCGTCAATAGACGAGGCGATATCATGTCCTTGCTAGACGCCAGCCGGCGCGGCGCAGGGGCTTTGCTTGAACATCAGAGCCGGGCGGCGCGCCCGAGTTGCGACTGCTCAGCGCGGGCTATGTGACGGGGCTCACATCGCGTTTTGCGCGATCGCGCGAAGGTTTGGTGGTTCGCAGCGTTGGCGGCGTCGAGTGGCGGAGGGGACGATGCAATATCTCTTAATCCTTATGCTGGCTATTACGATGGCCTGCGGGGCGGCGGCCAGCGTGACCATTTCGCTAGCCCCCGCCTACGCGGACGACAGCGGCAAGGGTTATTGAGCGAGCCTGGCCTCAGGCCGGGGCGTACCCGGTCGCGATCTGATCCAGCGCCGCGGCCGCCTCGCGCGGCAGCTCCAGGTTGGCCGCCGCCAGATTTTCGCGCAGATGGCCGATCGATGACGTCCCGGGAATGAGCAGAATGTTGGGCGCGCGCCGGATGAGCCAGGCGAGCGCGGCCTGCATCGGCGTCACGCCGAGCCGTTTCGCGACTTCGGTAAGCGCGGTCGACTGCAACGGGGTGAAGCCGCCGAGCGGAAAGAACGGCGCATAGGCGATCCCGTCGCGGGCGAGATCGTCGATCAGGACGTCGTCCTCCCGATGCGCTACATTGTACATGTTCTGCACGCAGACGATGTCGCAGATCCGCCGCCCCTCCGCGATCTGCGTCGGCGTAACGTTGCTAAGTCCGATGTGGCGCACCAGCCCCTGCCGCTGAAGCTCGGCCAGGACCGTGAGCGGCGCTTCGATCGATCCTTCGGCCGGGCCATGGACCTTGCCCATGATCCTGAGGTTGACGACCTCGAGCGCGTCCAGCCCGAGACGGCTGAGATTGTCGTGGACCGCGCTCTTAAGCTCGGCCGGCGCCATCGCCGGAATCCACGATGCATCCTCGCCGCGCCTGGCGCCGATCTTGGTGACGATGACGAGATCGTCGGGATAGGGATGGAGCGCCTCGCGGATCAGCTGGTTGGTGACATAGGGGCCGTAATAGTCGCTGGTGTCGACGTGATTGACGCCGCTGGCCGTCGCCTCGCGCAGCACGGATATCGCGGCTGCTGGGTCCTTCGGCGGCCCGAACACCCCCTTTCCTGCGAGCTGCATCGCGCCGTAACCCATGCGCTTCACGATGCGATCGCCAACCTTGAACGTTCCGGCGTTGCTGATGTCGATCATGGCGTGATCTCCTCTCGATCGACGGTGCATATAGCCTGCAAAGGCGCGGGCGATAGCGCCTTACGATCCGCACAGGTCGTTCGGCAGTGCGAACAATGCCGGGCGCGAGACCTGAACTCGTCGTTGCGAGAACGAAGCGGCGCAAGCCGTCTCTACGGCAGGCCGGCCTTGCGGAGGTCTTCCACGTAGCGTTCGAGGACGGTCGGGTCACGATAGGGCGGGCGCTCGCGCCATTGCGCGAGGGGAACCGGACGTCCGGCGTCTCCTATTCCGGCGCCGCGGTCAGCGGCTCGAGCGGCGCGGCGATCGTTCCGCGCGTGAGATCGCGGGCAAACAATGCAAGGCCGTTCGGTTCATTGCCGTTCGGATGCACGAGCACGATCGAACCTTTTTCCGGCTGTTGTCCCATGGCCAGCCAGGCGTCGGCGCCGAGCGTCACCAGATGAAAACGGCTGACCGCCTGCATCAGCGGATCGCTCGACACGAGGCCGGGGAAACGGAAGAACAGCGACGGCGTCTCGCCGTTGGCGACCAGGAGCCGCTCGGTGTCGAGGATCTCCGCTTCCGGGTCAACGCCCTTCTTCAAAAGGAAGTTGGCTGCAAGAGGCAGCCCGGCCAGGTAGGGGTGGTGGTAGGTGTGGTCGACCCACAGGATGTCGAGCGCGCCGGAATTGCGCTGATCGATAAGCCAGCGAAAATCGCCGAAGTGATGGATGAGCCAGAGGCCCGAAACGCTCAGGGCGACGGTTGCATGGGGGCCTGCCGTCTCGAGCCGGGTGAAAAACGCCCGGTCGAGCGGCCGTCTGCTCGGGCAGAGGTCGCCGGTGAGAAAGTCGCCCGCCGCGGCGCCGTGGGTCAACCCTGCGTTCTGAAGAAAGCCGCGGTGAACGAGACCCGGCGCCTCGGCCGATTCGCTGATCGCGCGGCCCATGCGGGTCGACTTGAGTTCGGCCTCGGTCATTTCGCCGCAGGTCCAGCACGCCGCGCGCTCGAGCCGCGTGGTCAACGCCTCCGGATCCGCGAGCAAATCGACCTTGAGGCCGGCGACGGTCATCTCGCGGATCGCGACCGCCTTGCGTCCGTCGGCGGCGACGCATGCCTTCAACACCGGCTGATAGTCGCCGACCGCCGCCGGGCTCTGAAGCCGCGTCGCCGGCGCCGGCGTGAAGGCGCATTCGGCTGCCCGGGCCGCGCCGACAAGGCCTGCCCAGGCGGCGAGCGTCATCAGGAGAAGGCGCGGGAAGGCGGACAAGGGCGTAAGAACTCGCTTTTTTGGATAGAGAGCGGGCCTTCCTTATCGAAATCCGGCGAAGAGGGGAAGGCGAAGCGCGCGCTTCAAATTGGTCTGTCGAGTCACCTCCGCCGAGGTCCCCGCGTCGAGCGCGGCCGCTCCGGCGCGCCGGCGATGGCCAACATGGCGCGATACTCGTCCCGCTTCTCGTGGATCGAGGCGATAACCAAGCCCATCGGGACGCCGAGGTCGACCAGCACCGCCTCCGACAGCTGGAGGCTCGCCTCGATCGTCTCGGGCACCGCGTCCGTCACGCCGAGCCCATAGAGCGCCCGGGCGTGATCGGCGTCGCGCGCGCGGGCGACCAGCGTCACCTCGGGCCGCAAGCGGCGCGTCGTCTCGACCACCGCTTCGTTGGCGGCGGGCGAATCCATGGTGACGACCACCGCGCGGGCGGTTTCGAGCCCGCAGTGGCGCAGATATTCGGGCCGCGCGGCGTCGCCGTAATAGACCGGCTTGCCCTCGGAGCGGGCCCGCGTCGTGATCCGCGCATCCGAATCTACAGCGATGAACGGGATCGAGTGTCGGTCGAGCATGTCGCCGATCAGCGCGCCGACCCGACCGTAGCCGACGATGATCACGCGGGAGTCGTCGCTTTCCGGCGGAATCTCCGGCGGCCCTTTGTCAACGCCCGCTCGCAGCGGCAAGCCGATGCTCGCCCCAAGCTTGGCCAGCCCCGGAATCGCGAGCATCGATATCGCAACCGCGCTGATGAGCGTCGTCGCCAGCGCGCGATCGACGAGACCTCCCGCCAGCGCCGCGCCGATCATCACGAAGCCGAACTCGCCGCCCGGCCCGAGCAAGAGGGACATTTCGGCGGACACGCGCGGCGGCAGCCGGAACGCGCGCGCCAGGCCGAACAGCGTGAGGCTCTTCGCCGCCGCCAGCGCCGCGGCAAGGCCGAGGATGAGGCCGGGCCGGGCGATGATGAACGCGGGATTGATCCCGGCGCCGACCGAAACGAAATAGAGCCCGAGGAGTAAGCCTCTGAACGGCTCGATCGTCACTTCGATCTCGCGTCGGTACTCCGTCTCCGCCAGCAGAAGCCCCGCGACGAAGGCGCCAAGCGCCATCGACAGATGGCTCGCCGCAGCGGCCAGTCCATCGCCAAGCACCACCAGCAGGCACGCCGCCATGAAGAATTCCGGGCTCTTCGTTTCGGCGACGAAATGGAAAAACGGCCTGAGCGCGAGGCGGCCAAACACGACCAACGCGACCAGCGCCAACCCCGCCGGGGCCACAGCGCCCAGCAACTCCCAGCCCAGTCCCCGCTCGCCTCCGGCTGAGAATGCGCCCGCCATGACCAGGAGCGGCGCGACCGCCAGGTCCTGAAACAGCAATACCGCGAAGCTCGCCCGGCCGGCGCCGGTATGAAGCCGTTTGCTCTCGACCAGCATCGGGATGACGATCGCGGTCGAGGACATCGTGAGCGCAGCGCCCACAGTCAGCGCCGAGGGCGGAGCGAGGCCGACACCCCAAGCGACGCCGCTCAGGATCACGATCGTGACGACGACTTGCGCCAGCCCGAGCCCGAACACCAGCCGACGCATCCGGCGCAATCGTTCGAATGACAGTTCGAGCCCCATTGTGAACATGAGCGCGACGACACCGAAGGCGGCGATGCGGTCGATCGCATCGACGTTGATCGCGAGCGCGTTCAGCCAAGGCGCTTTCAAGCCGAGCGAGCCGAGGCCGTAGGGCCCAAGCACGACGCCCGCGAGCAGAAAGCCCAACACCGGACTGACGTGCAGCCGGAAGAACAGCGGCGCGATCACGCCCGCCGTCACCAGAAACAGCAGCGTCTCCTTGTAGACCGACAGGTCGATTGGCGGGTTCACTCGGGCTCCGTCGCCGCTGGGTGCTCGTCATTCGGACCAGCCTAGTCGATTCTCGCGCAAGCGCGAGCCTCGCCCCGGTGCGGCGCGGCGTGCTAAGGGCGGAAACGTCGCATTCCCGGAGAGTTCTATGCCGCTTTATTCCCTCAATGGCGAAACGGCCTCGATCATGGCGCTTGCGCCGGTCATCCCGGTTCTGACGGTCGCGAGCGTCGAGGATGGCGTCGAGCAGGCGAAGGCGCTCGTCGCCGGCGGTCTCTACGCGATCGAAGTGACGTTGCGTACGCCCTCGGCGCTGGCGGCGATCCGAAAGATCGCCAAAAGCGTGCCCGACGCGGTCGTCGGAGCGGGCACGATCGTTTCGGTCGAGCAGATTGGCGAGGCGGTCGCGGCCGGGGCAAAGTTTCTTGTCAGCCCGGGCGCTCCCCCGGCGCTCGCCAGGGCCGCAGCGCAATCGCCCGTGCCGTTCCTGCCGGGCTGCGCGACCGCGTCCGAAGCCATGGCGTTGCGGGAACTGGGCTTTCGCGCGCTGAAGCTCTTTCCCGCCGAAGCGGTGGGCGGCGCGAAGCTGCTCGCGTCGCTGGCCGCGCCGCTGCCCGATCTCAGCTTCTGCCCGACCGGCGGCATCGATCTCGCGAAGGCGCCCGAGTACCTAAAGCTGCCGAATGTGCCCTGCGTCGGCGGATCCTGGATGTTGCAGAAGGCGGCGCTGGCGCGCGGCGACTATCTCGCGGTCGAAGCCCTGTCGCGGGACGCGGCGCAACTCAAGCGCGCCGCGGCCTAATGGATGAGCGTATGCCGCTCTAAGCGGCCTTGGCTTGCGCCTCGGCGCGCTTCCTCGCGATCTCGCGCTTCAATTCGACAGCCGTATCGGAGAGTTCGGATACCTTCGCCTTGGCGAGGAAGTCGTCGAGGCCGCCGCGATGCTCGACCGAGCGCAGCGCCGCCGCGCTGATTCTGAGCCGGACCGCGCGCTCCAGCGTGTCGGAGATCAGCGTGACCTGGACCAGATTGGGCAAGAAGCGGGTGCGCGTCTTGCGGTTGGAATGGCTGACCTTGTTGCCGGATTGAACGGCCTTGCCTGTCAGCTCGCAGCGGCGTGACATCGCGCTAACGTCCTTCAAAAGAATGCGAAGCCTCGGACCGGTTCGGCAAACACAAAGCGGGCCCCTCCAGTCAAGAAGCGCCCCGCCCGCCGCGCGGCCATGGCTCATTGGGAGCCGGGTCTATAAGGGAGCGACCATTCGGCGTCAAGCTTGCGCCGCTCGACAGGCGGTAGTCCGGCCTTTACCTTTGGGCCATGCGACACGGACAGGCGAGCGTGACCGCTCTCGGCGCGGCGGGACACCGGGCGGCGCATCAGGTTCTCGAGCATGGGATGATCTTCAGCGACCCGCTCGCGCTCGCCATCCTGGGGCAGGACGCCGAGGAGGCGATCGCGGTCGCGAGGGAAGCGCCGGAGAGGCGGCCCCTGCGTCTGTTCATCGCGATGCGCAGCCGTTTTGCGGAGGACTCGGCGCGACGCGCGATCAATGAAGGCGTGCGGCAAATCCTCATGCTCGGCGCGGGCCTCGACACCTTCGCCTATCGACTTGAGCCGCCCCACGATCTGCGCATGTTCGAGCTCGATCACCCCGCGACCCAACGAGACAAGCGACGCCGGCTCGCCGAGGCGCGGATCGCTGAGCCCGCGCATGTGCACTATGTCGGTCACGATTTCGAGCGCGGAAGCATGACCGAGGCCCTCGAGGCGGCCGGGTTCGACCCGGACAGGCGGACCTTCGTGTTGTGGCTCGGCGTCACGCCCTATCTGACTGAGGACGCGGTGTTCGCAGCGCTGGGCGAGCTGGTGAACTTGTCCGGCGGGGTGAGGGTCGTGTTCGACTACGCCAACCCACCCGACCGGATCACGGAAACCGCGACCCGGAACTTCCATGAGCAGATGGCCGAACGAGTGGCGGCGAGCGGCGAGCCGTTTCGATGCTATCTCGATACCGCCGCGCTGCACGATCGCGCCCGCAATCTCGGGTTCGCAGAAATCGAAGACCTCGATCGGGCGGCGCTGGTCGAGCGCTATCTGCCCGATACGCCGATCGCTCCCCGATCCGGGCCGGGCGGCCACGTCGTGCGGATGGCGACGGCCTAGCAAGAGAAAAGGCCGCGCGGCGCGGCCCTCATCATCTCAAATTCTAAGCGCGATCAGGTCTGCGGTTGCGGTTCGAGCCCGCCGGCCTCCGGACCAATCGGCCTCGACTTGCCGGTCGTGGGCACAGCGGCGCGCGGAGCAGCCGGCGGCTCCCGGTCGGTCGCCGATTCGCGCACCGGCCGCACGCCCTGCAAGAGGCCGATGATCTCATCGCCGGTCAGCGTCTCGAATTCCATCAGGCCCGAGGCGAGCGTCTCGAGATCGGCGCGCCGCTCAGTGAGAATGCGGGTGGCGGTTTCATGCGCTTCCAGCACCAGGCGGCGCACTTCCTGATCGATCGTCTCCGCCGTCGCTTCCGAGATGTTCTGTTGGCGGCCGAGCGAATAGCCGAGGAACACCTCGTCCTGGTTCTCGCCGTACATGACCGTGCCGAGCTTGTCGGAAAATCCGAGCCGGGTCACCATGGCGCGGGCGATTTTCGTCACCTGCTGGATATCGCCAGCGGCGCCGGAAGTCACCTTGTCCTTGCCGAACATCAATTCCTCGGCGACGCGGCCGCCCATCGACATCGCCAGCATCGCGATGAGCTGCTCGTAGCTCTGCGAGATCTGATCGCGCTCGGGCAGGGATTGCACCATGCCAAGCGCTCGGCCCCGCGGGATGATCGTCGCCTTGTGGATCGGGGTTGAGGCCGGCATGGAGACCGAAACGAGCGCATGCCCGGCCTCGTGAAATGCGGTCAACCGCTTTTCTTCTTCCGTCATGATGAGCGTGCGCCGTTCGGCGCCCATCATGATCTTGTCGCGCGAATCCTCGAATTCCTGCCGGGTGACAACCCGCTTTCCCCGCCGTGCGGCGAGCAGGGCCGCCTCGTTGACAAGATTCATCAAATCCGCGCCCGAAAAGCCCGGCGTTCCGCGAGCGACCACCTTGAGGTCGACGTCAGGCCCAAGCGGGACCTTGCGGACATGGACCCTCAGGATCTTCTCGCGGCCGATGAAATCGGGGTTCGAGATCACGATCTGGCGGTCGAAGCGGCCAGGCCTCAACAGCGCCGGGTCGAGCACGTCGGGCCGATTGGTCGCGGCGATGATGATGATGCCTTCGTTCTGCTCGAAACCGTCCATCTCGACGAGCAATTGATTGAGCGTCTGTTCGCGCTCGTCGTTGCCGCCGCCGAGTCCCGCGCCGCGATGCCGGCCGACAGCGTCGATCTCGTCAATGAAGATGATGCAGGGCGCGTTCTTTTTCGCCTGCTCGAACATGTCGCGCACCCGGCTCGCGCCGACGCCGACAAACATCTCGACGAAGTCGGAGCCCGAAATGGTGAAGAACGGCACGTTGGCTTCGCCAGCGACCGCGCGAGCGGTCAAGGTCTTGCCGGTGCCCGGCGGGCCGACCAGCAGCACGCCGCGCGGAATGCGTCCGCCGAGCTTCTGGAACTTTTGCGGGTCGCGCAGGAACTCGACGATCTCCTGCAGGTCTTCCTTGGCCTCGTCGACGCCGGCCACGTCCTCGAACGTCACCCGCCCCTGGGCTTCGGTCAAAAGCTTGGCTTTCGACTTGCCGAATCCCATCGCCTTGCCCGCGCCGCCCTGCATCTGCCGGGTCATGTAGATCCACAAGCCCAGGAACAAGAGAACGGGCAGCACGCTGGAGACGATCGTGAGCAGCCAGTTATTGCCGTCCGACGGAGGCTTGGCGGTGATCGTCACGTCCTTCTTGTAAAGCGTCTGCACCAGGCTGGGATCGTTCGGCGCATAGGTCTGGAACGATCGCCCGTCTTTCATGTGGCCGCTGATCTCGGGGCCGGCGATCGTAACGTCGCGAACGTTGCCGGCGTCGGCGTCGCTGAGGAGCTGGCTGAAGGTGATTTCGCTCGACGGGGCTTTCTGGCCCGGGCTCTGGAACAGAGTCACCAGCGCCAGAACCAGCAGGAAAATGATCACCCACAGGGCAAAATTTCGGTAATTCGCGTTCATAGGCTTCCTGTGACGGAGGGGTCGATTAACCATCCCCCGACCCTTCCGACCCTGTCCTTCTCAGCACATTTAAGCGCGGCTGGTCGAATTGCCAAGAGAACAGGAATTGTCTCAATTTCCAGTGAAGGCTCCAATTGCAGTTTTTTGGCGGCGAGAACCGTTCCGGCGCCGTTGCCTCGATCAGGCAGTCTTCTCCTCCCTGATGCCCAATTCCTCAATCATTGCCTTGCGCATGAGGAACTTCTGAGCCTTGCCCGTGACCGTCATCGGAAACGAATCGACGAAGCGGACACGGCGCGGCGCCTTGTAATGGGCGATCGAGGCCCGGCAAAAGGCGATAACCTCATCCTCGTTCAACGCCCAGCCCTCCCGGCGACGGATCCAAACACAGAGCTCCTCGCCGTACCGATGATCGGGGACTCCGAACGCCTGAACCTCGGCGACGGCCGGGTGGGTGAACAGAAACTCCTCGATCTCCCGGGGATAGATGTTCTCGCCGCCGCGAATGATCATGTCCTTGAGCCGGCCGACAATATTGCAGTAACCGTCCGCGTCGATTGTCGCCAGATCGCCGGTGTGCATGAACCGCGCCTCGTCGATCGCGGCGGCTGTCCCCGCTGGATCGTCCCAATAGCCCCGCATGACGCTATAGCCGCGGGTGAGCAGTTCGCCGGGGACGCCCGGCGGGACGATCCGCCCTTCCAGATCGACGATCTTGACTTCGAGATGCGGCTGGACACGGCCAACCGTCGAGACGCGCCGCTCCAACGGATCGTCATGGGAGCTTTGGAAGCTGACGGGGCTCGTCTCGGTCATGCCGTAGGCGATCGTCACCTCGCCCATGTGCATGAGATCGACGACCTTTCGCATGACCTCGACCGGGCATGGCGAGCCGGCCATGATTCCGGTGCGCAGGCTTCCGAGGTCGAAGCGGGCGAAGTCCGGATGCTCGAGCATCGCGATGAACATCGTCGGCACGCCGTGCAAGCCAGTGCATCGTTCCGCCTGCACCGTCTCCAGAGCGGCGAGCGGGTCGAAACCTTCGGACGGACTCACCATGCATGAGCCGTGGGTGACGCAGGCGAGATTGCCGAGCACCATGCCGAAGCAATGGTAGTAGGGGACCGGGATGCACAGCCGGTCGTCGGGCGAAAGGCGCATCGCTTCGCCGATGAAATAGCCGTTGTTGACGATGTTGTGATGGGTCAGCGTCGCCCCCTTCGGGGCGCCGGTGGTTCCCGAGGTGAACTGGATGTTGATCGGATCGTCGAACTGCAGCGACGCCTCGAAGGTCGCGAGCTCGGCCCGTTCGGCCGGCGCGGCGGGTCTGGCGACGTCGTCGAAGTTGAGCATCCCGCCCGACTTCTCCGCCCCCAGGCGGATAACGATTTCGAGCTCCGGCAGGCCTTTGGACGAGAGTTTGCCCGGTTGGGCCGCCTCGATCTCGGGAGCGCAAGCGCGCAGGGCGGCGAAGTAGTCGTTGTTCTTGTGGCCGGCGCTCAGGATCAGCGCCCGGCAACCGGACTTCTTCATCGTGTAGTCGAACTCGTGCACCCGGTAGGCGGGATTGATGTTGACGAGAATAAGCCCGGCAAGCGCGGTGCCGAACTGCGCCAAAACCCACTCGCTGACATTGGCTGACCAGATGCCGACCCGATCGCCTTTCTGCAGCCCAAGGGCGCGCAATCCGATTGCGAGGTCCTCGGAGCGGAGCAGGAGATCGGCATAGGTCCAGCGCACGTCCTGGTGGCGCGTCACCAGCGCCGGCCGATCCGGTCCCTCGCGAACCACACGGCGCAGAAGGCGACCGATCGTTTCTCCGCTGAGCGGCGTCGGGGAGGCGCCGTGGACATAGGACTGGGTGATTGTCGCCATGACGTTCGCTCCCGTTTGCTCACCCGACGGCACTCGATCCGCCGTCAAAGGCCGTCGATTGCGCCTTGTTATCACAATTCACGTAGGTAAGCCGCAGGCCTCTGGCTGAGGACCCGCCAAGCGCCGATCATGCCTAAGCCGACCGTGACCGCAAGGCCTCCGCCAGCGGCGGCGAGCGAACCCGTCCAGTCGAAGACGAAATCGAACTGCATGATTCGGGTGACGACAAGGTAGGCGGCGAGCGCGCCGGCGCCGACGCCGAACGCAGCGGTCGAAGCGCCGAGGAGCCCATATTCGATCAGGAACATGACCGTCAGTCGTCCGCGCGTGGCGCCGAGAATTTTCAAGATCGTCGCATCAGCGAGTCGAGCGCGCCGATTGGCCGCCAGCGCCCCGGCCAGCACCAGGACCGAACTCGTCAGCGCAACCCCGGTCGCAGCCCGAATCGCCAGCGCCAACTTGGCGACCAAAGCTTCGACGTTTTCCAGCGCCTCGCGCACTCGGACGCTCGCGACCGTGGGAAAAAGGCGCGCCGCCGCGCGCAAGAGCGCGAGCTCGGCTTCGGGCCCGGCGCCGGGCGGCAGCGCCGCCGAGACGAGTTCGGTATAAGGCGCGCCCTTGAGCGTGTTGGGCGAATAGACCAGCACGAAATTGATCGCGAAGCTGCGCCAATTGACTTTCCGCAGATTCGCGACCTTCGCTGCGATATCGCGACCAAGCACGTTGACGACGACCGTATCGCCGAGGCGGAGCCCGAGACCGTCCGCGACTTCCTTCTCCATCGAGACCAACGGCGGCCCGGAATAGTCGTCCGGCCACCACTCGCCGGCGACGATCTCGGAACCTTCGGGCGGCCTTTCAGCGAAAGTCACGCCGCGGTCGCCTTCCAACGCCCAGGCGACATTGTCGCTGGCCTTAACCGCCTCGACCGGGGTGTCGCCTATTCGAATGAAGCGCCCCCGCATCATCGGCGTCTCGCTGATCTTGACGCCAGGGGACTCATGCTCAAGGAAGTTCCGGAACGCGCCGGCGTCAGCGCCGCGCACATCGAGAAAAAAGAAGCTCGGCGTGACGCCGGGCTCAGACTGAAGCAGCTCGGCGCGCATGTTCGCATCAATCAGAGTAAGCGCGACCAGCGCCGCCAGGCCCAGGCCCAGAGACAGCACGACCGACGCCGTGAGCGCGCCCGGTCTCTCGATCGCGGAGAGCGCCATGCGCCATTCGATGAACCGCGTTTTGGGGGCGCGGCGGGCGATGAGGGCCATGCCGAGCGCGACAAGCCGCAGCGCCAGAAAGGCGGCGACGGTCGCACATGCGACGTACGCCGCGATCGAACGTTGCGGGCTCGTCAAAACGGCCAGCGCAATGAGCGCCGCCGCCGCCAGCGCCGCGCCGGCGAGATAGCGCTTGCGGGGCCAGCCCTGACGCTCCTCGGCCCGATCGCGGATCAGCATCGTCACCGGCAGGTCATGCGCTTGTCCGAGCGGCGCGATCGAGAAGGCGAGCGCCGTGAGCAGTCCGAACGCGACGCCAAGCGCGATCACGCCCGGCTCGATCGACGGCGCGAGCGGGATCGGCAACAACGACCCGAACAGCCAATCGACGGCGAATGGGATCGCCGCGCCAAGCGCCGCGCCGGCGAGCGCTCCAATCAGAGCGACAATCGAGAACTCGAGGAGCGCGAGACCCACGACGGCCGCGCCGGTCGCGCCGATGGCTTTCAGAATCGCAAGCGTTGCACGCTTGCGCTCGACGAAGCCCTGCGCGGCGTTGGCGACGCCGACGCCGCCGACGACCAACGACAACAATCCCGCCAGAGTCAGGAACTCGGCGAACCGGTCGAGATCGCGGCTGAAATCGGGGGAAACGTTCAGACGCGAGCGCGCCTCCCATCCGGCTTGCGGAAAGGCCCGCTTGGCCTCGCCGAGGAGGGCTCGGACCGCCGCCTCGTCCGGCGCGCCGCCCGCCGCGCCCATGATGACGCGGGTCGTCCAGCGAACCAGCGATCCCGGTTGCACCAGTCCCGTCGCCTCGAGGGCCGCCTGCGAAATGAGAACGCGGGGACCGAGACCCACGCCGGTCGCCAATCGATCGGGTTCGCTGGCGAGGACGGTCCGAATCACGAATTTTGCCTCGCCGAGGCGGATGACAGCGCCGAGCTTCAAGTTCAGCCGCGCCAGCAGCGCCTCTTCCACCGCCGCCCCGAACGCGCCATCCTTCTCGGAGAGCGCTTCGCCCAGCGGCATCGGGGGGGCTAGGCCGACCGAGCCAATACGCGGCCACGATGGTTCGACGGCCTTGAGCTCCACGAGCGCCGCATCGTCGCTCTCGGCTCTGGCCATGGCGCGCATTGTCGCAATCGTCGACAGCGAGCCGTAACGTTCGAGAAACTGCCGCTCGGCAGCCGAGAGGCGCCGATGAATGAGCGAGAAGGACGCGTCGCCGCCAAGGATCACGCGTCCTTCTCGCCCCAGGCCGTCGTCGAGCGCCCGAGCGAGACTTCTCGACGCCTACGATCGCGGCCACGCCGAGGGCGATGCAGAGGAGAAAGATGCGCAGGCCTCCGAGTCCGCCGCGCAAGTCGCGAAAGGCGAAGCGCGCCATCGGCGTCCGCGCGCGAACTTCCGGGAAAGTGGCGGGCGCGTTCATGCGGAGACGGTGGCAGGAGTTTCCTCGACCTTGCCCGAACGCATGCGGATCACGCGGTCGCACCGGGCGGCGAGGGCCGCGTCGTGGGTGACAAGGGCCAGCGTCGCGCCTCGGCGCGCCGGCAAATCGAATATCAAATCGACAATTGCGCCCCCTGTCGCCTCGTCGAGATTGCCCGTCGGCTCGTCCGCGATCAGCAAGGAGGGGCGCGGGCAGAGCGCGCGGGCGAGCGCGACGCGCTGCTGTTCGCCGCCGGAGAGCTGCGCGGGATAGTGACTGAGGCGGTCGCCGAGATTCACCTGTTCGAGCTCGGCTCTTGCGCGCGTTGTGGCGTCGTAAGCGCCTGCGAGCTCGAGCGGCGCCGCAACGTTTTCGAGCGCGGTCATTGTCGGGATAAGGTGAAAGGACTGGAACACGATCCCGATGCGCTGGCCGCGAAACCGGGCCAAAGCGTCTTCATTCATTCCGCCGAGCTTGACGCCATCGATCTCGACCTCGCCTTTGTCTGGGCGCTCGAGCCCCGCCATGATCATCAACAGGGTCGATTTTCCCGAGCCTGAGGGGCCGACGATTCCGACCGCTTCGCCCTTGCCGATTGTCAGACCGACGCCGCGCAAGATATGCACGCGAGCGGCGCCGCGACCGAGGCTCACGTCGACGCCGCGCATCGCGACTGCTGGAACAACCATTGCCGGAATTCCTGAAATCGAAGTCGCCCTCATATGGGCATTGGCTCCTCCTCGTCCAGGCGGCCGTGTTCGCGGCCGGTCTCGCCGCGGCTTGGCCTGCTGCGGCGCGGGCGATTCGCCTCGTCGTCCTGGGAGACAGCCTGACCGCCGGCCTTGGTTTGCCTCCCGGCAAGGCCTTCCCCGATCGCCTGCAAGCGGCGCTTCGCGCCAAGGGTTGGGACCTGACGGTCCTCAACGCTGGCGTGTCGGGCGACACGACCGCGGACGGGCTTCAGCGTTACGAATGGGCCGTGCCGGCGGACGCCGACGCGCTGATCGTCGAGCTCGGGGCGAACGACATGCTGCGCGGCCTCAAGCCAGAGGACACGAAGAAGGCGCTGTCGGCGATCCTGGACAAAGCGCGCGCCGCCCATTTGCCGACCCTCATCGCCGGCATGCGGGCGGCCCCCAATCTGGGGGCGGAGTACGACCGCGCCTTCAACGCCATCTATCCGGCTTTGGCCGAGGCTCACGACGCCGCGCTCTATCCGTTCTTCCTCGACGGCGTTGCGGGCGACCCGAAGCTCAACCAGGCCGACGGCATGCATCCGACCGCCGCGGGCGTCGACGCCATCGTCGAACGAATTGAGCCTTCGGTCGAGCAGCTCCTCAAGCAGGTCAACCGATGACCCTGCCGATTGCCGCGCCCTTGCGCCGCCCGGTCCCTCCGCCGTAGCTAGCGGCCGGACCTGCGGCCGATTGGGTCCAGGGCCTTGAAGAGGGGTGCTCATGTCGAGCCCGCGCCATATTCTGACGTTGTCGTGCGCCAACCGGCCCGGAATCGTCGCCAAAGTCTCGACCGCCCTGTTTGAGGGCGGGTTCAACATTCTCGACGCCCAGCAGTTCGACGACACGGAGACCGGCAACTTTTTTATGCGGGTGATGTTCAACCCCGCCGGGCCGCACGCCGACATCGAGCGCTTGGGGGAAAAGTTCAAGGGGATCGCCGCCGGATTCATGATGACCTGGTCGATGCGGCCAGCCGACCAGCGCAAGCGGGTTGCCCTCATAGTCTCCCGCTTCGACCATTGCCTCGTCGATCTCCTCTATCGCTGGCGGAGCGGCGAACTTGCCATGGAGCCGGTAGCGATCATCGCCAATTATCCGCGCGAGATTTACGCCCACATCGAATTCGGCGACATCCCCTTTCACTACCTGCCGATCACCAGGCAAACCAAGATGGAGCAGGAGGCGCAGGCGTGGGAGATCATAAAATCCGCCAAGGCCGATCTCATCATTCTGGCGCGCTACATGCAGATCCTGTCGGACGGCTTCGCGGCCAAGCTGCAAGGCCGCTGCGTCAACATCCATCATTCGTTCCTGCCCGGATTCAAGGGGGCGAAGCCTTATCACCAGGCCCATGAGCGCGGCGTCAAGCTGATTGGGGCGACGGCCCACTTCGTCACTTCCGATCTCGACGAGGGCCCGATCATCGAACAGGATGTCGAGCGCATCAGCCACCGCGACACGCCGGAGGATCTCGTGCGCAAGGGGCGCGACGTCGAGCGCCGCGTGCTCGCCCGCGCGGTCGCCAACGTGCTCGAAGACCGGGTGCTCCTCAACCAGGGCAAGACGGTCGTGTTCGCGGAATAGCGGCGTTCACGGCAACGCCCGCCACAACGACCTTAGCCAGGAGAAGACGGCGTTCTTCGCTGCAATCTTGGGCGGCGGGGGCAGGGCGTGCGGCGCGCCGCCCTCAGCAGAGCAGCCCGAAACGAGCTTCGAAACCTCGATCTCGCCATCGGTGAAATAGGGATCGCCGCCGCCGTTGCGGGCAAAGAAGGTCGGTCCGACGCCGCTCGCCGAATAGGTGGCCACGACCTTTTTCGCCTGAGACAGATCGGATGTCAGCAGGTCGCGCTCGGCGTCGATGTCCGGCGCGGTGTGATGGGTTATCTGGCCCGTGTAATGACTGACGCCGAGGCCGTCGTCGAAAACGGCCGCGCCGAGCCAGACCGGGAGGCCGTCCTCGCCGGCGTCGAGCGCCTTCCAGAAGCGGACGTGGTGGCGCGCCCGCGCGCTTCTGCCGGAAGGCTTCTCGAAGGCCAGATCCTGACTTCGGTGCTCGTAGAACAGGGGGCTGACCGGCGCATCGAGATAGGGTCGATCGAGCAGGACGCGCCGATGATCTTGACGCTCGACCTCAGCGTGACCGGGTCAGCGGGCTGCCAACCGGCCGCGTGCATGGCGCAGAGCACGTCGTCCTCGGAGCCTTCGAGACCGACATTGATCGCGTCCCCGGAAAGCCCGAGCACGGTCCGCGTCGTCGCCTCGAGCCCCGCGAGTTTTGGCTGGTGTTCGAAATGGCGCCAGAAGAAGGGCGCCAGGATATAGGCCAGAGCGAGGTAGGCGGCCAGGACGGCGACCAGAGCCGCCGCCAGGCGCCGGTCAATCTTCTTCGACGCCATTCTGCTGATTCTGGCGCTCGCCTTGCCTAAAGGCAATGTCGGCGAACGGTTCGAGGCCTGTCCGTAACGCCGGATCGCTCGCCAACGTAAAGAGGAGTGCGGCCGGCAGCGATCGAGCCTATATGATGGCGCTGAAGGAGGATCTCATGAAACAGGACCACTTCCCGGTAACCCATACGGACGCCGAATGGCGCGCCATACTAACTCCCGAGCAGTATCAGATCATGCGCGGGCACGGCACCGAGCGGCCTGGCAGCTGCGCGCTGCTTTACGAGAAACGGCCGGGCGTCTTCAGTTGCGCCGCCTGCGGGCAGCCGCTGTTCGAAAGCAAGACCAAGTTTGAAAGCGGCACGGGTTGGCCCAGTTTCAACACGCCGGTCGAAGGCTCGATCGAAACCACCGTCGACCGCAGCTTCGGAATGGCGCGCACTGAAGTGCACTGCTCGCGCTGCGGTTCGCATCTTGGTCACGTGTTTCCGGACGGGCCGCCCCCGACGGGCCTGCGCTATTGCATCAACGGAGTGGCGACCAATTTCACTCCAGCCGCGGGGCAATGACCAAGTCTCCACTGCCGCGGGGCTGATCGGGGCGTGCGATGAACATTACGAACCTCGCGCGCGAGGTCAGAGCCTTTCGCCCAGCAGGCCATCCGCCGGCGCCGAACGGCCGGGTCGGGGTGCTGATCGTCAATCTCGGCACGCCGGAGGGGACCGACTTCTGGTCGATTCGCCGCTACCTGAAGGAGTTCCTGTCCGACCGCCGGGTCATCGAGACGCCGCGCCCGATTTGGCTGCCCATCCTCCAGTTCATTCTGCTGACTCGGCCGCGCGCGAAGGGGCGCGATTACGATTCGATCTGGAATTATGAGAGGAACGAGGGGCCGCTGAAAACAATCACGCGTTCGCAGAGCGAAAAGCTCGGGCTCGCGCTCGGCCATCTGGACCGCGACGTCGTGGTCGACTGGGCGATGCGTTACGGCGCGCCGCCGATCGGCGAGCGTCTCAAGGCGCTTCAGGCCGAAGGCTGCGACCGCATTCTGGTCATTCCGCTTTATCCGCAATATTGCGCCGCTTCGACGGCGACGGTTGGCGACAAGGTCTTCGAGGCGTTGGCGTCGATGCGCTGGCAGCCTGCGCTGCGGATGGCCGCGCCCTATTACGACGATCCGGTCTATATCGACGCGCTCGCCAACTCCATTCGCGCCGGCGTTGCGAAACTCGACTTCGAGCCCGAAGTCGTGCTCGCCTCCTATCATGGAATTCCGCAGGCCTATTTCGACCAGGGCGACCCCTATTATTGTCACTGCGCGAAGACCACGCGACTTCTCGGCGAGGCTCTCAAGCTTGACGGCGAGCGCCTCAAGATGACCTTTCAGTCGCGCTTCGGACGCGCGGAGTGGCTGAAGCCCTATACCGCCGAGACCGTGCGCGAACTGGCGTCCCGCGGCGTGAAACGGCTTGCGGTCGTCACTCCCGGATTCGCCGCCGACTGCCTGGAGACGCTCGAAGAAATCGGGGTCGAGAACGCGCGCTACTTCCGTGAGGCGGGCGGAGAGCGCTTCGCGGCGATCCCCTGCCTCAATGACAGCGTTGAAGGGATCGGGGTGATCGAAGCGGTCGCCCGCCGGGAGTTGAAGGGCTGGGCCGGGTGAGGAAGCCCCTCCGTGGAACCCCGAAAATGATTGGCAGAAAGCCTACAGTATGCTTTCATCTTGCAGCATACGGGTCGCGCAGAAATTAGTCATTTTGTTTCTTGTGAGAACGATTCGATGGCAAAGCCTCGTATCTTCATAAGCTCCACGTACTACGACTTGCGCCACGTGCGTGCATCATTAGAAACGTTCGTCGATTCTCTAGGATACGAGCCAATCCTCTCGGAGAAGGGCAATATTGCCTACGCGCCAGATATACCACTCGATGAATCATGCTATCGGGAGGCGGCCGCGTCAGACATTCTGGTCTTGATCGTCGGCGGCCGATACGGCGCCGAGCAAAGCGAATCGCGTACTGAGAATTCTCGTACGTTCTTTGAGCGGTACGACAGCATTACAAAGCAAGAGTACAAAAGCGCTCTTATCAACAATGTTCCCGTATATATCTTGATAGATAGCCAAGTGCACGCTGAATATCAGACATATCTGAAAAACAAGGAGACAGATAGTGTAAAGTATGCTCATGTTGATTTAGTAAATATATTCCTTTTAATTGAGGACATATTATTACAGAGACGAAACAACGCGATGAATACATTCTCAAGATATTCCGATATTGAGGATTGGCTGCGGGAGCAGTGGGCTGGTTATTTTCGCGATCTCTTAAAGCGAACAACAGAGTTGCGGCAAATTGCATCGTTAACCTCTCAGGTCACGGAACTTGCTGAATTAAACAAAACTATGAGAACGTATCTTGAGAACATGATGCGAGTTGTTAATCCAGATTCGAAGAAACTAATAGCAGATGAAACACAACGGCTCGATAAAGTATCCATTATTTCAAATAACATGTTTGGTAGGTTTTTATCGGGGCATGGAATATCAGCCGATATGGTTGTAACTCTAATGCAAAGTGCCCCTAATACTGACGAGTTTGAGAAACTCTTGAGACTACTTGTTAGCGAAAAAACCGCCGAAGAGATAATGACCGCACTAAGGGTCAGTGATGAAGCGCGGGACGATTTCAATAAATTGCGAGAGAGTTTAGGAGAAAAGATCTTCGTGTTTCCAGCGCGATTCAGAAATAAGAGAGGCTTCGACGGCAAAATCCCTTAGGTTTGATTCTTTGACGGCTCCGTCGTCACCCTGAGCCACGGCCGTGTTCCCTCGGCAATCTCGTCCCTGGCGCTCGCCGGCTGATAGTGGAGCGGCGAGCCCCGCAAATGGCCGCTTTCGAGCGCGTGCAAGGTCGGCGTGTTGGTCACGGCGAAGGAATCGAAGCCGCAGCGCAACATCAGCGGGATTTCGTCGATCAGCACGTCGCCGATGGCCCTGAGCTCGCCGCGAAACTGGCCCCGATCCCGCAAGAGCCGGGCGTAGGAAAACGCGCGTCCGTCAGCGAACTTCGCGAATTCAAGCGCGATCAGCGGGCGATCGGCGAGATCGGCGAGATGCGCCTGCGCGTCGGCCCCGGCCTCGACCGCAACGCCGATTGGCGCGCTCCGCGTCGCTAGCGCCTCCCGTTCGGCGAGCCAGCGCTTGAGCGACACCATTATCGCGCCGCTTGGCGGAACCGGAGCTTCGTCATCGAGAACGGTCCACTCATCTTCGACGAAGCCCTCACGCCGCCACAACGGCATCAGATGCCGTCTCCCGCGTCCAGCGGGCCGATATGAATGCCGCACTCTACCTTGCCGCGCCCGCGCCATCGGCCAGCGCGCTCGTCCTCGCCCGGCCTGACCGGACTGGTGCAAGGCAGGCAGCCGATCGAGGGAAAGCCCTTGGCGACCAGAGGATGACGGGGCAATCCGGCGTCGGCGATATACTTGAGCACGTCGCTCGCGCTCCAGCCGACGAGCGGGTTGATCTTGATCCGCTCCCCCTCCGCTTCGAACAGCGGCAGGCTCGCGCGCGTGGCGCTCTGGAAGCCCTTACGTCCGGTGATCCACGCATCAAAGCCTTCCATCGCTTCCGCGAGCGGTCTGACTTTTCGGATGTCGCAGCAGCGATCGGGATCGCTGGCGAACAGGAATTTCTCCGGGTCTTCCGTGGCCAGAACGTCGGCGTCCGGCGTCGCGACGATCACATTGGTCAGCTTCAGCGTCTCGCAGAGGTCGTCGCGATAGGCGAGCGTCTCGGGGAAATGCTGGCCGGTGTCGACGAAGATCACCGGCGTCGCTGCGTCGATCTGCGCGACCATGTGCAGGAGCGCCGCAGCGTCGGCGCCGAAGCTCGAGACCAGCGCAATCCGGCCGGGATAGAGGTCCTCGATCGCCAGCCTCAACAGCGACGAAGCCTTGAGCCGCGCGAACCGACTCTCGAGTCGCGAGGCCGCGATCTGATCGCCGAACAGCTTGACGTCATGGGCGCTCATCAGATGTCCGATCCGGCGCTTCGCTCATAGAGCGCCTCCTTGAACGGCGCCATCCCGACCCGGCGGAATGCGTCGAGGAAGGTTTCGGCGTCGTCGCGTCTCAGGCCGATATAGGTTTCGACGACAGTTTCGATCGCCTCGACGACGTTTTCCGAACTGAAGCCGGGGCCGACGATCTGGCCGATCGCCGCCTGTTCGTCGCCGGAGCCGCCGAGCGTGATCTGATAGGTTTCCTCGCCGGCGCGCTCGAGGCCGAGAATGCCGATATGGCCGACATGATGATGCCCGCAAGCGTTGATGCAGCCGGAGATTTTGATCTTCAACGGCCCGATCGAGCGCGCGCGGGGCCCATCGCCGAAGCGCTGGGCGATCCGTTGGGCGACGGGAATTGAGCGCGCGGTCGCGAGCGCACAATAGTCGAGGCCGGGGCAGGCGATGATGTCGCTGATCCCGCCGGCGTTCGGCGTCGATAAGCCGACCGACGCCAGGCGGTCGTAGACCGCCGGCAAGTCGTCGAGCGCGACATGCGGCAGAATGAGGTTCTGCTCGTGCGAGACGCGGACCTCGTCGTGGGAGTAGTCCTCTGCGAGATCGGCGACAGCGTCCATCTGGTCCGCGCTGGCGTCGCCGGGAGGCGCGCCGATCGCCTTCAGCGAAACAGTGACGACGACATAGCCCGGCGCCTTGTGCGGCATCACATTGGAAGCGCAGAAGCTGGCGAAGCGCGCGTCCTTGCCCTTGCGCCGTTCGACGCGGTCGCTCACCGGCCTCTTGGGCTCAAGCTCGGGCAGGGCGAAGAACGCGCGGAAGCGCTCGATTTCCCGCGCCGGCAGGTCGAGCGCCTTGGGGTCGCGCGCGGCGAATTCGGCCTCGACCGCCTCGCTCAGCGCCTCGACGCCCTTCTCGTGGACAAGGATCTTGATGCGCGCCTTGAACTTGTTGTCGCGCCGGCCTTCCAGATTGTAGACGCGCAGGATCGCCTCGACGTAGCCGAGCAGGTCGCGCTCCGGCAGGAAGTCGCGGACCTTGCGGCCGATCATCGGCGTTCGGCCCAGGCCCCCGCCGACGTAGACGGAAAAGCCGATCTCGCCGGCGTCGTTGCGCACCACCTGCAAGCCGATGTCGTGGGCCTGGATCACCGCCCGGTCATGCGTCGCGCCGTTCACCGCGACCTTGAATTTGCGCGGCAGGAACGAGAACTCCGGGTGCAGCGACGACCATTGGCGCAGAATCTCCGCGTAAGGGCGCGGATCGGCGATTTCGTCGTGCGCCACGCCGGAGAAGTGGTCGGCCGTGACGTTGCGAATGCAGTTGCCCGAGGTCTGGATCGCGTGCATCTCGACGCTCGAAAGCTCGGCCAGGATATCGGGCGTGTCCTTGAGCGCCGGCCAGTTGTACTGGATGTTTTGCCTGGTGGTGAAATGGCCATAGCCGCGATCGTAACGACGCGCGATCTCGGCGAGCTTGCGCATCTGCTGCGAGTTCAGGACGCCGTAGGGCACCGCGACCCGCAGCATATAAGAGTGGAGCTGCAGGTAGAGGCCGTTCATCAGCCGATGCGGACGGAACTGCTCCTCGGTCAGCTCGCCGGAAAGGCGGCGCGCGACCTGATCGCGGAATTGCTCGACTCGCGCGGCGACAAAGGCGGCGTCGAAATTGTCATAATGATACATGGTCGGCCTCCGTCGCGGCCCTTGGACCGGTGCGGGGCGCGAGGCCCGCCGCCTGCTTGCCGAGGTCGCGCCTGTTGGTCGGCCCGGCGGCGCGGATCGCTTCGCGCAGGGCCTTGGGAGCGAAATGGCCATTGCGGTCCTCGACCGGAACCGCATAGGCGTCGACGACAAGATTGACTGCCTCGTCGCGCTTCGCCCGCGCGAGCGCGCCGGCCGTTGCCTGGGGATCGGCCTGCACGGCGGCGCGGTTGAAGTCCTCGCTCCAGGCCCCGTCGGCGGTCTGAAAGACGACGACGCCATCGGTCAGGCGGTTGGCGGTGATCACGTCGGGCATCCGGCTCTCACGCAGGCGGGCGCTCTGCGCCTCGCGGACCCATGTAGTATCATATTTAACGACAGCAATATATGTGTTTGTTTTACGTACAATTACATTAGGTTGTTTTGCGATCGGGCCGGCGCAACAAAATCAAAGCCGGCCGCAACAATTTCAAAATCCAGCGCAACAAGATCATAATCTACCGCAACAAAAACCAAATCCGGCGCAACGAAATCCAAATGCCGCTTGCTGCCGCGTATCCCGGGACTATCAACGGGTTATCATCAATTCCAACGACCATGGCCCTCCTGATCGGCCATCTCGCCAGCGTCCGCGTCCGACAAGTGGCGGGGTTCGATCCGGCGAACCAGTAGGTTTAGCATCATTTCTGCTTTTCGTAAAGAAATTGTCGCCTCCATATTCGCGCTGAAGCTTCGTTGATTTCCCGCGAGCCCGCGGCCAGCGTCTGGACAACGCGGACAAAACGACGCAAACACTGGCCCCCGCCCTCTCCCGTCGCGCCGCGAGCCGCATCGCTCCACGCGTTTTCGGACGGCGTTGGAGGCGTTCGGCCCCGCTCCAAGGCCCGAACCGATGAAACCGGAGCCGCGTCTCTCAGCGGCGCGCTCCTGAACGGACAGGAAGCCGGGCGCAGGCATTCCGATAATGGTTTTTTCCTCGATAACGTTCCTGTTCTATTTCCTGCCCATCTTCCTGGCGGTTTATTTCCTCACCCCGACGATCAAGGGCAAAAATGTCGTCACGCTGCTGTTCTCGCTCGTATTTTACGCCTGGGGAGAACCGCGCTTCATCCTGGTCCTCCTGTTCTCGATCGTCTTCAACTTTTTTGCCGCCCTGATCATCGACCAGCGCGAGGGCGCAGGCCGCCGCGGCGCGCTCGCCGTCGCGGTCGCGGGTAATCTTCTCGTCCTGGCGGTGTTCAAATATGCGAATTTCGTCACCGGCAATCTCGCGGCGCTGTTGTCTCCGTTCGGACTGGCGCTGGCGAAGACCAATATCGCCCTTCCGCTCGGCATCTCGTTCTTCACCTTCCATTGCCTCTCCTACATCATCGACATCTACCGCAGGCGGTTCAGGGCCAACCGCGATCCGATCGACGTCGCGCTCTACATCTCCCTCTTTCCGCAATTGGTCGCCGGCCCGATCGTCCGCTACAAGACCGTCGCTCGCCAATTGGACGCGCGCAGGTTCACGCTCGCCCGCGTCTCCGTCGGCGCGCGCATCTTCATCGTGGGTCTCGCGCAGAAGGTCCTGGTGGCCGATGTCGTCGCGCCGCTTGTCCAGGTGGCGTTCGACCAGGTCCACGACCGCTCGATGCTCGAGGCGTGGATCGGGCTCATTGCATACACGGTCCAGATCTATTTCGATTTCGCCGGCTATTCGAACATGGCGATCGGCCTCGGGATCGTGCTCGGATTCACCTTTCCGCGCAATTTCCGCATGCCCTATACGTCGCTCTCGATCACCGAGTTCTGGCGCCGCTGGCACATGTCGCTGTCGTCCTGGCTGCGCGACTACCTCTATATCCCGCTCGGCGGCAACCGCGGCGGGAATGCGCAAACCTATCGCAATCTCGTCATGGTGTTCCTGCTGTGCGGCCTATGGCATGGCGCGAACTGGACCTTCGTCCTGTGGGGCGCGTGGCATGGCGCGTTCCTGGTGATCGAACGGCTGGGCCTGCAATCCGTCCTCGTCCGGCTTGCGACCCCGGTTCGCTGGGCCTATGCGCTGCTCGCGGTCATGGGCGGCTGGGTGTTGTTTCGCGCCGCCAATCTCTCCGACGCGGCAGGCTATTACGCGAGCCTCCTTGGCGGGCGCGGAGCAACCCAACTGAGCTTCGACATGCACGACGCGCTGAGCGAACGAGCGATCGCGACGCTGATCATCGGCTGCATTCTGGCGGTGGTTCCGCGATGGCTGCCCCGATGGCCGGCGCCGCTCGTCTTACGCGCCTCGGCCGACGTCACCGTGACCTTCGCGCTTCTGATCTTTTCGATGATCACCGTCGCCGCCGGCGCCTACAGCCCCTTCCTGTACTTCCGGTTCTGAGCTGGAATGCTCAAGCGCCATCGCCGATATTTCGCCGTTCTGGCTTTCGCGCTCATGGCGACGCCGCTCATCGTCGGGCTCCTCAGGCCGGACAGCCCGGAACTCATTCTCAAGGAAGGGCGCTTGCTCGCGCCGGCCCCCGAGGCGCCGCTGAGCTGGGACGCGCTCAGAGCGTTTCCCGGTCAGGCCGACGCCTACCTCAAGGATCATTTCGGCCTCCGGCAGACGATGATCCACACCCACCGCGACCTGTCTCATCCGGTGCTCTACGGCAACGAGCAGGTCCTGATCGGCCGCGACGGGCGGATGTTCTACCTCGGCCGGGACATGGTCCGGCAGAGCGCCGGGCTCGTGCTGCGCGACCAGAAGGTGGCGGAGACGGCCGACCTGCTGGCGGAGATGCGCGACGCACTCAAGCGGCGGGGCGTCGGCTTTCTCGTCGCCGTGCCGCCGAATTCCTCGACGATCTACCAGGACGATCTGCCGCTTTGGGCGCAAAAGCAGGGACGAACGACCGAGTACGACCTTCTGCTCGCCGACCTCGCGGCCCGCGGCGTCAAGGCGGTCGATCTCAGGCCGGTGATGGAAAACGCGCGCTTAGACGCCAACGCCTATCTCATGCACGATACGCACTGGACCGCGCGCTCGGCGCTAATGGCGTTCAACGCCATCGCCGAAGCCGACGGCCATGCCGACTGGCGGCTTGATCCCGATTCGTCGATCGGCCCGCCGTCCGAGCGCAAGGGCGGGGACGTCGCGCGGATCATCGGGGCCGAGGACGAGGTCAGCGAGGTCGTGCAGGAGCTCGCGCTCCCTTCAGGCGGAAAGAGCCAGGACCTGTCGACGGGGCCGATGGCCGACTGGGTTCTCACGTCCGGCCGGCCGGGTCCGACGATCATGGTCATCGGCGATTCCTTCACCGCCTCCTATTTTCCGCCGATGCTCGCAGAGCACGTCGGGCGCGCCGTCTGGCTCAATCATCGCGAATGCGGCTTCGACTGGAATTGGATCGACAAGCTCAAGCCGGACGAGGTCTGGTGGACGCCGACGGAGCGGTTCCTGATTTGCGACGAGGGCGTCAGGCCGCAGAATTTCGCCGGCGCGGGCGACGATCGCGGCCTGGTCGGCGTTCGGGGGACGTCGCCGGATTAGTGTCGCTGGCCGGCGGGGTTCGCCCCCTCCACCCTGCTTCGCATGGTCCCCCTCCCCCGCTTTGCGAGGGAGGATGAGCCCGCGGCAAAGGTAGTCGCATTGGATCCTCCCCTGCCGCGAAGCGGCGGGGGAGGGGGACCGTCCGAAGGACACGACCGCAGCCGGCCATAGCTGCTTGCGAGTGGGCGCGGGTCAGCATCCAGGCGTTTGACGTTCGCCGACGTATTTTCCCGCGCTATCGTAAGTGAGCTTGTGGATGACGCAGCCGCCTTGGGAGCCCGGGTCCGCGCTTTCGTTAGGGGCGGCGGGAAGGTCGCTGAACGACGGGGCGCCGACCACGATGATGACCGGGACGCCGCCGCTGACCCCGCTCGACATATCCGCAAATCCGTAGGGCGAATACCAGAAGCCCGAGCCGTAGAACCCGCCCTGATTCCAGAACCGGCCGTTGCGGCTCCATGAGTTCCGGCTTCGCCAGGTCCACGATTGACGGCCCCCGTCGCGCCAGCCCAGCCCCTGGCCGTGGCCGTGGGCGAAGCCCGGGCGCATGGCTGGCGACCCGAACGAGGCTCGGCCACGGGCGAGCGCGGCCTCAAGGCCAAGCGAAAGGAAGAGCGCGACAGCCGCGGACGCGGAAGCCGCCCTCATCAGGAGGGAAGTTCGCATGGGGACATATCTCCGGCGCCGCAACGTCAATCCTAGCGGAAATCCGGCCCCGGCGCCAATCGTCCTTCGCACGGCGCGATAGCGCGCGCTCCCTGCCCGCTCACCGCACCACGGTCAGCCGCCGCGCCGCCCTGGTGAGCCCGGTATAGAGCCAGCGCGCCCGATGCTCGCGGAAGGCGAAGCTCTCGTCGAACAGCATCACGTTGTCCCACTGCGACCCCTGCGCCTTGTGGACGGTGAGCGCATAGCCGTAGTCGAATTCATCCGATTCCCGTCTCAGCGCGTAGGCGAGCTCCCCTTCCGTCCCGTCGAAGAACGCTTTCAAGACCGATACCTTGACGGGCCGGCGGGCGCCCTCGTCCTCCGAGCGCAGGGTCATCTTGACGAAATCCTTCTTCACCCCGCCGAGCGCCTCGACCCGCCACAAGCCGCCGTTGATGAGGCCCTTGGTCCGGTCGTTGCGCAGGCAGACCAGGCGGTCGCCGGCGACCGGCAGCGGCTCGCGGAAGCCGTTCAGATCGCGCATGCGCTGGTTATAGGCGCGCCGGGTCCGGTTGACGCCGACCAGCACCTGATCGGCGCCGAGCACCTCGGCCGCGTCGATCGCGGCGCGCCGGATGACGCGGGTCTCGCCATAGACGCCGTGCTCAAGCTCGCCGCCCGAACGCACGACCTCGGACAGGCGGATGATCGGATTGTCGTGCGCCTGGCGATGGATCTGGGTCAGCATCACGTTCGGCGCGCCGTCGGTGAAATAGCCGCCGCCCTTGACCGGCGGCAATTGGAACGGGTCGCCCAGCACCAGGATCGGCTTGCCGAACGAGAGCAGGTCGCGCGCGAGCTCCGCGTCGACCATCGAACATTCGTCGATCACAATGAGCCCGGCGCGGGAAGCCGGGCCGTCGGCGTTGAGGGTGAAGGTCGGCGCGCCTTCCGCGCCCTCGCTTGCCCGGTAGATGAGCGCGTGGATGGTGGTCGCGCCGGCGCAGCCCTTGGAGCGCATCACCAGCGCCGCCTTGCCGGTGAAGGCGGCGAAGGCGGTCTCGCCGCGCGCCCCTTCGGCGATGTGGCGGGCGAGCGTCGTCTTGCCGACGCCGGCATAGCCGAACAGGCGGAACACCTGGGGCTCGCCCTTCTTAAGCCAGCGGCCGACCTCATCGATCGCCTGCGCCTGCTCGGGCGACCATTCGCGGCCGATCGGGCGCGACAGCGCAGCGACAGGCGCGGCGGCCTCCGGGGCCTCGGCGAGAGCCTCCTTCTCCGGCGCGTTCGTTCCCGCGTCCTCGCCCGCGCGCTTCGGCGCGGCCGCCGCGCCGCACCGTGAGCAGACCGGGGGCTTACGGCCGAGATCGTAATATTTGGCCCCGCAAACGAAGCACTGCCGCTTGGTTCCGAGGCGGCCGGACGCCAGCTTGCTCTTGGTCAATGAGCCCTCGCCCTCCGGCCCCGAGGCGCCCGAGCATAAACGATTGATTCAGGTTTGAAGCGCAGCATTTTAGCAGAATTGTCGAAAACGTCGCCAGCAGCTGGCCTTTCGCAGGCGGAACCGGCGCCTTGAACGTGCTGCGCCCGGCCCCATATCTGCCTCATCCGGAACGAATTTCGCGGTCCGGAGTTCACGGTGAAGCCGGACCGGACGCTTCTTGATGAAGGTCATGAGTCCGTGAGGCGCCTGAAAGGGGGCTTCGAACATGGTGCGTGTGACGGCGCTGACCTCTCCGCTCCTGCTCGGCTTCGACGACCTCGAGCGGGCGCTCGACAAGGTTTCGAAGACCGGGACGGACGGTTATCCGCCTTACAACATCGAGCGGATCGCCTCCCAGGGGGGCGAGCCTGAGCTGTTGCGCATCACGCTGGCCGTGGCGGGGTTCTCGCAGGACCAGATCGAGGTCATGGTCGAGGAGAACCAGCTCATGATCCGCGGCCGGCAGCAGGAGGACAAGCCGCGCGACTATCTGCATCGCGGCATCGCCGCGCGGCAGTTCCAGCGCAGCTTCCTGCTCGCGGACGGCATGGAGGTTCTGAGCGCCGATCTCAAGCAGGGGCTGTTGTCGATCGATCTCGTTCGGCCGCAGCCCGAGCGGGTGGTGCGAAAGATACGGATAGCGGCGCGCGATTGAAGGATGCGCGGCCTTAAGGCGGGTCGATGGGACCGCCGGATGTGGAGAGACGCGATGAGACAAGAAAGCGACAAGACGATGGCCCCGCCGGAGGCCTTGACCGCGCAGGAATTCGCCCGTCTCGGCGACGGCTCTGTCGCCTATGTGAAGACGATCAATTCCGAAGACGTCGCCCGCCTCTTTCCCCAGGCGCCGCCGCTCAAGCCCGGAATGACGCTGTTTGCCCTGCTCGGCGCGGACGGCTCGCCGATCATGCTGACCGATTCGAAGGACGCGGCGATCGCCAACGCCTGGGAGCACGAGCTCGAGACCGTAAGCCTGCACTGAGCCCCGCCGCTGTCCGGCAAGGGGCGAATTCGGGTAGAGCTTGCGGGTCCCTTATAGGCTAGAGGACCGCAAGCCATGCGCGCCTATCTCGACCTCATGCGCGAGGCGCTCGACGACGGCGCAATCAAGCAGGACCGCACGGGCACGGGCGTGCGTTCGCTGTTCGGGCGACAGCTGAGGTTCGATCTCGCGCAGGGCTTCCCGCTGGTCACGACCAAGAGGCTGCACGTCAAATCGATCGTCCGCGAGCTGATCTGGTTCCTGCGCGGCGACACCAACATCGCGTATCTCAAGGCGCATGGCGTTTCCATCTGGGACGAATGGGCCGACGAATTGGGCGACCTCGGCCCGGTCTACGGCAAGCAGTGGCGCGCGTGGGAAGGACCGGACGGGCGAAGGATCGATCAGATCGCCTGGGTGATCGAGGAGATCCGCCGCAATCCCGATTCGCGCCGTCTCGTCGTCTCGGCCTGGAATGTGGCCGAGATTGAGAACATGAAGCTTGCGCCCTGCCACTGCCTGTTCCAGTTCTATGTCAGCGGCGGCAGGCTGTCGTGCCAGCTCTACCAGCGCTCGGCCGACATCTTCCTCGGCGTGCCGTTCAACATCGCGAGCTACGCCCTCTTGACCCATCTCATCGCCCGCGAATGCGAGCTTGACGTTGGGGAGTTCGTACACACGTTCGGCGACGTTCACCTCTACCGCAATCACGAGGACCAGGCGCGCGAGCAGCTCGCCCGCGAGCCGCGCCCGCTGCCGCGGCTCAAGCTCGACGACGCCGGCTCGATCTTCGACCTCGACGCCGACGCGATCACGTTCGAGGGCTATAATCCGTGGCCGGCGATCAAGGCCAAGGTCGCGGTGTGAGCCATGCGCCGCTCGTCCTGGTCGCGGCGGTGGCGCGCAACGGCGTCATCGGCGCAAATCAAGGGCTCCCCTGGCGGCTTTCCAGCGATCTCAAACGGTACAAGGCGCTGACCTGGGGCAAGCCCATGGTGATGGGACGCAAGACCTATCTCACGATCGGCCGCGCGCTCCCCGGACGGGAGACGATCGTCGTCACCCGCGACCCCGCCTTCGCCGCCCCGGGCGTCCTCGTCGCCCACGATCTCAAGGCTGCGCTCGAACTCGCCGCCGAGCGCGCCCGCATCATGGGCGCGGACGAAGTCGTCGTCGCCGGCGGAGGCGAGATCTATGCCCAGACGATTGAGCGCGCCGAGCGGCTTCTCATCACCGAAGTCGCGCTGGACGCGACCGGCGAGACCCGTTTCCCGCCGATCGATCCCGGCAAATGGCGCGAGGTCAGGCGCGAGAAGGGCGAGCGCGGCCCCCGTGACGAGGCGGATTTCGCGTTCGTGGACTACGAGCGGCGGGCGGAGCCGATCCCGTCTTGACAATCGGAGCTAGTGAACTAGACTAGCTGGACTTAGTTTGAGCGCAACCGATGAAAACCGTCAACATCCACGAGGCCAAGACCCACCTCTCGAAACTTATCGACGCCGCCGCGAAAGGCGAGCCGTTCATCATCGCCAAGGCCGGCAAGCCGATGGTCAAGGTCGTGCCGATCGACGCGCCGGCCGCTCCCCAGAGATTGGGCTTCATGAGGGGCGAATTCACCGTGCCGGACGATTTCGACACGATGGACCAGGATGAGATCGAACGCCTTTTCGGCGTCAACGAATGAGGCTGCTGCTCGACACTCATATTCTGCTTTGGGCCGCAAACGAGCCGGAGAGAATGAGCAAAGCGACGCGTTCGTTGCTCGAGAATGCGGACCACGAACTCGTGTTTAGCGCCGTCAGCCTTTGGGAAATCGCGATCAAGACAGGGCGGGGCCGCAATGACTTTCGGGCCGATGCAGGCTTGCTCCGTCGGAGCCTATTCGACAATGGCTATACGGAGCTTCCGGTGACCGGCGCCCATGCGGTCGCGGTCGCGGCCCTGCCCCCAATTCACAAGGACCCGTTCGACCGGATGCTGGTCGCCCAGGCGACGGTCGAAGGACTGACGCTAATGACATCCGACCCGGCGGTCGCGAAGTATCCGGGGCCGGTTCGACTGGTTTGACCGCCGATGCCGGCCGGGCGCCCTTCTGGGCGCCTCGGCGGGACGGGAACAAATCCGACCGCCGAGCCATTCAGAGCATGTCAGGGAGGCGGACGCTTTCGGCTTCCGCCCGACCTTCATAGATGGCTTCGGAGACCAGCAATGCCCGATGCACTCGCCACGATCTGCCTCATGGCGGCGCTAACTCTGCCGCTTCTCGCCGCGGTTCCCGCCGCTACAGCCGCAACCTACAAGAACGACTACATCCCGAAGCGGTCGGACTCGTACCGGCATCACATCGGGCACATGGAGAACGAGAGCAAACAGAGGGCCAGGGCGGGAGCGCAATATATGCGCCAACACCATCTCAGCCTTTTCTGATCCGAGGGAGACGGATTTATTCCGCCGCCTCCCGCAGCCGCTCCGCCGCCGCCTCCGGGGTGAGATCGCGCTGGGGGGAGCCGAGCATCTCGAAGCCGACCATGAACTTCTTGATCGTCGCCGAGCGCAGGAGCGGCGGGTAGAAATGGCCATGCATCTGCCACTCGGCGTGCACGGCGCCGTCGGTTGGCTTCTGGTGGAAGCCCATTGAATAGGGGAACGGCGCGTCGAACAGCCGGTCGTAGCGCCTGGTGAGTTCGGAGAGCGCCGCCGCGAGCGAGGTCTTTTCCCCCGCTTTCAGTTCGTCGAAGCCGCCAATGCGCCGCCGCGGCAGGATCATGGTTTCGAACGGCCAGATCGCCCAGAACGGCACGAGAACGCAAAAACCGTCGTTGGCGAAGATGATCCTTTCGCCAAGCTCGAGCTCGCGATCGAGATAGTCGACAAGCAGCGGCCGGCCGCGCTGCGCGAGATACGCGCCCTGGCGATGGGTCTCTTTCTCGAGCTCGTTGGGCAGACGGCGCGTCGCCCAGATCTGGCCGTGCGGATGGGGGTTCGACGCGCCCATCATTTCGCCCCGATTCTCGAAAATCTGCACCGAAGCGACGTCGGGCAGGCCGCCAAGGGCGATCGTCTCCTCGACCCAGACATCGACGACACGCTCGATGTCTGCGACCGCCATTCCGGAGAGCGTCAGATCGTGACGGGGCGAGAAGCAGAGCACGCGGCAGAGCCCGGTCTCGCCTTCGGCGACCATGAGCCCGTCGGCTTCCCTCATCGTCGGCGCGTCGGCCTGGAGCGCCGGGAAATCGTTGTCGAACACGAAGGTGTGCGGATAGTCCGGGTTTCGCTCGCCGTTCGCGCGCGAGGCGCCGGGGCAGAGATAGCAGTCCGGGTCATGGGCGAGCGCTGCGGGCGAGGCTTTGGGCTCGCGCCGGCCCTGCCACGGGCGCTGCGCGCGATGAGGCGAGACCAGCACCCACTCCCCGGTCAGCGGATTGAGGCGGCGGTGGGAGGCGTCGCGGAGCGGACCAAAGCTCGCCACGGCGAGGCTCCTCAAACCGGAATCAGGCGAACGCCGTCCGACGGCGCGCAAGCGAACATTTCGGCGTCGAGCCCGGTCGCGACCCGATAGCCGTCGATCATGATCCGTGACGCCTTCTCGACGGCGGAGGCTTCGACCAGGCTCACGGTGCAGCCGCCGAAACCGCCGCCGGTCATCCGCGAGCCGTAGACGCCCTCGACGGTCTGGGCGAGACCGACCAGCGTATCGACCTCCGGGCAGGTGATCTCGAAGTCGTCGCGCATCGACACATGAGACTGGTTCATCGCTCGCCCACAGGCGGCGAAGTCGCCGGCGTTGAGCGCCCGCTCCGCTTCAAGCACGCGTGCGTTCTCGGTCACGATGTGGCGGCAGCGGCGATAGATGAGCTCGGGCAGCTTGCGGCGCCTGGCTTCGAGCTCGGCGGGGGAAACGTCGCGCAGCGCCTTGATCGGCCCGAGAGTGCGGCTGAGCAGCCTCACCCCTTCCTCGCACGCCTCGCGCCGCGCGTTGTACTCGCCGCCGGCATGCTGATGGCGGACCGCGCTGTTGGCGATGAGAAGCCTAAGGTGCGGAGCGATGACGACGTTGCGCGCCTCGAGGCTCCGGCAGTCAATCAGCAGCGCATGACCAGCGACGCCGCGGCAGGAAATGTATTGGTCCATCACTCCGCAGCGCATGCCGACAAAGTCGTTCTCGGCTTGCTGGCAGACCTTGGCGATCTCGATCGGCTCGAACGGCAGCCGGGCCGCAGTCAGGAGCGCATGCGCGCACGAGACTTCGAGCGCCGCCGAGGAGCTCAAGCCGGCGCCGACCGGAACGTCGGTCCAGACGACGAGATCGGCGCCGGTCAGAGGCCGCCCGCTCTTCTCCAGCATGAGCGCGACGCCGAGGATATAGTCGGACCAGTCGCCGGCCGCGGCGGCCGGAGGGGAATCGAGATCGAACTCGCGCGTCTCATCCATGATCATCGAATAGACCCGGAGGCGCCGGTCGGGCCGCGGCGACGCCGCGGTCAGGGTGGCGAATTCGAGCGCCGCCGGCATGACGAAGCCATCGTTGTAGTCGGTGTGCTCGCCGATCAGATTGACCCGGCCGGGGGCGCGGCTGACCGTCGGCACGCGGCCGAAGCGGTAGGCGAACTCCACCGCCAGGTCGCGCGCTTGAACGCTCATCCCGATTCCTCCCATCGCCAAACAGGAAGGCCTGCCGGCGCGCGCGTCAAGCGTGATTGAGCGCGGCTCGTCCGGCGAGCGTCGCCGCCGAGCGGCCGCCGGGGCGGGCAAGACTCAACGGGCGAGCCGAAGCGCGCCGAGCGCCCGTTTGAGCAGGGCCGCAGGCATGGCCTGAGTGAGCCACAAGCCCGCGCCCAGAGCGGAAAAGTAAACCGCGACTCCGATCGCGGTCAGCGCCAGGAGCCGCGTTTCGCGGGCAAAGCGCGGGAGACGCGCCAAAAGCTCGGCGAGCGGCCCGTCGACAAGCGTCAACGCCAGCGCCAGCGCGCCCGCGGCAAAGAGGGTCGCGGCGAAGGTCGCAAGCAGGCGCGCGTCGGGCGCCGTCCAGCCGCGGCGTCTTGCGAGCGCGAACACGCCGGCGACCTTGATCCACAGGCCCACGGCGGTCGCGAGCGCGAGGCCTGGCGCGCCGAGCGGCCGGAAGAGGGCGATCTTGAGCGCCACATTGACCGCAACGCCGATGAGGGTGACCTTCATCGGCGTCGCCGTGTCGCCGCGCGACAGAAAGCTCGCGGAGGCGATCCGGTCGACCAGGAGCGCCGGCATGCCAAGCGCGTAGGCCGCGAGGACGCCCGCTGCCTGGTGGGTCGCGCTCGCCTTGAAGGCGCCGTGCTCGAAGGCGACCGCGATGATGAGATCGGGAATGAGAAGAAAGGCGACAATGAACGGAGCGCCGAGCGCCAGCGTCAGCGACGCGGCGCGGTTCTGGGCGGCGAGCGCGCCCCGTTCGTCGCCAAGCGCCACAAGGGCCGACATTTCCCTCAAAAGCACTGAGCCGGTGGCGATCACGATGACGCCGCCGGGCAATTGATAAAGCCGGTCGGCGTAGCTGATCGCGGAGAGGCCGCCGGTGGGCAACAGCGAACCGACGATCTGGTCGGCGAGCGCTCCGATCTGATAGCTCGCCGAAATGCCGATCGCCGGTCCCAGCATCCAGAAGAAGCGCCGGATGTCCGGGGTCCAGCGCGGCCAGGTCAGCCGCTCAAGCAGCCCGCGCCTTCGCGCGTCGGCCATGACGATGGCAAGCTGGGTCGCGCCGGAAGCGAGAAAGCCCCAGCTCGCCATGCTCGCCACCCCGGGCGAGAGCTTCGGAAAGAAGGCGGCGAAGGCGAGAAACGCGATCATGCATACATTGGCGGCGGCAGGCGCGAAAGCAGGCGAGCCCCAGGCGTTGTTGGCGTTGAGCGTGCCCTGATGGAGCGCGAAGATCGCGATGAAGGCGATATAGGGGAACATGATGCGTGACATCGCCACGGCCTGAGCGAACTTTTCGGGCTGGCTGACGAAGCCAGGCGAGGTCAGCCGCACGAGCAGCGGCATGTCGAGATAGACAAGCCCGAGCAGGGCGATCTGCGACAGGACAAGGAGCGTGAACACCTGGCTGGCGAATCGGCCCGCCTCCTCGGCGCCCGACGCTTCGAGCACGCGGGTGTAGGTCGGCAGATAGGCGGCGTTGAACGATCCCTCGCCGAAGATCTGGCGGAACTGATTGGGAAGCTTGATCGCCGCCACATAGGCGTCATTGAGCGCTCCGCCGCCGAGCAGCGCGGCCAGCGCCATATCGCGCAGGAAACCGGTCAGCCGCGAGGCGATGGTCCAGCCGCCGACCAGGAAGATGTTGCGATACATTGCGCCCGGTTTAGCCGGATTCGCCCTGCGGCTGAAATCGCGCCATCGCGGCACTGAGCCGATCCCTTGTTCGACGGCGCTCACCTGGGGCAGGGCGGCAATCCGGGCCGCCCGCATTCTTTCGCCTCCGGCTTGCGCTCCGGCTGAGGGGGCTTCCGATCGGGAGCGGGCGGCCGCTCCGGCGCCCTTTGCGCGCCGTTCGGCGGCTCGGGCTTGACCGGCTTCTCGACGGCGGGCGGCCTCTGCTCGATCCTCGGCGCATTCGGGGCGACTTCCGGCTTGACGAGCTTCTCGACAGCCGGCGGTTTCCGTTCGACCTTGGGCAGGTTGGGCGCCGCTTCGGGCTTGACGGGCTTCTCGGCGGCCGGCGGCTTTTCCTTCGACTCGGGCTGGACGATTCCCCCTGGCGCCGGCGTTTCTTGGGCGGATTTCGCGGGGACGGCGCCCTTGCCCTTGAACTCGCCGGGCCGCGGGGTCGCGGCGATCGCCGGCTTGCCCCGGTTCGTGGATACGAATTGCTCGCCTCTCATGCTGGCGGAGCGAGCGTGATCGACTTGCAGCCTCGTCGGCTGGAGGTGCGCTTCCTTCTCCGCCAGCAGTTCCTCGTTGGTCGGCTTCGCCGCGATTCCGCCCGCCCCGCCGTTGAAGCTCACGCGATTGACGGTCGCGCTGTTGACGATCGTCTGGTTGTAGACGTTCGTGACGTGGTCAGGGCCGAGGTTGTTCACCGCGCTATTGTAAAAGTACCGGCCATTGTCCCATCGGCCGCCAAAATAGCCAGCGCCGTTATAGCCGTAGCCATAGTCGATGCCGCCGTAAAAGCCGACATGCGGACCCCAATAGCCAGGCGTGAAGGCGTAGACGCCGCCGCCGAAGGCCCAGTAGCCGGGCGTCCACAGCAATCCCGGCTGCGGCGGCTCCACCCAGACGCCGGGGACCCAGTAATAGTCGTAATTGTTCCAGGCCCAGTAGCCGGGCGTCCAATAGTAGCCGGGGACGGGAAGAGGCGGCTGATCGTACTCGGGCAAGGGCGGCGGCGGCTCGTCCGCCTGAATCACGTATCCGCCGCCCGGCGCGCAAGCGCAGGTCTGGGCGAAGGCCGGGGCGACGAGCGCGGCCGGCGCACAGGCTCCGATGAACAATGCGGCGATCGCATGCCGGCGCTGACGCATGTCGAAATCCTTTCCGAACCGGCGCGATCGGGCGATGCGCAAGACAAAGCCGGGACCACGCGGCATGGCATGCGTCCACGTCAAGAATCTTCGTATTCTCACCTCAGTTATTTCTGGAGCGTCGCCCTCGCTCGAACCTGTCTTCTTTCGACCGACGCACAAAGACACGTCGTCCCTTAACGATTCGCGAACACGAAGGAGGGTTTGTTTTCGACGATTGTATGGCGCTGGCCACCGCCCGCTGGGGTAGGACTCTATCCGGTCAGCGCGCCGTCGATATCGCGCCAGAGGTCCTCGACATCCTCGACGCCGGCGGAGAGCCTGAGCAAGTCCGGCGGGCAAGGCGAGCCCCCGCCCTCGATCGAGGCGCGATGTTCGATGAGCGATTCGACGCCGCCAAGCGAGGTTGCGCGCTTCCACAGGCGAACCCGCGCGGCGGTCGCGATCGCCGCCTCGGCGCCGCCGCGGACGCGGATCGAAAGCATGCCGCCAAAGCCGCCCCTCATCTGCCGGCGAGCGACATCATGGCCCGGATGGTGCGGCAGCCCCGGATAAAGCACGGCGGAGACGGCCCCGTGATTCGAGAGGCGGCTCGCGAGCTCCATCGCATTTTCGGACGCGGCGCGAACCCGCAAGTCAAGAGTTCTGAGGCCCCGGATCAGGAGGTACGCCTCAAACGGGTGAAGTATGAGGCCATGCTTATGACGGATATGGCGCGCCCGCCCGCAGAGCGCGTCGTCACCGGCGAAGCACAGCGCGCCCGCGATCACGTCGGAATGCCCGTTGAGGTATTTGGTCGCCGAGTGCATCACGACATCGGCGCCCAGCGCAATCGGCCGGGTGAAGATCGGCGTCGCGCAGGTCGAATCGACCGCGAGCGCCGCGCCCGCCGCGTGGGCGACGCGCGCGGCGCCTTCGATGTCGCTCACGCCCCATAGCGGATTGCTCGGCGTCTCGAGCCACAGAAGCCTGGTCAAGCGCGGCTTCACCGCCTGCGCCAGCGCCTGCAAATCCTCGGCGTCGACGAAATCGACACTGATTCCGAAGGCCGGCGCTTCGTCAGCGAGCCAGGCGCGCAGCGCCCAGTACATGCCGGATGGCGCGACCACGTGGGCGCCCGGCCCAAGGCTCAGAAAAAGCGCGATCGCCGCCGACATGCCTGAGCCATAGACGATCGTCGCCACCGCGCCCTCGAGCGCCCCGATCACCGCTTCCGCCTCGCGCACCGTCTCGTTGTCGGGGCGGCCATAGACGTTGCCGCTGCGATAGAGATTGTCGGGGTCGCGCTCGAAAGTCGTGGCGAGATGGATGGGCGACACGATGGCGCGGGTGCTCTGGTCGATGCGGCCCAAGGCCTGAGCGGCGAGGGTGCGCGGACTTAAGGGCCGCGGCTCGGTCATAGCGCGAGCCCCCTCAGGAGCTTCGGCGCGCCATCGCTCGCGCCGCCGGCTTCCGCGATCAGCATGTCCTTGAGCGCCGGGGCTCGATCGACGATGCGAAGGCCAAGGTCGCGGGCGAAGCGCAGCGCCGCGGAGTTGTTGGAGAACATGCGGTTGAGCGAATCGAGGCCGAGTCCGCCGGCGGTAACGTCGAAGCGTCGGCGGCGCTCGTAGGCCGCAAGGGGCGCGGGCGCGCCCGGATCGAGGCCGAGCCGCATCTCTCCGACGATCGTCTCGGCGAGCGCCGCCACGTCGCGCAGGCCCAGGTTCAGGCCTTGCCCGGCGAGCGGATGGACGACATGGGCGGCGTCGCCGATGAGCGCCAGCCGCTCGCCGACGAATCGCCGCGCGACCTGGAAGCGGAACGGAAAAGCCTCCACGCGCGAGGCGAGGCGGATCTCCCCCAATTTGGGGGTGAAGCGCGGTTCGAGCTCGCGCGTGAGCTCCTCGGGGTCGAGCTCAAGGAGGGCGCGGGCGTCGGCGCGCCGTTCGTTCCAGACTATGCTCGACTGGCGGCCCGGAAGCGGCAGGATCGCGAACGGGCCGGCGGGCAGGAAATGCTGCTCCGCGCGGCCTTCATGATCGCGCTCGTGGGCGATGGTGGCGACGATGCCGGCCTGATCGTAGTCCCAGCCAACCGTCGCGACGCCCGCAAGCGCGACGAGCTTCGAGCGCGCGCCGTCAGCGGCGACGGCAAGGCGTGCGCGCAACGAGCGGCCATCGCTGAGCCCCAGAGAGGCGACGCGCTTGCCCGGGGACCAGTGGACGACCGACGCCCTGAGGCGCTGGACCTCGAGCCTGCCGCAGAGCGCCGCCAGCGCGCCGACGACATCGTCGTTGAACGCCATGTGTGCGAGCGGACCGCCGCTTTTTGCTTCGAAATGGAGATGCGCGGGGCGGACCGCGTCGCGCGTCCTGCCGTCCATGATCGCCATCTTGCGGATGGCTTGCGCCTTAGCCCCGATCGCCCGCCAGGCGTCGACGCGCTCGAGCAGGCGGCGCGGCCCGTCGGCGATCGCGACCGTGCGCAGCCGCGTCGCGCCCGCAGCCGGCGGGGCGCCGGATCGACGAGGGCGATCGAGACGCCGTTCCCCATCGCCTGCTTGACCGCAGCCGCCAGCGCCAGGCCGGAGGCGCCCGCGCCGGCGATGACGAGGTCGAAGATGGGAGCGGGTTCGGACACGAGCTTTCCAGTGAGCGGCGCATTGTCCGACGTTCGCGGCAAGCGCGCAATCGGCGGAAGACGTCAGCGGAGCGAGGAACCGGCGTTCCGCCGCCAGCCTGGAGGGTGCGCCGGGCGCGTGGGAAGCGCCATTTCCCGGCCGGCGAGCCAGTTGACTTATGAATGAATAGTGATAAAAGATGAAAATCATCAGTCATAACTCGTCACGAAAAATGGCCATTGCCGAGCGTCGAACCCCCGAAGAAACCCGCGGCTGCATCCTCGCCGTCGCATGGGACCTTTTCCGTCAGCTCGGGACGCGCACGACAGTCGCCGACATCGCCGACAGGTCGGGCATGTCGAGCGCGAATGTCTATCGCTTTTTCCCGTCCAAGCAGGCCTTGAGCGAAGCGGTGTGCGAGGGCCTGCTCGGCGAGATGGTGAAGGCGGCGCGCCGCGAGCTTGATTCCCCGGGCACGGCGGCTCAGCGCATCGCCCGCATGATGCTGGCGCTGCATCGCCTGATGCGCGACCAGATGACCGACGAAGCGCGCGCGCATGAGATCGTGAAGGTCGCGGTCGACGAGGTCTGGCCGCCGATCGTCGACTATTTGCACACCTGCGCCGCCATGCTGGCCGAGACAATCGCGGAGGGGCAGGCGGCGGGCGAATTCGGCCCCGGCGAGCCGAAGGAGCTCGGCTGGCAGACGCTGCAAGCCTGCGTCATCATCCAGGATCCGACGATGATCGCGCAATGCCCGGCGATCCGCCCCGAGGCCCGTCCCGAACACGCGATCGATTTCGCGCTGCGCGCGCTCGCCAATCCGCGGCCGCCCGCGCCGATCCCGGAGAGCTAGCCAATGAAACCGCTTGCGCCTCTCGCCGCGCTCGCCGCCGCGCTCATCGTCTCCGCCTGCGATCAGAAGACGGAGACCTCGAGAGCCGCGCCGCCGAGGCCGGTGCTGGTCGCCGAGGCGCATTACGCGCCGCGCGACCAGGCGCAAGTCCTGGCCGGAGTGGTCAAGGCGCGGATCGAGAGCGATCTCGCCTTCCGCATCGCCGGCAAGATGGCGACGCGGCTCGTCGACACCGGCGCGCTCGTGCACAAGGGCGATGCGCTCGCGGAATTGGACGACGCCGACTTTCGGCTTCAGCTCGAGGAAGCGCAGGCGGAACAGAGTTCCGCTGCGGCCGCGCTCGTTCAAGCGGAAGCGGAAGAGCGGCGCCTGACGACGTTGTCGAAGCAGGGCTGGATCGCCAACGCCGATTTCGACAGGGCGCGTTCGGCCGCCGACCAGGCGCGCGCCGCGGCCGTGCGCGCCGAACGAGCGGTCTCGCTCGCGCGCAACGCCATCGACTATGCGACGTTGCGGGCCGACGCGGACGGCGTCATCAGCGCGGTCTCGGCGGAGCCCGGCCAAGTCGTCGCCGCGGGCGCGCCGATCGTTCGCCTCGCGCACGCCGATGAGCGGGAGGCGGCAGTTTCGGTTCCCGAGACCCTCGTCGATCGCGCGCGCTCCGACTCCGCGCAGGTCGAGTTCTGGGCTCTGCCTGGCGTTTCGGTCAGAGCGAGGCTGCGCGAGCTGTCGCCGACGTCCGATGCGGCGACCCGCACCTACCCCGCGCGGTTCACGCTTGTCGACGCGCCGGCGGGCGTCCGGCTCGGCATGAGCGTCACCGTGTCGCTCGAGGCCGACTCGGCGAAGGTGGCGCGGATGCCGATTTCCGCCCTGTTCGACATCGGACAGGGGCCGAGCGTCTGGGTGGTCGATCCGGTGTCCGCGACCTTGAGCGCCGCCCGCGTCGTGCTCTCCGGCTACGACGCAGAATGGGCGTTCATCGGCTCCGGCGTGCCGGAAGGGGCGAAGGTCGTCGCACTCGGCGCGCACAAGCTCGACCAGGGCGAAAAGGTGCGCGTGGTCGACAGCCTGGCGGGGCTCTAGATGAGCCGCTTCAACCCCTCGCACTGGGGGATTCGGCATCCCCAGCTCCTCGCCTTCCTTATTCTGGTAATCGGGCTCAGCGGCGCTTTCGCCTATTCGCGGCTCGGCCGGGCGGAGGATCCCGCCTTCACCATCAAGACGGCGGTCGTCAGCGTCGAGTGGCCGGGCGCGACCGCCGCCGAAATGCAGGGTCAGGTCGCCGACCGAATCGAGAAGAAGCTGCAGGAACTGCCCTGGGTCGACAAGATCGACAGCTATTACAAGCCAGGCTTCGCCTCCATCTCGCTCAACTTCCGCGACTCGACGCCCCCGCGCGACGTGCCGATGCTGTTTCTCGAGCTGCGCAAGAAGATGAGCGATCTTCTTCCGGACCTCCCGGCCGGCGTGCTCGGACCTTTCGTCAACGACGAGTTCGGGGACGTCGATTCGGTTCTCTACACGATCGTCGGCGACGGCGCCTCGTACGCTCAGCTGAAGGAGGTCGCCGAGGCGTTCCGAAAGCGCCTGCAGCGCGTCGCCGACGTCACCAAGGTCGATCTCTACGGCGACCAGCCGGAGCGCATCTTTGTCGAGTTCAGCCACGCGAAGCTGGCGACGCTCGGCGTTCCGCTTCAGGCCGTATTCGATTCGATCGGGAAGCAGAACGCGCTTAGCCCCGCCGGCGAATTCCAGACCGACGCGCAACGCCTGCCGGTGCGGGTGACCGGCGCGCAGCAGGGCGCCGAAGCGGTGGCGGAGACCCCGGTCTTCGCCGGCGGTCAGACTTTCCGCCTCGGCGATGTGGCGAATGTCTCGCACGGCTACGAGGATCCGCCGTCTTTCCTCATTCGCGCCCAGGGGCAGCCCGCGCTCGAGGTCGGCGTCGTCATGCAGAAGGGCGGCAATATCCTCGCCCTCGGCAAGACGCTCGACGCCACGCTCGCCGATTTCGAGACCGAATTGCCGCGCGGGGTCACCATCTCGCGCATCGCCGACCAGCCCGAGGTCGTCGACAGGGCGGTCGGCGAGTTCACCCGCTCCTTCGTCGAGGCGCTGGCGATCGTGCTTGCGGTCAGCTTCCTTTCGCTCGGCTGGCGGGCCGGTTTCGTCGTTGCGACCTCTGTGCCGCTTGTGCTGGCGATCGTCTTCATCGCCATGGCGTTCCTCGGCCTCGACTTGCAGCGGGTGACGCTCGGCGCGCTCATCATCGCCCTCGGGCTTCTGGTCGACGACGCGATAATCGCGACCGAGATGATCGTGGTGAAACTCGAGCAGGGCTGGGACCGCGAGCGCGCCGCATCCTTCGCCTGGACTTCGACGGCGTTTCCGATGCTGACCGGAACGCTGGTCACCGCCGCCGGCTTCATGCCGATCGGCCTCGCCCACTCCGCCGTCGGCGAATATACCGGCGGCATCTTCTGGGTCGTCGGCATCGCGCTCGCCGCGTCGTGGTTCGTGGCGGTGCTGTTCACTCCCTATCTCGGCTTCGCGCTGCTGCCGAACTACGCGTCGGGCGGCCATGCGCGCAACGAAGCCGCGATCTACGCGACGCCTTTCTACCGGGCCTTCCGCCGCGCCCTCGAGTTCTGCGTCAGGCGCCCGGTCGTCATCATCGTCGTTGCGGCCGGGCTGCTCGGACTGGGCCTGACCCAGTTCGGCAGGGTTCAGCAGCAATTCTTTCCACTGTCCGAACGGCCGGAATTGTTTTTCGAACTGAGGCTGGCTGAAGGCTCCTCGATCCAGGCGACCGAAGCGACCGCGAGGCAGGCCGAAAGCCTGATCGCCGGGGACCCCGACGCCCAGTCCTACACCTCCTATATCGGCAAGAGTTCGCCCAGGTTCTGGCTCGGGCTCCAGCCTGTCCAGCCGAACGAATCCTTCGCCCAGATCGTCATCGTCGCTCGCAACGTCGAAGCTCGCGAGCGCATCAAGGCGCGCATCGAGGCCGCCGTCGCCAAGGGCGCGCTCAGCGCGGCGCGGGTAAGGCTCGATCGATTCAATTTCGGCCCGCCAGTCGGATTTCCAGTTCAGTTCCGCGTCGTCGGGCCCGAACCGGACGTCGTGCGCGAAGCCGCCCAGCGGGTGCGCGACGTCATGCGCGCCGATCCGCGGTTGATCGACCCGCATCTAAACTGGGGCGAGAAAATGCCTTCGCTCAGGCTCGAGGTCGACCAGTCGCGCGCCCGCGCGCTCGGTCTGACGCCGCAGGACATCGCTCAGACGCTGCAGACCCTGGTCGGCGGAGCGACAGTGACGACGCTGAGGGTCGGCGACGAGCGGGTCGACGTCGTCGCCCGCGCCATTCCGGGCGAGCGCGCGGCGCTCGACCGAATCGAGGATCTGACCATCGCGACGCGGGACGGCGCCGCGGTGCCGGTCGGCCAGGTTGCGCGCGTCATCCGCACGATCGAGGACCCGATCATCTGGCGCAAGGATCGCGAAGTCGTCGTCACAGCTTTGGCCGACGTCGTCGACGGAGTGCAGCCGCCGGACGTCTCGCGATCGTTATGGCCGAAGCTCGCCTCGATCCGCGACTCGCTGCCGCCTGGCGCCCGCATCGAGATGGGCGGGGCGATCGAGGAATCCCAGAAGGGCAACAGCTCAATCTTCATCCTCTTCCCGGTCATGATCCTCGCCATGCTGACGCTGCTCATGATCCAGATGCAGAGTTTTTCGCGCCTCGCCATGGTCTTTTTCACGGCGCCGCTTGGAATCGTCGGCGCTTCGCTGGCGCTCACTCTCGCCGGCCAGCCCTTCGGGTTCGTCGCCCTGCTCGGACTCATTGCCCTCGCCGGCATGGACATGCGCAACACGGTCATTCTCATCGACCAGATCGAGGCGGACGTGCGCGATCGAGGCCTGGCGCGGCGGGAAGCGATCGTGTTCTCGACCATGCGGCGCGCCCGGCCGGTGGCCCTCACAGCGCTCGCGGCGATCCTGGCGATGATCCCGCTCTCGCACAGCGCCTTCTGGGGCCCGATGGCCTTCACCATCATGGGCGGCCTGTCGGTCGCCACGTTCCTGACCCTCTTCCTGCTGCCGTCGATCTACGCGCTTTGGCATCGCCGATCGCTGGGACCCGACACTGCGACCGCCCGGGTCCGCGGCGAGCCCGCCCCGATGGCGCTCGGCTCGGCGACGCCGGCGGAGTAGCGGCTCATGCGGGGGAGACGCCCGGTCAGTGATAGCCAAGGTCGCCGCGGACCTTGCCGCGAAACACCCAGTAGGACCAGCCGGTGTACATGAGGATGACCGGCAGCAGGAACAAAGTGCCGACGAGCAGGAAAGCCTGCGTCGCCGGGGAGGACGCGGCCTCCCATAGCGTGAACTTGTACGGCACGATCATCGGCCACAGGCTGATCGCGATGCCGAGATAGGACATCACGAACAGACAGACGGCGCCGACAAACGGCGCCGCTTCGGAGCGATTGTTGAGCGACCGCCATTCCCAATAGGCGATGACCGCGGTGATGATCGGCACAGGCGCCAAAATCACAAAATGGGGCCAGGAGAACCATCGATCCCAGATCTCGGCCCTGAGAAATGGCGTCCAGAGGCTCACCGCCGCGATTCCGACAAGCACGCCGAGGAGCGCCCGCCGCCCCAGCGTTCGCGCCCAATCCTGAAGCGCGCCTTCGGTTTTCAAGATCAGCCAACCCGCGCCGAGGAGGCTGTAGCCGAAGACGAGCGCCAAGCCGGTCAGGAAGGAGAATGGGGTGAAACAGTCGAACGAGCCGCCGGCGAAGCGGCGGCCATCGGTCTCAAAGCCCTGAATGAACGCGCCGAGCACGATCCCCTGGGCGAAAGCGCCGAGGACGGAGCCGTAGTTAAAGGCGCGATCCCAAAATGTCCGATGCTCGGAGTCGCGATAGCGGAACTCGAAAGCGACGCCGCGAAAGATGAGCGCCAGCAGCATGATGAGGATCGGGAAATACAATGCCGGAATGATGATGGCGAACGCGAGCGGGAAAGCAGCCATCAACGCGATCCCGCCGAGGACGAGCCAGGTCTCGTTGCCATCCCAGATCGGCGCGATCGAGTTCATGACCAGATTGCGCGAATCCCGACCGGGCGCGAATCCATAGAGGATGCCCACGCCAAGGTCGAAACCGTCCAGCAGCACATAAAGGAAGACGCCGACGCCGAGGATGAGCGTCCATATCGGCACGAAATCGAGGACCGGCTGGGTCATGGCCGCTGCCCCGCTCCGGTCGCTGGAAGCGCCTGGACCGGATGCTGGGGCCTTCCGCTTTCGATCGCGTCGGGCTCGATCGCCGCCTCGGCAGGACCGAGCCGAATCAGTCTGATCATCAAGGCGAAGCCGGCCGAGAACATGACGAGGTACACAATACAGTAGCCGGCGAACGAGACCGCGACGTCAAAACCGGTCAGCGACGGCGACACGGAATCAGCCGTGCGCAGGAGACCGTAGACCGTCCATGGCTGCCGGCCGACTTCGGTCGTCGCCCAGCCGGCCAGCACGGCGACGAAGCCGAGCGGCCAAGCCAGCGTGCAAAGCCACAAGAACCAGCGCGCCCCGAAAAGCTCGCCCCGCGATCGCAGCCATAGGCTCGCGACGACCACAGCCAACATGACGAGAGCGAGCCCGACCATGATCCGGAAGCCGAAGAACGGAACGATCACCGGCGACGGGCGCTCGTCGGCCGGCCAATCCTTGAGGCCGCGCACGGCGCCATTCGGATCGTGGGTCAAAATCAGGCTGCCAAGGTCCGGCACGGCGAGCTCATAGCGATTCGTCTCCGCCTTCTCATCGGGAATGGCGAACAGATTGAGCGCGACGCGGCTGTGGGTGTCCCAGATGGCCTCGATCGCCGCGAGCTTCGCCGGTTGATGCTCGAGGGTGTTGAGGCCGTGCGCGTCGCCGAGGAAGAACTGCAGCGGGACCAGGACTGTGAGCAGCCACAGCGTCATCGACAGCATCGTGCGCGCCTCGTCGACGAACCGCCCGTTTCTGAGATAAGAGGCGGCGACGCCGACGACGACGAAGCCGGTGGTGATGTAGACCGCGTCCACGGTGTGGGCGAGCCGGTAGGGGAAGGACGGACTGAAGATGACTTGCAGCCAGTCCTTGGGCAGGAAACGGCCGTTGACGATTTGGTAACCGGCCGGCGTCTGCATCCAGCTGTTGGTGGCGAGAATCCAGAAGGTCGAAAACAGCGTCCCGAGGGCGACCATCAGCGCCGCGACGAAATGCGCCCATCACGGCACCAGGTTGCGTCCGAACAGAAGCACGCCGAGGAAGGCAGCCTCGAGGAAAAAGGCGGTCAGTCCCTCGTAGGCGAGCAGCGGCGAGACGACGTCGGCGACCGCGTCCGAGAACCGGCTCCAGTTCGTGCCGATCTGGAACGGCATGACGATTCCGGAGACGACGCCCATGCCGAACGACACCGCGAATATCTTGATCCAAAACGTCGAGATGCGAAAGTAGATTTCGCGTCCGGTGGCGAGGTGAAGGCCCTCCAGGACCGCAATGAACGATGCGAGGCCGACGGTGAAAGCGGGCAGGAGGAAGTGAAAGGCGATGACCCAGGCGAATTGCAGCCGGGAAAGCACAACCGGATTCAGGTTCATTTCGCGCCGCCCTCGCTCTCCGACCGCAGTGATCGTCTGGGCCGACTTCGGAGGCGGCGTCACGGTATCACGGACGGTCACGATGTCCATGACGCTGCTCGGGGACGTCCCGGGCGCCACTTGACCGAACCTCCTAAGGGGAATAGTGATTCCCAAAGGTCGTGACGCAATACAACCGTTGGGTTGATTCTGTCGGCCAGGGGGGGGTAGTGCTTACGTAAGGTCATCACTGGCGATGACGCATGCCACGGCTGGGTTGATTTTATGGCGACTTTGATCGCGCGGTTCGCTGCTCTCGCTGGCGCTATCGGCGTGAGCGTGCTGTGCGAAGCGGCGATCAGCGAGCCCGCGCACGCAGTGGAGGCGCTCGCGTTCGGCAATACGCTGAACCTGGACCCAACCTTGGAACTGTTCAACAGCTCCGGAACCTTGGTCGCCACCGTGTCCACGAGCAGCGCGCTGGGCGTCTTTCAGGGATTTATCAGCAACACCGACAGCTCGGTCGTACCCTCCGTCGGCGGTCCAAATGGGAAAAATACAAGCTATGCGGCTGGCTCTTACGGCGGCATGCTTCTGGTCGATTATTTCGGCTTCAACCTGGCCAGCCTCCCCGCGACGGTCACCTCGATCACCTCGGCGACATTGGTCGTCGAGTCAGGCACGGTCACCAATAATCTGACCTACACTTTGTTCGGCGCGACACAGTGGGTTTCTCAGTTAGAGACGCCGGGCGATCAGAATGCGGCTCTCTACGCGAACTTGGTCAAGGGGGTGGGCACCGACTTCTACGGCTCCTTCCAGGTCGCTCAAAACACCGGCAGTTCTATGACGGAGCTCATGTTGACGCTGAACGCAGCTGCGGTCGGCGACATCAATACTGCGATCAAGAACAAGGCCGTATTTGCGCTCGCCGGCCAGGTCTCGGCGGCCGCCGTGCCGGAGCCCTCGACCTGGGTGATGTTGTTGGCCGGCTTCGCCGGACTTGGCGTCGTTGCGCGCCGTCGCGCGGCCAAGCGCCGGGCCGCGGCCGGGTGAGTATTCCTCCGGGCGTGTCCCGGGCCGGCCGGTCTTCGAGCCGTCTTGTCGCACAAGCGCCGGAAGGCGCCTTATCGGGTCGTCGCCGATCGCCGGGGCGGCGGTCTCTCCGAGACATTTGACGCCCTGCCGCGGAACGGCCATCTGTGGGGCCATGGCTGACGTCTCCTTCCCGGCCGCGTTCGGCGCGGGTCTTATCTCCTTCGTTTCGCCCTGCGTGCTGCCGCTTGCCGCGCCTTATCTTTGCTATCTCGCGGGCGCGAGCGTCGAGGCGCTGGCGGACGAGAGCGAGACAAAAGCCAAACGCGACATCCTGGTTACCGCGCTCCTCTTCGTGGCCGGCTTCTCGACCGTGTTCGTTGGCCTGGGCGCCACGGCCTCCGCGCTGGGAGAACTGCTCAGGCAATGGAGCCATGCGCTGTCAATCGTGGCCGGGATCGGCGTGATCTTGATGGGCCTGCATTTTCTCGGCGTGTTCAGGATTGGCGCGATGTTGCGCGAGAAGCGGCTCGAGATCGAGAAGCCGGCGGGCGTTTGGAGCGCCTATCCGATGGGCTTCGCCTTCGCTCTCGGCTGGACGCCCTGCATCGGCCCGATTCTGGCGACCATACTCGCCGTCGCCGGCAGCAGGGAGACCGTCGCCAGCGGCGCCGCGCTGCTAGCCGTCTACAGCCTGGGGCTCGGCCTGCCGTTCATCCTCGCCGCCGCCGCGATCGGCCCCTTCACGCGGGCTTCGCGCCGTCTGCGCAGCCAGTTTGGCCGGATCGAGAAAGCCGTCGGCGCCCTGTTGGTCGCGACCGGCGTCTTGTTCCTGACCGGCGGATTCCAGAACCTCTCCTTCTGGCTCATCGAGACTTTCCCGCAATTCGGGCAGATCGGATGAGGCGATAAAAAGCCCGCCGCGGCCGGGGGGCTTTCATCGGTTCGCGAGAAACAGGCTGCGGGACGGGTCCGGCCCGCAGCCTACCGCGTCAGGACTTGTTCTGGACGTAGGTGATCTTGCCGTCCGGACCCTTCTCCCAGGTGTACCAGACGTAGTCGACGGTCGTGCGGTCGCCCTTCTTGTCATAGGCGATCGGGCCGATCACGGTGTTGAAGGTCATGCCGGAGTGCATAACTTCCGCCATCTTCTTCGGATCAAGCGACTTCGCCTTTTCCGCCGCCTGCTTCATGATCTGGACTGCGGCGTAGGAGTAGAGCGTGTAGGCTTCCGGATCGAAGTTCTTGGCCTTGAATTCGGCCACGACGTCCTTCGCGGCAGGATTGTTCCGCGGATCTGGACCGAACGACATCAGCGTGCCCTCGACGCCGGGGCCGCCGATCTGCGAGAACTCATTGTCGGTGATGCCGTCGCCGGAGACCATTACGGTCTTCATGCCCTGGTCGCGCATCTGGCGGATGATGAGGCCGCCCTCGGTGTGCAGCCCGCCCCACATCAGAATGTCGGCGCCGGATTCCTTGATCTTCGAAACGATCGCCGAATAGTCCTTTTCGCCGGTGTTGACGCCTTCGTACAGGACTTCCTTGATGCCGAACTTGTGCATGTTATCGAGGGCGGCGTCCGCCAGACCCTTGCCGTAGGTTGTCTTGTCGTGGACGACGGCGATCTTCTTGCCCTTGAGGTGGTCGCGGGCATATTCGGCCCAAAGCATGCCCTGCTGATCATCGCGGCCGCAGGTGCGGAAGACGTTCCACAGCCCGCGGTCGGTGACCTTGGGATTGGTCGCCGACGGGGTAATCATCAGGATTCCGTTTTCCGCATAGACGTCGGAGGCTGGGATCGTGACGCCGGAATTGAAGTGGCCGACCACGAACTTGACGCCGTCGCCCACGAACTTGTTGGCGACCGAAACGCCTTGCTTCGGATCCGAGACGTCGTCGCCCTGCTCGAGGGTGATCTGCTGACCGAGGATGCCGCCGGCCTTGTTGATGTCGTCCACCGCCTGTTGCGTGCCGTTCACGAGCTGGGCCCCGAAGGCCGCGTTCGGACCGGTGATCGGGCCGGCGACGCCCATCTTGATCTGGGCGCTGGCCGCGCCCGAAAACGCCAGGGCCGCGAGAAGCGCGACGCCTGACAACCAATGTTTAGTCATTCAGTTACTCCCTTGTGGTTGCGGGCGCCCGGCCCTCCCTGACGCCCGTCGGCAGAAAGAAATTCCACCTTGGGCGCGGATACTTTCTCTTTTTTGATCAAGAGTCACCTTAAAAAACGCAGAGGCGAGTGTGGCTTCCGGCGGGTCATTCAGCCCTTGCCCTTCGCCCGCCAGTTGAGCCCTGAGCGGTCATAGGCCCAGGAATATTGCGTCGCCATCTGCGTCGCGCGCATCGCCCGATATCCAACCGCGCCGACGGCCATCGCCCAGACGTAGGCGCTTATAAAGAGCGTCGGCGACAGCAATGGCTCACCGTAGAGCGCATAGTGGAGGAATCGCACGCCGGCGGTGAGAAAGACCATATAAAGCGCAAGCATCGCCAATGGCCGCCAGGTCTGCGCCATCGCCCGCCCGGTCGCCCAAGCGCCGAGCCCGCCAAGCGCCAGCGTAATCAGGACGAAGGTGAAAAGGCCGTAAGGTTCGTCCGCCCACAGAATGCCGTCCATCAGTGACCCCCCTCGAGATAAGCCGCGCGCACTTCCGGCCGGGCGAGCAGTTCGGCGCCGCCGCCCTGCATCGTGATTGCGCCGTTGACCATGACATAGCCGCGATGGGCGAGCTTCAGCGCATGAAAGGCGTTCTGCTCGACCAGGAAGACGGTGAGGCCCTCGCTCTTGTTGAGTTCGGCGATCACTTCGAAAATCTGCTTGACCACTAGGGGCGCAAGACCAAGCGACGGCTCGTCGAGAAGCAGCAGTCGCGGCCGGCTCATCAGCGCCCGCGCAATCGCCAGCATCTGCTGCTCTCCGCCCGACAGCGTCCCCCCGCGCTGCGGCGCGCGCTCCTTGAGCCGCGGAAAGAGCGCGAACATGCGCTGAAGGTCCTCGTCGAAATGGGCGAAATTGTTGATCGAGGCGCCCATCTGCAGGTTCTCGAACACGGTCATGCGCGGAAAGATGCGCCGCCCTTCGGGCGATTGGGCGATCGAGAGGCGTGCTATCATGTGGGTCGCCAAGTTGGTGATGTCGACGCCGTCGAAGGTGATCCGGCCGCGGCGCGCGCGAGGCGCGCCGAAAATCGTCATCATGGTCGTCGACTTGCCGGCGCCATTGGCCCCGATCAGGGTGACGATCTCGCCTTTGTTCACGTCGATGTCGACGCCCCTCAGCGCCTGGATTTTGCCGTAGAAGGTCTCGATCCCGCGCAGTTGCAGGAGCGGCGACGCAAGCGCGGCCGCGGCCCCGGCGCTCATTGCTCCAGCTCCTTCTCGATCTGTTCGACTTCGTCCTCGTCAGCGACGCCGAGATAGGCGGCGATCACTTTCGGGTCCGCGCGCACTTCAGCCGGGGTGCCGTCGGCGATTTTCACCCCGTAGTCGAGCACCACCACGTGATCGGAGATCTGCATGACCACCGACATGTCGTGCTCGATCAGCAGAACCGATGTCTTGTGGTCGGCTCGGATCGACCGCAGCAGCGCATTGAGCTCGGCAGATTCGCGCGGGTTCAATCCGGCCGCCGGCTCGTCGAGGCAGAGAAGCACCGGATCGGTGCACATCGCGCGCGCGATCTCGAGCCGCCGCTGGGCGCCATAGGGCAGTTCGCCAGCCGGGTCGTCGGCCCGGTCCGTCAACCCGATCTTCTCGAGCCAGTACTTCGCCCGCTCGATCGTTTCGGCCTCCTTGCGGCGATAGTTCGGCGCCCCGACCAGGCCGAGGATGGTGAAGCCGCTGGCGAGCATCAGCGCGTTGTGATGGGCGACCAGCAGGTTCTCGAGCGCCGTCATGCCCTGGAAGAGCCGAATGTTCTGGAAAGTGCGGGCGACCCGCGCCTTGCGGGCGATCTCGTGGTCAGGCATCCGTTCGAGCAGGAACAGCTCGCCATTCGCGGTCGTCGCGTGGCGGCCGCTGGTTCGCGTTACGGCCGCAACGTCTTCGGGCGTCGCGACGCCGTCGCGGGCAAGCGCCAAGCGCCCCTCGGTCGGCTTGTAGAAGCCGGTGACGCAGTTGAAGACGGTCGTTTTGCCAGCGCCGTTCGGACCGATGAGCGCGGTGATGTCTCCCCGTCCGACTGAGAAGCTGAAGGCGTTGACCGCGACGAGGCCGCCGAACCGCATCGTGAGGTTCTCGACCGCGAGCAATGGGCCGGTCAGCCAGTTCATCAGCCATGCCCCTCTTTAACGAGGTCGCCCGACACGGCCTTTCGCTCCTTGAGAAAGACCGAGGGCAAACGGGTCGACACGAGGCCTCGCGGCTTCCAGATCATCATGACGACCATCGCAGCGCCGAAGAGCAGCATGCGGTATTGCGTCGGGTCGAAATCCTCGCCGAAGATCTTTTTCATCCAGTCGAGTTCGCGCATCAATTCTGGCACGCCGATCATGACCGCGGCGGCGACGGCGACGCCCAGCTGCGAGCCCATGCCGCCGAGCACGACGATCGCCAGGATGGTCGCCGATTCGATGAAGGTGAAGCTCTCGGGACTCACGAAGCCCTGACGCACGGAGAAGAACGAACCGGCGAAGCCGCCAAACATCGCCCCCAGCGCGAACGCCGTGAGCTTGGTGTTGGTGGTATTGATGCCTAGCGACCGGCAGGCGATCTCGTCCTCCCGCAATGCTTCCCAGGCCCGCCCGATCGGCAGCCGGCGAAGCCGAACGGTGACGAAATTGGTGAGGAGCGCGAGCGCGAGGATCAGATAGAAGAGGAAGATCGTGCGGTAGATCGGCGTGAAGGGCAGATGGAAGATCGCAGCGAAACCGTTGTCCTCATCGTTGAAGGGAATGCCGAAGAAAGAGACATGAGGAATGCCGCTGATGCCGGCGTAGCCGTTGGTCAAATCGACCCAGTTGATGAGGACCATACGGATGATTTCGCCGAACGCCAGCGTTACAATGGCGAGATAGTCGCCCCTGAGCCTGAGGACCGGAAACCCGAGAATGACTCCCCACATCGCGGCCAGGATCCCGGCCAGCGGCAGGCAGATCCAGAACGACAGGCCGAAAGTGGTCGAGAGCAGCGCGTAGGAATAGGCGCCGACCGCGTAGAAAGCGACGTACCCGAGATCGAGCAGGCCGGCGAGGCCGACCACGATGTTGAGTTCCCAGCCCAGCATGACGTAGATCAAGATCTGGACGCCGTAGTTGTTGATCCACTTTAGCGAGGCGGCCGGACCGAGGAGGCCAAGCGCCAGGATCGGAAAGGCGATGACGAGGCCGAGCGCGAAGGGGCCGAAATAACGTCCGAACGCCACGCGGGCGGCCGACGGCGGCGCGGTGCCCTCGCCCTCCCGCGCCGCTTGTGCGAGCGCGCCGCCCATGCCGCCGGCGGCGATCGAGCCGACGCGGTCGAACCAGATCCGCCAATCCGCGCGGGCCATCTGGCGCAGGAAGACGAACAGGAAGACAATGGCCGAGATTCCAAATGAAAGCGGCCAGCGGCCGATCAAAACGAGCTCGTTCTCGATATTCGATTCGGCATGGTAACTGATGATTGGGAAGCAGAGGCCGAAGGCGACCAGCGCCGCTACGGCCGCAGTTCGAAGGGCTGGAACGAGCTGACCGGCGCTGGCTGAGCTTTCGGCTAGCTCGGAGGTCTGCGAGGGCGCGCTCATGGTCAAACCTTCTCCACTTCAGGCCGCCCAAGAATTCCGGACGGCATGAAGATCAAGGTGATGGCGAGAATCATGAACGCCGCTACGTCCTTGTAGTCGGTGGTGAAATAGGACGACCAGAACACCTCGATGAGGCCGATGAGGAGGCCGCCGAGCACCGCGCCCGGCAGGGAGCCGATTCCGCCCAGCACCGCGGCGGTGAAGGCCTTCACCCCGGGCACGAAGCCGTCGGCGAAATTCACGACGCCGTAGTAAATGACGAACATGACGCCTGCGACCGCGGCCAGGGCGGCGCCGATGACGAAGGTGATCGAGATCGTCGCATCGACATCGATCCCGAGCAGCGCCGCCATCTTGCGATCCTGCTCACAGGCGCGCTGCGCCCGCCCAAGCGAGGTGTACTGAACGAGATACCAGAAGGCGGCGAGCAGAATGGCCGTCACCACCACAATCAGGATCTGGCGCACCGACAGCGTGACGTCGTAGGCTCCGCCCGTAAGATTGAAGACGTGGTTGGGCAATTGAGGCGCCGGCTTGTTGCGCGGCCCTTGAACAACCTGGACAAAATTTGACAGGAAGATCGACATTCCAATTGCCGAAATGAGCGGCGCCAGTCGAAACGATCCGCGCAGCGGCCGGTAAGCGAGCCGTTCGATCGCCCAGTTCCACAATGCGGTCAGCGCCATCGCCGCGACCAGGACCACGACGAACACCAGCGGCAACGACCCCAAGCCGAGAATCTGGGTCAAAATCATGAATATGATCAGGGCGATGAAGGCTGACAGCATGAACACGTCGCCGTGGGCGAAATTGACCATGCCGATGATGCCGAAAACCATCGTGTAGCCGATGGCGATTAATCCGTAGATCGACCCCAGCGTGAGTCCGTTAATCAACTGCTGCAGGAAATTGTCCATGCCCTGACCTGCCCCTTTTGTTTCACCCCGCTTCGCAGGAAACGTGCCATTAACGTCCGGCCGCCCTGTCCTTGACCCGATTTCGATCCGCCGATGGTTCTCGATCGCGCCCTGTTAGCCATAGCCTAGCCGCCATGCGCGCGCACGGCAACTCAACGTTGGGGCGTGACAACGCGCTGCGGGCCCGGTTGCGAGGCGCCGATCCAAGCGAGTATTGCGCCAGACGCGTAATATCTCGTCAAATATGTCGCCTCGCGCGCAAGGCTGTTCGGCAAGGTGCACTTTGAAATCGCAATGCTCTTCCAAGTGGAGCCTCGTCGCAAGTCCGACCAGAAAGCCACGACGTCTTGATCTTTTTCTCGCGATGCGAAAAGCTGCGCGTAGAATACTCGCGCCGCTCTCGGGGCGAGGCGGGCGGCGTAACGGCGGACGAATCAAGGCCGCGGAGGAAGGAAACGTCGATGGCCATGACGATGACGGGCGATGTGACCTTGCCCGCCGACAGGCCGAAGGTTTGGGAGCTCCTCAATGACCCGGAGGTGCTAAAGGCCTGCATCCCGGGGTGCGAGTCGCTGGAGAAAACCGGCGATAATGGCTTCGCGGCTGTGGTCAAGACCAAGATCGGCCCGGTGTCGGCGACCTTCAAGGGCAAGGTCGAGCTCTCCGACCTCGCGCCGCTCGTCGGCTACACCATCAAGGGGGAAGGCGAGGGCGGCATCGCCGGCTTCGCCAAGGGCGGCGCGAAACTGTCCCTCGCCGACGCGGCCGGCGGCACGCTGCTTCATTACGAGGTCGAGGCGCATGTCGGCGGCAAGATCGCCCAGCTCGGCGCGCGGCTCATCGACGGCGTCGCCAAGAACATGGCCGACAAGTTTTTCGCCAGTTTCGCCGCCATCGCGGCCGCACGCGCGGCGCCGGCTGCCGAGCCGGCCGCCCCATCCATCGCCGCAGCCGTCCCGGCGGCTGAATCGCCGGCCGCCGCCGCGCCGTCCGCGACCGCACGCGCGAAACCGGCGCCGCAAGCAATCCCGGCAGAAACGTCTTGGTTCAGGAGGATATGGGAATGGTTCATGTCTCTATGGCGGTGAACGGCCGGCCCGCATCGGCCGACCTCGATCCGAGAACGCTATTGGTTCAGTTCCTGCGCGAGAACCTGCGCCTGACCGGGACCCATGTCGGCTGCGACACCTCGCAATGCGGCGCCTGCGTCGTCCATGTCGACGGGCAGGCCATCAAATCCTGCACCATTCTGGCCGCGAGCTGCGAGGGCGCCGAGGTGACGACGATCGAGGGCCTCGCCGGCGGCGGCAAGCTGCACCCGATGCAGCAAGCCTTCCAGGACAATCACGGCCTGCAATGCGGATTTTGCACGCCGGGCATGATCATGGCCGCGGTCGACCTCGTCAATCGGGAGGGCTCGCATCTCGACGAAGCCGCAATCCGCCACGGCCTCGAAGGCAACATCTGCCGCTGCACCGGCTATCACAACATCGTCAAGGCCGTCGCCCAGGGCGCACGCGAGATGAGCGCCGCAGCAACACCCAAAGCCGCCGAGTGACCGCTCGCTTCAAGCCGTTCCAAGGGAGAGAAACATCATGAGCGCGACTGGCATTGGCGCCTCCGTCAAACGCAAGGAAGACTTCCGTTTCATCACCGGCAAGGGGCACTACGTCGACGACATCAATCGTCCGGGCCAGGCCTACGCATTTTTCGTTCGTTCCCCCCATGCGCATGCGACGATCGACAAGATCGACGCGTCAGCGGCGCTGAAATCCCCGGGGGTCGTCGCAGTATTCACCGGCGCCGACACGGTCGCCGACAAGATTGGCGCTCATATCCCCGGCTGGACCGTCCACTCCAAGGATGGATCGCCGATGAAGGTCGGATCGTTCCCCGCTCTGGCGCATGGGAAAGCCCTCTACGTTGGCGATCCCGTCGCTGTCGTCATCGCGGACTCCTCCGCTCAATCGAAGGACGCGGCGGAGAAGATGGTCATCGACTATGGCGTGCTGCCCGCGGTCATCGACACGGCGAGCGCAGCCAGGCCCGGTCAGCCGCAAATTCACGAGTATGCGCCAAGCAACACCGTCTTCAACTGGCACGTAGGCGACAAGGCTGCGACGGACGCGGCCTTCGCCAAAGCGGCGCATGTGACGACGCTCGATCTCATCAACAACCGCACGATCCCGAATGCGATGGAGCCGCGCGCGGCGCTCGGCGAGTACGATTCGGGAACCGACGTGCAGACGCTCTACACGACGAGCCAGAACCCGCACGTCGCGCGCGTCGTCCTGTCCGCGTTTCAGGGCGTCGCTCCGGAAAACAAGCTCCGCGTCATAGCGCCCGACGTCGGCGGCGGGTTCGGGTCCAAAATCTTCATCTACAATGAAGAGACGGTCTGTATCTGGGCGGCCAAGAAAATCGACCGTCCGGTCAAGTGGACGGCGGAGAGGACGGAGTCCTTCCTTGCCGACGCGCACGGCCGCGACCACGTTTCGCACGCCGAACTCGCGCTGGACTCGAATGGAAAGATCCTTGCGATGCGGGTCCATACTGTCGCCAATCTCGGCGCCTATCCTTCGACCTTCTGGGCCTCGGTTCCGACCTATCTCTATGGGATTTTGCTGTCGGGACAGTACGACATCGCCGCGATCTACTGTGAGGTCGATGGAGTCTACACCAATACGGTTTCCGTCGACGCCGTCCGCGGAGCCGGCCGGCCTGAGGCGACCTATCTGGTTGAGCGCATCGTGGAGAAGGCCGCGCGTGAGACGGGACGCGATCCGGCTGATTTCCGCCGCCAAAACTTCGTCAAGTCATTCCCACATCAGACGCCGGTCATCCTCGCCTATGACGTCGGCGACTATTCCAAAGCGCTCGACAAGGCGCTTGAGCTCGCCGACTACAAGGGCGTCGGCGCCCGCAAGGCGGCGTCGGCGGCCAAGGGCAAGCTGCGCGGCGTCGGCTTCTCGGCCTATATCGAGGCGTGCGGCCTGGCGCCGTCGCAAGCGGTCGGCGCTCTCGGAGGCGGCGTCGGCCTATGGGAATCAGCCGAAGTGCGGGTCAACATGGTCGGCACGGTCGAGGTCCTGACCGGCTGCCACAGCCACGGCCAGGGGCACGAGACGACATACGCTCAGCTCGTCTCCGACCGCCTCGGCATTCCGATCGAAAATGTCTCTATCGTCCACGGCGACACCGACAAGGTGCAGATGGGCATGGGCACCTATGGCTCGCGCTCCGGCGCGGTTGGTATGGCGGCGATCTTCAAGGCGCTCGACAAGATTGAGGCGAAGGCGAAGAAGGTCGCCGGCCACGTGCTCGAAGCCTCCGAGCAGGACATCGAGTTCAAGGACGGCAAGTTCACGGTCAAGGGCACGGACAAGTCGCTCGACTTCGTCTCTGTCGCGCTGAACGCCTATACCGCGCATAAGTTCAACGGCCAGGAACTGGAGCCGGGTCTGAAGGAGACTGCGTTCTGGGACCCGCCGAACTTCACCTTCCCGGCCGGCGTCCATATCTGCGAACTCGAGGTCGATCCGCAGACCGGCGTCGTCACGATCGACCGGTGGACCGCCGTCGACGACTTCGGCAAGCTCATCAATCCGATGATCGTCGAGGGCCAAATTCATGGCGGCGTTGCGCACGGCATCGGCCAGGCGCTGATGGAGGGCGCGCATTACGACGCCGACGGGCAATTGTTGACTGCGAGCTACATGGACTACTGCATGCCTCGCGCCGATGATCTGCCGTCATTCCAGGTCGACACGATCGAGACGCTTTGCCCATCCAACCCGCTCGGCATCAAGGGCTGCGGGGAAGCCGGCGCCATCGCCTCTCCGCCGGCGGTCATCAACGCGATCACCGACGCGCTGGGCCACGAAGACGTGACTATGCCCGCGACCCCGCAGGTCGTCTGGCGTGCGGCGCAGAAAGCGGTGACGAAGCACGCTGCGGAATGAACCAGGCTCGAGGCGGCGCCGAGCCGCCTCTCCTCACGCCCACATCGGGAGAATTGAGACATGTACGCCTTTGAATACCACCGCCCGCGGTCGCTCTCCGCCGCCATCGCAGATCTTGCGAAGCCTGACGCCAAGGCGCTCGCCGGCGGCATGACGCTGTTGCCGACAATGAAGCAGCGGCTGGCCTCTCCGGCCGCGCTCATCGATCTCAAGAACGTGCCCGAGCTCGAAGGCATCGCCCGGGAGGGCGACCATCTCGTGATCGGGTCGATGAGCCGCCACGCCGATGTCGCCCGCAACACGATCGTGAAGGCGGCGATCCCGGCGCTCGCCAAACTCGCCGGCGGCATCGGCGATCCGCACGTGCGCAACATGGGCACGATCGGCGGCTCGCTCGCCAACAATGATCCATCCGCCGACTATCCGGCGGCGGCGCTCGCCCTCGGAGCGACGATCGTCACCAACAAGCGCCGCATCGCCGCCCAGGACTTCTTCACCGGCCTGTTCGAAACCGCGCTCGAGGCCGGCGAACTCATCACCCAAGTAAGTTTCCCGGTCCCGCAAAAGGCGGCCTACATGAAATTCGCCAACCCGGCTTCGCGCTACGCGCTGGTCGGCGTGTTCGTCGCCAAGACCGCCGGCGGCGTCCGCGTTGCCGTGACCGGCGCCGGCGCAAACGGCGTCTTTCGCGCCAACGCCCTCGAAGCGGCGCTGAGCGCCGATTTCTCGCCGGCCGCGCTCAATAGCCTCTCCGTGCCCGCGAGCGGCCTCAATTCGGACCTCCACGCCGACGCCGACTATCGCGCCCACCTCATCGGGGTGATGGCGAAGCGGGCGGTGGCGGCGGCGGGCTGACGGCGCGGAACGAGCGCATGCCGGGCTGTTCCGGTCGCGGCTGGGCTTGACCCGGCCGCGAGCCTTTTTGCAGGGTGCGGCGGCGGATTTTCGACGCGGAGTTGGTCTTGTCCCCGCAAATGCAGGCCCTTCCGGCCTCGATCGACGACACGTTGGCGCTGCTCGCCAGGGCTTCTTATGTCGGCGATCGCGCGCTCGCGACGGTCATTTTCCTCAGCCTCAGGCTGGCGCGGCCGCTGTTTCTCGAAGGCGAGGCGGGCGTCGGCAAGACGGAGGTCGCCAAGGTTCTCGCCGCATCGCTCGACCGCAAGCTGATCCGGCTCCAATGCTACGAAGGCCTCGATGTCGCAAGCGCGGTCTACGAGTGGAACTATCCGGCGCAGATGATGGCGATCCGGCTCGCCGAGGCCGCCGGCGAGCATGACAAGGATCGCATCGAGCACGACATCTTCTCCGAGCGCTACCTGATCAAGCGGCCGCTGTTGCAGGCGCTGGAGCCCGGGACCAACGGCGCGCCGGTGCTCTTGATCGACGAGATCGACCGCGCCGACGAGGCGTTCGAAGCCTATCTCTTGGAGATCCTGTCCGATTTTCAGGCGACGATCCCGGAAATTGGCGTCCTCAAAGCGCCCGAGCCGCCGATCGTCGTCATCACCTCCAACCGCACGCGCGAGATCCACGACGCGCTCAAGCGCCGCTGTATCTACCATTGGCTCGGCTACCCCGACCTGGCCCGCGAGATGGCGATCGTGCGCGCCAAGGCGCCGCGGGCGCCGCAACGCCTGACCGCCGAGCTCGTGGCCTTCGTCCAGCGCCTGCGCAAGCAGGACCTGTTCAAGTCGCCGGGCGTCGCCGAAACCCTGGACTGGGCGGCGGCGCTAGCCGAGCTCGACGCGGTCGCGCTCGATCCGGCCCAAGTCTCCGACACACTCGGCGTGCTGCTCAAATATCAGGACGACATCGCCAAGATCGACGGCGCAAAAGCGCAGATGCTGATCGAGGAGACCCGCGCCGAGCTTCGTCGGCTGGAGATCGGGTAGAGGGCGCGTTGCGCGAAACAGGCCAGATTCATGACCTACGATTTCAAGCTTTCCTGCACGCTCCCCGCCAGTCCCGAGGCCGTCTATGACGCCTGGCTCGACAGCGCCAAGCATAGCGCCATGACCGGCGCGGGGGCCAAGATCACCAAACGCGTCGGCGGCGCCTACAGCGCCTGGGATGGCTACATCGCCGGCAAAACGGTCGAGCTCATTCCGGCCAAGCGGATCGTGCAGACTTGGCGGACGACCCAATTCGCCGGCGATGACCCCAATTCGACGATCACCGTCGAACTCGCGCCGACCAAGACCGGCGCGCGGCTGATGCTGACCCATAGCGGCGTTCCCGACGGCCAGACGAGCTACGAAAAAGGCGGCTGGCAGGACAACTATTTTGCGCCGATGAAGGCTTATTTCGCCCTCGCGAAGACCAAGCGGAGGCCGGGCGGGAAGCCGCCCGCGACGGCTTGACGGCGTCGCTTTCCGAAGCCGAGCCTCAGCGTGGAGGCCTGCTGGCGCAAAACATCGTCCACTTCGCCCGCGCCCTGCGCGAAGCCGGCCTGCCGCTCGGACCGGGCGCGGTGCTCGACGCGCTCGCGGCGGTCGAGGCCGCGGGCATCGGCGATCGAGACGACTTCTACACGACGCTGCATGCGGTCTTCGTCAAGAAGCATGAAGAGAGCCTGCTGTTTGACCAGGCGTTCCGCATCTTCTGGAAGCGAAAGGGGCTGATCGAAAAGCTCATTGCGATGCTGTCGCCGCGGGCGCCGAGCCGGCCTGATCTTAAGCCCGCGGAAGCTGGAGCGAGCCGCGTCGCCGACGCCCTATTCAAGTCGGCGCAAGACGCTGGCAAGCCGGTTCCGTCGATCGAACTCGACGCCCGGCTGACGATGTCCGCGGCCGAGATTCTGCGATCGAAGGATTTCGCCCAGATGAGCGCCGCGGAGATCGAGGAGGCTCGCAAGGCGATCAAGCGGCTCATGATGCCCGAAGACAAGCGCCGAACCCGCCGGTTCGCCCCCGGCGGCCGGCGCATTCGGATCGATGCGCGCCGCAGCTTCCGCCGCTCGCTGCAGCCCGGCGGCGTCATCGACCTCGAGTTTCGCTCGCCAATCGAGCGCGCCTCTCCGGTCGTCGCTCTGTGCGACATTTCCGGATCGATGAACGAATACACCCGCCTGTTCCTGCATTTCCTGCATGCCTTAGGGGAAACGCGGCGGGTGTCGACGTTCCTGTTCGGCACCCGTCTGACCAACGTGACCCGGGCGATGCGCGCCCGCGATCCCGACGATGCGCTGGCGCGATGTTCGGCCATGGCCGTCGATTGGTCCGGGGGCACCCGGATTGGCGAGGGCCTCGCACGGTTCAACCGGGACTGGTCGCGGCGCGTGCTCGGGCAGGGGGCGATCACACTTTTGTTCACCGACGGGCTGGAGCGGGAGAGCCCTGGCAAACTCGAGGCCGAGATGGAGCGGCTCGCCAAATCGAGCCGGCGCATCATCTGGGTCAATCCGCTGCTCCGATTCGCCGACTTCTCCGCCAAGGCGGGAGGGATTCGCGCGATGCTGCCCTATGTCGACTCGTTCCGGCCGATCCACAATCTGGCCAGCATGGCCGACCTGTGCCGCGCGCTCTCTCACCCCCAGGATTCAGCGGATGAGCGGAAAGACCGCCTCCTGGCGGTCGATTGACCGAGGGCGGCAGCCTTGCGGAGAGGCCCGGACGGGGCCATTTTCGGGTGAACCGAGGAGCGCGGGGCTGAGAGGACGCAAAAAGTGAGCGAGCAAGCGATGGAAACCGTGACCGGCAACTCCGCGACGATCGAGTTCGACGGTCGCCTTTGCATCCACGCGCGGCGATGCGTGCTCTCCCAGCCGGGCGTCTTCAAGGCCAATGTCGAAGGATCGTGGATCGATCCCGACGCTGCGAGCGGCGAGGCGCTTCTGCAGGTTGCGTTGAATTGCCCGTCGGGGGCGATCCATATTTCCCGCCACGACGGCGGCGCCGATGAAGCCGACCCGCGAGTCAACACAATCACGGTGCGCGAAAATGGGCCGCTGGCGATCAACGCCGAGATCGTGCTGGCCGGCGCCCGATAGGAACGCGCGCGACGCTCTGCCGCTGCGGCGAATCCAAGAACAAGCCCTATTGCGACGGTTCCCACGTCGCGGCTCAGTTCACCGCCACCGGCGAGCCGCCGACGGCTGCGAGCGCCGCGCTCGCCAAACGCGATGGCGCGCTCACCATCACGCCCTATGCGAACGGGCCGCTAGGCGTCGCCGGCGCGGTCGAGATTATTTCCGGAACCGGGCGCACGATTGATCGCGTCGAAATGACTGCGCTCTGCCGCTGCGGACATTCCGCCCGCAAGCCATTTTGCGACGGTACCCACGCCAGGGTCGGATTCACTGCCCCTTAGGCGGAACGGTAAGGAGGTCGATGCGATGCTGACCAGAGACGAAGATGTCCTCACCGCCGCCGAGTTGTGGCGCGAGGCAGGGCGCGATGTCGCGATCGCGACCGTGGTCGAGACCTGGGGCTCGGCGCCGAGGCCGGTCGGCTCGCATCTCGTCATCGACGGCGAGGGGAATTTTCTCGGCTCCGTTTCCGGCGGCTGCGTCGAAGGCGCGGTCGTCGAGGAGGCCGCGGAGGTGATCGCCAGGGGCGCGCCGCGGATGCTCGAATTTGGCGTCGCCGATGAGACTGCCTGGCGCGTCGGCCTCTCCTGCGGCGGCCGGATCAAGGTCTATGTCGAGAAGCTCGCCTGATGCGTCTTGACGTCCTCAAAGCGATGAATTCGGCGCGGGCCGAGCGGCGCGCCGGCGCGATCGTCACCCGTCTCGCTGACGGCGAGCAGCGCTTTGTCCCGGCCGAACGGATCGACGCGGATCCGCTTGGCCTCCAATTGGAGGCCGCCCTGCGCATGAGCAAGAGCTGCCTGGTGTCGGTCCGGGGCGAGGACTATTTTCTCACCGTGCAGGCGCCGGCGACGCGGCTGACCCTGATCGGGGCCGTGCATATCTCGCAGGCGCTGGCGCCGATCGCGCGGATTGCGGACCTCGACGTCACGATCATCGATCCGCGCACCGCCTTCGCGACGCCGGATCGCTTTCCGGATACGCCGATCGCCGCCAAATGGCCGGACGAGGCGCTCGCCGAGGCACCGCTCGACCGCTATACCGCAATCTGCCTTTTGACCCACGATCCCAAGATCGACGACCCGGCCCTCGCGATCGCGCTTCATGCCGACTGCTTCTACATCGGCGCGCTCGGCTCGCGGAAGACGCACGCCAAGAGGCTCGAACGCATGCGCGCCCAAGGCTTCGATGAGGCTGCGCTGGCGCGGATTCATGCGCCGATCGGGCTCGACATCGGCGCCGTGAGCCCGGCTGAAATCGCGGTCTCAATCATCGGCGAGATCGTCGCCGCGCTGCGCAAAAAGCCGCTGCGCGCCGAAAGCGCGGTGGCATGAAATTCGGCTTGACCCCGATCGAGGAAGCCGAGGGCGCCGTTCTCGCGCACGGGGTGCGGATTGGCGGCGCTTCGCTCAAGAAGGGCGATACTCTGACCCGCGAGCGCCGCCTGGCGTTGGCGGCGGAGGGCGTGGCGAGCGTCGTTGCCGCGCGCCTGGAGGACGGAGACATCGGCGAAAACGAAGCGGCGCTTGCGCTCGCCAAGCGCCTGGCGGGCGCGAATCTGCGTTGCTCGGCGCCGTTCACTGGGCGGGTCAACCTGTTCGCGCGGGCGGCGGGGCTGGCGATCATTGGCGCCGAGGCGATCGATCGGGTCAATGCAATCGACGAGGCGATCACTGTCGCGACCTTGCCGCCATATCGGGCCGTCGCCGATGGCGACATGGTCGCGACCGTCAAGATCATTCCGTTTGCAACTCCCGCCCGAACGCTCGAGGCTGCGCTCGGGGCGGCGGGTCGCTCGGCCGCGATCGCGGTTCAGGCGTTCAGGCCGATGCGCATCGGCGTGGTCTCGACGATCCTTCCTGGGCTGAAGCTCAGCGTCGTTGCGAAGACGATACGGGTGCTCGAAGCGCGCCTCGCGACGACCGGGGCGCGGATCGCGGCGCAGGAGGCCGTCCCGCACGAGGTCGGGCCCCTGGCGAAAGCGCTGGGGCGGCTCATCGACGGCAGCGACGCGGTGGTCGCTTTCGGCGCCTCCGCCATCACCGACCGCCGCGATGTCATTCCGGCCGCAATCGAGGCGATCGGAGGACGGATCGAGCGGTTCGGCATGCCGGTCGATCCCGGCAATCTGCTGCTCCTCGCCGAACGCCGCGGCGTCCCGATCATCGGCGCGCCGGGGTGCGCCCGGTCGCCGAAAGAGAACGGCTTCGACTGGGTCCTGCAGCGGGTGCTGGCCGGGACGCCGATCCGCGACGTGGACATCCGCGCGATGGGCGTCGGCGGCCTGCTCATGGAGATCGGCACGCGCCCGCAACCTCGCGCCCCCGGTGACTAGGGTCGGCGCCGTCGTGCTTGCGGCGGGCCAGTCGGCGCGCTTTCGCGCCGCCGGCGGCCCAGGCGCGACGAAGCTTGTTGCGAAGCTCGGCGATAAGCCCATCGTGCGGATGGCGGCGGAAGCGGCGCTCGCGTCAAAGGCGCGTCCGGTGGTCGTCGTGACCGGCCACGCTCGTGCGTCAGTCGAGGCGGCGCTCGCCGGCCTTGACGTCGAAGCCGCCCACAATCCGGAATTTTCGAGCGGCCTTGCCTCGTCGCTGAGGGTCGGAATTTCCGCGATGCCGGGCGATGTCGCGGGCGCGCTTTTCCTCCTCGGCGACATGCCGTGGATCGAGCCACGGCTCATCGACGCCATGATCGACGCCTTTCTGGCGAAAGAGCGAGCGCTTGCGGCCGCGCCCACTCGCGGGGGCCGGCGCGGCAACCCCATGCTGCTCGGGCGCGGCCTGTTCGAGGCGGCGATGCGGCTCACGGGCGACGAGGGCGCGCGGCGGCTTATCGGCTCGCTCAGCGCCGACGAGCTCGTCGAAGTCGAAGCGCCCGACGCCGGCGTGATCGTCGATATCGACACTCCAAGCGAATTGGCCGCCGCTCGACGGTCGCGAACCGGCGACCTTTAGCAACTGCGAACAGGTTCGAACGCCGACGGCCGCCGATCAGATCAACTTCATGCCGCGCAGGGACGCATGGCCGTCGCGGCCGACGATGATGTGATCGTGGACGGCGAGGCCCAATGTCTTGGCGACGGCGATGATCTCCAGGGTCATCCTGACGTCCTGGGTCGAAGGCGTCGGATCTCCCGAGGGGTGGTTGTGCACCAGCACGACCGCCGTCGCCGACAGTTCCAGCGCTCTGCGCATCACTTCACGCGGATATACGGGGGTGTGATCGACGGTGCCTGACCCTTGAATCTCGTCGGCGATCAGTCCGTTCTTGCGGTCGAGGAACAGGACCCGGAAGATCTCGCGGCCCTCGAACGCCATCGACGTGCGGCAGTAATCGATAACCTCGCTCCACGAGCCCATCGGCAGCCGCTTCTTGACCGCGCCCTTGGCGAACCGTTGCGCGGCGGCCTCGACGATCTTGAACTCGGCGACCGCGCCAGCGCTCATCCCCTCGACCTCGGCCAATCGTCCCGGCTCCGCCGCGATCGCCTCGGCGAACGAGCCGAAGCGGGCGACGAGGGTCTTCGCCAGCGGCTTCACGTCGCGGCGAGGGATGGCGCGGAAGAGGATGAGTTCGATGAGTTCGTAATCGGCGAGGGCGCCCGGGCCGGCCTCCATGAGACGCGACCTGAGCCGCTCGCGATGGCCATGATAGTGCGGCGTTCCGCCTTCGCCGCCTTCCGGGGTCGCGGAATCCGCGGGCAACTGCAATCGACCTGCCGCCGACGCCGGCGCGCCCGCCTCATGCAACTGGACGCGCGGCCGCTCGCGGCGCCGACGAAAGGTCTTCGCGTCCCCGCCGCCTTCCGAGGTCATCGGATCGGCGCGCGGTCGGCCCCCGTGGGCGAAAGGGTGAAAATCTCGCACCCGGTCTCGGTCACCCCGACCGTATGCTCGAATTGCGCCGACAGCGACCGGTCGCGCGTCACCGCCGTCCAGCCGTCGGAGAGAATCTTCACCCCGTAACCCCCAAGATTGATCATCGGCTCGACGGTGAAGAACATGCCGGGGCGCAGCGGGGCGCCTTCGCCCTTCCGGCCGACATGGAGGATGTTCGGCTCGTCGTGGAACAATCGGCCGAGGCCATGACCGCAAAAATCGCGCACGACTCCGCACCGCTCACTCTCGGCATAGGCCTGGATGGCGTAACCAATGTCGCCCGTCGTCCCGCCCGGCTTGATCGCCTCGATGCCGCGCATCATCGCCTCGTAAGTGACGTCGATCAGGCGCTGCGCGCGCCGCGGCGCCTCGCCAGCCACGAACATCCGGCTCGCGTCGCCATGCCAGCCGTCGACGATCAGGGTCACGTCGATGTTGAGGATATCGCCGTCGCGCAGCGGCTTGTCGTCGGGAATGCCGTGGCAGACGACGTGATTGATCGAAGTGCAGATCGACTTGCGATAACCGCGATAATTGAGCGGCGCCGGGTAGGCGTCGTGGTCGCGGGCGAACTCGAACACGAACTTGTCGAGGCTCGCGGTCGTGACCCCCGGTCTGACAAGCGGCCCAATGAGGTCGAGCGCCTCCGCGGTCAGCGCTCCTGCCTTGCGCATCCCGGCGAAATCTTCCGGCCGATACAGCCGGATCTGCCCGCTGCGGCGCCCGACCTTGTCGCCCGCTTGCACAAATGTCGTCGAAGTCGTCACCGCAGCGTTCCCGTGCCGTCTTTCAGAAACCATACATATGCCCCGCTCCGCGCCGAACACAAGGCGCCCGCGCGCGCTCTTGAGGATTCCTTTGCTCCGCGCGACTTTCCTTGGCTTCGTGATAGCCTCGCGCTTTGCCGTCTGGCGCGCCGAAGGAGCCTGGCGATGGACAATCCGACGACCGTGACCGCCGCCGTGCTCGTGATCGGCGACGAAATCCTCTCAGGCCGCACCAAGGACCGCAACCTCGGCTATATCGCCGAGTATCTGGCGAAGATCGGCGTCGACGTTAAGGAGGCGCGCGTCGTCCTCGACGTCGAGGACGAGATCGTCGGGGCCCTCAACGCGCTGAGGCTGCGTTACGACTATGTGCTCACGACCGGGGGCATTGGGCCGACTCACGACGACATCACCGCCGACGCGGTCGCGCGCGCGTTCGGCGTCCCGATCGAAGAGGACCCGAGGGTTATCGCCGCCATGCTCAAGCGGTATGCGCCGGGCGACCTGACGCCCGCGCGACGGCGCATGGCGCGCATCCCGGCCACGGCCGAGCTCATCGAGAACCCGATCTCGATCGCGCCGGGTTTTCGCATCGGCAACGTGTATGTCATGGCCGGCGTCCCCGCCGTCATGCAGGCGATGCTCGACTTCGCGGTGAAGACGATGAAGACGGGCGCCGCGATGCAGGTCGAGACGATCGAGGCGGGCGGGGTTCCGGAGGGCCGGTATGGGGACGCGCTCGCCGCGATCGCCGCCGCCCACGCCGACGTCTCGATCGGCTCTTATCCGTCGTACAAGGACGGGCGCTTCAACAACCAGATCGTGGTGCGGGGCAAGGATGAGGGCGCCGTGGCCGCGGCGAAGGCGGCGGTCGAGGCGATGATCGCCACATTTTTGGGCGACGCCGCGGCGCGCTGAGGCGCATCCGGCTGCGGCCAAAGCGAAAGGTGTTGATCCGGCGCGGCGGCTGCTCGCCCCTCGCCCTCGCGCTTGCTATGGAGAGCGCGATCCTCACGCCACGGAGCTGACCTTTGACCGCTGCCCGCGACAAGGCCTTTCCGGTCTCATGGGACCAGTTCCACCGCGACGCGCGCGCGCTCGCTTGGCGCCTCGCCTCGGCGGGGCCGTTCGACGCCATCGTCGCCATCACCCGGGGCGGGCTCGTTCCGGCGGCGATCGTCGCGCGGGAGCTCGAGGTCCGGGTGATCGAGACCGTCTGCATCGCCTCCTATCACGACTACAAGAACCAGGGCGGCCTCAAGGTCCTGAAAACGATCGCTGCTGAAGTTTCGAGGCTCAACGACGGGGCGAAGATCCTCATTGTGGACGACCTCGTCGACACCGGCGCAACGGCGAAGGTGGTGCGCGAGATGCTGCCGAGAGCCCATTTCGCCACCGTCTACGCCAAGCCGCTCGGGCGGCCGATGGTCGACACCTTCATCACCGAAGTGTCTCAGGACACCTGGATCTATTTCCCCTGGGACATGGGCCTCGCCTTCCAGCCGCCGATCGCCGGCCCCGGCTGAGCCGTCTTGCCGCCGAGGTTCATTTTCGGGCCAAAATGTGAAACAAGCGCGCTTCGGGCGGACGTGGCGAAACCGGTAGACGCAAGGGACTTAAAATCCCTCGGCCGCAAGGCTGTGCGGGTTCGACCCCCGCCGTCCGCACCACCCGTTGTTTCATCCTTCTTAGCGGGTATGACACTGCTGTCGACCACCTGTCGTGTCGCGGCGTCACTGAGCGGGAGGAATGTTGAAGAATCCTGAGCAAGCCAAGTGGGTGAGCGAATGCCGGCAGGGCGGAATAACTCTGGTCCTGGGATCGGGGATCTCGGCGCCGCGCGGCCTGCCGACCTGGGAGGCTCTGGCGCAGGATCTATGGCGCGCGGCATTCGGGAAGCGACGGTCGCCATGGGAGATAGGACCCGATACGAAGTCGCCAAGGGAAGTGCCTCAATTCCTGCCAATTGTGTTCGAGCTCGCACATCACAAACTCGGACAAGAGAAATTCTCGGAAGTTCTGCGAACGAAGCTCTATGCGGACGCCCGGTTCCCGGCGCATGAATCAGGATTCGAACGGTCACACGAATCGCTCGCAGTTCTGGGCCGCCTGATCGTTCAGGAGTTCCGCCGGGGCGGTCAGAGGCGGATCAACGCCGTCGTGACGCTCAATGCTGACGATCTGCTCGAGCAGGCGGTGTTCTTTTCGCAGCCCTCGCGGTCAAGGCGATGGGTCGGCGATATCGTGCGCACCTACGCCCGATCTACCGGCCGTTTCTTGGGGATGCCTGGTCCGGGACCTATCCCGATCTATCATATTCACGGTTTTGCGCCGGCCAACGTCGACGGCGTGTACGGAAAGTGGCGGCAGAAATTTCCCAGGTTCTTCGATCACAACTTGGTTTTTACTGACGCTCAATACTGGTCCACGACTGCGGCGGCGTTGACGTTCGCCAATCGCGTGATGGGCTGGATGTTGAGCGAGAGCCGTTGCCTATTCGTCGGCCTATCGATGACCGACATCAACCTGCTCCGATGGCTGGCGCTTCGAACACTCGAGCTCGAGAGAGATGCGGAGGAAGTCGATCGCTTCGCAAGAGGCACGATACTCCGGGCAATGGGAGAGGCCTTCGCCCGCCACGTGTGGGTTCGGCCCACGAAAGACGACCCTACCGCGTTTCTGTCGGAATTCCTGTCGTTGCGGGGAATTCAATCGGTGGATATCGAGAGCTGGTCCGGTCCGCACTTCGATCGGCTGATGCGGCGCTGCTTTCCAGCCTCAGAACCGCGATAAGTCGCCAGTTCGTTGTCATGCTCTGGGCAATGAAAGCGAGCTCCCCGCCGTCCGCGCTACGCCTATTGGAAATAGGACTGGACGCAATACGTCGTCTCACAATCGCAATACTGGCCGACGAAGCAATATCGCTCGTCCTTCGTACGGACATACGCGGGCTGCCCCGAGCAGTACGAGAAATGAAAGCTCGCGTAGGCGTCTCCGGTCGCGAGAACAGCGCCATCGTTTTGGGCGATAAAGCTTCGAGCCTGGGCGCACGTCATTTGGAGCGAGTTGGGCGGCGGCGCGTCTGCCTCCGCGCGACCGCAGAGCGCGAGCGCCGCGACAAAGGCGAGAAACGGGGTTTTCATGCAGACCGCTTCGCCGAACCGCCAGCATCATGCTCGTCGAGCGGCCCGTCGAGCTCGAGGCCCTCTGGCAGCATGATGACCGATTGTGGTCGGCGCTGGCATTCATACATCGCAAATCTGATCGCCTCGGTCCGGTTTGCGAATAGGCCGCCGCACAGGCTCCGTGCGTCCTTGACCACCCAGTGACCGGCTCGATCCCGCCCGACGAAGAGGCACGATAGGCTTGCGGCGGGAGGCGCCTTGATCTCTTGCTGAATCATGACGTCACCTTGGTTGCGCGCGAGGGACCCGAGATTTTTCTTGCCGCGAGCCCGTCGCCTAAAGTCTTCGTTGACTGCTGGGAGGGGCGTCAGACCAGGAACTCGGCCACGAGGTTGAAGCCGAGGCCAATCACCAGCAGCAGCCCCAGACGGGCGAACATCTGCGATGGCGTCGGCGGGTCGAATTCGTCCAGCAGGGCCGGGCGCTCTCGCGGATAGTTCACGTAGACCGGCTTGCCCTTTCCCATCCGCCACGCGCCGATGATCGCGGCGCCGAGAGGGTATCCGCCAAGGCGCAGGAATTTGACCCGATTGAAGAATCTCGTTGCCGCTGAGGGATCGGCCTCGCGCTCATCGCATCGGTCGAGCCCGCAGGTTCGTGGATTGTCCGATTTTATGAGAGCCCAGGAAGGATTTGACATTGACGCGCTTCCATTTCTCTCGCTCTCGTGCAGAAAGGTGCGCTCGCCCGAATAAGCATTCGAGAGGGAAAGTGACGTCCGAGCGTAAGGGACGCATAAGGCTCACGAACGCATGTCCATCCAGCCAACGTCTCCGCGTCTGAGCACCCCCCGGTCCCTGATCGAGGCCGGGCTCGCCGCGCCGGAACGGCTCAAGGAACTCGAGGCCGTCGCCGGGCGCTATGCGATCGCGCTGACGCCGGCGCTCGCCGCGCTCGTCAGGCCGGGCGATGCTTCCGACCCGATCGCGCGCCAGTTCATCCCCGACGCCCGCGAGCTCATCCGCGACCCCGCTGAGAGCGACGACCCGATCGGCGACGACGCGATGAGCCCGATTCCTGGACTGGTGCATCGCTATCCCGATCGAGTGCTGATCAAGCTGGTCGCGGCCTGCGCGGTCTATTGCCGGTTCTGCTTCCGCCGCGAACGGGTCGGTCCCGGCGCGGGCGCCTTGAGCGTGGCCGACTTCGCCGCGGCGATCGACTACATCCGCGCGCGACCTGTCTTGTGGGAGGTCATCCTGACCGGCGGCGATCCACTGATCCTGTCGCCGCGCCGGATCGCCGAGACGACCAAGGCGCTCGCGGCAATCCCGCACGTGAAAGTGCTGCGCTGGCATACCCGCCTGCCGGTGGCGGCGCCGGAGCGGGTGACGAAGGCGATGGCCCGCGCGCTCGTCGCCGACGGCAAGACGACCGTCGTCGCCGTGCACGCCAACCATCCGCGCGAGCTTACCGACGCCGCACGCGCCGCCTGCCGCCGTCTGACGACTGCCGGAGCGATGCTGGTCAGCCAGAGCGTTCTTTTGAAAGGCGTCAACGACGATCCGGAGACGCTCATCGACTTGATGCGCGCTTTCGTCGAAGCGCGGGTGAAGCCTTACTACCTGCATCACGTCGACCTCGCGCCTGGCGCGGCGCAATGGCGCGTGCCGATCGCAAGAGGCCAGGAGCTGATGCGCCTCTTGCGCGGCCGGCTTTCGGGGGTGGCGACGCCGACCTACATGCTCGACATTCCGGGCGGGCGGGGCAAGGTCCCCCTCGGGCCGCAATGGCTCCACAGCAATGGCGACGGAACGCACGTCGTCACCGACCCGCGGGGAGCGACCCACCTTTATGTCGATCGGCTGGAAGCGGACAGTTAGTCTCGGCGCGGCGACCGCCTCATCGGATCAAGGGCCGGCGAGCCCGACCAGCGCCGGGTCGTTGCCCTCGGCCGCGCTCTTCGACACGCTCGCATGGGCGAGCGGATAAAGAGCGACGAACCCGAGCGCATAGACCACCAAGGCCCCCGCCAAGACCATGGTCTTGACGGACGGGGCCGTCTGCGGAGCGGACCGGGCCGACAGAAAGTCATGGAAGCTGAGCGGTCTTTCGGAATGAGTTACGATATGCCTCCTCTTCGAGCGGCAGGCGCCACGTAGCGCCGCGAGCGAGCGAAATTTCAGGGGCCGCGGAAAGACATTTCGGCTGCGACTGCGCGTTGCGGCGCACGGGCGACGACGTCCTGCTGGAAAACCGCGGCCCCCAGCACATAGGCGATCAACGCGACGACCAGCGCGACGCAAATGCTCGTCGTTGCAGGCATCTCGCTGTCCGTCGCGGTCAGATCGACGGCGTCCGAAGGCGATCGCTTTTCAACAATGCTCATCGGGATACTCCTCAACGGCCGCGAACCTGCGGCGAGCCTTGTGTTTCGATTACGAATTTCTCCCTTTCGGGATGCCGCGCGACTGGAGCATTGCGCGCGACGCGACGCTGTGACCCGCGTCACAGTCTCGATTCCGTGATGGAGAATGCAGACGGCGCCCGAGGCCGCCGGACCTGATCGTCAACTCGCGGGCGGCGGCGAACCCGGCCGGCGGCCGCTCATCGCTGGGCGCCGAACAAGTCGATGGACTCCTTGGGATAGGTCAAGGTTTCCCTCGGCCCGACCCGGGACGCAGCCGCCAATAGCGCTCGCTCGATGTGACCCCCGCCAAGGATGTGGAAGACATCCTCGCCGGCGGCAACGAGATAATCGGCGATGATGCGGCGATGGCAGCGCCACCAGAGACTTTCCGCGCACATGACGCAGGAGCGCGCGGTTTTGCCCAATTCTCGCAAGGCCCGAAGACCCGATCGGAACTCTTCGCCCATGGCGTGATCGGCGTAATTGTGAAAGCTCGCATTCTCCCAGAAGGCGTTGGTCTCGGGCGGCACGTCGCGCTGGATTCCGCGCAAGCCCCCAAGCGCGGCGAGATGCTCGTAGGCGACGCCGCGGGCGGCGAGCGAAGCGGAGAGAGCGTCGCGGTTGAACTGCGGATTGAAGCGCGAGCGCGGAACTGTCCTGACGTCGACGACCAGCGTCACCTCCGCTTCCGCGAGCAGGCTCACGAACTCTTCAATCGGACGGGTCGAATGTCCGATGGTGAAGAACGGATTGGCCATTCGACCGATCGACTCCTTTGCTTTCCGCGCGGCTTGAAAGAAGCTCCGGGCGTCTGCGCCTGGGGAGAGCCGATGCCGTGAGCCGCCGCCGTCAAGTCTCCGCCGAGCCCGATCCGCGCGCCGGTCAAGGCGAAGAGTTGCGTACGGTTCGGCGCAGCCTAGACGGCTCGCACCGGAACCGTGAACTGCTTTGAATCTCCGCCGGCGGAGCTCGGATTGCGCACGACGATAACCAGGTCGCCGGCGGTCGCCACATCCTTTGGCAGCAAGGTTATCGTCAACCGGGTGTCGCTTTGCCATTTGACGTCGCGCGTTTCGCCGTCGATCAGCGCCCCGCAATCCTTGCTGAAATTCTGGCCCAGAATTGCGAGCTCGATCGCGCTGCCCACCGTAAGCGATGCGGGATCGACGCTCGAAATGACTGGCGGCTGATTGAGCGGATCGCGGCGGTCGACCGGATGATCGGTCTTGAACAGGGTATCGAACAGCTCGCTCAATTTGTCGGTCGCCTGCTTGGAAAACATGCCGGCCATGGCCGCAATGGCGGCGAGGCCATAGGGGTTCAACAGCGTCCACGCATGAGATTTCGGGGTGCTGTCCGTCGGCGTCGAGGAGAGGGTCGGAGCGATCAGCCCGCCGCGGAGCACAAGATAGAAGAGCAGCGCGAGCGCAACGCCGATCGGCGTTCTCAGGAGGAGGTACCAGACCCAACTTCGCTTGAGGGTGCGGTTGCCGACGTAGTCGGCGAAGGAGGTCAGGCAATGGACGAGGCTGCCGAGCGCGCCCGCCGCAACAACGGTGATGAATAGCCGCGCGTCGGGGGTCGCTCTCAGATCGTATCCGAACACCCGCGCGTCAGCGAAATTCGCGCCGTCGTCGCCGACCACAGGCCAGGTCGCGATGAGAACGTAGAAGGTGAAGACAGCGAGACAGACGAAATAAATCCCCAACAGGTTTCTGTCGCCCGACGAGAGACGGACGCTCGTCGAATTCAAAGCCGGCCCCATCCCCGTCGCGCCCTGCGGCGTCTTTTGAGCGTCCCCGTTCGCCATGCTCGTTTCCTCCCCTCGGTCGTCGACAACCTCCGATCCCGGCAATCACCGTGGTTATTTAGCCCATTCCGCGAGGGTTGCGAATAGCCGCGCGATGCGGACGCGTCGGTTCTCCCGTTCGTTTCGGAGATGGGATTTCGGCTCTCGATGCGAGACTTCGCGCTGAGATCGCCCGCGCGCCAGACATAGGCCGCGAGCAGCGGCTCGCGCTCCGTTCGCATCGCGTGGATCGTCCAGGAAGGATGATGGATCCATGCCCCCGGCGCGCGAAGCCGCCACTCGGACTTGCCGGAACGCCACCAGGCGCGCCCCGCCAGCGGCAGATAGAGCTCCTCCGCCTCATGCGAATGGGTGGGATATTCGATGTCCGGCCCGAGCATGAGGACGCCGCCGGCGATCGCGTCGCTGACGAAGGCGCCGCGCTCGCCGATCCATTCGCTGAAGCCGTAGTTGTCGAGGAAGCGCTGGCCGAAGTCGGCGCTCGTATAGGTCTGTCGCCAGTCGAGCTCGCCGGCGAGCGCCGCGATCGCGTCAACAAGCGCCCGCGTGCCCGGCCCGGCGAAGCGCGACAGGCCATCGAGCGCGGCGACGACGGGAAGCGAGCGCGCGCCGACCGGCCGCGCAATCAGCTCCCGCGGCCAATCGCGGATGAAACCTTCGGCCTCCGCGCCGGCGGTGTTGAGGAGTTCGCGGAGAATGTTGACGAGGCGGGCGAGCGGCTCCGCGAGCGGGGGCGGGGTCGAGGGTTCTCCTGGATCGTCGCCAGTGAGCGCCTTGGACATCCGTTCGCCGAGGTTTGCGGCGCGGGGATCGGCGACTTCGAAGCGCTGGCCGCTCACGGCTTCAGGTGCTCGATCTCGATGAAGGCGAAATCGAACGGATTGGCGTTGATGACATTGTGCTCGACGCCCTCGCGCCGCGCGTAGGGAACATGCCGCTTGAGGGTTGCTGTGCGTGATTCTCCACCCGGCTCTTCGAGCAGAAGATCGCCGTCGAGAAGCGGAACGACGACATAATCGGCCTCATGCCGGTGCCACCCCGTTTCGGCCCCGGGTGCAAACCGCCACTCGGTGACACGCACATGCGGCTCGGAGATGTGGACGAGGGGGTCGGCTTTGGGGCGTGGGGGCTGAGGCATTGTTCCGGCTCCAATAAACGCCCGTTCGCCGAGGGCGGCTTGAGCCTTCTCGCAGCGGAGCGGCTCGAAATCCCCAAGCGTGAGATGCGTTGACACCTGTATCGCATTTGCTAGAGTCATAGGGTATTGGCAATGGTGTCGCCTGATCATTGCAAGCGCGGTTTTTAAGTTTCGTTTCATTGCAAAGCTCTGCCCCGGCGCGAAGAAGGTCTTAGGCTTCCCCCAACTCTGATCGTTGCGCCGTCCGAGACAGGAGGCGTCAAATGACTTGGTTCACCGATCTCAACACCCCCTACCATCAGCAGGACACCGACTACTATTGCGGCGCGGCCGTCGCGCAGATGATTCTCGATTCGATCGGATCGGGCATCATCGATCAGAACACGCTTTATGCCTCGAACCACGCGCATTCCAGTTCGGGGTGGTACACCTCGCCCGACGGGCTGAATTTTACCCTCAACGCATTCATGCCGCCGCCGCCGACGTTCAATAGTTTCTTTATAGTCGAGCGCGGCGACACCGAGCCGGAAGGGTCTTCCAACATCATTCGGACGCTGAGGTTCTTCTCGGTCGCAACGGGAACGCTGGTCTATGGCTGCGGCCACTGGGTCTCGGTGCGCGGAGCCAAGACCGACGTGGACCCGGACGGATCGGGAGGGCCCTATACAATCGAGGGGTTTTACATCAACAATCCCTGGCCGCCGACGCCGAGCTTCTACAATCCGATGTCGGCGCCCCCACCGCCGCACGCCGATCCGGACTCCTGCGGAACTGGGGGCGACCATGGTGTCGCCAATGAATATGTCGACTATGCGGATTGGCAGTCCACCTATCATACCGGCTGCGACGCCTATGGGGTCGGACACCCGCAGTTCATCAGCGTATGCGACCCTCGCCGGCCGCCGATGCGCCCAATCAGGCTCGTGGGGAGAACCCGCTTGAGGGACGGCTCGCGCCTCATCTCGCCGCACGAGGCGATGGAGCTCGCCGAGCGCGGCGTGGACATACACCTGCGCCGCGAGGAGAAATGCGCCCTGACGCCGGCAGTCCAGGGCGCACGACCCGCCGCGGCTGACCTCGTGCAAAGGCTCGATCGGCCCGACGAGTACTACTACCTCGTGACCCTGCATCGGCACGGAAGACCAACGGCGATGCTGCGCGGCGACGGACTGTTCGGCACGTTTCAAGGCGCACTATCGCTCACGGGCGAGGCTCGCTCTACGGTCATTTCCAGCGAGGCGGCAATCGAGGCGGCGCTTCGCGCGCCCATCGACCTTCCAGACGGGCGCGGGCGGCTCAAGATCCGCGAAGGCTCCTGGGTCATCCATCCACATCTCGTCTGGCGTCCTTGCATGGAGTTGCGCTCGCCCTATTACCCGTTCCGTCAGATATCAATCGGCGCTCTGACGATCTACGTCGGCTACGACGGGAGGGTGTACACGGCTCTGCGCGACCTCGGCCGAGGATAAGCGCGCAGGGGCGGCCGGAAGGCAGACTTGCGTTCGGCTCGTTCAGTTTGTCTGGCCGTCCGATTATGGGGGACCACCGTCATTGCACGTCTTGCAGATTTCCGCGCGCTCGTCCAAAAACTTGGCCACGCTTTAGTCGATACTAGGGAGCGATTAAGGTGGGCGAGAGCAACCAAAGCATCGATGATGAGTGGTCTGAGAAAATTGTTCCGCTTCACAGCCGTCTGACCGACGTTACGGTTGAGTTAGTCCGCAGTTTGCTGGACAGCAATAGCGTTGAATATCTAAGTGTAAATGGGAGGACTAAGAGTATTGAGTTGATCAGGAAAAATTAAGACGTAAAAATTACAAATCGCCCAAGACGCAGATGACAGACGTTAGTGGCGTTCGCATCATTACGTTTTTAGAAAGCCAGGTCGAGCAAGTTATATCCATAATACGGTCGGCATTTGAAATTGATGAAAGTAACAGCTTAGATAGAAAAAAATACTTGGATTTGATAGGGTAGGATATCGCTCCGCTCACCTTGTTTGTACGTTGGGAGATATTCGCTCATCATTGCTCGAATACAGAGATTTTAGCCTACTTAAATTTTAGATACAAATTAGAACGGTCCTGCAGCACGCCTGGGCTGAGCTTGCTCACGATCGATCTTTCAAATTCAGTCCCGGCCTGCCGCAAAATATTCAGCGAAAGCTCAATTTATACTCCGGGATGCTGGAAGTTGTTGATTCAGCGTTTGATGGTATTGCAAGGGAAATTGAAGAATATGCACACGCTCTGTCCAATCTAAGTAGTTCGGAGATTGAAGGAGAGGATGTTAATCGATTGTCCCTAGAGAAATTTCTTACCGAGATATCTACTGTACATAAGTTGAAAATTGAAAGCAAAACCATTGAAGAGCCTATTTTAAAAGAATTGAAAAGATTTGGAATTCATAAAGTAAGCGATCTGTCAAAGCTCATTACTGATAGTTTTATATCTGAATATCGCAAGTTAAATTTAGTCACAACTGGAATTGGATTTCTAAGAGATCTAATGATGTATACAGATATTGACAAATATTTTGCGAGGCCTGTCGATTGGGCTGCCACGGACAAGAAATCAACGGAGCTACTCATAAAAAAATGGGGAAAAGATAAGGTGTATGGAATGTTCGATAGACAGGGCATATTTGAGCACTTTGACGAAGACGAAATGGAGGAACCCGATGAGGATGATTCACCGGGCGATAAAGGCACTCCATTTTAGTTGTTTAAGTATCGCTTCTAACCAACGTGGTCGTACCCCCCACTGAGCGAATTGGAGCGCTGTGACGTTTGGAGGTGAAACACAATCTCGGACGGGGTTGACCGGGTCGGCGGATAACAGGCGAGGAAGGGGAAAAGAGCAGGAGAGAGATCGGTTTCTCATAATTTTCGCCAAAAGGGGATCCCGGGGCTGGATACGGGCGCGCCGCCGGGCCAACCGACGTTTCAACCAGAGAGTGGATCACCTCAAACAAGAATACCCCTGCACCATTGGCGGCTTCTCGGGTCGCGTAATTGTGGATCGTGCTCGTCTGCGCGCCACTTGGCGCGCGGTCTCGACCGGGCCGAGGCAACGTCACTCTAGGGCGGCATGTCAAAACTCACGAATTGTGCAATCTCTTGCGACAATCAGAATTGTGGGTTATAAGATTTCTTATTCGCCGGATTTAGCCCGTACCCGAGCAAAGACGGTCTGTGAGAGGAGAGGGAAAGAGATTTGGAGCCCGGAAGCCGTTCGATGGCTGCCTTGCGGACCCCCACCCTCATGCTGAGGAGCGGGGCGCGGCCCCGCGTCTCGAAGCATGGTTCCAAGTGCGGCTGACTTAACGGAATGTGGGAGCGTCCTTCGAGACGACCGCTTCGCGGTCTCCTCAGGACGAGGGGTCGAGACAAGCCTCCACAGGGCGAGGGCAGCAGGGGAGAAAAAAATGTTATTTGAATTGCGCCTAACCCTTTGAAAAGGCCCGATTCCAAAAAATAATAGAAAGCAAAAGAAAGCGATTTCGTTTTCGCGGGTTTTCGCGCAAGGCTGGCTTGCTTTCGACGATTTTGGGCTTTGGCGGGCGCGGGCCGCGGCGCGTCGGACCGCGGCTCACCACGTTGTGGTCGTCTCAATCAGGAAGAAGGTCGTCTCAGAACAGAAAATACCGCTGCGCCATCGGCAATTTCTCCGCCGGCTCGCACACCAGAAGCTCGCCGTCGGCCCTGACATCGTAGGTCTCGGGGTCGATCTCGATCTTCGGCGTCGCGCTGTTGTGGATCATGCTCTTCTTGCCGATCTTGCCGCGCGTGTTCTCGACCGCGACCAGGCGCCTTTGCACCTTGAGCTTGCGCGCCAAGCCACCGGCGAGCGCCGCGTCGGAAACGAAGGTGAGCGAGGACGTATGCAACGCCCGGCCGTGCGAGCGGAACATCGGCCGGTAGTGGACGGGCTGGGGCGTCGGGATCGAGGCATTGGGGTCGCCCATCAGCGCCGCGGCGATCGCGCCGCCCTTGATGATGCAATCCGGCTTCACCCCGAAGAAGGCCGGCGTCCATAAGACGAGGTCGGCGAGCTTGCCCTTCTCGACCGAGCCGATGTGCTTCGAGACGCCATGGGCGATCGCGGGATTGATGGTGTATTTCGCGACATAGCGCTTGGCGCGCGCGTTGTCGTTGCGCGGCCCGTCGCCGCGAAGCGCCCCGCGCTGGCGCTTCATCTTGTCGGCGGTCTGCCAGGTGCGGATGATGACCTCGCCGACCCGGCCCATCGCCTGGCTGTCGCTCGACATCATCGAAAGCGCGCCGAGGTCGTGCAGGATGTCCTCGGCGGCGATCGTCTCCTTGCGGATCCGGCTCTCGGCGAAGGCCAGGTCCTCGGGGATGGTCTGGTCGAGGTGATGGCAGACCATCAGCATGTCGAGATGTTCGTCGAGCGTGTTCTTGGTGTAGGGCCGGGTCGGATTGGTCGACGAGGGCAGCACATTGGGCAGGCCCGCGACCTTCATGATGTCGGGCGCGTGTCCACCGCCGGCGCCCTCGGTGTGGAAAGCGTGGATGGTGCGGCCCTTGAACGCCTTGATCGTGTCCTCGACGAAGCCCGATTCGTTCAGCGTATCGGTGTGGATCATCACCTGGACGTCGTAGTCGTCGGCGACCGAGAGGCAGCAGTCGATTGCGGCGGGCGTCGTGCCCCAGTCCTCGTGCAATTTCAGCGCGCAGGCGCCGGCCTTGACCTGCTCGACGAGCGCTGCGGGCTTCGACGCGTTGCCCTTGCCGGCGAAGCCGAGGTTCATCGGGTAGGCGTCGGCCGCCTCGATCATGCGCTGAATGTGCCAGGGCCCGGGCGTGCAGGTGGTGGCGAAGGTGCCGGTCGCGGGGCCGGTGCCGCCGCCCAGCATCGAGGTCACGCCCGACATCAGCGCCTCCTCGATCTGCTGCGGGCAGATGAAATGGATGTGAGTGTCGAACCCGCCGGCGGTGAGGATCTTGCCCTCGCCCGCGATCACTTCGGTCCCCGGCCCGACGATGATCGTTACGCCCGGCTGGATGTCGGGATTGCCGGCCTTGCCGATTGCCGCGATGAGCCCGTCCTTCAAGCCGACGTCGGCCTTGACGATCCCCCAATGGTCGAGGATCACCGCGTTGGTGATGACGGTGTCGACCGCGCCGCGCGCGTTGGTCGTTTGTGCCTGTCCCATGCCGTCGCGGATGACCTTGCCGCCGCCGAACTTCACCTCCTCGCCATAGGTGGTGAAATCCTTCTCGACCTCGATCACGAGCTCGGTGTCGGCGAGGCGCAACCTGTCGCCCTTGGTCGGCCCGAACATTTCGGCGTAGTGGGCGCGAGGCAGGGAGGTCGGCGGGAGGGAATTGCGGGAAGGGGGCATTTTGTAAAACCTCAATCGGGTGCGGTCAGGCGATCAGTTGAGACGGCGGCAAAGGGCTCGCCGGATTTGAGCGCGTCACTATCGAGGGTCGCAGTCGTCGCGCAGCCGGCAGAGGCGTTGATCTCCGCCAGGAAATAGTCGGCGAAGTCGGCGGGACCCTGGCGGAATCTCTCGACCGCGCGAGACGCCTCGTCGAGGTTCGTGACCACGAATTCGGGCGATTCCAGAATGACTGCGATGCGTGCGGCTGCGTCGGCGCGAGACAGTTTGTAGGTGCGGGTGAGCGTCCAAGCGAATTCTGCAAGAACGATCTCGTTCACGAAACAGCCGTTTTCCCCTTGAGAACGAACCAGCGCTCTCGCACGGTCGCGCTGAATAGGTTCCTCGTCATCGCCCAGGCGCAGCAGGACATTCGTATCCAGCCCGATCATCATGTCCCTCGGGACCGCCGATCCTTTTCAATTACCGCCTCCGTAATCGCGGTCTCGATGTCCTCTTGTGTGAGCGGCCTGCCAAGCGAAGGAAGCTTCAGTTCATCGAGCCGCTCGAAAATGCTTCGCTTCCGCCGCGGCTCGATACGAACCGATTTTCCTCCCGGCGGATCGAAGGCAATTTGGTCGCCCGGTTTGAGGCCCCATGCCTTGCGATGTTGCGCCGGCAAGGTGATCTGACCCTTGCTAGTCAGCGTTGCGAGAATTCTTGTCGGCCATAAATACTCCTTACAGGCAGGGAGTTCCTTACTTTAGTATCTAGTAAGGCGGCGGGCAAGCGGCCTTCTCGGATCACACTTTCCCCATCACCTCCTGGCGGAAGCCATAGACCTCGCGTTTCCCGGCGATGGCGACCAAGCGCACGATGCGGCTCTGGCCGGGCTCGAAGCGAACCGCGGTTCCGGCCGGGATGTCGAGCCGGAAGCCCTTCGTCTCCTTGCGGTCGAATTTGAGCGCCGGGTTGGTCTCGAAGAAATGATAGTGCGAGCCGACCTGAATCGGCCGGTCGCCCGAATTGGCGACCTCGATCGTCACCGTCGTCCGCCCCTCGTTCATGGCGATGTCGCCGGGTTCGACGATCACCTCGCCCGGAATCTGCCTGTCGTCCGCGCCCCGGATCGGATTGTGGACAGTGACCAGCTTGGTGCCGTCGGGAAAAGTCGCCTCGACCTGGATGTCATGGATCATCGAGGCGACGCCATCCATCACCTGATCCGGGCCGACGACGTGCGCGCCTGCTTCCATGAGCTCCGCGACCGAGCGTCCGTCGCGCGCGCCCTCGACAACGAAATCGGTGATCAGCGCGACCGCCTCCGGATGGTTCAGCTTGACGCCGCGCTCGAGCCGGCGCCTGGCCACCATCGCCGCCATCGCGATCATGAGCTTGTCTTTTTCGCGGGGCGTCAGATTCATGACCCCTCGTCCCTCCTCGCATCCTTCATCCGTCCAGCAAATTCCGGGCCTTTGCTCATGCCCAGAGCCGAGGCTTGCGTCCGCCGAGCGCGACAATGGCCGCGATCAGCGCAGCGCGCAATCGGGAAGGCGACGGAGAGAGGAGGCGGGCGACGATGAGGCCGTCAAAGGCGCTCGCGCCGCCTTCGACGGCGCTGCTCTCAGCCTCGAGCGCCGCACGCAAATCGGGCAGGCGGGCCTCAATATTGGGCGCCGCGGCGACGACCGTCGCCAGGGCGCGCGCCCCCGCTCCCACCGCCCTGCGCTCGAGCGCCGCGCCAGCGTGCTTGAGCCGCGTCTCGTCGGCGAACGTGAGCCGGCCGTCGCGGCGCACGCGCCAGGAGTCCCTTAAGCTGGCGTCGATCTGGCTCTCGCCCATCGCCAAACGGCCGAACACCAGCGTCTCGGCGACGACGAGACTGGCCTTGGCCGACATCTCGACCTCCAGCCGCCGCTCAAGCCCGGCGCCCTCGAACAGCAGCGTCTCCTGGGGCAGCCAGAAAAGGCGAGCGCCCGGCGCGAGCGACAGCACGGTCGCGATGGCGGCCGCCGGGCCGTCGCTGCGATAGATCCTCTCCGCCGATGGCGTGGTCGCCTCGACCTCGGCGCCTTCGCCAAGCGACAGGCTCACACGATAGGAATCTCCTCCGGCGACGCCGCCGCCGGTGTTGACGATCGCCGCCTCGCAAGGGTTCGACGAACGGGGAAAGCGCCAGCGCAAGCCGCCGGTCTCGAACAGTCGCGCGGGCTCGGTGCGCGACCCCACGCGCACGAAGGATCCGTGCGCCTCCGCACGAGCCCGCTGCCGGTTGGCCGGATCGCCGCGCCGCTCGACGGGGCTAAGCGAATCCATCATCACTGTGACTCTTTCATGACCGATTCTGCTCACCTCAGTTCCGGTGTTCTGGCCGCCGTACTCGGCGCTGCGGCCCTTCATGCGCTGTGGAACTCGCTCGTCAAGAGCGCGAACGATAAGTTCCTGTCGTCGGCGATCGTCGCGACCTGGTGCGGTCTGGTCGCTGGCATGGCGGGTCTCGTCCTGCCGCGCCCAGCGGAGACGGCCTTCCCGTTCATTGTCGCCTCGGCGATTGTCCATATCGTCTATTTCATGCTGGTCGGGCAGCTCTATCGCAGCGCCGACCTGTCGGTCGCTTACCCGATCATGCGCGGACTTGCCCCGTTGATCGCCGGCGTTATCGCGCTTGTGACCTTGGGCGAAGCGCCGGCGCCGATCGCGTGCCTCGGGGTCGCCGCGCTCGTCGCCGGGGTCCTGATGATGGGGATAAGCGGACTTGCGCATGGACGAATCGACCAGCCGACGGTCATGGTCGCGCTCGCCAATTCAGCCGTCATCGCGGTCTATTCGGTGATCGACGGGCAAGGCGCGAGGCTTTCGGGGCAAGGCGCCGCCTTCGCCTTTGCGTACAATTCATGGGCCGACGCGCTGACCGCACTCGCCTATCTGCCGATCATCCTTTGTCTTCGCGGGCGCGCCGTGGGCGTTTCTTTCGTGCAGGGCTGGCGGAGTGGCCTCGTCGGGGGGGTAGCCGCCTTTCTCGGCTATGCGATTGTCATCTGGGCGATGACCCGCGCCCCGATCGCCGCCGTCGCCGCCTTACGCGAGACGTCGGTCGTGTTTGCGGCGATCATCGGCGTCGTGGCGCTCGGCGAGCCGTTTCACTCGCAACGCGCAATCGCTGTGCTCGTTATTCTCGCGGGCGTCATCCTTCTGCGAATCGGCTGATCGAAGCTGTTCCCGCTGGGCCAGATCGAGCCAGCGGCTCACGACCGGCATCGCCGCTCGAGGTCGATCTCGCCGCGCGGGCAGACGGGGTCCAGCACCGGCGCGTAAGGATCGGCGACCCGGTAAAGTTCGTAGGCTTCAACCGTTCCGCCGCCGCCGCGCCGCTCAAGCAGCCCGGCTGCCTCGACCTTGCGGAAGCGCATCCCGAGTATGAGATCGAACCGCCGGCCGGGTTCGCCCATGGCGAGGCCTGGCGCGGCAAAAAGGGACTCCGGCGGCGCGGGCTCGAAGATCCAGCGCATCCGTTGCTCGGGCTGAACGACCGCGATTCCCCGATCGCTGTAATAGGACATGAGCGACGTCAGCGCGTAACCCTGGGTCAGAACGAAGGCGGCGTTGTCGGCGCGCGCCCTGGCGTCGAGATCGCGAGCCAGCGCGCGAAAGCCCTCGAGCCGCGCCAGCGGATCAACCGGCCCGAGCGGTACGGCGCCGGTCAAGATCTCGGCGTACGCCAGCGCCGCAAACGCGAGCCCAATCGGCGCCGCCCACAGCGCCGCCTTTGCGATCACCGCGGAGAGGCCGGAGGCGCCGGCGCGGCGGACCTCGGCGACCCAATCGGCGGCCAGAATTGCCGCCGCCGGATAGAGCGGCGCGAGCCAGTTGCCCTGGACGCGGTCGTGGATCGAATGGAGGAGGAAATAGACCGCCGCCGGCGCGATCATGCAGACGAGGACGCGGCGGGCCTCGTCGCGCGAGCGGGGCAGAACGGGTGCACGCCAAGGGATGGTCGCTACGGCGGCGACAAGGGCGGCGAAGACAAGCGGATTGATGAGGCCGACCTGCGAAACAAGGAATTCGGCGATGTAGAAGGGCGCAAAACCGTGCGGCGGCGCGCGCCCGAACTGCTTGGCGAAGGTCGCCCAGCCGTGTGCAGCGTTCCAGACGACGAACGGGGCGAAAATCGCCAGAGCGACGGCGAGCCCGGCGAGCATCGCCGGCGAGGCGAGCCAGCGGCGCAGGGACGGCGCCGCGGCGAGGGCCAGGCCGACCCCGGCGACGAAAAAGATTGCGGTGAACTTCGATTCCAACGCCAGGCCGAGCGCCAGCCCAAGCGCGACCAGCCAGCGTGCCTCGCCGGTCAACCAAAGCTCGACGAGAGCAGCAAGCCCGAGGGTCCAGAACACCACCAGCGGCGCGTCGGGGGTGACGAAGATCGCGCCGATGAGGACCAGCGGCATCCCGATCCAAAACAGCGCCGCGAGCGCGGCCTTTTCCGCCGAGCCGAACAGACGCCACGCGATCAGAGCTATGACGGCCGGCATCGCGCCGACGACTAGGAGGGAAAGCGCCCGCACGCCGATCTCGGAACCCCCGAACAGGGCCGTCGAGGCGCGGATGATGAGGGCGACCATGGGCGGATGGTCGAGGTATCCAAAAGAAAGCGACCGCGACCACAGCGTATAATAGGCTTCATCGAAGCTAAGCTCGAGCCGCCGGACGACGAGCGTCTGCGTGGCTAGGAGCGCAATCGTCGCCGCGATGGCGCAAAAGCCGAGCCAACCGGCGCAGCGCGGCCGTGTTCCGGTCCGCGCGGCGGCGAGGGTCGAATTGCCGCTCACCTCGTCGCCTTCGCCTTCTCTCCGTCGTCGCGCCCGCTGCGGCAGTCCGTGGCACGCAAGCGCGCTTCCGGTCAATCATCGTGCGCCCGCGCCGGGGCGCTTGTCGCGGATAGGGAAAATGACGCGAAGGTGTTGCGCAACGCACACAGGCGCCTCGCCGTCGACGTCGTATAAGTCCGCGAGCGCCGCGCGTAAAGCAGGCGGCGCGGCCCGGCTTTGGAGTCATGGCGATCGCGGCATACAGGAAAGGCTCGAGAGACTCGGATCGCGACGACGCCGCAGACGCCTCGCGATTTTTCTCTCGCATCGGCTACCTCGTGCTGGCGGTCGGCGCGCCGGTCGGGGTGGTGCTGCACCCGCTCGGTCTCTACGTGATGTTCTCGATCGGCGTCAGCCTCGTCCTGATTGCCGCGGGGCTCGACGCCGAGCCCGGCTTTTTCGATCGCTTCATGCGGCCTTTCGCCATTCCAGCCTTTCTTGTCCTGCTGGCTGGATTGGCCTGGGCGGCGCTATCGGTATTGTGGACGCCTTATCCGGTCGCGGCCGGGCAGCTCTTGTTGAAGGTGAGCGTGTTGCTCGCGGCGACGCTCCTGGCGGTGGCGGCGCCGCGGGAAAACGCGAGCGCGACCGACCTTTATTTATTTCCGATAGGCGTGGTCGCCGGCATGGCGACGATAGCCGCGCGGTCCCTCGCCGAGACCCTGACCGGAGCGCCGGACGACGGCCGACTCGCGGCCGGGGCGGTCGCGGTCGCAGTGCTTCTGTTTCCGGCGATCGGCGGGCTCGCGGCTCGTGGACGCAACGGTCTTGCGCGGCTGCTTTTGATCGTCGCCCTGTGCTTCGCGTATATCGACAGTTACGCGCCGCTTACCATCGCCATGTTCGCCGGCTATCTTGCGTTGTCGTTCGCGATCTCCGACCTCAAACGGACAGCGCACGAATTGGCCTGGGGCGCTGCCGCGCTTATCCTGTTGTCGCCCCTCATTCCGGCGCTCGCGCCCACAATCTCGGCGTGGATCTTCCACGTCCGGCTCACATCGCTGCCGGCGCCCTATCCGTCGGTCGCCGTGGCGGCGGACGTGTTCACCCACGACAAGCTAAGGCTCATCACCGGCCGCGGATTTGCGACCATCAACCGTGGAGTGCACGACGGCATCCTGCCGGCTCAGACGCCCCGGGCGCTCGCCTTCACGGTCTGGTATGAGCTTGGCGTCGTCGGCGCGATGCTGGCGGCGGCCGGGGCGTGGCTCGCGTTCCGCAGTCTCGCACGGGCGCCGGCGCGGCTCGCACCCTACATGGCGGCGGCCTTCGCTGCCGTGGTCGCGCTCGCCTTCCTCAATGTCGATTTCGTCGAAATGACGACCCTGACCCTGATCGCGGTCGCCGTCCTCTCGACCGACGTGGCGGCGCGCAGCCAATACCGCACCACCCGGCCCTCAGCGGCGAACCTTGCCAATCTATGAGGCGGGAGCGCGCTTTCGCGCCTCAGCGCTTGCTGGCGAACGACATTGGTCCGCGGCCCGTGCGAGGACGCTTGTACTCGACCACGACCGCGCGCGTGCGGCCCGCAACGAGGCTCGCCCGGCCGCGGGTCTTCGCCGCCTGCTTGACCGCAAGCACTTTGACCTCTTCGACCGGCACGCCCATGAGGGAAGCGGCGATTTCGGCCCGCTGACCGGGGTCATTGGCCAGGCTTTCGGCCGCTATCAGGGCTTCCTCGATCGTCGGCGTGTCGCGTCGAACGCGCCGAACGCCCCATTTGGTCTTCCAGGTCGCTGCCATGCGCCCCTCCGAATTGCAATTGAACCCGGATGCTAGCAGAATTGTTGCACCGCAGCAAATCATCCCGAGGTCAATATCTCGTTACCCACAGGGAATATGCGGCCGATACGTTTGGCACGGTATGTCCGCGTCAATGAAGGCGCGCCTGAGCGACGCTGCGACTTCCTGCCAGGCGGCGGATGCGAAGCGCCGGGCTTGACAGACGCCGCGCGCGGCGCGCACGATTGACCAAACGGTCAAGAACGGACTTGGCCCATCGCCCCGAAGCCCCAGGGTTTTACCCATGACGATCGCCGCCAACCCGCCGGGCGCATCCGACATCCGCCCCGGCCGCTTGGATGGCGAGACTCTCAATGCCAATTTCGCCGACTTGCATCCCCCGCTGACCTTCCACGAAGCGAAGGTCGAGGCCGAGCGTTGCTATTTCTGCTTCGACGCCCCCTGCCAGCGGGCATGCCCGACCTCAATCGACATTCCCCTGTTCATCCGCCAGATCGCCGCGGGAAACCGCGCAGGGGCGGCGATGACCATTCTCGACGCCAACATCATGGGCGGGACCTGCTCGCGCGTCTGTCCGACCGAGACCTTGTGCGAGGAGGCGTGCGTGCGCGAGGCCGCCGAGATGAAGCCGGTCAGCATCGGCCAGTTGCAGCGCTACGCGGTCGATCCCGTGATCGCGACCGGCAAATCGCCCTATTCGCGCGCGGCGCCGACCGGCAAGCGGGTCGCGATCGTCGGCGCCGGTCCGGCGGGCTTGGCTTGCGCGCATGCGCTCGCGGTGGCCGGCGTAGAGACGACGATCTACGAGCCGCGGGAGAAATCTGGCGGCCTCAACGAATATGGCATCGCCGCCTATAAAATGATCGACAACTTTGCCGCCAGGGAGGCCGCTTTCATCCTGTCGATCGGCAGCATCGAGGTTCGTCACGGACAGGCGCTCGGCCGCGACGTGACGCTCGAACACCTGCGGCGCGATTACGACGCGGTGTTCCTCGGCGCTGGCTTGGGCTCGACCAACAAATTGGGGTTGCCGAGAGAGACCGAGCTCGAAAACGTGATCGACGCGGTCGACTATATCGCGCGCTTGCGGCAGGCGAAGGACCTGTCCGCGCTGCCGGTCGGCCGGCGGGTCTTGGTGATCGGCGGCGGCATGACCGCGATCGACATCGCGGTCCAGTCTAGAAAGCTCGGCGCCGAGACCGTGACCATGGTCTACCGGCGGGGACCGGAGCAGATGAAGGCGAGCCCATACGAACGCGAGCTGGCGCAGACCAGCGGAGTCGTTATCCGCTACTGGGCTCGCCCGGTGTCGCTCGAAGGCCATTCCGGCGCCCTGAGCGGCGTGGTGTTCGAAAATACCCATGAGCACGCCAGCGCGCTGGCCTCGCCCGGCTCGGTCTTCCGCATCGAGGCCGACGTGCTGTTTACCGCGATCGGCCAGCGCGGCGCGCGCGAAGCGCTCGACGGAGCGGCGATCGAGATCAAAGACGGCCGCATCGTCGTCGACGTCGAGCGCCGCACCAGCCTCGAGCGCGTCTGGGCCGGTGGCGACTGCGTGTTCGGCGGCCAGGATCTGACCGTCAGCGCCGTCGAGGACGGCAAGCAGGCGGCGCGCTCGATCGCCGCCGCGCTCGGCGCAGCGCGCCTGACTTAGAGCGAGGGTCCCATGGCCGATCTGCGCGTGAACTTCCTCGGCGTGAAATCGCCCAATCCGTTCTGGCTCGCCTCCGCTCCCCCGACCGATCGCAAGGTCAACGTAGAACGGGCGTTCCGCGCCGGCTGGGGCGGCGTGGTGTGGAAGACGCTGGGCGAAGCCGGGCCGCCGGTCGTCAACGTGTCGGGGGCGCGCTACGGCGCCATCCATGGACCCGACCGGCGGCTGATCGCGATGAACAACATCGAGCTCATCACCGATCGCGACCTTGAAATCAACCTGCGCGAGATCAAGGAGGTCAAGCGCGCCTGGCCCGACCGGGCGCTGATCGTGTCGCTAATGGTTCCCTGCGACGAGAAGTCGTGGCAGGACATCCTCGCGCGGGTCGAAGAGACCGAATGCGACGGCGTCGAACTCAATTTCGGCTGTCCGCACGGTATGTCGGAGCGCGGCATGGGCTCGGCGGTCGGCCAAGTGCCGGAATATGTCGAAATGGTCGCGCGCTGGTGCAAGGCGCACACCCGCATGCCGGTGATCGTCAAGCTGACGCCCAACATCACCGACGTGCGCCAACCGGCGCGGGCGGCGAAAAAGGGCGGCGGCGACGCGGTGTCGCTCATCAACACCATCAACTCGATCATGAACATCGATCTCGACGCCATGACGCCCGACGTCGCCATCGACGGAAAGGGCACCCACGGCGGCATGTGCGGCCCGGCGGTCAAGCCGATCGCTTTGTCGATGGTGTCGGAAATCGCCCGCGATCCGGCCTGCGCGGGCCTGCCGATCTCGGCCATCGGCGGCATCACCACTTGGCGCGACGCGGCGGAGTTCATCGCGCTCGGCGCCGTAACGGTGCAGGTCTGCACCGCCGCGATGACCTATGGCTTCAAGGTCGTCCAGGAGATGACGACCGGCCTCGCCGATTATATGGACGCCAAGGGCTATGCGACGATCGAGGACTTCCGCGGCCGCGCCATCCCCTCGATCACCGACTGGCAGTTTCTCAATCTCAATTACGTCGCCAAGGCCGAGATCAATCAAGGTCTTTGCATCCAATGCGGCCGCTGCCACATCGTCTGCGAGGACACCTCGCACCAGGCGATTTTCGCCAGCCTCAACGGCAAGCGGCAGTTCGTCGTCAACGAGGCCGAGTGCGTCGGCTGCAATCTGTGCGCCCTGGTCTGTCCGGTCGAGGATTGCATCACGCTGGCGCACAGGACGGCGGGGGTCGACCCACGCACCGGGCTCGACTATGCGCGCCCGCCCGCGAACTGGACGACGCATCCGAACAACCCCAGCGCCGCCAAAGCGGCGCAGTGAGTCGGCGATCGGCCTCACTCGGCGCGCGGCTTGTCCTTGAGCTTGCCGAACACCGAGTTGACGTCGACCCGCTCTTCGGTCGGCTTCGGCTTGGCCGTCGGCACGCCGAACACTTCGAGCTGGCTCGCGGGCGCGGCGGCGGGCCGAGCGGTGGTGATTTCCGCCGACACCAGCGTCTGGCTGCGATCATCCTCGACCTTGGGCCGCTCCTTGGCGGCGCGATTGACCTCGAAATCGAGATCGATCTGCGAGCACAAGCCGAGCGTCACCGGGTCCATCGGCTGAAGATTGGCCGAGTTCCAATGGGTGCGCTCGCGAATGGCCTGAAGCGTATGCTTGGTCGTTCCGACCAGACGCATGATCTGCGCGTCCTTGAGTTCGGGATGGTTGCGCAGCAGCCACAAGACCGCGTTCGGACGATCATGCCGGCGCGAGAGAGGCGTGTAGCGCGCGCCGCGCGGCTTCTTGAGCTCGGGGGTGCGAACCTTCGAAGTCGAAAGGTGCAGGCGATGACTGGAGTCCTGCTCCGCCGCGGCGATTTCCTCGCGCGTGAGCTGGCCGGTCGAGATCGGATCGTAGCCCTTGATCCCGGTCGCCACTTCGCCGTCGGCGATCCCTTTGACCTCGAGCGGGTGCAGTTTGCAGAACTCGGCGATCTGGTCGAAGGTCAACGAAGTGTTCTCGACCAGCCAGACAGCGGTCGCCTTGGGCATCAACGGCGCGTCGCTCATGAACGAAAAGCTCCTTGATGATCGGACTAAGCGCGCGCCCGCGGGTTTCGCCCTTGAGCAAACACAGCCTCAACGGATCAAACTTGAGGGGAAAAGCGTTGTATAGGCACGGACGGCCCAATTTGCAATGATTGTGCGAAATCGCCAGGCCCTTGCGAACGAACCGGACAGAGCCCAAATGGCGACCTGACTTGGCCATCGGCTGGGTTACGCCGGCGTCAGGAGCGCAACAACGGACACGTCATGAAATTCGCAATCGTCGCCACCCCCACTATCGCCCTGACGCTGGCCTTGGCGGTCGCGCCCGCGCCAGCCGAGGCCAAGGGATGCCTCAAAGGCGCCTTTGTCGGCGGCGTCGCCGGCCACTACGCTGGTCACCACGCCGTCCTGGGCGCGCTCGGGGGCTGTGTCGTTGGCCACCACCTCGCCAACGAAAAGGACAAGCAGGCGCCCGCTGCCGCCCAAGGCGAGCAGGCCGCTCCCGCTCCGAAGGGGTACTGACCTCAAGCCTTGTTATTGAGGGTCCGCTCGGACCTCGGGTCGAGCGGCCAGCGCGGCCGGCCCGGAGCGTCGAGACCGTCGATCAGCCCAAGCCTGAGCCGCTCGATCCCCGCCCAGGCGATCATCGCGCCGTTGTCGGTGCAGAGCTTCTGCGGCGGCGCGACAAACGGCAGGCCGGCCTCGGCGCAGAACAGGGTCAGCGCGTCGCGCAGCGCCGCATTCGCGGCGACGCCGCCGGCGACGACCACCGCCCGAGGCGATGCGCCGATCCGCCGGCGAAACAGCTTCAGGCCGGTGCGAATGCGGTCCTCGACCACGTCGACGACCGCCGCCTGGAACGAGGCGCAGAGATCGGCGACATCCCCCGGGCGCAATGGCGCAACCGATTCCGCCGCCAGTCGCACGGCTGTCTTCAGCCCCGAAAGCGAGAAATCAGCGTTCGGCCTGCCGATCAGCGGCCGAGGCAGCGCGAATCGGAAGGGATCGCCGTGTTCCGCCGCCGCCTCGACCGCCGGGCCGCCCGGAAACGGCAGCCCCAGGAGCTTGGCCGTCTTGTCGAACGCTTCGCCGATGGCGTCGTCCAGGGTCGCGCCGAGGCGATCGTAGTCGCCAACCCCCTTGACGGCGAGGATCTGTGTGTGTCCTCCCGAGGCAAGGAGGATGAGATACGGAAAAGCGACATTGGCGGTCAGGCGCGCAGTCAGCGCGTGACCCTCGAGATGATTGACGGCGACGAACGGCTTGCCGCAGGCCAGCGCCACGCCCTTCCCCGCCATCAATCCGACCAGCACGCCGCCGATGAGGCCAGGCCCCGCGGCGGCCGCCACTCCATCGAGGTCCTTGGCCGCGACGCCCGCCCGCGCGAACGCCCGGGCGATCAGAAGGTCGATGATCTCCACATGGGCGCGCGCCGCAATCTCCGGCACGACGCCGCCGAAAGGCGCATGCGCCGCGATCTGGCTCATCACTTCGTCGGCGAGAATCTCGCCCGCGCCGTCGGGACGCAGCCGCACCACGGCCGCCGCCGTCTCGTCGCAAGTGGTTTCGATGCCCAGGACCCGCATCCGTCGACTTGTGCGCTACCCGGCCGAATCCAGGCCGCGATGGAAGTCCATAGCGTGTACGGGGGGGCTGAGAAAGCCCGCATGCGGAGCCGCCGCGGCCGGCCCACGAGGATTTTGGTCGCCTTGTCGGCGCTTTTCGAGGCGTGATAGGGTTCTGCGCCAGGAGTAAGCAATGGTAGGCCCAATCCGGTCAAATGAAATTCGAGTCGTGATCCGGCCGGTCGAGGCGCGCGACTACGATCTCGGCCCGATTCCGGCCGAACTTTTTAAAAAGACCTTCGACGCCTTTCTGACAGCCCTCCTGGTAACGGACCGCGAATTGCAGCCTAAAGCGCGATCGAGCGAGTTCTTCATCTCGCAGCTGGCGCTCAACCCGTATGAATTCGGCATTTTGGAGAAACGAAGATCATTCGGCCAAAACAGCCCTTCGGCGATCGAGTACTTTCGGCGTTGCGCCGAGGGCATTTACCGTAGCGATTACCAGACCGTTGTTCGGCATCCTCGGCTGACAAGGGCGTTCATCCGCATCGTCAAGGCGCTCGACCCCAGTTTCCATGTCCTCGCCCAATTCAGCGATACGGAGTTGCCGGTCGACGATTTCTTCGGCCGCCAAGTGGACCGTGTCGGCGTCAAAGACGACCCCAGACTGCAAGGCGATAATTGGTTCCTTGGAAGCGCAATGATGTCGTTCGAGGGCCGGCTCGATGAAATCGACTATCGTGGCGCAGTATGGACCGGGGACTTGATGCTCCCCGCTGGAACGACTCACGTCGAATGCGTTTTTGACAAGTCACAAGGTGAAGATGCATTGAATCCTTTTGGCAATAAAAACGTTTGCATAACAGGGAGGGCAATATACACTGGAGACAGTCAACTTCCTGAACGAATAGAGGTAATAAACATCGAGGAAAGGGCGCATGTGAACGCGGCGATCGACATCCGGGGTTCGTTGTGTCTGACGCACTTTTCAGAGAAGGACGACGATCTTGATTACGTCGAGTAGCGATAAGCATTTCCTCCATACAAGCGTTGTGCTTCGCCACGCCAACGGCGACTCGGGCGAGGCTGAGCAGCACATCGAGACGATTCTGACCGAGGCGGCGGTGGCGAAACGCCGCGTCTGGGTCAGCAGCATCCTGTTCGCCGAATTGAGGCCCTCCACGTTCGTTCCCGGACGCTTCGCCACTCTGTTCGAGCTGACCCGCTATATCCGCGCGCTGGCGACCTTGGTGACGCCCGATCCGAACACCATGATGCGAGTGGCGCGGCTGCGCGACGCCAAATGGCAACGGCCCGCCGACGCCCATCAGCCCGGAGGAAAGCCGCGAACGATGTCGCTCGGCGATGCGATGCAGATCGCCTCCGCCTTGTGGGTGAAAGAGGCGATCGGGGTTCCCGATCTCGAGTTCCTCACTTTCGACGATTGGTGCTCCGACGACGGCAAGGGCGATCGTCTCTGCCTGCTGCATCTGCAGGATTACGCGATCGACGCTAAAATCAATGCGGACGTGAAGGCGACCGTACGGTTGGCGCGGCTCGAGCCGATCGTCCACGTGCAGCACTTTCCTCACTCCGTGGCGGCGGGATGAGCGCCCCCGCTCACCCCGGTGGGCGCGACGCTTGTTGGGCGTCGATCACCGGCGCGGGCGAGGGCTGACCTCTCAAGGCGCTCGTGGCTCGGCGGGCCGGTCGCCGATGCGCCGCGTCGGGCGCCCGCGAAGCGCCGGCAAGCCTGCGGATGAAATGACGCCATGACCGCTAGGGTGGCCCTGTTTCGCGCCCGCGAGGACGCGATGGCGAGCGCGGCGCGGCTGCGCCGGCTTGGCTTTTCCGTCGCTTGCCTGCCCGCGATCGAAATCAAGACTCAAGGCGCGCGCCCGACGCGATCGCGCTATGACGCTGTCGTCGCGACGAGCGGCAAGGCGTTCCTGCGCGATTGGCCAAGCGATAGGTCGCCGCCTCTTTATGTCGTCGGGACCCGCACCGGGCGTGCGGCTAAAGCGCGCGGCTGGCGGCTAGCCTCCCCGCCAGCGCCCGACGCCGCCAAGCTGACCGAGACGCTGCAAGGCGCGCTCAGGCCGGGCGCGAGCGTGCTCTACCTCGCCGGCCGCGATCGGAAGAGGACAATCGAGGCGGCGCTCGAGAGCGCCTTCGCGCTCGAGATCGTCGAGGCCTATGTGGCCGAGGCGCGCGAGGCCTGGAGCCCGGGAGAGGCGCGCGCGCTCGCCTCCTGCGTCGCGGCGCTGCATTACTCGCGCCGCTCGGCCGGGCTCGCGGCAGCGCTGGCAAAAGTCTCGGGCGCCGAGGCGCGCTTTCTCGAGCTTGAGCACGTCTGTCTGTCGCGCGACGTCGCCGCAGCGCTCGTGGCAGCTGGCGCTGGCAGGATAGCGATCGCGGAAACGCCTGACGAGGCGGGACTTTTTCGCGCGTTGTCGCGCAGCCTCGGCGGGTTTCCTTCGCTTGGGGCGTCCCGTATATAGGGCCGCGAGAGATCGAAGGCGCGAGACGATGGTCGACGAGGAAGCCCAGGACGTTTCAACCGGGCCTGCGGGCGCCCCGCCCAATCGCGACCGGCGGCCGGACCCCGGCGTCATCGAGGGCGAAATCGCCGGGCCGGGGACCGACGAACGCGAGCCGCGGGCTGCCGCGACCGGGCCCGAGAGCGCCACTGACCCTCAGCCGACGCGCGGCGCCGAGCCCCCGCGCGGCCGCTCTCGCGGCATCCTGGCCGGCGCAATCGCGGGGCTCGTGGTCTCCGCCCTGGCCATCGGCGCCTTCTATTCTCTCCTCGCGCCGAGCGGCGACGAGGACTCCGCGAATCGGCTGGCCGAACTCGAAGCGCAGTCGCAACGAGCGACCGCGGCGCTGGAGGCGGAAGCCAAGCGGGTGAGCGCGCTCGAGGCCGGCGTCGGATCCTCGGACCTCACGGAGCTCGACAAGCGCGTCGCGGCGCTTGAAAAGGCGACCGCCGACAACGGGTCCAACGCGGCCGCCGCCGCGCAAGCCGCCCAGCAAGCGGCGCAAGGCGGCCAGCAATTGGCGACGCAGATCAAGGACCTGCGGGCCGACATCGACGCTGCGCGCGGCGAGATTCCAGGGCTTGCCGCGCGGGTCGCCAAGCTCGAGGCCGAGGGGCCGAAGGCGAACGACGCCGATCTTTCCGCCCTCGCCGCCCGGCTCGACAAAATCGAGGCCGCGCTTGCAGCGCCGAAGAGCGAAACGGGCACCCCGGCCGAGAAACCCGTACCGGCCGACAACGCCGCTCCGATCGCGATCATCGCCGGCGCGATCGCGGATCGGCTCGCCGCCGGCGCGCCTATCGGAACCGAGGTCGCGGCGCTTCAACGCCTCGGCGTCGATCCGGCAGAGCTGGCGAAGCTCCAAGCGGCGGCCGACGGAGCGCCGACTGGGAGCGCTCTCGCCGCATCCTTTCAAGCGATTGCGCCGAAAGTGCTGGCCGCGGCTTCTCCAGGCGAGAGCGGCGGGGTGCTCGATCGCCTGCTCGCCCACATCCGCGGTCTCGTTCGGGTCCACGAACTCGGCGAAAGCTCAGGCGACGATCCGGAGGCGATCGTCTCGCAGATCGAGGCGGACTGCCGCCGCGGCAATATCGCGGGCGCGCTCGCCGCGTTCGACAAGCTGCCTGAGGCCGCGCGTCAGGCCGCAGGCGACTGGCCGACCAAGGCCCGGGCGAGGCTGGGGGCGGACGCCGCGCTGCAGTCGATCCGCGAAGCGGCGATCGGGCGACTGGCGGGCGGCGATCGCCCATGACATCGCTGGCGCGCGGTTGAGACGTCTGGAAGCGGAGACGAGATGTTTCGGCTGTTGATTTTCCTCGCCGCGCTGGCGCTCGCCGCCTGGGGCCTGAGTTGGTTCGCCAACAACCCCGGCGAGGTGACGCTGATCTGGCGGGGTACTGAATATGAGGTCTCGCTGGTTCTCGCGCTCGGCGTCGTCCTGGCGCTGGCGGCCGCGCTGGCGTTAGCGTGGGCGCTGCTCAGGTTCATCTTTCGCATCCCTTCGCTAGTTTCGCTCGCCTCGCGGGCGCGCAGGCGCGAGAAGGGTTTCCTGGCGCTGTCGCGGGGCATGATCGCGGTCGGCCACGGCGACGCCCGGGCGGCCGCCAAGCACGCATCCGAGGCCAGCCGGCACATCGCGCTCGAGCCGATGACCAAGCTCCTGCAGGCCCAGGCCGCGCAGCTCGCCGGCGACACGCGGAGCGCCGTCGCGGCGTATAACGCAATGCTCGACCATCACGAGACCCACGGCCTCGGCCTGCGCGGCCTCCATCTCGAGGCGCGGCGCGCTGGCGATCACGAGGCGGCGCTCGAGTACGCGATGCGCGCCAATGCGCGCGCGCCCGCCGCCTGGGCGGGGCAAGCGGTGCTCGACGACCGCACCCGGCGAGGCGACTGGGCGGGCGCGCTCGCGACCGTCGATGTCAACGCCGCCGCCCGGCTCATCGACAAGCCGACCGCAAACCGCTGGCGCGCGGTGATCAAGACCGCAATGGCCGAGGCGGCGATGGAGCGCGATCCGAAGCACGCGCTCGCGCTGGCGCAGGAAGCCTGCCGGCTGGCGCCCGCGCTCGTGCCCGCAGCTACGATCTGCGGCCGGCTCATGGCGCAATCGGGAGACTATCGCCGCGCGAGCCGCATTCTCGAGGCCGCTTACGAGCAGACGCCCCATCCGGATATCGCCGCGGCTTACATCCGCGTCCGCCATGGCGATTCGACCGGGGATCGGCTGACTCGCGCCCGCGCCCTCGGCCGGGCCGCGCCCAACGATCCCGAATCGCTCCTGACGGTAGGGCGCGCGGCGCTCGAGGCGCATGACGGCGCCGCCGCCCGCGCCGCGATCGCCCCGCTCCTGGCCTCGGATTCGCCGTTTGGGCGCCCGACCCGGCGGGTCTGCCTGTTGATGGCCGACATCGAGGAGGCGGACGGTCATGAGGGCGCCGTTCGCGAGTGGCTCGGTCGCGCCGCGCGCGCGCCGCGCGACAAGGCCTGGGTGGCGGACGGGGTCATCAGCGACCGTTGGGCGCCGGTCTCGCCGTCGGGCGCGCTCGATGCTTTCGTCTGGCGGACGCCGGACGAACGCTTCGCCCTCCCGGCGGAGCCCGCGGCGGCGGCGCCGTCGACGGCGGCGGTGGTCGAGGCGATCGCCGCGCCCGCTCCGCCTCCGCCTCCTGCGCCCTCGCCGCAGGCCGTCGAGCCTGAACGTCACACTGCGCCCGCTCAAAGTCCCGCCGTCGTTCCCGCCGCCCGCACCGGCGTCATCATCGATCCGGCGTCGATGGCGCCCGACGACCCCGGCCCGGACGAGCCCGAGGCGAAACGGCGCGGCTTCAGGCTCTACGCCAATGAATGAACCCAGAGCGTCCACCTTGAGCGGCGCGTCCAGCGATGCCGTTTGACCCGATCGTCATCGTCGGCGCGGGCCATGCGGGGGTTCAGGCGGCGGTCAGCCTGCGCGAAGAGGGGTTCGACGGCGACGTCGTCCTTCTCTCCGCCGAGAAGGATCTGCCCTATCAGCGACCGCCGCTGTCGAAGGCTTTCCTGAAGGGCGAGATGGACCTCCACGGCCTGCCGCTCAGGGCCGAAGCCCACTTTCGCGACCAGCGCATCGATCTCAGGCTCGGCGTCGGCGCAACCAGGATCGACCGCGCGGCGCGCCGGGTCGAGCTCAGCAACGGCGAGACGATCGGTTACGGCCATCTCATCCTCGCGACCGGCGCGAGGCAGCGCCGGCTCGACGTCCCGGGGGTCGATCTGCCGGGCGTATTCGCGCTCCACGACATCGCCGACGCGACCCAAATCCGCGAGCGCCTCGGCGCGGGGCGCAAGGTCGTCATCATCGGGGCGGGATTCATCGGGCTCGAGATCGCCGCGACCGCGACCAGCGTCGGAGCCGAGGCGACGATCGTCGAAATCGCGCGACCGATGGGGCGCGCCGTCTCGCCGATCATGTCGGATTTTTTCCTCGCCGCGCACAAAGCCTTCGGCGCGCGGTTCCGGCTCGGAGTCGGCGTCGCCGCGATCAAGGGCCGCGAGCATGCGGAGACGGTGGTCCTGAGCGATGGCGAAGGCTTAAGCGCGGACATGGTGGTCGTCGGGGTCGGCGTGATCGCCGAGGATTCGCTCGCGCGGGCTTCAGGCCTCGAATGCGCGAACGGCGTCATGGTCGACGAGTTCCTGACGACCTCGGACCCGGCGATTTCGGCGATCGGCGACTGCGCCGACTTTCCCAATGCAGCCCTCGGATTCCGCACCCGGCTCGAATCGGTGCAGAACGCGGTCGATCAGGGGCGTTCAGTCGCCGCCCGCCTCGCCGGTAAGCCTGCGCCCTACGATGCGCTGGCCTGGTTCTGGAGCGACCAGCAGGACCTGAAGCTGATGATCGCCGGCTTGTCGCATGGCGTCGACCGATGGGTCGTGCGCGGCGATCCGGCGACGCGGGCGTTCTCGACCTTCGGCTTTCGCGCCGGCAAGCTCGCGGTCGTGGAATCCGTCAACCGCGCCGGCGACCACGCGGCGGCGAAGCGCATCATCGGCACGACGAAGACGCTGACGCCGGAGGAAGCCGCCGACCCGGCGTTCGATCTTAGGGCGCTGGCGAAGCGAAGCGGCTGATCGCAGCGACGATCGGGGCAACGAAATCAAAATCCCACGCAACAAAAACCAAGGCCGGCGCAATAAAAACCAAATGAACTTTTCTTCCGCCGATCCGGACTTTTCAATGGCTTGCGCCACGAAATCGGATCGGAGCGCCCGCCCAACTCGATCTCCCGTGCGCTAGCAACAGGTCCTTGACGTCAAACAGAACAACTCCCACGCCGCCTCTTGCCTGGCCGAAATTCCGGACTCCGAACACAGAGCACCCTAGCAGATCATTCTGAATATCGCAAGCAATTGTCGCTTCCGCCGCGATGTTTTTGGTTCGTCGCTAAAGCGAAATCTTCGCCCGCGCCGCCAGTTCGCCGACGATGCCGCGGCGGAACGCCAGCACGCAGGCGACAAAGACGACGCCCTGGATCACCGTCACCCACTCGCCGAACTGGGCGAGATAGTTCTGCATCGCCACGACGATCAGCGCCCCGACCACCGGACCGTAGAAAGTGCCCATGCCGCCGACCAGCGTCATCAGCACGACCTCGCCCGAGGTCGAAAACGAGACGTCGGTCAAGGACGCGTTCTGGGAGACGATCGCCTTGGTCGCGCCGGCGAGGCCCGCGATCGCGGCCGAGAGGACGAAGGCCGCGAGCTTGTACTGAAGCGTGCGATAGCCGAGCGAGATGGCGCGCGGCTCGTTCTCGCGGATCGCTTTGAGGATCTCGCCGAACGGCGAATTGACGGTGCGCTGCACGGCGAGGAAGCCGAACAGGAAGACTGCGGCGACGAAGACGTAGAGGATCCACGGATTGGAGAGATCGATGAGCCCAAGCGCCTTTCCCTGCGGCACCGCCTGGATCCCGTCCTCGCCGTGGGTGAACGGCGCCTCGACGCAGAAGAAGAACACCATCTGGGAAAAGGCGACGGTGATCATCGCGAAATAAATCCCGACGCTGCGGATGGCGAGCGCCCCGGTGACGAAGCCGAGCACGGCGGAGGCGACGACCCCGAGCGCAATCGCCGACACCGGCTCCAATCCCCAGACCTTGGCCGCGTGGGCGCAGACGTAGCTCGCGAGGCCGAGGAACATCGCGTGCCCGAGCGAAAGCAGGTTGGCGTAGCCGAGCAGAAGATTGAACGCGCAGGCAAACAGCGCGAAGCACAAGGCCTGCATGATGAAGAACGGATAGGCGACGAACGGCGCGATCGCGATCAGCGCGACCATGATCGCGAAGGCGATCGCGTTGGCGCGGCGATCGCGGCTCGTCGTATCCGCCACGGCGGCGGTGGCTTCCAGGCTCATGTCAGGCCGCCCTTCCGAAGAGGCCGGTCGGCCGGATCAGGAGCACGATCGCCATGATGACGAACACCACGGTGTTCGAGGCCTCCGGATAGAACACCTTGGTCAGCCCCTCGACGACGCCGAGGACGAAACCGGTCACGATCGAGCCGAGGATCGAACCCATGCCGCCGATCACCACCACCGCGAAGACGACGGCGATGATGTCGGCGCCCATCCCCGGGCGGACCTGGGTGATCGGCGCGGCAAGCACGCCGGCGAACGCGGCGAGCGCCACGCCGAAGCCATAGGTCAGCGTGACCATGCGCGGCACATTGATGCCGAATGCGCGCACCATGGTCGGGTTTTCGGTCCCGGCGCGCAAATAGGCGCCGAGCTTGGTCTTCTCGATGATGAGCCAGGTCGCCAGGCACACCACCGCCGAGGCGAGGATCACCCAGCCGCGATAGACGGGCAGGAACATGAAGCCGAGATTGTAGGCGCCGCCGAGCTGCTTGGGGATCGCGTAGGGCAGGCCCGAAGCGCCGAAATAATTCTGGAACAGCCCCTGAATGATGAGCGCCAGGCCGAAGGTCAGCAGCAGGCCGTAAAGCGGGTCGAAGCCGGCGAGGCGCTTGAGCAACAGCCGCTCGGCGATCGCGCCGATTGCGCCGATCGCAAGCGGCGAGAGGATCAGCGCCCACCAATAATTGAAACCCGCGTCCTGAAGCAGAAAATAGGCGGCGAAAGCCCCCATCATGTAGAACGCCCCATGGGCGAAGTTGACGATGGTCAGCATGCCGAAAATGACGGCGAGGCCCAGACTCAAGAGCGCGTAGAAGGAGCCGTTGATGAGCCCGATCAAGAGCTGGCCGTAGAGCTGCGGCATGCTGATGGCGTGGCCGAATATGTTCATGGCCAGACCTCGAGCCGTCGAATCCCTTCTCCCCCTGCGGGAGAAGGTGGACGCGCTGAAAGCGCGGCCGGATGAGGGGTCGGGCGCCTCATGGCCCATCGAACGGGGGGAGTCGCCGTGCGCCCCAATGCGCTCTTCGGCTTCGCGCCTCGCGGAGCGCACCCCTCATCCGTCGCCTTCGGCGACACCTTCTCCCGCAAGGGGAGAAGGGCGTCTGACGCGCAACCAAGGCGGCCGGTCAACGAAATCATCATCACACCCCCAGCGCCTCGTGCAGCCTGTCCATCCGCCCGTCGAGCTCCGAACTGGCGAAGGCGTCGATGATCTTCCCGTCCTCCATGACGAAGAACCGGTCGGCCAAAGTCGAGGCGAAGCGGAAATTCTGCTCGACGAGCAGGATCGTGAAACCCTCCCGCTTGAGCTCGGCGACGGTGCGGCCGATTTGCTGAATGATGACCGGCGCAAGACCCTCCGTCGGTTCGTCGAGCATCAAGAAACGCGAGCCGGTGCGCAGGATCCGCGCGATCGCGAGCATCTGCTGCTCGCCCCCCGACAACTTGCCGCCGCCGCTGGCGAGGCGCTCGCGCAGGTTGGGAAAGAGCGAGAAGATCCGCTCGACGCCCATCGCGCCGGACTTGTCGATCTGAGGGGGAAGGAACAGATTCTCCTTGACCGTGAGACTGGCGAAGATCGCGCGTTCCTCCGGGCAGAACGCGACGCCGAGCCGGGCGATGCGGTCGATCGAGAGGTCGATGAGCTCCTTGCCGCCGAATGTGACCGATCCGGTGCGCTTGCCGACAATCCCCATGATCGCTTTCAGGGTCGTCGTCTTTCCGGCTCCGTTCCGCCCGAGGAGGGTCACGACCTCGCCCTCCCGCACATCGAGATCGACCCCGTGAAGAATGTGCGATTCGTTGTACCAGGCCTGCAGGCCCTTGACGCTGAGCACAGTCTGTCCGCCCACCGCCGGCGTCGGAGCGAGGGCCGCCTCAGCCATTCCCCACTCCCATATAGGCCTGCTTCACCTCCTCGTTCTCCGACACCTCGCGATAGTCGCCCTCCGCCAGGACACGCCCGCGGGTGAGCACGGTGATGCGATGCGAGAGGTTGGCGACCACCTTGAGATTGTGCTCGACCATCAGGATGGTGCGGTTCGCCGACACGTGCCGGATCAGATCGGCGGTGCGATCGATGTCCTCATGGCCCATGCCCGCCATCGGCTCGTCGAGCAGCATCATTTCCGGCTCGACCGCAAGCGTGGTCGCCAATTCCAGCGCCCGCTTGCGGCCGTAGGAAATCTCGCCCGCCTTCGAATTGGCGAAGGATGTGAGCCCGACGTCGTCGAGCAGCGCCAGCGCCCGCGCGTTGAGCGGCTCAAGCGCCGCCTTGGAGCGCCAGAAGTCGAACGAATCGCCGCGCTTTCGTTGCAGCGCGATGCGAACGTTCTCGAGCGCCGTCAGATGCGGGAACACCGCCGAGATCTGGAACGAGCGGACGAGGCCGAGCCGCGCCACGTCGGCAGGCCTCAGGCTCGTGATGTCGCGCCCGTTGAAAGTGATCCGCCCGTCGGTCGGAGCGATGAATTTGGTCAGCATGTTGAAGCAGGTGGTCTTGCCCGCGCCGTTCGGGCCGATCAAGGCGTGGATCGTCCCGCGCTTGACCCGCAGGGAAACGTCGCTCACCGCGCGGAAGTCGCCGAAGCTCTTGGAGAGGCCGTCAGTGACGAGAATATCGTCCATGCTCATTCTCGCCGGTCGGCCGAGCGCATGCGCTTCCCCCAGATGAAGATGGAGGTCAATCAAGCCGCTGGCGCGCTGGTTGTAAAGTCCAAAAAGGCGACAGCCCGGCCGGCGCAGACAGCGGTCGCTTCGCTTACCCGTCCGTGCGGCGATTGTGCAGCCGGCGCTCCCAGTCGAGCGCCTCTCGCACGATCTCGTCGAGATTGTCGCGCGTCGGTTTCCAGCCCAGCACGCGCTTCACCCGATCGGATTTGGCGACGATGGCGGCCGGATCGCCGGGGCGGCGTGCGGACACGACGACCGGAAAGTCGACGCCCGACACCCGTTTGACGACGGCGACCACCTCCCTGACCGTCTGCCCGTGTCCATAGCCGCAATTGCAGACGAGGCTCGCGCCGCCCGCTCGCAGATAGGCGAGCGCGCTCAGATGCGCGTCGATGAGGTCGGTGACCTGGATATAGTCGCGCACGCACGTGCCGTCGCGGGTCGGATAGTCCTGGCCGAAGATCTCGATCTTCGGATGCAGCCCGAGCGCGGTCTGGACGGCTCGCTTGATGAGATGGCTGGCGTTCGGCGTCGACTGGCCAAGGCGGCCCAGGGGATCGGCGCCGGCGACATTGAAATAGCGCAGCGCCACATAGCGGAAGTCGTGGGCGCGCGAAGCGTCCTCCAGCATCCATTCGACCATCAGCTTGGACCGGCCGTAGGGCGAGACAGGCGCGAGCGGAGCGTCCTCCGATACGGGCTCGGCCCCGGTCTCGCCGTAAACCGCCGCGGTCGACGAAAAGATGAAGGTCTTCACGCCGCCCCTGATCGCCGCCTCGATCAGCGAGCGCGCGTTCGAAACGTTGTTGAGATAGTACCCGAGCGGATCGCTGACCGATTCGGGGACCACGATTTTGGCGGCGAAATGGGCGATCGCATCAACCGCATGCTCCCTGATCAGGCGCGCGACCAGGTCGGCGTCGCCGGTGTCGCCGACGATGAGCTTTGCGCCCGTGGGGACGGCCCATGCGAAGCCGGTCGAAAGATTGTCGAGAACCACGACCGATTGGCCAGCGTCGATGAGTCCCAGCGCCATATGGCCGCCGATATAGCCGGCGCCGCCGGTCACCAGTACGCTCATGCCTTGCCCCCTGATCTGTCTCGCGTGGCGTCAGCCCGAAATGCCGCATGGAACGGCCCAGCCGGAACATGGTAGTCGGATATCAGGAATTCGCCCCGCTCGCCTCTTGCCAACCCCTCATCGACCGAGGAACCGAACATCCATGGAAAAACCAGTTCGCAAAGCCGTGCTGCCCGTGGCTGGCCTCGGGACCCGTTTCCTGCCGGCGACCAAGGCGATTCCGAAGGAGATGCTGACCGTCGTCGACCGCCCGATCCTCCAGTATGTCGTCGACGAGGCGCGCGAGGCGGGGATCGAGCATTTCATCTTCGTCACCGGCCGCAACAAGGGCGTCATCGAGGATCATTTCGACACGGCTTATGAACTCGAGGACACCCTCAAGCGGCGCGGCAAACAAGCCGAATACGCCGCCCTGATGGCCGACCTGCCCGCCGCCGGCGCAACCAGCTTCACCCGCCAGCAGGCGCCGCTAGGTCTCGGCCACGCCGTCTGGTGCGCGCGCGAAATCGTCGGCGCCGAACCCTTCGCGATCCTGCTGCCGGACATGGTCACCAGGGGCGGGCCGCGCGGCGGCCGGTGCCTCGCCCAATGCGTGGCGGCCTATGAGCGGCACGGGGGCAATGTCATCGCGGTCGAGCAGGTTTCGCCCGCCGAGACCCACCAATATGGGATCGTCGGCGTCGGCGCCGATCATGGCGCGACCTTCGAAATCACTCGCATGGTCGAAAAGCCGAAGCCGGGGACGGCCCCGTCCAATCTCATCATTTCGGGGCGATACATTCTGCAGCCGGAGATCTTCCAGATTCTCGAGCTGATTGAAAAGGGCGCAGGGGGCGAAATCCAGCTCACGGACGGCATGATCCAGCTCGCCCGCACCCAGTCCTTTCATGGGGTGCGCTTCGACGGACGAACCTACGATTGCGGCTCCAGGCTTGGATTCCTCACCGCCAACCTGGCGTTCGCGCTCGACCGCGGCGACCTTGCTCCGGGCCTCAAGGAGGAACTGCGCCGGTTGGGCTTCGCCGGAAAGTAGCGTGGGACTCCTGGGCCGGCAGCCGTCTCCGCCACCCTGATGCGGTTTTCCAAGCGCGCCGCCGGATGATAAACAGCGGGCCATGATTCAGGAACAGACCAGCGCCGTGCTGTCGGCCATCCGCACCATCGCCAACGAGCGCCAGGGTCTCGAGGCGCTCGCGGAGGCGATCCGCGCCACCGGCGATGGCGGGCTCGGGGCCGCATTTTCGGAAGCGGTCAAGACGATCTCGGCCGCGAGCGGCCGGGTCATCGTCACCGGCATCGGCAAATCCGGGCTCGTTGGGCGCAAAATCGCGTCAACGCTCGCCTCGACCGGCGAACCGGCGTCGTTTGTCCATTCGGCCGAGGCGAGCCACGGCGACCTCGGCATGGTGCAGAGCGGCGACGTCCTCCTCGCCATTTCCTGGTCCGGCGAGACGACGGAACTGGCGCCGATCGTCGCTTTCGCCAAGCGCTTCGCAATCCCGTTGATCGCGATGACCGCGCAGGCCGACAGCACGCTCGGCCGGGCGGCCGATGTCTGCCTGACGATGCCGAGCGCGCCGGAGGCCTGCCCCAACGGCCTCGCCCCGACCACCTCGACGACGATGCAACTCGTGCTCGGCGACGCGCTGGCCATTGCGTTGCTTGAAGGCCGCGGCTTCACCGCGCTCGATTTCCGCGCCCTTCATCCCGGCGGCAAGCTCGGAGCCAAGCTCGCGCATGTGCGGGAAGTCATGCACACTGGCGACCGGGTTCCGCGCATCGACGCCGGCGCGCGAATGGCGGAGGCGATCCTCGAGATGACCTCGAAGGGCTTCGGCTGCGTCGCGGTGTTCGAGGACGGCGGCCGGCTCGCCGGCATCCTGACCGACGGCGACCTGCGCCGTCACCTGAAACCGGATTTCTCCCTCGACACCCCGGTCGGCGCCGTCATGACCCGGCGCCCCGCACCATCGCGCCCGACGCGCTGGCCGCCGAGGCCCTTGAGCTGATCAGCCACAAGATACAGGCGCTGCTGGTCGTCGAGCGCGGACAGGTGGTCGGGATCGTGAATTTCCACGATCTCATGCGCATCGGCGCGTTCTGACGGCCCCGCGGCGGGCAGCCGCGTCGAAGTCTCCCGAAACGGGCTTCCCGAACCAAAAGGGGCCGCCGCAATCTCTCGCGCCGGTCAGAGGCCGCTGCCTTCGTGGTTGATCTTCGCGGTCGCGACGTCGTCCATCATCGAGAGAAGCGTGTCGGGCACCGGCATCGGGGTGCAAGCCTTGTCGCCGTCGATGAAGAAGACGAGGCCGCCGGCATTGCCGTCGACCTTGGCCAGCGCCGCCTTGTCGCCGTAGGGCAGGCCGGGCGGCGTCAGCGGGTTCATCGCGTAGATGCCGCGAAGGAACTGCCACTGGTCCGGCGTCAGCTCGATCCACTTGCCGTTGCGGGCCTCGATCGCCTGCTTCGGCACCGAGGCGTCGACGCATTGGCCGGTTTCGGCGGCAATAACCAGTTGGGGCACGACCGCCAGAGCGCCGGCCAATGCCAGAGAACGCCTGTTCAACATGAGGACCTCCTATGGTCGGAAGCCCTCGCTCGCGCTTTTCTCTCCCGGCCGAACCCTTCGAACATCCCTCCGCGAACTCACGCGCCCCCGAGTCGCGACGATACCACGGATAGGTTACCCAAGATTTATGCCAACGGCCGGCCGCCCGCTTGAACAGCCCCCAATTGGGGGGGGAGACGTGCAATTCGTCCCTGGGCGACCCGTTGATCAATGCTTAGGCAGCGGCGCTTAGTTTGCGGGCAGTCCGAAATTTAGCCAAATCTCGCAAAATCCGGCCAAGGGCGAACAAAGGACATCAAAGAAAAAGCTTGGATTCTCTTTGCGGAATTGGGCCTTTTCAATGGGTTGCGCCAACTCCGGGGCAAAAAATCCTTTTCTCGCTCCTCCTCCCGCCGGGGCTTCCCGTGAACCTGACCGCTTTATTCGCCGACAGGTCCAACCTTACCATGGCTTTCTGATTTTGGCAAATCTATTTCATCGGCTGCGGGAAAGTCGGTGGGTTCTCTATGAGGATCGCCCGCCCGGCGGCGGCTTCTCGCCCCTGTGCTATGATGGTGCGCTCGACGGATGGCGCGCGGAGCGGGGCTACTCCCCGCCAGCGTGAAGCAGGGAGGCGGCGATGGCGGCCGGTCAAATGGAATTGGCGCTTGGCGCGAGCGCGCCCGACTTCCGGCTTCCTTCGACGGACGGCCGGACTTACGCGCTGAAGGATGTCGCCGGCGCGCAGGGGACGGTGATCGTCTTCATCTGCAACCACTGCCCCTATGTGAAGGCGGTGATCGGCCGACTCGTCGCCGACGCGCGGACGTTGATCGGCGAAGGCGTGGGCTTCGCCGCGATCTCATCGAACGACGCCGCGAGCTATCCCGAGGATTCGTTCCCGAAGATGCGCGAGTTCGCGCGGGCGCACGATTTCCCGTTCCCCTACCTGCACGACGAGACCCAGGACATCGCGCGCGCCTATGGCGCCGTCTGCACGCCCGACTTCTTCGGCTTCGACCGCGACCTCAAGCTCAAATATCGCGGCCGGCTCGACGAGGGCCGCACGACCCCGCCGCCTCCGAACGCCCGGCGCGAGCTTGTCGAAGCGATGCGCGCCATCGCCGCCGGCGGCCCGGCGCCCACGAACCAGGTCCCGTCGATCGGCTGCTCGATCAAGTGGAAGGCGGGGCGATGAACTCGGCAACGATCCTGTGTTTTGTGCGAGGCTCGCGGAGAAGGCGGACTGTCGCGCGATTTCCGTGTCGAGGCCCAACACAAGGCGTCATGGCCGGGCTTGTCCTGGCTTGTCCCGGCCATCCACGTCTTTGCAGCGTCTGCGGCTTCACGTAGCGTCGCCCGGATGCGCGGCGGATGGGTTTACATCATGACGAACCGTCCGAACGGGACGCTCTACACCGGCGTCACCGCGGACATATCCAGACGCGCCTACGAGCATCGAAGAAGGACTCTGCGAAGCGCCATCGCGGCCAGCGGCCCAGCGCCCGCAAACCAGACGCCCTCGATCGGCTGCTCGATCAAGTGGAAGGCGGGACGGGGGTAGGGCTCAACCAACGTCATGGCCGGGCTTGTCCCGGCCATCCACGTCTTTGCAGCGTCAACGCCCTATCGTAGCGTCGCCCGCATGCGCGGCGGCTGGGTTTACATCATGACCAACCGTCCGAACGGGACGCTCTACACCGGCGTCACCGCGGACATATCCAGACGCGCCTACGAGCATCGAGAAGGGCTCTGCGAAGGCTTCACAAAACGGTACAGGCTCATCCGTCTCGTCTGGTACGAGTTTCACGACGGGATTTCCGCGGCCATTCAGCGCGAAAGGAACATGAAGCATCGGCCGCGGGCATGGAAAGTTCGCCTGATCCTTGCCATGAATCCGGAATGGCGCGACCTTTATCTCGACCTGAACAATTGACATGGGTTGCGCCCGTGGATGGCCGGGACAAGCCCGGCCATGACGAAAGAGTGGGTCAAGCGACAATGGGGGCAGCGACAACGCAATTCGTTCCGGCATCGAAGCCGTACATCAATGCGTCATGGCCGGGCTTGTCCCGGCCATCCACGTCTTGCGTCGGCTGCATCCTGACGTGACGGCGGAGGGCAGATCGCCGCCAGCGGCGCCGCGCCGGCTAACCGGGTGAGGGAAGGCCGGAGCAAACTCCCGGCCGCGAGAGCGAACCACCGGCGCGTGTGCCATGTTGTCGCAGGCCGAGCGGGCGAAGGAATCGGGAAATGCGCGTTGCCGTGGTCAAAGCCGCTCACGATGATGAGGCCGGCGTCTGGTATGTCGAGCACTCCGACGTGGATGGCCGCACGTCGAGGGCGAGACCTTCGAGGCGTTCCGCCACAATGTTGCGAGCGCGGTCGGGGATCTGCTCGAAGGCGAAGGCGGCGAAGTTCACGTTGAAATCATCGCGCACGCCTCGATGCGCGCCAGCGCCGCCGCGTGAAGGATTTCGGCGAGCCCGTCCGCGACAAGTTGAGCGAAGCGCCACAAAAAAGGCGATATATGCAAGTGTCACCGTAATCCCCTATCGGTTTGGGGATTGAGTAAACTGTCACCGTAACCCGCGTAACCCCCGTAACGTAACCCCCCGTAACCCGCGCTGTCACCGTAACCCCCGCGTAACCGCCGTAACCCTGTCACCGTAACGCACCGTAACCCCCCGTAACCCCGTCACCGAACCCGCGAGACTTGAACGCAGTGCCACTAACGAGGCCGAGCTCTGAAAGGCTGACGCGCGTACATTTTCCGAACGCCCCCTCCAACCGCCTTTTCATCGAAACCAAAAACTGGCAGACTGGTTCGGGTCGTCCCGAGAGTTTTCCTTGGCAAAAACCATGGCCGATGTAATTCCGAAAGCTACAATTTCGATGCTGGTTGATCTACTGAAGACAAACCAACTTGTACTGTTTGTCGGCGCGGGCATTTCCAGGCAGGCTCCTACTCTCGACGGCTCCGACCGACATTTGCCTTTATGGAACGAATTGGCCAATGAAGTCGGAAGAAAATTTGGTGATGATTTGACGAACTATAACGGCAACGTTCTTGACCTATTTGATTCGATAGCTCTTAATAATGGTCGCGGCCCGTTGGAAGAGGCGATCCGCTCGGCCGTACCTCACGATGAGTTCCAACCGTCTAACGTTCACTTTGCAATTGCCAAATTGCCTTGGGATATCGTTGTTACTACGAACTACGACAATTTGTTAGATCGCGCGCTTCACGAACCGAACCCAATAGTCGAAGAACGAGATTTTGATTGGCTTTCTCGCGAGCCACCTGCGCGTCCACATTTAGTTCACTTGCATGGCAACATTCACACTCCTCACACTCTGACTTGGACAGATTATACGGAGTGGGTGCAAAACCATCCGCGCGCTTATTCATTTCTACAACATGTTGCTCTAAATAAAACAATACTTTTTGTGGGTTATTCGTTCTCCGATCCACATCTTAAGGAGGGGCTACTTCACTGGCTTCAAAAGGCGATGGCGGGAAGAGGAAAGAGGCACTTTGCCTGGATGTGGGAGGTCAGTCCTGAGCAAATAAACCTCCTTCGCGGACAACGCAAGATTGACGCCTTTCCGATCGTGGCGGACGAAGAGTGGGGAGCCGCGTTCGAACAATTAGGCGCGGCGGCTGGTGTACCTGGGCTCGTTTATTCACGACGGCGAAAATTTGTCGGACCGACGACTGCCGATTTCGACGAAAATATCGCAATTGTAAATGGATATAAGCTATTTTTCTTTAGAAATCAGAGACAATGGAGTTCGCGGCGACTAGCCAAAGAAAGTGGGCTAGACGCACAAATATTGAATAATGTGGAGCAAGTGAAAGCAATTTCGAGTCCAAATTGCTTTAAGACCTTGGCGCGAAGCGACCTATCTAAGATCGAGCGCGCTCTTGGATGCATCGGTAAATTAGAATACGGCAATCCTGACGACTTTCTGGCGAAATTTATTATGTTTTACAAAGTCAATAAATTATCTAAGAGGAGGCGATACGGATCTACGCGCCCGCTTGATTTCAGACCCGACACAAAAGCGGTAGTCTTCGATTTTGGTGGGACGCTCACACGCTCGAGCTCGCAGCTTAGCACATGGGAGCGTATGTGGACTTCGGTCGGTTACACGACGGCAGCGGCTGGCCAATACCACAGGCGTTTCATTGCTAAGCAGATAACTCACCAACAATGGTGCGACATGACCGCCACGAGGCTTGCGGAAAGAGGGTTTTCACGGTCTCACTTGCGTAACATCATTGAAGGGATTAAACCTATTGAAGGGCTGCGTGATACTTTGCGAGCCCTAAGTGATCAGGGGACCGCGTTGTACATAGTGTCCTCACTGATCCCCTCATTTTTAGACGACCGAGAAAGTTTGTTCGAGCGCGCTATTTTGCATGACGATTTCGCCGAACCTTTCCATGAGGGGCCGCAATCGCGGTTCGGGCATAGTCGGGATCAGTTCGTAGAGCATGCAGCCCTGGCGGAAGAGCGAATGGGTGCGATGCTTGGCGGTGTTGGACTTGAGATGGCGGTCCATGCCGAGACTTTCTCCGGCGGCGCCGAGCAGGGTCAAGAGAACGATCGCGAAGGCGTTGAGGAGAAGCAGCCTGTCGCGCCGTTGGGGGTCCGAGATTCGCAGGACACCCATCCCCATGCCGAAGCGAAGGTCCTTCGTGTCGCGAAACCCGGGTTCGATCGTCCAGCGCTTGGCGTAGGAATTGATGATTTGGCGCGCGCTCGCCTCGGCGTGGCTGGTGGCCAAGCACCAGGCTTCCTTCATGTCTTTGGCGTGGACGCAGACGACGGCGCCCACTTCGCGCCCGCCCGCGGTGACCGAGGCGGCGGGAATCTTGCGCGCCCGACCGCCCTTGCCGACCCAGTCCGCGGCGAGGCGGGTCTCGCCATCGGCCGCCGCGACATGGATATTGCCGCGGAACCGGATGACATAGTCAAAGCCCAATTCGTCGAGAAAGGCGAACAGCTTGACGTCGCCGAAGCCGCGATCGGCCAGGATCGTGACGACGGCGCCCTCGGGCAGCGCCTCGGCGAGGCGGAGCAGACAGAGGTCTTCATAGTCGTTGCGCTTAGCCTTCAACTCGCCCTTGAAGACCGTCAGCCACAACAAAGACGTCGCCCGGCCGTGGTTGGTGACGAGGTTCAGCGCCAGGGTCGTCTGGTCGTCCGCGTCGAAGTCGGTCCAATCCATGGCGACGACGATCGAGCGGCGCTGGCCGACCATCTCGGTCACCCAGGGGCCGAACATGTCCCATACGACGACGCCCTGATTGCTGAGCAGTCTGTCGACCTGCTTGATGGCGTGCTTGGTGAGCCGACATCGCGCCTGAGCCAAGGCATGGCCGATGACCGAAACGGCGAGCGAAGCGCTCGTCATGACCCCGAGCGTGGCGCCGGCCAACGAATTGATGCGCTTGGAGTGCACATCCCCGGCGAAAATCGCTCTCAGATAATCACGAATGAATTCAATACGATCGCCAAAATGCTGCATCGCGCCCGCCGCTGCCCGAGAGGTCTCGTCGCGGCCACTTGCTCATGAATTCTGGCCAATCTGAGTCAGATCTGAGTCAAGATCTGAGTCAGAAAAAATGAGGGGATTCGTGAGGACATAGTGTCTGGATCAGTGAAAGAGATAATAGTAGAAATATTAGGGCCAGACTTGTACACCTTATTTACTCAAATAAAAGCAAATGAAATTCGATTTCATCAAGATGGAACGATTTAATCAATAAGAGGGCACCAATATGACTTCGAGGGTAAGGCGGAGTACCTTCGCGACGTTATTAGGGAGCAGCAATGCAGTCCACTTGACGTGTTATTTGTCGGGAACTCACTTAACGATAGCTGGGCTAGTATATCCGGCGCGAGGACGCTCTGCGTGAACCCTGCTGACGTGGATTTTACGAATACGTTCGTGTGGACCGAGTGCATAAAGGAAATGCAGAATCTGCACGAAATACTTCCCTTCGCCATTCGCAGCACGAATGCTTAAGGGCGAAGGTCCATTCGAATGAAAATCGCCCCTGGCCAGAGCGACGAAGGTCATATTGAGGTCATTGCGCACGCCTCGATGCGCGCCCGGGCCGTTGCGTGAACGATTTCGGCTTCCTTCTCCCGCACGGGAGAAGGTGGCGCGGAGCGCCGGATGAGGGTCTTCCGGCAGGACGATCCGGTGAGGCGGCGCCGCTGCGGACGCCCAAGCTAATTTCTACCGCCGCTGCCCTCATCCCCGACCCTTCTCCCGCACGGGAGAAGGGAGGGGTCCGCCACCCTCACCCCGCCTCGGCGAACCGCTCCGCTTCCGCGAGCTCCACCGACACGATCTGGCTCACGCCGCGCTCCGCCATCGTCACCCCGAACAGCCGGTCCATGCGCGCCATGGTGATCGGGTTGTGGGTGATGGCGACGAAGCGGGTGTCGGCGCGCGTGCGCATCGCATCGAGGAGGTCGCAGAAGCGCTCGACGTTGTAATCGTCGAGCGGCGCGTCGACTTCGTCGAGGACGCAGATCGGCGCCGGGTTGGTGAGGAAGACGGCGAAGATGAGGGCAAGCGCGGTCAGCGCCTGCTCGCCGCCTGACAAAAGCGTCAGGGTCTGCGGCTTCTTGCCCGGCGGCTGGGCGACAAGTTCGAGGCCCGCCTCGAGCGGATCGTCGGATTCGATGAGCTGCAATTCGGCCCTGCCGCCCTCGAACAGGGTCGCGAACAGGTCCTCGAAATGGCGGTTCACGACCTCGAAGGCGGCGAGGAGGCGCTCGCGCCCCTCCTGGTTCAGGGTATGGATGGCGCCGCGCAGGCGCTTGATCGCCTCGGTCAGGTCGTCGCGCTCGGCGACCAGCTTGTCGCGGCTCTCCAACACCCCGTTGAGTTCCTCGTCGGCGCGCAGATTGACGGCCCCGAGCCGCTCGCGCTCCTGGCGCAGATTGTCGAGCCGGCGCTCGACCTCGACCGCGCCCGCGAGCACGACGTCGCCCGTCACCCCGGCGAGGGACGCGAGGCCCGAAGGCTCGCAATCGAGCTCGGCCGCAATCGCATGCATGAGCTCTTCGCCGCGCAGGCGCGCGCCTTCGAGGCGCTCCTCGGACGCCGCGCGGCTCTCGCGCGCCGCCGCCATCGCCTCGAGCGCCTGGCGGGCGGCGCGGTCGGCGTCGGCGAGCGCGGTCTCGGCGAGCGAGAGCGTGTCGGCGGCCTCCTTGCGCGCCGCCTCGGCCTTATCGAATTCGTCGGCGAGCGCGCGGGCGCGGCGGGCGAATTCGGCCGGCGCGTCGGCGATTCCCGCCCGCTCCTGCTCGGCCTCGGCGCGGCGGTCGGCGAATTCGGCGATGCGGGCGCGAGCGCGGTCGCCGCGCTCCGTCCACGACGCGCGCTCGGCGACGATCGCCTCGCGGCGCGCGGCGCGGGCCTCAGTCTCGCGCGCGAGCGTCTGCGCCGAGGCGCGCGCCTCCATGAGCGCCGCCCGCATCTGCGCCGCCGCCGCGCGCGCGCTTTCGAGCGCAAGCGCGACATCGTCGCCCGGCCCCAGCCGCTCGAGCGCAGCCACGGCGTTCGACTTGCGCTCGGCGGCCTCGTTCAACGCCGCCCCGGCGCGCGCGAGCGCCTCCTCGACCGCCGACAGCCGCGTAAGCGCCGCGGCGCGCTCACGCTCGAATTTCGCGAAGGCGTCGCGCGCGGCGTCAAGACTTGCGCGCTGGGCCCGCGCGCCCTGGCGCGCGGCCCCTTCCGACGCCGCAGCCTCGCGCGCGGCTTCGGCCGCGATCGCGGCCTCGGCGGCGAGCGCCGCGACCGTCTGGCGCGCGGCTTCGGCTTCGCGCTCGAGGTCGCCGAGGCGGTTCTTTTCGGCGAGCCGCCGCGCGGCGGGAGTTGGCGCGTCGGCCGCGGCGACGAAGCCGTCCCAGCGCCAGAGGTCGCCTTCGACCGAAACCAGCCGCTGGCCGGGCTTGAGCATGAGGCTCAGCCGCTTGCCCTCGGCGCGGGCGACGATTCCGACCTGCGCCAAGCGTCGGGCGAGCGCCGGCGGCGCGGCGACGCGCGCGGCCAGCGCGTCCGCGCCCGACGGCAGCGGCGGGTCATCGCCTCGAGGCGCGATCAGCGACCAATGGGCCGGGGCCGCAGTATCGACCGAGGCGTCGAGATCGTCGCCCAAAGCCGCGCCGAGCGCCGCCTCATAGCCGCGCGCGACGCTGACCGCGTCGACGGCGCGGGGCCAGGGGCCGCTCGAGTCCGAGCCGAGGAGACCCGCAAGCGTGCGCGCCTCGGTTTCGAGCCTTTGCGCCGCCCGTTCGGCCTCCGCCAGAGGCCCGCGCGAACGCGCCTCGATCTCCCGCGCCGCCGCGTGACGCTCCTCGGCGGCCAGCGTCTCGCGCTCGGCGGCGGCGAGCGCCTCGGCCAGATCGGCCAGGGCCTTGGCGCGCGCCGCCCGCTCGGACTCCTCGAAGCCCAAGCCTCTCAGCTCGGCGCGCTCGCGCCCGATTCCCTCGCATTCCGCCTCGAGCCGGGCGAGCCGGCGCCCCTCGTCCTCGACCGCGCTCACGAACGCGCGGCGCCGGGCGTTGAGGTCGGACGCTGCGGCCTGGGCCTCGGCGAGCGCGCTCTCGGCGCCGGCCGTACGGCGTTCGGCGCCCGCCTCTTCTGCGCGCGCCCGCGCGGCCTCATCGTCGGCCTCCGCGCTCCGCGCGGCGAGGGCGGAATCTTCGGCGGCGAGCCGCTCCATGACCCCAGCCGCATCGGCGATCAGCGCCTCCTCGCGCTGCGCATCGCCAGCGAACTGGGCGATGCGGCGCTCAAGCTCTTGGGCGCGCTCCCGGGCGCGCTTCTCCTCCGCTTCAAGCGTCTCGCGGGCGAGCGCGATCCGATGGAGGGCGGCGCCGCGCCGCGCCTCCTCCTCGCGCAAGGCCGGCAGGGCGGCGGCGGCGAGCGCCTGCAGGCGCGCGGCCTCGGCTTGCGCGCGGGTGCGCTCGGCCACTTCGATGAGATCGGCGTCGAACCGCCGGCGCGCCTCGGCGAACGCCGCCTCGTGATCGCGCCAGGCGATGAGGCGGGCGAGCGCCTCGTGGCGGCGGATGGCGGCGGCGAGATCGCGGTAGCGGTTCGCCTGGCGCGCCTGGCGCTTGAGGCTGTCGACCTGGGCGTCGATCTGCTTCAGCACATCCTCGACGCGGAGAAGGTTGTCGTCCGCCCCTTTTAGCCTGAGCTCGGCTTCGTGGCGGCGCGAGTGGAGGCCGGAGACGCCGGCGGCCTCTTCGAGGATCAGGCGGCGCGCCTGGGGCCTGGCGGCGATGATCTCGCCGATCTGTCCCTGCCGCACCAGCGACGGCGAGCGCGCCCCGGTCGAAGCGTCGGCGAACAGAAGCTGGACGTCGCGCGCCCTGACCTCCTTGCCATTGACCCGGTAAGTCGAGCCGGCGTCGCGCTCGATCCGCCTCGTGACCTCGATCGATTTCCGAATCGTTGAAGGCCGCCGGCGCGCGGCGGTCGGAATTGTCGAGCAGGAGCCCGACTTCGGCGATGTTGCGCGACGGACGGCGGCCGGAGCCGGCGAAGATCACGTCCTCCATGCCCGAGCCGCGCATGTTCTTGAACGAGCTCTCGCCCATCACCCAGCGCAGGGCCTCGACAAGGTTCGACTTGCCGCAGCCATTCGGCCCGACGACGCCGGTGAGCCCCGGCTCGATCCTGAATTCGGCCGAGTCGCAGAAGCTCTTGAATCCGGTCAGGCGCAGGCGCTGAAATTTCATCGTCGCAGCCCTTCGACCGGGGAGAAAAAGCGCAAGTTCGCCGGCTTGTGCGCCGTGTTCACGTCACCCTGTTCCGTTGCGAATTGCCATCACGAGGCACGCATTTGCGGTTTAGCCGCCACAACGGAATCGCGCAATCAACCCCGGCGGGGGAAAAACCTGTGCGAAAGTGAGAGCGCCACAAGCGCTCGAACTCCGGTCCGCCTTTCCGATATGAGCCGCGCTCAACTTAAAACAGCGCGCCGAAGCGCTCGCCGGACGTCTCCCGTCCCGGCGTCACGGCAGGAGTCAAACGAAAATGAACATCATCGAAACGATCGAGGCCGAGCACGCGGCCAAATTGCCCGGCGCCAAGATGCCGGCGTTCCAGCCCGGCGACACGGTCGTCGTCAACGTCAAGGTCACAGAGGGCGAGCGCACCCGGGTCCAGGCTTACGAAGGCGTCTGCATCGCGCGGAGCGGCCACGGTCTCAACGAGAATTTCACCGTGCGCAAGATCTCCTACGGCGAGGGGGTCGAGCGCGTCTTCCCGGTCTATTCGCCGATGATCGATTCGGTTAAGGTCGTGCGGCGCGGCAAGGTGCGGCGCGCCAAGCTCTATTACCTGCGCGACCGCCGCGGCAAGTCGGCCCGCATCGCCGAGCGCACGGACAACGCGCCTGCCGCCAAGGCGCCGGGCAAGGAATGAGCCTGCCTGCGGCCTTTGGTCGGACGGCGCGGCTTTTGGTTGATGGGAGAAGGTCATGACGACGCCGATCGTCGCCCAGAAGGGTCCCTACGCTCAGGCGGTCGAAGCGGGCAAGACCTATTACTGGTGCGCCTGCGGCCGGTCGGCGAACCAGCCGTTCTGCGACGGCTCGCACAAGGCTGTCGGCCTCGCGCCCACGCCGTTCGTGGCCGAGAAGAGCGCGACCGCTTATCTCTGCGGCTGCAAGCAGTCGAAGAACGCCCCCTATTGCGACGGGACCCACCAGAGCCTGTGAGGGGCCATGACCGCCCCGGCGGGCGGCGGCGAGACGCCGCCAGAAGTCGCCGTCGACGTGCTGGCGCCGGTCGCCGTCGACACCGCCTATAGCTATCGCGCGCCCTCGGACTGGAAGCTCGCGCCGGGCCAATGCGTCCGCATGCCGCTCGGCGCGCGGCTGGCGACCGGCGTCGTCTGGGCAGCCCGGCCGGGCGGCGGCGACAACTTGAAGCCGATCGCCGCGACCCTCGACTGGCCGCCGCTCAAGGCGCCGCTGCGCGATTTCATCGATTGGGTCGCCCGCTGGACGCTCGCGCCCCGCGGCATGGTGCTGAGGATGGCGATCCGCGCCGGCGAGCTTGCCCCGCCGCCGGGGCCGAAATTCGGCCTCGTCGCGACCGGCGAGGCGCCGGCGCGGATGACCGACGCGCGGGCGCGGGTCATGGCGGCGGTCGCGGAGCGCAACGCGCCAACGGCGAAGGCCACGCTCGCCGCGCTCGCCGGCTCGTCGGCGGGCGTCATCGATGGCCTCGTCGCCGACGGCGCCCTCAGGGCTCTGCCGCTGCCGCCGGAGCCGGTCGCGGCGCCGCTCGACCCGGATTTCCGCGTGACTCGCTTCAACCGCGACCAGCGCGCCGCGGCCGACGATCTTAGCCACCGAGTTGCCGATCGCGCCTTCTCGGCGACCTTGCTCGAAGGGGTGACCGGATCGGGCAAGACCGAGGTTTATTTCGAGGCGGTCGCCGAAGCGCTCCGGCAGGGCCGCCAGGGGCTTGTGCTCGTGCCGGAGATTGCGCTCACCGCCCAATTCCTCGACCGGTTCGCGGCCCGGTTCGGCGCGCGGCCGGCCGAATGGCACTCGGGGCTCACTGAGCGCCAGCGCGAGCGCGTCTGGGCCGCGGCGGCGAAGGGCGAAGCGCGGATCGTCGTCGGCGCGCGCTCGGCCCTGTTCCTGCCGTTCGCCGACCTCGCCCTCATCGTCGTCGACGAGGAGCACGACGGCGCTTACAAGCAGGAGGACGGCGTCGTCTACAACGCGCGCGACATGGCTGTCGTGCGCGCAAGGCTCGAAAAGGCGCCGATCGTGCTCGCCTCCGCCACGCCCGCGCTCGAGACAAGGGTGAACGCCGAGACTGGACGCTATCGCTGGCTCACGCTCCCCGCGCGCTTCGGAGAGGCGACCCTTCCCGACATCGCCGCCGTCGATCTCAAGCGCGAGGGGCCGCCGCGCGGGCGATGGCTGTCGCCGCGCGCGATCGCCGGGGTCGAAGAAGCGCGGAGCCGGGGCGAGCAGGCGCTTCTGTTCCTCAACCGGCGCGGCTACGCGCCGCTCACGCTTTGCCGGTCGTGCGGCCATCGGTTCGAATGTCCCAATTGCGCCGCATGGCTGGTCGAGCACCGCTTCCGCGCCGCCCTCCTCTGCCATCATTGCGGCCACGTCGAGGCGCGGCCGAAGCTCTGCCCGAACTGCCGCGAGGCCGACACCCTCGCCGCCTGCGGGCCGGGCGTCGAGCGCCTGGCCGAGGAGGCGGCGGTTCTTTTTCCCGACATCCGCACCCTCGTCCTGTCGTCGGACTTTCCTGGCGGGCTCGAGACCCTGCGCGCCCAGCTCGACGCGGCGGCGCGCGGCGCCTACGACCTCATCATCGGCACGCAATTGGTCGCCAAGGGCCACAACTTCCCGCTCCTGACGTTCGTCTGCGTGGTCGACGCCGATGTCGGACTCGCCAACGCCGATCCGCGCGCGGCCGAGCGCACGTTCCAGCTTCTGCGCCAGGCGACGGGACGCGCGGGACGCGGCGACAGAAGAGGCCGGGCGCTCTTGCAGACCTGGCAGCCGGACCATCCGGTCATCGCGGCGCTCCTCTCGGGCGACGCCGAACGGTTCTACGCGCGAGAGACTGAGGAGCGCCAGCGGGGCGGCCTGCCGCCGTTCGGGCGCCTGGCGGCGGTCATCGTCTCGGCCGAGGACCGCGGCGCGGCCGAGGCCTATGCCCGCGCGCTCGCGCGCGCCGCCCACAGCCTGCCGGAAGGGAAAGGCTGGCGCGTCGCGCCGCTCGGCGGCCAGGCGCGCGACAACGAGATCGTCCTGCTCGGCCCGGCCGAAGCGCCGCTCGCGGTGGTGCGCAAACGGCACCGGTTCCGCCTCGCCGCCAAGGCGCCGCGCTCGGCCGACCTGCAGGGGTTCCTGCGCGCGATGCTCGCCGCCGCGCCCACGCCGCGCGGCGGGGTGCGGGTCGCTATCGACGTCGATCCGCAGAGCTTTTTGTGACTCCACAACTCAATCAAGTTAGACTGGTTTCGACCCGAACCGGCCCTCCAAGATGATGGGCTCGATCGCGAGCGCCGCTGCCGCGAACGCCTCTGACTATGCGGTTGGCCTTTCTTTCGCCTCCTACGGCGCGCATGAGGCGCGCCCGCGAGGGTACGAGTGGCAGAAAACAATCTTGATGGAATCGGGCGCCCGCCGCGCGCCCCCGGCAAGCAACAAGTAAACGCTGAGGAACTGCTGGCTGAATTGGTGCGGCTCGTCGAATGTTCGGGGCACGCGCCAGAGCGCCCGTCGCCGCCTGTCGAGACTGTGTCGGAGCAAAATTTACCGGACAGGGCGCCGACGCAACCGCTCGAAATGAAGTCGCTGCATCCGTCATTTAAGGCGCCTTCGAGTAAGCCGAGAGAGACGGTGGTCGTCGACGTTGAGCCGCCGCGAGCCCCCGAACCCGACAATTCCTGTTCTAACGATCCGAGCGGAATCGGTTTGGCGGCGGGACGACGTTCTGGGGCCTGGACATTCAGGGTTTCGGCTCTCGTCCTGGCCGGCGCGGCGGTGATCGGCTCGATCTTCTGGCTAGAACAAATAACGTCCACACCGCCAAAGGCGCCGCCCTTCATCGCCGCCGCGCAGAGCCCGACCACAGTGCAGCCGCGCAGCAATCTGAGCGCCGCGACTTCGAGCGACGACGGGGTGACCCCTCCTGGAGACGTCACGCAGCCGGCCGAGGGCAAGGATGTCAGTCCCGAAAAGCGGCCAATCGACCAGGACCGTCGCGCCTCGCTCGAAAATCCGCCGCCGTCTCAAGACTTGGGGCCGACAGATATCGGCGTGGCGCAACCGCCGGCCCCACCCGCTGAAAAGCCACCTGCGGCGTCGGTCGATACGCCCACTGTGGCGAAGCCGCCCACGGCGTCGCAATCTCTTGATTCCAAAGGCATGCCCACGGTTTCGCTTCCGCCCGATCCGACCCAGATCGCGACGCCAATCCCCTCCGCCACGGACTCGGGCATGGCGGCGCCCGCAAGCGATGCGCCGTTGCCGCCGGTCAGGCCCCCACCGAAGGCCGCGATCCAGGCGGGTGGTGTTGCGCAGCGGTCGACGCCTAAACTCGATTTGCCCACCAAGCTTTCAAGTCAATCTGGCGCTCACGTAGTCGCCAAGGCTGGCGCGACCGGCCCCGGGGCTCCCCAGTCGCGGAGCGAGCCGCTTCGGCTTGGAGCGTCGGCGAACCCCGAGAACAAGACGGCGCAAGCCTCGGTCGATTCGCAGGCGGCCCCATCGGCGCAACCGGAGCCGGCCCCCAAGCAGCCAAATCCCAATCCTGTGGCGCGCGCCTTCGGCGCTGTGGTGGGCGCGGTCGGCGCGGTGGCCGGCCTCATTCCGTTCGCACCCCATTGATCACCACCGCAGGGCCGGAACTACCCCAACTTGCTTTGGTTTTGGGGATATTCGCGCCTTAGTTGTATCGATCCTCGGGGCCACGCGTATGCTGCGGGCCGCGGTCACGGGATTTCCATGCCGTCCTCGTAACGCGCATGGGCCGAGCGCATGGTCACGAGTTCCTCTGCGGCTGTCGGGTGCACAGCGATCGTTGCGTCGAAATCGGCCTTGGTCGCGCCCATTGTCATTGCAACGGCGACAAGCTGGATCATCTCGGCCGCCTCATGGGCGAGGATATGCGCGCCGACGATGCGGTCGGTCGCGCCGTCGACGATCAGCTTCATGATCGTGCGGTCGGACGCGCCCGAGACGGTCGCCTTCAGTGGCCGGAAATCGGTCTCGTAGACGTGGACGCTCGGGAACTGCTCCAAAGCTTCGGTCTCGGTCAATCCCACCGCGCCCAGTTCAGGCGTGCCGAACACCGTGCTCGCGATCGTGTCGTAGCGGATCGGCGGCGCGCCCTTCCCGAACAGCCGGTCGGCGAGCGTATGGCCCTCCCGGATGGCGACCGGGGTGAGATCAATCCGGTGGGTGGCGTCGCCGATGGCGTGGATCGACGGCACGTTGCTGGTCAGATTCTCGTCGACCTTGACCGCGCCGTGCGCGACGCTGAGCTCGACCCCGGCGGAACTCGAGGCCAAGCCCCTTGGTGTCGGGCAGGCGGCCCGTCGCGATCAGCGCCTGGTCGGCTTCGACCACGGCGCCGTCCGAGAGCGTCACGCCGAGGGAGCCGTCGCGCGCTTTTTCGATGCGGGTCGGCCTCGAGCCGAAACGGAAAACGACGCCGGCCCGCGCCATTGCGTCGCGCATGCCGTTGCGCATGTCGTTGTCGAAGCCGCGCAGAATGTTGGGCGCGCGCATGACCTGGGTGACTTGAGAGCCGAGCCGCTGGAACAGCGACGCGAATTCGATCGCGATATAGCCGCCGCCGACCACGATGAGCCGGCGTGGAAAGACCGGCAGGTCGAAGATCTCGTTCGAGGTGATCGCGTGCTCGAGGCCCTCGACTCCGGCCGGCAGCGTAGGACGCGAGCCGCAGGCGACGAGGATATGACGGGCGGAGACCTCCCGCCCGCCGGCAAGACGCACCCGGTGCGGGTCGACGACGGTCGCCCGCTCCTCGACCAGCTTGGCGCCTGACCGCATGAGATTCTCGCGGTAGGCGTTGGACAGCCGGCCGATCTCCCTGTCCTTGGCCGCAACCAGGGAAGGCCAGTCGAGCGTCGGCTCGCCGACGCTCCAGCCGAACCCGGCGGCGTCGCGGAAGTCGTCGGCAAAGCGGCTGGCGTAGACGTACAGCTTCTTCGGCACGCAGCCGCGGATCACGCAAGTGCCGCCGATGCGGCCCTGCTCGGCGACCAGCGTTTTGGCGCCATGGCCGGCGGCGATGCGCGCCGCCCGCACGCCGCCCGATCCTGCGCCGATGACAAAAAAATCGACGTCGAAAGCCATGGGTTTGACGCTCTCCATCGCGCGGCCGCGGCCTATCCTAGAAGTCGACGCCCTTCTTCTTCATTTCCTGACGCGCGCGCGTGACGATGTCGGTCGACAGCTTGTCGCGCCAGGGCGCAGTGACACTGGCGAGCCGCTGAAGAAAAACGGGGGTGATCGCGACATATTTCTTGCCCGATGGACTGTCGAAGAAGGCGGCGACGTCGGTCACCTCTTGCTCGGTCATTTCCGAGGCGAGCAGCGTCGCCGCCTCGTCGTATGTCTGCCGCGCGGTCGCATCGAATTCGGGCTGAATCGCCTTCAGGGTCGCGCGCAACGAATCCTTGATTTCAGGCCGGGTCCTGGTCACGTTGGCCTCGAGCTCCGCCATCATGCCGGGAACGACGAGCGCAACCGACTCCTTGACGCCGATGTCGATGAGGATCCTGTCGGCGGCGGCGACGGCGGCCGGCGAGGGCGCGCCCGGCGCGGCGGCAGTCGCTGGAGCGGGCGCGGCAGCGGGCGCCGCAGGGGCCGCCGGAGCTGGCGCGGCGGGGGAAGCCGCCGGCGGAGTGGCTTGCTGGGCGGCTGCCGTCACGGTCAACGCCGCGAGCATGATGAGGGCGACCGCGCCATTGGCGGTTCGGACGAGGGCGGGCATGAAAGACTCCTGGGGCAGCGGTTTGAACTTCAGTCCGGATCGCCAAGAACTTGGACGCCATCGGCGCCGGCGATGATTGCGGCGCGCGCGAGACCGATGAACAGTCCGTGCTCGACGACGCCTGGAATCATCGACAGAGATTCGCTGAGCCGCTCGGGCTGATCGATGGCGCCAAGCGAGCAGTCAAGAATATAGTGTCCCCCGTCGGTGATGAACGGCTCGGACCCGCCGCGCAGGCGGATCGGGCCGGCGAGACCGAGGCCGGCGAGGGCGCGTTCGATATGGCCGCGCGTCGCCTTAAGGCCGAAGGGAACGACCTCGACCGGCAACGGAAAGGCCCCGAGCACGCGAACCAGCTTGGTCGAATCGACGATCACCGCCATCCGCTTCGAGGCCGCGGCGACAATTTTCTCGCGCAGCAGCGCGCCGCCGCCCCCTTTGATCAGTCGCAGCTGCGGATCGACTTCGTCCGCTCCGTCGACCGTCAGGTCGAGCTCCAAGAGATCGTCCAGGGTGGAAAGCGGAATGCCGAGAGCCTTCGCCTGCTCTTCGGTCGCCTTGGAGGTGCCGACGCAGACGACCTGAAGACCGCCCTTAACCTGCTCCCCGACGAGATCGACGAAGTGGCGGGCAGTCGTGCCGGTGCCGAGGCCGAGCTTCATCCCGGGCCTCACCAGTTCCAGCGCCCGCCGGGCCGCCTCCCGCTTTCGCCGATCTTGGTCCGCCGCTGCGGTCATGACCCTCAATGATTGTTCGCCCGCGCTTCAGGCCCGGCGCCCGGATACGGCGTGAGACCCGCACGCAAACATGTCGGGAATGGCGCCGCGCGTCGCCGGTTCGCCCGGCGGCCCGGGGCCGAGACGTCGCTTTACCGGGTGGCGCGAACGAACGCAAACGCCTCGCGTTGGCGCTCCTACTTTCGCCCGGCGTCGAGCACGTCCTCGAACGTGCGCAATCCGGTCGCCGGCGCATTGACGAGCACTGCCATGTTGCCCGGCGCATGCTGGTTCTTCCACATCTTGGTGTGGGCGACCGGGATCTGCGCCCACGGAAAGACCTCGGACATGCACGGGTCGATGCGGCGGTCGATCACGAATTTGTTGGCCGCCGAGGCCTGCTTGAGGTTGGCGAAATGGGAGCCCTGGATGCGCTTCTGCCGCATCCAGACGAAGCGGGCGTCGAATGTGAGGTTGAACCCCGTGGTGCCGGCGCAGAAGACCACCATGCCGCCGCGCTTGACGACGAAGCACGAGACCGGGAACGTCTGCTCGCCGGGATGCTCGAACACCGTATCGACATCCTTCCTGCCGGTAATGTCCCAGATCGCCTTGCCGAACTTTCGCGCTCCCGCCATGAAGGCCGCATATTCCGGCGAATTGACTTTCGGCAATTGACCCCAGCAATCGAAGTCCTTGCGGTTGACCACGCCCTTGGCGCCGAGCGACATCACATAGTCGCGCTTCGTCTCGTCCGAGATGACGCCGATCGCATTGGCGCCCGCCGCCGCGCAGAGCTGGACGCCGAACACGCCCAACCCCCCCGAAGCGCCCCAGACGAGAACATTGTCGCCCGGCTTCAGCCGATGCGGCTCGTGGCCGAACAGCATCCGATAGGCAGTGGCGAGGGTCAGCGTATAGGAGGCGGCCTCCTCCCAGGTGAGATGCTTCGGGCGCTCCATCAGCTGGCGGTCCTGCACCCGGCAGAACTGGGCGAACGAGCCGTCGGGCGTCTCATAGCCCCAGATGCGCTGGGAGGCCGAGAACATCGGGTCGCCGCCGTTGCATTCCTCGTCGTCGCCGTCGTCCTGATTGCAATGGACGACCACCTCGTCGCCGACCTTCCACCGCCGGACCTTCGAGCCGACCGCCCACACGATTCCCGAGGCGTCGGAGCCGGCGATATGGAAGGGGGTCTTGTGGACGTCGAGCACCGAGACCGGCTCGCCGAGCGCAGCCCAGATGCCGTTGTAGTTCACGCCGGCCGCCATCACGAAGACGAGGACGTCGTGACTGTCGAGCGTCCAGGTCGGCACGACCTCGATCTGCATCGACGCCTCCGGCGGCCCGTGCCGCTCCTTGCGCACGACCCAGGCGTACATCGACGCCGGCACGTGACCCAACGGTGGAATCTCGCCGATCTCGTAGAGATCCTTGTTCTGCGCCGCTCGAAGCGGCTCGGCGCCGACGGGGCGGGTGTTCATGGCTCCCTCAACGGACAGCGTCCTTGCGATGCGGCTCGCGTTGAATTGGCTTGATATTGCGCCGCACAATCAACCATCGCGCTTGCGCGGACGAAAATCAATCCGACTTTCGCCGACTGGCGCCTTTCGCTTGTCGGCGACGGAATTTACGCCATAGCAGGAAATCGAGCGTAGGCAAGAAAGGAGCGCGGCCGCGGAATTCCGGCCCGAAGCGGGCCAAGGACCTGCGGCAATGTCGGACTGGCCGTTATTGAATTTGGTTTTCAATCTCGAAGGTTTCGACTTTGCGGCTTTTCTCTTAAGCGCAGTCGTCGCCTTCTTTTCTGTCGGCTTTGCTGTCGATTACCTCGTTGGCCGGCAGGGAATGGGGCCGTACTGGAATTCCTTCTATGCGGCGCTTGGCGCCTACGCCGGGCTCTGCGCCCACGACTGGTGGCTCAGGCCCTACGGCGCATACGAGCCCTACCTGACGATCGTCCTGGTTGTCGGCGGCCTGGTGGCAACGGTTCTGACGACGAGCGCGATCGCGCTGCGCTAACTCGGAAGGGCGGCCCGCGACCGGCGGATTTGGCAGGGATCGCCAATCTCGGGCGCCGCGGCGGCCGAGGCTGAAGGTGTGGCGCCGCGGGATAATTTCTGTAATTGTGCCCTGCACAAAACCTTTGGCGCGGGCGCGGCCGGACGGGCCCGCACGCGAGTGGATCATGGCGCAGGCGAACGAATCGACAACTGCGGCGCGAATCGCGCGTCGCGACAAGCCCTGGATCTTCCGCACCTACGCCGGGCATTCGACCGCGCGCGAATCCAACCGGCTCTATCGGCAGAACCTGGCCAAGGGACAGACGGGCCTCTCGATCGCCTTCGACCTGCCGACCCAGACCGGTTTCGACAGCGACCATCCGCTCGCGCGCGGCGAGGTTGGCAAGGTCGGGGTTGCGATCTCGCATATCGGCGACATGCGGGCGCTGTTCAAAGAGATTCCGCTCGCCTCGATGAACACGTCGATGACCATCAACGCGACCGCGCCGTGGCTAATGGCGCTATACATCGCGACCGCCGACGAGCAGGGCGCGCCCCGCGCTGAGCTCCAGGGCACGACCCAGAACGACATCATCAAGGAATATTTGGCCCGCGGCGCCTATGTGTTCCCGCCCGGCGCCTCTCTCCGGCTGACCAAGGACCTGATCCTTTTCTGCGCCCGCGAGACGCCGAAGTGGAACCCGATGAACGTGTGCTCGTACCATTTGCAGGAAGCGGGCGCGACGCCGGTGCAGGAATTGGCTTATGCGCTGGCGACGGCGATCGCGGTGCTCGAGCGGGTGCGCCAATCGGGCGAGGTCGACGACGCGGGTTTCGCCAATGTCGTAGGCGGCATGTCGTTCTTCGTCAACGCCGGGATGCGCTTCGTCACTGAACTCGCCAAGATGCGGGCGTTCGTCGAGCTCTGGGACGAGATCACCCGCGACCGCTTCGGCGTCGCCGATCCGCTCAAACGCCGATTCCGCTATGGCGTCCAGGTCAACTCGCTCGGGCTGACCGAGCAGCAGCCCGAAAACAACGCCTATCGGATTCTGATCGAGATGCTCTCGGTCGTGCTTTCGAAACGGGCGCGCGCCCGCGCCGTTCAACTGCCCGCGTGGAACGAGGCGCTTGGCCTGCCGCGGCCGTTCGACCAGCAATGGTCCCTCCGCCTGCAGCAGATCATGGCCTATGAGACCGATCTCCTCGAATTCGGCGACCTGTTCGACGGCAGCAAGGAAATCGCCGCCCTGGTCGATAAGCTCAAGGCCGAGGCCAAGGCCGAGATCACGGCGATCGACGCGATTGGGGGCGCCGTACGCGCAATCGAGACCGGCGTCCTCAAGGCCCGCCTGGTGGAATCGAACACCCGGCGGCTGGAGGCGATCGAACGCGGCGATCAGATCGTCGTCGGGGTCAACGCCTTCGCCAATTCCGAGCCGAGCCCGCTGACCGCGGGGGAGACCTCGATCATGGTTCCGTCGGCCGAGGCCGAGGCGGAGCAGATCGCAAGCCTCAACGCCTGGCGCGCGGCCCGCGATCCGGAGCGCGTGCGCGAGGCGGTGCGCGCGCTCCGGATGGCTGCGGCGAGCGGCTTGAATGTCATGCCCGCTTCGATCGAGGCGGCGAAGGCCGGTGTGACGACCGGCGAATGGGGCGACGCGCTCAGGGCCGAATTCGGCGAGTTCCGGGCGCCGACCGGCGTTTCGCCGAAGGCGCGTCAGGAGTTGGCCGATCTTGACGCGCTCCGGGCCGAGGTTGAGCGGGTCTCGCTCAAGCTCGGCCGGCGGATCAAGTTTCTCATCGGCAAGCCCGGACTTGACGGTCATTCCAACGGCGCCGAGCAGATCGCCGCAAGGGCGCTCGACGCCGGGCTGGAGGTGATCTACGACGGCATCCGCTTTACGCCTGCCGAGATCGCCGAGCGCGCCAAGGCGGGCGTCCACTGCGTCGGCTTGTCGATCCTCTCCGGCTCGCATGTCGCGCTGACGGAGGAGGTCATGTCCGCTTTGCGCGCGGCCGGCCTTGAGCGGGTGCTGGTGATTGTCGGCGGCATCATCCCCCCCGCCGACGCGGAGCGGCTCAGGGCGGCCGGCGTGGCTGCGGTCTATACGCCCAAGGACTTCGAGATCAACGCCATCCTGGCCGCGATCGTAAGAGCGGTCGAGACCCGGCATGACCAGGAAGCGAGCGCCGCCCAAACCTGAATTGCAAGGCCGCGCTCGTCTCCCTCAACCTCAGATCATGATCTGCCCACCGTTCGCCGAGAGCGTCGAGCCGGTGATGAAGCCGGAGTTGTCGGAAGCGAGGAAAACGACGCAGCGGGCGACCTCTTCCGGCTGGCCGAGGCGGCGCACCGGGATTTGGGGCAAAATCACCTTTTCGAGGACATCCTTCGGCACCGCCATGACCATCTCGGTTGCGATATAGCCGGGGCAGATCGCGTTAACGGTGACGCCTTTGTTGGCGTTTTCCTGCGCCAGCGCCTTGGTGAAGCCGATGTCGCCGGCCTTCGCCGCCGAATAATTGGCCTGGCCCATCTGTCCCTTCTGGCCGTTGATCGAAGAGATGTTGATGATGCGACCGAACCCGCGCTCACGCATGCCTTCGATCACCGGGCGGCACATGTTGAACAGAGAATTGAGGTTCGTGTTGATAACGTCGTACCATTGGTCCGGCGTCATCTTGTGGAACATGCCGTCCTTGGTGATCCCGGCGTTGTTGACCATGATATCGACCGGCCCGAGATCCTTGGCGACCTGGGCGAGGCCGGCCATGCACTCGTCATACTTGGCCACGTTCCACTTGTAGACGTGAACGCCCGTCTCGGCCTTGAACTTCGCCGCTGCGTCATCGTTGGAATGATAGGTCGCCGCGACCTGACATCCGGCGCCCTTCAGCGCTTTCGAAACCGCCGCTCCGATACCCCGGGTGCCGCCGGTCACCACTGCAACTCTCGCCATGTTTTCCTCCCCACGCTTTTTTGCGACGCGGGCTTCAGAAGGCCCGCGCTCGGTTCAAATCAAGACGTCATTGCGAGCGGAGTGAAGCAATCCAGGGAACGCAGGGTTCCTGGATTGCTTCGTCGCTTCGCTTCGCTCGCAATGACGGATCTGGTTTTAGCGTTCGACCGCCATTGCGATGCCCATGCCGCCGCCGATGCAGAGCGTCGCCAGGCCCTTCTTCGCGTTGCGGCGCGCCATTTCGTGCAGCAGCGTCGTGAGCACCCGCGCGCCCGAAGCGCCGATCGGATGGCCGAGCGCGATCGCGCCGCCGTTGACGTTGACGATCGCCGGGTCCCAGCCGAGGTCCTTGTTGACCGCAAGCGCCTGGGCGGCGAAGGCCTCGTTGGCTTCAACCAGCTCGAGGTCCTTGACCGACCAGCCGGCCTTTTCCAAAGCCTTCCGGGAAGCCGGGATCGGCCCTGTTCCCATGATCGCCGGATCGACGCCCGCCGTCGCCCAGGACACGATGCGCGCCATCGGCGTCAGCCCGCGCTTCTTCGCTTCGGCCGCGGTCATGATGACCAATGCAGCAGCGCCGTCGTTGAGGCCGGAGGCGTTGGCGGCAGTCACCGATCCGTCCTTCGAAAAGGCGGGCTTGAGTTTCGCCATCGCCTCATACGTCGCGCCGTGGCGCGGATATTCGTCGGCGTCGACGATGATGTCGCCCTTGCGCGACGCTATCGTCACCGGCACGATTTCATCCTTGAACCGGCCGGCCTTCTGCGCCGCCTCGGCCTTGTTCTGCGACCCGACGGCGAAGCGGTCCTGGTCCTCGCGGCTGATCTGCCACTTCCTGGCGATGTTCTCCGCCGTGTTGCCCATGTGATAGCCGTGGAAGGCGTCGATGAGGCCGTCCTGCAACATCGTGTCGACGAGTTTCATTTCGCCCATCTTGACCCCGCTCCTGAGATAGGCCGCGTGGGGGGCGAGCGACATCGACTCCTGGCCGCCGGCGACGATGATGTGGGCGTCGCCGTTGGCGATCTGCTGCAGTCCGAGCGCAACAGCGCGCAGGCCGCTGCCACAGAGCTGGTTGACGCCGAACGCCGTCTTTTCCTGCGGGACGCCAGCTTTCATCGCCGCCTGGCGGGCCGGATTCTGGCCCTCCGCGGCGGAGAGAACCTGGCCGAGGATCACTTCGTCGACCTCGCCTGCCTCGACCTTCGCCGCTTCGAGCGCGCTCTTGATCGCGATAGCGCCGAGCTCGTGCGCGGGCGTCGAACCGAATGCGCCATTGAACGAACCCACAGCGGTTCTTTTTGCGCTTGCGATGACGATCTCAGAGGCCGGCATGTCAATCTCCTGCGAACAATGTTGGCGAGAAACGCCTTGATCGGATGGCTTGTATACGATCTCCCACGAACGGCGCCACCATCATATAGGCATCGCGGCTCGCCTGCGCGAGAATGCGCCGAAGACCAGCCTATGGGTTGCGTTGCGGCGCAAAAAAAGGTTTTCTCGCGCAGCAAAAAACGCTTATCTTGTGTTGACCCGAAAGGGCCCGCGTCACCCTGGGACCCGCAACCTCATGGCCAATTCCACTCCGACCACCATTAAGAAATACGCCAACCGCCGGCTCTACAATACCGCGTCCAGCGCCTACGTGACCTTGGCCGACCTGGCGAAAATGGTGAAAGGCGGAGAGGATTTCGTGGTCTACGACGCCAAGACCAACGAAGACATCACCCGCTCGGTTCTGACCCAGATCATCTTCGAGCAGGAGGGCATCGAGGGCCAATCGTTGCTGCCGACGACCTTCCTTCGCCAGTTGATCCGTTTCTATGGCGACAGCATGCAGGCGATCCTGCCGAGCTACCTCGAATTCTCGATCGACCGCTTTTCCGGCGAGCAACAGGCGATGCGCGAAGCCGCAAGCCGCATGTTCGGTCCGGAGGCGTTTTCCACCGGCTCCTTCGCCGCCATGCAGGAACTGACCAAGAAGAATTTCACCGCCTTCAATCAGGCGCTGGCGATGTTCGTGCCGTTCGCCGGGGCGAAGCCGGCGGCGGAACTGCCGGCGAAAAAGGCGAATTCCGAGGACGACATCGACGAACTGCGCACTCAGCTCTCGGACATGCAGAAGCGGCTCGAATCGCTCGCGACGAAGAAGAGCTGAACCGCCTCAGAAACGGTCTTTGCGGGCGCGGATTTCCGCGAACACGGCCACCGGATCGGCGCCTGTCATGCCGACCGCGGCCTGGACCGCCGGATCCTCGGCTCTCACGAACGGATTGGCGGCGAGCTCCGCGGCGATCGTCGTCGGCAAGGTCGGCCGCCCTTCCACCCGCAGCCGCGCAACCTCTTCGACCCTGGCCTTGAGAACCGGATTTCCGGGCTCGACGGTGACGGCGAACCGTCCGTTGGCCTGAGTATATTCGTGACCGCAATAGACCTGCGTCTCCCCGGGAAGGGCGGCGAGCTTCATGAGCGAGCTCCACATGACCGCGTAGGGCGTCTCGAACACCCGTCCGCAGCCGAGAGAAAACAGCGTGTCGCCGCAGAACGCGATCCCGTCCTTATCGAAATGATAGGCGATGTGCCCGAGCGTATGCCCCGGCGTCTCGATCACTTTCGCCGTGAGCGAGCCGACGCGCGCGACGTCGCCTTCGACCACCCGCTGGTCCAGAAACGGAATTCGCGCCGCGTCCTTGGCCGGTCCCCACGCCCTCAAATTCGGGAACTTCGCCTTGAGCTCCGGAACGCCTTGAATGTGGTCGGCGTGATGATGAGTGATGAGGACGTCGGACAGAGTCCAGCCACGCTCGGCAAGCGCCGCGAAGGTCGGGCCTGCTTCCGGCGCGTCGACGCACGCGGTCGCTCCGGTCGCCGAATCATGGATGAGGGCGCCGTAATTGTCGGTCAGGCAGAGATATTGGTGAACGCTCAGCGTCATGACGGAGACTCCTGAGGATCGACTAAACTTTTGCCAACCACCGCCTCAGCCTGAGGAGCGCCGAAGGCGCGTCTCGAAGGATGCTTCGGGGGACTCGGCCGACTCGGTCCAAACTGGAACGTCCTTCGAGGCCCCTCCGGGGCGCCTCAGGACGAGGCGGATGGGTGACGCGATCGCCGCACTATAGCCGCGGCCCGAAGCCTTGTCTTTTTAACCGCCGCTCCTTCCTTGCGCGCCGACGCATTGCGAAAGGCCGAGCGGTCGTTCAAAGTCGCGGGCCTGGGATGCGGCGGATTTCGATGCCTCTCGACGTCCATGGTTTGCAGAGCTTTTACGGTTCGCCCCTCGGCGCCGTCGCTCGACGGCTGATCGGGCGGGTCTTGCGCGAGCGGTGGGAGAACGCCTCCAACCTGTCCGTCGCCGCCGTGGGCTACGGAACGCCTTATGTCGACCGATTCCGCGACGGCGCCAGGCGGTGCCTGGCCTTGATGCCGGCGGAACAGGGCGTCGTGATCTGGCCGGGCGGCGGGCGTTGCTCGGCTGCGCTCGTCGACGCCCAGATGCTGCCACTGCCGGACGGCTCGATCGATCGTCTGCTGCTGGCCCATGCCCTCGAGGCGGCCGACCGGCCCGACGCGCTGCTTGAGGAACTGTGGCGCGTCACCGCCCCTGAGGGACGAATCCTCGTGATCGTTCCCTCCCGCCGGGGCGTCTGGGCGGGCGCGGACAGCACGCCTTACGGGCAGGGCCAGCCCTATTCGAAGTCGCAACTGCGCGATCTCCTGCATCGGGCCGAGTTCTCGCCGGTCTTCTGGGGCGAGGCGCTTTACGCGCCCCCGGTCGCAAGTCCGTTCATGATCCGCGCCGCGCCGACGATCGAGCGGATCGGGGCGGCCCTCGGGCTTCCCTTCGCCGGCGTCCATATCGTCGAGGCGATCAAACAGGTCTATCGTCCGGTCGGCGTCCGGGCGGTCGCGCGGGCGCGGCTGCCTCCGCTCAAGCCAGTCCTCGCCCCGAGCGCTCATCGACAATGCCATTTCGAATGATCGCGGGCGGTTTTCGGGTTGGCGCCGCCGAACGTGCGTGCTTCTAGAGTCGCCCCACCGACCTCGAACAAGGTCAACCCGAAATGCCCGCCAATGATCGTCTGCTGGTCCTCTTGCGCCACGGCCAGAGCGAATGGAACCTGAAGAACCTGTTCACCGGCTGGCGAGATGTGGATCTGACGCCGGCCGGCGTCGACGAGGCCAAGCAGGCCGGCCGGCGCCTCAAGGCGCATGGAATCACATTCGACCTCGCCTTCACCTCGGCCCTCATCCGCGCCCAGCATACGCTCGATTTGGCCCTGGCCGAGATGGGGCAGACCGGCCTGCCCGAAAGCCGCGACCTGGCGCTCAACGAGCGCGATTACGGCGATCTGGTCGGCCTCAACAAGGACGACGCGCGCAAGAAATGGGGCGAGGAGCAGGTTCACAAATGGCGGCGCAGCTATGACGTCCAGCCGCCCGGCGGGGAGAGTCTCAAGGACACCGTCGCCCGCGCCCTCCCCTATTATTGTCAGAGCATTCTCCCGGCGGTTCTCGGCGGCAAGCGGGTGCTGGTGGCGGCTCACGGCAATTCCCTGCGGGCGCTGGTCATGGTGCTCGACCGGCTCACGCCTGAGACCATTCCGACGATGGAGCTCGCTACCGGCGTTCCGCTCGTCTATCGCCTCAACCCCGATTCGACCGTGGCCTCCAAGGAGATCCTGACGGCGTGACCGCGATCCGGCCCGATCTTAACCATTTGTCAGGAGGCTCGGTTACACTTGACGTCCAGTGATTCGCTTTTCGCGGAGCTGAGCAATGGCGCCCAAGACTTCGGCAATCGGGATCGCGGCGATGGCCGCGTGCGTCCTGGGGTCGCCCGCCCACGCAGCCCAGCCGCAATACGAATTTCTAGCCGCCCCGCAAATCAACCTGTCGCTGGTCTACCGTTTGGATAAATTGACTGGCGATGTCGTCGCGTGCCAGTTCGCTCACAATCCGGGCCGAACCGACGTCGGACCGGGGGCGTTCGGGGCCACGTCCTGCTATCGCGGCGGCGACGGGGCGTCGAAACAGGAGCCCGGCGACTATGGTCTCATCGCCACCCGGCACGAGCAAGAAGGCGGCGTATTCCGGGTCGATTACCGCACCGGCGCCCTTAGCATCTGTTACCTCTATTTCCAGCGTGAAAAGCAGGGAGACCACGAAGCGATCGCCGATCAATATGTCGTGTGCACCCCTCAGTGGAACCAGCCCGCGCCCGCACGGCAGGGCGGCGCCGTCGGCCAGGCGCCTGAAGCGGCGGGCGGACCCGCTCACGACTGACGGGCGTTCATACGCCGCGTCTTGGTGAATTGGGCGTCAGGTGTTTGCGCGCGAAAACGATACAATCTTCGCCCCGGCGTCCGGGGTCGGCCGCGCGGCGATCGCAGTTTTGCGCATTTCCGGCCCCGGCTGTTCGGCCGCGCTCGAGGCGCTTGCGCCGGGCAGCGAGTTTCCTGACCGGCGCGCTGTCCTCATCACCCTGCGGCGCCGCGACTCCAAGGAGCCGCTCGACCGGGCGCTGGTCACCCGGTTCAAGGCGCCGCGCAGTTTCACCGGCGAGGAGATGGCGGAAGTCAGCGTCACTGGCGGACGGGCCGTGACCGCCGCGGTGGCGAAGGAGCTTGCCGCCATACCGGGACTGCGCCTTGCCGAACCGGGAGAATTCGCCTGGCGCGCGTTCGTCAATGGCAAGATTGATTTGACGGAAGCCGAAGGGCTGGCTGATCTGGTCGAAGCGGAAACCGAGGCGCAGCGGCGGCAGGCCCAGCGCATCGCCGGCGGGGCGCTGAGCCGCGAGTGCGACGCGATACGCGCTGGCTTGATCGAGGCGATGGCGGCTGTCGAAGCGCAGATCGATTTTTCCGATGTCGAGGATGCGGACGGCCTGACGCTGGATTCGGTCAAGCGCGCCGCGCGAGCGGCGATGAAGCGCATCGACCGGGCGCTCGCGACCGCCGACGCCGCCGGACGCTTGCGGGAGGGCTTCACCGTGGTCATCGCCGGGCCTCCCAATGTCGGCAAGTCGACGCTCCTGAACGCGCTGGCCGGCCGCGACGTCGCCATCACCTCGCCGATCGCCGGAACGACGCGCGATCTGATCGAGGTGTTTCTCGATCTGCGCGGCTATCCGGTGACCCTCGTCGACACCGCCGGCATTCGCGACAGCGCCGATCCGATCGAGCAGGAAGGCGTCGCGCGGGCGCGCCGTCGCGCGGGGAGCGCGGACCTGACGCTGTGGCTGGACGATGGCGGCGGCTGCCAAATGCCGGACGTCGGCTCTCCTGTTCTGAGCGTCCGCACCAAGATCGACCTCTTGGCGCATCCTACCCCCTTGTGGGGGCGGGATGGGTTGGGGGGTCGCCCCGACAACGGAGCACCGAGCTTTCTCGCGGGAGTCGATACGGCTGCAAGAAATGGGAACGGGCGCGACCCCCCTCCCAGCCTCCCCCGTAACGGGGGAGGAGCGCCATCGACTGGCGCGTCGGCGTCGACGGGAGACGCTGTGGAGCCGGGCGCCTCGGCGCCGATAGCGCCGAAATTCGCCGTTTCGGCGAAAACCGGCGCGGGCGTCGATCGGCTGCTTGACGCCCTCGCCGATCTGGCCGAAGAGCGCATGGGCTCGCGCGAGCCCGCCCTGCTCACGGTCGAGCGGCATCGGCGGGCGTTCGAGGATGCGCGGGAAGCCCTGGCCGCGATGGTCGGGCCGGACGCGGCGGAGTGGGAATTGATCGCCGAGGACCTTCGGCGCGCCGCCGCGGCGGTGGATCGCGTCGTCGGACGCATCGGCGCCGAAGAGGTGCTCGGGGAGATATTTACACGTCTATGCATTGGGAAATAAAATGGCCATGCGCGATGTTTCACGTGAAACAGGCAGACGCTCGAGATGACCTTTGACGTCATCGTCATCGGCGGCGGCCACGCCGGGTGCGAAGCCGCGACCGCCGCGGCGCGCTCGGGCGCCTCGACGGCGCTCCTGACCCATCATTTCACGACCATCGGCGAAATGTCCTGCAACCCGGCGATCGGCGGTCTCGGTAAGGGACATCTGGTGCGCGAGATCGACGCGCTGGACGGCGTGATGGGGCGCGCGGCCGACCGGGCCGGGATCCAGTTTCGCGTCCTCAACCGTCGCAAGGGCCCCGCTGTCCAGGGGCCCCGCGCCCAGGCCGACCGGAAGCTCTATCGGAGCGCCATGCAGGACTTGGTGAGGGAAACCCCGAATCTCACCGTCCTCGAAGGCGAGGCGGCGGGCATCCTGTCCGAGGCGGGCGAGGTCACCGGCGTCGACCTCGCCGACGGCCGCGCAATCGCCTGCCCGGCCGTCGTCCTGACCACCGGCACCTTCCTGCGAGGGATCATCCATCTCGGCGACCAGCGCACCCCGGCCGGCCGATTCGGCGACCCGCCCTCGGTCGCGCTGGCGCGAAGCCTCGACGCGGCCGGGTTCGCCCTTGGGCGACTCAAGACCGGGACGCCGCCCCGACTCGACGGCCTGACGATCGACTGGGAGCGGCTGGAGGTCCAGAACGGCGATCCGGAGCCCGAGTTCTTCTCCTCGCTGACGAGCGCGGCGGTTGCGCCTCAGCTCCCCTGCCATATCACCCGCACAACCCCTGAGACCCATCGGATCGTGCGCGCGGATTCGCATCGCTCCGCCGTCTATTCCGGCGCGATCTCGGGCCGCGGCCCCCGCTATTGTCCGTCGATCGAGGACAAGGTGCTCCGCTTCGCCGACCGCGACAGTCATCAGATCTTTCTCGAGCCTGAGGGCGTCGACGATCCGACCATCTATCCGAACGGCATCTCGACCTCCCTGCCGGCGGCGACGCAGAGCGCCCTGGTGGCGACGATTCCGGGGCTCGAGCGGGCGCGCATCCTTCGTCCCGGTTATGCGATCGAATATGACTATATCGACCCGCGTGGGCTCGACCCGACGCTCGAGGCGCGCCGCCTCGGCGGCCTCTTCCTGGCCGGACAGATCAACGGCACGACCGGCTATGAGGAGGCCGCGGCCCAGGGCGCGCTCGCGGGAATCAACGCCGCACGCAAGGCCGGCGGCCAGGCGCTCGCGACCTTCGACCGCGCCGAATCCTATCTTGGCGTGATGGTCGACGACCTCACGACCCACGGGGTCAGCGAGCCCTACCGGATGTTCACGTCGCGAGCGGAGTTCCGGTTGTCGCTCCGCGCCGACAACGCCGACGAGCGGCTGACGGCGAAGGGGATTGCGCTTGGCTGCGTCGGAGCGGCCCGGGCGCGGGCCTTCAGCGACACTCAGGATCGCCTGGAGCGGGCGCGCGCCATGCTTCACGACGCGGCCGCCACGCCGCAAGTTCTGGCGGCGCATGGCTTGCTCGTCAATCGCGACGGGGCTCGGCGGTCGGCCTTCGAACTCGCGGCGCAGTCGCAATATCCGATCGCCGTCCTGGCCCGCGTGTGGCCGCAACTGGCCGAGATTCCGCCCGGCCTCGCGCGCCGCCTCGAGGCCGACGCCAAGTATTCGGTTTATCTCGATCGTCAGGCCGAGGACGTCGCCCGGTACCGCCGCGACGAATCGACGGGGTTGCCGCCCGACCTCGACTACGACCGCCTTTCGGGCCTCTCCAACGAGATCCGGCATAAGTTCGCCGCCGTTCGGCCGACAAGCCTGAGCCAGGCCGGACGGATCGAGGGCGTGACCCCTGCCGCGCTGGCGCTTCTCGCCGCCCACGCCCGGCGCGCGGCGCGCAATCAGGCGCGGCCCGGCACATGACCCGCCCCTTCCCTTCTCCCCTTGCGGGGGAAGGTGGCGCGAAGGGCCGGATGAGGGGCGCCGCCGCAAGGCGCATTGCTTGGGCTACACTCTACGCGTCGCTGCTGGAAAGCATTATACTTAGGATATACAATCGCTATTCTCAGCACACCTTGCGCCGCGACCCCTCATCCGGCCGGCTATCGCCGGCCACCTTCTCCCGCAAGGGGAGAAGGGATTCGCCCGCCGTGCCGGGCGCGCGGATATGAAAGCGGCTGTAAGCGAGCTTTTGTCCGGCCAGCTTGCGGAAAATCGTGAGGCCGCGCTACGCCTCGTCCCTGTTTCACGTGAAACAGGGGACCGCCTGGCGGTCTACGTCGACCTCCTCGCCCGCTGGCGGAAGACGACCAATCTCATCGCCGAATCCACCTTCCCGTCCGTCTGGACCCGCCACATAGCCGACTCGGCGCAACTTATCGCCCTTACGCCAGAAACCAAGCGATGGGTCGACATGGGTTCCGGGGCCGGCTTTCCCGGCCTTGTCATCGCAATCCAGCTCGCCGACGTTCCGGGCGCAATCGTCCATTGCATCGAAAGCGACCAGCGCAAGTGCGCCTTTCTGCGCGAGGCGGTCCGAGTCACCGGGGCCGCGGCGGCGATCCACGCTACGCGGGTCGAGGCGATCGACGTCGCGAGCCTCGGAGCTGTGGACGCCGTCACCGCGCGCGCCTTCGCCCCCTTGCCGCTGACGCTCAAACTGGCCAAACCTTGGATCGAGCGCGGCGCAGTCGGCGTGTTTCCGCGCGGCGAATCGAGCTAAAGACCAGGTCGCGGCGCTGCCGGAGGCGGCTTCTTATGCAATCGAAGTCTTTCCGAGCGTGGTCGACGCAAGGTCAGCGATCCTCAGAATTCGCAAAAGCTGAGAGCCGAGTCCCATGAACGCGATCCCACCCCCCGCACGCGAGCCCGGCGCCGGCGCGCCCCCGCGCGTTCTCGCGGTGGCGAACCAGAAAGGCGGGGTCGGCAAGACGACGACCGCCATCAATCTCGGCACGGCGCTCGCCGCCATCGGCGAGCGGGTCCTCATCATCGATCTCGATCCCCAAGGCAACGCCTCGACCGGCCTCGGCATCGACCGCAAATCCCGTGTCACCTCAAGCTACGACATGCTGGTCGGCGAGCGGACCTTGCGCGGCGTCATCATGCCGACGGCAGTCCCGCGCCTGTTCATCGCGCCTTCGACCATGGATCTTCTCGGCGTCGAACTCGAAATCGCCGGCCACGAGGATCGCTCCTTTAAGCTCAACAATGCGCTTCGGGCCTATCGCGATTCGAGCGCCGACCATCCCGATTCCGTCACCTATGTCGTGGTCGATTGCCCGCCTTCGCTCAATCTTCTCACCATCAACGCGCTCGCCGCAGCCGCTGCCGTCGTCGTGCCGCTGCAATGCGAATTCTTCGCTCTCGAAGGGTTGTCGCAGCTCTTGACGACTGTCGAGCAAGTCCGCCGCACGCTCAATCCGGCTCTGGCGATTCATGGCATTGTGCTGACCATGTACGATCCCCGCAACAGCCTCGCCGGGCAGGTCGTCGCCGACGTTCGCGCCTATATGGGCGACAAGGTCTACGACACCGTCATTCCGCGCAATGTCCGCCTCTCCGAGGCGCCGTCGCACGGAAAGCCGGCGTTGCTTTACGATCTCAAATGCGCGGGCAGCCAAGCCTATCTCAAGCTCGCCTCCGAGGTCATTCGGCGCGAGGAGCGGATGCGCGCCGCCTGAGCGTTTGAGGGTCGAGTGAGGAGCACTGACGCCGATGGCCGAAGACCTGAGCCGAACCGAACACCGCCCTCGCCTGGGGCGCGGCCTCGCGGCCTTGCTGGGGACCGCGAACGAAGAAGCGGAGGTAGGGGGTGGGGCGCGAAGGATGCCGATCGAGTTCCTGCGGCCGAATCCGCGCAACCCGCGCAAGCGGTTCGATGACGCGGAGCTCGACGAGCTCGCCGCTTCGATCAAGGAGCGCGGGGTCATCCAGCCGGTCGTGGTCCGCCCGATTCCCCGCGTCGCCGACGCTTACGAGATCATCGCCGGCGAGCGCCGCTGGCGGGCTACGCAACGGGCCGGGCGACACGATATCCCGGTCATCGTCGTCGAGGCCGGCGACCGGGAAGCGCTCGAAATCGCCATCGTCGAGAATGTGCAGCGCGCCGACCTCAACGCGCTCGAGGAAGCCGCGGGCTACGCCCAGCTCGGCGCGGACTATGGCTATTCGCATGGCGACATCGCCCGCGTCGTCGGCAAGAGCCGCAGCCACGTCGCCAACACCACCAGGCTGACCAATCTGCCCGAACATACCCGCGCCCTTCTGGCGGGCGGCCAGATCTCGGCCGGTCACGCCCGCGCCCTGCTCGCCGTCGCCAACCCGGACGCCCTCGCCGACCGCATCGTCGCCCAGGGGCTGACGGTCAGGGACATTGAGCGCTTCGGCGAGAATCCGGGCAAGACGGGCCGGCCGCGCAGGGCCGCCGCGCCCGTCGACCCCGACACGGCCGCCCTTCAGGACAAGCTCGGCCTCGCGCTCGGGACAAAAGTGACCTTCCGGCATGACGGCGAGAGCGGCGAAATCCGCATCGCCTTCCGCGATTTCGACCAGCTCGACGACTTCTGCCGGAGGCTATGCCAGCCCCCGGCGCCACGATAGCGCATTGCCGGAATCAACGAAATCAAGGTACAAAAAAAACAAACAGCGGTCGCGAAAGCAGGCTGCCTGCCATGATTTTCTCGAACTGCTATTGTTGCATGCGAGCTTTACTATATGCGATTTTAAGAACGCTTGGTAAAATACTCAGATGGTTTTTTACTCGTTTAGCACTTGTGGCGGTTGCGATAACCCTAGCCGGTGCCTTTTTCTTTCTCCCGCGAGTGACCGTAGAGCCATCGGGGCCATACGATCCATCGAACCCGTCACCGATTACGTTTACAATTTCTAACGTGAATATCATTCCATTGCGGAACATTGACGTCGCATTACGGTGACCGCATTACGGTGGACCGCATTACGGCGTTACGGGCATTACGGTGACAGTTGCATCATTATCCAATATGGAAATCCCGGCCCGACGTTCCCAAGGGTGGAGACCAAAGGGGGGAATAATGCATGTGTCACCGTAAATCCGCGTAAATCCGCACCGTAAATCCCCGTAAATCCCCCGGACGTTCCCCAGGTAGGCGGACCGAAGTCAACGGGAACAATGTATGTGTCACCGTATTCCGCCGTATTCCGCGCGGGCTTTATGAACTGCCCCCCGAAAGTGAGACAGGGCGAATTGAGTGACAGAGCCTGTTAGGAGGCTCTATGTCACAGCAAGGGATGCGCACATTTTCGACCGAGTTCAAGGAAGCTGTGGTGGTTCGGCTCGACGCCGGGGAGCGGATGGCGGCGGTTTCGGACGAACTGAAGATCAGGCGCAAGCTGCTTTACGAATGGCGAGCGGCCTATCGCGAGCTTGGCGCAGCCGGGCTCAACCGGAAGCGCGGACGTAAGCCGGGCGGCGCCCGCGCCAGTCCGGACGCTGCGCCGGCTACGCCTGCTCCGCTTACCGAACTGGCGCGGGCGCAAGCGCGGATTGTCGAGCTCGAGCGCAAGATCGGCAAGCAGCAGATGGACCTCGATTTTTTTCGCGAAGCCTTGCGGCTCATCGACGCACGGGACCTCATGTCTCGCGCGACGCCATCTACGCGGTCATTGAAGAAATGAACGCGCGGGAGACGCAAGGCGCCCCCTCGATCGAGCATTTGTGCCGCTTAAGCGGCGTGTCGCGCGCCGGCTTCTATCGCTTTGGCGAGGTTCGCGCGCCGAAGCGAGCGGAAGCGGATCTGCGCGACAAAATCCAGACGATCGCGCTCAAAAATCGCTTCTACGGCTATCGGCGAGTTTGCCGAGACCTCTGGCGCGTCGATGGCCTGAAGGTCAATCACAAGCACGTCTTGCGCCTGATGCGTGAGGACAATCTGCTCCGCCTGCGCGAAAGGCCGTTCGTTCCCTACACCACCAACAGCCGGCATGAGTTTCCCATCGTCGCCAATCTGACGCGTGGACGCGTCCCAACCGGGCTCGATCAGATCTGGGTCGCCGACATCACTTATGTCAGGCTGGCGGGACAGTTTGTCTACCTGGCCGTCGTTCTCGACGCCTTTTCCCGCAGGGTGATCGGCTGGGCGCTCGCCGACCATCTCGAAGCGAGCCTGGCGATCGAAGCGCTCGACATGGCCTTGACCGCCCGAAGCCCCGAGCCCGGCCTCATCCATCACTCCGACCGGGGCGTGCAATACGCCTGCGCCGACTATTGCGACAAGCTCGCGGCGCGCGGCGCTCTGATCAGCATGAGCCGCGCCGGCAACCCTTATGACAACGCCAAGGCCGAGCGCTTCATGCGCACCCTGAAGGAGGAAGAAGTGAACGGCAAGACTTACGCGTCTGTCGACGACGCCCGAGCCCATATCGGCGCCTTCCTCGAAAACGTCTATAATCGAGCCCGACTGCACTCCGCGCTCGGCTACAAACCCCCGGTCGAGTTCGAAGCCGAACTCCGCCAATGCGAAACCGTCTGAAACGACACAACCAAAACTCTGTCCCTCAAATCCAGCGTCTCAGACAAAGGGTGCAGTTCATGCATGTGTCACCGTAATCCTCGCGCAGGAGCGCGGATCATGCCAATCGTAACGTCATGCCCTCGATTGCCTCGATCACGCTCTCCGGCCGCGGGCAGCGAGCGCCCATAGCGCCCGCGTCGCCAAAACCTCCGCCAGCCTCGCGTCGCCTCGGACTCGCGCGCTCGCCAGCCGGACTGCGGGCAGCCGCCCAGCGATCGACTCCGAGGTCCACCGTTCGGCCTGCTTGGCCAGCGCGCGACGCGCCGGCGGCGGCAATTTGACATAGAGCGCCTGGCAGGCGGTGTCGAACGGTCGGCCTTGATCCATTTCGAGCCGGAGGCGATGCAGAAGAAGCAATCGCTGAACGAGCCGGATCATCAGAAGGTCCGCCTCGCCCCCCTCGTCGAAAAACCGGGTCAGCGAAGTCTCGACCGCCGGCAGGTCGCCGAGCAGCGCCTGATCGACGACCTGATCGAGATTGGACGGCGCTGCGTCGGAGACGATCGCTTCGACATCATCGGCGGTTATGCGCGCCGTTCCGTGCGCATAAAGCATCAGTTTGCCGATCTCGCCGCGCGTCGTCTGACGGTCGGCGCCGACCAAAGCGACGAGCGCCGCTCGCGCGTCCGGCGCGATCGAGAGTCCGGCCGCGCGCGCCTCGGCGTCAATGAGGGCTTCGAGCGCATTGGCGTCGTCGGAATAGCATTCGATCGTGGCACGAACGGGCGAGGCTTCGAAGGCGGCCCGCAAGCCGGTTCCCTTCTTGAGTTGTCCCGCCTTGACGACAATCGCGCAATCCTCTGGCGGTCGAACAAACAAAGGCTCGAGCGCCGGCAGGAGATCGCGGCCCTGCGCGTCAATCCAGATCGCCCGGGCGCCGCCGAACATCGAGATCGCATAGGCCTCGTCGGCGAGCGCGCCGGGATCGCGAGCGACCGCGTCGCCCTCCAGGCGCACGAGCCGCAGCGGGTCAGAATTCGGCATCGATCAGCTTGCGAATGATGGCCTTGACCCGTTCATGCGCCAGTCCCTCGTCTTGCCCGTGCACCAGGTAAAAGCGGACCTCCTTCGGCAGTCGCTGGATGAAGCCGTCGGCGGCCGCGCTATTGACGACGCTCATTGGTTCGACCTCAATCGCCGCAAGCGGAGGGCCCCGGGCTTTCGCGTCATGGCGAAATCGTCTAGCACACGACCCGCTTTTTCAAAGACGAAACGCGAGCGGCCATGACGACTTTCAAGCTCCTTCTGCTTCCCGGCGACGGCATCGGCCCGGAGGTCATGGCCGAAGTCGAGAAGATCATCGATTGTTTCGCCAGCGAGGGCGTCGCCAAATTCGAGATCGAAAAGGGACTGGTCGGCGGGTGCGCCTATGACGCGCATGGGAAGGCGATCAGCGATTCTGACATGGCGCTCGCCGGCGCAGCCGACGCGGTCCTGTTCGGCGCCGTCGGCGGCCCGAAGTGGGACGGGGTCGCTTACGAAGTTCGCCCGGAAGCGGGCCTGCTGCGATTGCGCAAGGAGCTCGCCCTCTACGCCAACCTTCGGCCGGCGATCTGTTATCCGGCGCTGGCCTCCGCTTCGTCGCTCAAGCCCGAGGTCGTCGAAGGGCTCGACATCATGATCGTGCGCGAGCTGACCGGCGGCGTCTATTTCGGCGAGCCGAAGCAGATCATCGATCTCGGCAACGGACAGAAGCGCGCCATCGACACCCAAGTCTACGACACGTTTGAAATCGAGCGGATCGGACGGACCGCCTTCGAGCTCGCGCGCAAACGGGGAAACAAGGTCACCTCGGGCGAGAAGCGCAATGTGATGAAGTCCGGGGTGCTGTGGCACGAGGTGATGACCGCCCTCCACAAGCGGGAATATCCGGACGTCAAACTGGAGCATCAGCTCGCCGACGCGCTCGGGATGCAGCTTGTCCGCTGGCCGAAGCAATTCGACGTCATCGTCACCGACAATCTGTTCGGCGACATGCTGTCGGACGTCGCCGCGATGCTGACCGGCTCGCTTGGCATGCTGCCGTCGGCCTCCCTCGGCGACGCCGATCCGAGAAGCGGCCGGCGCAAGGCGCTCTACGAGCCGGTCCATGGATCGGCGCCCGATATTGCCGGCAAGGGCCAGGCCAATCCGATCGCAATGATCGGTTCGTTCGGGATGGCGTTGCGCTATTCGTTCGGGCTCAACGCGGCCGCCGATAGACTCGACGCGGCGATCGCCAGCGTACTCGCGGAGGGCCTCAGAACTGCCGACATCCGCGGCGACGCCGATCGCCTGGTGTCGACGGGCGAGATGGGCGACGCCATCGTCGCTGAGCTGGCGGGAAATCCGCGCTAGCGACGCGGATTTCCCGCAGCTCACGTCAATACGCGTCCGGTGACGCCGTCGCGCTTGCATCTCCAGGGCTTTCTCTATAACAAACGACTCGTTCGACAAAGAGAACATATTCTCTGTCTTTGGATGTGGAAAGGTCGGTCGTGGGGGACGCAGGGGCGCTTGTGAACGGAGCGATCGCGCAATCCGTCTCGCCCGACAGTCCGACCCTGCGGTTGGGTCCCGGTTTGCCGCTGCGGATGGATTCCGGCGCCGCATTGGCGCCGCTCACCATCGCCTACCAGACCTACGGCGCCCTCAACGCGGCGAGGTCGAACGCCCTCCTCATCTGTCACGCTCTGACCGGCGACCAACATGTCGCCAACCTGCATCCGGTCACCGGCCGGCCGGGGTGGTGGGAGACAATGGTTGGTCCCGGCCGCCCGTTCGACACCGACCAATTCTTTGTCATTTGTCCGAACGTGGTTGGCGGCTGCATGGGCTCGACCGGCCCCGCCTCCATCAATCCGGAAACCGACGAGCCTTACGGGCTCGACTTTCCCATCGTCACGATCGCCGACATGGTGCGGGCGCAAGCGCTGCTGATCGATCATCTCGGCATCGAGACGCTGTTTTGCGTTTCCGGCGGCTCGATGGGCGGCATGCAGGTCCTTCAATGGGCCGCAAACTATCCCGATCGCGTCTTCGCCGCTCTCCCGATCGCGACCGCCGCGCGGCACTCCTCGCAGAACATCGCGTTCCACGAGGTCGGCCGGCAGGCGGTGATGGCCGATCCGGATTGGCGCGGCGGGCGCTATCTCGTCGAGGGCACGCGCCCCGCGAAGGGCCTCGCGGTCGCGCGCATGGCGGCCCATATCACCTATCTGTCCGAGACCGCGCTGCATCGCCGCTTCGGCCGCAATCTGCAGGATCGCTCGGCGCGCACGTTTTCCTTCGACGCCGATTTCCAGGTCGAATCCTACCTGCGTCACCAGGGGACGATCTTCGTCGAGCGCTTCGATCCGAACTCCTATCTCTACATGACGCGGGCGATGGACTATTTCGACCTTGCGGCGGACTATGGCGGATCGCTCGCAAACGCGTTCAAAGACTCCAAGACGCGTTTCTGCGTCGTCTCCTTCACCTCCGACTGGCTGTTTCCGACCAGGGACTCGCGGGCGATCGTCCGCGCACTCAACGCCGGCGGGGCGTCGGTCTCGTTCGTCGAGATCGAGACCGATCGCGGGCATGACGCATTCCTGCTCGATGTCCCGGACCTCATCGACACCACGAGGGGCTTCATCGACGCAGCCGCCCGAGCGAGAGGCATTGCTTGACCCTTGCCCGGACCCTTGCCCCGCCGCGCGTCGACCTTTTGCGCGTGGCGGAACTGGTTGCGCCAGGTTCGCGCGTTCTCGACGTCGGCTGCGGCGACGGCGAGCTCCTGAGGCTGCTGGTCGAAGAGCGAAATGTCGACGGACGCGGAATTGAGCTTTCGCAGCAGGGCGTCAACGATTGCGTGGCGAAAGGGCTCTCCGTCATTCAGGGCGACGCCGACGCCGACCTCATCGATTACCCGACCGACGCCTTCGACTATGTAATCCTGTCGCAGACCTTGCAGGCCACGCGCCAGCCTCGGGTCGTTCTCGAGCACATGCTGCGGATCGGCGGCCGGGCGATCGTTTCGGTGCCGAATTTCGGCCATTGGAGAGTCCGGGCCCAGCTCGCCCTTTTCGGCCGAATGCCGGTGACCGAGAGCCTTTCGCAATCCTGGTACGACACGCCGAACATCCATTTCTGCACCATTGCCGATTTTGTCGCGCTCGCCGGCGAGGTCGGCGCGACGATCGACAGGAGCGCGGCCCTCGATCCTCGCGGGCGTCCGCTCAATCCCATCTGGCCGAAATGGGCGTGGAATCTGCTCGGCGAACAGGCGATCTTCCTCCTCCACCGCAAACGCTGAGCGCGGCGCGCGGGTTGACAGCGCCGCCGCCGCGCCGTCACCCTGGAGGAACTTGGAAGGAGCGCGCTTGCGATGCCGATCCCCTCCGCCGTCAAGGACCTCGTTCAAGACGCTCAGACCTGGCGTCGCGACATCCATCAAAACCCCGAGCTCCTGTACGACGTCGAGCGCACGGCTCGATATGTCGCGGACCGCCTCACTGCTTTCGGCTGCGACGAGGTCAAGACGTCGATCGGCCGCACCGCCGTCGTCGGCGTCATTCGCGGCGCCAAGGGCTCGAGCGCGCGCTCGATCGGGCTGCGCGCGGACATGGACGCGCTGCCCATCGAGGAGGCGACCAACCTGCCCTATCGCTCCAAAAACCGAGGCAAGATGCACGCCTGCGGCCACGACGGACATACCGCGATGCTGCTCGGCGCGGCGCGGCGTCTGGCTCAGACCCGCAACTTCGCCGGCGCCGCGGTCGTCATCTTCCAGCCCGCCGAAGAGGGCGGCGCGGGCGCGATGGCGATGATCGACGACGGACTGATGGACCGATTCGGCATCGAGGAGGTCTACGGCATGCACAATTGGCCGTCGCTGCCGGTCGGATCCTTCATGCTGCGCAAAGGACCGCTGATGGCCGCCGCCGACGAGATCACAATCACGATCGAAGGTCAGGGCGGTCACGCCGCGATGCCGCATCAGGGCGTCGATCCAGTGGTCGTCGGCGCGCAGATCGTGCTCGCGCTCCAGACCATCGCCTCGCGCAACGTCGATCCGCTCGATTCTTGCGTCGTTTCAATCACCCGCTTCGAGGCCGGGTCGGCCAGCAACATCATTCCCCAGTCGGCCTGGCTCAACGGCACGGCGCGCACGCTCCAGGCCGCGACCCGGGACGCGGTCGAAAAGCGAATCCGCGAGATCGTCGCCGGTCTCGCAGCGGCAGCCGGCGCGACGGCGCGGGTCGAATATCGCCGCGGTTACCCCGCGACCGTCAACCATCCGGCGCAGACCGAGTTCGCCGCCGCGGTCGCGCGCAAGGTCGCAGGCGATTCCCATGTCGATTCGAACGTCGCCCCGGTCATGGGCGCGGAAGACTTTTCGTTCATGCTCGAGGCGCGCCCCGGCGCATTCATCTTCCTCGGAAACGGCGACAGCGCGAAGCTCCATCACCCGGCATACGACTTCAACGACGCAGCCCTCCCCTATGGCATGACCTATTGGGTCGAGCTGGTCGAGACGGCGCTCGCGCCGTAACGTCCATTCTCCGTCTCACGTCGCCGCCCCAGAGAATTATCGAATCGTTAAACGTGTCGCATCTCGCTTGATGGCGCCCGGAACCCCCTTCGCGCCGCAGGAGTATCGCGCCGGTTTTCAACATGGGGCGAACCGCCATGATCGAGACTCGGTCCGCGAATGATGACGCAGGCTTTCTCCAGCAAGCCGTCGAGCACGCCGAGCAGCTCGCGCTCCTCCAACGCCTGGTCGTCGATATCAAGGACTCGATCCTCCGGTCGCACGCTCTCATTCGCTCGACGCGAGACGCACTTGAACTCGTTGGCCGGCTACAGCCTCGACAACACCCAAACTGACACCCCTATTGCTGCTCGAGCTCCTCCCGCAGGATTTCGAGTCCCAGCCACTCGTCCTCGGCGCCGGCGAGCGCCTCGCGCAATTCCCGGTAGGCCTTCGTCGCGTCGAGAAACGCAGCCGGCTCTCGGACGGCGAAGTTGGCGTCGGCCAGCTTGCGCTCGAGCGCGTCAAGGTCGGCGCGAAGCGCCTCGATCCGGGCGGGCAGCGTCTCCAACGCCCGCCTCTCGTTAAACCCGAGCTTCCGCCGCGGCGCGGCGCGGTCGGCCGGCGGCCGGTTCGGCCTTTCCGCGAGCGCGGCCGGCGCGGCGAGCGGACCGGCCAGCCCGCGCCCCCGCTGCGCGACCATGTCCGAATAGCCGCCGGCATATTCGACCCAGCGCCCGTCGCCCTCGCCGACAATGACCGACGTCGCCACGCGATCGAGAAAATCGCGATCATGGCTGACGACAAGGATCGTGCCGGCATAATCGCCGAGCAACTCCTGAAGGAGATCGAGCGTCTCGATGTCGAGGTCGTTGGTCGGCTCGTCGAGAACCATGAGGTTCGACGGCCGCGCGAGCGCCCTGGCGAGCATCAACCGCCCGCGTTCGCCGCCCGCCAGTTTTCCGATCGGCGTCCGCGCCTGCTCCGGCGCGAACAGAAAGTCGCGCATGTAGCCCAGAACATGCCGAGGTTGATTGTTGATCGTCACGGTATCGCTGCCGCCGCCGGTCAGCGCGTCCACGAGAGTTGTCGTCGGCTCAAGCGACGCCCGCCGCTGATCGAGACTGGCCATCATGACGTTCGCGCCAACGCGCAATGACCCAGAATCTGGCGCGAGAACCCCGGTCAGCAGGTTCACCAACGTCGTCTTGCCGGCGCCGTTGGCGCCGACGACGCCAATTCGGTCGCCGCGCATGGCGCGCATCGAGAGATCGCGCACGATCGGGCGCCCGTCGTATGCTTTGCTGATCCGTTCGGCGTCGATCACCAGCGCGCCCGACGCCTTGACGTCCTGGGCGGTCATCGCGGCGGCCCCGACCGATCGCAACGCTTCGCGCCGTTCGCTCCGCAGATCCGCGAGTTCCGTCGCCCGCCGCATGTTGCGCTTCCGCCGCGCGGTGACGCCGTAGCGCATCCAGTGCTCTTCGTTGACGATCCGCCGGTCAAGCTTGTGGCGCTCGAGCTCCTCCTCCTCGAGCTTTATGTCGCGCCAGGCCTCGAACGCGCCGAAACCCTGGTCGAGCCGGCGTGTCCGGCCGCGATCGAGCCAGATTGTCGTCCGGGTCAGATCGGTGAGCAGGCGCTTGTCGTGGCTGATGAGGGCGAGCGCCGACCGGCTGCCGGCGAGGCGCGCCTCCAGCCATTCGATCGCGACGAGATCGAGGTGGTTGGTCGGCTCGTCGAGCAGCAGGATCTCAGGTTCGGCGCTAAGCGCCCTGACGAGAGCCGCCCGCCGCGCTTCTCCGCCGGAAAGACGTCCAGGATCGGCGACCGGATCGAGCCCGAGCTCGGCCAGCATCGCTCTGGCCTGATAGGGGTCGTCCAATTCGCCGAATCCAGCGAGTACATAGTCAAGCGTGGTCCTGAAGCCCGAAACGTCAGGCTCCTGGGGCAAATAGGCGAGGCGGGCGGAAGGCTGGACGAACCGGGTTCCACTATCCGCCGCAGTCTCTCCCGCCGCGATGCGAAACATCGTCGATTTACCTGATCCGTTGCGGCCCACGACGGCGATGCGGTCGCCAGCGGAAATCGACAGTTCCGCTCCGTCCAGAAGCGGCGCGCCGCCGAGGGTGAGCGCGATGTCTCGCAATTGTAGGAGGGGCGGCATATGAATAGGTCCGGACGCGGCGGCGTCACGCTTAACGGCAAGCGGGGGAAAGGAAAAGGCCCATGGCGACCAAGGCGACTTTAGCGGCACTGGCGAAATTGACCGGCATGCGCGACGGCGTGCTGGCGCGGACGGCGAGAGCGGATTTCGCCGCCGATCCCAGGCGATTCAAGGAATTCAGCGTCACCCTCGACGATCTCCTGTTCGACTATTCCAAGCAGCGCGTCGACGCTGGCGTTGTTGCCGGGCTTGTCGAGCTCGCCAAGGCGGCGGCGGTCGAGGTCCGGCGCGACGCGATGTTCGCGGGCGAGAAAATCAACGTCACCGAGAAGCGGGCAGTCCTGCACACCGCGTTGCGCAATTTCTCCGGCAAGCCCGTCCGGGTCGATGGCCAGGACGTGATGCCGGAGGTGATCGCGACCAGGGAGAAAATGCTCAGTTTCGCCGCGGACGTCCGCGAGGGACGGGTGCGCGGCGCCCTCGGCCAGCCGATGACCGACGTCATCAATATCGGCATCGGCGGGTCCGACCTCGGTCCCGCTATGGCGACCCGCGCATTGTCGCCGTTCGCACCGCCTCTGCTGCGCAGCCACTTCGTCTCCAACGTCGATGGGGCGGACATCGGCGACACCCTGCGCGGTCTCGACCCGTCGCGGACCCTGTTCATCGTCTCATCGAAGACCTTCACCACTGTGGAGACGATGACCAACGCCAGGACCGCCCGCGCCTGGATCGCCCAGGGGGTCGGCGAAGCGGCGGTGCACGACCATTTCGCCGCGGTCTCGACCCAACTCGACAAGGTGGCGGAATTCGGCATCCAGCCGACGCGGGTGTTTGGCTTCTGGGACTGGGTCGGCGGCCGCTATTCGGTCTGGTCGAGCATTGGGCTACCGCTTGCGATCGCGATCGGGCCCGACCGTTTCAACGAATTTCTCCGCGGCGCTTACGAGGTCGACCAGCACTTCCGCCAAGCGCCGATCGAGCGAAACATCCCGATCCTGATGGGGTTGCTCAGCGTCTGGAACCGCAATGTTCTCGGCCACGCTACGCACGGAGTGATCCCGTATGACCAGCGACTCGGGCGCTTCCCCGCCTATCTCCAGCAACTGCAGATGGAGAGCAACGGCAAGCACGTCCAGCTCGACGGTTCGCCCGCCAACACCGCGACCGGCCCGGTCGTGTGGGGCGAGCCCGGCACCAATGGCCAGCACGCCTTCTTCCAGCTCATTCACCAAGGAACGGAGATCATTCCCCTCGACCTGCTCATCGCAGCGACGCCGACAGACGCCGACTTGCACCATCATGATCTATTGGTCGCCAATTGCTTCGCCCAGGGTCAAGCCCTGATGCATGGCCGCACCCCCGCGGAGGCCGAGGCGATCACCCACAAGCAGGGCGCGAGCGAAGCCGAAGCTCATCGGCTGGCGCCGCATAAGAGCTTTTCCGGCAGCCGTCCGACGAGCACGTTCCTCTATCGCCGTCTCGATCCGCGGACGCTCGGACGCCTCATCGCTCTTTACGAGCACAAGGTGTTCACTGAGGGCGCCGTCTGGGACATCGACTCCTTCGACCAGTGGGGCGTCGAATTGGGCAAGGAGCTTGCCTTGAGCCTGGCGCCCGTCGTCGCCGATTCCGCCGCAGCTACAACAGCGCTCGACCCGTCGACCGCCGGGCTCGTCGCGCATTTGCGCGAACTGCGCGCGGCGGGAGCGAGCAGCTGAGGGGATTGCTTTCGTGAAGCGCGTTCACACCGCCTCATCCTGAGCAACAAGACGAAGCCCCGCGTCTCGAAGGATGTTCCGGGGGTAGCGCCTGCTTGGCGCGCCCTTCGACTCGGCGCCGCCGCCGCCGGCTCAGGACCTCGAGCGTTTGACCGCGCCGAGTTGCCGGGTCGCTTGCGCAAGCCAGCGGCGAGGCGAGGCGTCGACCAGGGGCGCCAACGTCTTGCGCACGCGCGCGTGGTAGGCGTCGAGCCACGCCATCTCGTACGCGTCGAGCAATTTCGGCTCGACCAGCGCAAGGTCGATCGGCGCCAGCGTCAGCGTTTCGAAGCCCAGCATCGGCCGCTCGCCGCGGGGAATCGTCCGCGCCTCGACCGCCACCAGATTCTCGATCCGGATGCCGAATTCGCCAGCGGCGTAATAGCCGGGCTCGTTGGAGACGATCATTCCGGGAGCGAGCGCGGTCGTTCCGGTCTTGGCAAGGCGCTGCGGCCCTTCGTGGACCGAGAGGTAGGACCCGACGCCGTGTCCGGTGCCGTGGTCGAAATCGAGCCCGGCGCGCCATAGCGTCATGCGCGCGAGGGCGTCGATCTGGGCCCCGGTCGTCCCCGGCGGAAAGACGGCGCGGGCGACCGCAATGTGGCCCTTGAGCACTCGGGTGAAACGGTCGCGCATCACGCTCGTCGGCCGTCCGACGGCGATCGTCCGGGTGATGTCGGTCGTGCCGTCCTCATATTGCGCGCCGCTGTCGATGAGAAAAATGCCCCGAACGATCTTGCGGTTGGAAGCCTCGCTGACCCGATAGTGAGGGATGGCCGAATTGGCTCCCGCGCCGGCGATGGTTGGGAAGGAGATGTCTCTCAGGGCTGGGCTCTCGCGCCGAAAGGTCTCCAAAGCCTTGACGGCGTCGATTTCGGTGAGCCCGCCCCGCGGCGCTTCGCCGGCGAACCAAGCGAGGAAACGCGCCATCGCCGCGCCGTCGCGCTCATGCGCGGCGCGCGCGCCCGCGAGCTCGACCGGATTCTTCACCGCCTTCATCAGCGTGATCGGGTCAGGCTTAAGGTCGGCTTTGCCGCCCGCGCGCTCCAGCACCTGGGTGAGGTGGGCTGGCGCGGTCGCGGCGTCGAACGTGACACGCCGGGCTTGCCTGCCCAGGTCTTCGACGAACCGCTCAAGAACGTCCGGCTCATGGATCTCCGCCTGGCGGCCAAGACCCTGGCGGCTCGCCGCCGTCAGCTTTCTGCCGTCAACAAAAACAAGCGGACGTCCCTCGAGCGGCAGATAGCCGTAGCCGAGCGGCAGCGGCGTGTACGGGACGTCCGAACCGCGAATATTGAACAGCCACGCAAGGTTGTGCGGGTCGCTGATCAGAAGGCCGTCCCCAGTCATGGCTTTCCGCGCCCGGGCGATCTTCGCGCTCACGCTTTCGCCGGCGAATCGCATTGCGTGCGCCGAAATCGGGCCGAGCGGCGGCGGCGGCCGATCGACCCAGATCGCGTCGATCGGGTTCAAGTCGACCGCAATGAGCCCCGCGCCCGCCTTTTCGCAAGCGGCGGCGAAGCGCGCGACGGCGTTGGGCGTGAGGAGATGAGAATCGTAGCCAAGCTTGTCGCCCGGCTTGAGCTTCTTCGCGATCCACTCGGTCGGCGGCTCGTCGACGACGTGGCGGAACTCGAACACCGACCCGTCCGCCTGGGTCTTCACTTGCGCCGTATAGCGGCCGTCGACGAACAGCGCCGCCGCATTCCTGAGCACCACGGCGATCCCCGCCGAGCCGGCGAATCCGGTCAGCCATCGAAGCCGCTCGGCGTTCGGGGGCACATATTCGTTCTGATGCTCGTCGGCGCGCGGTACGATGAAGCCTGCGAGGCCCTCCTTGGCCAATTCAGCTCGCAACGCCCCGACGCGACCGGATCCGTGCGAAGGATCGCCGAGTTCGACGAACGATTGAAAGCGACTTTCGAACACGAGCGGCAGCCTCCGAGACGGGCCGGATCAGGCGGCGTCCTGTGCGGTGACGACCAGGCCGATGAACGGCAATTCGCGGTAGCAATGGGCGACGTCCATGCCGTATCCAACGACAAAGACATCGGGGCAGACAAAGCCGACGAAATCGGCGCCGATTTCGACCGCCCGCTTGCCCGGCTTTTCCAGCATTGTGCAGACCAGGACCCTCCGCGCGCCCCGCGCCGCCAGGAGATCCTTGGCGAACGCCAGCGTCCGGCCCGATTCAAGGATATCGTCAACCAGCAGAACGTCGCGGTCGCGCACCGACGATTCGATGTCGCGGAGGATCTTCACCGTCCCGGTCGACACCGCCCCATCCAGGTAACTGGACAGGTGAAAAAACTCGACCTGAGGCTCGAGCCCGACCCGATGCAGCGCGCGCAACAGGTCCGCCGCGAACATGAACGACCCCTTGAGGATCGCGACGACCAGCAGGTCTTTCGGCTTCGCCGCCGCGATCTCCCGCGCAAGCGCCTCCGTTCGCTCGGCGATCGACCGTTCGTCGAACAGAACCTTGACTTGCCTCGCGCCGCTCATGGCCTTACTCGGTGAACGACGCTTTATCTCCCGGCGCGGCGAATTTTACCAGCACGTCGCGAACCCCGGACGGAGGCGCCGCCAGCCGCGCCCGGAAGGCGACCCGTTCATGCGGCCCGAGACGAGGCTTTGGCTCTGGCGCCGTCCAGAGGTAGAGTTCGCTCCCATCGTCGCCGCGCAGCGTAATGCGGAGGTTCGGCACGGGCGTTTCATCCTGGCGCAGGTTGACGATCTCGCCCGCGACCAGGAGTTCGCGGCGGTCGTCACTCGCCCCGGCGATCGTTGCCCGCACGCCGTCGATCGCGAGCCCGCGAAGATTGACCGGCATACCCAATGACGCATAGGCCGCCGCCGTCGCGGGCGCGGCCCTGACGATCGCCGCCCGGGCGGCGATCATGGTTGTCGCAGCAATCATGAAGGCGAGAAAGACGAGCGCCGGCGCGGCGCCGCCGCCGGTCGCTCCAGGGGGGCCAAGATCACGATTTGAGCCGGATTCACGCTCGACGATCATGACGCCTGGCCTCGCCGTTTTGATGGGGTGGACGATGGCTGGCATTTATTGGGAAACACGGTTAAAGCCGCGTTAAGCGGCCAGCCCTCGCCGTCCCCGGGGATCGCGTTGCTAAGGTTCGAAAACGTCGGTTTGCGGTACGGTATGGGACCGGAGGTCGTTGGAGACCTCAATTTTTCCATCGCCCCGCAAAGCTTTCAGTTCCTCACCGGTCCGTCCGGCGCCGGCAAGACGACGCTGATGCGGCTGATGCTACTCGCGCTCCGCCCGACGCGGGGAACAGTGCGGGTCTTTGGCCGCGACGCCGCGGCGTTGAGCAAGGACGACCTGACGGCGCTGAGGCGCCGCATCGGCGTAGTGTTCCAGGACTTTCGCCTGCTTGACCATCTCACCACCTATGAGAACGTGGCCCTGCCGCTCAGGGCGATGGGGCGCGAGGAATCAGGGTATCGGGCCGAAGTGGTCGAGCTTCTGCGTTGGGTCGGTCTCGGCGACCGCATGGATGCGCCCCCGCCGGTGCTATCGGGCGGCGAAAAACAGCGGGCGGCGATCGCCCGGGCGCTGATCGTCCGGCCGGAACTTCTGCTCGCGGACGAGCCGACCGGAAATGTCGATCCCGGCCTCGCGCGGCGCCTTCTGAGGTTGTTCGTCGAGCTTCATCGGCTCGGCACGGCGGTCGTCATCGCCACCCACGATCTCCAACTCATGGACCAATTCGGCTTCGCCCGCAGGCTGGTCGTCGGCGACGGCAGGCTCACGATCTTCGACGGGTCGCCGTCGTGAACGAACCGATTGTCGACCCTCTTCTCGCCGCCGACCCGGAAGCGACGTTCGAAAGCAATGCGCCGCTCATCCCGCGCAACTCGGTCGCCGGCCGCGCCTTGGTCGTTGTGATCGCGATCATGACCTTTCTCGCCTGCCTGACCGCGGGCGCGGCGTTGCTGGTCGCCGACGCCTCGCGCAGCTGGCGCTCGGAGGTGCTGCGCGACGCCACCATCCAGGTGAAAGCTGGACCTGGCGACAATATCGACAGCCTGGTCGCCAAAGCCGTTGCGATCGCTTCGCAGGCGAAAGGCGTCGAGTCCGTTCACGCCTATTCGAAACCCGAATCGGAGCGGCTGCTTGAACCATGGCTTGGCAATGGGCTGGATCTCAGCCAATTGCCGATCCCCCGGCTCATCGTCGTTCGGCTCGGCGGCCAGCGGCCGGAGGATCTCGCGGCGCTGCGAGCGGCGCTGGCGTCAGCGGTCCCGCAGGCCAATCTCGACGACCATCGCGTCTGGGCGGCGCGCCTCGGCACGATGGCCGACGCCGTCGTCGTCCTTGCCGCCGCCCTCTTCGCGCTCATGATCCTCGCGATGGGGACGGCGATCGGATTCGCCACCCGCGGCGCCATGGCAGGCAACCGCGAGATCGTCGAGGTGCTGCATCTCGTCGGCGCGTCCGACAGGTTCATCGCCAGGGAATTCCAGACCCATTTCCGCCGCCTCGGACTTCGCGGCTCGATGATCGGGGGACTGGCGGCGATGGCTTTTTTCGCCGCCGCGTCGCTCCTCTCCTTCTTGTGGGCGCATTCGCCGGGCGGGGACGAGATCGCAGCGATGTTCGGGTCGTTTGCGCTCGGTCCCTACGGCTATGTCGCGCTGGCGCTGGTCTGCGCCGCCGTCACCCTGCTGACTGGTCTTCTTTCCAGAGAGATCGCCCTACGCCATTTGAGGACGCTGACTTAGAACGAGCGGCGCCCCTTCCTATGAAACCCTCGACGGCCAAAATGCTGGCAACGCGATCGCTGCTTTTCAACGCCCTTTTTTACGTGAACCTCGTCGTTCTCATGATCGTCGGCCTGCCGACCATGCTGTTCGGCAGGAAGGCCGTGTTCGCGCTCGCCCGCTTATGGGGCGCGATTTCCGTCTGGCTTCTCGAGGCTGTCTGCGGTCTCAAGCTCGAATATCGGGGGGTCGACAACATCCCACCCGGCGCGGTCCTGATCGCCGCCAAGCATCAATCGTTTCTTGAGACCTTCGCACTGCTCAAATATGCGCCCGACTTTGCCATCATCCTCAAGCGCCAGCTGACCTACGTGCCGCTTTTCGGGCTCTATCTCATCGTCTCGCAGCAGATCGCGATCGACCGCGGGCGGGGCAGGCGGGCGCTCCAGCAAATCGCCGCCGCCGCCAGGACAGTGTTCGCCGCTGGCCGACAGGTCTTCATATACCCGGAGGGAACCCGGCGCGTCCCCGGAGCGCCGCCGAAATACAAGCAAGGCGTGACCGCTCTCTATGCCGAGACGGGCGTCCCTTGCCTGCCGGTGGCCGTCAATACCGGCCTGTTCTGGCGGCGTCGCGGCTTACTCAGGCGGCCAGGCGTGGCGGTGATCGAATATCTGCCGGTCATAGCGCCCGGGCTTGACCGCGACGCCTTCAGCGAGCGACTCGAATCGGCGATCGAGGCCGCTTGCGCCCGCCTCAACGCGGAAGCGCTCGCGAAGGACCCGTCGCTTGCCGCGGTGCTTGCGGACGGCGCGAATATGGACGTTAAAGCGCCGCACGCGGCTTGACGCAGGTCATGATATGTTCTATGTTCGTTCGCTCAATGATCTGGGTGCGGACAATGTCGTCAACTTGCGAGATTATGGCTCCGACCGTCGAGCGGACGGCAGGCTTGTTCGAGCCGCCAGCGCCGCCGTGGATCGCCCTTTCAGGTCATGAGGGCGATCGCCCGGGCGGCGCCGCGCTCGCCGCGCTCGCTGGTATGCCGTTCTCGTCGCGATTCTGCTCGTGGACGGGCCTATCGGGGCGACGATATGTCTTTTCGGTCTATCCGGCGTCGAGCTGCCCGTCGTTTTGCCACGCCGTGCTCGTGGCGGCGGTGCGCCAGGGCCGCGGCCGGCCCCGCATTGTTTCCGTGCGCGACACCGGCGCCTTTCCGGAGCCGGTGGTCGCCCGCGCCCAACGCGAATTCCGAGCCTACGGCTCTGGCCTGGAGTTCCATCTCCATCTGCTCCCGTCATCTTCCGCGGACCGGGCGGCGACCATCGCCGATCTGGCGATCGCGCCGAAATGACGGCTGGCGACGCCGCTACCGACGACCTCTCAGTTCGGCGCTGAGCCACTCGAGATCGGGATCCCGAACGCCCATCGCGTGGAGATGGTCGCGGGTCTCAAGCACATATTCGGCGTTGTCCCCCGACTGGCCCGTGCCCGCGCGCACATGGGCCAGCATCGCCTCGCGGTCGAGACGCCCTGCGTACTGCTCATGAAGGCGGTCGGCGACATAGGTCAGCGCAAGCACCCGATCGCCGCATTCGAGCGTGATCGGCGCGATGCGTTCGAGGTAGACGGCCGTCACCTGCTCCCGTTCGCGCAGGTAGCGGATCGTGGCCTCGCGCAACGTCTCGTCGACCTCGAACGCCACTCCCTGACATGCGCCGCCGCGATCAAGGCCGAGCACGAGTCCGGGCCGCTCGGCCGAGCCGCGATAGACGTGGGAAAAGACGCAGAGGCTTCTCCGCCACCCGCGCAGCGTCGCCTTGCATCGGCGCGCGTAGGCGAATCCGGGCCGCCACATCAGCGACCCGTACCCGAACACCCAGAGGCTCCCGTCGGAAGCCGGGGCAGCCGTGGCCGTCATGAGACCGGTTCGTCCGTCTCGGCGGTGCGGCGGCCGAAATCGGGCGCCGCCGTCTCCTGGCCTTCGGCGACGATTCCTAGTCGGATCGCCCGGGTGCGGGTGAACAGGGCGAACAGCCCGTCGCCATCGCCGCGGCGGATCATCCGCTGCAGCGCGGTCAGGTCCTCGTTGAACCGGCCGAGCATCTCCAGCACCGCGTCCTTGTTGTGCAGGAAGACGTCGCGCCACATCGTCGGGTCCGACGCGGCGATCCGGGTGAAATCGCGGAATCCGCCGGCCGAGAACTTGATAACCTCCGAGCGGGTGACCTGCTCGAGATCCGCCGCCGTGCCGACGATGTTATAGGCGATGAGATGCGGCACATGGCTGGTGATCGCCAGCACTAGGTCGTGATGGGTCGCGCCCATGACCTCGACATGCGATCCCAGCGCTTCCCAGAACGCTTTTACTTTCATCACCGCTTGCTCGTCTGCCCCCTCCGGCGGAGTGAGGATGCACCATCGGTTCACGAACAGGCTCGCAAATCCGGCGTCTGGTCCGGACTGCTCGGTTCCGGCGACCGGATGGGCCGGGACCAGGCGCGCATGATCCGGCAACACCGCTTCGAGGGCCGAGATCACCGCGCCTTTGACCGACCCGACGTCCGAGACGATCGTCCCGGGCCGTAGCGCCGGCGCAATCGCACGTCCGACCGCTCCGTAGGCTCCGACCGGCACAGAGAGGATGACGCAATCGGCGCCGCTCACGGCGCGAGCGAGGTCGTCGGTGACGAGGTCGCCGAGCTCCAAGGCCTTGGCCCGCTCCAGGACCGCGACCGAATGGTCGGCCACGACAATGCCCCGCGCGGCGTTGTGGCGGCGCGCGGCCCGGGCGATCGACGAGCCGATCAGCCCGACGCCGACGATCGCCAATTCGTCGAAGATCGGTTCGGCGAGCGGCGTCCCAAGCCGCTCAATCACCTTCGCCCCGCATGAATTCGGCAAGCGCAGCGACCACGCCCCGGTTCGCCTCCTCGCCGCCGACCGAGAGCCTGAGCGAGTCCGGAAGCCCGTAAGCCGCGACCGCCCGGAGGATGAAGCCCCGCGCGCTCAAAAATGCGTCCGCGTCGGCGGCGGTACGGCCGGGTTGCTTTGGGAAGGTCAGCAGCAGGAAATTCCCGACGCTCGGCGTCACTTCGATCTTGAGCTTCGCGATCGCCTCGGCGAGCCAGGGCAGCCAGCGCGAATTGTGGGCGATCGCGCGTTCGATATGAGCCACGTCCTCGAGGCTGGCGACGCCTGCGGCCTGCGCCGCGCCATTCAGATTGAAGGGCCCGCGCACGCGGTTCAACGCATCGACCAGATGCGCCGAGCCGTAGCCCCAGCCAATGCGCAAGCCCGCAAGGCCATGGACCTTCGAGAACGTTCGCGTCATCACGACGTTGTCCAAAGTCGAAGCGAGCTCGAGGCCCGCAGCGTAATCGTTACGGGTCACGTATTCAGCGTAAGCCGCGTCGATCACGAGCAGGGTATGAGTCGGCAGGCCGGCGTGCAGGCGCTTTACCTCGGAAAAGGGGATGTAAGTCCCGGTCGGGTTGCTCGGATTGGCGAGATAGACCATCTTCGTGCGCGTGCCGACCTTCGCCAGAATCGCATCCACGCTCGCCGTCCTATCCGTCTCCTGCGCGACGATGGGAACGCCGCCGGCGGCGCGAATGCAGATCGGATAGGTCAGAAAGCCATATTGGCTATAGATGCCTTCATCGCCCGGGTGAAGAAACACGTGCGCCAGGAGCGCAAGCAGCTCATCGGAGCCGTTGCCGCAGATGATCCGCGCAGGGTCGAGACCGTAGCGGCGCCCAATGGCCTCCCGAAGCGCTGTCGAGGCTCCATCGGGATAGAGCTCAAGAGAGGCGGCCAACGCGCGCACAGCCTCGACCGCTTTCGGAGACGGGCCAACGGGGAATTCGTTGGACGAGAGCTTATGGACCTTCGCCACGCCGACCACCCGGCTCTTGCCCGGCACATAGGGGTCGATCGCCAGAATTTCAGGGCGTGGCTGAGGCTTGCGGACAGAGGGGGTCGTCATGGCGGGTTCGATTAGCCTCAATTCACGCGCTTGCGCAACGCCGTAGCGTCGAACCGATCGGCGTGGGCGCCGACCTCGGAGGCCCGCACGTCCGCGCCGCCGGCCGAGCGAAGCGCCTCGCTCACCGCCCCCGCCGCGATGTCTCCCGGCCGCGCCACCAGAAGGGCAAGCCCCGCCCCGTCAGCGGCGGAGCCGATCACTTCGGCGCCGATTTCGCGCAACGCCGGTGGGAGGTCGGCCCGCCAGCGGTCGAGCGTGACCGACTCGAGCACCACCTCGCGCGCGGCTCCGTCGACCAGCGGTCTGGAGATGACGAACACAGGGAGGCCCGCGGGGTGATCGGCGCGCTCCACGAACGGCAGCCGGGCGATGATCTTCGGCTCGTCCGGCGCGGCGAGGCGCGTCCACCACGCGCCGGCCCCCGGACCGCCATCAAGCGCAAACATGCCGAGATCACCCCTCGACCCGCCGACCGCCCGTATCACATCCGCCGCGCCGAAATGCTGTACGCACGGGACCGTGAAACCGAAATGAAACCGCGCCGAGTTGCGCATTCTCGCGTCGTCGCCAGAAACATCGATGTGCACGCTGTAGGGCGCCTGAACATAGGTGAAGGTCGAGATGATGACCCGCCAGATGCTTTCGACCGTATCGAGCGGCAGCCTCCCGCGATGCCGCTCGGCGATGGCGCGCATCATCGAGGCCTCGCGAGCCGGGCGGAACGCCGAACCCCCTCCCTGACGGGTTTTGATCTCGATCAATTGGTCAATGACGCGTCCCCGCTCGATCAGAAGCTCATGCATCTCCGCATCAATGCGGTCGATTTCCACTCTGAGGTCGGCGAGCGTCGGCTTCGGCGGCTGGGACAAGGGGGCGACCCTCTCCTTTGCACGGTCTTGGTTGAAAGTCCGGTCAGGCCCGAGCTCCGAGCCAGATCGGCTTTAGGTGTTCATCGATTCGAAGAAATTGGCGTTCGTCTTGGTCTCGCGCAGCTTGCCGAGCAGGAACTCGATCGCGTCGACCGTCCCCATCGGATTGAGGATCCGCCGAAGAACGTACATTTTCTTGAGAATGTCGGGCGGCACCAGCAATTCCTCTTTCCGGGTCCCGGAGCGGGTGATGTCCATCGACGGGAAGGTGCGCTTGTCGGCGACCTTGCGATCGAGAATGATTTCCGAGTTGCCGGTGCCCTTGAACTCTTCGAAAATGACTTCGTCCATGCGCGAGCCGGTATCGATGAGGGCGGTCGCGATGATCGTGAGCGAGCCGCCCTCCTCGATATTCCGCGCCGCGCCAAAAAATCGCTTCGGCCGTTGCAGCGCATTGGCGTCGACGCCGCCGGTCAGGACTTTTCCGGACGAGGGGACGACTGTGTTGTAGGCGCGTCCGAGCCGGGTGATCGAGTTCGAGCAGGATGACCACGTCCCGCCCATGCTCGACCAGCCTCTTGGCCTTCTCGATCACCATCTCGGCAACCTGAACGTGACGGACCGCGGGCTCGTCGAAGGTCGACGACACCACCTCGCCCTTCACCGACCGCTGCATGTCCGTCACTTCTTCCGGGCGCTCGTCGATCAGAAGGACGATCAAATAGCATTCCGGGTGATTGGCGGTGACCGACTGGGCGATGTTCTGCAAGAGCACCGTCTTGCCGGTGCGCGGCGGCGCGACGATGAGGGCCCGCTGCCCCTTGCCGATGGGCGCAACGATATCGATGACCCGCGCCGACATATCCTTGCGGGTCGGGTCTTCGACCTCGAGGCGCAAGCGTTCGTCGGGATAGAGCGGCGTCAGGTTGTCGAAGTGGACCTTGTGCCGGGTCTTTTCCGGGTCCTCGAAATTGATCGCGTTGCATTTGAGCAGCGCGAAATAGCGTTCCCCCTCCTTGGGGCTCCGGATCACTCCTTCGACCGTGTCGCCGGTTCTGAGCCCCAACCGCCTGATCTGCGACGGCGAGACATAGATGTCGTCGGGACCAGGAAGATAGTTGGCGTCGGCCGAGCGCAGGAAGGCAAATCCATCCTGCAAAATCTCGACCACGCCCTCGCCGATGATCTCCACGTCGACGCTGGCGAGCTGCTTGAGAATCGCGAACATCAACTCCTGCTTGCGCATGGTCGATGCGTTCTCGACATCGTTCTCCTCGGCGAACGCCAGGAGCTCGGTGGGAGATTTCTGCTTTAATTCCTTGAGTTTCATTTCCCGCATTGGCGGACCTTACTCTCGGACTTCCGGGCCCGCGGGCCCGCAAAGTCGTTAGACGTGATGGAAGATGGCGCTGACGTTTCGACGCGGCGATGAGTTGTGTCAGGCTGCCGCGACGAAAGTTGGATCGGGCGATCCAGCGCCGCAAGGAACCCGCGTTGACGGGTGGCGCCGGTTCATAGTCGCGTTTGCAAAAATATTCAACGGGCTTTTGCCCCGCCAGGCCGTCAAGGCTCCAAAAGGCCTAAAAAGGCTTCACCACAGCCAGAATCACGATCAAGGCCATGAGGACTGTTGGAACCTCATTCAGGACGCGATAGAACCCGGCCGGCCGAGCATTGGCGTCGGCTGCGAAAGTGCGGACGCAGCGGGCAAAGTAGCCATGCAACCCGCCAAGACCGAGGACCAGGACGAATTTTGCCTGGAGCCAGGGCGCCTGCCAATATCCGGTTAAGAACGCGAGCGCAATTCCGGTGAGGAATACCAGAATCATTGACGGGTTGACGATCGCCTTGAGGAGCCGCCGCTCCATCACCTTGAAGGTCTCGGAAAGCACTGAGCCTTTCGGGGCGGCGACGTGGTAAACGAACAGTCGGGGCAGATACAGCATACCCGCCATCCAGGCGATGACGGCGATAACGTGCAGCGCCTTGATCCAGAGGACCATAAAAGAATTTCGACCTGCCTCGAACAGCCGATGGCATTAGGCGCTGGGCCAATCCGGCGCAAGTCGCGGCGGCTGCTCGCGAATAAATACAAAACGAATATAGGAATTGATTCTTATTTTTAACGCCCTGATTCAACACAATCAGCGCTATCCCAGGAAGCGGCAGGAGCCGAAGGCCGCGAAGGAGCGAAGGGCTCGAACCGGCGCCCCGCGGCGATTAACAATTCGTTAAGAATCCCTAACGGATGATAAATATCAGTAGTACGATGTTATATACTATCCCCGGAATTCATACCCTCCTTTGCGATCGCTGGAAACTTATCCCGGCCGGCCAGCTTGTGAATCGCCGGCGCCCCTTGTCGCCGTCCGGCCGATCGTTCAGGCGAGGCGGTCTCGACTTTCCACGCCTGTCCACAAGGACCACGGCCGGTTATAACCAGCCGGGCTTTCTTTATGGGGCCGCGATTGGGCCGCAGTTACTTCCATCTCCACCTGGTCTCGGACTCGACCGGCGAGACGCTGATCGCCGCCTCGCGCGCGGCTTCCGCGCAATATCAGGGCGTCGCCTCGATTGAGCATGTCTATCCGCTGGTGCGCACCCCGGCGCAGCTCGATCGGGTGATTGCCGAAATCGAGAACGCGCCCGGAATTGTCCTCTTTACTCTGGTCGATTCCGACCTCTCGAGACGGCTCGAACAAGGCTGCGCTGCATCCGGGTCGCCGTGCCTGTCGGTCCTGGGGCCGATTTTGACGTTGTTCAAGTCCTACCTCGGACAGAATTCGACGCCGCGAGCCGGGGCGCAACATATGCTCAACGCCGACTATTTCAAACGGATCGACGCGCTCAATTTCAGCATGTTGAGTGACGATGGTCAGGCGCCGGAAAATCTCGACCATGCCGATATCGTCCTCCTTGGAGTGAGCCGCACCTCGAAGACCCCGACCAGCATCTATCTGGCGAATCGCGGCTATAAGACCGCCAACGTCCCGTGCGTGCCCCGTGTGCCGCTGCCAAGAACCCTCGACCATCTCCGCCGGCCGCTGATTGTCGGCCTCATCGCTTCCGCCGACCGAATCGTGCAAATCCGGCAGAATCGTCTTCTGTCGCTCAACGCCGATTCGGAGACCGAATATGTCGATCGCACCGCGGTCGCCGAGGAGGTCGCGGCGTCGCGCCGGCTGTTCGCTGAACGCGGCTGGCCGACGATCGACGTGACGCGGCGGTCGATCGAAGAGACGGCGGCGGCGGTGCTCGATCTCTACCGCGCGCATCGGCTCAAGTTCATCGCCGACGGGTGACGGCGATGCGGAAGGCTCGAGCTTCACGGCCGGGGCCAGCGCGAGCGCCCTCGTTGTGGCGCGCGGCTCAGCCATTGATTCTGGCGTCGAAGAGTCCTGGCCGCCGGGCGCTCCTGTCGGCTGTCGGGCTTGACGCGGAGGTCGCCGCCGCCGAGGTCGACGAGAGGGCGCTCGAAGACCGGCATCTCGCGCGCGGCGGTTCGCTCGAGAGTCTCGCGCGCGAACTGGCGCAGGCCAAGGCGCTCGCCGTCAGCGCGGTCCGGCCGGACGCCTATTGTTTGGGCGCGGACCAGACGCTCACGCTCGAGGGAAGGATCTTCCATAAAGCCAGCGATCTCGACGAGGCGCAGCGATCGCTCGCCGCGCTCTCGGGCAAGACGCATCGCCTGACCTCCGCATTTTGCGTTGCCCGCTCTGGGGAGTCGCTGGTCCTCGACAGCGATCACGCGGACCTGCGAATGCGGCCGCTCGATCCGGTCACCATTTCGCATTATCTCGATCGGGCCGGGCCGGCGGCGCTGGCTTCGGTCGGCGGCTATCAGATCGAAGGTCTCGGCGCCCACCTCATGGATCAGATCGAAGGCGAGCATTCCGTTGTTCTCGGATTGCCGATGCTGAGGCTCCTGGCCTGGCTGCGGCGCGAAAGCCTGATCTCGCTATGACCAATGCTCATTCGCCTCGCGCGGGGGTGGCCGGCTGGCCGGTGGACCACTCCCGATCACCCACGATTCATCGGCACTGGCTGAACGAGCTCGGCATTTCGGGAAGCTACGAGAGATTTGCCGTCCGGCCGGGAGAATTCCGCCCGTTCGCGATCACGATCGGCCGGGACGAGCTCGTCGGCGCCAATGTGACGGCGCCTCACAAGGAAGCCGCCTTCAGCGTCTGCGATCGGCGGACGCAGGTTGCAGAGGCGCTCGGGGCTGTGAACACGTTGTGGCGGCAGGACGGGCTTCTCTGGGGCGACAACACCGACGTCGCCGGCTTTCTGGCCAATATGGACGAAAGCGCCCCGGGCTGGGCGGGGCAAGCAAAACTGGCCGTCGTGATCGGCGCAGGCGGCGCGGCCCGGGCGATCATCTACGCGCTCAAGTCGCGCGGGTTCGCGCGCATCGCGGTCGTCAACCGAACGCAGAGTTGAGCTGAGGCGCTGGCTGCGCATTTCGGCGGCCCGACCCAGGCGACGCCTTGGTCCCGTCTGACGGCGGACCTGCGGGAAGCGGATCTGCTCGTCAACACGAGCGTGCTCGGCATGGCCGGACAGCCGCCGCTCGCCGTCGATCCGAGCCCGCTCCCTGACCAGGCTGTCGTCGCCGACCTTGTCTATGTTCCGTTGTGCACCCCGCTCATCGAGGCTGCGAGGGCGCGCGGCTTGCGCGTCGCGGAGGGGTTGGGCATGCTGCTCCATCAGGCGGCGCCCGGATTCGCCCGCTGGTTTGGGGCGCGCCCGACGGTGACGCCGGCGTTGCGGGCGCTAGTCGAGGCCGAGGTCCTGGCGAGGCACATGGAGGCGCGGTGATCGTCGTTGGACTGACGGGCTCGATCGCGATGGGGAAATCGACCGTCGCGGCAATGTTCGCTGAGTTCGGCGTCCCGACCTTCAACGCCGACGACGCCGTCCGGGAGTTCTACGCCGGCGAGGGCGCGAAATCAATCGAATCGGCCTTTCCAGGCGTCATGGCCGAGGGGAAAATCGATCGTGAGCGCCTCGGAGCGCGCGTATTGGGCGATGCGGATGCGCTGCAGCGGCTCGAAGGCCTGGTGCATCCAGCGGTCGCAAAGGCGCGGATCCGCTTCCTTGAGGGCGCGGCGGCCCAGGGCCGGCGGATGGCGATCGTCGACGTCCCGCTGCTGGTTGAGACCGGCGGCCATTCGGACGTTGATCTTGTGATTGTCGTCAGCGCGCCCGAATCTGTCCAGCGCGCGCGCGCCATGGCGCGCCATGGCATGACCGAGGCCAAACTCGAGGCCGTCCTGTCGCGCCAGGCCTCGGACGCCGAAAAGCGCCGCCGGGCTCATTTCATCATCGACACGGGCGGCGCACACGACTCGACCCGCGCCGTCGTTGGTCAATTCATGCGCGCAGCCGCTGCGCTCACCAGAGGTTGACGACTCCATGCGTGAAATCGTGCTCGACACGGAAACGACAGGCCTCAATCCCGAGGAGGGGCACCGGGTGCTGGAAATCGGCGCAGTCGAAATCATTCACCAGGCCGTGACCGGAAGGGTCTTCCACAGGCTGATCAATCCGGAGCGCGACGTTCCTCAAGATGCGGCGCGCGTCCACGGCCACACCATCGCCACCCTGAAGGATAAGCCGGTCTTCGCCAGCGTCGCCGACGAATTTCTCGCCTTTATCGGCGATTCCGCGCTCGTCATCCACAATGCCGAATTCGATATGCGCTTCGTCAACGCGGAGCTCGCGAGGCTCGGCCGCGAGCCGATCGCTATGGACCGCGTCGTCGACACGCTTGTGCTCGCGCGAAGAAAGCATCCCGGACAGCCGAACAGCCTCGACGCTCTGTGCGATCGCTACCGCATCGATCGCTCGCGGCGGGTCAGGCACGGCGCGTTGCTCGATGCAGAAATTCTCGTCGAAATCTATTGCGAGCTCACCGGAGGCCGACAGCGCTCGCTGGCCTTCGGGGACGCTCAAGGACTTGCCGGTCCGTTCGCCGTCGCGCTTTTTCCTCGCTTGGGCGAGCGGCTGCGCAGACAATTTCAGATCGAACCCGCGGAGGCGACCGCTCACGCCCAATATATCCAAACTCTCGGCGACGATGCGATCTGGTTTCGCTACCTGCCCCGGCCGGCCTGACCTCCACCGCCGGCGAAAGGATCAGGCGGTTTGCTGCTGCGGCTGACCGCCGGCAGCGGCCAAACGCTGCAGATATAGCGCGTGAAAATCGATCGGGTCGATGTAGAGCGGCGGATAAGAGCCGCCACGCACCGCATCGGCGATGATCTGGCGCGCGAACGGGAACAATAGTCGCGGCCCTTCGATCATAACCACCGGCTGGACCTGTTCAGGCGGGAAGTTCTCGACCCGGAACACGCCTGCGTAGTTAAGCTCGAACTTGAACATGGTATCCGCGCCTTGCCCGGCCCCGCCCTCGAGCATGAGGCTCACCTCGAAGTCCGACGGGGCGAGCTGACGCGCGTTCACGTTGATCTGGATCGAGATGTTCGGAGCCGTCTGTTGGGGGCCAAGGGTTCGCGGCGCGTTTGGATTCTCGAACGACAAGTCTTTCGTATACTGGGCGAGAACCGAAAATTTCGGGCCGGTCTGCGGCGCTTCGGCGCCGTTGCCGTTTTGATCAGGCATCGTCAACTGCTCCCTGTACCGCGAGACCGAACGCCTCGTGGCGGTCGTTGGGGCGACCCAAACGCGATTTGGCGTCGCCTAGCATGGCGCCCATAGGCAAACAAGCGCGCCGCCGGCGAGGACAATCATCGCGGGTCGCCGATCCGCTTGAGCAACGCGAGGTCGGCGTAGCCGTCGGGCGGAAGACCGTTGCGCTCCTGATAGGCGCGCACGGCCGAGCGCAGTGCGTCGCCGATCCTGCCGTCGACCTCGCCGGCATCGTATCCGATCTTCTTGAGTTTGGCCTGAAGGCTTTGGATTTGAGCGGCGGTCAGTGGCGGGTCCGCCGTCGGCCACGGCGCGAGCACGCCGAGCCCCCCCTTGACCGCGTCGCCAAGCACGGCCACGGAGAGAGCGTAAGCCGTTGAAGTGTTGTAGTCTTTGATAACGTCGAAATTGCTGGTGACGAGAAACACCGGCCCCTTGAGGCCGGCGAGGATCATGAGTCGACCTTCGCCATTTTCTGGCCACGGCGACCCGTCGGCTCTTCTGACGCCGCGGGCGGCGAAGGATGAGAACGGCGCGGGCAATGTCGAGTCCGCGTTCGTCAGAACAAAACCGGGCGGCAACGCGACCTCGAAACCCCAGGGCAGGCCCTTGGTCCAGCCGTGCTTGGCCAGATAATTCGCGGTCGATCCGATCGCGTCGGCTTCGCTCCTCCAAATATCGCGCCGGCCATGCCCCTCGAAATCGACCGCATAGGCAAGGTAGCTCGACGGCATGAACTGCGTCTGCCCCATCGCGCCCGCCCATGAGCCGACCATTACCGCGGGAGGAATGTCGCCGTGCTCGAGGATGACCAGGGCCGCTAGCAATTCATCGCGGAAATAGTCGTCGCGAAAGCGGATATAGGCGAGGGTTGCGAGGGCGCGAATCACGCTGTTCGATCCGACGTAGTCGCCAAAATCGGTTTCCAGGCCCCAGACGCCCAAAATCACGGCCTCATCGACGCCGTAGGCTTCCTTGGCTTTGGCGAGCCAGGCGCTCACCGCCCCCGCCTTTACGCGACCGCGCTCGATTCGATCGGCCGAAACCGCGTTGGCGACGTAGTCCCAGATCGGACGCACAAATTCTGGTTGCGCTTCCGCCATTGCGACGACCTTCGGGTCGAAGGAAACCCCCGCAAAGGCGACGCCGAAAGTCCGGCGCGAAACTCCGCGCTCTTCCGCCGATGGCCAGAGCGAGGCAACGAACTCGCGGAACGGGTCCCGATGGGAATGGACCGGGCGCCTCGCTGCGGCGTTCGCGGACAATACGAGGCTCGTCAAGCCAAGCGCGACAATGCAGACGCGCAAGAGCGCCAAAACGAGCAAAGCCTGCTTGCGCGCGCCGGCCGGGCCGGTTGGTATCGCCAGCGTCAACTCTTGAGCTCATCGGGGCGGGGCATGGAGATGATATTGTAGCCGGCGTCGACGAAATGCACTTCGCCCGTCACGCCGTCCGAAAGGGAGGAGAGCAGATAAAGTGCGGCGCCGCCGACGTTCTCGATCGTCACCGTGCGCCGAAGCGGGGAATGGGCGCGCTGAAAATTGAACATGAAGCGCGCGTCGGCGATGCCAGCGCCGGCCAAAGTGCGGATCGGGCCGGCGGAAATCGCGTTGACGCGAATGTTTTCGGGACCGAAGTCCGCGGCCAGATAGCGCACGCTCGCCTCCAACGCGGCCTTGGCGACCCCCATCACATTATAGTTCGGCACGACGCGCGTCGCGCCGCCGAAGGTCAGCGTCAGCATCGCGCCGCCGGAGGGCATCATATTGGCGGCGCGTTTGGCGACCTCGGTGAATGAGAACGCCGATATGACCATTGTCCGGATGAAATTCTCGCGGCTCGTATCTGCATAGCGGCCTTTTAGCTCATTGCGATCGGAAAACCCGATGCAATGAACCAGAAAATCGAGGCCGCCCCACGCTTTGCCGAGCGCCGCAAGGACCGCGTCGACGGAGGCCAGATCCTCGACGTCGCACGGAAGGACGTGCGCCGAGCCAATCGCCTCGGCAAGCGGAGCGACTCGTTTTCCAAGCGCGTCGCTCTGGTAAGTGAAGGCGAGTTCCGCCCCTTCCCCCGCCAACGCCTTGGCTATGCCCCAGGCAATCGAATGATCGTTGGCGACGCCCATCACGAGGCCGCGTTTGCCGCTCATCAAGCCGGGCCTCATGGCATACTCATGGTTCGAATGTGCGGGATCGATTGGAGAGGGCCGCGACCGGTTGGTTCGCGCCCGTCGCGCGGTGCGGCGAAGTCACGGATTCAAGCGTCCACGTGCTTGAACACGAGCGTGGCGTTGGTGCCGCCAAAACCGAAAGAGTTCGACAGCGCCGATCTCAGTTTGACGGCGTCGCGCCGCTTGCGCACGATCGGCATATCAGAAAAGGCGGGGTCGAGCTCATCGATATGCGCGCTTTCGCAGATGAAGCCGTTCTGCATCATCAACAAACAATAAATCGCCTCGTGCACGCCGGTGGCGCCCTGAGAATGGCCGGTCAAAGATTTGGTCGCCGAAATAGGCGGGCACGTTTCGCCTGAGCCGAAGACCTGGCGTATCGCCTCGATCTCTTTCAGATCGCCGACCGGGGTCGAAGTCGCATGCGGATTGATGTAGTCGATCGGGACCTTGACCCGCTTCAGAGCCTGGCGCATGCACCGCGCGGCGCCCTCGCCTGAGGGCGCGACCATGTCGTGCCCGTCGGAAGTGGCGCCGTAACCCACGATCTCGCCGTAAATCCTGGCGCCTCGCGCCTTTGCCCGTTCGTAATCTTCGAGCACCAGCACACCCGCGCCGGCCGAAATGACAAAGCCATCCCGGTTCCGGTCGTAGGCGCGCGACGCCCGCGACGGGCTGTCGTTGTAGGCTGATGACAAGGCGCCCATCGCGTCGAACAGCACCGACAACGTCCAGTCGAGTTCTTCGCAGCCCCCGGCGAACATCACGTCCTGCTTGTCGTTGAGGATGTGCTCGTAGGCTGCGCCGATGCAATGGTTGGAGGTGGCGCAGGCGGAGGAGATCGAATAGCTGACGCCTTTGATCTTGAACCAGGTCGACAGGGTCGCCGAAGCGGTCGAGGACATGGACTTCGGCACCGCGAACGGTCCGACGCGTTTGGGGCCCTTGGCGCGCGCGATGTCGGCGGCCTCGACGATCGCCCGGGTCGACGGGCCGCCCGAACCCATGATGAGGCCGGTCCGCTCATGGGAGACCTCGTCGGGCGCGAGACCACTGTCGAGGATCGCCTGTTCCATCGCGACATGGTTCCAGGCCGTGCCGCCGCCGTGAAACCGCATCGCCCGACGATCGACGATCTCTTCGGGGCGGAGCGTCGGCGCTCCCTGGACCTGGGAGCGAAAGCCGAGCTCGGCAAGCCGTTCCGCCCGCGTAATCCCCGATTTGCCCGCGTGAAGACTGGCTGTCACTTCCTGGGTGTTGTTGCCGATCGAGGACACGATACCCATGCCGGTGACGACAACGCGCCTCATCCTTTCGTCTCCACCGTTGCCCCGCGCAACTCCGATTGGCTAGGCCAAGCCCGCGTTCGAGGGGCTGAAAAGGCCGACGCGGATATCCTTCACGTCATAGATCCGCCGGCCGTCGCCCTCCAACCACCCGTCGGCGACGCCGAGGATCAGCTTGCCTTTGAAGACACGCTTGATATCCACGCCGTATACGACCCTTTTTATCGTCGGCAGGACTTGGTCGGCGAACTTGACTTCCCCGACTCCGAGCGCGCGGCCCCGACCTGGCAGGCCGAGCCAGCCGAGGAAGAATCCGGTCAATTGCCACAGGGCGTCCAGACCGAGACACCCCGGCATCACCGGATCGCCCTTGAAATGGCAACTGAAGAACCAGAGGTCCGGTTTAATATCGAACTCTGCGCGTACTTCGCCCTTGCCCTTGGCCCCGCCGGTTTCGGAGATCGCACTGATCCGATCGAACATCAACATCGGCGGCAAGGGCAGCTGGGCGTTCCCAGCTCCGAACAACTCTCCGCGACCGCAGGCGATGAGGTCCTCATAGCTGAAACTCGTCGGCCGTCGAATCATCTTGCGCGGTCTAACCCTGGGGTCGCGCGACGCGCGGAAGCCTCAAGCCGGCTTGGTAACACAGGCGCCAGCTTATCGAAAGCGTCACGCCGGGCGCCGCGATTTGGCCCCGGAAACGGGAGGTCACCAGCCGCACTGGCGTGGAAAAAGCGCTTTTGCCGGCTCAAATGAGAATGGCGGAGGTCGCGCCATCAGACTGGTCAGTATGGCGGAAAGTCCGCGGCGGCGATCAGGCCTTCGCTGGTCAGCACAGTCCATCGCCCGCCCCTGAACTCGATGCGTTCGACCCGGCCGGCGCCTGGGAGAAAATCGCCCCGCCGCACCTCCTGCTCGCCAAAGCGTCCACCAATCAGCGCGACGTCGCTTCGAGCGTCGAGGACGATATAGCCGCGCAGCAGAGGTCTGGGCCGCTCAATCGACCCCGTCGTCTCCATTGAAACGTTGCCGGTGAGCTTGGGCGGGACCGGCGACTGCTCCGCTTGGGCGACCTGCGATGGAACCGAGATGGGCGGGACGATTTTCTTCTCCAGCTTGTCGACGCGTCCGGAAAGCTCAGCCGTCAACGTGCTGTCTTCGTGGTCCACCCGCTCGCTGAGCTTGTTGACTTTTGCGCTCTGGTCATTGTCCAGCTTGTCGACGCGCTGGGAGAGCTGCGCCAGGGCCGAATTGAACTCGCGAGAGGAAACGACGGCGGACTTCATGTCGCCGACCGACCGGCGCAAATCGGACAATTCGTCATGCGACCTGGCGGCGTCGATGGCGTCGAGACGCACCCTCAGCGACTTGATCGTCTGGGCGAGAGACTCAGTCTCCCTTGCGTGCTCGGCAAGGATGCCTGACTGCTGGCGATCCTCCCAAACCAGCGCCCCCGCCACGGCAACCACGACGGCAACCGCCGCCGCGGCGGCCAGGGCGAATCGAGACGAAGACAGCCTGTCCGACGACGGGGGCGCTTGCGGCTCCGGCGCAATTTTGGCTCGCCGAGGAACGACGACGGGAACAAGCTCCCGCGAAGGGGTCCGAGGCGAAGGATCCCCAGACGTGTGACCGACGCTCAAGTCCCTGCTTTCGCTCATCAACCGACATCCGCTCGACCAAGTGTCGCCTTCATTCTCCGCCAACGGGATTAATGAACTGTTGACCAATTCGTCGCGGGCTTGGGGAAATTTCCCGCGCTCGAGCAGCGGAGGAAAATCCAAGGCAACGCGCCGCTGGATGCGGGCGGCCGTCTCGACTTGGATCTTGATCATGCCGGCTGAGGGGGCGCGCTATGCAACGCCGCCAGCGCCATGGCCGAGCGTGCCGTCGCCGCTGCGGTCGCGATTTGTGGCGCCCGAAGATGGAGAGGCTTGAACCTACGACAGCGCGCCAAGCCTCAGCCCTGCGGCGTCGGCGCGAATGCGGTCGATCATGGCGCGAACCCCGTTGGAGCGCTGCGGCGTCAGGTGCTGCTCGAGGCCGAGCCCGCGAAAGGCGCCTCGCGCGTCAACGGCAAGGATCTCTTCGGGCGTTCGATCGGAAAAAAGCGCGATTGCGATTGCGATCAGACCGCGCACGAGGTGGGAATCGCTATCGCCGCGATAGCGCAGGATCGTCCGGCCCTCGCCGTTCGCCGTCGGCACGCATTCCAGCCACACCTGGCTGACGCAGCCCCTGACCTTGTTGGCGCCGTTGTGGGCGGCGGCGCTCAGCGGCTCGAGCGTGTGACCCAGCTCGATGACGTAACGATACCGATCCTCCCAGTCGTCGAGGGAAGCAAAATCGTCGCGTATGACGTCGATCGCCGACAAGAAAGCCCTATCAAGTTTGTCTGTCCTGGGATCTTATATGGTTAGCCGCCGGCGGTCGAACAGCGCCCTCTCGACCGGATTTCTCCCGCGAGACCCGTCGCGACGACGGGTCGGCCCGGTCTTTTCCTGCCGGAGCGCCGACCAGGCCCGCGGGTGCAGGGCGAAGGCAATTCGGCGCGCAGACGGCGGCGGCGACTTCCACGGCGGACTTCCAGCCATCCTGGTTCTGGCCGTCGGTTGGGATCACGGCGCTGGCCAGGCTTTCCAAGGACGAACTGGCCGCGCGGGGCATCGCGCCGGCCGTTGGCGCAACGGCGATCGGGGCCCCGGAATCGAACGGCATGGCGCTATAGACCAGCCCGAGCCAAAACGCGCTTTTGGCCACGAATCCCATGGCTGCCTCCAGCGATCCCAATCATCGCTCGGCTGAGCATAGGTCAAGAACGCTAACGCCACGTCGAAAGACGCCCTCGTGCTGGAGGTTCTTAATCCATATGTCGTTAAGAATTGGGAGGATCGCGGTAACGAAGCATAAACCATAGCGGAACGCCTGTCCGTTCTGGCGTGAACCAGCGCGCCGCGCGAACTCAGGACTTAGGATTGATTTAAGTTGCTGATGCAATCTTAAGGAAACCGCTTGGGCCCAATTTTCGGAGGCCAGGTTCGTGTCCCAACGTGATCATTTCCGGCGGAGCGCTGGACCCGGCGGTCTTTCCAATTCCTGACAGGACTGACAGGACGCAGTCTAAGGAGAGTAAAATTGGCTTTGGCTCTTTCGCGCATCCGACCCGGTTCGGTTCCGCTCCGAGGACCTCTTCAACATTCCGCCGGCAAAACCCTGCGGCAGAGGTTGGCTTGGCGGCCGAAGCCCGAGCACGTGCGTTTCTATCTCGCAGCGGGCCTGGCGATCGGTCTGGCCGGCATCGCCGTCAACGCGCTTCTTTTTCAGCACGAGCGTCGTCCCCCGCCGCTTTTCGGATCGCTGCTGCCGCCCTTCTCGTCCGCCAGTCGGGCGCCGGCAGCCTCTCCCGCTCCAAAACCGGCGGAGCATGACGCTTCGGCCGCGCAGGCCCCCGCCGCTCTTCCGCCCGCGCGGCCGGCGGAGGCGCCCGACGCCTCCTCTTCGCTCCCGTCCGATCCGATCACGGATCTTTTGCGCGGGGAGGCTCGCGTCGATGGGGCGCATTTGATTCTGGCCGCGCAGACTGCGCTGGCCAAACTTGGCTACCCGGTGAAGCCGGACGGGAATGACGGCGTCGCGACCCAGCAGGCCCTGCGGGATTTCGAACGGGTCCATGGTTTGCCGCCTTCAACCGAGATTACCCCGCGACTCGTCAAACAGCTGACCGTGGCCGCGCGCGCGGGGGGACGCTGAACCGGTTGCGCCTGCGCTCCGACATCTGGGTCGCCGCCTACTTGCGTCGATGTGGGGTGGAAGGGGCGAATGCGGCGCTTCGCCGCCGCGGCGCCGCGGAGGCGGGCGCCATTTTCGTCAAGGTCGATCACCTGGACGGCCGCGCGACCCTCTACGGGCCCGCGCCCCAGTCCGTGGCCGCCGAGCTTGGTCCGGGCGTCGAGCGGATTTTCGCCCGGGCGCATGGCGGGGACAGCATTGGTTCCGCGGAGGCGGAGGAACGGCTCAAACGCGAAATCGCGTTCGATCCGGACCTCTGGATTGTCGAGGTTGAAAAGGCCCCGCCCGGCGCGTGGCTCGATCTCGCGCCCTGACCGGCGCAACCGTGCCTGCGTCCGCCACCGGTCTCGAGAATTCGAAGCCGGCGCTCGTCGCCGTCGCTTCGCAATATAATGAGGAATGAACAGCATATTGGGCGGGCGATGGCCGAAGTCTCGAGGCGAAAATATGTTTTAAACTGGCTCCGACAATATTTTGTACGTCCTTATGCGCGACTTAACCAATAGCTTAACTTCGATCACTCGGTTCACTTGGCGAGACGCGAATTAACTAGGTTGAAAGCGGGCAGGGATACTTTCGGCCTGTGTCGGGCGGCATGGAGAACCGAGTTTGCCGCTGGATAGTTTTCGCAGCAGGAGCAGATAATGTTCAAGTCCTTGAAGAACTTCGCCGCCAACGAGTTGGGGGCAACCGCGATCGAATATGCGCTGATCGCCTCTCTCATCGCCGTCTTCATCATCACCGCGGTGTCAACCGTCGGCACGAAGGTCAGCGCGGTGTTCACGGAAATCGGCAACACGCTCAAGTAAAGCGCGTCCCCCGCCGACAGTTCCTTCGCGCCGGCGCGCCTCACGCCTCGCCGGCGCGAACCCCCGCTCCCGCGATCCCGCGCGGATCGGCGAGGGGGGCCCCGGGCGCCCGCCGTCAATCGCCGGTCAAAGCACTTTTTCCCATCGCGCCAGCGAGACCGGGGCAACCTTCAATGGCTTCGACGCTTCTCCACCTTTCCGCGCTCATCTTTTTTCCCGCGCTCATGGCCCTTTCGGCGTCGATGGACCTGTTGACCTTCACCATCCCCAATCGAATCTGCGTCAGTCTCGCGGTTGGCTATCTGGTCCTGGCGGCGCCGCTCGGCGTTCCTGCCGTGGATATCCTTCTCAATATGTCTTGCGCCTTGGCGATCCTTGCGCTGGCGTTCGTCATGTTCAATCTCGGCTGGGTCGGCGGCGGGGACGCCAAACTGGCGGCGGCGACCGCCGTATGGCTCGGCTGGAGTTCGATCCTCGACTACGGCCTCGCCGCCGCGATCTGCGGCGGCATTTTGACGCTCGTCATCCTGGGCGCGCGCATGGCGCCGTTGCCCGCCGCCCTTGCACGCTTCGCCTGGGTCGCGCGGCTGCACGACTGCAAGTCCGGCGTGCCCTATGGGATCGCATTGGCGGCGGCTGGATTGATGCAATATCCAGGCTCGGGCATCTGGACGGCGGCAGTCTAGAAAGGCGCCCCGATCGGTTTCCTCCCGCCCTTCTCCGCCCGGTCAGGCCTGCTGGCTCTCGATCGCCGCCATCAACGTTTAGAGAGGCCGACAGAAAATCCCAAAACTTGAATCGGACCTCTTTTCCGAGCTTTGCCAGTCAAAGGAGACCCGGCGAAAGATCCGATTGCTACTCTACGGAATATCACAGAAATAACGTAATTGATTTCGTCAAATCGTATGTGGCCCGGAAGGCATTTTCATAGATTAATAGTCAATTCGATACTTTCAATTAACCGTACTTTGACGATTGCGATGTCTAAATCCCGCCGGGTGCGGGTCGGCGTTTGAAGGGCCGTCGTTTCATGAACCGGAAGCTGATCATCGTCGGGACCATCGCAGTTCTGGCGTTCGGGGCGACCTACATTTTCCTCGGCAGCGCCCCGAACTCGGCGCCGAGCCCGTCAGCCGCGGCTCCACCGAAACTCGACCTCGAGCAAGTCCTCGTGGCCGCTCAGGATCTGCCGATGGGAACGGCCGTCAACGACACCGCGACGTCCTGGCAGGCCTGGCCGAAGGCCGCGGTCTCGGAATTCATGATCACCAAGTCGGCCAGGCCGGACGCGCTCGAGGATGTGATCGGCGCCATGACGCGGGTCGCGTTCATCCGCGGCGAGCCGATTCGGCATGACAAGCTCGTCAAGGCGGGCGCGGGCGGGTTCATGTCGGCGATCCTGCCAACCGGAAAACGCGCCGTTGCGATCAAGATCGACAACGGAGGAGATTCTTCGGCCGGCGGGTTCATTCTCCCCAACGACCGGGTCGACGTCGTTCGTCTTGCCCGCGACGAGGACGCCACGAAGGCGCGCGGGGTCGAAGTCATGACGGCTCAGACGATCCTCGCCAATGTCCGGGTCCTGGCGATCGGCCAGAACGTCGAGGAGCAGAACGGAAAGAAGGTCATCACCGGAGCCAATGCGACGCTCGAACTCGAGCCGGATCAGGTCAACCTGATCATCCTCGCCCAGCAAGCGGGCAACTCCCTTCTACATCTTGCGCTCCGCAGCCTCGTCGATAGCGGCGGACCAGCCCGGACGGTCGTCGACGCGGACGGCTCAGGGAAGGCCGGCCTCACGGTGGTGCGCTACGGCGCCGCGCAGCAGGCCGCCCGGTGAGCCCCGTCCCGTTCGCCGCTTGCTGTCCGGAGACGGAGTCCGGGCCAATGATCTCCGATCGGGTACAGCGCCGGGCGAGGTTCGCCGTCTGGGTCTCCGCCGCCTTCCTGGCGATTGCCCCGGCTTCGATGGTCAGCGCCGCGGACCCCAACGATTCCATTCGATTGGGCAGCCCGTCCGATCCGGCGGCCAGGAACCTCCAATTGGGCGTCGGCAAGTCTGTGATCGTCGACCTGCCCGAGGAAGCCGGCGAGATCTACGTCGGCGACCCGAAGATCGCCAATGCGATCGTGCGCTCCGCCAGGCGGGTCTACATATCCGGCGTCGCCAATGGCCAGACCAGCATTTTCGCCTTGGCGCGCGACGGTCGAAAAATAGCGACAATCGAAGTCTCCGTCGGCCGCGACGTCGGCGAATTGTCAAGCCTCCTCAACGCGGCGATTCCGGGCAATGACATCCACGTGCGCACAGTCTCGGACAAGATCATCCTGACCGGATCGGTCGCGTCGGCCGAGGAGGCCCAGAAAGCGCTCGATATCGCCTCCGGCTTCGTCGACGATCCGAGCGTGCTGCCGACGTCCGGAGCCGGCGGCGTCTCGATTTCCCTCGGGTCGGGCGGAAGCGGGTCGAGCGGCTCGGGTGGAAACGCCGTTGGCGCTCGCGCGGAAAAGTCATCAATTCTCTCACCATCCGGGGGCTCGACCAGGTGAGTCTCAGAGTGACGGTGGCCGAGATCCGGCGCGAGATCGTCAAGCAGCTCGGCGTCAACATGAGCGGGACCGGGCCAAACGGAAGTTTCACGCTCGAAAATCCGTTCGCGATCAACGGCGTGGTCACCACCTCCGAGGGAATGCTGAATTGGGTCAAGGGAGGCCAGAGCTTCAGCGCCACCTTGCAGGCGTTCGAGCGGCAGGGGGTCGCCCATACGCTTGCGGAGCCCACGGTCACGGCGGTTTCCGGCGAAAGCGCGAAATTCCTCGCCGGCGGCACGATTCCAATCCTCAATAACGTGCAGTGCAATCCCACCTGCCAGTACGGATTCATCCAGCAGCCCTATGGCGTGACGCTGAATTTCACTCCGGTCGTCCTGTCGCAGGGACGCATCCAATTGCGTATCGCGACCGAGGTGACGGACGTCGACTATGCGACGCAGATTACCTACAGCGGCATCTCCATCCCGGGGTTCCGGACCCGGAACAATACGACCACGGTGGAGTTGCCTTCCGGCGGATCGATCGCGTCGGCCGGCTTGATCAGCACCCAGACGCAGCAGGCAGTCAACGGCTTTCCGGCCCTGATGAACGTGCCGGTGCTCGGCGCGCTCTTTCGTTCGCGCGACTATCAGCGCAACGAGACCGAATTGATGATTGTCGTGACGCCTTACATCGTCCACGCGATCGATCCGAACCAGATCGTTCGGCCGGACCAGAACTTTCAGGACGCCAGCGATCCGCAAACCTGGTTCCTCGGCCGCGTCAATCGCATCTATTCCACGTCGGAATCGCTCCAACCGATGCCGGGCTACGCGGGCAAGATCGGATTCATCACCCAGTAGACCGCGCCGCGCTTCGCCAGGATTCCCTTAAGAACTTGAGAAAGACAGCTCTCATGGCCCCCCTTCCTGATGCACGATGGGCGTTCGCCGCTCGGGTGTTGAGTTTGGGTTTCGCCGTGGCCGTGGCCGCCGCCCTGAGCGGTTGCGGGGCCCAATATGCGTCCTCGGATCCGGCGTTTCCCGGCGATTTTCAGGAGCGCCACCCGATCGTTGTCGCTTCCGGCCCCACAAGCCTTGAGATCTTTGCGGTCGGCGGCGCGCTCGACGCGCGCTCGATCGAAAACATCCGCGCCTTCGCCCAGCGGTACCGCCACTATGGCTCAGGCGACATGGCGATTCTCGCGCCCGCCGGCACGACCGCCAATTCCAGGGCTGTTCATGAGGTGCGGAGGGCGCTTGCCGGCGCCGGCGTCAACGGCCGCACCCTGTTCGGAACCTATGCGCCTCCCGATAAGGACGCAGCGGCGCCGATTCGTCTTTCATTCATCGGCGTGAAGGCGACCGTGCCGACGGCGTGCGGCCAGTGGCCCGAGGACCTTGCTTCGGGATCATCGGTCGAAGGGTGGAAGAACGAGCCCTACTCGAACTTCGGCTGCGCCAGCCAATCGGTGATCGCCGCCCAGGTCGACGATCCGCGCGACTTCGTCCAACCGCGGGCGCTCGGACCGTCAGACGTCGAAATGCGCACCCGAGCCATTGAGGCCGTCCGCAACGGCCAGGACCCGGGGACGCAGTGGAAAGACACCGTGCTGGTCCCGATCGGGACGCAGCTTGGCGGCGGGGGACAGTGAATCCATGAAGGCGCTTTCCGCCGGCAACGGAACCGACGTCGGGGCGCCGACGGATCGTCCCGTCGCGCAGATCGATCCGGTGCCGCGCGTATCGATCCAGGCGTTCTGCGAATCGCCCGATCTGGCCGCCGTTGTCAGCTCCGCCATGACCGATCGCAGAATGGCCAAGGCCCACGTCAAGCTGAACATGGGCGGCGCGCCGGCCGCGGTCGAAGCCTACAAGAGCGCGCCGACGCCGAATGTGGTCGTGCTCGAGGCTCCCGCGGGCCGGGATGCGCTGCTCGAGCAACTCGAGGAGCTGGCCCAATTTTGTGACGCCGGGACCAAGGTGGTCGTCCTCGGCAAGCTCAACGACATCGTTCTCTATCGCCAGCTGATCGCCCGCGGGGTCAGCGAATATCTTGTGGCGCCGTTTGGCGCCGTGGACTTCGTCCAGGCGATGTCCCTGCTGTTCAGCGTGCCGGGCGCCAAGCCCCTTGGGCGGGTGATCGCGGTCGTGGGCGCCAAGGGTGGCGTCGGAGCCTCGACGGTCGCTCACAACCTGGCGTGGACCCTCGCCTCGCTGACCGGGATGGCCACGATCATCGCCGATTTCGATCTCGCGTTCGGAACCGCCGGACTGGATTACAATCAGGACCCGCCGCAGGGAGTCGCCGAGGCGGTTTTCGCCCCGGAACGCGTCGACGCCGTGTTGGTCGACCGGCTGCTCTCCAAGTGCGGCGACCATCTCAGTCTTCTGGCGGCGCCCGCCATGCTCGATCGCGTCCTCGACTTTGGCGAGGCTTCATTCGACTCGCTCGTCGACGCCATGCGGGCGTCGACGCCGTGGGTCGTGCTTGACGTGCCGCATCTGTGGTCGGGCTGGGCCCGGCGGATCCTCGTTTCCGCGGACGAGGTCGTCGTGATCGCGAGCCCGGATCTGGCCAATCTTCGCAACGCGAAAAACCTGATCGACAACGTGAAGGGCGCTCGCCTCAACGACACTCCGCCACGGCTGGTCCTGAACGGGGTGGGCATGCTCAAGCGGCCTGAAATCGCCGCCGCGGAATTCGCCAAGGCGGTCGAGACCGGCCCGACCACGGTCATCCCGCACGACGCGAAGCTGTTTGGGGCGGCGGCCAACAACGGGCAAATGATCGCCGAGATCGAACCGAACGGAAAAACCGCGCAGGTCTTCGCCGATCTCGCGTTGGCGCTTGCGGGCCGGACAGAGGTGCGCAAGCCCAAGCGAGGCGTTCTCGAGCCGCTGATCGCCAAACTCGGGCGGAAGCGGAAATGACCTCATTGCCGTTGACGCGCGCCGTCTCCGCGGAGCGCTCGCGCGCGCGGAAAGGAATTTGAGCGATGTTCGGCAAGCGCGCGGGCGCGGGCTTTGGCGGCCAAGCCGCCGGATCGCGCGTCGCTGCGGCCGCCGCGGTCGCCGAACCGCCCAAGCCTCAGCCGACGGCGAGCCCGCCCGTTCAGACCGAACGGCGATCGGAGACATATTTTCAGACCAAATCCCTCATCTTTGGCGCCCTGATCGAGGCGATCGATCTCGCCGCGCTGTCGAAGCTCGATCCCGAGAGCGCGCGGGAAGAGATTCGCGATATCGTGCACGAGATCGTCACGATCAAGAATCTGGTGCTGTCGATCGCCGAGCAGGAAGATCTGCTCGACGACATCTGCAACGACGTCCTGGGCTTCGGGCCGCTCGAGCCGCTGCTCGCGCGCGACGACATCGCCGACATCATGGTCAATGGCCCGGCGCGATGCTTCATCGAAGTCGGCGGCAAGATCCAATTGACCAATGTCCGTTTCCGCGACAATGCGCAGCTGATGAACATTTGCCAGCGCATCGTGAGCCAGGTCGGCCGTCGAGTTCGACGAAGCCTCGCCGATCTGCGACGCCCGCCTGCTCGACGGATCGCGCGTCAATGTCATCGCGCCGCCGCTTGCGATCGACGGCGCGGCGCTGACGATCCGCAAGTTCAGACGCGACAAGCTGACCCTCGATCAATTGGTGCGGCTCGGCGCGATCTCGCCGCCCGGCGCCGAAATTCTCAAGATCATCGGCCGCGTCCGCTGCAACGTCCTCATCTCGGGCGGCACCGGCTCCGGCAAGACGACGCTCTTGAACTGCCTGACCAACTATATCGACGTCGACGAGCGAATCATCACCTGCGAGGACGCAGCCGAGCTCCAGCTCCAGCAGCCCCATGTCGTGCGGCTCGAGACGCGGCCGCCCAATCTCGAAGGCGTTGGTCAGATCACGATGCGCGACCTGGTCAGGAACTGCCTGCGCATGCGGCCGGAACGCATCATCGTCGGCGAAGTTCGAGGACCGGAGGCTTTCGATCTCCTCCAGGCGATGAACACCGGCCATGACGGTTCGATGGGCACCTTGCACGCGAACTCTCCCCGTGAAGCGCTGAGTCGCCTTGAATCCATGATCACCATGGGCGGCTATGCGCTGCCGATGAAAACGATCCGGGAAATGATCACGTCTTCGGTCGACGTCATCATTCAAGCCGCTCGGCTTCGCGATGGATCCCGCCGGATCACCCAGGTGACCGAGGTGATCGGAATGGAAGGCGACGTCGCGATCACCCAGGATCTCTTCGTCTACGAGATTCTCGGCGAAGACGCTCAGGGCAAACTGAAAGGGCGGCATCGGTCGACGGGGATCGGGCGGCCGCGATTCTGGGACCGCGCCCGCATCTACGGCGAAGAGGCCCGGCTCGCCGCGGCGCTGGATATCTCGGAAATGGCCGAAGGTCCTTAAGAATTCGAGCGGGAAAGGAAGCACGGGCATGGTCAATCCGATGGCTGTCGCGGGGTGCCTGGCGATTGGATTCGGCGGTCTTGCGTTCGCCTTCGTCGGCGGAGACTCGCGAGCCGACAAGCGTCGCGCGGCCGTCGCCAGAAGCGATGCGAAGGCCTTGAATGCGTCCGCGAGCGTCGATCGGGCGGCGCGCAAAAAGCAGATCGCCGACGGTCTTCGCGACATCGAAAGGAAAGGCAAGCAGCGGGTCAGCCTGGCGACCCGGATCGATCAGGCGGGACTCTCGATCACCACGCAGCAATATTGGATCGGAAGCCTGATCCTCGGTTTGCTTCTCAGCGCCTTCACCTACATCGAGTCGAAAAGCGCGCTGCTCACGCTTCTGATCGGCGTCACCGGCACGATCGGCCTGCCGCAACTCACGCTGGCGCGCCTGCGCATTCGCCGCATCAACAAGTTCATCGCCAATTTTCCGACCGCGATCGACATCATTGTGCGCGGCATCAAGTCGGGCCTGCCCCTCGGCGATACGATCCGGATCGCCGCGGCCGAAAGCCCCATGCCGGTGAAGTCGGAGTTTCGCCGGATCGTCGAATCGCTGTCGCTCGGAATGACCTTGCCGGAAGCGGTTGAGCGGATGGCCCAGCGGGTTCCGATCACTGAAACAAATTTCTTTTCGATTGTCATCGCCATCCAGGGCAAGTCGGGCGGCAACCTTTCCGAAGCTATGGGCAATCTTTCTCGCGTGCTGCGCGAGCGCAAGAAGATGAAAGGAAAGATCAGCGCCATGTCCATGGAAGCGAAGGCCTCGGCGGCCATCATCGGCGCGGTGCCGTTCCTCGTCGTCGGCGCGCTTTACGTGTCCTCTCCGAACTACGTCTCGCTGTTGTGGACGACAAGCCATGGCCGCATGATCTCGGTGATCGCCATCTGCTGGATGGGAATAGGCGTGGCGATGATGAAAAAGATGATTGCGTTCGACTTCTAAATCGAGCCCGCGCCAATGCTTGACGAACTGCTGGCAAAATTCTCCGACGCTCATTTCCTCGCTGTCCTGTTCGCGGCCGTCGGCTCGGCCGCGACGGTGCTCACGGCCGCGATGCCCTGGCTCCAGCCGGACACATTGTCGCGCCGCATCAAGGCGGTGAGCTCGGAGCGCGAGCGGATAAGGGCGCGCGAGCGCGAGCGGCTGCAGGCGGCTCAAAGCAAAACCGCCCTCAGGGTGAAGCCGAGCGGTCTCGTCAAGCAATTGGTCGAAACCCTCAATCTCACGAGCTGGCTCAGCACCGAAAAGGCCAAGATGCAGTTGGCGATGGCCGGCTTTCGCGGCGCGGGGGCGGAATATGCCTTTCTCGCGTTTCGCCTGGCGGCCCCGATCGCGTTTTTCCTTGTCGCTGCGATCTATCTGTTCGCGATCCTCAAGTGGAATCAGCCGGTGATGGTCAAGATCGGCGTCGCAATCGCGGCGAGCTATGTCGGCATCAAGGCGCCCGAGCTCTTCCTGCGCAACAAGACCGTCAAGCGGAAGAAGGAACTCGAGCGGGCGTTCCCCAATACCCTCGATCTGCTCCTCATTTGCGCCGAATCCGGCATGTCGATCGAACATGCGGTGCGCAAAGTCAGTCTTGAGATCGGCATCGAGAGCGTGTCGATGGCCGAGGAAATGGGGCTCCTGGCGGCCGAAATGTCCTATCTCGCCGAGCGGCGGATCGCGTTTGAAAATCTCGGCTTGCGAACTGGACTGGAGTTCGATCCGCTCGCTGACCACCGTCCTTTCGCAGTCGGAGCGCTACGGCACGCCGCTCGGCGCGGCGCTCCGGGTCTTGAGCCAGGAGAGCCGCGACCAGCGCATGACCGCGGCGGAGAAGAAGGCGGCGGCGCTGCCGCCGACCCTCACCGTGCCGATGATCCTGTTCTTCCTGCCCGGCCTGTTCGCGGCCATCCTGACCCCGGCCATGGTCCAGATCAACGGCTGGAATTAGCGGCGTCCTCGGACGCCGCTCTTCGCGACCCGGGAGGTTCGCGTTTCGGGTTGCACACCGCAGCCGGCCGGCGCATGATTCGATTCGTGGCGCATGAATCAGAAACATCCGGGCCGGCGGCCGTCTCGCCGCCGTCGCCCTGGCGCGACGATGCCCGCACAGCGCCGCTCGCGCGGCGTCTGCAGCCGTCCTATCTCGATGGATTGAATGAAGAGCAGCAGCGCGCAGTCGAAGCGCTGGATGGCCCCGTTCTCATTCTCGCCGGCGCTGGCGTCGGCAAGACGCGCGTCCTTACCGCCCGAATCGCGCATCTCATCGCCACCGGCCGCGCTCGCGCCCATGAGATCCTGGCGGTGACGTTCACCAACAAGGCGGCGCGCGAGATGCGGGTGCGCGTCGGCGCGCTGACCGGCTCCGAGCAGGGCATGCCCTGGCTCGGCACCTTCCATTCGATTGGCGCCAAGATCCTGCGCATGCATGCCGAGTTGGTGGGCTTACGACCCAATTTCACCATCCTCGACTCCGACGACCAGCTGCGCCTGCTCAAGCAGCTTCTGCAGGCGGAAAATCTGGACGAAAAACGGTGGCCGGCGCGGGCCTTGGCGAATCTCATCGATGGCTGGAAGAACCGGGGCGTCGATCCCGGACACGTGCCGGCGAACGAAGCCGCCGGCTTCGTGGGAGGTCGCGCCGCAGGCCTCTATGAGAGCTACCAGGCCCGTCTGAAAGCGCTGAACGCCGTCGATTTCGGCGATCTCCTGCTCGAGCCGCTCAGGCTCCTGCGCGAGCACGGCGACATTCTCGCGTCGTTCCGGCGCCGGTTCCGCTACATCCTGGTCGACGAGTACCAGGACACCAACGTCGTCCAGTATCTCTGGCTCCGCCTCCTCGCCGGGACTAACGGCAATCTGTGCTGCGTCGGCGACGACGATCAGTCGATCTATGCCTGGCGCGGCGCGGACGTTGAAAACATCCTGCGGTTCGAGAGGGATTTTCCCGGGGCGAAAGTGATCAGGCTCGAGCGAAACTATCGCTCGGGCGGCCACATCCTCGCGGTCGCTGCCGGACTGATCGCGCACAACCGCGGCCGGTTGGGAAAGACGCTGTTCACCGACAAGCCGCCGGGAGACCGGCCGAAGGTCGCCGAAGCTCCAGACGCCCAGGAGGAAGCGAGGCTGGTCGGCGAGGAGATCGAGGCGTTCCAGCACAAGGACGTTTCCCTGAACGACATCGCCATCCTGGTGCGCGCTTCGTTTCAGATGCGCGAATTCGAGGAGCGGTTCATCGCGCTCGGGCTTCCGTACAAGGTCATCGGCGGTCCGCGATTCTACGAGCGGGCGGAAATACGCGACGCGCTGGCCTATCTGCGTTGCGTCGCTCAAGCCGACGACGACCTCGCGTTCGAACGCATCTATAACCAGCCCAGACGCGGCCTCGGCGAAGCGACGCTCGCGACGTTGCATCAATATGGCCGTCGAGCCGGCCTTTCGCTCACGCGGGCCGCGCGCGCGCTCGTCGAAACGGAGGACCTGAAGCCGCGTCCCCGGCAGATCCTGCGCGGACTTCTCGACGACTTCGACCGGTGGCGCAGTCAGGCGGGCCAGCTGCCGCATGACGAGCTGGCGCAGCTCGTGCTCGAGGAGAGCGGCTATATCGACATGTGGAAAGCCGAGCGCACGCCCGATGCGGCCGGACGGCTCGACAATCTGAAAGAGCTCGTCCGGTCGATGGGCGAATTTCCCGATCTTCAAGCGTTTCTCGAGCATGTGTCGCTAGTCATGGACGTCGATGGCGGTGAAGAGGGCGAACGGGTTTCGATCATGACCCTTCATGCGGCGAAGGGACTGGAGTTCGACATCGTCTTTCTGCCCGGCTGGGAGGAGGGTCTATTCCCTCACCAGCGGTCGCTGGACGACAATGGCCTCGCCGGGCTCGAGGAGGAGCGGAGGCTTGCCTATGTTGGGCTGACCCGGGCGCGTCGGCAGGCAAGGATCTACTACGCTCTCAACCGGCGGGTTCGCGGGTTCTGGCAGGCTTCGTCGCCATCCCGGTTCATCCAGGAATTGCCCGAGGAGCATGTCGATTTCGAGGAATCTGCCGGTTCGGGCGGAGGCTACCGCTCCTGGCCGCCCGCCGGTCCGGAAAGCGGGTTTGCCTCCCGTTACGACACGCCCGGCTGGCGGCGCGCCGAGGCGCGGTCGCGCGACGCCGGTGAATGGGGCTCACGAACCGTGAGACCTTCAGGCGCGATCATTGAAGGGGCGGCGTACGGACATGGCTCGTCCTCTTCGGCGTTCCAACCCGGCTCGCGGGTGATGCACAGCAAATTCGGCCCGGGCGAGGTTGTGGCCGTCGACGGCCCCAAGCTGACCGTCGACTTCGACAAGGCCGGCCGAAAATTGGTCATGGACAGTTTTGTCGCCGCCGCGTAGCAGCGCCTCACTTGTGCCCGGACGAAAAATTTCGACAATCTCTTTTGGTATTCAGAAAGGCGTGCTATTGTGCCTGCTATCGCCGGAGCCGTCCGGCGAACGAGGGCCTGCCCCGCGCTGTTTGACTAAGAAGCCTTGTTCAATGACCGCGCCGAGGGCCGAGAGGAAGCCGTATTCGCTCGATTCTGGCTTAAGTCACTGAAAAGTCTCGATCGGCGGAAGGGGAATCCTTGGATTCTGCTTCCCTTTCCTTTGAAATTTGTTCCTCGCCGATTTGGATTTTGCTTCCCGCGGCTTGGAAAACCCTTCCTCCCGCCCGGCCGTCAAGCGGCCTTGGTTTTCGGATTGACCTCTTCGCTATAGGCGTCGACGAGCGCGGCCGTCACCGCCCCGGGCTTGAAGGCATGCGGGCCGATCTCGCCGACCGGCGTGACCTCGGCGGCCGTCCCGGTGATGAAACACTCGTCGAAGCCGCCAAGCTCCTCGGGCAGGATGCGCCGCTCGATGACCTCAAAGCCGCGCTTGCGGGCGAGGTCGATCACCGTCGCCCGGGTGATTCCGGCGAGGAAGCAATCGGCGATCGGGGTACGAATCACCCCGTTCTTGACAAAAAACACGTTCGCGCCGGTGCATTCGGCGACCCGGCCCTGCCAGTCCAGCATCAAGGCGTCGGCGTAGCCGCGGCGCTCCGCGCGGTGCTTCGAAATCGTGCAGATCATATAGAGACCCGCCGCCTTCGCCATCGCCGGCGCGGTCGCGGGATCGGGTCGCCGATAGTCGGCGATATCGAGCCGGATGCCCTTCATCCGCTGGGTGGGATCGAAGTAGCTCGGCCAGTCCCACACCGCTATGCCGAGGTGGATCTTGTTGTGCTGCGCGGCCACGCCCATCATCTCCGACCCGCGCCAGGCAATCGGCCGAACATAGGCGTCGACGAGATGGTTTCGCTTGAGGACCTCGGCCTTGGCGGCGTCGATCTCGGCCACGCTCCAGGGCACCTCGAAGTCGAGGATTTGGGCCGAGTCCCTCAATCGCCGGGAATGGTCCGACGACTTGAAAATATGCCCGCCATAAGCCCGCTCGCCCTCGAAAACCGCGCTTGCATAGTGCAGCGCATGGGTCAGCATGTGCACTTTGGCTTCGCGCCACTCGACCATTTGACCGTCGAACCATATCCATCCGTCGCGATCGTCAAACGTCTGCGTGGCCATCTCGCGTTCCTCTCCTTCGAAGCAGGTCGGTTTGGTTTTTGGGCGATTGGAGTTACATGGATCGGGTCGATTGTCGCCAGTAGGCTAGCAAAAGGGCTGAATTATGTCAACACTACTGACCTAATGGGCTCGTCGATGTCGTCCGACGCATCCAAGGCCGATCCAGCCGCGCACTCGCGCCGCGGCGATGAGCCGATGTACGAATTGATCGAACTGTTCTTCTTCGCCTATCGCGACTTTGTCGGCGACGCCGATCGGCTGCTCGAGGCGTATGGGTTTGGGCGCGCCCATCATCGCGTCCTTTATTTTGTCAGCCGGCGACCGGGCCTGACGATCGCCGAGCTTCTGGAAATTTTGCGGATCACCAAGCAAAGCCTCAACCGCGTCTTGCGCGAGCTCGTCGACAAGAACTTCGTCGAGATCCGGGCTGGCGCGCTCGACCGGCGACGACGGCAGCTCTATGCGACCCCCGACGGCGAGCGCCTGGCCCTGAGACTGGCCCAGGTTCAGACACGGCGGTTCGCGTTGGCGCTGGAGCAACTGGGTGACTGGGGCAACGAGTCGGCGCTCGCCTTTTTGACCGCGATGATCGATCCCCAGAAGCGCGCGGGCGACCCCGTCGGTCGGCGCGAGCCTCCGAAGCGAGTGGGTCAGGCGCAGTGAGTTCGACAGCGACTTCGTTCCAGGACGACGCCGCCCATGTCCTCGTGGTCGACGACGATCGGCGGCTGCGGGCGCTGCTCTCGAGCTACCTGATGAAGAACGGCCATAGGGTTACTGTCGCGGCGACAGCGGCCGAGGCCCGCGGGTTTCTCGACGGATTGGCGTTCGACATCATCGTGCTCGACGTCATGATGCCCGGCGAGGACGGGTTCGACTTCGCCGCCGCCTTGCGCGGGCGTTCGCAAGTGCCAATCCTGATGTTGACGGCGCGCGGCGAACCCCAGGATCGGGTGCGCGGCCTCGAAATCGGCGTCGACGACTATCTGGCCAAGCCGTTTGAGCCGCGCGAGCTGCTCTTGCGCATCGGCTCGGTGCTTCGACGCACCCGGGCCGCGGCGGTCGGCCGTCCCGAGACGGCGGTCGTGCGCTTCGGACGGTTCGCCTTCTCGCTCGAGCGCGGAGAGCTGCGCGCGGGCGACGAGGCGATTCGTATCACGGAACGTGAGCGCGAGATGCTTCGCCTGCTTAGCGCCAATGTCGGCGCGATCGTTTCTCGCGAGGCGCTGTCGGGATCGGGAGGCGCCGCGCAGGAGCGAACGGTCGACGTCCTCGTCAATCGCCTGCGGCGGAAGATCGAACAAGATCCCGCCAATCCGACTTATCTGCAGACGGCGCGGGGGGCGGGATATCGACTCATAGCGGACCGATGAGGGAACGAGCCGCGTTCCGCAATCTGCGATTGCTCGCGCAGATCCGCATGCTCTGGCGGCGCGCGGCGCGCGGGGTCGCCGAAATGCTGCCCAAGGGCCTCTATAAGCGCTCGCTCCTCATCGTGATCGTGCCGATGGTTCTGCTGCAAACCGCAGTGACGTTCGCGTTCATGCAGCATCACTGGGATCTGGTGACCCGCAGGCTTTCCGAGGCGGTGGCGCGTGACGTAGGAGCGCTGACCGACCTTTATCAGAAGCTCCCGCCCGGCGATGACGACACCTTCCTGATCAAGCTGGCCTCCGAAAGGTTCCGCATGGACGCGACCTTGCTTCCGGCCGGCCCTTTGCCCCCGCTCATGCCTCGATCCTTCTACGGGGCATTGGATCCGCTGACGCGAATCCTTCCAAACGAGATTAGAAAGCAGGTGGCGCAACCTTTCTGGCTCGATACCGTCGGCCGGTCGGGGTTGATGGAAATACGCGTCGATCTCGGCGGCCGAGTGCTGCGCCTGGTGACTCGCCGTGCTCTCGCTTACGAGGCGAACGCCCATATTTTCGTGCTCTGGATGCTGGGCGCGATGATCGTCCTTCTGACCGTCGCGATTATTTTTCTTCGCAATCAGATACGGCCCATTTTGCGTCTGGCGCGAGCGGCGGAGGACTTCGGCAAGGGCCGGGATCTCGACTTCAGTCCCCATGGCGCACGCGAAGTCCGGCAGGCGGGCCACGCCTTCATCCAAATGAAGCGGCGGATCGAGCGAGCCACAGAACAGCGAACCGCGATGCTGAACGGCGTCAGTCACGATCTGCGCACGATGCTGACCCGATTCAAACTGTCCTTGGCCTTGCTCGACAATTCCGCCGACAGCGAGCTGCTCCAGAAGGATGTCGATGAAATGGGCCAGATGCTCGAAGGATACCTCGCCTTCGCCCGAGGGGACGCCGGCGAGTCGACCACGCGAATCAATATCGCCTCGATCCTCGAGGACCTGCGGGCGGATTCGGAGCGCCACGGCGCTGAGCTTGGCCTCGAGACACGGGGCGATCTCGACATTCGCGTCCGGCCGATGGCGATGAAGCGCTGCGTCGGCAATTTGATCGCCAACGCCCAGCGTCACGCCGACCGCGTTCGCGTTTCTGCGACCCGCGAAGCTCAATTTGTGTCGATCGTCGTTGACGACGACGGCACGGGCATCGCTCCCGCGCATCGGGAGGACGTCTTCCGGCCCTTCTACCGCCTCGACGAGGCGCGTAACCAGGACGAGGGCGGGGCGGGCCTGGGCCTTGCGATCGCGAGAGACATCGCCCGCTCGCATGGAGGCGACATCACCCTGTCGGACAGCCCCATGGGAGGCCTGAGGGCGGCGGTGCGCATTCCCGTTTAACCACTCGCCGCCGAGCGTCGCTCAGACGGAGGCGTTGATCCAGCGAGACAATTCGCTCTTCGGGCCTGCGCCGGTCTTGGTCGCTACGTGCTTGCCGCCCTTGAACACCATCAGCGTCGGGATCGAGCGGATGCCATATTTACCGGCGACGCCCGGGTTTTCATCGACATTGAGCTTCGCGATCTTCACTTTGCCGCCCATTTCGGTCGCGATTTCTTCGAGCGCCGGCGCGATCATGCGGCAAGGCCCGCACCATTCCGCCCAGAAATCGACGACGACCGGTTCGTCGGATTTGATGACGTCGGTCTCGAAACTCGCGTCGGTGACTTTGGCCGTTAATGATGACATGGCGCCCTCGAAGACGGCGTGCTTGCCGCACTCCCATAGCTAGGAACCATCTCGAACGGCGTCAAGCGGGCCGGCGGAACTGGGAACTCGCCGCGGCGCCGCCGATCCCCGCCTTGACACGAGCGCAGCCGTCGCCTAGCCGAGCCCCCGGCAATGAGGCAGGAACAGCCGCAGATCGTCCGGCAAATTAGCGGTCTTAGCGAGATCTCCGATCGCTATGACGCGATTCTTTGCGATATCTGGGGCGTCCTCCACAACGGAGTGGCCTCCTTCTCGCCCGCGTGGGCAGCGCTTATGGCGTTCCGGCGGCGCGGCGGCGCGGTGGTGCTGATTACCAACGCTCCACGGCCCTCGCCACCCATCCGCCAGCAAGTGCTGAAACTTGGGGTTGCGCCGGAAGCGTTCGACGCCATCGTGACTTCCGGCGACGTGACCATCGGATTGATGGAGGACCAGCCAGGAGACCGGGTGCTTCACATCGGACCGGGGCGCGACCTGAGCCTCTTCGACGCCGTCGCAAAGGCGACAGGCGGTCGGCCCAGGCTCCTCGCTCTTGAAGACGCCCAATATGCGCTCTGCACCGGTCTCAGAAACGACGAGAGCGAAACGCCCGACGACTACGAACTGGAGCTGCGGGCGATGGCGGCTCGGGGAATGACGATGATATGCGCCAACCCGGACATCGTTATCCACCGGGGCGAAACGCTCATTCATTGCGCTGGCGCGCTGGCGCGTCGATATGAAGAGCTTGGAGGCCGGGTTCTCTATGCCGGCAAGCCTTACGCGCCGATTTACGATCGAGCCCTGACGCTTGCCGAACGGGCCAGAGGCGCTGCAATCGAAAGGGGTCGGGTCCTTGCGATCGGCGACGGTATGAGAACGGACATAACCGGCGCGGAGCGAGCGGGCCTGGACGCGCTGTTCGTCACCGGCGGCGTACATCGGTCCTTGCACGGAGAGTTGCCGGCCTCGCCGGCCGATCCCGTTGAACTGCAACGGCTGTACGAGGAATATGCGTTGTGGCCGATCGCCGCGATTCGCGCGCTTCTGCCGTAGACGGTCGTCACGGCGGGTTCGTCGACTGACCGCCGGCGGTTCGAGCGTCGGCTGCCGCCAGCTGAAGGTCTCATTCGCCGCATGCAGAACCCACTGTTTCGGACGCGCTATTTCGAAGACCTTGCGATCGGCATGCGCGCGACGATCCGCAAGACGGTCGAGAATGAGGACGTGATCGGGTTCGCCGAGCTTTCGGGCGACCACAATCCGATCCACCTGCCGAGCACTTCGCCAGGAAGACGCGATTCGGCGGCCGGATCGTCCATGGACTCTACACCGCGAGCCTCATATCCGGCGTCATCGGCATGCGGCTGCCGGGACCGGGCGCGGTCTATATCTCCCAGACCTTACGCTTTCTGGGTCCGGTCAAAATCGGCGACGTTGTCGACGTCAACGTAGAGGTGGTTGAACTGACCGAGAAGAACCGCCGCGTCCGATTGCATTGCGAGTGTCGCGTAGGCGATGAGATCGTGCTTGACGGCGAAGGCGTTCTCAGCGTTCCGCCGACGCCCAAGCCGAGGCATCCCTCGCCATGACCGGATCAGGAGGTCAAGGCAGTTTGCGGGGCTTGCGAAACGACGGGATAGGTCGGTCGAACCCTGGGATCGGCAGGACGCAATGACCAACGGCTTCGTCCTCGCCACGGATCCGACGGCGCCGCCGCATGGACTGGAAGGCGCAGTTTACGCCATCGGAAATTTCGACGGCCTGCATCTCGGTCATCAGGCGGTCGTCGAGCGCGCCGTGGCCATTGGCCGGGAGCGATCGGCGCCCAGCGCCATCTTGACCTTCGAGCCGCATCCGGCGGACTTTTTCGCTACCCGGCCGGTCGCGTTCCGACTGACGCCGGCCCGGGACAAAGCCGAAATCTGCGCCAGGCTCGGGCTCGATGGCATCGTCTTTATCCGCTTTGACGCCTCGCTCGCGGCGATGAGCGCAGACGAATTCGTCGCCAGGATTCTTGTGGCTCGGCTCGGCGTCGCCGCTGTCGTGGTCGGCTGGGACTTTCATTTCGGCAAGGGCCGGTCCGGTTCGCCCGCCACGCTGGCCGAGGGCGGGCTGAGACACGGCTTCGCCGTCGAGATCGTGGCGAAGGTCGAAGCCCGCGTTGGAGAAGCGGCCTGCGTCGTATCCTCGAGCGCCATTCGCAAGGCTCTCGAGCAAGGCGACCTCGCGGCGGCAGCGCGCGGTCTCGGGCGCAACTATTCGATTCAAGGCCAGGTCATTCACGGCCGGAGCCTGGGACGCACCCTCGGCGTTCCAACGGCCAATATCGCGCTCGAGTCGACAAACCGGCTCGCGCACGGAATTTATGCGGTCGTGGCGCGGGTCGAGGGGAGCGCTTTTCCAGCCGTCGCCAGCTTTGGGACCCGGCCGACGGTCGATGACGGCCCGCCATTGCTCGAAGTTCATCTTCTCGATTTCGACGGAGATCTCTACGGGCGCGAAATGGGAGTCGAGTTCGTCGAGCGCATCCGCGACGAGCGCAAGTTCGATTCGATCGCTTCGCTGGCGGCCGAGATGGAGCGCGACAAGGAACGCGCCCGCGCCATTTTAGCGGTCAGGGGCGAGTTTGGATTTGGCGAATTGCGGCAAATCCTTTAATCCGACCCGTCCCCGCCGCGAACCCAGAATTTGGCTCCCGATCCCATGTCCGACGCGTCCGTCTCAGGCCTCGACTATTCGCGCACGCTCTACCTGCCGAAGACGGATTTTCCCATGCGCGCGGGTCTGCCGCACAAGGAGCCGGAGATTCTGGCCCGCTGGGCGCGCGAGAATCTCTATCGGGCCCTGCGCGAGAGCGGCAAGGGACGGCCCAAATTCGTTCTCCACGACGGGCCGCCTTACGCCAACGGCAATGTCCACATCGGCACAGCGCTCAACAAGACCCTGAAGGATATTGTTGTGCGGTCGCATCAGATGACCGGCTGGGAATCCAACTACGTTCCCGGCTGGGACTGTCACGGTCTGCCGATCGAATGGAAGGTCGAAGAAGAATTCTACACAAGCAAGGGCAAGACCAAGCCCGATTTTTCGGATTCGCAGGCCATCATCGCGTTTCGCGGCGAATGCCGCGCCTATGCCAAGCATTGGCTCTCGATGCAGCGGGAAGAATTCAAGCGGCTCGGCGTCGTCGGCGATTGGGACCATCCCTATACGACGATGAGCTATCCCGCCGAGGCGCAGATCGCCAGGGAGATCTTCAAATTCGTCGCCAACGGCCTCCTCTATCGCGGCTCGAAGCCAGTGATGTGGAGCGTCATCGAAAAGACCGCGCTCGCGGAAGCGGAGGTCGAATACGAGGATCATACCAGCGACACGGTGTTCGTTGCGTTTCGAGTTGAGAGCACCAATCCAGTGACGACCGACGTCGGCGCTGATTCCACGTTTGCCTACGCTCCTCCGGCCGGGTTTGATTCGGCGCTCAACCAGAACGCGCTCGTTAAGGGGGCGTCTATTGTCATCTGGACGACGACGCCGTGGACGATGCCCGGCAACCGGGCGATCGCCTTCTCGAAGCGCATCGCCTACGGGCTCTATCGCGTGACTGGGGCAGATGCGAACAATTGGGCCAAGCCCGAGGCGAAGTATATCGTCGCCAAGTCGCTCGCCGAGGCGATCTTCGCCGCAGCGCGGGTGAAGGCGTTCGAATTCGTCGGCGACGTTGCGACGGAAGCGCTCGCCTCGATGGTCTGCGCCCATCCGCTGCACGCCCACGGCTATGGGTTTGTCGTTCCTTTGCTCGACGGCGACCACGTCACTGAAGACGCCGGCACAGGCTTCGTTCATACCGCTCCGGGCCACGGGCGCGAAGACTTCGAGCTTTGGACAGCGAGCACGCGGCTGCTCCAGGAGCGCGGAATCGACACCCGTATTCCGTACACGGTCGATGAGAACGGGGCCTTCACCGAAGAAGCGCCGGGCTTCGAAGGCAAGCGCGTCATCACCGGCAAGGGGAAAACCGGCGACGCCAATCAAGCCGTCATCGATGCGCTCATCAAGGCGGGGGCGCTCGTGGCGCGGGGCCGGCTCAAGCATCAGTATCCGCATAGCTGGCGTTCCAAAACCCCCGTCATCTTTCGCAACACACCGCAATGGTTCCTGGCTATGGATCGGCCGTTCGTCAATGCGCACGGCGGCGAGACCCTTCGGGCCATTGCGGTCAATGCGATCGAACGAACCAAGTGGGCGCCGCCGTCCGGCGAGAACCGGATCAAGGGCATGGTTGCGAACAAGCCCGACTGGGTGCTTTCGCGTCAGCGCGCTTGGGGCGTGCCGCTGTCGATTTTCGTCCGCAAGGGCGGACACGAAATCTTGTTCGACGACGAGGTGAACGCCCGAATCGCCGAGGCCTACGAACAGGAAGGCGCCGACGCCTGGTTCGCAAGCGGCGCGAAGGAGCGGTTCCTGGGCGCGAAGCACGAGGCCGACGCCTACGATAAGGTCGACGACTTGGTCGAAGTCTGGTTCGATTCAGGCTCGAGCCACGCTTACGTCCTTGACGACGCGAAGCACTTTCCTGGACTGGCCGGCATCCGGCGCGCGATTGACGGCGGCGCCGACCAGGTGATGTATCTCGAAGGCTCCGACCAGCATCGCGGCTGGTTCCAATCTTCGCTCCTCGAAAGCTGCGGCACGCGCGGCCGGGCCCCGTTCGACATCGTGCTGACCCACGGCTTCACCCTCGACGAGAGCGGCCGCAAGATGTCCAAGTCTTTGGGCAACCAGACTTTCCCGGAGGACGTCATTCGCGCGTCGGGCGCCGACATCCTGCGCTTGTGGGTTGCCAGCGTCGACTACACCGACGACCAGCGCATTGGTCCGGAAATCCTGAAGGCGGTCAGCGACAACTATCGCAAGTTGCGCAACACGATTCGGTGGATGTTGGGAACTCTGGCCCATCGCGAATTGGGCGATTCGGTCGGCCATGCGGCGATGACCGGACTCGAGCGGTTAATGCTGCACAAGCTCGCCGAACTCGACCTTAAGGTTCGAGAGGCTTACGACAATTTCGACTTCGCTCGCGTCATCGCGGCGCTCACGACGTTCATGAACGCCGACTTGTCCGCCTTCTATTTCGACATCCGCAAGGACGCGCTCTATTGCGATCCGCCGTCCAGCGTTCGGCGGCGCGGGGCTCTGGAAGCGATCGAAAGCATCTTCGGCGCGGTTGCGATCTGGCTCGCGCCGATCCTGGTTTTCACCGCCGAGGAAGCGTGGACGGCGCGCAGCCCCGGTCGTCGCTCGATCCATCTCGAACAATTTCCCGTCATTCCCGCCGAGTGGCGAGATGTCCAACTGGCGAAGATCTGGGATACGGTCCGGATGTTGCGCCTCGCAGTCACCGGCGCGATCGAGATCGCGCGGGCGAACAAGCTGATCGGTTCCTCGCTCGAAGCTGCGCCGCGCATCTATCTGATCAATCCCGAGCATCTGAAGGCGCTCGAAGGAATTCGACTTCGCGGAAGTCTGCATCACTTCCGATATCTCGACGGAATTCGGGACCCCGATTCCCGAAACGGCGTTTCGGCTGCCAGACGCAGCGGACGTCGGCGTCGTCGTGGAGCGTGCGAGCGGGGTCAAATGCGCCCGTTCGTGGCGCTTTTTTGATCCGGCGACCGCCTCGCCCGACTTTCCCGATGTCAGCCCAAGGGACGCCGAGGCGCTGCGCGAGCTCAAGACGTTGGGCCGCTTGCCGTGAAGCCCCCGGTGCTGGGAGGCGTTGTTGTGCTCGCGGTCGTCATTGTCGACCAAATCGCGAAAATTGCTGTCCTTTCGCGTTCCGATCAGTTGACGCCCGACTCGACGCGGTTGACGCCTTTCCTTGATTTGACCCTGCGGTGGAACCGGGGCATCTCGTTCAGCCTGTTCGCCCGCGATTCGGCGTCAGCGGAGAGTTTCCTGCTCGTGCTCACGCTCGCGGCGACCGCCCTGCTCGCATGGTGGCTCTCTCGATGCCGATCCGGACTGCCAGCCGTCGGGCTCGGATTGATCATCGGCGGCGCCCTTGGCAATGCGATTGACCGCATTGTTCATGGCGCTGTGGTTGATTATCTCGATCTGCATGCCTTTGGCCGCCATTTTTTTGTCTTCAACTTCGCCGATGCGGCCATTAACATCGGTGTTGTGCTGTTAATGGTCGACCTGTTGCCTGTCTCTCGCGCGCCGAACAGTCGAAGCCAGAGAAATCCGTCCCATGGCGCGGACTGAAATCGAGAATTATCGCCCGTCGGTCTTGCGCGAGCCCTTGTCAGGTGTCGCGAGGAGCGTCATCGAATAGCCGGAATTTGTGGCGAGATACGCCGAAGTTGAATTGCCGTCGCAACGGTCGCGGAGGGCAAGGGGTAAGCGATGGGCTTTGGTTTGCGGTCAGCGGTGGCCGGGTTGGCGTTGATGTCCGGCGGTCTGGTCGGTTTGCCGGCCTGGGCTGGGGACGATGGCCAAGCGCCGCTCTGGCAAGGAATTGGATCGATTTTTGGTCCGGCTATTGGTTTTGGATTTGGCGGCGGCGACAAGCCGCCCCCAATCGATTATCATGAACATGGTAAGATCGTCGTGCCGCCAAAAATGGAGCTGCCGCCTCCGGGGTCGGCCGCATCCGCCGATCCCGACTGGCCCGTGAATCAGGAAGTTCTACGCAAGAAGACGCAAAAGGAAGAGGGCAAGAAGACGATCGCCGGGGTGGGAGACGCGCGTCTGCGCTATACGCACCCGTTTCCCTCTAACGCGCCCGTGACGGTTCGCGCAGTCGATCCGGAGGGAAATGAGGTAAAGTGCACAGGCTCCTGCGGATCGACGTCGACGGTGCTTGGCAACTTGAACCCGTTGAACTGGGTTGGAATGGGAAAAAGCGCGGAGCCGCTGGGACCTGAGCCCGACCGCGAGTGGCTGACCGATCCCCCGAAGGGTTTTCGCGCCCCCGTCCAGCCGGGGCAGGGATCGGCGTCGAATTAATGGACCGGTTTGGCCGGGCCGCGGCGCATGTTATGGCGATTTTGGATCCGAAAATCGCCCAATGGCCGAATTGACGCTTGGCGATCCGAGGAAAGGACGCTATCTTAAGAATGAAGGATTTGCCGTCGGCCAGTGATGCAGTATGTTGGCATTCGGCGCCGCGTGGATGCGAGTCAATCAAGTAAAGGCCGTCGGGGGCCGAGGCACAGAAGTCGCGGAACGCGTTAGCCGCCAAGGAACAGTAAGGCGAGGCGACCTGCATAGGGTCCTTCCGGAAACGTCCTGGCGCGGCCATGAGGGCGGCGCTCGTAAAGGGAATTCGCACGGGATCGGGATCAAAGTGATCGTTCGTGTCCGTGCTTCGGGTGCGATGGGATCAGCCCGTTCGAGTGACGCGAAGGCGTGAGTTGCGCCCGCTTGCGTCAAAATCGAAAAAGTTTGCGCCGAAAATGATCGCGAAGCTGCGGGCTTAACCGAATGGATGTTGGGAAATAGAAATGAGACCAGGTCAGAACAAAAGGATGCGCGGGCGGCCGACGAACAATCGGCGAGGCCCCAATCCTTTGACGCGATCCTATGAATTGAACGGACCGGACGTCAAAATACGCGGAAACGCCCATCATGTCGCCGAGAAATACCTCCAGCTCGCGAGGGACGCCCATACGGGGGGAGATCCCGTCGCGGCGGAGAATTATTTGCAGCACGCCGAGCATTACTTTCGATTGATCGCGGCCGCGCAGGCGGCCCAAGCGCTCGCGCAGAGCGGCCAACCGCGACCCCCCGGAGAAGGCGACGGCGAAGACATGGAAGACGATGGCGATTTCGGCGCGCTATCGGATCGTTTCGCCTCGCCTGCGGAGCGACAGAACGCTTATCAGCAACCGCAACAAGGGTTTCAGCCGCAACCCAATGTGGCGCCGAACGCTCCCCAACCCTACGCCGAGCGGCCTCCTTACGAGGGAGAGCGCCAGGGCCAGAACGAACGGACAGGGTTTGCAAACCGGCAGGAACGGCAGGGCAACCGGTTTCCGGAACGCGGTCCGCGACAAGACCGGCCGTTCGCCGACCGGAATGAAGGCTACCGCGACAACCGGCACGGACGTGACGGCCGTCAGCGGGACTTCAGGCCCTACCGCGATTCCCAGTCTCAACCCGCCAGGGATGTTGGCGTCGAGGGCGCGGCGCAACCAGGGCTCCCGTCGTTCATAACCGCAAGCCCGAGGTCCAACGCCATGGACCCGGCCGCGGCGGTCACGCCATTGCCCGATGCGATTGCGTCGCCCCCGCCGGTTGGCGCGCCCGAAGCTCAGCCCCCGGAGTTCGAATCGCCGTCGGGCGAGGGCGCTTTTCCGCCTCGTGGCCGACGCCGGCGGCTCCGATCGCCATACGGGTTCGGCGGCGGAGGCTCATCGGAACCGGCCGGGCCGGACGCCGCCCCGGAAATCACCGACGATTCGCCCGTGACGGAATAGGCGAAGTTGCAAACGGCTGGTGAGCGCCGACGAAGGCGAATTTTGCCCGCACATGGTCCGCATCGAACGGCTTCATCATGAAATCGCTCGCTCCCGCGTGCAGCGGGCAATCTGAGCGACGTCATTTTCGTTCAGGCAAATGACCGCCTTCGGCGCGTCTCCCCCGTGCATCCGCCGCAGTTTCCTGAGGAACTCACAACCGTCGAGCGTTGGCATCCCGCCGTCGACGAAAATGGCGTCTGGCATCGAAAGGGAGCAAACCGCAAGCGCCTGGCGTACATCCGAGGCTTCGGTGACATCCAGGCCCATGCCCTCAAGAACACGGCGGACAATTTTTCTGATCACGGTGGAGTCGTCCACCACCAGGACGTGCCGCATCCTCGACCCTTCGTTCATTCCCGACAATTAACGACCGATGCTTCAAATGGCGTTAATGGTCGCGTCGTTGAGGTTCGTCGCCAACGCCCAAGGACCGCGCATCACTGCGCGACGGCAGGGACCACCGGCGGCGGAGAAGCGGTCAGCGTCACGGCGTCTTGCGCAGTCGAGACATTGAGCGCGGCTTGACACTCCCCAGCCAGGAGCGTGGTGAAATAGAGTTGAATGGAATGGGCGTCGATCACCTCAGCGGGAGTGGCGCTGGTCAGGATGTCAGCTGCGCTGTGCGACAACCGGGCGTTCACGCCCTTGGCTTCGACCCGCATCGCCATCGCGCCCTCGCCGTCAGGGAGGTCGACGGTGATGACGCCGCCGCGGGGAATTGACCCTGCAGCGATAAGGCAGAGATTGAGCAACAGCTTGACTGAGTTTCGCGACGCCAGCCGCCGCACCGCGTTCCACTGCAAAATCGTCCGGTCGCTGGCGAAAATATCCCGCGCCACCTTTTCGGCGTCGCCCGTATCGATCGACGCGCCGAAGGAACCCGCAGCCCCGAAGGCGAGCCGGCAGAATTGGAGGCGCGCCGAGGCCGAAATCGCGCTCTTTTTAATGAGTTCCATGGCCACGGCTCGCATCTCCTCGTCCTGCTCGCCGTCGAGCACTTCAAGGCCATTGACGATCGCCCCGACTGGGCTGATCACGTCGTGGCAAACGCGCGAGCACAACAGCGCGGCGAGGTCGAGTGGGGTGAGCGAGGCCATTGTCAAGCGATCGATCCTGGGTTCGATGTTGGCCTCATGGTGGAGAAAAGGGTCATGCCGCCACACTGAAGTCGTCCGATTCCCTGTCTATCCGATTCGTCGCCCCGTCGCGAAGCGGCCGCGCAAGTCCGCGGGAACGAATTCGCCTCGGCGCAGGTCATTAAGATCCGCGGACCCGATGACGGCGTCCCAAGCACGATCGGCGATCGCCCGGATCGGGCTCGGTCCAAAACCGTCGCCGACAAGTATCTAGGCCAGGGAGGCGTCGTGAACCCGGTTCCTCAGCATCCAAAGCCGTTCGCGCTCGATTGCAGCGCGCGCGACGACCTTGCCCTGTTTCTCGCCGAGGCCGCGCTTGCCGCCGGTCCGGCGGTGATGGAGGAATACGAGCGCGGCTGCGAGGTTTGGTCGAAGGAGGACGGCAGTCCGGTAACCTCGGCCGATCATCGCGCCGAAGCGATCATCTGCGACCACCTTGCGCGCTTGGCCCCCTTGCCGCCGATCTGCGCAGAAGAATCGACCGCAGCGGGCGCGCCGATCAACGCCGTGGGACGTTTCCTGCTCGTCGATCCGCTCGATGGAACCCGGGAGTTCCTCGCGCGCAACGGCGAGTTTACGATCAATGTGGCGCTGATCGAAGGCGGCGCGCCAATTGCCGGGGCAGTCTATGCGCCGGCGATCGGCAGGTTGTGGATGGGGGGTGACGCGGCCTTCGTCTGTGAAGCGCGCCCCGGCGAGAGATTGCCGGACAAAGGTGTATGGCGGCGAATCCAGACCCGCCGCGCGCCCGAGAGCCTCATCGCATTGGTAAGCAGGTCGCATGCCGACCCGCGGTCGGAATCCTTCCTGAAACGACTGCCGATCGGCGAGGCGCGCGGCGCCGGCTCATCGCTTAAGTTCTGCCTCATCGCCGAAGGCCTCGGCGACGTCTATCCACGTTTCGCCCCGACAATGGAATGGGATACGGCGGCCGCCGACGCCGTGTTGCGCGCGGCCGGCGGCGTCGTGCTCGATCCGGATGGAAGGCCGCTCGGCTATGGCAAGGTCGACCGCGGCCTCCGCAATGGTCCCTTCATCGCCTGGGGCGACCCGACGGCGGCCGAAAAATTCGGCCAGTGTTAACGCGGCGTCAACGCAACCTCACTATCAATCTGCGATCCGTAGGTTCGGCGGTCTGGATTGGGGGCGGCGTGAGCGGGGCGGAGCCTGCTCCCGTTCGTGCGGCGATGCTTCTCGAGGAGGCCCATGCAATCAGAACTGACCCGGCGAGGGTTCGTCGGCCTCACGGCTGCAGGCGCAGCGTTCTGGGCTCGTCTCGCCCGAGCGGACGCTCCAGGGACCGACGCTCCCCAGACCTTCACCGGCGACGAAATCCTCGATGACGGTCATCGCTTCTTTGGCGATCTATCGCGCGGGCTTGCGGAAGTGGTCCAGGAAGCCGGGCGTCGATGGGGTCTGCCGAACGCCTATATCCTCGGCCAGGAGGCGTCCGGCGCGTTCGTCGGCGGACTGCGCTACGGCGAGGGTAAGATGTACACCCGCAACGCCGGAGAGCAGCCGATCTATTGGCAGGGACCATCCCTCGGCTTCGACGCCGGCGCCGATGGCGACCGAACCATGATGCTGGTTTACAACTTGCCGGCGGTCGATTCTGTCTTCCGTCGATTCGGCGGCGTCGACGGATCGGCGTATTTTATCGGCGGGTTTGGCTTCACGGCGCTGAACTCCGACGACATGGTCGTGGTTCCAATCCGCACCGGCGTCGGCGCGCGCCTCGGAATCAATGTGAGCTATCTGAAATTCACCCAGCGCGCGACCTGGAATCCGTTCTGACGCTTCATGATCCCAAGGCAGGAGCGGAGACGGCGCAACGCATCCAAACTTCCGCTCGGCATTGACCGAATTTTAACCCTCGCTCCTTGAAATTAGAACTGATCGGAACAATCGATTCTCAATATTGGGCGCTGCCGTGAACGACCTTATCCGCTTCCAGCCCGCGAAACGGCCCCATCGTCCGGTTCCCGATCACCGCGGCGCGCAGATCCTGTTCTTCACCGGCGTGCGCTATCAGCGGATGAGCGACGACTCACGCTCGCAGGCGCCACAGGCATCCTGCGCCCCCCGGCAATGCGAAGACGGCGGCCGCGGCAGCGGAGGCGATCGCACGCGCCGACGCTAGTCGCGACGATCGCGCAATTGCCCGCTTGCCGCGATTTGATCATTGCGCTATGAGCCGTGGTGGGACACCTCTCCCCAACGAGAGGCGCCCATCTGAAAGGATGGCTCAGTATGACGACCACGGCGCCCGCCGTTCGCCCTGCGAACGCGTGTTTCTCCTCTGGCCCCTGCGCAAAGCGCCCCGGCTGGACCCCGACAGTTCTACGAGACGCGACGCTGGGACGCTCCCATCGCGCCAAGCCCGGCAAAGGAAAGCTCAAGCTTGCGATCGACTTGACGCGTGAAGTGCTAGGCGTCCCGAGCGACTACCGAATCGGCATCACGCCGGGGTCCGACACCGGCGCGTTTGAAATGGCCTTGTGGTCGGCGCTGGGCGCGCGCGGCGTCGACGTCCTGGCCTGGGAAAGCTTCGGCGAAGGCTGGGTCGCCGACATTATCAAAGAGCTCAAACTCAAGGGCGCGCGGACCTTGAAGGCGCCCTATGGAGAGCTGCCCGACCTTTCGCAAGTCGATTTCGACAACGACGTCGTGTTCACCTGGAACGGCACGACCTCGGGGGTGCGCGTCCCCAACGCCGACTGGGTTCCGGCTGACCGCAAGGGGTTGACGCTGTGCGATGCGACGTCCGCCGCCTTCGCGCAGGCTCTCGACTGGCCCAAGCTCGACGTCACGACGTTCTCCTGGCAGAAGGCGCTTGGGGGAGAAGCGGGGCACGGAATCATCATCCTGAGCCCGCGCGCCGCCGAGCGGCTTGAGACCCACAAACCGCCGTGGCCGATGCCCAAGATCTTCCGCCTCACCAAGGGTGGCAAGCTGATCGAGGGGATTTTCGAGGGCGAGACCATCAACACGCCTTCCATGCTGTGCGTCGAGGACTATATCGATGCGCTGCAATGGGCGAAGTCATTCGCCGGCCTCGAGGCCCTCATTGCTCGAGCCGACGCCAACGCGAAGGCAATCGCCGATTGGGTCGCCCGCACTCCGTGGGTCGATTTTCTCGCCCGCGTCCCGGAGACCCGCTCGAACACCAGCGTCTGCTTGAAGGTGGTCGATCCGGCGATCGCCGCCCTCTCTCCCGACGGTCAGGCCGCGTTTGCGAAAGCGCTGGCGGCCTTTCTCGAGAAGGAGAAGGTCGCATTCGATATTGGGTCGTATCGCGACGCGCCGGCCGGCTTGCGGATCTGGTGCGGCACGACAATCGAAGTCGCCGATGTCAAGGCGATCACCCATTGGCTCGATTACGCCTTCGCTGCCGAGAAGAGCAAGCTGGCCAAGGCGGCTTGATCGTCGAATAGAGTCGTCGAAGCGAGCTTGCGGCGGGACGGCTCCCTAGCGGGCTCCCGCCGCTCCGAAGCAATTCCCGAACCATCGATCCCAGGCGGCCGCAGCGCCGCCCGCCAACCCAAGGTCATCAACCCATGACTTCCCGCGTTCTCATCTCCGACAAGCTTTCGCCTGCGGCCGTCGCCATCTTCAAGGAGCGCGGGGTCGAGGTCGATGTCAAACCGGGGCTCGACAAGGACGAGCTCGCCAAGATCATCGGCGAATATGACGGACTGGCTATACGCTCCGCCACCAAGGTCACGGCCAAGCTGCTCGAGCGGGCTGCGAAATTGAAGGTCATTGGCCGCGCCGGCATCGGCGTCGACAACGTCGACATTCCGGCCGCGACCGCCAGAGGCGTGATCGTGATGAACACTCCGTTTGGCAATTCGATCACCACCGCCGAGCATGCGATCGCGCTGATGTTTGCGCTTGCACGGCAAATTCCGACCGCCGACGTCTCGACCCAAGCCGGAAAATGGGAAAAGAACCGCTTCATGGGTGTTGAGCTCACCGGCAAGACGCTCGGCGTCATCGGCTGCGGCAACATCGGCTCGATCGTCGCCTCGCGCGGCTTGGGATTGAAGATGCGGGTTGTCGCCTTCGATCCGTTCCTCAGCGCCGAGCGCGCCGTCGAGATTGGCGTCGAGAAGGTCGAGCTGAACGATCTTTTGGCTCGCGCCGACTTCATCAGCTTGCATACGCCGCTGACGGCCCAGACCCGCAACATTCTGTCGGCGGAAAATCTGGCGAGGACCAGGAAGGGCGTGCGCATCATTAATTGCGCCCGCGGCGGCCTCGTCGACGAGGTCGCCGTTCGCGCGGCCCTGGACAGCGGCCACGTCGCCGGCGCGGCCTTCGACGTTTTCATCGAGGAGCCGGCGACGGCGAACCCGCTGTTCGGCCATCCGAACTTCATTGCCACTCCGCACCTTGGCGCCTCGACCAACGAAGCCCAGGAGAATGTCGCCCTCCAGGTGGCCGAACAGATGTCGGACTATCTGACGCGCGGCGCGATTTCGAACGCCCTCAACTTTCCCTCGATCACCGCGGAGGAAGCGCCGAAGTTGAGACCATTCATCGCCTTGGCGGAGGGTCTCGGCTCCTTCGCCGGCCAGCTCACCCAGGCGCCGATCGAGAAGGTCACGATCACTTACGAGGGCGCGGTCGCGGAACTCAAGGTCAAGGCTTTGACGTCGGCGGCTATCGCAGGCCTGCTCCGTCCTTCGCTGGTCGACGTCAACGTGGTGTCGGCGCCGACGGTCGCCGCCCATCGCGGCATCGTCGTCGAGGAAATGACCCGCGCCTCGGAAGGTGATTACGAGAGCTTCATCACCCTGACGGTCACGACGGGGCAACAATCGCGCGCGATCGGCGGAACCGTCTTTCATGACGGCAAACCGCGCATCCTTTCGATTAAGGGGATCAAGGTCGACGCGGAGTTCACCCCATCGATGATCTATGTCACCAACGAGGATAAACCGGGCTTCATCGGCCGTTTCGCGAGCTGCCTCGGCGACGCGGGCGTCAATATTGCGACATTTGCGCTTGGGCGCGACGAACCGGGCGGCTCGGCGATCGCGCTCGTCTCGATCGACGGCGCCGCGCCACCCGAGGTCATAGCGAAAGTGAGCAAGATCAATGGGGTGCGTCAGGCGGTCGCTTTGCACTTCTGATCTCGTCGCCAGGATGACCCCAAGGGTATTATAGGCGGAGCGCGCGGCGCTTCGCCGCCGATCAAAGGACCCGCTCATGAGCGACGACAGCGAAAAACGCGTGCCGGCGATCGAGCCGGACATGCGGTCGAGAGTTGATCCCCGTCTGCTCGAGATTCTGGTTTGCCCGGTGACGCGGGCGGAGCTCACTTACGACCCCGTGCGACAGGAACTCGTTTCCCGCGCCGCCCGGCTGGCCTACCCCATCCGCGACGGCGTTCCGATCATGCTGCCGGAGGAGGCGCGCAAGCTCGACGATTAGGGCATTCTGCCTTGGCGCGGAATCTTGTGGACGCGGTCGTTGACCGCGTCATGCGACGCTCAGCGAGCGCTGCCGCAACGCAGCGGCGTTTTCCCCTCGACAAGTCTGGCTTCAAGCCTCCGGAACGACCGGCCGCGGGCGCCCGTCGGGCCCGATGGCGACGAAGGTGAAAGTCGCATCGGTCACTTTCTCTCGGTGATGAGTGCGGAACCGCTGCGCCCAAGCCTCAATATGGACCTTGAGCGAGGTGCGCCAATGTGGTCGACCGCGGTATAGACCGACAGCACATCTCCGACCTTGACCGGGCGAATGAACGTCATCGCCTCGATGGCGATCGTGACGACCCGTCCCTGGGCCTTCTCCGCCGCGTGAATGCCGCCGGCCTGATCCATCTGGCTGATCACCCAGCCGCCGAAGATATCGCCGTTGATGTTGGTGTCGCGCGGCATCGCGATCACCCGAACCGTCAGTTCGCCGCGCGGCGCATGTTCATCGGACGAGCTCTTGGTCACCGCTTGCGCCCCTCCGGTTCCCGATCCGCCGGGCTTACGGCGATCGAGCCGCGACGACGCGATCGAGACCGGCAAGGTCCTTGTCCGTCGAAGTTTCGACAAAGCCGCATTCTTCCGCGATCGCGAGCACTTGCGCCGCCTGGCTGGCGCCGATTTCGACCACGAGCCAACCGCCTGCGCAAAGCAGGGAACGCGACTGCGGCATAAGTCGTCGATACGCGTCAAGGCCGTCGATTCCGCCGTCGAGCGCAAACCGCGGATCGAAGTTGCGGACCTCGCGCGGCAGCCCCGGGAGATCGGCGCTCGGAATATAGGGTGGATTCGACACGATCAGGTCAAACGGACCCTCGAGACCTCTCGTCCAGTCGCCAAGCCGTATCTCGGCCCGCTCAGCGAGGCCGCAAGCCTCGATATTTCTGCGCGCCACGTCGGCGGCGCCGACGGAAATGTCGACGCCGACGCCCCGCGCATGGGCGAACTCGCTGAGCAAGGCGCATATGAGCGCGCCTGAGCCGACGCCAAGGTCGAGGAAGCGCAACGGGTCCTCGCGCCGGTCCCTGAGCAGCCTCAAGGAGGCCTCGACGATGGTTTCGGTTTCGGGCCGCGGATCCAGAACCTCAAGCGAAATCGTGAGCTCCAGGTCCCAGAACTCGCGCTTGCCCACGATCCTCGACAGGGGCTCGCCGGCCGCCCGTCGGGCCGCGAATTCCTCGACTTTCGGGGCCGAAGATCCGAGCAGCTCCTGCGGGGCGACGATCAACGCGATCGGCGAGACCCCGGACGCCGCCGAGAGGGTTATCCCAGCCTCTCGTTTCGGGTCTTCGATCCCGGAGCGCTCAAAGCTTTCGACAAGGCAGGCGAGCGCTTCGGCGCGTGCGGTCGAAGCCACAAGAGCGCCGGCGATCGTCAAGCGACCTGGCCGTGGCAGTGTTTGTACTTCTTGCCCGAGCCGCACGGACAGGGTTCGTTCCGTCCCACTCGACCCCATGTCGCTGGATCCTTGGGGTCGCGGTCGGCGACGGCGAGCCCCGACGTCGCCGCCAGGAAACCGGCCGCGACCGGCTCCGAGACTGGAGAGAACGGGAGTTCATTTTCGCCGGTGGCGGGGTCGAGATGCTGATGTTGCATCGGCGGCGGCGGGGGCTCGGGTTGCTGGAACCGCACTTCGACCCGCGACATTTGGGCGATGACTGCTTCGTGCCACTGCGTGATCAACTCGCGGAATAGCTCGAAGGCTTCCGACTTGTACTCGTTGAGCGGATCGCGTTGCGCCATGCCGCGCCAGCCGATCACCTGACGCAGATGATCGAGCGTAACGAGATGCTCGCGCCAAAGGTGATCGAGCGACTGCAGAATCACCTGCTTTTCGACATACCGCATGGCCTCGGGGGTGTTGCGCTGGACGCGCTGCGCATAGGCGTCGGAGGCCGCCGTATGGAGCCGGGTCGCCACTTCTTCGTCGGCGATGCCCTCCTCCTTCGCCCATTCGTCCACCGGCAGGTCGAGGTTGAGCTTTCCCAGAACCTCATCTTTCAGGCCAGCGGTGTCCCAGGCCTCGGGATAGGCGTCGTGGGGGATGTGCTTGGCCACCATGTCGTCGATCACTCCGGTGCGCATATCCTCGATTGTCGACTCGAGGGATTCGGACGCCATCATCCTGCGTCGGTCCTCGAAGATGACCTTGCGCTGGTCGTTCATGACGTTGTCAAATTTGAGAATGTTCTTGCGGATGTCGAAATTGCGCGCCTCGACCTTCTGCTGCGCCTTCTCGAGCGCCTTGTTGATCCACGGATGGACGATCGCTTCGTCTTCCTTGAGTCCGAGGCGCTTGAGCATCGCGTCCATGCGCTCGGCGCCGAAAATGCGCATGAGGTCGTCCTGCAGGGACAGGAAGAACTTCGACCGGCCCGGGTCTCCCTGCCGGCCGGATCGTCCGCGCAACTGGTTGTCGATTCGGCGGCTTTCGTGCCGCTCGGTGCCGATGATGTAGAGCCCGCCGGCGTCGATCGCCTTCTGCTTGAAACCCGCGACCTCGGCGCGGATCGACGGCTCTTGCGTCTGGCGCGCCTCCGGCGGCGCGGCTGGGTCGATCTCCTGCTTGACCCGCATCTCGACATTGCCGCCGAGCTGAATGTCGGTGCCGCGCCCGGCCATGTTGGTCGCAATCGTGATTGCGCCAGGAACGCCGGCTTCCGCGACGATAAACGCTTCCTGCTCATGATGGCGGGCGTTCAAAATAGCGAAGGTCTTCGACGGCTTGCCCGCGTGGGCCGCGGCGTAAAGCGCCTTGAGGGCGTCAGGCTTGGTGAAATCGATCTTCTTGTAGCCTTGCCGCTCCATCACTTCGCCGAGCAACTCAGATTTTTCGATCGACGTCGTGCCAACCAGCATCGGCTGCATCTTGGCGTTTGCAGCCTCGATCTCGCGCACCACAGCGCGCATCTTTTCGTCGCCGGTGCGATAGACCTCGTCATCCTCGTCGAGACGCGCGATCGGCAGGTTGGTCGGAATCTCGACGACGACGAGTTTGTAGATCTCCGCGAACTCGTCGGCCTCGGTCGCGGCGGTGCCGGTCATCCCGGCAAGCTTCTTGTAGAGGCGGAAATAGTTCTGGAAGGTGATCGAGGCGAGCGTCACGTTTTCGGGCTGGACGGTCACGCCCTCCTTTGCCTCGAGCGCCTGATGCAACCCCTCGGAGTAGCGCCGCCCGGGCATCATGCGTCCGGTGAACTCGTCGACGATCACGACTTCGTCGTTGCGGACAATATAGTCCTTGTCGCGTTGGAAGAGCTTGTGAGCGCGCAACGCCTGATTGATGTGGTGGACGAGCGTCGCATTGGCCGCCTCATAGAGCGACCCCTCCTTCATCACCCCGGCCGAGCGCAGCAACGCTTCGGCGTGCTCGTTTCCCCCTTCGGTGAGATTGACGGTGCGCTGTTTCTCGTCGAGCTCATATTCCTCGCGCGCGAGCTGCGGGATGATCGTGTTGACCGCAACGTAGAGATTGGAGCGGTCCTCCGACGGGCCGGAGATGATGAGCGGCGTGCGGGCTTCATCGACGAGGATCGAGTTGACCTCATCGACAATGGCGAAGGAATGGCCGCGCTGCACCATCTGCGCCATGTCGTACTTCATGTTGTCGCGCAAATAGTCGAAGCCAAATTCGTTATTCGTGCCGTAGGTGACATCCGCCGCATAGGCCTGCCGGCGCTGATCGTCGTCGAGGCCGTGGACGATGACGCCGACGGTGATGCCGAGAAACTTGTAAATCTCGCCCATCCACTCGGAGTCCCGGCGGGCCAGATAGTCGTTGACGGTGACGACGTGCACGCCCTCCCCGGCGAGCGCGTTCAGATAGACCGCGGTCGTGGCGACCAGGGTCTTGCCCTCGCCGGTGCGCATCTCGGCGATCGCGCCCTCATGCAGGACTAGGCCGCCGACCAGCTGAACGTCGAAATGACGCTGCTTGAGCGTGCGCTTCGCCGCCTCACGCACGGCTGCAAAGGCGGGCGCCATGAGATCGTCCAGCGTCTTGCCGGCGGCAAACTCGGCGCGAAACTCGGCGGTCTTCGCCAGGAGCTGATCGTCGCTCAGGGCCTCGAACTCGGGCTCGAGCGCATTGATCGCCGTTACTTTCGGCCGGTAGCCCTTCAACCGGCGGTCGTTCGAGGAACCGAAGACCCTCTTCATCACCGAGTCGAATTTCAGAGACGAGCCGAGCATTTTGACCTTTCCGATTCCGTCCCGCCGGAAGACGTTGGCGCCGCTCTAGCCCGGCCAATAGCGAGCGAAGGGCGCCGCGGACGATGGTGACAACAATAAAAAGCGCGAAAAAGGCCAGGACCGCCCATTTTCGCGCCGCTGAACAGGATTGCCCGTGAGATAGGAGGCGGGGTTTGCCTTGTCAATGATCGGGGCCTTCGGCCCTGCCGACCGGCTCGCGGTTACTTCTGACATGTCGAACAATAGAAGGTCGCACGTCCGGACTGCACAATCCTGGAGACGATCCCGCGACAACGCTCCCTCACGCACGCCAATCCCTCGCGATCATAGACTTTGAAGACGTGCTGAAAATATCCGAGTTGGCCGTTCGTCTGCCGGTGGTCGCGCAGAGTGGAGCCGCCCGCCTCGATCGCTTCCTCGAGGACGTTGCGGATCGCCTCGGCGACGGCGGTCGCGGCGCGGGTCGGGGCGCCGTGCCTGTCCGCCAGGATGCCCGCTTGCCTCGATGGGGCGAGCCGGGCGCGAAATAGCGCCTCGCAGGCATAAATGTTGCCCAGTCCCGCAATGCGTTTTTGATCAAGCAACGCCGCCTTCAGGGACGTGCGGGCGCCGGCAAACAGTCTCGCCAGGCAAGCCGCGTCAAACTCGGGCGCCAGCGGTTCCGCGCCGAGCCCGGAGAGCCTCGGATGTTCCGCGAGCGCCCCGCTCGGCGCCAGATCCATGAAGCCGAAACGGCGAGGGTCGTTATAGGTGACGATCGAACCGTTATCGAGGAACAGCACGACGTGATCGTGCTTGGGATCCTTCGAGCGCTCGTGCAGGAATGATCCTGGCGTCGAAACCGTGGCCTTTTCGATCCGGAACGAACCCGACATGCCCAAATGCGCGATGAGCGTCTCGCCACTGTCCAGTTGGAACAGAAGGTATTTGGCGCGTCGATTGACGTCGACGATCCGCCGGTCGGTAAGCCGCGTCTCGAACGAGGCGGGAAACGGGAAGCGGATGTCCGCGCGCCGCAATATGACCTTGTCGATACGGGCGCCGAGCATCACCGGGCTAAGCCCGCGCCGGACAGTCTCGACCTCGGGCAGTTCAGGCATCGGGGCGGTCTCGGATCACGGCGAGGAAGGCTGAGCCATATTTTTGCAACTTGACCGCGCCGACGCCATGAATGCCGGCCAGTTCATCAAGCCCGCGCGGCCGTTCCTTCGCCATTTCAATCAGCGTCCGGTCGGGAAAGATGACATAGGCCGGCTGTTTGTGCGCCGCCGCAATCGCGCCCCGCAGCGCCTTCAGCGCCGCAAGCAGTTTTGCGTCCGCGTCGTTCGGCGCGACCGTATCGCGCGACCGGCGGCGTGCTCGGCGATTGACGACATCCTCGCGCAAGGCGAATGGGGTCTGGCCGCGCAGGACCCGCCATCCCTCTTCGGTCAGGACCAGGCGGTCGCGGTCGTTCCAATCGCGTTCGATCAGGCCGCCTGACTGCAGCTGTCTGAGGACCCCGCGCCAGTCGGCGGGCGTCCGATCCCGACCGACGCCGAAGGTCTTGAGCTGGTCGTGTCCATGCCGCTGGATCGCCTCGGTGGGCTTGCCGGAAAGAATGTTCGCGAGATGGCCGAAAAAGAACCGGCCCGAGGACGGTCGCGCAAACGATGCAATCGTCCTCACGGAGAAAGGCGTCCTGATTGGCGCCGCGCATGGAATGATCGAGCCCGGCGTGATAAGGCAGGGCACGTCGCCCGGCGCGGGCGAATTCCGCCGCGAGCTCTTCCGTCCGGCGTCGGGAGGCGCAGTAGACGATGCCGGTTTCTCCGTGGTGGGCGTCGAGCTTGTCGACGAGCTGGCGGGTGGCGTCCGATTTCGGCCGCATGGCCAAGAAGAGGTTCGGGCGATCGAACGAGCGCACAAAAACCTCGGGCGGGCGGACAAACAGCCTGGCCGCGATTTCCGCCCGGGTCGGAGCGTCCGCCGTCGCGGTCACAGCGATCGTCTGGACGCCATGAAAGGCTTCCGCAACCTCACGCAGGCGCAGATATTCGGGGCGGAAGTCGTGGCCCCATTGGGAGACGCAGTGCGCCTCGTCGATGGCGAGAAGATCAATCGGGACCTTGCCCAAGGCGGCGACGATGTCGTCGCGCAGCAGCCGCTCCGGCGCGATGTAGAGAAGCCTGAGCGAGCGGTCGTCGAGGCCGCGCGCCGCCCTGCCGCGCTCGTCGGCGTCTGAGGAGGAATTGAGACTCGCCGCCTCGACCCCAAGCTCGCGCAACTGCGCGACCTGGTCGCGCATCAGCGCGATCAGCGGCGAGACGACCAGGGTCAGGCCGCTGCGGACGATCGCCGGAAGCTGGAAGCACAGCGACTTGCCGCTGCCTGTCGGCATGACCGCCAACACGTCCTTGCCCGCGAGCGTGGCGCTGAGGACATCTTCCTGCCCCGGACGGAAGTCGGAAAAGCCAAAGACGGTCGACAGAGCTGACCGCGCCTTGGCCATGAGCGGGAAATCCGCCGTCATGAGCCTTGTCCGCCCGGGTCGAAGACCGGCGTCCACTGCACCGTCTCGACGCTTTCCGCCCCGGTCGCCAGCATCACGAGACGGTCGAAGCCGAGCGCCGCGCCGCTTGCGTCCGGCATTTCGGCGACCGCGGCGAGGAAATCCTCGTCGATCGGCGCGGATGTTCCGTAGATGCGTTGCTGTTCCTCCATCTCGGTTGCGAATCGGCGCCGTTGCTCGGCCGGATCGACGAGCTCGTGGAACGCGTTCGCGAGCTCAACCCCGCAACAGTAGAATTCGAACCGCTCGGCGACCCGCGGATCGTCGGGATCGAGGCGCGCGAGGGCCGCCTCGCTCGCGGGATAGGCGTGAAGGACCGTGGGCCGCCCGATTCCCAGATTGGGCTCGACCCGCTCGCTCAAGAGCCGGCTGAAGATATCCGACCAATCATCGTCCGGCGCGACGCGCAGGCCAGAATCCCTTGCCTGCAAAGCAAGGGTTTGGGCGTCGGGACGGCCGCCGATCGGCAGGCTGTCGTAAATGTCCACCCCGGCGTAGCGCAAAAAGGCGTCCCTCACCGTGAGCCGCTCCGGCGGCTCGAACGGGCTGGCCTCCCGATTCCGAAACACGAAAGTCTTCGCTCCCGCGACATGGGCTGCGAGCGCGGTCAGCGCAACGCAGTCCTCGACGAGGCGCTCGAGCGGGGCGTCGGCTAGATACCACTCCAGCATCGTGAATTCCGGCGCGTGGATCGCCGTTCGCTCGCGATTGCGGAAGACGCCGGTCAGCGCGTAAATCCGCTTCTCCCCGGCGGCCAGAAGCTTCTTCATCGCGAATTCGGGCGAGGTATGCAGATAGGCGTCGCGCGACGAGCCGTCCGGCAGAATGAGCGCCGTCCGGAACCCGTGCAAGTGCGTCTCGTTCCCGGGCGAAGCCTGGAGGGCGGCTGGCTGCACCTCGACGAAATCCTTGGCGTCGAACCAGCGGCGCAGGAAGCTCGTGACCCGCGCCCGGTCAGCGAGGCAGGCGCGTCGCGCGGCGTATTGGTCCCGACTCCAGAACGGCCGCGGCGCGGGCGCGATCAAGAGGCGCCTCGGCAGGATGACAACGACAATTGGAGCACGGCCCGACTGGCCTTCAGCGCCAAAATCGGTATGGTTCGCGCCAAATCGCCAACCCCCACTCAGCGAGCGCGCTTCATCGCGAAGGCGGCGCCTAGTTCTTAAGGACCGAAACGTGAGAGTTATCGCAAGCTCGATCCGCAAGGGCAATATCATCGAGCGGGACGACGGCCAGTTGTGCGTCGTTCTTTCGGCCGAGAGCTTTCATCCGGGCAAAGGCACGCCAACGACCCAGATCGACATGCGACGCCTCTCGGACGGGGTTAAGGTGACGGACCGGTTCAAGACCACCGAGCAGGTCGAGCGCGCCTTTGTCGAGGACAAGAATTTCGACTTCCTCTATTCCGACGCCGACGGCCACCACTTCATGAACGCCGAAACGTATGACCAGATCCAGATCGGAGCCGACGTGATTGGCGATCAGGCCCAATGGCTTCAAGAAGGCATGAAAGTCATCCTGTCGATATTCAACGAGATCCCGGTCGCCATCCAATTGCCGCCGCGCGTCACGTTGGAGGTGATGGAAACCGAACCGGCGATGAAGGGCCAGACCGCGTCCTCCTCCTACAAGCCCGCCCGCCTTTCCAATGGCGCGCGGGTGATGGTCCCCCCGCACATCACGGTCGGTACAAGAATCGTCATCCAGACCGAGGATGGCAGCTACGTCGAACGAGCGAAGGACTGAGGCCGGTCAGCGACGCCGCTGATCGAGCGCTGCGGCGGCCGGTTCGATGACCCCATTGCGGCGCCGTCCCGCCCGGTGCGGTCTCGCGCGGCGCCCGGCGGAAACGGTCGGCTCTCCCTCAGGTATCCGGCTTTCCTGGATGACGTACGCCCCGCGACCGCCCGTGATCCACGGCGCAGGGGTAGGAAAAGGAACCGAGGGCTGAATTGGGATTGAGGACTGCCACCGTTACACCCCCTCCGTTACCGCCGAGTCTTTTTTGAAGACAACGGCGAAAAACTGGTGTCATATGGCTCGGGGCTCGCGCACCGGACGTGAAGACGGCAACCGCTGAACGCAAGTACAGCGCCGTAGCGTCCGTTTATCGATAAGCATCGCCATGGCGGGGATCATCCGAGGATTCATGAGGTCTGCCGAGCCGGCGCCGCAAACAGGCGTCCATCGGCCGTCCGCCCGGGCTACGCCGCGCGCCCACGAACTGACCGATCTTACAGCGCGGCTTCCGCCCGAACTCGCTTTCCTCGCCACCGAAGGATTTTCGCCTGAGCGGCTGCTCAGCGCCGTGGGCGCAGAGCCCAAGGCCGTCCGTCCAGTCGACAAGCTTTTAAGCGAAGGCCACATCAGCGAGGAGGTCTATTATCGCGCACTGGCGAGGCATCTTGGCTGCCAATATTACGACGGCGACCCGCCGCTGGCCGGCGCCTTCGATGCGATAAGGGGACTCAGGTGCGGCGTCGCGCCGCTTGAATCGCACGGCGAGGGTCCGCGCGCAGTCATCGCGCCGAGGGCGCAATTTGTGCCGCGGCTCATCGAAGCGGCTCAATCCAGCCGTTATCGCTCGGGGTCCTTCGCCCTTGCCTCGCCCCAGCGTTTTGCCAGCCTGTTGCGTGCTCGCCGCGGCGAGGAATTGCTTGATGTCGCGCTCGGACGCCTGCCTGCGAGGCTCAGCGCACGGCATGGAATGACTTGGCTGCAGATTGGGGCCTTGGGCGCCGTTGCGACGCTGGCCTGCTTCATCGGCGTTTCGAGCTTCGACGCTTTGCAGGCCGTGGCGTCCGCGGCGCTTTGGCTGACTTTTTCGGCCATGGTCGTACTGCGATCCATGGCGGTGATAGCGGGCAAAGGTGAGGTTCGCCCGCCCGCGCTCGCCGACGCCGAACTTCCCGACTATACCGTCGTCGTCGCGCTTTACCGGGAATCACGCGTCGTCGAGGACTTGATCCGCGCGCTCGACGGACTCGATTATCCGAAGAGCAAACTCGACATCAAGCTCGTCGTCGAGCAACGGGACGCCGACACCTTGAGCCGGCTTATCGACCTTAACCTGCCCGCCCGCTACGAGATCGTCGTGGCGCCGCCGGGCCCGCCGCAGACCAAGCCGCGCGCGCTCAACATCGCGCTCTCGAGCGCCCGGGGGCAGCTCATCGTCGTCTACGACGCTGAAGACGCTCCCGCGGCGGATCAATTGCGCCTCGCGGCGGCGCGCTTCGCCGCCGACAAGAAACTCGATTGTCTGCAAGCTCGACTCGCGATCCGCAATCGTGACGAATCGTGGCTCTCGCATCTCTTTGCGGTCGAATACGCGACGTTGTTTGATTTCATCAATCCGGGTTTGTGCGCGCTCGACCTCCCGATCGCGCTCGGCGGCAGCTCGAATCACTTTCGTATCCGGTCGCTTGTCGATGTGGGCGCCTGGGACGAATGGAACGTCACCGAAGACGCCGATCTTGGGATAAGGCTCGCGCGCTTCGGCTATCGGGTTAGAGCGCTCGATTCGGATACGTCCGAGGAAGCTCCGCATGAACTCAAGAACTGGTTCCGGCAGCGCGTGCGCTGGCAGAAAGGCTGGATGCAGACCCTCATTGTCCACGCGCGCGGGCCGAAACTTTTCTGCCGCGATCTTGGGCCCCAGCGAGCGGTCGCCGCGACGACCGTGATCGGCGGCGCCATCGTCGGCGGGCTGTTCTGGCCGGCCTTCGCGCTCCTAACAGCATGGCGGGCGCTGACGGTCGGCGCGGGCGAGCTCACGCCGTGGCGTGAGCTGACTGACGTCTTCACATATATCCTCGCGCTTGCCGGGATCTGGGCGATCGTTCTGCCTTCGGTGATCGCCGCCAAGCTTCGGGGACTGAACCTGAGCTTGCGCGTGCTTGCCCTCATGCCCGTCTATTATCTTCTTTTGACCGCGGCGACTTGCACGGCGATGGTTCATTTCGTGATGTGGCCCCACTACTGGGGCAAGACCGATCACGGAAGAACTCGGCTGCGGCCGACCCTCCGCGTCGTCCAGAAGCGATTGTCAATGTAGAGGCTTGTCGCCTGCCCTTCGGTCGCGGATTTTCAGCGTCCCCGCCGTTAGACCGGCGGGTATGAGCGCAAACAGGAAAAGAATGTCGTCTGAAACCCTGCGCGAGGCCGCCGAGGCTTCGAAAGCATGGCCGTTCGAAGAAGCGCGCAAGCTGATCGCGCGGCTCGAGGCCGCCCCGCGCGACGAAGTCATCTTCGAGACTGGCTATGGGCCCTCGGGCTTGCCGCATCTCGGCACCTTCGGCGAAGTCGCGCGCACCAGCATGGTTCGGCACGCCTTTGGCGTGCTGACCGGCGGCAGCGTCAAGACCAGGCTGATCGCCTTCTCCGACGACATGGACGGCTTGCGCAAGGTCCCGGACAACATCCCCAACCGCGACCTCATCGCCGCCCATCTCGGCAAGCCGCTGACCCAGATCCCCGACCCGTTTGGCGAATATCCGAGCTTCGCCGCCCACAACAACGCGCGGCTGCGCGCGTTTCTCGACCGGTTCGGGTTCGAATACGAATTCATGTCCTCGACCGAGACCTATAAGTCTGGCCGGTTCGACAAGGCGCTCCTGCGCACGCTTGAATGTTTCGACGAGGTCCAGGCGATCATGCTCCCCTCGCTGCGCGAGGAGCGGGCGGCGACCTATTCGCCCTTCCTGCCGATCCACCCGCGAACCGGCATCGTCATGCAGGCGCCGGTCATCGGCCACGACCCGCGCGCCGGGACGATCAGCTGGCGCGATCCCGAGACGCGTGAGGAGTTCGTGACCCCGGTGACCGGAGGCCAGTGCAAGCTCCAGTGGAAGCCGGATTGGGCGATGCGCTGGCATGCGCTCAGCGTCGACTACGAAATGGCGGGCAAGGACCTGATCGATTCGGTCAAGCTCTCGTCGCGAATTGCGCGGGTTCTGGGGAGCGAGCCCCCGGCCGGTTTCAATTACGAGCTCTTCCTCGACGAGAACGGGCGAAAGATCTCGAAGTCGAAGGGCAACGGCCTCACGATCGAGGAATGGCTCGCCTACGCTAGCCCGGAGAGCCTTTCGCTCTTCATGTTCCAGAGGCCGACCGCGGCGAAGCGGCTCTATTTCGACGTCATCCCGCGCAACGCCGACGACTACCTCGGCTTTCTCGACGCCTATCCGCGCCAGGAGTGGAAAGAGCGGCTCGGCAATCCGGTCTGGCATATCCATGCCGGAGCGCCGCCCGAACCCGAAATCCTGACTCACGACCAGCACGGGCAGGCGATCTCGTTCGCCATGCTGCTCAATCTCGCCGCGGTGTCCAACACCGAAAATCCGGCAGTCCTTTGGGGGTTCCTCCGCCGCTACTACCCCTCGGCGTCGCCGGAGACCCATCCCCGTCTCGATAGCCTCGTTCGCTACGCGGTCGCCTATTTCCGCGATTTTGTCGCGCCCAAGAAGCGCTATCGCGCGGCCGACGAGGTCGAGCGCGGCGTTCTGGCCGAGATTTCGGCCAAGCTCGCCGAATTGCCCGCCAACGCGAGCGCCGACGAAATCCAGCACGCGCTCTACGATATCGCCCGGCCGGTTCCGCGCTATCAGGATCGTTCCGCCAAGGGCGCGACCGCGGCGCGGCCGGGCGTTTCGAACGACTTCTTCAACATGGTCTACGCCGTACTTCTCGGCGAGGAGCGGGGCCCGCGCCTCGGATCGTTCATCGCGCTCTACGGGCTGGAAGAGACCCGCGCGCTGATCGACAAGGCGCTCGCGGGTGATCTTGTCCGCGAGAGCCATGCCGCGACCGCCCCGTCCTGACGCGGCACAGGACGCGGAGGCTCGGCCGCCGGGCGCGGCCTCAACGGCGACTTTCGTCGTTATCTTGGTAAGGCGATCAGCCACAGTGTAGAGCACGTTGCGATTGGCTTGACCCGGGCTTCGGCGCGGCCCGCCGGGGTCGGGCCTTCTCTCCGTCTAGCGGCGGCCTTAATGACATGCCGAGGCCGATGAATTTGCAAGCCAGGCGAAAAAATTTGCAAACCAGAAAGGCGAGGTTTTTTCGTCGCCGTCGATCCCGCGCATGTTCGAAATTCTCCAAGGGTGCACCTTAGCACGAGGCTTGTTTCTGGAAAAGGAAAACCAGGCGCGCCTGTCGAAAATGCGTAACCGGGGCAGATTCCGGGGGAAGGGTTCGGGTTGGGCGGGGCGGACGAGGGTTGCGAGATGGGGGATGGCGGGGCCTGGAATGCCCAGGCGGGCGCCGAGATAGTGGAAGTGCAGGTCTTGGCGAGGCCGAGCATGACGTCGCGGGCTTGGCGGCCCTTTTGGCTGACGGTTCCGCCGGAGATTTTGCGCTTGGTGACGAAGGCGCGGATGTCGTTTTCCGAGGCGTTAGTGTTGAGCGGGATTTCCGGCCGTTCGAGCCCGCGCAGAAGTTCGTCTTTGCGCCCGAGCAGGCGCTTCAACAGGCGGTCGAGCGTTGCATAGCCGGTTCGGCGCTTGAAGATCCGATCGAATTGCAAGCGCAGGAGGCTCGCCTGTTCCGGGCTCGGGGCGAGCTTGTAGGCCTTCAGGCGCCGATAGAACCAGCAGATCATCCGCCTGGCGACCTTGACGGCGTTGCTTTGCTTGTCGTTGGCGGGAACAAGCTTATGGACGAGGCGCTCGGCGTGGACCCAACAGAGCGCGTGATCGCCGAGGCGGAACTGGCCGGCGTCGTCGGAGACGATGACGGCCTGGCCGAGCAGGCCCTCGGCCTCGATCGCCCCCCACAGCGCCGCTTCGCTGGTCGTGCGCACCGGATCGGGCGTCACTCTGAGATCGGCGATGCCGAGCGCGCGCAAGGGCTCCATCCATTGCTTGTGGGCGCCGAACGCCGGCGAAGCATGGCCGGCGAGCTTGTCGATGACGTCCTGCGGCAGATCAGCGCCGCGCATGGAGGCGATCGCCGCCGCGTTGATCCCATAGCGGGCTGCGCCGAAGCGAATCACTGGCCCCAGGCGACATCCCCCGCTTGAAAATCAAGCCTTCATTAACGCTCCCTTTCCGCCCGGGAAGCTGCCCCGGTTACCAAAATACGAGGCGAGCCGCCGCAGTGCCCGTGTTGCGGCGGCAGGATGACGATCATCGAGATCTTCGACGGCGCATATTTGCGGCCGCACCCGGCAACGAGGTTCGATAGTTCGTTTGCAAGCCGCGCGCCGATCATTCTCTTTTCGAAGCGCGCTTCGGCACGGGCGCGAGCGGCGCAGCTTCGCGTCGACGCGAGTTCCAATGGGCTCCTCGACCCGCCAAGTCGTGGAACGCATCGCTGGCGACGCTGATGCTTGCGGCGAGGTCGGGCCTGGCGGTGGCCCCAGACGCGCGAACCGCCTCGACTCTCGACGGACGCCGGGCGACGTGGCAACCGTAGCGGTCAAATCCCCATAGGGCGGCGCAGCGGCCCGCGGTTCAGTGCAACAAAGTTTCTACGACGCCTCAACAACAGCCGCGGCAGTCGCAAGCATTGCTGCTCGGCGTCGCAGAAACCTCACTATTGCGCGACATATAATCTCAGAAAGTCAATAGTTGCGTGATATATCAATCAAGGTAAAATATTTCCATATGAGCACCCTACTTGAGAAAGCAATCGAGAAGGCACAGGAACTAGATGTCTTAGACCCGATGCTCCTGGTCAACACAGCGCGCGGCTCGGGCGCAACCGCGCGCTCGGACGCCTCTTGCGGCGCGCGGGGCAGCCGTCCTCCATTCGCCATCGCGGAACCCTCCTTGGGTTCTTCAGCAGAGGCAAGAATTCCGGCATAGGTGTGTCTCGGAAGATCGCGCGGCCGAGGAGCGATTGATATTCCGGTTTTCAGGCTGAACTGCGACGGTAGAACCCAAACCTGCTTAGATAAAAAGCCCCGGCCAATCGCTGGTCGGGGCTGCGTCGGATCGGACCTCAAGCTTCTGCACTTTTGCTGTAGAACTGGGTCCGCACCACGGCACCCTCAGACGCTATTCCGCAGCCGCCGCGGAAGCAAGCGGCTTCTTGGGCCCGCCCGCGGTATAATGTCGCCATGGCGAGCAAGGCCGAAAAAAAGCACCGGGAGACCGCCCAAACGCCCAGCGCGATTACGCGGCCCCGTCGTTTTCTGACGCCGGAGGAAAACGCCGAGTTTATGGACTCGCTCATGGACGACGACTCCCCTGCCGCCGCAGATCACGACCTCGAGTATAGTTCCAGAACTTCGCATCGCTCGCGTTCGCCAAGGTTCTGAGCGAGGCGCGCAAGTGGCGCCTCTCAATCGTGCTTTGTCATCAGTTCATCGGCCAGATCGCCGAGAGCCGATTGCATGAGGCGGTATTGGGGAATTGCGGCGCCGTCGTATCGTTCCGCGTCGGCGCTGAAGATGCGCCGCGCCTGTCTCAAGCTTTGGACGCGCCGGCTTCCGAGCTGGCCACTCTCTCGCGCGGACATGCCTGCATCCGCACGCTCCGCGACGGCCAACCGACCGTCGCAAGACCAATCGAGATCGAGATGGCGACGCTCGGCGCGGGGCACCTTGCGGCGGCGATCGCAAACACGCACGCGAACTTCGTGCGGCCGAGGAAGCTGGCCGAACGACGGCCTGCGCCGCGGCGTCACGAATGGCAATGATAGAGCCGACCCTCTCTTTTGATTCTGAGGATGGCGGCGCACGTATATGCGGCCGAAGGCCGGCGGCCACGAAAATCCGTGCTAATTCCGTGCCAAAAATGCCAGCGGATCGAGCTACGTACTGGAGCGGGTGAAGGGAATCGAACCCTCGTATTCAGCTTGGAAGGCTGCTGCTCTACCATTGAGCTACACCCGCGTTTTGCGCGCGTTTCTTCGCAATCCGGCGCGGCGAAGTCAATGCGGCGTCGAGCGGCGCCTTAGCGTGGAGGGGGATCGAGGCAATCAAGGCTCCGAGGATCGGAGGTATTCCCGCCGGTAGCGCGGTCCGAGGCCGGTCAGCACGTGATAGCCGATCGTGCCGCTGCGGGCCGCGAAGTCGTCGAGGTCGACCGAGGAGCCGAAAAACTCGACCCGGTCGCCCGGCCGCGCGGCGTCTTCGGGCACATCCGTAATGTCCACGATGGTCAGGTCCATCGAGACGCGCCCGACCAGCGGGCAGAGTCGGCCAGCCACCGCCACTTCGGCGCCGGATTTCGCATCAGTCGCGCCGGCGCCGCGCGGCAGGCCGTCGGCATAGCCCGCGAGCAGGGTCGCGAGCCGCGTGCGCCGCTTCGCGGTCCATTGGGCGTTGTAGCCGCAGGTCATGCCGGCCTCGATCCAGCGGGTCTGCTGGATGGCGACGGCGAGCGTCACCACCGGGCGCATCGGGTTTGCTGCGCCCGGCGTCGGATTGCCGCCGTAGAGCGCATAGCCTGGCCGGGCCAGGTCATGGATCGGGCGCGGGTCAAGGAACATTCCCGACGAATTGGCGAGCGAGGCGGGGAGACCCGGAAAGGCCGCGCGGGCGGCCCCGAACCGCTCGATCTGCGCCGCGTTGATGGGATCGTCCGGGAACTCGGATGAGACGAAATGGCTCATCAAGAGATCGGCGCCGCTGGCCGAGCCATGCATCTCCATCGCCGCCCGCAGGCGGGGGAGCGAATCGAATCCGAGCCGGTTCATGCCGGTGTCGAGATGCAAAGCGCAAGGCGACGTCCTGCCGCGTCGCGCGGCGAAGGCGGACCAGCGCGCCAGGTCCGTTTCGCCGCCGATGACCGGGGCCAAGCGATTTTGCGCATAGTCCGCCGGGTCCGCCTCGCTCTCGAGGCCGTTGAGGACGTAAATCGTGGCCTCCGGCAGGAGCCCGCGCGCCGCGACCCCTTCGCTCAAATGGGCGACGAAAAAGACGCGCGCGCCGGCTTCCCAGAGCGCCGGAGCGGCCTCAACGAGGCCGACCCCATACGCGTTGGCCTTGACGACGGCGGCGCACCGCCCAGGCGCGGCGAGGCGGGCGAGCTTGCGCCAGTTGTCGGCCAGCGCGCCAAGATCGACGCTAAGACGCCCCGGTGCGCGGTCGAGGGCGAGTTCGGGTCTGGCGTCTCGAATCTCCATGTCCCGATGTAAGACGGTCGCAGGGGTGGAAGGCAAGCGCGCCCGGCCCGTTGAACGCCGGGGCGCGGCCAGGGCCCGGACGGCTCGACCATTGGCGCATGAACGAACTTTAACCCGCTTCCGATGTCCCTAGGCGCCGGGCGCCTCGTTTTCGCCGCGGTCGCTAGCGAAGAGCGCCGAGGCGCGGTACATCGCGGATAACGGCGATCTCGGAGGCGGACAATTCGATGACCTTGGCATTGACCCGCAGAGCGGCTTTGAAGGCCGGCGCGGGCGGGGCGCTGGCCGCGCTCGTCTGCCGCCCGCTCGCCGCACTCGCCGACGATTCGACCGAAACCCACGGCCTGTCGTCGTTCGGCGATCTCGCGCTTCCGCCCGACTTCCCGCATTTCGCCTACGTCAATCCTGAGGCGCCGGCCGGCGGCCTCCTGTCGCTGCAGATCACCGGCACGAGCGGCAACCAGAACTTCGACACGTTCGATACCCTCAATATTTACACCTGGAAGGGCAACGGCGCGGCCGGCATGTCGGCCACTTTCGACACGCTGATGACCGCCAACGGCGACGAGCCGGATTCGGTCTACGGCCTGCTCGCCCAATCGGTCAGGGTTTCGGCCGACAAGCTCGACTACCGTTTCCGGCTCAGACCCGAAGCGCGCTTCTTCGATGGCTCGAGGGTGACGGCGGCCGATGTCGCGTTCTCGCTCAACGTGCTCAAGGAGAAGGGCCATCCGATCTACGCCCAGCTTCTGAAAGAGGTGGAGCAGGCGAATCCGGAAGGCGACGGCGTCGTCCACGTGCGCTTTGTCGAAGGGCGCAGCCGCGACGCGCACCTGATTGTCGTCGGCATGCCGGTGTTCTCGGCGGCGTGGTGGAGCGGCCGCGATTTCACCGCCGCGACGCTCGATCCGCCGCTCGGCTCCGGCGCTTACAACGTCAAGACGTTCGAGCAGGGCCGGTTCATCGAATTCGCGCGCGATCGCAATTATTGGGGGGCAAAGCTGCCGGTCAACCTTGGCCAGAACAATTTCGACCGCTTGCGCTTCGAATATTATCGCGAGCGGCAGGTCGCGTTTGAGGCGTTCAAGGCCGGGGCGATCAACTATCACGAGGAATTCACCTCTCGCTTCTGGGCCACCTCGTATGACTTTCCCGCGGTCAAGGACGGCCGGATCAAGAAGGAGGAGCTCCACAACGGGGCGCCGTCCTCCACCCAGGGCTGGTATCTCAACACCCGCCGCGAGCAATTCCGAGATCCGCGAGTGCGCGAAGCGATCGGTCTCGCCTTCGATTTCGAATGGACCAACAAGAACGTGATGTATTCGTCTTACAAGCGGATTATCTCGTACTTTCCCAACACCGACATGGAGGCGAAGGGCAAGCCGGGGCCCGACGAGCTCAAGCTCCTCGAGCCGTTCCGCGACAAGCTCGCCCCGTCGGTGTTCGATGACCCCTACACACCCCCGGTCAGCGACGGCTCCGGCGACGACCGTAAGCTGCTCAAGCAAGCCTATGATCTTCTGCTCTCCGCCGGCTGCAAGCGAGCGGGCGAGACTTTGATGCTGCCGAATGGCAAGCCGTTGACCATCGAGTTTCTCGACAGCTCCAATTTCATGCAGCCCCATCTGACGCCGTTCATGCAGAATCTGGGCCGGCTCGGCATTCAGGCCAATCTGCGCGTCGTCGACGCCGCGCAGCTCAAGAGCCGCACGGAAGCATTCGATTTCGACGTCGTCACCGAGGCGCTGCCCGGATCGACAACCCCCGGCGTCGACTTGCGGGTTGTGTTCTCGTCGGCCGCCGCGGCGCAGAACGGCTCGCGCAACCTTGCCGGCGTCGCCGATCCCGTGGTCGACGCGCTCATCGAGAAAATCGCGACGGCGCAGACGAGGGGCGAGCTCAACACCGCTTGCCGCGCGCTCGACCGCGTCCTGCGCGCCGGCCACTATTGGGTCCCGAACTGGTATCGCGACACCGCCTGGATCGCCCATTGGGACGCCTTTTCCCGGCCCGAGCGCCAGCCCAAGCTCAGCACCGGCGCGCCCGGCACGTGGTGGTGGGACGAAGCGAAGGCGAAGACGATTGGACTCTGAGGAACGCCGGAAGCTCTGCCCGGCGCAGACCGGCTGACGAGGCATGCTCGCCTACATCCTGCGCCGCCTGCTTCTAATGATCCCGACGATCCTCGGCATCATGGCGGTGTCGTTCGGGATCGTGCAGTTCGTTCCCGGTGGCCCGGTTGAGCGTGCGATCGCGCAATTGCAGGGCACTGACCAGAGCTCGACGGCTGGGTTCGGCGGCGGCGGCGGCCAGATCGGCGCCGGCGCGGCGCAGGCCGGCGGCGATATCTCTTCGCGCTATCGCGGCTCGCAGGGCCTCGATCCGAAATTCATCAAGGAGCTTGAGAAACAATACGGCTTCGACAAGCCGGCGCTCGAGCGGTTCTGGATTCTTGTCCGCGATTATTCGACCTTCAACTTCGGCAAGAGTTATTACCGCGACGTGCCGGTGCTCGAGCTGATCAAGGAGAAGCTGCCGGTCTCGATCTCGCTCGGCATGTGGATGACGTTCATCTCCTACGCGATCTCGATTCCGCTCGGCGTCAGGAAGGCGGTCAGGGACGGTTCGCGCTTCGACACAGTGACCTCGGCGCTGGTCATTTTTGGCTATGCGATCCCGAGCTTCCTGTTCGCGGTCTTGCTGGTGGTTCTGTTTTGCGGCGGCTCGTTCTGGCAGATCTTCCCGCTGCGCGGGCTCACCTCCGACAATTTCGCCGACCTCAGCTGGCCGCACAAGATTCTCGACTACCTCTGGCACATCGCGCTGCCGGTGACCTCGCTGGTGCTGGGCTCCTTCGCCACCTCGACGCTCCTGACCAAGAACTCCTTTCTCGACGAGATCAAGAAGTCCTACGTCCAGACCGCGCGCATGAAAGGCCTGACCGAGCGGCGCGTGCTTTACGGCCATGTGTTCCGGAACGCGATGCTGATCGTGATCGCCGGATTCCCAGGCGCCTTCATCGGCGCCTTCTTCACCGGCTCGCTTCTGATCGAGCAGGTGTTCTCGCTCGACGGCCTCGGCTATCTCTCCTACGATTCGCTCATTCAGCGCGATTACCCGGTGGTGCTCGCCAATCTCTATGTCTTCGCCCTGATCGGGCTGGTGGTCAACCTCATTTCCGACCTCACCTACACTTGGATCGATCCGCGCATCGATTTCGAAACCCGCGAGGTGTGAGCTTGGTCGACACGGACCGCATCGCTCCGCCCTCCGACCCGCTGCCGCAAGCGGGAGAAGCGGCGATTCCGCTCGACGAGGAAGCGGACGCCTGGGAGCGGGCCAAGGCCCGCGCAGAGGTCGAGCGCCGGCCGTGGCTGTCGCCGATGAACCAGCGGCGGCTCGACAATTTCCGCCGCAACAAGCGCGGCGCCTGGTCGCTGCGGATATTTCTCGTCCTGTTCGTCGGCTCGCTGTTCGGAGAGTTCATCGCCAACGACCGCCCGCTGATCGCCTCCTACAAAGGCGAGATCCTGTTCCCGGTATTGTTCGATTACCCGGAGGAGAAGTTCGGCGGCTTCGAGGCGCAGGCTGATTTTCGCGGCGCGTTCGTAGCCAACGAGGTCAACGCCCATGGCTGGATGGTCTGGCCGCCGATCCGGTTCGCCAACTCGACCACCATCCTCAATCCGCCGACCCCGCTGCCGACGCCGCCGACCTGGCTGCTGAGCGACGCTGAGTGCCGCGCGGCGCTGGAGAAGCAGGGCGAAAAGGACGCGGCCGCGATCGCGAGGCCGTGCAGCCGTCTCGAGCCCCTGTGGCTCGGCTCGGATCAGGATGGGCACGACATTGTCGCCCGCCTCATCTACGGCTTTCGCATCTCGGTGCTGTTCGGCCTGACGCTGGCCGGGGTCTCGTCGGTCATCGGCGTCTTCGCCGGCGCGGTGCAGGGCTATTTCGGCGGCTGGCTCGATCTCATGATGCAGCGGGTGATCGAGATCTGGTCGTCGCTGCCGCACCTCTATATCCTCATCATCCTCTCGGCGATCCTCGCGCCGAGCTTCTTCGTCCTGTTGACGATCCTGCTCCTGTTCTCCTGGGTGAGCCTCGTTCACCTCGTCAGGGCCGAGTTTCTCAGGGCGCGCAATTTCGAATATGTCAACGCCGCGCGCGCCCTCGGCCTCTCGAGCGCCAAGATCATCGTCAAGCATGTGCTGCCGAACGCGATGGTGGCGACGCTGACTTTCCTGCCGTTCATCGTCAATTCCTCCATCAGCACGCTCACCTCGCTCGACTTCCTCGGCCTTGGCATGCCGCCCGGCTCGCCTTCGCTCGGCGAGCTTCTGCTGCAAGGCAAGTCGAACCTTTCAGCGCCGTGGATCGGGCTCTCCGCCTTCGCGGCAACGGCGTTGATGCTGTCGCTTCTCATCTTCATCGGCGAAGCGGTGCGCGACGCCTTCGACCCCAGAAAGACGTTCTCGTGAGCGAGGCCGAACGGCTCCTCGATGTGCGCGATCTCTCGATCGCCTTCGCGCAAGGGAGCGGGCGGAGGACCGTGGTCGACCGCGTCTCTTTCCGGCTCGAGAAGGGCCATGCGCTGGCGCTGGTCGGCGAATCCGGCTCGGGCAAGACCGTCACCGCCCAGGCGATCGTGCGCCTGCTTCCTCAACCCGCGGCCAGCTATCCGACCGGCGAGATTCTGTTTCGCGGCCGCGATGTTCTCAAGATGTCCGACGACGAGCTGCGCGCCATGCGCGGCGCGAGCGTGACCATGGTGTTCCAGGAGCCGATGACCTCGCTCAATCCGCTCCATACGATCGAACGGCAAATCGGCGAAATCATCGCCCTCCATCACGGCCGCGGCGCGGCGGCGAAGGAACGAATCGTCGAGCTCCTGACCGAGGTCGGCATCGCCGACCCCGCCCAAAGGCTCGGCGCCTATCCCCACCAGCTCTCCGGCGGCCAGCGCCAGCGGGTCATGATCGCGATGGCGCTCGCCAACCGTCCCGACCTCCTGATCGCCGACGAGCCGACGACGGCGCTCGACGTCACCGTGCAGGCGCAGATCCTCAAGCTGCTCAAGGACCTCCAGACCAAGCTCGGCATGGCGATGCTGTTCATCACCCATGACCTCAACGTGGTAAGGCGCATCGCCGACGACCTGATCGTGATGCGGCGGGGTGAAATCGTTGAGGCCGGCGAGACGGCGCGGGTGTTCGCCGATCCGCGCCACCCCTACACGCGAGCGCTGCTCGCCGCCGAGCCCAAGGGCGATCCGCCCGCCGCCGACCGTTCCGCGCCGACGGTGGCGAGCACGGAAAACCTGCGCGTCTGGTTTCCGATCCGGAAAGGATTCCTGCGCCGCACCGTTGCTCACGTCAAAGCGGTCGACGGCGTTTCGCTCGCCGTGCGCGAGGGCCAGACGGTCGGCGTCGTCGGCGAATCCGGTTCGGGCAAGACCACGCTCGGCCTGGCGATCCTGAGACTCATCCGGTCGGAGGGACCGATCGTCTATTGCGGACGCGCGATCGACGGCCTGAATTCGAAGGCGATGCGGCCGCTGAGGCGGGAGATGCAGATCGTCTTCCAGGATCCGTACGGTTCGCTGTCGCCGCGCATGTCGGTGGCCGAGATCGTCGAGGAGGGGCTCATCGCCCAGGGGGCGAAAATGAGCGCCGCCGAGCGCCGCCGCGTCGCCGAGCGGGCGCTCGCCGACACCGGCCTCGATCCCTCGACGCTCGACCGTTATCCGCACGAGTTTTCCGGCGGCCAGCGCCAGCGCATCGCCATCGCCCGGGCGATGGCGCTCGATCCGCGGTTCGTCGTCCTCGACGAGCCGACCTCGGCCCTCGACATGTCGATCCAGGCGCAGATCGTCGATCTCTTGCGTGATTTGCAGCGGCGCCGCAACCTCGCCTATCTCTTCATCTCGCATGACCTGAGGGTGGTGCGGGCGCTCGCGAGCGACATCATCGTCATGCGGCGGGGCAAGGTGGTCGAAAGCGGTGAAGCGCGGGATGTGTTCGGCGCGCCCCAGAACGACTATACGCGGGCATTGTTTGCGGCCGCCTTCGCCAACGAGGCGACGCTCTCGCATGTCGTGAGCCAGTGAGACGTAGTCCTATGCACCGCCTCGTCCTGAGGAGCGGCGCCGTAGGCGACGCGTCTCGAAGGACAATTCAGCGCACGCCAATAGTTTCGCGAGCTGGACCATCCTTCGAGACGCGATGCTTTGCATCGCTCCTCAGGACGAGGGGGATTGCTGCTGCAGCTGCTCCAGAGGACGCATCGTGGCCGCGGCGATGACTTCGACGCTTGGCCGCGCGATTCTCATCGTCCTCGATTCGGTCGGCTGCGGCGGCGCCGAGGACGCCGAGGCTTACGGCGACGCGGGCGCGGACACCCTCGGCCACATCGCCGAAGCCTGCGCCGGCGGGCGAGGCGATCGCGACGGCGTGAGGCGCGGGCCCTTGAGGCTGCCGCGCCTGGAGGCGCTCGGGCTCGGCCATGCGATGAAGGCCTCGACCGGCCGCGCGCCGCCGGGCTTTGCGCTCCCTGAGCCGCGCGGACAGTGGGGCTTTGGCGTCGAGACTTCGCGCGGCAAGGACACGCCCTCCGGCCACTGGGAGCTTGCCGGAACGCCGGTCGACTTCGATTGGGGCTATTTCCCGGAGACGATCCCCGCCCTTCCCGAAGCGCTGACCGAGGCGCTCATCGCCGAAGGCAAGCTTGCCGGGATTCTCGCCAATCGCCACGCCTCGGGCACCGCGGTGATCGCAGACTATGGCGAGGAGCACCTGCGAACCTTGAAGCCGATCTGCTACACCTCCGCCGATTCTGTGCTCCAGATCGCTGCGCACGAGCAGGCCTTCGGGCTCGAGCGGCTCTATGATCTTTGCCGCATCGCGCGTCGCCTCTGCGATCCGCTCAACATCGGTCGGGTCATCGCCCGACCTTTCGTCGGCGGGACCGCCAAGGACTTCGTCCGCACCGCCAATCGCAGGGATTTCGCGGTTTCCCCGCCCAACGGCAATCTTTTGCAGCGGGCCGCGCGCGCGGGCCGTTCAGTCGTCTCGATCGGCAAGATCGGCGACATCTTCGCCCATCGCGACACCGGGGACGAGCGCAAGGGCAAGAGCAACGACGCCAACATCGACCTTCTCCTCGAGGCGCTGGCGACGACCGCGGACGGCGGCGTCATCTTCGTCAATCTGGTCGATTTCGACACTGAATGGGGCCACCGCCGCGACGTTACCGGCTATGCGGCCTGCCTCGAGGCGTTCGATACCCGCCTGGGCGCCATCGAAGCCGCGCTGCGGCCGCAAGACTTTTGCGTCATCACCGCCGACCACGGCAACGATCCGACCTTCCGCGGCTTCGATCACACCCGCGAGCACGTGCCAATCCTCGCCTTTGGCGGCGGCGCGGCCGCTGGCCCGATTGGCGCCCGCGCCAGCCTTGCCGACGTCGCCGAGACGATCGCGATGAAGCTCGGCCTGCCGAGCGGACCGCATGGGACGGCCTGGAAGGCATGAGCTTCGCGCTCGACGATAAGCTCGCGGTCGATGCATTCCTCGTCGGCGATATGACGCTCACACGCGTCCTCCTGATGAACGACGCCAGTTGGCCTTGGCTCATCCTGGTCCCTCGGCGTGAAGGAGTTGTCGAGCTGACCGACCTCGAGGCGGCGGACCGGAGCCAACTGATCGACGAGGCGGCGTCGGCGGCGGGCTTTCTCAAGGCTCATACCGGCGCGCACAAGATCAACCTCGGCGCGCTCGGCAACGTCGTCCGCCAATTTCATCTGCATGTCGTCGCTCGAACGATCGGCGACCCCGCCTGGCCCGGGCCGATCTGGGGCCATGGCGCCGCCCGTCGATACGAAGAAGCCGACGCGCGGGCGCTGATCGCGGCGGCCAAGGCGGGCCTTTGGTTGTAGGCGGGGCGCTCAACTCGGAAGACGAGACGGCGACCGGTCGCGTGGCCCTTTCCGGCGAATGAGACCGCATTGCGCGGCGCGGCGGAAACCGTCATAACCTTTCCCCACCATCCGGCCGACAACGGCCCAGGAAGCGCGCTGCCGCCGCCGCGAGGCCTCGGCAGCGTCCGACTTCGCTGAAGTGACGGAGGCCGTCATGTCGGACGCATTCGACGAACGCGAGAACACCTTCGAAAAGCGATTCGCCCACGATGAGGACTTGCGCTTCAAGGCGATCGCCCGGCGCAACAAGGCGCTCGCTCTCTGGGCTGCCGGGATGAAGGGGCTAACTCCGTCGGAGGCGGATAATTACACCCATGAATTCGTCGCCGCGCAGGTCGGCAAGAGCGACGACGAGGTCGCCGCTGCGCTCAAGACGTACCTTGCCGGCCGTGACGCCGACCTTTCCGATCACCGCCTGCGGAAGAAGATGGATGAGGCGATGGCGGACGCGATCGCATCGGTCAAAGCCGGCAGGTAGCCCATGCGTATGAGGCTCGGCTCCAGGGGGTTTCAATGGGCCGAGGATGGGCCGGGGCTCCGGGCGCCACGGGCGCAACTTCAATCGCCTCACCGGCGAGTTCTGATGATCCTCTGTGTCATCGCGCAAGCCGAAGGCGCCATGTCTGAAAAACAGGCGTCATAACATTTGCTTGCCAAAAGCAGAAATCTGGTGTATTGTGAGCCCAATGGAAACACGCATCGAGCCATGGCCGGGCAAGGCGGCGGCAAGGCCGCGTAAGGATAGTGGAGCGGAGAAAAATGAGTTGAATTGGCCATAACGCTTTGAAAAGTCTCGATTCCAAAAAGTAAAAGAAAGCAAAGGAAAGCGTTTTCGTTTTCGTCGGTTTTTGTCCGTTTCGCTGTCTTAAGGTGCGTATGCCGCCAGATTTGAGCTACGCGCTTGGCTTCGCCAACGGCGCGAAGGCTTCGGCGACCGCCTCGTAGACATCGCGTTTGAACGGCACGACGAGCTCCGGCAGCCGCTCGAAGCGCTCCCAGCGCCAGTCGTCGAACTCGGCGTCGTGCGCGCCTTCAGCCGGGCGGCGGACGTCGATTTCCTTGTCCGGACCGACGAAGCGGAACAGGAACCATTTCTGGGTCTGGCCGCGATAGCGTCCGCCCCAGCGTCCGCGTGTCGCTTCAGGCAGATCGTATTTGAGCCAGCGCGGCAGCTCGGCGATCAATTCAATCGAGCGCACGTTGGTCTCCTCCCAGAGCTCGCGCCTGGCCGCGGCGAGCGGCTGTTCGCCGGCGTCGATGCCGCCCTGGGGCATCTGCCACGACCGGGAATCCAGGAGTTCGGCGCCGCGTTTGCGCTTGCGGTGGCCGATGAACGCGTCGCCGGCGCGGTTGACCAGAGCGACGCCGACGCAGGGCCGATAGGGCTGATCTTTGCTCATGCGGTCATCGGCTCAAGGCTTGGATTGCGCCGATGGGTTTGGCGCGGCCGACATCAGGGCAGAGAGCGGGACCAAAGCGAAACCCTTCGATTCGAGCCCGTTCGCCCATCGGGCCAATCGCTCGACGGTCATCGGCGAAGCAGAGGCGACGCCAATCGCCGAGCCTCGCTCGCGGGCGCGATCGAGGAGCCGCGCCAGCGCCGCTTCAATCGACTCGGGCGCCGGGTTGGCGTCGATGACAATGTCGGCGCGCGCCGACGGCATGGCCAGGGTCGCGGCGACGTCGGGCGCGACGCTGCGCGGCGAAGCGCCGTCGTCCAGATATCCGAGGCCCCGTGCAGCGATTTCCATCAGAACCGGCGAGATCTCCTTGGCGTCGGCGGTGAATTTGCCGCCGAGGTGATTGACCACCGCAATATAGCCGGTGAACCGGCTCATGAGCCAGCGCAGCGACTCGAGGTTGTCGGCGTCGGAGACCGAGGTTTTCAGCATGTGCGACCCCGGATCTCCGGTCCCATCCGAAAAGTCCTCCATCGGCGCCTGCAGTGCGGTCTCGTGCCCTGCCTCTCGCGCTTCCGCCGCGCGCTCCTCGATCGCGGCGCCATAGGGCGCAAACCCAAGCGTCACCGCCGCCGGCAGTTTGGCGATCGCAGCTTCGGCGCCCTCGGCGTTGAGGCCAAGGCCCCCGACCATAAGCGCGATCCGCGGCGCGCCGGCCTTCAGTTTCGGGGCGAACAGTACTGGCCTGGCGTAGACCTCGAACGGCCGCGCGCCGTCGGCGCCGACGCGCGGCAGCGGGCCGGCGCGCGACGTCTCGATCAGGCGCGGGTCGGGCGCAGCGTCAAGCCTGACGGCGAGCGCCCGCTCGACATCGATGATGCGCGCATTCGGTGGACTGCCGCCGCCGGCGCGGGTGACTCTCACTCCGCTCGCCGCCTCTACCTGATCGGCCGAGGCGATCGGCGGCGCCGCGGCCTCGTGCGCGGGCGCTCCTGAGTCTGGCGCCACAGACGCAACCGGCGGCGCGACTTCGACCTTCGCCACCGCAAACGGCTCACCGCCGAGCGGGGAGTTGCGCCTCGCCAGCGTGACGAAACCGATCGCCGTCGCGAGCGCCGCGGCGCCGGTAGCAGCCCGCCCAGCAGCGCGCCATCCGCCCGCGGACGCCGCGCCGGAAGCGAGCCCCAGCGGTTCGTTCAGTTCGTCCCGCACCGCCGCCGATGTCCTTCGTTCGCGCGTTTCGAAGCCCAGCGAATCAGCCTCGCCAGGAACTATACTCCTTCGCCGCGATCCGCGGAGCGCCGTCGGGCCGCGCGTCGAAAGCGGCCTGGATTGACCCCGCGCCTTGCGCTTCCGATAGTCGGCCGAAGCTTCGAGGTCTCCGCATGTCCGTCGATCCGCTGTTGCAACCCTTCCAGCTGCGCGGGCTCAACCTCCGCAACCGGCTGATGTCGACCGCCCATGAGCCCGCCTACACCGACGACGGCATGCCGAAGACCCGCTACCGGCTTTATCACGCGGAAAAAGCCAGGGGCGGCATCGCGCTGACCATGATCGGCGGCTCGTCGGTGGTCGCGCCCGACAGTCCGCAGGCGTTCGGCAACATCCTCCTCTACAAGGACGAATGCGTGCGGTGGCTCAGGGAGCTTGCCGACGACGTTCACGACAAGGGCGCCGCGGTGATGATCCAGATCACCCATCTCGGCCGCCGCACCAGCTGGAGCAAGGACGATTGGCTGCCGGTCATCGCGCCTTCGCCTGTGCGCGAAGCCGCCCATCGCGCCTTCCCCAAGGCGATGGAGGACTGGGACATCGCCCGCGTGGTCGCCGCTTACACCGACGCGGCCGAGCGGGTGAAGGCCGCCGGGCTCGATGGCCTCGAATTCGAGTGCTACGGCCATCTCATCGACCAGTTCTGGTCGCCGGCCACCAACAGGCGCGCCGACGAATATGGCGGATCGATCGACAACCGCCTGCGTTTCGGCATGGCGGTGTTCGAAGCGGTCAGGAAGCGCGTGGGTCCCGAATTCCTCATCGGCGCCCGGCTCGTCTGCGACGAGGACTGGGAGCGCGGCCTGAGCCGCGACGATGGGATGGCGATCGCCCGCCGCCTGACCCGCTCCGGCCTGATCGACTTCCTCAACGTCATCCGCGGCCATATCGACAGCGACGAGGCGCTGAGCCGCGTCATCCCCGGCATGGGCGAGCGCTCGGCCCCGCATCTCGATTTCGCCGGCGAAGTGCGCTCCGAGACGCGGCTGCCGACCTTCCATGCCGCCCGGATCCAGGACGTCGCGACCGCGCGCCATGCGATAGCGAGCGGCAAGCTCGACATGGTCGGCATGACGCGCGCGCACATGGCCGACCCGCACATCGCACTGAAGATCGCCGAGGGACGCGAAGCTGAGATCCGTCCTTGCGTCGGCATGGGCTATTGCATCGATTCCATTTATGCCGGCCAGGCCGTCTGCATCCACAATCCGGCAACCGGCCGCGAGGCGGCGATACCCCATCTCGTGCCGCGCTCGAACGGGCCGACGAGGAAAGTCGTCGTCGTCGGCGCGGGCCCCGGCGGGCTCGAGGCGGCGCGCGTCGCGGGCGAGCGCGGGCACGACGTCGTCGTCCTCGAGGCCGCGGCCAAGCCCGGCGGCCAGATCGTGCTCGCTGCCGCGCTCAAGCGCAGGCGTGAAATCATCGGCATCGTCGACTGGAGGGTGCGCGAATGCGAACGGCTCGGGGTCGCCTTTCGCTACAATGCTTTTGCCGGCGCAGAGGACGTGCTCGGCCTCGATCCGGACGTCGTCGTCATCGCCACCGGGGGCGCGCCGAACGTCGAGTTCCTCGATTCCGGCGGCGAATTCGCGGTGACGAGCTGGGATCTCCTTTCGGGCGCCGCGCGGCCGAGCGGGGAAGTGATCGTCTACGACGACAACGGCGCTCACCCGGGTCTCACCGCCGCCGAATTCGTCGCCGAATCCGGGGCGAAGCTCGAGATCGTCACACCGGAGCGCACGCTCGCGCCCGATGTCGGCGGCACGAGCTTTCCGCCCTACTTCCGCGCCTTCAGCCGCGCAGACGCCAAGGTCTCGCTGAACTTGAGGCTGGAATTGATCGCCCGCCGCGGCAATCGCGTCGTCGGCGTCTTCTACGACGAATACGGCCGGCGGCGGGTCGAGAAGGACGCGGACATGATCGTCGTCGAGCACGGCGCGGTTCCCGTGGACGATCTCTATTTCGAACTCAAGGCGGGCTCGGTCAACCGGGGCGAAGTCGACTATGACGCGCTCATCGCCGGCTGCCCGCAGACCGTGCGCAGCAATCCCGGCGGTCGCTACCGGTTGTTCCGGATCGGCGATGCGGTGGCGAGCCGCAACATCCACGCCGCGGTCTATGACGCGATCCGGCTGATGAAGGACATTTGATGACCGCCAATCTCATCACCGACGTCGACGGCGTGCGGGTCGGCTCGGTCGACGACGCAAGGCTCGCCTCGGGCGTCACCGTGGTCCTGTTCGACGAACCCGCGGTCGCCTCGATCGCGATCAACGGCGGCGCGCCCGCGCTGCGCGACACGGCGCTATTGGAGCCCGAAATGACGATCGAGCGCGTCGACGGCTTCGTTCTCTCCGGCGGCTCGGCCTTCGGACTCGACGCGGCGGGTGGAACGATGGCTTATCTCGCCGCGATCGGCCGCGGCTACGAGCACCGCGGGGCGCGCATTCCGATCGTTCCGGGCGCGAGCCTGTTCGATCTTCTCAACGGCGGCGACAAGGACTGGGGCCGCAAGCCGCCCTATTGGGATATGGGCCTCAAGGCGGCCTCGAGCGCCGCCGTCCTCTTCGCGCTCGGAACCGCCGGCGCTGGCTATGGCGCAACGACCTACAACCTCAAAGGGGGCCTCGGCTCGGCTAGCGCCATCACATCGAGCGGCTTTCGCGTCGGCGCGCTCGTGGTCGTCAATTCGGTCGGGCGGGCGACGCGCGGCGAAAGCTTGCATTTCTGGGCTGCGCCCTACGAGCGTCAGGCTGAATTCGGCGGCCTCGGCTTCGGCCCGCAGGAAATCGACGACCACTTGACGCTCCGCCTCAAGTCCGACACGCCGTCGAGCACCGACCTTGCGGTCGTCGTCACCGACGCGGCGTTGACCACGACCCAGGTCAAGCGGGTCGCGATCATGGCCCAGGACGGCTATGCGCTCGCGCTGCGCCCCGCCCACGCGCCTATGGACAACGACGTTGTCTTCGCCGCGGCGACGGGGCGGGCAAGCGGCGTCCCCGACCTTCGCGACCTAACCGAGATCGGCATGCTCGCCGCCGAGTGCGTCGCCCGCGCCGTCGCGCGGGGCGTCTACGAAGCCGCGCCGCTGGCGACCGCGGATGGTAAGCCGACGTGGAGGCAGCGGCAGGCAAAGAATTCAACGATCAAATGAGCGTTTGCTTCGCGCTTCGCGATCGGCGAGTTGCGGTGACGCGCGGCGGGCCTATGAAAGAGCGCTGACCTTGTCGCGCGCTTCGTCGTCACGCGGCGCCGGCGGCTGCCCATCGGGGCCTTCCCGGGCGGCCGCATCGAGCCTCACCCCATATTTACCGGTCCGGAGGTCTTTCTCGACCACCCTGGCCGGGTTGCCGACGACGACGCAACCGGCAGGGACATCGCGCATGACAACCGCGCCGGGGGCGACGATGCAGCCGTCGCCCACATTGACCCCGGGATAGATGACCGCAGCGATGCCGATATGGCAGCACTCGCCGATCCGGGTGTCGACGTGCTGAAGATGGACCGAATCATGGGCCCGGATGTCGGCGCGGGCCGATACGTCGGTATTGGCTCCGATATGGACGCCGCGGGGATTGGTCTTGTCGAGCGTGGCCGTCAACGAAATGCGGGATCCCGAGCCGATGTCCATGCCCCACGCCGAGCTTAAGAGACCCGTGTTTAGACGGGCGAGCGCTTGATCGAGGCCCATACTCATTCCGAGCAGAACGGTTCTCATACCATCCCCGGCTTTTACGGGTCGGGCGCGTGCGCTCCGACCGATTTCACCTTGCTGCAGCCTGTTCAAATATTCCCTACACCCGACAGAGGTAGAAAACCTGAGCGGCCATTGCGCTCCCGCTTGGGCGTGGCCTCCCGGTGCTGGCGGTAATGTTGTTTTGCGCCGCTCGATAACAATATATCGTGCAACCAAGAGCGAAACTTTTGTCACCCGATGCAGCGCCGCCAGTGATCTTCGCGGGTTCGCTCTCAATTGGGTTTTGAACGCCCTTACCCTTAGTAAGCAATCGACCAGCTATCGCGAATGGGCTCCGCCGTCAACTCGATCGGACGTCGATCGAGGAGCCGCAATTCGACGCGCGACCGCGGCCGAAGCAAGCGGGATCGTTTCGGCGGCGTTCCTGCTGCGCTTGCGGCCTGACTGAAAAGGTCGCAGGATGAATGGATGGGGAGTTCTCCGCCGCCCTGTCTCCGTCGACTGCGTCTCAAGCCCGAAGATTGCGCGCCAATGGAGTTGTTGGTCCAGTGGCGCGGCGCGCTGGGCGAGGTGTTCGAAGTCCGTGCAACTCCCTCGGAGATGTTGGCTTTCCGGGGCGAGATCGATGTCCACGCCTCGGCGCGTTACGTGGTGAGCGCAAGTCGCAATTCGCCTCTTTCGCTCGTTCGGCGGGCGGCGAGCGCGGCCCAAGGGCGGATTGCGATCTGCCTGCAGATCAATGGCTCGGCCGCCGGGCTCGCCGGCGACGGGGCGATGCGCGCCGATCCCGGCGATGTCATGTTCTTCGACCTGTCGCAGTCCCTGACGATGCGTCAATCGGCGCGGGATGGATTGGTGGACTGGGTGACGCTATGGACGGTGCGCGACCGCATTCTGCCGCTCGTCTCTGACGAAACCGCGCTGCACGGTTTGGTTCTCAAGCCCGAAGTCGCCGGCAGGGGCGGTCATCGGCGCAACAATGCGGGCCTTCGCCGGGTCGGCGCCAAAGATGCGGCTGGCCGAATTTGACGCGGTCGCGGAGGGTCTGGTCGCCCTGGCGACCAAATCGATCGCCCCCGCGCTCGCGCGAGCCGGCGACGCCGCTGTCCCCCCGCCGCTGGCTTCGTTCGTGACCATTCGCCGCTACATCGATCGCAAACTGGCGTCGCCGGACTTGAGCGCCAATTCGATCGCGGCCGAGTTTAACCTGTCTCGGGCCTCGCTCTACCGGCTGTTCGAACCTGCCGGCGGCATCGCGAAATACATCCGCAAGGTGCGGCTGAGCCGCGCCTATCAGGAGATTACCGCGGCCGAGTTCTCCGATCGTCGGATCGGATTTATCGCCTATCAGATCGGGTTCAAGAATGTGAGCGCCTTCAGCCGGTTGTTTCACGAGGTTTACGGCGTCACGCCGGGGGAAGCGCGCCAGCGCGCGCGGCAGACCGTCGCCAAGCCCGAGTACGCCGTGCCCGCCCAACCGGGCGAATCTCTGACCCGCTGGCTCGACGCCCTCATCGGTTGACGACGTCGCTTCCGCCGATCGCGGCCGCGCGCGCCGTTGCCTGGAGCACGTTGCGATTGGCTTGACCCGGGCCTCTGCGCGGCCCGGCGGGGTCGGGCCTTCTCTCCGTCTAGCGGCGCCTTAATGACATGCCAAGGCCGATGAATTTGCAAAGGCAGGCGAAAAAATTTGCAAACCAGAAAGGCGAGATTTTATTGTCGCCGTCGGTCCCGCGCATGTTCGAAATTCTCCAAGGGCGCACTTTAGCACGAGTCTGGTTTCTGGAAAAGGAAAACAGAGGAGTCTCTCGAAAAGACGATGCAAGCCTTTGAAAAATACGAGGATTGACGCCCCCATCAGCCGCCTCCGAATGGCAAAAGAGGCCAGGCGCCAGAGCCGCTGGCCGGCCTTGCCTTCTCAAAAACCCCGGATTTACCGCGTCACGTGAGCAGAATTAACAGAGAGGTTTTTTGCCCATAACAGGGGATCTTTTTCGTACTTAACAGGGAGCTTTTTTCGGCAAGTATGGCAAATTTCGACGACGAAATGGGATCTCGCGTTCTCCTGAACCCTCGTGGCCGGGAGGTTCGAGGACCACGCCTCGATCACGGCCACCGCCTTCGATTCCACACGGTTGCAACGGGCTCTAGGCCGTATCCAGCCGCCGGATTTCCGTCTCGAAGTCGAAGCGCAACTGGGCGGCTTCCTCCGCCGGGAGCCAGTTGGTCATCTGCGGAAATACCGTGCGCCAATAGAGCGTCCGGCGCGTGTCCCAGGGAAAGCTCTGCGCGGCGCGCACTTGAGCGAGCACGCGCAGGAGTTCGGCGCGAACCTCATCGGGATTGGCGCGATGGACCGCGCCGGCCTCCGCGATGCCCGGAAGCTCAGGCTGGCTTTCGCCGAACAGTTCGAGCTGGCGGGTCATGCGGCGGTTCGTCTTACTCGGAAGCGAGTCGGCTGGCGCAGTTTGCCAGATCGCGCGTCCTATTGCGACGGCTCGTCGGCCGTTGTCCCCGACTCCTCACCCTCGGCGGCGACAGCGACGAGCGGCCCCGTGACGATCCGGTCGAGCAGGTCGGCCTGCCGCGGCTCGAGCGCGACGAGGCGGCCGAGGACGTTGAGGAGGTTCAGGAGGTCCTCGGTATATTCGGCGAGCCAGCCGTCGGGCTGGATCTTTTCCAACGGCGAGGGCGGCCTTTTGTCGCCGATCATGGGCTTGGTCCGGTCGCGCCTGCGGTAGCTGAACCACTGATCGAGCACGTTCTTGCCGGAAATCTCATAAGTCCGCATGGCCGGCGTGACGTTCTCGACGAAGCCCTTGCCGATGACGAGACGCCGCTTGGCCGTGTCGTAATCCGTGGTTTCGGGCAGAGGCTCCGGGGCGCCGGGAATGGCGACGTCTGCTGGAATGGTCGGCCTCTCGTTTTCCGGCAGGCGGGGCGGGCCTTTCGGACGCCCGGCGGCCGCATCGACGAAGCGCTCGCCGTAGCAATGCAGCCAGACCACTTCGCGCCCGAGGGCGACGCCCTCATCGAACAGCGCCTTGTCCGCGGTCAGCGGCACGCGCAAGCCCGGCCAAACGAGATCGGCCTTGAACCGCGCGGTAAAGGCGGGATTGGCCATCGCGGCAGCGACGTATGCGAACAGGTCCTCGGCCGCGCCCGGCGCGCCATAGGCTTTGGCCAGTGTGTGTGCAACACGTCCGCCCGCACGTTCGATTGCGTAGCCTGCGCATCGGCCCAGAGCGGATAAACGCGGCCGCCGCGACCGTTGTAATGATCGTGATCGGGAATCAGGTTAGTAAAGGAAATGGCTGGACCGTTTCTTGGAGAGGTTCTGTCCAGGGCGGTCGCAAAAATCTGTTTGTCTGAACATCCTTTCCACAGGGTAGGATTGGGGCGATTGATCAGCCGATTGTCTGGAATGATCCACTGCCGATCGAGGCTTCGAAACTCATAGGGTACCGGAGAGATTGCGTTCGCCTTGTCACTCGACACGAGTGGGAGCGAAACTCATGCCCGGCCAGCCCCGTCTTTGAAGCCTTCGTTGAGGTCTTGTCGCCGCTTTCGTGTGGATGAAACAGCTCTTCCCTTTTCGCTTCATCCTTCTCTTTGACCATCTGCTCCCAGCGACGTTTCAATGTCTCCCTATCAGGAGCGATAATCCACGTTCGGCCCGGCATAACGCCCAAACCGTTGTAGCCGAACAGCTCGCGCAGTGGTGCGAAATCTGCCCATTTCCCAGCGAGTTCCGGCAGGAACGGCGCACGCCAGTCCGCCGGACAGTCGACCCAGTCCTTCGCGTCGAGAGACAACGCCGCGAGCGTCTTGAACTTCTCTTCCCGCCTGCCCTTCGGCAGCGCGCGGAACTGGACGCGCGCCGGCGTCTTGTCATCCTTGCCACGCCTGCGCGCCGCAAGCGCGATGCAGACGGGCTGCTGCACCCCTTGAAAGAGGCGTGTCGGCACGTCCGGCTGGTGGCCTTCCGGCGAACAATCGATTACCCATATGTCCGAGCACGTCCGGCGCAGGTCGTCGCGCATCCTCTCGAAACCCGGCCCATTGAGAAAGCCGGCGACAGTGATGAAACAGACAATGCCTTCTTCGTCAGCGTCGGGCTGGCCGGTGGCAGCGAAGCGCCCGGAGCCGAAGACTTTTAGCGTCGCCCAGCGCCAGAAATAGACGTAAAGATTCTTGAGATGGTGGGCGTGCTGGCTGACGCCCCATTCCGGAGGCGGCCTCCAGCGATCCATGGGAGCAGCGCGGCCGTTGCCGCCGTGCTCGATCCAGTCTCCCTTGTCGCCAGCTTGATTCTTGTACGGCGGATTGCCGATGACGACGGTGATCGGCTGATCGCGCTTGACCCTGTTCGCCTCGCGTCGCGATTTGGCGATGGCCTCGACGATCTGCGGCAATTGCTCCTCCTCGACGAAGGGATTGCCGAGCGTGTCGGTGATGTAGAGGTTGAGTTCGGGCGGGGCCTGTTTCGCGGCCATCTTGGCCAGGGACCGCATTTCGGCCAACAATCGCAATTGCGCGACGGCGAACGGGCCGAACTGCAACTCGAAGCCGAACAACCGCTTCGCGGCGGCGGCGATCGCCGCTGGAACCGTGCCCGCCCCCTGATCCTTTTCGACATTGGCGGCGATTTTTCGCAAGGCGCCAAGCAGGAACGTGCCCGTTCCCACTGCCGGATCGGCGAGCGTGACGTCCGAGGAGGCGAGCCCCGCCACCCGCTCGAACAGAGGCCCGCGCAAGGCCTGATCGACAAGGTTGACCATCGCCTCGACGACCTCCGGGGGCGTGTAATAAGAGCCGGTGAGTTTGCGCAGGCGGTTGTCGTACACTTCGAGGAAATGCTCATAGAAATAGAGCCAGGCTTCCGGCTTGTCCTTGCTGAGCGTCGCCCAGTTCACTTCGTTGAGGACGCGGGTCAGCGTGCCAAGCGAGGTCTTCAGCGATTGCTGATTGGCCTAGTCCTGGGTCAGAAGGTTGAGCGCCGTGCCGATCAGCGTGTTCGTTTTTCGCAGCTGGATCGCCGCCAGGTCGACTCCGTCCTTGAGCGAAATGTCGAAGGCCTTCGCCATCAGGAGGCCAAAGGTCACGGCCTGCGCATAACCGTCGGCGAATTGCTCGTCGGTGGCGTCGGGAAACAGGAGCTTCCGCCAGTCTTGCTTCAAACCCTGCAGGCTGCCGTGACCCGCCGCCATCTCCTCCAGAACTTCGTCGCGCAACAGGCGGCAAAGGCGGGCGCTCGTTTGCGCGAGGGCCCTGGCGCTGGTCGGCGGTTGCGGCGCCCAGGTCAGAAAATCCGCCACGAGCGCGCGCAAAGCCTCCGGCGCCTTCAGCTTCGCGCCAGCGCTTTCGATGTCGCCTTCGAGCAGGACGATTTTGGCGGCGAGTTCGCCGTTGTGCCAAAGGCTGAAGCCATTGCCGTCGGTATAGACGAGGTTGGGCAGGGACTTGAGCTTGCCCCATTGCGCCTTGTCGTGCGGGTCGGCGAATTTGCGCGGGTCGCAGCCCTTGCCCGGCGCCTTGACCTCGATGAAGCCGACAAGCGCGTTGTTGACGATGACCGCATAGTCCGGTCGCGTCTGCATTTGCGAGAGCGTCGTTTCGCCGACGAGCGACAAGCCGGCCGGCGCGAAACTGTCGAGCGCGGCGAGGCCGTGGAATAGCCGTTCCAGCGGCGCCCGAAGCTGATCTTCCGGGGCGCCGGAAATGGCGGGATTATCGAGCTTGGCCTTGGCTTCGGCGCCGAAGGCCGAGACGACGCCCGCAAATGTCGGTTTTTGCAATGAGCGCTCCGAATTGATCGAGGATCGATTGTTCATCGGGCCAGGGCGCGGCCGTCAAGGGCGCCGGCGGCGCCGGTCCCCTCATCCGGCGCTTCGCGCCACCTTCTCCCGACGGAGAAGGTGCGAAGGCGCTCACCCCTCCCCCGGGCCGATCCGCTTCTCCAGCGCCTCGTAGAGGGCGTTGCGGGCGCTGAACGCCTGTTCGAGGGCGGCGACGCTGACCCGCTCGGCGCCTTTCTCCAAAAGCCAGCCGGCGAGCTCGGCGACCTTGCCGCGGGCGCAGTGAAGGGCGACGTAGCCGTGCGGATCGACGTCCTCGCCGGTCGCTGGAACCGCGCCGAACCGCTCATAAGCCGCCTCGACCGCGAGATGGGCCGGGCTCGGCAGCCGCGCCCGGACCTCGCGCGACCTCAAGGCCTCCTCGCTCGCCGCGATCCGGGCGAGGATGTCGCGGGCGGCTTGCCTGGCGCTGGCGCCCCAGGGCGCGGTCAGCGACGCCACGAGCGTCGCCTGCGAGCGGAGGATCACTCCGTCGTCGAGGGGTTTCAGCGCATTGGCGGCGAGCGTCGCCCCGGTGGTGGCGATGTCGACGATGAGCTCGGCCGAGCCCGAGGCGGGCGCGCCCTCGGTCGCGCCGAGGCTCTCGACGATCCGGTAGTCGGCGACGCCGTGCTCGGCGAAGAAGCGGCGGGTCAGGTTGACGTATTTGGTCGCGACCCGCATCCGCTCGCCTCGCTTGGCGCGGTAGGCCGAGGCGACGTCGTCGAGATCGGCCATCGAGCGCACGTCGATCCAGGCCCTTGGCGCGGCGACCACCACATTGGCGTGGCCGAAGCCGAGCGGGCTCAAGAGCGCGAGCCGGGTCTCGACGTCGGGGACCTTCTCGCGCACCAGGTCCTCGCCGGCGACGCCGAAATGGGCCTGGCCGGCGGCGAGCTGGCCGACGATCTCGGGCGACGACACATAAGCGACCTCGACCCCAGGCAATCCGGCGATCGCGCCGCGATAGTCGCGGACGCCCCGCCCCTGGATGAGTTCGAGGCCGGCGCGGGCGAAGAACGCCGCCGCAGCCTCCTGCAACCGCCCCTTGGAGGGGATGGCGAGCACGAACGGGGCCTCGGCGCCGTTGCCGGAATAGGCGCGCATCAGCGCTCTTCCCCGTTCGCGAGCCGGCCGAGAGTGATGGCGGCGCCGACGGCGGGAATGTCTAAAGGAGCGCCGAGACGTCTGGCGAGCCCGTCGTAGCGTCCGCCGGCGAGGGCGGTCCTCGCGCCCGGGATGGCCGAATCGTGGGCCTCGAATACGAAGCCTGTGTAATAGTCGAAGTCGCGCACGAAGGCGGCGCTGAAGCGGATAGCCTCGAGTCTTGCCCCGCGGGCGGCGATGAAGCCGTTGCGCAACTCGAACGAATCCATCGCCGCATCGAGGTCGAGCCTCGCGGAATCGGCAAGACGGCGAAGCTCGATCGCGGCCTGGTCGGGATCCCCCGAAATGGCCAGGAAGGCTTCCAGCACCGCCCGCTTCTCGGCTTCCATTGGCTCGCCCGACCGGAGCGACGCCTGCTCGAGGAACCGGTCGGCGATCTCGCCGGCGCTGCGCCCCCCGACCGTCTCGATGCCGGCGATCGCCAGCAGGTCCTCGACCAAAGCCTTCGCGCCGGCGTGATCGGCGCTTTCCAGCGCCGCCAGCACGCCTGCTTGCGCGAGCGCGCCCTGGCTCGGGCGATTGAAGATGGCGTCAAGGCCGCGCCCGCGGGCGACGCCGCGGCGAAGGCGGCGGCGCCAGACGTCCGGGACATCGAGCGAAGCGAGGACGCCCTCGAACAGGCCGGCGTCGCCGAGCCGGGCGGCGAGCGGGCCGCCCCCCGCCGCCGTCGCCGCCTCGAGACTGAGCGCGAACACTTCCGCGTCGGCCGCCTCAGCGTCGCTGCGGCCGAAGCTCTCGAGCCCGGTCTGGGTCTCTTCGCCGCCCTGCCCCGCCCGCGCCCGGAACACCGGGCCTAGATAGGAATATTCGGCGACGCCGCCGGTCCTGTCCGAAGCGAGATAGGCGCGGCAGACGGGAATCGTATATTCCGGCCTCAGGCAAAGCTCCTCGCCCGCGGCGCCGGCGGTGAGGAAGAGGCGCCGACGGACCTCCTCGCCCGACATGTCGAGGAAGATCGCCGCCGGATGCAGGACCGGCGGCTCGGTCCGCTCGAACCCCGCGGCGAGGAAATGATCGAGCGCGCGCTCGCCGGCGCTGCGCGGCGCCTGACTCACGGGGTCGGCAAAGGTCGGCGCTTCAACGGTCGGGGTCACCAGACGGCCCTCAAAAATCTCGAGCCCCCCTTTAACAAAGCCGCTTCGAGCGCGCAGCCCTTTTCCCGAGGCAGAGTGAACGCAGTCTTGGCGTGGGCGGCCCCGGTTGCCGCGGCGGCCCGGCCATGGTCGGATGGATGAGGGAGCGCGCCGCCGAATCAGCCCCGGGGCCATTTTGCCTGCGATGAAGCCTGCGTCCGCCTTGCGCCTGTTGCATTGGGCCGTTCTCGGGGCCGTTCTCGCCTTCGTCCTCATGGGCCTCGGGCGCGCCTGGGCGCAGGACGCCCATCCGCTCGATCTCGACCAGACGCGCGCGGCCCTCACCGCGACCGAAGCGGCGCTCAGGGGCAAGAACCTCACCGACGCCGATCTGCAGACCCTCAAGGCCCAGAACGACGCGCTGGGCCTCGCTCTTCAGGGGGCGGTCGCGGACCTCACGCCGCGGCTCGCCGCCTCCGCCAAACGTCTGGCGGAGCTGACGCCGAAATCGGGCGAGGCCGCGCCCGCAACCGACGTCGCGGCCAAGGAGCTCGAGAGCGAGAAAAAGCGGCGCGACACGCTCGACGCCAACCTGCGCGCCGCCCGCGCCATGCTGCTGCAGGCCGACGACCTCTCGACCCGGATCAGCGCGGCGCGGCGCCAGCTGTTTGCGCGCCAGACATTCGCGCGCTCGTCGAGCATCCTCAATCCGCAGCTCTGGGCCTCGGTCTGGCGGGAAGTCCCGATCGACGCCGGCGTGATGCGGAGCCTGGTCGGCAACTGGCTCGGCGCGGTCGGCGAGCGGCTGACTCCGGCGCTGCAGATCGGGATCGCCGCTGTCGCGCTTGCGCTCGCGCTCGCCGTCGCGCTGCTCGCATGGCTCACCCGCCGGGTCATCCATCGCGATCCAGGCGCGAGCGCCCCGGGCCGGCTCCGCCGCGCGCTCGCCGCGGGGTGGATCTTCTTCGTCCTGGCGATGCTGCCGATCCTCGCCCTCGGCCTGCTCGCGAGCACGCTCGACGCCTTCGACCTGTCCGACCCGAGCGTCCAGGGGCTCATCGACGCGGCGCTCGACGCCGCACGAACCGTGATCGTCGTCAACGCGCTTGGGCGCGGCCTGCTCGCTCCCGGTCTCTCGGCCTGGCGTCTCGTGCCGATGACCGACCGCACGGCGTCGATCGTCTATCGCGCAGCGCTCGCGATCGCGGCGATCTGGGCCGCCGAGCGGCTGATCGAGCCCGCCGCCGACGCCGTCGCCTCGCTCAACATCGCGGTCGCCGGACGGGGCGTGGGCGCGATCCTCATTTCGCTCGTGATCGCTTACGCGCTGCGCCAGCTCGGCGCGCCGCAGGCTGGCTCCGCCGGCGGGCCGCAAGCCGACCCCTGGACCCCGCTGAGGACGCTTGGCTGGGCGTTTGCGTTGGTCATTTTCGCCGCCGGGCTCACCGGCTACATCGCTTTCGCCACTTTCCTGGTCAATCAGGCGATCTACCTCACCGCCCTCGGCGCCCTGCTCTACCTCATCGACTGCATCGTTCGGGAGGGGACTGAGGCGTTGCTCAGGCCGGAGGCGCCGGTTGGGGCGGGACTGCTGGCGATGACCGGCCTGCGCCGCAACGCGCTCGCCCAGATCGTCGTCATCCTGCAAGGCGTCGCGCGGATCGTGGTGGCGGTCATCGCGATCGCGGCGGTGCTCGCGCCGTGGGGCGTGCAGTCGCAGGACATGTTCAGCGCGCTCAGGGCGGCCTATTTCGGCTTCTCGGTCGGGGGGGTCACGCTCTCGCTGTCGTCGATGATCGGCGCGGTCGTGGTCTTCGGCGTCGTGCTGTTCATCACGCGGATGATCCAGGACTGGCTGAGCTCCCGGCTCCTGCCCCAGACCCGCCTCGACGCCGGGGTCAGGAATTCGGTCAGGACGATCTTCGGCTATGCCGGCGCGATCGTCGCCGTCCTGCTGGCGGGCGGGCAAATCGGCCTCGACGTCCAGAAGCTCGCGCTCATCGCCGGCGGCTTGTCGGTCGGCATCGGCTTCGGCCTGCAGACCATCGCCAACAATTTCGTCTCCGGCCTCATCCTCCTGTGGGAGCGCGGCATCCGGGTCGGCGACTGGGTGGTGGCGGGAACCGAGCAGGGATTCGTGCGCGCCATCAATGCGCGGGCGACCGAGATCGAGACCTTCGATCGCGGCACCCTGATCGTGCCGAACTCCAATCTGGTCAGCGGCGTGGTCAAGAACTGGGTCCACAACGACCGGGTCGGACGGATCATCGTCTCGGTGAATGTCGCCTACGAGAGCGATCTCGAACAGGTGCGCGACCTCCTGATCGCCGCCGCCAAGGCGCAGGACCTCGTGCTCAGGATTCCCGCGCCGACGGTGCTGTTCGCCGAATTCGCCGACTGGGCGCTCAAGTTCAATCTCATCTGCTTCGTCGACGACATCGAGTTCGGCGAGCGGACCCGCAGCGACATCAATTTCGACGTCCTGCGCCGGATGCGCGAAGCGGGCTTGCGCATCCCCTACCCGGCGCCGCCGCCGGACGCGGCGAAGTGAGCGCGCGCGTTCAAGCCGCCGCCGTCCGCCCCGCCTCCCAGCCGATGATCGCCTGCTTGCGCGCGAGGCCCCAATGGTAGCCGGTGAGCGCGCCTGAGCGCCCGAGCACGCGATGGCAGGGGACGACGAACGAGATCGGGTTGCGGCCGACCGCCGCGCCGACCGCGCGCGCCGCCTTGGGCCTGCCGATCTTGCGGGCGATGTCGGAATAGGTGGTGGCCCGCCCCATCGGCACGCTGAGCAGCGTCTCCCACACCCGAAGCTCGAAGTCCGTGCCGATGAGCACGACGCGCAGCGGCGCGTCGGGGCGCCATAGGACCGGATCGAAAGCGCGGCGCGCATAAGGGTCGGTCGCGCGCTCATCCTCGATGAGGCGCGCGCGCGGCCAGCGGCGCGTCATGTCGGCGAGCGCCGCCGCCCGGTCGCCGCCGTCGACGAAGCCGAGGCCCGCCATGCCGCGCGGGGCGGCGACGACGATCGCCTCACCGAACGGCGAGGGGTGGAAGCCGTAGCGAAGTACGAGATCGCTGCGCCGGTAGTCGCCGGGCGTCAGCGCCTCGTGAGCGACGAAGAGGTCATGCAGCCGGCTCGGACCCGAGAGGCCGACGCTGTAGGCCGCGTCGAGCACACTCGCCGAATCGCGCAGAAGCTCGCGCGCCCGCTCGATCGTGATCGCCTGGAGGAACGCCTTCGGCGTCAGCCCCGCCCAGCGCTTGAAGACATGCTGGAAGTGGGACGCCGAGAGGCCGACGTGGCCGGCGACCGCCTCGATCGACGGCTGGTCGCGATAGCGGGTGGAGATGAACTCGATCGCGCGCCTGACGGTCGCGTAATCCGCGCCGTCGCTCGGGAGGTTTGGCGTATCGAGCATGGGCTTTGTCCTTTGCCGCCGCGCGGTTTGCGCGCGCGGGAGCGAAACCCTTACCCGCTCGCACGGCGAACGCCACCTGAAAACGACGATCGGCACCGGCGGACCCTCGGACTTCGAGATCGGCGACCGTGCGCTCGTCGATGACCGCGAACACGTCTGCGCCCCGCGGCGACACGTCGAGGCGTGCGCCCGTTATCGGCAATTCGAGATTGACAGTATAGAATGCGGCTGCGCGAGGGCCGGGGGTCGGCGTCTCGGGCAGGAGGATACGCCATGTCGAACCATTTCACTGGACTCAGTCTCGGGCCGCCGCTCGGCGATCAACGGCTCGATCTCTGCGATCTTTTCGCATTCCAGTCGCCGACCGACAGAAACAGAACCGTGATCATCCTCGACGCGAACCCCAACGCCGACACGCTCCATCCCGAGGCGATCTACCGCGTCAACATCGACACCGACGGCGACTACCTCACCGACATCGCGTTCTCCTATACGTTCTCGAAGCCCGAGGACGGCCGGCAGACGTTCAGCGTGCACATGGCGAAAGGCGTCGAGTTCGCGATCGCCCGAGGCCGTCGGGACCAAGATCGTCTCCGACGCGGAGTGCTCCTTCGGCCCTTCGCCAAACATCGTGCGATCCGGCCCCTACACGTTCTTCGCCGGCGCCCGTAGCGACGCCTTCTTTTTCGATTTCGACGGGATCAAGAATTTTTTCGACATCCGGGGCAAACGGAACTTCACCGAGCCGCATCTCGGCGGCAAGTCGCCGTGGACGGGGGTGGACTCCAATACTCAAGCGAACGTGTTCTCGACCGCAGTCGAGCTGCCCACGAGCGAGCTCAACCCCAGGCCGGAGATCCGTGTGTGGGGGCGGTGCAGCTTGAGACGCGACGGCGAGCTCATTCACGTCGACCGCGCCGGCCACCCGAGCGTCAGCAGCTTCTTCAACACCGACGACACCAAAGAGGAATATAACGCCAGCGAACCGGTCAACGACCGCAAGCGATGGCTCGAGCAGTTCATCCATCTGATGGGGCACACCGGCAACTACACCCGCGAGGAAGCCATCGCCGAAATCGACAGGGAACGCACGCTGCCGGACGTCTTGAGCTTCGATCCGTCGAAACCCGCAACCTATCCCAACGGTCGAGTGTTCACCGACGATGTGATCAACTATCGGCTCGCGTTCCTGACAAAGAATGAGTGCCCGCCAACCGGCCTCAAGCCTCACACCGACACCCTGAGGGAGTTCCCTTACCTCGGCACGCCGCACTCGAAGAGCGGGGCGCCTAAACCGGGCGTGACGTAAGCCGAGCCTCATCGCCTCTGGGGTGCTCAGCGCGAATCGGCGAGCGCGTCCCAGCCCCATGCGAGGAGCGGCAGCGCATCGCGCGCGAAGGCGCAGAAGTCCTCCGCCAGCGCCGGCGAGCCGATCGCGCGCGTTGTGACGGGCCTGAGGCAGATCAGGCTCTTGAGCCGGATCGCGGCGGCGACCTCCGGATCGTCGACGGCCTCGAAGCCGCGCGGGGCGCGCTTGAGCGAATCCTCATCCGACAAGGCGAGGCCGGCCTTCTTAAGCTTCTTCGTCATCGTCTTGTAGGCTTTGGGCGCGCGGGCCGCGGCGGCTCGCAACCGTCCGAGCCGATCGGGCTCGGGAAGATGGAAGCCGGCGGCGAAGAAGCATTCCTCCGGCGACAGGTGGAAGTAGAGGACGCCGGGATCGCCTTTCGCGCCCGACCGAGTGAGCGCGACTCCGGCGTTGGTCTTGTAAGGGTCTTTGTTATTGGAGAAGCGCACGTCGCGGTGGATGCGGAAGGGCGACGACTTGCGGTCGCCCCTGAACGGGATTTTCGCCCGTCTGAGCCGCTCGGCGACATCCTCGACAAGATCGCCCAGAGGCCCCTTGACGGCGGTCTCGTAGGTTGAGCGATTCGCCTCGAACCACTCCCGGCTCTGATGGAAGGCGAGCGCCTTGAAGAAGGGAAGCGCCTCCGGTCCGAAGCCTTGGAAACTCACTGCGTCACTCCGGCCATCGTGATTGCGAGCGAAGCGAAGCAATCCAGGCCGCCGGCGCTGTCCTATGATCTCTGGATTGCTTCGTCGCCATAGCCCGTCGAAAGACGGGCGTTCGTCCGAACGCCCTATGGCTTCTCGCAACGCCGGCGAAGCGTCAAGCCAGCCCCGCGGGCGCCGGGCCGCCGCTCGCCCAGTCGAGGAGCTCGACGGTGTGCACGACCGGCGTTGCGCTCGCCGAGCCGATCTGGGTCAGGCATCCGATGTTGCCAGCGGCGATCGCGTCAGGCTTGACGCGCGCGATGTTGGCGACCTTGCGCTCGCGCAGCGCCGTGGCGATTTCGGGCTGCAGGATGTTGTAGGTCCCGGCCGAGCCGCAGCACAGGTGCGCTTCGGGGATCGAACGGACGTCGAAGCCGGCGCGCTTGAGCAGCGCCTTCGGCTGATCGGCGATCTTCTGCGCGTGCTGAAGCGAACAGGCGGGGTGATAGGCGACGGCAAGGCGGCGCGGGGCTTTGAAGTCGAGGTCGAGCGCGCCCGCGACCTCCGAGACGTCGCGCGCGAGCGCGGCGACGCGCGCGGCTTTCTTCGCGTAAATCGGGTCGTCGCGCAGCATGTGGCCGTAGTCCTTGATCGTTGCGCCGCAGCCCGACGCGGTGACGACGATCGCCTCGAGCCCCTCGTCCTCGATCTCGCGCGTCCAGGCGTCGATATCGGCGCGCGCCTGAGCGAGCGCGCGCTCCTCCGCGCCCATGTGATGCGCGAGCGAGCCGCAGCAGCCCTCGCCGTTCGGGATGACGACGTCGATCCCGGCCCGGTTCAGGAGCCGGATCGTCGCGGCATGAATATTGGGAGCAAGAACGGCCTCCGCACAGCCGCCGAGCAGCGCCATGCGCCGGCGCGGGCCTGCGGCGCTCGCAGCCGGGTAAACGCCAGGCTTCTCGGCCGGCCCCGGCGGGGGAAGCGACGCCGGGGCGAGCATCAGCATCGCGTCGAGCTTCGGCCCGATAAGAGGCAGAACCGCCAAGGCCGGCTTGAAAAGCCGTCCGAGCGCGGCGAGCCTCAGCGCGGTGCGGAAGGCCGCTCGCGAAGGGATGAGCCTGACGAGCGCCGCGCGCAGGAGGCGGTCGGCGAGCGGGCGGCGGTAGGTCTCCTCGATCTTGACCCGCGCATGATCGACCAGCCGGCGATAATCGACGCCCGAGGGGCAGGTCGTCATGCAGGAGAGGCAAGAGAGGCAATGGTCGATCGGCCAGACGTCGTCGGCCTCGATCTTGCGCTCGGTCTCCAGCAGGTCTTTGATGAGGTAAATGCGCCCACGCGGGCTGTCGCGCTCGTCGCCAAGCGTGACATAGGTCGGGCAGGTCGCCGTGCAGAGGCCGCAATGCACGCACGAACGCAGGATGCCTTCGAGTTCGCGGATGTGCGGATCGGCGAGCGCTTCAGGGGCGAACTGGGTCTGCACTGGCTCGCCTCACACGCCGTCGTACATGCGGCCGAAGTTCAAGACGCCGTCCGGATCGAAGCTCTGCTTGAGGCGGCGGCCGAGCGTCAGGCCCAGGGCGGATGGCGGCTCGAACACCTCGACCGCGGCGCGCAGCGAATCCGGCGCCCGCATCAGCGTCGCGTGGCCCTTGGCCGACGCAACGGCGCGGCGAAGCGCCGCCGCCGCGGTTTCGCTGGCCGCGGTCGCGACCCAGACGAGGCCGCCGCCCCAGTCAAAAGAATGGGCGAGCGCCGTCTCGCCAAGACTGGCGGCGAACGACGCCGCCCGCGAGGGAGCGAGGCTCACTCGCCACACGGCGCGTTCGCGCGGCTCGGCAACGAACTCGGCGTCGCGGACCGAGCGCCACAGCGCCGCCGAGTCCTCGCCGGTCAGCCTGTCGACATAGCCGAAGTCGCCGATGAGCGCGGCGAGCCGGCCGGCGCGATCGTCAACGGACTCCGCGAAGCCTTCGATGCGCAGCAACGTGCGGGAAAAGCCTGGACCCATCCCTGGGGCAAGCCAGGCCGCGCCGGTGACGCCGAACGGCGAGCTCAAGCCGCGGGTCATGGCTTCGACCGCTTGCAGCTCGCCAAGGTCAGCCACGACGAGCGTGGCCTCGGCCTCGGGCCTCGGCGCAAGCTTGATCGTCGCTTCCGTCAGCACGCCGAGCGTGCCGTGGGCGCCGCAATTGAGCTTGGTGAGGTCGAGGCCAGTGACGTTCTTCATCACCCGCCCGCCGCATCGGATCGGCTCGCCAAGGCCGTTGACGAGCTTGAGGCCGAGGACGCCGTCGCGCACTGCCCCTGCGCTCGGCCGGCGCGGCCCCGAAAGGTTGGTCGCGACCATGCCGCCGAGCGTCGGCTCGGCGGCCACGCCCCAAAGCGCCCGCGGGCGCATCGGTTCGAACGGCAGCATCTGGCCGTGCTCGGCGATCGCCGCTTCGATCGCCGCGATCGCCGTGCCGGCCCTGGCGGATAGCGTCATTTCGGCCGGGGCGTAGAAGACGATGCCCGACATCGCCGCGATCGACAGCCGGCGCTCGTCCTGGCGTGGCCGGCCGAGTCCGGCCATCGCGCGGCCGCCGACGATGTCGAGCTTCGTCCCGGTGATGCGCGCCGCAAGCACCGCTTCCACCACATCGGCCTCACGCTCAGGCTTGAGCGCTTCGCTCATGCGGCCCGCTCGCCGAGCGGAAACACCTTGGCCGGGTTGAGCCTTCCTTCCGGATCAAACGCGGCGCGCACCCGCTTCTGCTGCGCGAGCTCGAGATCGTTGAACTGGCGACCCATGAGCTCGCGCTTCTCGAGGCCGACTCCGTGCTCGCCGGTGAGACAGCCGCCGAGATCGACGCACATTTCGAGAATCGCCGCCCCCGCTTCCTCGGCTTTGATCCGCTCCTCATCGTTGTTGACGTTGTAGAGGACCAGCGGATGCATATTGCCGTCACCGGCGTGGAAAACATTGGCGACGCGAAGCCCGAACGAGGCGCAAATCTCCCCGGTGCGCTGAAGCGCCTCGGGCAATTTGCTGGTCGGCACCGTGCCGTCCATGCAGATGTAGTCGGCGACCCGGCCGGTCGCCCCGAACGCCGACTTGCGGCCCTTCCAGATCTGGGCGCTCTCCATCGCCGACATCGACTCGCGCGCGGTGCGCACGTCATGCGCCTTGGCGATGGCGCCGATCCTGGCCAGCGTCGCTCCCATCTCGGCGTCCGAGCCCTCGACCTCGATGATCAGCATCGCCTCGACGTCGAGCGGATAGCCGGCGTGGGCGAAATTCTCGCAGATGTGGATCGCCGGCTTGTCCATGTACTCCATCGCCACCGGAACGATGCCGGCGCCGATGATCGCCGCGACGCACTGGCTCGCGTCCTCGACCGAATCGAAGCCGAACAGGACCGGCCGCGCCCCCTCCGGCAACGGAATGAGACGGACGATCGCCTCGGTCACGATTCCGAGCTGGCCCTCGGAGCCGCAGACAAGGCCGAGGAGGTCATAGCCGGGCGCGTCCATCGCCTCGCCGCCGATGTCGAGGACTTCGCCGTCCAGGGTGACGAGCCGGGCGCCGAGGAGGTTGTTGGTGGTGACGCCGTATTTGAGGCAATGGGCGCCGCCTGAATTCATTGCGATGTTGCCGCCGATCGTGCAGGCGAGCTGGGAGGACGGATCGGGGGCGTAAAAGAAACCTTCAGGCCCGACCGCTTCCGAGATCGCCAGATTGGTCACGCCCGCCTCGACCCGCGCGTAGCGGTCGGCGAGGTTGACCTCGAGAATGCGGCTCATCTTGGTGAGCGCGATGACGACGGCGTCTTCCTGCGGGATCGCGCCGCCCGACAGCGAGGTCCCGGCGCCGCGCGGCACGATATTAACCCGCTCGTCGCGGCAGAGCCGCATGACGCGCGCGACCTCCTCGGTCGAGCGCGGCAGCGCGACCGCGAGCGGCAGGCGGCGGTACGCGGTCAACGCGTCGGTCTCGAAGGCGCGGCGGCCGGATTCGTCAGCGATGAGGCATTCGGGCGGGAGGATCGCCGCCAGGCGCTCAACGATTGCGCCGCGGCGCGCCAGAATCGTCTCGTCGAGGCGCGGAAAGGCGATGTGGGACATGATCCCCTCTATATAGGCCGGTTTTGGCCCTAGTCATGTGCGTTGATAAAATCGAGCGGGCGACGGCCTCCGTCAACCGCGACCTGTCATACCCGCGAATATGAGAACCGGCCGCCTAAACTACCACCGGAGTCGCCTTCATCCCCGAAAGGCCGAAAATGCGCCGGTAGCGCTCCACCTCGTCCGGCGGTCCCAGCATCTTGTTCGGGTTGTCGGAGAGCTTGACCGCCAGGCGCCCATCCGCCTCCACGACCTTGCAGACGAGCGAAATCGCCTTGAGCTGGCCATCGACGCCGGCGGGCGCGCAGCCGACGAAGTCGTTGGTCAGGTTGGTGCCCCAGCCGAACGAGAGGTTGACCTGGCCCCTGAGCGCGCGAACCGATTCCTCAATCGAATCCACATCCATCGCGTCGGAAAGGACGACGAGCTTCTCCCTCGGGTCGCGGCCGCGGCTCTTCCACCACTCGACGAGCTCGCGCGCTCCCGCGATCGGCAGCTTCGAATCCGGCCGCGCGCCTTTCCAGTCGGCCACCCAGTCGGGCGCGTTGCGCAGAAACGCGGTGGTGCCGAAGCAGTCGGGCAGCACGACCAGGAGGTTGCCGCCGTACATCTTCGCCCAGTCCTTGAGCACCTTGTAAGGCGAATCGAGCAACTCTTCGTCGTTTTCGGCGAGCGTGGCATAGACCATCGGCAGCTCGTGGGCGTTGGTGCCGATCGCCTCGAGGCCGGTGTCCATCGCGTGCTTGACGTTGGAAGTGCCGATGAAGCTCGCGCCGAGCCCCTCCTGCATCGCCTCGACGCACCAGCGCTGCCAGAGAAAGCCGTGGCGCCGGCGGGTGCCGAAGTCGGACACCCTGACCGGGCCTTCGCGCTCGAGGATGCGCAGCCGCTCGACTTTCGACCACAGCTTGGCCTTCGCCCGGGCGTAGAGTACGTCGAGATCGAACCGGCTCATCCCGCGCATGGCCGCGCGGGCCCTCAGCTCATTGATGATCGCAAGCGCCGGGATCTCCCACATGGTCGTCCCGGTCCACGGACCGGAAAAGCGCAGTTCGTACTGCCCGTCGCGCCGGGTGAGCTCGTAGTCGGGAAGCTGAAAAGTCGCCAGCCACTCCATGAACGAAGGCTCGAAAATGTGCTGCGTGCCGTAGAACGTATTGCCCGCGAGCCAGATCAGTTCGTTCTTGGCGAGCCTGAGCGTGCGCGCATGATCGAGCTGGTCGGTGAGCTCGCGCTCGTCGACGATGTCCGCGAGCCTGACCGAAGTCGTCCGATTGATGAGCTGAAAGGTCACATGGCGTTTTGGATGCATCTTCCAGATCATCTGGAGCATCAGAAGCTTGTAGAAATCGGTGTCGAGCAGCGTGCGGATCGCCGGATCGATGCGAAACGCATGATTATAGACGCGGGTTGCGATATCCGTGGCCATTGTGCGACCTTACGGAGGCGAAGGCTGAGCGACAAGAGCGCCGCCCGGGCGGCGAAGGATGCAAATCGACATGAACGCGACGGCGGCCTCCGCGAGCCCGGCCCGGACCTCCCAGCCCCGCGTCGGGCTCTTCGTCACCTGCCTCGTCGACGTCATTCGGCCGAGCGTCGGCTTCGCGGCGGTCAAGCTCCTCGAGGACGCCGGCTGCAAGGTGATCGTTCCGAGCCAGACCTGCTGCGGCCAGCCGGCGTATAATTCAGGCGACCGCGCGACCGCCAAAATGCTGGCGAGGCAGGCGATCGAGGCGTTCGAGGACTGCGACTACGTCGTCGCCCCGAGCGGCTCGTGCGGCGGCATGCTGATCAAGCACTATCCCGACCTGTTCGCGGGCGAGCCGGACCTCGCGGAGCGAGCCGAGCGCTTCGCTGAAAAGTCGCATGAGCTGGTCAGCTTCCTGGTCGATGTGCTTGGCGTCCAGAAGGTGGCGGCGCGCTACGACGGAACGGTCGCCTACCACGATTCCTGCGCCGGCTTGCGCGAGCTCGGCGTCAAGGCGCAGCCGCGGCGGCTGCTCGCCGGCGTCGAGGGCCTGACGCTGGTCGAGCTCGACGAAGCGGAAACCTGCTGCGGCTTCGGCGGCCTGTTCGCGACCAAATACGGCGAGCTCTCGAACGCGATCGTCTCTCGCAAAACGGACGACATTCGCGGCGCGAAAGCCGACACGCTGCTCGCCGGCGATCTCGGCTGCCTTTTAAACATGGCCGGCAAGCTGAGCCGCGAGGGCTCGGCCGTCAAGGCGCGCCATGTGGCCGAGATTCTCGCCGGCATGGCCGACGGACCTGCGATCGGCGAAAGCCAGAAGGAGTTGCGGAAATGAGCGAGGTCGCGACCTCGGCGCATTTCAAGGAGAACGTCCACGAGGCGCTGATGGACGCGCGCCTGCAAGGCGCGCTCGGCTTTTCACGCAATTTCGTCGGGCGGCGGGCGGCCGCTGTCGCCCGGCTTCCCGAATTCGACGCGCTGCGCGACAGCGCCCGCGCGATCAAGGATCACACGCTCGCCCATCTCGACCTCTATCTCGAGGCCTACGAGCGCAAGGTGCGCGAGAGCGGCGGCGAGGTGCACTACGCGCAGGACGCCGAGGAGGCGCGCGAGATCGTCATCGGCCTCTGCAAGTCGGTGGGCGCAAAGAGTGTGACCAAGGGCAAGTCGATGATCTCCGAGGAGATCGGCCTCAACCACGCTCTCGAGGCCGCGGGGATCGAAGCGGCCGAAACCGACCTTGGCGAATACATCATCCAGTTGCGCGGCGAGACGCCGTCCCACATCATTGCGCCGGCGATCCACCTTACGGCGAAAGACGTCGAGCAGGAATTCCGCAGGGCGCATCGGGACCTTGCGCCCGATCGCAGTCTCGCCGAGCCTGAGCAGCTGCTCAGCGAGGCGCGCCAGGTGTTGCGGGCGAAGTTCCTCGCCGCCGACGTCGGCATTACCGGCGCGAACTTCCTCATCGCCGAAACCGGAACGTCGATCATCGTCACCAACGAAGGCAACGGCGACCTGACCCAAATCCTGCCCCAGGCGCACATCGTCATCGCCTCGATCGAAAAGATCGTGCCGACGCTCGAGGACGCGGCGCAGCTCCTGCGGGTGCTCGCGCGCTCGGCGACCGGCCAGGACGCCTCGGTCTACACGACGCTTTCGACCGGGCCGCGCCGGCCGGGCGACCCCGATGGTCCGCGCGCCTATCATGTCGTGATCCTCGACAACGGCCGCTCGGCCATGCTCGGCGGCGAATTCGAGGACATGCTGCGCTGCATCCGCTGCGGCGCGTGCATGAACCATTGCCCGGTCTATCAGGCGGTCGGCGGGCACGCCTACGGCTGGGTCTATCCCGGACCGATGGGCGCGGTGCTGACGCCTTCCCTCATCGGCGTCGCCGAGGGCGGCCAATTGCCCAACGCCTCGACCTTCTGCGGCCGCTGCGAATTGGTGTGCCCGGTCCGGATTCCCCTGCCCAACATGATGCGGCACTGGCGGGAGCGCGAATTCGAGCGCCGCCTGTCGCCGGCGCCTCTGCGCTATGGCCTCGGATTCTGGGCGTTCTTCGCCAGCCGTCCGGCGCTCTACCGCTTGGGCGCCGATCTCGCGGCGCGCGCCATGCACCTTGCGGGCCGCCGCAGCGGCCGCTTCTCCTGGCTGCCGTTCGCCGGGGGCTGGACTCGCTATCGCGACCTTGCGGCGCCCGAGGGCGCCACGTTCCAGAGCCAATGGCGGGCGAAGAGCGGGGCTGTGCGATGAACTCGCGCGAGGCGCTCTTCGCCAGCATTCGACGCTCGCTCGCGGTCCGCGGCGACGAGGCGCCGCGCCGGTTCGAGGTCGAGACGCGCCTCAGGGAAGCCCCGCCCGGCGTCGTCCCCAAGCGCGGACAAGGGGACCTCCCGGCCCGGCTGGCGACCTTCAAGGCCGAGGCTGAGCGCGCGCAGGCGAGCCTCGCCGAGGTCGCGGGATGGGCGGATGCGCCGGCGGAAATCGCCCGGTTCCTGCGCGAGAACAATTGTCCGGCGACGCTGCGCATGGGCGCGGATCCGCGTCTAGCCGCGATGCCGTGGGGCGAAACTGCGCTCGAGATATTGCACGGGGCGTCCGACGGGCGCGACGTCAACGCGGTTTCGGCCGCCTTCGCCGGGATCGCGGAGACCGGGACGCTCGCGCTCGTCTCCGGCGCCGACAACCCGACGACGCTCAATTTTCTCCCCGACAATCACATTGTCGTCCTGCCGCACGACGCGATCCTGGCCGATTATGAAAGCGTGTTCGCCAAGCTGCGCGGCGCGTACGGCAAGGGCGGCGCGCCGCGCACGCTCAATTTCATCACCGGGCCATCGCGCTCGGCCGACATCGAGCAAACGCTGCTGCTTGGGGCCCACGGCCCGCGCAGGCTCCATATCATCGTCGTCGGCTGAAGCCCGGGCGCCGGCGTTCAGCCGCCGGCGCGCCGAACAGCAACTCGATAGTTGTACCGCAGTGCGCAATTTTTTCTTCGCGTCCGCAACATATCGCCATAGTCTTGTCACGCTTCGAGGTTAGGAGAGTTCTCACGTTCGTGTTCGGACTTGGGGGTAACATGTCCATGAGCTCAGCGAATCCGCGTCGGCTTGCGATCGCGGCAGGGTGCGGCGCGCTTGCAGTTGGTGTGCCATATGGGGCGGTCGCTTATGCATCGTCTCCGGAAACGTCGGCGTGGGCGCTGATGGCGCTTTGCGTCTGCGGGCTGGGTTTTGCCGGCTACCGCCGCTCTCGCAGCAACAGGCTTTCGCCCGGGATCGAGTAGGCGCGGTAACGACTGACTCAGGCTTGGCCCCGCATAGCCTTTGCTTTTTCGCCCCAGCCGACGTAAGTGGCGAAAATGCGCTCGCCGACGCCGCAAGAAAGCCGCGGCGCCGAACTATGAGCCCGATTCGGAATAGGCAGGCGGCGCGCCGGACGGGCGCGAGCGCGCGCCTTATGCGCGGTCGGATTTGATTCATGATGCTGCGAGTTCTGGTCGCGGGGGCGCTGGTCGGGCTGCCCCTCCTGGTGTCCGGCGCGCTGGCGCAGACCCCGGCGATTCCGGCCGGTTCAACCTCTTCTCCGGCCGCCCCGGCCAATCCGGCGGCCGCGCCTTCCGCGCCAGACGCCCTGGTGAGCCCGTTCATGCCGACGCCAAATGTCGCGGCGCCGCCCGCGACGGGGGCCGAGGCGACGCCAGCCGGTCCGCCGCCCGCGGCCGCGCCGATTCCGGTCGAGACCGCGGCGCCCCCCAAGCCGAAAAAAGTCGCCCCGCCCCCGCCGCCGCGTGAAACCGCCCTCGGCGACGATCCGGAGCCGACGCTTCGGCCCGATACCTTCTTCGCCACCGCGAAGGCGTCCGAACGCTATTCGGCGATCGTGGACGCCGGCGGCTGGCCGACCGACATCGTCGCGATTGGGCCGGGAACGAAAGGTCCGGCAGTTGCGAAACTGCGCAAGCGGCTCATGATCGAGGGCTACCTGGACGCCGCCCAGGCGAGCGGCCTCGCGTGGGACGGAGGCCTCACGGCGGCGGTGAAACGCTTCCAGTCGCACATGGGGCTGCGGCAGACGGGCGTCGTCTCCGGGGCGACGCTGAAAGCGATGAACGTTCCGGCGAGGGAGCGCTTCAACGAGCTCGCCTCGAGCGCCAATCGGCTGGCGGGGCTCAATTTTTCCTTCGACGACCGCTATGTCGTAGTCAATCTGCCGTCGACCTCGGTCGAGGCGGTCGAGAACGGCCGCGTCGTTCACCGCTATGTCGCGATTGTCGGCGATCCCGAGCATCCGTCGCCCGAGATCGCCGCTCACATCCAGGTCATCAACCTCAATCCGACCTGGACGGTGCCGATCTCGATCATCAAGAAGGAAATCATTCCCCGGATGCAGCGCGATCCTGGCTATCTCACGCGGGCAAAGATTCGGATTCTCGACGGCTCGGGCCAGGAGATCAATCCGAAATCCGTCAACTGGAGCACCGAACGGGCGGCCAACTACACGCTGAGGCAGGATTCCGGCGCCGGCAATTCGCTCGGCTCGATCCGCATCGGCATGCCCAACAAACTCGCCGTCTACATGCACGACACCCCCTCGAAGGGCCTGTTCGGCGCCGACTACCGGTTCTTGAGCCACGGCTGCGTCAGAGTGCAGGGCGTCTACGACTACGCCGCGTGGCTCCTGCAGGGTACGGGCGGCGGACCTGGTGGCGGCTGGGACAAGGCGGCGCTCGAGGCCAAGATCAAGGAAGGCGGCGCTTATGACATCAAGCTCGCGAAAGCCGTGCCGGTGATCTGGGTGTACCTCACCGGCTGGTCGAACGGCGACGGCCCGGCCGAGTTCCGCGACGACGTCTACGGCGTCGACACGGTCGGCGAGGCGCAGGCGAGCGTGCAGAGCGCGCCGGTGCGATGAGGGCGGTCGAGTTTGTCAGCGCTTGTCAGGCGCGACGAGCGCGACGTCGCGGATGAAAAGAGCGATCTCTTCGCGGCTGTAAGAGAGTCCGGCGCGTTTCGTCGACGCTGGCCGCTTGGCGAGCGAGAGCCCACGGCGCCACTCGCGACTGGACCGGATTGGTCGCGCAGCAAAACCGCCGCCGCAATTCGGGCAGACGTCATGCAAATGCCGCTCGACGCAATCGGCGCAAAATGTGCACTCGTAGGTGCAGATGCGGGCCTCGGGTGAGGCCGGCGGCAAATCCCGATCGCAATATTCGCAATTCGGTCGAAGTTCGAGCGCCACGTGTTCTCCGACAAAAGCCAAGGATTCGAAAGCGTGGACCCGCCGCGTATGGAACGCAACGTGTCGCAGCCGAGCATGTCTCAAACTCCCCGGCCGCTGCAAAATCGCGTCGACCCGTTCGGCCAATTTCACGCCGTCGCCGAGCGCGGCGGGCTGATGGGCAATCGCGGCGGGCGGCTGCATCGCGACGACCGGACGCTGCGCGGACGGCGATGGACCTCGAGGCGCTGGATCGCCTGCGTCTGCGCGTTCAAGGGCCGCCGGCGCGAGGTATGGGGCGATGGCTACACCGAGCTTTTCTTCCTCGACGAGCCGACCACGCTCGCCGCCGGCCATCGGCCCTGCTTCGAATGCCGGCGCGCGGCGGCGAAGGCCTTTCTCGCGGCCTTTCCCGGTCAACCGCTCGGCGCCGACGATATGGACGAAGCGCTCCATCGCGAGCGGGTCGAGAATCGCGCAAAACGCACATGGCGGATGCGGCTCGGCGATCTGCCCGACGGGACGATGATCGCCCGGGATGGGGCCGCCTACGCCGTTCGCGGCGGCGCCCTTTTGCCATGGAGCTTCGCCGGCTACGGCCCGCCGGCGCCGCTCGATCCTCACGCCCTCGCCGACGTGCTGACCCCGCCCTCGACCGTCGCAGCGCTTGCTCGCGGCTACCGTCCGCTCTGGGCGGAGGCGCTCGGCGCGTCGCCTTGACGGCGGCGCTCGCGCGCGACCTGACGGGCCGGCCCCGGGCAGGCGTTCGTCACGCGCAAGGGTTGAGCGGCGCCTCGCCTGCGAGATAGCGACGCACCTCCTCGGCGGCGGCCTCCGCGGCCCGTTCGATCGTCTTGAGCGAGGCGCCGGCGATGTGGGGCGTGAGCGTCACGTTGGGGAGCCGCAGGAGTTCGAGGTCGGCCGGAGCGGGCTCGATCGCGAAGGTCTCCAGCATCGCGCCGCGCAGACGGCCGGATTTCAGCGCTTCCGTCAGCGCGCCATAGTCGACCAGGGGCCCGCGCGCCGTATTGATGAACACCGCGCCTTCGCGCATCGCGGCGAATTCGGCCCGGCCGATGAAGCCCATGGTTTCCGCGGTCACCCGCGCGTGCAGGGTGACGACGTCGCTTCCCCGGAGCAGCGCCGGAAGCGTCGTCTGGACCACGCCGTCGCGGACATCCTCGGGCGACAATTCAATGTAGGGGTCGGCGACGAGAATGCGCCCGCCGAACCCCTTGAGCAGGCGGACGACCTTCGTTCCGATATGGCCGTAGCCGATCACGCCGACCGTCATTTGCGACAGCTCGCGGCCAATGAGGTCGGCCCGATAGAGGTCGCCGCGCCATTCGCCGCGACGCAACGCGTCGTGCCCGCGGGTCATCCCCCGGGTCTCGGCGATGATCGCGCCGATGGTGAACTCGGCAACCGCGGAGGCGTTGCGCCCGGGCGCGTTGACGACGAGGACGCCGCGTTCCCGCGCGGCGGCGAGATCGATGTTCACCGGCCCGCCGCGGGCCACGACGATCAGCCTGAGATTGGGCATGCGCTCGAGCATCGCGGCGGAGAATGGCGCGAGCTGGGTGATCGCGATCTCGGTCGCGCCGACAAAGGCGACGATCGTCTCGGCGTCGCCCTGGTATTCCTTGAGGCCGTCCATGCCCGGCTCGGCGTAGCCGTGCCGCGTCGGCTCGTCGGGCCACGGCAATTGCATGGCCGCGATATCGACGAGGCCGCCGCAGCGCGCGCGGATCGCCGCCTCGAAGGTCGAAGGCGTCATGAACCGGTCGCCGATGACCGCGATTTTCGCTCGCCGCTGCCCTTCAGCGCTCATCTCATCCTCTGCGCGCCAGGCCTACCGGTAACGCTTCTGGTTCCATCGATGGCCGAGGAGCGCAAGAATTATGATGAGGCCGTTGAAGAACTGGACGTAGAATCCGCTCAGGCCCGCGGCGACGATGCCGCTCTGAATGAAGGACACCGTCAGCGCGCCGATCGCGCCCCCGGCGATCGTGCCGACGCCGCCCCAGGTCGGCGTTCCGCCAACGAAAACCGAGGCGATCGCCGGGAGAAGATAGCCGTCGCCGGTCGTCGGCCACCAGGTGTAGTTGACCATGGTCGAGAACACCCCAGCGAGCGCGGCGCCGAGGCCGACGAAAACGAAGGTCAGGATGCGCACGCGGGCGACGTTGACGCCCATCTGGCCGGCGCTGTCGGGATTGTCGCCGACCGCGCGCACCCGCGCCCCGAACTTGTGCTGGTTGAACAGAAGGCCGGCGAAGATGACGAAGCCGAGCGCCCAGAAGATCTGGACCGGAACGCCGAGGACCTGGCCGGCGAAGAGCGAGCCCGCGGTCGTGTCCTGCAATTCGAGCAGCGCGATCGACTTGCCCTGGGTGATGATCATGATGAAGCCGCGCAGCATGAAATTCATGCCGAGCGTGGCGATGAGCGACGACAGGCCCGCGGTCACGACGAGCGCGCCGACGCATGCGCCGAGCGCCATGCCGGTCATGAGCGCCGCGACAATGCCGAGAAACGGGCTCAAGCCGAAATGCACGACGAGGGCGAAAATCCAGGCCGAGAACCCCATCGTGGCCGGAAACGAAAGGTCGATCTCGCCGACCGTGACCACGAATACGAGCGGCGCCACGAGGCAGAGCGCGACCGGCAGGGTGACGAGAACCGAATCGTAGATCGGCCAGTGCAGGAACACGGTCGGGCTCGCGGCCATGAAGATCGCGATCATCACCGCGAACACGGCGAGCGTGCCGAGCGCGGCCCGGTTGCGGTCGGCGAAGCGTCTGAGCGCGCTCTCCGGCGGACGCGCGACCGGCTTCGCGCGCGCCTCGATCGGTTCGAGCGAAGGGCTCACGAGGCCGCCTCCGGCCGATGACCGGGGGAAGCGGGAATCTCGACCCCCTGCGGATGGGCGAGCCGCTCCATGTAGGCGATCAGGCGCTCGGCTGAGCCCACTTCCTCCTTGGTCGCCTGCAATGCGACCGTGCCGCGATCCATGACCACGAAGCGTTCGGCGATGTCGAACACATGGTGGATATTGTGGCCGATGAACAGCACCGACCGGCCGCCGGCGCGGACCGTGCGCACGAAGCGGAACACCTTCTCGGTCTCGGTCAGCGACAGCGCGGTCGTCGGCTCGTCCATCACGATCAGGTCGGCCTTGTTGTAGATCGCCCGCGCCAGCGCGACCCCCTGCCGCTCGCCGCCCGAGAGCTGGCCGACGATCGAATCGGGCGAGAACACTTTCGAGGTGAAGCCGATTTCGCACATCAGCCGGTCGGCTTCGGCGCGCTCCCGGGCGCTGTCGAGAAACCCGACCGCGCGGTTGAGCTCGCGGCCGAGGAAGATGTTGCGGGTGATCGTCTGCTGCACGCAGAGCGCGCGGTCCTGGAACACCGTCTCGATGCCGGCGTTGCGCGAGCGCGCGGCGTTCCAATGGGTCTCGCGCTTGCCGCGCACCAGGATTTCGCCGCTGGTCGGCTGGATGGCGCCGGCGAGCATCTTGATCAGCGTCGATTTGCCGGCCCCGTTGTCGCCGAGCAGGCCGACGACCTCGCCCCGGTCGACATGCAGGTTGACGCCGCCGACCGCGAACATGCGGCCATAGGTCTTGGCGATATTCCTCAATTCGATCAGCCGTTCGCCCATCGCCGCCTCTTCTGAGCAACGCGGATCCCCGGCGCACCTTCCAGGCGGCGCGCCGAGGTCTTTTCAAGCCTACCGCAGGCCGTCGATCGCGAGATCGGCGACCCCTTTATAATTTTCGGGCGTTACGAAGCCCGCGCCTGTGTCGACGTTCATCGGCGCGAGCCCGTACACGATCTGCTCGCAGAGGCTCAGAATCGGCAGATAGCCCTGTTGAAACGGCTGCTGGTCGGCGGTCAGCTGCACCCAGCCGCTCTTGAACGCCTCGACGATCTGCGGGCTCGTGTCGAAGCCGACATTAATGACCTCGCCCGGCTTCTTGCCGGCGGCCTTCATGTAAGTGGCGGCGTTGCCGAGCTGTTGGCCGCCGGGATAGACGATCGCCTTGGCGGTCGGATTGGCCTGCAGGGCCGCAGTCACGACCGGAATGGCAAGGTTCGGATCGGCCGCCCATTCCGCCTGGCTGGCGAGGCGGACAACCTTGACCCCGCCTTCCTCGAGCGCCTTTGCGGTCCCCTCCTCGCGCGCGTTGCGGATCACATCGTTCGAGGCCAGGATCACAATCGCCAGGTCGCCGGACTTGAGGCCGAACCGGCGCACCATTTCGACCCCGAGGGCATGGCCCTGCGGCGCCTGCTGCGCGCCGATATATCCCCCGCCGACCTTGTCGACCGCCGCCGGCACCGGCACGTTCTGATACATCATCTTGATCCCGGCCTTGGCCGCCTGTTCCGCCAACGGCACGATCGCCGCCTCGCCGGGATGGCCCATCATCGCAATGCCGTCGGGATGGGCCGCGACCGCCTCGCGCAATTGCTGCGTCATCTTCTCGTTTTGCCAACCCGAGAAGACGTAATCGACCTGCGCGCCGGTGTCGGCGGCGGCCTGGCGGGCGCCGTTGTAGACGACAGTGCCGAAGGCGTCGCCCTCGGCCCCGCCGACAAAGAAGCGCAAATGCACCTTGCTGCACCATTTGTCGCGCAGCGCATCGGCGGCGGAGGCCACTCCGGTCGCGCCAAGAACGGCCGCGCAAGCGAGAGCAAGCGCGGCCGATCCGCGCCAATTGGAGATAAAGGACCGCTTCATTGTCATCCTCCCGGTTTCATTCCGGCGTTTGCGCCGGCTGGTGAAGTCGTCAGGTCGTCGAACTTTAGGCTGGATTGGCGATTTGGCGCGCCCCCCCGCGGCATTGCTTGAGGTACTCGAGCGCACGGACCTGGCCGGTCATTTCCAGATTGTCGCGATAGACCGGGTCGTGCCAGCCCTCGATGTCGATCGTTCCGGCATAGCCGGCGAGCCTGAGCTCGCTGATCACGCGCGTCCAGTCGGTGTCGCCGAACCCCGGGGTGCGCATCTGGACGAACGGATATTTGCCGAACACGCCGTGCTCGCGCACCACATCCCAGCGCACGGTCGCGTCCTTGCCGTGGACATGGAATATTTTCGGCGCCCATTTGCGGATCTGCGGCATGGGATCGATCAGGTAGACGAGTTGATGGCAGGGCTCCCATTCGAGCCCGATCGCATCGCTCGGAACGGCGTCGAACATCAGCTCCCAGGCATCCGGGTTGTGGGCGATGTTCCAGTCGCCGCTCGCCCAGTTGCCGTCCATGGCGCAGTTCTCGAATGCGAGCCGCACGCCCTTGTCCGAGGCCCGCCGAGCCAGCTCGCCCCACACGGCCTTGAATTTCGGCAGGCTTTTCTCGATCGCCTGGCCGCGCACCCGCCCGGTAAACCCGGCGATCGTGCGCGCCCGGAACAGGTGCGCGTTGTCGATCAGGGCCTTCCACCCTTCGAGGGTCTGGCGGTCGAGGTCGTCGTCCTCGAGCGGATTGCCGAACATGCCCAGCGTATCGATGACCACGTCGGCGTCGCCGAGCGACTCGCGGAGCTCATGGGCGAGCTTGGGCAGGTCCTTGTTCATCGTCTGCCAGAAGAACGGCTCGATGCTTTCGAAGCCGAGTTTGGCCAGCGCGCGAACCATGGCCGCCGGATCCGGCGCCCCTGCGCGGACCATCGTGCCGATTCGGATGTCCAACAGGTCGCTCATATCTCTCTCAACTCTCGATCGCCACGCGTCCGCCAGCCTCCGCGCTCTCGATGGCCCCGAAGACCATCGCCAGCGAGCGGATGTTGTCGCGGCCTACCGTCTCCGGGTCCGAGCCGGCGCGAACCGCCGCCACAAAGTCGCTCAGGACGCCGAAATGCCCGTCGATACGATCGCTCTCGGCCAGGGCCGGCGGTTCGACCGGTTTGACCGGGTCGAACAGGCCCTGGCGGTCGCCGGAAGCAAGAGCCTCGATGCGGATCGCGTCGGCGCCGTCCCAGGTGAGCGAGCCTTTCGCCCCGACGAAACGCCACCCGGCCTCCCACGACGTCGGCAGCCCCGGCGCGCACCAGCTGCCGCGATAGACGAAGGTCACGCCCCTCTCGAGCTCGAAGATCGCAGCGGCCGACGATCCCTGGCGGTACCACGAGGAGGGCGGATTCCATTCGCGGCAATAGACGCCGAGCGCGCCGAGACCGGTCATGCAGCGCAGGGCGTCGAACGTGTGGATCGCCATGTCCAAGAGCAGAACATGGTCCATCTCCTCGCGAAAGCCGCCGAAATGCGGAGCGAGGAAGAAATCGGCGTGAACGCTGGCGATATCGCCGATCGCGCCGCTCTTGAGCGCGCGGGCGATGCGCCGGACGCCGGCGACATAACGGCGGTTCTGCACCACGGCGTGAATCCGTCCCGCGCTTTCAGCGCGCGCGATCAGGTCGCGCGCTTCGCCGAGCGTCTGCGCCATCGGTTTTTCGCTGAGCACGTGGCAGCCTGCCGCGAGGCCGGCCGAGACGACGCCATGCCGCGCCGCTGGGACGACGACGTCGAACAGGAGGTCGGGATGGGATTGGGCGATCAGGGCTTGGACATCGCGCGCGATAGCCGCGTCCCTGAGGCCGAATTCCGCCGCCCGAGCCTCGGCGCGCGCCGAATCGAGATCGGCGAGGCCGACGATGCTGAGATCGGAGATTTTCGCCGCCGCCTGAAGCCAGGCCCGACTCATTGCGCCGCAGCCGACGAGGGCCGCTCTGAGCTCCATCGACGTCCCTCTTCGCCAGCCTCCGCTTCGACGGCGGATTGACCGTAAACGTTTACGACGCTATTCTCGGCGCGCTGGCTTGTCAAGCGCGGCGGCGGCCCGTTAATTTTCCACCCGTTGGGCGGGATCCGGCCGCCTGTCGTTTCCCTCGTCCCGCAGAAGGCTTCAGCCGCATTGGTCGGAATTCGCGAACTCGCCCGCCATCTCGAAATCTCGATCGGCACGGTGTCGCGGGCGCTGAACGATCGCGCCGACGTCAATCCCCTGACGCGCCAGCGCGTCCGCGACGCGGCGGCCAAGCTCGGCTATTCGCCCAATCAATCCGGCCGCAGCCTCAGGCGCGGCCAGACCGATCTCATCGGCGTCATCATCCCCGGCGGCGCGGGCGACGCGCTGATCAACATGGTCTTCCTCTACGTCCTCGCCGGCCTCAGGCGACGGCTCTCGCACGAAGGCCTCGACCTGGCGATCTTTCTCGAGGATGGCGGCGACGACCGGCTCGAGGCGCTGCGCCGGGTGACCGAGCGAGGCCTCGTCGACGCGGTGATCATCGCCGACACCGCACGCGACGACCCGCGCGCGGGCTATCTCATGAAACTCGGCAAGCCCTTCGTCGCGTTCGGGCGCACCGGGTCGACGCTCGAGCACGCATGGATCGATCCCGATTTCGAAGCCGCGGTCGACGGCGCCGTCGAGCGTCTCGCTGGGCTCGGTCACCAGCGGATCGTGCTCTCGCTGCCGGATGTTCACACCAATTACGTCGATATCATCGGGCGGAGCTATCGCCGGGCGATGCGGCGATGGGGGCTTGGCGCCGACGAGGCATGGGAATTGCGCCGGCCGCCGGGCGAGCGCGGCGGTCTCGCCGCAGCGGAGGCGCTGCTCAATGCCGATCCGAGGCCGACCGCGGTCCTGATCTCCGATTCGATGCACGCCGTCGCGCTCTACCGCCGCCTCGGCGAAGCCGGGATGCTCCCCGGCCGCGAGCTTTCGATCGTCGGGATCCTGCCCGAGGCGCGGGCTCAATCGCTCATTCCGGCGCTGACCAGCTATGGGACCGATTGGGCCGGGATCGGCGACCGTCTGGGCGAAGCGGTGGTCCTCGAACTCGCCCGGGCCGCCGAACGGCGAAGGGCTGGCGACGTCGCGCTCACGCAGCGCACGAAGCGCCCGATGCAGCTCAAGGTCCCCGTCCAATTCAAACCCGGCGACAGCGTCGGCCCGGTCTGGCCGGCGGGGGCCGCCGGGAGCGGTCCGAGCCGGAGGCGGACGACGGATTGACGCGAAAAAAGCGACAATCATTTGCGATTATCAGAAGGGACTGCTATGGTGCGTCCTCGTCGGAGCCGGCGTCGCCCGAAGCCTCGGGGTAGAGACTTCTGCTTTTGGTGTGAGGCGCCCGAAGGGAACGCTTCGGACGACAATCTCTTGCAGAAAATCAGAAACTCAGGTTAAGCTGCCCCATGAACAATCTGCCCTTCCTCATGCCAAGACCGCGAGCCGCCGTTCCGGCGCCGCTCACGCGCGAGAAAAATCGTCCCCCGGTTCAAGCCACGCAACCCATTGAAAACTCTGGATTCGGACGAGAGACTCCAAGGAAATCCAAGACAATCCCACGTCATGAGCGGAGGTCTCCGGCGCGAACCGGCCCCGAGCCAAGAAAACCCAAACGGATTGCCGGACACACGCCTCGGACCGCTGACGAAAAGGAGCAGAACCCACTCCATCCCAATGCGAAGCGCGCTGCTAGAGAGGCTCGCCGTTTCGGAGATTGATGGCTTAAGCCGTTGAGAAGTCTCGATTGGCGGAAGAGAATCCGATTTGGTTTTTGTTGCGCCGGATTTGGTTCTCCTTCCGCTGCGCCTTGGATTTCCTTCCGCCCCCATTTGGAATTCGTTGCGCTGGATTTCGAATCTGTTTCGGGGCTCGAAGCCGTAGGAAAGAACAACATTTTTAGGGTTTAGCGCTCGAGCGCTTGATCGCGCTGTGGATCGCGAACGGGGTCGCGGGCATGTCGATGCGCTCGATGCGATAGGCGCGCCACAGCGCGTCGGCGATCGCGTTCATCACCGCTGGCGTCGACCCGATCGATCCGGCTTCGCCGGCGCCCTTGAGGCCCATCGGGTTGGTGGTCGAGGGAACGTTCCGGGTCTCGAAGTCGAACGACGGCAGATCGTCGGCGCGGGGGAGGCAATAGTCCATGAGGCTCGCGGTTAACAACTGGCCGTGGCTGTCGAACGTCGCCTGCTCCATCAGCGCCTGGCCCGCTCCTTGCGCGATGCCGCCGTGGACCTGCCCCGCAAGCAGAAGAGGGTTCAGGGTGAAGCCGAAGTCGTCGACGACGGCGTAGCGGACGATCGCCGTCTCGCCGGTTTCGGGATCGATCTCGATCTCGCAGGCGTGCGTTCCATTCGGATAGGTCGCGTTCGGCGGCGTGAACGACTCGATTGCCGTCAGTTTCGCCGCCGTCGCTTCGGGAAGGGCGGCGATCTCCGCATAGGAGATCGCGCGGTCAGTTCCGGCGATGCGCACCTTGCCGTCTTCGATCTCGAGGTCCGCGACTGCGGCCTCGAGCTTGTCGGCCGCCAAATCCTTCAACGAGGCGGCCAGAGTTTGTGACGCGCGGGTCACCATCACTGCGCCGACGGGGATGGATCGCGATGCGCCAGTGCCGGCGCCCGTGGCGACCCGATCGGTGTCGCCCTGGACGACCTTGACCCGGTCGAGCGGCACGTCGAGATGCTGCGCCACCACCTGGGCGTAGGCCGTCTCGTGTCCCTGGCCGTTCGACTGGGTGCCGATCAGGACGGTGAAATCGCCGTTCTTCTCGAGCGTCACGGACCCTTGCTCGGGATCGTCCCAGGCGGTGCATTCGATATAGCTCGACATGCCAAAGCCGCGGATCTTGCCGCGCACCAACGATTCCTCCTCGCGCTGCGCGAAACCGCCGCTGTCGGCCTTCCTGAGACACGCGCGCATCGCGCCCTCGAAATCTCCGACGTCGTAATCGCGATCGGTATGGGTGTGATAGGGCATCTGGGCAGGCTTGATGAAATTGCGCGCGCGCAGCTCTTCCGGCGCGACGCCAAGCGTTCGCGCGCAGACGTCGACCAGGCGCTCGAGCAGATAGGCCGCTTCCGGCCGTCCTGCGCCGCGATAGGCGTCGACGGGAACTGTATGGGTGTAGACGCCCCGGACGCGCGCGTAGAGCTCGCCGATGTCGTAGGGCCCGGTCGCCATCGACGCGCCGAGCCAGGGGATATAGGGTCCGTACATCGAGGGATAGGCGCCAAGATTGCCCAGGATGTCGAGGCGGAGGGCGAGAAACCGGCCCTCGGAATCAAGCGCCATTTCGGCGATCGTCACATTGTCGCGGCCCTGCGCGTCGCCGACGAAATGCTCGTTGCGATCCGCCATCCAGCCGACCGAACGCCCGAGCCTTTTCGCCGCCTCCAGAACCAGCGGATATTCGCGATAGACCATCTGCTTGGTGCCGAAGCCGCCCCCGACGTCCTGCGTGACGACGCGAAGATCGGAGCGCGGTATTTTCAGTATGTCCTCGGCGATCACTTTCTGCTGGACGTGGACTCCCTGGCTGCCGACGTTCAGCGTCAACCGGCCCGTCGCCGCATCGTATTCGCCGACCGCCGAGCGCGGCTCCATAAAATTCGCGACCACCCGAGGATTGACGATCTTCAACCGGACCTTGTGCGCCCCCCGTTCGAATGCGGCGTCGGCGGTCTTCTTCTCGCCGATATGATTGTCGTAGGCGACGTTGATGGGCGCGCCGGCAAAGACGAGCGGCGCCCCTGGCCGGATGGCCTCCTCCATGTCGACGGCGGCGGGGAGCCCTTCCCAGGCGACGCTGATCAACTCGACGGCGTCGCGAGCTTGCAGGGCGGTGTCGGCGACGGCCATGGCGACGATGTCGCCGACATGATGGACCTCGTTCGCCGCCATCACCGGATAAGGCATGAGCGGCGTTTTCGACTTGTCGGCGTTGGCGACCGGAGCAAGACAGGGCAGCAAGCCGAGATGAGTGAAATCGCTCGCGACATAGATCGCCCGGACGCCCGGCGCGGCGCGCGCGGCTTTGACATCGTCGATGTGGAATTTCGCGTGCCCGTGGGGACTGCGCAGGAAGACTGCCTTGAGCTCGGCGCCTTCGACCGCGTCGGAGGCGTATTGACCCCGGCCGCTGACCAGGCGAACGTCCTCGACGCGCTTGACGCCTTGGCCAACCCCGAATTTTATCGGTTTCATACCCTCTCCATTCCCCGCGCCAGCCGGCGGGTTCGTTCACGCCTCGCGCGATTTAGGCCCTACTAGTCGAATTTCGCCTTGCCGCGAAGCCCCGCCGTTAACCAGAGGCTGTCCCCGGTCGCTGCGCAGAGGCGCCGTTCTTGTGGCCAAGCGCCGCCGGGCTTGCTATCACCCGCGGGCAAAGCGACATCAAGGCTTCGGAATCCACATGCGCAAGGGCGCAATCACACGCAAAACCAAGGAGACGAGCATCGAGGTCGGCCTCGATCTCGACGGGTCGGGCGCGGCGGACGTCGCAACCGGCGTCGGCTTTTTCGACCATATGCTCGATCAGCTGGCGCGTCATTCCCTCGTCGACCTCACCATTCGGGCCGACGGCGACCGCCACATCGACGATCACCACACGGTCGAGGACGTAGGCATCGCCTTGGGCCAGGCGCTGGCCAAGGCGCTCGGCGACAAGCGCGGCCTGACCCGCTACGCCGACTGCCTGCTGCCGATGGACGAGACCCTGACGCGGGTCGCGCTCGACGTGTCGGGCCGGCCGTTCCTCGTCTTTAAGGTCGAATTCCCCACCGAGCGGATCGGCGCCTTCGACACCGCGCTGGTTCGCGAGTTCTTCCAGGCCTTCGCCGGCAATGCCGGGCTCACTCTGCACATCGAGACGCTCTACGGCGTCAATAGTCATCACATCGCCGAATCCTGCTTCAAGGGCGTCGCCCGGGCGCTTCGCGGCGCGGTCGCGATCGATCCGCGCGAGGGGAGCAGGGCGCCGTCGACCAAGGGCGCGCTCTAGCGCGGAATGCGATGAGCGTCGCGATCATCGACTACGGCTCGGGCAATCTGCACTCGGCGCGCAAGGCGTTCGAGCGCGCCGCCCGCGAGGTTGGTGCGAGCCGCGAGATCAAAGTCACCGCGCGCCCCGAGGACGTGCTCGCCGCGGATCATATCGTGCTTCCCGGCGTCGGCGCTTTCGCCGACTGCCGTCGCGGCCTCGACGGCGTCGCGGGCATGGTCGAGGCGATGGGGGAGGCCGCGCGCAAACGGGGGCGGCCGTTCCTCGGCATTTGCGTCGGCGCGCAATTGCTGGCGACGCGCGGCCTCGAACACGAGGTCGTCGCCGGGTTGAACTGGATTGCGGGCGATGTCGCGGCGATCAAACCGCGCGATCCGAACCTGAAGATTCCGCACATGGGGTGGAACACCCTCGACGTCTTGCGCGGCCATCCGCTGCTCACCGGCGTCAAGATCGGCCCGAGCGGTTTGCACGCCTATTTCGTCCACTCCTATCAACTCTATCCCGATGACGCCGGCGACATCGTCGCGACCGCCGACTACGGCGGCCGGGTGACCGCCATCGTCGCCCGGGACAACATCGCCGGCACGCAGTTCCACCCCGAGAAGAGCCAAACGCTCGGCCTCAAGCTGATCGCCAATTTCCTCAGGTGGCGGCCGTGATCCTGTTTCCCGCCATTGATCTCAAGAACGGCGAGTGCGTTCGCCTCGTCCACGGCGACATGGCGCGCGCGACCGTCTTCAACGCCGATCCTGCCGCCCAGGCGCAGGCGTTCGCGGCGCAAGGGTTCGACTATCTTCACGTCGTCGATCTCGACGGGGCGTTCGCCGGCAGGCCGGTCAACGCCGAGGCCGTTCGGTGCATTCTCGCCCGCCTCACGATCAAGCTCCAGCTTGGCGGCGGCATTCGCGACCTCAAGACTGTGCGCGGCTGGCTCGAAAGCGGCGTGAGTCGGGTCATCATCGGCACCGCGGCGGTCCGCGATCCCGATTTCGTCCGCGAAGCGGCCCGGCTCTATCCCGGCCGGATCGCCGTCGGCGTTGACGCCCGCGAGGGCATAGTGGCGATCGACGGCTGGGCGAAGACCTCGGATATTTCGGCCCTAGACCTTGCGCGCCGGTTTCAGGACGCGGGGGTCGCCGCGATCGTCTATACCGATATCGCCCGCGACGGCGCCCTCGCCGGCATCAATGTTGAAAGCACGGTCGCGCTCGCCGACACGCTCGATATTCCGGTCGTGGCCTCGGGCGGTCTTGCCTCGATCGAGGATGTCAGGCGGCTCATGGAGCCTGATTGCGCCCGTCTGGCCGGGGCCATTGTCGGCCGCGCCCTTTATGACGGCCGGCTCGACCCGCGCGCGGCGCTGGCTCTGCTGCGGTCGAAGGGCGACGGGGGCGGGCCGAAACTGGCGGGGTTGGCGCAGTGACTCTCAAGGCCCGCGTCATACCCTGTCTCGACGTCAAGGACGGCCGCGTCGTCAAGGGCGTCAATTTCGTCAATTTGCGCGACGCCGGCGACCCGGTCGAGAGCGCGATCGCTTACGACGAGGCGGGCGCGGACGAACTCTGCTTTCTCGACATCACGGCGAGCCACGAGGATCGCGGCATCCTGCTGGATGTGGTCCGGCGCACAGCCGAGGTCTGCTTCATGCCGCTGACGGTTGGCGGCGGCATCCGCACGACCGACGATATCCGCAATCTCCTGCTCGCCGGCGCCGACAAGGCCTCGATCAATTCGGCTGCGGTCGCCGATCGTGAGTTCGTGCGCCGGGCCGCGGAGAAGTTCGGCGCCCAGTGCGTCGTGGTCGCCATTGACGCAAAGCGGGTGTCGGCGCCGGGCAAGGCGCCGCGCTGGGAAATCTTCACTCGTGGCGGACGGCGCGCGACCGACATCGAGGCGATCGGTTACGCACGTGAAGTCGCCGCTCTCGGCGCGGGCGAGATCCTCTTGACCTCGATGGATCGCGACGGATCGAAGCAGGGCTTCGACCTCGAACTCACTCGCGCCGTCGCCGACGCGGTGGCCATTCCAGTCATCGCCTCGGGTGGCGTTGGCAATCTCGACCATCTCGTCGCGGGCGTAAAGCAGGGCCGCGCCAGCGCCGTGCTGGCGGCGTCGATCTTCCATTTCGGCGAATTCACGATTCGGCAGGCGAAGGCCCGAATGGCGGAAGCGGGCGTCCCGGTGCGCATGGACTGACCGCCCTCGGTGTACGCTGGGCGCCCGGCGCGCTAAGGTTCGGGCCGTCTCAAGGAGAGCCCCGTATGCCAGCCGCGCGCGATGACACGCACTTCGGCCGCCGCACCGTTCCCCTGGACGAGAAACAGGGCCTGGTGGACGACGTCTTCCATAAGGTCGCGGGTCGCTATGACCTGATGAATGATCTGATGTCGCTCGGGCTGCACCGGGCATGGAAGGATGCCCTCGTCGCCAAGGTCCGCCCGTCGCTGACGCGGCCGTTTGCGCATGTCGACGTCGCGGGCGGCACCGGCGACGTCGCGGTGCGGGTGGCGGAAGCGGGCGGGCCGCTGACGACGGTCACTCTCGTCGATGTCAGCGCCGACATGCTGCGGATTGCCGAAGAGCGCGCGGCTAAGCGCCCATTCTCGAGCCGGCTGACGTTCGTCGAAGCCAACGCCGAGGCGCTGCCCCTGGCTGATTCCCGTTTCGACGCCTACACGATCGCATTCGGCATCCGCAATGTGCCGCGGATCGACGCTGCTCTCAGCGAAGCCTATCGGGTGCTCAGGCGCGGCGGGCGTTTCCTCTGTCTCGAATTCTCGCGCGTCGATTTGCCGGTGGTCGAGCGAATCTACGATGCTTATTCGTTCGCGGCCATCCCGGCCTTGGGCAAGGTGGTGACCGGCGACGGCGCCCCGTACCGTTACCTCGTCGAATCGATTCGCAAGTTTCCGTCTCCCGATTTGTTCGCCGAGATGATCGGCGAGGCCGGCTTTGCGCGCGTCGATTTCGCGCGCCTGAGCGGGGGGATCGTTGCGATCCACTCGGGCTGGAAGCTCTGATTGATGTCGATCCTGTCGTGGCTCGGCCACACCTTGCGGCTGACGCGCGCCGCCTTTGTCTTCGCCCGCGAAGGGGCGTTTCTGGGAGTCGATCCGACGCTTTTGCCGCCCGTGCTGAGGCTGCCGCTGGCGTTCGCCAACCTGATTGCAAAACGCGACGGCGATGGCTTGGCGGGCCTTTCGCGGGCGATCGATCGATTGGGCCCGTCATACGTCAAACTGGGACAATTCCTCTCGACACGTCCGGACATCGTTGGCGGCAAGGTCGCCATTGAGCTCGAGCGGCTGCAGGACCGGGTCGCGCCAATGAGCCGTGAGACGGCGGTCGCCATCATCGAGGCGTCGTTCGGGATGAAGATCGAATCGCTGTTCGAGAGTTTCGGCGAGCCGGTCGCGGCGGCTTCGATCGCCCAGGTCCACCGCGCTGAAGTGAAAACTAGCGAAGGCATGCGGCCGGTCGCGGTGAAAGTGCTGCGCGCCGGCACTGAACGGCGATTTGCCCGCGACCTCGCCGACATGTTCTTTGCCGCTCGGATCGCTGAGAGCCTGACGCCGGAGTTTCGTCGCTTGCGGCTTGTCCAGGTTGTCGAGACCCTCGCCCGGTCGGTGCGCATGGAGATGGATTTCCGGCTCGAAGCCGCGGCGGCGTCGGAGTTCGCCGAAAACTCCAGAAATGATCCGGACGTTCGCGCGCCGGCGATCGACTGGAATCGCACCACGCGCGAAGTGATGACGATGGAATGGATCGACGGGGCGCCGCTGACCGATCCGCACCGTCTGGCCGACCTCGGATTTGATCCCCGCGCGCTGGCGCGCACCCTGATTCAGACCTTCCTGCGCACCGCGCTGCGCGATGGGTTCTTCCACGCCGACATGCATCAGGGCAATTTCTTCGTCGACAACGAGGGCCGCATCGTCGCGGTCGATTTCGGCATCATGGGACGACTTGGGCGCAAGGAGCGCCGGTTCCTGGCGGAAATCCTGTACGGGTTCATTCGGCGCGACTATACGCGCGTGGCCGAGGTCCACTTCGAGGCGGGCTACGTGCCGCATGTCTATCGAGTCGAAGATTTCGCGCAGGCGCTCCGGGCTATCGGCGAACCGATCCACTCCCGAACCGCCGATCAGATCTCGATGGCCAAGCTGCTTACCCTTTTGTTCGAAATCACGGCCCTTTTCGACATGACGACCAGGGTCGAGCTGGTCATGCTGCAGAAAACGATGGTCGTGGTCGAAGGGGTGGCGCGAAAACTCGATCCTCAGCTCAACATGTGGTCGACGGCGGAGCCGGTCGTAGGCGCGTGGATTGCCGAAAACCTCGGTCCCCTCGGCCGACTCGACGACGCGAGCCGGGGGCTTTCGTCTCTGGCCGGCTTTCTCGCCAATGCTCCGCGGCATCTGGAGAGAATTGCCGCTCGGCTCGAAACGGACGCGACTGCGGCGGTCATTGAAGCGGAACATGATTTGTCCCGATCCGTCATATATTTTCTGGGGTTTGCGACCTTCGCATCGGTCCTCGCATTTCTTTGGTATCACTGGTGACCGCAGGGCGAGTAAGCTGCGGACACTCATCTTTTGCCACCTTGCTTGCCGACGCTCGGCGCAGCCTGGAAGACCTCGCCAGTCGCGTCGAAGCGGCCCCGGAGGCCCGGCGAGCGCCTCCACAGCCGCCGGCCGCAGTCACGCATCGCCAACACCACAATTATGGTAATTGCAATTTCAGCAGCCGTCGTGACAATCCTCTGGTATCCTTCGTGGCACTAGCTGACTGAACCGCCGAGGGGCAGGAGCGGGACGAAAGACAGATGGACGTTACGCGTACTGTCGCAAGGAATTCAGCCGCGTCGCCGGCGCAGTCCCGCTGCTGCCGACTGTCCTAGCGCAAGGTCATCGCATGAGCGTCGTCACGCTGTCTCGCGCGCGTATTCTCCTGATCATCAGCGGAGGAATCGCGGCTTACAAGGCGCTGGAGTTGATCCGGCGGCTCAGGGACCGCGGCGCGACGGTGCGCGTCGTGATGACCACGGCGGCCCGGCAATTCATATCGCCCCTATCCGCGGCGACGCTGAGCGGGCAACCGGTTCGAGACGACCTCTTCAGCCTGACTGACGAAGCCGCGATCGGGCATATCGAGCTGTCGCGCGCCGCCGACCTCATCGTGGTCGCGCCGGCGAGCGCGCATATTCTCGCCCGGATGGCCGCTGGACTCGCCGACGATCTGGCGACGACTCTCTTGCTGGCGACCGACAAGCGCGTGCTGGCCGCCCCGGCGATGAACGTGAGGATGTGGCTGCACCCGGCGACCCAACGTAACTTCGATCGCTTGAAGGAGGACGGCGTTCTGTTCGTCGGTCCCGAATCGGGGCCGATGGCCTGCGGAGAATTCGGCCTGGGCCGCATGGCGGAGCCTCCGGCGATCGTCGAGGCGATTGAACAGGCGCTGACGGCGGGAACAGCGCTCACCGAATCACCCGAATCAGCTCGACGCGACTTTGGTTCGCTCAGCGGGCGGCATATTATCGTGACCTCAGGGCCGACATATGAGCCCATCGACCCAGTCCGGTTCATCGGAAACCGATCTTCGGGGCGGCAGGGGCATGCAATTGCGCAATCGGCGGTTGGCGCGGGCGCAAAGGTAACCCTCATCACCGGGCCGGTCAGCCTGTCTGATCCCGCCGGGGCTGAGGTCATTCATGTCGGTTCGGCGCTGGAGATGCGCGAGGCGGTTGAGGCGGCGCTGCCCGCCGACGCATTCATTGCCGCTGCGGCGGTGGCCGATTGGCGGCCCGAGAACATTGCCCATCAGAAGATGAAAAAAGGCGCCAGTGAGTCTCCGACGCTGCGCCTGCGGGAGAACCCCGATATACTTGCGGAAGTTTCGAAGAAGACCACAATGCGGCCGGCGGTTGTGATTGGCTTCGCGGCTGAGACCGAAAATGTTACGGCCAATGCGAGGGCGAAGTTACGACGCAAGGGCTGTGACCTCATCATCGCCAATAGTGTCGCTGAAGGGACTTCGACGTTCGGCGGCGAGACCAACCAGGTTGAAGTCATCGACGCGCGCAAGGCCGAAACGTGGCCGCCGATGACCAAGGCCGAGGTGGCCGACGGCATTGTTCGACGCCTCGCGATCGAATTGGCGAGACGCCAATGATTTCGATTGTTTACAGGCGATTCCCGCACGCCGAGGGGTTGCAATTGCCGGCGTATGAGAGTGAACATGCGGCGGGGATGGATCTTGTGGCCGCGGTGCCGACAGGCGAAGGCGTTGTTCTCGCCCCTGGGTCCCGCGGGTTGATCGCGACCGGGTTGGCGCTTGAGTTGCCGAATGGATTTGAAGCTCAGATCCGGCCCCGGTCAGGGCTGGCTTTGAACGATGGGGTGACGGTCCTCAACAGCCCGGGGACGATCGACGCTGATTATCGCGGCGAGATTGGCGTTATCCTCATGAATTTTGGAACGAAGCCCTTTGCCGTCCGGCGGGGTGCGCGCATTGCGCAACTCGTCGTTTGTTCTGTGGAACGCGTCGCTCTGATTGCGAGCGAGCGGCTCACGTCGAGTGTCCGGGGCTCAAATGGATTCGGTTCCACCGGACTCTCATCGTAGGAGGTAGATGATGAACCTATTATCGCGACGGAGCGTTCTCGCGATCGCCGCTGTCATCGATGTCGCGTTGCATTCGCGCTCGGCGCCGGTTGCGGCCAAAGCTTTGGCAGCGCGTCATAAGTTGCCCCCCCGCCATCTGGAGACGTTGCTCCAGGGGCTCGTCCACGCCAAGATCCTCAAGGGCGTGCGCGGGCCGCGCGGCGGCTACGAACTGGCGCGCGAGCGCCGGCGGATCACGGTCGGCGAAATCGTGCGCACCGCGATGTCGCTGAGCACTGCGGATCCGGAGGATCTCGGCGCGAACTCGATCTTGCTCGAGCGCGTGATCGATCCCGCCGTTCGCAAGGCGGGCGAAACCTTTCTCGCCAATCTCGATTCGATCACCGTCGAGCAGATGTGCGAGACGGCCGAGAAAGCGCACGTGCTCGACGATGAAAAGGCAGCCGGCGATTTTGCTATCTGATCCCGGTATTTGCGGCGTTCCATAGTTTTGTTCCGCATAAAATGTTATCGTCGGCCCGCGTCGCAAGACGCGGGCCCGGCGGACATTTTGGAGTAGCGGTCAAATGATGAGTGCAGGCGCTGCCCAGCGAACGCCAGGCCGCGGGAGGATTTATACATCGATCACCGACACGATCGGCGATACGCCTCTCGTCAGCATGAATCGGATCGCCAAGGAGAAGGGGGTCGTTGCCCATCTCCTGGCGAAGCTTGAGTTTTTCAATCCGCTCTCGAGCGTCAAAGACCGCATCGGGGTCGCCATGATCGACGCCCTCGAGGCACAGGGAAAGATATCGCCCGGCCGCGGCGTTCTGGTCGAGCCGACCTCCGGCAACACCGGCATTGCGCTCGCCTTCGTGGCGGCCGCGCGCGGCTACCGGCTGATCCTGGTGATGCCCGAATCGATGTCGATCGAGCGGCGAAAGATGCTGGCCCTCCTCGGGGCCGAACTGGTCCTCACGCCGGCCGCGCAGGGCATGAAAGGTGCGATCGCCAGGGCGAACGAGATCGTCAACGAGACGCCCGGCGCGGCGATGCCGCAGCAGTTCGAGAATCCGGCCAATCCGGAAATTCACCGCCGGACCACGGCGGAGGAAATCTGGAACGACACGCTGGGCGAGGTCGACATCGTCGTCTCCGGCGTCGGCACCGGCGGGACGATCACCGGGGTCGGCGAGGTTCTAAAGGCCCGTAAGCCAAGCGTCCGCATGGTCGCGGTCGAGCCCGAAGACTTGCCCGTTCTTTCCGGCGGCGCGCCGGGGCCGCACAAGATCCAGGGCATCGGCGCCGGATTCGTTCCGGCGATCCTCGATCGCGGCGTGATCGACGAGGTCATCGCCGTCGGCAACCAGACCGCTTTCGACACCGCGCGGCTGGTGGCGCGGATCGAGGGCATTCCGATCGGCATCTCCTCAGGCGCCGCGGTCGCGGCGGCGATCGACGTCGGCCGTCGGCCGGAAAACGCCGACAAGACGATCGTGATCATCATTCCCTCGTTCGCTGAGCGTTATCTGTCGACGGCGCTGTTCGAAGGGCTCTGACGTCGCGCGCTCGACGACGCTCGCCTCGGCCGCGAAGCTGTGGCGCGCCCCGCGCTCGTACCCATGCGCCATCCATAAGTCGTGCAAATCGGCGAAAACCCATGAAAATGAAAACCCTTTCTTTTGCTTTCTTTTGTTTTTCGGAATCGAGACTTTTCCGAGCTTTATGAGCGATTCAAATCATTTTTCTCCCCGGCCGATTTGTCGCGCCGCCGGATGCTCCTTCCCCTTGGACCGGGGTCGGCCAGCTCTCCAATCGAGGTAGAGCATAACCTACATTTCTGATTGACGCAAGCAAATGCATTATTTCCTGCTTTTCCGACGAATCGGCCGCCGCCCGCTCGCCGCTCAGTCCGGCGACGGCGCGAAAACGCGGATGCGCTGGCCGTCCGGATCGAGGGCGACGAAGGTGTAGCCGAAATCCATCTGAGTTGGCTCGAGCGCGATTTGACTCCGCGCCCGCGCCATTCGGCGAAGGCTGCATCGACTTCCGCAGGGTTTTCCACAGGAAAAGCGATCTCGCCGCCGCCGGCCTCGGAGGCGGCGGGCTTCACCCCGTCGCGCTTCCAGAGACCCAGCACCAGGCCCGGGGCGGCGGGAAGCATCGCGAAGGTGGGGGACGACTCGACCGCCGGCCGGCCGAGGAGCGAAGCATAGAAGGCTACGCTCGCGGCGACGTCATCGACATAGACCAGAATGAAACCGATATTGCGCATGGGGTTGCTCCGGGTTTGACCGGCTCAACCCCTATCGGCCCGGAGTGTCAGTTTCCGTCAGCAGCCGAAGCGTCGGCGGTTTGAAAATAGGGCTCGACCGTTCCGGACATCTTGATCACCAGCGGCTGGCCGCGACGGTCCAGAGCCTTGCCGGCCGCCGCGCGGATCCAGGCTTCCCGCACGCAATATTCCTCAACGTCGCGCCGCTCGACGCCTCGGAACCGGACGCCGACGCCGCGCGCCAGGGCGGCTTCATCGTAAAACGGACTCGCCGGGTCGACGCTGAGCCGGTCGGGAGGAACGTCGGTCATTGCACGAGCCGCGCCAAGCGAAGGCGAATCAGCGGGGGCGATCAGCCGGCCATGGCCTTGACCCGCCTGGTCAGGCGCGAGATTTTCCGCGACGCGGCGTTCTTGTGGACGATGCCCTTCTGCGCCGCGCGGGCGAGCGTGGGTTCGGCCTGGCTCAGCGCTTCGGCGGCGGCCTTCGGGTCCTTGGAGGCGATCGCCTCCTCGACCTTGCGGACATAGGTGCGCATCTCGCTCCGGCGCGACTTGTTGACCGCGGTGCGGCGGACCGTCTGGCGGGCGGCTTTCTGGGCCGACTTCGTGTTGGCCATGAACTTCAGGTTCCCTTGTCGGCTCGGCTCAAAGCGGGCTCGGCTCAAAATCAAACAGGCCGGGTTTGAAGCCCAGCCTTTCGGAGCGGCGCTTATAGGCTCCTCGCGGCGAAGGCGTCAACCGCTTCCCAAGGGTGGAGAGGAGACATACGCTCCTGATTTGGACCCTGTCATTGATGCCCCGGGCGCCCGTGTTGGTGCTAATCTTGTCCGGCGTCGCCGGGAGGGAGAGCGCCATGCTGTTTGCGGTTAGTGGTCTCGAAGGATGCGCGATCGGGGCGAGCGACGGCCGCATCGGCGCCGTCAAGGACTTCCTGTTCGACGACCGAAGCTGGAAGATCCGCTGGATGGTGGTCGACACCGGCGATTGGCTGCCCGGCCGCAAGGTGCTGGTCCACCCGTCGGCCATTGCTCCGCTGGCGATTCCGCCAAAGCCGCGGCTGCCAATGCTGAGCCCGGGCGAATCGCTCGAGGTGTCCGTCAATCTGACCCGGCGGCAGATCGAGGCGAGTCCGGAGGCGCGCGAAGACGACGCGGTGACCAAGGACATGGAGGCGCTCCTGTACGACTATTACGGCTGGGATCCCGGTTGGGGCGGAGCGAATTCCGGCGAAAACGCCATCGTCGCCGAAGCGGCGGAGCACCGGGCGAAGGGCATCGAGGACGGGCCCGAAGGCGGCCCCGGCCTGCGCAGCGCGGCTTCAGTCAGTGGGTATCACGTCCACGCCTCTGACGGCGAACTCGGCCATGTCGACAATCTCCTGGCCGACGACGCGAACTGGGACATTCGATATCTTGTCATCGCCACGAGGAACTGGTGGCCGGGCAAGGTCGTCCGGTTGGCGTGCTTCGCGGTGACCGCCGTCGACTGGCTGGATCGTGAGGTCAAACTGAACGTCACGCGCGAACAGGTGAAGTCGGCCCCGGCCTGGGACCCGCTGGCGATGACGAATGAGGTCAGCGAACAGCAATTGCGCCGCCATTTCGGCTGGCCGGGCTAGAGGGGGCGACGATCGCGACGCCGATCGGATTGAAGGAACTCGCGCCTGTGGCCGAGATGCGGGCGTGGAAGCCCATCCCGGCCTGCGGCGGGAAGCCGCGAGCGAGACGAAGGCCCGAGTTCCTTTCAGACAGCCTCGCCACTTTGTCCGGGCTCTAGCGGCGTGACTCGCGACAAGATTGGCGCCGCAGTTCCGTCGGACCTGTCGGACAGCCTGGCAGTCCTGGCGAGCGCGGCTCATCCAGAACTCCGCGTGGGCTGCCGCGAGATCGCGGTTGGCGACGAGTTGGCGCTGACGCCGGCGGAGCTTCGACCAATGGACCGCGCCGTCGCTTCAGTGCGTCGCGCGAGCGGCGCGGCGAGGATCGTCGCCAGGGCGCTCCTGGCGGAGCTCGGCGCTTCACCGGAAAGTGAGCTGCCCCGCTCCGCGTCCGGCGCGCCCCAGTGGCCGCCGGGCTATGTCGGTTCGCTCGCCCATGACCGCGAATTTGCGGTCGCCGCCGTCGCGCCCGCCGCCTCGATCCTTAGTGTCGGCATCGACGTCGAGCCGCCGCTGCCGCTGCCGGAGGACTTGCTCGACATGATCGCCACCGCCAACGAACGCGGGCAGCTCAAAGGCGATCTCGTCTCGGCCCGCCTGCTCTTCTGCATGAAGGAAGCCGTCTACAAGGCGACGCATCCAATTGACGGCGTGTTTCTGGAGCATCACGACGTAGAAGTCCGTTTGACCTCGTCCGTCGCCTTTACCAAATCCGGACATAGTCTGCTGATCTATACGATGACGCGCCCGAGACTGATTGCTCTGGCGCTGTTGACATCCTAAGACTAAATTCTGCCTTGCCGTCCTGTACAGAGGCTTGAAGGGTCCAAGGGCGCGGTGCGGCCAGTATTGGCTCCGCCCCGCCCAACGGGAAAAAAGTCTCAAACGCGGCAGCAGCTCTGGGGCCTGCATTGGGGTATGCCGATCATCAATCGCGGGAAGCGCTCGGGGGCGCGCGCGTAGCCTCGCCGCCGATCGAGGCGGCGGGCCTGACGGCCGGCCAGACGCCGGAAACGCATCTTCCGCGGCGCCTCGACCCCGCCGAGCGGCATCGGGTGCTGGTCGAGTGGAACGCGACCGAGGCCGACTATCCGCAAGACAAATGCGTGCACGAGCTCATCGAGGCGCAGGTCGAGCTGACGCCCGAGGCGATCGCGGTCGTATGCGACAGTGAGCGGCTGACCTACGCGGAGCTCAACGCCAGGGCCAACCGCCTCGCCCATCATCTGCGCGCCTTGGGCGTTCGGCCGGACGACCGGGTCGCGATCTGCGCCGAGCGCAGCCTCGAGATGGTGATCGGCCTCGTGGCGATCCACAAGGCCGGCGGCGCCTATGCGCCCCTTGATCCGGGCTACCCCGCCGAGCGCCTGGCTTACATGCTTGAGGACAGTGCGCCGGTCGCAGTATTGACCCACGGCGCGGCGCGGACCCCGCTCGAAGACGGCATGGCGAGACTGGCGCATCGTCCGCCGATCCTGAACGTCGAGGAGGACGCGGCATGGAGCCAGAAATCATCCGCTAACCCCGACCCTGCCGCGATCGGTCTCACGTCCCGCCATCTGTCCCATGTCATCTACACCTCCGGGTCGACGGGCCAGCCCAAGGGCGCGATGAACGAACACCGGAGCTTGGTCAATCGCCTCGCGTGGGGGCAAAAGGCCTATGGGCTCAGACCCGACGACCGGGTCCTGCAAAAAACGCCGTTCAGTTTTGATGTTTCAGCGTGGGAATTTTTCTGGCCTCTCCTGGCCGGCGCCCGGCTCGTGATGGCTCGTCCGGGCGGGCACAGGAATCCGACCTATCTCGTCGAGACGGTCCGGCGCGAGGCGATCACCACATTGCACTTCGTGCCCTCGATGATGGGGGTCTTCCTCGATGTCGCGGAAGCCTCGACCTGCGCCAGCCTGAGGCGTGTGTTCACGAGCGGCGAAGCGTTGCCCGCCGGCCTGGTACGGCTATTCCATCAGCGGCTTCCGGGCGTCGAGCTGCACAACCTCTACGGACCGACGGAGACCGCGATCGAGGTGACGGCCCGGAGTTGTCCGGCTGGGGCTTTGACGGCGAGCGTTCCGATCGGCCGTCCGATCGCAAACACGCGAATCTATATCCTGGACCGCTTTCGCGAGCCGGTCCCGGTCGGCGCTTCGGGCGAGATTCATATCGGCGGCGTGCAGGTTGGCAGGGGCTATCTCAACCGGCCCGAGCTGACGGCGGAGCGGTTCATCGCCAATCCTTTCGTCGAAGGAGAGCGGCTCTACCGGACCGGGGACCTTGGCCGATTCCGGCCCGACGGAACGATCGAATATCTCGGCCGCAACGATTTCCAGGTGAAGATCCGGGGCTTCCGGATCGAGCTCGGCGAGATCGAAGCGCGGCTCGCCGAGCATCCCGGCGTGCGCGAAGCGGTCGTGCTCGCGCGGGAGGACGCGCCCGGCGACAAGCGGCTCGTTGCTTATTACACAAGCCCGGTAGACGCCGCCGCCCCCGGGGCCGAGGCGTTGCGCGCGCATCTCGCGGCGAGCCTGCCCGAATACATGGTTCCGGCGGCCTATGTTCCGCTCGAGACGCTGCCCTCACCGCCAACGGCAAGCTCGATCGCAACGCGCTGCCGGCGCCAGACAGAAACGCCCTCGCCGCCCGCGGCTACGAGCCGCCGCTCGGCGAGACCGAAGAGCGTCTGGCCCGGATCTGGGCCGCTCTGCTCCGAGTGGAGCGCATCGGGCGCCATGACAACTTCTTCGAACTCGGCGGCCACTCGCTGCTCGGGGTCAGAATGCTTTCGCGGCTGCGGCAGGCCTCAGGCGCGGACCTGCCGCTGGCCGATCTTTTCGCACACCCCACTTTGGCCGTTTTTTCAGCCGCCGCGGAGACATGCGCCCGGAGTCCTTTGCCGTCGATCGGACCGGCAGGCCTTGCCGGCGCGCCGCCCCTCTCGTTCGCGCAGCAGCGCCTGTGGTTTCTGGCGCAGATCGACGGCGTCAGCGAGGCCTACCACATCCCGTTGAACGTGCGGCTCAAGGGCGAATTGCACAAGCACGCCCTGCGCCGCGCGCTCGACCGCCTGGTCGCGCGGCACGAGGCGTTGCGAACCACTTTTGTCGTTGCGGACGGTCAGGCGGTTCAGCGCATCGCTCCCCCGAGCCTCGGGTTTGCGCTCGAGGAGCATGACCTCGCGGGTGAGCGTGACCCTGAAGGCGCGCTGCAAAAGCTTGTCGCCGAGGAGAACGCCGGTGCATTCGACCTGCAACGCGGCCCGCTGGCCAGGGGACGGCTGATCCGGCTCGGCGATCGCGAACACGCGCTGCTGATGACCCTGCACCATATTGTCTCCGACGGTTGGTCGACGAGCGTTCTCAATCGCGAACTGAGCGTGCTCTACGCCGCGTTCAGCGGCGGACGGGCCGATCCGCTGCCGGACCTGGCGATCCAATATGCGGATTACGCGGTCTGGCAGCGCCGCTGGCTCTCCGAAGCGATGCGGCGGGAGCAGGCCGACTATTGGCGCCGCACGCTCGCCGGCGCGCCCGCGGTTCTCAATTTGCCGCTCGACCGCCCGCGTCGGTCCAAGCAGGATTACGCGGGCGCGGCCTTGCGGCTCGAGTTCCACGAGCGGCTCACCGCGGCCTTGAAGGCCCTCAGCCTGCGGCGCGGGACGACGCTCTTCATGACGATCCTGGCCGGCTGGGCGGCGCTTCTGTCGCGACTGTCCGGCCAGGAAGACGTGGTGATCGGCGCGGCCGTGGCCAACCGCGGCCGGGTCGAGATCGAGCCCCTGATCGGCTTCTTCGTCAACAGTCTGGCGCTCCGGGTCGACCTGTCGGGGGATCCTTCGGTCGGAGAGCTTCTGGACCGGGTCAAGACGCGAGTTCTCGACGCGCGGCGGCATGAGGATCTGCCATTCGAGCATGTGGTGGAAATTGTGCGGCCGCTGCGAAGCATCGCGCATGAGCCGATCTTCCAGACGATGTTCGCGTGGCAGAACCATGAGGAGGAGCCCCTCGACCTGCCCGGACTGACGACGACCCCGCTGGGCTCGCCGCGTTCGCACGCCAAATACGATCTCACGCTGAGCCTCGGCGAGGCCGGCGGCCGCATCGTCGGCGACCTCGAATATTCGACGGCCCTGTTCGACCGCGAAACAATCGAGCGTCACGGCGGCTACCTGAGCCGGCTGCTCGAGGCGATGGCGGCGGACGAGACGCTAAAGATCGATCGGCTGCCCTTGCTCGGCGAGGCGGAGCGGCATCGGGTGCTCATCGAGTGGAACGCGACCGAAGCGGACTACCCGCGAGACAAGGCCGTCCACGAACTCTTCGAGGCCCAGGCGGCGCGGACGCCGCAGGCGATCGCGGTCGCAAGCGACGGCGCGCGGCTGACCTACGCCGAACTCGACGCTCAGGCCAACCGCTTCGCCCGTCGTCTGCGAACTCTTGGCGTCAAGCCGGAAGACCGCGTCGCGATCGCGCTCGAACGATCCATCGCGCTCGTCGTCGCCCAACTGGCGGTTCTCAAATGCGGCGCAGCCTACCTGCCGCTTGACCAGAACGCGCCCCTCCAGCGCCAGGCGTTCATGATCGAGGATTGCGAGGCCCGGGTCGTGGTCGCGAGCGCAGGCGCTGCCGTGCCCGAGGCGCCGGACATGACGCGGGTCGACCTCGACCTGAAGTCCCTCGCCGGGCCGGATTTGCGCGACTGGGATCCATCGGTCGGCGGAGAGGGGACGGCCTATGTGATGTACACCTCGGGCTCGACCGGGCAGCCCAAGGGGGTCCTCGCTCCGCACCGGGCTATCGTGCGGCTTGCGCTCAACAACGGCTACGCCGACTTCATGCCGTCCGACCGCGTCGCCTTCGCTTCCAATCCAGCCTTCGACGCCAGCACCATGGAAGTGTGGGGCGCCTTGCTCAACGGCGCCTGCGTCGTGGTGATCGAGCACGCGGCGCTGATCGATCCCCAACACTTCGGGCGGCGGCTCGAAGATGAGTCGATCAGCATCCTCTGGCTCACCGCGGGGCTCTTTCAACAATACGCCGGCGCGCTCGCCGGGCCATTCGCGGGTTTGCGCATTCTCATCACCGGCGGCGATGTGGTCGATCCGGGCGTTGTCGCGCGGTTGCTGGCGAAGAGCCCTCCACGCCTTCTGAACGGCTATGGCCCCACCGAAACGACGACCTTCGCCGCCACTTACCACATAAGGGAAATCGCGGCGTCGGCGCCGACCGTCCCGATCGGCCGCCCGATATCGAACGCCCGAATCTACATTCTCGACCGTCATCGCGAGCCGGTCCCCATCGGCGCCCCGGGCGAAATCCATATCGGCGGGGCAGGCGTGGCGCACGGCTACCTGAACCGGCCGGAGCTGACCGCCGAGCGGTTCGTCGCCAGTCCCTTCGTCGACGGCGACCGGCTCTACCGGACCGGGGATCTTGGCCGATATCGGTCCGACGGGGCGATCGAGTTTCTTGGCCGCAACGATTTCCAGGTGAAGATCCGGGGCTTTCGGATCGAGCTTGGCGAGATCGAAGCGCGGCTCGTCGCGCACCCCGCTGTGCGCGAGGTGGTCGTCGATGTGCGGGAAGACGCGCCCGGCGACAAGCGACTCGCGGCCTACATAACGGCGCAGCCGGACGCAGCCGCGCCCGCCGCCGAGACGCTCCGCGCCCATCTGGCTGCGAGCCTGCCCGAATATATGGTTCCAGCGGCATATGTCCGGCTCGACGCGCTGCCTTTGACGCCCAACGGCAAGCTCGACCGAAAGGCGCTGCCCGCGCCAGACAGCAGCGCCTTCGCCGGTCCAGCCCGCGACCGGCCGACCGGAGAGACCGAAATACGGCTGGCGGGGATCTGGGCGGATCTGCTTCGGCTGGAGAGCGTCGGCCGTCACGACAACTTCTTCGATCTCGGCGGCCACTCCCTGCTCGGCGTCCGGCTCATGTTCGAGATCCGGAAAGCGTTCGGCAAGACGCTGCCGGTCGGAGTCCTGTTCTCCGCGCCGACAGTCGCGGGACTCGCCCAAGCTCTGGATCGCGGCGTCGAGCCCTCGGCGCTGATCTCTCTCGCGCCAATCGCCGCCGGCCTGCCCGGCCCGCCGATTTTCATGATCCACTTGATCGAGCGCGATCTCGCTCGTCATCTTGCGCGGCGCCACTCGGTTTACGGGCTCGCGTTCGGTCTCGCCGCCGCGGGCTCCGACCACGACGCGCGCTGGCCCCAGAACATCGAGGGCTTCGCCCAGCATTACATCGATGAGATCCGCTCGGTGCAGCCGCACGGCCCCTATCGCCTGATCGGCCATTCGCTCGGCGGCCTGATCGCCTATGAAATGGCGCGCAAGCTCGCGCAAGCCGGCGAGACGGTCGAGTTCCTCGGTCTGCTCGATTGCGAGGCGCCCGATCCGGCCAGGAAGCCGCGCCGCTTGTCCGCGGCCCGAATCGGCCTCAACCTCATGCGGACGCCGCCGAAGGCGTTGATCAGCCGCATGAACGAGCAACTCGAAACGATTCCGCTGGTCCGCCAGGCGAAGATAAAACTGTCTCCGCCGCCGTCGGGCTTTCGGCTTCGACTGCACGCGGTGCGCGCAACCCCCTACCGGCCGAAGCCATATGCTGGACGCGTCCATCTGTTCAAGGCCGCCATCCAGGAGCGCTCGATCGTCAACGAGCCGCCGCCGCCTCTCGAGGACGGCTGGCGGGAGCTGGCGTCAGGGGGCCTCGATGTGCGCGGTCTTCCGGGCGGCCACATGGGGATCGTCAAGGACCCGCTTGCGGCTGAGACCGCGAAAGCTATTGAGAGCGCGCTCCATGAATTGGGGTAGATCCACGCGACCTGGCGCGCGGGCGGAATCCCGGCGATCGGGATACCGGCCCGGGTCCGACTTTGGCCGGAATTCGCAATTCGGGCCGAGACGCCGCCAAGAGTTGCGGAAGCCTATTTCCAGATGAAGGCGAGCGGGCCGCCGGGCGCGGGCCATGAGCCGGAGAGCCATCGCCTAGCTGACGACGACGATGAGGACGCGCACGGGCCAGGCCCCGGCCCTGAGCGCGGTTCGCGCGCCGAGCCGGGCGCCGAGGAAGGCGCCGAAGCCCAAGTTGATGCCGAGAACTTTAGCGGGGCGCGTCCATGAGCTCGCCAATTCGCTGTGTCGCTTTCAGGCCGGCGCCAGTCAGCACAAGCACGGTCGTCTCATCGGGTCGAATGAGGCCACTTTCCAACAGTGTTGTGAACGCGGCGGCGGCGATGGCGGAGGTAGGCTCCACATAGAAGCCGATCCGGCCGAGTTCGACCAGAGCCCCTTCGATCTCGGCTTCCGAGACTGTAACAGTCGCTCCGCGGGAACGCCGGACGGCGGCCAGGACTTCGCGGGCTCGCACCGGCTTCGCGATCGACGCCCCATCCGCGATCGTCGGACGAACCTCGACCGGCGTAAGATCGATGGACCCGGCCATGAAGCTTGCGTGAAGCGGCGCGCAGTTCTCCGGCTGCGCGGCGAAGAGCCGGGGCAGACTTGCGATCTCGCCGCGGCGTAGGAGCTCGCTGAAGCCGATATCGCAGCCCATGATGTTGCTGCCTGCGCCAGTCGGGATGATGACATTGTCAGGTGAGTTGAACTTGAGGTCCTCCCAAAGCTCATAGGCCAGCGTCTTCGTCCCCTGCAGGAACAATGGCTGCCAGTTGTGGCCGGCATAGAAGATCGTCGCGGCCTGGCGCGCTGCGGCGTCGCTGGCGTCCTGACGAGTTCCAGGAATGAGCTCGACCTCGGCGCCGTAACTTCGCATCTGCACCGTCTTGTCGTGCGGCGTCGAGGCCGGGACGAGAATCTTCGCCGCGACGCCGCCGGTCGCCGCGTAAGCCGCAATTGCCGCCCCGCCATTTCCGGAGCTGTCTTCCAGAAGTCTCGTCACGCCTTGGCCGCGGAGGATCGAGACCATGACCGAGGCGCCGCGGTCCTTGAAGCTCCCGGTGGGCGAAAACCACTCGAGCTTGAACAGGGCAGGCGCGCCGCCCCATCTGCGCGACACGAGCGGGGTCAAGCCCTCTCCCATCGAGATCGGATCACGAACCTCAACTGGCAGCGCGGCCGCGTAGCGCCACAGCGATCGTTCGTCTCTGTTGATCATATGATGCCCGAGTCCCGGCAAGGGCGTGATCATGAGCGGAGCGCCTGTGTCAGAACGCCACCGCGGCTCCGAGATGGGATACCTTTGGCCGCTTACGGGATCGACATAGGCCGGAGGGTCCCGCGGGTTCACGTCATTTGGCATGTTCGATCATGGCGTCTTGGAGAGGAATCCCGCAGACGGATGAGGCGCGGCCTCCGGTGCTGCCGCACCCGCCGCCGGCGATTGCGTCGACAGCCAACCAGCGACAGGACCGTTAATACGGGGAGCGACATCAAGGATAGCCGGTTAGCCCTGGGCCAGCGGGGCGGTCGGCCCGTGGAACCCAAAGATCGCCGCCCGCTTGGCCGCGAACGCCGCCCGCCCTTCGGCGAAATCGGGCCCCAGGGCGGCAGCCTCGGCGAGCGCGCGAAACCCCGGCGTCTCCTGGCTCATGCCGGCGGCGATCGCATCGACGGCGCGCTTGCCGCCGCGGATCGAGACCTGGCTGAGTTCGGCGAGCCCACGCGCATAGCCAAGCGCAGTCTCGTCGAGCGCGGTCTCGATCCTCCGATCGATGAGCCCGATGGCCAGCGCCTCCTCGGTCTCGATCCGCCGGCCGGTGAACAGGAGATCCTTGGCCCGCGACGGGCCGACGAGCTCGACGAGCCGGCGGGTCTCGGCATGACCATAAACGAGGCCGAGCTTGGCCGGAGTGATGGCGAGGTGCGCGTCGGCGGCGCAGAATCTCAGATCGCATGCGAGCGCGAGGCCAAGCCCGCCCCCGACCGCGACGCCGCGAATCACGCCGATGGTCGGGCGATCGAGTTCCATCAGCGCCTTGAGGCCGTCCTGGACCGCATCGCCATAATCGCGCGTCGCCGCCGCATCGCGGTAAGCCTCGTCGAACTCGGAAATGTCGGCGCCGGCGCTGAAATGCGCGCCCTCGCCCTCGACGAGCGCGACCAGCATGTCCTCGCGCGCCTCGATCGCCGTGCGGATCGCCGGCAGCGCCCGCCACATCGCCCGCGTGATCGCATTGCGGCGCTCCGGACGGTTGAGAACGATGCGAGCGAAGGGCGGCTCGAAGCGCAGGGATATGTCGGTCATAAGGTCCTCAGGACGGCGGACGGGACGCCTTCGGCCTTCTTTAGCATTGTGTTCGCCGCCGCGGCGATCTTGAGCGCCCTGAGGCCACGCCCACGCCCGCCATATTGCGGCCAATCCTGCGAGTATGAACAGATGGCGCGCGCGGAATTCAGGGATGGGATTAATGACCGGAGCGGGAAACTCTGCCCCTTCCACCGCGGAGATGGCGCCTCAATCTCGCTTCCCGCGCTGGCTGCTCGCGGCCGGACTTGGCGTTCCCCTGGCGTTGATCGTCTTGGCGGCCTCTCCGCTGGGGACAAACTTTCTTTACGTCGTGGTTGGAATACCCGCTCTCCTATTTCTGTGGGCGATAGCGGGAGTAGGAGCCCTGATCGTAAGCATACGGTCCGCGATGCGACAGGAATGGAGGCGATGTGTCCTGGCATCGGCTCTGCCGATCGTTTTGCTCGCTGTCGCGGCCGAACCGATCGGATTTGTCAGATCGTGCAATCATATCGGGGATGTGATCCACTTCATTGTCGCAAAACCCTACTATGATCGACAGATCGCCGCCCTCCCGGTCGACCGGCGTCCCCGATTGGTCGTGTTCGACTGGGGCGGAATGGTCTGGGCTTCCAGCGGACTGGTCTACGATGAAACTGATCAAGTCTCTTTGCCGCGTGGTCGCCAGTCCGCCGATTGGCTGGCGCAGGCGAGCCACAGCGAACTCAGCTGCGAAGGTTATGGCGTCCAACCCCTTTGGGGCCACTACTATTTGGCCAGTTTTCCTTGCTGAAACGCCCAGCCGCTCGCGCCGCGGCGGCGGGCTGGAGCAAACCCCAGTCCTGTCATAGCGTTGGGCGGGCGGCGATCAAGGCTGAGCCGGGGGACAGAGAGGCATGACGGACGGCGAGACCTATCCGCGCGACATGATCGGCTACGGCCGCACGCCGCCGTACGCCGACTGGCCGAACAACGCGCGCGTCGCCCTGCAGTTCGTCATCAATTACGAGGAGGGAGGCGAGAACAACATCCTGCACGGCGACGCCGCGTCCGAAGCGTTCCTGTCCGAGATCATCGGCGCCGCCCCCTGGCCGGGAATGCGCCACATGAATATGGAGTCGATCTACGAATACGGATCGCGGGCCGGCTTTTGGCGCCTCCACCGGCTGTTCACGAACCGCTCGGTTCCAGTCACGGTCTATGCGGTGGCGACCGCAATTGCGCGCAATCCCGAAGCCGTTGCGGCGATGAACGAGGCGGGGTGGGAAATAGCCACCCACGGTCTCAAATGGATCGACTATCGCGACATTCCAGCCGACGTCGAGGCGCGCCATATCGCAGAAGCGATTCGCATCCACACCGAGGCCGCGGGCGCGCGGCCTCTCGGCTTCTATCAGGGCCGTTCGTCGGTCAACACGATCAGGTTGGGCATGGAAGAGGGCGGTTTTGTCTATTGCGCCGACTCTTACGCCGACGACCTGCCCTACTGGCTCGAAGGCCCGCGCGGGCCGCAGCTCATGGTCCCGTACACGCTCGATTCCAACGACATGCGCTTCGCGACGGCGCAGGGCTTCAACACCGGCGATCAGTTCTACGCCTATCTGAAGGATTCGTTCGACACGCTTTACGCCGAGGGCGAGATCGCGCCGAAAATGCTGTCGATCGGCCTTCATTGCCGCCTTGTCGGCCGGCCCGGCCGCGCCCTCGCGCTGGCGCGGTTCGTCGACTATGCCTTAAGCCACAATCGCGTCTGGATTCCGACCCGGCTCGACATCGCGCGTCACTGGATCAGGACCCATCCCCCGCCGGGCGGCTTCAAGCCCTCGCTCCTCACACGCACGCTGTTCGTCGAGCGGTTCGGCGGCGTCTACGAGCATTCGCCCTCCATCGCCGCGGGAGCATACGACGCAGGTCTGACACGCGGCGCCGACACCGCCGAGAGCTTGGGGAAGGCGCTCGCCGTTGCGGCGGCGAGGGCGACGCCTGATCAAAAGCGCGCGCTGATCGAGGCCCACCCTGATCTGGCCGGCAAGCTCGCGCTCGCGCGGACGCTGACGCCCGATTCGACCAGCGAGCAGGCGAGCGCAGGGCTCGATCGCCTCACCCCGGATGAATTGCGCGAGTTCGCCATGCTCAACGACTCCTATCGCGCCCGCTTCGGCTTTCCCTTCATCATGGCGGTCAAGGGGAGGAGCAAGGCCGAAATCCTCGCCGCCTTCCGCCGCCGCCTCGCTAACGACGTCGACGCCGAGACGAAGACTGCGCTCGCCGAAATCGACCGGATCGCGGCGCTGCGCCTCAAGGACATCCTCAATTGAGCGCGAAGGCGCGGGTGATTCGCGGCCGCATCCTGTCCTTCAACGAGGACCCGGCGGTGAGCGGTCCATCGGCGTACTCGCTGATCGACGACGGCGCCGTTCTCGTCGCCGGCGGACGGATCGAGGCCGTAGGCCGGGCCCACGACATTCTCTCCCGCGCGCCGGAGGGAGCATTGGTCGACGATCATGCCGGCTGCTTCGTAATGCCCGGCTTCATCGACGCCCACGTCCATTATCCGCAGACCCAGGTGATCGGATCCTACGGCGCGCAACTGCTCGACTGGCTCCACAATTATACGTTCGTCGAGGAGCAGAAATTCGCCGATCCCGCGCATTGCGCGCGGATCGCCGCGTTCTTTCTCGACGAATTGTTCCGCTCGGGCACCACGACCGCGATGGTCTATTGCACGGTGCATCCGCAATCGGTCGAGGCGTTCTTCGCCGCAGCCGAGGACCGCGGCGCGCGCATGATCGCGGGCAAGGTGATGATGGACCGCGACGCGCCGCAAGCGCTCATGGACACCGCAGAGCAGGGCTACGATGAGAGCAAAGCGCTGATCGAGCGCTGGCGCGATCGTGGCCGGCTCGGTTACGCGATCACCCCGCGCTTCGCGGTGACGTCGACCGAGGCGCAACTCGACGCCGCGGGGGCGCTCGCGCGCGAGTTTCCGGACTGCTACGTCCAGACCCATGCCGACGAGAACAAGGCCGAGATCGCGCGCGTCGCGGCGCTGTTCCCGGAGGCAAAGAGCTACATCGACGTTTACGCCCGAGCGGGCCTGACAGGACCGCGTTCGGTGTTCGGCCATTGCATCCATTTGCAGGACCGCGAAGTCGCTGAGCTCGCCGCAAGCCGTTCCGTGGCCGCCTTTTGCCCAACGTCGAATCTCTTCCTCGGCTCGGGACTGTTCGACGAGGCGCGCCTCGCCAAGGCGCGCGTGAGGATCGTCCTTGCGACTGATGTCGGCGGGGGGACGAGCTATTCGATGCTGCACACGGCGGCGGAGGGCTACAAGGTGCTTCAGCTCAACCGGCAGTCGTGGCCGGCGATGCACGCCTTCTACCGCATGACCCTCGGCAACGCGCGGGCGCTCAGCCTCGATGACCGTATCGGCTCGGTCGAAGCGGGCAAGGAGGCCGACCTCGTCGCTCTCGATCCGCGCGCGACGCCGGCGCTGGCGCACCGGATGGAGACCGCGGACGGCGATCTCGAGGTCGAGCTATTTGCGCTCATGATGATGGGCGACGACCGCGCCGTTCGGCAGACTTATGTCGCCGGGACGCCGCGCAAGCTCTGACCCGATTGAGCCTTAAATGGTCACGTCGCCGCCGTGCGAGCGCCAGCCGTTCATCCCGCCGGCATAGTGACGCACGTCGTCGCGGCCGATCGACCGCGCACGGTTCAGGGCATTCTTGGATCGTCCGCCGGCCTGGCAGATGAGAACAACCGGCTTGTCCTGCGGCAATTCCCCCGGATCGAAGCTCGAGAGCGGCAGGTTGAGCGCGTTGGGAATGTGCCCGACGGCGAATTCGTGCGGTTCGCGCACGTCCACCACCGTCCAGGCATCGGCGCCCACGGCCTCTTCCAAATCGCCAAAATCGACAACGTCTGGGTCAGCCGCCTGCCCGGAGCGCGAAAACGGATTGAACGACATGATGTCCCTCCGAGGTCATGCAGCGTCCGCCTTGGGCGCCGCGAATTGCGTGTAAGCGGCAAGCGCGTGGCTCGCGTACATCGCGGACGGCCCCGCTCCCATATAGATCGACATGCCCAGCGTTTCGAGGATTTCCTCGCGCGTCGCGCCGCGATCGACCGCCGCCTTGACGTGAAAACCGATGCAATCATCGCAGCGCGTCGCAACTGAAACCGCGATCGCAATCAGTTCCTTGGTCTTCGGGTCGAGCGCCCCTTCGGCCAGCGCGGTCTGGGCCAGAGCCCCAAACGCCTTCATCACTTCCGGAGCGCCGCCGCGCAGGCTCCTAAGCTCCGCGCTGAGGCCGCGGGTAAAATCCGGCCAGTTTCTGGTTTCCATCTCTTCTCTCCTCGATGCGGCAGGCAAAATATCTCCGAAGCGGCTTCACGCGTTTGATCGATCTCAAATATGCACATATATATTGGAATGTGTGAATGTTATAATCCCCAAAAAGGCCACCCGATTTTAGTTGGATAGAGCTTGACCCTGCACGGCTAAGGCGACAACCTGACCGCCCATGCACGTTCCCCCTTTCTCGACGCCGGGGCGATTCTGGCGCGGGAATCTTCATACCCACTCGACCCTTTCCGACGGGGCCCTGAGGCCTGAAGACGTGGTCGAGGCCTACAAGCAAGCCGGGTACGATTTCATCCAGGTGTCCGATCATTTCCTCGGCCGCTTCAATTGGCCGATCGCCGACACCCGCAAGCTGCGCTCGAATGATTTCACCACCCTGATCGGCGCCGAGGTTCACGCCCTGGCGACGTCGGCGGGCGAGTTTTGGCACATTGTCGCTACCGGGCTGCCGCTCGATTTTCCTGCCGCCGAGCCGGACGAGACCGGCGCGATGCTGGCGGCGCGGGCGAGGGCGGCCGGCGCCTTCGTCACCATGGCTCATCCCGCGTGGTCCCAATTGACGATAGAGGACGGGCGCTCGCTCGCCGCCGCCCATGCGGTCGAGGTCTACAATCACACTTGCGCGATTCGGACAGACCGGGGCGAGGGTTTCTATCTGCTCGACCAGTTGTGCAACGAGGATCGGCGGCTGATGGCGGTCGTTGGCGACGACGCGCATTTCCACAACGGAGACCTCGACGCGTTCGGCGCCTTTGTCTTGGTCAAATCGGAATCGCTCGACCCCGAGGCGCTGCTCGGCGCGCTGAAGGCGGGCGAGTACTATTCGAGCCAGGGCCCCCGCATCCATGACATCGAGCTTACCCGCAAGGTCGTGCGGGTCCAGTGCACTCCGGTCAATACGATCGCCATCGTCACCGGAGCTTCGGCGGCGCTGAGCCGCGTCGGGCGCGGCCTCACCGACGTGACGATCGAATACGACGAAGCCAAGAAGTGGGCTTGGCGTGACCTGCCGCCGGTCAAATGGTTCCGCATCGTCGTCATCGACGGCCCGAGGCGGGCCTGGACCAACCCGATCTGGGTCGACGCTTTCAACTGACGTGGGGCGGTCGAACCCACCCGAAGCCTTGCCGGACCGCCGTGGCCATCGCCCTTGCGCGCCGAGGCGCTGACCCATACATGCGGCGCTTGCCGAACGGTTGAGGCGAAAGCTTGAGGATCGAGCCCCGATGACTGACGAGACCGCCGCCCGCTCGCCCGGATGGCATGCGACGACCATCCTGATGGTGCGCAAGGGCGGTAAGGTCGTCATCGGCGGCGACGGCCAGGTCAGCATGGGCCAGACGGTCGTCAAATCCAACGCCCGCAAGGTTCGCCGTCTCGCCAAAGGCGACGTGATCGCAGGCTTTGCCGGCGCGACCGCCGACGCCTTCACCCTGTTCGAGCGGCTCGAGGCCAAGCTCGACCAGTATCCCGGCCAGCTCGCACGCGCATGCGTCGAACTGGCCAAGGACTGGCGCACCGACCGGTACCTGCGCCGGCTCGAGGCGATGCTCCTCGTCGCCGACAAGGGGTCGGGCTTCACCCTGTCGGGCTCCGGCGACGTGCTAGAGCCCGAAGCGGACGAATTCGGGTCGGCGATGGCGATCGGCTCGGGCGGCAATTATGCCCTCGCCGCCGCCCGCGCCCTGATGCCGATGGCGTTCGACGCGGATGAGATCGTGCGCCGTTCGATGCGCATCGCTGCCGAAATCTGTGTCTACACCAACGTGAATCTGATCCTCGAAAGCCTTTGACCTCATGTCGGATCTGTCGCCCCGCGAAATCGTCTCCGAACTCGACCGCTATATCGTCGGTCAGGCGGACGCCAAGCGCGCCGTCGCCATCGCGCTGCGCAATCGGTGGCGGCGCCTGCGCCTGACGTCGCCGATGCGCGAGGAGGTGATGCCGAAGAACATCCTGATGATCGGCCCGACCGGCTGCGGCAAGACCGAGATCGCGCGCCGCCTCGCCAAGCTCGCCGGAGCGCCGTTCCTGAAGGTCGAGGCGACGAAATTCACCGAGGTCGGCTATGTCGGGCGCGACGTCGAGCAGATCGTTCGCGATCTGATCGAGGTCGCGATCGCCCTGGTCAAGAGCCGCAGGCGCAAGGACATCGAAGCCAAGGCGGAGCTCGCGGCCGAGGAGCGCGTGCTCGACGCGCTGGTCGGTTCGACCTCCTCCTCCGCCACCCGCGAAGCGTTCCGCCGCAAGCTGCACGCGGGCGAGCTTAACGACAAGGAAATCGAGGTCGAATTGCCGCAGAGCGGCTCCGGCTTGCCGATGTTCGAGCTTCCCAACATGCCTGGCGCCTCGATCGGCGCGATCAACATCGCCGACATTTTCGGCAAGGGGACCCGCACCAAGGCCAAGCGAATGACGGTCGAGGAAGCGCGCGAGCCGCTCGTCGCCGCCGAGGCCGACAAGCTGCTCGACCAGGATGCGATCGTGCGCGACGCGGTGGCCGAGGTCGAGAGCAACGGCATCGTCTTCCTCGACGAAATCGACAAGATCTGCGCCCGCGAGGGCCGGGGCGGCGCCGACGTGTCGCGCGAGGGCGTCCAGCGCGATCTCCTGCCGCTGATCGAGGGCACGACGGTCGCCACCAAGCACGGGACGATCAAGACCGATCATATTCTCTTCGTCGCCTCCGGCGCCTTTCACATTGCCCGGCCTTCCGACCTCCTGCCCGAGCTCCAGGGCCGACTGCCCATTCGTGTCGAGCTCATTTCCCTGACCGAGGACGATTTCAAGCGCATCCTCACCGACACCGAGGCGAGCCTCATCAAGCAATATGTGGCGTTGATGCAGACCGAAGGCGTCGATCTCGAATTCACCGACGATGCGGTGGCGGCGATCGCGCGCATCGCGGCCAAGGTGAACGGGTCGGTCGAGAACATCGGCGCCCGCCGTCTGCAGACAGTGATGGAGCGGGTGCTCGACGAGGTGAGCTTCACCGCCGCCGACCGGTCGGGCGAGAAAGTCCGGATCGACGCCGAATTCGTCGAGCGCCACGTCGGCGACCTCGCCGGCAACGCCGACCTGAGCCGGTTTATTCTCTGACCCGCGGCGGCGCGATTTCAAGCTGCGCGGGCTCGGGCTTCGCGCGTAGGATAGGCGAGCCGGCCCGCCACGGCGCCAAGGAGGTCCGCCAATGACGACGCCGCTCGTTTTGACCTTCGTCGGGGCCGATCGGCCGGGCCTTGTCAGCTCGATCTCGGAGAAAGTCGCCGCCTGCGGCGCGACCTGGCTCGAGAGCCGGTCGGTGCGGCTCGCGGGCAAATTCGCCGGCGTGGTTCTGATCAGCGTTCCCGACGACCGCCTCACGGAGCTGGAATTGTCGCTGCGCGATCTCGCGCCCGCCGGGCTCCGGATCACGGTCGAGCGCGGCGCGGCGGCAGAAGCGGAGAAGCCGGCGCGGATCGTCGGTCTGGGCATCCTCGGACGCGAGCGGCCAGGCATCGTGCGAGACGTGACGCGTGCGTTGGGTCGCCTCGGCGTCAACATCGAGGAGTTCATGAGCGGCCTCGAGAGCGAGCCGTTCACCGGCGCCGAGATGTTTCGCGCTCATGCGCGCCTCAGCGTCCCCGCGGGCCTCGAACTCGACGATTTGCGTAAGGCGCTCGAACGGCTGGCGGGCGAGATCATGGTCGATCTTGCGGTGGGCGACGGCGAGCCAGGACCCTGACCGGCGCGCCTCGCGCACCCCTTGCGCGCCGTTCGTCGCGTTGCCATAAGGGCCGCCCTCGTAAACTAAGGCCTCAAGCGGAAGACGATGGCGAAGTTTCCCGAACGCGTGTTCTCAGGCGTTCAGCCGACAGGCAACCTCCACCTCGGCAATTATCTCGGCGCGATCAAGCGCTTCGTCGCCATGCAAGCGACTCATCCGTGCATCTATTGCGTCGTCGATCTGCACGCGATGACCCTGCCGCACGAGCCCGAGCAGCTTCGACGCACGACCCGCGAGGTGACCGCGGCCTTTCTCGCCTGCGGAATCGATCCGAAGGCTAATATCGTCTTCAACCAGAGCCGGGTGGCCGAGCATGCCGAGCTTGCCTGGGTCTTCGATTGCGTCGCCCGGCTCGGCTGGCTCAACCGCATGACCCAGTTCAAGGAGAAGGCGGGCAAGGACCGGGAGGCCGCGTCGATCGGCCTTTTCAACTATCCGGTGCTGATGGCCGCCGACATTCTCGTCTATCGCGCGACCCATGTTCCGGTCGGCGACGACCAGAAGCAGCATCTCGAGCTCGCGCGCGACATCGCCCAGAAGTTCAACAACGACTTCGCATCCTCGATCGCCGCCCACGGCCACGGCGACGCCTTCTTCCCGCTGCCCGAGCCCTTGATCCAGGGGCCCGCCACGCGGGTCATGAGCCTGCGCGACGGGACCAAGAAAATGTCGAAGTCGGACCCGTCCGAATACGCCCATATCGCCCTCACCGACGATGCGGACGCCATCGCGCAGAAGATCCGCCGGGCCAAGACCGATCCCGAGCCGCTGCCGGGCGAAGTCGAGGGTCTGGCGCGTCGCCCCGAGGCCGACAATCTCATCGGCATTTTCGCCGCCCTCAACGACGAGACCAAGGACGACGTGCTCGAGCGCTTCGGCGGCAGCCAGTTCTCGACGTTCAAGACCGCGCTCGCCGACCTCACGATCGCCAAGCTCGCGCCCATCCGCGCGGAAATGCTGCGTCTGGCGGCCGATCCCGCCTTCACCGACGCTGTCCTCGCTGAGGGAGCGGAGAAGGCCCGGGCAATCGCGCGGCCGAACATGGACGCGATCAAGGACATCCTGGGTCTCATCCGATAGAGCGACGTCAGGGAACCGTAGAGTTTTCGGCTCGCCGAGGGCTTTCTCCGCGCTCCGACAATCGCAATCACGTCGGACGCAACCCCCACGGGAGTCCGCCTAAATTTCATTGTTGATTGTTGATTTCGGCCTTGGCCTAGCCTGTCCGAAAGCAGGCGTGGGGAGACGATCCTTCGGTTGAGGGCGGATCGCTCGCGTTCGAATTCCGATAGGTCACGGCTGGCGGCCGGGCGCGCCGGGATTGCCCGCGTCGCGCTGAGGTCCGAAGCAGGGCCGCATCAACCGCTCTTCAAGAATCTCTGTCTTCAGGGTTTGGGACGCCAGGGAGGCTGCAATGAGCAGGAAAATCGGAATCTTTGGACTATGCTTGGCCGCGCCGGTCGCGATCGCAATGCTCGCGGCGAGCGCGACCTACGCATGGGCGCTGACGATCGACGTCACCTGCGGCGGCGAGACGGCAGGGACGGTCACGGTGAACGCCCTGGGCGCCGGCAAAGGCATCTCAGGGGGATTCACCAGTACGACCGGAGACCCGCCGACGCTCGCCGCCGCCGCCGCGGCTTGCGATGAAACTCAATTCAACTGGTACCAGATCGTCACCGCCGATAACGGTAAAGCCAAGAACGCCGCAGGAATGTTTCTTACGGCCCCCTACGTGGACCCCCCGCCGGGCGGCTACAGCGACCAATGGGCCGACAATTTGCCATGGTACTACGATATGACGAACCCGCCGAAAGGCGCCGAGAATGTCGACCCCGCGCTAGCGCTCAGCGCCAATACGACCGCGGATACACTGAGCTTTTCGGACAATCCGACCAGCTCGGGCAACATTATGTTTACCACCTGGCTCGTCAGCCTGAACGCCAACGGGTCATTGCAGAGCTTCGACGTAGGATTCACTTGGGAATACAACACAGCGAACAATGACGTGGAGAGTATAGCGGAGTATCTGGAGGGTCCGACAGACGCGCAGTACAAAGAGCTCATCGGGGGTTTCGCTTCGGCCATTCCTGAGCCTGCGACATGGGTGCTTATGATCTTCGGATTTGCCGGGATGTTCGCGCTTCGTCGCGGGGTCGGCGGGATAGCCTGACATCGTGCTGTCGCTGTCGCGCCGGGAGCTATTGATCGGCGGACTGTTGCTCACGAACCCGGCGCGGCCAGCCAGTGCGAGCGAGGAGAGGATGACCTTCACCGTCCTGCGGCTGCCTTTCCACGCCTCGCGGCCGAACGCGCTCTGGGAAACTCCGGAGGTCGTGAGGATCATCGCCAACGCTCCCACAGCCCTTGAAGCTCTGAGCGCGGCTTTGACTGCGGCCGACGCCGAATTGGCGGCGCAATTCCACGAAACTGCAGCGCTGAGCGCGGTTAGCGTGGGTCCGGTGCTGGATTCACCGGACAAAGTCCGATTGCGCGACTTCGCTCGAAGCGACCGCCGGTTCGTCCTGCGGATCGACTACACCCGAATCCGGATGATGGACGTCACCCTTCCCCGAAGCCTGCCGTGGCGGCCGATCCTTGTTGCGCCCGTACCGGCCGGATTGACGCCCGGCCGCTACGAAGTCGGCGCCGTCTGGCGCGCCCTCTCCGCCATCCCGGATGGGCCTCCCCTGCCGGTCGCAGACCTTCGCGAGGCGGCTCATTTCGAAATCGTCGGCTGACGGCTCGGCTCTGCTCCGAACGACGGCGCGGAATGTGCCGCAGTTCTTCGCTTCGGACCGGCCATGGTTAACGACTTTGCGGCAAACTTTTCGTAAGCCTAGGGAGAGCTGATTCGGACCTTCCTGGCGGAGGGAGACAGGTCGGCGGACGGCCTGGCGAGCGCAAGATGGCGCCGCCAGATTCTCGAGGAGGCGATTCGTTGCGGGGGTTCAGCGGGGCGGAGCGCCCCGGAATTGGCGGGCGGACGCGAAGGTTCGACCGCGCGCGCGCGGTCAAGCCGGCGGCGGGCCTGGCGCTTTACCTGCTTGCGGGCGCGCTGGCGTGCGCCCAAGACGTCTCGCAGCCCCTCGACGAGCCGGCCCGCCTGGCGTTCGACATGGCGTCCGCGCAGGCCAATGTCGCTGGCCTCGCCATCCTGACGTTGATGCTGCTCGCGACCATAACCGCCGTCCTTCACCTGATCGGCCGCAGGATCTGGACGCGGCGCGTCCGCGAGCTCGAGACCGAACTCGCGCGGACCAACGCCAAGCTCGACCGCGCGTCGCTCATGCTGCGCAGCGAATTGCAAATCCTCATCTCCTGGGAGCGCCCGGATGCGGAGCCGACGATCGAGGGCGATTTCGCCCTGATCGCCGATTCGCCGCTGCCGTCGCGGGTGCTCGGATTCGGCGCTTGGCTCGAGCCGGCCGAAGCGGCCAAGATCGAGGAGGCGACGCGGCGGCTCCTGACCCGCGGCGAAGCTTTCGCCGCCGCCGTCGTCAGCCTGCGCGGGCGCCATCTGGAGCTCGATGGGCGCCCGGTGTCCGGCAGCGCCGTCATGCGCATCCGCGACGTGTCGGGCGAACGGCTTCAGCTGGCGAAGCTGCGCGATCAATTCGTTCAAGCCGAGGGCGCCCTCGACGGGCTCCGCCGCGCGCTCGTATCCGCCGACATGCCGGCATGGACGCGCGACGCCGCAGGCACGATTGTCTGGTGCAATATTCCCTACGCTCGCGCGGTCGACGCGCCCGATGACCAGGCGGCGATCGACAAGGGCGGCGAATTGTTCGATCCCGCGGTGCGCCGCGAAGCGGCGGCGGCGGTCAGGGAGACCGGCGGCTGGAGCCGCCGGGCGTCGGCGGTCGTCGGCGGCGAGCGACGGACGTTCGACGCGGTCGAGGCGCGCACGGCGGTCGGCTCCGCCGGCGTCGCCCGCGACATTTCTGAAATCGCCGCGCTGCGGGCCGAGATGGAGCGCAACGAGGACGACTATTCGCGCATGATCGATCGACTGTCGACCGCGGTTGCGATCTTCGACAAGTCCAAGCGGCTGACCTTGTACAATGCCGCCTACCGGCAGATTTGGCCGCTCGAGCCCGCCTTCCTCGACCAGGGACCGAGCGACGGCGAAATCCTCGATTCGCTCCGCGCCAAGCGGCAGCTGCCCGAGCAGGTCGACTTTCCCGCCTGGAAGGCGCAGCAACTGAACGCCTATCGCGCGCTCGAGCCGAGCGAGACCGTCTGGCATCTGCCTGACGGCAGGGCGTTGCGCGTCGTCACCAGCCCCAATCCGAAAGGCGGCGTCACCTACCTCTACGACGACGCGACGCAGAGCTATGCGCTCGCCTCGCAGGTCAATGCGCTCACCCACGTGCAGGGCGAGACGCTCGACGCGCTCAAGGAGGGCGTGGCGGCGTTCGGCGCCGACGGGCGCATGAAGCTGTTCAATCCGGCCTTCGCCGAGCTCTGGCGCTTCGACCCGACCGTCTTGCGCGCCCGCCCGCATATCGACGAGATCGCGCGCGCCTGCAAGCCGCTGTGCCGGAAGCCCGAGCTGTTCGACGATCTCACGGCGATGATCGTCGATCTTCCCGACCATCGCCAAAGCCGGACGGCGCGGATCGAGCGGACCGACGGGCTGATCCTCGATTGCGCCGCGCTGCCGCTGCCCGACGGGGCGACGCTGATGACGTCGCTCGACGTGACCGCCGGCGTCAATGTCGAACGCGCGCTGACCGAGCGCAATCAGGCCCTCGTCGCGGCCGAAAAGCTGCGCAACGATTTCGTCAACCACGTCTCTTATGAATTGCGCACGCCGCTCACCAACATCATCGGCTTCACCCAGCTTCTGGCGGCGGGCGGCGTCGGTCCACTTAATCCCAAACAGCTCGAATACGCCGGGTTCATCACCGATTCTTCGCACGCTCTGCTCGCCATCATCGACGACATTCTCGATCTGGCGTCGATCGACGCCGGAGCGCTCGAGCTGCGGCTCGAGGAGGTCGACGTCGCCGAGGCGATGAAGGCCGCGGCGGCAGGCGTCCAGGACCGGCTGAGCGAAGCGGCGATCGAATTGCGCATCGTCATGACCGACGGCGTCGGGTCGCTCAGCGCCGATGGCCGGCGGGTGCGCCAGGTTCTGTTCAATCTGCTCTCCAACGCCATCAACTATTCGGAGGCGGGTCAGACGGTCACGCTGGCGGCAATGCGGCGCGGTTCGGAGATCGTGTTCAAGGTCAGCGATCGTGGACGCGGCATTCCCCCGGAGGTGATCGATCGCGTCTTCGATCGGTTCGAGACCTTTCCCAACGGCTCGCGACATCGCGGCCCCGGGCTCGGCCTGTCGATCGTGAGAGCGATGGTTGAACTGCATCATGGCCGGGTGCTGATCGACACCGCGCCCAGGGAGGGCGCCACGGTCACCTGTATCTTTCCCGTCGACGCGACGGCGCCAATGCCGCAACTGGCGGCGCCCTCCGAGCGGCAATCGGCGCAGTAGAAGGGCATGACCGATCGCTCCGACCGGACCGAGGGAGCCGATGCGTGGAGCCTGGAGGCGCCGGACGAGGCGGCGACGCTGGAAATCGCCTCGGCGCAAGCGGCCTGGCTCGAGCCCGGCGATTTCGTCGGCCTGACCGGCGATCTCGGCGCCGGCAAGACGACTTTCGCCCGAGGCCTGATCCGAGCCCTGGCCGGGGTGCGTGATCTCGAGGCGCCGAGCCCGACCTTCACCCTGATGCAGGTCTATGACACGCCGCGAGGCCCGGTGGTGCACGCCGATTTCTATCGGCTCCGCGGCCCTCGCGAGCTCGACAATCTCGGCTGGGAGGAGGCTGTCGACGGCGCGATCGCCATCGTCGAATGGCCGGAGCGGGTCCCCGAGGCGCTGCCCCACGACCGGCTCGAGGTCGAGATCCGTTTCGACCCCGGCCGAGGCCCCGACTTTCGTCGGCTCACGCTGCGTGGGAAGGGCTCCATAAGCCGTCGTCTGACGCTGGCCCTCGGGGTCGCGAGGCTCCTGAAGCGCGCCGGCTGGAGCGGCGCGAGGCGCGAATTCCTCCAGGGGGACGCCTCCATTCGCGCCTACGAGCGGCTCACACGGTTCACCGGCGCGACGGCGATCCTGATGATCTCGCCGCCCCGGCGCGATGGGCCGATCCTGCGGTACGGCAAACCGTACGCGGCGATCGCCAAGCTGTCGCCGGACATCCGCGCGTTCGTCGCCATGGCCGACGGCCTCCGCGGCCTCGGCTACTCCGCGCCCGCCCTCATCGCCTACAGCGTCGAGGACGGCCTGGCGCTGATCGAGGACTTCGGTTCCGCGACCATCGCCGACGGCGGCGTTCCGGACAGCGCGCGCTACGCGGAGGCGATTGCGCTTCTGGTCGATCTTCACGTCCGCCAATTGCCGGACAGCCTGGCGGTCGGCGACGAGTCCTACGCCCTTCCGGTCTACGATATCGAAGCGATGCTGGTCGAGGTTGAGCTGGCGCTCGACTGGTATGCGCCGGCGGTCGTGCGGGCGACGCCGTCGACCGGCGCGCGGATGCAATTCCTGGCGATCTGGCGCGAGCTTCTCGCGCCGATCCTGGCTCAGCCAACGACCTGGACGCTCCGCGACCTTCATTCGCCCAACCTCCATTGGCTGGCGGAGCGGCAGGGGCTCAAAAGGATCGGCCTGATCGACTTTCAGGACGCAGTGCTTGGCCCGCCGGCCTACGATGTCGCATCGCTCCTCCAGGACGCGCGGGTCGACGTGCCGGAGGATCTCGAGATGCGGCTGGCCGCGCTCTACCTTCGGCGCAGGACGGCCGCCGACCCCGCCTTCGATTCCCAGAGCTTCGCCGCCGCCTACGCGGCGATGGGCGCGCAGCGGGCGACCAAGATCCTGGGCATCTTCGCCCGGCTCGACAAGCGGGACGGCAAGCCGGAGTACCTGCGGCACCTGCCGCGGATCGAGCGCTACCTCAACCGCAATCTCGCCCATCCGTTGCTTCGGCCGCTTGCGCTCTGGTATCAGAGCCACTTGCCGCGGGCGCTCGGTCAGCCGCCCGTCAAATCCGATCCTTGAAGCCTTTTCGCCGAGGACCCGCCGATGAGCCCGCCGGTTCCCAAGACGGCCATGGTGTTCGCCGCCGGACTGGGGACGCGGATGCGGCCGATCACCGACACGCTGCCGAAGCCGCTGGTCCAGGTCGGCGGCCGGGCGCTCATCGATCATTGCCTCGATCGCCTGGCGGAGAACGGCGTCGAGCGGGCGATCGTCAACGTGCATTGGCTCGCCGACCAGATCGAGGCGCACCTCGCCAAACGCCGAGCGCCGAAAATCCTCATCTCCGACGAACGCGCGACGCTTCTCGATCAGGGCGGCGGGATCAAGCGGGCGCTGCCGATGATCGGCGAGGATCCCTTCCTCATTTGCAACACCGACGCGTTCTGGATCGAGGGCCCGCGGTCGAACATCGCCCGCCTCGCCAGGGCGTTCGATCCCGAGGCGATGGACATCCTGCTCCTGGTCGCGGCCAGCGCGGGAGCGGTCGGCGTCGATTGGCCGGGCGACTTCACGATGGACCACGACGGACGGCTTCAGCCGCGCGAGCCGCGCCATGTCGCGCCGTTCGTCTATACCGGCGTCGGGATCGTCAAGCCTGAGCTGTTCTCAAGCCAGCCGGCGGAGGTCTTTCGCCTCGCGCCGTTCTTTCACGCGGCGGCGGCCAACCGCCGGCTCCACGGCGTCCGCCTCGATGGCCTTTGGGTGCATGTCGGGCGGCCCGAGAGCATCGCGGAGGCCGAGCGGGCGATCGACCGGTCGATTTTGTGATCGCGCTCGGCTTGATCGGCCCCGAAATCGGGAACATAGGTGAACCCTCTCCCCTTGCGGGAGAGGGTAGGGTGAGGGGTCGCGCCCTAAGGCGCGCTGGCACGCGCGAACCCCTCATCCGGCGCCATAGCCCGTTCGGAAGAACGGGCGTTCTTCCGAACGCCCTATCGCGCCATGCCCGGGTCGAAGCCCGGGCACAGGCTCTTCTCCCGCAGGGGGAGAAGGGCCGCCATTTCGGCTCGCGAATCGAGCCGTCTCAATCGGTTGCGGCGCCAATTGGTTCCGCACGGGCCCCCGGCGCCTCGAGCGCGAGAGGGGCCGGAGAGGGCGGTCCGAGACGGGGCGGCCTCGGTTTCGCGGCTTCGCGGCTTCGCGGGGGATAGCGAAGCCGTGATAACGGTCGAGCTCGCGCACGATCTTCACCACGCGATCGACCGCCTCAAGGTTCACTGCCGACATTGCGTCGTAGGCGACGAGCAAGGCCTCGTTGAGGCGGCTCACCTGTAGCGCCAAAAACTCGGCCGGCGGCGCCGGCGCGCGGCGGGCGAGGAGCGTGCGGATAGACTTGCGCATGGCGCGCTCGCCCACCCCATCCCGGTCGGCGATCTCGGCCACCGACACGCCGCGGTTCAGGAGGCTGACAATCCTCGCCTCGCGCTCGGCCCTTCGTTGTCGCGCCGCGTTTCGCGCCGCGGGCGAGCGGTCACGGCGCGGGGCGGACGGGGCGGGTTCGTCGGACTCGGGCAAGGGGGCAGTCTCCGGTAGGGCGATGGAGAACAAACATAGAACATCTAGGGCGGCGTTGGCAAGAAAATGTCGATTTTTCCGGAGGGGGCAGAGTGCAAAGAGCGCCTCGGGAGGCAGGCCGGAGAACGAGCGGCGCTGTTCCGTCGGTGGGAATACGGTGACACTTGCATATTTGCGATCTGCGGCGTCGCAGATTGGGGAAATATGCAAGTGTCACCGTATTCCCGCTATTTCCAAGTGTCACCGTATTCCGCCGTATTCCGCGCGGGCTTTATGAACTGCCCCCCGAAAGTGAGACAGGGCGAATTGAGTGACAGAGCCTGTTAGGAGGCTCTATGTCACAGCAAGGGATGCGCACATTTTCGACCGAGTTCAAGGAAGCTGTGGTGGTTCGGCTCGACGCCGGGGAGCGGATGGCGGCGGTTTCGGACGAACTGAAGATCAGGCGCAAGCTGCTTTACGAATGGCGAGCGGCCTATCGCGAGCTTGGCGCAGCCGGGCTCAACCGGAAGCGCGGACGTAAGCCGGGCGGCGCCCGCGCCAGTCCGGACGCTGCGCCGGCTACGCCTGCTCCGCTTACCGAACTGGCGCGGGCGCAAGCGCGGATTGTCGAGCTCGAGCGCAAGATCGGCAAGCAGCAGATGGACCTCGATTTTTTTCGCGAAGCCTTGCGGCTCATCGACGCACGGGACCTCATGTCTCGCGCGACGCCATCTACGCGGTCATTGAAGAAATGAACGCGCGGGAGACGCAAGGCGCCCCCTCGATCGAGCATTTGTGCCGCTTAAGCGGCGTGTCGCGCGCCGGCTTCTATCGCTTTGGCGAGGTTCGCGCGCCGAAGCGAGCGGAAGCGGATCTGCGCGACAAAATCCAGACGATCGCGCTCAAAAATCGCTTCTACGGCTATCGGCGAGTCTGCCGAGACCTCTGGCGCGTCGATGGCCTGAAGGTCAATCACAAGCACGTCTTGCGCCTGATGCGTGAGGACAATCTGCTCCGCCTGCGCGAAAGGCCGTTCGTTCCCTACACCACCAACAGCCGGCATGAGTTTCCCATCGTCGCCAATCTGACGCGTGGACGCGTCCCAACCGGGCTCGATCAGATCTGGGTCGCCGACATCACTTATGTCAGGCTGGCGGGACAGTTTGTCTACCTGGCCGTCGTTCTCGACGCCTTTTCCCGCAGGGTGATCGGCTGGGCGCTCGCCGACCATCTCGAAGCGAGCCTGGCGATCGAAGCGCTCGACATGGCCTTGACCGCCCGAAGCCCCGAGCCCGGCCTCATCCATCACTCCGACCGGGGCGTGCAATACGCCTGCGCCGACTATTGCGACAAGCTCGCGGCGCGCGGCGCTCTGATCAGCATGAGCCGCGCCGGCAACCCTTATGACAACGCCAAGGCCGAGCGCTTCATGCGCACCCTGAAGGAGGAAGAAGTGAACGGCAAGACTTACGCGTCTGTCGACGACGCCCGAGCCCATATCGGCGCCTTCCTCGAAAACGTCTATAATCGAGCCCGACTGCACTCCGCGCTCGGCTACAAACCCCCGGTCGAGTTCGAAGCCGAACTCCGCCAATGCGAAACCGTCTGAAACGACACAACCAAAACTCTGTCCCTCAAATCCAGCGTCTCAGACAAAGGGTGCAGTTCATTTACAAGACGGGGGATATCGGGGGATATCGGGGGATATCGGTGACACATGCGCATATTTTTATAAATATCCACGCTCAACATTAATAGTGAAATATGCATGTGTCACCGTATTTCTGTCTCACTTTCGGGGGGCAGTTCACAAGTGTCACCGTATTCCACGGGCGGGTCCGACGAGTTCCATAATGGAGCTTATGGGACGCTCGTTGTTCGTCGGGCGCGGGAGGCGAGAAAGGCCAGTCGAACACGAAGGCGAAACGTGCCATTGTTACGTCGTTGGCGTGGGCTGGGCCATGGCGCTGGGTTAGCCAGTGAAGCAGGCATTTTGAGGCTAAAGCGGGATGCCCTTGACTAACGAGCAAGCGAATCAAATTGCCGCGCTCCTGAACAAGCGCAACAAACTCATCGGTAATTATGACGGAAAAGGGGTCCTTGATGACGCCAACAATTATCTCTGTCGTTATTCAGAATCTGGTGATGTTGTGGCGTGCGTCGAGGTCAAGCGCGTCCAGTGGTATCAAACCGAAATTCGCCATCTTACTGTTGCCCAGAATGAGGAAGGAAACGGCCATGCAAAGGCTCTGCTGTGTGAGGCTGAGCGGCTCGCTCGTGCACGTAACGCGCCACTTCTTCAATGCACTATCCGAATCGACAATACAAAGAGCCGCTCGCTATTTGAAGGGTTTGGTTTCTTGCGCACAGGCGCGTTCTTTAACGAACGCAGCAAAAACAACGTTGATGTGTTTCAGAAGGTCTTGGCTACAGTAAAATAGTGGAATGGCAACTTACCTGCCGTGCAAGATCCAAGAGAGCTGAAATATCGACGTATATCTTTGAGGCGATCGCAACCGTAAAGATAGAAAAATGGCCCGTATTCAAGTCTCTCCGGAGAGAAGGTACGAATGTTTAGAGTTAGAGCGTCTGTGGGCGGCAAATCTTCCACGGGACCCGGGGCAGCTTGGGGGGCCTATTACAAGCTCGGTGGAGGGGCCGTCCGGTGTATTCTCTTTGCTAACACAGGAATTTATTGATTTCCTGAGGAATCGCAAGTTTCCTTTCCAAGAAGTCTGAAAGCGGCCCATGCGCACCAAGCTTTCTACAATAGTGCTATTAATTGCCGTGTTGATCGTCTCCAGTTCCGCGAACGCACAGGTGTTTAACTATAAATTTGGAGGGGCGAAGGACGTTGAAATTAGTCGCTTGCTGAAGGTGTTCGGCCCGCTAAATGTCCGGTGTGGGAATCCCGCAACGGATTTTGAGGCAACCCTCGCGCTAGACACAACTTTGACGCCGCCCGTCGTAACTCTTAGCGAGGTTGGGAAGGGTCCCTTCTCCAGCGGACCGGTCACGGAGATCGACTGGATAAAAGACATGCGCCCCGACGAATTTGGTCACCCTGTTTCTATAGTAGCGCTGTGGAATGTTAAATTTCTCTGGGATGCGGACAATAAAGGTAACGGTCAGATGACGTTTGAGATCCCGGGGCCAAGCTCAAGCCCCCGGAAGCTGTACTCGTGCTGAACGGTCGGGGTCGAGTGTGGGGGTACACCTGCCGACCTCTAATGGCCTTCTACACGTGTTCCGTTGGAATCCCCGCTTGCGGTTGAGGACGCGCTAGCAATAGTCCTTCCTCTCTAAGAAACCCGCGCGGTGCATAATTCAAAACATATGGAACGCGGGGCGTCGTTGATATTGCAGAGAGTTTTCGTTGCAGAAGTCAGGTGCAAAAAGGAGCCGTTCACGAGGCGCCTGTCGGCTCCGTGCCGAGCCAGGGATTGAGAACGGGCGCGCGGGCCTTTTTGTAGTCGCTTACGTCGCGGCTCACGACGGTGAGACCGTGATGGAGCGCGGTCGCGGCGATGATCAGATCGGGCTGCGAGAAGGTATGGCCGGCCTTGCGGCCGTCTTCGACCAGGAGCCGCCACTTGAACATGATATCCTCGGTGATCGGGAGCACGCGCTCATCGAACATCGGCCGCACCTTGTGCGCGAGCCAGTCATTCAGCTCGGCGCGGCGGTTGGCGTCGGAGACAAGTTCGATGCCGAACCTGATTTCGGCGAGGCTCGCCGCGCTGACGTAGAGCAAGTCGAGCGGTTGCGACGCGACAAAGGCGAGGACTTTGCGTTCTGGCTTCGGACGGCGCAACTCCGACAGGACGTTCGTGTCGAGGAGCCAACCCGTCACAAGGCGACCTTGCGCACCGGCATCGGCGCGCGACTCGGTTCAATGTCGACTTCGCGATGCGGCGAGGCCTGCATCGCGGCGATCAGCGCTTCGCCGGTGAGATCGCCCTTGAGGCGGCGGAACTCCTCGGCCGCGATAACGACCACTTCATCGCGGCCGTGCACGGTCACGTGCTGCGGCCCCTCGCTGCGAACGCGCCGCACCAGCTCGCTGAAGCGCGCCTTGGCGTCCTGCAACAGCCAGCGGCCGGGTCGCCGGTCACGCGTCCGGCGGGGTTTCGTTGGCTTGGCTGGAGAGGACGATTTCATAAATCTAGTCACGCTGACCAGAATGCCACAGCAGGCGTCATCCTTCAACGATTTCGTCGTCGTCGCGCTTCTCCCCGCTGCGGCGACGGAATTCGAGCGCCAAACGCTTCGCGCGAGCCCGCCCTGTCCCCTCGATTTCCAAAAACGCGCGAACTGCCCTATTCCCTGCGGCTCATGAATCCGGGCCGGTCGATCGGCCGCGCGGGAGACAAGCGGGCATGAAACTGCCGAGCCAGATCGGCCCCATCCACTTCGTCGGCATCGGCGGCATCGGCATGTCGGGCATTGCGGAAGTGCTCATCAACCTCGGCCATAAAGTTCAGGGCTCGGACCTCTCCGACAACGCCAGCGTCAAGCGCCTGCGCGAGAAGGGCGCGACGGTCGCCATCGGCCACGACAAGGCCAATCTCGGCCAAGCCGCGGTGGTCGTCGTTTCATCGGCCGTCAAGCGCGACAATCCCGAGGTCGTCGCGGCGCGCGCGCGGCGCATTCCCGTGGTGCGGCGGGCCGAAATGCTCGCCGAGCTGATGCGGCTCAAGCAATGCGTGGCCGTCGCCGGAACGCATGGCAAGACGACGACGACGTCGCTGGTGGCGACGCTGCTCGACGCCGCCGGGCTCGATCCGACGGTCATCAACGGCGGAATCATCAACGCCTACGGCACGAATGCGCGGCTCGGGGCCGGCGACTGGATGGTGGTCGAGGCCGACGAAAGCGACGGCACCTTCCTCAAGCTGCCGGCCGACATCGCGGTCATCACCAACATCGACCCCGAGCACCTCGACCATTTCAAGACCTTCGACGCGATCAAGGACGCATTTCTGGCGCTGGTCGAGAACCTGCCGTTTTACGGCTTTGCCGTCATGTGCCTCGATCATCCGACGGTCCAGGAGCTGGTCGGGCGGATCGAGGACCGCCGCGTTCTGACCTACGGCGAGAACCCGCAGGCCGATGCGCGCCTTCTCGACGTCAATCTTGCCGGCGGACTCACCCGGTTTTCGGTCCTGATCCGCGACCGGGCCACCGGCCGCGCAACCTTCATCGATGACCTCGCGCTGCCCATGCCCGGCCGGCACAACGCCCTCAACGCGACGGCGGCGATCGCGGTCGCGCACGCGCTCGGGGCCTCGATCGAAGTCATCCGCAAGGCGATCGCGAGTTTCGGCGGCGTCAGGCGGCGTTTCACCCGCACCGGGACATGGAATGGCGTCGCCATCTACGACGACTACGGCCATCATCCGGTCGAGATTGCGGCGGTGCTGAAGGCGGCGCGGGCCGCGACCGAGGGCAAGGTCATCGCCGTCGTCCAGCCGCATCGGTTCACCCGCCTGGCCTCTCTGTTCGACGCCTTCGCCACCTGCTTCAATGACGCCGACAGCGTGATCGTCGCCGATGTCTATCCCGCCGGAGAGCCGCCGATCGAAGGCGTCGACAACAAGGCGCTCGCGACCGCGATCGCCGCTCACGGCCATCGCCATGCCCTTCTCCTGCCTTCGCCCGACAAACTCGCGGGGCTGGTGCGCTCGCTGGCTCGGCCGGGCGACACTGTCGTCTGCCTGGGCGCCGGCTCGATCACCCAATGGGCCTATGCGCTGCCCGCTGAACTGGCCGCGCTCGACAAGGCCTAAAGCCGATGAGCTTTCCTGACCTTGTCGAGGAGGTGAAGGTGAGGGCGCCGAAGCTCCGCGGACGCATCGTCGCCAACGCGCCGATCGCCGAGGCCACCTGGTTTCGCGTCGGCGGCCCCGCCCAGGCCCTGTTCTCGCCGGCCGACGAAGACGATCTCGCCTATGTCCTGGCCGCCCTCCCGCGCGAGACGCCGGTCACGACGATCGGCCTCGGCTCGAACCTCATCGTGCGCGACGGCGGCGTCGAAGGCGTCGTCATCCGGCTCGGCGGTCGGGCGTTCGGCGCGATTGAGATCCGGGACGGCTGCCGCGTCGCCGCCGGGGCGGCCGCGCCGGACCAATTCGTCGCCAAGGCCGCGGCGAAGGCCGGTGTGGACGGCCTCGCGTTCCTGCGTGGGGTGCCCGGGTCGATCGGCGGAGCGCTCAGGATGAACGCCGGCGCTCACCGCGGCGAGGTCAAGGATGCATTGATCGAAGCGCGCGGCGTCGACCGGACCGGCGCCAAACGCGTGTTCTCCCGCGCCGAGATGGGCTTTTCCTATCGCCACAGCTCGGCGCCCGAGGACGTCGTTTTCACCGCGGCTGTGCTTCAGGGCCGCCCGGGCGAGCCGGCGGTGATCGAAGCCGAGATGGAGCGCATCACCCGGGCGCGGGAAGCCTCGCAGCCGATCCGCGAGAAGACCGGCGGCTCGACGTTCAAGAACCCGCCGGGATTGAAGGCCTGGACGCTGATCGACAAGGCGGGCTGCCGCGGCTTGCGCCTCGGCGACGCCGAGGTCTCGACCCTGCACTGCAACTTTCTCATCAATCGCGGCCAGGCGACCGCCGCCGATCTCGAAGCGCTCGGCGAGGAGGTCAGACGCCGGGTGCTGGAAACGAGCGGGGTTGGGCTTGAGTGGGAAATCAAGCGCATTGGAGTCGCCCTTGCGTCCCCGTGAAAGGGCGCCTGCGTCTTCATCCCCGCGTACGAGACGAGCGCCGAAGGCACCTATGGCCCACTGATCCGGTAGAGACGCTTGAGCGCCTCGTGGACGAGCTGTCAGCGCAAGGCGATCGGCCTTTCAGATATTAGTTGGAGAATATTCACGAATCATTCAAGAGATGGTCTCTTTTGAATACTGGTCCGGGATCGTGGTGCGGCTGTCACGATGGAAATTGCCTTCCGGACAAAGGCGCTTCGAACAATGTGCCTGAACGCCATAGCCTTGGACGACAAATTTGGCGCTGAGGGGGGTGCCCTACTTCGTCGTGTCTTGGCTGACTTGCGGGCTGCCGACTGTTTCTCCGGCGTCCCCCTCCTGAATTTGTCGCCGTTGAGCGGAAGAGTGGAGAACGAAGCCGCGATCGATGTCGGCACGGGCATCAGGATAGCCATTCAAGCCAACCATCGGCGACCGCCACTTACCGCAGATGGAAAGATCAATTGGGCTGTGCTTGACAGGATCCTCATCCAGCATATCGATCGCACTCATGGCTGACCTCGTCTCGTCGCAACCTTTCGAGCCAGAGTGGGCCGTGCCCCCCGGGGCGACCATCGCGGCGCTTCTGGCCGCTCGATCGCTGTCGCGAGAGAGCTTTGCCGCAGCTCTCGGAGAGAGTGTTGAAACCGTCCAACGATTGCTGCTTGGCCTAAAGGCCGTAGATGACAATCTCGCCAAGAGGTTGTCGAGTTGCCTCGGCTCAACGGAAGCATTCTGGATCGAGAGAGAATCGCAATACCGCGCCGACTCCGCGCGTATCCGTGCTCAGGAGGCTGCGGATGCCAGGGAGCGCTGGGTCAAACAATTCCCTGCTCGCGAAATGGTAAGGCTCGGCTGGATCGCAGATTTCCGCACTCGTGCCGAAGCGGCTGCGGAGTGCCTTAGATTTTTTGGAGTGCCAGACGTCGCCGCTTGGACCACGCGATATGCGGGGGCAGCAACAGCGGCGGCGTTTCGGATGTCATCCGCATTAAAATCGAACGCCGGTGCGACGACCGCTTGGTTACGTTGGGCAGAACTTATCGCTGAAAGAACTCCCTGCTCCGCTTGGAACCCCGAAGCATTCGAAGGGCGGCTGCAGGTCATCAGGCACCTGACGTGGCAGAAAGATCCCGCGACATTTCTCCCTAAGCTGCGGCGGCTTTGCGCCGGAGTTGGCGTTGCCGTTGTCGTCGCACGCGCGCCTAAGGGGTGCCCCGCGAATGGCGCCACGCGATTCTTATCCTCCAACAAAGCCTTAATGGTCCTTAGCTTCCGCTATCGCTCAGATGATCAGTTCTGGTTCACGTTCTTCCATGAGGCAGCACATTTGTTGCTCCATGGTCCGGACGCGCTCTTTCTCGAGGATGAGGGTGAGATCGGATCAGAGGAAGAGCGTCAGGCGAATGAATTTGCAGGCACCGTGCTAGTGCCAGATGACCGCATGGACGAGTTGCTGACGCTCCGTCTCGACATGGAAGCCATTCTCAGATTTGCGCGCCAGATTGGGGTCGCGCCGGGACTAGGGCCTGTCTTCAGTTGAGGAGGATGGCAGCGCAGGCGAGGTGAACGCCGGCGAGGAAGATCTTTGCGAGCTTGTCGTAACGCGTGGCGATAGCCCGGAAATGCTTGAGCTTATTGAAGAAACGCTCAATGAGATTGCGTTCGCAGTAGAGGGCGAAGTCGCACGGGCGCGGGGTTTTTCGGTTGGATTTTGATGGGATGACGGGGGCGATCGCTCGATCATTGAGGGCGGCGATGAAGGCGTCGGCGTCGAACGCCTTGTCGGCGATCAAAGCGCCGGGATCGACGGCTTCGATGAGAGGCTCGGCGCAAGTCAGATCGTGATCTTGGCCCGGGCTGAGCATCACCTCGACAGGATTGCCGAGGGCATCGACGAGCGCGTGAATTTTGGTGGTCAATCCGCCGCGGGATCGGCCGATGGCTTGCGCGCCGTCTTTTTTTGGGCGCCGGCGCTATGCTGGTGAGCGCGCACGATAGTGGCGTCAATCATCATGTACTCGTTGTCGTGGTCGCTGGCCAAAAGCCTGAAAACCCGCTCGAAAACGCCGCTCTTGGCCCATCGGTTGAAGCGCTGATAGACGATCTTCCAGTCGCCAAAGCGCTCGGGCAGATCGCGCCAAGGGATGCCGGCGCGAAACCTGAAGAGAACGGCTTCGACGAACAGGCGATTGTCCGCCGCCGTGCCGCCCACATGGCCTTCACGACCCGGCAGAATGTCTTTGATCCGATCCCACTGATCGTCGCGCAGTGCATATCGTCGCATCGGTCAGCCCCTCCTCGGGCCGACCACTCACGAATTAGACATTTGCTGATTTGGAAATCCCCCGCGCATCCGAAACACAAAACGTTCTGCGTCCGATTCCAATCCGTTCTAGCCTCAACTGAAGACAGGCCCTAGTTGTCGGACAGCTTCAGCATAAAAACCGCATTGGGCTCGATCGCATGAATTGGCTCAAGCGGCGCTACGACTGGGATCAGATCGAAGCAGATCGCCTTATCCCCTAAAAAGCTCGTATCTGCCGGGGCTTTTTTGCCAGTTACAAAGCGCATCTTCCATTGGCTGCGCTGCCACGCCGATTTTGGCACCGAAATCGACGAGTTTTGACTCCAATTCGTGTTCGGCGAGGTCTGCATCACGCGCACCCCCCACAAGAAGTCTGGCACCGGCAAGCGGACCGGTAGAGCCTTTTAGATAAGTGACGCCCGGTTCAATCGGTGCAATTCCGAGCTTGCCCAACATGGTCAGGAAATCAAACTTCCCCAAACGCCCAAAGCGGTGCACTGAGCCCATGGAACGATAAAGCGCCTCGAAGACGGCGCCGGGATTCTGCCCAACCTGCTGGTGAAGCTCTCGAACGATTTCGGGGTGCGATCTTGGCGGTGCGACCCAGGCTACATAGGAAGAAAACGTCGCGGCGGTCCCCTTAGGCGAACCTACTCGAAGACTCTCGTATTTTCGATGATTGCTGAAGCGTCTCGAGGTTCCGTCCGCGCCACGCAATGTTTCCTCGTTGGCCGCAAGCCACGCGTGAAAGGCAGGAGGATTTGGCGAAATCGTCTCCCAATCCCAGCGGCCTTTTTGACCAAGTTTTCCATAGACATCGCGCGCTAAGCGCCACCCATCCACGGCGTGCTTGCCGAAGTGCGTCGCGAGAAACACTAGCCACCACGCCTCGTTAGCTTCACCACGTCGGTTGCACAGGACAGCAGCGCGGAGAGGATCGAAGAGACCAGATGCGGGGTCACCACGCGCAGAACTGTGTTTCGCATCGCGGATATGATGTGCGAACTCGATCCTGCGAAGACTGTCGACGAACTGTGCGGCAAGCGTCTCCGCGTGACCAACGCCCGCTAGGCCCGGAAAGGCGAGAACCTTCGCGTTATAGTCTTCAATCCCTTGCAATAACTCGCGCGCTCGCGCTTGATCCTTCGGACTCATGGTGCCTTCTTTGTCTGAGGAACGTCCACGCCAGGCAGATCAGCTTGTCGCGGTGGGGCCGAGAGATTCCGCTCCAGCGCGAGTTGCTTGCCGCGGATGAAGGCATTGTAGACTGGGCTCGCCATCTCATTCTTAACCTGGATTAATCTGCGAAGGTTTTTCGTGTCATGCAGTTTCTTGATCAGAAGCAGTCTGGTCAAATCGATCCAGTAATCATCAATTCCTGCTTTCTGCGGTTCTGGTAGACCGCACCTAATGGCGCGCTCTGCCTCGAGCAGCCAGGTAACCGATTGCCAAGGATCGCCCTTTGGCATCGCCGGCATGCCCACCGGCGACTGGAAGCCCTCGTCAAGGTAAGATCGGGCGTTGCCTTCATCTTCGTCGTAAAGATGAAGGCTGCCCACGAAATGGTTGTACGTCCCGATCTCGAGCTGGAGCGCCCGCGCAAGAAGTTCTTGAATGAAGGTAAAAGCGAAAACGTCGGCTGGAAAACCCCGATAAATGTCATTTGAGCGCATCGTCGCGATAAGGTGAAGTTTCCCTGCTCGAGGCAGGAATTGAAGTGTCGTTGTGCAAGGCACATCCCCATTGCTTCCTCGCAGATCGGACTGATCGAATATTTGCGCGACCGCCTGCCTAGTGTCCGACTTCCCCTGTTTTTTTTTGTAGCGTCTGCAGAATCGACTTCATCTGGCTTTTTTCGGCACCGCCGAAAAGGCGGGGTCCGTAGGCGCCACGTGTCCGCACTGCTCTGCGCGTTGCGCCAACAAAGCTTCCATACTTCGGTATGTAATATTCGATCTGCGCCAACCGGTCCGAACCGGAAAGATACCAACACGTTTCGCCCAGAAACGCGATGAGCATCCCTCTCCCCTCTGTCCGACTAAATCGCGCAAGTGGGTTCGAGAGCTCTACAAGTACGCTCGTCAATTCGCGTGCGGGCCCCTTTCCAGACAGCGTCCGTTTCCCACTCTTGAGGAGGCGGGGGACTAGAATTCCGAGAACGTCATCTACCGTATCAGCCTTGATGAGCATGGCTGGGATCTCGGCAAGTGCCGGGTTGACGAATCGCTATGACTCCAATGAGAAAACGATACCATGGCTCGACTCGCAACCGAGCGGCCGACAGGCGGGTCGTTTTCCGCCCAGCTTTCTCCGGACTTGGCCGGTCGTCAGAGCACCAGCCTGGCGAGGGCATTCAGACCTGCGCCAACGCCGTTTCGGTCGCGGGCGCGATCCCCATCGGCTGGGCCCGGCGTTGCGCCTCCTGCGAAGCCTTCAAATTCGCCTGCCGCAGCCGCTCGCCGTCCTCGTCGAACAGGAACGTCAGGAACACATAGCGCCGGCCGCGCGTCACCCGCGAGACCTGGTGCAGGATCGAGGCGGAAAACACGACCGCCGTTCCGGGGGCGGCCTTGAAGGTTTGCGGACTGTATTCGGGAAACGAAATCTCGCCGCCATCGAAGTCGGCGTTGAGATTGATCGAGACGGCGAAGCGGCGATGGGCCACCGAGATCCCGGTATCGTCACGATGGGGACCGAAATGACCGCCGGTTTCGGCGTCGTAGCGAGCGATGAGGTCGCGCTCGGTCCGGGTGACGGCCATCTGGAAGGCCTTCCGGATCTCCGGAACGATCCGCCGGCCGATCCTGGCGCGGATGGCCCGGATCAGACCCGGATCGGTCAGCGGGAAATCGCGCCGGCGCTTCCAGCCGTCATCGAAATGCTCGACCGACCGTCCCTCCACATCCTGCATGAAGCCGCTTTCCCTGCCGTCGCCGCGCTCGAAGCCGTCGACGAGATGGCGGCAAAGCTCGGGCTCGAGAATGTCGGCAAGCGTGAGAATGGGCGCCGGCGGGCGCTGGCCCGGCGACGCCGGCCGATCCAGGTGTCTCAGCACCTGCTCGTACTCATCCAACGGAGCGACGTCGACGACCCGGAGCATCCGGTCGAGGACGACCCACGCTCGGGCGACCCCAAAGGCGTTGGCGAGGCCCTCGCCGTCCCACAGGAACCGGATCGATGGATATCGCGTTTCGAGCGCTGGCGAGACCGGGCCCGAGACGACAGCGAAGAAGGCGGCTTTACCACCTTCGACGATGCGCGCTTGGGCCGCCAAAGCCTGGAGCCGAGCGTCCGTCAAGGGATCGCCGGCTGAACCGAGGAAGGCCAGCGCGATCGTGCGGCCGGGAAACGAATCGAAGGCGAGGCGATGGCCCCCCCGATTGAGGAGAAAGGCGCTGTCGCCCGGCTGAGCGCCGGGCCTGAGCGCAAACTCGGTTGGCTCGCTCATCGGACTTCCGGTCGATCGGCCTGCGCATCGACGCTTAGGCGGAAAAGCTTAAGGCTTGGAGCGGCGCGACGAGCGTTTCCGCCCGATGGCTCGCCGGGGTTAACGTGTCGTTAAGCCGTTCGACTTAATCGTGTCTTAACTCTGCGTCTTCGCGCAGCGTTAGGGAATTGGCCGGCAATGAAGCCTCTTGCGGTCCTCGCAACCGACCGGCTGACCGGGCGCGCCGCGCCGCTCGGTCTCAATCGCGTACCCGCCGCTTCGCTCGACCCGGCGCGCGGCGGCGGAAATTGCGGCGCCGTTTCCCAAGCGTTCGCCGGATATGACTCACAAGACGTCAACTGCGGCCCGCATCAGACCCGGCCGACAAATCTTAAACCGAATATTTACCATAAAGCCCAAGACTTCACGCGAGGCGCCTATCGGGCTCCGGGTTGTCGCGGCGCGAGCCGCGCCGACCGTCATTTCAAGCCAATTGCCTGGTTGGTGGAGGACGCGGCGTGCGATTGTTGAGCGCGATGCTCGGATGGGGACAGGCGCCGCGGCCGGGGCTGGCCGGCGTCGCCCTCGAAGCCCCCCCTCATAGGGTGGTGCTGCGCGGCGAGCGTTCGGCGCAGGCGTCGCTGCGCTGGCCCATCCGACTGGACCGTCCCGCGCCGCGCAAGCTCGAAATCGCGCTCACCGTCCTCGTTCTCCTCGGCGCGGCTCTTCTCGGCGCCGAGCGCGGCGGGCAACTCGATGCTGTAACGGCCCAATATTCCGGCGTCGGGGACTGGGTCGCCCGCGCGCTGAGGCTCGGCGTCCGAGTGGTCACGGTCTCCGGCGCGACGCACATGAGCGAGCGCAAAATCCTGGCCATCGCCGGCGTCGACAGCAGCAAATCGCTGCCGTTCTTCGACGTCGCTCAAGCGCGGGCGAGGCTCGAGGCCGATCCGCTGATCAAACAGGCGAGCGTGCGCAAACTCTACCCCAACCGGATCGTGATCGAGATCGTCGAGCGCACGCCCTACGCCGTCTGGCAGAAGGACGGCGACGTTCACGCGATCGCAGCCGATGGCGCGTCGATCGACGAGGTCAGCGACGGCCGATACGCCGACCTTCCCTTCGTCGTCGGTGAGGGCGCGAACGGACGGGTGCGCCAGTTCGTCGCCCTGCTCGACGCTATGGACGAATTGAAGCCGCGCGTCGAAGCAGGCGTGCTGATCGACCAGCGGCGGTGGAATCTGCGGTTGAAATCAGGCATCGACGTCAAGCTGCCGGAATCGGATCCTGAAGCCGCGATCGCCGAGCTTCTGACCCTCCAGCGCCAGTCCCGCATCCTGGAAAAGGACGCGCTCGCGCTCGATTTCCGGGTCCCGGGCCGGGTGTTCGTCCGCCTGTCGGAGGAAGCGGCCGCCGCCTGGGCGGAGACCCATGCGGCCAAGAAGGGCCCTCAGCCATGAGCAAGCCGCTCGCGCCGCGCATGCGCCAGATCCCGGCGCGCAAGAGCGCCTTGCTGTCGGTGCTCGACGTCGGCGCTTCGAAGATCGTCTGCCTGATCGCACGGCTGACGCCGATGGAGCCGTCGGAGGCGCTCCGCGGGCGCACCCACCGCTGCAAGGTGCTGGGCGTCGGCCACCAGCGCTCGACCGGCGTCAAGGGCGGCGCAGTGGTCGATTTGCGGTCGGCGGAACACGCCGCCCGGCTGGCCATCGACGCGGCGGAGCGCATGGCGGGCGTCGAGGTTGGAGGCGTCATCGTCAACATGTCTGGCGGCCGCCTGGCCTCGCGCCGACGCAGCGCCGACGCAGCGCTGCGCGGCAAGACCGTGGCCGAGCACGACGTCCAACGGGTCCTCGAGACCGCGGCGCTGGCCAACGTGGAGTCCGGACGAACGATTCTGCATGCGCTTCCGACCGGCTTCAGACTCGACGCCACCCGCGACATTCACGATCCCAAGGGCATGGTCGGGGCCGAACTCGGGGTCGACCTTCACGTCGCGACGTGCGATTCAGCCGCGGCGCGCAACCTGATGCTGGTGATCGAGCGCTGCCATTTGCGGGTCGAGGCGATGGTGGCGACGCCTTACGCCGCGGGCTTGTCGACGCTGGTCGACGACGAGGCGGAGCTCGGCGCTGCGGTGGTCGATTTCGGCGGCGGTTCGACCACCGTAGGCGTATTCTCCGGCGGGCGGCTCATCCATATTGACGCCGTCGCCCTCGGCGGCATTCACGTGACCAGGGACGTGGCGCGCGGCCTCAACGTTTCGGTCAGCGACGCCGAACGCCTGAAGACGCTCTACGGGGCCTGCATCGCTTCGCCGTCCGATGATCGCGAAACCATCGCCGCCCACCGGCTCGGCGACGACATGGATCATCCGAGCCACCTGCCGAAGTCCGAGCTCATCCGAATCATCCGCCCGCGCATCGAGGAGATCCTGGAGCTCGTACGCGATCGGCTGCGCGCGTCCGGACACGCTGCCCAGGCCGGCCGCAGGCTGGTGATGACCGGAGGCGCATGCCAGCTCACCGGCATGCCGGAGTTGGCGCGCGCGATCATCTCCAACCAGGCGCGGATCGGGCGGCCGCTCGGGATCGAGGGGCTGCCGGAATCCGGCAAGAGTCCCGCTTTCGCCGCCGCGGTCGGGCTGATGGTTTATCCGCAGATGGCGGGGCTCGAATATTACGAAGTCACGCGCCAGTTCTCGCGTCCCCGTCAGGGCGAAGGCGGGTACGCGGCTCGGGTCGGACGTTGGCTCAAGGAGAGTTTCTGAGGCGCGTTAGAGGCGCTCGCCTGCGGCGAGGGCGCAAAGTGAAAGCAAACACGCATCCAATCGGCGCCGGCGGGCGTCCAACGCAACGAGGCAAGCATGTCGATCAATCTGAAAGCGCCGGAACTCAGGGAACTGAAGCCACGCATCATGGTGTGCGGAGTCGGCGGCGCCGGCGGCAACGCGGTCAACAACATGATCGTCTCCGGCCTGTCCGGCGTCGACTTCATCGTCGCCAACACCGACGCCCAGGCGCTGACGTCCTCGCGCGCCGAGCGGATCATTCAGATGGGCCTGCAGGTGACCGAAGGGCTCGGCGCCGGGTCCAAGCCCGAAGTGGGCAAGGCCGCCGCCGAAGAGGCGCTCGAGGAGATCCGCGATCACCTCGCCGGCGCCCACATGGTGTTCGTCACCGCCGGCATGGGCGGGGGCACCGGCACGGGCGCGGCGCCTGTCATCGCCAGGGCGGCCCGCGAACTCGGCATTCTCACCGTCGGCGTTGTCACCAAGCCGTTCCATTTCGAGGGCGGGCGCCGCATGCGGGTGGCGGAGAACGGTATCGCCGACCTGCAGAAGGCTGTCGACACGCTGATCATCATTCCCAATCAGAACCTGTTCCGCGTCGCCAACGAAAAGACCACCTTCGCCGACGCGTTCTCGATGGCCGACCAGGTTCTCTATTCCGGCGTCGCCTGCATCACCGACCTGATGGTGAAGGAGGGGCTCATCAATCTCGACTTCGCCGACGTGCGCTCGATCATGAGCGAAATGGGCAAAGCCATGATGGGCACCGGCGAAGCGGCGGGCGACAAGCGCGCCGTGCAAGCCGCCGAGGCCGCAATCGCCAATCCGCTGCTCGACGAAACCTCGATGCGAGGCGCGCGCGGCCTCCTCATCTCGATCACCGGCGGCAACGATCTCACGCTCTACGAGGTCGATGAGGCGGCGAGCCGAATTCGCCAGGAGGTCGACGAGGAGGCCAACATCATCCTCGGCGCCACCTTCGATTCGGCGCTCGACGGCGTCGTGCGCGTCTCGGTCGTGGCGACCGGCATCGATCAGGCCGCAATCGCCCAAATCGAGCCAGTCAACTTCCAGCCGCGGATCGAAGCGATGGCGCGCCCGCGCGTCTTCGCGCCACTCCGCTCCGCTGTCGCTCCCGCCGACATCGACGCGGCCTCGGCGTCCGCCTACGACGGCCCCTTCCAGCCGGCGGCGGCGGCGGTCAGCGCCTTCCCCGAACCCATCGAGCCCTACCGCGAAACGGAAGATGAAGATTCGCAGCAGGCCGAATTCATCCCCCCCGCCCCGGAGCAGCCGATGCCGCGCGCGACCCGCATGCCGCAGATCGAGGACCTGCCGCAGGTGGCGCAGAACCAGCTGCGCGCGTTGCGCGAAGCTCAGGGCGCCTCGCCCGCGCCGGAAACGCGGCGCCGGTCGCTCCTGGAGAAATTGGCGGCGTTCGGCATCACCCGCCATGAGGACGAACCCGCACCGGCGCCGGCCGCCGCCGTAGCCCCGGCGCCGGTGACGCCGCTTCATCGGCCTTCTCCCGTCACGGCCCCGACTTCAGGCTGACCTCGGCCGTCCTCAGCCGCGCCAGCAGCCGCAGCGCCAGACGGCGAGCGCTCCCGCCTCCCATGCCCGGCCCGTTGCCCGCCCGCCTGTTTCGGAAGACGATCATCTCGACATCCCGGCGTTCCTTCGCCGGCAGCAAAACTGATTCGGCCGGCCGCGAAGCCCCGGCTCGCGGCTGGGCCCGGCCTGAGGCGGGCTTGGGCGCGTCGTTAACGGCGAGTTAATTCTATAAGCATTTGAAATATATTGAATAAATGTTTCCCAATGGCTTGTAACTTTTGTTCACCAAAGGTGATTTGTCGCGCGGGTCCACCGCCCCTTAGTGTGGCGATTCAGGAGCTGTCGCTGGACTTTTTGGCGGCGGCGGGGACGGCGATCGGCGGCTTTCGGTAGCGACGCGTTGTGGAGCCTGAGCGCTTCTCATCGCGGCTGACGCAGCAAATCGGGGCCGGGCGCAAGCCCGGGAACAATAGAAGATGCGGTTTGGGTTTCAGACCACGCTGCGCGACCGTGTGACGATCTGCGGCCTCGGCGTACACTCGGCGGCGCCTGCTCAAGTCATCCTTCATCCTGCCCGCGTCGATACCGGCGTCGTCTTCCTTCGCACCGGCCTGCCCGGCGGACGCGAGCGTCTCCTGGAGGCCAAACGCGTCAATGTGGCGCAGACCGCGCTCTGCACCATGCTCGGCGACGCCTCGGGCGCCAGCATCTGCACCGTCGAGCACCTTCTGGCCGCCCTCTCGGGTTTGAGGATCGATAACGTCCTGATCGAGATTGATGGGCCGGAGACGCCGATCATGGACGGCTCGGCCGCTGATTTCGTGGCCGCGATCGATTCGGTCGGCCTCGCTCAGCAGGCCCGCCCCCGCCGCCATCTGAAGATCGTCAAGCCGGTTCGGGTCGATCACGCCGGCGGCTTCGCCGAATTCCTGCCGGCCGAACGCGGCTTCCGCCTCGACGTCGAGATTGATTTCGAATCGCCGGCTATCGGACGCCAGCGGCGCGTATTCGACCTCGATCCGTCGACGTTCCGCCGCGAAATCGCCCGCGCCCGCACCTTCGGCTTCGTTTGCGACGTCCAGAAGTTGTGGCAGGCGGGCTACGCGCTCGGCTCCTCGCTCGAGAATTCGGTCGCCATCGATGGCGACGTCATCCTCAATCCGGAGGGCCTGCGTTACGCCGACGAATTCGTGCGCCACAAGGCGCTCGACGCGGTCGGCGACCTGTCGCTTGCGGGGGCGCCAATCGTCGGCCTCTACCGGACCTATCGCCCGGGGCACAAACTCAACGCGCTCGCGCTCGAGGCTCTGTTCGAGCGCCGCTGGGCCTACGAGATCCTCGAAGCGCCCTCGCAACGGGTCGCGATCATGGCGCGTGGAGCGGGCGCGCATGTGCCAGCCGCGGCCTTCGCCGCCCCCGATTGACCTTTCCGCGCGGCTCGCCGGCGCGGGATCCCTGCCCCGCTTTGACGCCGAAAGGCGGCTGCGACCGCCGTCCGCGCTTTACCGAACGTATGGCGCGCCCGCCGCGAGTGCGGTAAACGAGGCGCGTCGCCGCTATATGCGCGGCGGCGGCGTCTCGCCTCCAGCAACCGACCGAGTCTCTGAAGCATGAATGACGTCGAATTCGGCCTGATCCCGCCCGACGCCGGACCACGGCTGGCGCGTCGGTGGGCGGCCGGCGCCGTGCTCGCCGCAATTGCGTTCGCCGGCTCATCCTGCTCGATGATCGACCAGTTCAACCCGTTCGGCAGCGAAAAATACAAGATGGAGGTCACCCCGGACACCCCGGCGAGCAAGACCTACGATCAAGGGCTGCAGAAACTGGCCAATGGCGCGCCCGGGGAGGCAGCGAAGAAATTCACCGATCTCGGCAAGCAATACCCAAGCTCGGATTGGGCCCAGAAGGGCCAATTGATGACGACCTATGCGAATTATCAGGCTGGCGACTACAGCGGCGCCGTGACTTCCGCCGAGCGCTACCTCAAGGACTATCCGAATTCGCCCGACGCGCCCTATGTCCTGTACCTGCAGGCGAATGCGTATTACATGCAGATACCGGACATATCGCGCGACCAGGAGAATGCGCAGAAGGCGCTTACCGCTTTCCAGGCGGTGGTGCAGAAATATCCGAAGTCGGAATATGTCGAAGACTCGAAGTACAAGATCGACGTCACCGAGGATCAGCTCGCCGGCAAGGAAATGTCGATCGGCCGGTTCTATCTCAATCGCCGCAACTACACCGCGGCGATCAACCGCTTCCGCAATGTGCTTCAGTATTACCAGACGACCCGGCATGCCGAAGAAGCGCTCTATCGTCTCGTCGAGGCGTACCTCGGCTTGGGCATCACTGACGAAGCGGAGACCGCGGCGGCGGTGCTCGGGCACAATTTCCCCAACAGCCAGTGGTACCAGGACGCATATAACCTATTGAAGGGCAAGGGTCTCTCGCCGCACGAGTTTGGCCAATCGTGGATCTCGCAGATCTGGCACACGGTCGTTCCATCCTGATCGGGCTTCGATGCTTTCGCGCCTCTCCATTCGCGACGTGGTGCTGATCGATCAGTTGGACCTCGAATTCTCGCCGGGGCTGACGATCCTCACCGGCGAGACCGGCGCGGGGAAATCGATTCTTCTCGATGCGCTGGCGCTTGCGCTCGGCGCGCGGGGCGACGGCGGCCTCGTCCGACACGGCCAGGCGCAGGGCCAGGTGACGGCGATCTTCGACCTGCCCAAGGGCCACGCCGCCCACGCGCTGCTCGAAGGGCAGGACATCGCGCTCGGCGATGAACTGATCCTGCGCCGGGTTCAGCTCGCCGACGGGCGCACGCGCGCCTATGTCAATGACCAGAGCGTCAGCGCCCAGGCGCTGCGCACGCTGGCCTCGGCGCTGGTCGAGATCCATGGCCAGCACGACGAGCGGGCGCTCACCGACCCGTCGACCCATCGCGCCCTCGTCGACGCCTACGGCGGACTCGAGCCGCTGACGGCGGCGACTGAGCGGGCTTGTGCGGCTCTGCGCGAGAGCGAGCGAGCGCTCGAGACCGAGCGCGCAAGCGTGGCGGCGGCGGAAGCAGAGGCGGACTATGCCGCCCACGCGCACCAGGAGCTCACCCGCCTCGCCGTCCAACCGAACGAGGAAGCGACGCTGGCGGCGCGCCGGCAAGCCATGATGCAGGGCGAAAAGGTCGCCGCCGACATCCGCGACGCGCGCGATCATCTGACCGGCGACGCCGCTATCCTGCCGCTGTTGCATTCCGTGTCGCGCCGGCTGCAGCGCCGCTTGCCCCAGGCGCCGGGGCTCATCGAGCCGAGCGTGAAGGCGCTCGACGAAGCGATCGAAGCCCTCGAGCGCGCCAATCGCGCGGTCGAGGACGCGATCGAGGCCAGCGCCTTCGATCCCCAGGACCTCGAACGTTGCGAGGAGCGCTTGTTTGCGCTGAGGGCGATGGGCCGCAAGCACAACGCTCCGATCGAGGGCCTCCCCGCGCTGGCGCAAAAATTTGCCGACGATCTCGCGGCGCTCGCGGCCGGCCGCAGCCAGATCGGACGCCTCGAGGCCGAGGTGAAACGGGCCGGCGAGACCTATCGCGCCGCGGCGGTCGCGCTCAGCGCCGCGCGCGAGCGAAGCGCGCGCGCGCTGGAGAAAGCCGTGAGCGCGGAGCTGGCGCCGCTCAAGCTCGAGCGGGCGGAATTCAGCGTCGACCTGAGGCGCGACGAGACGATCGTTGCGCCGAGCGGCTACGACCGTGCGGAGTTCTTTGTCCGCACCAATCCCGGCTCGCGGCCCGGCCCGCTGATGAAGGTGGCGTCGGGGGGCGAACTGGCGAGGTTTCTGCTCGCGATCAAGGTCCGTCTGGCCGAGCGCGGCACCGCCCCGACCCTCGTGTTCGACGAAATCGACACCGGCGTCGGCGGCGCCGTCGCCGATGCGATGGGTCAGCGCCTTGCGCGGCTTTCGGCGCGGGCGCAGGTGCTGGCGGTTACCCATGCGCCGCAAGTTGCGGCGCGGGCGCAGAACCACTATCGAATCGTCAAAAGCGATGTCGGCGCCGGCGAGCGGGTCGCAACCCGCGTTTCACGTCTCGAGGCGATCGAGCGGCGGGAGGAGATCGCACGCATGCTGGCCGGGGCCGAAATCACCCGCGAGGCCCGGGCGGCGGCCGAAAGCCTGATCGAAAAGGCGGAATGACGACCGGACAAGGACGCCGGCGGCGCCGGAATTGGCTTGCCCGGCCGCCCTCCTTGGCCCTATCAAGCCGTTTCGCCCGCGGGGTAAGGAAGGTTTCGCAATTGGCAAGGACCGGCATGAGCCCGGGTGAGCGGCGAACGACGAGCGAGGACCGCCGGCGGGCGCGTCTCGCCGCGTCGCTGAGAGAGAATCTGAAGCGCCGCAAGGCGCAGAGCCGCGCGCGCTCGGCCGAGGCCGCGCCGTTGGACGAGCCGGCCGAACGGACGCCGGGCAATCCAAGACGCTGAGGGCGGGTAGCCCGGCTGATCGGATTCGAGCTGGAGGGACGAGGGGATGGATCGCATACAAATTCGGGGCGGCGCGGCGCTGAACGGCGTGATCCCGATTTCAGGCGCGAAGAACGCCGCGCTGCCGCTGATGATCGCCTCGCTGCTGACCGATCAGCAGCTGACCTTGGAAAATCTGCCTCGCCTCGCCGACGTCGCCCAATTGGCGCATATCCTCGGCAATCATGGCGTCGATTATTCGATCGACGGCAAGCGGATCGGTGAGGACGCGGGGTCCGGCCAGACCGCGCATTTGCGCGCCCGCACGATCGTCGACACCACGGCGCCTTATGAACTTGTGGCGAAGATGCGCGCCAGCTTCTGGGTGATCGCGCCGCTCGTCGCGCGAATGGGGGCGGCGCGCGTGTCGCTGCCGGGCGGCTGCGCGATCGGCACCCGGCCGGTCGACCTGTTGCTGATGGCGCTCGAGAGGCTTGGCGCACGGATCGACATCGACGGCGGCTATGCGATCGCCAAGGCGCCCAATGGTCTGACCGGGGGGGAGATCGAGTTTCCCAAGGTGACGGTCGGGGGAACGCATGTGGCGATGATGGCCGCCTCGACCGCCCGCGGCGCGACGCAGATCCGCAACGCCGCGCGGGAGCCGGAGGTGGTGGACCTCGCCGCCTGCCTCAACAAGATGGGCGCGCGCATTCGCGGCGCCGGCACGCCGACGATCGAAATCGACGGCGCGGCCCGCCTCAACGGCGCCCACCACCGCGTCCTGCCCGACCGGATCGAGGCGGGAACCTATGCGACGGCGGTGGCGATGACCGGGGGCGACCTCATGCTCGAGGGCGTGAGCGAGGACCTCCTTGCGGAGGCGTTCGAAGCGCTGACCGCGGCCGGCGCGACCGTGACCAGCGACAATCGCGGCGTCCGCGTCCGGCGCAACGGCGCCGGGATCAAGGCGGTCGACATCGCAACCGCGCCGTTTCCCGGCTTCCCGACCGATCTGCAGGCGCAATTCATGGCGCTGATGACCCGCGCGCGCGGCGTCTCGCGGATCAAGGAGACGATCTTCGAGAATCGCTTCATGCACGTGCAGGAGCTCGCGCGCCTCGGCGCGAGCATCAAGCTCGAGGGCGACACCGCGATCGTCAGCGGCGTCAAGCGCCTGCGCGGCGCGCCGGTGATGGCGACCGACCTGCGCGCGTCCGTCTCGCTGGTCATCGCGGGCCTCGCGGCGGAGGGGGAGACGATCGTCAACCGCGTTTACCATCTCGACCGCGGCTTCGAGCGGCTGGAAGAGAAGCTCGGCGCTTGCGGCGCCGAGATCGTGCGCGTCGCGGGTTAAGGGCGATGGACTCTCCCATGCAGGCGCTCAAACTGGTCGCGCTCGACCGGGAGGGCCTCGGGGTCATTTCCGCGCACGTGCAGAACACGTGCGTGAAGCGGGCCGACATGGCCTGGCTGCCGCGCCAGCGCCGGTTTGTCGTCGCCGGCATGCGTTACGATTGGGTCGGGGCGAAGACCGGCCCGGCCGAACGCGTCGCCAGCGTCCTCAGGTTCGACCGCGTCCTCAAAGTTTCGCATCTCGGCTTCAGGCGCATGGACGCCGAGGCGACGCTCAATCTGCTGGCGGTGGGGTTCGAGAAGACCGATCCGCCGGCCGGCATGATCATCCTCGCCTTCGCCGACGGCGCGCTCGTCCGTCTCGAGGTCGAATGCGTGGAGGTCGAGATGCGCGACATGGGGCTGCGCCAGCCCGCCGCGGCCTGCCCCGGCCACGCCCTGACCGATCCGTCGGCGGTCTGAACAAGCCCGCGTTGGAGAGTTTTTTTAGCCATGGCCATGGCGCTCGATAGGCAGTCGGCGGATTTCGAGCGGCGCTTTGCGGCGCTCCTCGCCGCCAAGCGCGAGTCGTCGGCCGACGTCGACGCCGCGGTCGCCGCCATCATCGCCGACGTGCGCGGGCGCGGCGACGAGGCGTTAGCCGAATATACGCTCCGGTTCGACCGCGTCGACCTCGCCAGGCTCGGGCTCAGGATCAACGCCGCCGAGGCCGAGGCGGCGTTCGCGGTCTGCGAGAGAACCGCGCTCGAGGCGCTCAAGCTCGCGCACGACCGGGTGACGGAGTTTCACCGCCGTCAAAAGCCCGCCGACCTTCGCTTCACCGATCCGCTCGGGGTCGAGCTCGGCTGGCGCTGGCGGCCGATCGACGCGGTCGGGCTCTATGTTCCGGGCGGAGCCGCGAGCTATCCCTCCTCGGTGATCATGAACGCCGTGCCGGCGAAGGTCGCGGGCTGCCGCCGGCTGGCCATGGTCGTGCCGACCCCGGACGGCCGCATCAATCCTTTGGTCCTCGCCGCGGCGCGCATCGCAGGCGTCGATGAGATCTATCGGGTCGGCGGCGCGCAGGCGATCGCCGCGCTCGCCTATGGCACGCAGACGATCGCAGCCGTGGACAAGATCGTCGGACCCGGCAACGCCTATGTCGCGGCGGCCAAGCGGCGGGTGTTCGGCGTCGTCGGCATCGACATGATCGCCGGCCCGTCGGAAGTCGTCATTCTCGCCGATCGCGGCGCCGATCCGCGCTTTGTCGCCGCCGATCTCCTGGCCCAGGCCGAGCATGACGAGGCCGCGCAGTCGATCCTCATCACCGACGATGCGAGTCTTGCGCGCGCGGTCGAGGCCGAAGTCGACCGCCAGCTCGCCGACCTGCCGCGGGCCAGGATCGCCGGCGCGAGCTGGCGCGACAATGGCGCGGTCATCCTGTGCCCGTCGCTTGAGTCCGCGCTGCCGCTCGTCGAGCGCCTCGCGCCGGAGCACCTCGAGATCATGGCGGATGACCCAGAGGCGCTCGCCGGCAAAATCGCCAACGCCGGCGCGATCTTCCTCGGCGCCGATACGCCCGAGGCGATCGGCGATTATGTCGGCGGGTCGAACCATGTCCTGCCGACCGCCCGCTCGGCCCGCTTCTCGTCGGGCCTTGGCGTCCTCGACTTCATGAAGCGCACCTCGCTGCTCAAGTGCGACGCCCGTTCGCTCGCGATTCTCGGCCCGGCGGCGATGACGCTCGGCGAAGCGGAGGGCCTGGATGCGCACGCGCGTTCGGTCGCGGTGCGGCTTCGCGCGAATAACCCATGAGCCGCAAGCCGGCCAAAAGCCGCAATCGCCTCGCCGGGGTCGTCCTCGACGAAGCGACGATCCCGCGGGGCGCGGCCGATGTCGATCACGAGCGGGCGGTGGCGATCTTCGACCTGATCGAAGAGAACGCGTTCGCCGTTCCGGGGCGCGACGGCGGCCCCTATACGCTCATGATCTCGCAGGAAGAATCGAAGCTGACTTTCGACGTGAAGACGGCCGGCGGCGAGCTTGCCGCCTCGATCGTCGTGTCGATGACGCCGTTCCGGCCGCTGCTCAAGGATTATTTTCTCGTCTGCGAGACCTATTATTCCGCCATCCGCACCGCGAGCCCGCGCCAGATCGAGGCGATCGACCGCGAGCGAACGACGCTCCACAACGAGGGCGCCAATCTCATGGCCCAGCGCCTCGCCGGCAAGGTCGAGATCGACCAGGCGACCGCCCGGCGCCTGTTCGCGCTCGTCTCCGCCCTGCGCTGGCGGGTGTGATTCAAAAGGATGCGCGATCTTTCCCCTTAATGACGGCGGCGAAGCGTCCAATCGGCGGGCCAAGGCTCGAGGCCGACGCCAGAAAGCGCGACAAACATTTGCGATAATCAGAAGGCCGTGCTATCGTGCTACCTGTCTTCGGATCAGGACTGACGTCGCGGCGAGCGAGGGGCGCCCGATAATTAACCTGCTCGAATTGTTGGTCGGTGGGCGGGCGTCGAGAGCCTCATTCCTTTGATCCGAGGCTTAAGCCCTTGGAAAATCTAGATCTGCGGAAGTGATTTCCTTGGATTTTTCTTCCCTCCGTTTGGATTTTCCTTCCTCGCGATTTGGATTTTTCTTCCATCGGCTTTGGAAACGCTTCCCCCGGCTTTGCCGCCAAACGCGACTTCATCCTCGCCAACACCCGCCTCATTGCGCCGCCGCTGACGCCTACGATCAGGCTTTGGCTCGCGGACGAAGCCGTGCCGCTCTGGCAGAAGACCGAGGAGGAGCTCGGCGCGATGGGTTTGGCGCCGCCGTTCTGGGCGTTCGCCTGGGCGGGCGGCCAGGCGCTCGCGCGCTACGTGCTTGACAATCCTTCGCTGGTTCAGGGCAGGCGTGCGCTCGATTTCGCCTCCGGCTCCGGGCTCGTCGCGATCGCCGCCGCCCTGAGCGGCGCGGCGGCGGTCGAGGCCAGCGATATCGACGGTTTCGCGGTCGCCGCGATCGAAGCCAACGCGGCCGAGAACGGCGTATCGGTCGCGCCCCGTCTCGAAAATCTGATCGGCGCCGACGAGGGCTGGGAGGTCGTCCTGGCGGGGGACGTCGCCTACGAAAGGGACCTCGCCGAGGCGACGGCGGAATGGCTCATGGGGCTTAAGCGGCGCGGGGCGACCGTGCTCATCGGCGATCCCCGCCGCGCCTATCTCCCGCAAGACCGGCTCGAATGCGTGATCGGATATTCGGTTCCGGTGACGCGCGAACTCGAAGATTCCGAAATCAAACAGACCGGCGTCTTCCGATTTCGATAACCCCGGCCTTTGGCCGCAAATCCCGATTGCAGCCCTCGGGGCAATTTCGCAAATGCCCGGCCAACGTCTCGCCACCCAGCGATCGGAACCATTGGCGAAGGGTCGCGTTCTTTTCTTGTCGCTTCGGCATTGCGACGAGGAGCTGTCCAATGCGCGCTTTGCATCTCGCTGTGATTGCGGTCATGCTGGCAATCCCCTCCGTTGGCTACGCTCAGGCCGATGGACCGGTTGGCGGCAAAGTGGGGGCCAATCTGGAGTCGTCCTCGACGCTGCAACCAGGCTCTTCGCTTGGAGCGCAGCCATATGGCTCTCGCCCTCCGGGGCCGCCGCAGGAACGCGCCGGCTACGCGGGCGCCGTATCGCCCGGCCAAGTCGTGCCGCATAACGTGCCCGTGACCCAGCAATGGGGCGGAATGGGCACTGCCTTCGTCGACGGTCACCGCGTCCTCGTCGATCCAAGCTCGGGCCGCATCATGCGGGTTCTCGACTAGGTGTTTGAGCGTATTGGACCAACGGAAGCTTTATGCCTTAACGCGGCGCGGATTCGGCCGAGAGGGCAAGACCATTTTCTGTCGGGGATGAGGAGATTAATATTAGCGAAATCGTTCCCATGGTCGACCGGCGACAACAATTGCGTCCGTCATTGGAGACGTCCGAATGCCTTGCGGTTAGGGCTTGCCGAAGGTCTCATCGAAGGCGTAGCCGGTCCCGCGCACGGTGCGGATCGGATCGCGTTCCCTGCCCCGCGAGAGGGCCTTGCGCAGCCGCCCGACGTGAACGTCGACGGTGCGCTCGTCGATCTCCGCCGCCTGCCCCCAAACCCCGTCGAGCAGTTGGGCGCGCGAGAACACCCGGCCGGGCTTTTCGAGCAGATATTCGAGCAGCCGGAACTCGGTCGGGCCGAGGTGGATGTCGCGCCCGCCGCGGCGAACCCGCCGGGTCTCCCGGTCGAGGTCGAGGTCGCCGGCGTAGAGGCGGTCGGCGATCCGCTCCGGCCGGCTGCGCCGGAGCAGCGCGCGCACCCGCGCCATGAGCTCGGGCACCGAGAACGGCTTGACGACATAGTCGTCGGCGCCGACCGACAAGCCCCGCACCCGCTCGGCCTCCTCGCCGCGCGCGGTGACCATGATGACCGGAAGCGTGCGGGTGGCCTCGCGCGCCCGCAACCGGCGGCAGATTTCGAGCCCCGACACCCCCGGCAGCATCCAGTCGAGGATGACGAGGTCTGGCGTGTTCTCGGCCAGCCTGAGCTCGGCCTCGTCGCCTCGCGTCACATTCTCGACCACATAGCCTTCGGATTCGAGGTTATAGCCCAAGAGCAACGCCAGATCGGATTCGTCCTCGACGATGAGAATGCGCGGCGCGGACGCAGCGCCTGGACGGACGATCTCCTTGCGCGCCTGGTTCATCATGACTCCCCTCCGGCGTCAGGTTCGATGTCCGACCCCTGGCGGACCCGCGGGCGGGCGGTCGGCAGGTTCGAGCCGGTCACGAGATAGAACACCGTTTCGGCGATGTTGGTGGCGTGGTCGCCGATCCGCTCGATATTCTTGGAGCAGAACAGAAGATGGGCGCAGAAGGTGATGTTGCGCGGATCCTCCATCATATGGGTCAGGAGATCGCGGAAGACCGAATCTTCGAGGGCGTCGAGATCGGCGTCCCGCTCCCAGACGTCGAGCGCCCGCTCGACGTCGCGTTGGGCATAGGCGTCGAGCACGTCCTTCATCAGTTCGAGCGCGAAGTCGTTCATGTGCTTGATGCCGATGATCGCGCGGGGAACGCGGGATGCGACGCCGATCTTGACCGAGCGCTTGGCGATGTTCTTGGCCAGGTCGCCGACCCGCTCGAGATCGCCGGCGACGCGAATGGCGCCGATGATCTCGCGCAAGTCGATCGCCACCGGCTGCCGGCGCGCGATCGTCAGGATCGCCTGATCCTCGACCTCGCGCTGCAAGGCGTCGAGCCGCGGGTCGGTCGCGACGACCTGATGGGCGAGCGCGGTGTCGGCGGCGGCGAGCGAATCCATGGCGTCGATCACCATTTTCTCGGCAAGGCCGCCCATCTCCGCGATGCGCCGCTCGAGCAGGTCGAGGTCCTTGTCGTAGGCTCTGACGGTATGCTGGTCCACCACGGCGGCGCCTCCCTTCAGCCGAAGCGGCCGGTGACGTAATCCTGGGTTCGCTTGTCGCGCGGAGAGGTAAAAACAGCATTGGTCTCCGCGAATTCGACCATCTGGCCGAGATACATGAAGGCGGTGTAATGCGAGACGCGCGCCGCCTGCTGCATGTTGTGAGTGACGATCGCGATCGTGTAGTCGCCCGACAGTTCGTCGATCAATTCCTCGATCTTCGCCGTCGAGATCGGATCGAGAGCGGACGCCGGCTCGTCAAGCAGGATCACTTCCGGGCTGATCGCCACCGTCCGGGCGATGCACAGGCGCTGCTGCTGGCCGCCGGACAAGCTGAGGCCGCTGGCGTTCAATTTGTCCTTGACCTCGGTCCAAAGCGCAGCGCGGCGAAGCGCCGATTCGACTCGCGCGTCCATCTCGGCCTTCGGCAGTTTCTCGTAAAGGCGAACGCCAAACGCGATGTTCTCGTAGATCGTCATCGGAAAGGGCGTCGGCTTCTGGAACACCATGCCGACGCGGGAGCGGAGCAGATTGAGGTCGAGGCCCGGGGAGAGGATATTCTCGCCGTCGAGCATCACCTCGCCCTCAGCGCGCTGGCCAGGATAGAGGTCGTACATCCGGTTGAGCACTCTCAAAAGCGTCGACTTGCCGCAGCCGGACGGACCGATGAACGCCGTCACCTGTCCCGAGAACAGGTTCAGGTTCACTCCCTTGAGCGCATGGGTCTGTCCATAATAGAAATTGAGATCGCGGATCTGGACCTTGTCCGTGTTCGCACTGGGCGGCTTGGCGGGTTTCTGCGCAGCGACCTCGTCTCTCATCGTGTAAAACCCCTTGGACTACTTCTGTTGCGCCGTGGCGGTGAGGGCGCGGGCCGCAATGCTGAGCGCCAGGACGGCCAGCGTGATGATCAGCGCGCCGGTCCAAGCCAACTGTTGCCAGTCCTTGTAGGGGCTGAGCGCAAATTGAAAGATTACGGCCGGCAGGCTCGACATCGGCTTGAGGAGTTGCGTACTGAAGAACTGATTGTTCAAGGCGGTGAACAAGAGCGGAGCGGTCTCGCCGCTCACTCGCGCAATCGCAAGCAGTACGCCGGTAATCAGACCGGCCCTGACGGCGCGATAACCAATGCGCTGGACGACCATGGAACGCGGCATGCCAAGCGCCGAGCCGGCTTCGCGCAATGTATTGGGAACGAGGTTCAACATGTCTTCGGTCGTTCGAACTACGACTGGGACCACCAGGACCGCCAGGGCGAGAGCACCGGCGAGCGCCGAGAAGTGACCCATCGGTGCGACCACGACCTCGTAGATGAAAAGACCGATCACGATCGAGGGAGCGCTGAGCAGAATGTCGTTGATGAACCGAACGACGAAAGCGAGCCTCGAATACTTGCCGTATTCCGCCAGATAGGTCCCCGCCAGCATGCCGAGCGGGGTTCCGACGGCGACGCCGATCACCGTCATGATCAAGCTTCCGACAATCGCATTCAAAAGACCGCCGGCGCTGCCGGGCGGCGGCGTATTTTCCGTGAAAACGGCAACCGACAGCCCCGCGAATCCCTTCCAAAGCAGGACTGCGAGAATCATGAACAACCCGGTGAGGCCGATGACGGCGGCCGCGACGCTGAGGCCCATCCAAATGGCGCTTCGGCGACGCCGCGCCGGGTAACGCGCCGAGGCGGAATAAACGGACATTGCCCTATCTCCCCGCCTGGATTTCGAGGCGCATCAACATGATTCGGGCGATCGCGAGCACGATGAAGGTGATCATGAACAGGATTAGGCCCAGCGCGATCAGCGACGACGTATAGAGATCGCCAACCGCTTCGGTGAATTCGTTGGCGATGCTCGCGGAGATCGTCGTTCCTGGCGCAAGCAGCGACGCCGAGATCTTGTGCGCGTTACCGATGACGAAGGTGACCGCCATTGTCTCGCCAAGGGCGCGTCCCAGCCCCAGCATGACGCCCCCGATGACCCCGACTTGGGTGTAGGGAATGACAACGTTCCAGATCACTTCCCAAGTCGTGCAGCCGACCCCATAGGCCGATTCTTTCAACATCGGCGGCACGGTGTCGAACACGTCACGCGAAATCGACGCCACGAAGGGCAGAACCATGATCGCCAGGATAAGCGCGGCGGTGAGTATACCAATGCCGTAAGGAGGCCCGGCGAAAAGGGAATTCAGCACCGGAACGTTCTCAAAAAGGCCAATGAGCAGCGGCTGAAGGTATACTTGAAGAAATGGCGCAAAAATGAACAGTCCCCAGATTCCGTAGATGATGCTTGGAATCCCGGCCAATAGCTCGATGGCGGTACCGATCGGTCGCCGCAAGGCAGGTGGACACAACTCGGTGAGAAAGATGGCGACTCCGATCCCCAGAGGCACCGCGATCGCCATCGCAATGACTGAAGTGACGACGGTTCCATAGATCGGCGCAAGCGCGCCGAATTTCTCGGTGACTGGATTCCAAATCTAAGTCGTAAAAAAGCCTAGGCCAAACGCTTGAAACGCCGGGATCGAGCCCTTGATCAGCGACCCAATGACTCCGCCAAGGATCAACAAGACGATGATTGCGGCGCTTTGGGTAAGTCGGCGAAAAAAACTGTCGCTCCAGGCAAAGCGCTTTGTCGCGCGCTCGCGCGCCTCAGCTTTGGATCGAGCCAGGTCGATCTGCGGCATCGCAATCTCAGTCATTGCGTCAGAAGCTCCGGAACCGCTGCGGCGGGCGACTCGCCCGCCGCGCCGGAAGGGAACATCGCAAGAACGAGGAGATCACGATCGTCCCTCGGGCCAAGGTCAAGGGGCGTACACCGGCTTGCCGTCAGGCCCTTTGATTTCTGCCCAAGTCTTTTCGATTTGTGCGGTCACCGCGTCCGGCAACGGCACATAATCGAGTGTTTCAGCGGCTTGTTTACCATTCTTGTAGGCCCAATCGAAGAACTTCAGGGCCTCGGCCGAGGCAGCGGGATCCACCGCCTGCTGGTACATCAGGATAAAGGTCGCGCCGGCGATCGGCCAGGTGTCTGCGCCCGGCTGATTCGTGAGAATGACGTAATAATGATCAGAGTGAGCCCAGTCAGCGTTCGCCGCGGCGGCCTGGAATGCCGCTGCGTTAGCAGGGACAGCCTTGCCGTCCTGATTGATCATCTTCACTGACGCCATCTTATTTTCGAGGGCGTAGGCATACTCGACGTAGCCAATCGCGCCTTTGGTCTGAGCGACGTTGTTGGCGACGCCCTCGTTGCCCTTGGCGCCGATGCCCACCGGCCATTCGACGGACGTGCTGGCGCCGACATTGGATTTCCAGTCGGGGCTGATTTTGGAGAGATAATCCGTGAAGATGAACGTGGTCCCGGAACCGTCCGACCGATGCACCACGACAATCGCGTTGGAGGGAAGCTTGGCGTCGGGGTTGAGCTTCTTAATCGCCGGGTCGTCCCATTTGGTGATCTTGCCAAGAAAAATATTCGCGAGCGTCGGGCCATCGAGGACCAAATCGTTCGGGCCGATGCCGTCAAGATTGACTACCGGCACGTCGCCGCCGACCACTGTCGGAAATTGAATCAGGCCCGAAGCCGTCAAGTCCTTGGGCTCAAGCGGCATGTCGGAGGCGCCGAAGGTGACTGTCTTGTTTTTGATCTGTTTGATGCCGCCGCCCGATCCGATGGACTGGTAATTGAGGTTGAAGCCGGTCTGCTTTTGATACATGTCGGCCCATTTGGCATAAATCGGATAGGGGAAAGTCGCCCCCGCACCCGAAACGCTTGCTGCGTGCGCGAAGGAGACCGTTGCGGCGCCTAGGGCGAACGCTACGACGCGAATGAAATTGGTGAGTGTCATTGAACGCCTCCCAGGCGCTGGCAGGGATCGAGTTTGGCCGCGGCGACGGGCACGCGACGACCGTTTGTAGGCTCGCTCGATATGCCTATTGCGACAAAGAGACGACAGTTTTACGACAGCGGACCATTGAGCTTCGGACCGCTAGCCTCCGGTCACGCTCATATGGCGGGGCACAGCCGGCTTACGGTCGGTCCGGTCAATGACGAAATCATGCCCCTTGGGTTTGCGCGCGATTGCGTCGTGGATCGTCGCATTGAGGAGATCGTTGCCCTCGGAGGCGCGCAGCGGGGTCCGCAAATCGGCCGCGTCTTCGTGACCCAAACACATGTAAAGCCTGCCTGTGCACGTCACCCGCACGCGATTGCAGGTCTCGCAGAAATTATGGGTCAGAGGCGTGATGAAACCGATTAGGCCTCCCGTCTCCCCGATCCGCACGTACCGCGCGGGTCCGCCGGTGCGATAGTCGGTCTCCTGCAAACTGAAATGACGAGCGAGCTGCGCGCGCACTTTGGTCAGAGGCAAGTGCTGGTCGATGCGCGCTGTTTCGATTTCGCCGAGCGGCATGACCTCGATCAATGTAATCCCCATGCCACGCGCGTGCGCCCACCGGACCATCGGTTCGAACTCATCTTCGTTCACGCCCTTGAGCGCAACGACATTGATTTTCACCGAGAGCCCCGCCCGCTGCGCGGCGTTAATCCCCAAGAGCACGCGATCGAGATCGCCACGCCGGGTGATCGCCTTGAATTGGCCGGGATCGAGGGTGTCGAGCGAAACGTTGATCCGGCGAACGCCGCAACTCGCAAGTTCATCGGCGAACCGCGCCAGTTGCGAGCCGTTCGTGGTCAGCGTCATCTCGTCAAGCGTTCCCGCTTCGAGATGCTGTGAGAGCGAACGCAACAGCGTCATGATGTCACGGCGGACGAGCGGCTCGCCGCCGGTAATGCGTATCTTGCGCGTCCCCATCGCAATGAACGCCGAACAGAGCCGATCCAACTCCTCTATCGTCAGGAGTTCGCGCCTAGGAGCCTGTCTGCTTAATCCCGGCGAGCTGGGATTTGAACCGCTCAAGCCAGTCGGAGAGCCGGATGCAGCAAATTCGCGCATCCGGTTTGATGTAAGGGTGGAAGCTTTGCGGCCATCGTTCGTTGCACCGTTTCCGAGGTGGCGAAGCTCAGCCGGTTGCGAGTGCGGCAAGGGACGGGGTCCGCCCCTGGGCGAGCTTCAAGATATTGTGGGCGAGGCAGACGAGGCCCCACTCGTTGGCGACCTTCTCGACGCCGCGCAAGAGAAACTGACGGAAGCCGCGCGCCTGCTTGATCTGTCCGAACACCGGCTCGGGCAGCTGCTTTCTTAAGCGGTAGGGGCTGGAGTGCCCGCCGGCCTTGATTCTTTCGCGCATGGCGGCGACGCGGGCGCCGCCGCCTTCTCCTTCCCCGGCGTGCTTGGCCCGCCCCGGCGCGATATAGGCGTCGATCTCGCGTTCCTCCATCGCCGCAAGGTTGGCGTCGGAGCAATAGCCCGCGTCCGCCGACAGTTGCGTCGGCTTCTTGCCCAGATTGGCTTCGATGGCGTCGGCGATCGGCGCCAATTGATGTTGATCGCTCTGCTTCGCGTCGAGGCCGTGGGCGACGATCACCTGCGCCGTCGCGTCGACCGCCGCCTGCGCATTGTAGCCCTGGATGAAGCCGTCCTTGGTTTTCATGATGCGGCTTTCGGGATCGGTGAAGTTCTTCTGCGCTTTGGGGTCAGGCTCTTCGGATGGCGGGGCGGCGGGCTTGCCCGGTTTCTTGCGGCCCTCGGCTTGTCGCCGCTCCTCGGCCTCGGCCTGCGCTTTGGCCTTGGCCGCCGCGGCCGCTTTCGCCTCGGCCTCCAATTCGGCCTTCGCCGCCCGGATCTTCTCGGCGCGCTTCTTCTTGTCGGCAACCCATTTGGGCAGCTCCTCGCCGCTCTTGTCGCGGCCGAAGGCTCTGTCTTCCTCGGCGTCCGCAGCCTCGGCTGCGCTCAGCCACCGATCGACCTCGGCCTCGAGCTCCGCCGCACGCTTCTCCATGCGCTCGTAGCTCATCGCCTTGTGCTTGGAGGCGTTCGCCTTGATCTTCGTCCCGTCGAGCGCGACATGGCCGAGCTTCACAAATCCCGCCTGTTCGCACAGCTTGAGAACTTGCCCGAACAGTCCCGCAAGCGCCTTCAAGTGCCGCTTGCGGAAGTCGGAGACGGTGCGAAAATCCGGCGGATCGAGCCCGACAATGCTCATGAAGTCGACCCGTTCGCGCGTCGCCTTGGCGATCCGGCGCGACGAGTAGACGCCGTGACAATAGCCGTACAGCAACAGCGCCGTCATCATCGCCGGGTCAAACGGCGGCTGCCCGCGCTCGCTCGCATACCCGGATTCGATCTCACCAAGGTCGAGATGCTCGAGCACAAGCGCCAAAATGAAGCGAGCCAGATGGTCCTCGCCGACAAAGTCCTGCACGCTCGGCGGCAACAACAGCGGCTGATCGATCGTCCAGGGCCGGAAGGTCTTGCTCATAAGCAAGCAGAATCCGATTCGCGCAAACGCCGCCACCAAAATCCGCCATTTCTCGGACAGGCTCCTAGCAGCCTGTCGGACTGAGTCCTTGCAGCTGGTCTTTGAAACCGGCCTACCCGCGTTGCGGCGGCGGTCGGCGCCCTGTTGAGCTTTGTGGGCGTTGCGATTGAGTCTGTTGGATCGGCGATGGAGCTGGATCTTCTCTGCGCCGGGGCGCCCCGCCTTCAATAGGCGGGGGCGAGGGCGAACATTCGCTTCATGTTCCAGGCCATGGTCACGAGGCTCCACTCGCCGCGCACTTTTTCGAGCCCGCGCAGTGAAAATTGACGGAACCCGAGCACGGATTTGATGATGCCGAACACCGGTTCGGGGGTCTGTTTGCGCAGGGCGTAGAGCGCCCGGCCTCGAGGCGTCTTCAAACGATGCGCCATCGCCTCGACCGGCGTCGGATTGTCCGGCGCGGCCGGCGCCGGCTCGAAGCGCTCGGCCAAAGGCGGATGGTGCGGCTGGCGGCCCATCGCGATCGCCGGTTCGATTCCCGCCTCTTCGCAAGCCTCGACATTGCCCGCGCTGAAATAGCCGGTGTCCGCCAGCAGAGTTTCGGCCTCGCCCAAGGCCTCGGGCAAAGCGCCGATCTTGCCCAGCATCGGCTCGACCTGGTTCTTGTCGTTGGGCGCCTGGACCACCTCGGTCGCCACCACCAGCAGGCTGCCGACGGCGACCGCCGCCTGCGCGTTGTAGCATTGATCGAAGCCGCCGCCGGCCACCGGCATGATGCGCGAGTCTTCATCGGTCAGATTGACCTGATCGCTCGGCAGCGGCCCCTCGGGCGGCGGCTGCGGCGCCTTGCCGCCCGGCTTCTTGCCCGTCGCCGCCGTCTTGGCCGCGCGCGCCGCCATTTTGGCTTCATGTTCCGCCAATTCGCGCGCGTGGCGCTCCCTGGCGCGCGCCTCGATCTTGGCGCGCGCCTCGGCGATCTTGCCCAGACGCTCCTCGCGCCGCGCCAGTTCGTCGGGAATTGACATGCCGTCGGGAAGGTCCGCCGAGTTCCGCCGCCTCGGCCTTGGCCATCAAATCGGCGACCTCGCCCTTCAGTTGCGCCTCGATCTTGCCCGCATGCTCATAGGAAAGCGCGCTGTGCCGGCTGGCGTTGGCGTGAATCTTCGTCCCGTCGAGGCCGATGGTTCCCATCTTCAGCACGCCCATCTCGCGCGCAAGCAGCAACACTTGGACGAACAGCCCCTCGATCGGTTTGAGAAAACGCCGGCGAAACGTCGCCAGCGTGTCGTGGTCGGGATGATCGTTGGCCGCGATGAAACGAAACGCCACCGAGTTCATACGTCGCCCGCTCCAGCTTGCGGCTCGAAAACACCCCCGTCGCGTAGCCGTAAACAAGAAGACCCACCAACACCCTGGGATGGTAGGACGCCGAACCCGAGCCGCGATACTCGCCACTCATCGCGCGAAGGTCGAGCCCGTCGATCACTTCAACCACAAAGCGCGCCAAATGCTTCTCTGGCAGCCACTCGTCCACCGAAGGCGGCAGAAGATAACCCGTCTGCCGATCAATCGTGCGGAAATTGCTCATGCGCAGGCTCAAGGCGAATCAATGCCGCGATTCTAACTCGCCAAATCTCGCCTGTCCCTTCCAAACCGCCAACGTCCCGCTAAGTCCGACAGGCTGCTAGGCAGGAACGTCATCTCTTCCGCCATGCAGTAGACGCAGCGAAAATCGCAACGATCGGTCACCGACACGCGAACGTAGGTGATCGCTCGACCAAACGGATCGATCAGCGGCGAGCCGCGCATGCCCGTTGAGAATTGATCCAGCATGCTTGTTCCCATAGAGGCGTGGAAGTCGCCCGGTGGCGGGCGCAGAAGAATTGTCCCGCCTCCCGTGTTCTGGGCGCGCGAACGACCCCCTTCTTGCCGATCGGAAGGAAATTGGCTCGGGAGAGGCCGCCCAAGCCGTTTCCGTTCCAGGCCGTTCGTCAGACCTTGTACTCCCAGGACTTGAAGCTTGTGGCGCGCGCGGCGCCGGGGGCTGAGGCGATCTTGCGAATATCCCCCCAGGTCTGCTTGTAGTTCGGGATGATCAGCTCGTTGACGCCAGGGGAGACGACGTTTCCCTGCACGCCCGTCGGAAAGGCAAACAGCATGAACGTCTGCTTGCGCTTGGCGGTCGCGGTCGGATAGGCCATCGCTTGCGTCGCGCCGTTTTCGTTGTAGACCTCCACGAGGTCGCCCGCGGAAAGACCGAGATCCTTCATGTCGTCCGGGTTCATCTGGATGTATGGGAAAGGCCAGCGGTTCATGACGAAGTCGCTCTGCTGGTCGAGATAGGCGCTCTGCCAGACATGATTTGCGCGGCCATTGTTGATGAGGAACGCGAACTTCTTCGATTCCTGTTCTTTGCCCGGCGCCTCGAACCCTCGCCACTCAGTCGCCATGAACGTCGCCTTACCGTCCTTGGAGCCAAATTTGCCGTCGGTGAAGAGACGTTTCGTTCCGATGAGCTTGCCGTTCTCGAAGCCGGTCGCAGGCTCCTGGACGCCGTTGGTTCCCATCGCCCGCAGCCGTTCATAGGTGACAAACTCGCCGCCCTTCGCATGGGCGTGATACCCGTCCATGAAAGCGTCTTCCTCGGTCTTCCAATCGAAGCCCTTGAACTTGTCGGCGACATCGGGCTTGCCAAGTTCACGAAACACGCGTTCCAGGTTGTTGGCCAGACGCGCCGCGATCAGGCAGTCGGGCAGGGACTGGCCTGGCGGGTCCATGTAGCGCTCAGTCAGCCGCAGCCGGCGCTCGCCGTTCATCGACGTAAGGTTCATCTCGCCCGCCGTCGCGCCCGGTAACCAGACGTGGCTGGCTTGCCCGATCTTGGTCGGGATAATATCCACGTCGACCGAGAAGAGGCCGCCCTTGTCGATGGAAGCCAGGATGGCCGCGACCATGGCTTTTTGGTCGCCGTACGGGACCGCGGACATCGCGTCCTTCACCAGGTCCGTCCGTTTCTTGTAGACTTGCTTGAACTGGTCGGCGTTGAGGGTGGTCTTGTAGTGATCACAGGCCCAGATGTGGTGGACGCCGCCCTTTCCCTCGATCAGAAGCTTGTCGATATAAGGCGCCGGTCGAGGACCGGGATAGTCGGGACGCACATAACCTTCCTGATGGCCGCCCATGCGCACACAGCCGCCGCCCGGACGCCCGACGTTGCCGGTGGCGAGCGCGACATTTACGAGCGCCCCATTGGTCCGATAGTTGTCGTTGCCCCAGATCAGCCCCTTCTCGTAGGCGAACATGGTTCTTCGCCGTGCGCCGCCATCCTTTGGTTGCGCTATCCACTCGGCTGATTTGCGGATGTCGTCGACGCTGAGGCCGGTGATCTTGGCGGCGTCTTCAAGGCTGGTCTTGTTGGCAGCGACCGCCTTTTCGAAATCCTTGGTCGAGGCGGCGATGAATTCCCTGTCGACCCAGCCCTTGTCAGCGAGGTAGGTGAGCCAGGCGTTGAAGAGCGCAAGGTCGGTCCCGGAATTGATGGCGAGGTGAAGGACCCGGTCCTTGCCGGCTTCGATCTCGCAGGCGTTCATCGTCACCGTGCGCCGCGGATCGACGAAAACGATCCGAGCCGGCGGATGTGCTTCGCCGCCCAGCTGGTCATTCTTCTTGGCGAGCGTCGAGCCCTGAAGGTTCGGAATCCAATGGTTGAGGAAATAGTTGGTCTGGGTCTCGAGCGAATTTGTGCCGACAGCGACAATCGTATCGGCGAGTTCGGCGTCCTCGTAACAATTATTGAGTTCGCCTACTCCCATGTCCCGGGTGGCGTGCACCTCGGAGTTGTAAGCCGGGCGATTGTGGATACGGACGTTCTTGATCTTCATCGCGCCGAAATAGAGCTTCCCCGTGCCCCAGGTATTTTCGTAGCCGCCGCCGGCGCCGCCGTGATCGAACATTGAGACGAACAAGTCGTCCTCGCCGTGGCGATCGATCACCGCCGCCGTCACGCGCGCCACGAGATCGAGGGCGTCGTCCCAGCTCGTGGGCTGCATCTGACCGTAGCGCCACACCATAGGTTCGGTCAGGCGCTGCTGTTGGGTCGAGCGTGCCGGGGAGAAGGATTCCTCGGCCATGCGGCCGCCCCGGATCGACGCGAGTCCCGAGTTCACGACACAGTCGTGGTCGGGCATGATGACAAGCTGGACGTCTTTTCCGTCCTGCCTGACGATGTTGTACATCGACGGAGAGTACCAATTCGGCGTCATCGGCAATTGCTGTTTCGAGAGATCGACGCCGAACTTGTTTTCGCTGGGACTTGCGCCACCCTGGTCGTTGATGTCCCAGGTATAGGCCTTGTAGCCGCAGCCGACGATGCAAAACTGGCAGACGACGTTGTGCTCCTTGGCGTCCGCGGGGATGATCGGGAGCCGATCGGTGTGACGCTTGAATGTCATGGCTCAGGCCTCCAGAACGTTTGACAGGCGGCCGTAAAGCAACTCGTCGATGCCCTCGGCATAGATGTCGCCTTTTGAGTTGACCCGCAGCAGATATTGAGGAAGGTTTTGGGTTGCCTGACCCCAGATTTCCTGGCCGCCATTTTCGCAATCAAATCGGGAGTAATGGCCGGGGCAGTTCAGCGTCTTGTCCGAGGCGTTGTAACCGAGTGGATATCCCTTATGCGGGCAGATGGTCGTAAATCCCACGACGTCCCCGTCGGGCCCGACTCCGCCTGGAACCGTACTACCGAGCTTGAGGAGGACACCCGGCGCATTGGCGTCCGGATAAGCGACTTGCAAGGGCTCGTTGGGTTTGAGGTCGCCGATATTCGCAAGGCGGTTCGACGGGTAGGTGAGCCTCGCTAGCTGCGGGCTCGCTTCCGCTCTGTTCGGGATGACGGTGGCTGCGGCCGCTCCGGCTGCGGCGACCCCGGCTCCGGACAAGAACCACCTGCGGCCAATGTCGACCTTCTGATCGCACCTTTTCATGCACTCCTCCCTTAGCCTTGTGAGGTAGAAGAAGTGCAAAGGCCGTGCCGCAGCAGCGGAATCCCAATAATCCAATCAATTCAGAGAGGTAACAATTCGCGACCGGACGCCCGGTCCGGAATTCCGAACACTCATGGCGAAATCGGTTCGGGAAACTTGACGGGAAAATCCAACGGTGGTCAAAGCGACGCCCCGCGCTCATTCACTATTGGCGTCAAGTCGTCACTCGATAGTGCGATCCGGCTCGATCCCATAGCGGCGCATCTTCTCCCACAGCGTCGTTCGCGAAATCTCCAGCCGCTTCGCCGCCGCGCCGACGTGGCCTCCTGTTTCTCGGAGAACTCGCTCGATCTGCCGCTTCTCGGCCGCATCACGCGCCGCTGACAGGGGCAGTTGTGAATTGGGTCCGGCGAAAGTTGCGTCGCGCAGTTCCGGGAAGAGATCGATTGGCATAATCCACGGGCCGTTCGACAGGGTTACCGCTCGCTCGACTCGATTGCGCAATTCTCGGACATTGCCTCGCCATTGATGAGACAACGCGACGTCTTCGGCCAGAGAGCTAATTCCACGCAGCTCAGTTTCAACCTGCTCGGCAAAGAGCGAGAAATAACGAGACAGAAGCCATGTTATATCTTCCGAACGTTCGCGAAGAGCGGGCAATTCCACGGTCGCCGCATTGATCCGATACAACAAGTCCTCGCGGAACGCGCCGCCCCGCGCCTCCTCATCAAGACTTGCGTTTGTCGCGCATACAATGCGCGCCTTCAAAGGAATAGGGCTCTCGCCGCCCACACGGTGAAAGGAACGCTCCTCGAGCACCCGCAACATTTTCGCCTGCAAAGGCAGCGGCATCGCCGCGATCTCATCGAGGAACAGGATGCCACCGCGCGCGCGTTCGGCATACCCCAAATGACGCTGATGGGCTCCAGAAAAGGCGCCTCGTTCGTGTCCGAACAGCTCGCTTTCGAGAAGCTCCGAAGGAATGGCGGCACAGTTCACCGCCATGAACGGCTCCGTTGCGGCTGGCGATACTCCGTGCAGAAACCGCGCGCAGACCTCTTTGCCCGTTCCCGTTTCGCCGGTGAAAAGAATGGAGAGCGACCTGGGAGCCAGCCGTCGGAGGAGCGATTCAATCCCGCGCATGCGCGGCGAGACACCCAGAGCGCCGCGGCCGTCGTCGCGTACGCGCAGCGATAAGACTTCACGCACCTTCTGAAACAGGTTGGCGAGCTCGAAAGGCTTGGTGAGATAGTCTTGAGCGCCGGCACGGATGAGCGCGACTGCCTGATCGATCTGCCCGAACGCGGTCATAAAGATGAAGGGCGGCGCGAGCGAGCGAGCGTTCGTCGTGCGAAAGACCTCCTCACCGTCCATGTCCGGCAACCGAATGTCGCAGAGCACGAGGTCGGGACACAGCTCGAACATACCGTCTACGGCTCTCTTGCCGGTATGCCACCAGACGGTGCGCCAACCCTCAAGCTCCAGCGCCCGCTGGAGCGACTCGCCCATGATCGGATCGTCATCGATCACTGCGACGCATCCAGGCTCATTCGGCATGAATGGCCTCCACGCCAACAGAGTCCTTTGCGCTTTCGAATCGTGAGAGATTTTCGCGGAAGGGCCATGTAACCCTGATGAGCGTCGACAAGCCGTTTTCCTGAATGACTCGTATCTCTCCGTCTTCGTCCGCAACGAGACGGCGCACAATCCAAAGTCCAAGGCCGCGCCCAGTGCCGGGCGCCTCATCGGAATGTCCGACGAGGTATTTGGCAAGGTCATCAGGGAGCCCTGGGCCTTGGTCACCGACCTCGATCGTGAGCGAGCTGTCCGTGGCGCGCGCTCGCAAATGGACTGTTCCGCCCGCAGCCGTCGCGGCGCAAGCGTTGATCAGGAGATTGAGCACCACCTGCCTCACGCTCTCGGCGGCGACGGGTGATACTCCGTGAAGATCGTTGACCCAAGCGATCTGAAGCCGCTTTCGCGAGGCTTCCGGTTCGATGAGCAATCGAAGATCGTCGATTTCGACCGGGCGCAGCGAATTGTCTGCGACCCCTCGCCTGTACATCACGAGAGTCGAACCGACGACGTTTCGGATGTGGGTGAGGCCTCGTTCGAGAAGGTTCAGCGTCGCTTCGCGCACCTTGGCGTCGTCGCCGTGACGCCGCAGCGTGTCGAGGGCGTTGAAGAGTCCCCCTAGCGGGTTATTGACCTCATGGGCCATGCCGGAAGCAAGCTTGCCCAGCACAGCATATTTCTCCTGTTTCGCGAGCCGCGAAGCAAGTTCCTCGCGTTCATTCAGCGCGCGAGCCATCCCATTGAACCGCTCGAATAGAAGATCGAACTCACGCGATATCCGCCGCCGCTTCGACTCGGGAATGGGATCCGCACGGCCGCTTCGAACGCGTTCCACGTATCCGTTGAGCACGCTTAAAGGCTTGAGCATCCGCCTGAGGGCGAAAGAGCAGATGATCGCAAATCCGAGCGCGAGACTGACGTTGACGGCGACGAGCGTCAGTAACACCTGGCTTCGGACGCGAAGCAGCTCGGAGATATCGATATCGGCCAGTATCCGTCCCACCGAGTAGCCTTCTTCGCGAAGAGAGCGAGCGAGCCACGCACTGCCCGATGCGGAGTCAATGATCAGTCCATCTTGAGCTGGGAAGCGCCGCTCTACATCCGTCGGGACGCTCGTTTGCACTGGGAATTTCAAAGGATCCGAAGCTGCAAGCACGTTCCCATTCGGCAGCGTAACGATTGCGAAGCGTACTTTGAGTCCCGCATAACGATCGCGCGCTCGATCGAGCGCGTCGAAAGTCTCCCAGACGTCGGCGTGGATGGCTGATCGAAGCACCGCCGTCGACAATCCATCGAGATAAGCGCTCGTCAAATGTCGTAAATTGCTTTCTTGATCTGACTCCAGTCGATTCAGCACGACCTGGGAAATAACTAGGGCGACGCCAATGAGCAGACCAGCCGCGAGCAAAGGAGCTTTCCAAGCAAGAGGCCAATTGGCGACTCGGGCTCGGACGCTCATCAGGCCTGCGCCTTCACGAGCAGCCATTTTTCCAGTGTGCCGCGATAGAGATCGGGGCTTGCGTTCGTGAAGCCGTCCAGTTCGAGGATAGAAAGGATCTGTCGGCCGAGCGGGCGGGTGGGCATTTCCAAGAAGGCGGCCGAAATCGCCTTTGCCGTCGTCGTCTCCTGCGCCGATTTGAGGCCAACAATGGGCGGAAAGCCCAATTTCTCCGACCTATAGACGACGCGTGTCTTGTTGATCAGATCAGGCTCGCGCTCATGCATGACGTCCCAAACATACCCGTCGATGCTGCCGCTTTCCGCCAGTCCAGTCGCAACCGCGCGCACGACGTTCCGGTGCCCATAGGTGAAAAAGAATGCGCGGAAGAACTGAGCGGGCGTGGTGTGACGGAGCGCCAAAAGGGATCGCGTCACCAAAAAGCCCGATGTGCTGTCGGGGTCGGAGAACGCGTGCACCGTGCCGCGAATATCGTCAAAGGACTGAGCCTCGCTCCCCTCGCTGACGATCACGTAGGTCCGGTAAAGAGGCTCGTGCCGGTAGAGTGGCACCGCCAGGAGTGCGAACTGGTCCTCATGCTGCACGTAAGGATCGTCACAGACCCACGCCGCATCGAGCTGCCCGGAAAGCAGCAAGGCTGTGATCTCCTGATAGGTCCGCCGTTTTATCAGCTGAACAGTTCGCCCCAACTGTGCGGCGAGGTACGATTGCAGGAGCGAGAGCAACTGGATATCAGAATCAAGAAATAGTGGATTGAGACCGATGCTTACGGCCTCATCTGCGCGCGCGGCCCTCCCCGGCCAAGAGATACCAGCGGCGAGAAACCCCGCGAGAATATCCCGCCTACCGACCAACGCCTTCCGGCCGTAAGAGTGCGGCGATTTTGGAGGCATTCGCTCCTCCCTCCTCGCGCCACTGATTCTCTCGAAAGGGCGCTGTGCCGCGTCACTTTGGCGCTTGCCACTCATTATACTCACGGCTCAAACTCGTCGCAACAATGGGCGCTATATTCGTAAGTATATCACGGCGATTGCTATTTGACTTCACGGCTAAAGCAGAGATTCTCCGATTGACCAACGGATTGCGAGATCGCTCGTTGTTCAAAGCTTGGACAGCTTGATGGATGGCTCGATCGAGGTCGGCGGCGTCGGTGAAGGTGTAGTGGGCGAGATTGTGCGCTTTGAGATCGTGCCAGACAACCTCGATGTCGTTGAGTTCGGGCGCGTATTTCGGCAGCCACTCGACGGTGAGCCAATGCTTGCGCGCTTCGAGGGCGGCAAGGGCGAGCTTGCTGACGTGGATCGGTCCATTGTCCTCGACCAGCACGACCGGCTTCATGGCTGGTCCGGGTTGGGGGCCGTAGAGACGGTCGAGTTGCTCCAGGTGAGCGATGAAGTCGCTGCTGCGCTTGGTCGGGCTGGTGTGCACGATCAACTGGCGCGTGACATGATCGAGCGAGCCGATCATCGCCACTTTTTTGGCTTGTCCCGGCGCCGGCACGCGCAGATCGGCGCCGCGCTTGGCCCACGCCCGCGCCAAATAAGGGTGCGTCAGGGCCTCGCTCTCGTCGCCATAAAGCAGGACGATGTCGTCGGCCTCGGCTTGGGCCTTGCGCAGTTGAAGGCGCAAGCCCACGCACGCGATCTCGCCGGCGATCTGGCGACCTTTCAAGGTGTGCCGCGGCCGCCGCCAGCGGAAGTTTTTTTTCGCAGCGTCTTGGATAATTGCGACCTGCCGATCCGGACGCCCTCGCGCGCCTCGATCTCGCTGATCAGGCGCGCGATCGTCCAATTGCGCCGGTTGGCGACGGGAGCTTCCAAAAGAGGCGTGACGACGCGCAGCGCCGCCTCGCTCTTCACAGGGGCTGGGCCAGGCGCCACGCTCGCCTTCAGCGCTTCAACGCCGCCGTCGGCGAAATCGCAACGCCACAGCCGAACCGTGTCCTCGCGTACGCCGAAGGCTTCCGCGATGCGCGGGCTGGTCCAGCCCAAAAGCGTCAGCAACATCGCCCGCGCCCGATCCGCCTCGCCACGATCGCGCGAATGCGCCAACGCTCGCAGCGCCGCACGCTGCTCCCCATCCGCCGTTATTGGAGATTTGCCCACCATGCCCCGCCTCCGCGAATCAACGCAAAGACGGAATCACACCTGCCATTCGTTGGCTACACCCGTGGAATCTGCTTAGCTGCTATGGGGAAAGCGCGCTGCGGTCGGCGTTGTCATGCCGAGCATTGCCGTGTGGATCGGGCGGCCGACGGGCGACGGAAGTGAAGCAGGTCGCGTGCGACTTTGCCTCCGGCGTGGCCGAGCGAACGAAAGCAGACCCATTGGGTCTCGTGGCCGTCGCCGGAAGGGCGCGGCATCGCATCCGTCATTACGGATTCCTCGCCAAAGGCGATCGCGGCTTCAATCTCGCGCGCTTCCGGGATTTGCTTGAACCTCAGACCGGCCAAGACCGCGGAGACACTGCAGCGCCGCCCGCAGACGGCGAGCCCAAGGCGGACACGCCTCACCATCCCTTCGCCGTCTGTCCCGAGTGCGGCGGCCTGATGCGCTGCATCGGACGCACTCCCGCACGACAGGCCGACGTCTTCCACTGCGACACGTCATGACAGTGAACGCGCCTCTCGGTCCCGATCGCCTTCCTGTGTTCCGGTGGAAGCCGTCGGGCAGGACATGCATGAGGAAACGCCGGATGAACTCAGGCGGGGTGAGGCGCATGACGCGGGAACGTCCGCCGCGGCGGTAGCCCCTGTAGGAGAAACGCGACCTCCTCGTCATCGACCGCGAGGAGCCTGGAATTGGCGACGCAACGCCTATTTCGAGTCGCTCGGTCTTCGCCAAATCTGTGCGCCCGCCAAAGCCTATAACTCGGTCGAACCGACGTGGTGCGGGACCCGTACGCCCGGTGGTGTGGGAGGGGTGGCGTCGCGAGGCGTCCCCCTATCCCGATCAATCCCCCTATGAGTCAGCCAGCGGGGCCTTTGGTATAAAGTACGCGGCGGAGCGCTAATGAGCAGCTCGCAACCTCCGGCGCGCCATCAGCATGACAGGCGATTCCAGACGGCGATCGGATCTTTAGAGGATCCATCATGCCCGGTTCAAACGATGCTTGACCAGATCGTCGACGACGCCCGGGTCCGCGAGGGTTGAGACGTCGCCAAGCTGATCGTAGTCGTTGGACGCGATCTTACGAAGGATGCGCCGCATGATTTTCCCTGACCGCGTCTTAGGCAGACTCGGCGCCCACTGGATGAGGTCGGGGGAGGCAATGGCGCCGATTTCCTTTCGAACCCATTGCGCGAGTTCCTTGCGCAGTTCTTCTGAGGGTTCGGCGCTAGCCTTCAGGGTGACGTACGCGTAGATAGCGTGCCCCTTTATGTGGTGGGGGTAAGGCACGACCGCTGCCTCCGCGACTTTGTCATGAGCGACGAGGGCGCTCTCAACTTCGGCCGTTCCGATGCGATGACCAGAGACGTTAATCACGTCGTCAACGCGGCCGGTTATCCAATAATAATTATCCTCGTCGCGCCGCGCCCCGTCGCCTGTAAAGTATTTACCCGGAAACGTGGAGAAATAGGTCTCGACGAATTGCTTGTGGTCCTCGAAGATAGTCCGCATCTGGCCCGGCCAACTGTCCGCAATACAGAGGTTGCCCTCGCTAGGGCCTTCCAGCGCCTTGCCTTCATGGTCCACGATTAATGGAATGATCCCGAAAAACGGTCTCGTCGCGGAACCTGGCTTCAGCGGCGTCGCGCCCGGCAATGGCGTAATGAGAATCCCTCCCGTCTCGGTCTGCCACCATGTGTCGACAATTGGCACGCGGCTATCGCCGACCACTCGGTAGTACCAAAGCCATGCTTCGGGATTGATTGGCTCGCCGACGCTGCCCAGGAGCCTCAGCGAAGCGCGCGACGTCTTCTTGACGAAATTCTCGCCCTCACGCATCAGCGCGCGGATCGCTGTCGGGGCAGTATAGAATATATTGACCTTGTACTCGTCGACGATCCGCCAGAATCGCGAGGCGTCGGGATAGCTAGGGATACCCTCGAACATCACAGTAGTGGCCCCGTTGGCGAGGGGTCCATATACAATGTAGCTATGGCCCGTAACCCATCCGATATCGGCCGTGCACCAATATACGTCTCCGTCGTGATAATCGAAGACATATTGATGCGTCATCGCCACATACACCAGATAGCCGCCCGTCGTGTGAACGACCGCTTTCGGTCGCCCTGTCGAGCCGGAGGTATAGAGAATAAAGAGGGGATCCTCCGCATTCATTTCCGCCGGAGGACAATCGCGCGCGACGTTTGCGATCGCTTCGTGATGCCAAACGTCTCGGCCTTCGGCCCAGGCAATGGGGCGGCCGACGTGACGCACGACGATCACCGTCTCGACGTCGGGGCATTGCTTAAGAGCCTCGTCTAGATTGGCTTTAAGCGGCACAATGCGCCCGCCGCGCAAGCCTTCGTCCGCGGTCACAACCCACTTCGATCGGCAGTCTCGGATGCGAACCGCCAGGCTTTCGGGAGAGAACCCGCCGAATACGATCGAATGGACGGCGCCGATGCGAGCGCAGGCGAGCATGGCGAACACCGCCTCAGGGATCATCGGCATATAGATCGTGACCCGGTCGCCTTTTCTAACCCCTCGCTCCTTCAGAACATTGGCAAACCGACAAACATTCTCGTGAAGCTCAGCGTAACTTATGCTCCTCTTCTTCTCTGGGTCGTCGCCTTGCCACATAATGGCCGGTTCACTGCCGCGGGAACTCAGATGTCTGTCAATGCAATTATAGGATGCATTGAGAGCGCCGTCTTCATACCAGCGAATCTGCACATCGCCTTCGAAGCTGGTATTCTTCACTTTCGTATAGGGCTTGATCCAGTGCAGCCTTTTGCCCTGTTCTCCCCAGAAGCTTTGGGGATCGCGCAGAGAACTGTCATACATTTTGAAATAATTCTTCTCGTCCACCCAGGCTTTGCGCGCGACCTCGTCGGGGACAGGATACAGGGACTCATGTGACATGAAGCTTCCTCCTTGGGCTGGTCGCTGCAGAGATGATTTGGGTCGGATTATCTGCAGCTTGCCGGGGCGTGACAATCCACCTAAAGTTCAGTTGGGTTTCAAGATTTCTCGCTTCCCAAGTCGCGGTCTGGGGATAGTCCACGACGACTTGGCTGAGTTGCTCCCCCAAAGCGGAGAGCAGCGAACCAGGCAACCAGAGAAACACTTGCTTGCCGGCGCCGTCCTGAAACTGAAGGCTAACGGCTTTGTCGTCGGGATAGAGCACCAGCCCGATTTCTTTGACGGGTATTACCGTATCAGGCTTCTTCGGTCGAGCGGTGCTCTCGGCCATGCCTTTCTCTCGAGCGACGGTGATTCAACCTTACAAAGCGCCCACGGCGCATTTGTGTCAGATCGTACCAGCGAGAACGTCGCTGAGATTCGCAACATCGGTGATCAGCCTCGCGGCCGCTCTCATGAACGGAATCGCAAGCGCAGCTCCAGTACCCTCGCCCAGGCGCATACCGAGATCGAAGAGCGGCTCGACGCCGAGCGCCTTCAGCAGGGTTCCATGCGCCTCTTCCGGGAACGGTGCGCGAAGACGCAATAGTCGATCAAAGCAGGCTGCATTCGAATGGCGACAAGCGCAGCGGCCGTCGAGATGAAGCCGTCGACGACGACCGGCCGCTGACGCGCGGCCGCCCCCGACATCGCGCCCGCCATCATCGCGATTTCGCAACCGCCAAATTCACAGAGTACGTCAAACGGAACGGACGCCGAGCTGCGCGCGGCCGCTCGCCTAAGGACGGCAGTCTTGCGATTGAAGCCGGTCTCATCGTGTCCCGCGCCGTGTCCAATGCACCGCTCAAGCGGGGCGGGGGCCAAGCGGTGCATAAGCAAGGCGGACGACGCGGTGTTGCCTATGCCCATCTCGCCGAGCGCAATGGCGTCCGCGCCCTCGTCGATCGCTTTCCCGGCTATTTCCCTCCCCCGCGCCAAAGCTTGTTCGGCCTCCTGCGCCGTCAGGGCGGGCTCTTTCGCAGCGTTCCGCGTTCCTTTTCGCACTTTGGCGTCGACCAGGCGCGGATGGGGCGGAAGGTCGGAAGCTACGCCGGCGTCGACGACCTGGACGTCGACGTCGACCGCGCGAGCAAACGCGTTCACACAAGCCTTCCCTGCGAGAAAGGTCATCACCATTGCCGACGTGACTTCTGCGGGGTAGCTGGACACTCCATCTTCCGTCAATCCGTGATCGCCGGCAAAGACAAGCAGAACGACGCGCTCGATGCGCGGGTCGGGTCGGCCCTGGATGAGTTCAAGCTGAACGGCAAGCTCCTCGAGGCGACCTAAAGAACGAGGCGGCTTCGCCTTGCCATCGACGCTCGCACGAAGAGCCGCCTCGAGGCGATGATCGAGTGGATTCACGACAATCCTTTCGCTCCCGATTTTCGACCCGTTGTTCATTTGACTGCTCCCTGAAGCGCCCATTACGCGCCCGTCGCCGCCTCCGCGAAAGGCCAGGCGCCGTCCAGCCCATGCAATGGATGCGGGGCCCCATGCGCAGTAGGCGGTGGACCGGGTCACGGTCACTCACTACCCATTGGGACAAGTGCCAATTCTGGGACAGCCGAGATCCGACGGAGGGAACGAGGATCGCAACTTCTCGTCGCATTTGGAAGCCGGAGAGAGCGCTTCTGCCCGACTCGCGCGAGCGCTGACGAGGCGTCAGTATGACCGGATCCTACTGGCACTTGCTCGACGAAGACGAATGGGCCGAATTGAAACGGTCTGAACAATTGCCGTTGATCGATTGCGATCCAATCGTCTTAGAACACGCCAAGCGTTACTGCGGGCGCAACGGCTCGGCGCTTGAGAATGAGGCGGACGCATTTGCTAGCGCGAAAGCGGCGGCGATCGACGCTGACCTGGCCTCTCTCATTTCCTGCCTGGGAATACCGCTTCAGGCCGTCTACCAGGGAGGCTCTCGTAGGCGCGTGGCGCTCGATCGACTGAGCAACATCTTGCGTGAGACCGGCTCCTCATCATTCCGGCGGACCTCGGCTGTTCCAAGGCCCACTCTTGGGACGTCAACCGGTGAGGCGGGACGGAGGCAGAGACGGGAGAGGACGACTCCCGGGTAGACCTCGTCATACCCGGGTAGGATCGCCTCTGCTGAAGTCTGAGCGACTTTAGCCTCAAAGCAAAGTGGATTGATGTCGGGTCCATCGCGACCGCGCCTGACAACCCCTGATTTCGCTTAAGCGAGGCTTGCGTGCGAACGGCAACTTATGCCACGCCGATCGCGAACGGGGAGATGATTTTCGCACGCGACGCTAGATCGCTTTCTTCAGATTGACCCGCACCTCGAGCTTTTCGGCATCCTCCTTGCGCTCTGAGTAGCGGCTGGTCAGGTAAGAGGAGACGCCGCGGGTCAGAAGAGTAAACTTCACCAATTCCTCCATGACGTCGACAACGCGATCGTAATAGGAAGACGGCTTCATCCGGCCTTCCTCGTCGAATTGCTCATACGCCTTGGCGACCGAGGATTGGTTGGGAATGGTAATCATTCGCATCCAGCGACCGAGGACGCGAAGTTGATTGACCGCGTTGAAGGATTGCGAGCCGCCGCTCACCTGCATGACCGCCAAAGTTTTGCCCTGGGTCGGACGCACCGCGCCGAGCGCGAGCGGAATCCAATCGATCTGCGCTTTCATGATGCCGGTCATAGCGCCATGGCGCTCGGGGCTGCACCAGACATGCCCTTCCGACCAGGCGGAGAGTTCGCGAAGTTCCTGGACTTTGGGATGATCGACGGAAACTTCGTCTGGCAAAGGCAAGCCGCTGGGATGGAAGACCCGAGGTTCGGCGCCGAATGTCTCCAAGAGCCTTGCGGCCTCAAAGGTTAGAAACCGACTGAACGACCGGCTGCGGCATGAACCGTAAAGCATCAGGATGCGGGGTCGGTGAGTAGGCTCAGGCGCTTGAAGCGAGTTAATTTGAGGAATCTCAAATGCCGACGCCAAAATATTCGGCAATTCACCCAATGGATTCCGGCGATCATCCATGACGCACCACTTCGCGATCCTCTTCGGGGATTCTCGATATTGGGATTGGAAATAATTTCAGCCGAGTTTAACCCACTTTGGGTCTCGATGATCTATCGATTGACCTGCACCGTGTGCACGGTCACGAAGCCCGAAGCTGGTCAATTTCAGATCGCCAAGCCCGAGTTGGCATCAGGTGCTCCATTCGCGCGACAACCCCCGCACTTTAATACCGATCTCCCTCACTAGGTCCAGCAATCACGCACAGCTGCCCGTTTGCTCTCTTTAAACGTTCTCTCTCGGGAAAGGTGCGCCGCTTTCAACACTGCTCTATCCGCGGCGCCGAGGTGAGGAGCAGAGCTGCCGGAGGGAAAACCGCCATGCCCGACGTCACCCTGATCTGGCTTCCCTCGCGCGCTCCCGAACTCAACCCAGTCGAGAACGCCCGGCAATATCTAGGCACAAGCCGGCTTTCGAACCCCTCTTCGCAACCTACGACGCCATCATCGACGCGGCGTGCTTGGAGAAAACTCATCGCCCAGCCAGACACCACTGCATCCATCGGCATGCGCCCGTCGGCTCACACCAGGCGCACCGCATGACTGGTGGTGTCACTCATTCTGCCGAAGTAAAGCAACATCTGTGTTTTGTCGACGAACGGATCTGTTAGCGCCATGACGCCCTGGCGATCAAGCAGGGCGTGAGAGATACAGACGCCGCCGGGAGACCATCCACGCCAGTGCGCCCGCTAGCGCGACATTGAGCACGGCAACGTTTGCGACGATCGCCAGCGTGCGATGTGCGCCAATCCGCTCCAGCAACATCGCGCCGACCCACGGGGCAGCCGCTTGGGCAAGCAAGCTTGGCATGGCGAGCCGACCCATCAAAGTCGCGTAGCCGGCCGGGCCGAACAGGGCGAGCGGCAGCGTTCCGCGAGCGATGGTTTCGAGACCAATGCCCGCGCCATAAAAGGCTAGCGCTAACGGTATGAGGGGAATCCAAGCCCAGAGCGCCGAAAGGCCAATCGCCACCAAGGTCGCAGACGCGATTTTCGTCCAGATTGGATGATGAAAGCGGGCAATAGCCAGTTCGACCGTGCGAGCCGATACCTGGCATGGGCCGACGAATGCGCCGAGGCCGACCGCCGCCGCAAGAGGAATGCCGCTGCTTTGGAGGATCGTCAGGAGATGAACCGACATTAACGAGGAGAGTGTCGCCGCAAGGGTTAACGTTAAGGCCAGAGTCACCAGCAGCGTAAGAGACGGCCTGGCGCCAATTGACGAGTTTGCGGAGTTTGCGCCCTGCTTATGCAGGAGTCCCGCGGAGGCAGCGCGCGGAATGACGAGCAGGTAGAGTGGCAGCATAACGGCGAACTGGGTTGCCGCGTAGACGAGACAAGCGCCGCGCCAGCCGATTTCCGAAACCATGAACGCAGAGAGCGGCCAGCAAACAGTGCTCGCGAGTGCCCCGAAAAGAGTCAATGTTGTGATGACCGAGCGGGCGTTACGCCCGTATAGCCAACCCACGGCGCCAAAGGCGGCATCATACAGCCCGGCGCCCATGCCGATGCCGACAATGAGCCAAGCAGCGATGTACGTCGTCAAATTTGGCGCTATCGCGAGGCCGATTTGCCCGAATCCAAGCGCAAGGGCGCTCGCAGCCAACACAAGGCGACCGCCATAGCGTTCGACAAAGGCGCCTACCCACGGCGAAATCAGAGCTGCTACGAGAAGTCCGAGAGAAAGGCCACCGACCACCCATGACAGAGGCCAGCCGGTGTCGGTAGCAATCGGTCGCGCGAGAACAGCTGGTAAGTAATAGGACGAGCCCCACGCCAGAGTCTGGCCAACGCCAAGCGTTGCGATAACCATGCGCCGACTTGGCAGCAACACGGTCGTCGCGACCAAATTACCCGGTGTCGTTGGGGCGCTCATCCCGCCACGCTGCACCCGCACCCGCTCGTAACCTTGACCTCCGCATCGTCGACGCAGCAGGAATTCGACTTCTGCGGCCGCTGGGCCACCCCAACAGCCCGCAGGCCTTTCCAACGTTGCGCGGCGTGTCGTGCAAACGCCGGTTTCCGGAAGCACAAGCTGGACATTGCCTGCCGCCGCAAGGTCGCCGGCGAGCGCCTCGGCGACGGACCGGACTTGCTCGTAGCCGGTGAGCAGAAGAAAGGTCGGCGCCCGTCCGTAGCTCTTGATGCCGACCGTGTAGAATCCCGGCTCGGGATGACTCAGTTCGCGGTGACCATGAGGAGGCGCCGAGCCGCACGAGTGGAGGTTCGGATCGATAAGAGGGCCGAGCGCTTTGGCGCTTTCAAGCCACGGATCGAGTTCAAGCCGAAGTTCCCGCGTTAGCGACAAGTCCGGACGCTGCCCCGTCGCCGCAATGATGCGATCGACAGGGCCAATGCGGCGGCTTCCATCAACCGTTTCGCCTTCGACGGTCAACCCGCCGTCGACGCTGCGGATTGCGAGCGTCGAGAAACTGGTGACAAGCGCGACGCGTCCGCTTTCAGCTAGTTCTTTGACTTCCGCGCCGAGTTCGCCCCGCGCGGGCAATTGATCGGCGTCGCCGCCGCTGTAAATGCGCGCAAGGTCAGCGCCGCGCGTGGCCCAGATCGCGACCGTGCCAGCCTCGTCTCGCGCCAGTCGTGCGAGGTCGAGCAGCGCATTGCCTGCCGAGTGTCCGGAGCCGACGACCAGCGTCGTCTTTCCGGCATACACTTTCCGAGAACGGCCTAGGATATCCGGAATGCCATGGGAAATGCGATCGGCGAACTTCGCTTCTCCTTCGGCAGGCAGCCCACGCGCGCCGAGCGGATTGGGCGTTTGCCACGTGCCTGACGCGTCGATGACCGCCCTGGCGCGATCGCGGCGTACGCCAGCGGCGGTCTCGACCACCAGGACGAAGGGTCGCGTTTCCCGATCCCGGCTCACGACTTTGTCGACCCCTTGCCGCGAGATCGCGGTGACGCGGGCATTGGTTTCAATGACGGCCGCCAGCTCAGGCGCTGCCGCAAGCGGTTCGAGATAAGCGCTGACCAGCTCGGCCCCTGTCGGGTACGCTTGGGCGTCCGGCATTTGCCACCCATGACGCTTTAGCAGAGCGATAGAAGATTGGTCGACGCAATAGCGCCAAGGCGTGAAGACACGAACGTGACCCCAGTCCTTGAGATTTCGAGCCGACCGCCGGCCCGGCCTCATAAACCTTCACCGGCAAGCCGCGAGCCAAGAGGTGCGCGGCGGCGGCCAAACCGACCGGACCGCCGCCGATCACGGCGATCGGGAGAGATTGAATTGCTGATCCGTCCATATGCCATCCTCCCGGGACTATAGAAATAATGCCCAAAAGAGAGAGCCGCCTCAGGCAGCGACCTCTCCTCCGTTCGCGCTGCACCCGGCGTCGACGCAACACTCGTCGACTAGGAACCCCACCAGGCTATCCATCGCAGGATAGTTCGCGCGGCAGATAAGGGTCGTCGCATGACGCTCCTGAGTCACCAGGCCCGTCAGGATCAACCGATGGAGATGATGAGAGAGCGTCGAGGCGGCGATATGCAGTTTCTCCTGCACGTGGCCGACCGGCAGCCCTTCATCACCCGCCCGAACGAGCGCTCTATAGAGCCGAAGGCGCGTGACGTTGCCAAGCGCCTCGAGCTGTTTTGCCGCTTTTTCGACTTTCATAGAAATAGCAGTAACCCGCAACACATCGAGCGTCAATCATTATTTCGATAATGTGGGAAATTAGGAAAGACCCTCCCAAGACAGATGGCGATAAATTAAGCGTCGGCCACATTCCGGATTAGCCCAGCTCATTAGTAATGATGCCAATCGAGCCCACTTCTGTGGGCGGAGAGCAGCAGAGAACGTCGAGCGTCAGAGGGCCGCTCGCGTCGGGCCCGCTTGTCGTGCCATTCATGAAAGGAAGAAACGCGCGATGACCGAGGTTCGGAAGATTGCGGCGATCTTGGCGGCGGATGTGGTCGGGTACAGCCGGCTCGCCGGCGCAGACGAAGATCGTACGCTCGCGCACCGACGCTGCCGGGCGCGACAAGGCACGCGCGCGGATGCTCACTCGTCCCGAATCGAACCCTCGGCCAATTCGGCAGCGCTGACGGGGCCCTATTGGATTTTATCGATTTGCGCTTCGCTGAGTCCGCGGATGAAGTCCGGCAGCGGGATGAATCCGACGGGCCTTAGGTATCTCTCGTTGTTGCCTCCCGTTGCGGAGATCGCCCACCGCAAGAAGGCGCGGACTGCGCTGGCGGTCGCGGCGTCAGGCTGCGATTTCGACACGACGGCGTATTCGTAATTGATCATAGGGTAGCTGTTGTCGCCGGGCGCATAGGCAAGGCTGATACGCTCGTAGGGCGGCGTGCGCGGATCAAGTTGGTCAGCGGCGTCGGCGATCGATTGCGCTGTTGGGAGCAGGAACTTACCGGCCTGGTTCTCGATCAAGGCGGTGCCGAGACCTGCTTTAGCGACCTGGTCACCGTAGCTAGTGCCCAAATAGCCGATTGCGAAGGGGGTGGCGGCGACTGCTTGCAGCACGCCTTCATTGCCATCTCCGGCCTTTTCCCCGGCGACAGCGGGCCAGGCAAGGACCTCCCCGAAGCCTGGGTTGTCTTCCCACTTTTGGGCAGAGAAGTCGAGAAACTGAGTGAAGACGAACGTAGTGCCGGAGCCGTCGGCGCGGCGGACGGGGATGATCGTTTGGTGCGGGAGAGTCACGCCTGGGTTCATCTCTTTGATCGCAGGATCATCCCACGTCGTGACGGCGCCGGAATAGATCGCGGCGATCGTTGGGCCATCGAGTTTAAGGTTCGTGCCGTTCAGACCCGGAAGATTGTAGTTGATCGCCACTGCGGAGATAGCGAGCGGGATATCGAGGACGTTCGGATGTCGCGCCGCGACCTCGTCGGAGAGATAGGCATCGGAGGCGCCTATGGCGGCCGTGCCCGCGATCGCCGCTTGGTTGCCGGCGCTCGAGCCGGTAGACGCGCCGGTCAGATCGATATCGGGAGCGACGGCCTTGTAGCCGGCTATCCAAGATTGGAAGAGCGGAAAGAGCAGGGTCGAGCCGGTTTCCTTGAGAGCGATGTCGGCCGCATGCACCATCGGGACCGCCGCGAGAAGAAAGGCGATGGCGCCGCCGCCGAGCATGTGGCGAAGTCTGACTTTCACGACTCGCGTCTCCTGTTCCTGCCTGTTCAGCGGCCGATGCGATCGAGGTTCACGCCAGTGGTTTCGATGCGGAACATCCAGGTCACGACAGCGCCTAACACCGAGCTGACGACGAGACTGTAGAGCAGCGAGCGAGTGCCGATGCCTGCGAGCAGGAGCGGGAAACCAAACGTGGTGGCGACTGCGCCGACTTTGCCGATCATCGCCGCGAAGCCGGCGCCCATGCCGCGCACTTCAGTCGGGAAAACCTCCCCGGCAAGGAGGTAGGTTTGCGCGTTGGGGCCGAGATTTGTCATGAAGTTGAACAGCATCACGCCGGCCATGATGAGGTCCAGCCTGAGCGCGCCTTCCGCGTCGATCGACATGGAGGCGATACCCAGTCCAACCGCGCAGCCGAGGAAGCCGAAGATCTGCAGGCGGATGCGTCCTACGCTATCGGACAACCATATTGCGAAGGCGATGCCGACAATCAACAGCGAGGTTGTAAGGGCCGCGGCCTCGGCCGAACGGATCCCGCTCGCGATCAGGTCATCGGGGCTGCGTATCTTGTCCGGCCCGCTCCCGAGAGCGGCAGCGATCAGGGTCGGCGTGAAGACGCCGATGCCGTAAGTGCCGAGATCCTGGAACAGCCACGGTACCGAAGAGAAGATGGTGGCGCGGCGGTTCTTCGCGTTGAAAAGCGCGAAGAAGGACGGTTTCCCGGCGCTCGCCTCATCGGCGACATGGCGCACCAGCACCACTTTCTCGGGGTAGACCGGCGTACGGTCGAGCAGGCGCGACACAGCCTGTTCGGCCTTTTCGTGCTGGCCCCGCACGATCAACCAGTTGGCGCTTTCCGGGATGAAAAAGCGGCCGATGGTGATAAGTATGGCCGGCGCGAGCGCAGTCGCGTACATCCAGCGCCAGGCGTCGATGCTCGGGTCGATCACAAGCACCACGGCGCCGACTATGATCCCGCACATGGCGCCGATCGCCTGAAAGGCGAATGCGCCGAGCACGAGTTCGGCCGCGCGAGACGCTCGGGATGTTTTCCGAGATGATCATATGCGCAGTCGGATAGTCGCAGCCCAGCGCCATGCCAATGCCGACTAGGCAGATCACCAGGGATGGGAAGTTCCCAACCAAGATCAGCAGCGTAAGGAACATGCAGAAGATGATCATCTCAGCGATGAACATAAGCTTGCGGCCGAAATAGTCTGATAACCCACCCAGCAGGATGGTGCCGAGCAAGATGCCGGCGAGGCTGGCTGAGGTGACGAGACCTTTCTCGGCGTCGGCCAAATGGAATTCGCGGGCGATCAGCGGCAGCGACACGCCGCCCATAAACACCACGAAGCCCTCGAAGAACTTGCCGAACGCGGCGAGCGTCCAAATCCGCCACTGCATGCCCGTCATCGGCGTGGATTTGAGCGAAGTGCCGTCCGACCATACGGGCAACTCGTCTATATATTCCTGAACCGTTTTGGCGTTGGGTCGGCTAGACACCTTTCGCGCGGCGACATCGACCATTGCTCAGCCCCTTCCAAAACTTACCGACGCACACGTGCTGTTCTTCGAGCGATAGGGCCTTAAGGCCCGGCGTGGCACTCCGTCGTCACCGAAAATTCATGGCTTGCGCCTGTAACAGAACGATGACATTTGTGTTCCGAGCTCGTCCGCGTGGTCGGAGCAAACCGGAACGCCATGGAAAGTTGAGCCCTCAAGCCGACTGAACCCGCGCCGGGGCGCGATTTCGAAACGCCAGCATCTCGTCGCTCCGAGTGTTGAGGGCGACCTAGCTGTGAGACTCCCGTAGATCCGGGAAGCGGGCAGGTGGATCTAAGCGATCAGAGTTCGAGTTGATCTGCGTCAGGTGAAAGCCTATAGGCACGACCGCCGACGGTGCCGGTCATCGCCGCGAGCGAGCCTCGAATTCGATGTAGGCGACCCCGCCCAACCCCGCGAGTAGCCCGACAAACGGCGATATGCTTGACGGTCCCACAAGCCAATAGTGGCCGATGCCAGCCACCAGCCCCACGACGCAGAACATTGTGGCCTTGAGAAGCACGCATGATCCTCAGAAAACGAGCCCTTCGAGAAGGCTGTGAAGAGCGCAGTTCAGTTGAATTCGAAACTGGTGCACGGTAGAAATTGTGCGCACCACGCCTGGGCCGTCATCTGCAGGAAGCGCTCGCGAATACGGCCATCGAACTCGCGGCTGAACTCGGATTCATCGCCCGGCAGGGTCGCAACAATCTCTGGAAGCTGGCGGAAACTAGAGAATTTGCCGGCGGCAAAAGACACAGTCGCCAATAAGAGCGCTGATGCCGACCAAATCGCCCAGCGCATCAGGTCCGCTCCACCGCCGTCAGTTGCTCGGGAACAATCGACGGGGCAAAAAACCAGCTCATGACGCCGAGCCCCGCCAACGCGCCAATGAGCTGCGAGACGATGAACATCGGAACGTCGGCCGGCGCGATTCCGGAAAAGCTGTTTGTCAGCGCCCGGGCGATCGTGACGGCCGGGTTGGCGAAGGACGTCGACGCCGTGAACCAGTAAGCGGCAGTTATGTAAAGACCGACCGCGACCGGAATCGCCTCGCTCTTGAAACGCGACACGGCGAGAATGGTGACGATGAGACCGAAGGTGGCGACAAACTCCGCGAACCATTGTGCCGGGCCTGTGCGCGCCTTGACCGCAAGCTCGAGCAACGGCAGCTCGAACATGCCGTGCGCAACGAGAGTCCCCAGACATCCGCCGACGATCTGCGCGCACGCATAGGGGAAGAATTCCCGCCACGGATGGTCCTTGCGCAGGCTCATCACGAGAGACACGGCTGGATTGAAATGTGCGCCCGAGATCGGCCCGAGCGCGAGGATCAGCACCACCAGGATCGCGCCGGTCGGCAGGGTGTTCCCAAGCAAGGCAAGCGCTACGTTGCCGCCCGCAAGCCGCTCGCCCATGATCCCCGAGCCGACGACGGTGGTCACGAGGAGCCCGGTTCCGAGGCACTCGGCCGCGAGGCGTCTAGCCAGAGGAAATGTCACGCGCTCGTCACGCGCAGCCCAGCGTCATCGATCACCCGTTCGCCGTCTTCCTTCGTGAATTCTCCCCGTTGGGGCGGCAGCAGATCGAGGACTTGTTCCGAGGGACGACACAGGCGCACGCCTTTCGGCGTCACGACAAGCGGCCGGTTCAGGAGGATCGGATGCGCGCCGATCGCGTCGAGCAGGGCATCGTCGGAGAGCGACGGATTGCCGAGGTCGAGTTCGCGATAGGGCGTGCCCTTCTCGCGCAAAACCTGGCGCACAGTCAGGCCGGCGCGAGCGATCAATTGGGTCAGCAGCCGCCGCGTCGGCGGGCATTTCAGATATTCGATGATATGCGGCTCGACGTCGGAATTGCGGATCATTGCGAGCACGTTTCGCGACGTCTCGCAGCCCGGATTGTGATAGATGATGACATCCATCACGCAACCTCAGGCCGCGGCTTCGTCGCGCCGTCGAGGGCGCCGATCTCGCGCAGCTTGGCGTTCAACGACAGCTTGTCGAGGCTCTTGAGGGGTAGGCTGGCGAAAATGGTGATCCGATTTCTCAGATACCGCGCCGCCAATACGAAAGCGGCCTCTTTCTGAATGTCGGTTCCGGCGACGGCTGCGGGATCTTCAATGCCCCAGTGCGCCGTCATCGGTTGTCCTGGCCACACGGGGCACGTTTCAGCGGCGGCCGTATCGCAGACCGTGAAAACGAAATCCATGATCGGAGCGCCGGGCGCCGCAAATTCGTCCCAGCTTTTCGATCGCAAGCCCTCGGTCGGGTATTCGAGGCTCGCAAGGACCTTCAGAGCGAACGGATTGACGGCCCCCTTGGGATGGCTTCCCGCGGAGTAGGCCAGGAAGCGCCCCCGTCCTTCTTTCCGCAGGATGCTTTCGGCGAGGATCGAGCGCGCACTGTTGCCGGTGCATAGGAAGAGGACGTTGAAGGTGTTCTCAGCCATGAACGGCCTCCTTCGGTGGGCGACAAGGGGCTAAGTCCGCGATGAGCGGCGCGCATAGGTCGGGGCGTCCGCCGCAGCAGTCCTTCAGGAGAAACACCATCACCTGACGGAAGCCGTCGAGGTTCGCGCGATAGATGATTGATCGGCTACGCCGCTCGCCGACAATCAGCTTCGCGCGCGCGAGAATGGCGAGGTGGGCTGACATCGTGTTCTGGGGGACTTCAACGAGGCGCGCCAGCTCGCCAGCGGGAACGCCTTCGGGTTCACGAGCGACGAGCACACGGAATGTCTGGAGGCGTGTCGATTGGGCGAGCGCCGCCAAAGCGGCAATGACTTCCGCATCATCCATATATCCAGACTACCAGATATACGGACGATTGCAACAAAACCTGGAGTCTACGCGTTGCCCGCCTGCCTCACTTGCCAACAAAACAAACAGATTTTGTGGCCCCGCATCACCAATTGGCCCTTCGAGTCCGTTACACGTGCGACCGATCGTTGGTCCGCTTTAGCCGCGCCGAGAGGGTTGCCGCCAGGACTTCAGCGAAAACAGCACGAGCGAGGCGCCGATGAGCGCCGATCCGAGGAAGAACGTCAGGTTGATGGCGAAATGCTCATCCGCGATCCAGCGCGACAGGATGAGCGACACCAGCGCTGTCAGCGCGGGCACCAGGTTCCAGAACATGGTGACGAAGCCGTTGTCGCCGCCGGTGACCGTCAGCGAGACTTGGTAGAAGACGCGCCCGAGCGACGAGGCGAGGATGGTGCCGACGATCATCAGAATCATCGCCGGCAGCTGCGCGAATGTGAGCTGGCTTCGCCAGAACAGGATGACGAGGCAGGACGGAATCAGGATGGTGTTCGCGAACAGGAAATTGGCGGCGATCGCAGCTGATTCGTTGTATTTCCCGAACCATCTGGCGACGAGAGTCCCGCCGAGGGCGGAACAGAGCGGGACGGGAATGGCGTAGACCCAGCTGCCGTGGACGAAATTCTCGGCCAAAAGACCGAGCGTCGTCTTGTCGGCGTCGCCAAGCTGGCTCCATGCGACCGCCATCGCGCCGGCGAAGGCGCCGGCGAAACAGCCGAAGAAGGTCGCCGGCGAGATCGGGATCGGCACCCGCGAGATAACGAGCGCGACCAGCGCCGCCCAGAATGGCGAGAGGTTCAGGATCGCGGAGATGATGATCGGATGGGCGTTGCTGAGGCCGAAGTTGTACAGCAGCAGCCCGCACATGCCGACGGCGAAGATGACCGCCAGATACCCGTAATTGGCGGGTTTTCGGAACAGGGCGACGAAGTCGCGGCGACTGGCCGGGGGGGCCGTCAACAGCGGAATTGAGACGAGCAGCGCGATCTGGGTCAGGCACACAAACTGCAAAGTGTTGAGATGCCTGGCCGCCGGAAAGGAGAACGGCTCCTGGGTCGCGTACAGGAAGGCCGTGATGACCGAATAAAGGCTTCCGAGCCGGTAGTTGATAGGTGACGCAGATTGGGACATGCGCGGGACCCCCTGGCGCGCGAGAGAAGTTTGCGGAACCCGACGTCGACCCCAAACCAGGCGACTCTGTCATCGTCCAGGACGCCCATATCACACACCGGGGTTTGCGCCAGAAATGGGGGCGCCATTGACAGGCCTCTGGTTGCCGATCCTAACCAATCGCATGGTGACCGTCAGGACCATCTCTCTCTCGTTCGCAGCGCTTGCAGCGCTTATATCTGGCGTCGGCATGGCGATCGGAGACCAAGACCAGGAAGCGCTCTGCGGCGGGCGCCTATACGCGAGGGTTAGCGTCCCGAATGGAGCCTCTCCCTATATCGAACTCACCGCCGACGGCGTGACCGGCCCGTTCCTCCTCGATTACGGCGCGACGCGGAGCTCGTTGTCGGCCGAGGCCTTCCCTGGCCCGGAAGGGGCGGCCCGGGAGGCGGCGATTTCGCTGCCGGGCGTTGAGCGAGGCGATTTTCATCTCGCGCGCTATGGCTTGCTGCGGCAACCGGAAAAAGGCCAGCTCGGCGTCATTGGCGCCAATCTCCTGTCCCGTCTGACCGTCCAATTGACGGCGGACGCGGCCTATCTGGGCGCCGAGCCATGCCGGCGGGAAGCTCTGATCGCGCGCGGCCTCGTTCCCATCGCCCAGAACGGCTTCTTTTCGTCCGAGCCTTCAGCGACCGACGCGAGTCTTCCCAATGTTCCGGTCGTATTCGTGCGTCTCGGAGAGGTCCGCGCGTTCGCGCAAATCGACACCGGCTACGAGGACGCCGTTTATGCCCACTCGGTCGACATCAACCAAGCGCTGTTCGAGCGTCTCGCCGCGAGCGGAATCAAACTCGACAAGGCCGGCGACATCGACGTCTGGACCTGCGACGGCCGCGAGCGACGGCCTCGCTACGCGGTCGAGGACCGCACGCTTGGCATCGAAGACGGGCAAAGCAGGACGATCGCGCAAATCGACGATTTCCATTTGATCGTGAAGCCCCCCGACGCATGCGGCGGGATCGCAGACATGACCGAGCCCGCGGCCCAGCTTGGCGCCTCGTTTCTACGACTCTTCGGTACGATCGTGTTCGATCCGAAAAACGCGACCGTGTGGCTGGACGGCGCCGCCGTCAGATCGCGACAGCGCGCGCGGGAGCCGGCGAAAGTCAAATGACGCGCTGGATCAGTTGGCCGATTGCGCGGCGAGCGTCGCCAGCCGCGTCCCGATCGCCTCCAGAAGAAGCTCATGCGCCTTTGCGGCGATGTCCTCCAACGAGGGTGAGTTGGCAAGCAGCGACCGGGCGCGACGGACGATCTCAGCCTTGCTCGGAATGTGAGGCAGGTTCAATTCGCTGAAGACTTCCATGACGGCGAATGGCTGCGCCTGGCAAAGGCGGGCGCGGAGATCGGCCAAGCCGCGATTTCCCAGCGCGCTCGCGACCGCGGCTGCGATGCGCTCGGCGTTGAAACTTTCGGCGACTTGCAGGGCGGCGCGAAGGGTGACGCGGCTCCCGAGCCGATGCTGATTTTGCACGACCTCGAGGGGCGGGAGCTTCAATTTCCAGACCAGCCCAAGACGCTCAAGCAGCTTCAGGAGATAAAAAGTCGGATCATATTCCCACCAGCGGAACCCCTGGCGAACGCTGCTCTGGAACGCATGATGGTTGTTGTGCCAGCCCTCGCCCATCGTGAAAATGGCCAGGAGCCAATTGTTGCGGGAATCGTCGCCGGTCACGTAGCGCCGCCGTCCGACGACATGCGCGAGCGAGTTGATGCAGAACGTCGCGTGATAGACCGCAACGGTGCTCCAGAAGAAGCCGACGATGAGGCCAGGCCAACCGGCGGCGGCGAAACAGGCGAGCGCGAGCGCGAACGGAGGCGCCAGTTCGTAGCGATGCAGCCACATCAGCTCGGGATATCGGGCCAGGTCGGCCACCCTGGCGAAATTTGTCGTCTCGTAGCGTCGGGCGAAGATCCAGCCCAGATGACTATAGACGAATCCGAAATGGCGCGGCGAATGGACGTCGAGCTCGGTATCGGAATGGAGGTGATGATCACGATGGTTGGCTGCCCACCACAACACGCTTTTCTGCGCCGTCGTCTGCGCAATCGCCGCGAGAACGAACTGAAATACGCGGCTGGTTTCATAGGCGCGGTGGGAAAAGTAGCGGTGATAGCCAGCCCCGATGGCGAAGATCCGGAGCCAGTAGAGACCGACCCCGATCGCGAGCGCCTCGACGCTGACGCCCGTCCAGATCGCCGCAAAGCAAGCCAGATGAACGATAACGAAGGGTACGGCGGACGGATAGACGATATCCGACGTCACGGGGCCGTCCGGCGACGGTTCCAATTGTGAACCGGAATCCTGGGTCATGGGGAGCAAACTATCCGATGATCTGCGAGAGATCGATATCCATCTATGCGTTTTGATGTTCACATGCGTGCGACAAAATATCCGAGGCGCGGCGGCGGGTCTATCGCAGTCGCGTGGAGAAAGCACAAGCTCGAAGGCGCCCTTGGCAAGCATCCAGCGACGGGCGCTTGGGGCGGAGCTTTTCAAGAGGCGCGCGGCGGCGTGCAGTCTGCGCCACCGGTCCGGCATGTACGACTGGGAGCCAGAGCGCCGAGGCGGCAGTCGGCGGGGCGTCTCAAGATCCGCTAGAAGTTTGCAGCAGATTGCGTTGGTGACTATTTGGTGACTCGATCCCGAGGCCGATCCGCCCGTCCGTCGTAAGGGCTTGAAATAATGGTGCTGCAAGAGAGGATTGAACTCTCGACCTCTCCCTTACCAAGGGAGTGCTCTACCACTGAGCTACTGCAGCGTCCTTAGCCCGCGCCGATGCGCGAACAAGCGCCGCGGTTCCTGCCATAGGCGGGGGCCCATGGCAAGGCGGCGGCTCGGCGCCTGATCAGCGCCAATCTTGCGCGAGCGAGAGCGATCGATCGACGATCGCCTTGAAGGCGTCGGACGGCGGCATCTCCAGATTGTCGGTCTGAACGCCGCCAAGATAGGCGTAGAGCGCGTCCTTGCCGTCGCCGCTCGCGATCCGGTCGTAGAGCGTCTCGGCGTAGGCGAAGAGCTCGCCCTCGTTGCAATCGGCGGGCAGGTCCCAGGTGTTTCGCATGACGTCCAGGATCTCGCCGATCCGGGCCGGCTTGTCGCCCTTCGTCTGGTCGCTCATCGCCATCCTCCACTGCAACATTCTGCGTCTTGGCCGGCGGCGCGCGAGCCCGGCGAAAGGGCGGCTGCGTCAGCAACTCCAGCGCCCGCGCCCTGGAAGGATTTTCCAAGCCGAGGGAAGAAAAGTCAAAGCCGACGGAAGGAAAATCCAAGCCGCTAGGGAAGGAAAATCAAAAGATTTCTCTTCCGCGAATCGGAGACTTTTGAATGGCTTAGGTCCTGAATCAGCGGTCAAACGCTCCTTTCGAGGTCCTTCGGCCATCCAGGGAGGCGTTCGAGTCAAACGGCCCCAGGCGGATGGCGCGCCCCAGATCCGACGATAGCGAGGACAATATCATGCGCTTCGGATTATCGCAAAGGTTTGTTGGCTTTTCTGGCGACGGGATGCGGGCGCTTGACGACAGTCCGCCGATGCGGCTGTTTGCGCCTCCTTCGTCGCTGGAGAGGAGCGCCTTGCGCGGTTTCGCTTATCGATGGCTCGGCGCCGCGGCGCTGGCCGGGCTCGTGATCCTTGGCGCTCCCGCTTCGGCCGATGAGCTGGTCAAGTTCACGAGCGCCGGCCGCGGCGACCCGATCGAGGGCTATGTGACGCGGCCGAAGGGCGCCGGACCCTTTCCGGCGGTCGTGCTCCTGCACACCTGCCTTGGCCTGCCCGCGAACCGCCGCTCGATCGGCGACGCGCTCGCGTCTTGGGGCTATGTCGCGCTGTTCGTCGACGACTTCGCCACCCGGGGTTTGAAGGAAACCTGCGCGGTCGACTTCCCTCAGGGCGTCGCCGACGCCTACGGCGCGCTCGGCTTCCTCGCTGGCCAGCCCTTTGTCGACCCCAGGCGCATCGCGGCGGTCGGCTTCTCCCAGGGCGCCGACACGGCGCTCAAGATCGCCGCCGCCCCCGCGGCGGGCGCGGGCGCGTTCAAGGCGTCGGCGGCCTTCTATCCTCCATGCGCCAACGAAGCGGACGCGACGCTCGCCATCCCGACTTTGATCCTCGTCGGCGGCAAGGACGACGTGACGCCCGCCGCCGATTGCGCGGCGCTGGCGAAGCGGCAGGCGCCCGGCATGGTCAAGCTCGTCGTTTATCCTGGTGCGGCCCACGCGTTCGACCTGCCGGAGTTTGGCGCCGGGCGGCAGGTCATGGGAATGACGCTCGCCTACGACCGCAGCGCGGCAGAAAAGTCTTGGGCGGAATTGCGCGCGTTCCTGGCGAGGCGGGTCGGGCGATAACGGCGCACCCGGCCGCCCGCGGTCCCGGCGGCGGAACGGCTCCGCAACCAAGCCTTGAACAGGCCACACTCTTGACCATTCGTGCTAGATACGCGCCCGCGCAGAAATCGAAGCGCTCGAATCAGGGAACCGCTCATGCTCAGACGCGAATTTCTCATCGGCGCCGCGGCCAGCATCGCCGCTTCCGCGCCGCTCGCGGCCTCGGCCGCCGAGGGGCCGCCCCTTTCGAGCAAGGCCGAGTTCGTCGCCTGGATGACGGCCAACCGACCCGCCGAAGACCCCAAATACCTCGAGCGGCGCTGGGACCGCTATCAGGTGCTGTTGAGCTTCAACGACCTCTGGACGGCCGCCGACAAGCGCGCCTTCCTGTTAACTCCGCGCCAGGAGTTCTGCCTGCCCGAGAACCGCGAGGACGCCTACGTCGGGCACTATCTCGACATCGGTTTCGGCGTCACCATCACTCCGCCCGGCACGATGGGCCGGATGACCAGCGCGATCCAGGTGCACGGCGACAAGGTGCTCGAAATCGGCACCGGCTCGGGCTTCCAGTCGGCGCTGCTCACCTATCTCACGAGCCGCATCCATTCGATCGAGATCATCCCTGAGCTGGCGGCGCGCACCCGCGGCGTCTACGACCGGCTCATCGCCGCCGGCTACCACGAATACGGGAACATCACGACGAAGAGCGGCGACGGCTATTACGGCTGGGAGGACGCGGCGCCGTTCGACAAGATCATCGTCACCTGCGGCATCGACCACATCCCTCCGCCGCTGCTGCAGCAACTGAAGCCGAGCGGCATCATGGTCATTCCTGTCGGTCCGCCGGGGGCGCAGCATATTCTGAAAGTGGTCAAGAAGACCGACGAGGGCGGCGCAACGAGCGTATCGCGCTCGGATATTTTCGGCGGCAAGGTCATCCCGTTCGTGCCGCTATCGGGCGGACACCAAAGCGAAGGCTGACCGCCACGAGATCGCCGCGAGCGCCCTGTTTAAGCTTCGACCTTAGCCGCCGCGCGGCAGCGCCTTGCATCGCCGCCGCGCCAGAGTCTCGAAAGGAGAAATCGATGCACAAGACGCTCCGCGCGTTCGCCGCCGTCGGGTTCCTCAGCGCCGCGGCGCTGGCCTTTGCGGCCGGGCCGAACGTCACGGCGACCGGAAGAATAAAGTCGGTCGACATGATGAGGCATACCGTCACCTTCGAAGATGGCTCGACCTACAAGCTCGCCAGGGGCGTCAGAATCAACCGCATGAAGGTCGGCGAAAGAGTGACGCTCACCTTTTTCGCGATTGTCGGCCCGGCCACCGAGGCGTCGGCAGTCGCGCCGGCAGCGGATTAAGCGCCGGCGCTTAAGTCGCGCCGCGGCTGAAGGGGGAAGAAGGCCGCATGCGCGAGGCGCCATCGGGATGGGGACGACGCGCCGTCGCTGCGCTTCTACGGATCCTCGTTTCGGTTCTGATCGTCGCTCCCGTCAGCGCGTGGGGAGCGCTGGCGCTGTGGTTCCGCCTTCCGGCGCCGGAAGGGGCGAGGGCGCTCGCGGCGTGCTTCTTCGCCGCGCTCGGCCTTGCGACCATGGCGGCGCTGTTCCTGCGCCGATCCCTCGTTGGGCTGACCCTGTTCGCGATCGCCTTCGGCGCGCTCCTCTTCTGGTGGAGCACGATCAGGCCCCCGCTCGACGGCGACTGGGCGCCGGATGTCGCCCGGCAGACGACCGGCGCGATCGACGGCGACATCCTGACCCTCTCCGACGTGCGCGACTTCGACTGGCGCACCGACGATGACTTCACCGAGCGCTGGTCCAAGCGCTCCTACGACCTCTCCAAACTGAAAACCCTCGATCTTTTTCTCGCCTACTGGGCGGGGCCGGAGATGGCTCACGTCATTATGAGCTTCGGCTTCGAGGACGGCGACCACATCGCCTGGTCAGTCGAGGTGCGGCGCGAGAAGGCGAGCGAATTCTCGCCGATCGCCGACGCGTTCAAATCCCACACCCTCGTCTATCTCGCCACCACCGAGCGCGATTCGGTGCGGTTGCGCACGAATGTGCGCGGCGAGGACGTGCGGCTCTACCGGCTCAACACGCCCCCCGAACAGGCGCGCGCGCTGCTTGCGCAATATGTCGCGGAAGCGACCGCGCTCGCCGAACGGCCGAAGTTCTACAATTCGATCATCGCCAACTGCGCGACCGTCGTGTTCAAGATTGTGCGCGCGGCCGGCGGCGCGTTTCCGCTCGACTGGCGGCTCGTCGTCAACGGCTTCCTGCCCGGCTATCTCTACGACCAGCGGGTGGTGGTGACGACGATGCCGCTCGCGGAACTCATGGAGCGGGCGGCGATCAGCGACAAGGCGAAGGCGGCTGATGGGTCGCCGGATTTCTCGCAGGCCATCCGCGTCGGCGTTCCGTCGCCGTGGGACGAGGCGGGGAAGTAGAAACTCAGAGACTAAACTCAATGGGCGCGGGATATCGGTGACACATGCATGCTTCAACAATCGCTTGTTGATGCAACAGAATTAGCGAATGATGCAAGTGTCACCGTATTCCCAGGACTCCCTGAGCCCGCGCGAAACTCATCCGGCGCCTCGATCGCCTTCGGGCGCGGACTCCATCATTTGATCATCTTTTTTGGTTCCTGTAACATTGCAAATGTATTTTCGTGAGACAAATGGCAAAATCCGCTGAAAACCTGTATAGAGGCTGCCACTGTTTGTCCTTTCTAAAAAGCGGCCCTAGCGCGACCATGAAACTCGACCAGGCCGGTCAACAAATGAAGCCAAGCGCGGACGATGGCGGTTAACCACAACGCGAGGAAGCTCGCCGCTTTCTCGGATGAGGTACAACGGTCGCGACCGCGACAGCGATCGGGAGTTCGACAGGCGTGACAGGCGTGACAATGCGGCTCAGGAACCGCTTCGCTCTAACCTCTTTGCTCGTAACGGCGCGGACGAGGCTGGCCGTCCGCGCCTTGCCCGGCGTCATTCGCATCCTCGCGCCGATTGTCGCATGGGCCGCGCTGACCATAGGTCTGGGAGCGATTGTTGGCTTCGCGGCCGTCGCTCTCCCGCCATTGGGAGCTTTCGGCATGGTTGCGGCGGTCGGCGTCGTGCTGCTCTGGGTGATGCCCGAGGTCCCGCTCGTCTTCCCTACGTTTATCCGCAAGACTTTCTTCGTTATGCTGATCGCGGATCTCTGCGTTCCTTACTATTATACGGCTCAGTTTGGCGACTCGCCTTGGATCTCGATCCGAAGAGTTGTGACTTTCTTCTTTCTTGTTCCAATGCTGTTCGCCGTGGCGTCTTCATCAGGGGTTCGGCGACACATTGCAGACCGCGCTCGCTCGTCTCTGCTGATTGTCGGTTGTGCGGTCGGTTATCTTGTCATGGCAATCGCGTCCATTCCTGGGGGAGAACTTCCGGGATCGTCCCTATCTGGCGTAGTTGACGCTATTCTCCTGTGGTACGTTCCACTACTTGCATTATTATATATTTTAAAGGGAAGAAATGACGTAATCTTTATATTGAAAACCATATGTTTTTGTGCGATACTCATCACTGCAGTTGGTATATTGGAGTTTAGACTCCAGCATCGCTTCTTGATCGATGTCTTTCCGAAGAGCATGCTCGCGTCACTCGTCGCATCCAATCCTGTGTTTCGAAAACTTGGCAAGCGACGCAGCGGCTTTAAGGAATGGTCTATACCCTCAGCTATCCCCTCATTTTTTCGGGGCCGAAATGCAACTCAAGGTTGGCGCTTCGCTGCGACGACTCTCGTCTGACGAGTCCTGAAGCGCGGGTTCGGGGCTCCGAATTATCAGAAAGAGGTCGCGCCATGCTCACCATAGGAGCTTATGGCCCTCCTTTCGCCCCGCGTGAGGGCCAAAAGGCCTCGAAAACATACCTTTCTCGAAAATGAGGGGATTCCTGAGGTCTATACCGGGCTTCGTCAATATTTATGTCCCCCCTATCCCTCGGAGAGTTTGAGATTATCGCTATCCCCATTGGACTATTCTTTGCTATGCACCGAGAGGGTGTCTTCGAAAGGTGCCTCGGCTGGACCGTTGTGATCAGCGGAATGGCCGGAATATTCGTTTCCGGGTCACGCGGCGGCTATGTCGGTTTTATCGTCTCAATGGCGACCTTCGTCGTTATCTGGTCGATAAGGAAGGCGCTCAGCGACAGGGCGAGTCTGGCGCCGGCGCTGGTCGGCGCCATGGGCGCGGTCACGTTCGCCATCGTGCTCGCGCTGATTCTTTTCTGGCCCAGGGCGCACAATATAGTGCTCGGGGGCGGCGCGGAGGCAGCCAGCAACAATGGGCGATGGGTGCAATGGGCGGCCGCCTGGCCGCTCGTCAAGTCGAACCCGATCACGGGGCACGGTTTCGGGACTGGCGGCTATGACATCGGCTCCTCGATCGACAGCTACGTCATCTCGCTGCTGGTGGAGACAGGCGTTCCCGGATTTTTGTTTTTCACCGGATTGGTGTTGCTGCCGATTTGGTATGGCGTCCGCGCTTACCTGACCGACTTGTCGGAATGGGGGCGCCATTGGGGGCGCGCTCGCCTGCAGCTTCGTCGCCTTCGCTTTCTACAGACTTGTTCTGTCGGAGCGGGAAAACAACGTGCTGATTTTTTTCCTGTTGGCCATGGTTATTTTGATGAGGCACGAATATAAACAGAAGGGACTCAAAGAACTGGAAGGAAATAAGACCCGGCGGAGACCATATCCCCGTCGTGAGGAAAGCGCGCTCGGGCGAGCGTGACCGCGACGAGAACAGTTTCGGGGAATTGAGCCTTCGAGCCCCAGCCCCCTTTCAGGCCGAGACCCCCTCGTTTACCAGCGGCGCTCGGGCCCAGTTGATCCGCCGGAACCCTCCCATCAGCGAATTCCCGTTCGAATTGTGCGGTCTGCGACGCCGCCGACCTATTAGCCGGCTAGTTACCCAGCTGGCCGGGGATGACAAATCGGTCATTGAAAGCATAGACGAGGCATGATATTGCGCGTTAACCACATTTACGTGTGGATAACGCTCAGTTAAGGGCAAGGGGGTTTGATGAAGACGCTCGGTCGCGGCGTAATTCTGCTTGCCTGCTACGTTCTTCCTGCTCATGCGCAACAGGTCATGCAGGGTTGCGTGCCGCCGCCGTCGACGTTCAGGAGTGTCTGGTATATCGACCCGGTGAACGGCAAGACCGCGGCCGCCGGCGGCAATGGCTCCCTGGCGCACCCGTGGAACTCCTTGGAGGCCGTTGCCGCAGCGGTCACGGGCTACGCCTACCCGCTGCTTACGACCGCGCCCTATACGCATTTAAACGCTGCCAAGACCGCCTATGTGTTCGCCACTGGCCCGGCGGCCGGACCGATCAAGCCCGGCGATGAGATCCTGCTCATGAGCGGGAACTACGGCAACATCGGCATCTGTCAGTACGATACGGAGATTTCCAATTCGAGTTTCGTTACCGTCGCCGCCGCCCCGGGCCAGACGCCGGTGCTAAGCCAGCTTTCGCTCTGTTCGACCACCATGTGGGCGTTCGACGGCCTCAAGGTGCAAAGTCTCCAACCCGCCGCGACTAGGGCCTGTCTTCAGTTGAGGAGGATGGCAGCGCAGGCGAGGTGAACGCCGGCGAGGAAGATCTTTGCGAGCTTGTCGTAACGCGTGGCGATAGCCCGGAAATGCTTGAGCTTATTGAAGAAACGCTCAATGAGATTGCGTTCGCAGTAGAGGGCGAAGTCGCACGGGCGCGGGGTTTTTCGGTTGGATTTTGATGGGATGACGGGGGCGATCGCTCGATCATTGAGGGCGGCGATGAAGGCGTCGGCGTCGAACGCCTTGTCGGCGATCAAAGCGCCGGGATCGACGGCTTCGATGAGAGGCTCGGCGCAAGTCAGATCGTGATCTTGGCCCGGGCTGAGCATCACCTCGACAGGATTGCCGAGGGCATCGACGAGCGCGTGAATTTTGGTGGTCAATCCGCCGCGGGATCGGCCGATGGCTTGCGCGCCGTCTTTTTTTGGGCGCCGGCGCTATGCTGGTGAGCGCGCACGATAGTGGCGTCAATCATCATGTACTCGTTGTCGTGGTCGCTGGCCAAAAGCCTGAAAACCCGCTCGAAAACGCCGCTCTTGGCCCATCGGTTGAAGCGCTGATAGACGATCTTCCAGTCGCCAAAGCGCTCGGGCAGATCGCGCCAAGGAATGCCGGCGCGAAACCTGAAGAGAACGGCTTCGACGAACAGGCGATTGTTCGCCGCCGTGCCGCCCACATGGCCTTCACGGCCCGGCAGAATATCTTGGATCCGATCCCACTGGTCGTCGCGCAGTGCATATCGTCGCATCGGTCAGCCCCTCCTCGGGCCGACCACTCACGAGTCAGACATTTGCTGATTTGGGAATCCCCCGCGCATCCGAAACACAAAACGTTCTGCGTCCGAATCCAATCCGTTCTCGCCTCAACTGAAGACAGGCCCTAAACAATATATGGTCGACGTCAGGGATCAGGGCGCGGCTTATCCCGTTGTCCCAGGTTCGTCTATATGTAGTGGATGCACCGGTTTGATGGGTTGGTTTGGGTCAGCGCCGAGCGCTGGCGGCGCACCGTCCTGTCGCATTCCGGTGGCGGTCTTGCGGCGGCGCGGCCTCCGCCTGATCGTTTGGACGCCCTTTCGAGGATTGTCTCGTTTGACGATGTCCCAGTAGCTCGCAGGCGCATGATGTGCGGCCAGCCCGAGCAAGGCTTCGAACGAAACGTGCCGGTGGAAGCGGCGATTGTAGCGAAAGACGAATTCATTGAGATAGGTGTCGACATGCGTGCGGCGCAGGCCATGATACGTGCCCAGGCCCCATCGCTTCATCAATGAGAAGGCTCGGTGGATCCAGGGCAAGACAACATGTCCCGACATTTTTCCGACAATGCGCGGATCGTGCCGGTAGTCGGTTAATCCAGGATAGGACGCGTGGCCGTCGGTGAGGAGCGTGGCTCCACGCTTCACGTTGGCTCTCACGAAAGCCTCGATCGACGCCGCGGAATTGTCGGCGATCATAGCGAGGCGTATTCGGCCGGAGCGCGTATCGAGATATTTGGCGTGCTTGCGTCGCGGCTTGGGCTGGTTGGTGTCGCGATCAATCACCTCGACGGCCCCGGCGACGAGGATTTTGCCGGCATTGTCGCGCTCGAAAAAGGCTTCGCCTTCGCGGAAGGGAATTTCCGCCTGATCGACTTCGACGACGCCCTCCAAGGGATCGCGATCCGGGTCGACCATCGACCGGCGCAATTTCTGCGTCAGCAGCCAAGCGGTCTTGTAAGTGACGCCGAGTTGATCCTCCAATTGCCGCGCCGACATGCCGTTGGAATGTGTCGCCATGAGATGTGCCGCCCAGAACCACGAGGTCAGCGGCAGCTTGGAACGATGCATCACCGTTCCCGCCGTGGCCGAAGTCTGTCGACCGCAATCGAGGCATTCGTATGTGTAAGCCCGGCTCTTCAGCGCCGCGGCGCGTTGCTCGCCACAGCCGGGACAGACAAAACCCTTCGACCAACGCCGCTTCAACAAAAAGGCGGCGCAGCTCGTCTCGTCGGGAAACGTCTCTTGAAACTGCGAAAGCGATCGGCCTTTGGCCATTGCGCGCCCCGTCGCGGTCGCCTCGAACAGCAACTCAACTACGCCCGCATACCACATCTAGGGCCACCTGGGACAGCGGGATAAGCCTCCAGGGCGCGTCCTATCCAACGTCCAACATTGTGTTCGAGAACATGACGATCTCGTCCCAGGACGATGCCAGCGGCTGGACCCAGGCCCAATGGGTCGCGAACGGGCGCAACGGATTTAACGGCCAGAGCAGCACCGGAGGCAATGATACGAAATGCATTTCAATGACCGGATCTCACATCAGCAACGTCAGGTTTGGCGCGGCGCTGACCGCCAATCTCACCCTCTTCTCAGGCAATGAGATCGACCATTTCGGCGACGACGCGATTGATTACGGCGCGAACGGACTTGATATTACGAAGAACTACATTCACGACAACCTGAACGTCAACGATACCAATCATAATGACGCGATGCAGGGGGTAATTGGAGCCCTGCCGGCGGGCGTCGCGTCGAACAATTTCGAACGCATCCTGATCGACAGCAACACGATCATCCGGCAGACCGACCCGAATCTTCAGTTCACGGCGGGTCTGCAAGGCATCGACGCCTTCGACTCGGACTGGACCTACCTTACCGTCACCAACAATGTCGTCATAACGACCGCCTGCTGGGGGATCGCGTTCTCAAGCGTCCACGGCGGTTTGATCGCCAACAATACGGTGGTGAATGACGGGCTTCTTCCTAGCTCTAGCGCATGCTCGCCCGCGGTCAGCGTCGGCGACAAGACGCATGAAGGCTCTTCGAGCAACGGCGTCCCCGTGATCAACAACCTTGCCAACGTGGTCACGGTCTACAATCTCGACCCCGGCGTCGCAGCGAGTCACAACGTCGGCATGGCGACCGCAGGGGCGGTGTTCGCCTGGTACGTGGGCGGCGTCGCAACGTATTACGGCAGTCCCGGAACCTATGGGATCTCCAACATCATCGCCGCGGGCGGGCCGGCGAGCGAATTTGTCGACTTCGACCCCTCAACGCTCACCTACAACGTGAAGCTCAAGGCGGGCGCGCCGGCCATCGGGGCCGGCGTCGCGACAGACGCGCCGACCGTCGACATCCTCGGGGTCACGCGGACTAATCCCTACGCCGCCGGAGCCTATTCCTGCCCAAACTGAGGTCGAGGCGTCTCGATCGAGCGAGATCGCTTCCGCGGCGCGCAGCATTAACAAACGACCCAACGCGAGCGCGGACCCTGCCCGGTGAAGATGCGCAGGCCGCAAAATGGCGAGAGAAGTCGAAACCGGCTGCAGCCAGCCCGGTTGTCGACGACAGGACGCCCGACAAGCGCGACCGTGCCGAATGCCCCAACATGCTGAGAGCCTCGGCCACCGCCGGGTCCCTCAAGCCTGCGGCAGCGCATTTGGGTTTCACGCAATCGCTCGACCGGTATATAACACATTGAAACGGCAAAGTCGCGTTCGCGGCGAAGGGATTACGAAGAATGCTCTCTTTCTACAGGCGTATCGACAGAAAGCTTCGTACCCTAATGAATCCGAACCAGCCAAACCCCTACGACTTCGCAACGGAAGTGAGCGACGAGCACAGGTCAGCTTACCCGGGCCGAGCGGCGGAAATCTTTTTTTCGAATCAAGGTAAGCCCGTCGCGAAATGGCTTCACTATCTTCCCATCTATGACCAACTCTTGGAACGGTATATTGGTACAAAGGTTAAGATGTTGGAGATTGGCGTAGCTCATGGCGGGTCGCTGGGGCTATGGCGCGAGTTACTCGGCAGTGACGCAGTTATATTTGGCATTGACGTCAATCCCAAGTGCGCTGCTTTTGACGGTGACAGCGGTAGCGTGCGCATCGGTTCACAGGACGACCCGGAATTTCTGCGAAACGTGGTCGCTGAGATGAAGGGATTGGACGTCGTGCTGGATGACGGTTCGCACATCGGCAGACATCAACGCGCAAGCTTCGATGTCTTGTTTCCACTCGTCGAGGATGGAGGGCTCTATATGATTGAAGACGTGTGCTCCTCTTACTGGCCTCAGTGGGAAGGGGGACGCAAGAGGCGGGGCACCATCATTGAATTTCTAAAGGACAAAGTCGACGATCTTCATATTCACTACCAGAAAAGGGGCTTAAACAACGCAGACGATATGACAAACATAGAAAGTATCCAATTCTTTGACTCGTTAATTGCGATCCGAAAGCGTAGACAATTGCCGAAATATCACGCCATGGTCCCGCCATCGAACGAACTTTTTCCCGTTCCGCAAAAAAACAAGAAAAAGCCCCGGCAGTCCTATTGAAGACATTCGTGGGTCACGCTCGCTTCTGCGCGCTAGAGGTCTTTGCTTTTGGTTTGAGGCGACCGACCGGGAACGCTTCGGAGCGACAATCTCTTGCAGAAAATCAGAAACTCAGGTAAGCTGCCCCCATGAACAATCCTGCCCTTCCTCATGCCAAGACCGCCGGCCACCGTTCCGGCGCCGCTCACGCGCGAGAAATATCGTCCCCCCGTTCGAGCCACGCAACGCATTGAAAACTCTCGATTCGGACGAGAGAATCCAAGGAAATCCAAGACAACCCAACCCTCAGGAGCGGAGGTCTCGGCGCGAATCGGCCACGAGCCAAGGAAACCCAAACGGATTGGCCGGACCAACGCCGTAGACCGTTGCCGAAAAGGAGCAAACCGAAGTCCCTCCAAATGCAAAGCGCGCTAAGCCTCAAGGGTCAGCTCAATTGACTGCGTTATAACGGTACGCGCCAATATCGACCGGATTTCCGCGCGCTGCTCCGGTGATGTCCACCGCCGGCGCCTCCACAGGACTCCCCGCCCCGATCGCCGTCGCTCCGGCCTTGAGCCTAAGGTCGAAGACGAATTTGGCGGGGTCGAAGTTGACGAACTCGCCTTCCGTCCCGCGCCGCGCGACGATGTTGTGATCGCCATATTCCCCTGGCTTGTAGGCGCCCCAATTGGGCTTTCCGTTCGGAAGAAAGCTGAGTATTCGGCATCCCCCTTCGATTGCGGCGCAGATATTGTGGTCCATGACCATGTTGGGGCCGAGATCGTAGATAAGTAGGCCATTTGTCAGGTTATTGCGAATGACCACGTCATTGGACGAGGAGCCGTCATGGGTCTTGGCGCCAACGGAGACGAGCGGTTCGCACTTGCCGGCCGCGCGAGGCCACTTGTCGCGAGGCCAGAGGTCGTCAAGAACCGTGTTGTTGATGATCTTGCCGCCGTGCACGCTCGCAAAGCCGATGCCCCAACAGGAGGTCGCAAGGACAACGTTGTTTGTGACCGTGAGATTCGTCCAATCGCCGTCGAACGCGTCGATGCCTTGGAGGAAGTTCGGGAACGGCAGATTTGGATCGGTCTGCCGGATGACCCGATTGCTATCGATCACAACGTTGCTGAACTTGCCGGGATAGCCCTGCATGCCGTCCGGGTGGGCGCCGTCGGCGAGGTCGACGCCATCATGAATGTAATTCTTTGTGATCAAGATGTTGTTCGCCGCGTAGTCTATCCCATCGTCGCCGAAGCGCTCGATCTCATTGCCTGAGACCAGCATATTGGTCGCCGCGACCACTACGCCGAATTCGACGTTCGAAATGTGCGAGTTTGTCACCGAGACACAGGTTGTCTCGACGCCCCCCGCGGCTGAAATCCCGACAATGCGTCTCCGCGCCCGCCACTCCGCCTGGGTCCAGCCCGAGGTGTCGTCGGACGATGAGACCTTGATGTTCGTGAAGACCAGGTTCGAGCCCGGCAGAGCGGGACTCGAGCTGACCATAACCATGGGAAACCGGGCGTGCGCAGGCGAAGTGTCCGCGGTTCCCTCTACCTTGATCCCTGAAAACACGAGGTAGGACGAGGCCACGGCCGCAAGCCATGACAATACCGGCGTCTGACCCGGCGCGGCGGCGATCGTGACGAAAGCGGGGTTCTTGAGGCCAGCATTCCAATCACTCGTCGAGACGTCGCCGTAGTTCCCGCTCATGAGCAGGATCTCATCGCCAGGGTGGATCGGCCCGGCCGCCGGACCAGGGGCGAATACGTCGGCGGTCTTGGCGTCGTTTGGATGCCGGTAAGGCGCCGTCGAGAGAAGCGGAGCCGTATACCCCGGCTGGATGGAAAATGCGGCCTGAAGCGAATTCCAGGGCGCCGCTTGCGTGCCAAGACCGCCCGCCGCCGCCGTCTTGCCGTTGACCGGGTCGATATACCAGATGTGATTGAATGTCGTTGGCGGGACGGGGCAGCCCGGGTAAACCTCAGCCGCGCCGGCGCGGCCGCCGAAGACGGCGGCAAAGCATAATACGCCGGCGCAGATCGGCCGGCGCGGCTTTTCCATAATCATGGGCGACCTTCCACGGCGGGGCGCGGGAGTGGATGTCTGAGCTGAGGCGTTTGGCGGTTCCGAAGCCTTCTACGATGACTAGGCGCGGCGGCGGAGGGCGTCGTCGTCGATTTTGCCCGTCCCATATCACGAAGACGTCCGCCCCGGCGACGGGGTTTAAGGCTCAAGGAAGAGGATATTTCCGTCTTCGTCGCCAACTTGGACAACAAGGCGGACAGTATCCGTCTGATCCAGAAGACCCTGAACATCGGCTTCAATTCGTTGGCCTTCCTCGACGACAATCCGAGCGCAACATTGTGCGCGAGTTCCTGCCCGAGGTCATGGCGCCGGAACTGCCCGAGGATCCGTCCCTCTATCTTCAGTCCCTGGCCGATCTCAATCTGTTCGAGACCGCTTCCTTCTCCGAAGGGCGGCGAGCGCTTGGGGGTCGATCGCCTTACTTGAGCGCCTGCGCCGGGATGATTCCGGTTGCAAAGGCGACCGCGGCCGCGTGGGTCAGATTCATGCAACGCAATTTGTGCCGGGCCCCATCCAGATGCGTTTTCACGCTGCCAAAGGCCAGACCGAGGATTTCCGCGATCTCCTGATAGGTCTTTCCTCGTGCCGCCCAAAGCAGACACTGCTCTTCCCGGAACGACAACTGAACTGGAAAGGGCGGTAATTTAAAATTGATATTAGCCGCAGAATCAATAAGAACCGACAAAAGCTGGAGTCCCCTAGCCTCCAATTTCAGCCTTCGCTTGGACAACAAACGGAATATTTACTCCGCCACCCCCCTTTGTCGCAAGCTCTGCTTTCCGTTTACTCCCAGATGTTTCGACTCGCTCGTCGGGTATGCTCATCCAATTCAATACATTCGCCCATAGAGCATCGGCGGATCGAATTGTTGCTCCGGACAGAGGGATAACGTTGTCCTCGTCAACTCACTGATCCCCTCATTTTTAGACGACCGAGAAAGTTTGTTCGAGCGCGCTATTTTGCATGACGATTTCGCCGAACCTTTCCATGAGGGGCCGCAATCGCGGTTCGGGCATAGTCGGGATCAGTTCGTAGAGCATGCAGCCCTGGCGGAAGAGCGAATGGGTGCGATGCTTGGCGGTGTTGGACTTGAGATGGCGGTCCATGCCGAGACTTTCTCCGGCGGCGCCGAGCAGGGTCAAGAGAACGATCGCGAAGGCGTTGAGGAGAAGCAGCCTGTCGCGCCGTTGGGGGTCCGAGATTCGCAGGACACCCATCCCCATGCCGAAGCGAAGGTCCTTCGTGTCGCGAAACCCGGGTTCGATCGTCCAGCGCTTGGCGTAGGAATTGATGATTTGGCGCGCGCTCGCCTCGGCGTGGCTGGTGGCCAAGCACCAGGCTTCCTTCATGTCTTTGGCGTGGACGCAGACGACGGCGCCCACTTCGCGCCCGCCCGCGGTGACCGAGGCGGCGGGAATCTTGCGCGCCCGACCGCCCTTGCCGACCCAGTCCGCGGCGAGGCGGGTCTCGCCATCGGCCGCCGCGACATGGATATTGCCGCGGAACCGGATGACATAGTCAAAGCCCAATTCGTCGAGAAAGGCGAACAGCTTGACGTCGCCGAAGCCGCGATCGGCCAGGATCGTGACGACGGCGCCCTCGGGCAGCGCCTCGGCGAGGCGGAGCAGACAGAGGTCTTCATAGTCGTTGCGCTTAGCCTTCAACTCGCCCTTGAAGACCGTCAGCCACAACAAAGGCGTCGCCCGGCCGTGGTTGGTGACGAGGTTCAGCGCCAGGGTCGTCTGGTCGTCCGCGTCGAAGTCGGTCCAATCCATGGCGACGACGATCGAGCGGCGCTGGCCGACCATCTCGGTCACCCAGGGGCCGAACATGTCCCATACGACGACGCCCTGATTGCTGAGCAGTCTGTCGACCTGCTTGATGGCGTGCTTGGTGAGCCGACATCGCGCCTGAGCCAAGGCATGGCCGATGACCGAAACGGCGAGCGAAGCGCTCGTCATGACCCCGAGCGTGGCGCCGGCCAACGAATCGATGCGCTTGGAGTGCACATCCCCGGCGAAAATCGCTCTCAGATAATCACGAATGAATTCAATACGATCGCCAAAATGCTGCATCGCGCCCGCCGCTGCCCGAGAGGTCTCGTCGCGGCCACTTGCTCATGAATTCTGGCCAATCTGAGTCAGATCTGAGTCAGATCTGAGTCAGAAAAAATGAGGGGATTCGTGAGGGAGTTCCCGCATATTGCCAGTCTTGTACGCTTCCCATTCCTCTTTCGGCAGGTCGCTGGTGAAGGAAACAAGCGCGAACACGCCACGCCAATTCCGCAAGGGGATAGAAAGGCCGTTGCGGCCAACACTATGATTCAACGCGTCGGCGAAGAAAGCTTTTGTCGCCGGGTCGTCAACGGGCAGGTTTGCCCAGTCGAACGGTTGAACAGCTTGTCTGCCGTGCGAAATTACCGGGTCGTTAACCATGTATTTTTTAACAAAATAACGATGCTGCCACAGCCTCGAATAGGTTGCGACCGCGACCAGGAGACAAATATCGGCACTTTTATCTGGCGACAGACGCAGATATGCGATATGGCAAAGACCAATTTCGGCTGCGATCGCTCTAAGCGTCTCTGCGAGATCCTGCTCAACGGCCCCGAGGATCGTGTCCGTCAGTCTCGATGTGGCGGATTCGAAACCGGCCGCCGTTCTTAACGAGATGCTATGGACGGACATCGAAAATTCCCAGCATCACTTCATCTCGTGCGTGAGCCACCATGTAGCCAGCTTCCGGATCAATTCTACCCGAGACCTGAGTACACAATTCAAGCAGTTCGACGCATATGGAGTACAACCTGCGCGCCTCGCAAGCCGACAAATTCAATTCTCCAACGTGTGTCTTTGCTTCTTCAGGCTCCGCCGCGCGCTTTTTCGATTTCTTGGCCAATCGACCCTCCCATACTTGATTCCCCTCTCGAAACGTAGTGTGATGACGTACGATCAGAATGACAATCAACAGACTTGTAGACAACAGAACATGAACATCGCGCCCTGTCGCCGGAAAACGAGCGCGCAACAGGTTTGCGCGCCGCTCGAGGGCCGTGGCCCCTCTTAAGCAAACGCAAGTTCCCTCGCGCCCGGGGCAAGGACCGAGCTCTCGATTCCTGCCGCGGCGCGGAAGGCCTTGAGAGGCCCCTCGCCGGTTTCGAAAAGCCCGGCGTAGCTCATGGCCCCGCCAATACGTTGAGGCGTCCCGATGATCTGGGGATTGCATCCCGCGGCTTTCAGGACGCGCAATATCCTGGCGTCGAATACGGAGACGATTTGGGTCAGCCCCGCTGCGACTGCGACTTCGCCGATGCCCAATATGAGTTCGCTCAGCGCATAATTGACGCCGCTCTTGCTTCGATCTGGCTGTCGGGCCGATGTTGTCGCGCAGATTTGTGAACTTTCCCATATGGTTGCGCTCTCGACGTAATCTCCATCAAGCAACTGCGCGAAAACGTCGCGCAACATGTTCGGACCGGTGGTCGGCAGAAGTCTCAACGATCCCCAGTATTCTTCGGTGTCCGGATCGACGGATACGAGATACAGTGGATTCGCGTCGTCGAAACGGTCCCGCTCATAGCCGTCCTTGACCACGACCTCCCAGCCGAGCCGGTCCGAAAAGGTTTCTGCCCTGTTCCGGAACATCGCATCGATTTCCTTTGGGAAGAATGACACAATAGAACCCTCGATAAGCTTCAACATCGCCAAGTCACTCCTATGCACGCCACCGACGCAGGGCGACTCGGGCTTGGGGGCGCTGACGACGAACAGAACCGACCCAAAGTCGCCGTAAAATGTTCTTGTTCTGTTCATAGTGTGAAAAAGAGAAATCCAAGTCAACGTTCGATCTCCCCGCCTTGCGGGTTTTCGAAAGGTTTGGTTAACCAGGAAAACGGAATTTGCTGCGCGCGCCGATCAACGCGCGCGTCGTCACCAAGCGCGCCGGCGCAGCGGCTGCGGATCTTGCTCTTCGCGTTCGATCGCGACCGGCCTCGCGCGCAGGCCGACAAGGTGGCAGATGGCGAACACGAGATCGGCGCGATTCATGGTGTAGAAGTGCAATTCTTCGACGCCGTGGTCGATGAGGTCGATCACCTGCTCGGCGCAGACGGCGGCGGCGACGAGGCGCCGGGTGGCAGGGTCGTCCTCGAGGCCCTCAAACCGGTCGGCGAGCCATGGCGGCACGGTCGCGCCGGCCCGGCGGGCGAAATTGGCCGTCTGCTTGAAATTCTGCACCGGAAAGATGCCCGGCACGATCGGAACGTCGATCCCCGCCGCGGCGGCGACGTCGAGAAACCGGAAATAGACGGAATTCTCGAAGAAAAACTGGGTGATCGCCCGGGTCGCCCCGGCGTCGACCTTCTGCCTGAGGATTTCGATGTCGTGCAGAAGGGTCGGACTTTGCGGGTGCTGCTCGGGATAAGTCCCGACGGAGACTTCGAAATCGGCGATGCGCCGCGCGTCGGCGACAAGTTCGGCGGTCGACTGGTAGCCGTCGGGCGCGGCTTCGTAAGGGGCGTCAAACCCGGTCGGCGGATCGCCGCGCAGCGCCACGATATGGCGAACGCCTGCTCCGTGGTAGGCTCGCAATGTCGCGCGAATTTCGTCCTTCGAGGCCCCGACGCAGGTCAGATGGGCCGCCGGCTTCATCGCCGTCTCTCGCACGATGCGCTCGACCAGCGCATGGGTGCGTTCGCGGGTCGACCCCCCAGCGCCGTAGGTTACCGAGACGAAGGCCGGATTCAGCGGCTCGAGGCGGGTCGCCGCCTCCCACAAGTTCGCCTCCATCTCCGCGGTTCTTGGCGGGAAGAACTCGAACGACACCCGAACTCGCGCTCCGGCGCGGCTCAGAGGCACTGGTTTTGCGGCCATCAGGCGAACTCCACGTCGCTCTTGGGGAACGAATTGGAAATGACGCGCGGATCCTCGGCAACCCACAGCACGACCGTCAGCTTGCCCGCTTCGCCCGCAGCCGGCGGCACGCGCTCGCAGCGGACGTTGGCGAGCCCCGCCTCCGCGAGATAGCCTTCGACCTCCTGTGCGGCGAAGCCGAGCCGGCGATGGGCGAACTCGTCGCGCAGGAATTCCTGGTCATGGGCGTCAAAGTCGACCAGCGCGAGCCGCCCGCCTGGGGCCAGCGCCCGCGCCGCTTCCCCAAGCGCCCGGGCCGGGTCGTCGAGGAAGTGCAGCACCTGGTGGATTACGACCAGATCGTAGGCGTTGCGCTCGACCGGCGGGGCATAGATGTCGCCCTGACGCAGGGACACATTGCGCAGGCCAGCCTCATCGACGCGGGCCCGCGCGAGCGCCAGCATCGCCGCGTTCTGGTCGACGCCGACCGCGCGCGCCGCCCGGGGGCTGAGAAGCTCGAGGATGCGGCCGGTTCCGGTGCCGAGATCGAGCAGGGTGCGGTACGGCTTCGAGCCAATCATCGCGATCAGCGCCGCCTCCACCCGCTCCTCCGGCGCGTGGAGGGCGCGGATCTGGTCCCAGTCAGCGGCGCGCTCGGCGAAATAGGCGGCAGCCTGCCGGCGCCTTCCCTCGCGCACGACTTCGAGCCGTGCGCGGTCGGCAGAGACGACGGAATTGGCCGGATCAAGTCGGCGCAGCCAATCGCGCGCCAGCGCCCCGCCCGATTCAGCGAGGCGGAAGAACGCCCAGGCGCCCTCCCGCTGGCGCGTCGCGAGACCCGCCTCGACCAGGAGCTTGAGATGACGCGAGACGCGCGGCTGCGACTGCCCGAGGATTGCGACCAGTTCGCTCACGGTCAGCTCGGCCGCCTCGAGCAGGTAGAGGATGCGCAACCGCGTCTCCTCGCCGGCCGCTTCGAGACCAGCGAGCAGCGCCGGAAATCCGAGCACCAGAGTCATTCGCTCATTAGACATAAACATATCTTTATGTCTAATGAGCCTGCGGCGCAAGAGGGAATCGATGCGGTGAGCCGATCCCCCGGCTGCGGTTCCGTTGCGGCTGCGGGGATCCATTGGCTTGAAATACCCGTCGCGGCTCCTATAACCTGACCCGCGACGGGACGAACAATAATTGGAAAACGGGAATACCCGAGCGCATGCGAATCACGACCCTGGTTTGCGCGTGCGCATCCGCCCTTTTTGCGTCGGAAGCCAACTTCGCCTTCGATGCCGCGGGGCAGACCTCTCCGCCCATCACGGGTGGCGCACCGTCAAGCGGGGCGTCGACTGTCGAAATGAAACCTTCCTCGGACCCTTTGGTCGCCCCTGAGCGCGACCCCGCCGAGCGGTCCGCCAGATCGATCGAATGCGCTCAAAGGGCCGACGCCCGGGGATTGCAGGGTAAAACCCGCAAGCACTTCGTGCATGAGTGTAAAAACGGCATATGAGCGACGCCCCCGTCCCCTCAACGACGTTTCGCGCGGTCCCTTTCCCCCATTGCGCTGCGCTCGATGGGGCAGGAGCAGGGACGGCCGTCCTTGGCTGACGCGGACCGCGACGAGCGGATTGAAACGTTCCTCACTCCACGCGACTGGCTGCGCTACGCGGTCGGCCGCTTTCTCGCAGCGGGCCTCGCCTTCGGTCATGGCGTGACTTCAGCCCTCGACGAGGCCGCCTTTCTCATCCTGGGGGGCCTCGAGCTGCCAATCGACACGCTCGATCCGTTTCTCGACGCCAGGCTCCTGCGCCATGAACGGGCGCGACTCTGCGATCTCATCGAAGCGCGGGCGACGATCCGCAAGCCGGCCGCTTATCTGCTGAACCGCGCCTACATCAAGGGCGTTCCGTTCTACGTTGACGAGCGGGTCATCGTGCCGCGCAGCCTGATTGGCGAACTCTTGATGACCGCGTTCGCTGAGGACAACGCGCTGACCGGCGAGCCTGAGCGCGTCGCCACCGTCCTCGATCTGTGTACCGGCGGCGGCTCGCTCGCTATTCTCGCCGCGCGGGTCTTCAGAAACGCGCGGGTCGAAGCGGTCGATTGCTCGGCTGGCGCACTCGAAGTCGCAAGGCGCAACGTCAACGAGCACGGGCTCGCCGACCGCATCGCGCTGAAGAACGGCGATCTGTTCGCCCCGGTCAAGGACACCCGCTACGACCTTATCCTGGCCAATCCGCCCTATGTCGACACGGCGACGATTGAGGAATTTCCGCCCGAATTCGCAGCCGAGCCGAGGATAGCCCATGCCGGAGGAGCCGACGGCCTCGACGTCGTGCGCCGGATCCTGACCGAAGCGCCGGCGCATCTGGCCGCGGGTGGCGCGCTTGTGTGCGAGGTCGGGGGCGGGCGGGCGCGGCTCGAGCGCGACTTCGCTGATCTCCCGTTCCTCTGGCTCGACACCGAGGACGCGTCCGGCGAGGTATTCCTTCTGCGCGCCGGTGATTTTAGCGGAGCAAAACGACGACCGAAAGGGAAGGGCGAGTCGCGAGCGCGCCGAGCCGGCTAGCGTGGGAGGGGCCGGGGCGCGGCGGAAGGATTGCAAAGGCGATGGAAGGAAATCAAAGGCGCGGGCGGAAGGAAAACAAAGCCCGCACGGAAGGAAAACAAAGCCGCGGGGAAGGAAAACAAAGCCCAAGGCGGACGTTGAATCCTGCCGCCGATCGAGACATTCCAGTGGCTTGGGCACGACTCGAACGCCCTGGCGACTCTCCTCATCGACCGACCCGCGACAAGACATCAATGTCAAAGAGCACGACGTGCGGGCATTGTCGTCAGCCGCAGACGCGATCCCGCGACCCGACGATAGCGCGCACAATAGCACGATATTCTGATTATCGCAAACACTTTGTCGGCTTTCTGCTTACCATGACCGTGGCGCCATCGCCGCAGCCGAAAGACGCCCGCCCTTTCGGGCTTTGGACCGGATGACGGGGCCTACTCGGCCGCTTCGCGCAGCGCCGAGCGCATATTGGCGCGCAGATCGTCGATCGGTGTGAGTCGCCCGGCACGCTCGATATGCCAAAAGGTCCAGCCGTTGCACGCCGGCAACCCCTGCGCCAGCGCGCCGATCTTGTGGATCGAGCCGACGGCGGGACCTAACGCGAGCGTCCCGTCGGCCCGCACGAGCGCGCTCCAGCGCCGCCCGGCGTCGACGAGCCGTTCGCCCGGGCGGGCCAGCCCCGCTTCGACGATGCTGGCGAATGCAACCCTGGGCTCGCTGCGGCGCGTCGGCGCCGTCGCGACCGCCGCTTCCGCCAAGGGCTCGACCGCGTCGATCCGCCGCCGCGCGGCTTCGGCGTAGGCGGGATCGCGCTCGATGCCGATGAACGAGCGGCTGAGGCGCCGGGCGGCGACCCCGGTCGTTCCGGAGCCGAAAAACGGGTCGAGCACAAGATCGCCAGCATTGGAGGCGGCCAGCAGCACGCGCATCAGCAGCGCTTCCGGCTTTTGCGTCGGATGGGCCTTGCGCCCGGTCTCGTCCTTCAGCCGCTCCGGCCCCGAACAGATCGGCAGGAACCAGTCGGAGCGGACTTGGCAATCCTCGTTGCCGGCCTTGAGCGTCTCATAATTGAAGGTATAGGCCTTTGCGTTGGCGCTCCGAGCCGCCCAGATCATCGTCTCGTGGGCGTTGGTGAAGCGGCGGCCGCGGAAATTCGGCATCGGATTGGCTTTGCGCCATACGATGTCGTTGAGGATCCAAAAGCCGAGATCCTGGAGGATCGCGCCGACGCGGAAGATGTTGTGATAGGAGCCGATAACGACGATTGTCGCCGCGGGCTTCATCACCCGCCGGGCGGCGGCGAGCCAGGCCCGGGTGAACCCGTCATATTCGGCGAAATCGGCAAACTTGTCCCAGGCGTCGTCGACCGCGTCCACCACGCTCTGGTCGGGGCGCGTGAGCGCGCCTTCGAGCTGTAGGTTATAGGGCGGATCAGCGAAGACGAGATCGACCGACGCTTCGGGGAACCGCATCATCTCGGCCACGCAATCGCCGATCAGGATCGAATCGCGCTCGACCTCGCGCCTGTGGGCGGGCGCCTGAGCGATTGCGGCCGGGCCTTTCGCCGCGCCTCCAGTACGCGAAACCTGAAACTGGGCGGGGAGGCGAAACGCTCCGGCACGCGCGTTACGCATGAACACAAACCACTCGACGCTTACGCCAGATCGTTCGAGCCGGCGCGTCGTTTATGCTCGATTTTAAGTAAAGGTCCGGTTATGCGGCCGCCCATGCCGCTGTGTCGTTTTCGTACGGTGCAAGTCTTTCTAAAGGATAATTAAACTAAACCTTTTTGAAACCTTTTTCGACGCCGGCTCCGTCTTCTTCCGGTCCGAGCCGGAACGAGCGCCGGTGATAGGGGCAGGGGCCCGAAAGCGCGAGCGCCCGACGGTGGCCGGCGGTCGCATAGCCGACGTGCTCGGCAAAGCCGTAATCGGGAAAGTCTCGATGAAGATTTCGCATCAAGGCGTCACGCATTGTCTTGGCGACGATCGAGGCGGAGGCGATCGACATCGAAAGCGCGTCGCCGCCGACGATCGTACGCGCCGGGCAGATAAGGCCGTCAGGAGAGTCGCGTCCGTCAATCAGCGCCAGATCCGGACGCTGGCTCAAGCCCGCGACCGCCCGCGCCATGGCGGTCAGCGCCGCGCCGCGGATGTTCATGACGTCGATCTCCTCGGCGCTGGCGAACACGATTGAGACGCTCAGCGCCTTGGCGAAGATGATTGCGCACAATTCTTCGCGCCTGGCTTCGGGCAGCACTTTGGAGTCGTCAACCCCGAACGGCAGATCGTCGGGGTCGAGAATGACCGCGGCGACCCCAACCGGCCCAGCCAGCGGGCCGCGCCCAACCTCATCGACCCCCGCGACCCATCGATGGCCGGAAGCGAAAGCCTCGCGCTCGAAGTCGAAATGCGGCGTGTCCGCGAGCGGCGCCGGCGCGGTCGACTGCTTCTTCACCGACCTCGCCGCGCCCGCCACGAATCGCTCCAGCTTGTTTCGTGGCAAGGCTATCGCGGCGTCAGCGCCGAAGCCAATAGAGCCGGGCGGGAATGCCGGTGGAAACGCGAGAGGCGCCGCAAAATGCGCCGGCGCGGGAATTCGTATATCAGACGTTCGATGACCATCGGCGCGATTCGCATTCTCGGCGTCGATCCAGGCTTGCGCACGACCGGATGGGGCGTGATCGAGGCGGCCGGGTCGCGGCTGAGCTTCCTCGGCTGCGGCTCGATCGAGACCGACGCCGCAGCCTCGCTCGCCGGACGGCTGGCCGCGATCCATCGCTCGCTCATCGAGCTCGTCGAGCGCGAGGGGCCTAACGAGGCGGCGATCGAGGAGATCTTCGTCAATCGCGACCCGCAATCGGCGCTGAAGCTCGGTCAGGCGCGCGGCGTCGCTCTCGCTTCGCTGGCCCTGACCGGCCTGCCGGTCGCTGAATACGCCGCCAACCTGATCAAGAAGACCGTGGTGGGAGTCGGCCATGCGGAAAAGCGGCAGGTGGCGATGATGGTCAAGATGTTGCTCCCCGCCTCGACCGCGGCGACTCCGGACGCTTCCGACGCGCTCGCGGTCGCTCTCTGCCACGCTCAGCATCGGGCGGCGCGCGCGCGAGGGGCGGCATGATCGGCAAGCTCCGGGGGATGGTCGACAGCGTGGACGACGAAACTCTGATCCTCGACGTCAACGGCGTCGGCTATCTCGTCGCCGCTTCCGCCCGAACCCTGCGGGCGCTGCCCGCGGCCGGGGAGGCCGCGGAACTCCTCATCGAGACCCATGTGCGCGAAGATGCGATCAGGCTTTATGGCTTCCTCACCGCCACGGAGCGCGACTGGTTTCGTCTCCTGCAAAGCGTGCAGGGGGTTGGCGCCAAGGTTGCGCTCGGCATTCTCGGCGCGTTGTCGACAGAAGCGCTGAGTGTCGCCGTCGCCCGGCAGGACAGGGCGATGATGGCCCGCGCGCCAGGGGTTGGCCCGAAGCTCGCCGCCCGGCTGGTGCTGGAGCTCAAGGATAAGGCGCCGGCTTCCGCCGACCCCGATTTCGCCGGCGCGGAGACCGGCCGCGAACGCGCTTCCAGGCTTAGCAGGGCGGCCGAGGACGCGATCCTCGCCCTGGTCGGCCTCGGCTACGGCCAGCCGCAGGCTGCCGCCGCGGTCGCCAGGATTTCGGCTCAGCTTGGGCAAGACGCTCAGACCGCCGCGCTGGTTCGCGCCGGCTTGAAGGAGCTGGCGCAGTGAGATGATTTTGCGTTATCGTGATCGATGATCGAAAGGTAAAAATATGACCGCCTCATCGAAGATTTCATCCAAGTACCAGGTTCTGATTCCGAAGGCTGTCCGTGAGCGAATGGCTTGGCGGCCAGGTCAGAAGATCGCATTCATCGCCAAAGCAGACGGCGTCCTGATGGTCCCGATTCCCGAGCGGGAGGAGCTGGCGGGTATGGCGCGCGGCGCTAATCCGGAAGGATATCGGGACCGGAATGATCGCTACTGATGCGGGTCGTCGACACGTCCGCTTGGATCGAATGGATTCTCGGATCCGAGACCGGAGAGAGCGTGGCTGACGAACTGCCGCCAAACGATCAGTGGGTTGTGCCGACCATTGTTCAATATGAACTCGCCCGCTGGCTGACCCGGGAGATGTCCACAGCCGTCGCAGCTTCGACGATCGCCTTCTCGACCCAGCTCGTGGTCAGATTCTTGGACACGGAGGTAGCGACCAAGGCCGTCGATTACGCGAGCAGATATGGGCTCGCGATGGCGGACTCGATCATCTACGCCACTGCAATCGACACCGGCGCCGACCTGCTCACTTGCGACGCCCATTTCGCCGAACTGCCGCAGGTTGTCTATTTCGCCAAAGGCGCGCGATGACCGAGCCGGCGCGCCCCTTCTTTCTCCCGATGATCGGCATCGTCGCGCTGTTCGCTGCCTTGGGCCCGGCAGTCGGCGGTGCGATGTTCATTCCGCTTTCGGTGGTTTTCAAGCCAACGATCACGCCCGACACGATCGCGCTTCTGGTCTTGATCGCCGCTTTGTTTGGCCACGCCATCGGATTGATCGCGGCCTATGTCGTCGGGATTGGACCGGCCGCGGCGACCGGCTTTCTCTATGCGCTTTGGGACGCTGCCGCGCCCGCGCGCTGGCCGCGCGCGCTCGTCGCCGCCCTGATCGGTGGGCTGATCGCTTACGGCCTGGCGTCGCGCCTCGCGCCCCTGGGCGCGACGGTCGAGGCCGACGGCGGCTCGCCGGCCACCGAATGGATCGACGCAGCTTCGCCCGATCGAATTGGAGTGACGCTCGGCCATGCCTTCGTCGCTTGCGGCGCGATCGCAGGTTTTGTTTGCGCCGCGGCCGCGAACCTCGTCGGCCTGACCATGCAGCCGGAATACGCGCGCCCGGAGGCCGCCGCTCCTCCGGGCGAAGGCGTCTGAGGTGGCCGACGCCCCCCGCCGTCTCGTCTCGGCCGACAAGCGTCCCGAGGACGAGCCGGCCATCCGTCCGCAACTCCTCGCCGATTTCGCTGGCCAGGAGGCGGCGCGCAAGAACCTCGGCGTGTTCATCCAATCGGCCCGATCGCGCGGCGAAGCGCTCGATCACGTGCTGTTCGTCGGTCCGCCCGGACTCGGCAAGACGACGCTGGCGCAGATCGTGGCGCGCGAGCTCGGCGTCAATTTCCGCTCGACCTCGGGCCCGGTCATCGTCAAGGCTGGGGATCTGGCGGCGCAGCTCACCAATCTCGAGCCGCGCGACGTCTTGTTCATCGACGAGATTCACCGCCTCAATCCGGCGGTGGAAGAGATCTTGTATCCGGCGATGGAGGACTTCCAGCTCGATCTCATGATCGGCGCCGGGCCGGCGGCGCGCTCGGTGAAGATCGACCTCGCCCGGTTCACGCTGATCGGCGCCACGACCCGCGCCGGGCTCCTGACCACTCCCCTGCGCGACCGATTCGGCATTCCGATCCGGCTCAATTTCTATACGACCGAGGAGCTTCAGGGCATCGTCGCCCGCAGCGCCAGGGTGGTCGGCCTTGCCCTTGCCGACGACGGCGCGAACGAGATCGCCAGGCGTTCGCGCGGGACGCCGCGCATCGCCGGGCGCCTGTTGAGGCGGGTGCGCGATTTCGCCGTGGTCGAAGGAGCGAAGAGCGTCACGCGCGCCCTCGCCGACCGCGCGCTCAAGCTGCTCGACGTCGACGCGATCGGCCTCGACCAGATGGATCGGCGCTATCTCGACGCGATCGCGGTCAAGTTCAGCGGCGGCCCGGTCGGCGTTGAAACCATCGCCGCCGTGCTCTCCGAGCCCCGCGACGCGATCGAGGACATCATCGAGCCTTACCTTATTCAACTCGGCTTCGTTCAGCGCACGCCGCGCGGACGGCTATTGACGCCGCACGCCTTCCGCCATCTCGGCCTGGCCGAGCCGCGCCGCGTGGGTCCGGAGCCCAACCTGTTCGAGGAGGACTAGGCGCGAAAATGAAGTCGCGGGCGGCCTCTCACGTCACCGGCTTTCTCGACGCGCTCGCCTCCGAACGCGGGGCGAGCTTGAATACGATCGAGGCCTATCGGCGCGATCTCGCCGACTATGAAGCCTATCTCGCCGCCAAGGGCACGGATGCGCTGAACGCGGACGCGTCGTCAGTGCGCGGGTTTCTCGCAGCGCGCGGCGCGCAGTCGTTGAGCGCCGCATCGCTCGCCCGCCGCCTGTCGGCGATTCGTCAATTTCATAAGTTTCTTTACGCCGAAGGATGGCGCCGCGACGATCCGACGCTGGCGATCGAAGGCCCCCGAAGGTCGCGCCCGCTGCCCAAGCTCCTGAGCATGGCCGAGGTCGAGCGCCTGATCGCGACTGCGCGGGAGGGCCTCGACGCCACGGAGCGTCCAGTGCGCGAGCGGCTGGATGCGGCGCGCATCGCCTGCCTGATCGAGCTTATCTATGCATCGGGGCTCAGAGTGTCGGAAGCGCTGAGTCTCAAGAAGTCGGCGGCGACCGCCAAGACGCCGCTGATCGCGGTCACCGGCAAGGGCGGCAAGGAGCGCCTTGCGCCGCTTTCCGGTCCCGCACGCGCTGCGATGACGGCGTTTCGGGCGCTGCTCGATCAAGCCGCCCCCGGCGCGGCGACGGGTCCGTGGCTCTTTCCCGCCACGAGCGCGAGTGGCCATTTGACGCGCCAGGCCTTCGCCCGCGATCTCAAGCGCGTCGCCGCCGCCGCGGGAATTGACTCGAAGCGCGTGAGCCCGCACGTGCTGCGCCACGCCTTTGCCAGCCATCTCTTGCAGAACGGCGCCGACCTCCGCGTGGTCCAGGACCTGCTCGGCCACGCCGACATTTCGACCACCCAGATCTATACCCATGTGCTCGACGAACGCGCCAAGGCGATGGTGCGCGATCTGCATCCGCTGAACGACGCGGCAGGGGCGGATGAGAACGCCGATAATGCAGACAACAGCGCGCGACGGCCATTGCGCTGAAAGCGAAAAAGGGCTTCGATATCGGGCGCTCATTGTGCAAGCCCATGTCAGGAGGACACGGATGAAAGCCCTCACCTTTGCCGGCGTCGGACTGGCCGCCTTGCTCGCGAGCGCGGGCTTAGCTTCTGCCAAGACCCTGGTCTATTGCTCGGAAGGCAGCCCGGAGAATTTCACCCCGGCGATCAATACCACCGGCACCAGCTTCGACGCAGCGCGCCCGGTCTACAACCGCCTGACCGAGTTCAAGCGCGGCACGACCGAGGTCGTCCCCGGCCTCGCCGAGAGCTGGGAGGTCACGGACGGCGGCAAGACGATCACCTTCCATCTGCGCAAGGGCGTGAAATTTCATTCGATCAAAGACTTCAAGCCGACGCGAGACTTCAACGCCGACGACGTCTTGTTCTCGATCAACCGGCAGTGGAAGCCCGACAACCCCTATTACAAGGTCTCCGGCGGCAAATATGACTATTTCGACGACATGGATATGCCGAAGCTGCTCGATTCGGTCGAGAAAACAGACGATTACACCGTCGTCATGAAACTCAAGACGCCGAACGTCGCCATCCTCGCCAATCTGGCGATGGACTTCATGGCGATCGGCTCGGCCGAATACGCCGACTTCCTGCTCAAGAAGGGGACGCCCGAGCAGTTCGACCAGGCGCCGGTTGGCACTGGCCCGTTCTCGTTCGTCGCCTATCAGAAGGATTCCGTCATCCGTTACAAGGCGAACAAGGATTATTATGGCGAAAAGGCGCTGGTCGACGACCTCGTCTTTGCCATTACCCCCGACGCGACAGCCCGCTACGCCAAGCTCAAAGCCGGCGAATGCCACATCAACGCTTATCCGCGACCCGCCGACCTCGAGGAGATGGAGAAGGATCCTTCGCTCAAGGTGATCAACATGCCGGGTCTCAACGTCGCGTATTGGGCGTTCAACGCCACCAAGCCGCCGTTCGACAAGAGGGAAGTGCGCCAGGCTTTGTCGATGGCGATCGACCGGGACGCGATCATCAAGGACGTCTATCTCGGCGCCGGATCGAAGGCGACGACGCTCATCCCGCCAACCATGTGGTCCTTTAACGACAAGATTCCCGACGTGCCTTACGACCCGGAGAAGGCCAAGACGATACTGGCTACGGCCGGCGTCAAGACGCCCCTCGACATCGATCTCTGGTACATGCCGGTGTCGCGACCCTATAATCCCAACGGCAAGCGCATTGGCGAGATGATGCAGGCGGATCTCGCCAAGATCGGCGTCAACGCCAAGCTCGTCACCTACGAGTGGGGCGAGTATCGCAAGCGCCTGTCGAACGGCGAACCGATAACGGCCCAATACGGCTGGACCGGCGATAACGGGGATCCCGACAACTTCTTCTTCCTGCGAAGCTGTCCCGAGGGGAAACCGGCCGCGAACAACGCGGCCAAATGGTGCAATGCTGAATTCGACGACCTGCTCGTGAAGGCGCGCCTGATCTCCGACCAGGCAGAGCGGGCGAAACTCTATTCGCGCATGCAGGAGATCGAGCACGCCGAGGCCCCCGAGCTTCTCCTCGCGCATTCGATCGTGTTCGAAGCCATGCGCTCGAATGTGACCGGTTACAAGCAGAGCCCGCTTGGGACCCACGCGTTCGAAGGCGTCGACCTCCAGTAAGGCCGGTTCGGGCTCCGGCGCGTCCTATCAGGGGCGGAGCCCGTCGTTTTCGGATCGGCCATGTTCGCCTATTTCCTTCGCCGCGTCGCGCTGACCATCCCGACCTTCCTGGCGCTGATGTTCCTGACTTTCGTCGCCATCCGCCTCGTGCCGGGCGATCCGGTTGAGGTCAGGACCGGCGAGCACGGCATGTCGGCGGAGAGGCTGGCCTATTTCCGTCACGAACTCGGCCTCGACCAGCCGGTCTGGAAGCAGTTTCTCGACTATGTCTGGCGCCTCGCGCATGGCGACTTCGGCGTCTCGCTGTCGTCGTCGCAGAAAGTGCTGACCGAGTTCCTGACCCTGTTCCCGGCGACGCTCGAACTGTCGTTCTTCGCCATGGCGTTCGCGATTGCGGTCGGCGTGCCGGCCGGGGCGTTCGCCGCGGTCAAGCGTGGCGGCGTCTATGACCAGGCGCTGATGACCATTTCGCTGTTCGGCTATTCGATGCCGATCTTCTGGTGGGGGCTGCTGCTCATCATGTTCGTCTCGGTCAGGCTTGGGCTTCTGCCGGTCTCGGGCCGCATCGACCTGATCAACTACTCGTTCGATCAGCCGACCGGCTTCATGACCATCGATGCGCTCCTGTCCGATCAGCCGGGCGCGTTCGTGGACGCGCTGCGCCATCTCGTGCTGCCGGCGATCGTGCTCGGCACCGTGCCGCTCGCCGTCATCGCCCGCATGACCCGCTCCTCGATGCTCGAAGTTTTGAACGAGGATTACGTGCGCACCGCGCGCGCCAAGGGACTCGCGCCGCGCCGGGTCATCGGGGTGCACGCCTTGCGCAACGCGCTGTTGCCGGTGGTGACGGTGATTGGCCTTTCAATTTCCGGCCTGATGGCCGGGGCGGTGCTGACGGAGACCATCTTCTCCTGGCCGGGCGTCGGCCATTGGCTCATCGATTCGATCGGCCGGCGCGACTATCCGGCGCTGCAGGGGGGCGTCATGCTGATCTCGACCGTCGTCATCGGGGTCAACCTGATCGTCGATCTCGTCTACGGCGTCATCGATCCGCGGATTTGTCATGGCCGCTGACGCCGCCGCGCTCACTGCGACGATTGGAGAGGATGCGGCGGCGGTCCTCGCTCAGCCCACGCCGCTGGCGTCGTTCTGGGCGGCGTTCCGCGAAAACCGGGGGGCCGTTTTCGGCCTCGCGGTCTTCGGCCTCGTCGTGCTGCTGGCCGTGGGGGCGAATGTGGTCGCGCCTCATTCGCCGATCGAGCAGTTCCGCGACGCCGTGCGGGCGCCGCCGGTATGGGAGGCGGGCGGTTCCTGGCGCTTTGTGCTGGGAACCGATGGGGACGGGCACGATATGCTGTCGCGTCTCATCTTCGGGGCGCGGGTGTCGTTGTTCATCGGTCTCTCGGTGATGTGCGTATCGTTCGTCATCGGCGTCACGCTCGGCCTCGCCGCCGCGATGACCGGTCCGATCGTCGATGTCGCGATAACGCGGCTGATGGATCTGATTCTGGCCGTCCCGAGCTTGGTGCTTGCCGTTCTCATCGTCGCCGTTTTGGGGCCGAGCCTCGCCAACACCATCATCGCGGTGACCATCGTCTACCTGCCGCAATACGTGCGCCTCACGCGCGCTTCGGCGCTTGGCGAACTCAGCAAGGACTACGTGACCGCGGCGCGCGTGGCCGGCGTCGGGCCGTTCAGGCTTGCCTATTCGACGGTATTGCCGAATTGCCTCGCCCCCCTCATCGTCCAAGCCGCGCTTGGCGTGTCGAGCGCCATCCTCGAGGCGGCGGCGCTCGGCTTCCTGGGGCTGGGCGCCCAGCCGCCGACCCCGGAATGGGGCACGATGCTGGCCGACTCGCGCGAATTCATTCGCTCCGATCCCTGGATCGTCACCCTTCCCGGCCTGGCCATCCTCATCACCGTGCTCGCGATCAATCTGACCGGCGACGGCCTACGCGACGCGCTCGATCCCAAGATGCGGCGAAGCTGATGGCGGAGGATCTGCTGGAAATCCGCAACCTCTCCGTTTCCTTCGCCACCCTGCACGGAGCGTTCAAGGCGGTGGACGGCCTCGACCTCACCCTCAAGAGCAACGAAGTGTTGGCGATCGTTGGCGAATCCGGTTCCGGCAAGTCGGTGGCGATGCTGGCGGCGATGGGCCTCCTGCCTCCGGGCGCGACGGTCGCCGCCGACCGCATGGCCTTCGACGGCGCCGATCTCCTGTCGATGAGCGCCAACCAGCGGCGTCGCATCGCCGGCAAGGACATGGCGATGATCTTCCAGGAGCCCATGTCGTCGCTCAATCCCTGCTTCACCGTCGGCTTTCAGATTGATGAAGCGCTGAAGACGCACCTTGGCCTCACTCGCGCCGAACGCGGCCGGCGCATCGTCGAGCTTTTGGCCGAGGTCGGCATTCCCGATCCCGCGCGCCGGGCGCGAGCTTTTCCTCATCAGCTTTCGGGCGGGATGAGCCAGCGGGTCATGATCGCGATGGCGCTCGCCTGCCGGCCGAAGCTCCTGATCGCCGACGAGCCGACGACGGCGCTCGACGTGACCATCCAGGCGCAAATTCTGGATCTTCTGATGCGGCTCAAGCGCGACAATGGCATGGGGCTCGTACTCATCACCCACGACATGGGTGTTGTCGCCGAAACCGCCGACCGCGTCATCGTCCTCTACGCCGGCCATGAGATGGAGATGAACGTCACCCGCGACCTGTTTGCGGATCCGCATCATCCCTATACGGCGGCGCTCCTGGCGGCGTTGCCGGAGCGGGCGACGCAACGTCGCCTGCCGGCGATTCCCGGCGTCGTGCCCGGGCAGTTCGATCGGCCGCGCGGCTGCGCCTTTTCGCCGCGCTGCGCCTTTGTGGTCGACGCCTGCCGCCATCTCTCGCCGCAGCGAGCGGAGGCTGCGCTCGGCTACGCCCGGTGTCTGACCCCCCTTGTCTCCGGGGCGCCACGGAAGGTCTCAGCGCCCGGAGCCGCCTCGTGACCGCCATCCTCGAAGCCAGAGGCCTGACGCGCGACTACGCCGTCTCGCGGGGCGTCTTCCGCTCCCGGGCGACGATCAAGGCTTTGTCGGACGTGTCATTCTCGCTGCGGGCGGGGCGAACCTTGGCGGTCGTGGGCGAGTCCGGGTCCGGCAAGTCGACGCTGGCGCGGCTCCTGACCTTGATCGAAAAACCGACCGCCGGCGCGCTTCTGATCGACGGCGAAGACGTCGCGAACGCGAGCGCAGCGAAAAGGAGACGCCTCAGGCGGGAAATCCAGATCGTGTTCCAGAACCCGTATGGCTCCCTCAATCCGCGCCAGACGATCGGCAAGGCGCTCGAGGAGCCGCTGCTCGTCAACACCCCCCTCAGCGCCGCCGAGCGCAAGGCGGAGGCCTTGTCGATGATGGACAAAGTGGGCTTGAGGCCGGAATATTATCATCGCTATCCGCACATGTTTTCCGGCGGCCAGCGCCAGCGCATCGCCATCGCCCGGGCGCTGATGCTGAAGCCGAAGATCCTGGTGCTGGACGAGCCGGTGTCGGCGCTGGACGTATCGATCCGAGCCCAGGCGCTCAATCTGCTCGCGAATTTGCAGGAGGAACTCGCGCTCGCTTATGTGTTCGTCTCGCATGATCTTTCGGTCGTGCGCCACATCGCCGACGAGGTGTTGGTGATCTATCTCGGTCATGCTGTGGAGCTCGGCGGGCGCGACGCGATCTTCGGGAGCCCGCAACACCCCTATACGCGGGCGCTGCTGTCTGCGACTCCGGTCGCCGATCCGGCCGCCAGGCGCGAGCGAATCGTTCTTTCCGGCGAGCCGCCGTCGCCGTTCTCGCCGCCGCCAGGATGCCCGTTCAATCCGCGCTGCCCGCAGGCCTTCGACCGTTGCCGTGCGGAAATGCCGCCGCTGGAGCCCAAACATGGACGGGACGTCGCTTGCTGGGCGGTGGGGCCATGAGCGCGGAATCCTACGACTTCGTCGTCGTCGGCGCCGGTTCGGCCGGTTGCGTGCTCGCCAATCGGCTGAGCCGCGACCCCGCCAATCGCGTGCTTATCGTCGAGGCCGGCGGGAGCGACAACTGGATCTGGTTTCATATTCCTGTCGGGTATCTGTACGCGATCGGCAATCCGCGCGCCGACTGGATGTTCAAGACCGCCCCCGAGCCCGGCCTCGGCGGCCGCTCGATCGCCTATCCGCGCGGCCGGGTCGTGGGCGGCTCGTCGGCGATCAACGCCATGATCTATATGCGCGGCCAGGCGGCCGACTACGACGGCTGGCGCCAGCTCGGCCTTGCCGGCTGGAGCTGGGACGACGTGCTGCCTTACTTCATCCGCCAGGAGGACCACCACGGCGGAGCGAGCACCCTGCATGGGATGGGCGGTGAATGGCGGGTCGAGCGCCCGCGCGTGTCCTGGCCAATCCTGGACGCGGTCCGCGACGCCGGGGTTGAGATCGGCATCGCGAAAATCGACGATTTCAATCGCGGCGACAACGAAGGCTCTGCCTATTTCGAAGTCAACCAGCGCCGCGGACGGCGCTGGAGCGCCGCGACCGGGTTTCTGAAGCCGATTCTGAACCGGCCAAATCTGCGTCTGGAGACCGGCGCGCATGTCGAGCGGATTCTTTTCGATGGCCGCCGCGCCATAGGTCTGCGATTCACCCAGGACGGCCAGAGTCGCGAGGCGCGCGCGAATGGCGAAGTCATCCTGGCGGCCGGCGCGATCGGTTCGCCGCAGCTCCTCGAACTTTCTGGAGTGGGCCGGCCGGAGCTCATCCAGGCGATCGGCGCGCCGGTCGTCCAGGCGCTGCCGGGGGTCGGCGAAAACCTGCAGGACCACCTGCAGCTCAGGGCGATTTTCGCTGTCGAAGGCGCCCGCACGCTCAACGTCGATAATCGCTCGCCGTTCAAGCGGGCGATGATGGGGCTCGATTATGCGCTGCGCCGGCGCGGGCCGATGACCATGGCCCCCTCGCAGCTCGGCCTGTTCACGAGGTCGTCGCCCGACTACGCCACCGCCAATATCGAATTCCATGTCCAGCCGCTGTCGCTCGACCGATTCGGCGAACCGCTGCACGCCTATCCGGCGATAACGATCAGCGTCTGCAACCTGCGGCCGGAAAGCCGCGGCTCGACCCACGCCGGCAGCGTTGATCCGCGCGCCCCGCCGGTCATCCAGCCCAATTATCTGTCGACGCTCTCCGATCGGCGGGTCGCCGTGGACTCGATCCGCCTTGCGCGCCGCCTCGCCTCGGCGCGGGCCCTCGCGCGATACGCGCCGCGCGAGCTCTTGCCCGGCGCCAAGTTTCAGGACGACAATGAGCTGACGCGGGCGGCGAGCGAGATCGGCACGACGATCTTCCACCCCGTCGGGACGGCGATGATGGGGACGGCCCAGGACCCGGCGGCGGTGGTCGACGAGCGGCTCAGGGTTTACGGGCTTGGCGGCTTACGCGTCGCTGACGCTTCCATCATGCCGCGCATCACCTCGGGCAACACGGGTTCTCCGACCATGATGATCGCCGAGAAGGCGGCCGAAATGATCCTCGCCGAGGCCAGGGCCGCGTGATGCGGGAAGAGCGGCAGGGCCTGCCGGCCGACGGGCGCCAATCGGAGACGGCGCTCATGATCGCCCGCGGCGTTCGGCGGCTCTTGCGGGCGCGGGGGTTCTCGAGCCTGATGGAATTGCCGCTGACCGACGGGCGCCGCGCCGACATCGCCGCGGTCAATCGCGACGGCGAGGTGCTGATCGTCGAGGTCAAGTCGTCGCCGGCGGACTTTCGCGCCGACCGCAAGTGGCGCGACTATGTCGCCTGCTGCGACCGGCTCTATTTCGCCATCTCGGACCGCACTCCGGCCGGCTTGATGCCGCTCGAGGCGGGCCTCATCGTCGCCGATCCGTACGGCGCCGAAATCGTGCGCGAAGCCGACCTCCAGCGCATGGCGCCGGCGAGCCGCAGGGCGCTCTTGCTGCGCTTCGCCCAGGCCGCCGCCGACCGGCTGCATCGGCTGGCCGATCCAGCGGGAACGCCGGATTTCTAGCGCGCTTTGCATTGGGATGGAGTCGGTTTGGCCCTTTGCGTCAGCGGTCTGCGGCGTTGGTCCGGCCAATCATTTGGGTTTCCTTGGCTCGTGGCCGTTTCACGCCGAAGACCTCCGCTCATCAGGGTTGGATGGTCTTGGATTTCCTTGGATTCTCTCGTCCGAATCGAGAGTTTTCAATGGGTTGCGCGGCTCGAACCGGGGGACGATTTTTCTCGCGCGTGAGAGGCGCCGGAACGGCAGCCCGCGCGGTCTCGGGATGAGGAAGGGCAGGATTGCTCATGGGGGCAGCTTACCTGAGTTTCTGATTTTCTGCAAGAGATTGTCGTCCGAAGCTTTTCCTTTCGGTCGCCTCAAACCAAAAGCAAGGAACTCTAAGGCGCAGCGGCTTGGCGCTGGGAGAGCGAAGTCCAAAATCTCCCGGCCGCCAATCGGCAAAAAGAAAGGCCGCCCTGCGGCGGGATGCGCGCCGCGTGCGGCGGGGCCGTTGCGGGCGCGCCGGATCTCGAGCGCCGGCTTGATGCCGCAACTCGCCGCTTCTCATGGGGCCAAGGCTACGTCCGCGGGCATCAGCTGGCGCAGTTCGCCCAGCCACGGCTCGTATCGACGCCAGCGCGCGATCGAAGTCGCGTACACGGGTTGCCGCGCCTGCCAAACGCTCGCGGTAGCCACCACCCTGCCGTTCCGCTCGGGCGCGAGGCAGGCGTCGTCCCATTCCAGCCCGCAGAACGCGACAAGGCGGCGCGTCTCGGCTTCCCGCTCAGCGACCAACGTCTCGTATTGGACCTCTGTGAAATGATCGGGCGGCAGCGCGCGGCGCCAATGTTCCATCAACCGTTCGTATTGACGATAGGCGAACACCAGGTCGCCGCGGTCCCAGGCATAGGCGTGACGCCCGGCGAAGTTGGCGAAGAAGATCGACAGGCAGGTGTCGACAGGGTCCCGCCGGCAATGAATGATGCGGGCCTCCGGAAGGGCCAGCCGAAGCAGCCAGAGCAACTCGAAATTCGAGGTTTCCTTGTCGGTCACCCGGGTCGCACCGGGCGCGATTTGGCGAAGCGCAGCGAGATAGTCTTCCGCGGCCTTGGACGGTGCGTCCGCTTGCGGAAGGGCCACGACGGCGCCTGAGCTGTGAAACCAATTCCGCCAGAAGCGCAACTCGCCGCCTGCGCCAACGGCAGGATGGGAGGACAGGATCTGTTCGACCAGGGTGGTGCCGGAGCGAGGCATGCCAACGATGAACACAGGCTTGTCCTCGCCCGCTAACGCCGGTCGAGCCACAGACCTTCGAGCGCGCTCAAGCGCCTCGGCGGTGAAGCGTTTGATGATGTCATCGTAACGCGCAACCATTCGCGGTCGATCGAGGCGCATCGAAGCCGCTCTGAACTGGTTTGCCGCTTCATAGTGCCGCATCGCCTCCGCGTATTCGCCGAGATCGTCGAACGCCTTCCCCAGCCCGAAGTGAAGAATGCACCGCTGCGTCCCGCCGAGGCCAGTGTGCTCCGCAACGGTGCGCATCCGGTCCAATAGCGGCCGGTCAGCCTCGGCCATGCGCTTCACCTCGGTTAGCTGCTGGAGCGCCCACGGCGCGGTCTCGATCGCCTGGGTCAAGTGCTGCGCGGCCTCCTCGAAGGCGCCGCGGAACGCGAGCAGCCGCGCGAAGAGCAGGCGGGTCGATGAGTCCGGCGAGCCAACAACGAGGAGCGGCCGAAGCTCCTTCTCGGCTTCCTCCAGGCTTTTCTCCAGAATCAGCGCCCTCGCCAGGGAGCGCCGGCGGTCATGGGCGTTGACGGCCGTGCGGCTCAGCTTTCTGCAGGCGCGCGCGGCATCAGATCCGCGTCCTTCCAGTTCGAGAGCATCGACCAGGAACGGGAGCGACTTGTCAAACCCCAGCTGGACGGCGAGTTCAAGGCTCGCCGCCGCCTCGGCCGACAGGCCGACCGTCAGACACGCGACGCCGAGGTTGTGGCGGGTCGCCGCATTGCCGGGGTCGAGCCGCGCCATCTCGCGAAACAAAGGTATGGCCTCGGCCCACCCCTTTTCGTCGACGCATTCCTTGACCGCGGCGAACAGCGTCTGCAGCCTCCGGTCGGTCGCCGGGGATCGCGGGAAGGCCGGGACCGAGTTCGAAAGAAGCGGCGCGTTGATCTTTTGCGCCGCAACAGTGCTTGAATTTTCGTCCGCTGCCGCACGGGCAAGGATCGTTGCGGCCGGCCCTTGTCGGCGCGGCGGGTGGGGCGCCTGTTGCTCTCATTCCAGCGGCATCCGAAGCTTCTGCCTGTCCTTCCCGCGTCATGATCCAACGTTCGCCAGATGGCTGCGGTCGGATTGCAAATGTGCGCAATTTCGTGGCTCCCAGCAAGCCACAACCGTCGCGACCGCGCCCCGCCAAGGGCGTCCTTGAGGACCGGTCCTTCCGAAAGGCAAGGGCCGCCCCGCAAGAGGCGGGCTGGCGCGCAAATCCAAGGCGCATGCCGAGTCTATTCAAGCGGCGCCCGCCCTCGGGCGTTCTGCAGCTGGCGGCGCGCCGCGGCCGAGAAGGCGAGAAAAGAAAAGGCCGCCTCGCGGCGGCCTTCTTAGCCTCTCGGTCAGCAAACGATCAGATCGCCGCGAACACTCGACCCTTTGCATTGCGACGGAAGGCCGCGTAGCCAAGGCCGGCAAACCCCATCAGCAACATCGCCCAAGTGGCCGGTTCAGGCACCGCCGAATAGGCTATGAACGTCGCGCTGCCGCTGATCCCCTTCCCCTTGCCCCCGGATTGGGTGTAACTGAATCCCCCTAGGTTAGTTACAGCACCGTACTCTGACAAAGAAGCAGATATGAGAAGACTAGTCAAGTCTCCTTTGGCAATTCGCACAATGTTGCTGGATATTGCACAATGTTGCCGGATATTGATAGCTCCCAAAGCTTCCATCCGGATGCCGCTGATCGCTTCCAGCCACAACACGAGCAATCTGTAGGTATAATTACCTATTGGCCCGGGCAGCGCGGTCCGCTCGGTCGCGACTGGTGCGCTTTATTCGGTGTTGAAAAACGCTGTTCCCAGAGACAAGTCGTTATTGTTATTTCGTTTGCTTAATCGGCGGCGAAGCGAAGCGAGCCTACTTGCCGGCCGCCCCGGCGCTTTTTCCGCTCAGTGCGACATCAATACCGGCAGCGACTGCTGATGCATCAAATCCATGGTCACCCCGCCGAATACCCCTTCGTAAAGCTTCGAATGGCCGAAGGCGCCGGCGACGATGAGATCGGCGTCCTGGGTGTCGAGGCTCGCGAACAGCGCCTCGACCGCGGTCAAGTCCCCGGTATTGGTCCAGTCCGAGATATGCTCCGTCTTGACGCCATGCGCCGCGAGGTGGTCGGCGAGCATCTGGGCTGACTTACGCAATCCGCTCGGCCGCGACGAGAACGCGAACAGGGTGACCTTTTTCGCCCGTTCGAGCAGCGGCATCGCGTCGTGGACCGCGCGCATGGCCTCGCGCCCGGCATTCCAGGCGATGACGATGTTGTCGCCGACCGGGCCTGGCTTCCAGTCCGGAGGCAGGATCAGCATCGGAACGCCGGATTCGAGCAACGCCCGGTCGAGCGCGCCGGCGCGAATGTTGTCGTGGGCCAGGCTCTCGGGGCCGGGCGCAATCATCAAGTCGACGCAATGGCTGAGCGCCTCTCCTTCCTCAGGCTTTTCCGCGGGAGCGAAAATGGCGGAAATCCCGGCTTCCTTCGTCGCATCGGCGAACATCCGGCGGATCGCCGATCCGGGATCGATGCCTTCAGCCTCGCCCGGTTTGCTGAGGTCGACCGCGATCAGCCGCGCCCCATGGCTCTTGGCCAGACCCGCCGCCAAGCGCGTGCGCTCTACCGCTTCGGCCGTCGGATCGAGAAAGACGAGGATCTCCTTGTAGGCCATGTTCGCCTCCCACGCAGCGGCCTATGGATCGCTCGGCCGTCCCGGGCCCGGCGAAAAGAGGCCGAGACCCTGTCGAACCGGCGACTGCCGGCTTTCGAAGCTTAGCATGCGGCGCGGTTCTGTCGACAGGCGCTCAGGGCGCCGGATCGATTTCGGCGCGCTCCGGCGCCGTCGCCGGATCGTTTCGTCAACAGACCCGGCGATCGAAACGCCGCTAAAGCGACCAGCGCGTTAATTGTCGAGGAAGCTCCGGAGCTTCCGGCTCCGACTCGGATGCTTGAGCTTGCGCAAAGCCTTGGCTTCGATCTGGCGGATGCGCTCGCGGGTCACCGAGAACTGCTGGCCGACCTCTTCGAGCGTGTGGTCGGTGTTCATGCCGATGCCGAAGCGCATGCGCAAGACCCGCTCCTCGCGCGGAGTCAGCGACGCCAGCACCCGGGTCGTCGTCTCGCGCAGGTTCGACTGGATCGCCGCGTCGATCGGCAAGACCGCGTTCTTGTCCTCGATGAAGTCGCCGAGGTGGCTGTCCTCCTCGTCGCCGATCGGGGTCTCGAGACTGATCGGCTCCTTGGCGATCTTGAGCACCTTGCGCACCTTCTCGAGCGGCATGGCGAGCTTTTCCGAGAGCTCCTCGGGCGTCGGCTCACGGCCGATCTCGTGCAGCATCTGGCGCGAGGTGCGCACGATCTTGTTGATCGTCTCGATCATATGGACGGGAATGCGGATTGTTCTCGCCTGATCGGCGATGCTGCGGGTGATCGCCTGGCGAATCCACCAGGTGGCGTAGGTCGAGAACTTGTAACCGCGGCGATACTCGAACTTGTCGACCGCCTTCATCAGGCCGATGTTGCCTTCCTGGATCAGGTCGAGAAACTGCAGGCCACGATTGGTGTATTTCTTGGCGATCGAGATCACGAGGCGCAGATTGGCCTCGACCATCTCTTTCTTCGCCTGTCGCGCCTCCCGCTCGCCTTTCTGGACCATTTGCACGAGGCGGCGGAATTCCTGGATCTCAAGCCCGGTCTCGGTCGCCAGCGACTGGATTTCGGCCCGGATCTCCTTGATCGGGGTCTTGTCGGCGGCGATGAAGTCTTTCCAGCCGCGCGTCGACAGCTTCGAGACTCGGAGCAACCACTTCGGGTCGAGTTCCGAGTTCTGGTAGTTCTTGAGAAAGTCCTCGCGGCCCACGCGGTGGGCCTCGGCCATCCGCATGAGGCGAATGTCGAGGCCGATCAGGCGCTTGTTGATGTCGTAGAGCTGCTCGACCAGGGCGTCGATGCGGTTCTGGTTGAGCGACAGCGACTTGACGTCGCCGACGATATCCTTCTTCAGCGCCTTGTATTTGCGCTCCTGGGCGGGCGAGAGCGATTCGCTTCTGAGCTTGTTCTCGACGTTCTGGTCCTGGAGGCGGCGCAGTTTCTTGTACGCGTCCGCAATCCGATCGAAGGTCTCGAGCACGCGCGGCTTGAGGTCGGCCTCCATTGCCGAAAGGGAAACCGAATTCTCGAGATCGTCCTCGTCGTCGAAGCTCTCGGGTGGAGGGACCTGATCGCCCTCGAATCCTTCCGGCGGCGCCTGGGGCGCGGTCGCCGGCGCGATGCGGTCGCGAGCCGGATTGGGCGGCGGCGGCGCGCCGGGGGCGGAATAGTCGGTCTTCGGCGCTTTCTTGCCGTCCGGCCCGGCGTAAGTCGCCTCGAGATCGATGATGTCGCGCAAGAGGATCTTGCCGTCGTTGAGCTCGTCGCGCCAGATGATGATCGCCTGGAACGTCAAGGGACTTTCGCACAAGCCGGCGATCATCGCCTCGCGCCCGGCCTCGATCCGCTTGGCGATGGCGATTTCGCCCTCGCGCGACAGGAGCTCGACCGAGCCCATTTCCCGCAAATACATCCGCACCGGATCGTCGGTGCGCTCGGCGGGTTCGGAACTGCGCGTGGCGACCGCGGTCGTCCGCGCCGGCTCGACGACTTCGCCGCCTTCGGCCTCTTCCTCATCGACGGCCTCGGAGCTTTCCTTCTCCGCTTCTTCCGCGTCCTCGCTTTCGACGACGTTGATGCCCATCTCGCTGAGCATCGAGTTCATGTCTTCGATCTGGTCGGATGAAATCTCTTCCGATGGCAGGACCGCGTTCAATTCCTCCTGCGTCACCCAGCCGCGCTTTTTGGCGATCTTCAGCATCCGCTTGACGGCGGCGTCGCTGAGATCAAGCAGGGGGCTGTCGGGCGTCTCGACAACCGCCGATTCGGCCTCGCCCTTCGCCTCATCTTTTTTTGCCATCGCGGCGTCTCCGTTATCCCGCGGCCAGCGGCGCCGGGTGTCGAGTATCGTCCTTCAACCGGCTCGCAGGACGAGCGGCCCCACAAAGATTGTTCAGGCCAAGCCTAAGGCCGCCCTTCCCCAAGGAATCGGCGCCGTCCCCATTGCTCGCCCGCGCCGTCGCCCACCTCTCGTGGGGCCTTTCCGGTCAGATCGCGGACGAGGCGCGTCCGGACCCATCGCCAAAACCGTCGATCGCTGCTTCGGCATCCGCAAGCTCGGCCAATTTCGCTTTAATATCAAGCAGTCGGGCAAAATCAAGCTCGCTCTGCTCGGTTGTCTGCTCCGTTGCGAGTGACCGCTCCACGAGCTTGAGTTCCCTATGTAACGCGGGAGCCTGCTGAAGCAAGAGGTTCTGCTGGAGAACATGATCGGCATCAGCGTCGGCGGCTTCCGGCCGCATGCACCACCAATTCGGCATTTTGGCGGCCAGCGCGATGATGCGCTCGTATTCCGCCCCCCGCCCTGCGCCGTCCAGCCAGTCGGCGAGCGCGGCTGACGACGCGATCGCCTCAGCGGGAGCGGTAAGCACAGAGTCGCGGAAGGCGCCCAGGCCGGCCCCGGCGAATTCAGTTGCCGCCAGTTCCTCGCAATGGCGCTCAAGCAGCGACGGGTGGCCAATGGCGATCGCCAGAATCATGACTTCGCGCGCCGGCGCGCGGGCCTTGCGGGCGAGCTTGCTCTGGGGAGCAAGCGGCGACTCGGCGAGGCCGACGCGGGGCCCCTGTCGGGGGAAAGGTCCGCCGCGCCGCGGGGCGAAGGCTCGCCTTGCACCGCCGACGCCCCGGCCCAAGCGCTCGCGCTCATCGCCAAAGAACGCGGCCAGGCGACGCCTCATGTCCGCCTGATAGTGCCGGCGCAGAGGCTCGTCGACGATCTTTGCAGCCGCCTCGCCGAGGCGGCGTTCGAGCGCCGCGCGCTGTTCGGGAGTGTCGAAACGTTCCCCGTCAGACTCGCGGACGAACAGCATGTCGGCGAGCGGCAGCGCGCTCTTGAGGCGTTCGGCCATCGCCGCCGGTCCGCTGGCCCGGATGAGGTCGTCTGGATCCTGACCCTCGGGCAGGAGCGCGAACCGCAGGCTCTTGCCGGCGCCGATCAGCGGCAGCGCCGTCTCGATGGCGCGGAAGGCCGCCCGCCGGCCGGCGCTGTCGCCGTCGAAGCACAGAATTGGCTCGCTCGCGATTCCCCATAAAAGCGTGCATTGGTCAGCGGTGAGCGCGGTGCCGAGCGGCGCGACCACATTGGGAAAACCGGCCTCGCTGACCGCGATCGCGTCGATATAGCCCTCGACGACGATGATTTCGCCGCTCTCGTGGGCGCTTTTGCGCGCGCGATGGTGATTGAACAGCAGCGAACCCTTGTGGAAAAGGCCGGTCTCCGGCGAATTGAGGTATTTCGCCTTGGCTCCCGCCTCCATCGCCCGCCCGCCGAACGCGATGACCCGGCCGGAGCGGTCGTGAATTGGGAACATCACCCGGTCGCGGAACCGGTCGTAAGGGACGGTGACGTCCTCGCCGTGGATAAGAAGGCCGGCCTCGATCATCTGCTCGGCGCCGACGCCTTTGGCCGCGAGCTCGTCGCGGAGATGAAAGCGCTCCGGGGACGCATAGCCGAGCGAAAAGCGCTGCTGCGCCGCGGGCCCAAGGCCGCGGTCGGAAAGATAGCCGCGGGCCTTGGCCCCGACCGGCTGCTGCAGGTTGGCCTCGAACAGGCGCGCGGCCATCGCCACGACCTCGATCAGGCTCGCCCGCTTCTTGTCCTCGGCGGCCGCCGCGTCGCTCTGGCGCGGCATCGGAACGCCCGCCATTGCGGCCAATCGCTCGACCGCCTCCGGAAAGCCCAAGCCCTCGGTCTCCATCACGAAGGCGAAGATGTCGCCATGCTTTCCCGACGAGAAGTCATGAAAGAAGCCCTTCTGGTCGTTGACGAAGAACGATGGCGTTTTCTCCGAGCTGAACGGCGAGAGGGCCGCCCATTCCCGCCCCTGCTTGCGCAATTTGACTCGCTTGGCCACCACCTCGGAGACCGGCAGCCGGGCGCGGATCTCGTTGAGAAATTCGGGCGGGAATTTCATGGGAAGCCAGATTGGCCTTACGTTTGGCTTTGGCAAGGAGGCCCGGGGGTTGTCCCCGGCTTTTCAAGAGGAGGGCGCTAGGGCCTGTCTTCAGTTGAGGAGGATGGCAGCGCAGGCGAGGTGAACGCCGGCGAGGAAGATCTTTGCGAGCTTGTCGTAACGCGTGGCGATAGCCCGGAAATGCTTGAGCTTATTGAAGAAACGCTCAATGAGATTGCGTTCGCAGTAGAGGGCGAAGTCGCACGGGCGCGGGGTTTTTCGGTTGGATTTTGATGGGATGACGGGGGCGATCGCTCGATCATTGAGGGCGGCGATGAAGGCGTCGGCGTCGAACGCCTTGTCGGCGATCAAAGCGCCGGGATCGACGGCTTCGATGAGAGGCTCGGCGCAAGTCAGATCGTGATCTTGGCCCGGGCTGAGCATCACCTCGACAGGATTGCCGAGGGCATCGACGAGCGCGTGAATTTTGGTGGTCAATCCGCCGCGGGATCGGCCGATGGCTTGCGCACCGTCTTTTTTTGGGCGCCGGCGCTATGCTGGTGAGCGCGCACGATGGTGGCGTCAATCATCATGTACTCGTTGTCGTGATCGCTGGCCAAGAGCCTGAAAACCCGCTCGAAAACGCCGCTCTTGGCCCATCGGTTGAAGCGCTGATAGACGATCTTCCAGTCGCCAAAGCGCTCGGGCAGATCGCGCCAAGGAATGCCGGCGCGAAACCTGAAGAGAACGGCTTCGACGAACAGGCGATTGTTCGCCGCCGTGCCGCCCACATGGCCTTCACGGCCCGGCAGAATATCTTGGATCCGATCCCACTGGTCGTCGCGCAGTGCATATCGTCGCATCGGTCAGCCCCTCCTCGGGCCGACCACTCACGAGTTAGACATTTGCTGATTTGGGAATCCCCCGCGCATCCGAAACACAAAACGTTCTGCGTCCGATTCCAATCCGTTCTCGCCTCAACTGAAGACAGGCCCTAGCAAAAGACGGATGCAAGCTCCCCCCTGGCCGCTTTGCTTCCCGAGCCGCCGATCATATCCGGGCCGCTATATTCTTAGGTTTCCGTCCACTGATCGTTCACGCCCGCGCCCGCTCACACGTCCAAATTCGCCACACTCAGCGCATTGTCCTGGATGAACTCGCGCCGCGGCTCGACATCGTCGCCCATGAGTTTGACGAAAATCGCTTGGGCCTCGTCGAGTTCCTTGATCTTCACCTGGAGCAAAGTGCGCGCATCGCGGTCGAGCGTCGTCTCCCAGAGCTGGTCCTTATTCATTTCGCCCAGGCCCTTGTAACGCTGGAAGGTCACGCCCTTGCGACCGGCGGCGTTGACGGCCTCCAGAAGCTCCGAAGGGCCGGAGACGGTCGTCGTCTCGCCGCGGCGGGCGAAGCTCGCCGATTCAGCGAACGCTTCCCGCAAGGGTCCCGCGTGCTCGTCCAGGCGCCGCGCGTCGGCGGAAGCCAGCAAACCCGCGTCGAGAATCGCCGCCTGTCGCACGCCCCGCACCTCGCGCGTGAGCACGTAACCGCCCGCCTCGAGCCGGCAAATCCAGCCGCGCTCGGTCTCCTCGGCGATGGCGTTCATGCGGGCGGCGATCGCGGCGGCGCGCGGCTCCGCCTCCGGATCGATAGGGTCGGCGAGGGGCTTCAACGCCCCGGCGAGGGCCGCCTGCTCGACGACGCTTCGGTTGTAGCGCGAATGCAAGCCGTCAAGCTGTCGGCGCAACGCGCGGGCCTCCTCGACCAGCGCCCGGAGGTCTGCGCCGGCCCGCACTTCGCCTCGGGCGAGCGTCAGCGCCGCGCCGTCGAGGCCCGCCCCGACCAGATAATCCTCGAGCGCGCGCTCGTCCTTGAGATACTGTTCCGATTGTCCGCGCTTGACCTTGAACAGCGGCGGCTGAGCGATGAAGAGATGCCCGGCCTCGATAATCGGCTTCATCTGGCGAAAGAAGAAAGTGAGCAGCAGCGTGCGGATATGCGAGCCGTCGACGTCGGCGTCGGTCATGATGATGATCTTGTGGTAGCGCAACTTCTCCAGATTGACGTCGTCGCGCCCGACGCCCGCGCCGAGGGCGGTGATGAGCGTGCCGATCTGCTCGCTGCCGAGCATCTTGTCCAACCGGGCGCGCTCGACGTTGAGAATCTTGCCGCGGAGCGGCAGCACGGCCTGGAACTCGCGATTGCGGCCCTGCTTGGCGGTGCCGCCGGCCGAATCGCCCTCGACGATGAAAATCTCGGACTTGGCCGGATCGCGCTCCTGGCAGTCGGCGAGCTTGCCGGGCAGGTTTGCGATGTCGAGCGCGCCCTTGCGGCGGGTGAGCTCCCGCGCCTTGCGCGCCGCTTCGCGCGCCATGGCCGCCTCGACCACCTTGCCGACGATCACCCGCGCCTCCTGCGGGTGCTCCTCGAACCATTGCGACATGAGATCGTTGACCAGGCCCTCAACGACCGGCCTCACCTCGGAGGAAACGAGCTTGTCCTTGGTCTGCGAGGAGAATTTCGGATCCGGACACTTGATGCTGAGCACGCAGGTCAGGCCCTCGCGGGTGTCGTCGCCCGAAAGGTCGACCCTTTCCTTCTTCAAAAGCCCTGAGCTTTCGGCGTAGCCAACCACCTGGCGGGTGAGCGCGCTGCGCAAGCCAATGAGATGGGTGCCGCCGTCGCGCTGAGGGATGTTATTCGTGAATGGCAGCACGTTCTCGTGGTAGCTGTCGTTCCACCACAGCGCGACCTCGACGCCGATGCCGTCGCGCTCACCTTTGATGAGAATCGGATTGTCGATCAGCGCGGTTTTGGCGCGATCGAGATAGCGCACGAACGCCACGAGGCCGCCCTCATAGCATAGCTCCTCGCGCTTGGGCTCGGCGTGGCGCAAATCGGTCAGTACGATGCGCACGCCCGAATTGAGGAAAGCGAGTTCCCGCAGGCGATGCTCGATTGTCGCATAGTCGAACTCGACCATGGTGAAGGTCTCGGGCGAGGGGGTGAAGGTGACCTCGGTGCCGCGCTTCGGCCGGCCGTCGACTGACGGCGCGGGGCCCACGACCTTGAGCGGCGCGACGACGTCGCCATGAGCGAATTCGACGAAATGCTCGAGCCCGTCCCGCCAAATGCGCAGAAGAAGCCGCGTCGACAGGGCGTTGACGACCGAGACGCCGACGCCATGCAGGCCGCCTGACACCTTGTAGGAATTCTGGTCGAATTTCCCGCCGGCGTGCAATTGGGTCATGATGACCTCGGCGGCCGAGACGCCTTCCTCGTCGTGGATGCCGGTCGGGATGCCGCGCCCGTCGTCGCTGACCGTAACCGAGCCGTCGGCGTTGAGGGTAACGGCGACGAGCTTTGCGTGGCCCGCCAGCGTCTCATCGATGGCGTTGTCGACCACCTCGTAGATCATATGGTGCAGGCCCGAGCCGTCGTCGGTGTCGCCGATGTACATGCCCGGCCGTTTGCGGACGGCGTCCAAGCCGCGCAGCACCTTGATCGAATCGGCGCCGTAGCTTTCGCTTGCGGCCTCGGCCTCGTCGGCCAGGTCCTTGCCTTCCTCTTCCAAAATCAAAGCCTTATAAGTGGTTGGGTTTAAGCGGCGGGGGAGCCTCGATTCGCGCTTTTACCGACCTTAGCCTGTCGGGCGGGCCGATGCACGCTGCGACGGCTCCGCGACCTCTCCGCCCACGCTACATATGGGCGGCGAATTACGCTTTTTCCAGCGCCGGCGGCGACTTTCAGGCGCGTCCCGCCCGCGCGGCGGCGAGCTCGGCCTGGGCCGCCGCTCGCATGAGCGCATGGTCGCTGGCGATCGTGCACAGCCGGTAGCCGAGCGCCAGCATCGCGCGCGCGTCAGCGCCGTCGAAACAGAACATCGCCGCGTATTTTCCGTGCGCCTTGGCGCGGCTCGCGACCCGCCGCGCTTCGCTCATCAGCGCCGCGCCGCGCGGCTCGACGCTCACGCCGCCGCTCAAGGCGATCGAAAGGTCGGAGGGGCCAACGAACACTCCGTCGACGCCTTCGACGGCGAGAATATCGTCGAGCGCATCGAGCGCCGCGCGGGTCTCGATCATCGCGATCGCCTGGGTCGTCGCGTTGGCCGTCTGGAGATAGGCGGCCGCGTCGAGGCCGCTCCACGGCAGCGCGGTCCGCGGCCCCCAGGAGCGTTGCCCGAGCGGCGGAAATTTGACGAATTCGACCAGCCGCCGCGCGTCATCGCCACTGTTGATCATCGGCGCCAGGATGCCGCTGGCCCCGGCGTCGAGAAGCTGGCTGGCGAGGGCAAATCCGCCAACCGGCACACGGGCGATGGTCGGCTTGCCGGCCAGGGCGACGCCCAGGATCGCGCGCATGGCGCCGTCGAAGTCGATCGCCCCGTGCTGCATGTCGAGCGCCACCGCGTCGAAGGCTTCGCGCGCCAGCCACTCGGCGACGGCCGGCTCGTTCACGGTGACCCAGGCGCACAGCGCCTCACCATTCGCCGCGAGCGCGCCCGCGAGCTTTCCCAGCACAGAGTGATTCATGTCCGCTCCCGCGGGCGACGGGCGTCGCGCCTTTGGCCGTTTACCGTGTGTTTACCGCAATGTCTTGCGTCTTCGCTCTCCGGCTTCATTACGCCGAGTTAATTTGCATTTCATCTTGCGAGCGATCACCCTCACGGCCGTCGAATCAGGACAGGGGAATGTCATGAAACGCACAGTCCTCGGGGTCGTGGCCGCGCTTGCGGTTTCAGCTTCCGCCTTTGCGCTGACCGCGGCGGCGGAGGGCGATCAGCAGCCTACGCACGCCGAGCGCATGCGGAACTGGGCTGCCGATCGCGAAACGATGCTCGACGCCAAGCTCGCCGGTATGAAGGCCGGTCTTGAACTGACCCCTGACCAGGAAAAACTATGGGGCCCGTTTGAATCCACGGTCAAGGACGCTGCGAAGACGCGCATGGACGCGATGCAGCAGATGATGGAGACGCATGCGCAGGGCGAGCACATGTCGCCGATCGACCATCTCGAGGCGATGGCCAACCGTCTTGCGCAGGGAGCGGCCGACGTCAAGAAGGTCGCCGACGCCGCCAAGCCGCTTTACGCGAGCCTCGATGATTCTCAGAAGCACAAGTTCGGCATGCTTGGACGCATGCTGATGCCGGAGCGGGCGCGGTTCGTCATGGACATGATTCGCCATCATATGGGCGAACTCGACGACAACGGCGCCGAGTAGTCCCGGGGCGCGTTATCAGCCTCGGTGAAGCGAAGACGCGGCCGATCCCCCCTCGGCCGCGTCTTCCATTTTTGGCGGGCGCCGCAACAGGCGGAGAGTCGCGCCCTGGGCGATCAGGCCGCCGGTCGTCGCCAGCGCAAAGGCGGGCAAGAGCGAGGTTCGCGGCAACGCCGCGCCAGCGATGACAAAGAAAGCGGCGAAGGCGTAGAGCGCGCTAGCCATTCCGCGCAGAACCGCGACGCCCGCGACCGGGCCCTGGCTCAGATGGGCGAAGGCGGCGATCGAAGCGCCAATGAGCGGGAATGAAGCTGCCGCGCCGCTCGCGCCTGGGCCGAGCGTGGCCGCCGCGGAGGTGAGCCCGACGACCAGCGCCGTTGTCACCGCCATCCGCAACGGCAGGTCCCACCAAGCGACGACGCTGGCGGAGATGGTCAACCGCCGCCGCGGCAGGAGCCAAAGCGCAAGGCTCAGGACTGCAATCGCGGCTGCGAACAGCGCGGCGCTCGGCAGGTCCGCCGCGACCAGGAGGGTCGCCGAGGCCGCGTAGGCAAGCGTCCCGACGGCGAGCGCAACCGTAACCCCCCGTCGCGCAAGCGCCGCGTAACCGAGACAGAAGGCGGCTTGCGACACGACGCCCGCTATCGATCCGCCGGCCGCCTGGGCCGCAAATGACGGGCCTTGCTCGATGGCCAGGAACACCGACACCGGGGCCGAGGTCAGGGGCAGGCCGACCAGCCAACCGGCGACCGCATCGCCCCACCGCCTGGCGGCGAGCGAGGCCAGGAGCACCGCCAGTGGGGTGACGATGAGCTTGATCGCCAGCAGGGACATTGGCTCAGCCCTTTGCATGTTTGCGCCAGGCGAGAAAGGACCGAACGACACTCGGGCGCGCGAACGCGCTCCTCAACCCAGCTTTTTTCAAGATCGGCGGACCGCAATTCAACATGGCGCCGATGAGCCGCCGAGCCTTGCGCGGCCGGCGGCCGGGGCGCAAAATCGCCGAGATCGGCAAGGGGGAAGATTGAACGCCAATGTCATCATCTCCTGCGCCGTGACCGGCGCCGGCGACACGGTCGGCAAGCATCCGGCGATCCCGGTCACGCCGCGCCAGATCGCCGATTCGGCGCTCGAAGCGCACGCGGCCGGCGCGGTGATCGTCCATCTGCATGTGCGCGATCCCGGAACCGGCAAGGCGTCGCGCGATCCCAAGCTCTATCGCGAGACGGTCGATCTCATCCGTGCATCGGACGCCGACGTCGTCATCAATCTCACCGCCGGCATGGGCGGCGATTTTTTCTTCGATCCCGCTCATCCGGCCTCGGGCGGGCCGGGCACCGACATGGCGGGCGCGGCCGAGCGCGTCGCCCATGTCGAGGAGCTAATCCCCGAGATCTGCACCCTCGATTGCGGCTCGCTCAACTTCGGCAACGCGGCGTTTCTCGCCCCCGCCGACCTGTTGCGCGAGATGGCGCGGCGCATCCAGGCGGCGGGGGTCAAGCCGGAGATCGAGTGCTTCGAACTCGGCCATGTCTGGCTCGCCAAGCAGCTCATCGCCGAAGGCCTGATAGACCCGCCGCCGCTCTTCCAGCTCTGCCTCGGCATTCCCTGGGGCGCGGAGGCGACGCCCGAAGCGATGCTGGCGATGCGCGGCCATCTGCCGGAGGGCGCCAATTGGGCCGGCTTCGCGATCGGCCGGATGCAGATGCCGTTCGTCGCCCAGGCTGTCCTGCTCGGCGGCCATGTGCGAGTCGGGCTCGAGGACAATATCTGGCTCGACCGCGGCGCGCCGGCCAGCAACGGGGCGCTCGTCAAGCGGGCGCGGGAGATCGTCGAGCGAATGGGCGCATCCGTGGCCACTCCCGCCGAAGCGCGCGTCAGGCTCGGCCTCAAGAAGCAGATGTGAACGATGCGGGGGCAGGTTTCAGGCGAAGGACTGCGAGCCGGGCCAACCCTGACGAATCCGATATGACCGTGGCTAAGGCCCAAGCAGCGCCGGGGCGCGGATTCCTGGTTGGCGCGCTATATGTTCTCGCCGCAGGACTTTCTTGGAGCTTTACCGGGATCTTCCTGCGGCTCGCGCCGGATCTCGATTCCTGGCAGTTCCTGGTGTGGCGCAACGTTGGCGTCGCCTGCGCATTCGCGATCATTTTGCAAGCCCAACGGGGCGGTCCGCTTTTGAGGCGCTTTGCATCGACGGGGCTGGTCGGGGCGATTGTGGCGCTGGCGCTTTGCCTGGCGTCGATTGCGTTCATCATCGCGATGAAGACGACAACCGTCGCGAACGCGCTCTTTCTTTCCTCCTGCGCGCCGCTGCTCGCGGCCCTCCTCGGCTATGTCTTTCTCGGCGAGCGGTTGAGCCTGCGTCAGGCGGCATCGATTGCGCTCGGCCTCGCCGGCCTCGCCGTCATCGTCGGCGGGGCGTTCGAAGCCGGCCATCTCGCGGGCAACATCAGCGCCGTTCTCACCGCGCTCGGATTCGCCGGCGCCAGCGTCGCGATGCGGCACGGACCCCCTCGCGACTATTCGCCGGCGGTCTTCGCCTATGGCCTGATCGCCTGCGCTCTGTCGACCGGCGTCTGCCTTGCGAAGGGAGTCACCCTGCTCCCGTCGCCGTCCGGCGTCCTGGCGGCGTTCGCGGCGGGCTTTCTGGTGATGGGACTGGGATTTGCGCTTTTCCTGCGCGGCGCGCCGCACGTGCCGGCCGCAGCGCAGACTGTGCTGGCGCAGACCGAGACGATTTTTGGCCCGATCTGGGTATGGCTGGCGTTCGGCGAAACGCCCGCCGCGGCGACGCTGATCGGCGGCGCGATCATTCTCGCGGCGGTTGTCTCGATGGCCGCGGGCCGGGGTCGGCCGGCGGACGACCAGGCAACGCATTAGGCCGCATTGAGCTGAATCGGGCGGCGCAACAAAGCTAGGCAGGTCATGGTCGCCAAAATCGAACGGGTCGCCGTTGTCGGCGCGGGAGTCATCGGATCGGGCTGGGCGGCGCGGTTCCTGGGCGCGGGACTCGACGTCGCCGCCTGGGACCCGGCGCCCGACGCCCGCAGCAAGGCGTTCGCGGCGATCGATGCGGCGTGGCCGGCGATGGCCCGTCGGGGGATCGCCCAGGACGCCAACCCTTCGAGGCTCACCTTTCACGCGCGGCTCGAGGATTGCGTGGCGGGCGCCGATTTCGTCCAGGAAAACGCGCCGGAGCGCGAAGCGCTGAAGCAGGACCTCCTCGCCCGCATCGACGCCGCCAATCCTGACGCAATCGTCGCCTCCTCGACCTCCGGCCTGTTGCCGACGCTGCTGGCGGCGAAGATGGCGCGGCCTGAGCGGATGCTGGTCGGCCATCCGTTCAACCCCGTCTACCTGCTGCCGCTGGTCGAGCTGGTCGGCGGCGAGAGAACCTCGCCGGGAACGATCGACAACGCCGCCGCATTCTACCGCTCGCTCGGCATGCGGCCGCTCACGGTGCGCAAGGAGATCGTCGGCTTCATCGCCGACCGGCTGATGGAGGCCCTGTGGCGCGAGGCTTTGTGGCTGGTCGACGACGACGTCGCCACCACCGAGGAGGTCGACGCCGCGGTCGTCTACGGCTGCGGGCTGCGCTGGTCGCTGATGGGCACCTTCCTCACCTTCCATCTCGCTGGCGGAGAGGGGGGCATGCGTCATATGCTCCACCAGTTCGGCCCGGCGCTGAAACTGCCGTGGACGAAGCTTGTCGCGCCTGAGCTCACCGACGAACTGATCGACAAGGTCGCCGACGGCTGCGCCGATCAGGCCGCCGGCCGTTCGATCCGCGAACTCGAGGCGCGGCGCGACGATTTCCTTGTCGAACTCCTCGCTCTGGTGCAGAAATACTGGCCCGAGGCGGAAGGCCGTCCGGGCCGGCTGTGAAGCTCATTTCGGGGGAACGCCATGCGGCGCGGCTTAGCGCTCCCGGTGCTCGAAGCGACCGTGGTCAGCGAGTGGGTCGATTATAACGGCCACATGAACGATGCGGCTTATGCGATCGTGTTCAGCCGCTCGGTCGACGCGCTCATGGATCGCGTAGGCCTCGACGCGGCGGCGCGCAAGCGCACCGGCCAGTCGCTGTTCACGCTCCAGATGATGCTGCATTATTTCAAGGAGGCGAAGGAGGGCGACGCGATCGCGGTCGCCTGCCATATCCTGGAGCACGACGACAAGCGGATGCGCGTCTGGCTCGACATGACCGCGCCCGGCGGCGAGCGCCTCGCCGCCTCCGAACAGCTTCTGATCTCGGTCGCGCTCGATGAGGCGGGATCGCGCGCCGTCCCGTGGGGGCACGAGACCAAGGCGGCGCTCGACGCCCTCGCCAAGGCCCAGAGCGGCCTGCCGCACCCGCCCGCCGCGGGGGCTGGGATCGCGCTCAAGCGGAAGGGCTAGCCGGCGAGGCCCGGCGCAACGAATTCCAAGCCGAACGCAACAAAATCCAAGGCCACCGCAACAAAATCAAAATCGGGCCGCAACGAAATCAAAGCCGGGCAAATCAAAATGGCCTTTTCCTTACTTTTCAATAGGCTATGAGCAATTGGGGACCGAATCCCCTGTTTCGACCGGGCGCGCTCCGACCGCCTCCATGTCCGGCTCTGACAAGGGGCAGGATAGCTCGGCGTTCTGATTACCGCAAACAATTGTCGACTTTTCTTTTTCGGCCGCCTTCCCCCCAACTCGGCCTGCAGCTTTGGCGCAAAGAAAAGGCCGCCCGGAGGCGGCCTTTTTTGCCGATCGCTTGAGCCATTCGCTCAGGCCGCCCACACGGCGGGTCTGGCGCGGCGATAGCCGACGAAGCAGAGGCCGGCGAAGCCGACGAGCATCATCGCCCAGGTCGAAGGCTCCGGAATCACTGACGTCGAAACAGCGATAATGGCCGAGTTCGCGCCCAAATCAGGATACGCGCCGCTTTCTGAACTCTGGGTCGCGACCCAGTAATAGGCGCCGTCGGCATTCACTTCGCCGATCAAGCCATTGACGCTCTCGCCGGCTTCGCTGATGCCGTAGAGAAAAGTGATCGTGTCCGAAGCGCCAGCGGCGAGAGTGCCGAGCGACACATTGATGCCGCCGCCGAGATCGCCGGTATTGTTGCATCCGGCGGCGCACGAACTCCCGTAGGGAACCGAGGGGTCCGGATTCTCGAACCCATAGAAGCTCGAATCGTTGACGTTGCCGGTGATCGCGCCCCCGAACGAATTCTCGGCGAACTCGGTCGGCGTTACGTCCCAGTCAATATCGCGCTGGAACACCACGCCGGTGAGCGTGCCGCCGGAGGTATTGGTGATTGTTTCCGTGACCTCGAGTACGTCCGCTTATCCGAAGCCAGGCGTTGGTAGGCCTGGTTGAGGTGAGGGCTGATGCCGACCGCGCCGAAACTGCGGAACTCAAGCGTCTTCTTGTCCCGCACGCCGACGCCGACGCCGACGGCGCCAATGAAGCGGCCAACTTGAGCCAGCGCAAGGCTCCAGGCGGCGTCATTCGTGACGCCGTCGTAGATGAGGCCGACGAGCCTGTCGCGCTCGCCAGTCGTCATCGAGCATGCGCATTCCCCCGGAATTCGCAGTTGCATCCCCCCGGAATTCGCAGTTGCATCGATGGAAACCAATGCTGCGGACCCGGATGCTCGCCTATCCGGGACCGCTTGGCGCCGACGACCCAATCGCCGATTCGCAATGTACAGTACGCAACCGCCAATGTAAATAGAAAAAAGGTATTCCTGACAACATACTTGCGTGAGGTTGCTGGTTGAGCTCGATGACCCTGACGCAGCTGGCTTTCGTCAAGTATTTCATAGTTTTCGACAGCACAACTCGGTGCGTGTATTGGCGATGGCGAAAGACGAAGCTGATGCGGCGGCGGTGTGGGCGCCCATCATTTCTTTTCGTCGCGCGGCGGCCGAGCGCCGTCGCTGTGCATTGCTCAATTCGCGGTCAGACCTGTCGCCTCGCCCCAAGGCCCCACAGTAAAATCCTATTTTACGAAAGGAAAGGCTCTCCGCGCCTATTCGCCAACACCCGGGCGAAGATCGCGTCGACTTGCTTCAGGTGATGGCCGAGGTCGAATAGAGCCTCGAGTTCCTTTGCACCCAGCGCCCTGGCGACGTCCTTGTCGGCCTTGAGCAGCGCGTGGAACTCGCCCTCGCCGCGCCAGGCGCGCATCGCGTTGCGCTGGACGAAGGCATAGGCGTCCTCGCGCGAGACGCCCGCTTGCGTCAGCGCCAGCAGCACCCGCTGCGAATGGATGAGACCGCCGAGGCTCCTCAGCATGTTTTCGGGATAGGCGATGAGCTTGTCGATGAGGCCCGTGAGCCGCGCGCGCCGCATCACGACCGGTATGGATTGCTGGATCGGCAGTCAGAACTTGGGTCCGCCGGGAATGACATATGGGAAGGGCTAGGCCGCGCTCGGCTCGAGCGCGGCCTGAGGTCGTCCTGCGTCTTCGGTCAGGCCGCCTAGACGGCGGGTCTCGCGCGGCGATAGCCGACGAAGCAGAGGCCGGCGAAGCCGACGAGCATCATCGCCCAGGTCGAAGGCTCGGGGACAGTCCCGGGAGGAGGAAGTCCGGCCTGCGCGTAAGCGAGAACATCGATGCCGTTCCCTCCGGGGTCTGTCGTGTCTCCATTGGTGCTGAGCCGCGAATAAACTCCGTCCTGACTGCCGCCGCCGTTCAGGTTGAAGCTGATCTCGTAAGTATCACCGATGTTCGTCGCGACAGTCTGACTTATGGCGTCGTAGGCTTGGACCGCTCCGTCGTACCAGCAATTGCTGCCGCCGACCCCGCATCCAGCCTCAAGCACACCACTTGCCGCCGCGCCGTACACATTGGCATAGGTCCAGTCGGTCACATCGGAGGTGCCAAGCGTGCCCAGAGCGAAGTCGCCATTAAGCAGCAGATTCCCGCTCGGGTTCGTCAGATCAACCAGCGACGCATTGGAAAAGCTTAAGTAGGCAGGGTCCTGCCGGAACGCGAAAGTGATCGCCGTGTCGGCCACGGAGGCCACGAATTCAACGGAGTACGACTGCTGGTCGTTGGTAATCGGCTGGCCGTTCAGATCCAAAATCGCGCCGGCCGGTGGTGGCTCGTTGAACGGCTGAGCGCTTGACTGGGATGAAGCGCCAACGACAAACAGACCCAGCAAAGCAATCGAAAGCGCTCGCCAGCAGATAATCCGAGATATGAAACGCATGCCCGCTCTCCCCACTAAAATCGGCCTGTTTCGGAGTTAGGATGTCTGACGACGCCTTCCCGCCTGCAAGCCGCACCCCAAAATGCGGACGCGCCCTCCGCTGGAGGATAGTACAAGTTCCGTGTCCCAGCGTAAATAGCGATTTAGGCGAAAAAACCGTCTTTTTTTTCAACAATTGGTTGTAAGTAGAGGACTGAGTATTGGCTAGCGGGTATTGGCTTGGGCATGCATTCATCCATAATTTCATTAACTTGGATCGCGCAACCAAACGCGTGCATTGCAGCTTCGCCCGCCCGGGCCCCCGGTGTCGTTGCGTTCCTCGTCTGCAGCTGGCGACCCAAGTTCCAGGATCGACTTCGCCGGCGCGATTCACTGCCGGAGTCCCGGTCAGACCTGAGGTCTGCCGGGTGCGACACGCTGCGACGGGGACAACGCGTTTCGCCTTATTCCCCGAACACCCGGGCGAAGATCGCGTCGACTTGCTTCAGGTGGTAGCCGAGGTCGAATAGAGCCTCGAGTTCCTTTGCACCCAGCGCCCTGGCGACGTCCTTGTCCGCCTTGAGCAGCGCGTGGAACTCGCCCTCGCCGCGCCAGGCGCGCATCGCGTTGCGCTGGACGAAGGCATAGGCGTCCTCGCGCGAGACGCCCGCTTGCGTCAGCGCCAGCAGCACCCGCTGCGAATGGATGAGGCCGCCGAGGCGGTCAAGGTTCCTCAGCATGTTTTCGGGATAGACGATGAGCTTGTCGATCAGCCCCGTGAGCCGCGCGAGGGCGAAATCGAGCGTGATCGTCGCGTCGGGGGCGATCATCCGCTCGACCGAGGAATGGGAGATGTCGCGCTCGTGCCACAGCGCCACGTCCTCAAGCGCCGGGATGACCGCCGAGCGCACCATCCGGGCGAGGCCGGTCAGGTTCTCGGCCAGGACGGGGTTGCGCTTGTGGGGCATGGCGGAGGAGCCCTTCTGGCCCTCGGAGAAGAACTCCTCGGCTTCCATCACTTCGGTGCGGCTCAAATGGCGGATCTCGGTCGCCAGCCGCTCGACCGACGAAGCGACGACGGCGAGCGTGGCGAAGAAGGCCGCGTGGCGGTCGCGCGGGATCACCTGGGTCGAGATCGGCTCAGGCCTCAAGCCGAGCTTCGCCGCGACATGAGCCTCGACCCTCGGATCGATGTTGGCGAACGTGCCGACGGCGCCGGAGATCGCGGCGGTCGAAATCTCCTCGCGCGCCGCGATGAGCCGGGCGCGAGCGCGCTGAAACTCGGCATAAGCGTAAGCGAGCTTGAGGCCGAAGGTGGTCGGCTCGGCGTGAACGCCATGCGAGCGGCCGATGGTCGGGGTGAGCTTATGCTCGAAGGCGCGGCGCCTGAGCGCCGTGAGCAGCGCGTCGACGTCGGCGATCAGGATGTCGCTCGCGCGCCTGAACTGCACCGCTAGGCAGGTGTCGAGCACGTCGGAACTGGTGAGCCCCAAATGGACGAAGCGCGCGTCCGGCCCGATGAATTCGGCGAGATGGGTGAGGAAGGCGATGACGTCGTGCCTGGTCGTCTTTTCGATCTCGTCGATGCGGGCGACATCGAATTGGGCCTTGTCGCCCTTCTCGCGGATCGACTTGGCGGCCTTTTTCGGGATGAGGCCGATGCCGGCCATCGCCTCGGCGGCCAGGGCCTCGATCTCGAACCAGATGCGAAAGCGCGTCTCGGCCGACCAGATCGCGGTCATCTCGGGACGGGAGTAGCGCGGGATCATCGGGCTCAGGCGCTTTCTGTTTGTTCCTTCCGGCCGGGGTCTATAGGAACGGCGGTCGAGAATCGAGACGCCTGATCGAGCCCAGCCCCAATAAGGTGAGACCCGCTTCATGCCCGCTGAGACCGTTGACGCGATCGTGGTCGGCGCCGGATTTGTCGGCGTGTCGGCCGCGCTCGCGCTCCAGGCGCGCAGCCGGCGGGTGGCGCTCATCGACCGCCATGGCATGGCGGCGGGCGAGACGAGCTTCGGCAACGCCGGGATCGTCCAGACCGAGGCGGTGATGCCCTACGTGTTTCCGCGCGCGCCAAAAGAGATCGCGCGCGGGGCGCTCAATCTCGATCCGCGCGCCCATATCCGCTATCGCGCGCTGCCTCATATCGCGCCTTCGATCTGGCGCTATTACGCGGCTTCGACGGCGGCGGGAAAGAACGCGACCGCCCGCGCCATGGCCCCGCTTCTCGCCCGCGCCAGCGCCGAGCACCTCGAGTTCGCGCGCGAGGCGGGGGCCGAGGCCCTGCTGCGCCGCGGCGGCTGGATCAAGGCGTTTCGCAGCGCCCGCGGGCAGGATCTTGCGAACAAGGAGGCCGAGGAGCTCAGGCCTTACGGCATCAAGCCGACGTTTCTCGACCGGGCCGCCCTGATCGCGCTCGAGCCGTATTTGAGCGAAAGGGCGATCGGCGGCGCGCATTATGCCGATCCGCTTTCGACCCCCGATCCCGAGGCGCTGGCGCAGAGCTACGCCGCGCTGTTCGTGAAACGCGGCGGGCGGATGGAGACGGGCGACGCGCGCACGCTCGAGCCCGCGAGCGGCGGGTGGATGGTCAAGACCGCGTCCGGCCGGCTCGCCGCGCCCGACGTGGTGATCGCGCTCGGGCCGTGGTCCAACGAGCTCGTCCGCTCGTTCGGCCTTCGTCTGCCGTTCTTCGTCAAGCGCGGCTATCACATGCATTACGAGGCGAAGGGCGACGCGGGCCTCACCCGCCCGGTGCTCGATCTCGAGCGGGGCTATCTCGTCACCCCGATGGCGCGGGGGTTGAGGCTGACGACGGGCGCGGAATTCGCAAGGCCCGACGATCCGCCGTCGTCCGCCCAGCTCGATCGGGTCGAGCCCTTCGCGCGGGAATTGTTTCCGATTGGGCCGCGCAGGGACGCTGCGCCGTGGATGGGACGGCGCCCCTGCCTGCCGGACATGCGCCCGGTCATCGGGCCGTTTCCGGGCAAACCCGGCCTGTGGCTCGACTTCGGTCATCACCACCTGGGCTTGACCCTAGGCCCGGTCACCGGGCGGCTGCTGGCGGACCTCATGAGCGGCGAGACGCCGTTCGCCGACCCCGCGCCGTTCCGGGCGGAGCGGTTTGGGTGACATCGGCTCGTCTTGAATCCCTCAGACTTTGGTACCGCAGCATCTTGATCGCCAACGACTTTGGAGTTTAATTGAATGATCTGAATTTTTCGGGGTAAATTGCAGCAACAGAACTCCGAGCCCGATTAGTTCGGATCAAAGCGGCGTTCCACTCTGCCATTTGCACTCGGTCAATTAGCAGGCGTACGAAAATGTCTCGCAAATTCGTTACGGTGCACACTCAGCGGATAACGAATTTGCTCAAAGTAATATCCTGCGCGATTCTTCTAACTCTCCCACTGTTAGTCGGCGGATCGCAAGCTCAGGACGTGGCGGCAGGATACGAGGAAGCTAACAAAGCTTTCATGCAGCTAACATTGGAGGACCGAGTGAGGTTTCAGGTGCTCCTCACTGCGGCTGGCTATTGGCCGGCGGTCCCCAACGCAGACTTCAGCACACGCCTTTTCAATGCGATCGGTCGATTTGAAGCCGACAATGGCTTTACTCCGTACGGGGTGTTGCGTCGCGAGGAACAGCAAAAATTAGCGGAATTAGGTGGGTTGTTTCTGGATCGCTGGGGCTTTCGCACCGTCCGGCACCCAGCGACGGGAACTTTAATATGGGTTCCAGTTGGAATACCCCTCTCTACGGAATCGACTCCAACCGGGTTGAAATTCGCTAATACAACCTACGGGATTGTCCTGACCTTTGACTACTTTCCTCAATTTTCGCTTCGGAGTTCGTTTGATTTGCTGATCAGTTCTTTGATGCGCAATGGATCGCAAATTCTATATTCTAAATTATATCGCGACGATTTTTTTGCGGTTTCGTTTTCAGACGTAATTACTGATGGTTACGCGCGTTACCACCGGATAGGACAAGGCGGGATTGGATTCAGTCTTTATTGGAACCACAGCGCAACGGATCTGCATGTGGAACGAATCGCGACGTTAGTTTCGGGATCACTTTGGTCATCGATGTCGGGCGCTCCGTTTACGGATCCGTTTAGCGTTATGCCCGCTGTTGCGAATATCGCCAGGGCTCCAAGCCAAAACCCCGAACCGCAACCGTCTCCCAACCCCGAACCCAAGGAGGCAGAACCTCACTTGCCGAAATCAGGCACCGGCATATTCATAACGACTGAGGGGCATGTGCTCAGGAATGCGCACGTCGTTAGGGACTGCTTGGAAATACGCGTCGGACTTGGCCAAGGAAACTTTGCGACTGGTCAACTGATCGCAAAGGACCCAGCCAATGACTTGGCGCTTTTGAAAGTCGACGCCCAGCCTCAGTATGTGGGCGCACTCCGATCGGACGTTAGATTAGGCGAGAACGTCGAGGCGTTTGGCTATCCACTGGCGAATGTCCTCGCAACTAGTGGAAATTTTACGACCGGAAACATCACTGCTCTGGCCGGCCTCGGCGACGACAGTCGATTTTTCCAGATTTCGGCTCCGGTCCAGCCCGGCAACTCGGGTGGGCCCCTGCTCGACGAAAGCGGTAATGTTGTCGGAATTGTTTCGTCCAAACTGAATTTTCTTAGCGAGCTAAGGAACGTCGGCGATATCCCTGAGAACGTGAATTTCGCAATCAAGGCTTCGGTCGCGGCAAATTTCCTTCAGGACAACAACATCAAATACCAAACGGGCGAGGCGGCCCAGGTGATGAAAGGTCCCGACATTGCGGACCAGGCCAAAAGGATGAGTGTTTCGGTAGAATGTCGCTGATGAGGGCGTCGGAGCCTTGGGCTATCCGGCCCGCTCCCAGTCGGTGACCGTCACCTCGTCGTCGAGCCACATGGTATGGCTGGGCGTGAGGCCGGCGGCGGCGAGCGCCGCCTCCGGCTCGCCGCCATAGGCCTCGCGAATGAACACCGGCAGGCCATCGGGGATGCGCACGTTCATCGCCCGGCTCAAGTGGAAGCAGTCGTAACCGCGCTTGAGAAACTGGGTGTAGACCAGCGGGCCGCCGATGATGGCGACCGTGCCCGAGCTCAGGCCCAGCGCCGCCAAGGCCTCCTCGAACGACGCGCCGGCCGGATTCCAGAGCCGGGCTTTGGGGTTCACGGGGTCAGGCGCGAGCGCCGGAACGCTGCGGGTGAGGATGAGCCTTCGCCGGGCGGCCGAGTTCGGATGGCCTTCGTGCGAATGGCGGCCGTGGACCACCGCGGCGACGTGGTCGAGGCCGTTCTCGAAGAAGCGCACGTCGGCGTCGAGCTTGAGCGACGCCGGCATGTGTCCGCTTGCATCCGCGATCCGGCCGTCGGCCGAGGCGATGACGTAGCCCACGATCCGATAGGGGCCGATCATCACTCGGTGGTGTCGGCGTTGACGAGCGACAGGAATTCTTGCCGGGTCGCCGGCTGGTCGCGAAACACCCCGAGCATGCGGCTGGTGACGAGGTCGGCGCCGCGCTTGCGGACGCCGCGGTCGATCATGCAATGATGCGCGGCCTTCACCACGACGGCGACGCCGCAGGGCTTCAAGACGTCGTTGACGGTGTTGGCGATCTGGGCCGTGAGCCGCTCCTGGATCTGCAGCCGCTTGGAGAAGATCTCGACCACCCGAGCGAGCTTCGAGATGCCCACCACCCGCTTGTCGGGAATGTAGCCGACCCACACCCGGCCGATGATCGGCGCGATATGGTGCTCGCAATGGCTCTCGAAGGTCACGCCGCGCAAGACGATCATCTCGTCATAGCCGTCGACCTCCGAGAACGTCTTGCGCAGGACCTCCTCCGGGTCCTCCTCGTAGCCGGCGAAATATTCGCGATAGGCGCGCCTCAGGCGGTCGGGCGTCTCGGCGAGCCCGTCACGATCGGGATCCTCGCCGATCCATTTGATGATGGTGCGGAACGCGTCCTCGACTTTGGCGTCCGAGATCGCCTTGCCGCCGCCGGACCCGGGTCCGCCGTGAGTGTCTTGCCTCAGCGCCATGCTGACTTTCCTGTTTGCGCCTGATGGCGCCCCGCCGCCATTTAGTCGCTCGAGGCGGAATGTCAAAGGCGTGCCCCGGCGCAAGGATGTCAGCGGCAGCCGCCGGGCCGTGACGCCCGCGCGGGGTCATTCAGGCCGCTTTTCCGAGGCGCTCCGCGATCCACAGCTTGACCAGCGCCTGACGAGTTGCGCCGAGGCGCCGGGCCTCGTGGTCGAGGGCTTCCACGACCCATGAGGGGAAATCGACATTGACGCGCTTGAGCATAAGGTTAGGGTGGCGCGCCTTGCCCCAGTCGACATCGCCAGAGACATCGGCGCCGGCGTCGAATTTCTGATCAAAATCACGCGCTTTCATAGGCCTCGATCTCCTCGCTGCGTGAGCGCCTTCAGCCGTCATGGCCGGGCTTGTCCCGGCCATCCACGCAGCGCGACGTACGTTCAATTGTTCAGGCCGAGATAAAGGTGGCCCAGTCCGGGTTCAAGGCGAGGATTAGACCCAGCCGCCGCGCGTCTGGCTGATGGTCCGTCACGCGGCGGCGGCGGCGAAGACGTGGATGACCGGGACAAGCCCGGCCATGACGGCGGGCTGTGGGCTATCCCGCGACCTTGGAGAAGTCCGCGACGCCATGCATCGCCTCGCGCAATTCGTTCAGGAGTCTCAGGCGATTCAGGCGCAAGGCCGGGTCGTCGGCGTTGACCGTCACGTCGAGGAAAAAGGCGTCGACGGGCGCCCGCAAAGTCGCCAGCGCCCGCATCGCGCCCTCGAAATCCTCGCGGGCCACCCGCTCGCGCGCCGCCGCGCCCGCCGCGGCGAGAACATCGGCGAGGTCTTTTTCGGCCGCTAACTTCAGCGCATCGGGATCGTGCGGACGAGCGAACGCGCCGGCGCCGTCTTTCTTTTCCTCGGCCCGCAGGATGTTGGCGGCGCGGCGATAGCCGGCGAGCAGGTTCTTGCCGTCCTCGGTGTCGAGCAGGCGCCCGAGCGCCGCGACCCGGCGGACGATCAGGAGCAGGTCGTCCTGGCCCGGCAGCGCGAACACCGCGTCGATGAGATCGTGCCGCGCGCCCTTGTCGCGCAGGTAGACCTTCAGGCGGTCGGCGAAGAAGGCGAGGAGGTCGGCACTCGCTTTGTCAAGATCCGAGAGTGCGTGGTCGTCGTAGGTCATTTCGTGAGGGACCGTCTGAGCCTCTCGGTCCGACCAACGAGTCCGAACGGTCTCCGAAATACCGGCGCTCTTGGCGAAAGAGCTTGTAAACACCGCGCTCGGGTACGGGCGAAGGAAGGCCTCCAAATACTGATCTGCTAGACGTGATCTAGTAGCATCCAGAAGCTTCAATCGCAGCCCATTCTCCAGCACGATCCGGATCACGCCGAGCGCCGCGCGCCGCAGTGCGTAAGGGTCCTTGCTGCCGGTCGGCTTCTCGTCGATCGCCCAGAAGCCAACGAGCGTGTCGAGCTTGTCAGCGAGCGCGACCGCGATCGATACCGGCGCCGTCGGGATGCGGTCGTTCGGGCCTTGCGGCCGGTAATGATCGGCAATGGCGTCGGCGACGCTTTCCTCCTCGCCCTGCGCGAGCGCGTAATAGCGGCCCATCAGCCCCTGAAGCTCGGGGAACTCGCCGACCATCTCGGTCGCGAGATCGGCCTTGGCGAGTTTCGCCGCGCGCTCGGCGAGGTCGGGATCGGCGCCGACCCTCGGCGCCAGCTCGCGCGCCAGCGCCGCGATCCGCGCGATCCGCTCGCCCTGCGTGCCGAGCTTCTCGTGAAAGACGACCCGCTCGAGCTTGGCGAGCCGCTGGTCGAGCGGTTTCGCGCTCTTGTCTTTGGCGTCGGGCAGGGGCGCGAGGTCGGTCTGCCAGAAGTGGCGCGCGTCGGCGAGGCGCGCGCGCACGACGCGAGCGTTGCCGGCCGCGATCGCCGCGCCGCCGTCCGGGGCGACGAGGTTCGAGACCAGGATGAATTTGTTGGCGAGCTTGCCGGCGCCGTCGCGTAGGACAAAGCATTTCTGGTTGGCGCGGATGGTGGCGCGGATCACTTCGGGCGGCAGATCGAGGAACGCCGGCTCGAATTCGCCCATCAGCACGACCGGCCATTCGACGAGCCCCGCGACTTCCTCGAGCAGGCCTTCGTCCTCGACGAGTTCCAGCCCCTGGGCGAAGGCGAGGTTCTTGGCGTCGGCGAGGATGATCGCCTCGCGCCGGTCGGCGTCGAGCACGACCTTGGCCTTCTGCAGCGCGTCGACGTAATCGTCGAAACGGCGGACCTGGATCGGCGCGGGCGCCATGAAGCGATGGCCCCAGGTCATATCGCTGGACTTGATCCCATGCGCATTGAGATCGAAGTGGACGATCTCCGCCGCGTCGTGTTGGGTCGCAAGCGTGCAGACGATCCCACGTAGCGGGCGCACCCAGCGCAATGTGTTCGTGCCGGTATGGATGGCGCTGACAATTCCGGGGTCCATTCCGACTTCGCCCCCGGCCACCCCGACAAGCCTCTCTCCTGGCCGATAGTCACCCCAGCGCATCGATTTCGGCCACGGAAACGAGCGGACGATCGGCGGGATGATCTCGGCGATCGCGTCTTTGGTCTCGCGGCCCGGCTTCTCGATCATCGCGACATAAAATTGGCCCTTCTTCGGGTCGGTCACGATCGTCGCATCCTCGATTCGCCTAAGCCCCGCGCTCTTGAGAAAGCCTCGGATCGCCGGGTCCGGCGCGCCGACGCGGGGGCCCTTGCGCTCCTCGCGCAGATCGGGCTGGGCCGACGGCAGGCCCACGACATGGAGAGTCAAGCGCCGAGGGGTGACGAAGCTCTGCGCGCCCTCGTAAGTGAGGTTGCGCTCGACCAGCGCGTCGGTGACCAGCCGCTTGAGGTCCTCCGCCGCCTGCCGCTGCATGCGGGCGGGGATTTCTTCGCTGAAGAGTTCAAGCAGGAGGTCGGGCATCGGAGCTCGTTAAGGAACGGCCAGGAGCGAAAGTCAAAAGCCGGGCCTAACCCGCCCCGCCCCCCGCCGTCTTGAGCCAGGCCGCGCCGCAGGCCTTGGCGAGTTCGCGCACTCTCAGGATGTAGCTCTGGCGCTCGGTGACCGAGATCGCGCCGCGGGCGTCGAGCAGGTTGAAGACGTGGCTCGCTTTGATGCACTGGTCGTAGGCCGGCAGCGCCATGAGATGGCGCTCGCCCGCCGCGCCACGCTCGAGCAGCGCGCGGCATTCGGTCTCCGCGTCCTTGAAATGCTGGATCAGGATTTGCGTGTCGGCGTGCTCGAAATTGAAACGGGAATATTCCTGTTCCGCCTGCTGGAACACGTCGCCGTAGGTGACGCGCGCCTCGCCGTCGCGGCCGTTGAAATTGATGTCGTAGACGCTTTCGACGCCCTGCACGTACATCGCGAGTCTTTCGAGGCCATAGGTCAGCTCGCCGGAGACGGGGGCGCACTCGAATCCCGCGACCTGTTGGAAGTAGGTGAATTGCGACACCTCCATGCCGTCGCACCAGCATTCCCACCCCAAGCCCCACGCCCCGAGCGTCGGGCTCTCCCAGTCGTCCTCGACGAAGCGCACGTCGTGGAGGGCCATGTCGACGCCGATCGCGGCGAGGGAATCGAGATAAAGCTCCTGAAGGTTTTCAGGCGAGGGCTTCAGGATCACCTGATACTGGTAATAGTGCTGCAGGCGGTTGGGGTTCTCCCCGTAGCGTCCGTCCTTCGGCCGGCGGGAGGGCTGCACATAGGCGGCCTTCCACGGCCTGGGGCCGAGGGAGCGCAGCGTCGTCGCCGGGTGAAACGTACCGGCGCCGACCTCCATGTCATAGGGTTGCAGCATGACGCAGCCCTGTCGCGCCCAGAAGGTCTGCAAGGTCAGGATGAGCCCCTGAAACGACCTCGTCGGGTCGAGCGCGGCGTCTTCGGCGGGCGGCATGGCGTTTCGGTCGTGGATCACGGGGCCGCGACCCTATTGACGCGGGCGCCTATGGTCAACGCGGCCGGCCCGGCTCGCTCAACGCGCCTTTGGCCCGCTAGAATTTGCCTCAACTCCCGTCTGCCGCTAGAGCCAATCGCCTAAAATCAGGGAGGCTCGCTCATGCGTCCGTCCAAACGCGCCGCCGATGAAATGCGCTCCGTGAGCTTCGAGCGCGGGGTGGCGCGATATGCGGAAGGCTCGTGCATCGTCCGATTCGGCGATACGCACGTGCTCTGCGCGGCCTCGCTCGAGGACAAGCCGCCGCCTTGGCTGCGCGGCCAGGGACGAGGATGGGTCACGGCCGAATATGCGATGCTGCCGCGCGCGACCCTGACCCGAACCAAGCGCGAATCGTCCACCGGCAAGGTTTCCGGCCGCTCCCACGAGATTCAGCGCCTGATCGGCCGGTCGCTGAGGTCGGTGGTGGACTTGCCGCGCCTCGGCGAGCGGCAGATCACGATCGATTGCGACGTGTTGCAGGCGGACGGGGGCACCCGCGCGGCCGCGATCACCGGGGCGTGGGTCGCGCTGCGCGATTGCCTGCAATGGATGGCGAGCCGCTCAATCCTGCGCGACAGCCCGCTCAAGGACCATGTCGCCGCCGTTTCCTGCGGCGTCGTCGGCGGCGAAGCGGTGATCGATCTCGATTACGCGGAGGATTCGAGCGCCCATACCGACGCGAATTTCGTCATGACCGGGGCGGGGGGCCTGGTCGAGGTGCAGGGCTCGGCGGAAGGCGCGCCGTTCAGCGAGGCCGAACTCATCCACATGCTGGCGCTGGCGCGGAGCGGCATCGGGCGGCTCGTGGCCTTGCAGAAGGCGGCGATCGCTTAGGGGTAAGCGTGGGAGAAAACGTCCATGGCCTCGAATCCCGCGAGGTCGAGGCGCACCCGATCGGGCAAATAGGCGAACGCGGCGCGGGCGTGCCCTGCCCGGCCCTCGCGCTCGAGCATGGCGTTCAGCTTCTCGCGCAGGGCATGCAGATGCAGAACGTCGGACGCCGCGTAAGCGAGCTGGGCCTCGCTGAGCGCTCCGGCCCCCCAGTCCGACGACTGCTGCTGCTTCGAGATCTCGACGCCAAGCAATTCGCGCGTGAGATCCTTCAGGCCGTGGCGATCGGTGTAAGTGCGGGCGAGCTTGGAGGCGATCTTGGTGCAATAGACCGGCGCGGCCATGACGCCGAAGGCATGATGCAGGACCCCCATGTCGAAACGGCCATAATGGAAGAGCTTGACGACGTTCGGGTCGGCGAGCAAGCGTTCAAGATTGGGAGCGCGGGTCTGGCCGGGGTCGATCTGGACGATGTCGGCGCTCCCGTCGCCGCGCGAAATCTGGACGACGCAGAGCCGGTCCCGCCCGACGACAAGCCCCAGCGTCTCGGTGTCGATCGCCGCCGCCTCGCGAAAGGACGCATCGGCTGGCAAATCGTTGCGGTGGAAGCGAATCATCGGCGACGGAATGCCTGATCTCGTTCAAATACAAGAGGTTAAGTGTCGGCCACGCTATGGATAGCAGCCGCATTCGCCGCGCGTCAATCGGACCGGCGCCAGACGCGGGGCGCGCGGCGCAGATGAGCGACGCATCCGGTCCAATCGCATCCGTCGCCGGCCAATCGGCCTCAGGCGGCGGCGGATTGTCCTCCCCGGCAAATCCTGGCGACCGCGGCGCAGAAAATATAGCCGACGCCGCGCACGGAGCGAACGAGCGGCGGCCGGTCGGCGCCGAAAGCCAGCTTCTTGCGCAGTCGCGCCGCGAGCGTGTCGATCGAACGATCGAAATACGTCCATTCTCGGCCTCTGAGCGTCCCGAGCAGGGCGTCGCGCGAGAGCGCTTGCCCCGGCTGGCGGACAAAGGCCAGCAAGAGATCGAACTCGGACGAGGTCAGGTCGACCCGCCGGCCCGCGGGACTGACAAGGTTCCGCGCGGTTTCCTCCAGCGTCCACCCCGCGAACAGATAGAGCCGCTCGACCGGCATGACGGCGTCGGCGCGCCCGATTTCGGCGTCGCGCCCACGGTTGGCGCTTTCAATGGCCGTCCGCTCCCGATCGGCCTCCTCCAGAATGAGCATCCGCATCAGCCGCCCCCGATTTCGATTGCCGCCGCCGCCGGCCGGCGAATCGCCAGATCGGAACGAATCGTGACACGACGTGCTTTATTGTCAATGATTTACGATACGTAAAGCAATCAGTTATTAAATCTTGGCGAGAGCCGCTCGTCCATCGCAAGATCGAGGATCTAAGCTCTTCGCATTGCATGGCTTGAGTTCCGATTCATCTTGACAGTATTTCCGTCTTCGAGCCGATACGTCGCTTGCGCCGGCGCAAATCAGGCCGAGCTCCGGCGATTTCGGATCATCCCGCGGTCTTTACCGTAACTCGGGGCGCCGGAACGCTGAAGCGTCAATGATGGCATGTGGGTTGGTTATGGACGGCGCGAATCGATGTACAAGGGGGAAACAGACCCCATACCGGTTCGGGCGGATCTCATGCGCGGCATTCCCATCGACATCCTGCGGGCCTTTGTCGCGGTCGTCGAGGCCCGAGGCTTCACCCGTGCGGCGGAGGAGCTGGGCCGGACGCAGCCGACGATCAGCCTGCAGGTGAAACGGCTCGAAGAGCTCGTTGAAGCCCCGCTGTTCAAGAAAGGCGGGCGCTTCGAGTTGTCCGGGCTGGGGGAGGTTTGCTTCGATTACGGAAAGCGCCTGCTTCGGCTGCACGACGACATGCTGGACGAGGTCGGAGGCCGCAACAATCGGAACGGCGCGTTGCGCATCGGTATGCCGAGCGAATTCGCCTCGGTTCTCGCGCCCCGGCTCGCCCGGCTGCGCGCCGACGCCGACACCCGCGTCGCCTTCGAGGTGACGGTCGAGAGCTCGCGGGCTCTGTCAGCCGCGTTTCGTCAGAATGCGCTTGACGTTGCGTTCGTCATCGGCGGAGCCGAAAGCGAACCCCACAGGATCGAACAGTGGCGCGGGCAGCTGCGCTGGTTCGGTCGGGCGTCCGACGGCCATGCCGGCGATCGGCCGCTGCCGCTCGTGGTCGCGCCGCAAGGGTCGCCGATACACGAGGCGGCGACGGGCGCGCTGCGCGCCCACGGGCGGAGATTCGACATCGTTTGCACGAGCTCCGACTTCGCCGTGCTCGCCGCCGCCGCCGCGGCCGGTCTTGGGGTCATGCCGATGATCGAAGGGCTGGCGGCGGATGGACTGAGGCCCTGCCCCGACAGGGGCCTTCCGCCTTTGCCTGAGGTCACGCTGTTGCTCCTGGCGCGTTCCCGAGCCTTGGCGCTGGCGAGCCGCCGCTGGGTCGCAGGCATGGTCGAGACCCTCCAATCCGTCTGACGGGGCCGGCGCGGACTTCACCGCGCATTGCATTTTGTAACAATTCGTCATGCAGGCCCTTCATTCGTTCGTGGCAGTATTCGGTGACCTGCCGAAGGGCGACCGGACGCGACCATGCAAACAGAGCTCAAGCCACGACCCGCCGACGAGGGCGGACTCGCCGGCTCGCAAGGGAAAGAGGAGAAGAGCGAACTGGAGCTTCTCGCCGAGTTCATGCGCAACGACTCCGTCGCTTCGCTCGCCGGCGATATCGCCGAACGTTTGGGCGTCAACGTGCGCGGCGACGACCTGATCGCCGCCGCCGGTCTTGGAGGGAACCGCGGAGGCGGCGATCCTCGAGGCGCCGCGGCGGATTAACCGATGCGCAGGACTTCGCCGGTAGCGTCCATGCCTCTGGCCTTTCACTCCGGCGCCCCGCGCCGAGCCTCGCGATTCGTTCATGACCAGTACGACATCCGCCTATCTTGCCGTGTCGCAGAACTGGTCGCGCTATCAGGCGATGACCGCTGCCGAGCCCGCGGTGAAATCCGCAACCGCCTATTATGAGGCGAATATCGGCTCGGTGACGTCGATCCAGGACTTCGTCGGCAATTATCGGCTGCTGTCCTACGCCCTCGACGCCTATGGGCTGGGCGACCAGATCAACGCCACCGCGCTGATCACGAAGGTGCTCGAAGGCGGCGTGTCCAATCCAAACAGTCTCGCCAACACATTGAGCAACTCGGCCTGGAAGGCGTTCGCCACGGCTTTCAATTTCGCCGGCGACGCGGCGTCCTCGGTCTCGTCGTCGAAAGCGGTCCAGACGACGGCCAGCGACTACGTCGAACAGCAGCTCGAGAGCGACCAGGGGGCGCAGAACGTCGGCGTTGAGCTTGCGCTCTATTTCCAGCGCGTGGCGCCGACGGTCACCAGCGAACTCGGCATTCTCGCCGATCCCAATCTTTTGGAGGCGGCTCAGACCATCTTCGGTCTCTCGCCGGCGACCAGCGCGGAGAACATCAACAAGCAGGCGCAGACGCTGTCTCAGCTGATGCCAATTTCCGATCTGCAGGATCCAGCCAAGCTCAAAGAGCTCACCGAGCGGTTCACCGCGATGTACGACCTGACCTACGGGCCGGGCTCCGGCGCGACCACGAATTTGACCGTCGCCTCAAGCAACTCGACGTCAGGGCAGTCGGGCGCCGCTGCCGTTCTCGCGGACGTCATCAGCTCGAACGGCTCGGCGTTGAGCGACGCGCTCAACGCCTTCACCGGCGCGCCGACGCAAGTGTTTTCGACCTCCCTGTTGTCGAGCCTGCAGAGATTTTCGCTCGGCGGCTGAAAGCACGGCCGAACCGCGGCGCCTTCCCCTTGGCGAAAGGCCCGCACAAGCGTCGCGCCTTAATCCGCGAGCCATGCTTTGGGCACCATGTCCACATGGCTTTCTCACCTACGCCCAACGTGTGGCCGGGCGCCGGTGAATCCTCAACTGCCCGAGTCCGACGCGCTCTACGCCGCCGCTGTCGTTCATTGGCGCGAGCGCAGGCGTGACGAGGCGATCAAGCTCATCGACGAGGCCCTTCGGCTGAGGCCTGATTTCGCCGCCGCGCTGTGCATGGGCGGCTATATGCTCGGAGAATGCGGGAAGCCCGAGCCGGCGCTGCGCTTCTATCGGCGGGCGCTCGAACTCGACGCTTCGCTGACGGTCGCCCATGTCAACGCCGGCAAGCTCTATTTCAGCGCCGGCCGATTCGACGAGGCGCTTGGCTCGTTCGAAGCGGCGACCGCGCTCGCGCCCGACGATCCCGACGCGTGGTCGAGCCGCGCCGGAGCGCTGCGCGAGCTTGGACGGCTCGAGGAATCGCTGGAAGCGGCCATGCGCGCGCTTTCGCTGCGCGACGATTTCCCCGAGGCGGCGATCAACCTCGGCAACGCGCTTCTGAAGCTCGATCGCCCCGAGGAGGCGCTCGACGCCTATCTCCGGGCGAGCGCGGCGGCGCCTTCATCCGCCGCGGCGCGCTGCGGCCAGGCGCTGGCGCTGCGCAGTCTCGGCTGCTTCTCCGAGGCGCTGACGGCCTTCGAGGCGGCCGAAGCGCTCGGCAGCCGCGAGGCTCGGGCGGGCAAGGGCTGCCTCAAGCTCACGCTCGGAGACTTCGAGCGCGGACTTGAGGGATACGAGGCGCGCTGGCTTAAGGGAAAGTCGCTTGGCGAAGCGCTCGGCGCCCGCTTCGAGACCTGGACCGGGCCGGGACGGCCGGGCGAGCGCGTCCTGGTGCTCAACGACCACGGTCTCGGCGACACCATCCAGTTCTTTCGCTATCTGCCGTTGATGACCGCCGCCGGCGCCGATGCGGCCTTTGTCTGCCCGCCGAGGCTGCGCCGGCTTCTGTCTTCGAAGGCAAACCTGCGAATCGTCGATTCGCCGCCGGCCGGAGAAGAATTCGATGCCCAGATCGCGATCAGCAGCCTGCCTTATGCGTTCGGGACGCGGCTCGACACGATTCCGGCCGCGGTCCCCTATATCGCCGCCGAGCCGGCCTTGCGGGAAATGTGGGCTCGGCGGATCGGCTCCGCCGGCTTCAAGATCGGCATTGTATGGCAGGGCAACCCCGATCCGGAGGCGGATCGCGCCCGGTCGATGCCGCTTCTGGCCTTGGCGCCGCTCGCCGGAATTGCCGGCGTCAGGCTCATTTCCCTTCAGAAGGGCGTCGGCGAAGAGCAGCTTTCCCTTCTGCCGCCGTCGATGCGGGTCGAGACGCTCGGCGCGGATTTCGACGCTGGACCCGACGCGTTCGTCGACGCGGCGGCGGCGATGACCTCGCTCGATCTCGTCGTCACCTGCGACACCTCGATCGCTCATCTGGCGGGCGCTCTGGCCGCGCCGGTCTGGGTCGCGTTGAAGTGCGATGCGGAATGGCGCTGGCTGACCGGGCGCGCCGACTCGCCCTGGTACCCGACCATGCGCCTCTTTCGTCAGTCGCGGCGGGGCGCCTGGCGCGACGTGTTCGACGCCATTGCGCTCGAGGTCGCCGCGCTCGCCGCGCGCCGCGCCGCGCCGCGGTTGATTTCGACGCCCTGCTCGCTGGGCGAATTGATCGACAAGATCACCATCCTGCGAATCAAGGCCGCACGCATCCGCGGGGAAGAGAAACTCGCCAATGTTCGCCGCGAACTGGCGCTGCTCGAGCGCCTGACGTGCGGGGACGGTCCCGCGGGATCGTCGATCGATCTGCTCACCGATCGCCTCGCCGCCGTCAATGCCCGCCTGTGGACCATCGAGGATGCGATTCGGACCTGCGAGCGGGAGGGAGACTTCGGGCCGCGCTTCGTCGCGCTCGCGCGATCGGTCTACGTCGAAAACGATACCCGCGCCGCGCTGAAGCGCGCGATCAACACCCTCGCCCACTCGGCTCTCGTCGAGGAGAAGAGCTACGCCTGACCGGACTCAGCCGGGGACAGCGTAGTAGCGTCGCCCAAGCGCGTACCGGTCCGTCGCCTTGAGCGCATCCGCGGCCGCGGCCTCATGCAGCCGGATCCCGATCGTCGCGCCGCGCCGCCAGACGAGCCTCGCGTTCCGCACTTCGCCGGTCTCGTCGATATGCACCGCCAGACGGGGCGGAAGCCCGATGTCGCGCGCGAGCGCCAGGCGCAATCCGTCCGGGGATCGGTCGCATATCCGCCCCTCGCAGACGAAGCGATAGGCCGCGTCGAGAAGTTTGGCCGAGCGCAGGCGCGCCGGCTCACGCAGACTCGCGCGCTGGTCGCCCCGCTGGCCCCGATGCTCGTTCTTTTCCGGCGAAACGACCCAGTAGGCGACCTCGCCGCGCAGGGCGAGTTTGCGCCCAAGCGTGAGCGCTCCTTGCGGGCGGGCGCGCCAGTCCCGGCGCTTGACCCCGAGCAGCACCGCAGCAGCGCCGCGGCCGTGGGGCGCCCGCCCGGCACGGCGCCGGGTTAGGACCGCGTTAACCATTTGATCCATACATGGAACCATAAGGAGCATACATGATGCGTTAACCAAGTTGGGGGTACTTTTCGATCTCAATAAAGCTTTGTCAAGAACAAAGGCAGGTCCGCTTTCGGCAACAAGTCGACAAATGGCCCGTTGGGTTAATAACAGAATTTTAATCCTAAATAAATGGTAACAATCGTCCCTCAGGTCATGGGGTATCTTGTTCTGCCGGGGTCGAGTTCGAGCGTTGGCGTAGAAGTTCGCGTTCCAATGTCAATTCGGTCCAGTGGAGCAGGGGGATGTATATCATTATCGACGACCGGGACATCGTGGCGGGGGGCTACGCCACCGGGTTTGACCGGGAAGGCGTCTCGTCTGCCGGGATCGAAGCCGCTGAATTTCGGGAATGGATCGGCAAGATCAGCGATACGGACGTGAGCGCGGTCGAGGCTTTTCTCATCGGCGACTGCAACGAGCGCGAAGCGCTCTCGAGATTGATTCGCGAGCGGTCGAACGCGCCGGTTCTTTGTCTCAATGACCGTCACTCGCTCGACGATACATTGTGCCTGTTCGCCGCCGGCGCAGACGACGTCTTGCGCAAGCCGGTCCATGTGCGCGAAATCGTGGCCCGGGTCGGGGCGATCAACCGTCGCGTGTTCGGCGAGAACGGCCATGTGAGGGTCGGTGAGCTGCGCGTCTACTTTGACGGCCGCGAGCCGGAGGCGAACGGAAAGACCTTTCCCTTGCCACGCCGGGAGCGGCGAATCCTCGAATTTCTGCTGCGCTGTCGCGGCCGGCGAGTCAGCAAGACGCAGATCTTCAATGCCGTCTATGGGCTTTTCGACGAGAACGTCGACGAAAATGTCATTGAAAGCCACATCAGCAAATTGCGCAAGAAGCTCAAGCACCGGTTGGGGTTCGACCCGATCGATTCCAAACGGTTCCTCGGCTACTGCATCGAGAAGTAGACCGCCTGACGGCTTCCTCGCTGGATCGCGCCCCTCAACAGCGGCAATGCGGCTGTCGCTGAGCCCGGGGTTCAAGCGGCGTTAAGCGCCAAAAGCCGGTCGCTGGAGCGCCGCTCGACGTCATGAGCGTCGAACTCGCCGACAGTCAGGGTCCGAGGCCGCCGCGCCCGCGCGCCTGACGTCCGAGCGCGGCCGACCACGCCCTCAAAGCGGCAAAGAATCCGCTTGCCAACGGGGGCCGGCCGCATATGACGCAGTTCACGAGGACGAAATGAACGAGCTTCGCTGCAAGGTTCTCATCATCGGCGGCGGCCCGGGCGGCTATGTCGCGGCGATCCGGGCCGGGCAGCTCGGCCTCGACACGATCCTGGTCGAAGCCGACCGGCTCGGCGGAACCTGCCTCAACGTCGGCTGTATCCCTTCGAAGGCGCTGATCCACGCGTCCGACGCAGCGCATGGGTTGCGCGAGCCGCAGGCGCTGAACGTGATCGGGCTCTCGATCGGGTCGCCCAAGATCGATTTCGCCAAGACGATCGCCTGGAAGGATTCGATCGTCGCGCGGCTCACGGGCGGCGTGGGCGCGCTGCTCAAGAAAGCGAAGGTGCGCACGCTCCTGGGGTCGGCTCAGATCGTCGACGGCAAGTCGGCGACCGTCCGCGCCGACACCGGCGAGAGCCGCATCGAGGCCGAGCACCTTATCATCGCCACCGGCTCCGAGCCGGTTGAGCTGCCGGCGCTCAAGTTCGGCGGCGACGTCCTGTCTTCGACGGAATTGCTGGCGCTGACCGAGGTTCCGGCAACGCTCGCGGTCGTCGGCGCCGGCTATATCGGGCTCGAGCTTGGGATTGCTTTCGCCAAGCTGGGCGCGCGGGTGACGATCGTGGAGGCGCTGGCCAAGATCCTGCCGCTTTACGATTCCGAGCTGACGCTGCCGGTCGCGCGGCGCCTCGGCGATCTCGGAGTCGAGACGCTCATCGGCGCGAGGGCGGTATCATTCGCGGACGGCGCGCTCAAGGTCGCGGAGGCGGACGGCAAGGAGCGGACAATCGCCGCCGGCAAGGTCCTGGTCGCCGTCGGCAGGCGCCCGCGCACCAGCGGGTTCGGACTCGAAAAGCTCGATCTGACGATGAGCGGCCCGTTTGTGCGCATCGACGACCGATGCGCGACCTCGATGCGCAACGTGTGGGCGATCGGCGACGTGACCGGCGAGCCGATGCTCGCCCATCGGGCGATGGCTCAAGGAGCGATGGTCGCCGAGATCATCGCCGGCGGGAAGCGCGCCTTCGATCGCGTCGTTCCCGCGATCTGCTTCACCGACCCGGAGATCGTCGCCGTGGGGCTCGCGCCCGACGCCGCCAGGGCGGCGCATGGCGAGATCCGGGTCGGCCTCTTTCCGTTCCGCGCCAATGGGCGGGCGATGACCCTGCAGGATGACGAGGGCTTCGTGCGGGTCGTCGCCCGCGCCGACAACCATGTCGTGCTCGGCGTTCACGCCGTCGGTCGGGGTGTCTCCGAGCTTTCCTCCGCCTTCTCCCTGGCTCTGGAGATGGGCGCGCGCCTGGAGGACATCGCGCTTACGATCCAGGCGCACCCGACGATGGGCGAAGCGTTCCACGAGGCCGCGCTGACGGCGCTGGGCCACCCGCTGCACATCTGAGCGGGGACCGCGGATTAGCGTCCAGCTTCTGGTGAAATGTTTTCCAAGCGCTTGGAAGCGTTTTCCAAATCAGGGGGGAAGGAAAATCCAAACGGAAGGAAGCAAAATCCAAGACTAACCCGGTCATGATTTCAATCTTTTCAACGGGTTGCGCCGAACGCGGCGCGAAGCGCCCTCCTTATCCAAAGCCTCGTCGGCCGCGCGGGGCGAGGTCCCCCTGGCGGATCGACCGATGATGGGTCATAGCACAGAATTCTGATTTTCGCAAATCATTTGCGCAAAGCCGGCGTGCTGGCCGCTGCAAAGCGGGGTCCGGCCCCGGTCAGCGCATCGGCGGCCCGACGAATTCGACGCCATGCCTTCTGGCGATCAGCGCCAGCGCCTCTTGCGCCTCGGGCGAAGGCCTTCGGTCTTCGCGGCGCGGTCGAAGAAGGCCCCGTTTCGGTCACGACCATCCTTGATCAGTGAGACGCGCTCGATCAGCTCTATCGAGCCTGTGCGGCCGGTAAATACGGCCCGGACCATTGGCTGTTCGAGCCCATGGGTCGGCGCTATATCGCATGCTGACCATACCGATTCGGAATCTGCGAATGAAGCTCTCGGTGCTCATGCCCGTCTATAACGAGATCGGCACCATCGCCGAAATCGTCAAACTCGTCGCGGAGGCCCTTCCCGATATTGAAAAAGAACTGGTCATAGTTGATGATGGCTCACGGGACGGCACGCGAGCGAGGCTTATCCCGCTGTCCCAGGTGGCCCTAGATGTGGTATGCGGGCGTAGTTGAGTTGCTGTTCGAGGCGACCGCGACGGGGCGCGCAATGGCCAAAGGCCGATCGCTTTCGCAGTTTCAAGAGACGTTTCCCGACGAGACGAGCTGCGCCGCCTTTTTGTTGAAGCGGCGTTGGTCGAAGGGTTTTGTCTGTCCCGGCTGTGGCGAGCAACGCGCCGCGGCGCTGAAGAGCCGGGCTTACACATACGAATGCCTCGATTGCGGTCGACAGACTTCGGCCACGGCGGGAACGGTGATGCATCGTTCCAAGCTGCCGCTGACCTCGTGGTTCTGGGCGGCACATCTCATGGCGACACATTCCAACGGCATGTCGGCGCGGCAATTGGAGGATCAACTCGGCGTCACTTACAAGACCGCTTGGCTGCTGACGCAGAAATTGCGCCGGTCGATGGTCGACCCGGATCGCGATCCCTTGGAGGGCGTCGTCGAAGTCGATCAGGCGGAAATTCCCTTCCGCGAAGGCGAAGCCTTTTTCGAGCGCGACAATGCCGGCAAAATCCTCGTCGCCGGGGCCGTCGAGGTGATTGATCGCGACACCAACCAGCCCAAGCCGCGACGCAAGCACGCCAAATATCTCGATACGCGCTCCGGCCGAATACGCCTCGCTATGATCGCCGACAATTCCGCGGCGTCGATCGAGGCTTTCGTGAGAGCCAACGTGAAGCGTGGAGCCACGCTCCTCACCGACGGCCACGCGTCCTATCCTGGATTAACCGACTACCGGCACGATCCGCGCATTGTCGGAAAAATGTCGGGACATGTTGTCTTGCCCTGGATCCACCGAGCCTTCTCATTGATGAAGCGATGGGGCCTGGGCACGTATCATGGCCTGCGCCGCACGCATGTCGACACCTATCTCAATGAATTCGTCTTTCGCTACAATCGCCGCTTCCACCGGCACGTTTCGTTCGAAGCCTTGCTCGGGCTGGCCGCACATCATGCGCCTGCGAGCTACTGGGACATCGTCAAACGAGACAATCCTCGAAAGGGCGTCCAAACGATCAGGCGGAGGCCGCGCCGCCGCAAGACCGCCACCGGAATGCGACAGGACGGTGCGCCGCCAGCGCTCGGCGCTGACCCAAACCAACCCATCAAACCGGTGCATCCACTACATATAGACGAACCTGGGACAACGGGATAAGCCTCACGCGAGATTGGTTGGTTACACGCTTCGGGCCGGTCGCCACTGAGTCTGAACTTCTTGCCGATAGCCCAAGGCCTGTTTCAGCAATAGAGTTCTCAAACAAGCTCGCCGTCCGGGCTGTGTTTCACGATAAGAATAAAGGCAAGGGCGCCGCGATCCGAACGGCCATGAAGATTTGCTCCGGCGATATCATCGTGATCCAAGACGCTGACTTGGAGTACGACCCGTCGGATTGGGGGATTATGTATGAACTTGTGGGCGTTCGCTCGGTCGCCGATGTCGTCTACGGGTCACGTTTCTACGGCAAACCGCATCGCTCCCTATATTACCATCACTACCTCGGCAACCGATTTATTTCTATCTTGTTTAATATGTTATATAATCAAACGCTGACTGATATAGAGGTATGCTACAAGATGTTCACACGTGCCGTGCTTCAGACTTTGAATGTTACTACCGACGATTTTGGGATGGAGGTCCAGATAAGCGCTCAGATTGCTCTGAACAGGAACTGGCGTATCTATGAGACAGGGATACGATACTACGGTCGAACTTATCAAGAAGGTAAAAAGATCAACTGGAAAGACGGGTTCAAAGCGCTCTTTTATCTGATCAAATTTAGAATTTCGCCAGGCAATGAAATCAAAAGCAAATATCAAGTGACCGAATGAGCTTCTTGCCGAGCTCGCGTTCGGTTGTGTCGATTGGGCGACAGCCGACTTGATCCCGCTTCTCCCGGCCGAACCTGAATTGTGGCCACGGCGGCTGTGCGGGCCAGCTTTTTTGTAGCGCGTCGCAATGCTAGACTTGGTTGCCAAGGGAAAGGATTGCGAGAATGTAAACAGGACTTCGCGCGAGTGTTATGCTGTTGCGGGTAAGCCACAAATCCTGAATCATGTGTCGAGTATCGGTTCTCTCGGACTGACCCCGGTTTTGACCGGGCCCAACGCTGACAACGGGGCGCTTCCAGATGAACGCTTCCTGGTTCGCTAACGTCATCGCATCCGCCAATGAAACGCTCACGGATCGCCGAGTCTTTTTCCGCCACGCAGCTGGGCTTCTGGTTCTTGGCGCAATCCTCAGATTTGCGTATCTGTTCTACACAGGCTTCACGATTCCGACGAGCGAAGCGTTCAACGTTGCCGCAGCCTTCGCGGCCCGCGGCGAACTTGCGGACGCTTGGGGGCCGGGTACAGGACCCACGGCGCATCTTTCTCCAGGAATGCCGTTGCTGGTTGGCGAGGTCTATCGCCGGCTCGGCGTGGGTACGCCGGCGGCGGAATTTCTCCTGGGCTGCATTTCGCTTGCGTTCATCACCGTGACGATTCAGGCCCTCGACGCCGCATTCGAGAGACTGGGCGTGGCGCCGCTCGCGCGTTTCGGCGCAATCGCTTTCCTCTGCCTGCTTCCACTCAACATCTTTCTCGAGATGAGAAAATTTCGGCACTGGGAGGGCGCGCTCGCCGCGGCGGGGATCGCCGTCTGTCTCGCGCGCTCTCTCAAGATCGATGGCGACCAACGGCGGCCAAGCTGGCTCAATCTTGGCGTGCTTGCGTTCGGGGCGGGCGTCTTGAGTTTGTTCAGCGAGGCGGGCGCGCTGGCGTGTTACGGAATTATTGGCTGGCTGGGGCTGCGAAGGCGCGGCTGGTTGGGCTTTTTCGCGACGACGGCTGTTTCGGCAGTGCTGATAACCGCGCTTTCGTACCCTTGGGCGCTCCGCAATGAAGCCGTGTTCGGCGAGAAAGTGTGGACGCGAACCGCCTTCGGGTTCAATTTCGCCCTAGGATTCCATGACAAGGCGGTCAGCCCCGCCGACCCGCTGAAAGTCTATTCCGATCGGATGGTTGAAGTCTCGCCGTCTTCCAGTCCGTCTGCGCTCGCCGCATTGCAGAATGCGGGAGGCGAGGTGGCCTACAGCAGACTCTGGACCGCCCGCACCGAGGCGTGGATAGGCCAACATCCCCTCGCCGCCCTCAAGATTGCGGCCAGGCATATCTGGGAACTCTATATGCAGCCGCGCTGGATGTGGTGGCCGGACAAAGGGCCGGTCGCGATCAGGGAGGCCATGTTGCAGACGTTCACGGTGCTTGGCTTCGCCGGCCTGGCGACCGGCCTCGCCAGCCGGGACTGGCGCTACATGTATGTCGCGGCCGCGTTGGTTCTGCCGATGTTTCCTTACGTCTTAGGCCAACCCCTCGGACGCTATCGCTACCCGGTCGACGGGCTCCTGGTTTTCCTTGCCGCGGACATGATCTCTCGCGCCGCGAGGTTCGCGTCGAATCGCCAGCACGCAACTCGTCAAACTGGCGACTACCCCGTGGCTCAAAAGCTGCTCGAGATTGGGAAATAACGTGGCGCGGCAGGGTCGCGGGCAAATATCCGCACCCGTTTTGCCGTCCTGGACCTATTTGACCTGCCTTAGCCCGCATTTCTCACGCGGGCGGGCAATTGGACGTCGGTTTCGGCGCGATTTGAAGGCCGGGTTTGTGCGGGCGTGACTGTGGGTGGCGCGGGCGCGCGGTGATTTTCGTCGATGGGGGGGATTGTTTCTCCGGTGGGCCGAGGGTTTGCCGAGCATTGTCGCGCCGCGGCGACGCGCGTCAGGTTGGCGAGGCGCGCGCGCTTGCGAGCCTTGCCGCGGCGAGGCGCCATTCCTGGGCGTTCGGGCAGGCCGAAGCGAAGGCGATCCTGACGCGCCGGGCGCTGATTTTGACGAGCGCGCCGAGCTTCAGCAGTTTCAGGCGGATCGTGCCGCAGGTCGCGCTCGCGAACGCAGTGTGGGCCAGGCCGATGCGGCGCAGCGCGCACAGGAGCGCATAGGCCGTCGCGGCGAGCCACAGCCGCAGCTGATTGGCGCGCAGGGTGGCTGTCGAGGTGCGGTCGGCGAAGAGATCGCCCTGGCACTCCTTGATCCGGTTCTCCATCTCGCCGCGCGCGCAATAGAGCTTTTCGTAAAGCGGCTTGGCGCGCCAGGCGTCGGCCTTGAGCGAGGTCACGAGAAAACGAGGATTGGCCTCGCCGCCCGTCCATTCGGCCTTGCCGATCACCCGGCGGCGGCGCGACCAGCTCTCCTTGGTCGACCATTCGAAGTCGCGAAACACCCGCGCCGGCTGGCCCTCGTTCGCCTGCGACATCGTCCGCGCCTCGCTCAAGGCGTCGGCGATGCGCGCCTCCAGCCGCGCGTTGCGCGCCAGGCCGAACACGTAGTCGACCGCGTTGGCCTCGCACCAGGCCATCAAGGCCTCGCGGGCGAAGCCGGAGTTGGCGCGCAGCACGATCTTCACCCGCGGCCAGCGCGCGCGGATTTGCTGGATAATGCGCGCCATCTCGTCTTGCGCCCCGGCGCTGCCGTCGATGTTTGAGGGCCGCAGCTTGGCGGCCAGAAGATGGCGGCCGCAGAAAACATAGAGCGGCAGGTAGCAATAGCAGTCGTAATAGCCGTGAAAGAACCGCCCCTCCTGATCGCCGTGCAACGGATCGTCGGTCGCATCGAGGTCGAGCACGATCTGACGCGGCGCCTTGGCGTGCGCGTCGAGAAACAGTTCGACAAACAGCCGCTCGATCGCCGCGCCATCGTGGCTGATCTTGTGATAGCGCGGCCTCTTGCCCGCGCCCGGCGCATGCTCCAGCCGGTTCAATGTGCTCTTGCCCGCCAGCGGCGACGGCTCATCGCCATCGCGCTCGAGCTTGCCCAGAAGCACGCCCAGAACCGGATCGCGACGCAAGTCGTCGTGGTCGTTGAGGTCCTCATAACCGAGCGCCAGGCCGAACACCCGCTGCCCGATCAGAGCCTTGAGCGCATGCACGGTGAAGAGCGGGCTGCGATGATCGCCGAAGCACGCGGTAAATCGATCGATGAGGCCGATCGCCTTGTCCGTCTCGCCCAGCAGCAAAGCCCCCGCGTCCGAGGACACCAGCCCGCCGTCGAAATCCGCCACAACCCGCCGCCCGCCAGCCCTTCCAAACTCCATCTCTGTCGGGCTACACTGCGTCAGCATCGGAGTCCCCTTTGAATCAGCGTAACTCGTTGATCGCAAAACAAGTTTAGCTGATTCTGGACCCCGATGCGCCACCCGCGTGAGAAATGCAGGTTAGCGCCAAGGGCGGCCTGACGCCTTCCGACAAAATACTATCAAAATATGCGATTGTCTTCGCGAGGCCTTCCCGGAGCTGGGTCTTCGGCTGCCAACCCAGAACAGTCTTTGCTTTGAAGATATCCGGCTGGCGCTGCCTCGGGTCGTCCGAAGGCAGCGGCCCAAACCTGATCTTGGACTTCGCGCCGGTCATTGCGACGACGAGCTCGGCGAGCTCAAAAATCGTCGACTCGGATGGGTTGCCGATATTGATCGGCCCAGTCACGTCAGGCGAGGTCTCCATCATCAAAAGCAACGCCTCAACGAGATCGTCGACGTAGCAGAAAGAGCGCGACTGGCTGCCGTCGCCATAAATCGTGATATCCTCGCCTTTCAAGGCCTGGATGATGAAATTCGACACGACCCGACCATCATTGGGGTGCATGCGGGGGCCGTAGGTGTTGAAGATGCGCACGACCTTGATGGCCAGATTGTGCTGCCGCCGATAGTCGAAAAACAGCGTCTCCGAACATCGCTTTGCTTCGTCGTAGCACGATCGCAATCCAATGGGATTGACGTTGCCCCAGTATTCCTCAGTCTGCGGGTGGATGTCGGGGTCCCCGTAGACCTCGGAGGTCGATGCCTGAAGAATCTTGACCTTCAGGCGTTTGGCGAGGCCAAGCATATTGATGGCGCCAATGACGCTGGTCTTGGTCGTTTGGACGGGATCGGATTGATAGTGCACCGGAGAAGCCGGACAGGCAAGGTTGAAGATCTCATCGACTTCCACATAGAGGGGGAACGTGACGTCGTGGCGCATGAGTTCGAAGCGCGCATTGCCCAACAGGTCAGCGACGTTGCCTCGGCTGCTGGAGAAGAAGTTGTCTACGCATAGGACTTCCTGGCCCTTCTCGAGCAGCCGCTCGCAGAGATGGGAACCCAGAAAGCCGGCTCCTCCGGTCACCAGCACCCGCCTTGCGGTCTTTGTCCCCATTTCCCCATGTCTCCAGCCGGGCTGGCCGCACATTGCGACCGGAGAAACTCTTCATAACAGAGGCCCCTATGACAATCGACCTTCCCAGCCGAAACGAAGGCGGCGGCGGTCGAGCGCGGCCTTGACGACAACCAATCCGCCTTGATGGCCGCAGCGGCCGGGCATCGACCGCGTCATTCCGCATCGCTTGAAATATAAGGATTTCTGGTGGGCGGCGAACGATCCCGAGCCGAGTGAGAAACGGACCGCATGGGTATTCAGTCATCGATGAGGCTTGGGTGGGTTGTCGCTTTCTCGGCGCTCATGGCCTTCTACTATTTGATTCCGGAACTGGAGATCACGGATAGCCGCTACGTCCTGGGCATATCGGACGCCTTCGTAAGAAGCGGCAGCCTCGACATGAGGGCGTTGGTCAAAGCCGACGCCAACAAGCCGCTCGTCGACAACTACTATTTCCTTATCCCTTCGACGGATCTTGCTCCCGACGTCATTGCAACGGCAAGAAAGGCCGGCATAGGCCCATTCGGCAAAGGGCGCGGCGCCGATTTCTATATCCTGCGGGAAATCGCGCGCTATGTCCCGGGCGCCGCCGCGGGCATTTCCGACGCGACCTATCCGCTGTTGCCGCTCTATCCCAATTGGCCGAGCTTCCTATGCGCGCCAGTTTCGATGCTGACGTCCGCGCTCGGAGCGCCTGTTTATGACGGCGTCGCGTTCCGCGAGGATCGCAACAGCCTCTATCAGCGAATTCTCGCCGCGGCGCTTGCGGCCCTGACGATCGTATTTTTCTACGCGGCGGCGCGTTGCGTGACTGCGCGGCCGCTTGCGATGGCGCTTGCGGCATGGCTTGGCGTGGGGTTGATCGCCTCCAGCACGAGCCGCGGGCTTTGGTCGGACACTTTCGCGCTGCCGCTCTGCTTCGCGGCGCTCTACGTGTTCATGCGCGTCATCGTCGCCCGGCGGGCGACACCCTATTGGCCGTTTCTTCTTGCGGCGCTGCTTTCGCTTGCCTTCATGATGAAGCCGCTCTACGCGATTCCCTCGGCGATGCTGGGCCTGCTCGTCGTTCTTGCGCCTGAGATTCCGCTCCGTTCCAAGGTTTGGTTTGCGGCGACTTGCCTTGCCTTTGCGATAGCGTTCGGCGCGACGTCTTTCATAACCTATGGCGCGCTCCTCCCGCCGTACTTTGCGCCGACGCGGGTCGAGTCGTTCAACCCCTCGCATATCCTGGGCGTCCTTGTCAGTCCCTCGCGCGGGCTCCTCTGGTTCATGCCCTCGGCCCTTCTCCTCTTTTTCACGCCGTTTTTCGTAGTCAAAGACCGCAGGCTTCTGGTGGCGAGCGCGATCGCTGTCGCCGCCATCACGCTCGTCATCCTGAGCATCAGCGGTTCCGAGATGTGGTGGGGCGGGTTCAGCTACGGCCCGCGATTGTTTCAAGCCGCCTTGCCGGCGGTAGCGCTCCTCGCGCTGATCATGGCGCAGGCTGTCGGCAATCTAGGCAGGCCGGCGCGGGCCGCGCTGCTTTCGCTGTTCGGCGTCCTCGCTTGCTGGGAAGCCTTCGTTCATATCGGCGGCGTCAGCTCGCCGCGCGGCATGCAGTGGAACGTCAGCCCCGTGAGCGTGGACGACGCGCCCGAGCGCTTGTGGGATTGGTCTGACCCGCAGTTTCTCGCGGCATTTGTCAAACGCCGGCCGATCCGGGACCTCAGCCCTTTGCCGCGGGACGCGTGGGTGCAAATGCCCTCCGCCTGTTCCGATCGCTTCGCCGGAGACGGCATTTCCGGACGTGAGACTGAATTTCGCTGGACCGACGGAAACGACGCGGAGATTCTGTTCGCGCCGCCTCCCGGGGAGGTCCGCAGCCTCACGATGGAAGTCCTGCCGCTGGTCGATCCCGGCCATCCCCTGCAGCATGTCGGCATCGACGTCAACGGGACCGAAATCGGCGCCGTCGTTCTGACTGAGCCGCGCTGGACGCGGCTGCAGTTCAACCTGCCGCCGGGCGTCATGAAAAGCCAGAATGCCCTCGCGCTGCGGCTCCCTGAGGCGCATCGCCCTCCGGCGTCCGGGGATACGCGTTTGCTCGGCGTTGCAATCCGCAGATTTGCGGTAACCTCGGGGCCGGGCGCGTCAAGCCTGCCGGTGGCGGACATCTGCAAGTGAGCGTTCCGAGCAAGCTCGCGCCCTTTTCACGAGGTCGCCTATTGGGTAGGCGTCAGGTGAAGTCGCACCGGGAGCCGGCCCCATGACCTACGCCAACATCATCGTCGAGACCCATGGCCGCGTCGGCCTCATCCGGCTCAACCGGCCGCAGGTTCTGAACGCCCTGTCGACGCCGCTGATCGAGGACCTCAATGCGGCGCTCGAAGCCTACGAGGCCGATCCCGCCATCGGCGCGATCGTGCTGACCGGCTCCGAGAAGGCCTTCGCCGCCGGCGCCGACATCAGGGAGATGCAGGACAAGACCTTCGCCGAGGCCTTCCTCGGCGATTTCATCGGCCGGTGGGAAAACGTGACCCGCCTGCGCAAACCGATCATCGCCGCCGTCGCCGGATTTGCGCTTGGCGGCGGATGCGAGATCGCCATGATGTGCGATTTCATTCTCGCCGCCGACACCGCCAAGTTCGGCCAGCCGGAGATCAAGCTTGGGGTCATCCCCGGCGCCGGCGGCACACAGCGCCTGACCCGCTTTGTCGGCAAGTCGAAAGCGATGGAGATGATCCTGACCGGACGGATGATGGACGCCGCCGAAGCCGAGCGCTCGGGGCTCGTCTCCCGCGTCCTGACGGCCGACAAGCTGATCGAGGAGGCGCTCAAGGTCGCTGCGACCATCGCCGGCCTGTCGACGCCGGCGGTCTACGCCGCCAAGGAGAGCGTCAACCGCGCCTACGAGACGACGCTTGCCGAAGGCGTCCGCTTCGAGCGCCGCATCTTCCATTCGCTCTTTGCGACCGAGGACCAGAAGGAAGGCATGAAGGCCTTCGCGGAGAAGCGCGAAGCCAAGTTCGAGAACCGGTAGCGCCGACCCGCTATCGCGCCGTCGCCGGCGCGCCGATCGTCGGCGCCTTTGCCGGGTCCCGGCTCAGGGTCCGGTCCATGTCAAGCGTGCTTTCGACGCCGATCTTGTCGAAGTTCGCCTCGAGCCATTCCTTCGTTTCGGCGCGGCCGAGGTCGCGCAATTGCTTGAGGAAAGGCCAGGACACGTCGTTCTTGGTCGCCGCGCTGAAGGATTCGAGCCTGCCCGCGCCGCCGATCCGATGCAGCCGCTCCTCGCGGTATTCCTCGCTCTTGAGCACGCCCGACCGGATGAGGCGGGCGACAAAGTCGGCGGCCCTGAGCTCGGCCAGCAGGCTCGCGTTGAACGTGACCTCGTCGACTCGATTCCTGATCTCCGCCGGCAGGCGAGGCGTCTCGTGGCGTTCGATCGGATTGATCTGGACGATGATCGCGTCACGGCACTGGGTCTCGTAGAACAGCGGATAGAGCGGCGGATTGCCGGCGTATCCACCGTCCCAATAGGGCTCGCCGTCGATGATCACCGATTGAAACAAATCGGGCAGGCAGGCGGAGGCCATCGCGTGATCGGCAGTGAGAATATTGCGGCGGAAGATATGGCCGCGTCCGGTCCACACGTTCGTCGCGGCGACGAACAGCTGGAGGCCGTCGGTCGCGCGGAGGCGGTCGAAATCAACGACCTGTTCGAGGTGGACCCGGAGCGGATTGATGTTGAGCGGATTGAATTCGTAAGGGCTCAGAATTCCCGAGACGGCGTCGGTCCACGCATCGATCCAGCGGGATCCCGGCCAAAAACCTCCCCAGGACGCGAGCGCCTTGTCCACCCACTTGCGCTCGAACGGCGCCAGCGAGCCCTCCGACGAAACCGAGAGCCAGAACTTCTCGAGCTTTTCGCGCGCGGCGTTCCGTCCGCCCTCGCCCATCCCGGAGGCGAACACGACGGCGTTCATCGCGCCGGCGCTCGCGCCGCTGATGGCGGAGATTTCAATTCGCGTGTCCTCGGCGAGCGCATCGAGGACGCCCCAGGTGTAGGCGCCGTGCGAGCCGCCGCCTTGCAGGGCCAGATTAACGGTCTTGACCGTTTGCTGTTTAGCCGCGAGCTTCGGCGCGGCCGGTTTCGGGGCGCGGCTCATGCGGCGGTCCATCCGCCGTCGATCGACAGATTGGCGCCGGTGATCTGCGCCGCCGCGTCCGAGCAGAGGTAGACCGCGAGCGAAGCGACCTGATCGACGGTCACGAACTGCTTGGTCGGCTGGGCGGCGAGCATCACATCGCTGATCACTTGCTCGCGCGTCATGCTGCGCGCCTTCATCGTGTCGGGGACCTGGCGCTCGACCAGCGGCGTCCAGACGTAGCCGGGCGAGATGCAATTGGCGGTGACGCCGAAGGCCGCGAGCTCGAGCGCCACCGTCTTGGTGAGCCCGGCGAGGCCATGCTTGGCCGTCACATAGGCCGACTTGAACGGCGAGGCGACAAGCGAGTGGGCGGACGCGGTATTGATGATGCGGCCCCATTTCTGCGCCTTCATGGCCGGAACGGCGGCACGGATTGCGTGGAAGGCCGCGGTGAGGTTGATGGCGATAATCGCGTCCCACTTCTCGGGCGGAAAGTCCTCGATCGGCGAGACGAACTGGATGCCGGCGTTGCTGACCAGAATGTCCAGCGATCCCATCTTGCCCTGGGCGTCGGCGATCATCGCCGCGATCTCCGGCCCTTTCGACATGTCGGCCCCGTTGTAGAACGCCTTGACGCCGAAGTCCTTCTCGATCTTGACCCGCTCGGCCTCGATCGCCGCCTTGTCGCCGAATCCGTTGATCACGACGTCCGCGCCCTCCTTGGCGAGGGCGCGTGCGATGGCCAGTCCGATGCCGCTGGTCGAACCAGTGACAAGGGCATGGCGTCTGGCGAGGGACATCGAGATCTCCTTCACTCGGCCGGGCGCGGCGGGCGCGCTTCAAAATTGTCGTATTGCGTTGCGATGAGGCTCTATATTGCATTGCGGCGAAAGTATCGAGGCCCCCGTCCTGCGACCGAATGGCGGCGGCGGCCGGAGCGGCGGGATGACAAATTTGCCGGCAAAGCTTAGAACCCGGGCGGCGAAATGGGGTCGATCCGCGCTGAAAAAGGGATGGCGGCGATGAATCTTGCGATCTTCGATGCGCCATGTGGGCCTTTGCCCCGCCGCGCGACGGTTGGCGTTCGGGTCGGGGAAGGCGCCGCGGCGATCACGGTCGGCGGCGGCGCGCCGATTGTCGTCCAGTCGATGACCAACACCGACACCGCGGACGTCGAGGGTACGGCGCGTCAGGTTGCGGCGCTGTGGCGCGCGGGCTCCGAGCTCGTGCGGATCACGGTCGATCGCGACGAGGCGGCGGCGGCGGTGCCGCACATCCGCGACGCGCTGCTAAAGCGCGGCGTGCGCGTGCCGCTGATCGGCGATTTCCATTATATCGGCCACAAGCTCTTGAGCGATCATCCGGCCTGCGCCGAAGCGCTCGACAAATATCGCATCAATCCCGGCAATGTCGGCTTCAAGAACAAGCGCGACCTGCAATTCGGCAAGATCATCGAGATCGCGATCCGTAACATGAAGCCGGTGCGGATCGGCGCCAACTGGGGTTCGCTCGACCAGGAGCTTCTGACCTCGCTCATGGACGAGAATGCGGCGAGCGCCGCGCCGCTCGAGGCCGGCGCGGTCACCCGCGAGGCGATGGTCCGGTCGGCGCTTCTGTCGGCGGCGCGGGCGGAGGAGATCGGCCTGCCCCGCGACCGCATCATCCTGTCGACGAAGGTTTCGGCGGTGCAGGACCTCATCACCGTCTACCGGATGCTCGGCGAGCGCTCCGACTACGCGCTTCATCTCGGCCTGACCGAAGCCGGCATGGGCTCGAAGGGCATCGTCGCCTCCGCCGCGGCGCTCGGCGTGCTCTTGCAGGAAGGCCTTGGCGACACGATCCGTATTTCCCTCACCCCCGAGCCGGGCGGCGACCGGACGCAGGAAGTGCGCGTGGCGCAGGAGCTGTTGCAATCCATGGGGTTCCGCAGCTTCGCGCCGCAGGTCGCCGCCTGCCCCGGCTGCGGGCGCACGACCTCGACCATGTTCCAGGAGCTGGCGCGCGATATCCAGGGCTATCTCGCCCAGTCGATGCCGCAATGGCGCGAGCTCTATCCCGGCGTCGAAAAGCTCAACGTCGCGGTGATGGGTTGCATCGTCAACGGGCCCGGCGAGAGCAAGCACGCCGACATCGGCATCTCGCTGCCGGGGACCGGAGAAACGCCGGCGGCGCCGGTGTTCGTCGACGGGGTCAAGACCGTGACCCTGCGCGGACCGCGCATCGCCGAAGAGTTCAAGGCGCTGGTCGATGACTATATCGTGAGACGATACGGGGCGGACCGGCGGGCGGCGGAATGAAGCTTTCTGGCGACAAGGCCTCAAAAAAGGTACTTGTCCGCGTCATCGTACCGCGCATGGATCAGGCGGTTGACGACCGCGAAGATGAAGGCGGTCGAAACTCCGAACATCAACATTCCGTCCACCGCTTCAAACGGTCCGAGCAGCCTCCATTGGGGCGGCAATGCGATGTCGGAGCCCGAAGTCGTGTAGCTGCCGGCGGATGAATAAATCGCCGCGCCGATGTCGGCGACCGCGCCGGCGGCGTCGAGCTGAACGCCCAGAGCACGATCTCCGCGAGATGACCGGCGAGCGCGAGGATGACCGTGGCCATGATGAACGTCAGGTTCACCCAGGTTCGCACGCCAAGCCGGCCGCGCTTGAGATCGCGGCGCAAGCTCATGATGATGACGTGGGGGCGCCGTGAATCGCGATCGTGGCGACGGTCGCCGCGAGTCCCACGATGAGGGGAATGAGGATCGCGATGTGACTCGGCGCCATCTCGCCCCCCGAACGGTGCGCAAATCAGTGTTGCAGCATCTTGCACAGGGCGCAAAGAAATCAACCGGCCGGATGGCGAGGAAATCCCGCTTTTCCGCCCTTCCGCGACTTGAGCTTCAGCACAAGCGACTGCATTTGAGCCGATCCCGCTCTTCACATTTGCGTGGAAATGGCCCACATGAGCGGGCGACGAGGCCGCCTTGTACGAACCCCCCCTCCATCGAAACGAGAACCTGACGGAGCTGCACGCGCTGATCAGGGAGCGCGTGTTCGGGCTCCTCGTCAGCAATGGCGCCGAGGGCCTCGCCGCCACCTCGGTTCCGTTCGTTCTCGATCCCGCCGCCTCGAGGCTGGGGACGCTGAAGGTCCATCTCGCGCGCGCCAACAGCCAGTGGCGCGACCTTGAAGCGTCCCCGGACGCGCTCGTCGTATTCCAGGGCCGCGATCATTACATTACGCCTTCGTGGTATGAGACCAAGCGGGAGACCGGCAAAGTCGTACCGACCTGGAATTACACGATGGTCCAGGCGAAAGGCCGGGCGAAAGTGATGGACGCCGCCTGGCTCGCCCGGCAGATCGAACAATTGACGCAGGCCCTCGAATCGCGCCGCGAACGGCCCTGGGCGGTTGGCGACGCTCCGGCCGATTTCATCGCCATGCAGCGCCGGGCGATCGTCGGGATCGAGATCGAGATCGTCGACATTCGGGGAAAATGGAAGACGAGCCAGAACCGCAACGCCGCCGACCGCGCCGGCGTCGCCGCCGGCCTCGACGCTTTGGGCGACGAGGAATCCCGCGCGATGGCGAAGATCGTGCGGGCGACGGGCCGCGACTGAGGCGGCGGTTGCCTGACGAATGAAGGCGTGATCCAATTCGCCACTTCCGCCATCGTTGAAAAGGCTCGCAGAGGAGGAATGCACATGGTCGACGCGATCAAGCCGCTTTACACCGCTCACGGGACCGCGACCGGCGGCCGCAACGGCCACACCCGCTCCGACGACGGAATGGTGGACGTCAACCTGTCGGTGCCGAAGGAGATGGGCGGTCCTGGCAAGCCGGGCACGGCGACGCCCGAGCATCTGTTCGCCGCCGGCTACGCCGCCTGCTTCGGCGGCGCGCTCGACTTCATCGCCAAGCAGCACAAGAAGGACGCGTCGAAAGCGACGGTGAAATGCGCCGTCTCGATCGGTCCGCGCGAAAAGGGCGGTTTCGGTCTCTCCGTCGTGCTTGACGTCACCGACGCGAGCCTTCCGCAGGCGGAGCTTCAGTCGCTCGCGGAAGAGGCGCACGAGAAAATATGCCCCTATAGCCACGCGACCCGCGGCAACGTCGACGTCAAGGTCGTGACCCACGGGGCATGACGGTTTGGGGCGTGACGGCTTGGGCCGGGCGGAAGCGCGCCCGGCGGCGAAAACAGGAAAAAGCCCGCGAAAGCAGATTTGCTTGAAATTGCTTTCTTTTGCTTTTTGGAATCGGGACTTTTCAACGGCTTGCACGGAAAAATTGAAATTTTTCCTCTCCTTTCGCTCCGTCGCGGGCGTCTCGCTCGGGCGCGGGGTGGGTCGGGCCGAATGAAAGCTTATAGCACGGAATTCTGATTTTAGCAAATTAATTGACCGATTCCTCTTTTCCCGCAGGGAGCGGCTGGATCGGAGCGGGTCAGGCTGCGGCGTTTTGTGGCCAGTAGGCGACGCATTCGACCTCGACTTCGCCGCCGAGCGCAAGCCCGCTCGCGCCGAAGGCCGAGCGCGCCGGGAGTCGATCCGGGTCGAAGTAGCCGAGATAGACGGCGTTGAACTCGGCCCATCGCCGCATGTCGGCGAGCATGATCGTGAACTTGACCGTATCGGCGAATCCGAGCCCGCAGGCGCCGAGGACCTCGCCGATGTTCTCCATCGCCTGGCGTGCCTGAGCGGAAAGCCCGCCCTCGACCAGCGTCATCGCGCCCGGCCGGTTGCCGATCGCGCCCGAGAGGAAGAGGAAATCGCCGGCGCGCACGGCCGATGAGAACGGCAGTCGAAGCGCCTTCGCCGAAGGCAATGCGATGTGCTCCATGGTCGTCTCCTTATGGCGTTTCGGCGATGCTTCGCGAACCAGTCGGACCACGGCAAAACTGTCAGCGGTTCGACCTTCGATTGGATTTCCCATTCTCACCCAAGGTCGACGCGACGCAACGGCAATTTGCCCCCGCTCCCGCTTCCGCCGCCCGCCCTCGCGGAAAGAGCGGAAAATCAACGCTTTGCTAAGCCTGTCCGGCGGTGCGGCTTGCCCATGACCGATCGTCATTGGGTACGATTGCGGCCAGGCGCGGCGTGCGGCGAGCCGTGCGCCCAACGTTTCTCGGGCCAGGAGCGGCGGGCGAGAAAGGGGTGAAGCGGCGATGATGGAGACTGCGCCACCGGCGAGCGAGGCGACGCCGCTGGACCCGGGCCTGCGCGCCTTGTGCGGCATCGCGGCCTATTACCGCATCGGCGCCGACCCGGTGCAGCTCGCGCGCGAACTCGCGCTTGGCGAGCGCGCGGCCGACGAAGCCGACCTCATTCGCGCCGCCCGGATCGTCGGACTCAAAGCCCGGCTGGTCAGCAAGGTGACCGCCGAACGGCTGGCTGCGCTGCCCGCGCCGGCAATCGTGCGGACGACGAACGGCGCGCTCATGGTTTTCGCCGGGCGCAACCCGTCGGGGCTCTGCCGGCTCGTCGACCCGATCAGCCACGCCGCCCAGGAGGCGCCGCTCGAAAACGTCGCGCGCGAAATCGGCGGGCGGGCGCTGCTCATCGCTCGCCGGATCGGCGGCGCCGGCGTCGATCCGCGCCTGTTCGGCATGCGCTGGTTCCTGCCGACCATCTGGCGCTATCGCCGTCCGCTCGGCCACGTGCTGGCGGCGTCGCTGTTCGTGCAGATTTTCGCCCTGATCACGCCACTGTTCTTCCAGGTGGTCGTCGACAAGGTCTTGACCCATCGCGGCTACGAGACCCTGTTCGTGCTTGTTGGCGGCCTCGTCTTCATCGGCCTGTTCGACGTGGCGCTGCAGTACCTGCGCACCTATGCGCTCTCCCACACCACCAATCGAATCGACGTCGAACTCGGGCAGCGGCTGTTCGCGCATCTCCTGCGCCTGCCGGTCGCCTATTTCGAGACCCGGTCGACCGGGCAGACGGTCGCGCGGGTGCGGGAGCTGGAGACGATCCGCAGCTTCCTCACCGGCCAGGCCCTGTTCTCGGCGATCGACCTCGTGTTCGCCTTCGTGTTCATCGCCGTGCTGTTCGCCTATTCGTGGCCGCTCACCCTCATCGTGCTCGCCGGCATTCCTTTTTATCTCCTGATCGGATTTTCGGTGCGGCCGCTCTTACGCGAGCTCGTGAGCGAGAAATTCAATCGCGGCGCGGCGAGCCAGCAGTTCCTGGTCGAGACGATCGTCGGGGTGAGCACGGTCAAGAGCGCGGCGGTCGAGCCGATCATGCGCGCGCAGTGGGAGGAGAAACTCGCGGCCTATGTGAAAACCAGCTTCTCCGCGGCGATGCTCGGCTCGGGCGGCCAACTCGCCATCCAATATGTGAGCAAGGTGACGACCGCGGCCCTGCTTCTGTTCGGCGCCAAGGCGGTCATCGACGGCGAGCTCACCGTCGGCGCGCTCGTCGCCTTCAACATGATCGCCTCGCAGGCGATCCAGCCGATCCTACGCCTGTCGCAGATCTGGCAGGATTTCCAGCAGGTGCAGATCTCGATCGAGCGGCTGGGCGATATCCTCAACGCGGCTCCCGAATCTTCGCCCGCGAGCCGCCTCTTGCCGCCGACCCCGCGCGGCGCGATCGAATTCGCCCATGTCAGCTTCCGCTACCGCCCCGGCGCCCCGGAAGCGCTGAAGGAGATTTCACTCGCCATCCGGGCGGGCGAGACGATCGGCGTCGTCGGGCCGTCCGGCTCCGGCAAGTCGACCCTGACCAAGCTCATCCAGCGTCTCTATCTGCCGGGCGAGGGGCAGGTCATGCTCGACGGCGCGGACCTGAGCCATGTCGATCCGGCGTGGCTCAGAAGCTACATCGGCGTCGTGCTCCAGGAGAACCTGCTGTTCAACCGCACCATTCACGAGAACATCGCTTTCGCCAATCCGGCGATGCCGCGGGCGCGGGTGATCGAGATCGCCCGCCTGGCCGGCGCCGAGGAGTTCATCGACAAGCTGGCCCAGGGCTATGACACGATGGTCGAGGAGCGCGGCGCCAACCTCTCCGGCGGCCAGCGTCAGCGCATCGCCATCGCCCGTGCGCTCGCGACCAATCCGCGCATTCTCATTCTCGATGAGGCGACTTCGTCGCTCGACTACGACAGCGAGCGGCTCGTCCAGCGCAACATGCGCCGCATCATCAAGGGCCGCACCGTCATCATCATCGCCCATCGCCTGGCCGCCGTGCGCGGCTGCGACCGCATCGTTTGCATGGCGGATGGCCGGATCGTCGAAATCGGGACGCACACCGAGCTCATACGCCGGCCCGGCGGCCTCTACGCCTATCTCTGGGGCCTGCAAAGTCAGCCGGCGGAGATCGCCGCATGACGGTGATCCGGGCCGTCCCGCCCTGGCGACGCGCCGCCACGCCCGCCGCCTTGCGCGCGCTGGCGCGGCTCAGGACGCCGGGGGCCAATCTCAGCGACCGCGAATTCCTGGCGCCGGCGCTCGAGATCCTGGAAACGCCGCCCTCGCCGGTCCAGGTCGCGTTCCTGTGGACCATCTGCGCCTTCGTCCTCGCAGCCCTCGTGTGGGCCTATTTCGGCCGGGTCGACATCGTCGCCGCCGCGCAGGGCAAGTTCCAGCCGACCGGTCGGGTCAAAGTCGTCGAGCCGCTGGAGACCGGCAGGGTTGAAGACATTCGAGTCGCCAATGGCTCTCTCGTCAAGGCAGGCGACATTCTGGTCGAGCTCGACCGCTCGACGGCCGAGGCCGATGTCGAGGGGGCGCGGGCCGAACTTTCTTCCGCGCGGGCGGAAATCCTGCGCCGCAAGACCGCGCTCGCCGCGGCGCAAGCGAATGGATTCGATTGGCCGCCGAAAATCGATTGGCCTGACGGCGTCGCGGCGGGTTTGCGCGAGCGCGAGGAACGGGTTCTCGCCGCAGACCTTGGGCAATTGGCCGCGACCCAGGCCTCGTTCGCGGCCGAGAAGGCGCAAAAGACCGCCGAGCGGGACAAGCTCGCCGAGACCATCGCGACCCAGAAGAACCTCGTCGCGACCCTGAAGGAGCGCGTCGACATGCGCGCCAGGCTGGTCGAAGAGAAGGCCGGGGCGAAGGCTGCGGTGATCGACGCGACCGAAACGCTGCAATATCAGATCACCCAGCAAGCGAAGCAGGAGCAGGAGCTCGCCTCGCTCTCCGCCGGACTCGAAGTCGTCGCCCGCGACGCGGACAAGGCCGTCCAGACCTTCGTCTCCGACGACGCGGAGAAGCTCGAGGACGCCGAGCGGCGGGTCGAGGACGTCGAGCAGCGCCTCGCCAAAGCCCAGGCCGAGCTCGATCGCCTGACGCTGAGAGCGCCGATCGCGGGCCGCGTGCAGTCGTCGATCATCACCAATGCCGGTCAGGTGGTCGCGAGCGGCCAGGAGATCATGCGTATCGTGCCGGAGGCCTCCGGGCTCGAGATCGAGGCTTATGTGCGCAATCGCGACATCGGCTTCGTCGGCGTCGGTCAGGAGGCGACGGTCAAGGTCGAATCCTTCCCCTTTACGCGCTACGGCGTGATCAAGGCGCACGTTGTCCGCATCGCCAGGGACGCGATCCCTGAGCCCGACGCCGGGGCGATCGAGGGCGACCCCGCCCGCGTCTCCGCCGCTCAGGGCTTTGCCGGCGGCGAGCGGACCCAGAACCTGGTTTTTCCGATCGTGCTCAAGCCGGACGAGGCGACAATCACGGTCGACGGCGTCGCAGAGGCGCTCACCTCCGGCATGGCGGTCACGGTCGAGCTCAAGACCGGCCATCGCCGGATGCTCGAATACCTGTTCGCCCCCCTGGTCGAAGTCGCCTCTAAGGCGATGCGGGAGCGGTGAAGGCCCTCATCCGGCCGGCTTCGCCGGCCACCTTCTCCCGCACGCGGGAGAAGAGATTCGCCCTCAACCGACGCGCTGATAGGGGATCCAATTCGCGAGCGCGTTCGGCCGCATCATCATTGTGTCGGGACCTGACAAGTAGAACGGGATTCCGTCGTCCTGCAAGATCCCTTGGCTTTGCCACAACGTGTGCAGCGAGATCATTCCGGCGCCAGACTGAGGGCCGGGTCCGGCGACGGAATAGGTTCCATTTCGTTGGATCATTCCTCCGCTCGAATAGGCCGTCAGCTGGTTGAACGAGCCGTTCGACTGAAAGACAAGCTCTTCGTTGATGGTCCACAGGCCGACCACAGCAGAACCGCGCCAAACCCCCAAGATCGGCGCCCGAACTTCACTGAGTGGCTTCGCGTCAGGAGACGCGGCCGAGTTGACATCGATGGTTATGGAGAAACGGTCACCTGCTGTCATGGACTTCGCTCCCATCATTCGGAACGTCGGCCGCGCTTCTGCGACACAGTCGCTCGCATTCAAGTCGATCGAGTGTGACTACACATTATCTCTGCGCTAATTCATCGGTTTTGGCAAGGCAGAAGAGCTTCATCGAAACGCAAGGCGATGCGAGACGGCTACCTTCATCCCCGGTCGAAGATGGCGCCATTCTCAACGCCCAGGACGCCTCCTATATATCCTCGGATCCCGGAGGCCGCCCATGAAACTCGCCGATCCCGCTCTTCTCAAGAGCCAATGCCTCGTCGACGGCAAATGGGTGGGCGAGGGGGTCGATCCGATCGACAATCCGGCGACCGGCAAACTTATCGCCAAGGTCCCACGCTTCGGCCATTCCGAAGCGGTCGGCGCGATCGAGGCGGCGGCGCGCGCCTTCGGCCCCTGGGCGAAAGCGCTGCCGAAAGAGCGGGCGCAAATCCTGCGCCGCTGGTTCGACCTCATCATCCAGAACCGCGACGACATCGCCCTCATCATGACCAGCGAGCAGGGCAAGCCGCTAGCCGAGGCGCTGGGCGAGGTCGATTACGCCGCCGGATTCGTCGAATTTTTCGGCGAGGAGGCGAAGCGCATCTATGGCGAGGTCAATCCGACCTTCCGCGCTGATTCGCGCATCGTCGTGATCAAGCAGCCGATCGGCGTCGTGGCGGCGATCACGCCATGGAACTTTCCCGCCGCCATGATCACCCGCAAGGTCGCGCCTGCCTTGGCGGTCGGCTGCACGGTGGTCGCCAAGCCCGCGCCCGAGACGCCGCTGACCGCGCTCGCGCTCGGGGAATTGGCGCTGCGCGCCGGGATGCCCGCCGGCGTCCTCAACCTTCTGACCGGAGACGCGCCGGCGATCGGCAAGGCGATGTGCGAGCATGATGCTGTGCGCTTCATCGGCTTCACCGGCTCGACCGAGGTCGGCAAGCTGCTCATGCGCCAGGCGGCGGGAACGGTGAAGAAGGTCGGGCTCGAGCTCGGCGGCAACGCGCCGTTCATCGTCTTCGACGACGCCCATGTCGACGCCGCGGTCGAGGGCGCAATCATCTCCAAGTTCCGCAACATGGGCCAAACCTGCGTCTGCGCCAACCGCATCTACGCGCAGGAAGGGATCTACGACGCGTTCGTCGCCAAGCTCACCGCCGCGGTGGGCAAACTCAAGGTCGGCGACGGGACCCAAGCCGGCGTGACCCAGGGGCCGCTCATCAACGAGGAGGCGGTCGAGAAGGTCGAGGCGCATGTCGCCGACGCGTTGAAGAAGGGGGCCAAGGTCACGATCGGGGGAAAACGCCACAAGCTCGGGCGCACGTTCTTCGAACCCACGGTGCTTTCGGGTCTCGACCCGTCGACGCTGATCGCGAAAGAGGAGACCTTCGGCCCGGTCGCGCCGGTCTTCCGCTTCAAGGACGAGGCCGACGCGATCCGCCAAGCCAACGACACCCAGTTCGGGCTCGCCTCCTATTTCTATGCCCGCGACCTTGGCCGGGTGTGGCGCGTCGCCGAGGCGCTCGAATACGGCATGGTCGGCATCAACTCGGGAGCGATCTCGAGCGAGCTCGCGCCGTTCGGCGGGGTCAAGCAATCCGGCATCGGCCGCGAGGGCTCGCGCCACGGGGCGGAGGAGTTCGTCGAGCTGAAATACATGCTGATGGGCGGGCTCGACAGCTAGAGCTGGCGCCGATGCTCGCCAGCATGTTCGTCTGCACGTTCCGGCTCGGCGGCCTGGTCTTCAGTATGGCTCCCGTAGCGGTGTGAACGTCGCGGTTCACGCCGTCACGGCCTTCTGGGCGCCGCGAAAACGTCTCGTGCGGACGTCGTACCCGCTACGTGCTCCGTACCCTCGACTCCGAGGTCCATCCATCCTGCATTCACGGCCTCAAACATTTCTTCGGCAGGTCCCGTGTGGCCCTTCGGGATGCCGAATTGCTCGAACGCTTCCGCCCACCTTGCACGCGGGACCGCAAAGGCTTTCACGTCGAGATTCAGGACTTCACCCAATTGCTCCGCGACTTCATCCGCGGTGACCATCGAACCAAGCTCGACGACGCGCTGCCCTGACCACGCCGGCCCGGTCAAAAGGGTTGCGACCTCCGCGCCGATGTCGTTCGTCGCGACCATGGTCGATTTCCGATTTGTCGGACTGTAGGTGACCGGCAGCGTTCCGCTCTGGGCGGCCTGCAGGCCGTAGAGGAAGTTTTCGAAGAATCCACCGGCGCGCACAAATGCGATTGGCGATATCAGCTCGCGAAAACCTTGCTCCAGAAGCGACAAGGCGGTGATCATCCCCAGCCCGCTGGTCCTGTTCGCCCCCATCGACGAAAGCGCCACCACCCGCGGCGGCGCTGCCTTTGTCAGCGCCTCGACATAGTTCGCAATCACGCCCTTGGCTTCTTTGTAGTCGGGCGAGGGGGCCCAGACAGCCGGCAACATGACAAACGCGCCTTCGACGCCTTTGAGCGCCCGTTCGATGGCTGCCGAATCATTCCAATCACCGTCAACCAGTTCCACGCCCTGGTTCGCCCAGCTTGACGCCTTCTCGCGATTGCGGACGAGCGCGCGTATTTCCTTGCCGCGCGCCAACAGATGTTCTGCCGTTGCGCCGCCCACTTTTCCCGTGATTCCCATTACTAAAAACATGCGTTTTCTCCTGATCTTGAGGGACAGAGCACTGCCCTGCTGGTTCAACGGATGAGCGGCAGAATGGCCCGGATACGGGGATCGCGCGCGTAGAGGCCGCCCCAGGTCATCGCGCCCAGAAGCAGGGAAATGAGTTCCGGCGGCGACCCCAGTTCACCGATGCGGACATGGGCGCAGATGGCGCCTCCCAAAAAGCCCGTCACTAGGATCGCGCCGAGAACGGCGGTGGCCGGGATGGCGTAAAGGATGGCGCAGGCGAGTATGATCGGACCCACGACACGGGTCAGGTCGATCGCGAACCCGGTTTCCTGCAACATGCTCGCGATCTGTGCCGGCGCGAAAAGCTGAATAGCGCCGTCCGCCGCGAGAGCGACAACGACAAACCCACTCATTATCCGGCCGGCCCACAGGGCGGTTCGATGCAAGGTCATCGTTTCAGGGACCTGATGCAGATTCATAGTTTCGGACACTTGTCGTTCTCCGATGGGGGGATCCCCATATTCCGGAGCTTACTGTGTCTCTCAGATATGATAAATGCCGATGAAATGAACTCACTGTTCTCTCTATGGTGAACAATGCCGAGGCACGAAAATGCAAAATCTCCAATCCATCCTCATTTTCATAACGGTAGCGGAAATGGAGAGCTTCACCCGCGCAGCCGATAGCCTGGGCATTCAGAAGGGGAGGGCCTCAATGGCGGTCCGCAAGCTGGAAGAAGATGTCGGCGCCAGGCTCCTGCACCGGACGACGCGCAGCGTGCAGTTGACGGAGGACGGACGCGCATTTCATGCCCGTGCCCGCGATCTGCTTGCTGAAGTCGATGACCTACACTCGATGTTCGCAGGCGATCGCGTGGCGCTTCGCGGGCGTTTACGGGTCGATCTTCCGACCGAGGTAGCGCGCACAACGATCGTGCCGGCCTTGCCGGATTTCATGGCGACTCACCCCGAGTTGGAGCTGGAGGTGTCGAGTACGGATCGGCAAGTCGATCTGGTTCAAGAGGGGTTCGACTGTGTATTGCGGCTTGGACCCATAAGGGATGAGACGCTGATCGCCCGCCCACTGGGCCTGTTGCGCATGGTCAATGCAGCCAGTCCCGCCTATCTGGCGCGCTATGGCGTCCCTCGATCGTTAGAAGATCTCCGGCGTCAGGAACATCGGACAATTCATTTTTCGACGATGCTGGGCGCAAGACCGATGGGATGGGAATATCCGGACGGCGACAGCTACGCGACGCTTCAGTTGCCAGGCGCGCTACACGTCAACAGCGCGCAGACCTACGAAGCCGCTGCCCTCGCCGGCCTTGGCCTGATTCAGGCGCCGCTCTTGGGGATTGGCCGATACTTGGAGAGTGGAGCGCTTGTGGAGATCATACCCGATTTTCGTCGCCGGGCGCTCGCCGTGTCTCTCGTCGTGGCGCATCGGAGCAATCTGTCGCGCCGAGTCCGCGCATTCATGAAATGGATCGAAAATGTGCTCGCGCCCTATCTAGGAGCCTGTCCGAGAAATGGCGGATTTTGGTGGCGGCGTTTGCGCGAATCGGATTCTGCTTGCTTATGAGCAAGACCTTCCGGCCCTGGACGATCGATCAGCCGCTGTTGTTGCCGCCGAGCGTGCAGGACTTTGTCGGCGAGGACCATCTGGCTCGCTTCATTTTGGCGCTTGTGCTCGAGCATCTCGACCTTGGTGAGATCGAATCCGGGTATGCGAGCGAGCGCGGGCAGCCGCCGTTTGACCCGGCGATGATGACGGCGCTGTTGCTGTACGGCTATTGTCACGGCGTCTACTCGTCGCGCCGGATCGCCAAGGCGACGCGCGAACGGGTCGACTTCATGAGCATTGTCGGGCTCGATCCGCCGGATTTTCGCACCGTCTCCGACTTCCGCAAGCGGCACTTGAAGGCGCTTGCGGGACTGTTCGGGCAAGTTCTCAAGCTGTGCGAACAGGCGGGATTTGTGAAGCTCGGCCATGTCGCGCTCGACGGGACGAAGATCAAGGCGAACGCCTCCAAGCACAAGGCGATGAGCTACGAGCGCATGGAGAAGCGTGCGGCGGAGCTCGAGGCCGAGGTCGATCGGTGGCTGAGCGCAGCCGAGGCTGCGGACGCCGAGGAAGACAGAGCCTTCGGCCGCGACAAGAGCGGCGAGGAGCTGCCCAAATGGGTTGCCGACAAGAAGAAGCGCGCCGAGAAGATCCGGGCGGCGAAGGCCGAATTGGAGGCCGAGGCGAAAGCGGCCGCGGCGGCCAAGGCCAAAGCGCAGGCCGAGGCCGAGGAGCGGCGACAAGCCGAGGGCCGCAAGAAACCGGGCAAGCCCGCCGCCCCGCCATCCGAAGAGCCTGACCCCAAAGCGCAGAAGAACTTCACCGATCCCGAAAGCCGCATCATGAAAACCAAGGACGGCTTCATCCAGGGCTACAATGCGCAGGCGGCGGTCGACGCGACGGCGCAGGTGATCGTCGCCCACGGCCTCGACGCGAAGCAGAGCGATCAACATCAATTGGCGCCGATCGCCGACGCCATCGAAGCCAATCTGGGCAAGAAGCCGACGCAACTGTCGGCGGACGCGGGCTATTGCTCCGACGCCAACCTTGCGGCGATGGAGGAACGCGAGATCGACGCCTATATCGCGCCGGGGCGGGCCAAGCACGCCGGGGAAGGAGAAGGCGGCGGCGCCCGCGTCGCCGCCATGCGCGAAAAATCAAGGCCGGCGGGCACTCCAGCCCCTACCGCTTAAGAAAGCAGCTGCCCGAGCCGGTGTTCGGACAGATCAAGCAGGCGCGCGGCTTCCGTCAGTTTCTCTTGCGCGGCGTCGAGAAGGTCGCCAACGAGTGGGGCCTCGTCTGCCTCGCCCACAATATCTTGAAGCTCGCCCAGGGGCGGACCCCGTCCCTTGCCGCACTCGCAACCGGCTGAGCTTCGCCACCTCGGAAACGGTGCAACGAACGATGGCCGCAAAGCTTCCACCCTTACATCAAACCGGATGCGCGAATTTGCTGCATCCGGCTCTCCGACTGGCTTGAGCGGTTCAAATCCCAGCTCGCCGGGATTAAGCAGACAGGCTCCTAGAGCCGATGGTCGCCTGAACGTTCGTCTGCACGTTTTCGCGGAGGCCATGCTGAAGGGAGGGCGGCGTTCTTTTTCCGGCCAACAAAAGCTTGCATTTTTCTGAATTTCAGGCTATAAGCAGCGGTGGACTTGAAAATGATCGGCCGCGAGATTGGCGCCCTGACAGAAAGTGCGAAAACGGCGAAACGAAACGTCGACTAAGCTATTGAAAACTAACGATTCCGCGAAATGGCTGATTCGTCCACATCAATGAAATCAACGACTTAAGTGAGCCTTTGCGAAATACCTCGTTTCGCCAGGCGTAATCTGTCTTTCATTTCGCGGCGCAGGGGAACTGGACGATCGAGACGGTCCCGCCGTCGTCGCCGACTCGGAAATGGCGCCGGCCGCTCTCAGCCCTTCGCCCTCCCCGGCGCCGGCGCCTCGCGCTCGCGGACGAGGTCGCGCAACGCGACGAGCTGCGTCTCCAGCGCGTCGAGATCGGCGTCCGCCATCCGCCCGAGGGTCGAGGCGATCCAGCGGTGCTGGACGGCGAGCGCCCTCTCCGCCATCCGGCGGCCGGCCTCAGTGAGGTGGATCGCGTGCTGGCGACGGTCGACGGCGGTCGAGCGGCGCTCGACCAAGCCCGCTTCGGCCAGGCGGTCGATCAGGCCCGAGATGTTGCCCTTGGTGACATAGAGCCTCTTGGCCAGTTCCTGCTGGCTGACGCCCTCCTGCTCGGTCAGCGTGGTCAGGACGTCGCATTGCGGGATCGAGACGCCGATCTCGCGCAAGCGTTCGCCGACCGCCGCCTGCATCCGCGCCTCGAGCCGGATCAGCCGGAACCAGACCCGGACGGAGCGGTTGGGGTTCTGCCGGTCGGGCATCGGGCTCCTCTCCGAAAGACGGGGGCGTGCGACTGCGCAGGACCTTGAGGGGACGGGCGAAGTTCCACACTTCCGGCGATTGCAAAGCGGCGGACGCGGCGCCAAGGTGTTACTCCATGAACACTCCGCTTGCCGCAATCAAGCGCCGATAAGGGATTCGGGAGGAAAATGCATGTTGGGACGGATGCAGGACTGGCCCCTGATCATGCACAAGGTCATCGATTTCGCCGCCATCCAGTTTCCAGACCAGGAGGTCGTCTCGCGGACGGTCGAAGGGCCGATGCACGCGACGAACTACCGCGCCATTCATGAGCGGGCGCTGAAAGTCGCCAAGAGGCTCGACCGCGACGGAATCAAGCTCGGCGACCGGGTCGCGACGCTGGCGTGGAACGGCTATCGGCATCTCGAAAGCTGGTACGGCATCACCGGCGCCGGCGCCGTCTACCACACCGTCAATCCGCGTCTTTTTCCGGAGCAGATCGCCTGGATCATGAACGACGCCGAAGACCGGATGGCGCTGATCGACCTCACCTTCGTGCCGCTTCTCGAGGCGATCGCCGATCGGTTGCCGACGGTTGAGCGCTACGTCGTTCTCACCGACGCCGCCCATATGCCGGCGACCAAGCTCAAGAACGCGGTCGCCTACGAGGACTGGATCGCCGAGGTCGACAGCGACTTCGCCTGGAAGGAATTCGACGAGCGCACCGCCGCTGGCCTCTGCTACACCTCCGGCACCACCGGCCATCCCAAGGGCGTGCTCTATTCGCATCGCTCGAACGTCCTGCATTCGATGATGGCGACCGGCCCCGAGACCCTGACGCTCAACGCCTATGACTCGGTCCTGCCGATCGTGCCGATGTTTCACGCCAACTCCTGGGGCCTTGCGCTTGCCTGCCTCATTCGCGGGGCGCGAATGGTGATGCCGGGGGCGAGGCTCGACGGCGCCTCGGTCCACGAGCTGCTCGAAAGCGAAAAAGTGACAATGTCGGCCGCCGTCCCGACGGTCTGGCTCGGGTTGCTGCATTACCTGCGCAAGGAGAGCAAGTCGCTGTCAACGCTCAAGCTCGTCGTCATCGGCGGCTCGGCCTGTCCGCCGGAAGTGATCCGCGCGTTCGAGGAAGACTACGGCGTCGAAGTCCGCCACGCCTGGGGCATGACCGAAATGAGCCCGCTCGGCACGGTCGGCTCGTTCAAGCCGAGCCAAAAGGCGCTCTCGCACAAAGAAAAGCTGGCGCTGAAATGCAAGCAGGGCTGGTCGCCGTTCGGGGTCGAGATGAAGATCGTCGACGATGAGAACAACGACCTGCCATGGGACGGCAAGCGCTTCGGTCGGCTGAAGGTCAAGGGCTTCGCCGTGGTCGAAAGCTACTTCAAGGGCGAGGGCGGCCAGATCCTCGACGACAAAGGCTTCTTCGATACCGGCGACGTCGCCACGATCGACCCCGACGGCGTCATGCAGATCACCGATCGCGCCAAGGACGTGATCAAGTCCGGCGGCGAGTGGATTTCGACCATCGACATCGAGAATCTGGCCGTCGGTCATCCGGACGTCGCCGAGGCGGCGGTGATCGGCGTCGCCCACCCGAAATGGGACGAGCGGCCGCTGCTCGTCGTCGTGCCGAAGGAAGGGCATGCGCCCAAGACCGAAGAGGTCCTCGACTATCTGAAGCCCCGGATCGCCAAATGGTGGATGCCCGACGACATGCAGGTGGTGAAGGAAATTCCCCATACCGCGACCGGCAAGATCAACAAGCTCAAGCTGCGCGAGGCGTTCAAGGGCTACAAGCTGCCGACGGCGTGAGCGGGCTGCATCCTCATCTTCATCCTTTTGGCCTTGCGCCCGCGGCCCGGCTCCCCTATATGGCGGCCAACGACATCTCATAGCTCTCCACGGAGAGACCAGTTGAGAGTGGGCCCTGGCCGGGACCCGCTCTTTTTTATTGCCGCCAAGGTCGCATGGTCGAAGCGCCGAATCGAACTATCGTCGAGCCCGTCGAAGGGCTCGACGAGGCGCGTCTGATCGAGGATTCGGGCGCAAGCCAGCGCGTCATCCGGATCGCGGAGCCGGTGGTGCGGGATTTGGGCTTCCGGCTGGTCAGGGTCAAGATTTCTTCCGCCGCCGCAACGCTTCAGATCATGGCGGAGCGTCCGGACGGGACGATGTCGATCGAGGATTGCGAGCGCCTGAGCCAGGCTTTGTCGCCCGCGTTCGACGTCGAGGAGCCGATGGCGCAGGCCTATCGGCTCGAGATTTCCTCGCCCGGCATCGATCGCCCGCTGGTGCGCGAATCGGATTTCGCCCGCGCGGTCGGCCACGAGGCGCGCATCGAGATGGCGGTCGCGATCAATGGCCGCAAGCGGTTTCGCGGACGCCTCGCGTCGGTCGGGCTGAGCCCAGACGGGCCGCTGGCGCGGATGAGGATGATCGCCGACGACATGAGCGAGACCGAGGTCGAACTGCCGATCCGCGCCATGGCCGAGGCGAGGCTCGTGCTGACCGAGGATCTCATCCGCGCCGCGCTCAGGCGCGAGAAAGCGGCCCTCAAGGACGCGAAGCGGCTGGCCGGAAGCAGGGCGGAAGCCGGCGGCAAGACAAGTCCGGCCGTCGCGTCCGGAACGAAATCGAACGCACTCAAAGCCGCGGCCCGCGGCGCGGCGGCAAAGCCGTTCGGGCCTGATGAAGGAGAGACCCATGGCCGTTAGCGCCAACCGACTCGAACTGTTGCAGATCGTCGATGCGGTCGCGCGGGAAAAATCGATCGACCGCTCGATCGTGCTCGCGTCGATGGAAGACGCGATGCAGAAGGCCGCGCGTTCGCGCTACGGCCAGGAAACCGAGGTCCGCGCCGAGATCAATCCGAAAACCGGCGAAATCCGGTTCTCGCGGCTGCTTCTCGTCGTCGACGAGGTCGAGAACGATGCGACCCAGATGACGCTCGCCGAAGCGCAGAAGAAGAATCCCTCGGCCCAGATTGGCGACTGGATCGCCGAATCCCTGCCGCCGTTCGACTACGGGCGCATCCCCGCCCAGGCGTCCAAACAGGTGCTGGTGCAGAAGATCCGCGAAGCGGAGCGCGACAAGCAATACGATGTCTACAAGGATCGCATCGGCGATATCATCAACGGCGCGGTCAAGCGGGTCGAGTATGGCAACGTCGTGGTCGATCTCGGCGGCTCCGGGGCAGGCGAGGCGGTCGTCCGGCGCGACGAATTGATCCCGCGCGAGATGTTCCGGCCCGGCGACCGGATCCGCGCCTATGTCTACGACGTCCGGCGCGAGGCCCGCGGCCCGCAGATCTTCCTTTCCCGCACCCATCCCCAGTTCACCTCCAAGCTGTTCGCCCAGGAAGTGCCGGAAATCTACGACGGCATCGTCGAGGTGAAGTCGGTGGCTCGCGATCCGGGCTCGCGCGCCAAGATCGCGGTCATGTCGAACGATTCCTCGATCGACCCGGTCGGCGCCTGCGTCGGCATGCGCGGCTCGCGCGTGCAGGCGGTCGTCAACGAATTGCAGGGCGAGAAAATCGACATCATTCCCTGGTCGCCGGACGCCGCGACCTTCATCGTCAATGCGCTTCAGCCGGCCGAGGTGATGAAGGTCGTGCTCGACGAAGATTCGACCCGCATCGAGGTCGTCGTTCCCGACGATCAGCTTTCGCTGGCGATCGGCCGGCGCGGGCAGAATGTCCGCCTCGCCTCGCAGCTCACCGGCTGGGACATCGACATCCTGACCGAAGCCGAGGAGTCCGAGCGCCGGCAGAAGGAATTCGCCGAGCGCACGCAGACCTTCATGGACGCGCTCGACGTCGACGAGACGGTCGCCCAGCTCCTCGCTTCGGAAGGCTTCCGCACGGTCGAGGAAATCGCCTATGTCGAGCCGCGCGAGCTCGCCTCGATCGAAGGCTTCGACGCCGACACCGCGGCCGAAATCCAGGCCCGGGCGCAGGGGCATTTGGCCCGGATCGAAGCCGCGTTCGACGACCAGCGCAAGGCGCTGGGGGTGTCGGACGATCTCAAGGAGATCGAGGGCCTCACCACGCCGATGCTGGTCAGGCTCGGCGAGAACGGCGTCAAGACGCTCGAGGATCTCGCCGATTGCGCCAGCGACGACCTGGTCGGGTGGACCGAACGGAGCGAAAGCGGCGAGACGGCGAAGCCCGGCTTCCTCAGCGGCTTCGACGTATCCCGCGCGCAGGCCGACGCCATGATCCTGGACGCGCGGGTCCGTGAAGGCTGGATCGAGGCGCCCGCGCCTGAGCCCGTCCAGCAAGCCGAGGAAGGCGAAGGCGCCTGAACAGCGGTGGGTTTGATCGTTTGCGGACCGGCGGTTTGATCGACGAAGCGGGGTCGGAGCGGACCTGCATTGTCACGGGAACCAAAGACGTCCCCGAGGCGATGCTGCGCTTCGCCCTTGGCCCCGATGGATCGGTTGTTCCCGATATCCGCCGCAAGCTGCCCGGCCGCGGGGTGTGGACGCGGTTGAGCTTCGAAACGGTTGACCTAGCGGCCTCGAAGCACGCGTTCTCGCGCGCGTTTCGAGCCAGGGTGGAGGCGCCCGCGGCGCTCGCCGCGGCGGTCGACGCCCTCCTGGAGCGCGATGCGCTACAGTCGTTGTCGATCGCCAACAAAGCCGGCCTTGTCGTCGCGGGCGCGTTCAAAGTCGATTCGGCGATCGAGTCCGGCGCCGTCGCGGCGCTCATTCAGGCGAGCGACGGCGCGCCGGACGGAGCGGCCAAGCGAGCCCAGGTCCTCGCCGCCACCCTCGGCTCAGAGGCTAAAGCCGTCGCCCGCGTCGAAGTGTTCACGTCGCGGCAATTGGATTTGGCATTGGGGAGGGCAAATGTGATACATGCTGCGCTCAAACTAGGCGCAGCGAGTTCGGCCTTTCTCGCGAGGGCGGATCGTTTGCGCCGCTATCGCGTGAGCGAAGCGGACGCGACAACCAGGACAGAGCGCGGCGGCGCGCCGGCCGATGAGGCCGGAACGCTTGGCAGGCCCACAAAATTGGCTGAAAGGCCAAGCGGTTAGGAATAGGCATGAGTGAAACGAACAATAGCGACAAGTCCGTGGGCGCCCCGCCCTTGAAGACGACGCTGCATCTGAAGCGCCCGGTTGAGCAGGGCTCGGTGCGGCAGAGCTTTTCGCACGGGCGCAGCAAGACGGTCGTCGTCGAGAAGGTAAAGCGCCGCATTTTGGCGCCGGGCGAGGCGCCGCCGGTCGGCGCGGCGGCGGCGCGCCCGGCGCCGGCCGTCTCTCCGGCCCAGGTCGCCCCTCAGCCGGCCAAGTCCGTTCTCGCCGGCGCAGCCAGGCCCGCCCCCGCGCCGCCGGCGAAACCCGCCGCGCCGCCCCCGCCCAAGACCGGAGTCGTCCTGCCCACTCTGACTGCCGAGCAGCGCGAGGCGCGCGCCCGGGCGCTCATCGACGCGCGGGCGCAGGAGGAGGAGGACCGCCGCCGCCAGGAGGCGGACGCCGGGGCTCGGCGCGAGCGCGAGGCGCGCGACCGCCTTGAACGCGAGGCCGCCGAGTTCGCGCAAGCGCGACGAAGAACTTCGCCGCGCTCAGGAAGCCAATTTCAAGCGTCAGTCGGAGGACGAGGCGCGAAGGCGCCTGTCCGGCGGCGAACCGGCGCCGTCCCCGTCGATCCCACGCGTAGCCCCGACCGCGCCCGGCGCCGCGTTGCCCGGAGCGCTCGCCCGCGCAGCCGGCGAGGAGGACGAAGCCAAGCGCGTCATCCGGCGCCCGGCGCTGGTCCTGCCGGGGCAAAAGGTCATCGTCCCGACGCCGCGCCCGCCACGAAGCGGCGAGCAGCGCAACCGCGGCCGCCTGACCGTCACCAGCGCAACTTCGGGCGAGGACGAGCGCACACGCTCGGTCGCCGCGTTCCGTCGGCGCACCCAGCGGCTGAAGGGTCACGGCGCGCAGGACCAGAAAGAGAAGATCGCGCGCGAGATCGTGCTGCCTGAAGTCAATCACGATCCAGGAGCTCGCCGGGCGCATGTCCGAGCGCGCGGTCGATGTGATCAAGCTTTTGATGCGCCAGGGCCGCATGGTGACGCTGACCGACGTGCTCGACGCCGACACCGCCCAGCTCGTCGCCGAGGAGATGGGGCATTCGGTCAAGCGGGTCGCCGAATCCGATGTCGAGGAAGGCCTGTTTGACCGGCCAGACGACGAAGGCGCGCCTGTGCCGCGCCCGCCCATCGTCACCATCATGGGCCATGTCGATCACGGCAAGACCTCGCTGCTCGACGCGATCCGCCACGCCAACGTGGTGGCGGGCGAAGCCGGCGGCATCACTCAGCACATTGGCGCCTACCAGGTCGTCGCGCCCGGCGGGCAGACGATCACGTTCATCGACACGCCGGGCCACGCGGCCTTCACCGCCATGCGCGCGCGGGGGGCGAAAGTCACCGACATCGTCGTGCTGGTCGTGGCGGCCGACGACGGCGTCATGCCACAGACGATCGAAGCGATTCGACACGCCAAGGCGGCCAAGGCGCCGATCATCGTCGCCATCAACAAGGTCGACAAGCCCGAGGCAAATCCACAGCGAGTGATGCAGGAGCTGCTGCAGCATGACGTGCAGGTCGAGGCGTTCGGCGGCGACACTCTCGCGGTCGAGGTTTCGGCGACCAAGAATATCAATCTCGACAAGCTGCTCGAGGCGATCGCGCTGCAGGCCGAACTGCTCGACCTCGTCGCCGACCCCGACCGCGGCGCCGAAGGCACGGTCATTGAAGCCAGGCTCGACCGAGGGCGCGGACCGGTGGCGACGGTTCTCGTGCAACGGGGCACGCTCAGGGTCGGCGCGCTGGTCGTCGCCGGCTCGCACTGGGGCCGCGTCAGGGCGCTGCTGGACGACAAGGGCGAGACCGTCGAGGCGGCTGGGCCGTCGACCCCGGTCGAGGTGCTCGGATTCTCCGGCGCGCCGGACGCGGGCGATCGCGTCGCCGTGGTCGAGACCGAAGCGCGCGCGCGCGAAATCACCGAATATCGCGAGCGTCAGAGGCGAGAGAAGCAGGCGGCGCGCGGACCGGCGCTGCGGACCTCGCTCTCCGATATGATGAGCAACCTGAAGGCGGCGGGGCACAAGGAGCTGCCGATTGTCCTCAAAGGCGACGTCCAGGGGTCGGTCGAGGCGATCACGGCTGCGGTCGAGAAGCTCGGCAACGACGAAGTCGTGGCGCGGGTCATTCACGGCGGCGTCGGCGGAGTGACCGAATCCGACGTGACGCTTGCCGAGGCCTCGAAGGCTGTGATCCTCGGCTTCAACGTACGCGCGCACAAGGAGGCGCGCGATCTGGCCGAGCAGGCCGGCGTCGAGATCCGCTACTACAATATCATCTACAATCTGGTCGACGACGTGAAGGCCGCCCTCTCGGGGATGCTGGCGCCGACGCTGCGCGAGACGATGCTGGGCAACGCGCAGATTCTCGAGCTGTTCCATATTTCCAAGGTCGGGACCGTCGCCGGCTGCCGGGTGACCGACGGCGTGGTGCAGCGCGGCGCGCACGTGCGCCTCATCCGCGACAGCGTCGTCGTGCACGAGGGCAAGCTGTCAACCCTCAAGCGCTTCAAGGACGAAGTCTCCCAGGTCCAGGCGGGCCAGGAGTGCGGCATGGCGTTCGAGAACTACCAGGACATGCGGGTCGGCGACGTCATCGAGTGTTACAACGTCGAGGAGATTCGCCGCACCCTGTGAGAACTGCGGATGGAACGAGAAGACATGCGAACTCACGTCACCCGCGCTGCGGAGGGTTTCGGCCGCCGGTCTTTCACGGTGGCCGAAATCCTGCGCATACAGGACACAGGCATCATCGCAGAGGAAGAGAATTTTGAGCTGATTGAAGGCGAGATCGTGCCGATGCAAGCGAAGACCCACATCCACGAGCTCATCAGGTCGGCCCTTAATCTCGCCGTTGCGCGCGCGTTGCCCGATCGCCTCTGGCTTGGGGTCGAAACCACGATCTATTTGGGCGCCGACACTTTCGTCGAACCTGATCTCGTGATCTATCCCAGAGGGATCAGGCTCGAAGACGTGAAGGGCTCTGACATCTTACTTGCGATCGAAGTGGCGGCGACGAGCCTCGCCTACGACCGCAGCCTCAAGGCGCGCCTTCATGCGCGCCATGGGGTGAACGAGCTTTGGGTAATCGACGCCGAGCGGCGGCGGACGGTGATCCATAGCGGCGCCGGGCCGGACGGCTGGCGCTCAATCGTCGACCGAAGCCGCGACGAGGCGCTGACCTTGGCGGCGCTGCCCGGTTTTTCGGTCGAACTCGGGTCAATTTGAACCGCCTCCTGCCGGCGAACCGCCGCGGCGCATGACGCCCAGGCGCACATTCGGCGCGCCTCGCCTCAAAGGAAAGCGCAATGCCCCGCTCCTTCTCGAAGCCGCACGGTTCAAGCCACAGGCTCGAACGGGTCGGCGAACTGATCCGCCACGCGGTCGCCGACATTCTCGCCCGCGGCGAAGTGCGTGATCACGCGCTCGATCGCCGCCCGCTGACCGTCCCCTCCGTGCGCATGTCGCCGGATCTCAAGCTGGCGACGGTTCTGGTGATGCCGCTCGGCGGCCAGGGCGCCGGAGCGGCGGTCGAGGCGCTCGACCGCCACAAGAAGGAGCTGCGCGCTCTCGTCGCGCGGCGCGTCAATCTCAAATTTGCTCCCGATTTGCGCTTCGCCCTCGATACGAGCTTCGAGGCGCAGGCGAACATGGACGCGCTCCTGAGCTCGCCGGCCGTGGCGCGGGACATCAAGAGCCGCGGCGACGAGGGCCAGGGATGACCGGCGACGCCCGCGACGACGGGCTCCTCCGCCCCGAGGGGCGCGAGCATGAGAAGACCCGTCAGAAGCGCTCTTCCCGGGTCGAGCTCGACGGCTGGATCAATCTCGACAAGCCGACGGGCGTCTCCTCGACCCAGGCCGTCGGACGGCTCAAGTTCCTGTTCAACGCCAAGAAGGCGGGCCACGCCGGCACGCTCGATCCGCTCGCGTCGGGCGTGCTGCCGGTCGCTTTCGGCGAGGCGACCAAGACGGTGCCGATCGTGCAGGACGGCGCCAAGGCTTACCGCTTCCGCGTCCGCTGGGGCGAGGAAAGCGCGACCGACGATGCGGAAGGGAAGATCGTCGCGCGCTCCGACCGGCGCCCGGCTCCAGCCGAGATCGAGGCCCTCCTGCCGCGCTTTGTCGGAGTCATTATGCAGACGCCGCCAACCTTCTCCGCCATCCGGATTGATGGCGCGCGCGCCTATGATCTCGCGCGCGACGGCGAAAGCTTTCAAATTCAGCCGCGCCCGATCAACGTCTACCGGCTCAGCCTGGTTGCCGCCGAGCCGGACGCCGCGGTGCTCGAGGCCGAATGCGGAAAGGGCGCCTACGTGCGCGCGATCGCGCGCGATCTCGGCCGCGCGCTCGGTTGCTACGGCCACGTGGTCGAATTGCGCCGGACCCGTGTCGGCCCTTTTTCCGCCGATGCGGCGGTCGGGCTCGATCGCCTGCCGGACGACCCGGGCCTGATGGCTCGCGCGATCCTGTCGGTGCAGGCGGGCCTTGCCGAAATCCCGCTCCTGCCCGTCGACCGCGCCGGCGCCGCGACCTTGAGGCGCGGCCAGAAGCTGCTTCTTCGCGGACCCGCCCCGACGCAGGGACCCGCCTACGCCGACTTCTCGGGGACGCCGATCGCCTTTGGCGTCATCCGTGACGGGTATTTCGTCTCGTCTCGTGTATTCAACCTGCGCGGATAGGGCCGCCGCTCATTTCCACGCGTCGAACGCCTTCTGCAGCATCGCCTGCCCCTCGGGGGATTTCTGGAACACGACCTTGGCGATGCGGTCGTCGTTGAGCAGCAGCGGGAAGTCGAACCATGAGCGCGTCTGCATCAGGTCGAGGTTGCGGGCGGTGTCGGAATCGCCTTTGGCCAGAGCAATGAGGAAGTAGGTGTCGCTGATCTTGACCTTGACGCTGGTCAGCGCTTCGGCGGCGGTCGAATCCTCCATCCGCATCTGCGGCAGGCCGACATCCTTGAAGCCGGTGATCGGCGCGCCGTCGGCGAAGGAGAATTTCAGATCGATCGTATGCGTCGCCTGCAGGGTCGGATCGGTGTTTTTGCGCAAGGTCATCGTCGCGTGCATCTTGAGATCGGGGATGTCGGCCTCGGCCTTCACCGCGACAGTCGCCGGCTGGCCGGGCGCCGCAGGAATCAACGACCACACCGTCGAGCCCAGGCTGACCACCGGCTTCTGCGGATTGTCGGCCGAAGCGACGAGCATCGCGGCGCGGCCTCCCGACGGCGCGGGCGCTGGCGCTGGCGTTGCAGTCGCCGCAGGCGGATTCTGCGGCGAGGCCGCCGGGTTCGCCGGCGCCGCGCCCTGAGCGGCCGGCTCTTCCCCTTTCGGCTCGCTCGCGGAAGACGCAGGCGCCGCAGGGGTCGCCGGGGTCGCCTCGACGCGCTCGGAGGTCTTTGCCGGCGGCTTCGCGGCGGGGGGCGCCGTCGCTTCGACGGGTGGCTTGATCGCCAAGTCCTGGGGTTTTTGGCGCATCAGGATCGCAGCGCCGGCCACCGCCAGGACGACGCCAAGGCCAACCGCCGCCGCGATCCAGAGCCATGGCTTCGGCTTGCCGGCGTCAATGCCTGGCGCGACCGGGCGCTGGCCTTCCAGATCCTGCCTTGCGCCCGCGCCCGGGCGGTCGAACTCGCCCGGCACTTCCGGCGCCGCGGCCGACTGCACTGGTTCGTCGGGGCGGGTCGCGACAACCAGCGGCGCCCCGGAGGCGTGCACCTCATCCACCCGGGTTGACCGAGCAGCCTTGGCGAGGTCGGGCGGCGGGGGGAAATTGCCCCCCCGGGCGTCTCCCGCTCCTATCACGGAGGACGCGGCGCCGCTCTTCGCCGCGAGGGAGGGCGCCGGCTTGGCCGCGGCGACGGCTGGTTGATGCCGTCCCGGCGAAGAGAGGGCCGCGGGCGGGGCCATGGCGACAGCCGGCTTGCTCGCAGGCGCGGTTGTCACTTGCGGCGGCGCGCTCGAGCTTGGTTGGGCTCGCGGCGGCGACATTGGCGGCGAGGACGTTCGCGGCGGAACAGCCGGTTGAGCGGACCCGGCCGGCGCTGGCGACCCCGCTTGAGATGGCGGTCGCGGCGAGCCCGCCTGCGGAGCGTGAGACCCCGCCATCGGCGCGCTCTGCGGCGACCCAGGCGCAACCGGGCGCTGGAAAACTGCGGGTTGAGCGGGCGCGATCGGCGCGGCGGGTTTCGGCGAAGACGGCGGCGAGGCGCCCCCTTTGCCGCCCGGGGCCGAAGTCGTCGCCGTCGCCGGGGGCGAGGGAGCGGAGGACGGAGCAGCCTGTTGCGACGCGAATCTCGCCTCGATCTGCGCGATCGCGGCGTCGAGCGCTTTCGCTTCGCGCGCGATGTCGCTTTCCGGCAACGGAGGACGCAGGCTCCTCAGTTGCTCGATCAGCGCGTTGCGCGCGCGCACATAGATCGCCTCGCGCGTCCCTGGCGTGCCGCCGCTTGGCAAATTTGCGACGGCGCGCGTGAGCAGCGAATGATAGTCAGCCATAAAGCGTCCGCTCAACCGCTCTGCAGGAACCAGCGAACGGTCCCTTAGTCCTGAAACGGATCATGCACAAGAATCGTATCGTCGCGCTCGGGACTCGTCGATAATAAGGCGACCGGGGCGCCGACCAGCTCCTCGATTCGGCGCACATATTTTATCGCCTGCGCCGGCAGGTCGGCCCAAGACCGCGCTCTGCTTGTCGCTCCGTTCCAGCCTTCGATCGTTTCATAGACCGGCTCGATGCGCGCCTGCGCGGATTGGGACGCCGGCAGATACTCGATCTCCTCGCCGTTCAGGCGGTAGCGCGTCGCCACCTTGATGGTCTCAAACCCGTCGAGAATGTCAAGCTTGGTCAGCGCCAGGCCGTCGATGCCTGAGGTGCGGACCGCCTGGCGCGCGAGCACGGCGTCGAACCAGCCGCACCGGCGCGGTCGGCCCGTGTTGGTGCCAAACTCGCGGCCGCGCTGGCCGATGAGACGGCCGACATCGTCGTCGAGCTCGGTCGGGAACGGGCCGCCGCCGACCCGCGTCATGTAGGCCTTGGCGATGCCGAGCACATAGCCGATCGCCCTCGGCCCGAGCCCCGAGCCCGTCGCCGCGTTGGCCGCGACCGTATTCGAGGACGTCACGTAAGGATAGGTTCCGTGATCGACGTCCAGGAGGGCGCCTTGTGCGCCCTCGAACAGAATGCGCTTGCCCGCCCGCCGTTCGCTGTCGAGAATTTCGAACGTCGGGGCCATGAACGGCAGAACCTTGGGCGCGACCGCGACCAATTCGGCGCGGATGGCGGCGAGGCTCGGCGGCGGCAACCCGAGGCCCCGGCAAAGGGGATCGTGATGGGCGAGCAGGCGGTCGATCTTGTCGTCGAGCGCGTCCGGATCGGCGAGGTCCATCAGCCGGATCGCGCGTCTCGCGACCTTGTCCTCGTAGGCCGGGCCGATGCCGCGCTTGGTCGTGCCAATCTTGGCCCCGCCGGCGGCGCCCGATTCGCGATGGGCGTCGAGCTCCCGATGCAGCGACAGGATCAGCGGGACGTTCTCGGCGACTTTCAGGTTTGCCGGCGTCACCTCGACCCCCTGGCCGCGCAGCTTCTCGATCTCCTCGATGAGATGATAGGGATCGAGGACGACTCCGTTGCCGATGATCGACAGCTTGCCTGGGCGAACGATGCCGGAGGGAAGCAGCGCCAGCTTATATGTCTTGCCGTCGATAACGAGCGTGTGGCCGGCGTTGTGGCCGCCCTGAAACCGCACGACGACATCGGCGCCGACCGACAGCCAATCGACGATCTTGCCTTTTCCCTCGTCGCCCCACTGGGCGCCGACAACGACAACATTGGCCATCGTCGATTGCTCTTCCGCCATTTTTTAAGCGAGCGAAGCCCCGGCGCAGCGAAAGCGAGCCGAACCGGGGCCTTAGCGGCCTTCGCCTAAACGATCGGCCGGCTTGAGTAAAGGCGCGCCGCCCGACGCCCCGACCGACGGTGACAATTGCGCGGCGCTCAAGCGAAAAACCCTCCTCCCAGCCTTGGATTGGCCGCATGCGTCGCTATATGCCGGGCGCGGGCGATCCGCCTGCAGGGAGAGCGACATGACCCCCGAAGAACGCCAGATGCTCGCGGGCCTTTTTGAACGCGTCAATTCCGCCGGCGCAACGCCGCGCGACGCTGAGGCCGAAGCCTTCATCAACGACGCGGTTCGCGCCGTCCCATTCTCGCCCTACGTCCTCGCCCAGACCACGCTCGTCCAACAGCAGGCGCTCGAGGCCGCGGCGCACCGAATCGCCGAGCTCGAGGCCGCGGCGCGCCAGGGCGACCAGCAGAGCGAGGAACACGGCAGTTTTCTCGGCAACCTCGGCAAGACGATTTTCGGCGGCGGCGCGCCGGCGGCTCCGCCCCGGCCGGACTATGACCCGCAGGCCTATCAGCGAGCTCCGGCTCCGCAGCCGCCCCGAGGCTATGCTCCGCCTCCGCCCCAAGGTTATCCGCAGCCCCCGCAAAGCTATCCGCCTCAGCCGCCTGGCCCGTGGGGCCAGCCCCAGGCTTCGGGCGGCGGCGGCTTCCTCCAGAACGCGGCTTCGACCGCGGCGGGTGTCGCGGGCGGCGTCGCCCTCGGCAACCTCCTGGGCGGCCTGTTCGGCGGCCACGCGGGCGGCGGCCTCTTCGGCGGCGGCGCGGGCGCGGCCGGCCTGGGCGGCGCTGGCCTGTCCGGCAATCCCGCGGAAATCACCGAGATCAATAACTACTACGACGACGGGAAAGGCGGCGGCCCCGCAGGCTTTGACCCGGGCGCGCCGGGCGTCCAGGACGCCAATTTCGATCAATTGGACGACTCGAGTTTCGACAATTCGGACGGCTCGTCCTTCGACGACAGCGGCGGCGGCTTCGACGACGTCTGAAGCCCGGTCATGACAGAATCCGCGCGGCCTGCGCCGCGCGGATCACGTTGACGAGACGAGACGAGGCGTTCTCGTCGATGGTCGTCCTCCGGCGCGGCAAGTCGGGGCGCGTCAGCGGCATTTCTCGTGCGATCAGGCGGTTCCGGCCCCGCTGCGCGCCCGATGCGCCATCGAACGCTTTGTGCTGGTCCTGGCCGCGTAAATCTGCTAGCGTTGCAATAAGATAGCGCTTGTCCGCGCAATTCTATCCTGGGCGCTCGATTGATGACGCGAGGTCGGCCAGATGAAACCAAGCCTCATCCGATGCCCAGGCTGACGCGCGAGGTAGAGGACGAAGATCCCGAACGTCGGAACTGGGTCAATACGGTCGCGCTGATTGCGGTTTTGGCGCTGGCGGCCGTCGGCTACTGGGTATTCGAGTTCTCTGGACCACAGTCGGAGATTTCAGCGCTGCCTCGATTCTGGCCGCCGCAACTGCGTCGACTTCGTCAGCGCCGACAGGTGAAGCGGCTTTCGCTTGATGGCGGTCGGTCGGAAATTCAGCGTCCTCTGGGCATCCCCGTCGCGAGTGCCTCGGCCGCCGCCCGGCGACTCCCGCTGAGCGGATTGTCCGGATCCCAGGCGTAGCGCAGCGTCTCAAACCGCATGGCGCGGGAGTCGATCATCAGGAGCCGCCCGACCAGACCCTCATCGCCGTCGCCAAAGCCGCCGACAATGGCGCGGATCGCCTCGAGCGCCATCAGCGAGCCAAGCACGCCGCCGAGCGCGCCCAAGACCCCCGCCTCGGCGCAGGTCGGGATCGTCCCCGGCTCCGGCGGGTCGGGGAAGAGGCAGCGATAGGTCGGGTTCGGCTTGCCGTCGGCGCCATTCTCGTAAGGCTTCAGCGTCGTCAGCGTGCCGTCATACTCGCCGAGCGCGGCCGAGACGAGCGGACGGCGCTCATGGAAGCAGGTGTCGGAGAGCGCATAGCGGGTGGCGAAATTATCCGAGCCGTCGAGCACGATGTCGAAGCGCTTGACGATCGGCCGGGCGTTCAAGGCGTCAAGCCGCACAGCGATCGGCTCGACCGCGACATGCGGATTGATGCGCTCAATCGCCGCGGCTGCGCTCTCCGTCTTGGGCCGCCCGATATCATTCGTTCCGTGGATGATCTGGCGATGCAGGTTGGAGAGCGCGACCTCGTCGTCATCGACGATCCCGAGCGTCCCGATCCCGGCTCCGGCCAGATATTGCAGCGCCGGCGAGCCTAAACCCCCCGCGCCGACGACGAGGACCCGCGCGGCCTTGAGCTTGTTCTGCCCCGGACCGCCCACGCCCCGCAGAACGATCTGACGCCCGTAACGCTCGACTTCTTCGCTCGAAAGGCTCATGGCCAGGCGAGTTTACACGGCCCGCGCTCAGGCGCGATAGTGCGGCGGGAAACCGGGAAGGATCAATGGCTATGAGCGAGGCAGACCCCATCGTCATCGTCGGCGCGGCGCGCACGCCGATGGGCGGCTTTCTCGGGGATCTCAAGGAGGTGACCGCGCCGGCGCTCGGCGCGCGCTCGATCGCCGCCGCGATCGAGCGGGCGGGGATCGCGGCGACCAGCGTCGACGAAATCCTCATGGGCTGCGTATTGCCGGCGGGTCAGGGCCAGGCGCCGGCGCGCCAGGCCGCGATCGGGGCCGGTTTGCCGCTCGCGGCTGGCGCAACGACGGTCAACAAGATGTGCGGCTCGGGCATGAAGGCGGCGATGGTCGCGCACGATCTCCTGCGCGCGGGGTCGGCGGATGTCGTCGTCGCCGGCGGCATGGAGAGCATGAGCAACGCGCCCTATCTGCTCGATCGCGCCCGCACCGGCTACCGCATGGGCCACGGCCGCACCATCGATCATATGTTCCTGGACGGCCTCGAAGACGCCTACGACAAGGGCCGCCTGATGGGCACATTCGCCGAAGACTGCGCGGAGAGCTATCAGTTCACCCGCCAGGCGCAGGATGCTTACGCGCTCGCCTCGCTCGAGCGCGCCAACCGCGCGATTCATGACGGCGATTTCACCTGGGAGATCGCGCCCGTCGCCGTGAAGGCGGGCAAATCGGAGACGCTCGTCAAGACCGACGAGCAGCCGCCCAAGGCGCGCCCCGACAAGATCCCGACGCTGAAACCCGCCTTCCGGGAGGGCGGCTCGGTGACGGCGGCCAATTCGAGCTCGATCTCCGACGGCGCGGCGGCGCTCGTCATGATGCGGGAGAGCGAAGCCGAGAAGCGCGGCGCCAAGCCCCTCGCTCGTGTCGTCGCGCATGCGACCTACGCGGCCGAGCCAAGCAAATTTCCGACCGCGCCGATCGGCGCCCTCAAGAAGCTGTTCGACAAGACCGGCTGGAGCAGGGATTCGGTCGATCTCTACGAGATCAACGAAGCCTTCGCGGTCGTCGCGATGGCGGCGATGCGGGACCTCGGACTGCCGCACGAGAAGGTCAACGTCAACGGCGGGGCCTGCGCGCTCGGCCATCCGATCGGCGCCTCGGGCGCGCGGATTCTGGTGACGCTCATCGCGGCCTTGCGCGCGCGCGGCTTGAAGCGCGGAGTCGCGTCGCTCTGCATCGGCGGCGGCGAAGCGACCGCGATGGCGATCGAGGCGGCGTAGGCGGCTTGGACGCAGAGCGTAAGTCAAGCCCCGAGCTGCGCGCTCGGCGTCGAGCGCGAGATTGCGCGTTCGTCCTCGGTCATGTCGGACGGAACGTCGGCGAACAGCGGGGTGCTGAGATAGCGCTCGCCGGTATCGGGAAGCATGCAGAGAATGTTTGCGCCTTTCGGCGCCTCGCTCGCGATCTTCACCGCGCCGGCAAAGGTTCCCCCCGAGGTTATCCCGACAAAAATGCCTTCCTTGGCCGCCAGTTCCTTGCTGCAGCGAATGGCCTCGGCGCCCGAGATGGGAAGGATGCGGTCGATCAGTTTCAGGCGCACAGCGTCGCCGGTCAGCTTCGGGATGAAATCGGGCGTCCAGCCCTGCATCGGGTGAGGCTTGAAACTCGGATGCGGCGCGGCGGGCGAGCCGTCGGGCAGCCGCTTCTGCTCGACCCCGGATTCGAGCAGCGGCGCGTCCGCCGGCTCGCAAACGATGATCTTCGTCTCCGGGCGGTCCGTTCTCAGCACGCGGCCGACGCCCTTCAGGGTCCCGCCGGTGCCGTAGCCGGTGACCCAGAAGTCAAGCCGGTCGCCGGCGAAGTCATCGACGATTTCGCGCGCCGTGGTGCGGGAGTGGAAGTCCGGATTGGCTTCGTTCTCGAACTGCCGGGTCATGAACCAGCCATGGGTTTCGGCCAGTTCGACCGTCTTCTTGATCATCCCGACCGCCCGCTCGGCGGCCGGCGTCAGGATGACTTTCGCGCCAAGGAAGCGCATCAGTCGCCGCCGTTCGACGCTGAAGGTCTCGGCCATCGTAAGGACAAGGGGATAACCCCGCGCGGCGCAGACCATGGCCAGCCCGATGCCGGTATTGCCGCTCGTCGCCTCGATGACCGTCTGGCCGGGCGTCAGTTCGCCTGATTGCTCCGCCGCCTCGATCACGCCGAGCGCCAAGCGGTCCTTGACCGAGCCCAGCGGATTGAACGCCTCGATTTTCACATAGAGATTCACCCCTTCGGGGGCCAGGCGATTGATCCGCACGACCGGCGTGTGTCCGACCGTCTCGAGAATGCTTTGAAATCGCGCCACGTGAACCCTCCCGCCGTTTCCCTCAATAGCCCAGCATAGTCGCAACGCGATCGGCGTGAAACGCTGCGTCGCCGAACAGCACCGAATTCGACCCGTGCGCGTTTCAGGAAAAGGCCGATGTCGAATTCGTCGGTCATCTCGATCCCGCCATGCATCTGCAGGCGCTCGGCGGTCGCGGCGCGTGCGGTTTCGCTCGCCTTGGCCTTGGCGATCGCGACGTCGAGCGCAGCGGAATTGGCCCGCGCCTCGATCGACTGCAGCGCCTCGAGCGTCGCCGACCAGGCGTTCTCTCGGCGCGATCGATCGCCATGGGGTCTCCTCCTCGCCCGCCGGGACTTCAACGACCCGGCGGCTACGTCAATGTTCACGGTCGGCCGAAGTTTGTCGAGCGGCGCCGGGATGCGCCCTTGTCGCCGGGTTGAATTTCGGACATGGTTCGGCGGTCGCCGGCTAACATGTCAGTCCGGCGCAAGGGAGGTACAAACCATGCGCATCACCCGCCGAATTGCGATCGCGAGCTTTATGGCGATCGCGCTCGCCGCGCCCGCTTTCGCCGACGACAAGCCGACAATTCTCGTCTCCGTTCCGGGGCTCACGTTTCCGTTCTTCGTCCACATGATGGACGCCTTCAAGACCGAAGCGGCCAAGCAGGGCCTCAACACGATCGAAAGCGACGGCCAGGTCTCCTCGCCCAAGCAGACCGCCGACATCGAGGCGGCGCTGGCCAAGGGCGTCAAGGGCATCGTGCTCAGCCCGAACGAGGTCGACGCCATGGCGCCGGCGCTGCAGGAAGCCGTCGACGCCAAGGTTCCCGTCGTCACCGTCGATCGCCGCGTCCCGTCGGTCACCGGCATTCTCGGCCATGTCGGCGCCGACAACGTCAAGGGCGGCGAGGCGCAGGGCAATCTGATCGTCAAGATGTTCCCCAACGGCGCGACGATCATCAACCTGCAGGGCCAGTCGGGCGCGAGCCCGGCGATCGACCGCAACAAGGGCCTGCACAACGTGCTCGACAAGGCCGGTCCCAATTACAAGATCGTGTTCGAGCAGACCGCCGGCTTCGACCGCGCCAAGGGCCTTTCGGTCACCGAGGCGGCGCTCGCCGGCATGAGCGCGCCGCCACAGGTGATCAATGCGGCCAACGATGACATGGCGCTCGGCGCGCTCGAGGCGGTCAAAGCCCGTAACCTGAAAGGCATCGTCATCATCGGCTTCGACGCCCTGCCCGAGGCGCTGGCAAAGATTCGCGACGGTGAGCTCACCGCGACCATCGAGCAGTTCCCGGGCAAGCAGAGCGCGATCGGCGTAGATATGGTGGCTGAGTTCCTCAAATCCGGCAAGAAGCCGGATCAGCAGGTCACGCTGCTGACGCCAGTCGCGATCACCAAGGACAACCTGAACGTGGCTGAGCGCCTCAACGAGGTCAAGTAACCGCTGCCGACGCAGAATGGGCGCGCCCTGCGGCGCGCCCCCCCTTTCATTCGCTTTCCGACAAGCGAGTTCTTACAAATGGCCAGCGCGCCGGCGTCGTCGCCCATTGATCAGCGGCCGGGGCGCCCGATCCTCAAGATGACCGGGGTCAGCAAGCGATTCCCCGGGGTGCTTGCGCTCGAGGACGTCCATCTTGAGGTCGGCCACGCCGAAATCCACGCGCTTCTGGGCGAGAACGGCGCCGGCAAGTCGACGCTGCTCAAGGTTCTGTCGGGCGCCCACAGCGCCGATTCGGGCAAGATCGAGCTCTTTGGCGAGCCGGTCGCCTTTGCCTCGCCCCACGACGCCCAGCGGGCCGGCATCGTGACCATCTATCAGGAGTTCACCCTCGCGCCCGACATGACGATCGCCGAGAACGTGTTCATCGGCCGCGAACCGGGGTCGAGGCTGTTCGTCAGCTGGCGGCGCCTCGCCGAGATGACCCGTGCGATCACCGACAAGATCGGGCTCAAGCGCGACCCGCTGACGCCGGTGCGCGATCTTTCGGTGGCCGAGCAGCAACTGGTCGAGATCGCGCGCGCGCTCTCGATGCGCTCGCGGCTCATCGTGATGGACGAGCCGACCTCGGCGCTCAGCGAAGCCGAAGTCGCCAATCTCGCCCGCATCGTGACCACGCTCAAGGGCGAGGGCCTGTCGATCATCTTCGTCACCCACCGGCTCGAGGAGGTGTTCCGGCTCTGCGACCGGTTCACGGTGCTCCGCGACGGCCGCTACGTTGGTGACGGGCAGGTCGCGGACGTGACGGTCGACGAGATCATCCGGATGATGGTCGGACGCGAGGTCGGCGCGCTTTACGGCCAGCGCCCGATCCCTGAGCGCGGGCCGGTCGCGCTCGAGGTCGAAGGGCTCACGCGACGCCGCAACGCCCGCGATCCTCACGCCATCGAGCTCGTCGACGTTTCGCTCAAGGCGCATAGGGGTGAGATCCTCGGCCTTGCCGGGCTGGTCGGCGCCGGGCGGACCGAGACCGCGCGAGCGATCTTCGGCGCCGACGTGTTCGACTCGGGCGAAATCCGGATCGACGGCCGGACGGTCAATTTCTCCGGACCCCATGACGCGATGCTGGCCGGAGTGGGCCTGGTGCCGGAGGACCGCAAGAAGCAGGCTTTGTTCCTGCGCCTCGCCATTCGCACCAACATCACCATCGCCGCGCACGACCAGATCAGCCGCGCCGGCTGGTTCATCGACGAGGGCCGCGAGGACAAGCTGGTCGAAGAGTTCCGCCGCCTGCTGTCTATTCGCATGGCGAGCCCCGATCAGCTCGCGGGCCTTCTCTCCGGCGGCAATCAACAGAAGGTCGTGCTGGCGCGCTGGCTGGCGCTCAGGCCGAAGATCCTGATCGTCGACGAGCCGACCCGCGGCATCGACGTCGGCTCGAAGGTCGAGGTCCACAATCTCCTGATCGAGATGGCCAAGTCCGGAATCGCCGTCATCGTGATCTCGTCGGAATTGCCGGAGATCCTCGCGGTCTCGGACCGCATCGTCACGATGCGCGAGGGCCGGGTGACCGGCGAGATCGCCCGCAACGATGCGACGCAGGAAATCCTGATGTCGATGATGACCTTCCATGAGGGCGCGGCCGATCCGCGCGCGGAAGGCTTGACGAGGCGCCCATGACCGACACCAGAATCGCCGAACCGAGCCGATCACAGGGCGTCGATGTCTTCGGCTTCGTCGCCCGGTTCGCGCCGACGCTGTTTCTCATTGCGCTGATGGCGCTGTTTGCGGTGATCGAGCCGAGGTTCCTGTCCTCGATCAATCTCTTCAATGTCATGCGGCAGGTTTCGATCACCGGCCTGCTCGCGATCGGCATGACCTTCGTGATCCTCACCGCCGGCATCGACCTTTCGGTCGGCTCGCTGCTCGCCTTTGCCGGCCTGGTCGCGGCGGCAGTGGAGAAGGGCGGGCTCGAGAACCGCTTCACCGTCGGCGAGGGCGGCGTCGGCTACGGCTGGGGCGCCGCCGCCCTCGCCGCGATCGCGGTCGGAATCGCCGGCGGCTATCTCCAGGGCCTCGCGATCACCCGGCTCAAGGTTCCCCCGTTCGTGGTGACGCTCGGCGGCATGTCGGCCTTTCGCGGCGCGGCGCTCCTGTTCGCCGCCGGCGGCCCGATCTCCGGCTTCCAGCCGTCGTTCACCTGGTGGGGGCAGGGCAAGATCGGGCCGGTGCCGATCCCGGTCATCATCTTTCTCGCCGCGGCGGCGCTCGCGCATATCACCCTGCGCTACACCCGCTACGGCCGCCAGGTCTACGCGGTCGGCGGCAACCCGGAGGCGGCGAGGCTCTCCGGCCTCAACGTCAACCGGATCATCGCCAGCGTCTATGTCATCATGGGCTTTTTCGCCGGGCTCGGCGCGTTCGTGCTCGCGGCGCGGCTCAACTCGGCCGAGGCGGTCGCCGGAACCGGCTATGAGCTCACCGTCATCGCCTCGGTGGTGATCGGCGGCACGAGCCTGTTCGGCGGATCGGGAACGATCTTCGGCACCGTCATCGGCTCGATCCTGATCGGCGTCCTGCTCAACGGGCTCGTGCTGATGAACGTCTCCTCCTACATCCAGCAGATCGTGATCGGAATCATCATCGTGCTCGCGGTGGCGTTCGACACTTTCGCCAAGTCGCGCCGCCGCAAGGTGTAGGCGAGCGGCGGTTACGCGCCGCTCACCCCAATTCCCCCCGCCCCGGGGCGAGCGCGACCGCCTTGACCTGCGCGTAGACGCTCATGCCCTCGGCGAGGCCGAGCCCTTCCCACGACTTTCGCGTGAGGCGGGAGAGCAGGCGCGCGCCCAGGCCGTCCGCGCCCAGCGCCAGGACGGCGATGATCTCATCCGCATCCACCCGTTTCGCCGAGACGATGCGCGCCGGCAGAATGTTGAGGATCGAGCTCAATCCAGGCGGCTCGCGGGCCAGGCTCACGTCGCCGGCGATGACGCGGATGCGGCGATGCTCGCCGATCGCGGCTTGGGGCGCGGGCGCGATGAGCGCGCCGCCGCGCACGCGCAAGGTGAGAAGGCCATATTGGCCGTCGTGCGCCTCGATCACCCCGTCGAGCGTGACCGCGGCGTCGCGCGCGACCGCCAGCGGCAGGGCCGGATCGCTCTGCAATTCCTCGAGCGGTCCGGCGCCGATCACCCGGCCCTTGTCCATGAGCACGATCTGGTCGGCGAGCCGCTCGACCTCGGCGATCGAGTGGGTGATGTAGACGATCGGCAGCGACAGCCGGTCGCGCAGCCGCTCGAGGAACGGCAGGATCTCGTCCTTGGTCGCCCGGTCGAGCGCCGACAGCGGCTCGTCCATCAAGAGGAGCTTGGGCTGCGACAGGAGCGCCCGCCCGATCGCCACCCGCTGGCGCTCGCCGCCGGAAAGCTTGCCCGGAGCGCGGTCGAGCAGCGACGTGATGCCGAGCAGCTCGACCACTTCGTCGAAGCCGATGCGCCCGCGGCCAGCCTCGCCCTCGCCGCGCGACGCGCCGAACAGGAGGTTGCGGCGGACCGAGAGATGGGCGAACAGGCTCGCTTCCTGGAACACATAGCCGAGCCGGCGCTTGTGGGTCGGCAGGAACGCGCCGTCCCGATCCTGCCAGACGTCGCCGCCGACGATGCAATTTCCGTCGCTGACCCGCTGCAGCCCGGCGATGCAGCGCAGCACGGTGGTCTTGCCGCAGCCCGACGGGCCGAACAGGGCCGTTACGCCCTTCGCCGGGGCGGTAAAGCCGGCGTCGAGCGAAAAGGAGCCGAGCGTCCCCTTGAAGTCGGCCTGGATCATCTCGCCTTCGCTCACGCGCGGGCCCGCGCGAAGCGCTTCTCGAGGAGAATCATCGACAGGATGACGGCGAAGGCGAACACGACCATGCCGCCGGCGAGCATGTTGGCCTCGCGCCAGCGCATCGTCTCGACGAAGTCGAAGATCGCGGTCGACATGACCCTGGTGCGGCCGGGGATGTTGCCGCCGATCATCAGGATGACGCCGAATTCGCCGACCGTGTGGGCAAAGCCGAGCACCGCGCCGGTGAGCAGGCCGGGGCTCGCGAGCGGCAGCGCCACGATCCAAAAGGCGCGGCGGGGCGAAGCGCGCAAGGTCGCCGCGACTTCGAGCGGCCGATCGCCGATCGCCGCAAACGCGTTGCGGATCGGCTGCACCACGAACGGCATCGAGGAGATGATCGAGCCGATGACGAGGCCGGTGAAGGTGAAGGCGAGCGTGCGCGCGCCCCACAGGGACGCGATCGCGCCGCCTGGTCCGTCCGGTCCGAGCAGGATCAGGAGATAGAAGCCGAGCACCGTCGGCGGCAGGACCATCGGCAGCGAGACGATGGCCGCCACCGCCTCCTTCCATGCCGCCCGCGAGCGTGCGAGCCACCAGGCGAGCGGCGTCGCGGCAACGAGCAGCGACAGCGTCGAGATCGCCGCAAGCTCGAGCGTGAGCTTTATCGGGACCCAGATGTCGGACGGGAGGCCCAGCACGCTAAGCTCAGTTCAGCGCGTAGCCGAACTGCTCTAGGATCGCGCGCGCCTCCGGACCTTTCAGGAAGGCGAGGAACGCCTTCGACGCCTCGCTGTCCGCGCCGGTCTTCAACAGCACCGCGTCCTGCCGGATCGGCGAATAGAGATTTTGTGCAACCTCCCAGCGCGTCCCCGCCGTGACGCCGTGGAGTTGCGACAGCGCGACGAATCCGACTTCGGCGTTGCGCGTGTCGACGAACTGGAACGCCTGGGCGATGCTGTTGCCTTGCACGATCTTCGGCGCCAGGGCGTCGTAGACCCCGAGCGCCTTCATTGTTTCGACCGCGGCGGTTCCGTAGGGCGCGGCGACAGGATTGGCGATCGAGAGCTTCATGAACTGGCCGGCCTTCAGCGCCGCTTGGCCATCCGTCACGTCGACCACCCGGCTCCACAGCACGAGCTTGCCGATCGCGTAGGTGAACAGGCTGTCGGAAACCGCGAACCCGCCGTCGATCGCCGCCCTCGGACGGTCGGAATCGGCCGACAGGAACACTTCGAACGGGGCGCCATGGGTGATCTGGGTGAAGAACGACCCCGACGAGCCGAAGATGAGCACCGCCTCGTGTCCGGTCTTCTGCTTGAACAAAGCCGCGATCTCTTTCGCCGGTTCGGTGAAGTTGGCGGCGACAGCGACATGGGTTTGGCCGGCGTCGGCCGGCGTCGCGAGCGAAGCGACAAGCGCGCCAAGCGCCAAGACGAGCGCAGTCGGCCTCAAGGATGTTCTCCTTATGCTTTATGCTTTCGAGGACTCGCCAGCCGTTATATGCCGTGATACATACCGCGCGATCAATGGCCCAGCAAAGCCCTAATTGGGGGGAACTGCATGAAAATCAGTGCGCGCAATAAGCTTCACGGAACGATCGTCGACGTGACCAAGGGCGCGACGACCGCCCATGTCCGCATCGACCTCGGAGGCGGCGCGGTTGTGACGGCGTCGATCACCAACGAGGCGGTCGACGAGCTGAAGCTCAAGAAGGGCGAGAAGGCCTATGCGGTCATCAAGGCGACCGACGTGATGGTTGGCCTGGACTAAGCAGAGATTCTCCGATTGACCAACGGATTGCGAGATCGCTCGTTGTTCAAAGCTTGGACAGCTTGATGGATGGCTCGATCGAGGTCGGCGGCGTCGGTGAAGGTGTAGTGGGCGAGATTGTGCGCTTTGAGATCGTGCCAGACAACCTCGATGTCGTTGAGTTCGGGCGCGTATTTCGGCAGCCACTCGACGGTGAGCCAATGCTTGCGCGCTTCGAGGGCGGCAAGGGCGAGCTTGCTGACGTGGATCGGTCCATTGTCCTCGACCAGCACGACCGGCTTCATGGCTGGTCCGGGTTGGGGGCCGTAGAGACGGTCGAGTTGCTCCAGGTGAGCGATGAAGTCGCTGCTGCGCTTGGTCGGGCTGGTGTGCACGATCAACTGGCGCGTGACATGATCGAGCGAGCCGATCATCGCCACTTTTTTGGCTTGTCCCGGCGCCGGCACGCGCAGATCGGCGCCGCGCTTGGCCCACGCCCGCGCCAAATAAGGGTGCGTCAGGGCCTCGCTCTCGTCGCCATAAAGCAGGACGATGTCGTCGGCCTCGGCTTGGGCCTTGCGCAGTTGAAGGCGCAAGCCCACGCACGCGATCTCGCCGGCGATCTGGCGACCTTTCAAGGTGTGCCGCGGCCGCCGCCAGCGGAAGTTTTTTTTCGCAGCGTCTTGGATAATTGCGACCTGCCGATCCGGACGCCCTCGCGCGCCTCGATCTCGCTGATCAGGCGCGCGATCGTCCAATTGCGCCGGTTGGCGACGGGAGCTTCCAAAAGAGGCGTGACGACGCGCAGCGCCGCCTCGCTCTTCACAGGGGCTGGGCCAGGCGCCACGCTCGCCTTCAGCGCTTCAACGCCGCCGTCGGCGAAATCGCAACGCCACAGCCGAACCGTGTCCTCGCGTACGCCGAAGGCTTCCGCGATGCGCGGGCTGGTCCAGCCCAAAAGCGTCAGCAACATCGCCCGCGCCCGATCCGCCTCGCCACGATCGCGCGAATGCGCCAACGCTCGCAGCGCCGCACGCTGCTCCCCATCCGCCGTTATTGGAGATTTGCCCACCATGCCCCGCCTCCGCGAATCAACGCAAAGACGGAATCACACCTGCCATTCGTTGGCTACACCCGTGGAATCTGCTTAGGTCAGCGTGACGGCGCAATCGCCGGCGCCGGCGCGGGTCTGAATTGCCCACGACCCCGCCTTCAAGACGAGGACCTTTCGCTGGTTGTCAGGACGTGCGAGGCCGGAGTGGGCGCGCGAGGATGAAGTGAAGACATCGACAACGATCGCACTCGCGATCGCTACATTGCTGTCGGCTTCGCGCGCGGCTTACGCGCAGACAGAGCAGCCGACTGCCCATCACCACTATCACGCCGATCACCACCATCATTATGTGGCGCAGGGCCCGGTCCCGGCGCCGGCGCGGCCGGGCGAAGCGATCGAGAGCGCGCCTCCTCAGACCAACCAGATGTTCAAGCCCTATGCGCATCCTGGAGAGGGCGACAGCGACGGGCTCAGCCGCGATCCGGACGATTGCAATAAGGGCTGCATCGGCGGCAACCCCGGCTGAGCACGGGCTCAAAAGCGAATGCGCATGCCGACGGTCGGCGCGACGTTTTCGGTGTGGAGAAAACCGCTCGCGACGCCGCCGTAGACGTTTGAGACCAAGAGGCCCGCGTAGAGGTTCAAACGGGGAATGGGGCTGTAGTCCACCACAAACGAATAGGAATAGCGGCCGCCGGCGCATCGAGTGTTGCTGGTCGCTGAACCCGAGCCGGTACAGACAGCAGGCGCGGCCAGAAAATCGTTCTGGGATTCCCAGTAGACCCCAGCGGCTAGGTTAAGATTGGACCACACCGAATAGCGCAGACCTGTCCACACTGTGTTGAGATTACGCGGAACCGTATAGGCGTTGGTCGTGACAAAGCCGGGGGGAACGATGATCCCGGGCGCAATCGAGGGTATCCCATACGGGTAGTTTACACTGCTTGGATTGACGGAGAGCGAGTAAATATATCCGGCGTAAAATTTGAATTTTTCCCATTGGTAGCGCCCAAGCAGCTCGACCCCGCCCGTGTTCTTGGCCGTCGCGCGGACAATGGAGTCCGGATCAAACCCGGGCGGCACAGGCGCCCCGCCAAAACTCTGGAAAATCAGCGCGTTCTTCGCATATCCGGCGATGGCGTCGAACGAGAAGCCGTTGAAATCAGTTCCGATCTGCGCCTGATATTGCTCAGTCGCCGCGTTGTCCTGATCGTACCCGCCCATCTGCGCCTGGGCGGCCACGCGGAAGCCTTGGTAAGTCAGGCGATAGGTGAACGCCGTGTTGATGCGCGAGGTCGCGCTCGCGCCGAACGTGGCGTAGAGCGCGGTGAAGCCCAGTTGGGAAAACGCAACCGAGGCCACGGGATCGTAGGCGCTGAGCGCCGACATGGACAACAGCGTGGTCCGGCCGAAGGTCAGGGTCCCGTAGGCGGGATTGCTTATGCCTGCGAACGCTTGTCCATTGTCCCACGTCCCGGCCCGCGCGGAATCGAAAGCGGTCCTCTGGAAGGGCGTGGTGAGGAGATTGTTGTCGGCCTGCGACTGGGGACCATTGATCAAGCGAAGCGTATAGGGATTGAACCCGGCTTCGACGGCGCCGACGATCTCCCAATTGTCGCCCAGCTTTTGCGCCAACCGGACGCCGATGGTCGAAGTGCTGAGCGCGTTCGGCGACCGCAACCAGTGCGTATCGCCGCTGTTTCTTTGAATGGCGTAATTGGGCTTGTCCGCGTATGTGCCGAGGCGCGCGCCCCATTGCTCATAGCCGAACCCGCCGTCGAGCGTGCCGTAAAGCGTGAGCGGGCCGACGCTCAGCGGGCAGTCCCGAACCGAGGACTTGAGATAGTTCCACAGACTGCTGAAACAGGGCGGCTTGGACTTTTCAGCCTCGGCGGGCTTCGTCGTCGGCAGGTCAGCCGCATGCGCGAAGCTGGCGAGTCCGCACGCGATCCCGGCAATGCCGAGCTTCTTCATTGGCCTTCCCCCGCCCAGGTTCAATCGCCCGCGAAAGCGTGAGCCCTTTTCCATCCTGGCCGCAATGCGGCTTCACTCGCCATTGTCGACCCCGAACCGCGGGGCCGCGGCATCGGGCGAAAACTTGCAGGCGACTCAAATCGTCAAAGAGCAATATATCGCTACGTATATGTCGGCGCCTGCCGCCCCGCCAAACAGCAAATCCCCGCGTAACCGCTTGGGCTATTGTCTCAGTTTGAAAATTGATGGGGCTCGACGGTTCGAGTTGTCCCATTGTCCTGCGCGCCTCGAGTCTCGTCGTCGGGCTCAATTCACGCGGGATGGCCGCTCTTGCCGCTTCTTGCGGCCGTTTTTGCGCCTCGCGTCGCTATGTTTCTTGCGATATAATGCTCTTGGCGGTGCGTCCCCTCGACGCGCTTTCATGAATAATTTCGGGAGGTTCCCCATGACGATCGCCATCCGCAAACCGTCGCTTGGCTCCGCCGCGACTGCCTTTCTCGCCAAGCCCCACAAGCTCCTGATCGACGGCAAATGGGTCGACGCGAAGAGCGGCGAGACCTTTCCGGTCGAGGATCCCGCAACCGAAGAGGTCATCGGCCATGTACCAGCCGGGGACAAAGCCGATATCGACACGGCGGTCGCCGCCGCCCGCCGGGCCTTCGAGAGCGGTCCGTGGTCGCGCATCCTGCCGGGCGATCGCTCGCGCCTCGTCTGGCGGCTCGGCGACCTGCTCGAGCAGCACGCCGACGAGTTCGCCGAGCTCGAGGCGCTCGACAACGGCAAGCCGGTGACGAACGCGCGCCGCGACGATGTACAAGGTTCGATCAACATGTTCCGCTACATGGCCGGCTGGTCGACGCGCCTCACCGGCGAAACGATTCCCGTGTCGAGCCCCGGCGCCTGGCATGTCTATACCTTGCGTGAGCCGGTCGGCGTCGTCGGCCAGATCATCCCTTGGAACTTCCCGCTGATGATGGCGGCCTGGAAGCTCGCGCCGGCGCTGCCCGCCGGCTGCACGATCGTGCTCAAGCCGGCCGAACAGACCCCGCTTTCGGCCCTGCGTTTCGGGGAGCTGATTCAGGAAGCGGGATTCCCGGACGGCGTCGTCAACATCATCACCGGCTTCGGCGAGACGGCGGGCGCCGCGCTCGCCAACCATCCGGACGTGGACAAGGTCGCCTTCACCGGCTCGACCGAAGTCGGCAAGCTCATCGTCAAGGCGGCCGCGGGCAACCTCAAGCGCGTGTCGCTCGAGCTCGGCGGCAAGTCGCCGGCGATCGTCTTCCCCGACGCCGACATCGAAGGCGCGATCTCGGGAACCGCCTCGGCGATATTCTACAATCAGGGCCAATGCTGCACGGCGGGCTCGCGCCTCTTCGCCCACAAATCCATCTATGACCGCGTCGTCGAGGGCGTCAGCGCCGAAGCCGGCAAGATCAAGATCGGCCACGGCCTCGATCCGAACGTGAACCTCGGGCCCCTGGTTTCCAGGGAGCAGCATAACCGGGTGAGGGGCTTCCTCGAATCCGGCCGGAAAGAGGGAGCGGAAGTCGTCACCGGGGGCAATGTTCCCGGCAACCAGGGCTATTTCGTCGAGCCGACCGTTCTCGCCAAGACCAACCGCGACATGCGCGTCGTGCGCGAGGAGATATTCGGACCCGTGGTCTGCGTGCAGTGGTTCGATGACGACGACCTGGAGGCGGTGGCGAAATTCGCCAATGACACCGAATACGGCCTTCAGGCGAGCGTCTGGACGCGCAACCTCAAGGTCGCCCATATGATGGCGCGCAAGATCAAGGCGGGCACGATCTGCATCAACACCCACAACTACGGCGACCCGGCGTGGCCTTTCGGCGGCTACAAGCAATCCGGCTGGGGGCGCGAGATGGGCAAGGAGGTCATGGAGCACTATACCGAGACGAAGGCGGTCGCGGCCAGGCTCTGAAAACGCGGCGGCGTAGGCTTTTGCAACCCATACGGGCGACGGCTTCGGCCGCCGGTATGGGTCTAGCGTCCGGCCTGAAGGCGAGCGGCGGGGGTCTGCGGCCCGGCGTCGGGTTTCAGCGCGACTTTCACCTCCAGCGCCGCCTCGGATCGCACATTCGGCGCGGATTTAGCCGCGATCCGATCGAGGGCCCAGTAAGCGATCAGCTTCACGCGATCATTCAGGAGGAACCAGACCAGGGCGTAGCCCCAGACGAACAGCGCCCAGCCCCAGCCGAGCGGGGTCATGAACAGCCCGTAGACGGCGATCAGGGTCGCCAGCGTCTGTGTGCCGAGCACCGCGACCAGCAAGATTTTGGCGGGACGTATGGACCACCAGGGACCCCGGGTACGCGTCAGGAAGATCGTCAGGTGACCGGCTACCGACAGTTTGAGATACATCAGCGTCTGGATATGGGCGCGGTCGAGATGGAATACGCGCTCGCCGAGATAGAAAAGGCCGAACGCGGCGATGACGCCGACAACGCCGAGAACTGTCGATATGCCCAAAACCGTGCGCATGTCCCAGGCTTCGGGCTTCATCCTGTAGATGACGTTGTCATAGGCGATCGACAGGATGGCGCCGTCGTTGAGCAGCGCCAGCATGACGATCATGATCGCGGTCAGGGGATAGAATTTGAAGACGACGATCGCCAGCGTCATGAACAGGAGAACGCGCAGCGTCTCGGCGATACGATAGATCGCATAGCTGTTCATCCGCTGAAAGATGCGGCGGCTTTCCTTGATCGCTTCGATAATCACTGAGAGACCCGGCGTCAGCAGCACAATGGCCGCGGCCGCGCGCGCCGCATCGGTCGCGCCAGAGACCGCGATCCCGCAGTCCGCCTTCTTCAACGCGGGCGCGTCGTTCACGCCGTCGCCGGTCATGCCGACGATATGGCCGTGCTTCTGTAGAACGTCGACGATATGGAATTTGTGTTCGGGGAACACCTGAGCGAAACCGTCCGCATCCTCGATGGTCTTGGCCACTGCCGACGTTTCGTCAGTCTTGGCGTCGCCGAGGGTGTTCGCGTCGAGGATGTTCGAACCCATCCCGAGGGTTTTGGCCATCTCGCGGGCGATCGCCAGGGCGTCGCCAGTCACCATCTTGATCTTCACGCCCATCCCCGCCGCGGTCGCGACGGTCGCTTTGGCGTCTTCGCGCGGCGGATCGAACAGCGGCAGGACGCCGAGAAGCCGCCATTTGCCGTCGCTATCGGCACGGGCGACGCCGAGCGCACGAAAGCCGCGGGCGGCAAAGTCGTCGACGGCCTTGTCGACGGCGGGCTTCACCGCGGCCGCGTTCGCCGCCAGCGCCAGGATCACCTGCGGCGCGCCCTTGGTCACCTTGAATGTCTTTCCATCCGCGCCCTTGACGGTGGCCTCGGTCCTCTTGTGTACGGGGTCGAACGGCGTGAAATGCGTAATTTGATAGGGCTTCAGCGCCTCCTTGTCCTTGAGGCCGCCGATGACCGCGAGGTCGATCGTGTCGTTGTTCGCCGCTTGCGAGGCCAGTGCGCCGGCGAGAACGAGCCCATCGGCGATAATCCCGTCAAGACAGAAGGGATCGCCAAGCGTGAGCTTGTTCTGGGTGAGGGTCCCGGTCTTGTCGGCGCAGAGCACGTCCACGCCCGCCAATTCCTCGATCGCGACCAGTTTGCTCACAATCGCCTGTTTCTTGGCGAGCAGGCGCGCGCCGACCGCCATCGTCACCGACAAGACCGTGGGCATCGCCACGGGGATGGCCGCCACCGTCAGCACGAGCGCGAACTGCAACACGGTGAGGATTGGCTCGCCGCGGTAGACTCCAAGTCCGATGATCACCGCCACAAGGATCAGCGCGAGGATAATCAGGTAGTTGCCGATCCTCAGCACGGCTTTCTGGAAATGGCTGACGGTGACCGCCGTCTCCACCAGCTCCGCCGTCTTGCCAAAATAGGTTTTGCCGCCGGTCGCGTAGACCAGCGCATCGATTTCGCCGCGACGAACGATCGACCCGGAGAAGACGGCGTCGCCCGATTTACGGGTGGCGGGCATGGATTCCCCGGTCAACGCCGACTGGTCGACAGATATCTCGTCGCCGTCCAGCAAGCGCGCGTCGGCCGGCACGATGTCGCCCAGGCGCAAGCGGATGGCGTCGCCGGGCACAAGTTCGCGCGCCGCCGGATTGACCCATTTCCCGTCCCGTTTCACCCTGGCCTTGATCGCCAACGTCGCCTTCAGAGCGGCGATGGCGTTGCCCGCCTGATGCTCCTCCCAGAATCCGACCACGGCGTTGGCGAGAAGCAGCAGGAGGATAATGCCGAAGTCCGGCCAATGGCGGGCCGCCGCCGACAGGATCACCGCAGCTTCGATCATCCAGGGGATCGGACCCCAGAAATAGGACAGAAACTTCAGGATCTCGTTGGTCTTCTTCTCCGCGATCTCGTTCGGCCCATATTGGGTCAGCCGCTTTTGCGCCTCGGCTTGGGTCAGGCCATCAGCCGAAGAGCCGAGCTCTCTCTCGACCTCCGCCAGAGGCCGGGTTTGGAGATTGTCGTTGGCGGCAGGCTTCGATCCCGTCTCGGACTTGCGAGCCTCGGGCCGATCCACGCGAGCTTCCATGGTCGAAATTCCTTCCGGCGTCGCTGTGAGCCAGCCTCGGCAGTGCGATGGGGCAAGGGTTCAGTTTGCTAGCGTTCGCTCGAAACGCTCGACACGGCATGGCGCGAACACAGGCTCAAGACGCACACGTAGCTGCGCGGTGAACGGAGCCTTCTATCGTGGAACACTATAAGCGCGCCCAATGCCGCCAAAGTAAGGCTCGGAAAATACTCACGCATCCGTGTTGGAAGACGTCGCCCCTTGAATGGAATGACGGCGTCACGTGGTTTCGCGTCATCCGGTGGCCGAACGGCCGAGATGTCGTTCGCCCCACTCGCGAATCGAAGCGATGACCGGCACAAAACTCGCGCCCGCGGGCGTCAGCGAATATTCAACCTTCGGCGGAACGACGCCGTAATCCTTGCGCGCGATCATGCCGGCCTCGGCGAGCGCCTTGAGCTCCCGGCTCAGCACGCGGGGCGCGATTTCGCGGGTTCCCGTCGCTCCGCTGAGGAGGCCGGTCCGGATCTCGCTGTAGCGGCGGGGTCCGTCCTTGAGGTCCCACAAGATGCGGACCTTGTATTTGCCGCTGATCATGGCCTGAAACGCCATTACCGGACAGCCGTGCGGGTGGACCGATTCGGTTTTGCGCGGCGTCGTCGCCGCATCGAGCCGTTGAATGCTCATCGAAACCTCCCGCGCTCCGCACGATTGTTCGACACTATCATTTTTGTCCATACTTGCGGCAACGCCAGCGCGAGCGCAAGTTTGGCGGCGCGGCCAGGCGAGCAGCAGTCCGGGCGCGGAGGAGAGCCCAATGAAACATTTTCTCATCAAATACCGCTTCAAGGACGGATCGGAGGCCGCATGGCGCGACCACATTGGGCGATTCATCGCCGCCGTCGAGGCCGATGCGACCTTGACCGGCCGGATTTCCTATCGCTGCATGAAAGCGGACAACGGCTCCGGCGAGTACTACCACCTCGCCGCCACGGCCGACGAAGAGGCCGGCAAGGCGCTGCAGAGCCGCGACTTCTTCAAGGCCTATACCGAGGAGACCAGGAGGGTGTCGGGCGGAACGGTCGAGGTTCTGCCGCTCGCGATCATCGCCGAGACTTCGACGCGGGCGTAGTCCGCGCCGGCGCCCCGCCTCATCGCCCCATGCAGGCGTCGGCAAGCCGCTTGAGTTCGGCCCGACGCTCCGGGGCGATCGTCGCCAGCCGGTCGGCGTCGCCCGAGCGCCCGATGGCCTCGGCGACGCAACGGCAGCCGGTCGCGCAGTCGTCGGCCGCGCGGCCTTCAGCGATGCAGGCGCGCTGGCACGACGAGAGGAAGCCGCTCATGTCCGCTTTCGGCGCAAGCGGTCCCCAGGCGGTCAGCGCGGTCAGAAGCCCGATCAGGATCGGCTGATGGATGAGATAGATCGGCAGGCTGTGCCGGCCGGCGAAGCATGCCGCCCGCGACGGCGCCGAGTTCGGCGCGCCAGCGCTCGGGCGAGGTCAGCCATGCCATCGCGCCCGGCGCCCGGGCGAGGCCGAGGCCGAGGAACACCACGCCCGCCCAGGGCAGGAGCGGGCGCCAGTCGAGAGTGTTGGGCAGCGCTTCGCCGAGCCCGAGCCAGATGAGCCAGGGCGGATCGAACAGCGTCGAGTGGACCATGAACGGCGCGGCGATCGCGGCGAGACCGACCGCGAGGCTCGCCCATGCGGGGGCGGCGACGAAGGGCGCGGCGATGAGGCTCGCGACCGCGATGCAGTGGAGGATGCCGAAGAAGATGCCCTCGCCGGGAGCGAAGACCACGCTGCCTATCGTCACCAGCGCCGCCGCGCCGGCGACAATCCCGAGCCGCCGCCAGAAGGCGGGCTGGTTGAACCCCTTGCGATGGGCGAGCGCCAGCGACACGCCGACCAGGGCCAGGAAGACGCTCGCGACCGTATGCGACAGGAGCCGCATCGGAGGCGTGAACGGCAGAAGCGGCGAAACGAGGCGAAAGTCGGCGAGGTCCCAGCTCAGGTGAAAGGCCGCCATGCCGATGAGCGCCAGGCCCCGGGCGCAGTCGACGGCGTCGACGCGGCCTAAGCGCTTGCCCGCGCGTTCGTCAGCGCTCCCGCCGTCGTTCACGGCGCCGCGGCTTCAAGCAATGCGTCGTCGAGAACGAATGCGCCCTCGTATTCGACCGGGCCGGTCATGAGCACGTGGTCGTCGGCGGCGCGCCACTCGATGATGAGTTCGCCGCCCGGCAGACGCACGGTTCCCTTGCGCTCCATCAGTCCGAGGCGCGACGCCGCGACCAGTGTCGCGCAGGCGGCCGAGCCGCAGGCGAGCGTGAGCCCCACCCCGCGCTCCCACACCCGCGCCTTGACCTCGTCGTTCGCGATGACCTCAGCGAAAGTGACGTTGGCCTTTTCCGGGAACATCGGATGAACTTCGATCTTGGCGCCAAGCTCCGCCGCGTCGATGCGCTCGAGATCGGGGACGAAGAACACCGCGTGCGGATTTCCCATGTTGACGGCCGAGGCGGGTCCCAGCGCCTCAGGCCCGCCGCGATCGGGCCAAAGATCGAGCCGCCGCGTGTCGGCGGCGGCGCCCGCGAGCGGAATGTCCGCCCAGCCGAGCCGCGGCCGGCCCATGTCGACCCGGTAGGACCACGGGCCAAGGCGCTCGCAGGCGATGACGCCGCCCTCGGTCTCGATCCTGACGGCGCCGACCCCAAGCTCGCGGCACAGCCGGTCGGCGACGCAACGCGTCCCGTTGCCGCAGGCGCCGGCGAGCGTGCCGTCGTTGTTGAAGATGGTGACGTCGGCCGCGGTTCCCGCCGTCCGCGGATCGCCGACGACCATCATCTGATCGTAATCGAGGCGAGGGGCGCGATGAATGGCGCGCGCGTCCGCCGGCGCCGGCCGAACCGGCGAACCCCTGAGGTCGAGGACCAGGATCTTGTTGCCAGCCCCGTTCATGCGCGCGATCGTGCGCCCGGCCAGCGGATGGCGGGAGACCAAGCCCTCAGTCCCCCTTCAGGCGCGCCGACTTGTCGATCGCCCGCGCGCCGAGCCGGGCGACCGCCTCGCGCAAGTCCTCGTTCTCAATTCGTGCGGCGGCGGCGCGCGCCGCGGCTTGAGCCGCATCGGAGGGGGCCGGCGCGACGCGGCGCCTGTCCTTGAGCGGCGGCAGCGGGCCTTGGCGGAAGGCGATCTTGTCGATGCAGCGCCAGCCGAGATGGGCGTTCACCCGGGCGACGATGACCGAGGCGCTGTGCTGCGCCTCGAGCGCGAATGCGCCCTCGACCCTGAGCACCAGGGTCGCAGGCCTCGCCGGCGCTTCGGGATCGCGTTTGGCCGCCCGCGGCGGCCACTGGAGCTCGATCGGGCGGGCGTGACGGGAGAAGGTCTCGCCGACGATCGCCGGCCAGTCCGCGATCAGGCTCGCTTCGCCGAGGCCGCGCGCGGCCAACGCCTCCGAGATGAGCCCGGGGGTGAATTCGGCCAGCCGCTTGGCTTGGCGCCACGCGGGCTTCATCATTGCTTGAGCGTGGGGCATGGAGAGGGTCGCATGGGCGCCAATGTAAGCGCGCTCGGAGGGAAGGCAAAGCGAAAGGCGATTGTCGCGCGAACGCTGCGCTGGTGGGATCGCCATCGCCGCGCCCTCGCCTGGCGCGCCGCCCAGGGCGAGGCGCCCGATCCTTACCGGGTGTGGCTCTCCGAAGTGCTGCTGCAGCAGACGACCGCCCAGGCGGCGACGCCTTACTACCAGAACTTCATCGCGAAATGGCCGCGGGTCGAGGATCTGGCCGCCGCGCCGCTCGAAGCCGTCATCAGCGCGTTCGCGGGCCTCGGCTACTACGCGCGGGCGCGCAACCTCCACGCCTGCGCCCAGGAAATCGCTCGCCGCGGCGGGCGATTTCCGCGCGAGGAGGCGGAGCTCATCGCCCTGCCCGGCGTCGGCGCCTATACCGCCGCCGCGATCGCGGCGATCGCCTTCGGGCGGCAGACCGCGCCGGTCGACGGCAACATCGCCAGGGTCCTGGCGCGCCTGATGGCGCTCGATCAGCCGATCGCGCGAGCGAGAGGAGACATCGAGGCGGCGGCGCGGATGCTCGCGCCAAGCCGGCGAGCCGGCGATTTCACCCAGGCGCTGATGGATATCGGGGCCATGATCTGCCGGCCCCGCAATCCCGATTGCCCCTCCTGCCCGCTTCGCTTGGACTGCGAAGCGTTCCGGGCCGGAAGCCCTGAGGCCTATCCGCGCCGCGCCGGGGCGGCCATGAAACCGCGCCGGGAGGGCGCGGTGTTCTTCGCCCGCCGGGCGGATGGGGCTTTTCTCGTTCGCCGCCGTCCAGCCCATGGGCTTCTCGCCTCGACGGTCGAGTTGCCGGGCACGCCGTGGACGAGCGAGGGCCCGCAAGGCGAGTTGGCCGACCTCGGCCCGGTCATCGCAAGCTGGCGCCGGCTGCCGGGGACGGTCGAGCAGGTCTTCACCCACTTTGCGCTGACGCTCACGGTCTACGCCGGGGCCTTTGCGGGCGGCGCGCCGGACGGGCTTTTCTGGGTCATGCCGGAAGCGGTGGGCGAAGCCGGGTTCTCAAGCGCGATGCGCAAGGCGGTCGAACACGCCATGAGGGGGCCCTAGGGCGGCGTCGAGGACGAGGTCCTCTTGCAAATTATGCTCGCCGCGATGGTGTAATGGACGAGGACTGCCGGGAAGCAATACGAAAGGCCGAAAGGGGCCTTATCGACGCGAACCTCGGTGGTGGACTGATCAAGCAGAGGATCGCTACAGGAAACCGAGGCGCGTCGAAAGGGTCGCGAGCGGTTATCTTTTATAAGCGCAGGGAAGTTGCTGTGTTTCTGCACGTCTTCGCGAAGAGCGGCAAAGCCAGCCTGACCAACTCGGAGTTGGCGGTTTATTTGAAGCTCGCCGGCATCCTCGAAGGGCCGACGGAGGCAAAGCTGAAGGAGCTGGTTACCACAGAAGGATGGAGAGAATTAAAATTATGACCCGGACCAAGCAATACCGGAGCGACGCGCTTCGATCGCTGCATGAGGTTGCGAAGGACCTTCACGCCGTCGGCGCGATCGACAAGGCGACCATGCGCGACTTCGATCTAAGCTGCCTGACGCCCGTGGCGCCGCTGGCGCCCGAGGCGATCAAGCACATCCGCGAGCAGTCCCACATGAGCCAGGCGACCTTCGCTCTGGCGCTGAACGTGAGCACGGTTCTCATCAGCAAATGGGAGCGCGGCGAAGTGCGCCCGAGCGGCCCTTCGCTGAAGCTCCTCGCTCTCGCCGACAAGAAGGGCATCGACGCCATCTTGTGAGGGCAGCCCGAGGAGCAACAGCTAAATTATCGCGAAAACCTGCCTGGCCGGTTTCGACGCAGGCCCAACTCGGCATGATCCGGGTCGCCATTCCGGTCGGGGAAGGGCGAGGCGAAAGTCAGCCCGTTCGGGCTTGCCGGGGTCGCCGGAAGCGTGCAAATTTCAGTCGCGCCCAAGAGAGCGCCCCCCGAACAATTCCACATGGCGGTAGCAATGTCGCGGTTGCAGTGGTTGGTGTCCCATCCCGAGTTCAAGCGGGATCCCGTCCGCGTGATGCGGGGGGTCGTTTCGTGGGAGATCCATAAATTATTGTCCAAGAACATGTCGTTGGAGCTGGATGGCGTCAAGCTGACGTCCCGGCCTTTCGACGGAAACGGCAGGCTCATTTGTTATTTTGGCCCCAGGTTTGACGAGATCCACGAGTTCCTCAAAATATTTCTGAAAGAGGGAATGGTCTTTGTCGATGTTGGAGCGAATATTGGCTCGCATGCCATCACCGCGGCGCGGCTGGTCGGCCGGACGGGATCAGTCTACGCGTTCGAGGCGGACCTTGACACCTACCGTCTTCTGCTGGCGAACATCGAATTGAATCACCTTCAGAATGTTATTGTGCGCCAGACTTGCGTCAGCGACGACGTTGGCGTGGTGTCGTTTTTCAAGCACAAGGACAGCGCCAAGAGCTCGATCGTCGACCGGGGCGAGAAGGTCGCGGTCACCCTTCCCGCGGACAAACTGGACAATATGATCCCGCCCGATCTCAAGATCGACATTCTCAAGATCGACGTCGAAGGGGCGGAGATGCGCGTGCTGGGCGGGGCGAGCCGGACTTTCTCCTCTCCGCGACCGCCGTCGATCGTGATCATAGAGGTCTTCGACGTGCGCGACGCCACCGACAAGAGCGCCGGCATTCGCGAGCTGCTCGAGGGCCACGGCTACGAATTCTATGTCTACAAGGGGCACAAATTAACCAAATTTACCGGGGTTGCGTTGAACGCTTTCGCCATCCACAAATCGGCGCTCGGGCGGGTGCTTCAGGAAATCCCACATGATTAGCAAGGACCGCGCGATTAGCAAGGACCGCGCGCTCCGCCCCTTGCCGTTCTGCGCGGCCGCGGCGGAGAAATAACTTGGCGCATAGCTCCGGGCCAGCGCCGTGGCGCCCTTGATCAAGCCGGCCGAGTTCCGCCTGCCGTCGGATGAGGCGTTGCGTGCCCGCTTCGGCCATGTCACGACCTGGGTCTTCGATCTCGACAACACCCTGTACCCGCCCGACAGCGGCATCTGGCCGCGGATCGACGAGCGGATCACCCTGTTCCTGATCGAGCTTTTCGGCCTCGACGGCATGTCGGCGCAAGCGCTGCACAAGTACTATTATTCGCGCCACGGGACGACCTTGCGCGGGCTCATCGAGGAGCGCTTCGATGAGACCGAGCGCTTTCTCGAATTCGTCCACGACATCGACCGCTCCGGCCTCAAGCCCGATCCGGTCCTCGCCCGCGAAATCGAACGGCTGCCTGGGCGAAAACTGATCTTCACCAATGGCTCGCAGAACCATGCGATCCTCACCGCCAAGCAGCTCGGCCTCGATGGGCTGTTCGAGGATGCCTTCGACATCATCGCGGCGGGGTTGACGCCAAAACCGACCGAGGCCGCCTACGACGCTTTTTTCGAGCGATGCCAGGTCGACCCCCGAGCGGCGGCGATGTTCGAGGACCTGGCGAGAAACCTCGCCGTGCCGAAGGCCAAAGGCATGACCACGACCCTGGTGACGACCAAGGCCGGACGCCTCGATCACCGCGAGGCCTGCGACCGGACAATCTCCGACCCTGGCGACGTCGCCGACTTCGTCACCGACGATCTCTCCGAATTCCTCGCCCGGCTCAATCTGCATTTGACCGATTAGTCCGGTCGAAAAACCGCGCCGCCGCGGGTCCGACGCCCGGCGCGGTCGGACGCAATCGGCCTCGCCGCTTCGGAATTGCGAAAAACCGATCGGGGCGCTCACTTCAGATAGTTATTGCGGAGAAACAGAATCCGTGGTACTGTGCGTCCTGTCCGGCCGAAGCGCCTTCGTGCGCGATGGCCGTCAACCAAGGAAGGGAGAGGGAAAAGGAATTTTTGGCCCCTTGATCGGTGCAAGCCCTTGAAAAGGCTCGATTCGGACAAGGCGATGGGAATTATATCGTTGACACCACAAGCCACATGATGTAGTGTTTTCGTCGTCGGATCAGGTGACGACATGGACGCCATTTTCTCAGCCCCTCATTTCCAGAACGATGACGCGGCTCGCGCGTATCTCGAAAGCATTCTCTGGCCGGATGGTCCAGTCTGCCCGCACTGCGGCGTCATCAATCACGCCTTTAAAACGAGCCGCTCCGGCGTGTTCCGCTGCGCCGAGAAAGCCTGTCGCAAAGACTTCACCGTCACCATGAAGACCGTGATGGAGCGCAGCCACATCGCCCTGCATAAGTGGCTACAGGGTTTCTATCTCATGGCCTCGTCAAAGAAGGGCATGAGCGCGCATCAGATCCACCGCTCGCTGGGTATCACCTACCGCTCCGCATGGTTCATGTGGCATCGCATCCGCGAGGCAATGCGCGCTGGCGGTCTTGCTCCTATGGGCGGCGATGAGGAGACGGTCGAGATTGACGAGACCTTCATTGGAAAGCGCGAAGGTTACGAGGCGCGCCCAGGCTGGGTGCATCACAAGAACACCGTCTTGACGCTCGTTGAGCGCGGCGGGTCTGCGCGGTCTTTCCATATTGACGAAGCGACCAAAGAGAACATCGTCCCGATCATCCGCGAGAACCTTGACCGCGAGAGCCACCTGATGACGGACGAAGCGCGACGATACGAGAGCATCGGCAAAGAATTTGCCTCGCACCGTGTCGTGGATCACTCACGCAAGGAATACGGCTATACGGACCGCAAGACGGGAGCGAAGGTCCACACGAACACCGTCGAGGGCTACTATTCGGTTTTCAAGCGCGGCATGAAAGGCGTCTACCAGCATTGCAGCGAGAAGCATCTGCACCGCTACCTCGCCGAGTTCGATTTCCGCTATTCTAACCGCGTTGCGCTTGGCGTTGATGACGCAGAGCGTGCGCATCGCGCGGTCGCCGGCGCGGCTGGCAAGCGCCTCACCTATCAATGAGCTAATCGCACGGAACCGTCTGCGCCGAGGAATCGCTAAGCTCAGGGCGCTTTTGGCTCTGCTGGAAAGGTCTTGACTCGAGCGGCCGACTCATGCGCGATTCTGAGCTTGACTTGCCGACTCGCAAAAAAAGCCACCGGGTGGTTCAGACCCGATGGCCTGCGTTTCGGACCCGCAATCCTTGGCCGGGCGCGGGACACGAAGTGATAACGCAACCTGATTGAATCAGAATCACCCGATTAGTCAAGCCCGGCCTCCCAAATGCAAGGAAGCCTGATATGGCTCTGTACAAATATTCCCAATATCTCACTGCAAGCACGGACAGCGCGTTCGACGCAGAATATAAACCGGGCGCCACACCGCCTCATTCTGGCATTTATCGCTGCCTAGGATGCGGGCGCGAGGTGGTCGCAGAAGAGAGTCGTCAGCTTCCGCCACAAAACCACCATGAGCACGCGACCACTCAAGGTGCTATTCGTTGGCGCATGGCGGTATATGCGGATCACAAGCCGAAATAGGCGCTCCCCTCAGCAACAACGGTACTACCGGGGACTGCGCATGGTGTCCCCATAGCGCGGGAGCAATCGCGCCCAGCCCCGTCGAAAGGCCAACGCGCTTTTCGGCGGGGTATGTGGTTTGCACATGCAGTGCCAGTTCCTCAAGGTCGCTATCGATTTTCAGTTCCATCATCCCTCGTCCTCGTCAAAGTCTGTTTGGATTTCTTCGCCACTCTCCGTTTCGGCGGAATGTCCTTCATTGGAAGCGGCTCAGCCGCCCGCGCGCCGCGTAGAGCTGCTTCAAAGCGGAGCTGCGTCTCTTGGGCGTCAAAGGGTCGGTCACTTGGATCTCGCGGCATGGTGGAGGCTCTTAATTGTTTGACCGGCACATAGTACGCGCCCCGACGGTTCGCTACCCAGAAGCTGGATATTGTATCTACTGCGGGGCGAAAGGCGTGCCCCTCACTGACGAGCATATTTTACCATATGGGCTCGGGGGTCACTACATATTACCAAAAGCCTCATGCGTCATATGTCAAAAATCAATAACTCGTGTCGAAACTACCGTAATGCGCATGATGATGAACGCTTATCGCGTAAGAGTTGGGCTAACCGGTCGTCACAAGGACAGTCGCACTTACCTATTGCCGGTTGAATACAAAACGCGAACTGGGGAACATGGACGGCTTTTTGTTCCTAGACTGTCTCATCCGGCCTCACTTATGTTGGTTCAGTTAAATCCGCCTGGACTTCTACGTCCCTTTTTTCTCTCTCCATACCTATATCGACCGTGGACGTATGTTCACGACATCGATGCGCTGCATCTTATTCGTAACTCAATCCCAAATCTTCACGGCATACAGGCCGGTCGATTTTACCTCGTTGAGTTCTGCCGAATGCTCGCAAAAATTTGTCATGCCTTTGCCGTAGCGGAAGGGATTCCTTCTGGCTATTCATTTATCCTAAAAGATTTTATCAGAGGAACCGAAAACAACCACGCTCTACGGTTCGTTGGTGGTATTGAGCGGACACATAGACCTGAGCCAAACGTACCTCATAGAATAATATTAGCGACACCTCGTTCTGTGGGCGAGATGGAATACATTGTCGCTCAGATAAGATTATTTGCATATCTTGGGGCACCTGTTTACGAGGCTGTCGTCGCGGAGCGCCGCAAGCAGCAGGTCATTCCGGCAAATTAGCGCCCGTACGCAGTGAACAAAGTATTCTCTGTCAGATTCGCTTAGATCGCCCCACTCCTTCCCATCCTGCGGGTCAAGGTGTTCCATTGTTTCATAGAGCACCTTTGCAAGGTCAATCTCGGGCGCGCCAGCCGTCTCCGCGATTGCTTCGACGACAGGGGCAACACTAGGCCTTGGGGTATGTGGTGTCAACGATATAATCCCCAAGGCGATCAAAGGGAATCCAAGCCTTTTTCTTGGATAGGCTTGGCCCCGTCTTTGCTGCTCTTTGCTGGATTTGGCTAAATTTGGAATCGGCTTGGACGCTTATATACATATACGCGAAGTTAAATCGGCAGGCTGTCGAGCGCCTTTGCCAGCGCCCGCATGTCCGCCCACGCCAGCCGCTTCTGCGCCGGCTGCCGAAGCAGGTAGGCCGGATGGAACATCGCCAGCGCCCTGATCGGCGGGCTGCCGTCGCGCTGGCAGTTGAACCATGAGCCGCGCACCCGGGTGATCCCGCCCTGGACCCCGAGGAGCGTCTGGACCGCGGAGCCGCCGAGACAAACCAGGATTTCTGGATCGGCGAGGTCGATCTGCCGCCGGATGAAGGGCAGGCAGGCTTGAGTCTCCTGCAGCGTCGGGGTCCGGTTGCCGGGCGGCCGCCACGGGACGACATTGGCGATATAGACGCTGCGCCGATCGAGGCCGATGGCGGCAAGCATGCGGTCCAGCAATTGCCCGGCTCTGCCGACGAACGGGCGGCCGATCCGGTCCTCGTCCCCTCCGGGGGCCTCGCCGACGAACATGACCTTTGAGCCCGGGACGCCGTCCGCAAACACCAGTTGGGTCGCGGTCCGCTTCAGCCCGCAGCCGTCGAAATCCGCCATCGCGGAGCGCAGCGCCTCGAGGTCGTTCGCCCCTTCCGCGAGCGCGCGCGCAGCAATCTCCGCGGCTTCCGGCGGCTTGCCTCCGGCGCTTTGACGCGCGGGCGAATCCGTCCCGGGCGCCGTCCTCGGAGGCTCATTCGCCGCAGCCGGCGCGTTCGGACCGAGGCTTTGGCTTTCGGCGAAGCGGTCATGCGGCCGCTCGTCCAGCGCCTCGTTGACGCCGGCCCGAACCCACCATCTCAGCGCCTCCGCTGCGTGGATCGGGTCCAACGGAGGACGACGTAAATCGTTGGTCGACGACAAGGTTCGGCCCGGCCTCGATGCTTGGCGCCCGCGCAAAGGCAAACTATCATGTCTGGCTCCGAACCGCATCGCCCGCGGAATCATCGGCCCCGGGGGGTTGCTCAAGCGCAAGCGTCTTCCCGGACATGGCCGGCAGCGGCGAAGGGGACAATGGCTGACGATCCGACACTGCCCGCCCGCGAAACGATGGAATACGACGTCGTGATCGTCGGCGCGGGTCCCGCGGGGCTCGCCGCCGCCATCCGGCTCAAATCGTTGGACCCCAATATCTCTGTTGTGATCGTGGAAAAGGGTTCGACGGTCGGCGCGCATATCCTCTCGGGCGCGGTGATTGATCCGATCGGGCTTGACCGGCTGACCCCGGACTGGCGCTCCGATGCGGAATGCCCGCTCAAAACTCAGGTTGCCGCCGATCAATTCTATTTTCTGACCGAAAAGGCAGCCGCGCCGTTGCCGAATTGGGCGATGCCGAAACTGATGGGCAACCACGGCAATTATATCGGCTCGCTCGGCGCGGTCGCGCGCTGGCTGGGGGCGCGCGCCGAGGCGCTTGGTGTCGAGATCTATCCCGGATTCGCAGCGACCGAGCTTCTCATCGGAGAGAGGGGGGAAGTCGTCGGCATCGCGACCGGCGACATGGGGGTGGACCGGGACGGCCGTCCGAAAGCCGGGTTCACCCGCGGGATGGAGTTGCGCGGCAAATATGTGCTGCTCGCGGAAGGCGCGCGGGGCTCGCTGTCGAAGCAGGCAGTCGCCCGCTATGGCCTTGATTCCGCGAGCGGGCCGCAAAAATACGGCATCGGCCTCAAGGAATTGTGGCAGGTCGCGGAGGATCGATTTTCGCCGGGGCTCGTCCGGCACACGTTCGGCTGGCCGTTATCGAAAGGCGCAAGCGGCGGCTCGTTTCTCTATCATTACGGCGACAGGCTGGTCTCAGTCGGGTTTGTGGTCCATCTCAACTATGAGAACCCGACGCTCTCGCCGTTCGACGAGTTTCAGCGCTTCAAGACCCATCCGCTCGTGAGCGGGACCTTCGAGGGGGGCAAACGGATAGCCTATGGCGCGCGCGCGATCGCCTCGGGAGGCTGGCAATCGGCGCCGAAACTGGTCTTTCCCGGAGGGGCGCTCATAGGCTGCTCGGCAGGCTTCGTGAATTTCGCCCGCATAAAGGGCTCCCATAACGCCATCTTGTCGGGAATGTTGGCCGCCGAGAAGGCGCATGCGGCGCTGGCCGACGGTCGGGCCAATGACGAACTCTACGATTACGAGAATTCCTGGCGAAGCTCCGATATCGGCCGCGATCTTTACAAGGTGCGAAATGTAAAACCGCTGTGGTCGCGATATGGCCTCATACTCGGAGTCGGGCTCGGCGGCTTCGACATGTGGACCAACGAATTGTTCAATTCGTCGATTTTTGGCACCCTCAAACACGGCAAGCCAGACAGCGATACGCTGAAGCCGCTGTCCGAGGTGACGCCGATCCAATACCCCAAACCGGATGGGGTCCTAACATTTGATAAAGCATCATCGGTCTATCTTTCCAATACCAATCATGAAGAGGATCAGCCGGTCCACCTTCACCTCCGCGACCCGGACGCGCCGATTCGCGACAATCTTCCTCGTTACGGAGAGCCGGCGCGGCTCTATTGCCCAGCTGGCGTTTACGAGGTGGTGTACGCAAACGAGGCGACTCACGCGGAGCCGCGATTCGTCATCAACGCCCAGAATTGCGTCCATTGCAAAACCTGCGACATCAAGGACCCGGCGAAAAACATCGAATGGACGCTGCCGGAAGGCGGCGGAGGGCCGAATTATCCGGATCTTTGAGTTGCGGCGCAAAATCGCCGCTTTCGGCTGCAAGCAAGGGTTTACGGGAAGGATTCGCGTGTGGTTCCTCAAAGGGGGCAGAGCGGCGCGCTGCGCCGCATGTTCAACGCCGTTGTTCGCTGACTGACAAACGTGGGAAAGCGTGAGATATGCAAAGCCGATCGAAGGTTTGGACGCAGCCGGTAGCCCTTTTCCTGGCCGTGGGCCTGTCAGCCGCCGCCGGCGCCGCCTCGGGGGCGGTTTCCGCTACCGACGCCGGATCGGGGAAACCGGAGATCGGCGGTAGCCAACCCGGTAATTATCTCTCGGCGTTGATCGCCAGCGCAGATCGAGACACCCTGGCGGCGGAAGTCTACTACCGGGAAGCCCTCCGAGCCGATCCTCGAAATCCCGATCTGCTGGAGCGCGCGTTCGCAGCAGCGCTCTCCAATGGCGACGAAGAGAGCGCCGATGCGCTCGCGGAACGCCTGCTCATTCGCGACCCAGGCAATAGCCTGGCGCGCCTTTCCCTCGCGGTTCACGACATCGAACAGGAACAATTCGCCGCCGCGCGGGCTCACCTTGCGAGCGGGGAGGCCATGCGCGCGCGCGATGTGACGACCGCGCTGCTGACGGCTTGGTGCTATGCGGGGCAGTCCGACCTCCGCCACGCGCTCGATACCCTCGACCGCATTCGCGACCCCGGAGTCCTCGCGTTTCGCGACTATCACGCTGGACTGATCGCCAATTTGCTCGGGAATCCCGCAGAGGCGCAGCGGAGGCTGAAGTCGGCGTTTGAGAGTGACAAGAACAGCCTGCAATTCGCCGATGCTTACGCACGGGTCCTGGACGCGCAAGGCGACGTGGCCGGAGCGACGAAGGTTTACCAGGACTTCTCCCTCGTTATTCCCCATCATCCGCTGATCGAGCGAGCGCTTGCCGACCTGAAAGCGAATGAATCTCTGCAGCCTCTCGTTCATGACGCGAAAGAGGGAGCCGCAGAGGCGCTCTATGGCCTGGGCAGCGCAGGGAGCCGCCAGGGGGACGAGCTTCCGGCGCTCGTCTACCTGCGATTGTCGCTCTACCTTCGACCGTCAAACGATTTGACCGCGGTGACGCTGGCCAGTCTGTTCGAGCAGCTGAAGCAAGGCGACCAGGTCATTGCCGCCTACCAGATCGTGCCGGCGTCGTCGCCGCTGAAACTGGGCGCCGACATCCAGATCGCGCTCGAACTCGATAGCATGGGAAAGCCCGACGAGGCCACGAAGCGCCTAACGGACATCGTCGCGGCGCGGCCGCATGACGTCGAAACTCTGAGCGCATTGGCCGAGTTGCAGCGATCCGCCAAGAAATACGTGGAGGCAGCGGCAACCTACGACCGGGCGATCACGGCCGTCGCGATACCGCAACGCGAGAACTGGACGCTGTTTTATTTTCGCGGGATTTGTTACGAGCGATCGAACCAATGGCCGAAGGCCGAGGCGGATTTCAAGAAGGCGCTGGAGCTCAATCCTGATCAACCGATGGTCCTGAACTATCTTGGTTATTCCTGGGTCGACAAAGGGCTCAATCTGGAAGAGGCGTTCAAGATGCTCCGCCGAGCCGTGGAGCTTCAGCCGAATGACGGCTATATCGTCGATAGCCTGGGCTGGGCTCACTTCAAGTTGGGGCAATACCAGGAAGCGGCCCAGACGCTGGAAAAGGCGATCAACCTGAAGCCGGCGGATCCGGTCCTGAACGATCACTTGGGGGACGCTTACTGGCGGACCAACCGCCCCATTGAAGCGCACTTTCAATGGAATCATGCCCGAGACATGGGCCCGGATCCGGAAGATTTGCCCGCAATCCTCAAAAAGATCGAGTTCTGGGCTTCCGGACCTCACGACCGACACCGCGCCGCCCAACGCCTCGGCGCAGAAGGAAGGCGGGGGTTGAGGTCGCGGCGTCAGGCCCAATGCGATGGCTGCGCGCGCCGGCAAAGATCAATCTGACGTTGCGCGTGATTGGGCGCCGCGCTGACGGTTATCATGAACTCGAGAGCCTCGTGGCGTTTGCCGGGCTGGGCGACTGGATCGGGTTCGAGCCTGGCCGCAATTTGGTTCTCGAGGTCTTCGGACCCCGGGCGGTCGAGACTGGCCCGGTCGACGAAAACCTGGTGTTGCGAGCCGCCCGCGCGCTCGCGCCGCACATCGGGGAGAAGCTCGGCCGATTCCGGTTGGTCAAACGATTGCCGGCCGCGGCCGGGCTTGGCGGAGGGTCCGCGGACGCCGCGGCGGCCTTGCGGTTGCTCGCCAACGAGGCTCGATTGTCGGTCGACGATCCACGGGTGCGCGCTGCGGCCAGGGCGACGGGAGCGGACGTTCTCGTCTGTCTTCATCCGCATGCGCGAATGATGACCGGCGTTGGCGACCGACTCGGTCCATTGATCCCGCTGCCAAAAATGTTCGCTGTTCTCGTCAATCCCCAGGTCCAGGCGCCAACGCCCAAGGTTTTCGCCGCGCTTGGGCTCGCACCCGGCTCGACCCTCGAATCGTCAGCCCAATCGTTCGACGCGATTGGACGGGATGCGGCGGCCATCCTGGATTTTCTCGCCTCCACCCGAAACGACCTGGAAGCGGCGGCAGTGCGCATAGCGCCGGCGATCGCCGTCGTGCGTCAGAGATTGGCGCAGATTCCGGAGGCCGTCGCGACGGGAATGTCCGGATCGGGAGCAACCTGCTTTGCCTTGTTCGGCGATCGCCGCAGTGCGACTATAGCGCGGCGCATTCTCGCCGCGGAACGTCCGGGTTGGTGGGTCGAGGCTACCGCCATCCACTAGTTCAGGGTATCGCCGCGATGAGGATGGCTTTTGCGCCGCAATCCTTGGAGCGAGCCGCGTCTCAGTCGACAATGACGCCAGGCGAGGGTTAGGACCGATTCGGATGGACTGGAGGCCGAACGCCGAGAACGATCGGCTCGCCCTTACAATCCTCGCGGGCTTTCTCGTCGCTCGTCTCGCCTTTGCCTTCTCGCTCGGGCTCGGGGTCGATGAAAGCTATTCGATCGCGATTTCGCGCCGCTTGAGCCTGTCTTATTTCGATCACCCTCCGTTGCATCTGTGGATCGCCCATTTCACCGCTCTCGCGGTCGGCGAGAATGTCGTCGCGCGCGCGCCCTTCGTTGCGCTCTTCTTCGCAACGGGATGGATCTACTACCGGCTGACAAGCGGACTGTTCGATCCGCGGGCGGCGCTGGTCGCGCTCTTCGCCCTGAATGTTACGCCCTTTTTCTTCGCCTCGGCCGGCAGCTGGATCGTTCCCGACGGCCCGCTGCTTTTTGGCTTGGCGCTGGCCGCGCTTGCGGCGGCGCGCCTGTTCTTCGCCGGACCTCAGGATGATGCTTCCGTCTGGCGACTCTGGCTCGTCGTCGGCGTCGGCCTCGGACTGGCGGGACTGTCGAAGTACAGCGCCGTGCTCAGCGCCGGCGGTCTGGCGGCGTTCGTTCTCATCTCGCCCGACCAGCGCCATTGGCTCAAACATCCCGCTCCTTATGGGGCGGCGATTGTCGCGCTGGCGATGGTGGCGCCGGTCATTGTATGGAACGCGCAGCACGGGTGGGCGTCATTCGAGTTTCAGGGCGCGCGCGGCGTTCCAGCGGGCGGACTGCGGCCGGCGCAATTCGCGACCATGGTCCTCGGCCAGATCGCGTTTCTGTCGCCCTGGATATTTGCGCCCCTGGTTGGCTGCCTGGCGAGCGCGGTCCGTCAACGGGCGGACGAGCGGCGCCTGTTTCTGCTTTGCCTCAGCCTCCCGCCGATCGCTCTCTTCACCGTGACCCCGCTTTGGGGCGGGCGCGGACAACCGCATTGGACGATGCCGGGGTGGTTCTTCGTCTTCGCGCTGATGGGCGTGTGGCTCAAACAGTTCGCGGTCAGCGCCGGCGCGCTTCGCCGATGGGCTGTCGTTTCGTCGGTCCTGCTGGCCGCGATCGCCGGAGCGGCGATCCTGCAGGCGTCGACGGGCTGGCCCTGGCTGGCTTTGACCGCGGGGTCGGGTCTTGCCGATCCGATGCTGGAGGCCTTCGGGTGGCGCGAGCTGAGAAAGGCGCCGATCTTTGATCAGGCGCCCGGCTTCGTCGTCGCCACGAAATGGTCGGACGCGGGAAAAATCGCGCTCGCTCTTGGACCTCAGACCCCTGTCTTCGTGCTTTCAAACGATCCGCGCGGCTGGGCATTCATCGACGAGAGCGCAAGTTTCGTCGGGCGGAGCGGGGTCATCGTGACGCCGGAAGCTGACCTTAAATCCACTCTTGCCGTTGCGGAGCCCTATTTTGCCGCGCTGGGACAACCCCGGCTCCAAACCCTTGGTCGCAGCGGCCGCGCCGAGGTCAAACTCGCGCTGATTCCCGCCGCCGGCTTGACGCGAGGGCTTCCTCCGGCTTATTCGGGCGCAACCGGCCGATAGCGTTCGTCAACGCCGAACGAAGCAAGCGTGGCGTGGAATGGCTAGCCCGCATTTCTCACGCGGGCGGGCAATTGGACGTCGGTTTCGGCGCGATTTGAAGGCCGGGTTTGTGCGGGCGTGACTGTGGGTGGCGCGGGCGCGCGGTGATTTTCGTCGATGGGGGGGATTGTTTCTCCGGTGGGCCGAGGGTTTGCCGAGCATTGTCGCGCCGCGGCGACGCGCGTCAGGTTGGCGAGGCGCGCGCGCTTGCGAGCCTTGCCGCGGCGAGGCGCCATTCCTGGGCGTTCGGGCAGGCCGAAGCGAAGGCGATCCTGACGCGCCGGGCGCTGATTTTGACGAGCGCGCCGAGCTTCAGCAGTTTCAGGCGGATCGTGCCGCAGGTCGCGCTCGCGAACGCAGTGTGGGCCAGGCCGATGCGGCGCAGCGCGCACAGGAGCGCATAGGCCGTCGCGGCGAGCCACAGCCGCAGCTGATTGGCGCGCAGGGTGGCTGTCGAGGTGCGGTCGGCGAAGAGATCGCCCTGGCACTCCTTGATCCGGTTCTCCATCTCGCCGCGCGCGCAATAGAGCTTTTCGTAAAGCGGCTTGGCGCGCCAGGCGTCGGCCTTGAGCGAGGTCACGAGAAAACGAGGATTGGCCTCGCCGCCCGTCCATTCGGCCTTGCCGATCACCCGGCGGCGGCGCGACCAGCTCTCCTTGGTCGACCATTCGAAGTCGCGAAACACCCGCGCCGGCTGGCCCTCGTTCGCCTGCGACATCGTCCGCGCCTCGCTCAAGGCGTCGGCGATGCGCGCCTCCAGCCGCGCGTTGCGCGCCAGGCCGAACACGTAGTCGACCGCGTTGGCCTCGCACCAGGCCATCAAGGCCTCGCGGGCGAAGCCGGAGTTGGCGCGCAGCACGATCTTCACCCGCGGCCAGCGCGCGCGGATTTGCTGGATAATGCGCGCCATCTCGTCTTGCGCCCCGGCGCTGCCGTCGATGTTTGAGGGCCGCAGCTTGGCGGCCAGAAGATGGCGGCCGCAGAAAACATAGAGCGGCAGGTAGCAATAGCAGTCGTAATAGCCGTGAAAGAACCGCCCCTCCTGATCGCCGTGCAACGGATCGTCGGTCGCATCGAGGTCGAGCACGATCTGACGCGGCGCCTTGGCGTGCGCGTCGAGAAACAGTTCGACAAACAGCCGCTCGATCGCCGCGCCATCGTGGCTGATCTTGTGATAGCGCGGCCTCTTGCCCGCGCCCGGCGCATGCTCCAGCCGGTTCAATGTGCTCTTGCCCGCCAGCGGCGACGGCTCATCGCCATCGCGCTCGAGCTTGCCCAGAAGCACGCCCAGAACCGGATCGCGACGCAAGTCGTCGTGGTCGTTGAGGTCCTCATAACCGAGCGCCAGGCCGAACACCCGCTGCCCGATCAGAGCCTTGAGCGCATGCACGGTGAAGAGCGGGCTGCGATGATCGCCGAAGCACGCGGTAAATCGATCGATGAGGCCGATCGCCTTGTCCGTCTCGCCCAGCAGCAAAGCCCCCGCGTCCGAGGACACCAGCCCGCCGTCGAAATCCGCCACAACCCGCCGCCCGCCAGCCCTTCCAAACTCCATCTCTGTCGGGCTACACTGCGTCAGCATCGGAGTCCCCTTCGAATCAGCGTAACTCGTTGATCGCAAAACAAGTTTAGCTGATTCTGGACCCCGATGCGCCACCCGCGTGAGAAATGCAGGCTAGCGATGAAGCGCCCGGGCGATCGAAACCGACAGTGTCGGTGGTCGTCCCGACCTATGAGGAATTGGCCAACATTCCCATTCTCTTCGAGCGCATCAAACGCGTGCTCGACGGCGCGCCGTGGGAGTTGATCGTTGTCGATGACGACTCGCCGGACGGAACTTCCAGCGTCGCTTTTGCGCTTGCGGCCGAAGATCGCCGCATACGCTGCCTGAGACGGGTCAATCGCTCCGGTCTTGCCGGCGCCGTCATCGAGGGGTGGATGTCGTCGAGCGCAGACTTCGTCGCGGTCATCGACGGCGATCTTCAGCACGACGAGTCCATCCTCCCCCAGATGTACGAAGCGCTCGCCAGGGGCTCGGGCAATCTGGCGATCGGCGCCCGGATCAGAAGTGCATCCGGCGGCGGCGGTCTTTCTCCGGCGCGCCAGGCGCTGAGCGATATGGGGGCATGGTTCTTCAGACGAATTGCAGGGGCCGCCGTCGCCGATCCGATGAGCGGGTTCTTCATGATTCGGCGCGAAATCGTCTCTCGCTTGGCTTCTCGTCTTTCGCCCGACGGCTTCAAGATCCTGGTCGACGTTATCCTTTCGGCCGGCGGCGGTCTGAAGATTGTCGAACTCCCCTACGAGTTCCGCAAGCGCAACGCCGGCGAGTCCAAACTCACGCCCCTGGTCGGCATCGATTTCCTCGGCCTGGTCGTTCATCACGCCACCGCGGGCATTCTGCCGATAAGATTTGTCCTGTTCGCGATGATCGGCGCCGGCGGTCTGATCGTTCATATCGTGACGCTGTCGGCTGTCCTTCACTGGTTTGGAATGTTGACCTTCGATGCGGGGCAACTGATCGCGACAATCGTCGCGATGGGCAGCAATTTCATCCTGAACAATGAAATCACTTACCGTCCTTATCGATTCCGGGGGCTTGGCATGGTCGCTGGCTTCCTGGCGTTTGCGCTGGGGTGCAGCGTTGGGGCTCTCGCCAATATCAACGTCGCCTCCTGGCTGTATCAGGCCGATCAGAGGTGGTGGCTCGCCGGGCTCGCCGGGGCGTTGCTCAGCGTCGTCTGGAATTACGCAGTCAGCACCAACCTCATCTGGCGGCGACGTCGCCGCCGGTGAGGCCGCCGCCGAAACGGGCGCGAAGCCGCGCGCAGTCGCGGATTGCGGACAAATAGCCGCAAGCTCATCGAAACTGATAAAAGCTGATGAAAATGAAAGTGCTTTCATTTGCTTTCATCTATTTTTTGGAATCCAGACTTTTCAATGGGTTGCGCCCGATTCAAATAAGATTTTTTTCCCCATTTCTCCGGTCGTCGCGGCGCCGGTGCGGCTTCGGTTTGACCCGTGTCAGAGGCATAACACGGATTCTGATTTTCTCCAAGAAAAATCGACATATCGAATGATGGGCGGTTTTTCACAAGCACAGCGCCCGCCGGGGCGGTTGCGCCAGAACGCGCGTCACATTTCGCGCATCACGCTTTGGAGACTTCTCTCCTTCAGGCAGCTTCCGCAGCCGGGCCTCGGGTCAGCAGCCTGCACAGGCGGGCGAGAATCTCCCGCTGCCGTGGCCGCGGCACGACCAGATCGACCATTCCATGGGCGCGCAGGTATTCCGCTCGCTGGAAGCCCTCCGGCAGGCGCTCTCGAATGGTCTGCTCGATCACGCGGGCCCCGGCGAAGCCGATCACCGCTCCCGGTTCGGCGATGTGGACGTCGCCGAGCATCGCGTAGGACGCTGTCACGCCGCCAGTGGTGGGATTGGCCAGAACCACAATGTAAGGGAGCCTGGCAGCGCGCAGGCGGCGGACCGCAACCGTGGTGCGCGCCATCTGCATGAGCGCGAACATGCCTTCCTGCATTCGCGCGCCTCCGGACGCGGTGAAGATCACGAACGGGGTCCGCCGCTCGATGGCCGCGAGGACGCCGGCGACGATCGTCTCCCCCGCCGCGAGGCCGAGCGTCCCGCCTTGAAAGGCGAAATCCTGCACTGCGACGGTGACGTCTTGTCGCTCGAGTTTCCCGAACGCGACCGTGACGGCGTCGGCTGCGCCCGCCTTGGCGCGGTTCTCCTTCAAGCGGTCCGCATAGCGCTTGATGTCGCGAAACTTCAAAGGATCGGACAGCGTTTCGGGGGGGATCAATTCCTCGTAGTCGCCGCCGTCGAACAGCGACGAAAGACGGGCTTTGGCGCCGATCGGCATGTGATAACCCGAACCCGGAACCACCATCAGATTGGCTTCGAGATCCTTGTGGAAGACCAGCTGCCCGCTTTCCGGGCACTTGACCCAAAGATTTTCCGGCGTGTCGCGGCGCAGCAACGATCGTATCTTCGGCGGCACGACGTTGGAAATCCAATTCATAGGTTGTCTCGTCCTCGGCGATCCAATCCCCCGTTGCGAACGAACGTCACTTTGGGACCGCCCGCAGACCGCGCGCGAGCGTTTCAACCAGCCCCGTCACCGCGCCGACGGTCGACGGCGCCGCGGCCCCGCCGTTCAACGACACTCTGATCGCATCGACGAGCAACGAGCCAACGGCCACGCCGTCGGCGGCTTCGGCAATTGCGGCCGCGCCATCGGCGCTCCTCACCCCAAACCCGACCACAATCGGCAGCTGCGTGTGCCGTTTCAATCGCGCGACGGCCTCGCTCACGAGTTTGGCGTCCGGCGCCGCGGATCCGGTCACTCCGGTGATCGAAACAAAGTAGACGAAGCCGGCGGCGTTGCTCAGAATAGTCGGCAACCGGACCTCGTCGGTAGTGGGCGCGACCAGCCGGATGAACGCAAGTCCGGCGCGGCGGGCGGGCAGGCAAACCTCGTCGTCCTCCTCGGGTGGGCAATCGACGACGATCAGCCCATCGACGCCCGCCTCTTTGGCGTCGGCCAGGAACGTCTCGACCCCGTAGACATAAATTGGGTTGTAATAGCCCATCAATATGAGCGGCGTCTTCTTGTCCGTTGCACGGAATCTCTTCGCCGTCTCCAGCGTCGCCCGCAGCGTTTGGCCGGACTCGAGCGCCCGGCGACCCGCAGCCTGAATTGCAGGACCATCCGCGATCGGGTCTGTAAACGGGATGCCGAGCTCGACAATGTCCGCTCCGGCCGCCGGCAAGGCCGCAAGGATCGCCGATGAGGTCTCGGCGTCCGGGTCGCCGGCCATGATGTAAGTCACGAGCGCTGCCCGGCGGTCCGACGCGAGACGTTGGAAGCATGAATCGAGGCGGGCGGTCATTGGCCGCTCGTTAGCACGATGGCCCAGCTTGCGAAAGCATGGGCGAGAGAGCGACGAGCGGCGCCCATGACGCCAAGGGAGGCCGCCCGGCCTCTCGACCGGGCAGGCGAATTTCGATAGACCGAGCGACGGCGTCGTGCTGGCGGCGTCAGGTCGGCGCATGTGCAATCGTGGGGGGAAATGTGAAGCTGGTCCTTTTGCTTGCGCCATGTGTCCTGGCGTTGTGGGTCCCGCTCTACAACTCAATATCGCCTGTTCTTTTCGGCATTCCGTTTTTTTACTGGTTCCAACTCGTTCTCGTTCCGATTTCGGCGCTGGCGATTGTCGCCGCAGACCGCATCGGGAAGAATTAGCGATGCTCGACCATCTCAACGTCGTCGCGACGGCGGTTTTCGTATTCTTTTTTGGCCTGGTGTCGGTGCTCGGCTTCGTCGCGGCGCGGTGGAAGGCAGCCGATCTCGATCAGATCCACGAATGGGGTCTCGGCGGCCGGCGCTTTGGCCGCTGGATCACCTGGTTCTTGCTCGGCGGCGATCTTTACACCGCCTATACGGTCATCGCGATTCCCGCGGTGGTCTTCGCCATCGGGGCCTATGGGTTCTTCGCGGTGCCGTACACCATAATCATCTACCCGTTCTTGTATTTGACGCTGCCGCGACTATGGGCGGTGTCTGAAAAGCACGGCTACATGACGGCCGCTGATTTTGTGCTCGGCCGCTACGGGCACAGGGGACTGGAACTCGCGGTCGCGCTGAGCGGGATTCTGGCGACGATGCCTTACATCGCACTGCAGCTGGTGGGCCTGGAGAAAGTGATCCTTGCGCTGGGCTTCGCCGGCCAAGGGATCATGGCGCACGCGCCGATCACCACTGCTTTCGTGATTCTCGCGCTCTTCACGTACAAGAGCGGATTGCGCGCGCCTGCGATGATCGCGTTTGTCAAGGACGCGATGATCTACATCTTTATCATCGCGGCCATTGTCATCATCCCCTATGAGCTCGGCGGCTTCGGCGCCATTTTCGACGCCGCCGGTCGAGCGTTTGACGCGAGGGTCGCCGCAAACCCGAAGCTCGCGGCGGGCCTCACGCTTCAAGCCGGGCAGGTCGGTCCTTACATCACCCTCGCGGTCGGTTCGGCGATGGCGCTATTCATGTATCCGCATGCCCTGACCGGCGCGCTTGCGGCTTCGAGCGGACGAGCAATCCGCTTCAATACCATGACGCTGCCCGCCTATTCCTTCGTCCTCGGCCTCATCGCCCTGCTCGGACTGATGGCGATCGCCGCCGGGGTTAAGGTCGAGACGCCGCAGGACGCGGTGCCGCAGCTCGTGCTCTGGGCGTTCCCGAGTTGGTTCGCGGGCTTTTGCTTCGCGGCCATTGCGCTTGGGGCGCTGGTGCCGGCGGCCGTCATGTCGATTGGCGCCGCCAACACCTTTACCCGCAACATCTGGAAGCCGTTCATCCATCCGCAGATGTCGCCGCGGGAGGAAGCGATTCTCGCCAAATTGGCTTCGCTGGCGGTAAAGATCGGTGCGCTGGCCGTGATTTTCTTCATGCCGACCCGGTTCGCGCTCGACCTGCAACTGCTGGGCGGAGTCTGGATGGTGCAGATCTTCCCGGCGATGATCTTCGGCCTCTACACCCGCTGGTTCAGCGGCTCGGCGCTGCTGATCGGTTGGGCGGCGGGCATGATGGTCGGCACGTCCCTTTCCTGGACCGGGACGGCGTGGGTTCCGGTGCACGCGCTCAAGTGGGACGTACCCCTCCTCGGCAATATCGATTTCGGCCTCGGCTTCGCCGCCTACAATGGCCTCACCGCCGTGATCGTCAACCTGCTCCTGTCGGCGGCGCTTTCCTTGGCGATGCGTTCGCGCGCGCGGGATGAAACTTCGCCCGCGGACTACGAGGATCGGGCGCTGGCCTGAACAATGAAGCGGTTTCACCGTTCCTTTGAACGACCATGATTGGAGGCGGGAATTGAGCAAGGTCGCGTTCCTGGGCTTGGGGGTGATGGGTTTTCCGATCGCCGGACATCTGAAAACGCGCGGCAGGCACGACGTCGTCGTTTACAATCGAACGGCGGCGACCGCGGCAAAGTGGATGGATAGATTCGGCGGGGCAAGCGCGCCGACTCCTCGCGCCGCGGCGGCGGGATGCGACATCGTTTTCGCCTGTGTCGGCAACGACAGCGATCTGAGAGCGGTGACGCTCGGCGAAGAGGGGGCCTTTGGCGGCATGCGGCCGGGCGCCGTCTTTGTCGACCACACCACTGCGTCGGCGAACGTCGCCCGCGAACTCGACCGCGAAGCCAAGGAAAGGAAGTTCGGCTTTGTCGATGCGCCGGTTTCCGGCGGCCAGGCCGGAGCGGAAAGCGGCCAGCTCACGGTGATGTGCGGCGGCGAGAGCGAAGACTATGCGCGGGTCGAGCCCGCGATCTCGGCCTACGCTCGTTTTTGCGGCCTGATGGGACCTTCGGGCGCCGGACAGCTCACGAAGATGGTCAATCAGATATGCATCGCCGGATTGGTTCAGGCGCTCTCGGAGGGGCTTCGTTTCGCGAAGGCCGCCGGACTTGATCAGCAACTGGTGGTGGACGTGATCTCGAAAGGCGCGGCGCAGTCGTGGCAGATGGACAACCGCCACAAAACAATGATAGCGGGCGAATTCAAATTCGGGTTCGCAGTGGAGTGGATGCGCAAGGATCTGGCGATTTGCCTTGATGAGGCGCGGCGCAATGGCGCTCCGTTGCCGGTGACTGCGCTGGTGGACCAGTTCTATGGCGAGGTCCACGCAAAAGGCGGCAGCCGTTGGGATACGTCAAGTCTTATCACCCGCCTTTAGCCTGAGCGGCGGGAGACCATTCGATAATCCCATCGAATGATCGACCTTGCCGTCGCCGTGACCTGTCGGGTGAATAAGCGTTGCGTGTTCGTTGTGTTGGCGCCCGGGCGCGGGTCGAGTAACAAATTCGGCCTGGACGCGGTTGCCGTTGGTCGACGATCGAGGACTTGATGATGATCGAATCAGGGCTCGGCGACGGAGAGGAAGACCCGTCGGCGGCTTCGACGCCTATGCGTCCTGACTTTTCCGTCGTTCAAGGCTTTCAAGTTGTCGGCGCGGATCATCCTGTCGCCGGGCAGAACGCAGGCGGCGACGAAAATTGGCGCGGCGCTTTGAGGCTTGAATTGGAGACGCGCGCGGCTCGTTTCCATCATGCCGTAGATTCCGCGATCGTGCTTTCGAACGACGGCGTCATTCGTTGGTTGGGCGATCCGATCGCCAGGCTTTCCCCCGGTCCAGGCGTGCTTACCCCCGGAGCAGTAATTCTGGCTGACGAGGCCTTGCCGGTTGCAGGGCAGGACATTGTAAAGGCGCGAGTTGACCTTTGGCTTGCGGCGATGACACGGCGCATTCTCGGCCCGCTCTTTGCGCTCGACGCCTTGCAGGAAGGATCGGAAGTCGTCCGCGATTTGGCCGGCAGGCTTGCCCGGTCGCTCGGGATCTTGGAGCGCGAGCCGATCAGGGAGCAAATCAAGGCGCTCGCCCAGAACGAGCGGGCGGAGCTTAGAAAGCACGACGTACGTTTTGGCGCCCATTACATTTTCTTGCCAGGGCTGATCAAGCCGGCGGCGAGGATCTTGGCCCTTCAGCTCTGGGGACTTCAAGCGCCTGGCGACGGCAGCGCGCTCATCGCCGCGCTTGCCCAAGTTGCATCGTCGGGACGGACCTCCCTTTTGTTGGATAAGGCCATATCGAGGGAGGGCTATCGCGTCGCCGGGTATCGGCCGTGCGGCGAACGAATTGTGCGGGTGGATGTGCTTGAACGTCTGGCTGGGATGATCCGCGCGGCGATCGTGGAGGGCCGGGCCCGGGCTGCGCTTGGGGCTGGGGGCGCCGGAGGGTCGAATGGATTCGTCATCAGTGGCCAGATGACCTCGCTGACCGGATGCGCGGGGGAGCAATTCGCTTCAATTTTGCGCTCGATGGGATTCCGAAGCGTCGAAATGAAGCGATCGGGGCTTGTTGGAACTCCGCCGGCTGCTGAATCGCCGCAAGAGTCGAAGCCCCCTTCCCGCACTGAAGTTCCGGGGGTCCCGCGCGACGGCCTCGCCTCGCCGGCAACGGGGGGCGAGGAGGGAACTCCCCTCGACGTCCCTTCGGCCTCGCCGGAGGCGCCATTGGTCGATGCGAGCGCTTTAGACGTCGCGCAGCCGGATATTCCCGTCGACGGATGCGGCTCCGACGCGTCCCGAACCGATTCTGGCGCGGCGACCGCGGCCCCGCCGACGCCCGCGACGAGCTCCGAGGATGAAAAAAAATCAGAAATGATCGTGGTATGGCGGCCCGACCGGAGCGCGTTTTCTCGTCGCGGCGTTGGCGACAAGATCCGGCGAGACCTTGATCCGGCTCCAAAAGACCAACATTCACCGAACGCGCCGCTCGATCGCCAGGACAATCCCGGCCGCAGCCCGGCGGCAGCTGCCGGAAGGAAGCGAAACCAGAGCCGGCACGAGGAGCCGGCTTCGAGCTTGGCGAAGCAGGCCGCACGCAAAGCCGCCGGGCGCCCGGACCGACGCGAAGCCGTCCGCTTCGACGAAAAACATCGCCAAACGTCGAGCGATCGTGATATGCCCCGTTCTCATCCAGCGTCGGAGCGCCAGCCTCGGGCAACGGTCGACCCGAACTCCCCGTTCGCCAAGCTTCTCGAACTCAGATCGCTGCTTGAAGAACAATCCAACAAGCGCCCCTAGCGGGGCGCTAGCAGGGTTGAGGACGCCGGATCGCGGATTCGCCGTGGCAACCTTGAGTAAAGCTCAGTCAAAAGAGAACAGGGCGCGGATCCGATAATTTTGCGTAGATGAGGAGTTGGTAATGACCTATGTGGTTGTAGAAAACTGCATAAAGTGCAAATATTTGGATTGCGTGGAAGTCTGCCCTGTGGATTGTTTCTATGAGGGCGACAACATGCTCGTTATTCACCCGGATGAGTGCATCGATTGCGGCGTCTGCGAGCCGGAATGCCCTGCGGAGGCGATCAAACCCGACACAGAACCCGACCTGGCGTTCTGGCTTAAGCTAAATGCGGAATACGCAAAATCCTGGCCAAATATAACCAGCAAAAGGGAGCCGCCGCCAGACGCCAAGGAATTCGACGGCCGGTCCAACAAATTCGCCGAGTTCTTCTCGACCGAACCCGGGCCGGGGGATTAGGCCCCGGGCGCCTTGCGGTCTCGATGCGCCCTTAACCATGCGCCACCGTTGTTGTCGCCGCCGGCTCATCTTCTTCTTTGATTTTTCGACGATTTTGTGCTAAACGACAAATTAATCGTGGAGCGGAAGTCCCGATAAGTCCTCGGACAAAGCGTGGTTTCGGTGATGGAAGTCCGCTCGCCGTGTTGGAGAGCGGGTTCGCGCATGGGCTTTCAGCGTATGCGGGAGCGGTCGCGCGTGGAGAGTTTGACGATGGCGGCGCGTAATAAGTCGAAGAAGACAACAAAATCAAAGACAAAGAAAAGGCCCGCCTCGAGCGCGAAACCGGCGTCAAAGCACCTTTCTAAGGAAGCGTCCTCGTCCAGAGTTCGAAGCCGGGCCGGCAAGAGCAAGCCGGCCTCGAGCGCGCGAGCCGCGCGGAAAACCATTCGAGCAAAGATGAAAGATATTGCAGCGAAGCCTTCGAAGCGAAAGCGGAAGAGCCCCGCGGCCCGAACTGCATCTCGCACGCGCGGCGCTGCGAAGAGGCTTGCAAAAGCCGCTTCCGCAAGGAAGCCGACGGCGTCGAAGAACCTGAGCAAACGCGCGAAAAGCACGACCGTCAAAGCGGCGGCGGCGCGTGCGCGCGCGCGCGCGAAAGAGCGCGCGAAAGAGGCGGAAGCGAGATTGATGCTCGCGAGCAGAGGCGCGCTCGAGGCTCGACCCGCGCCCGAGAAAGCCGTGACCGCTGTCGCCGGGCCGAAGCCGGATCGTGGTCAGGGCGTTCCCACTCCTGCGGATTCGTCCGAATCGGCTTCGGTGGCGAAACTGGCCGTGCCCGCGGCCAGGGTCCAAAAGGCGAGCGGGTCGGAGGAGGCGGTCTCCAAATCGGTCAAGCCTGCCAGCCAGCGTCAAGGTTTCAAGCTCAATGAGTTCGTAGTTTATCCGGCCCACGGCGTCGGTCAAATCGTTGCGATCGAAGAGCAAGAGGTAGCGGGCTTTAGGCTTGAGTTGTTCGTCATCAGCTTCTCGAAGGACAAGTTGACGCTGCGCGTTCCGACCTCCAAAGTTTCAGGGGTCGGGATGCGGAAGATATCCGATCCCGACACCGCGAGGCGCTCGCTCGAGGTTCTGACGGGACGCGCGCGCGTGAAGCGCACCATGTGGTCGCGTCGTGCGCAGGAGTACGAGACCAAAATCAATTCGGGCGACATCAACGCGATCGCCGAAGTCGTACGCGACCTCTACCGTTCGGAGGCGCAGCCCGAGCAGTCGTACTCGGAGCGGCAGTTGTATGAGGCGGCTCTCGACCGGATGGTGCGCGAGATCGCAGCGGTCCAAAAGTCGAATGAAATCGACGCTTTGAAAGCAGTCGAGGCCCAGCTCCAGAAGGGTCAAAGCCGAGCTGCGAAGCCCGCCGCGCCCCCGGGCGCGGGCAGCGAGATCGAACAAGCCGCCTGAGACCTTCGGCTCCGGTCGTCTCCGGCGGCTTCGGCCCTCGCGATCGGGGTTCGGGCGCCTGAAAGCGATGGCGTTCAGGGGTCAAACTTGCCGCAGCGCGTGGCCGTTCGGGCCGTCGAGTCCTTCTTTGCATCCTTCGAGCGGAAACTGCGTGATCAGTGCGTGGCATGCACGCTCCTGCCCGGCGTCTGATTGATCCAACGAATCGAACGTTGCGCTGGACCGTTGACTTGATGCGCCTGCCGTCTCTTGTGACGGACGCTGCATTCAGGCAACTGCGGGTCCGAGACAGGGCTGTTCAACGCTCTGTACTGAGTCCCAAATGCAACACGATTCAACGTTCTGAGGCGCAACGGGAGGTGGAGGATTCCGTGGGCGGAAAAAGTCTGAATCTGTGTGAGGCGACCGAATCATTCGGGGGTCGCCTTGAAGTCGTTCGAACCTCTTCTTTCGCTCTTTGGGACGATTCCCGACCCGCGTCGCGCCGAGGGCAAACTCTATCCGTTACCTCACGTGCTGTTGTTCTCCGTTTTCGCCATGGTGAGCGGCGCCAATTCCTATCGCGGCATCCGCACTTACCTCAAGGTGCATCGGCAAAGGCTGAACAAAGCCTTCGCGATCAAGTGGAAGAGGCCGCCGGCGCATACCGCGATCCGCTATATTTTGCAGGGGCTGAGCCCGGCCGATGTCGAAAAGGTCTTCCGTGACCACGCCGCGAACTTAAATCTCGCTCCGGCGAGCGCCCAGACGCGCGTCATCGCGTTCGACGGCAAGACGCTGAAGGGCAGTTTCGACAACTTCAACGACGCCAAGGCAAGGCAGTTGCTTAGCGCGTTCGCGGTCGATACGGCGCTGGTTCTCGCCCACATCGAAATCGATGAAAAATCCAACGAGATCCCCGCCGCGCAGAAGCTGATGGAGGAACTCCACTTGGCGGGCCATATCGTCACCTGCGACGCCATGCATTGCCAAAAAAAACTTTCGAAGCCGCCGCCGTCGCCAACGCACATCTGATCGTCCAGCTCAAGGAGAACCAGCCGATCCTCTGGCAGAAGGTCGAGGCCGTCTGCGCCACGGCCAAGCCCCAGTCGAGCGTGCAGACCGTGGACCAGAAACGGCGCAACCGCCACGAAACCCGAGCCATCGCGGTGTTCACCGCCGCGCCCGCCGTCGCAGGAACGGAATGGGAGCCCCATGTCGCCGCCATCATCAAGGTCGAGCGCGCGATCAACGTCCGGCAGCCCGCCACCGGCCTCTGGAAGCCCTCGTCCGAAATCTCCTTCTATCTCTCCGGCCGTCCTGTGACCGCAAACCTCGCCGCGCACGCCATCCGCAAGCACTGGGGAATCGAGAACAAATCCCACTACACGCGCGACGTCACTTTCCGCGAAGATGCCTCGCGCATTCGAACCAATCCTGGAATTGTCGCAAAACTCAGGAGCATTGCGTACAATATCCTGCGCTGCAACCAATCCAACTCAATCCCTCAAGACCGCTTCGCCACCGCTCTCGGAGGCCTCAAATCAATATTCTCCATGACGTTCAGTAGAGAGCGTTGAACAGCCCTGCCGAGCAGCAGACGGTCGTGGTAGGCGCGCGGGTCGTAGAGGCGCTCGCCATCCGCGATCAGCACCCCGAACACCGAGCAAAGCTCAAGCAACTGGTGCCAGTCGCGATTGTTGCGGGCGAGCCGTGAAGCATCGAGGCTGACTACGAGCCCGGCATTGCCGAGGCCGATCTCGGCGATCAATTTCTGGAAGCCGTAGCGCTCCACACTGCCAGCGCCTGATTTGCCGAGATCCTCGTCGATGACTTGCACGCGCTCGTGGGGCCACCCTAGAGCGATGGTGCGATCGACCAGCCGATATTGCAGCTGCGTGCTCTCTTGGTGCTGCCTCACCTGGTTCAGGGACGATTGCCGCACATAGACATACGCCAGTTTGGCGCGATGCGCCGTCGTCACCCGCTCATCAGCGACGTGCGCGGCGATCAGCACGGGCCATCTCCCCTGCCGGCGCCACATCCGTCCGCAGCATCCGCCGCAGCAGCTCCGCCAATATTCGGGCTATCTGCGTTTGAGTCTCTGGCGACAGGTTCGGCCACAGATACGGAGGGGCCACCGGAACCCGGTTGATCTTGGCGGCCGGGATCGATGGTGGAGACGCAACGCGACGACGCGAAAGGGCTTGCAGGCTCATCGCAAATCACCTCCTCGGTGAGGAGGGTTAAAATCCTGTTCAAATGTCGCGCCAAGGGGATCAATGTACGGACACTGATGCGGGGCAGGTTGGGCTCCGTTGCGCTGCATGAGTTTCCTGGCGGAAAGAGGTCCGTTGCGGCAATCCGAACCGAACGCTTGCGTCCGTCAGCCAACTCGACAACCACATAGGAAGGGCCGCGCCCAGAACGCTCATCAAGGACCGCAAGTCGGTGACCAAACAGGAAATGGCGAGCGTCCGTGATCGTGACGTGCGACACTACCCGATCAAAAATGGTGGCGCCCTGCGATATTCGGCGTACCCACGCTCGCAGACGCCATCCTCGACCGCGTCATTCATAACGCCTATCGCATCGAACTGGCCGGCGAGAGCCTGCGCAAGCGACGGTCATCCCCTTGAATCCGGCGCGCGCGCAGAGCCAGATCCGCCAACCCTCGGCGCACAAGGCCGTGGACAACGACGGGCTACGCTACGGCGCAACGGAAAGCGCGCTCCGCCCGTCGTTGCCCACCGCCACACGATCCAACCCTCGCACGCCGAGCCTTCTTCTCATTTTGCGGAGGCCCAAATCCATGACCGCTTGACCAATCCAGCCAAGCAAAACATCATCACTTCGATCCGGGGAAGCAGACGCCCGGTGGCCGACTTCAAATCGGAACCCCGGCCGGCTTCAAATCGGAATCGGTGGCCGGCTTCCTATTGGAATGCGTGGCCGGCTTCGTCGGTATCCGCAGTCGGCGCTCGTTGCTGCTGTCGGTCGAGCGGAAAGCTTCGACCACGGTCGCGATCTAGCCGCATGGCGGGGCCTGGTTCCGAGGCAGTTCAGTACCGGAGGCAAGCCGAAGCTGCTCGGAATCAGCAAGCGCGGCAACAAGTATCTGCGCAAACAATTGATTCACGGGGCGCGCGCCGCGCTGCCCCATATCGCGGAGCGTGACACGCCGCTCGGCCGATGGGCGAAAGAGCTGATGCGCAGGACCCATCGCAATGTCGCGGTCGTCGCCTTAGCCAACAAGCTCGCGAGGATCGCCTGGGCGGTGCTGCAGCGCGGGAAACCGTTTGACGCCAAAGCGGTATCGGTGGCCGCGTAGAGGTTCGTTCGGTCGGAGCGAAAGCGCCGGTCGTGCAAGCGGGGTTTGCGAGAGGGTGACAACGAGATGGCCTGACAGTCAAACGGCGCTCAGGAAGCCTGATGTTGAAAACGGCGCACGACGCCGAAGAGTTTATGAGGACCGGGGCGCGCGTATCTCCATCTTGGCCGGGAGGAGACCTCCGAGGCCGGATAGGTGGCGAAGGTCGACTAGCACGTTGGCTTCGCCTTCGCACAACAGCCGCTTACTGTCTCGCACTTCCCGCCCGTTCGTAGACCCGATCTTGAAGGCCGGCTCAGGGTCGAAAACGGGTCGCCGTGGCCCCAAGTACGGCGAGGTCTCTGAAGGGCAGACTTTGCCGTTCCGAACGCTGCCAAAGGTTAGCTGTCGCGCCGCCCACGCCGTCGCAGATGATGGGGTGGATCGCGGACCCTTGCCGCAAACGCCGCTGATAGTGTGAAATAGGACTTTCACACTATCAGGTTGGCCTATACGGCCTTCAACGCACTGGCGGCCTACCCCATAAATCTCCGCCCGACCTCTCTGACGCGATCCTCCCGACGAAAGATCTTGACCGCGCGACCAGGCTGCGGCGGCCTCACTAATCGAAACGCCGGGGCAGCCGTAAGGTACCATCAATTTTTTTTGGTGGGCGGACGTGGGACGGCGGAGAATAACTCGTAAGCGGTGTCTCTTTGTGTTGTGGAATAGGATAAATAGTCGTAGGTCGTCCGGCCCATGCTGCCACCGCAGCAAGCAAAATTTATGGGGCCGCTAGTTGTATCGAAGGAAAGGCCACCTGAATTGACAGGGCCAACTTGGCTTGGCGAAACGGCGGGATAAAAAAGTAAGTTAGGGGGTGGGGCCAATGGGCCGTAAGATGTGTTGAGACCCGTTATAGTTGCCACTGGTCCGCCGAGAGGCTGCAATTGGATGGTGCCAGTAGCCGATAGGACGCGGCAACCGCCAGCGCAATCCGCAGTGGCAGTAGTAAGCGTTCCGCTGCCGTTTACGCCCCCCGCAGTCCAGTCCCAAATGACTTGTTCTGTGGGTGGGACAGTGGTGCAGGCCAATGCTGACATCACCAAAGAGGCCGTCACTGCTAACAAAAGCTTATTCATTCCCAGCTCCCTCTCTCTAACACTAGCCACGTTCCTGCCAGAACCGGCGATTAGGTGCGACCCACCAGATATATTTTGAAATTACAGCAGACCTGTCTTTGCGCGTCATCGCAATAGTCAGTGCCATCCGGTCTTTCAACGCCGAACCTGTGCCGGGGTTTGGCGAGAAGAATTGGAATTTGTCTGGTTTCCCCTCCCAGTCCTTGGAGTCGAGCGGAGGCGGTTTTTTCATCGTAATGTTTGGCCAGACTGTCGCGTATTCGGCGTTCAGCCGCAACCATTTCTCAAGCCCCGGCTTGGTGTCCGGCTTGATCGCGTCAACTGGGCATTCCGGCACGCAGACCCCGCAATCGATGCACTCGTCAGGATGGATGACAAGCATGTTCTCGCCTTCATAGAAGCAGTCCACCGGACACACTTCGACGCAATCCATAATCGTGCAGTTTAGTCGTTATTTATGCCAGCAAACCGTCTGACAGTCGTCGAACGATAGCCAATAGTTCGCACGAAGAAATCATTCTACTTTCCTCGGTAGATCAAGTACAATTATGAAAAAGGCGAAAGTAATATTGTATGTTTGACGGTGCTGACAATCTGCTACCTACTTGAGGCTTATCCCGTTGTCCCAGGGTCGTCTATATGTAGTGGATGCACCGGTTTGATGGGTTGGTTTGGGTCAGCGCCGAGCGCTGGCGGCGCACCGTCCTGTCGCATTCCGGTGGCGGTCTTGCGGCGGCGCGGCCTCCGCCTGATCGTTTGGACGCCCTTTCGAGGATTGTCTCGTTTGACGATGTCCCAGTAGCTCGCAGGCGCATGATGTGCGGCCAGCCCGAGCAAGGCTTCGAACGAAACGTGCCGGTGGAAGCGGCGATTGTAGCGAAAGACGAATTCATTGAGATAGGTGTCGACATGCGTGCGGCGCAGGCCATGATACGTGCCCAGGCCCCATCGCTTCATCAATGAGAAGGCTCGGTGGATCCAGGGCAAGACAACATGTCCCGACATTTTTCCGACAATGCGCGGATCGTGCCGGTAGTCGGTTAATCCAGGATAGGACGCGTGGCCGTCGGTGAGGAGCGTGGCTCCACGCTTCACGTTGGCTCTCACGAAAGCCTCGATCGACGCCGCGGAATTGTCGGCGATCATAGCGAGGCGTATTCGGCCGGAGCGCGTATCGAGATATTTGGCGTGCTTGCGTCGCGGCTTGGGCTGGTTGGTGTCGCGATCAATCACCTCGACGGCCCCGGCGACGAGGATTTTGCCGGCATTGTCGCGCTCGAAAAAGGCTTCGCCTTCGCGGAAGGGAATTTCCGCCTGATCGACTTCGACGACGCCCTCCAAGGGATCGCGATCCGGGTCGACCATCGACCGGCGCAATTTCTGCGTCAGCAGCCAAGCGGTCTTGTAAGTGACGCCGAGTTGATCCTCCAATTGCCGCGCCGACATGCCGTTGGAATGTGTCGCCATGAGATGTGCCGCCCAGAACCACGAGGTCAGCGGCAGCTTGGAACGATGCATCACCGTTCCCGCCGTGGCCGAAGTCTGTCGACCGCAATCGAGGCATTCGTATGTGTAAGCCCGGCTCTTCAGCGCCGCGGCGCGTTGCTCGCCACAGCCGGGACAGACAAAACCCTTCGACCAACGCCGCTTCAACAAAAAGGCGGCGCAGCTCGTCTCGTCGGGAAACGTCTTGCGGCGCGACAATCTGGATGAGAATCGCGCGACAATCAGGATGAGAATACGCCGCCGCGGGGATAGCGAAGGAAGGGCGTAGCCCGACCGTAGATATCCCCGCGGCGGCGGCGAGCGCCCAAGTGGCCTCGTCTGGCGGTCACGGCGGCTGGGTTAGGGATCGGCCTTCTCTTGTCGAGAGGACCGACTTCTTGCCCGGCCGACACGTCACCGATCGTCAGATGAGGCTATTCATGAACTTGCGTCGCAACCATTCGCCGGCGATTGCCGGCGCGAAAGCCGGATTCAGCACGGCCGCCGCCTACCGTATTGAAAAGGATCCTCGGCTTCCCAGCCAAAAGAAGGCGCGTCGAGAACGACGTCGAGCCGATCCCTTCGCCGATGTCTGGGACAATGAAGTCGTCCCGATGTTGAAGGCCGCGCCCGGACTGAGACCGATTGCCGTCTTCGGAGAACTCTGCCGTCGGCATCCAGACCTGGGCGACGGAACGCGGCGGACCCTCGAGCGCCGCATCCGGGCTTGGCGGGCGGTGAACGGTCCGGATCGGGAGGTCATCTTTCGCCAGGAGCATCCTCCGGGCCGGATGGGACTGTCGGACTTCACGGAAGTGGCCGATCTCGGCGTCACCATTGCCGGCGAGCTTCTCGACTGCCGACTTTATCACTTCCGCTTGCCCTTTTCCGGCTTCGAGCACGCCCATGTCGTGCTCGGCGGTGAAAGTTTCGTCGCGCTGGCGGAAGGGCTACAGAACGCCCTCTGGGCGCTGGGCGGCGTTCCCGAGCAACATCGCAGCGACAGTCTCTCGGCGGCCTTCCGTAATCTGGGCGCCGACGCCAAGGAGGATTTGACGAAGCGCTACGAAGCGTTCTGCGCCCATTACGGCATGACGCCGACCCGCAACAATCCAGGCGTCAGCCACGAGAACGGCTCGATCGAGAGCGCCCACGGCCATCTCAAGAGAGCGCTCGCCGACGCCCTGTTGCTGCGCGCCTCGCGAGATTTTGACGATCTCACCGCATGGCGGGGCTTCGTCGACGACATCGTTGGCCGCGGCAACCTCCGCAACGCCAAGCGCATCGATCAAGAGCGAATGGCGTTGAACAAGCTGCCGGTCCGCAAGACCGCTGACTACGAGGAGGTCAACGTCGACGTCACCAGCTCCAGCGCCTTCACGCTGCGCAAGGTGTTCTACTCGGTTCCCTCGCGACTGATCGGCCATCGGCTGCGGGTGCGCCTTTATGACGATCGGCTCGAATGTTTCCAGGGCTCGACGCCCATCGTCGTCTTGCGACGCGGTCGGCCCCGGCCGAACGGCAAACATGGTCATGTCGTCGACTACCGTCACGTCATCCATTCCCTGCGCCGCAAGCCCATGGCGCTGCTCAATCTGGTCTATCGCGATCAACTCTTCCCCCGCCGAGCCTTCGCCCTGGCGTTCGACGCCTTGCTCGCCGGTCTCGGTGAGAGACCAGCTTGCCGCGCCATGGTCGGGATTCTCGCGCTCGCGTTCGAGCGCTCCTGCGAGGCCGAACTCGCCCTCGCGTTGCAAGCGGCTCTCGACGACGGCGTCCTTCCCGATCTCGCTGCGCTGATCGAACGCTTCCGGCCAAAGGACGCCGCATTGCCCGTCGTCGTCGTCAGGCTGCCATCCCTCGCCATCTACGATCAGATCGCGACAAGCGTTGGAGAAGCGGCATGAAGGCGACCGACAAGATCGACGCCGCCCGCATCGACCTGCTGCTTGGCGAGTTGCGACTGCCCGGCATCAAGCTGATCTGGGCCGCCCTGGCGGCGACCGCCGACAAGGAAGGCTGGCCCGCCGCCCGCTTCCTGGCGGCCCTCGCCGAACAGGAGATGGTGGAGCGAAACCGCCGTCGCTTCGAACGGCATCTGGAGGAAGCGCGATTGCCGCCGGGAAAGACCCTCGACACGTTCGACTTCACCGCAGTGCCTATGATCTCGAAGGCGCAGGTGCAGGTGCTCGCCGCCGGCGACGCCTGGCTCGAAAAGGGAGCCAATCTTTTGTGCTTCGGGCCGCCCGGCGTCGGGAAATCCCATCTCGCGGCGGCGCTCGGTTTGGCCTTGATCGAAAAGGGTTGGCGCGTTCTGTTCACCCGGACCACCGACCTTGTGCAAAAGCTTCAGATCGCACGCCGCGATCTTGCCCTCGAAGCCGCGATCGCCAAACTCGACAAATATCATCTGCTGGTCCTCGACGATCTCGCCTATGTCACCAAGGACCAGGCGGAGACGAGCGTTCTGTTCGAACTGATCAGCGCGCGATACGAGCGCCGATCCATGCTCATCACCGCCAACCAGCCCTTCGGCGAATGGGGAAAAATCTTCTCCGATCAAGCCATGACGCTCGCGGCCATCGATCGTATCGTGCATCACGCCACGATCCTCGAAATGAACGTCGACAGCTATCGGCGAAAGGAAGCCGCCGACAACGCCCGTGGACCCGGACGCCCGCCGACGCGCGCGACAATCAAGGGATCATCCTGATTGTCGCTCCGCGACAATCAAACCATCTCTCGACAAAATAGCGCTTGCGTTATCGCCGCGCCGCGACAATCATCACCTCGCCGCGACCGCCAAAATGGCCATCCTGATTGTCGCTGCTTTCCATCCAGATTGTCGCGCTACACGTCTCTTGAAACTGCGAAAGCGATCGGCCTTTGGCCATTGCGCGCCCCGTCGCGGTCGCCTCGAACAGCGACTCAACTACGCCCGCATACCACATCTAGGGCCACCTGGGACAGCGGGATAAGCCTCACCTACTTCACGTTCACGAGTGACCAATGGTGGTAAATTGATTGCTGGCGTCGACGGGCGCAGCGCCGACGCACGGCGCTTCCGTGATCTAGCAATGTCATTCGCAGACGATGCTGGCGGGGCGGCCGTATTGACTGAAGCCCAACGCGCGCTAGTCAAACAGGCGGCTACATTGACCATCCAAAGTGAGCGTCTGCAGTCCGCAATGCTTCAAGGCGAGGCGGTTGACGTTGGGCATCAGCTCGGAATTGCCAACACCTTGGCGCGGACGCTGGCCCGTCTTGGGCGCGTTGCTCGGTACGCTTCAAGTGCCTGAAACTGCACGCGACAAACACGGCAAATTCCAACCAGGAGCAACTGCAAATCCTGCCGGTCGGCCGAAGGGGTCACCGGCACAATGTTCACTGTCTTGCCGACGTCATCGATGTCCGCCCGTGCTCGCCGTCGCCAGGTGAACAGCATGTTGGAATTCAGACCATAACGACGCGCTACCTCCGCAACGGATGCGCCGGGCGCAAAGCTCTCCGCGATGATCCGTTGCTTCTGATCAGCCGACCACTTCCGTCGCCGTTCGGCCTCTTCAAAAGGACGTCATAGCGTGCGGCAGCCCAGAACTCGATAGTGCGTTTGTCCCAATGTACACCATGACAGCGTTTTGAGCCGCCGGCACCCCGAGCGGCGCTGAGTTTCATGACTCCTGCATATTCTTACTGTGTCACAAGTTGGCTCTTTGGCAACAGGGGCATCGGGGCAGTCGCCGGGCGATACTTCGGGCCAACCTAATGCGGATGCTTGTGATGGACGATTTGACGTGGCGTTCTGCTCGGATCGGGGGATCCGCGGGGTCGAAAACCGTTGGATAGGTCAGACGTTTTGATGACGAGGGTTTTGTCGTCTGAGGGGGGAATCAGAACTCCGTTCGGAGACCAGGAATCCGTATGCTGCGACGCAGAGCGCCATGTGATGGTGAAAGCCTCGCCAGCCTCGACCTTCATAGTGATCGAGGCCCAGTTCCTGCTTGAGTTCCTGATAGTCGCGCTCGATCCGCCAGCGCAGTTTGGCAGTTTCCACGAGCCTCGCGAGGGCTGTATCCGCAGCCAGGGTCGAGAGCCAGTATTTGGTCGGCGCGCTTTCGTCCTGCGGCCATTCGACGAGCAGCCACTCTTCCGCATAGGGGTGCGAACGCCAGTAGTCGCGATGCGCGGGCCTAACCCGCACGGCGGCGAAGCGGGAACGAAGCGTTTTGTCGACGCCTTCGCGCCATGCGACGTCCCGCCAGGCGTCAGCCGGCAGCGACTTGGCGAGTTGCTTGGCCGACTGAGGCTGATTCTGCGCGTCGCGCCGCATCAGCGTCGGGGGTCGACCTTGCCCGGTCCATGCCTTGGGCGGGAGCGGACCCGCTCCCGGCGGCCAAAGCCGGACCGACGACTGAACGCCGACGACATAAGTCAGGCCCATGCGCGTCAGCGCCGCTCGGAACGCCGTGTTGATCCCGTAACCGGCGTCCGCCAACACCACCCCTTCCGGCACGCCCTCGGCGCGCGCGGCGCGGATCTGGTCGAGCGCAATTTGCGGTTTGGTCTTGAAGACGACGTCCTCGGGCACGCCGGCTCTGGCCCGGCGAACTGGATCGGCCGCCCAATCCTCGGGAAGATAGAGCCGAAAGGCGATCGGCAGGCTCGCGTGCTCGTTGGCGACCGACAACGACACCGCAATCTGACAATTGTCCTGCTTGCCGAGTTGCCCGCAATACTGCCGGGCGACGCCAACGGAATGAACGCCCTTCTTCGGGAATCCCGTGTCGTCGACGATCCAAGCTCTTACTCCGCCGCTCTTTTCGATCGCAGGCAGAACAAAGGTTCGAACCTGCCGCAGCAGGGCCTCCTGCGACCAATCGGCGTTCGCGACAAAATGGTGCAGCGATTGATGCGCGCCTTGAACCCGGCTGGGCTCGACGCGGGCTGCAATCGGCTCGACGCTCTTGCGCTCGCCGGGAAGGATAAGCCCTTTGCAGTAGGAGCCAAATGGCGCGCGCCGATCCGCGTGCCCCAAGCTCGACGCCAAGTGCTCCAAATAAGACGCTAACCGAGATTCGTTCCCAGCTCCCTCTGCGCTTCGATCCACCAGCCCCTCCGAATCAGGCGTGAAATCGAAACCATCACCTCAAATGTTTATGACACAGTAAAAATATTTGGCCGCTGGTGAAAAACTGGGTGAACTGAACTACAAATCCTGGCCAAGGCCGACAAGGAGGCCCACGGCGAGTTCGTCTCCGAATGCCCCGGCTACTGCGGCGCCCAGGACACCTTCTGTGTCGGGACCTTGAAAGGCGTCGGATGCGTCTACCAGCAGACCTTCGTCGACACCTACGCCAAGGTCGGCTTCGCCAAGCTTTACGACCGAAAGACGCCGCTGACCGCCGCCGAACTCCTCAACGACCGGGTGATCCCGTTCTACGAGGAGCACGACATTCCCCTGCAGCGCGTGCTGACCGACCGGGGGACCGAATATTGCGGAACCCACGACCGCCATGAATACGAGCTCTATCTCGCGGTCGAGAACATCGACCACACCGAACCAAGGCCACGAGGTTGAATAGCCCCTTTCATGCGGACATTTTTTCCAGGCCTGTGGATGACCTCGTGACGAAGAGCCGAGTAGGAGGTGAAGCTTCGGCCGTGCTGTCTTTATTGTCGCGCCTCCTTTGAGGCATCCGCAGGCGCAGACTTCCCGCGCTTTGTCCAGCCTTCCGTGAACCGCCTATACGCGCGCGTTAATCGCGCTCATCCTCTATCCCTTCGCGCCGTGGCAAGGGAGCGCGGCCACTTTTGTCGGCGTTATCGGCTCGACGATGGCCCGATCTTCGGCGTCATCATGGTGGACTACTATCTCATTCGCAACGGCGAGATCGACGTTTCCGAACTCTATCGCGAGGGGGCGCGTATCGATACACTAACGGCTGGAACGTCAACGCGGTCATCGCCGCTGCGGTCGGGGCTGTCTTTTCCAGCATCCTGCCGAATTCGGGGTCGCGATCGGCGGCGCGGTCTACTACCTCCTCGCCAAGAACTCGCGAAGCGTCCGCCGCTCGCGTGGCTCGACCCGCATGAAGGTTGGCTTCGCCGCATCGCCCGAGACATAGGTCTCAACCCACCTCCAGCACTCGTCCGGCGTATCGCTGAAATAACGGTAGGGGAGACCATCCAGCGATTCGTGCTTGGGCTGATCGGGTAGGTCGGATTGAGGTGCCGAGCGGGGTCGTAAATCGCCAGCCCGACCGCGAGATCTCGCCAAAAATGGCCGTCCAGACCGAATTTCGAAGCCCGCCGGGGTCGCACCGATCCCGAAGCAAGAAGGGCGAGGTTCTCAAGGCCGAATGCCGCCGATCACGGGCTGTGAGCGCCATCACAGCGGCGATCCGAGCGCTGGCGTATGGTAGCGACAATAGAAATTTCGTGGACCAAAACCGTGTTGACGTTTCAGCCTTCCCTTCTTTCATCGAGAGCCGCGCTTGTGGCCGGCATCGGGGCGGCGCTTGCCCTGTCAGCCCTCGCCAGCCTGTCGCCCGCGCCGCCACGAGCCAGCATGGCCGAAATGCCTCCGTTCCACGCCCCCAAAGCGGCCTCTATTGCGTATTCATACGATCCCCTTCTCATTTCACGCGCCGATAGCTTCATCCGTTGACCTGCCGCAACGCCCTTTTGAGCGAAGTCTTTTAGGCGCTCAGAATTAACACTGCCGTGATAGAAATATGACTAGCGCGTTAACGCGATAGTAACCTAGCCAAGGAATCTAATGTCATGGTCGGTAAAGGAGTACGTCCATGAGCATTAACCTTGTGCCAGAACATGCGCTTCCTAAGACATTTTTCCTCGAGGAGGAACTAAGCTCGCGCAATCGTCGCATAGACTCCGCACCGGCAAGGACCGTTCGAACGGAACTATCCGATAGGCGGTCGCCCGCCTTCGAGGCGGTCGCCACAAGAACAAGTCAGCAAATCTACCCTCAAGCGGCCGGTTCTGCTTGAACAAGCGCGATCGCGCGCCGGGCCGTCCGATCTCCGTCGCTCTCAAGACTGTCCGCGAACGCCCGCTCCGCGGCGGCTGCGACTCTCTCTTGATCCGCATCGTTTGCGGTATGCGCGAGCGGTCCGTCACTGACATGTCGCAAACCACGGTTTACTGGGAGACCGCGAAACTGATCGAGCCTTGCCGCCGCCGCCATCTCGAGCTCCGCGCCACGAGCGGAAACCTTCTTCATGAACAATGAAAGCGCCGCTTCATTGGACCGAGCGTAGATGCCCATCGCTTTTGACAGCTCTTGCGCTTGGACAGTGAGCTCCTTATGGAACTCGTCTCGCATAGCTTTCAGATCGTCTACGTAGTTTTGAAACAAATCCTGCATGGGGTTCTCCTTCCATGCCTTCGCCGCTTCCGCCTCCTCAGAGCTAAGCTTGATTCGGGAGCCTATGAAACACCAATAGGATTGTCAAAACTCGCGCCCCTATCGTACTGAGCATAACCTATCCTTACGCGCCGATCCGGCACAGGACGCGGTTGCGACTCGGCTTGTGCGGTTGACGGGTGCGTGCAGAATCGCTAGCCGGTTGGGCTCACTGGCCGAGGTGCGGAACACCGACGGGGTCAGCAAGAAGGTGTTCGCGCCGACGTCGCTGATTACCACACAGTCGTATGTTTGCAGTCCCGCCACAGTGACCGGCATGTCGTCGGCGATCCGGTGGGCGGGGACGTGGTCGACGATCCAGCCGTTGGCCCGGAGGGCAGCTTTGAACTGAACTGGACCCCATTCGTGGGACCACGAGGGGTTGAATTTAAGGTGTGATCTGGCCTGCCGTTGTCCTTCAAGAATCAAGCTGCTTCTTGCTGCTTCTGTCTCTGCTGTGGGTATGTGGGCAACGCGTTTGCGTTGTCCAAGCGAAGCGGCATATCCACAGCCCTCGCCGCCGCCTCGATTTTGTCCATGCCGGCGAGCCACACCGCCATCGGCATTTGGTTGTTCATCGCCTGGTGAGGGCGCCGAAAATTGTAAAAGGTCATCCAGGAACTGATGCCGGACCGCGCCTCGCAGCCATCGGCGTAGGCTTTCAGATGCACTTCTTCGTACTTGATCGAGCGCCACAGCCGTTCGATGAAAATGTTGTCCATGAAGCGGCCGCGTCCGTCCATCGAAATCTCGACGCCGGCCGTCACAAGCTTGCTGGTGAAAGCCTCGGCGGTGAAAGTGGAGCCCTGATCGGTATTGAAAATCCGCGGCTTTCCGAACCGAAGCAGCGCCTCCTCCAGCGCCGCCGCGCAGAAACTCGCATCGTTGGTGTTCGACAGCCGCCATGCCAGAACCGCCCGGCTGGCCCAGTCGATGATCGCCACCAGATAGAGGAAGCCGCACGCCATCGGGATGTAGGTCACGTCGGCCGCCCAAACATGGTTCGTCTCGACAATCTTCAGGCCGCGCAGCAGGTAGGGGTATATCTTGTGCCCGGGCGCGGCTTTGCTCGTGCCAGGGCGCGGAACCAGCGCCTCGATCCCCATCACCCGCATCAGCCGCCGCACTCGCTTGCGGTTGACCCCACGACCTTCCTTGTTGAGTTCGAAGGTCATTCGCCGCGAGCCGTAGAACGGAAGTTCGAGATGCAGTTCGTCGATACGGCGCATCACCGCCAGATCGTCCGCCCCGGCGACAGGCTTGGAGCGGTAGACCCCCGAGCGCGTCAAGCTCAACAGCACGCATTGGCGGCGCACCGACAGGTCCTTGCCAAGCCGTTCGACCATCGCTCTTCGATCGGGCGCGCTCATCGCCCTGGCCTCCTGGCCAAGAAATCCCGTTCGACCGTCAGTTGGCCGATCTTGGCGTAAAGCTTGGCCGTCTCGCGCTCGCGCTCCTCCTCGCCATCCCCCGAACCGCTCGCCCCTCGGGCGAACAGGATCGCCGCATTGTCGAGAACCTGCTTCTTCCAGGCATAAATCTGGTTCGGATGCACCCCGTGCCGCTTCGCCAGTTCCGGAACCGTCGCATCCTCCCGCAGCGCCTCAAGCGCAATCTTCGCCTTGAACGCCGCATCAAACTTCTTGCGTGACTTCGTCATTCCTCGCTCCATCGGTTGCGACAGAGCAGGACATTTCACACCTTAGCCAATGGTCCTAAATCCGGGGTCCAGCTCAAACTCGGCGCCGCCCTACTGGTACTCACTGTTGGTGAACCTATCGAAGCCCTTCTGGTGGATGAGGTGGATGAACCACGATTCGCCGAGCAGCAGTACTTTCAAGGTGTCGACAGCCCACAGTCGAACTCAAGCCCGGACAAGAGATTGCCTTTCCGGTCGCAATTGTTGATGGCCGCGTCATGCTGGGAAAACCGCGTCTCTTGAGGCCGGGCGCCGCTCAGCCCAAAGACGGTGAGATCGCGGTCAACGTCGTCAAGCACGATGCCTCGCGCCCTATGCCGACCTGACAGCGAGCGAGAAAACATCGGCCCCAGTCGATTTCGTCGCGACCGACCTCATCGGCAACATCAAATCGACGAAGTCAAGCTTTACGGGCGCCTCGACGCGGCGACTTCGGCGCACATCTATTCGGGCTCATGGCGCATTTCCCTAAACCGGTTTTCGGTCGGACAAGGCGGTAAGGCGTGCCCATGTCAGGCTCATGCTTACGGCGTTAGTCCAGTTGACTTCCGTCACGGTCCCCTTGATGGAAAAGGTCCTAACGGATGAGTCGGGCGATGCTCGGCAAGTTCAAATCAGCGCCGACAGCAAGCCAGCCCCAGAGCTACCGCACGTTCGCAGCGCCCAGCACCTCATCCAAGGCGCTTTCGAGGTTGTCCACGGTGCGATCGATGTCGGCCAACTTATCGAGGCCGAAGAGACCGACACGGAAAGTCTGGAAGTCCGCGGGCTCATCGCACATGAGGGGTACGCCAGCGGCGGCCTGCAGGCCAACGGCCGCAAACTTGGCGCCGGACTTGATGCCGGGATCGTCGGTGTAACAGACGACGACGCCAGGCGCGCCGAAGCCCTCTGCGGCGACACTGACAAAGCCGCGTTGCGCAAAGAGTTGGCGCACGCGAGCGCCGAGCTCAAGCTGCGCCGCCTTCACCTTCTCGAAACCTGTCGCCTCGGTTTCCAGCATGGCGTCGCGGAAGCCGCGCAACGCATCGGTTGGCAAGGTGGCATGGTACGCATAGCCGCCCTTTTCGTAGGCTTCCATGATCTCGAGCCACTTCTTCAGGTCGCAGGCGAAAGAAGAGCTTGTGCTCGCTTTCACTGCGGCCTTTGCAGCCTTGCTCAGCATGACGAGGCCGCTACAGGGCGAGGCGCTCCAACCCTTTTGCGGCGCCGAGATCAGCACGTCGACGCCAATGGCTTTCATGTCGACCCAAATGCCGCCGGAGGCGATGCAGTCGAGCACAAAAAGCCCACCGATATTATGAACCGCATCGGCGATCGCCTTCATGTACCCGTCCGGCAGTATGATGCCGGAGGCTGTCTCCACATGCGGCGCGAATATGAGATTTGGTCGCTCCGATTCGATAACGGCCACGGCCTCGTCAAGCGGCACAGGTTCGAAGGGCTGCTGACGCCCTCCCGACTCCGTGTGGATCTGGCGCGCCTTCAACACGATGCTTTGAATGGGGATGGCGCCCGCTTCGAATATCTGCGTCCAGCGATACGAGAACCAACCGTTGCGGACCACGAGCACCTTTTTGCCGTGGGCGAGCTGGCGCGCCACCGCCTCCATGGCGTAAGTGCCGCCGCCGGGCACCAACGTTACGCCGCCTCCTTCATCGTCCACGTGGTAGGCGCGACGCAACGTTTGCGAGATGTCCAGCATGACGCGCTGGAAGGCCAGCGACATGTGGTTTAGCGCGCGGTCAGTGAAGACGACGGAATATTCGAGGAGACCGTCGGGGTCCACGTGCGGCAGCAAGGCAGTCACGGTCTGTTCCCTTTCTTTCGCGCGAATGCGTGTGGGCGCCGAGGTAGTACAGAAATCGGGTAACCGGCAACGCGGAGTTCCCGCCCGCGACCTGTGACTTGAATGCTATGAATACCACAGCCGCCGTACGGGGAGGCTGCGATTGACCAAAATGATCGAAAAACTGAAGGCCGCGATCGAGGCCGAAAGAGACAAACTGTTGGCCGAGCTACCGCAAGCCGCTGAGCCGCGGTTGTCCGCGATCCGTAGGGAGATCGAGGCTTGTGAATCGCTGCTCGCCCGATTCAACCGATCGCGCGCCGCCTGATCCATTGGCGCCGCAACCGCAGACCGGCAGTCGCCTCGGCCGTCTTGGGCGCCTCAAAGCGGAATTGTGACGTCGAGCGGGACGCCATCCCGAGACATCTCGAACCGCGCACTATGGTGAGTCGCGGCGGCATTCACCGCGGCATTTAGGTCGGCTAAAGAATTGACCGGCGTCCCGTCGACAGAAAGCAATACGTCGCCCTCCATTATCCCCGCCTTGGCCCCAGCGTCGCCTGCCAGTACGCTGCGGACGATCAGACCACGGTCGGAGTCGATTTTGAGCGCTGTTGCAGATCCCGGCGAAACGGGAACGAATACGACGCCGAGGCGTGAGCCCTGATGCGCGACGCGAGACGGCGGGCCTGACGGGCTTGGAGGTGGGGGGACGATCGCAGCGTCAACAGGAGTTTGGGGCGGCGTACTGTTGCAGCCGCAAGCTCCAGGCGATGATGGCCGGGATAGCAGTCGGGGCATGGCCGAGTCCTGACGGCCTGATCCGGATTTGGGCCAATCGAAGACGAGCTCGGCCGGCTCCGGGTCGATCGAAGGCATTAGTCGTCGCGCCCACACGAAGGACAGCGCCGGTCGGCGTCCGGGAGAATAGCCTTAGAATCGATCTATTAGAAAGCCGGAGCCGCCGCGCGCAGGAGCGTGTCTAGATCGAGTCTGCCAAGCGACCGGGTAGGAACGCCGTCGACTATATCCGCGAACAGCGCTTTCTTTTCCTCGAGAATTGCGGCGACGCGCTCTTCGACCGTCTCACTGCAGACATAGGCGAACACGTCGACCGGCCGTGTCTGGCCGATACGGTGGACTCTATCCTCGGCCTGGGCTTCGACCGCCGGATTCCACCACCGATCGAAATGAACGACGCGGGAGGCCGCGGTGAGGTTCAACCCGGTCCCTCCCGCTCGGAGTGAAAGAACCATCACGCGGCGTGACAGATCGCGCTCGAAAGAATCGAATGCGGCGCTGCGGGTCGACTGATCCATGCCGCCGGTGATGACCAGCGGCCGAAATTTCTGCAGTTCCCGCGCGAGCCGGAGCACGCCGAACGGTTCCTCGACAAATTGGGAGAAAACCAGGGCCTTTGCGTTGGACGCCGCACACTCTTCAAGGCGATCGCGGAGATCGATGAGTTTGGCAGAGTCTCCCGTCTCCGGGCAAAAATTGCAAATTTGCTTCAAACGGAGAATGAGTTCGAGCACGTGCGATATTCGCAACTCCCGTCCCAGCGAACGCAGCCAGACTGTTCCCTTCTCCTCGGCCTTTCGGTAAGCGGCGCGCTGCGTCGCGGCGAGGTCAAGAGCAATGACCGAAGCGAACTTCGGCGGCAGATCGTCAAGAACCTCGGCGCGACGGCGGCGCAGTTGCACCCGCCTCAGCAAGCCGCGAAGACCGACCCCCATGGCGCCGGGATCAAATTCGCCCGGCGCGGCGAAATCGAGGACGGAAAGCAGATCGTCCAAACGATTCTCGAGAGGCGTTCCGGTCAACGCCCAGGAGCGCGACCGTTCGAGAGATTTGACGACAGCAGCGAGACCGGATTTCGCGTTCTTGATGCGTTGAGCCTCATCAATGACGACTACGCTCCACGAGTGGCGAGCGCTCGCGGACTGCTCGCTGAGATCGGACCGGACAGACTCGAAACTTGACAGATAGAGCGTCGCGTTGGCGCGCCAAGCGGCGCTCCTTTTGTCTATTGTGCCAACTGCGGTGGAAACCGGAAGATCGGGCGCCCAAATGCGGATTTGCCGCCGCCATTGCGCGATCAGTCCGACGGGGCAGACGATAAGCGCGCGTTCAATCTCTCTGCGCGCCCAGAGAATGCGCAAGCAAGCCACCGTCTGGATCGTCTTGCCCAGACCCATCTCATCCGCAAGAAGCACCGATCGGTTGCTGAGAAGTCTTTCGATTCCCTCCTTCTGAAAGCCGAACAGCGGATAGGGCCAGTCCAGGCCGAACGCCTCATTCGACGCTTCGTCCCGAGCCGCCACCCCAGGGCTACTCTTCGTCCGGGTCCGCGCCCAGGGCAGCCTGTTGCAATTCGGCGCTCTCGGTGTAGTCGGTCTTAATCGTTTGGGCCTCTATCGTCGTTCGTTCGCCGTAGAGGCGCTCAATATCCCACTCGGTGATCCAAGACTTAATGTATTGGCGCATCGACTTTCCCGACAGGCGCTCGCCGATCGCGAGGCTGGAAGGACGCCACTGGTAGGCGTCGTAATAGAGATCGGCGATACGGCTTTGGGCGGCGTTCAAAGCGGGTTCGTTGGGCGACGCTAGTCGGACGCCGCGCATGCGCCGCAATTCTTCCATGCACCGCTTTGCCAGGGTGGCTTGGCGCGCCAGTCCCTTCTGTTCCAGCGTCTGTGGTATGAGCTCCTCGTCGCGCTTATTATCGAACATCTCCGCCACGAAATCGTCAGTGAACGCGGCGACCGTCGTGATGCCTGGCAAGCTGTCCAAATCGTCCCAGCCAAGCCAACGCGCCAACTCGGCGTAGCTCTTGCCACGTTGCAACGGGGAATAGCGGCCGATAAGCTCGACTTCATCTAGAAGAATGCACCAGCCGGCGAGGCCCACCGAGGACAGAAGGCGCGGCGCAAACCGCAGCCGCTGGCGAGTGAGTTCCGCTTCGCGCGCCGGCTTGATATCGAACAGTTTGGCTGCCCCGTGCTCGCGGAGCCAGGACTTCACCACAGTCGCGTTGAGCTTGCCGCCGCCGAAGAAGCGAGCAATGCGCGCATGTTCTTCAGGGCCGAGGTGCGGAATCAACCAAAGCACCGCGGCGAACGCCGTGGACAGCGACCCTGAGCGCGACTTGTCCGTCGCCCATTTCTCGAGGCGGTCGTATGGCTCCGTCTGGGGTTTGAGTTGCGATAGCGCAACGGTCATCACATCGTCGTTCGCGCCGGGAACCTCCGCGACACGGATCGCTGCGGCGAACAGCCGTGTCGGATCGAACATCGTAGTTTCCTTGCTGACCGGCACGAGGCTGACGACGAAATTTCGTTCCAGCGCAAGTTCGCGCATGTAGCCGAGCAGATGCGATTTCCCCGCGCCGAAACCGCCCCACACAAGACTTCCCTCGGCTTGCCGACCCTGGTCGAGTCCTCGAGCGCCGTGCCCTAGCGAGTCGAGAAAGGAATTGCCCAAAGCGCCGTCTCGTTCGCCCAAAAGGCGGATCGCCGCCCGGTTCGGAACCCCGGCCCGCAGCGCCTCAATCGCGCCGCGCGCCGCGATGGGTGGGTGGTCGTCCATCATGCCGCCTCGACTGTCGAATGTCGGCCCGAATGCAGCCGGACGAGGGCCGCGAGCGGATTGTCCCGCCTCGTAGCCCGGACATCATCCCATATTCGCATCTTCAACGCGGCATACGCGTTGAGCGATCGTTTGTCGTCGAAATCGGTCAGCGCTTCGTCCGCCAGGACGACAACCAGGAGCCCCTGGAATGTCTCGGTGTCGTCGATGAGCTGGCGCAGCACTTCGAAGGCGTCGATCACCGCCGCTAGGGTGTACCGCAGCCCCTCGCCAAGAGCAGTCCCCGCGCGTAAGACTTGACGAATATCGAGCGTGACGCAAATCCCCTTGCGCCCGCAGAGCCGCAACCACCGGCACAGCGAGCGCAGCATCGCCCGTCCGTTGTGCCTCGTGATTTTGGCGGTGATGTAGGTCTGGCGGAGGGCGCCGACGGCTCGCAATTCGCCGCGCAGCCATTCGAGCACCGGGGTCGTGACGCCTTTGTCCGTCTCGTCCGGCTCGAGCCGCGTCCGGCAGAGAGTGGCCATCGCTATCCGAAAGTCCTGGCTCATCGAACGATCCCGCATAATCTCGTCGGTCAGCCAACGGTTCAAATCGCGACGGAACAACCTCACATCGATCTCATTGTAGGCCGCGATATCCTGGAATGTGACGCCGCCGCCAGGGCGAGGCCATCCGTAGCCATGCTTGATCACCAGCGCCTCGACGAAGCCTTGAGCCATGGCTGGCCAGTCAAGACTACGCGATATAGCGAAGAAGATGTCCTGGATCATGTGCAGCTTGGTCTGCGACGTGTTGACCCAGCAGGACGCCAGCTCATGTCGTTCCGCAAGCGCAGCGAGGCGCGTCTGAATCTCGTCAAGTCGTTTGGTGTCGCCTTCGACGAATTTCACCGCGCTGCCCCCACCACTAATGAATTGGCGGAGATATTCGCGGTCGATCAGGTCAAGCCAGGCTTCTTCCGTAACCCCTATTTCACCCTCCCTGGACGAAACGGATGCCCGAGTTGGCGCATTGGGCGATATCGCATTAGGTTCCATGTCACCCTCCCGGGACGAACCGGACGCCGTAATAGACCCGCTCGGCTCCCTGTTCATCGTATACGATCAGTGGCCTGATGCTCTTTGTGGTGGTCCCGTGCGGGAACTCGAAGCGTTCTCCACTTCGCGTGCGCAGCTCAGGACGGCGGTCCAACAGTAGCAGGTCGCGGGCGAATTCCTCTTGCGGATAGTCGGAGCGAGGCAGCAGCGTAAGAGTGTCGTGAATTTCGATCAGCGCGACCACTCGGCCCGGATCGGTCCCGCTCCAGTCGCGCCCGACGAGCCGCCGATAGGCGCGCCAGACCAGATCGAGAAACAACGGTTCTCGGAAACGCTGAGGCGCTTTCTGCGCCTTCGCCAAAAGTCGGACGAGTTCGCTCGGTCGCACTCGGCGCTCGACCTTCCGACCGACGCGCACGGCGGACTGGTCGGCGTCGATGCGCAGAAGCAACGGAAAGCAATAGATGCGTCCGTCTCGTTCGAACATCTGCAGTTTTTGTTCGCCCGCCGCCGTCCGGAGGTCCGTCAGAAAACGACCGTCAGCCATGTAAGCCGACACGTCGAATCGCCATGCGCCTGAAAGATCGCGCGCCGCAACTTGGGCATCCGCCAGCCGATCGTCGAGCGCGCCCAAACCCCTGACGATATCGCCGATATGCCCATTCCTTCCAGCCCGGCGCACACGCTTCAGGCCACTGACCAAACCCTCGGCGGCCTTCTGCGCTTTTTCCAGCCGCGCATCGAGAGACATCAACTCATCTTCGAACTCTGAAGCCATCCCGCTCCTCGCGTGACTGCCGACTAAGCTGCCTGTCGGCTTTATACAATTTTGACTCCAACTTTGCACCGGGCCTAGACGCGGTGTGACTCCTTCAACTGGCGCGCTAGCAGGGATCGTCGGCGCGACGACGACAAAGGCGGGCCTCAAGGTCGAATGCGCGCTCGACGAGTGAACCTATGAAAAAGGCATCAAGGTCGACAAGCCGTGTTGCCGCTCTTTCAGCAGAAGAAAGGCGCAGAAGAGAACGAAAGCGTTTTTTCTCGGCAGCCTTCAAGAAGTTGGCTGACGACTATTTTTCCGTCGACGAAAACGCCAGAGACCTCGACGCCGACTCGCTCCTCGGAATGCAGGATTGGGGCGTTCTGACCCCCTCCTTCTCGATCTTCGTGCTTGACGACCACCATGCCAAGGTACAGGTCTCGTTTGCACTCGACAAGAAATACGCCAACGATCCTGAGATCAAAACACAGCCGGCCAATATCTACACTGTGTATTCGATGACCAGCGCGGATGGACGATTGACGACATCGCCTATTCTGAGGGAATAACGCTGAGAGACATCATCTCTCACAACACTTAGTGTCACCACGCATTCCACGACCAAGGCCACATTGACGCCTGCAAGATCGACGTGTGGAAATAGATCTTTCACGGCGGCAGTATGGCGAGAACTGCAGCGCCTGTCAGCGTGCTGGTCGTGGCGTGGTCCATTCGACGATCCAGGACAATCTGGAGCGCGCGGCGGCGGTCGGGCTGGCGTGGCCGTCGGCGGACGGCTCGATATGGAGACGCAAAATGAAAAAGTACCTCACTGCCGCCGTCGCCGCGCTGGCGCTGACTTTGAGCTCGCGCGCGCGGGACGTGGATTCGCAGAATGATTGGGTGATGCTCACCCTTGGGTGGAGCAACGGTACTGGCGCTTACACGATGAACAAAGGTTTTGTTCCTGAGTTCGCAAACAAGGGGCAATGCCAAGTGGCGCTTGCTCGCGCGCTCCAGAAAGACGCTCGACTGTCGCACGCGGCGGGAGGCGGCAACATGTACCTGTGCACACCCTTGAGCGATTGGTCGGTGGCGGCGTTGTGATGTCGCGCAGGTCGATCGAGGTCTTTGAGGAGACCGGCCCGCCCGAGCCGCAGACGATCGCGCTGTTCCCCGAGGATCGCTGACCAGCACAACCGTGACCACCGCGGAACGCAACTTCATCCGGGCGTTAGGATGACCGGGCAGAGTTTGCGCTTCGCTGGGCCGAGGCTCATCTCAGGGGATGTCGAATGAGGGTTGCAACGCTTGCTGCGCTGGCGGGACTGATCGGCTTCGCCCATCCGGCATTCGCCCTCGACAAGGTCAGGTTCGGCACCAACTGGCTCGCCGATCCCGAGGCGGGCGGCTTCTTTCAGGCGGTCGCCGACGGCACGTACGAAAAATATGGACTTGACGTCACCATCATCCCTGGCGGCCCGCAGTCCAACGGAGGTCTGTTGCTGCTGTTCGGCAAGCTCGACTTTTTCATGGGCGGCGACATGATCGGGAATCTGATCGGGGCCGAGAGCAAGCTGCCGCTCATCGCAGTCGCCGCCGACTTCCAGAAGTCGCCGCAAGTCCTGATGTCGCACCCCGACGCTGGCCTCGACAAATGGGCAGAGCGGCTTGAGCGGCGCTTTCGTTTTCCAAAACTATGCACGTGCGCTGGAATGCGCCGAAAATATCCTGGCCATGGACCCTACGGACTTGGCGCTCTCTGTCAGCTTTACGAGATTGATCTGCAAAACCATCACCGCGCTTTGTGTGACGCACGCGCCGCCGCGCATCTCCTCAATCTGATTAATTCCAAACGGATCGATGAAATGAGAGAGGCCGCGCCGGGCGAGAGAGCGGCTTAGCCGCGGCATGCGAAGAGCAGCAGGTCTCCGGGCTGCATGTGGATATTGACCACCTCCAGGCCGGTCGTGTCGGGATGCGTGGGATCGCGGTCTGGCGGGTCGGTCTCCACCCATTGCTCAAAACGCTCGAACAGGTACGGCACGCACTGGAAGCCGCCGATATCGTCGTCCAATGCTCTCAGGCCGCCTTCGACAGAACACGGAGCGGCCGGTCTCTGAAGCGACCGTCGTCGGATGATTACTCCTCACGAAAAGGGAGTTGATCCGCGCAGCTGCCAGTTGACGATCCAAAGTTCGAGAGACTCACGCCGACGAGTCGGATGCCTCGCGGAGGAGGGAAAACAGATCGGATGCGACCTCCCTTAGCCCGGCGCTGGTTTCAATCGTAGTTTCTGTGGACCGGCTGCGGGTGGTTGCCGTCTTCGGACCTACACGGTCCGCGACATCAAGAGCCAGCACAATCCGCGCCTGCGGATGCTTTATCCGACGCACTATGAGGACATGTTGAAAGGATTATCGAACTCGTAGCATGTCGCGCGCATGTCGCGTACACCCCGCTCGATCGCGACGGGCCGGTGGGCTGGATGCGCCAACGGGAAGGCCGAGGACGGGAAGGCCGAGCAGGGACGCAATGGCTAAATACAATCTGCCGCACAGCATTGCGGGGGAAGAGCAGCGGCTTCAGCTCATGTCGGCGCTGCTCGATCCGATGGAGCGCACTCATATCGAGCGCCTCGGCGTCGGGCCCGGATGCTGCTGCCTTGAACTTGGCGCGGGCAACGGCTCAATTTCGCGTAGTCTGGCCCGGCTGGTCGCGCCGTCTGGCCACGTGGTCGCGAGCGACATCGATATCCGTTACATGGCGCATCTCACCGAGGCAGGCCTCGAAGTGCGCCGCCTCGACGTCCACAGCGATCCGATCGAAACGAGCGCTTACGACCTGGTCGTCACGCGCGCCCTGCTTCATCACCTGCCATATCGCGAGGCGGCGTTGAAGCGGATGGTCGAGGCGGTGAAGCCGGGTGGCGTATTTCTGTCCATCGAGCCGGACATGCTGCCCTGCACGGTCGCCGAGCCGCAATCGATGCGGGCGTTCTGGCAGGGCTGGCTCAAATGGGCCGAGCAATTGGAGATCGACTATTTTGTCGGCCGGAAAATACCCACCTGGCTCAATTCGCTCGGGATGGAAGGCGTGGCCGGAGAAGGCTGCACGATAAGCTTCAACGGCGGATCTGACTGGGCCAGGTTCTGGACGAACACCATCCGGGAGCTTGAGCCGTCGCTGATGAATTCGGGCGCGATCACGGGGGCGATGCTGACGGAGGTGTACGGCCGCTACGCGGACCCGCATTATTGGACGAGCGTCATCACGTTCACGGCGACCTGGGGGCGAAAGCCCGCCTGACGACGTCGGCCAAAGCAGAAGCTGCGGCGAAATGGACGTGGAAGGCGGCCGAGCAGAGCTATGCCCGAGCACAGGCCCACCTCGGCGTTCCGTATTGGAACGGCCAAGGAGTACCTCAAGACGTTGTTCAACATGTGGCTCAGTTTGGCGGCTGAACAGGAACCCGATGCTGTCGAGCAGCGCGATCTCGCTGCTCCCAAATGACGCCTGATGAGATCGCCGAAGCGCAGCGATTTGCTCGGGAGTGGAAGCCGCCGACACCATCGCCATGACCCGCATCTCGATCACCGCCGCCTGCTTCGAGGCGATCGCCGCCACGCTCATCACGGCGCTCCTGCTGGCGGGCGCTGCATCGGCCCGCGCGGAAACCATCCACGGGGCGCTCGCGAAGGTATATGGAACGCATGATCTCGATCGAGCCCAACAAGCTCGCCGCCATGCGCCGCCTCGGCCAAAGCTACAGCGAAGTGATCCGCGCCGAGCGAAGGACTGACCGCCAGAGATCGCCGCCGATTAACCTGCCGCTCGGCGTCACACGTGCAGGTTGGAACCCGTGTTAGCATGGGGGTGCCAACGGAAAGGAAATCGCCATGCCGATCTACGTCACGCTTCTCCAATACACCGAGAAAGGAGTTCGCCACGTCAAGGACACGATCAAACGGGAGGAGGCTTTCAAGAGCCGAGCCAAGAAGCACGGCGTGACCGTCAAGGAGGCTATTTGGACCCTAGGCGCGCACGACGCCGTAATGGTTTTCGAAGCCCCCGACGACGAGACCGCTACAGCTGTCATCTTGAGCGCAGAAGAACTGGGCAATGTTCGCACCGAGACCATGCGCGGCTTCACGGCTGCCGAGATGGAAAAGTTACTTGCTAAGGTCGACTAACGACTCTCATCGCCCGAACCCTTCGGGGCGAACTTCCCCGCCGCCAAAGGCGGGGTCCTTTTTGCGCGCGGCGGGGAGCGATGACGGGGCTTTTTGTGCCACGGTGGCGCGGGCGTTCCCACGAGCTAGATTGGTTCGGCAACCGTTATAGGTGTCATTTTGGAACGCACTCTCCTAAGGATGTTTGCTGTCGCGACCGCTGCAGCCGCTCTCTCCGTTTCCGGTTTCATGATCACCGCGGCCGCGCAGAGTGATCAGCAGCCCACCCACGCCGAACTCGTGCAGCATTGGGCGGAGGCGGCTCTCGACGCCCAGCTAAAGGGCATGAAGACCAGTCTTCGCCTGACCGCTGACCAAGAAAAGGATTGGGAAGCGTTTGAATCCGCAGTCAGGGATGATGCCAGGGAGCGCCTTGTGGCCCTGCAGAAGGAGCAAGGCGGTAGCTTGGCACCGATGGATCGCTTGAGTGCGAAAGCGGAGCGTCTGGCACAGGGGCAGGCAAATCTCGACAAAATGGTCGAGGCGGCCAAGCCCTTGTACACAAGCCTCGATGACTCCCAGAAACAAAAATTCATCGCGCTTGGACGCATGTTGGTGCCCGAGCGTGGCCGCTTTGCGAAGGAGATAAGGCGTCTGCGCCTGAGCGACTAACACAGCGCGGAGTAGCGGCGGAGGCGGCGCATGATCCGGAACACCATCACCGCCGTCCCTTTCGAGGCGATAGCCGCCGCCCTCGCGCACGCGGTCGGCCACGAGACCGAGCGAGCCCATCCCCAATCGAATGTGTCCTTGACTTCGGCCTCTTGGATGAACCTTCCGAGGCGGCTGAGGAATTGCTTCGCAAGCTCCTTCCGGAAGGCCAATGGCATCTGACCTGGGTACGCTGAGTGTCCGCCTTGCCCTGCCCTCCGACAGGCTTGCGCTCCGCGCGGCTGTCGTCGAATTGCATGAAGAGGAGCGCCGTCCACACGACTCCCGCCTACCGGGTGAGCAAACCGCCGACAGGTACTTGATCTGGATGCTAGCTGAGGCGGCGCGCGACGGCGCTGTTTTCGTGGCCGAGGCATTTTCGCGGGCTTTGCGGCTGGATGGATTGTTCAGGAGAGCTTGATCGAGGAAACGCCGGACTCGAACCGTTTTGGGTATGTATCCGACGTCTGCGTGCTGTCTGCGTTTCGTGGCCGCCGCATCGCCCCTCTCCTCCTTGAAGCGCTTGAGGCTCGTTTGAGCCTCGGGGGCGTGAAGCGGGTTCGCTTGTCCGCGCTGGCCGCGAACCGGGCCGCCCCAAATGCCTACGAACGCTCAGGTTACGTTGCCTATGAGATTGTTTACGAGAAGGCCGCGCGCCACGCGAGCGTCCTTTGAGGAATTAGGCGGCGCTTGCGCTGCAGCGACTGCGGCGGGAAGATCAACACTGTGCCGACGCAAATGTCAGCTTGCTGTGGCTAGATCTAGCGCCGAAAGGATCCTCACCGCGAGCTGTCATGGGCACGCCTCACCGCCCTGTCCGACCGAAAATCGGTTGAGCGAAATCCGCCCTGAGCGGGAATAGATGTGCGCAGAAGTCAGCGCGTCGAGCCGCCCGCAGATCTTCACTTCATCGATCTTGATGTTGCCGATGAGCCCGGTCGCGAAAAAATCAACCGGGGCAGAAGTTTTCTCGCTCACCGTAAGGTCGGCATAGGGCGAGGGATCGTGCTTGACGACGCTGACCATGATCTCACCGTCTTTGGGCTGAACGGCGCCCGGCCTCAAGAGACGCGGTTTTCCCAGCATGACGCCGCCATCAACAATTGCGACCGGAAAGGCAATCTCTTGTCCGGGCTTGAGCTCGACTGTGGGCCCAAGATCCTCGGCGCGCAACGCTTCGCAAGCGCTCCCGAGCGCAAGGACGAATGCACCGAGTGCAAACGCGGCGAAAGTCATGCTCGTGTGCGTCCGACTAGCGCCTCCGCGACGAGATGACGATCCGCGCTGATCTCACCCTAGTTCAAATGTCGTCACGCCAAAGCAGCGGTCGAGTCGCGATTTTGGCGGCTCCCTTGTGTACATGCGCGCCGTCTCGAAGGTCGGCGTCATTCCGTGCCGCTTGGCCAGTTCGATGGCGGCGGGGTTGGCTTCCGGCGTATCGAGAAAGACGGATTGCCCGGTCACGCGCGACACGAGGCCCAGAAAGAGAAGGTCGGCGACGCGCACGTCGTCAGCGAACAGCGGCCCGATCTTGAAACCTCGCCGGCACGCGCGGAGAACACCGTAGCCGGAAAGACCTTCATTGCCGACGACGCCCAGGGCCTCCCCTTCTCGCTGCCGGATCCAGCGGCTCAGGAACGTGGCGCGCGGTGCGGGGAACACGGTCTCGTCGTAGCGCACGACCTCATTGAAGGCGACGGCAGAAAGATCGATGAGGCCCGTCGGGACGCTTCCTCCGCCGACCCCAGCATGGCGAATATTGCGGTAGGCAAGTTTGAACCCGGACTTGCAATAAGAGTTCTGCTGGGCGAGGACGCCGTCTAGGCCTACGTTGCGGGAGCCGAAACGATCCATCGCGGCCCGCCAGAAGTCGGAGGCCGTAGCCCTGTCCCCGATAGGCGGGCTTGACGATATAGAAACCCAAGAAGCCGAACTCCGTGCCGTAGCGCACAGCGGAGACCGATCCGATAGGTTCGCCGTCGAGCTCGCCGAGCAAGAAGCCATCTGGGTCGGCGGCGTGGAAGCTCTCGGCGTCGAAGAGGCCAGGATTCCAACCCTCGTCCGCCGCCCAGTCGAGCGCGAGAACAAGCTCATCCTTAGTCATTCTGCGGATGATGAGATCCTTGGCATCCATGCGTTTACCTCCTTCGCCAGGGTCGGTGAGGCGACTTCCCCTCGATCACGTAATGACGCGACCGGCTTCGAGCGGTACGATCTCATCTGTCAGAACCGACTAATTGAAGATCACTATTTGGATATGAACTTCAATTTCGGACTCGCGTCGTGCCCCAGGCAGACAAGGTTCCGCAGAGCCGACGGCAGTCCGATCGAAAACGCTGGCTGTCCCCGCGTCCCTACCCGCACTGCGTCCCTACTCGTCGCCGAGGAAATGGAGGATGGCGAAGTTGAATTGGTCCGGGTCCTGGAGGAAGGCGAAATGGCTGACGTTCGGCAGGATGAGCAGGCCGGCGTGGGGAATGGTCGCGGCGATATATTCGGTGTGGGCGCGCTTGATCGCCTCGTCGTGGTCGCCGTCGACGACGAGGACGGGCGTGTCAATCGCCGCGAGCTCGGCGTCGGTCCAGTTGGGCTCGGCAAACCACATCTTGCTGATCTGATCGACGAACGCGGAATATTCGTTCGGCGTCGCCGAGAGTGCGGAATATTCCTTGCCGGCGCGGGCGATGAAAGCCGCGAAGGTCGAGTTCTTCTCGACATCCTCGACGACGCCCGAGGTCCTGGTGTTGGCGGCGAAGGCGAACACCTTGCCGATCCGGTCCTTGTGCCTGAGCGCGAGGTCGATGCCGATGATGCCGCCGTCGCTCCAGCCGACGATGTCCGCCTTGAGGATGTTTAGGACATCCATCAGCGCCACGACGTCGTCGGCCATGAGATCGTAGCCGTAGGGACGCGCGTCGCGGGTCGAGTGGCCGTGGCCGCGGCTGTCCATCAGGATCACGGTGTGGCGCGCGGCGACCGCCTTAACCTGATTGCCCCAATAGTCGCTGTTGGCGAGACCGCCGTGCAGGAAAATGACGGGGGAGCCTTTGCCATAGATCGCGTAGTGGATCTTTATGCCATTGGCGTCCGCCATGCCGCCGCGATCGGTCGCGATCCGCGCCGGAGTCGGCGGCAGGCTCTCCCACCGCTCAAGAGCGCTGCAGGGCAGGGTGATCAGAACGACGAGGGCGGCGAGGACGAAACGGCGCATCAAGTGAAGTGGCAGCTATTCCTTGAGGCTGGTGTCGGCGGACTTTCTGTACAGTACACCGCTACCTACGACGCCCCGATTTCTGAACGATACAACAGCGCCAGGAGCACGGCCGCCCTGGCTAATTCGCCGGCGGCCGGTACCTGTCAACACGTAACGACCTCTCACGTCGTCCCACCGCACAAGGTTGTCTCGGACCACGTTCTCTCGGAGCAGCATCGTCATTGGATCGTGGACATGAGCGGGCGCAACATCTCCATGCGCGTCCACGCTTTTCAAAGCCTCAACCAGTCTCTTTTCGGGCACGTCGATTGTCATGTGTTCCATATGATGCAGCCGGGTCCCCTATTGCAAGGCTTGGTGACCGCCTCGCCTGCCGCCTGCAGCGAGCTTAGACTGAGAGCTTTTGGCTGGAGGCAAATTAGCACTCTCTTGTAACAAGTGCTAGCAGCGGCTATCTACCCCGCTTGAGACCTCGTCGAGCGCCGAGACGCGTCGCCCGAAGCGGCAGGTCAAACCGGGAGCGAAACTCATGAAATTCCGTCCATTGCACGACCGCGTCGTCATCCGCCGCATTGAAGGGGAGGAGAAGACGAAGGGCGGCATCATCATCCCCGACACGGCCAAAGAAAAGCCGCAGGAAGGCGAGGTCATCGCCGCAGGGCCCGGCGCCCGGGACGAGAGCGGCAAGCTGGTTCCGCTTGATCTGAAGGCAGGTGACCGGGTGCTGTTTGGCAAATGGTCCGGCACCGAGGTCAAGATCGACGGCGAGGACCTTTTGATCATGAAAGAGTCCGACGTCATGGGCGTGATCGAAGGCGCGCCCGCCTCGAAGAAAAAGGCGGCCTGACGCCGCCTGTCCCCTCATCTCAAACCAGGGAGTGATTCCCATGCCCGCCAAAGACGTCCGCTTCTCCTCCGACGCCCGCGACCGCTTGCTGCGCGGCGTCGATATCCTCAACAACGCCGTCAAAGTGACGCTGGGCCCGAAGGGCCGCAACGTCATCCTCGACAAATCGTATGGCGCGCCGCGCATCACCAAGGACGGCGTCACGGTCGCCAAGGAGATCGAACTGGAAGACAAGTTCGAGAACATGGGCGCTCAGATGGTGCGCGAGGTCGCCTCGAAGACCAATGACCTTGCTGGTGACGGCACCACCACCGCGACAGTGCTGGCGGCCTCGATCATGAAGGAGGGCCTCAAGCTCGTCGCCGCCGGCATGAATCCGATGGACTTGAAGCGCGGCATCGATATCGCGACAACGGCGGTCGTCAAAGACATCGAACGTCGATCAAAGAAGGTGCAGTCCTCCGACGAGATCGCCCAGATCGGCACCATCGCTGCCAACGGCGACAAGGCGATCGGCAAGATGATCTCCGACGCGATGAAGAAGGTCGGCAATGAGGGGGTGATTACCGTCGAGGAGGCGAAGACCGCGGAGACTGAGCTCGACGTCGTCGAGGGCATGCAGTTCGATCGCGGCTATCTCTCCCCCTATTTCGTCACCAACGCCGAGAAGATGCTGGCCGAGCTCGAGGACGCCTATATCCTTATCCACGAGAAGAAGCTGTCTTCGCTTCAACCGATGCTCCCGATCCTCGAGGCCGTTGTCCAGTCTGGCAAGCCATTGGTCATCGTTGCCGAGGATATCGAAGGCGAGGCGCTGGCGACCCTGGTCGTCAACAAGCTGCGCGGGGGCTTGAAGGTCGCGGCCGTCAAGGCGCCGGGCTTCGGCGATCGCCGCAAGGCGATGCTTGAGGACATTGCGGTCCTCACCGCCGGCACGATGATTGCGGAGGACCTTGGCATCAAACTCGAGAACGTGACCCTCCAAATGCTCGGCAAGGCCAAGCGCGTGCGGATCGAGAAGGAGAACACCACGATCATCGAGGGTGCGGGGTCGAAGAAGGACATCGAGGGCCGCATTGCCCAGATCAAGGCGCAGATCGAGGAGACGACGTCCGACTACGACAAGGAGAAGCTGCAGGAGCGCTTGGCGAAGCTCGCCGGCGGGGTAGCGGTCATCCGCGTCGGCGGTTCGACCGAGGTCGAGGTCAAGGAGAAGAAGGATCGCGTGGACGACGCCATGCACGCCACCAAGGCGGCGGTTGAAGAAGGGATCGTTTCGGGCGGAGGGGTCGCGTTGTTGCGCGCCAAGGCGGCGATCGGCAAGCTTAGCGACCACAATGCCGACATCCAGGCGGGCATCAACATCGTGCTCAGGGCACTTGAATCACCGATCCGCCAGATCGCCGAGAATTCAGGCGTGGAGGGTTCGATTGTTGTCGGCAAGGTGCTGGAGAACAAGTCGCAGTCCTATGGCTTCGACGCCCAGACCGAGCAATATGTCGACATGCTCAACGCCGGCATCGTCGATCCGGCGAAGGTCGTGCGGGTCGCCCTGCAGGACGCGGCCTCGATCGCCGGCCTCATGATCACGACCGAGGCTATGGTCGCTGAGACGCCGAAGAAGAAGGAGGCTCCGGCCATGCCCGGCGGCGGGATGGGCGGCGGCATGGACTATTGATCGACTGAGACGTCGAGCCCGGGGCCGCGAGGCGGCGGCCCCGGAGTTGCGCGACGATCAAGCCGGGCCGGCGATCTCGAAAAACGGCGAAAACCCCTGATAGTGTACACTATGACAAATCACCTATTCGTCCTGGGCCCCTCGCGACCCCGGCGCTGATCGGCCTCCATGAGATAATCGTCGATGGACGCCTGCCTTTGGGTCCGCGCTGGTTCAGTCACCAGCTACCGAACGCGGGATCGAGGCTGTCATTCATTGCGCGGCCGCCGCTTCCGCAGCTTCAATTCACCCTGGGCTTCCAAAGGCGAAGGTGGCTTCAGACGCAGCGTCCCGGTCGACGCTTGCGTCTGCATCGCTTCGTACGCGGCGTCGATGCCGCCCAGCTCCTTGATGCGTGAGGAAACCGCGCTGATCTCCACCTTGTCCTGCATCAATCCGTCCGCTGCGTACTTGCGGGCGCGCTTGCGGTCGTTCGTCGTGGTCGCCTGCATGATGAAGTAGAGGACCCACTTCGACGTCGACGGGTCCTTCGGCTTTTGCCGCGACCGCTTCCAGAATGGATGGGCCTGAAAGCGCTCGAAATCCCCAAGTCGTCGCCGAAACCGCGCCGCCACGCCATAGATGCGCTGCAGGAACTGCCTCGCATCCGCACCGTGGTCGTCCTCCATCTCCGCGTACTCTCCGCGGAGGCCTTCGGCTTGGCTCAGCGCGTTGTCCTGCTCGGCGATGAACCGAAGTTTTTGTCCGCGGGACAATACGAGATCGGGGGTAAGGAATTTGGCTCGCTTTCTGCTAGCGCGCCTGATCCGCGTCCCGATGGGCTTCTTAAGTGTCAACATTGACGTGCTTCTCCAATATTGGGCGTCAGGTTCGTCGACACGGTGTCGAACGTAGTTTATTAACAGTTTCCCTTTTTCACTGGGCCAGTCGGGATCGGCGCAGAGGGAATATTTCAGGGCGAACCGGGAAAGCCTCAACTCGGTGCAAACTCAGGCGCTGGGATAGTGTATTTGTGGCTATGTGCACTATCAGAGGCTTCCGCGGCGACGAACAGCGGGAGCGTCGCGATTCCCTCGCAGCTCACCGCTCGACTTTACCCTTGCCGCGAGGGCGTTTGGGCTGCAGGGGGCACCGGATTGCGACGACCAGGGTGCGCGCAAATCCATCCGCCTCTCGTTTGACAACATAGCTCAGCCCCGAGCCGCGGCGATCAGTCTTCATGAGACCGCGCTTGGCAAGTTCCCGCTTGAGGTCACGCGCCTCCGCCTTGCCGCCGACGATTGCTTCAAACCGTGCGCCAGTCAGCCAGTATTCCGGCGAACGTCCATGCCGGCCGATATATCCCTTCGGCTTGGCGATCGTGAGCCGCTGCGCGAGTGGAACGCGAAGGTCAATGAAACCGGTCTTGCGATTGTCGAGAATGAATCTCTTGAGGCGCTCGAAGGCGGTCAAGCCCGGGACGACGGTGCCACCAATCGGCTTCCCCGCCGACCCCCTGGCAACTTGAGCGCCAGCGCCGTCAACCGACCATATCGGTCCGCTCGCAACTTCATTGTCGACGAAGGCGACGTGATCCTGATGGCAGGACAGAATGGCCGCGAGTAGCTCAGCCTCGGTGAAGGGAAGGACCTTCAGCTGGATCGCCAGGCATCCGACGGCGTAGACGGTCGCAAAATGTCCCCGCACGCGTAGCACGCTGCGCCTCGGCGACGTTATTGCGGCAGCTGCGGCCTCGTATTTAGCGACACTCTTCGCGACCTCGGCGGCGAGACCAGCGCGATCTTTTGCAAGCGCCGAAGTCAAGCGAGCGAGGAACACGCGACTTGGATGGCCGAAGTTTGTCGTCGCGAGGTCGAACAGCTCCTTGCCGAATGCCGCGGCATCGTTACGTCGGTGTAGGTTCTCGAAAAACGACGCCCTGGCCTTGGGTGTCGGGACGTCCATCAGTCGATCAGTGTAGGCCTGAAAGTTAGCCCTGCGGGTGTGATCGAGCAGAGCGTAGACGGACACATTGGAGGTGCTGATGAAAGGAACGGACCAGCGGTCAACTGACTGCCCGTGGCGCTTCTTGCCCTGCCGCTGCATCACCCGCATCACGGCTTCGCCAAACGCCAACGGTCGCCCCTTCTGATCGTTTGGCAACAGGGAGGTCTCGTCGAGAACCATCAGCGTGTCGTTATGTGCGATGCCATACTCCTCTAGCCCGTTGGGAGTCCCGTTCCACGCCGAGCCAAAACCGAGACTGCTGTCAGCAACACCGCCGAAAGTTGCGCCGGCAACGACAGCAAGGACAGTCTTGGCAGTGCCGGGGGGACCCACGAACTGGACGCCGGGAGCGCGGAGATCAAAAGGTAAGCAGCAAGGCCCAACGACGCTGTGAGCGGCGTCGAAGATAAAACGGGAATTGCCACGGCAGAGTTGAAATAGCTCCCGAGATTTCTTCGACGAACCGTGGCAATAAAAGCGGGAATGAATGTCCTCATCCTTGGCGTCGAGATGCACCAGCATCCGCGACCACCCCCGCGGCATACCCTCCATGGGAGGCTGAGGCGGGTAAACGCGACCTGGGAGGACGAAAACATCGTCGAACCATCCGATCTGCGTCGCGACGTTGAACGTCGGCTCTGCTCTCGCAGCTTCTTGGGCGAGGATAAGGAAAGCGCTGCGCGCTTGTGGAACAAGGAGGTGAACGTCGAGCGCCTCCAATCGCTCAAGCTCAGCGCTGGGATCACGCCCAAGATTCCTGACGCTCAACACGACGTGCTTGTCATCCTTCGCGATCAATAGGAATTTTTCCCCCTTTTTGCTGGTACCTACAGCTAGAAACTCAATCCCATGCGTATAGGGGGACTTTTTCTTTGATCCTCCTTTGGTACCCACCGCTTGGCTAACCGGCCAGGGCTGTTCAACGCTCTGTACTGAGTCCCAAATGCAACACGATTCAACGTTCTGAGGCGCAACGGGAGGTGGAGGATTCCGTGGGCGGAAAAAGTCTGAATCTGTGTGAGGCGACCGAATCATTCGGGGGTCGCCTTGAAGTCGTTCGAACCTCTTCTTTCGCTCTTTGGGACGATTCCCGACCCGCGTCGCGCCGAGGGCAAACTCTATCCGTTACCTCACGTGCTGTTGTTCTCCGTTTTCGCCATGGTGAGCGGCGCCAATTCCTATCGCGGCATCCGCACTTACCTCAAGGTGCATCGGCAAAGGCTGAACAAAGCCTTCGCGATCAAGTGGAAGAGGCCGCCGGCGCATACCGCGATCCGCTATATTTTGCAGGGGCTGAGCCCGGCCGATGTCGAAAAGGTCTTCCGTGACCACGCCGCGAACTTGAATCTCGCTCCGGCGAGCGCCCAGACGCGCGTCATCGCGTTCGACGGCAAGACGCTGAAGGGCAGTTTCGACAACTTCAACGACGCCAAGGCAAGGCAGTTGCTTAGCGCGTTCGCGGTCGATACGGCGCTGGTTCTCGCCCACATCGAAATCGATGAAAAATCCAACGAGATCCCCGCCGCGCAGAAGCTGATGGAGGAACTCCACTTGGCGGGCCATATCGTCACCTGCGACGCCATGCATTGCCAAAAAAAACTTTCGAAGCCGCCGCCGTCGCCAACGCACATCTGATCGTCCAGCTCAAGGAGAACCAGCCGATCCTCTGGCAGAAGGTCGAGGCCGTCTGCGCCACGGCCAAGCCCCAGTCGAGCGTGCAGACCGTGGACCAGAAACGGCGCAACCGCCACGAAACCCGAGCCATCGCGGTGTTCACCGCCGCGCCCGCCGTCGCAGGAACGGAATGGGAGCCCCATGTCGCCGCCATCATCAAGGTCGAGCGCGCGATCAACGTCCGGCAGCCCGCCACCGGCCTCTGGAAGCCCTCGTCCGAAATCTCCTTCTATCTCTCCGGCCGTCCTGTGACCGCAAACCTCGCCGCGCACGCCATCCGCAAGCACTGGGGAATCGAGAACAAATCCCACTACACGCGCGACGTCACTTTCCGCGAAGATGCCTCGCGCATTCGAACCAATCCTGGAATTGTCGCAAGACTCAGGAGCATTGCGTACAATATCCTGCGCTGCAACCAATCCGACTCAATCCCTCAAGACCGCTTCGCCACCGCTCTCGGAGGCCTCAAATCAATATTCTCCATGACGTTCAGTAGAGAGCGTTGAACAGCCCTGGCTAACCGGCTCTGCGGACCTCGCCTCGATGGCGGCTTTGCCTTTGCTATGTTTCGTTTTGATCATGCCGGACTCCTTTGATACGTGGCTTGGAATTGGGTTCCCCATCAATAATTGCATTGTCATTGTCTTGGCGTAGACCCCTGCCTACGATGCTAATTAGTGTAGGCAGGGGACATGTAATTTAGGCTGAAGTTGTTGGTTCACCTGTCCGCACGGATTTTTCTGGGGACATCGATATTTCCAATAAATGAGTACTGTGAGTCGTTGGAAACCCCATGTTCTTGGCTAACACCCTTGGCTAACACTCTGTAGGACTCTATTTTCCTCTGTGGACCCAATCGCATGGGCATGCCATTTTTCATGTAGGCAGCGTAGTCGCGGTAGGCCGCGTAGGCAGAATGGAAGTGGAGGACAGGCGCAATGACTTTGCCAAGCACGTGCAGCATTTGTGTCAGCGCTCCTCGTCGCTGTCGCGCTTTGCGGTGGTCTCGTCCGGCCAGGGCCCTTCACGGATACGTTGCAGCAGACTGATCATGCTCCATCGCCTTCAACTCATTCGCTTCTCCCTCGGGGTGCACGCGCTCCGGGAGAGGCTTATCCCGCTGTCCCAGGTGGCCCTAGATGTGGTATGCGGGCGTAGTTGAGTCGCTGTTCGAGGCGACCGCGACGGGGCGCGCAATGGCCAAAGGCCGATCGCTTTCGCAGTTTCAAGAGACGTTTCCCGACGAGACGAGCTGCGCCGCCTTTTTGTTGAAGCGGCGTTGGTCGAAGGGTTTTGTCTGTCCCGGCTGTGGCGAGCAACGCGCCGCGGCGCTGAAGAGCCGGGCTTACACATACGAATGCCTCGATTGCGGTCGACAGACTTCGGCCACGGCGGGAACGGTGATGCATCGTTCCAAGCTGCCGCTGACCTCGTGGTTCTGGGCGGCACATCTCATGGCGACACATTCCAACGGCATGTCGGCGCGGCAATTGGAGGATCAACTCGGCGTCACTTACAAGACCGCTTGGCTGCTGACGCAGAAATTGCGCCGGTCGATGGTCGACCCGGATCGCGATCCCTTGGAGGGCGTCGTCGAAGTCGATCAGGCGGAAATTCCCTTCCGCGAAGGCGAAGCCTTTTTCGAGCGCGACAATGCCGGCAAAATCCTCGTCGCCGGGGCCGTCGAGGTGATTGATCGCGACACCAACCAGCCCAAGCCGCGACGCAAGCACGCCAAATATCTCGATACGCGCTCCGGCCGAATACGCCTCGCTATGATCGCCGACAATTCCGCGGCGTCGATCGAGGCTTTCGTGAGAGCCAACGTGAAGCGTGGAGCCACGCTCCTCACCGACGGCCACGCGTCCTATCCTGGATTAACCGACTACCGGCACGATCCGCGCATTGTCGGAAAAATGTCGGGACATGTTGTCTTGCCCTGGATCCACCGAGCCTTCTCATTGATGAAGCGATGGGGCCTGGGCACGTATCATGGCCTGCGCCGCACGCATGTCGACACCTATCTCAATGAATTCGTCTTTCGCTACAATCGCCGCTTCCACCGGCACGTTTCGTTCGAAGCCTTGCTCGGGCTGGCCGCACATCATGCGCCTGCGAGCTACTGGGACATCGTCAAACGAGACAATCCTCGAAAGGGCGTCCAAACGATCAGGCGGAGGCCGCGCCGCCGCAAGACCGCCACCGGAATGCGACAGGACGGTGCGCCGCCAGCGCTCGGCGCTGACCCAAACCAACCCATCAAACCGGTGCATCCACTACATATAGACGAACCTGGGACAACGGGATAAGCCTCCTCCGGGAGCTACTCGCAGCTTGCCAAAGTTACTAAGGCGAGTCAGATTGGGCCAACGATGTTCATCTGGCCAGTGTCTGTGAGACGTGCTTAAGTTGGTAAGTACAACACCGCTCAACCGGCTTAGTGTTTTCGTCGAGGGGGATTCTTTACAGTATTGGGCTTATAAAACTCTCGGTAAAGAATTAAGCGCAGATGATGTCGTGAAAATTGTCGAGAGGTTTGGAGGAAGTAGAGAAAATATACGATACTACATGGAGGCCAAGGATAAGAACGATCAGAGGGCCGCAGAGAGGCTTCAATCGGATGGCCTCCAAGTGGACGTGACTGATCTGATGACGGATCTGGCGCGAGCGTACAGGCAAAAATCAGAAGAGGCGTTGGAACGCCAAGCAAGCGAAGCTCTACCTAAAATCGACCACTTGATCGTAATATGCGGGCGTACATTTGAAGTATTTGAGTACCTGTTCAGCCACGCGAAAAATTAGGCGTTCGCGCAACACTGCTGTCCTTTTCGCATCCGGTGAAGAAAAAAATAGTATCTAACGTCGATCACTTTCATACACTTGAGCGTGTTTGGGCTGATTTGAAAGGAGAGAACATGGTTACTAAAACGGTCGTTGAGCTCGATTTAGTTGGGTACAGCGAAAAAGCCAGCACGTTAGAGGAACAATTCGACGCCGCACTTGTTGCGCAATTCAACGAGCACATTCAAGAGTTCGTCGATCGAGGGCTCGCGGCGGTTGGTTCCCAGAGAAAAGGCACCGTCATGGCGACCACAGGCGACGGTGCCATCTTGACCTTCGACAGTGCAGACGACGCCCATCGGTTTGCGGTTGAGGTTCACAATGCGACCCAAAAGCACAATGCACAGAAGAAGCAGGCTTCGGCAAAAAGGTGGTTTAGGGTCGGAATCGCGACCGGCGATTTAAGCGAGTATACTGATTCCGTAGGCAAGTCTCAGATAGTCGGTACTGTCATCATATCGGCGGTGCGCCTGGAGGCTTCAGCACGTCCTGGTCAAATCGTGGTTGACGAGGCAACATTCAATTCTCTCAGCAAAAAGCTTCGTGACGGCTACGGAGACGCGGAGACTGTGACCGTGAAGACACAAACGTTCGTCGCGCGCCGCTACACGGTCTACTCAGTTCAACAGGATGCTCCCACTACAGTCGAGTTAATTCTCGGGCTGTTTGAGAAGTTGCATCCAGCAGAGCAAATCGACCGACTTGTTCTACTGATTGGTATGCCAAAAGCCCTCAGGCCATCGAGGAAAGAGACGGCGTTTAATCGGCAAAACGAGATTTTGGATTGGGCAGATGGCACCCCGGGGGGCTTACCCAAACTTGCGGCGGAGTTGACAAAGCTTGTTAGCAAGCAGTGAGTACCCGTTACAGGATAGACGCGCTTCGTTGGCGTTTGCGGCGAAAGTCGTCCGCCGCCGCATCCAACGGCAACTCTACGGTCACGGCCCAATGACGACATTTACTTCCACCGGTATCAACTATGGCGAGAGCTATAGCGACCGCAAGGGGTGGCCCGCCAACGGGCCAAACAGTTACGGACGGTTCTGGCCGGTGCTTTCGGGGGACGCGGGGAATACGAGAGCTCGCGAGCGGCCGCTCGGCGAATATCTACCTGTAGTCAATGACCGACGCGGCGAATGACGGTGGATTCCGACGCGAAGTGCAACCCGTCGACGGCCGGCATTGGTTCCTCATCGGAAAGTCGGGTTTCCCATTCCAGATCCCAGCCTTTAGCTCTTTTGCCAGGGGACGAAGACGGCTCGACGAGAAGAAATATCGAGCCCCGTCAGGGGACGTTGGGGGTTGCACTTCGCGGCGGAACTCGGGAAGCCTTCAGCGTGCGCGAAGACACGGTGCGTCTTTGGCGAAGCGAGTTCGCGCGCGGCGGTGTCGAGGCGTTGAAGGCGACCGTGGCGCCCGGCCCGCCACCCGTAAAGACCGAAGCCGCGCTGCGTGTCGTCGCGCCTCTGCTTGAAGCTCCCGGCGCCGACCGGCCCAACTGGACGATCCCGCGCCTCACGGCCGAGATCGAGGCGCGCGAGGGCGTCAAGATCGGCAAGTCGCAGTTGTCCAAGGCGTTGCGAAAAAAAACTTCCGTTGGCGGCGGCCCCGGCAAACGCTGAAAGGCCGCCAGATTGCCGCCTAGCCCGCATTTCTCACATTTTATAGCGCATCGGGCTGCCGAATCAGGCAAAAGTTGTTTTGCGATAACGACTTGCGCCGATTTGGAGAGGCCGCCCGATGCAGACGGAGTGTAGCGCAGAACCAAGTGTTTTTGGACGGGTCGAAGGACGGCCTGTGGTGGCCGAGTTCGATGGCGGGGCGCTGACGTCCGACGCGGGCGGGCTGCTGCTGGGCGCCGCCGATCGGGGTCTGGGGCTGGTTGGACGGCTCGCGGGATGTTTCCGCGACGCGCGAGACCCGAGGTTCGTCGAGCACTCGGTCGCTACGCTCGTCGGGCAGCGCGTGTTCGGCATCGCGCTCGGCTACGAAGACCTGAACGATCACGATGAGCTTCGCCACGACCCGCTGATGGCGGTGCTGGCCGGCAAGCTCGAGGCTTGGCGCGGCGACTGCGCGCCCGTGGCTGGCAAATCGACGCTCAACCGGCTCGAACTGTCGCGCGAAATCGCCACGCGCTACCACAAGATCAGCCACGATCCGGCGGCGATCGAGGCCCTGTTCGTCGACCTCTTCCTCGAGGCGCACGCAAAGGCGCCCAAAGAGATCATTCTCGACCTCGACGCGACCGACGACCCTCTGCACGGCCATCAGGAAGGCCGGTTCTTTCACGGCTATTACGATTGCTACTGCTATCTGCCGCTCTATGTGTTCTGCGGCCGGCATCTTCTGGCGGCCAAGCTGAGGCCGTCGAACATCGACGGCAGCGCCGGAGCGAAGGAGGAGATCGCGCGGATCGTCGGCCAGATCCGAGCGCGCTGGCCCGGGACGCGCATTCTCTTGCGTGCCGATTCCGGTTTCGCCCGCGAGGCGCTGATGGCCTGGTGCGAACAGAACCGGGTCGACTTCGTTTTCGGCCTCGCCCGCAACGCGCGGCTCGTCGATGAAATCTACCGTCGAACTGCTGCAGGCCGAGGCGGAGGCGTCCTCGACCGGCAAGCCCGCCCGCCGCTTCAAGGACTTTCGCTACGCGACCCTCGACAGTTGGTCGCGCCGGCGTCGGGTAATCGGCAAGGCGGAATGGACCGAGGGCGAGGCCAACCCGCGTTTCATCGTCACCTCGCTGCGCAAGGCCGGAACGAACGGCCGCTTTCTCTACGAGAAAGTCTACTGCGCCCGCGGCGAGATGGAAAACCGGATCAAGGAATGCCAAGGCGACCTGTTCGCCGATCGGACCTCGACAGCGACCATGCGCGCCAACCAACTCAGGCTCTGGCTCGCCTCGTTCGCCTATGTTCTCCTGTGCGCGGTCAGGCGCATCGGCCTCGCGCACACGCAGTTCGCGCAGGCCACTTGCGGCACGATCCGGCTCAAGCTCCTCAAGCTCGCCGGCCTCGTCCGCATCAGCGCGCGGCGCATCAAATTCGCCCTCGCCACGGCCTGTCCCTACGCCGACGAATGGCGCCTCGCCGCCGCCCGCCTCGCCTGAGGCGTCGCTGCGACGCCGACAAATCGCGGCAATCCACCCCAAGGACCACAGGAGAACCGAAACAATCCGACCCGACCCGATCCGCGCAAACGGCGACACGGCGACGTTCGTCCATCACACAGACGAGACTTGATTATCCTCAGGACGTCAGCCGTCGACCCGGCCTATGAGAAATGCGGGCTAGAGAGGGCTCCAGAGAAACAGTTGGACACGAGGTGGCTCGCTATCCCTCGGCCTCACCAGTCAGAATCTTTTTTCGAGTTAACAAAGCTCTTAGTTGCTTTTGCTGGCCAAGTACTGTCCACTGGCACAACAGAATGGCATAATTCTGTAGCCCGCCAAGCGCGCAGGCTATTTGAAGTTAACACACGTCCATAATCTGGCGATTGGAGCCAAATCTCCAAAACTTCACGCTCAGTATTGTAATCTAAATGGGTGGCAACTCCGTCAAAGCCTATGTCGGACGTAAATCGTTGGATCAATCTCTTAGCAGTCTGTCGATTCCATGGTTTTCTGGGGTTACGAACAAGTACCGAGTCAAACGGCAGAACAGCGGATACACTCGCAAAGTCTATCTGTTTTGGCTCTTTGCAAGAAATACTCACACGGGACCCTTGAAAGAATGACGATACTCCAGGACCAAATTTCTCCAATTCATTCTGCCAAAACCAAAAGCCAAATGACGTGCTCGCTTGACGGCGCTTTTGCAGGTCAAGTAATGATCTTGTCTGCGTTTCGAAATTGTGCGAGTCAATCGCTACTATGGACAAATACGCTTGCATGAATTTGACCTTTTGGACGCCAACTTCTTCAAGTTTTATAGTAGGTTCTGTCTCCTCTTCCAGTTCTAGAGTTCTGATTTGCAATTCATCAACAAGATATAGTATATCTTGCCATGTTTTAGGTTCTAGTCTCCGTGTTGATAACCAAAATTGCTTCCGCCACGCTCGGAAGTATCGCCATCCGCCACGCAAGTCCGCCAAAGATGTTTGAAATCTATCGATATCCATCGAGATAAGCAGCGAGCTTGTCCCAAGGAATTCGCTTCATTTTTCCCCGGTTACCCTTCCAACCCAAAGTTCCTTGCCCAATTTCAATGGTCCCAAGAGTCCGTTTGAAAAGTGTTTGAATGCGGTTTGCGGCCGTGATTCAAGCTAGGGATGTGGACCCCAGCGACGCGCGGCCGAATGGCCAAGATCGAGAAGAAGACCAAGCGGTATCCGAGTGACTTGACCGATGAGGAATGGGCGCGGATTGAGCCCTTGCTTCCTCGTGCATCGAAGGCTGGGCGGCCTATCGAGGTCGATTTGCGGGAGGTGTTGAACGCGATCCGCTACATGGCCCGTTCGGGCGGGGGATGGCGGATGCTGCCGAATGATTTCCCGCCTTGGCAGACGGGTCTATTGGTGGTTTCGCCGATTTATCCGTCGGTTCATGTTTCAGACGATCCACGATGTCGCGCTAATGCTCGACCGAGAGCGCGTGGGACGCGAAGCGAGCCCAACCGGCGGCGTCGTCGACAGCCAATCGGTCAAAGCTCCGGAAGCTAAAACAAGGGGATACGACGCGGGCAAGAAGATCGTGGGTCGCAAGCGCCACATCGCGGTCGACACCGACGGCCGTCTTCTGATGGTCAATCTGACGCCCGCCGACATCTCCGACAGCGCCGGGGCTCAGATGATCCTGGACGGTGTGCGCAAGCGCTGGCCGTGGCTGAAGCATCTGTTCGCCGATGGGGCCTATGATCGCACCCAACTCATGGACAAAGCCGCCTTCCGGGATTTCACCATCCAGATCATCAAGCGATCCGACGCCGCCGTGGGCTTCGAAGTCATCCCGCGTCGATGGGTTGTCGAGCGCACGTTCGCCTGGATGACCCGCTGGCGCCGCCTCGTGCGCGACTACGAAGAGCGCATCGACTGTTCCGAAGCCATGATCCACGTCGCTCTTGGAAGCGTCCTGCTCAGGCGAATAGCTCACGAATAGGCGTTTTCAAACGGACTCCAAGAAGCACTTCGCGATCATGCACTGTTAGCGTTATCGCAGCACCCGCTTTGGCAATGTCCCACGCTTTTAGGGAAGCATTCACTGCATATTTTTGAGTGACTGCCCGCTTCGCCACTACTGCACCCAATTTCCCGATACCGAGATGAGCATACGAGCGAGCAAATATCAATAGGGCGCGATTGATGACCTATGCGTATCCCGTCGGCCCAGCTTCGAAGCAGACATGCAGCCGGTCGTATCGGTCCGCCAATCTCTTGATCGTCCGCTCGATCGGCAGCCAACTGTTTTCCACATCGCCGAGAAATCGGACTTCCCCGGCCCGACCTCCCTCCGCGATCGCCACGGCGTGTTTCTTCTTGGCGACGTCAAAAGCGACAAAAGCTTCGCTATACTTTCCCATGGTCCGCCCTCCGTGCATGAGGCTCGGCTCGGCCTGCCCGAGCAACCCTCGTTCTTATTTGCACGAAAGGGCGGGCCACCGGCTCAGCCCTTGGTTCCCAGCAGGGAGATTTTTCGTCGGAACAGGGGAGTTCTCGCCCGATCACAGGGGCATTTTTGCGCGATAACAGGGATCGTTTTCCCTAACAGGGGCGGCCAGCGCCTCGGATCGAGAGGCGAGCTGCGTCCGGGGGTTGCTTCCCCCGACTTGATCTGGGGGACAATGAAGGGAGATGCAACAGAAGCATTGCGAGCTCCCAATCGCGATCACATTTCGTGAATATGCAAAAACCCGTTAACCTGCAATTGCGCAAGAGAGGTAGATTGGAGAGGAAACCATGATGAGTGCGCCAAGAAAGTCGCTGGCGGTCGTAATCAGCGCCTGGCTGATTCCTCTTGTCGCTCCGGCCTCGGCGCAGCAAATCCATATCCATCTCGACTTCGACCAGGAGCTCGATCAGGTGTCGCCGACGATGCAGCTCGTGACCCAGTGGATTCAGGTCAACGCGACGCTGAGTCCGAATGGACAAATGAACGCGACAAACGAACTCAGCACGGCCGTGCGCCCCCACTATGCACGGAATCAACAGATATCACGCAACGAAGGCCAGCTCCGGCTCGGAGCGAGGTCCGAGAACGAGTGGAAGGTCGCCGACAAGAACAGGCTCATCAACATCGTCGACCTCGGCAGCTTCAAGCGCGCCATCCTGCTGACCGTCAATGGCTCGGCCTGCACGGCGGAAGTCGACTTCGAGCTGAAGCCCGGCCACTCCCAATACGAATATAAGCGAAGGGACGGCAGGGTGGGCGTCGCTCGTTCCGTCGCCGCAAGGCGGTTGAACTGCTCAGTGGGACCGCCGTAAGGTACTTGATTAGGCCGCATTGGGGCCGACTGCGTGGACGGGGGACTATCAAAAAATCTCGCACGAGGTTTGCAGCGTCCTTGGCAAAGTGAAATGGGCCATTTCCTTGGTGTCGGCTCTAGGAACGTACATGTCCGTGAATCCCGGCTTCAATGTGAACCGAACGTCCAGGGTGCATTGGTTGCCGGCGGTGACAATGGTCATTTTCTGAACGTGCTGCCTGAATACGACCGTCTTTTCGAGCCTGTTCGGGCCGGCGACCCGCCAGATCGCGCTTCCCCTGGCCGCGCCCAGATCGGATTCGTGCTGAACTGTTGTCGTGAGGTTGTTGTTGTTTCGGCCGTCCCACTGTTCCCGGATATGATTCTTTCCCGACAGGGTGACCACGAAGTTCTGAGTCCATGTGATCGGATTGCAGTCGCACTCGAGCAGGGTGTGGGTCTCGGCGAATGAGCCGCGGATCGTGGTGACCTTGTCCTGTGCGAGCAACGGCGGAGCGACAAGAATCGCGGCGAGGCAGCAGAGAAGAGCGGCTTGGCGGACATCCACGACATCGTCGGCTACCTCATTTCACACTGGCTCGCCTTTCGCCGCGCGCGGATATTGTTGCTCCGTCTGGAATGGCGCGACGGGTGGCTACTCGCAATATCGCTGGCCGTTGAAGACGAAGCACGCCGACCTTCCCGGTGGCTGCGATGTTGAAGTCCGGGTCCGCGAGGCGACCCGGGGCCGCGGCGTCCGAGCCGCAGGCGTGTCGATCCGCAGACTGACTGTTCCGGACGGCAGAGCAGCCACGCCAGATCGGGCCGGGCTGAAACTGACGCGGCAACCGCCGCCGGGCAGCAGCGAGATCGCGACATTCGTCGAGCAACCCTGGCAGATGACGGACGCCGGAACCTGGCAGCTATATTGCCCCGCGGCGGTTTCGCTCGCGCCGGCGACAATCCACAAACCCGTGATGATCGTCGGCCAGGTCACGCGGCGTCCAAACATTGGCCTCACTCGCAATATTGCGCGCCATTAAAACTGAAGCAATGACCCCCCGACGCCGCCCGGACGGGCTCGTGCGACACTGACTTCGCCTTACGCGGCGCTTGGGCTCGTTCCTCGCGCAGGACCGTGGAGCGGGTGGCGGCTGCACGCTCGGCTTCCCGCGCCGCGGCGACATGTGGAGCGGGCAGCGGGTGGCAATTGCCGTCGCGGCCTACAGCCTCGCCGCGCGGGCACGCGACGGCGACGCAGCGTCCGTTGACGGCGGCCTCGCCGGCCGCACATTGGAGCGGACAGACTCGTTCGTGGAGGCTCTTCAGGCTGTCGAACAGGACGCCATCCGGCGCGGAGGGGGTGGCAGAGAGTTTTGCGTGCCGCGCATACTCCGCGAAGTCCCAGCCGCACCTCGGGCGCGTCCCAGTCCTTTTCGCCGCCGTCGTAGCAGCCGATCCGATGCAGCTCCGTCTCAATCCGCGTGACGAACGTTCGCTGGTCCGTGGTCGACGGCTGCGGCGCAGCCGGGACTATTGATGCAGTTTTAGCGGCGTCGGCGGCTGCTTTCCTAGTTTCTTCCGCGTGTTGCACCTCGGCGTCGGCGGCTGTCTTCGCGTCCTTGGCTTGCTGTTCCAGTATTGCGATCTGAGACTTCAGGGCCTCGGCTCGATCGCTTTCCGCTTGCAACTCGCGCGCCTTCACCTCGTTCGCGACGCGCTCGCGTTCGGCGCGCGCCTGATCCTCGTCTGCCTGGGTCTTGCGCTCTCGTTCGAGCGCTTCTCGCAAAAGACGCTCCTTCTCGAGCTGGCTCGCGGTCGCGTGCTCCTTATCGATTTGCGCGCGAAGATCGGCCTCGCGCTGCTCCTGTTCCTTCTGCAGCCTTTCGAGCTCCGACTTATTGCGGGCTTCGGCGACCGCCTGATCAGCGGCGCGCGCTGTCAACTCCTGCTCCAGTTTTCGTCGCTCGTCCTCGGCGGCTGCGAGCTTCACGGCAAGCTCGCGCTCATGCGTGCTGGCCTCAGTGGCCGCGCGCTCGCTGTTCGCCTGCTCTTCCCGCAAGCGGGCCGCCTCCGACACCCGCTGCTCGCTGTCGCGGGCCGCGGCCTCGCGATCGGCCTTTTCGCGGGCCTCCCGCTCGAGCAGATTCACCAGGGCGCGTGCGTCGGGTGCATAGAAACTGTTGGGATAGCGGCTGAGGAATTCTTTCAGCGTGGAAAAGTCGGCGTGCGTGCGGATGCGCGCCCAGATCGTCTGGTCGGTCTCGGATTGGTTCAGGAAATATTCGGGAACCATCGAGATCGACAGTTCCGGCGACTGGCGCCCATTCGTGGCGGTATAGACATCGGCGCCGATACGTCGGAACATTGAGCCGACCTCGAGCCCCGGCTCCCTGATCTCTTTGAGGAATGCCGCTGAGAAGGGGCTGTTCCGGCCAATCCCGTCCTGCGCCACATCGTCGACCTGCGTGGCGTAGACGATGATCATCCCTTGCGCCCTTTCCGGCGGCGCGAACCCGCGGGACATCGGCACGTCGCGGGTTGAGAGGCTGATCGAGCGGACGAACCGTTCCGCCAGCGGATTGTCGCGGCACGCGTCCAGAACGATGATCTTGATTCCTGGAGAGAGCTGCATTGTCGATTTCACGTCGTCGAAGCCGATCATCTCGTAGCGGAGGCTCACCTCGTCCTGCAGCTCCGCGTCGACCGGCATCAGATAATTCTTGCCCCCATACTGCATGCCATGCCCTGCGTAGTAGAAGAGCACGGCGTCGGCACCTCTTCCTTCCCGGGCGAATTGGGCGATCGCCTGGTCCATCTGGCGCTTCTCGACATCGATTTTTAGCGTCACGTCGAATCCAAGCGCCTTCAGCGCCTCGGCGACGTCCGCGGCGTCATTCGGAGGATTGGAAAGGGCGGCAGTGTTCTTGTAGGCACCGTTGCCGATGACCAGCGCAACGCGCTTATCGGCGAGGCAGGGCGTCGCCTGATTGAAAAACCAAAGGGCGGCGAGAGAAAAGAGTAGCAAAAAACCGCGTTGCGATTTCATGCAGCGGTTCCCGGCGACCACGTTTGCGTTCAAAACCATCGCCCTTGGCGGCAAAGAAATGCTATTCCAGCAGGATATTTCTGTCCAGCTTCGGCGCCGCCTCGCGAAACTCGCCGCGCCCGGAGATAGCGTTGGGCGGGCTTCCGCGTCGCCGGCGCGTCCGGCGCTTGGCCTCGCGCCGCTGTCGTCGATGTATTTCGTCGGCAAGGCGGATCGGCCATTCCACGACGATTTTCGCGGTGAGCTGCACGATTCCGACGGCCTTCTGATGCATACCGGCTCCAGCGAGTGGATCTGGCGGCCGCTCAGCAATCCAGCAGCGCCAAGCCTCTCGGTGTTCCTCGACGCCAACCCTCGCGGCTACGGGCTTCTGCAGCGCGACCGCAATTTCAGCGACTACGAGGATCTCGATCTCGCCTACGAGCTGAGGCCGAGCTACTGGGTCGAGCCGCATGAAGGCTGGGGTGAGGGTAGCGTGGAGTTGCTCGAGTTGCCGACGAGCGACGAGACCAATGACAATATCGTCGTCTCCTGGTCGCCGAAGGACGGACTCGACGCGGGCAAGTCGCTCAGCTAGGGCTATCGCATCACGGCGATGGCGATGGACCAAAGCCTGACCCCGGCGGTCGCACGGTCGGGACGTTTCGGGTCGCCGCGCGGGCCTTGGGCGCGCCGGAATCGCCGCCGCCAGGGGCGACGCGCTTCCTCATCGATTTTTCCGGCGGCGACCTGTCCTACTGAGCGATCCCTCGCTGGTCGAGACGATCGCTACGACGTCGGCTGGACGAATCCTGCGCACATCCTGATCCCCAACACCCATGTCCGCGGCTTCCGCGCCGGGGTCGATGCAGCGGTCGATCCCGGGCAGAGCACGGACCTCAGGGTTTTCCTGCGGGCGGGCGCCAAGGCGCTGACCGAGACCTGGACCTTTCCTTGGCGGGCCTAAGCTAGAGAAGCGCGCCGAGCGTGCAATGCAGCGCGTTCAATTGAGAAGTGGTTCAAGTGGCCGACCCCGCACGATGACCGACACCAGTTCAAGCGCGTCGTCCAGGACGAGGACATCGGCGATAGCGCCGGGGACGATGCGGCCTCGATCTGCGTGCCCAAGATAGTCGGCGGCGATGGTCGACGTGCGTCGCGACGCTTCCTCGACCGTGAGGCCGATGGCAACGAGATTGCGAAAGGCCTGGATCATGGTCAGGCTGGAGCCGGCGAGCGTGCCGTCCGCCAGTCGCACGCCATTGTCGCATTTTCTCACCTGTTGGCGGCCGAGCCGATAGTCGCCATCAGGCATGCCGGCGGCGGCAGTCGCGTCAGTGACCGCGTAGAGATCTGGGATCGCTCGCAAGGCGACGCGCATCGCGCCAGGATGCACGTGGAGGAGGTCAGGAATGAGCTCGGCATAGCGCGCATGCGCCAGCGCGGCGCCCACAACTCCCGGAGTGCGGTGGCGCAAGGACGACATCGCGTTGAAGAGGTGGGTCACGCCGTGGCGACCGCTCTCGAAACACTTACAGGCGGTCTCGTAATCACACCCGGAATGGCCGATCTGGACCCGGACGCCGCGCGTGGAAAGCCAGCGCGCTAGAGTGCCCTCCGGGTCAGCTTCGGGCGCGCGGGTGACGACCCGGATGCGCGCGAGCCGCATCAGGCGCTCCATCATGGCAATGTCGCCTTGAATGACGAAGTTCGGTTGCGCGCCGAGCTTGTCGGCGCTAATGAACGGACCCTCCAGGTGAACGCCGAGTATCGCCGCTTCGTCGACGCCTTGGTTGCTGGCTGCATGGTCGGCGGAATCAAGGCTACGGCAATAGCGATGAGGCTTATAAAGCCTATGATATTGCCATGGGGCTTTACGACTGGGCCGACACTCACTGGATAGAGTGTCAAATCCCTCAACATTACGCCTCAGCGGCCGATTTGAATACGATGCTGGTTAATTCTATGAACTTACTTAATCATTGGCTACAGCAGCTAACTCTAATTTGGGACTCAACCCAAAAACGTCATTTATCTTTAGAAACAATTCCAATGGTTCGCGCAGCTGTCGAGAAAGCGCAACATGGCGTCGTTGAAGCGCGTAGGCAATTAAAGCCCGCTATGATCTCGGCTCCTACAGCTCAATCATTGGATATAATGCAATATGCGACACGAATTGCCGACCGCTTTACTTCTATTTTGTCTCTTATGAAAAATCGCCGAAAGTCCCGTTCGCCGCTTACCATGGTTGACGAATACGATGTTCAATATCTCTTTGAGGCGTTGCTCGCTCTACACATCGATGACATCCGCTCGGAAGAGCCTGGCCCGTCTGTTGGTGGAGGATATTCGCGAGTGGACACGTACCTGCCCGCATACCGATGTTTCATTGAATTCAAGATGACGCGAAAAGGTATCGAAAACAATATCCTCCGCAAGCAGCTTGCCGACGATTTTGTTCTTTACGGCCAGGATCAGAGATGCGACCTATTATTCGTATTTGTACACGATCCCGAGGGTCGGATCGAGAACCCGCGCGGCTTCGAAACCCAAATGTCAGGTCCAACAAAGGGTATCAGTAATATAGTGGTCGTTATTAGATAATCGGAGTCCAACTTGGCGGTTCGTGTTAAAAGCGCTCTATGCGCTAGAGCGATGGCGAGCCGGAAACGGTCGCTGCGCTTAGGGGAGCGCTGAAAGAAGCTGGCGTGATTTTGCAGAACGATGGAGTAGCGCTGAGGCGGTTTCAGATCGGTGATATCGTCCAATTCCGCCCTCAAACACGGTTGCGTCTTAGCTTCGATATTAGAGCCGACGAGATTGGGACGGTGGTTGGGCTGGAACCACATCCGCCCCAAACAGGGCCGACTTACAGAATTGAGGTCGAATTCGCGCGTGCTCGCGTGCCCTACGCGTTCAGTTTCGAATACGAGCTTGTACAGGCTGGGGCGAACCTAGCAGCTCAAGTTCCGCCCCCGATGTTGCCCCCCGACCCGGCCGCCATAATCGAAGAATTTTGCATCATATGCACGTCCGCGAGGAACGACTACGACCTCTATCGCAGCCTCTTTGAATCCGACCAGCGCACTCGGGTTTTGTTCGCATCCATTGCGCCACTTTGCTTCGGCGATATGCGCCGGATCATGGCGGAAAATCTGTTTCTTCAATTCAGCAAAATCACGGACCCGGCAGCAACCGGAAATAAAACCAACCTCACGACGAATTTCATCTTGGAAAGGATTAGCTGGCCCGACCCGGTTGCCAAAAGACTGCGAGCGGTCAACGACCGCCTAAACGTCTTTCGCCAATATATCGAGCCTGCCCGAAGCAAGAGAATTGCGCATGTCGATCTGTCAGCGCAAGTCGAACGGTTAGACAATCTGGGGCGCTTCCCAGAGGGTGCCGACGTACAATTCCTTCAAGACCTCCAGATGTTCATCAATATTGCATACGGCCATTTTCACGATGGTGGACACCGCCCCATTGCGGTCGCTCTGTCTACGGATACGCACCAACTGGTTAGAGCGCTTGACAAAGCCGTCGTCTTCGACCGTTGCACGAAGTGCAATGACGGCGAAAGGGCCTCGGCTGTTCTTGACTATGAGGAGCAGGCGGATTGAGGAACGCGTCGCAGTCCCTTCTGCGTGCACACGAAAGTCACCGCACCGCTCGTTAGTCCCGATAAAATTATCAAGAGTAAAAGCGGAGGAAGCGAAGCGGATAGCCGGATACCCTGAGCATGCTAGAAAACGACACACGCAACCAGCACTTTGTCACCCAGGGGGAACAGCGCCTCAACGCCGTGAACCCACAGGCCGACCCTCAAAATCAGCGTATCTATTCGTTCGAGGTCGTCGATCGGGAAAACTACACGCTCGCGCTCGAAAACCCGATCGGCCGACCGATCGGTAAGAGCTTGTCACTGTGCGATCTGTTTAGCTTTGATGTGCCGGGCGAAAGCCGCCTACGGCTTAACTTCGAGTCTCTGTTCCAGAAATACGAGGGCTACATCAAAGATCATACGCTGGGCCTGCTTGCCAAACTCAACGCCGGCAGCGGTGACATCAAGACGGAAATCATCAATCTGTTCGCGGCCAAGATGCTAAATTTCGTGCGCAATCCATTTTCCATTGTCAAAGTCCTCAATAGCTTCCCGGGTCTCGCCGACTACGATCCGACTGACCCTGCCCTGCTCGCGGACTATCGCCGCGTCGTGAGCGGCAGGAAGCCACAACAAGCGCATCTATGTGCTGAACTCGGTATCAGCGAGGCGCAGTATGTCGAATGGTTGCGCGTGTTGTTCATGCTGCTGGTGCCAATGGCCGAGGGGCATCCGAATTTCTTTGAAGATATGATCAAGCGGTTGCTTGAAAATCGGAAGATGCACGTCGCCGCCGTCGTCAGTGAATACGACAGCGCCCGTTGCCTTTTATCCGATCGGGGATTTAGCCAGCCTATCGCAGATGGCCCACATATGGCCTTCTCGTTCAACCTCTGTGCCACTGCCTTCGTGGACTACGTCTTTCTCGATCCCGCGACAACCTTGCAGGGCAAGGCCTCGCCGGAGTTTATGGCGCAGGCGATTGCCAATTGGGAACGTCTCCCAGAGAAGCGGATCAACGTCACCTTCTTACGCAACGATCTGGATATGCTCGCACGCTTTAACCGGCGCGCGATCGAGCAGTGCTACCAGCGTGTATACTGTTCGGTGAAGGACGGCTGTAGCGCGACAATCTGGATGGAAAGCAGCGACAATCAGGATGGCCATTTTGGCGGTCGCGGCGAGGTGATGATTGTCGCGGCGCGGCGATAACGCAAGCGCTATTTTGTCGAGAGATGGTTTGATTGTCGCGGAGCGACAATCAGGATGATCCCTTGATTGTCGCGCGCGTCGGCGGGCGTCCGGGTCCACGGGCGTTGTCGGCGGCTTCCTTTCGCCGATAGCTGTCGACGTTCATTTCGAGGATCGTGGCGTGATGCACGATACGATCGATGGCCGCGAGCGTCATGGCTTGATCGGAGAAGATTTTTCCCCATTCGCCGAAGGGCTGGTTGGCGGTGATGAGCATGGATCGGCGCTCGTATCGCGCGCTGATCAGTTCGAACAGAACGCTCGTCTCCGCCTGGTCCTTGGTGACATAGGCGAGATCGTCGAGGACCAGCAGATGATATTTGTCGAGTTTGGCGATCGCGGCTTCGAGGGCAAGATCGCGGCGTGCGATCTGAAGCTTTTGCACAAGGTCGGTGGTCCGGGTGAACAGAACGCGCCAACCCTTTTCGATCAAGGCCAAACCGAGCGCCGCCGCGAGATGGGATTTCCCGACGCCGGGCGGCCCGAAGCACAAAAGATTGGCTCCCTTTTCGAGCCAGGCGTCGCCGGCGGCGAGCACCTGCACCTGCGCCTTCGAGATCATAGGCACTGCGGTGAAGTCGAACGTGTCGAGGGTCTTTCCCGGCGGCAATCGCGCTTCCTCCAGATGCCGTTCGAAGCGACGGCGGTTTCGCTCCACCATCTCCTGTTCGGCGAGGGCCGCCAGGAAGCGGGCGGCGGGCCAGCCTTCCTTGTCGGCGGTCGCCGCCAGGGCGGCCCAGATCAGCTTGATGCCGGGCAGTCGCAACTCGCCAAGCAGCAGGTCGATGCGGGCGGCGTCGATCTTGTCGGTCGCCTTCATGCCGCTTCTCCAACGCTTGTCGCGATCTGATCGTAGATGGCGAGGGATGGCAGCCTGACGACGACGACGGGCAATGCGGCGTCCTTTGGCCGGAAGCGTTCGATCAGCGCAGCGAGATCGGGAAGGACGCCGTCGTCGAGAGCCGCTTGCAACGCGAGGGCGAGTTCGGCCTCGCAGGAGCGCTCGAACGCGAGCGCGAGAATCCCGACCATGGCGCGGCAAGCTGGTCTCTCACCGAGACCGGCGAGCAAGGCGTCGAACGCCAGGGCGAAGGCTCGGCGGGGGAAGAGTTGATCGCGATAGACCAGATTGAGCAGCGCCATGGGCTTGCGGCGCAGGGAATGGATGACGTGACGGTAGTCGACGACATGACCATGTTTGCCGTTCGGCCGGGGCCGACCGCGTCGCAAGACGACGATGGGCGTCGAGCCCTGGAAACATTCGAGCCGATCGTCATAAAGGCGCACCCGCAGCCGATGGCCGATCAGTCGCGAGGGAACCGAGTAGAACACCTTGCGCAGCGTGAAGGCGCTGGAGCTGGTGACGTCGACGTTGACCTCCTCGTAGTCAGCGGTCTTGCGGACCGGCAGCTTGTTCAACGCCATTCGCTCTTGATCGATGCGCTTGGCGTTGCGGAGGTTGCCGCGGCCAACGATGTCGTCGACGAAGCCCCGCCATGCGGTGAGATCGTCAAAATCTCGCGAGGCGCGCAGCAACAGGGCGTCGGCGAGCGCTCTCTTGAGATGGCCGTGGGCGCTCTCGATCGAGCCGTTCTCGTGGCTGACGCCTGGATTGTTGCGGGTCGGCGTCATGCCGTAATGGGCGCAGAACGCTTCGTAGCGCTTCGTCAAATCCTCCTTGGCGTCGGCGCCCAGATTACGGAAGGCCGCCGAGAGACTGTCGCTGCGATGTTGCTCGGGAACGCCGCCCAGCGCCCAGAGGGCGTTCTGTAGCCCTTCCGCCAGCGCGACGAAACTTTCACCGCCGAGCACGACATGGGCGTGCTCGAAGCCGGAAAAGGGCAAGCGGAAGTGATAAAGTCGGCAGTCGAGAAGCTCGCCGGCAATGGTGACGCCGAGATCGGCCACTTCCGTGAAGTCCGACAGTCCCATCCGGCCCGGAGGATGCTCCTGGCGAAAGATGACCTCCCGATCCGGACCGTTCACCGCCCGCCAAGCCCGGATGCGGCGCTCGAGGGTCCGCCGCGTTCCGTCGCCCAGGTCTGGATGCCGACGGCAGAGTTCTCCGAAGACGGCAATCGGTCTCAGTCCGGGCGCGGCCTTCAACATCGGGACGACTTCATTGTCCCAGACATCGGCGAAGGGATCGGCTCGACGTCGTTCTCGACGCGCCTTCTTTTGGCTGGGAAGCCGAGGATCCTTTTCAATACGGTAGGCGGCGGCCGTGCTGAATCCGGCTTTCGCGCCGGCAATCGCCGGCGAATGGTTGCGACGCAAGTTCATGAATAGCCTCATCTGACGATCGGTGACGTGTCGGCCGGGCAAGAAGTCGGTCCTCTCGACAAGAGAAGGCCGATCCCTAACCCAGCCGCCGTGACCGCCAGACGAGGCCACTTGGGCGCTCGCCGCCGCCGCGGGGATATCTACGGTCGGGCTACGCCCTTCCTTCGCTATCCCCGCGGCGGCGTATTCTCATCCTGATTGTCGCGCGATTCTCATCCAGATTGTCGCGCCGCATCCGCGAGGCATCCGACTCGTCGGGGTGAGTCTCTCGAACTTTGGAGCGCGAAAAACTGCCCGCGAGGCGGCTCAACTCCCTTTTCATGAAGGGTAATCGCCGCGCGCCCGGCGCAGAGAGGGAGTAGGCGGGCGGTCGAGCCAAGACGGCTATCCCGACACTTTTGTATGGCAGCCCAAGGAGAGGAAAATGGAGTACTTCGCAGGCCTCGACGTGTCCCTGGAAACCGTGAACGTGTGCATCGTGAATGCCGCAGGTGACATCCTGCTCGAAAAGAAGATCGCAGCCGAGCCGGCAGCCATTGTTAATCTGCTGAAAAGCTTCGGTTCGCCATTCAAGCGCATAGGGCTCGAAGCGGGGCCAACCTCGTCCTGGCTTTATGGTGAGCTGCGTGCAGCGGGGTACGGCGCGATCTGCCTTGAATGCCGTCACGTCAAGGCCGGGCTGAGCGCCATGCGGAACAAGACCGACCGCAATGACGCGCGCGGCGTCGCGCAACTCGTTCGCCTCGGTTGGTTTCGGCAAGTCCATGTTAAGAGCGAGGAAGCGCAGCGGACCCGTATGCTGTTGGTCAACCGTCAGCAGCTTTTGACCAAGGCCTTGGACATCGAGAACTCAGTACGCGGGTCCCTAAAGGTTTTCGGAATTCCCTCGCCGCATCTGTCGCCGACCGAAGGCCGCACATAAGCGCACCCAAGACGCCCTCGACGGTGTCGCAGATGCCGAAGCGCCGACCGCGGCCCGGGCGACTGCGGCGACGGCGATCCTGGACCGCGTCCGAGACACAACCCGCTAGAGACGGTAAGATTCGCTCGGCCAAGTGACAATGGCTGGGTGATGATTTGAGCGGAAGACCTGATTAACCTGATCTGGCACGATGAAGTTGGAGTGTGCAGGTTCCGAATCGGCTCGCGCGAGGCCGGGGGGTGCCCAATTTGTCCCAATTATTTGGTCACTGACTGGTCACATCAAAGCAAAAGGGAAGCTCGTTTTGAGTTCGCAGTATTGCATAAGCATCTGAAATCGTTGGTGCCGCAAGAGAGATTTCGAACTCCCGACCCCATCATTACGAATGACGTGCTCTACCAGCTGAGCTATTGCGGCCCGGTCGAAAATTGATCGCGCCGGGGCGCGTCTCGAACGGCCTTGCTCTCTATGCCGGTTTGCCCTGTCTTGGCAATATCCGCGCCGCGCGGCGAAATCGGCGCCTGGCTAGGAAGACGGCGGGACGTCGCCTAGAAGCTTGGGCGGCGCTGGAGTGAGCGCGGGATCACGGGCGGGGAGGAGCGTTCGCATGGCGGGACGATTGGCGGGGAAGACGGCGGTGCTGACGGCGGCGGCGGCGGGCATTGGTCGCGCGACGGCGCAAGCGTTCGCGCGCGAGGGCGCGCGGGTGATCGCGACCGACATCGACGTCGACGGCCTCGCCGGCCTCGACGCCGACAAGCGCAAGCTCGACGTGCGCTCGAGCGAGGCGGTCCAGGCGCTGGCGCGCGAGATCGGCGCGGTCGACGTCCTCTTCAACTGCGCCGGCTTCGTCCATCACGGGACAGTCCTTGACTGCTCGGACGCCGACTGGGACTTCTCGTTCGACCTCAACGTCAAATCGATGCACCGCACGATCCGCGCCTTCCTTCCCGGCATGCTGGAGAAGGGCAAAGGCTCGATCGTCAATATTGCTTCGGGCGCATCCTCGGTGCGCGGCATCCCCAACCGCTACGTCTACGGCGCCTCGAAGGCGGCGGTGATCGGCCTCACCAAGGCGGTCGCGGCCGACTTCATCCGCAAGGGCGTGCGCTGCAACGCCATCTGCCCGGGCACGATCGAGAGCCCGTCGCTGGACGGGCGGATCGAAACGCAGAGCCGCGCGAGGGGCGAGGCGGTCGAGAAGGTCCGTCAGGAGTTCGTCGACCGCCAGCCGATGGGCCGGCTCGGCAAGCCGGAAGAGGTGGCGGCGCTCGCGGTCTACCTCGCCTCCGACGAGAGCGCGTTCACGACCGGGCATATCCACATGGTTGATGGGGGATTTGCGCTCTAAACATCGTGAGCCTGACGTGAGGTTGTTCGAGTACGCAAAATGGGCGAAAGCCCGCGAAAACGAAAACGCCGTTTTTTGCTTTCTTTTGTTTTTCGGAATCCGGACTTTTCAAAGGATTGCGACGGATTCAAATACTTTTTTTCCCTGGGCCGCTTACCCCTCAGAAGCCCGGATTTCCAAATTGGGCATTGGCGAGTCCCAAACAACCGAAGTCAAACAGCACGCGGCCCCGCTTCCTCGCGCGAACGGCGATTCCGGATCCGACGAAGCAGGCAGGATGCCACAGATTTCTGACTTTCGCAAACTATTGTCGATTTTTGTTCGCGCCCTGATCAGCCAGCCCTTTCGCGGGCCTCACATGCCCTTCCGCGCCAGCTCCGCCCCCGCCGCCAGCGCGGCGAGCTTGGCGTAGGCGATCTCCGTCGCCATCGGGGCCATGCCGCAGTTGGTGCAGGGGTAGAGACGGTCGGCGGGGACATACGGGAGGGCGGCGCGGATGGTCTGGGCGACCTCCTCCGGCGTCTCGACGATATTCGACGCCACGTCGATGCAGCCGACCAGCACGTCCTTGCCCTTGAGGAGTCCGATCAGCTCGATCGGAACGCGCGAATTGCGGCATTCGAGCGACACCTGGTCGATCCGGCTCCTGGCCAGCGCCGGGAAGGTTTCCTCATACTGGCCCCAGTGCTCGCCAAGCGTCGCTTTCCAGTCCGTGTTGGCCTTGATCCCGTAGCCGTAGCAGATGTGGACGGCGGTCGTGCATTCGAGGCCTTGCGCCGCGCGCTCGAGCGCCGCGACGCCCCAGTCCCTGACCTCGCGCATGTAGACGTTGAAGGCCGGCTCGTCGAACTGGACCACATCGACGCCGAGCGCGGCGAGCTCGCCCGCCTCCTCGTTCAGCGCCGCCGCGAAGGCGTGGGCGAGCGAGGGCCGGTCGCGATAGTGCTCGTCGGCGATGGTGTCGACGATGGTCATCGGACCGGGCAGGGTGAACTTGAGCTTGCGCCTGGTGTGGGCGCGCGCCGCGCTCGCTTCGGCGCGGTGGACTGAGCCCTTGCGGCGGATCGGGCCGGTCACGGTCGGGACCTCGGCCTTGTAGCGGTCGGCGCGGATGCCGATCGTCTGCCTTCGAGCAAAATCGATGCCGTCGAGATTGGCGAGAAAGCCGTGGACGAAATGGATGCGCGCCTGCTCGCCGTCGCTGACGATGTCGATGCCGGCGTCCTCCTGCAGCTTGACCGCGAGGATGGTCGCGTCGATCTTGCCCGCCGCAAGCGCCGCGCCCTCGAGCCGCCAGGCGGGCCAGAGCTTCTCCGGCTCGGCGAGCCAGAGGGGCTTGGGCAAGCTGCCGGCGACGGTGGTTTCGAGCATGACGGATCCTGGTCAGAGTCATCGGCCGGGCGAACCCGCCCCGCCCAACCGGGGCCTTTTGAGTCCGCGATCACGGGGTCAGTACAGCGAAACTGCGGTCCGCGCGCAAGGCGTCCCGCTCTCGCGCCGGCAACGCACCCGAGGATCGCGCTTGTCCGACCTGAGGAAATCGCGCAGGTTGCTTGCGGGGCTGGCGCTTATCCGGGAATGTCCGACGATGCTCAGGGCGATCTTGTGCCTCTGCGTGCTGATTTTGTTGTCGGCCGGGCGCGCCGAGGCCGGTACGACCGTGACTTGCCCGACCACGCTGAAACTCAACCCGAACCTGGCGCCAAGCTCGGCCATAGGCTCGTCTTATGCGACCGCGATCGTGGGCAACGACCTCGTTTGTCAGTTCGCGCCGATCAGCTTCGAATCTTTTCTCTCGTTCCATCCCTTCGGTTGCCCGCCCAGATCGGCCAATGCGGCGGTGAGCGGCGGTAGCGGGATCTGGAAATTCGGATCCCCCGGCAACTCAAAGGTCGTGAATTTCGATGGACGCGGCGCCCTGATCTGGCGGCAGTCCTTGCATGGGATCGTCTTTCCGGACCGGGGTTGCGCCTATGACGAGGCTACGCCGCCCGCCGTCTCGGTCTGGCAGGCGGCGCCCGCCAACACGACCTGCACGGTGAACGCCTTGAACCGGACCCAATTCAATTGCGTCCTGCCCCCGTGTCTCGCGACTTTGAAGGGAAGCAGCTTCCCGACGGCGGCATTCAGCCCGCCGGGGCCCGGCTACACCGGCGATTCCGCGATCATCAACGTTGCAAATGGACAGCCCGTCGTAGCCCCGGCCTCGGTCAATCAAGTGAAGAGCAAGATGGGGACGGGCGCTTTCAACTCGGCGACTTTCACCCTGGTCGGCGGCCCCGGCAGCGACAGCACGCTCCCAGCCGGCGTGATCACCTGCACCTATGATGGGCCGCGCTTCCAAAGCGGCGGCAAGACGCTCGAGGCCACGATCACCGTCGCCTGCACGGGATCGTGCGGCTCGCTCTGAGCGGAAAAGGAGCGCGCGGCGGCGCGACCTCTCGTTTTTCTATTCTATTTGGAGTGGCGACGCCGCTGACTGAGCCTCATTCGCTTCGCCAAGGCCGAACGCGCCTTCGCGTAGGCGGGCGCTACCATTGGATAATCCGCCGGCAGGGCCCACTTCTCTCTATACTCCTCGGGCGATAAGTTATACTGGGTTCTCAAATGCCGCTTCAAAGACTTGAATTTTCGGCCATCCTCTAAGCAGATGATGTAGTCGCTCGTGATTGACTTCTTCGGTGGAACGGCAGGATTGCCCGATACGACGACGGCCTCTTGCGCGCTGGCGACGCGCACGATGGAGGTCTGAACCTCACTGAGAAGCGTTGGAGGCAGCTCATCGAGGTAAGCGCATGCAAGCGCAATATATCGAGGAATCTCCCTTTCCTTTGCATAATATGCCACCAATCGCCGACTAATTCCCAGCTGCGCGGCGGCCGCGTCTAGAGAGAGCGAGTGCCGTTGGAGGAATGCGGAAAAATCAGTTGGCGTCATCGATTTGTCGGCCAAGCGCTCAACTGATGTGGCGGCCATGTCTATCTCGTCGTTGTCTCCCCATGCGATTGCGGCTCCGCCCTCGACAGTATGAACGGTCCGTAAAAGTGCAGGATCATTTCTGAGAGGCGCAAATACTTTCTTGGAATAGATCAATGGCGCAATGTCAACATTTGTTGTTGACCCTTTGCGAGAGCCGCGGCTCCAAGTGACTCGAACGTGCGTAGAGTCGTAGGCAGCAACGTTCTCTATTGAAGGCATCGGCTCGCCTACTCTGATCCGTTCAGTCTCGCTCATTTAGCCCGCATTTCTCACATTTTATAGCGCATCGGGCTGCCGAATCAGGCAAAAGTTGTTTTGCGATAACGACTTGCGCCGATTTGGAGAGGCCGCCCGATGCAGACGGAGTGTAGCGCAGAACCAAGTGTTTTTGGACGGGTCGAAGGACGGCCTGTGGTGGCCGAGTTCGATGGCGGGGCGCTGACGTCCGACGCGGGCGGGCTGCTGCTGGGCGCCGCCGATCGGGGTCTGGGGCTGGTTGGACGGCTCGCGGGATGTTTCCGCGACGCGCGAGACCCGAGGTTCGTCGAGCACTCGGTCGCTACGCTCGTCGGGCAGCGCGTGTTCGGCATCGCGCTCGGCTACGAAGACCTGAACGATCACGATGAGCTTCGCCACGACCCGCTGATGGCGGTGCTGGCCGGCAAGCTCGAGGCTTGGCGCGGCGACTGCGCGCCCGTGGCTGGCAAATCGACGCTCAACCGGCTCGAACTGTCGCGCGAAATCGCCACGCGCTACCACAAGATCAGCCACGATCCGGCGGCGATCGAAGCCCTGTTCGTCGACCTCTTCCTCGAGGCGCACGCAAAGGCGCCCAAAGAGATCATTCTCGACCTCGACGCGACCGACGACCCTCTGCACGGCCATCAGGAAGGCCGGTTCTTTCACGGCTATTACGATTGCTACTGCTATCTGCCGCTCTATGTGTTCTGCGGCCGGCATCTTCTGGCGGCCAAGCTGAGGCCGTCGAACATCGACGGCAGCGCCGGAGCGAAGGAGGAGATCGCGCGGATCGTCGGCCAGATCCGAGCGCGCTGGCCCGGGACGCGCATTCTCTTGCGTGCCGATTCCGGTTTCGCCCGCGAGGCGCTGATGGCCTGGTGCGAACAGAACCGGGTCGACTTCGTTTTCGGCCTCGCCCGCAACGCGCGGCTCGTCGATGAAATCTACGTCGAACTGCTGCAGGCCGAGGCGGAGGCGTCCTCGACCGGCAAGCCCGCCCGCCGCTTCAAGGACTTTCGCTACGCGACCCTCGACAGTTGGTCGCGCCGGCGTCGGGTAATCGGCAAGGCGGAATGGACCGAGGGCGAGGCCAACCCGCGTTTCATCGTCACCTCGCTGCGCAAGGCCGGAACGAACGGCCGCTTTCTCTACGAGAAAGTCTACTGCGCCCGCGGCGAGATGGAAAACCGGATCAAGGAATGCCAAGGCGACCTGTTCGCCGATCGGACCTCGACAGCGACCATGCGCGCCAACCAACTCAGGCTCTGGCTCGCCTCGTTCGCCTATGTTCTCCTGTGCGCGGTCAGGCGCATCGGCCTCGCGCACACGCAGTTCGCGCAGGCCACTTGCGGCACGATCCGGCTCAAGCTCCTCAAGCTCGCCGGCCTCGTCCGCATCAGCGCGCGGCGCATCAGATTCGCCCTCGCCACGGCCTGTCCCTACGCCGACGAATGGCGCCTCGCCGCCGCCCGCCTCGCCTGAGGCGTCGCTGCGACGCCGACAAATCGCGGCAATCCACCCCAAGGACCACAGGAGAACCGAAACAATCCGACCCGACCCGATCCGCGCAAACGGCGACACGGCGACGTTCGTCCATCACACAGACGAGACTTGATTATCCTCAGGACGTCAGCCGTCGACCCGGCCTATGAGAAATGCGGGTTAGACGCATCCATTCGATCATCAGCGCTTCACGATTTGCCGGTTGTCGAGCCCAGCCTATGGCGGCCTCAAGATCGGCCCGATTGATGTCTCCTCGCATAACCTCCAGCGAATCAATTCGAACCTGAGCCTCTCCATCTGGAGTGCGGATGTGAAAATGAGGGGGCGCATGTTCGTCCGGATAAAGGCAAATTCCGATTTTGCCGAGTGTAACGAACCGCGGCACATCGCTATCGATGCCAGTCCAGTATATAGTGCACGAGGTGCACTCCCTGCAAGCTCAAAGAAGAGTCCCCAGGTTATGGTTGCACATTCAGAACGTTTCTAAACGGCGGCTGCGTCCGTAGCCGTTTGATCCTGGAGGGCCGCAAGGGCTCGAGACTGCACACACTGATCGCGTTCTGACCCTAACCCGGCTTATAATCCCGCGTCGCCTCCGGATCGTCGCTTGCGTAAGGCAGCGCCATGAGTTCCGCCCAGGCGGCCTCGGGAATCGGGAAATTCGCCCAATCGAGCGTCTGCTGGACGCGCTCGGGGCGGCTCACGCCGCAGATGGTCGAGGCAATGCGCGGGTCGCGGATCGAGAACTGCAGCGCCGCCGCGCCGGGCGGGACGCCATGGCGGGCGCAGACCGCCTCGATCCGGCGGATCGGATCGAGCACGGCGTCGGACGCCTCCTGATAGACATAGCGGGGGTATTCGCTCGAACCCTTGGCGAGCACGCCGCTGGCGTAAGGAGCGGCGTTGAGGACGGCGATCCCCCGGGCTCTTGCAAGATTGAGCATCGCGTCGGCGTTGCGGTTGGCGAGGGTGAAGCGGTTGTGGGTGATGAGCGCGTCGAAGTCCCAGTCGGTGAGGAGCGGCATCATCTGGGTCACGATCCCGGCGGCGAGGCCGACCGCCTTCGCCAGCCCCTCCTCCTTGATGCGGAAAAGCTCGCCGAGCGCGCCGTCGCGCGCGGTCGCCTCCTTGAAAGAGCGGGCATGCTCGGGATCGTGCAGGTGCAGGAGATCGACGCGCTCGAGCCCGAGCGCCTTTAGGCTCTGCTCGAAGGAGCGGCGGGCCTGGGCGGCGTCGAAGCGATTGTCGTTGAGGTCGCGGTCGAGCTTGGTCGAGAGGACGAAGCCCGGCGGCAGGCCGCCGCGCTCGCGGATGACGGCGCCGATCCGCTCCTCGCTCCGGCCCATCCCATAGAGCCGCGACGCATCGATGAGATTGGCCGGGCCGCCGAAGATCGCGAGCACCGTCGCCTTGGCCCGCTCCGCGTCGACGCCATAGCCGTAAGTGTCGGGCATGTCGCCCAGCCCCGAGGCGCCGAAGCCGACGGCCGTGACCATGAGGTCGCTGCGGCCCAGGCGGACCTTTTTCATGCCGCCTTCGCTCATCGCCACGCTCCCCCGTTTGGTTGTCGGCGCATGCCTAGGGCGCCGGCGAGGCGGCGGCAAGGCCGTGCGCCTCGCCCCCTCCCGGCTTTCAGCCGCTCGCTGCAGGGCAGCGGTCGAGGCTTGGGAGGTCGGCGTCGGCGGGATAGAGCGCCATCAGCTTGAGCATCACGCCGTTGGTCCAGCCGAAGCCGTCCTGGGTCGGATATTCGCCGCCGCCGCCGGGCCGGTCGCTTGCGATAACGTCGTATTTCTCGACCAGCTTGCCGGTCTCACGATAGACGCGCTCCACATTGACCATGAAGCGGCAGGCGATCGTCTCGGCGAGCCGGTCAAGGCCGAAGCTCCTGAGCCCCTGAACGGCGATCCATTGCAGCGGCGCCCAGCCGTTGGGCGCGTCCCATTGCTGGCCGGTCTCGACGGGCGTCGCCACGATCCCGCCGGGCTCAAGCAGGCGGCTCGCGGCCGCCGCCGCGACCGACGCCGCCTGCGCGTCGCTGGCGAGATGGGTGAACAGCGGATAGAGCGTCGCGGCGCTGACGCGCTCGATCGGCTCTTTCAGGGTCCAGCGATAATCGAGATAGACGCCTCGCGACGGGTCCCAGAGGTAACGGTCGATCGCGGCGCGGCGGGCCGAGGCGCGGCGGGCGAAATCGGCGGCGCATTGGTGATCGCCCGACCGCTCGCAGCCAACGCGGATCGCGTTCTCGAGCCCGAACAGGAGCGCATTGAGGTCGACCGGAATGATCTCGGTCGTGTCGATCGAGCCGAGGGTCCGGCCGTCGGCGAACCAGCGCGAGCTGAAGTCCCATCCGCTCTCGGCGGCGGCGCGAAGCTCGCGCCAAGTTGTTTGCGCCGGCCGCGGAGTCGAGCGCGCCAGAGCGACGTCCTCGGCATAGGATTCGTCGCGCGGCGCGTCGCTGTCGTCCCAATAGCGGTTGACGATCGAGCCGTCGGCGAGCTTCACGACGCGGCGATGCGCCGTTCCCCCAGCCAAGCCCTCCGCGCCCTCCATCCAGAACCCGTATTCCGTCTTGAGTTGCGGCAGATAGCGAACATAGGCCGCCGCCGGATCGTCCGGAGCGAGCAGCCCGACCATGGCGAAGAAGAACGGCGGCTGCGAGCGGGTGAGGTAATAGGACCGGGTCCCGTTCGGAATGCGGCCGTAGGCGTCGATGAGCGCGGCGAAATTCTCGACCATGTCCGCGAGCAGGTCCGCCCGGCCGCTTTCGGCGAGGCCCAGCATCGTGAAATACGAGTCCCAGTAATAAAGCTCGCGGAACCGGCCGCCCGGTACGGCATAGGGCCGCGGCAGCGGCAAAAGCGACGAATAGGGCGGGGCCGTCGGGGTATCGCGAGTCAGGATTGGCCAGAGCTCATCGATGTGTTGACGAATTGGTTTGGGCTCGGACGCGATGACCGACGCCGCGGGCCCCGCCGGCAAGTCGAAATGCGCGATGACGAAGCGCTCGAGCGCTTCCGGCGCAAGCGGCTTCTCGGCGCGGTAGAGCGCCAGGATGTCATCCGGCGGCGATCTCGGCGTCGCATCGGCGAATTCCTTGCTGTCGGGAAAGATGCGGTTGAGCTCGACGTCGGCGTAAAGGTCGCCGAACAGGATTTGCGGCGGGGCGGGCCGCTCGAACGCAAGCGCCGGCTGGACGAGGAACAAGACCGCGGCGAGCGCGAGGCTGATTCGCGTTTTCATGCCCCTGCGGGAATGAGATAGCTCGCGAGATGGGGGTCGAGCGCGGCCATGGTCGCCGCGTCAGCGGGGGCGGCGCGGAAGCCGATGAACCCGTCCGGCCGAACGAGGACGGCGCCGCCGCCGGGCGCGCCGGCCCTCGACGCGTCGAAACCTTCGGCTGAGCCGTCGATGATCGCGACGAGCCCATTCCAGCGGGCGCTGATCTCGTTCAAACCCGGCGCCTCGCCGAACACGATGAGGTGATGGCGCTCGCCCTTGAGCCGCTGGACGTCGGGAAAGCGGGCGCCTGGCTCGGGCGCGGCGGCGGTCGCTCCAGCCTGCCCGACGAGCGGGCTTCCGGCATAGGAAACGTCGAGCATCGATCGTCGGCGCGCCGCCGAAACGATTTGATCCGCGGTCGACGGCGGAAGCTTGGGCGCCGCGCCGCCATCGCGGTAGGCGGCGACCAGCGCCGTGATATGACCGTGAATATCATTCGACACTTCGAGCGCATGAGCGTCCGCCATGCCCCGTTCGATCGCGTAGCTCGCGAGCAGCGACGGCTTTGCCGCGCCGCGCCCGACGAGGGCGAGCTTCCAGGCGATGTCGGCCGCGTCCATGAACGCGGCGTTGATCCCCTCCCCGCCAAGCGGGCTCGACATGTGCCCGGAGTCGCCGAGCAGGAACCGCCGGCCGTCGCCGAGGCTCTCGGCTTCGCGCCGATGCATCTTGAAAGAGGAGACCCAGCTGAGGTCGCTCAAGCCGACGTCGGCGTTGACCAGCGCGTTGACCAGCGCGCCGAGCTCGGCCGCGGTCGGCGGATCGTCGCGCGAATCGTTCTGGTCGCGGCTGACGAAAATGAGCCAGCGACCGTCCGGCAGCGGCGCGAACAGCACAAATCCCCTCGGACCGACCACGATGCGGGCGGTCTCCGGCGGGATGGCGAGGCCGATCTTGACGTCGGCGACGACGTATCTCCCCCCATACGTCTCCCCGACGAGATGCTCGTTCATGGAATGGCGAGTGATGTCGTGCGCGCCGCCGGCGCCCAGAAGGTAGCGAGGCTCGACGACCTCCGTTCGACCGCCGGCGGCGAGCGTGACCCGGAGCGTCTCCGGGCCGAGCTCGATCGCGCTGACCTCGGCGCCATATTCGACCTTGACGCCGCGCGCCGCCAGATGATCGCGCAGGATTTGCTCGGTTCGCCATTGCGGCTGGCTGCACTGGAATTCATGGCGGCAGCCGACTCCGCCGAAATCCGCGTTCATGATCCGCCGCATGCCCGGACCCATGAGCTCGCTGTGCCTGATATGCACGCCGGCGCTGAGGAACGGCTCGATCATGCCCGCCCGTTCGACGATGTCGAGCACGGCCGGCTGGAGCGCCGTCCCGCGGGTTTCGTGATGCGGCGCGGACCTCTGTTCGACGATCCGCGGCTTGACGCCGTGGCGCGCCAGTTCGCAGGCCGCAAAAAGTCCCGCGGGACCGCTTCCGACGATCAGGACGGAAGGCGTTGAGCCAGGCTCTGCCATTTCGGCAGTTCCCCCTTGTTACGCGTCAGTCGAGGCGGCCCGCTTTTGCAGCGAATTTGCCCAATTCGTCCAGCGTATCGACGATGAACGCCTCCGCATCCGGGCCGGAGGCGAAGAAACGCTCCTCGATCGCTTCGCCGGTCGCGTTGGCCATCGCCTCGACGCTCCGTCGCTTTGGCCCCGATCCTACCGGATGCGCGCGGCCGAGGCGAGCGGCGTTGACGCCGCGGAGCCGACTGTCATTCCCGCGAACGCGGGAATCCAGCGCGACGGTAGGTCTGGATACCCGCTTTCGCGGGTATGACAATATCGATCGCGCAGTCACTTGCATAATGATAGGTACTCCGGTATAAGGCCGCCATGCAACGAACCCGCTTCGACGCCATGGATTGCCCGATCGCCCGCAGCCTCGATCGGGTCGGGGAGTGGTGGAGCATCCTGATCCTGCGCGACGCGCTCGGCGGGATGACCCGGTTCGAGGAATTCCAGAGGAGCCTCGCGATCGCCCCCAACATGCTGACCCGGCGGCTGAACGCGCTCGTGGATGCGGGATTTCTGACCCGGCGGCGCTATAGCGAGCGCCCGCCCCGGCACGAATACGTCCTCGCCGAGCGCGGACGCGATTTCCGCCCGGTCCTCATCGCCCTTCTTGCCTTCGGCAATCGCCACTTCGCTCCGGAAGGGGCGAGCGTGACGATCGTCGATTCCGGCTCGGGCGCGCCGGCCGACCCCGTCCTGATCGATCGCCTGACCGGCCGGCCGCTCGTCTCTCCCGAGTTCGATCTCGTCGCTGGTCCGGCGGCGAACGACGCGACCAAGGCGCGAATGGCGGCGCGCGCCGCCAGGCTCGCCCAAGGGCGCGGTCTGAACTGATTTCCGGCGGAAAGGCAGGCTTATGAACGCGTCCGTCCTGAATGTGGCTCGCCTGGAGGCCGAGACCCCTGCGCCGGCGCCGATGAACGCGCGCACGCTTATGCTGCTGACCGGCCCGATCGCGCCAACCCTGCTCATGCTCGCCTGGCCGAACGTGCTGGTGATGCTGGCGCAAGCGTCGACCGGCCTGATCGAGACCTGGTGGGTCTCGCATCTCGGAACCGACGCGCTGACCGGAATGGCGCTCGTCTTTCCCGGCTTCATGATGATGGGGATGCTGTCGGCGGGCGCGGTTGGCGGCGGCATTTCGTCGGCGGTCGCCCGCGCGCTCGGGGCCGGGCGGCGGGCGGACGCCGACGCGCTCGTCGCCCACGCGCTCGTCATCAACCTCGGGCTCGGGCTCCTGACCTCGGCGCTGTTCCTCGCCTTCGGACGGCAGCTTTACGCCGCGATGGGCGGGCGCGGCGGCTCGCTCGAGGCGGCGATGGCCTATTCGAACGTCGTGTTCGCCGGCAACATCCTGGTCTGGCTGATGAACGGGCTCGCCAGCGTCGTCCGCGGGACAGGCAACATGCTGTTCCCCTCGATGGTGATCTGCGTCGGCGTCGGCCTGCTGATCCCGCTCTCGCCGTTGTTCATTTTCGGCTTCGGCCCGATTCCGGCGATGGGCATCGCTGGCGGGGGCGTCGCCGTCGTCATGACGACGGCCCTGATGGCGGCGATTTTCGCCTGGTATATCCTGAGCGGCAGCGCGATCGTGCGTTTCAGCAGAGCCCGCCTCAGGCCGGCGTTCTTCGCCGACATCCTTCGTGTCGGCGGCGTCGGCACGCTCAGCACGCTGCAGACGACGCTCACCGTGGCGCTGACCACCGGCCTCGTCGGCGCAGCGGCGGGCCCTGAGGCGGTCGCCGGCTACGGCACCGGATCGCGGCTCGAATATCTGCTTATCCCGCTGGTGTTCGGAATTGGCGCGCCCCTGGTCGCGATGGTCGGCGCCAATATCGGCGCGGGGCAGAACCGGCGCGCGTTGCGCATCGCCATGGTCGGCGGGGCGCTCGCGTTCGCCGCGACCGAGGCGATCGGGCTCGCCGCGGCGATCTGGCCGTCCGCGTGGCTCAATCTCTTCGGCGACGATCCGACGATGGTGTCGACGGGCAAGGACTATCTGCGCTTCGTCGGCCCGATGTATGGGTTCTTCGGCCTGGGGCTCGCGCTCTATTTCGCCTCGCAGGGCGCGGGCAAGCTCCTGTGGCCGCTCCTGGCGGGCTTCGCGCGGCTGGTGGTCGCGGTCGGCGGCGGCTGGCTCGCGCTGAAAGCGACCGGGTCGTTGACCCTGGTCTTCGCCATGCTGGGCGCGGCGCTCGCGATCTACGGCGCGATCGTCGGGATCGCGATCTGGTCGGGGGTGTGGTTCCGGGACAGCCCGGCCGCGGCAAGATAGGCGCCGCTCGGCGCTCAAGCCCCCACGGGTCGCGATCCGCAGGGTGTTGGTTGCGCTCGGGGTCCCGAACGGCGCGCCGCCGTCGGCCGTTCGTCTCGCACGTCGCGCCCGACCGAATCGTTGAAGTCATCCTCGATGCTGAGCGACGCGCGGGCGCGCTGAGACGGTGCCGACCTGAGGCGTGCACGGTTGTCAGGGCGCTTGAAACCGGAACGAAATGAACTCAGAGCCATTTAGAGAGTATGAATGCTCCACCAAATTGGCCTCGCAACCGGCTTTTGCTCGCCCTGCCATCCTCCAATCTCAAGCAGCTCATGCCGGAGCTGGAACAGAATTCGCTGCCGACGGGAGCAGGTTCTCATTGACGCTGATAGTTCGCTCGACCATATATTTTTTCCCGACATTGGCGTCGTCTCGGTGGTGGCGGTCTATGCGGACGGCAGCGTGATCGAGATGGCGACCATCGGTCGGGAGGGTTGCACGGCTATCCAAGCCGTCCTCGGCGCCAAGATTTCCTCGGTCCGGCTTCTTGTCCAGATTCCGGGGAGCGCAGCAAAGATGTCGCGCGCGGCCTTCACCCGGGCCATGGGGTCGATGCCGTCATTCAGAAATCTCATGCACGCTTACGCGCAAGCGTTTCTGGAGCAGGTCCTTGTGTCGGTGGCGTGCAACGGCGCGCACAGCCTCAAGGAGCGGCTAGCGCGTTGGCTGCTCATGATGCGCGACCGCGGCGACGATGACGCGCTGGAGATCACTCAGAGCCTGCTCGCCGAGATGCTGGGGGTCCAGAGGCCGACCATCACGAATGCTGCTCACGAGTTGGAGCAAGAGGGATTGATTGCGCGCGGCCGCCGGCAGATCACGATACTCGATCGGCAGGGCCTGATGGCGGCGTCTTGTGAATGTTATCAGTTGGTCCGGGGGCGCGTCGCTTTTCACCTTCCCAAAACATTCACGTAAAGGCAACTCGCTTGGCCCGGTAATGTATATTACCGACAGTCCCCCCTTTACGAGCTAGCAATCCAAACGCTCTGGAGGGCGACGCAGCCCTCGCCCTATTCGCATTCCGCTGTCGACCATGGGCCGGTCAGCGGAAGGCATGCGCGAGCCGCCGCGATGAACGACGTCAACCCACTGGATCTGGTAGAGACGATCCGCGAAGCGATCCTCGTTCTTGACACCGATCTGACCATCCGCTTTGCGAACCGCTCCTTCTACGACACATTCGCTGTGGCCCCAGAGAAGACAGTCGGGCGGAAGCTCCATGAGATCGGCAACGGTCAGTGGGACATTCCGGAACTCCGCGCCGCGCTCGGGACCATCATTTCAATCCGAAACACCATCGAGGCTTACGAAGTCGAGCATTTTTTCCCGTCGATCGGCCTCCGCACAATGGTGCTCAACGCGCGCATGGTTTACCACCCTGGCAGCAAGAGAGAACAGATCCTCCTTGCGATCGAAGATATCACTGAGCGAGCAAAACTCGAGCGTGAGCATGCGGTCGCGCACGAGCGTATCGGCATGCTGCTGCAAGAGCTGACACACAGGGTCAGTAACAGCCTGCAGATTATCTCCTCGATGGTCATGATCGAGGCGCGGAGCCATAAGAGCGGCGAGGGCAAAGCGGCGCTTGAGAGGGTATCGCATCGCATCGTGGCCCTCGGGCAACTCTATTCAAAACTGAGACAGGCCAACACCGTTGAGGCCGTCGAGGCGAAATCCTATCTGGATGCGTTGTGCCGCGATCTGATCGCATCCGTACACAAAGAAGGCGACACGTCCGTCGTGCTCAAGACCGAAATCGAGAGCGAGCTCCTCCCGACCGATCGGGCAATTCCGGTTGGGTTGATTGTGAACGAGCTCGTCACGAATGCGATCAAGCATGCTTTTCCGCGCGGAACAAAGGGCACGGTCACGGTGACGATGAAGCGAACGCCGGCGGAGCTTCGGCTGACGGTCGCCGACGACGGCCAAGGGATCGATCCCCGACGGGGCGATTCCGGGCTCGGCGGCCGGTTGGTCGACGGCTTCGCCCAACAGCTCGGGGGCAAGATCGAGCGAAAGAGCGACGGCCGGGGCACCACCGTGAACCTAATCCTGCCGTCCCCTGAAGGCTCGTAGAGGCGTGCCGGTCGCAGTCTCTCCCCAATCGCGCGCCGGCATAAGGTTGTCGTTCCCCGGATCACTTGCGAATGACTGGCCCCCCGGCTCGGCCGTCGGCTGCGCCGCATCCCGGCGCCGACCCTTTGCCGTTGCGCGGCGCGCCGCGTTTGGCTCCCGTCCGGCAACCCGCAACGACGGTTCCGCGTGACGATGCGCCGCCGCGCCGCGCTTACGCCCCGACGGTCGCGATCCTGAGGTTGTTGGTCGCGCCCGGGGTCCCGAACGGCACGCCGGCGACGACGATGATGCGCTCGCCCTCGCCGGCGAAGCCCTCGATATAGGCGTGGCGGCAGGCGCGCTCGGCCATGTCGCGCTCGTCGCGCGCGTCGTCGGTGACGACCGGATGCACCCCCCAGACGACCGACAGGCGCCGCGCCACCGCCTCGATCGGGGTTAGCGCCAGGATCGCCGAGCGCGGCCGCTGGCGGGCGATCCGCAGGCCGGTCGAGCCGGAGCTGGTCCAGGCGCAGATCACCCGCAAATTCAAGGTTTCGGCGACGTCGCGGGTCGCCTCGGCGATCGCGTCGGCTCCGGTCGCCTCGGGCGCCGCCCGTTGCGCCTCGATGATCGAGGGATAGATCCCCTCCAATTCCACCGCCTCCGCGATCCGGTTCATCGTCGCCACCGCCTCGCGCGGGTATTGCCCCGAGGCGCTCTCGGCCGAGAGCATGACGGCGTCCGCGCCCTCGAACACCGCGGTCGCGACGTCCGAGACCTCGGCGCGGGTCGGCACCGGGGCGGTGATCATCGATTCGAGCATCTGCGTCGCCACCACCACCGGCTTGCCGGCGCGCCGCGCGAGCCGGGTCAGCGTCTTCTGGATGCCCGGCACGCGCTCGAGCGGCATCTCGACCCCGAGGTCCCCGCGCGCGACCATCACCGCATCGGCGACCGCCATGATCTCATCGATGCGCTGGACCGCCTGCGGCTTCTCGATCTTGGCCATCACCAGCGCCCGGCCCTTGGCGATCGCCTTGACCTCGACGATGTCCTCCGGCCGCTGCACGAACGAGAGCGCGATCCAATCAATGTCCTCCTCGAGCGCCGCGGCGAGGTCGGCGCGATCCTTGTCGGTCATGGCCGAGGTCGGGATCGTGGTGTCGGGAAGGCTCACGCCCTTCTTGTCCGAGACCCGCCCCGCCACTTCGACAACCGTCGACGCGCGTCCGGGCGCGGCGTCGACGACGCGCAGCAGAACCTTGCCGTCGTCGATGAGAATGCGATGGCCGGGCGCGAGCGAGCTCAGGATTTCGGGATGGGGCAGATAGACGCGCGAGGGGCCCCCGGGCGCCGGATCGCCGTCGAGGGCGAAGTGATCGCCCTTGTTCAGGTCCGCGCGGCCGCCGGCGAAGGCGCCGAGCCTCAGCTTTGGACCTTGCAAGTCGACGAGGATGCCGATCGGGCGGTTCATCTCTTCCTCGAGCGAGCGGATCGTCGCCACCCGCTCGCGCATCGCGTCATGGGAGGCGTGACTCATGTTGATGCGGAAAACGTCGGCGCCGGCGGCGAAAAGGGCGGCGATGGTTTCGCGATCGGTCGAGGCTGGACCGAGGGTGGCGATGATCTTGACGCGGCGACGGCGGCGGGCCTGCAATGGCGTTCCTCCCCACGGACTTGCGGCGTTCGCCGCCGCCGTTCGATCGCGACGCTGACCTAAAGACGCGGCGCTCCGCGCTCCTGTGAGCATGACCGCGCCGCCGATGCAAGTCACCGGTCCGCGACCGGTCGCCCCAAAAGCCTTAGGGGTTCGCCTGGTCGGTCAATTGCACCGTCCAGCTCTTGGCGTCCTTGCCGGTGTCGACTTCGAAGAAGCCGGTGCGGTCGAAGCCGCGGACGAAGCAATCCTGCCGGCCCTCGATCTTGAACTCGCGGTCCGAGGTGCACATGAAGGCCTTGCCCTTCCATTCGCCGCCCCGCTCGTCCATCGCGTAGAGGTAGTAATATTGAGCCGCCAGCGCGCCGCGCAGCAGGGTCGCGCAATCGAGCGACTTGAGGTTCCACCAGCCTTCGCTGACCCAGCCCTGGCCGTCGGTGTAGGCGAGCGCGACGCTGACCCGGCTGCCGGTGTTGTTGCACATGCGCAAATCCGCGCTCGCCGGCTCAGCCGCGACGAGCGCTGTTCCGAGCGCGCCAAGCGCCAGCAAATGAGGTGCGATTCTGTTCATGGTCCATGCGGTCGAAGCCCCCGCCGCGCGCCATATTCGATGCGGACGCCGCGCTGTCAACTCGCGCCTCAGGCCTTGCGGTCGAACCGCCAGTCGGGCCGCGCGGCGCGGATCATCATCACCTCGCCCAGCGCCTGACGGGTCAGCAGGCCGACGATCCTCCCGTCCGCGTCGGTCACATAAAGCGCCGCGGCGCCCCGGCCTTGCAGGCGCTCGAATACGCTTTCGACCGGCGTCGCCGGGCGGACGCTGTCGACGCCCGAGCGCATGAACGCGCTCGCCGGCTCCTCGCCGCCGTGCTTCTTCACCGCGCTCAGGATGTCCTCCCGGGTCAAAAGACCGGCCGGCTTGCCGAACGCGTCGACGACCGGAAACTCGTGCTGCGCCGTCGCCAGAAGCGCATCGACCGCCTGGCCAAGATTGGCGTCGATCGAGACTGGCGTGAACCGCGTCTCCATCGCTTCGCCGACGCTCACCCCCTTCAGCGCCTCATGCGCGGCGCTCATCTGCGCTTCGGCGGCCGCGGCGATGTAGACGAAGATGGCGATGAACACGAGCAGCGGATTGCCGAACAGGCCGAGAAAGCCGAGGCCGAAGGCGAGAGCCTGGCCGATCCTGGCCGCGATCTCGGTCGCCCGCGGGCCGCCGACCCGCATCGCCACCAGCGCATGCAGGACGCGCCCGCCGTCCATCGGGAAGGCGGGGATCAGATTGAAGACGGCGAGGAAGACGTTGGCGATCGCGAGGCGCCCGATGAGCGACAGATTCGGATTGTCGATCTGTGTCAATTCGTAGGGATGGACCGAGCCGACGACCGCAATCAGCACGAGGCCGATGACGAGATTGACGCCAGGCCCGGCGAGCGCGACGACCAGCTCCTGGTTCGGGTCGCTCGGCAGCCGCTGGAGGCTGGCGACGCCGCCGATCGGCAACAGCGTCACCTCCGGCGTGCCGATGCCGTAGCGGCGGGCGGCGGCAATGTGGCCGAATTCGTGCAGCACGACGCAGGCGAACAGGAGCACGATGAACACGGTGCTGTCGAGCGCGGCGGCGGGGCCTCCCCTCGACCAGGCGCTGAAGGCGATCCAGGCGAGGAAGAGGATGAAGGTGATATGGATCTTGACCGCGGTTCCGGCGAACTTGCCTATGGTGATCGACCAACGCATCGTCCCGCCTCCGGTTGCGGCGAGCCATTCTAACCCCAATCGCGCCGTCTCGACGGCAAAAGGCGAATTGCCGATGATCGGAGCATGAGACGCTTTGTCCTTTCCTGCCTCGCCGCGTCCGCCGCCTTCGTCCCGGCGGGGCCGGCGCGGGCGGATTTCGCTGAATGCGTCGCGTCGCTAAGGGCGGAGGCCGCGCGCGGAGGGATTTCCGCCAGGACGCTCGACGCCGCCTTCAACGGGCTCCAGCCGGACATGAAGGTGCTCGATTTCCAGAATAAGCAGCCGGAGTTCAAGACCCCGATCTGGGACTATGTCGACAGCCTCGTCGACGACGAACGGGTCGCCAACGGCAAGGCGGCGATGGCGAGGGAAGGTCGTGCGCTTACCCGCGCCGAGGAGACCTATGGCGTCAGCCGCACCATGCTGGCGGCGATCTGGGGCGTCGAGTCGAATTTCGGCGCGGAGATGGGCAAGCGCCCGCTTGTGCAGTCGCTGACGACGCTTGCCTGCTACGGCGGGCGGGCGAATTATTTCCGCTCCGAGCTCGCGGCGACGTTGAAGATCATCGACCGCGGCGACGTGCCGGCCGAAAAACTCAACGGATCGTGGGCCGGCGCGTTCGGGCAGACCCAGTTCATGCCCTCGACCTTCCTCAGGCTCGCGGTCGATTTCGAGGGCGACGGGCGGCGCGACATCGTCGATTCGGCCCCCGACGCGCTCGCGTCCACAGCCAACTATCTTCACAAGTCGGGCTGGCGCACCGGACTCCCCTGGGGCTTCGAAGTGAAGCTGCCGCCCGGCTATTCCGGCCCGTCGGGGCGCAAGGCCAGGCAATCCATGTCCTTCTGGGCGGCGAAGGGCTTGACCCGCATCGACGGACGCCCGCTTGGGCCAGGCGACGCCGCGCTCATCCTGCCGGCGGGGACGCAGGGCCCGGCTTTTCTGGTCACGCGCAATTTCGACGCCGTCTATTCGTACAATCCGTCGGAAGCCTATGCGCTTGCCGCCTGCGTGATGGCCGAGCGCCTGGCCGGCGGCCAGGGCGTCGTCACCCCCTGGCCGACCGACGACCCGCTGCTGCCGCGCGAGGGGCGCAAGGAGGTGCAGGCGCTGCTCGCGCAGCGCGGCTACGACGTCGGCGGCCCGCCGGACGGCGACATCGGAACCAAGAGCAAGGCGGCGATCGCCGATTTCGAGCAGAAGAACGGGCTCGAGGTCAACGGCCGCGCCTCGGTCAAGGTGCTCGCGGCGCTGAAGCGGTGACTGCCTAACGCGAACTGCACCGCGAAGCGCCGCGTCGTAGAATTGGCTAAGCAGAGCTCGACATAGTTTGATTCTAGCTCTTCGGGAGCCGCGTCTTCATAGTTAGAATATAGTCGGCTCCCTTGAGTTCGGCCTCATGTGGGCCGGCCCAAATCAGATGGTAGAGTTGCACGCCACGCGTGTTCGTCACCAACTGCGCCTCTGACACATGGCCGAACGCATCCTTGAGGCGTCCCCTGTACCAGGCAAGCAGGCGGTCCTCAGAATTGGCAATCTTGAAAGTTCGTTTCCCAAGCAGATCAACACCCTCTTCGTAGGCATATTGGCGCCAATTGGGTGATCCGAAGAACGTGTCGAGCGAAATCTGCCACATCCCACAGGCACGTCGCCTGAGTTAGGCATCATCCTCCTAAGCGCCATTCCAAGCGGGAAGTTGACGATCGCTTCGATCGCGCCCGTCTTCGCGATTGCTTCGATCGTCCCCCACGGCACCTGAAGACCGAACGGATCGAGAAATATGTAACCACGGTGTTTTGCTTTCGAGATGCTCTTCAGTTGTTCCTGGAGGATCGAGTTGGCATTCCCTTGGCGAATCTCGATGGTCCGTCGGCCTCGGTACTCGGACCGGATGCCCTCAAGTTCCGCGACGCGATCAGAGTCCTTGTCTATGAAGACATAGCGGTCGAACGGGTTGGCTATGTCGAGAGCGACGCGCGGCGATCCCTTGAGAAATACGACTTCCTGTTCCTCCGGATCGGTGGACTGGTCTGCAAACAATTGAAGGGACTGGCCGCCGTCCTCGCGAGGCTTGCTGCGCACTTCTGACAGGCCCGGGCCAGCGAATGCGTCGATGTAGATTTTCTGCCAATGCGACTGATTCTTGAGGCGCGTCGTATAGTAGTTAAGTGCGCGGCTCAGCGCTTCCAGCTTTTCTGCCGCCCAAGGACCAACGCTGCCGTCTCTCGGTTTTTTGCTCATTCGGCAGCGACTTCGTGGCTGGTGGGAACCGCTAGCGGGAATTGGTTCCATTTCTGTCCGTCAAGCACACGCCCTCCTGATTTGGGGCGCAGACCGCCCCACTGTTTGAAGAAGAAAGATATCCCTCTTTCCTGGCACTGGTCGCGAATTTCACGCACCCAGTTAGGGTCCATGAAGCGCGCGCGGGGACCGCTTTCGCCGCCAACGATGACCCAGTCAATTCCGTGCAGATCGATCTTGCCCACACGACCAATCAGCGGTTCGATTGACAAGAAACGTGTGCCGGCTGGTGCCTCCTGAAGGTGACGCACGCGAGACAGTTTAGTGCCATCTTCGATCGATACGCCGCACCATATGTGCCGGGGGCCGACGGCTGCTCCATATCGGTGCCGTAGAAAGTTGCGCATCAAGGACGAGCGTTTGGTCAGAACTTGAAAGGTGTGCCAGTCCGCGCGCTCCATGGTTTCGAAGGCGCGCTCGATGAACTTCGTCGGTATCTCCTTGTGGAACAAGTCCGACATAGAATTCACGAAGACCATCTTCGGCTTTCGCCATTCAAGCGGCTGCGCCAGCCTTTCCGGGCGAAGGAGGAGATCGAAGCCGTGCTCAAAAGGGTGCCCTGGAACACCGCGAAATCGCTCGGCGAAGCGTTCGGCGTAGCAATGGTCGCACCCCGCACTGATCTTCGTGCAACCAGTTACGGGGTTCCACGTCGCGTCGGTCCATTCGATTTCGCTGTTCAGTGCCATTGACCACCCGAACAAATCAGGAACACAATAACTCCAAAAGTATGGCCGGTAAACCCTACCGACGGCCTACCAGCCCAGCGGCACGCCGCTTCGGACGGTTGGCTACCTGCCTGGCGGGGCAGCCCGATCGCACGTTTGACCCCTGGGCCTGCGCGGGCTCACAATGCTTTAAGTGGACGGAACGGACCTCGGTTCGGAGCCTCTCCGAACCGTCTACGTCACCACGCTCGGCGCCTTCCGCCCCGTCCGCTTCTCGATCTCCGCCAGGCTCCGCGACAGCGCGATGAGGTCGGCGAGCGCGGCCTGGGTCTCCTGGTCGAGCTTGCCCGACGGCGGCTCGTAGCGCTCGATATAGACACGCAGCGTCGCCCCGACGGTGCCGGTGCCCGACAGGCGGTAGACGATGCGCGAGCCGCCCTCGAACATGACCCGCACGCCCTGATGGTCGGCGTCGGAATGGTCGACCGGGTCGTGGTAGGCGAAGTCGTCCGCCGCCTCGACCTTGAGCGCCCCGAAGCTCTTGCCGGGCAGGGTCTTTGTCGCCGCGCGCAGCGCGTCCATGAGCCCGTTCGCCGCGCTGAGGTCGATCTCCTCGTAATCGTGGCGGGTGTAATAGTTGCGCCCGTAGGTCCGCCAGTGCTCGCGCACGAGGTCCGCGACCGAGATGCGGCGCCTGGCCAGGATGTTGAGCCAGAACAGCACCGCCCACACCCCGTCCTTCTCGCGGATGTGGTTCGAGCCGGTGCCGAAGCTTTCCTCGCCGCAGAGCGTCGCGAGCCCCGCGTCGAGCAGGTTGCCGAAGAACTTCCACCCCGTCGGGGTCTCGTAATGACGGACGCCGATCTTCGCCGCGACCCGGTCGGACGCGGCGCTGGTCGGCATCGAGCGCGCGACCCCCGCAAGGCCGGCCGCGTAGCCCGGCGCAAGCGTCGCGTTGGCGGCGAGGATCGCGAGCGAATCGGACGGGGTGACATACATGTTGCGTCCGACGATCATGTTGCGGTCGCCGTCGCCGTCGGAGGCCGCGCCGAGGTCGGGCGCGCCTGGCGACATCATGAAGTCGTAGAGGTCCTTGGCGTAGACCGGATTGGGGTCGGGATGATGGCCGCCGAAATCGGGCAGCGGCGTGCCGTTGACGACCGTGCCGGCGCCCGACTTGAGGTCGCCCTCGAAGATCGCGTGAGCATAGGGGCCGGTCACCGCATGCAAGCCGTCGAAGCGCATGCGGAACCCGGAGGCGAACAGGGCGCGGATCGCATCGAAATCGAACAGGGTCTTCATCAGCGCGAGATATTGCGTCACCGGGTTGACCACCTCGATCTCCATGCCCTCGACCTTGACCGTCCCGAGGCGGTCGATGTCGATGTCCGGCGCGTCGGAAATCCTGTAGGCCGAGATCGCCTTGCTCTTGGCGAAGATGGCCTCGGTGACGTTCTCCGGCGCCGGGCCGCCGGCCCCGATATTGTACTTGACCCCGAAGTCCCCTTGCGGGCCGCCGGGATTGTGGCTCGCCGACAGGATGATGCCGCCGAAGGTGTGACGCGCCCGGATCAACGCCGAGACGGCCGGCGTCGAGAGTATCCCGCCCTGGCCGACGACGATGCGGCCGAAGCCGTTGGCGGCGGCGATCTTGACGACGATCTGGATCGCCTCCCGATTGTAGAAGCGGCCGTCGCCGCCGAGCACCAGCGTCTGGCCTTCAAAGCCCTCGAGGGAATCGAAAATCGACTGGATGAAGTTTTCGAGATAGCCCGGCTGCTGAAACACCGGAACCTGCTTGCGCAATCCCGATGTTCCCGGCCTCTGGTCGGGGAACGGCTTGGTCGCGACGGTTCGGATCATGGGCGGCGTCCTCCTGCGCGCGGTTCTGGGCGACGTTCAGCCACTCTAGGGGCCTGCCCTGCCCTCGGCAACGCCGACCCGGATCGTTAACGGGTAGAAACGATTTGTGAAACTTTCTTGACCAAAGATGAGATATGAAGCTGGTCTCTCTGAGCTGCCGTTCGATTCGTCCCACGGGATCTACACGCATGGCGCGCAAATATTTCGGAACCGACGGCATCCGGGGCCGGGCCAACAGCAAGATCACCGCCGACGTGGCGTTGAAGGTCGGCCAGGCCGCCGGCGTCGCTTTTCGCCGCGGCGAGCATCGCCATCGGGTGGTCATCGGCAAGGACACCCGGCTCTCGAGCTACATGATCGAATACGCGCTGGTCGCCGGCTTCACGTCGGTGGGCGTCGATGTGTTGCTGTTGGGCCCGGTTCCGACGCCCGCGGTGGCGATGCTGACCCGCTCGATGCGCTGCGATCTCGGGGTGATGATCTCGGCCTCGCACAACCCTTACGAGGACAACGGCATCAAGCTGTTCGGCCCCGACGGCTATAAGCTCTCCGACGATGTCGAGGCCCGGATCGAGGCCTTGATGGACGGCGACGTCGCGCCGATGCTCGCCCGCTCCCCGGACCTCGGCCGCGCCAAGCGCATCGACGACGTCCAGGCCCGTTACATTGAATACGCCAAGCGGACGCTCTCCCGCGAAGTCTCGCTCGAGGGCCTGCGGGTCGTGATCGACTGCGCCAATGGCGCGGCCTACAAGGTCGCGCCGGAAGCCTTGTGGGAACTTGGGGCCGAGGTGATCAAGATCGGCGTCGACCCGAACGGGCTCAACATCAATTTCGAGGTCGGCTCGACGGCGCCCGACGCGCTGGCGCGCAAGGTGCGCGAAATGCGGGCCGACGTCGGCATCGCTCTCGACGGCGACGCCGACCGGATGATCATCGTCGACGAGAAAGGCCATCTGATCGACGGCGACCAGGTGATGGCCGTGGTCGCCGAGAGCTGGCGCGACGAGGGCCGTCTCGCCAAGCCAGGGATTGTCGCGACGGTGATGTCGAACCTCGGCCTCGAGCGGCATCTGGCGGCCCTCGGCCTCACCCTCGAGCGCACCGCGGTCGGCGACCGCTATGTCATCGAGCGGATGCGCGAGAAAGGCTTCAACGTCGGCGGCGAGCAGTCGGGCCACATCATCCTGTCGGACTACGCGACCACCGGCGACGGTCTGGTGGCGGCGCTTCAGGTGCTTGCGGTCGTCCATAAGGCTGGCAAACCGGCGAGCGAAGTCTGCCGGCGGTTCGCGCCAGTGCCGCAGGTATTGCGCAATGTCCGCTTCAACGGCGGAAAGCCGCTCGAGCATCCGGCCGTCACGAAGGCGATCGCCGAGGCGACCGCGCGGCTCGGCGATCGCGGCCGGCTCGTGATCCGACCTTCCGGCACCGAGCCGGTGATCCGGGTCATGGGCGAAGCGGACGACAAGGCGCTGGTCGACACCCTGGTCAGCAACGTCTGCGAGGCGGTCGCGGGAGCCGCCTAGAGCGCGTTGCAGTTTGACGGAATCGCACCACCGCCTCGTCCTGAGGAGCGCCGAAGGCGCGTCTCGAAGGACGTTCCAGGAGGCGGCGCTGTTGGGGCGGACTGGACCGCCCTTCGACACGGCGGCTGCGCCGCCGGCTCAGGACGAGGTCGATGCGCCGCGAAGCGCGCACACCCAATTGCAACGCGCTTTAGGACCGCCGCCCCAAGCCGCCGACGCCGCCTACTGGGCTGCGTCTTGCGCGACCCAATAGGCGAGCGCTTGGGTCAATTGCGACACACGGATGCGGTTCGTTTCTTCGATCATCGTCTGATCGACCTGCGAGGGGTAGTAGTTGTTCGTCGCGCGGACCGGCGTCTCGACCCCGTTGATGGTCGCGACGCCCTGGATCGTGTCGATGGACGAACCGGCCGGCCCAATTCCCCCGGAGTTCGGCCCGAGAGTCAGATAGATGACCCGGACTGACACATTGGCGTGCGCCATCCGGCCGGGGAGATATTCCGCCACCCAGGTCGCGGTCGGGTCGCCAGCGTTGGCGCGCAGCGGCGCAACATCGACGTGTAGGCCGGGGGCCCGAGCCATAGCGCGCGCGAACGCGCCGGGCGAAGCGGCGCCCGCAACGGCGATGGCGCCGAGCGCCACAAATGCGACCCGGCGGGTCAGCCTGGACATTGACGTGAATCGACCTCCGATAAGGAGACGCGCCGCAGAAGCGGCCCAACCTCACAAATGGTAGCGCCGATAGGTGATATGGCCGGTGTTGGATCGGGGCCAAGGCTGCGCGGGCGCCAAAGCTGCTAAAGAATTCTTAACTTCGCGACAAAAATCCCGCTTTTAAATTTCGCGAATCACACTAACATGTTTGGTGTCGTCAACCAGCCGAAAGGAGGTGATCCAGTGTCTCATTGTCTTCCGTCCCGCGTGATCGACGAGGCCTGGGTTATTGTCCCTGCGAAGGAATTTCGCGCATAGCGCTCGCTAGGCAAGAACTCTAGGGCGCCGGCGAGCTTGCGTGGGCGCGACAATGGAAGGGCCGTTCCGACAAGGAGCGGCCCTTCTCATTTTCACGCTGAGCGGTCCTGGCCTGCTAGGCCAAAACGGAAAGGGCGCCGGCCCGAAGCCGGCGCCCCCCGTTTCGAGGCTTGAACGCGCCGAGCAGCCTCAGTGGGCTGTGGCGACGTCGGCGCCGATGCCGGTCTGCGAGCGGACATATTGGGCTTTGAACGCCGCCTGCTCCGTCGTCGCGGCTTTCGAGCTGTCGGTCACCGAGAACAGCCAGCAGCAGAAAAACGACAGCGGGATGGTGAAGAGGGCCGGCGACACATAGGGGAACAAGGCTGAGCCCTTCGGGTAGCCGAACACCGCCTCCCACACGCCGGGACTGACGATATTCAGCACCAGCGCGCTGATGAGGCCGACGAATCCGCCGATCACCGCGCCGCGCGTCGTCAGGCCCTTCCACATGATGGAGAGCAGCAACACCGGGAAGTTGGCGCTCGCCGCAACCGCAAACGCCAGACCGACCATGAAGGCGACATTGATCTTCTCGAAGATGATGCCGAGAATGATCGCGACGATGCCGAGCACGACGGTCGTGATCCGCGAAACGCGCACTTCCGTCGCCTCATCGACGTTCCCGTGCCGGAACACGCTCGCGTAGAGGTCGTGGCTGACCGCGCTCGCCCCGGACAGCGTGAGACCGGAGACGACCGCCAGGATCGTCGCGAACGCGACCGCGGCGATGAACCCCTTCATCAGATCCCCGCCGACCGCCTGAGCCAGATGGATCGCCGGCATATTGCCCCCGCCGAGAAGCGCGCCCTTGATGTCATTGCCGACGTGATAGATCGGATTGGTCGACACCAGCACGATGGCCCCGAAGCCAATGATGAAGGTCAGGATGTAGAAATAGCCGATGAAGGTCGTCGCCCAGAACACCGACTTGCGCGCTTCCTTGGCGTTGGCGACGGTGAAGAAGCGCATGAGAATGTGGGGAAGACCGGCGGTGCCGAACATCAGCGCCATGCCAAGAGAGATCGCGTTGATCGGATTGGCCACCTGCGGCCCGGGCAGCAGGATCTTGTCGTGGCTCGGATGGACTTCGACCGCCTTGGCGATCAGCGCGTTGAAGTCGAAGCCGAATTGGGCCAGCACAAGCAGCGCCATCAACGTCGAGCCGCCCAGCAACAGCCCTGCTTTGATGACCTGCACCCAGGTCGTCGCGATCATGCCGCCAAAGGTGACATAGATGACCATCAGCACGCCGACCACGATGACGGCCCAGAGATACGGCAGCCCGAACAGGAGCTCGATCAGCTGGCCCGCGCCAACCATCTGCGCGATCAGATAGAGGGCGACCACGACCAGCGTTCCGGTCGCCGCCATGGCCCGGGTCGGCGTCGCCTGGAGGCGATAGGACACGACGTCGGCAAACGTGAACCGGCCGAGGTTGCGCAAGGGCTCGGCCATCAGGAACATGATGAAGGGCCAGCCGACGAGGAAGCCGATCGAATAGATGAGGCCGTAATAGCCAAAGCTGTAGACCAGCGCGACGATGCCGAGGAACGAGGCGGCCGACATATAGTCGCCGGCGATCGCCAGACCATTCTGGAAGCCGGTGATCCCGCCGCCGGCGGCGTAGAAGTCCTTGGTCGTGCGCGTGCGCTGCGCCGCCCAATAGGTGATGCCGAGAGTCACGACGACAAACGCCAGGAAAATGAAGATGGCGTTCCAGTTCGTCGGCTGGATGGTCGCCGCGTCGGCAGCGCGGGCCGGCCCCGAAAGGAGGCCGAAAGCGGCGGCGCCGAGCGCGCCTGAGCGAAGAGAGGCTCTCATCACTTTCCTCCCCGCTTGTTGGCGCCGACGATCGCGCTTGTCAGGTCGTCGTACGCGGCGTTGGCCCGCATGACGTAAATGCCAGTCAGCAGGATCGAGGCGAGGATAATCGCCAGCCCGATGACGATGCCCACGGTTATCGTTCCAACGAGCGGAGTGGCGATTATCGAGGGCGCGAAGGCGACGATCGCGATGTACCCGTAGTACATCACAAGCGTTATGATGGTCAGGGTCCAGCCGAGAGACTTCCTCTCCGCCACGAGCTTCAGATAATTCGGATCTTTTTCTATCCGAGCGAGGCTCATCTGGTCCATTGGTTTCCTCCCAAAGCTTCATTACGACTTTTGGCGTCTTTGAAGTGTTCGCCATATCCCTCCAAAGGCGCGCATGGAATTTGCAGGAAGCCTCTCCACGCTTCCGGCTCTTCCGGCCGGCGCCGGTCGGACGAATCGAATTTTCGCAGTTCCGACCGAATGTTGCCGCTATTTTGCTTCAATTTCGGCACTGCGTCGAGCCTCCAGCCCTACAACCTTTGTCTACCAACCGGCGGCCCGGGCCGGGAACGTTTGTGCCCGCGCCGCCAATCAGCTAGATTGCCGGCAGGGGGCTGGCCCCCGGTCCGGACGAGTCCAATGCTTGGGTTTCGCGGTCCGAATCCCCATATTCCGGGCCTGCCATCGGGGCTTCACCGGGATAGCCACCAGAAAAGGCCACGAGAATGGATTTCCTCAAGCCACGGTCGCACCGCATGACCCGCCGCCGACGCATCTATGAAGGCAAAGCCAAGGTTCTCTACGAGGGCCCGGAGCCCGGCACTCTCATCCAGTATTTCAAGGATGACGCGACCGCGTTCAACGCCAAGAAGCATGAGGTGATCGAGGGCAAGGGCGTTCTCAACAATCGAATCTCGGAATACGTCTTTCAGCGCCTCAACGACATCGGCGTCCCCACGCATTTCATCCGGCAAATCAACATGCGCGAGCAACTGATTCGCGAGGTCGAGATCATTCCGCTCGAGGTCGTCGTGCGGAACGTCGCGGCGGGGTCGCTGTCGACCCGCCTCGGCCTCGAAGAGGGCACGCAATTGCCGCGGTCGATCATCGAGTTTTACTACAAAAACGACCAGCTCAATGATCCGATGGTCTCGGAAGAGCACATCACCGCCTTCGGCTGGGCCGCGCCGCAGGAGATCGACGACATCATGGCGCTGGCAATTCGCGTCAACGACTTTTTGTCCGGGCTATTCCTTGGCGTCGGCATCCGCCTCATCGATTTCAAGATCGAAACCGGGCGCTTGTGGGAAGGCGAGAACATGCGGATCGTGCTCGCCGACGAGATCAGCCCCAACTCGTGCCGGCTGTGGGACGTCAAGACCAACGACAAGATGGACAAGGACCGCTTCCGCAAGGATCTCGGCGGGATGATCGAGGCCTATACCGAGGTCGCCCGCAGGCTCGGCGTCGTCCAGGACAATGAGTATGCCCGCGCCGAAGGACCCCGGCTGGTGAAATAGGCCGCCGAGCGGCGGCTCCGCGAAGCGGAAGGGGCGCGCGCGCCGAACGTGCGCGGACCCGAGGCTTGTCGCCGAGCCTGAATTCAGCCAGAACAATCCCGAGGCGGTCGGACGCACGCCCGGAGCAGATCGACCGGATGGTCCGGCTCGGCGTCCAGCCGAGCTTTCTCATGAATCACGTCTATTTCTACGAAGCGGCCTACCGCGACCAGTTGTTCGGGCCTGAGCGGGCGGCGCGGATGGACCCGGCCGCCGACTGCGTGCGCCTCGACTTGCCGTTCACGATCCACACCGACGCGCCGTGCTTGAACATCGGCACGCTGCAGCTGGTCCAGACCGCGGTGACCCGAAAATGCAGCGTCGACGGCTCGATCGTCGGGCCCGAACAGGCGGTGTCCTTGACCGACGCCCTGCGCGCGGTGACCAGCCACGCCGCCGGCCAGGTCGGCCTCAGCGACCAGCTCGGAACCCTGGAAACGGCCAAGCTCGCCGATTTCACACTCCTCGAGAAGGACCCGTACGCGGTCGATCCCGAGGCGCTGATGGCCATCAATGTCAGCCAGACCTGGGTCGGCGGGCGGAAGATGTTCGGCTGGGGACCGGCTCCTCCTTTCCCGGACTTCTGCCGAATTGCGGCCCCCCGCTCCGTGAGCTAAGCAGATTCCACGGGTGTAGCCAACGAATGGCAGGTGTGATTCCGTCTTTGCGTTGATTCGCGGAGGCGGGGCATGGTGGGCAAATCTCCAATAACGGCGGATGGGGAGCAGCGTGCGGCGCTGCGAGCGTTGGCGCATTCGCGCGATCGTGGCGAGGCGGATCGGGCGCGGGCGATGTTGCTGACGCTTTTGGGCTGGACCAGCCCGCGCATCGCGGAAGCCTTCGGCGTACGCGAGGACACGGTTCGGCTGTGGCGTTGCGATTTCGCCGACGGCGGCGTTGAAGCGCTGAAGGCGAGCGTGGCGCCTGGCCCAGCCCCTGTGAAGAGCGAGGCGGCGCTGCGCGTCGTCACGCCTCTTTTGGAAGCTCCCGTCGCCAACCGGCGCAATTGGACGATCGCGCGCCTGATCAGCGAGATCGAGGCGCGCGAGGGCGTCCGGATCGGCAGGTCGCAATTATCCAAGACGCTGCGAAAAAAAACTTCCGCTGGCGGCGGCCGCGGCACACCTTGAAAGGTCGCCAGATCGCCGGCGAGATCGCGTGCGTGGGCTTGCGCCTTCAACTGCGCAAGGCCCAAGCCGAGGCCGACGACATCGTCCTGCTTTATGGCGACGAGAGCGAGGCCCTGACGCACCCTTATTTGGCGCGGGCGTGGGCCAAGCGCGGCGCCGATCTGCGCGTGCCGGCGCCGGGACAAGCCAAAAAAGTGGCGATGATCGGCTCGCTCGATCATGTCACGCGCCAGTTGATCGTGCACACCAGCCCGACCAAGCGCAGCAGCGACTTCATCGCTCACCTGGAGCAACTCGACCGTCTCTACGGCCCCCAACCCGGACCAGCCATGAAGCCGGTCGTGCTGGTCGAGGACAATGGACCGATCCACGTCAGCAAGCTCGCCCTTGCCGCCCTCGAAGCGCGCAAGCATTGGCTCACCGTCGAGTGGCTGCCGAAATACGCGCCCGAACTCAACGACATCGAGGTTGTCTGGCACGATCTCAAAGCGCACAATCTCGCCCACTACACCTTCACCGACGCCGCCGACCTCGATCGAGCCATCCATCAAGCTGTCCAAGCTTTGAACAACGAGCGATCTCGCAATCCGTTGGTCAATCGGAGAATCTCTGCTTAGGTTCCGCCGGCCGTTCGGGCGCGATGGATTGTCCCGGCAGAAGGAGCGCTTCGATGGGCTCGGTCCCCCCGCCGATCGGCGGCGACGATCACGCGCATCCCCGCGATCATGAAGAGGGCGGGCTCACCGGCATCGAGCTGCGCGTCCGGGCCCTCGAATCGCTCATGATCGAAAAGGGCTACGTCGATCCCGCCGCGCTCGACGCCATCGTCGAAACCTATGAGACGACAATCGGCCCGCGCAACGGCGCGCGCGTGGTCGCCAGAAGCTGGGCCGACCCGGCCTTTCGCCGTTGGCTCGGCGAGGACGCCACGACTGCGATTCGCTCGCTCGGCTATGCCGGGCGACAGGGCGAGCACATGACGGCGGTCGAGAACACGGCCGAAGTCCATAACCTCGTCGTCTGCACGCTCTGCTCCTGCTACCCGTGGCCGGTGCTCGGCCTGCCGCCCGTCTGGTACAAGTCGGCGCCCTATCGCTCGCGCGCGGTGATCGATCCGCGCGGGGTCCTGGCCGAATTCGGCCTGCGGCTTCCGGCGTCGACGAAAATCCGCGTCTGGGACTCGACGGCGGAGATTCGCTACCTCGTCGTTCCCCAGCGACCGGCCGGGACAGAAGGCTGGAGCGAGGAGCGGCTGGCCGCGCTGGTGACGCGCAATTCGATGATCGGGACAAGGCTGGCGACGGACCCGGCGTCGCTCGCGGGAGCGCCGGCGGCATGAACGGCGCCCAGGATCTCGGGGGAATGATGGGTTTCGGCCCGGTCGCCCGCGAACCGGAGGGCCATGTCTTCCAGGCCGATTGGGAAAAGCGCGCGCTCGCCCTCACGATCGCGTCCGGCGCTCTCGGCGAATGGAACATCGACATGTCGCGGCACGCGCGCGAAACGCTGCATCCGGCCGACTATCTGGCGTCGAGCTATTATGAGGTCTGGATCAAAGGGCTCGAGAAGCTGCTCGTCGCGCGCGGCCTGGTCACACCCGAGGAGATCGCCGCTTCGCACGCGCTCCATCCGCCGAGGCCGGCCTCGCCGCCGCTCGCCGCCGCTGTCGTCGCGCCGATGTTGGCCAAGGGAACGCCCTGCGATCGCCCGCCGGAAGCCCCGGCGCGCTTCAAGGTCGGCGAAGCGGTGCGCGCGCTCAACATCAATCCGGCCGGGCATACCCGCCTGCCGCGTTACGCGCGCGGCAAGCGAGGCCGAATAGAACGGATCCACGGGGTTTTTGTGTTTCCCGACTCGAACGCCCACGGTCTCGGCCCAAGCCCGCAATGGCTGTATCTTGTGTGCTTCCCGGCGTCCGAACTTTGGGGCCGCGAGGCCGATCCCGCGCTGGACGTGTCGATCGACGCCTGGGAGAGCTATCTCGAGGGCGGCGCGGGATGAGCGCGCAAGAATTTGCCCAAGGCCTAGGAACCGGTGAAGAGGAAAGGTTTCGCGAGCCCTGGGAGGCGCGGGCCTTCGCCCTTGTCCTCGCCCTGCATGAGGCCAACCTGTTCGCCTGGAGCGAATGGGCGGCCGCGCTGTCGCGCGAGATCCATGCTCAGCCGGATTCTGGATCGGCTAAGGGCGACGGCGCCTATTACCGCCATTGGCTCGCGGCGCTCGAAGGCCTGGTCGTCGAGAAGGGCGCCGCGAGCCGGGACGCGCTGGCCGCGCGCGCGGCAGCGTGGGAGCGCGCCGCACGGGCGACGCCGCATGGAGCGCCGATCGTGCTCGCCAACGATCCACGGGCCGCAGACCCCGGGTTTGAGCGCCGCCAGGACTGATTGCGCCGCCGCGCGTCCCGCCTTAATCTGGCGCGGCGTCACCGCGAGAGGCCTCCATGTCGGATATCGCTGCTGCCGAGCGTCCGGCGACGTGTCTTCGCCTGCGCGCCGGCGAGCCGTTCGTCGGCAAGCAGGGCCTGACTTATGCGCCGGCGATTTCGGCTGAAACCGCACGCGCCTCGGCCATCCACATGCAGCTTCTCGCCATGCCGCCCGGCGCCCGCGCGAAAGCGCATAAGCACGAGGCGCACGAGACCGCGATCTATGTCATGAGCGGCGAAGCCGGGATGTGGTACGGCGAGCGGCTCGAGCATCACATGGTCACCCGCGCCGGCGACTTCGTCTACATTCCCGCCAACATGCCCCACCTGCCTTATAACCGGAGCCAGACCGAGCCGGCGACCGCGATCATCGCCCGCACCGATCCCAACGAGCAGGAGAGCGTCGTCATGCTCCCCGAGCTCGACGCGATCCACCCCTAAGTCCACCCCTTTGAACTGAAACCCGGCGCGATCGGCTAAAGACCGCGGGCAGCGGTGAAGGAAGGAGCGGAGACATGGGAGAGCCGGACGACCAGTCGCCGCGCGGGGTCGTGCTGTTCAGCGGCCATATGATCGACGCGCCAGGGCGGGAAAAGCCGCGCTTTCCGCCGGGCAAGGAGCCGGTCGCGGGCCGCGCCATCGCCTCGGCGCTCGCGGACCTCGGCGTGGGACCGAGCGACCTTGCCATCTGCGGCGGCGCGTGCGGCGGCGATCTTTTGTTCGCGGAAGCCGCGCTTGCACACGGCGCGCGCCTTGAGCTTTACATCCCCTTCGAGGAGCCGACGTTTCTGGAAAAGTCGGTCGATTTCGCCGACAGCGACTGGCGCGGGCGCTATTTCGCGGCGAAGGCGAGCGCCACGCTGCACGTGCTGCCGTTCGAGCGCGGACCGACGCCAGCGGGCGAGGACCCCTACGAAGAGAACAATGTCTGGATGCTCCAAGCGGCCTCGCGCTTCGGCCCCGACAAGGTAGAGTTCGTTTGCCTCTGGAATGGCGAACGCGGCGACGGGCCAGGCGGCGCGCAGCATATGATGGCGGAGGTGCGCCAGCGCGGCGGGCGAACGCATTGGCTCGACACCAGGAAGCTGTGGGACTGACGGAGAGGCCAGCGCCGGTTCGGCACGTTGAAAGCGAGGCAGAGCTCGCCTTGCAAGCCGCCGCGGGCTACGCCGCGAGCTGCCTCAGCACATACGGCAGGATGCCGCCGTTGAGGTAGTATTCGAGCTCGTCGAACGTGTCGATGCGGCAGGTCAGGGGGACCAGCGTCACGCTGTCGTCAGCGCGTCTGATCTCTGCTTCCAGTTTCTGACGCGGCTTCAGGGTTTCGCCGAGGCCGAAAATCGTAACCGTCTCATCGCCCTTGAGCCCCAGCGTCTGCCAACTCGTTCCTTCCTCGAACACGAGCGGCAGCACGCCCATGCCGACGAGGTTCGAGCGGTGGATGCGCTCGAAGCTCTGGGCGACGACCGCGCGCACGCCGAGCAGCTTCGTGCCCTTGGCCGCCCAGTCGCGCGACGAGCCGGTGCCGTATTCGCGCCCCGCGAACACGACCAGCGGAACCTTCTCCGCCTCATAGCGCATCGCGGCGTCATAGATCGCGAGACGCTCGCCCGACGGCTGCATGAGCGTGTAGCCGCCCTCGACCACGTTGCCCGCCCCGTCCTTCACCATCTGATTCTTGATCCGGATATTGGCGAAGGTCCCGCGCATCATCACTTCGTGATTGCCGCGGCGCGTGCCGTACTGGTTGAAGTCGACGGGCCGCACCTGATGGTCGACGAGATACTGCCCGGCCGGGCTCGCGACCTTGATCGAGCCGGCGGGCGAGATGTGGTCGGTGGTGATCGAATCGAGGAAGAGGGCGAGAATGCGCGCGTTGTCGATATCGGCGACCGGGACCGGCGTCTTTGTCAGTCCGGCGAAATAGGGCGGCTCCTGCACATAGGTCGAGCCGATGTCCCAGGCGTAGGTGAGGCCGGCCGGAACCTTGACCTTGCGCCAGTTGGCGTCGCCGTCGAACACGCTCGCGTATTTGGTCTTGAACATCCTGGCGTTGATGGTCGTGTCGACGAATTCCTGGATCTCGCCGGTCTTGGGCCAGATGTCGGCGAGATAGACGGCCTTGCCCTGCTTGTCGGCGCCGATCGGGTCGCGGGTGAGATCGACCTGCATCGAGCCGGCGAGCGCATAGGCGACGACCAGCGGCGGGGAAGCGAGGTAGTTGGCGCGCACGTCCGGATTGACCCGGCCCTCGAAGTTGCGGTTGCCGGAGAGGACCGCCGCGGCGACCAGGTTGTGCTTGGCGACCGTCGCCGAAATCTCGGGCGCGAGCGGGCCGGAATTGCCGATGCAGGTGGTGCAGCCGAAGCCGACGATGTTGAAGCCGAGCTTGTCGAGCGGCCTCTGCAGATCGGCCTCCTTCAGATAGTCCTGGACCACCTGGCTGCCGGGCGCGAGCGAGGTCTTCACCCACGGCTTGACCGTCAGACCCCTGGCGACGGCGTTGCGCGCCAGAAGACCGGCCGCCATCATGACGTTCGGATTGGAGGTGTTGGTGCATGACGTGATCGCAGCGATGACGACGTCGCCGTGGCCGAGATCGTAGTTCGTCCCCTCGACCTTATGGCGCTCGGCGATGCTGTGGGCCTGCTTGAACTCGCTGTCCATCGCGGCGGCGAAGCCGGCCTTGGCGTCGCTGAGGACCACACGGTCCTGCGGCCGCTTCGGGCCGGCGAGCGAGGCCGTGACCTCGCCGAGGTTGAGTTCGAGCGTGTCGGTGAACACGGGATCGGAGGTGAGGCGGGTGCGGAAGGCGCCCTGCGCCTTGGCGTAGGCCTCGACCAAAGCCAGCCGCGATGGCTTGCGGCCGGTGGTCTTGAGGTAGGTCAGCGTCTGGCTGTCGATCGGGAACAGGCCGCAGGTCGCGCCATATTCCGGGGCCATATTGGCGAGCGTCGCGCGATCGGCGACCGTCATCGCGTTGAGGCCCGCGCCATAAAACTCGACGAATTTTCCGACCACGCCCTTCTTGCGCAGCATCTGGGTCACGGTCAGCACCAGATCGGTCGCGGTCACGCCCTCGCGCAATTCGCCATCCAGCTTGAAGCCGATCACTTCGGGCAGCAGCATCGACAGGGGCTGGCCGAGCATCGCGGCCTCCGCCTCGATGCCCCCGACGCCCCAGCCGAGCACGGCGAGACCATTGACCATGGTGGTGTGGCTGTCGGTGCCGACCAAGGTGTCGGGAAAAGCGACTTCGACCGTCTTGCCGTCGCGTTTCTCCTTGGTCGTCCAAACCGTTTGGGCGAGATATTCGAGATTGACCTGATGGCAGATGCCAGTGCCAGGCGGCACGACGCGGAAGTTGGAGAAGGCCTGCTGGCCCCATTTCAGGAACCGGTAGCGCTCCTGGTTCTGCTCGTACTCGCGGGTCACATTCTGCGACAACGATTTGCCGGTGCCGAAATAGTCGACCACCACCGAATGGTCGATGACGAGGTCGACCGGGACGAGCGGATTGATCTTGTTCGGATCGCCGGCAAGAGCGACCATCGCGTCGCGCATCGCGGCGAGATCGACCACCGCAGGCACGCCGGTGAAGTCCTGCATCAGCACCCGCGCCGGACGGAACACGATTTCGTGCTCATGTTTGCCGCGATTGCCGGTCCACGCGGCGACCGCCTCGATGTCTTCCTTCTTGACGCTGCGTCCGTCTTCGTTGCGCAGCAGGTTTTCGAGCACGATCTTGAGCGAGAACGGAAGCTGCGAGACGCCGTGAAGCCCGTTCTTCTCCGCCGCTTTCAGCGAATAGATCTCATAGGCCTTGCCCCCCACGGTCAGCGTCTTGCGGCATTTGAAACTGTCCAGGCTGGCCATGCGAGCGCTCCCGGGGCTAGCGATTGAGGGGGGTCAGCGGCTTATAGATATAATCGGCGGATGAGGCTACACAAACTATTGTCTTAGAAGGCGCGGAATTGCGACAGGGCTTCAGGGGACAATGCGCCTCAGCGCGTGGGATTTGACGATCGAGCGCGGCGGGCGGCGGCTCATCGCCGGACTTTCGTTCACGGCGGATCAAGGCGAGGCGCTGATCGTGACCGGACCGAACGGCGCGGGAAAATCGACGCTCTTGCGCGCGCTTTGCGGCTTCCTGCCGCTCGAGGCCGGCGGCTTTGCGCTCCAAGGCGGCGACGCCGAGCGTTCGCTCGGCGAGCAGGCGCACTATCTCGGCCACGCCGACGGCGTCAAAGGCGCGCTGACCGCAGGCGAGAACCTCGCCTTCGCCGCTGCGATGCTCGGCGGCCAATCCTCGCGCGACCCCGAGCGGGCGGCGCTGGCGCAACTCGGCCTCGCGCATGTGATCGATTTCCCCGCGCGCCTGCTCTCGGCCGGGCAGCGGCGGCGCGTGGCGCTCGCCCGTCTCCTCATCGCCGATCGCCCGCTTTGGCTGCTCGACGAACCGGCGACCGCGCTCGACGCCGCCGCCCAGGCCGCGCTTGCGGTCATCATGCGGGCGCACTTGCGCGGCGGCGGGATCATCGTCGCCGCGGCTCACGCTCCCCTGGGGCTCGAGGGGGCGCAAGAGGTGAGGCTCGGCGCAACCGAGGGGGCGGCGGCGTGACCGGAGGGGGGCGCCAAGCCCCCCTCTCCCCTTGCGGGAGAGGGGCAGGGGGTGAGGGGTCTGCGCCCCTCGATACGATTCGCACCGGCGCAATATGTTGTTGCAGGACCCCTCATCCGTCGCCTTCGGCGACACCTTCTCCCGCATGGGGAGAAGGGGGCGCCCGCGGCGCGACGGCCTCTCCTACCAGGGCAAAGGCGGCATGACCCCTGCCCTGGCCCTCTTCGTCCGCGAGTGGCGGATTGCGCGGCGTATCGGCGGCGGCGCATCGGTCGGCGCGGTTTTTTTCCTCATCCTGGTTGCGGTCATGCCGTTCGCGCTCGGGCCCGACCTCAATCTGCTCGCGCGGCTCGGGCCGGCGATTCTTTGGATCGCCGCGCTGCTCGCGACCCTGCTCGGGCTCGACCGGCTGTTCCAGGCCGACCACGAAGATGGCTCGCTCGATATTCTCGTCACCGGATGGCTGCCGCTCGAAGCCGCGGTGCTCATCAAATGCGCCGCCCACTGGACCGCGAGCGCGCTGCCGCTCATCGTCGTGAGCCCCCTCTTCGGGCTGATGCTGGCGATGACGCCCCTGCCGCTCATGCTGGTCGCGGCGACGCTGCTCGCCGGGACGCCGGCGCTCACCATGATCGGGGCGATCGGCGCGGCGCTTACCGTGTCGCTAAGGCGCGGCGGCCTGTTGATGGCCGTACTGGTGCTGCCGCTGACGATTCCCGTGCTGATCTTCGGCGTCGCGGCCGCCTCTGCCGCAAGCGGCGGCGCGGCGCCGTTCCTGACCCCGTTCCTGATGCTGTGCGCGCTATCGCTTGCGGCAATAGCGCTTGCGCCCTTCGCCGCCGCGGCGGCGCTGAGGCATGTGCGGGAATAGGAGAAGCGCCAGCGGGCCTGTGATAGTCTTGAGATATGGATATTCTCTCCGATCCCATACTCGCGCGCTTTCGCGCCGCACTGGACAAGATTTATGGCGCGAACGTCGAGCGCGTGGTGCTCTTTGGGTCGCGCGCCCGCGGCGACGAGCGACCGGATTCGGACTACGACATCGCCGTTTTCCTAAAGGAGCCCGACAGCTTCTGGCAGGAAAGCGGCCGCTTGGCCGAGATTGGAACGGATATTCTTTACGAGACGGGAGCCGTCATCAACGCCTTGCCGCTCAAGGCCGGACGGGATCGAGAACGGAGCGTGTTCATGCAGGAATTGACTCGCGACGGCCGCGACTTATGAGCAGCCCATCGGACGCGTATCTTTCTAAGGCGCGTCAGTCGCTGAGAGAGGCTCAAGCCGTCGCAGAGATCGGTTTCTACCCTGCGGCGGGCCGCGCCGCCTATCTTGCAGCCTTCCATGCGGCGCAGGCGTTCATTTTGTTTCGCACGAACAAGATCGCAAAAACGCATGCGGGCGTGCGCAGCGAGTTTGCTCGAATTCGCGAAGGACAAATCTGGCCTCGAACGCGATCTGGCGTCGTTTCTCGCACGAGCCTACAATTTGAAGACGGTCGCCGATTACGACGTCGCCGCGGACGTCGGGGTCGGCGCGTCAGAGGCGACGGATGCGATCGACGGTGCGGCGCGCTTCGTCGACGCCATTGAGCGCGTTCTATCCGAAAAGCGATAGGCGATCCCACTCGCCTGCTTCAGCGGCGTTGACACGTCGCCCCGGACTCGCGTTTTTATGGCGATCTCGAAGCGCGAGCCATGCGCGCGGGCGGCGTCAAGACGAGGAAACATGAACGACCAGGGAGCAGCGCCGGTCAGCGCCGGGTCCATCTCAGCCCGCATCGACCGGCTGCCGGCGACGCGCACGATCTGGACGATCATCGTCTTGCTCGGCTTCGGCATGTTCTTCGAGCTCTACGATCTCCTGTTCTCGGCCTATGTCGCGCCGAGCCTGGTCAAGTCCGGCGTGCTGACCGCCACGACCGCCGGCCTGTTCGGCACGACCGGGGTCGCGAGCTTCATCGCCGCCCTGTTCACCGGCCTTTTCATCGGCACGATCCTGTGCGGCTTTCTCGCCGACCGGTTCGGCCGCCGGGCGATCTTTACCTGGTCGCTTCTCTGGTACTCGGCGGCGAACCTCATGGTGGCGCTGCAAAGCGACGCCGCCGGCCTCAATCTCTGGCGCTTCGTCTCCGGCATCGGCCTCGGCGTCGAGATGGTGACCATCGGCGCCTACTTGAGCGAGCTTGCGCCCAAGGCCATCCGCGGCCGCGCCTTCGCGGTCAACCAGGCGATCGGCTTCGTCTGCGTGCCGGTCGTCTCGTTCCTCGCCTACATGCTTGTGCCGATGGCGCCGCTCGGGCTCGAGGGCTGGCGCTGGGTGGTCCTGATCGGGGCGCTTGCCGCGCCGGTCGTCGTCTATCTGCGCCTCGGTCTGCCCGAAAGCCCGCGCTGGCTCGCCAAGCACGGCCGGCTCGAGGAGGCGGACCGCGTCCTGAGCGGCATCGAAGCCAAAGTCGCGGCGGAATATGGCCGGCCGCTGCCGCCGCCCGGTCCCGAAGAACCGGTGTCGGCGGCGAGCCGCTTCGTCGATCTCTGGGGCCCGGCCGTGCGCGGCCGCGTGATCCTGATGAGCGTCTTCAACATCTTTCAGACCATCGGATTTTATGGCTTCAACAATTGGGTGCCCTCGCTGCTCGTCAAGCAAGGGATCACGGTCTCGACCAGCCTCGGCTATACGACGGTGATCGCGCTCGCGGCGCCGCTCGCGCCGCTCGTCGGCTTCTTTCTCGGCGACCGGCTCGAGCGCAAATGGATCATCGTCGGGTCGGCGGGGGCCATTCTGATCTGCGGCCTTATCTTCGGGCAAACGCGGGATTCGGCGCTCATCGTCGCCATGGGCGTCGCACTGACGCTCGCCGCCAACATCATGTCGTTCAGCTTCCATGCCTACCAACAGGAGCTATTCCCGACCGGCATCCGCGCCCGAGCCGCGGGGTTCGTCTATTCGTGGAGCCGGCTCTCGGTGATCTTCTCGTCCTTCATCATCGCCTTCATCCTGAACGCCTCCGGCGCCTTCGGCGTCTTCGTCTTCATCGCCGCGGCGATGGGCGTCGTGATGGCGACGATCGGGATCTTCGGACCAAAAACGACCAACTTGGCGCTCGAGGAAATCTAAGCCGCGCAGCGCGGTTGTAGGGCGGGGTCGGCGACCCCGCCGGGCCGGGTCAGCGACCCGGCCCTACAGTGCCGTCTTTACTCAGCCGCCATCCTTGCGGGCTCGTCGCGGGCGACGAGATCGTAGCGGTCGAGGTTCATCACCTTGGCCCACGCCTTCGCGAAGTCCTTGACGAACTTCTCCTTCGAGTCGGCTGTCGCATAGACCTCCGCAAGCGCCCTAAGCTGGGCGTGCGAACCGAAGATGAGATCCACGCGGGTCCCGGTCCACTTGACCTCGTTCGTCTTCCGGTCGCGCCCTTCGTAAACCCCTTCAGAGCCAGACAACGGCCGCCATTCGGCGCTCATGTCGAGCAGGTTGACGAAGAAGTCGTTGGTCAGCGTTTCCGGCCGCTTGGTGAAGACGCCGTGAGCGGACTTCCCTGCGTTCGCGCCGAGCACGCGCAAGCCTCCGAGGAGGACCGTCATCTCGGGCGCGGTCAGCGTCATTAATTGCGCCCTGTCCACCAGTGCTTCTTCCGGCGCCATGATGTCGCTGCTGCGGTAATAGTTGCGGAAACCGTCAGCGACCGGCTCGAGTGGGGCGAAGGAATGCGCGTCCGTTTGCTGTTGCGACGCGTCCATGCGCCCCGGCGTGAAGGGGACCTTCACGTCGTGCCCGGCGGCCTTCGCGGCTCTCTCGACCGCCGCGCCGCCGCCGAGAACGATGAGATCGGCGAGCGAGACCTTCTTGCCGCCGGTAGCCGAGGCGTTGAACTCCTTCTGGATCGCTTCGAGCTTCGCGAGCACCGTCGTGAGCTGTTTGGGCTGATTGATCTCCCACTCTTTCTGTGGTGCGAGACGAATGCGCGCGCCGTTCGCTCCGCCGCGCTTGTCGGAGCCGCGGAACGTCGACGCCGACGCCCAGGCGGTCGAGACGAGCTCGGAGACCGTGAGCCGCGAGGCGGCGATCTTCGCCTTCAAGGCCTGGATGTCCTGATCGTTGATCAGCGGATGGTTCACCACCGGGATGGGGTCCTGCCAGATCAGCGTCTCCTTAGGCACGAGCGGGCCGAGATAACGCTGGATCGGCCCCATGTCGCGGTGCGTGAGCTTGAACCACGCGCGCGCGAACGCGTCCGCGAACTGGTCCGGGTGCTCATAGAAGCGGCGCGAGATCTTCTCGTAGGCCGGGTCCATTCGCAGCGCGAGGTCGGTCGTCAGCATGGTCGGCACATGCTTCTTCGACTTGTCGTGGGCGTCCGGCACCGCGGCGGGGGCGCCCTTCGCCTTCCACTGCCAGGCGCCGGCCGGGCTCTTCTCGAGTTCCCATTCGTACTTGAACAGGTTGTCGAAAAAATGGTTGCTCCACCTCGTCGGCGTCTGCGACCAGGTGACTTCCGGGCCGCCGGTGATGGCGTCCGCCCCCTTGCCGGTCCCATGCTTGCTCTTCCAGCCGAGGCCCTGATCCTCGATCGCGCCGCCTTCCGGCGCCGGGCCGACGAATGACGGATCGCCGGCGCCGTGGGTCTTGCCGAAGGTGTGGCCGCCCGCGATCAGCGCGACCGTTTCCTCGTCGTTCATCGCCATCCGGAAGAACGTTTCGCGGATGTCCTTGGCGGCCGCGACCGCGTCCGGCTTGCCGTTTGGCCCTTCCGGATTGACGTAGATGAGACCCATCTGCACCGCCGCGAGCGGATTCTCAAGCTCCCGCTCGCCGCTGTAGCGCTCATCGCCGAGCCATGTCCCCTCAGGACCCCAGTAGAGCTCTTCGGGCTCCCAAACGTCGGCGCGGCCGCCAGCGAAGCCGAACGTCTTGAAGCCCATCGATTCGAGAGCGACGTTGCCCGCGAGAATAATCAGGTCGGCCCAGGAGAGCTTGCGGCCATATTTCTGCTTGATCGGCCACAGGAGCCGGCGCGCCTTGTCGAGGTTGGCATTGTCTGGCCAACTGTTGAGGGGCGCAAACCGCTGCTGGCCGCCGCCGGCGCCGCCGCGGCCGTCGGCGATGCGGTACGTGCCGGCGCTGTGCCACGCCATGCGGATGAAGAGCCCGCCGTAGTGGCCGAAGTCAGCCGGCCACCAATCCTGCGAGTCGGTCATCAGGGCCTCGAGGTCCTTGACGACGGCATTCAGGTCGAGGCTCTTGAATTCCTTGGCGTAATCGAACGCCTCGCCCATCGGATCGGACAAGGACGACTTCCCGTGGAGGACCTGGATATCAAGCTGATCTGGCCACCAGTGCCGGTTCGAGCGCCCGCCGCGGCCGCCGCCGACCGGGCATTTGCTTTCGTTTCCCATGGTCTCTCCTCCTAGATTTTGGCCGATAATTTTGCCTGGGCGACGCAATAGCGCGCGATTGACCATTGTTCAAATCGATTGTTTCTTATGGCGCTATCGTCGTAACCTATCGTGCCGCCATGAACCTCAGAGACCTCGAATATGTCGTCGCCGTCGCCGACCATGAGCATTTCGGCCGCGCGGCGGCGGCCTGCAACGTGAGCCAGCCGACCCTTAGCGGCCAGATCCTCAAGCTCGAGGCCGAGCTTGGCCTTCGCCTGTTCGAGCGCGAGGGCCGGGGAGCGCGGGTCAGCGACCGGGCGGCCGCGGTGGTCGCGCAAGCGCGCGCGACGCTCGCCGCCGCCGCCGCGGTGAGCGACGCCGCGCGGGCCGCGCGCAATCCCTTCGCCGGGCCGCTTCGGCTTGGCATGATTGCGACGGTCGCGCCCTATCTCTTGCCGGTCGCGCTCGCCGGCGCGATCGATGCGCTGCCGTCGACCCCGCTCCATCTCGTCGAGGACCTGACCGACCGCCTGCTCGCGGGCGTCCACTCCGGCGCGCTCGACGGCGCGGTGATTGCGACCGATCCGGGCGACGACAAGCTCGCCGAGATCGCGCTCTACGACGAGCCGTTCTTTCTCGTCTCCGCCCGCCGCGAGGGGCGCCGGCGCGCCTCGGTCCGGGTCGAGGAGATCGATTCCGCGACCCTGCTCCTGCTCGCCGAGGGCCACTGCCTGCGCGATCAGGCCCTCGCCCTCTGCGCGGGAGCGCAAAAGGCGGCGCTGCGCGCCGACGTGCGCGCGACCAGCCTCGAGACCCTGCGCCACCTCGTCTCCGCCGGACAGGGCTCAACGCTCGCGCCGCTGCTCGCCTATGCGGACTGGCGCCGGCTCGGCGCCGGGCTCGACGGATCGAAGATCGTCGGCGGCGGCGCCTCGCGCCAGGTGAGGCTCGTCTTCCGCCGCGGCTCGCCGCGCCGCGCCGCGCTGGATGCGCTCGCCCGCTCGCTGCGGGGCTCGGCGGCGCGGGCGGTCGCCGCGTCCCTGCGCGACCGGCGGGAGGGGGCTGAATAGGCGACGCCGGCTCTGACGATCGCGCATTCCGGTCGCCTCACCCGCCGTCATTCGGCGCAAGTCGTGACGACCCCAGTCGCCAGTAGCCGCGGAGCCGGAAACAGGTTGGCGACGTTTTCGCCCTATCGTGCCCGAGCGCACCCGCATTGCCCCTCCCCTCGCCCGGCGCTAAAAGGCGCGTCTCATGGCCAATCTCGCCAATCCGACGGTGTTCGTCGACCTTTCGCGGCGCGTGCTGCCCTGGCTCGCGGCGGCGACGGCGGCTTTGTTCGCCGTCGGGCTGTTCCTCTCGTTCGCCGCCCCGCCCGACTATCAGCAGGGCGAGACGGTCAAGATCATGTATCTGCATGTGCCGGCGGCCTGGATGGCGACCTTCGTCTATGGCGTGATGGCCGCGGCCGCGCTTGGCACGCTCGTCTGGCGCCATCCGCTCGCCGACGCGGCGCAGAAGGCCGCGGCGCCGCTCGGGGCCGGGTTCACCTTCATCTGCCTCGCCACCGGCTCGCTGTGGGGCAAGCCGATGTGGGGGACCTACTGGGTCTGGGACGCCCGCCTGACCTCGGTCCTGGTGCTGTTCATCCTCTATCTCGGCCTGATCGCGCTCTGGCGCGCGATCGACGATCCTGGTCGCGCCGCCCGGGCGGTCGCGATCCTGACCCTGGTCGGCTGCGTCAACCTGCCGATCATCAAGTTCTCGGTCGACTGGTGGAACACCCTCCATCAGCCGGCCTCGGTGTTCCGGCTCGGCGGGCCGACGATCGCGCCCGCGTTGCTTTGGCCGCTGATCGTGATGTCGCTCGCCTTCACCTGCCTCTTTCTCACCCTGCATGTGATGGCGATCCGCAACGAGATCCTGCGCCGGCGCATCGCCCGCGCGACCATGCTGGCGGCGGCCGAGGGCGACCGGCTCGAGCCCGGATTCGCGGCGGGAGGCGCCTGATGGCCGACCCGCATATCGGCTTTGTCGTCGCGGCCTACGCGGTCGCGGCGGCGACGATCGCGGTCATGATCGGCGCGGTGGTCCTGGACGGCCGCCGCCTCGACGCTCAGATGGAGAAGGCGGCGCGCGCCCTCGAGGCGGCGCGCGGCGGCTCGAGGGATGCGGAGCGCCGATGAGCGCGGACGCCGAAACCGCCCCGCGCTCCCGCCGCTGGCTCGCCTATTTGCCGCTCGCGGTTTTCGCGGCCCTCGCCTGGCTCCTGTTCGCGCGGCTCTATGCCGGCGATCCCGCGAGCATCCCCTCGACGCTGATCGGCCAGTCCGCTCCGCGGCTCGACCTGCCCGGCCTCGACGGCGCGACGGGCCCGACCGACGCCGACTTGCGCTCGGGCCACGTGAGCGTGGTCAACATCTTCGCCTCGTGGTGCGAGCCCTGCCATTACGAGCACGAGTTCCTGATGGCGCTCGCCGCCGATCCATCGCTCAAGGCCAAGGGCGTCGCGGTCTATGGCGTCGCCCAGAAGGACTCGGCGGAAAATATTCGCCGTTTCCTCGGCGCCAAGGGCGACCCTTACGCCAAGGTCGGCCTCGATCAGGACGGACGCGCCGGCATCGACTGGGGGGTCTACGGCGTGCCGGAAACCTTCATCGTCAGGGGCGACGGGTCGCTGGCGTTCAAGCTCGTCGGCCCGATGACGGCCGCGACGCTCGAGAGCGAGATCAAGCCACAGATATTGAAGGCGATGAATTAGGGCGGCCGGATCAGGAACGTCCGAAGCCATTGCGCCGCCGGCGCATTCATCGCGGCTTCGGCAGCAGAGATTCCAGCGCCATGAGAAGCGCCATCTGGATCGCCGACTCGATCAGCGGCCGCGCGGCCGGCGTCGCGGGGATGGCTCCGATCAGATCGTCGACGCCATTTTCGATGGCGTCGCTCAATTGGGCCGCGCCGGCCTGGATATGCGAGCTAGCGGCGCTCATAAGCGCCTGCCGCTTGGCCTCCGCGCGATCGCGAAACACGTCCTTCGCCGAGCGCGCCAGGACGCCGGCCGCGTGGCGAACCGAGCCTCGCGCAACGAGACCGTCGCCCGATCGGGATCGAGCAAGCGCAAACGCCAGCAGCCCAATCCCCAAACCGATCAGCGCCGTCGGGACAGGGTGACGGCGCGCGCCAAAATCGAACACCGCCGCAGGGGTGACGCCACGCAGTCCGCTCTCCTGCGCGATTTCGTCGGCGAGGTTGGAGGGCGCGAGGTTGGCCCTGAGCTGAGCCCAGGTCGACCTTAACTCAGCCCGGGTCCGGTCAGCCTCTTGCTCATACTCGACCGGCTTAAGGGCATGGTCCTGCACTTCAGCGCCTCCCCAGAAGCGAGGACAATTGCGCAAAGCTGCGCGCGGGCAGCAGTTTCTCCGGCCGCAGCGCCCGGCTCCCGGAACGCAACAACAGGAAGCCTGCGAGCAGCGCAGCCGCCGCCACGACAAGGCACGCGACATCCAGCGGGGCCCCTAGCCGGACTAGAAAGGCGCCTGCGGCGGCAAGGAGGAAGATGAATCCCGCGAATGCGACCGCCGCGCCTGCGGCAAGCGCGATCGCGCCCGACGAGAGGGAGCCGGCGCTCTCCGCCAGCTCCGCTTTCGCCAGATCCATTTCGATCGAGACGAGCTGTTGAACCTGCCTGACGAGGTCAACGATCAGCTGAAGCGTTGTCGGCCTGGCGGGCATATGGAGATCTCCGTATGCGCAGCGTCCTTCAGGTCATTTTGCCGATCAGCACTCCAATAAGAGCAGCCACGGCCACCGCGCTCCAGGGATTCCTGCGGATGCGCGTTCCCATGTCCTCCTCCATCGAGGCCAGCCTGTCCTGGGCGACTGCCGCCGATTGCGAAAGATTGTCGCTTGCCGCTCCAACCGCGCCCATGACCTGATCGCGCGTCGTCGAAGCCTGCTTTTGCACAAGCGCGGTCACGGTCTGGGTGAGTTTGGCGATTTCGTTCTGGACCCCGGTAAGGTCGATCGACGAGGCTGCGTCGATGCCGCTCGCGACCGCGTCCTTGGCGCTGCCCATCGCGTCCTTGGCGCTGCCCATCGCGTCCTTGGCGCTGCCCGCGGCCGACTGAGCCTTGCCCACGACTTCGTCGTAGCGGCCCTGCGCCGTCGTGGATTTGTCCCTGAGCACATTGCCCGCGATCTGCTCGCCCTGTCCGAATGCGGTCCGCCCGGCGCCCTCGAGATTGTCCCTGTTCATTGTGGTCTCCTTCGTCGACTACGGAGGGGTACGCGCCAGATCGCAACTTGTTCCCAAAAAGCTTGCGTTTCTTTCGGCCGGGGGAGCGAAGGGAGCCGCCGCCAGCGGCAGGCCGGTGACGATCTTGCGGGCCGCGCGACGCCTGCGCCGCACTTGTCTTCCGCCGCCCGATAGGCCCCGGTCCCTTCGTGCTCGATCGCGCGAAACCTGACTAGGGTTGCGGCCCCCACAGGCGCAGTTCATGCTCGGCGCGAAAGACGTTGCTGTAGAGGCCATTGATCCACTGCCGCCCGCTCGAGGTTACGTTCAGGTAGCGGATGGCGTCCTGGATGTAGGGAGACACCCTCTCCCAGTAGAATTGCGGATATTGGTCGACCATGTCCGCCGGCGATTCGTAGCCGAGCTGCCTGGTCAAGCCGATCTCCTCGAATTCATGATAGAGGGCGTTCGCCTTTCTCAAGTAATGCGGATCGCCGAGCTGACCGACGAGGTCGGCGGCCCGCAGGAGCGCCGCCCATTCGCCGACGTCGCGGACGTCGGGCCCGGACGAATATGGAAAGCGCGTGTGCTCGATCGCCCCCGCGATCAGCGGGGCATCGAGCTCTTCGACCTCCGCCAGCCGATCCAATACGAAGAGCTTCGACCGTTCGACATGATAGGGCGCGAGCGCGGCGTCGGAGGAACCCCGCGGCAGTGCGACCTTTCGGCCGCTGGCGTCGATGACCAGGCCGTCTTTCCCGTCCCCCTCTATGATCCCGCGGACGTATCCGATGTCGTGCGCCAGACAGGCGGCGATGAAGTTCGAATATTCGACCGGCGTCGAATCGATCAGCAGCGCGCGCCCCTTGAAGATGTCGTGGCCGGCCAAGGTGATGAGCATCGTATGCTCGACGTTGTGGTAGAGGGCGTCGCTGTTGCCAATGCATTCCAAGGTAAGCTGCGCCGCGAAGGGAATGACTTCGGCCAGGCGCGCATGCGAGCGCCCGAACCGATCCTTCATGTCGGCGGCGAGGAACGAGCCTAGCGCGTCGGCCGCGAGCTTCGGCAGCGTGATCATGGATCGCCTCGACGATAGGCCGAACGATAGAACGGAAATTGCAGCGCGTCCACTTTGGATCGTGGCGCGCGTTCAGACGTTTGCGTGGCCTCTCAGTACGGCGTCCCGTCCTTGTGGGCCATCAGCCGCCGGCCGTCGATGGTGACGACCGCGAGGTCGTCGTCGGGATAGGTGACGGCGTCGCCGTCCGTGCGGTCGCCGATCTCGAGGTAGACGACGTCCTCGTCCGTTTCGTTGACGAGATGATGCGCGTCGCCGCTTCCCGCCTTGAAGCCGGCGCACATGCCGGCTTTGAGCGCGGCGCGGCCGGCGTCGGTGATCAGGGTCGGCTCGCCTTCGAGAACATAGACGAACTCGTCCTGCTTCGTGTGCGCGTGGCGGAGCGAGGACGATCCGCCGGGCTTGAGCCGGGTCAGGTTGACGCCGAAGTTGGCAAGCCCGAAGAGGTCGCCGAGCGCCCGCTTGTCGCGCCCCGCCATCCGGGAGAAGAACGGCTCCGGATAGTTCGACAGCTCCGCCCGCGGGGGGACGTCGGCGGCGAGAAGGGCGACCGGGCGCCTGGCGTCATTGGACATGGGGTCACCTCCGGATGGATTGATAGTCCTCACATGGGGAGCTTCGGGTCAAGGGGGCGATTCGTTCACGCGTCCTCCAGCTCACTTAATTGGTTCGGTTCGACTTTTCGGTCTTTGTCAGCGTCGGTCGATATTTCGCCGTTGGCTCTTGGCAGCGAAAATGGCGAGCGCGAGACGAGGGTCAAGGATGCGAAGCACCGGCGAAGCCGGCGTGCGCGGAGCGCACGTCCTTGATGCCGTCTCGCGCTCGCCGAAACTTGCCGTCAAGAGTGAGTGGCGCATCGGACAACGTCCGATAGATCCAGTTCATATTTTTACATTTCTGTATCCAGGTCCGGAGCCCAATTGCCTGACGCGGCCCGTTTCCGAGCACGATCAACCTCACATCCGGTCGCCGCTCAAGACGGCTGCACCAACATCCCGCTTACGGCGGGCAGGGGCTCAGGCGAACGAAACCATTCTTCCAATCGGCATTTCAGTCCATGGACTACCTCGGTTCGTACACCCGGATCCGCCAGAACTGATCAGGTCCTGGGAGATTTGCGAATTTGCTGAGCGCTTGTCGTCAGGCGGGCTTCATCACGGCTCCCTCAATGACGATGCCAGCGGTGACATATTTCCACAGCGCCACCAGCAGCTTGCGCGCCAGCGCCACGATAGTCGTCTTCTTCATGCGGCCGCCGTTGCGTTTGACCCGTTCTTTGAACCACAGAGCCAGCGCCGATTGAGGCTGATGGCGTAGCCATAGCCAGGCGAGTTCGATGAGTATGGCTCGCAATCGTGGATTCCCGGCTTTGGAAACGCCCTGCTCGCGATCGACGGATCCGCTTTGCCAGGGCGTCGGCGCCAGCCCAGCGTAAGAGGCGAGCTGGCGACGATTGTCAAAGTGGCGGAACAGCGCCTCCAACCACAGGGTGGCGGCGCTCTCCGCGCCGATGCCCTTGAATTCGAGCAACATCCTCGCCGGCGACTCTGGCGCGGCGGCTTGGCCCTCGGCGAGCAGCCCATCCCGCTCAGCCTCGGCCAGCTTGATTTGAGCGAGCAGCAGTTCGAGCCGATCGAGTTCGCGGCTGATCTGGATTTTGAGATGTGTCGGCAGAGTACGGCCGTCGCCAGTCGTCAGGTCCTCGAGCCGTTGGCGTCGATCGCGGCGCAGAGGCTCGTAACTCGATATTCCCTGGGAGAACAGCAGCCCTTTTACGCGATTGACGTGCTCTACCCGCTCGGCGATCAGCACCTTGCGTTCGCGGCAGAGGCGGCGGCGGTCTTCGTCCTCGGGTGTCGGCGCCCTGACCATCGTACACACCCGCGGTTCGCCGCGCTTATACGCCAGTAACGTGCGAAGCAGCGCCTCGCCGTCGATCCTGTCGGTCTTAGCCCGCCGCCGCCGGCGCGACGTCGCAATCGAGGCCGGATCGACAACGTGGCTTTCGACTCCTTCCTGCTCCAGCGCGCGATGAAGCCAGAAGCCATCGAGACCCGCTTCCTGGATGACCACGATCGGAAAGGATTTCCTCGTCCGTGCAGACGCCTTCTGCTTCAACTCCGAAAACCGCGCCAGCAACCCCGCAACGTCCCCGGCTCGCACAGAATGCTTCGACATCTTCTCGCCAGAGCCCGGCGACAGCGATGTGATGAGCCAGATCGAGCGGCTGAGTTCCAGAGAGACGAAAATCGCGGCAAGATTGGATTGGATGGCGGTCGGCGCGTCGGGTCGGTCAGCTACGGTTGGCATGGACGTCTCCAGAGTGGGTGGTTTTGCAACCTCACTCTGCCAGAGCTCCGGTCGCTATCCGCCTCCCCATGGGATCTTCCTCCGCCGCGTGTCATCGCGCCCGCTCTGGCGGAGCGCGCGGTTCATCCTTAAATGATACGGCTGACAGGAGCGATGGCCATGGAAGGGTTCCTCATTCGCGCGGTCGTGGTCGCGATCGGGCTGTGGCTGGCCTCGAAGATGGGGCTGGTCGCGTTCAATTCGACCGGGACGCTGGTCGCCGCGGCGCTCGTGCTCGGCGTCGTCAACGCCTTCGTCCGTCCGGTCATCATCCTCCTCACCCTGCCGATCACGCTACTTACGCTCGGGCTGTTCCTGCTGGTCATCAACGCGCTGATGATCATGCTCGTCTCCTGGCTGATCCCGGGCTTCCTGGTCGCCGGCTTCTGGCCGGCGGTTTTCGCGGCGATCGTGGTCAGCCTGACGAGCTGGGTCATGTCCGGCTGGATCGGCCCGCGCGGCCGGGTCGAGGTCATGACGATGCACTCGCAGCGCGGGCGCTGGGATTAGGGCCCGTCAGGAAACAACTGAATCGGGTGCGAGGTGGGGGATTCCCAAGTTTGGGATCGTATCCTATGCGCGGGCATGCTCGATGTTGCTCTGATTCGCGAACGTTTTGAGGCTTTGTCGCCGCATCTCGACGAACGCGGGCGGCGGCTGTTCGCAGCTACTGAAGCCGCGGCCGCCGGTTACGGCGGCATTGCGGCAGTGTCGCGGATCACCGGCATCGCCGCAAGCACCATCGGCCGCGGCCTGAATGAACTCGCGGCGCCGACGCGGTTGGAGCCGGGCCGCATCCGCCGTTCGGGCGGCGGCCGCAAAGCGCTGGTCGTGACGGACCGGAAGCTTCTCGACGACTTGAACGGGCTGGTCGAGCCCGAGGCGCGCGGCGATCCGATGTCGCCGTTGCGCTGGACTTGCAAGAGTCTGCGCCGAGTGGCGGCCGAACTCGCCGCCCTGGGGCATCGCGTGAGCCATACGGTCGTGGGCGAATTGCTGAGGCAGCAGAAGTTCAGCCTTCAGGCCAACCGCAAGACCCGAGAGGGCGACAGCCATCCAGATCGCGATGCCCAGTTCGCCTACATCAACACCGAGGTGAGCGCCGCCCTGGCCGAAGGCCAAGCAGTGATCTCGGTCGACACCAAGAAAAAGGAACTCGTCGGCGACTTCAAGAATGCCGGACGCGAGTGGCGTCGCCAAGGCGAGCCGGAAGAGGTGCGGGTCCACGACTTCCTGATCAAGGAACTGGGCCGGGCGGTCCCCTATGGCATTTACGATCTCGCCAGCAATGCCGGTTGGGTGAGCGTCGGCATCACCCACGACACGGCGGCCTTCGCGGTCCAGACGATTCGCCGCTGGTGGCAGGAGCTCGGCCGCGCCCGTTACCCCGAGGCCACCCAACTCGTTATCACCGCCGACGGCGGCGGCTCCAACGGCTATCGCGTCCGCCTGTGGAAACGCGAGCTGCAACGTCTGGCCGACGAGACCGGCATCGCCATTGAGGTGCATCACCTGCCCCCGGGGACCAGCAAGTGGAACAAGATCGAGCACCGTCTATTCTCGTTCATATCGCAAAACTGGCGGGCCAAACCGTTGGTCAGCTATCAGGTCATCGTCAATCTGATCTCGGCCACCACCACCTCGACCGGTCTCGAGGTACGCTGCGAACTGGACGCCAATACATATCCCAAGGGCGTCACCGTCCCCGACGCCGAAATGGCCGCCCTCAATATCGAATGCGCCGAATTTCACGGCGAATGGAACTATACGATCCGCCCCACCAACCGGTCAGATCGAGCGGTTGATTCCTGACAAGCGCTTAGTCGAAACCCGCCCTTGAACGGCTGACGGCCGATCTCCCAACAGCCAGCGGTCATTCTTGCGCCAAACGCCGCATGGCTTCCCCACGAGGTCGGGACACGCTCGCGCGCCCAGAATTAAAATCCTGGCACAACCGCGTGTCCGCGTGCAACAACTCTTGATTGCGGGCCGCGGCTCGCTTATCGTTGGTGATGGATCACGGACGAAAGCCTGGGCGCGCCGATCTGATTCGGCGGGTCATTGGCGGCTTTCGCGAGCTGACGCGTCAGTAAATCAAAAACCCGCGTAAGCACGGCGCCGCCGCCCGTTGGCGTTCGGCGCCATCACCGCCGGCGGCCGGGCGAAGCAGGGCGTGGCCCCGGCCGACCCTACCTTTATGAAGAGGTTGAGATGACAGAGGAATCCTTTGTCGACTTGCAGGATCGGCTCCACTCCGAAATGGTCCGGATCTGGGGCCGGCTCCTGGAGACTTCGGACTTTTCGATCGACGATGATTTCTTCGACAAGGGGGGCGACTCGCTCCTGGCGACAGAGTTCATGCTGGAGCTCCGGCGGCTGACCGGAAAGGCGCTGCCCGACAGCGTGCTCTTCGAGAGCTCGACCATCAGATCGCTCGCCCAGAGGCTGAGCCAGAGCGAGACGCCGGAGGCGAAGGCCGTGGTCCGGATCGGCCCCGGCTCCGGTGGCGCGGCGCCGCTACTCTTCTTCCATGGCGACTGGACATGGGGCGGATTTTACGTCGAGCACCTCGCCCGAAAGCTCGGACCGGAATTTTCGCTCATCGCGGTTGCTCCGCATGGACCTGGCGGCGAGCCGATTCCGTCCTCGATCGAGGCCATGGCGGCCGATCGGCTGCCGGCAATCTTGGCGGAGCAGCCGACCGGACCCTACCGGCTGGCCGGGCATTGCGTCGGCGGAATCGTGGCGCTGGAAACCGCGCGGCTGCTCATGAGGCTGAACCATCGGGTCGAGGCGGTGGTGATGATCGATTCTCCTCTGATGATCGGCGGCGCGGCGCCGCGGATCCCGCAAGCGGAGTCTCGAGCCCCGGGGATAGGAGCGCGCGAGCCGATCAGGGCGCCGGACGACGCGCCCGTCGAACCGGCCAGCCCCGAATTCGATTGGGGGTTGGAGCACTACCAGAGGTCTCTGGGCGCATATTCTCCCATTCCGCTTCCGGTGAGCCTTCTCGTCCTCGCCTCCCAATTCGATGGCCGCGGTTGGGTTCAGCTGAGCGGCGACGCCGATCTCATTGAGATTCCGGGAGGCCATTTCGACTGGGTGACCGGGCGAATCAACGACCTCGCTCGCTACTTGAGGTCCTGGCCATCCGGCGACGCCGCGAGCAGTCGCGCGTCGCGCCCCTCGCTCATCCGGCTGAATGGCGAAGCCATCGCGACCAGGGGCGACGAGCAGACGCCTGCGTCAGGCGCGCCGAAGACCAAGTCCTATTCGCGCCCCTTGCGATGGATCCTGAACACCGCCCGGCAATGAGGCCGGCGCCGGAGATTCCACCCCGTCAATTCACGCCAGGCTGGCCGCGGCGACCTCGCCGTCGGTGACATAGCGGTTCACCCGTCCGACGCGCAGCCGCTGGCCCGCCGAATAGGACGTCACGCTGACGATCGCGCCGGCCTCTTTCAGTTCGCCGACGATGAAGTCGCGTTCGGCGTCAGCGTCGGCGTCGGTCCGGTGGGTGATCTGGAAGGTGAACCGGGTCAGCGAGATGCCGGTGTCCTTGGTCCCGGCGCCCACCCACAGCGCCGGCGCGTCGAGCGGCGGGCGGTCGATGTTGAGCCAGAACTCGGGCGTTCCCAAGGTCTCCTCCCCCTCCTCGAGGGCGAGCGCCCAGAAGCGGACGTGATGGCGCTTGCGCGGGCTGCCGTCGATCGCCTTCTGGAAGCCGACGTCCTGCCCCCGTCCGAACAGGAAGAGGGTGCTGAACGGCGCGGCCGGATAGGACCGGTTGAACACGAAGGCGACGACCATCCGCCACGAGCTCCTGAGGCCGAGCCGGTCAGCCTCGGTCCAGCCCGCCGCCGCGAAGGCGGCGCGCAGCTTGTCGAATTCGCCGATCAGCACGAGGTTGACGGGGTCTCCGGGCAGCCCGTCGCCGGTTACAGTGAAGCTCGGAACGCTCTTGCGCTGCATGATCTTCAGGTTCATGCGGACGACGCGCGGCAGGATCACATAGGCCGCGAGCGCATAGGCGAGGCTCAGCGCCAAAATCGTCGGCAGTCGGCTGTCGGTGATCCGGAAAACGAAGACGATCAGCCAGATCGCGACGATGCCCAGCCCCAGAACGGCCAGGCGCTCAAAGAAACGCTTCAGAATCCCCAAATTCCCCGCCCCTTCGGCGCTTTCGCGGCGCTCCCTCGATTCGTCGCCTCCAACTCTGCCCCTCGCGGCGCGCTCAGACAAGCGGCAGATCGGATGGCCTTCGTCGGGGGTCGATTTCAGGCCGGCGGGGACGCGCCGCCGCTCAGCGCGAAAGATTGTCCGCGAGGCGTTCGAGGAATTCGAGGCAGGCGACGAGCTGCGCCTCGTCGACGAATTCGTCGGGCTTGTGCGCCTCATCGATCGAGCCCGGCCCGCACACGATGGTCGGCAGGCCCGCCGCCTGGAAATGTCCGGCTTCGCTGGCGAACGAGACGGCGATCGTCCGGTTCGAACGGGTGAGCCTCAGCGCAAGCCGCTCGGCCGCGGAGCCCGGCGCGGCGGCGAGCGGCGGCACATCGACCTCGATTACGGTGGCGATCGCCGGACCCGACACGAAGCGGATGAGCCGCGGCGTCGCGACCTCGTCGACGAACGCCTGCACTCTCGCCATCGCCGAGGCGGTCGTGGCGCCCGGCAGGCCGCGAAATTCCCAATGGAACACGCATTCCCGCGCCAGGATGTTGCGCGCCGTGCCGCCCCGGATCATGCCCACGTGAAGCGTCGAATAGGGCGGCGTGAAGCGCGGATCGAGCGGGCCTGCCTCGTAGGCGCGAGCGAGGCGCCCGATCTCGCTCACGATGTCCGCCGCGACCGCGACCGCGTTGGCGCCGAGCGCCGGCAGGGCCGAATGGGCTTCGCGCCCGGTGACCAGGGTCCGGAAGGTTGCGACGCTCTTGTGCGCGTCGGCGATCGCCATCATCGTCGGTTCGCCGACGATGGCCGCGGCCGGAAGCGGCTCGTCCTTGCCGAACCAGGCGATGACGTCGCGGGAGCCGAGGCACGTGGTCTCCTCGTCATAGCTCAACACAATATGAACCGGCCGCTTGAGCTCGGCGTCCCTGAACGCCGGCGCCATCGCCAGCACGCAAGCGCCGAAGCCCTTCATGTCGCAGGCGCCGCGTCCGTAGAGCCGCCCGGCCGCCTCACGCATTCGGAACGGCGGGCTCGACCACGGCTGCCCCTCGACCGGGACGACGTCGGTATGGCCCGACAGCACGACGCCGCCGTCGACCCGGGGGCCGATCGTGGCCAGGATCGCCGCCTTGTCGCCGGCCGCGTTCGGCGCCCGACGCGCCTCGATCCCCTGCGACCCGAGATAGGCCTCGACGAAGTCGACGACCGGCAGGTTGGAGGCGTCGCTGACGCTGTCGATGGCGATGAGCCGCTCGAGCAGCGCCTTGGCCTCGGCGAGACGGCCCCCTCCCCTCATCCGGCGGCCCGCGATCGCGCGCCGCGCCCCGGGGTGAGGGAAACAGTGGACGGCGCGACGGGCGCCGCTAGAATGCCGGTTCCATGTACGAGGCCGTCACGCATCGGGTCAAAGTCACCGTCGAGCCAGCCTTCGATCCGGAGCGCTCCGACCCGGACGAGCCGCGCTATTTCTGGCGCTATTCTATCGAAATTGCCAATCTCGGCGACAAGCCCGTGACGCTCATGGAGCGTCATTGGCGAATCACCGACGCGGACGGCCGCCAGCAGGAAGTCCGCGGACCGGGCGTCATCGGCGAGCAACCGACGATAGCGCCGGGGCAGTCGTTCCGCTACACGTCGGGATGCCCGCTGACCACGCCGAGCGGGCTGATGGTCGGCGAATATGCGATGGTCGACCCGGAAGGACGGAGCTTCAAGGTTTCCATCCCCGCCTTCTCGCTCGATTCGCCCGACGCGAAGCGGGTCCTGAACTAATAGCCGCGCCGCGAGCGTGGCGCTCGCATTGATCGCAGCGCCGGTTTTGGCTTACCAGCCCACAAGCTCGTCGGTCCCGCCAAACGCAGGCGGGAAACCCTTGTAGTGAGGCAACTCGTCTACAACAGGAAGAACGGCGTGCGCACATTGAACATGGAACTGCGGTTTGAACTCTCCCTTCGGAAGGAGGTAACCGCTGACGCTGCGCATACCCGCGCTTGGGATCTCAGAAAATAGATACGCGCCGCAGGCCGCGCAGCGCATCCGCTTGGTCACTCTCACCACCATTGCGGTAGGCTCGCCCCGGATGATTGCCACCGCCGCGGCGGGATAGATCGCCGCCGGGACATAGGCCGCCGCGTGAGCGGCCTGGCAGTCGTCGCAATGGCAATAGAGCTGGACGGCGGCCTCTCCGGAAATCTTCAATCCGATCGCGCCGCATCGGCATTGGGCTTCGATCACTTTCAAGGCTTGCTCCTCGACTTCGGTTCGGTGGAGCGCCTTGCTTATTCCCTCCGGCTGTCAGGTTCTGTCAGCAGCGGTAAACCATGTGAGGTCTAAACCCGGGGCCCTGGGCTCAATCCCGGTCAACGCGCCAAACTGGCGATATAGGCGCCGAGGTCCCTGGCTTCGTCGCGGCCCAGCTGCATGTCAGGCATCTTCGGATGCGGATCCATGAGGAATTGCGCGATCGTCTCGGCGCTGAAGCCGGGCGTCTTCGCGATCGAGGCGAAGGCCGGAACATTGTCGGCGCCCTGCGCCTGATCGGCGCTGACGACGTGACAGGCCGCGCACCATCGCTTCGCCAGCTTTTCGCCTTGCGCCGGGTCGGCGGGCGCCGCAGCGCCGGTCGACATCACCGCCAAGAGCGCCAAGGCGCCCGACAGGGCGGCGGCGCCGGCGGCTCGCAACCGGCGGTGAGGCGGTTTAGTCATCAGCTTGCTGCTCCTTGACCGGCGGTCGGACTCGGGACCGGGACCGGGATCAATGCAGGATAGGCCGCAGCCTTCATCCGATACAGGGGCGAAATGTCGCGCCCGCGAGACAACGAAAAAGGGCGGCCCGCCGGGCCGCCCTTCGCCGTTTCGCCCGAGGTCGAACGCGTCAGTAGGAATAGTACATGTCGAATTCGACCGGGTGCGGCGTCATCTCGAAGCGCTGCACCTCGCCCATCTTGAGCTCGATATAGCTGTCGATGAAGTCGTCCGAGAAGACGTCGCCGGCCTTGAGGAAGGCGCGGTCCTTGTCGAGGTTGCCGAGCGCCTCGCGCAGCGAGCCGCACACGGTCGGGATCTTCTTGAGCTCCTTCGGCGGCAGGTCGTAGAGGTCCTTGTCGATCGCCGACCCCGGGTCGACCTTGTTGGTGATGCCGTCGAGCCCCGCCATCAGCATCGCCGAGAAGGCGAGATAGGGATTGGCGCCCGGGTCGGGGAAACGAACTTCGACCCGCTTCGCCTTCGGGTTCGAGGTCCACGGGATTCGGCACGAGGCGGAGCGGTTGCGCGCCGAATAGGCGAGCAGAACCGGGGCCTCGAAGCCCGGCACCAGGCGCTTATAGCTGTTGGTTGTGGGATTGGTGAAGCCGTTGAGCGCCTTGGCGTGCTTGATGATGCCGCCGATGTAATAGAGGCACTCCTGGCTCAGATCGGCGTATTTGTTGCCGGCCATCACCGGCTTGCCGCCCTTCCAGATCGACTGGTGGACGTGCATGCCCGAGCCGTTGTCGCCGTAGACGGGCTTGGGCATGAAGGTCGCGGTCTTGCCATAGCTCTGCGCGACCATGTGGATGCAGTATTTATAGACCTGCATATGGTCGGCCATGGTCACGAGCGGGCCGAACTTGAGGCCGAGCTCGTGCTGCGCGGACGCCACTTCGTGGTGGTGCTTCTCGACCACCGCGCCCATCTGCGCCATCGCCGCCAGCATCTCGCCGCGCATGTCCTGCGCCGAATCCTGCGGCGGCACCGGGAAATAGCCGGCCTTGGTGCGCACGCGATGGCCGAGGTTGCCGCCCTCATAAGCGGTGTCGCCATTGATCGGCAGTTCGATCGAATCGATCTGGAAGCCGGTGTTGTAAGGATCGGCGCTGAACCGGACGTCGTCGAAGACGAAGAACTCGGCCTCGGGGCCGAAGAACGCGGTGTCGCCGATGCCGGTCGACTTCAGATAGGCCTCGGCCTTCTTGGCGATGCCGCGCGGATCGCGGTTGTAGGGCTGGCCGCTCGCCGGATCGAGAATGTCGCAGTTGATCACCATGGTCGACGCGGCGAAGAACGGATCCATGCAGGCCGAGGTCGGGTCGGGCATCAGGGTCATGTCGGATTCGTTGATCGCCCGCCAGCCGGCGATCGACGAACCGTCGAACATCAGCCCCTCGGCCATGGCGTCCTCGTCGATCAGCCCCACGTCGAAGGTCACGTGCTGCCATTTGCCGCGCGGATCGGTAAAGCGCAGATCGACATATTTGACGTCGTTGTCCTTGATCGCCTTCAGGACATCCTTGGCCGTCTTCATGGTTAGCCTTTCCTCAAACTAAGGTTCGTCTGGTCCCGCCCGCCGCGGGGAGCGGCGGGTCGCCCTTTGATGAGCCCCCGAAATGGCCGCTAGACCGCGTCCGCGCCGGTTTCGCCGGTGCGGATCCGGATGGCCTCGTCGATCTGCGATACAAATATCTTGCCATCGCCGATGCGGCCGGTCTGGGCCGCGGCCCGGATCGCCTCGACCGCCGGACCGAGGTTTTCGTCCGAGACCACGACCTCGATCTTCACCTTCGGCAGGAAGTCGACGACATATTCGGCGCCGCGATAAAGCTCGGTATGGCCCTTCTGGCGGCCGAAGCCCTTCGCTTCCAGCACGGTTATGCCTTGGATTCCCGCCTCCTGCAGCGCCTCTTTCACTTCATCGAGCTTGAACGGCTTGATGATCGCCTCGATCTTTTTCATTTTTTTCGAAACTCCTCATCCCCCGCATCGCGCCGCCGATCGTTTTGCCCCCTCTCGGCGGCCGGAAGCCCGGGCTGGCGCGCGCGGGGCTCAATAGCATCGGATCGGGGATCGCGCTACCGGGCGCGGGCGAGGAGGCCGGAACGGCGTGACGTTCGGTAAGGCGCCTCGCCAATAGGCAGCCTGGCGAATTTTCAGGCGGCCATTCAGACCGTCGGTCCCCATTCGCCCGAACCGAAGATCCGCCATGACGTCAGTCCGGCCTTGGCGACCACGATCCTCCCGGACTTGGCGAGCGCGACCAGATGGGCGAAGACGCGCGGATGGCGCCAGGCCATCGGCCTCTCCGGCGCGCAAACAGCCCGGTATTCGTCGCTGTCGCCGTCCTCCATGAGGATCGTGCCGACGAGGTCCGGACGCAATTGCCGCGGCAGATCGCGGCGGGTCAGCCATTCGCACTCGAAGTCGCGGCATACCGCCGGGCGCTCGGCGTAAATCGCGCAGCCGCCGCCAAGGCGGCAATTGGCGCACAGCGGGCCCGCCGGCTTGTTGAAATGCGCGATCTCCAGCGCCGAGCAGCACATCGTGCAAGCCCCGCAGGATTTTCCCGGCGCCGCAGCCATCATTCCCTCTCGCGCTAAGGCCCCGCCCGGCGGGTCGGAGCACGCTCGACGGTGATTCCCTATCACTGTTCGAGCGCCGGAGAGAGATCCATCTTCGAATTTATGCCCGCAGCGTGAGAGCCCGAGGGCGCGAGCGCGTGACGCATGGTCAGCGCAAAGAGCGCGGCGACGGTCAACGGCGCGAGCGGCGCGCCGACCGCGCCGGCCGCGGCGCGCGAGACAAGCGGCAGCACGAACGCGAACGCCAGCAGCGCCTTTTCAAACGGCGGAAAGCCCCGCTCAAGTCCCTCGCTGAACAGCCAGGCGAGCGGGATGGCGAGGAGCGTCAGATCGTAGTCGAGCAGGAACGGGCTCGCGAGCAGGCCGGCGCAGACGATCGCGGCGGGCTCGGCCTTCGCCCGAAACGCGTGGCCCTCGAGCCGCCAGAGCGCGGCGACGGCGCAGAGCGCCGCCCCGATCTGCGCTCCCCAGGCGAGCGCGAGCGAGCCATGCATGAGCCGGACCGCGGCGAACACGCTCTGCATTTTCTCGTCGCCGACAAGATTGTTCTCCAGCGCCGAGCGGGCGAACCGGCTGGCGGCGAAAAAGCCTTCCCAGGTCGGCGCGCCGAACGCGACGAGGGAAGCCGCCGAGAACGCCGCCGCGGTCGCCGCGGCTGCGATCAGCGTCGTCCATCGACGGGAAAAAATGAGCGCCAACGGGATGACCAACGCCAGGTGCGGCTTGAACGCCATCGCGCCGAAAAGAACCCCGGCGAGCGCAGGCCTCGTGTCCATCGCCAACAGACCGCCGCCGATGAGCGCGGCGCTCAAGAAACCGTTCTGCCCGTGGGCGGCGTTGACGAACACCGCCGGAAACGCGAGGAACGCTGCCGGGTCGAGCGACGGCAGATAGAGGCGCAGCACGCGATAGAACGCATAGCCGGTCGCCGTGAGCCACGCGGCGAGCGACCAGAAATAGCTCACGAGCGCCAGCGGCAGGCAGATCAGGAGCGCGGGCGGCGGATAGAAGAACGCGGTATAGCCGAGCTTCGGGCCAAACAGCGCCTTTTGCGCCGCCCAGTGCGCGCCGACGTCGTAGGCGCGCTCCGGGCTGCCGTCGAGCGCCAGGCGGGAAGCGGTGTAGAAGCTGACGAAGTCGGTTCCGATCGGCTTGCCTTCGCGATCGACGCCGCCGGGGCTCAGCGCGATCCAGCCGACGGCGCCGACGAGGGTCACGCCAAGCAGGATTCGCGCATAGGCACGCGCGCGCTCGGCGTCGAGCCAGGCGCAATCGGCGAGCGCCGTCGCGGCCCGGCGGATGGAGGGGACCATGTCCTGTCGTCTCGCCGACCTCGTCAGCCGCTGAAACTACCGCCGGCCGGGTTAACGGGCGCATAAGCCGTCGCCGCCTCGCGAGGCCTCCTTTGGGAGAATTGCGGCCTGGCGGCTTCGCGCGTATATTTGGCGCTATATTTGATCAGGCATAACGCCTGAAGAGCCTCGGTCGGCTCCGGGCCGGCGGGAGGAAAGCATGGAGCGACCGGCGGTCGCCGACCACGCGGACCGTGTTCTCAAAGCCATCTCCGGCGCCGAGGCCGCCCGCTCGGCGCTGGCCGCCTCCTGGCGAAGGTCCGGGCGGCTGCACGCGCTCGATCCGGCCAGCGGGGCGCCGTCGCAGCGTGTGCCGATGGCGGCGATCGCCGAAGCGAGAGAACGGCTCGGGCCGATCTTGCGCGTCGCCCAGGCCAACCTCGACCGGCTTTTTCTTGCCGTCGGCGGGGAAGGCTGCTCGGTTCTGCTCGCCGACCGTGACGGCGTCGTCGTGGATCGGCGCGGCGCCCCCTGCGACGATTCCACCTTCGACTCCTGGGGCCTTTGGACCGGGGCGGTGTGGAGCGAGAAATTCGAGGGCGCCAACGGCATCGGCGCCTGCCTCGTCGAGCACCGCGCGCTGACCATCGACCGCGATCAGCACTTCTTCACCCGCAACGTGCTCCTGAGCTGCCGGGAGCGCCGTTTTCTCACCCGCTCGGTTATTTGCGCGCTGCCCGGCGCTTCCGAGTAGCCAGGCCGGCGCCGGAGCCCCGTTCGACTTGAGTTGCCGCCGCGCGGCCGCGTGAAAAAGCGAGCGACAATAGCTTGTGATAATCCGAAGCCCGTGCTATTCTGCCAAGCGTCGTCGGGTTCACCCTCTCCGGCCTTGCGCCTCAAGCCGGCGGCGAGGTCGGAGCGCGGGGCGTTCCGGCGCTCGTCAAGGCGGGAGGAGGATCGTCTGGACCTAAGCTATTGAAGGAACGGGATTATCGCAGAAAACGCCGCTTTGCTTTCCTTCTGCCTGGTCTTGGTTTTCCTTCCGCCAGGCCTTTGTTTTCCTTCCGCCGGGCCTTTGGTTTCCTTCCATCGGCTTTGCAATCCTTCCGTCAAACCCGCTCGCCCGGCGCATGGGCGCGCTTGCGCCCGCGCGCCGTCGCAAGCCGGTAGGCGCCGGGCGTCAGGCCGACGGATTTACGGAACTGGCGCGTGAACGCCGCCTGGTCGGCGTAGCCGCATTCGAGCGCCAACTGGCTCAACGGCGCCTCGGTGTGCCGGAGGCGGTCGCACGCCCGGCCGATCCTGAGCCGGGACAGGTATTGCCCGGCCGAGAGGCCGAACAGGGTCCGAAGCCTCTGGTCGAACTGGAACGGCGAGAGCCCAGCCCGCTCTGCGAGATCGGGAACCCGCAGCGGCTCATCGAGATGGTCGTCGATATAGGCGAGCGCGGCGGAGAGCGCCGCCGGGACCGAGCCCGGCCGCGATAAAGCCGGCGCGTCGCGAGAAATGCCGGCGAGGCCCCGGATGGCGCCGTCGGCGTCGACCAGCGGCTCCTTCCAGGTCAAGCACCAGCCCTCGCTGCCGTCCGGATAGAGATGAAGCTCCATCCGGCCGCGGATCGATAAGCCCTCGGCGATGACCCTGAGATCCTGGGCCTCGAAACGCTCGCCGAGCGGCCGGGCGAACACTTCGCTCGCCTTGCGGCCGATCAGCCCCCGCTTGTCGGCGAAATTGCAGCGATCGGCGAGCGTCTGGTTGACCGCGACGTAACGGGCCTCGCGATCCTTGATGAAGAAGACAATGTCGCCGACGTGGTCGAAGAGTTCGACCGCCGGAAACGGCCGCCCGAGGACAGCAGCGAGCGCGGCCGCGGGATCGTCCTCGGTCCTGGCGGGCGCGGTTTTGCCCATTTTCAAGCCGCGGCCTGCCTTTTCATCAAGAACGGAGGGAGAGGACATGCGAATGTGCCGGAAGTGACGGCCCGACACTAGGAAGCGCCAACATGTCCTCGCAAGTTTTTTCCGGAACCATGCCGGCCCTGATGACGCCCTGCGGCGCCGATCGACGCCCGGAGTTCGACGCTCTCGTGCGCACCGGCAGCGAGCTTGTCCGCGCGGGAATGTCCGCGCTGGTCTACTGCGGATCGATGGGCGACTGGCCGCTCTTGACTCTAGAGCAGCGGATGGAGGGCGTCGAGCGCCTGGCGGCCGCCGGCCTGCCGGTCATCGTCGGCACGGGGGCGCAGAATACGGCGCAGGCCGCAACGCTCGCCCGGCACGCCAAGGAAAAAGGCGCACGCGGGCTGATGATCATCCCGCGCGTCCTCTCGCGCGGCTCGTCGGCGGCTGCCCAGCGCGGCCATTTCGCCCGCGTTCTCGAGGCGGCGGTCGACCTGCCTTCGGTCATCTACAACAGCCCCTATTATGGCTTCCAGACCCGGGCCGAGCTGTTCTTCGAGCTGCGCCGGGAATACCCGCATCTCGTCGGGTTCAAGGAGTTCGGCGGCGCAGAATCGTTGAGCTACGCCGCGGAGCATATCGCCGGTCGCGAGGCCGGGGTCGCGCTCATGGTCGGCGTCGACACCCAGGTGTTCCATGGAATCGTCAATTGCGGGGCCTCCGGCGTGATCACCGGCATCGGCAACGTTCTGCCGCGCGAGGTGCTGCGGCTGGTCGAGCTTTGCCAGCGCGCGGCCAAGGGCGATCCCGAGGCGCGGCGCCTCGCGCTCGAGCTCGAGGACGCGCTCAAGCCACTCTCGGTCTTCGACGAGGGCGTCGACCTCGTGCTCTATTTCAAGCGCCTGATGACGCTTCAGGGGCATGAGGAATACGCTTTGCAGCTCAACCCCTTCGATGTCCTGAGCCCGTCCCAGGAGAGTTTGGCGACGCGACGGTTCAAGACGTTCCGCTCCTGGTACGCGTCATGGCGCGGAGCGAAGGACTGAGCGCGATGCGGATCATCGACTCGCACACCGAGGGCGAGCCAACGCGGGTGATCGTCGATGGCGGCCCCCCGCTGGGCGACGGGCCGATGGCCCGAAGGCGCGAGCGTTTCGCCCGCGAATTCGACCACGTCCGCCGCTTCGCCGTGATCGAGCCCCATGGCCACGAGGCGATGGTCGGCGCGCTCCTCTGCCAGCCTCATGATCCGACATGCGCCGCCGGCGTTATTTTCTTCGACAACGCGGGTTTTCTCGGCATGTGCGGACACGGGACGATCGGCCTTGCCGTGACGCTTGCGCATATGGGCCGGCTCCGGCCAGGTCGCCATCGCATCGAGACGCCGGTCGGCGCCGTCGGCGTCGAGCTTGCCGACCGGAACACAGCGACGGTCGAGAATATCGAGAGCTATCGTCACCTGGCGGCGGTTTCGGTCGAGGTCGCGGGCCTCGGAACGGTGTGCGGAGACGTCGCCTGGGGCGGCAACTGGTTTTTCCTCACTTCGAGTGCGCCTTGCGACCTCGTTCCGGCGAACATCGGCCAACTGACTGAGGCTTCGACCGCCATTCGCAATGCATTGGCAGACCGAGGCGTCAGAGGCAAAGACGGCGCGCCGATCGAGCACGTCGAGATCTTCGCTTCGCCGCAGTCGAGCGAAGCGAACAGCCGCAATTTCGTCCTCTGCCCCGGCGGCGCTTACGACCGATCGCCGTGCGGAACCGGGACCAGCGCCAAGCTCGCCTGCCTCCATGCCGATGGCAAGCTGCGTCCCGGCGAGGTCTGGGTGCAGGAAAGCATCATCGGCAGCCGCTTCCGCGCAACCTTCGAACCGGGGCCGACCGGCGGCGTTTTGCCACGAATCGGCGGACGGGCTTTCGTCTGCGCCGAAAGCACGCTGATCGAGAACCCCGCTGACCCTTTCCGGTACGGTTTCGCCGGTCAACCAGCCTGAATCCGCGCTACCCCAACAAATACGGCGCTTGACAGCCCGGCCCCTACCGTGTCTGTGCACCGCCGCTGCGCCGGGGCGCGAGCGATCAGTCGCCTTTTCGCGCTCAGGCGGAGAAGCCGGTCATGAAGACGGCGTTGGTGTTTCCGGGCCAGGGGTCCCAGGCGGTCGGCATGGGGAAGGCGCTCGCGCTCGAGTTTCCCGCCGCGCGCGACGTATTTAAGCGCGTCGACGCGGCGCTCTCCCAGAACCTCTCCCAATTGATGTTCGAGGGACCCGAGGCCGAGCTCACGCTGACCGCCAACGCCCAGCCGGCGCTCATGGCCGCGAGCATGGCGGCCATGCGGGTTCTGGAGACCGAAACCGACTTCAAGGCCACGAGGCAAGCGGCTTACGTCGCCGGGCATTCGCTCGGCGAATATTCGGCTCTTTGCGCCGCGGGATCGTTGACGCTCGAGGACGCCGCGCGTCTGCTTCGCCTGCGCGGCGAGGCGATGCAGAAGGCGGTCCCGGTCGGCGAAGGCGCGATGGCGGCCATCCTCGGCCTCGAGTTCGGACAGGTCGTGAAGATCGCCACGGAGGCGGCGAGCGACCTCTACCTGACTGGCGCGATCTGCCAAGCGGCCAACGACAACGGCGCGGGCCAGGTGGTCATCTCGGGCACGACGGCGGCGGTCGAGCGGGCGATGGAGCTGGCCAAGCTCGCCGGCGCCAAGCGGGCGCTGCTTCTGCCAGTGTCCGCGCCATTTCACTCGGCGCTGATGCAGCCAGCTGCGCTGGCGATGGAGGCGGCGCTCAAAGGCGTTAAGATTCGTCCGCCCAAACCGGCGCTCGTCGCCAACGTTGAAGCCTCCGCGGTTTCTGAACCGGAGGCGATCCGATCGGACCTCGTCGCGCAAGTGACGGGAACTGTGCGATGGCGCGAGAGCGTCGCCTACATGAGCGCGCACGGCGTCACGCGGTTCATCGAGCTTGGGGCGGGAAAAGTGTTGACCGGCCTCATCAAGCGGATCGTGGAGGGCGCGACGGCGTTTAGCATTGGCGCGCCCGCCGACGTCGCCGCCTTCAGCGCCTCGGCGAAGCCCTAACAGGACTGGCGAAAAGGACGACGCCGTTGTTCGATCTGACAGGAAGAACCGCGCTCGTCACCGGCGCTTCGGGCGGCCTTGGCGGCGCGATCGCGCGGGCGCTGCATGCGCAAGGGGCCACGGTCGCGCTGTCGGGCACTCGGCGCGAGGCGCTCGAAGCGCTCGCCGCCGAACTCAAGGAGCGCGCGCATCCGGCTCCCTGCGACCTCGCCGACGCCGCCGCGGCCGACGCGCTGGTTCCAGCGGTCGAGGCCGACCTTGGATCGCTCGACATTGTTGTGAATAACGCCGGCGTGACGCGGGACAGTCTGCTCATCCGCATGAAGGACGCCGACTGGGAGTCGGTCCTGGAGATCAATCTCACCGCGGCCTTCCGCCTGTCGCGCGCGGCGCTGAAGGGAATGATGCGACGCCGGCATGGCCGCATCATCAATATCGCGTCCGTTGTCGGCGTCTCCGGCAATCCGGGCCAGGCCAATTATGCCGCCGCCAAGGCCGGCATGATCGGCATGTCCAAGTCGCTTGCCGCGGAAGTCGCGACCCGGGGCATCACCGTGAATTGCATCGCCCCCGGCTTCATTCAGAGCCCGATGACCCAGGCGCTTGACCAAAAGCAGCGGGAGGCGATCCTCGCCTCTGTCCCGATGGGGCGGTTGGGCTCGGGCGAGGAGATCGGCACCGCGGCGGTGTATCTGGCGAGCTCCGAAGCGGCTTACGTGACCGGAATTACGCTGCACGTAAACGGCGGAATGGCAATGATTTGATGGCTTTGAGCCAGCCGTAGGTCCCCGCCGCCGCCGGGCCCTCGCCCTCTCGCGTTGACCGGAAAGATATGCTATCGACGCCGTTCGTTGCAGGGCGCGGGAGGGGCGCATTATTCCAGCGTCGGCGTCAGCGAAACCCGAACGAAACTCGTGCCGCCTCCGAGGCGGCGCGGCGCGGACGACCGGATGCCTGGCGTTCGTCCGCGGGATCGATCGGGGACTTGATCACAAGTCGGGCGGCAAGGCCCGACGCATAAGGGAAAAGATGACATGAGCGATGTCGCAGAGCGGGTGAAGAAGATCGTCGTCGAGCACCTCGGCGTGGAGGCGGACAAAGTCGTCGACAGCGCCAATTTCATCGACGATCTGGGCGCCGACTCGCTCGACACCGTAGAGCTGGTGATGGCCTTCGAAGAGGAGTTCGGCGTCGAGATTCCCGACGATCAGGCCGAAACGATCGTCACAGTCGGTGACGCGATCAAATACCTTGAGAAGGCGTCGGCCAAAAAGTAGCGGCGGCCGGGCGCAGCCGGTCGCAGGGCCGCCTCTCGCCAAGACGTCTTTGCCTTTGATGCAAGGGCCGGCGTCCAGTCCGGCCCTTGTCGCGTTGGGGCGCCGGCGCGGAATTCCAAGCAGGACACAAGCCAGGACATGGGTCGGGAATGGGTATGGAGCGCATGAGGCGGGTCGTCGTTACCGGTCTTGGCATGGTGAGCCCGATGGCTTCCGGCGTCGAGGCGACGTGGCGCCGGCTTCTGGCCAGCGAGTTGGGGGCCGGTCGGGTCGAGAACTTCGACGTCTCTGACCTGCCCTGCCAAATCGCCGCGCAAGTGCCGCGCGGAAACCTGCCCGACGCCTTCAACCCCGACGACTGGATGGAGCCCAAGGAGCAGCGCCGGGTCGACGACTTCATCATTTACGGCATGAGCGCCGCCACGCAGGCGCTGCGCGACGCCAAATGGGCCCCCAAAACCTACGAGGAGGAGACTGAGACCGGGGTCCTGATCGGCTCGGGAATTGGTGGACTTGAGGGTATATACGACGCCTCCGTGACCCTGCATGAAAAAGGGCCGCGTCGCATCTCGCCGTTTTTCATTCCCGGCCGCCTCATCAATCTGGTGAGCGGCCAGGTCTCGATCGCTCACAATCTCAAAGGCCCGAACCATGCCGTCGTCACAGCATGCTCGACCGGCGCGCACGCGATCGGCGACGCCGGGCGGCTGATCGCCCTCGGCGACGCCAACGTGATGGTCGCCGGCGGCGCCGAGTTCGGCGGTGAACCGCCTCTCGCTAGCCGGATTTTGCGCCTGTCGCGCCCTGTCGACTGGCTTCAACGACCGGCCCAAGCAGGCCTCGCGCCCGTACGACCGCGACCGCGACGGCTTCGTGATGGGCGAAGGCGCCGGATGCGTCGTGCTCGAGGAATTCGAGCATGCCGAGGCTCGCGCCGCCCCGATCTACGCCGAGCTGATCGGCTACGGCCTTTCCGGCGACGCCTATCACGTCACGGCCCCCGCACCCGACGGCGACGGCGCATATCGCGCCATGAGCATGGCGCTGAAACGCGCCGCGATTTCCCCCTCGGAAATCGACTACGTCAATGCTCACGGAACGTCGACGCCTGTCGGCGACGAAATCGAATTGCGGGCGGTCGAGCGCTTGCTCGGCAATTCGGCCGCCAAGACGACGATGTCATCGACCAAGTCCTCGATCGGCCATCTCCTGGGGGCGGCCGGAGCGGTGGAGGCGATCTTCTCCATCCTCGCGATCCGCGACCAGATCGCCCCGCCGACGCTCAATCTCGACAACCCCGCGGTCGAGACGGCGATCGACCTTGCACCGCATGTGGCGCGCAAGCGTCCGATCCACGCGGTCCTGTCCAACTCGTTTGGATTTGGCGGCACCAACGCGTCGCTCGTTTTCCGCGGAATGAACTGACGTCCGCCGGTCGCGATTTGTTGTTTCCCCCCGCCGTGCCGTCGGCTAAACTTGACTTGAGCCCGCGGACCGGCGCCTCCAGCCCCGCGCGGGATTAAGGCTTGAAGGTCGACGGCGGCAGCGCGGTAGCGGCAACGATATGAGCGGAGAACTCGATTCCGGCGATGGAGAGGCCCCCCGGCCTCGCGTGAGTTTGTTCGGCCGCGCGAGCAAGCCCCCGTTTGGCGGCGCCGCCCCGCCCGGGCCGCCGCAGCCGCCGCGCAAGCCGCGGCGAATGGGCGTTTCGAGCGTCAGCGGACTGCTCACTTTCGTGCTGCTCGGGGCGCTTGCGACCGTCGGAGCGCTCGCTTGGCTGTTGAAAGAGTTGCGCAGCCCCGGGCCGCTCGATGCCGACAAGGTCGTCATGATCGTGCGCGAGGACGACGGCGGCAGCATCGCCGACCAGCTCGAGCGAGCCGGCGTGATCGACAGCGCGCTGTGGTTCAACCTTCTGACGCTGCTCGACGGCAATCGCGGGGCGCTGAAGCGCGGCGAATACGAGTTCAAGGCGGGCATCAGCATGAACGAGCTTGAGAATCAGCTTATCGCCCACCGCGTCGTCATGTACAAGCTGACAATCCCCGAGGGCTTGACGAGCGAGCAGATCGTTCAGCGGCTGCGTGACAACGACGTCTTGGTTGGCGACGTCAAGGAAACTCCGCGCGAGGGGTCGCTGATGCCCGACACTTACTCTTTTGAGCGCGGCTACACGCGGCTTTCCATTTTGGCGCGCATGGCGAAGATGCAGACGAAGGCGATCGAGGAGGTCTGGAAGGGGCGTGCGCCCGATCTGCCGATCAAATCCCCAGGCGAAATGGTCACCCTCGCGTCGATCGTCGAGAAGGAGACCGGCAAGGCGGACGAGCGGCCCCGCGTCGCTGGCGTGTTCGTCAACCGCCTCGAAAAACATATGCGACTCGAATCCGACCCGACGATCGTCTACGGCCTGGCCCTGGGCAAGGGCACGCTCGGCCGCAGCATCACCAAGGCCGACCTCAACCAGTCGACGCCCTATAACACCTACATCATCGACGGCCTGCCGCCCGGACCGATTTGCAACCCCGGCAGGGCGGCGCTTGAAGCGGTCGCGAATCCCGCTCGCAGCAAGGATCTCTACTTTGTCGCCGACGGGACCGGCGGGCATGTCTTCGCCGAAACGTTCGATCAGCATCAGAAGAACGTCGCCCATTGGCGCCAGATCGAGAAGGACGTCAAAGACAAGCTCGCGCCGGACGTGACGCCCCAGCCCGCGCCGGCGATCCGCGGTTCGATCGACCCCGTCGACCCGTCGCAGTTCGGCGCGCTCGTCGCGCCGACGCAGAGACAATCGGCGCCGGCGGCGATTCTCGCCCGGCTAAGCCGGATCGGCGCCGGCCGGAAGGCGGAGGATGCGGCGCTGGCGTCGCTTGTCGCCCCGGGCGTCAAGTCGATCGAGGAGATTGGCGGGGTCGTCACCGGGGTCAACGACGGGCCCGCAGAAGGGGTGGCGTTCGACGACGCGGGCTCGGCCGGCGCTTCAGAGATCGGGCCGATCGTCTCCGCTCCCGTTCCGCCGGCCATGCTCGCGGATGAGCGGGCGCGCGAAGCCAAGTATGGCGCCGCCCCGTTGGCGTCCACCGTCGCCGCCCTGGACGCCACGACGCCCGCTGCGCCTCCTGCCTCGCAGCCGCCTACGGCTTCTGGGCGGCCTCGCATCTTCGACGCGTCCGAAGGCACGCGGCTCGATCCGCTGCTCAACAAGACCTACGATCTGAGCTACGCCAAGGTCGTGCCGCCGATGCAATAGGCGAACGCCGCCGGCAAAGCGGGCGCGTCAGGCCTCGACGGGCAGACGCTCGCACAAGAGCGCAAGCGCGATCGCGCACGCGTTCGACACGTTGAGGCTCTTAATCGGGCCTGGCAGATCGAGGCGCGCAAGACGATCGCATCGCTCGCGGGTCAGGCGTCTCAGGCCCCTGTCCTCCGCGCCCAGGACCAATGCCATTGGGCGCGACAGCGTTTCATCGGAGAGCCGTGTCGGCGCGTCAGAGTCGAGGCCGATCCGCCAATAGCCCATGTCCCCCATTTCGGCGAGCGCGCGAGCCAGATTGGTTACGCTGCAAATCGGCACATGCTCGAGCCCGCCCGAGGCGGACTTTGCCAAGGCGCCGGCGAACTCAGGCGAATGGCGTTCCGTGGTGACGAGCGCATCGACCGCAAAGGCGGCCGCAGTTCGCAGAATCGCACCGACATTGTGCGGATCGGTGATCTGGTCGAGGACGAGCACAAGGCCGTTCGCCGGCAGCTCGCCAACGTCGATGGGGGCGAGCGGCCGAGCCTCGAGGAGCAGGCCCTGATGAACGGCCTCGCGCGGCGCCCGGGCCGAAATCTCCTCGAGGCTCATGATCCGGGTCTCGAGGCCGCGCGCGGCGATGTCGGCGCTGAGCCGCTCTGCCGCCGCCGGCGTGGCGTAGAGGCGAATGAGCTCGCGCCGCGGCGCCTTGAGCGCGGCGGCGACGCTGTGAAAGCCGTAGATCCGCGATACCTTCGCCTCCCGCAGTTCGATCGCGCGCTCGAGGCGCGGCGGGGGCGCGGTCGGCGGCGGAGCAGCGGTCTCCCGCCTCATCGCCGCTCCGGGGGGACGCGGCGACTTGCGAGAACCGTCCGAAGGCGGGCTTGAGCGGCGGTCGCGATTGCGGGTCATCGGATCGAACGCGTCACGGGGTTTAGGTCGACGTTGTCCACGGTTAAGCTCCCGTCGCGACTGAGGATAGGGGCGACTTTATCCATGGGTGTATTTCCAGTTGACACGCCGCAGCTTCAGGCAACATAAGCCGTCCCGCAACCCGCATCGGCCTGCCCGAGGCGTTTTCGTCCTCGGCGCTTCACGCCTTTGGACGCGGGGGAGTGTCCCGAGCGGCAAAGGGGGCGGACTGTAAATCCGCTGGCTAAGCCTTCGTAGGTTCGAGTCCTACCTCCCCCACCAACTAACCCATTGACAGTGCCCGCCTTGTCCGTGCGTTAGGGGGCGAGGGTGGATATTTCCGGTGTCCAGAGACAGAAAAATGCCCCGCGAAAGGCGAGAATCGGCGCCCAGTCTCTGAGGCCCGGCGAGATTTTCCGCCCTGAATTTTTTGGGGCCTTGTCGGAGACTGGTTCGAAGTCTCGCTTGGTCGAGCCAAAGCGCGGACGACATCGAGAAAACAAGCCGATCTTGATGGAGCCAGAAGTCGTCCGCATCGCCCGAGCCTACGGTCGTCATCGGCTACGTCCAGCGCCCGATCGAGGGGACCAGTTTCGCCTATACGTTCGACGCGGCCAATGCGATCACGCCGAGCCGGCGGACCGATCAATATTTCGAAATGCTGGGCAATCGGGCCATGTACGCCAACGAGTGGATCGCCTCATGCCGTCACGGACGGCTCCCCTGGGAAACAGGCTCCTCGGCTCCGGGCTTTGGCGGTGACAAACGGGAGCCTTACGATTTACAGGAGAATTTCAGCCAAGCCGTCGATCTGGCTGAGAAGGAGCCAGCCAAGCTGCGCGAGTTGCAGGACCTCTTGATGGCGGCGTTCGCCAAGTACAACGTGCTGCCACTCGACGACCAATTCGCTGAACGCCTCGACGTGACCTTGAGGCCGAGCTACTTCGCCGGAGTCGACAAGGTCTCCTCCCGGCCTTTTGCAACCTCTCCGGGGGCGCGATAGGTCATGGCGTCGCCTTCGAAGTGGCCGTAGTAGCGCATCAGTTTTACATGGATCAGCGATGGGCCGCCGCCGTCGCGAGCCCGCTCGATCGCCTCGCGCGCGACGTCATAGACGGCGAAGAAATCGAATCCGTCGACTTCGTAGCCCGGCATGCCAAAACCGGCAGCACGGCCGACCTGGCTTCCGCCGACGGACCACGCGCTTGCCGTCGACTCGGCGTAGCCGTTGTCCTCGACCACGAAGATCACGGGCAATTGCCAAACTCTGGCAAGGTTGTAGGATTCGAGTGTCGTGCCCTGGTTGGAGCCGCCGTCGCCGACGAAGGCCACGGCCACGCCGCCCGTCTTGAGATACTTCGCGGTCAGCGCTGCGCCGCAGATCAGCGGTGGACCGCCGCCTACGATGCCGTTGGCGCCCATCATGCCCTTGGCGAGATCGGCGATATGCATCGAGCCGCCCTTGCCGCCGCAGAGACCATCGCGCCGACCGAAAATTTCCTTCATCATCGCGGTCACGTCGCAGCCCTTGGCGATACAATGGCCATGACCGCGATGCGTCGAAGCGATGACGTCGCGGGCGCTCAGTTGCGAACAGAAGCCCACCGCGGACGCCTCCTCGCCCGCATACAGATGGACAAAGCCGGGAATCTTACCCGCCGCGAATTCGTCGTGGACGCAATCCTCGAAGCGCCGGATCGTCGCCATGCTGCGATAGGACTCGAGGAGAAATTGCCTGCTGTGTTGCATGTTCCCTGATACGTCTTCTGGGCATAACCGCGCACGCTCAAGCAACTGCGCCGACACCTGGACTGAACCGCTTACGTTCGGATGAGTAATCCTACACGCGAGCCGCTCGGATGCCTACCGCATTCCGAAGCGCTTAGCCGCGCCGCAGGAAATGATCGCGCCCTGCCGCGCTTCCCGTTCACCTGATTCCGAGCGCGCGATTCATCGCGGACCGATCGGCGCCTTGGTCGATGAAGTCTTCGAAGCTCGACTCGCTCACCTTGATCAGGTGCTTCTTGATGAAATCGGCGCCCTCGCGCGCGCTGTCCACCCGGTTCTTGATCGCGCATTCCCACTCGAGAACCCCCCGCAAGCTCGGTGATCTCAACGCCGTGCTTCTTGCCGGTTCCGACCAGCTCCTGGCAGTAGTCGACGCTGTCGGGGGCCTTCTTGAGATCGATGAACCTGCCGTCCCAGGCCGGAATCTGCACGCCTTTGTAACCGAGTTTCGCCGCCTAGGAGCCTGTCCGAGAAATGGCGGATTTTGGTGGCGGCGTTTGCGCGAATTCGGATTCTGCTTGCTTATGAGCAAGACCTTCCGGCCCTGGACGATCGATCAGCCGCTGTTGTTGCCGCCGAGCGTGCAGGACTTTGTCGGCGAGGACCATCTGGCTCGCTTCATTTTGGCGCTTGTGCTCGAGCATCTCGACCTTGGTGAGATCGAATCCGGGTATGCGAGCGAGCGCGGGCAGCCGCCGTTTGACCCGGCGATGATGACGGCGCTGTTGCTGTACGGCTATTGTCACGGCGTCTACTCGTCGCGCCGGATCGCCAAGGCGACGCGCGAACGGGTCGACTTCATGAGCATTGTCGGGCTCGATCCGCCGGATTTTCGCACCGTCTCCGACTTCCGCAAGCGGCACTTGAAGGCGCTTGCGGGACTGTTCGGGCAAGTTCTCAAGCTGTGCGAACAGGCGGGATTTGTGAAGCTCGGCCATGTCGCGCTCGACGGGACGAAGATCAAGGCGAACGCCTCCAAGCACAAGGCGATGAGCTACGAGCGCATGGAGAAGCGTGCGGCGGAGCTCGAGGCCGAGGTCGATCGGTGGCTGAGCGCAGCCGAGGCTGCGGACGCCGAGGAAGACAGAGCCTTCGGCCGCGACAAGAGCGGCGAGGAGCTGCCCAAATGGGTTGCCGACAAGAAGAAGCGCGCCGAGAAGATCCGGGCGGCGAAGGCCGAATTGGAGGCCGAGGCGAAAGCGGCCGCGGCGGCCAAGGCCAAAGCGCAGGCCGAGGCCGAGGAGCGGCGACAAGCCGAGGGCCGCAAGAAACCGGGCAAGCCCGCCGCCCCGCCATCCGAAGAGCCTGACCCCAAAGCGCAGAAGAACTTCACCGATCCCGAAAGCCGCATCATGAAAACCAAGGACGGCTTCATCCAGGGCTACAATGCGCAGGCGGCGGTCGACGCGACGGCGCAGGTGATCGTCGCCCACGGCCTCGACGCGAAGCAGAGCGATCAACATCAATTGGCGCCGATCGCCGACGCCATCGAAGCCAATCTGGGCAAGAAGCCGACGCAACTGTCGGCGGACGCGGGCTATTGCTCCGACGCCAACCTTGCGGCGATGGAGGAACGCGAGATCGACGCCTATATCGCGCCGGGGCGGGCCAAGCACGCCGGGGAAGGAGAAGGCGGCGGCGCCCGCGTCGCCGCCATGCGCGAAAGAATCAAGGCCGGCGGGCACTCCAGCCCCTACCGCTTAAGAAAGCAGCTGCCCGAGCCGGTGTTCGGACAGATCAAGCAGGCGCGCGGCTTCCGTCAGTTTCTCTTGCGCGGCGTCGAGAAGGTCGCCAACGAGTGGGGCCTCGTCTGCCTCGCCCACAATATCTTGAAGCTCGCCCAGGGGCGGACCCCGTCCCTTGCCGCACTCGCAACCGGCTGAGCTTCGCCACCTCGGAAACGGTGCAACGAACGATGGCCGCAAAGCTTCCACCCTTACATCAAACCGGATGCGCGAATTTGCTGCATCCGGCTCTCCGACTGGCTTGAGCGGTTCAAATCCCAGCTCGCCGGGATTAAGCAGACAGGCTCCTAGGCGCAGATCGAGTCGAATGTATTGAACGGCGCCTCGTCGCCGGCGAACTGAGCGAGGAAGATCGCGGGTCCCTCGATCGATTTCATGGGCGTTCGTCTTTCTCTGGATGAAACAGGACGTCAGGCTTTCGCCCATTGGTCGCGCAGAAACTCGCCGCCGAACTGGTAGACTTCATCACGACTCGGAAAGAAGTCGCGCCACACCCGTGTCGCTGCGGCCAAGTCCGGCAAGGCCCGTCCGAAGGCTTCAACTACGCACCAGCCCTCGTAACCGCCTTGTTTGAGCGCCTTCATCGTCGCCGCCCAGGGGACGTGGCCCTTGCCGGGCGTTCCTCGGTCGTTCTCGGAGAAGTGCACATGATTGATGTGCGCGATGTTGGGAGCGATGACTCCGACCGGATCTTTCTCCTCGATATTGGCGTGGAACGTGTCATAGAGGAGGCCATAGTTGGGCGCGCTTACCTGGCGCACGAGATCAGCAGAATTGGCGACCGTGTTGAGCACGTAGCATTCGAAGCGGTTCAGCGGCTCGACAGAGAGCTTTATGCCGTGTCGCGCCGCATAGGCGGCCGCGTCCCTATGCACGCTCGCAACGTTGGCGCGTTCCGCCTCCGTTGGCGGTTCGCCGGTGAAGACGCCGAGCGGCTGGTAGAACGGACCGCAGAGCGTCTCGCCGCCCGCCGCCGCGAGGCAGTCGATCGCCCATTGGAGATGCTGACGTCCAGCAGCGCGCACTGCCGGATCGGCGCTAGCGCAGTCGTGCTCAGCGTCGGGAATGACTGTCACCGCGGTCGAGCGCAGGCCGTTGTCGCGGATCGCCTGGCCGACTTTACGGAAATGCTCAGGCGTCCCCTCGAAAATCGGCAGCTCCACGCCGTCGAAGCCAGCACGTTTGATGTTGGCGAAGTGAGAAAAATGTTCCTCGGTCACGTGCGTCGACCACAGGAGCATGTTGAACCCCAAAAGCATTCGGCCCTCCCTTTGCTTTCTCTCAAGCCCGGCGGAATTGTTATGCTTGGTGACGTCCTTGAACTCGATCGTCGACATCGGCGCTATCTCTTGATTGTGCCGACGGTGACGCCGCGCAGGAGCTGGTTCTGAAGCGCGAAGGTCACGATGATGACGGGAATGAGAACATGGCAAAGCCATTCGTTCCCGCCAAGGGCGAGTTGTCCATAAAGGACCTCCAACTGAGGGACCAGTGCGACTCACTTCGAGCCACCTAAGTGTGGTGCTCGATGTTTCCTGAAATCAATCGGATTCGGCGCGCTCTGCGCGTGAGGGGCGAGCAAGATCGATTGGCGCGACCGTGCGGAGATGATGCTCTTCCGCGGCGAACAAATTCCCTGCCCGTCGAATTGAGAGCCCTGCAAGGCAGGGATAGGGACCAAAAAATTCCCTGCAAACTCGAGCAGGGAATTCGTTTCGATTTGCCTGCACGAACAATTCGTTACGGGTGGGCAAAAATGGCCAGATCGGCCCGGAATTGGAAAAATTCCCTGCTTTTTCCCTGCCAGCAGGGAATTCTCATGAGAGAGACCGGTTTCGTAGGACTGCGTCCGCCACCACCAATCTCTCGGCTTCGAGGAAATTGCGGTCGTCTGAGGTCTCGCCGCGAGTTCCTCGTCTCGCGCTGCGCCGGCGAAACCACCCGCGTCAAACGCCCTGTGTTACGCCTTCACGCCGATCGGGACCAAAGAAAAGGCTCGCGTCGAATCGCGGCCTGTCAACGACGGCTCAGTTTGCGCGTCTGATCGACCAGGGCCAACAGGGGCGCCGAATTGATCGAGAAAGCAGCCGCCTCGGCCCGAGCTTCTTCGGTGATCAAATCCAGATAGGCTTCGGCGTCGCCCAATTGGGAGGCGAAGGCCTCGGCGATCGTCCGAAGATCCTCCGGCTCGGGGTCCGGCTTGCAGAACAGCGCGCCGACCGTCGGATCGCGGATTGCGAGCGCGGCCGGGAGCGTGAGGATCCCGTCGCGCACATCCTCCTCGCCGCCTCCGCCGAGCGCGATTGCTCCTCGGACATCCCCTACATCGTCGCAGCCGTGATAAAGGAGGCCCAGCAAGCCGCCAAACTTGCGCAACCTTGCCGAGCGATCACCGAGGCAGGCGCACACCTCGAACATCGAGCCGGTGTCTTCGCCGGCGATGCGACGCCAATCCTCGACGCCGAGCATTTGGCGGCGCAGTCGCCATTGCATGCACTCGGCGACCCCGAGGCGCTTCAGCAATTCAGACAACAGGGCGATCGCCTCAAGATCGGCGCCGAGATAGCGGTATCCCTCGGCCACGATATAGCCTGAGACCATGAGCGCATTCAGTTCGCCGAAGCGGGTATGCAGGGTCGCGCGCCCCCGTCGCTCAGGCGAGCGGTCGACGATATCGTCAATCACCAACGAAACATTGTGGAAGAATTCGACCACGATGGCCGAGGACATGATCTGCTCCGGTATCGGCCCCGGAATCAAGGACCGGTAGCAGGCGAAGATGGTCAGGGGTCGAAAATATTTCGATCCCGCGAGGAATTGCCATTCCAGCGCCTCGCGCATCTCGCGGTCGCAACTCTCGACCCATGCGGCGATCCGCTGCCGCAGAATTTTTATCTCCTCAGCGAATCCGAGAGCGGCGATTACGTCGTTGCTCGTCTTGTCGATGCCGACGATGACGTTCACGGCTTAACCTCGTGCCGGCGACGGCGTTCGTGGTGGTGCGACGGCGTCGCCTCGTCGACGGCCTGGGCGATTGTTTCGCCGACCCGCTCTAAGTCGCGTTGGAGGAGACGGGCTTCCAGATTGGCGGCGTCGCCGACCCCACGCAAGAAGGCCCGCAACTCGTCCGCATACACTCTGCACTCCGCAGGCGATGCGACGCTTCGGCCCGTCGTTTGATCGGCGACGGTCTGGACAAGGCTTGCCTCGTAGCGAAGGCCGAGTTCCGCGAGCGCGCTCCAGTAGCGCATGGCGCTGGCCGCGCCGACCATGCACGCTTCCGCGAGCGCCGGGGAGATATCGGCCATCTGTGCGGTCGCGGCTTGTCGCGGTTGCGGCCCCATAAGGGCGACGAGTGCGGCGCCTGGGTGGTCGCTCTGGCTGCCGGCTCCCATTCCGGCCAAGGCTTGCCAGGCTTGCAACCCCATTCCCCAGGCGCCCGCAAGGCTGCCGAGGAGCAGCGCTATTGAGTCCGCCTCGCCGCGGACGAATGGCTGACCGTGTTTGTCTGTCATATCCGACCTATCCAGGGTTGCATGAGCATCTCTTCAGATTGACGACGTCAAATGTCGATCGTCGTCGAGGCATTCGCCATTCAGCGTCTCTTCACGCCGTAAACGGCCTCGATCGCCTTCCAGTATTCAATCGCAGCCTCCGACGCCTTGCTGGCGGCTTCGGCCAACATCGAGGCGGGGCCGCCCGGCAAGCCGACGACTTCGCGCAATCCCGCGCCGTGGGAGACCCTGGTGAACATGACATGCGCGTCGGACCAGCATTTCGCGACGGCCGCGTAGGGCGCCAGAGCAATTTTGCAAGCAGCCATTAGGCTCTCGGGATAAGACTCCGGCATCGTGATCTCAATTGTCGCCTCCATTTTCTTCTTGCGAACCAATTCCCTCGCCGCTTGGAGTCCACTAACCACCGCGGCTTCCACTGTGGCGATCGTAATGGGATTCTCGACATAGTCGCCGGCGAAAAAGACATTTGGCAATCTCGGATCCCATACCTTTGGAGTCCAATCTCGACATCCCACTTCATTGATGAATAATGGATGCTCTTTGTTTGAGTGATAGAAAGATTTATCCCAATCGACATCACTATTCTGATCTTCCCAGTAATCACCCAATTTGAACGGAACGTAGCGGTTGAGTTCCTTCAAAATAAGAAACTTGGCGGTCTGTTGGGCTTGTTCGCTCAGATAGTCCACGTCGCGTATCATAGCTCGGAGAGTTGCGCGTCGTTGGGGTTCGGCCTCCGCCTCATCGCCATCGTCTGGCAGCGAATAAAAATCAGAAACGGCCACCGCCAAGACCGTGTTATCGGTGTTGGATCCTCGGCCCGAAACGTCTACGAAAGTTATCTCAAACAGCGAATCCAACAACGAAACATAGTAATTGGGAATGCCCTCAAGCCGGCGCTTGAAAACGACATCGTAAACCGGAATTGGTTCGCTGCGGACGCGGCGAAGCTCCGACAGGTTCGGCAGAACGCTGACGATGGGATCGCCGTCGTCGGCGGTCCCCCCTGCCCCCTCCGCTTCCCGGGATTGGGGGGGTCTGTTTCGGCCGACATTACCAGCTGAGCCAGGCGAACGGGCGGAACCGCAAGTATTAAATTGTCTACTCTCACGTCCTTGACAACGTCATTCTCCATGACGCAGATTCGATCGACTTTTCCGTCTTTCACTCTTACATGGCGAACAATTGCTTTGGTCTTGACGTGGCAGCCCAAATCATCAAGTTTCTGAATGAATGGCAAAATCAAATTGTTGTACGAGTTGCCTTTCAGAACCCAACACTGTGGCGTTGGGTGACGAAATTGATATTTGGCGAAGGCTTGATAAGCGATCGCGGACGTCAAATAACTATTCACGGCCCATATATTCGTAATAATCATATTATGCATCTTGAGCATGTTTTCCGTGACGTACGGCCGAGACGTCAAGAAGCCGTTGACGGTCTGCTCGTTTGTAAGGCCCTTCCCGCTGAAGTTCTGTGACAGAATATCGAGTATGGAATACGCCGCCAGGAACATATCTGGCACCGGTATGATGCCCGAGGTCAGGTTAGCCACGCTGGACGCCGCCGACCCGTTGTTGGTTAAAAGGCTCAGATTTGGAAAGTCGCCAGCTTTGAGGAGCCCGAATGTCGGTCGCCGCTCAAAGTGGTGTTCGCGCGATAGGCCTAAGTCTCCGACCAACTTCCAAAAGTTATTGTACCATTCGCCGAACATATGAGGATAGACGTCGTGGTAGTTCCCGTCCTGATCTATATCGCCCCCGAGATTTCCGCCAACCCTCGCGTCCATCTCATAAACCCACACTTCGCAGCCGCTTTGCGCGAGGCGCAGAGCGGCGGTCAGACCGGCGATGCCTCCCCCGACTATGGCGACTTTGACCGCGGTCGGCGACGTGGCCATTTTGCCCTCCTCTGATTGCCGGTTCTCGCTCGTAGACTAAGACAGGGCCATTTTTGGCGGCGAATATCGTTGTCTGCGCCGCCCATTGCGCCTTTCGTCTGCGCGCGACCCTCGTTTAACCCGACCATACCTCCTCTTCCCGACAGGTTCCACTGGCCGGCTGCTGAAAAAGTCGCCGAAGAAGTCGCTGGTGTTTGGTCTTTTGGCATGATTCGTTGGGTTCTCGAAGCGAATCGCGAGGGATCGATGCGAGGCGGCTCGGGCGAGCCGCCGTCGCCGGGTCGCAACGGCGAGGCCGACTTCCGCAAGACAAAGCGGTCGAACGCGACGCACGCCTCGACGACCGACTCGGACGCGCGGCTTTACCGCAAAGGCGATGGACAGGAGAGCCGCCTTTCCTATCTCGGTCACGCCTTGATGGAGAACCGCAACGGGCTCGTTGTGGCGGCGGAGGCGACCTTGGCGACGGGAACCGCGGAACGCGAGGCCGCGGCGCGTTTGAGCGAGCGGTTGCCCGAGGGTGCGACCCTCGGCGCCGACAAGAACTACGACGCCGAGGCCTTCGTCGAGGGGCTGAAGGGGCGCGGGATCGAGCCGCACGTGGCGATCAAAGGGACAGTCAGCAAGATTGGCAAGGTGCGCAAGACCGCCGTCCCGGACGACGTCGCGGCGAGCCTCGGCTATGCGATCAGCCAACGGCTGCGCAAGCGGATCGAGGAAAGCTTCGGCTGGAGCAAAACGGTAGGCGGGCTCACGCAAGTGAAGGGGCGCGGCCTCGCCAAAGTGCGCGCCGTCTTCGTCTTCGCTCTCGCCGCCTACAACCTTGTTCGCCTGCCCAAGCTTCTGGCCCCGAGGGGCGACGTGCGCCCAGCCGCGTGAAAAGGAGGCGGAAATGATTCCATACCGAGGCCATCTCCTCAGGCTGAACCCCTTCCACCCTGAAAATTCCACGCCTGCCCACCGTCTTGCGCACCCCCGGTGACTTGTTCAGCAGCCTGCTAATCTTGGTCCGGCTCCACGAGCCGCTTCCTGAAAAAGATGCGCCTGAAGTCCGGCGGATAGTCGAGCTCGCCGAATGGCTCGTAACCGAGCTTACGGTAGAAGCCGGGGGCCTGGAAGCTGAAGGTGTCGACCCAGGCGGAGTGGCAGCCGCGCTCGACCGCCCTGCCCTCCGCAGCCGCCACCAACTCGCGCCCGATGCCCTTGCCGCGGAGCGCGTCGCTCACCCAGAGATACCTGATGAAGAGCCAGCCGCTGTAAGTCTCTCCCGCGAGGCCGGCGACAATCGTTTCGCGCTCGCGGGCGAAGACGGCGAGCGGTTTCCATTGCTGATGGCCGGGCCAACACTTCTCGTTGAAAGCCTCGAGCCTGTCCGGCAGGACCTCGACGTCTGCGTCGGCCGGGCGATCCTCAACGTCGAGGCGGAGGCCGGCTCGGGCGAGGTCTAAGGTCATGACGGAACCCCCGGTGAACGGAGGGAGGTTTAACCGGACTCACGGCGTTCGTCCCGGGCGCCGGGCCATTCACGCGAAGTTCAGACGGAAAAAGTATGATCTCGGGCGGCTGGAGAACAAGGAGGAACCCAATGACTTGGCGCATTCTCTCCGGCGGCGCGATCGCCGCCCTCGCCGGCGCCGCGATGCTCGCCGCCGCGAGCGATCCCTCTCCTGCCTTCACCCTGAATTCGCCCTCGCTCGAACCGCCGGTCGCGGCTTCCGACATTGAGCCCGCATACTGGCGCCACTGGGGTTGGCATCATGGATGGGGCTGGCATCGCTGGGGATGGCATGGCGGCTGGCATGGCGGCTGGCATCGCTGGGGCTACGGCGGCCGCCGCTGCTGGATCGGCCGCTGGGGCTACCGCCATTGCACATGGTGGTGAAGCGGCGGGCAGGCCGACCCCTTCAGGCCTGCATCTTCGCCATGAGCGCCTCGGAAATCTCGACGTTGGCGGTGACGTTCTGGACGTCGTCGTTGTCCTCGAGCGCGTCGATGAGGCGCAGAATCCGTTCGCCCGCCTCGTCGTCGACGGCGATCGTGGTCTGCGGCCGCCAGACGATCGCCGCCTTCTCGGGCTCGCCGAACTTGGCCTCGAGCGCCTTCTGCGCCTCGCGCAAGGCCTCGACCGAGGTGATCACCTCGTGTTCCTCCGGACTTGACACGACGTCGTCGGCGCCGGCTTCGATCGCCGCTTCGAGCATCGCCTCATCGTCGGCGGCCTTGCGGTCGAAGACGATGAGTCCGACCCGATCGAACATGAACGACACCGCGCCGGTCTCGGCGAGCGAACCGCCGGCCTTGGCGAACGAAGAGCGCACTTCGCCCGCGGTGCGATTGCGGTTGTCGGTCAAGGCTTCGACGATCACCGCCACCCCGCCGGGCGCATAGCCCTCGTAGCGCACCTCGTCGTAATTCTCGCCTTCGGCCCCGGCCGCCTTCTTGATCGCCCGCTCGATGTTGTCTTTGGGCATGTTCTCCGCCCTGGCGGCGATGACGGCGGCTCTGAGGCGGGCGTTCATCGCCGGGTCGGGCAGGCCCAATTTGGCCGCGACGGTGATTTCGCGCGCGAGCTTCGAGAAGAGCTTGGAGCGGATCGCGTCCTGCTTGCCCTTCTTGTGCATGATGTTCTTGAACTGACTATGACCGGCCATAGATCGCCTCGATGAACGCGCAATTGCGCGGGATGCATAAGGGATGAAATCGGCCTCCTATACGCCGCGCCCGGCGGCGAGGGAAGGGAATCGGGACCGTTGAGAATCATGCCGCGCGCGGCCATCGCCATCGCTCCGGGGATTGACCATTTCCCCGGTTTTCTCGACCGCGGCGCCCAAGAGGCGCTGCGCGATGAAGTGCTGGCGATCCTTGGCGCAGCGCCGCTGTTTCGCCCGCGGATGCCGCGCACCGGCAAGCCGTTTTCAGTTGAGATGAGCAACTGCGGCCCGCTCGGCTGGGTCTCGGACGAAGCCGGCTATCGCTATCAGCCGACCCATCCCGAAACCAGGCGACCCTGGCCGCCCATCCCGGCGCGGCTTCTCGAAGCCGTCGCGACCATCGCGCCGGCAGCGCCGGCGCCCGAGGCCTGCCTCATCAATGTCTATGGCCCCGGCGCGCGCATGGGCCTGCACCAGGACCGCGACGAGGAGGAACTCGCCGCCCCGGTCGTCTCGCTGTCGCTCGGCGATACGGCGCTGTTCCGCGTCGGCGGCCTCGAGCGGAACGCGCCGACCCGCTCCTTCCGCCTCGCCTCCGGCGACGCGATGTCGCTCGCCGGCCAGGGACGTCTCGCCTTCCACGGCGTCGACCGCATCATCGCCGGCTCCTCGACCCTGATCCCTCAGGGCGGCAGGATCAATCTAACGCTTCGGCGGGTGAGCAGGGCCGCATGACGGCTACTTCCCGCTCGACGCCGGCGCCTCCTTCGGCCCGCCCTTGGAGACGCCGACCATCGCCGGGCGCAGCACCCGATCGCCGATCGTCCAGCCGGTCTGGACCACCTGGGAGACGGCGCCCGCGGGAACCGTCTCGTCGGGCGCCTCGAAAATCGCCTGGTGAAAATTGGGATCGAACTTCTGGCCTTTGGGATCGAGCCGCTTGACCCCGTGGCGGCCAAGCACCGCTTCGAGATCGCGCGCAGTCAGCTCGACGCCTTCAACCAAGGACCGCAGCGACGGATCGGCGCTCGCGCGGGCATCAGCCGGCAGATGCTCGAGGGCGCGCGACAGGTTGTCGACCACGGTCAGCATGTCGCGGGCGAAGCTCGACACCCCGTAGGCCTTGGCGTCGGAAACCTCGCGCTCGGTCCGCCGGCGCAGATTCTCCATCTCGGCCAGGGTACGGAGCACGCGATCCTTCAACTGGCCGTTTTCGGCGTTCAGCGCCTCGATGACGGCGGCGCCGTCCCGGTCGCCGGCCTCGGTCCGAGCGGTTTCGCCTTCCTGCGCGGGCGGCCCCGCGCCGCGTTCGGCGTTGGCGTCATTCATGGTTTTCATAAAGCCCCATCAAATTCCGGCCCGATATCAGGGCTGTCGGGCCAAAAATCAAGCGCGGGGACAAACGAAAATCCTCCGGCTCTTGACGCCGGTCAATCTGCGGCGAAGTCCGCCAGCAACCGCCGCTTGATCGCCGCCTGCCGGACCGGCGCGTTGATCTTCTGACCGGTCAGATCGCTGATATAGAACGAATCCACCGCCTTTTCGCCGAAGGTGACAATATGGGCCGAGCCGATGTTGAGATTAAGGCTCGAGAGGGAGGCGGTGAGGTCCCGCAACAGTCCGGGCCGGTCGAGACCCGAAACCTCGACCACCGTGTAGCGGCGCGACAGATTGTTGTCGACCGTTACTTCGGGCTCGATCTTGAAGGCGCCGCGCCGCACGTCGCGCGGCTGCTTCGGCGCCGCGATTTCGGCCAGTCGGACCTCGCCGCGCAGGGTTTTCTCGATGTTGGCGGCGATGCGGCGGCCGCGGCGCAGTTCATCCTCGTCGCGCTCGAAGGCGCGCGAGACGAAAATTGTGTCGAGCGCCATGCCGTCGGTGGTGGTGAAGATCTGGGCGTCGACGATGTTCCCCCCGGCGGCGGCGCAGGCGCCGGCGATCCCGGTCAGGAGCCGCGGGTGGTCGGGCGCGACCACAGTGACCGCGGTCACGCCATGAAAAGCGTCGGTCGTGACCTCGGTCGCCAGCGAGCGGGTCTCGGCCGCCATCGCGTGCAGCAATTTGGCGTGCGCCACCTGCCGCCCCGGCTCGACCTTGAGCCAATAGGCCGGGTAATGACGCTGGGCGTAGGCGTCGAATTCAGGATCGGACCAACCCGGAAGCGAGCGGCGCAACGTCTCCTGCGCCGCTTCGACTCGCCCCTTGCGGTCGATGACCGAATGACCGCCGCCGAGCACGACTTCGGTCTCCCAGTAGAGGGTGCGCAGAAGCTGACCTTTCCAGCCGTTCCACACGCCTGGGCCCACCGCTCGAATGTCGGCGACGGTCAAAGTCAGCAGCATCTTGAGGCGCTCTTGCGTCTGCACGATCGCCGACAACGCTTCCGCCGTCCGCGGGTCGAGCAGGTCGCGCCCCTGCGCCATGTTGGACATGACGAGATGCTGCTCGATGAGCCACGCCACGCGCTCGGTGTTGGCGGGCGAAAGACCCAGCCGCGGACCAAGCTTCCGCGCCACTTCGGCCCCGGCAATCGAGTGATCGAGCCCGCGTCCCTTGGCGATGTCGTGCAGAAAGGTCGCGAGATAGAGCTCCGTGCGGTGGGCGATCTGCGGCATGATCTTGGTCGAGAGCGGTAGATCTTCCGGCAGCCGCCCGGCCTCAATGGCGCTGAGCTCGCCGACCGCGCGAATGAGATGCTCGTCGACCGTGTAGTGATGGTACATCGAGAATTGCATCATGCCGACGACGCGGCCGAAATCGGGAATGAACCGGCCGAGCACCCCAGCCTCGTTCATACGCCGGAGCGCGATTTCCGGCGCGTTGCGCGAGGTGAGGACGTCGAGAAAGAGCCGGTTCGCCTCGGGATCCTCGCGCAGGCGGGCGTCGATGCGCTTCAAGGATTGGGTGACGAGCCGGGTCGCGTTGGGGTGGATCGGCAGGTTCGACCGGTCGGCGATCCAGAACAGCCGGATCAGATTGACCGGATCGTTCTCGAAGGCGTCGTCGCTGATGACGTTGACCCGATCGTTGTCGACCTTGAAATCCTCGGCGTCGGCGATCGCGCGCGTCCGCCGGCGCAGGCGCCCGATGAGACGCCCGAACGCCGGCGTGCGCTTGGTCTGGCGCTCCTCGAGAGCGGCGCAGACGATCGCGGTCAAGTCGCCGACGTCCTTGGCGATCAGGAAATAGTGCTTCATGAACCGTTCGACGTCGATGAGCCCCGCCCGGGTCGAATAGCCAAGCTGGCGGGCGATCGGCCTCTGAACGTCGAAGCTCAGGCGCTCCTCCGCCCGGCCAGCGAGAAAATGCAGCCGACAACGAACGCTCCAGAGAAATTCCTCGCAGCGGCGAAAAAGCGCGAATTCTCTCGGCGAGAACAGCCCGGCGGCGACGAGCTCACGGCCGTTGCGAACGCGGTAGACGTATTTGGAGATCCAGAAGAGAGTGTTGAGGTCGCGCAATCCCCCCTTGCCCTCCTTGACGTTGGGTTCGACGAGATAGCGCGATGCGCCCGCCCTTCTCACGCGCGCTTCGCGTTCCGCGAGCTTCGCGGCGACGAATTCTGGCGCCGTCTTGGCGACGATCTCGGCGTTGAACCGCTTCTGAAGCGTCTCGAACAGGCCCTTGTCGCCGACGATGAACCGCGCCTCGATGAGGGTGGTGCGGATCGTCATGTCGGCGCGCGTCTGCTTCAGGCATTCGTCGACCGTGCGGGTGGCATGGCCGACCTTCAGCTTGAGATCCCACAGCACATAGAGCAGCGCCTCGACGACCTTCTCCAGGCCTGGCGGCGATCTGTCGGGCATGAGGAAGAGGAGGTCGATGTCCGAAAAGGGCGCGAGCATGCCGCGCCCGTAACCGCCGACCGCGACGATCGTCGGCAGCGATTGGCCCGGCGGCGAAGCGGCGAGCCAGCGCGCGGACATTTCCAGCGCCACTCGCAAGAGCTCGTCGGTTTCCGCGCTCAGCGCTTCCGCGCACGCTCGGCCCGTTCCGCCGTCTTCCAGCGCCGTGCGCGCTTCGTCCCGTCCAGAGGCCAACGCCGCCTGGAGGATTTCGATTGCCGCGCGGCGGAACGCCGCAGGCTCGCCGGAAAGCCGCTCGTGCAAAACGGCGAGCTTTTCCAGAAGCTTGGCTTGCTCAACGCCCTTCGACGGGGGCGGCGCGGCGCGCGGGGCGCGGGGGCGGCGTTCCACCGCGGGAGCATGAGCATATGACATCGCAGATATATTCCCCCTCGGTGCGGCGGCTGCAAGTCCAGCCGGCGCCACGAGAAATGTTATTTCGCGGTAAGCTTGGCCTCGATCGCGTCCCAGATCGCCACCGCGAGGTCCGGCCCGCCAAGCCGCTTGACGGCGCGAATGCCGGTCGGCGAGGTGACGTTGATCTCCGTCAGGTAGCCGTCGATGACGTCGATGCCGACGAACAGAAGGCCGCGCTTCCTCAGCTCGGGCCCGATCGTCGAGCAAATCGCTCGTTCCCTTTCGGTGAGGTCGGTCTCCTTCGCCGACCCGCCGCGCACCATGTTCGAGCGGATGTCGTCGCCGGTCGGGACGCGATTGATCACGCCTTTCGCCTCGCCGTCGACCAGGATGATCCGCTTGTCCCCTTTCGCCACCGCCGGCAGGAACTTCTGGATCACCCAGGGCTCGCGGAACGTCGTGCTGAACAGGTCGAACAGCGACCCGAAGTTCGGGTCCTGGACGGCGACTTTGAACACCGCCGCTCCGCCGTAGCCGTAGAGCGGCTTCATCACCACTTCGCCGTGCTCGGCCCGGAACGCCTCGATCGCCGCCTTGTCGCGGGCGATGAGGGTCGGCGGCATCAGTTCGGGGAAATCCATCACGAACAATTTCTCCGGCGCGTTGCGCACGCCGCTTGGATCGTTGACGACCAAAGTCTTCGGCTGGACGCGTTCGAGAATGTGGGTGGTGGCGATATAGGCGAGATCGAACGGCGGGTCCTGCCGGAGAAGCACGACGTCGACGGCTTCGAGGTCAATGAGCTTCGCTTCGCCCAGTCGCGCATGATCGCCCTCGACGTCCTTCACCGTGAGAGTCTCCGCCATCGCCTCAACACGCGTGCCGTCGAGCCGCAGGCGGTCGGGCGTGTAATGCAGCAGGCGATGCCCGCGCGCCTGCGCTTCGAGCAAAAGCGCGAAGGTCGAGTCGCCGGCGATGCGGATGCGCTCGATCGGGTCCATCTGCACGGCGACGGTGAGGGGCATAGGCGTCCGGTCGAAGCGAGTTCTGGGGAATCAGTCGATGTCCAGCCTATACGCGGACGGCGCGTGACGGGGAAGGCGTCCCGGCGCGACGAACACGGCGTCGCCCCGAAGGGTTAGGCCCGCCGCCCAGGGGTGGCGCGCCACCCGCACCCGCGCGGTCAGGAGCCGATCTCGCCGAGCGAAGGCCTTTCGGCCTCGGCCACTGGCGTCGTTTCAAACAGGATTCAGGATTTCAGATTGGTCGGGCGTCTGATCTCGGCCTCGGGAAGGGATTTTTTCCGGTCAGCGGCCACCATGTCGAGCTCGGGCGAAAGCCTCCTCTTTAAAACTCATTTGACAGATGGCGTATTGGTAACGACATATGACGCAGGATAGTTGGGAGACGGCAATGGCCGAGAGACAGCATACTGAGCATGCCGCCAAAAGGCGTTCCAAAGGCGGCAAGGCCCACGGGGCCGAGGAGCCGATGCGCGAGCACGAACGCGGTGCGGCGGATTTCTGGCGCGGCAAGTCCCACGGGGCCAAGGAGTTGGTCCGGCAGCATTCCGACCGCTGGGAGGCGGAATTGTTCGTCTCACGCGTCAGCGATGATCGAGAGAACGCGGTGCCCCGCGGCAATCTGGCGACGCCTATTGCAGTCGCGGTTGGCGCATTGATCCTCGGCAAGATGTTTGGCGGCAGCGCCGCGCCCCCGCCACCTGCTGTTCCGACGAATCCGCCAGTTGACAGTGTCCTCGGCGGCCTTTCCGACCTCATCCGCAAGCTCGCCGCTGGCGGCGCCGCGCCGCAGGTCAATTCTTGGGTCGGCCCTGGGGCGAACCAGCCGATCGAGCCGGGACAGCTTGGCTCGGCGCTCGGCCAGTCGACGCTGAACGAATTGTCGCAGCGAACGGGCATGAGCCAGCAGGAATTGTTGAACCAGCTCACTGTCGCGCTGCCGCAGCTCATCAATCACCTCACCCCCAACGGGCGCATGCCGACGCTGTCCGACCTCGAAAAAGATGACTTCCGAAGTGTGTTGTTGCGAGTTGCGAATCCCGCTCACAAGATCGGTTCATCGGGAGCCGACTATCTCGAACACGTCTCAGCCTTGCTTGGCGGGCGTGCAGTTTTAGGCTCAATGATCGAAAGCGATCTGGAAGCCCATGAGCTACTTCACCGAGGCCTGCCACGAGCTGCATTGAGCAGCCTAGTCGACAAACTCCAAATCATCGGGGTTGGTGACGCCTCCGAAGCGTTAGGTATGAGCCTTCGGACCTTCCAGCGTCACAAGAACACGCCGATCTTGCACTTAGATGTTCAGCAAAGCGGGCGCGCTTGGAAGTTTGCTGAAATTCTTACCAAGGCGACCCGCGTGTTCGGCTCGCAAGATGAGGCGGAACGGTGGCTCAAGCGGCCGGCAATCGGACTTGATCAGAAGCGCCCAGTCGATCTTCTGACGACGCCCGCGGGCGTCAAGTTGGTGGAGGATCACCTCGAGCGGCTTGAGTACGACGTCTATACATGACTGCCCTCCCGGCGACGCTTGGTGGGGGCGATAGGCTTGTCGTCTGGCGCCTCGACCAGCGGATTCATGAGGAGAGCTGGGATAGCGGGGAGGGAGCGTTTAAGGCGGGCGGCCGTTGGAACAGTGCGGGCGTCCGGGCCGTCTACTGCTCACTCGATGCGGCGACCGCCATCCTAGAGGTCGCAGTCCACAAAGGTTTCAACGTCCTCGACACTGTGCCCCATACGATTACGGCAGTGAGTATTCCCGACATTGCGGAAGTTCACATCGTCAAACGCGATGACGTACCAAACCCCAATTGGCTTCGACCGGGGATCCCGAGCGCCGGCCAACAGGCCTTCGGTAATGATCTTCTTGGTCGCTATCGCTTCGTGGCGATTCCGAGCGCGGTTTCCACTCACAGCTGGAACTTGATTTTCGACCCGGTCAGAGCCGCAGGTTTCTATAGTATGGATTTTCAGGAGCCTTTCGCGCTCGACACGCGGCTGTATCCGCCAGGATAGGTGCTGCCCACGGCCCATAAGCGAGACGTCTCTGGCCGAAGCAAGAAGCGCGACGAGGAATCAGTCGATCTCCAGCCTATACGCGGACGGCGCGTGACGGGGAAGGCGTCCCGGCGCGACGAACACGGCGTCGCCCCGAAGGATCAGGCCTGCCGCCCAGGGGTTCCGCGCGAGCCACACCCGCGCCGCGCGCGCGATTCGCCGACGCTTGGTCGCGCTGATCGCAATCGCGGCGATCTCCATGTCGGCGCGCGCCTTGACCTCGACGAAGGCGATCGAACCGCCTCTCCGCGCAATGAGGTCGATTTCGCCGCCGGAGACGACGAATCGCCGCGCGAGAATCCGGTAGCCCTTGAGGCGCAGCAAAAGCGCGGCGATCGATTCCGCCTTGAGGCCGTAGAGGTGCGCGCCGCGGCGGCGCTCTGTCCGCTCGTCGGCGCCCCTCACCGACCGGCGCCCGCCAGCGCCAGCGCACGCGCATAGACCTGCCTTCGCGGCAGGCCGTGCTTTGCGGCGACCGCCGCCGCCGCGTCCTTCACCGAGAGCTTGGCCAGCAATTCGGCGATTTCCCGGTCGAGCGCGTCGTCGGCGATCGGCGGCCGCGCCTCCCTTCCGCCGACGACGATCACGATCTCGCCGCGCGGCGCCTCTTCATCCGCGTATTCGGCGGCAAGCTTATCGAGCGTCCCACGCCTCACTTCCTCGTGCAGCTTGGTCAATTCGCGCGCCATCGCCGCGGGTCGCGCCCCAAGCTCGAGCGCGAGGTCGGCAAGCGCCTCGGCGAGGCGCCCGGGGGATTCATAGAAAATCAGCGTGCCGGGCACGGCGGCGAGCGCGTTGATGCGCTCCCGCCGCGCCGCCCGCTTGGGCGGCAGGAAACCTTCGAAGAAGAACCGGTCGGTCGGCAGGGCGGCGACGCAAAGCGCGGCGAGCGCGGCGGACGGGCCCGGCGCGGCGGTGACGGCGAAGCCCTGGGCGACCGCTTCGGCGACCAGCTTGTAGCCGGGATCGGAAATGAGCGGCGTTCCGGCGTCGGAAATGAGCGCCAGGGCCTGTCCTTCGGCGATCCGTCGCAGCGCGCGCGGGCGCGCCTCGGCGGCGTTGTGTTCGTGGTAGGGCGAGAGCGGCGTCTCAATCCCGTAGCGCTCGAGCAACGTGCGCGAGACGCGAGTGTCCTCGGCCAGGATCAGGTCGGCCCCGGCCAGGATTCCCAGAGCCCGCAAGGTCACGTCGCCGAGGTTGCCAATCGGCGTCGCCACGATATAGAGCCCGGGGGTCAGCGGCGCCACGGGGACCGGCGCGCCGCCGACGACAAAGCTTCGGTTCAATCGGGCGATCCCGGCGCCTTCGTTGGGCGGAGCCTTTATCGCGGTCATTTTTGCAGGATTCCCACCGATGGCCCGGCCAGCCCGATTATCGAGGACATAGCCAAGCGCAGGTGAAAATGCCACAATTTCCGTCGGCCGCCGGCCAATCGCCGTGGTCGCAAGCCGACAGCCGAACTGATAAAGCGATCCACGCGACGCTGTCGACGGGGCTCGGGCGAGAGGCAGGGATGCAGTTTTCCGCTCGGAAGCTGGAAGCGGGACCGGACGTCACGCGGCGAGCGCTGCTCGGCGGCGCCGTTGCGCTGACGCTCGCCGGGTGCAATTCGTCCGGCGTCGATTTTGGCGCAGGCGCGCCGGCGGTTTCAGCGCCGCCGCCCGCCGGGGCGCCGCTCGCCGGCGATACGCTGGGCTCGGGACCGGTTCGCGTCGGCATGATCCTGCCGCTGACCCAAAACGCCGGGCCCAGCCCGATCGGCGTCTCGATGCGCAACGCGGCCCAGCTGGCGGTCGACGATTTCGGCGGTCCTTACATCACCCTGATGATTCAGGACGACCATTCGAGCTCGGACGGCGCGGCCCAAGCCGCTCAATCGGAACTCGGCGCGGGGGCCCAGCTCATCCTTGGGCCGGTGTTCGCGAACGACGTGCGAGCGGCGTCGGCTGCGGCAAAATCGGCCGGCCGGCCAATGATCGCTTTTTCGACCGATGTCAGCGTCGCCGCGCCGGGGATCTATCTGCTGTCCTTCCTGATCGAGTCTTATGTCGACCGGATCGTTCAGTACTCGGTCTCGAACGGCAAGAAGTCGTTCGCGGTCATGGCGCCGCAGAACGACTACGGCAATGTCGCCACTGACCGGTTCCAGCAGACCGCGGCGGGCGCCAACGCGCAGATCGTCGTCACCGCCCGCTACGGCGCCGGTCAGATGGCGACCGCGGCGCAACAGGTCGCTGCGGCGCAAGGGCAGATTGACGCCTTGTTCATTCCCGAGCAGGCTGACGCGATGCAGGCGGTCGCCAACGCCTTGTCTTCGAACGGCGTCAAGACGCAACTCCTGGGAACCGGCGTCTGGAACGACCCCCGGGTGCTCAAGATACCGCAAATGCAGGGGGCTTGGTTCTCCGCCCCCGACAATTCCGGTTTCAACGCCTTTGCGCAGAAATACAAAGCCAAGTTCAACAGCGAGCCGGCCCGCCTTGCGACCCTCGCCTATGACGCGACGACGCTGGCCGCCGCGCTTGCCCGGAATGGAGGGCCGGACCCCTATAGCGAAAGGGCGCTGACCAACCCGTCGGGTTTCAGCGGCGTCGATGGCGTCTTCCGCTTCCGCCCCGACGGAACCAACGAGCGCGGCCTCGCGGTGATCGAGATCGACAACGGCGCCGCCAAGGCGATCAATCCGGCGCCCAAGAGCTTTGTCGCCGGATGATGGCGATGACCTGCTGAATAGCCAAGGTTCATCGACGATGATTTCTGGACCTTGACCAGAGATCAATCTCGACCGTCAACGCCCAAAAGACGCGATGTCGCGGACGTCGGTGTAACCCGGCGGTCAATGCAGAGACCGCAGCGAGCGCACGCGCGGTCCGCGCCGGCGCTCGAGGCTATCGGAGGCTAAAGCATGCTCGGCAGCACCCGGTCGGGCGGGCGGTGGCCGTCGACGAAGGTCCGGATATTGATGATGACCTTCTCGCCCATGTCGGCGCGGCCCTCGTGCGTTGCCGAGCCCATATGCGGCAAAAGCGTCACCTTGCCGGCCTTGGCGAGGGCGATCAGTTTCTCGTTGACCGCCGGCGCGTGCTCGAAGACATCGAGCCCGGCGTTGGCGAGTTCGCCTGCCTCGAGCATCCGGACGAGCGCGTTCTCGTCGACGACCTCGCCGCGGGCGGTGTTGATGAGAATGGCGTCGGGGCGAAGGTGCTTCAGCCGACGGGCCGACAGGAGATGGTAGGTTCCCGGCGTATGCGGACAGTTGATCGAGACGAAATCCATCCTGGCCAGCATCTGGTCGAGCGAATCCCAGTAGGTCGCCTCGAGCGATTCCTCGATCTGCGCCGCGACCCGGCGCCGATTGTGATAATGGATGGACATCCCGAACGCGCGCGCCCGCCGGGCGAGCGCCTGGCCGATGCGTCCCATTCCGACGATGCCAAGACGCTTGCCGGTGATCCGCCGCCCCAGCATCCAGGTCGGCGACCACCCTGCCCACCGCCCCTCGGGGATGATGCGCGAACCCTCCACCAGTCGCCTCGCCGTCGACAGAATCAGCGCCATCGTCATGTCGGCGGTGTCCTCCGTCAGCACGCCGGGCGTGTTGGTGACCGTAATGCCGCGACGGAGCGCGCTGGTGACGTCAATATGATCGACCCCGTTGCCGAAATTGGCGATCAGCCGCATCTGCTCGCCCGCCTGCGCGATCATCGCCGAATTGATGTGATCGGTGATGGTCGGCACAAGAACGTCAGCCTCACGCATCGCCTCGACGATCTCGGCCGGGGACATCGCCTTGTCCTCGAGGTTGAGCCGGGCGTCGAACAGCTCGCGCATGCGGGTCTCGACCAGCTCGGGCAACCGCCGGGTGACCACCACGAGGGGTCTTTTCTTGGTCATGAGCGCCGCCCTTATCGCTCGCGCGGCGCTGCCGCCGCCGCCCCGCTTTCAGCCATCCGCTTCCGCGCCATTAAACAGTTTACGCCTCGTTAACGACAGACGTCGCAAATGGTTGAGCCAGGGCGCCGCCCACGGGTCCCGATCCGCCAGCTTGCGGGCCTCTCTACCAGAAGAGCGGGCAAAGACAAGGATAGCCGATCGGCCGTCGAGGACGTCGGCATGAGACGAGAAAGGCATCGAGACCCCATGCTCCTTTCCGCCCGCCGCGAGGTTCTTGCGATTCTCTCCGCTCTGCTGCTGGCTCCCGGTCTTGCGCTCGCCGATCCGATCGGCCCGGTCACCAAGCTGCCCCTGCCGCGCTTCGCCAGCCTGAAGACAGACCGCGTCAACCTGCGCGAAGGCCCGTCGAAGGACCACGCGACAAAATGGGTCTATGAGCGCGCCGGGCTTCCGGTCGAAATCACCGCCGAGTTCGAGATTTGGCGCAAGGTTCGAGATTCCGAGGGCGTCGAGGGGTGGGTCCTGCATTCGCTGCTTTCCGGCCGGCGAACCGCGTTGGTCACGCCCAACAAGAAGGGGGAGAACTCGAAGATCTACGTCCGCCCGTCCAGTTCGGCCGAGTTGGCCGCGACGCTTCAGGCGGGCGTGATCGTCAACATCCGCAATTGCGACGCGTCCTGGTGCCTGGTCGACGGCGATGGGTTCAAGGGGTATGTTGAACAGGTGAAATTGTGGGGCGTGTACCCCAACGAAAGGATCGAATGAGGAGGAACTGGCCGCCGCGACGAGGCTTCGCCGGCCGCCGTGTTCGCGCCTGATGAGGAGGCGCTCGTCCGGCAGGCGCGCCGCCTGCGCGTCAGCACGCTTATCGGCTTGCGTTGGCTTGCCGTCGGCGGACAGACGCTCGCCATCCTCGTCGGCTACTTCGCCATTGGCCTCGAATTTCCGATTGTCCCCTGCCTCGCCGTCGTCGCCGCGACGGCCGTTCTCAATCTGACGCTGCGCTGGCGCTTTCCTGTCAGCAATCGCTTGGGCGAGCGCGGCGCCGCGATATTGCTTGCCTGCGACATCATCCAGCTCGCCGCCCTGCTCTTCCTCACCGGAGGCGTCGCCAATCCTTTCGCGATCCTGTTTCTGGCCCCGCTCACCATCGCCGCAACCTCCCTTGCGCTGCGACAGACGCTCGGGCTCCTGGGACTGGCGTTGATATGCGTCACCGTGTTGGCGCGTTGGAGTTTGCCAATTCCATGGGTCGGCGGCGAGAAATTTATCCTGCCGCCCCTCTACGTATTCGGACTGTGGACCGCGCTCGCTGTCAGTGCGGCGTTCGTGACTTTCTACGCCTACCGGGTTGCGGCCGAAGCGGGTCGGACCGCCAGCGCCCTGGCTGCGACGGAACTCGTGCTCGCGCGCGCGCAGCATCTGTCCCAACTCGACGGACTGGCCGCCGCCGCCGCGCACGAACTGAGCACGCCCCTCGCCACGATCGCGCTCGTCGCGCGGGAAATGGCGGCTCACCCCGGCTCGGACGAAGCCTCGACCGACGATTTGCAATTGCTGGAGCAGTCGGTGGACCGGTGCCGCTCGATCCTGGGCAGATTGTCCGCCCCGCGCGAGCTTTCCAGCCAGGCGCTCGAATTTTCGAGCCCCGTCGAACTGGCCGAGGCCGCCGCCGCGCCCCATCGCCTGCTCGGGGTTTCGATCACCGTCGAGGGCGATGGGCCGGATCCCGCTCCCAAATGCCCGTACAATCCCGGCATTCTCTCGGCGCTGGGCAATTTGATCGAGAACGCGGTCGGATTCGCCGAAAAGGCGGTCATTGTCCGTGCAAGCTGGACGAGATCGACAGTCGGAATCGCCATTGTTGACGACGGACAAGGCTTTCCGCCCAACATTCTGGCGCGAATTGGCGAGCCCTACCTCTCCCAGCGCAAGGATCCTTTGCGTAACCAGGGCGCGGGCGGCGGACTGGGCCTGGGCCTTTTCATCGCCGGCCACTTCATCAAACGGTCGGGCGGCGCGCTTGAGTTCGCCAACGCCAAACCGCCGGCGAAGGGCGCGATCGTCACCATCCGGTGGCCCCGCCAGGCGTACGAACAAGGCCAGGGACTGGCGAGGGGCCCGTAGATTTGGCCTTGGGGCCAATTCCTTGGTAATGGGAGCCACGATGGAAGATGACGCCTCCCATCCGTCGTCGATCAAGGATCCGAGCGGCGCTGAGACGCTCGACCGGTCGGTGCTCGTCGTCGATGACGACAAGGTCTTTTGCGAACGCCTCGCTCGGGCGATGTCCTCGCGGGGCTTCGCGGCGCGAACCGCCGGCAGCGTCGCCGAAGCCCTTGCGGCGATCGAAACCGCGGCGCCCGCGTTCGCGGTCATCGATTTGAGATTGGGCGACGGCAGCGGCCTCGACGTGATGCGCGCCTTGAAAACCAGACGCGCGGACGCGCGCGGGATCATTCTCACCGGCTATGGGGCGATCGCGACCGCCGTGATGGCGGTGAAACTCGGCGCCTTCGATTATCTCGCCAAACCGGCGAACGCCGACGACGTCGTCGCGGCGCTGATGTCGGGCCGTCTCGACGGTCCGGCGGAACACGAGGCGCCGATGTCGGCCGATCGGGTGCGATGGGAGCACATCCAGCGCATCTACGAGACGTGCAACCGCAACGTTTCGGAAACGGCGCGCCAGCTCAACATGCACCGCCGCACGCTCCAGCGGATTCTGGCCAAGCGGGCGCCAAAGTAGTGGCGGCAATACGCGGGGCGGCAATGGTGGGCCGGGCAGGAGTGGAATAATTTCGCAATCCCAAGCCTTTGCGAGCCCTGAGAGTCCCACACTTTCGGGATTCCTTCTCGGCGTTCCACTGGCTTCTGTCCCATCCACCCCTTAGCCTGCTCCCCTGCCGGCTACGATGCCTAAACACGACTCACGTCCGGTCGCATCGCCGTCGATCGCTACGCGACCCCAGCTGCGAACCTGCAGGCGATCCACCTCGTCCTCGAGGCGCGGCGCGTCGAGCTCAGGCACGGCACGCTTGAGGCCCGTTGCGTTGTGTGCGTTGACCCCGATCGAGCAAGGTCCGTTTGGTCGTGAAGTCGCGCGGCGGGCCGGAGCGGGTAGCGCTCCGCGCCGCGAAGCAATGCAAGCTCCGCATAGCGTTTCCCGTCTCTGCCTGTGCGCGTTCAATCGATGAACGTTCTGCTTCACTGGCGAAAAGCCGGACTACCGCCGGTGCGCGGGGGAGGGGGAGGGGGCGGGAAGGACCCGCGAAACTATAGGATTCGCGCCAGGCGCTTGTCGGGATCGGCGGTGCGACGACGGGCGCTAGCCGGCTGCTGAAAAAGTCGCTGAAGAAGTCGCTGGTGTTTGGTCTTTTGGCATGATTCGTTGGGTTATCGAGGCGAATCGCGAGGGATCGATGCGAGGCGAGGATCGGACGCGGGCGGCGTTGTTCTCGTATGTCGACATCGAGACGCGGATTCCGACGAAGCATCCTTTGCGGGCGATGCGACGGCTGACCCACGCGGCGCTGTCTGATCTGGACGGAGCGTTTTCGGCGCTTTACGAGGCCTGCGGACGTCCGTCCATTCCGCCGGAGCGGTTGCTGCGGGCCACGCTTCTGCAGCTTCTCTATTCGATCCGGTCGGAGCGGCAGTTGGTCGAGCGGATCGAGTTCGACCTTTTGTTTCGCTGGTTCGTCGGACTGTCGATCGACGAGAAGGCGTTCGACGCGTCGACCTTCTCCAAGAACCGCGACCGCTTGCTCACACACGAGGTCGGGCAAGGGTTTTTGTCTTCGCTTCTCGGCCTGCCGGAGGTGAAGGGGCTTTTGAGCGCGGAGCATTTCTCGGTCGACCGAACGCTGTTGAAGGCCTGGGCGTCGATGAAGAGCTTTCGGCCGAAGGACGGCTCGGGCGAGCCGCCGTCGCCGGGTCGCAACGGCGAGGCCGTCCGAGTCGGTCGTCGAGGCGTGCGTCGCGTTCGACCGCTTTGTCTTGCGGAAGTCAGGGTGCGACCCTCGGCGCCGACAAGAACTACGACGCCGAGGCCTTCGTCGAGGGGCTGAAGGGGCGCGGGATCGAGCCGCACGTGGCGATCAAAGGGACAGTCAGCAAGATTGGCAAGGTGCGCAAGACCGCCGTCCCGGACGACGTCGCGGCGAGCCTCGGCTATGCGATCAGCCAACGGCTGCGCAAGCGGATCGAGGAAAGCTTCGGCTGGAGCAAAACGGTAGGCGGGCTCACGCAAGTGAAGGGGCGCGGCCTCGCCAAAGTGCGCGCCGTCTTCGTCTTCGCTCTCGCCGCCTACAACCTTGTTCGCCTGCCCAAGCTTCTGGCCCCGAGGGGCGACGTGCGCCCAGCCGCGTGAAAAGGAGGCGGAAATGATTCCATACCGAGGCCATCTCCTCAGGCTGAACCCCTTCCACCCTGAAAATTCCACGCCTGCCCACCGTCTTGCGCACACCCGGTGACTTGTTCAGCAGCCCGCTAACGCGAACCGCTGACGCTGACGCCGCACCGGTTCCATCCGCGGCCCCGGTCGCCGAAACTTTCCGAGCCGCTTTCGGTGACCGCGACGGTGTCCTCGAGCTTGATGAAGCCGCGGCGCGGATGGAGGATCGTCGTCTCGATCGAAAGGACCATTCCCTTCTGTAGCGGCAAGTCCGCATCATAGGCGGGGTACGGCACCGGCCCGCGATCCGTGAGGCGCGGCGCCTCGTGACTGATAAGCCCCATCCCGTGAGCCACGAATTCGAGCGAATTGCCGTGCGGCGACGCGCGCGTGAGCCCTTCTACGGCGGCATAGACGTCCCCGCCCCGCGCCCCGCGCCGGATCGGCCCTCTCGCGGCCTGCTGGATCGCGTCGACTTCGTGGAGCAGGTCCTCCAGTTCGGCGCCGGGATGGCCGAAAATGGCCATTCGGCAGAGATCGCCGATATAGCCATTGTAGTTGCCGCCGGAATCGAGCGAGAGAATGTCGCCCTCGCGCAAGACTTGGTCGGACGGCGCCCGGTTGAGGCTCGTTCCGGCCGTGATGAGGCAATATTCAAAGGTCAGGCCGCGATTCACCTCCTCGCGGCGCAGCGCCTCGACCAGCTCATGCTTGGTTACGCCGGGCTTAGCGCCCGCGATGACCGCAAGCATGGAATCGACCACGAAATCGCTCGCCATTCGAAGGTTTTCCAGCTCCTGCGGCGTCTTAACCGCGCGCAGGCGTTCGAGCGGCAGCTGCGCTTCGACGAACTCCATCTCGGGCAGTCCCTTGCGAAGCGCGCTCTCCGCGTCGGCCGGGAGGAAAGCGCGCTCGACGCCGATCCTTTTGACTTTCGGCGCAAGCGTCGCGAGCCTTGCGATTGCGATCTCGATCCCGTCGGTGCTCATGCGCGCGGCAGCACTGAATGTCGGGACCCAGAACCGGTTGAGTTCCCGCTCGTAGCTCTCCATCGGATGTCCGATATAGGTCGCGCGCTCCGGACAGCCCTTCACATAGAGGAGGATCGGCAAGTAGCGGCTCACACCGATCGCATCAAAATGGTCGAAGAAGAAGAACCGGTAGCCGCCGAGAAGGTATTGGATGTTGTGCTTGGAGGTAACGATCAAAGCGTCGATCCCGGCTTCATCCATCAGCGCGTCCAGCCGGCCCGCATCGAAAGGGATGGGCGGCTGGCCAGCGGTCGCCCCCGTTGCGGGACTCGAGGCGATGGTCGGCGTCGCAATCGCTTCCATGGTCTCACTCCCTGATTCGCTGCGACGATTTACTGCAGGCGATCCTTGATTTTGTCGAGGCCGGCGCGGGCGCAGGCGTCGTCCAGCTTGGCGCCGGGAGCGCCGGCGGCGCCGATCGCTCCGATCGTTTCGTCGCCGAGCTTGATCGGCACGCCGCCGCCGAAGAACATCACATGCGGCAGTTTGGCGAGTGGTCCGATCGAATCTTCCCCCTTCGCGCGTTCCGCGAGCGCCAGGGTGTCGCTCTTGAACGACGCGGCCGTGTAGGCCTTGTCCAGGGCGCTATCGAGCGAGTGAGCGCCGACGCCGTCGCCGCGGACCGTGGCGATGATCACGCCGTCGGCGTCCACCACCTGGGCCGTCTCGTGATAGCCCTGCTTCGCGCAGGCGGCGACGGTCTCGCTCGCCGCCTCGACGGCAAGCGCCGCCGGGATGCGGTGCGTGGGCAGCGTCTGCGCCGCCGCCGAACCCACCAACGCGACGCCAGCCAGCGCCGCTCCAATTCGCCAGTTCAAGATCACAGCGCTCCTCCCTGTCCAGCGACCCGCGCATGATCCTTGCTAAACGCCCGAAGCGAAGTTCGCAATGACGCTCGATGTTCGCGGCCGTCAGCGGCGAGCGGGCGGGTGGACCTTTTCGAGCGCCGAAATTGCCAGTCTTATCGATCGGCACGACGTTCGGGTAGGGCGGCTGGCTCGTGACGCACCCAGCGACGGTCAGGACAAACGCCAGCGCCGCCAGTGCTTTGAGGAACGGGTATGTAGTTGCGCCCATGGGGACAGAGATCATCCGGCCAATGCCTCGACCCAGAGATTCGGCGTCGACAAAAGCAAACCAGCCTAAAGCGCCGCCTCCCATCGCCGCCGATAGACGTCGAGGCCGGGAACCACCCAGGCGCGCGCGGGCTCGAGCCGCGGCGGATCGTGGGTCGCCCCCCAACGAGCAAGCAGCGCGGCGCCCGCAGCCGCTCCCGCGCTCATCGGGGCGACAACGACCCGCCGGCCGGGCATGAGCGCGGCGAGAACAGCGCCGAAGGCCGGCGAGCGGGTGAAGCCGCCTTCGACGATAAGGTCGCCCGGCGCTTCAAGACGCTGAAGCAGATGCGCCGTCATGAGGCCCGCGTAGAGGGTGGCGAGGGCCGCCCGCGCTTTGGGCGTTGCGGGCGCGTCTCCTACGATCTGGCCGACGCGCCCCGCGAACGGCCCGCCCTGGTCGGAGAAGGCTGGAAGAGCGAGCGCGCCCGAGGCGACCACGCCAGCCACGTCGGCCTCGTCCGCTTCGGCCGGCGCTTGGCCGGCGAGGACCGCGAATTCGCGTCCGCCCATGAAGCGTGCGGTCGGCACCGGCTCTCCGCGCACGTCGACGTTGGCCAGCATGTCGGCCTTCGGATCGAGCCGGCCTTTTCCTCCGACTGCCATGATGATGACCCAGGTCCCCGTCGAGATCACGGTGAACGGATCGCGGCGCGAGAAGAGATGGGGCACGAGCGAAGCGTTCGAATCGTGGGCGCCGCAGACGATGCGCACCTTGGGCGCGAGACCGGTGGCCGAAGCGACTTCGGGCGTGAGCGTTCCGAGCGTGTCCCAGGCGTTGCGCATCGGCGGGAACAGCGGCCGCCAGCCGAGCTTATCGACCATGCTCGAGAGCTTGCCGTCCTTCGGGCGCCAAAGATCGGTGTGCGAGCCCATGGAGGTGAACTCGGTCGCCGGAACGCCGCTCAGGCGCCACGACCAATATTGCGGATAGGCCAGAAACGCGCGCGCGGCCCCGAACTCAGCCGGGAATCGCCGCTGAAGATAGTAAACCTGTCGGCCGAGATTGAGCCCGCGCGGTAGGTTAGGCGAGAGCGTTTCCTCAAATGGAGGCCTTACCTTGTCATATTCGGCCGCGACAGCGCCGTCGATGTCGAACTCATAGTCCAGGGCCGGCAGCGCCGCGTCCTTGTCGCCGACAAGCACGCCCGCCGCGCCATGCGCCGAGATCGAGATCGCTTCAATGGGAAATCGCGCGCCGAGCTCCTTCAGCGCGCCGATGAGGAACGCCCAGGCGTTCTCGGTGTTAAGCCGCCGGTACGGCCAGCGCGCATTCTGCGGGACCGATGCGTTGGGATGGCCGCGCTCGGCCACGACCTTGCCCGCGGCGTCGAAGACGACGACCTTCATGTTGGTCTTGCCGAGGTCGAACACCGCGACGCAGTCATTCATCGCGCGTCCCCCGTTCACTCCAGATGAAACATCTCGACCAGGGGCGTCATCACCGGGCTCCCATCGGGGTTGGCGGCCATGATGTCCTTCATATACGCCCACCAGCGCCGCATCACCGAATGCTTCGTCACCTCGTCCATCCTGTAATCGTCGGTGCGCTCGAGGTAGGCGAAAAGCGTGTTGGTGTCGGGGTCGAGAAAGATCGAATGGTTCCTGACGCCGGATTGGCCCAGCAGCGCCGTGAACTCCGGCCAGATCGCGTCGTGTCGACGGCGGTATTCGTGCGCCTCGCCGGGATTGAGGAACATCTTGAAGGCATAGCGCTGCATGGGAGCCTCGGCCTCACATCCTCTCGACGTCGCTGCCAATGCGGCGAAGAGGCCTCTCCCCGTGTTGCGTTGCGGGGAGAGGCACGGCGTTAGAAGTCGAACTTGTCGACGTTGCTCTTGTTGTAGATGAAGGGTGGCCCAAGCAGGATCTCGCTGCCGTTGACAACTTCGAGCTTGCCGAGCTTGCCTGCTTCGACCGAGGTCGCGCCGGGCTTGAGCTTGCCATCGACGATCGCGCGCATCACGTAGGTCGCGGCATAGCCGAGATCGACCGGGTTCCATAAGACCACCGACTTGACGCAGTCCGCGTTGACATAGGGCTTCATTGCATTCGGGGTCGCGAGGCCAACGACCGCGACCTTGCCGCACAAGCCCGCCTTGGTCACCGCTTCGGCCGAAGCGGGGGTGGCGACCGACGTCATGCCGAACAGGCCCTTCAACTTGTCGCCGTACTTGTTGATGAGCGTGGTCGCCTGGTTGAATGACAGGTTGTTGTCCTCCTGCGCCTCGACCGTCTCGAGCCAATTCATCTTCGGATGACACTTGGCGGCGTAAGCCTGCATTTCGGCGATCCAGCGCGCCTGATTCGGGGTGGTGAAAGTCGAGGTGACGATCGCGAAGCTTCCGTCCTCGCCGATTTCCTTGGCCATCGAGTCCATCATGCCCTTGCCGATGCCGTTGAACTGAGCCTGGTTGACGAACCATTCCCGCGCATCGGGGGTCGAGTTGGCGTCATAGCCGACGACGTGGATGCCTTTTGACAAGGCCTTCTTCAAGACCGGCGCGATCGCAACCGGATCGTTGGCGGAGAACAGAATGCCGTCGACGCCGCGGGTGATGTAGTTGTCGATGAACTTGATCTGCTCGTCGATCTTGGCTTCCGTCGGGCCGTCGGTCGTCACCTTGACGTTGCCGAGGTCCTTGGCCGCGTCCTGCATCCCTTTGGAAGTCGCGTTGAAATAGCCGATGCCGATCAGCTTAGGGACATCGACAAGCGTAATTTCCTTGCCGGCCTTGTCGGGCGGATTGGTCGGCTGGCCGCCGTCGTAGGGCTTGGCCGCCGCCGGCGCCGCTGCGCCGCTCGCGTCGCAGGCAAGGGGACTGGTCGGCAGATCGTCGGCGCCGTCCCATTTGCCCGCGGCATTCGCGGCGCTCGCGGCGAACGCGAGGGCGACAATCGTCGCCGCCGTGCTGGTGGGTAATCTCGCTTTCATTTCAGGCTCCTCCCTGGATGCCGCCAGCGGCGGCGTTGGCCCCCCGAAGGCGCGCGCTCAGTCGCGGCGGCGCTGGAGGGAACTCGCTATCAACACTGAAAGAATGAGCGCAACGCCGATCACAACGATCGTCGCGTCGCCCTTGACGCCGGTCAAGGCCAAGCCGTTCTTCAACAGCTGGATCATTGTGAGCCCGATCGCGGAGCCCCAGATCGTTCCCGAGCCGCCAAAGATGCTCGTGCCGCCGAGCACCACCGCGGCAATCACGTCGAGCTCGTATCCCATGCCCATGTCCATGCGCGTCGTCGTCACCCGGGAGACCAGCACGATGGCGGCGAGACCCGAGGCAAGTCCCGACAGCGTGTAGATGATGAGCTTGACCCGATCGACCGGCAGCGCGGAGAAGCGCGCCGCCGTCTCGTTGGCGCCGATCGCATAGAGCGTGCGCCCGAAAGTCGTTCGGTCGAGCGCGACGCCCGCAACCACGATAAGAATCACGAGAACGGCGAGTTGCGTCGGCACGCCGTAGAGGTCGCCCTGGCCGAGGACATAGAACCATTCGGGATAGCCGCGCACCGAATGGGCCTGGCTGATCCCTTCAGCGAGGCCGCGATAGAGCGCGAGCGTGGCGATCGTCATGATGAGCGGGGGTACCTTGATTTGCGTAATGACGAAGCCATTGACGAATCCGGCGAGGCCGCCGACCGCGAGCGCGAAGACAATCGCGACTGGAAGGGGGAAGCCGAAATTCTTCCACGAATAGCCGAGCATGATCGCGCAGAGGCCGACCACCGCGCCGACCGAAAGATCGATTCCGCCGGTGATGATGATGAAAGTCATCGGCAACGCGATGAGGCCGATCTCGGTCATCAGCCGGCCCTGATTGAGAAGATTGTCGACGGTCAGAAAGCGGTCGTTGGAGGCGCCGAGGCCGATGAGCGCGATCACGAGAATGATCGCGAGCAGCGTCTCGTGCCGCTTCAGCCACCACGGCGTTCCGCGGGCGGGCGCTTCGGCCGCAAGGCTCATTTTGACCATCCTCGCGCGGCGCGCCGCTGACGGCGCAGGATATCCGCGATGACGGTCGCGAGTATGAGGCCGCCGCGCAGGGCGTCGGTCCAGTAGGGAGAGACGTTGATGAAGACGAGCGCGCTCGTGATCTCGGCGATCAGGATCGCGGCAAGGGTCGACCCGACGACCGTGCCGACGCCCCCGAGAATGCTCACCCCGCCGACCACGGACGCCGTGATGACGGTCAATTCGAGGCCGGCCGGCGTGGTCGACTGGATCACGCGAAGCTGGGTCGCATAGACGAGGGTCGCGATGCCGGCGAAAAACCCGTGCAGCGCGAACACCATGACGACCGTTCGCTGGGGATTGACGCCGCAGAGGCGCGCCGCTTCGGCGTTGCCTCCCGTCGCGTAGATTGCCCGGCCGCTGGCGCTGTAGCGCATCCAAAACGCCGCCAGCGCGGTCGCAAGAACCATGATGACGACAGGCATCGGGACGTTGAGGACGCTGAGGTCGGCGAGATGGAAGTTCTGCGGCAGATCGGTGATCCATTTGCCGCCGGTGACGCTGATGAGGCCGCCCTTCAGAATCGAGAGCATGCCGAGCGTCACGACGATCGCCGGAATGCGCAGATAGGCAACGACGGCGCCCTGGGCCGCCATGACCGCGACGCCGAGGACGAGGGGGACGAGCCAGCTTACAAGGATTGGCGCGCCCGCGACGGCGAGCGACCCGCTGATCGTCGCCAGCACGCCGATCAGCGCGCCGACCGAGATATCGATGTTGCCCGATATGATCACCATCGACATGCCTATCGCGGCGACGGCGATATAGGCGTTGCCTAGCAGAAGATCAGCGAGATTGCGGGTCGCCAGAAAGCGCGGGTTGATGAAGCCGACGACGACGGCCAGACCGATCACCGCGAGCGCGAGCAGCGCTTCCTGCGAGGCAAAGCGCCTCAGACCGCCGCTGTGTGCGCGCGCCGCGCCGGCAATCGCCGCCGAGCTCATGCCGCCCGTCCCACGCTCGCCGCCTCTCCCATCATCGCCGCCCCGACCGTCTCGGAGGTCGCGTGCGCCCGATCAAACTCGGCGACAAACCTTCCCTCGCGCATGACGAGCACCCGGTCGCTCATGCCCAGCACTTCCGGCAATTCGCTCGAGATCATGAGGATGGCGACACCCGCGCCAGCGAGTTCGCTCATCAGGCGATGGATTTCGGCCTTGGCGCCGACGTCGATGCCCCGGGTCGGCTCGTCGAGAATGAGGAGTTTCGGATTGTTGGCGAGCCATTTGCCGAGCACGATCTTCTGCTGGTTGCCGCCGGAAAGGCGCCCGGCGATCTCTTCGACCGAACTCGTCTTGACCCTGAAGCGCTGAACGCCCTCGTCCGCCATGCGCCGCTCGGCGCCACGGTCGATGAACCCCGCGCGGGACAGCGCGCCTAGCGCAGCCAGCGAGAAATTGTGCAAGACGCTCATTGGCCGCACGAGCCCCTGGACTCCGCGGTCTTCCGGGACATAAGCGATCCCCTTCGAGCGTGCGCTCTCGGCCGAGCGGATCGTGACCTCCTCGCCCATGAGCCGGATCTCGCCCGACTCCGCCGGCGTGATCCCGAACAGCGTCTGGGCGAGTTCGCTGCGCCCCGAGCCCACGAGTTCCCGCCAGCCCGACGATCTCGCCCGCGCGCACCGTGAGGCTGACGCTCTTGGTCATCGGGTGGCGAACGATATCGCGCGCCTCCAGCACCGGGGCTCCGATCGGGACGGTGGTCTTCGGAAAGAGGTTGTCGATCCGCCGTCCGACCATCATCTGCACGAGCTCAGAGGCATTGGTGTCGGCGACGTTGCGCGCCCCGACATAGGCGCCGTCGCGAAGCACGGTGACGCGGTCGCCTATGGCGAAAATCTCATCGAGACGGTGACTGATATAGACGATTCCGACGCCGCGGGCTCTGAGGCGACGCACGATGTCGAAGAGCCGCGCAACGTCGCTCTCCGTCAGCGCCGCGGTCGGCTCGTCCATGATGAGGATTCGCGCGTCGTGAGACAGCGCGCGCAGGATCTCGACTTGCTGGCGGTTGCCAACTGAGAGCGCGCCGACGACCTGGTTTGGCGCCAGGTCGTCGATTTCGAGTGAGGCGAGGAGCGCCGCGGCCCGGGCGCGCATGGCGCGCCAGTCGATGCGACCCATGCCGGCGCGCGGCGCATGGCCAAGAAAAATGTTCTCTGCAACCGTCAGCTCGGGAAAGAGCAGCAGCTCCTGATAGATCGTCGCGACGCCCGCGCGCTTGGCGTCCTCGGGAGAGGTGAAGCGAGTCTGCCGGCCGCCGATCAAAATCGAGCCGCCGTCGGGCTCGTAGACCCCGGAAATGATCTTGATGAGCGTCGATTTGCCGGCGCCGTTCTCTCCGAGGAGCGCGTGAACCTCGCCCGCGCGGACTTCGAACGAGACGCCCGAAAGCGCGCGCACCCCTGGGAACATCTTCTCGATATCGCGCACCTCGAGCAGGGGAGTCGTCAGGCCGGGAGCCGCCTCAGTCTCGGGAGCCGCGCTCACGCCGCCTCCGTTGCGCGCGGCTCGGGATTGACGAGGATCGTGTCGACGCCCGCGTCGCGCAGCATGGCGAGCGCCTCCTGGGGCGCTGCCCGATCGGTTATCAGCGCGTGAATGCGGGTGAGCGGGCAAACGACAAGGCTACCCCGCTGGGCGAATTTCGACGAGTCCGCCAGAACGACCAGTTTGTCCGCGCGCCTCAGAAGTTTCGTTTCCGCGCGGGCAATCAAAGGATCACCCTCGATCACGCCAAGCGGGCCGATCGATATCGCGCTCATGAACATGATCCGCGCCGAATAGTGCTGGATTGCGTCGTCGTCGAACGGCGCAACGATGAGTTTTTGGTCGCGGTAGACCTCGCCGCCGGGCAACGCGACGCGATTGTGCGTTTCACGAATGAGAAACTCTGCGAGCGGATAGGAGTTGGTTAGGATCTTCAGACGGGTATTCCGCAAGAATTCCGCCATCTGGAAGGTCGTCGAACCACCGTTGACGATGATGACGTCGCCATCGACGCACATCTCCAGCGCCCTCCGGGCGATGGCGCGTTTGGCATCGATGTTGATCGTGCGGCTGACCTCGAACGCCTGCGTTTCGAGCGACGTCTGGGCCATCCGCCTGGAGAACGCGCCGCCGAGCGCCTGAATGCCGCCATAGACCCGCTCGCCGTAGCCGGCGTCGGCCAAGCGTCCGGCGTCGCGGCGCGCCGAGGCGGCGGACACGCCGGTCGCCGCCATCAGGTCTGCAATTGAGAGAAAGCCTTGCGCGGCGAGCAGATTGCGGACGATCTCGACGCGCTGTCGCTCGCGCATGGCCCTTGTCGTTCCCCCGGTCATTGGTTGTTCCCCTTCAGTGCCATAGGCCCTGCGCACTGTCAATCAATCTCGATCAAGTTTGCTCATTGCAGCGCACAAACGCGCAAAATCTTGACGTCCATCGATCGTTTGCATATGGATCTATGAAAATCGCGCGGCATCGAGAGGAACGATCATGGGCGGCGATCATCTTCGTTTGGACGCTCCGTTGCCCGACCTGTGGGACGACGAGCGTGCGGCTTCCTTCGATGGGCCGGGCCTGCTGCTCTACCGATCCAATTTGCTCGGAAGCGATCTGCGCATCACCAATTTCGGCGGCGGCAACACCTCGGCCAAGCTTGCCGCCTCGGATCCGCTGACCGGCGCGCCGACGAATGTCCTTTGGGTCAAGGGCTCCGGCGGCGACATCGGCTCTATGAAGCTCGACGGTTTCTCGACGCTCTATCTCGACAAGCTGCTCGGCCTCCGTTCGGTCTTTCGCGGCCTCGATCACGAGGACGAGATGGTCCCGCTCTACAATCACTGCACTTTCAACCTCAATCCGCGCGCGACCTCGATCGATACCCCGCTGCACGGCTTCGTTCCTCATCCACACGTCGACCACGTTCACGCCGACGCAGTCATCGCGATCGCGGCCAGCGAGAACGCCGAAGCGCTGACGCGCGAGATTTACGGTGGGGAACTCGGTTTTCTTCCGTGGCAGCGTCCCGGGTTCGACCTCGGCCTGAAGCTCGGCGCGATGGCCGAGGCCAATCTGAAGATAAGAGGGGTGGTGCTCGGCGGCCACGGCCTGTTCACCTGGGGGCCGACCGCGAAGGATTGCTACCGGACCACGCTGGAGATGATCAACCGGGCGGCCCGATGGCTCAGCGCGAACGCGCGCGGAGATTCCTTCGGGGGCCAGCGCCTCGAGGCTCTGCCGCGGGCCGAGCGGCGCGACGTCGCCGCGAAGCTCCTGCCCGCCATTCGCAAGCGCATTTCGAGCGGCGAACGGAAGGTCGGCCACTTCACGGATGCGGCGGCGGTGTTGGAATTCGTCAATTCCCGCGAGCTCAAGGCTCTCGCGGCGCTTGGGACGTCCTGCCCCGATCATTTTCTGCGCACCAAGATCCGCCCGCTGGTCCTGCCTTTCGATCCGGCGGCGCGCAATCTCGACTCTGTCCTCGCTTCGCTCGACCAGAACATTGCCGATTATCGCGCCGACTACGAGACCTACTACCGGCGCTGCAAACGGGCCGACTCGCCGCCGATGCGCGATCCGAACGCCGTCATTTATCTGGTCCCGGGCGTCGGCATGCTGTCGTTCGCCAAGGACAAATCGACCGCGCGCATCGCCGGCGAGTTCTACGTCAATGCGATCAACGTCATGCGCGGCGCGTCCGGCGTCGGCCGCTATGTCGGGCTCGAGGAGCAGGAGGCGTTCGATATCGAATATTGGCTGCTCGAGGAAGCCAAGCTGCAGCGGATGCCCAAGCCCAAATCGCTCGCCGGGCGGGTCGCCCTGGTGACCGGCGGCGCGGGCGGCATCGGACAGGCGATTGCGGCGCGGCTGATGGGCGAGGGCGCCTGCGTCGTGCTCGCCGATATCGACGCAAAGACCCTCGATGCGACGGTCGCCGACTTCGGCAAGCGCTTCGGCAAGGACGCGGTTGCGGGCGTTCATGTCGACGTGACGAGCGAACCCGCGATCGAGGCGGCGTTCCGCGAGACGGTTCTCGCCTATGGCGGGATCGACATTGTCGTGGCCAATGCGGGCATCGCCTCGGCGGCGCCGTTCGAAGACACTTCGCTCGAGCTTTGGAACCGCAACTTCGCGATCCTGGCGACCGGGTATTTTCTTTCTGCGCGGGCGGGCTACCGAATCATGAAAGATCAGGGTCTCGGCGGCGCCATTGTCTTCATCGCGTCGAAGAACGCGCTCGCGGCCTCTCCCGGCGCGTCGGCCTATTGCAGCGCCAAGGCGGCCGAGGTTCATCTTGCCCGCTGCCTCGCGCTCGAAGGAGCGCCGCACGGGATTCGCGCCAACACGGTCAACCCGGACGCGGTGCTGCGCGGCTCCAAGATCTGGCAGGGCGAATGGCGGGCGCAACGGGCGGCGTCGAACAAGGTGAGCGAATCCGAGCTCGAAGAGGTTTATCGCCAGCGCTCGCTGTTGAAGCTTTCCGTGTACCCCGAGGACATCGCCGAGGCGGTGTATTACTTCGCCTCCGATCTCTCCGCCAAAAGCACCGGCAACATTCTCAACGTCGATGCGGGCAACGCCGTGAGCTTCACCCGCTGACGAAACGACGCTAACGGAGCGGCCATGTCCTATCGCATCCCCGAGGCCCTTATCGGCGAGGAAAACGCCAGGCTCGCCGCCGCGCAGGCGGAGGATTATGGGGCGCTCGGCCGGCGCCTCGGACGCGCCCGCGTCGACATCGAGACTATCACGGCGAAAGTCGCCGCCTTCGCGGTCGCCGTGCCGACCTGGGGGGTCGGAACCGGCGGCACGCGCTTCGCGCGCTTCCCCGGGCCCGGCGAGCCGCGCGGCATCTTCGACAAGCTCGAGGATTGCGCGACCATCCACCAGCTCACCCGCGCGACGCCGACCTGCTCGCCGCATTTTCCCTGGGACAAGGTCGACGATTATCGCGGACTGGCGGAATTCGCGGCGGGGCTCGGCGTCGGTTTCGACGCGGTCAACTCCAACACTTTTCAGGACCAGCCCGGCCAGACGCTGTCCTATAAATTCGGTTCGCTGAGCCACAGCCAGAAGGCGGCGCGCGATCAGGCGGCGGCGCACAACGTCGAGTGCATCGAAATCGGTGAAAAACTGGGGTCGAAGGCGCTGACGGTCTGGATCGCCGACGGCTCGAATTTTCCCGGCCAGTCGAACCTCAATCGCGTGTTCGGCTGGTACCTCGAATTGATGAGCGAGGTCTACGCGCGCCTGCCGGGCGACTGGCGCCTGTTCCTCGAGCACAAGCTCTACGAGCCGGCGTTCTACTCCACGGTGATCTCCGACTGGGGAACGAGCCTCATGGCGGCTCAGGCGCTGGGCCCCAAGGCCCATTGCCTCGTCGACCTCGGGCACCACGCGCCGAACGTCAACATCGAGCAGATCGTGTCGCGGCTCATCCGCGCAGGCCGGCTGGCCGGCTTTCATTTCAACGATTCGAAATACGGCGACGACGATCTCGACACCGGATCGATCGACCCGTTTCGCCTGTTCCGGGTGTTCAACGAACTGGTTGACGCCAGCGCGCGCGGCGCGGCCGGCTTCAATCCCGCTTACATGCTCGATCAATCTCACAACGTCACCGATCCGATCGAGAGCCTGATGGTCTCGGCGGTGGAGACGCAGCGCGCCTACGCGCAAGCGCTTATCGTCGACCGCGAAGCGCTCGCCCACGCGCAAGCGGATAATGACGTCATGCTCGCTCATCGCGTTCTCAAGGCCGGCTTCGTCACCGACGTGTCGCCCATCCTGGCTGAGGCGCGGTTGCGCGGCGGCGGCGCGATCGACCCGGTTGCGGCCTATCGCGCTTCGAATTATCGCAAGGTCAAGGCGAAGGAGCGGCCTGCGGTCGCCGGTTCGTCCTCGGGGATCGTCTGAGGGCCGGCTCCGTCTTGGGATTCCAAATCAGCTCCAAATTTAGCCAAATCCAGCCAAGCCAGGACAAAGATCAGCAAAGGATATCAAAGGAATCCGCTTTGATTCCCTTTGATAGCCTTGTCCGAATCGAGACTTTTCAATGGGTTGCGCTGACTCCCCCCCCCGGGCAATTTCTTGGACGAAATAAGACCATAGCAGCACTGTACAATGCCCAGGCGCGCCGCTGCCAAGGCGCGAGGCGCCTCGCGTGCGGACAAACATGATCATCGTGGCCATGGCGACAGACACCATAGCACGAGCATGGATTTTCCGAAAGAAATTGTTGCAAAAAGCTGCGGCGAACATCCTGGCCAGATGCTCTCGATCGAAGAGACGGCCGCGCCGCGGCTGACGGCGCGGCTCCCGGGAAACGGCGGGCGCCCGGCCTATTCCGCCGGCGTCGCCGACACCGCCTCGGCGGGGATTGTCAGGGGTTCGGCCTCGCGCCGGAAGCGCCTCCAGGCCATGCGGACGTCGCGGAACAGTCTGACCCAGGGATTGGGGGCGCGGAAGTGGGACTCGAACTCCCGGTTCGTCTCCAGCGGGACCCAATAGGAGGAGCGCCAGGTCCTGAACATCGTATGGAGCTCGTCGGCCTGCTCGGGCCGTACCGACAGCGCCGCGCAGCCGCAAAGCGCGTCGATCGTCACCCGCCCGCTGCGGTCAAACTGGAAGCGATGACGGCTTGGCACATGGTTCAGCCAGCCATGAGAAAACTCGAAATCGGACGGCTGGAACCGAAGCGCGGCGATCATCGGCGAGACGTCAAGGTGTCGAATCGAGTGCCCTGACGCTAGTCTGTATTCAACGTTTGGCATCATAGTCTCCTGACCTAGGAGCCCCGCCTTGCCCTGCACGTCATGACGCGTCGCCGTGTTCCGCGCGAACCGCCGGCATCGACGCTTTTTTGTCGCGGACGCGAACCACGATGCGGAATGCGAGAGGCGCCGCAATCCTGGCGCGCCGGTTGCGCTGAACTCAGTCTAACGCCGTTTGCGGCGTCGCTGCAATCGATTCGATCGCCGCCGTTTCGAGCCCCGTCGCCGGCGGCAAAATCCGCGCTGGCCCGCCGACCGGCGGCGAGCGGCCATCGATTGGACATCGCGCCCTTCGCCGTGGCGGGGGCCGTTGTTTCGCCCACTTCGCCTGCCCCCCGCGGCGCCCAGGCTTGCAAACCGCGGATTGCTGACTAAAGTCAGAGAATGGACGAGAGCCAGCTCAGGCAGATCCGCCGCTTCAACCGTCTGGTCGCCCGGCGCGTCGGCGCGCTCGAGACCAACTACCTGCGCCGGGGCCGGCCGTTGGCGGAGGCGCGGCTCATTTTCGAAATCGGCGCCGACGGCGTCGATCTCCGTACGCTGAGGGCGAGGCTTGGGCTCGATTCGGGCTATCTCAGCCGTCTCCTCCAATCGCTGAGGACGCAGGGCTTGATCGCAGTCGCGAAGGCCGGCGGGGACGGCCGCCGGCGCTGGGCAAGCCTGACCCGCAAGGGAAGCGCGGAGCGCGCGGCGTACGACAGGCTCTCGGACCGGCTCGCGGCGTCGATGCTTCAGGCCCTCGACGAAGGCGAACGCGGCCGGCTGGTGACGGCGATGGGAGAGGTCGAGCGGCTGATCCGCGCCGCAACGGTCGAAGTCGCCGCGGAGGCGCCGAACAGCGGCGACGCGCGGCGGTGCCTCGATGCGTATTTCGGCGAACTCAAAGCGCGCTTCGAGGGCGGCTACGACCGGGCCAGGGACGATTCCGCCCGCGCCGGCGACATGGCGCCGCCGTCGGGCCTGTTCGTGCTCGCCCGGCTCGACGGCGATGCGGTCGGGTGTGGCGGGCTCAAGCGCACCGGCAGGACGGCGGGCGAGATCAAGCGGGTCTGGACCGCGCCGTCCGCCCGCGGCATGGGCGTCGCGCGCCGGATGCTGCGGGCGCTCGAAGCCGCGGCGCGAGAGATGGGGTTGAGGACGCTTCGTCTGGACACCAACCGGGCGCTGACCGAGGCCCACGCGCTCTACCGGAGGGAAGGCTTCCGCGAAGTCGCCCGTTTCAACGACAACCCCTACGCCCACCACTGGTTCGAGAAGCGGCTTTAGCCGTAACTTTCGACATCCGCGGATTGTCATACCCAGTGGCCGGTCGCGGCCGCTGCTGCGGATAGCCGCTTTCGCGGGTGTGACAGGACTTCGGCGCACGACGTTCGTTCAATGTGACCGGAGCGGAGCAGGAGCAGGCGACCCGCAAGTTCATCGCGCGGGCGTCAACCGCGCCAGCACGGCTTGTTGATCTCCGCCCAGCGTTCGGCGGAGGTGACGCCGATGTCGTGCAGCTCGCCGTCCGACATCCGCGCCAGCTCGTCCCGTTCCCGCGCCCGCCGGCGCCATGAATCCAACTCGCTTCGCCAGTGGGCGAACCGCGGCGGCGACATTTCGAACGCCATATGCGGCAATGCGATGCGCATGAAAGCCTCCTAAGCGACTTTGATGACGCATTGGTAGAGTCGGCGGCGGTTGCCCGTCAAACGACATCTCGGCATCGATCGCATGCGCGTGGGGAATGCGATGCCGTGGCCGTATGAGCGGCCTGCCCCGTGCCCGCAAAGAAAGTGACGCCCTCCGGCTTGACAGAGGGCGGCGGGGTGAAGAGGGTATGGCTGGATCGCATGAGGCAAATGCATGCGAAGCTTTCCGGTTCGGCTGCCGTCGCTCGATCTCGTTCGCGGTTTCGTCGCCGTCGGGCGGCGCATGAGCATAACGCTCGCCGCGCAGGACCTTTTCCTCACCCAATCCGCCGTCAGCCGCCAGATCATCGCCCTCGAGGAGACGCTCGGGGTCAAGCTCATCAACCGCGGCTATCGCGCGATCAGCTTCACCGCCGAGGGCGAACGATTCTTTCGCGTCGCCGACAGCGCCCTTCAGCAGCTTCAGGACGGCGTCAATGCGCTCGCCGCCGGGCGCGACCGCCAGCCGGTGACGATCACCGCCAGCATCGGCGTCACCGGCCTGTGGATCATGCCGCGTCTCGGCGGCTTCCAGCAGCGCCATCCCGACATCGACGTCAGGGTGGCGGCGAACAATAAACTGGTCGATCTGAGGATGGGAGGCGCGGACGTCGCGATTCGCTATTGCCCCGCCGCGAGCGCGCCGCCGGGCTCGCAGCGCCTGTTCGGCGAAGCGGTCGCGCCCGTCGCCCATCCGTCGCTCGGCGTGAGCCGCCTCGACGCCGAGTCGATCGCCGCGCATGTTCTGATCGAATACGACGATTCGAATCGCCCCTGGCTGCAATGGGCCGACCGGCTCCACTCGATGGGCTTGAGCGCAGTCAAGCCGAAAGGGATCCTCCGCTACAATCAATATGACCAGGCGATTCGCGCGGCGCTCGAGGGCCAGGGAATAGCGCTTGGCCGCATCGCGCTGATCGAACCGTTGCTGTCGCAAGGCCGGCTCATCGCGGTCGGCGGCGCCGGCGCAGACCAGGCGCACGGATACGCCTACTGGCTGGTCCAGGCGGACGCGACGCCGCGCGACGACGTCAAGGTCGTGATCGACTGGATCAGGACCGAGGCGAAGAGCGTCGAATTGCGGCTCGAGGATGAGTTGAGCGCCCTCGCGGAGGTCGAATCCCGGCCGAAGTAATTGGCGTCTGCGCGCGAGCAACCGGCGGGCGATTGCGTTTCGAGCCCGGCCAGCGCCGGACTACGCCGATCCGCTCTGAAGCAGGCCAACGCGGCCGTCGGCGGCGACGGCGCGCCAGCCATTCGATTGCAGGCCGTCGTATTCCGCCTTGATCTCGGTCCAGGCGTCGGAAACGTCGTCGAGAATGAGAATTCCTTCCGGCTTCAGGAGGCGCCGCGCCATCGCGGTCTCGCGCGCAGATAGCTTCCCTCGTGATTGCCGTCGACAACCGCAAAATCAAACCGTCCCTGCGAAATCGCGCAAAGATTTGACAGCGTGTCCTCGCACGATTGCTCGCTCTCAAATCGTGCGTAGGGATCGTATTCGAATCCGTTCTCGCCCAGGAACGCCGTCCCGTCGTTGCTGAGACTCTTGCTGGTCGAGTATCCGACGCAAATCACGGCGTTCCCCTGCAGTCCAAAATGATTGAGGATTGCGATGACGTGCTTTTGCGGATGTTCAATCCCCCGGTGCGTCAGGTTCGGGTCGATCGATACGACGACGGATTTCTCGTTCCTTTGGCGTACGTAATTGACGAAATGAGTGAGCGAGACGCCAAGGAAGTTCCCGACGTGCAGTCCGATAAGCGGCTTGTCGCCCGTCGCGGGGATGAGGTCGTCGAGGGTCTTCGAGCAGAAGGCGAGCGTGGATTCCGGCATGCTGCCGCCGGTGACATGTTCGCGCGGCAGGCCTCTGGCGCTATGGAACTCGATGGCCGCGCTGTAGCTGTAGGGAATCCGTTGCGCCGCGCCTGACGGCTGAGCCTCGTTGTGGGCAGCGAGGAGACGGCGCCTTTGCGCGCGGAGGAATTGCTGCATGAGGCCGTGCGGCATGACATATTTGACGGCGTAGACGATTTTCGGACTGATCATCAGCTTGCAATCTCCTACGCGTCCAATCTCTAAGCCGAGCGGCGAACGAAACGAACCGCATCAGCCCGTAACGGCTTCCGGACCGATTCGGTATTTCCTCCCTTGCGTGAATTGCGGCCGTCGTTTCAGGCGATCTGCGGAAACGGAAGACGCCAGGCCCCGGCAGCCTTGAGCCTCAAAATTCCTCGTTCGTCAAGAGACGCCGGCCCGACGCCCCGCCCAGGCGCTAAGCGGCGATGCGCACCGGCAATTCGGTGATGCCGTGGACGAAGGACGAGAAGACCCGCTTCGGCTCGCCGACGACCTCGATTGCCGGCAGGCGGTCGAGGATTTCCTCCCACAGGATCTTCAGTTGCATTTCGGCCAGCGTCTTGCCGACGCAGCGGTGGATGCCGAAGCCGAACGAGAGGTGCTGGCGCGGGCGGGCGCGGTCGATGATGAAACGGTCGGGCTCCTCGATCGCCTCCTCGTCGCGGTTGCCGGAAATGTACCACATCGCGACCTTCTCGCCCTTGCGGATGAGCTGGCCGCCGAACTCGACGTCGGCGAGCGCGGTGCGGCGCATATAGGCGAGCGGCGTCTGGTAGCGGATGATCTCCGGGACCATCGAATCGATGAGTTCGGGCCTGGCGCGGAGCTTCCTGAGCTCATCCGGGTTCTGGCTCAGGAACAGGAGGCCGCCGGTCATCGAATTGCGCGTCGTGTCGTTGCCGCCAACGATCAGAAGCACGATGTTGCCGAGATATTCCCGCGCGCTCATGTTGCGGGTCGCCTCGCCGTGGGCGAGCATCGAGATGAGGTCGGGGCGCGGCTCGGCGTTGACGCGCTCGTTCCACAGACCCATGAAATAGGCGAGGCATTCGCCGAAAACCTGCTCGCGCTGCTCTTCGCTTTCGACCAGCCCGCCCTCGTAAGGCACCGCGGTCGAGACATCCGACCAGTGGCTCAGCTTGCGTCGATCCTCGAACGGGAAATCGAACAGGGTCGCGAGCATCTGCGCGGTGAGCTCGATCGAGACCCTGTCCACCCAGTTGAAAGTTTCGCCGCGCGGCAGGCCATCGAGCACCGCGCGGACCCGGCTCCTGATCAGCGCTTCGAAATTGGCCAGATTGTCCGGTGAGACGATCGGCTGCACTACCTTGCGCTGCGCTTCATGCCGCGGCGGGTCCATCGCGATGAACATCGGCAGCTCGAGGTCGCCCGGCCGGTCGCGCAAGGTGATGCCGTCGAGCGACGAAAATGACCTGTGGTTGACCTCAAGGGCGATGATGTCCTTGTGCTTGGTCACCGACCAGAAGGGCCCAAGCGGGCTCTCCTTGCAATAATGCACCGGCGCCTCCCGCCGCAGGCGGCGAAAATACGGCTGCCAGACGTCCTGCTGAAAGAGCTTGGGATCGCTGACATTGAACTCGTCGAGCGGCATCGCTTCGGCGAGCGCCGCATGATCGACGCCGTCCGCCGCGCTGATGACCGATGATGCGACCGTCATCGCCAACCCTCCCTACCCGTGGCGGCGGCCGCTCAGTCGCTTCGGCGCGGGCGGCGTGCCGCAACTCCTACGAGCGCGCCCCTAACACGGATCATTCGGACCGTCCATTGACGGACGGCAAGGAAGCAACGGCCCCGTTTACCCCAGGTGCTTGCGCAGGAACGCCAGCGTCCGCGTCCAGGCGAGCGCCGCGCTCGGCGCGTCGTAGCTCTCGCGGTGGTCGCAGTTGAACCCGTGGTCGGCGGGATAGATATGGACCTCGACCTCCGGATGGGCGGCGGCGACCTCTTTCACCCCGGCGATGGGGATGTGCTGGTCCTTGTCGCCGAAATGCAAGAGCGTCGGCACGCGCGGCTTCAGGTCCTTGAGGCCGATGATGCCGCCGCCGTAGTAGCCGACCGCGGCGCTCAGGCCCGGAAGCCGGCCCGCCGCCGTCCAGGCGATCGTGCCTCCGAGGCAGAAGCCGACCACCGCGACCTTGCCGCCTTCCTTGGCGACCTCGATCGCCGCGGCGACGTCCCTCAAGATCTGCTCGCGGTCCGCCTTGCCGGCGATCGCCATGCCGCGCGCCCTGGACTTCGGGATCGTAGCCGACCTCGAACCCCTTCTCGTCATGCTCGAATATCGCCGGTGCGACCGCGAGATAACCGTCGGCCGCGAACTTGTCGGTGACCGCCCGGATATGCGCGTTGACGCCGAAGATCTCCTGCACCACGACCACGCCGCCGCGCGGGCGTCCATTCGGATCGGCGCGCCAGGCTCGAATCGGCCCCGCTCCTTCCGGCTTCAGTTCAATCCAGGCCATTTCAATCTCCTTCCGTTCAAGAGAACCTCAGTGCGCGGGACCGCCCGAGCCACGCTGGGCGATGGCGATGCCGCCGATCACCAGCACGAGCGCAACGACGTGATAGGCCGCGAACGGCTCGCCCAGGATCAGAACCGCCATGATGGCGCCGAACGCGGGCACCAGATTGACGAACACCCCCGCCCGGCCCGGCCCGATCAGTTCGACCCCGCGCATGAACATGATCTGCGAGATGAAGGCCGGCCCCAGCGCCACATAGACGAGCGTCGCGTATCCCGCCGGGGTCGGCCAGATGAATCCGCCGGCGGCGATCTCCCAGACCATGAGCGGCACGGAGGTGATGAACGCGGCCAAGGCCATGCCGGCGAGGAGGCTCAGGCCCGAGACATGCGGGCGCTCGCGCAACCCGATCGTGTAGCCGGCGTAAAGAACGGCAGCGATGAACATCATGACGTCGCCGCCATTGAACGCCAGCGCCGCGAGCCGGTTGAGGTCGCCCTGAGCGGCGATCGCGGCGACGCCGGCCATGGTCGCCACGGCGCCGAGCGCCTGCAACGCGGTGAACCGGGCGCCGAGGAAAAGCCGCGCGCCAATCAAGACCAGCGCCGGGATGGCGCCCTGGATGATCGACAGATTGAGCGCGCTCGTTCGATGCGCCGCGACATAGAAGAGGGCGTTGAACGCGGTGTAGCCGAGCGCCCCCATCGCGGCCACATATCGCCAGTGCGCGCGCAAGATCGGCCAGTCGCGCCGCAGCGCCGGGCGGGCGGTCAACAGGATCGGAACAAGCGCCACTCCCCAACGCAGGCAGGTGAGAGTCATCGGCCCGATCTGGCCGACCGCCAGCCGGCCGACGATCGAGTGGCCGGCCCAGATCAGGGTCGTGAGAACCAGGAGCAGGATCGGGCTGGCCCATGCCGATTGGATGAGTCCTGCCCTTGGCGCAGTCGCGTCGGTCATGAAAGTGTTCGGCGGCCTCGGGCGCGCTCTGCGATTTGCCCGCGCTCGGCGGACGCAGAGCGAAGGGCCTCCGGACGAGAAGCGCGGGACGACATAGGCCGAGCCGCGGCCGAAGGCAAACCGCGCGATGTCAGGCGCCTGAGGCCAGGAGGTCGGGGAGTCGGATTTTCACGCGGGCTTTCACTCCTGGGCGACGGCCGGCGGCGGCCCGCCAAAGGAGTAGATGAGGCCCAGCCTGAAGTCGCTCGACGCCAGCCTGTTGCGCGATGAGATCGTGCTGGCGACTCCGCCGCCGCAATAGGCGGCGGGGAAGGCCCCGCCGCAGTTCGAGCCGCCGGTCGTGATCGAACCGTAGCTGAGATAGCGGTAGCCAAGTTCGAGCTTGAGATTCGGCGTAAGATCGTAATCGACGCCGGCCATCATCGCCCAGGCGAAGCTGGTCCTCGATCCGTTGGCGTAGCCCGCGCGGCCGGGCGATGTCTGGTCGGCGAAGCCGGACGTCCTGTTGTCGGCGAAGCCGACGCCAGCGCCGAGGAAGGGCGAAAACCCGTACCACGCGCCGGGCGTAACATAACCGTTGACGAGGCCGACGAAGGAGGAGACGTCCGCGTGAAAGGCGTCCGCGTTTTGCGATGGCCCCGGCCAAGGATAAGCCGCGGACGTGGAGCGGAGGCTCGCGCCGCCGCGATATTCAAGTGTCGCGTCAGCGCGAAACGCGCTGTTGAAGTGATAGCCGGCGCCGGCGTCGATCATGCCGAACGGCGACAGCGTCGCGTTGTTGAACGTCTGGGTCGCGGCGCCCGAAATGAACCCCCCCGCAACGCCGGCCGCGATCGGATCGGGCGCGATCTTGAGCTCCGGAGCGGTCGTATTGACGCCGCCCCCCACGTCGCCGCGCAGATACCATCCGCCGAATTCGGCCGGACCGGACTCGGCCTCGGGTAGCGAGGGAATTGGCGGCAGGTCGGCGGCGCGCGCCCACGCCGAGAGGACGGCGGCGACACCCGTGAGGGCGAGTCGGCTCAGCCTGGCCATGGCGACGGTCCCCTCGCTCGACGCCGGGCGAGCTGGCCCGCGGACTCAAAAAAGCGAGGAAAACCTGTCACGCCGGCAGTTAACGCCGGCTTAACCCTAACCAATGGTGATGACCGTAAGGAACCGGGCGCTGCGACGTCGCGTCCGGGCGCGGCTCAGGCGGCCTGGCGCGCCGGCGCGCCAATGGATCCGCGGATCGCTTCGGCGAGCGCGATTGTTTCCTCGCTCGGGCGTCCGGGCGCATGGATGAGGCCCATGCGGGTCAGGGGCAATTCGGGCAGGCCCTCGTCGCGCCCCAGCACGCGCAAGCCTTTGCCGACCATCGAGGCGGGCAGGATCGTCGCCGCGAGGCCGGCGCGCACGACCGTGCCGATCGCGGTGAAATTCTTGGAAAAGAATCGCGCCCGCGTCAGGCCGGGAGTTGCCGCGAGAGCCGTCTCGGTCGCGCGGCGCCAGATACAAGTGGCGCTGCCGAGCGCAAGGGGGATCGGCGTCCCCTCCTCATGTCTGAACCCTTCCGCGGCGACCCAAACCAGCGGCTCCTCGCGCAGGAGCTCGAGGCCCTTGATGCCTTCGTGGTCGGTGACCAACGCCAGCTCCAGGGCTCCCGCCGCGACCTGGGCGGCCAACTCCGTAGACGTCTCGCAGACGACGCAGACCTCGACCAGCGGGTGACGACGATTGAAACGCGCCACGATCTCGGCCAGGAACGACTCGGCGTAGTCGTCCGGAATCCCGAGCCTGACGGCGCCTCTGAGCCCCTTGCGCGACACCGCCGCCAGCGCCCCGGCCTCGACCTGGATGATCCGGCGCGCGAACTCGATCAGCCGCTCGCCCTCGGCGGTGAGCCGGGCGCCCCGCCCGTGTTTGACGAACAAGGCGCAGCCCAATTGCTCCTCCAGCCGGCGGATATGCATCGAGACCGCCGACTGAGTCTTGTGCACCCGGTCCGCCGCCCTGGTGAACGAGCCGCAATCGACGATGGCGAGGAACGAACGAAGCTGGTCGGTGTCGAGCATGGCAACCTATCCAAAATTGCGATCAGTTACTCTACAAACATTCGTTGGACCGATCAATGGGGCGCACTATATAAATGATCATTCCGAGACCGATTGGCCTCTCCCGGCGCCGCCTGGCGCCGAACGGAAGGCCGTCGCCTCGGGGCAGGAGGCGAACATCGTTGCTTCATTCACACTTTCAACCTCGCACGCGGCTGAGGCGGTGTGGCGTATTCTCACATGGCCGGCGCGGGTGAGCGCGGCGCGGCGGACGATGTCCGATCTGGCGCGGATGTCGGAATACGAGCTGCGCGACATCGGGCTCACCCGGTCCGATCTCAACGACGCAACGGCGCTGCCCCTCGACGCCGACCCATCCCACCTGCTCGTCAGGCGGCGGGCGTGGCGTGAGCGGCCGGCCGCCGGACGCGCGGAACTGGCGGCCTGATCGCGGCCGCCGGCGCCCCGTCACGGACCGCACAACCGACCCTCCCCAAAGGCGGCGAAAAGGTCTAGGAGGTTTCCTCAAAGGACCGCGACCGTCTTTCCGGAGGACCTCATGACAGCGCACTCGGCCGCAGCAGGCGTCGAGATCAACGCGAAGCCTGGCGGCCGGCAAGCCGAAATCCTGAGCGCCGAGGCCCTGACGTTTCTGGCCGGGCTGCACCGGCGGTTCAATCGCCGTCGGCTTGAGTTGCTCGTGCGGCGAGCGGGGCGCCAGGAAGACTTCGACGCCGGCAAGCTGCCCGACTTTCTCCCCGAGACGAAATCGATCCGCGACGGCGACTGGAAGGTCGCCGCGATACCGTCCGATCTTCTCGACCGCCGGGTCGAGATCACCGGCCCGGTCGACCGCAAGATGATCGTCAATGCCCTGAACTCGGGCGCAAAGGTCTTCATGGCCGACTTCGAGGACGCCTCCTCGCCGATGTTCGCCAACATGGTCGAGGGCCAGGCCAATCTCAAGGACCGCTGGGCCGGAAAGATCGACTTTGTCGATCCGGCGAGCGGAAAGACCTACGCGCTCAAGAGCAATCCCGCAGTGCTGATGGTGCGACCGCGCGGCTGGCACCTGCCCGAGCGGCATGTCGCCGTCGACGGCGAGGAAATGTCCGGCTCGCTGTTCGATTTCGGCGTTTACGTCTTCCATTGCGCCAAGGCGCAGATGGCGGCCGGCGCGACGCCCGCCTTCTATCTGCCCAAGCTCGAGAGCCATCTCGAGGCGAGGCTCTGGAACGAGGTGTTCTCCCACGCGGAGCGCGAGCTTTCCGTCCCGCACGGCGCGTTCAAGGCGACGGTGCTGATCGAGACGCTGCCGGCGGCGTTCGAGATGGATGAGATCTTGTACGAGCTCCGCGATCACATCGTCGGGCTCAATTGCGGCCGCTGGGACTACATCTTTTCGTTCATCAAGCGCCTCGGCAAGAACCCCGCCTTCCTCACCCCCGACCGCTCGGAGATGACGATGGGAAAGGCGTTCCTCAGCGCCTATTCGGCTCTTCTGATAAAGACGTGCCACCATCGCGGCGCCTTCGCGATGGGCGGGATGGCGGCGCAGATTCCGGTCAAGGGCGACAGCAAGGCCAACGAAGAGGCCTTCGCCAAGGTGCGCGCCGACAAGGAGCGCGAAGCGCGCGCCGGTCATGACGGGACCTGGGTCGCCCATCCCGATCTGGCCCCGATCGCGCGCGAAGTCTTCGACCGGCTCATGCCGGGGCCGAACCAGCTTTCGGTCAAGCGCGACGACGTTCACGCAACCCAGGCCGACCTCATCGAGGTCCACAAGGGGAAGCGCACCGAAGCGGGCCTGCGCGAGAACATCCGGGTCGGCGTGCAATATATCGAGGCGTGGCTCAGGGGCCGCGGCGCGGTGCCGATCTATAACCTGATGGAGGACGCGGCGACGGCCGAGATCTCCCGCGCCCAGGTCTGGCAATGGCTGCATCTGAAGGCCCGGCTCGACGACGGCCGCGAGGCGACGCCGGCGATGTTCAAGGACGCGCTCAAGGGCGAGATGGAGCGGGTCAAGGGCGAGGTCGGCGAAAAGGCGTTCGACGGCGGCCGCTTCAAGGACGCGATCGCGCTGTTCTCGGACATGTCGCTCGCCGACAGCTTCGAGGAGTTCCTGACGCTCCCGGCCTACAGGCTGATCGATTGACGCTGCCGCGCCCCTTGTCCGGATGGATTTCCAAGGCGGGCGCAACAAATTCAAAGCCGGGCGCAACAAAATCGAAATCCGCCGCGACGAAAACCAATTCGCTTTTCGTCGCCTACCGGGCGGCGCTGAAGCGGCTCGAGGCCGGGGCCGATGAGAACCTGTTCGACGATCCGGTCCTGTGGCCTGAACTGAAGTCCGCGGCCTGGGACGGGGCGACCCGGCAGAATTCGCCTCACATCCCGTAGCCCCGCGCCATCGCCGCGGCGCAGAGGGGAATGAGCGCGAACAAGCCGGCCTCGGCGTAGAGCGCCCGGCGCAATCGCGCAATCTCGCGCGCGGGCGGGCGGAACGAGGCGTCGGCGCGAACCCGCCTTCGCCACACGATGAACGAAAACGTCGGCGCGATCGAGATCAGGCCGACCGCGGCGAACAGCGCCATCTTCGCCCAAAAGAACGTGTTAGCGGCATAATAGTCGACGCCCTTGGCGCCGAAGAACAGGCGCATGAGCCCAGCCGCGAGCGCGATCGCAGCCAGGATGCCGAACCACGCGTCGACGCGCGCGAGCCTCAGCGCCATCCGGTCGTCGATCGGCCCGGCGGTTAGAAAAATTTCCGCCGACAGGATCGCGGCGAGCGAAAACACCGCGAGGTGATGAAAGCTTGCGAACAGCCAGTCGACGAACATGAAGCAGCCCTCCGCTCGCTGTGAGCCATTGATTGCCTGGAGGCGAGCCCATGTCCGAAATCGAACATCGCGGGCGCGGGGGCCGCGTTTCACGCGTCGATCCGCTTGACGAACCAGTTGAGCAGCCTTGTCCAAATCTCGTCTTTGCCAGCCTGGTCCTCGACCCCGTGCTCGAGATTGGGGTTGTCGTTGACCTCGATGACGACAATCGCGCCGTCGGTTTCCTTGATGTCGACGCCATAAAGGCCCGGGCCGATGGCGCGGGCCGCCTTGAGCGCGGCGTCGATGACCCGCGGGGGAGCGTCGGCGATGGCGATCGTCTTCGATCCGCCCTCGCGGGCGCCGTTCGGCCCGTGCTTGATGATCTGCCAGTGGCCGCGCGCCATCTGATACTGGCACACGAAAAGAGGTTCGCCGTCGAGCACCCCAACCCGCCAGTCGAACTTGGTCGGCATGAACTTCTGCGCCAGCAGGAGGTCGGTGTCCTCGAACAATTCGTCCGACAGCGTCTTCAGAGCCTGCGCGGTCTCGACCTTGTGGACCCCGCGCGAGAACGAGCCGTCCGGGATCTTGAGCACCATCGGCCAGCCCAGGAGCCGCTCGGCCTTCGCGAGGTCCTCGTCCTCGGCCAGCATCACCGTCGGCGGCACGGGGACGCCGTGCGCCTCGAGGAGCTCGTGCAGATAGACCTTGTTGGTGCAGCGGATCATCGATTGCGGGTCGTCGATGACCGGCATGCCCTCGCTGCGAGCGCGCTGGGCGAAGCGGTAGGTGTAGCTGTCGATCGAAGTCGTCGCGCGGATGAACAGGCCGTCGAATTCGACCAGTTCCGCGAGTTGCTTCCTGGTGATGAGCTCGACCTCGACCGACTGCTTCTCGGCGATCCGCGAAAAGTGCTTGAGCGTGTCGAGGGAGGACGGCGGCAGGTCCTCCTGCGGATCGTGCAGCACGGCGAGCGAATAGCGGGCGATCGCCCGGCCGCGCGGGTTGCGCCAGTCGCGCTGGGTGTGGCGGTGGAGGCTCTTGTGGAAGAATTCGACTTCGTCCGGTCCGAGCTTGGCGAGCGGCCGGGCGCGCAGCCGGTCGATTTTCCATCGCTTCCCCGCCGTTATTGTGACTTCGATCGCCGGGCACCGGTACCAGTCGAACAGGAGCCGGCCGAACGCCTCGAAGCGCGAATCCTGGACGAAACCGAAGCAGAACAGGAGATCGAAGGTGGTGTCCTCGGTCGCCTGCGCCTTGACCGCCGCGGCGGTCAGCGCCTCCTGCAGTTCCGGCAGCGACTGCTCGTAAAGCTTGAGCTCGCGCAGATCGAGCATCGTCTCCACGGTCGGGATCACCCTGTGTCCGCGCGCCTCGGCGAGGAGCGAAGCGTAATAGCCCTTGGACTGGTAGTTGTAGGAGCGGGAAAGATTGATGATCTTCGCCCGTCCGAGCCCGGCGAACAGTTTCGGCCGGGCGAGATAGTCGCGCGTCGTGATCACCTTGTGGGGGGTGTCGGCGTTGGGAAAGTCGCGCGCCTGATCGACGAGAATGACCCAGCCGGTCATGACACGCAGCGCTCCGGGCGTGCGGTTGGTCGCGACGACGTCTGCATGATGAGGGGCGGAACGGTCCCTGAGGTTAGGCGTGGGCCAGGTTCATTCGTGACGGGCGCGACTCACTTTCCGCGCCTCTTCGCCTCCCTAGCGCGGGCGCGATGCGCCACGCAACGGCCGAACGCGCTTGAGCGCCGGATTGTTCCGGGTTTCGCGCAGGGAAGCGGGGACGAGCGCCTTCTCATAGCGCAAGGCAGCGGCGCCGTCGGCATAATAATGGGCGTGCTCGCCGAACTGGCGGAACCCAGAGCTCTCGTAAAGCGCGATCGCCGAGGAATTGTCATAGCGCACTTCGAGCGTCAGCGCGGCGCGGCGGTGGCCCCGCGCATAGGCCTCGCAGGCCTGGAGCAGCGCCCGGCCGACGCCGCGGCGGGCGAATCGGGGATCGACCGCGAGCGAGTAGATGCGCACCGCCCGCGAGGTCTTGCGCAGCGAGACCAGGGCGTAGCCCGCAAGCTCGTCGTCGATGAACGCCGTGATCACCGGCCGGTGGGCCGCGCGCAGGAATTCGCGCAAGGACCGGCGCGAGACCCGGTCGGTCTCGAACGACTCGTTCTCGAGCCTGGCGATCGCGTCGAGATCGCGCGGACCCGCCTCGCGTACGACGATGCCGGCGTGGCGCCAGTTGTTCATGAACGCCCTATGCGGGAGGGGCTGGGGTGAGGGCCAGCGTCTACCCTCATCCGGCGCTTCGCGCCACCATCACCCCGTAGACGGAAGAAGGGAATCCCTATCCTCGCCCCGCTCGCCTGACCCATTCCTCCTCGTCGATCGTCTCGACGCCGAGCTCGCGCGCCTTGGCGAGCTTCGAGCCGGCGCCGGGGCCGGCGACGACGAGGTCGGTCTTGGCCGAGATCGAGCCGGACACCTTGGCCCCGAGCCGCTCGGCGACCGCCTTGGCTTCGTCGCGGGTCATCCGCTCGAGCGATCCGGTGAAAACGATGGTCTTGCCGGCAAGCGGATGGCCGGCCGCGATCGCCTCCATCGGCTCGATCGTCACTTCGTTCAGGAGCGCGTCGAGCGCCGCCTCGTTGCGCGGCTCGGCGAAGAAATCGCCGACCGCCTCGGCGACCACCGGCCCGACGCCCTCGACCGCCGACAGCTCCTCCGCGGCGTTGGGCGCGCGGGCGGCGGCGCGCAACGGCGCCCAGTCGCCGAAATGGCGCGCCAGGCGCCGGGCGTTGGTCTCGCCGACATGGCGGATGCCGAGCGCATAGAGGAAGCGGTTGAGGCCGATCGCGCGGCGCCCGTCGATGGCGTTGAAGAGGTTGCGCGCCGACAGCTCGCCGAAGCCGTCCCACTCGCTTAGAGGCTCGCGGCCCTGTCCGTCGCGCGCCTGAAGGGTGAAGATGTCGGCGGGCGTGCGAATGAGGCCTTCGGTGAAGAACAGCTCGATCAGCTTTTCTCCCAACCCCTCGATGTCGAAGGCGTTGCGCGAGACGAAGTGCTTCAGGCCCTCGACCGCCTGCGCCGGACAGACCAGCGTCCCGGTGCAGCGGCGCACGACGTCGGCCTCCCCGGTCTTCTCGTCGATCTCGCGCAAAGCCGCCGACCCGCAGACCGGGCAGACGTGCGGAAACTCATAAGGAGCGGCGCCCGGCGGACGCTTGTCCAGCACCACCTCGAGGATCTGCGGAATGACGTCGCCGGCTCGCTGGACCACGACCGTATCGCCGACCCTGACATCCTTGCGGGCGATCTCGTCCTCGTTGTGCAGGGTGGCGTTGGAGACGACGACCCCTCCGACGGTCACCGGCTTGAGCTTGGCGAGCGGGGTCAGCGCCCCGGTCCGGCCGACATTGATGCCGATCGCCTCGACGATCGTGATCGCCTTCTCGGCCGGGAACTTGTGCGCGACCGCCCACCGGGGCGAGCGCGAGATGAAGCCGAGCCGCTCCTGGAGCGCGAGATCGTTGACCTTGTAAACGACGCCGTCGATGTCGTAGCCGAGCGTCGCCCGCTCGGCCTCGATCGCATGATAGTGCTTGAGGAGCTCGACCGTGGAATGACAAAGCCTGGTCAACGGATTGGTCGGCAGTCCGAAGCGGCGCATGGCCTCGATGGCGCCGACCTGGGTCGAAGCGAACGGCTCGCTGACCTCGCCCCAGGCGTAGGCGAAGAAGGCGAGCGGCCGGCTCGCCGTGATGCGCGGATCGAGCTGGCGCAGCGAACCGGCGGCGAAGTTGCGCGGATTGGCGTACACCGGCTTTCCCGCCTCCGCCTGGCGGGTGTTGAGGGCGGCGAAATCGACGTGGCGCATGTAGACCTCGCCGCGCGCCTCGAAAATCCTTGGCGCGCCTGCGAGCCGGTGCGGGACCGAGGCGACGGTGCGCACGTTGGCGGTCACGTCCTCGCCTTCGTAGCCGTCGCCGCGCGTCGCCACCCGGACGAGGTCGCTGTTCTCGTAGCGCAGATTGCAGGAGAGCCCGTCGATCTTCGGCTCGGCGACGACATCGAGCGGCGCGCTGTCTTTCAAGCCCAGAAAGCGCCGCACCCGGGCGCAGAATTCCTCGACCTCCTCGTCGGCGAAGATGTTGCCGAGCGACAGCATCGGCACGGCGTGGCGGACTTTGGCGAATTTCTCCGCCGGCGGCGCGCCGACCTTGCGGTTTTCCGAGTCCGCGCCGGCGAGCTCGGGAAACGCCGCTTCGAGCGCGGTATAGCGCCGGCGCAATTCATCATATTCCGCGTCGGAGATCGTAGGCTGATCCTCGCCATGGTAGCGCCGGTCGTGCTCGGCGATCTCGGCCCCGAGGCGCGCGTGCTCGCTCCGCGCCCTGGCGAGGGTGAGCCTTGCCGGTTTCTTTTCGGGCGGTGTCATGAGGCAAATTTAGCCTAGCGCCGGGGCCGGCGGAAGGCGACGGCGCCCTTTAACCGGCGGCTAACGGGTTTGCCCGATTGATGGCTTCGGCGAGACGCCGGAGCGGGGCTGCCGGCGCGTCATGAGATGAATGATCCGCCGGCCCGTCATTCGAGATCGCCAACGCAGGCTCGAATCGCGCCTCTTGTCGCCGCTGCGTTGCTGACGGGGTGTTGCCGGGGCGGCCATCCCCCTGCGCCCTGCGCCCAGCGGTTGAGCTGGCGCTGCCACGAAGGCGCAGATCAGATTCATATCAACACGCGCGCCGGCACAGTTTATTCCTTGACGGGCACGGCGACCGGATTGGTCTTTGCCGCGTACCTGCCGGCAGACCTCGTCAAGGCGGCCATCCGGGCGCAAATGTCGGAAACGAAGACGACGCAGAGAGTCGGCGCTCGTGTCGAATTTCAGGCGATTGCTCGGCAATTCGAACTCATCCAGGGGCTCGGCTATGGGACAATCGACGCGCCTCCAATCCCCGGCATCAATGCGATCGCGGCGCCCGTTTTCGACGACGTTGGTCAGATACGAATGGTGTGATCACCCTCATCGGCCATTCCGAGTCGATCGACGTAAAGCCACGAAGCAAGCAGGTTCAGCTTGTGATGCAATCGGCGCAGCGATTGATTTGGCAGATGGGCCATTTTGGGGGCGGCTTACGCGCAGCGGGCAGGACCGCGGTCGCAGGCGAGGCGACATCCATCGAACGACGAATCCTTGTTGGCAAAGGTCGTACGTCGCGAAAGCTGCTCCCCGCCCACGAATAAGGCCGGGGTGCTGCCTCGAGCGGCGCTGCAAACCCGGTTCATTTCGCCGCCATCAGCGCTTACGCCGCAACGTCGCTGTTTGCGCCCAATCGACATCTCCTTCTGGGTCCAGCGTCACATGGTACACTTGCGCTGCTCTCTTGGGAGTGAGCGCCGCCTCCGCCGATCAGCGTCGCCTTGCGTGTGTCGATCCCTCGGCTGAGCGTGATGTCGACGATCGCCTGAACCATGTTCTCTGTTGTCACCATGACGATCGCCAGCGCGGCGTCCTCGACCGTCAGACCCAGAGGCCGCGCGATCTCCGCCTCAAGCGCGCGGCGCGCGGCGATCTCGTCGAGGCGCATCGCGCCGCCGAGAAAAAAATCCGGATCGATATAGCCTAAGGCCACGGCCGCGTCGGTTACTGTGGGAAGCCGGCCCCCCGCCCGTAACACACCGGCCCCGGCGATGACGCGGCGCTCTGGGGTCCGACGTGAAGCATTCCCCCCTCGTCGATCCATGCGATCGATCCGCCGCCCGCACCGACGCTCTTGACGTCGACCGAAGGAAATCCGGTCATCTGTCCCTGGTACGGGGTCCCGATCCACGTCTCTCTTGTTATTGGCGTCTCGCCTCGGAGCACGACGCTGACGTCAATAGTACCTGGATCACCAGAAGCTGGGCCAACAACAAACGTTGTAACCAAATCAGAAAGTGTGAAGATAGTGCCCGTTGCAAGAATATTGTTGGCGCTACCTGTTATCGTTAAGCTTGCATTAACTGGTCCAACCGATTCGTATGAAAAACCATTGGTTGGAACTATTTGCTGTCCGTTGGATGTATACGTGAGTGTGAATGAGTCTCCAGTGAGTGAGGCACCTGGCGGAGGCTTATCCCGTTGTCCCAGGTTCGTCTATATGTAGTGGATGCACCGGTTTGATGGGTTGGTTTGGGTCAGCGCCGAGCGCTGGCGGCGCACCGTCCTGTCGCATTCCGGTGGCGGTCTTGCGGCGGCGCGGCCTCCGCCTGATCGTTTGGACGCCCTTTCGAGGATTGTCTCGTTTGACGATGTCCCAGTAGCTCGCAGGCGCATGATGTGCGGCCAGCCCGAGCAAGGCTTCGAACGAAACGTGCCGGTGGAAGCGGCGATTGTAGCGAAAGACGAATTCATTGAGATAGGTGTCGACATGCGTGCGGCGCAGGCCATGATACGTGCCCAGGCCCCATCGCTTCATCAATGAGAAGGCTCGGTGGATCCAGGGCAAGACAACATGTCCCGACATTTTTCCGACAATGCGCGGATCGTGCCGGTAGTCGGTTAATCCAGGATAGGACGCGTGGCCGTCGGTGAGGAGCGTGGCTCCACGCTTCACGTTGGCTCTCACGAAAGCCTCGATCGACGCCGCGGAATTGTCGGCGATCATAGCGAGGCGTATTCGGCCGGAGCGCGTATCGAGATATTTGGCGTGCTTGCGTCGCGGCTTGGGCTGGTTGGTGTCGCGATCAATCACCTCGACGGCCCCGGCGACGAGGATTTTGCCGGCATTGTCGCGCTCGAAAAAGGCTTCGCCTTCGCGGAAGGGAATTTCCGCCTGATCGACTTCGACGACGCCCTCCAAGGGATCGCGATCCGGGTCGACCATCGACCGGCGCAATTTCTGCGTCAGCAGCCAAGCGGTCTTGTAAGTGACGCCGAGTTGATCCTCCAATTGCCGCGCCGACATGCCGTTGGAATGTGTCGCCATGAGATGTGCCGCCCAGAACCACGAGGTCAGCGGCAGCTTGGAACGATGCATCACCGTTCCCGCCGTGGCCGAAGTCTGTCGACCGCAATCGAGGCATTCGTATGTGTAAGCCCGGCTCTTCAGCGCCGCGGCGCGTTGCTCGCCACAGCCGGGACAGACAAAACCCTTCGACCAACGCCGCTTCAACAAAAAGGCGGCGCAGCTCGTCTCGTCGGGAAACGTCTCTTGAAACTGCGAAAGCGATCGGCCTTTGGCCATTGCGCGCCCCGTCGCGGTCGCCTCGAACAGCGACTCAACTACGCCCGCATACCACATCTAGGGCCACCTGGGACAGCGGGATAAGCCTCACCTGGCGTGCCAAATATGCCGGTCTCATCATATCCTGCGACAACGAAGCGGTGTAGGTGAACGTCACGTCTGCCCATGCAGGCACCACACCCAACGCGAACCCACTTGCAGCGATAGTCCGTAGCAGCCCCGCCCTCCTGGCAACCACTCCCCTTTCTTGCCGAGCGCTTACCCGACCCATATTGCACCGCACATGTAGGCGGCAACCATTTGATAAAATTGGCGTCCCGGAGAGGACTTGAACCTCTGGCCCCAGGTTTAGGAAACCTGTGCTCTATCCAGCTGAGCTACCGGGACCCTCGATAAAACGCGGCAAACCGTCAATACGCTCTGGACAAGGCCGGCCGGCGCGCGGCAAGGCCCTTAGCATGAATTTCCGCTCCGCGCATCGCCGCCGCGCTTGGACCGCGCGCTCCAGCCCCGTGGGTCTTTGTGTCGCTTGCGCCGCGCTGCCGGTCATGGTTATGGCGGCGCCCGGCTTTGCGGCTTGCGGCCTGCCGGGCGGACGGGTCCAGGCGGTCAGCGTCGATATGCGTCTCGATATTGCGCTCAGCGACGGCAGGACCGTGCGACTCGGCGGCCTGGACGCGCCCAGCGCGGGTCGCGGGGCGGCGGAAATCGCAAGCGCCGCGCAAGATTTCCTGAAGCGGCGCCTGCTCGGCCGGGAAGCGGATCTGATCGTCCTGGCTGGTGCGCCCGATCGATGGGGCAGGACGGTCGCCGACCTCAGCCTGCCCGATTCGGCGGCAGGATTGGCCGGTTCGACCGCTGCGGCGCTCTTGGGGGCGGGCTTGGCCCGCGTCCGGCCGGAGTTCGAGACCCGCGGCTGCGCCGCCGAGCGGCTCATGATCGAGGACGGCGCGCGCCGGGCGGGCCTGGGAGTGTGGCGCGATCCCGATTTCGCCGTGATCCAGTCATCCGATTCGGCTGAATTGCGCCGCCGCGACGGCCGGTTCGTCGTCGTCGAGGGAATGGTGCGAAGGGTTGGCTTTGCGCGCTCGCGCCTTTATCTTGAGCTCGCTCCGCATGACGGTCCCACGATCGTGATCGCGCGCAAGCTGGAGCCGGCCCTGGCGCGAGAGGGACGGCGGGTCGGCGCGCTGGTCGGTGAAACGATCCGGGCGCGCGGAGCGCTCGATGACCGTTTTGGTCCGAGAATCGAGGTCGGCGAGCCGACGATGATCGAAATTGCGCGTCGCGCGGACGCGTCAGGAGAAGCGGCGCCCCATCCATGAGCGGCCCAACCGACAGTTTGGGACGGACGGCCGCGCCCCGGCGCGGGCGGCGCTTCCTCGCGGGGCTGGCGGCCGTGTTCGCGTTCGCCCTTGCGGCCTGCGCGGCGATCGATCCTCCGCCCGCGCCGGTCAGCGTCGCTCCGTCCGCCGCGCCGCACGCCGTCGCTGGTACGCCTGCCAGTCCTGAGCGCAAGCGCCTCATCGACGCGTTCGGCGGCGCCTATAACGCGCCCGCGACCGAGGCTTATCTCAACGGGGTCCTGGTCAAGCTCGCTCCGGCCTCGGACGCCGGGGGGCAGCCCTACCGGGTCACGATCCTCAATTCGCCGATCGTCAACGCCTTCGCCCTGCCTTCCGGCGATATTTTCGTCACCCGCGGCCTGCTCGCCCTCGCCGACGACACTTCGGAAATCGCCGCCGTGATGGCCCATGAGATCGGCCACATCACCGCGCGCCACGCCGCCCAGCGGGCAGAGTTCGAGAAGACAACGGCATTGTTCACCAAGGTGAACACGCAACTGCTTGCCCAGCGTCAGGCTCAGGACGAGGCCGAGGCGCGCTCCAAACTGGCGATCGCCAGCTTTTCCCGCCAGCAGGAATTCGAGGCCGACCAGATCGGCATCAGGACCATCGCCCATGCGGGATACGACCCCTATGCGGCGGCCCGATTCCTCACCGCGCTCGGCGAGTGGAGCGCGCTTCGCGCTTCGGTCTCGGGCGCGGGATCCGCCGACCGCCCCGACATGATGGCGACCCACCCGTCCACACCCGAGCGCATCGCCCAGGCGACCGAGGAAGCGCGGCAGTTCGGCGCGCCGGGGAGCGGCGAAACCGGTCGCAACGGCTATCTCGCCGCCATCGACGGCCTTTCCTTCGGCGACGACCCGTCGCAGGGCGTCGTGCGCGACAACGCCTTCATTCATCCGAAGCTCGGCTTCGCCTTCGACGCGCCGGACGGCTTTTCGCTCGACAACCAGTCGGCGGCGCTGATCGGGGTTGGCGAAGCGGGGGGCGAGGCGCTGCGCCTCGACAGCGTCGCGATCGCGGAATCCACTCCGGTCGCGAGCGCGATCGGGTCGGGCTGGATCGACGGCGTCAAGACGACCGCGATCGAGCCCAAGCAGATCGCCGGCCTCGAGGCCGCGACGGCGGTCGCCCAGGGTCAGCAATGGAGCTTCCGCCTCGGGGCCATTCGGCTGAACGGCCGGCTTTACCGCCTCATCTTCGCCGCCCACACGCTCTCGCCCGCCGTCGACTCGCGTTTCATGGCCTCGCTCGATTCCTTCCGGCTCGTCAACGCCCAGGACTCGGCGCTCGCCGTCCCGGAGAGGGTCAAGATCGTCGAGGCGGGGCCGGGCGACACCGCCGAGACGCTCGCCGCGCGAATGGCCTTCCTGCCGCGACCGGTCGACCAGTTGCTGATCCTCAACGGCCTCGAGCGCGGCGCCGCGCTCGTTCCCGGGCAGCGCTACAAGATCGTCGCAGAGTGAGCAGCGACGCCTCGAGCGCGGACAAGCGCGCGCGACTGTCCGGGCGCCTCGTCGTCGCGACCCACAATCCCGGCAAGCTCAGGGAGATCCGCGAGCTGCTAGAACCCTCTGGCGTCGATGTCGTCAGCGCCGGCGAGCTCAACCTCGCCGAGCCCGAGGAGACGGGGGCGACCTTCCGGGACAACGCGGCGCTGAAGGCCGAGGCGGCGGCGCGCGCTTCCGGGATCGTCGCCCTTGCCGACGATTCCGGGCTTTGCGTCGAGGCGCTCGGCGGCGCCCCGGGCATCTATTCGGCCCGTTGGGCGGGCGGGGGCAAGGACTTCGGCGCCGCGATGACGCGCGTCGAGCGCGAACTCAAAGCGCTCGGCGCGCCGCCGCCATGGCGGGCCTTCTTCGTTAGCGTGCTGGCCCTCGCCTGGCCGGACGGCGCGGTTGAGACATTTGAGGGCCGGGTCGATGGCGAACTCGTCTTCCCGCCGCGCGGGACGGCCGGATTCGGCTACGATCCGATCTTCCGCCCCGACGGCGACGATCGCACGTTTGGCGAGATGGGGCCTGAGGAGAAGCACGGGATTCCCGCCGACGGCTCGCTCGCGCTCTCCCATCGCGCCCGGGCGTTCCAGAAGCTTGCCCGCGCGCGGGTATGAGCGGGCCGGGGCGGCGCAACGAAATCAAAATCCGGCGCAACAAAATCCAAGCCGCTCCGGCCTAGCTCGTGCGGGCGACCTGGAAGCCGGCGAAGGACTGGTTGACCGGCATCAACTCGATCCGGTTGATGTTGAGGTGCGGCGGCAGTTCGGCCACCCATAACATCGTCGCCGCGATGTCGTCGCCAGTCATCGGCTTGACGCCGCGATAGAGCGCGTCCGAGGCCGCCCGGTCGCCGCCCATCCGCACCAGCATGAACTCGGTCTCGACCATGCCCGGCTCGATCGACGTGACCCGCACGCCTGTCCCATGCAGATCGCTGCGCAGAGCGAGGGAGAACTGCTTAACGAACGCCTTGGTCCCGCCATATACGTTACCCCCCGGATAGGGGTAGGTCCTCGCGACCGACGAGACGTTGATGATCGCGCCGCGCCGGGCGATCAGCCCCGGCAGCAGTTTATGGGTGAGGGAAGCGAGCGCGGTCACGTTGGTGTCGATCATCGTCTTCCATTGGCCCAGATCGGCGTCCTGGGCGGGATTCCTGCCGAGCGCCAGGCCGGCGTTGTTGATCAGGAGGTCGATGTCGCGAAAACGCTCGGGTAGCGCCGCCAACGCCTTGTCGCGCGCCGCTTCGTCGCGCACGTCGAAGACCGCGGGATGAACCCTGTCTGCGCCGACGGAGGCGACGAGCGCATCGAGCCGTTCGGCCCTCCGCCCGGTCGCGACGACCAGCCAGCCGGCGGCCGCGAACGCGCGTGAGGCGGCTTCGCCGATGCCGGAGGTCGCTCCGGTGATCAGAGCAGTCCTGGTCACGCTTTCCTCTTCGCATTTGGAACCATGGGCTCTACACCCGCCCCGTGACCGGTATCAGCGCGCCAGTGACGGCCTTGGCTTCGTCCGAAGCCAGGAACAGCATCACCGCGGCAAGATCGGCGGGCGCAACCCAGCGGTCGAAGTCCGCTTTCGGCATGTCGCGGCGATTGCCCGGCGTGTCGATGATCGACGGCAGCACCGCGTTGACGGTCACGCCCTTCTGTTTCAGTTCGTTCGCAAGCGCTTCGGTCAGCCGGTGGACCGCCGACTTGCTCGCCGCGTATGGGCCAAATCCAGATGCGGCGTGAAGAGCGGATTGCGCTCCGACATTGACGATGCGGCCGGCGCCGCTCGCGATGAGATGGGGCAGCGCGGCCTTGCAAGCATTGAGGGCCGTCATCAGGTTCAACTCGTACATGCGCTCCCAACTTTCGTCCGTGCCGCCCTCGACCGCCTCCCATTGAAATCCGCCGGCGATGTTGAAGAGCGCGTCGAGCCGGCCGAATTTCGCCTTGACGCTGTCCATGGCTTTCGTCGCGACTTCGGCCGAAGAGAGGTCGAGTCCGCCGATCATGAGCGCATCCGGCCCGAGGCGTTCGGTCATCCCGTCCGGCGGAGCCTGAGCATGATCGAGCACGGCGACGGACGAGCCGCGGGCGGCCGCGACCTCGGCGACGACCCGCCCCAACGCGCCGAACCCGCCGGTGACGACGATTGTCTTGCCGCGCATTCCACTTTCTCCCATTCGCCTGCCTGTCATTCCCGGCAGACCGCAGGTCTGACCGGAAATCCAGAGTCACGGACGCAGGCGGATGTCGCTCTGGATTCCCGATCGCGCCTTGCGGCCGCCGGGAATGACAAGAGCGCCGGTCTAGCGACGCCCTAAGCCGCCTTGTCCGCTAGCGCCTTGCCCGTCCTGAGCTCGCTCAGCGCGCTCATCCGCGCCTTCGCCGCCTCTGCCGCGCTCGCCTCTTTCACGTGTCCGTAGCCGCGGATGGCCTCGTAGGCGCCAACGACGCGCACGGCGGCCGAATGGGACGATAGCGTGAGACGATTGGTGAGATCGGCGACGTCGGCTTCGAATTCGGCAATGAGGCGCTTTTCGAGCTTGCGCTCGTCGCTGAAGCGGAACGGATCGAGCCACGTTCCCCGAAGGAATTTGAGCCGCGCCATGACCCGGAACGCCGTCATCGCCCACGGGCCGGCCTCGCCCTTCTTCATCCGCCCGGTCGCGGGATCGGGCCGCGCGAACGGCCAGGCGCCGATATGGAAATGCAGCCGGTACGGGCCTTCGAATTCGCGCGCGAGCGCCTGCTGAAACGCCGGCGTCACGAAGAGGCGCGCGACCTCCCACTCGTCCTTGACCGCGAGCAGCTTGTGATAGGCGCGCGCGGTCGCCGCGGTCAGCGCTTCGCCGAGCCCCGCGCTCGACTCCGCCACGCGCACGCGTTCGACCAGCGCCGAATAGCGCTGGGCGTAAGCCGCGTTGCGGTGGTCGGTCAGATGGGCGGCGCGGCGGGCGATGAGCGCGTCAAGCGGCGGCGGCTCGTCCGCCGGCTCGTCGAAGCCGACCAGCGTTTCGACGCTCACCGGATCATGCGCCGCGCGCCGGCCCCAGTCGAACGCCTGCTTGTTCAAGTCGATGGCGACGCCATTCAGCTCGATCGCGCGCTCGATCGCCTCGCGCCGGATCGGAACGAGGCCCTTTTGCCAGGCGGCGCCGAGCATGAACATGTTCGAGGCGATTGGGTCGCCAAGCAGCGACGCGGCCAGGCGCTGGGCGTCGAGAATGAGCGCTTTGTCGCCGAGCGCGCTTTTCAGCCGCTCGATCAGGTCGTCCTTGTCGACGCTCCAGTTCGGATTGCGGGCGAAGTCGGCGGTCGGCGTGAGGTCGGCGGAGATGACCGCGCCCGTTTTGCCGCGCCTGAGCTTCGAGACCGCTTCGTCGCCCGCGGCGACGATGAGGTCGCAGCCGATCAGCGCATCGGCCTCGCCGGCCGCGATGCGGGTCGCGTGCAGCGCGCCGCCGTCGCGCGCGATCCGCACATGCGCGGTCACGGCGCCGTATTTCTGGCTCAAGCCCGTCAGATCGAGATTGGTGCTGAAAAGCCCGTCGAGATAGGCGGCGATGGCGATCGTCTGGCTCACGGTGACGATTCCGGAGCCGCCGATCCCGGCGACCAGGATGCTGAAGCGCTCGCCGATCGCGGGGAGGACCGGCTCGGGGACCGGCGGCAGGTAGCGGCTCAAGGGCGCCGTCGCCTCCGGCTTGCGCAAGCGTCCGCCGTGAACGGTGACGAAGCTTGGGCAGAAGCCTTCGATGCAGGAGAAGTCCTTGTTGCAGCTCGATTGATTGATCCGCCGCTTGCGCCCGAACTCGGTCTCGAGCGGCTCGATCGCCATGCAGTTGGACACCCGCCCGCAATCGCCGCAGCCTTCGCAGACCTCCGCGTTGATGAAAGTACGGATGGCCGGATCGGCCCATTTGCCGCGCTTGCGCAGGCGCCGCCGCTCCGTCGCACAGGGCTGGTCATAGAGGATGACCGAGACGCCCTTGAATTCGCGGAATTCGCGCTGCGTCTCGTCCATCGCGTCGCGATGGCGGAGGCTCACGCCCTGGGGCAGCGGCACGCCGGCGTAGCGCTCGGGCTCGTCGGCCACCAGCGCCATTTTCTTCACCCCCTCTGCTGCGAGTTCGGCGAGGATCTGGATCGGCGTCATGCCGCCCTCGATCGGCTGCCCGCCGGTCATCGAGACGAAGCCGTTGAAAAGAATCTTGTAGGTGATCGGCACGTCGGCCGCGACCGCCTGGCGGATCGCGAGCGACCCGGAATGGGCGTAGGTGCCGTCGCCGATGTTGGCGAACACATGGTCCTGGCGGGTGAACGGCTGCTGGCCGAGCCACATCGTACCTTCGCCGCCCATGTGCGAGGCGGTCGCGGTCTGTTGCGGATTGACCAGCGTCGCCATCCAGTGGCATCCGATTCCCGCGAGCGCGCGGCTGCCCTCGGGCACCGGGGTCGAACGGTTGTGCGGGCATCCGGCGCAAAATCCCGGACTGCGCATCGGCGCCGGGCGATTGCTGAGCGCCGCGCTTGGCGTTTCCGGCGCGCTCAACCCGCAGTTCGGATCATGGCGGGCAAGCGCCTTGACCAGCACCGCCGCCACCAGCTCGGGCGAGATTTCGCCGTAATTGGGAATGGCCGGCGCGCCTTGCGACGGATCGAACGCCGGCCCGTCGAAATATTTGCCGACGATGCGCGGCGCGCCCTGTTGGCCATAGAGGGTCGAGCGCATCTGATCCTCGATGAGCGGGCGCTTCTCCTCGACGACGACGATGAGGTCCAGACCGTGGGCGAAGTCGCGCACGATCACCGGATCGAGCGGCCACACCATGCCGACCTTGAGCAGGCGGACGCCGAGCGAAGCGCCATTGTCGGCGAGGCCGAGATTGCCGAGCGCCTGCAACAGATCCTGCCAGGCCTTGCCGGCCGCGACGACGCCGATCCTCGCCTCCGCGCCGTCGCCGACGATGCGGTTCAGGCCATTGGCGCGCGCATAGGCGAGCGCGGCCGGGAGCTTATGATTGTAGAGCCGCTCCTCCTGGGCGACCGGCGCGTCGATCGTCCGTGCGCCGAATCCCCCCGGCGGGCTGCTCGGCCGTTCGGGAATGACAATCTGAGGCGAGTCGGGTCCGACATAGACCGTGCCGCCGCCCTCGGCGACGTCGGTGACGATCTTCATGCCGACCCAGCAGCCGGAAAAGCGCGACATGGCGATGCCGTGGAGGCCGTAATCGATCAGTTCCTGGGTGTTCGAAGGATAGATCACCGGCATCCCGACGGCGATGAACGACGTGTCGGAGAAATTGACCGCGGTCGAGGATTTCGCGCCGTGGTCGTCGCCGGCGAGCGCGATCACGCCGCCTTTGGCCGAGGCGCCGGTGAAATTGGCGTGGCGCAAGGCGTCGCCTGAGCGATCGACGCCCGGCCCCTTGCCATACCAGATGCCGAACACGCCATCGACGGTCGCGCCCGGAAAGCTGTTGAGATATTGCGCCCCCCAGATCGCGGTCGCTGCGAGGTCCTCGTTGAGGCCCGGGCGGAAGACGATGTTGTGCTGCTCGAGCAACGGCGCCGCGCGCCAGAGTTCGATGTCGTAACGCCCGAGCGGAGAGCCGCGATAGCCGGAAATATACCCGCCGGTGTTGAGGCCTTGGGCGGCGTCGCGCAGGCGCTGCTGGATCGGCAGGCGGACAAGCGCCTGCATGCCGGTCATGTAGAGCCAGCCCTCGGACGCTTCATAGCGGGAGTCGAGAGTCGCCTCCGGCCGGGCGAGGGCGACATTCATGAGTCCATTCCTCCGAGGCTTAAGTGATGATCAAGCGCTTCGTCCCGGCGCGCCGCCCGGACGGGCGAGATAGCCGGGAAACGCATCGTCGAAGTTGGGAAAATAACGCCGAATGACGCGCATGTCGAACGCGCCGAGGATCGACTCCTTCGGCTCGCGGTCGAGGAGAAACCGCATCGCCGCCTCCACGCAACGCGACGGCTCCGCGCCGAGCTTGGCCCAGCGCGCGGCGTCGTCGGCCTGTATGGTGACGCGATGCCGGGTCTCGCCGCGCGGGTCGCGCAAGACGACATCGAATGTCAACGCGCGGGCCGGGTCGGCGATGACGGATATGGCAGCGTCGCTCATCGGTTTGGCGCCGGAATGGGCGCTCCTTCCGCCTCGCTGTCTAGCGCGGGGATCATTCTTATCCTCAAAGCCACTCAGAATCGAGCGACCCGCTTGGGGAACAAATGTCGCTCTCGCGAGTTCCCAACACCGTGCCGGGAAGCGCTATGAAAATCAGGAGAATTAGCGGAAAAGCGGCCACACGGCGACCATGCTGTCGCCCAAAATTCTGCTTAAGTGCGGCGAGGGGAATCAGGAGTTGCGGGTGTGTCAATTGAGTGCGCCGCCCCTGACGGGCGCGACGGCGGAAAATGTAGCGCCGCTGGGCGACGGCCCGCTTGCACTCTTTCTCGACGTCGACGGCACGCTGCTCGACCTGGCGGCGCGGCCGGATGACGTCGTGACGCCGGCCGGGATCGTTGCGGCGCTGGCGAGGGCCGAACACAAGCTCGCGGGCTCGCTCGCGCTCATCAGCGGCCGGCCGATCTCCGACCTCGATCGTCTGTTCGAGCCGCTGCGCTTGCGCGCGAGCGGCGTTCACGGCGCCGAGTTCCGCTTTGAGCCGGACGGACCGGTGTCGCCGACTCCGGCGGCAATCGAGCTGCCGTCGGCGTTGTGGACGGCGCTGACGCGCGAGGTCGCAGCGTTCCCGGGCGCGTTCGCGGAAAACAAGCGCTTCAGTTTCGTCGTGCACTATCGACTCGCGCCAGCGGCGGAACGGCCTCTGCGCCAAGCCGTCACGCGCCTCATCGCCTCGTCGCCCATTGCGATCGAAGCCATGGACGCCCGCTGCGCGATCGAGCTCAAGGCCCCCGGCCACGACAAGGGGCGGGCCATTGCAGCGTTTCTTTCGCAGCCTGCGTTTCGCGACCGGACGCCGGTCTTTGTCGGCGATGATGCGACCGACGAAAGCGGGTTCGTCGTCGCCGCCGCCGCGGGCGGCCGCGCTTATTCGGTCGGCAGGCGGCGGCCGGGCGCGACCGGCGTCTTCGCAGACCCGCGGGCGGTCCGCGACTGGCTCGCCGAATTCGCCCATCGCAGGAACGGCGCATGAAGGGGAGCCTACAGACCAAGAGCCAGAACCTGGATCTGGCGCTGATCGGCAACTCCTGCTCCGCCGCCCTCGTCGACCGCAACGCCCGGATCGTCTGGTGGTGCTTCCCCTATTTCGATTCCGATCCGGTGTTCTCGCGCTTGCTCGCCGACGACGAGGAGAAAGGCTTCTGCGAGGTCGCGCTTGCCGATCTCGCGGAGACCGAGTCGCGCTATGTGCGCAACACCGCCATCGTCGAGACGATCCTCACCGATGTCCATGGCGCCAAAGTTCGCATTTGCGATTTCGCGCCGCGCTTCGTGCGATTCGAACGCGAGTATCGGCCGCCGCAGATCATCCGCCGCATCGAACCGCTCGCCGGCCTGCCGCGCATCGTCATCCGCGTGCGGCCGACGCACAATTACGGCCGTCCGACCAAGAACATGGTCGTCGGCTCAAACCACATTCGCTACATCGGTGGGACTGACGTCCTGCGTCTGACCTCGGACGCGCCGCTCTCGTATATCGTCAATGAGATCGCTTTCCCGCTGACGCGCCCGGTGAATCTGATCTTCGGCCAGGACGACCCGTTCCTCAGCGCCATCGACACGACCAGCCGGGAATTTCTCGACCGCACTCACGAGGACTGGCTCACCTGGGTGCGCAATCTTGCCCTTCCATTCGAATGGCAATCGGCGGTGGTGCGGGCGGCGATCACCCTTAAATTGTGCTCCTTCATGGAGACCGGCGCGATCATCGCCGCGCACACAACTTCGATTCCGGAAGCGCCGTCGTCGACGCGAACCTGGGACTACCGCTACTGCTGGTTGCGCGACGCCTACTTCGTCGTTGACGCGCTGAACCGGCTCGGGGCCACCCAGACCATGGAATCCTACATCAATTACATCACCACCATCGCCGCCGACGGCAAGGACATGCGGCCGGTCCACAGCGTGGTGCCGTTTTCTTCGCTCGAGGAAACGATTGCGCCCGACCTCAAAGGCTTTCTCGGCCACGGGCCGGTTCGCGTCGGCAATCAGGCCGCGACTCAGACCCAGAACGACGTCTATGGCAGCGTCGTCCTCGCGGCGACGCAGATGTTCGTCGATGAGCGCCTGCCGAAGATGGGCGATGAGTCGCTGTTTCGCCGTCTCGAGATTTTGGGGGAAAGCGCGCTCGCGCGGGCGTTCGAACCCGACGCGGGCTTATGGGAATATCGCACCCGCTCGCGCCCCCATACCTATTCCGCGGCTCTCTGCTGGGCGGCCTGCGATCGGCTGGCGGGCATCGCCCGGCGGCTCAAGATCGCCGACCGGGCCAAATATTGGGCCGCCAACGCGCGCCCGCTGCGCGAGCGGATTCTGGCCGAAGCCTGGGACGAAGAGCGCGGCGCGCTGACCGGCGCGTTCGGCGCGCCCGACCTCGACGCCAGCATCCTTCTGTTCGCCGAGCTCGGTCTCCTGTCCGCGACCGACGATCGCTTCATCAAGAGCTGCGATACGATCGGCCGCGATCTCATGCGCGGCGGGCGGATCATGCGATATACGGCGCCCGACGATTTCGGCGCGCCCGAAACCGCTTTCCTGGCGTGCAACTTTTGGTACGCCGACGCGTTGAGTCAGATCGGCCGCGCGGCCGAAGCGCGTGAACTGTTCGAATCCATCTTGGCGAGCCGCAACGCCTTTGGATTGCTGTCGGAAGACATCCATCCCGAGACGAGGGAGCTATGGGGGAACCTACCCCAGACCTACTCCATGGCCGGCATCATCAACACCGCGACGAGGCTGTCGTCGAGTTGGGAGGAGGCATGGGCCCGCGACTGATCATTGTTTCCAACCGCGTCGCCGTTCCCGACGCGCCGCGCGCGCCGCTGGCGGGCGGGATGGCGGTCGCCGTCAAGGCGGCGCTCAAAAATCGCCGCGGAATGTGGTTCGGCTGGAGCGGCACTGTCGCCGAAGAGCCGATCGGCGAGCCGCAGGCGGTCGACGTCAACAAGATCACTTACGTCCTGATCGATCTGTCGAAAAACGACATCCAGGAATATTACAACGGCCTCGCCAACAGCGTGTTGTGGCCGATCCTTCACTACCGCGTCGACCTGCAGGAATATTCGCGCGCCGACGCGGGCGGCTATATGCGGGTCAATCGCATGTTCGCCGATCGACTAAGCCCGCTTTTGAGGGATGACGACGTCGTCTGGGTCCATGATTATCATCTGATGCTGCTCGGACGCGAGCTCAGGTCGCGCGGCCACCGCAACGCGATCGGGTTTTTCCTCCATACGCCGTGCGCGCCGCCCGACATCCTTCAGGCGCTGCCGCATCACCGGGCGATTCTCGGCGGCCTCGCCTATTACGATCTCGTCGGCTTCCAGACCGAGAACGACCGCGACAATTTCGCCCATTACCTCGTCTCGCAGGGCGCGACGCAGACCCGGACGGGTTACGAATTCGAAGGCCAGAAGGTTCGTCTCGGCGCCTTCCCGGTCAGCATCGAAACCAAGGCCTATATGCGCCTCGCGCGCAACGCCGGGCGCTCGGCGATGGTCGCGCTGGTGCGCGAGAGCCTCAGCGGCAACCGGCTCGTGCTGGGCGTCGATCGGCTCGACTATTCGAAGGGCATACCTGATCGGATCAAGGCGTTCGAGCGGCTGCTCGAGAACAATCCGGAGTGGCGGGGCAGAGTGACGCTGTTGCAGGTCACGCCGAAGAGCCGCTCCGAGGTCAGGCAGTATGGCGAGATCGAGACCGAGGTCACGGGCCTCATCGGCAAGATCAACGGCCGTTTCGGCGATGCGGCCTGGACGCCGATCCGCTACGTCAACCGGTCCTATTCGCGCACCGTTCTGGCCGGCCTTTATCGCGCCGCCGACGTCGGCATGGTGACGCCGCTGCGCGACGGGATGAATCTCGTCGCCAAGGAATATATCGCGGCCCAGAACCCGGACGATCCCGGGGTGCTGGTGCTGTCGCAATTCGCCGGCGCGGCGAAGGAGCTCGATGGGGCGCTGATCGTCAACCCGCATGAGACGGACGCGGTCGCCGCCGCGCTGAAGCGCGCGCTCGAGATGCCGTTGGAGGAGCGCCGCGAGCGTCACGCGCCGATGCTCGACCATCTCCTGGAAAACGACATCAAGAAGTGGGCCGAGGACTATCTGGCGACGCTCGTCGGCGGTCAGCCGGCACGCAGTCTGCTCGCCGGCATCCGCGCGCTTTTCGGCGGCCCGTCATCGGACCAGGCCCCGCTGGCGCTTCGGTGAGCCGCGAGGCGCGAGCCGATCCTCAGTACTTCTGGATGCCGACCCATTGCGGGTCGGAATAGCGTTCCCCGGCGGCGAAGCCGAGCGGCAGCGCGCGCTCGAGGTCGGCGAGTTCAGCCTCGCCGAGCTCGAGGTCGGCCGCCGCGGCGCATTCCTCGAGATGGGCGGCGGTCCGGGTGCCCGGAATCGGCACGACATGCGGCGCGCTGGCGAGCGTCCAGGCGATCGCCAGCGTCGCCGGCTTCACGCCCCATGTCCCGGCGAGCTTGAGATAGGCGTCGAGCCGGTCGCGGTTGCGCCGCCAGTTGACGCCCTCAAAGCGCGGATTGGCATGGCGGAAATCCTTTTCGGCGAATCTCTCGACGTTCTGCAACAGGCCGCTGAAATACCCGCGTCCGAGCGGCGAGAACGCGACCAGCATTGCGCCCGCCTCCGCGCACGCCTGAATGAGGCCGAGCTCGGGATTGCGCGTCCACAGCGAATATTCCGACTGAACGGCGGCGACCGGATGGGCGGCGTGGGCGCGCCTCAGGGTGTCGGGCGCGACTTCCGAGAGGCCGATCGCGCCGATCGCGCCCGCTTTGACCAGCCGGCCGAGTTCGCCGACCGTGTCCTCGATCGGAATCGCCTTGTCGAACTCGATGCACATAATAGAGATCGATATGATCGACGCCGAGCCGCTTCATCGACTTTTCCAGGGCTTCGCGGATGTGGGCGGCGCTGTTGTCGAAGAAGCGCGCGCCGTCGTCCCGGCGGCGGATCGCGAATTTTGTCGCCAGCGTCACCTGGCTACGGCGCCCTGGGTCCTCGGCCAGGAACTTGCCGATCAGCTGCTCGCTGAGCCCCTCGCCGTAAACATTCGCGGTGTCCCAGAAATCGACGCCGAGCTCGAGCGCGCGGGCCAGCGTCCGCATCGAGCTGGCTTCGTCGGTCGGCCCGTAGAAGCCGCCGAAGCTCATGGCGCCGAAGCCGACGGCCGAAACCGTTCCATGCCGCCAAGCGCGCCGCCGCATCGTGAGACCCCCTCAAAGGCCGAAAACTCTGACGCTGATCGCCGCAGGCGAGAGGCGAGCTAAAGCTTCGCTCCGGCCGCGTTCTCGATCGCCTCGGCGAGGGCATGCGCCAGGCACCGGTACCCGAGGTCGTTCATGTGCAGGCCGTCGCCAGACAGGAGCGATCCGAGCGCCTTGGCGTATTTCGCCCGCCAGCCCTTCATCCCGGCGTAGCGGCTCAAGACCGGAACGTGGTTTTCGGCGCCGATCCCATCGACGATCGCGACATAGCGCTCGTAGCGGGCGGCGTCGGGGCACGCGAGAGTGAATTGCGGGTCGATGAGGACGAGCGGGACGTGCGCGGCTCGCGCCGCCGCGACGCCGCTCTCGACCGTGGCCCGGAACAGCGCCTCGTCCACGCCGGCGATCGCGTCGTTGGTGCCGACCTGCCAGATCACCAGCTTCGCCCAGCCCGACTTCAGCGCGCTTTTGAGACGCTGCAGGGTGCTCGCGGCAAGTTCGCCGCCGACGCCGGCGTTCTTGACGTCGAAGTCGACGCCCGTCCTTTTTTCGAGTTCCGCCTCGAGCCTCGCCGGATAGGCGTTCGCGGGCGAACTCGCGCCTACCCCCTCGGTCGAGGAGGAACCGATCGCCAGAATGTCGAGCGGAGCGCCGGCGCCCCCTGTCGGGAAGGCGAGCGTGGCGCCGTTGGCGTCGAACGCCGCCGCCAGCTCGCCGGGACAGGCGAACTCATCGGCGCGCGCCGATGTCAGTGCGAATAGGACGAGCGACGCGCCCGCCAGGCGCGCGAAAGCGGCTGGGAGACCGGGGAACCGGCGACGCGGGCGGGGACGTTTCTGCACTCGATCCAGTGGGCGACGGCGAACAGGGCGGCGATGGACGCAACCGTGTACGCGAGTCCGGCGCACTGTTCAATCCCTGCGGAGGCGTGCGGAGAGGCGGCCGCGAGCGCGGCCTGGCTGCAGGCGCTCATGAGCGATCCGGCGGCGAAAACGGCGAGACTGTTGCGGCCAAGGCTCTGAACGGCGTTGCCGAAGCCGCCGCGGATCACCGGCGCGATGAATCGCATCAGCCTCGGCGCCGTCGCGACGAGATAGGCCAGGGCGACGAAATGGGTGAGGCGCGCCAGCCCAAGATCCTGCTTGGCGACATCGAGATGCGCGGTCGCCGCGTCGCGGAGGCCCGGCGCAAGGCCGCCCTCGTTGGTCACAATCAGCGCCGCGCCGGCGACGGTCGCCAGACTGAGGGTCACCAGCCACGGGGCGGGCCGCGGCGGACCGTCACGCCATAGAATCGCCGCGACGAGGCCGAGCGTGAACACGAGTTGCCAGGCGATCGGGTTGAAGAACCAGCCTCCGGCCTCTGGCCAGTTCGGGAGGTTGAGGCCGAAGACGCGCGCAGCGGCATAGAGGCCGGCCGAGACGATGAGCGCAGCCACCGGGTCGCGCCGCGCGATGGCGAGCGCGACCGGCGCCCACAGCATGAGAACTACATAAAGCGGCAGGATGTTAAAATAGCCGAGCTGCAGGCTCATGAGCGCGAGGCCCAGGAGCCCGCTCGAGGGCGCGCCGAAGACGTACGAACGTCCGTGGGCCTCGATCAGGTCGCGGACGCCGCTCATCCAGTAGGCCGCCCCGAACACGATGAGCCCGGCGACGGTCAGTGCGATATGGACGCCATAAATCTTGAGGGCGCGCCTGAGGAGGCGGCCGGCGACCGGCTCGAGCCCGTATTTGTTCGCTCTCGGAATATAGATCAGGCCGATCGACAGGCCGGAAAGGAAGATAAAGGCCTCGGCGCTGTCCGATAGCCCGAAGTTCCTCGGCGTGAGATTTTCGAGCGGGTTGCCCGGGATGTGATCAACCAGGATCACGATCAGCACGGCGCCCCGCCAGAAATCGATGTCGCGGATGCGGTTTGGGTTCATCATGAGCCGCCTCGGCGCAAGAACCGCGCCACTGCGCGACAGGTTCCGGCCACACGAAATGGGAAGTGTCGGCGGCTATAGGCGCCGGACGCTTCTTCCGCCGTGGCCCCGCCTTGCTCACGTGATGTAGTGAGCGCGCGTCGCCGCGGCCAATCACGTTCGCGAAATCGGACGACCGCTCACCGCGATTTGATCGCCGGTCGCGGCGGCGTTGCGAAACCGGCAGGCCGGCGCCGCTCAGCCCGCTTCGAGAAGCCGCGCGGCCTCGTCGCGCTCGAACAAATAGAGCAGGAGCCGCAAGCCCCGGTTCTCGTCGCCCGTCAGCCGCTCGTTGCGCCTCAGCGCCGCTTCAGCTTCCTCCCGCGCCCGCGCCAGCAGCCCGCCGTGGATGTCGAGCCGGGCGAAGCGGAAGCCGGGCGCGCCGGCCTGCCGCGCGCCCAGGACGTCGCCCTCGCCGCGCAGCCTCAGGTCCTCTTCGGCGATGCGGAAGCCGTCCTCGGTCTCGCGCAACGTCTCGAGCCTTGTCCGCGCCGCTTCGCCGAGCGGACCTTTATAGACGAGCAGGCAGGACGAGCGGCCCGCGCCGCGCCCGACCCGGCCGCGCAGCTGGTGCAATTGCGCCAGTCCGAACCGTTCGGCGTGCTCGATGATCATGATCGTCGCCTCGGGCACGTCGACGCCAACCTCGACAACCGTGGTCGCGACCAGGATCTTCGTCTGCCCGCGCTCGAAGCGCTCCATCGCCGCGTCCCGGTCGGGACCAGCCATCTTGCCATGCATCAGTCCAACCGCGCGGCCGAAGATGGCGCCAAGCGCTTCCGCGCGCTCCTCCGCCGCCGCCACGTCCAGGGTCTCGCTCTCGTCCACCAGCGGGCAAATCCAATAGGCGCGCGCCCCCGCGGCGGTCGCCTGGCCGAGGCGCGCGACCACTTCGCCCAGCCGTTCGATCGGCATGACGCGGGTGTCGACGGGCTGGCGCCCGGGCGGCTTCTCACGCAGCGCCGAGACATCCATGTCGCCGAAATAGGCGAGCACCAACGAACGCGGAATCGGAGTCGCGGTCATCGCCAATAGGTCGACGGCCGCCCCCTTGGAGGCGAGCGCCAGCCGCTGGCGGACGCCGAAACGATGCTGCTCGTCGACCACCGCGAGCCCGAGATCGGCGAACGCGACGCTCTCCTGGATGAGCGCATGGGTGCCGACGGCGATGTCGATTTGGCCCTCCGCCAGCGCGGCGAGCGCGGCGCGCCGCGCCGATGCCCGGTCGCGGCCGGTGATGAGCTTGATCCGCAAGCCGATCCGCTCCGCGAGCGGGGCCATCCGCTCATAGTGCTGGCGGGCGAGGATTTCGGTCGGCGCCATCATCGCCGCCTGCCGTCCCGCCTCGACCACGTCGGCCATCGCCATCAGCGCGACTACGGTCTTGCCCGATCCGACGTCGCCTTGGAGGAGCCTCAGCATGCGCTTCTCGGCCTTGAGATCGGCGCGGATGTCCTCGATCGCCTGCCGCTGTGCTTTGGTCAGCGCGAACGGCAGCGCGGCCTCGAGCCGGCGCCCCAGCGCCCCTTCGGCGCGGTGCGCGCGCCCGGGAATGGCGCGCAGGCGGGCGCGCATGAGGAGGAGGGCGAGCTGGTTGGCGAGCAGCTCGTCATAGGCGAGGCGGGTCGCCGCCGGACCGGCCGGGTCGATGTCCTCGGGCCTCGCCGGGCGGTGCATGGCGGCGAGCGCCTCGGCGAAAGGAGGCAGGTTGAGCCGGCTCATGGTCTCGTCGCCGATCCATTCCGGCAGCCGCGGCAGGCGCTTGAGCGCGGCCTCGGCGGCGCGGGCGACGGTGCGCGGGTAGAGGCCCTCGGTCAGCCCGTAGACCGGCTCGACCGCGGGCAGGCGGGCGAGCTCCTCGGCGTCCATCACCCGGTCGGGATGGACGATCTGCCGCCGGCCGTCCCAAAGCTCGAGCTTGCCGGAGATCCAGCGCCTGGCCCCAATCGGCAGCTTCGAGCGCACCCATTCGTGGTTGGCGAGGAAGAAGACGAGCTCGACGTCGCCGGTGTCGTCCTCGACCAGCACCTTGAACGGCGCCCGCGAACGCGCGTTCCCCGGCTCGCGATGCTCGGTCACTGTCGCCTCGATGGTCACGATCGTATCGGGAACCGCGTCGCGGATTTTCGGCCGCGCGCGCCGGTCGACGGTCGATTGCGGCAGGTGGAACAGGACATCGATCACCCGCGCCCCCTCGGGCTTGTCGAGCAGGCGGTCGAACAGCTTCGCGTTCTTCGGCCCGATCCCCGGCAAAGCGCTTGCCGCGGCGAAGAGCGGATCAAGGAGAGACGGACGCACCAGCGCCCTGTAGCCGCGCTCGCCGAGCGCGGCAAGCGTCGCTGTGGCGGTCAATCAAACCAGGGCGAGAAAGAGGGCGAGCGCCCGGTTGACCCGCTTGAGAAGCGCCTCGTCGGCTTCGCCAATCACGGCGCCGATCTTGGCGGCCGGAATAGCGGTGATCTTGTCGATCGCGATCTGGGAGACTTCGCGAAGCCCGTTGCGCTTGGAAGGGCCGACCTGAAGCCGGAACTGATCCGCATCATCGCGCAGCATCGAGGTCAGGGGGCAAATAACGGCGGACGGCAGTTCGGCGAAAAGATCGCTCTCGACGATAAGGGCAGGACGCGGCTTGCCATAGTCTCCTGTTGTCGCGACGACAACGAACTGGCCGCGCCGCACTACGTCTGCGGCCATTGGTAGACATCGGCGATGAAATCCATGATTTCATCGCCTGCGGGATCGCCGGCGGCCACGGCGCGCGCCTGTCGGCGGCACTTTTCGGCAAAATCGGGGTCGCGGCTGTCCGGAACCCAAATCTGCGCCGGACGCAGGCCGGCCGCGCGCATCCGCCGACGATAGGCCGCCATCCGCGCAGGCGGGGACGCGGGTCGGTTCGAGCGAGAGGGCATTCCATCTTCCTTCGCGTAACATGTTACACAAGTCGGCCCAACGCTGTCACGAAAAAGCCCTTGGGTATCGACAAACGGACCTAATTGGTGGTCTCGCGCCGTCAGCCCGGCAGCACGAGGAAGCCCGCGCGCGGGAAGTGGACGACGATCTCGCCGACCCGCTCGTCGACGCGCCGGATCGCGATGTGCTGCGCCGAGAGGGAGACGATTTCGCCGCCGACTTCGACTTTCCCGTAGTCGTCGGGCACGACGACAACCCTCTCGCCGACCTTGCGGCCGTTGGGATCGTCGGGGTCGTCCTCAGGCGCCGTCTCCGGGGTCGCCTTTGCGGCGATGGCGAGGGCCTCCCCGGATGACATCTCCTCGCGGCGGCCGTGTCCGACCGCTCGCATGCGGTCCTCCCATTGCGCTACGCGCGGCAGACCGGCGAAAATCCGGTCGAGCCCCGCCACGTCACGATCCTCGGCCGCCACGAGGCTCGCCCGCACGTACCAGACATTCATGTAGGCGCTGACGTCGGCGAGGCTGAAATCCCCGAGGAGCCATGCCCGCCCGTCGCTCAACTGCGCCTCGATCCAGCCGAGGAAGGCGCGAATCTGATCCCGCATCTGGGGAATGGCCGCCCTCATCTTCGCGACGTCGAACCTCCCGCCGCGCAGCAGGCTGCGGTCGTCAATGAATTCCTGCGGAACCTTGTGGCCGAGGGCGCCGAAGGCAAGATTGACCGCGCTTTGAAAAAATGGGCGGTCAGTCCACATGCCGAGCGCCCACGGGACGCCGGCATTGCCCGACGGAAAAAGAGTCGGCGAGGGAAACCGGCGCTCGATCTCGCGGATGATGATCTGGGTGTCGCAGAATATGTCCGCGCCGATCTGCATCACCGGCGTGCGGCGGTAGCCTCCGGTCAGCGGCATCAGATCGGGCTTCGGCATGATGCGAGGAATGCGCACCGACGCCCACGAAAGTCCCTTGAAGCCGAAGATCAGCCGGATCTTCTCGGAGAACGGCGATTGGTCGAAATGATGCAGAATGGTCGGATGGGCCATGACGCGATCAGAACTCGAATGTCGGGATGATGCGGCTATGCCTTTGTCGGCCGCGCGTCCGCGGCGATCGACAGGTCCGGCCGCTGGAATTTCGGCCGAACGCCGTGCGGAGCCGGCTGAACGTCATACCGCAGTTGAGGCGCGAGCGCCGCTGATCGAAGCCTCGGCGACGCCCACTCGCGCCTAACGATGAAAGTGGCCGCCGCCGCCACGATGGAAACCGCCGCCGCGATAGCCGCCATGAAAACCGCCGCCACGGTAGCCGCCGCCACGGTAGCCGCCACCTGCGTAGCCGGCGCGGCGGTAGACGCCGCCGCGATAGACGCCCCCGCCATAGAAGCCGGTGCGGTAGACGCCTCCCCCGTAATAGCCGCCGCCCCCATAACCGCCGCCATAGTAACCGCCGCCGCCATAATAGGGGTAGCCGTAGCCGGAACCATAGCCGGAACCATAGCCGTAACCGTAGCCGACGGTGGGGTAGACGTATCCACCCGTGTCCTGACAACCCGCGAGCGCCGACGCGATCCCCGCGGCGACCGCGCACAAAAGAACCCGACTGCGAACCATGGCTGCCTCTCCTTGCTTCGACGATTGCGGCCGGTGCTCCGCCGATGACGGAGGTTAGCCCGGTCGAGCCTTCCGGTCGAACCTTTCCTTCGGAGCGGCCGATTGCTTCCTACGCCTTGGTGAACCTCAACGCGCAGGCGCGCCGTTCGTTGCGCATGCCGGAGCCGCCATGGGCGTCAAAACGGACGTTCGCGGTGTAGCGGAAGGGCGTTCCCGGACGTTCGGGACCGATTGCGACCTGCTCCGGGCCGGTCCGTCCGACGACCGTGACCAGCGCCGCGCCGTCCGGCCGGATGCGCCCGCTCAAGGTTCCCATGGCCGAGTTGGTTGGCGATTGGCAATGGCCGGAGAGCGCGCCGGAGACGACCTGAGTCGCCGCTGGCTGGACGATCGATCTCGACGCTCCACGCGCCGTCGAACGGCCCGGCGCCCGCCGGCAAGGCCGCGTCCCGCGGGCGGCAGGAGAGCCGGGCCGATCGCCGCCGCCGCGCCGATCGTTCATCTTCTTGCGCATCGCCAAGTCCCGCATCGCCAAGTCCCGCATCGCCGAGCCTCTTCGTGGCGCCGCCGCCGCGACGATGCTATGCCGACGCGGCACCAACCGCCAGCGCCGCGGCGCGGCCAATGGGGGGCTCATGGCACCAATAGACCGCATAAACGCAAATCCGCTGCCGTTCGCCAAACTGCTTGGCATCGAGTTCATAACCGTGGAAGAGGACGCCCTTTCCGCCCGGATGACGATCCGGCCGGAACTGTGCACGCTCGGCGACATCGGCCATGGCGGGGCGATCATGAGCTTCGCCGACACGCTCGGGGCCGCCGCGGCCTTCGTCGCTCTTCCCCCGGAGGCGAAGGGAACGACGACGCTCGAAAGCAAGACCAATTTTGTCGCCGTCGCCCCGGCCGGCGCGACCGTCATCGGCCGCACCTCGCTCGTTCATCGCGGCAAGAGGACCTCGATCTGGCAGACCCTGGTCGCAACCGAGGAGGGCAAGCTGGTCGCGATGACGGTGCAAACCCAGATGGCGCTGTGAAAAGCCGTCTTGCGTTGGATCCGGGGCTTGCGAAAATCAGAATCCTGTGGTATGACTCGACCATGATCGGCATCGAGCCCGCGGGGCGATGCGCGCGCAAGAGTTGGACGCGAGAACGCTTATTTTGAGTCCGGCTAACTGGTTGTAATTCATGATTGTTTTATGGAAAAGGCCATTTTGATTCCCTTCCGCTTGGCCTTTGCTTTTCTTCCGGCTGCCTTGGTTTTCCTTCCGCCTGGCCTTTGGTTTTCCTTCCATCGGCTTTGTTTTCCTTCCGGCTTAGAACTGGGTCGGTCGGAATGATCCGACCGCTCGAGCCAATGCCACGAACCCTGCGACGTCGACCTCCTCCGCCCGCATCGTCGGCTTCAGTCCGGCGGCGGCGAGGAGCGCCGGCAGGTCGAGGCCGCGCGCGGCGGCGAAGGCTTTCAGCGATTGGCGCAGCATCTTGCGCCGCTGGCCGAATGCGGCCTGGGTCAGCGCCGAGAGCGTCGCCAGGTCGCACGGCTCCGGCTTGGGCCGCGGGATCAGCTCGACGAGGCTCGAAGTGACCTTCGGCGGCGGGGTGAAGGCTGCGGGCGCGACGTCGAACAGGATCCGCGCCTCCGTCCGCCAGCCGGCCAGCACCGCGAGGCGTCCGTAATCGGCGCGCTCGGCCGGGGTCGCAACGATCCGGCGGGCGACCTCGCGCTGGAACATGAGCGTCAGCCGATCATAGAACGGCGGCCACGGCTCGGCCTCGAGCCAGCCGACGAGCAGCGCGGTCGCGATATTATAGGGCAGGTTGGCCGCGATCCTGAGCGGCGCGCCGCCGGCCTTGTCGGTCAGCGTCGCCGGCGCGACGCCGAGCGCGTCGCCCTCGATGACCTCCAGCCGCCCCGGCCAATGGGCGCTGATTTCGGCCAGCGCGCCGAGCGCGCGCGAGTCGCGCTCGATCGCGATCACCTTCCCCGCCCCCTCCGCGAGCAGCGCCCGCGTCAGGCCGCCGGGGCCGGGCCCGACCTCGACGACGGCGACGCGTGCGAGCGGCCCGGCGGCGCGGGCGATCCGGCGGGTCAGGTTGAGGTCGAACAGGAAGTTCTGGCCGAGCGCCTTGCGGGCCTTAAGCCCGTGCGCCGCCACGACCTCGCGCAGCGGCGGCAGTCCGTCCGCGGCGAGGCTCATCGCGTCAATCGGTCCGCGAGCCTGATCGCTGCGATGAGGCTCGCCGGATTGGCCACGCCCTTCCCGGCGATGTCGAACGCCGTGCCGTGATCGGGCGAAGTGCGCACGAACGGCAGGCCGAGAGTGACGTTGACGCCTTCGTCGAAGGCCAGCGTCTTGGCCGGGATGAGGCCCTGGTCGTGATACATGGTCAGCGCGGCGTCATAGCGCGCCCGCGCTTTGGGATGGAACATCGTGTCCGCCGGCAAGGGACCGAAGGCGTCGATGCCCTCGGCCCTCAGCGCCTCGATCGCGGGCGCGATGATCGTGATCTCCTCGCGCCCCAGCGCCCCGCCTTCACCCGCATGCGGGTTGAGGCCGGCGACGGCCAGGCGCGGCCGCTCGAGGCCGAAGCGGGCGCGCAGGTCGCGATCGACCACCCGCGCGGTCTTGACGATGAGCTCGGCGGTCAACGCCTGGGGCGCTTCGGCGAGCGGGATGTGAATGGTCACCGGCACGACCTTGAGCGCCTCCGACCAGATCATCATCACCGGAAAGGCCGGGCCGCCCCAAGCCTTGGCCAGTTCGCCCAGATATTCGGTGTGGCCGGGGAACCGGAACCCCGCGTCGTAGAGGACGGCCTTGGCGATCGGGTTGGTCACGACGGCGCGCGCGGCGCCCTCATGGACCGCTTCGACCGCGCGGGCGATCGATTCGATTGTCGCTGCGGCGTTGGCCGCGGTCGGGCGGCCGGGCGCGTCTTCGACCGCGCTCTGCAGCGGGACGACCGGCAGGCCCTTCGAGAACGCCGCCGCAGCCCCGGCGGGGTCGGTCTCTATGACCGGCGCCGCGAAGCCGGCGCGCCTTGCGGCAGCGGCGAGGACGCCCGGCGCCGCGAAGACGAAGAACGGCGCGCTGCTCGTTCGGTCGCGCCACGCGGCGAGCGCCAGCTCCGGGCCGATCCCGGCCGGGTCGCCCATCGTCATCGCCAGCGGCGCCTTATCGGCGGTCATGGCTTGAGAAGCGGCTTCACAAATTAGGCGATGAGCCGGCGCCGACGTTCGCCTTCACGTCGCCAAGCGTGCGCAGCACGAGCTCGAACATCAAAGTCTGGTTGCGGGTCGCCGGGTTATAGATGACGGGACCGCCGGGAAATTCGCTGTATACTGCGGGCTGGCTGACATTGGACGAATATCGGATCGTCAGGGTCGTGCAATCGTCCTTGTAGCCGACCCCGAGCGAATAGCCGACGGGGTAGAGGATCGGCGTCGTCTGGCCGAGCGTGTCGTAATAATGGCGCGACATGTCGAGCACGAGCGAGCCGTCGACCGACCAGCGATCCTGGAATTTATATCCGACGTTCCCGGTGAGGCCCTCGCGGGGGTACTCCAGTCCAAGCGCCGGCTGGGCGGCGTAGAGCGCGTAGTCGACGCTGCCGCTGACGCCGGCATATTCCGCCCTGGCGATCCCGTCGAAGCGTGCGAGCTGCAGCGTCGAGCTGTCGAACTGCTGCTTGCTCATCAACGTAATCGGGTTCGAGGTCGGCTGCAGCGTCTCGCCGAAGACGAAGTTGGAGAATGTTTTGTCCAGGCCGGAGTCCAGACCGGTGTTGGCGGGATCATAGAGGGTGTAGGAGTTCTGCCCGGCGACCTGGATCGATTCCCCGCCGACGAAATTCGCGTGTCCTCCGTTCGCAAAGTCGGCGGTGTACTGCAGTCCATAGTTCAGCCGTGTGCCGCCTTCGACTCGATCGTAACCGGAGAACTTGTTCCAGGCGAAAAGGTTCGTTTCGTCGAAAACGAGGCTCTGGGAATCCTCGTCGGGCTGGATCCTGGGGATGATCTCGCTCGGCCGGGCGATGAACTGGGCGATCGGCGTCACCGTCTGCGTGCCCCACGACGAAGTCGAGACGAATGGATAGCGGTATTCGAGACCGGCGCCAGCCATTCCGCGCGCGAAAGCGCCCTGGTCCGATCCAGAGAAGAAAGCGGCCTGGCTCGAATTGGCGACGGTGCTCACGCCGACAGCGCTCGCGTAGGTGATCGATCCGGTTTCGTTGAGTTCGGTCGCCTCGCCGTCGAGGCGACCGAACAGGAACGGCTTCCACACCTCGCCGATGGGATCGATGTAGGAGCGTTGCCAGGAGAGCTGTCCCGTCGCGCGCGTGTAATCGCCGGCAATGCCGCGCAACAAGCATTTGCCCGGAAAATAGCTGTTCACGGAAGCGGAGCCGACCTGCGTCTCGCAGACGTTGTAGAGGTGGTAGGCGTTGTCGAACGTCTGCAGGCCGGTCGATTGGAAAGCCGCGTTGGTCTGGTCGATGTTGGCGACGTTGGTGTCGATCGTCAGCTCGCCGCCGATCCCGTAGGTGCGGTCGGCGGGCACGTTGATGACGCGATTGAAGTCGAACACCGGCGCGGCTGCGAGCGGCAACGTGCGATTGTCGTCGCTCGCGGTGGTGCCCTCGAAATGGTAGGCGCTGAGGTCGAAGAAGCTCTGCGCCGACTGTCCGCGCAGATAGACTGACGAGATCACGTCCTGGAAATAGAAATTGTCGAAGTCGATGCCCTGGAGCCGGTAATCGTTGAGGAAGAATTTGTCGCTCATCCATGTGCCGCTCCAGCCGAACTGCCACATGTCGTTGAGAAGGAAATTGCCGGCCGATTTCGATCGATCCGCGCTCGCGAAAGCCGCCCGCGCCGTAGGGATAGCCGGAGAAAGCGTCCGGCTGCTGCTGGTCGATCCCGGTCGCGCGGATGTTGTAGATCCCGTTCTCGGTCCGCTGACGCCAGTCGACTTCGCCGAGCAGGCCCTGTCTCGACAGATAGGTTGGAATGAGGGTCAGGTCGTAGTTCGGCGCCAGGTTGATGAAGTACGGCATGCTGAAGCCGGTTCCGAGACCGGTGCCCGAGACGATCGACGGCGCCAAAAGTCCGGTCTGCTTATTGACGGTCGCGTCGGGCGACGAAAAATAGGGAAACCAGAAGACGGGAAAGCCCCAGAACAGAAGCTGAGCGTTCTCATAATAGATTGTGTGCGTCTGTTGGTTTTCGATGATCTTGGTCGCCCGCACCTGCCAGAACGGCGGCCGTTCGGGGTGGTCCTTGCACGGCTCGCAAGCAGTATAGGCGCCATTCTGCAGCACCGTGATGTCGCCGTTCGAACGCTCGATGCGCGGCGAGCTGAAGCGCGTTTTGTCGGTTGTCAGAACCTGGACGCTGTCGATGAACCCGTCGCGAAAATCGTCGCTGAGCTCGAACCGGGTTCCGTAGATGATGTTGCCATGCTCGTCGGTCATCTTTGCATGGCCTTCGGCGTAAACGCGCTTGCTGGCGCGCTCATAGATGACCTTGTCAGCCTGAAGCACTCGGCCCTGGTAGAAAAGCTGAACCGAGCCCTGGGCCGTGACCGTGTTCTTGTCTTTGTCGTAGACGAGCTCGTCGGCGTCGATGACGAGCTTGTCCTGTGGCTTGGCTTGGGTCGTGGCGGTTGCGGGCTGGGTTTCAGCAGCCGCCGGGCGGACGGTCAAATGGACCGACGCCGCCAGCCAGACGACCGCGAGCGCCAGCAGTCCCGCGCGCGCCGCCCGGCGGGGAATGGACTCAAAGGAAAAGCTGACGGCGAAACCCATCAACCATCCTCTCGCTGCAACAGTACATATACGCCAAACAAGCAACCGACGATGCCCGGCGCCCAGCCCGCAACCGAGGTGCTGAGGAAGCCCGCTCCGCCCAAATCGCTGACCACTTTGGTCGCCACATAAAGCACGAACCCCGCTATGATGCCACCAGAAACCATATATTCGATCCCGCCCATTCGGAAAAATCTTAACGAAAAGCATGCGGCGACCAACACCATCGACGCCAGCGTGAGGGGACGGGCCAGGAGTTCCTGATACTTCAGCTGGTAAGCCGTCGGATCGAGCCCGGCGCGCGAGGTCTGGTTGGCAAGCCCGGGCAGGCGCCAAAACGACACAGTCTCGGGCGCGACGAATGCCTGAGCGACCTCCGTTCGGTCGAGATTTGTGGCGAGAAGGTAAGTGGAGACCGGCATCGCCTCGAAACCCGGGGTCACCACCACGGCGTTGTGCAATGTCCAATAGCCATCGTGCAACTCGCCCGAGGCCGCCTGCAAGCGCTCCACGAAATTGCCCTTGTCATCAAAGTTGAAAACCTGGAGCCCTTTGAACTCAACGCCGTCGCCGCTCCTCGCATCGGCCCGGATGACGGCCTGACCGTCGACGCTTTTCTGCCGAATCCACATGCCGATCGAGCCGAGCGCCGGGCCGCCGAAGACGCTCGACTCGATCTCGTCCGACTTTTGCTTCATCCAGGTTGACCCTGGATTATAGGCGGCGACCGAGAATATTCCGATGGCGAGGATCACGAGGAGCGGTGGAATCAATATTTGCCATACGGACACGCCCGCCGCGCGCGCGACCACCAGCTCCATCTTCCGTGACAAGTTCAGGAATGCGATCATCGACCCGAACAGAACCGCGAACGGCAAAGCCTGCTCGGCGATCGTCGGCGTTCGCAGGAACGACAGGCCTGCCATGAGAATACCGCTCGCGCGCTGAGAGTTGCCCGAGCGACGCAGCAACTCGACCAGATCCACGGAATAGATGAGGACGAAGACCACCATGAACGCCGCAATGACCGTGCGCGCGAAGCGTGCGGCGAGATAGAGCGAGAGCGTTCGGCCGATCACGCCGGGCTCCTGAAGGCCGGCGGGCGAATCGCAACCAATCGCCGCAATATCAGCGCCAGCGCCGCCACGGATGCAGCAAGCGGGACCGACCAGACGAACATTGCGGCGGATGGGTCGCCGACGGAGAGCGTGGTCGCCGCTATCCCAAGCATACGAAGGCCAAAAAACGAGAGAACCGCTCCGGCAATCGCAACCCCGCGCCCCTGCCGCGTCGTGCGCGCCTCTCCGAGCGCCGCGAAAGCGATGAGACCGCCGGCGAAAGCATAGAGCGGGCTCGCGAGGCGGTCGAGCAGTTCGCTACGGATGTGGCCAAGAAGCGCCGGATCGGCGCGGTCGTGCGCATCAGGGGCCATCAATTGCGCCGTCGAACGTTCACGCGGCCTCTTGATCGCGCCCACGGCGTGAATGAATTGCGATAGGTCAATCGTATAGTCGTCGAACGTCACCATCGCCGAATCGCCAGCCGATTGCGGCCGCAAAAGGACGCCTTTCGACAACTGGAGGTAACTCGTCCCACCGCGATCGACCGTTTTTCCCACCTCCGCAATATAGGTCGTGACTTTGGACGGATCCCGCATATCCTGCATGAACACTCCATGGAGCGCCCCGTCAGGCGTGCGGTCGCGAAAATGAAACACGAACCCGTTCTCAAGTTGGGAAAAAGCGCCTGGACGGGCAAAGTTGGCGATGAAGTCGGCGTGCACGAATGTCGTTAGAGTTTCGATTGCGCCAAAACTCCACGGCAGGACTTGGATATAGAGCGCCGCCACGACCGCAAACACCAGTCCCGACAGCAGCGCCATCGGTCGCAATAGCCGCAGGGGCGACACGCCCGAAGCCGCCATGACGACGAGTTCACTGTCGCCGTTGAGCTTGTTGAGGGTGTAAAGGATGCCGGCAAACAGCGCCACCGGCGCGATAATGGCCACCAGCGAGGGGAGCGCCAGTCCCGTCATCATAAGGAAGATCAGAATGGTCTGACCTTTGCTGGTGATCAGGTCGATCTGCCGCAGCGCTTGGGTGACCCAGACCACGCCGGTCAGGACCACGAGCCCCGAGACGCACGCCGTGGCCGCCGTCCTGAATAGATAGCGTTCGATTCGAATCATTGCGGTCGCATGGTCCCGTGGCGGAACGATCGCGCGTCAGCGCGGGCGCGCCCGCCGGCAGCGCCTAACTGGTGCGTTCCGTCCTGGCAAGGCGATTTGCTCCTCTCGCTCGGCGTGAGACCCTAACCCGGCTGAAATGTGCCAACCAATCGCGGCAGCTTATTGACGAGGCCCGCAAACCCCCTGATATGTCGGCGCCGCCGCCGGCCTCGCCACGCCGGCTGGCCCAAGCCATGAAATCCGGACCAGGGAAGCACGTTTGTCATGAGCGGTGTCGTCAAGGTCGCCTTCGGGTCTCTGTCCGCGCCCAAAGGCAGCGCGCTCGTCGTGTTCGTCGGGGCCGACATGAAAGCCGCCCCGATGGTGACGGCCCAGTTCGGCGATCTCGAACCGTTGATCCGCGCCGCGGCCAGAGCGTCCAACTTTCGCGGCGCCCAGCGCACCGCGCTCGACATCCTTGCGCCTGCGGGTCTCGACGCTTCGCGACTCGTCGTTGTCGGCGTCGCCCCGGGCAAGGACAACGCGCCGGTCGACTTTATCACGCTCGGCGGCTTCACTTTCGGCAAGCTGACCGGCGCGAAGCGGGTCGAAGTTGCGTTTGAGGCCCCGGCCGGAACTTGGGACGGCTCGGCGGCCGCCGATTTCGCTCTTGGCCTTCGGCTGCGCGGCTACCGGTTTGACAAATACAAGACGCGCAAAAAGGACGCGGACGACGATAGCGCCGAAACGCCCGACTTTGTGATCGGTTCGAGCCACGCGGTCGCCGCGCGCGCCGCCGCCCAGGACCGCTTCGCCGTCGCCGAAGGCGTGGAAATGGCGCGCAATCTGGTCAACGAGCCGCCGAACGTGCTCTTTCCGGTCGAGTTCGCCGATCGGGTCAAGTCATTAGAAAAGTTGGGCGTCGAGGTGGAAACGCTCGACGAGAAGGCGATGGGCAAGCTGGGGATGAACGCTCTCCTGGCGGTAGGCCGGGGGTCGGCGCGCGAGAGCCGTCTCGTCGCCATGCGGTGGAGCGGGGCGCGATCGAAACGGACCAAACCGATCGCTGTCGTGGGCAAGGGGGTCTGTTTCGATTCCGGCGGCATCTCCATCAAGCCCTCCGCCGGCATGGAGGACATGAAAGGCGACATGGGCGGCGCGGCTTGCGTCGTCGGACTCCTGCACGCCCTCGCCGCGCGCAGGGCGAAAGTCAATGTGGTCGGCGTCGTCGGCCTGGTCGAGAACATGCCCGACGGCGACGCGATCCGCCCCGGCGACATCATCACCTCGATGTCCGGGCAGACGATCGAGATCGTCAATACAGACGCCGAGGGGCGGCTGGTGCTGGCCGACGCGCTCTGGTACGCGCAAGAGACATATTCCCCGCGGGCGATCATCGACCTCGCCACGCTGACCGGCGCCATCATGGTCGCGCTCGGGCATGAAATGGCCGGGCTTTTCGCCAATAACGACGAGCTGGCCCAGCGCCTCGTCGCGGCCGGCGAGGCGTCGGGCGAAAAGGTTTGGCGTTTGCCGCTCGGCGCGGCTTACGACAAGCTCATCGATTCGAAATTCGCCGACATGAAGAACACCGGCGGCCGCAGCGGCGGCTCGATCACCGCCGCGCAATTCCTGCAGCGATTCGTCAAGGAGACGCCATGGGCGCATATTGACGTCGCCGGCACGGCGATGGCTTCGCCGCCTTCGGACATCAACCAGTCCTGGGGCTCAGGGTGGGGAGTGCGGCTTCTCAATCGTCTGATGGCCGACTCCTACGAAGATTAGGCTCTCGTTGACCATTTGATCCGAGAATCGGCGCGGAGGGCGCCAAGATGCGGTTTCGATCCACGATCTTCGCGCTTGCCGCCGCCTGGAGCGGGACCGGCGAGCGTGCGTGGGCGATCACCGGATGCGACGCGTTTTCCGCCGCCCTGCGCACCGAGGCGAGCGACATGCAGGTCGAGTTCGGACGCGCGATCGTCGTCTCGCGGACCCGCTCCGACTCGAACGTGTTCGACGTGACGACAAAGGTCGACGTCGACGCGACCCTGAGCTGCCGCGGCGACGAACTCCTCCGCTTCGAGGCGCGCATCAGCGAGCCGGCGAACGCCCGAACGAACACGAATTTCGAGCGCTTTCAGACCGCGGCGCTCAAGGCGGCGCTGGGCTGGGACGCGGGCAAGAGCCGCAACGTCCTGCGCGCCATGACCCAGGACGCGCGCGAATATCTCGCCGCCTCGCGCGAGCGCGGCGACGTCTACGTCGCAGGCAAGACCGAGGAGCACGAACCGGGAGGCGTCAGCCTCGGGCTGATGGCGACCGGCTCGGATCGCACCTTCGTCATCGTCGGCCCGGCGGGCGAGTGAGCGAGGTCCGCTTCCATCATCTCGAGCGTCGCCGCGTCGACGAGGCGCTCCCACGCATTCTCGAGCGGGCCCTGGACGAGGGCCGGCGGGTCGTCGTGCGGGCCTCGTCCGAGGAGATGGCCGCGGCGCTCAACGAGCGATTGTGGACCTATGACGACGCAAGCTTCCTGCCGCATGGCGGGGCGGGAGACGGAGATCCGGCGACGCAGCCCATCTTCCTGACCAGCGAGGCCGACAATCCCAACGCCGCGACGATGCTGGTCAGGCTCTCCGGCGCCGAGGCCGCTGAGGGCGACGCGGGGTTCGATCTCGCTCTGCTCCTGTTCGACGGCCGCGACGAGGCGTCGCTCGCGCTCGCGCGGGCCGAATGGCGGCGGCTCAAGGACGAAGGCCGCGCGATCAGCTATTGGCGCGAGAGCGACGAGGGCGGCTGGGAACGGGCGCGGTAGTTGACCATTCCGCCGCGGCGCAATCTCGCCCCGCGGCCGGGCGCGGCCAATTCCCGGCGCAGGAAAACAAAGCGGATGGAAGGAAATCAAAGGAAAAAGCGGAAGGGAATCAAAGCCGGAGCGGAAGAAAAGCAAAATCTGGCGGAAGGAATCCCGAATGCGGTTTCAAACATATTTCAATGACTTAAGTTCAGATTTTGCGAATCTCCCAATCCTCCTTGCCTCTGCTCGACCATCCCAGCAAGTGCACCAGGAACCCCGGGGCCTCCTTGCGGGCGCGGGCGATCGCCAGATTCCGACGAGACACGCACCATAGCATGGATTTCTGATTATCGCAAATGATTGTCGCTCGTTTTCTCCATCGGACGGAGACTGTGGGCCGAGGAGCGCTCAACCGACCTCCTGCCTGAGGCTGCTCGCATAGGGGAACTCGCCGCGGCGGTAGGCCGCGAACAGATCCGCCAGCTCCGCGTCCGACCCGGCGATGAAAGGGCCTCTGGCCGCGAGCCTCATCTCCTGCGGCTCGCCGGCGTAGATCAGGACGCGCGCGGGCCCCTCGCCTGCGCGCAAGCGAAGAAGGCTCGCGCCCGCGCCCGCCGGCCGGTCGAGCCAGCCGACCTGATCCTTCGCGACCATCGTCCCGGGGTCGCCTGCGACGACTGCGCCCTCGATGACGATGATGAACCCATTGTACGAAGCGGGGAGGTCCTGTTCGAAGCCCGCGTTCGGCTGAAGCCCAAGGTCGATCAGCGTCACCGGCGCGGCGTTCGCCGTCCGGGCGACGACGTCCCCCGATTTGCCGCTGTAGACTCTGGCTTCCGCCCCGGGCTCCTTTCGCACGGGCGCGGCGCGCCCGCGCAAGCGCTGCACGCGCGGCGCGGATCGGCGCTGATCCTCGGGCAGGACGATCCAGAGCTGGAAGAGCCGCATGCCGTTCGAGGTGACGGTGTCCTGGCCGTGGACGATGCCCCGCCCGGACGTCATCCACTCGACGTCGCCCGGATCGAGCCTGCCTTCCAGGTCCTCGAAGCTGCCGCTCAGCATGAAGGTGACCGTCTCGAGGCCGGCGTGAGGATGCGCCTCGCCGAAGTCTCCGCCAACCTCCGTCCGGTCATCGGCCATCAGGAAGAACGGATTCGTCGCAGCGAAATCGCCCGGAGGAATCACGAGCCTCGCTTTATGGCGCGGCCCGGCGAACCCCGGTCCGACCGGGGAAGGCGTGAACAGGCGATCGATGCTGCGAAGCACGGTCATGCGCGACCTCCATTCGTCGCTCCGGCAGCCGAGGGGCGCGCCTTATCGAGAAGCCTGCCAGCCGTGCGTCGATATCGGGACGGCGGCTTCCGCTTGGGCTTCGGAGCACGGATCGACTCTACACCTTGCCGCCGATCCCGTCGCCACTCTCGCTCCGGCGCGGTAAGGCATGTTGGCGCGCTGGAACCGGGCCAGGGGCCGGGTTGGAATGGCGATAGCTTCGTATAGTCTTGCGACTTCTCCGTGAACGACTGTCGACACTGGAGCCAACGCGAATGAAAGCCCTCGTCAAGGAAAAGCCGGAGCCGGGCCTGTGGCTCGAACAGCAGCCGGTCCCCGAGATCGGCCCCGACGATGTGCTGGTCAAGGTCCACAAGACCGGCATCTGCGGCACCGACGTCCACATCTTCAACTGGGACGAGTGGGCGCGGAAGACGATCCCGACGCCGATGATCGTGGGCCATGAATATTCGGGCGAGATCGCCGCGCTCGGGGCCAATGTGCGCCGCCTCAAGGTCGGCCAGCGCGTCTCGGGCGAGGGCCATGTGATCGGGATGAGGAGCAGGGCGGCGCGCGGCGGACGCTATCATCTCGATCCCGAGACGCGCGGCATCGGCGTCAACATCCCCGGCGCCTTCGCCGAATATGTGCGGGTGCCGGCGTTCAACATCGTGCCCCTGCCCGACGACGTCGACGATGAGCTCGGCGCGATCCTCGATCCGCTCGGCAACGCGGTCCACACCGCGCTCGCCTTCGACCTTGTGGGCGAGGACGTGCTGATCACCGGGGCAGGCCCGATCGGCATCATGGCCGGGGCGGTCGCGCGCCACGTTGGCGCCCGGCATGTCGTGATCACCGACATCAATCCGCGCAGGCTCAAGCTCGCCGAGGAGGTCGCCGACGTCGTCGCGGTCGATGTCTCGAAGTCCGACCTCAAGGCGACGATGGGCCGGCTCAAGATGACCGAAGGCTTCGACGTCGCGCTCGAGATGAGCGGCGCGCCGGCGGCGTTCGATCAATTGTTCGAGGCCATCATCGTCGGCGGCCGGGTCGCCCTGCTCGGCCTGCCGGCGAAGCCCGCGCTGGTCGACTGGAACAAGGTCATCTTCAAGCAGCTCACCATCAAGGGCATCTACGGGCGGGAGATGTTCGAGACCTGGCACAAGATGATCGCGATGCTGGAAAGCGGCCTCGACGTGCGCAAGGTGATCACCCACCGCCTGCCGGCGAGCGAGTTCCTTAAGGGCTTCGAGATCATGCGCCGCGGCGAGAGCGGCAAGATCGTGCTGGATTGGGGGGCGAGTTAGAACGGAGCGCCCGCGATTCCAGCCGCGTTTCCCGCGATTGCCAAGTTTGCGGCGCGCTTTTTTGCTTTGCGATTTGCTTCAGTTCTCCCTGGTAGCGCGCAACTGATGATGCTAGTAGTGCGCAACCAACAGGAGCTGTCATGCCACGCATAAAGCGAGCACAGCCGGATGGACTGACCAAGTTTCAGCGCTACCGTCGCAGCCAGGAAAGCAAGGGCATGAGGCTCCTGCGGATCTGGGTGCCCGATCCCAAAAGGCCAGAGTTCGCCAAGGAGGCGGGGCGCCAGGCGAACCTCTTGCGCGGACGCGCCGAAGAACAGGAAGCGCTCGACTTCATCGAGGCGGCGTTCACTTGGCCTGAACCGTGAGGCGCGGCGATCTCGTCATCGTCTCCGCGTCACGGGATTGCGGCAAACCCCGTCCGGCTGTCGTCATTCAATCCGATTGGCTCAGGGCAACCGACAGCGTCCTCGTCGCCCTGCTGACGAGCGCGCTCGCCGACGCGCCATTGTACCGGCTGCCAATTGAGCCGAGCGCCGCGAACGGTCTGAAAGCGCCCTCACAAGTGATGGTCGACAAAATTGTCGCCATGCCACGTGAGAAATGCGGCGCGGCGATCGGCAGAATTGACGAAACCGCCCTGATCGCCCTCAATCACCTGCTATCGGTCGTCATCGGCCTCGCAGATTGACAATTGCCGCGCCTTGACCGGCGGCGAGCGCGTCAGACGGCGCGTTCCACCCGCGTCGGCTCCTGTCGGAGCCTTCGCCCTGCGTCCATCGTCAGCGCCAGGATTTTCCCCTATTTCCCCAACCCCTTCACGAACGTCTCGAACTCGGCGTCGGCGATCGGCACGAGGTGCTTGTCCTCCGGATAGGCGCGGTTTTCGACATCGGCGCGGAACTCCTTGAAGGCGGCGACGCGCTCGCGCTGCAGCCGCTCATATTCGGCGCGAAAGTCGCGGTAGACCTTTGCGTGACGCGGCTGATGCCCGCGCGAATAGCCGAGCACGTCCTCGGCGAACAGATATTGCGCGTCGCAGCCTGAGCCCGCGCCCATCGACATGAGAAAGAGCGACGTGCGTTTCGAGATCTCGGCCGCGACGCGCGCGGGCACGACCTCGATCTCCGCCGCCACCGCGCCGGCGGCCTCGAGCTCTTTGACGTGCCGATAGACCCGCATCGCTTCCGCCGCAGTCTTGCCCACCGCCTTAAATCCGCCGGTCCAGGTGGCCCGCGCGGGGATAAGCCCGACATGGCCGACGACAGGAATGCCCTCGGCCGCGAGCCTGGCGATCGTATCGAGGCTGCCGGCGCAGTAGAATGCGTCGCCGCCGATCATCAGATTTTTGTGCGCGGCGCGCAGATAGTCCTCGTAGGTGCAATGCTGGCCGTAGATGAGGCCGACCTGCACGAAGCAGTCGCCGGCCGCCTCGCGCATGGCGGGCGACCATAAGGGTTCAACGATCGAGAGAATGTCGATTCCGGCTGCAGAGGCCGCCGCCGCTTCCTCGGGCGTTTCGACAAACAGCATCGTCAGCTGCCGTTTGCCCTTGACAGCGCGCAGGCCGGCGACTGTCAGCCTACCGTGTTTGGTCAACGCCATTCGCAAATCCCCTCGCCCGCGATGGCGCGGTATCGCCCGGCAGGACGCTGCGAACAAGCCGGTTCGCCGCCTTTCGCTCTGACTTGACCAAATCAGGTAACTCTGTATGAGAGAGTACTCTGGATCGGAGACTCGCGATGTCGATGCTTATCCTTCCCCGCGTCGTCCTTGGGCTCCTGGCCCTGGTTGGCGCGGCCGCGATCGCCCTCGTCCTCATGCTGGCTTCGCCGGTGCGGCCGCCGCCGACGCTCGTCTCGATTCACCAAGGCGCGACGCAGATCGACGAATCCGGCGCGCCCGATCTCAGCCGCTTCCAGGCCCGCGACGGAACCTGGCTCGCCTATCGGCTATATCCGGCGATCGGCGGCGCGCGCGACCGGATCGCCATTCTGGCTCACGGCTCCTCGGCCAGCTCGATCGAGATGCACCAGGTGGCCCAGGCGCTCGCCAAAGCCGGCGTGACTGCGGTTGCGCTCGACATCCGCGGCCACGGCGCCTCGGGAACGCGCGGCGACATCGCCTATCCCGGGCAACTCGACGACGACCTCGCCGATCTCGTCGCCGAACTGCGAAAAGCCAGTCCGGCCGCCCGGTTCTCGCTCATCGGCCATTCGGCGGGCGGCGGGTTCGCGCTTCGGATCGCCGGCAGCCCGCTCGGCGATACGTTCGATCGCTTCGTGCTGCTCGCCCCCTATCTCGGCTATCGCGCGCCGACCAACCGGCCGGCGGAGGGGCCTGGCCGGTGGGCTTCGCCCGACATGCCGCGCATCGTCGCGACGCTGATGCTCGAACGGATCGGGATCGACTGGCCGCAGTCGCTGCCGGCGATCGCCTTCGCCAACGCGCCGGAGGCGAAAATGGGCGTGACCAGCCGATATTCCTTCCGCCTGCTTGGGAACTATACCGCGCCGCGCGACTGGACGGGCGCCTTCCTCAGCGCCCAAGGCCGCATTGCGGTCATCGCCGGCGCGGATGATGAATTGATGGACGCCGACGCCTATCGCCGCGCGCTGCCGCCGCTCGGGGTCGCCCTGACGATCTTGCCCGGCGTCGACCACATGGGTGTTGTCTATCGCCCCGAGGCGATCAAGGCGATCCTCGCGGCGATGTCCGAACCGGGCGCCTGAGCAAGGAGCGCCTGTATGTCCCGGCTCTTGGCGGTCGCCCGCTTCGTGCTGGCCGAATTCGGACCGCTCCTCGTTTTCTGGACGCTCGCCTCGACGCTCGGGGTGAAGCCGGCGATCCTCGGCTCGATCCTGTTCATTGCCGCGGACGCCGCCTGGCGCCGGCTGAAGCGCCTCACCTTCACCCGGCTCTATCTCCTGACCAGCGCTCTCACCCTCGTCTTCGGCCTTATCGATCTCGCTTCGACCTCGCCGTTCATGCTCAAATACGAAGCGGTGATCACCAATGCGGCGACCGGTCTCGCTTTTGTCGCCGGCGCGCTGGGGGAGAAGCCGATCATCCAGGAGGTCGCCGAGCAGCGGGGCGAGACTTTTGTCGCCACCGAAGAAGTGCGGGCTTTCTTCCGCTTGTTCACGCTCGTCTGGGCGGCGTATTTCTTTCTCAAGGCCATCGCCTATCTCTGGATGGCCTGGACGCTGCCGATGCTGGAGGCGATGGCGCTGAGATCCGTGGCCGGCGGCGTCAGTCTCGGCCTGATGATCGCGGTCAGCGCGACCCAGGGCCGGCGCCTCTTCTTTCTCTGCCGTCGCCTCGGCCTCCTGCCCAAGCCCGACGAGCCGGCTCGCAGCGCCGGCGGTCTGCCCGCGAGCCCTCCATGACCATCGGCTCCGATGAAGCAGCCAGGATGCTCGCCGACGTCGAGAGCGTCGTCGCCAAGGTCAAGCAATCGCGCATCTACCGCAGCGCGGCGCTCATCATCATGCTGTGGGGCGGAGTCAACATCCTGCGCGATGCGCTGATTGCAATCGCGCCCGCATGGTTCGGCTCGCGGTGGTTCCTCATCGACGCGATCGGCGTCGCCGGCACGATCGTGATTCTGAGCATGAGCGCCGGCCCCGGCGCGCGCCTGCCGCTCAGGACGCTCGCCGCGTTCCTGCTGTTCTATGCGTTCGGCTGGATCTGGGCCGACCTGATCGGGGATTTCACCCCACGCCAGGAGGCGGCGTTCTGGCCGACTTTGTTCCTGTTCGGCTACGCGGTCGCCGGGCTTTGGTTCGGCGCCGCGTTCGCCGCGATCGGCATTGGTCTCACCGCCCTGATCCTCGCCGCATATTTCTGGTCGGGCGCGGCTTTTCCGCTGTGCATGGCGGTCATCACCGGCGGCGGCTTTATTCTGTGCGGCCTCTGGATGCGGCGGGCCTGAGGGATGGACGAGCCGGACGACGCCATTCATCAGCCGATTCGGCTCCGCGTCATGGCGGCGCTGACCGCGCTTGATCCGAGCGAGGACGGCCTCGACTTCACCCGCCTCAAGGGCCTGACCGGGGCGACCGACGGCAACCTCGGCGCCCATCTCGATCATCTGGCGCGCGCCGGCTATGTCGAGGCGACCAAGGCGTTCGTCGCCCGGCGCCCGCGCACCACGGTCAAGGCGAGCATGGCTGGCCGGGCGGCCTTTGCGCGCCACGTAACGTTCCTGAAGTCGATCATCGCTGGCGCGTGAGACTTCAACGAAACCCTCGAATTGAACCAGCACAAAAGCCGGCCGTTGTCGGCCCAATTGCGCCCGCGTTGACCGCCCCGCCCGCTTCCGGCGACAACCATGGCGATGATCCGCGGCTTCTTCATCCTGCTCCTGTTCCAGCTCGTCGGCGAAGTCGCGGCGCGCGGGCTCGCGCTTCCCGCCCCCGGCCCGGTGGTCGGGCTTGCGCTGCTCGTCGTCGCGCTCGTGTTCTATCGGCGCGTGAGGCCGTTCGACGAAGAGGCGCTCGCGGCGAGCGACCTCGGGCGGGCGGCGCGCGGACTCCTCGCCGCCCTGCCGCTCCTGTTCGTGCCGGCGGGCGTCGGCGTGGTCCAATATCTCGGGCTCCTGCGCGACCAGGGCCTGGCGCTGGCTGCCGCGCTCGTCGTCTCGACCGTGGTCACGCTGATCGCGACCGTCGGCGTCTTTCTCGTCGTCAAGCGCCTCGTCGGAGCGCAGGGCGGGACATGACGCCGTTCCGCCTCTGGGTCTATCTCCAGACGACGCCGCTCTTCTGGCTGACGGCGACGCTCGCGGCCTTCCTCGTCGCCGACGCTCTCGCCAGGGCGGCGCATCGCCACCCGCTGGTCAATCCGGTCGCGATCGCGATTGCGCTTCTCGGCGGCCTGCTCAAGCTCGCCGGGACGGATTACCAGACCTATTTCAATGGCGCCCAGTTCGTTCATTTCCTGCTCGGGCCGGCGACGGTCGCGCTCGGCGTGCCGATCTATGCCAACCTTGCGCTCGTCAGGCGGAATTTCTGCCCGCTCGCGGCGTCGCTCCTCGTCGGCGCCGTCGTCGCCATCATGTCGGCTGTGCTGGTCGCCAAAGGGCTCGGCGCGCCCCGCCCGGTCCTGATCGCGCTCGCGCCGAAGTCGATCACCGCCGGCGTGGCGATGGCGGTCACCGAGGGGCTCGGCGGCGCGGCGCCGCTGACCGGCGTCCTCGTCATCGCCACCGGCATCCTCGGCGCGGTCATCGTCACGCCGCTGATGAATGCGCTTCAGGTGACCGACTACGCCGCGCGCGGCTTCGCCGTCGGCCTCGCCTCGCACGGCATCGGCACGGCGCGCGCCTTCGCGGTCGATCCGGTCGCCGGCGTGTTCGCGGGGCTTGCGATGGGCCTCAACGCCGTGGTGACGCCGGCCGTGATCCCGGTGCTGCTGCCGTGGCTCGTGGGGTGAGGCGTCCGCTCACCGCCGCGGATAGCGCTCGCTCAAAAGCTCGAACAGCCCCCGCGCCGCCTGGATCTCGCCGCCGGCGGGCCCGTGGGCGCGCGGCTTCGGGTTCCAGGCGTAGACGTCGAAATGCGCCCACGCCTTCGCCTGGTCGACGAACCGGCGAAGGAACAGCGCCGCGGTGATCGAGCCGGCCATGCCGCCGCCCGAGCCCGAATTCGAGATGTCGCCGACTGTTCCCTCGATCATCGCATCATAGGGGGGCCAGAGCGGCATCCGCCAAACGGGATCCCGGACGCGCGTCGCATGAGCCGCGATCGAGCCGGCGAGCGCCTCGTCGTCGGTGTAGAAGGGCGGCAGGTCGGGGCCGAGGGCGACCCGCGCCGCGCCAGTCAGGGTCGCGAAATCGAGCATCAGCTCGGGCGCGTCCTCGTCGGCGAGCGCAAGCGCGTCGGCGAGGATGAGCCGCCCCTCGGCGTCGGTGTTGCCGACCTCGACCGAGAGCCCCTTGCGGCTGATGAGCACGTCGCCCGGCCGCATCGCCGGGGCCGAGATCGCGTTCTCGACGATCGGGATCACCACTCTCAACCGAAGATCGAGCCCTTCCTGCATCACCAGCTGCGCCAGGGTCAGCGCCGTCGCCGCCCCGCCCATGTCCTTTTTCATCAATTCCATGCCGGACGCCGGCTTGATGTCGAGGCCGCCGGTGTCGAAGGTGACGCCCTTGCCGATGATCGCGACTTTCGGCGCGTCCTCCCGCCCCCAGGAAAAGTCGACGATCCGCGGCTCTTCAGCGGCGGCGCGGCCGACCGCGTGGATGAGCGGAAAATTGGCGGCGAGAAGCTCCTCGCCGCGGACCATGCTGACGCTGGCGTCGAACTCTTCGGCGAGCTTGACGGCCTCCTGCTCGAGCGCCCGGGGCCCCAGCGCATTGGCGGGCGCGTTGACGAGGTCGCGTCCAAAGCCGACCGCCGCCGCGATCCGCTCGAGCCGATCCTTGTCGACGCCGTCGGGGGCGACGAGCCGGGGCTTCGGCGCCGAATTGGCCTTGAACCGGTCATAGGCGTAGAGCGCGAGCAGGAAGCCGAGCGCGGCGAGATCGGCGTCATGAGGCGGGTTGGCGAACCGGTAGACGCCCTCGGGCAGCGACGTCGCGAGCTTGCCGGCGGCAAACGGATCGCGTGTGGGCGCGCGCTCCCCGTCGACGCCGAACAGCACGCCGGCAAGCGCCCCGCCCTCGCCGGGGAGAAGCTGGACTCGTCCGGCCTTCGGCTTGAACCCGCAGCGCTCGGCGAACGCGGTCGCGGCGGCGCCGATCGACGTTTTGACCCGATCCCAATTGTCGGCGTCGACCAACCAGACCGGCGTCGTGTCGGGCGTCGGCGAAGCGAATGCATGCAAGGGCTCAAGTCTCCATCGAACCGACCAGGTTCGCGGCGACTTAATCGCATTTCGCCGGTTCGGGATAGGCTGCGGCGCTCCCGCGCGGCAGGCGGCCTCAAGGTTGAGGCCGCGCCTCGCAGGGGCACGAGGCGCGGCCCTTGAGCGCCGCTCGGCATGATCTCTGGGGAGACCGCCGGAGGGCGCCGATCCCGGTCGCGAGGAGGCTTGCGCGACCGGGCGCCCGCTGGCGGCGTACAGCGAGCAAGTGTCTTGAGCCGGCTTCTCTATCGTTTCGGTGAAGGTCAACGCCTGCGGGCTGCTTTGGCAGAACTCCACGGGTTCGGGATCGTAAACGTGTCGGTCGCGGCGCTGACGCCGGCGGCCCTCGCCGGGACGATCCTTGGCCGTCGCCGGTTAAAAGCGCGTAATGAAACCGCGTAAAGTTGGTCCGCCTGGCGTTTTTTCTGCGCTCGACCGCCGCCGGCGAATGGCGCCGGTCCGCGTCGCATGGGCGCGATCCCCGACCCGCGCCACGTTGTGGCTTGACTTGGGGGTAACCTTGCGTTCGTTAGGGCCGCGCACTGAAATCACGGCGCTTCGGGCGGGATCCCGTGAGCGCGCGCCGAGGAGGATCGATTGTCCGAGCCCAGCGTGAATTCGAAGATTCGCCTGCTCGGCGGCATCGGGGCGAGCGACAAGCCGTCTATCCCGCTGCCCGCCCGGGCTCCCGCACAATCGGCGGCGCCGCCCGTTTCGATCACGCCGCCGCCCGTTTCGGTCCGGACCGACCCGATCTTCCTCGGCGATTCGGTCGACGGAGCCGACGTCCTGGGCGCCGCGGAGGCGGTGCAGCCGCTGGCCCAGCTTTGCGTGACTCCGCAGGTCCAGACTCCGTTTTTGGCCGCGGTAGCCGGGGCGTCGGGCGCGGGCAAGACCTTCGCGCTAAGGCGCCTGGCGCAGGCGATCGTTGAGCTCAGCGCTTCGGCGGCGGCTTCGGGCGGCGGGGCGCTGCCGCGGGCGGTCGTGGCGCATGTGGATGCCGGGAGCGGCCTCGAGGCGCCGGTGGCGATCGCCAGCGCCGCCTACGCCGCGCTCGATCGCGAGCCCGGCGGCGTCGATTATTCGGCCCTGCTCGACGAGACCGGCCATGCCGGCGGCGATCCGTATCGCGCCGCGAGAGCGGCGTCCGATCGTCACGACGAGGTGATCAGGAAGCTGGAGACCGAGCGCTCGCAGCGTGACGACGTCGAGGCCAAGCGCGCCCGGCTCGCCGACACTCTGCTGTTCGAGACCCCTGGCTCGCGCATCGACGTTTTCGCCCGCGCGCGTCGCGGCACGATCGAGGCGCGGCTGCGCCGGTTCGGCCTCGCCGGATCGGACGCCGACGCAAGCTACCGCCATCTGGCGCGGGACATGTCGACCCTCGGCGCGGGCGCGCGCATGGGAGTCGTGCTCCGCGCGATATGGGCCTACGGCAGTCAGGCCCGGCTGCTCATCTGGGCGATCGTCGCCTTCGCCCTCGCCTTCGGCTTGGGCTTATTGCACGGAGCGGCGGCGCTCGCCGCGATCGAGCGCCTGGGCGAGACGTTCAGCACGGTCGCCGACTGGATCGCGACCCACGGCGAATGGTTCGACCGGGCGTCGCAGGTTCTGTATGTCCTCGGCGCGTTGGCGATCGCGCTCAACCTGTGGCGCGCGTTCGGATTCTCGAACCTCATCTTGCGCGGCGCGCGGCTGCTCAACCTCGAGGCCCGCGAACGGCGCCGCGACCTCGATCAACGCGCGACGCGGCTCAATCAGCGCGTCGCCGCGCTGACCGCGGAGGCGGAAGGGGCGGCGAAGCGGGCCGAAGCGGCCACCCAGCGCGCCGGGGGCAAGGCGTCCGTCCGCGCCCCGGGGCCGGAGTTTCTCGAATCGGGTCACGCGCCGGCCGCGGCCGCGCGCGCGTTTCTCGCCGCGCTTGGCGCCAGGATCGGAAACCCGAACCCGGCGGCCCCTGCGCCGGAACGGCTCATCCTTGCGATCGACAATCTCGA
>CAVXVZ010000004.1:0-11669 GCA_963765375.1 uncultured Alphaproteobacteria bacterium | reverse complement strand
GAGGTCCCGTCGCGACTTGTGTTGGAATTGGATGGCGCGTCTTCGGGCGACATGAGGCTAACCGATCATGCGGCGAGGTCAATGATCTGATCGTCTGGTTTCTCGGCGAGGGTGTGCCATCCGTCGACCTTGCGCATGGTGATCTGACCCGAGGCGAGGAGCGCCCAGAACAGCATGGCGGCGGTTTCGGCGCAGGGCAGGACAGTCTGGGTCTTTATCCGGCGCTTGAATTCTTCGTGCAATCGCTCGATCGCGTTCGAGGTTCGGATCGACTTCCATTGGCTCGGCGGGAACCGCGTGAATGTGAACAGCTTGTCGCCCGCTTCCTCCAGGCTGTCGGCGATGGCGCGGCATTTGAGGCGCCACTTGCGGATGAACGCCTTGCGCCGGGTCTCGACCTCGCCGCGCGTCGCGGCGTAGATCATGTCGCGGTAGTCGTTCGAGATTTCCTCGTGTAGGCGCTCGGGCGCATGGGCGAGGAGATTGCGATGCTTGTGCACGGTGCAGCGCTGGACAGCCATGTCGGGCCACAGCGCCGCCAGCGCCTTTTCGAGGCCCGGCGCGCCGTCGACGACGACCAGCTCCGGCGTTCGCAATCCACGCCGGACCAGATCGTCGAGCAGCGCACGCCAGGCCGCCTCGCCTTCCCCGCCCATGCTCTTGATCGCGAGCAGCATCTTCTGGCCGTCGGCGCGCACGCCGAGCGCGACCAGCAACGAGATCGAGGTCGCCCTTCTGTCGAGCCGGACACGCGCGACTGTGCCGTCGAGGATCAGCCGCACGATCGGCTGTTCGGCGAGCGAGCGCGCATTCCAGGCGTCCCAGTCGCCCTTCGTCTTGCGCCAGACGCGGCTGACCACGTCCTTGCCGACCGGCCCGGCAAACACCGCGTTCAACGCGCGGCGCACGCGGCGGGTGTTGGTCCCTGCGAGATAAGCCCCGGCGATCAAGGCGTCGGCGGCCCGGGTGCGGCGCTGGTAAGCGCGCAGCGAACCGCTCCGCCATTCGCGCGTCTTGCCGTCCTCGCCGGTCAACCGAGCGCGCGGCACGACGATCCGCGTCTTGCCAAACGTGCCCGTCAGCGTCCGCTCGCGATGCCCGTGGCGCACGCCGACAACCGATGGCGCCGCCTCGTCCTCACCTGGCTTGCGCCGGCCGTAGCGCGGACGCGACAACGCCTCGCTCAGTTCCTCTTCCAGCATCGTCTCGATGAAGCCGCGCACCCGAGCTCGGACCCCGTCCTCGATCGCGTCGAACCAATCATCGAAAAGCAAACCCTCGGCGGCGACAGCCGCCTCCTTCGTGGTATCACTCGTCATGGCGTGGTCTCCGTTCCAGCGCGCCAACGCCGGAATCATTTGGGTTGAACACCCGGAGACTACGCCAACCCAATTCCAACCACTTCCGCGACGGGACCCGCAATCTCTGCGGACCGATAGTCCGCGAATAATATCGGATAGTCCGCGAATAATATCGGAAAATTTCTTATCTATTTCAGCAAGTTGGTGGGAAAGATTGGAATACCGTAGGATACGCTCGGATGGGCTAGAATCATTCCCACTCGATCGTGCCCGGAGGCTTCGAGGTCACGTCGTAGACGACGCGGTTGACGCCCTTGACCTCGTTGATGATGCGGGTTGCGGCGCGGCCGAGGAAGGGTATGTCGAACGGATAGAAGTCCGCCGTCATGCCGTCGACCGAGGTCACTGCGCGGAGCGCGACGACATGGTCGTAGGTGCGTCCGTCGCCCATGACGCCGACAGTGCGCACCGGGAGAAGCACCGCGAAAGCCTGCCAGATCTTGTCGTAGAGCCCGGCCTTTCGGATCTCGTCGAGGTAGACTGCGTCGGCTTGGCGCAGGATGTCGAGCTTCTCGCGGGTGACGGCGCCCGGGCAGCGGACGGCGAGACCGGGGCCCGGAAAAGGGTGACGGCCGACGAACGCCTCCGGCAGGCCGAGCTCGTGGCCGAGCGCGCGGACCTCGTCCTTGAACAATTCGCGCAACGGCTCGACGAGCTTCATGCGCATCCGCTCGGGCAGGCCGCCGACGTTGTGGTGGCTCTTGATCGTGGCCGACGGGCCGCCCGAAAACGACACGCTCTCGATCACGTCGGGATAGAGGGTGCCCTGGGCCAGAAACTCGACCGGCCCCCGGCCATCGCTCGCGATCCGCCGCGCTTCGGCGTCGAAGACGTCGATGAACAGCTTGCCGATCGTCTTGCGCTTGGCTTCGGGCTCCTCGACGCCGGCGAGAGCCTGCAGGAATTCGTCCGCCGCGTCGACATGGGCGAGCGGGATGTTGAAGTGGCCGCGAAAGAGGCTCACCACCTCGTCCGCTTCGCCTTGCCTCAGGAGGCCGTGATCGACGAAAACGCAGGTCAGCTGATCGCCGATCGCCTCGTGGATCAAAACCGCCGCGACCGCCGAGTCGACCCCGCCCGAGAGGCCGCAGATGACCCGCGCTCGCCCGACCTTGGCGCGGATGCGTTCATTCTCCTCGGCGCGGAAGGCGGCCATCGTCCAGTCGCCCCTGAGGCCGGCGATCTTGTGGAGGAAATTGGCGATGAGCTTGGCGCCGTCGGGCGTATGGACCACCTCGGGGTGGAACATGGTCGTATAGTAGCGGCGCGCTTCGTCGGCGGCGACCGCGTACGGCGCATTTTCCGAGACCGCATAGACGCGGAATCCCTCGGGCAGGCGGGTCACGCGGTCGCCGTGGCTCATCCACACCGGATAGCGCCCACCCGTTGTCCAGACGCCCTCGAACAGGGCCGAGGGAGCGAGGATTTCGACCTCCGCCCGGCCGAATTCGGCCGCATGCCCGCTTTCGACCTTGCCGCCGAGCTGCTCGCACAAGGTCTGCTGGCCGTAGCAGATCGCGAGGATGGGAACCCGGCTCTTGAAGATCTCCGCCGGCGCGCGCGGGCTCCCCGGCTCCGGAACCGACGCCGGGCCGCCGGAAAAGATGACCGCCCTGGGCTTGAGCCGCGCGAATGCATCGCCCGCATTCGAGAAGGGATGAATTTCGCAGTAGACGCCCGCCTCGCGCACCCGCCGGGCGATCAGCTGGGTGACCTGCGAGCCGAAGTCGACGATGAGGACGAGGTCATGACTCATCCGGCTCATGTGGCGCAAAGCGCCGGCAGGCGCAATGGCGGGGCGTCAGGCTTCTCGCAGCGTCCGGATCAGCGCCTCGATCGCCTCCTTGAGCCTTCGCGCGCTCGCCGGATCCGCCAGGATCTCCTCGACCGACACCTGCTTTCCTCCGAGCGAGAGCTCCGCAAACGCTTCGGGCACGACTCTCGCAGCCATCGTCGCCAGCGTCTCGCGCAGCGACGCCTGGGCGTGGAAGGCGCGTGGCGACGCATTGACGAGCGCGACTGGCTTGCCGGCGAAGGTCTCGCTCGCGACCAGCCAGTCGAGCGCGTTCTTCAGCGCGCCAGGCACGCCATGGGCGTATTCGGGGGCGGCGATGATGAGCGCGTCGCTTGCGCCGATGAGCGCGCGCAGCCTTTCGACCGGTTCGGGCTTCGGTTTGTCCTCGACGTCCTCGTCCGGGTTGAACGGCGGCAGGCCGGCCAGCTCCCGGTAGACGAGCACCTTGACGCCCTCGGGCGCGAGCCGCGCCAGCGCCTCCAGAGCCGCCGTGTTGGTGGAGGCGCGGCGAAGGCTTCCGGAGATGGCGAGCAGGCGCATGAAACCCTTCGCTGGAGGCGCAAACTTGGCAAGGCTTGCGGCCGAACGGGCGCGACGCCGCTAGGCCTCTTCGCCCGGCCAAACGACTGGCCGCTGCATGATCTCTTTGTAATCGAAGGGACGGTTCGCCGGAAAGACCTTTAGGGGCAGGCCGGTCTCAACATAGGCCTCATCACGCGCGTCTTCATAGGCGTCGCCAAGCGCCTCGTTCAGACGCGATCGCAAACCGGGGTTCTTTCGCAGTTGGCGCAGGACGCGTCGCCGTTGCTCGCGAACCGAGGCAGTCCACGAGCGGCTGCGCTTGTCGGGCTGATGGTCCCACTTCAGGAGATGGAGCATAAGCACGCGCAGCGCGCTTTCGAGTTTGTCGTATTGCTCCTCGCCCACGTCGTCGATCTCCTCCGCGATCGCGACGGCGTCGATTTCGGCGAGTCGGCCGGCGCGCAACAGTTCTGCCTGATGCACCGCCCAAGAATAGACGTCGACCTCTTTCGTCGTCCCCTTTCCAACCCGTTCTCGGACAGCGTCTCGGCCCATCGGCTCTTTCCTTCGAGCGCGCTCAGCTCAGCGCGACGTTCAGCGCGCTCTCCGGCAGTTCCTGCCCGAAGCAGCGCTGGTAGAACTCGGCGACCAGGGTGCGCTCGAGCTCGTCGCACTTGTTGAGGAAGGTCAGGCGGAAGGCGAAGCCGATGTCCTTGAAGATTTCGGCGTTCTCCGCCCAGGTGATGACGGTGCGCGGGCTCATCACGGTCGACAGATCGCCGTTGATGAAAGCGTTGCGCGTCAGGTCGGCCACCCGCACCATCTTGTTGACGATGTCGCGTCCGTCCTTGCGCGCCCGATGCGCGGGCGACTTGGCGAGCACGATGTCGACTTCCTTGTCGTGCGGCAGATAGTTCAGCGTGGCGACGATCGACCAGCGATCCATCTGACCCTGGTTGATCTGCTGCGTGCCGTGATAGAGCCCGGACGTGTCCCCGAGGCCGACCGTGTTCGCGGTGGCGAACAGCCGGAAGGCGGGATGGGGACGAATGACCCGCCGCTGATCGAGCAGGGTCAGGCGGCCCGACACCTCCAGCACCCGCTGGATGACGAACATCACGTCCGGACGGCCGGCGTCATATTCGTCGAAACACAGAGCGATATTGTGCTGGATCGCCCACGGCAGCATGCCGTCGCGAAATTCCGTCACCTGCTTGCCCTCCTTGAGCACGATCGCGTCCTTGCCGACGAGATCGATGCGCGAGACGTGGCTGTCGAGGTTGATGCGCACGCAGGGCCAATTGAGGCGGGCAGCGGTCTGCTCGATGTGTGTCGACTTGCCGGTGCCGTGGTAGCCGGTAATCATCACCCGCCGGTTGTAGGCGAAGCCAGCGAGGATCGCGAGCGTCGTGTCGCGGTCGAACAGATAGTCCGGATCGAAATCCGGCACGTGTTCGCCGGCTTCCGAGTAAGCCGGCGCCTCCATGTCGGAATCGATGCCGAAGAGCTTGCGCACCGATACTCGCGTGTCGGGCAGACCGGGCGCGGCTTCGGATTCAACCAGGGTGCGTATCGAATTCATTGGTCCTCCACGCTCTCCCGCGGGCGGAAAAGAGCGTCATTCTCATACTCGAATTCCGGGCGCGCGCAAAAACGCCACCCCTGCGTCGGGCGATGCCCGGCGCCGCGATTCCTTGAGCATCCTCGCACCATTGTCGACTCGCCGCGATGGCGACGGGTCCCGACTCATCCCTGGTCGGCGACCCGCTTTTCGCGCCCAGCGTCCCGATCAGACGAGCTTGTTGGCGCGCAGGTAGTTGTACGCCTGGATGATCTCGCGCAATTTGTCTTCCGACGAACGATCGCCGCCGTTGGCGTCCGGATGATGACGCTTGACCAGATCCTTGTACCGCGCCTTGATCTTCGCCTGGGTGGCGTCGCCGTTGAGGTCAAGCGTCAGCAAAGCCTTGATCGCCAAGGCGTTGTATCGCGGCGGCGGCTCGTGTTGGGGCGCCTTGCCGCGCGCCCCGCGCCGCCGCGCCGCTCGGGCTTCGGCAAAAACGGACTCGTCGACCTGATGGCCCGCCGCGGCCGCACGGGCGCCGAGCTTCCAGGTCGGCCGGTGGCCGACCGCGTCGGCTTGGCGAAATTTCGCCATCGAGGCGTCGTCCATGCCGCGGAAGTAGTCGTAGGAGGCGTTATATTCCCGCACATGATCGCGGCAGAAGCTGAAGTATTCGCCTTCGCGCTCGCGGCCCTTGGGCGCGCGAAACACGCCCTCGCCCGCGCAGCCGGGAAAAGAACAGGGGGTCCTCGGGGTCTTTTCCGGCGCGCGCTCGACCGGCTTCACGCGGATCCGGTCGAACAGGCGAGAATTCAAATCCATGCCATGACCTTTATGACCGCCGACGCTGTGGAGCAAGCCCCAAACGATCGGCGCCGCGAGAGCGCGGAAGCGCGCCCCATTTGCTAAGACATGTGGGGTCGAGAATGGCTTAACGGTGCCCGATGTGAGCATGGAGCAGAGAATTGTCGCCCGTTTGACGGAGGCGCTCGATCCGATAGCGCTTGACGTCGTCGATGAGTCCGACCGTCATGCGGGACATGCGGGGGCGCGCGAGGGCGGGGGCACGCATTATCGGGTCCGGATCGTGTCGGCGCGATTTGAGCGCCGCAGCCGGGTCGAGCGGCATCGACTGGTTTATGACCTCCTGACGGCGGAATTCGCCGATGGTTTGCACGCGCTCGCGCTCGTCGCCAAGGCTCCGGGCGAGCCATGACGGCGGATCACCGCTCCGAATCGTTCGGCCCGTACGCGTTCACCCTGTCCCCCGCCGAAGCCGAAGCCGCCGCGGCTCGGGCGGGGCTGCGCCTGGCTCTCAGGGACGGATTATTGGCCCGCCATCTGGCGCCGCTGACCGCCTTCGCGCTCGTTATCGCCTTCGCCGCGGTGCTGGCGCTGACCGGCCTTATCAGCCGCCGCGCAGGCGAGGCGACGCTCATCCTCGCCGCCGCGGCCTTCATGATCCAGCGCCTGGCCAATCACTGGCGCGTCCGCCGCGCCCGTCGCGAAGGCCGTGTGGCGATGGCTGAGCTTCGGTCCGCGGGCGCGGTGACGGCGAGGTTCGAGAACGACGCGCTCTCGCTTGACGTCGACGGGCGAATGCGGCGGCTTTGCTATGCCGACTGTGACGAGGCCGAAGACGCCGGGGGCCTGATCTACCTCTGGCCGAGCGCGGGCCCGCCGGTGGTCATCCCGATTCGGATGCTTTCCGGCGCCGGCGAGGCGGGTCGACTGGTCTCGCAAGTCCGGGCGCGAATCCCGGGGCGACAGAGCGGGCCGGAGTCTTGACCGGGCGGGTCGCCGGCTCTTGGCGCGCCGCTGGCGCTCTGCCATGTTCACTCGTGAAGGGCGTGCATCCATCCTGGCAGGGGATAACGCCAGTCGCGGGGCTTGCGCTATGAAGGGTCTTTTCTTGGCTGCAGTTGCGCTTCCAGCACTTATGTGTGCATCGGCGCGCTCGTGTGAGGGACAGGTCGGCAAGACGATCTACGAGGATACGTTTGACGACGACAGCGGCGGCTGGGACATTTCCCCTCCACTCATGGCGATCAAACCGCCAAATCTTCTCATCGCGCTCAACGGGAACACCACGAACGTCGGCTCTCAGGTGCTGACCTTCCACGCCAAGGAAGCGGATTTTTGCCTGGAAGGGACGATTCCAAAGGCGCTTGCGCCGGATAATAACTTCGCACTCGGGCTCGAATTCTGGGCGAACGATTACCGGAACCTCTGGCTCGCCATGGTGGCGTCGGACGGGACGGTCTCTCTCTTTTCCGAGGCAAATGGCGTCTGGACGAGCATCGCCAAAGTCGCGAATGCGCCGAGCTTCAAAGCGGACGGCCCGAACGCGCTGCGCGTCACCACGCTCGGCGGCAAGATCGCCATCTCCTTGAACGGCCAGCCGGTCAAGATGGTGCGCGCCCAGATTCCGGAAGGCGATCTCCGTTTTGGCGTCTACGGACAGGTGGACAAGGGGACCGACGGCGCGCCGCCGATCGTCGTCTCCAACTACAAAGTGACGAGCGGACAGTAGGTCCGAGGCCGGGCGGCCACCTCAAGATCCCGGCTTCGATGAAGCCTCATGCCCCGCGGGCAGTGACGGGCAGCTACTGCGCCGTAGGCGCAGCGGCGGGGGAAGGCGCGGTCTTTGGCGAATCACCGCTGTCGGACGCCGCGCCCGCGGCATTGGGCCTTGCCGGCGGCGTCGGCGGCGTGTGCAGCGACGCCATCTTCACGCTTTTCTCGCCGTCCAAAGCGGCTCCATCGCGGCGCGGCGGCAGCGGCGCCTCAGAGGAAGCCGGCTCGACGGCGGCGTTGGCTTCCATGGGGGCCATGGGCGCGGACTGCTGACCGCCGCCCAGATGCAGCCAATTCTTGACGCTCTGAGCTCCGCCGGTGATTCCGCCGAGCACGCCGCCTGACGCCTGGCTTGGGGCCGGGGCCAGCGCAACGACCGGGGAGACGGGCGCGGCCGGCTGAGCCGACGAGGCTTCGACCGGCGGCGGCGCGACGCTCGCGGCGCGGCGTTTGGCGGCGTCGGCGGCGGCGATCCTGACGGCGGCCGGGGCGGGTTTGCGGTCGTCCAGGACGATCTCCTGTGGGCCGGTCGCGAGCGCGTCCGGATCGCTCTCGTCCTTGTACCCGGCGAAGATGGCATTCTGGCCGCCGTCGGCATAGACGAGGCGAATCGGCTTCACGCCGGAGGCGACCAGTTCGGCGACCTTGGCGTCGTCCTTCTGCTCCTTCTCCGTGACCAGCGACTCGACGTTTTCGTCGCGCGTGAGCGCCGGACACGGCTCACTCGGGGAGACCTCGCCCTTCGGCGTCGCGTCGAACACGTAGCGCTTGCCGCAGACCGTCACCGACGGTTCAGCCTTGGTGACCTCGAAATGGTCAGAGCCGTTCTTGAGGTCTTTCCAGAACTCGATGTTCGGATCGAGCCGGAACTTGGCCAGATTCTCCGCCGTCATGTGGAACGGATAGGACTGCAGCTGGATTTCGCGCTGGCCGCCGGCGAAGGATTCGCGGGCGATCGCATAGATGTCGGCGACCTGCTCGTCGGTCATCGAGAAACAGCCGGCGGACGAGCACACGCCGTGCACCATGACGTTGCCGCCGGTCCGCCCGTAGGCCCGATCGTAGGCGTTGGGATAGCCGACGTTGAACGACAAATAATAGTGGGAGGTTGGGTTCATCTGTCCGGGCGCGATCGTATAGAAGCCCTCCGGCACCTGCATGTCGCCTTCGCGCTTCTTCGGCCCGAGCTGGCCCGACCAGCGGCACATCGGGTAGGTCTTGAGCAGCGCATACTCGCCGCTCGACTTCATCTTCCAGATTTCGAGCTCAGCCTCCTTCTTGTAGGCGCGAATGACCGTCGGCGCGGATGGCGTGGTGTCGAGCTTGTCCATCTCGGCGAGCGTCGCGGAGGAAATGGGCTGCTGGGAGCGCCCAGAACTCTGATCGAGATAGGAATTGTCGCAGCCGGCGATGAATGCGCACGCCGCGACAGTCAGACCAGCGGCGGCCCCGCGCCGGATGATTGAATTCATCGATCTCCCCGAATTCGACCCGAGTTCTAGCCGCGCGGGCGCCAAAAGTCCACGTCAGGCGAAACGAAGCGCGCGCACCCTTACGGAGCCGTTAATCGGGCTTTCACTATGTTATATGGTTGATTTCTCGAATCGCGACGCGGGGGAAGGATTTTCAAAGCCGCGGGAAGCAGAATCAAAATCGGGGGGAAGGAAAATCCAAATGCTTGGGGAAGCAAAATCCAAGGATTCTGCTTCCGCGAATCAAGTCTTTTCAGGTGGTTAAGCCGCGAGCCGGCAAAACGCCGGTCCCATCGACATCCGCCTGACGATATCCTCCTTCGCGTCGATCCCGGACTCCCGGGACAGAAACCACCATCGCACAGCCTTCTGATTTTCGCAAGCAATTGCTGCGTCAATGTTTGCTGCGTCTCGTCGTATCCGCGGCCATGACGGTCACAAGGGGCCGCCGGCAGCCCGGGTCCGTTGTCCTGCGACCGCCTGTCACCCCTTGCCGGTCACCACCGGGCGGACAGGGGCGCCGAATCGAAGATCTCGGCGAGCCGGGCCCGGGTGGCTCGGGTTGCGCCATCCGGCAGCGCCGAGCGCGGGAAAAAGCGCGCCTCCGCGATTTCCCAATCGGGTGCCCGCTCGCCAAGGACCCGGAACGTCCGGACGAGGTAGACCGCAACGTGGTCGCGCCGCGACGACTGGGTGTTGAGGAACAGGCCATGCAGCAGCGGCGGCCCGTCGATCGCGACCATCGCCTCTTCCCTAAGCTCGCGCGCCATCGCCTCGACGCAGGTCTCGCCGGGCTCGACGCCGCCGCCGGGAAAATGCCAGCCGGAGACGTAGCCGTGCCTGACCAGCAAGACCCGTTCGTCGGCGCCGGCCACGATCGCCCGGACCCCGAGCGTCATCGGCCGCGCAAGGAGAACGCTCCAATGCATGAGGCGCAGCTTCAGCCTCTCTCGAATCGGCGAAGGCATGGGCTCGCGGGCGCTCCGGCGCCGGGCTGAGGCCCGGGGTTGTGTTTCCGTTCAAGCAATCTTATTGCCGCCCGGTCAATGGCGGCGCGAGGTCTCTTTCATCCCGGCCGCCGCCCGATGGGGCGCGGTCAGGGACATGAGCTTCACGATCGCGCATATCACCGACCCGCACCTGAGCCCCGCGCCCATGCCGGGCCTCGCCGATCTCCGGCTGAAGCGGGTCATGGGGTTCATCAACTGGAAGCGGGGGCGCGCCCGGCTCAACGACATGGGAATGCTCGCCCGCCTGGTCGCGGACTTGCGCGCCCAGCGCCCGGACCATGTCGCGGTTACTGGCGACCTGGTCAATATCGGCATGCCGGCCGAGTTCAACCGCGCGGCGCTATGGATGAAGACGCTCGGTGAGGCGGCCGACGTCAGCTTCGTTCCCGGCAATCACGACGCCTATGTGCGCGCGTCGATGCCGCTGCTCGAGGCGACGTTCGCGCCGTGGACCGCGGGCGACGCGCCGCGGGGCGAGGCGACCTATCCTTATCTTCGCGTTCGCGGCGGGATCGCGATCATCGGGCTTTCTTCGGCGGTTCCGACCGGCCCGCTGATGGCGACCGGCAGGCTCGGCAAGAGGCAGCTCGAGGCGTTCGCCGAATTGCTCGGCGAAACCGGCGCCAAGGGGCTGGCGCGGGTCGTGCTCATCCACCACCCGCCGATCGCCGGCGTCACGCCGCCGCTGCGCGGCCTATCCGACGCGGGGCCGTTCGGGGGAATCGTGCGCGACCTGGGCGCCGAGGCGATCCTGCATGGCCACACCCATGAGCAGGCCGTCCGCTCGCTTCCCTCGCGCGCCGCGCGCACGGTTCAGGGGGCGGTTCCGGTCATCGGCGCGCCATCGGCCGCGGCCGCCGCCCGCGACCCGCGCTATCGCGCCGCCTATCATCTGGTGCGCCTCGATCGCGACGGCGAGCGGTGGCGGGTCAGCGTCCGCGCGCGCGGGCTCGCGCCGGAAAGCGTGGCGATCGGCGAGCGGGAGGCGCTGCGGGTTTGAGATGAAGAAGCACAATTTTTCCAATCAATTAAGACTAGGAGCTAAAGTTACACGTTTCATGGCGCAGATCTGCTTCAGGATTACGAGGATTACGCGCGGGATTACGGGGATTACGCGGGGATTACGGTGACACATGCATAAATCCCTTTTTTCAAGCCTGGGCTCCTGTTCTCCACGCCTTCCGCCGCGAGCAGCGCGATGCGCGCCCGTTGGGCCAACCCCTGCGCGGTCCTGCGCCGCGACGCCAGGCTCTCAAGCTCGCGCCGCTCGCCAGGCGTCAAATCAATCGCAACAGCCGTCTTCCCCATCGCAAATCCTCCGCGCTAACCGTTCGCAGAGAATCGCACATATTTGTCGATCAGGACACT
>CAVXVZ010000003.1:0-1162368 GCA_963765375.1 uncultured Alphaproteobacteria bacterium | reverse complement strand
ACGCTCATTGGTTTCTGATGCTCCTGATCGATGGCTACATGCGAAAGACGCCGAATCGGGTCGGCTCGATCCTGGCGTTGAGTGTGGCCGCGAAGGCCAGCGAAAGGACTCGCCGGGTTTCCCGCGGCGTGACGATGCCGTCATCCCAGAGGCGGGCTGTAGCGTAGTACGGCGACCCCTCGGCCTCATATTTGGCCCGAATCGGCGCCTTGAATGCTTCCTCGTCGTCCTTCGGCCATTCGCGCCCTTCGCCCTCGAGCGCCTCGCGTCTCAGCGTCGCGAGCACGCTCGCCGCCTGTTCGCCGCCCATCACGCTGATGCGCGCGTTAGGCCAAATAAACAAAAAGCGGGGAGAATAGCCGCGCCCGCACATGCCGTAGTTGCCTGCGCCGAACGAGCCGCCGAAAACGAGCGTGATCCTGGGCACATTGGCGCAGGCGACCGCGGTGACGAGTTTTGCGCCGTCTTTGGCGATGCCCCCCGCCTCGTAGCGCTGTCCAACCATGAAGCCGGAGATATTCTGCATGAACAGAATCGGAACGTTCCGCTGGGCGCAGAGTTCGACGAAATGCGCCCCCTTGAGCGCGCTGTCCGAAAACAGGACGCCATTGCTGGCGATGACACCGATCAGCATGCCCGACAGGTGCGCAAACCCGGCAACTAGCGTCGTTCCATAGCGCGGCTTGAAGGCGTCGAACTCCGAACCGTCAACGATCCGGGCGATGATTTCATGTGCGTCGACCTGCTGGCGAAGGTCGACTGGCATGATGAGCTCAAGCTCATCGGCCGGATAGAAGGGCTCGACCGGCTTCGCCCATTCGATCGCTCGCTTGGGCTCTCGGTTAAGATTGGCAATCGCCCGCCGCGCGAGCGCGAGCGCATGCGCGTCGTCGCGCGCAAGCGTGTCGGCCACGCCCGAGACACGGGTGTGCATCTCTCCGCCGCCAAGCTCCTCCGCGCCCACCGTCTCGCCGGTGGCCGCCTTGACCAGCGGCGGGCCGGCCAGAAAAATCGTGCCTTGCCTGTCGACGATGATCGTTTCGTCCGACATCGCCGGCACATAGGCGCCACCCGCGGTGCAGGATCCCATCACGACCGCGATTTGGGCGATGCCGGCCGCGGACATGCGCGCCTGGTTGTAGAAGATCCGCCCGAAATGCTCGCGGTCGGGGAACACCTCGGCCTGGTGGGGCAGATTCGCCCCGCCCGAATCGACCAGATAAACGCAAGGCAACCGGTTCTCTGCCGCGATCTCCTGGGCGCGCAGATGCTTCTTGACCGTGATTGGATAATACGTCCCGCCCTTGATCGTCGGGTCGTTGGCGACGATCATGACCTCGCGGCCGGTGACGACGCCGATGCCGGCAATAAGCCCGGCGCCGTGCACGTCGCCCTCGTACATGCCGAAGGCAGCGAGCGCGCCGATTTCCAGAAACGGGGAACCGGGATCGATCAGCCCAGCGACGCGTTCGCGGGCCAGAAGCTTGCCGCGGGCGACGTGACGTTCGCGGGCCTTGCTCGACCCGCCCTCAGCGGCGACGCGCCGGCGCAGGTTGAGTTCGTCGACGAGTTCGACGCCATTCGGCAGCGTTGGCTTCGCGATCGCCTGCCCTCGCAGCCAAGGCGCTCTTAATCCGCGTCATCGCGTCCGAATTCCCCGGTCCCAGCCCACAACTTTGCGGCAAGCGCCAACGTTGTTGTCGTTGTTCAGCCGCGACACTGCGGGCAAAGCTATTGCCGATCTCATAATATTATTCCGCGAATGCTTGGCTTCCGCTGGAGCATGCGCCATGTTGCTTATTTGCAACATATAGTCGTAGTCACGCGCTCTCTCCCTACCTTATGTAAGGGCGGATCACCGCCGCTCATCTTCGCTCACTTGGCCAGCTTCCGCCTTGGGTTCCATTTCAGGTTCGGGCGAGGGCTTGTCGTCGGCGCTTCCGGCTACAGCCGAAGCCGGCCGGGTCGCTTCTATCTTCGCGTAGTCGATGTGGCGCATGCCCTGCTCGTCAATCCAAACGAAGTCCACGTACTCGTGGCCAAACCGCACGTCCTGGGCGGCGAAGACGTCGCGCGCGCGCACGACCTGCCCGGACGCCTCATCGAAGCCGACCACGCTGACCACGAAGTTCATCTGACTTGCAGCGAGCGTATCTTCGTCCTGCCCGATTAGAGGACTTTGTTCGTCGAGCGGATGGAACAGCGTCCAACTCAGGGCGAAGGTCGGGTTCTCGGACCTTAGGAGCCGCATCTGCTCGAAGCCGATCAGCCGCTTGCCCTCCTCGGTGACGGTCGGTCTCAGGACCCAAAGCTTGGCGGTCGCTTCAGTGATGAAATTGCTGCGCGCGTTGGCCATCCGGAAAATGAGCGTGGTCATCCCGTTGTGCTTGGTCACGACCGGATACTTCGCGAAGATGATCCGCGCTCGGGGGCGCGAGAAGCGGGCGAACACGAGGCCGGTCATCACCGCCAAGAGCAGAAGCCCCGTAAAATTCTCGGCAGTCGCGACAACATGCCCATAAATCGTCTGCGGATGCATGTCGCCATAGCCGACAGTCGACGTCGTCTCGACGCTGAAGAAGAAGAGATCTGCTAGGCTGCCTTCGCGCGCGTTGGCGATCGGGGCCTCGCCAAGATAATAGACGGCCGCGAAGACGAAGTTGAGCGCCACGAAGGCCACGGCCAGCGTGGCGACGAACCTTGGCCACGAGACGGTCATGGCATTGAAATAGAGGTCGCTCCAGACGTTGCGCTCGAGTCCCTCGGCGATGATGCGCCGACCGGCTGCATCTCGGAGTTGCGCGCGAGGGCGTCTCGGCGGGCGCCGGGTCGCAGTGTCCGTGACGGTCTTGTCGTCCGGCGCGCTCAAGGGCCTTGGTTCTCGTCAGATGGCGTCATAGCGTTCGATCCGCCACGGCTCGGCGTGAGCGTCGGCGATCCACGCCTTCCACGCCGGCAGGGTCATGATCGTCTCCATATAGGCGCGCGTCGGCTTGGAGACCGGCACGTCGTAGACATGGAAGCGGTTGACTACCGGCGCGAACATCGCGTCGGCGGCGCAGAAGCGCCCGAAGAGATAAGGTCCCCGCTTGCCGAAAGTCTCGCGCGCGCGCGCCCAAGCAGCCTCGACGCGCGCGACATCGGCCCTAACCTCAGTCGTGAGCGCGATCGACCTGACCGGCCGGCGGAAATTGGTCGGACACGACTGCCTCAGGGCGCCGAATCCGGCGTGCATCTCGTTGGCGAGCGAGCGCGCATGCGCCCGCGCCGCCCTGCCTCTGGGCCAGATCGCCTTGTCGGGATAGGCCCCGGCGACATACTCGATGATCGCAAGCGACTCCCAGACGGCGATCTTGCCGTGATGCAGCGATGGGCACTTCCCCGTCGGCGCATATTTGAGCATGTTGGCCCGCGTCTCGGGCCGATCCATCGGGATAACGAGCTCCTCGAACGGGATCTTGAAATGCGCGAGCAGGATCCAGGGCCTGAGCGACCATGACGAATAGGCCTTGTTGGCGATGATCAGTTTAAGCGGCACGATAGAGTTCCGGCGGGGGTTCGCCGCGATAGATCGGCGCGCGCCAGGGCCAAGTCAAGCGGCTCCCGCGCGCCTGCGTTGACGCCGCCGTCAATGGACTGGAAAAGCGTCTCAACCGAGTTGCGGAGCCCTCAATTGTCGTCCATCAAGGTCGCGCTTCTCGTCGTCGCCGCTGGCAGGGGGCTGAGGCTGGGCTCGGAGCGGCCGAAGCAATATCTGAACTGCGCCGGGCGCCCGCTGATCTCCCATACGCTCGAGGCGCTGGCCGCGGGCTGGCCGTTCTCAACCGTTGCAATCGCTATCCGCCCCGACGACCGGGCGCTCTATGACGAAGCGGTGGCGCACCTGACGCCAGCCGCCGCGGCGGCGCTCCGGCCGCCTGCGACGGGCGGCGAAACCCGCCAGCAAAGCGTTCTCGCCGGGCTCGAGGCGCTCGTTCCGGCGGCGCCGGACATCGTGCTCATCCACGACGCAGCCCGGCCCTTCGCCTCGCGCGATCTCGTCGCGCGCGCCGTTCAGGCCGCCGAGCGCTACGGCGCGGCCGCGCCCGGGACGCCGATGAGCGACACGGTCAAGCAGGTGGACGCCGACGGCCGGGTGCTGGCGACCCCGCCACGCTCGGCGCTGCGAGCCGTGCAGACGCCGCAGGCTTTCGCCTTTCCGCTGATCCTCGCCGCGCACCGGCGCGCCGCCGCCGCCGGCGTCGCCGGCCTCACCGACGACGTCGCGGTCGCCGAATGGGCCGGCGCGCCGGCCTATGTGTTCGAAGGCGAAGCAGCCAACGTCAAGGTGACCACCATGCAGGATTTCAACGCCGCAGAGGCGCGGCTCACCGCAAGCGCGGGCGAGATGAGGGTCGGGCAAGGCTTCGACGTCCATGCCTTCGCTCCGGGCGACCATGTTTGGCTGTGCGGGGTTCGCATCCCTCATTCCGCGGCGCTCAAGGGACATTCGGACGCCGACGTGGCGCTCCATGCGCTCGCCGACGCGCTCTATGGCGCGCTGGCCGAGGGCGACATCGGGGCCCATTTCCCGCCATCTGACCCGCAGTGGAAGGGGGCAGCATCGGAGGTCTTCCTCGCCCACGCGGCGGGCCGCGTCCGCGCGCGAGGCGGTTTCGTCGTCAATCTCGACGCGACTCTCATCTGCGAAGCCCCGAAGATCGGCCCTTTTCGCGACGCGATGCGCATGCGCGTGGCGGAAATCGCCGGCCTCGACGTCACCCGCGTCGGCGTCAAGGCGACAACGACAGAGCGCCTCGGATTCGCCGGCCGGGGCGAGGGCGTCGCGTGCCTCGCGACGGCGACGGTGCGGCTGCCGTAAGCCGCGGACCCGCAGCCCAACCCTGTCGGCTGAATTATTTCGCTGCCGGCAATTGGCGACCGGTCATCCATGTTAGCCTCGATGAAAGTGGGAGGATCGCATGGGCGATTACGTCATCGTTGGCGCCGGCTCGGCGGGCTGCGTTCTGGCTGCGCGGCTTTCGGAAGACCCTTCGGCAGAAGTCACACTGATTGAAGCAGGGGGCCCAGACAGCGCGCGTGAAATTCACGTGCCCATCGCTCTGGGCCAACTGTGGAAATCGCAATACGACTGGGACTACATGAGCCAACCCGAGCCGGGGCTGGACGGCCGATACGTCTATCTACCGCGCGGGAAAACCCTAGGCGGGTCCAGTTCGCTCAACGCGATGATCTACATTCGCGGCCATCGAGCCGACTATGACGGCTGGGCCGCCGACGGCGCCAGAGGCTGGAGCTACAACGAGGTTCTGCCCTACTTCCGCAAAGCTGAAGCCAACGAGCGCGGCGAAGACCAGTTTCACGGCAAACTCGGCCCGCTCTCGGTCTCGGACGGGCGCTCGCGCCATCCGTTGATGGACGCTTTCGTTCGCGCCGGCGTCGAAGCCGGATACCAGGAGAACCCGGATTTCAACGGTGCGACCCAGGATGGCGTCGGCTGGTATCAATGCACCCAGCGCAACGGCATGCGCTGCAGCACCGCCGGGGCGTATCTGCGCCCGGCGATGGCCCGGCCCAATCTCAAAGTGATCACCGATGCGCTCGCCACGCGAATCCTCTTCGACGGCGCCCGGGCGAGCGGAGTCGAGATCGCGCGTAACGGGGCTCTCGAAGCTGTTCACGCCGACGCCGAAGTGATCCTCGCGGCCGGCGCCTACAATTCCCCGCAATTGCTGCTGCTGTCGGGCGTCGGGCCCGCGACGGACCTGGCGGCGCTCCGGATTCCCATCCGCCTGGATTTGCCGGTCGGCGTCGGGCTCCAGGACCATCCGATGGCCTTCATGAGTTGGTATACGCAGACGGAAACGCTCATCAGCGCTTTGACTCCGGAAAACGTCGCCCTGCTGCAAACGGAAGGACGCGGTCCGCTGACTTCGAACTATGCAGAGGCCGGCGGCTTCTTCCGAACCCGCGCCGGGCTCGAGGCGCCCGACGTACAGTTCCACGCGATGCCGGTGATCACGCGCGGGCAGGGTCTGGAGCCGCCGGCGGGCCATGCCTTCTCCTTCAGCCCGTGCGTGCTGAAACCGACGAGCCGCGGCAAGGTCTCTCTCCGGACGGCCAATCCGGCGTCCAAGCCGTGGATAGTGCACAATTACTATGCGACCGCCGAGGACCGCCGCAGCATGGTCGAAGGGATGCGCATCGGGCTCGACATCGCCGACCAGCCCGCGCTTCGCGCCCACATCAAGGCGCCGTGCGACGTTCCAAGATCAAGGTCCGAAGCCGATATCTGGGACTTCGTCCAGCGCAGCACGCGGACCGTTTATCATCCGACCAGCACCTGCGCGATCGGGCCGGTGGTCGATAGCGAATTGAAGGTGCATGGGGTTGACGGTCTGCGCGTGGTCGACGCCTCGGTGATGCCGAGCGTTGTGCGGGGTAACACCAACGCGCCAACGATCATGATCGCGGAACGCGCCGCGGACCTCATCCGCGGGGTCGCTGGCGGCGCCTGAGGGAGTCATCCGGCGCCGTCACCCCCGCAGCGCCTGTCGCAACATCCGCTGCACGACGCCCGGTTCCTCGAACCGCAGTGTGACGGGAAGGGTCACGACGGCGCGGGCGTGGCGGGCGCCGAGGCGGACGAGGTCCTTCTCGGTCGTCGCCAGAAGCGCGCCCCGCCGCCCCGCCTCCTCGATCAGCGCCTCGATCTCGCGCGACGTGTACGGGTGATGATCGGCAAAGTCGCGAGTCATGACGATCCGCGCCCCGACGCGGCGCAGTGTGGCGTAGAATTTCTCGGGTCGCGCAATGCCGGCGAAGGCGACCACCTCGCGGCCGATCAGCGGCGCGGCGGCGACCGCGTCGGGCTCGAGGCTGGCGCGGATCAGAGGCTTGCCCGGCGCCGAACCGACGAACGACGACAGCGCCTCTTCTTCGCCGCCGAGCACGATCAGCGCCCTTACGAACGGCAGTTGAGCCGAAACCGGCGCCCTCAGCGGGCCGGCCGGAACGCATAAGCCGTTGCCGAATCCGGTCTCGCCGTCGACGACGGCGAAGGCGAGGTCCTTGACCAGCGCCGGATTCTGCAGGCCGTCGTCGAGGACGAGCGCGTTCGCGCCGGCTTCGACCGCGCTCTTCGCGCTTCGGAGGCGATCCGTCCCCACCCAGCACGGTGCGATCCTCGCCAGCAGCAGCGGCTCGTCGCCGACGATCGCCGCGGTATGGGCGTTGGCGTCGACCATCAGCGGCTCGACGCGCTCAGCGCCGCCGTAGCCGCGCGACAGGAAGGCGACGCGGCGGCCGTTGGCGATCAGCATCCGCGCAAGCGCCAGCGCGGCCGGCGTCTTACCGGCGCCGCCGGCGACGAAGTTGCCGACACAGATCGTCGGCGCGCCGGCGCGCTCGCTTGGGCCACGCATGCGGCGCGCGGTCGTTCGTCCGTAAAGCGAGCCGGCCGGATGAAGCAGACGCGCGAGCAGGGTCGGGCGCGGTTTCATCCAGAACCCCGGCGTTCTCACGCCGCCGCTCCGGGGGCCGGCAACAGAGCCTCGAGTGCGCGCATCGAGCGGTCAACGGCACCCGCCCGACGTTCGACCGTATCGCCGGCCGCCCGCGCCATCGCCCGCAGACGCGCCGCGTTAACGAAGAGCGCAATCAGCGCATCGCCCAAGTCCTCCGGACGTGCGATTTCGAGCGCTCCGCCGGCGTCGTCGAGCGCCGCATAGGCGTCGGCGAAATTCGCCACCATCGGCCCGTGCAGGATGGCTGAGGCGAGTCTCGCCGGCTCGATCGGATTCTGCCCACCGCCGCCGACGAAAGACTTGCCGACGAACACCACGCCGGCCAGGCGATAGAACAGCCCCAGTTCGCCGATCGTGTCGCAGACATAGACTGCGGTTCCCGGCCCGATCGCGTCGCGACGCGAGCGCAGGGCGCAGACGAGGCCCTGCGTCTCGAGTTGGCGAAGGACCGCCTCACCCCGATCGGGATGGCGCGGCGCGATCAGGGTCAGCGCGTCGGGAAACACCTGCCGCAGGCGCCTGTGCGCCGCCGCCGCAATCATTTCCTCACCCTCATGGGTCGAGGCGGCGATCCAGATCTGGCGGCCCGACGTCCTGCCGGCGAGTTCGGCCAGTTCGCGCCGATCGGCCGGCAAGGTCGGCGCGTCGAACTTGATGTCGCCGGCGACCAGCACCCTCGGCGCGCCGAGCGCGACGAGGCGTTCGCCATCGCTCTCGCTGCGGGCGAGGCACAGATCGAAGTCCTCCATGAGCGCGCGGATGAACCGCGGCGCCTTCATCCAGCGGCGGAGCGACCTCTCGCTGATCCGCCCGTTGACCATCGCCAGCCGCGACCCCGACAGCTTCAATTCCACGATCATATTGGGCCAGAGCTCGCTCTCCGCCACCAGCGCCGCGTCGGGGCGCCAATGTTTGAGGAACCGGCGAACGAACAATGGGCTGTCGAGCGGCGCATATTGGTGCAGCGCGCCGGGCGGCAGGCGCTGCGCGAGCATCGCGGCCGAGGTCAGCGTTCCCGTGGTCACCAGAGCCGTCGCGCCCGTGCGGGTGATGCGCTCGACGAAGGGCAGGAGCGCCGAAGCTTCGCCTACGCTGGCGCCATGAAGCCAGACGAGCGGTCCCGGCGGACGAGCGAGAGGGGACAGACCCCGACGCTCGCCGATGCGCCGCGGATCCTCCTTGCCGCGCCTGAGCCGCATCGCAAGGATTGGCCCAGCCAGCGGCGTCGCCAGATACGAGGCTGTCCGATAGGCGATTAGCGAGAGCGGCGCCCTCATGCCGGTCTCAGCTGGGCGCCGGGGTCGCTTGCTCCAACCATGGCGTAGGCCTTCCGGTGCGCCTCGTCGAGCCCGCGCTCGACGGCGCGCCGTGCGGCCTCCATCTCCTTTTCGTCCGCATCGGTCGAAACGCGGATGAAATCGCCGGTGACGACGATCGCGCGGCCGAACGGCAATCCGAGCGTGGCGCGATCCCAGGTGTGGAACTGGACGCGCAGGCTCGAGACCACCGCGGTCGGAACGATCGGGCGGCCCGATAGCCTGGCCAGAGCGACGATTCCGGGCCCCGCGACGCGGGCACGCTTGGGCACGTCGGCGGTCATCGCAACGGAGACGCCGGATTCGAGCTGGCGCATCAGTTCGCGCATCGCCGACACGCCGCCCTTATAGTAGACGCGGTCGGCGGGGCCGCCCGAGCCCCGCACTGGTGTGATGTCGAGCCGCTCGGCGGCGAAGGCCTGGGCGCCTGCGTCCTCATGGCGCGATATGAGGACCGCGAGCCGATCCATCGTCTTCGGGCGGGCTAGCGGCATCATCAGGTGCTGGCCGTGCCACATCGCCGCGATCAACGGCAGCTCGCCCTTGATGAACGCGTCGAGATCCTCGGGGATTGTCGTGAACCGGCTCGTGCGCCGGACAAGGCGCAGGTAGCTCGCGAGCCCGAATCCGATTGTCTCCTGCGCCCACTGCGACCTGCCGACACGCCTCGCCATGGAGCACTCAGGCGGTCCGGGTCGGGGGCGCGAGGTCCGGTTCGAGAAGCCGATGGAGGTGGACGATGTAGTAGCGGAACTGCGCCTTGTCGACCGTCGCCTGGGCCTTCGCGCGCCACGCCCGCTCGGCGCTGGCGTAATCGGGAAAGAGACCGACGATGTCGATCTGGTCGAGATCACGGAATTCGTGGCTGTCGAGCGATTTCAGCTCGCCGCCGAACACCAGGTGCAGCAGCTGCGGCTTCGCCTCGCCTTCAGCCTTGGGATCGCGGGACGTCATCGTTGTTTTCCTTCTGCGCGTTGCGCGTCGGCGCCGGTTCACAGGCTGGCCTTTGCCTTCGGCGCGGCAAAAACGCAAGCCGTCGATGATCGCCGACTCAGTTCGACCGCCCGCCGATCGCGCTGCGAAAGGCCTCGATCAGGCGAGACGCGGTCGCCTCCGACGCGGCCAGGAGCGCGCCGCGTCGCACGCGGCGGGCATTGTAAATGAGCCGCTCGCCCGACGCGTCGATCAGGCGCGCGCCCGCTTCCTCGAGCATAAGATCGGCGGCGGCGATGTCCCAATCGTGCGAATTCTCGGCCGCGATGGCGAAATCGACGGCTCCGCGCGCCGCCATGCATAGTCGGTAGGCGAGCGAAGGCACGCGGGGCGTGATCTCGACCGGCGAGCCGAGCTTCGCCGCCATCGCCTGAACGATCGGCTTGGGGCCGGCGGCGGCGCGCGGCGGCCACCCGGCGGCGGCGGCGAGCGGCGCGCCGTTGATCGTCGCGCCGCCGCCGCGCGCGACGGCGTAAGTCTCGTCGAGCGCCGGAGCATGGACGACGCCGGCGATGGGGCGCCCGTCCATTATCAGCGCAGCAGAGACCGCCCAGCGCGGATCGCCGTTCACAAATGCGCGAGTGCCGTCGATCGGGTCGACGACAATGAGGCTCCGGCGGGCGAGGCGCTCAAAATCGTCGACCGTCTCCTCCGAGAGCCAGCCCGCCTCAGGCAGCGCATCCCGCAAGCGGCGCTTGAGCAGTGAATCGGCGGCGAGATCGGCGGCGGTCACCGGCGAACCCCCCGCCTTGGTTTCGACGCGGGCCGAAGTGCGCGCTCCCGGTCTGAAATATTCGAACGCCACCGCCCCGGCCTCGCGCGCGGCGGAGGCCAAGAGATCGCGCGCGGCAAGCGCGTCAGTGTCCGCGTCGACGTTCAAGGGCGGGATGTCCGCAGCGAAGAGAAAAGTCTGTGCGCTTGGCTTTAGCCGCGCCCGCCGGCGCGCGCAATCGAGAAACGCGCGGGCTTGCCCTCGTCTCCCGTTTCGTCCGAGGCATAGTGCGGCGGCTGCCGCAAGGAGCGCCCGCCAGAATAAATTAAAGTTTTGATCTAGGCGCCCCTTGGCTCAATGCCGAAATACGTCAAGATACTCGAATTGGTCGCAACGGAGCGCTATTCGGCCCTCCGTCCGAAGCGCACAGGAGGCGCGCCAGTGAGACCATCGATCGTTCGCCGGCTCACGCTCGTCACCGTGCTCGCGGCTTGCGTCGCGGCATGTCAAACCGAGCGCCAGCCCATTCCGGACCTCACCGCGGAGGCCGCGAGCAAGCTGCCGCCGGACAAGCTGCCGAGGATCTTTCGGGACCCGACCAATCCTTATGGCTACCCCTACAACATTCACGAAACCGACGGGCTGAGCCGCAATCCCGACGATTGCAACAAATGGGGCTGCGTCGACGTCGGCGGCGGCGGGTTCTGACGCGCCGAGCGAGCGCCGTCGGACGCTTCGAGAACGATCGTCTTGGGCGAGCCTCGCTCCTCGGCGAGAGACTGAACCGTAATTTACGTCTCGAACAAGGTTTAGTCAAAAAACTGTCATATGATTCCTCAGCCCCCACAGAAGGGAGCAGCGGCGCTTTAGCCGAAGGCTTGTCAAGCGCTGAGGAGGAAACCATGAAAGCATTGATCGCGTGGCCGCTTGCGCTCGGGATCGGGCTCGCGGCTCCCATACCGGCCTATGCCGGGCCGGTCCACCACTATCGGGCGATTCATCATCGCAGCCTCGCTATGCGCGCCCAAGCGCCGGCGTCGGTGACGATTTTCGCCCCCGCTCGGTCGCCGGCGTTCGGCGACAAGGAAACCGACGGGCTCAGCCGCAACCCCAACGATTGCGCCACTTACGGCTGCGTCGACAGCGGCGGCTGAACGCCCGCGCCCAACGTCGGTCAGCGCGGCTAGGCGGCCGGGGCGGCGAGCGCGCCGCGAACCGCCTCCGCCGCTGCGCGTCCGAGCAACGCGTGCTGATCGGCCTCGTAATGGATGCCGTCGAGGTCCGAGCAACGGATGACGGCGCCGGCGTCGAGGAACGCGACTCCCTCCTGCCTCGCGATCTCGCCAAAGCGCTGGCCGAGCAGGCGGGACTTCTCCGTCGCACCTTCGAACATCTCGGCGTAGCCGGTGAGCTTGGCGATTGGCGGCGGCGCGACCAGCAGGGTTCTGGGCGCGCCGTCCGGGCCTTCGCCATAGGCGCGGACGAGAAAGATAAGGCGCGCCGCGCCCTCGGCGATGTCGAAGGCGGACAGAGAGAACCGCTTCTTGAGGTCGTTACAGCCGAGCGCGAGAATGACGAGGTCGACAGGCGCGTGGCTCATAAGGCACGGCGGCAACGTCTCCGCGCCCGAGCGATAGGGCTCGATCGGATCGTCGTGAACAGTCGTGCGGCCGCGAAGTCCCTCCGCGATCACTTCAAACTCCGGCCCGAGTTCGCATCCCATGACGGTCGGCCAGCGCTGCGCGCGGGGAAACCGCCCGCCCGTCGCCGGGTCGGAGCCCCAGGTGTTGGAATCGCCAAAGGCGACAATGACAGGCATCGACTCAAGGTTCCCTCGTTGATCGTGCGCCAGCTTTGGCGCGCCGACCAGGAGATGTAAGGCGAACCGAGGACGGACGCCAGCCTTCGCCGGCGAAGCGAGCCTCAAAAACGGCGCCAAGCGAGGATCCATCCGGGTTCTCTTGCGCGCCGCTTGCCACGCGGTTGTCGGTCATCGTATGACCCAGAACTCGACAACGACGAACGACTGGCCGCCGGGAGGAAACCATGATCACCAGGCGTCGCGCGATCGGCGTCAGCGCGTCGATTCTTGGCGCTGCGGCGTTGCCCCCCTTCCGTGCCGCGGCGCTTGCCGCGGGCGATGACAAGCTCGTCCTCAAAGCGTCCGACGTCCATCCCGAGGGCTATCCGACGGTCGCGGCGGTCGAGGACATGGGCGCGGCGTTGGCCAAGGCGACGGACGGGCGCCTCAGCGTCCAGATGTACGCCTCGATGCAGCTCGGCGGCGAAAAGGAGGCGATCGAGCAGGCGCAGGTCGGCGCGATCGCGCTGGCCAGAGTTCAGCGTCGGCGCGCTCGGACCGGTGGTCCCCGACCTCAACGTCTTCAGCCTGCCATTCCTGTTTCGCAACACCGCACATATGGAGACGGTGATCGACGGCCCGATCGGCCAGGAGCTCCTCGACAAAGTCACCCACCACCCGACGGCCAATCTGATCGGCCTCGCATGGATGGATTCGGGCGCCCGCAACATGTACGACACCAAGCGGCCAATTCGCAGCATCGACGACCTCAAGGGCCTCAAGATGCGGGTGATGGGCAACCCGATGTTCGTCGACATGATGAATTCGCTCGGCGGCAACGGCGTGGCGATGGGTTACGACCAGGTGTTCACCGCGCTTCAGACCGGCGTCGTCGACGGGGCGGAGAACAATGAGCCGAGCTTCGTCTTCGACAACCATTACCAGGTCGCCCACTACTATTCGCTGACCGAGCACCTGATTCTGCCCGAAATCCTGGTGTTCTCGAAGCGCATCTTCAATCAGTTGGCCGCCCCCGACCAGGCTCTGATCCTGAAGCTCGGGAAAGAGGCGCAGCAAAACGAGCGCGGATATTGGAAGGCCTACGAGGCCAAAGCGCGGGCGAAGATGCAAGAGGCGGGCATCGTCGTCGTCGACATCGCCGACAAGAAACCGTTCCAGGACGCCGAAGCGCCGGTGTGGGCGAAATACGCCCCTCAGTTCAGCGATCTCATCAAGCGCATCGAGGCGGTCCAGTAGCGCCGGATTAAGCGGAGGAACAGGCATGGGGGCCGCCTACCGGCAGGCGATGGACCTGCTCTACCTCGCCTGCGCTGGCCTCGCCGGCGCTGCGCTCGTCCTCATCACGCTCATCATCCCCTGGGGCGTCTTCACTCGCTACGGGCTCAACAACGCCGCATCCTGGCCGGAGCCGGCCGCGATCCTGCTCGCGATCGTTCTGACCTTCTTCGGCGCCGCCGCCTGCTATCGCATAGGCCAGCACATGCAGGTGACCTTCGTCCGCGATCATCTGCCGCGGGCGCTGAGGCGCCTCGCCGACATCGCCGCCGAGCTGCTGGTGGCGGCGCTTGCCGCCTTCATGGCCGTCTGGGGCTACCGGCTGTGCGCCGCCACCTGGAACCAGTCGATCGCCGAGTTCCCGGCTCTGTCGGTTGGTGTCACCTATCTCCCGATCCCGCTTGGCGGCTTCTGCCTCATGCTGTTCGTGGCTGAGCGCCTGGCCCTCGGCCGGCCGTCGGCGACTGCGGCGAGTGGGCATGTCATCGTTCCAATCGACTAAGCAGATTCCACGGGTGTAGCCAACGAATGGCAGGTGTGATTCCGTCTTTGCGTTGATTCGCGGAGGCGGGGCATGGTGGGCAAATCTCCAATAACGGCGGATGGGGAGCAGCGTGCGGCGCTGCGAGCGTTGGCGCATTCGCGCGATCGTGGCGAGGCGGATCGGGCGCGGGCGATGTTGCTGACGCTTTTGGGCTGGACCAGCCCGCGCATCGCGGAAGCCTTCGGCGTACGCGAGGACACGGTTCGGCTGTGGCGTTGCGATTTCGCCGACGGCGGCGTTGAAGCGCTGAAGGCGAGCGTGGCGCCTGGCCCAGCCCCTGTGAAGAGCGAGGCGGCGCTGCGCGTCGTCACGCCTCTTTTGGAAGCTCCCGTCGCCAACCGGCGCAATTGGACGATCGCGCGCCTGATCAGCGAGATCGAGGCGCGCGAGGGCGTCCGGATCGGCAGGTCGCAATTATCCAAGACGCTGCGAAAAAAAACTTCCGCTGGCGGCGGCCGCGGCACACCTTGAAAGGTCGCCAGATCGCCGGCGAGATCGCGTGCGTGGGCTTGCGCCTTCAACTGCGCAAGGCCCAAGCCGAGGCCGACGACATCGTCCTGCTTTATGGCGACGAGAGCGAGGCCCTGACGCACCCTTATTTGGCGCGGGCGTGGGCCAAGCGCGGCGCCGATCTGCGCGTGCCGGCGCCGGGACAAGCCAAAAAAGTGGCGATGATCGGCTCGCTCGATCATGTCACGCGCCAGTTGATCGTGCACACCAGCCCGACCAAGCGCAGCAGCGACTTCATCGCTCACCTGGAGCAACTCGACCGTCTCTACGGCCCCCAACCCGGACCAGCCATGAAGCCGGTCGTGCTGGTCGAGGACAATGGACCGATCCACGTCAGCAAGCTCGCCCTTGCCGCCCTCGAAGCGCGCAAGCATTGGCTCACCGTCGAGTGGCTGCCGAAATACGCGCCCGAACTCAACGACATCGAGGTTGTCTGGCACGATCTCAAAGCGCACAATCTCGCCCACTACACCTTCACCGACGCCGCCGACCTCGATCGAGCCATCCATCAAGCTGTCCAAGCTTTGAACAACGAGCGATCTCGCAATCCGTTGGTCAATCGGAGAATCTCTGCTTAGACCGGAGAGCGACGCGTGGAAGCCCTGCTGGTGATAGGCGCGCTGTTCGGCTGCATCGCCATCGGCGTGCCTATCGCCTATGCGCTCGGGCTTGCGGCGCTGGCCGCGGCCTGGTGGATCGACCTTCCGCCCGAAGCGGTAATGTTGCAGATCTCAGCGGGAGTGACCAAATTCTCGATGCTGACCATTCCCTTCTTCGTGCTTGCCGGCGCGATCATGGCCGAGGGCGGCATGGCCCGGCGGCTGGTCGCCTTCGCCAACGCGCTCGTCGGCGTCTTTCGCCTGCGCGGGGGCTTGGCGGTGGTCGACATCGTCGCGACGACGTTTCTCTCCGGCATCTCCGGTTCCGCCGTCGCCGATATTTCCGCGGTCGGTTCGGTCATGATCCCGCAAATGGAAAAGGCCGGCTATCCGCGCGTCTTCTCGACCAACGTGACGATGAGCGCCTCGGTGCAGGCGCTGTTGATTCCGCCGAGCCACAACGCCGTCATCTATTCGCTGGCCACCGGCGGCACAATCTCGATCCTGAGCCTGTTCCTGGCCGGGGTTATGCCGGGGCTCCTGCTCGGATTCTCGCTGGTCGTCCTCTGTCTCATCATCGCCTATCGCAACCGCTACCCCGCCGGCGAACCGGTCGCGCCGCGCGCGGCGTTCGGGATGGCGGTCTCGGCGTTCTGGGGCATGATCACACTGATCATCATTCTCGGCGGCATTCTGGCCGGCGTCTTCACCGCCGTGGAAGCGGGCGCGGTCGCATGCGTCTGGGCGTTTCTCGTCACGATGTTCGTCTACCGCGACTTTCGCTGGCGCGATCTGCCCGGGCTCGTGCACCGCACGTTGCGCACCGTGTCGATGGTGATGACGCTGATCGCGTTCGCTTCCGCCGTCGGCTACGTGATGGCGCTGATGCAGGCGCCGGCGAAGATCACCGCCGCGTTCCTCACCGTCAGCTCCAACAAATACGTGATCCTGATGCTGATCAACGTGCTGCTGCTGGTGCTCGGCTGCCTGCTCGACATGGCCCCGGCGATCCTCATCTGCACCCCGATCCTGTTGCCTGTGATGAAGAATTTCGGCGTCGATCCGGTCCATTTCGGCATGATCATGATGCTGAATCTCGGCATTGGTTTATGCCATCCGCCGATCGGCTCGATCCTGTTCGTCGGCTGTGCGGTCGGCAAGGTCAGGATCGAAGACGTGATGCGCGAGATCTGGCCGTTCTATCTGGTGATGTTCGCCGTGCTGATGGCGGTCACCTACGTGCCGGCGATTTCGCTTTGGTTGGTGCACGCGCACGGGTAAGCGGTCTTTTTTCCGTCCGCGTCAACTCGCGACGTCATCGCAAGCGAAGCGCAAGCAATCCGGCGACAGCAGGGCGCCGGCCTATGCCGCCACGCCGCCCTCTTGCTTCAAAAGTTCGCTCGCGATCGCCGCCCATTCGTCGTCGACGGAAGTCCGGCAGACTGGCTTTCGGGCGCGGCGGTACCAATAGGCGGCGTTGCCCGAGTCGCCTTCCTTGCGATGGAGATAGGCGTGCACCCAGTCCCCTGCCCCGCCCTCGTCGGCCTGCGCGGAGTCATGCGCGCCGTCCCAATCGCCGCGCGCTTCGAGCCATAGGGCGCGCAGGGCCGGGCTCAGATTCAAGGGTGGCGAAGAGAGGGTGAGCGAAGCGCGGAAGGCGGCAAGGTCCATGACGCTCATGGTCGCGCTGAAAGCGCGCGCAGTAAAGCCTCCGTTCGATCCACTAACGTCGACCGCCTTGGCGGCAGCCTCATCAGCGCGTCGCGGCGGAAGCGGCCCTTCTCCTCTCAAGTCGGAGATGAGCGTTTCCACTTCAAGCTGAATGTCGAGGGGCAATCGCCGCAATCGTTGCCGATTAAACATACTGGATCCTTTTTTGCGTCGCTATGCCGGTCGGCCAAGCGATGCAGCACATCGCATTCTGGGTCAGTGACGCGGATCACACTCCAAACGGAACGTCTCTGGCCCTATTATGCAACAACATCTTTATGTTTTGACCGAAACTATGCCGGCCCGGGATGAGACATTCATTGCTTGATCGGCAGCTTTCCCGACGACGCCTAGGAAAAAGACACGACCAACGAGGCAAATGCGCCTTAATCTTCAGTCCTCTCGCCTCGGTGGCGAAACAATGATAGCATTGCGGTTGCCCCGAGGCGCGATTCGAACTCTGGGTCACCGCGTCGTGAGCGTATTACATTTGAGCGACGCCCATGCGTAACTTCCTTGGCCTTGTCATAGGCCAATCGGGTACTCACGGGAGGGATCGCGATGAGAACCGGAACCGTAAAATGGTTCAATACGCGGAAAGGCTACGGCTACATCACGCCAATTGACGGCGGATTCGACGTATATGTCCAAATCGACGCTGTCGAACGCGCTGGATTGATGGACTTGAAGGAGGGGCAGAAGATCAATTTTGAGACGGTCGTGGATCGGCGGACCGGCGAGATATTCGCCGAGACCCTTGAGCCTCTGGCGGGCGGTCTGGAAAAGACAGATAGTGTCCGGGGCGAATTGGGCGCCCCACCCGGCGTGGTGACATTTGCACGGCTGTTGGCGAGAAAAATAGCGCCCCATCTTAACAGGATTTAGTGCTCAGTTTTGGTCGCGATGCCGTGCGGCGAGCCTGTCGTTTCGCGACGACGGAAGCCGGCCTCTCCAGATGGTTACTCGCCGCCAGCTGCGGCGGTTTTCGCGAACATTGGCTGCCGTTTGTGCAAGGCGACCGGCCGCGCGACGACGGATTTGGCGCGCTTTGGGCTGGCCGCGACGGTCTCAGTCGCTATCGTGGGCTTCCGCTGAGGCTTTGCCGGACGCGGGCCACTGACCATTCGCGGGGCGCCTCATGAAGAGTTCCCGGTTGGTAAGCCTTCTCGCATCCGCCAACGAAAAACTCGACGACCGCGGGACTATGCGCCGGTATACGGCTGGCGTCCTGATCGTTGGGGCGGCGCTCAGGTTTGGATGGGTGCTCGTCAAAGGGTTTGCCGTCATCCCCACCGAGGCGTTCTACGAAGCAGTCGCCTTCGCCTCAAGGGGTGAACTGGCGGATGCCTATGGCCCGGGCACGGGCCTCACCGCCCATCTCTCGCCCGGAATGCCTTTGATGGTCGGAACGATTTATCGCTGGCTTGGGGTTGGCGCGCCATCGGCGGAATTTGCTTTATCGTTCATTTCGCTGGCTTTCATCTATGCGAGCTTTTTGGCTCTCGACGCAGCGTTCGCGACGCTGGGCGTAGCGCCAATAGCGCGAATCGGCGCGATTGGCTTGCTTGCCCTGGCTCCGCTGAACATTTCTTTGGAAATGAGAGAATTTCGGCATTGGGAGGGCGCCATCGCGGCTGCCGGCATTGCCCTTTGTCTCGTGCGTGCGCTTGATCTGGACGCCCTCGATCGCCGGCCGAGCTGGCTGCAATTGGGTCTTCTTGCGGGCGCGATCGGCGCAATGAGCTTGTTTAGTGAAGCCGCGGCGTTGGCCTGTTACGGAATCCTTGGTTGGCTCGCCCTGCGGAAGCGGGGCTGGACGGGCTTCGTCGGGGCCGCCGCCGCTTCAGCGGCGTTATTCGTTGCAATTTCCTTCCCCTGGGCGCTACGCAACGAAGCTGTCTTCGGCGAGAAGGTGTGGACGCGGAGCAATTTCGGTTTCAACTTTGCGCTCGGATACCACGACAAGGCCGTCAATCCGTCGGACCCGAAGAAGGTCTTTTTGGATCGCCTCGAGGAGGTTTCACCGTTTCTCCATCCCGCCGCGCTTGCCAATCTTAGGGCCGCCGGAGGCGAACTTGGCTACAATAGACTTTGGATCGCCCGTACCGAGGCGTGGATAGCCCAACATCCAGCGGACGCCTTAGAGATCGCCACGAGACATGTTTGGGAATTCTACTTCCCGCCGCGCCGGATGTGGGACGCCGGGGCCGAGAAGTCTGGCTCGGCCCCCTTCAAGCAGACCATGATTTGGATCATCTCGTTCGCCGGGTTCATCGGCTTGGGCGTCAGGCTCGCCTGCAGGGACTGGCGCTATATTTACGTGGCCGCGGCATTGCTTCTGCCGATGCTGTTCTATGTCCTCGGAGAGCCGATCATTCGCTACCGCTTCCCGGTTGGCGGGCTCCTCGCCTTCCTCGCCTCGGACCTGGTCTGGCGGACGGCGCAGTTCGCGTTGAAGTCTGCCTCCCCGGCCGCCGTCTTGGCGCGCCTTGAGTCTTCACCCACATCAGGTGAAACGGATTCGCAACTCTGCTCGCCGAGCGCCGCGCCCCCGCCAACTGCCCCGAGCGGGTCATTCCGACGCGGCCCAACCCAACGCTGCTAGGCTAGCCCGGCGAGCGCGAGCATTCGGATGCCCATTGTTGCCAGGCTTCGCCTTGATGATTTTCGACAGCGGTCGCAGCCCATCCAGACGCGCTTCCAGCTGCGCCCCCCAAATCATAACCAACGGCGATGGAGGGCGGCCCGGCGGATCCGTCTGTTGATAGCCGTTAGATCCGCGTTCGCCGCTCGCGGGCAGCGGGCGCAGCGCCGAGGCGCGGTATACGCCGCTCGCCTGCGGCGCGTATGTCGAAGCCGCCTATCGCGCGGCATGGCCGCGCGCGGAGCAGAAACAATAAGAAGTCCGGTCGCTGTTATCGCCTCTCTTCCGCGGCGGCGGTCGCAGCTTCGACGTCGAGGCGGCGCGGCAGCGGCGCGACCGCGCCGTAGCCCAGGGTCGACAGCGCGGCCGCGACATTGGCGAACCGCGCCGCGGTGAACGGATCGCCTCGCTGGACGTATTCGGCGAGGAAGGCGCCGTCGAAGCAATCACCCGCCCCCGTGGCGTCCACCGCCGCCACCGAATAGCCGGCGATGCGCTCGCGGCGCTTGAGCGTCGCCGCGATCGCCCCCTCCTTGCCGAGCTTGAGCACGACCACCGGCGCGCCGAGCCTGAGATAGAAATCGACGATCGCGTCGGCCTCGGTTCGGCCGGTCAGCGCCTGGCCGTCATCGAGGCCCGGGAGGGCGATGTCGCACAAGCGCATCGCCTCGTGAATGATCGCCCGCGCCCGCCTGAGCGGCCACAGCTTGAGCCTGAAGTTTGGGTCGTACGAAACGAGCCGCTTGGCGTCACGGGCGATGTCGATGGCGGCGAACACAGCATCGGCGGCCGAGGATGAGATCGCCTGACTGATGCCGGAAACGTGCAGGATCTTGGTCGCCCGGATGCGCCCGTCCGGCAGGTCGCTTTCGCTGATCCGGCTCGCCGCCGATCCCGCGCGCATATAGGAGAATTCATGGCCTTGCGGGCCATGGGTGACGAAATAGAGCCCGGTATGGGCGGCTCCGTTGACCACGATCCGGCTTGCGTCGACGCCTTCGTTGAGCCAAAGCTCGGTCAGCGCCTGCCCGAACCGGTCGGCGCCGACGGCGGTGAAATAGGCGGCGTCGGCCCTGAGCCGCGCCGCCGCGATCATCGCATTCGAGGTGTCGCCGCCGAACCCCTGCACGAACGGCGCGCCCTCTTTGGGCTGGTTGAGCTCGACCAGGGCCTCACCGATCGCCAGGAGATCCGACACACCCTACCTCGTGGCGACAGCCACCGCAGCCCCGGCCATCAGTCCGCCGGCAGCGCGATGGACGAACTTCATCGCTCTCGTCGAATTCAGGAGCGCCCGCGCCCGATCCGCCGCAAGCGCATAAAGCGCAAGCGTCGAGAATATCACGGCCCCGCAGACCGCGCCGAGCTCCAGGAGCGCTGCCAGGGTCAGCGTCCTGACGTCGATGACGAGCGGCATGATCGACAGGAAAAAGACCATCACCTTGGGATTGCCGAGGGTCAGCGACAGCGACGACAAAAACGCGCGCCAGCCGCGCGAGGCCGGCGGCCGCCCATCCGCCAAGGCGACGGGCGCGGTCGCCATCTTCCACGCCAGACAAAGCAGATAGGCGGCGCCGGCGAGCTTGATCGCGACGAACACGCCGGCGAAGGCCTTGGCGACAACGGAAAGCCCGGTTGCGGCGAGCGTTAGCCAGATCATGTCGGCGACGAAATAGCCGGCGATGAATGGCGCGACGCCTGCCAGGCCCCGGCCAAGCACCCGCGCGATCAGCGCCGCAACGCCCGGTCCGGGCGTCGCCACCCCCACGAAATAGACGGCGGCGAAAACGAGGAGCGAGGTGAGCGTCATGTGGTCGGCCTGACTTTGCGCCGGGCGAGCGCGTTGAGCGCCTCGACCAGGGAGGAAAAGAACATCGCCGCGTAAATATACCCTCTTTCGATATGAAAGCCGAACCCGTCGGCGATCAGCGTCATGCCGATCATGAGCAGGAAGCTCAGCGCCAGCATCAAGACCGTCGGATTGCGGTTGATGAATGCCGCGAGCGGACCGGAGGCCGCAATCATCACCCCGATCGCGGCGACGACAGCCGCCACCATGATCGGGAACTGATCGGTCATGCCGACCGCTGTGATAATATTGTCGACCGAGAAGACGATATCGATGACGATGATCTGGATGAGGCCGGCCGTCAGGCTGAGCGGCGCTCGGGTCTTCGCTTCGTCGGCGTCGTCGTCCGGATCGACCTTGTGGTGGATCTCTGTGGTCGCCTTCCAGACCAGGAACAATCCGCCCGCCAGCAACAGCAGATCGCGCACCGAGAATGCGTGTCCGAACACCGTCCCGACGGGTTCCCTGAGCCGCACGACCCAGGACGCGGAGGCGAGAAACGCCAGGCGGAACAGAAGCGCCAAAGACAGGCCGAGGCTGCGCGCCAAGCCTCGGCGATGTTCGTCGATCCGGTTCGACAACAGCGCGATGAACACGAGGTTGTCGAGGCCGAGCACGACCTCCATTGCGAACAGGGCCGCAAGCGCCGCCCAGGCGCCGGGATCGGCCGCCAATTGAAGAAGGTCGTCCATGCGCCGCTCCGCCCGGCCCTCGGATCTCGTCCGCGCGACGGTCGGCGGCGCCCCAATCTATGGCGCCAAGTTTGTCGATTCCATGCTCACGCGGCGGCCGGGCCGCGAGGCCCCGACGACCGGCGCCTCGCCATGATGCCGCGGGCGCGCCGCCCGCTTACTTCAGCGAGTTGCCCACCTCGGTGAACACCGTGCTGACCTGCGTGCCGACATATTGGACGGCGACGATGATGAAAACCGCGATCAGGCTCGCGATCAGCGCATATTCGATCGCCGTCACGCCGGATTCATCGCCCAGGAAGTTTTGAACTCGAGTCAAGCATCAGGGTACGACGAAGCCGGACAATTCAAGAAATCCGCCCCGCCGTTTCCCCAGCTATTTGCTTGCAATAGCGCGAGTTGTCCGGTAGTGTCTAAGACAGCCGGGTAACGGTCAAGACAGGCCAAATCCGTTACCCTTAGACTGGCAGGGTAACGTGCTGACCGATGTTCTGATCAAAAAACTAACGATTCCCGAGAAGCGCCGTGAAGTGCCCGACGGGAAGGTCACGGGTCTGTACCTCGTCATCCAACCAAGCGGCGCGAAGTCGTGGGCTTTGCGCTATCGGTCCGCGGGAACACCCAGAAAATTGACGATCGGCCCCTACCCTGCCGTCGACCTCGCCACAGCCCGCAAAAGGGCGCAGGAGGCCCTCGGTGACGTGGCCGGCGGCAAGGATCCGGCCACCGAGAAACAGGCGTCATGGGCCGCCGCAAAGGCCGCAGTGGCAATCGACGATCGGCTCTCGGACGTCGCCGCCAAGTTCGTCAAGCAACACGTCAAACGTGAGAACGGCGCGCTGTGGACGGCTGCGGTTGAGCGTTACCTCGCCCGCGAGATTCTTCCGCGGCTTGGGCCCGAGGCGGATCGGCGAAATTCGGCGTGCGGACGTGCGCGCCATGCTCAATGACATTGGCGATCGATCCCCTACGACCGCCAATCGCGTGCTCGCGGTCACTCGCCGGCTTTTCAATTGGGCCGTTGAAGAGGAAATCCTCGACTTCTCGCCGATCGGCAAGCTCAAGGCGACGAAGGAGGTTTCGCGCGATCGCGTGCTGGACGACGCCGAGATCAAGATCGTCTGGAACGCGTCGAAAAGATCGGCTGGCCCTTCGGCCCGGTCGGGCAGCTTCCATGCTGACCGGCGCCCGGCGCACCGAGGTCGCCGAAGCCCGCTGGAGCGAATTCGATCTCGCGGCGAAGACGTGGACGCTTCCGAAAGAGCGCGCAAAAAACAAAGTTGCGCATCTGATCCCGCTTTCCGACATGGCGATCGAGATTTTGGAGAAGCTTCCGCGGATCGCGAACAAGGATGATTTTGTCTTCACATTCGGTCGTGTCCCCGTAGGGGTTTTGCGCGCAAAAAGATCGAGCTCGATGCTGCGATCGCGGCTGACATTGGCGCGCCGGTCGCTAGCTGGACATTTCACGACTTTCGTCGGGTGGTCGCGACGAATTTGCAGCGACTTGGCGTGCGTCTCGAAGTAACCGAAGCCGTGCTCGACCACGTGAGCGGGTCGCGCTCGGGATTGTCGCGGTCTACCAGCGCCATGATTTCGCGGCGGAGAAGCGCCCGGCGCTCGACGCTTGGGCGCGCAGGCTCGACGCGATCGTCACGGCCGCGACGCCGGGAACGTCATCGCACTTGAGGCACGGCGGTGACGCCAGACCTATTTGCGCCAAGGGGCGAAATTGGGCCGGTGCGTGAAGCGCTGTTGCGGTTTGCGCCCGCTCGGTGGCGGCTTCCATTCGATCGCGCGTCTCAGCCTTCCAGATGGAATTTGGACATCGCTCAGCTCTTGTTGTTTCCTTTTTGGCGCAGAGCTTGACGGCGACCTGGACGCTGTCTTTCGAGCGCTCGCGCGCAGTTTCAATCAGGCGAGAAATACATGGGCTGGCGCACCCCGGCCTGGCAAGCCGAAGAACGATCTTGACAAAATCGCCAGGGCCGCGAGGGCGCTCGCCGCCGCACTCGAAAAAAGTGACGATCTCACACGCCACATTCTTCTCCGCGACGCGATGGTCCGCGCTCCGGGCGGCGGGTATCGCCTTCCGAACGAAATAACTCACCCAGTTACGGGAGAACGCATAGCCCTCGATCACGGGGGCAAGTCCGAACGATGATCGCTCGGTCGCCTTCGCACCGGAGATCGCCGCCGAGCGCGTTTGGCCGGGACGGAAAAACGTTCCTTGATCCGACCATTGCGCGGGTAAGTGCGCTTGCACGTATAGCGCAGCAAGAGCAGAAAATCGTCGCTCGTCGATCATCAAGACAACGGGGGCCGAGCAACGATCCTCACCAAGCTACGCGTAGAGTCGCCGAGTTCGGTGTCTCGCACTCGACTGCTTTGATTTGGTCCTATTCTGTTTTGGATATGAGGTTGTGACGCAACAGATAAGCGCCGCTACCCTGCCTTCCCGCTCAGCCGCTGGCGTCACCGACCCGCTGTTTTTTGGTCTCGTCGAAGCGATGTTTAAATTCGCCGTTGGCGACAGCAATTCCGATGATGAAGAGAGCTTCGCACGCGCGATCAGACGGGCTGTCGAAGTCGGAAAGGCCGACTTGAGCGAGTGGCAAAGCCTGTCTCGGCCGTATCCGCTCGCCGATGAAATCGCCCGCGTGAACGGCGGAAGGGCCGGGGCCTGACGTAACCTACCCAAAATTCCGCCGGTTGCGTCCGTGACAAACGGTCGGCGTTCATTGATTCTGCCTCCCCTGCGTCGATTATCGGCGCATGTCATGGACGAGACAAACAATGCTCCAGACTTACGAGGCTCCGGTCGTCTCGCACGGCGCGCCCAGCGCCCGCGTGTCGCCTAGGAAGCCGCGGCTCGAGCCGCCGATCATCATCAACAGCCGCAAATACTGGAGGCAGTCGACGACCGACGCCTTCAAGGCTGCGTTGCAGGCTTATGCGCTGGGAATCAAATCCGCCGCAGCTCCCCGCTGCGCCGCCCGACGACCCGCTCAAGCCCATGAAAGCGGTCGCGCGAGAGTTCGGCGTCACTACCAGGACAATAGATCGCTGGGTCGCCGAGGGGCTCGATACCGGCGGCGGATGACCCACATGGAAAACCCGGCCCCGCTGGCAGCGGCGGACCGGGCTTCCGAGAACGTTTCGTTTGCGACGGAACGAGCCGGACATAGACCAGCGCGCGAGCGATTGCAAGCCGCTCCGCCTGGCCTTCCGCGCCAACGCGACTTCAACGCCGAGGCGCGCGTCCAAGCCGCTGCCATCGAATGGATCCGGGTCGCTGCGCCGCAGGTCGTGGCCTTCCATCCGGCCAACGGCGGCTGGCGATCGCCGCGCGAGGCGGCTCGGTTTAAATGGCTCGGAGTTCCTCCCCGGCATCCCCGATATCGTCGTTATCGCGCCAGGTGGCCGCGCTTCTTTCATCGAGATGAAGGCTCCTGGCGGCGGTCTATCGCTGGCCCAGCGGCATGTCCACGAAACTCTGACCGCCGCAGGGACGCCGCCGGCGATCTGCCGCTCGATTGATGACGTTCGGCGGGCATTCGCCTGCTGGGAAATCCCAACGCCGGGAGAAAAACTTCAACGAATTCGCGGCCGTCCGCACCATCGGACGACCACGATCCCCACCAGAAACGGCAATGGAGCCGCCCCGGCTTTAGCACAAAGGACCTAGAAAATGACACATAGCACGATCGACCCGTGGATCGAAACCCTCACCGCCGCCGGCAGCGTCGAGGGCCTGCACCTCAAATGCGCAAAGGGAACATCGACTTTATCGACGGCGTCCAAATCGGCGTCGACGAGGACGGCCTCAAGATCGTTATCATCATGCCGTCGGCGGCCCACGGGAGCGTCCTTTTGGCGCGATCAAGAGATCGCGGGCAGGAGACAACTCTGTCGCTATGACGACGCCGCGCCGTCGTCCGATCTCGAAGAAGAAATCGAGCCCGTACACGCAATTCTTGTGCGTCGGCACGGACGAGAAGCACCTCGGACAGTTGATGACGTTCACGAGCTCGGCATGGTCTGGACGGCGCGCCTTCAAGGACCTGATCGGGCCCTATCTGCGCAAGGGCAAGCGCCACTTTCCAATCGCGCGGCTCGGCTCCAAGCCGCGGCTCCGCGACCCGAACGGAAACATCGACCCTACCTTCAACATTATCGACTGGGCGCCGCGCGACGACTTCGCCGGCATGCTGCTTCCAGCGCCTGAGACACAAGCTTGGAACTTGCCGGAGCCGCCCATTGCGCCGGCGCTCGCCTCTTTGACGCCAGCCAGACGGTCGCGCCGATCGACGATGACATCCCGTTTCAAGGGCGCGAAATAGTGCCGTCGGCTTCGGCCGGCGGCATCTCTGACGCAATTTAGGCGCAGCTCATGATCGCCGACTTCGCACCCCCAAAAACCGACACGCCGATCGACTGGGCGCTCGCCTATGCCGCGTGCAGGAATGCCTGTCTTCCCTGTCAGTACGGACAAAAAGCCCCTCACGGGCCACGGGGTCAAAGACGCGACGATCGACGCGTTCGTCATCAACGCCTGGTGGACGCGCTGGCCTCACGCGGATCCCGCGTCGGCCGTCCACCCCGGAGTTGTCGTCATGGATCTCAACGTCGGCAAGGGCGCGGACGGCATCCGCGATTTCGCTGTGCATGAGGGGAAAGCAGCTCCGACGATGTGCTCACGCCTCAGGCCACTACGCCGCGAGGCGGTCGACACCTCGTCTATTCGACGAACGGCGCCACCTACAGGAACGCGGTCAAGGCAAACGGCTCGTCGATCGATCTAAGGACGCTTGGCGGCTATGTCGTACTCCCCGCCGGCAGCAACGGAGGCGACTGTGGAGAGTCGCTCGACACCCCGCTCGCGCATGTCCCCGGATGGGTCGCGCCCGCGCCGAAGGTCGAGGCGCCGCCACAAGGCGACGCCCGAGCCATTCAGGGCGAGACAGCGTACGCGCGCTCGGCCCTCGAGCGCGCGTGCCTGGCGATCGAAGAAGCCCCGAACGGACAGCAGGAAGCGACGTTAAACAAGCAGTGTTTCAGCATCGGCGGCCTCGTCGGCGCGGGCGAGCTCGACTGCGAGACGGCCGTCAAGGCGCTGTTCGCGGCCGCCGACCTGATGCCTACCTACGCAGAGCCATGGCGCGATCTTGAAGCGAAAGTCCGACGAGCCGTCGAGGACGGCGTGCGCCAGCCGAGGGAACACGTAACCGGAGGTGTCTCGCTCGGCGATTTCGTCGCCTACATGCAGACACATGACTACGTCTTCAAGACCGCCGGCAACTTCTGATCACGGCGAGGGTCGACGCCCGACTGCCCCCGGTCAAGCTCGTCGACAAGAACGGCGCGCCGATCCTCGACGAGAAGACGGGCCACGCAGAAGGAAGTACGCGCGAGCGTTTGGCTCGCCAAACATGCGCCTGTCGAGCAGCTGACCTGGTGCCCCGGATTGCCGCAACTGATCCGTCACCAGCTGGTCGGCGCCGGCGGCTGGATCGACCACCTGAACGCAACCGTCTTGAACTTATACCGGCCCCCACGACCCCCGACCGGCGACGCGGCGAAGGCGGGGCCGTGGGTCGAGCACGTCCGTCGGATCTATCCCAAGCGAAGCCGGCCATATCCCTTGCTTTCCTCGCCCACAGGGTGCAGCGCCCGCACGAGAAGATCAATCACGGCCTGGTCCTTGGCGGCCTCCAGGGGATCGGCAAGGACACGCTGCTCGAACCGGTCAAGCGCGCCGTCGGGCCGTGGAATTTTATCGAGGCGTCGCCGCAACAGATGCTTGGCCGCTTCAACGGCTTCGCCCAAAAGCGTGGTGCTCAGGATCTCAGAAGCGAAGGACATGGGCGAATTTCGTACGCTTCAAATTCTATGACCATATGAAGACTTTCCTCGCCTCGCCGCCGGACGTAATCCGGGTCGACGAGAAGAACCTGCGCGAGCACAATGTCTTCAATGTCTGCTCCCCCGATCCTGACCACCAACCACAAGCTCGACGGTATCTTCCTGCCGGAGGACGACCGCCGGCATTACGTCGCCTGGAGCGACGCCGCCAGGGCCGACTTCAGCACCGACTATTGGAACACTCTGTGGCGCTGGTACGTCGCCGGCGGCTTCGGCCACGTCGCCGCCTATCTCGCCGCGTTCGACCTTTCTGGCTTCGACCCAAAGGCGCCGCCGCCAAAAACATTGGCGTTTTGGGAGATCGTCGAGGCCGGGCGCGCGCCGGAGGACGCTGAGCTCGAAGATATCCTTGACGGGCTCGGCAACCCCGATGCGACCACCATCCTACGGATCGCGGAGGCAGCGCCGGACGCCGAACTGGCGGCGTGGATACGGGACCGGAAAAACAGGCGGGTGATCCCTGCACCGACTTGAGAAGGTCGGCTACGTCCCGGTGCGCAGCGAGTACGCCAACGACGGCCTGTGGAAGTTCAACGGCAAGCGGCAGGTCATTTACGCGAAGAAAGGGCTTTCGCCTCAGGTGCGTCTCCGTGTGGCTCACGTGCTGGTGGCGGCCACCCAAGCGGCGACCGGGAGGTGAGATTGATGAAGTCAGTGATCCCGTATCCGCAGTCCTACACGCGTGCGCCCTTCCTGATCCACAGAAGTTTCTGCTGCTGCTGCTGTGGTCTGTGGCTCCAGGACTGCGGATACGGGATCACTGACTTCATCAATCTCACCGATTTTGCTGCGCTGGGCGGAGGGGACGCAGTGAAGGCACTTTCACTGGTAAGTGCTTGTTATCATGCAGTGATGGCGACTTTTGATCCAAAACTTTTGGGACAAACCATTTTTTGGATTTCGCCGTGAGCGCCTCAAAAACGGAGGACAAGTACGATGGGTAAAACTAAGGAATTCCACGGCATCGAGGCGGGCTTCATGGACACTGATTATCGAGACAGAGTTGTGGAAGCCGTGACGCGGCATACGGCCTCGACTGCGTCGCGACCGGCAGGCAGCACATGCTCGCGATGGCTGGGGAAGACAGCGAGATGATCGTCTTCGACAGGGCCGGGGGACCAATCCTAACGAAGTTCTATCGACAGATTTGCGAAGCTGCTATGGATTATCACGTCGGAGCCCTAGCTCTGGACGTGGCCGTTGACCTGTACGGCGGCAATGAAATCGCGCGCCGGCAGGTTCGCGCGTTCATGCGGGCAGTTGTCAGATTGGCGAGGATGATAAACGGACCTGTGGTGATGACGGGTCACGTATCGCAAGCCGGCATTCAAAGCGACGGCGGCCACTCCGGAAGCACAGACTGGTCGAACGCCGTTCGTAGCCGCGCCTATCTCAGCGCCCTGAAGGATGACAGCGGCGGCCCGGTCGACCCCGACGCGCGCAATCCTCACCCGCAAGAAGGCGAACAACGCGCGCCTGGGGGAAATGGTCAAGCTGCGGTGGCAGAAAGGCCTTTTCGTTCCGGAAGCGACGACGCCAAACTATTGCAGACGCCCAGTCGAAGATGTCTTCCTCGCGCTGCTCGACGCCGTGACAAACCGAAGGCCAAACGGTTTCGGCGAAGGCGAAGGCGTCAAACTACGCGCCCGCGCTGTTCATGAAGCGCCTACCGAACGAGCGCGACGACTATCAGCGGACCGACTTCGAGCGAGCTCTTCAAGCCCTTTTCCAGCGCCAGAAAACGTGGAACTACGAAAAAATCGTCCGCGTCGAGCCCGAAGGGCAGGGCCAATGACGGTTGCAAATTCAACCTTGGGTTGGAGCGTGGCGGTCCCGTGGCGGGGCGTGCCGGTTGTGCCGCTGCCTCGTAACCCATTGATATCATTGAATGTGTCGGTTAAGCGTGGCGGTTGTGCCGCTCATCTGCAACCCATTGATATCATTGGACCGTGCCGCTTCGTGGCGGCGCGTGTGTGTTCCCCCCATACCCCCTATAGCCCTGGCGGGCTCGCTAGGGCTCGCCGCCGGGGGCTATTCGCCGGCAGAAATACAACCTCGCCAGCAGGAAACCCAGCATGACCAAACCTGATCGCGAAACCGAGGAGCCGACCGTCCTCCGAGCCAAGGACGGCAAGTGGGCGGTTGTCCGATCGGGCGAGCCCGTCCCCGAAACAGGCCAATACGACACAAACGCCGCCGCTTGGCGAGCCGCCGATGGCCCTGACCCGAGCCGGGGCGAGCGCGTCGCCACGGTCGCGGAGCGCAACGGCCGCTTCGTCCTGATCGAGGGGAAAGACGAGTTCGCCGCTTGGAAGCTGGTCGGCGCTGAGACGGCGCCCGTCCACATTGTCGGAGAAGCTCGCCAGGGATGGCGCACGAAACACCTGCACAAAACGGGAAGGTCTTTATGATGGAGATGACCGAAAGGCGGCCGCGCATGAGGTCGACCCGAACGCCCGCCGAACTCGCCGCCGAGGAGCGCGAAGCCGAGCGCCAGATCGCCGCCATGAAACGCGCGCGCATCCGCTCTGACCGAGTCTGTCGTGTTCGAATGGGACCGCGATCGGCCGCGGCCGCCGAAACCGCCGCAGCCGGTCATCACCTTGGGGCCGCTGTCGGGGAACGACGACGCCGAGCAACTCGACGCTGCGGACGGCGGCATATGACCTCGCCCGCTGCCGATCAGCTCGCCGACAAACTCGAGCAACATGGACGCGAATTGTTGGCGATGGCCGCGACATTGCGCGCCGAAGCGCCAAGCGCGCCGCTCGCAAACGACGACATGCTTCCGGTCGGCGCGGTCGCCAAAGCGTTGCAAGTTTCGAAGAGCGCAGCGCGGATGAAGATGGTGCGGAGCGGCAACGCCGTCAGACTTGGGGGCCTGTGGCACGTGCCGCGATCCGCAATCTCGAAGCTGTACGCGCAGCGAAATGTGCGTGGTCCGCAGCGAAATGTGCGCGTGATTGTTAAGCCAACATCGACGATTATTGAAGCTTGGAGGCGCGAGTGATCGACGATCAATTCCTTCGAGGCCAAGCCGCAGAGAGGCGTCGCGTGTCGGAAATCCTGCTGTCGCGCGATGCACAAGGCCGGGAGCGCCTCGCCATCGAGCTCGCCGTCAACACCGGCCTGTCCGTCGACGGGGCCGTGAGGACCCTCTCCGAAATCGCCGCAATCGATGCCGCCCGCGGCGAGCCACGCACGAAACGCAAATGAAATCGGCCGATCGCCCGCGCTCGCCAAACCCGGAGGGGCGCCCGATGCTTGGATTACCCCACAAAGGACTTTCGAATGCTCAAGGCAAATCTGAAACCCAAAAGCGAGCACCCGCTCGATCCGCGGCCCCCAAACCCGCTCGATATGGCGCGCGCGCCGCTGATGGCGCCGAACGCCTCGGTCACCGAGCTCGAGGCCGCGCTCGACCAGGCGAAATCGATGTGCGACCGCGCTGAGGCGTCGCTCGCGGCGCTGGACCAGGAGCGCGCCGCGGTCATGATCGGCGGTGCCGCCGAAGTGGACGCACAACTGGACGCGCTCGACCAGGCGACCAGCGCCCTGACGCGACGGCGCGCCCTCGCCGGGGCGACGGAGGCCGCGCTCATCGAAAGGCTCGCTACCTCCCGCGCGGCCGAGGCCGAGAAGCGCAAGCGCGCGGTCTATGAGAAAGCAGCAGCAGGCCGCGAAGCGCTCGGCGTGCGTCTCACCGATCTCATCGGTCGATCTTCAAGAGAGTGGCGCAAGATGCTCCGCGAATTTTTTGAGCTGGAGCTTGCGATCCGGCAAGTCAATTCAGACCTCCCGCACGGCGCCGCCGCGATCCTTAGCGCCGAGCGGCTTCGCGACGCAACGCCATCCGACCCCGAAATCGAAGTTCGCGAACTCGTGCTGTTCGTCGACAAAGGTGGCCTCATTGTCGCGGAGGAAGGCGCCCCGGGCGTTTCCGCCCAGCCGCGCCCGGACGGACTTTTCGATGTAAGCGTTGGGTCGGCGGAGTGGACGGGCGGTGCCCAGTGGCCAAGGCTCGCGGGTCACACCTGCAGCCGCGAGGCGTTTGTCGACATTTCGACGTTCAAGCGCCGGGTGTCGCGGCCGCTCGACTTCGCTCGCGAAAGAAATCGCCATCCCTGCCGCGCGCGCTGGCGACTGCGCCGGCTGGGCGCCGTCCGACCGGTTTTCGCATCCGGCCGCCGTCCTGGCCGAGCTCGACCGGCTCGAATCACTCGCGCCGGGCTCGATGGCGTTCACCGACCTCGTCTCGACAAAAAGGATGCGCCTGGATGCATGGCGCAAGGCCTCAACATGACCGAGCAACAAGGCCCCGGGGAGCAGTCGAAACGCGATTACCAGGCTTCGCTCGAACAGCGCTACCGCGATGTCTACAATTCCGGTGCGTGCCGGCCCTCCGCGCCCAGAATTGACCGCGCACCGGAGCGCTCGGCGCTGCGGAAATGGCAGGATGCTCAAGCTGCGGGTGATCTTATGCGTCTGCGCGCTCGCGTCGCCGCGCTTGAACGTGAACATGATCGTCTGAGCGACCTCGTCGACGAGCCCTGCGTCCATGTGCTCGCGAGCCCGCGCCCGCCGCCAGCCGCCGCGCCGACGAAGCCGACCGTCTCGGCACGCAGAGGCGGGCCAATGTCAACGTTTTTGCGTCCCTGCTTCATGAAAGGACTGTGGATATGAGCCGAGAGATCGATGAAATGTGGAGCCGCCTCGCGTCAAAAGTCAGCAAGCCGGCCATCCTCGGCGCGCCAACCGCTGCTCTGGACGGATGGCGCACCCCGGGAGCCTACCGCACCCCGGCCGCCTCCCGCGCCACGCCTCGCGCGCCGGTGTCTCAGGCCGAGATCGATGCAATGTATCGGGGTTTCGCAGCGAAGCCGAATGGGACGCGCGCGTAGCGATGGCGCGCTCGCGACAACGAAACATCGGGCCTTCGTCTTCCCGGCCCGGTGCCGCGCGCGCCCTGATGGGCCTCGGCCGCGCGTACTTGGCCGCTCGCCGTGTACTCATACCGGTGAGCGGCCCTTTTTCAATAGGCAAATGACAACCCCGACACCCGAGCAGGTCGCATCCCTCGCGAAGTCGGTTCTCGAAGCGCTTACCGGCGTCGAAACCGCGTCGGGCGTTGAGGCGGGCGCCGACGCGGCGGAGCTGCTTATCCGCATCGCCCTTTTCCACGTCTTCAATCATGTCGGACCGCTGGCGACCAAAGCGCTGCTGGTTCGGATCTACGCCGATCTCGACGTTTCGATCGCCGACGCCAACGCCGGCTCGACGCTGGCGAATTGAAGGAACTGAAAAATGGCAAGCCGCACCTCAGAACTCATCCTCCGTTTGCAAGACGACGTTTCGAAGCCTGCCCGTACAATTTCTGAAACCCTGAAGCAGGCCGAGGCTCAGGTCAAAACCATCGCCGCCGCAATGGGCGAAGGATCTGGTGTAAGCGACAAATTTGTTTCGTCTCTCTCGCGGCTCAAGCTCGGTGCCGCCGATATCGACGCTATCTCGAGAGCCTTTCAGGATTACACACGCGTCGCCGGGATTGCGGGTGTCGAGACGGAGAACCTCACCAGGGAGCAAATCTCGGGGATCAGCTCCTGGGAGAGCGCCACCCTTTCAAGTCTTCGAACGGTGATGGCCGAGCGGCGCGCCGAAACTGCGCAAATGAAGAGGGTCCTCACCGAGCAGACCGAGGCACAAACGAAGGCGGTCGAGGAGCAGGCGGCAATCAGGAAGAAGGTGGTCGAAAGCGCCGCGGGTGTCGGCGGCGGCTTCGGCACAATGATGGCGGTCGCCGGATTGCTAACCGGCACAAAAGACATCCTCAGGGCCTCAGCGAACCTTGCCGATCAGCAAGCGAAGCTTAGATCTCTCGCGCAATCCGATCAGAGCCGAATTCCCTTCGCCCAAGGTCTGGCGGGCGATATCGCGAAGAAATTTCCGAACATCACCACAGCAGACGCGCTTGAGATGTACAACGAAATTCGCGCCCAATCGGCCGGGGCAGGTGGCGTCATTGATCGGGAGAAACAACCGGAACCTCGACATCGCAGCCGCGACAAAAACGGCATCGCTCAATCTCGGGCAAGACTTCACCTCGGTCGACGCACAAAATCTGCAGCGCGCAGTGGAGGGCTCAGGACGTGCGCTAGATCCTACAGCGTTCAACAAGCTGACTGATGCTTTTCATTCGCGCCAAGCAAGTCTATGGCTCGGCGATCACGTCCGAGGCGGTGCAAACGTTTGTTGCAAACGCCAAGGCCGCGAACTTTAGTTTGGGTGACAACGGGACCCATGGTGAAATGTAAGACCCGATTTCCAAAGGAAACAAAGTACAGCTGAGCCGGCAACGAAACCAGTCAAACCCTTCAGACGCTCGTGGGCGGTCATGCGCTGAAACAAACAGCGCAGTGGCTTACGAGGACCACGGCCTCGCTGACAGGCTTCCACCCCTATGGGTGGAGGCGCAGCGCGCATTTAACGGGCTCAAGGGAAGCGACCTGTTGCAGACTGACCAAGGCGCGTGGGCCAATCAGTTTTTGTTCCCGGCCTTTGAAGGGGGCGCTGACCGACGACAAGGTCAAGGCGCGGGAGGATATGCTGCGCGCCGACGCGCGTAAGGCAGATCCCAATGTAAAGTCATCGATGAGAAATCGCTAACTGAGCGGGCCATCAACGCGCTAGCCGCGGCTGAAGTTAGCAGAAGATGGGCGTCCGAGGCATCGGCAAGCAGACAACCGAACTCACTGGATCGCGAACATGGAGCTCATCAAGCGAGATAGCGCACAAATGGATCGTGTGGCAGGCCGAGACGAGAACGCCCCCAGCGAAGCAGGCAGGAACCCCACGGCCGCCTTGGGCTGAGATAGACTAGGCGCTATGGAGCAATTTTGCGAGCGTGGTCGGCGGCCCGCTTATGAAGCCAGCAGCGGCGAGGGCGTTGGACAACGATGGCCCACTCGCTTGAAAACCTCACGAAGATACTGGCCGATTGGCAAAAGGCCAATCCAACGGATGCGAAGATCACGTCCGCTGCGATAACCGCCGGCAGTGCGGCGGGTGGGGGTGCTTGGCTATGGGCGGCGTGGGCGCCATCGCCAAGATGGTCGGGCTCGACGCCGCGGGCTCGCTGCTCACCGGAACGGCATCGGCAATCAAGGGCTTCCTGGTGCGCGCGTGGCCGGTGGCCGTGGCTCTGGCCGCCGAGCAGGCGCTCGACGTCATCCATCCAAAGGGCAACCTTGGAGGACTGACGACGCCGGTTGACAAGTGGGTCAAATCCCATTTCTGGTTCGATCCGTCGGGCGGGAGGAACGGCCTCGAGCGCAGCTGAAATTCGGCAGGCGACACCTCCCACGATCTTTGACCAACAAAGCTACAAAATTCGACGCCACCCTTCCGGGGGGATCGGCAGCGATAGTGTCGCTGTGCCGGCGCCCTCTCCTGGCCCTTCCGCAACTAACGACAGTGGGGCGGCCGTGGGCGAGTACGTCGGGTCGCTTCTAGGTGGCAAGGTTAAAGTGGACACCTCCGCGGTCGACCAGGCAGCCGCGAAGCTGGACGCGCTGTCTCAACACAACCCAGCCGTCGACGTGTCCGTCAACGATGGCGCGATCGATGCCGCCATTCAGAAAGCGCTGCACCTCCGCGCCATTCTGAACGACGTGGGCTCGGCCGCGCTTCATGCGGCGTCCCAAATCGATACGTCGAGCCTTCTCTCGCCGTCGCTCGGCTCGACCCTGATGGGAAATTTGACGGGACCCTTCGTGAACGGAGAATGAGATGACAGACGACCCGACGACCGCGCTCGCGGCGATTATACAAGGGGAAGCCGGCGGCGAAGGCGGATCGCCAGACTTTACCCAGGCGATCGGGTTTCCCCATGGCTGGTACAGCTCCAACCCGTCGCCGTCGACGGACCCTAACGCGGACGTCACGGTGCGTGGAACACGATCAACATACGCATGCTTGACGTCCACCTGACTCAATCGGCGGGGCGCTGACTGGACAGTTCAAGTCGCAGGTCACCGGCGGCATCACCCGGATCATCGACGCGCTCGGCCACCACACGAGCGCTCCGAACGCCACGGTTGACGTGACGACGCAAACGACAACCCACACGTCGAGCGGGAGCCATACGGACACGGCAGTCGAAGGCATCAGCCACGTCGCTACGGGCAGAATGCAAACGTCTCCGCGACCGCGCAGAAAGGGAACATCACGCATACCGCCGCGAAGGGCAGCATCGTCAACGAAGCGACGCTGGGCGCTATCAACAACTCAGCGATGACGATGCAGTTGAGCTCGCCGACGCTGGTCGAGATCACATGAAAATGACTGAGATTTTCACCAAGAGCGCGTTCGCTCGCCGCGTTGGAGTGACAAAGGCTCGCGTCAGTCAGTGGCTCCGCGCAAAACAGATCGGGCCACGGTGCCTGGTCGGCGCGGGACGGAATGCCCGCATCAATGTCGAGATGGCTCTTGAAGACCTACGCCTGAAGCTCGACCCTACGCAGCGGCTCGGGCTGAACGGCTTATCGACAAACCTACACTGGGAAGAAGCGCCGACCGCGGCTGACAACCTCGATTGGCTTGACCCTCAGCCCGAGGACCAACGGCGCGAGCGGTCGAAGGCGCTCTTAAATGCCGTGGTTGCGCAAGACCTCGAAACCTTCGGCGCGCCCTCAACCGATTTCGAAAGACGGACCCAAGCCGCTCGCGTTACAGCCGAGGTGTTGCGCCTCTTTGATAAGACAATGATCGAACTCGCCGGCGACCTCGTCGCCGATGGCAACGAGCGCGATAACATCCTCAAGCTTTTCCGCATGGTCTACAGCGACATGCGCGACGTCGCCGAACTTGACGTTCCTGAGCGAGGTGCTCGACTACCTTCCCGCGGGAGCGAATAAAAGGCCGAGCGCCGTGCATCGGCATTTCCTCGCCAGCGAGCGCCATTTCGAATTGCGCTTCCGGAACGTCGGCAAGCTTCTGAAAGCGAGAGGACTGGTCCTTCGAGAGGCCATAAGTCGCGAAGGGTCTTTCTAGACGGATGCGCGTCTTTTTGCTTGACGCCCTCGACTTGTCAGAGGGCGTCGTGCCCCGGTTCGTCGCGCGCGCGCCCTTCGCCTTCTCAACGTCCTTGAGAAGCTGGCCGGCCTTGCGTTCGGGCGCGTAGACGCGGCGCTCTGGCCCCAAGCCCGAGTTTAGCCTTAACAGCCGCTCCAGGTCGGACTAAACACCAAAAAGACCAGATAGTCTGTGGCCGTTTTGCCGCTGTGTCACCATCATGCAACACCGCGCAAGTTTAGGCTCCATTTTTGCTCAAAAACTAGCGCTTGTCCTCCGTGTCCCCCCCGTGGGCTATGGCGCCCCCCCTGGAAGGACCCAAAGGGGGGGGTACAAGAGTGACATCAATGGGTTACGGGGACTTCCTTGTGAACAGGGCGGGCTTCCAGGCTCGTGCCAGGCGCGAGGCCCAGCGTGGCGGCCAGGCTCGCACAGGAGGCGCGTGGCTGGCCACTCAGGCTGTGCGGGCATGTGCACCAGCCTGAGCGCGGCTTGCGCCTGTACGGGCTTCCTATTCGATCGAAGGCCGTGGCACGGGAGCGGCGTAGGCTGAAGCGCCAAGGTGGCGCGGCCCGCGCTCGGACCGTGCGCCCGTGCTGCGCGAGCCACCCCTCCTTACGCGCCAGGTGACCCTCCCCGGGAAGGGGTAACCGGACCCTAGCTCAGAGCCATGGTCCTTCCATTGCGTGAGCCAACGGCAGGCTGCGGCCGTGCTGAGGGTGGCTGAGGGAACGGTTAGAAACGACCTGCGCAAACCAATGGGGGGCTGGCACGAGGAACCGGCGGTCGCCGCAATCGACCAGTTCCAAGCCTCGCCGACGAGTACGACGCGGCGCAGGAGCGCGGAGAGGTTGCGTCTGGGCGTCCGAAAAGTCTTCCGGGCGAGAATAGTTTCGTCGCCACCACGACAGGACGTTCTACGCGCCGAACGCAAGGCCGGCCAGCTTCTCAAGGACGTTGAGAAGGCGAAGGGCACAGCAGGGCCGATCGTCGGCTGTCAGCTGCGCTTCTGGCGACAGCGTCGTTGATCGAGGTTCTGGCGCGCGCGAAGCCGCCGATGTCGAGATGCCAACATCACGAAGGATGGTTGACTTTGACGCCTTCCCATCGGCGGGAAGGCGTCGCTTCGCTTATGCGATCGCTTTGCGTTCGCTTCTGCGTCCGCTTTGCGGAAGAGCAATTCGAGATGGCGCTCGCTGCTGAGGAAATGCCGACGACGGCCGGCATCCTGCGCGCGGCCGCATGGCGCGTTTGCCCATGGCGGAGGCGTTGCCGTGTCCTTGAGCTTCTGGACAGCCTAGGCGCGTCGCCTCGACCGACCAAAACTCGAACTTCCATTCGGGGTCGGCGTAGATCACGCCATATTTCTTGTCAGGCAACGCCAATATCTTGTTGCCAAGCTCACGCTCACGCGCGTCCCGCTTGGCTTTCCGGGAATCGTAGGTCTCAGCTTTGTTGGTGATCAGGCGCGCCGCCCGCTCGCCTCCCAGGAGGGAGGGTGCCGCAAATGCGGCACTGGCGTCTTTCGGGCTGTTGTTTTTGTTGTGCCGCAAATGCGGCAACGTCTCGATCGATGGAGGCCGGGTTGGCGTTCAGCGCCTTGGCGATCTTGCGGTTGGAAAGCGGCTTCTCTTACGCCGACATCAGCGCCCAGGCGACGAGTCCGACGACCAGCACCGCGGCGATCGCGAACGCGAGCCGGTGGCCCGCATGCACGGCGGGCGCTGGCGGTGCAGTCTCGGTCCAGAACAAGCCGGTCCCTGGCAGCCCTACGGTCATCCTGCGACCTCTTGGTCCCACGGTCAGCCACGCGCCCCGATGGCCGACTGACACACTCGCGCCCGAGCGGCTGAGGTTCACGCGAAGGCCCGGCAGGAGCGAGATGCGGCGGCGGAAGCGAAGGCTCAAGTCAGCTTCTCCGCAAGGATGCGCCTGATGGCCTCGGGGCGCGAGGGCTTGGGATCGGGCTGAGCCGCAATCCAGGCGTCAAGGCGCACGATATCGTCCGGGCGAAGGCGCACGCCGATGAACCGCCCGACGCCTGTCCGCGGTCGCCCGCGTCCTTTTCTGTTATCAGATATCAACGTCATTGCGATTATTTGATAACAGAAAACTGTGGGCCGAACAAGAGGTGGCGACCTTTGTTCGGCCCTAACCACAGCAAAGAGGAGACTTCCCCGCCATGGCTACTGCAAAAAATACCACACAACAGGCGCGCGCCAAATCCGCGCCCAAGCGCGCCGCCGTCCCGTCAGTCGACGAACTGGACGCGGCCTTTCCCGAGCCCAAGCCTGGCGCTGCCCCGTCTCGCCTAAACGAAGCTACAGACTACCTGTTAAGCGCCGTGGACGAACTCCACGACATTCGCAGCCTTATCGGCGCGGCGCAGATGGCCGCACGCGATATCGACGACCGCGAGGCGGCGCTCAACATGACGACGCTTCTCGAGGTCATTTTCGAAAGGCTCAACGCAACCGCAGAAAAGGTTGACGCCGCACGGCCCAACACGGAGGCCGCGCAATGACCGCCCCGACCCGCCGCGCCGCGCTCGGCGCCCTGGACGCCGCCTTTCCCGCCACTTGGAAGGAAACCGGACGGCGGTTTATTGATCCGGCTGTACTGCCGGACAGCTATGGCTTGCTCTGCGCCGGCAACTGCCTGGAGCCAGAAATCCAGGACGGCACGTGCCTGCAGTTCGACAGGCGCGAGAAATACGCGGTCGGTGACTTCGTCGCGGTGTACCGACGGCAGGAGATCGTGCCTGCCGGCCAGTCCTCCGTGCTCATCAAGCGCGTGTTCATGATGCACGCGACCCGCATGAAGTTCCCCTACCGCGAGCACCCGGAGTCGGAAATGCACATGCTGTTCGGCGTGGAGACGCTCAATCCGCCCGCGCGGTTTTTCTACGAGTGCCAGAACATCCTTGCCGTCCACAAGTGCATGGGGCCGGAACGCCGGACGTGAAGCGGCACTTTATGAGCGATGCGGAGATCGCGGGTCTGATGCCGCCGCCTTCTGCCATCGCGAAACAGGAGGCGTGATCATGGCGCTCAGTGAAGTCCAGCGCCTGGCCCTTTGCGACATCACGCACGAGGCCAGCGCCGCCTTGGCCGCCGAGATCGAAGCGGAACCACTGTGGCGACGAGCGGCGCTTCGCGAGGCCGCGGTAACGTATTACGAAGCCATGGCCCGAGCCGCTCGCGACTTAGCGCCGGCGCGTGAGGGGCGCGTTGTGCCCTTCCGACGGCCCTGTTAGGCTCCCCGCTCGGAGCGGACCTTCGGGCAACCGCACACCGGCCGTCGGAGCAACTCGGCGGCCGGTTCGTTTTGGGAGGGCCTACTTGCGGAACAGCGTTTCAGAGAGGCCGCATTGGCGGATTATGGATTTCAGAGTGCCGGGACGAATGATCTCACCGAAGTCGTGCGCTGCGATCGTGACATAGCGGCCGTCCGAATGTCGATATTTTCGGTGGCTTGTTGCTTTGGTGGTTTGCAGCGCAAAACCATGCTCCTCGATGATGGCGATCGCATCGTTGAACGTGCATTTTAGGCGGGGCACGACATTTGGAACGAATGCTCAAGGCGATCGCCATCATCCCGACGTCGCCGGCTCGCCAGATTATGCCAGACGAAGCCGAGGATATAGCTGAGACGCACGCGCGTCGGGACAGCGCGGCGCAGTAACCGGTCCCGCACGTCGGGGGGCTCTTGGCGCGCGCTTTCGACGTAATCGTCGATCGACATGCCGAGGAGTTGTTCCACTTCCTCGAATGTGCGGCCTTGGACCGCGATGTCGTAATCGAGGCAAATGGCTTCCCATTCGCCAGGGCGCCCTCTGGCAAAGCATGTCAGCTTGTTGGCCATTTTTTTGGTCTCCTCGGACCTACGGAACTCTGAGGATACCCGTCCGTTCCCTTATATGGGTTTAATTGGCATTAATTCACCGGCGCCGTCAAATCACGGCGGCGTGCGCTTCTGGCCCTCCGAAACCGAAAAGTTGGCCGCCCGCCACTTCATATGCGCGTGCTCGACGCGGACTGATACTACATCTCCAGACGACGGCAGGCTGAAACGCCGCCTTAAGCACCGTTTCCCGGCTTTTTCGTTCCTCCTCCCATTCCGGTCCCTCCATTCCCCCGCAGTGCTCCTGGAGGGCTGGTACAACACGTCCCAAATCTGTGGACCTGAGCGCTAAATCTGGAGAACGGATCATGTCAAGAATCGAGTTTCCCAAGGCTATCGATACGGGTACCGGCCGCGTCTACTTTGTGAAGCGAGACGTTGAGAACTACATCCGCGCCCTCGCTGGCGTTCCTCCGATTGAGGGGAATGACATCACTCTGATCCCCGCCATGCAGACTGCCAAACTTCTCGGCATCTGCCGTCGCACGCTCAGCCGCAGGCTTGCCGAGAGCCAAGCTCAGAAAGCCGCGTAGGTCCCGTGGTCCCCGAAGCATTCCGACGCGGGAGGCCGCACAAATGAGCCAGTGGGTTCGCCTCTGGGAAGACATGCCCGACGACCCGAAGTGGCAAGTCGTGGCGAAGCGGAGTGGGCGACCTCTTTCTGAGGTTGTCGCCGTTTTCACGAGGATGCTCGTCAACGCCAGCCGATCGAGCAACCGCGGAACGCTGGAAACTTGGAACGACGAGGACGAGGCGATCGCTCTCGACATGGCCGAAGAAAACGTCGTGGCGATCCGTGAGGCCATGCAGGGGAAGGTTCTAGAGGGATATCGTCTTACGGGCTGGGAAAAGCCAAAGCGCGAGGATTCGTCCTCCGAGCGGGTCCGCGCGTTTCGGGAGCGAGAAGCCGAACTGAAACGCAATGAAACGCGCGGTAACGCTCGCCCAAATGACGAAACGCATGGAAACGCCCCAGAGGAGAGAAGAGAAGATCAGAGTAGAGAAGAGAAGAAAGAGCGCGCGAGCGCGCCAGGGAAAAGGCCCGCGGCTCCGAAGACCGTCCTTCTCGAATGCCTCTCTTCGGAAACGGCTGACGCCGTCATCGATCACCGCAGGGCCAAGCGTGCTCCCCTAACCGAGCGTGCGGCTCAATTGCTCGTCAAAGGATTCCTGGCGACGGGAGAGCCCGAGGCTGCGGCTTTGATGATGATTGGCCGTGGCTGGACTGGCTTTGAGCCAAAATGGTTCGAAAAGGAAAAATCTGATGGCAGAAACGGAAGCGTCCATGAAGCCGCTCGCGACTTACATGAGCGTCTTATCGCGCTCGGAGAGGCGCCCAGGGCCCTTGTGCTCCCTGCTGATCGCGGCGGAGCGGGCGCGCCTTCTATTCGGTTGCTATCGGAAGGGGGAGGCGCTCATGTCGCGCCTCGCCGGGACCTCCTGGCCCTCCCGCCATCCCGGACCCTCCCCGGACCCTCTTCCATGAAATGCCGTGAAACCACACTACCGGCTAAGGACTAACAGCGAGCTGTGGCTTGCCGTCCCCACTGGGCGCCGCTCGTCTCCAGTCATACCAGGCCACTGGCGCGTCATCCCAAACCGGCCATGAGCGCCCCAAGCCACAGGGACGCCCACGGGCGGCCATCCAGGCCATCCGGATAGGGAAAGCATGCCATGGGTCTGACGCGGCTTCCCTGGACCATCTGAGCGTCTCCAACCGTCTGCTTTGGCACCTCTCTGAGCCCGACCTCTGAGCCCGACATTGTACGCGGTCCGCGGGTCCTTCCCAGTATGCGAAGCAGCGAGTACCCAAGCGCTAATGTTCTTAACGCTGATGACATTTTTCCCCGAATTTGGCATGCAAATCACTATGCTGGGCGATGTTGCGCTGCCCCGAAGCGCCCCCAGCTCCCTTTCATGTTCCCCGTAACCACTGAACTTGATAGCGTGTCGAGCGGCACCGGAGCGCCAAGGGCGCGCTCCAGTGAAGCACTGCCCCTGATACAGGTATCAGCAAGCTTTCAAGGTATGGCGCTACTCCCGGAGAGATCGCTTTCTCGGATGCCTTCTTAAAGAATTGCGCGGCGCTTTGCGCGAATTTGTCCCGGCGCTGCGCGCGGCGGTTTTCCGAAATTTCACGCACGGTCGCCGCAGGAGGTCCGCCCATGCTGTTCACGCCCTTCGATTTCTGGATGGTCGGCGTGAACGCCGCCATGGACGCCTATTGGAAGATGGGCTTCGCGCCTTGGAACGCATGGATGGATGTCTGCAACGTCTACCTGCCCAGCCCGCGCCGCCATCACGATTATTGCTGACCCCAGTCTGTCCACTCCTCGCAGTGCTCCCGGCGGGGAGCTGCGCAAACACGCCCTCGACCTGCGGACGGACTGGGCCGCGCAAGCGGATAGTGTCTTATCAGGAATCGAAGGGAGCCCGCCAACTTCTTTCCCGACCTAAATGCTCCGAGCTAGGGTCCGGTTGCCCTTCCCCAGGGAGGGTCATCGGCGGCAAATGGAGGGATGTCGGAGCCAAGGGAGAACGCGATGGCAGGCGACAGTGGGGACAACGCTCTCGCACTCGTGGGCTTCCTGAGCTTTGCCGTGCTCTATGGCAGTGTCCTTCTCTGCGTCGCACGACGTGGTCGCTAAGCCGCTTGCCCTTGCATCGGCTAGGGTGACGGCCATCCGTCCCACAAGGCCAGCCCTTGGCCCTCCTATTCAATCCTATGGCCTATCCCGCATTCCACTGTGTCCATGATATAGAACCCGACCGCAGTGAGCTTAACCGTTCCTTCCCCCCCCCCATTGGGTCCTTCCCAGCCCCCTTTAAAGCCTGCGAGGCCGGGACCTTGCGAAAAAGCGCTAGTAGGGCTGGTTTGATTTCGGCGTTAATCGTTAATGACCGAAAAACAGAAGCCTGACCGGGAAAGTCAGAAGACGCGTCCTTCATCCCGCCCCCGGCCGCGCCCTTGTTCTTGTCCATTTCGGCGAGCAACTGCCCGGCGCGGCGCTCGGCTCGCAGGCGAATATCCGTCGCGTGCTCAATGAGTTGCCCGTCCTTAGCTTGACGGGCGTAGTGCTGCATTGCGACTGCCTTATCGCGGATGTCTTTGACCTCATCGACGCGATGGGCCTCCGCTAATGCGCGCTTGGCTGCATCGTATTTCGCGAGTTCAGTCATCGTTCGGTGTCCAAAACCGATAGCGCTTCAATGGCGCGATCGATGGCCGCCTTAACCGGACGCAGGGCAATGAGCGCGCGGTGCGCGCCGCTCCCCGACACGTAGGGTCCTCGAGGCGGCAATTTGTTTGCTGGCGCCGTCAAATCACGGCGCCACTTCACATGCGCGCGCTCGACGCGGACGGGCGCGAGGTTCATGCGGCGGGAGGGGGCCGTTACCCTAGTGCATACCCAGAACAATCGTCTTAACATAACTTACTGAAATAATTGATATATCATCCGTTATTGTTTTGAACTCGAGTTCATCGGATTCTCCACATGTTCGACGGGCGCCCCATGTCCAAGGCGCGAGGTCCCGCTCACGAAGGAAAATCCCAGCAAGCGATTAACGAACCTTGGATGTGTTTGCTAAAATCCTCGCGAACCTTCGTCACGGGGGCGTGATCTTGCTTAAATGATTAATCTCGCGTCCGCCGGAGCTTACGAAGCGGCATGCGCCCTCGCCGCCTCGACCGCCTCCTCGACCTGTCCGAGCCGGTCCTTGCCGAAGAACATTTCTTTGCCGACGAAGAACGTCGGGATCCCGAACACGCCGCGTCGAACTGCGGCGGCGGTGTTGTCGGCAAGCTTCTGCTTGATGGGATCGGTTTGAGCCGCCGCCAGCACGCTCGCCGAGTTGAGACCCGCGGATTCAATGCGCCGCGCCAGAACCTCCTTGTCGTCGAGCTTGAGGCCCTCCTCCCACATTCCCGCAAGACCCGTCTCGAGATAAGCGGCGCCCGAGCCGGCCTCCTGCGCGGCGACGAGCCCGCGCATCAGCATCAGCGTGTTGACGGGAAAATGGGGGTTGAGGCGGAACTTCTCGAATCGATGCCTGGCGACGAAGCGTCGCAATTCCAGCATCTCGTACTCGAACTTGCCCTTGATCGGCGTGAAGGCGATCATCGGCGCCTGGTTGCCAGTCGCCTTGAAGATGCCGCCGAGCAGGCACGGGGTGATGACGAGCCGGGCTCCCGTCCGCTCGAGGATCGGCGGCAGCGCGCGATAGGCGAGATAGGCGTTCGGGCTGCCGAAGTCGAAGATGAACTCGATCGTCGCGCTCATCACCACGGCTCCTTCCACGGCCGCAAGTCCATTTCGAAGGTCCAGGCGCCGCGCTTCTGGTTATGCAGCCAGACGTAGTTGCGGGCGATCTCGTCGGGGGCCAGTATCTCCTCGCGCGCCAGCCGCTCGGCGGCGTCCGGCATCAGGCCGCGGATGAAGGCGCCGTCGATCGCGCCGTCGATGACGATATGGGCGACATGGACGCCCTTCGGCCCCAGTTCGCGCGCCAGACTCTGCGCCAGCGCCCGCAGCGCATGTTTCGCCCCGGCGAAGGCGGAAAAGCCCGCGCCGCCGCGAACGCTGGCGGTCGCGCCGGTGAACAGGATCGTGCCGCGTCCGCGCTCGGTCATCGCCCGCGCGGCCTCGCGGCTGGCGAGGAACCCCGCGAGCGCCGCCATCTCCCAGACCTTGGAGTAGACCTGCGTCGTCGTCTCGACGACCGGGAAGCGAACGTTCGCGCCGATGTTGAAGACGAGAACCTCGATTGCCCCGATCTCGCGCTCGATCCGCTCGACGAGCGCCGCCACATCGGCCTCGACCCGCGCATCGAGTCCGAACGAATAAGCCTTGCCGCCTTCGGCGCGGATCGTCTCCGCGAGGTTGTCGATGGCGTCGGTATGGCGCGGCCTACGCGTCACGCACACGCCGAGGCCCTCGCGGGCGAAGGCGCGGGCGATCGAAGCGCCGAGCCCATCGCCGGCCCCGATCACGAGACACACGCCGCGTCCGTTCCCCGCCTCGCTCATGCGCGCAAGTCCGAGGCAGGAACCGGACGAACCGCATTGAGAATCAGGTTCAACTCGCTCCTCCCAGACGCGTCAGGGCTCACCTGCGTTGACGGCGAAAATAGCCGCAAACAGGCGCAAGCCGGCGAAAATAAAATGGCTTGCATTTGCTTTTTTTTATTTTTCGGTTTCCAGACTTTTCAACGGTTTACGGCCGATTTAAACAAGAAAATTCCATCTCCCCGTCCCTGCCTCCGGGCGTCGCGCGGCTGGCAAGGTCCGTTCCGGCGAATGGGAAGGTATAGCACAGAATTCTGATTTTCGCAAGATATTTGCATCGCTCGCCCGTCCCCGCGCGTCTCCATGCGCTAAAGAGTGAATCAGGGACGTCCGAGGTGCGCGATCTCAATCAGAATTGCGGAAGACCGCTAGTGCGCCTCCACTACTCCGGCAGGCCGGCCTTCCGTATTCCAGCCGAGAGCCAGTCAAGCACGTCCTTGCGAGCAAAACCGGAGGTGAAACGGCGAAAGGACGAAACGAGAAAGTCAGGCTGCATTGCGAGCAGCCGGCTTGCCGCCGTCGCCGCCTCATCAGCCCGTCCAGCATTCGCCAGCGCGGCCGCCTGAAATACGTAAAGGAAGCTGAAGCGCGGGTTCGCCTGGACGGCTTTGGAGAAAAGCGAGACCGCCTCGTCCAATCGTCCGGCGAGACCACGCACGAAACCGAGAGCGTTGAAGGCCATGAAGCTTTGTGGATCGAGGGGGCTGAGACGCAACGCCCGCGTCGCGTAATCTTCCGCGAGCGCATGGTCGCCGCCGTACGCGTGGGCCTGCCCGCCGAAGAAAAGCGCGAACGCGCAGGATGGGTTAATGTCAAGCGCACGCTTGACCGCGCTCGACGCCGCCTCAAAATCATGAGCGACCATCAACAGCGGCAGGCTCGCGATAGCGAGCGCGGTCGAATTGTCGGCCCCGTAGGCCACCGCCGCGCGGGCGTGGCGCTCGCTCGCCGCCGCGTCGGCCTTGCTATAGCCGGCCCGCGCGAAGCGGGTCTCCAGAGCCAACGCCATAAGAGCATGCGCCAGCGCGTAATGCGGATCGATCTTCAACGCTTGTTCGAGCAGGGGTATGGCGGTCTCCTCATCCTCGGGCATTGCCGAGGCGAAGTGCGGCGCGGCTCGAAGACAGAGGTCGTAAGCGTCGAGGCTCTCGGGCCGCTTCCTGCGGGCTCGCTCGATCTCGGCCCGCCGGACATTGGGTTCGATAATCCCGACGATGGTTTCCGTGATCCTGTCCTGGAATTCGAACACATCGTCGAGCGCGCCGTCGTAGCGATCCGCCCAGACATGGGCGCCGTTGTCCGCGTCGATCAACTGCGCGGTGACGCGCAGACGGCCGCCGGCTTTCCGGACGCTCCCCTCCAGAACGTAGCGCACGCCCAGTTCGCGGCTGACCTGGCGAATGTCGATCGACTTTCCTTTGTAGGCGAAGCTCGAATTGCGGGCGATCACGAACAGCCATTTGATCCGCGACAGGCCGGTGATGATGTCCTCGACCATGCCGTCGGCGAAATACTCCTGCTCCGCGTCGCCGCCCATCGTCTGGAAGGCGAGAACCGCGATCGAGGGTCTGTCAGGCTGGGCGAGGGGCCTGTCCTCCCGTCCGGGCCCGTCCGGCGCCGCCGGCTTCGCCGGGATGGGTCGCCCGACCTGCACGGAATAGGCTCGCACCGGTTCTGCGATATTCTTGAGATGCAAGGGGCCGAGATCGGTGACCGCCAGATCGAGCCTCGCCTTCACCTGCCGATAGGCGTCCTCCGAAAGACAAATGGCTCCCGGCTGCGCGACGCCTTCAAGGCGGGCGGCGATGTTGACGCCGTCGCCCATCAGGTCGCCGTCGGCTTCTTCGACCACGTCGCCGAGATGGACGCCGATGCGGAAGTCGATGCGACGGTCTTCCGGCAGCCCGGCGTTGCGCTCGACCATGCCGTTCTGAATCTCAATGGCGCAGCGCACCGAATCGACGACGCTGCGGAATTCGACGATCGCGCCGTCGCCGGTGCGCTTGACGATGCGGCCGTTGTGGACGGAGATCGCCGGATCGATCAGGTCGCTGCGCAAAGCCCGCAGGCGCGCCAGCGTACGGTCTTCGTCCGCGCCGGTCAGCCGGCTGAAGCCGACCACATCGGCAGCCAGGATCGCCGCGAGTTTCCTGCTCTCGGCCATAACCCCTCAATCCCGACGCAAACGGCATGACGGCATTGAGAAGCAGTACAACCGTGAGCAGGCAAATTCCAGCGGGCCTTCCCCGCGTCGAGTCCACTTGGGTCGAGAGCAGCGGTCCCGGATTGGGTTTCGACCTTAGAGCACGTCGCGTTGCGCCGGAATTGTCATCCGAGAGCCATAGGGCGCACAAAAATGCTCTGTGGCTTGCAATGACGGCGACACCGCTGTCCGAATGAGACACGCGCTAACGCCCCCGCGGCAGCACCCAGAAGACGATCAGACCCTGTGCAAGATAGTAGGTCGGCAGCGTCCATTGATCGGCCGGCCGACCTCATGGTCGATACGGGGGTTCCAGTAGTAGAAGAAGTCGTAGGCGATCAGCAACCCGACCCATAAGCGCCAGTCGTCCGCTTGAAGCGGAAACAGAAAGTGGTCATTGACAATCACATAGATGCCGACGCTCATAGCCAACATGAAGACGCCGGAGATCTGACTCAGGATTCCAGCCCCGAGCGAGCCGATCGCGTCTTTGAGCCGATAGACGTTACGTCCCAGCGCCAGCCCGATCCCGAACTCCGCCGCCATCAGGGCGACGAAGACGGGAATGGCCTAAACGATGACGTTCAACCCGCTCCTCCCAAGGGCGCCCTTCTAGACGCCGTCGATGACCGCCTCGGCCGCGCCGGTCGAGCGCGGCTGCCAAGCGTGGCCCCTCTCACATCAGCGCCCGCAAGCCCCCGAACACGCCGACCGCGGACACGAGCGCTGAAACGCCGACGATCAGGCCGAGATACCAGCCGCCAAGCCTGTACGGCTCCGGCAGCGCCTTGACCGCGAGCGCGACCAGGAAGCCGATGACGAGCGGCATCAGGAAGGCGTTGAGGACCTGGGCGGCGATATTGAGCCAGACGAGGTTCGAGGTGAGCCAAACGACGGCGCATGAGCCGATCACGCCCGCCGCGTAGGCGGCGTAGAACCATCCGGCCTCGAACGGACGATATTCCAGCGACCGGCGGTATCCGGCGACTTCGCCGACGCCCCAGGCGAGCGCCAGCGACGACACGATCGCGGCGACCAGCGAAGCTCCGAGCACGCCGGCGCCGAACACCAGCCGTCCGGCGCTCACGCCGAGGACCGGCGTGAGCGCCCGGCTGATTTCGCCCACGCTCGTCAGGCTCGCGGTCGGCGATCCGGTAGCGAAGGCGGCGGCGGCGGCGACCAGCACCGCCCCGGTCAGGCACTGGGTCAGGACCGCGCCGATTCCCGTATCCCACCGCGCATGGACAAGGTCGCCGGGCTGCAGCCTTTTGTCGACGGTCGCCGACTGCTGGTAGAAGATCATCCACGGGTTGAAGGTCGCGCCGATCACGGCGGCGACCAGAAGCAGGAAGTCGCTGTTGCGGATCGGCAGGTCGATCGCGTCCCTCGCCAGCGCCGCAAAACCCGGGTGAGCGCGCCAGGCGACGATGAAAAAGGCGAACTCGAAGAGGCCGATGAGGAGTGCGGCCCGCTCGACCCGTTTATAGGAGCCGCTGGCGACGACGACGAGCAAGGCGGCCGCCGCGAGCGGCAGGGTGAGCGCGCGCGAGAGGCCGAACAATTCGCCGACTCCGGCGACGCCGGTGAACTCGGTGATCAGCGACCCGATGACCGCCGCCGCCAGACCGAGAGTCGAAACACAGGCCCATCCGACGCCGAACCGTTCGCGGATAAGCTCGCCATGGCCGCGGCCGGTGTAGAGCCCAAGCCGCACGGTCAATTCCTGAACCATGTACAGCATCGGAATGAGCACAAGCACCAGCGGCAGCAGGCGATAGCCCCATTGTGCGCCGGCCTGGGCGGCGGTGACGACATTGCCGGCGTCGGTGTCGGCGAGCATCACGAGGAGGCCAGGGCCCCAGATCGCAAGCGAGCGGGTAAAGGAGGCGGCGCGGACGGCGACCGGCGGCGCTTCAGCCTTCATCGTGCGGCCTCCTCAGGCTCGTCGCGCCGCCCGACGGCGGACGAAGCTGCGGCCGGACGCGACGTTTGGCCTCGCGGCGAGCGGACTATCGGAACGGGCAAATGAAAGTCAATTGCACCAAAGCGCCCGGGCCGGCCGGGCGCCCCGCCGAGCGAGCGGGCGGCGCGGCGAGCCGGACCTAAACCGAGCCGGGTGGCGGCCCCATCCACTTGACGAAGTTTGCGTCGTCGCCGTTGAAACGATCGCAGTCCAATGGACGGCTGAAGCCGGGCACGGAGCCGTCCGAGGTGTATTGCCAAAAACTCCAGGCCGGCCAGGTTGCCGTCGGCCACGATGGTTCGCCCTCGGTATATTGGGCAAGCCAGAGCGACGTATTGCTGGCAAGCCAGGCGTTGCGCCTCTTGCCCAGTTGCTGCTTGATCTGATTTCCGGAATAGACCGTCAGCTGGAGGTCTGGGCGTGAGGCGCGAATTCCCTGCAGGAACGTCAGCAGATCAGCGAGGCTGACGTCGGGGATCTCGTAATCGGCGACAACACGCTCCCTTTGCCTCGGCTTGACGACGTTGAGAAAGAATTGCGCCTGCGCCTTCATGTCGCCGGGACGGAGGAAGTGATAGGAGGCGACTGCGAGCTTCGCATCCATCGCCTGGTCCCAAAAGGTGGAATAATCCGGGTCGCGAAAAGACCCTTCCGAGGCCTTCAAGATCACGCCAAGGCCTCCGCCAGCCCTGAAGTCGTCGAAATTGAAGCCTCTCTGGTAGTGGCTGAGGTCGACACAAATAACGGAATTGGGCATATCAGTTTCCTCCCTCAAGCCCGGAGCATTCAAATCGCGCGTTGCGGCTGCCGCTGACTTCGATTGCGTCGAAATACTTTCTCAGTCCATCAAGGCATTCTTCTTTGCTCTGGAACTGGTACTCCTTCGCAAGCCGGAAGATCGCGTAGGCACTCGCCATGTCGCATGAAGGTGTGGGAATGGACGCGGCGCAGACAAAGATCAGTCCGACCCACATTTATAATATACCCCAACTTATTGGGAATGCGAAAAGCTCTTGCCAAGCGGGTTGAGTTGGATTCGTTTGAGGGGATGATTCGCCCTGGCTTCTTGTTGGGAGATGAACGTTCTGCACTGATCGCGCTGGCGCGCGATGGGTCGGTGACGCATCGGTTGGCTCGGCGAGCCAATGCGCTGGTGTTGCTCGACGATGGCCTGAGCTGCGAGCAAGTGGCGCGGGTTCTTTTGCTGGACGACGACACGATCCGTCGCTGGCATGGCGCGTTTGCCGAGGGCGGCCGCAAGGCGCTGATGCGGTTTGAGGCCGGCGGCAGCGCTTGCGTTCTGAGCGAGGCGCAACGGGGGAAACTGGTCGGGTGGGTTCGCGCGGCCTCGCCGCGCTCGACGGGTCAGATCGGCGCGTGGATCGCATCGGAATTCGGGGTGGAATACGAAAGCCGCTCGGGACTGGTCGCGCTTCTGCATCGTCTCGGCCTCGAATATCGCAAGCCCGAAGTCATTCCTCGCCATCTCGACGAGACCAAGCAGCGCGCGTTCATCAAGCTTTACGAGAAACTGATGAACGCCTTGGGCGCCGATGAGGCGGTGCTGTTCGTGGATGCCGTGCATCCCACGCATGGGGCGCGCGCGGCGGGATGCTGGGCGGCTAAGGACGAGCACCTGGCGATCGAACAGACAACCGGCCGCCAACGCCTCAATATCCATGGCGCGATCGATCTCGAGACTGGGCGGACCAAAATGATCGAGGCCGAGGCCATCGACGCCGCTTCAACGATCAAACTCCTCGCGGGCATCGAGGCGCTCTATTCCACCACGGCGCTGATCCATGTGTTTCTCGACAATGCGCGCTATCATCACGCCAAGATTGTCCGGAAGTGGCTATCGCAACCCGGACGCAGGATCGCGTTGCATTTCGTCCCGTCGTACTGCCCGCATCTCAATCCCATCGAGCGGCTGTGGGCGCTGATGCACCAGCATCTCACCCACAACAAGACCTACCCAACGTGTCGGGAATTCGCCGACGCCATTCTCAACTTCCTACGCGACGAAGTCCCGAGGAAATGGGGCGAGTTTTGCGATTCGGTCACTGATAATTTCCGCGTCGTCCTTCCCGCCAATTTTCGGATCTTGGCGTGAGCGGGGTATACTCAAAATAAATATTTCCGTTATACAGCCCTATTGGAACTCTTGTAGGATTGTCAATGAGCAGCTTTGCCGGGAACCCCGACATGAGTGACCCGCCGCCCCCGATATGTCCGAAGCTTGGCGTTCGTCGTGGAGGGCCTTGCCGGCTCAAAAGCGCGGATTGAAACCGCCAGTGAAGGGCGCGTCTAGCGCAACGCCTGCCTGCGCGGTCAAGACCTCGCGCAAGCCCACCCGATTTAGAAGCCCCAGCTCAGCCCGCCGGTCGTGTGACCGCCGCCATCTTTACCCATGCCGATCGACAAGCCGCCTTTCGGTTCCCTCGGTGTCGGGTACGAATAGACGGGAAAGTCGCTTCTCTTCACGAGGTCGCTTCTCTTTGAGGCCATCGCGCCTTCCGGCGGAGCATAAGGGTCCGAGAATTGAACCTCGCCGAGGCTCGCCGTATTCGTCTGCTCGGTCTTCGCCCTGGCGACGTGGGGCCGGGCGGACCTCAGCGGACTCGCAGACAGCTCTTTGGCCGACGCCTGCGTCCAGGCGGCGGCGCTCACCAGGCATAGAATCGTCAAACAAAGGCGTTTCATCCGCAGCGCCCTCGATATGCGCCCGCCTCAACCCCTTTTACGGATTGTTAACGATACGTGATCGCGCGCGCAATCTCGATTCGGCCGGCCTTCGATCACATTTTTCGCCTCGGGGCGCGCGCGGCCGGGTTCTCAATCGCCTCCGCCCGGCTCTGGCGATGGAGCGAAAACAAGCCATATATCGTTTGGGGGCGACGCGACGACGATGGAAGCGGCGCGGCTCCGTTGCGGGGCGGAGTTCACTCAAGGAGGCCTCGCATGCCGCAGCGAAACGCCCTTCCGGGGCTCATCTTCGTCATCATTTTCGCCGCCGGCCTGCTTGTGGCCTATTCAAGCCTCAATCCGCAGAGCGTTGGCGCCAGCATTGCGATTGCGGTCGTGAGCTTCTTCGTCGCCTCGATCGTCGCCAATGCGGTCAAGGTCGCCAATCAGTGGGAACGGGTCGTGGTGCTGAGGCTCGGCAAGTTCCGCTCGCTTGAAGGCCCGGGACTGTTCTTCATCGTGCCGATCCTCGACGCGGTCGCCTACCGGATCGACATTCGGGTCATCACCGGCACGTTCAGGGCGGAAAAGACGATGACCCGCGACACGGTGCCGGTCGACGTCGACGCGGTCCTGTTCTGGAAGGTGGTCAATCCGAAGATGGCGGCGCTCGACGTCGCCGACTATGTGTCGGCGATCAACTGGGCGGCGCAGACGGCGCTGCGCGACGTGATCGGCAAGACCATGCTCGCCGACATGCTCGAGGGGCGCGAGAAACTGAGCGCCGAGCTGCAGCGGATCATCGATGCGCGCACCGAGCCGTGGGGCGTCAACGTCATCTCGGTCGAGGTCAAGGACGTGCAGATCCCCGCCGCGCTCGAGGATGCAATGTCGATGCAGGCCCAGGCCGAGCGCGAGCGCCAGGCGCGGGTGATCCTTGGCGATTCCGAGCGGCAGGTGGCGGAAAAATTCGCCGAGGCGGCCAAGACCTACGCCGACAACCCGACCGCCTTCCACTTGCGGGCGATGAACATGCTCTACGAGGGCCTGAAACGCAGCAACGCCACGATCGTCATCGTGCCCTCGACTGCGGTCGAGTCGATGCAGCTCGGCGCCATGCCGGCGATGGCGACGGTCGCGAGCGCCATCGCCCATGCTCAGGCGGCGGCTGCCACGCCACCAGCGAAGGCGGTGGAGTGAAGGCGGCGGCCTAGGAGCCTGTCCGAGAAATGGCGGATTTTGGTGGCGGCGTTTGCGCGAATCGGATTCTGCTTGCTTATGAGCAAGACCTTCCGGCCCTGGACGATCGATCAGCCGCTGTTGTTGCCGCCGAGCGTGCAGGACTTTGTCGGCGAGGACCATCTGGCTCGCTTCATTTTGGCGCTTGTGCTCGAGCATCTCGACCTTGGTGAGATCGAATCCGGGTATGCGAGCGAGCGCGGGCAGCCGCCGTTTGACCCGGCGATGATGACGGCGCTGTTGCTGTACGGCTATTGTCACGGCGTCTACTCGTCGCGCCGGATCGCCAAGGCGACGCGCGAACGGGTCGACTTCATGAGCATTGTCGGGCTCGATCCGCCGGATTTTCGCACCGTCTCCGACTTCCGCAAGCGGCACTTGAAGGCGCTTGCGGGACTGTTCGGGCAAGTTCTCAAGCTGTGCGAACAGGCGGGATTTGTGAAGCTCGGCCATGTCGCGCTCGACGGGACGAAGATCAAGGCGAACGCCTCCAAGCACAAGGCGATGAGCTACGAGCGCATGGAGAAGCGTGCGGCGGAGCTCGAGGCCGAGGTCGATCGGTGGCTGAGCGCAGCCGAGGCTGCGGACGCCGAGGAAGACAGAGCCTTCGGCCGCGACAAGAGCGGCGAGGAGCTGCCCAAATGGGTTGCCGACAAGAAGAAGCGCGCCGAGAAGATCCGGGCGGCGAAGGCCGAATTGGAGGCCGAGGCGAAAGCGGCCGCGGCGGCCAAGGCCAAAGCGCAGGCCGAGGCCGAGGAGCGGCGACAAGCCGAGGGCCGCAAGAAACCGGGCAAGCCCGCCGCCCCGCCATCCGAAGAGCCTGACCCCAAAGCGCAGAAGAACTTCACCGATCCCGAAAGCCGCATCATGAAAACCAAGGACGGCTTCATCCAGGGCTACAATGCGCAGGCGGCGGTCGACGCGACGGCGCAGGTGATCGTCGCCCACGGCCTCGACGCGAAGCAGAGCGATCAACATCAATTGGCGCCGATCGCCGACGCCATCGAAGCCAATCTGGGCAAGAAGCCGACGCAACTGTCGGCGGACGCGGGCTATTGCTCCGACGCCAACCTTGCGGCGATGGAGGAACGCGAGATCGACGCCTATATCGCGCCGGGGCGGGCCAAGCACGCCGGGGAAGGAGAAGGCGGCGGCGCCCGCGTCGCCGCCATGCGCGAAAGAATCAAGGCCGGCGGGCACTCCAGCCCCTACCGCTTAAGAAAGCAGCTGCCCGAGCCGGTGTTCGGACAGATCAAGCAGGCGCGCGGCTTCCGTCAGTTTCTCTTGCGCGGCGTCGAGAAGGTCGCCAACGAGTGGGGCCTCGTCTGCCTCGCCCACAATATCTTGAAGCTCGCCCAGGGGCGGACCCCGTCCCTTGCCGCACTCGCAACCGGCTGAGCTTCGCCACCTCGGAAACGGTGCAACGAACGATGGCCGCAAAGCTTCCACCCTTACATCAAACCGGATGCGCGAATTTGCTGCATCCGGCTCTCCGACTGGCTTGAGCGGTTCAAATCCCAGCTCGCCGGGATTAAGCAGACAGGCTCCTAGGCCGGAACCGGCGCGTCGGCGCGGATCAGCGTCTCATGCTTGAGCTCCGCCCACAATTCCGGCGGAATGGGATGGCGGAAGGCGGCGAGGTTCCGTTCGACCTGGACGCGCGAAATCGCGCCGGGGATGATCGAGGCGACGATAGGGTGTCCGAGCGGAAACTGGAGCGCGGCGGCCGCCAGCGGGACGGCGTGGCGGGCGCAGACCCGCTCGATCCTGCTCACCCGCTCAAGGATCGCGGGGCCGGCGGGCTCGTAATTGTACATCGCGCCCGGAACGGCGCCGGTGGCGAGAATCCCGGAATTGTAGCCGCCGCCGATGATGATGCCGACTCCGCGTTCGGCGCAGCGAGGGAACTCGCTCTCGAGCACCTCCTGCTCGAGCAGCGTGTAGCGCATCGCCAAAAGGAAGAAATCGATGTCGAAGAGGTCGAGGAAGCGCGGGATGCTGCCGAGGGAGTTGAAGCCCGCCCCGATCCCGCCGATCGCCCCGGCCTCGCGCAATTCCGCAAGCGCCCGCCACCCGCCCGTCTTGAGGTCACCGAAATAGGCGTTGAGCGCAGCCGGATTGTGGTCCCAGGGATCGAGATCGTGAATCAAGAGGACGTCGACCCGATTGATTCCGAGTCTCTGGAGGCTGTCCTCGAACGAGCGCATCACGCCGTCGTAGCCGTAGTTGAACACGGTTTGGAACTCGAGTCCGCCCAGCCATTGGTCCTTGATGGCGTTTGGCCCCAGCGGCCGGCGCAGGACGCGGCCGATCTTGGTCGATATGACGTAGTCGCCGCGCGGCTTGCGATAGAGCGCTCGGCCGAGCGTGTGTTCGGCAAGCCCTCGTCCATACCAGGGAGAGGTGTCGAAATAGCGCACGCCGCCCTCCCACACGGCCGCGACGAGCCCCCCGGCCTCGTTGTCGTCAATGCGATCGAAGAGCTCGCCGAGCGGCGCGGTGCCAAGACCGAGCTCGGTCACGCTCACCTTCGTTCGGCCGAGCTTGCGCGTCTTCAGGGGCGGGAGAACAGCGCCGCTCATGCCTCAAGCCCTTCCAATTCCAAAATGCGCGAACCGAGGGCGCTACTCCTCGGGCTCCGTTCCAAAGCGCAGCGGATAGCCCTTCGCCGCGCCGGCCTCGGTGCCGCGGGCGGCCTTGGTCTCCGCGATGTCCTGCGCGAACACGGCCACGACGCAGACGCCCTTGCGATGGGCGGTCATCATCACGTTGAGCGCCTGGGTTTCGTTGAGACGGAACACCCCCTTCAGCACTCCGACCACGAAATCGCGGGGGGTATAGTCGTCATTGAACAATATGACCTTGTGCAGGCGAGGACGATCGACGCGAGGTTCGGTCTTGACCTGCCGTTTGGTGGCGATCTTGCTCATCCCATGATCTCGTTAGGGCGGATTGTCGTGCTTGCGACACGAATATTCTGCCACGCGCGGCCGGCCGGTTTCAAGCCGCTTCGCGCCAGGATCGTCTGGTTGCGCCGCGACGACCGTCGCATGCCGGCGCGGCGCGCTTCTTGCGTCGCGGCCGACGCGCCTGCCGCAGCATTTCACCTTAGGAAAGCCGTCGATGCTCAACACCCGCCAACCGGTCCTGCGCAACTTTTGGTACGCGGCCTTGCCGATCGCGAAGCTCGATGAGGGGCCGAAGCCCTTTCGCATTCTCGGCCAGGACTTCGTTCTCTTTCTCGACGCGGCCGGGGAGCCGGCTGCGCTCGAGGACCGCTGCTGCCACCGGACCGCCAAACTGTCCAAAGGATGGATCCGGAACGGCCATATCGTCTGCGGCTATCACGGCTGGGAATACGACGGCTCGGGCAAGGTGGTGAACATCCCGCAGTTCCCGTTCGAGCAGGCGGTTCCGGACGCGCGCGCCAGATCCTTCCACGCCAGGACGCGCTATGGCTATGTCTGGGTCTGCCTCGGCGAGCCGATCGAGGACATTCCCGACCTGCCTTACGAAGACGACCTCACGTTCCGCCGCATCCACCAGTTCGACGAGACGTGGCGATGCTCGGCCTTGCGAATGATGGAGAACTCGTTCGACAACGCCCATTTCGCCTTCGTCCACAAGGCCACGTTCGGCGACATCGACCAGCCGAAGCCGGAGAAGTACGAGCTGACCGAAACCCACTATGGTTTCGTCGCCGAAACGATCGTGCCGGTGCGAAATCCGCCGCAGGCGGCGCGGATCACCGGCGCGAGCGAGCCGTGGACGAAGCGCAAGATGCGCAACGCCTGGTTCATGCCGTTCTGCCGCACCATGGACATGGAATATCCCTCCGGCCTCAGACACGTCATCTTCAATTCGGCGACCCCGGTCGACGACGGCTCGATCCAGCTCATCCAGATCCTCTACCGCAACGACCGCGAGGAGGATTGCTCGACGGCAGAGCTTATCGCTTGGGACAAGGCGATCATCGAGGAGGACCGCGACATTCTCGAATTGACCGATCCGGACGCCATCGTCGACATGGGCCGCAAACTCGAGATGCATATGCCGTCGGACCGGCCCGGGATGCTGATGCGCAAGCGCCTCAACGCGCTCCTCGAGTCGCATGGGGAGCGCGAGGCTCCGCGCTGAGGGGGCGGGCGTCGCCGCACGAAGATTTGACCCTCAGCCGCGGATCGGCTTCGCCGCCGCCCGCGTTTTGATCAGGATCGGCGCGCTCGATCGCGCCGCCTCGAGCCAAGGAGGATGAAGTGATCGTTCGAACCGCAGTGGCGCCGGCGGCGACGGCGCTCGCTCTCATCGCCGCGCCGGCCCATGCCGGACCGTGCACGGACCGGATCTATCAGGCCGACCTCGCGGTCGAAAAAATCCTGGACGCCGCCGCTTCGAACGGGAAGCCGGCCGCCCAATCGACGTTCGCGACCATGCACCGGCAGCCGACCCCGGGGACCGTCGCGAGCGCGGAACAGAAGGCCGGCGACCTGTCATCGGCCCAGGTCGAGGCGATCACCGAAAAGCTGGACGCCGCGCGCGACGCCGACGACAAGGGCGACAGCGCCGCCGGCGACAGGGCGCTGAACGAGGTCGATCGCATGCTGAAGCCGTAGGGGCCGGTCGCCCTCGGACGCCCACCGCACACTTGACGAAGCGAGCGATGGCCCGGAGGGTTCGGTCATGACGCTCGCCCCGCTGCTGGACGCTGCGCCGGTCATCCGGTTTCACGCCGCCTTCGCCTTCGCCGCAATTGGTCTCGGCGCGGTCCAGTTCCTCGCTCCCAAGGGAACGCTGCCGCACCGGACGGTCGGCTGGGCCTGGGCGACGCTGATGATGCTGGTCGCGGGAACCTCGCTCTTCATCCATACGATCCGGATGTGGGGACCGTGGAGCCCGATCCATCTTCTGTCGCTGTTCACGCTGGCGGTTGTTCCGGTTGCGGTCTGGCGCGCGCGCCAGCACGACGTGCGCAGCCATCGCCAGGCGATGATCTGGATATTCGCGCTGGCCCTCATTGTCACCGGGCTGTTCACGCTTGCGCCTGGACGGATCATGAACAAGGTGGTCTTCGGCGGCTGACGCCCGATATCGCCTTGCGGGAGAAGGAGCGCCGCGCGGCGCGCGCGGCCGCATGAAGGGCGGCCGAATCCTCTTCTGCAAGGGGAGAGGGAACCCGTTCCGCCTTCAACCCATTGTGACCGCGGGTCCCACGCCGCGCCTTGCGGTCACGGCGCCCGGCGCCATGAAGGCCCCGACCCGAAAGCCGTCCATGCGCTCCACCCTTCTCACCGCCCTCATCATTGCGACCGCGCTGTTCATGGAGAACATGGACGGAACCGTCATCTCGACCTCGCTGCCGGCGATCGCGCGCGATTTGCACCAGGACCCGATCGTCCTCAAGCTGGCGCTGACCTCCTACATGCTGACGCTCGCGGTGTTCATTCCGGCCTCTGGCTGGGTCGCCGACCGGTTCGGCGCCCGCACCGTGTTCTGCAGCGCGATCGTCGTCTTCACGCTCGGCTCGATCCTGTGCGGCGCCTCGTCCTCGCTCTCGACCCTGATCGCCGCGCGCGTGTTCCAGGGGCTCGGCGGAGCGATGATGGTGCCGGTTGGGCGCCTCGTGCTCTTGCGCAGCGTGCAAAAGAGCGAACTCGTCAGCGCGATGGCCTACCTCACCGTGCCGGCGCTCCTCGGCCCGGTCGCCGGTCCGCCGCTCGGCGGCTTCATCACCACCTATTTCCACTGGCGCTGGATTTTCTGGATCAATGTGCCGATCGGCATCCTCGGCATCCTGCTGTCGCTCAAGTTCATCCACAACCTGCGCGAGGAGGCGGTGCCGCGGTTCGACTTCAAGGGATTCGTGCTGTCGGGCGTCGGCCTGCTCAGCCTCATCTCGGGCATTAGCGTGATCGGGCGAGGCATCGCGCCTGCGTGGCTGGTCGTGGCGATGGTCGGGGTTGGGGCGCTCGCGCTCGCGTCCTACGTCCGCCACGCCGAAGACAACGAGGACGCGATCCTCGATCTGAAACTCCTCAGGATCCCGACCTTCTTCGCCGGCGTCGGCGGCGGGCTCATTTTCCGTATCGGCATCGGGGCGATGCCGTTCCTGCTGCCGCTCCTGTTGCAGATCGGCTTTGGGCTCACCCCGTTCGAATCGGGCTCGCTCACCTTCGCCACCGCAGCCGGCGCGCTCTTGATGAAATTCACCGCATCGACCGCGCTCCGCTGGTTCGGCTTCCGGCGCACGCTGATCGTCAACGGCCTGATCTCCGGCGCCTTTCTCGCCGCCTGCGCCCTCTTCACGCCGACAACGCCGCACTGGATGTTGCTTTTGACGCTGCTGACCGGCGGCTTCTTCCGCTCGCTCGAATTCACCGCGCTCAACGCCATCAGCTACGCCGACATCGAGCAGCCGCGGATGAGCCGCGCCACCAGCTTCGCCAGCGTCTCGCAGCAGATGTCGGGGGCGGTCGGGGTCGCGGTCGCGGCGATCTGCGTCCAGACAATCCAACTCGGCTTCGGCGATCCCGAGCTTCAGGCGCGCGACCTATCGCTTTCCTTCGTCCTGGTGGCGATCATCTCGAGCCTGTCCGTCTTCGTTTTCGCCACACTCAAGCCGGACGCAGGCGCGGCCGTCTCGGGCAAGCTCCCGGCGCCAGCGGAAGCCCAGCCCGCCGCGGCGGAATAGCGACAGTTCCTACTTGTAGGCGGGCGGGTAGGTCACCGGGTTGGCCACGCATTTTGCCACTTCCTGCTGGAATCGCGTGACGTCGGTGATGCCTTTGTTGACCACCATCTCCCGGCAGTAATTCAAGGTCATCGTCCACACCGGCGGACCGCCTCCCCCGCGCGCGGACGCAGGCTGAACGGCCGCCGAGGCAAGCGAACAAACAAGGACAAGCCGAAAGCCGCTCGGCGGATTGGCCACCAGACACTCCTCCGCGAGCAGCGGAGCATCACTCGAGCAAGTCCGGCTGCTCCTTGACGATCCGCGCATAGAGCGGCTGGAACTGGAACCAGCCGGCGAAAGCGCTGCCGGTGATCTTGCTGGCCTGCGTCGCGGCTTCGGGCGAGATCATCTTGAGGCTTTCGCCCTCTTTCAGCGCCGCCTCGGCAATGAGTTGCACCTGGCACGAGCGCTCCATCGTGATGAACCACCACACCGCCTCATCGACCGTCCCCCCGACCGTGATGAGGCCGTGGCTCTGCAGGATGGCGGCTTTGTGCTTGCCGATCGCCTCGGCGATCCGCTGGCCCTCGTCCAAGTCGACCACGACGCCGCCGAAGTCCTCATAGACCGCGTGGTCGTTGTAGAAGGCGCAGACGTCCTGGGTGATCGGCGCAAGCGGGCGCCCGAGCGTCGAGAACGCCCGCCCGTAGGTCGAATGGGAATGGGCGGCGGCGATCGCGTCCGGCCGGGCGGCGTGGACGCGCGAATGGATGACGAAGGCCGCCGTGTTGACCGGATAATCGCCCTCGACGACATTGCCCTTATGATCGCAGCGGATGAGGTTCGAGACCTTGATAAGGCTGAAATGGACGCCGAAGGGATTGACCCAGAAGGTGCCCGGAAACTCGGGATCGCGCGCGGTGATGTGGCCCGCGACCCCCTCGTCGAAGCCGAATTTCGAGAACAATCGAAAGCCCGCGGCGAGCCTTTGCTTGCGGTGCAGCCGTTCGTCCGCGACGTTGGCGAATTTCGGCGGCATTGGCAATTTCCCCATCGCCGTCGCCGGATCGGCCGGCGCTTTGGTCTCCTTGGCCTGGACGTTCATCGTCGCTCCTCCCTGGTGAGCTTCGCCTGCTCCAAGCATAGGGCGGAACATCGCGTCCGTCAGCATGATAACGGAGTTCGCCTGATCGGTTCCCTCGCGTCCGCGAGCCGGGCGCCATTTTGGATCCCGTTTTGAACAATTTCAGCCACTTGCGGCGCCTTTTGGGACCGTCGTCCGCCCCTTCCGAGCCGCAGCGCCGCGCAATGCCGTCGCGCGGGTCGCAAACCGCGTTTTTGGGCGGCGCCGACGCGCGGAACCCGGAGAAGCGGAACGATTTATTTCGCGGGGCGAAGCGAACGATTTCGCGACGCAGGCGTAAGCCCTTGGGATCCTTAGGGGCGCGAAATGCGGCATTTCGCGGAATTCATTGTTTTCAATGGGTTCAACTCCATTTCGTTTCGCAGTGCCGCCAAAGCTCCTGCGGCCCGCGCCGATGAGAAGCCCGGGCCGAGGCACCGCCGATTTCTGAAAAACAATACCGCGCGCAGCGGCCTTGGCAAGAAATTGTCGGCTTTTTGTCGCGCGCCCCTGCCCGGCTGGCGAGCCGCTTTGGCGAATAGCGGAACTCGGCGCGCTTACGGCCAACTAGCGCCCACTATAGTCGTTCAGCTAAGCGGGACTATGTCTCCAAAGCGGACATGCGCGCCCGAGAGGCGGGCGACGCGGATGCGCGGCAAGCCGACATCATCGCGTCACCTAAGCCCGAACATGACCCGACTCGGACATCGGGCAAATCAGAACTCGCCGTAAGGTCCTCGACCCCGATCGCGCGCCTCTTTTGCGGCACGATAGCGAGAGTGCCGCTCTCAGCACCCCCAACAACAGCATCAGCCAGCTTGTCTCATTGGATTGGAGACAGCGCTTTCCGCAGGCGCGTCTCACGTCGTCTACGAGATCGTCGCGACCTAGCGCCTGTACGTCAGGTCACTGGCTTACCCTTGTACGTGCTCACCTTCGACGGGACCGCTCGCGTCTTGTGGCCGAAGTGATCGCCCGTGATCACCCAGCGCCCGTAGAAACCGTGTGGGCCTTGCCAACCTTTGCCGAGCAGCATTGTGAGCTTGCGCCCGTACGCGCGCATGACCGCCGAATATCCGTGCCAGAGGTGGTCGTACACCCATTTTACATCTCCATTCTACCCATTCGCTCTGATTCTCCTTCACTTCCGCCCTGTTTCGTTTCGGCCCCTGGCACAGAGCGACCGTATGGCTAGTTTTCTGCTTGGGGTCGATTGTTGCCACCGCGTTTGTCGGTGTCGACGTCCGCTTTGCTGTGTTGCTTGCCTCGGCACGCCCCGACGGCTCCCAGCCAATGCCGGCCATTGTCGGACCTCACGGTGCGAGCCCCGTATGGCCGCTTCGAATTGAAACCGGTCGAATCAATTGAGTTTCAACCCTCCTTCGTACCCCTGAACCCCGTCGCCAGCAGATAAAGCTCGGCGCTGTCCGCTCGGCTGGCTTTGGGCTTCACGTGGCGCACGGTCGCGAACTCGCGCTTGAGGCGGGCGAGGAGATCGGCCTCGGCGCCGCCTTGCAGCACCTTGGCGACGAAGAAGCCGCCCGGGGCCAGCACCTCGGCCGCGAAGTCGGCGGCGAGCTCGACAAGGCCGATGATGCGGAGTTGATCGGTCTTGCGGTGGCCGGTCGCGTTGGCGGCCATGTCGGAGAGAACGCCGTCGGCCGGGCCGCCCAGCCATTCGCGCAACAGCCGAGGCGCCTGGGCGTCGTGGAAGTCCATTTGCCGGAACTCGACCCCGTCGATCGCATCCATCTCCAGAACATCGATCGCGACGACCCGGCCCCTGCCCTCGCGCGCTTGCACCCGCGCCGCCGCGACCTGGCTCCAGCCGCCGGGCGCGGCGCCGAGGTCGACGATCTGCTGGCCGGGCCTCAAGAGCTTATGCTTGTCGTCGATCTCGATCAGCTTATAGGTCGCGCGCGAGCGGTAGCCTTCGCGGCGCGCCTGGGCGACATAGGGGTCGTTGAGCTGGCGTTCGAGCCACAGCGTCGAGGCGAGCGAGCGTTTGCGCGAGGTCTTGACGCGGACTTTGAGCGCCCGGCCGCCTTCGCGTCCGGAGCCGCCGCTCTTGGTCACCAGCGGCTGCGCCGGTGCGGGCCGACCCCGTCGTCGCGCATCATGTGGCTGAGGATGCCCTCGCGCAGGCCCCGGTCGGCGATGCGCAGGCGCTCGGCGGGGAAATGCGCCCGGATCGCTTCGAGAATGGCGCAGCCGGCGAGCACGAGGTCCGCGCGCTCGTGGCCGATGCAGGCGTTGGCGGCGCGCTCGGCGTAGCTCATGGCGCGCAGCCGCGCGATCGCCCCGTCGACCTCGGCTCGGCCGAGCCAGAGGCCGTCGACCGCGCGCCGGTCGTAACGCGCGAGGTTCAGATGCACCCCGGCGATGGTCGTCACCGTGCCCGACGTGCCGAGGAGATGGAAGCGCGCGCAGCGCGCCTCGTTCGCTACTTTGGCGACGAAGGGCGCGAGCGCATCAGAGACGTATGCGGTCATGGCGGCAAAGGCCACGTCGGTCACGTCGACGCCGCCGAACCGTTCGGCCAGGGAGACCACCCCGAGCCGCAAGGATTCCCAGGCCTTGACCCGGTTCGCTCCGCGCGCAGCGCGGGGATCGAAGGCGAGCCAGATGATCTCCGACGATCCGCCGCCGATGTCGAACATCACCGTCGAGCGGGCCTCCCTGTCGGCGAGATCGCCGACGCCGGCCGCGGCGAGATGGGCCTCGGTTTCGCGGTCGACGATTTCGAGGTCGATGCCGAGCCGCTCCCGAACCGTGGCGACGAAGGCCGGGCCATTGGCGGCCGAGCGGCAGGCCTCGGTCGCGATGGTGCGAGCCCGCGTTACCCCCCGCGCCGCCATCTTGTCGCGGCAAACCTTCAACGCCTCGAGCGTGCGCCCGATCGCCGTCTCGCTCAACCGTCCGGTCAGCGAGAGCCCCTCGCCGAGACGAACGATGCGCGAGAACGCGTCGATGACCCGGAATCCCTCGGCGGTCGGTCGCGCGACCAAGAGCCGGCAATTGTTGGTGCCCAGATCCAGCGCCGCATAAGTCCCGCCCCGGCCATTGCGCGCGCCGGCCGGCTGGCTCTCGGAACTCGAAAACAGCGTGTGAACCCCCGGCTCAGAACTCCATGTCGAGACTTGACTCAAACCAATCCCCGGGCGCCGCTGCGGTCATCATCCTTGTCCCGCGGCGGCATTGTCAAACGAGTGTAGCAATACTGGCGGCGGATGCAACGCGGCCTCGGCCGCTCACGGCTTGAAGAACGGGTGGCGCACCTTGTCGCCGACCTTGAGCCCGATCGTGGCGGCCGCGCCGCCGTTCAATTCGAGCACCGCCATGCAGGGAGGGCCGGAGGGAATTGCATGCTCGGACAGGGGTTCGGCGTTCGCGACGATGTTCGTCACGACCCCCGCTCGGGAAATAAAGATCATATCGAGCGGGATGTAGGTGTCCTTCATCCAGAAGGCTTCAGGCGCTTCGCGGTCGAATTCGAACAGCATGCCGTGGTCGGCCGGCATGAACCTGCGGTCCATCAGGCCGCGCGCCCGGCTCGCCTCGTCCCTGGCGATCTCGACTTGGAAGTCGTGGGTCCCGGTAGCGGTCACGATCTGCAGCGCCTCGAGCCCGTCGCTGCGGGCCGCGCCGGCGAACGCGACAACAACGACGAGCGACAGCGCCGCCCAAAACCGAAATCCGATCGCTCTCATCCGCCGCTCCTCGCTCGCCCGGCGTCGAAACGCGAGACGCCGCCGAGGCCGGTTTCAAGAGCAACCCCGGAGGCGCGTCAAGCCGTCGCGGCGGGCGAGACGCCGCCGGCGGAGGGGTCCGAAGCGGGGCGGGCTCAGTGCGGCGCCAGGATCTTCGATCCATCGAGCGGCCTGACCTCGGCCGCCATGAGCCCCTTCGGCCCCGGGCCGAATCGCGCCAGCATGCTGTCGCCGGGCTTCGGATCGATAAAGCCGTAGCGCCGCAGCGTCTCCATATGGACGAAAATGTCCTCGGTGCCCTCGCCGCGGGTGAGGAAGCCGAAACCGCGGGCGCGGTTGAACCACTTGACGATGACAATCTCGAACGCGCCGACGGCGCTTGCCTGGGCGCGGGTGCGCGCCGCCGGCGGCGGAGCGGCCACGGACGCGTCGGGTTCGGCGATCGAGATCACCCTGAACACCTGGAGGCCGCGCTCGCGCCGTTGCGCCTCGGCGACCACGCGCGCGCCTTCGCGAATGGCCGTGAACCCGTCGCGCCGCAGAACCGTGACGTGAACGAGCACGTCGGCCTCGCCGCTGTCCGGCACGATGAATCCATAGCCTTTGGCGGCGTCGAACCATTTGACGCGACCGGCGATTTCGACCAGCCCGACAGGGCGCTCGTCGGCTTGTTCTGTGCGCGCCGTCCCGTCGGGCGGCTTGACGAATTCCTCGCTCAATTCGGCCCCCACTCAACGCGTCGGCTGTACATCCTTGCCGCCTTCGAACCTCTTGCGCGTCGCGACTGGGACCATCCGCTCGGCTCCGCCAGATCGACGGGGATCCGCAACGCAAGTGATTCTGTCACCAAGATAGCAAATCGCCCGCCGCTGAATATAGCAAACACGCGAAACTTGAGCGTGGCTGTGGATAGGGGGCAAAAAAAATCCCGCCGCGCCCAACCAGGCCGACGGGATCATGCGCCGCGACGCAGCGACAGGCGTGAAGAATCGCTCCGGCTACTCGCCATCGTCCTCCGGCTCCGGCGGCGGCGTCAGGCCCTCGAGCCCACGCAGCAGATCCTCCTCCGTCATGCGGTCGAACTGGACGTCGACGCCAAGCTCGATCTGGGTCTGAAGGTCCGGATTGACCATCGGCGGCGCCGCCTCGGCCTCCGGCTCGTCGATCTCGACATGCTTCTGCAACGCGTGGATGACATCCTCGCGCAGGTCGCCGGGCGAGAGCTTGCCGTCGCCGATCTCGCGCAGCGCGACGACCGGATTCTTGTCATTGTCGCGCTGAACGGAGATCGGCGCGCCGGACGAAATCGCCCGCGCTCGGTGGCTGGCCATCAGGACCAGATCAAATCGGTTGTCGACCTTGTCGATGCAATCTTCGACTGTGACGCGAGCCATTGAGACTCCTTGGCTTTATGAAACGAGGTCCTGAGAGGAAGCGCGCCTCGTACACTGCGCGCGGATCGGATGCAAGCTTTTCCGCCTCCGCCTCCCTACCGCCCGGACTCGCCTTCGACGGCCAAGCCGCGGCGCGACCCGAATGCGGCCGCGGTCCGGCCACGCATGCAAAAGGCGGCGATCCAGGCCAGAAACGCGAGCGCAGCGACAGAGAGGGCTCCGGCGAGTTCAAGAGAGACAGCGTGCTCATGATGCGGCCTCGCATGGCGTCCGGCACGGAAAGCTGCAACAGCGCCAGCGCAGCCACGAAACGACCGAGCCCAACGAGTACCAGCGAAAGTTTCGATCGCCGAAGGCCTCGGCAATGCCGCCCAGGCCAAACGTCAAGACGGGCCGCCCCGGTCCTTCACGCCGCCCCTTGGCGCGCCGTCCGCATCCGCGCCATGACGCTGCGGAAGGCGTCGGCGAAGCGTTCGACGTCGGCTTCCCGCGACGCCCAGCCGAGGCTGAGCCGGATCGCGCCGCGCGCGAGGTCCGGCTTGACGCCCATCGCCGCCAGCACATGCGACGGCGCGACCTTGCCTGACGAGCAGGCCGAGCCGGAGCTGACCGCGACGCCCGCGAGATCGAGCGCGATCATCAGCGTCGCCGCCTCGACGCCGGGCGCGGCGAAGCAGACGGTGTTGGGAAGGCGCGGGGCCGCCTCCGAGAAGATGACCGCGGCGGCGGCGACCGAGCGGACGGCCTCGGCGAGACGGTCGCGCAGCCCAATGAGCCGCGCCGCCTCGCTCGCCGTTTCAGGCCGGCACGCGCGCGCGGCGGCGCCGAAGGCCGCAATCGCCGCAACGGCCTCGGTGCCCGCGCGACGGCCGCGCTCCTGGCCCCCGCCCCGCACCAGCGGCGCGCCCAGGCTGATCCCGGCTCGCGCCGTCACCACCGCGCCTGCGCCCTTCATTCCCCCGATCTTGTGGGCCGACAGCATGAGCGCGTCGGCGCCGAGCGCGGCAATGCCGCAATCCATTCGCCCGGCCATTTGCACCGCGTCGCAGAAAAGGAATCCGTCGGCCGCGTGGACCAGCGCCGCGGCCTCGGCGACCGGCTGAACCACGCCAGTCTCGTTGTTTGCGCCTTGCAGCGCCAGGAGCACGCGTCCCGGACGGCGGCAGGCGGCCTCGAGCCAGTCGAGGTCGAGCCGGCCATCGGGCCGCACGGGCGCGACCTCCGCGGCCGGGAACCGATGCCCGGCGAGGACGCAGGCATGCTCCCCGGCTGAGACGATGAGCCGGTCGAGCGGAGCGGCGCCCGGCCCGGCGCCGAACTGCGGATTGAGAACCGCATTGGCGGCCTCGGCGCCGCCGGACACGAACGTGACGCAACGAGGCGCAACGCCCGCGAGCCGCGCAACCTCGCTTCGCGCATCCTCGACGATTTGGCGCGCCGCCCGCCCTTCCGCGTGCACCGAAGAGGGATTGCCGGTCGTCTCCATCGCCGCAAGCGCGGCCTGGCGCGCTTCCGGACGCAGCGGCGCGGTGGCGTTATAGTCGAGATAGGTTCGGCTCAGGGCCCGCGCGGCGGCCATCGTGGCTCCCATTCCGCCGGCCCGGACGCGAAACGCGGCGAGGCTTGCGGTTTTTCCTTGCAACTGCCGGCGCCCAGCGTGCTATGAGGCGGCCTCCGAGGCGAGCCCCCGCCGACTGACCGACTGATATGCACGCCCGAACCCGCGCCGCAAGGCGTGGGCGCGCGCATTTCGCCCCCGGCCGAGCGCGCTTCAAGGCATTCTGGAGTTTTCATGCCCGAGGTTTTCTTCAACGGTCCCGCCGGTCGGCTGGAGGGTCGCTTCCATCCGGCCAAGCAGCGGGGGGCCCCGATCGCGGTGGTGCTGCATTCTCATCCCCAATTTGGCGGCACGATGAATAACCAGATCGTCTACAACACTTATTACAATTTTGCCGAACGCGGGTTTTCGGTGCTGCGTTTCAATTTCCGCGGCGTCGGACGGTCGCAGGGCGCCTTCGACCACGGGCAGGGCGAATTGTCGGACGCGGCTTCCGCGCTCGACTGGGCGCAGTCGATCAGCCCGGAGGCGCGCGCCTGCTGGATCGCGGGCGTGTCGTTCGGCTCCTGGATCGGCATGCAGCTTTTGATGCGCCGCCCGGAGATCGAGGGCTTCATCTCGATCGCGCCGCCCGCCAACCGGTTCGACTTCAGCTTTCTCGCCCCCTGCCCTTCGTCCGGGCTGTTCGTCCACGGCGACAAGGATCGCGTCGCGCCGCTGAAAGAGGTCCTGGCGTTGATCGAGAAATTGAAGACGCAGAAGGGCATCGTCATCGAGCATGCGGTCATCCCCGAGGCCAATCACTTCTTCGAGGATTGCATCGACGAACTGCAGATGGTGGTCGGGGCCTATCTCGACAAGCGTCTCGGCATGCCGCGTCATGCGCCCCCGGCCGTGCGCAAGGAGCGGGCGAAGCCGACCCTGCCGCAGCGCGACAGCCGATAGAGCCGGCGAACCAAGTGTCCCTGATCACGACCACGGACGAACTCGCTCAAGCCTGCCAGCGGCTGGCGCGCTCGCCGTTCGTTACGGTCGACACCGAATTCCTGCGCGAGACGACGTTCTGGCCGATCCTCTGCGTCGTCCAGCTCGCCTCCGACGACGAAGCGATGGCGATCGACGCGCTCGCGCCAGGGCTCGATCTCGAGCCGCTGTTGCAGCTGATGGCCGACGAGGACGTGGTCAAGGTGTTCCACGCCGCCCGACAAGACCTCGAAATCTTCTGGAAGCTCTCCGGCGTCCTGCCGACGCCGCTGTTCGACACACAGGTCGCGGCGATGGTCTGCGGCTATGGCGAGCAGGTCTCCTACAGCGAGCTTGCGCACTCGATCTGCCATGTCGCGATCGACAAGTCGTCGCGGTTCACCGACTGGGCGCGCCGTCCGCTGGCCGAGGCGCAGATCGAGTACGCGATCGGCGACGTGACCCACCTGCGCCACATTTATAGAGAGTTGTCGAAGCGCGTCGCGGCCACCGGGCGCCAATCCTGGCTCGACGACGAAATGAAGACGCTGAATTCGCCTTCGACCTACGAGCAGCATCCCGAGCGCGCCTGGGAGCGTTATCGGACCAAGGCGCGCAAGCCCCGCGATCTCGCGGTCTTGATGGAGCTCGCGGCGTGGCGCGAGAGCGAAGCGCAGGCGCGCGACGTGCCACGCGCCCGGGTCCTCAAGGACGACGTGCTGATCGAGCTCGCGCTGGCAGCCCCGCGCAGCCTCGAGGCGCTCGCCAACCTGCGCGCCTTCCCGCGCGGGATGGAGCGTTCGCGCGCCGGCGGAGAAATTCTGGCTGCGGTCGAGCGCGGGCTTGAGCGCGATCCCAAGACGCTGCCAAAGATCGAACGCGACCGGCGCAACGGCGCCAATGTCGGCCCGACGGTCGAATTGCTCAAGGTGCTGCTGAGGCAGGTGAGCGAGGAGAGCGGCGTCGCCGGCAAGCTGATCGCCACCGTCGACGATCTCGAATCGATCGCCTCGAGCGACCAGGCGGAAGTGCCCGCGCTCATAGGCTGGCGGCGCAAATTGTTCGGCGACCGGGCGCTCGAACTGAAGCACGGGCGACTGGCGCTGACGGTCGAGAATGGCAAGGTCGTGACGCTCGAATGGAAAGACGCCGAAGCGCCGAACCCGGTCGCTTGAGACCGGACGGACGGTTTTGAGCGCAGGCGCGGACATCGTCTGGCTGCGTGACGACTTCCGCCTCGACGACCAGCCGGCGATTCTGGCCGCCGCGGATCGTCCGGCTCTCCATGTCTATGTTCGCGACGATTCGCCTCGCAACGGCCGCCCGCTCGGCGGCACGGCGAAATGGCGCCTCGCCCAGTCGCTGAAGGCGATGGAGGAGCGCCTCGCGGCGCGCGGCGGGCGGCTCGACATCATCCGCGGCGAGGCGGACAAGATGATCCTCGCGCTCGTCGCCGCGGCCAACGCCGGCCGCGTTCTCTGGACCCGGCGCTACGAGGGCGCGGCGATCGCGCTCGACTCCGCGGTCAAGACGCGCCTGCGCGAGCGCGGCGTCGAGGCCCTGAGCTTCAACGGCCGGCTCATGCGCGAGCCGTGGGAGGTCGCAAAGCCGGGCGGCGCGCCGCCCGCCAGCTTTTCCGCCTTCTGGCGCCGCCACCGCGCGCTTCCGCCTCTGCCCGACCCGTCACGCGCGCCTGATCGCCTTAGGCCCGCGCCCTGGCCCGAGGACGCCCCGGAGCGGGCCACGATCGAGACGCTCGCCCTTATGCCGGTCAAACCCGACTGGTCGGGCGAGCTTGCGCTCGGCGAGACCCCCGGCGAAGCGGGCGCGCTCGCCGCGCTCGCGCGGTTCATCGACGGCCCGCTCGCCGGCTATGCCGAAGGCCGCGACCTGACGTCACGCGAGACGACTTCGCGCCTTTCGGCTCACCTGCGCTTCGGCGAGATTTCAACCCGCCGCATCGCCGCCGCCGTGGAGGGCGCCGCCGCGGCCCGGCCGGCCCTGCAACGCGACGCCGACAAATTCATGGCCGAACTCGGCTGGCGCGACTTCGCGGCGGCGCTCCTTTATCGACATCCCGAACTCGCGACGCGCCCGCTGCGACGCGTATTCGAGCGCTTTCCCTGGCGCGACGATGACGAGGGTTTTCGCGCCTGGGCGCATGGGCGGACCGGCTATCCGATCGTCGACGCCGGAATGCGCCAGCTGTGGCGCACCGGATTCATGCACAATCGCGTCCGCATGATTGCGGCCTCGTTCCTCGTCAAGCATCTTCTGATCGACTGGCGGCGCGGCGAGCAATGGTTCTGGGACACGCTCATCGACGCCGATCCGGCCAACAATCCGGTGGGCTGGCAGTGGGTCGCGGGGTCGGGCGCTGACGCCGCCCCCTATTTCCGCATTTTCAATCCGGTGATCCAGGCGGAGAAGTTCGACCCCGACGTCGCCTACGTGCGCCGCTGGGTTCCCGAGCTTGCGCAGCTCGAAGCCTCGCATACGCACGCGCCGTGGCGGGCGCCCGCCGAGGCGCTCAAGCGCGCCGGAATCGTCCTCGGCAAGATTTATCCGCAACCGATCGTCGACCACGCCGTCGCGCGCGCACGGGCGCTGGCTGCGTTTGGGAAGGTGCGGGGAGGCGAGCACGATTCATCCTGACCGGGGCGGCGCCGTCATCGCGAGGGGCGAGCAATGCTGGAGATCACCATCTCATCCCGGGTCCGCCGACGACAGCGCCGCCTCCTCGCTCAGGAACTCGCGCAGGGCCCTGATGCGCGGGGAATTGGTTTCGTCCGGACGGCAGACGAAATAGTAGCCGAACGGCGTCGAGACGCTGGTCTTGAACGGCTGGACGAGGCGCCCGGCGGCGAGTTCGTCGGCGGCGATCGCGAACGAGGTCAGCGCCACCCCCTGCCCTTGCGCGGCGGCGCGGAGCGTCATCGCCATGTTATTGAAGAAGACGCCGTGCGTCGCTTCGACATGGCGCGCGCCGGCCGCCTTGAGCCAGTCGGACCAGGTCGGCCAGGACGCATGGGCCGGGTTCCAGTCGAGATGCAGAAGCGTGTGGCGGCTCAAGTCCTCGGGCGATCGCAGCGGATCGGGGCCGGCGACGAGCCCCGGCGCGCAGACTGGAAACACATCCTCCTTGAACAAAAGGGTGGCCGTATGATCCGGGAACTCGCCAGCGCCCCAGCGGATGAGGGCGTCCGCGGCGCCGGACTCGAGCGCTTCGTCGATTGGATTGGCGTCGATCAGGACGTCGGTCTCGGGATGGCGCGCCTTGAACTTGCCGATCCGGCCAACGAGCCAGGTCGCGGCGAACGACGGCGCCGAATTGATCACGAGAAAGCGGCGCCCTTTGCCCTCGCGCATGGCGCGCGCTGACTTGGCGAGAAGCGCGAACCCTTCCGTGAGCGCGCCGGCGCCGGCCGCGCCCGCTTCGGTCAGCTGAAGTCCGCGCCCATTTCGCTCGACGAGCCTTGCGCCGATATCCCGCTCGAGGGCCCGCACCTGCTGGGCGACCGCGGCCTTGGTCACGTGCAGCTCCTCCGCGGCGCGAGCGAACGACAAGTGGCGCGCGACGACCTCGAAGGCGCGCAGCGCGTTGACCGGCGGCAGGCGGTGAAGGAGGCTCATCGTTTAGCTCTACTATACGATTGGCAAAGAAGGAATGATTTGCTGCGGCGCGCCATTTCCTTATATAGCTCGGTGAAACGGGGCGCGAGCGACGCAATTTATGGCTAAGGATTAGTAACATGACCGCCTCCACCACAGATCTCACTCATTCCGATGCCGATTTCGGCATCTCGTCGGCGGTCAGATTCGTGAAACGAATTCTTAACCAATTGGCCGAGCGGGCTGAAGCCGCCGTCGATCGCAGCCGGCTCGCGGCGCTCCCGCGCCGGTACCTCGACGACGTCGGCATGACACTCGGCGAACGGGCGGCGATCGTCGGTTACGAAGAGCCGGGACTGGACCCTTGGGCGCTGGCCGCAACTCAGCGGCTCTGAAGTCCGCACGTCCGTTCGCCGCAAGGTTGAGGGGCGAGCGGAACTTTCGCGCTCGCGTCGCGAGCGATAGCGCTGCGCGCTTGCTCGTTGGACATTGACGCTCATGGAACAAACTCCGTCGCTCGCGGGTTGAGCGCCGCGAACATATTGCGACTTCAACCGGGAATGCGTTGCGCTGCGGGCTCGGCTTGACGGGCGCGGCGCAGCATCGGAAAAGACGGCTCCCCTTCGAGCGGGAGTTGGGATGCAACGCGTCACGCTGATCGACAACTATGACAGCTTCACCTTCAACCTCGTCCATTACCTTGGGGAACTGGGCGCGGAAGTGTCCGTGTGGCGCAACGATGAGATCACGGTCGCGGACGCGATCGCCTCGAGGCCGGACGCGATCGTGCTGTCGCCCGGGCCCTGCACGCCGAACGAGGCGGGCGTGTGCCTCGACCTCGTCCGCTCGGCCAGCGAAACGACGCCAATGCTCGGCGTCTGTCTCGGCCATCAGGCGATCGGGCAGGCGTTCGGCGGCGACGTCGTCCGCGCGCCGGCGCCGATGCACGGCAAGGTCTCGCGCATTTCGCATCACGCGCGCGGGTTGTTTCGAGGCCTGAACGGACCCTTTCAGGCGACGCGCTATCACTCGCTCATCATCGAGCGATCAAGCGCGCCTTCTGAACTCGAGATCAGCGCCGAAAGCGACGACGGGCTCGTCATGGGCGTTGAGCACCGTGACCGCCCGGTGTTCGGAGTGCAGTTCCATCCGGAGAGCATCGCCAGCGAGCACGGGCGGCAAATCTTGCGGAATTTCTTGGACTTGGCGGCCGCGTTCCATAAGCGCCACCAGGCTTTCTGAGGGGAACGCGAAACGAGGTCATGGAATCCTTCAAGCCTCTGATCGCCAAAGTCGCCGCGGGGGCGACGCTGACCCGGGCCGAGGCGGAAAGCGCCTTCGATTCGATGCTCTCGGGCGAGGTGACGCCCTCGCAGATGGGCGGATTCCTGATGGCGCTGAGGGTCCGGGGCGAGACGGTCGAGGAGATCACCGGCGCGGTCGCGGCGATGCGGGCGAAGATGATTGGCGTTAAGGCGCCGCCGGACGCCATCGACATTGTCGGCACCGGCGGCGACGGTTCGGGCTCCTACAATGTTTCGACCCTGGCCGCGATCATCACCGCCGCCTGCGGCGTGCCGGTCGCCAAGCACGGCAACCGTGCAATGTCTTCGCGCTCGGGCGCCGCTGATACGCTCGTTGCGCTCGGGGTCAAGATCGGGCTTTCGCCGGACGGCGTCGAACGCTGCATCCATGAGGCCGGGATCGGCTTCATGATGGCGCCCGCCCATCATGCATCGATGCGCCATGTCGGTCCGACGCGGGTCGAGCTCGGCACGCGCACCATTTTCAATCTGCTTGGGCCGCTCTCCAATCCGGCTGGCGTCAAGCGCCAGATCGTCGGCGTCTTCTCCGCCGCCTGGCTCGAGCCGATCGCCGAGGTGCTGCGGAATTTCGGCTCAGAGCGCGTTTGGGTCACCCATGGCCTCGACGGCCTCGACGAGATCACCGTCACCGCGCCGACCAGAGTTCGTGGAGCTGAAAGGGGGCGCGCTTCACGCCTTCGAATTGACGCCGGAAGCGGCGGGCCTCGCCCGCTCCGCGCCCGAGGCGCTCAAGGGCGGGGATCCGGCGCACAACGCCAAGGCGCTGATCGACGTCCTCGACGGCGCGCCGGGCGCCTTTCGTGATATTGGGCTTATGACCACGGCGGCTGCGCTCGTGGTCGCGGGCAAAGCCGGGGCGATCAAGGACGGCGTGGCCATGGGTGAAGCGGCGATCCGCTCGGGCGCCGCCCGCCGGACGCTTGATCGATTGATCGCAGTCTCGAACGCCTGAAAGTCGGAACGCTGATGGCTGACATCCTCAAAAAGATCGAAAGCTATAAGCGCCGCGAAATCGCAGAGGCCAAGGTCAGGGTGCCGCGGGTGACTTTGGAGCGCGAGATCGAAGGCCAATCTCCGCCGCGCGGTTTCATCAAGGCGCTGGAACGGGCGATCGAAGAGGGACGGTTCGGCCTCATCGCCGAAATCAAGAAGGCGAGCCCCTCGAAGGGCATGATCCGGGAGGATTTCGACCCGGCCGCCCTCGCCAAGGCCTATCAGGCCGGCGGGGCAGCCTGCCTCTCGGTGCTGACCGACGGCCCTTCGTTTCAGGGCGCGCCCGAGCACTTGATCAAGGCGCGAAAGGCGACGACGCTCCCGATTTTGCGCAAGGATTTTCTATTCGACGCCTATCAGGTGCTGGAAGCGCGCGCCTGGGGCGCCGACTGCATCCTCATCATCATGGCCGCCGTCGACGACGAGATCGCCAAGACCCTCAACAAGACCGCGCATGATCTTGGCCTCGACGTCCTGATCGAGACCCATGACGAGAATGAGCTCAAACGTGCCCTCACTCTCGAAGGGCGGCTGATCGGGGTCAACAATCGCAACCTCCATACGTTCGAGACCTCGCTCGAGGTGTGCGAGCGGCTGCTGCCCTCAATTCCGAACGGAAAGATCGTGGTCGCCGAAAGCGGCATCTCCGATCACGCCGACTGCAAGCGGCTTGCCAGGGCCGGCGTCGAAGCCTTCCTGGTCGGCGAGGCGCTGATGCGCCACAAGGACATCGCCGCCGCGACCCGCACATTGCTGACCGGAATGTAAAACCATTTCGAGGCTGGCTCTTCGCCTGCTTCCGCCCGCTTGCACCAATGTCAGCGGGCGGTTGCAGGCTTGAAACGCGCCCCAGCGTCGGCGAGTGTTCTATTTTCGTTCCAGCCTCGCCCATGTTAGTTTATTTGGGACCCGATTCGTCAAAATGTGAAAGTGGACATGAACGATCTTTTCGGCGCGGCCGCGCCGCAGCGCGGCAGACCGGCGCCCATCAAGGGCAAGTCTCCGGCGCGCAACGGCGCGCCTCGCGGAGCCGACTACAACGCCGCCTCGATCGAAGTGCTCGAGGGGCTGGAGCCCGTTCGGCGGCGTCCGGGAATGTACGTGGGCGGGACCGACGCAAACGCCCTTCATCACCTCTTCGCCGAAGTCATCGACAATTCGATGGATGAGGCGGTGGCCGGCCACGCCACCTTCATTGAAGTCTCCCTCGAGGAGGGCGGCTGGCTGAGCGTCGTCGACAACGGCCGCGGCATGCCGGTCGACCCGCACCCGAAATTTCCCAAGAAATCCGCGCTCGAAGTCATCATGACGATGCTGCACGCGGGCGGCAAGTTCGACAGCGGCGCCTACGAAACCTCGGGCGGACTTCATGGCGTCGGCGTATCGGTCGTGAACGCGCTCTCGGAAAGGCTCGAAGTCGAGGTCGCGCGCAGCCAGACGCTCTATCGCCAGACGTTCGAACGCGGCAAGCCCACGACCCCGCTCACGATCGTCGGCAAGACGCCGAACCGCCGCGGCACCAAAGTGCGGTTTTTGCCGGATCCCCAGATATTCGGAGCGCAGGCGCGGTTTGATCCCGCGCGCGTGTTCAGGATGGCGCGCTCGAAGGCCTATCTGTTCGGAGGCGTCGAGATCCGATGGCGCTGCGCGGCCTCGCTCATCGGCGAGGGCGCGAGGGTCCCGGCGGAAGCCACGTTCCATTTTCCCGGCGGGCTTCGAGACTACCTCGCAGCCGACATCGAGGGTCAGGAACTCGTAGCCGATCAGGTTTTCACCGGCCGGGTCGATAAGAGCGGGAAGCACGGCTCGGTCGAGTGGGCGATTTGCTGGCTCGCGGACGCTGACGGGTTCGTTCATTCCTATTGCAACACGATCCCGACATCCGACGGCGGCACCCATGAATTGGGTCTCCGCACCGCCTTGCTGCGTGGTCTGAAAGACCATGCGGACCGGATCGGGCAAAGCAAGCGCGCGGCCGCGCTCACGACCGACGACGTGATGGTGAGCTGCGCCGCGTTGATTTCGATCTTCATTCGCGAGCCGGAGTTCCAGGGCCAGAACAAGGGCCGTTTGCAGACCGCCGACGCCGCGCGACTGGTCGAGGGCGCGGTGCGCGACGCCTTCGACCACTGGCTCGCGGCGGCGCCGAGCCAGGCGGCCAAGCTCCTCGACTGGGGAATCGAGCGCGCCGAGGAGCGCATCCGCCGGCGGATGGAAAAAGAAGTCGCGCGCAAGACCGCGGTGCGCAAGCTCCGGCTGCCCGGCAAGCTCGCCGACTGCACAAACTCGTCGGCGCAAGGCTCCGAATTGTTCATCGTCGAAGGCGACTCGGCGGGCGGATCGGCCAAGCAGGCCCGCGACCGGGCCTCGCAGGCCGTGCTCCCATTGCGCGGGAAGATTCTCAACGTGGCGTCAGCTGCGCGCGACAAGCTGGCGCAAAACCAGCAGCTTTCCGATCTCATGCAGGCGCTCGGCGCCGGCGCCGGCGCCCATTACCGATCGTCCGACCTCCGCTACGACAAGATCATCGTCATGACCGACGCGGATGTCGACGGGGCCCACATCGCCTCGCTCCTGATCACCTTCTTTTACCGGCAGACGCCGAAACTCATCGAGGAAGGCCATTTGTATCTCGCCGTCCCGCCGCTCTACCGGCTGACGCAGGGAGCGCGCTCGCTTTACGCGCGCGATGAGGCGGACAAGGAGAGGTTGCTCAAGTCGGGATTTACCGGCCGAGGCGCGATCGAGGTCAGCCGGTTCAAGGGCCTCGGAGAAATGCCGGCGCGCGATCTGCGCGACACGACGATGGATCCCGCCAAGCGAACGCTGTTGCGCGTCGCCTTGCTCGCGCAGGACAGCGACGCGACGGCCGAGGCGGTGGAGCGTCTGATGGGCTCGAAGCCCGAGGCCCGTTTCGCATTCATTCAGGAGCGCGCGCCGAGATCGCTCGAGCTCGTGGACGTCTAGTTCCTGGCGAATTTGGCGAAGGCGTCCTTGTAGTCGGGATGCCAGCGGGAGAGCGGGGGGCGGTTCTCGACAATGTCGCCCGCGGCCCAAAGGATTCGCCGCTCGTCCAATTCCCGCGGCACATCGTTGTCGGGGCAAAGGATGTAGAAGTCGCCGGCGGCCATCGAAGCGAGCATGAAATCGACCACCTGCTCCGCCGTCCAGGCGCCCGCGGGCTTGGCGATGTTCGAGCCCGCGGTCATGCCGGTGAACGTGAACCCCGGAATGAGCAGATGCGCACTCACTTGGCAGCCATCGATGTTGCGCAATTCGTGCGCCAGCGCTTCGGTCACGACCTTCACCCCGGCTTTCGAGACATTGTAGGCGGTGTCGCCGGGCGGACAGGTGATGCCCTGCTTGGAGCCGGTGTTGACGATCGCCGCTGGGCTTTCCTGGCGGATCATGTCCGGGGCGAAAGTCTGGACCCCGTTGACCACGCCCATGAGATTGACGTCGATGATGCGCCGCCACCGGGCGGGATCGGCGAACAGTCCGCCCCCGCCGCCGGTCCCCGCATTGTTCATCAATACCGCGACCTCGCCGAAGGCGTCGAAGACCGACGTCTTCAGGCGCTGGACGTCCCCGAATTGGCTCACGTCGACAGCGAAGGTCCTGACCGCGTCGGGACGCTCAGCCGCCTCACGCAGCTTGGCGGCGGCGGCCTCGAGCGCCTCCCCGTTCGCGTCGGCCATGCACACTTTCATGCCGAGCGCGGCGAATTTGGCCGAGGCGGCAAGGCCGATGCCGCTCGCCGCGCCGGTGACGACCGCGACCCGGTCGGCCGCCAGCGCAGGATGATTGGTCACGGTTCGCTCCTCCGGTCCTAAGGACTGAGACGCTTACATCACGCTGGGAGCGCTTCGGCAATCGGCCCCAGGCGGCCGGCCCTCACTCCCCGATCTCCTTCGCCGCGCGCCGTTTATGCGCGGAGAGAGCCATCAGCCGCCGATCCCGCCAGGCCTGGCGCGCCGCCAACCGGTCGGCCGGCAGGCGCCGGCGCCGTTCGGCCTCGATCACGTCCATCACCGGCCCCGACCAGTCCGCCCGCCATTGCGACGAGGGGAAGATCTCCTCATAGATCCGCTGATAGCGCTTGGCGTAGTCGCGCACGCCGCCCGGCGCGTTGAGGTCGATGGTCTCGAACGGACCGATGAACGCCCAGCGCATCGCCAACCCGTCGCGAATGCCGACGTCGACGTCCTCGACGCTGGCATAGCCGTCGGCGACGAGGCGGAACGCCTCCTCCAGGAGCGCGCCCTGGAGGCGGTTCATCAGGAAGCCGTCGATCTCGCGCTTCATCACGATCGGCGCGTGGCCGGCCGAGCGCATCAGCGCGGCCGTCTGCTCGACGACCTCGGCGTCCGTCCACGGCGCAGGCACGACCTCGACCGCCGGAATAAGATAGGGCGGATTGATCGGGTGGACGACGAGCGCGCGCCCGCGGCCCGGCAGCGCCTCGGTGAAACGCGACGGCAGAATCGCCGAAGTCGAGCTCGCGAGGACCGCGCCCGCCGGGGCAAGCGCGTCGAGGCGGGCGAAGACATGCCGCTTGACGCCGACGTCCTCGGGCGTGCTCTCCTGGACGTGGCTTACGCCGTCCAGCGCTTCCTCCAGCGTCGCGGCGCGGCGCAAGCGCGCGCGAACGGCCGCCGGGGAATCGCCAAGCAGCTGATTGGCGGAGAGGTCGGGCAGAATCTCGTCGGCGAACCGCAGCGCTTCATCGGCCGCATCCGGCTTCTCGTCCCAGAGGAGGACGTCGTGGCCGGCGCGGGCGAAGCTGATCGCCCAGGCGCGACCCACCAGTCCCATTCCGACGAGGGCGATCTTGCTCATCTAAAGGTCTCCGGCGCGGGACGAAGCTCATTCTATGCGCCTTGAATTTGGCCGGCGCGTCAATCCAAAGGCGATCGGTCGGCCGCCACGCCGCCCGACGCGCTGGCGAGTTCCGGTAGCGATTTGATTACATTTTAGCGCAATTGCCGTTCAATCGAACCTAACTAAGGCCACAACCTTGGCTTGCATCTGCGCACCTGCAGCCGTATTTAATAAAAATAGAGCCAAGCAACGGCTCATGTTTGCAGTCTCGAAGCCAATCGATACCAGAATATTGTGGCGATCGAGACAGGAGATGCATGATGCATAAGACTCTGACAACCATGTTTGCTTCGATGGCGACCGCGATGCTGCTGACCGCGGCGTCCGCGAGCGCGACCGTCTACAAGTTCACCTTCGAGTTGTTTGACTCGGAGCTGATGGCGACGGGCACGATGACGGTTAACGCCGCCGACGAGGTCACGGCGATTACGGGTTCAATATCCGGCCTTGTCGATCAGACAATCGTCTCAGTCACTCCCAATGCGAACTTTTCCGGGCCGGCCTATAGCCCCGACGGTTCATTCATCTACAACAACCTGTACTATACCTCGGGCATGGCCTTCGACGTGTATGGGGTGCTGTTCGGAACCGCCCAGAATCCAGGCGGCTACTGGAACCTGTGGGGAAGTTCGCCCGGCGGCTACTCGCTCTGGGAATCGGCCAGTTCCTACAATTACCCGATCGAGGAAAGCGGAACGCTGAGCGTAGCCGCCGCGCCGGAATTGTCGACCTGGGCGATGCTGGGATTGGGCTTCGCGGGCCTCGCCGTCGCCGGTCGGCGCCGCACGCCGCGCCCGGCGGAGGAGAACATCGGCTAGGCGCGACATACCCCAACTTCTTGCGGTAAGAACCGATTAAGTCAGTTTTGAACTCATCGGTTGTGGCGCTTGACTCTTGAGCTGATTGCCTTTTCAAACAGAACCGGTCGAGACTGCTCAAGCTCGGTCGGGTTGGGTTGTGGCGCATTCGGGAGATCCCGGGCGGCGTTGCGACCGTCAACCGCGGCGTCGCGAGGGGTCTAACGATGTCCAGTCGTGGAAGACGATCGTATTCGCATCTTCGCCGGTCGATGGCGCTGTTCGGGACGGCGCGCGCCGCAGAGGCCGGCGTCACATCCGGGCGCGGCGTATCGATCGATCCTTTTTACGAGATTGATCCGTTGGACGAGCTGGAACGCATTCTTGCCGCGAGGCCGCAGCGGTTCCGGCTTCAGTTCTTTGCCGTCGCTGACGATCGCGGCCCGTCCGTTATCGCCGAAACCGAAATTCAGGCCGCCGACGCCTCCGCCGCCATCCGCGCCGCGGCCGAGGCGGACTGGCCGCCTCGCGCGATCGGCCTCAGAATACTCGACCACGAGGGCCGCGAAATCTTCGAACGCCTGAAGGCCGATCGGCGGTAGAGCAAACTCTTCCCTGTTATTGCGAAAAAATCTCCCTGTTATCGCGAACAAAGCCCATGTTCGCGCAATAAATCTCCCTGTTCGCGTTTCCATGCAAACGCCTGTTCCGACACGATTTCCACCTCGCGAATCCGGGCGTCGCGGCGCTCATTGCTCCTGCAACAGGCTGACGTGAGCGGCCACGCAGCGCCAGCCATCTTCGGTCCGGAGCCAGACTTGGCTTTGCCGTCCCGTGCGCGTCGCGCCGATGCGCTTGAACGCGGCATTGGCGGTGGCGAAGTCCCGCCCGTAGGTCGTGATGACGGTCCTGAGCAGATCGCGCGCGAGATTGATCGCCGGACGGCGGCCGCGAAAGGCGGCGATCTCGTCATAGCCGTAGAGGTTCTCGGTCACGCCGTAGCGCAGGGTGTGCGGGCTTTTCCAGAACAGCGCGTCGAGCTCGGCGATGTCGTTCGAGACAAGCGCGCGCTCGTAGCGGGCGAACGCCTTCTCCACTTCGGCGACCACCTCGGGAATGTTGATTTCGATCATCGATCAGGGACCTCGCTTGAAACCGGAGAAGGGGATGCGGCCGCGCCCAGCGCCTCGGCGGCCGCGGCCGTTCGCAGGACCAGATCTTCGCGCCAGGGCGCGGCGACGATCTGCACCCCGAGCGGCAGCGGACCGCAATCCGCGACCGGCGCGGCGACGGTCGGCAGGCCGGCGAACGAAAGCGGCTGGGTGAAAACGCCGAGATGCCCCGCCAATGGGACCCGCTGGCCAGCATGCTCGAACCAGGTCTCGCCGATCGGGAACGCCGGGTAAGGCGTCGCCGGCGCGAGGATCACGTCCACGTTCGCGAACGTCTTGGCGACTTCGCCGCAATACCAGCGCCGCACCCGTTGCGCATGGGCGTACCAGGCGCCGGGGACGACAGCGCCGGCGAGAAAGCGCGCCCGCGTCTTCGGATCAAAGTCATGCGCCCGAGCGATCAGGTCCTGAAGATGCAGCTCCGCCCCTTCGACCGAAGTCATGATCATCGCCGCGGCGCGCGCGACGCCCGGCGACGGCAGCTCGACCCGCTGCGAGGCTCCGAGCGCCGAAGCGACGCGCTCGACCGCGGCGAAGGCCTCCGGCGCGCCCTGGCTCGCGTAATAGCCCGCGGCGACCGCGATCCGCAGGCCCTCGACGCCGCGCGCGAGGAGCGGAAGCGTCGGCTCAGTCGGCCTCGACGCGCAGGCAGGATCGGCCGGATCGGGTCCCTGCATCGCGTCATAGGCAAGGGCGAGGTCCTCGGCCGTTCGCGCGAACGGACCGCCGACATCGAGGCTCGCCGCGAACAGCCGCATGCCGGCGCGGCTCAAGCGCCCGATGGTCGGCCGCAGGCCGAAGACGCCGCAAAGCGCCGCCGGCACCCGGATCGAGCCGTTGGTGTCGGAGCCGAGCGTCAGGGGCACCAGGCCGGCGGCGACCGCCGCCGCCGAGCCGCCGGACGATCCGCCCGCGACCCGCGCGGGATCGTGAGGATTGCGGGTGGCGCCGTGGTGCGTGTTCTCGGTCGAGAAGCCGAACGCGTATTCGTCCATGTTGCAGGCGCCGACGAGAATCGCGCCCGCCGCCGCGAGCCGTCGCGCGAGGGCCGCGTCCTCGGCCGCCGGCGCCCTGCCGCGGTCGATATGCGAACCGGCGATCGTAGGCAGGCCGGCGACATCGTAGAGATTCTTGACCGCGAACGGGACGCCGGCCAACGGGCCCGGGTCGCGCCCGGCGCCGATTGCGGCGTCGATCGCCGCCGCCGCCGCAAGCGCCCGTTCTTTCACGACCGCGGTGAAGGCGTTGATCGCGCCGTTCCGCGCCGCGATCGTGGCCAGCGTTTCCTCGACCACAGCAGTCGCTGATCGCTGGCCCGAGCGGACCGCGGAGGCCAGCTCGCCGGCGGTTTGGCTCGTCATCGCGCCGCTCCGTCGTCGGGAATGAACACCGCCGCGGCGATCGTCTCCTCGGGCAATGGCGTCGCCATGAGCTGCGCCGCAACCCGCGCCATCACGGCGAAGGCCTGGATCACGTCGCCGAGGTCGGCCGGCGCGATCGTGAGCCCGACCGCAGCCGCGGCCTCGGGGACGTAACGCGCCGAATCAAGCGGCTCGGCCATCCTATTTGGCCTTCCCGATCACGCCTTCGACGTACCAGTCGAAGTTCCCCATTTTGTCGCCGCCCCAAGCCTCGCCCTCCTTGATCCGGATGACGCCGGCATTGTCGGCGATCGGGCCGGTGAACGGATTGAATCCCTTGCCGACCTTGTCCGCCGCGGCTTTGACGAGCGCCTGCGTCTCCTCCGGCACGGCGGGACCGAACGGCGCGATCGCGATCATGCCCTCGCCCAGCCCCTCGCGCACCATCGCCGGCTTGAAGCTTCCGTCGATCACGCTCTTGGCGGTTGCGGTCATGAACGGACCCCAGGTGAAGCCGAGGCCGGTGATCCACCCTTTGGGCGCCAGAGCGCGAGCTTCGATCGACTGAAAGCCGATCGAATAGGCGCCGCGGCTCTCCGCGACCTGGATGACGGTCGCCGGCGAATCGACATGCATCGCGATGACGTCGGCGCCCTGGTCGATGAGGGCGCCGGTCGCCGCCGCCTCCTTCGCCTTGTCCGACCAGCTTCCGGTCGCGACGACGCGAACCTCGACCTTGGGATTGACCGACCGCGCGCCGAGCGCGAACGCGTTGATATTGCCGATCGCGTAGCCGATCGGCACCCCGGCCACGAAGCCGAGCGTATTGGTCTTGGTCATCTTGCCGGCGGCGACGCCCATCGGGTACCAGGCGGCCTGGGTCGCGCCGAAAAAGTTGCCGAAGTTGGCCGCCTGCATCCAGCCGCCGGCGTGCTCGAAATCGACGTCCGGATGCTTCTGGGCGAGATTGAACGCGGACTGCTGGTGACCGAAGCTGGTGGCGAAGATGAGCTTCGCGCCCTGCTGGATCATGCCTTCCATGACCCGCTCGGCCTCGGCCGATTCGGGGACGTTCTCCGCCTCGAGGATTGTGACGCCGGGCAGCGCCGCCTTCATCGCCATCAACCCGTCATGCATCGACCGATTATAGCCATAGTCGTTCACCGATCCGACATAGATCGCCCCGACGATCAGATTGTCAGCCGCGGCGGCCGGCCACGCCGCGATGAGCGGCAGCAAAGCCAACACGAGGGTCCTTAGCCAGGTCATGACGGCATCCTCACTCTTTCCATCGCGCGGCCTATTCCACGCCGAAGAAACTGCGGCCGAGCGCCGCCGGCGCGGCGGATCGGCCTCTCAAGCCCCAGAAGGTCAGAACCAGCAGGGTCAGCAGATAGGGAACCATGTTCATCAGGAACGGCGAGACGTCGACGCCCCGCGCCTGGAACTGCAATTGCAGCGACTCGGCGCCGCCGAAGACGAGCGCGCCAATGACGGCCCAGAGCGGGTTCCATCCGGCGAAGATGACGAGCGCGATCGCGATGAAGCCCCGCCCCGCGGTCATGCCTTCGTCCCAGGTCAAAGCCACCGCGAGCGAGAGATGGGCGCCGCTGACGCCGCCGAGCGCGCCCGCGACCGCCAGCGCCTCATATTGGACGCGGTCGGGCCGGCGGCCGGCGGCGAAAGCCGCGGCGGGAGATTTGCCGACCGCCCGCAGCGTGAGGCCCCAGCGGGTGCGGTAGAGGACGCCCCACAGGACAATCGCCAGCGGCGCCGCGAGCCAGACCAGGAGGTCGAACGCGCCGAGCCGCGGCAGGCCCGGGACGATCGCGCCGACGAACGGGCGGCCGATCAGGGCGCTCGCGCCGAGGCCGAAAAAGGTCAGGCTCAGCCCGGCGGCGAGCTGATTGGCGTGGCGGGCGATCACCACGTAGCTGAAGAGGCCATTGGCGGCGACGCCGGCCAACGCCGCCGTGACGACGCCAAGATAAGGATTGCCGGTCAGGGCGGCGCCGGCGAAACCGGTCGAAGCGCCGATCAGCATCAGGCCCTCGAGGCCGAGATTGACGATCCCGGCCCGCTCCCCGACGAGTTCGCCGAGGGTGGCGTAGAGCAGCGACGTTCCCGAAAGGATCGCGCTCGACATGAGCGCAACCGGCAAGGCGGCGCTCATCGCCGGCCCCCCGCTCCGCGCTCGCCGAGCACGATGAACAGGATCGCCGCCATGAGGAGATTGATCACCGAAAACGGCACGCCTTGGGTGATTTGCAGAACGTCTCCGACCGAGCTCAGGACGGCGAACAGGGCGGCCATCATCAGGATGCCGAGCGCACTGCCGCCGGCGAGCCAGGCGACGAGAAAGCCCATGAAGCCGTATCCCGGCGACAATTGCGCGACCAGCCGGCCTTGGATCGCCGAGGCTTCGGCCATGCCGGCGAGGCCGGCGACGCCGCCGGCGACCGCCATCGAGCCGATGATATAGGCCGAGACCGGAACGCCGAGCCTCAAGCTCGCCTCGGCATTGCCGCCGATCGCCCGCATCTCGAGGCCCCATCGCGTGCGGCCGATCGCGAAGCCGTAAATGCAGAGGCAAACGAGACCGTAGACGAGGCCGAGATGGACCCGCGTCGAACCGAAGGTCGGCAACCGGGCGGCGGCTGCAAAGGCTGGAGATTTGGGATAGGACGCGCTTTCCGTGGCTCGCCACGGCCCGAAGATGACGTAACTGACGATCAGCGGAGCGACATAGTTGAGGAGAAGCGTCGAGATCGTCTCGTTGACGAGCCTGGCCGCGCGCAGCAGCCCCGGCAGCAGCGCCCACAGCGCGCCGCCGAGGAAGCCGAGCGCGGTCATCACCGGGATCAGGACCGCGGCCGGCCAATGGGCGAAGCCGAGCGCGCCCGCGGTCGCAAACAGCCCGCCCATATAGAGCTGCCCCTCGCCCCCGACATTGATGAGGCCGAGACGGCTCGGCAGGGCGACCGCGACCGAGGTCAGGAGCAGCGGCGACATGCGCACGAACAGCTCCGAGAATCCATAAGCGTTGGCGAACACATAGACGATCGTGTCGCGATAGGCGCGCAGCGGGTCCTTGCCGTCGATGAGCAGAAGCAGCGCGAAGATCGCCGACGCCGCGATGGCCACAATGAGCGCGCGCCGCGCGGCCGAAGCGGCTGGGCCGAACCGGGCAAGAGCGGCCTCACGCGGCATCGGCCGTCCCCACCATGCACGCGCCGATCGTGTCGAGGGCGAAGGCGCGGCGCGAAAAGTCGCCGGCGATCCATCCATCGCGCATAACGATGATGCGATCACTGAGCGCCATGAGTTCGTCGAGCTCCTCGGAAAACAGGAGAAGGCCGGCGCCGGCCGCACGCGCCGCGAGAAACAGAGTCCGGAGCGCCTCGGTGCTGCGGGCGTCGAGCCCCCGCGACGGATAGAGCGCGACGATCAACTTCGGGTCGTGCGCGAGCTCGCGCGTCAGCGCCAGTCGCTGCTGGTTGCCGCCGGACAAGGCGAAGACCCTGGTCTCGAAGCGGATCGGCGGCAGGCGGAGGCGCTCGGCGCTCTTGGCCATGTCGGCGGTGAGCCGCGGCCAGTCCAGGCTCAGGCCCTTGCGATAGCGCCTGGCGTCGCCGAGGCCGAGATTCTCGCGCGCGGTCAGCGAAGGCACGAGCGCGAGCGCCGAGGGATCGTCGGGGATGCTGGCGACGCCGCGCGCCCGGACTCTGGCCGCCGTCCAGCGTGACGCGTCCTCGCCCCACAGGGTCTTGACGCCGCGGGTCGGGCGCGCAAGGCCGAGCACGAGATCGGCAAGCTCGCGTTGGCCGTTGCCGGAAACGCCGGCGACGCCGAGGATTTCGCTGCTCCTGAGCGTGAGCGTGAGGTCGCGGAGCGGAACCGCGCCGCCTCCCGGCGCGGCGGCGACGCCTTCGAGCGAAAGAACCGTCTCGCCGGCGGCTGCTGCGGCTGGGGCGGCGGCCGGCGCAGGGGCCGGCGCTTCGCCGAACATCATGCCGAGGAGCGCGGCCTCGCTTGCTTCACGAGCGGGCGCCGAGCCGACGATCCGGCCCTGACGCATGACAACCACCCGGTCGGCGCAAGCCGCGACCTCGCGCAACTTGTGGGTGATGTAGACGAGGCCGTAACCTTCGTTACGAAGATCGGCGAGGCTCCTGAACAAACCTTCCGCCTCCTGCGGGGCCAGAACCTTGGTCGGCTCGTCGAAAATGAGCACCCTGGCCCCGGCCAGCAATTGCTTGAGGATCTCGACCTTCTGCTGGTCGCCGACCGCGAGCCGGCCAACCGGCAGGTTGAAATCCGCTTCGAGCCGCAGGCGCTCGGCGAGCGGGCGCATGCGGCGGCGCATCGACTGGGGGCCGATCGCCCACGGCGTGTCGTCGAGGAAGAGCGCGACGTTCTCCCACACGCTCAAGGCCGGGATCAGGCTGAAGTTCTGGAACACCATGCCGATGCCGTGGCGGCGCGCGTCGCGCGGCGAGGCGATGCTCGCCGGACGGCCCAAGACGCGGATTTCGCCCGCGTCAGCCCGGTAGTAGCCGTAGAGGATCTTGCACAGCGTGCTCTTTCCGGCGCCGTTCTCGCCCAGCAGCGCGACCACTTCGCCGGAATGAACGGCGAAACGGTCGACGTCGCTGGCGAGCAGCGGGCCAAACCGCTTGACCACGCCTCTGGCTTCCAGAATCGGGACGGCTTCAGTCATCGCAAGGGTCGGTGGCACGCATGTTGCACGGGTTATGGCGCACATGGGCGGAGATGCCCGCAAGGCATATCGCCGGGTGGCGTCTCTCACGCGCCCGTCACGCGCTCCGCGGCAGACTGGCAGGTCGGCTGGCCTGAGGGAAATGGTAAAAAAACATGCAGGCGATAACCGAAAGGAATTTGCGCAGCGTCGATCTCAATCTTCTGGTCATATTCGACGCCCTGATGGCCGAACGGCACGTCACCCGCGCAGCCCGGCACAACGGCATCAGCCAGCCGGCAATGAGCAAGGCGCTCAACCGCTTGCGCCACCTGCTCGACGACCCGCTGTTCGAACGCCGCGACGGCCGGATGGAGCCGACCGCGCGCGCGCTCGACCTGGCCGGCCCGATCCGCAGCGCGCTTTCGGACATCTCACGCACCTTGAGGGCGCCCGAGGCGCCCGACCCGAGCCAGTTTGCCGGCGCTGTCAGAATCGCCGCCATCGACCTGCACCAGACGACCTTGCTGCCCGCGCTCACGACCCAGCTCAGGCTTCAGGCGCCGCGGCTCGACCTCAGGATCCAGGTCGCCGACCGCGACCGGCTCTACGACCAGCTCGCCGATGGCGAAGTCGACGTCGCGATCGCGCCGATCCTGACCGGCATGCCGGAACTCTGCGCCGAAATGCTCTGGCGGGACCGCCTCGTCACCCTGGTCGGCGTCCGCAATCGGCTCAAGCTGCCGCTGACGCTCGAAGCCTATGCCGCCGCCGATCACGTGGTCGACGCCGGTCACGTCCGGGTCGCGCCGGACGGGCGCGGCGCGAGCCTCGTCGACTCGATTCTCGCCGCGCGCGGCTTGCGGCGGCGCATCGCGGTCGTCCTGCCGAGTTCCTCCGCGGTCCCTCACGTGGTCGCCGCCACCGACCTGATCGCGACGCTGCCGAGCAAGATCGTGAGCGATCTTCATATTTCCGGTCTGAGCGTGATTCCGGCGCCCCTGCCCGCGGTCGAAGTGAGCGCCCACCTGTTCTGGCATCCGCGCACCCAGAACTCGCCGCTGCGGGCGTGGCTGTGCAACCTCATCAAGGCGACCGCGGCGGACCTTTAGCCCGCCCGCGTCGCGCCTGGCGCAGCCCCAACGCACCAAACTTTGATCCGCTAACGCATCTTTGATCGGCTCCGAACGTCAGCATCGGAACCAATCTGCCCTCCCGCGGTTAGGGTGGGGCGGTTCGCCTTCTTGGGCGGCGAGGGTCAGGATTGCGCTGCTGCCATGGCCGAACGCGAGGTCAGAAACCGATCTGACGTTAGGGACGACGAGGACCGCCGCGCTGATACGCTGCTCGCGCCGTCCGACCCCGAAGTCGAGTTGCCGAAGCCTCATCCCGACGATCAGGAAGATATCCGCGAGCACCCCGCACCCTCCGGGCGCGGGCGGTGGCGATGGCTGATCTACCTCATGTTGCTGGCGCTGATCGGAATTGGCGTCTGGCGATTCGCCGCGCCCCAAGGCTCAAACGAGAAGCACGCAGGGCCGGAGCCTCAGACGGTCGGCGCGGCCAAGATCGTCGTCGGCGATATCGACGAAACGCTCACGGGTCTCGGAACCGTGACCCCGCTGGCGACGATCACCGTCCAGACCCAGATCAGCGGACAGTTGACCGAAGTCGGGTTCAGGGAAGGCCAGATGGTCGACAAGGACGACTTTCTCGCCCAGATCGATCCGCGCCCCTACCAAGCGGCGCTCGATCAAGCGGAGGGGACGCTCATCCACGACCAGGGGCTCCTCGACCAGGCGGAATCGGACCTCGCCCGGTACCGGAAACTGGGGAAGGAGGACAGCATCGCCCAACAGCAGGTCGCCGATCAGCAGTTCGTCGTCCAGCAGGACAGAGGCACCGTCAAGGAGGATCAGGCGGCCATCGAGACGGCGAAGCTCAATCTCGTCTATTGCCACATCACCGCCCCAATTACCGGACGGGTCGGCCTCAGGCTGGTCGATCCGGGCAATTACGTGCAGACGTCGAGCCCGACCGGTTTGGTCGTTCTGGCCCAGACCGAGCCGATCTCCGTCATCTTCGTATTGCCCGAGGACGCGATTCAGGATGTCTGGGGGGAGGTCAGGTCGGGCAAGACGCTGACGGTGACCGCATACAACCGCGCCGACGACAAGCTCATCGCCACCGGCGCGCTGGAAAGCGTCGACAACCTGATCGACACCACGACCGGCACAATCAAGCTCCGGGCGAGTTTCCCGAATACCGACGAGGCGCTGTTCCCCAATCAGTTTGTCAACGCGCGCCTGCTCGTGCGCACGATCGCCGGGGCGACGATCGCCCCGGTCGCAGCGATCCAGCATGGCGCGCCGGGGACTTTCGTGTTCCTGGTCAAGCCTGACGGCGACGTCGCGGTTCAGAAGGTCACGACCGGCGTCGCCAACGGCGACCGGATCCAGATCGTGTCGGGACTGAAGGCGGACGACGTTGTGGTCGTCGACGGAGCCGATCGGCTTCGCGACGGTTCGAAGGTCCGCATTTCGGCCGATCAGGGCGACGCGGCGGCGAGCATGAACAATGGACCCGGCGCGCCGCCCGGCCAGCAGCCAGGCAATACGAAGACGACGCCCCCCGCCATGCGCGTCTTGCCCGAGGGACAAGACAATTCGACGCATCAGACCGGGGCGGGTTCAACCAACGGACCCTAGGCTGACTCGATGAATCCTTCCCGCATATTCATCCTGCGTCCGGTCGGAACGACCTTGCTTATGGTCGCGATGTTGCTCGTCGGCGGCGTCGCCTATCGCTTCCTCCCGGTTTCGGCGCTGCCGGAAGTCGACTACCCGACGATCCAGGTCACCACCTTCTACCCGGGCGCGAGTCCGGAAGTGATGACGACCGCGGTCACCGCGCCGCTCGAACGGCAGTTCGGCGAAATGCCCGGGCTCAGCCAAATGAGCTCGATCAGCTCGGCCGGGGCCTCGGTGACGACGCTGCAATTTGTTCTCGATCTCTCGCTCGACGTCGCCGAACAGGAAGTCCAGGCGGCGATCAACGCCGCGACGGGTCTGCTTCCGGCTGGTCTGCCCGCCCCTCCCGTCTATGCCAAGATCAATCCCGCCAACGCGCCGGTCCTGACGCTTGCGGCGATGTCGAAGACGCTGCCGCTGACCGAGGTCGAGGATCTGGCCGACGTCCGGATCGCCCAGAAGATCTCGCAGGTCTCCGGCGTCGGACTGGTCTCGATCGCCGGCGGCCAGCGGCCGGCGCTGAGGGTGCAATTGAACCCGCGCGCGCTCGCCGCCTATGGCCTCGCGATCGACGATATCCGGACCGACATCGCGAATCAGAACACCGATCTGCCAAAAGGCAGTTTCGACGGCCCGAGCCAAAACTCGACCATCAACAACAACGACCAGCTGAACACCGCGGAGGATTATCGCAATCTGGTCGTGGCCTACAAGAACGGCGGCGCCGTCCGTTTGTCGGACGTGGCGACCGTCGTGCAGGGCCCGGAAAACAGCGAGCTTGCCGCATGGGCCAACCGGACCCCGGCGATCATCCTCAACATCCAGCGACAACCGGGCACCAACGTCATCCAGGTTGTCGACGCGGTGAAAGCGGTGCTGCCCAAGCTCCGTCAGACGCTGCCGGCTGGCGTCGACCTGACGATCCTGTCCGACCAGACCGCCACGATCCGCGCTTCGGTGACCGATGTCGAGCTTGACCTCGGCCTTGCCGTCGCGCTCGTCGTCATGGTGATCTTCATCTTTTTGCGCAACCTGCCGGCGACCATCATTCCGAGCCTTTCGGTCCCGCTGTCGCTCGTCGGCACTCTCGCCGGAATGTACCTGTTCGGCTTCTCGCTCGACAATCTTTCCCTCATGTCGCTGACCATCGCGAGCGGTTTTGTCGTCGACGACGCGATCGTGATGATCGAGAACATCGCCCGCTATGTCGAGCGCGGCGACGAGCCGCTCGCCGCCGCGTTGACCGGCTCAGCCGAGATCGGCTTCACGATCATCTCGCTCACCGTCTCCCTGATCGCGGTCCTGATCCCGCTCCTGTTCATGCAGGACGTCGTGGGACGCCTGTTCCATGAATTCGCCATTACGCTCGCGATCACGATCGTGCTTTCCGCGGTCGTCTCGCTGACCCTCGTCCCGATGATGTGCGCGCTCATCATGCGGCGCCGTCCGGCCGAATCGCAGAGCCGGATCGGACGGCTGGCCGAACGCGGCTTTCAAGCCATCATCGACGAATACGACCGCGGGCTCGGGTGGGTCCTCGATCACCAGGCCTTGATCCTCATTGTCGCGCTTCTGACCCTGGCCGCGACCTGTCTCCAATACGTCCAGATACCCAAGGGCTTCTTCCCCCTTCAGGATACGGGCGCGATCCAGGGCATCACGACGGCGTCTCAAGACACATCCTTCAGCGAGATGGCGCGCCGGCAGCAGGCGTTGGCCGACGCTATCCTCAAGGATCCGGACGTCACCAGCCTCTCCTCGTTCATCGGCGTGGATGGCGTGAATCCGGCGCTCAACACCGGGCGGATGCTGATCACGCTCAAGCCTCGTGACGACCGCCGCGGAACCGCGGTCGAAATCATTCGCCGACTCTACGGCGAGACAAAGGATGTTTCGGGCATTTCGATCGCGATGCAGCCGATCCAGGACCTGACGATCGACAGCACGGTCGGCAAGGCGCAATACCTCTTCTTCCTCCAGAATCCGAACCAGGCCATGCTGGCCGCGTGGGCGCCGCGGCTCGTCGAGCGCATGCGGCAGACGCCGGTCTTCGAAAACGTGTCGAGCGATCTCGAACTCAAGGGCCGGCAGTTGATGCTGACCATCGACCGCGCCACCGCGGCGCGCTTCGGCATCACGACGGCGACCGTCGACAACGCGCTTTACGATGCTTTCGGCCAGCGCATCGCCTCGACTTTTTTTACCCAGACCAACCAGTACCGGGTGATCATGAATTCGGACCTGAGCGACATCTCGAGCGTTCGCCAGGCCCTCAACGGCATCTATCTGCCTTCCGCGACCTCGACCGCCGGCCAGGCGCCGCTTTCGGCGATTGTCTCGATCTCCGAGAGCGACGCGCCGCTCAAGCTCGAGCATCTCGGGCAGTTTCCGTCCGCCTCGATTTCGTTCGATCTCGCGGCGGGCGCCTCGCTCGACAGCGCGGTCGCCGAAATTGAGAAGGCGGAGGCCGACATCGGGCTGCCGGAGAGCTTCAGCACCGCCTACCAGGGAGCGCTGTCTGCGTTTCAGAAATCGCTGTCGAACGAGGTCTACCTGATCCTTGCCGCGGTCGCTGCCGTCTACATCGTGCTCGGCGTGCTCTACGAGAGCTTCGCCCACCCGATCACGATCATATCCACCCTTCCCTCGGCCGGCGTCGGAGCGCTGCTGGCGCTCAACATCATGGGGGCCGGCCTCGACATCATCGGCGTCATCGGCATCGTGCTCCTGATCGGCATCGTGAAGAAGAATGCGATCATGATGATCGACTTCGCCCTCGAGGCCCAGCGCGTCGAGGGCAAGAGCCCGCGCGAGGCGATTCACCAGGCCTGCCTTCTGCGCTTTCGTCCGATTCTGATGACGACGATGTCGGCCATCTTTGCCGCGTTGCCGCTGATGTTCGGCACGGGCACGGGCTCCGAATTGCGCCGCCCGCTCGGCATCTGCATCGTCGGCGGGCTCCTGGTCAGCCAGTTCCTGACCCTGTTCACCACTCCCGTCGTCTATCTCGCGATCGACCGGGTAAGCGCGCGCATTTCCGGCGCCCGTCCGCGGCCGGAGATCCGCGCCGCGCCCGCCGAGTGATCGGGATGCGCATGGGAGCGCTCAGGGCATGAACATCTCGGCCCCATTCATCGCCCGGCCGGTCGCGACCACGCTCCTGACCATCGCGATCGCGCTTGCCGGGGTGCTCGGATACGAGGCGCTTCCGGTTTCGCCGCTGCCGCAGGTCGATTTCCCCACCATCGCCGTCTCCGCCCAGTTGCCTGGAGCCAGCCCGGACGTCGTCGCCACCAGCCTGGCGGAGCCCCTGGAGAGGCATCTCGGGCAGATCGCCGACGTGACCGAGATGACCTCGACCAGCCAGATCGGCCAGGCGCGCATCATCCTGCAGTTCGGGCTCGACCGCGACATCAACGGCGCGGCGCAGGACGTGCAGGCGGCGATCAACGCCGCCCAGGCCGATCTCCCGACCAACCTGCTGTCGCAGCCAACCTATCGAAAGGTAAATCCGGCCGACGCGCCCGTTCTCATTCTCGCCCTCACCTCCCAAACGCTGACGCGAGGCCAGATGTATGACGCGGCGACGAATGTTCTTCAGCAGCAATTGTCGCAGATCGCCGGCGTCGGACAAGTGATCATCAGCGGCTCCGCCTTGCCCGCGGTGCGGGTAGAACTCGATCCGCTGGCGCTTTTCCATAATGGCGTCGGCCTCGAGGACGTCCGCTCCGCGCTTTCGAACGCCAACGCAAACGCGCCAAAGGGCGCGGTCGATATCGGGGCGCAGCGCTGGCAGATCTATACCAACGACCAGGCCAACCACGCGGCCGACTACCGGGACCTGGTCATCGCCTACCGCAACGGCGACGCGCTCAGGCTCAAGGACGTCGCCGACGTCGAGGACTCGGTGTCGGACTTGAGAAACCTCGGCTTGGCCGACGGCAAGCCGGCGGTGCTGGTGATCGTCTTTCGTCAGCCCGGCGCGAACATCATCTCGACCGTGGACGAGGTGCGCGGGTCGATACCCAAGCTCAAGGCGGCGCTGCCGACAGATCTCGACATCACTTTCGCCGCCGATCGTTCGGTCACCATCCGCGCATCGCTGCGCGAGACCGAGATCACGCTGGTCATCGCCATCTTCCTGGTGATCGGAGTGGTGTATCTCTTCCTCCGCAACGGACGCGCCGCCGCTGTTCCGGCGGTCGCCGTGCCGATCTCGATCATCGGCACGTTCGGCGCCATGTATCTGGCGGGGTTCTCGCTCGACAATCTCTCCTTGATGGCCCTGACCATCGCCACCGGCTTCGTCGTCGACGACGCGATCATCGTCTTGGAAAATATTTCCCGCCACCTCGAGAGCGGCATGTCGCGCGCCGAGGCCGCCCTGCGGGGCGCGGGCGAGGTCGGGTTCACGATCGTGACGATCACGCTGTCGCTGGTCGCCGCCTTCCTCCCGATCCTGCTGATGAGCGGCATTGTCGGGCGGCTGTTTCGCGAGTTCGCGATGACGCTCTCGATGGCGATCTTCGTGTCGATGGCCATTTCCCTGACCACGACGCCGATGATGTGCGCCCTGTTCCTCCGAATCGACGGCGCCGGCCGGCCGGAACCGGCGCGCCGCACGCTGTTTCAGCGCGTGCACGGCCTCTACCGGCGAACGCTTTCGATCGCGCTCGACCACAGCCTCCTCGTGCTCCTGGCCCTGTTCGGCGCGGTCGCGCTCAACCTCTGGCTGATCGTCATCATACCGAAGAGCTTCTTTCCCGAGCAGGACACCGGTCGACTGGTCGCAAGCCTGGTCGCGGACCAGAGCATCTCCTTCAACCTCATGAGCCAGAAGCTGACGCAGATGATGGCGATCGTTCGGAGCGACCCGGCGGTCGAGAATGTCGTCGGCTTCACCGGATCGGGCGGAGGCGGCGCCTCGTCGCAAACCAATACCGGATCGGTCTACGTGTCGCTGAAGCCGCTGAGCGTGCGCGATGGGGTCGAGGCGGTGATGACTCGGCTGCGGCGCAAGCTGGCCACGGTTCCGGGCGGCACGCTCTATCTCAATCCGGTTCAGGATATCCGGATTGGCGGCCGGTCAGGCAATGCCGAATACCAATATACGATCCTCGGCGAGGACACCGCGGAGGTCTACGAATGGGGGCCGAAGCTTCTGGCGGCGGTGCAAAAAGATCCGGCGCTTACCGACGTCAGTTCCGATCAACAGCAGAAGGGGCTCGAGACGAACGTCACCATCGACCGCGACACCGCATCGCGGCTGGGCCTTACGATGTATCAGATCGACAACACGCTTTACGACGCCTTCGGCCAGCGATCGGTGTCGACGATCTATAACGCCCTCAACCAGTATCACGTGGTCATGGAGGTCGCGCCTCGCTACCTGCAGCGCCCGGCGATCCTCCGACAGTTCTGGGTCAGCACTTCCGGAGGGCAGGCGAGCGGAACGCAGACCAGCCAGCTGAGCGGCGGCTCCGTCACCGGAGGATCGGTCCTCGCGGTTGCGACCCCTTCCGTCGCCTCGACGCCGGCCGTCACGCCGTCGCTCTCGAGCGCGGCGACTTCGGCGGGGAACCCGACATTCGCCCTCGCCAGCAACGCGGTCCCGCTTGCCAGCAATGTTGTCCCTCTGGCCTTCTCGACCACGCCCAGCGCCAGCTCCGCCAGCGCGCAAACCGCGGCGGCGAACAACGCCGTCCGCACCGCCGCGCAGGCGACGATCGCGTCCACGGGGAAGAACAGCGCGTCGAGCGCCTCCCCGGTGTCGACGGCCGCCGAGACGATGACGCCGCTTTCGGCCTATACCCAGTACGGCCCAGGCGAGACGCCGCTTTCGGTCAATCATCAGAATGAGTTCGTGGCGACGACGATCTCGTTCAATCTCGCGCCCGGAAAGTCGCTGAGCGACGCGACGGCCGCGTTTCAGCGCGCGGCGCAGGGGATCCACCTGCCGGCGGACCTCACCGGAGGCTTTGCCGGCGCCGCGCTCGAATATGAAAAGTCGCTCGGCGCGGAGCGGGTTCTCGTGGTTGCGGCGGTCGTTGCGATCTACATCGTTCTCGGAATCCTGTACGAAAGCTTTATCCATCCGATTACAATTCTGACCACTCTCCCGTCAGCCGGACTCGGCGCGGTCGCCGCGCTGTTTCTGTTCGGCATCCCGTTCACGATCATCGCGCTCATCGGCGTGATCCTCCTGATCGGCATCGTCAAGAAGAACGCGATCATGATGATCGACTTCGCCCTTGAGGCCGAGCGGGAGGAAGGGCTGACGAGCCGCGAGGCCATTTTCCGCGCCGCGATGATGCGCTTCCGTCCGATCATGATGACGACCGCGGCGGCGCTGCTCGGCGCGGCGCCTCTGTGCTTCGCCATCGGCGAGGGCAGCGAATTGCGCCAGCCGCTCGGCGTTTCGATCGTCGGCGGCCTGATCGTCAGCCAGGCGCTGACGCTCTATACGACGCCGATCGTCTATCTCTATCTCGACCGGCTCGGACTGAGGCTCACCCGCGCCCGCCGCGCCGGCCCCCGCCGCACCGCAGCCGTCATCGGCTCGCGAGGGTGATGTTGAGGGGCGCCCGCCTCCAATGTCGAGGCGCGCCGATCATTGTCAGTGCGGGCCAGCCGTTGGCTGACTGCGTCCCATCCAGCCGCTAGACTCACCTCCGATGGCCGATCGCAGCATAGCCTTCCTTCTCGCGCCCGGCGCGGGCGCCCCCTCCTCGCATCCGCGGATGCGGACCTTTGCGCGCCTCATCGGCTCGCTCGGCAGGGTCGAGCCGCTCGACTACCCCTACATGATCGAGGGCCGAAAGCGGCCGGACCCGCTGCCCAAGCTCATCGCCGCGCACCGCGCGGCTTTGGCCGCGCTTCGCCAGAGCCATGACGGGCCGATCGTGCTCGCCGGCAAGAGCATGGGCGGGCGCGTCGGCTGCCATGTCGCTCTCGTCGAGCCGGTCGCCGCCGTGATCTCATTCGGCTATCCGCTTTGCGCCGCCGGCGACCGGTCGAAGCTCCGCGATCAGGTTCTCCTCGACCTCAGAACGCCCGCGATGTTCATTCAGGGAACGCGCGACCCCCTCTGCCCGCTCGAACTCCTCGAAGACGTGCGAAAGCGGATGGGCGCGCCCTCGACGCTCCATGTCGTCGACGGCGCCGACCACTCGCTTCTGGTCGCAAAGACGACGCTGAAGGCGCTCGGCTCAAGCCAGAACGAGACGGACGAGCAAATCTCGATCGCGATTGCTCGTTTCCTGAAGGAGCCGCGCTGAGTTCCGCCTTAAGCGACGCGTTCGAGGATCTTCGTCATCTCCGCCAACGTGAAGGCGCGCATGGTGTGCGTCTGAACATTGCCTTGTTTGAGAACGTTTATCATAAACGCGGTCGCCGCATATTCGTCGGGCGCCTCACTGATTCGTCGGGCGCCTCACTGATTGTGAGAAAGTCGTACTCGCCCTGCAGCCAGAGCGTTTCCTTGATTGTGATCCCGGCCTGGGCGGCGGCCTTCTTCGCCGCTTCAACGCGTTTGGGCGCGTCCTTGATGGTCTTGATGCCCTGTTCCGTGTATTTGTAAAGAATGACATATGTCGCCATGGCGTTTCCCTCCCCGAGAATGGACCGGATTATCGAAACCTGAACGCCGGCCGGCCCGGCGCATACGGCGTTCCAATCAATCCTAGGCCCGCATCTGCAGACGCGCAATGTGCGATTTTGTTGCGGCGATCCGGCGATATTCCCCAATCAATACAACGGTAAATCGTTGCAAGGCCCGTTTCCCGCAAGTACCCTTTGACGCTCTGGGGGAGACGCGCAGGGAGGCGCGGAATGATGATTCCACACGAGCCTTGGCTCGTGGCCCTTTCGATCGCCATCGCCATCCAGGGCAGCTTCGTAGGCTTGTCGCTTGCTCGCGAGCTTGATTCGGCCGAGGGGTTCCGCCGGCGCCTCGCCCTCGCCGGATCGGCGCTTACGCTCGCGACCGGCGTCTGGTCGATGCACTTCGTCGGCATGCTGGCCGCCAATTTCCCCAGCGCGGTCGACTATCTCGTGCTGCCGACGCTGATCTCGTTTCTCATCTGCGTGATCGTGGTCGGCGCCGGCGTCTATGCGGCGCATGCATGGGGCTCCCCTGCCCTGCGCATCGGCATTGGCGGCGTCGCCATGGGGCTTGGCGTCTGCGTGATGCACTATGTCGGTATGTCCGCCGTCCATCTGGCCGGACCGACGTGGCACGAGCCGCCCTATCTCGTCGCCGCGGTCGTGATCGCCATCGGCGCGAGCGCTTTCGCCCTGTGGGCGCTCGATAGCCGGCCCACCAGGCCGCGGCTCTTCCTCGGCGCGGTGGGGCTTGGCCTCGCGATTTCCGGCATGCATTACACGGCGATGGCGGGGATGCGCCTCGATCCGCTGTGCTTCGACACGTCGCGCTTCGTCGGCGCGGAGCCGGCGCTGTCGCGAAACGCGCTCGCGCTGCTCGCCACGGTCGTTTCGTTCGGCGTCTCCGGCGCCTTTCTTCTCTCATTGGTTCCGGACGCGCGCGCTCCGCGGACCGCGGCGGTCGTTCCGCTCGAAAATCCGCCGGCCGGACCCGCCGGACGCATCGTCCTCGACGGCCTGCAGGGGGCGTCCTTCGCGGCGCCGCGCCTCGATCGCGTCGCCTCCATTCCGGTGGAAAAGGACGGCCGCGGGCGCGAAATCGCTGTCGCCGACATCTACGCCATTCGCGCCAACGCGCATTATACCTATGTTCACGACGGCGAGCAGGAATATTTCTGCAACCTGTCGATCAGCGCGCTTCAAGCGCGACTCGATCCGAAGGCGTTCTTGAGAGTCCACCGCAGCTACATCGTCTCGGTCGATCGCATCGCCCGGGTCAAACGATCCGGCGAAGCCGGCGTAGCGGAGCTCGGATTGCCTGTGCGCTGCAGCATCCCAATTGCGCGCGCCCATTATCGTCAGGTCAAGCTCAGGATCGGCGCGCTCGTCGGCTGAAAAACCGCCGTCTGATCATGAGCTGCGTCAGCTATTCTGACGCATTTCGTGCGCACAACTCGTCATCGGCGCCTTTTCTCGCCCTCGGTTCATCCGCCGTTGATTGTGCGGCGCACCCCGCGTCACCTTGTTAGGGCGCGCGCGCGAATCTCTTCCTCCGCAGTGATTTCGTGCTTTCTCCAGCAGGGAGGACGTCTTGATTCCCGGTTCCTTCGAGTATCATCGCCCGGCAAGCCTCTCGGACGCAGTCGCCCTGCTCGGCCGGCTGGATTCCGACGCTCGTCTCATCGCCGGCGGCCACAGCCTCATTCCGATGATGAAGCTGCGCCTCGCCATGCCGACCCATCTTGTGGATCTTGCCGGCGTCGCCGAGCTGAAAGGCGTCCGTCTCGAGGGCGGCGAGATCGTGATCGGCGCGATGACCACCCAGCGCGAAATCATCGTCAACGACCTTTTGGCCGAGCATGCCCCAATCCTGCGCGAAACCGCCGAAGTGATCGCCGATCCACAGGTGCGCTATGTCGGCACCATCGGCGGCAATGTCGCCAACGGCGACCCCGGCAACGACATGCCGGCCTTGATGATGACGCTCGGCGCGACATACGCCTTGCGCGGCCCGGACGGCGAGCGCCGGGTGCCGGCGCGCGACTATTATCTCGGCCTCTACGAGACCGCCTTGAAGCCCGGCGAGGTGCTCGCGGCCATCCGTATTCCCAAGCCTCCCGCGGGTCATGGGCACGCCTATGAGAAGCTCAAGCGGAAGGTCGGCGACTACGCGACTGCGGCCGCCGCGGTGATTCTGACCGTCTCCGGCGGCCGGATCGCGACCTGCGCGGTCGGCCTCACCAATGTCGCCGGGACGGCGCTCCTGGCGAGCGACGCCGCCGCAGCCTGCGTCGGGACCGCGCTCGATGCGCCGGCGCTCGCTCGGGCGGCCGCAGCCGCGACCGCCGCCGCTTCGCCGGCCGAGGACGGCCGCGGCTCGGCCGAATATCGCGCCAAGATGGCGGGCGTCATGACCGCGCGGGCGCTCAAGCGCGCCTTTGCCCGCGCAACATCCTGAAAGGACCCGACATGTCCCTCACCAATGTCAGCATGACGGTCAACGGCAAGACGATGTCGGCGGCGGTCGAGCCGCGAACGCTGCTCATTCATTACTTACGCGAGAACCTCGGCCTCACCGGCTCGCACATCGGCTGCGACACCTCCCATTGCGGCGCCTGCACGGTCGACGTCGACGGCCGGTCGGTGAAATCCTGCACCATGTTTGCAATTCAGGCCGCCGGCGCCGATGTGCTGACGATCGAGGGCATGGCGGCCGCCGACGGCAAGCTCAACGCGCTGCAGGAAGGTTTCCGCGAGATGCACGGCCTGCAATGCGGCTATTGCACTCCGGGAATGATCGTGCGCGCCTACCGGCTCTTGCAGGAGAACCCGCACCCGACCGAGAACGAAATCCGCCTTGGCATATCCGGCAACCTCTGCCGCTGCACCGGCTACCAGAACATCGTCAAATCGATCCAATACGCTGCCGCCAAGATGGCCGGCCTCGAATTCAAGGAAGCCGCGGAATGAACGACGCCCCTCTTCCCACTTCGCTCGAGCGCGCCGAAAAACTGCAAGGCATGGGCTGCAAGCGCAAGCGCGTCGAGGACGTGCGCTTCACCCAGGGCAAAGGCAATTACGTCGACGACATCAAGCTCCCGGGCATGCTGCACGGCGACTTCCATCGCTCGAGCCGTGCTCACGCCCGCATCGTGAAGATCGACACCTCCAAGGCCAAGGCGGTGCCCGGCGTGCTCGCGGTGCTGACCGCCGAGGACCTCAAGGGCGTCAATCTCGCCTGGATGCCGACGCTCGCCGGCGACGTCCAGATGGTGCTCGCCGACGGCAAGGTGCTGTTCCAGAACCAGGAGATCGCCTTCATCGTCGCGACCGACCGCTATATCGCCGCCGACGCCGCCGACCTGGTCGAGGTCGAGTACGAAGCCCTTCCGGTCGTCGTCGATCCGTTCAAGGCGATGGACAAGGACGCGCCGGTCCTGCGCGAGGACATCAAGGACAAGAAGGATGGCGCTCACGGGCCGCGCAGCCATCCGAACCATATCTTCAACTGGCAGGTCGGCGACAAGGAATTGACCGACGCAGCCTTCCAGAAGGCCGAAGTGGCGACCAAGGACCTCTTGAGCTACCAGCGCGTGCACCCCTGCCCGCTCGAGACCTGCCAGTGCGTCGTCAGCTTCAACAAGATCACTGGCGACCTGACAATCTACGGCACGTTCCAGGCGCCGCACGTCATCCGCACCGTCGTGTCGCTGATCGCCCCCGTGCCGGAGCACAAGATCCATGTCATCTCGCCCGACATCGGCGGCGGCTTCGGCAACAAGGTCGGCGCCTATCCCGGCTATATCTGCGCCGCGGTCGCCTCGATCGTGACCGGCCTCCCGGTCAAATGGGTCGAGGACAGAATCGAGAACCTCTCCACCACCTCGTTCGCCCGCGACTACCACATGACGACCGAGATCGCGGCGACGCGCGAGGGCCGGGTGACGGCGTTGCGCGTCCATATCCTCGCCGACCATGGCGCGTTCGACGCCTGCGCCGATCCGTCCAAATGGCCGGCCGGCTTCTCGAACATCGTCACCGGCTCGTACGATTTTCCGGTCGCCCATCTGTCCGTCGACGGCGTCTACACCAACAAGGCGCCGGGCGGCGTCGCCTATCGCTGCTCGTTCCGCGTCACCGAGGTCGCCTACGCGATCGAGCGGGCGATGGACATCATGGCGCAGAAGCTCAAGCTCGACCCGGTCGACTTCCGGATGAAGAATTTCATCAGGCGCGAGCAGTTCCCCTACCATTCGGCGCTCGGCTGGGAATACGATTCCGGCGACTATCACACCGCCATGCAGAAGGCGCTCGACGCCACCGGCTACCGCAAGCTCCGCGAGGAGCAGAAAGCGAAACAGGAGGCGTTCAAGCGCGGCGAAACCCGCGAGCTCATGGGGATCGGCGTTTCATTCTTCACCGAGATCGTCGGCGCCGGCCCGTCGAAGAATTGCGACATTCTCGGCATCGCGATGTTCGATTCCTGCGAGATCCGCATCCATCCGACCGGCAAGGGCATCGCGCGCATGGGCACGAAGAGCCAGGGTCAGGGCCACGAGACGACCTGGGCCCAGATCATCGCGAGCGAGATCGGCATCGCCGCCGACGACATCGCGGTCGAGGAAGGCAACACCGACACCGCCCCGTACGGCCTCGGCACCTACGGCTCGCGCTCAACCCCGGTCGCCGGCGCCGCGATCGCCATGGCCGCGCGCAAGATCAAGGCCAAGGCGCAGATGATCGCCGCCTACATGCTTGAAGTGCACGAGGGCGATCTCGAATGGGACGTCGACCGGTTCCGGGTCAAGGGCAATCCCGAGAAGTTCCAGACCATGACCGCACTCTCCTGGGCGGCCTATCACCAGGTCCCGCCCGGCATGGAGCCCGGCCTCGAGGCGGTGAGCTATTACGACCCGCCGAACATGACCTATCCGTTCGGCGCCTATATCTGCGTCATGGACATCGACGTCGACACCGGCGCGCACAAGGTCAGGCGCTTCTATGCGCTTGACGACTGCGGCACGCGCATCAACCCAATGATTATCGAAGGCCAGGTGCATGGCGGCTGCACCGAGGGCTACGCGATCGCCATGGGCCAGGAAATCGCCTACGATTCCGACGGCAACGTCAAGGGCGCGTCGTTGATGGACTATTTCCTGCCGACCGCGGTCGAGACCCCGCATTGGGAGACCGACTACATGGTGACGCCGTCGCCCCATCACCCGATCGGCGCCAAGGGGGTCGGCGAAAGCCCGAACGTCGGCAGCGTGCCCTGCTTCGCCAACGCGGTGAACGACGCGTTCAAGTTCGCCGGCTCGACCCACATCGCGATGCCGCACGACGCCTATCGCGTCTGGCAGGCGGCGGAGAATCTGGGCCTGCACGCATGAACCCTTCTCCCGCCTGCGGGAGAAGGTGGCCGACGAAGTCGGCCGGATAAGGGTCCCGTAAAGCAATGCGCCCCATGACGAAGGCCCTCACCCCGACCCTCTCCCGCGACGCGGGAGAGGGGGTCGCAAATGCATAGCGCCCAAATTCCGCGCGAGGCGATCGCCGCGCGTCTGGCCGAGGTCGGCTATGTCGCCGACCGCGATCTCGCGACCGCGCTCTGGATGATGGATGCGCTTAAGCGTCCGCTGCTGATCGAGGGCGAGGCGGGGGTCGGCAAGACCGAAGTCGCCAAGGCGCTCGCCGCGGTGCACGGCTCGGAGCTTATCCGCATGCAGTGCTACGAGGGGCTCGACGTCAGCTCCTCGCTCTACGAATGGAACTACCAGCGCCAGCTCCTGGCGATCAAGGCGCGCGAGGGAACGGGCGCGAGCGTGGCCGAGATCGAGGCCCGCATCTTCTCCGAGGACTATCTGCTCGAGCGGCCCCTGCTCAGCGCCATCCGGCGCCATACGCCGCCGGTGCTGCTGGTCGACGAGGTCGACCGCGCCGACGAGGAATTCGAGGCCTTCCTGCTCGAGCTTCTGTCGGACTTCCAGGTCACGATTCCCGAATTCGGCGTCATCCGCGCGCTCACGATCCCGCGCGTGGTCTTGACCTCCAACGCCACCCGCGAGCTCTCCGACGCGCTGCGCCGCCGCTGCCTCTACCATTATCTCGATTTTCCCGACGTCGAGCGCGAGGCGGCGATTCTCCTCGCCCGCCAGCCCGGCATTGACGCGAATTTCGCCGTGCAGATCGCCCGCATGGTCGGAATGTTGCGCAAGGAAGATCTGAAGAAAGTCCCCGGCGTCGCCGAGACGCTCGACTGGGCGGCGACGCTGGCCGGGCTCGGGGTCGAGGATCTGCGGCAGGAGCCGGAGATCGTCCATGCGACCCTGATCGCCCTGCTCAAGACCCGCGAGGACCGCGCCGCGATCGGTCCGGAGACGACGAGCCGGCTCGTCGGCCGAGTCGCATGATGGGCGCGCATGCTTTCCCCCTCGGCCGCCCCGGCCCGGGTCCGGCGATGCGCCGGCGCCTCGCCGGCTTTGTCTTGACGTTGCGCGACGCCGGGTTCGTCATCGGGCAATCGGAGGCGCAGGACGCCGCGCTCCTCATGGCCGGCCCGCTCGCCGGGCGGCCCGAAGGTTTCCGCGCCGGATTGCGCGCCTTGTTCGCGTCGCGCCGCTCGGACCTCGCGCGGTTCGATGACCTCTTCGACGCCTACTGGCGCGCGCGCGGGGTGAAGAGCGCCGTCAGGATCGACGCCGAAGCCCTTGCCGCCCGTTCGCCCCGGCGCTTTCAGCATGGGCCCGGCGCGAACGATCGACAACGGGAGCCGACCCGCATCGGCGGCGCCCGCGGGCGAGAGGACGCCGTCCATGAAGGCGGCGGGCGGCGCGGCGGCGCGTCCGCGCATGAGGCCATGTCGCGGAAAGACATCGCCGCATTCGAGAGCGAGCGGGAGCGCGCCGAGGCCGCCGAGATCGCCGAACGGTTCGCGCGCGCGATGCGGGCGAGGCTCACGCGGCGCGAGCGCGCGCGCCGGCGCGGGCGGCGGCTCGACCTCAGGGCGACGATCCGGCTCAGCGTCGCCCATGGCGGCGAGCCGCTCGACCTCAAGTTCCGCCGGCGCAAGATCAAGCCGCTGCGGCTCGTGGCGCTGCTCGACGCTTCCGGCTCGATGGAGCCTTATGTCGCGTTTTTCACCCGCTTCCTGCACGCGGTCAGCCAGGCTTTCCGCGAGTCCGAGGCGTTCCTGTTTCATACCAGGCTTGCGCATGTGTCGTCGGCGCTGAAGGAGCGCAATCCCGCCCGCGCCCTCGACCGGTTGGCGCTGATGGCGGCCGGCGTCGGCGGCGGGACGAAGATCGGCGAGTGCCTGACCGCCTTCAACAAGAGGCACGCCAAGCGGGTCATCCATTCGCGCACGTGCGTCATGATCCTCTCGGACGGCTACGACACCGGGCCGCCTGAGCTCATGGCCTCGGCGATGCGCGAACTCAGGCGCCGCTGCAAGCGCATCGTCTGGCTCAATCCGCTGACCGGCCGCCGCGGCTTCGAGCCGAGCGCGCGCGGCATGCAGGCGGCCCTGCCCTACCTCGATTTGCTCGCGCCGGCGCACAATCTCGAGAGCCTGGCGGCGCTCGAACCTTATCTCGCGAGGATCTGATCCGATGGGCGTGCTCGAGCAGGCGGCTCAGCGTCAGGCCAAAGGGCAAGCCTTCGCCCTCGCCACCGTCGTCCGCACCGTCTCCGTCACCGCCGCGAAGGCGGGCGCAAAGGCCCTGATCGGGGCCGACGGCTCCATCGTCGAGGGCTGGATCGGCGGCGGCTGCGCCCGCGCGGCCGTGGTCAAGGCGGCGCGCCAATGCATGGCCGACGGCCGGTCGCGGCTGGTCTCGATCGCGCCGAAAGATGCTCTCGCCGAACTCGGCGCGGCGGCGGGCGAAGAGCGCGGCGGCGTCTTCTACGCCAAGAATTCCTGCCCGAGCCAGGGCACGATGGACGTTTTCGTCGAACCTGTCCTTCCGAGCCCCCGCCTCCTCATCCTCGGCGCGTCGCCGGTCGCGGTCGCGCTCGCCAGGCTTGCCCCGTCGATGGGCTTCGCCGTCGCCGTCGCCGCCGCGGCGGAGGAGCACGAGCGATTCGACCCCGGCGTTCAGCGCCTCGTCGGCCTCGCGGCGCCGCGTGAAGCCGGCGAGAACGCTTTCGTCGTCATCTCGACCCAGGGGGCCGGCGACCGCGCCGCGCTGAAAAGCGCAGCCGCCATGGCCGCCCGCTATCGCGCCTTCGTCGGCTCGCGCCGCAAGGCCGACACTCTCAAGCGCGAGCTCGCCGCCGAAGGCGTCCCGGCCGAGGCGCTCGCCGCGATCAAGGCGCCCGCCGGGCTCGACATCGCCGCCATCTCGTCGGACGAGATCGCGCTCTCGATCCTGGCCGAAATGATCGCGGCGCGGCGGAAGCCCGAGCGCCCGCCGGCGGACGAATCGGGCGACTGAGGCCGCGAGCGGCGCGGCCTCCCGAGGCGGCGGTGAGGAGCGCGGCGCGGCCGTCGTCAGCTTGATTTCGGCGCCGATCTACGCAATTGCGAGTTGTTGTTTATTCGCTCGGCGGGGTCCGCCTAACGCGACGCGCCGGCATGTTTTATCAATCGATTGCGCCGGGAGGCGGGTCGTAATTTATTGCGATTGGAGGAATGAACTATGATTGCGCGAAATCATCTCGTCCTCACCGCTTTCGCTTGCGCGGCGTTCTGCGGGACGGCGGCGAAGGCCCAATTGGGCTGGCCTGGACCGGCCCTGGGTTGGCCGACGGATGGCCGGCCGGTGACCGAAAAAGATCTTGTCGGCAAGAAAATCTGCTGGAACACCGGGCGGATCAGTATATTTGCAGCAAATGGTCAATACACGAACGACCGGGGCCATCACACCTCGTGGCTGGTCACCGAGCCCGGGACGGTGAAATTCGGGGAGAAGTATGTTCAATTCTTGATCTTACCCGACGGCGGCTTTTACACCCACTCATACCACGGCCATAAGTCTATCACCGGGCATAGAGAACACTGGGGAAAGGTCTGCAACTAGAGTTCGGACTTGATCGCCCCCAGCAGCCGGTAGCGCATCTCGCTGTCATCGCCCGGAGCCGAGATGACGAAATGCACTCGCCCGTGACGCGAGGTGTCGGCGTAGCCGGCAAGCGTGCGGACGCCGTCCATGGTGCCGGTCTTGTTCAATCCGCCGTCATGGCCGTGGAGAAGGTCGGCATGGGGCGCGAACAGCTCGAGCACTTTGGCGAGGCCACGGGCGGTCATGTGGTCGTCGCGGCTGATGCCTGAGCCTTCCTCGAGATGAATGGAGCTGGCGACACCCTGCGCGGCGAGCATCTCATCCGCAACCCTGAGCGACTTCTCGAGACTGACCGGCTCGCCGAGGCGGCTCCCGCCGATCTCCAGGAAGACCTGGTTGGCGGTGAAGTTGTTCGAATCGAGAAGCAGCTGAGCGAGGATCTCCGGGAGCGGGCGCGACTGTCGGTGAACATAGACCGGCTTGAGGTCCTCGGGCACGGTTCCGACCGAGACATTGCCTCGGACGCGCCCGCCGGCTAGCTCGATGAAGGCGCCGATCAGCTCGCCGGCGTATTCGAGGCCGAGCGTGGGATCCTGGCCAAGACTGATGCGGCCCTCTCCGTCCGGCCCCTTCGCGCGGAAGATGGCGATCGCGAGCGGCGTGATCGGAGTCTGGTCCTCGGCGGAGCGCACCTTGGCGCCGCTGCGCACCGCGTAGACCGTGTTGAAATTGACCGCCAGCGCCGAGTTCAGCGCATCGTAGGCCAGGTCGTCATTTTCGATGCCGGGGATGCGGAGGTTCGAAGGATAGTAGCTGCCGTCAACCACGATGCCGGTGATCGGCGCCTTTCCGATCTTGGCGACGAGATCGGCCGCCAGGGGCTTCAGCTCCTCCGAGATCAGGAACGGATCGCCGCCTCCGCGCACATAGAGCACCCGCTTGGCGTCGAGATAGAACCGGGTCTCGAAGCGGTAGTCGGCGCCCAGGACCTCCATCGCCAGCCACGCCGTCACGATCTTGGTGACCGAGGCCGGGACGAAAGGCTCGTCGGCGTTCTGGGCGACCAGCTCCTCGCCCTTGGCGTCGACCACCAGCACGACCGCCGATGGAGCAAGGGCCGCGACCTTGTCCTTGACGTCGGCGAGCGCCGGGGCGGGCAAGAGGAGCAAAGCAAGGGTGAGCAGGCGAGACCGCATGGCGACTCCGACGGGCGCGGGGCACCTATACCAGTTGATGCTCAAGCGCCAAGTCAGTCGGTAAACGTCGTCGTCCTCGCGCCTCGGTTGAGTTTGTCGATCGGCGCCCATAGCATCGCGCCGGCTTGGCCGAACGGGTCCGTTGATTGAAGCCGATCCGGCGAGATTGAACCGGCGCCTTTGCCGGTCTGAGACACAATGGAGGGTACGCCACCAATGAGCCACGAGACCTTGCGGCCGGATTTCGGCGACCTGATCGACCCCGAGGCGCCGGTCAACTCGGTCGGGACGGGGTTCATGTTCACCGAGGGGCCGGTCTGGCATCCTCTCGACCATTATCTCCTGTTCTCCGACATGCCGGGCGATGTGCGCCGCCGCTGGGACCCGGAAGGCGGCGTTGTCGAGGTCCGCCGGCCCGCCAACAAAGGCAACGGCATGACCTACGACGCCAGCCTCAACCTCATCGTCTGCGAGCACGCGACTTCCATGCTTGTGCGCGAGCGGCCGGACGGGCGGCGCGAGGTTCTCGCCTCGCATTTCGGCGGCAAGGAGCTCAACTCTCCCAACGATGTCTGTGTGCGATCGGACGGCTCGATCTATTTCACCGATCCCATCTATGGCCGCTCGCCCCATTACGGCGTCGAACGGCCGCACGAGCTCGGCTTTCAGGCCGTCTATCGCGTGTCCCCCGCCGGCGGAGCGCCTCAGCTTCTCGTCGACGACGATCTCTTCAATCAGCCGAACGGTCTCTGCTTCTCCCCGGACGAGAAGCGTCTCTACGTCAACGATTCGGCGCTGAAGCTGATCCGCGTGTTCGATGTCGCCGCCGACGGCTCGCTCAAGAACGGGCGCCTCTTTGCCGATAAAATCGTCTCGTCGACGGAGCCCGGCGGACCGGACGGCATGAAATGCGACGAGCGCGGCAACGTCTGGGTGACGGCGCCAGGCGGCTTGTGGGTCTATGCGCCCTCGGGGGACGTTATTGGAAAAGTGCGCGCGCCGGAGCCGGTCGCCAATCTCGCCTGGGGCGGGCCCGATTTCCACACCCTCTTCCTCACCGCAAGCCAGTCGGTCTACCGGGTCGAGACCAAGGTCGGGCCGCGCCGCGAACCCTACATGAACGCGAGCGCCGGCGGCGCGGCCGCGTCGCCCGCCGCTTCGCCCGAGGCCGCCCTTGCGCTCGACCCGAAGCGCTGCGCCCTCCTGATCCAGGACATGCAGAACGACACCCTCAGCGAGGGCGGCGCTTTCGCGTCCTCGGGCGCGCCGGCCCATGCGCGGGCGCAGAACGTGGTCGAAAACATCCGCAGCGTCGCCCATGCTGCGCGCGCAAACGGCGTGCCTGTGATCCATGTTTGGTTCATCGTCGAGCCCGGCGCGAGGGGCGTCAAACTCAACGCGCCGCTGTTCAGGGGCCTGGCCGAGCACAAGGCGGTCGTGCGCGGCACATGGGGCGCGGCGCCGGTCAAGGGGCTCGAACCTCAGCCCGGCGATCTCGTCGTCGAGAAGATGACCATGAGCGCCTGGGAGGGCTCGCGGCTCGAGTCGCTGCTCAAGGGGCTCGGGCGGGACACGATCATCGACACCGGCGCCTGGACCAACATGTCGATCGAGCACACCGCCCGCACCGGCGCCGACAAGGGCTATGCCGTCGTCGTGCCCGAGGATTGCTGCTCGACGATGAACGCCGAATGGCACAAGGCCTCGATCGACTTCGCGATGCAGAACGTCGCGACCGTGACCAAGGCGGAGGCGGTGATCAAGGCGCTCGAAGTCGGCGGCAGGGGGCGGGAGCGCCCAATCTCCACCCTCATCCTGAGGAACGCCGAAAGGCGCTTCTCGAAGGATGCTCCGAGGTCGCCGCCTCGGCGCGCATCGACAATTCATTGACAAACGGGCTCGCCTGGTGTTCTCTGTTTGTTCTAAGGTCGGCGGAGAACGTCGCCCTCGAGTGAAAGGAGCACTGCCGCCACGCCCATGAGGGAGAGGGCCCGGCGACACGAGAAAACGGGCGCAACCCTTTGAAAACTCTCGATCGCCGGCCCGGGAAGGCGATTTTGATTTCGTTGCGCGGGGCTTTGATTTCGTTGCGGCTCGATTTTGATTTTGTTGCGCCGGGCTTTGATTTTGTTGCGCTGGATTTGGATTTCGTTGCGCCGGGTCGGCGACCCGGCCCTGCAATGCCGCGCTCACGCACGCCCCGTCGTTTCCCGCGCCAGGAACTGGCCTTGTCCCGGCCTGCCGACGATCCGGCCATCATCGACAACGACCTCGCCGCGGAGCAGCGTCTTGACCGGCCACCCGGTCACTTCCATGCCCTCATAGGGCGTGTAGTCGCTGCCGTGCTGCATCAGGTCCTGGGTCAGCGTCATCTTCTTGTCGGCGTCCCACAGGACGATGTCGGCGTCGCCGCCGATCATGATCGATCCCTTCCGCGGGTAGAGCCCATAGAGCTTGGCGTGGTTGGTCGAAGTGAGCGCGACGAACTCGGTGAGCGAGATGCGCCCCTTCTTGACCCCTTCCGAGAACAGGATCGGCAGTCGCGCGGCGACGCCCGGAATGCCGTTCGGCACCCAGCGGAACGACGTCCGCGCCTTCGGGTGGCTCTTGCCGGCCTCGTCGTCGAACCGGAACGGGCAGTGGTCGGAGGAGAAGGTCTCGAACACGCCGCCGATCAGCCCGCGCCAGATCGCATCCTGCGAGGCCCGGTCGCGCGGCGGCGGCGAGCAGACATATTTCGCCCCGCTCATGTCCATGTTGAGGCCTTTGAGATCGTGGGCGGTCAGCACGAGATATTGCGGGCAGGTTTCGGCGTGGATTTTCATCCCGCGCCGGCGCGCCCATTCGATCTGCTCCATCGCCTCGCGCCCCGACACATGGACGATCATGATCGGGATGCCGATGAGCTCGGCATGCGAGATCGCTCGGTGGGTCGCCTCGCGCTCGACCAGCTCGGGGCGCGATTCCGCGTGATAATAGGAATGGGTCTTGCCCTCACGCTCGAGCCGGTCGGTCATGAACTTGATCTGGTCGTAGCCTTCCGCGTGGACCATCACGAGGGCGCCCTGCTCGCGCGCGACCGCGAACACCTCGAGCAATTGCCGATCGGTCAGGACCAGGTCGTCATAGGTCATGAACACCTTGAACGACGGGTACCCCGAGCTGACCAGCGCCGGCAGCTCCTGGCCCAATACCGCCGGCGTCGGATCGGTGACGATGAGGTGGAAGCCGTAGTCGACATAGCTCTTGCCCCTCGCCTTCTTGTGATAGTCCTCGACGCTCTGGCGCAAGGATTGGCCGCGCGGCTGGAGGGCGAAGGAGATGACGGTGGTGTTGCCGCCCGCCGCGGCGCTGCGGGTCCCGCTCTCGAACCCGTCCGCCATCACGATCCCCGGCCCCATCGGCTGGTCGAAATGCACGTGGCTGTCGATGCCGCCCGGCAATGCCAGGAGGCCCGACGCGTCGATCTCGGAGGCGGCGCGCGGCAGGCTGTCGGCCAAGGCGGCGATCCGGCCGTCCTTGACGCCGATGTCGCATTTGCCGACGTCGGCCGCGGTGACGACGGTTCCGCCGCGAATGATGAGATCAAATTCCATTGCTTCCTCTCCGATGCCGTCGGCGTGGGACGCAAGTTTCGTGCAAATCGCGCCCGTTGCGGACCGATCTTGCCAATCTGCGCGCGGGCCGGCTTAGGTACAGGCGAAAATCTTAGGCTCGATTCCACGCCAGCCAAAGCGGAGCAACCCTTGCGGGATTTCCATCAGAACGGACGCAGCCCCGTCTACGCGGCAAACGGCATGGCGGCGACGTCGATGCCGATCGCCTCGCTGACCGCGATCGAGGTCCTCCGCGCCGGCGGCAACGCCGTCGACGCCGCGGTAGCGGCCTGCGCCGTGCTTGCGGTCGTCGAGCCGCAGTCGACGGGGCTCGGCGGCGACTGCTTCTGCCTCTACGCTCCCGCCGGCGGCGGCAAGGTCGTCGCGGTCAACGGCTCCGGCCGTTCGGCCGCGGCAGCCTCGATCGACGCGATCGAGGCCGCAGGCCCCGCCGCGCGCGAGCATGTCTCGCCGCACGCGGTCACCATTCCGGGCGCCGTTTCCGGCTGGCAGTTGCTGCTCGACGCTTACGGGACCAAGGGCTTCGACGAATTGTTGCAGCCTGCCATCCGCTGCGCCGAAGAGGGTTATCCGGTGCACTCGCGCGTCGCGTGGGATTGGTCGTTGCAGGTCGAGAAGCTCAGCCGCGCCGGAAACAGGCTCTTCCTCCCCGCCGGCCGCGCGCCCAAGGAGGGCGACGTTTTCGTCCAGAAGGCGCTGGCCGGCACGCTGCGCGCGATCGCCGCGCGCGGCGCGGACGCCTTCTATGCCGGGCCGGTCGCGGCCGACATGACCGCGACGCTCAAGAGCGCGGGCGGCGTGCAGACGGAAGAGGATTTCGCCAACGGCCGGTTTGGCGCCGAATTCGTCGAGCCGATCCACATTAACTGGCGTGGGCTCGACGTCTGGCAGTGCCCGCCGAACGGCCCCGGCATTGTCGCGCTGATGATTCTGGGCCAGCTCGAAGCGCTGGGTCCCGCCCCCGACGGGCCGGACGGCGCGACCCGGCACCACCGCCACATCGAGGCCGCGCGGCTGGCTTACCGCGACCGCGACGCCTTCCTCGCCGACCCGCGCCGGCGCGAAACCCCGGTCGGCCAGCTGATCGCGCCCGATTATCTCGCGGCGCTCGCCCGCCTCATCGATGACGAGCGCTCCCTTCCCTCCCTGCCTGCGCCGGGAGAGAGTGCGCTCGCAGCCAACGGCGACACGGTCACGCTCTCGGTCGTCGACCGCGACGGCAATGCGTGCAGCCTCATCAACTCGATCTATCAAACCATGGGCAGCGGCATCGTCGCGGAACGCTCCGGGGTGCTGATGCAGAACCGCGGATTGTGCTTCTCCTTCGAGCGCGGTCATCCCAACAGCCTCGCCCCCAATACGCGCCCCGCGCACACCATCATGCCCGGCATGGCGACGCGGGACGGCCGGCCGGCGATGTGCTTTGGCGTGATGGGCGAGCATTACCAGCCGATGGGCCAGACATGGCTTCTGACCAACACGCTGGAATACGGAATGGACATCCAGCAGGCACTCGAGTTTCCCCGAGTCTGCCCATACATCGGCGAGGTCGAGGTCGAGCGGCGGGTGACGCCGGCCATGCGCGAGCGGCTATCCGCGCTCGGCCACACGCTGACGGAAGTGGCGCGGCCGCTCGGCGGCGGTCAGGCGATCGGCATCGACCGGGAGCGCGGCGTCCTCGTTGGCGGCTCGGATCCGCGCAAGGATGGGACGGCGCTGGGGCACTAGAGCCCGTTGCAACCGGGTGGAATTCGAAGGCGGTGGCCATGATCGAGGCGTGGCCTCGAACCTCCCGGCCACGAGGGTTCAGGTGAACGCGAGATCCCATTTCGTCGTCGAAATTTGCCCTGCTCGCGGAAAAAAGTTCCCTGTTAAGTACGAACAAGATCCCTGTTATGCGCAAAAAAACTCCCTGTTAATTCCGCTCTCTGTGACGCGGTAAATCCGGGGCTTTGAGAAGGTAAGGCCGGCTTGCGGCGCTGGCGCCTGGCCTCTTTTGGCATCCGGAGGCGGCTGAGGGATGGGCGTCAATCCTCGTATTTTTCAAAGGCTTGCATCGTATTTTCGAGAGACTCCTCTGTTTTTCCTTTTCCAGAAACAAGACTCGTGCTAAAGTGCGCCATTGGAGAATTGTCGAGCATGCGCGGGATCGACGGCGACGAAAAAACTTCGCCTTTCTGGTTTGCACCTTCATCGGCCTTGGCATGTCATTAAGGCCGCCGCTAGACGGAGAGAAGGCCCGACCCTGGCGGGCCGCGCAGAGGCCCGGGTCAAGCCAATCGCAACGGGCGTTAGCGGGCTGCTGAACAAGTCACCGGGGGTGCGCAAGACGGTGGGCAGGCGTGGAATTTTCAGGGTGGAAGGGGTTCAGCCTGAGGAGATGGCCTCGGCATGGAATCATTTCCGCCTCCTTTTCACGCGGCTGGGCGCACGTCGCCCCTCGGGGCCAGAAGCTTGGGCAGGCGAACAAGGTTGTAGGCGGCGAGAGCGAAGACGAAGACGGCGCGCACTTTGGCGAGGCCGCGCCCCTTCACTTGCGTGAGCCCGCCTACCGTTTTGCTCCAGCCGAAGCTTTCCTCGATCCGCTTGCGCAGCCGTTGGCTGATCGCATAGCCGAGGCTCGCCGCGACGTCGTCCGGGACGGCGGTCTTGCGCACCTTGCCAATCTTGCTGACTGTCCCTTTGATCGCCACGTGCGGCTCGATCCCGCGCCCCTTCAGCCCCTCGACGAAGGCCTCGGCGTCGTAGTTCTTGTCGGCGCCGAGGGTCGCACCCTCGGGCAACCGCTCGCTCAAACGCGCCGCGGCCTCGCGTTCCGCGGTTCCCGTCGCCAAGGTCGCCTCCGCCGCCACAACGAGCCCGTTGCGGTTCTCCATCAAGGCGTGACCGAGATAGGAAAGGCGGCTCTCCTGTCCATCGCCTTTGCGGTAAAGCCGCGCGTCCGAGTCGGTCATCGAGGCGTGCGTCGCGTTCGACCGCTTTGTCTTGCGGAAGTCGGCCTCGCCGTTGCGACCCGGCGACGGCGGCTCGCCCGAGCCGTCCTTCGGCCGAAAGCTCTTCATCGACGCCCAGGCCTTCAACAGCGTTCCGTCGACCGAGAAATGCTCCGCGCTCAAAAGCCCCTTCACCTCCGGCAGGCCGAGAAGCGAAGACAAAAACCCTTGCCCGACCTCGTGTGTGAGCAAGCGGTCGCGGTTCTTGGAGAAGGTCGACGCGTCGAACGCCTTCTCGTCGATCGACAGTCCGACGAACCAGCGAAACAAAAGGTCGAACTCGATCCGCTCGACCAACTGCCGCTCCGACCGGATCGAATAGAGAAGCTGCAGAAGCGTGGCCCGCAGCAACCGCTCCGGCGGAATGGACGGACGTCCGCAGGCCTCGTAAAGCGCCGAAAACGCTCCGTCCAGATCAGACAGCGCCGCGTGGGTCAGCCGTCGCATCGCCCGCAAAGGATGCTTCGTCGGAATCCGCGTCTCGATGTCGACATACGAGAACAACGCCGCCCGCGTCCGATCCTCGCCTCGCATCGATCCCTCGCGATTCGCCTCGACAACCCAACGAATCATGCCAAAAGACCAAACACCAGCGACTTCTTCGGCGACTTTTTCAGCAGCCGGCTAGTCTTACTGTGTCACAAGTTGGCTCTTTGGCAACAGGGGCATCGGGGCAGTCGCCGGGCGATACTTCGGGCCAACCTAATGCGGATGCTTGTGATGGACGATTTGACGTGGCGTTCTGCTCGGATCGGGGGATCCGCGGGGTCGAAAACCGTTGGATAGGTCAGACGTTTTGATGACGAGGGTTTTGTCGTCTGAGGGGGGAATCAGAACTCCGTTCGGAGACCAGGAATCCGTATGCTGCGACGCAGAGCGCCATGTGATGGTGAAAGCCTCGCCAGCCTCGACCTTCATAGTGATCGAGGCCCAGTTCCTGCTTGAGTTCCTGATAGTCGCGCTCGATCCGCCAGCGCAGTTTGGCAGTTTCCACGAGCCTCGCGAGGGCTGTATCCGCAGCCAGGGTCGAGAGCCAGTATTTGGTCGGCGCGCTTTCGTCCTGCGGCCATTCGACGAGCAGCCACTCTTCCGCATAGGGGTGCGAACGCCAGTAGTCGCGATGCGCGGGCCTAACCCGCACGGCGGCGAAGCGGGAACGAAGCGTTTTGTCGACGCCTTCGCGCCATGCGACGTCCCGCCAGGCGTCAGCCGGCAGCGACTTGGCGAGTTGCTTGGCCGACTGAGGCTGATTCTGCGCGTCGCGCCGCATCAGCGTCGGGGGTCGACCTTGCCCGGTCCATGCCTTGGGCGGGAGCGGACCCGCTCCCGGCGGCCAAAGCCGGACCGACGACTGAACGCCGACGACATAAGTCAGGCCCATGCGCGTCAGCGCCGCTCGGAACGCCGTGTTGATCCCGTAACCGGCGTCCGCCAACACCACCCCTTCCGGCACGCCCTCGGCGCGCGCGGCGCGGATCTGGTCGAGCGCAATTTGCGGTTTGGTCTTGAAGACGACGTCCTCGGGCACGCCGGCTCTGGCCCGGCGAACTGGATCGGCCGCCCAATCCTCGGGAAGATAGAGCCGAAAGGCGATCGGCAGGCTCGCGTGCTCGTTGGCGACCGACAACGACACCGCAATCTGACAATTGTCCTGCTTGCCGAGTTGCCCGCAATACTGCCGGGCGACGCCAACGGAATGAACGCCCTTCTTCGGGAATCCCGTGTCGTCGACGATCCAAGCTCTTACTCCGCCGCTCTTTTCGATCGCAGGCAGAACAAAGGTTCGAACCTGCCGCAGCAGGGCCTCCTGCGACCAATCGGCGTTCGCGACAAAATGGTGCAGCGATTGATGCGCGCCTTGAACCCGGCTGGGCTCGACGCGGGCTGCAATCGGCTCGACGCTCTTGCGCTCGCCGGGAAGGATAAGCCCTTTGCAGTAGGAGCCAAATGGCGCGCGCCGATCCGCGTGCCCCAAGCTCGACGCCAAGTGCTCCAAATAAGACGCTAACCGAGATTCGTTCCCAGCTCCCTCTGCGCTTCGATCCACCAGCCCCTCCGAATCAGGCGTGAATCGAAACCATCACCTCAAATGTTTATGACACAGTAAAACTAGCACTACTTTGACAGAATAGGGGTTTGTTAACCACGCTCAGGCGAGGATTCGCGCTCTGATTTGGGGGCGCGGGGCATGGCGGATTGGCGGGACGAGCTGCGCGGTGGCTATGGCCGTTCGTGGAACGGTTCGGCCACAAGGCGAGGCGGCGGATGTGTCCGCTTTATGTGGCGGGGCTGATCGGGCCGGGCGATCGCAAGAGCGTGGGCCCGATGGCTGAGCGGGTCGCGCCGGGCGATTACGACCGGCTGCACCATTTCGTATCGGACGGGGTCTGGTGCGAGGCTCCGCTGGAGCGCGAGCTTGCGCTCCAGGCGGACAAGCTCGTGGGCGGCGCGGACGCCTTCCTCGTCATCGACGACACGGCGTTGCCGAAGAAGGGGACGCATTCGGTCGGGGTCGGGCCGCAATATGCATCGGCCTTGGGCAAGACTGCGAATTGCCAAACCTTGGTGTCGCTAACCCTGGCGCGCGGCGAGGTCCCGGTGATGGTGGGCCTGCGGCTGTTCCTGCCGGACAGTTGGACCGGCGACGAAGCTCGGCTCGAACGCGCCGGCGTGCCCGCCGAATATCGCTCGGCGCGGGCCAAGTCGGAGATCGCGCTCGCCGAACTCGATCGCCTGATCGCCGCCGGCGTTCGCTTCGGGGCGGTCCTCGCCGACGCAGGCTACGGCATGGGCGCCGAGTTCCGTCAGGCCTTGAGCGCACGCGGACGTGCCTGGGCGGTCGGCATCCCCCGTCATCAGAAGGTCTACCCGCGCGACGCCGAACTCGTCTTCCCCGTCGTCGCACGCGGCCGCCCGCGCAAACGGCATGTGCCCAATGTCCTTTCCACCAGCGCTGAAGACATGCTCACCCCAGCGAAATGGCGCATGCTCGCCTGGCGCAAGGGAACCAAGGGACCCCTTGAAGGCTCGCTTCGCCGCCGTCCGCGTGCGTGTCGCCGACGGGACGCCGCAACGGATCGGCGACAAAGGCATGCAGCACATGCCGGGCGACGAAGTGTGGCTCGTCGGCGAGCGGCGCGCGTCCGGCGAGCGGAAATACTATCTGGCCAACCTCCCTGCCGACGCCGATCTCAAGACATTGGCCGCGACGATCAAGGCGCGCTGGGTCTGCGGGCAGGCTCACCAGCAGCTCAAGGAAGAACTCGGCCTCGACCACTTCGAAGGCCGCTCATGGCGAGGTCTTCATCGCCACGCGCTGATGGCCATGATCGCCTACGCCTTCCTCCAGCATCTTCGCCTCGCCGCCGCGAGCGGGGAAAAAAAAATCTCCGCCGGGCCGCCTCAACCGACGCTGCCGGCCATACGAAAAGCCGTCGTCATCGCCCTCGCCCGCGCTCCGCCCTACCGATGCCCACACCGCGGCCGACAAGTCCGTAGATCGCTCAATTGAAAGTGCCAAAGTAGTGCTACGTCGAAAACTTCGTGAGAGACGCGGCAGGCAAGCGCTTCAATCCGCATGTGACGATCGGCGTCGGAACCGAAAAATACTTGAACGAAATGCTGGCCGAGCCTTTCCCGTCGTTCACGTTCTCGCCAGCTGGCGCATCGGTCTACCAGCTTGGCGCCTTCGGCACCGCCCGGAAAGAACTCAAGGCGCTGACGCCCTGACGCTCCCAGCGGAGCGTCATGTCATGTAGACCCCGCCGGTGACGTTGACGCCCTGCCCGGTCATGAACCGCGCCTGATCCGAGCACAGGAACACCACGACGTCGGCGACGTCCTCGGGCAGTTCGATTCGGCCGAGCGGCGTCTGGGCGACATACTCGTCGACGACCCGCTCCGGCGAGACCTCGCGCAGGCGGGCCTCCCACTCGATCTCGCGCGCCTGCATGCCGGTCTTGACGAAGCCCGGGCACACGGCGTTGACCCGGATGCCGCGCGGGGCGAGCTCGCGCGCCAGGGCCTGGGTCCAGCCGAGCACGGCGAATTTCGACGCCGAGTAGTGGGCGAGCAGCGGCGCGCCGACCTTGGCGGCCAGCGAAGCGGTGTTGACGATGCACCCCGCGCCCTGGGCGACGAAATGCCGGGCGGCGATCTGGTTGGCGAGAAACACGCCCCGGGCATTGACGGCGAAGTTGAAGTCCCAGTCCTCATCGGTCAGCTCGAGCGCATGCCGCATGGTTGAGACGCCGGCGTTGGCGATCAGGATATCGCAGCCGCCAAGACGCGTGAGCAACTCGCCGAACGCGCGCTCGACCGACGCGCGCTCGCGCACGTCGACTCCAACCGCGACCGATCCGCCGCCGATCTCGTGCGCCGCTCGCCGGCCGGCCTCGACATCGATATCCGCAATCGCGGCCCTCACGCCGCATCGGACGAGCGCGGCCGAGATGGCGCGCCCAATTCCTTGCGCGCCTCCGGTCACGAACGCGCGTTTGCCCGCGAGTTCGGAATAAGGCGGACTGGCAGCCGGCATTGTCCCTCACGAAGCTGGGCGGCGACCCATATCAACAAAATCGCAAGCCGCGAAACCGCTTTTTGTTTGATAATGTCGATCTCGACGTTAGTTTCCGCGCTTCGCGCAATTCGGGCGAAGTCAGCGCGCGGGCTCTTGACCGGCCTTCGCGGCAGAGGACTCCATCCATGGTTTTCGACTTCCTCGGCGACAGGACGAAAGTCGTCATCGCCATGGCCCACATCGGCGCCCTGCCCGGCGCGCCGCTTTATGACGCGGACGGCGGCGTCGCAAAGCTGATCGAAGGCGTCGTCAAGGACATCGAGAATCTGCAGGCTGGCGGCGTCGATGCAATCATGTTCGGCAACGAGAACGACCGCCCCTACCTGTTCAAGGCGCCGCCCGAGGGTGTGGCGGCGATGACCGCGGTGATCGCGGCCGCGAAACCCCATCTCAAGGTCCCCTTCGGCGTCAACTATCTCTGGGACCCGGTCGCCAGCGTCGCCATCGGCGCGGCGACCGGAGCGAGCTTCGTCCGCGAGATCTTCACCGGCGTCTTCGCTTCCGACATGGGGCTTTGGCGGCCCGATGCCGCGAGCGCTCTGCGTCTGCGCCGCCATCTCGGCCGCGACGACATGAAGCTTCTCTTCAACGTCAACGCCGAGTTCGCCCATTCGCTCGACGAGCGCCCAATCGCGCTGCGCGCAAGAAGCGCCGTCTTCTCCTCGCTCGCCGACGCGATCCTGGTCTCCGGTCCCCTGACAGGGGAGCCCGTCGACCGCTCGAACCTCACGAGCGTCCGCGAGGCCGTCCGGAGCGTGCCGGTCCTCGCCAACACCGGCGTCACGATCGACAATGTGCCCGAAATCCTGGCCATCGCAGACGGTGTCGTGATCGGCACCCATTTCAAGGTCGACGGCCAGACCTGGAATCCAGTCGATGCGAAACGGGTGAAGCGCTTCATGGACGTCGTGGCGAAGCTGAGGTGATTGCGCATAAATGCACCGTGTCATTCCCGCGAAGGCGGGAAATCCTGGGCAGCCGCTATCTTTCGACGCGAGCCTGGATACCCGCTTGCGCGGGTATGACAAGTGATGCCTTGCGTTCTCGGCCTCGACATCGGCACCACATCGACCATCGGGGTCCTGATCCGGCTGCCGGATCAGAACTCTCGCGCTTGTCTCGCGGCCTGTCGCCCTGCGATCCGACCATGTCGGCTGGGCCGAGGAGGATCCGGAGCAATGGTGGGCGAACGTCGGCGAGATCGTGCGCGAACTTCTGCGCGCAAGCGGCGCTTCGCCGGCGGATGTGGCCGCCGTCGGCGTGACCGGAATGCTGCCGGCCGTCGTGCTGCTCGATTCCTCCGGGCGCCTCCTGCGTCCGAGCATTCAGCAGAGCGACGCGCGCTGCGGCGCCGAAGTCGCCGAGCTTCGGGCCGAGATCGACGAGAAGGCCTTCCTCGCCAAGGCGGGCAATGGAATCAATCAGCAGCTCGTCGCCGCCAAGCTCCGATGGATCGAGCGCCACGAACCCGCGGTCTTCGCCCGCATCGCCACCGTGTTCGGCTCCTACGACTACATCAACTGGCGCCTCACCGGCGAGCGCGCAGTCGAGCAGAACTGGGCGCTCGAAGCCGGTTTCGTCGACCTCAAGGCCAACGCGATCGAGGACGCGCTGGTCACGCTCGCCCATATTCCCCGCGCCGCACTGCCACGCAAGATCGCCTCGCACGAGATTCTCGGCGTCGTCTCGAATCGGGGCGCGGCGGAAAGCGGACTTGAGGCCGGAACGCCGGTCATCGGCGGCGCGGCGGACCACATCGCCTCGGCGCTCGGCGCCGGCGTGGTCAGCGCCGGCGACGTTCTGCTCAAGTTCGGCGGCTCGGTCGACATCCTGACCGCAACCGGCCACGCAACGCCCGACCCGCGCCTCTTCCTCGACTACCATCTCAAGCCCGGACTTTTCGTCCCCAACGGCTGCATGTCGACCGGCGGCTCGGCGCTCAACTGGTTCGCGCGCCAGCTCGCCTCCGGCCAGGCTGAGGCGGCGAAGAACGCTGGCCTCTCGATCCATCAATGGCTCGACCGGCTCGCCGATGCGCGCCCCGCCGGCAGCGACGGGCTGGTCGTCACGCCCTATTTTCTCGGCGAGAAGACGCCGATCCACGAACTCGAGCGCGCGCGCGACCTTCGACGGGCTCGCGCTCTCGCACGACATCGGCCATCTCTGGAGGGCCTTGCTCGAGGCCTATGCCTATGCGATCGCGCACCATGTCGAGGTCATGAACGAGATCGGCTACCGAACCGAGCGCTTCATCGTTTCCGACGGCGGATCGACGAGCCGCGTCTGGATGCAGATCGTCGCCGACGTCTTGCAGCAGCCGGTTCAAAGGCTCGCCGGACACCCCGGCTCCTGCGTCGGCGCCGCCTGGGCGGCGGCGATCGGCGCCAATCTCACCTCCGATTGGTCGGCGATTTCCGCCTTCGTGCGGCCCGCCGACCGGATCGCGCCTCGGCCAGAGGCCGCCGAGACCTATCGTCGGGGCTATCGCCGCTATCGCGAGATTTATCGCGCCCTCGCGGGTCGCGACGCGCCGTGAGCCTCTTTCGCGCGGTCGCCTGGGACATCGACGGCACGCTCATCGACAGCGAAGGCCTGCATCAGCGCGCGTTGATCGAATCGAGCGCGGCTTTCGGCGTCGACCTCTCCGATCTTCCCCACGAGGCGTTCCGCGGCGTTCACATGCGCGATGTCTGGACCGCGCTCAAGCCGCGCTTTCCGGACGGGGTCGAGCGGCGGGAATGGCTCGCCGCAATCGAGCGCTTTTACGTCGCGCGCGCGCCAGCGCTCGCGCCTACCCCAGGGGCCATCGAGACCGTTCGTGCGCTCGCGGCGCAAGGCGTCGCCCAGGCTTGCGTGTCGAATTCGGCCGCGCGATCGTCGACGCCAATCTCGAAGCCCTCGGAATTCGCCGGACGATGGCGTTCTCGCTCAGTCTCGACGATGTGTCCGCCGGCAAGCCCGATCCCGAGCCCTTTCGCGAGGCGGCGCGCCGCTTTGCGTTGCCGTCTTCAGCGATTGTCGTGGTCGAGGACAGCGCCGCCGGCGCCCTTTCGGCGCGGGTGGCGGGCCTTTACGTTCTCGGCTACGCGCCCGACGGAATCGCCCTCGCCGGCAACAACCGAACGATCAAGCGGCTGACCGAGATCCTGGCGCTGTTTCAGAATTGAGTTTCATGTCATTCCCGACGGGCGCGAAGCGAACGATCGGGAATCCAGGGCTGCATCTGACCACGGCGAGGATGCAACATCCCTTCTCAAACGATTGCCAGCCTGCTCGCGGAATCGAAGAAGTGCAGCCGCTCGAGGTCGAGCGCGACGCGGGCCGGTTGGCCGGCGGCGCGGGGTGCGCCGCTCTGGGCGACGATCCGCATCCGGGTTGATACGCGCGGAACGCCGGACTCGCTCAAGTCCTCGACGATGGCGCCCTCGCTACGCGCGGCGCGTCCCAATTCGACGGTCGTCACCATGCTCGCGCCGAGGTCTTCCTGGAACGCGACCACACCAGAAAGTGCAGCTTTCGGCTCGTCGGCCGCCGAGGCGGCCTCCGGCCGCACGCCGACGATGATCTCGCGGTCCCGGTAGGCCATGAGCCCCGGGCGCCTCCGGACGATCTCCGGCGGCAGCGCGATGCGCGCGCCGGCAAGCTCGAGTTCGATCCCCTCCCCGGCCGTACGCAGCACGCCCGGCAGGAGATTGATCGGCGGCGCGCCGATGAACCCGGCGACAAACAGATTGACCGGCCGGTCGTAAAGCTCGCGCGGCGGGCCCAATTGCTGCAATACCCCGTCCCGCATCACCGCAACGCGGTCGGCCATCGTCATCGCTTCGACCTGATCGTGCGTCACATAGACCGTCGTCACCCCGGCGGCGCGTTGGAGGCGAGCGATCTCGACCCGCATCTGGCCGCGCAGGCGCGCGTCGAGATTGGACAGCGGCTCGTCCATCAGGAACGCGCGCGGATGACGCACGAGCGCGCGGCCCATTGCGACGCGCTGCCGCTGTCCGCCCGAGAGCTGCCCTGGCCGGCGCTCGAGCAGGGCCTTGAGTTCGAGCATCGCCGCCGTTTCGCCGACCCGGGCGTCGACGACGCCGCGCGGCTCCTTCCGGACCTTGAGCGCGAAGCCAAGATTTTCGCCGACGGTGAGATGCGGGTAGAGCGCATAGCTCTGGAAGATCATCGCGACGTTGCGCTGGCGCGGGGAGAGGCCGTTGGCGACTGCGCCGCCGATCGTGAGCACCCCGCTGGTGATCGCCTCGAGGCCGGCGATCATGCGCAACGCCGTCGACTTCCCGCATCCGGACGGCCCGACCAGCACCAGGAATTCGCCGTCCTCGATCTCGAGATTGAGGTCGCTGACCGCGGGATGGCCGCCCGGATAGGTCTTGCTCACATGCAAGAAGCGGATCGCCGCCATGTCAGTGCACGCCCTGGGTCAGGCCCTGGACGAAATAGCGGTTGAGCGCGATCATCATCACGACGATCGGCAGGGTCGAGAAATGGGCGAGCGCGCCCAGCGTTCCCCACGAGATGTCCTTGGTGCCGTAGGCGGAAAGCAGGGCGACCGAGATCGTCTTGGTGTCGGACTTGGTGAGGAACATCGCGTAAAGGAAATCGTTCCAGGAGAACATGACGCAGAAAATCGCGCTGGCGATGAGGCCAGGAATCACGGTCGGCAGCGCGACCTGAACGAAGGCGCCGAAATCCGTGCAGCCGTCGGTCAGCGCCGCTTCCTCGATGCTCGCCGGAGCGGCGCGGAAAAACGAAAACATCATCCAGACGACGAAGGCGCTGTTGAGCGCGGTGTTGAGGATGATCACCGCCCACCAGGTGCCGAGGAGGCCGATGTCTCGCATGAGGAGGTAGAAGGGGATCAGCGTCGCGATCGGCGGCACGGTGCGGATGATGAGAAAGAAATAGGCGAGCCAGATGGCGCGCGGACTCGTCGAGCGCGCGAGCGCATAGCCCGCCGGCACGCCGATGAGGAGCGAGAGCACGGTCGATCCGATGGCGATGATGAGGCTCGAACTCGAGCAGCCTGCCGAGATTGAAGTACAGGAAGACGCTCGCGAAATTGTCCCAGGTCGGCGAAAAGAAGAAGGTCGGCGGCGAGGCGAAGATGTCGCTCGTCGGCTTATAGGCGATCGAGAACAGCCAGACGACCGGCGCGAGCGCGACCGCGAGCACGGCTGAGATCGCGACGCGGCGGGCGAAGAGGGTCAAGCGCGCGCCGTCAGGCATGGCGGTTCCTCGCCGGCTTGAGCACGGCGATGAACGCCGCGGCCATGACGAGGATGCAGGCGACGATCAGGGTGCTGACGGCGGAGGCGGCGCCGATGTTGAAGAACTCGAGCCCCTGTTTGACGCCATAAATCATCAAGGTGTTGGTCGCATCCGCCGGCCCGCCGCTGGTGGTGACGAAAATGATGTCGAACACCCGGAAGGCGTCCATCATGCGCAGGATGAGCGCCAGAAAGGCCGCCGGCAGCAGGAGCGGGAGGATGACGAGCCGGAGCCGCTGCGCCGCAGTCGCGCCGTCGACCGCAGCGGCCTCGAGAATGTCGGTCGGCAGCGACTTCAAGCCCGCAAGCAGGATCAGCGCCATGAGCGGCGTCCATTCCCAGGCGTCGATCGCGATGAGCGTGGCGAGCGCTCGTTGAGGCTCGGCGAGCAGGCCGCGCGGGCCGGAAAGGCCGGTCTCGGCCAAGCCGTAGCCTATCATGCCGTATTCCGGATTGAGCAGCGCCTTGAACACGAGCCCGACCACGAGCGGCGTCACGGTCGCCGGAACGAGCAGGAGCCCGAGCGCGATCCGGTTGAACCAATCGTCGCGCCACAGCAGCAGCGCGACGCCAAGACCGAGGACGAATTCGATCGTCACCGCGCCGAAGGTGAACAGAAACGTGTTGATCACCGCGCTGCGTGCGGTCGCGTCCCGCCAGAGGGCGACGTAATTGTCGATCCCGACGAAATGACGCGAACCGGGTCGGATCAGGTTGTAATTATCGAACGAGTAGAGAAATCCCTGGACCATCGGCCCAACCGCAACCGCCAGCACATAAACGAACGCCGGCATGGCGAGCGCGACCAGGAACAGTCGGCGCTTTCGGGCGTAAGAGAGGCCCGTTCCAATGGCGGCGGCGCCCTCGGCGCCCTCGGCGCCGTCCCGCGAGACGACGCTCACCCGGACGCCGCGCGTCCGCGCGCGCCGGCCTTCCCCGGCGCCAGTCGAATTCTCTTGCGCCTCAGGCGCGTCCTCCCGACGTCACTTGAACAGCGCCTCCGCCTTGGCCTGGATGCCGTCCATCGCCGTCTTCGGATCGGCCTCACCGACCAGCGCCGCATTGATGGCGCCGCCGATCAGATCCTGCAACTCGGGATATTGCGGAACGCGCGGCCGAAAGTCGCCGTCGCCGCGCTCGAACGAGGTCGCAATGACCGGCAGGAACGGGTACTTGGCGAGCAGCTCCGGATCGGTCATCTCGCTCTTGCGCAGATAGCTTCCGGCGCCGCGCAGGTTGAGCTCCTTGTGAACCGCGGGGCTCGTCACCCACTTGATGAACGCCCAGGCCGCCTCCTGCTTCTTGGGGTCGATGTCCTTGTTGATGCCGAGCGCCCAGCCGCCGATGCCGTATTCCTGCGGCTGCCCTTGGGCGGACGGCGTCAGCATGATCCCCGCCTTGCCGGCGATCTTCGACACTTTCGGGTTGTCGTAGTCGGCGCCGATCGACCAGGTCTGCATGTTCGCGACCAGCCCCTGGCGGAAACTCTCCTCGCGGCCGCCCCAATCATAGTCGGCGGCGCCCGGAGGCGCGGCCTCGTCGAACAGCTTCTTGTAAGCGACGACGCTGGCGATGTTCGCCGGCGAATTGAGCGCCGGCTTGCCGTCCTTGTCGAGGATCGAGCCGCCGAACTGGCGATTGTATTGCATCCAGTCCTGCGCCACCGCCGGGCCTTTCTGGCCGTTGGCGACAAAGCCGTAAATCTTCTTGCTCTTGTCGGTGAGCTTGAGCGCATCGGCGACAAATTCCTCCATCGTCGCCGGCGGCTTGAGGCCGGCGGCCTCGTAGAGATCCTTGCGATAGGCGAGCACGTTGGCGTAGCCGGCGAACGGAAACGCGACCTGCTTGCCCTTGTAGCCGCCGAGCGACGCCATCAGCGAGGGATAGATGTCGTCGACTTTGATCTCGGCGGCGTCTCGCTTGATCCAGTCGGCAAGATCGACAGTATAGCCCGCCTCGGCGAATTGACCCGACCAAACGATATCGACAGTCGCAAGATCATAGCCCTTGGTGTGACCGACGTAGTCGGCGGTGATCTTGGTCAGGAGCTCGGGGTAGCTCATGATGTCGACGTTGACCTTGGCCCCGGTGAGAGCCTCGAACTCAGGCGCGACCGCCGCCAGCACCGCCGCGAACTGATCGTTCTGCGAGGCGAGGTTGAGCGTCACGCCTTCGTAAGGCTTGTCCGCGGCCTCCGCGCCCGAAAGGCCGACCGAGGCCAGCGCGCCGAATGCAAGCGCCGTCGCCCCACCGATGAACGGCTTCATGGCGGTCTTCTCCCATTGATGACGATAAAGCAGGCTAGCACCCTGATTTTCGCAAGATCAATCAAATTGTGCGCTGACCAGTCAAAAACAAACAGGAGTTTGTTCGCTTTTTGATTGAAGGCTTTCCAAGCCAGGGCGGATGGGATAGCAACTCAAGCAGTATTGGAGGAGCTCATGAGAGCGGCGTCGACGCGCGCCATCTCTTCGCATCGGAGCCACGCGACGCGGCATGGACTCGAGCGGGCGATCGCATGGTCGCGACAGTGGAGCGCCGAGTTCCCCTTCTGTCTCGCCAATCACCTGCCGATGGTTCTGGTCGCGCTGCATCGCATGGGCGCAAGCGACGAACGGCTGGAAGCCTATTGCCAACTCTACCACGAGCAGAACGGGCTCGTTCTTGTTCCCGAACCGACGGCCACGGTGACGCGCGACAATTGGCCTGAGTTCTTGGGCCGGCGCGAGCGTGAAGGCGACTATCGGGCCTTCTTCGCCGGCGAAGCAGCGCGGCTCGGAGCAACGCCGGCAGCCGTCCAGTACCTGCCTAAGCTCATGCCCGGCATGGCGGCGAGCGCGCTCCATGCGTTCATGCGCATGGCCTACGCGACGATGACCGGCAGCGACGAGGAAACCGCCGTCGCGCTTGGTTATTGGGCCGCGACCTACCTGCCGCTCGGCGCGTCGCAGGGCCGCGCGCCGACGACCCACGATCCGGCCGAGGTTCTCGCCTTCATGTATGGGCCGCCGACCTTCCGTCAGGTCGAGACGGAACGGGATTTGCTGTGGCATTTCATGCGCGCGATTGCGCTCAAACCCGAATTTGCGCCCGTCGTCGATCTGCTCGCGATCGGCCCCGACACGCATGAACAGGTCGCCCGCTGCTCGGTTGCGCTTTACGCCGCGACGCTCGATTTTTGCGCGCTCCACGCGGTGACGGGAACGCACTGGCTCAGGCTGATCGCGCCGCGCACCCCCGATAGGGCGACGCCGCTGCGGTATTTCTGGCAGGCGATTGCGTCGCTCGTGCCGAAGATCGGCTTTCCCGTTCTCCCAAGCGCGGATCAGCTCGAGGCGCGGAGGCGCATCCCCATGCCCGATTGGCCCGAGATCTTCCGCGAGGCGATCACTCACGACGACGAGCATGATCTGAGCCTCAGCTTCTCGGCTGGCGAAGAATTCAAGCGTTATGGCGACCCGCTCTACCAATATGCGGCGGCGAAGCGGCTGAACCTCATCTGATGATCCTGGCCAACGCGCGCTTGCCCGAGGGGCGTCTCGCCGACGTGGAAATCGCGGGCGGCCTCATCGTCGCGACTCACGCGCCGGGGACCGCGGCGGCGACCAACGAACGCATCGACCTCGACGGGTTGCTCCTCCTGCCGGCGTTCGTCGACGGCCACCTCCATCTCGACAAGACCCATTTCGGCGCGCCGCGCCTGCCCCACGTCGAGGGGTGCAGCGTGCGCGAGCGCATCGCCCTCGAGCGCATCCAGCGCCATCGGGTCGCCCTGCCGATCGAAGCCCGCGCCTCGGCGCTCGTCCGCGCGCTGATCGTGAACGGCGCGACGCGCGCGCGCAGCCACGTCGATATCGACAATGATGTCGGCCTCGACAATCTCGAAGCGGTCATCAGGGTGCGCGAGGCCTTTCGTGACTGGATCGACATTCAGCTCGTCGCGTTCCCGCAAAGCGGCGTGACGACCGAGGCCGGAGCGCCCGACCTCATGGCCGCGGCGCTCATGGCCGGCGCCGACCTGGTGGGCGGCCTCGATCCCGCGGGCTTCGACGGCGACGTCAAGGGCCAGCTCGACATCGTCTTCGGCCTCGCCGAGGCGTTCGGTAAGGGGATCGATATTCATTTGCACGACTTTGGCGAGACCGGCGCGGCCGAGCTTCGCGACATCGCTGAGCGCACGATCGCGGCCGGCCTACAGGGGCGCGTCGCGGTCAGCCACGCGTTCGCGCTCGGGACGGTCGCGCCGCGTCTGTTCGGGGAGACCGCCGACACGCTCGCTCGCGCCGAAATCGCGATCATGACCTCATGTCCGCCGTCCGCGCCCGTGCCCCCGGTGAACGCCCTTCGCGCCCGCGGAGTCACGGTGTTCGCCGGCTCCGACAATATCCGCGACTGCTGGTCGCCCTATGGCGATGGCGACATGCTCGATCGCGCCGCAATCATCGCCCAGCGGCACGAGATGTACACGAACCGCAAGCTCGGGGACGCCTTCGCGCTGGCGACCAGCGAAGCGGATAAGGCGCTCGGCGATCCGCGGCGGGGACTCCGTGTCGGCGCGGTCGCCGATCTCGTCGCCGTCGAAGCGTCGAGCGTCGCCGACGCCGTCGTCGATCGGCCGCTGCGGTCGCTGGTGGTGCGCGGCGGTCGCATCGCGGCCGAGCGGGGCGTTCCATCCGCGGCTTTGGCCTCCGTCCAAGTCGTAGGGGCGCCGGCAGGGGCAGAAACGGAGACCGAAGCTCAACTGAGGGCGGTCGAACAGGCGCTCAGGGTGGAACTCGGAGCGCGGGGCTGATTTCTATTCGGGCGTTCTCCGGTTCGGGCGCCGCCATCGGCGGCTGGCGTCACGGCCAAACGAGGCTTCGGTGTGATTGAAGAGGCCGCCATGGCGGCGGCCTCTTGGCGTTGCACCTGTCCCGGACGCCTGCGCTGGTGATTTCCGCGATCCCGCGCCCTGGGTCGGTCCGGAGCCGTCAGCGGCTCTCCGACTGCAAGGCGATCGGGGCCGCATGAGTTCCGGGGCGCACGGTCTCCGCCTCGGTCTGCGGACCGACAGCGATTACCAGATAAACGAAAAACCACAGAGCGACGATGGTCGCCAGCGCGATTGTCATCGGGACCAGGCTGCGATCTGCGGGCAGATACGCCCGGTAGAACGCTGCGTGCTTGTCGATCCCGTCCATAACCGTCTCCATAACAATCCAAGTTCCCTTTGTTCGATTCCTACTCGGCCGTTTCCCGTAATTTTTCTTTAGGCCATGCACTTTTAATCATGCCTGCCCCAGCGGCGCTGTGACGTCCGTCACACGTCGAGACCGCGCGGCGGAGACCTGGCTTGGCAGTATCTCGAGCAATTGCGGCAAGCGGTCGATAGAGGTCCAAGCCGACGGAGAGCAGCGTGGCAAGCTGCAGCGAAGTCGGCCGCTCCCGCTGAAGGGGCCGGGTCAGTCAGGATGGCGATTGCGCCGTCTACTCCGAATGGGGGTCCGACATGGAAAGCAGCGAACCTCGCCTCGCCCATATTTGACCGGCCCGCCAAGGCTCGGCGTCAGTTCAATCGGGCTTTAGATGCGGCGTCAAAAATGTGCACTTGATCGGGCGGAATGGACACGCCGGCGTCCAACCCTTCCGAGAATGAGACGCGCTCACGTAGAACCGCGATGACGTCCACGCCGCCGAGTTCGCCCGAAGACGTGGGTCTCGGCACCGGTGGGCTCGGTCAGCGTGATGCGCATTCGCAAGGGCGAGTTCGGGTCGAAAACGATGGCCTCCGGTCGGAAGCCGCATATGACCTGCGCTCCCGGCCGGGAAAGCAATTTTCGCGGCGACATGGCGACGGCGCCGTTCTCGCTCACGAAAGTCCCTTCCGCGGTCAGTCGCCCGGAGATGAAATTCATCGCGGGCGATCCAAGAAACGACGCGACGAAGAGATTGCCCGGCCGATCGTAGAGCTCGAGCGGCGCCCCGACCTGCTCGACGACGCCGTCCCGCATGACAACGATGCGATCCGCCATCGTCATGGCTTCGATCTGATCGTGAGTGACATAGATGCACGTCGTTCCGAGCCGTCGATGCAATTCGCGGATCTCGCCCCGCATTTGGACCCTAAGCTTCGCGTCGAGGTTCGAGAGGGGCTCGTCAAAGAGGAAGACTTGCGGATCGCGCACGATGGCGCGACCCATGGCGACGCGTTGTCTCTGACCGCCCGAAAGCTGGCCCGGGCGCCGGCCGAGAAGCTCCTTGATCCCGAGAATCGACGCTGCGCGCTCGACGCGGGCCTCGCGCTCCGGCTTTCGAACCTGCCGCAAGACGAGCGAGAACTCCATGTTCTCCTGGACGGTCATGTGCGGATAAAGCGCGTAATTCTGAAAGACCATGGCGATGTCGCGGTCTTTCGGGTTGAGATTGTTGACCACCCGCTCGCCGATTCTGATCCGGCCGCTCGTGACCTCCTCCAGACCCGCGATCATGCGCAGCATCGTGGACTTGCCGCATCCCGAAGGACCAACGAGCACAACGAATTCGCCGTCGTCGGCCTCGATGTCCACGTTACGAATGACTTTGATGGAGCCGAAGGATTTTTCGACGTTCTCGATCTTGACGCGCGCCATGTCCGCTCCACTCTAACCGGCGACTCCCGCCGCGCGAACCTAGCCCGCATTTCTCACGCGGGCGGGCAATTGGACGTCGGTTTCGGCGCGATTTGAAGGCCGGGTTTGTGCGGGCGTGACTGTGGGTGGCGCGGGCGCGCGGTGATTTTCGTCGATGGGGGGGATTGTTTCTCCGGTGGGCCGAGGGTTTGCCGAGCATTGTCGCGCCGCGGCGACGCGCGTCAGGTTGGCGAGGCGCGCGCGCTTGCGAGCCTCGCCGCGGCGAGGCGCCATTCCTGGGCGTTCGGGCAGGCCGAAGCGAAGGCGATCCTGACGCGCCGGGCGCTGATTTTGACGAGCGCGCCGAGCTTCAGCAGTTTCAGGCGGATCCTGCCGCAGGTCGCGCTCGCGAACGCAGTGTGGGCCAGGCCGATGCGGCGCAGCGCGCACAGGAGCGCATAGGCCGTCGCGGCGAGCCACAGCCGCAGCTGATTGGCGCGCAGGGTGGCTGTCGAGGTGCGGTCGGCGAAGAGATCGCCCTGGCACTCCTTGATCCGGTTCTCCATCTCGCCGCGCGCGCAATAGAGCTTTTCGTAAAGCGGCTTGGCGCGCCAGGCGTCGGCCTTGAGCGAGGTCACGAGAAAACGAGGATTGGCCTCGCCGCCCGTCCATTCGGCCTTGCCGATCACCCGGCGGCGGCGCGACCAGCTCTCCTTGGTCGACCATTCGAAGTCGCGAAACACCCGCGCCGGCTGGCCCTCGTTCGCCTGCGACATCGTCCGCGCCTCGCTCAAGGCGTCGGCGATGCGCGCCTCCAGCCGCGCGTTGCGCGCCAGGCCGAACACGTAGTCGACCGCGTTGGCCTCGCACCAGGCCATCAAGGCCTCGCGGGCGAAGCCGGAGTTGGCGCGCAGCACGATCTTCACCCGCGGCCAGCGCGCGCGGATTTGCTGGATAATGCGCGCCATCTCGTCTTGCGCCCCGGCGCTGCCGTCGATGTTTGAGGGCCGCAGCTTGGCGGCCAGAAGATGGCGGCCGCAGAAAACATAGAGCGGCAGGTAGCAATAGCAGTCGTAATAGCCGTGAAAGAACCGCCCCTCCTGATCGCCGTGCAACGGATCGTCGGTCGCATCGAGGTCGAGCACGATCTGACGCGGCGCCTTGGCGTGCGCGTCGAGAAACAGTTCGACAAACAGCCGCTCGATCGCCGCGCCATCGTGGCTGATCTTGTGATAGCGCGGCCTCTTGCCCGCGCCCGGCGCATGCTCCAGCCGGTTCAATGTGCTCTTGCCCGCCAGCGGCGACGGCTCATCGCCATCGCGCTCGAGCTTGCCCAGAAGCACGCCCAGAACCGGATCGCGACGCAAGTCGTCGTGGTCGTTGAGGTCCTCATAACCGAGCGCCAGGCCGAACACCCGCTGCCCGATCAGAGCCTTGAGCGCATGCACGGTGAAGAGCGGGCTGCGATGATCGCCGAAGCACGCGGTAAATCGATCGATGAGGCCGATCGCCTTGTCCGTCTCGCCCAGCAGCAAAGCCCCCGCGTCCGAGGACACCAGCCCGCCGTCGAAATCCGCCACAACCCGCCGCCCGCCAGCCCTTCCAAACTCCATCTCTGTCGGGCTACACTGCGTCAGCATCGGAGTCCCCTTTGAATCAGCGTAACTCGTTGATCGCAAAACAAGTTTAGCTGATTCTGGACCCCGATGCGCCACCCGCGTGAGAAATGCAGGCTAGTCCGCCTGCCGAGACGTCGACCGGGGCGGGGTCACAAGGACCTCGTCAGTGGACGCCGCTCCGCCCTCAATGATCAGCGCGACGCCGCCATCGGCCATGGCCTGCGCGCCATCGTCGCGCGCTTGCAGCCGAACGCCGTCGACGGAAGCCGCGATGGTTGACCCCACGGTTTCCACCACGAACTCATAGGGCTTTTCAAAGGACCACGCGAAGGGAGTTTCCGCCAAGACATTTGTCTCGCCGTCGCGAATGCGGACCAACCGCAAAACATTCGGACGCTCGAGCAGAACCGCGTAGAAGCGCCGCAATCCCTGCACGCGAACGCCGACCCCCGCGTGCTCGGCAAGATGAACGGTGAGCGTCGTCTCCAGGCGATAATCGCGCCACTCCCGCCCGCCATGGATGATCATGCCCTGGCCGCGATCCTGAGAAATCCGGAACGCCTGCGGGAAGCTCGTCGAAAAGGTGTCGACGGCGTTGACCCAGGCGCGCCGCCAGAAGTCGCCCGGCTCGCGCGGTCGCCGCAGCCGCGTCTCCGGCGGCCCGTCCCAGCGGAGCCAGTCGACCACGACCGCCCCATCCTGCGGACCTTGAGGCGAGCGCGCCGCTATGCCGATCGACTGGATCGGCTGGCCATCCGTGTCGGGCAAGCGCCAGCCGAGAATGGTCTCGGCTCCCGGCGCGAGCGCGACGGCGTCGGACTCGAGAGCGACGAGTCGGTCGGCTGCGCCATAAACAAGCGCGCGCAGACTGACCGTGACGTCGCCCGCGTTCCGAGAGTCGGCGACGACGCGCGCCCGGACCCATTGACCGGAAGAGACGAGCGGAGTGGCCATCAGCTCGTAGGTTCGCATCTGCGTGACCTCGGGCGGCGTGAAGGTCGGAGTCATGGCGACGGCCGCCTCGACCCCGAGTCCGGCTGAGCGCAGCTCCAGTGCGCGGCTGCCTTCGAATGGAATGTTGGCGACGCCGAAAGACCCCGATCCGTGCCCCGCCAGGGCGAACCCCTGCACGCTGCCAGGCAGGGAAAAATGGAACTGAGCCCCATTCTTGGGCGCGGCAAGCGGCGGCAGAGACGCGAGCCCTCGTCCGAGGTCGACGAGCCGGGCGCTGACTCGCACGGCGTCGTTGATCGCGTTCCCGCCGTCGGCCGACGAGATCAGCATGCGGTCCGCGAGGGGGCCGCGCCAGATGCGGCCCGCGTCGATGCCGTCGAGGCCGAGCATCGCGCCCATGAGGCAGCCGACATTGCCGGCGTTGCAGTCCGTGTCCCACCCGGAGGTGCAGACGATGGTCTGCGCGCGCGTGAAGTCTTCGGGCGCGTACAAAAGCGCCATGATCATGAGCGCGTGATTGGGAACGACGTGGCAGTTGCCTGGATACTTGTCGTACCCATAGCGCGCTTCGATCGCTTCCCGCGCCTCCCTCCAGTCGGGATAGCGCGTTCTCCACCCCCGGATGTCGGCGACGAGTTTCGCGATCGGGCTTTCCGGGGAGATGTGCGCAAGGCCAACGTCGATCAGGCGCTCGACGTCGCGCGACACGAAAGCCTCGGCCTCCATCGCCGCCCACAGTTTCGCGGCGTCCACCGCGGCGCCGTCGTGGCTCACTCTCGCAGCCTGCTCGGCGAGCCGCCCGGCCAGAGCCGGATTCCCCGGCGCAACGATCGCCCAACCGTCGATGAAGATTTGGGCGCCGATCTGCTCCGCGACGGCTTGGCCATTGACCTTGATCGATCCGCTGTCGGGCGCCGCGATCCCGCGCTTCAGATTGAGCCAGGCCGTGTGTTCCGTCGAGTTGCCGTTGCCGCCCCACCAGAGGATGGCGCGATGCTCGACGATATAATTGAGCCACGTCTCGCCGATCTCCCTCGCGGTAAGGTCGGGCCGCGCTCCGTGATCCTCGAGCGCCCGGATGAACGTGAAGGTCCCGGCGACGTCGTCGTCGGTGACGACCAACGGGTAGTTCAGCCGCTCGTGGACATAAGCCTCGATCGGGCCAAGCTCGCGCATGATCCGTTGATGCGTCCACCCTTCGAACGGCCGGCCGAGATAGACGCCGATCAGCTTGCCGAGCACGGCCGCATAGGCGCGCTCGGGATAGTCGGCAGGCAGGGCGATCATCGCGCGGGCCTAGATGATTCGAGGAAGTCGCGATCCGGCAGGGCCGGAAACGGCGCGGTCGGCAGCGTCTGGTACCAGTAGGCGACGGAAGCTATGTCGTCCTGGAGCGGCAGATAGCGCCGGTTCTCCTTCTCCGTCCGCCAGCCGATCGCCTGCAGCGTCACCTTGAGATCCGTTTCAAAACGGATCGGATCCATGATGTGCCAGCGGTAGAGGCCGAAGCGCTGCTGCGATTGATAGGTCCCGTCCGGCCGGATCACCTGCGGCAGCCCGGAATAAGGCGTCGTGAATTCGATATAGGCTCTTGGAAATGTCGGATCGACCGTCCCGGCGTCGAAATTATAGGCGCCGCAGAAGTAGTCCTCGGTCCCCGTGCCGCAGATCGTCGGCCAATCGTCGCCGTCGAGAAAGAACTTGATCTCGCCCTCGCCCCACCAGCCGGAATTGTTGACGCCCCAGGCGACATAGGCGCCGACGTAATGCCCGCGCCCGCTGACGCCGTCGAGCAGGACATGATCCTGCTTGAACGGCACGGGGTTCGTCCGGCGAAAGCTCGCGTGGAAATAGGCCGCATCCTCGGGGACGTCAGTCAAAGCGTAATTGATCTGCCAGTAGATGACCGCCTCTGTGTCGGAGTCGCGATTCTCCAGCGTGATTCGGGCTCGGCGGCGGAACGACATTTCCCAATAGCAGTTGAACGCGCGGCCCGGATTGACGCAGACGGCGAGCGAGCTCACCTGGGCATAACGGCCCCAGCCGCAGGCGAAGAAGTCCCCTAGCGGCGCCTCGACCGAAGGCGTCGTCTGTCCATCCCAGTGAATGCGCAGGATGAGGTCGCGCCAGCGCGCGTTCGCCGGCGTGATCCATATCTGCTGGATGGCGCCGGCCCCCTCGATGTCGCCGAGCAGCAGGGTTTCGCCCGGGGCGACCCGCTTCGAGGGCGAGATCTTCCAGCCGCGCCCCAACCCTCGGGCGTGGATCGCGCCGGTTCCCTCTTCGGCCATCCCGCCTTTGCCCTTCTCGCCGGTCGGATTCTCGGGGCTGATCGAGCGCGACTTGGCGTCCGACAGCCGCGAAAGATTGCCGAGGTGCAATCCGAGACCCGAGAAGCCCTGCGTCATGCCGATCGCCTCTTCGTTTCCTGCTCGAGCTATTTGGTGCCGGTCGTCTTGATCAACTCGATGATGCGCTTCTGAAAAATGACGAACATGACGATAGTCGGAAGCGCGACCACGGTCGAGGCAGCCATTACGTAGTTCCACGACCCGTTGTATTGCTGGCGGAAACTCGCGATCGCGACCTGCACCATCCAGAGATCCTGGTTGGAAGTGATCGTCAGCGGCCACAGGAAGGAGTTCCAGTTGGCGAGGAAAAAGAGGATCGCCAGCGCCGACAGGATAGGCCGGCTCAAGGGCAGGATGATCGACCGCCAGATGCGGAAGTAGCCCGCGCCGTCGATCAGCGCCGCTTCCTCGAGCTCGCGCGGGACGGCGAGGTAGAACTGGCGGAGAAGAAAAATGCCGAAAGCATTGAAGATCGACGGCACGATGAGGCCCGCATAACTGTCCAGGAGATCGAGCGAGCGCGCGAGGATGAAGAGCGGCACGATGATCACCGGCTGCGAGATCAGAAAGGTCGCGAACATCGCGAGAAAGATCGCGTCGCGTCCAGGAAAGCGAAGCCGCGCCAGCGCATAGCCCGCCATGGAATGGAAGACGAGCGCGACGATCGTGACGGCGGCGGAAACGAAAAACGTGTTCAGGAGATAGCGGGCAAAATCGACTTGGGTGAACACGTAGATGAAGCTGTCGAGCGTCGGCCTCCGCGGGATTAGATTCGTGTTGAACACCTCGTTCGAAGGCTTCAGCGACATCGAAACCATCCAGAACAGCGGCGCGATCGCCATGAAGGCGAGAATGACGCCGGCGAGATAAAGCGCGAGCCGCACCGGCTGCAGCATGGCTCGCTGCGCCGCGTCCTCTTCCGCAATCGTCTGCGGAGCCATCGTCTCAGCCATAGGTGAAGCGCCCGCCGCGGGTCAGCATGAACATGAGCACGGTCATCGCCATGAGCACGACGACGAGGACCGAAGCCATTGCCGCGGCGTAGCCATATTCGTTGAACAGGAAGGCCTGTTCGTAGATGTAGAAGATGGCGAGCGACGTCGAATTGGCGGGACCGCCTTTCGTCATGATGTAGACGAGGTCGAACGTCTGCGAGCCGCAGACGGCCGTCACTGTCGACACCAGCAGGACAAAAAAGCTCGTCGGCTTGAGGAGCGGCAGAGTGATCTTGAAGAACGACTGGATAGGGCCCGCGCCGTCAATCCGCGCCGCTTCGTAATACTCGCGTGGAATGTCCTGCAGACCGCCGAGAAAGATCAGCATGTAGAAGCCCATCAGAAACCAGACGCTGATTGCGGTGACGGTTCCGAGCGCAAAACGCGGGTCGCCGAGCCACGAGATCGACCCGATGCCGAAGGCGAAGCCGAACTGGTTGAAGAGGCCGATCTTGTCGATGAGCAGCACCTGCCAGACCAACCCGACGACGACGAGGCTCACGGTCTGCGGCATGAAGAGGAGGGTGCGGACAACGCCGTTGAAGCGGGAGTCCGCCTGCACGAGCAGAGCAAGGCCTAGGCCGACGACGTAAAGAAGCGGAACGAGAGCGACGACGTAGAGGATCGTCACCTGAATGCTGCGCCAGAACAGCGGGTCTCCGATCATTCGCCGGTAGTTGTCCAGACCGACGAACGTGTACCCGCCGAAGCCGCTGACCGAAAAGAAGCCGAGGCTGAGCGACAGGATCATCGGTCCGCCGACAAAGATCAGGAGGCCGATAGCGTCGGGCGCCACGAAGAGGTACCCCGCGATCCTTTCGCGCGCCCGGTTGGAAAGTCGGGGACCGCGGTCGATCGAGGGCGTCCCGACGCGGACGCCATCCCGAGTTTCGGCGGAACGATCCTGCATCAGAGGATCGGCGCGCCCTTGTAGCCGGACAGGAACGCGTCGATCTGGTCGGACGCGGCTTTGGCCGCCTGCGCGGGATCCTGGCTGTTGAGCTGGCAGGACTGGACGGCGTCAGAGATCGCCTTGTAGACGGGCGGCGGCATGCGCGGCTCTGCGCGGGCGCCCGGATAGATCTCGTCGGTGAAGATCTTCAGGAAGCCGCTTTCGAAGGCGGCCTTGCCTGCGTCGAGCGCCGACGTGGTCGGCGGCATATCGCTTTTGGCCTTCGTGCACCAATCGACGATCCGGCCGGTCGAGCCGGCGCCTTCGCCGGCGAAGTTTCCGAAATCGACTGTGCGGCGCCGCTTGATGCGCATGACATTGCGGCCGTCCATGCGGGAATGGAGCGTTACGCGGTGCTGATCTTCCGCGACCAGCCGCTGACGGACGATGAACAGCTCGCCTTCGCCCGCCAGTTCGGACAGCTCGAGCGCTACGAGACGCCCGGCCACATACGCAAGAAAGAGGAGGAGAGACTTCGGCAGGGGTGTCGCCGACTTCTCGAACCTGAAGCGCGACGGCGCGCTGATGAGTCAAAACGATCGCGTCTGGCTCTTCAAGCTCGGTGACCGGCTCTGGCACTCCGACAGTTCGTTCCGCCCGATCCCAGCCGGCTATTCCCTGCTTTCGGGACGCACGATCCCTTCCCGTGGCGGAGAGACGGAATTTGCGGACATGCGCGCCGCCTATGACGCGCTCGACGACCGGACGAAAGGAGAGGTCGAGGACCTCGTTTGTGAGCACTCCTTGATTTACTCCCGAGAGGCAATCGGCTTCTTCGACCTCATCGACGAGGAGAAACGGCACTTCGAGCCCGTTCGCCACCGGCTCGCGCGAGTCGATCCGCGGACCGGCCGCAAGTCGCTGTTCCTGTCGGCCCACGCGGGCGCGATTGTCGACTGGTCGGTTCCCGAGGCGCGGATGTTCCTGCGCGACCTGACGGAGCACGCGACGCAGCCTCAGTTTGTCTATCGCCATCATTGGCGGACAGGCGATCTGGTCATGTGGGACAACCGGACGACCATGCATCGCGCCCGGCCGTTCGACCCGAAAGAAGTCCGCGACGTCCGGCGCACGACCCTCGCTGGAAGCGGCGTCGCCCGCGTCCCATCGACCGGACCAGGAGACCCCGCGTGATTGCTCCGGACAACAATCTCTTGCAGAAAATCAGAAACTTGTATTAAGCTGCCCCATGAACATTCCTGCCCTACCCCGTGCCAAGATCGCGAGCTCCCGTTCCGGCGCCCTCATACGCGAGAAAAGTCGTCCCCCCGTTCGAGCCACGCAACCCATTGAAAATTCTTGATTCGATCGAGAGAATCCAAGGATACCCAAGACAATCCAACCCTCATGAAGGGAGGTCTTCGGCGCGAACCGGCCGCCAGCCAAGGAAACCCAAACGGATGACCGGATTAACGGCAGGCCGCCGACGAAAAAGGAGCACACCCGCCGGGGCGCACGCGGCCACAACCGCATGGTTGCAATTTCAAGGGGTTCTCACCAGATACGCAATGTCTCGCGTGAGATAGCGTGCAGCGCGGGCCCCGCGTCCCAAACCCCCGGGGCGCGGGGCCTTTCCTCGAATTCATGATTTGGTCGTTGCGCGATGGCCGCCTCTTCGCCCGGGCTCGCCTGCGGTCACTGACCAGCGATGTGGGCAACTCGGTCTCAGGCGGTATCGTTCTCCGACTTCACTTGGGCGCGACTCTGGGGCGTGACGCAAACAAGGTCGGAGGGCCGGGCCGCGCGCCAGACGAAGCCATTCTTGCACGCGTTGGCGCCGGCGCGGGTCGCTCCAGCGTTGGCGTTCTCGCCTTGGACCTGGGTCTGCCGGGCGGGGGTCACGCAAACGCCATCCCCGTCGAAGGCGTTCCGCCAGACGAAGCCCTGCCGGCAGGAAGCAGGCCCGTAAGGAGGGGCGGGAAGCGCGATGCTGCAGTCGCAGCTTCCAAGCGTGTCGGGAAATGAGCCGATCCTCGCGAGGAAAGTCATCGGCAGCTCATTCGTGCACAAATTGTGGTAGTGCAGCGTCAAGAGATTGAGCGTCACCTTGCTGCCATCCACCGGAATGCTCAGAGCCGCGCCGCCGCCAACGCATCCCTTGGCGTAGACCACCCGGGTGTAGACCCATTCCTTCGGCGGGTTCTTGTAGCGCGTGCCGGAACTGTTGACGATCGAGACCGTCGCGACGCCGTTGGCGTAGCTGCATTGCAGCCAGAGCCCGCAGGCTGATGGTGGAAGAATAGGGACGACGTAGGTCGGGCCCTGGCCGCCGCCGCTTCCGTTGCCGCCCCCGCCGCCTCCACCACAGGTCGTGCCGGCGCAGGTCTGGTTGGTGCCCGTCCTCACGCAGGTCGTGGTTCCATTGTTCAGCGGAACGCATCCGGACGGACAACAGACGTCCGCTCTGGCGCTCTGGATCAGCCCAAACACAAATGCGTTCAGGAGAACAGCGAATGCTGCGTTCCTCGCTAGGCTCGTCATCGCCCTGGGCCTCAAACTGATTCTCTAAAATCCCCTTTAGCCAGAGACGTTGGTCGAACCTGCCTCCGCAATTGTGGGAACTACCTAATTGAAGCCCAGCTGTAATTGCGTCGGATCGGCATGATCGGTTTATTTGGCCTAACTCTCACGTTCAAAATATGGCTCCAACGACCGTGGAGGGCACCCCGAAAGTGAGACACGGCTAAAAGGGTGACGTGGCTTCCGAGAGGGGAAGCAAGTCGGAGGCATCTCCAAGGGTCTTTCGCACCGAGTTCAAGGTCGATCTCATTGCGCGGCTTGAACGGGGCGAGGCGGCGGCGAGGGTGGCGCGCGAGTCCGGGGTGGCGCGCAAGCTGCTTCATGAATGGCTCAAGGCGTATCGGGCGCATGGGGCGGCGGGCTCAACCGCAGGCGCGGTCGCAAGGTCGGTGGCGAGCGCCAAGCCAGCGACGAACTTCTGGTTGTTGAAGGAAGGCCTCGTCGACCACGAGCGGATCGCGGTCGAGGGGATTGTCGGCATTGCGCTGAACCCGCCGCTCTTGGGGATCGACCTCCAGGAGCCGGTGGATCGTCTTGGCCTCAACGCCGGTCGCTTCGGTCATACGCTTGGCTGCACGGCCTGTTGGTGCACCAAGCAGACCCTCGCGGCTCATGTCGAGGCTCTGGAGCCCAGAACCGGATAGTTGATTTGTCCCAATGTACACCATTATCAGCGCGTCCTGACCTCAAGGACCGTCGGACTCGCCGCAGACGGCGACGCGTAGTTCGCAGTTGGGCGGACGCCGCGTCGATGGGTCGCCCGGCAAGGCCCGGAGTCCAAGACGAAGCTGCCATAGGCGGTATGGAAGGGTTGCGCCACCGCAGCGCCTACATTCAACAGGCCGGTTATCGTAGCGCAACCGCGCCGAGCTTTCTCGCTGAGCGGTCGGTGTCAGGCGGAAAGCCGTCGATGGGGCTACGGTGAGGCTGCGCCAGGAGGAGACGTTGGCGGATTTCGTTCAACTCGCGGCCTTCGTCTCGTGCCGTTTGACTTCTCTCAGTTCAAAAACTGGAACCTCAGGGCAGCGACCAAATTTAGTGGGTGGTTGGCTGGCTTGGGATTCCCTCAACGAATGAAGGCAGGTGCGGAGGGCATGGCTTAGCGCTTGTCAGGAATCAACCGCTCGATCTGACCGGTTGGTGGGGCGGATCGTATAGTTCCATTCGCCGTGAAATTCGGCGCATTCGATATTGAGGGCGGCCATTTCGGCGTCGGGGACGGTGACGCCCTTGGGATATGTATTGGCGTCCAGTTCGCAGCGTACCTCGAGACCGGTCGAGGTGGTGGTGGCCGAGATCAGATTGACGATGACCTGATAGCTGACCAACGGTTTGGCCCGCCAGTTTTGCGATATGAACGAGAATAGACGGTGCTCGATCTTGTTCCACTTGCTGGTCCCCGGGGGCAGGTGATGCACCTCAATGGCGATGCCGGTCTCGTCGGCCAGACGTTGCAGCTCGCGTTTCCACAGGCGGACGCGATAGCCGTTGGAGCCGCCGCCGTCGGCGGTGATAACGAGTTGGGTGGCCTCGGGGTAACGGGCGCGGCCGAGCTCCTGCCACCAGCGGCGAATCGTCTGGACCGCGAAGGCCGCCGTGTCGTGGGTGATGCCGACGCTCACCCAACCGGCATTGCTGGCGAGATCGTAAATGCCATAGGGGACCGCCCGGCCCAGTTCCTTGATCAGGAAGTCGTGGACCCGCACCTCTTCCGGCTCGCCTTGGCGACGCCACTCGCGTCCGGCATTCTTGAAGTCGCCGACGAGTTCCTTTTTCTTGGTGTCGACCGAGATCACTGCTTGGCCTTCGGCCAGGGCGGCGCTCACCTCGGTGTTGATGTAGGCGAACTGGGCATCGCGATCTGGATGGCTGTCGCCCTCTCGGGTCTTGCGGTTGGCCTGAAGGCTGAACTTCTGCTGCCTCAGCAATTCGCCCACGACCGTATGGCTCACGCGATGCCCCAGGGCGGCGAGTTCGGCCGCCACTCGGCGCAGACTCTTGCAAGTCCAGCGCAACGGCGACATCGGATCGCCGCGCGCCTCGGGCTCGACCAGCCCGTTCAAGTCGTCGAGAAGCTTCCGGTCCGTCACGACCAGCGCTTTGCGGCCGCCGCCCGAACGGCGGATGCGGCCCGGCTCCAACCGCGTCGGCGCCGCGAGTTCATTCAGGCCGCGGCCGATGGTGCTTGCGGCGATGCCGGTGATCCGCGACACTGCCGCAATGCCGCCGTAACCGGCGGCCGCGGCTTCAGTAGCTGCGAACAGCCGCCGCCCGCGTTCGTCGAGATGCGGCGACAAAGCCTCAAAACGTTCGCGAATCAGAGCAACATCGAGCATGCCCGCGCATAGGATACGATCCCAAACTTGGGAATCCCCCACCTCGCACCCGATTCAGTTGTTTCCTGACGGGCCCTTAGTAGTGTGACGATTGCTGGACAAGCGCCCCGAGCTGGGAGATGCACTTCCTTGCGTAGTGCTATTCAAAGCGGCCGAAATGTGCTACGGATACAGCAGGTTCGTCGGGCGTTTGTTCGAAGAGAGTAGAGGAGGAATTCTTCTATGTCGCAAGCAAAGCGGGCTTCGAGGGAGAAGCGCCCAAGTAGATCTGTATCCGTGCTCGGAATCGCCGGGATGTCGTTGGCCGCTTCGACCGGCGGATCGCCAGCGGATGTACGGTCGGCGTCTTTGGCGCCGACTGCCGCATCGGTAGCTGACACGCTCTGGCAGAATGTGGCGCCGTTTAAGCTCCCCGCCTTCGATGATGAGGAAATCTCCGGCGTCAGCCTGGCGACGTTCCATCTCTTCGATAAAGAAAACCCTGGAAATTCCTGGTCAGGCATACAGCTCGCTTTCCGGGCAGGCGGAGGCTGCGGCTGCGGACACGGCTGTGGAGGCTGCGGCGGCGCCAGAGGGTGCGGCGGCGGCGTCAGAGGCTGCCGTGTCGGAGGCTGCGGCGCGGGAGGCTGTAGAGGCTGCCGCGTAGGAGGCTGCGGCGTCGGCTGGGGAGGCTGCGGAGGCTGCGGCGGCTGCGGCGGAGGCTGCGGCTGCGGCTGGGGCTGGGGCGGCGGCTGCTGCTTGTCGTGGGGAGGTTGCGGCCTCTGTTAGAGTGGAACGCCTTGCGACTGCGTTGACAGAGGCAAGTCGTCGTGCCGGCGGTGCCCGCGTGCGATCCGGAGCTGCAGCGAGGGTACGCGTACTGACCTCATGACAGCCGATCACGGAAAAAAATTCGCAAAGGATAACGGCCAAGACGTTCCGCAGTTCGCGCCGAATTTCACCGTCTATGCGCTACCGCCCGATGTCGTGTGTCTCTATTCGGAGGACCGGAAGTTTTTGCTATACGGCGAGCTCTATTGTGCACTCGCCTCCGCGATAGCAAAGGGTGGAAGGAGCTTTCGGGAGCTCGTCCGGGACCTGGAGCAGGATTTTCCGTCCGACAAGATCCATGAAGCCCTGAAGCGGCTGGTCGACCGCCGCTACGTCGTTCCGGCATCTAGCTTCTCGACCGGCCCCGTAGCCGCCTATTGGGCGAGCCTCGGCCTATCGCCCGAGACCGCAGAGCAAAATCTCCAGAAATGCCACGTGCGCATTCAATCAATCGACGTGCAAGGGGCAACGGAACTCGGGGCCGCCCTGAGCCGGCTGGGCGTTCGCGTCGTCAAGCGCTCCGCCGAGCTGACGGTCATCTTGGTGAACGATTATCTCGAAGCACGGTTGGCCGAGTCGAACCGGCAGCATTTGTCCGACGGGGCCCCGTGGACGCTCGTCCAACCCTCAGGCATTTTCCCCCTGGTGGGGCCGGTGTTCAGACCGGGGCAGAGCGCCTGCTGGATGTGTCTTGCCGAGCGGATGAAGAGGAACCGGGAGGTCAAGGCGCTCCTCGACCGCAGAGAGGCCCGGTACCTCACCGTTTCGCCTCTGGCGCGACAGACCTTAGGACAGACCGCCATCCAACTTGCGGCCGTCGAGGTCGCGAAAGCGATCGCCACCGATTTTCGCACGCAATTGTGCGATCACATCATCAGCCTCGACCTCTTGGGCTCGACGATTGTAAAGCATCATGTGGCGGCCCGCCCGCAATGTCCGAGCTGCGGCCGCAAGAAACTGCGCGATCCCCGCCGCGCGCCAATGCCGGTCGAGCTTGGCGCGGGCGGCAAGGTTGTCATGACGAGCGGCGGGTACCGCAGCGTTTCGTCGTTGGCCACCGTTGAACGTTTCCGCAGGCACGTGAGTCCGCTCACCGGCGTAGTCTCACGTCTCGAGCGGATCCAAGCCGATCTGCCCCTGAACACCAACTACTATGCCACGCACAATTTTTCAGGCCCAGCGGAGACGGTCCACCAGCTCAGGGCGGGGCTGAGCAGCGGCAGCTTCGGCAAGGGCAGCACCGCCGAACAGGGTGAAGCCAGCGCGCTCATGGAGGCGATCGAGCGCTATTCCGGGATTTTTCAGGGCGACGAGATCCGGGCAAAGCGGCGGTTTATCGATTTCCCGTCAGGCGAAGCCATTCCTCCAAACGAAGTCCTGCTGTTCAGCGAGGCGCAATTGCAGCAAGGCCGGGCGCCCACGTCCGGCTCGAACGAGCAGGAGGCGATCCCGGCGCTCTTCGATCGATCCGCAAAGATCGAATGGTCGCCGGTCTGGTCTCTGCGCGACGCGCGCTTCAAATATCTTCCGACCAGCCTGTTGTATTTCTTTTACAGGGGCGCTGCCGCCTTCGCCGCGGATTCCAATGGCTGCGCGGCCGGCAACACGCTCGAGGAAGCGATCGTCCAGGGATTCCTCGAGCTGGTGGAAAGGGATGCATACGCGATCTGGTGGTACAACCGACTGCAGCGGCCGGAATTGGACCTCGGCCAATTCGATGATTCCTATGTTCGTGATCTGCGAAATCAACTGACCCAAGCCGGCCGCCGGCTTTGGGTGCTCGACGTGACCAGCGATCTGGGGATTCCGACATTTGTCGCGGTGACGCATTGGATGCAAAACGGGCGGGAAAATATCGAATTCGGGTCCGGCGCGCATTTCGATGCCCGAATCGCCTTGTTGCGGGCGCTGACGGAGCTGAATCAATTTCTATCTCTCGGTCTCATGGGCGGCGGGACGGGGGAGAAATCGAGCCTCGATGGAGCCGCTCCGTTGCGCCTGCACGACCATCCCTATTTGACGCCGAGCAAAGATCCGATGGTCCAGCCGGAGTTCAGTTCTAAGTTTGGCTATCTCGACACGCGCGAGCAGGCAGCAGCCTGCGTCTCCCTCGCCAAGAGAGTCGGCCTCGAATTCCTCGTCCTCGATCAGACGCGTCCCGACATCGAGGCGCCGGTCGTCAGAGTGATCGTTCCGGGATTGCGGCATTTCTATCGCCGCTTCGCGCGTGGCCGGCTTTACGATGTGCCGGTCGAACTCGGATTGCGTGACCGGCCGCTGAAGGAAAACGAGCTCAATCCGATTCATCCCCATACGTGAAGGCGATCCCGGCTTGCGCGCTCACGAACCAAAGAGGGTGCGAGCGGCCGCGCGGGCAACTGTTTCCGCCCGGCTTCGCGGTCACGTCAGGCTCGAAGTGCAGGAGAACGGAGAAATCGTCGCCTGCTTCGACGGCTATTCGGTCGGCTTGGGAAGGTTTAGCACGGGCGCAGCGGATCGCGCGCAGGAACTGCGCATAGGTCTGCCACTCGGCTCGTTTGCCTCCGACAGCCGGAACACCGGCAAAGAGATTGGTCTCTTGGTCCGGCGATTGGCCAGGCGCGGTCTATTGGAGTACCGCCTCGTGCGCTCGCGCAACGGCGAGGACCTGATCGTCATCGAACCGCAGGTTCCCGATTATTGGCCGCAGACGCCTCAGCTCGGCAATGGCGACGCTCTCGTCCTCTCGCGGTTCGCGTACCTGCGACGGCGCGGCGCCGAGATGGTCCTGGAATCGCCGCGCGCCGGCGCGTTGTTCAAAATTCGCGATCCGAAAATTGCGACCGCCATCATCATGCTCTCTACTCCGAAGCAGATCAAACAGCTGCGTCGCCAGGAGGGTTTTCCAGGGGTCGAGCTGCTCGCCCTGCTCCTCGATTGCCAAATTCTCTTCAAGGTCGACGCCGCTGGCAAAAGTGGGCTCCGACTGGCCGAGGGCGACCACAGCCTCATCCTTTGGGACTTTCATGATCTTCTATTCCATACCCGCAGCACGGAAGGTCGGCACGCCAATCCGCTGGGCGGAGTTTATCCGCATGTCGGCGTCATTTCCGCGCTGCCCGCCGTTCGGCCCAGCTGGCCTGGAAAGACAATCGAGCTGTGCAAGGGCTCGGCAGCGAAACCGGAGGCAATCTCGCCAATCGCAAAGCTCCTGCGCGAACGCCATTCGACGCGCAGCTTTGATGACCAGCGACCAATCACGCTCGCCGAGCTTGCGCAGTTTCTTGACGGGGCCGCGCGCGTCCTGTCGAGATCGGACGCGAAGCTCGACCTCGACGAGGGCGGTCACACCGTCAGGCCGTATCCGTCGGCGGGCGCCGCTTACGGGCTCGAGCTCTATCTGGCCGTCAACCACTGCGAAGGGCTTGGACGCGGCTTCTATCATTACGACGCCGGCGCTCACGCGCTGGCGCCGATCAGCGTCCGCGGAAATGAGCTCGAAGCGCTGTTGGCGGGAGCCGAACACGCAATGGGCGCGCCCGCTCCGCCCCAGATCCTGATCACGATCACCGCGCGCTTCGGCCGAGTTTCATGGAAGTACAGCTCGATCGCCTACGCGCTCATTCTGAAGGACGTCGGTGTCGTAACCCAAACCCTCTATTTGATGGCGACCGACCTGGGGCTCGGCGGATGTGCGATCGGGATCGCGAATATCGATCTGTTCGAAAAGATGACGGGAATCGAATTCCATGTCGAGGGAGCAGTCGGTCAATTTGCGATCGGTCGCGGCGCGAAATCGGAAGCTTCCGAGCGACAATCGCAGGGCCTCGGCATGGGCCGGGCCGCGGCGGCGAAGATGGCGACGGCGCGGCCAAAGTCGCCGGGGCGATAGCGAATAATCTTTGGTTCCCGCGTTTATCAAGACCGTCGACGGTTCGCCGCCTCGGCGGGGTCGCTGGACGTGACGCGCTCGAAATAAACATATCCAATAGCGTCGCGGCTGCGCTTCTGCAGGAGCGCGAATACGGCGCCTTGAGGGTCCCTGCAATGGACGATCAGGGCGCCGCCGGGCACTGCAGTCGGTCCATACAGAATTTGGCCGCCGCCAGCTTCCACGCGATTCGCCGCCGCCTGAACGTCATCGACGTTGAAATAGTAAAGCCAGAAGGGAAGCGGCAATGTCGCAGGCTTGGTGAACATGCCGCCGATCATCTCCCCTCCGGCGGAGAACGCCTGATATGTGCCCATCACGCCGATATGGCTGTCGGCTTTTTGCCAGCCGAATAGCTCGCCGTAGAAAGCGAACGCCTTCTCCGAGTCGGCGGCAAGCAACTCATGCCAGCCCACGCGCCCCGGTGCGCCCAGTTCGACGGACTGCGCCTGGCCGGATTTCAGACCCTTGACCAACGCAAGCGTCGCCATTTGCGGGTCGGCGACGATGGAAAAGCGGCTGACGCCGGGGACGTCAGTAGGTGGGACATACAGCGCTCCGCCAAGCTGCTTGGTCCGGTCGACGGCAGCGTCCACGTCGTCGACTCCGACATATCCGATCCAGTGCGGCGTCACGCCCGTTCTCGTCGCGTCCTCCGGCAGTTTCATCAGCCCGGCGACCGGGGACTCTCCAATGGTAAACAGGCTATAGGGCGGACCGGGCATCGAGGCGCCCCGCGCGCCCCAGCCCACGACATTGGCGTAGAAGGCCCTGGCGCTTTCCATGTCGGTCGTCATCAGCTCGTACCAGACAAAACGGCCCCGGGAATTGACCATGTCCGTGTCTCCTTCGAGCCTGCAGTCCCATCGTTCACGGCGAGGACGAGGTCATGTTCGCTCCATCCTCGAGAAATCTCATGAGTCGCCAAATAAAATTTCCAGCTATGAATCTTCTCCTTCAATCCGACATTCGCCGGATGCCGCCTAGCCAGGGCCAAGTTGACCGGTATTGCCGATTTTCTCAACCGGATTGCATAGCGCCCGGACGCGTTCGAGCCGTCATGAACGGTTGTCGCGGCGTGATTTCCGCAGTCCCGCCCGATCCCAATCGTCGCTCAGCAATCGCCCACGGGATCGGAGCAAGGATGGGAGCGTCTGATCCGCGCGGACTCCTGCCCTCCAATGATCGCCAACGATAGGCAAGAGTCCGCCCATCGCAACGTTCTGTTGGGGCTTCGGTCAACGCCTGCTTCGGGCGGACCTCTGTCGTTGCCGGACGATGCTGGAAGGCAGGTGTCGTGCCCAAACCTGCCGTCCGCACCGCTCAAGATTTCGGCCGGATCGGGTTTGGAACCGCATCCCGGAGGCTATCCGCAGGGCTCGGAAAACGGGCACCATCCCCGTTCTAACCAAGTCCCGTGCAGGTATAATTGCAACCCACAACAAGCAAACGGTTAACGGCTTCTTGGACAGGAGTTTCGTAGAGATCGCTGGTGATAGGAAGTTGAACCGCTTCGGCTTTGCCGGAGGCCATTTCGTTTGAGTCACGCGGCCATGGCTTTATCGTTCAGCATGGCGAAGTAGCGTTCCTCGGCTTCGGCCGGCGGGATGAAGCCGATGGGCTCCAGAAGTCGGCGATTGTTGAACCAGTCCGCCCACTCGAGGGTTGCGAACTCGACGGCCTCGAAGTTGCGCCACGGTCCGCGTCGATGGATGACCTCGGCCTTGTAGAGGCCATTGATGATTTCGGCGAGGGCGTTGTCGTAAGAGTTGCCGACGCTGCCGACGGAAGGCTCGATCCCGGCTTCGGCGAGGCGCTCGGTGTACTTGATCGAAACATATTGGGCGCCGCGATCGCTGTGATGAACGAGGCCGCCTCGGCTGGCAGGCCTTCGGTCGTGGAGCGCCTGTTCGAGGGCGTCCAGGACGAAGTCTGCGTGCGCTGTTCGGCTGGCTCGCCAGCCGACGATCCGGCGCGCATAGGCGTCGATGACGAAGACGACATAGACGAAGCCGGCCCAGGTCGCGACATAGGTAAAATCGGCCAGCCACAGACGGTCCGGCGCGGAAGCGTGGAACTGTCGGTTCACGGGATCCAGCGGACAGGCGGCCGCCTTGTCGCTGATCGTTGTCGGCAAAGGTCTGCCCCGGATCGCCGCTTGAAGGCCCATGTCCCGCATCAACCGGGCGACCGTGCAGCGCGCGGCGCTGAAGCCCTCCCGCCGCAACTGACGCCAGATCTTGCGAACGCCATAGACGCGGAAGTTCTCCTCGAATACGCGCCGGATCTCGACCTTCAGATCCGCATCGCGGCGGATCCTGCCAGGCAGCCGGGAGGGATCGGCGCGCCTGGCGACGTGGACATGATAGGTCGACGGGGCGATCGGCAGGACCTTGCAGATCGGCTCGACCCCCTAAGCCTGACGATGATCGTCGATGAAGGCGATCATGGCTTGAACGGGCGGTCGAGCTCCGCCTGGGCAAAATATGCCGACGCCTTGCGAAGGATCTCATTCGCCTGGCGGAGCTCCCGGTTCTCACGCTCGAGCGCCTTCAGACGTTCGGCGATTTCCGCCGGAACGCCGCCACGCACCCCGCTGGCGATCTCCGCCTTCTTGACCCACTCATTGAGCGACTGCGCCGTGCAGCCGATCTTGGCGGCAATCGAAGTCACCGCCGCCCACCGCGAGGAATGATCCTTCTCATGCTCGAAAACCAGCCGAACGGCGCGCGTGCGCACCTCAGGCGAAAACCGGTTCGTTGTCTTGCTTGCCATCGCTCCACCTTCTCAAGGTTTGGAGCCTCCGGCAAAGCCGGAGCGGTTCACCCGCGAACACTCCCAGACGCTCAAGCATGTGTGCCTCTCCTGTTTTCGTGTTTTGTTGACGGGTTCGATTCCGGTCGACAGACCTACCCTTTGTTTGACTCTAGCCGGCTGCTGAAAAAGTCGCCGAAGAAGTCGCTGGTGTTTGGTCTTTTGGCATGATTCGTTGGGTTGTCGAGGCGAATCGCGAGGGATCGATGCGAGGCGAGGATCGGACGCGGGCGGCGTTGTTCTCGTATGTCGACATCGAGACGCGGATTCCGACGAAGCATCCTTTGCGGGCGATGCGACGGCTGACCCACGCGGCGCTGTCTGATCTGGACGGAGCGTTTTCGGCGCTTTACGAGGCCTGCGGACGTCCGTCCATTCCGCCGGAGCGGTTGCTGCGGGCCACGCTTCTGCAGCTTCTCTATTCGATCCGGTCGGAGCGGCAGTTGGTCGAGCGGATCGAGTTCGACCTTTTGTTTCGCTGGTTCGTCGGACTGTCGATCGACGAGAGAGGCGTTCGACGCGTCGACCTTCTCCAAGAACCGCGACCGCTTGCTCACACACGAGGTCGGGCAAGGGTTTTTGTCTTCGCTTCTCGGCCTGCCGGAGGTGAAGGGGCTTTTGAGCGCGGAGCATTTCTCGGTCGACGGAACGCTGTTGAAGGCCTGGGCGTCGATGAAGAGCTTTCGGCCGAAGGACGGCTCGGGCGAGCCGCCGTCGCCGGGTCGCAACGGCGAGGCCGACTTCCGCAAGACAAAGCGGTCGAACGCGACGCACGCCTCGACGACCGACTCGGACGCGCGGCTTTACCGCAAAGGCGATGGACAGGAGAGCCGCCTTTCCTATCTCGGTCACGCCTTGATGGAGAACCGCAACGGGCTCGTTGTGGCGGCGGAGGCGACCTTGGCGACGGGAACCGCGGAACGCGAGGCCGCGGCGCGTTTGAGCGAGCGGTTGCCCGAGGGTGCGACCCTCGGCGCCGACAAGAACTACGACGCCGAGGCCTTCGTCGAGGGGCTGAAGGGGCGCGGGATCGAGCCGCACGTGGCGATCAAAGGGACAGTCAGCAAGATTGGCAAGGTGCGCAAGACCGCCGTCCCGGACGACGTCGCGGCGAGCCTCGGCTATGCGATCAGCCAACGGCTGCGCAAGCGGATCGAGGAAAGCTTCGGCTGGAGCAAAACGGTAGGCGGGCTCACGCAAGTGAAGGGGCGCGGCCTCGCCAAAGTGCGCGCCGTCTTCGTCTTCGCTCTCGCCGCCTACAACCTTGTTCGCCTGCCCAAGCTTCTGGCCCCGAGGGGCGACGTGCGCCCAGCCGCGTGAAAAGGAGGCGGAAATGATTCCATACCGAGGCCATCTCCTCAGGCTGAACCCCTTCCACCCTGAAAATTCCACGCCTGCCCACCGTCTTGCGCACACCCGGTGACTTGTTCAGCAGCCGGCTAGTCTTACTGTGTCACAAGTTGGCTCTTTGGCAACAGGGGCATCGGGGCAGTCGCCGGGCGATACTTCGGGCCAACCTAATGCGGATGCTTGTGATGGACGATTTGACGTGGCGTTCTGCTCGGATCGGGGGATCCGCGGGGTCGAAAACCGTTGGATAGGTCAGACGTTTTGATGACGAGGGTTTTGTCGTCTGAGGGGGGAATCAGACTCCGTTCGGAGACCAGGAATCCGTATGCTGCGACGCAGAGCGCCATGTGATGGTGAAAGCCTCGCCAGCCTCGACCTTCATAGTGATCGAGGCCCAGTTCCTGCTTGAGTTCCTGATAGTCGCGCTCGATCCGCCAGCGCAGTTTGGCAGTTTCCACGAGCCTCGCGAGGGCTGTATCCGCAGCCAGGGTCGAGAGCCAGTATTTGGTCGGCGCGCTTTCGTCCTGCGGCCATTCGACGAGCAGCCACTCTTCCGCATAGGGGTGCGAACGCCAGTAGTCGCGATGCGCGGGCCTAACCCGCACGGCGGCGAAGCGGGAACGAAGCGTTTTGTCGACGCCTTCGCGCCATGCGACGTCCCGCCAGGCGTCAGCCGGCAGCGACTTGGCGAGTTGCTTGGCCGACTGAGGCTGATTCTGCGCGTCGCGCCGCATCAGCGTCGGGGGTCGACCTTGCCCGGTCCATGCCTTGGGCGGGAGCGGACCCGCTCCCGGCGGCCAAAGCCGGACCGACGACTGAACGCCGACGACATAAGTCAGGCCCATGCGCGTCAGCGCCGCTCGGAACGCCGTGTTGATCCCGTAACCGGCGTCCGCCAACACCACCCCTTCCGGCACGCCCTCGGCGCGCGCGGCGCGGATCTGGTCGAGCGCAATTTGCGGTTTGGTCTTGAAGACGACGTCCTCGGGCACGCCGGCTCTGGCCCGGCGAACTGGATCGGCCGCCCAATCCTCGGGAAGATAGAGCCGAAAGGCGATCGGCAGGCTCGCGTGCTCGTTGGCGACCGACAACGACACCGCAATCTGACAATTGTCCTGCTTGCCGAGTTGCCCGCAATACTGCCGGGCGACGCCAACGGAATGAACGCCCTTCTTCGGGAATCCCGTGTCGTCGACGATCCAAGCTCTTACTCCGCCGCTCTTTTCGATCGCAGGCAGAACAAAGGTTCGAACCTGCCGCAGCAGGGCCTCCTGCGACCAATCGGCGTTCGCGACAAAATGGTGCAGCGATTGATGCGCGCCTTGAACCCGGCTGGGCTCGACGCGGGCTGCAATCGGCTCGACGCTCTTGCGCTCGCCGGGAAGGATAAGCCCTTTGCAGTAGGAGCCAAATGGCGCGCGCCGATCCGCGTGCCCCAAGCTCGACGCCAAGTGCTCCAAATAAGACGCTAACCGAGATTCGTTCCCAGCTCCCTCTGCGCTTCGATCCACCAGCCCCTCCGAATCAGGCGTGAATCGAAACCATCACCTCAAATGTTTATGACACAGTAAAACTAGTGCATGTGCGCGCCGCCGCCGAAGTGGCCGCCCCCGAAACCACCCATGTGGCCGCCGCCGAAACCACCCATGTGGCCGCCGCCGAAACCACCCATGTGGCCGCCGCCAAAGCCGCCGAAGTGGCCGCCGAAGCCGCCGGCCCCGCCGAACCCGCCCATGTGGCCGAAGTTGCCGCCGGCAAGGTGGGCGGCTCCACCGTTGAAATGACCGCCGAACACTCGACCGTGGCCATAACCGCCATAACCGCCGTAGCCGCCATAACCTCCGTAGTACGGGCCGTATCCGTATCCGTAACCGTAATCGGGCGAGTAGCCGTCGCCAGCTCCATAGTACCCGCACGAGTCGTATGGCCCGTAATTGTAGTAGTCGCACGAATACGGATAGCCGCCGGCCAGTCCGCCAAGAACGCCGCCGATCACTCCGGCTGCGACGGCCGCGCCGGGGTCATAGCCGGAGCCGTAGGCGTAGCGCCGTCCGTTTCGCCAGGCGTAGTGGCGATGTCCCACCCGAGCACGCGCGACGTGCCCGTACACGTGGCCGTGCGCGACACGTGCGTGCGCAGCATGTCCATAGTGATGAACGGCGGTCGCAGCGTCTGCGGCCGGAAGTGTCGATAACATCGCGAAAACGGCCGCGCCGAGCGCGATGGTCGAGGTTCGAAGAGCGCCGTTGGTCATGGCAGAGTCCCTTCTGGTTTGCGGCGCGCTGCGCCGCGGAGACGCCCCCGTGTCACCAATACATGGAGCGGTATGGCGGATTCACAAGATCCGAATCGGTCACGCTTTTGTGCGCCTAAGCGAGTCGACAGTGCGACGTACGTAAGAAAGGCTGCACATCCAACTAAAATGAAGTTTAACATCGTCTGCTCTCGATACGAATACGATAGGACTGCCTTGCACGACGCCGAAAAGCCAGTGCCGCCGGCACGAAATTCTCGGAGGAACAACGCACAGGGCGACCGGATGGTTCCACCGCCCCCGCGCAAGCGCGGGGTTTAGCGCCCTGCCTCCTAGAGCATCCCGGCTCCTGCTCGGCACGGGATTCGGGCCTCCTCTGGAAAAGGAAACAATGCAAGTCTTTCGAACAGATGCGGCAGCAAGGCCTTTTTTCGACGACGAGCACGGGTCTTGCGCTCGCCCGAGCCCTTCGCGGAGGCCCGAGGCCCACGCCTTGATCGCGGCCGGGGCGCTTTCGATTCCACTCGCCTTTTCGAACCGTCGCTTCGGTTGCATAAGCAATGACGAAATCGGCGGCGTATTGATCATATTGCCGATTGATCTGGAGGATCGCCTCGAAATCGCACAATTGCTGCAGGCGCGTTTGCGGCTCGAGACGCTTGAGCGACTCTGCGGCCTTCCAGTTGCGCGGTTCGGCCAATGCCTGCGACGACAGGATGACGCGAGATTGAGTCCACGCGTCGCTGCGCGGTTCGCGCCGCTCGTCGGCAGGAGGCAAGCGAACTTGGATTTGCGGCGCGCTGGCAGGCGTCGGGGAGGCGCCGGCCGGAGCTGCTAAGCGGCTCAACCTCCTCGATCGCTGAGGGAGAAACGAGAGCGATCTCCGTTTCCCGCAGCGGCGGGTTGGCGGCCGGCGCCTGCAAATGGACGATTAGACACTTCAACAACGCTAAGGACACCCACGTCAATAACTGCTACAATTCCGAACAGCGGGCGCGCTAATCGTGGGTTTTTTGGAGGCCTGCCGATTCGGTTATTGATCCGGCTGTCCTAAGTGTAAAAGCGCCGATAGAAGCGCCGCGATTGCGAGTGTGTCGCGGTCCTTGGCGGGATAGTATTGGCTCGGGTATCTTATCAATCGCGTGGGGATCTCCGCCCTCGCAGACAAAGTTCGTCCAATTTCAAGGCGATTTGGTGGTCCGTCCAGGCACGCCTGGCGTGCCTCGACGCAAGAACGCGACGCTATCGATCAGCCGCGGGCGCCAAAACAAAAGGGGCGCCCGAAGCCGCCCGTTCCGTCTCTTGTCGAGTGATGGACCTCAGAAGTCCATGCCGCCCATCCCGCCGCCGCCCGGCATCGCCGGGGCGGGCTTGTCCTTCGGCATTTCGGCGACCATCGCCTCGGTGGTGATGAGGAGGCCTGCGACGGAGGCGGCGTCCTGGAGCGCGGTGCGCACGACCTTGGCCGGATCGACGATGCCGGCCTCGATCATGTCGACATATTCGTCGGTCTGGGCGTTGAAGCCCCAGGTCTGCGACTTGTGCTCGCTGACCTTGCCGACCACGATCGACCCTTCGGCGCCCGCGTTCTCCGCGATCTGGCGGATCGGCGATTCGAGCGCCTTGAGCACGATGCTGATGCCGGCCTGCTCGTCGGCGTTCTCGCTCTTGAGCTTGGAGACCGCGGCCTTGGCGCGCAGAAGCGCCACGCCACCGCCGGCGACGATGCCTTCCTCGACCGCCGCGCGGGTGGCGTTGAGCGCGTCGTCGACGCGATCCTTCTTCTCCTTCACCTCGACCTCGGTCGCGCCGCCGACCCGGATCACCGCGACGCCGCCGGCGAGCTTGGCCAGCCGCTCCTGCAGCTTTTCCTTGTCGTAGTCGGACGTCGTCTCCTCGATCTGCGCCTTGATCTGGCCGATCCGGCCCTCGATGTCCTTCTTCGAGCCCGCGCCGTTGATGATCGTGGTGTTCTCCTTCTCGATCCTGACCCGCTTCGACTTGCCGAGCATCTGAAGGGTGACGTTCTCGAGCTTGATGCCGAGGTCCTCGGCGATCATCGTGCCGCCAGTCAGGATCGCGATGTCCTCGAGCATCGCCTTGCGGCGATCGCCAAAGCCCGGCGCCTTGACCGCCGCGACCTTCAGGCCGCCGCGCAGCTTGTTGACGACCAGCGTCGCCAAGGCCTCGCCCTCGATGTCCTCGGCGATGATGACCAGCGGCTTGCCGGTCTGCACCACCGCCTCGAGCACGGGGAGCATCGGCTGCAGCGAGGAGAGCTTCTTCTCGTGGATGAGGATATAGGCGTCCTCGAGCTCGGCCAGCATCTTCTCGGCGTTGGTGATGAAATAGGGCGAGAGATAGCCGCGGTCGAACTGCATGCCCTCGACCACGTCGAGCTCGGTCTCGAGGCTCTTGGCCTCCTCGACCGTAATCACGCCCTCGTTGCCGACCTTCTGCATCGCGTCGGCGATCATCTTGCCGATCGACTTGTCGCCGTTGGCGGCGATCGAGCCGACCTGGGCGACTTCAGACGATTCCTTGATCTTCTTCGAGCGCTTGGCGATGTCCTTGACCGCTTCCGCGACCGCGTGATCGACGCCGCGCTTAAGATCCATCGGGTTCATGCCGGCGGCGACGAGCTTCGCGCCTTCGCGCACGATCGCCTGGGCCAGAACGGTGGCGGTGGTGGTGCCGTCGCCGGCGGTGTCGTTGGTCTTCGAGGCCACTTCGCGCACCATCTGGGCGCCCATGTTCTCGAATTTATCGTCGAGCTCGATCTCCTTGGCGACGGTAACGCCGTCCTTGGTGATGCGAGGCGCGCCGAACGACTTGTCGAGAATAACGTTGCGGCCCTTGGGGCCCAGCGTCACCTTGACGGCGTTGGCGAGAATGTCGACGCCGCGCAGCATCTTGTCGCGCGCGTCGGAGGAAAAGCGTACGTCCTTGGCAGCCATTGATTTCAGTCCTTGACGATTCGTGGAGACGATTTTGACTTAGGCGGCTTTCTTCGAGGCAACGGAGCCTTCAATCACGCCCATGATGTCCGATTCCTTCATGATGAGGAGCTCTTCGCCGGCGATCTTGACCTCAGTGCCGCTCCATTTGCCGAACAACACCTTGTCGCCGGCCTTGACGTCGAGCGGAACGAGCTTGCCGCTTTCGTCGCGGGCGCCCGGGCCGACGGCGATGATTTCGCCTTCCTGCGGCTTCTCCTTGGCGGTGTCCGGAATGATGATGCCGCCCTTCGTCTTCTCCTCGCCTTCGAGGCGGCGGACGACGACGCGGTCATGCAGGGGACGGAATTTCATGAATGTTTCCTCTTTCGAATTCGCCCGCTCGGGGCGCGGACAATGCATTAGCACTCACTACAGGCGACTGCTAACGGCGGTCAGATAAGGAGATTGCGCGCGCTCGTCAAGGGCCCGCCGATGTTCTCAAGAGCTGCAGAATCGCCCATAAAGCGCGTTGCAACCACGCCGTCATCGCTCGCGGCGCGGCTTTTAACAGCAGCGACCAGTGGTACAAAGTCGGCTTGGAATGCCAGTTGTCGACCAACCAGCGCGACGTCGCTCACCTCAAATTCAAGGTCGGCGACGCCATACGCAGCGATCAATGGGCGGACCTTAATCTCCCGAAAGCGCCGACCAATCCGCTCGGCGGCGACTGATGTCGCCGCGGCGCCGCAATTCTAGACAGCGGCGCCCAATTTAGGGGCTTCGGCTTCGATCCGTCCTCGCTGGGCCCGCGGAAATCGCCCGAAACAGTTGTTTGCTCTGCGCCCTCGCCAGCGCCGCCGCTGGCACGAGCGTTGCAAACCGGATCTTCGCAGACGGTCAATCAGTCGTGAGGTGGTGTTGGAGCCTGCCGACCTCGAACTTGTTCACCTCACCAAGCGCTATGGCGCCGCGACCGCGGTCGATTCGATCGATCTGAAGGTTGCGGCGGGCGCCTATTGCTGCCTGCTGGGACCGTCTGGCTGCGGCAAGACATCGACGCTAAGGATGATCGCCGGCCATGAGAGCGCGACCGAGGGCGACATCCTCATCGGCGCGATCAACGTCACCGAATTGCCGCCGGCCAAGCGCGGCACCGCGATGATGTTCCAGAGCTATGCGCTCTTTCCCCATCTCTCCTGCGTCGACAATGTCGCCTTCTCGCTCAAGATGAAGAGCGTCGATAAAGCGACGCGGCGGAAGAAGGCGATGGAGTTCCTCGATCTCGTCGCCATGACCCAATACGCGGAGCGCGTTCCGGCGCAACTGTCGGGCGGCCAGCAGCAGCGGGTCGCGCTCGCAAGGGCGCTGGTCACCAACCCACAGATTCTGCTGTTGGACGAGCCGCTGTCGGCGCTCGACCCGTTCTTGAGAGTCAGGATGCGGGCCGAGCTTCGCCGGTTCCAGAAACAGCTCAACATTCCCTTCATCCATGTCACGCACGGCCAGGACGAGGCGTTGGCGCTCGCCGATCAGGTCGTGGTGATGAACAAAGGGCGCATCGAGCAGATTGCGACTCCCCGGGCGCTGTTTGAAAAGCCGGCGACTGAGTTCATCGCCCGATTTCTTGGCGGTCATAACGTGATCGAAACCCCGCTGGGTCCGGTCGCGGTGCGGGCCGACAGGATCACGCTGCGCCGCAGTTTGATCGGCGCGGGCACCAATGACGCCCGGCTCGTCGCCGCGGTGCGCGCCATCGAATATCAGGGCGCCCACTATCAGGTCGCGCTTGATCATCCCGGCCATTCCGAGCTCACCGCCCTCATCAGCGACGAAAACTTCGCCGGCGAGCCGCTGGCCGTCGGCGACAATGTCAATGTTCTCTGGGCTGACAAGGACGTGCACGCGCTTGCCCCAGCGCCGTGAAGCTGCGGAAAAACCAGGAGGAGAAAGCGATGTCGATGAAACATGTGAAGACGGCGGAGGGCGTGAGCCGCCGAGCCCTACTCAAGGGAGCCGCCGGCCTCGCCGGCGCCGCGGCCGGTTCGGGAGCGATCACCGGCTTCCCCTACGTCTGGTCGCAGGAAGAGAAGGTGCTGCGCTATCTCGGCACCGCGGTCAATCAGTCGGACGACATCACCAAGAAGGTGAAGGAAGAGACCGGCATCACCATTCAGAACATCGTCGCCACCACCGACGACGTGACCAAGCGGGTCATTACCCAGCCGAATTCCTTCGACGTCCTGGACACCGAATATTTCAGCCTCAAAAAGTTGGTTCCGTCGGGCAATATCCTGCCGATGGACGCCAAGAAGATCAAGGAATTCGACAACATCACGCCCGTCTTCACCAAGGGCCAGCTGCCGAACGGCAAGGTGATCGGCGACCAGGGCACCGCGCCCAAGAAGGTGATGTTCCTCGAAGGCGAGCACTCGACCAAATTCTCGCCGACGCCAACGGAATGGGTCACGCTGATCCCGACCGTCTACAACGCCGACACGCTCGGCATTCGCCCCGATCTCATCAAGCGGCCGATCGAACACTGGTCCGAATTGCTCAACCCCGAATTCAAGGGCAAGGCGGCGATTCTCAACATCCCCTCGATCGGGATCATGGACGCCGCGATGGTCGTCGAATCGCTCGGCAAGTACAAATATCCCGACAAGGGCAACATGACGAAGCCCGAGATCGACGTGACCATGGGCGTCCTCACCGAGGCCAAGAAAGCGGGCCAGTTCCGCGCCTTCTGGAAGGATTTCAACGAGAGCGTCAACCTGATGGCGTCGGGCGAGACGGTCATCCAGTCGATGTGGTCGCCGGCGGTGACGGCTGTGCGGACCAAGGGCATCCCCTGCATCTTCCAGCCGCTGAAAGAAGGCTACCGCTCCTGGGCGTCGGGCTTCTGCATGTCCAAGGGCGTGACGCCGAAGCAGGCCGACATGGTCTACGAGTTCGTCAACTGGTACCTGTCGGGATGGGCGGGCGCCTATCTCAACCGGCAGGGCTACTATTCAGCGGTTCTCTCCACCGCCAAAGCCAATATGCAGCCCTACGAATGGGCCTATTGGATGGAAGGCAAGCCGGCCGAACAGGACATCAAAGGACCCGACGGTTCGTTGCTCGAAAAGGCCGGCGCAGTGCGCGATGGCGGCTCCTACGACGACCGCATGGGCAACGTCGCCTGCTGGAACGCGGTCATGGACGAGAACGACTACATGGTCCGCAAATGGAATGAGTTCATCGCCTCGTGATCGAGCACGCGCGCTGACCGTTCGTGTCATCCCCGCGAAAGCGGGGGTCCAGGGCGCCGGCGCTGTTGCGCTGGATGCCCGCTTTCGCGGGGATGACACGACCGGCGGCGCTCTTGTCTATCTTCAAACGCCGGCCTTCCGATGACCATAGCAGCGGCCAATATGACAGCGGCAAAGACCGCGCCCGCGAATGCGGGCGCGGCCAGGACCGGCATCGACCGGGTCGGCGTGCCCGGATGGATTCAGGCCATGCCGTTCGGCCTGGTGTTCCTGTTCTTTTTCGTCGCCCCTCTCATCCTCGTCGTCATCGTCAGTTTCTGGGACTACAACGATTACGAGATGCTGCCGTCTTTCACGACGCGCAGCTATACCGAAACCTTCGAGGGCTGCCTCACGCAATTGCCGGATCTTTGCACGATCCTGAAGACCTATGTCTCGACGGCGAAATTCTGCTTCATCGTGTGGCTGTCGACGCTCGTCATTGGCTTCACCATCGCCTATTTCCTCGCCTTTCACGTCCGCACCGTGACCATGCAGATGGTGCTCTTTCTCGTCTGCACGATTCCGTTCTGGACCTCGAACGTGATCCGCATGATCTCATGGATTCCGCTGCTCGGGCGCAACGAACTCGTGAACCTCGCGCTCGAGCGCGCCCATCTCGTCGACAAGCCGGTCGAATGGCTGCTCTATTCGCCATTCTCGGTCGGTCTTGCCTTCACTCACCTGTTCACCTTCTTCATGGTGGTGCCGATCTTCAACTCGATGATGCGCATCGATCGCCGCCTCGTCGAGGCAGCCTACGATTCCGGCGCCTCCGCTTGGCAGACTCTGTGGAATCTGATCATTCCGCTCTGCAAGCCCGGCATTGTCATCGGTTCGATCTTCGTCGTCACCATCGTGATGGGAGACTTCATCACCTTCGACGTGATGGGCGGCGAACAGATCGCCTCCGCCGGCAAAGTGGTCGAGACCCGGCTGAACGCGCTCCAGTTCCCGCCTGCCGCTGCGAACGCGGTCATTCTCCTGGCCGTCACGCTGCTCATCATCGTCGGCCTCAACCGCATCGTCGACGTGCGCAAGGAACTCTGAAATGGGCGAGGGCCGCTCTCCGGCGTTCTACTGGCTCGCGGCCTTCTTCGCCGCGTTCGTGTTGTTTCTCTACGGGCCGATGATCGTCATCTTCATTCTCTCGTTCCAGGGTCCGACCGGCGGCCTCACCTTCCCGCTGAACGGCGTGTCGACCCATTGGTTCGAACGGCTGTGGCATGGCGGCGGCATCGTCGACATCAGCGGCGCGTTCGAGCGCTCGCTCAAGCTCGGCGTAGTGGTGATGATCCTGACCGTCCTGCTCTCGCTCAGCGCGGGACTTGCATTCCGCAAACGGTTCAAAGGCTCGGACCTGCTCTTCTTCGTCGCCGTCGCGAGCCTCATCGTGCCCTCGATCGTTACCTCCCTCGGGATCGCGCTCGAGTTTCGCCTGCTCGACGATTTCTTGAAGAACCACGGGCCCGAATGGCTGGCGGGCGACCTCAAGACGACGATGGGAACTTTCACTTCCGGCCTCGGCGCCCATCTCACCTGGACGCTGCCGTTCGGCCTCCTCGTCATGTTCGCGATCTTCAATCGCTTCGACGCCCGCTACGAAGAGGCGGCGCGCGACCTCGGCGCGACGCCGTGGCAGACGTTGCGCTACGTGATCCTGCCGATCATCCTGCCCTCGGTCATCGGCGTCGGGCTGTTCGGCTTCACCCTGTCATGGGACGAGATCGCCCGCTCGAGCCAGGCGATGGGCGAGCACAACACCCTCCCAATGGAGCTCCAGGCGCTGACGACGACCGTGACGACCCCGGAAATCTATGCTCTCGGCACCGCGACGACAGGCGTGTCCTTCGCGGTCATCGCGCTCGCGTTGATTGCCATCACCCTCATCCGCGCCCGCCAGGCCCGCTATGGCTCCGACGCCGGCCAAGCGTGAGGCTCGCGACGCAATCTGATTCAAGCCCACTCGCGCCCGTCATTGCGAGCGAAGCGAAGCAGTCCAGAGAACACCGGGCGCCAACGTTCCCCTGGATTGTTCGTCGCTCGCTCCTCGCAATGACGTAGCCCCTCGCATGCTGCTTTGGGGCTCGCGAGCCCCTTGTGCTCGGCCATGCCGATCGCCTTATAGTCGTAGGTTGCAAGCCGCCTTCCGCCGCGCCATCGGCAACCGGGATGGCGCGCGGCGCAAACTCATCGCCGGCCGCCGCCGCTTTGCCGACCTGCCTCCGCGCGTCTGAGACTGCGGCCGGACCGCGTGGTATCTGGACTCCCCTTTTCCGAAGTGGTTCACTTCCGAAAAACTACTGCAGAGGGGCTCAAAGATGAAACGAAGCATACTCAGCCTGGCCCTCGCCTCTTTCGTTTCGATGGCCGTCCCGGTCGCTCTGGCCGCCGATCTTTCCGGGAGCCGTGAGAGAACTTACACTTCCGAAGACAACGTTGGCTGCTCGTGCGACGCTCCCGGAATCGATGGACTGTTCTGCGCAACCCCTCGTACCTGCAGGGAAATGAGCGGCCTGTGCGTGGGCGGTTGCGCCGATAGTTTGAGGGACGACGCCGGCTGCTCGTGCGACGCTCCCGGAATCGATGGACTGTTCTGCGCAACCCCTCGTACCTGCAGGGAAATGAGCGGCCTATGCGAGGGTGGTTGCTGACTGGCTAATGAACGCAGCACAAGGTTGACCAACAGCGGGTGAAGGCGGGCGCTCGCGATCACTGTCTCGTCGAGTCAAGCCCGCGGCCTGCTGCCCGACCCCGCCGCACGGCCGCCCTTAAGCCGGCGCGATGTTCAGGAAAATCCGATCCCTCGTCTCATCAAACGCCGACCAGTCGAACGCCTGCTCGATCCGATCCAGAAACCCTCCACCCCTCGCATAACCGCTGACCATCGCGTCCACGAACGAAGGCTGAGACAAATCACGACGAGACATCAGCGAATCATCCTCTCCGGCAGCCACACCAGTGAATCAAATCCGCCCGACTTCTGCAAAGCTCTCATACCTTTGCCCGGTCGCTGATTGATGCGCTCCCGCTGCGCCGAGCGCCAACGGCAAGGAAGGGAGCAGACAAAGAATTTTTTGGCCTGGGGGGGGGGTCGCTGTAACCCATTGAAAGGCCCAATTCGGCCAAGAGAATCCAAGGAAATCCAGGCCCTTTTCTTTAACTTCCCTTGCTGCCCCTTGGCCAGGCTTGGCTGGATTTGGGAAGATTTGGATTTGGGCTTGGAGGAGCGAGCATAATACACGCATGATATGATGATTGGGGCTAACCCAAACATCGCCCAGATTTCATCCCCGCCGCCGGCCGCCGCCCTTCTAAAGCCCCAGCCCGTCTGCTAGGCGCTTGCTCGTTTTCCGCCCCGCTCAAGGTCCCCGCCCCATGTTGCGCATGTCGAGCCTCGCCGCCTTCGCCGTCCTCGCGCTCGTCATCGGCGCATATGAAGAGGACGAGATGACGCTTCTGATCGGCGGCGCCTCGGCGTTGGCGGCGGTCGCGTCGCTGCCGCGCTGGAAGATGTCGTCCTTCCTCACTCTGCTCATGGATCTGTTCACGGCCGAGACGGTGCTGTTCGGCCTCGCCGACCTGATCACGTTGCTGGGCTACTGGCCGCACGGCTACGAGGACTACCAACTGCCGAGCTACTTGCCGCTGGCGACGGCTTTGTTCATGGTCGTCATCTTCGGCGTTTCGCATTTTCCCATGGTGCGCAAGATCATGGCGCTCGCCGATCCGTTCTTCGACGCGCGGACGCCCATTTCCGTCCGTCCTTGGCCCTTGGGGCAGACCATCATGAGCCAGAGCCTCTACGCGCGGATCTGCGTCTTCTTTCTCATTCTCGTCAACCAGTTCCAGGTAGCGGTCGGCGTCCGCCTGAACTTCTTCTACCGGGATTTCGGCAACGCCATTCAGGTCCCGGACGAAGCGCATCGCATCGCATTCTGGCATCAGCTGATCGGGGTGTTCACCCCCCTGGTGACGATCTCAATTCTGGTGTTCCTGCTTGAGTTCTACGTCTCGCTCAACTTCGTGCTGCAATGGCGGCGCTGGATGACGGCTTCCTACACCTCGCGCTGGCTCATGAACTCGATGCATTACAAGCTGGCACTGAACACCACCGGCACTGACAATCCTGACCAGCGTATCTCGGAGGACATCGGCGGATTCATCAGCGGCGCCGGCGCCGCCGGAGCCTACCGCAACGACGGCATCTACAACTACACCATCGCCGCGATCACCACTGCGACCAATCTCGTCGCCTTCTCGATCATCCTGTGGGGCATCTCACGAACGATGGACTTGTCGATTTTCGGACTCAGGATTCCGGGCCTTCTTTTCTGGGTCGCCATCCTCTACGCCTGCTTCGCCACCGGCGTGATGCAGCTCATCGGCCATCCGTTGTCCGGGCTCTTCTTCCGCCAGCAGGCGGTCGAAGCTAACTTCCGCTTCGATCTCGCGCGGGTTCGCGAATACAGTGAGCAAATCGCGCTGTTGAAGGGCGAGGAACGAGAGATCAATCGCGCCAACCGCGTGTTCGGCGACGTCTTCACCACTATCCAGCGGATCATCCGGGTGCGGACCCTGCTCAACACCTTCCTGCAGTTTTACGTTCAGATCTCCGCCATCATCCCTTACGTGGTCGTCGCGCCGTTCTATTTCCTCGGAAAGGTCGACTTCGGGCGGTTCAACCAGGCGGCGGACGCTTTCAGCAACGTCAACAGCGCGATGAACTTTTTCGTCGAGCGTTACACCGGCCTCGCCGCGTTCAAGGCGACCATCGAGCGCCTGACATCCTTCGACGATGCTTTTGATCGCGCTAAGGCCGCGGACGCGAAGACGCCGCGCATCGGCGTCGCCCCCTCCGCTGACGGGAATCTGTCGTTGCCCGACGTCGAGGTGGCCCTACCCGATGGCCGCAAACTCGCGCGTGTCGCCGATCTCGTCCTCGTTCCGCAGGAGCCGACGCTCGTTATGGGCCCATCGGGGGTCGGCAAGTCGACGCTCTTTCGCGCAATTGCGGGCTTGTGGCCGTTCGGTTCGGGCGATATCCATCAGCCGGCCTACGCCAAGCTCATGCTGCTGCCGCAGCGGCCCTATATCCCGATCGGACCGTTGCGCGAAGCGCTTGCCTATCCGGCGGCAAGCTCGAGTTTCTCCGACCCGCATCTGCGCGACGCGCTGATCAAGGTCGGCCTACCCGCGCTCGCCGACCGCCTCGACGACAGCGACAACTGGCAGATGCGGCTCTCCGGCGGCGAACAGCAACGGCTCGGGGTCGCGCGCGCCCTGCTCGCCGAGCCGGACTGGCTGTTCCTCGACGAATCGACTGCGTCCCTCGACGAGAAGAGCGAGGCCGATCTCTATCGCGCGATCGCTCAGACGCTGCCCGGCACGACGCTGGTCTCGATCGGCCACGGCTCCACGCTCGGCGCCTTCCACAAGCGTCGGATCGATTTCGAAGCCCACGACGGCGCCCCAGCAACAATCGGCGAGGCAGCGGCGCCGGCGATGTAATTGGAGCCGCGCTCAGAGCGAGCGGGCGAGCCGCATCGATCCGCGCGGGCCCTTGATCACAAGGTCACCGTTGACCAGGTCCCATACCGGGCTGCCGAGAAGCCCGGTCAGGAAGCCCGCCTCCAACGCCATGGTGTCCTTGTCGCATTGTTTCTTGGTCAGAGCATAGGGACCGACGGCGAGATGCTGATCCTTGACCGGATACATCGTCGCCGACCAGGAATTGCAGCCGGTGTAGCCGGAGCCGCGCAGCGTGCCGTCGATCTTGAGGCTGACGTCCACTCCGGAGGGCACCGGCTTGCCGTTTAGCTCTCGCAGCGACCACGTCTGGTCGAGCGGAAAGTTCTTCTGCAGCGGCGGCAGGGGCTTTGGCGGCGCGTCCTTATCTTCGGTTTGCGGGCCGCCGCCGGCAAAGGCCGCGGCGGTGAAACACAAGGCTGCGGCTGCGACGGCCGCGACTGAAAGTGGTTTCGTCATGCGTGTGAGACCTCGAAATCAGGAGGCTTCGCCCCCTCTTGCAGCTTCCCCACCCAAGGCCCGGCGAATCGCTGGTCCGCGCATTCGTCTGGCCGCAGAGCTTGCACTTTTTGTGGCGAAGGCGACCGTTTGCTCTTGAATTTCGGCCGTTGGGACCAAAATCATGCGTGCGGGATCCATCGGACCCGCAACGACGGGCGCCGCCGAGCAATGGGGCGTTGGTCGTCATATCGCTCAATGAAGAGGATGTGATCATGCTGAATTACGATCTTTCACCGTTCTATCGTTCCACCGTCGGCTTCGACCGTCTGCTCTCGATGCTCGACAAGGTTGCGGGAGGCGAGCAGGGCGCTCCGACCTATCCCCCTTACAACATCGAGCGGACTAGCGAGAACGCCTATCGCATCACGCTCGCGGTCGCCGGGTTCGGCGAGCATGAGCTCACGGTCGAGACGCGCGACAACACGCTGACCGTGCGCGGGTCGAAGGAGACCGGCGTGAAAGACGACGCCAAGCGCGAGGTCCTCTATCAGGGCATCGCGGCGCGCGCCTTCGAGCGCAGGTTCCAGCTTGCCGACCATGTCGTCGTGACCGGCGCAAGCAGCGAGAATGGTCTGCTCCACATCGATCTGGTGCGGGAGGTTCCCGAGGCTCAGAAGCCGCGCACGATCGCGATCAACAAGGGCGGCAAGACGATCGAAGCCGTCAGGGCAACGACCGCGCAGGCCGCGTAAGCGAGCGCGTCTGCGGATGGAACGCGAAGCGAGGGCGCCCGGTCGGGCGCCCTTTTTATCTATTCGAAAAGCGCCGGCGGAACGATGCTGGTCTTCGACTTGTCGCTCGCTTCGACGGATGAAGCGGGGGTGGTAGACTTCATGGTCGGATCCGGCGCCGCGTACGAAGACTGCGTTTGAGGGTCAGGTTGGGGCTCGATCTTCACCGGCTCCGCGGGCGCGCCAGTCGTCGAGGCGTTCTTAGACTCCCCGGGAGGGGATTCGATTTTCGGCTTCGGCGCCAGCGGGGCCGATTCCTCCGGTTTCGCCGCCTCGCGCGCAGCCGGGGGCGGCAGAGGGGGTCCAATGACTGGCGGGACGGCCGGCGATGGAGTCTTGCGGGCGGTCGCCGCGGGCTTCGGCTTGGGCTTCGTCGAGACTGGCGCCGACCGCGAACCGAACGGGCTGATCGCGCTCGGAATGCGCGCGCTCGTCGGCCCGCTGTAGGCGGATTTCGCCGCCGGGCCGCCGTTCGGCGCATCCGAGAACCCGGGGTCCGGCGGCAACTGGACGGCGCCCGGCGGCGGGGGCTCCCCGAATTCGCGGTAGCGCACGACGAATTGGGGACCGAAGCTTCGAGGCGGAGACATGAAGCGTTCGAGGATCTCCCCGCTCCGGTCGTCGATCACCAGGCGCTGATAGCCAGCCGGGCCTGCGCGGACATCGGCGAGATAGACCCCCGGGCGCCGTTGGAGCGGCGCGATCAGCACGTAGCCTTGCGCCTCGAGCCGCCCGGCGATGTCGCCGTACGAAGCGGCGGCCCGCCAGGCCGGCGCCCATTGGGCCATTGCAGTGGGAACGCAGGCGAAGGCGATGAGCGCGCCGAGCGCCGAACCCGCCAGGCGCAGCGCTGCATTCATCCGTACTGTCATCGTTTGTCGCTCCAGGGCTTCCCTGCGGCCGATCTGTGCGAAGAAATGCGGCGTGGTTACGGCACGGCGGCGGAAGCCGAGACAGGGACGTTGCCACAAACGCCGATGAGGCGATCAATTTCGTTTGATGCGGTTTCAAATGACGTCACCAGCCTAACCAGCGCCTCGCCCGCTCCCGGCGCGTTCTCAAGCGCGAGCGATCGCGTCGACCACTCGTGAAGACGGGCGCCGGCCGCGCGCCATCGTTCAACCATCGCGTCCGGCGCAACGACGAAGACCTCGTTGGCCTCGGTCGGCCACGCGATCCGCACGCCCGGCGTCGACGCGAGGGCATGGGCAAGCCGGCGAGCGGAACTGTTTGCGCGCTCAGCCAAACGCAGCCATAGTCCGTCGGCGAGATAGGCCTCCATCTGCGCGCCGAGGAAGCGCCCCTTGGACAGCGTCTGGCCGCCGCGCTTGCGCTGAAAAGCGAAATTGTCCGCCCGGGCGGAATCGAAAAACACGACCGCCTCGCAAGCGAGCGCGCCGTTTTTCGTCGCTCCCAGCGTGAGAATGTCAACCCCGGCCCGCCAGGTCATGTCGGCCGGCGTCGCCTTCGCCGAAACGAGCGCGTTGGCGAAGCGGGCGCCGTCCATATGAACGCTAATCCCGTTCCGGCGAGCCATCGAGCTGAGCTCCGAGACTTCGCTGACACTATAGACCGTCCCCGCTTCCGTCGCCTGCGACAACGAGAGGGCGCCCGGCTGCGACGACTTGACGAGCCCGCGCGGAAATCGCTCCAGCGTCTCCGTCAGACCTTGGGGAGTGATCTTGCCGCCCTCGCCCGCTATCCCGACCAGCTTGGCCCCGCCGGTGAATAACTCCGGCGCGCCGCATTCGTCGTCGTGGATGTGCGCTTCCTCGTGACAGAACACCGCCTCCCAAGGGTTCGCCAACGCCGAGAGCGCAAGAGCGTTCGCCGCCGTACCCGTTGCGACCAGGAAGGCGGCGATCTCGGTCTCGAAGACGTCGCACAAGCGCGCTTGCGCCTTCGCGGTGTAGTCGTCCGCGCCATAGGCGGGCGCGTTCACGCGCGATGAGGCGACGATTGCGTCCAGAATCTCCGGCGCCACGCCCGCCCCGTTGTCACTGGCGAAATTCATGCTCGCTCCCATTGGACTGGACCACGCAATTTGAGTCAATTCGCGCGGGGCTGGCAATGTGGTCGGGCCTGTCCGACGCGACAAAAAATTGCGCGCGGACCGCTTGTGTCGACGATCCATTTCTGTCATGGTCGCTTAATAGGACAGTTGTGCTGACCATTTTTTGGGCGACGCGGCTAAGGCTTCGGCGCCGGCGGAAAAGCGGGGCTTGAGCGTTGTCGGATCGAACGACAAAGACGGATCGAAAAAAATCCGACGCGTAATGCCTTCGAGCTGCGCGCCATGCAGCCGCCTTCGTCCAGGATACGCCTTAAATATTGGAATGACGGTCGCACAGAGGTCCGCGACTGCACTGGGAGCGGAGAGATGAACGCCATAACCCAACCGACGCTCGGCGAGGCCGGCGAAGCGCAGGCGCCCCGCAGTGGTCTGGACCCGCTCATGCCGCCCGCCCAAGCCCTCTACGACCCCACCAGGGAGCATGATTCCTGCGGCGTCGGTTTTGTCGCCGACATGCGGAATCGTAAGTCCCACGAAATTCTCGAAAAGGGCCTGCAAATCCTGGTCAACCTCGACCATCGCGGGGCGGTGGGGGCGGATCCCTCGCTCGGCGACGGCTGCGGCGTCCTGACCCAAATCCCCCACCGGTTCTTCGCCCCCGAATGCGCCAAGCTCGGCTTCGACCTGCCGGAGCCGGGCCATTACGCGATCGGCCAGTTCTTCATGCCTCGCCACGCCTCGGCCCGCTGTCAGGCGCGCGAGATTGTCGAGGAGGCCGTCGCGGCCGAAGGCCTCAGCGTGCTCGGGTGGCGCGACGTGCCCGTCGACAATTCCGGCCTGGGCGAACGCGTGAAGGCGGTCGAGCCGGTGATGCAGCAAATCTTCGTCGGGCGCCCCGCCGACGTCGCCAACGAAGACGATTTTGAACGTCGCCTCTTCGTCGCCCGCAAGGTCGTCTCCAATCGCGTCTACGCCATCGGCAGCCGGGAGATCCTGGAATATTACCCGGTCTCGATGTCGGCTCGCACCATCGTCTACAAGGGTATGGTGCTGGTCCGGCAACTCGCGCCCTATTACCGCGACCTGTTGGACCCGCGCTATGAGACGGCTCTGGCTCTGGTCCATCAGCGCTTCGCGACCAACACATTTCCGTCGTGGCGGCTGGCGCACCCCTATCGCATGGTCGCGCACAACGGCGAAATCAACACGCTGCGCGGCAACGTGAACTGGATGGCCGCGCGTCAGGCGAGCGTCGATTCCGAGTTGTTCGGCGCCGATATCTCGAAGCTGTGGCCGATCTCCTATGAGGGTCAGTCGGACACCGCGTGTTTTGACAACGCGCTCGAGTTTCTGGTTCAGGGCGGCTACTCGCTCAGCCACGCCATGATGACGCTGATCCCGGAAGCCTGGACCGGCAATCCGCTGATGGACGAGGAACGGCGCGCTTTCTACGAATATCACGCCGCGCTGATGGAGCCGTGGGACGGCCCGGCCGCGGTCGCATTCACCGACGGACGCCAGATTGGCGCGACGCTCGACCGCAACGGCCTCAGGCCCGCCCGGTATTTCGTCACCGACGACGACCTCGTCGTGCTGGCGTCTGAAATGGGCGTGCTGCCCGTGCCGGAGGAGTCGATTATCGCAAAGTGGCGCCTGCAGCCAGGAAAGATGCTGCTGGTCGATCTCGAACAGCACCGCATCGTGTCAGACACGGAGATCAAGCAGACGCTGTCGCGCGCCCGGCCGTACAGCGCTTGGCTCCGCGAAGGTCAGATCGTGCTCGAGGACCTGAACCCGGTCGAGCCGCGCGCCTTGCGCACCGACGTTTCGCTGCTCGACCGCCAGCAGGCGTTTGGCTACACCCAAGAGGATCTGGCGATACTGCTGTCTCCGATGGCGACGACCGGCCAGGAAGCTGTCGGCTCGATGGGCACGGACACCCCGATATCGGCGCTGTCGTCGAAGTCCAAGCTGCTCTACACCTACTTCAAGCAAAACTTCGCCCAGGTGACGAACCCGCCGATCGATCCGATCCGCGAAGAGCTTGTGATGAGCCTCGTCTCCTTCATTGGGCCGCGGCCCAATCTGTTCGATCTTGACGGCGCGGCGCGGCGCAAGCGCCTCGAGGTGCGTCAGCCGATCCTGACCAACGAGGACCTTGAGAAGATCCGCAGCATCGGTCACTTCGAGGAATCATTCGACACCCGAACGCTCGACATCACCTATCCGGTGAAGAAGGGCGCAGCCGGCATGAGCGAAGCGCTCCACCGGCTTTGCGAACGAGCGGAATCGGCGGTCCACGGCCGCTACAACATCATCGTCCTTTCCGATCGGATGGTCGGCGCGGATCGAATCCCAATTCCGGCTCTTCTCGCGACCGCGGCGGTACATCATCACCTTATCCGCAAAGGGCTTCGCACCTCCGTCGGCCTCGTCGTCGAAACCGGCGAAGCGCGCGAGATTCATCATTTCGCCTGTCTCGCCGGTTACGGCGCCGAAGCGATCAATCCGTATCTGTCGTTCGAGACGCTCACGGCGATGGCAAAGGACCTGCCGGAGCCGATCAGCGGCTATGAGGCGGTCAAGCGCTTCATCAAGTCGGTCGATAAGGGCCTGCTCAAGGTCATGTCGAAGATGGGCATTTCGACCTACCAGTCCTACTGCGGCGCCCAGATTTTCGATGCCGTCGGGCTCTCGCGCGCGTTCATCGACGAATTCTTCTTCGGCACCGCGACCTCGATCGAGGGGGCGGGTCTCGTCGAGATCGCGCAGGAGACCCAGGGCCGGCACACAGACGCGTTCGGCGATTCGCCGGTTTTGAGCACGTCGCTCGAAGTCGGCGGCGAATACGCGTATCGGGTGCGCGGCGAGACGCATAATTGGACGCCGGAGACGGTCTCGCTGCTCCAGCATGCCGTTCGCGGCAACGCCCGCGAACGCTACGACGCATTCGCCAAGCTACTCAACGAGCAGAGCGCGCAATTATTGACAGTGCGCGGCCTCTTCCGCATCAAGACGGCGGAGGAAGACGGGCGAACGTCCGTGCCGCTCGAGGAGGTCGAGGCCGCCGTTTCGATCGTCAAGCGCTTCTCGACCGGAGCAATGTCGTTCGGTTCGATCTCCCGCGAGGCCCATACCACCCTCGCCATCGCGATGAACCGGATCGGCGGCAAGTCCAACACCGGCGAGGGCGGCGAGGAGTCCGACCGATACAAGCGTTTGCCCAACGGCGACTCGATGCGTAGCGCGATCAAGCAGGTCGCTTCGGGCCGCTTCGGCGTGACGGCGGAATATCTTGTCAACTCCGACATGATGCAGATCAAGATGGCGCAGGGCGCGAAGCCCGGCGAAGGCGGACAATTGCCCGGCCACAAGGTCGACGCCGTGATCGCCAAGGTGCGTCACTCGACCCAAGGCGTGGGCCTCATCTCGCCCCCGCCGCATCACGACATCTATTCGATCGAAGACTTGAAGCAGCTCGTCTATGACCTGAAAAATGTCAATCCGCAGGCGCAAGTTTCCGTCAAGCTCGTCTCCGAGGTCGGGGTTGGCACGGTCGCAGCGGGGGTGGCGAAGTGCAAGGCCGATCATGTCACGATCGCCGGTTTTGAGGGCGGGACCGGGGCTTCGCCGCTAACGTCGATCAAGCATGCCGGAAGCCCGTGGGAGATCGGTCTTGCCGAGACGCATCAGACGCTGGTCATGAACGGCCTGAGATCCCGCATCGCGGTGCAGGTCGACGGCGGCGTCCGAACCGGCCGCGACGTCGTTATCGGCGCTCTGCTCGGCGCCGACGAATTCGGCTTCGCCACCGCTCCGCTGATCGCCGCGGGCTGCATCATGATGCGCAAGTGCCATCTGAACACCTGCCCAGTCGGCGTCGCCACCCAGGACCCGGTCCTGCGCAAGCGTTTCGTTGGCAAGCCGGAGCACGTCATCAATTATTTCTTCTTCGTCGCCGAAGAGGTGCGCGCATTGATGGCCAAGCTCGGCTACCGCACGTTCAACGAAATGGTCGGCCAGCGGCAAATGTTGGACCGGGACAAGCTGATTGAACACGCCAAGGCGCGGGGCCTCGACTTTTCGAAGCTATTCTTCAAGCCGACGCCGTGGCCGGAGGACACGATCCACCACAGCGTCGCACAGGACCACCGGCTCGAAGATGTGCTTGACCGCCGCCTGATCGCCAATTGCAGGGACGCGATCGATCGCGGCAAGCACGTCCGCCTCGACCTTTCGATCCGCAATTCGGATCGTTCGACCGGGGCGATGCTGTCGGGCGTCATCGCGACCCGGTACGGACATCCCGGCCTGCGCGAAGAGGCCATCCACATCAAGCTCAAGGGCACCGCGGGCCAGAGCTTCGGCGCCTTTCTTGCCAAGGGCGTGACCCTCGAACTCGAGGGTGAGGCCAATGATTATGTCGGCAAGGGCCTGTCGGGCGGGCGCATCGTCGTCTACCCGCCGCGAGAGGCCAAGAAGCTGACGCCGGAGGCCTCGATCATCGTCGGCAATACTGTCCTCTACGGCGCGATTGCCGGCGAATGCTACTTCCGCGGCGTGGCGGGCGAACGTTTCGGAGTGCGCAATTCCGGCGCGATCGCGGTCGTTGAGGGGACAGGCGACCACGGCTGCGAATACATGACCGGCGGGATCGTCGTGGTCATCGGCGAGACGGGACGTAATTTCGCCGCCGGCATGTCGGGCGGCATCGCCTACGTGCTCGATGAAGCGGGAACATTCGCCGAGCGATGCAACCTGTCGATGGTCGAGCTCGAGCCGGTGGCCGCCGAGGAAGAGGTCATGTTGCGCCATCTGCACTCGGGCGGCGACCTGCAAGGGCACGGGCGCGTCGACGTGATGCGCGACATGAGCCGGTTCGACGCCGAGCGCCTGCATCAACTGATCGCCAACCACGCCCGCTACACCGGCTCGGACCGGGCGCGGCGTATTCTTGAGGACTGGGACGCCTATCTACCGAAGTTCCGCAAGGTCATGCCGGTCGAATATCGGCGCGCGCTGGCTGAACTCGCAGCGCAAAGCGCGCCGGCGATGTTGGCCGCGGGAGAGTAGGGAAGGCCAAAGCCAGCCTCGCCGAAGGCCGTTCGAACCGCGGGAATTCCCCGGCCGACCGGGCCCTCGGCAAAGTTCTTGCAAGATGAGGTCGGCGCCTTATTGAAGCGGATCGGAGCCCGTCCGCCAGAATCGCAGCGCGGCGGCGCGGCTCAAGGGTAGCAGCATGGGCAAGGTGACAGGGTTTCTGGAGATCGATCGCGCGGACCGGCGCTACGCGCCGGCCTCAGACCGAATCCGACACTATCGCGAGTTTGTGCTGCCGTTGAGCGAAGAGGCGACGCGCAATCAAGCGGCGCGCTGCATGAATTGCGGCATCCCCTATTGTCACATCGGTTGTCCGGTCAACAACCAGATCCCGGACTGGAACGATCTCGCCTATCGCGGCGATTGGCGGGAGGCGGCGCGCAATCTGCTCTCGACCAACAACTTTCCGGAGTTCACCGGCCGGATTTGCCCGGCGCCATGCGAAGCCTCCTGCACCCTCAACATCCAGGACGCGCCGGTCACGATCAAGACGATCGAATGCGCGATCATCGACCGCGCTTTCAAAGAGGGATGGGTCAAGCCGGAGCCTGCCGGTCGCCGGACGGGCAAGAAGATCGCCGTCGTCGGGTCCGGGCCGGCGGGTCTCGCCTGCGCCCAGCAGCTCGCCCGCGCAGGCCATGACGTCCACGTCTACGAGAAGCACGCCAAGGCGGGCGGCTTGCTGCGCTACGGCATTCCCGATTTCAAGCTCGAGAAGCGCCACGTCGACCGCCGCATCCAGCAGATGGCGGCCGAAGGGGTCGTGTTCCACTATGACGCCCATGTCGGCGTCACGATCAGCGCCGAGAGCCTGCTCGACTCGCATGACGCGATCGCGCTCGCCGGCGGAGCCGAGGCCTCCCGCGACCTCCCGGCTCCGGGCCGCGACCTGGCTGGCGTTCACTTTGCGATGGACTTCCTGCCGCAGCAGAACCGGCGCGTGTCCGGCGAGCCGGTGGGGACCAACGAGCCGATTCTCGCCAACGGCAAGCATGTCGTGGTGATCGGCGGCGGCGACACCGGCTCCGACTGCATCGGCACGTCCATTCGGCAGGGGGCACTCAAGGTCACTCAGCTCGAGATCATGCCGATGCCGCCGAAGGCCGAGGACAAGCTCCTCACCTGGCCGAACTGGCCGTTGAAGCTGCGCACCTCGTCGAGCCACGAGGAGGGCGCCGAACGCGATTTCGCGGTGACGACGATCGCCTTCGAGGGCGAGAACGGCGTCGTCACCGGCCTCAAGTGCGGCCGCCTCGACGAACGGATGAAGCCGATCGAGGGATCGGAGTTCACGCTCAAGGCCGACCTCGTGCTGCTCGCGATGGGCTTCGTCTCGCCGGTCAAGGACGGCCTACTCGCGGAGCTCGGGGTCACGCTCGACAAGCGCGGCAATGTCGCCGCCGACGTCACCCGCTACGCCTCCTCGCGCGCCAAGGTCTATGCCTGCGGCGACATGCGGCGCGGACAGTCTCTGGTGGTCTGGGCGATCCGCGAAGGGCGCCAATGCGCGGCGGCCATCGACGAGGCCCTGATGGGCGGGACGGTCCTGCCGCGCTAGAACGCGCGTCCTCGCGGCTCGGCCTGACGCGCAAATAGCGGCAAGCAAAACCAAGCCACGGCAAAGCTGATGCAAATAAAATTGCTTCGTTTGCTTTCTTTTGCTTTTACGAATCGAGACTTTTCAACGGGTTACGGCGGAAAAAATAAAAAAATCTTCTCTCCTTTCTCCGCGAGGCGGGCCGGCCCGCAAGGGGCGGCTTCGGTGGGGGATTAAGGAGAGTCATAGCATGGAATTCTGATTTTCGCAAGGGATTGCGTTGCCTTTCTGTTCGCGCCCACTCGCGATCGGCCCGTGGCCGCGAGACAGCAACGCCCTCGCCTCGCGCGCCGACTGCGCCCAGCGGAAAGAAACGATCCTAGAGTTGCTGCAGTCGAAACCAAACGCGGAGGCAACCTCTGCCCGATAGATTTTGAACTCACCTGTGACATTCTCGCCACTTGTCGTGTCAGTTGCCTTTGACTAAAGTGAACGGGGTTCAGAATCGGAAGCGTTGGGGCCCAACCACCGTTGCGGCAAGAATGAATGGCGGTTTAAGATAGTTGAATGGGGCCGCCAAACAGGAAGAGGGGCGGTTGACTGAACGCAATCGGGGCCGGGCAAATATTGGTTTCTCAGTTTGGGACAGATTTTGCCGGCGCTTGCCGGTGAAAGACGGCGACTGGGCGCAAAATCCAACAAGGCGAGCGGAGAATCAAATGGCGAGGCAACTGTTTGACATAGTGGCGGGTGGGGAAGTCCCGGCCCAGATGTTCGGAACCGAATATATCATCTCGATTGCGGCCGCTAGTCCGACTTTGGGCGGCGAAACCGGCGACTATGGGATCTGGACGTCCGAATCCGGGCCGTCGCTTGACCTGACGGCCGACGCCAAGGAGGCGCGCGAGGTCCGGCGCAGGAAGAAAGCCGCCTGAGCGCCGCACCCTCCGACGAGCCGGTCAGCCGATCGGCTCTCCGATCGTGATCCGTTCGGCCCCGCTCCCCAGATGCGTCCGCATCGGGGGCAGCTGGGGGTGATAGTCGTTCAGACGGTCCCGCAATAGGGCCAAGCGCGGTAAGAGGCGGGCCTGAGCGAGGTGCTTGGCCGTGGAAATCGCGCGGTGATGCGCGGCGTGCCATACATTGCTTCCGTGGTATCTATAGATATAGCACCATCCCATGCCGCGCAGGCGCGAAACCCGAAACGCATTCGAGGCCTCGGCCCGAAACAGCGCATGAGTGTGGAGCGTATCCTCGCCCCGGGCGATGTCCGGGTAAGGCCGCATCACGTCGCGGCGCGCCAGGATCGTCCCCTGGATAACGTTCATCGGATAGGGCTCGCCGCTCCAGTCGTCCCAGAACAGAGCGTTGTCGGGCTGAAACCAGTGCAGCTGGTCGACCAGATAGTTCACGGCCGCCTGTTGGGATTGAGCGTGCTCCCATTGCAGCCGCAGGCGGTCGGGATGATAGCGGTCATCGTCATCCCACTGGCAGATCCACTCGCCGCGCGCCCGCGCGATGGAGATATTGCGCAATTCCCCAAGCCTCGGACCGGGCGCAACGCGCTCGATGCGGATCGACGCGCCCGCGTGCGCCGCTGCAATCGCGCTCACTCCGGCGTGGACCGCCTCGTCGCCGTCATGAAGGATCAAGAGTTCACGGTCCGAAAAAGTCTGTCGGACGAAATCCGACACCGCCTCGGACAAGAGGCCGGGACGATCGCCACGGGTGATGCAAAGGCAGCTGATCATTCCCGATCCGGTGTGCGAACGCTACAGAGGCGGACAATTTGCAGGCGACGTCCTACATCATAACCTATCGCGCAACGGACGATCCAGCGCGCCGGGCCAATCTGGACGCGGTGCTGGCCTGGTTGAAGCTCCAGACCCTCGCCGAAGCGATCGTGGTCGAGCAGGACGCGGCGCCGACGCTCGGCGACCTCGGGGCATTCCCGGGCCTGCGCAGCCTGTTCGCCTATAATCCCGGCCCATTCAACAAAAGCTGGGGCTTCAACGTCGGCGTCCGCGCCAGCACGGGCTCCGTGCTCGCCTTTGGCGACGCCGACGTGCTCTGCCGCGGGTTGCCGGCGGCGGTCGCTGCGGCGCGCTCCGGCGCGCCGGTGGTCCGGGCGTTTTCGAGGGCCGTCGATCTCGACGAGGCCGACTCGGACATGCTGCGCGCCGACCTTTCCTGCCTCGGCGACCCGAGCTTCGCCGTGACCGCCCCCGATCGCGCTCAATCGGGTGAAATCATGCCGCTATGTGAAAAGCTGGTGCTGTTCCAGCGTCAGTTCCTGGCTCGGCTCGGCGGTTGGGATGAACGATTTCTTGGCTGGGGCGGAGAGGACGACGCGATGGACATCAAGATCCAGCGGAGCGGAGCACGCGGAGCCATGGTCAAGGGGAGTCCCGGCTTCCACCTGGCGCATCGGAGGGTGGGCGCGACCATCGCAGCGGACCCCCATTACCGCAACAACCTCGCATTGCTTCAGCAACTCCGCGCGATGCCCGACGAGGCGCTCCGCAGGATGTGCGAAGTGACCGCGCAGCTCGCCGGCAACCCAAACATGCACCGCCCGATGGAAGAACTCGCGTGAGCCGCCCGCCGAAATCCTCGCGCCGTTCCGCGGAATCGGCGCCGTGGCCACGGAGCCTATTCTCTCGGAGTGCAACATCATGGTCGGCACGCCCGCCTATGGGGGCGTGGTGCATATCGACTACCTCCGGCGCCTGTTCGAATATACAAAGGCGGGAATTAAGTTCGAGCTCGATACGATCGGCAACGAGAGCCTGATCACCCGCGCCCGCAACGCCATCCTGGCCACCTTCCATGTCCGCCGCGAGCTAACGCATCTCTTGTTTCTGGACGCCGATGTAAGTCTGCCGGCAGCCGGACTCGTTCGAATGCTCAAGGCCCGGGCGACGGTAATCGGCGCGCCGGTCGCGCTCAAGGGATTCGACGCTGACGGCGCCCGCATGTGGAGTGTCGGCCGTTGCGTCGGCGTCGCCGGCTCGCTGCTCAAGGTGGAGAACGTCAGCACGGGAGCCCTGCTGCTGTCCCGCGCGGCCTGCGACGCGCTGGTTTGAGGACGCGATCGACCACGGACGCACCTACGGGCGCATGAGGACGCTCAAGGGCAACACCGACACATCGGTGCATTACGACGTGTTTCGCGTCGGAGTGCGGGCCAACGAGTATCTGTCGGAGGATTACTGGGTGTGTCGCCGCTTGCGGGCGCTCGGGTTCGACGTTCTGATCGACCCGAGCATCGTCACCACCCATTATGGCACGATGCCGGTCTGAGGGTCAGCGGCATGGGCGCGATCGAATACATCTCCTACGCCAACGCCGTGGGTTACGGGACCGCAGCGGTCGGCTATGTGCGCCTGCTCGTCGAAGCGGGGTTCGAGGTCCATTGGATGCCCTATCCGGGCGACGCCATCGGGTCCGGCCGGGTCGGAGACGGGATCGGGGACGCCGAGCTCAGCCGCGGCCGCGCCAGCCTGATCGCCCGTAGCGTCGCGGGCGCCGACAGCGGCCTCAAGCCGCTGGTCGAAGCAACGTCGCGCCCCGTCGACGCCCGTATCCGCATCATCCACCTCGTGCCGGGGTACTGGCTTGAACACCTGAGCCCGGTGGCCGGAGTGCGCCATGTCGGCGTGGGCACCTGGGAGACCGACTCGATCATACGGAGATGGGTTCCTTCGCTTGCCCGGATGGATCATCTCTGCGTGCCGTCGGCGCACAACGAGGCGGTGCTGCGCGCGGCGCCGGAGCGCCTTCCGGCCGCAACGATCGTCCCGCATCTCTGTCGAGAGACGCTGCAGCCGCCGCCGCCCGCGCGGCTCGCCGGGCTGGCGAAATACCTCGGCATCCGTCCGGACGACACCGTGTTCTACACGATCAACGCCTGGGCCCCGCGCAAGCGCCTTGCCGCACTCATCGACGGCTTCGCGCGCAGCTTCACGCAGGAGGACCGGGTCGCGCTCGTCGTCAAGACCAGCCGCGACGTCCCGTACGACGAGCCGGCGTCTCCGATCCGCGACCGCAGCGCAAGCCGCGTCGCGGCGGCGATCATCGCCCGCGCCGCGGGCGAACTCGGACGGCCGCCGCCCCGCATCGCGATCATCGCCGACGAGGATCTGCCCGACAATTTCATCGACGGACTGCATACGCTCGGGCATTGCTTTGTTTCATTGTCGCGGTCCGAGGGTTTCGGGCTTGGCGGGTTCGACGCGGCGACGCACGGCCGCCCGGTCATCACGGTGGATTATGGCGGACCGGTCGACTATCTCGGCGCGGATTGGCGCGGGCGCGTGCCCTACCGGATGGCGCCTGCCGAGAACCCTTCCGGATATGACTGGTTCGACGATGGCCATTCCTGGCCCGAGCCCGACGACGCGGCGGCTTTCGCCTTGATGCGAGAATTTGCGGCCGATCCCGCGCCGTTCCGCTCCGAAGCCGAAGCCATCTCGATCCGCATCCGCCGGGAGTTCGGCGCAGAGGCGGTCACGCGGCGGCTAATGACCGCGCTGGATCAGGTCGCGTGAGCGCACGGATCCTGATCGCGACCCCGGTGAAGGATGCGACGTCGCATCTCGATACGCATGCCGGCGACGGGAAAGGACATCGTCCACCCCCACTGCGTGCAAACTCCAGGCGGCCCGACCTTCGACCGCAACGGCTGGCGCGACAACGGGCGGGTGTTGCTCGAGAATCTGCACGGCCAGGGACCGCTGGTGCGGCTGGATGCGGTCCGCGGGACGGTTTTGATGATCCGCGCCGACATCCATCGGGACGGCCTGATCTTTCCGCCCCCCTTTATCGCGGCGAACACAGGCTCGCCCGCGATCCCGGGCCGTGGGCGGTCTACGGCCTGCGCGGCGAGATCGAGACCGAGGGTCTCGGGCTCATGGCCAGGGACATGGGGCATCTCTGCTGGGGCATGCCGGATGAGGAAGTCATCCACGCGCTGACGTGATCGCGGCCCGGCGACGCCCGGCGCGTGTCTCGAGTTTCCGGTCAGGCCGGGATGCGGTCGTCGCTCGGCGCGGGCTCGCGCAGCACATAGCCGCGGCCCCAGACCGTCTCGATATAATTGCGCCCGCTCGACGCGGTCGCCAGCTTCTTGCGCAATTTGCAGATGAAGACGTCGATGATCTTGAGCTCGGGCTCGTCCATGCCGCCGTAGAGATGGTTGAGGAACATCTCCTTGGTGAGCGTCGTGCCTTTGCGTAGCGAGAGCAGCTCCAGCATCTGATATTCCTTGCCGGTCAGATGCACCCTGGCGCCGTCGACCTCGACCGTCTTTTGATCGAGGTTGACGGTGAGGTCGCCGGTGATGATGACCGACTGCGCATGTCCCTTCGAGCGGCGGACGATGGCGTGGATCCGGGCGACCAGCTCGTCCTTGTGGAACGGCTTGGTGAGGTAGTCGTCGGCGCCGTGGCCGAGCCCTTTGACCTTGTCCTCGATCCCCGCCATGCCGGAGAGAATGAGAATGGGAGTTCTTGATCTTGGTGACCCGAAGCGAGCGCAGAACCTCGTAACCGGACATGTCGGGCAGGTTCAGGTCGAGCAGGATGATGTCGTAATCATAGAGCTTGCCGAGGTCGATCCCCTCCTCGCCAAGGTCGGTGACATAGACGTTGAAGTTCTCCGACTTCAACATCAATTCGATGCTTTGCGCGGTCGCCGTATCGTCTTCGATCAAAAGTACCCGCATGTTAGGCTCCCCGCCTCGCCCGTCGCTTCGTGACCGCGGTTATGTACGTCGCTTCCCTGCCCAACCCTCGCCGGCGCGCAGTTCGGAGCTCGGACTGATTCGAACGAAGACTGACCGCCATTGGTTAACAAACCATGATTCCATTGCGCAAGCCCCTTGCTTGCGTTGCCCACGACAATAGTAACAATTTGATAATAAAAGGTATTTCGGATCAAGCAAAATTAACGCATCACATTAACCAGCCATCCTAACAGATTCATTGGACTCGCGGTTCCGCGACGGATCTGAAGGGCAGGGTCCCGCTGTTGAATGAGGCGAAAATATTTTTCGCCCTTGTCTGGCCCCGATTGTTAACGACCCGGGTAAATGAACTGCTAACGCCCGCGACGCGCGTCGGCGCCTCCGCCGCGCGCCTTCAAAGAGCGGATCGGCGAGGACGGCGGTCCTGACCGCGCCCAACATCCCCTGACGTAAGAAAAGAGAAACCTTCCTCATGCATCGTCTCGCCGTCTCGTCGTCGTGAACCGAGGGCGGCGACGTCCTCTCGCGTCGAGTTTGCCAAGGAGTACGCCGGAATGAAGTCGCGGGACACGCTTGTTCGGCTCAAGCGCTTTCAACTCGAGGAAAAGCGCCGCCGGGTTCGGCAGATCGAAATGATGATGGCCGAATTCACCCGCATGATCGGCGACCTTGATCGCGAGATCGCCAACGAGGAGAGACGGGCGGGCATCGCCGATCCCGCGCATTTCGCCTATCCGACATACGCCCGCGCGACCTCGGTCAGACGCGACAATCTGAAGAGCTCGATTGCCGAGCTTCTCGGCCAGATCGAGGAGGCGAAGGCGGCGCAGGACGAAGCCGAGGCCGAACTGCTCAAGTTCGAGACGCTCGAAGTGCGCGACAAGTCGAGCGATCGCCTGGTGGAAGCGGTCGCGCGCGCCTGACCGATCGCGCCCGGCCCCAATCGGCTCGCGCTTTCAGCCTTCATTCGCAAGCCTTCAGGCGTTCGGGGCCCTTCCCCCGCCGCCGCGTTGCGACCCGAAGGCCGATGCTCTAAGGCTGTCCCGCCGGCGCGAGATCGGGTGACGCTGTCCGCGGGGGAGGCGACGCGGAACGACCGCTCGTCGCGCCGGACGTCGACGGTCTTGGGGAAGGATTCATGCTGATAGCAGCGCCGGCGGAGACGGATCAGGGGGAAACGCGCGTCGCCGCCAGCCCGGAAACGGCCAAGAAATTCGCCGCCCTCGGGGCGGAGGTCGCCATCGAGCACGGCGCGGGCGACAAAGCCGGGTTCCCTGACGCCGACTATCAGTCGGCTGGCGCACGCCTTGTCTCGGCGGAAGACGCGCTTGGCGCCGACGTGGTCCTGAAGGTTCGCCGGCCGACCGCGCACGAAGTCGCCCGCCTCAAGCCCGGCGCGCTCGTCATCGCGACCATGGACCCTTACGGGCATCGCGAGGGGATCGAGGCGATGGCCAAGGCTCAAGTCGTCGCCTTCGCGATGGAGCTCCTGCCCCGAATAACCCGCGCCCAGGTGATGGACGTGTTGTCGAGCCAGGCCAATCTCGCCGGCTATCGCGCGGTGATCGACGCGGCGGCCGAATACGGCCGGGCGATGCCGATGATGATGACGCCGGCGGGCACCGTCGCCGGCGCGAGGCTGTTCGTCATGGGGGTCGGGGTCGCCGGCCTCCAGGCGATCGCGACCGGCCGGCGGCTCGGCGCGGTGGTCACGGCGAACGACGTGCGCCCGGCGACCAAGGAGCAGGTCGAATCGCTCGGGGCCAAATTCGTCGCCGTAGAGGACGAGGAATTCAAGCAGGCCGAAACCGCGGGCGGTTACGCCAAGGAAATGTCGGACGGCTACAAGGCCAAGCAGGCCGCGCTCATCGCCTCGCATATCGCCAAGCAGGACATCGTCGTCACGACCGCGCTGATCCCGGGCCGCCCGGCGCCGCGGCTCGTCAGCGCGGACATGGTCAAATCGATGCGCCCAGGCTCGGTCATCGTCGACCTCGCCGTCGAGCGGGGCGGAAACTGCGAGCTGTCGAAGCCGGGCGAACTCGCGATCACCGACAACGGCGTCAAGATCGTCGGCTATTCCAACGTCACCCGCATCCCCGCTTCGGCCTCCGCGCTCTACGCGCGCAATCTTTACGCCTTCGCCGAGACGCTCATCGACAAGACGACGAAGTCGCTCGCGGTCAACTGGGACGACGAGCTCGTCAAGGCGACGTGCCTCACCCGCGACGGCGCGATCGTTCATCCAGCCTTCATCGCCCAATAGACCTTCACCCCTGCCCGCGCCTGAGCGCCGGAGAGCCGCATGGACAACCTCGACGCCGCAATTGAAAAACTGAGAGCCGCCGCGGCCGCCGCGCGCGAGGCGGCCCAGGCCGCGCAGGCCTACAGCGACCAGCTCGCAACCGCCGGCGCCGCCGCCTCGGGCGGCGCCGTCGACCCGTTCGTGTTCAGGCTGGCGATTTTCGTTATGGCCGTCTTCGTCGGCTATTACGTCGTCTGGTCGGTGACGCCCGCGCTCCATACGCCGCTGATGTCCGAGACCAACGCCATTTCCTCGGTCATCGTCGTCGGCGCCCTGCTGTCGGTCGGCGTCGCCGCGACCGACAGCGGCTCGATCTTCGCCCGCTTCATCGGCTTCATTGCGCTCATCCTCGCCTCGGTCAACATATTCGGCGGCTTCCTCGTCACCGAGCGCATGCTGGCGATGTACAAAAAGAAGGGCTGACGCCGGTGAACGCCAATCTCGCCGCCCTGCTCTATCTCGTCTCCGGCATCCTTTTCATCCTGGCGCTGCGCGGGCTCTCCTCGCCCGCCACCTCGCGTCAGGGCAATCGCTTCGGCATGATCGGCATGGCGATCGCGGTCGTGACGACGCTGGCGCTGCGTCCGCCGTCGAGCGGGCTTTCGTGGCTGCTGATCATCCTCGGCTTCGCGATCGGCGGCGGCATCGGGGCCTGGCGCGCCCGCACCATCCAGATGACGGCGATGCCGCAGCTCGTCGCCATGTTCCATTCGCTGGTCGGCCTGGCCGCGGTGCTCGTCGCCGCCGGCGCCTTTTACGCCCCCGAGGCCTTCGGCATCGAAGAAGGCGACATCATTCATCCCGCGAGCACGATCGAGATGTCGCTCGGGCTTGCGATCGGCGCGATCACCTTCACCGGCTCGATCATCGCCTTCCTCAAGCTCGACGGACGGATGTCGGGCGTGCCGATCCTGTTGCCGCAGCGCCACGTCGTCAACGGCGGGCTCGGCGTCGCGCTCGTTCTCCTGATCGCGCTGTTCTACGCCACCCAATCGCCGCTGTTCTTCTGGCTCATCGCGCTCGACGCGCTCGCGCTCGGGGTCCTCCTCATCATTCCGATCGGCGGCGCGGACATGCCGGTCGTCATCTCGATGCTCAACTCCTATTCCGGCTGGGCGGCGGCGGGGATCGGATTCACCCTCGGCAATCTCGCGCTCATCATCACCGGGGCGCTGGTCGGCTCCTCGGGCGCGATCCTGTCCTACATCATGTGCAAGGGCATGAACCGGTCTTTCATCTCGGTCATTCTCGGCGGCTGGGGCGGCGAGGTCGCCGCCTCCTCGCATGCCGCGGAGACGCGCCCGGTCAAGCAGGGCTCGGCCGAGGATGCGGCCTTCATGATGAAGAACGCCTCGAAGGTGATCATCGTGCCCGGTTACGGCATGGCGGTCGCGCAGGCTCAGCACTCGCTGCGCGAAATGGCGGACCTGCTTAAGAAAAATGGGGTCGAGGTCAAATACGCGATCCACCCGGTAGCCGGCCGGATGCCCGGGCACATGAACGTGCTCCTCGCCGAAGCCAATGTCCCTTACGACGAAGTGTTCGAGCTCGAGGACATCAACTCCGAGTTCCCGCAAGCCGACGTCGCCTACGTCATCGGGGCCAACGACGTCACCAACCCGGCCGCCAAGACCGACCCCAAGTCGCCGATCTACGGCATGCCGGTCCTCGACGTCGACAAGGCGAAGACGGTGCTGTTCGTCAAGCGCGGGATGGGCTCGGGCTACGCCGGAGTCGAGAACGAACTCTTCTTCCGCGACAATACGCTGATGCTGTTCGGCGACGGGAAGAAGATGACCGACGCGATCGTGAAAGCGCTCCAGCACTGAGCGCAGCGAGGATCACCGCCGGGCTCGGCGCGTCGTGCTGATCGCGGTCGCCGCTTGCGCAGCGCTTTACGCCGCGATGTTCGTCGGGCTTCTGGTCGGCCAGCGCAGGCTCCTGTTTCGGTGCGACGCCGCCGACGTCGACCCGGCGACGCTCGGCCTTGCAGCCGAGACGCTTCGTCTCGAGACCGAGGATGGAGAGAACCTGGTCGCGTGGAGTATCCCGCCCGCGGCCGACCGGCCGCTGATCCTTTATTTTCACGGCAACGCCGGCGGACTGGACCTGCGGGTCGAGCGCTTTCGCGCGATGGCGAAGGCCGGCATGGGGGTGCTGGCGATCGAATATCGCGGCTACGCCGGTTCGACCGGCTCGCCAAGCGAGCGCGGGCTCAAGCTCGACGGCGAAGCGGCTTATGCGGCGGCGATCGCGAGCGGGGTCAAGCCGGAGCGCATCGTCGCCCTTGGCGAATCGCTCGGGTCCGGCGTCGCGGTCTCGATCGCCGCGCGCCACAATGTCGGCGCGTTGGTTCTCGACTCGCCCTATTCGTCGATCGCCGACGTCGCGGCGGCGGCGTACTGGTTCGTCCCGGTTCGCGCGTTGCTCCGCGATCCGTTCCGCAATGACCTCATCATCGCCCAGGTGAAAGCGCCGACGCTCATGGTGCATGGGACGAAGGACCCGGTCGTGCCCGTCCGGTTCGGCGAGAAGCTGTTCGCGCTCGCCAATCCGCCGAAAACGTTCTGGCGCGTCGAGGGCGCGCGCCATCTGGCGCTGGGCGAGCGCCTCGCCGAGACCCTCGACTGGATCGACCGAACGGTTCGGTGATCAGGCGGCCGCGGCGGTTCGCTCCGTCGTGAGCCGCAATTCGACCGGAACGGGAGCGCGAAGAACGTCCAGCACTGGGCAATGGGCGTCCACCATTTCCTTGAGCTTCGCCAGCTGCTCGCGGCTCGCCGGGCTCTTCAGCGTCACCGTTCCTTCGACCCCGGTGAACCCTGGCCGCACATCATCGCTGACGGCGAAAAAGCCGCGCAGGTCGAGGGCGCCGTCGAGCTTCACCGAGACGCTTTCGAGCGGGATCCCGAGCGCCGTCGCATAGGCGCGGTAGGTGATTTCCTGGCAGGTCGCCAGCGCCGCGAGAACGAGCTCGACCGGGTTCGGGCCGGCGTCGGAGCCGCCGAGAGTTCGGCGGCTCGTCGACCGTCAGCGAGAACTGGCGGATTTTCGTCTCGCTGCGGAGTCCCTCGACCTGCCGCGAGTCGACGGAAAAGGCGGCCTGCCCGTTTTGGGCGTTTGCGCGCAAATCGGCCTGCGTCGCTACGATGATGTCCTTGAGCGCCATTGCTGTCTCCCTGGCATGTGGCGCATTATTCTACTGAATAAATAGACTTTGTCAATTACTGCATGAGCCGCCGCTGACCCGGCGAGCCCGACAAGGGCGCGAGCCTGCACGACGAGGCGACAACAGCCCAGGCAATGCTCGTCGGGCTGTCGCCAGCGCTCGGTTGCCGCCGCAATGCGCTTCCGCTATGCACGCTGCCCTTCTTCAAAGAGAACGAGACGAACGATGTCCGCCGGGCCACAGTCCCAGCGCGCTTCGACCGCTTCGGGCTGGCTCTGGCGCGAGCTCGGCGCGACGCTCGCGCTCGGCTGGCCGATCATCCTCGCCAACGTCGCCATCAACGTCATGACCGCGACGGACTTCATGATGCTCGGGCGGCTTTCGCCGCACGCGCTCGCTGCGGGATCGGTCGGCTTCTTTCTCTATCAGCCGCCGTTCCTGCTTGGAATCGGCGTGGTCGCCGCCTTGTCTCCCATCGCGGCGGCAAAGATCGGCGCAGGACAGCACCCAGCCGCGCTAAGGCGCGCGACCCACCAGGCGCTCATCTCCGCGGTTTTCATCGCCGTCGCCGTGTGGGTCCTTCTCAGTTGGGCGACGCCGTTCCTTCTCGCGATCGGCGAGCCGGCGGACGTCGCGCGCGACGCTGGCGTTTACCTCCAGGGCTTCCAGTGGGGCATCGCGCCGAGCCTTCTGTTTTTCGCCGCGCGGTCGGCGTTCGCGGCGCTCGAGCGCCCCCGCCCGGCGCTGGTCGCGGGCCTTGTCGCCGTCGCGTTCAATGCGCTCGCCAATTACGCGCTGATCTTCGGCAATTTCGGCCTGCCCGCGCTCGGCATCATCGGCTCAGGACTCGCGACCACCCTGTCGCAGGCGTTGATGTTGGCCATTCTGATGGCGGCCGCGCTGATCGATCCGCGCATGCAGACGCTCCGCCTGTTCGCCCTGCCGTGGCGCCCCGCCCGCGCCGAGCTCTCGGCCCTCTGGCGGCTCGGCCTGCCGATCGGCGTGATGATCGTCGCCGAAGTCGGCGTCTTCGCCGCCGCGACGCTGGCGATGGGCCTCATCAGCCAGACCGCGATCGAGGCCCATACGATCGCGTTGCAGATCGCCTCCCTGGCCTTCATGGTCCCCCTCGGGCTCGGCCAGGCCGCCACCGTCAGGGTCGGTCACGCCTATGGCGCGGGCGACGCGCAGGCGATTTCGCGCGCCGGGTGGTCGGCGTTCAGCCTGACGGCAATGTTCGCTGTCCTGTCGGCGGCGACAATGATCGGGGCGCCGCGGCTGCTCGTTGCGCCGTTCATCGATATCGGCGCGCCGGCGAACTCTGGCTCGGTCGGACTCGCGGTGGCGCTGGTGAAGATCGCCGCCCTGTTCCAGATCTTCGACGCCAGCCAGGCGACGCTCGCCAACATGCTGCGGGGAGTGCACGATTCGCGCATTCCGCTGATCATCGCGCTCATCGGCTACTGGGCGATCGGCGCGCCGGTCGGCCTTGCATTGGGATTTGGCACGCCGCTTGGCGCGGTCGGGGTGTGGATTGGCCTGGCGCTCGGCCTCGCGGTCGTCGCCATTCTGCTCATGTCGCGCTGGCTCGCCAAGGAGCGGCGCGGTTTTCCCGTTTGACCCCTGGCCGCGCGACCGCCCACAATATCCCGCCGCCATTGACCGGGATCGCGCCGGTCGCATGAGATGAGTGGAAGACTGACGCCCATGTCCGAGCCCGCCGAACCCCTCGTCATCGACGTCGACACCGGAATCGACGACGCGCTGGCGCTGCTTTACGTTTGCGCCCATCCGGAGGCGCGAATCCTCGGCGTCTCCACGGTTGTCGGCAACGTCTCCCTTGCAGCGGCGACGCGCAACACGCGGGCGGTTCTCGCGCTCGCCCGGCGCGCCGACATCCCCGTCTGGCCGGGCGCCCCGACGGCGATCTCCAACCCCGTGAGGGACGCGAGCGAGGTCCATGGCAGGAGCGGCCTCGGGCACGCCGTCCTGCCCGAGCCGGAGGAACCGGCCCGCGTCCAGCATGCGGTCGAAGCCATCATCGCCGCAGCCCACGCCCATGTCGGGCGTCTCATTCTCGTCGCCACCGGCCCTTTGACCAATGTCGCGCTCGCGGTCATGCGCGAGCCGGAGCTGCCGCGCCTCGTCAAGCGGTTCGTCATCATGGGCGGCGCCTATGCCGAGCCGGGCAACGTGACGCCTTCGGCCGAGTTCAACATCTGGCACGATCCCGAGGCCGCGCGGATCGTGTTTCGCTCGTTCGGCGGCGTGGGCGCGGCGCCGATGATCGCGATCGGCCTCGACGTCACCCGCAAGACGATCATCGACGAGAGCGACCTCGCCGCGATTGCGTCGCGCATCGCCGGCAAGCCGCACGCGGCCGCGCTCACCCGCTTCCTCGAGGACGCCTCTCGCTTCTATTTCGAGCGGATGGAAAAGATGCTCGGCAAGCGCATCTTCACCATGCATGACCCGCTCGCGGTCGCCGTCGCCGTCGACCCGACCCTGGTCGAGACGCGCCGGGCCGCCGTCGATGTCGAGACCACCGGGCGGCTCACCACCGGCGCGACGATCGTCGACTGGCGCGGCCAATGGGGCCGCCTCGCCAACGCCGAAGTCGCGGTCGGGGTCGATGCGGAGCGCTTCCGCGCCCTGTTTTTCGCGGCGATGGACCGGCTGGCGGAGGGACCGGAGCGGCTGTCCGCTCATAGAGCGAGCGACGAACGCCGGAGTTCGGCAGCCCGCCAAAATCCAAGCCAGACGCAAGGAAATCCAAGCCAGACGCAACGAAATCAAAGCCGGGCGCAGGCGGATTCTGATTTTCGCAAAGGATAATCGGCCGGCTCGCCCTTCCGAGCGGCCGTCCGTCGACTGCCCAAGGCATTGGCTATGGCGCTTGGCTGGCCAACGACTGCGCCAACAATTGCCAGAGCGGCCCCGGCGTCGGCTTCTCCTATGCTAACTTTTCCGGCGAATCTTCCATTTATTTTAGCGACGATGTCGGTCCGGGACGGAGAAGCAACTTGTTCCACTTTGTCGCCGCTGAAGCCAGTTCGCCGGCATTTTACGCGACGAATGGAGACCAGACTTTCTGCATCACTCCGAACGGGTCGCCGACGCCGGAGCCGTCGACCTGGGCAATGCTGATCGCCGGGTTCGGATTCCTCGGTTGGCGCTATACTCTCCAGCGAGGCGGTCTGCGCAGGCTTTTCCGCGCGGCCTGAGATAGAGGCGGGTTAGCATGGACGACCAGCGGCTTCGACAAGCCGAGTTCGCGCGCACTGGATAAGTGGCGTTCTCGCCCTAACGTCACCCGTGGTCCCCGACCGTCACGTAGCGCGCCGGCGCATCCTCTTCGATCGGCGGGAATGGCTTAAGCGGCGGCAGGAAATAATTGTCCGCGCCGTCGTCGTTGGCGAGCGACACTTCGCCTGCGACGGCTGCGCCGCCCTCGGCCCAGAACGCGTGGGCGATGAACGGCTCGAGCGTTAGGCTTTCGCCAGGTTCGAGCCGCACCTGGTCGCCGGGACCGAGATCAAGCACGCTCACGTCCTTGAGCGCGCGAAACCGCTCCTTGAGCGGCGCGCCGTGGGCATCGACCTTGAACAGCTCGACGACGAACCGCGCGCCGCCGCGGTTCACGATGTCCTCGGTCTTGACCACGTGATAGTGATGGGGCGCGCGCTGGCCGTCCTCGGCGAGAATCGCCTTCTCGGCGTAGAGGCGGCCCCCTCCGGCGCCAAGCTCGCGCCAGTCGCCCATCCGCAGCGTGAACAGGGTCAAACCCTCGCGCGCGAACAGGCCGGGCTTGAATTCGACCACGTTCCAGCCCATGCCGCGCTCGGCGATCAGGCTTGCGGCGTCCGGATCGGCGCGGAAATCCGCTTCCCCCCATAGCGCGAAGGGCGGCAGCGCGACGCCGTAGCGGCGGCAAAGGTCGAGCATTCTGTCGATGCGGGCGTCGATGAACGAGCGTTTCACCGGCCAAAGTCCCGCGCCCATCGGCTTGTCCGCACGCCGCATTCTCCCTTAGCGCGAAGCGCGCGCGAATCCGAGCGTGGCAGTCAGCTCTTGACCTTGCCGGCCGTCCTCGCTTTCTTCGCCCGCTCGATGCCCGCGAGCACCATCCGGCGCGCTTCGGCGGCGTCGCCCCAGCGGACGATCTTGACCCACTTGTTGGGCTCGAGATCCTTGTAGTGGGCGAAGAAATGCTCGATCTGCTGGATCGTGATTGACGGCAGGTCGGAATAATTATTGACGTGCGCGTAGCGCTGGGTGAGCGTCGCCGACGGGACGGCGAGCAGCTTCTCATCGCCGCCGTGCTCGTCCTCCATCAGCAGGACGCCGACGATCCTGCAGCTCATCACCGCGCCGGGAATGATCGCGCGGGTGTTGGCGACGATCACGTCGCACGGATCGCCGTCGTCGGACAGAGTATGGGGAACGAAGCCGTAATTGCCGGGATAGCGCATCGAGGTGTAGAGAAACCGGTCGACCTGCAGCGCGCCGCTCTCCTTGTCCATTTCATACTTGATCGGCTCGCCGCCGATCGGCACTTCGATCACGACATTGACATCGTGGGGCGGGTTTTTGCCGATCGAGACAGCGTTCAGATTCACCGCCACCCTCCCTTTTTCGGGCGCGCGTAATCGCTCTCATGAGCGATTACAGCGGCTCGCAGACCTGCCCTTATAGGCGCAACGGGGGTTCAGCCAAAGCCGAAAGCCACACGCTCGCGCTGCTGGCCGCCGAATGTCTCGCGCGCGCGGCGCAGGACGCGCCCGCCGAGCCGGCGATAGAAGCTGACCGCCCGCTCGTTGTCGGCTAGCGCCCAGACGACCAGGTTCGAGAGCCCATGGCCGGCAAGATCCTTGCGCGCCGCCTCGAACATGCGCCGGCCGAAGCCGCAGCCCTGGCATTCCGGCGCGAGGTAGAGCTCGAAGATCTCACCGCCATAGCCAAGCGCCGGCACGCGGTTGCGCCCGTAACTGACGTAGCCGACAATCGAGTCGGAGAATTCGAGGACCAGGAGCGGCGTTCGCCGCGCGATCGCCAAGCGCCACCAGGCCGGCCCGCGGCGGGCGATCATCCGCTCAAGCTCGCGGCCCGGAATGACGCCCCGATACGCCTCGCGCCAAGCCGCGTCATGCACGGAGGCGATTTCAGCCTCGTCGCCCAGCCGCGCCGCGCGAATTGAAATGACCGTCTCGACCATGGAGGGATGTTAAGTCGGCCCGTGGGCCTGCCGCAAGGTCTTGACAGCGGCGATGGATGACTTTTTTGCTGGCTGAAGCTTGCCCTTGAGTCGGCGCATTGGCGCCGGAATATTCGCGCAATCGCCATTCAATGCGCTTCATGCGCGAGACGAGGAGCTTCGAGACCATGCCGCCGCGATCACCATGGGCGCGCTCGGCGTTGGGCGCCGTCGGGATTGCGGCGACGCTCCTGGGGGCGGGGGCCGCGCGCGCCGATGTCCTGCATGTGACCTATCGCGTGTCGTTGATCGGGCTTCCGATCGGCGCGGTCAATCTTATGGCCGACCTGACTCCGACCAGCTACTCGATCCAGGGCGACGCAAAACTGACCGGCCTTGCGCGGGTCTTCACCAATGCGCGGGGCGCTTCGGCCGGTAAGGGCGCGATCATCGAAGGCCATGTGTCGCCGGCGACCTTCGCCACCATCGCCGCAAGCTCGAATATGACCCGCACCATTCGCATGGCGCTCGCCGGCAACGCGGTGACCGGGGTCGACATCTCGCCGCCATTCGAGGACAAGCCGGACCGGGTTCCGCTCGGACCCGGCGACGAGAAGGGCGTCGTCGACCCGGCCGGCGCGGTCATCATTACGGCGCCGGCGTCGGGACCGATTGTGTCGCCGGCCGCGTGCGATCGCAAGGTTCCGATCTTCGACGGCTATACCCGCTTCGACATCGACCTCACCTACGTCGGCGAGCGGCGCGTGACGGCCAAGGGCTACGACGGCCCGGTCGTGGTCTGCGCCGCGCGTTATGTCCCTATAGCCGGCCATCGGCGCGACCGGCCGGCGACCAAGTTCATGGCCGACAACAAGGACCTCGAGGTCTGGCTCGCGCCGATCGAGCATGACCACGTGCTGATTCCGTTCCGGGTTTCGGTGCGCACGATGATCGGCACGACCGTCGTCGAGGCGACGGAGTTCCGCGTGGAGGAAAAATGACGGCCGGGCTGCCGTCTGACGGAGGCAGGCTTCAGTTGAGCTCGTCTTCCAGCATCGGCAGCGGGAACACGCCCACGCCGTCCTCCGCCAGCGACCTTGCTTCCTGGAGGCTGGCGCGGCCGCGAATCGCGCGCTCGGGCTCCTCGCCGAGATGGATGGTTCGCGCCACCTCCGGGAACTTTGCGCCGACGTCGTCGGTGTTGGCCTCGATCTCCCGGCGCATGCGGGTGAAGAATTCGCGCGCCTTCCGCCGCCGGTCGTCGACGACAATCTCGGGACCCGACTCGCCCGCGGCGCGCTCGCCGCCGACGACGGCCGGCGCCATGATCGCCTTGTCGACCTCGGTCGAGCCGCACTCGGGGCAGGCGACAAAGCCGCGCTTGCGCTGCTTCTCGTAAGCCGCGCTGTCGGGAAACCAGCTTTCGAATGCATGCCCTTGGGCGCAGCCGAGCGCGTATTTGATCATCGTTCAGCCCGCCAATAGCCCGTCGAGTTCGCCCGCGGCCTCGAGCGCGTGTAAATCGTCACAGCCGCCGACATGCGTCTCGCCGATGAAGATCTGCGGCACCGTCCGGCGGCCGTTCGCCTTCGTGGCCATGGCCGCCTGGGCGGCCCGATCCCCGTCGACGCCGATTTCCTCGAACGGCGCCGCCTTGGTCCTGAGCAGGTCCTTGGCCGCATGGCAATAGGGGCAAGTCGACTTGGTATAGATGACGATCGGCGGCACGCGAAAACAGTCCCTTGGCGCGCGGATTCGCGCCATCTTCCACTATATGGGAAGTTACCCGCCGGTCACAACCCGGGCGAAGACCAGCACGTCCACCTGCTTCGCGCCCGCCCTCAAAAGCGGGAGGCGGCGTTGGCGGTTGCGCCGGAGGTCAAAACGTCGTCGATCAGCACGACGTTGAGCCCGCGCAACGGCACGCCGGCAGCGGCGCGAAATGCGCCCTGGACGTTTTCGGCGCGCTGCGCGCGGGTGAGGCCGATCTGGCTGCGGGTCGCCTTGACGCGCTGAAGCGCGCTCAGGTCGCAGGGCTTGCCGGTCTGGCGCGATATCTCCGCCGCCAGCGCCGCCGCCTGGTTGAACCGCCGTCGCCACAGCCGCAGCGCATGCAGCGGCACCGGCGCAAGGAGATCGGCGTCGGCCAGCACATCGGCGCCCGCGCGCGCCATCCAGCGGCCGATCGGCCGGGCGAGCTCGGCGCGGTCGGAATATTTGAGCCGATGGGCGAGCGTGCGGGCCGGCCCGTCCTCGAACCGCGCCACGGCCCTCGCCCGGGCGAACGCCGGCGGATCGGCCATCGCCTGGGGCGAGAGGAGGCCCTGCCCGAGGTCCTGCTCGAACGGCGTCCCGAGCCGCTCGCAAAACGGCCGCTCGATGAACCGCATCGCGCTCCAGCAGCGCGGGCACAGCGCTCCATGCAAATCCGTCGCGGCGCGGCAGGCGAGGCATGTCGGCGGATAGAGCGTGTCGAGCGCGGCTTGAGCCAGTCGCGCGACGAGAGCGCCGCCGCGTCTGGTCCAGGACGGGCCGGCCGCTTGTTCCGAATCCAGCGCCGGAATGGCGTCCATGTCGCCAACGTTAGCCCGAACCGGAGCTTTGCGCGAGGGGCGCCCTGGAGCATAACGGACGGCGCATGCCCCCTCGGACGCCGCCGCGCATATTCGATCGCGATCTCATCAACCGACGCCTCGATCGCGCGTGGGCGCGCGGAGGCGGCGAGGCGCCGGCGGACTTCCTGCTCGCCCGGGCGGCGCAGGACCTCGGCGAACGGCTGTCGGTGGTCAAACGGCGCTTCGCCCTCGCCGCCGATTTCGGCTCGCCCGGCCCCCACGGCGCGGTCGCGCTCGCCGCCGGAGGGCAGGTCGATTGCGTGGTCCGGATCGCCCCGACCCGGGCGAGCGAGGGGACCGGCGCTTTTCTGCCTGCTGTCGGCGACCTCGAACGTCTGCCGGTTGCGGATGGTCGCCTCGACCTCGCCGTCTCGCTCTTGGCGCTGCAGACCGTGAACGATCTGCCGGGCGCGCTGGTTCAGATGCGCGGCGCGCTGAAACCCGATGGCCTCCTCGTCGCGGCGCTGATCGGCGGCGATACGCTGACCGAGCTGCGCCAGAGCCTGACGATGGCAGAGAGCGAAGTTCTCGGCGGCGCCTCGCCGCGGGTCGCCCCGTTCGTTGACGTGCGCGCGCTTGGGCAGCTCGCGCAGCGCGCGGGCTTGGCGCTGCCGGTCGTCGACGTCGACCGCGCGATCGTGCGCTACCCTGACGTGTTCGCGCTCGTCGCCGACCTGCGCGCGATGGGGGCTACGAACGCGCTCAGCGAGCGCGCCCGCAAGCCCCTGCGCCGCGAGGTCCTGGCGCGCGCCGCTGCTGTCTATGCCGAGCGCTTCGCCGATCCGGACGGCCGCTTGCGCGCGACTTTCGACCTGGTGTGGCTTGCCGCCTGGGCGCCGGATGAAAGCCAGCCGAAGCCGCTCAAGCCCGGATCAGCGACGATGCGGCTCGCCGACGCGCTGAAAGGCCGCCGCTGACGCGGTCGCGCGCGCTGATTTGATTCGATAAGAATTTAGCGCGCCGCGCGCAGCGAGCGTCCGGTCAGCGCGACGCTGGCCAGCACGAAGGCGAGCCCCGCCCAGGCGGCCAGTGCAACCGGCTCGCCGAGCGCCAGCGCGCCGCCCATGACGCCGATGATCGGCACGACGTAATTGTTGAGGCTGGCGAAGGTCGGCCCCGTGCTGACGACCAGGCGGAAGTAGACGTAATAGGCGAGCGCCGTGTTGAAGACGCCGAGCGCGATCACCGCCAGAATCGGCCCGGGCGGGGCGCCGGCGATCGCCGTATTGAACGGCTCGGCGCCCAGCGCCGGCCCGAGGAGCGCCAGCGTCAAAGTCGAAATTGTCATCGATGCGCCGGCCGCCTTCGCCGCGCCGATCTCGCGCGTCGCGCCGGCGGAGATGAGCGCGCCCATCGCGTAGCCCAAGGTCGCCACAAGCGCGATCGCCCGCCCTTCGACAGGATTGGCGCTCCCCGTCCCCATCGCCGGCGACCACAGCACAAGCCCGATGCCGACCAGGCCAAGCGCGAGACCGAGCGCGCCCTTAAGGCTCAAGCGGTCGCCGGATCCAACGAAGCGCCCGGCCACGAAAACGAAGATCGGCCCGGAGCCCATCATCAGCGCCATGTCGGCGCTGGTCGTCAATTGCGCCGCTTTGCCGAGCAGCAGGAAAGGCACGACCTGACCGATCCACGACAAGGCGGTGAGCTTTGCCCACAGTCCCGGCCGCCGCCCCGGCCAGACCCGGCCGGTCAGCGCGCCGGCGATAATGAGCGTCGCCGCCGCGACTCCGCCGCGCGCGAGCGCGAGCGCGAAGGGATCGAAGGCGCGCGCCGCGATCTTGATGAGCAGAAACGAAGAGCCCCAGAGAAGCGACAGAAAAGCCAGCGCCGCATATGCCGCCATGAGACTCCCGATGTTGTGGGCTGACCTATTCGGTCTCTTTCGAGGCGGTCAACGGAAATTGCGTCCGGCTGGCATCGCCTGCGCTGGATCGGCCGTTTCGAGCGGCAGGCTCGGCGGGGCGCGCGGGTCCTCGAACGTCGGGGGCTTGGCGAAGCGGGCGCCCTGACGCTTTTGCGCCATCGTCATTTGCGGCCGGCGGACCTCGTCGGCGCGCGCGAGAGCGCCGATCGTCGCGCCCGCCTCCGACAGAAGCCCAAGCATCGGCGTCAGATCGTTCATGCGCTCGGCGACGATATGAATGACGCCCGCTTCGCTCTGCAGCTTGCCGGTCACCGCGACGAAGCGGGCGCCGAGCACGATCGCGCGCAGGCGCTCGAACGCCTTCGGCCAGACGATGACGTTGGCGATCCCCGTCTCGTCCTCGAGCGTCATGAAGATAACGCCCTTGGCGGTGCCCGGCCGCTGCCGGACCAGCACGAGGCCAGCGACCGTGACGCGCTCGCCGTTCCTGACCGAGGCAAGCGCGTCGGAGCGCAGGACGCCGCGCGCCAAAAGGCGCGCGCGCATGAACGAGGTCGGATGCGCTTTCAAGGACAGCGACAGGCGCCGATAGTCCTCCACCACATGCGCGCCGAGAGGCATCGGCGGCAATTTCGCGTCCGGCTCGGTTTCGCGCGCCGGGCGGCTCGCGAACAGCGGCAGGTCGTCCTGGTCGCCGACCCGGTCGAGGCCGCGCACCGCCCATAAAGCCTGCCGCCGGTCGAGCCCGAGCGAGCGGAAAGCGTCGGCGTCGGCGAGCTTCTCCAGCGCGGCGGGCGTGAGGCCGCTGCGCAGCCAGAGATCGCGCACGGAATCATAGGCCTGCCCCCGCCGCTCCACGAGCCGGCGCATGTCCTCCTCCCTGACGCCGACGATCTGCCTCAGACCCAGACGCACCGCATGCGTCGCGCGGATATGCGCCGCCATCTCGGCGTGGCGGGGGTGGAGAGCGAAACCCCTCTCCCCTTGCGGGAGAGGGGTAGGGGTGAGGGGTTGCGCAGTCAGGCGTGATTCACCAGACATGCCCTGCGGCGTGAACCCCTCATCCGGCGGGCTTCGCCCGCCACCTTCCCCCGCCAGGGGGGAAGGGGCGTCGCCGCTCTCCAGCGTGCAGTCCCAGTCCGACAGGTTCACGTCGACCTCGCGCACTTCGACCCCATGCTCGCGCGCGTCGCGCACAAGCTGGGCGGGGGCGTAGAAGCCGAGCGGCTGGGAGTTCAGCATCGCCGCGGCGAAAACGTCCGGATAGCGGCATTTCATCCAGCACGAGGCGTAGACCAGAAGCGCGAAGCTCGCCGCATGGCTCTCTGGAAAGCCGTATTCGCCGAACCCTTCGATCTGGCGGAAGCAGCGCTCGGCGAACTCGCGGTCGTAGCCCTTGGCCGCCATGCCCTCGACCATTTTCTCCTGGAAGGTCTGGATCGTTCCGACGCGGCGGAAGGTCGCCATCGCGCGACGCAATTTGTCGGCTTCCGAGGGCGTGAATCCGGCCGCGACGATGGCGATCTTCATCGCCTGCTCCTGGAACAGCGGCACGCCAAGCGTCTTCTTCAACACCGCCTCGAGCTCCTTTGACGGATAGGAGACCTCCTCGAGGCCCTGCCGGCGGCGCAGATAAGGGTGGACCATGTCGCCCTGGATCGGGCCGGGGCGCACGATCGCGACCTCGATCACGAGATCGTAGAACGATTCCGGTTTCAGCCGCGGCAGCATCGACATCTGCGCCCGGCTTTCGATCTGGAACACGCCGATCGTGTCGGCGCGCTTGATCATCGCATAGACCTCTTGCTCCTCGGGCGGAACGGTCGCCAGCGTCAGGCGTTGGCCGTAATGCCGGTCCAGAAGCTCGAGGCCCTTGCTCAGCGCCGTCAGCATGCCGAGCGCGAGCACGTCGATCTTGAGGAGACCGAGCGCGTCGAGATCGTCCTTGTCCCATTCGACCGTCGTGCGCTCTTCCATCGCCGCATTCATCACCGGCGCGACTTCGTCGAGCCGGTCGCGGGTGATGACGAAGCCGCCGCTGTGCTGGGTGAGATGGCGCGGAAAGCCGATGAGCTCCTCCGCCATCCTGAGCGCCAGAGCCAGCGTCGGCTCGGCGGGATTAAGCCCGATCGAACGCACGCGGGTCCCGTCGATCGGCGTCGACTCCTGGCCCCAGGCGGTGCCGTTGATGGCGGCGATGACATCGTCCGAGAGGCCGAAAACCTTGGCCGTCTCGCGGATCGCCGAACGGGTGCGATAGGTCGTCACCGCGGCGGCGAGGCCGGCGCGCTCGCGCCCGTAGCGCCGGTAGATGTACTGGATCGCCTCCTCGCGCCGCTCATGCTCGAAGTCGACGTCGATGTCGGGGGGCTCGTTGCGCTCGGGCGAGATGAAGCGCTCGAAAAGAAGATCGAACCGCGCCGGATCGACCTCGGTGATCCCGAGGCAGAAGCAGACGGCCGAATTGGCCGCCGACCCGCGGCCCTGACACAAGATGCCGCGCGTGCGCGCGAAGCGCACGATGTCGTGCACGGTGAGAAAATAAGGCGCGTAGCCGAGCGTAGCGATGAGCTCAAGCTCGTGGGTGAGCGCTTCGCGCGTCCGCTCCGGAACGCCCTCGGGATAGCGGGCGCGAGCGCCCGCTTCCGTGAAGGCCTCGAGCGCGGCCTGGGCCGTCGCATGGCCTTCGCGCAGCTCTTCCGGATAGCAATGCGACAATTCATCGAGGCTGAACTTAAGGCCGTCGAGGAAGCGGATCGTCTCCGCGACCGCCTGCGGCGCTTCGGCGAAGAGCCGCGCCATTTCATCCGGGGCTTTGAGATGCCGCTCGGCGTTGGCCTGCGCAAGGCGCCCCGCGGCCTCGAGCGTCGTCCCTTCGCGGATGCAGGCGATGACGTCGGCGAGCGGGCGCCGCTCGGGCGCATGCATCAGCGCGTCGTTGGTCGCGATCAGCGGCGAGCCGACCTGGCGCGCAAGCGCCGCGCGCCGCGCCAGCCCCCCGCGCATGTGCTCGCCATAAGTCAGACTCGCGCCGATCCACAGACGCTGGCCGAACGCCTCGCGGAGGCAGGAGAGGAGCGCGCGCTCCCTCCCCCCTTGTGGGGGAGGGCCGGGGCGGGGGGTCGCGCCGCCCTCGGCAATCTCGGTTTGGCCGCGCTTTTCCCGAGAGGCCCGAGCGACCTCCCGGAGGGGATGGGTCGGGGGCATCACGACGACCTGCAGCCCCTCGCCCTGCTCCAGCAGGTCATTGAGGTGGAGCCGGCATTCGCCCTTGGGCGCGCGCAGATTTCCCGCGGTCAGGATGCGGCAGAGCCGGCCGTAAGCCGCGCGATCCTTCGGATAGGCGAGCACGTCCGGCGCGCCGTCGTCGAAGGCGAGCCGCGCGCCGGGGACGACGCGGGTCGCGCCCATCGTCCCGGCGTTCTCGCGCGCGAACACATGCGCGCGCACGACGCCGGCGAGCGTGTTGCGGTCCGCGATCCCGATTCCCGCCAGCCCAAGCTCGGCGGCGCGCGCGACCATCTCCTCGGGATGCGAGGCCCCGCGCAGAAATGAAAAATTCGTCATCGCCGCCAATTCGGCGAAGCGGGACTCGAGGCGGATCACCTCTCCCTTCTCCCGCTTGCGGGAGAAGGTGGACGCGCGAAGCGCGGCCGGATGAGGGCAAGAGCGTACTTCACCACGGCAAACCGCATGCGGCGGCGATTGTCGCCAGCACGCTTTCTCGCGCCGTCAGAATGTCGTGATTGCCGAAGCGCAAGATTTTGTAGCCTTCCCGCGTGAGCCATTCGTCGCGCACGGCGTCCCGCTTGCTTTCAGTGTGCTGCGATCCATCCGCCTCAACGACGAGCCGATGAGCGATGCAGAGAAAATCGACGATGTAGAAACCGACCGGCGCTCGGCCTCTGTTGGTTCTGGGCGCATGGCGCGAGCGTGAGACTTGGCGAAAATGGGGATGTCGTTGCGCATGGAACATCATCCTTCCTTTTGAACAGCCCTCATCCGGCCGCTTCGCGGCCACCTTCTCCCGCAAGCGGCCGAAGGGTTGGCGCCCTCACCCGAACACCCCGTGCACGAACCATTTCGCCTGCGCCGTCTCGCGGCCCCATAAGCCCTCGCGGTAGAGCCAGAAGCGGCGGCCTTCAGAATCCTCGGCGCGGAAATAGTCGCGCGTCGGCGCTCCCGCGCGCCGCCACCAGGGCGCGGCGATGCGCTCCGGCCCCTCGATGGCGGCGATGTGGTGCAGGACGCGCCGCCAGCGGAAGCGCAACGGCGGCCCGTCGGGCACTTCGGCCAGGGCCTCGATCGGCTCCGGGCGCACGAACAGGCGCAATGGCCGCGCCGGCGCGCCATCTATTCCCCTCTCCCCTTGCGGGAGAGGGGTCAGGGGTGAGGGGCGCCCCTCCCCTCGCATCCGCGCCTGCCCGAGCGTCGCTGGCGCGGCCGCCTCGACCTGCTCGGGCAGATGCGCCTCGATGAGCTCGCGCCGCGTCACCGCGCGGGCCCCGAGCCGGGCGGAGAGCCGGTCGAGAAGCTCGGCGAGCGCGCGGGCGCGCTCTGCTTCGTGCGCGCGCTCGAGCTCGGCCTGCGACGGCGCGAGCGGCTCGGCCGCGAGGCAGGCGAGGCGCATGAGATCGACGCCGTAGCCGGCGTCGATGGCCTCTTCGTCCGGGCTCGCCAGCCGCTCGGCGAAGAGCCGGACGATCGGGCGCGCTTCGTTGAGCGGCCGGGAGGCGCCGACGCGGATGCGACGCACGTCGCCGTCGACCCGATGGAGCTCGAGCTCGATCCGCCGCGCGCCCTTGGCATGGCGCTCGAGCAGAACCACGAGATCGTCGGCGAGCTTGCAGAGCGTCGCCTCGATCGCCTGAAACGTCTGCACGGGCGAGGCGAACCGCCGTTCGGCGCAGAAATCCGGCGGCGCAAAGCGCGGCGCGATCGAGGCGCGCTCGAGGCCCTTGAGCGCGTCGAGCCGGGCGATGCAGGCTGATCCGAACCGCGCCGCGATCGGCGCCCGGGGCCTCAGCGCGATGTCGCCGATGCGCCTCAAGCCCGCCCGCGCCAGGTCGGCGACGGTCTTCTCGTCGAGGCCGAGCGCGGCGAGCGGCAGGTCGTGGAAGAGCCTGGCGAACGCCTTGTCGCTCAAGGGGTCGGGAGCGATTTTCACCCGCGAAAACCGCGCCAGCGCCCAGGCGGCGCGCGGATTGCCGCCAACGCCGGCGGCGACGGTGAACCCTTGCGCGGCAAGCCGGGCGCGACAGTCCTCGATCAGCGCCGCTTCGCCGCCCAAGCGATCGGCCCCGAACAGATGCGCGACGCCTGAAATGTCGAGCATCAGGCCATCGCGGCCGTCGAGCGCGGCGAGGGGGGTGAAGCGGGAGCACCAGTCGCAGAGACGCTCGAGCAGTCGCGCCTCTTCCGCAGGCTGCGCCTCGACCGCGACGAGGTTCGGGTGACGCGCGCGCGCGTCGGCGAGGGACAGGCCGATGGTCAACCCGAGCCGCGCGGCCTCGGCGTCGACGCAAACCAGGCGCTCGGCGTTGTTGACCTTGGCGACGGCCGCGAGCGGCGCGCGCTTGTCAACGCCATTGAGACGCCGGGCGCGGTCCGTCGCCAGCCGCGGCAGCCACAGGGAGAGAAATCGCCGGATCGCCAAAAGCCAATTCCTCGAATTGATTGTCCTGGCTTCGCCATTCCAGACGGATGACGCGCTCGGCGTCGAAAGCCTGAAAAGGCCCCTCGGGCCCGGCGCGGGCAAGGCGCGCCTTAATGAGCCGCGCCCCGCAAGCGAACGGCCCGGGCAGGTCGCGCCCCGCCGCCGCGGGGATTTTGGCGCTCGGCGCGGCGGCGATCTCGAACCGCGTCTCGGCCGCGCTGGAGAGGCGCCCCGCCTGGCCATAGGCGCTGGCCAGGATGAGAAGCGCAGGCGTCCGTCCTTTGCGCGCGGCGAGCAGGAGGCGGCGCGAGGCGGCCAGGCTATAGCCCTTGAGATTCCAGATCTCGCCGACGACCGCGGCCGGCGCGCCGCATTTGAGCGCCTCCTCCATCGCCCAGAAGGCCAAAGCGGCGTCGGGGGCATTGACGAACACGAGGCGGCTCAACGGCAGCCCGTGGGCGATCAGGCCCGGCCCATAGAGGGCGCCCGCCTCATGGGCGGCGAAGCCTTCGCCGATCAGGAGCGCCGAGGCCGGCCGCCGGCTCAAGAACCGCGCGGCGAGCGCGAGCGCAAAGCCCATCGCCGCCGCCCCGTCCTGAGGCTCGGCGGGCGCGATCTCGTGCAGACCGTCGTCCGCGAGCCCGCCGCCGAGGGCGGCGTCGATCGCACGCCCGAGCGGGAGGCGCCGCGCGGCGCGTTCGCCCGCCGGACGGGCGCCCGCCGGGCCGGCTTCAGCCTCGATCTGGGCAATGGCGCGCCGCAGACGCGCCATCCCCTCCGCCCTGTCGCCAAGCGACATTCGGTCCGCATCCTATTGGTTCGCTCTTTGTTCTTGTTTTGGACCGAAAGGACGGGAAAGTCAAGGCGGCCTCTCATTGCTTGGTTATGCGGCTTCGCTTGTTTCAACCTGTTGGTTATCAAGTTCCATCATGTGATTCAAAACTGCTTCGACGCCCTTGGCGAAGGCGGCGCATTCCTCGTATGTGACGAAATCGCCCTGATATTTTCCTGCGAAACGTGTCTCTTCGCCGGGGAACGTTCATTCTCAAGGAATCCGATCTTCTTATCGGTGTCTTGGTCGATTACATCCGTTACCCATGTTTGCGACCCATGATTGCCACGCATATCAACCCATTGCACCTGTAATCTCATGACCCGCTCCAAGTTTGGAGAGACCGTAGATTAGGACACTACGTGGGCGGAATTAGGACACTAAAGCTCTAATTAGGACAGCACCGCCGGTGAGGGTAGCGTCTCAGTTTTCGAGACAACCCGCCAGGCGATTTCAATCAATCGCCGATTTGCGCTATGAAACGTCAATGACCGAACTTCTCGAACGGGCTGTCCGATCCCTACGTGGCCTGCCGCCAGAAACCCAGGACGCCCTGGCCCGCATCCTCCAGGAATTGGTCGGCGACGACTTGTCGATCATCACCTTGAGCGAGGAAGAAAAGACCTCATTCGAGACTTCCTTTGCGCAGGCCGAGCGCGGCGAGTTCGCGACCGAGGATGAGATCAAGGCGATCTGGGCCAAGCACGGCCGGTGAAGCTGAGATACACGCTTCGCGCCGCCGAAGAGCTCGATCAAATCCTGTCATATATCGATGAACGCTCCCCACAAGGCGCACATCACGTCAAAACGCGAATCGAGGCGATCGTCGACCTCATCGCTTTGCATCCTCATGCCGGCCAGCTCACGAACACACGCCGTCTTCGCCGAGTCGTCGCGCACCCGTATCCCTATCTGATCTTCTACGCCGCGATGGCCGACGAAGTCGTGATCCATGGCGTGCGCCACGCGGCTCGACGCCCGTCGTCCAGGCCGGACTGATGCCTACGCTACGGCCAAAATCTAAGATGCCTTCACCCCGTTCTCGAAATCGCCCTTCTGCGGCGGGGCGAGCGGCGTGAACAGGCAGCGGTCCGGCTTGAGATCGACGAGCGGCGTGCGATCGAGGCAATCGAGGCCCCTGACCAGGAGCGTCGGCCCCTCCCGCCTGACGAGCGTGACCAGCGCCGTCCCGATCGGGTTCGGCCGCGCCGGCGAGCGCAGCGAAAACGTGCCACGGGTCGCGCCGTCATCGGCCGGACTTTGACGCACGAGGTCGCGGCGGGACTCGTGCAGCCAATAAAGGACCTCGATCCGCTCGAACGCCTCGATCCCGTCCAGCGCCGCGACCCAAGGCTCGTAGACTTCGATCCGGCAAACCGGCCCTTCGGGCCGCCCCTGGCGGGGACAGTCGAGGCGCGACGTCCACGGCGTGCGAATGATTCCGATGAACGTGAGGCCGGCGTCGAACGCCTTGGGGGCTTCGACCGCGACCTCGTTTCGCCGGACCTCGTTCAGCCTCACCATGATCCGTCCATCGCGCCGCTTGCCTCACGCCGCCTTCGTTTCGACCGCCTTGCCGCTTTCAAGGCTCGTCAGGAACTCGTCATGCGTCATCGGCTTCGAGAACATCGGGTAGTTCTTCTCGACCGCGAGGCGCTGCTCTTCTTCGCTCACGGTGGCGGTGCAGTCCTTGAGCGTAACGACGTCGTAACCCTTCTCGTATCCGGTCCGCATCGTCGATTCGACGCAGCAATTGGTCAAAAATCCGCCGAGCGCGATGGTCGATATGCCGCGGCTGCGCAGGATGAAGTCGAGGTTGGTGGTGGCGAAGCCGCACAGGCCCCGCTTGCCTTCGATGACGATGTCTCCCGGCTCCGGCTTCAGCGCATCGACGATCGCCGCGCCCCATGTTCCCTGGCGGAACGACTTGCTGTCGACCACGCCCTTGAGGATCCCATACGGGCTCGGGCTCAGCTCGTGATAGTCGTCGGTGAAGGTGATCGGCGCGTAGACGATCGTCGCCCCGAGCTCGCGCGCTTTCTTGACCGTCTCGACCGTGTTCGCCAGCATGTTGGTCTTGTCCATCACCGGCTTCACCGCCTGATGCAGCGTGCCGCCGTCGGAGGTGAAATCGTTCTGATATTCGATGAGAACGACCGCAGTCGATTTCGGATCCATCGTCTCTCTCCCGTTCGTTTCGGACGCGCGCCCGCCCGGCGGGGTCGACCTGCGTCCGCGCAATATATGGACCGATAGCACGCTCAAGGCGAGAGGGGCCCGGCGCCCCCTACCCGGTCACCTCGAGCGCGAGCCGCCCGCTGAGCCTCTGCCCGTATTCGCCGGAAGCCTCGACCACCACACGGTAGGTTCCGGGCGCAAGATCGCCAGGCAGGCGGGCGGTCCAGATATGCGACGAGTTGTCAGCCTTGACCCACGGCTTCTTGGTCGCCTCGTTGCGGGCGAACACCTCCTGGACGAATGGATCGGGCCGAGAGCTTCGGGTCATCTCGATCGGCGGGCGATCGCCGATGACCATCTTCACCTTGGTCTTTTCGCCCCCGTCGAACACGTTGGCGATCAGGGTGGAGGGGCTCAGCGCGTCGCGAGGAACCGGCGAGCCTAAGAGCCGCACCTGACTGAAATCGCGGTCGGCGTCCTTGCTGATCCCGTGAAAGCGGCTTTCGATCGAAAGCCGCATCTGGCGTCCGTCCGGCTCCTTCACCGGAACATAGCGGGTCTTGTAGGTCAGGCCGTCGACCGAGAGGATGTGAAAGCCATTCGGCGCGCCATCGCGGCTGTCAGCGGAAGGCACACCGCGATGATCGAGAGGCCCGCTCCACCACGAGCCGGATAGCGTCGTCAGTATGTGCTGGTGGTGAGGTTCGGCCCCTTTCCAACCGTCGGCGGCGCCAAAATAGTGATGCTCGGTGGTGTGGGTATGGCCGGCGAAGCTGACGGTGAAGCGGCGCCCCTCGAACAGGGAAAAGAAAGCCTCGCGGTTCTGCAGGTTCTGATAGGGCTCGTCGTCGAGAAAGGTGCGGATCGGGATATGCATCACCGCGACGATGAGCGTGTCGTCCGGCGTGTGCGCGATGACGTTGCGCACGAACTCGAGTTGCCCCTCGTCGAGCCTGCCCTCGTATTTGTCCGCGCCGCGCCGCTTTGCCGGGTCGGGGCCCATGTAGTTCACGTCGTCGAGCATGAGGAAGAGCGTCTTTGCATAGAAGAACGCGTAGTAGTTCGGACCGAAGACGCGCTTGAACGTCTCGCGGCTGTATCGGCGGTCGGGCGCTTCGAGATTGAGGTCGTGGTTGCCGCCGATGTTCCACCACGGCAAGCCGATCGTGCCGAAGATCGCGTTCGAGCGCGGATAAAGCGAGAGGTCGTCGAACATTATGTCGCCTGCGTTAAGGCCGAATTTGGCGTCGACGCCCGCCAATCCCTGGATCAGGTCCTCGCGGATGAAGTCGACTTCCGCCGCGGTCTCGGGCTGCGGATCGGTCACCATCACGACGTCGAACGCGCTCGGCTCGTCCTGGCGGCGAAGCGCGAAATCGACCGAGGCCGGCAGAGGCCCGGTCGGCTCCAAGCCTTCGAAGGTCAGGTCGAGCTCGGGCGGAGAGCCCTTGGGCTGATAGTGGCGGTAGAAGCGGGGCAGATTGGTCTTAGGCTCGAGCGGGGGCATGAAGCCTGCGGGCTTGACGACGAAGATCGTCGCCTCGTTCGGCAGCGGCAGGGCATATCGGCCGTCGGCGCCGGTGACAGCGACCTCGCGGCCGTTGGAGACGAGCACGCCGGCGAGCCCGGGATTGGCGGCGCTGGCCGCGCCAGAGCCGTCGCGATCCTCGAACACCATCCCGGCGACTTGGCGCGCGACCGGCGCATCCTCGGCCGCCCCCCGCTCAGGCTCGACCGCCGCCAGCGCCAGCCCGCCCGCCGCGCCGATCAGCATCTCGCGCCGCGTGACATTTCCTGACATCGCTGAATCTCCAGACATCGCCCGCGATCACACTACGCCACGGCGACAGCCGGATGAAGGCGTTCGATCTTGACCGCTTACGCGCCGACCTGCCCCCGATGGCGGAGGAATGCGTCGGCAAGCACGCAGGCGACCATCGCCTCGCCGACCGGCACCGCGCGGATGCCCACGCATGGGTCGTGGCGCCCTTTGGTGACGATCTCCGTATCCTCGATGGCGCGGGTGACCGTGCGGCGGGGCGCGAGGATCGAGGACGTCGGCTTGACGGCGAACCGGGCGACGATCGACTGTCCGGTCGAAATGCCGCCGAGAATGCCGCCCGCGTGGTTCGACAAGAACCGCGGCTGGCCGTCGTTGCCCCGCCGCATCTCGTCGGCGTTCTGTTCGCCCGACAATTCGGCCGCCGCGAAGCCGTCGCCGATCTCGACCCCCTTGACGGCGTTGATCCCCATGAGCGCGGAGGCGAGCTCCGCGTCGAGCTTGCCGTAGATCGGGGCGCCCCAGCCGGGGGGGACGCCCTCGGCGACAATCTCGATCACGGCGCCGATCGAGGAGCCGGACTTGCGGATGTCGTCGAGATAGTCGGCGAAGCGCTCGGCGGCGGCGGCGTCGGGCGCGAAGAACGGGTTGCGGCCGACCTCGTCCCAGTCCCAGCGCGGCCGGTCGATCTTCATCTTTCCCATCTGCACCAGCGCGCCGCGGATGTTGACGCTGGGGATCACCTTGCGCGCGATCGCCCCGGCTGCGACCCGCGCCGCCGTCTCGCGCGCCGAGGCGCGGCCGCCGCCGCGATAGTCGCGGATGCCGTACTTTGCGTCATAGGCGTAATCGGCGTGGCCGGGACGGTACTTGTCCTTGATCTCGCCATAGTCCTTCGACCGCTGATCGACATTGTCGATGAAGATCCCGATTGGCGTTCCGGTCGTCGCCTGCCGGCCAGTCGCCTCGTCGATCATCACGCCGGAGAGGATGCGCGCCTCGTCAGGCTCGCGCCGCTGGGTGGTGAAGCGCGAGCCGCCGGGCCGGCGCCGGTCGAGCTCGATCTGGATGTCGGCCGCTTCGAGCGGGATTCGCGGCGGGCAGCCGTCGACGACGCACCCGATCCCTGCGCCATGACTTTCGCCGAAGGTGGTGACACGAAAGAGATGGCCGAAGGTGTTATGGGACATGGCGGACCTTAAGGGTACATACGGGAGAGCCGTCCGCCGCGTCAAACCGGCCGAGCCTCGGCCGCATAGGCGCCCAATTCCCGCCATGCTGCATTCATTGCCAATTCATCTTGGCGGGCGCATGCCGTCGCCCCGCTACAACCAAGAGTTCGAACGACTCGCATGGAGACTGTACAATGCTGAAGACATTCGCCGCGCTCGGGATCTCCGCCGCGATCGCTTTCGCGCCTCTCGCCGCCCTCGCCCAGACCGACACGACGGCGCCTGCGGCAGGCGCCGCTCCCGCCGCCTCTGACGCAATGGCGCCTGCGAAGGACGCAATGAAGAAGCCGATGAAAGCCAAGAAGCACATGGCCAAGAAGGCGAAAAAGACCGGCGACGCGATGGCCCCGGCCGCGCCCGCCGCCCCTGCGCAATAATTCGTCAACCGACGTTCGACGCCGGCAAAGCGAGCCGCCCCATCCGACCGATGGGGCGGCTTCGTTGTGTTTGGCCTCGCCGCTTCCCCGGCGCCCTGCGCCATGTCAGATTCGCGGGCGGTCCCGGGAGGCGCAATGGCAAGCGCAGAGTTCTGGTACGAGTTCGCGAGCACCTATTCCTATCCGGCGGCGCTTAGGGTCGGCAAGCTCGCCCAAGAGCGCGGGGTAACCCTCCTCTGGCGGCCGTTCCTGCTGGGGCCGATTTTCGCCGCCCAGGGCTGGCGGGACTCGCCCTTCAACATCTACCCCAACAAGGGCCGGTACATGTGGCGCGACCTCGAGCGGACCTGCGAGGCGATGGGCGTCGCGTTCAAACGGCCCGAGCCCTTTCCGCAGCCGAGCCTGCTCGCCGCGCGGGTCGCGTTGGCGATTGAGGGCGAGGCGCGGGCCGCCTTTTCCCGCCAGGTCTACATGGCCGAATTCGGCCGCGGCTTGCCGATTGCCGATCGGGCCACGATCGCCTCTCTGCTCGCCGCATGCGGGGTCGATCCCGCCGCGGCGCTTGAACGGGCCGAAAGCGACGCCAACAAGGCGGCTCTCAAGGCCGACTGCGCAAGGGCGGCGGAGATCGGCATTGTCGGCGCGCCGTCGATGGTGACCGCGGACGGCGAAGTGTTCTGGGGCAACGATCGGCTCGAACAGGCGCTCGACTGGGCGGCACGAGCGCGGGTCTGAAGCGGGCTCGCCGGTCGCGCCTTGCGTCCAGCGTCAAACGGGAGCGCCGTGGCCGGATCATTGCGCTCACGCTTGTGCGGACAAGCAAGCTCGAGCTGGAAGGAAGGCGCCTCGACGCTTCGTCCTGCGCGCCACGAGCGGGAAGCGGCGAGATAGACTCGAACCAGCGCCCGTGATGAAGCCGGGCCACGGCTTTATACCCGCCTCGACAACGGCTCTCGTGCGGCGTGCCGTACGCCTACAATGACGATCTCATCGGCTCCGAACCGGTAGAAGATAAGATAGGGATAGCGAAAACACAGCAATCCGTCGAAGGCCTCGCTTGCCGACGCGACGTCCCGACTGCGGGTGAGACGCGATGAGCTCGATGATCGCATGGACGCGGTTCTTTACGTTTCGTCCGCCCAACGGAGAATGATCATCAATGTAGGCGAAGATATTCTGCAGCTCGCGAAAAGCACGGGCGTATACCGAATTCTCACAGTCCGTGCTTTGCCCAGAACGCCCGAATGGTCTCGTCGCTGACAAACTCGCCGCGCTCGGCTTCGGTCAGCGACTCCTCGAAGGACGTCTCGTCCTCGACGCTCATCGCGATTGGCGGAAGATCGTTCTCCCGAGCGAGCTGCAAAACAATTCGCGCGAGCGCGTCCTGGATCTCTGGCGGCAGATGGCGGACTGTCTCGACGGCGCGTTCGAAGAGCTTGGTGATGATCAAAGCATAGCCGATACCAGCGAGACCTCAACCGCTTCCGCGCTTTTCGAGCGCCTGCGCGCGAATGGCGGAGAGCGTGGTCGCCGGCGTGATCGCTTCGGGGTCGACCTTGACGTGCAGGATCGACGGCAGGCCGGAGGCGAGCGCCCGCTCATAGGCGGGCAGGAACTCGGCCGTCTCCTCGATGGTTTCGCCGTGGCCGCCGAACGCGCGCGCGAGAGCGGCGAAATCGGGATTGCGCAGCGCGGTCCCGATGACGCGGCCGGGGTACATCCGCTCCTGATGCATGCGGATGGTGCCGTACATGCCATTGTCGATGACGACGACGACGACGGCGAGGCCATATTGAACCGCGGTGGCGAATTCCTGCCCGTTCATGAGAAAGTCGCCGTCGCCGGCGAAGCAGACGACCGTCCGCTTCGGGAACACCCGCTTCGCGCCGATCGCCGCCGGCAAGCCGAAACCCATCGAGCCCGACGTCGGGCCCAATTGCTGCTCGACCGCGCGAAAACGCAAGAAACGGCCGACCCAGATCGAGAAATTGCCCGCGCCGTTGGTGAAGATGCCGTCGGGCGAGCGTCGCCGGATCGCGAACATGATCTCGCTCAATTGCACCTTGCCCGGATTGGCCGGCGCCTGCTCGCTCCAGGCGAGATAGTCGGCCCGCGCCGCCCGCGTTTCGGCCGACCAGCGGATCGTCGCGGGCGGCTCGACGCCTTCGAGCGCGGCGCAGAATTCGGGCGAGGTCGCGACGATGCCGAGCGCGGGATGATAGTTGCGCCCGATCTCGTTCGCGTCGGCATGGACGTGGACGAGCCGCTGCCGCGGCGACGGGATGCGGAACAACGTATAGCCCTGCGCCGCGGCCTCCGACATCCGGCTGCCGACGAGGAGCACGAGATCCGCCGCTTCGACGCGCGCCTTGAGCTTCGGATTGACGGAGTAGCCGATCTCGCCGGCGAAATTGTCGTGCTCGCCGTCGAAGGCGCTGGCGCGGCGAAACGAGCCGATGACCGGCAAATCGAAGCGCTCGGCGAACCGGACGAAGGCGGCGCTCGCCCGCTTGGTCCATCCGCCCCCGCCGAGGATGGCGATCGGCCGCTCCGCCGTCCACAGCATCTTCTGCAATTCGGCCATTTGCGTGAGGCCCGGCCAGATCGGAGCCGGCTCGACGCGCGGCGCGTCGAGCGCCTCGGCCGTTTCCGTCAGCATGTCCTCGGGCAGCGCGATCACCACCGGGCCGGGCCGGCCCTGCATCGCGATGTGGAACGCGCGCTGGACGACTTCCGGAACTTGGGCCGCCGATTCGATTTGGGTCGCCAGCTTTGCGGTCGAGGAGAAGAAGGCGCGATAATCCATCTCCTGAAACGCGCCCCGCCCCATCATCGCCCGATCGACCTGGCCGATGAACAGGATCAGCGGCGCGGAATCGTGCTCTGCGATGTGAACCCCGTGCGCCGCATTGGTCGCGCCGGGGCCCCGGGTCACGAAGCAGACGCCCGGCCGCCCGGTGAGGCGCCCCTCGGTCAACGCCATCATCGCCGCGCCCGCTTCCTGCCGGCACACGGTCACGTCGATCGGAGAATTGTTCATGGCGTCGAGGGCGGCGAGGAAGGATTCGCCGGGAACGCAGTAAACGCGCTCGACCCCCTGGATGACGAGCTGATCGATGAGAATTTGTCCGCCCGTTCGCAAAGCTTCGCCCAACAGCCGCTCCTCGCTCCGCACCGTCTGCGGCCATGTTTGGCAGGTCAGTCGCCGCATTTCAATCGGAGGCGGGCGCCCAAGGTCGCCTTGCGCCTGACACGAGTTCCAGCCATTCTTGCGTCATGTCCGCCCCCGCAGAACGTCCCGCCGAGTTCGAGCGCGCTGACGACGCTGAACCTGCGCGCGCGCGAGATCTTCCGCAGCATCGTCGACTCCTATCTCGCCAGCGGCGAGCCTGTCGGCTCCCGGCACCTGTCGCGCTTGCTGCCGATTTCGCTTTCGCCGGCGTCCGTTCGCAATGTGATGCAGGATCTGGAGGAGCTCGGGCTCATCTACGCCCCGCACGCGAGCGCCGGGCGCCTGCCGACCCAGCAGGGTCTGCGGCTGTTCGTCGACGCGCTGCTCGAATTCGGCGACCTCGGGCGCGAGGAGCGGGCGCGCATCGACAGCCAGGTGCGGGCGGCGGCGGAGGGGGGCGGGTTCGAAGGCGCGCTCGCCGAGACCACGAGCCTGCTCTCGGAATTGACCCGCGCCGCCGGCGTGGTTCTGACCAGCAAGACCGACTCGCGGCTGAAGCATGTCGAATTCGTGCGCCTCGAGGCCGGCCGGGCGCTGGCGATCCTCGTCGCCGAGGACGGCTCGATCGAGAACCGCGTGGTCGCGACTCCGGCGGGCATGCCGGCTTCGACCTTCGTCGAGGCCAGCAACTTTCTCAGCGCCCGCATCCGCGGCCGCACGCTCGCCGAGGTGACGGCCGAAATCGAGGCCGCGCGGCGCGACGCCCGCAAGGAGCTCGACGATATCGCCGCCCGCTTGGTCGAGGCCGGCCTCGTCTCATGGTCCGGCGCCGGCGGATCGGGCGACCAGCTCATCGTTCGCGGTCAGGCGAACCTGCTCGGCGACGTGCGCGCCTCCGACGACCTCGAGCGCATTCGCACCCTGTTCGCCGACCTCGAGACCAAGACGGACGTCATCGAGCTCCTCCATCGCGCCGAGGCCGGCGACGGTGTCAAGATTTTCATCGGCTCGGAGAACAAGCTGTTTTCCCTGTCCGGATCGTCGATGATCGCTGCGCCGCTCAGGGACAGCGACCATCGGATCGCCGGCGTGCTCGGCGTCATCGGGCCGACCCGGCTCAATTACGGCCGCATCGTGCCGATGGTCGAATATGCGGCGCAAGTGCTCGGCGAGCTCAAGCGCCCGCGCTAGGGCGGCGGGTCGTTGTCTCGCTGCCGGAGAAATGCAATGTCGAACGCGTCGAATGTCGGAACCTCTCAGCATAGCCTCGGCGAAGCGATCGAACGCTTGAGGGGAAAATGGGCGGCGATCACCGCCTTCGGCGTCCTCTTGGTCGTGCTCGGCTTCGCGGCCCTGTTCTTTTCGCTCATCGCGACGATCGCCACCGTGACGCTCAACGGCGTCCTGTTCCTGATCGCCGGCGCGGCCGAAATCGGCATCGGCATGCATTCGCGAAACTGGGGCCTGTTCTTTCTCTGGGTGGTTGGCGGCCTTCTCTATATCGCCGCCGGGATCTTGTGCATCGTCAATCCCATCCTCGCCTCGGTCGTGCTCACTCTCCTGCTCGGCGCCGGCCTCGTCGCCGCGGGCGTGGTTCGGGCCTATCTGGCGACGCGGATTCCGGCCGGCGAGCCGCGCGGCCTTGTTTTTCTCGCCGCGGCGGTCACAATTCTTCTCGGTTTGATCATCGTCGCTCACTGGCCGCTCGACAGCGTTTATGTGCTAGGCACCCTGCTCGGCGTCGACCTCCTGTTTCACGGGGTCGGATGGGTGAGCTTCGGCATGGGGTTGCATTCGCGCGCCTGACGCGCTCGGGCCTCCGCTCGCACGTTTTGGGGAGCCAGCGATGGCCAGGTGGGTCTATTCCTTCAGCGCCGAGCGCGCCGAGGGCAAAGGCGAGATGAAGAACCTGCTCGGCGGCAAGGGCGCGAACCTGCACGAGATGGCCTCGCTCGGGCTGCCCGTGCCCCCCGGCTTCACCATCACCACCGAGGTCTGCACTTTTTTCTACGCCAACGACAAGGCTTACCCCCCCGATCTCAAGGCGCAGGTCGATGCGGCGGTGGCGGAAGTCGGGCGCCAGACGGGACGCGCATTCGGCGACCCGGCCAACCCGCTCCTGCTCTCGGTGCGCTCGGGGGCGCGCGCCTCGATGCCCGGCATGATGGACACCGTCCTCAACCTCGGGCTCAACGACGAGGCGGTCGAAACGCTGGCGAAAACTTCGGGCGACGCCCGGTTCGCCTATGATTCCTATCGCCGCTTCATCCAGATGTATTCCAACGTCGTGCTCGACGTCGACGTCCACAATTTCGAGGACATCCTCGAACAGTACAAGGACGGCAAAGGGTACGCCCTCGATACCGACCTCGACGCCGGGGACTGGCGCGCGGTCATCGCCGACTATAAGGCCCGGGTTGTCGAAGCCACCGATAAGCCGTTCCCGCAAAGCCCGAGCGATCAGCTGTGGGGCGCGATTGGCGCGGTGTTCTCGTCGTGGATGAACCAGCGCGCGATCACCTATCGCCGCCTCAACGCCATTCCGGCCGAATGGGGCACCGCGGTCAACGTGCAGGCGATGGTGTTCGGCAACATGGGCGAGACCTCGGCGACCGGCGTCGCCTTCACCCGCAATCCCTCGACCGGGGACAACGCGCTCTATGGCGAGTTCCTCGTCAACGCCCAGGGCGAGGACGTGGTGGCCGGCATTCGCACGCCCCAGAACATCACCGAGGCGGCGCGGAAGGCCGCCGGCTCCGACAAGCCCTCGCTCGAGTCGCTGATGCCGGAGGTGTTCAAGCAATTCGCCGACACCACCAGGCTGCTGGAAAAGCATTACCGCGACATGCAGGACCTCGAGTTCACGGTCGAGCGGGGCAAACTGTGGATGCTGCAGACCCGCAACGGCAAGCGCACCGCAAAAGCCGCGCTCAAGGTCGCGGTCGATATGGCCAACGAGGGCCTCATCTCGCGCGAGGACGCGGTCACCCGCGTCGAGCCCGGCGCGCTCGATCAGCTCCTGCACCCGACCCTCGACCCCAAGGCGAAGCCCAAGGCGCTCGCGACCGGCCTCCCCGCCTCCCCCGGCGCGGCGAGCGGCGAGATCGTCTTCTCCGCCGACGAGGCGCAGGCTTTGCGTCAGGCGGGACGGAAGTCGATCCTGGTCAGGGTCGAGACGTCGCCGGAGGACATTCACGGCATGCACGCCGCCGAGGGCATCGTGACGACCCGCGGCGGAATGACCTCGCACGCCGCGGTGGTCGCGCGCGGCATGGGCAAGCCCTGCGTCTCGGGCGCGGGCTCGATCCGCATCGACTACAACGGCCAGACGATGACCGTGGGCGGCGTGACCCTGAAGAAAGGCGAAGTCCTCACCATCGACGGCGGCTCGGGCGAAGTGATGCCGGGCGCGGCGCCGATGGTGAAGCCGGAGATGACCGGCGATTTCGCGACGCTGATGACCTGGGCCGATTCGGTGAGACGGATGAAGGTGCGCGCCAACGCCGAAACCCCGGCCGACGCGCGCGTCGCCCGCTCGTTCGGCGCCGAGGGCATCGGCCTCTGCCGCACCGAGCACATGTTCTTCGACGGCGAGCGGATCGTCGCGGTGCGCGAGATGATCCTCGCCGACACCGAGCAGGGGCGACGCGCCGCGCTCGCCAAGCTGCTGCCGATGCAGCGCCAGGACTTCGCCGAACTGTTCGAGATCATGACCGGGCTCCCGGTCACCATCCGCCTGCTCGACCCGCCGCTGCACGAGTTCCTGCCCAAGACCGACGAGGAGGTCGAGGAGGTCGCAAAGGCGATGAAGGTCAGCGCCGACAAGCTGCGCGCGCGTTCGGCGGAGCTGCACGAGTTCAACCCGATGCTCGGCTTCCGCGGCGTCCGTCTTGCGGTCCGCTATCCCGAGATTGCCGAGATGCAGGTTCGCGCCATCTTCGAAGGCGCGGTCGAGGCGGGGCGGAAGACAGGCAAGCCGGTGACGGCGGAGATCATGGTCCCGCTCGTCATCGGCCGCGCCGAGCTCGACATGGTGAAGACGATCATCGTCGCGATGGCCGAAACCGTGGCCAGGGAAACCGGCGTCAAAGTGCCCTATCAGGTCGGCACGATGATCGAGCTGCCGCGCGCGGCGTTGCGCGCGGGCGAGATCGCCAAGAGCGCGGAGTTCTTCTCGTTCGGCACCAACGATCTGACCCAGACCACGCTCGGCGTGTCGCGCGACGACGCCGCGTCATTCCTCGGCATTTACACCGTGAAGGGACTGCTCAAGTCCGATCCGTTCGTGACTCTCGATACCGAGGGCGTCGGCGAATTGATCACCATCGCCTGCGAGCGCGGCAAGGCGACCCGGCCCGACATCAAGCTCGGCCTCTGCGGCGAGCACGGCGGCGACCCGGCCTCGATCGCTTTCTGCGAACAGGCGCATCTCGACTACGTCTCCTGCTCCCCCTTCCGTATCCCCATCGCCCGCCTGGCCGCAGCGCAGGCGGCGCTGGGACGGAAGGCGGCGAGCACGGCGTGAGGGGCGGGCGCTATTCGGGCAACCCTGCCTTGCGCAGGCCGTCGAAAATAGGCTCGAGCTGGGCCAGGTATGTCGGGTCGGCGCTCCTCGCGGTCCGGGCGGCGCGGGCGTGAGAGATGGTGTAAGTCGGATTGAGCGCGAGACCGGCCTTGACCGCGGAACGCGCCTCATCGAGTCGACCGAGTTGCGCAAGGGCGGGGGCCAAGTGAAAATATGCGTCGGGATAATTTCGGTTAGCCTCGACCGCCCGTCGAAACCACGCGACCGCTTGCTCGTAAAGACCGAGGTTGTTTTTCGCGATACCCGCGATACCCATCCAGGTGTACGCCGTCGCATCGCGCGGACTGAGGCGGAGGGCCTCGCTGACATGAGCCTCTGTGTCTTCGGCGCGACCGATATGAAATCTTACCATATCCGATATAGGCATGAGCGTCGGCAAGATTTCGATCCAACGCCGAAGCATGTTCACATTCCGCGATGCCCTCTGCGGCGCGCTTGGTCAAAATCTTGACATGTCCCAAGTGCATATGTGCACGCGGATGGTTCGGGACCGATGACAAGGCTTTGGTCAATTTTGCTTCGGCCGCCGCGAAGGCCGCCATGGGATCGTTTACAAATAAAAAAATGCCCTGGGTTCCGTTTACGCGCGCCGATCCAATGAGCGCGTCGACATTGTCGGGATCGGCGTTGAGAGCGCGATCGAAAAAGCTGCGCGCCTGCGCAACATGGTCGGGGATCCGCCCCTTATTGTACCAAGCCAAACCTTGGAAATAGAGGTCCATCGAGTCGGGGTTCGGCGCCTGTTCCGCGCGTCGCGCCTCGGCGGCGGCGAGCTGGGTATTGAGCGCGCCCGCCAGGCGCGCGACGATTTCGTCCTGCATGTCGAAGAGATCGGCCAGCGGCTTGTCGAAACGCTCGGCCCACAGATGATTGCCGCTTTCGGCGTCGATGAGCTGCACGTTGACGCGCATGCGGTTTCCGCCCCGCTGAACGCTGCCTTCGAGCACATAGCGCACGTTCAACTCGCGGCCGATCTGCTTCAGATCAACGGCCTTGCCCTTGAAGGTGAATGCGGTGTTGCGCCCGATCACCAACGAGTTCCGAATGCGCGACAGGTCGGTCGTCAGGCTCTCGGTGACCCCGTCGGCGAAGTGTTCCTGCTCCCGGTCACCGCCGAGGTTGGCGAACGGCAAGACGACGATCGAGAGGCGCGGCGGGACGGATTTTTCGGGCTTTGCGGCCGGCGCGGGTTTCGCAACGGCCGGCGCGCCGACTTGCAGCGAATAGATCCGGATCGGCTCGGCGATGTTCTTGAGTTGCGTCGGGCCGAGATCCGTGACCGCCCGCTCGAGCCGGCCTTTCACCTGCCAATAGGCTTGTTCGGAGAGGCAAATCGCGCCCGGCTGGCAAATCCCTTCGAGGCGCGCGGCGATATTGACGCCATCGCCCATCAGATCGCCGTCGGCCTCCTCGACGACGTCGCCGAGATGGACGCCGATGCGGAGCTCGATGCGGCGATCTTCCGGCACTCCGGCGTTGCGTTCGACCATGCCGGTCTGCACCTCGATCGCGCAACGCACGGCATCGACCACGCTGCGAAATTCGACCAGGAACCCATCGCCCGTGCGCTTGACGACCCGCCCATGATGTGCGGCCATCGCTGGGTCGAACAGATCGCTCCGCAACTCCCTGAGGCGCGACAGCGTGCGGTCCTCCTCGGCGCCGGCTAGCCGGCTGTAGCCGACCACGTCTGCGACCAAGATCGCTGCTATTTTCCGGTTTTCGGACATTGCGTCGCCCAGCGAGTTGGCGACGCTAGCATAGATGATGCGTCATCGCTCTTGCGCGGAGCGGCGCGGGTAACCAGTCCCACGCCCTTGCATCAGCGACGCAATCTACGGGGGGATGCGGGGTCCTACGACGCTCGATCGCCACGTCGCCCTACCCGGTCGCAAGACGGCCGACGCGCGCCCTGCCAGATTTGCGAAAATCGGAAAACCGTGCTAATGTGATCCAGTCGCTCGATCAGGCGAGCGGGTCGCGGGGGCAGGCCGGAGCTCGCCGGGCGGCTTTTCGGCGCGGTGGGCCCAAGTCTTTGAAAAAGCTCGACTCGCGGAAGAAGAATCCTTGGATTTTCCTTCCTTTCTCTTTGATTGTTCTTCCTTCCCTTTTGGAAAGCGCTTCCTTCCGCTTTGAAGAAATTTCCCCGGGCGATCGAGCGAGGCGGCGCGCGCCTTCAGCTTCCGCGATAGGTGGAATAGCTCCACGGCGATAGAAGCAGGGGAACGTGATAATGCGCCTTGGGGTCGGCAATGGCGAAGCGCAGCGGGATCAGGTCGAGGAACGGCGGGTCGGCCGTCTTCACGCCCTGGCGGCGAAAATAGTCGCCGGCGTGGAACACGAGCTCGAAGCGGCCGACACGCGCATGGCTCGCGCCGATCAGCGGCGCGTCGGTGCGTCCGTCGGCGTTGGTCAGGACCTCCGCGATGAGAGTGCGCGCGCCCGCGGCCTCGAACTCGTAGAGCTCGACTCTCACGGCTTCGGCCGGCCCGCCGCGAGTGACGTCGAGGACGTGGGTCGTCAGCCCGGTCAAATGATCCTCCTTCGCCGGCGCCGCGCGTCCGGCGGCCCCAGTCTATCGCGGCCGTCCCGCCTCGGCCATTCCGCCGGCCGCGCATGCGAGTCCGACATGGCAGCAGCGCCCTTCGGCGCAATTGCCAATTCCGCGGGCGCGTGAGAAGACTTCCACAAACTCACGCTTTGCGACTTTCGTATGAGTGAAAGGGAGGCGGCCTCCTATGGACGACCGAGTCTTGGACCAATTCGACGAGACCGACGAATGGCTCGACGCGCTCGAACTCGGTCGAGGCCTTCGAGGGCATTGGCAAGGTCGATGAGATCCTCGATTCGCTGGTTGCAGCCGCCCGGCGCAAGGGCGCGAAACTGCCCTTCGCCGCCAACACCGCCTATGTCAACACCATCCCGCCCGAAGAGCAGCCGCCCCATCCCGGCAACCGCAAGATCGAGCAGATCATCCGCCGCTATGTGCGCTGGAACGCCGCCGCGATCGTCGTCAAGGCGAACAAGGAGTCCTCGGAGCTTGGCGGCCACATCGCGAGCTTCCAGTCGGCGGCGACGCTCTACGACACCGGCTTCATGCATTTCTGGCACGCCTCCAACGAGGGGCATGGCGGAGACCTGGTCTATTTCCAGGGCCACTCGTCGCCAGGCGTCTACGCCCGCGCTTACCTCGAGGGCCGCCTCAGCGACGAGCAACTCGTCAACTTCCGCCAGGAGGTCGGCCGCAAGGGACTATCCTCCTATCCCCATCCGTGGCTGATGCCGGAGTTCTGGCAGTTCCCGACCGTTTCGATGGGTCTCGGCCCTTTGATGGCGATCTATCAGGCGAGGTTTCTGCGCTACCTGCATTGCCGCGGCCTCGCCGACACCGCGCCGCGCAAGGTCTGGGTCTTCTGCGGCGACGGCGAGATGGACGAGCCGGAATTGCTCGGCGCCATCTCGCTCGCCGGGCGCGAGAAGCTCGACAATCTGATCTTCGTCATCAACTGCAATTTGCAGCGCCTCGACGGGCCGGTGCGCGGCAACGGCAAGATCGTGCAAGAGCTCGAGGCCGATTTCCGCGGCGCGGGCTGGAACGTCATCAAGTGCCTCTGGGGGTCGGGTTGGGACCAGCTCCTGGCCAGGGATACGGCCGGCAAGCTGCGCCAGCTGATGGAGGAGTGCGTCGACGGCGAATACCAGGACTTCAAGTCGAAGGACGGCGCCTATATCCGCAAGCACTTCTTCGGCCGGCATCCCGAGACGGCGGCGATGGTCGAGGACTGGACCGACGCCGAGATCTGGGCGCTGACCCGAGGAGGGCATGATCCGGTCAAGGTCTACGCCGCCTACAGGGCGGCGGTTGAGCACAAGGGCCAGCCGACCGTCATTCTCGCCAAGACGGTCAAGGGCTACGGCATGGGCTCGGCCGGCGAAGGGCAGATGATCGCCCATCAGGCCAAAAAGCTCGGCCACGACGCGCTCAAGGCCTTCCGCGACCGGTTCCAGATCCCGGTCTCAGACGAACAGCTCGACAAGGTTCCGTATCTGCGCTTCGACGAGAACGGCGAGGAGATGGCCTATCTGCGCGAGCGGCGGGCGGCGCTTGGCGGCTATCTGCCGGCGCGTCGGCGGCGGAGCGAACCGCTTCAGGTTCCCCTGCTCTCCGCCTTCGATGCGCTCCTCAAGGCAACCGCCGAGGGACGGGAAATCTCCACCACCATGGCGTTCGTCAGGGTTCTGACCACGCTCCTGCGCGACAAGGACATCGGCCCGCATGTGGTGCCGATCGTCCCCGACGAGAGCCGGACCTTCGGCATGGAGGGACTTTTTCGGCAGGTCGGCATCTTCAGCCAGGTGGGTCAGCTGTACCGGCCGCAGGACGCCGATCAGCTCATGTACTATCGCGAAGATCCGAAGGGACAGATCCTCCAGGAAGGGATCAACGAACCGGGCGCGATGGCCTCGTTCATCGCCGCGGGCACGTCCTATTCGACGTCGAACGTGCCGATGGTGCCGTTCTATATTTATTACTCCATGTTTGGCTTCCAGCGCGTCGGCGATCTCGCCTGGGCGGCGGGAGACATGCGCACGCGGGGCTTCCTGATCGGCGGCACGTCCGGCCGCACGACCCTGAATGGCGAGGGTCTGCAGCACGAGGACGGGCATAGCCATATCCTCGCCTCGACCATTCCCAATTGCGTGACCTACGACCCGACCTACGCCTACGAACTCGCGGTGATCGTCCATGCGGGCTTGAAACGGATGCTCGTCGATCAGGACGACGTCTATTACTACATCACGACCTTGAACGAGAATTACGCCCATCCGGCAATGCCGGAAGGGGCGGAAGAGGGGATCCTCAGCGGCGCCTACAAGCTGCGCGACGTCAAGGTCGATCGGCCCGGATTGCGGGTGCGTCTGCTCGGAGCCGGCGCGATCCTGCGCGAGGTCGAGGCGGCGGCCGAGATGCTGGCCGCCGAGCACGGCGTCTCGAGCGAGGTGTGGAGCGTCACGAGTTTCACCGAATTGCGCCGGGAGGGGCTCGACGTCGAACGGTGGAACCTGCTGCATCCGGAATCCGACCCGAGGGTTCCATTCATCAGCCGGGCGTTATCGACCGGAAAAGGGCCGGTCATCGCCTCGACCGATTACATGAAGGCGGTCGCAGACGGGATCCGCCCTTATGTGCCCGCGCGCTACACGGTGCTCGGGACCGACGGGTTCGGACGCTCCGACTATCGCCGCCGGTTGCGCTCGTTCTTCGAGGTCGACCGTTATCACGTCGCCGTTGCGAGCCTGAAGGCGCTGGCGGACGAGCAGTTGCTGCCGACCCGGCGCGTGGCCGAGGCGATTGCGAAATACGGCATCGATCCGGAGGGGCCGAATCCGGCCCGAAGCTGAGCGTTCGCGGTCCCCATTTAACCTTTGTCGCTGAGGAGAGCGCCGGTGGCGAAAATCGACGTGAAGGTTCCCGATATCGGCGACTTCAAGGACATTCCGATCATCGAGGTCCTGGTGAAGCCGGGCGACGTCGTCAAGGCCGAGCAGCCGCTGGTCACGCTCGAATCCGACAAGGCGACGATGGACGTGCCATCGCCGATCGCGGGCGCGGTCGGCGACGTCGTCGCGAAAGTCGGCGACAAAGTGTCAATGGGGACGCTCATCGCGCGCATCGACGCTGGGGCTGGCGAGGCCGCGCGGGCCGCCCCGGCCGCTCCCGCCAAGGCCGCCCCGGCGGCTCCCGCCAAGGCCGCCCCCGCGCCAGCGTCGCCCAAGGCGGCGACGATCGACATCACAGTCCCTGACATCGGCGACTTCAAGGACATTCCGATCATCGAGGTCCTGGTGAAGGCGGGCGACACGGTCGAAGCCGAACAGCCGCTGGTGACGCTCGAATTGGACAAGGCGACGATGGACGTGCCGTCGCCGGCGGCCGGGAAAATCACGCAGCTCCTCGCCAAGGTCGGCGACAAAGTGTCGATGGGCGCCCTGATCGCGAAGCTCGACGCCGGCGGACCGCCCGCGCCCATTTCCTCCGCGCAGGAGGACGAGGCGGAAGCGAAGGAGGAGGAAGACGCCGCCGAAGCGCCTCTAACCTCGCCCGTCGCGCCAAGGGATCTGCCGCCCGTCCTCGCCCAGCCTGGTTCCGGGCCCGCCAAGGCCGACTTCTCCGGGGTCTTTGCCGGCCCCGCGGTTCGACGGCTGGCGCGGGAGCTCGATCTTGACCTCAACACGATCAAGGGCACCGGAGAGAAGGGCCGCATCACCCGTGAGGACGTGAAGGCTGCGCTATCGCGCGGCGGCGCGGTCGTCTCGCCTGCGGGCGGCGGCGCCCTCCCTGCAATTCCAGCCGTCGATTTCGCCAAATTCGGCCCGGTCGAAACGGTTCCGCTGTCGCGCATCAAGCGCATCTCGGGCCCGCGCCTGCACGCATCCTGGGTCAATGTTCCGCATGTCACGCACTGCGACGAGGCCGACATCACCGACCTTGATGCTTTCCGAAAGACCCTCGACGAGGAGGCGAAGAAAGACAAGACAAAGCCTTACCGGGTGTCCCTGCTGCCGCTGCTGATGCGGGCCACGGTCGCGACGCTGAAGGCGTTCCCGACCTTCAACGCCGCACTAAGTCCCGCCGGAGACTCTCTGATATTGCGCCGTTATTGGCACATCGGCGTCGCCGTCGACACTCCCGATGAACTCGTGGTCGCCGTGATCAAGGACGTTGACCGAAAAGGGGTCGTCGAACTCGCCCGCGAGCTTGGCGCCCTTTCCGAGAAGGCGCGCGCGGGCAAGCTCGCGCCCGCCGAGATGCAAGGCGCGACCTTCACCATCTCTTCGCTTGGAGGGATCGGCGGGACGGCGTTCTCGCCGATCGTGAATGCGCCGGAGGTGGCGATTCTCGGCGTGGTCCGCTCGAAGACAGCGCCCGTGTGGGACGGGAAGGCTTTCCAGCCGCGTCTGATGCTGCCGCTCTGCCTATCCTACGATCATCGCGTCATCGACGGCGCGGCGGGCGCGCGCTTCATGCGCCATCTGGCGGGCCTCCTCGAGGACATGCGGCGCGTTCTGTTGTGATTGCGGCTGGATAGCGGGAGAGACGCGGCCATGGCCAAGGAAATCAGGCTTCCCGATATCGGCGACTTCAAGGACGTGCCGATCATCGAGGTCCAGATCGCGCCCGGAAAAAGCGTCCGCAAGGAAGAGACGATCCTCACGCTTGAAAGCGACAAGGCGACGATGGACGTGCCGGCGCCCGAGGATGGGGTGATCGGCGAGGTCCGCGTCAAGGTCGGCGACAAGATCAGCGAAGGCGCGGTGCTTGCGACCTACGCCGAGGGTGGAGAAGCGAAGCCCGCCGCCGCGCCTTACGGCGGCGCCGAGATCCAGGAGCCCATGCCCAAGGCCGGCCCCGCGACGGCTTCGAAGCCCGCGGCCGATCCCGGCGGAAAGGCGGATTTCGAGGCGGACATTCTCGTTCTTGGCGCAGGCCCCGGCGGCTACACCGCGGCGTTCCGCGCCGCCGATCTCGGGCGGAATGTCGTGCTGGTCGACGCAGGGCAAACGCTCGGCGGCGTCTGCCTCAACGTCGGCTGCATCCCGTCGAAGGCGCTGCTGCACGTCGCAAAAATCATCGACGAGGCGGCGGCGATGGGCGCCCATGGGGTTAAGTTCGGCCAGCCCTCGCTCGATCCCTCCGCCATTCGCGGCTGGAAGGATGGGGTGGTCAAACGGCTGACGGGCGGCCTGACCGGCCTCGCCAAGCAGCGCAAAGTGAGGGTCGTGACCGGCCGCGGCAACTTCACCTCGCCGAACACCCTTGAGGTCGGTACGGCGGAGGGCGCGCGAGTCGTGCGCTTCAAGAACGCGATCATCGCGGCCGGCTCCGAGCCTGTCGTTCCGGGCTTCATCCCATCCGATCCACGCATCTGGGATTTCGACCGCCGCGCTCGAGATGAGCTTCATCCCGAAGCGGATGCTGGTCCTCGGCGGCGGCATCATCGGCCTCGAGATGGCGACGGTCTATCATTCGCTCGGCGCAGGGATCACGGTGATCGAGATGATGGATCAGCTGATGCCCGGCGCCGATCCGGACATCGTCGCCCCGCTCGCCAAGCGGATCGGCAAACTCTACGAGAAGATCCTCCTCAAGACGAAAGTGACCGGGGTCGAGGCCAAGGACGACGGGCTCCACGTCTCCTATGAGGGTCCGGACGGCGCGAAGACGGAAGTCTTCGACGCCATGCTGGTCTCCGTCGGCCGCCGGCCGAACGGCAAGGCGATCGGCGCGGAGGCTGCCGGGGTCGCGGTCGACGAGCGCGGTTTCGTCCCCGTCGATCGGCAGATGCGCACCAACGTTCCGCACATCTTCGCCATCGGCGACATCGTCGGCCAGCCGATGCTCGCGCACAAAGGCACGCATGAGGGCAAGGTCGCGGCGGAGGTTGCGAGCGGACACAAATCCTCGTTCGACGCCAAGGTGATACCCTCGGTCGCTTACACCGATCCTGAAGTCGCCTGGGCGGGTCCGACCGAGACGGAGCTCAAGGCCAACGGGGTCAGATACGGCAAGGCCGTCTTCCCGTGGGCGGCGAGCGGCCGGTCGCTGTCGCTTGGCCGCGATGAGGGCGTGACCAAGACTCTGTGGGACCAGGAGACCCAGCGGCTGATCGGCTGCGGCATCGTTGGCCCCAATGCCGGCGATCTCATCTCCGAGGCCGCGCTGGCGATCGAGATGGGCGCCGAAGCCGAAGACATCGGGCTCACCATTCACCCGCACCCGACCCTGTCCGAAACCTTCGCCATGTCGGCCGAAGCCTTCGCGGGAACCCTCACCGACCTTTACCTGCCGAAGAAGAAGGCTTGAACCGCGTTCGGCTGGACGGGCGCCCGTGAGAGTCTTCTTCTTCGGCGCCGGATATTGCGCCCGGCGGCTCATCACGCGCGAACCGTCAATCGAGGCGGCCGGAACGGCGCGGACCGCCGAGGGCGCGGCGGTCCTCCGTGAGATGGACGTCGAGGCTTATGTGTTCGACGGCGCCCGCGCCGACCCAGGACTGGACCGGGCGGTTGAGAGAGCCGAGGCCATCGTCGTCTCCATTCCGCCGCGGGATGGCGCCGGCGCGGCGCTCGACCAATTCGCGTCCGCGATCGCCGCCGCGCCTGACCTGCGCCGGATCGTCTACTATTCGACCATCGGCGTTTATGGCGATCACGCCGGCGCCTGGGTCGACGAGACAAGCGCGACGCTCACTCGAACGGCCCGGGGGCTTGCGCGACTGAGCGACGAGGCGCGCTGGACGGCGGCGGCCCGGGCGCGGGGGGTCGAAGCGGACGTCCTGCGCCTCGCCGGGATTTACGGGCCGGGCCGCAATGCGCTCATCAATCTGCGCGAGGGCCAGGCGCGGCGGATCGTCAAGCCGAATCAGGTCTTCAACCGGGCGCATGTCGACGACATCGCCGAACTCACGCGCCTGGCGCTGACGCGCGGGGTCGAAGGACAGATCTGGAACGTCGCCGACGACGAACCCGCCCCGCCGCAGGACGTGGTCGCCTACGCAGCGGCGCTCCTCGGCCTCCCGCCGCCGCCCGAGGAGCCTTTCGACGAGGCGCGGCTCTCCCCGCTGACGGCCGAGTTCTACGCCGACAACAAGCGGGTCTCGATCGCCAAGGCCAGGGCGATTCTGGGATTTGCCCCCGCCTATCCGACCTACCGCGAGGGCCTGGGAGCTCTTGCCAAGGCCGGCGAGGGCCAAGGCGCGTGAGGCTGGGCCGGACTCTCGACCTCCGCTGGTTGCACCTTAAGCGACCGCCGGCTTCAGCCTGCCGGCGCGTCGTCCTTGACCTCCAGAGTTCTTTGCTTTTGGTTTGAGGCGACCGAGAGGGAACGGTTCGGACGACAATCTCTTGCAGAGAATCAGAAACTCAGGTTAAGCTGACGCCATGAACAATCCTGCCCTTCCTCATGCCGAGACCGCGCCGGCCGCCGTTCCGGCGCCTCTCACGCGCGAGAAAAATCGTCCCCCCGTTCGAGCCGCGCAACCCATTGAAAACTCTCGATTCGGACGAGAGAATCCAAGGAAATCCAAGACCGTCCAACCCTGATGAGCGGAGGTCTTCGGCGTGAAACGGCCGCGAGCCAAGGAAACCCAAATGATTGACCGGACCAACGCCGCGGACCGCTGACGAAAAGGAGCAAAACCCACTCCATCCCAATGCAAAGCGGGCTAGGCCGCCTGCGGTCGTTATGGCGAGGCGCAAGGAGGGTGGCATGGAGACCTTGTCCGCGATCGAGAGGATCGTCCGCGACCTGCTTGTCTTCATCGTCGCGATGAGCGCGATCCTGGCTGCGCTCCTGGTCATCATCTCGCGGATGCCTGACGACAATCCCCTGAAGCGGATCATGGTGGCGCTGAGCTATCGGGTCGGCGCGACCGCGGCCGCGGGGATGCTGGTGATCCCCGCAACCCCTATCCCCGGCCTCGATATGGTCATCGACATCGGCGCGCCGATCGCCCTCATCTGGTATTGGTGGACCTTCTTCCGCGACGCGCGCCGCGGCGGCTCGAGGAAACCTCCGTCATGAGATTTGCTCAGGCGAACGGCCTTGTGATCCACTACCTCGCCGAGGGCCCGGAAGCGCTGCCGCCGCTGGTCTTCATCAATCCGCTCGGCTGCGACCTGCGCGTCTGGACCGACGTCGCGTGCATCCTGAAACCCGAATTCCGGGTCGTCCGCTACGACAAGCGTGGCCACGGCCTTTCCGAATCCGGCCCCGACCTCGCTGAGATGGCCGACTATGCGCGCGACCTGGCCGCGCTTCTCGCCGTCCTCGGCATCGGCCGCGCGGCGATCGTCGGGATTTCGATCGGCGGCGTGATCGCGCAGGAGTTCTGTCGCCAACGTCCGGACCTCGTCGCCGCGCTCGTGCTCTGCGATACCGCGGCGAAAATCGGAACCGACGAATCCTGGGACGATCGCATCGCCGCGGTCGAGCGCGGCGGGATCGAGTTGGTCGCCGGCCCGATCCTCGAGCGCTGGTTCACAGCCGACTTTCGCAACCAGCGTGCGGCGGAATTCGCCGGCTTTCGCGCCATGCTGACGAGGACGCCGAAGCAGGGCTATCTCGCCGCCTGCGGCGCCTTGAAGCGCGCAGACCTTCGGCCCTTTGTCAGCTTGATCGAAGCGCCGACCCTTTGTCTGGTCGGCGATGAGGACGGCTCGACGCCTGCGGCCCTGGTGCGACAAACCGCGGGGTTGATCAAGGGCTCGCGGTTTGAGATCGTTGAAAACGCGGGGCATCTACCGAACGTGGAAAAGCCCGCCGCAGTCGCGCGGCTGATCGCCGAGCACGTAACGCGGACGGCCGCTTGAGAACGCGGCGCGCCTGTCGCCATGTTGCCGAGAGTTAATCCAAAGGCTGAAAATATAGCCCTTCCGGTTCCTGAGACGACAGAGTATAGACACGCGCCGTTTTGATGGCCCGGCGGCAGCCGGCGACCGCGGGATCCCCCTTTACGCATGTCCCACCCCCTTTCGAAGGACGTCGTTCCACCCGCATCCTTGAGCGGCGAGGGCGAGGGCCTGACCCATTCCTCCGGACATTTCTGGGTTCTCGCGCTCGGTTCGATCGGCGTCGTCTTCGGCGACATCGGCACCAGCCCCCTCTACGCGCTGCAGACCGCGCTCGGCCAGTTCAAGGGGTCCGCGCTTGGACCGGCCGAGGTGATCGGAGTCGTCTCGCTCATCATCTGGGCGCTCCTGATCGTCGTCACCGGCAAATACGTGCTGTTCCTGATGCAGGCCGACAACAAGGGCGAAGGCGGCATCCTGTCGCTCAAGGCGCTCGCCCAACGCGCGCTCGGACAGCGGACGACGCTGGCCTTCTTCCTCGGGGTCGCCGGCTCCGCGTTGTTCTCGGGCGACGCGATTATCACGCCGGCGATTTCGGTGCTGTCGGCGCTCGAAGGACTGAAACAGGTCGACGTCGGCCTCGCGCCGTACATCCTGCCGGCCACGGTCGTCATCCTCGTCGTCCTGTTCGGCGCTCAGAGCCGGGGGACGGCCAGGGTTGCCGCCTTCTTCAGCCCGATCATGGTGATCTTCTTCGCCGTCAACGCCGTACTCGGCCTCGTGCACATCGCCTCGGCATGGAGCATTTTGGGCGCTCTGAGCCCATTGGCCGGCCTCGGCTTCATCCACGCCCATGGCGCGATCGGGTTCATCGTGCTCGGCGCCGTCTTTCTCGCGGTAACCGGGGCGGAAGCTCTTTACGCCGACATGGGCCATTTCGGGCGACGGCCGATCCAGGCGGCGTGGCTGTTCATCGTTCTGCCGGCGCTGGTGTGCAACTACCTCGGCCAGGGCGCGCTCATTCTCAACGACCCCAAGGCGGTCGAGAACCCCTTCTACCTGCTCGCCCCGGGCTGGGGCCTGGTTCCGCTCATATTGCTGTCGACGGCCGCCACGGTGATCGCAAGCCAGGCGGTCATCACTGGGGCCTTTTCTTTGGCCAGCCAGGCGATCCAGCTCGGATTGCTGCCTCGCCTCGAAATTGTCCATACCTCCCCGACCCAGGAGGGTCAGATCTTCATCCCGCGCGTCAATCGGGTTCTGCTGATCGGCGTTCTCGGGCTCGTGCTCCTGTTCCGCTCCTCCGACGCCCTGGCCAACGCTTACGGCATCGCGGTCTCGGGCACGATGGTGGCGACGACGGCGCTGGCTTTCTTTGTCGTGTGGAAGCTGTGGCGATGGCCGCTTTGGGCGGCGCTGACGCTCACCGGCGCATTTCTTTCGATCGACGTCGGCTTTTTCATCGCCAATCTGTACAAGGTCTTCGACGGCGGATGGGTGCCCCTCACGCTCGCCGCGGCGATGTTCGTCGTGATGTGGACCTGGTCGCGCGGCAGCGCGATCCTGATGATCAGGACCCATCGGGACTCGATCCCGACGCTCGACCTGATCAAGATGCTCGAGAAATCGAAACCGGTCCGGGTTCCCGGAACGGCGGTCTTCCTCACCAACGATCCGACTTCGGCCCCGTCCTCGCTCATGCACAACCTCAAGCATAACAAGGTGCTGCACGAGCGCGTGGTGCTTTTGAACGTGCGCACCGAGACGACCCCGCGCGCGACCCCCTCCGGCCGCTACGAGATGACCAGCCTGTCGCGGGATTTCATGTTGGTCACGCTTCATTTCGGCTACATGGAGCAGCCGCACATCCCGCGGGCGTTGGCTGCGATGCGAAAGGCGGGGCTCAAGTTCGACATCATGACCACTTCGTTCTTTCTCGGGCGGCGGACGCTGAAGACCGCGCCCAATTCCGGGATGCCCCTGTGGCAGGACAAGCTGTTCATCGCCATGACCAAGCAGGCGGCGAGCGCGCCGGACTTCTTCAACCTGCCCTCCGACCGGGTCGTCGAACTCGGGGCGCAAATGAAGGTGTGAGCGCTCGCCTCGAGCGACGTCGCAAGCGTTCGACGCCGAGCGAGACGAGCCGGAAAGCGCCGGGCATCCTCGGATGAAGGTCTATCTTATCAACCTCGATCGCCACCCAGATCGCCTCGCGCACATGCGCAATCAATTGGACGGGATCACGTTCGAGCGCATTCCAGCGCTCGACGGATCGAGCCAGCCGCCGACACTGAAAGGCCTTACGCGCTTCGAGTTGGCATGCCTCGAAAGCCATAAGGTCGCGTGGCGTCAATTCCTTGCCGGGCCGGAGGCCCACGCCTGCTTCCTCGAGGACGACCTGCACGTCTGGCCGGGCTTGGGCGCGCTCATCGGGCGCGAAGCATGGATAGCGGCGGACGCCCATTCGATAAAGCTCGACACTTACCTTCAGGCGGTCGAGCTTGGCGAAAAACGCGCGGCAATCGGCGGCCGCGAGCTCGCCAGGCTCTATAGCCGCCACCAGAGCAGCGCAGCCTACATCCTCAGCCGGGAGGGCGCCGCCCGCTATCTTGAATTGACCGCGAGCGCCTCCCTGCCTGCCGACTATTCGCTGTTCCCCAATCACCCCCGACGCGCCGGCTTACGCATCTATCAGCTTCTTCCCGCCGTCGCGATCCAGGATCACCTTCTCTCGCCAGACCAGGGCGGCCAAACCTTCGCCACGGGAATGGCTAGCCCCGACGGGAGCATCGCGCCCCGTCCGGCCTCGGCGCTCGAGAAACTCGGGCGCGAAACCGGCCGCCTCGCCGCCCACGCCGGCGACTTGTTTGAATGGGCCTATCAGAAGGCCATTCTGCGCCTCGAGACCACGACGGTCCGCGTCGGCTGAACCCGGGACGGGAGACGCTCTTCGGTTTGAGCGCGCCGGTCGTCCTCATCCGCCGATGTTGAAGCTCGCCATCGCCGCCATATTGACGATGTCGGAATCCTTCGCGCCGAGGGACACGATCTGCACCGGCTTCTCGAGCCCGACGATCAGGGGCCCGATCACGGTCGCGCCGCCCAGTTCCTGCAGCATGCGGGTCGAGATCGAGGCGGAGTGAAAGGCCGGCATGATGAGGACATTGGCGGTGTCCTTGAGCCGGCAGAACGGATAGGCGGCCATGAGCTCCTTGTTCAGCGCCACGTCGGCGCTCATTTCGCCGTCGTACTCGAAATCGACCCGCTTGGCGTCGAGAATCCGCACCGCTTCCTGCACCCGCTGGGTGCGCTCGCCGGGAGGATGGCCGAAATTGGAGAAGGCGAGCAAGGCGACACGCGGCTCATAGCCGAGGCGGCGCGCCACGCCCGCAGCTTCGATCGCGATCTCCGCCAGATCCTCGGCGGTCGGCATTTCCGTGATCGCGGTGTCGGCGGCCAGAACCGGCCGGCCCCGCGACAAGATGATGGAAACGCCGACGACCCGGTGACCGGGCTTATCGTCAATCACCCGCCGCACTTCCTCGAGAGCAACCGAGAAGTTGCGCGTCACGCCGGTCACGATCGCGTCCGCGTCTCCGCGCGCGACCATGGCGGCGCCGAAGTAGTTGCGATCCTGGTTGATCATGCGCTGGCAGTCGCGCAACAGATATCCCTTCCTCTGCAGCCGCTCGTAGAGGAACTGCGCATAGATGGCGTTGCGGTGCGACAGCCGGGCGTTGTGTATCTCGATGCCCTTGTCGGAGAGATCGAGACCCGACGCCTTGGCGGCGGTTCGCACCCGCTCTTCGCGGCCGACCAGAATGGCGGCGCCAAGACCCTGGTTGACGAACGAATAAGCAGCGCGGATGACCTGCTCTTCCTCGCCCTCGGCGAAGACGACCCGCTTGGGCGCGCGACGGACGCGCTCGATGATCCGCTGCATCGCGCCGGCGATCGGGTCCCGGCGGGCGGACAATTGGGCTTTGTAGGCGACGAGATCGACGATCGGCCGCCGCGCCACCCCGGAGGCCATTGCGGCCTTGGCCACGGCGATCGGCACGACGTGAATGAGGCGCGGATCGAACGGGACCGGAATGATGTAGTCGCGGCCAAAGCGCGGCCTCGCGCCGCGATACGCGGCCGCGACCTCGTCGGGAACGTCCTCGCGCGCGAGATCGGCGAGCGCCCGGGCGGCCGCGATCTTCATCTCCATGTTGATCGTTTTGGCACGCACGTCGAGCGCGCCGCGGAAGATATACGGAAATCCGAGAACGTTGTTGACCTGGTTGGGATAGTCGGAGCGGCCGGTCGCGATGATCACGTCGTCCCGCGCCTTCTGCGCGTCTTCCGGCGTGATTTCCGGGTCGGGGTTCGCCATCGCGAAAATGATCGGATCGCGCGCCATGGCCTTTACCATGTCCACGGTCAGCGCCCCCTTGGCCGAAAGGCCGAAGAAGATGTCCGCCCCGTCCATGGCTTCCGCCAGCGTCCGCAAGGGCGTCTCGACCGCGTGGGCGGACTTCCACTGATTCATGCCTTCCTGGCGGCCGCGATAAACGACGCCCTTTGTGTCGCACAATATGACGTTGGCGGGCTCGAACCCGATCGACTTGATGAGATCGAGACAGGCTATGCCGGCCGCGCCGGCGCCGTTGCAGACGAGGCGCGTGGTCTTGATGTCGCGTCCGGTCAGATGGATGGCGTTGATCATCCCTGCGGCGGCGATGATCGCGGTGCCGTGCTGGTCGTCGTGAAAGACGGGAATGTCCATCATCTCGCGCAGGCGCTCCTCGATGTAGAAGCACTCCGGCGCTTTGATGTCCTCGAGATTGATGCCGCCGAACGACGGCCCAAGGTATTTCACCGCATTGACGAATTCGTCCGGATCCTCGGTCCCGATTTCAAGGTCGATCGAATCGACGTCGGCAAAGCGCTTGAACAGCACCGCCTTGCCTTCCATGACCGGCTTCGAGGCCAGCGCTCCGAGGTTGCCGAGGCCCAGAATCGCCGTGCCGTTCGAAATGACCGCGACCATGTTGCCGCGCGTGGTGTAGTCATAGACGGTCGAAGGATCGGCGGCGATCGCCTTGACCGGGACCGCGACGCCCGGCGAATAGGCGAGCGACAGGTCGCGCTGGGTCGCCATCGGCTTGGTCGGGACGATCTCGAGCTTGCCCGGACGGCCTCGCGAGTGGAACTGGAGCGCCTCCTGATCGGTGATCGAGGGACGTTTGTTCGGTCCGTCGGCCGTGTCAGCCATGGTTTCAAACCCTGTCTCGATCTTGAATCGGAAGCGCGCGTCTTCGGTCAAAGCCCAATCCGGTCAACACCCGTGCGCCTGGAATTGCGCGGCTCTGTCCGATCGGTTTCCTCCCGCGGCCCGCCTCGTCGGCGCGGATGAGGAAAGCCGTTCTGGCCAACCGCCATTCTGAGGGGGCGCCGGACTTTTGGCAAATTGGCAGGCGCGTGAGCCAAGTCGCTTGCTTTCATATAAAGACATGTTTATATGGTTATGTGAGGTGGCAAAGACGACATTGGCGGTGTGCAGAATGAGTTGTTCCCTCGATCAGGCCATCGACGCGGCGTTCGCGCTTCGGGAGGACGCGTTGTCCGCCCTTAGCCGCGCCGCGAGCGAGCGCGTTCTGCTGGTTGACGGGGCGATGGGCACTCAAATCCAGGGCTTGGGTCTCGACGAGACCCATTTTCGGGGCGACCGCTTTCACTCCTGCGACCGCCATCTGCAGGGTAACAACGATCTTTTGATCCTGACCCAGCCGGGGGCGATCGAAGACATTCATTTCGCCTACGCGATGGCCGGCGCGGATATTCTCGAGACCAACACCTTCTCTTCGACCTCGATCGCGCAGTCCGATTACGGAATGCAGGAATTCGTCTATGAGCTCAATCGCGATGGGGCGCGATTGGCGCGGCGGGCAGCGATCAAGGCGGAAAAGGCGGACGGGAAGCGCCGCTTCGTCGCCGGCGCTTTGGGACCGACGAACCGCACCGCGTCGCTGTCGCCCGACGTCAACAATCCGGGCTTCCGAGCGGTCACCTTCGACGAGTTGCGCATCGCCTACGGCGAGCAGCTTCGGGGGCTCATCGACGGCGGCGCCGACCTTGTTCTGATCGAGACCATTTTCGACACCCTCAACGCCAAGGCGGCGATCTTCGCCTGTTTCGAGGCGTTCGCCGAGCGCGGCGTCCGCTTGCCGCTGATGATCTCGGGCACCATCACCGACCGTTCGGGGCGCACGCTTTCCGGCCAGACGCCGACCGCCTTCTGGCATTCGGTGCGCCATGCGCGCCCTTTCTCCATCGGCCTCAATTGCGCTCTCGGCGCGAGCGCGATGCGCGAACATCTCGCCGAGATCGCCGACGCCGCGGATACATTGGTCTGCGCCTATCCCAACGCCGGCCTGCCCAACGCCTTCGGCCAATATGACGAAAGCCCCGAGGCGATGGCGGCTCAGATCGGCGCGTTCGCCGCTGAGGGCATCGTCAACATTGTCGGGGGATGCTGCGGCTCGACCCCGGACCACATCCGGGCCATCGCCGAAGCCGTCGGCAAATTCAAGCCGCGGACGGCGCCGACGGTCGCGCCGCTGATGCGCCTCTCTGGCCTCGAGCCGTTCACCCTCACCTCCGACATTCCGTTCGTCAACATTGGCGAGCGCACCAACGTCACCGGTTCGGCCAAGTTCCGCAAACTCATCACCGCGGGCGACTATGCCGGCGCGCTCGTCGTCGCGCGCGATCAGGTGGCGAACGGGGCGCAGGTCATCGACGTCAATATGGACGAGGGCCTCATCGATTCGAAGGCGGTGATGGTTGAGTTTCTCAACCTCGTCGCCTCCGAGCCCGATATCGCGCGCGTGCCGGTGATGGTCAACTCCTCGAAGTTCTCGGTGATCGAGGCCGGGCTCAAATGCGTCCAGGGCAAGCCGATCGTCAATTCGATCTCGATGAAGGAGGGCGAGGAGGAATTCCTCCGCCAGGCCAGGCTGGTGCGCGCTTACGGCGCGGCGGTTGTGGTGATGGCGTTCGACGAACAGGGCCAGGCGGACACGCTGGAGCGAAAAGTTTCGATCTGCACGCGCGCCTACAAGCTTTTGACGGAACAGGCCGACTTTCCGCCCGAGGACATTGTCTTCGACCCGAACATCTTCGCCGTTGCGACCGGCATCGAGGAACACAACGTTTATGGCGTCGCCTTCATCGAGGCAGCGAGGCGAATCCGCGCCGAACTGCCCCACGCACACATCTCCGGCGGCGTCTCCAACCTGTCGTTCTCGTTCCGCGGCAACGAACCGGTGCGCGAGGCGATGCATGCGGTGTTCCTGTACCACACCATCCAGGCGGGGATGGACATGGGCATCGTCAACGCCGGCCAACTTGCGGTCTACGAGACGATCGAACCGGAATTGCGCGACGCCTGCGAGGACGTCGTGCTGAACCGTCGTCCGGACGGGACCGAACGCCTGCTCGCCATCGCTGAGCGCTTCCGCGGAAAAGGCGGTGTGGAGGCGAAGGCGCAGGATCTCGAGTGGCGCGAGTGGCCGGTCGACAAGCGCATCGCCCATGCGCTCGTCAACGGCCTGACCGACCATATCGAGACGGACACCGAAGAGGCGCGTCTTCAAGCCAAACGCCCGCTCGACGTGATCGAGGGCCCGCTGATGGCGGGCATGAACATCGTCGGCGACCTGTTCGGCGCCGGCAAGATGTTCCTCCCGCAGGTCGTCAAGTCCGCCCGCGTCATGAAGCAGGCGGTGGCCAAGCTCCTGCCCTACATGGAGGCTGAAAAGGCCGCGGGCGGCGACGAGCGCCAGACCGCGGGCACGATCGTACTCGCGACCGTCAAGGGCGACGTGCACGACATCGGCAAGAACATCGTCGGCGTGGTGCTCGCCTGCAACAACTACGAGATCATCGATCTCGGGGTTATGACGCCCGCGTCGAAGATTCTCGCCGTCGCGCGCGAGCGCAAGGCGCACGCGATCGGCCTCTCCGGCCTCATCACCCCGTCGCTCGACGAGATGGTCCATGTCGCCGCCGAGATGGAGCGCGAGGGCTTCGACATTCCCCTCCTCATCGGCGGTGCGACCACGAGCCGTGTGCACACCGCCGTCAAGATTCATCCGCGCTATTCCCGCTGTCAGACGGTGCATGTCAATGACGCCAGTCGGGCGGTCGGCGTCGTTTCTTCGCTGCTGTCGCCGGAGACCCGGGCCGCAACGATCCAGTCGGTCCGCGCCGAGTACCGCAGGGTGGCGGAGGCGCACGAACGCAGCGAAGCCGAGAAGGTCCGCGTGCCGCTCGCGAAGGCGCGCGCCAATGCGCTGAAGGCGGACTGGACCGCCTATCGCCCCACAACGCCGACCTACTTTGGACCACGCGCCTTCGAATGGAACGATCTCGCTGACCTCGCTCGCTACATCGACTGGACGCCGTTCTTCCAGACCTGGGAGCTCAAGGGCCGCTACCCCGCCCTTCTCGACGATCCGGAACAGGGCGCCGCAGCGCGGGCGCTGTTCGACGACGCCCAGGCGATGCTCGGGCGGATCATCGACGAGCGATGGTTCGCGCCGAAGGCGGTCGTCGGATTCTGGCCCGCGGCGTCGACCGGCGACGACATCGAGCTCTTCGCCGACGAGTCGCGCACCGCGCCGATCGCGACCCTCCACACGCTGCGCCAACAGCTCGCGCGTCGTGACGGGCGGCCGAACGTGGCGCTCGCCGATTTCATCGCCCCCGCCTCGAGCGGCAGGCGCGACTACGTCGGGGCCTTCGTGGTCACCGCTGGCGTCGGCGATGATGCGATTGCGAGGCGCTTCGAGTACGCCAACGACGACTATTCGTCGATAATGGTTAAGGCGCTCGCCGACCGGTTCGCGGAGTCACTCGCCGAGGCGATGCATGCCCGCGTGCGGCGCGAGCTCTGGGGCCATGCGCCAGACGAAGCGTTCACGCCCGACGAATTGATCGCCGAGCCCTATAAAGGCATTCGGCCTGCGCCCGGCTATCCCGCCCAGCCCGACCACACCGAAAAGGCGACCCTGTTCCGTCTGCTCGATGCCGAGCGCGCGGTCGGCGTCAAGCTCACCGAGAGCTACGCCATGTGGCCGGCTTCGTCGGTCAGCGGCCTCTACATCGCCCATCCGGACGCTCATTACTTCGGCGTCGCCAAGGTCGAGCGCGATCAGGTCGAGGACTATGCGGCGCGCAAGGGCATGGCCGTGTCCGAGGTCGAGCGCTGGCTCGGGCCAGTGTTGAACTACGCCCCGGTGACGGCGGTCGCGGCGCAGTGACGGCTTGCCCCGCGGGCGCTGTCAGCGAGCGGCGCCGTTCCGACGATCGAACGCCGCGAGCGCGGCCAGAATCAGCACGGGAGCGGACGGAACCCAAGCGCCAAACCGCGGCGTCGCCGCTCCCGCGAAAATTGCGCCGGCCAGGAACCCAGCCCAGACGCGCGCCAGCATTAGCGCCCGGCGCAGGTGGGTGTCCCAGGGACCCTGCGAATCCGTCAGCGGAGCGCGCGTCGTAGCCAGCGCAAGATGCGACGCGACCCGGCTCAGCGTTCCAGTGACAAAGGTGGGGCTCATCGCTTGCGCGCCGACGCGGGCAGGCGCGCTGTTGAAGACGCCCATTGCGAAACTGACGATCGCGATGCCGAAGCCGGTCGATAGGAGGCCAAGCTGCGTCAGGCCGATGATCGCCGCGAGCGTCGCCGCTACGAAGGTGAAGACAAGGCGCCGCGCGCGGCGCCCGCGGGGTCCCACGAAGAATGCGCCTGCAAACGTGCCAACGAAGAAGAACAGGATCGCCAACGCCGACGCCGACGCCGACGCCGGGCCAAACTCGCCCTCGGCGGCCTGGTAGCCGGTCTGGGTCGTATTGCCGCTCATGAACGAGACGAAGACACCATAGGCGATGATGCCGTAGGCGTCGACGAAGCCCGCGATCGTGGCGAGAAGCGCGGCCAGCCGCGCCTCGTTTCGGGCGGCGGCGCGCAGCGAGCGCGCGCTATCGCCGGCGAATTGGGATTTGGCGACGGAGGCGCTGGCCGGGGCCGGTTGCAAGACTTCGTCAGCCATGGTCGCCCCTCGAACCGTCGGCAGCCTGACGGGGCAGCGCCGATCGGCGACATACTAGCGGATGAGAACACGGCCGGCCGGCGGAAAAAGCGCGGGCCAGCCACCGCTCCAGAGACGCGGCGGCCGGCGTTGGCCTATAGTCGTCCTTAACCTTGCCCGCCGAGTGTAGGCTCGGCGCCAGTCGTCGCGAATGTCGTGCCAGAGAACTCCGGAAATCAGTCGGCCGACGCTGCGGAAGCGCTAACCGCCAGCCAACGTCCGCAGCTCATTTATGACGGCGATTGCGGGTTCTGCTTCTACTGGGCCCGCTACTGGGAGAAGCTGACGGGCGATAAGGTCGAATACCGGCCCTATCAACAAGTCGCGGAGCAGCATCCCGCCATCCCTGAGGCCGATTTCAGGCGGGCGGTGCAATATGTCGCTCCAGATGGGCATCGCGCCAGCGCCGCCGAGGCTAGTTTCCTGACGCTCAGCCACGCGCCCGGGAAGGGATTCTGGCTCGCTCTCTACCGCTATCTGCCCGGTTTCGCGGCCGTCTCGGAGTGGATTTACGCGTTCATCGCCGCGCATCGTCCCGCCTTCCATCGCGCGAGCCTCCTGCTGTGGGGGAGGAACCACGAACCGCCGCGCTATGGGCTGATCTCATTCCTCTTCCTGCGACTTTACGGGTTGATCCCCCTTTCGGCCTTCGTCTCGTTCGCCGTGCAGGCGCAGGGGCTCATCGGCAGCCGTGGCATCCTGCCGCTGGCCGGACTGGTCGACGCGCTTGCGCGTCTTGGGCCGCAGCGTTTCGTCCTCATGCCGATGGTGTTCTGGCTGAACGACAGCGACATCGCGATTCACGCGGTGTGCTGGGCGGGGGCCGGCCTGTCGCTGATGTTGGTCTTCAATCTCCTGCCGCGTGTCAGCCTCATTCTCGTCTATGCGCTCTATCTTTCGCTCTTCTATGCCGGACAGACCTTCATGAGCTTTCAGTGGGACACGTTCCTTCTGGAAACGACAATTGTCGCGCTTCTGATGAGCTTCGTCCCGACGACCGGCGTCTGGTTGTCGCGCTGGCTCCTGTTCCGCTTCATGTTCATGTCGGGCGTCGTCAAGCTCTTGAGCGGCGATCCCAACTGGTGGAATCTCTCTGCGCTTTCCTATCACTTCCTGACCCAGCCGCTGCCGACGCCGCTCGCGTGGTACGCCGCACGGCTGCCCCCCGGCCTGTCGAGTGTCGCCACCGGCGCCATGTTTGTCGTCGAGCTCGGCCTGCCGTTCCTGATCTTCTGCCCGCGCCGCTTACGGTTTGTCGCGGCCTTCGGAATCCTCCTGTTGCAATGCTGCATTCTGCTCACCGGCAACTACAACTGGTTCAATCTTCAAACCATGCTCTTGTGCCTGCCGCTCATCGACGACGCGGCGCTGCGCAGGATAGCGCCGTCCCGCCTGGTCAACCTCCTCAAGACGGGCGCAAGCGACCAGGCGCCCCGACGGCCGGTGAAGGTCGTCGTCAACGCGCTCGCGCTCCTGATGGTGTACTTAAGCCTCGTGCAGATGGACCTGCGTTTCGGCGGCAGCCCGCCGGATGCGGCCGTGACGTTCGACGGCTGGTTCGAACCGCTCCATCTCGTGAGCCCTTACGGCCTGTTCGCGGTCATGACCACGACCCGCGACGAGATCGTCATCCAGGGCTCCGATGACGGCGTCGCATGGCGCGACTACGAATTCCGCTACAAGCCCGGCGACGTCATGCGCCGCCCGCGATGGAACATCCCGCATCAGCCGCGGCTCGACTGGCAGATGTGGTTCGCCGCGCTCGACGACCCTGAGCGCCAGCCATGGTTTTCGCGCTTCCTCGTCCGCCTCTTGGAGAACGAGCCCTCGGTGACGGCGCTTCTCGAGACAAACCCCTTTCCCGACAAGCCGCCGACTTATGTGCGGGCGCAGTTTTACGACTACACCTACGCCTCGAGCGCCGAACATGCGGCGGGCCAATGGTGGGACCGCCGATTGCTGGGCCTCTATTTCCCCGTCGCCCATCTGAACGGGCAATGACGCCATGACCGAAGGATCGAAAAAGCCGCGGCTTGACCGCATGGGCGTTCGCGCCGCAAGCTCATCCCCGCCGCGCGCCCTGAACGAGACGGGACGGCGCAATACAAGGCGGCCTGACTGGGTCGAGCCGCCAGGCGCAACGCGAGCGGCGGCGAGGGAGGAAACGATGGCGGAGAGCGTCTATAAAGTGATCGAGCTGGTCGGCACGAGCACGGAGTCCTGGGAGAAGGCTGCCGCGGCTGCGGTCGCGCGGGCCTCGAAGAGCGTGAGGGACCTGCGGGTGGCGGAGGTCGTCGAGCAGGATCTGGTGATCGAAAAGGGCAAGGTCGAGGCCTTCCGCACCAAACTCAAGGTGTCCTTCAAGTATGAAGGCAAGGACGACTGAGCCGTCGTCGTGAGCGCAGCGTTGAGGGGTTGCGCTCTTCATCTCATGGATTGCTCGTCGGCGCGCTTCGCGATATGACGGGCGGCGCGACCGAATTTAGAACTCGACCTCGAGCTCCTCGATCTCCTCCTTCTCGGCCAGCGCCGCCTCGCGCCATTCTTGCATCGCGGGTAAGTCCCAGATCCGATCGGCGTAGGTTTTCAACTCCCCGTCCAGTTTGATCCCATAGGTGCGAAAGCGGCTTACCACCGGCGCGTACATCGCATCGGCCATCGAGATCTTGCCAAACAGGAACGGGCCGCCATAGGCCTGAAGGCATTCGCTCCAGATCACGATGATCCGGTCGATGTCGGCGCGCGCCTTCGACCAGATCTTGAAGTGGGGGAAATGGCCCTTGATGTTCATCGGCAGCGCCTGCCGGAGCGACACGAAGCCGGAATGCATCTCGCCACAAATGGAGCGGCAATGGGCGCGCTCTGCCTGATCCTTAGGCAGAAGTCCGGATTTTGGCGCGATTTCGTTCAGAAACTCCCCGATCGCCAGCGTGTCCCAGACCCGGATGCCCTTGTAGGTCAGGCACGGAACGAGGATCGACGGCGACAAGAGCAGGATCTCGGCGCGGGCGCCGGCATCGTCGGGGGCGACGATGACTTCCTCGAAATCGATCCGCGCCAGTTTGGCCATCAGCCAGCCTCGCAGCGACCAGGACGAATAATTCTTGCTGCTCAAGGTCAGCGTCGTGCGCGACATTGGGACGGTCCAGGCCGGATGAGGAAAATCCAATCCATCCAATGGCGATTTAGCAAAGGACGTGCCACAAGCGGATGGCATAGCGTTTGCTAACTTTGCGCCAGAGCTTGGGCGATTTGATGATGTACGACGCGTATCAGGGGATGGCCGACGTCGGCGATCGCGTGCGTCAATTGGCCCAGAACGCGCACATGATCCTGGGCGCCTGGGCCGCGCACCCGACGGCCTCGCCCTGGAGGCGGATGAGCGCCTATTACGAGCTGGTGGCGCTCGCCGGCTTCACCCACGCCCGGCCCGACTATGGGATCGACAGCGTCGAGGTGAACGGGGCGCCGATCCCGGTTGAAGAGCGCGGCGTCTTGTGGACGCCGTTCTGCCAATTGCTCCATTTCCGCAAGGCAGGCGGCGCGGACGATCCGAAGATCCTTCTGGTCGCGCCGATGTCGGGCCACTTCGCCACCCTTCTGCGCGGCACGATCCGCACGCTGCTTCGCGACCACCAGGTCTACATTACCGACTGGATCAACCCGCGCAACGTCAAGCTCGAGGACGGCGGCTTCACGCTCGAGGACTATACGAGCCATCTCATCGACTTCGTCCGCTTCATCGGCGAGGATTGCCATATCGTCGCCGTCTGCCAGCCGACGGTCTCGGCGCTCGCGGCGACCGCGGTCATGGCGCGTGACCGCGACGGGCTCCAGCCGGCGAGCCTCACCTTGATGGCCGGCCCGATCGACGCCCGCGTCTCGCCGACCAAGAGTCAACGAGCTCGCCCAGGAAAAGACGATCGAATGGTTCCGCGTCAACATGATCGGAACCGTTCCGGCCAAGTTCGAAGGCCGCGGCCGGCGCGTCTATCCGGGCTTTCTCCAGCTCTGCGCCTTCATGAGCATGAACGCCGACCGGCACTCGAAGTCGTTCGTCGACCTCTTTCATCATCGCATCGCCGGCGACATGGAGAAGGCCGACGCGATCCGCGACTTCTACAAGGAATATTTCGCGATCATGGACATGAGCGCGGACTTCTACCTCGAGACCGTCGACCAGGTGTTCCAGCGCTATCTCTTGCCGCTCGGGCAGATGCGCTACATGGGCGAGCCGATCGACCTGCGCGCGATCAAGCGGACGTTTCTGCTCACGGTCGAAGGCGAGAAGGACGACATTTGCGCCGTCGGCCAGACGCTGGCGGCGCAGGACCTGTGCTCGGGCTTAAGGCCCTACATGAAGACGCACCATCTCCAGGCCGGCGTCGGCCATTATGGCGTCTTCAACGGCAAGCGGTGGGAAACGCAGGTCTATCCTGTGCTCAGAAACCACATCCAGTCGAGCCGATAAAAGCCTGAGCAGCCATAGGATTCCACCCACGATGGCGGCGTGCGCGCGCCTCCCGATCCGGAGACAACGAAATCCAAATGGACCGCAACAAAATCAAAGCCGGGCGCAACAAAAACCAAATTTTCCGCAACGAAATCCAAACCCGGCGCAACGAAAACAAAACCGACTTTCATGACGATGATCTCGACCTTTCAATGACTTAACGCGAGACTCTCAGATCATCGTCACTCCCAACCTACCCCTCGTCCTGAGGCGCCCCGAAGGGGCCTCGAAGGACGATCCAGCAAGCGCCGGCCGGCGAAGCGCGCTGGACCATGCTTCGAGACGCGAGGCTGTGCGCTCACTCCTGAGCATGAGGCGCTTTGTCGCCCGCAGGCGCGTTCAACAAAGCGCTGATGTCAGATTACAAGAGAGCGCGGCCCGCCCCCTCGCTCGCCTGAACCCATTTGCCGCATTCGTGTGACCTTGGAACTTTATCAGGACCATTCTGAATAGCGCAAGAAATTGTCGACTTTTCTGCTCAACCGCCGCGACGTTGGCGCTCACCTCGGCGGGCCATCCCTAGTCGAACCCGGCGCGGCGGCAATGCGTCGACTGGAGAGCCCCCTCTACTTCTTCAGATACGCGGCGTGCAGGGCAAGGTCGGCCGGGCCGAGCCGGTCGCTCGCGGCCCACGACTGATGCCAGTAGGGATAGATCAGCGGCGGCTGGCTCACTTTGTCGAGACGCGCCCGCTCGTCGCCGGTGAGCTTCACATTGACGCAGGCGAGGTTGTCGCGGAACTGCGCCTCGGTGCGGCCGCCGATGATGAGCGACGTCACCGCCGGGCGGCCGAGAAGCCAGGCGAGCGCGATCTGCGCCGCCGAAACCTTATGCGCTTCCGCGACCGAAACGAGTTCATCGACGATCGCCCAGAGCGCGTTCTCGTCGCGGATCGGCGGCTCGGTCCAGCCCGCCATCTGCCGCGACCCTTCGGCGCTCTTGTTGCGGCGGTGCTTGCCGCTGAGCAGGCCGCCGGCGATCGGACTCCACACCAGGACGCCGAGCTTCTGGTCAATGGCGATCGGAATGAGCTCGTATTCGGCCTCGCGCGCCTGGAGCGTGTAGTGAATCTCGCTCCGAGACGAACGGAACGCGGCCGTCGCGGCGGGCGACCTCCATCGCCTTCATCAGGTGCCAGCCGGAATAGTTCGATGCGCCGACGTAGCGCACCTTGCCGGAACGCACGAGGCTGTCGAGCGCTTCCATCGTCTCTTCGAGCGGGGTCAGGCCGTCCCATTGGTGGACCTGGTAGAGGTCGATGACGTCGGTGCGCAATCGCCTGAGGCTCGCCTCGCATTCGCGGATCAGGTGCCAGCGGGAGAGGCCGCGATCGTTCGGCCCCTCGCCCATCGAAAACCGCGCCTTGGTCGCGATCAGCATCCCGGGCTTGCGCTTGCCGCCCATGGCCGCGCCGATGAGCTCCTCGGAGCCCCCGCCAGAATAGACGTTGGCGGTGTCGATGAGGTTGACGCCGGCGTCGGCGACGATGTCGATCAGCTTGCTCACCTCCTTGAGCTGCACGTTGCCGACCTTGGCGAAGTTTCCCTTGCCGCCGAAGGTCATGGTGCCCATCGCCAGCACGGAGACCTTGAGCCCCGAATTGCCCAGCTGCCGGTATTCCATCGCCCGCTCCTTCATTCACGCTCGAATTTCTGGCGCGAGGCACTAACATGCTAGCTCGGATGCGCCAAGTTCGCCGACCCGGCCGATAACGCGCTTGTGAGCCCGCGCGCTCGAGGTTGACCGAAAAGCCGGAGAACGGCGGACTTGCCGCCCGAAGGCCTTTAAGTGCAATGTCCCGCCGCCCCGACTTCACCCCTCCTCAGGAGCTTGACTTGGCCTTCGCTGCTCTTCGCCGGCTTGCCCTCGCCGCCGTCTTTTCCGTCGCGACGTTCGCCGCCGAACCTGCCCTTGCGGCGGCGACGGCGCCCGAGCCCGAACGAACGGTCGAGATGGCCACTGTGCTCAAGCCGGGGACACTGCCGGAACTGTCGCTCGGCGACGCCGCGGGCGTGCCGATGATCGAATACGGTTCGCTCACCTGCCCCCATTGCGCCGCGTTCAGCCGCGAGGTCTTGCCCGAATTGAAGAAGGACTACATCGACACCGGCAAGGTCAGATATATCTTCCGCGAATTCTCGCGCAATCCGCTCGACGTCGCGGCCTTCGTGCTCGCGCGCTGCGTCGGCGACGACAAGGCCTTCGCGGCGATCGAGCTCCTGTTCAGCGAGCAGGACAAGTGGGCGTTCGTCGACAAGCCGCTCGAGCCGCTGATCGCCGCCATGCGTCCGGCGGGCCTCAGTCACGACCAGGCGATGGCGTGCCTCAAGGATCAATCGAAGGTCGATGCGATCGCGGCGATCGGCAAGCGGGGCCAGGACGAGGTCCGCGTGAACGGCACCCCGACCTTCGTCATCGACGGCAAGGTCTACGGCGGGGAGCTCACCATGGACCAGCTCAGGGCGATCCTCGACCCGCTGGTCAAGAAGTAGCCTTTCGCTTCACCAGGCCAAAAACCACCGGCCCGCCAGCGCGCCCACGCCCATGCAGATGAGCGTGGCGAGCGGATACCAGGTCGCGACGAAGAGCGGCGAATCGTCGGGACAATGCGAGGCGTAGAGCAGCGCCGCGACGCCGGCCGAGGCCGCCCCGGCGAGCGCGCCGGTCAAGGCGGGGCGCATCGGGGCGCCGGCCCTGAGCGCGACGATCAGCGCCGCGAGCATCGGCGCAGCCAGGAGCGGAATCATCCGCATGCAGAACATCGAATTGTGGCCGACGAGCCGGGCCCGCCACTCGTCCGAGGGGACGACCATGAGTTCGACGGCGACGCCCGCGGCAAGCAGGATGAGGGGAGCTATGAGCCAGAGCGCCGGCGCGCGCAGATTGGCGTCGGGGCGAGCGAGACGCAGCGTCAGCAGCAGCGACGGCAGAGCGAAGGCGAAGGCGTCGACAAACTTGAGGTTGAACCGCACCGTCTGGATGGCTTCGCCGATGTCCGGCCGCGGCCCCATCAGGGCCGCGTAAATCGCCAGACTGACGACGAACCCGATCGCGAGCGCCGTCACGATCCGCCGATCGAGTCGGATCGGTTCGGGAGCGGGATCGGCGGCCAGCGCGGCGATGAGCTCGGACGTCCTCACGTGACCGATTTCCGCCAGGCCGCGCCCAACGACTTCAGCGCCCGATGGAGCGCGACCCTGACCGCGACCTCGGACATCGCCAGACGCGCCGCGGTCGCGGCGATCGACTGGCCGTCGAGGGAGATCGAGGTCACAATGTCGCGCTGGCGCGGCTGAAGCGTCTCCAGAAGCCTGCGCGCGTCGCTCAGCGCGTGCGGGTCCTCCGCCTCCGGCGCGGCCAAAAACTCCTCGAAATCCTCGAGCGGCTCGACGCGCTGCCTGCCGCGCCGGCGCAGGGCGTCGACGATCTTGTGCCGGGCAATGGCGTAGACCCAGGGCGCAAGCGGCTGCCTGGCGTCCCAGGTGTGCCGCTTGAGGTGGATCGCCAACAGGGTCTCTTGCACTGCATCCTCGATATCCGCGTCACCAACCCTCGCGCGCGCGAACGCCGCGCGCGCCATCGCCCGAACCGAGCGAGCGATGTCCTCCAGGAGCCGCCGGTATGCGCGCTCATCGCCCGCGATCGAGTCTCTCATCGTCTGAGACCACGGATCGTCCGGGAGACCCTCGCTGGATGAGGCTTTCATACGGGCTTCGTTTCGTCTTGTCTGCCGTTACAGGTCGGGGAAAATATTTCGGCTCGAAGCGCGAATGACGCGGGCCGCACGGTGTAACACGCCCCGGCGCGCCAGCGAAGACGTGAGCGCCATTCCGTCGAGCAAAGAGGCCCAGGGAGACGCGCATGACCAACGCCGACCGTCGATATCCGAGGCCGCTCGGCGCGCCGAGCGTCGGCGTCGGATTCAAGGCCGAGCATTTCGAGCCGATCGTGGAAACGCGTCCGGAGCTTGGGTTTTTCGAGGTCCACGCGGAAAACTACATGGGCGCGGGCGGCCCGCCGCATCGCCGCCTCGACGCCATCCGCGAGCGCTACCCGCTGACGCTGCACGGCGTCGGCCTGTCGATCGGCTCGCCGGGGCCGCTGGACAAGGCGCATCTCCACAGGCTGGCGGCGGTCGCGAAGCGCTTCGAGCCGGCGCTCATTTCCGAGCACCTCGCCTGGTCGACCCATGAGGGCGCCTTCTTCAACGATCTCCTTCCCCTGCCCTACACCCTCGAAACGCTCGCCCGGGTCGCTGATCATATCGACGAGGCGCAGACCGCGCTTCGGCGGCCGATCCTGCTCGAAAACCCCTCGACCTACGTCGTCTTCGCCGAGAGCGCCTTTGCCGAAACCGATTTCCTGCGCGAGATCGTGCGGCGCACCGGCTGCGGCCTTCTGCTCGACGTCAACAATGTCTTCGTCAGCGCGACCAACCACGGCTACGACCCTTATCGCTATCTCGCCGACTTTCCGATTTCCGCGGTGGGCGAAGTCCATCTCGCGGGCTATGCCGAGGACAGCGACGACGCCGGCCTGCCGATCCTGATCGACGCCCACAATTCGCCGGTCCGCGATACGGTGTGGTCGCTTTACGCGGAGGCGATCCGGCGGCTCGGGGCCACGCCGACCCTGATCGAGTGGGACAACGACCTGCCCGCCTGGCCGACGCTTCTTGGCCAAGCGCGTCGGGCCGAGCGGGTCATGACGTTCGCAACCGCCAGGAGCGCGGAGCCCGCCAATGCCGTTTGACGCAACGATCGGCGCCTTCGCAGAGGCGCTCGGCGAGCCTTCCGCAGCCCCGCCGGCGATGAGCCGCGGACGCCTTGGCGCGCCCGATAAGCGCCGCTTTTCGGTCTACCGCAACAACGTCGCCGTCGGCCTGATCGGCGCGCTCGAAGCGCGCTATCCGGCGTCGCGCAGGGTCGCGGGCGACGACGCCTTCCGCGCCATCGCGCGCGCCTTCGCTCGCGCCAGGAAGCCGCGCTCGCCGGTCATGATCGCCTATGGCGAGGATTTTCCCGAGTTCGTCGCCGCATGCGAGGGGACGGAGCCCCGCCTCGCCGACCTGGCGCGGCTCGAGAACGCCTGGGTCGAGGCCTATCACGCCGCGGACGCCGCCGCCGCGACGGTCGGCGACCTTGCCGGACTGAGGCCCGATTGTTTGCCGGAAGCGCGGATCGCGTTTCACCCTGCCGCGCGCATCTTGCGCTTTTCGACGCCGGCCGCCTCGATCTGGGCCAGGGCTCAAGGTTGCGCCGGCCCCGCCGAGCCGATCGGGGACATCGCCGAGGACGCGCTCGTCACCCGTCCGGACGCCGACGTCCGCGTGCGCATCCTGCCGCCGCTCGCTTATGATTTCGCCCTGAGGCTCAGGGAGGGCGCGACGTTGATCGAGGCTGCGCTGGCGCTGGACGACCCCGCCTTCGAGTTCGGAATCCATCTCGTCGGATTGGTCGAATCCGGCGCCGTCGCCTGCATCATGCCCGGAGCCTCGTCATGAACGCCGACGCTTGGCGCACGACCGCCCATGTACGCTCGAATCTGATCGCCCGCGCGACCGGCGCGGTCTTCGCCCTCATCCCGGCGTGGCTCCCGCTGCTCGTCCTGCGACTCACGCTCGCGCGGCCGTTCTTTGCTTCCGGGCTCACCCGCTGGGACGGCTGGTTCACGCTCTCCTTCGGCGCGAAGATCCTGTTCGCGCAGGAATACAAGCTGCACATTTTCGGCTCCGAGATCCCGTTTCCGATGCCCGAAGTCGTCGCGGCCATGGCGGGCACGGCCGAGATCGTGTTGCCGATCCTGCTTGCCTTCGGCTTCCTCACCCGATGGGCGGCGCTCGGCCTTCTCTGCATGACCGCGGTCATCCAGCTCACCTATCCGGAGGCGTGGCCGGACTATCACCTCCCTTGGGCGGCGATGGCGCTCACGATCATGACCTTCGGACCGGGCGCGGCGTCGCTCGATCGGCTCACCGGCCTCGACGGATACAGCAGCGCGCGCAGACCGTCCTGAGCGAGGTCCCCGCCCCACGCTAAGATTTGCGCAGCGATCGGAAGCCCGCTCGGACCTCTGCACAAAACAGCTCCGGTTGCTCCCAGGCGGCGAAGTGGCCGCCTTTGTCGACCCTGTTGTAGTGGATGAGCTTGGGATACGCTCGCTCGGCCCAGCTTCGCGGGGCTGGATAGAGTTCATCGGGGAAGACGCTCACGGCGACCGGGATGGAGACGCCTTTGACGTTGAAATACCCTTTGCCAAAATATTCCCAGTAAAGACGGGCGCCGGAAAGGGCCGTGTTCGTCAGCCAGGTGATCGTGATGTTGTCGAGGATGTCGTCGCGCGTGAGGCCCTCGGCTTGCCCTTGAAAGACGCGTGAGATCAAGTCATAGCTGCGTGCGTCGTGATCGAGGAAATACGCCGCGAGGCCGACGGGTGAATCCGCGATTCCATACAACGTCTGCGGCCGCAGCCCCATCTGAAACCCGTAGGCGATTCCCTTTTGATAGACGAATTGCAAACGCTCGTAAGCGACCTTCTCGTCGGCTGAGAGACCCGATGGCGCCGGCTTGCCGGAGAAGGCCGCCGCGTCTATTTCGGCTGGGAAGATGCCGGGCATGTTCGTGTGAATGCCGATCAATCCGGAGGGCGCCTGTACGCCCATCAGATCGACGACCACCGCGCCCCAATCACCGCCTTGCGCCACGTAGCGGTCGTAGCCGAGGCGCTTCATCAACACGTCCCAGGCGCGTGCGATGTGGGCGGGATCCCAGCCGGTCGTAGTCGGTTTGCCCGAGTATCCGTAGCCCGGCATTGAGGGGATCACGACATCGAACGCATCCGAAGCGCTCGCGCCATGCGCGGCGGGATTGGTCAGCGGGTCGACGATCTTCATCTGCTCCATGATCGAGCCGGGCCACCCGTGCGTGACGATCAGCGGCAAGGCATTCTCATGCTTCGAGCGGACGTGAATGAAATGAATGTCCAGTCCGTCGATCTCGGTCATGAATTGCGGCAGGGCGTTGAGTTTCGCTTCGATCTTGCGCCAGTCATATTCCGTCGCCCAATAGCGTGCGAGCGCCTGAATCGTTGCGAGCTGCACGCCCTGCGACGGATCCGCGACGGTCTCGCGCTCGGGCCAGCGCGTCGCCTTGATGCGACGGCGCAATTCGTCAATCTCCAAATCCGGAAAATTCACCCGGAACGGACGAATCGCGGCGGTTGCTGTCGGTTGCCCAACTTCAGACTCCGCCATGACCATCTCCCTAGCTGAAGACGAAGATGTTCTCGCCGGCATAGCTGGCGTCGCTCGACCCGAAAGCAGCGGCCGCTTACCGCAGCGGGTAGGCCGTGAAAACGTAATCCTTGTCCACCACGATCGTGTCGCAGGCGAATCCGCTTGGCGCGCGGCCAAATGCGGATTGAGGCGAGCTTTACAAACGCCGATAGGTGGCCGCGAGCTTGTCTTACCCGGTCGTCACGCGCAAGCATTTCTCACCGAGAGACCCCCGCCGAACGATCCGAGCGAGTGCGGTACATCGCGATCTATGCAGGAATGTCCCGCACGAGCTCAGTCAACTGGCCGGAACTGATCTCGTAGAAGAAGCCGTACAGCTTGACATGTTTCGGGACTGCCGGGCTCGAGCGAAGCAACTCGACGTCATACTTGATCGACTTCTCGAAATCCATGATGGCAAGGCTATCGTGATCAAACATCGTCGAGATATCAACGTGATGATGATCGTGGAACTCCTTGATGAGCAGCTCGGGCGTGAGAGTCGTCGTGCCGCAGAACGAGTGGTGAACCACAACGACATTCTGAACATTGAATATGTAGTCCATGGCCGCAACGGACTTTAAAGCGAAGGCGGCGCGTCCACCCGCGTTGGTCTCGACAAACAGTGTTCGCGTGGATCCAACTCGATTGCCATTTTTGTCGAGAATGTTTTCACCCGGGTAGACTTCATCGCCAAAATACGCAGCGACCGCCTGCGGGATTTCGGCCGCGCGGGGGTCAAAGCAGTGGATCACCAGGGTCTTCATCGGGATAGCCTGGTACGCTCCTTCGAAGGCGTTCATATCGAACCCGGGTTGTTTCCTGTACTCGTATTCGCTGTAATTGCTCATTTTCTTGCTCCATCCGGGATAGCGGACTCAGGCAAGCATCCGCTCGGCAGATTTATGGGTTCACGGCCAGCTAGCGCTCCGGGTAGGCGGTGAAGACGTAGTCTTTCGCCGCCACGATCGTGTGGCAGGCGAACCCGCATTTGGCGTCGTGCTCCTGCGGCGGCGAGTCCGATGTGTCGCTGGGCCTGAACGTCTGGGACGCGGGGTCATATTCGAACGCGGCCCATCCCCATCCGCCGCTGTCCGCGAACCTCTTGCTGTCCTTCACCATGAAGTCCACGTCATGCAACGGCCCAGGCACGATCGGCTCGCCGGGTTGGCTCTCATCCTTCTTCGCCGTCCAATGGATCTTCGCCATTCGGGCGCCGTCAGGGACAGGGTTGCCGTTGCCGGGAATGCCCGCCTTGTAGGCCTCGATCATCGCGGGATTGCCGAGGATCGTTGCGATCTTGTCGCCGTTATGACTGGCGGCGACAACTTGCCAGTCCTCGTATCCCCGGAACTCGGAGAACGCGAGACCGCCCAGCACCTGCAGGGCGTATCGGTCCTGCGCCGCGAGTGCGATTCCGGCCACGAGCGAAGGCAATACAACCATCGCGACGGCGGCTTTGATGTTCAGGCTCGACATAGCGTCCCCCTCCATTTAGCAGCTTTGATCGATCCACCTCCGGTCCGGCGAGGAACCGGGGCCGGCGTAGGTTAGGCTCCCCGCAGCCCCGCCTCAAGTATAGCCGCATCCTGCTCAACGCTGCCGCCGCTCACGCCCACCCCGGCTATCGCCTGACCCTCGCTGGCGAGCGGCGCCCCGCCGCCCATCGCGCAGTACTGAGCCTGTGACATCAGCGGGAAGAGCGCCTGACCGGGTGCACCATCGGCAAGAGGTCGGCCGTTCGCATCTCCACCAACGCCGACGTGTAGGCTTTGCGCTCGGAGAGCCCGATCGAGAACGCTGGCGCTCCCGACATGCGGTGATGGAGGACGAGGTTTCCGTGGACGTCGATCACGCAAATTGCGACCGGAACCTTCGCGCGCGACGCCTCCGCCTCTACGCGGTCCGCGATTTTCCTGGCGAAGGCGAGCGGATCCATGACCGTCTCCCTGGCGAGCGAATCCATGACGGGTGTCCTTTCCTGGGTGGAAGCAGAGAAACCGAAACCTCACTCGTCTTGCCGGCCCAGCGAGGGTTCAGCGGTGAATCCGGCCCACGAACTCGCCCGGGCGATCTTCCGCGTCTCCAGCCCTGTGGAACCCGAGCTCGAACGGCGCAAGCGCATTGCCGCCGACCGGCTCGACATCGCGATCATCTTCGTCACCCGCTACGGCGACGTGCAGACGACGGTTCAGGCGATGAAGGCGGGCGCCGTCGAGTTTCTGACGAAACCCTTCGACGAAGACGCGCTGTTGAGCGCGATCCGGCAAGCCATTCAGCGTAGCCGCTCCGCGCCTAGCCAACAGGGGGAGTTGCAGGCGCTCCGGGCCTGCCATGCGTCGCTCAGCCGCCGCGAACGGGAAGTCATGACGTTGGTGGTTTCGGGCCTCCTGAACAAGCAGGTCGGCCACCTGCTCGGGATCAGCGAGATTACCGTGAAGGCTGACCGCGGCCGGGTGATGCAGAAGATGCAGGCAAAATCCTTCGCCGGCCTCGTCAACATGAACGTGAGACTCGACCCCGCGATTGGCGGCCGGTGGTAAGCGATCTGGCGCCCGATCAGTTTCTGTTCTTCGATGCCGCGCCGATACCGCCCCAAACCTCGACGTCGCCGTTTGTGACAATCCCGCGACAGCGCGCCTGATCCGGCGCTATTGACGGGCCTCGAAGGCCGTGGCTTTAAGCGCGTTCCAAGACGCTCGGCGTCGCGCATCCTTGAAGGAGAATGGACGCCATGCCGCATTGGCCCCGGCACGGACGGATCGCAGGCCCGATCGTGATGATCGGCTTCGGATCGATCGGCAAGGGGACCCTGCCCTTGATCGAGCGCCACTTCGAATTCGACCAGGAGCGCTTCGTCGTCATCGACCCGAACGACGCCGACCGCAAGCTCCTCGACGAGCGCGGCGTCCGCTTCGTCCATCTCGGCCTGACGCGCGAGAATTATCGGGACGCGCTCAAGAAACACCTGACCGCGGGCGACGGCCAGGGCTTCTGCGTCAACCTCTCGGTCGACACCTCGTCGCTCGACATCATGCGCTTTTGCCGCGAGCTCGGCGCCCTCTACGTCGACACCGTCGTCGAGCCGTGGCCGGGCTTCTATTTCGACAAGTCGCTCGGCGCCGAGGCGCGCACCAACTACGCTCTGCGCGAGACGGTGCTCGACGAACGGCGGCGCAATCCGGGCGGACCGACCGCCGTCTCGTGCTGCGGCGCCAATCCCGGGATGGTCTCCTGGTTCGTCAAGCAGGCGCTGGTCAATCTCGCTCACGACCTTGGCGACGAGGCGTCCGAGCCGAAGACAAAGGACGAATGGGGCCGCCTCGCACAGCGCCTCGGCGTCAAGGGCGTGCATATCGCCGAGCGCGACACCCAGCGCGCGAGGCAGCCGAAGCCGCGCAACGTGTTCGTCAACACCTGGTCGATCGAGGGCTTTTTGTCGGAGGGCATGCAGCCGGCCGAGCTCGGCTGGGGCACGCACGAGAAATGGACGCCAGCCAACGCCGGCTTCCACAAAAGCGGTTGCGGGGCGGCGATCTACCTCAACCAGCCCGGCGCCAACACACGCGTGCGCTCATGGACGCCGACCGCGCGGGCGCAGTTCGGCTTCCTCGTCACCCACAACGAGTCGATCTCGATCGCCGACTATTACACCGTGCGCGACGAAAAGGGCGAGGCGCTCTACCGGCCGACCTGCCACTATGCCTATCACCCCTGCGACGACGCGGTGCTGAGCTTACATGAGCTGTTCGGCCGCGCCGGCGAGGTGCAGAGCGCCCACCATATTCTCGGCGAAGCGGAGATCCTCGACGGCGTCGACGAACTCGGCGTGCTCCTCTACGGCCACGCCCGCAACGCTTATTGGTATGGTTCGCAGCTCTCGGTCGAGGAGACGCGGGCGCTCGCGCCCTACCAGAACGCGACCGGAATGCAGGTCACTTCCGCCGTGCTCGCCGGCATGGTCTGGGCGCTGGAGAATCCCGGCGCCGGCATCGTCGAGGCCGACGAACTCGACTTCCGCCGCTGTCTCGAGATTCAATTGCCGTATCTTGGCCCGGTCATTGGCGCCTATACCGATTGGACGCCGCTCGTCGGCCGCCCCGGCTTCTTCCCCGAAGACATCGACCAGAGCGACCCCTGGCAATTCAGGAACGTGCTGGTGCGATAGGCGAGGTCAACGGGGCCGCCGAATGGAGTGCGATCAGGCTGGCGCAGCCGTCGTCTTCGCGTTGCGAGCGGTCGGCTTTAGCGCGCCATCAATCCCCGGGCAGCCAGCGGGATGGCGGCGTAGATCGCCTTCGGCAACACGATCGCTGCGCGAAGGCCCTCCGCCACGGCCACGCCGAGGCCCGAAGGACCGTAGCGGTTCAACGGCGCGAGCTGGGCCTTGAGATCGCAGACGAGAAGCGGCGATACGGCTTCAGATCGGCCGTGCTCGGTATTCGATGAACAGTGCATATTCGTTTAAGTCTTCCAATCATTGCTTTTATCAAGCCATCCACAGATGGGATGGCGAGCCTGGATTTCAATGCGCCAGACTTTTGTGAAATTGCGGCGCGCGACGGCTTCCCTGAGCTTTCGCGGCGCATTGGCCGCCTTAGCTCAAGGCCCGGCAATGATTTTGAGCTCGACGAGCCGCCTTTCGATCCTGCGCGCGAGATCGTCCTCGGTCAGCCCGGCGGCCTTGATCCTGCCGACATACGGAAAGTTGATCGTGCCGTCAGGTTCGATGCGCGCAGTCCAATCCAGGTCCGGGTGGTCGACGATCCTGATCGCGACGACGTCTGACGCGGTCAGCACGCGCCCCCCGCCCGTCGCCGCCTGAGCCCTCGCGGCCACGAGGAACAGGACGCCAAGCGAGATTGCCCGGACGAGCCCCATTCGCATCGTTGCACGCAATCGGTCTCGAGCACGAGGCCCTTTGCGGCCGAACATGGCGTCCTTAACTCCGATTCCGGCGCCCGGCGCTCCGCGACGATCCGCCCGCCGGCGAAGATCGACGCGGCGGAGCCGCATCGATACAATGCCATCGCCGATGAGCGAAGGGGTCGAAGGCCATGGCCGACCCGTTTGAATTGTGGCGCCTTATGTGGTCGTCCGCAATTACGCGTGGACTGGAGAGCTTCGCCGACACTGTCCCGAGCGACGCCGCGGTCGATCGAGGCCGTCACGCCGCATCCCTGGCGACGCTCAAACGCGTCCGCATCGATCTGCCGACGATGCTGCTCATGGAACGGAACGTGCAGGCTCGGACGAAGGCGCCGCCGCTGCTCATCGTCGCGCCTTATGCGATTCACGAGGCGTCGATCGCCGACTTCGCCGACGGCCACAGCCTGGCCCAGGTCCTTATCGAGGGCGGATCGGAAAGCGTCACGCTGACCTACTGGAAGTCGGCGACCGCCGAGATGCGCGATTACGGCATCGACGCCTATCTCGGCGACCTCAACGTCGCCGTCGACGATGTTGGCGGCCGCGCGTCCCTGGTCGGGCTGTGTCAGGGCGGCTGGCTGGCGGCGGCCTATGCGGCGCGCTTTCCCCGCAAGGTCGCAAGGCTCGTCCTCGCCGGCGCGCCGATCGACACCGGCGCGGCGGAATCGCGCATCACCCAAATCCTCACCTCGGTCTCGACGGCCTCGATCACGCAAGCGCTCGCGCTCAGCGGCGGGCGGGTTCTCGGATCGCTGTCCCATGCGCTTTGGTCCAATGATCTCTTGCAGGGTTTCACCGCGGAAGCGGCGCTGCAATGCGCCGGCGATTCGGCGCTGACCGCGAAGTTCAACGCCTGGAACGCCCGGACCGTCGATCTCCCCGGCGCCTATTTCCTGCAGACGGCGGAGTGGATATTCCGCGAGAACCGCCTGGCGCTCGGCGCATTTCCCGCTCTCGGGCGGATGAGCCGGCTCTGCAACATCGAGGCGCCGATCTTCGTCCTCGCCGCGGCCGACGACGAGATCGTGGCCCTTCCGCAAGCAACGGCGGTCAAGCCGCTGTGTACGCGCACGAGCGTCGAAATCCGCGTCGAGCCGGGCCAGCACCTGTCGCTGTTCATGGGCCGGCGAACGCTCGCGACCGCCTGGCGGGACATCGCGCGCTGGCTGAGGCGGCCGGACCGCTCCGACGCCTCCCGCCCTGCCGGCGCGCGGTCGGGCCAAACCGAAGGCGAACTCACCCCACAAGCCTCCGCCGGGGCCGCGCGGTTATCCGCCAAATGCGAGCATTTGGCGATCTGACCAACTTGACCAACTCGCCGCTTGCGCCTATGTTGAATCCATGACGCGCACGGTCAATCTCTACGAAGCCAAGACGCATCTCTCGGCGCTCGTCGAGGCCGCTGAGCGCGGCGAAGAGATCATCATTGCCAAGAACGGCGTCGCCAAGGCCCGGCTCGCGCCGATCGGTCCGCGCAGGCGCCGACGATCCGGGCTAATGAAAATACGATATGTCGCCGATGACTTCGACATTACAGACGAAAGCATCATCAAGGATTTCGAGGGCTCGGATTGAGCCTTCTCCTCGACACCCTCGTCTTTATATGGTTCGAGCTCGGCTCGACACGTCTCCCGAGACAGACGCGGGCGCTCATTTTGCGCACCGATCGGACAGTCTATGTCAGCGCGGTGTCGTTTTGGGAGATCGCGATCAAACGACGTGCGGGCAAACTTCTTTACGACGGATCGCCGCGCGCGGCGGCGTCCGACGCGGGCTTCGTCGAGCTGGGGATCGACGCTGCCGACGCGGAAACGGCGGGGGCGCTGGACTGGAGCCATCGCGATCCTTTCGACCGCATGCTGGTCGCGCACTGCCTCAACCGCGACCTGACCCTCGTTACGGCAGACGCTCGACTTGGCGCAAGGGACGATATCGCCGTGATGCGCGCGCAGTAGCGCGCTTCGATACGGCCGCTGTGCTGCCGGCGCCAGGCCGGCGGGCAGCGAGGCCGATCCGCCCACGCATATTTGCTTGACCTAGATCACGCGCCGCGAACCGCCCTAGCGGCGCCCGCCACATCGCCAATGCCTGAGAAGCTTTTGGCCCCGACCACGATGTCGCGCGCGAGCCTCAGCGCCTTCGCCTCGCATTGCGCCCGCCGCTCCGGGCCGGCGATCGAACTCGAGGTCCTCGACATGGGCGAGGCCGAGGATGCGGCGGATCATTTTCGCCCCCGCGAACCCCAGGGTGTCCTCGAACAGGGCGCGCATGAATCGCGTCCGCTCCTTCTCCATCGCCGCCCGGTCGTCGTTGGAGGGAAAGAGGCTCGCGGGATAGGCGTCGCCCGCGGGCGCCGCGCGCCACAGGGCGAGAAAGCGATCGTGAAACCCCGACCACACGTCTTCGGCCTGGGCGAGAATCCATTCGCGATAGGCGTCGCGGGCGCGCCGCTCCGTCTCATGTCCCTCTTGGGCGAAATAGGCGAGCAGGAGATTGCCGATCACCGCGCCGGCATCGAACCCCATCGGCCCGATGAAGGCGAATTCGGGGTCGATCACGCGGGTGTCCTCGGCCGTCGCCATGATCGAGCCGGTGTGCAGGTCGCCATGGATCAGCGCCTGGGCTGAGGTCATGAACTTCAGCTTCAGCGCCTGCCCGGCGACTTTCAGCGTGCTGTCGCGCTCGAACGCCTGTTTCTCAGCGTCGAGATGAGGCCGCGTCCAGCGGTTGAGCGGCGCCTCGCGATAGGGGTCGGTGAAGACGAGATCCTCGGTGATCTTGCACAAGGCCGTGTTCGGCGCGAACAGCGCGATGCGCGCCTTGTGCTCGGCCGCCGTTCCGGCCAGCGCCGAGGTGTTGAACAGGGTCGCGGCAAGAAACTCGGCGACGTCGCCGGCGAAGCGGGGATACTCGATCCCGCGGATGAGCCCCTTGCGCATGATGACATGGGGCCGGAGATATTCCATCACGATCATCGCCTGGGCGCGGTCGAAGTGGAACACTTCGGGCGTCAGGCGCGGCGCGTGGCGCGCCTGCTCGGTCAGCGCGCTATATTCGAACCAGCTCCGCTCGAGCGGCAGCGGCCAGGAGTCGCCGACCAGGCGCACATAGGGCAGCGCCTGCTTGACGACGACGCCGTCGCGATTCCCCTCCACGATGAACACGAGATTGAGATTGCCGTCGCCGACCTCGCGGATCCGCCAGTTCGAGGGCCCGCCGCCGAGCCGTTCGCGGACGGCCGGAATATCGGCGAGCGCGCCGGCAAGGCGCGAACCGTCGACCGGCGCATAGGTCGCCATGCCGTTCAGCCGGCCCGTTCGCCGCTTCGCGCGGTGCGCAGCCGCTCGGCGTAGACGTTGATGATGAGGGCGATGAGAAGGATGAGGCCGCGGATGAGGATCTTGAGGAAGCTGTCGATCTTCACGTAGTCGAGGCCGTTGTTGAGGACGCCGAGCACGAAGAGGCCGACGATCGTATTGCCGATGCCGCCGCGCCCGCCGAAAAGGCTCGTTCCGCCGACCACCACAGCGGCGATGGCGTCCAGCAGGAAAGTGTCGAATTCGTTCTGCTGGGCGCTGCCGAAATAGGCGACCCCGATCATGCCGGCGACCCCCGAGCACATCGCCGAGATGACCATGACCGCGCCGACGATGAAGCCGACGTTGACGCCGGAATATTCCGCCGCCTCCCGATTGCCCCCGACCATGTAAACGTAGCGGCCAAAGCGGGTATAGGTCAGCACGAGATGGGCGACGAGCAGGAATATCGCTGCAACGATGATGATCCAGGGGACGCCGAAAATCGACTTGGAGCCCAGAGTCAGTACAAGGCTCGGCACGGTATAGGCGATCTGCCCGCGCACCAGCACCGCCGAGACGCCCGCCCCGATCTGCATCATCGCCAGAGTCATGATGAAGGACGGGATGCCGATCCGGGTGACGCCGAAGGCGGTGATGAGGCCGAGCCCGAAGCAGGCGGCGAGCGCCAGCACGATCGCGATCGCGCCGGGCATCGGCAGGTTGGCGATGTTGACGTATTCGGGCTGAGCGGTGAAGAACGTCAACACGATCGCCGTCGCATTGGCGACCGCGCCGACGCTGAGATCGATCTCCGCGGTCAGGATGACGAAGGTCAGCCCGACGGCGATGATCGCGGTCACCGAGACCTGCTGGAGGATGTTCTCCAGATTGCCGAGCGAGGCGAAGGACGGGCTGGCGAGGCTGAAAAAGACGATGAGGCACAAAAGCGTGATGAACGGGGCGATGTTGCGCAGTTGATCGCGCAGGAAATCCCCGAGGCGAAAGGCGCGGGCGGAACGCGCTTCGGCGCTTGGCGTGTTCATTGAGATCCCATTGTCAAGCGGCCGCCAGAAGGCGATCCTTGCTGATCGCCTCGCCGGCGAACTCATGGGCGATTTCGCCCTTGCGCATCACCAGCACCCGGTCGGCGAGCGAAAGAACGGTCTCCGGCTCGGTCGAGAAGACAACGATCGCGATCCCCTGGTCGCGCAAGCCGCGCACGATCCTGACCACGTCCTCCTTGGCGCCAACGTCCATGCCCCGTGTCGGCTCGGCAAGCAGAAGGATGCGCGGAGCATGAGTGAGCCACTTCGCCAGCGCCACTTTCTGCTGGTTGCCGCCGGAGAGGCCGCCGAGGCGCCATTCGATTTGGGGCGGCCGGATGTCGAGCGCCTTCACCTGCTCGGCGGCGATTTCGCGCTCCCGCTCGGGCTTGAGCAGCCAGCGCGACAGGCGCTCGAGGACAGCGATCGAGACATTCTTGTATACCGGCTCGTCGCCGAACAGCATCGAACGGCGGCTTTCCGCCACATAGGCGACGCCGGCCGACTTGGCGGCCGCGGTGTTGGAGAGCGCCTTCACTTCGCCGTCGATTTCGAGCGAGCCGCTGTCGGCGCGAAGCCGCCCGAAAAGCGTGCGGGCGAGCTCCAATTGTCCGCAGCCCATGAAACCATAGATGCCGAGCACTTCGCCGGCCCGCGCCTCGAACGTCACGTCGCGGTATGAGGGCGCGAGAGTGAGCCCCTTGGCGCGAAGCGCGACCGGCGCCTCGGGCCGGCTCTCGAGCTTGATCTCGCCGAGGTAGCTCTCCTCGAGCTCCTCGCGCCCGGCGCCGATCATGCGCTCGATGATCCAGGCCTTGTCGATCGCCGGAGTAACGTCGGTGTCGGCGACATTGCGGCCATTGCGGAAGATGGTGATCGCGTCCGAGATCTTGAGAATATCATCGAGGAAATGCGAGATGAAGATGATGCTGCGGCCACCCTCGCGCAACTTGCCGAGCACCCCGAACAGGCGCTCGATCTCGGGCGGCGACAGCGCCGATGTCGGCTCGTCGAGAATGATGATTCGGGCGCCGGAGAAGAGGACGCGCGAAAGTTCGACCAGCTGCTGCACGCCGATCGGAAAATCGCCGAGTCGGGCGCGCGGGTCGATGTCGAGCCCCAGGTTTTTGAGTTGCGCCGCGGCGGCTTCGGCCATCCGCCGCCACGCGACGACGCCCAGGCGGTTGACCGGCTGGGAGCCGAGAAAAACATTTTCGGCGACGCTCAATTCCGGCGCGACGCTAAGCTCCTGGTGCACCATGCCGATGCCCGCCGCGAGCGCGTCGCGCGACGAGCGGAAATGCACGTCCTTCCCGTCGACGCGCATGCGCCCTGCGTCGGCGCCGTGGACGCCGGCGATGATCTTCATCATCGTGCTCTTGCCGGCGCCGTTCTCGCCGGCCAGACCGTGGATCTGGCCGGCGAGCAACGTGAAGTCGACGCCTCGAAGCGCCTGGACGCCGCCAAACGACTTCGAGACCCCCGTCAGTTCGAGGAGCGCCATGGCGAGACGTCGGCGGCGGATCAGATCAGGAACTGCTCCTGCATCCACAGCATCCCGTCGGCGTTGGCTTTGGTCACCACCGGGCCGTCGGTGACGATGTTCTTGGGGATGTCCGTGCCGGTCTTCGCGCCCTGCACGACCGCCTGCACGCCGGCGATGATCGCCCCGCCGTGGATACGGCAGGACGGGTTGCGGACGGTGGCGTACATCTCGCCGCCCTGCACCGCCTTGATCGCCGGCGGCATCGCGTCGACGCCGCCGATCTTGGTCTCGGTGCGGCCCTTCGCCTTCATCACGTTATAGGCGGCGAGCGCCATATCGTCATTGTGGAAGAACGCGGCGTCGATCTTGGGATACTTGGTCAAGAGCGTCTCCCAGATGCGCGCGACCTTGGTGACGTCCCAGTCGGCCGGCTCCTCGTCGAGCACCTGGATCTTCGGGAACTTGGAGACGACCGAGTGGAAGCCCTTGGCGCGGCCTTGCGCTCCGGTATGGCCGAGCGCGCCCTGGGTCATGGTGATCGTGCCTTCGCCGTTGATCGCATTGACCAGCGCCTGGGTCACCGAAGCGCCCATGAACTCGTTGTCGGGGGCGAGGAACGTGTGGACGTTGATCGTGTCGAGCGGCGCGATCAGCGTATCCATGTCGATGACCGGAATCCCGGCGTCGATCATCTTGTTGACCGGCGCGGTGAGCGTGCCGATGCCGAACGCCTGGATGGCGACGAAATCCCACTTCTGCGAGGCCATGTCGTCGATCGCGGCGCGTTGCTTGACCGCGTCGAGCTGGCCGTCGAACCAGGTGACGTCGACATTGAACAATTTGCCCCAATATTCGGCCGCCTGCTTGCCCTGGGCGCACCAGGTCGCCTGCAATCCGGCGTTGGAGAAAGCGGCCTTGAGCGGCTTCGCCGATTTTCCGGCCGCCTCGGCCAGCGCCTGGGTGATCAGCGGATTGATCCCCATTCCGCCGAACAGGGCTGCGGCGCCCGCGCCCGCAGCCGCGGCCTTGAGCAGCTTGCGGCGGTCTTCTGAAATGCGTTTGCTGTCGGTCATTCTTTCCTCCCTGCGGTCCGGCGTTCGTCGCCGTTCCTGGTCACGCGATCGACCATGCCATAGAAAACGTTTGGGGTTCAATACGCGGTCCTACCCTCCGTCCCGCCGTTGACAAGCCGCGGCCGGGCGAGGGAAACGTCCCGCGCTTTCAAACCCAGGACAGCGCATGACCGACGCCCGCCTTCAGACTTCGATCGAAAAGGCCTTCGAGGAGCGGACGAAAATCACGCCCCAGACCAAGGGCGACGTGCGCGACGCGGTCGATTCGGCGCTCGACCTGCTCGACCGCGGCAAGGCGCGGGTGGCCGAGAAGCTCCCCGGCGCGGCGGGGCCCAATTCGTGGAAGGTCAACCAGTGGCTCAAGAAGGCGGTGCTCCTCAGCTTCCGCCTCAACGACAATGCGCTTGTCCCCGGCGGACCAGGCGGCGCGACCTGGTGGGACAAGGTTCCCTCGAAGTTCGAGGGCTGGGGCGAGAACCGCTTCAGGCAAGCGGGCTTTCGCGCCGTTCCGGGCGCGATCGTGCGCCGCTCCGCCTTCGTCGCCCGCGACGTCGTCCTGATGCCGAGCTTCGTCAATCTCGGCGCCTATGTCGACGAGAAGACCATGGTCGACACCTGGGTCACGGTCGGCTCCTGCGCCCAGATCGGCAAGAACGTGCATCTCTCGGGCGGGGTCGGCATCGGCGGCGTGCTCGAGCCCCTGCAGGCCAATCCGACCATCATCGAGGACGACTGCTTCATCGGCGCCCGTTCTGAGGTGGTCGAGGGCGTCATCGTCGGCGAGGGCTCGGTCATTTCGATGGGCGTCTTCATCTCCGCCTCGACCAGGATCATCGACCGCGCGACCGGCAAGGTCCACGTCGGCTACGTGCCCCCCTATTCGGTGGTGGTCTCCGGCTCGCTCCCCGGCAAGCCCCTCCCCGACGGCTCGCCCGGCCCCTCGCTCTATTGCGCCGTGATCGTCAAGACGGTCGACGCCCGGACCCGCGCCAAGACGGGCATCAACGAGCTGCTCAGGGAGTGAAGGGCATCAACGACCTGGAGGGGGATGGCTCCTCCCAATACGCTACAGTAATCGCGTGGAATTCGTTGTTTCCACCTAGAGAGCCGCCCTTGCCGAAGGCGAGGAAATCTTCGTATAAGTCCCGTGTCAAAGACCTAAGACATTGGCTGCGCTGTACGAAGACCCCTCGGGAGGGCGTTGCACATGGATCCCGTCAAGATATTTCTAAGCCATAATTCGAAGTACATTGAGCTCGCAACAAGCCTGAAGAACTCCTTGCACGCCCTTGAAATCAAGCCATCGACCCAGCTCGACATCAAGATCAGCGAGGAAATGGATGGCGGAGCCAACTGGCGGCAGTGGATCGAGGATAACGTACGAAGCGCCGATATATTTCTCCTGATTTTCCCGCATGCCAGCATGGATATGAGCTGGTGCAACTATGAGCTTGGACGGTTTTACGACGGCAAGCGCAAGATTATCTGCATCAAGAATACCGACATAGCCGACCCGCCCCCGCCCTTTCAATCCTATCAGGCCTATGACGGCGACGAGGCTGGGATTTTGAAGTTTATCAACGAACTGTTCGTCAGGGGAACCTTTACCGACAACAAGCCGCTCAACCCGAAAATTGGGCTGCCCGCCGAAGAAATCTACGGCGTGGCGCAAGGCGTCGCACGCCTGTTGGCGCAGAAATTCGCTCAGGCCAGGCTGCGGGAACAGCTCTACGAATGGAGGATTGTCCTTTCGGTCCGTTACGACGCGGCGAACCAGTTCGATCCCGAGGCGTCCACAGTCCAGGGCAACGACAATGGCATGCAGCTGCTCGGATTCAGCGAGACGCGGTCTTGGTCGCGCCTTCGACAGTCGATCGGGGACGCCGAGGACTGGCCTTCGGTGCTGGAGCGCGCGCTTCCGTCGATAACCGCCGGCTCGCTGCCGCCGGCGCTCCCTCCCTTTCTTGCCTCAGAGAGGCTCTACATCCCCGTCATTAGCCGGGCGGAGAGCGTCGACGACGTGCTCAAGGAACTCGCTTTGATCTTTGTTGCGGCCGATACGGATCCGCTCCGTCGCATGCTCGATTGGTCGTTGCCGGCCGCGATGCCGGACCCGGTCGCCACGCTGGTCAGGCTGGTGCGCATGATGTTCAGGGCGCGGTGGGACATTCTGGAGCCCGCCTACCAGGAAACCATGAAATATCGCTCGCCGACGCCCGAGCGATGCGCCGAGATCATGCGCTCCGTGATCGCCGATTATGACCGTCTGGGACGGGATGCTCAAAGCCAGGGCATCCAGGGGTTCGATCAATTCTACGGCATCTTTGCTCGTGAATTACGGCCCGACGTCGAATCCTGCGGCGAGGAATGGACGCAACTCATGCACGAATTGGGAGCTACCCCGGCGGAGACCTCCAGTGTTCTCAGCGGCCGTCTCAAGGCGCTTCGCACCAACAACGCAAGATGGCTGAAGCTCGCCGCAAAACAATTGCTGCTCGAGGTCGACGATCTGAGCTGAGGCCGAACGCCGCCGGCGCCCGCGCGTCTCCTCCCCCGTTGTTGGGGGAGGATTGAGCCGCAATTACCCCGCCAGAGGCAGGCATGGGCGGGCCGCCACGGTCAGGAATTGATCAATGAGGGCGGCGAGGTTTTTTAAGACTCAGGCAACGGAGCTGAGGCACGCGTCCACACGCCTTCCAATAGCGCAGGCACCCACTTTTCGGCGGGACAGCGGCTCCAACTCTGACTGAGGAAGACGAGGTCACGATTCGCTGCGCCTTTGCTCGCGCTTCCGAGCCCAAGGATGAAGAGCGAGCCTCTTCTAAAGGGACAACCGCCGAGCTCACCGGGGGTTTTCGCCTGGCGTACAACGGTGGCTGGCGCAAAGAGGCATTCGTCCGCGGCGGCATCCGTCGTTATTGAAAACCGAAGCGCTGGGTCGGCGGCAAGTCGCCGCATTTTATGCAGGCCATCAACAATGAGTTGACGACCATTAATCATCGCGACAACGCCAGCCAAATCGCCATTCACCATGGAAGCAAGAAGCGTTTTGGCCCGATCCAGCCTGCCGCTGATGCGCCACCCCAGCATTTTCAGGACATTGGAAGAGCTTGCAGCCTCAAGCACCATACGGGCGGCTGCCAAACTCTCCTGAGTGGCCGTGAACGTTTCCACGAACAATCTTCCTATGCTCTGCTGCACAAGCAGATCGAGCGTCTCCGCAGTTCCGATCCCTCTGACCCATTCGGCCAGGGACTCCAATTCAGCGGGTCCGTGTTTCACCTGGTCGGCCTTGACGTTGAGTCTCGACCACAGTTCGTCTTGCGCGGCGGCTCGGCTGGGGTTGGTGCGCGGCAGCATAGGCGGGAATAATCTGCCGTTGAGCGAGAAAATGCGGAGCATTTTCCGGAGACGCTGCACGTTGCGAACAGGGCCATGTCCTATGAAGTCCCGGTCGAACCTTGAATTGTTTGAAATTGTCCGGATCTCTGCCGGATCCGTGACGACGACAATGTCAGTGATACCGGGAAAATACGTGCGTTTCATGCTGTGATCACTCGCCCGAATAGGGGCGATTGTTAGAAATCGACATTCGCCGGATGACGGCCTTATCGCGACTGAGATTTGCGCACATCGTAAGACTTTGACAAGACTGAAATGTCGTTGAGACCCCGCCGTGGCTTGTAGATGCGTTTCGGGAAGGGGTCACGCAGCGGCTGCCTCAGAGGAGAAGTCGCGAAACGCCAATCTCCACCGTTGGCGCGACGTCCAACCCCTTCCCGCCCCCACAAGGAGGCGGGAGCGCAAACGCCGAGCGGTTGCGCCAAAGCACGGACTCGTCTGACGCTGCCCCCTTACTGCCCCATCGCCGCCGCGATCTCCTCCCTCAAGCCCTCCGCCGTCTGGGTCTGAAGCCCGACCGCCTCCAGGCCGCGCAGGGCCGCGCCGACCAGCGCGGCGTTCGACGGGGCGCGCGCGCCGTCGGGGAGCGCGAGGTTGTTCTCGAAACCGACCCGGACGTGGCCGCCGAGCAGCGCCGCGGCGGTCACGCATGCGGCCTCGCGGCGGCCGAAGGCGCACACGCTCCATGGATCGAACCGCGGCATGTCCCGGGCGACAAACGGAAGTAAGTCGCGCGGGATCGCCGTGCGGGTCAGGGCGAACCTCCCGAGCACGTAGAGAACGGAGAGCTTGTCGAACGGGATCAGCCCCTCCTTCCGCATCGCCCCCAGGCGCTCGGCCTCGTCGGGGTGATAGAGGATGATCTGCGGCCAGATCCGCATCTGCTTGAGCTTGCCCAGGAACAGGCCGAAGTCCTTCTCGTCGGCCTTATTGGGGGCGAGCTCACGCAGCGCCAGCGACACCGCCTCGGGATTGGCTTCAAGCACCGCCGCCCTCTGCTCCCTCGGCGTGAAGAGGCCGAGCGATTCGCTCGTGATCTGAATCACGAGCCGGTCGCCGACCTCCTGGCAGATGCGCGCGATCACGGCGCGATAGGCGTCGGGGTCGAGCGAGTGCCGGCCCCCCGCGTCGCGCACATGCAGGTGGATCATCGACGCGCCGCGCTCGAGGCATTCAGCGGCGGTGCGGGCGAGCTCGTCGGCGCTGAGCGGCACCGCCGGATGGTCGGCCTTGGTCTTGCGCCCGCCATTTGGCGCGACCGCCACGATCACCCGTCCTCGCGTTTCAGCAGCCACAGCATGCCGCCTTTCCGCCGCTCGCCTTAGGCGCATAGACTGGCTCGAACCCGCTCCCCTCGCGGAACGCCATCATACACGCCAATGTCGCATATATTGCACCGCACTGCAAATATTAACATGCCGGTCGCGGTCTCCGGTTCGGGGATCGAGATCGTCGACGCCGATGGCCGGCGCTATCTCGACGCATCCGGCGGCGCGGCGGTCTCTTGCCTTGGCCACGGCCATCCCGACGTGCTCGCCGCGATGCACAAACAGCTCGACGCGCTCGCCTATTCGCACACGGCTTTTTTCACCACCGAGGCCGCCGAACGCCTCGCGGATCGCCTGATCGAGGACGCTCCGGCGGGCCTGAGCCACGTCTATCTCGTGAGCGGCGGTTCGGAGGCGATCGAGGCCGCGCTCAAGATGGCGCGCCAGTTTTTTGTCGAGGTCGGCGAGCCCCAGCGCCGTCACGTCATCGCAAGGCGGCAGAGCTACCACGGCAACACGCTCGGCGCGCTCGCTGTCGGCGGCAACGCCTGGCGGCGCGCGCAATTCGAGCCCCTTCTGATCAGGACTCACCACGTCGACCCCTGCTACGCCTATCGGCTGCAGCGAGAGGACGAGAGCGACGCGGAGTATGCCGCGAGAGCCGCCCAGGCGCTCGAGGACAAGATCATCGAAGTCGGCGCCGATAGCGTCATCGCTTTCGTCGCCGAGACCGTGGTCGGCGCGACCTTGGGCGCGGTCCCGCCGGTCGGCGACTATTTCAAGCGCATCCGGGCGATTTGCGACCGCTACGGCGTTCTCTTCATTCTGGACGAGGTGATGTGCGGGATGGGGAGAACCGGCACGCTTCACGCCTGCGAGCAGGAGGGCGTGGCGCCCGATCTCATGGCCCTCGCCAAGGGCCTCGGCGGCGGCTATCAGCCGATCGGCGCGGTCATGCTGTCGAACCGCATTTTCGAGGCGTTCGCCAACGGCTCAGGCAGCTTCCAGCACGGCCACACCTATATGGGCCACCCGATGGCGGCGGCGGCGGCGCTGGCGGTGCAGGACGTCATCCGACGGGATCGGCTGATCGCCAACGTGATCGAAATGGGCGCAAGGCTCGAGCGGCGCCTCGTGGAGCGCTTCGGCCAGCACCCGTTCGTCGGCGACATTCGCGGGCGCGGGCTCTTCCGGGCGCTCGAACTGGTCAGCGACCGGGCGAGCAAGCGGCCGTTCGATCCGGGGCTGAAACTGCACGCCCGCGTCAAGCGCGAGGCGATGGCGCGCGGCCTCATGGTCTATCCGATGGGCGGCGCGATCGACGGCGTCGAGGGCGACCACGTCCTTCTGGCCCCGCCCTTCATCGTCAAGCCGTTCGAGGTCGAGATGATCGTCGACCGCCTCGCCGCTTCGCTCGAGGCTGCTCTCGCCGGCCTGCGATAGCCGCGTGAAGGCCGCGCGCCCGCCATAGAAAGAGCGCAGTGCTTCCGGAAAGCCCCCGCTTCCGTCGCGACGGGATATTTCCCATTATCCCGCTCGGGCCGAACGCCGATTCGGCGCCCCCGCGTATCGAAAGGATTGGACATTCGTGGCGAACCGCTTCCGATGGCTCGCGCTTGGCCTCATGACCGCCCTTCTCGCAGCCGGCGCCGTCTTCGCCCAGCAGGCGCCGCTCGACCTGAATGCCGCAGCAAAGCCGGCCAAATCGGCAAACTCCGCCGCGGCGCCGATGCCCGCCGCCGAAGCGGTGGCGCGCGCCAACGCCTGGCTCGATGCGGCGCGGGTCATGACCGCCAATTTCGTTCAGATCGGCCCGGACGGACGGCGGTCCGAGGGCGAGCTCAGCCTCGAGCGCCCGGGGCGGATGCGGTTCGAATACACCGAGCCCCCGCGGTTCGAGATCGTCGCCGACGGCCGCAGCGTCGCGGTCATCGACCGCAAGCTCGACACCCAGGACGAATATTTCATCGGCCAGACGCCGCTCAAGTTCCTTCTCGCCGATCACATCGACATCGCGCGCGACACCAGGGTGCTCAGCGTCGCCGACGAGGGCAATGCGGTCACGATCGAAGTCGAGGATCGGGCGGCGCTCGGCGGCACCGCGCATCTGACGCTCGTCTTCGACGCCACGACCTTCGCGCTGAAGAGGTGGACGGTTATCGACGCCCAGGGCTTCCAGACCGTTGTCGCCCTGTCCAATCTCGATCTGACCACGCGGCCCGATCCGGCGCTGTTCCACATCGACGAATTGCCGGCCAACCAGCCGGGCAACCGCCGGAAGTGACGATGCGCGGCTTGTGGGAAATTGGCGAGGGCGGCTTGCGCCGCCCGCCTAGGGCCGTGACTTTGGCTTCCCCGCCCGCGTGGAGTCGCGCATGACGTTTTCCATCGCCACCTGGAACATCAACTCGGTCCGTCTGCGCATCGACCTCGTCATCCGCTACCTCGCCGAGCACCGGCCGGATGTCCTGTGCCTGCAGGAGACGAAATGCCCAGATGGCAATTTCCCCTATGCGGCCTTCCGGGAGGCCGGGTATCCGCATATCGCGATCAACGGCCAGAAGGGCTATCACGGCGTCGCGATGGTCTCCCGCGTCCCGTTCGCCGCGTCGGCGAAGCGCGACTTTTGCGCCAAGGGCGACGCCCGCCACCTGCACGTCGTCCTCGGCGATGAGGCGCACGGGCTCGAACTCCACAATTTCTACGTGCCGGCGGGCGGCGACGAGCCGGACCCCGAGATCAACGCCAAGTTCGCCCACAAGCTCGCCTTCGTCGACGAGATGGCGGATTGGGCGAGGGATGAGAGGCCGGCGGCGCGGGGCGCGATCCTGGTCGGCGATCTCAACATCGCGCCGCTCGAGCATGACGTCTGGAGCCACAAGGCGCTGCTCAGGGTCGTCAGCCACACTCCGATCGAGGTGGACAAATTGAGACGGGCCCAGGCCGCCGGACCCTGGGTCGATGCCTTGCGCAAATTCGTGCCCGACGACCAGAAGCTCTACACGTGGTGGAGCTATCGGGCGTTCGACTGGTCGAAGACGAACAAGGGGCGGCGCCTCGACCACATCTGGGTGAGCCCCGACCTCGCCGACGCCGTCAAGTCGATGCGCGTCCTGCGCGATGCGCGCGGCTGGGCGCGCCCCTCCGACCACGCGCCGGTGATGGCGGAACTGGCGCTCTGAGGCGTTGGCGGATGGTAGCGCGCCAGTTTGTTTTGGCGCATTATCGTGCATCCCTTGTCGCGTCCTCGAAAAATGATTTTCCCCAAAGGTATCTGTCTCGGTTTCGTAGACTTAGGTTCAGTGGCGCATTGTTACATACCTCGCGTTTGTACCTTTCATATGTAGACCAACAATCATCCGAAAATGGCATGTCCTTATAAGGAAAATTCAAGACACCACAAACGCGCTTATCGTAAATCGTAAATTCATCTGGATACAAGACGGTCAGTATCGCAGACGCCATCGGGAGTCGCAATTCCCAGTCGCGCATCAGAATGGCAAGCTGTTCCTTCGGTGTTTTCCTCGCGGAGAATAATGCTTTGGATATCGTCGCTACGGCGGCACTAAAATCGCCGTTTGCCTTCCTTTTCAATTTATCTCGCACCTTTGTCTTTGCACGATTAGACTTCCATATGATGATCATGAAGAAGTCTGCGTGATCGATTTGACCTGTAGAGCGAAAACCTGCCCCAACGTCTTCAAACAGATATTTTTCAAGGTTGTAGATTTTGAGAAAATCGGTCATTTGCCTCTCCTTGCCGACTCCCACGGGTCAAGCACGCTTAGCATCTCTGCGACCTCCCGAAGCCGATCGTCACGCCTTCGGCCATCGCGAGAAGCGTCCTATGGATGCGGACGAAATTGCGATGGAGCAAATGAAACTGGCCCACTGCTTCGCGGTCGTCGCACTGGACTCGAGAGCATGAACCCGGTTCGATTGGGGCGCCGCAATCTCTCCGGGAGGCAAAATGGCGTGGCGATGGGTCAATCGGGCGGCGAGCCTCATCCTTGCGCTGGTCGTCCTGGCGACGCTCGGCGGCGGCTACCTCTTCTATCGCGCCATGCCGGCGACTTCCGGCGTCGAGACGCTGCCCGGCCTTTCGGCGGAGGTTCGCGTCTGGCGCGACCACTTCGGCGTCCCGCACATCTTCGCCGCCTCGATGGACGACGCGGCGCGGACGCTCGGCTACGCGCATGCGAGCGAGCGGATGTTCCAGATGGAGATCATGCGCCGGGTCGGTCAGGGACGGATGGCCGAAATCCGCGGCGCCGAACTTCTCAGCGTCGACAAGTTCATTCGCACGGTCGGCTTCTACCGCGAGGCCGAGACCAGCTTCTCCGCCCTTTCGCCCTGGGCGCAAAAGCGGCTCGAAGCCTATGCCGACGGCGTCAACGCCTTCCTCGACAGCCATAAGAACGCGCTCCCGCCCGAATTCCTCCTCGTCGGCGATCATCCAGAACCGTGGAAGCCCGCCGATTCTCTTGTAATCGCAAAGCTTGAGGCGTATCAGCTGTCGCAGAACTTCAAGCTCAAGCTCCTGCGCGCCCGTCTGCTCCAGAAGCTCGGACCGGACGAGCTGAACTGGCTCTTTCCCTCAGCCAGGCCCGGCGAGCCGATCACGACCCTTCCAGCGCTCGGCGAAGGGCACGCGGCTCGCGAGACCATCGACGATGAGCTCGGCGCCTTGACCGGGATCGGGCGCGGCGCATCGAACGAATGGGTGATCGCCGGGTCGCGGACCGTGACCGGCAAGCCGATCCTCGCCAACGATCCCCATCTCGACCTCAGCGCGCCGATCCTCTGGTATCTCGCCCGCATCGTCACGCCGGAAGGATCGGTCAAGGGCGCGATGATTCCCGGCGCCCCGGTGTTCGTTCTCGGCCAGAACGATTCGATCGCCTGGGGCCTGACGACCGCGGACTCGAACGTGCAGGACCTGTTCATCGAGACCGTCGATCCGGCCGACCCGTCGAAATATCTGACGCCCGGCGGACCCAGGCCGTTCGAGACGCGCGATGAGACGATCCGTGTCAAAGGCGCGGCCGACGTCAATCTTGCCATTCGCCTGACCCGCCACGGCCCGGTGCTGTCCGACATCAGCGAGGACGCCGCCAGCGTCGCCGGGCCGGGGAAGGTCGTCGCCCTCGCCTTTACCGGATTTGGCGAAAAAGACACCACCGCGGAAGCCTTCCTGCGCGTCAACGCGGCGCGAAACTGGGGCGAGTTTCTCGACGCGCTCCGCCTCTACCAGACGCCGACCCAGAACCTCGTCTATGCGGACGGCGCCGGAAACATCGGTTTCTTCAACCCGGGCCTGGTCCCGGTGCGCAAGTCCGGCGACGGGATGGCGCCCGTCGACGGCGCGTCGGGCGCCTTCGACTGGACCGGCATGATCCCGTTCGATCAAATGCCTCAACTCTACAACCCGGCGATCGGCTTCGCCTTCAACGCCAACAACGCCGATTTCCCGCCCGATCATCAGCCCAGTTTCGGGGTCGACTACGAAGAGAATTTCCGCGCCCGCCGCATCCAGCAGTTCTTCGATACGATCTCAAAGCACAGCCTCGAAACCTCGGCCGCCATGCAGGCCGACCACCTGTCTCTGGACGTGAAGGAGATGCGCCCCTTGATCGCCACGATCGCGCCCTCCACCGACTGGGGGAGACAGGCCCAGGCGATGCTTTTGAAATGGGACGGCGTGATGGCCAAGGACCGCCCCGAGCCGCTGATCTACACCGCTTTCCTAAGCGCGCTGCACAAGATCCTGCTCGAGGACAAGACCGGGCTTTCGATGGCGGAAAAAGGCCCGTTCGCCGCGACCACGCTCATGTCCCTCATGCGCGACCATGCCTCCTGGTGCGGCTCTCCCGGTGCCCCCGATCCGGACTGCCGCAACGCGCTCGGCCGCGCTCTCGACGACGGTCTCGCGCTCCTCGTCAAGCGTGACGGGTCAGCCATGAGCCAGTGGGAGTGGGGCGCGGAGCACGAGGCGCTGCTGCGCCACCAGGTCTACGCCCATGTCCCGCTTTTTGACCGGCTGACCGATCTCAGCCTCCCCTCGAGCGGCGGGTTCTACACCCTCGATCGCGGCGGCGGCTCCGGCGCTCCCCCGGACATGCCGTTCGCCCGCACGATCGGCGGCGGGTTTCGCGGCCTTTACGATCTCAAGGACCCCGGCAAATCCCGGTTCATGATCGCGACCGGCGAATCCGGCCACATCTTCTCGAGCCATTACGGCGACCTCGTCCCGCTCTGGAACGACGTCAGATCGATCACGCTGACGGGAACCGAGGACGAGCTCAGACAGGCGGGCGGCGAGGAGCTGACCCTCAAGCCATGATTTTAAGTCAACGCTGCCCGTTCATGCTGTCCGAGCGCTGGCCATGACGGTGAAGGAGTTGCGCGACCAGCACCGTCAACACATTCGGTTGACTGGCCTGGTGATGCTCGGCGCGCGAATGACTGTGATGCGCTGGCTCGACAGACTTTGCGGCCGCGATCTCGCGTGGTCTTGACGGCGGCAGCGGCGCGTCCGCCAGGGCCGCAACGGGCTCAGGCGGCGGCCCTGGCTCCGCCTCGGCCATGACCGCGGGCGCCGCCGCGGACTGCGCCGCCTCGACCGGCGTCTGCGTCGCCGCAAGAGATGGCAGGGGTTGCTCCGCGACCTCAACCGACTGTGGCGGTGGCGCTGCCTCCTCCTCCTCCTCAACCATGACCGGCGGCGGCGCGGGCGGCGCCGTCTCCTGCGCCGTGCCGTCCGGCGTCTGCGTCGGCGCCCGAGATTGTTCCGGCGCCGGCTGCGGCTGGTCGATCTCGGCCCGCGCGGCCTGCGCGTGCGGCCCGTCGGGGTGAGCCTCAAGAAACGCGCGCCAGCCGGCTATGGAATTGGTGTGTCGGGCGATGCGGTAGTCGAGGTCTTCGGCGACGTTCTCCGACGAGACGTTATCAACCGACAGCTTTTCCGCCCCAGGCGCGAGCGCCGTCATGACGGGAACGACAATGTCTGACGGCGAAGACGTGCAGAGGACTGCGCCTGTCAGCGTGAGAGCGAAGAGCCATTTCGGCAAACTGCTCTTCTTGTGGCCGCCATCCTCGTAGTCCCAAACGTCGGCGAGCAGTCGTTCAAGCTCGGTCCTGTTCTCACGAAGCTCCATGTCATCCTCCCTAAGTGGCCGTCTCGTCGGGCGAGCGAGCCAGCGCCTCCTGCATGGGCTGAGGCAAGACGACCACAATAAGCGAGGGTGTTGCAAGGCGAAAAAATTGTCCAGATCAGAGTGCTGAATAGACGCCCTGTTCGAGCACTGCCCCTGATACGAGTATTCCGCGATTAGCGGGCCGAAGTTGGCCAATAATCAGGCGTTGGCGACTTCCGCTTTGACCTCGCCGCATGATTGGATAACTTGGCGCCGCTCGAGGACGCATCTGCAAATTCTCACAACTTGCGACGGGGACTCGCGCTGAACTCGCGACGCTCGATCCGTCGCGAAGCGGGCTCTGCGCCTTCAGTCGCAGCGCTCTTCACTTTCTGGATTGCCCTACAGGCGAAAGGCGCTCTTAAATAAGCATTGAAACATGAGCGGAGGCGGAAATGGCCTTTTTTTCTTGCACCGTGAATGAAATCGGACCGGCGGCCAACGGCACGGAAACGCCTGCGCCGGTGATTTACATCAACCTCACGGACACGGGGGGAAGTTTCGTAAACCAGTGGTTCTACGCTGCGGAGAGAAGCAAAGCCCAGATGCTGTCGGTCGGCCTCGCCGCCATCTCCACGAACAAACTGGTCGAAGCCGCCATCGACGCTCCGAACGTTCCATACTCGAGCGTCACACGCATGTATCTCATGGCGTCCGGCGGCGGGACGAAACTGGCGTTCAATCAAAATATCATCGGAACGCCGACAGGCGGGAGAACCCTCGATCCTATCGACATCAGCGAATTCGCAAAGATTCGATTTTCAGTGACCGTCAACGGATCGGGGAGCATCCAGTTCTATCTCCTTTCCGGCGGGGCCTTTCCATTCCCTGACGGATATGCGCTGGATGACTTTTCGGTCGGCGCCTCGGGCACCCTCACCCGCACCTATGACGTTGCGGGCCTCTCACTCCTGATTCAAATGATTCCCAGCAGTAGCGACAACCAGGCGATCATCGGCGTCTTTGGCGCCTGAGGCCCCGCCACCATGCAAATCAAGCCTTGACCTACCGATCGGCGATTCGCCCGCCTCACGAGGCGCGACGCCTCGCTTGGCGCGCCAGCCGGCGCCAGATGAACGAGGCGGACCGGCCGCCGCCTCAACAACCCTTGCAGATGCTGTTGTCGATCTTGTTGTCCTGCTGCTCGATGGCGCGGTCGAGCGGCGTCGGACCGGCCGCCTGCGAATCGCCGGGCCGGGGGACAGTCGCGCCGGTCGAGGTGAGATAGTCCTGATCGAGAAGATGCCCCGGCGCCGGCTTGCTGAGCTCCGGGGCGACGAGACCGCCGCCATTGTCCTGGCCGTAAGCCGCAACGCTCATGATCGACGCGGCAAGGATGACAGCAATCAATTTCAATTTCGCCATGGTCCGACCTCGATCGATGCCGGGGCCCGCGCCGGGCAGCAAGACGGTAACAGGACTCAGATGTCCTTCAATCCCCTTGATGGCAAGGGCGGGCCAGCTCTTTTTCGCCGCGAGCGGCAGCCCAAGCCGCAGTAGGGCCCGTGGCGGCTCGCACCCCATGCGCTACCAGTCCCGGTTAGCCTCTTTTTGGCCCTTTCGGGGCAAGACGATCTGGCCAAATATTTCCTTTTCTATCAGTGGCTTACTCCGTAAAACGCGCGGTCCGGATAATTTTCTCTTTCTGATTATCTGAATTCGTGCTATGCTGTCCGATATTTCCAGAAACAGCGGAAGAGCCCGGCGAAGGCGAGGCGAGAATGGATAACGCGACGGCTCCTGCAAAGAGGGCGAGACTCAACCCCCACGGCAAGGCGGTGCGGCGGAAGCGCATCTTCGAGCGTCTGCGCGGCGGCTGGTCCTACGAGGCGAGCGCGCGCGAGGAACAGGTGACGACAAGGCGCATCCGCCAGATCGTCGCCGAAGCCTTGCGGCGCCGGGAGGTCGACGGAGGATCGGACCACGCGTTGCTGCAACTCGCCCGGCTCGAAAGCGCGCTTCGCCTCGGGGCGGAGACGTTGGAGGCGGGCGATATGCGCGCGATCGGGCCTTATCTCGCCGTTCTCGACCGGATCGACCGCTACCGGCGCGAGGCCGCGCCGTTGCAGGTTTACGACGAGGCGGCGCGCGAGCGGCTGTTCGCCAAGCTGAACAGGGTCGCCAACCGCCTCATCACGGGGAGCGAGCCGAAGCCGCCGGCGGCGGAGGGCGGGAGCCCGGGCGCGGGCGAAGCGGCCGAGCCGGAGGGCCAGGCGGCAGTTGGCCCCTAAGCCCCTGAAAAGTCGCGATGCGCGGAAGCGAAAAATTTGGCTTTCGCTTCCTTCGGCTTTGATTCTCCTTCCTCGCGGTTTGGATTTTTCTTCCCTCGATTTGGATTCCCCTTCCCCGGCCTCGGGCGCCCACCCGAGGCCCCGGACGGGCAGGGCGAACGGGATTCGGCCTTCGCGCGCCCGCCGCCGGCGACCCTGATCGCCGGGCGTCAGCCGTACGCTTGCCGCAATCCTGCGCTAGCGGCCGGACGATCCTGTCGATAAAGTAAGGCTGATGACCCAAGCGCGGCGGTTGCTGATCGTGGATGACGACGCGGACTTGCGTCAGGCGCTGGTCGAGCAGCTCGCGCTGCATCCCGAGTTTCAGGTCGAGGCGGTCGAGACGGCGGAAGCGGCGCTTCACGCGGTCGAGACGGAAACGCCGGACCTCGTCATCATGGACGTCGGGCTCCCTGACCTCGACGGGCGCGAGGCGGTCAAGCGGATGCGCCGCGACGGGTATCGCCGCCCGATCATCGTTCTCACCGCCCATGATTCGGACGCCGACGCCGTATTCGGCCTCGATTCCGGGGCCAACGACTACGTCGGCAAGCCGTTCCGGTTCGTCGTGCTCCTCGCGCGAATCCGCTCCCAGCTTCGCCAACATGAGGCGAGCGAGGACGCCGAGTTTCAGGTCGGCCCCTACACGTTTCGGCCGACCTCGAAGAACCTCGTCGACCCGCAGGGCGTCAAATTGCGGCTGACCGAAAAAGAGGCCGCGATCCTTCGCTATCTCCACCGCGCCGAGCAGCAGCCGGTCGCCCGCGAGACCCTGCTCAAGCACGTCTGGGGCTACAATTCCAACGTGACGACGCACACGCTCGAGACCCATATTTACCGGCTGCGGCAGAAGATCGAGCACAATCCGGCGGAAGCGCAGCTTCTCGTGACCGAAGGGGGCGGATACAAGCTCGTGGCGAGCGCGGCGGCGGGGGGGCGATCCGAGTGACGCTGGACGACGATGTCGGACGGCTCGAGCGCACTCGCCCGTTCAGCCTGCTTCCGCGCGAGGCGGTGCAGCTCATCGCCTTCGCCTGCGAAAAGCGGCGTCTGAAAGCCGGGGACACGCTCTTCCTCGCTGGCGAGACCGCCGACTTCGGCTATTTCGTCCATTCGGGCGCGATCGCATTGCTCGCGGACGGAGGCGAGCCGAAAGGCGAGCGCCGCGTCGGCGCCGGCGCGCTCATCGGCGAGAGCGCGCTCTACGCTGAGACTGCGCGCCGGGTCGGCGCGCGAGCGGCCGAGGATGCGGTCGTCATGCGGATCCCGCGCGAGACGTTTCGGCGCGTGCTCGCTGAATTCCCGGCCGGCGCAGAGAGGATCCGCGCAGAGCTCGCCCATCGAACCCATCTCCTGATCGATGGACTCGAGACGGCGCGAGTGAAGTCGTTCGAGGCTCCCGCCGCGCCGCGGTCGAGGGCTGCCCAATGACCGCCGAGACGCTGAGCCGCCTCGCCTCGGCGCGAGCGCCCACGGCGGAGGATATCGACACCCTCGCCCAGGCGGCGTTCGACCAGCTCCCCGCTTCGTTTCGCCGCCTCAGCGAAGGTCTCATCATCCAGGTGGTCGATTTCCCGGATGACGAGACCCTCAACGAGATGGGCGCCGAGAGCGAATTCGACCTGCTCGGCCTGTTTCGCGGCCGGGGGCTCGCCCAGCGCGGCGCGCTCGAGGAGACGGGCGAATTGCCCAACATGATATGGCTCTATCGCCGGCCGCTGCTCGACTTCTGGTGTGACGGCGACGATTCGCTCGGCGAAGTCGTCACCCATGTTCTCGTCCATGAGATCGGCCATCATTTCGGGCTCTCGGACGCCGACATGCAGGCGATCGAACGAGCGGTCCGCTGACCGATTCGCTTGGCCGGCGGGGCGAGCCAAACGCCGATGCTCAGGAAACCGCCGGATTCCGGCGCCTTCACAACCGCGTCACGCTCCCTGTAGACTATCGGCACGGCCGGACCTGAGCCCTGGCCGGGTTGGACAATCGGAGGCACGGAGCGTCTTTGTGACGGTTCATTTTCGGTCGGTCACGCCGGAGAATTGTCCGGCTCTCGTTCTCAATGCGGACTTCCGCCCGCTCAGCTATTATCCGTTGTCGATCTGGTGCTGGCAGGACGCGATCAAAGCGGTCTTCCTCGACCGGGTCAACATCATCTCCGAGTACGACACGCTCGTGCGCAGCCCAAGCTTCGAGATGCGGCTGCCCTCGGTGGTCTCGCTCAAGAGCTACGTCAAGCCGACCCGTTTTCCCGCCTTCACCCGGTTCAACGTGTTCCTGCGCGACCGCTTCACCTGCCAATATTGCGGCCAGCGCGAAGACCTGACCTTCGATCATGTCGTTCCCCGCTCCAAGGGCGGCTTCACGACGTGGCAGAACGTGGTCGCGGCCTGCTCCGACTGCAACCTGAAGAAAGCCGACATGCTGCCCGCGGTGGCCCGCATGTGGCCGACGACCAAGCCCTACCAGCCGAGCGTGCACGATCTGCACCAGAACGGCCGCCTGTTCCCGCCCAACTACCTGCACGAGAGCTGGATGGACTACCTTTACTGGGACAGCGAGCTGGAGGAGTAACGCCCGTCCGGACGGACGACTGGCGCGGGGGCGCAGGCTGGGCTTGCGGCCGACAAAGGAAAGAAAAGGCAATCAACGGAAGCAAAATCGCTTCCTTTCGTCATCCCTTTGTTTCCTTTTGCTTCCTTTTCCTTCCCGGAATCGAGCACTCTCAACGGGTTACGGGCGAAGAGACGAGAAATTCGATGCCCGCCCTCGAATCCAGGCCAAACGGCTCATCAACCCGCGCTCTCCCTCCTCATGCTCTCTTCCCGCCAGATCCGTGGCGCAAACCCGATTTCGATTAGCCGAAAGTATACGAACGGATTCCGGAATTGGCAAGCTTTTTGTTGGCCGCTACAGGACAATCGCACCGAAAGACCTCGCGTTCCCAATTGGTTGGAGGCGAGGCAGCTAAAAGCGCGGAGGCGCCGGCGTGAGCGATTCCAGCGTCGGATTTGGGACGCGACTCGCCTCACGCCTCTCTCCGAGACGGTCCGAGCCATCCCTTACTTCGTCAATGGGCAGCCGCTGTTGGCCGCGGTCGGATAGGCCGTGTCGCCGGGCACGGTGGCGAGCAGCTTGTAGTAGTCCCAGTCACGTTTGCTTTCCGATGGCTTCTTGACCTCGAACAGATAGAGATCCGACACCATGCGTCCGTTAGCCTGCACCCGCCCATGCGCGGTGAACGCGTCATCGACCGGCAGCTCCTTGAGCTTCTTGGCGACCGCGTCCGCGTCCTTCGTTCCCGCAGCTTTGACGGCTTTGAGATATTGTAAGGTCGCTGAATACATGCCGGCCTGGACCATGTTCGGCATCCGCCCGGTGCGCTTGAAGAAGCGCTCGCCGAATTCGCGGGTCCGGTCATTGAGGTCCCAATAATAGCTCTCGGTCAGCACCAGACCCTGCGCGGCTTCCAGGCCGAGGCCATGGACCTCCGCCACTGTCAAAAGCAACGCCGCGAGCCGCTGGCCGCCGGCGACGATGCCGAATTCAGCCGCTTGCTTGATCGCATTGATGACGTCTTGGCCGCCGGTGGCGAGTCCGATGACCTTCGCTTTCGAGCTTTGCGCCTGCAAGAGGAAGGACGAGAAGTCGGGGTTGTTGAGCGGGAAGAGCACGTGGCCGAGCACCTTGCCTCCCTCGGCCTTGATAATCTCGCTTGCGTCGTTCTCCTGCGCGTGACCGGCAGCGTAATCCACGGTGATGAAGAACCAGGAGTCGCCGCCGGTTTTCACTAGCGCGCCGCCCGTCGACACGGCGATTGCGTGCGTGTCATAGGCCCAGTGGAAGCCGTAGGGCGTGCAGGCCGGGCCGGTCAGCGCCGACGTCGACGACGCCACGACGATATCGATCCTTTTCCTCTCGGCGGCGATTGCCTGCACCGCAAGCGCAATCGAGGACAAGGTGAGGTCGCTGATCATGTCGACGCCTTCGACGTCATACCAGCGGCGCGCGATGGCCGTAGCGAGATCCACCTTGTTCTGATGATCGGCGTCGATCAGCTCGATCTTCTCGCCAAGCGCGCTGCCGCCGAAGTCCTCGATCGCCATCTTCGCGGCTTCGACCGACCACTTGCCGTCAAAATCGGCGTAGGTTCCGGACTGGTCGGCAAGAACGCCGATTTTGACGCCCTGCGCCGACGCCGGCGCGCCCGCAAGCATAAAGCAGGCGGCGATGGCGGCGGCCGCCAATTGGACCGTCCTCCCGTTGCAAATCATATTCCCCTCCCGGTGTGTCGACTGGCTGCCCCTGTCAAATCGGCGCTGCGATCTGTCTGGCGCATTGGCGGCCCACGCGGATCGGAAGCCTTGGGAGGATTATGCGGCGGCAGCCGCAGCCGACTGCAACAGGAAACGACGCGTAATCATGTCATTCCTCCTCGATGCATTTGTTGGTTGTTGCGAAAACGACCCCAATGGGGGCTGCCTCAAACCCAAGGCACATTACTTCGGAAAGCGCTGTGACGCGGATCACACTTTGTTAGATTTCGCCGTGTATCTGTTTAGAATTGAGGCGTGTGGCCGTCGGGCAGCGTCGCTTGGGCGGAGAGCCGCCATTCTCAGGCAAGCTCTCCAAGGAGCGCCTTCGCATCCTTCAGATCGGCAGTTTGGAAGCCTTCGGTGAAGCAGCCATACACTGGCGCCAGCAAGTCGTGGGCTTTCCGCCGCCCGCCCCGATCGGCCCAGAGCTGGGCAAGATCGCAGGCGGCTCGAAGCTCGAAGATGCGTGACGACTGACGGCGAGCGGCGGCGAGCGCGGCGGCGAGGGCGGCCTCCGCGACCCCGAGGTCTCGGGCGTCCAGAGCCAGGCAGGCGCGGGCGCGCAGCCGGTGCAGTTCGGCCGTGCAAAAGTGCTCGCCTGTCGCCTCGGCGCGGGCCAAGCCCTCCCCGAGCACGGATTGCGCCTCGTCCAGCCGGCCGAGCCGCAGCCAGGCGTCAGCGAGCAGCATGAGGAAATAGGTCTGCACAAAAGCCGTACCCATGGCCGCACGCCGGTCGAGGAAATTTCGCATGTCTTCGGCGGCGCGATAATCCTGCTCTTCGCGGACGGCGCGCCATGCGGCTAGGATGCGCGCTTCAGGGTAATATATCGCGAGCCCGTGCTCGTCGGCGAGCCGCGCGAGCAGGGCGGTGCGGCGATCGAGCTCTTCGAATTCGCCAGCGAGCTGCAGCAACAGCGAACTCCAGTTGTAGGCGTGTGCGACCACCTGCGGTTGCCCAAGGGTCATGGCGTGCGCCACGGCCTGGGCGCTATGGGCCAGCGCTCGCTCCGGGTAACCCATAAGAAACAGAGCGGTGCCGAGGTTGGCGAGGCCGCACTCCCTGGCGTCGTGGCCGCCAAAGGTCAGCGCCTGCGTTCCGTGCCGCCCAACCTCGTAGAGAGCGAGTCCGCTCTCCGCGTGCTGACAGGTCGCCTCCAGATCGCCGCGAAACAGACGCGACGACCACAGCGCATGGTGCGCCTGCACCTCGTGATCGGCGTCGCCGTCCGCTTGGGCCTCCGCCAGGAGCGTGTGGCCCATCGCGACCGCTGAATCGGATTCAGCCCGCACGTTATAGACGCGCCAGAGGTTCCAACGAGCGCGAAACCGGCCCTCGCGGTCACCGAGTTCCTGTGAAAGCTGACTCGCGCGCTCGTGCGCCGCCTGAGCTTCGGAAGACGCCGGCCCGAGCGTATTGGTGAGCGCGACGCCAAGGCCGCCGAGCAACTCGAGCTCGAGGCGCTGTCGATCGGGCGAGGGCGGCATTCTCCGGAGCAGCCCGACGGCCCGAGACAGCGAGTTCGCCGCCTCGCGCATCGCCGACCGACCGAGGGCTGCGCGACCGGCCCGCGCCCATGCGTCCGCCGCGCGTTCGTCGAGCCCGGCTTCGGTCAGGTGATAGGCGACGAGCTCGGGTTGGCTTTCGACGACACCCGGAAACCGATCCTCGAACACCTGCGCAACGCGCGCATGCAGCTGCTGGCGCTTCGACTTGAGCAACGACTGATAGGCGGCGTCCTTGACCAGGGCGTGCTTGAAACTGTAGGTCGCGTCCGGCGGGGCGCCGCGGCGAAACACGAGCTCCGAGGCGACCAGCTGGTCGAGCCCACTTTCCAACTGCCCCTGCGACCGGTCGGCGACCGCGGCGAGCAGTTCGTGAGAGAACTCGCGGCCGATCACGGCGCCGATCTGGGCAAGTTCCTTGACCGTGGCCAGCCGGTCGAGCCGCGCCATTAGCGAATTGTGCAGGTTCGCCGGGATCGCAAGCGGTGGCAGCGGGCCGGTAAGCTCGTAATGATCGCCCGCATCGGTCATGAGGCCCAATTCGAGCATTGTCCTGGTCAGCTCCTCGAGGAACAAGGGTACGCCGTCGGTGCGCTCGAGGATCTGAGCCAGGATCTCGGCCGGCAGCGCCTTGCCGCCGGTCACCCGAAGCGCCATCGCAGCCCCCTGACGCCGGCCGAGGCGATTGAGCGGCAGCGACGTCACGTGCGCCTGGCCCGACCACGGCGGGCTAAACTGCGGGCGGTGGGTGATCACGACAAGGACCGGCAGGACACGCGCTCGCTCGATCACCATGGCAAGCAGCTCCAGAGTTCGAGGGGTCGGCCCAGTGCAGGTCTTCATATAGCTGGAGCACGGGCCGCTCGCGGGCTAGCCCGGCCAGCTGCTCGATCAGGACCTCGAAGGTGCGCTGCTTCTGGCGCTCCGGGGTAAGGTTCAGGGCCGGGTAGCGCTCATCAGTCGGGACGCCGAGCAACGCCCCGATGAGCGGCGCAGCCTCGTCAAGCTGATCGGCGCCCTGGGCGAGCAGCACCTGCAGCTTGGCGAGCCGGTCCCCGGGTTCGTCATGGGACCCGAAGCCCGCCGCCCGCTCGAGCTGCGCGACGATCGGGTGGAGCATACTGTTGGTGTGGTAGGCGGAGCAGAAATAGCTCAGTGCGAAGTGCGGCTCGCCGGCCAGCTTCTCACGAAGGGCATGCAGCAGCCGCGACTTGCCAATGCCCGCCTCGCCCGCGATCAGGACCACCTGGCCGTCGCCTTCCTTGGCCCAGCTCCAGCGCTCGAGCAGCATGGCCACCTCGTGCTCACGTCCGATCAGCGGCGTCACGCGCTGCCCATGGAGGGCCTCGAAGCGGCCATCGGCGGAACCTTCGCCCTCGACCCGGAAGGCGGCGACCGGCTCTGGGAAGCCCTTGATCCGGGTCGGACCGAGGTCGGTCAGCTCGAACAGACTGCCAACCAGCCGCCGGGTCGCCTGGCTGATGACGACGCTGCCGGGCGCGGCAAGCGCTTGCAGCCGGGCGGCAAGGTTCGGCGTCTCGCCGACCACCGCGCGCTCGTGCGCCTCGCCCTCGCCCACCGGCTCGCCGACCACCACGAGGCCGGTCGCGATCCCGATCCTGGCCGCGAGCCGACGGCCGCCAGCCTCAAGCCGGCCAACGGTTTCGACGAGAGCGAGACCCGCTCGCACCGCCCGCTCGGCGTCGTCCTCATGCGCCTGCGGCCAGCCGAAATAGGCCAGCACGCCGTCGCCCATGAACTTGGCGACGTGGCCCTCGAAGCGCAGGGTCTCGCCGGCCACGGCATTCTGGTAGACACGAATGGCCGCGCCCATCTCCTCGGGATCGAGCGCCGCCGACAACGCGGTCGAGCCGACAAGATCGACGAACATCACGGTCAGCTGCCGCCGCTCAGCTTCAGCGGGCCGGGCTACGGGTGGGGCCTCGGCTGGGGCGCTCGGTTCAGCTTGCCGCGCCAAAGAAGGCCCGGCCAGGGCGGCAATCGCTTCAAGAAGCTTGCGGCGGTGCCCGACGATGGTGACGCCAATGTCTTTGAGATCATCGGCGGTTAGCTTGGGCAGAATCTCGGCCGCAATCTCGTTCTCCCGGAACGCCTGCTCGTAGCGCTCCAGCCCCAGCTCTCGCAGCCACGCCAAGGTGTCCATGGCGGTCCCAGCAAGGCAATAAGACCGGCCGCGCTGAAGTTACCAGAACGACGATCCGCATGCACCAATTCGGTTGCGGCAAAGTCGCCGCGACGACCGCCTTCCGTCAAGACGAGTCCAGCTGATTGAGTTCTCGCTCAGGTGTCAAGCGGCCATGAGCGCGCCCGCCGGCGCTTTCCTCTGCCGGCGCCAGAAAAGCCAGGCGACGATGGCGAAATTGAACACGTTGAACAAGAGCCCGTTGAGGAACGCCATCCGGTAAGAGCTGGTGAGGTCGAATATGACGCCGGAAAAGTAGCCGCCGAACGCCATGCCGAAGATGGTCGCCGAGACGACGAGGCCGATCGCCGCGCCCGCTTGGCGGGGCGGCAAAAGCTCGCGGCAGATGACGGCGTACATCGGTACGATTCCGCCCTGGAACAGGCCAAAGATTCCCGAGACAACGAACAGCGACGTCAGCCCATCGAAATAAAGATAGAGCGTGAGGGCGACGCCTTGCATGACGGAGCCGATCATCAGCGTCGCCGAGCCGCCGATCGCGTCAGCGACGAATCCGGAGCCGATGCGCGAGACGATGCCAAGCAACATCATCAGCGAAAGCATTTCGGCGCCGTGGGCGACCCCGTAGCCGAGGTCGCCGCAATAGGCGACAAGGTGAACCTGCGGCATCGACATCGCCACACAGCAGGAAAACCCCGCGAGAACCAGGAGGACGAGCAGCATTCGCGGCGATATGCCGACGTCGGCCCGCGCCGCCGCGGTCGCCGCCTCGGCTTCGTCGAACGCTTCGGCCGGCGGTCGACGGCGCATGGCCAGCGCGAGCGGGACGACGGTCGCGGCGATTACGAGGCCGATGCCGGCATAGGTCGCCCGCCAGCCGATGAGCGGCATCGCGAAGCTCATCAAGAGCGGCCAGATCGTGCCGGCGAGATAATTGCCGGACGCGACCACGACCACCGCGAGACCGCGCCGCTTGACGAACCAGTGCGAAATATCCGCCATCATCGGCCCGAAGCCGGTTCCCGCGCCGACGCCGATCAGCACGTGAGCGGCCGAGAACACGACAAGGTTCGGCGCGTACCCGGCGACAACGAAGCCGAGCCCCAGGCTCGAGCCGGAAAGGACCATGGGCAACGCAATGCCTCGCCGATCGGTCATCCGCCCAAGCGCGATGGTGCTGAAGGCCAGCGTGCACATCATCGCAGTGTAGGGGAGCGAGGCCGCCGAGCGGTCGACGCCGAAGTCATGCTGAGCCTCCGGCATGACGACGATGATGGCCCACATGCCCGCCCCGACGAGGGTCGAGATCAAAAGCGACAAGGCGAGCCGGGCGAAGCTATAGGGGCCGTCGGGCGCATAGCCGCCTGCGTCTTCGATGGATTTGGCCGGCGACCGGGTCATTGTGCGACCTTGCGGCACGGGCCAAGCGATGGCAAGCAGCGCCGGCGGATCTGACGGCCGCGCCTCCTGCGTTCGCGACGCCAGGCTCGAGAGTCGTCGTTGGAGATGGGCGGATTTGCGAGGGGTTCAATCCGCTGGAGCCATGACAGGGCGCTGCGAGACCGTTGGAGCCAGGACAGTCACGCGAATGGCGGCCGCTGGCGGGTCAACAAGGGGCGCGGGCCCTGAAGCTTGCCAGGATTTGGTGATGCGCTATGGACAACGGTTTCTGAGATTCCTTGAAGACAGACGCCAGACATTGTTTCTTGTTTCGCTCTTCCTCATCGTCATCGGCTCTCGGGCGATCGTCATCAATTACGCCGGAAGCGCGACTCCCTACGCGGATGAATGGGACGGCGAAGCGGCTAATTTGCTAAAGCCTTATCTTCAAGGCGCACTGACAACTCGAGATCTGTTTCGTGCTCACAATGAGCACGTTATCTTCTTCACCCGATTGCTGACTCTGGGGATCTTCAACCTCTCCGGCTACTGGGACGTCGTCCTGCAAATGATCGCCAACGCGATCCTCGACGCCGTTACGATTGTCGCCATCAGCTATGCGCTGTCACGCCCGCTTCGCTGGGCCTGGGCGACGGCGGCAATGATTTTGTCCGCTTTGGTCAACGCTCTTCCATTGAGCTATGACAATATATTGCTCGGATTCAACACGCATTTTTACTTGCTGCTGGCTTTTTCGTTCGCGAGCCTGTGGTTCATGGCCGACAGCAGGGCCTGGTCGCCGCGATGGGCGGCGGGAGCGTTGTTCGGGCTCGCATCGTTCCTCTGCATGGCCTCGGGCGCGCTGACGCTCGCCGCCGCAATCGGTCTGCATCTCTTGCAGATGGCGTGCGGTCGGAGGGGCGGCATGCGGGAATGGTTCGGGATTGCCGCGGTCGCCTTGGCGACCGCCGTCCTGGCGAGCCTCATTCCTCACGCGCCATCGTCGGACATCTATAGGGCGCATTCGTTGAGACAGTTCCTGGCGGCTGTGTTCGAGTTGGCGAGTTGGCCCGCCCCTCCCAATTTGGGCTCGCTCGTGGCGCTGCCTTCGGTGCTGTTCTGCCTGCGCACATTTGCCGATCGCCCGGCTTTCAGCGATGCGCGTTGGTTCAACGTCGCGGCGTTCGGTTGGATTTTGACTCAATTCGTTGCGTTCGCGGCCGGGCGCGCGTTGATCCCGGTCGAAAACCGCTATTTGGACACCTTGCTGATCGGTCTGGCGGTCAATATGACAAGCCTCTTTTGGCTGGCGGCATCGAATTGGGCGAGCGGCAAGCGCAAAATTTGGTGGTCTGCCGCCCTCGCGGGGTGGCTGGTCATCGTCGCCGTATCGTTTGTCGATCCTGCGCACCCCCTGCCCGGCTCGATGGAGCTGCGGCGCAAAACAGCGGATGTTGAAGAGAAAAATTTGCGCGGCTATCTCACGACCGGCGATGCATCGTATCTCGCCGGCGCCCCGCTGATGGATATCCCTTACCCAGAGGCGACCCGGTTGCGCCAATTGCTCGATACATCGGAGATTCGGGCGGTTCTGCCGCCAGAGCTTCTCTCGCGGGATGCGCCGTCGAATTGGGTCGAGGCGTTCAAGAGGACTTTCCTCGCTCAAGGCTATACATGGCTCGGCGCGGGCGTTCTCCTGCTTCTTCTCACGGTCATCGCCCGGAAAGCTCCGGCGCCCGCCGGGCCGACTGCTGGGGGACTTCCAGCAAGCGGCGGGCCAATCCAGGATTTCCGGAAGGCGGGTCGAGCCCCGCCATTTGATCCGTGACCGAAGCCCGCCCGCGCCGGGTCGAAGCGGAGGCCGCCGTCAACGGTTTGGTCCCCGCGCCCTCTCGGGGTAAGCGAGGCTCGACTAATGATCACACGGTTCTGGGGTGGATGTTCGCTTGCGTCCGTGTCGCGGGAGCGCCTGGAACGGTCGCCCCGGTTCGGAGTTTTGCTTGTGCGGCGCCATCGAAGAAGGACTTGTCGCCTGTATCGCGGCCGGGCGCGTCGGGCTGTACGATGGTGCAATTGCGGCAAGCGTCTGATTTGGTGTAGGTCTCGTCTTTCGCGGCCCAATGTAGCGAGCGGAGCCGCGTGTCTTTGGGGATAAAGTGACAAAACCTCTCACGCCGTTGCTGGATCAAATCAACTCGCCTGCCGATCTGCGCAGGCTTGACGAGAGCGACCTCGCCCAGGTCGCCGACGAATTGCGCGCCGAGACAATCAGCGCGGTGTCGGTGACGGGCGGGCATCTGGGGGCCGGTCTCGGCGTGGTCGAGCTGACTGTAGCGCTGCACTACGTGTTCGATGCGCCAACCGATCGCATCGTGTGGGACGTCGGCCATCAGGCCTATCCGCACAAGATCTTGACTGGACGGCGCAACCGGATCCGAACTCTGCGTCAGGGCGGCGGCCTCTCGGGCTTCACCAAGCGCGCGGAGAGCGAATACGACGCATTCGGGGCGGCCCATTCCTCGACCTCGATCTCCGCCGGCCTTGGCATGGCGGTCGCGCGCGACCTGTCGCACGCTCGCAATCATGTTGTTGCGGTCATCGGCGACGGCGCGATGTCGGCGGGGATGGCCTACGAGGCGATGAATAATGCCGGCGCCCTGGGCTCGCGCCTGATCGTCATCCTCAACGACAACGACATGTCGATCGCGCCGCCGACCGGCGCGATGTCGGCCTACCTCGCCCGCCTGGTGTCGGGCCAGACCTATCGCTCGCTGCGCGACGCCGCCAAGCAGCTGGCGCGCCGCCTGCCGAAGTTCTTTTACGATAAAGCGAGGCGCACCGAAGAATACGGCCGCGGCTTCTGGACCGGCGGCACCCTTTTCGAGGAGCTTGGGTTCTATTACGTCGGGCCGATCGACGGCCACAATCTCGACCATCTGCTGCCGATCCTGAAGAATGTCCGCGACATGCAAGGCGGCCCGGTGCTCGTGCATGTGGTGACCAAAAAGGGCAAGGGCTATCCCCCGGCCGAAGCCGCCCACGACAAATATCATGGCGTCACCGCCTTCGACGTCATTACCGGCGCCCAGGCCAAGCCAAAGACCAACGCGCCCGCCTACACCAGGGTTTTCGCCGACGCGCTGACCGACGAAGCGCGCCGGGACGAGAAAATCGTCGCCATTACGGCCGCCATGCCCGACGGCACCGGGCTCGATCGGGTGAAACGCGTGTTTCCCGATCGCGTTTTCGACGTCGGCATCGCCGAGCAACACGCGGTGACGTTCGCGGCCGGTCTGGCGACCGAAGGCTACAAGCCGTTCTGCGCGATTTATTCGACCTTCCTGCAACGTGGCTATGATCAGCTCGTCCATGACGTGGCGATCCAGAAGCTGCCGGTCCGCTTCGCCATCGACCGCGCGGGGTTAGTCGGGGCCGATGGCCCGACCCACGCCGGCGCTTTCGATATCGCCTACCTCGCCTGCCTGCCGAACATGACGGTGATGGCGGCGGCCGACGAGGCCGAACTCGTCCATATGGTCGCGACCGCGGCCGCCTACAACGAGGGTCCGATCGCGATTCGCTACCCGCGCGGGGAAGGGGTCGGCGTCGACATGCCGGAGCGCGGTCAGCCGCTGCCGATCGGCAAGGGGCGGATTGTGCGCGAGGGCGCGCGGATAGCGATCCTGTCGCTCGGCGCGCGGCTCGCCGAAGCGCTCAAGGCGGCGGACGAACTGGCGGCGCGGGGCCTCTCGACCACCGTCGCCGACGCGCGATTCGCCAAGCCCTTGGACCGCGAGCTGATCGTTAAGCTCGCGGCCGCTCACGAGCTCCTGATTATCATCGAGGAAGGCGCGGCCGGCGGCTTTGGCGCGCACGTCTTGACCTTGCTCAGCGAAGCGGGCGCTCTGGACAATGGGCTCAAGGTGCGGACGATGACGCTGCCGGACAAGTTCCTTGACCAGGACAAGCCGGAACGCATGTATGCCGCCGCCGGGCTCGATGCGAAGGGGATTGTCGCCAAGGCGGTCGCCGCGCTCGGCGGCATGGACCGTCGCGCCTCGAGCCTGATCGCGTGAGCCAATCGTCGCCCGGCGACGAGGAGCCCAAGGCCAGCGGGCGCGGCAATCTCTTCGCCCTCATCGCGGTCGTCGTCCTGGTCGGGCTCGGCTACTGGGCGTTCAACTATCTGGATCAACAGCGCAAACTTCAAAACTGCCTGGATTCGGGGCGACATGACTGCGAGCAACGGCTCAACCTTCAGAGGTGAGTCGCCCGCATGAGAGGCCGCGATCTGGCGCGCCGCGATTGACTTCCCCGGGTTCGCCCGGCATAAGCCGCGCCTTGAAGCGGCAAGCGCCGTATTGAATTTCCAGCTTCTCCGTTCGGCTGAAAGGCCGTTGCGGCCGGTTGGATTTTGCGCGTGGATATCGGTGGCGCGCTGCGGTCGTTTGACGCGCGACGGATTCGGAGATCGAAGGTGAAGCGGACCTATCAACCCAGCAAGCTGGTGCGCAAGCGCCGCCACGGCTTTCGCGCCCGCTCGGCAACGGTCGGCGGCCGCAAGGTAATCGCCGCCAGGCGCGCGCGCGGTCGCAAGAAGCTCTCCGCCTGATCGGACCGCCCTCGCCCTTGGCCGCCCCGTCCGACTGTCGCTCGGGCCTTGAAGACGGCGCGGAATGGAGCCTCAACGCCTTGCGCGAGGATGGACAGCCGGAGCCCGCCGGCGAACCACAGGGCCGCTTGACCAAGCGGGCCGAATTTCTGCGCGTCGCGCGCGGGCGGCGCGTATCGGCCGAGACCTTTACCTTGCAATCCCGGAGACGAGAGGCGGCAGAACGCGAGACCTCGTCGAGGCCGCGCGTCGGAGTGACGGTGACCAAGAGCGTAGGCGGCGCGGTCGAGCGCAATCGGGTTCGCCGGCGCCTGAAAGAAGCGTTGCGCGCCGCGGCGCCTCTTGAGGCGCGGGGCGATCACGACTACGTGCTGATGGCCCGGCGCGAGGCGCTTGGCCGCCGCTTCGCCGCGCTCGTCGAAGATGTCCGCCATGCGTTTCGCGCCGCCCGGCGCGGCGAGGCTGATGGTCGCGGGCGCGGGCCGGTCTTGAGCGCGCCGAAGGACAAAGACAGGCGACCATGAAATCCGAGGACACGAGGAACCTCTTTCTCGCGATCGCGCTGTCCGTCCTGGTGATGGCCGCCTGGCAATATTTCTACGCCGGTCCTCTGTATCAGCGCGAGCATCAGTCCCAGATGCAGGCCAACAGTGCGGCGCCCAAGAGGGAGTCTGAGCCTGGCGCCGCCACAGGCGCGCCCGGCGCCTCGCTCCCGGCTGCCGCTTCGCCGCCTGGCGGCCCGGCGGCGAGCGCACCCGAAACGGTCAGCGAGGTCCTGGCGGCGGCCCCGCGCGTGACCATCGATACGCCGAGCATCGGCGGCTCGATCGATCTCAAGGGCGGCAAGATCGACGACATCATCCTCAGGGACTATCGCGAGACCATCGACCCGAAGAGCCCGAACATCCGGCTCTTCTCGCCGCCCGGCGCGCCGAACGCTTATTGGGCGGAGACGGGATTCGTCAGCTCGGCCGGCGCCAAGACCCCCAATCTCGACACCATTTGGACCGCCGACCGCAAAACCCTGACCGCGGATGAGCCTGTAACGCTGACCTGGGACAACGGCGCGGGCCTCCTCTTCAAGCGCGTCATCGCGGTCGACGACAAGTATATGTTCACGATTGCCGATTCGGTTGTGAACTCCGGGAGCGCGGCGGCGACCGTACAGCCATTCGCGCTCGTTCTGCGCCACGGCAAGCCGAACGTCGCCGGCTATTCGGTGCTGCATGAAGGCTTCGTCGGCGTGATCGGCGACGGAGGAGTGCAGGAAGTCACCTACGCGGGGATCGAAAAGGATACGGGCAGAGCGGTTTCCTTCAAGGGCGATGGCGGCTGGCTCGGGTTCACCGACAAATACTGGGGTTCGGCGATCATTCCCGAGCAGACCGCGCCGATCGAGGCCCGGTTTTCGGCCAGCGGAACCGTTCAGCCGGTCGACTACCAGGCCGATTTCCTCGGCAAGGAGCAGACGGTCGCGCCGGGAGCGACGGTCGAGACCACGACCCGCGTCTTCGCGGGCGCGAAGGAAGTCTCGACGATCGACAATTACGCCTCGAAGCTCGGCATCAAGAAATTCGATCTGATGATTGACTGGGGGTGGTTCTATTTCATCACCAAGCCGCTGTTCCTGCTCATCGACGCGATCTACCACTGGGTCGGCAATTTTGGCGTCGCGATCCTCATCGTCACCGTGCTCGTCAAGCTCGCCTTCTTCCCGCTCGCCAACCGCTCCTACCAGTCGATGGCGAAGATGAAGATGATCCAGCCGAAGATCGCGGCGCTGAAGGAGCTTTATCCAGACGATCGCGCCAAGCAGCAGCAGGAGCAGATGGAGCTGTTCAAGCGCGAAGGCGTCAATCCGGTCGCCGGCTGCCTGCCGATGGTGATTCAGATCCCGGTGTTCTTCGCGCTCTACAAGGTCATCTTCATCACCATCGAGATGCGGCACGCGCCGTTCTTCGGCTGGATCAGGGACCTCAGCGCGCCCGATCCGACCAACGTGTTCACCCTGTTCGGGTTGATTCCGTGGGATCCGACGGCGCTGCCGGTCGTCGGCCATTTCCTGGCGCTCGGCATTTGGCCGCTGATCATGGGCGTGTCGATGTTCTTCCAGATGAAGATGAATCCCGAGCCGGCCGATCCAGTTCAGAAGCAGATGTTCTCCTGGATGCCGGTCATCTTCACGTTCATGCTCGGCACGTTTCCGGCCGGCCTGGTCATCTACTGGACCTGGAACAACACGCTGACGGTCATCCAGCAATATTACATCATGACCAAGGCGGGCGTGAAAGTCGAACTGTGGGATAACCTCACCAGGCTGTTCGCGCGGAGCCCGGCCAAAACGCCGAGCGTATGAGCGAAGCGGCGGACGCGCCGGACTGGACGGAGGCCGGGCGCAGGCTCTTCGCGGGTCCATGCGAATTCATCTTCGCCGCGGCGCGTTCCGATGGCCTGCCGCCGGTCGGGGCGCCGGAGATCGCTTTCGCCGGCCGCTCGAACGTCGGCAAGTCGTCGCTCATCAACGCGCTCACCGGCCGCTTGAGCCTCGCGCGCACCTCGCGCACGCCCGGCCGCACGCAGGAACTCATCTTCTTCGACCTCGATGGCAAGGCGCGGCTGGTCGACATGCCTGGCTACGGCTACGCCGCGGTCGCCAAGGCCAAATCCACAGCCTGGGGCGAGCTCGCGCGCGACTATCTGCGCGGCCGACCGTCGCTTCTACGCGTGTTCGTACTGATCGACGGCCGCCATGGACTGAAGGAAAGCGATCATGAGATGATGCGCGCCCTCGACGCCGCCGCGGTCTCCTATGCGGTCGTGCTGACCAAGGGCGACGAAGTCAAGGCGGACGAACGGGGCGCGCGGATCGCGGAGACGCTTCAAGGCTTGAGCAAGCGCCTCGCCGCCTTTCCGGAAGCGATCTTCACGTCGGCGCGCACCGGCGAGGGCGTCGGCGAATTGCGCGCCCATATCGCCAGGCTCCTCGCCGAGCGGGGCGGGCGGCGGCGGGATTGACCCTGCGGGCAGGCCGCTGCGATGGTCGCCCGATGAGAAGCCACTACAACTTCTACGCGGGCGGCGACGTCGGCCGGATCGAGGCGCTGAGCGACGGCATCTTCGCCTTTGCCGCGACCGTTCTGGTGCTCGATTTCCGCACCCCCGACCCAGCGGAGATTCATTCGGAGGTCGAACTCTTGAGCGCGCTCATCGCCTCGGCGCACAGGCTCATGCCCTGGCTCCTGAGCCTGCTCACGCTCGGCATCTTCTGGGTCGCCCAACAGACACAGCTCAGCCAGCTCGCGCGCTCGAACCGCGATTTGACCTGGCTGCACCTCGTCTTTCTGGCCATCATCACCGTATTGCCGTTCACAACTCGCCTGCTCGCGGATTTCTTCTCCTATCGCGCGGCGTTCCTGATCTATTGGGCCAACATTTTCCTGCTCGGCGTGGCTGTCTACGTCACCTGGGCCTATTCCGAACGGGCGAAGCTCATCCGGGAGGACGCCCCCCCGGAACTTCTGGGCGCCTTTCGGCGGCGCGTCATCGTCGCGCAATCGCTGTACGCAGTGGGCGCAATCATGGGCCTGATCAGCGTGCCGCTCGGGCTCACGTTGATCATTCTGATCCAGCTCAACTACGCCATCGCGCCGAAGCTGCCCATTCTGTCGCGCCTTTAAGGCGGGGAAGCGTTTTCAAAGCCGCGGGAAGGAAAATCCAAACGGAAGGAAGGAAAATCCAAATGTATTGGGAAGGGAAATCCAAATTTTCTTCTTCCCCAGATCCTGATTTTTCAATGGCTTAAACTACGAATCCAACGAGCGCTCCCTTTAACAACGCATCAAAGCTGCAAAATACGACGCCATCGCCTCTTCGTCCACTCCGATGGCCAATCCCGGGATCCGGCGACCAAGGCATCATAGCACGGGTTTCTGATTATCGCAAATGATTGTCGCGTTCCATCGCGTCGATCCCTGCGATCGCAAGAAACCGCCGGGAGCGAGCGCGGTTCGCGCGCCCCGTCGCCCGGCCCTTTCTCTCCTAATGGAGAGGCTTCTTGGTCTCCTGAGTCTTGGTTTCCATTCGGGAAGCGATGTTGCCGATCTTGCCCGACACGCGCCAAAGAAACGAGGCGACCTTGATTCGGGTGTCAGCCTCCTGGTTCCCCAAGTTGAGCCTCCACCGGGTCGTCGTTCCATTATGGGCGCGCGCCGGAGGCTGCACGCTATAGTAGTAGAGCGCCAGCGACCGTCTGGACATGTCCGGCGGGCAGTTCACCGGCTCGGGATGGCCGTGAAACGATGTCGTGTCGGTTGTGAATATCACGGCGCGATTGGCGACTGGCAGGACCGACTTGACCTTTTCCTTGCCGTCCCGGCTCCACAGTTCGAGAGAACCGCCAAAATCCTCTTTCCAGCCCTTGTTCAGATAGATGATCAGGTTCAACCGCCGAAAGATCGGCAGATGCCGCGGTTTCGCAAAATCCGAGTGGATCGCGAGATGGCCGCCGCGTTCAATCTGATGAAGACCGCCGGCGTCGACGAAGGGATCCGAGATCAACGGCCCTTCCCCGGTAAGTTTTTCCATGCACTTCAGGACAGTCGCCGAGTTCAACTGATACATTAGATCGCGGATCGGCGGCGGCGCCGCGTCGACGTTGTTCGAGGCCAGCTTGATCTGGTAGGCCTCCTTGATCCGCTCAGTCCAGATGTCAGATTCCGGCCGCGGAAAAGCTTCGATTACTGTATCCAATACGCTTTCCGGCAGGAAATTGTCGATAACGATGTGCGGGAAAGGATCGGCGGATTCGGTGGATCCAGGGCAAGACAACATGTCCCGACATTTTTCCGACAATGCGCGGATCGTGCCGGTAGTCGGTTAATCCAGGATAGGACGCGTGGCCGTCGGTGAGGAGCGTGGCTCCACGCTTCACGTTGGCTCTCACGAAAGCCTCGATCGACGCCGCGGAATTGTCGGCGATCATAGCGAGGCGTATTCGGCCGGAGCGCGTATCGAGATATTTGGCGTGCTTGCGTCGCGGCTTGGGCTGGTTGGTGTCGCGATCAATCACCTCGACGGCCCCGGCGACGAGGATTTTGCCGGCATTGTCGCGCTCGAAAAAGGCTTCGCCTTCGCGGAAGGGAATTTCCGCCTGATCGACTTCGACGACGCCCTCCAAGGGATCGCGATCCGGGTCGACCATCGACCGGCGCAATTTCTGCGTCAGCAGCCAAGCGGTCTTGTAAGTGACGCCGAGTTGATCCTCCAATTGCCGCGCCGACATGCCGTTGGAATGTGTCGCCATGAGATGTGCCGCCCAGAACCACGAGGTCAGCGGCAGCTTGGAACGATGCATCACCGTTCCCGCCGTGGCCGAAGTCTGTCGACCGCAATCGAGGCATTCGTATGTGTAAGCCCGGCTCTTCAGCGCCGCGGCGCGTTGCTCGCCACAGCCGGGACAGACAAAACCCTTCGACCAACGCTGCGGATACCGACGAAGCCGGCCACGCATTCCAATAGGAAGCCGGCCACTGATTCCGATTTGAAGCCGGCCGGGGTTCCGATTTGATGTCGGCCACCGGGCGTCTGCTTCCGCGGATCGAAGTGATGATGTTTTGCTTGGCTGGATTGGTCAAGCGGGCATGGATTTGGGCCTCCGCAAAATGAGAAGAAGTTTCGGTTCGTGAGGGTCGGCCCCGGTGGCGGTTGGCAACGACGGGCGGAGCGCGCTTTCCATTGCGCTGTAGCGTAGCCCGTCGTTGTCCACCGCCTCGTCGCGCCGAGGGTTCGGTGAGCCCGCCATCGCGCGCGGGCCGATTTCACGGTGTTGAATACCGCTTGCGCAAGCTCTCGCCGGCCAGTTCGATGCGATAGGCGTTATGAATGACGCGGTCGAGGATGGCGTCAGCGAGCGTGGGTACCCCGATCAGATCGTGCCAGCGGTCGACGGGAACCTGGCTGGTGATGATGAGCGAGCCTTTGTCGTAGCGATCCTCGACGATTTCGAGCAGATCGCGCGCTTGATTGGGCGTGAGCGCTTCGGGGCCCCAATCATCGAGAATCAGCAGTTTGACGCGCGCCAGGGAGCGCAGGAGCCTGGCGTAGCGCGCATCCCCATGGGCGATGGCCAGATCGGCGAAGAGCCGGGGCATGCGGGTGTAAAGGACGGACATGTTCTCTCGGCAAGCCTTGTGGCCGAGAGCACAAGCTAACCAACTTTTGCCCAAACCGGACGCCCCCGTCACAAGCAAATTGCGGCGCTCCGCGATCCAGTCGCAGGCGGCGAGCTTGAGGAATAGCGCGCGGTCGAGCCCGCGAGGACTTTGATAGTTGACGTCCTCGACGCTGGCGGGATGACGCAGGCGGGCGACCCTGGCGCGCGTTTCGAACTGCTTCTGCCGGCGCAGCGTCAGCTCGTATTCGAGTAGCAGGCCGAGCCATTCGGCGTGATCGAGGCCACGCACCTCCGGTTTGTGTTCCAGTTCCTTGAACCCTTTGGCCAAGCCGTAGAGACCGAGGGCGTTCAGTTGGTCGAGTGTGGGATGAGCGAGCATGAGGATTTCCTCTCAATGGTAGTAGCCGGGACCGCGCAGATTGGCGTGGTCGAAGAGCGTGGCCGGACGGCTGTCATTGGCCGCCGCGTCGCGCTTACGGGCGAGGAGGGAGGCGACGCCCTTGCAATTGAGGACGCCCAGTTCGACGGCGTGGGCCGACACCGCCTCGACGCGGGCCGGGTCGAGGCCGCGATAAGAGCGCAGGATGCCCAGGCAGGTGCGGACCCCCTGTTCGGGATGCGGCCGGCTGGCGAGCACGGCGCTGATCAAGCCTTCGGTGTTCGGCCCGATCTTGCCGGCCCAGCGGCGGAACCGATCCGGCGTCCACTCGGCGTAACGCCGGTGGGAGCTGGGCATGTGGTCGGGGTCCGTGCCGTGCTTGCGGCCCATGTAGCGGCGTTGGTGGACGCCGACGCGCTGACCGCGATGGAAGATCTCGACCGTGCGCGCGGCGATCCGCACCTCAACCTCGGCGCGGATGAGCGCGTGTGGAACCGAATAGAGAAAGTCATGGACCTCGATGTGATAGTCGAGATTGACCCGCGCGCGCCGCCATTCCGCGAACTCCCAATCGTCGGCGGGCAAGGCGATGAGGGCGTCGCGCTCGATCTTCTCGAACAGCTCGCGACGGCTCAGGCCGAGGTTGCGCATGGGACGCTCGTTCATGCGTTGCATGACGAGCGCGATCGCCTCGTTGCATTCGGCGAGCGAGAAGAAGGTCAGCCGGCGCAACCGTCCGAGAATATAGGTCTGCGCAAATCTGACCCCGGCCTCGACTTTCGCTTTATCCCTCGGCTTTTTCGGACGGGCCGGGAGGACGCCGACCGAATAATGCGACGCCATCGCGCCGTAAGTGCGGTTGATCTCGGGGTCGTAGAACGAGGCCTTGTTGACCCCGCTTTTCAGATTGTCGGGAACCAGCAGCTTCGGCGCGCCGCCGAAAAAGCGTAACATGCGCACGTGCGCGCCGGTCCAATCCGGCAGTTGTTGCGTCCACGTCGCCTCGGCATAGGTGAGGTTCGAGGCGCCGAGCACGCCGACGAAAATCTCCGCCTCGCGGATTTCGCCCGTCGTCGGATCGACGATCCCGATCCGCTTGCCCGAATAGTCGACAAACACCTTTTCCCCGGCGACATGGTGCTGGCGCATCACCGGAGTCAGCCGCCGTTCGAATCCGCGAAGCAGATCGCAGAACCGACTGTAGCCGTAGCCCTCGGGCTGGACCTCTCGGTATTCCTCCCAGAGGATCATCATCGTCACGCCAGGCCGCTTCAGTTCGCGCGCCAAGGCCGCCCAGTCCGGTTCGACCCGCCGCCGCCGGCCGGTCGCAATCGCGGCGCGCCCAAAGAGCTGGAGTTCCAGAGCCTCCTCGGTGACGTCGTCCGCCAGCGGCCATTTGAGCCCGGCCGCCGCCGCCCGTTTCAGATTGTCCTGGATCGTGCTGCGCGCCACGCCCAGACGCCGCCCGATCTCGCGCGCGCTCACCCCATCATGGTGAAGTCGCAATAGATGTCGCAATTGTCGCATGCTCAGTTCCGCTTCGCCGGCATCCCAATCTCCTCGTCGATCATCGACGAAGCAGGAGTGCCGCAGTTGCTGAACCGCGGGGAGCAAACGGTGAGGCCGTGACCGGCTCAGGTGGCCGGCTTCATTTCGGAATGGTGGCCGGAATCAAATCGGAACGGTGGCCGACATCAAATCGGAATCCCCGGCCGGATTGCCTCGGAATTCGCAACCAACGCCGCTTCAACAAAAAGGCGGCGCAGCTCGTCTCGTCGGGAAACGTCTCTTGAAACTGCGAAAGCGATCGGCCTTTGGCCATTGCGCGCCCCGTCGCGGTCGCCTCGAACAGCGACTCAACTACGCCCGCATACCACATCTAGGGCCACCTGGGACAGCGGGATAAGCCTCCGGCGGATTGATAGGCCTCAGCGCTCTTGCTGAGACTACTCTGAACGGTCGGTAGCACTTCCATCACACCCTCCGTCGTCAATACGGGCCTGGCCGGTGAGCACGCGGCGCCTGCGCGAGGCTTGGAACTCCGGATCGAGCATCGATAAGGGTCAAAATCGAGCCCGAGGGCGCCATCGTTCGACTCACCCCCCAGGGTCCGGGGCGCCGGAAATCCCCTTGCGGCAGCTTGAGACTGAATACATGAACCAGCCGCCAGGGTCTAGAGATTTGTGCTCATCCGGGGCCAGTCAAGATGCGAACAACGTTTACGGAAACAAAGACCAGCAACCCGGATTTTGCTTCGCCGCCCTGGCGAAACGTCTTTCGCGCCGCCGAGAGGCCGCTCAGTCCTCGAAGGGCAATCCGGCATATTGTTCCGCGACCACCGCCGAAGCGTGCTTCGAGCGGTGGAGATGGTCGAATTCGCTGAGCTTGATCCTGGTCTCGAAGGCGTCGTCGTCGGGGAAGACGTGCAAGAGCTTGGTCAGGTGCCAGGAAAAGCGCTCGGCTGCCCAGACGCGCCTCAGCGCCATGTCGGAATAGCCGTCGAGATAGCGGTCGTCGCCCTTGGCGAAATGCGCGGCGAGGGCCCGCTGAAGATAGAAGACATCGGAGATCGCGAGGTTCAAGCCCTTCGCCCCGGTCGGGGGGACGATGTGGGCGGCGTCGCCAGCGAGAAAAAGCCGGCCGTAACGCATCGGCTCGGCGACGAAACTGCGCAATGGCGCGATCGACTTCTCGATCGACGGGCCGGTCTCGATCTTGCGGGCGATGTCGTCCGGAAACCGCCGCTTGAGCTCGTCCCAGAACCGGTCGTCGGGCCAGTCGGCGATCTCAGCGTCGAGGCTGCACTGGATATAATAGCGGCTCAACATCGGATTGCGGAGCGACGCGAGCGCAAAGCCCCGTTCATGCCGGGCGTAGATCACATCCCCGACTGGCGGCGTTTCCGACATGATTCCAAGCCAGCCGAACGGATAGGCGCGCTCGAAGGTCTTGAGCACGGACTTTGGAATGCTCTGCCGCGACACGCCGTGGAACCCGTCGCAGCCGGCGATGAAGTCGCATTCCAGGGTCTCGGTCAGGCCGCCCTTGTCGTACGTCACCTTCGGCGTTGCATCGGTCAGGTCATGAAGGCGGACATTCTCGGCCTCCTCGACGATCCGCCCGCCGTCGCGCTCCCTGATTCGGTAGAGCTCCTCGGTGATCGCGGTCTGCCCGTAGGACACCATCGGCTTGCCCGCGTAGGTCTTGGTGTCGATAAGAAACGGCTCGCGGCTCTGCCAGACGATCCAGCTGCCGTCATGTTCGCGGCCTTCTCGGTCCAGCCTCTCCTCAAGCCCTAGACTCTCGAAAGAGCTTGACCGATCCAGGTTCGAGCACGCCGGCGCGAATGCGCGTGAGCACATACGCCTTGGCCTGTCGTTCGAGGACGACGTTGTCGATCTTGCGCAGGTGAAGGAGATGGGACAGCAGCATGCCGGCCGGCCCGCCGCCGATGATCGCGACTTGAGTGCGGCGCATGCTCTCCCTCCCTCATCGCTCCTTATGCGGCCGGGCGGACGTAGCATCGCAATTCCTGCTCGTCGAGCGGGCGCCGACCCCTCTCCCACGGGGAGAGGGGCAGGGGTGAGGGGACCTGAGCTTCAGTCGAAAGGCAACCGCAGCGCCGCGCGAATCCGAGCGAGGACGTTATCGAGATCATTCTCAACTTCCACATTGGTGAAACGAATGACGCTGACGCCACGAGCCTCCAATATTTCTGTCCGCCCCGCGTCGTGATCCGCGAACCATTCATGCTGCTTGCCGTCCAGCTCCACGACCAGCTTTGCCGCGTGACAGTAGAAATCGACCACAAACCGATCAAACGGAACCTGCCGCCGGAACTTCGCGCCGTGGAATTGGGAGCCGCGAAGGCCCTGCCAGAGGATGTCCTCTGCTTTTGTCGGCCGCATCCGCAACCCTCTTGCGAATTCGCGACGCTCAGTCGCGCCATTGCCGTTCCTCATCGGATCGATCCCCTCACCCCTGCCCCTCTCCCGCCGGGAGAGGGGGGAGCCCCGCGCCAAGTCCGACCGCCTCGAGCGCCCCGGCCTGCCGGCGCGCGACCCCGGCTTCGCTGAAGCCGGCGATCGCGTCCTCGTACATGCGATGAAAATTGAGGCGCGCCCCGAGGCGCAGGAACGCGCCGCCGAGGCCGATCGTCGCCCGCTCCAGGAACACGAATTCGCGCGGCGGCGCCAAGCCCCCGCCCTCCGCCCTCAAGGCCCGCATGACCTGCCCGATCTCGCGCCGCCCGTATTCCGACGGCTTGACGCCGTCGGCGGCGGTGCGCACGCGATCATCGAGTATGGGGCCGCACATGAAGCGTGCCCAGACCGTCATCGCGTCTGTGATTCCGGGCGTGAGCCTGGCGAAGCCCCACATCGCGTAGGCCTCGGCGATTCGCGCCTTGTCGTTCGCCTTCAGCGCCCGATAGAGCTCGACCACGCCGACCACGAAGCGCGGCGGAAAGATTCGCACGCAGCCGTAATCGAACAGGTTGACGCCCTCGACCCTTCGCTTCGCGCCCTCCCCGGATGCGGCGACGGTGTAATTGCCGAGATGCGGGTCGCCGTGGATGACGCCGTAGCGCAGGAACGGGCGCCACCACGCCTCGAACAGCCCGACCGCGATCGCGTCGCGCGCCTCCTGGGGCGCCGCCTCGAAGGCGACGAGCGGCTCGCCGTCGAGCCATTGCAGCGTGAGCAGTCGCCGGGTCGAGAGAGCCTCCTCGACCCGCGGCACGCGCACGAACGGCCGATCGGCCAGCATGACGCGATAGAGCCGGGCGATCTTGGCCTCGCGCTGGTAGTCGAGCTCCTCGCGCACCCGCTCCCCGATCTCGCGGGCGACCTCGCGCGTGTCGATCGCCGCGCCCGCGCGCCGATGGAGCAAGAACAGGAGGTCGAGGTTCGAGAGGTCGGTCTCCACCGCCGAAGCCATGTCGGGATATTGCAGCTTGCAGGCGAGCTCTTCGCCGCCGAGGCTCCTGGCTCGATGGACCTGGCCGAGCGAGGCGGCGGCCGCGGGCTTGAGGTCGAAATCGGCGAAGCGCCCGCGCCACTCCGGTCCGAGTTCGGCCTGCATCCGGCGGCGCACGAAGGCCGCGCCCATCGGCGGCGCCTGCGACTGGAGCCGCATCAGCTCGGCGGCGAAATCGGCCGGCAATGCGTCCGGAATCGTCGATAGCATCTGCGCGACTTTCATCAGCGGGCCCTTCATCGAGCCCAGCGCCGTCGCCAGCGCCTTGGCGTCCGTATCTCGCCCGCCTCCGCGCAGCCGGTTGACGCCGACCCGCGCCGCGAGCGCGCCGGCGTTGACGCCGAGGCGCGCATAGCGCGTCGCCCGCGCGCTCAGGCGATTGGCTTCGTCGTCGTGGTCCAAGCGGACAATTCTCCTCGACTGAACGTCAAGCATATAGTCCGCTCGCGCGCCGATTGCAGCGGCAAGAGCCAATGAACGGCCAAATCGCAATTTTTCCCAAGCGCTTCGCCCCGACCGCAATTAAGCCAGCGCCTTACACGCGCCCTTCTCCGACAAAGCCCGCGGCGCGGTGAGGAGGCCGACATGATCTTGCGCTTGTGGCGCGGCTGGACCGCGCCAGACAACGCTGACCGCTACGAAGAGCTCATCGCCGGGACCGTCTTCCCCGGCATCCTTGGGCGGCGCATCGCGGGACTGCACGACATCGAGCTTCTGCGCCGGAGGGTTGGCGACGAAGTCGAATTCATGACCCTCATGCGCTTTGAGTCGTGGGAGGCGGTGAAGGCTTTCGCGGGTCCGGATTGGGAAGTTTCCGTCGTTCCGCCGGTTGCACGCGCGGTGCTGGCCCGCTTCGACCAAATTGCAACGCACTATGATTCTCGTGTCGCGCGCGCCGCCAACGGCTAACCTACCCCATCGCCTCCAGTTCGTCGATCATCCGCTCGATCACCGAAAGGCCGATGCTCCAGAAGCCCGGGTCCTTGGCGTCGAGGCCGAATGGGGCGAGCAGCTCGGAATAGGACTTGGAGCCGCCGGCGGCGAGCATCGCCAGATAGCGCTCCGCGAACCCTTGCGGCGACCGCTCGTAGAGGCCGTAGAGCGAATTCACCAGGCAATCGCCGAACGCATAGGCGTAGACGTAGAACGGCGAATGAATGAAATGGCCGATATAGGCCCAGTAGGTCTCGTAGCCAGTCTTAAGCTCGATCGCCGGGCCGAGGCTTTCGGCCTGGACGCTCATCCACAGCTCGCTGATCCGCTCCGCGGTGAGTTCGCCGTTGCGGCGCTCGAGATGGACCAGCCGCTCGAACCTATAGAACGCGATCTGGCGGACGACGGTGTTGAGCATGTCCTCGACCTTGGCCGCCAGCATCGACTTGCGGTCGACGGCGTCGGCAGTCTCGGCCAGCATCGAGCGGAAGGTCAGCATCTCGCCGAACACCGAGGCCGTCTCGGCGAGCGTGAGCGGCGTCGGGGCCATGAGCGCGCCGTTGACGTTGGCCAGAACCTGGTGGACGCCATGGCCGAGCTCGTGCGCGAGCGTCGTCACGTCGCGCGTCTTGCCGAGATAGTTGAGCAGAATATAGGGGTGCGCCGACGGCGTGGTTGGATGGGAGAAGGCGCCGGGCGCCTTGCCGGGCCTCACCGGCGCGTCGATCCAGCGTTCGTCGAAGAAGCGCCGGGCGATATCAGCCATCCGCGGCGAAAATGCGCGATAGGCGCCGAGCACCGTGTCGCGCGCGGCCTCCCACCGGTAGACCCGCCGCGGGGCGTTGGGCAAGGGCGCGTTGCGGTCCCAATGATCGAGACGCTCCTTGCCGAACCAGCGGGCTTTCAGCGCATAATAGCGATGCGAGAGGCGCGGATAGGCGTCGGTCACCGCCTCGACCAGCGCCTCGACGACCTCGCGCTCGACCCGATTGGCGAGGTGGCGCGAATCCGCCACGTCGGCGAATTTTCGCCACCGATCGGAGATTTCCTTGTCCTTGGCGAGCGTGCTGGTGATGAGAGCGAACAGGCGCAGGTTCGCGCCGAGCGTCGCGGCGAGCGCGTTCGCCGCCGCCTCGCGTTTCGCCGGGTCCGGGTCCTGCAGCTTGCCGAGCAGCGGCTCGAGCGTGAGGCTCTCGCCCTCGAAGTCGAACCTCAGCGCCGCCGTCGTGTCGTCGAACAGCCGGTTCCACGCAGCGCCGCCGCTGACCGACTTCTCCAGGAACAGCCGCTCGAGATCATCGGGAAGCTGATGCGGCTTCTCCTTGCGGATGTCCTCGAGCCACGGACGGTAATGTCCGAGCGCCGGTGCTCGCATCGCCGCCTCGAGCCGCGCGTCGTCGATGCGGTTCAGCTCGAGCTCGAAGAACAGGAGATCGCCGGCGAGCGCCGTCACCCGTTCGTGCGCGTCGCCGTAGAACTTCGCGCGGCCGGTGTCGCTCGTGTCGGAGGCGTAGAGAAGCGACGCATAAGCCATGATGCGCCCGGTCAGATCCTGCATCGATTCGTAGGCTTTGACCGCCGCGGCGAGCGTCTCGCCCGCGTCCGGGCGTTCTGCGAATTCCGATAGCCTGCCGCGCCAGCTCTCGGCGAAGACCTTGGCTTCGCGCTCGGCGCGCTCGAGATCGGCGGCGAAGCGCGGCGAATCCATGCCCGCGTACAAATCCTCGAGCCGCCACTCCGGCAACGGCCCGAGATCCGTCGACGCGGGCGACGGCGCCACCGCGGCGTCGAGGGAATGGAGCGCCGAGCTCATCTACAGGCCCCTTTTTAAGCTCTTGCTAAGGTTTCCGGGATTGCTACGCGCCGACAAAGCGGCGCTTTTGGGGAGACGGCGGGTCGGAACGAGGCGGCATTAACATCGCATTTACCGTGATGACACAGGGTGGCGCAATGCGCGGCCCCCAAGGCCGGCTTCGGGACGACGATGACCGCTCTCATACTCGTTGTTGATGACGATCCCATCCAGCGCCGCCTGCTCGAGGCGATGGCCAGACGATTTGGGTATGACGTCGAAACCGCCGAGTCGGGCCAAGGCGCGTTGGCGCGTCTCGAGGCCAGCGATCGTCCGCCGATCAATCTCATCATCCTCGACCTTGTCATGCCCGATCTCGACGGCATGGGGGTGCTGGCGCGGATGCGCCAACGCGATATCTCGGTTCCGGCGATCGTGCAGACGGCGCATGGCTCGATCGAAGCGGTCATCTCCGCCATGCGCGCCGGCGCGACCGACTTCGTGGTCAAGCCGGTCGGCGCCGAGCGTCTCCAGGTTTCGATCCGCAATGCGCTGCGCGTCGATGCGCTGGAGGACGAATTGCGCCGGGCGACGCGACGCAACGCCGGCGAACTCAGCTTTCGCGACATTGTCACCCGCGCGGAATCGATGGCGCGGACCGTCCGCCTGGCCGAGCGGGCGGCCAAGTCGAACATTCCGGTTTTGATCGAAGGCGAATCCGGCGTTGGCAAGGAACTGATGGCGCGCGCGATTCAGGGCGGCTCCGAGCGACGCGGCAAACCTTTAATCATCGTCAATTGCGGCGCGCTGCCGGAGACGCTGGTCGAATCGATCCTGTTCGGGCACGAAAAGGGATCGTTCACCGGGGCCACCGACCGGCACGCCGGCAAGTTCGCCGAGGCGAATGGCGGAACGCTGTTCCTCGACGAGATCGGCGAACTTCCGGCCGAGGCTCAAGTCAAACTCCTGCGCGCGCTGCAGGAGGGGGAGATCGATCCCGTAGGCGCGCGGCGGCCGGTCAAGGTTGATTTCCGTCTGGTCTCGGCGACCAACCAGAACCTGATCGAACTCGTCAAGGCCGGCCGGTTCCGGGAGGATCTCTTCTATCGCCTCAATGTGTTCCCGATCTCCATTCCCCCGCTCAGGGCCCGCATCTGCGACGTGCCGGATCTGGCTATGCGCTTTCTTGCCCGCTTCTGCGTCGAGGAGGGCAAGCGCATCCGCGGGCTCGACAGCGACGCGCACGCGCTTCTCACCGCATATGACTGGCCGGGGAATGTCCGCCAGCTCGAGAACGCGGTGTTTCGCGCCGTTGTGCTGGCCGACGGCGACGAACTGACGACGGCGGAGTTTCCGCAGATCGCGGCCCAGGTCGAGGGCTACGATGTCCGCATTCCGCCGGCGCCGCCGCCGATCGCCGCCGATCCGTCAGGTTTCGTCGCCTTGCGGCCCAGCGGTCTCGACCATCATGACCCGCATTCGCTGAGGCTCATCAACGACAGCGGAGACGTGCGAATGCTGGAGGAGATTGAAACCGAGGCCATTCGTTTCGCGCTCGCCCACTACCGCGGGCAGATGTCGCAAATGGCTCGCAAGCTCGGTATCGGGCGTTCGACGCTTTATCGAAAGATGAAGGATATCGGAATCGGTGATGACATGCTCGGCGACGCTGCGGCATAGTGCAGGCGAAGCGTGGGCGGGCGCCGATCGGAAAACTCTTGCCGAAGCGGCTTGAGCGCGGGCGACCGGGAGTTCGCGCACTCCACGCCGCGGAGCGGAGCATGAGCGAGTTCAGGCGCGGAATGTGGCGGCGCCCACTGATCGCCGGAGCGGTCGGCGCGGTCGCGGCCACGCTCGCGGCAAGCCTCGCCTCGGCCGGCGCCGCGGCGCCCCAGGCCAATCGCGGCGGCGGGATCCCGCTCCTGGCCCCGGAAGCGCCAGCCCGCTTCGGCGCCGACGGCGACGTCAATCCCTTGATCGCGGCGTTCGACGCCGCGCGCCCGCCGCCGGACGACGCCTTGAGCCTCAGCCTGTTCGCCGAACCGAAGCTCGACGTCCCGGCTTTCGCGGCGACCGAGCCCGGCGACAGACCCGATCAGCCGAAAGGTCCGCCGACGCTCGGAACCGGCTTTGCCGCCGCGCCGGCGACCGCGCCGTCGGCGTCACCGGCCCCACAGGAGAACGCCGCGCCCGTCTCCGAGCCCCCCGCCGCCCCGCCGCTGACGCCGATGCAGGGCGCGCTCGAAGCGGCGACGGAGCGGCTCGTCGCCGCCGCCGATCAGCCGAATCCACTCGGCGCCGGCGACTGGCGCGCCGCCCGCGCGGCGATCGCGTTTTTCTACGCCGCGCGCGACTATGAACCGGTTTGGGTCGGCGCCGACGGCTTGACCCAGGCGGGACGCGCCGTGCTCGCGCAGCTCGAACGCGCCAGAGACGACGGCCTCAACCTCGCGGGCCTCGCGCTGCCGCGCGCAATCGGCCCCGGCCTCGCTCCCGACGCGCTCGCCGAGGCCGAGACGGCGATCGCCGCGGCCGTCGTGGCCTATGCGGAGCAGGCGACGGGATCGCGCGTCCCGCCTGCGCGCGTTTCGCCGCTCATCTTTGCAACCCTGAGCCTCGCCGATCCGGGCGCAGCCCTCGCCGAGACCGCCGCGGCGTCCGATCCCGCGCGTCAGCTCGCCGATTTCAACCCGCCGCAGAAAGGCTACCGGGACCTGAGGGAAGAATGGGTGCGGCTCATCGCTCCCGCGCCGGGCGGGTCAGAACCAGCCGCGGACCTCCGGGCCGGACCACAACCGGGCAAGGCCGTCCGAACGGGAAAACGGCCGGCCGGCGGGCGCATCCGTACCGCCTCCGCCGACCCTGCGCTCGCGTTCGGCGCGCTCGCCCGTGAGCGGGCGGCGATCCTCGCCAACATGGAGATGTGGCGCTGGCAGCCGCGCGACATGGGCGAGCGGAGGATCGAGGTCAACATCCCCGACTTCTCGGTCAGGGTCATGGAGGGCGATGCAGCCGTCCACGAGGCGCGTGTCATCGTCGGCAAACCGGAAACGCCGACGCCGATCTTCTCCAATGTCATGCGCTACGTCATCATCAATCCGTCCTGGCAGGTTCCCAATTCGATCATCAAAAAAGAACTCATGCCGAAGCTCGGCTCGCTCACCCGCCGCGGCTACGAGGTGAAGACGGTCGGCGGGCGTCTCACCGTGCGCCAGCTACCGAGCGACGATAACGCGCTCGGCCGGATCGCCTTCATGTTTCCGAACGATCATGCGGTCTACCTGCACGATACGCCGGCGCGCGATCTGTTCGACGAGGACGCGCGCGCCTTCAGCCACGGCTGCATCCGTGTCGAAGACCCCCTAAGTCTGGCCGCACTCGTGCTCGACGGCCAAACGAGCGGTTGGACCGAGGAGCGAATCGAGGCGAAGGTCGGCGGCGCGGAAAGGACCGTATTTCTGCCCCGTCCGCTGCCCATCCACATCGAGTATTTCACTGAATTCGTGGACGAATTCGGTGAGCGGCAGCAGCGGCCGGACATCTACGGGCTGACTCGGAGGGTCGAAGGCATGCTCGCCCAGGCAAGTCAAGATTGAAAGGGGCGCAAGATCGGGCTATAGCCTGCACAAATCGCTTTTTGCCTAGCTGTGACGTCTTCGTCACAATGCGAGGGTCCGAATACAGCGCGCAGCGGGAGGCGCGCTCGGCAGGTCGCGCAGGGGCTCGCGGGAGAGAGCCGGCCAAAGCGTAAGCGTACGGTACGGGAAGGCACAATCCGCCGGCTTCGCCGCCGGCCGCGCCGTGTTGGGGAAGGATGGTTTGTTGGCGGGTTTCAAGGTGACCATGAGCGCCGGCCGCGGCGGAGCGGCGCAGCTGGCGGTAGCTGCAGCATTCGTCGCGGCTTGGCTCGTCCCGAACTCGACCAAATCGGCGGTCGCCAACGGCGACACGCGCACGATCATCCTGTCGGACCAGCACACCAACGAATCCGGCTCGTTCACGTTCATGGTCAACGGCGTCTATGACCAGGCGGTCCTCGACAAGCTGAACTGGTTCTGCCGCGACTGGCGGCTCAACGAGCCGACCAAGATGGACCCGCACCTGTTCGACATCATCTGGGAGGTCTACCGCGAATCGGGCTCGACGCAGCCGATCGACGTTCTCTCCGGCTACCGATCGCCGCAGACCAACGCGATGCTGCGCCGGCGGTCGCGACAGGTGGCCGAACATTCGCAGCACATGGAAGGCAAGGCGATCGACGCCCATTTCATCGACGTGGGCACCGGGCGCATCCGGGACATCGCCATGCGCATGGAGGCGGGCGGCGTCGGCTTTTACCCAACCGGCATCACGCCGTGGGTGCATATCGACAGCGGCTCGGTGCGCTACTGGCCGCGGATGAGCCGGGACGCGCTGACGCGGCTCTTCCCTGACGGAAAGACGGTGTTCATCCCAGCCGACGGCCAGCCGATGCCCGGCTACGAGCAGGCGCGGGCCGAGATCGAAGCCCGCGGCGGCGAGGTGCAGGTCGCGGGCGGCGGCGGGGGGATCTTCGCCTGGCTGTTCGGCTCCCGCGGCGGCGGCGCGGACGACGCGGAGGAAGAAGGCGGACAGGAGGCGACGACGACGGCCGGCAACGCGCGCAGCGGCCGTGGCGGCGGAACCAGCCAGCCGCAGGTCGAGGTCGCCGACGCCGGGCCCGAGGCGGTGGCGAAGGCCAAGCGCGACCTGCCGACCGGCCCGGCCTACGCCAGCCCGCCCGAACCGCCGCCCGCCGCCAAATCGCAAGGTCTCGTCGCCGGGCCCGACGCCGTCGCGGCGGCCAAGCGCAACCTGCCGACCGGTCCGGCCTACGCCAGCGCCGCCGACCCGGCGCCGGCGTCCCCGGTCAAACCGCAAGTGGTCGCGACGCTCGAGCAGCCCGACGTCGTCAGCGACGCTTCGCCGGTCCAGGCGCATGGCGCCTTTGGAGCCAAGTCGTTCGGCCCGCTGCCGCCGCGACGACCGGCCGAGCTCGACCTCCTCGCCGCGCTTGCCGGGGCTCCGATGCCGCCGGTTCGTCCGGCCGAACTGATCCTGGCCTCGACCGGCGACCAAGCCGGGGGCGCCGTTCTTCCCCCACCGGCGCCGAACCGGGCGCCCCCGGCCGGCGGGCCGGTTGCGATCCATGGCCTGCCCAAAGTCATCACCTCCGGGGTCGATACTTCGCCGACCGGCGCGCTCGCGCTTGCGGAAGCGTCGGCCGGGCAGACCTATGACGACAGCGCTCTCCTGGCGCGAGCGGCCGAACTCACCGCGCCGCTGCCGCCGATGCCGATCCCCAACGCCGGCCCGCCTGCTTCGGCGGCGCCGGAGACAGCCGCCGCTCCGCCGGCGCAGGCGCGATCCGAGAGAGGCGTCCTCGCTCGACTGTTTGGCAGCCTGTCGTTCGGGGTGTTCAAGACCGCCGCGCCCGCCGCCGCGAACCCCGGCGATCTGCGCGGCCCGCAACAATAGAGCCGGCGAGGCTCACACGCCGAATCGTGTCGTGACGCTCGCGGGGGCCGTCGCGGGGACTTGTCGAAACCGTCCGGCCGGCGGTTGGCCGCCCCAGCTGTTGCTAAGCCGACAGCTTTGCAGCAACCTTGGCGACGAGATCGCCCTGGAAACGGGCGCCGTCGAGTTCGATCTTGCTCGGCTGACGCTGCCCCTGCCCGCCGGCGATCGTGGTCGCTCCATAGGGCGCTCCGCCGACGATCTCGTCGAGACTCATTTGGCCGGCATGGCTATAGGGCAGACCGACGATAACCATCCCGAAATGCATGAGATTGGCGATGATCGAGAACAGGGTTGTCTCGTTCCCGCCATGCTGGGTCGCGCTCGACGTAAAGGCGCCGCCAACCTTCCCGTGCAGGGCGCCGCTCATCCACAAGGCGCCCGCCTGCTCCCAGAAACTCCCCATCGGCGAAGGCATGCGGCCGAACCGCGTCGGGGCGCCGACAATGATCGCGTCGTAGTTCGCGAGCTCCGTGGGCGTCGCGATCGGCGCCGGTTGATCGAGCTTGAAATGCGAGGCCTTGGCGATCGCCTCCGGAACGGTCTCCGGCACGCGCTTCACATCGACCGTCGCGCCCGCTGCACGCGCGCCTTCGGCGACCGCGTAGGCCATGGTCTCGATATGGCCGTAGCTCGAATAGTACAGGACGAGAACTTTCGCCATTCACGCCTCCCTTGATTTATGCCGCTCGATGAAATCTCGCGGCTCGTAGCAACCATAAGGGCGTCCTTCGACGCCCATGTGGCGACTTGTGATGACGGTTCCGTGGGCGAGCGGGGTTACCGGTTGTCGATCGCCCACCGGCCGGGGCCGGCGGCGGCGAGGAACAGGAAGATGAAGCAATAGAGCACCGCCGGCTCGCCAAAGTTGAGCGCCGGAAAGAAGCTCATCGGGAAATGGGCCATGAAATAGGCGGCGGCCATGAAGCCGGACAGAATGAACGCCACCGGGCGCGTGAAGAGGCCGATCGTGATCAACAGCCCGCCGACGAGCTCCATTGTCCCGGTGAAGTAGAGCAATCCGGCCGGCATCTTGTCGATGAACGGCAGGCCGGCCGGGAAGCCGAGAAGCTTGCCGGTTCCGTGTTCGAGAAACAGGAGGCCGGTCATGATGCGCAGCACCGACAGCAGCACCGGCATGGGAAGCGCCGAATTCAGCGCCGCGGGCATCGAACGAGGAAGAACATTGCTCATGTGAGTCACCTTGTGATGAGAGAATGGCCGACCATCGCGGCCGCCAGGTAGGTTCGCGCGTCGTCAGAGGATCGTCGCCATCTGGTCGAAGGTCAGGCGTGGATTTCGCGGGAAAAGCTTCGCGTCGTCGCCGTAGCCAATGTTGATGATCACGTTTGCTTTGATCTTCCCATCGGGGAAGAACTCGGCTTCCACCTTGGCCGCGTCGAACCCGCCCATCGGGCCGGCGTCGAGACCGAGCGCCCGCAGAGCCAAGATGAAATAGCCGATCTGGAGCGTCCCGCTTTGCGCCGCGCTGCGCGCCGCCAGCTCGGGATTGGCCGCAAACAGGCTCTTGAAGTCCCGCTGCGGCGTGAGATACGGCAGATGCTCGTGGAACTCGAGATCGTGACCGGCGATCGCAACCACAGGGGCGGCCATCGTCTTGTCGACATTGCCCGGAGCCATCGCCGCGCGAAGGCGTTCCTTGGCCACGCTCGAGCGCAGAAAGACCATGCGCAGCGGCTGCTGAATTCGCGGCCGTGGGACCCATCTTGGCGAGGTCGAGCGCCTCGCGCAGCAACGCTTCAGGGACCGGGCGGTCGAGGAAGGCGTTGTGAGTGCGCGCGTCGGTGAACAGCTGGGCCAACGCCACCCCTCCGAGCGACGTATGGCGGGCTATGCTTCTTGGGTCGACTGATACGGTCATCTCAATTGTCCTTTCCGATAGCGCGCGCGTCTGCAATCGCCGCGATCGAGCGCGGCGTCGTCGTGATCCAGAAGACCCAAGCGGGGCTTAGCGGTCGACGCTCACTCCGCGGCGACCTTCGCGCCCTTGGCGGTCGCCTCGCGCGCGGTCTTCAGCGCCTTCGCCCACCAGGCCAGTTCGTCCAGGAGCGCCTCCGCGGTCGGCTTCAGGTAGGCGAATTCCGAGATCGGCTTGCCCTCGCGGAGCGCGGCCATGAAGTCGGCGCCCGCGAGATGAACCGCCGACCGCGTCGGCGCCATCTGCAACTCGATAGTGATGAGCCTAAGCTGCTCGATCGCGCGCGCCGCGCCGATCGCGCCGTAGCCGACAAAGGCGGCCGGCTTCTTGTTCCACTCGGGATAGGCGTAGTCGAGCGCGTTCTTGAGAACGGCCGGAACGCCGTGGTTGTATTCCGCGGTGACGAAAATATAGCCGTCGTATTGCCCGACTTTCGTCTGCCAGCGCACGCCTTCCGCATTCTGGGTCGGGACCCAGGCGTTGCTGGCGATCTCGTCGAAGAAAGGCAGGGGATGGTCGCGCAGGTCGACCAGGTCGAACTCCATGTCGCTTCGGTCTTTGGCGATGTCGTGGATCCATTGCCCGGCCTTGTGGCCAAAGCGAGCGGCGCGGGCGGTGGAAAGAATGATCGCGATTTTCGGCTTGCTCACGGGTCAGGTCCCTTCGAAGCGTTGACGATTCACACTACTTATATGCGCAACACTCTATCGCACCGCAACATGGGGCTAAGCATGCATCATGACAATCGGCAAAATTATGGTAGTTATGATCAGTCTCTCCGATAGATCGAGGAGCAAGGCGCATGATCGATCCGCTCACGCTTGACCAGATGCGCGTTCTTGTCGCCGTCGCCGACGCCGGAAGCTTTTCAGCCGCGGCTCGGAAGATCGGCCGGGTCCAGTCGGCGATCAGCCAGGCGATTCAAACGCTCGAGACGACGCTGAGGCTCACCCTGTTCGACCGGTCGGGCAAGACGCCGCGGCTGACAGATGCGGGCAAGGCGCTGGTCGGCGATGCGCGGGCGCTGATCGCTTCGGCTCAGGCCATGCGCGCCCGCGCCCAAAGCATGGCCGACGACGTCGAGCCGGAACTTACGCTCGCGGTCGACTCCATGTTCCCGATTCCGCTTCTGATGGAGAGCCTGAAAGCGCTCCGGGTCGCCTTTCCGCTCTTGCCGGCGACCGTGTTCACCGAGGCGCTCGGCGGGTCCGAGCAGCGCCTGCGCGACGGCGCCGCCCGGCTCGCGATCTACACCGTCGCGCCGACCGGTCCGTCCGACCTCGTACACGAGTTCATGACCCGCGTGCTCATGTGGCCCGTGGTTGCGGCCGACCATCCCCTGGCCGCGCTGCCGGAGCCGCTGACGCGCGAAGCGCTCGAGCCGCACGTTCAGCTTGTGCTCACCGATCGAACCGCGCTGACCCAAAACTGGGTCGGCGGCATCGTCAGCCTTCATCTCTGGCGATTCGCCGACCTAGCCACCCGGCTCGATTTCCTGCTCGCAGGCTTTGGCTGGTGCAACATGCCGAGCCATATGGTCGCCGACCACATCGCCGCCGGCCGGCTGAAGAAGCTCAACATCGCCCATCGAGAGGAGGAAGTCGCCCTGCCGATCTACGTCGTGCATGAGCGCGGCCGCGCTCCAGGCCGCGCCGGCCGCTGGCTGATCGCCGACCTGCGCGAGCGGCTCAAGACCTGCCCGGGCGCCTTTCACCCGATCGCGAACCAGCCCGTGGCCGCCGTCGCCTGAGCGGTGGCGCAAGGAACAGCGCTTCCTCTAGTAAAGTGTCGGCGCGACGATCCGCACGCGCTTGACCGAGCCGTCGGGACCCTTCTGCTCCACGATCTGGCCTTGTCTGAGGCCGTAGTGTGCGCCGCTTGTCTCTTCCACGCCAATGCCTGACGTCTCGCGAGAGACCGCCGCGGTCGCCGCGTTCAAGTGAGAGTCCACGCCATTGACGTCGAGAACGACCGGCTGCGGCTCGGGTTTCTGGGCCAGCGCCAGGGCGTCCGCGTCGGTCGCACGGGCCTTCGCGACGCTGATCGGCGCCGGCGCCGCCGGCCGCGACATCTGTTCGGAGATTTCCGGCGTCACCACGATATCGCCCGGGTGGCGCTGAAGCCTCGCCTCGATCCCCGCCAGCGCCTCCGCCCAGCTCTGATCCTTGCGCCGGCAGGAGCAATTCTGATCGACAGCCTGCTCGAATTTGCCGGCGTTGGGGAGGCTGGCGTACGGCAACCCCGACATCGAAGCGGAGTCCTCGATCGTGCCGCCGAACGGCATGGAATAGAGCTGCGTCTCGGCGTTCGGACACAACGCCTGGCAGATCTTCGCGAGCGAGTCGCGGTCGCCGATATAGGAGACGGGAAAGAAGCCGCCATCGCACGCGCGCACACAGACGAGGTAGGATCCACCGACTGCGATTTTGAGCTCTCCCGTCAAACGCCTCGGTCTGGCTTCGCGCGAGGCCAGACGTTTCGGCTGCCGAGGACCCGATTGAACTGACGGGGCGCTGTTCAGCTCCGGCGTTGGCGCGCCGCATCGGGCGCAGCCTGAACCCCGCGCCGGCGGCCCGGCGAGGATGGCTGCGACAATCGCAACGCCCAATCGCCCGAGACGACCCGCCCCCGGCGTGAGGCCTTCGAAGGGAGCAAGCTGCGTCATCCGCAATCTTCCCCTGCCGCCCCGCCGCCCTGACCGGCGCAAACCCTCTCCGCCAGCCGCTTCCTTCCACGCCTTTTTTTGTTTTGTCGGCAGCGCCGCGGCTGCTCGCGCTCGAACCCTGCTACGCCAACGGTTAGATGATTTTATGACACGCTTTCATGGCTTCGACTGGCGAAGCAGGACGGCAAGCGTGGCTTTCGATTCGTCGATCAGCCACTCCTGATATCGGTAGTACATCTCCCGCCCCATCGGCGTGACGAGCGATTTCAGCTGGTCTTCGCAGAGCCGGCGAAGCGCCTCGAAGTCCTTCATCAGGTCTTCGGCCGCCTTTCGATCCTCGGGCGTTTGGATGACCGTTTCGGGAGGGAGCGCCTTGATCTGCTCTCGCGTGAGGCCGGGGACGGCGGGCGCCGTGATTGGCTGTTCGGCGAGGCCGGGATGGGCGAGCGCCTTGAGCCGGGCCTCCAGAATCCCCCGGTTGGCGTCGATCCGCCAGAGCCGGAAGCGGCTATAGGCCCCGACCGCGTTCAAGAGGATCGTGGCCGCCATCGCCAGATAGATCCAATAGGCCGGCGACATCAGATTCACGAGCCAGGGGAAGTATTTGTCCGCGATCTCGGGCTGGCCGCTGGCGAAGAATTCGCGCGCCTCGTCGGCCAGGGGCGCCGTGTCTTGCGACTTTGCCGAGGGAGGCGGGTTCACTCGAACGAAATTGGGGAACTCCTCGCTGAGCAGCATCAGGAAGGCGACCCGCTCCGCCCGATGCACGCACGCATTGGTCATGACGAGCGTGTCGACCTGCGCGACGAGCTTGTCGGCGGCTGGGATCGGTTTGGCGACGTCGTAGAAGCCCGCCGGGATTCGACCAAGGCGCAGCGACTTGTCTCGCGCCACCAGGCCTTCGATGTCCGATGGCGCGACGATCTCGAGGTCGTATTTGTTCACGAACGTCCGCACCATCTCGGCGTTCTCGTTCATCACGAAGGCGGCGAGGTCGAGCTCGCCGTCGCGGACGAGTCGCGCCTGCGCTTCGAGGTCGTGACTGGACGGTTTGAGATCGAGTCCGCTGAGGTCTGAATTCTGCAGCAATTGCTGCATGAGATAGGCCGTGCCCGAGCCTTCCGGGCCGATCCCGACCGAATCGCCCTTGAGATCGTTGAAGGTCACGATCGCGCGCCCGCGCCGGGCCATCAGAAAGAGCGATTCCGGCTGCGGCAGCCGTCCGAGGGTCTGAAGACCGGCGTCGGCGGGAACCGGAACTCCGTCCTGCACAAAAGCGAAGGCGGGAACGCAGCGCCCGTTTTCGCCGGCGAGGCGGGCGATGTTCTCGACCGATCCCGCCGTGGCGACGACCTTCAGATGGCCGTTCTTCTTGAGCGCGCGCGCCGCGAGCCGCTCCCCAAGGGCGTGATAGGCCCCGGTCCGGGACCCGGTGAAGATCGAGGCGCGCAGGAACGCGTAGTCGCCGGAGACGGTGTAATAGAGGAGGCCGCCGGCGAGCGCGAGAAGGGCAAGCCCCGCCAGGAGGCCCCGCGCCCACGCCTTTCGATCGCCGCCAGGTCCGAACGCCAGCTGATCGAGGAAGCTCATGCATCGACACCCGGCGCCGCAATGGCAAGCCTGGTGTACCTCTGGAGTTCCCCGGTGCGAAGGGCCTGAAGCGCAGGCGCGAAGCATCAGTCCGACTTTGGCCGGCTGGCCGCGCCTCCCCCCGCGCTCGTGGCGCAACCGCATGGCGATCACGCCAACGTGATCGCCTTGCCGTGCGGCCCGGAGTCTGGCATGTTAGCTCAGGTCTCGCTGGATTGAACCCAGACGAGGATGCCGTTCGTACACAGAACGGAGCACAAGGGAGGAATTTACAATGAACCGTTACGGTCGCGTAGTCAGTTTGGCGCTCGCCGGCGCTTTCATGTCGTCGGTCGCCTGGGCCGGCCCCAACGTCGTTTCCGGCCCCGGCGCCAACCCGGGATGCTTCAAGCCCTGGTCGGACAAGACCAAGTTCTTCCAGTGGGCGAAAAAGCCTGGCCCCTACAAGATCGCACTCGTGAACGGCTTTGTCGGCAACACTTGGCGCATTCAGATGGTCAAGACCGCCAAGGCCTTCGCGGAACAGCCGGGAATCAAGGAAAACATCAAGGAGTTCAAGGTCGTCTCGACCGGCACCGACGTCGCCGCGCAGCTCGGCGCGATGGAGGACTTCATCAACCAGGGTTACGACGCGATCGTAACGATCGCCGTCGCGCCTGACGGCTTCGACCGCATCATCCGCCTCGCCGACAAGAACAACGTCGTCATTGTCCCGTTCGACAACATTCTCGACACCGACAAGGTGATGATGGTCAACGAGGATCAGAAGGAAATGGGCCGCATGTCGGCAAAGTTCCTGCTCAATGAAATGGGCAAGACTTCCGGCGACATTTTGGAAGTGCGCGGCCTGCCCGGAAACTCGGTCGACCGCGACCGGCACCTCGGGTTCCGTGAGATCATGGAGGCCCCGCCCAACAAGTTCAACATCACCGAAGTCGTTGGAAACTGGGACACGGGCACCTCGCAAAAGGTTACGGCGGATGCGCTCGCCGTGCACGGGCATTTCGATGGCATCTTCAGCCAGGGCGGCGACGACGGCACGGTGCAGGCTCTTATGGACGCCAAGCATCCGTTCGTGCCGTTCGCCGGCGAGGGCGAGAACGAGTTCCGCAAGCAGATCGCCGAGCACTACAAGGACGGACTGAAGGGCCTCTCCTACGGCCAGTCGCCCGCCCTGGTGGCGATCTCGATGAAAGCGGCGATCTCCGCGCTGCAGGGCAACGTCATGCCGCAGCTCATCTCGATCCCGATCCCGGTCGCAGACTATAAGACCCTGAAGGCCGGCGAGAACTACTGGCCGGACCTTAAGGCGAACTTCTTCGCGCCGAACCAGTTCCTGCCGTGCGGAGTGACGTTCACGGCGCCGGAAATCATGTCGCAAAGCGAGAAGAACACGACCCAGTGATCGCCTGAAGGCGAAGCTAGTCCTGGCCCGGCCCAAGAAGCCGGGCCATTCTCACGCCGCCCGTGCCGGCGGCTGTCGCCCACCTTGTCGAGGCCAGCCATGGCTGATGCGCCCCCGGGCGACTTTCTTGTCCTCTCGCAGGTTTCCAAGCGCTACGGCGGCGTGCGCGCGCTCGAGAACGTCGATTTCCGCTGCGGGCGCGGCAAGATTCACGCCGTGCTGGGCGAGAATGGCGCCGGCAAGTCGACCCTCATCAAGATCGTCGCCGGCGTGGTCCAGCCGGACACGGGCTCGATAACGCTCGACGGGCGCCCTCGCCAATTTGCGAGCCCATCCGCGGCGACCGCCGCGGGCGTGGTCTGCATCTTCCAGGAACTCTCCTCGATGCCGGACCTCTCGGTTGCGGACAACATTTCGATCGCAACGCCGCCGAGACGCTTCGGCCTGATCGACGGGCGCGCCCAGCGTCGCCGGGCGGAGGCGCTTCTCGCCGAAGTCGGCTGCGAGGACGTCAATCCGCTCCTGCGAGTGCGCGACCTGCCGCTTTCGCGCCGCCAGATGGTCGAGATCGCCAAGGCGCTCGGCCAGCAGCCGCAGCTTCTGATCCTCGACGAGGCGACTTCGGCGCTCACCAGCGCCGACGTCGAGAAGGTTTACGCGCTCCTGGCGCGACTGAAGGCGGAGAACGTCGCGATCCTCTACATCTCGCATCGCATGCACGAGGTCGAAGCGCTGGCCGACCGCGCCTCAGTATTCCGCAACGGCCGCCACATCGAGACCTTCGACAGGGGCGCCCGCACGACGGCGGAGATTGTCCAATTGATGATCGGGCGAGACATCGCGACCCAGTATCCGCCCAAACCAAAGCGGGCGCGGCCAGCGACGGCGCTCAAGGTTGAGCGTCTCGGTTGGGAGAACCGTCTTGAGGGCATCTCGCTCGAGGTTGGCGCAGGCGAGATCGTCGGCCTGGGCGGTCTCGACGGACAGGGACAGAAAACCTTGCTGCTCGCCCTCTTCGGCGTGCTGCGCGGCGTGACTGGCGCGATAACGGTCAACGGGCGGGCGGTGCGGCCGGGGTCTCCGGCGCACGCCAAGTCGCGCGACATCGGCGTCGCGCTCGTTCCCGAGGACCGGAAGACGGAAGGGCTGATGCTGCCGATGTCGGTCGCCGACAATCTGACGATCGCGTCCCTGAACGCCCTCACGTTCGGCCCGTTCATCGACCCAGGCAAAGAGATGGACGCAATCGAGGCCGGAATTAAGCGCCTCAGGATCAAAATCGGATCGTCCTCCGACCCGGTGTCGACGCTGTCCGGCGGAAACCAGCAGAAGGTCGTGATCGCCAAATGGCTCCTGACCGAGCCTCGCGTCATTCTGCTCAACGATCCCACGCGCGGCATCGACGTCGGCACCAAGCAGGAGCTTTACCGGCTCATGCGCGAGCTCGCCGATCAGGGCGCCGCCATTTTGTTCTATTCGACCGACTACGACGAACTCATCGGCTGCTGCGACCGCGTCGCCATCATGTATGACGGCCGGATCGTCCGCGAACTGGCGGGCGACGAACTGAACGAGACCAACATCGTCGCCAGTTCGCTCAACATCGACGCCGCGCGGGCGGAGAACGTGGGACGCGAGGCTGCCGATGTCTAGCGATCTGGCGATCCGAATCCGGCAAAACTTCGCTTTCCTCTTCGCAGTCTCTCTGTTTTGCGTGGTCTATCTCCTTTATCACTTGGCTCATCCCAAGGGCTTCTCTTCGGCGGTGCTCGTCCAGAACAGCGACGAGGTTTTCACTCTGGCGCTGGTGGCGATGGCGCAGACTGTCCCGGTTCTCGCCGCGGGCCTCGATCTCTCGGTCGGCGCGCTGATGACGATGGTCGGCTGTTTCGCGAGCTACCTGCTGAGCGGCGCGCCGGACGGAACTCCCTTGTCTCTCGACCTCGCCGGATGGACTCTGGGCCTCGGGACACTGCCGGGAGGCGTGCCCGGCATCCTGATCGGCCTCCTCATGTGCCTCGCGATCGGCGCCTTCGCCGGCTTCGTCAACGGGATGGTCGTCGTCTATGGCCGGATCCAGCCGATTATCGCAACCCTGGCGACCGGCGCGATCTTTATCGGCGTCGCGCTCTTCCTGCGGCCGCAGCCCGGCGGCAAGATCGACGAGGATCTGAACTGGGCCCTCACCAACTCGCTTGGCGATTTCGCTTCGACGGTCCACATCTTCAATGACGGCGCCGCGCCATGGTTCGCGCCGTTCGCCGGCATTCCGACCCCGTTCGTGCTGCTTGCGCTGATCGTGCTTCTGGTTTGGGTCCCGTTCAGCCGCACCGTCACCGGGCGGACGATCTATGCGATCGGTTCGGCCGAAGGCGCGGCCTACATGTCCGGCCTCGACGTCAATCGAGCGAGGATCGCCGCCTTCACGCTCGGCGGGTTCTTCGCCGGCTGCGGCGGCCTCTTTCTCGCGATCCAGACGTCCTCGGGGAACGCCGACATTCCCCAGGCCGGCGCCTATACGCTGAATTCGATCGCCTCGGTCGTGATCGGCGGCACCTCGCTTCTCGGAGGCAGCGGCGGGGCGATCGGCTCGGTCTTCGGGGCCATGATCCTGCGGGTCATCTCGTTCTTCTTCCGCATTTTCGACATCGCGCCGCTGCTGCAGCCGCTGTTCGAAGGGATCATTCTGCTCGCCGCAGTGAGCATCGGCGCGCTCCGCGTGCTGCGCGTCAAGAACACGCTGGAGCTCTTCCGGTGACAGTGTTTCCGGCGAACCTCACGCTCTCGCGCGACGATCGACCGATCTTCATCGCGGCCCTGTTCATCGTCGCCATCCTGATCGCCGGCACGGCTTACACCTGGCAGCGATTCGGCAGCGCGCCGCTGCTGTCGCCGAACTACCTGCTGCAACAGCTGCAGATCGGGGCGTTCCTCGGCATCGTCGCCGCCGGAATGATGATCGTCATCTTGATCTCGCAGATCGATCTTTCGGTTCCCTGGACCTTGACCGCCGCCGCGATGATGGCGACCGCGGTTGGCGGCGCTTGGGCCATACCAATCGGCCTCGCCGTGGGGCTCGTGGTCGGCGCCTTCAACGGCCTCGGCGTCGCTTATCTGCGAGTGCCATCGATGATTTTCACGCTGGGCGTCAACGCCGTCATGCGCGGACTGATGGTCGCCTATACCGGCGGTTTCGCGCCCGACACCCAGGCGACCAATCTCATGCGCACGCTCGCAGCGGAACATATCTTTGGGATTCCGAATGCGCTGTTCGTTTGGCTCGCGGTCTCCGCGATCATCGCCGTCATGCTCCAGCGCACCGTGCTGGGCCGCGCCATCTACGCCATTGGCAACAAGGAAGCGGCGGCCTACCTGGCGGGCGTCAACACGAAGGGCGTCACTGTCATCTGCTTTGCCCTGTGCGGGTTGACCTCCGGACTCGCCGGGGTCCTCCTCGCCGGCTATTCGCAGAAAGCCTACCAGGGCATGGGGGACGCCTATCTCCTGCCTGCGATTGCCGCGGTGGTCATCGGCGGCACCAACATTCTCGGCGGCCGCGGACGCTATCTCGGCACGCTGGTGGGCGTAATCCTGATCGTGCTGCTCAACAGCGTGCTGTCGATCATGGAAATGCCGGAGGCCGGGCGGCAGGTGATCTACGGCGGCGTGATCATCCTCATGCTGCTGGTCTACGGGCGCTCGGAACAGGTGACGAGCTGATACGGGCAACCCTGAAGGCAAGCGACCGACAAAGAGCCCGCCCGGAATCGCTCCCGGGCGGGCTCTGGTTGGCGACGCTGAGGCCGAGCGGCGCTTACGATTTCGCCTTGTCGCTCTTGTCGCGCGCCTTGAGCGCAGCGCCGAGGATGTCGCCGAGCGAAGCGCCGGAGTTTGCCGAGCCGTATTGCGCGATCGCTTCCTTCTCCTCGGCGACTTCGAGCGCCTTGATGGAGACGGCGATCTTGCGCGCGCGACGGTCGAACTGGGTGATGCGGGCGTCGACCTTCTCGCCGACCGAGAAGCGCTCGGGGCGCTGATCGCCGCGGTCGCGCGCCAATTCGTTGCGCTTGATGAAGGCGGTGAGGTCGGTGCCGGCGATCTTCACCTCGATCCCGCCGTCCTTGACCTCGACCACCTCGCAGGTCACGACCGAGCCCTTGCGCAAGTCGCCCTCGGCTCCGTCCTCGCCAGCCTTTTTGGCCGAGAACGGGTCGTTCGCGAGCTGCTTGACGCCGATGGCGATGCGCTCCTTTTCGACGTCGACGTCGAGCACCTTGGCCTGGACCTTGTCGCCCTTCTTATAGTCCTCGATCGCCTGCTCGCCCGGACGCGTCCAGTCGAGATCGCTGAGATGAACCATGCCGTCGACGTCGCCGTCGAGGCCGATAAACAAGCCGAACTCGGTCTTGTTCTTGACCTCGCCCTCGACGATCGAACCGACCGGGTGCTTCTCCGCGAAGGCCTCCCACGGGTTCTGCAGCGTCTGCTTGAGGCCGAGCGAAATGCGGCGCTTGGCCGAGTCGACCTCGAGCACCTGGACCTCGACCTCCTGGCTCGTGGACACGATCTTGCCAGGATGGACGTTCTTCTTGGTCCACGACATTTCGGAGACGTGGATGAGGCCCTCGATGCCGGGCTCGAGCTCGACGAACGCGCCGTAGTCGGCGATGTTGGTCACCCGGCCCTTGAGCTTCTGTCCGACGCTGTATCGGGTCTCGAGGTTCGACCACGGGTCTTCCTGCAACTGCTTCATGCCGAGCGAGATGCGGTGGGTCTCGTGGTTGATCTTGATGATGCGCACCTTGACCTGCTGGCCGATCGTCAAGACCTCGCTTGGATGGTTGACGCGCCGCCAGGCGATGTCGGTCACGTGCAGGAGGCCGTCGATGCCGCCGAGATCGACGAAAGCGCCATAATCGGTGAGGTTCTTGACCGTGCCGTCGATGACCTGGCCTTCGGCGAGGTTGGCGACGATCTCGTGGCGCTGCTCGGCCCGGCTCTCCTCGAGCACGGTGCGGCGGGAGACGACGATATTGCCGCGGCGCCGGTCCATCTTGAGGATCTGGAACGGCTGGGGCACGTTCATCAGCGGCCCAACGTCGCGCACCGGACGGATGTCGACCTGGCTGCGCGGCAGGAACGCGACCGCCCCGTCGAGATCGACGGTGAAGCCGCCCTTGACCTGGTTGAAGATGACCCCTTCGACCTTCTCATTCTTCTCGAACGCCTGCTCGAGCTTGACCCAGCTCTCCTCGCGCCTCGCCTTGTCGCGCGAGATGACCGCTTCGCCGAGCGCGTTCTCGATCCGCTCGAGATAGACTTCGACCTCGTCGCCGAGGCCGGGCGCCGGATCGCGGCCGTGATTGGTGAATTCCTTGAGGGCGACCCGCCCTTCGGTCTTGAGGCCGACGTCGATGACGGCCATGTCCTTTTCGATCGCGACGATCTTGCCCTTGACGACCGTTCCTTCGAACGCTTCATCGGCGCCGTAGGTCTCGTTCAGAAGCGCGGTGAAATCCTCGCGCGTCGGCGCCAGGGATTGTGTGGAAGCCATTGGTTCTCCTAGTGAGCCCGCTGATCGCGGGCGGCGCCGGCTTGGGTTCGGGTTGACGTTCAGGCGCCCGCCGGTCGGAAAGTCCCGCGCCTGAATTGGCGCAGTCCTCATCGCCGCCTTTCGGCGGGCCGGCGCGAAACGGCCGACAGCGGAAGCCCGGGGTTCACCGCCATATGGGAAGCCCATGCGGCGCGCGCCAGCCGCTAGCAGGAAAGTTCTCGCGCGGCAAGCCGGAAGCGGCAAAATGGGCGGTTGGAAGGCGAAGAAGCGCGGGAGCCGATATCCCCCTCGCAACGGACAACAGGCTCGGATGGACTACCGGAACGCCTTCGATCTCAAAGGCCCGGTCGCCGTCATCAGCGGCGGCTCGCGCGGCATCGGGCTTCGAGGCGGCGGCAGCGCTCGGGGCATGCGGGGTGAAAGCGATTCTCGCGAGCCGCGACCAGAAGGTCCTCGCCAACGCGGTTGACCGGCTTTTGAAGGCCGGCGTCGAGGCGTCGTCGGTCGCGCTCGAGGTGACCGATCCTTCGGCGGTCGCTAGCCCGCATTTCTCACATTTTATAGCGCATCGGGCTGCCGAATCAGGCAAAAGTTGTTTTGCGATAACGACTTGCGCCGATTTGGAGAGGCCGCCCGATGCAGACGGAGTGTAGCGCAGAACCAAGTGTTTTTGGACGGGTCGAAGGACGGCCTGTGGTGGCCGAGTTCGATGGCGGGGCGCTGACGTCCGACGCGGGCGGGCTGCTGCTGGGCGACGCCGATCGGGGTCTGGGGCTGGTTGGACGGCTCGCGGGATGTTTCCGCGACGCGCGAGACCCGAGGTTCGTCGAGCACTCGGTCGCTACGCTCGTCGGGCAGCGCGTGTTCGGCATCGCGCTCGGCTACGAAGACCTGAACGATCACGATGAGCTTCGCCACGACCCGCTGATGGCGGTGCTGGCCGGCAAGCTCGAGGCTTGGCGCGGCGACTGCGCGCCCGTGGCTGGCAAATCGACGCTCAACCGGCTCGAACTGTCGCGCGAAATCGCCACGCGCTACCACAAGATCAGCCACGATCCGGCGGCGATCGAGGCCCTGTTCGTCGACCTCTTCCTCGAGGCGCACGCAAAGGCGCCCAAAGAGATCATTCTCGACCTCGACGCGACCGACGACCCTCTGCACGGCCATCAGGAAGGCCGGTTCTTTCACGGCTATTACGATTGCTACTGCTATCTGCCGCTCTATGTGTTCTGCGGCCGGCATCTTCTGGCGGCCAAGCTGAGGCCGTCGAACATCGACGGCAGCGCCGGAGCGAAGGAGGAGATCGCGCGGATCGTCGGCCAGATCCGAGCGCGCTGGCCCGGGACGCGCATTCTCTTGCGTGCCGATTCCGGTTTCGCCCGCGAGGCGCTGATGGCCTGGTGCGAACAGAACCGGGTCGACTTCGTTTTCGGCCTCGCCCGCAACGCGCGGCTCGTCGATGAAATCTACGTCGAACTGCTGCAGGCCGAGGCGGAGGCGTCCTCGACCGGCAAGCCCGCCCGCCGCTTCAAGGACTTTCGCTACGCGACCCTCGACAGTTGGTCGCGCCGGCGTCGGGTAATCGGCAAGGCGGAATGGACCGAGGGCGAGGCCAACCCGCGTTTCATCGTCACCTCGCTGCGCAAGGCCGGAACGAACGGCCGCTTTCTCTACGAGAAAGTCTACTGCGCCCGCGGCGAGATGGAAAACCGGATCAAGGAATGCCAAGGCGACCTGTTCGCCGATCGGACCTCGACAGCGACCATGCGCGCCAACCAACTCAGGCTCTGGCTCGCCTCGTTCGCCTATGTTCTCCTGTGCGCGGTCAGGCGCATCGGCCTCGCGCACACGCAGTTCGCGCAGGCCACTTGCGGCACGATCCGGCTCAAGCTCCTCAAGCTCGCCGGCCTCGTCCGCATCAGCGCGCGGCGCATCAGATTCGCCCTCGCCACGGCCTGTCCCTACGCCGACGAATGGCGCCTCGCCGCCGCCCGCCTCGCCTGAGGCGTCGCTGCGACGCCGACAAATCGCGGCAATCCACCCCAAGGACCACAGGAGAACCGAAACAATCCGACCCGACCCGATCCGCGCAAACGGCGACACGGCGACGTTCGTCCATCACACAGACGAGACTTGATTATCCTCAGGACGTCAGCCGTCGACCCGGCCTATGAGAAATGCGGGCTAGGGCCGCACGCGCGATCGTCGGCGAGCACGGCAAGGTCGACATTCTTGTCAACAGCGCTGGGAGCGCTCGGCTCAATTCGGCTCTCGACACGCCCGATGACGAGTGGCGGGCGGTCATCGACGTCAACGTCAACGGGATGTTCTGGCGCTGCCGCGCTTATGGCCGTCACATGCTTGAGAAGGGCAAGGGCAGCATCGTCAATCTGGGCTCGATGCCGGGCCTCATCAACAATCGCCCGCAAACGGCGCCGTCGTACATGGCGAGCAAGGGGGCCGTTCACATGCTGACCAAGGCGCTGGCGGCGGAATGGGCGAAGGGCGGCGTCCGGGTCAACGCGCTCGCGCCTGGCTATGTCGCGACCGAAATGACGGTCAAGATGCGCGAGCGGCCGGAACTGTTCAAAGTCTGGCTCGAAATGACGCCGATGGGCCGGCCGGGCGAAAGCAGCGAAATCGCCGCCGCAGTCCTCTTTCTCGCCTCTCCCGCCTCGAGTTACGGGACCGGCGCGATCCTGCCGATCGACGGCGGCTACACCCTCTGGTGAGTGGGTCGCGCTAGCGGTGAAAGGACCGGCGCGATCGAGGCCGCCGAGCCAACGGTTACGCCCTCACCCTCCCCCGTCGACCCGCTCGAGTTCGGGCGCCTCTTCATCCGGGAACCGAATGAGCCCGCTGTTCACCTTGCACAGGCTTTCGAGAAATATCGAAATATCGACATTTTCGTCCTCGTCGCCCGGCTCGAGCGGCCTGAACCTGCCGTGAAAGAAGGCGTATTCGGTTCCGTTTATCAGATGAGGAACGATCCCCGAGAGCCTGAATGCAAGTCTTTCGTCATGCTTGTTCCAGGAAATGAATCTGAAATACCAGAATTTGTCGGATCTTATAGACTTTGCCTTCTTTAAGATGCTCGTCAACGAAACGGTTTCTAAGGCCAGCGATTGGCTGAGCATTGATGCAGACGATCTTCTGGCCGACATACCAATCGCGCATTTTCTTTCCCACAGCCAGCAAGACTTAACACTGCAGAAAAAAGTCCTATCGCTTTTTGCGTTGGATATAAACGCGCGCATCGACGTAAGCCATCCACGAGAACTTGCAAGTTAACACAGGCCGCCAATTTCATTAAGTTTATGTAATAATCTGTTCTTTGCCTTGTCTGCTCCTTGGCGCGGACCGATTATCGGCGGCGCGAGCGGGATCAGTCGAGGGGGGAACGAGGCGCCTGATCTGTCCCCCGCGCCCGCCCGATTCAGGCGCGAGCCGAGCGACGACAAACCCGTCAGCCGAGCGTTTCGTCGAGCCAGTCGAGCGCGGTCCGATTGAGCAGCGACCGGTTCATCATTTCGCAATGACCGCCTGCGCCTTCGGCCGCCGTGAAATGGGCAATCTTCTTTTGGCGTTTCAGCGCGTCGTGGAGCCGCTGCGCGCCCTTGGCCAGCGGATCATTCTCGGCCGCCGTCAACAGCATCGGACAACGGATCGCCTCGACCCGGCCATCGAGGGTGAAGCGCTCGATCTCGCGAAGATAGTCGCGAAGATTGGCCTGGCCGTTGGCCCAGAAGCCGCGCTGGACGATCTTCCACCGCAGGCTCTTGTTGGCGGCGATCATGGCGCTGAACTTCTGCAAGAGAGCATCGTCGATCGTGCCGAGATTGGCCGCCGCCGCAGCCGAGGCGCCCATCATCATCGCGACCTGACGAAACGAATCGGCGATCGCCCATTGTCCCGGATCGGCGATGCAGGCGGCCAGGCGCGGCTCGCCGGAGGCCGCCCTTGGCGCAAGATAGCCTCCGAGGCTCCAGCCGCTCAAAACGATTTTCTTCGAATTGACTTGAGGCAGGCTTAGCGCGAAGTCGACAACCGCCCCGACAACCGTCTCCCAATCCGGCCGGAGGGGAATTCCGTGCTCGAACAGCATCCCTCCCTGGCCCGGGCCGTCGAACAGAAGGCTGTGATACCCGCGCGCGCGGGCGGCCAGGGCGGAAGCGAAGAGCATGTCGGCGATCGTTCCGTCATAGCCGTTCGTGAAAATGATCGTCGGCCGCGTTGCCGCGGCATATCCCGCCGCCGGAACGAAATACGCCGGCATGGCCGCGCCCTCGAATGGAATCCGCTGCGGCAGGATCGGCGGATCGAACAGCCGCAACCCTTTGTCCAGGGCGTCGACCTCCTTTCGATAGGCGGCGAGGAGACGCGGATCGGCCGGCGCTCCGAACAGCGGCCGCAAGCTGGTCGAATAGAAGACGCTCGCCCGCAGGAAAAGTTCGCGGGCGGCGACCATCGAGCCGCGCCGCTCGGCGGCGTCGGCATCGGCGGCGAAGCGGTCGCCCGCGGCGGCCCACGCTTGATGGAAGCGGGCCGAGTCGCCCTCGCCAACCGCCTTTGCGACTGCCGCGATCTCGCCGAAATCGGCTCCGCCGTAGGGGATATAGGCGATCGGCCACGAGCCGAATTCGTCAAGCAAGTCGTCTTTGAACAGAAGCCCCACCCGCGTCTCCCTCATGAAGCCCGGCGCCGGAAGCTTCTAGGAGCCTGTCCGAGAAATGGCGGATTTTGGTGGCGGCGTTTGCGCGAGATCGGATTCTGCTTGCTTATGAGCAAGACCTTCCGGCCCTGGACGATCGATCAGCCGCTGTTGTTGCCGCCGAGCGTGCAGGACTTTGTCGGCGAGGACCATCTGGCTCGCTTCATTTTGGCGCTTGTGCTCGAGCATCTCGACCTTGGTGAGATCGAATCCGGGTATGCGAGCGAGCGCGGGCAGCCGCCGTTTGACCCGGCGATGATGACGGCGCTGTTGCTGTACGGCTATTGTCACGGCGTCTACTCGTCGCGCCGGATCGCCAAGGCGACGCGCGAACGGGTCGACTTCATGAGCATTGTCGGGCTCGATCCGCCGGATTTTCGCACCGTCTCCGACTTCCGCAAGCGGCACTTGAAGGCGCTTGCGGGACTGTTCGGGCAAGTTCTCAAGCTGTGCGAACAGGCGGGATTTGTGAAGCTCGGCCATGTCGCGCTCGACGGGACGAAGATCAAGGCGAACGCCTCCAAGCACAAGGCGATGAGCTACGAGCGCATGGAGAAGCGTGCGGCGGAGCTCGAGGCCGAGGTCGATCGGTGGCTGAGCGCAGCCGAGGCTGCGGACGCCGAGGAAGACAGAGCCTTCGGCCGCGACAAGAGCGGCGAGGAGCTGCCCAAATGGGTTGCCGACAAGAAGAAGCGCGCCGAGAAGATCCGGGCGGCGAAGGCCGAATTGGAGGCCGAGGCGAAAGCGGCCGCGGCGGCCAAGGCCAAAGCGCAGGCCGAGGCCGAGGAGCGGCGACAAGCCGAGGGCCGCAAGAAACCGGGCAAGCCCGCCGCCCCGCCATCCGAAGAGCCTGACCCCAAAGCGCAGAAGAACTTCACCGATCCCGAAAGCCGCATCATGAAAACCAAGGACGGCTTCATCCAGGGCTACAATGCGCAGGCGGCGGTCGACGCGACGGCGCAGGTGATCGTCGCCCACGGCCTCGACGCGAAGCAGAGCGATCAACATCAATTGGCGCCGATCGCCGACGCCATCGAAGCCAATCTGGGCAAGAAGCCGACGCAACTGTCGGCGGACGCGGGCTATTGCTCCGACGCCAACCTTGCGGCGATGGAGGAACGCGAGATCGACGCCTATATCGCGCCGGGGCGGGCCAAGCACGCCGGGGAAGGAGAAGGCGGCGGCGCCCGCGTCGCCGCCATGCGCGAAAGAATCAAGGCCGGCGGGCACTCCAGCCCCTACCGCTTAAGAAAGCAGCTGCCCGAGCCGGTGTTCGGACAGATCAAGCAGGCGCGCGGCTTCCGTCAGTTTCTCTTGCGCGGCGTCGAGAAGGTCGCCAACGAGTGGGGCCTCGTCTGCCTCGCCCACAATATCTTGAAGCTCGCCCAGGGGCGGACCCCGTCCCTTGCCGCACTCGCAACCGGCTGAGCTTCGCCACCTCGGAAACGGTGCAACGAACGATGGCCGCAAAGCTTCCACCCTTACATCAAACCGGATGCGCGAATTTGCTGCATCCGGCTCTCCGACTGGCTTGAGCGGTTCAAATCCCAGCTCGCCGGGATTAAGCAGACAGGCTCCTAGCGGATGCGACAGCGTCCTGGTAGAGAGACGGCTAAAGTCCCCCAAGGCCGCTCTTTGAGGCCGTGGTGGCGGGCCGGCCGTCATCTCTGAGCCAGACATAGATCGCCGGAATGACGAGCACGGTGAGCGCGGTCGACGACGCGAGGCCGAATACGAGCGAGATCGCCAGCCCCTGGAAGATCGGATCGGTGAGGATGAAGGCCGCGCCGATCATCGCCGCCGCGGCGGTGAGCACGATCGGCTTGAACCGCGTCGCGCCGGCTTCGATCAGCGCGTCCCTCAACGCAACCTTGCCGTCCGCGCGCCGCCGGCGGATGAAATCGACCAAGAGGATCGAATTGCGGACGATAATGCCCGCGAGCGCGATGAAACCGATCATCGACGTCGCGGTGAATGCGGCGCCGAGGAGCCAGTGTCCGAGCACGATCCCGATCAAGGTCAACGGCACGGGCACGAGAATGACGAGCGGCAGCACGAACGATCCAAACTGCGCCACGACCAAGAGGTAGATGCCGAGGATCGCCACCACGAAGGCCGCGCCCATGTCGCGGAAGGTCACATAAGTGACTTCCCACTCGCCGTCCCAAAGCAGGGTCGGCCTCGAGTTGTCGACCGGCTGGCCGTGAAACTTGATCTCGGGCGGCCCGGCCGCGCCCCAATCCGCCTTGGCGATCGCGTCCTGAACCGCCAGCATGCCGTAGACCGGGGCCTCGAAACGCCCAGCGACCTCGGCCGACACCATCTCGGCGAAGCGTCCGTTATGGCGGAAGATCGGATAGGAGGCGCGCTCCCGCTTGACCTTCACGACGTCGCCGAGCTCAACGTTCGTTCCCTGCCGGACCGTGCCGCCGGCGGGCAACGGGGTCGACAGGAGGCGCTCGTCGAGCGTGAGCGCGCGCCTGGGCAGCATGACGCTGATGTCGATCGGCTTCAGGCCTTCGCCACGCTGCGAATAGCCGACCTTCACCCCGCCGACGATGGCCCCGATCGTGTCGTAGACCGCTTGCTCCTCGACGCCATGGAATTCGAGCGCCTCCTGGTCGATCGAGAAGCGCAAGCGGTCGGACGGCTTGCCGAAGCTGTCGTCGACGTCGGCGATAAAATCCACCGATTCGAACGCCTTGCGCACTTTCGAGGCGAGCGCGCGGCGGCTTTCCGCGTCCGGTCCATAGATTTCGGCCAATAGCGTCGCCAGCACCGGCGGTCCCGGCGGAACCTCGACCACCTTGAGCGTCGAGCCGGCGGGCAGCGCGAGATCGGCGAGCCGCCGCCGGACGTCGAGCGCGATCGCATGGCTCGCGCGCGCGCGCTCGCCTTTGGCGACAAGATTGATCGAAAGATCGCCCTGGTTCGGACCCGCGCGCAGATAGTAGTGGCGCACGAGGCCGTTGAAGTTGAACGGCGCCGCCGTCCCCGCATAAGCCTGGATGGATACGAGCTCGGGCAGATTCTTGAGCCGGTCGGCGGCGGCCTTCAACGCCCGATCTGTGTCCTCGAGGCTCGCGCCATGCGGCAGGTCGAGGACCACCTGGATCTCCGACTTGTTGTCGAACGGCAGAAGCTTGACGCGAACGTCCTTGGTCGCGAACAGCGAACAGGCCGCTGCGGTTGCGATCCCGACCGTGACGAGGAACACCTTCGACCGGATGCGGCCCTTGAGCAGCGGCCGCGCGATGCGCGCATAGAAGCGCCCCACGGCGCCGATGTCGTGATGGCCGCCCGGCTGAGCCTCCTTGGCGTCGACGCGCCGGCGCGCGAAGCGCAGAAGCAGCCAGGGCGTGACCGTCACCGCGATGAAGAACGAGAACAGCATCGCGATCGAGGCGTTGGCGGGGATCGGGCTCATGTAGGGCCCCATCATGCCGCTCACGAACATCATCGGCAGGAACGCGGCGATGATCGTCAGCGTCGCGACGATCGTCGGATTGCCGACTTCCGCCACCGCATCGACCGCGGCTTCGGCGAGGCCGCGCCCGTCGCGCATCGCCCAATGGCGGGCGATGTTCTCGACCACGACGATGGCGTCGTCGACCAGGATGCCGATGGAGAAAATGAGCGCAAACAGGCTGACGCGATTGATCGTGTAGCCCATGAGCCAGGAGGCGAACAACGTGAGCAGGATCGTCGTCGGGATGACGATGAGGACGACGAAGCCTTCGCGCCAGCCGATCGCCAGCGTGATCAGGACGACGATGGACAGCGTCGCCAGCCCAAGATGAAAGAGGAGCTCGTTCGCCTTCTCGGTCGCGGTCGCTCCGTAATTGCGCGTGACGCTGATCTCGATCCCGCTCGGGACGACGCGGCCCTTGACGATTTCGAGGCGCCGCAGGACGTCGTCGGCGACCAGGACCGCGTTTGCGCCCTTGCGCTTGGCGACGGCGAGGGTGACGGCGGGACGCCGCTCGAGCTCGCCATCGGCGAGGCGGGTCATCGTCCAGGCGCGATGCTCGGGCTCGGCCGCGCGACGACGACGTCCGCGACGTCCTTGACAGAGACCGGCCGGCCGTCGCGGGTCGTGAGCAGGAGCAGGCCGATGTCGGGCACGCCCTGCAGGGTCTGGCCGGCGAGAACGGGCAGCGACTTGCCGCCGTCGCGGAACGCGCCGACAAGGAAGGAGCGGTTGGCGTTGGTCAGCTTGTCGATCAGCTGATTGAGCGTCACGCCATAGACCGCCAGCCGCTCGGGATCGGGCTCGACGCGAATCTGGTTCGGGCTGCCGCCGACGATATAAGCGCCGCCGACGTTGTCCACTTTCACGAGCTCATGCCGAAGTTCTTCGGCGACCTGAAAGAGACCATTGTCCGACCACTGCCCGGCCTTGCCCGGGGACGCCGAGAGCGTCAGATCGACAATCGCGACGTCGTTGACGCCTCGGCCGATGATCAGCGGCTCCGGTATGCCCTTCGGCAGGTCCGCGATATTCGCGCGGATCTTCTCATGAACGCGTAAGGTTGCCGTATCCTGATCGGTTCCGACGAGGAAACGGGCCGTGACCACGACGCGGTCGTCCTCGGTCTGCGAATAGACGTGCTCGACGCCGTCGATGCCCTTGACGATGTCCTCGAGCGGCCGTGTGACGAGCTCGACCGCCTGGTCGGCCTTGTAGCCGTTGGCCTCGACGATGATGTCGACCATCGGCACGCTGATCTGCGGCTCCTCCTCGCGTGGCAGCGAGGCGACGGCGATGAGGCCCGCGACGATCGCGGCGATCAAGAGAAGCGGGGTCAGCGGCGAATTGATGAACCCGCGGGTGAGGACACCCGAAAGCCCGAGCTTCATGGCGACACCAGCTCGTCGCCATCCTTCAGGCCCGCAAGAATCTCGACATTCGATTCCTGCGCCGCGCCGAGCTGCACCACGACCTCCGATCCGTCGGCGAGCTTGGCGTAATCGACGCCGGCGCGGCGATAGACATAGGCGCGCGGAACGATGATTGCGCGCCGCATGCCGGTATTGACGTAGACGCGGGTGCGTTCGCCGACGAAATAGTCGCCGAGCCCGGGCACTTCGACGTCGGCGATGACCCGGCCGCCCTCGATTTCGGGATAGACGAGGCGCACGCGCCCCTCGCGCTTGGCGCCCTCGTCCTCGAGGCCGCGCGCGCCGATCTGCACCGCATCGCCCGCGCGCATGAACCGGGCGTGCCGCTCCGGCAATTGCAGGCGCAGAATGTAGCGGTCCTCGGCCAGGGTCGCGATCGTTTCGCCAGGCAGCACCACCGAGCCTTCGGACACCGGGACCCGCAGCACGCGGCCTGCCCCCGGCGCGAGCACGGCGCCTTCGCTCATCCGCTGGGCGACGACGTCGCGGTCGGAGCCCATCGCCGCGAGCGTGCGCTCGGCGACGTCGAGGGCCGTCCTGGCGGCGTCGACCTGGACCTGCGTGCTCACCCCGCGACGCTGGAGCTCGACTGCGCGGTCGAAGTCGGCCTTGGCCTTGTCGCGTTGCGACTGGAGCGACTGGATGCGCGAATCGAGGCCTTGCATCTCAAGGACGAGCTTGGGGTCGGCGACGACGGCGATCTGCGCCCCTGCCGCGGCGCTATCGCCTTCCTTGACGTCCAGGGATGCGATCGTCCCGCCGATGCGCGCCCGCGCGACCAGTTGATGAACCGGCTCGACCGTCGCGATCACGGCTTTCCGGTCGGCGACTTCGGTCGTGTGGACGGCGAATTCTCCCCCGGCGAGCGCGGGAGGCGACGCCACAAGCAGGGCTAAAATCATCAGGCTCTTGCGCATCGAAAAATTCCCCGAGTTCGCTCTTGACATATATATTAGTGACTGCTAAATTAGCAAGCATGAATTTAGAGGAGCTGCAAACAAAGGCGGGAGCCGCGGAGACGCTGCTAAAGGCGCTCGCCAACCGCAATCGCCTGGTCATTCTGTGCGAGCTTCTGAAGGGCGAGCGCTCGGTGACGGCGCTGCAGAGCGCGGTCGGCTTGAGCCAGTCGGCGCTGTCGCAACATCTGGCGCGGCTCCGGGAGGACCAGCTCGTGGCGACGCGCCGGGAATCGCAGGTGATCCACTACTCGCTGGCCAGCGATCCCGTGCGCCGGATGATCGGCCTGCTCTACGAGCTCTATTGCGCCCCGGCGCGCGAAACGAAGACGAAGCATCCGCCGCGGAACGGAGAAAGAAGGAGAACCCTATGACGCTCGATCGCTTGGTCATGGCCTTCGCGGGCCTTGTCATTCTCGTGAGCCTGACGCTCGCCCAGCTTTTCAGCCCATATTGGCTGGTGCTGACGGCGTTCGTCGGACTGAACCTGATCCAGGCCTCGTTCACCGGGTTCTGCCCGGCCGCGCTCGTGTTCAAAGGCCTCGGCGTCAAGGCGGGTCAGGCGTTCTCATAAGCGGCCGTAGACCAACGCTCTTTGACCCAGATCATCGCGAAGGGACGCGGATCGTATCGTTGTTGAAGCGCAAGGCAGGAGGAATTGAGATGCCGCGAGTGGTCGTAATAGGCGCCGGGATTGGCGGCGCGCCGATGGCGTTTGAGCTGCGCGAGCGTCTGGGCGGCGCGGCGCAGATCGACGTGGTCGCGGAATTGGAGTGGTTTCAATTCGTTCCGTCGAACCCGTGGGTGGCGGTGAACTGGCGCAAGGCCGAGGACGTCAAGGTCCATCTGCCGCCGGTGTTCGCGCGGATGGGGATCGGCTTCCATGCCGCGGGGGCCAAGCGGATCGATCCGGCGAAGAACGAAGTCGAGCTCGGCGACGGCCGGACGATCGCCTACGATTATCTCGTCATCGCCACTGGCCCGAAGCTCGCATTCGACGAGGTCGAAGGCCTCGGCCCGCAGGCGAACTCGCGCTCGATCTGCCAGACGGACGACGCCGCTGTCGCGGCGCGCCGCTGGGAGGAGTTTTGCCAGAATCCCGGCCCGATGGTGGTCGGCGCTACGCAGGGCGCCTCATGCTTTGGGCCGGCCTACGAATACGCGCTCACCGCGGCCACGGACCTTCGGCGCAGGAAGATCCGCGATCGTGCGCCGATCACCTTCGTCACCTCGGAACCCTATATCGGCCACCTCGGCTTGGGCGGAGTCGGCGACACCAAGGGCATGCTCGAATCGATTCTGCGCGACCGGGACATCAAATGGATCACCAACGCCAAGGTCGACCGCATCGCGCCCGACGCGGTCGAGGTCACGGAGGTCAACGACGACGGGTCGGTCAGGAAGGCGCACAAGCTGCCGTCGAAATATTCGATGTTCATTCCGCCCTTCCGCGGGGTTGACTGCCTGAAGGGCGAAGACGGCAAGTGGATCGCCGGGCTCGCCAATCCGCGCGGTTTCGTCCTCATCGACAAGCATCAGCGCAACCCGCAATTCAAGAACATCTTCGCGATCGGCGTCTGCGTCGCGATCCCGCCGTTTGAACCGACTCCGGTTCCGGTCGGGGTGCCGAAGACCGGCTTCATGATCGAATCGATGGTGACGGCGACCGCCCACAATATCGCCGAGCTCGCGAGAGGAAAGGAGCCCTCCCATCTTGCGACCTGGAACGCGGTGTGCCTTGCCGATTTCGGCGACAGCGGCGTCGCCTTCGTGGCGCTGCCGCAGATTCCGCCGCGCAACGTCAACTGGTCGAGCCAGGGCTATTGGGTGCACATGGCCAAGGTTGCGTTCGAGCGATATTTCCTGCGCAAGGTCCGCAACGGTTCGAGCGAGCCCGGCTATGAGCGCTTCGTCATGAAGACGCTCGGCGTTAACCGCCTGCGCACGCCCGAGCCGGTGTAGCCGAGGCGGCGGCGACGCGTCTACGCAGGCGGCGCGGGCGCGGGGTTTGCATTGACGCTCACGCGCCAGCCGGCCTGATCGGCACTCGGCACGCGGACGATAGAACTCGCTGTTCGATTTGGTTTGTGCTGCATCCGCCGCGCCCTGATGACCTGTCGCCGTTGACAAATATCAAATATATTCGATATTTCTTGCCTGGGAGGATGAGGCCGGTGGAGCATAAGGAGAGGCGCGGGCGCGCGGCGCGGCCCAATTCGTCTTCATGGCGCGCCGGCGCAACGCTGGCGGACGGAATGGGCGCAGCGCGAACCATCGTTCCCGGTCGCGGCCGTTGAGCAGTCTTTCAGCCCCCGAACGCGTTTCCAACGCCTTGCGATCGAAAAGCGAGGATCTGCCGGACCTTCCGGTTCTGGCGCAGTCGCAGGTGTTGAGCGAGCGCGTCTATCGGGCCATCCTCCAGATGCTGGCCCAGGGCAGCCTGCGTCGCGGCGCCGCGCTGCGCATCGGCGTCCTCTCCAAGGCGCTCGCGGTTTCGCCCACCCCGGTGCGCGAGGCGCTTGCGCGTCTCGCGGCCTCCGGACTGATCGCTCACGAAGCGCGCAAGGGCTACAGGATCGCCCCACCGCTGACCTCGGAGCAACTCAAGGAGCTCATGGACGCGCGCCGGCTGATCGAGATCGGCGCCATCGGGCATGCCTGCCGGAACGGCGGCGGCGCCTTCCGCTCGGATCTCGCCGCGGCGCTCGAAGCGCAGAACGCGGCGGTCGAGACGCTGAATGCGGCGAAGCCGGCGGACCGGGCAGAGCGGGCCGAGATCGAGTGGCGGGTCCTCGAGGCCGACCTGCGCTTCCATCAGGTCATATTCAATCACACCCACAACCAATTCATCCGCGTGATGGCCGACGCGCTGCGCGCCCAGCTCTATCGCGTCCGGCAGTCGGCGGAACAGGGGCTGTACGATTCTGCGCCGGCCCTTGCCGAACACCGGATGATCCTCAGCGCCGTTGCGACCGGAGATCCCGCGGCGGCGGAGCTCGCGATGAAGCGCCACATCGATCTCGTCGAGAGCCGCTCGGCGGCCGATCTCATCCTCGCCGAGGGGCGCCGATGAGCGGGAGCGGCTCGCTTCGGTTCGACGGCATCGCCAAGTCGTTCGGCGGAACGCAGGCCTTGAAGGGTGTGAGCTTCGAGGTGCGGCGCGGCGAGATCGTCGCGCTCTTGGGAGAGAACGGCGCCGGCAAATCGACCCTGATCAAGATTCTCAGCGGCATTCACAAACCCGACTCCGGCGCCGTCGCGATCGACGGCGCGCCCTATCATCCCGGCCGCCGCGACAGCCGTCACACGGTATCCTTCATCCATCAGGATCTGGGCCTCATCGAATGGATGACCGTGGCCGAAAATGTTGGATTGGCGCGGGGCTTTGCGCGCTCCTCCTTCTTCGGCCGGGCGGGCGTCATCGACTGGGCGCGATCGGCGAAAGCGGCGCGCGACGCTTTGAGCCTGGTCGGCTGCGACATCGATCCGGACACTCGCATCCAGTCGCTCAGCCGGACCGAGAAATCGCTGGTCGCCATCGCTCGCGCGCTGGCCGTCGACTGCGACTTCCTGGTGCTCGATGAGCCCACCGCGAGCCTGCCGGCCGACGAGGTCGAGCGGCTGTTCGCCGCGATGCGCTCGCTCAAGGCCCGCGGCGTGGGCATGATCTATGTCTCGCATCGTCTCGACGAGGTCTTCCGCGTCGCTGACCGCGTCGTCGTGCTTCGCGACGGCCACCTCGTCGGCGAGGAAGAGATCGCGCTGACGACGCCTGCGCGTCTCGTCGAGATGATCGTCGGCCGCTCGACCTTCGACGCATTCCATAAGGGCCATCGTGAACCGGGACCGGTTCGTGTCGCGGTCTCCGGCCTCAAGACGACTCAGGCCGGACCGGTCGACTTCGAGGCGCGCAGGGGCGAACTGCTCGGGCTCGTCGGACTGCGCGGCGCGGGACAAGAGAGCATCGGGCGCGCCCTGTTCGGCGCGGCGGAGCATCAGGGCGCAATCGCCCTCGACGGCGAGACGCTCGACCTGCCCTCTCCCTATGCGGCGCTGAGCCAAGGGATAGGTCTTATGGCCCGCGATCGCGGCGAGGAATCCGTCGCGCCGTCGCTGAGCGTCCGCGAGAACCTCTTTCTCAATCCCGGGGCGCTCGGACGCAGCCCGTTCTCGCCTCTATCGCCGGGCGCCGAGGCCCAAAAGGCGATTGGTCTCGGCGCCCAGCTCGATATCAGGCCGAACGATCCCGCCCTCCCCATCGAAGGCCTCTCCGGCGGCAACCAGCAGAAGGTGGTGGTCGGACGCTGGCTCGCGACCGAGCGGCGGCTGCTCGTGGCCGAAGATCCGACCGCAGGCGTCGACGTCGGCGCCAAGGCGGAAATCTACGGCCTGATCGCCCGCGCGCTTGACAATGGTCTCGCAGTGATCGTCGTGTCGACCGACTTCGAGGAAGTCGCCCAGATCTGTCACCGAGCGCTGGTGTTCAATCGCGGCCGCATCGTCGCCGAGCTCACCGGCGACGCGCTCACGACTGAAGCCGTGATCATGGCCGCCTCGGGATCGGAAGCGGCCTGACAGGAGGAATCACGGCGTGGCGATAAACTCCGTCAAGTCAAACGCCCTCGAGCCGACCCGGTCGGAGCTGAGGCGGCTAACGCTCGCCGGTCGGATCGTTCGTCTCCTGCCGGTCTACGGGCTGGTGGTCCTGACCGTCCTGCTCGCCGTATGCTTTTCGGTGCTTCTGCCCAACACGTTCCCGACCGTGCTCAACGCCCGGTCGATCATTTCCGACAAGGCGGTCATCGCCATTCTGTCGCTTGCGGCGATGATCCCTATGGTCACCGGCAAGATCGACCTCACGATCGGCTACGGAATCGTGCTTTGGCACATGCTGGTGATCAGCCTGCAGGAATGGTACTTCGTTCCCTGGCCTCTCGCCGTTCTCGCTGTCCTTTGCCTCGGCGCGGCGGTCGGATTGTTCAACGGCCTCCTCGTCGAAATCGCCCAGATCGACAGCTTCATCGCCACGCTCGGCACCGGCACGGTGCTTTATGCGATCGCCATGTGGCACTCGCAGGGGCACCAGATCATGGGGGCACTGCCCGACGGATTCCTCTCGATCAGCGGCGCCCGGTTGCTCGGCCTGCCGATAACCGGATTCTACGTCCTCTTCATAGCCTTTGTGCTCTGGTTCATCCTCGAATACCTGCCGATCGGCCGCTATCTCTACGCGATCGGGGCAAATCCGAAGGCGGCCGAACTCAACGGCATCCCGGTTCGTCGCTACACCGTTCTCGCCTTCGTCGCGTCGGGCGCGTTGACCGCCGCCGCCGGGATCGTTCTCGCCTCCCGGCTGCGGGTCGGCCAGGCGAGCGTCGGCCTCGAGTTCCTGTTGCCTGCGCTCGTCGGCGTCTTCCTCGGATCGACGACAATCAAGCCCGGGCGCTTCAATGTCTGGGGAACCCTCGTCGGCGTGGCCGTCCTGGCGATCGGCATCTCCGGCATCCAGCAGCTCGGCGGCGAGTTCTGGGTCGAGCCGTTCTTCAATGGCGCGACCCTGATCGTCGCGATCGCCATCGCCGGCTACACCCAACGAAGGCGCGCGAGCGCGCAATACTTCTCACAACCCGCAACCCCCCGCGACGCGATGACGCTGCGGGAAACCCAAGGAGGAAACGTGACATGAAAAGAGCATCCCTATTTGCAGCGACCGCCGTCATGGCGCTCGCCGCCGCGACCGGGGCCCGGGCCGACGACATCCTGGCCGCGGCCAAGGCGAGGGTCGCCGCGGCGACCCAGCGGGCGGGCGCGTGGGACGGTCCGACCACCGGTCCGACTGCGGAGCCCAACAAGTTGATTGTCTATGTCGCCGGCGACTTGAGGAACGGCGGCACGTCCGGCGTCGCCGACGGGGTCAAGGAGGCGACCGGGGCGATCGGCTGGAAGCTTCAGGTCATTGACGGCCAGGGCCAGGTTTCGACCCGCACCGCGGCCCTCAATCAGGCGATCGCCCTCAAGCCGGACGGCATCGTCGTTTCTGGATTCGACGCGATCGAACAGAACGCCGCGCTGGCCAACGTCAAGGCCGCCGGCATTCCCTTCGTCGGCTGGCACGCGACGATCGAACCGGGCCCGGATCCGGCGACGGGAATGTTCGCCAACGTCAACACCCGCATCCTCGATGTCGCCAACACCGCGGCCGATCTCGCCATCGTCGATTCCGGCGGCAAGGCCGGCGTCGTGATCTTCGGCGATTCGAATTACGCGATGGCGATCGGCAAGGCGAAGATGATGGCGGCCGAGATCGAGAAGTGCGGCGGCTGCAAGGTGCTCAGTCTGGAAGATTTGCCGATGACCGAGGCTTCGCTCCGGATGCCGCAGCTGACCACTTCCCTCTTGCAGCGCTTCGGCGACAAGTGGACCTACTCGCTGGCCGTGAACGACCTCTATTATGACTTCATGGGGCCGTCGCTGGCGAGCGCGGGCAAGAGCGGAACCGACGCGCCGCACAATATCTCAGCGGGCGACGGATCGGAGTTGGCGTTCGCGCGGATTCGGGCCAAGCAATTCCAGATGGCCACGGTGCCGGAGCCGCTGCATGAGCAGGGATGGCAGCTTATCGACGAGCTCAACCGGGCTTTGAACAAACAGCCGTGGTCCGGCTATGTCTCCGGCATCCACCTCGTGACGGTCGACAACATCGCCTACGACGGCGGACCGAAGAACGTGTTCGACCCCGACAACGGCTATCGCAACGTCTACAAGAAGATCTGGGGGGTGAAATAACGCTTGCGCGTCGTCCTGCTGAACGTTCCTGCGGCGGGTCCGCGCCCTGCAAACCCGCCGCAGGGCCCCGAGGGCGGACCAGCCAATTCTTCGCCCCGTCAGTCTCTGCGCCGAGGCCCGCGAGCACGGATCGCTCGGCGGCTCGATCGGGTGGAAGCCGCGGCACGGGCGGCTGGACGCGGGCGAATATCGCGGCCTGGCTCATTCGCGCTTTCGCCGCGCGCGCCTCGGCAGCCGCGCCGATCCCGCTGGGGCGGCGGCCCAGGACTTCTGTTTTACCTTGGCCGAACAAATCAATTTACAAAAGTCAGAAACCGTGGTAGGGTTCCTGATCATGGCCGGCCCGGATGACGGCGGCTTGACGAGCAGGAGCAGATGGCACGGCCGCTACGCGTAACATTTTGAAAGCAATGGGTTTTTGCAAGCAGGAGGGATTTGGATTCGCTTCCGTTTTTCTTGGATTTCCTTCCGGTTTTCCCTTTGATTTCGTTCCGCCCGGCTTGGTTATCCTACCGCTGGATTTGGATATCCTTCCGCGCTCGCGGCCGGTGAAATAGGCGAGCGAGGCGCCCTCACGCGCGCCAGGGGAAAGTCCAGGTCTCGGTCAGCGCTTTGGCGCCCGCGCGCAGGAAGACGCGCAGGTCCGTGCTCTGGCCCGGGTCGACCGCGACGTCGACGCCGGCGCGAAAGCCGCGGATATGGGTGTTGGGGATCAGGAAGGTGCGCACGACACGGCCGGCGGACGCCGTGGCGACCGTGTCGACCATCGTCGGGTCGCTCATATAGTAGGACAAGTCGCCGCCGGAAAAATCGATGAGGAAGCGCGTCGCGCCGGGCGGCGGCGGGGGATCCGGCGCGCCCAAAGCGTGCGGCGAGACGCGAAACGTCCCGACCGTGCGCCCGCCCGGCGTCAGGCTCTGATCCATCGCCATCGCGGTGATGCGATAGCCGTAGGCGAGCGACTTGCCGGCGTCGAGCCCGTCCTTCGGCGCCCAGGAGACAACGATGTTGTCGTTGGTCTCGTCGCTGGTCGGCAGCTCGATGAGCTCCACCCTGCCCTCGCCCCAGCCTTCATGCGGCTCGACCCAGTAGCTCGGCCTCAGCTCGTAGGCGAGATCGAGATCCTCGTAGTCGCTGAAGTTCCGGTCGCGCTGGAGGAGCCCGTAGCCGCGGGGGCTGGCGTCGAGGAAGGCTGACAGGCTTGGCGCCGCCGGATTGCTGAGCGGCCGCCAGATCCACTCGCCAGCGCCGGTGTGCATGAGCAGGCCGTCGGAATCATGCAATTCGCCGCGGAAGTCGTCGTGGAAGCGGCGATCGGCCTTGCCGACGAAATACATCGACGTCAGCGGCGCAAGCCCGAGCGACGGCATCGCCTTGCGCGCGAACAGCGACACGTTCGTCTCGATCACGCTTTCCTGACCTGGAGTGAGGTCGAAGCGGAAGGCGCCGGTCGCCGATTCACTGTCGAGCAGGGCGTAGATGACCACGTGCTCCGCCACGGCGTCCGGCGTCTCGATCCAGAATTCGCGAAAGAACGGGAACTCCTCCTTGAGACTCGGACCGGCGTTGATCGCCAGGGCCCGCGCCGACAGGCCGTAGCGCTGGCCGCGGCCGAGAAGGCGGAAATAGCTCGTGCCGAGAAACGCGATCACCTCGTCCCACACATGCGGCGCGTTGATCGGAAAGCGCAGCCGAAAGCCGGCGAAACCGAGATTGATCGGCAGAGCGCCGTCGATCTTGGTCCGGCCATAGTCGAAGAGATTGGTGGCGTAGGGGATCGGCGCCGGGATGCCGTCGCGCAACACGTTGACGACCACCGGGCGCTTGTAGAGATGCCCGAGATGAAACAGTTCGAGGCGAAAATTGGCTCCTTCCTGGCCCAGCAGCGGCTTATCGGATTTGAAGCGAATGTCGCGCCAGGCGTCGAAATCGAGGTTCGCCAGGCCGTCCGGCAGCGGAGGAATCGAACCGTCGAAAGGAGCGGCGGCGAGGTCGTGCGCCCGCTTGACGACGTCCGGGAAGCCGAACGGCGCCGGCGCCCCGGCCGCGGATTGCGGGGCGCCGGTCTGGGCGGCCGCAGGCGCAAGAACGCGCCCCCCCGACGCGGCCACGAGGCTGACCAGCAGCGCGCGGCGGGACAGATCATGCATGAGCGTCATTCAGGCTGGGCGATAAGGTTGAGCGGTTCGCCGCGCACGAGCACGAGCCATGCGGAAGGCCGGCGCGCGCCAAGCGCCATTAGGGCCACGGCGCAAACGGGCCGGCGCCGGGGTTGGTGTGCACGATCGCCTCGACCCCCATGCTGAAATTCGAGGTGATCTGATAATTGACGCCGACGCCCAGGGTCCCGACCGCCTGCACCGCGCCGGGGCCGGAGAATACGCTGTTGATGGCGTCGCTGGCGTCGAACGCGCCGCCGCCGAACCGGGTCGGGCGGACGATATCGACCCCCGTGATGACGTAAGGAGTTACCTGGCCGAAACGATATCCCATGATAGCGGAGCCCCCGGCGAAAGCGCCGCCGGCGAATTGGGTGAACCCCGAGCTCGACTGGAGATACGGCATGTAACCGGTCGAGGCCTGCACCCCCAGCATGATCCCGTTGTCGAACACGTGCTCATAGCTCAAGTCGGTCTCGCCGCCGACCCCGCCCTTGACCCCCTTGCCGCCCCATACCGAAATGCCCGCGCCGACGGAAAGTCCGGCCCAAGGATCGGGCGCGGCGTCGGCTGCGCCCGGGCCAAGCGCCGGATAGTTCGACGGCGCAGTCGGCAGGTCGGCCGCAGCGGCAGGCCCGGCCAGGAGACAAACCGCAACCGCGGCGGATAAACAAACGATGACGGCGCGCATGAATCCACTTTTACCACAACTCTGCGCGCGATGCATTGCGGTTTCGACTGCGGCATATTGATGGCCGATGCGCGATGCGCGCAGGTTCGGCAAGAGGACCAGGGCGCCCCGCGCGAAACTGCCCGGCGCCTGCGCTGGACAAGGCGCGGCGGTACCGCCTATAAGCCGCGATCCGCTGCGTCTCGACGGCGTCAGCCGCCCAGGTAGCTCAGTTGGTAGAGCATGCGACTGAAAATCGCAGTGTCGGTGGTTCGATTCCGCCCCTGGGCACCATCTCCTATTTCCAAGAGCGCCGTGGATGCTGTTTCGGCGTTAAGGCGATGGACTACTCGTCAAAATCAGAAATGAGAGCGCATCAACGACGCGGCCGCGCACTTTGCGCGTGCCGACAGGTTATTCCCAAAATTTGCAAAAGTGACGTATCGAATGGGTTATTGCCTTTTGCAGAGACATGGGCCGACGCCGACGCCGGCGAGCCCGCCGCCCTGGCCGGCGTCAGGCCTTGATAGCGCCGGCGGTAAGACCGGCGACGATATAGCGCTGCGCCATGAGGAACATGATGATCGCCGGCAGGATGGTGAGCGTGATAAACGCCAGCACGAGCTGCCACGAGGTCATGTACTGGCCCTGGTAGGCCATGAGGCCAAGCGTCCAAGGATAGCGCGACTTGCTGTTGAGGACGATGAGCGGGAGGAGATAGCCGTTCCAGCTGCCGACAAACGAAATGACCGCGACCGTCGACAGAATCGGCCCGGAGAGCGGCAGCGTTACAAAGATGAAATAGCGGAAGTAGCCGCAGCCATCCATCATTGCGGCGTCGAGCAATTCGCTGGGCAGTTGCTTGAACGCGTTGCGGATGAGCAGCACGCTCATCGCCAGCGAGAATGCGACCTGCGGCAGGATGATGCCCCAGTAGGAATCGAGCAGGCCGAGATCGCGGATCTTGATGAAGAGCGGCACGATCGCCGTCGCCAGCGGGAACAGCAATCCGAGCTGGATGTAAGCCAGAAGGAATTTATCGCCGAAGAATCGCAGATGGGCGAAGGTGAAGGCGGCCATCGAGGAAACTATAAGCGTCAGCGCCACGGTGAAGAGCGCGATCAAGAGCGAATTCCCGAGCACCTGCCAGTAGCGGTAGCCGGTCAGGATGCTCCAATAGTTGCTCCACATCCAGACATGCGGCAGGCCGAACGGGTTTGTGCGCAACTCGCTCAGATCCTTGAAGCCATTCAGCGCGGTCGCGAGAACCGGGAAGAGCACGAGGCCAGCCAGCACGACGAGGGCGCCGAACGTGGCGATCGCGGCGAGCCCGCCTGGGCGCCGCCCCGTGGGGCGAGTGGCGTCGACGGCGTCAGTCATCGCGCATCACGATCCGTTGGTAGCCGAAGGCGAAGGTCACGCAAATGATGAAGAGCACGACCCCGACCGCGGAGCTGAACCCGATCCGCATCCGGGTCAGGCCGAAGAAGTAGAGGAACGAGACCATCGTGTTCGTCGTCTCGAACGGCCCGCCGCCGGTCAGGGGCACGATGATGTCGAAGAGCTGAAGCGCGCCGATGACGGAAAAGAAGATCGACAGCCGGATCATCGGTCCGAGCAGCGGCAGGGTGATGTGCCAGAAGCGCTGAAAGGGGCTTGCGCCGTCCATCTCCGCCGCCTCGAGCAGCGCGCTGTCGATCCCCTGCAGGCCGGCGATGTAAAGCATCATGTGGAAGCCGAAATATTTCCACAGGACAACGATCAGCACCGCGGAGAAGGCCCAGGTCTTGTCGGCCAGCAGGAAATAGGGCGGCGCGCCGAGCGCGGCGGTGACCGCGCCCACAAGCCCATAATCACCGTCGAACATGAAGTGCCAGATGAGGCCCGCGGCGACATCCGCCAGCACGTAGGGGAGGAAGAAAATCATCCGGAACCAGACCGCGCCGACAACCCGGCCGGCGATCATGACCGCGACCGCGAGCGCCAACGGCAACTGGACCAGGAGGGAGAAGACGATGATGATCGCGTTGTTGATCAGCGACCGGGTGAAGGTCGGGTTGGCGAACAGATAACCGTAGTTCTTGAGGCCGATGAATTTTTCCGGCCGCCCGTAACCGTTCCAGTTGAAGAAGCCGTACCAGCCGGCCTCCGCGATCGGCAGGAAGACGAAGACCGTGAACAGGAGAAGCGCCGGCGGCAGAAAGACAACGACGATGGCCCAGCCGTTCAGGGTCATCCGGCGCGCCGGCTCGGCATAGGCCGGCGCGGTCGACTGGGCTTCGGCGTAAGTCGCGGCGGCCAAGAAAACGAGCCTCCAGTCGCGTCACGCGCTTCGGCGCCCTGAAATGAGGCGAGGCCGCGAGCTTATACGCTTTTGGGCGGATGCTACTGCTGGTCGGCAGCGTCCTGGATGGCGGCTGCGGCCGCTTCCGGAGTCATCTGGCCTGCCGCCACCGCCACGGAAACGTCGTTGATGACGCGACCGACCGACGGCCCAAGGTCCTGATCGAAGTAGTTCTGGTGGTAGGTCGTCTTGGAGAGATCGTCAGCGAGACGCTTGAACAGCGGATCGGTGAACGAGGATTCCGAGCCCTTGACGACCGGAATATAGGCGGCCTTGGCCGCCGCCTCCTTCGCGTATTTCTCCTGACTGAAGAATTTGAGGAAATCGATCGCCTCGGGCGGGGCGGACTTGCTCACGAGCCAGCCGTTGATGCCGCCGAGCACGTCGGTCGCCTTGCCCTTGCCCCCCTCAACGACCGGGAACGACAGGATCCCGATGTCCTCGGGCCCCAGCCCCTTGCCGTTGGTCGAGTTCGGACCCTGCATGCCGAGCAGCCATTGACCCATGAGGTCCATCGCCGCCCTGCCGTCGCCGAATATGCCGGAGGACTGGGCATGCGAGGTCGACAGATAGCCGGGTTGGAACGGCTCGAGCGCGGCGAGTTCGTGCAGCCGCTTGCCGGCTTCGACGAAGGTCGCGTTCTTGAAGCCGCCGTCCTTGCCGGCCTTGGCGTCGGCGAGCGCGTCCTCGCCGCCGATGCGCATCACGAGATAGGAATAATAGAAATGCATGGGCCATTTCTCGCCGGCGCCGACCACGAGCGGCGTGATCCCAGCGGCCTTGAGCTTCTTCACCGCAGCGAGAAAGTCGTCCCAGGATTTGATGTCCTCAGCCTTCACGCCCGCTTTGTCAAACAGCTTCTTGTTGTAGTAGAAGGCGACCTCGCCGACCTCGAACGGCACGCCGACGACCTTGCCGTCGACCTTGAACGCGTCGACGGCGGTGGGGGAGAGTTCGGACTCCCACGAGGCGACGTCCTTGGTGATGTCTTTCAGGAACCCGGCCTTGTCTTGCGCCTGCATGACGCCGCCGCCCCAGCTGTAGAACAGCTCCGGACGCGACTCGTCAGCCTGCAGCATGGTCGGCAGCTTGGCCTTGAAGGCCTCGTTTTCCAGATACTTGAACTGGACGTTTACGCCCGGGTGTGCGGCATTGTAATCACTGGCGATCTGGTCCCAGATCGCCTTCTGGGCCGCGTTGTCGCTGACATGAAGGACGGTGATCTTGGTTTCGGCGAAAGCCGGGGCAGTCAGCGCGGCGAGGCATCCCGCGGCAAACGCGAATTGGCGTAGATTCATGGGTTTCCTCCGGAAGGAAGTGGGCTCGGCGGCATTGTTTTTATCCGCGATGCGGATTAAATCTGTCGTGAGTTCTGGCGGCTGTCAAGACAACTGACCAGAAACAGCCGAAAAATCGGAGCCGGGGCGGTTGACAGTTCGTCGCGAAATCGAAAATAATTCCGCCTCCCGTAAAAAAGATACGCCTTAAGCGGAAACGTCCGAGCGATGAAGACCGCCGATCCCGAACTGATGCGCGCGATCAATCGCTTTCACGTGATGGACGCGATCCGTCGTTTCGGCCCTGTGTCGCGGGTCGAGATCTCGCAATTGACCGATCTGAGCGCGACGACCGTGTCCGCAATCACTGCGGCCCTCCTCGACGACCGCCTCATCGTCCCGCTTCAGGTCGGCGCGGTGCGGGACGCAGGTCGCGGCCGGCCCAGGGTCATGCTCAAGCTCAATCCGGGCGCGGCGCATGTGGTGGGCGTCAAGCTGGCTCCCGACCAGATCACGGTCGGGGTCACCAATTTTTGCGCCGACGTCCTGCGCTCGCTCTCGCTGCCGGTGCGGATCGATCGCCAGACGGCCTCCGTCATTGCCGATCTGGTCGAGGATGGCGTGCGCCGCTGCGTCAGCGACGCGGGTCTTGAAATCGCCGACATCTCGGGCGTCTGCGTCGGCCTCCCGGGCGTGGTCGAGCGGGCGGCGGGCGTTTGCCGCCAGAGCCCGATCCTCCAGGAGCGCGATGTCCCCTTCGGCGCCGATCTCACCCGTCGCCTCGGCGTGCCCGCCTCGATCGACAGCGACGTCAATCTGGTGACCTTGGCCGAGCACTGGTTTGGCCAGGCGCGCGATCTGAACGATTTCCTGGTCGTCAACGTCGAGCGCAGCTTGGGTCTCGGCATCCTTCACAACGGCGAATTGTTTCGCGGCGCGAACGGCCTCAGTCCCGACCTCGGCGATCTCATGGTTCGCCCGCCCGGCAGCGGCGGCGGACGCCTCGCCGACGTTGCGTCGGAGGCCTCGGTGCTGATCGAAGCCGAAACGCTCATGCGCGACCGCGACCCGGACGGCGCGCCGCACCCGGGACGGGCGATGACGCTCTTTCTGCAGCGCGCGGCCGCCGGGGACAAGCGCTGCGCGCGGGTGCTTGCCGCCGCGGGCGAGGCGCTCGGCTTCGCGGTCGCCAATCTGATTACTCTGTTCGCGCCGCCGAAGGTCATTATCTCCGGCCGCGCCATGGCGACCAGCGACCATTTCATCGAGCCTTTGCGCAAGACCGTCGCTCTTCTCTTGCCAGCGAGCCTCGCCGACGTCTCCGACATCATCGTTCGCGAATGGAGCGACGGAAACTGGCTGCAGGGCGCAGCCGCGATGACGCTGCGCGATCTCTACGGCGCGCCGTGGGGCACCACCGGCCCGGCGCCGATTCGCGAAGCCCTTCAGCCTCAGATCGGAGAATCGTGATGAAGCCGGTCGGCATCGGGGTCATCGGCTGCGGCAACATCAGCGCCGCCTATCTGACGGCGGCGAGAAGGTTCCCGATCCTCAACCTCGTGGCGCTGGCCGACGCCAATCCCGCCGCGGCCGAAGCGCGCGGGGCCGAGTTCGGGCTTTCCGCGCGTCCGGTCGATGCGCTGTTCGCCGATCCGGCAGTCGAGATCGTCCTCAATCTCACGGTTCCCAAGGCCCATGTCGAGGTCGGCCTCAAGGCGATCGCCGCGGGCAAGCACGTCCACTCGGAAAAGCCGCTCGGCGTGGCCGTCGCCGAGGCGCGCTCGCTGATCGAAGCCGCGGCCGCGAAAGGGCTCAGGGTCGGCTGCGCGCCGGACACATTTCTCGGCGGCGCCCATCAGACCGCGCGCCGCGCCGTCGACGAAGGGCTGATCGGCCGGCCGATCGGCGGAGCGGCCTTCTTCATGTGCCCGGGCCATGAGCGCTGGCATCCGAACCCCGGCTTCTATTACCTTGCCGGCGGCGGCCCGATGCTCGACATGGGCCCCTATTATCTCACCGACCTCGTCAATCTTCTCGGGCCGGTGGCGAGCGTCAGCGGCGTTGCGACCCGCACCAGGTCCGAGCGCCTCGTCACGAGCAAGCCGCTGGCGGGAACCCGCGTTCCGGTCGAGGTCGCCACGCACGTCACGGGGACGCTGACCTTTGCAGGCGGAGCGGCGGTCTCGATGACGATGAGCTTCGACGTCTCACGCCACAGGCACGGACCGATCGAGCTCTACGGCGAGGCCGGCTCGCTCATTGTTCCCGACCCGAACCATTTCGGCGGCAAGGTCGAGTTCGCGACGGCGTCCGAGGACTGGCGCGAGGTCCCGACGCAAGGTCCCTATGCCGATGGAAACTACCGCATCGTCGGGCTCGCCGACATGGCGCAGGCGATCCGCGCCGGCCGGCCGCACCGCGCCAGCGGGGAGCTCGCGTTTCATGTGCTCGAAGTGATGGAGGCGTTTCAGAGATCGTCGGACGCCGGCAAGTCGGTGTCGATCTTAAGCCGGCCGCCGCGGCCGGCGCCTTTGCCGCCCACGCTACGCGTCGGCGAATTCGACTGAAGACAGGTTCAACGGAGGAACGGATGCGCGAAGCGCTCATCGTCTGGGGAGGATGGAGCGGTCATGAGCCGGAGCAGGGCGCGCATATCGTCGCCAAGATGCTCGAGGACCATGACTTCAAGGTCTATATCGAAAACACCACCGAGGCGTTCGCCGATCCGGCGATCGCGGACATGAGCCTCGTCGTGCCGATCGTCACGATGTCGAAGATCGAAAAGGAAGAAGTCGAGAACCTGACCGCCGCGGTGCGAGGCGGCGTCGGCCTTGCCGGTTATCATGGCTGCATGTGCGACGCCTTCCGCGACAGCGTCGACTACCAGTTCATGTGCGGCGGTCAGTGGGTCGCCCACCCCGGCAACATCATCGACTATCAGGTCGACGTCGCCAAGCCCGACGATCCGATCATGCGCGGAATCTCGAACTTTCCCTACCGGTCCGAGCAATATTACATGCACGTCGATCCGTCGAACGAGGTGCTGGCGACGACCACCTTCTCAGGCGAGCACGCCCCCTGGACCAAGGGCGTCGTGATGCCGGTTGTCTGGAAGCGCCGCCACGGCGAGGGGCGCGTGTTCTACTCGTCCCTCGGCCACGTGACCGCCGAGTTCGGCCTGCCGGAGATGAAGACGATTCTCGAGCGCGGCATGCTCTGGGCGGCGCGCTGAAACGCCCCGCTTGAGCATGATCCGAAACCCGATCCTGCCGGGATTCAATCCCGATCCGTCGATCTGCCGGGTCGGCGACGATTATTACATCGCCACCTCGACCTTCGAATGGTTTCCGGGAGTGCAGATCCACCACTCGCGCGATCTCGTCAATTGGCGCCTCGTGCGGCGGCCGCTCGAGCGCGCCTCGCAGCTCGATTTGCGCGGCGAACCGGATTCCTGCGGCGTCCGCTCCGTGCCTCTCCCACGCCGACGGCGAGTTCTGGCTCGTCTATACCGACGTCAAACGTTTCGATGGCGACTTCAAGGACGCGGACAACTCCATCGTCACCGCGGCGGCGATCGAGGCGCCGTGGTCGGACCCTGTCTACGTCAACTCAACCGGTTTCGATCCGTCGCTGTTTCACGACGACGATGGACGCAAATGGTTCCTCAACATGGTCTGGAGCCATCGCGGCCACGCGGGCGCCCATCTCAAGCACCCGGGTTTTTTCGGCGTCGCGCTGCAGGAATGGGACCCCGTCGCGGGACGGCTCGCCGGATCTCCGAGAAACATCTTCGCCGGCAGCCCGCACGGACTGGTCGAAGGCCCGCATCTCTTCAAGCGCGCCGGGTGGTATTATTTGACCGTCGCCGAAGGCGGGACCGGCTACGATCACGCTGTCATGGCGCGCTCGCGCACGATCCGCCGCCCAAGTCGCCCGCCCGAGGGACGATCGATCACGCCGCGATCGGCTCTTCGTAGGTCGTGACCTCGAAGCGCTTGAGGAGCGGCTGGCCGAACGCGGTCGAGATGGCGACATCGGCGGCGTCGCGGCCGCGCGCCATCACGATGCGCCCGATGCGCGGCGCGTTGTGCCGCGCGTCGAACGTATACCAGCGCCCGTTGAGAAAGACCTCGAACCAGGCGGAGAAATCCATCGGCGCCGGATCGGGGGGAACGCCGATGTCGCCGAGATACCCGGTGCAATAGCGCGCCGGCACATTCATCGCCCGGCACAGCGCCGCGGCCAGATGGGCGAAATCCCGGCAGACGCCGACCCCGTCGCGAAACCCGTCCGACGCCGTGCGGCGCGGGTTGGCCGCGGCGTAGTCGAAGCGGATGCGCCCATGCACGTAGTCGCAGATCGCCCGCACCAGCTTCGCCCCGCCGCCGATCCCGCCGAACTGCGACCAGGCGAAATCGCTCAGATTGTCGCTGTCGCAATAGCGGCTCGCCAGCAGGTAGACGAGCACCTCGCTCGGCAGCCTGGCGACCGGGGTCAGCGGCCGATCCTCGGGCGTCTCGTCGGGCGAGCCGCTGTCGCGGATGGTGAAATCATTGTGGAACGTCACCACGCCGGGCTGCGCCTCGACCCGGGTGACCCGATTGCCGAACAGATCGAGATAGGCGTCGGTCGGATAGTGCGGCTCCGTTCGCACAACGTCCGGCGAGATGAGATCGCCGGCGCGCGAGGGATCGATATTGAGGTGCAATATCATCGGCGTCACCGCGGCGCACTCGAAGGCGATTGCGTATCCTGCGCGGATGATCATATCAAAATCCCCTGGATTTGCCGGCCTAAGCGCCGGCGAGGGTGATGCGCTCAGCGTGCTTCGGCTGCGTCACCTCGACGGAAACCTCCATGCCCAGTTCATCGCCTGCGTCGCCGAAATAGGCGCCGGTCAGCGGCGCCGCCTGCGCCGGATCGCGCGCGACGGCGACGCGGATGAGGTCCTTGCCGCCGACCAGCCCGTTCGTCGGGTCGAATTCGATCCAGCCGGCGCCAGGCAGATAGATCTGGCACCACGCATGGGTCGCCCCTCCGCCCAACCGGACCGGCTCGTCGTCGCCCGGAACGTACACGTAGCCGGAGACGAAACGGGCCGCGATGCCGAGCGCGCGCGCCGCCTCCATCATCAGAACCGCAAAGTCGCGGCAAGAGCCTCGGCGTCGATCCAAGGTATGGAGCGGCGACTGGACCCCGGGCGCCTCACGCCGTTCGTAGGAGAAGCCTTCCTTGATCGCATACGTCAGCGTCATCAACAGGTGGCTGGTCGGCGTCGTCGCGCCCGGCGCCGCGAATTGGCGCACCCAGCGGTCGAGGTCGCCGGCGGGGTCGCTGTAGAGGCGCTCGATCGCCCGCCCGACATCGGGCAATTCGTCCGGGGCGTAGGAAAAGGGAAAGAACTGCGCCCGCGGGTCGATCTCGCCGCCGGGCTGCTCGTCGACGACGCGCTCGACCGTGAACCGGTTTTCGATCGTAAGCGACGTCCAGGCGCCGGAGAACGAGGCGATGGCGACGCAATTGTCGAATGTGTCGTAGAGCCAACGCAGCCGCCTCGGCTCAGGGTCGATGTTGAGCTCCGACGACACCAGCCGCTGGTCATGCCCGTCGCGCGGACGCATCATCATCCGGTGGTCGCCAAACTCGACCGGCCGCGAGTAGCGGTAGACGGTCAAATGGCGGACGTTCAAAATGGCCCTGCCGGACTGCAATTCGACGCTCTCGATGTGCCGCTCGGGCCCAGCCCGAAATGTCGTGCGCCATAGCCCGCGCGTCAAGACCAACAAACGCATTCAAGACATCGCGATATTTGCCGTCCAGCCGCCGCCGTTTTCGTCCCGCCGCCTCCGCGCAGATGAAAAGCGTGGAAGAGGCGCTCAGCTTGACAATCGGCCGACCTTGGAGCCTCGATGCGAGGCTGGGGAAGTCTCAACCGTCGGCATGGGCGTCTCATGGAGCCAACGACGCATGGCTTCATGCGCTGAAGAAAACGGCGCACGCTGATCAAAGTCGCGATTGCTCCGACCGAAATAGACGCCGAAGCCGGCGCCAGGTCGGTCGGCGCTGATAAGAAAAGATCATTCGAGGGAGGAATCTGATATGCGCAAATACACAAGCTTGGCCATGGCGGCCGGACTGGCCTTGGGGTTGGCGGCGCACGGCGCCGCGGCCGAGAAGCTCAAGATCGGCTTTTTGCCCGGAGTCGTCGATCCCTTCTACCAGGTCATGCAGCTCGGGGTGGAGAAGGCGGCAAAGGACCTCGGCGTTGACGTTGTCACCCAGATTCCGCCGACCTGGGGCGTTGCGGCCCAGACGCCGCTCCTCGATTCGATGGTCGCGCGCGGCGACCTCAACTACCTGATCATCGCCCCGACCGACAAAGACCAGATGGTTGGGCCGCTGCAGGCGGCCGTCGATCACGGCATCAAGGTCATCACTGTCGACACGTTCCTGGGCGACGGCGACTATGTGAAAGGCCCGGTGAAATTCCCCTTGAGCTACATTGGTTCCGACAACGTCGAAGGCGGGCGGATCGCCGCACGCGGACTCGCCAAGGCGATCGGCGGCAAAGGGACCGTCTACATCAACTCGACAAATCCGAACGTGAGCTCGGTCGAGGGCCGGGCGCAAGGCTTCAAGGAGGAGATGGCGAAGGACTTCCCGGACGTGAAAGTGCTGGGGCCGGATTTCAATCTCGACGACGAAAACAAGGCCGCGCAGCAGACCGCAGCCATCCTGACGCGCGAACCAAATCTTGCAGGCGTGTTCGGCACCAATGTTTTCAGCGCCGGAGGCGCGGGCACGGCGGTCGTCAATGCCGGCCTTGGGGGGCACGTCCAGGTCGTCGCCTACGATGCGACCAAACAGGCGATTGAACTCATGAACAAGGGCGTCGTCACGCTTGTGCTGGCGCAGAAGCCATTCGACATGGGGTATCTCGCCGTGATGTTCGCCCAGGCCGACGCCGCCGGGGTCACCAGCCTGCCGCGCCGCGTCGAAACCGGCTTCGCCATCATCGACAAGGAGAACGTGAAGGACCCCGCGATCGCCCGCTTCATCTATTCGGTGCCAGGCAAGTAGCGCTGCTTGCCTCCTGATGGAGCGCGCTTTCCCTCACCCCAACCCTCTCCCGCAAGCAGGCGAGGGGGCGCACGCCCTTCTCCCGCGAGCGGGAGAAGGCGGCGCGAAGCGCCGGATGACGGCCGATGGATGAGGACCACCGGATGAGGCGCCGGTGACCGAACGCGCCTCGAGGCTGACCGTTGCCCGCGCATCCGCCGCGTCCCCCGGAATACGTACGCCCGCGCAGCGCGTCATTCTGTTCCTCAGCCGCATCTGGGCGTGGCTCTTCCTCGCTCTCCTCGTTCTGTTCTTCGTCATCGCCGTGCCGCTGACCACCGGCGGCTCGGTCAATTTCTTCACCGTGCGCAACTCCCAGAACATTCTCGTCGCCATCATACCGGTGCTCCTGCTCGGCCTCGGTCAGACTTTCGTCATCATCGGCGCCGGCATCGATCTCTCGGTCGGCTGGGTGATGAGCCTCGCTTCGGTCCTCTCCGCGCTGGCCCTGCGCGCCTCCTTCAATAGCGGAGTTCCGCTGTTCCCCGCGGTCATAGTCGGACTCATTGCCGGGGTCGGCGGGGCGGCGGCGGTCGGCCTCGTCAATGGCGTGATCATCGCCAAATTGAGGGTGCCGGCGTTCATCGTCACGCTCGGCACCTCGTTCATTGTCCGCGGCGTCGCCTATCTCATGAGCGAGAACACAACGGTGATCGGCTTGCCGGACGGCATTCGCGCCTATGGAAACGACGCCCTCGTCTACTACATCTCCGGCGAAGGCGGCGGACTCTATTTCCTCCACCGGCCGGAGGTGAGCGGCGAGCTTCTGCGCCGGATGGACATCATCCTGCCCTATCCGGTCGTGGTTACGGCCTTCGTCGTCGCCTGGGCGATCTTCCTGCTCCACAGGACCCAGTTCGGACGCCACACCTACGCCATCGGGGGCTCGATGGATGCGGCGGTGCGCAGCGGCATTCCGGTCGATCGGCACGTCATTCTGCTCTACATGCTGTCGGCTGCGACCTCGGGCGTCGCGGGCTTTCTCTCGACGCTGCGTTTCACCGCCGGCTCGGCGGTAATCGGCGATCCGCTGCTCTTGAGCTCGATCGCCGCGGTCATCATCGGCGGGGTCAGCATGTTCGGGGGCGCCGGAACAGTGATCGGCACAGTGATCGGCGCCCTTATCATCGCGGTGCTGACGACCGGTCTCGTGATGCTCAACGTCGACGCCTTCTGGCAGTTCATCGTCGTCGGAACGGTCGTCATCGTAGCGGTCCTCATCGACCAGTCGCGCGACCTCATCATGGGGCGCGCGCGGGAGGGCGCAGGGCGATGAGCACGCCGCTTCTCTCGATCCGCGGGGTGACGAAAATCTTCGGCGGCCTCATCGCCGTCGACAATGTGAGCTTCGACGTGGGCCGCGGCGAGGTCGTCGGGCTGCTGGGCGATAACGGCGCGGGCAAATCAACGCTGATCAAATGCATCTCCGGCGTCCATTCGCCGGAAGAGGGCGAGATCCTCTTCGACGGGGCGGCGGTCGCGTTCGCAAGCCCGATGGACGCGCGCCGAGCCGGGATCGAGACCATCTACCAAGACCTCGCGCTCGCCAATAATCTCGACGTCGGCGCCAACATCTTCCTCGGCCGCGAAGTCAAGACGCGCCGCCTTGGCGGCCTCATCAAGACGCTCGACGACCGGCATATGCGCGAGGAATCGCAGCAGACGCTCGAATTCGCTGCAAATCCGTTTTCCCACGCTGACTGAGCCGATCGAGAAATTGTCCGGCGGCCAACGCCAGGCGGTGGCGATCGCGCGTGCGGTCTACTGGGAGGCGAGGCTCATGATCATGGACGAGCCGACCAACAACCTCGGCGTGCCCGAGCAGCATAAAGTTCTCGAGCTCATCCGCACCCTCAAGGGCCGCGGCGTGCCGGTCATCCTCATCACCCACGTGCTGCCAGACGCGTTCGCCGTCACCGACCGCGTCGTCGTCATGCACCGGGGCCGCAAGGTCGCCGAGAAGATCACCGAGCGGACCAACACCGAGGAGTTGGTGCAGTACATGGTGGGCGCCCGGGACGATGCGGCGGCGTGACCGGCTCGCCCAGACCGCCCTGCTTCTCCTGGAAGCTGAGGGGCCTCGCTCGCCGCCTCCGCGCGAGATAAGCGTTTTCGAAGACTGTCATCGCGAATTCGTGTGACGCGATCATCGTCGGCGCCGGCCCGGCCGGGCTCGCCGCAGCGGCGGCGCTCAAGGCGCGGGGGCGCGACCCGATCATTTTCGAAAAGTCCGCCGTGGTTGGTTCGGTCTGGCGGCGCCATTACGACCGCCTCCATCTGCACACGGACCGCGCCCGTTCCGGCTTGCCTGGCCTGGCGATGCCGATCGCTTACGGCCGCTATCCGTCACGCCTACGGGTCGTCGAATATCTTGAGGCCTATGCGACAAAGTTCGCCCTGAAACCCGTGTTCAACGCTTCGGTCAGCGCAATTCGCCGGGATGAAAGCCGGTGGCGCGCCGAGGTGGGCGCTGAGACCTTCGTCGCGCCGATTGTCGTGGTCGCGACCGGCTTGGCGGATTTCCCGCACTCGCCGAACTGGCCCGGCATGACGGATTTTGTCGGCCCAATCCTCCATTCGAGCCTCTACCGCAATCCGGCGCCATTCGCAGGCAAGCGCGTCCTCGTCGTCGGCTACGGCAATTCGGGCGCCGAGATCGCGCTCGACCTCAGCGAAGCGGTCGTCGACGTCGCGCTCGCCGTCCGCAGCCCCGTCAATGTCATTCCGCGCGAGTTGTTCGGCCGGCCGATCCTCGCGTGGGGCCTCGCGGGGCGACTGTTTCCCGCCCACGTGGCCGACAAGATCAATGCGCCAATGCTCCGCCTCGCGGTCGGCTCGATCGAAAAGCTCGGCTTGAAGCGCTCCCCCAAGGGGCCGTTGCAGTCGATCGAAGAGGACGGGCGCGTGCCGGTCATCGACATCGGGACGCTCAGGGCGATACGCGAAGGAGGAATCAAGCTTCGCGGCGATGTCGCCAGCTTCACCCGCGAGAGCGTCGTCTTTGGGCAGTCGCCCGTCGAGCGATTCGACGCCGTCGTCCTCGCAACCGGTTTCCGTCCCGACCTCCGGCCCCTCCTGCCCGACGCCAAGGGCGTTCTGAGCAATGCCGGAACGCCGCTCGTCAGCGGCGCGCCAACGGTCGAGCCCGGACTTTTCTTCTGCGGCGCCATTCCTTCGGCGCTCGGACAATTGCGGCAGATCGGGATCGACGCAACCCGGATCGCCCTGTCCGCGCAGTCGCTGCCCGCGGCCTAGACGCGTTTCATCACGGCCCGACGAGCTCCTCGACCCAGGCCGGCGCCGTCTCGCTTGCGGGCCCATAGCGGTGCTCGTCGAACAAATCCGCGTTGTCGGCGGCCTCGAGGTTGATCTCGCACGTCCGCAATCCGTAGGCGCGCGCCTCGGCGACCAAGCCGGCCGCCGGATAGACGGCGCCCGAGGTTCCCACAGCGACGAAGAGATCGGCCTTGCGCAGCGCCCGGTCAATCAAGTCCATGCCGAGCGGCATCTCTCCGAACCACACCACATGCGGTCGGAGCCCGCCGGCGCGGCCGCAGTCGGGGCAGACGACCGAGGGCGCGAGATCCTCGGGCCACAGGCGCACGGCGCCGCAGTGCTGGCAGCGCGCCTTCAACAGTTCGCCATGCATGTGGATGACGCGCCGGGAGCCCGCGCGCTCGTGCAGATCGTCGATGTTCTGCGTCACCAGAGTGAGATGGCCGCCGCGCGCCGCGAGCGCCCGCTCGAGCCGCGCCAGCGCCCGATGGGCGGCGTTGGGCTCGGCGTTGAGGAGGTTGCGGCGGCGCAGATCATAGAATGCGAGCACTGTATCGGGATCGCGGGCGAAGGCTTCCGGCGTCGCGAGCGTCATCGGGTCGAACCGCGCCCAGATCCCCTGCCCGTCCTTGTCGCGAAACGTGCCGAGCCCGCTCTCGGCTGAAATCCCCGCGCCGGTGAGGACGAAGATGTTTTGCTTCGCTGCGATCGTTGTCTATCTCCCTCGCGTCGCAAGCCAGATCTGTACGACCGCCGCGATCAGTTCGAGCACGATCAGGATCACGATGGCCGCCTCGAGCCGGGTTGCGCGGTCGGCGTCGATGATGTCGGTCAGCGCTTGCGCCGTGTCGCCGATGACGTCGAGCTTGCGCTTGAGCACGTCGGCGCGCTCGGTGAGCTCGTATTCGTCGGCGAGGCGAGCGTAGAGGCGTTCAAGCTCGGGGTGGTCCCAAAGGACGTCGGGCTTCTCCTCGACCGCGACCCGGCCCGACACGCGATGCTGGGCGAGCAGCGCCTGGCCGATCAGCTTCAGCATCGCGCGCCGGCGGAACGGCGGCCGGCCGCTCGCCGCGAGTTTGGCCGCGAACGGCTCGACCACGTCGAACACCGCGTTGACCTCGCGCTCGTCGCGCGCCAGCGCCACGGTCTTGGCGAGCGCGTCGGCGATAACGAGAAAGCGCGGCGGCGACAGGTTCTTGATCTGGATCGGGCCGCCCGAGGATTTCTGCTCGTCGCTGTCGGGCGCGATTTCGAGCACTGCCGTCTCGTCGTCGCCTCGCGCCCTTTCGCCGGTGACCCGCGACCTGAGCTTCATCAGCGTATCTTCTTCCTCGAGCGGCGTCAGTCCCACCATGACCGCGACGCCGAACCTGAACAGCGCCACCATGCCCTGATGGCCGACCCGAAAAGCGAGCGGCAGCGACGAAATCATGTCCGGGCGCTCGAGTCCGGCGGTGTCGATGCGTTCGCCGACGATCAGCGCCCGCGCGGTCAAGCGCGTCGGAGCCGACACGGGCGAGACTTCGGTCATGGCCCTGTTTTACGATGCCGCTTGCGCCATCGCCAGCCGCTGAAGACGCCGCGGACGCCGACCGCTGTTCGGCCGGGCCCTTTCGCGATAGATTGGAGGAAAGCTGGAGAGCGGCCATGGACGATCGCAATCAAGCCAGATGGCGTCTCGATGGCGTCCGGGTGGTCCATTCGAACGAACTCGACGTCAACACGCCGCAGACCGAGGGCATGAGCCGCGCCGCGGCGATCACCCACGCACGCGCCGGCGCAGAGAAGCTGTGGGCCGGAACAGTCGTCATCCACCCGATGGCGAAAACCGGCGCGCACCACCACGGGCCGGTGGAGAGCGTCATTTATGTGGTCACCGGCCGCGCTCGCATGAGGTGGGGCGACCGGCTCGAATTCGTGGCGGACGCCGGCCCCGGCGATTTCATCTACGTGCCGCCTTACGTCCCCCACCAGGAGATCAATGCGAACGACGACGAGCCCCTGTCGTGCGTCATCGTGCGCAGCGGCCAGGAGGCAGTGGTCGTCAATCTCGATTTGCCCAACGTGGAGCCGAATCCTGAGCCGGTCGAGTGGGTCGACGACCTCCATCGGTCCAGGCGCGGGTGACTTACCGCCTCAATACCGGATGCGCCTCGCGACTCTGCCAGCCGGCGCGCTCCAGTTCCGGGATCAGATGCTCCTCCCGCGGAAAGCCCACGCAGAGATAGGCGATGAACGCCCAGGTTTGCGGAACGTCGAGCGCCTGGGCGATCCCTCCCGGGTCGAGGATCGAGACCCAGCCGACGCCGAGCCCTCGGGCGCGCGCGGCGAGCCAGAACGTATGCAGCGCGCACACGGTCGAATAGCGGCGCGCCTCCGGCATGGTGCGGGCGCCGAGGCCGTGGCCCTGCTCCGTCGCCTCGTCGCAGAATACCGCCAGTTGGACCGGCGCATCGCGCAGGCCCGCAAGCTTGAGCCTGGCGTAAAGCTCGGCCCGTTCGCCGGCATAGGCCGCTAGCGCTTCCCGGTTCGCGGCCTCGAAATTGGCGCGGATCGCCGCCCGGCGCGCCTCGTCGTCGACGCGCACGAGCCGGGTCGGCTGGCAATTGCCGACCGAGGGAGCGAGCGCGGCGAGGTCGAAGAGCTCGGCCAGCGTCGGTTCGTCCGGCGCTTCGCCGGGACGGAAATGGCGCACGTCGCGCCGCCAGGCCAGCAGCTCCGCGAACCCGGCCCGAAAGGCGGCGTCGAACCGGGGCGCTTCGGTCGAGGCATAGGCCAATTCCCCCATCGCCGCTCCTTCAGCCCCGCAAGCCCATCCAACATCACCTATGGCATAACGCGCGAGGGGTGCGGTCGGCAAAGACAATATCGCGCTCGAACGCTCTCATTTTGCGGCGGCAGGCTCACCCGGCGGGGCGTCCGCTCAGGCGCCCATCGGAATATGCGTTGGTCCCGCCGCCATCCGATAGTTTTGGAAAGTCTCCATTCCGCTCCCCAACCTCATTGACATCGCTCGGCGCTGGGGTCGTCATTCCGGGCGTCGGCTGGCAGGAGGTCGGGGTCCGGATTGCGCCTTCTTCGATATGCCGCCCCTGCCGTCCGCCAACCGCGGCGCTGGAAAAGAACGCGCCGCTCCGCCGCGATCGGAATTGCGGCGGCGCTGGCGGCGGGGTGGCTCGTCCGCGAGGCCTACGCTGACTCGAGCCCGCCGGCGGCCTCGGGGCCGAGTGCGCCCTCTTCAAGCGAATCGACGGAAACTCAGCCCGCTCAGTCAGCCCCGACAGGGGGAGCCGCCGCGACGTTCTCCAATGCCGGCCCGTTCGGGTTCCTCAGCCCCTCTTGGCAGGGCCAGAACCTGGTTGGCGACATGTGGGGCCTCAGGCCCGCGCTCAGCAAGTACGGAGTGACGCTGAGCATACTCGAGAACGTCGAGACGTTCGGCAACCTGACCGGCGGCTCCCAGCAGGGCTTTGAAGCGAACGGGCTTACGACCGTGACGCTGCAAGTGGACACCCAGAAAGCGTTCGGTCTGAACGGCGGCCTGTTCAACGTCAGCGGCCTTCAGATTTGGGGCGGCAATCTTAGCGCGAACAATCTGCTCGTCCTGCAAACCGTCACCGATATCGAGGCGCCCGTCGGCCTGCGACTTTGGGAACTGTGGTATCAGCAGAAATTCGGCGACAAGTTCGACCTGAAGATCGGCGAGCAGAGCCTCGACGAGGAATTCTTCATCAGTCCAAGCGCGTACTTCTTCATCAATTCGGCGTCCGGCTGGCCGGAGCTTCCCTCGGCGGATTTGCGTAGCGGCGGCCCCGCCTATCCGCTCGCGGGCTTGGGTGTTCGCGGACGGGCGCAGGTGACGGACGCCCTCGCCGTGCTTGCCGGCGTGTTCAACGGCAGCCCAATCCCAAGGGATTCGCCCAATACCCCCGCGAGCAACCCCCATGGCGTGAGCTTCCCGCTCGACGACGGAATTTTCGCGATCGCCGAACTGCAATATGCTTTTGGTTCGGGCGCGTCAGGGAAGCCGAACGCCGACGGTCCGCTGCCTGGCGTCTACAAGATCGGCGCCTGGTACGACAGCGCGAGCTTCGACGACCTGCAATACGACACGATCGGCGGGTCTCTCGCCAGTCTCTTGAGCAACAGGACCCCAGCCGCGCATCACGGCGATTTTTCCCTCTATGGCATCGCGGACCAGGCCATCTGGCGCTCGAAGGACAACGTCAATCGCACCTTGAACATCTTCATCCGGCCGATGTTCGTCCCGTTCCAGGATCGCAATCTGGTCAGCGCCAGTCTTAACGCCGGCTTCGCTTTGCATGCGCCGCTTCCCGGGCGCGACAGCGACATATTCGGCGTCGAAATGGGGACCGCATGGGCGAGCAGCGGCGCGTTCGGCTACGACCGGCAGCTGCAATTCTACCAGCCCGCGGTCTACGCGCCGATTCGCAGCAGCGAGACTTTCCTCGAAGCAAGCTATCAGGCTCAGGTTCTGCCCTCGTGGCAGATTCAGCCCGACATCCAGTATGTCATCAACCCCGGAATGGGAATCGCCAACCCGAACGACCCGACGCAAAGGGTCAAAAACGAGCTGGTGATCGGCCTGCGCACGAACATCACGTTCTAACCCGGCTTAGCCGCGCGGGGGGCTCCGGCGCGCGAGCGCAACGGAGAACGACGGCGGTCGCCGCTAAATAGACAGACAGGCGAACCGCCCCGCGGCTTCAGCTCACCCCGAGCTTGCGCTGCAGGCTGGTCGACGAGGTCGTGTACTGGAAGGTCAGTTTCTTGTCTGGGTAGACATAATGATGCGCGCGCTGGGCGGCGAGCGTGGCCTCGTGGAAACCCGACAGGATGAGCTTGAGCTTCCCCGGATAGGTGTTGATGTCGCCAATGGCGAAAATGCCGGGAACGCTGGTTTCGAACTTCGCCGTGTCGACCGGGATCAGGTTCTCGTGCAAATTGATGCCCCAGCCGGCGATCGGCCCAAGCTTCATCGTCAGGCCGAAGAACGGCATCATGTCGTCGCAGGGGTGGTCGTAGTGCTCGCCGTTTTCACGGCGGATTGTCAGCGCCGAAAGCTGGCCGCCCTCGCCTTTGACCGCGGTCACCTGGCCAAGGACGAACTCCATGTCGCCCGAATTGACAAGCTCGCGCATGGCGTTGACCGAGTGGGGCGCCGCCCGGAACGCGTCGCGGCGGTGAACAAGCGTGACCCGTTCGGCGACCGGATGCAGGTTTAGCGCCCAGTCGAGCGCGGAATCGCCCCCGCCGACGATGACCACCCGTCTCCCCTTGAAATGGTCCATCTTGCGCACGGAATAGAAGACGCTTTTGTTCTCGTAGGAGTTGAGCCCCGGAATCGGCGGCTTCTTGGGCTGGAACGATCCCCCTCCAGCGGCGATGAACACCGACTTGGCCTCGATCGTCTTGTCGTTGTCGGTTCCGATCCGAAACAGCGGCCGCTCCGCCGTCCCGACGACCTCCACCCCTTCAACCATCTCGCCAAGGTGAAACTTGGGCCCGAACGGATGGATCTGCTTCATCAGATTGTCGACGAGCTCCTGGCCCGAGATCACCGGGAAGCCTGGAATGTCGTAGATCGGCTTCTCGGGATAGAGTTCCGCGCATTGGCCGCCCGCCTTCGGCAGGATGTCGACCAGATGACACCTGATATCGACGAGGCCGAGCTCGAACACGGCAAACAGGCCGATCGGCCCGGCTCCGATGATCGCGACGTCCGTAGACAACACTTCGTTCATGCGGTTCCTTCGCTTCCTATCCTTGTTTGGCGGGCGTGGCGACGACGAGGCCGTCCAGCGCCTCGCTGACCTTGATCTGGCAGGAGAGCCTCGAGTTGGGGCGCACCTCGAAGGCGAAATCGAGCATGTCCTCCTCCATCTGCGACGCCTTCCCCGTAGCCTCCGTCCACTCCGGCGCGACATAGACGTGGCAGGTCGCGCAGGCGCAGGCCCCGCCGCATTCGGCTTCGATGCCGGGGATGGAATTGCGAAGCGCCGTCTCCATCACCGTCGAGCCGATCTGCGCCTCCACGGTGCGCGACTGTCCGGACGCGTCGATGTATGTCAGCTTGGTCATCTAACCCGGATTTTCCTTGAGGGACCGCGTCCTGCGCCGCGACGCGGAAATTGGCTTGAGCCTTGTCGCGCGCCCTCATATAGCAAGCGCGGCGACGCCGGAAGAGCGTTTGGACAGGCGTTTTCGTCGCGGTCGGGGGTTGGCTGGGCGAGCCCGGTAAGACTTATCCCCAGACGCTTGTGTCGCCGGACGCCCGTCGGGCCGCCTAGCCCAAGATGCGGTCGATTTCGACCACGGCCTCGGTCACCGCGAACAGGAGGGCGGCGATTCCACCCGCTTCGTCCAGTCGTTGGCGGTGATCCCCCGGCGACCGGGCGCCGGCGGCGGAGGCCAATTCCTCGATGCGCCACGCCGCCCGGGCGACCCGCCCGGCGCCGACCGAAAGCGCCGAGCCACGCAGCTTATGCGCGATTTTTGCCTTTGATTCCAATGACAAAAGCGATTGATCGGCGAGCTGCGCGGTCAGCGCCGGCGCCTGCAGCCGGAACAGCCCCAATAATTCGGCCTCAAGCTCGTGATCGCCGAGGCACTGGCGCGCCAGATGGACGAGGTCGAGGGGTGGATCGAACTCCCCCGCCGTCGATTCGTCCCGATTTGAACCGGTCTGCGCCAGCCTCGAGGCTCCCGGACTTTCAAGCATGGCCCCTCGCCAGTCTGTGACCCGCCGGAAACGACGCGCCGCCGGGCGGCGGCGGCCGATAATCGGCTGAAGACTATGGAAAAACATGGTAACCGAAGCGTTAACGACGTTTGCAAGATGGACCGCGGGCGCGGTTTTCATCTTTGAGGCGCGGCGGTAGACTGCAACGTGGTTAATCCACAGCGTTTGGTTCGGCCAAGGGAAGCCGGAGAACGCTGGCGTGCGGCTCGGTCGTTCCGGCGACCGGCGCCGATGGAGTGAGGCGCACACGATGGCAAAACAAAATCCGGCGACGGATCCTGTTTCCGCGGCGATGTCGGCGATCGAAAGCGCGTTGAACCTCACCGAAGACGACGAAGCCGTCACGGTCGAGAGCGCAGCCGTCCCTCAGCTCGTCCCTGCCAGGGCGTCGACCGCAACCCCGGTTCTCAAGCCAAGCCCGCTCGCCGCCGAGCCTTCGACCCTGCTCCGCCCCGGGCCCTCGCCAACCGCCAGCGCTCCCGAGAGCGAAGCAAAGCCGGCGATTCCCACCACCGCGCCGGCAAACGATGACCGCGAGACCGTCGGGGCGATCCTGCAGGCGATGAATGCGCGTCGGGCAAGCCGGACGCCATTCATCCTCGCCCTGATCGGCTCGGTCCTGTGGGCGGCGATCTGCGTGCTTTACGCCTATGCCGCCCTGTGGCCCACGGTCCCGGCGCGCCCGGTCGAGCTCTTGTTGCGGCCGGAGACCCCGCTCTTCCTGCTGGCCACGCTGGCGCCGATCTTTTGCATGTTCGCCTTTGCCGCGCTCTCGCGGCGCCTGCGCGAGCTCAGGCAGTCGGCGCGCGCGATCTCCCAGGTCGCCGTTCGTCTGGCCGAGCCCGAGGCGACCGCGGGCGAGCACATGGCGAACCTCTCCCAGGCCATTCGTCGCGAGCTCACGTCGATGGGCGATGGGGTCGAACGCGCGCTTGCGCGCGCCGCGGAGCTTGAGACTCGGGTGCAGTCCGAGGTTTCGACCCTCGAGCGCTCGTATTCCGACAATGAGCGAAGGATCCGGTTGCTGATCGCCGAAATGGCCGATCAGCGCGAGGCGATCGTGACCAGCGGGACGCGGGTCCGCGACGCAATCGCGACCGCTCACGACAGCATCGCCGCAGACCTCAATTCCGCCGGCGCGAGTTTGAGCGACCGCTTGACCGAAACCGGCCAACGGTTGACTGCGTCGTTCGGGACGGCGTCGGACGCCGCCGCCCGGGGCCTCGAGGGCGCCGGGTCGACGACGCTCGAGCGCATTGTCGCCGAAGGCGCGCGGATGAGCGTCTCGATCGCCGGGATCGGCGAAACCCTCGCCGAGCGCCTCGCCGACACGAGCCAGAAGGCCGCGGGCGAAATCCTGGCCCGGGTCGGTGACGTCGACAACCGCTTCAAGGCGGTCGGCGACACCCTGCTGTCGCGCTTGGGCGAACGCGGCGACAATCTGATCGAGCGCATTCAGACCTCGCAGGATTCGGTCGTCGAGGCGATCGACGCGCATGGCGACAGGGTGGCGACTCGGCTCGCGGACGCGGCGGAGTTCGCGCGGAGCGCCGTCGGCGCTCACGCCGACGAGGTGGTCGGCCGCATCAGCGGCAGCAGCGCCCGGGCCGTCGAGGCGATCAAGGGACACGGAGACGCAGTCTCCGATCAACTCGGCGCGGCGTCGCTCGCGCTCTCGGGCGCATTCGGCGCTCACGGCGACGACATTGTCGGCCGCATCAACGCGAGCAGCGCCGAGGTTCTCGACGCCATTCGCGCCCATGGCGATTCGGTGGCCAATCGCCTCTCCGACGCCGCCGCTCAGGCCGGCGACGCCATCGGCGGCCATGCGGACGCGGTCGTGAGCCGCGTTTCCTCGAGCAGCGCCGAGGCCGCGCGAACCCTCACGACCCATGCCGATGTCCTCGCATCGCGCCTGTCGGAGGCCGCCGACGCCGTCACCGCGCAGGGCGATGCAGTCGCCGCCCAGCTTGCCGGCGCGTCGGCCGTGATGAGCGGCGCCGTCGCCGCCTACGCCGACGAGGTCGTGAGCCGCGTCGGCGCAAGCGGAGCGCAAACCGTCGACGCGATCCGCCTGCATGGCGATTCTGTCGCCGACCAGCTCGCCCAGGCGTCGGCGGCGGCGCGCGGCGCCGTCGGCGACTATGCGGATGAAATCGTCGGCCGCATCAGCGCCAGCGGAGCGCAAACCGTCGACGCGATCCGCCTGCATGGCGATTCTGTCGCCGACCAACTCGCCCAAGCCTCGGCGGAGAGCCGCGGCGCCGTGGCGGCATACGCCGATGAGGTGGTCGGCCGCGTCAGCGCCAGCGGAGCGCAAACCGTCGATGCGATCCGGCTCCATGGCGACTCGGTCGCCGATCGACTGCTGGAGACCTCGACGGCGACGCGAAATGCAGTCGGCGCCCACGCGGACGATGTCGTCGGACGCGTCAGCACGAGCGCCCTGCAGGCTGTCGAAGCGATCCGCGTCCAAGGCGATTCGGTCGCCGTCCAGCTCGCCGAGGCCTCGGCGGCGACACGCAACGCCGTCGACGCCTATGCGAACGATGTTGTCGGGCGCGTGAGCTCGAGCGGCGCTGAGGCCGTCGAGGCGATCCGCGCCCAGGGCGACCTGGTCGCCGATCGGCTCGGCCAGACGACCGATGCGGTCGTCGGCGACTTCAGCATCCGATCGAATGCGCTCATCGAGCGGCTCGAGGCCGGCAGCGCCGGGCTTTCCGACACCATCGTGGTCCACGGCGACAGCCTCGTCGCGCGCCTCAACGACGCCGCCGACCGCCTTCACGACACCGTCGTCGTGCGCGGCCAGGTCCTCGAAGACAGGCTGACCGGGTCGAGCGAACGATTGTCCTCCCTGATCCGGGACCGCGCCGAGGACGCCGCTGCGATCCTTGACGCCGCGGCCGGGCGCTGGGGCGAGCAGTTCAACACCCGCGAGACCCAGTTGCGCGGCGCGGTCGAGGCGCAGAACGGCGCGCTCGAGACCTTGTTCGACGAATCGACGCGCCGCCTCGTAGGCGCGATCTCGACCGAAGGCGCCACCGCCCAGGCGCAGATCGAGGCGTCGACATCGCAATCGCTGGCCAGGATGACCGCCGAGACGGCGCAAATCAGCGAGCGCTTCACCGCGCTCGCCAGCGACGCGACGGCCGCCGCCGCGAGCGGGGCGAACAATGTCCACGATACGTTGAGCGAGCAGATCGCGGCCTTCGACGGCATCGTCAACCACCGCGGCGCGCGCCTCCTCGACGCCGTGTCGCAACAGACCGATCGCATGCGCCAATATCTGGAGGCCCTCGACGGCCTCGTGGGCGAAAGCGGGCATAACGTCATCGATCGCTTAGGCGTCCATTCCGACGAGCTCAACGCCCGCATCGCCGGACATCTCGACGCCATCGACGTGATGATGAACGCCCGCCGCGACGACTTCGACAAGCGCTTCGGCGACTATTCGGACCAGCTGGCGACAAATTCGACCGCCCGAGCGGAGCAGTTCGAGGCGGCGACGGCCGCCCATCACAATGCGGTCGATCTCGCCCTCGCCTCCCATTCGCGCAGGATCGAGACCTCGCTCGGCGACGCCCTGGCGCGATTCGAGGGCGCAATCGACGGGCGCGGGCGCGATCTTATCGTCCAGATTGGCGATCGATCCGCCCTGCTGACTGCCGATCTCGGCGCCAAGCTCGCCCAGATCGAGGAGACTCTCGTCAACCGCGGCGGCGCGATCGACGAGAAGCTCGGCCAGCGCAACGACGAGGCGGCCGCGCTGTTCGACGCCCATCTGCAAGCCGTCGAGGAGCGCGCCGGAGCGAAACTGCGGGACGTCTCGTCGACGCTCGAAAGCCTGCTCATGCGGATCGAGGACGCCCTCGCCCAGCGCGGCCGCGCGCTCACGGAAACGCTCGCCCGCACTACGCTCGAGACCGCCAAGGCGCTCGGCGACGGCGGTCGCGAGCTCACGCAGGGCATGGACGCCAAATCGGCCGAAATCGGCGAAACCCTGCAACGGCGAGCCGAAGAGCTGACGCAGACGCTCTCGACGGTCGCCCGCGACATCAACGCGACCTTGACCGGCCGGGTCGAAGACGTGTCCCGGTCGCTCGGCGTCAGCGTCGATCAGTTCAAGGACCAGGTCGTCGCGCCGATGCAGGATCTGAGCCGGCGCTTCGATTCGAGCCGGGCGGAGCTGGAGGACAAGGTCAGCGATCATACTGAGCGCGTCTCTGGCCTGCTCGATCTGCAGAAAGCCTCGATCGGCGCCGCGTTCGACTCTCACCGGGCCGTCGTCGTCGACGCCACGAGACAGAGCGCGCAGATCTTCGACGCGCGCCTTGCGGCTCTCTCCGAGGCGACGGACCAAAGCACAAGGATCATCGATTCGCGCCTGTCCGACCTGGTCGAGGCGGCCAACCGCAACGCCGAGAGCATCGATGAACGCTTGGCCGCGCGCATTCATGCGATGAGCGAGACGCTGGCGAGAACGGCGTCGGACGCCGAATTCGACCTGGGCGGCCCGCGGAGCCAGCGTCGCCGGCGCGATCAGGGCGCGGGTCGACGAACTGCGCGAGGTCATCGAAGGACGGGGCGCCGAGCTCATTGCGACGCTCGGCGAGCGTGGCGAGGACGTATCGGCGAGGATCGCCGGCGTCAGCGAGCGGGCGCTCCAGACGCTCGACCAGCAGATGGTGAGCCTTGCGACGCTGCTGACCCGGCGGACCGACGAGCTTATCGCCGCCGTCAATGGCAGCGCGGCCGATCCCGTCCGCGCCTTGAGCGCGCTCACCGGACAATTGCGCTCGGAGGTGGCCGATTCCAGCGAAGCGCTGCGCGACGTCGCCGCCGAGGCCACTCACCGCTCGGCCGAGGCGATCGACGGACTGCTGAAGCGGTTGACCGAGCAGGTCGAGGCGTCCGGCGCCGCGCTGGGCGAGGCCGTCGCCCGCAGCGCGGAAAACTCGGTCGGGGCGCTCTCGGGCACCGGCGACCGGCTGCGCAATGAACTGACCCTGGTGATCGACAACCTCGGCCATACGAGCGCCGTCATCGACCGGGAGATCGGATCGGCCGGCGACCGGCTTGCCGCCGTCCAGAGCGGGCTCGCCGCGCGAGTCGACGAATTCCAGCACGCGCTTGGCGCCATCGCCTCGCAGGTGACGGCGCTCGGCCGGATCTCCTCCGCCACCCAATCCGACGCCGGCGCGCTCGCCGGGCAGCTCGCCCAGCACGCCGAAACCCTGGGCGCGGTCGGACGGGATCTCACCGAGCAGCAGCGTTCGCTCGATCTCGCGCTCGAACACCGCCAAAGCAGCCTGCAGGCGCTCATCGGCGATCTCGCCGGCCGCAGCGAGGCATTCGAGGCGACGCTCGGACGGTTTGCCGCCAACGTCGAGGACAGTTTCGCCAGGGCGCAGGCTCGCGCCCAGGAGATCAGCGCCACCCTCGCCTCGGCCACAAGAGGCGCCTCGATCGCCGTCGCCGGCCAGTTCGAGACCATTCGCGACACCGCGGCCAAGGAGCGCGAGCGGACCGCACAGACGCTGCAAGCGACCCTCGAGCAGACCAACGCCCAGCTCTCCGGCGCTCTCGAACACGCCGCCGGCCGATTCCGCCAATCGGTGGATGAAGTGAGAGAGATGGCGAGCCAGGTTCAGCGCGAGCTCGACGAGACGCGCCAGGAGCTGCGCCGCGGCGTCCTCGATCTGCCACAAGAGACAAGCGAAACCGCCGACGCAATGCGGCGGGTCGTTTCCGACCAGATCCGGGCGCTGAAGGAGCTCGCGGCTCTGGTCGCCGACTTGGGCGGCGCCTTCGACGTCGCCGAGCCGGCGCCGCTGGTCGCCGCGACGGCTGTCGGCGCTGGCGCGCGCTTCGACCCGCCGCAGCCGCCGCGCGGCGCCGAGACGAACCTGCGCAGCCTCGAGGCGCCCTTGCCGCGCGAGACCGCGCTGGCGCGGGTCGGCGAAGCGATCGCTCCCTCGGCTATCGAGAGCCCGCCGCCAGGGCTCATCGGATCCGTTTCGGATGCGAGCCCGCCGCTCGGCCGCGCCCCGGCCCAGCCGTGGCCGGCGCCGCCGCCCGCCGCGCCTCACCCGGCCGCAGCGCCGGCATCAGCCTTCGACCGCGGCCAGGCGGGATGGCTCTCGAGCCTGCTCGCGGCCGCCTCGCGCGACGAGCCGGCGGCCCCCTCGCCCAAGGCGGCGGAGACGCTCGACGCGCTGGCGCTGGAAATCTCCGGCCTCGTCGACAATGCGGCGGCGGTCGAGATGTGGGACCGGTGGCGACGCGGCGACACCGCCGCCGTCTCGCGCCGCCTCTATACCGAGGCCGGCCAGCAGGCGTTCGACGAAATCCGGCGCCGCTATCGCTCCGACCCGCCATTCCGCGACACGACGACGCGCTACATGCAGGAGTTCGAGCGCCTGTTGGCGAAGGTCAGCCAGAGCGACCGCGACGGCGCGCAATGGCGGGCCTATCTCCTGTCAAACACCGGCAAGGTCTACACGATCCTTGCTCACGCCTCCGGCCGGCTCGGATAAGCGCAAGCTGCGCCCCGCCCCGGCGGCGCTCAGACGACCTCGTCCGGGGCGAGCGCGCAGGCGCAGGCGGGGTCGATCTCGATTTGCGCCGTCGAATGGCCGATGCGGAACTCATCGGCCAAATCCTCCGCCAGCCGATGCAGGAAATCGTCGCCGGGGTGGCCTCCGGGCATGACCAGATGGCACGTGAGGGCGACTTCCGTCGTGCTCATCGCCCAGACGTGCAGGTCATGAACGCTGGCCACGCCCGGCTGGCCGGCGAGGAACGCCCGCACCGCCGCAGGGTCGATGCGCGAGGGCGCGGCCGCCATCGCCATGCCGAGCGAATCGCGCAATAGACCCCAGGTCGCCCAGACGATCACAGCGTTGATGACGAGGCTCACGGCCGGATCGAGCCACACCCATCCGGTCATCATGATCACAAAGCCGGCGGCGACGACGCCCGCCGACACCAGGGCGTCCGAAGCCATGTGGACGAACGCGCCGCGCACGTTGATGTCGCCGTTGCCGCCCGCGAACATCCAGGCGGTCACGGCGTTGACCACGATTCCGACCGCGGCGACGATCATCACCGTCTTGCCCGCGACCGGCTCCGGCGCTCCGAGCCGCCTCACCGCCTCCCACGAGATCGCTCCGACAATCACCAGCAGGAACACCGCGTTGAACAGCGCCGCGAGGATGGACGAGCCGCGCAGTCCGTAGGTGAACCGGGCCGTCGGCGTCCGCTTTACCAGTTCGCTCGCGAGCCACGCGACCGCCAATGCGAGGACATCGCCGACGTTGTGGCCGGCGTCGGCAAGCAGGGCGACGGAATTGCTCAAGATTCCGAAGACCGCCTCGACGATCACGAACCCAAGGTTGAGAGCCACGCCGATCGCGAAGGCCCTGCCGAAACTCGCCGGCGCGTGATCGTGTCCGTGACCCGCCGCATGATCGAGGGCGTGAGCGCGCCCTTGCGCATGCTGGTGACGATGACCTTCGTCCTCGCTCATTTCGTTGGCCTTTCGCGCGGTGAGAAAGTGGCGCTCAAGCGCGGTAGATGTCCTTGTACGCTTCCCTTAGCGCCGCCTTCTGCACCTTCCCCATCGCGTTGCGCGGCAGCGATTCGACGATGACGATGCGCTTGGGGGCCTTGAACTTGGCCAACCGGCCACTGAGGGCGGCCAGGATCGCCCGCTCGGTCAGCGCCGCTCCCGGACGGGGGACGACGGCCGCGGTCACGCCCTCGCCGAAATCGGCGTGGGCGACGCCGAACACGGCGCTCTCGAGCACGCCCTCGATCGCGTCGATCTCGCTCTCCACCTCCTTGGGATAGACGTTGAAGCCACCGGAAATCACCAGATCCTTCGCGCGTCCGACGATGTGGATATAGCCCTGCCCATCGACCCGGGCGAGGTCGCCGGTGATGAAAAAGCCGTCGGCGCGAAATTCCTGCGCCGTCTTCTCCGGCATCCGCCAATAGCCGGCGAAGACGTTCGGCCCCTTGACCTCGATGACCCCGACTTCCCCGGCTTGAACCGGCGCTCCATCGTCGGGACTTGCGATCCTGACGCTCACCCCCGGCAGCGCGAAACCGACCGTCCCCGGCCGGCGCTCGCCGTCATAGGGGTTGGACGTGATCATGTTGGTCTCGGTCATGCCGTAGCGTTCGAGGATCGCAAAGCCCGTCCGCTCCCGCCAGGCGTGGTGCGTCTCTGCGAGCAGGGGCGCCGAGCCCGAGACGAAGAGACGCATGTTGGCGCAAGCCTCGCGGTCAAGGCCGGGATGGTCGAGCAGGCGGGTGTAGAAAGTCGGCACCCCCATCATCGACGTCGCCCCCGGCATCGCCGCGATCACCGCGTCCGGATCGAACTTGTTCATGTAGATCATCGTCGCTCCCGCAAGCAGCGCGACATTGACCGCGACGAACAGCCCGTGGGTATGAAAAACCGGCAGCGCGTGAATGAGCCTGTCCGCGGGAGCGAAGCGCCAGCAGTCGATCAGGGTCAGCGCGTTCGACGTGAGATTTTCATGCGTCAGCATCGCGCCTTTCGAGCGGCCGGTCGTGCCCGAAGTGTAGAGGATCGCCGCCAGATCGCCGCTTGCGCGCGGGACCGTCTCGAACGCGGCCGGCGCGGCGGCGATTCTCCCGGCGAAGGTTCCATCGCGCTTCACGCCGAGGCTTTCGACCCGCGGCAAGCCGAGCTTCAGCGCGAGCGTTCGAACCGGCTCCAGCCAATCGGGCCGGCAGAGCGTAAGCGCGGGCTCGGCGTCGCCGAGGAAATATTCGAGCTCGGCGAGCGTATAGGCGGTGTTCAACGGCAAGAGAACGGCGCCGGCGCGGAAGCAGGCGAGCGCGACCACGATCACGTCGGTCGATTTCTCGATCTGAGCCGCGACCCGGTCGCCGGGCCTGACGCCGAGCGCGACCAGCGCACGCGCCGCCTGGGCCGAGCGGGCGAAAAGCTCGCCGTAGGTCAGCGCCGTGGCGTCGCGAGTCTCGAGCGCGAGCTTCTCCGGATTTTGCGCCCGCGCGGCAAAAAGATCGAAGAGATTGGCGGAATGGGATCGCGACACTTTGTCTCCTCTGGCGCCGGCCGCCGGACGGCGCCACTATAGGCCCACGCGGCGCGCCAGCGCGACGGTTTTGCAACGGTCGCTCCGCCTCGCGGCGCCGGGCCGATAACAAGGCCATACTGACGAGTCCGCCGGCAACGTGTTCAGGAGGCGGCAGAAAAGCTCTACTGGAGGTCGATCCAGCCGGACATCACCGGCTTGCAGTCGCCGCCAATGAAAGTCCGAGTAACGACGCCGTCGGTTTTTTCGGCGACCGCCCGCATCCGGCTCGGTCGTCCCAGATCGATGCCCTGTCCAATGGCGGCTTCGAGCCGCAACGACAATTCGGGCCGCAAATGGGCAAGGAGCCCGATAAGCGCGACGTTCGCGCTGCCGGTCGCAGGGTCTTCGAACACGCCATGCAGCGGCGCGAACATTCGGGTTTGAAAGTCAGCGCCCTCTTCGTCGTCCTCGACATAGAGATGAATTCCGGTCGCCTCGTCTCGTGGCAAATGGGCAAGGAAGACATCCATGCGCTGTTGCGCTCGCCGCAGCGCCGCCCGATCGCGCACTTCGGCGATGACGAATGGCGCGCCGCAACTGACCAGACATGGCGGATGCCGGCGCGACTCAATAGCCGACGGGTCAAGCGAGCATGCCTGCGCGATCATTGCGGCGTCGAAATCGCGAATGATCCGAAATTGCTGGGGCGCGGCCAAAGCCGCTCCGGTGACGAGACCATCATCCGCGTCAATTGTCATTCGGACGAGTCCGGCTATTTCCTCGAACACCATGTTCCGGCGATCGAAGCTCCTGCCGCAGACCTTGTCCTGGCGCGCCAAAACAAACGCCGTGCCGACGTTTGGATGGCCCGCAAACGGCATCTCGGCGCGCGGCGTGAATATGCGCACCCGGGCAGTGTTGGCGGGATCGTTCGGAGGCAACACAAAGGTTGTCTCAGCCAGATTGAACTCATTGGCGATCGCCTGCATCTGAGCGTCCGAAAGGCCGCGCGCTTCGGGAATCACCGCCAAGGGGTTGCCGCCGAACTGCCGATCAGCGAAGACATCGACGGTTTGGAATTGCACTCTCATAAGCGATATGTCCCTGGGGCGGGTTGTCGATCACCGCGCCGAACGCATGCGCCAATCCTTTAGGCTGCCTGGCCGACTCCTTTCAGGCTCGTAGCCGTAACGGCTCGCGCGCTCAAGACGACTGCGCCGAGGAGCGCGGCGAGCAGCCAAAACGCGACCGGAAGCCCCGCCGCTTTGGCGACGAAGCCGATCAGAGCCGGGCCGACAAGATTGCCCGCGTAGCCGGCGGTCGTGATGGCTGCGACCGCAAGGCCCGTCGGCATCACCCGCTGCGCGCCAGCGCCGCGGAACAGCACCGGCACGATGTTCGATGCTCCCAGGCCGACCAGCAGAAAACCGCCCATGGCGACTGAGGCGATCGGCGCCGATAGAACAAGGGCGAGGCCTCCGATCGTCGCGAGGCCGCCCCAAAACAAAATCGCGCGATCGCCGATCCGCACCGAGACGTAATCGCCGCTGAACCGTCCCGCGGTCATGGCGAGGGCGAAGATCGAATAGCCGAGTCCTCCCCGCGCCTCGCTGACGAGCCCCTTGCCGGTGACGAGCAAGGCGCTCCAGTCGAGAATCGCGGCTTCGACGAGAAACATCACCAAGGCCAGAGCCGCGAGCAGGAGCACGATTCCGTGTGGCGCGACGATCAGTGGCGCCTTCTCGGAATGCGAGGCGCGGAGCAAACGGGGAGCCGCGAAAGCCATCGCAATCGCCATCAACATCGACGCAAACAACGTGCTCGCAATCGGGGCAATGTTCAGCGAGATAAGGAAGGTAATCAGCGTCGCGCCGGCGAAGCCGCCAACGCTGAACAGGGCATGGAAGCCTGACATGAGCGGCTTGGCGGCGGCGCGCTCCACCTCGACCGCATGAATGTTCATCGCGACATCGAGGGAGCCCAGCGCCGCGCCAAACGCGAGAAGCGTCAGCCCCAGCGTTACCGGCGATCCGGCCACGACAAGCAACGGCAACAGGACAGCAAGACCGAACCCGCCGACGAGGATGATGGGTCTGCTGCCGTACCGCGCGTTGATGGCGCCCGCCAGGAGCATCGCCGCGACGGAACCCAAGCCGAGGCAGAGCAGCAGCAGTCCCAACGCGCCGTCGTCGACGCGAAGCCTTTCCTTGGCGAAGGGAACGAGCGGCGCCCAGCAGGCGACGCCAAAGCCCGCCACCAGAAAGGCGAGCCGCGTCGCAAGCCGCGTTTCCGGCCTATCCGCTGTCGGCGGGGCCGAAACTCGAAATGGCGTTTCCGCGCCGAGGCTCATGCCGGTTGGTCGGCCATCAGGACCTCGCAGCCGGCCGCGGCCAGTTTGTCGAGCTCCTCCCTGGCCGCGTCGTGCTCGACGACGAAGGTGTCGATGTCCTTCAGTTCGGCGACGCGATGCGGCGCCCGCTCGGCGAATTTATCGCTGGTGGCGAGGACGACGCGGCTCCTGCTCGCCGCCAACAGCGCGCGCTTGAAGGTGGCGTCGGAGAGGTCATGGGCGCTAACCCCGCTCGCGGAGGAAACCGCGCAGGCCCCAAGCACCCCGAGATCGATGTTCATCTGCATGAGGCTCAACGTCGCTGGCGCGTCAACGCAGCCGCCGACGCCGTTATCGACCGCGCCGCCGACCATGATGAGGCGCAGGTCAGACCGCCGCAGGGCGGCGGCGGCGATGTCGATTGAATTCGTCGCGATCGTCAGTTCGAAGTCCTCGGGCAGGCAGGAGACGAGCGCCAGATTGGTGCTGCCGCTGTCGAGGAACACGAACTGTCCCGGCTTTACGAGCGAAGCCGCCTTGCGCGCGAGGGCTTGCTTGCGATCGCGCGCTTCCTCCATCCGCGCCGCCATCGGCGCCGTCGCCTTCGACAGCGGCAGCGCGCCGCCATAAACTCGCCGACATCGACCCTCCGCCGCAAGAGCGCGCAGATCTCGGCGGATGGCGTCCTCCGACACCTCGAACTCGAGCGCGAGCGCCGCCGCCACGACGGATTGGCCCTGCGCCAGACGGCCGAGGATGACGTCTCGCCGGGCGAGTGGGGATTCGAGCGTCATATGGATATCGTGCATAAACAAGATCAAACATGCACATAATTGTGCACGTTCGCGAAGTCAACCCGCCAAACGCACGCAGGATCGGCCCCGCTGTTTTGATCGCGAATGCTTGCTACGCCGGCCCAGAGGTCGGCCGAAAGCGAGTGCGACTCTGCAGATAGGTTGGCGCCGTAAACTTCACGCGGCTGCCCCGACCGCTTGATTTTCCGAGCAATACCCCCTCAAAAGCGTTTTCACGCGCGATCGCGACTCAGCGAATGCGGGGGACATGGCGGCTAGCGAGAAAGCTCTGCGTGAATCGATCATCGCCCATTGCGCGAGCGTCGTCGCCGCCGGGTTTGGCGGCGCGTCGCGCAGCGACATTTCGGCGCGTTCCGACGGTTCGCTCCTCATCACCCCGAGCGGCGCCAACTACGCCAGCCTCCGGCCGGCGATGATCGCCCGCATGCCGCTGGTCGGCGAATACGGCGCCTGGAAGGGCCCGCTGAAGCCGTCGGCCGAATGGCGCATCCACCTCGACATCGCCCGCGCCCGCCCCGACATCGGCGCGATCGTGCGGTTCCAGTCGCCCTACGCGACGGCGATGGCGATGGCGCGCAGGGATATTCCCGCCGCCCATTCGATGATCGCGCTGTTCGGCGGCCCCGTCGTGCGCTGCGCCAGATACGCCCCCGCCGGGACGACCGAGCTCGCCGGCCTCACGCTCGAGGCGCTCGGCCAAGGCCACGCGGCGCTCCTCAGCAATTATTGCGCGCTCGTCACCGGCGCGACGATCGAGGCCGCGCTGGTCCGGGCGCGCGAGCTCGAAACGTTGGCGAAACTCTACGCGATCGCCCTTTCGGTCGGCCGGCCGGCGATTCTCTCCGACGAGGAAGTCGCCCGGATCGCCGAGCGCCTGAAGTCCAATGGGTCGGACATCGAAACGCGGATCGCCCCGCCGGCCAAAGCAAGGGCGAAAACCAAAGCAAAGGCCAAGGCCCCCGCGAAGAGGAAGCGCGTCGCGCGCAAGCGCTGATCGAAGTGATCGCCGCGCGGGTCGCAGACAGCCCGATTGCTCCCGGCGCGCTTCTCTCGCGGCGAAGAGACGGACAAGAGAGCGCTGACCATGCTGACGATCGATGAGACCTACGACAACGGCGTCGCGCGAGCCCGGGTCGGCGACCCGATAAGGCTGCAGCTGTCCGAGAACCCTACGACCGGATACCGGTGGCAAATGCAGCCGGACGTCACGGCCGGGCTGCGAATCCTCGCCGACTCCTTCGAAGCGTCCGTCGCGGGCGCGGGCGCGGGCGCCGGCGGCGTCAGGTTCTTGACCATCGTCGCCGACAAGCCGGGCAAGGCGGTGCTGAGGCTCGAGCTCAAGCGCAGTTGGGAGAAGACCTCGACCAGGACCTTCAGCGTCACGATCGAGGCCGAGGCCGGATGAGCGGCCTCGGCGGCGGGATCAGGCGACGGTCCGGATCGTCCAGAAGTCGTTTGCCAGATTGTCGTCCAAAAGGTAGGAGTAGGGCATATAGAAATAGCCTCCCAGCCCCCAGTCCGGCCCCCACGAGTTGCGGATCAGGAACCGGAAATTGCTGTCGTCGTAGCCGACCGCCATCACCGCATGTCCGCCGATCAACGACTCATCCGCGCCGGGCAAGCCGAGAATCCCGCTCGTCGCGACCTGCTGAGATTCGAAGCTCGAATAGACCGAGAAGCCGAATACGAACGGATATCCCGAGGCCAGACAGCCCTTCATGTCGGCGAGGTTCTGGTCGATCGACAGATAGGTCAGCGCCTTGTGCTGGACCGCATTGGTGTAGCATGGGTCGGACGGCCGTGTTGCGGCCTTCGCCCCCGGAGCGAACACGCCGCCGGGCGCCGCGCTTCCGTCATACGGCCATTCGGTCTCCGGGCAGTCGCCTAGGTTCGCCACGCTCTTGATGCCGTCGCGAATATAGGCGCCGGAGTCCGAACCGGTCGTCCCTTCCATGTCCCTTTCGTTGTAGTAGATGAACAGTCGGGAGGGCGTGAACGCCGCCTGGCTCTGCTTCATCATGTCGAATTCGAGCGCCGCCGCGATCGCATTCGCCGTGCAGCTGCCGATCTGCCCCTGGTCATACACGGGCGGACATTGCGCCCGCAGGTCGATCGCCCCGGTCGCGCTCTGCACGACGCTTGGCGGAACGCAGTAGGTGAAGTCGCGCTGGTCGGGCAGATCGGGCTTCCAGCCGTAACCTGCGATCTTGCGCCGGACGATTTTCGTCGCCGGCTGCGCATCCGCGCCCATGGACGCGCGTCCGATCACCACCGGCGCCGCGAGCGGCTTCTTGCCGCCCCATTCCGCGTGCAGGCGCGTGACGGTCATTGGCCCGGCGACGGTCGAATTGTCGCAAAAGCCGTCGATGCCATCGATCGTGTGCGGCCCCGGCCCGCCGTCGTCGCCGTCGTCCTGCCAGAGCCACGGGAAGGACCACGATTCCTGGACCTGGAACGTCCGGCTATACTGGGCGAGCCACAGGCGGCGTCTCGAGAACCGCGTATCGACGCCCTTCAGTTGCTCCTTGGCGACATTTCCCGAATAGACGATCATCGGAAAACCGAGCGCCGCTTCGACCACGCTGCAGAACGCATCGACCGCGTCGGCGGTCGGCGGCGGCCTCCCGGCGCTCTGCTCCCAGTCGACGGCCGCGTCGTCGCCTGGCTTGAGCTGGGCCGTCGCGAGGAAATGTCTGGCCTCGGCGACGGGATCCTCGCCGATCAGGAAGTGATAGGCGGCGAACTTCGGCGTGAGCTGAAGAACCGCGCCGTTCACGTCCTTCACGGGAATCGGGATTCCATCCATCCACGCGGCCCGGCGGGCCTGGTAGCGGGAATCGACGACGCTGACGCCCTCGCTCGCCTTGTGCAGGAGAAATGCGATCCCCTTCGCCTTGACGCGGGCGAAGCCCCCGAGCGGTCCCGGCGTGTCCTGGACGTTGTCGCCCTGATAGAGATCGATCGCAACCGGTCCAAACACGGGCGCCGGCGGCGCGGCGAGGACTTCCGCGAGCGGCGGCGTCGGGCTCGGGACCGGCGTTGGCGCGGCGCTGATCTGCATCCCGACCACCGGCGCCGCGAGGGCTCCGGCGGCGGCTGGCTGCGGCGCCGGCAGCGTGAACGGCAGGCGGCAGGAGGCGTCGATCGGTTTCGTCGGATCGATCAGGTTGAGATAGGTCGCAAGCGAGTGCCAGCACCCGGGAGTTGGCAAAACCTTGAAGGCCGAATTTACCGACGTGACCGTCTGAACGTGAACGAAGCCGAGAATCTCCGGCGGACCCTTGGTGACGAGGTCCATCACGTTGTCCACGCGCCACGATGTCAGGTTGAGCGCGTTGAACACCGAGGCGAAAGTCGCATCGCCCACCAGCGGGGAAGCGAAAGTGCACAGCATCGGATTGGCGATCTGCGCGGTCTTGCCGTTCTCCATTGCGTAGAGCGTGGCCAACGCGGCGCCGAGGCTGTGACCGGTGATCTCGACGGAGGCGGTCGGACCGAACGGGTTGACGCCATCCCCCGCGCGCACGGCCGCCTGCGGCGTGTGAGCGCGGACGAGAGCCGCGATCTGCTGGGCGAAGGAGCCGGCTGCCGCGAGCCGCGGGGCCGGCGCGGCCGTCACGGCAGGCGCATATTCGACGAGCTGCAGCGTGTCGTAGATGCGGGCGAATCCCGCCGCGACATTGCCGCAGTTTGGAATCTTGAACGGTATCTTGCCGAGCGCGTTGACGTCATCCCACCACTCGACCCAGTCCGAAGTGCCGCGGATCGCGACCACATATTGCTCGGGGTGGAGAATGCTCTGGGCGACGATGCCGTAAAATACTGGGCCGGTGCTCTCGATGATGAAGTCCTTCATCTGGACCCAGGCCGCCATCTTGTAGCCGGGCGGGAAATCGCCGGTGAGCGGAGGCGTCTGGTTGTTCGGCGCGTTCGACTGCATGCTGTAGGCCGTCTGAATGAACTGGCCATAAAGCGAAGCCGCGCTCTGATCAAAAGGAAGAACAGTGCTCATCGTTTGCACCCCAGTGATATTTTCGCGCTTTGACTTCTTGCTTGACCGACGCGGGCGCTTCCGCTGCGTCGAACGAAATTCTTTTTCCCCCGCCACCAACGCCACCCTGGAATTGAGCAAGATCACAATAGTCGAATTCTTCACATTCCACCGTGACGCGGATCACGCAACGCGCCGCCTGGACGGGCTCGATTGCGTCGGGCCTCTGACGCGCGAAATTCAGAAGGCCACCCGTGTTCTCGGCCGGCGGCGCTTCGAACGCCAAGGAGCCGGCCGCCGGAGGCCCTTGATCTCATCCGCTCGTCGCCTGAAGCCATGCGACGATGAAGAAGACCGGGCCTTGAGCCCGCAGCAAAAAACCAGAAATAGCAACCGTCCGATCGCCTAGGCGGCTTTCCAAGCCGAAGCCACGCATCCGATATTCGTTCTCATTGTCAGTTGGTTAATCGCGAGCGGGCGGGACCTCCGGCAGAATTCTCTTTCTGTTTTTCCAGATAAATGTTATGCTGCTCGCAATTCCACTCCATGGCCGCCAGGCGCGGCTTTAAAGCGAGGCAGGCAGGAATGGTGGGACGGCTCATCCCGATGGCAAGGCGCGGCGGCCGTGGGCGGAAGCTGACAGCGAGGGAAGGCGAGGCAAAAGATCTTTTTGCCCCGGGGCGTCGGCATAACCCATTGAAAAGGCTCAATCCCGCAAAGGGAATCAAAAGGGAATCAAAGCCTTTTTCTTTGATGGATTTGGCTCGGCGCCGGCTGGGCTTTGCTGGATTTGGCTAAATTCGGGTTTGGCTTGGATTATACAACATTATAGTTATGTTTTCTGTTTCACGTGAAACACTTCCGGAACCCGGAGTCAATCGGCGGCGGTTCCTGCGGCCGCCCTCTTTGGGAACGCCTCGCCAGGCGCGGCCGCCGCCTCCGCCTCCTCGCTGACGAGGAGAAGCTGCGCGGCGGTCGAGGCGGCGATCACCGCGGGATCCTTGGATTTGAGGACCGGCGCCCCGATCGGACAGACGAGGCGGGCGAGCGCCGACTCGGACAAGCCGGCCGCCCGCATCTGGCTCAGGAACCGCGCCCGCTTGGTCGAGGAACCGATCAACCCGACGAAGCCGAAGCGCCCGGCGCTGAGCGCCGCGGCGACGATCTCGAGATCGAGCGCGTGGGAATGGGTCATGACGACGATCAGCGCCCCATCCGGCGCGCCGGCGATCTCGGCGGCCGGCTCCGGCGCGAAGACCAGCGCCACATTCGCGGGCGCCACGGCCGGAAACGCGTCGCGGCGAGAATCGATCCAGCGCACCGCGAAAGGCAGCGGCGCGAGGGCGAGCGCGAGCGCCCGCCCGACATGGCCCGCGCCGAACAGGCAGACCGCGCGGGCGCTCGTCCCGATCGGCTCGCGCCATCCGCCGCCGCTGGGCTCCCGCGTCCATCGGCGCTCCGCGTCCTCGCCCGCTCTCAACGCCCGTTCGACCCTGCCGTCCGGCCCCAGGCGCGCCGTGAGCGTCGCCGAGCCTCCGCCATCGGCGATCGCCAAAGTCGAAAGATCGTCCAGATCGCGCGCGTCAAATGTCTCGACCCGCCATTCGACCCGGCCGCCGCAGCATTGCCCAAGCTCGGGCCCGAGCGCCAGCGAGCGGCGGAAGGCTGGTCCGCGGCCCGCTCGAAGCGCCGCCTGCGCCGCGTCGAGCGCCGCGAATTCCAGCGCCCCGCCGCCGATCGTACCGTGAAAGCCGCCGGACGGCCTCACCACCATGCGTGCGCCCGCCTCGCGCGGGCTCGAACCCTCGACCCGCGCGAGCGTCACCAGCGCCGCCGAACCCTCGGCTTCAATCGCGTCGATGAGCCGGCGGAACGCTCGCATGGCGATCTCTCAAGCCCCCCTGTTCAGCGAGGCGATCGCGTTCAGGATCGATTCGGGCGTGCAGGGCGGGTCGAGTTTCGGCTGCCCTTTGGGATTGCTTGCGTGCACCGCGTCGAGGATCGCCGAATAGACGGAGATGCCGTGCATCAACGGCGGTTCGCCGACGGCCTTGGAGCGGTAGATGCTGGGGGTCGGATTGGGCCGCGTGTAGAGGCGGGTGTTGAAGATCGGCGGCGTATCGGACGCGACCGGGATCTTATAGGTCGCGGGCGCGTGCGTCTGCAGCCTGCCGTCGGCGCCGTAGACGAGCTCCTCGGTCGTCAGCCAGCCCATGCCCTGAATGAATGCGCCTTCGACCTGCCCCATGTCGATGCCCGGATTGATCGAGGCGCCCACGTCGTGCAGCAGATCGGCGCGCAAGACCCGCATCTCGCCGGTCAGCGTGTCGATCGCGACTTCCGAACAGGCGGCGCCGTAGGCGAAGTAAAGGAACGGCCGCCCCTTCGCCCTGAGGCGATCCCAATGAATCTCCGGCGTTTTGTAATAGCCGGCGTGCGACAGTTGCACCCGAGCGAGACGACAGGCCTTGGCCAGTTCGCCGAAGCTCATGGAAATATTGCCGGCAAAGACGCGCCCATCCCGGAACTCGATTGCCTTTGACTCGACCTTCCATGCCTCAGCGGCAAAGGCCGTCATCCTCTCCTTGATCGTGCCGGCGGCGATCTTGGCCGCCATGCCGTTGAGATCGGTCCCGGACGAAGCGGCGGTCGGAGAGGCGTTGGGAACCTTGGCGGTGTTGGTCGCGGTGATGCGGACGAAATGCAGCGGCACCCCGAACTCTTCGGCGACGATCTGGGCGACCTTGGTGAACAGCCCCTGCCCCATCTCCGTGCCGCCGTGATTGAGGTGGATCGAGCCGTCGGAATAGACATGCACCAGCGCGCCGGCCTGATTGAGCGGGATCAGCGTGAACGAGATGCCGAACATCACCGGCGTCAGCGCGATGCCCCGTTTGATGACCGGGCTCGCCGCGTTCAGGGCGGCGATCCGCTTGCGGCGGGAACGGTAGTCGCTCGATGCCTCGAGCTCCTCGATGATCGCCCGCTGTGTTTCGTAGTCCTCTACCGCCTGTTCATAGGGCGTGCGCTCCGCGCCCGCCCGCAGCAGATTGGCCTTGCGCACGTCGAGCGGATCGAGACCACGCTCGCGCGCGATCGCATCCATCACGCGCTCGATGGCGATCATGCCTTGCGGGCCGCCGAAGCCGCGAAAGGCGGTGTTGGAGACCGTGTTGGTCTTGAGGCGGCGCGTGGTGATCGAGACATCGGGCAGCCAATAGCCGTTGCCGGCGTGAAACATCGCCCGGTCGCAGACGCCGGGCGACAGGTCCGCGGAGCAGCCGCAGCGTGCGTTGAGCATCACGTCGTAGCCGGACACGACGCCCCGATCGTCATATCCGACTCGCCAGTCGGCGCGGAAATCGTGGCGCTTGCCGGTCAGCATGAAGTCGTCGTCGCGGTCGAGGCGGATCTTGCACGGACGGCGGGTCACGCGCGCGGCGAGCGCGGCGATCGCCGCCCAGGCGCAGGCTTGGCTCTCCTTGCCGCCGAAACCGCCGCCCATACGCCGTGTCTCGACGGTAACGAACGCATCCGGGATTCCGAGGACGCGCGCGACGATGTGCTGAACCTCGGTCGGATCCTGCGTCGACGCGTGCACGGTCATCTCGTCGCCTTCGCCGGGAAAGGCGAACGACGCTTGGCCCTCGAGATAAAAATGCTCCTGCCCGCCGATCGCGAGCTGACCCTCCAACCGGTGCGCCGCCTTGCCGATTGCGGCGGCTGGGTCGCCGCGCCCGAAAGCGTAATCCTCCTGAACCCGCGCCCCCGTCACGAGCGCATCGGCGATCGTGATCGCCGGCGCCGTTTCGTCGATGCTGATCGTGGCGAGCCGCGCCGCCCGACGGGCCTCGTCGCGGGTTCGGGCGACGACGGCGAACAGCGCCTGGCCGTGGAACATGACCTCCTGGTCGACGAAAAGCGGCTCGTCGGCGAACACCGGCGCGATATCGTTCTTGCCCGGAATGTCCATTGCCGTCATCGCTGCGACAACGCCGGGCTCGGCGCGCACGCGCTCCAGGTCCAGGGTCTTCAATCTGCCGGAAGCCTTGTCGGCCATGCCGATCGCGATGTGCAGCGTGCCCGCAGGCTCGCCTATGTCATCGACATAGTTCGCAGCGCCCTGGACATGCAGAACGGCCGAGTCATGCGGCAGCGGCTTATGAACGACCGCGGTCGCAAGGGCGAAGTCGGCTGCGTCATTCGGCGGCATGGAGCATCCCGATCCGCGTGGGCGCGCTCGCGCCGGAGATCTCCAGCAGCGTCTTTTCGAGAAGGTTGGCGGCGACCGTCATTCGATAGGCCGCGCTCGCGCGCTGGTCGGTCAGCGGGGCGAAATCCTCCGACAGTGCAGCGCAGGCCGCATGCCAACTCGCGCGCTCGTCGAGGTTGGCGCCGATGAGCGCCCGCTCGGCGCTCGCGGCCCGTTTCGGCGTCGCAGCCATGCCGCCGCAGGCGATGCGCGCGCCGAGAATTCGCCGTCCGTCGACATCGACGCGCGCCGCGAGCATGACTGCGGAAATGTCCTCGTCTAGGCGCTTCGACACCTTGAACGCGCGGTAGTGTTGGTGGGCCGCAAGCCGCGGCGCCTCGATCGCCGCCACGAACTCGCCGGGCTCCCGGTCCTGCTTGCCGTAAGCAATGAAGAAGTCTTCCAGGGTCAGCACGCGGATCTTGGCGCCCTTGCGCAAAACAACCCTGCCCCCGAGCGCGATCAGCGCCGGGGCCAAGTCGCCGATCGGCGAGCCGTTGGCGATATTGCCGCCGACAGTTCCGCTCGCACGCACTTGCTTCGAGCCGAAGCGACGCAACAACTCGCGCAAGTCGGGATGGATCGCGCCGAGCAGCGGTGCGGCATCCTCCAGAGTCAACGTCGCGCCGAGCGAGATGGCATTGTCGGCGGTCGGCCGGACTTGGTCCAAGCCGGCGACCCGACCAAGCCAGATGACGCACTTCAGGTCGCGCAATTGCTTGGTGATCCAAAGCCCAACGTCGGTCGCCCCGGCAAGCAGGGTGGCGTCGGGGAAGCGGGCATAAAGCGCCGCAAGGGAATCAACGCTCGCTGGCGCGGCGAAGAAAGCTGTCTCGTCGCCGACGAACACATCTTCATTGTCGGGGAGGGCGGCGAGCGCCGCCGCTCGCGTCCCCGCTGTCGCAGCGAAGCGGTCGGCGGGGGCGCCGTTGCAGGTCTCGAGCGCGGCTGCGATGATCGGGCGATAGCCGGTGCAACGGCAGAGATTGCCCGCAAGCTGGTCGCAAAGCCCGTTATATGTCTGAGGCGCTCCGGAGTGATAGGCGGCGAACAAACTCATCACGATGCCGGGCGTGCAGAAACCGCATTGCGAGGCGTGGTGATCGACCATGGCCCGCTGCAACGGATGCAGCTCGCCAGCTGCGGCAAGATCCTCAATCGTGATGAGTTCCGCTCCGTCGAGCTGGCCCAAGAGCAGAATGCAGGCGTTGACCGGTTCGTAGGCAAGCGCACCAGCCTTGAGCCGCGCCAGAACGACGGTGCAAGCGCCGCAATCCCCCTCTGCGCAACCCTCCTTCGTCCCCTTCGCTCCGATTTCCTCGCGGAGCCAATCGAGAGCGGTCGCACGGGGCGATAAGCGGTCGAGGACAACCTCGCCGCCCCGGAAAAGGAAGCGTAGGGTATTTCGAACGCGGCTCTGACTTGTCTCAAACGACATTCTCGCTTCTCGATCCCTACGCCATGATGGAGCCTTTGTCGGCGAAACGGAAGGTCATCCCCGAAGGTCCGGCGGCGCGGCCTCGGTCGCCAGGGCTTCGAGCGCTTCCTCGACGCCCATTGTCGTCTGCACACTAGAGCCGAGACGGCGCAAAGAAACCGTGTTTTCGCTCGCCTCCTTCCGGCCAAGAGCGGTGAGGACCGGAATCTTCGCCAATGAGTGCTCGCGCACCTTGTAATTGATCTTCTCGTTGCGCAGGTCGGTCGCAACCCTCAGACCCCATTTCTTGGCCGCAGCGGCGAAGCGAAGCGCAGCGTCATCAGCGTCGCTGGTGATCGTGCATACGACGATCTGCGTTGGCGCGAGCCAAAGCGGCAAGTGGCCGGCGTGATGTTCGAGGAGGATGCCGATGAAGCGCTCCATCGAGCCGCAAATGGCGCGATGGATCATCACCGGCGTCGTCTTCTCGCTGTTGCCGGCGATGTAAAACGCGCCGAAGCGCTCGGGGAGATTGAAGTCGACCTGCGTCGTGCCGCACTGCCAGTCGCGGCCGATCGCGTCGCGCAACACGTATTCGAACTTCGGCCCGTAGAAAGCGCCCTCACCGGGATTGAGCGCGGTCGTGACGACGTTGCCATGACGCAGTCGAATCTCGTCCAGCACCCGTGTCATCACGGCCTCCGCGTGATCCCACATGGCGTCGGTTCCCACCCGCTTCTCGGGCCGGGTCGAGAGCTTCACCAGGATCTTATCGAAGCCGAAATGGCTGTAGACCGATAAGATCAGTTCGTTGATCTTGTGACACTCCTCGGCAAGCTGCTCCTCGGTGCAGAAGATATGCGCGTCGTCCTGGGTGAAGGAGCGCACGCGCATGAGCCCGTGCAGCGCTCCCGAAGGCTCATAGCGATTGACAGCGCCGAATTCAGCGAGACGCAGCGGCAGTTCGCGATATGAGCGCAGGCCGTGCTTGAAGATCTGCACATGGCCGGGGCAGTTCATGGGTTTGAGGGCGTAAACGCGATGGTCCTCGGTCTCGGCCTCCTCGCCGGCCGGACGGCACATGAACATGCTTTCGCGATACCAACCCCAGTGGCCGGAGATTTCCCAGAGGTGCTTGTCAAGCACCTGCGGCGCATTGACCTCCTGATAGTCCACGGCAAGGCGCCGGCGCATGTAGGCGACCAGCGTCTGGAACAAAGTCCACCCTTTCGGGTGCCAGAAGATCGAGCCCGGCCCTTCCTCCTGGGTATGGAACAGGTCCATCTCGCGCGCGAGTTTGCGATGATCGCGCCGCTCGGCTTCCTCGAGCTGCTTGAGATAGGCGTCGAGATCCTCCTTCTTTGTGAACGCCGTGCCGTAGATGCGCGACAGCATCGGCTTTGTGGAATCGCCCCGCCAATAGGCGCCGGCGACTTTCATCAGCCTGAAGGCGTCGCCGACCTTTCCGGTCGAGGTCATGTGCGGCCCGCGACAGAGGTCAGTCCACTCGCCCTGGCTGTACAGCTTCACGTCCTGATCAACGGGAATGGCGTCGATCAGCTCAATCTTGAACGCTTCGCCCTTCCTCTCGAAAAAGCCTTTGGCCTCCTCCCGCGAGACGACGGTCTTCTTGAACGGTTTGTCGCGCGCGATGATTTCGCGCATGCGCTTCTCGATCACCGGAAAATCCTCCGGCGTGAACGGCTCGGCGCGATAGAAGTCGTAATAGAACCCGTTCTCGATCACCGGACCAATTGTCACTTGGGCGCCCGGCCACAACGACTGCACAGCCTCGGCGAGAACATGGGCGGCGTCATGGCGGATCAATCCGAGGGCGCGGGGGTCGTCGCGGGCAATGAACTCCAGAGCCGAGTCTTTATCGATGGGGTCGGCAAGATCGACAAGCTCGCCGTCGCGAAACGCCGCCACCGAGCGCTTGGCCAGAGAGGGCGAGATCGATCTGGCGATGTCGAACCCCGAAACGCCGGGCTCGTAGGCGCGCTCGGCGCCATCGGGAAAGGTGACGTGAATCATCGAGACTCCTCAAGCTCACTCGCCGATACCAATCGGCGTAAGCGATTGAGCGATGGGATATAGACGCCGGCTTGGCCGGGGGCAATGGGCGGCGCCCGTCGCCCTACAGGGCGAATTCCTCAATCACGGGCGCGCCGGCGTAGTTCGCATAGCGCATCCATCGCGGCTTCACGACGATATAGGCGATATCCGGCCAATTCTCGCGCGCGCGGCCGTCCGGCCACTCGCGGAAGTATGCGGCCTTGGCATAGGCCAGATCGTCGCCCCGCGGCCGGCGGGCGTCGCCCTCGATCTGGATGGAGATGTCATTCTCCCATCCGATCACCAGCGCGGCCGCGGGCCGGCGGACGATGTTGACGGCCTTGCGGCTCGACCCCAAAGTGTCGAACACAACCTCGTCGCGTTCCGTCAGCGCGAAGCCGACCAGCGCGGCCTCGGGCGCGCCGGAATCGTGAACCGTCGAGACCACCGCGAGCCGTTTTCGTCTGACGACGTCGAACACCTCTTCGAGCTTCATGAGCGCCTCCGTTTTGTCGCATGCCAGACTTGTCGGCGGGGGTTGCGCAGCGCCTCGACAATGACCGCGCCAAAGACATCAATCCTCGTCCATCGCCTCCTGGTCGAAGGCGCCGTGCAGGGGGTGGGGTATCGTGAGTTCACCCGCCGCGCGGCGCTGAGACTGAACATCTCCGGCTGGGTGCGCAACCGATCCGACGGAGCGGTCGAGGCGCTGGTTCGAGGCCCGCCTGCGGGGGTCGAAGCGCTGATCGCCGAAATGAGACACGGTCCGCAGTTCGCGGTTGTCGAAAGACTGAGGGTGACCGAGCATGAAGGGACCCCGGATGACGACGGCGGGACGTTCGTCGTCCGCTCGACGGTTTAAGCGATCAGCCAGGTCGCCCGGGCTTGGGCTTTGCCGAGCGCTTCCTCCGCGGCCGTTCCGGGCCGCCGGCGGAGGTCGGAGTGTTGGCGGGCGGATCGCTCGCCGGAAACAACTCTTCGATCTCCTCGTCGAGCTTGTCCTCGGCCGCCGGGCGCGGGGCGCGGGAAGACTTCTTCGCCGGATCTTTCATGTTGGTCGCTCCGTAGGCGGCGATCAGTATAAGCCCGCGGCCGAGCCAATGCGAGACGGCCTCAGACTGAGCCGGGCGGCCCCGCTGTAAATTAACAAGCGCATTGTGGTGTTTGTAATCCAAGCCGGCTCCAAATTTTGCAAAATCCAGCAAAGCCTAGCCAAGCTTGAGCAAAGAGCATCAAAGGAAAAGGCTTGGATTCCCTTTGATCGCCTTGTCCGAATCGAGCCTTTTCAAGGGGTTGCGCCGACCCCCCCCAGGGCAAAAACATCTTCTCCCGCTCCTCCCCCGCCCCATTTGGCTTGCCCGCCCGGAAAAGCGCATCCTTGCCATGGGGCCAACATAGCACGGTTTCTGATTTTCGCAAAGAGAATTCGCCAAGCCGCGGCCGAGGCTGCCGCCCGGCGAAGGATTTCCCTTTACCCTCGACCCTCGCCCTTGCGCGTCGCGGCGCCTCTGGCGGCGGCGTCTTTCAGCTCGCCGCGCTTGCGCTTGGTTGCGAGGCCCTTGGCGGCGGCCTCTTTGCGATGGGGTTGGGGATGGGCGCCGAGTTCGCGCCATGTCGTCTCCGACAGGTCGACGTCATAATGCTTCGCCGCTTTCCGGATGTTGGCGAACGCCAGCTCGCGATCATCGTCGGAAACGCCGGTGACCTGATCGAACCGGGCGACGGCGTTGCGAACGTGCTTCGCGTCGGTCAGCGGCTCTTTCCGGTGCTTCGGAAAGGCATAGACACTGTCCGGCAGGTCGCTTTGCGCCGTGAGCTGCCCGTGTTTCTCATGAGGCATCCAGGTCGGCTGCATCGGGAGCTCCTTGTTTCGCTCTTTGAGGGATGTAACTCACCAAGGCCGCGAATGTTTCACCACACCAACCGATCATTGGGACTGCCCGGAGATCATGGTCGTCGTGCCGCGCGCGAACTCTCGGCCGGAGTAGCGCGCTCGATCGCCAAAGCCGCCGGCTGGTGACCCCAGGCGTGCGAGTGTTCGCCCGAAGTGATCAGGCGCACTGGGATCATTTGATCCGTTACAACCCCGCCTTCGGAAAGTGGGGTTGCGCAGGATTGTTAATATTTTGCCTGAAGATCTGAGGTTACATTCCTCCGCCGTCGCTCCATCAAGCCGTCCGCTTGGCGACGCGCCTTGGCGCGAATCATATCGCATTTAGCCCTTAAGTTCCGCGGCGATTTTCGATAGTCTCAAACGCCGCTGCCGCGCACAGCAGGCGTCAGTGACGAGGGAGGGGTAACGCAATGGCATGGGAACTCACAGGTAACGCGGGCACGACGGCCGCCGACTTTCTAGGAACTAATGACAATCAACCCCTGGTCATCAAGACGAACAATTCGGAGGCGATGCGGATCGAGCCGAACGGCGATGTCGGCCTCGGGACGGCAAGTCCGACCCAACGGCTTACGTTGGGCTCGGGCAACATTTTCCTGCCCAACGCAGCTGAAGGCACAAATGGGAACCTCTATTTTGGTGGGACCACTGACACCGGCCAAGTTGGGATGAGATTGTTCGGGGGGAACGTCGACGGCAGTATCCCATCAGGCTTTATAGATGTTCGCGCCGGAACGCTGACGGACGGGCTGATATTCCGCGTCGACACGTCTCTCGGCGGGACGGAACGGATGCGGATTACCGCCTCCGGCGTCGTGGAGGTGGCGGGGACGCTGAACGTCGGCGGTGACATCACCATGCCCGCGTCCGATTTCGCTGAGGATTCCAAGTGGTTGCCGGCGATGCCGTGGAGCCTGGAACGGTAATGGCGCTGGATGAAAATGGGGTCCTGCGTCCTAGCTATAAGAGCTACGATCGAAAAGTTGCGGGGGTCATTTCCGGGGCTGGTGATTTCAGGCCGGGGCTGATTCTTGATCGGCAGAGTTCTTCGGAGGGCCGGCTGCCGCTCGCTCTGGTCGGCAAGGTTTGCTGCAAGGTCGATGCCGCCTACGGCCCGATCGAAGTCGGCGATCTGCTGACAACGTCCCCGACTCGCGGCCACGCCATGAAAGCGAGCGATCCGGCGCAAGCGTTCGGGGCTGTGATCGGCAAGGCCCTGCGGCCGCTTGAGTCAGGATGCGGGCTAATTCCCATTCTCGTTGCGCTCCAGTGATGACCGGAGACATATGTTGCGCAGCGACGGCGGAGGAAAGTAACGCTCGGATCGTCAGAGTCAGTGACGACACTAAGGGAGGGTTACGCAATGGCATGGGAACTCACAGGTAACGCCGGCACCACGGCCGCCAACTTTCTCGGAACGACCGACAATAAGCCGCTTCTCATCAAGGCCAACAATTCGCAGGCGGTCCAAGTTGATCCTAACGGCAATGTCGGCATCGGGACGACGACGATCTACCACACGCTGCAAGTTGGCGGTGGTTTTGACGGCAATCTTGGCTTTGATGGGTCAGATGGAACTCCGAATGCGGGCTACCTCCGATTCGGCGACAGCACGGGTTGGAAGTTTTATATTACGCGGCAGCGCGAGAAGGGCGGCGGAGCGCCGCTTAACACTGGGACCACGGGCGTGCTCGTGATGATCCAGGACAACGGAAATGTCGAGTTCACGGGGTCGCTCAACGTCGGTGGCGACATCACCATGCCCGCGTCCGATTTCGCCGAGGATTTCCAAGTGGCGGCCGGCGACGCCGTGGAGCCCGGAACGGTAATGGCGCTGGATGAAAATGGGGTGCTGCGTCCTAGCAATAAGAGCTATGACCGAAAAGTTGCGGGTGTCATTTCAGGGGCTGGTGATTTCAGGCCGGGGCTGATTCTTGATCGGCAAAGCTCCTCCGAGGGCCGGCTGCCGCTGGCTCTGGTCGGCAAGGTTTGCTGCAAGGTCGACGCCGCCTACGGCCCGATCGAAGTCGGCGATCTGCTGACAACGTCCCCGACTCGCGGCCACGCCATGAAAGCGAGCGATCCGGCGCAAGCGTTCGGGGCTGTGATCGGCAAGGCCCTGCGGCCGCTTGAGTCAGGATGCGGGCTAATTCCCATTCTCGTTGCGCTCCAATAAGAGGCCGGGGGACAAATGTTGCGTCTGCGGCCGCGAGTGTCCGGGGCACGCTGTCCCCGTGACTCTAGCTTTAGGAGATAGGTCAATGACCGATCCGGATCCGACAGGTAATTTAGCCGAACTCCTAGATAACCTCACCGGTACAAACGTCGATGCCGAAAACCTCATTAGCAACGCGTTTGGCGTAGCCGCCGACTTTTCAGGAGCGTTGGCCCTGGTGCCCGCCCTCGTCGCCCTCTTTGGAGGGGGCGACCCCACCCAGGCAGCATTGCAGCAGATCCTCACCACAATCCAAACCGACTTTACGCAGCTCGATGCCAACCTCCAAGCACAAAACAACATTCTAAGACTGCAGAATCTCGACAACATAACCAGCCCGGCGCAGACGCAACTGGAGTTACTTCAGGCCGGCGAGACGACCGACATCACGCCATGTCTCAACGCAATCAACGCGCTTGCTCTTGATCCGAACGCGGTTCCTGGCGTCTGGCAAGCAGCGCTCTTCAGCGATCAGCTCTTTTGGACCGATTCCGGCCAGTATTTTCAATTCCCTCCTTTAGTTCCTACATATCCAGGCATTCCACACCCTGTGAATGCCTTGGACGCGGGCTACGGCCAACAAACGCCGCCACAGGTCGGCGACGATGTGTTCAGCTACCTGTATGTTCTGCCAGCCTTTCTCCGCACGCTGGCTATTTTCATCGTTGTTGCTGGAAAGGATGATCCAAACTGGGTGACTCAATGGGGACCAGTGGTGCTCCAGCCGGTGGCGGCCTTCCTGAAAAACCAAGTACACGACACAATTGCGAGCCAGATCTCGCAATTGTCGCCCGGTTTTTGGGATGGGAAAGGTCTGTGGAACGCGGTTGGAATATCCCCTCTTGTCGAATACTTTGGCGCCCCCGGCTCTCCTAGCACGCCCAGTGGGAAATGGCCTTGGCATGGCGTATCTGCAATACCCACCGTCCCACAATCAGTGACATGGCTAGGTGATGTTGCCTCAACAACAACGCCAACTCCAACATCAACACCGCCAATTCCTCCGGCGACTGGCGCAAATATCGAGTTTGGGGCCGTCGAGGCATATTCCGGGTATAGCTCCATGGGAAACTACCAGATATCCTTCCAGGATATCCCCAACAATTCGATTGACCCTGCACCTTTCAACAAATTCCAGATCCGGCTGCTCAAGCGGGCGATTGACGTTTATATCGGTGTTGGTCTCCCGCGGGTTTGGAATGTAATCAATAGTCTGAACGCCCTCGTGGGAGCCGCGCCTGTGCCGCGACATCCTTTCGCCGACTGGTCGTTCCGCGAGATCCTGCAGGTGTCGGCTTTTCAGGCAGACCCAACGACAGGGAAATTCAGCCTCTACAGCCTGGCCAAATTCATTAACAATACGCTTCCCATTGATACCGGCCGGGCTGCTCCGACTACGTCGTTTCAGCAGTTGCTGAGCCCTACCTTGGTCACGGTCCCGGCCGTGACCGGGCTGTCGCCGATAGTAGCGAACGCGGCGCTGACCGCGGCGGGACTGGCCGTTGACACCAGTTTCATTGCCGTCAAAGGCGACGTGTCCGAAGTGATCAGGCAAAGCCCGCTTGGGGGCGCCAGTGTGCCCCTGTGGTCCGTAGTCCAAATTGAGGTCGGCGAACCCGAAGGGGGCGGAGGCGGAGGCCACTTGCCGCCGTAGCGCCGATGGGCCCGCCCCCAATAACCTCCTCCTTGACGAAGCTGATTGCTCGCACCAGCGGAGGAGGGACAAATGGGCGTTCTCTAGAGTGTCACGGGAACGCCTACTACGTCGCTTCAGGAGTTGCTGTGCCACTGACGGATAGGTTTATTGGCGGCGCACAGTGAAAAGGGTGGTTTCGGGAACTCACGAAGAAACCATTCTTTCGCTGGGGTCATTTGCGGCGCGGGGGAACCCTCATCCCCGGCGCCTCTCCCGAACGGGAGAGGGGAGTCCCTACCCCTTCTTCCCGGCGATCTTCGCGATCTCGCGCATCACCCTCAGCGTGCCATCGAGCCGATCCTCGAGCTTCTCGAATTCGTCGGTCACGACGATGCGCATGTCGGGGCGGACGCGGGCGCGGTCGCCCTGGGCGGCGACCCATTTCACCAGGGCGCCGGGATTGGCGAAGGATTTGTGGCGGAAGGCGAGCGTCAGGCCCTTCGGGCCGGCCTCGAGCTTTTCGACATTGGCGCGACGGCAGAGGGCCTTGATCTGCACCAGGCTCAAGAGAAGGCCGACCTCGGGCGGCGGCGACCCGAAGCGGTCGACAATCTCGGCGCCCATCGCGTCGATCTCGCCCTCGTCCTCGAGCGCCGACAGGCGGCGGTAGAGCGCCAGCCGGGTCGGCAGGTCGGGGATATAGGTTTCGGGGATCGTCACCGGCGCGCCGAGCTGGATGGTCGGCGACCACATGTCCTCGGCCGGCGCGTCCTCGCCCGACTTGATGCGCTCGACCGCCTCGCGCACCATCTGCTGATAGAGCTCGTAGCCGACCTCCTTGATGTGGCCGGACTGCTCCTCGCCGAGCAGATTGCCGGCGCCGCGCAGGTCGAGGTCGTGGCTTGCGAGCTGGAAACCGGCGCCGAGCGTGTCGAGCGATTGCAGGACGGCGAGGCGCTTCTCGGCCTGCGGCGTGATCTTGGCCTTGGCCGGGTTGGTGAAGTAGGCGTAGGCGCGCACTTTCGAGCGGCCAACGCGGCCGCGCAGCTGATAGAGCTGCGCCAGGCCAAACATGTCGGCGCGATGCACGATCATGGTGTTGGCGCGCGGGATGTCGAGGCCGGATTCGACGATCGCGGTCGACAAGAGGATATCGTACTTGCCGTCGTAGAAGGCGCCGATCTTGTCCTCGAGCTCGCGCGCCGCCATTTGCCCGTGGGCGACGACGAATTTGCACTCGGGCGCGTTCTGGCGAAGGAACGCCGCTGCCTCGTCGAGGTCCTCGATGCGCGGGCAGACATAGAACGATTGGCCGCCGCGATAGCGCTCGCGCAACAGCGCCTCACGGACGATCAGCGCGTCGAACGGCGAGACGAAGGTGCGCACCGCGAGCCGGTCGATCGGCGGGGTGGCGATGATCGACATCTCGCGCACGCCGGTCATCGCCAGTTGCAGCGTCCGCGGGATCGGCGTCGCCGACAACGTCAGCACATGCACTTCCGAGCGCAATTCCTTCAGCCGCTCCTTGTGGCCGACGCCGAAATGCTGCTCCTCGTCGACCACGACCAGGCCGAGGTCCTTGAAGCGCACGGTCTTGCCCAGGACCGCGTGGGTGCCGACGACGATGTCGATTGCGCCTTCGGCCACGCCCTTCTTCACCTCGCGGGTCTCGGCCGCGCCGACCATGCGCGAGAGCTGGCCAATCCCGACCGGCAGGCCGGCAAAGCGATCGCGGAAGTTCTTCGCATGCTGGCGCACAAGCAGCGTCGTCGGGGCGACGATCACGGTCTGCTTGCCGTTGATCGCGGCGGCGAATGCGGCGCGCAGCGCGACCTCGGTCTTGCCAAAGCCGACGTCGCCGCAAACCAGCCGGTCCATCGGCCGTCCGGCAGCAAGGTCGTCGAGGGTCGCCTGGATTGCGCTTTCCTGGTCCGGCGTCTCCTCATAGGGAAAGCGGGCGCAGAACTCGTCATAGAGGCCTTCCGGGACGATGAGCCGCGGCGCGGCGTGCACCATCCGCTGGGCGGCGACGCGGATGAGTTCGCCGGCCATCTCGCGCACGCGCTTCTTGAGCCGCGCCTTGCGCGACTGCCAGCCCGCCCCGCCAAGCCTGTCGAGTTCGCCGGTCTCCGAGCCGTAGCGCGACAGGAGCTCGAGATTTTCGACCGGCAGGAAAAGCCGGTCGCCGCCGGCGTAGTGAATCTCGAGGCAGTCGTGCGGCGCGCCCGCGGCCTCGATCGTCTGAAGGCCGACGAAACGCCCGACGCCATGATCGATATGGACAACGAGATCGCCGGCGGTGAGCGCGCTCGCCTCCGCCAGCACGTCCTGGGCGCGGCGCCGGCGCCGCGACTGGCGGATGAGCCGGTCGCCGAGAATGTCCTGCTCGCCGATGATGGCGAAATCGGGCGCCTCGAACCCCTGCTCGAGGGCGATGACGGCGAGCGGCAGCGTCCCGGCGCGCGCCGTCTTCGCCTGATGATAGGAGGAGACGAATTCGAGCGATTTGAGCCCATGCTCGGCGAGCACATGGCTCAGGCGCTCGCGCGAGCCGTCGCTCCAGCCGGCGACGATGACGTTCAAGCCCTGGGCGCGCAGCGCCTTCACATGCGCGGCCGCGGCGTCGAACACGTTGGCGCTTTCGTTTTGCCGCTCGGGGGCAAAGTTGCGCCCGGTTCGTCCGCCGCAATCAATGGCGTCGCTGGCGTCGGGCGGCGGCTCGAACGGAGTGAGCCGCGCCAGAGGCTGCGCCGCGAGCCGCTCCTTCCACTCCTCTTCGCTCATGTAGAGGCGGGTGAAGGGCAGCGGCTTATAGTCCGCCTTGACCGGATCCTCGGAATAGGCCGCGCGCCGGGCCGCATAGTTGTCGGCGATGAGGGCGATGCGCTCGTGCGCCGCTTTCTCGGCGCGCGCGTCGAGCACGAACGGCGCATTTCCAATATAGTCGAACAGAGTGTCGAGGCTTTCATAGAGGAGCGGCAGCCAGTGCTCGAGGCCGATCGCGCGGCGCCCCTCGCTGACCGCGGCGTAGAGGTCGTCGTCGCGGGTCGGCGCGCCGAACTCCTGGGCATAGGCCTGACGAAAGCGGCGGATCGACTCCGTGGTCAGCCGCGCCTCGCTCACCGGCACAAGATCGAACGACCGCAACTGCGAGGTCGAGCGCTGCGTCTCCGGATCGAAGGCGCGGATCGATTCGAGCGTGTCGCCAAAGAAATCGAGCCGGATCGGCGCCGGAGCGCCCGGCGGATAAAGGTCGAGAATTCCGCCGCGCGAGGCGTAGTCGCCGACGTCGCGCACCGTGCTCGCCCGGGCGTAGCCGTTCGACTCGAGCCAGCGCGTGAGATCCTCCATCCGCACGCTGTTGCCCGGCGCAGCGGAAAATGCGGCCGAGGCGACGAACGTGAGCGGCGGCACGCGCTGGGTCAGCGCATTGACCGCGGCGACCAGAATGCGCGGCCGCTCGACGGCGCCTTTGGTACGCGCGAGGCGCGCCAGCGCTGTCATCCGCTCGGCCGAAATCGCCGCATTGGGAGAAACCCGGTCGTAAGGCTGGCAATCCCATGACGGAAAGTGCAGCGCCTCGATTTCGGGCGCGGCGAAGCCCAGCGCATCGATGAAGGCCTGAGCGCGCAGGCCGTCGCGGGCGACGACGACGAGCGTCACGGCGCGGTTCTCGCCGTGCTTTGCCAGGGCCCGCGTCAGCTCCGCGACGACGAAGGCGTCATAGCCCTCGGGCGCGCGCGCCAGGGTGACGGCGCCGCCCTCCTCGAGGCGGCGGATGGCGGGAGCGGTGAGGGTCACGGCGTCTCGTTGGCGCCACTCGGCGCTTCGCGCAACCCGCACAGGCGCGCGAACAGCGGGGTTTTATATTCGCGCGGTGGGGGCTCGCCGCCGATGATCCAGGCGAGGACTTGCGGGTCGGGGACATCGAGTAGACGCTCGAACTCGGCGAGCTCGGCCTCGGTCATCGTCGGCAAGTGCGCATCCGCGAACCGGCCCATGATGAGATCCATCTCGCGCACACCGCGGCGCCAGGCGCGAAACAGAATCCGCCGCCGCCGCTCGTCGAGCGCGGAACTGCTCAGCGTTGGGCTGGACATCTAACCTTCACAACGAATTTTGGCCCAACGTCGTCATCGCCAGACTTGGTCTGGACAAGCCCGGCCATGACGGCTCTGGGCCATCGGACCGGGGGCATATGTCAGCGCCGCCGCACTTCCGTCAACTCGCAACCCGCTGAAGCGGCTTCGACGGCAGGACGACTTCGGCGAGGCCAAGCCAGCCCGCCATCGCGGCAAGCTCCTCGGAGATCGCATCCATGGCGTCCGAGGGGGCGTGCGGCTCGAGATGGACCGCATGGACGAGCAACCGTCCGGCCTGGCGATCGGCCTTCAGGTCGAGCCGCGCCACGAGACGGTCGCCGAGCAGAAAGGGAAGAACGTAATAGCCGTGCTGGCGCTTGTCGGCCGGCGTATAGATCTCGATCCGGTAGTGGAAGTCGAAGAGCCGCAACGTGCGGGAACGCTCCCAGACGAGCGGATCGAATGGCGCCAGAAGCGCTTGCGCGAAGATGCGGCGCGGTCTGCGGGCGTCGCGGTGAAGGTAGGCGTCGCGAGCCCAGCCGGGAACGTCGACCGATTCGAGAACGCCCGCCTCAAGCAGCGACTCGATCGCCTCTCGCGCGTCGTTTGGGCCAAGACGGAAATAGTCGCGCAGTTCCTGAGCCGTCGCGACGCCGAGCGCGCGGGCCGCGCGCTCGACAAGCGCTCGCTGCGCCTCCTTCTCGTCCGGGGTCGGCAGGGCGAGGATCTCGGCTGGAATGACGCGCTCGGTGAGGTCATAGACCCGTTCGAAGCTGCCGCGCCGCGTCGCCGTCGTGATATGGCCAGCCCAGAAGAGCCACTCCAACGCCTGTTTGACGTCGCCCCATTGCCACCAGCCCGATCGGCCTCGTTTTTCCTCGAGGTCCGAGGCCGCGCGGGGACCTTCGGCGCGTATGCGACTGAGGATGGCTTCCGCTTCGGCCCGACGCTCGCCAGCGAAGAGCCGCAAGCCCTTCCAGCCGGCTCCGCCACGATCCGCGCGGGCCATCCGCCAGCGCAGCAGAGGATGCAGCGCCAGCGGCAACAACGACGCCTCATGGGCCCAGTATTCGAACAGCCTCCGCGTCTTCCGGCTTCCCCAGGCGGCGGTGTCGATCAGCGACCGGTCATAGGGTCCGAGACGAGAGAAGGCGGGCAGGTAATGGGCTCGGACCAGGACATTGACGCTGTCGATCTGGTGAAGGCAGAGCCGGTCGATGGTTCTCAGCCATCGCGCGGCCGAGACCCGATCCGGGCGCGGGCCGCCGAAGCCCTGGGCCGCAAGAGCGATCCGCCGGGCCTCGGCAAGGGAGAGCTTTTCTACCTTGGTTCGCGCGGCGAGCCGGCTGATGCGGCCGCCGGCGGCGGAGCGCCCCATCCGTCACGCCTGCTCGATCTCGATCAGCGTCCCGGCCAAGTCCTTCGGATGCAAAAACAGGACCGGCTTGCCGTGGGCGCCGATTTTCGGGTTTCCGTCGCCGAGCACGCGCACGCCCCTGGCCTGAAGCTGGTCGCGGGCGGCGATGATGTCCTCGACCTCGTAACAGAGATGGTGCATCCCGCCTTCGGGATTGCGCTCGAGGAATTTGGCGATCGGCGAGTTCGCGCCTAGAGGATGCAGCAGTTCGATCTTCGTGTTCGGCAGCTCCACGAACACCACCGTCACGCCATGGTCCGGCTCGGGCTTGGGGGCCGAGACGCGCGCGCCCAGCGCTTCCCGGTACGCCCCCGCGGCCTTTTTGAGATCGGGGACGGCGATCGCGACGTGGTTCAGCTTTCCAATCATACGGTCCCCTGCTGAGGCGGGCGGAGGCGGACAAGCGCCGCCGAATGCCCGAAGGCAATCGGTCAGCGACGCGGTTCACGCCCGCGAATCTGGTCGAAGCCGTGCTTTATCGCGGCGAAACGGGCTTCGACCAGCGGCTCGAACTCGACGTCCGTGAAAATGTACGGCCAGTCATTTTCAATGCCTTCCCGCACAAGCTCCCCGACATAGGACGGATCGACCCCATGCGAGACCCGCTCCTGAATGAATTTGAACAGCTCGGAAGACCGTATCGCGGCCAGCCTGTCCTCGGAGAGGCGACCGAAGCGTTCCGGCAGGTTACGCACTGAGTCCATGATTTGGGTTCGGACAAACCCCGGACAGAGCACCGACATTCCGATTCCGCGCGGGGCCAGCTCGCCGCGCAGTCCCTCCGAAAGCGCCATGACGCCATATTTGGACACGTTGTACGGGATTGTGCCGCCGGAGGAGATCAGCCCCGCGATAGAGGCAGTCGACACGATGTGTCCACCCTCGCCGTGCTGCTCGATCAACGGGCCGAAAATCTCGATGCCCCAGATGACCGCCATGAGATTGACGCTGAGCGTCCACTCCCAACCCGAATCAGTCCAGGCTGGGTAAGATCCTCCGCCGCCCACGCCCGCGTTGTTGACGAGAACGTGCACCTTGCCGTAACGGGCGATCGTGGCGTCCGCCGCCGCTTTGACCTCGGACTTGAGCGAGACGTCCGCTTTGACGCCGGCGACATCGGCATTGGTGCGCTTCAGCCCTTCGACGGCTTTCGCAAGCGCCGCTTCCTCGATGTCGCAGAGCATGACTTTCACGCCGGCCTGCGCGAGGGCGCCGGCAATCCCGAGCCCGATGCCAGACGCCGCGCCAGTGACGAACGCGGTCTTTCCCGCGAGCTCTTTCATCGGAATTTCCCGGATTCAAAAGCAATCCATGCGATCGCTTGCAAGACGTATCGCGCTCGTCCGCGAATGACAACCGAACGCGCGCCGGCTTCGAAGAGGCCTGGAATTCGGCCGAGCCCTCGGGCTACACCTCGACCACCAGCACATGCACCTGGGGTTTCTTGCTCCAGACGGCGTTGACCGAGTTGCGCACCGCGCGCTCGATGGCGCTCGAGACGATATCGGGGTCGCGCCGCTTGCCCGGAGGCAGGCCCTCGAAGGCCTCGAAGATCGCGTCGTCGATCAGAGCGTCGATCGCCGCCCCTTCGCGCGTGCGCTCGGGCAGGCCAGCGATCATTACGTCCGGGTCGCCGGCCATTTCGCCCTTCGGGGTCAGCGCGAGCGCGATCGAGACGACGCCGGCAAAGGCGAGCCGGCGGCGCTGGCCCACGCTTTCCTGGTCTGCCGGCAGGAGAATCGCGCCGTCCTTCAGCCGCCGCCCGCTCGCGACCCTGCCCATCGCCGAAACGTCGCCGGGCGCCAAGCGGATGAGATCGCCGTCGAAGGCGCGCAAGACTTGCGGCGCCCCCTGCGCAATCGCGAACGCGGCATGCTCGCTCAGGTGCAGCGGCTCGCCATGCGCCGGCACCGCGATCCTGGGGCGGATCCAGGCATACATTTTCGCCATCTCCGCCCGCCGCGGATGGCCGGAGACATGAACGAGCGCCGTGCGGTCAGTAACGACCTCGACGCCAGCGGTTACAAACGCATTGATGATCTTGCCGACCGCTTTTTCATTGCCGGGAATTGTGCGGGAGGAAAAGATGACTGTGTCGCCGGCGCTCAATTCCGCGGTCGGATGTTCGTCCTCTGCAATCCGGGCGAGGGCGGCGCGCGGCTCGCCCTGGCTGCCGGTGGCGAGCGCCAAGATCTTGTTCCGCGGCAGGCGCTCGAACGCGTCCATGCCCAAGAACTGCGGCACGCCGTCGAGCATCCCGCACTCGCGGGCGACGGCGACGACGCGCTCGATCGCACGCCCGAGAACGCAGACCTGCCGTCCGGCGGCGAAGCCGGCTTCGGCGGCCGAGCGAAGGCGGGCGACGTTCGAAGCGAAGGTGGTGACGACGACCCTGCCCTTCGCCTCGCCGATGAGCCAGGCCAGCGTCTTGGCCACGTCGCGCTCCGACGGGCTCTCGCCTTCGCGCAAGATGTTTGTCGAATCGCAGACCAGGGCCAGCACACCCTCGTCGCCGAGGGCCTTGAGCCGCGCCTCATCGGTCGGCAGGCCGATGATCGGCGACGGGTCGATCTTCCAGTCGGCGGTGTGGACGACGAGCCCGGCGGGGGTGCGGATCGCGAGGGCGGAGCTTTCCGGAATCGAATGGGCGACGGCGACGAACTCGACGACAAACGGGCCGATAGCGACTTTCTCGCCCTGGGCGACGATGTTCAGCGGAATCTTGGGCGCGCCTGGCTCGCCGAGACGGCGAGCCTCGGCCAGCCCGGCCGCAAACCGCGTCATGTAGACCGGCGCGCCGAGGTCCGGCCAGAGCTCGGCGAGCGCGCCGATGTGATCCTCGTGCGCATGGGTGATGACGATTCCGACCAGATTCCTCTTCACCTTCTCGATGAAGCTGAGGTCTGGCATGATAAGATCGACGCCGGGCAACTCCGCGCCTGCAAAGGCCACTCCGAGATCGACCATCAGCCATTGGCGCGCGTTTGCCGGTCCATAGCCGTAAAGGGCGCAATTCATGCCGATCTCGCCCAGGCCGCCAAGCGGGGCGAACACGAGCTCGCTGTCGTCCGCCATCTAGGCTCGGCCCTCCGGCGGGTGGGAAGGCGACCGGGCCGCCGGCTCGGCGGCCGATCGAGGCGCGAGACTGAGGTCGGCCGCCTCGATGCTCTCGCGCCCGCGCTCGGAGCGCATGAGCAGGCGACCGCCGGCATCGATCCCCTCGAAGAGGCCCTCACGCCGGCCGGCGCCAGTCTCGATCGCGACGTGTTGCCCAACACCGCGGGCGCGGTCGAGCCAGGCAGCGCGAATGCGGTCGAACGCCCGTCCCTCGCGCCAGGCCCCGAGCGCCTCGTCAAACCGCTCGGCCAAGCGCTCGAACATCTCGGCCGCGCCGACCGCCTGCCCGCTCGCGCCGACGAGGCGAGAGGTCGCGTAGCCAAGCCCTTCTGGCGCATGCGCGCAATTGACGCCGACCCCCACCGCATACGCGGCGCGCCGGCCGGAGAGGCCAATCCCTTCGACGAGGACGCCGGCGCATTTGGCGCCGTTCAGCACAAGATCGTTCGGCCATTTGAGGCCGGCGTCGGCCGCGCCGGCATCGCTTGCAGCGCGCGCCAGCGCCACGCCGGCGACGAAGCCGAGCTGCGGCGCGAGCGCGGGGGGACACGGATCAATCAAGAGCGCGGTGGCGTGAAGGTTGCCCCTCGGTGAGATCCAGGCGCGGCCACGGCGGCCTCGCCCGGCCGTCTGCTCGCCGGCGACGATCCACAAGCGGTCCGATTCGCCTGCAAGACCGCGCCGGCGCGCCTCCTCGTTGGTCGAATCGATCGCGCCGAATCGAACGACGCGCCAAGGTGAATGCGCTTCGTCCAGCCTCAGGATCGCGGTCAAAAGAGCGACTGCGCGGCCGCCATTGCGGCGTTGGTGATCGGCGAAGGCGCGAACACGAACAGGAGGATCAAAAGCGCGGAGAGCGCGAGCACGATGCGGGCGGCGGTCCCCGGCCGATCGAACGCGGGCGCCGGCTCGTCGAAATACATCAGCTTGACGATCCTGAGGTAATAATACGCGGCGACGCAACTCGCCAGAACGCCGATGACCGAAAGGCCGTAGAGACCGGCCTTGATGGCCGCCGCGAAGACATAGAACTTGGCGAAAAAGCCGGCGAGCGGCGGAACGCCGGCGAGCGAGAACATCATCGTCGCCAGGAAGAAGGCCATCGTCGGATTTGTCCGCGCCAGGCCAGCGAGGTCGGCCATCGTTTCGACCGCGCGGCCTTGACGCCGCATGGACAGAATGGCGGCGAAGGTTCCAAGCGTCATCACGACGTAGATCGCCATATAGATGATGACGCTTTGCGCGCCCTCGACCGTGCCAGCGGCGAGACCAACCAGCGCGTATCCCATATGGCCGATCGACGAATACGCCATCAGCCGCTTGAAGTTGCGCTGGCCGATGGCGGCGAAGGCGCCAAGCACCATCGAGGCGATCGAGACGAAGGTGAGGATCTGGCGCCAGTCGTTGGCGATGCCGGGAAAGGCGGTGACCATGACCCGAACCAGGACCGCCATCGCGGCGACCTTGGGCGCGGAGGCGAAGAACGTCGTCACCGGCGTCGGCGCGCCTTCGTAGACGTCGGGCGTCCACATGTGGAACGGCACGACGGAAATCTTGAACGCCAGCCCGGTCAGAACGAACACCAGGCCAAACAGCACGCCAATGCTCCCATGGTCGTGCACGGCGTTCGCCACCGCGCTAAAGGCGACCGAGCCGGAATAGCCGTAAACGAGCGAGATCCCGTAAAGCATCATGCCCGACGACAGGGCGCCGAGAACGAAATACTTGAGGCCGGCCTCCGTCGCGCGCCCGTCATGCCGGCGATAGGCCGCGATCACGTAGAGCGCCAAGCTCATCAGCTCGAAACCGAGGTAGAGCGCGATGAAGTCATTGGCCGCGATCAGCATGAGCATGCCGAGGGTGGAAATGAGAATGAGGACCGGGAATTCGAACCCGCCGATCCGCTCCTGGCGCATGAACTCGACAGACAGCAGAAGCGTCACCAGCGAGCCGACCAGCGTGACCGCGCCCATGAAGCGGGTAAAGGCGTCGTCGGCGAAGGAGCCGTAGAACGTAACGCCCATCGGGCGATTCTTGGCGACCATCAGAATGAGCACCACGCCGAGAAGTCCGACGGCGATCTCGTTCACGAGATTGGACCCCCGCTCGCCGCGCAACGCGCCGTAAAGCACGAGCGCCAAAGTCCCAGCCGCCAGCACCGCTTCCGGCAGGACTACGGGAAGAGAAATGGCCGTCTCGTGCATGAGTATCGCTCGTTCCAAAGACAGTTGAAGCGTGGCGCAGAGCCTTAAGCCGTCACAACCCCGCCGACCTTGTCATCGTGATTGCATGTTGGAAGCCGTTGATGATTTGTTCGATTGAAGCCGCGCTGGCGTCGATAATCGGCTGCGGATGCACGCCGTAGAAGATCGTGAGCAGGCCAAGCGGCAGCAGCGTCGCGATTTCGCGCCCCGTGAGGTCGGCGATGCCCATCAGGCTCGGCTTCTCGATGACGCCGAAGATGACCCGGCGGTAAAGATAAAGCGCATAGCACGCCGACAAGATGGTGCCGAACGTGGCGAGGAACGCGACCCAGTTGTTGATCTGGAACGTGCCGATCAGGGTCAAGAATTCGCCGATGAATCCCGAGGTGCCCGGCAACCCGATATTGGCAAGCGTGAATAGCATCATGGCCACCGCGTACAGCGGCATGCGCTGGACGAGGCCGCCGTAGGCGGCGATGTCGTAAGTGTGCATGCGGTCATAGACCACACCGACACAAAGGAAAAGGGCGCCCGAGACGAGGCCATGACTAATCATCTGATAAACGGCGCCCTGAATCCCCTGCGTATTGCCGGCGAAAATCCCCATCGTCACGAAGCCCATGTGAGCGACCGACGAATAGGCGATCAGCTTCTTCATGCTCTCCTGCGCCAGCGCGACCAGGGAAGTGTAGATGATTGCGATCACCGACAGGGCGAAGATGAGCGGGGTGAAATAAAGTGAGGCGTCCGGAAACATCGGCAGCGAAAAGCGGATGAAGCCGTAGCCGCCCATTTTGAGGAGAATGGCGGCCAGCACCACCGATCCTGCGGTCGGCGCTTCGACATGCGCGTCAGGCAGCCACGTGTGGACCGGCCACATCGGCATCTTGACTGCGAACGAGGCGAAGAACCCGAGCCACAGCCAGGTCTGCATCTTGGCCGGGAACGAGGTCTTGAGCAGCACCGTGATGTCGGTCGTGCCGGCGGTCCAGTACATCGCCATGATCGCGAGCAGCATCAGCACCGAGCCGGTGAAGGTGTAGAGGAAGAACTTGAAGGCCGCGTAGACCCGGTTTCCGTGACCCCAGACGCCGATGATGATAAACATCGGGATGAGGCCGCCTTCGAAGAACAGATAGAAAAGCACCAGGTCGAGCGCGACGAAGACGCCGACCATCAGCGTCTCCGTCACCAGGAAGACGATCATGTACTCCTTCACGCGGGTCTGGATCGGAGCCCACGACGCGACAATGCAGATTGGCATGATGAAGGTGGTGAGCAGCACGAAAGGCATCGAAACGCCGTCGACGCCAAGCTTGTACAGGATCGCGTGCGAGAACCAATCGCGCTCCTCGACAAGCTGAAAGCCAGGTTGCGCCGGGTCGAAGCGGGACCAGGCGACGAGGCTCAGCACGAATGTGATGACGGTAGCAAACAGCGCAATCCAGCGCGCGTTTCGCTTGGTCGCCTCGCTGTCGCCCGGCAGCAACAGGATGAAGAGGGCGCCGATCACCGGCAACGCCAAAATGCCGGAGAGGATCCAGGAACCGGTCATCGCATGGCCCCGTTGAACAAATACCAGGTGGTCAGCGCGGCGGCGCCAATAAGCATCGCGAAAGCGTAGTGATAGACGTAGCCCGTCTGCAGCCGCACGGCGCTGCGGGCGACATCGAGAACGCGCGCCGAGACGCCGTCCGGGCCGAACCCGTCGATGATCGCGCCGTCGCCGCCCTTCCAGAATGCGCGGCCGATGACGAAGGCCGGACGGACGAACAGGAAGTCGTAGAGCTCGTCGAAATACCACTTGTGGACGAGGAAGCGGTAGACGGCGGGGAAGGCGTTCGCCAGTCGCGCCGGGGCTGTACGATCGACGAGGTACATGTAATAGGCGATCGCAACGCCGCCCAGCATGAACAGGCTCGGCGACAGCGAGATCAGCGCCGGCGCGTGCTCCATCTCCTCCAGGATGTGGTTCTCCTGGCCGAGGAACAGGGAACTGCGCCAGAACCCGTCGTGGCCGCCGCCGATAAAGAGGTAGCGGAAGGCCGAGCCGGCGAAAGTCGCGCCGAGGGCCAGCACTGCGAGTGGAACCAGCATGACCAGGGGGGATTCGTGCACTGGATGATCGCCGTGGCCATGATCACCGTGATCATGCCCGTCGTGCGCGGTCGGCAGGCTCGCTGACCAGTCGCCGCGCTTGCCGAAAAAAGTCATGAACATGAGGCGCCAAGTGTAGAAAGCGGTCAATCCGGCCGCGATGTCGGCGCACAAGAACGCGTACATCGCGCCGAAACGATGAGAGACGAAAGCCGCCTCGATGATCGGGTCTTTCGACACAAACCCGGCAAAGCCGATCGGCGTGAATGGGATCCCGACGGCGCTCAGCGCCAGCGCGCCGGCCATCATCGTCCAGAAGGTGACTGGCAGCTCCTTTCGAAGCCCACCCATCGCCCGCATGTCCTGCTCGTGATGCATCGCAGTGATCACCGAGCCGCAGCAAAGGAACAAAAGGCCCTTAAAGAAGGCGTGAGTGAACAGGTGAAAAATGCCGAGGCTGTAGCCGCCGACGCCGAGGCCGACGAACATGTAGCCGAGCTGCGAACAGGTCGAATAGGCGACGACCTTCTTGATGTCCATCTGAACCCCGGCGATGGTGGCGGCGAAGAAGGCCGTGGTCCCGCCGACAATGGTGACGACGCTGAGCGCGGTCGGCGAGAATTCGAACAGCGGCGAGAGCCGCGCGACCATGAACACGCCCGCCGTCACCATGGTCGCCGCATGAATGAGGGCCGAGACCGGGGTCGGGCCCTCCATCGCGTCCGGAAGCCAGGTGTGCAGCAGGAATTGCGCCGACTTGCCCATCGCGCCCATGAACAGGAGGAGGCAGGCGAGCGTCAGCGCGTCCCAATCGAAGCCGATGAAATGCACTGTCTTGCCGACAAGACCGGGCGCTGCGGCGAACACCTGGTCGAAGGCGATTGAACCGGTGAGGTAGAAGGTGAGGAAGATGCCGAGCGAAAAGCCGAAATCGCCGACCCGGTTGACGACGAAAGCCTTGATCGCTGCGGCGTTGGCTGCAGGCTTCTCGTACCAGAAGCCCACCAGCAGGTAGGACATGAGGCCGACGCCCTCCCAGCCGAAGAAGAGCTGGACCAGATTGTCCGACGTCACCAGCATCAGCATGGCGAAGGTGAACAGCGAAAGGTAAGCGAAGAACCGCGGTCGGGACGGGTCATCCGCCATGTAGCCGATCGAGTAGACGTGGACCAGGAACGACACCGTCGTCACCACGATGAGCATGACGGCGGTCAGCGTATCGATGCGCAAAGCCCAGGAGGCGACGAGCTTGCCGGAGGTGAACCAGTTGCCGAGCAGAACGTGAGCGTCCGCTCCGCCCGCGACCATGACGAACGCGATCCACGAGAGAACGAAGGAAACGCCGAGCAGGCCGGTCGTGACATATTCGGCGCCGCGCGCGCCGATCCAAGGCCCGAAGATGCCGGCGATCAGGAAGCCGAGAAGCGGCAGGAAGACGATCAGCTCGTACATGAATCCGTCTCAGCCCTTCAGCGAATTGATGTCTTCGACCGCAATCGAGCCGCGATTGCGATAGTAGGCCACCAGGATCGCAAGGCCAATCGCCGACTCGGCCGCAGCGACGGTGAGGATGAAGAGCGAAAAAGCCTGCCCGGTCAGGTCGCCCGAATAGGTTGAAAAGGCGATCAGGTTGATGTTCACGGAGAGAAGAATGAGCTCAATCGACATCAGGATGATGATGATGTTCTTGTGATTGAGAATGATGCCGGCAATGCCGATCGTGAACACGATCGCGGCGAGAGTGAGATAGTCAGAAAGGCCGATTCCCATGCCCGTCACCCTTCATATGCCGGCGCGCGAGGGGACCTTACGCACCTCGATCGCGGTTTCGGGGGTACGCGCGACCTGCGCGCCGACATCCTGTCGCTTGACGCCCGGCTTGTGGTGGAGGGTGAGGACGATCGCGCCGATCATGGCGGTGAGCAGAATCATCCCCGACGCCTGAAAGAAGTAGAAATAGCGGGTGTAGAGCACTTCGCCGAGCGCGGCGGTGTTGCTGAGCGTGCCTACCGGCGTCGCCGCGGTTGCGGCCCTCGACGAAGGGCCAAGACCGGAGACAACGTAGATGAGCTCGATCGCAACCACCAATGCGATCAGCAGCCCCTGCGGCAGATATTCGACGAACCCTTGCCTCAGGCGGGCAAAATCGACGTCCAGCAGCATGACGATGAACAGGAACAGCACCGCCACTGCGCCGACATAGACGATAATCAGGATCATCGCCAGGAACTCGGCGCCCATCAGAAGGAACAGGCCGGCCGCGCAGACAAAGGAAAGGATGAGGAACAGGACCGAATGGACCGGGTTCCTGGCGACGATGACGGCGAAGGCCGACACGACCAGGACTGGCGCAAAAATCCAGAAGAACAGAGCATCGACCTGCATCGCCCGCCTCTCGTCAAAAGCCCCTCACCCCAACGCCTCCCTCTTTGCAGACGAAGGGGCGACGCGGCGGTCCCGCATTCATCGGCGCGCCAGTCGGGGCCCGGACTCCCGTCCGGCCCGGCAAAAGGCGCTCGCTGACAACGTCCGTCTTTTCACGGGCCATCGTCAGCCTTCTCCTTCCCCGCAAAGGAAGAAGTCTGTTATCGATACGGCGCGTCGAGCGCGATGTTGCGCGCCAACTCCCGCTCCCAGCGATCGCCGTTGGCCAGCAATCGTTGCTTGTCGTAGTAAAGCTCTTCGCGCGTCTCGGTCGCGAATTCGAAATTCGGTCCTTCGACGATCGCGTCGACGGGACAGGCCTCCTGGCACATGCCGCAGTAGATGCACTTGACCATGTCGATGTCGTAGCGAGTCGCGCGCCGGGTGCCGTCGTTGCGCCGCGGTCCCGCCTCGATCGTGATCGCCTGGGCGGGACAGATCGCCTCGCAGAGCTTGCAGGCGATGCAACGCTCCTCTCCGTTGGGATAGCGGCGTAGCGCATGCTCGCCGCGAAAACGGGGGCTCAGCGGCGTCTTCTCATGCGGATAGTTCAGCGTCGCCTTCGGCTTGAACATGTATTGGACCGACAGCGCGAGCGCCGCCAGGAATTCGCCAAGGAACAGCGAGCGGGCGGATTGAGCGAGCCTCAGAGCCATGGACTTTCTTCTCCTCCGTCAGCCGAGCGGCCCAGAGGGGTTCGCGCCAAGGCCGGTGAATTCGAGCACGCCGGCCACGACCACCACCATCACCAGCGAGATCGGCAGGAACACCTTCCAGCCAAGGCGCATCAATTGATCGTAACGATAGCGTGGCACGAACGCCTTCACCATCGAGAACATGAACACCACCGACCACCCCTTGATCAGGAACCAGATGAGGCCCGGCACCCAGGTGAAGGGCGGAAATGGCAACGGCGACAACCACCCGCCCAGAAACAGGACCGCGGTCATCGCCGACATGGTCAAGACCGCGACCAGTTCGGTGAGGAACTGCAGCAGGAAGAGCGAAGCCGAATATTCGACCGAATAGCCGGCGACGAGCTCCGATTCGGCCTCTGTCAGATCGAATGGCGGCCGGTTCGTCTCCGCGAGCGCGGATACGAAGAAAATGATGAACATTGGCAAAAGCGGCAACCAGTACCAGCCAAGGATGCCAAATCGGGTATCTTGCGCGCGCACGATCTCCGAGAGGTTGGTCGAACCGGCGCACAGCACCACCGTCACGATCACGAAGCCGATCGACACCTCGTACGAGACCATCTGGGCGGCCGCCCGTAGCGCCGAGAGCAGCGCATATTTCGAATTCGACGCCCAGCCGGCCATGATGATGCCGTAGACGCCGAGCGAGGAGACCGCGAAGAGATAGAGGAGCCCGACGTTGATGTTGCTTATCGACCAGCCGTCGGCGACAGGGATGACCGCCCAGGCGGAAATCGCCAGCACGACCGAAACCACGGGCGCCATGACGAACACGCCTTTATTGGCGCTTGCCGGGATAACCGGCTCCTTGCAGATGAACTTGAGGAAATCCGCGAACGGTTGCAGGACGCCCCACGGCCCGACTACGTTGGGTCCGCGCCGCAACTGCACAGAGCCCCAGATCTTGCGTTCGATATAGATGAGCGCCGCGGTCGACAGAAGAAGGCATACCAGCAGCAACAGGCTCTCGAGCACGTGCCTCAGCAGCGAGCCGGCGTCGCTCTCGCGCATCCATTCGCCGGCCTCGGACATCACGCCGCTTCTGATCAGAAGCCACAAGGCGCCGACGATCACGATGATGACGACGGCGCCGGCGCCGAGAATCGCGCCCCAGGGCGCGGAAGCTGGGCGAGAGGGAGTTGCGCTGCTCATCGCGAAATCGCTCTATTCCGCCGCATCGCGCTGAACGCCCCGGCCCAAGGCCGAACATTCGGCCATGACGCGAGAGGCGCGCGCGATCGGATTGGTGAAGTAGAAGTCGGCGACGGCCGGAACGAACGGCGCTTTGTCGATTGCGCCGCCGAGCGCCCCGAGTTGACCGAAGACGGCGGCCTCCGGAGGCGCAATCGCGTCGAAGCGCACCAGGAAGGGATAGGCGGCGGCGAGCGCCGACCGCAACTGGGTGAGCGAGTTCGAACTGCAGTCGCGCGCCGATCGGATCCGACAACGCGCGCAGGATCGACCAATCCTCGCGCGCGTCCCCAGGCGGGAACACCGCGCGTTCGGCGAATTGCGGCCGCCCCTCGGTGTTGACGTAAATGCCGGTCTTTTCGGTGTAGGCCGCCCCCGGCAGGATGACGTCGGCTCGATGCGCTCCACGATCGCCATGTGTGCCGATGTAGACGACGAAAGCGCCCGGCTCAATGTCGATCTCGTCGGCGCCAAGACTGACGAGCACGTCGACCGCATTCGCCTTCGCCATTGCTGACGCGTCGAGCCCTTGTTCGCCCGGGACCAGGCCGAGATCGAGACCGCCTACGCGTGATGCGGCGCTGTGCAGCACGTTGAAGCCGTTCCACCCGTCCTTCACGACCCCAAGCGAAAGAGCAGCCTTGGCGGCGAGCGAGAGAACCGCTTCGCCGTCCGGCCGCGCGAAAGCGCCAGCCCCAAGAATGAACATCGGCTTGATCTTGTTGGCCGGAGGATGGTCGGCGAACACGGCAAGCGATTCGGGCCCGGCGCCGAGGTAATTGCATTGGTAGGTCAGGTCGGCCTTTTCGCCGAGGAGCCCCGTCAGCACGCCGCCGCCGCGCCAGCGCTTGCGGATGCGTGCGTTGAGCACCGGCGCTTCGCGGCGCGGATTCGAGCCGATGACGAGGATCGCGTCCGCCTGGTCGACGCCGGCGATCGTCGAATTGAAGAGGTAGGACGCGCGGCCGAATCTCGGATGGAGCTTCGAACCGTCCTGGCGACAGTCGATGTTCGGCGAGCCGAGCTTGGCGAACAGCGCCTTGAGCGCGAACATTTCCTCGACCGTCGCCAGATCGCCGACGATCGCGCCGATCCGGGACGCCGACGTCCCCTTGACCTTGCCAGCGACCGCGCCGAAAGCCTCTGCCCAGCTCGCAGGCCTGAGCGAGCCGGCGACGCGCACGTAAGGCCGGTCGAGCCGCTGCGTCTTAAGCCCATCGACGATGTGTCGCGTCTTGTCGGAGATCCATTCCTCGTTGATCGCGTCGTTGACGCGCGGGAGGATGCGCACGATCTCGCGGCCGCGAGAATCCACCCGGATCGATGATCCCAGCGCATCCATGACGTCGACCGACTCGGTCTTGACGTACTCCCATGGACGGGCGTGGAACGCGGTCGGTTTCGAGGTGAGGGCTCCGACCGGGCACAGGTCGACGGCGTTGCCCTGCAGCTCGGACGTCAGCGCCCGCTCGAGATAGGAGGTGATCTCCATGTCCTCGCCGCGGCCGATCGCGCCGAGTTCCGGAACGCCGGCGACTTCAGTCACGAAGCGGACGCAGCGCGTGCACTGGATGCAGCGGTTCATCGAGGTCTTGATCAAGGGCCCGATGAACTTGTCTTCAACGGCGCGCTTGTTCTCGGAAAAGCGCGACGAGTTCGGCGCCATACGCCATCGCCTGATCCTGCAGATCGCATTCGCCGCCCTGGTCGCAGATCGGACAGTCGAGCGGATGGTTGATGAGGAGGAACTCCATCACCCCCTTGCGCGCCTTGCGCGCCATGGGCGAATTGGTGAACACGACCGGCGGCTCTCCGTTCGGGCCGGGCCGCAGGTCTTTGACCGCCATGGCGCAGGAGGCGGTCGGCTTCGGCGGGCCGCCCTTCACCTCGACCAGGCACATCCGGCAGTTGCCGGCGATCGAAAGCCGTTCATGGAAGCAGAACCGCGGCACCTCCGCCCCGGCCGCTTCGCAAGCCTGCAGGAGCGTGTATTCGGCAGGAACGTCGATTTCCCTGTCGTCGATGACGATCTTGCTCATGCGCTTCTCGCCGCGTGGCCGGCCCGCCAATATTCGAGAAGGTCGACGACCAAGAGGCCGTCGATGGTCATCCCCTCCAGATTCGCGGACGTGATCGACGCTCCGGAGAGATTGGCCTTTTCAATCCGAAGGCCGGCGAGATTGGCGTCGTGGACCCTCCACCCAGACATGTTCAGATCTTCGAAGACACAGCCGGCCATGTTGATGTTGCGATATTCGCCGCCTGAAAGATTCACGTCATCGAAACGCGATCCAGAGAGATTCACCTTGCGGAACGACGAACCCGCGAGGTCGGCCATGTGCGTTTCCAATCGCCGCGTTTCGCCCTCGATCTTCATGGCGTGGGCCCCATGCGCCCGTTCATCCGCATTTCCGGCTCATCCACAGCTTGATGTGCGCCAGGTGGCTCCAGCCGAACGCGAGGTCCGTATCGCCGCGCGCCCTCAGATATTCGAGCCGCCCCATCGCCTCGGCGAGGTCGGGAATGTGTCCGGCAGCGACGGGCCACATTACGAAGTGCGGTGCTCCGAGCTCTTCGAACCATTCGCCCTTACGGTTATAAACCTGCTTGTGGACCGTCGCCCAGACAAAGCGCTCGAGGGCTTCGACGCTTTCCCATACCGAAAGGTTGACCGCCATCGTCGGATCGCTCTCCGGTCGGATGGCAGTCGCATTGTTGCTCTCATCCTTGAGCCGCCACACGAATCCCTCACTGCGCTCGGCAAGAGCATTGATGCGATCGAGGTTCGTCATGAACGCCGCCATCCGCGGATCGTCCGTCGAATAGCGGAACCGGCCGATGTTGAGCTGGGCGATATGGCTTGTCATGCGCTACTCCGCCGCCGCGCGCAATGGCTCGCTCGCCGGATTGGCCGCATATTGGTCGATGCGCCTCTCGATCTCGGGGCGGAAATGGGCGATGAGCCCCTGAATCGGCCACGCCGCCGCATCGCCGAGGGCGCAGATGGTGTGCCCTTCGACCTGCTTGGTCACGTCGAGCAGCATGTCGATCTCGCGTTTCTGCGCGCGGCCCTGAACCATGCGCTCCATGACGCGCCACATCCAACCCGCCCCTTCGCGGCAGGGCGTGCACTGGCCGCAGCTCTCGTGCTTGTAGAAATAGGACAGGCGGGCGATGGCGCGGATGATGTCGGTCGACTTGTCCATCACGATCGCCGCCGCCGTTCCAAGACCCGACTTGAGCTTGGCGAGCGAGTCGAAATCCATCGGACAGTCGATGATCTGGGCTGCGGGAACCAGCCGCACCGAGGCTCCGCCGGGAATGACCGCAAGCAGATTGTCCCAGCCGCCGCGCACGCCGCCGCAATGTTTGTCGATCAGCTCGCGGAACGGGATCGACATCGCCTCCTCGACGTTGCAGGGCTTGTTGACGTGACCCGATATGCTGAAGACCTTGGTGCCGGAATTGTTGGGCGCGCCGAAACTCGTGAACCATGACGCGCCGCGCCGCAAAATTGTTGGCGCGACAGCGATCGACTCGACGTTGTTGACCGTCGTCGGCGAGCCGTAGAGCCCCATGCCGGCGGGAAAGGGAGGCTTCATGCGGGGCATGCCCTTCTTGCCCTCGAGCGACTTGAGCATCGCCGTCTCTTCGCCGCAGATATAGGCCCCGGCGCCATGATGGACGTAGAGATCGAATGGCCAGCCGTGAATATTGTCCTTGCCGATGAGTCGAGCGTCGTAGGCTTCCGCGACCGCGGCCTCGAGATTGTAGCGCTCTTTGATGAATTCCCCGCGCACGTAGATATAGGCAGCGTGAGCGCCCATCGCGAACGAGGCGATCAGCGCGCCTTCGACCAGCGTGTGCGGGTCGTTGCGCATGATCTCCCGGTCCTTGCAGGTCCCCGGCTCGGATTCGTCGGCGTTGATGACGAGGTAATGCGGCCGCTTGGGATCGACGGTCTTGGGCATGAACGACCATTTGAGGCCGGTCGGAAAGCCTGCGCCCCCTCGCCCCCGCAGGCCCGAGGCCTTCATTTCGGCGATGATCCAGTCGCGCCCCTTGTCGATGATCGCCTTGGTCCCGTCCCAATTGCCGCGCGCCCGCGCGCCCTTCAGGCTGCGGTCGCCGAGCCCATAGAGGTTGGTGAAGATGCGATCCTTGTCTTCCAGCATCGCTCAGTCCCCGATCTTCCCGGTCGGCATGTGGGTTTGCTCGTCCTTGGGTCCGCTTCCGCCGGCCGCAAGTTTGGCGGCCTGGACCACCCATTGCTCACGATCGATGCGGCCGGGAAACGACAGATAGGTTGCGACCCAGCGAATCTCGTTCCTTCCCCAGACAGCGATCTGATCGAAGTGAAACACGCCGAGCTCGTGCAGACGCTTCTCGTTGACCGGACCCACGCCCTTGATCCGCTGCAGGTCGTGCGGGCCGCCTTCGCGCGGGGCTTCGAGCGCCATGGGTCGATCGCCGACCGCGTCCGCCCTCTGCTCAGGCGTCGCGTCCGCCGGCAGGGTCGCAAGCGCAGCCTGAATGTGCGCGGCTTCCGCTTCCGCATGCGCGTTCGCGGCGGCCTCGTCCAACGAATGAGGCGACTGATCGTTCGCGGGCGCAGGCGCTCCTGGCGCGCCGCGACCGTCGGCGCCATAGAGCGTCGTCAGCGAGGTCAGGCCGCCGACCGGCTCGGAAGAGACGCGCCCGACCTGCGAGCCGGTCCTGACCGGCCGGCCCGCCGCCAAATCGTCGAGCAGCTTGGCGAAATTCTCCGGCGTCAGGTCCTCGTAATAGTCCTCGTTGATCTGGACCATCGGCGCATTGCAACAGGCGCCGAGGCACTCGACCTCGGTCCACGAGAACAGGCCGTCGGACGTCACATGGCCCTGCTCGCCGATGCGCTTGCGGCAGACCGCCTTGAGGTCTTCGGCGCCGCAGAGCATGCACGGCGTCGTGCCGCAGAGTTGAACGTAGTGACGGCCGACCGGCGCCAGATTGAACATCGTGTAGAAGGTTGCAACCTCCAGCACGCGGATATTGGGCATGTCGAGCATCGCCGCGACCGTCTCGATCGCCGGCCTCGGCAGCCAGTAGCCGTTTTGCTTCTGTGCGCGCCACAACAGCGCGAGCACCGCCGACGCCTGCCGGCCGGAGGATATTTGGCGAGCTCCTTCTCCGCCCACGCCTTGTTCTCAGGCGTGAACTCGAAGCTTGTCGGCTGTTCCTCGGCGAGGCGGCGGACGGACATCGGTCAGCTCGTCCTCGAATGCGCCGAAGGCTCGGCTTCGGTCATCGGTCGACCTCCCCGAACACGATGTCGAGCGACCCGAGGATGGCGCTGACGTCGGCGAGCATGTGTTTGCGACACATGAAGTCCATCGCTTGAAGATGGGCGAAGCCGGGTGCGCGGAGCTTTACGCGATAAGGCTTGTTGGAGCCGTCGGAGACCAGATAGACGCCAAACTCGCCCTTCGGCGCCTCGACCGCGGCGTAGACTTCGCCGGGCGGCACCTTGTAGCCCTCGGTGTAGAGCTTGAAATGATGGATGAGCGCCTCCATCGACCTCTTCATCTTAGCGCGCTGTGGCGGCGCAACCTTGCCGTCGTCGGTCCTCACCGGCCCTTCGCCGCCGGCCGAATTGAGCTTTTCGCAGCACTGCCTCATGATCTTTACCGACTGGCGCATCTCCTCCATCCGGATCACATAACGGTCGTAGCAGTCGCCGTTCTTGCCGATGGGAATGTCGAAGTCCATTTCCTCATAGCACTCATAAGGCTGCGCCTTGCGCAAGTCCCACGCGGCCCCGGAGCCGCGCACCATCACGCCCGAGAAGCCCCATGCCCAAGCGTCGGCGAGCTTAATGACGCCGATGTCGACATTGCGCTGCTTGAAGATGCGATTTCCGGTGAGCAGGGTTTCCATATCGTCGCAGACGCCGAGGAAAGGATCGCAGAAAGCCTCGATGTCGTCGATGAGCTTGCGCGGCAGATCCTCGTGGACGCCGCCCGGACGGAAGTAGGCCGCGTGCATGCGCGAGCCGCTCGCGCGCTCGTAGAACACCATCAATTTCTCGCGCTCCTCGAACCCCCAGAGAATTGGGGTCATCGCTCCCACGTCGTTCGCTTGGGTCGTAATCTGGAGCAGATGCGAGAGCAGGCGGCCGATTTCGCAATAGAGCACGCGGATCAGCTGCGCGCGGCGGGGAATGGAAATGCCCAGCAGCCGCTCGACCGCCAGTGCATAGGCGTGTTCCTGATTCATCGGCGCGACATAATCGAGCCGGTCGAGATAGGGGACGTTCTGCAGATAGGTTCGCGCCTCCATCAATTTCTCGGTGCCGCGATGCAGAAGGCCGATATGCGGGTCGACGCGCTCAACCACCTCGCCGTCGAGCTCGAGCACAAGGCGCAATACGCCGTGCGCCGCCGGATGCTGCGGCCCGAAGTTGATGGAGAAGTTGCGGAGGTTCTGGTCGGTCACTGCTTATTCCCTACTGCCCCTTGGTCTTCTCATCCCCGGGCAACGGCGCGCCTTCCCACGGGCTCAGGAAATCGAACCGGCGGAATTCCTGATTGAGTCGCACGGGCTCGTAACGCACCCGCTTTTCTCCGTCGTCGTAGCGGACCTCGACAAAACCGGTCATCGGAAAGTCCTTGCGCAGCGGGTGACCTTCGAAGCCGTAATCGGTCAGAATGCGCCGCAAGTCCGGATGGCCATCGAACAGCACGCCGAACAGGTCATAAACCTCGCGCTCGTACCAGTCCGCCCCCGGATAGACAGCCGTCGCACTCGCGATCGGCGTGTCTTCGTCGGTCGCGACCTTGATCCTGACCCGCCGGTTCAGCTTCGGCGCCAGCAAATGATAGACGACGTCGAACCGCTTCTCGCGCTCCGGATAATCGGCCCCCGAGATGTCGATGATCGAAACGAACTGGGCCGCGGGATCGTCGCGCAGGAATTGCAGCGTTTCAGTGATGTGCGCTGGATCGACGGTCAGCGTCAGCTCGCCGAATGCGAAAGTGGACTCCAGCACCGCGCCGGGCGCCGCGGCGGCGAGTTTCGCTGCGATGGTCTCAAGTTGGTCGTCCATTCACCCCGACACTCCGGCCTCTTCAGCGCTCCGGCGTTTCCTCAGCGTTCAATCGTGCCCGTGCGCCGGATCTTCTTCTGGAGCATCAACACCCCGTAAAGCAGCGCTTCAGCGGTGGGAGGACAGCCCGGCACGTAGATATCCACCGGCACGATGCGGTCGCATCCTCGCACCACCGAATAGGAATAATGGTAATAGCCGCCGCCATTGGCGCACGAGCCCATCGAGATGACGTAACGCGGTTCCGGCATCTGGTCGTAAACCTTCCGCAGCGCGGGAGCCATCTTGTTGGTCAGCGTCCCCGCCACGATCATCACATCCGACTGGCGCGGGCTCCCGCGCGGCGCGAAGCCGAACCGCTCGACGTCATAGCGCGGCATCGACAGCTGCATCATCTCGACAGCGCAGCAGGCAAGGCCAAAAGTCATCCACATTAGCGAGCCAGTGCGCGCCCATTGGATGAGGTCGTCGGTCGTGGTGACGAGAAACCCCTTGTCGGCGAGTTCGTCGCTGATCGAGCCGAAGTATCGGTCTTCGGGCCGGAGCGGCCTGCCGGTCAGTGGATCAAGGAAATCCGTCGCGCCAAGCGCGGCGGTCGAGCTGGCGCTCAATCCCATTCCAGCGCTCCTTTGTTCCATTCGTACACAAATCCGATGGTGAGCACCCCCAGGAACAACATCATCGACCAGAATCCGAGCGCGCCAAGGTCGTGGAAAACGATCGCCCAAGGAAACAGGAACGCCACTTCCAGATCGAAGATAATGAAGAGGAGCGAGACCAAGTAAAAGCGAGCGTCGAAGCGCATGCGCGCGTCGTCAAACGGAGGAAAACCGCATTCGTAGGGCGAAAGTTTCTCCGCGTCGGGAGCCCGGTAAGCCACCAGGAAAGGCGCGATCATCAGCGCGCCGCCGATCAGCGCGGCGAGAATTATGAACACGACCAGCGGCAGGTAATCGGAAATGAGGCTAGGCATGGCCTTGCTCTTCAGGTTGCGACCAGGCGAACGCGAGCGATCTTCGTCCAAACGGCGGACGCTCCGCGCGTGTCGCTGAAGGCGTATCGCAGTGCAGCGGAGCATGCAAGGCGAAAGGACCTAATTCGCCGGCATGACCCGCTGAGGCCCACGGCGCGCCGCACGCGAAGGGACCCGATCAATCCCTTCCCAGCACGGCCGGAAGGCGAACGTGAATCGCCAGCCGGCCGAAACCAGACTGTCGGTAAGTAGTCGAGAGAATGGCGAGAGAGACGGGACTTGAACCCGCGACCTCCGGCGTGACAGGCCGGCGCTCTAACCAACTGAGCTACTCCCCCGCGGGAGACGGAGCGCGATAAGCCACGCGCGCGCCCAAGTCAAGGATCGCATGCGCGCAAGCGCCCGGCCGCTCGCGCGATGTTGCGGGGGCCGGGCTCATCGCCTGGGTTGTGCGACGTGCTCGCCCTCCCGGGGACTAAAATTGGCTTGTGGCCAGTGACCAGCGCCGCATCTCTTCGCGCGACAGCACATGGACGGTGTCGGGCGGCAGCGACTCGGCCGTGCGCACGAGCGCTGGGTCGATCCCCATTCGGCGCGCATAGCGTCCAAGCACGGCGACCATCGGCGGATCCGCAAAACTGCGCGTCACCTGCGGCGGCCGCAAAAAGCCGCCCCCTTGGCTCTCAACGATCGACATCCGATGAAGCCCGACTTCGCTGCCGGGAGGCGCGACCCGGCGCACCGCGCCCATCAGCGCGTAGACGCAGGCAGACAGGCATTCGCCAACGAACGGGCCGGGATCACCGCCCGCATCGAACCGTCCGACGACGCCGGCGATGCGCAGCCCCCGCAAAATGTGGCCGAAGACCATCGAGGCGACGACATTGCCGCCTCGGGAGTTGAAAAAGACGATCCGCCGCAACTTGGTGTCGGCGCTGCCCGATTTGAGGAAATCGACGAAGGCTTGAGGCGTCTCGGCCTCGATGACGCCGTCGGCGACGATGACATCGGGACAATGTTTGCCGCATTCGCGGGAATTCGAGCGGCGCGACATGGAAACTCATCGCCCCGCCGCGCTCCTGCGCCGCAGCAGGCGTGAGCGCAATCCCGCCGAGCATGAAGGCCGCGGCCAGCGCCGACAGCGCCCGAAAGCGCCCGTGGCTGGTGGGCGGTGACGGGCTCGAACCGCCGACCCTCTCGGTGTAAACGAGATGCTCTGCCAACTGAGCTAACCGCCCTTGTCGCCGCCGCACTCTGGGTCCGGCAATTCCCGACACTACAGGCTCGCGGCAGGCTCGCCAAGCGTGAGCGGGCGGCGGTCGTCAAGAGCGTATGCAGGCGACGGGCGGCCCCGGTGGCTGCCCCGCGACTTCCCCCAGAGGGGTCGCAGAACGCGTGGAATCGAATTATTTCTTGGCCGATTTCTTGTTAAGGCTCGCCTTCAGCGCCGCGCCGGGCTTGAAACGCGCGTTCCTCGACGCGGCGATTTTGATTTCCTTGCCGGTTGCTGGATTGCGCCCCTTTCCGGCCGCGCGCTCGCGCACGGAGAAGGTGCCGAATCCGACCAGACGCACTTCCTCGCCTTTCTTCAATGTTTTCTCGATCCCCTCAAGCACGGCCTCGAGCGCGGCGGCGGCGGCGACCTTGGTCAATTCCGCTTCCGTAGCGATATGATCGACGAGCTCAAGCTTATTCATTATGGCCTCTCCGTTCGAATGCGGCGCTCGGTTGTCGGCGCCGGTTCTGAAGTGCGGCGCCTCCAGCGCCTCCGTGACACGGCGACTCGCGCCACCGCGCGCTCATACTCGTCCCTCCCCCTTGAAGGCGCCCATCGCCGCCCCAAGCGAATCGACAGCAGAGTTCGATCCATAGCTCGCCGTTTCGCCCAAGGAACGCAAGCGTTTGCCGGGACGGCGGGCGAAAAAAGAGCGCTTTTGCCGCCTAAAACTGCTCCGCAGCAGAAAAAAGCCGCGAATTCCGAAGAATTCGCGGCGATCTTCGGGTACTTCAAGGCCCCGGGCGCCGGAACACCCGGTTCTCAAGCGCAGGGGCGAAGGGTGCGTCAGTGCGCGACGAGCCCTTGGCCGTCCTCTTCGGACGGGCCGCGCGGCGGCTGCGCCGTTGCGACTTCCTCCTCCCACACGATCGGCGTCGGCTGGCGGAGGAGAGCGTGAGCGAGCACCTCATCCATGCGCGAAACCGGTACGATCTCAAGTCCGTTCTTCACCGAGCTCGGTATCTCCGCCAGGTCCTTCGCGTTGTCTTCGGGGATGAGGACCTTCTTGATTCCGCCTCTCAGCGCCGCAAGCAGCTTTTCCTTGAGACCGCCAATCGGCAGGACGCGGCCGCGCAGCGTGATCTCGCCGGTCATGGCGATGTCGCGTCGCACCGGAATGCCCGTCAGCATTGAGACGATGACGGTCGCCATGCCGACGCCCGCGGAAGGCCCATCCTTCGGCGTCGCGCCTTCCGGCACATGCACGTGGATGTCGCGCCTGTCGAACAGCGGCGGCTCGATGCCGAAGTCGACGGCGCGAGAGCGTACGTAGGACGCCGCAGCCGAAATCAACTCCTTCATCACGTCCTTGAGATTGCCCGTCACCGTCATGCGGCCCTTGCCGGGCATCATGACGCCCTCGATCGTCAGGAGTTCGCCGCCGACCTCCGTCCAGGCGAGACCAGTCACCAGCCCGACCTGATCGTCGGCCTCGATTTCGCCATAGCGGAACTTCGGCGGGCCGAGGAACTCGGCGACGTTCTGGCCGGTGACGACGATCGTTTTGCTCTTGTTGGTGAGGATCTCCTTCACCGCCTTGCGCGCGAGATTGGAAATTTCACGCTCGAGATTGCGGACGCCAGCCTCCCGCGTATAGCGCCGGATAAGCTCCATGATGGCGCTGTCCTCGACAACCCATTCCTTGGCTTCGAGACCGTGCTTGGTCATCGAATGGGGCAGGAGATGCCGCTTGGCGATCTCCAGTTTCTCGTCCTCCGTGTAGCCGGCGATTCGAATGATCTCCATCCGGTCCATGAGCGCCGGCGGAATGTTGAGCGTATTAGCCGTGGTCACGAACATCACGCCCGACAGATCATAGTCGACCTCCAGATAGTGATCATTGAAGGTCGAGTTCTGTTCCGGATCGAGCACCTCGAGCAGCGCCGACGACGGATCGCCACGAAAATCCATGCCCATCTTATCGATCTCGTCGAGCAGGAAGAGCGGATTCGAAGTCTTGGCCTTGCGCATCGACTGGATGACCTTACCCGGCATCGAGCCGATGTAGGTGCGGCGATGGCCGCGGATCTCCGCCTCGTCGCGCACGCCGCCGAGCGACATGCGGACGAATTCGCGCCCCGTCGCCCTGGCGATCGACTTGCCGAGCGAGGTCTTGCCGACGCCCGGCGGGCCTACAAGACACAAAATCGGCCCGGTCAGCTTGTTGGCGCGCTGCTGGACGGCGAGGTACTCGACGATGCGTTCCTTGACTTTGTCGAGGCCAAAGTGATCGGCGTCGAGGATCGTCTGCGCGGCCGGGAGGTCCTTCTTGATCTTCGACCGCTTCTGCCACGGGATCGACAGCAGCCAGTCGAGATAATTGCGCACGACGGTCGCTTCCGCCGACATCGGCGACATCTGCCTCAGCTTCTTGACCTCGCCAAGCGCCTTCTCGCGCGCTTCCTTGGTGAGCCTTGTCGACTTGATGCGCTCCTCGAGCTCGGACATTTCGTCCTTGCCTTCCTCGTCGCCGAGTTCCTTCTGGATCGCCTTCATCTGCTCGTTGAGATAGTACTCGCGCTGGGTCTTCTCCATCTGCCGCTTGACGCGAGTGCGGATGCGCTTCTCGACCTGGAGCACCGAGATTTCGCTTTCCATCAGCGCCAGGCACTTCTCGAAGCGCTTGGCGATCGAGCGCATCTCGAGAATCGCCTGCTTGTCGGACAGCTTGACCGCAAGATGCGAGGCGATGGTGTCGGCGAGCTTGCCGTAGTCGTCGATCTGATTGACCGCACTCACGACCTCGGGCGAGATCTTCTTGTTGAGCTTGACGTAGCTTTCGAACTCGGAGACAACCGAACGTGACAGAGCTTCGCCCTCGATCTTTTCGATCGGCTCGTCGGCGACCGCCCGTGCTTCTGCCTGAAAAAAGCCATCGCCGGGTATGAACTGTGTCACTTGGGCGCGCGTCGATCCTTCGACCAGCACCTTGACCGTGCCGTCAGGCAGCTTGAGCAACTGGAGGACGCTGGCCAACGTGCCGGCCGAGAAGATGGCGTCGGGCGCCGGATCGTCGTCGGCTGCGTTCTTCTGGGTCGCGAGCAGGATCGGCTTGTCAGACTTCATCACCTCTTCGAGCGCGCGAATGGATTTCTCGCGGCCGACGAACAGCGGCACGATCATATGCGGGAAGACGACAATGTCGCGCAGCGGCAGGACGGGATAGACGTCGAGAGTTCCGGGGACGATGGACTTGCGTTGGTTGGTCATGGCTGTCCTGAATTCCGGGAGCCGACTTTCCTGCCTGCTCCGCATCTTCTACGCTTACAGACCTTCGACGACGAACGCCCCCAAATCATCCAATCCAGGCGCCCGCCGCTCGCGGCTCCGTCTGGCGGAAGCGCGCCGAAACTGCTGACGCAAATTTCGTACCCAACCGCCGTCGCGAGAATCGCGCGTCTTTGCACGAAAGATGGGCGTCCGACGCGCGACTTTCAAGCAGCGCAGAACCTGGAGGCAAGATCAGCTCGCGCGCTCGGCGCGCTCGGCGTAGATGTAGAGGGGGCGAGCCTTGCCTTCGACGACCTCGGGACCGATCACCACCTGTTCGACGCCGTCAAGTCCCGGCAGTTCAAACATCGTGTCGAGCAAGATGCTCTCCATGATCGAGCGCAAGCCGCGGGCCCCGGTGCGCCGCTCGATCGCCTTCTTTGCGACGACGCTCAGCGCCTCCTCCTGGATGGTGAGGTCGGTGTTCTCCATCTCGAATAGCCGCTGATATTGCTTGACGAGCGCGTTCTTTGGCTCGGTCAGGATCTTCTTCAGCGCGTCCTCGTCGAGGTCCTCGAGCGTCGCGATGACAGGCAGACGGCCCACGAATTCGGGAATGAGGCCGAACTTCAGCAGGTCCTCCGGCTCGACCTCGCGGAACACTTCGCCCGTGCGCCGGTCGTCGGGCGACTGGACCTTGGCGGAAAAGCCGATTGAAGTGCCCTTGCCGCGCGCCGAGATGATTCGCTCAAGCCCGGAAAACGCGCCGCCGCAAATGAACAGAATGTTGGTCGTGTCGACCTGAAGAAACTCCTGCTGGGGATGCTTGCGCCCGCCTTGCGGCGGAACGCTGGCGATCGTGCCCTCCATGATCTTGAGCAGCGCCTGCTGCACGCCTTCGCCCGACACGTCGCGGGTGATCGACGGATTGTCGGACTTGCGGCTGATCTTGTCGATCTCGTCGATGTAGACGATCCCGCGCTGCGCCCGTTCGACGTTGTAGTCGGAAGCCTGCAGCAGCTTCAAAATGATGTTCTCGACGTCCTCGCCGACATAGCCGGCTTCGGTCAACGTCGTGGCGTCGGCCATCGTGAAAGGCACATCGAGAATGCGCGCGAGCGTCTGCGCGAGCAGCGTCTTGCCTGAGCCGGTCGGACCGATCAGCAGGATATTGGATTTCGCCAGCTCGACGTCGCCGTGCTTGGTGGCGTGATTGAGGCGCTTGTAGTGGTTGTGAACGGCGACCGACAGAACGCGCTTGGCCTGGGGCTGACCGATCACATAATCGTCGAGAACCTTGCAGATTTCGCGCGGGGTCGGGATGCCGTCCTTGCTTTTGACGAGCGCGGTCTTGCTCTCCTCGCGGATGATGTCCATGCACAATTCGACGCATTCATCGCAGATGAACACCGTCGGGCCGGCGATGAGCTTGCGGACCTCGTGCTGGCTCTTGCCGCAGAACGAGCAATAGAGCGTATTTTTGGCGTCGCCTTCGGCCTTGGCCATCGCTTTTCTCCATCTAGGCCGCTTCCGCCGAAGCGAGTCGTCAAACGCCTGAGCGCGCAGCCTAACCAAACCACCCTAACGAAACGTAGCCTTCGACCCTGCCTCGCCGTCCCCCGCTTCAGTCCGCCTTCCGCCTGACGCAATAGCGTCAGTTTGCGATTTGACAAGCAACCACCAAATTGCACGCAAAATCAAGCCCGCGCCGCGAAATTCATGGACGCCAGCCGCCAAAACCCCGGCTAGCTTATAAGCTCGATCGGCCAGCGGAGCTAAACTTTGACCTCCTCCAGCTCGACCGCGCGCTTGATCGTCACCTCGTCGACGATCCCGAACGCCTTCGCCTCCTCAGCCGACATGAAATGATCGCGATCCAGCGTTCTTTCAATGGCTTCGTAGGATTGGCCGGTGTGGTGGACATAAATCTCATTGAGCCGCCGCTTGACCTTGAGAATGTCCTCTGCGTGACGCTGGATATCCGACGCCTGGCCCTGAAAACCCCCCGAAGGCTGATGGACCATGATGCGGGAATTGGGCAGCGCAAATCGCGATCCCTTCTCTCCGGCGGCAAGCAGCATCGAGCCCATCGACGCGGCCTGCCCGATGCACATGGTCGTCACCTTGGGCCGAATAAACTGCATTGTATCGTAGATCGATAACCCGGCAGTGACAATGCCGCCCGGAGAATTGACGTAAAGGGCGATTTCCTTCTTCGGATTGTCCGCCTCCAGAAAAAGCAGTTGGGCGACTATCAACGAGGCCGACAGGTCATCCACCGGCCCGATCATGAAAATGATGCGTTCACGCAACAGTCGAGAAAAAATATCGAACGAACGCTCGCCGCGCGCCGACTGCTCGATCACGATCGGCACGAGGTTATTGGTGTAATAATCGACAGGATCGCGCATAGGACCTCTTTCGCCAGATCTGGCCGGCGCGCGGCGGTGGCCTCAAAAGCCAACATAAGCGCCCAAGGCCGTCCCGAGAAGGGCCCGCCCCGGCGCGGACCGGCGCGAAATCGAAGTTTCGGTTCGAACGCCTCGCCGCGATCACGCCGCGGGCGGCTGATTTTCGATTATCGTCGGCTGGCCTGGAGGCTCGTCGTCGATCGGCTTGAGAAGCTCCTCCCTGTTCACCTTGCGGTCCTCGACCTTGGCGAGCCCGACGATATGGTCGACGACCTTCTCCTCATAAATCGGGGCGCGCAACTCGGCCAGAGCCTGGGTGTTGTTGCGATAGAAGTCCCAGACCTGCTTTTCCTGTCCAGGGAAGGACCGCGCCCGGGCGATCAGCGCCTGAGTCATCTCGTCGTCCGAGACCTTCACCTCAGCCCTCGTTCCGACCTCGGCGAGCAGGAGCCCGAGCCGCACCCGGCGTTCGGCGATCTTGCGATAATCGGCGCGCGCAGCCTCCTCCGTGGTGTTCTCGTCTGCGAAGCTGCGGCCAGCGGCTTTCTGCTCGCGCGTCACCTGCTCCCAGATTGAGTCGAACTCCTGGTTGACGAGCCCCTCGGGCAACTCGAACGAATAGAGCTTGTCGAGCTGGTCGAGCAGCTGGCGTTTGAGCTTGTCGCGCGAGGCGCGGGCATATTCAGAGGCGAGTCGGTCACGGATCATCTCCTTGAGCTTGTCGAGGCTTTCGAAGCCAACGCTCTTGGCGAATTCGTCGTCAAATATCGAGCGGATCGCGCGCGGCGACAGCCCTCACGGTCACTGCGAAATCGCCGGTCTTCCCGGCGAGCGCGCGCACGGCGTATGTCTCCGGAAAGGTCCCCTGGATCGTGCGCTCCTCTCCAGCGGCGACGCCGACGAGCTGTTCCTCAAATCCTGGAATGAAGGTGTTTGAGCCAAGGGCGACCTGAATGTCCCTGCCCGCGCCGCCTTCGAACGGAACGCCATTGATCATTCCATCGAAGTCGACGGTGACGCGATCGTGGTTCTCCGCCGTCGCCCCCGCGGGCTTCTCGGTATAGGTGCGGCGCTCCTGCGCAAGCCGATCGAGCGCAGTCTCGACATCGGCCGGCTCGACGTCCGCGATTGGACGCTCGAGCGAAATTTGCGAAAAATCGCCAATCTCGAAAACCGGCAGCACCTCGAGCGCGACCTTGAAGTTCAGGTCGCCTCGGGCCTCCAGGGCGGCGGCGATCGCCGCCTGATCGGCCGGCAGCTCGACCTTCGGCTCGCGGGCCAGGCGCAGATGGTTGTCGTCCACGATCTTCTTGTTGGCGCTGGCGATGGCTTCCTGCACGACGTCGGCCATCACCGACTTCCCGTATACCCTGCGTAAATGCTCGACCGGCACCTTGCCGGGCCGGAAGCCGTTGATCCGGACCTTGGCTTTCAGTTCGGCCAATTGCCCGTCGAGCTTAGCCGCCAGGTCGCTCGCCGGGAGCGAAATGTTGTACTCTCGCTTGAGCCCTTGGCTCAGCGTCTCGGTCACCTGCATCTTACGTTCCGCCTTGTCGTCGTCGTGGCCAGTGGCCGCGACTGGCCGATAACTCTCCGTCGTCCGATCGTCACTTGGCGCTCACGGTTGCGAAAGAAATGGTGCGGGCGGAGGGACTCGAACCCCCACGACTTACGTCACCGGAACCTAAATCCGGCGCGTCTACCAATTCCGCCACGCCCGCCGCAAGCGCCGGCTTGACGAGGCCGCATTGCTTCGGGCGCGCTCTATACCAGCTTGCCCGGCGCGCGCCATAGAAAAAAGCAGGTTCACCGGCTTTGCCGGCTCATTTGCGGACCACGGCGGCGATGGCGATGGTGAAGAGGCTACTCCCGAGCAGAAGGCCTGTTGCGCCATTCGCGCGCTGCGGTAAGAACAGCGCCGCGAACATGAGCCGCGCCAGCGCGAAGCAAACGGCGGCAAAGCCTAAGGATGCCATGAGCTTACGCGCGGTTAGATGCTCCTTGCCGGCCGAACCGCAAATCTTGGGCCAGCCGGCGCGTCCCAAAATGGCGCAGCGAACATCAGGCCAGACCCGGCGCGCGGTCCTGGGCGGCGGACTGGCCGCGGCGGCGTGGGGCCTCAACGGGAGCACCGGCGCGGATGCGCCTGCCCCGGGAGCCAACGATTTCGTCAGCTTCGAAGCCGCGCCCGCGCGGCTTCAGCTGGCGCCGGCGCCGGCCGAAGCGACGGCGGCTTATGCCTACAAAGGCGCAATCCCGGGCCCGCTCCTCAGGGTGAGGCAAGGCGCGGAGCTAAAACTGAGGTTCGACAACAAGCTCGCCGAGCCGACGACGCTGAGCTTTCCGGGCTTGCGGGCTTCGAACGCGGGCGCGGGCGTCGGCGGCCTGACGCAGGAGCGCCTCAGGCCTGGCGCCGGCGTCGAAATCCGGTTCGTTGCTCCCGACGCCGGCTTTAATCTCTATCTGCCCCACGCGGGCCTGTCCGACGCCGCGCAACAGGGACGCGGGCTGTTCGGGCCAATCATCGTCGAGGAGGCGGTCAAGCCGGACGTTGATGTGGATGCCGCGATCGTGCTGTCGGATTGGAACGTCGACGCCAACGGGCAGATCAGGGACGACTTCTCCGATATCGCCGTCGGCCGAGGAAACGGGCGCCGAGGCAGCCTCGTGTTCGCCAGCGGCGCCGCGGCGCCGCTGAAACTCAGCGCCCCGCCAGGAGCGCGGGTGCGGCTTCGTCTTGGCAGCGCGGCGACCGCCCGCCTGGCGGTCGTGGCCATCGAGGGCGCGAAAACCGTCATCGTCGCCGTCGACGGCCAGCCGAGCGAGCCGTTCGAGCCGCTGAACAACCAGTTCCCGATGGGACCCGGCGCCCGTTTCGAGCTGATGTTCGACATGCCGCGCGGCCTTGGCGCCAGCGTTCGCCTCATTTTGCGCGCCAACGCCGGCGAGGCCGATCGCCCGTTCGTCGCCGTCGCAACGGAGGGCGAGCTAGTCGCGGCGCGCTCCGAGCTGCAGCGCCTCGCCCCCAATCCCCTGCTGCCGGCGGAGATCGCGCTCGAATCGGCGCGACGCTGCGATTTTGTCATCACCGGCGGCGGATCGGCGCCGTTCGCGGTCAATGGGGCGACTTTCGTCGACTGGTCGGCGAAGCCGGCCTATGCGCTGCCGCGGGGCGCGCCGACGGTGTTCGCGCTTGGCAACAAAACGGCGTTCGTCCAGGCGTTGCGCCTATGGGGGCATGTCGCGCGCCTCCTGCATTCGATGGACGACGGCTGGGAGCCCTATTGGCGCGACACCGTCCTCATCCAGCCCGGCCGGACCGCGCACATCGCCTTTGTCGCCGACAACCCGGGCAAATGGCCGCTTGAGTCAGCAATTCCCGAACATCGCGCCGCGGGCGTCGGCGCCTGGTTTCAGGTCGGGTAAAAGCCCCGCCTTAGAGCCACTTTTTCCAGCGGAAGAACACGTAGGGCCCGATCGCCGCGGCGACCATCAGGCAGAGCGCCAGCGGATAACCCCAGCGCCACTCGAGCTCCGGCATCTCCTTGAAATTCATGCCGTAGATCGAGGCGATGACGGTCGGCGGCATGAAAATGACGGCGAGCACCGAGAAGAGCTTGATGATGTCGTTCTGCGCGAGGTTGATGAGGCCGAGCGTCGCGTCCAACAGGAACTGCACCTTCTGCGCCTTGAAGCTCGCGTCCTGCTCCAGCGACTGCAGGTCGCGCAAGGCCGCCTTCGTCGCCTCCCGCACTGGCTTCGGCGCGTCCACGGATCGCCCTTCCGACAACATTACTCATAAGCTATTGATATTAATAGATATTGTTCGCGAACTATTTTCCTACGCACACCTCGGCAGACAACTGGAAGTCGGATAGCGTAGGACGGTGCAGGACGGCCCGCCGCCTGAACCTCGCGCCCGTCCGGGTCGAGCTGGCACATAGCGATATGGTGAGGTAACAGTGGCTATGAGCGCCGACATTGATCCGACAAAATTTTCACAAGGGCCAATATCCGCGGGCATGTGGGGCGCGTTCCTCACGCTCGTCCGTTGCAGTCGTGAGGATTTGGAACATGAGCATGCTGCACGTGACGATAGACGCAGGGCCCAAAATCAAAGGCGCCAGCCGGGGAAATATGCAAAGCGCTCCGGGCGTCAATCGAAACGCTCTGCCCTAGCAGCCTGTCGGACTGAGTCCTTGCAGCTGGTCTTTGAAACCGGCCTACCCGCGTTGCGGCGGCGGTCGGCGCCCTGTTGAGCTTTGTGGGCGTTGCGATTGAGTCTGTTGGATCGGCGATGGAGCTGGATCTTCTCTGCGCCGGGGCGCCCCGCCTTCAATAGGCGGGGGCGAGGGCGAACATTCGCTTCATGTTCCAGGCCATGGTCACGAGGCTCCACTCGCCGCGCACTTTTTCGAGCCCGCGCAGTGAAAATTGACGGAACCCGAGCACGGATTTGATGATGCCGAACACCGGTTCGGGGGTCTGTTTGCGCAGGGCGTAGAGCGCCCGGCCTCGAGGCGTCTTCAAACGATGCGCCATCGCCTCGACCGGCGTCGGATTGTCCGGCGCGGCCGGCGCCGGCTCGAAGCGCTCGGCCAAAGGCGGATGGTGCGGCTGGCGGCCCATCGCGATCGCCGGTTCGATTCCCGCCTCTTCGCAAGCCTCGACATTGCCCGCGCTGAAATAGCCGGTGTCCGCCAGCAGAGTTTCGGCCTCGCCCAAGGCCTCGGGCAAAGCGCCGATCTTGCCCAGCATCGGCTCGACCTGGTTCTTGTCGTTGGGCGCCTGGACCACCTCGGTCGCCACCACCAGCAGGCTGCCGACGGCGACCGCCGCCTGCGCGTTGTAGCATTGATCGAAGCCGCCGCCGGCCACCGGCATGATGCGCGAGTCTTCATCGGTCAGATTGACCTGATCGCTCGGCAGCGGCCCCTCGGGCGGCGGCTGCGGCGCCTTGCCGCCCGGCTTCTTGCCCGTCGCCGCCGTCTTGGCCGCGCGCGCCGCCATTTTGGCTTCATGTTCCGCCAATTCGCGCGCGTGGCGCTCCCTGGCGCGCGCCTCGATCTTGGCGCGCGCCTCGGCGATCTTGCCCAGACGCTCCTCGCGCCGCGCCAGTTCGTCGGGAATCGACATGCCGTCGGGAAGGTCCGCCGCGTCCGCCGCCTCGGCCTTGGCCATCAAATCGGCGACCTCGCCCTTCAGTTGCGCCTCGATCTTGCCCGCATGCTCATAGGAAAGCGCGCTGTGCCGGCTGGCGTTGGCGTGAATCTTCGTCCCGTCGAGGCCGATGGTTCCCATCTTCAGCACGCCCATCTCGCGCGCAAGCAGCAACACTTGGACGAACAGCCCCTCGATCGGTTTGAGAAAACGCCGGCGAAACGTCGCCAGCGTGTCGTGGTCGGGATGATCGTTGGCCGCGATGAAACGAAACGCCACCGAGTCATACGTCGCCCGCTCCAGCTTGCGGCTCGAAAACACCCCCGTCGCGTAGCCGTAAACAAGAAGACCCACCAACACCCTGGGATGGTAGGACGCCGAACCCGAGCCGCGATACTCGCCACTCATCGCGCGAAGGTCGAGCCCGTCGATCACTTCAACCACAAAGCGCGCCAAATGCTTCTCTGGCAGCCACTCGTCCACCGAAGGCGGCAGAAGATAACCCGTCTGCCGATCAATCGTGCGGAAATTGCTCATGCGCAGGCTCAAGGCGAATCAATGCCGCGATTCTAACTCGCCAAATCTCGCCTGTCCCTTCCAAACCGCCAACGTCCCGCTAAGTCCGACAGGCTGCTAGGAGCCTGTCTGCTTAATCCCGGCGAGCTGGGATTTGAACCGCTCAAGCCAGTCGGAGAGCCGGATGCAGCAAATTCGCGCATCCGGTTTGATGTAAGGGTGGAAGCTTTGCGGCCATCGTTCGTTGCACCGTTTCCGAGGTGGCGAAGCTCAGCCGGTTGCGAGTGCGGCAAGGGACGGGGTCCGCCCCTGGGCGAGCTTCAAGATATTGTGGGCGAGGCAGACGAGGCCCCACTCGTTGGCGACCTTCTCGACGCCGCGCAAGAGAAACTGACGGAAGCCGCGCGCCTGCTTGATCTGTCCGAACACCGGCTCGGGCAGCTGCTTTCTTAAGCGGTAGGGGCTGGAGTGCCCGCCGGCCTTGATTCTTTCGCGCATGGCGGCGACGCGGGCGCCGCCGCCTTCTCCTTCCCCGGCGTGCTTGGCCCGCCCCGGCGCGATATAGGCGTCGATCTCGCGTTCCTCCATCGCCGCAAGGTTGGCGTCGGAGCAATAGCCCGCGTCCGCCGACAGTTGCGTCGGCTTCTTGCCCAGATTGGCTTCGATGGCGTCGGCGATCGGCGCCAATTGATGTTGATCGCTCTGCTTCGCGTCGAGGCCGTGGGCGACGATCACCTGCGCCGTCGCGTCGACCGCCGCCTGCGCATTGTAGCCCTGGATGAAGCCGTCCTTGGTTTTCATGATGCGGCTTTCGGGATCGGTGAAGTTCTTCTGCGCTTTGGGGTCAGGCTCTTCGGATGGCGGGGCGGCGGGCTTGCCCGGTTTCTTGCGGCCCTCGGCTTGTCGCCGCTCCTCGGCCTCGGCCTGCGCTTTGGCCTTGGCCGCCGCGGCCGCTTTCGCCTCGGCCTCCAATTCGGCCTTCGCCGCCCGGATCTTCTCGGCGCGCTTCTTCTTGTCGGCAACCCATTTGGGCAGCTCCTCGCCGCTCTTGTCGCGGCCGAAGGCTCTGTCTTCCTCGGCGTCCGCAGCCTCGGCTGCGCTCAGCCACCGATCGACCTCGGCCTCGAGCTCCGCCGCACGCTTCTCCATGCGCTCGTAGCTCATCGCCTTGTGCTTGGAGGCGTTCGCCTTGATCTTCGTCCCGTCGAGCGCGACATGGCCGAGCTTCACAAATCCCGCCTGTTCGCACAGCTTGAGAACTTGCCCGAACAGTCCCGCAAGCGCCTTCAAGTGCCGCTTGCGGAAGTCGGAGACGGTGCGAAAATCCGGCGGATCGAGCCCGACAATGCTCATGAAGTCGACCCGTTCGCGCGTCGCCTTGGCGATCCGGCGCGACGAGTAGACGCCGTGACAATAGCCGTACAGCAACAGCGCCGTCATCATCGCCGGGTCAAACGGCGGCTGCCCGCGCTCGCTCGCATACCCGGATTCGATCTCACCAAGGTCGAGATGCTCGAGCACAAGCGCCAAAATGAAGCGAGCCAGATGGTCCTCGCCGACAAAGTCCTGCACGCTCGGCGGCAACAACAGCGGCTGATCGATCGTCCAGGGCCGGAAGGTCTTGCTCATAAGCAAGCAGAATCCGATTCGCGCAAACGCCGCCACCAAAATCCGCCATTTCTCGGACAGGCTCCTAGGGGCGAATCGAGCGCGCCTCAGTTGAAGTCCTCCATCTCGAACATCTCGCGGATCTCGATGACCGAAGGGCCCGGCATCGGGTTGGGACAACGTTTGACCCACTCGATCGCCTCATCGAGATCCTTGACCCTCCAGATCCAGTAGCCGGCGGCGAGTTCACCGATGTTCGGGAACGGCCCATGGGTTGCCGTGCGGTCCTTGCCGGAGAAAGCGACCCGCGCCCCCTTGCTGCTTTCCTTGAGCCCGCCCGCATCGACGAACAGCCCGGCGTTGATCAGCGCCTGGTTGAAGGCGCCCATATCCGCCAAGAGTTCGCCGGGCGGCATGCCGCCGGCCTCCGAATCCGTCGTCGCTTTGACGATGACCATGACGCGCATCGTATTCCTTCCAACGGTTCGGCGGCGCCGCTAGACGTAGTCGAGCTTCGGATACCAGTCTATCCCTCGCCCCTCGGGCGTCGAGTTCGAGCACCATCCACAGCGGCGCGGAATCAGGCGCGCCGCGCGGGTCCTGGCCAGGGTCGGCGGTCTCGGCCGTCATCTCCCCCGACCAGAAATGGCGGATCGTTCCGTCGCGGCGCGTGAATACGTTGAAGGCCGGGACTTCGGAGCCGTTGGGCAGGAGACCGAAATAATCGCGCGAATAGGCGCCGTTGAGATCGCTGAAGAGGCGAAGGTCGCGCCAGCCGCGCTCACGTCTCCACGCGATCAGGCGCTCGATCGGCGAGCGCGCGACGACCGCAAGCGAGATCCTTTGGCCGATGTCGGCCGCATTGCCCTCCCACGCGCCCAACGTGTTGGTGCACATCGGGCAGGGGCGGGCGCGCTCGGGCCCGAACATGTAGCTGTAGATTGCGAGGGTCTGCTTGTCGCCGAACAGACCGGCGAAATCGATCGGGCCGTCTTCGCCCTCGAAGCGGTAGTCGCCGATCACCGGGCCGCCGGGCGGCAGCGCCCGCCGCTGGGCGGCCACGCGCTCGATATGACGGCGCAACGCGATCTCCTCCGCGAGAAGGGCGGTGCGGGCGGCGCGATACTCGGCGCTTTCGTTGGGGATTCTGACCGGGTCGACACGGGCGAGTTCGGCGGCGGTCTTCAGGGTGCGGATTTCGTTCATGGACTCCCTCCCCGCGAAATCGAGGACTGAAGACGGGGCGCATCGCTTGATGCGCCCCGACATTGTCACTTTTTCGGCGCGACCAGCCCGAACATCGCGCCTTGCGGATCGAGGCCATTGAGGACCCAGCTGCCGCCGGGAACCTGCATCGGACCGTTGACGACCTTGCCGCTCGCGGACTTGACCCGTTCGACAGCCGCGTCGATCGCCTCCACGGTGATGTAGTAGAGCCAATGCGCGGCAGGCTCCACAGCCATCTTCTTCATCATGCCGCCGCTCTGCTGGCCCTTGGTGGTGAAGATCTGGTAGGTCCCGACAGGCCCCATGTTGATCGCCTCGCCTTTCGTCCAGCCGAACAGGCCGGAATAGAAGGCGAATGAGCTTTCCGGGTCGCCGCAGTGGAGCTCGTGCCAGCCGACATGGCCGGGCTTGGCCGGGTCCTGGACGGGCGCCTGGTCGCTGTTCCCCTTGAACAGGAGAAAGCCCGCGCCGCTTGGATCGCCGGCGACGGCGAACGTGCCGACATTGGGAATCTCGGTCGGCGGGCGGTGAATGGCGCGCCCGGCGGCCTTCACCTTGTCGGCGTAAGCCTTGACGTCATCGACCGCGATATAGCCCGTCCAGGCCGGGCGCACGCCCATCCGGGCGGCCTCCTCCGGGATCGTCATCAGGCCGCCGACCATCGCGTCTCCGGCCTTGAGCAGAGAATAGCGCTGGGCGTTCATGGTGTTGGGGGCGATCGTCCAGCCGACGACCTTGGAATAGAACTTCTCGGCGCCGGAAAGATCGTTTGACATCTGGTCGTACCAGATGAACTTGCCGAGCACGTTCGAAGCGGACGGGTTGGTCATGACTTCCTCCTTCAGTTGGGCGCGAACGCCTGCTGCAGTTGTGCAATGTCGAGCTTCTTCATCGTCATGACCGCCCGCATGAAGCGGTCTGTCTGCTGAGCGTCGCGGCCCGACAAGAACTCGGGCAGCGCACGCGGGACGATTTGCCAGGACACGCCGAATTTATCCGTGAGCCAGCCGCACTGCTGGTGTGCTCCGCCTTCCGCAAGCTTCTCCCACAGCGCGTCGATCTCGGCCTGGTCGTCGCAATTCACGATGAGGGACAACGCGGGCGTGAAGTTGAATTGGGGCCCGCCGTTCAGCGCCAAAAGACGCTGGCCGTCGACCTCGAACAATATCGTCATCACCGCTCCCTTCCGCTCAGGCGCGAAATCGCCGTATCGCGTGGTCGATATGACGCGGCTATTGGGGAAGATCGACAGATAGTGGTCGACAGCCTCCTCGGCGTTGAAATTGAACCAAAGACAAGGCGTGACCTTCTGCTCGCTCATGGTCGTCCCCTCGTTGGTCAACGTGTCAGCGCGCGCGGTGTTCCGGGTGGCCAATCGGCAGCAGCGTCTCGAAATAACGCCTGAGATGATCGAGGCAGTCGGCGGCGACTTTGGGGCCATGCTTCGCCTTGGCGAGAATGAAGGCGCCCTGCAGGACGGCCTGCGAGAACAGGGCCGCGCTTTCCGGCGTCCAGGCGGCGTCCGGCGCGTAGCGCGCCTTGGCCTCGGCGATGTCGGAGGCGAGCCGCGCCGCGTGCTCGCTGATATAGCGGTCGCAGGCCGCCCGGATCGCCGGGTGAGAGTCGTAAGCCTCCTGCACCAACGTGCCGAGGAGGCAGGTGAACTGCGGCAGCTCGCCCTGAAGGATCGCCTTGCGGAAATCGACGTAGCCGAGCACCCGCGCCTTCGGGTCGGGCAGGAAGCTATAGGGCGCGGCGTCGAACAGCGCGTCGGCGTTGGCGGCGAAATGCGCCGCCGCGGCGATTGCGCAGGCCTCCTTGCTGGCGAAATGGTGGAAGAACGCCCCCTTGGTCAACCCGGCCTCGGCGCAAATGTCCTCAACCCGCGCGGCCGAATAGCCCTTCGAGCGGATCACGTGGACCGCCGCGTCGAGCAACTTGACGCTCGAAGCCTGGCCCGCCTGCGTTTCCGCGCTTGTGTTCATATGAGCGAGCATACCGACCGGTCGGTATGTCTGTCAAGCGGAGAGCGTCCGCCTCACGGCGGAAGGCGCGGGGGGAGCGGATTACCCTTCTTGAGGCCTCAGCATTCCACCCCGGCCAGATCGACATTGACCTTGCAACGCTCGACGATCGAATGCACCGCCCGCACGAAATCGGGATCGGCCTCGAGCTGGCGGAATTTCATGCCTGCAATGGCGGCGCGCGACGGCGAAGAAAAGTCGAACGCCATGACGACGAGATTGAGCGCAAGCAGCAAAGCTAAGAGGTCGTGGCGGCCTTTAGCGACATTTGGGCTCCTGTCCAGTCAATGATCCGGCCTCAGATCGGAGCCGCAAGGCTTAGCCCAGCGCGGCCTCGCCGGCCAATCGGGCCTGCGGTCCCTGCCCCGGGCCGCCCCGAGCGCGCCTAGCGGCTTTTCGGTCCGCAGATCGTTCTCACCGCGTCGTCGATGATCGGCATGATTTCCGCTTTTGGGACCCGGGCGCGAGCGCGGATCGAGAGCGTGTGGATGGTCGCCGCGGCCAGCCGCGCGAGCGCGCGCGGATCGGCGCTGGCCGGCAATTCGCCCGCCGCCCGCGCCTCGGCGAACAGACGCCCGAACGCGCGATCGGCGCTGTCGATCGCCTCGGCGACAAGGGCGCGGATTTCCGGGTCGGCGACCGCGTCCGAGGACGCAGTCAGCACGGTGAAGCAGCCGCGCGGACCCTCCTCGCCGCTGAGGTAAAGCTCGAGCGCGGCGATGAGGATGCGCCTGAGTTTGACGCGCAGCGGCGCGCGCGCTTGAAACAGCGGCGCGAACGTCTCGTTCACCCGCTTGCGGTACTGGCGGTAGGCCTGAAGGTAGAGCGCGCGCTTGTCGCCGAAGGCGCCGTAGAGGCTCGGCCGGTTGAGCCCGGTGGCCGCGCTGAGCGCGTCGAGCGAGGTGGCGGCGAAGCCGTCCCGCCAGAAGACGTCCATCGCCTGGGTCAAGGCCGTCTCCGGCTCGAAGGCGCGCGGGCGCCCGCGCCGCCGCGGGGCGGGTTCGGACGGCGATCGCACCGGTTTTTGTACCATTTCGAATAAAACTCTTGACGAGGCCTATTCTATGCGAAAGAGTACATAAACTGCAACGGAGGACGCCCATGGACCTGTTCTTTGCCCCGCTCGCCTGCTCGATGTCGGCGCGCATCGCGCTCATCGAAGCGGGCGCCGCGGCCAATCTCGTCGAGGTCGACACGCACGCAAAGCGCGTGCTGGCGACGGGCGAGGATTATCGCGCCGTCAACCCGATGGGCTACGTGCCGGCGCTGAGGCTCGACGATGGAACGGTGCTGACCGAGAACGCCGCCATTCTCCAGTTCATCGCCGACGCGCATCCTGCCGCCTCCCTCGCGCCGCCGAAGTCGGATCCGCTGGCGCGGGCGAAGCTGCGCCAATGGCTGAGCTTCATCGGGACCGAATTGCACAAGGGGCTGATGTTGCCGCTGCTCGGCCGTGAGACGCCGTCCGAGGTCAAGTCGTGGGCGGTCCGCAAATACGGGTCGCGGCTCGGCTATCTCGACGACAAGCTCAAGGGCCGTGAATTCCTGCTCGACCGGTTCAGCGTCGCCGACGCGTATCTGGCGACAGTCTTGAACTGGACCCAGGCGACGCCGGAAATCGACCTCGCCGCTTACCCGAACATCAACGCCTACCTCGAGCGCATGCGCCAGCGCCCGAGCGTCGCGTCGGCGCTCACGATCGAGCTGCCGCTGTTCCGGGCCGAGATCGCGCGAAGGAAGGCGGCTTGACAATGCGACCGTTGTTGCGACCCGAAGCGAAGCGATCCAGGGGATCGTCGGGCGCCCGGCGGCTGGTCGATCCGCCTCGAATGCTCATCCGATCGGGAACCAAGCGCTTCGAGTTGCGTTGACCTGCGGAACGCAACCCAGGAGCAGCGCCGATGGACATCGACGAGGAAAACACAGCGCTCATCGCGGCCAGCAAGGTTCAGGGCACGGAAGTCTATAACAGCGCGGGCGAGGCATTGGGCTCGATTCACGACCTGATGATTGACAAGATCTCGGGGAACATCGCGTACGCAATCATGTCGTTCGGCGGGTTTCTTGGGATCGGCAACAGCTATCATCCGCTTCCGTGGTCCCTGCTCCAGTATGACACCACCAAAGAGGGCTACGTCGTCAATCTCGACAAGACCCAATTGGAGGGTGCTCCGTCCTATGACGTCGGCGTCGAACCGGCGTGGGACGATGCCGAATATGAAACCGAGATTCACGACTATTATGGCGTCGGCCCTTACTGGGGCGCGCCTCAAGCCCGTCACCCGGCCAGTCCCTTACCGTAAAGCGCAGAGCGCGGAGCCTCTGGATCCGGGGGACAGGAGGCGGCGAGACAGCTCGCCGCCTGCTGTCGGTCCGTTTTTTGAGGATCGGCCGCCGCGCCTCAACCACTAAAGATCCGCAGACCGTCGGCGCGAGCTTCCGCCTCGCGGCCGCGCCGCGCAATTCGCGCGATCGCGTCGCGGTCGCTGTGCTATTCTGCATGGCGGCGGAGAGGCTCGATGAGCGAGAGGATCGCGGGTTCGGCCGAATTTTCGACCTGGGCGGCTTTGGCGGGCGCCGCCATTCTGGCTGGACTATGCGCGATCTATTCGTCGTCTCTATGGGTCCTGATCCCGTCGGCGCTCATCGGCGCCTTTCTCGGCTACAAGGCCGAGCGCGTCGGGCGATCTTATCTTGAACGGGCGCTCGCTCGGAACCGGTTGCGGTAAGGGCGAGCCGACTTTTTCGCTGGGGAAGCCTGCCATGCCGCTGAAGGTGATCGGGGCCGGATTGGGTCGAACGGGAACCCATTCGACCCAGCTCGCCCTCAATCAACTCGGCTTCCCGTGCTACCACATGACGGAAGTGATCCTGAACAAGGATAATAAGCCGCACCTCGACTTCTGGCGCAAAGTCGCGAATTCGCCGCCTGGAACGCAGCAGGACTGGGAATCGATTTTCGCCGGATATACGGCGAGCGTCGACAATCCCGGGTGCTGCGTCTGGCGGGAGCTCATGGCCGCCTATCCGGACGCGAAGGTGTTGCTCACCTTGCACCCGCGCGGCGCGGAAGCCTGGTACGAGAGCACGATGGAAACGATCTACTTCACCGAGAACCGTTGGCAGTTCAAGGTTCTCGAACTGCTGACTCCGTTCGGGCGAAAATTCGCCGACATGAGCCGCAAGCTCGTTTGGGGACGCACCTTGAAGGGGGTGATGGGCGACAAGGCCAAGGCGGTCGCGCGCTACGACGCCTATGTCGGCGAAGTGAAGGCGGCGGTCCCGCCGGAGAAGCTGCTCATCTTCAAAGTCACCGATGGCTGGGAGCCGCTGTGCGCATTTCTCGGCGTCGCCCCGCCGAACACGAAATTTCCGAACGTCAATGATCGCGCCCAGTTCCAGAAGCTCCTCGCCGGCGTCATGATGGGCGCCTATGTCATTCTAACCGGGATCGCCGCCGCCGCGGTTTTGGTGCTGGCCGGCGCCTATTGGCTGCTGAGGTAACCCAGCGTCACAGACCCAAAGCCAAGACCGCGCAAGACGCCGCTCCTTGAAGTGGCAGCGGAGCTGACGCCTTGGACCGATCCAGCCGGTCGTTTCGAAAGTGCCGCTTCAAATAAGAAAGCCCGCCCGGAGGAGGCGGTCTTTCATCAGAGTGCTTGCGGAAGTCCGTCAGGCGACGGACAAGGCCGTGCGCGCATTCTTCGTCTTGCGGTAGCCGGCGTAGCCGAGCCCGGCGAAGCCGAGGAGCATCATCGCCCAGGTCGAGGGTTCCGGAACCGGCGTCGATGACAGCGCCGCCCCGACCAAGCCAGTGCAGGCGGCGTCGCCGGTGCAAAGTCCCGCCGTTCCCGCCGCAATAGAGAGATCGGCGACGAAGGGGATGTCATACGTGGGGAAGTCCCCGGCTCCTGCAGGCGAGAGGAAGGCCAGCGTCCCTCCGTTCGCATTCACGGTGAAAGTGTACGGACTGCCGCAGATCTTCCCCGCCGTGCTGTTGGTGCAAGGGCTTTCGGTATTGTACGGTCCCGGGAAATTCCCGGTCTCCGCAAACGACCCGCTCGTAGGCGTCCCGTACGAATAGCCTGTGCCGTTCGTGCCGATAGCAGAAAAACTAAGCGTGCCGCCCGTATCGGTTATGTCGTCGAAGAAGAAGTTGCCGGTTCCGCTGCTGCCGCTGTGGTTGGCGTGAAAGGAGACTCCCGACGTCAGATCGACCGTGACCCTGAGGCTGGTCGTGGTGTCGCCGACCACCGTAATAGTGGCGAGCGAGGTCGCGCAGACCGAGCCGGCGCAGGTTCCCGTGCTCATCCCGTCCAAGGTAAGGTCATAGGTCAAATCCACCAGCGCTGCCCGCGCTGCGTTTGGGGTCGCGAGGCCGCCGGCGATCGCCAGGAATCCAGCCAACGCAACGCCTGTCATACTCCCAATCACGCTTCTCATGGATCTGTCCCTTCAGACCTGATTTAACATCCGCAATGCCGGCAAATATCAACAACCGAGCGATTGTCAAATCACAAGTGGCTTTACCCGCGAATCGTGGAATTGCGCCGAGTTTATGAGCCGGACGCGATCGTTTTGCGTAAATATAACGAATCAGGTGGAATTTTTAGACGAAAGCAACGCTGCATCACTTACCAGTACAGCCAGCAGTTGAAACGTCGAATTCACGTCCACCGTGCCCCCGAACCTGGGAAGCGCTCCTATTCCGCCGCGCTTCGACGCGCCTTCCCCTTCCGCGCCAGCACCGGCTTGAGGTACTGGCCGGTCTAGCTCCCAGGGTTGCGGGAACGATCGAGCCTAGGAGCCTGTCCGAGAAATGGGGGATTTTGGTGGCGGCGTTTGCGCGAATCGGATTCTGCTTGCTTATGAGCAAGACCTTCCGGCCCTGGACGATCGATCAGCCGCTGTTGTTGCCGCCGAGCGTGCAGGACTTTGTCGGCGAGGACCATCTGGCTCGCTTCATTTTGGCGCTTGTGCTCGAGCATCTCAACCTTGGTGAGATCGAAGCCGCGTATGCGAGCGAGCGCGGGCAGCCGCCGTTTGACCCGGCGATGATGACGGCGCTGTTGCTGTACGGCTATTGTCACGGCGTCTACTCGTCGCGCCGGATCGCCAAGGCGACGCGCGAACGGGTCGACTTCATGAGCATTGTCGGGCTCGATCCGCCGGATTTTCGCACCGTCTCCGACTTCCGCAAGCGACACCTGAAGGCGCTTGCGGGACTGTTCGGGCAAGTTCTCAAGCTGTGCGAACAGGCGGGATTTGTGAAGCTTGGCCATGTCGCGCTCGACGGGACGAAGATCAAGGCGAACGCCTCCAAGCACAAGGCGATGAGCTACGAGCGGATGGAGAAGCGTGCGGCGGAGCTCGAGGCCGAGGTCGAGCGGTGGCTGAGCGCAGCCGCGGCTGCGGACGCCGAGGAAGACAGAGCCTTCGGCCGCGACAAGAGCGGCGAGGAGCTGCCCAAATGGGTTGCCGACAAGAAGAAGCGCGCCGAGAAGATCCGGGCGGCGAAGGCCGAATTGGAGGCCGAGGCGAAAGCGGCCGCGGCGGCCAAGGCCAAAGCGCAGGCCGAGGCCGAGGAGCGGCGACAAGCCGAGGGCCGCAAGAAACCGGGCAAGCCCGCCGCCCCGCCATCCGAAGAGCCCGACCCCAAAGCGCAGAAGAACTTCACCGATCCCGAAAGCCGCATCATGAAAACCAAGGACGGCTTCATCCAGGGCTACAATGCGCAGGCGGCGGTCGACGCGACGGCGCAGGTGATCGTCGCCCACGGCCTCGACGCGAAGCAGAGCGATCAACATCAATTGGCGCCGATCGCCGACGCCATCGAAGCCAATCTGGGCAAGAAGCCGACGCAACTGTCGGCGGACGCGGGCTATTGCTCCGAGGCCAACCTTGCGGCGATGGAGGAACGCGAGATCGACGCCTATATCGCGCCGGGGCGGGCCAAGCACGCCGGGGAAGGAGAAGGCGGCGGCGCCCGCGTCGCCGCCATGCGCGAAATAATCAAGGCCGGCGGGCACTCCAGCCCCTACCGCTTAAGAAAGCAGCTGCCTGAGCCGGTGTTCGGACAGATCAAGCAGGCGCGCGGCTTCCGTCAGTTTCTCTTGCGCGGCGTCGAGAAGGTCGCCAACGAGTGGGGCCTCGTCTGCCTCGCCCACAATATCTTGAAGCTCGCCCAGGGGCGGACCCCGTCCCTTGCCGCACTCGCAACCGGCTGAGCTTCGCCACCTCGGAAACGGTGCAACGAACGATGGCCGCAAAGCTTCCACCCTTACATCAAACCGGATGCGCGAATTTGCTGCATCCGGCTCTCCGACTGGCTTGAGCGGTTCAAATCCCATCTCGCCGGGATTAAGCAGACAGGCTCCTAGCCAGCCTACTGCGCGCCATGACCCGTTTCCTTGTCGCGTTATCCGAACAGGGACGACGGATGTCTCATTGGGATATGGGATCATCGCGACATTGCCGAAGTCTCGCTTTCCGCTCCTCGGGCCGCATAGATTGCTGATGTCAGGCTCGGCTTCTGGCATAAGGCGGGCAATTTCGCCGCCGTCGCCCGCTTGACGCGATAGGGAGAGAAAATGACGGGATCGTCCGAGTTTTCGACCTGGATGGCGCTCGCTGGCGCCGCGATCGTCGCGGGACTATGCGTCATTTATTCGTCGTCCCCGTGGGTGCTGATCCCAGGGGCGCTGCTCGGCGCTTATGGCGGCTACAATGCCGAGCAGGTCGGTCGATATTATGTCGAGCGGGCCCTGGCTCGAAACCGTTCCCGGTAAGGACGCGACGCAAGAAAAATCCATCCGTACGATTCAATTATGGGGATTGAAAACCTCGACCCCTGCTAAATCCCTTGCGTTCCCGGTGACGACCACGCAGTCGTTGGCCCTCGCGACGGCGGCGATCATCATATCGATTGCACTGCGGGGACGCCCCTTCCTGTCGCCTTCGGCCATGAGTTCCGCCCATTCAAGCGCCGCTCTCGAATCGAAGGAGAGGATGCGTCCAGCGAAAAGCGCGGCGGGCCCCTCGGCGCCGAGGAACCAAGCTTCAAGCGCTTTCCGCTTTCGTCCAGTCGGCAAGGCGAGAATGCCGCGCCCGACTTCCCCGAGCGTCAACGCGGCAATGAACAGCCGCCGGTCGTCCTGCACCGCCAGCCAGTCGACGAGGCGCTGCGAAGGCGCGAGCTTGGTGACGTCGCTGACAATATTCGTATCGAGAAGGTAGTCGGTCACATCGAGACTTTCCTGCCTTCGATGCGCGGCCGTTCGAATATGAGATCGGCGCCGACGAGCGGCGAACGGCGCAATGCCGAGAGAACGCCTCCCTTTTTCGCCGGATTCGAGCCGATCGAACGTCGAATTGCATCCCTGAGCGCCGAAGCCTCCGGCCCGTCGCCGGCAAGATGCTTCGCCACGGATCGGATCAAATCACGGTCCGCTTCGCGCCCGAGCACTTCGAACCGCGCGATGCCACGCCGGGCGAGGCGCTCCCGATACGCGTTCACGGCGCTTTTCTGCGCGGAGCCGGTCATGTCAACCTCCTGCAAATGACCGGTTATATATCCTGAATGTCCGGGTCCGCCAAGCCGAATGGCGCTTCACTCCGCCGGGCGGATTGTCTCGACGCCATCGAAAGAAAGATGCGCGCGCCAGCTTTTTCGCCGGGGGGGTCTTCACTTTTCCTTCAATTCCGCCTCGATGGCGAGCACTGCGGCCTTCAGAGGCGGCAGATATTCTCGCGCGACGTTCCAAATCAGCGGGTCGGAGATTCGGTGATATTCATGCCGCAGCACATTGCCGATTCCCATGATCTGCGGCCAGGGAATTTGCGGCGCATGCGCTTGGAGTTCAGGGGGAACGCGGCGCGCGGCCTCTGATACGATCTCGATGCCGCGTTGGACCCCGTGACGGAGAAGCCAATCGGCGCCGTAGTCGTCGAGCGTCTTACCCCGCGTGGCGTTCTCCACGCCTTCGATCGCCTCGAGAATGGCGCGAAGCGCCGGACGGACGAGGCGCTTCGTCAAAATACGCGCTCGGCCGCAGCCTCGATTCGGTCCCGAAGGAGCGGGTCCAGGCTGTCGCGGGTGGTCAAGTCGACCGAGGCGCCGAGACGGCCCTCCAGGAGTTGCTTGATGCCGACCAGCTCGACAAGTGAGAAGCGGCTGCTGCGATCGTACTCGATGAAGAGATCGATATCGCTGCCGACGCCGGATTCATCGCGCGCGGTGGATCCGAAGAGATAGAGCGACGTAGCCCCGAGCGCTCTCACGGCGTCGGCTTGCCCCCTCAAAGCTATGATCGCATCTCGTCTCTTCATGGCATGTTCTACATCAAGTCTCCGGACTCGGCGATGCATGGTTTCCATACTGTCTTGGTCCGAGAATTTTGTCGTGGCGTCCGGGCGTTGCCCTAATGCGCACTCGCGTTCCTCACTGCCAAGAGGCTACTCCGCCGCCCGTCGTCCGCCCTTCGCCTTCCGCGCCAGCACCGGCTTAAGGTACTGGCCGGTGTAGCTGTTCGCGTTGCGGGCGATCTGCTCGGGCGTGCCGTGGGCGACGACCTCGCCGCCGGCGTCGCCGCCTTCCGGGCCCATGTCGATGATCCAGTCGGCGGTCTTCACCACTTCGAGATTGTGCTCGATGACGATCATCGTGTTGCCCTGGTCGACGAGCTCGTGCAGCACGTCGAGGAGTTGCGCAACGTCGTGGAAATGGAGTCCCGTCGTCGGCTCATCGAGGATGTAAAGGGTGCGCCCGGTCGAGCGGCGCGACAATTCCTTGGCGAGCTTGACCCGTTGCGCCTCCCCCCCCGAAAGCGTCGTCGCCTGCTGGCCGACCTTCACATAGCCCAAGCCGACGCGCTTCAGGGTCTCCATCTTGTCGCGGATCGACGGCACCGCCTTGAACAGGTCCGCCGCCTCCTCGACCGTCATGTCGAGCACGTCGGCGATCGACCTGTCGCGGTAGCGCACTTCGAGCGTCTCGCGGTCGTAGCGCTTGCCCTTGCACACGTCGCAGGTGACGTAGACGTCGGGCAAAAAGTGCATCTCGATCTTGATCACGCCGTCGCCCTGGCAGGCTTCGCACCGGCCGCCCTTGACGTTGAACGAGAATCGCCCCGGCAGATAGCCGCGCGCCTTGGCCTCCGGCAGGCCAGCGAACCAGTCGCGGATGGGGGTGAAGGCGCCCGTATAGGTGGCCGGATTGGAGCGCGGGGTTCGGCCGATCGGCGACTGGTCGATGTCGATCACCTTGTCGATTTGTTCGAGGCCGTCGATGCGGTCATGCGGCGCAGGCGGCTCGCTCGCGCCGTTCAGGCTGCGCGCGGCGGCCTTGTAGAGCGTGTCGATGACGAGGGTCGACTTTCCGCCGCCCGACACCCCGGTGACGCAAGTGAAGAGCCCGAGCGGAATCGTCGCCGTCACGTCCTTAAGGTTGTTGCCGCGGGCGCCGACGATGGTCAGCTCGCGGCCGGGCTCGGCGGCCCGACGCCTCGACGGGATCGCGACCGTCCGCTCGCCCGACAGGAACTGGCCGGTCAGCGAAGCGGGATTGGCGGCGATCTCGGCCGGCGTTCCCTCGGCCACGATCTCGCCGCCATGCACGCCCGCGCCCGGGCCGACGTCGACGACATAATCGGCGGCCGAGATCGCGTCCTCGTCGTGCTCGACCACGATGACCGTATTGCCTAAGCCCCGCAGCCGCCTGAGCGTATCGAGGAGCCGCGCATTGTCGCGCTGGTGGAGGCCGATCGAAGGCTCGTCGAGCACATAGAGGACGCCAGTGAGGCCCGAGCCGATTTGCGAGGCGAGCCGGATCCGCTGGCTCTCGCCGCCCGACAGCGTGCCCGATGCGCGCGAGAGGGTCAGATAGTCGAGGCCGACGTCGCTGAGGAAGGTCAGGCGATCGACGATCTCCTTGAGCACCCGGCCGGCGATCTCGTTGCGCTTGGGGTCGAGCTTCGCCGGCAAGCCCTTGGCCCAGTCGATGGCGGCTTTGACCGAGAGCAGGCTCACTTCCCCGATGTGCTGGCCGTCGATCTTGACCGCCAGCGCCTCGGGCTTGAGGCGAAAACCGTGGCACGCTTCGCACGGCGTCGCGGTCATGTACCGCTGGATCTCCTCGCGCGACCACTCGCTTTCGGTCTCGCGGTAGCGCCGCTCGAGATTGGCGACCACCCCCTCGAACGGCTTCTTGACTTCGTAGGCGCGCAGGCCGTCGTCATAGGCGAAACGGATCTCCTCCTCGCCCGAGCCGTGCAGGATCACGCGGCGCGCCTCCGCCGGCAACTCGCTCCAGGGCCTGTCGAGGCGAAACTTGCAATGCCGCGCCAGCGCCTCGAGCGTCTGCAGATAATAGGGCGAGCTCGACTTGGCCCACGGCGCGATCGCGCCCTGGCGCAAGGCGAGCCTCGGGTTCGGGACGACGAGCGAATCGTCAACCCTGAGTTCCGAGCCAAGCCCGCCGCACACCGGACAGGCGCCGAACGGATTGTTGAACGAGAACAGCCTCGGCTCGATCTCGGCGATGGTAAAGCCCGAGACCGGGCAGGCGAACTTGGAGGAGAACACGATGCGCCGCGGCTCGCTCTCGCCCTCAGCCTTATCGGCGAATTCGACCGCGGCGAGGCCGTCCGCGAGCTCGAGCGCGGTCTCGAAACTCTCGGCGAGGCGCGCGCCCATGTCGGGGCGTACGACAATGCGGTCGACGACGACCTCGATGTCGTGCTTGAGCTTCTTGTCGAGCGCGGGGGCGTCCGCAATCTCATAGAACTGGCCGTCGACCTTGAGCCTTTGGAAGCCGCGCTTCATGAAGTCGGCGATTTCCTTGCGGTATTCGCCCTTCCGGCCCCGCACGACCGGCGCGAGAAGATAGAGTCGCGCGCGCTCGGGCAGCGCCAGCACCCGGTCGACCATCTGGCTCACCGTCTGGCTCTCGATCGGGAGGCCCGTGGCGGGCGAATAGGGGATGCCGACCCGCGCCCAGAGCAGGCGCATGTAGTCGTGGATCTCAGTCACCGTGCCGACGGTCGAGCGCGGGTTCTTCGACGTCGTCTTCTGCTCGATCGCGATCGCCGGCGACAGGCCGTCGATCTGGTCGACGTCCGGCTTCTGCATCATCTCGAGGAACTGGCGTGCATAGGCCGAAAGCGACTCGACATAGCGCCGCTGACCCTCGGCGTAGATGGTGTCGAAGGCGAGCGAGGACTTGCCCGAGCCCGAGAGGCCCGTGAACACGACCAGCTTGTCGCGCGGGATGACGAGGTCGACGTTCTTGAGGTTGTGCTCGCGCGCGCCGCGGACCACGATCGCCCGGCCGCCGAACAGAGCTTCGACGCGCTCAGCTTCGACGGGCGGGTCCTTGGACGGGCGAGGCGCGCGCGCCTGCGAATTGGGTCCGGCCATGACGGCTCCTGGGGGCACGTTCCTTAGCGGCGAGGCGGCGTCGGCGCGAATCGCCCTTGCGCGAGCCGCCCGCCAATGTTAGAACAAATACAGAACACGGAAAAGGCGCCTCTTCGGGCGGCCGGACCCGCGGTTCCTGGTTAATGTAGTTGCGATGGCGCCGGTTCCCAAGCGGGCCGCCAGTCGAGATGTGGACAAGTGGAAGAGGCGAGGCGGTTTTATCGCGCCGAAGCAGCGCGTTTTCGGCTAAGGATGGTTTGTAGGGCGCGGCTGCCTACAGGCGCGGTCGCTGGCGGTGTAGGGCGCGGTCGCTGACCGTGATGCCGAGGCCGGGTCGCCGACCCGGCCATGCAGTACGATTTTTGAAGCGTGAAGGAGAGGATCATGGCGGGCAGCGTCAACAAAGTCATTCTGGTCGGCAATCTGGGCAAGGACCCGGAAGTGCGGCGGCTTCCCTCCGGCGACCAGTTGGTGAGTTTCACGGTCGCCACCTCCGAGACCTGGCGCGACAAAACCTCGGGCGAGCGCAAGGAGAAGACCGAGTGGCACAACATCGCCATCTTCAACGAGAACCTCGGCAAGGTCGCCGAGCAATACTGCAAGAAGGGCACGAAAATTTATCTCGAAGGCCAACTGCAGACCCGCAAGTGGCAGGACCAGTCGGGCGCCGACCGCTACACGACCGAGGTCGTGCTTCAGCGCTTCCGCGGCGAACTGCAACTGCTCGACTCGCGCGGCGGCGGCGCTGATCGCCAGAGCTTCCCGGACGAGGAGCGCGGAGAGCGCCAGAGCCTCGGCAAGTCCTCCGGCGCCGACCGCCGCCCGGCGCTCTCGACCGGCGGCGGCGCGGGGTCGATCGACGACGACATTCCGTTTTGAGTGTACGCCCGGCCCTACGCGGACTTCCGCTCCCGCTTCGCCTTCTTCGGCGTGGTTTCGGCCTTCGAGCCGCTCTTCGCCTTCACCAGCGCGGCATGATCCTTGACGGTCTGCTCGGCGTAGGCCATCGCGAATGAGGCGAGCGCGTCGTCGAACGCTTCGTTCCTGCCCATGTAGCCGGCGATGACGGCGGGGTCGCCGGAGCGGGCGTGGGAGCGGGCGAGCGTTCGGCCGCAGAGGCGGGCGTATTCCGAGAGCGCCTTCTGCTCGGCGAGATCGCTGACCGCGCCGAGCCGGCGGTTCTTGAGGATGCGGACATAGAATTCGAGCCCCAGGGGCTCGTCCGAGGTCCACCCTAAAAAAATATCGCTCGCCGCCTGCATCATTCGCTGCCCGTCGACCACACGTTTGCCTTGCGGGCCTGGGTAGGCAAGCTTTTCCGACAGCCGCTCGAGCACCGAGCGCTGGGCCTGCTTGACTTGCAGGAAGAGCGGGTCTCCGTCGCCGCTCAGAAACAGGCCGACGACGCAGATCGTGCCGACCGAGCCGACCCCGACCGCCTTGAAGGCGACATCCTTCAATTCATAACGGTCGAGAAGAACACTCCGGTCGGGCGTGAGCGTTTCCCGGTAGCGGGCGAAGCCCCGGGCAAAGTCGATCTTGCGCGCCCCGAACGTCTTTGGAGCGATATGGAAGATTGTCGGCGGCTTGTCGGCGATCCTCGGTTCTCCATGGGCGACGAGATGCGGAAAGTTGTCGTCCTTGTCCAGCCCGCGATGCTGGGCGCGCCGGATCACCGTCGAAAGATTGCGCCGTAGCTCGGCGCTCTCCATGTGCTTGTGCTCCTCCTCGAGATCGATCCGGCTGTGCCAGATTTCGAGTGGAGACAGGCCCGTGAGCGCGAACATGTGTTCGCGATAGGCGGTCACTGCGCCCGCCGCGAGGCTGCGCGCTCGCTTGTCCGACATGTTCGCCGCCCTGGCCGCGACCGCGACGCTGGCGGAGAGACGCTTGACGTCGACGGTGAAATCGACGCCCGGCAAAGTCTCGTCGAAATCGTTGATGTCGAAGAGGATGTTGTCCTCGGGCGAGTTGAACGCGCCGAAATTCATCAGGTGACAGTCGCCGCAGGCTTGAACCGGCGCCCCCGCCATCGGCTGCCTGGCGAGATCGGTCGCCATCACGGCTGCGGCGCCGCGAAGAAACGCGAACGGGTCCGCCATCATGCGCTTGTACCGCTCGGGCAGGAGTTGCGGCACGCGCCCGGCGTCCGTTTCCGCAAGAATGGCGAGGGCGTCCCGATCACGCCGGCCATGCAGCTCCGCGTGGGCTTCGCGCGGGGCGCTCGAGCGCAGCAATCTGCCTTTCTCGTATCGGTCAGCACGGCTCTTCAAAGCAGCGCTCATGACGAAGATCCCTGAAAGAGAGAACGAGGTTCGACGCAAGCTCCGGACTGCACGCGAATTATTCGCCTGCTCGAATCCCGATCCTGAGCCTCCGAGATTGCAGCTTCAATCCCGGATTCGACAATATCTGCAGCAACGCGGATTCAAACTCCAATATTGCGGGGGCGAGGGACGCCCATGACGGCTTGGACGGCGCGCGTCGGCCATCGGAGCCCCAACTGGCGCTCGACGGCGATCGCCATCCTCTCCGCCCGTGTCGCGCCCGCCTACATCCAACCCGCGGCGGGTCGCGGCGTTTCATCCGCGGCCGGTAGAAACTCGATCCCGAGACGCGCTAGTAGAGGGGTCGGAAGGCAGGCGCCTCACCGAATGCAGCGCAACGTCCCATTGGGCATGCGCGTGGCCGGGTGGCCCGTTCTTCGCAGGCACCAGTCCTGATTTTGACCACCCCAGACGCATTGGCCCCACCCATTGCGATGGCGGTTCGGACCGCAGCCGCCCAGCGCGAACGCCGGCGTAATCGCCGACGACAGGGCGGCGGAAATAACCACTATCCCAATCAGTTTAATCGCAAGTCTTTTCATCGTCTCCTCCACTTCTGACGCGATAGAAGTGAATGAAAATATTCAACCGCGCAACGCCCCTTGCCGACAATCAAACCAAGACAGTAAACGGACATCGCGTTTCGCGCCGGGCGACTGAACAGCGGGACAAGGGGAAGCCGATGACGACTTTGACGGCGCTTGGCGCAGGCGAAGCGGCGAGAGCGTCGTCCGTCGGAAGCGCCGACTGGCGCGCCGCGGCGATGGCCATGCTCTCCGTCCGCGTGATCCAGGGCTTCATCTACTGGGGCGGCGGGTCGCGGCGCTTCATCTACGACCCCTCGAAACTCGATCCCGAGGCGCATTCGTGGATGGCGAACAAGCTCCAGACGGCGATCCCGGGCGCGCTTTTCGGCCTCGATCGCGTGCTCGCCTTTCTGCTCCATCATTTCTGGTTGTTGTACGCGGCGATCATCCTGTTCAGCGCCGTCGAGCTCATCGTGGGCTTCGCACTGATGGCGGGCCTCCTGACGCGGCTGGCGGCGCTCCTGTCCATCGGACTGTCGATCTCGCTGATGCTGCTGTTCGGCTGGCAGGGGGGCACATGCGTCGACGAATGGACGATGGCGTCCTGCAACGCCGCGATGGGCGCAACGCTGATGCTCGCCGGCGGCGCGGCCTATTCGCTCGACAACGCATGGCTCAGCCGCAATCCCGCGCTCGCTCGGCGGGCCTGGTTCCGCTGGTGCGGCGGGAGCCTGAAGCTGCCGTTGAGCGACAACGGCTTTCGCGGCCTCGCGTTCGGGATCCTCGCTTTCGTTCTCGCGTTCGACGTCAGCCTCTACAGTTACTATCGGGGCTCCGTCCTGACGCCCTATCACGGCGGGCCGGTCAGCGCCGCGGCGCACCATCTCACGCTGTCCGACGCAACGATGTTGAGCGATGGCGGCGTCCGCTTCGCCATTGCGCTCGACGGGGGCACGCCGGCCGTGCCGGCGCATGTGATGAAGGTCGAGGTCGTGGGCCCCGACGGTAAAGCGCTCGTGACCTGGGACTGGAAAGCGCTCTCGGCTCTTCCCGCTTCGGCGATCGTCAACGATTTCCGCTACAATCGGTTCAAGCCGGGGCCTTACGGGCTGGAGGCCGGGATGGGGGCCAGCGCGGACGTCACCCTGCCCCTGCCGGCGGACGCAGCGGCGCCGCCCTCCGGCGCTCAGTTGCGCGTCACCGACGTGGATGGCAAGACTTTCGCCACTCTCATGTTCGCCGTTTCAAGTAGCAGGCACAAGAACGCGTTACTCGCGCGCGAGCGGTTCAGAATGGCCGCGGCTGAGCAGGGCAGGAGGCACGATCATCAAAACGACGGTTGATCATGCTCTGATGCGCGGGTTGGATACCGCCGGACCGGTGATGCGTCGCGGAGCTTCCTCTGTCTAGGCGCCAGCGTCGGATGATAATCCGGCTGATAGTGGACGCGAGGGTTCTCCTGGCCGTGACCGTGCCTCCAGCCTTGCTCGGCTTTGGATAGATGCGTTGTCGGCGATGACCTCCTTTTCGTGATGTCCGTCATCGATCTCAGCGCATCACGCGCCCACGACCTGAACGTGCTTGGCGATCGCCCAGGCAAAGCCCGCCAGTTCTCGAGCGATCGCGGTCGTGACCACAGTGGGTGATTTTCCCGCCCGGGCGAGCTTGCGATAGCGCCGACACAGCCTTTCTTGCGCCTTCCACGCGGTGTCGCGGATCGGCTTGGCCAGACCCTCCTGGCGCAGCAGTTGCTCCCGGCTGATGCGCGCCGGGAACCGATAACTCCAGGCCGCCTCGATCAGCATTCGTCGCGCCGCGCCATTCCCGGCTTTCGTGATGCCGCCTTGGCGTCGTGTGGCGCCGCTGGAGCGCTCGGACGGAACCAGACCGAGATACGCCATGAGCTGGCGGGGATTGGCGAAGCGGGTGATGTCGCCGAGTTCGGCGACCAGCGTCGCCGCCGCGACCACGGCCATCCCGCGTAGCGCTTGCAGGGCGCGCACCACTGGGGCCAGCGACCAATCCGGCAGCGCCGCCTCGATATGGGCCTCCAGACGATCTCGCCGCGCCGTCGCCGCCTCAACTGCGGCGATGCAGTCTTCCAGCACGATGTGATGCGCCGCTTGCTCGAATCTCAGTCCGGCCATCCAGCGACGGTGCATCAATGTCCACGCCGGCCGATTGTAGTGACGGCCATGACGCAGGAGAAAGCCAGAGAGCTGCTAACGGGCCTGGCGTAGAATGCGGACGGCCGCAAGGCGCGCGCGTACGAGATCGCGGATCGCCTCATGAGCCTGATCAGGAATCCACACAGCGGTCAGTTCACCGGCGCGATGCAGCTTGGCGAGGTTGATCGCATCCCGCCGGTCGGTCTTGATCCGATCTCCCGGCTTGCGTGGGATCAACGACGGAGCAACGACAATGCAACCATGCCCAGCCAGGCTCAACTGCCGTTGAATGCCATAGCCGCAAGGGCCGGCCTCATAACAGAACCGTAGCTCGCTGCCAGCGCGCGACAGCTTCGCTGCCAGAGCGTTCAAGGCCATCGCTGTGTTCGCGACCTTGCCATACTCGCGCACGTCCTTGCGCGCGCCCGCCTCCGCAAGCGCGACCGCGATCGTATCCTTGTGCACGTCAAGGCCCACGTATGTGATAGCTTTGTCCAAGACCCGTCTCCTATGCATGAGGCTCGGCGCCCAAACGCCCGGCGCAACCCTCGACAAACCTGCATACTGTGAGACGGGTCGCCCTATCTCAGGCGAACATGTAGTCTAGCCTCATCCCGACATGAGCCTCGAAGACCAAACCTGCTGGATTTTGCGTGCGTTCATTGAAAGCTCCAATGCCCCTCCCCGCCGACATCGCGTTGAAGACCATCCACGGTAAACCCGCGGCGCTCGCCGATTTTGACGGCCGGACCCTCCTCATCGTCAATGTCGCCAGCAAATGCGGGTTCACCCCGCAATACGCTGGGCTGGAGGCGCTGCACCGGCGGTTTTTCGACCGAGGCTTCGCCGTCATGGGATTCCCCTGCGACCAGTTCGGCCATCAGGAGCCGGGCGACGAAAGCACGATCCGGAAATTCTGCACCGACAATTACGAGGTGACCTTCCCGATGTTCGCCAAGACCGAGGTCAACGGCTTGAACGCCCATCCGCTGTTCAAGGCGCTGAAGCAGGAGGCGCCGGGCCTTCTCGGCACCCAGGCGGTCAAGTGGAATTTCACCAAGTTCCTGGTCGACCGGCAGCGCCGCGTCGTGCGCCGCTATGCGCCGACCGACAGGCCGGAATCGCTCGCCGCCGACATCGAGGCGGCGCTCGCCCGACGCGATGGCTGGCGCCCCTGAACGAGGTTCATGATGCCCGAAAAAACCCTTCTCGTGACCGGCGCCTCGCGCGGCATCGGCCGCGCCTGCGCGCTGCTTGCGGCCAGGAACGGCTGGTCGATCGGCGTCAATTATCGCGAGGACGCAAAAGCGGCCGACGCCGTCGTCGAGAAGATCGCCAACGGCGGCGGCCGCGCGGTAGCGTTGAAGGGCGACGTCGCCGTCGAGGCCGATGCGGTCGCGATTTTCGACGCGGCGACCAAGGCGCTGGGACCCCTGACCGCCGTCATCGCCAACGCCGGCATCATCGCGCCGACGGCGAAGCTGGTCGACATGAGCGCCGACCGGATGCGGCATGTCTTCGAGGTCAACACGCTCGGCGCCTTTCTCACCGCCCGCGAGGCGGCGCGGCGAATGTCGAAGTCGCTCGGCGGGACCGGCGGATCGATCGTGCTGATGTCGTCGGCCGCCGCGCGCCTGGGCTCGCCGAACCTCTATATCGACTACGCCGCATCCAAAGGCGCGATAGACACGCTGACCCTGGGCCTCTCCAAGGAGCTGGGGCCGGAGGGGGTCAGGGTCAACGCCATCCGGCCAGGTCTCATCGACACCGAAATCCACGCCAGCGGCGGCGAGCCCGACCGCGCCCGTGTCCTCGGCGCAACCGCCCCGCTCGGGCGTCCCGGCGCGGCCGAGGAGATTGCCGAGGCGGCGATCTGGCTGATCAGCGACGCGGCTTCCTACGTGACCGGCGCGCTCCTGGACGTCGCGGGCGGACGCTGAGCCGAAGCGAGCGGCTGGCGACGTTACCGGAACAGCGGAGAGACGAAGATCGCCAGAGCAACGAACTGGGCGACAATGAAGGCCGCCGAACGCAAGGGTTGCCGGCCGGCGAGATAGGCCGCCAAGTGCCCAATGCGGAGAAGGATGTAGATGACCGCGAGGACGTCGACGATCCGGCTCGGTCCGGCGACCATGTGCGCTACGATCACCGCCGCGGCGAACCACGGAAAGGTCTCCAAGCCATTGAGGTGAGCGCCATATGCGCGAACGGACTGGCCTTCCAGGTCGCCCACCCGATAGCGCGGCTGGGTCGGGTCGACACCCTTGACGAAACTGAAGGCCACGTAAGGCAGGATTTGCGCGATGAGAATGCACCAGATCGCGACTGTCATGGAAGCCTCCCCTGCCGCGCGCGCCGCGCGCTTAAGGCCTGAAGACTGGCGTCATATTCGGAGCCCTGTCAACGCGCGGGCGTTCCTCAGTTGGCGACGGCGCGACGCAGTCGATGATGAATTGCACGTCGACCAGCATCGGCGGGCGCCCCTTTTGTGCTGCTGGTTTTTCCGCCCCGCTAGCCTTCGTTAACGCTCTGCCCGCGGCGATGGCGCCCGTGACGCCGGCGATTTCGCTAACACATTGAAATGTCTGCGGAATATATTGGCGCGCAAGACCCCCCGCAACTATGGCGCACGGCGTTGAAATCGGCTAAACCCCGGCGACGCGATTTGCGTTAAGGACCCCTTCCGCTTGCCCGACACTCTTGACGAACGGCCCGCTCCCGGCGGGCCGGCCGACATCAAACCCGTCTCGATCCTCGACGAAATGAAACGCAGCTATCTCGATTACGCGATGAGCGTGATCGTGAGCCGCGCTCTGCCCGACGTGCGCGACGGCTTGAAGCCCGTCCATCGCCGCATCCTCTATTCGATGTACGAAAACAATTTCACCCCCGACCGCGCTTACAACAAATCGGCGCGCACGGTCGGCGACGTCATCGGCAAATTTCACCCGCATGGGGAGCTCGCGGTTTACGACGCGCTCGTGCGCATGGCGCAGGACTTTTCCATGCGCGCGCCGCTCATCGACGGCCAGGGCAATTTCGGCTCGGTCGATGGCGATCCGCCCGCGGCGCAGCGGTATACCGAAGCCAGGCTCGACCGCGTCGCGCTCACGCTGCTCGACGATCTCGACAAGGACACCGTCGATTTCCGGCCGAACTACGACGAAAAGGAGCTGGAGCCGGTCGTCCTGCCGGCGCGAATCCCGAACCTTCTCGTCAATGGCGCGGGCGGCATCGCCGTCGGCATGGCGACCAATATCCCGCCGCACAACCTCGGCGAGACGATCGATGGCGTGCTGGCGCTGATGGACAAGCCGGAGATCGCCGTCGACGAGCTGATGGAGCATATTCCCGGCCCCGACTTCCCAACCGCCGGCTCCATTCTCGGACGCGCCGGCATCCGCTCCGCTTATGACACGGGACGCGGCTCGATCATCATGCGCGCCAAGGTCGAGGTGGAAGAGCTGCGGAAGGATCGCGAGGCGCTCATCGTCACCGAGATTCCCTACCAGGTCAACAAGGCGACGCTGATCGAGCGGATCGCCGAGCTCGTGCGCGAGAAGCGCGTCGAAGGCATCTCGGACCTGCGCGACGAATCCGATCGCGACGGCATGCGCATCGTCATCGAGCTGAGGCGCGACGCGGTCGCCGATGTGGTGCTCAACCAGCTCTGGCGCTTCACCGCTCTGCAATCGAGCTTCGGCGCCAACATGATCGCGCTGAACGGCGGCCGGCCCGAGATGCTGACGCTGAAGGACATGCTGCGCGCTTTCCTCGATTTCCGCGAAGAGGTCGTCACGCGGCGGACCAAACACCTGCTCACCAAGGCGCGCGACAACGCGCATCTGCAGGTGGGCCTCGCGATCGCCGTCGCCAATATCGACGAAGTGATTCGTCTCATCCGCACCTCGCCGGATACTGGCGCCGCCCGCGTCGCGCTGATGGAGCGGCATTGGCCGGCGCGTGACATGGCGCCGCTGATCACGCTCATCGCCGACCCGCGACACGCGCTCGACGCAGACGGCGCCATCCGCCTCTCAGACGCGCAGGCGCGCGCGATCCTCGAACTGCGGCTTGCGCGGCTGACCGCACTCGGGCGCGACGAGATCGCCGAGGCCCTCAACCGGCTGGCGGGCGAAATCGCCGACTATCTCGACATCCTGAGCTCGCGCGTCCGGCTCATGAGCATCATCCGCGACGAGCTCGTCAAGGCGAGGACCGACTTCGCCACCCCGCGCCGCACGATCATCCTCGACAGCGAAGCGGACATGGAGGACGAAGACCTCATCCAGCGCGAGGAGATGGTCGTGCTGGTCAGCCACGGCGGCTACATCAAGCGCGCGCCCTTATCGACCTATCGGGCGCAGAGGCGCGGCGGAAAGGGCCGCGGGGCCATGGCGACGCGCGAAGAGGATTTCGTCGCCAGGCTGTTCGTCGCCTCGACCCATCAGCCGGTGTTGTTCTTCTCCTCGGCCGGGCAGGTTTACAAGGAGAAGGTCTGGCGCCTGCCGCTTGCGGCGCCGCAGTCGCGCGGCAAGGCGCTGGTCAACCTGCTGCCGCTCGAGGCGGGCGAGCGCATCACCACCATCATGCCGCTGCCGGAGGACGAAGCGAGCTGGGAGGCGCTGGACGTGATGTTCGCCACCACCGGCGGCACGGTCCGGCGCAACAAGCTCTCCGACTTCGCCCAGGTCAACCGCGCCGGCAAGATCGCCATGCGGCTCGACGAGGGCGAGCGCATCGTCGACGTCCAGATCTGCTCCGACAGGGACGACGTGCTGCTGACCACGTCGCGCGGCCAGTGCATCCGTTTTCCCGTCGACGACGTGCGGGTGTTCAAGGGACGCGATTCGATGGGGGTGCGAGGGATCGCGCTCGCCGAGGGCGACAGCGTCATCTCGCTTGCGATCCTGAAATCGTTCGATACGAACCCGGCGGAACGCCTCGCTTTTCTCAAGCAGCGTCGCGCCGCGGCCGGCGATCAGGCGGATGAAGCGGCAGAGGCGGAGGGGGAAGCCGAAAACGGCGCCGATGCGAACGGGGCTGGCACGGTCGAGCCGGACCGGTTCGAGGCGATGCGCGCCGCCGAGCAGGTCATCCTCACATTGTCCGAGAACGGCTACGGCAAACGCACCTCGTCGTTCGAATACCGCGTCACCGGGCGCGGCGGCAAAGGCATCGTCGCGATGGCGGTCAATGAGCGCAACGGATCGCTTGTCGCCTCGTTCCCGGTCGAGGACAGCGACGAGATCATGCTGGTGACCGACGGCGGCCAGCTCATCCGGGTGCCGGTCGCCGGCATCCGCATCGCGGGACGGGCGACGCAAGGCGTGATCGTATTCGACACCGACGAGCAGGAACGCGTGGTTTCAGTTGACCGCATTGGGGAACCGGAAAGTGAAGAGGAGGACAACTAGGCGAGCGCCGCCTGCGGCTTTAGCCAGCGCCCGACTTGCCGCGCGTTCGAGAGGCGGTAGGCGTGTCCAGTTCGCGCAAGGCTGCCGCGAGCGCGTCGATCAGTTGAGCTCGCGTGGAAGCTGAAAGCCGGCTGCGCCAGCGCGAAATTCCGCTGAACGGACGGCGGAGAGGCTGGCGAGCAGAGTCCTGCCTCTCCCCGTTACGATCACAGTCTTGCGACGCCGATCCGCCGGGTCTTCCGCGCACACAGCAAGCTTGAGCCTCACGTTTCGCGCCGGTCAATTCCCCCGGAAGCCAAACGCCTCTAGGATCGGTCGCCCGCGCGACGCGCGCGGCACGGAGGTGAGCTTCCCATGGCCCGACGCGCGCGCGATATTTTGCTCGACATCCTTCGCGATGAGGGCGTGACGCACGTCTTCGGCAATCCTGGCTCGACCGAGATGCCGCTCATGGACGCGCTCGTCGATGCGCCGGACATCCGCTACGTCCTCGGCCTGCAGGAGGCCACCGCCGTCGGCATGGCCGACGGCTGGGCGCTCGCCTCGGGCCGCGCCGCCTTCGTCAACCTGCACGCGATGGGCGGCTTGGGGAACGCCATGGGCGTGCTCGTCGCCTCCAAGGCGAGCGAGACGCCGCTCGTCGTGACCGCCGGCCAGCAGGACACCCGGCATCTCATGACCGAGCCGTGGCTCTCGGGCGACCTCGTCGCCCTCGCCGAGCCGGTGACCAAATGGGCGAAGGAGCTCAGGCGCGGCGACGATGTCGGCCAGGCGTTGCGCCGCGCCTTCGAGGTCTGCCGCACGCCCCCGTGCGGGCCGGTCTTTCTGTCGCTGCCGATGGACATCCTCGACCAGGAGGTGAGCCATCCAACGCCACGGGCGTCTGCGCCGCCGCGCCTCGGTCCTTCGCCCGACGCGGCGCGCCTCGCGGAGGCGCTCGCCGGTCTCGATCCGGACCGGGTCGTTGTTCTGCTCGGCGACGACCTGCCGGCGGCGGTCAGCGCCGGATTGGTCGCCTTCGCCGAGGCCGGCGGCTATCCGGTCTGGGGAACCCAGCTCACTTCCCGCACCGCCTTTCCCTCCGCCCACCCGTGCTGGGCGGGCGTGCTGAAGCCCGATTTCGCCGACATGCGCGCCCACTTCAAGACCTTGCAGGCGATCGTGCTGGTCGGCGGACGCGCTTTCGTCGCCTACGCCTATCGCGACGCCGAGCCGGTTCCAGAAGGCGTCGCGGTCCTGCATATTGCCGATAATCCGGAGGCTTTCGGACGGGAGCACGCGGCCGACATGGCGCTCCTTGGCGACATCGGACTGACCCTCGACGCGGCGGCCGGACGTCTCAGGGAACTGTTCGACCAGGACAAGGTTGCGGCGAGGCTCGCGGCGCGCGCGGCCCACAGGCGCGACGCGAGGCAAGCGACGCGCCTCGATATTCTGGCCGAAAGCGCCAACCCGCCACTGACTCCCGACGCGGCGGTGCTGGCGGCGCTCGACGCTCTGCCGCAAGACGCGCTGATCGCCAACGATTCCGCCGCGACGTTCGGCCGCGTCCAGGACTTGCTGATGACCCAGCCCGGCCGTTACTTCTTCGCCCGCGGCGGGGTGCTCGGATGCAGCATGCCGGCCGCGGTGGGCGCGGCGCTCGCGACCCGGGGCTGGGTCGCCTCGTTCGTCGGCGACGGCGGGGCGATGTATTCGCCGCAAGCGCTATGGAGCGCCGCCCGCTACCGCACGCGGACGATCTTCTTCGTGTTCAACAATCGCCGCTACGGCGTGCTTCAGAATGTCGCCCGACAGCTCGGATACGCCAACGCCGTCGCCGGCCGGTTCGTTGGCATGGAGGTCGCCGATCCGGCGATCGACTTTCAGGCGCTGGCGGCGTCGATGGGCGTGCCGGCCGCGCGCGCCGACGATCGTCACGCAATCGGGGCCGCGGTTCACAAAGCATTGGGCCGGAACGGCCCATCGTTGATCGAAATCCCCATACGGTGAGGGCCTACGCCCGAACGAGGCTCGCTTCGAGCTTCGGCGAATGCTTGAGGGTCTGCAGCACGACGCAATAGCGTTCGGTAAGTTTCAAGAGCGTGTCGAGCTGGTCCTGCGGAGCGTCGGTATCGAGCGCGAACTTGAGCCTGATGTCCTTGAATCCGACCGGCGCATCCTTCGCGACGCCGAGCGTGCCGCGAAAATCGAGATCGCCCTCCGCCGCGACCTCACCCGAGCGCAGCGCAATCCCCATCGACGTCGCGACCGCTTTCAGCGTCACGCCGGCGCAGGCGACCAGCGCCTCGAGCAGCATGTCGCCGGAGCAGAGCTCCGCGCCGCTTCCCCCGGTCGCAGGGTGAAGTCCGGCGACGGCGAGCGCCCGCCCGGTCTCGACCTTGCAGGCGATCGCGCGGAATCGAGCGCGCCTTTTGCCCTCAGCGTCACCAATCCCGCCTTCGGGTCGGCGCGATAGCGGTCCTTGAGCGGCGCCTGGATTGCGCGTATTTCGTCAGCGTTCATTGTCGTGCGTCTCCTTCGCCCCTCTTCACGCGGCCTTCGGCCCAGACCAGTCAAACCGCAGCGGCGCCTCGCGGAACGCGAAGCGGTCGAGGTGGCTCGAGACAACGCCCTTCATTCGCTCGACCTCTTCGCTGTCCTCGCCCTCGATCGTGACCTGAAGCGCGTCCGCCCCCGCCTCGAGATTGACGACCGCACCCGGGAACCTGACCACGCCTTTCCGGTCCGAGAATTCGACCTCGAGCCTGTGGCTCCAATGTTTGCAAAGCTGTTGAATGTATTTGGCGGCGTTGGCCGTGGGAACGCTGGCCTTGGCGGTCGGCATGCTCGGAGTCTTTCGGTCTTGGCGGAGAGCGGCTTGGCGCGCTGCCAAGCCAGATGGACGATTGCCGGCGGCGGCGACGGTCGGGCGTCGACAGGTTGGCGATTTTACCTGACCGGGCGTCCAACTCAACCTTGCGTCCGCTTGTCGCCGCCGCCGCGGCGGGATAACGCTTGGCGATGACCCGCGTCGGCTTCTTTTCCGGCTCCTTCGATCCGATGACCAACGGTCATCTCGACGTGATCGAGCATGCGGCGGCCCTGTGCGACCGGCTGGTGATCGGCGTCGGCTCCAACCCGAACAAGGCCGGGTTGTTTACGGTCGAGGAGCGGCTCAAGCTCATCCGCGAGGCGGCGACGCCGATCATGAAGAAGGCGCATTGCAAGCTCGAGGTGGTCGAATTCACCGGGCTTGCGGTCGAGGCGGCGCGCAAGGCGGGGGCGACGCTCATCGTCCGCGGCCTGCGAGACTCGACCGACTTCGACTACGAGATGCAGATGGCCGGCATGAACGGCGCGATGGCGCCGGAAATCCGCACCGTTTTCCTGCCCGCCTCCTCGCCGGTGCGGCCGATCACCGCGACCTTGGTGCGCCAGATCGCCTCGATGGGCGGCGACGCTTCCCCCTTCGCCCCGCCGAATGTGGTGAAGGCGCTGAAGGCGAAGTTCGAGAGATAGAGTTCGGCCGCTCGCCGGCTTTCCCGTCTGAGGAGGCCTCCAATATGGACGACCCGATAAGAGAGCGCGCGCCAGACCCGATACGGACGCGCGCGGATCGCGCGCTGATCCGATACGGCGGGAAGCTTTCCGATTTCGGCCTCGCGATCATGGCGCCCTACCCGTCGCGCGGAGCGCGCTATCCCCTCAGCTCGCTCCGCAGTCGCGCCGCAACATTCAAGCGATCGCGGCGGACCGTGCTTTCGCCCTCCGGCGTGCGGCAATCCATAAGAGACCGGCGACTCCGGCGAGCATCATCGCCCCATGTCGAGGGCTCGGAACTGGAGTCATCCCTACTCCCGATCCGGCAAAACCGGCTCCCGCTTTGCACGTCGCATGGCCGCAATTTCCGGAAACTGAGAGCTGCGCCACGAAGGCGATCATATCGTTGAGGAAGTCACCGTGCCCCTTCGCCACGCCTAACGCCGTCAAGGCGCTGAAGGCGAAGTTCGCTGGATAGCTACAAAATCGTGTGATCCCAAATGGCCTGTCCTCGCGAACCCTGTCGAGGGGCGCTTGCACAATGCCTTCAACGCCAGCAACTCAGGTTTCCGTCCGCGGCATCAATTCTCGCAGCTCTCCAAGCCACGGCTCGAAGCGACGCCAGCGATCGACCGAGGTCGTGTAGACCGGCTGCCGAGCCTGCCAGACGCTCGCCGTCTTCACGCTGCGCTCGTTGCGCTGGGGCTGAAGGCAAGCGTCGTCCCAGTCGAGTCCGCAGAAAGCGATCAAGCGGCGCGTCTCAGCCTCCCGGTCGTGCACCAGCGTCTCGTACTCGACCTCGGTGAAACGGTCCGGCGGCAAGACGCCTCGCCAGTGGTCCATCAGGCGCTCGTACTGGCGATAGGCGAATGCGAGATCGCCGCGATCGTAGGCGAAATCCCAGCTCGAATCGAATAGCTCGAAGTAGATTGACAGGCAGGTCGCGACGGGATGGCGTCGGCAATGGATGATCCGCGCCTGAGGAAGAGCAAGCGCCAACAGCCCAAGACGATCGACGTTGCCCGGCGCCTTGTCGGTTACGCGCAGCGCCTGGGGGCCTATGCCGCGCAAGAGCGCAAGATAGCTGGCGGCGGCCTCGGCCATGGCCTCCGGGTCGAGGGCCTCAAGTCGGGGGCCGTTCGGGCCGCGGACCTGGCCGAGCCAGAAATGCAGCTCATCGCCCGCCGCGACCGAGGGGTGAGATGAGAGGATCTGCTCGACAAGCGTCGTGCCGGAGCGGGGCATGCCGACGATGAACACCGGCAACTCCTGTCCCGGCGCAGCCGGCAGCGCCGGCTTCCGCTCCGCGCGCTGCACCTCTTTCGCAGCGAAGCGTGCGCTGATCACGTCGAATTGCTTCGCCATGGCCGCGCGATCGAAGGGCGCCGACATCGCTTTGAGTCGGTTTCCTTGATCGTAGTGGCGCATCGCCTCCGCGTAGTCGCCGAGGTCCTCGTAAGCCTTACCGAGGCCAAAGTGAACGTGAATCCGCGAAAACCTGTCGAGATGAGGCCCCTCGGCGCGCGCTCGCATGCGCTCGATAAGCGGCCGGTCCGCCTCGGTCATCCGCTTCGCTTTGGCGAGGGAAAGAAAGCCGCTCGGGAGGACGTCGAGCGTTCCTCTCAGTTGCCGTTCGGCCTCGTCGAAAGCGCCTCGCCGGAGGAGAAGCTGGGCGAGCAGAGCGCGTGAATCGACCTGTCCCGGCGCAACTGCGAGCACGTGGCGCAGCTCCGCCTCGGCCTCCGCCGCCCTGCCTTCGATCTCCAGCACGTGGGCCAGAAAGTATCGGCGCTCGATCGGATTGTCTGCGATCCGGCTGAGCTTGCGGTACGCGCTCACGGCTTCCGGCCGCCGCCCGTCCGCGGCCAGCGCGAGGGTCAGGTTCGTCAGCGCCTCGACGTAGCTCGGCCGCAATTCGGTCGTCCGCTGCAGGACGCTCACCGCCTCTTTGAAGCGCGCACAGCGCAGATAGGTCCAGCCGAGGTTGAAAAGCGGGGATGTCCCGGGGAATGTTGAAAAGGAAGGAGCGGCGTTGCTCGCCTTGAGCCTTTAGGCTCGGGGTGCTGATTCCAACGAAGGAAAGCAACGCCATGAAAAAGCATATCACATCCACGGCGATTCCTACCTATGCGCTGAAGACGGAAGCGCTTGCGGGCATGTCGGCGAGTTTTGAGCGCTTTTGCCTTGCGGCCGGGATCGAATCGCTGACGGAGATGCTGGAAGAGGACGCGGTGGCCGCTTGCGGCGCGCGTCATGAGCGGGGCGAGAGCCGCAAGGCGCACCGCTGGGGTCGGACGAAGGGCAAGATCGGTTTTCACGGCGGCAAAGTCGAGGTCGAGCGCCCACGTGTTCGCGGGCGTAATGGCGTCGAATACGTGTTGCCGAGCTGGGAAAGCGCGGCAAGCGAAGATTGGCTCGGCCGATGGGCGATGAACCAGATGCTGATCAACGTCTCGACGCGCAAATTCAAGCGTTCGGTTCGCCTGCCCGAAGGGGACGTTCCGGCCGCCGACGGAGCCGGCTTGTCGAAGTCGGCGACTTCCCGGCGCTTCGTCGCTTTATCGACGGCGCGCATGAGGGAGTGGATGTCGACCAGGCTCGACGCTCTTGATCTGCTGGTGATCCAGATCGACGGCATCCATATGGCCGAGGACATGCTGCTGGTGGCGGCGCTCGGCATCGACGCGGCGGGCGACAAACACCCGCTGGGTCTCGTCGAGGGGGCGACGGAAAACGCAACGACCGTGCAGGCGCTCATCGACAATCTCATTGAACGCGGCCTCGATCCCACCGTGCGGCGTCTCTTCATCATCGATGGCTCGAAGGCGCTGTCGAAGGCGATCAAGAGGACCTTCGGACGCGATACGCCGATCCAGCGTTGCCAGATTCACAAGGCGCGCAACATTCTGGAGCGACTGCCCAAATCGATGCACGCGTCGGTGCGAAGCGTCTTGCGGCAGGCCTGGGAAATGGATGACGCGGCCAAGGCCGAAAAGCTGCTGCGCAACCTCGCCCGCCGTCTCGAACGGGACTGGGAGGGCGTCGCCGCCTCGATCCTGGAAGGGCTGGACGAGATGCTGACCGTGACGCGTCTCGGCCTTCCGCGCGAACTGCGCCGCTCGCTTGCCTGCACGAACATCATCGAGAATGTCATGGGCACGGTGCGTCGTGTTTGCCGGAACGTCAAATACTGGCGCTCCCCCTCGATGGCGATGCGCTGGACCGCCGCCGCGATGCAGGAAGCGACCAAGGGTTTTCGAAAGCTGAAGGCCTTCAAGCAACTGCCCGCCCTGCGCGCGGCGCTCGACAAGACCAACTCCAAGCCTGCCACGGTGGAGCCTCTTGCTCAAATCGCCGAGGCCGCATAATTCTCAGCCAGCAGCCACCGCTTCGAGAATTTCAACAAAGACCGGGACATCGCCATCGCGTGAACATTAACTAAAGGTAATGTTGACGCCTCTTTAAGGGGCGCCTCATTAGGGAGCGCCTCATTAGGAGGCTCACGCCTCATTAGGAGCGCGCCATTCGGGGGAAACGCCATGAAGACCGGCAAATTTCTATCAACTGCATTGGCGGCGGGAATATTGGGGGCGGTTGGGTTCGTTGCCCTTCCGGACGCCGCGTTTGCGCAGGCCGCTATCACCACCAATCAATGGTACACCGGTCACTTCACCATCACGCCGAGCCCAATCTTCGGCAACTCGTTCGGCACCGTCTTCACTCATGGACCGACGTTGCCGTGGCCGACCTTCGGCAACGCGATCAATCTTCCGGCCAATAGTCTAAACGCTTGGTCGGTAACGATCGACGGCGCTGGCACGCTGACGGTCACCGACGTCGAAACCTCCGGCGATCAGTTTGAGTTGTTCGACAACGGCGTCCCAATGGCGCCGGCGGCCAGTCCGTTTGGGCCCGCCCCGCAGAACCCGGGCCAGGCGGCGGTCGGGAACCTTACGTCCGTTCCCTGCAACGCCTGCGAGGAGCAGGGCAGCAATCCGGACATTAACTATTTCCTCGGCGACACCAACTACAGTTCGGGGACATTCGCCTTGCACAACGGCGTGAACGTGATAACCGGCACGTTCATCGGCGTGATCGGGGAAGGCGATGTGAACCTGATCGCGGAAGACGTGCCCGAGACCTCCACATGGGTAATGATGGCGCTCGGCTTCGCCGGCCTCGGCTTCGCCAGCTATCGCTTGCGCGCCAGAACCGCGCTCGGGGCCTGAAAGAGCCGCCGCAACATCTTGGCCGACCAGTTCGTGTGGTCTTTTTTGATAGGATCCGAGGCCGCCTTTGCAGGGCGGCCTCTTTTTCTCGCTCTTCCCAGCGCGATCCTTATTGGCTCTTAGCCCGGTCGCTGACCGCGTCGGTTGCCGTGGAGCCGAGTGCGGCTACAGCCCCCGCTCCTTCCTGAGCCGCGCCCAGTATTCGAGCCGCTTCCTGATCTGGCGCTCGAAGCCACGCTCGACCGGCTCGTAAAGCGTGTGGCGGCCGACCTTTTCAGGCCAGTAGTTCTGGCCGCTGAAAGCGTCGGGCGCGTCGTGGTCGTACTCATAGTCGGCGCCGTAGCCCTCGCGCTTCATGAGTCGGGTCGGGGCGTTGAGGATTGTCTTGGGCGGCGCGGGAGAGCCATGCGCCTTGGCGAGCGCCTGCGCGGCGCCGAACGCCTTGTAGACCGCATTCGATTTCGGCGCGGCGGCGACATAGACAACCGCCTCGGCGATCGCCAACTCTCCCTCCGGGCTCCCAAGGAAATCGTAGGCGTCCTTGGCGGCGTTGGCGACCACGAGCGCCTGCGGGTCGGCAAGGCCGATATCCTCGGACGCCATGCGCACGACCCGCCTTGCGATGAACAACGGGTCCTCGCCGGCGTCGAACATCCGCGCCAGATAATAGAGCGCCGCGTCGGGATCGGAGCCGCGCACGCACTTATGCAGGGCCGAGATCAGATTGTAATGGCCGTCCTGCGCCTTGTCGTAGATCGGCGCGCGCCGCTGCACGACCTCGACCAGGCGGGCCGCGTCCAGCGTCTCGTCCGGGCGGGCGGCGCGCCAGACCTCCTCGGCGAGCGTCAGCGCCGCGCGGCCGTCGCCGTCGGCCATTCCGACGAGCGCCTCGCGCGCTCCAAGGTCGAGCGGCAGCGGCTTCGCCAGCAGCCGCTCGGCGCGTTCGAGCAGCGCTTCGAGCGCCTCGGGCCCGAGCGGGCGAAAGACGAGCGCGCGAGCGCGGGAGAGCAGCGACGCGTTGAGCTCGAACGACGGATTCTCGGTCGTCGCGCCAATGAGGGTGATCGAACCGTCCTCCATCACCGGCAGGAAGGAATCCTGCTGCGCGCGGTTGAAGCGATGGATCTCGTCGACGAAAAGCAGCGTTCCCAGCCCTTGCGCGCGGCGGCTGCGCGCGGCGTCGAAGATTTTCTTCAATTCGGCGACGCCGGTGTGGATGGCGGAGACCTGGACGAAGGCGTCGTTGCGCGAGGCCCCGATCAGCCGCGCGACCGTCGTCTTGCCGCTGCCCGGCGGCCCCCAGAAGATCATCGAGCCGAGCGACGGCGCCGCGATGAGCCGGGTCAGCGACCCGTCCGGCCCGGTCAGGTGCTCCTGGCCCGAAACCTCGGCGAGCGTCCCCGGCCGCAGCCGCTCGGCAAGCGGCGCCGGCGGCGGCTCGGCTTTCGCGCCGGCATCGTCGACAAGGCTCATGGGCGCTTTGTCTCGCGCTCAGCGGCGGCTGTCCAGCGACAAGCGAGGGCTGCGCCCCTTGCTCAAACTCGCCGGCCGCGCGAGTTTGGTCGAAGTTCCAAGCCTCAAGGTCCAAGCCTCAAGGTATGTCGCCGATGATCGAACGCCATCTCTCCTGCCTCGGCCCATCCGGCTTTCATCGGGTCGTGTACAGCGAATGGCCGGGGCCGCGCGGCGCGCCGACGCTGATGTGCGTTCATGGGCTGACCCGCAACGGCAAGGATTTCGACACGATCGCCGAGGCCCTGTCGGCGCATTATCGGGTGATCGCTCCCGACATGCCCGGGCGCGGGCGCAGCGAACGGCTGACGGTCGCGTCGGAGTACAACTACCCGCTTTACGTCGCCGATTGCGCGGCGCTGGTCGCGCGGCTCGACGTCGACAGCGTCGACTGGCTTGGAACGTCGATGGGCGGCATCATTGGCATGATCGCCGCCTCGCAGCCGGGAAATCCTATACGCAAGCTCGTTCTCAACGACATCGGTCCCTACTTGGCGAAGGAGGGTCTGGAGAGAATCGCGAGCTATGTCGGGCTCGACCCGACCTTTCCATCACTGGAGGCATTCGAAGGCGCGATCCGGAAGCTCGCGGCGTCGTTCGGTACGCTCACGGACGAGCAATGGCGAAAGATGGCCGGCGACATGGCAGAGCGAAAGCCCGAAGGAGGATGGGGATTCGCCTACGATCCGCGCATCGCCGACGCATTCAAGGCTGGCCCGCTCCAAGACGTTGACATGTGGCCGGTGTGGGAGGCCATCCGGTGCCCGACCCTGGTCTTGCGCGGCGCCCAATCCGATCTCCTGACCCACGAAGCCGCCGAAGGGATGACCAGGCGCGGTCCGAAGGCCAAACTCATCGAACTGCCTGGAATAGGCCATGCGCCGGCGCTGGTGAGCGAAGACCAGATCGGCGCTGTCCGCGACTTTCTTGCGGCGTGAGCGAGGGGGCGTCAGCCCTCACCACACGCCGGTGTTCGCCATCGACGCCCACGGCTCGGCGGCGGGAAGCGAGCCGCCCTTCTGGATGAGCTCGATCGAGATGTTATCCGGCGTGCGGATGAAGGCCATATGGCCGTCGCGCGGCGGCCGGTTGATCGTGACGCCGGCCGCCTTGAGCTTGGCGCAAGTCGCATAGATGTCGTCGACGCGATAGGCGAGGTGGCCGAAATTGCGCCCGCCGGCATAGACCTCCGGGTCCCAGTTGTAGGTGAGCTCGACCAGCGCCGCCTGGTCCTTCTTCGCCCGATCGGCGTCGCCGGGCGCGGCGAGAAAGACCAGGGTGTAGCGGCCCTTGTCATTGTCGACGCGCCGCGTCTCGACGAAGCCCATGAGCTCGAAGAAGGCGACCGTCGCCTTGATGTCGGTCACGCGGATCATCGTATGCAGATATTCCATGGGGCTTCCTCTTCAGGGTTTGCTTCGTCGCGGGCTTCAGAGCATAACGCCTCCGATCTCGTGGGGAAGCCCTAAAGACATGCGTCGCGCCTTGGCGCTTGAGCCGCGCCTTCCGGCCGAGGCCCGCTCGGAGCTCAAGCAGCGCGCCGCGACGGCCTCGATCGGCGCCAGCACGATCCTGGCAGCCGTCAAGCTCGCGGCCGGTTTCGCGTCCGGCTCGCTCGCGCTCCTTTCCGAGGGGGCGCATAACGCGCTCGACATCGGCGCGAGCGCGCTAACCTTATTCGCGGTGCGCGCGGCCGACAAGCCGGCCGACGCCGATCATCCGTTCGGCCACGCGAAAATCGAGGCGGTGGCGGCGCTGGCCGAGACCGGCTTTCTCGCCGCGCTCGCGATCGGCGTGGGGATCCAGGCGATCGGACGCATCCGCGAGGGCGGCGCTGCGGTCGACGCCAACGCCTTCGCCATCGGCGCGGTCCTGTTTTCGATCATCGTCGATAGTTTCCGCTGGCGCGCGCTGACCCATGTGGCGCGCGTAACGTCGAGCCATGCGCTCGCCGCCGACGCGCTGCACTATTCGAGCGACCTCGTCTCGTCGGTGCTGGTCCTCGCCGGCCTGGCTGCGACGCGGGCCGGCTATCCCCACGCCGACGCGCTAGCCGCGATCGGCGTCGCCGGTTTCATCGCCGCGGCCGGCTGGCGCCTTGGGCGGGCGACAATCGACGCGCTGGTCGACCGTGCGCCCGTCGGCCTGACCGAGGCGCTCCGCTCCCTCGTCATCGCCAGCGATGGGGTCGCCGGAATCGAGGCGATCCGGCTGCGTCCGACCGGCGCGAGGATCGTCGGCGACGTCATCGTCTCGGTCTCCCGCACCCTTCCGCTCGAGCGCGTCGCCGCGATCAAGTCGGAGTTGCAAGGGCGCATCGCCCGGCGGTGGCCAGAGGCCGAACTCACCATTTCCGCCAATCCGCTCAAGCTCGACGACGAAACGATCCTTGAGCGCGTGCTGGTGATTGCGGCGCGGCGAGGCCTGCCGGTGCACCACGTCACTATCCAGGAGATCGAAGGGCGCAAGTCCGTCGCGCTCGATCTCGAAGTCGACCGGGCGATGCCGCTCGGCGACGCCCACGCGCTCGCCTCCGAGCTCGAGGACGCCATCGCCGAGGAAATCGGCGAGGGGGTCGAGGTCGAGACCCACATCGAGCCGGCCGAGCCAGAGGCGTGCGGGCGATTGGCCGGGCCCGATCTCGCTCGCAGAATCGAGGCTTCGCTCGCCGCGACGGCGGCGGCGCAGGGGCGCCTGCGCGACATCCACAATGTCCGCGTGCGCGAGACCTCGGGCGGAGTGATTGTCCTCTTCCACTGCCGCGTCGATCCGGCGACGCCGGTCGAGACCGTCCACGACGCCGTCGATGCGCTCGAGCGCTCGGTGCGCCGGGCTTTCCCGGAAGCGCGCCGCGTCATCGGCCACGCCGAGCCGGCAGGGCCTTAAGCGGGCGACGGCGGCGCGTTGGACTGCGTCGCAGCCATCTCGTCCAGCCTCGACAGGAAGAGCTTAAGAATCGGCGACCTGTTCGCCTTGTTGTAGCCGACGACGAGGTCGATGGTCGGCGCCTTCCCGCGCAGCGGGCGGCTGGTCACCGACCAGGGGAGGAAATTTCTCGCGTAAGCGGGTAAGAGCATCACCGCGCCGGTCGAGGCGACCATCGACACCGCGTGGGCGAGATGGTCCACTTCGTGCACAGGCTTGATGCCGAGGCCGGATCGCTCAAGGTAGCCTGCAATCAGAGAGTGTAAGGTTGGGGCCGTATTGGACGGAATGATGAACGTCTCGCCGACGATCTCCCGCAGCTCGACGGCCACTTGCGTGGCCAGGCGATGATCGCTCGGGAACACCACGACGAGCGGTTCTGTCAGCACGCGGCGATAGACGTCATGTTCGCGGGCTCGCGCCGGTGGCCCGCCCTTTCGTGCAGGTAAGAACGAGGGTTGCTCGGGCATGCCGAGCCGAGCCTCATGCACGGAGGGCGGACCATGGGAAAGCATAGCGAAGTTTTCGTGGCTTTTGACGTCGCTAAGAGGAAGCACGCCGTTGCGATCGCCGAAGGAGGCCGGACGGGAGAGGTTCGGTTTCTCGGCGATGTTGAGAACAGTGCAGCGCCGATCGAGCGGACGATCAAGAGACTGGCGACCCGGTACGATCAGTTGCATGTCTGCTTCGAGGCCGGGCCGACGGGATATGGGCTCTATCGCCAGGTTCAGGCGCTCGGCCACGATTGCATGGTGGTCGCTCCGGCACTGATCCCGAAACGAGCGGGCGAGCGGATCAAGACGAACCGTCGGGATGCGGTTACGCTGGCGCGTCTGCATCGTGCCGGCGAACTGATAGGGGTCTGGGCGCCCGATCCGGCTCATGAGGCGGTCCGGGATCTTGTGCGCGCCCGCGAGGCGGCGGGGGACGATCTTCGGCGAAAGCGCCAGCAGCTTCTCTCCTTCCTGCTGCGGCACAGCCGGATCTACAGCGGCGGCGGCCATTGGACGCTTGCACACCGGCGCTGGCTCGCCGGCCAGAAGTTCGAGCATGCCGCCCAGCAGATCGTCTTTCAGGAGGGGATCGACACGATCGAAGATGCTCTTCAGCGCCTGCGCCGCCTCGAGAAGCAACTCTCCCTCGTTGTGCCGGAGTGGTCCATGGCGCCCGTCGTGCAGGCTTACCAAGCGATGCGGGGCGCTTCGTTCTCGTCGCCGTGACCTTCGCGGCGGAAATCGGCGATGTCCGACAATTCGATACGCCGCGACAGCTGATGTCCTTCCTCGGCCTTGTGCCAGCGGAGAGCTCGACCGGCGACATGATCCGGCGGAAGGGCCTCACCCTGGCGGGTAATCGGCGCGCCCGGCGGGCGCTCATCGAGGCGGCCTGGACCTATCGCTATCCGGCCCGGGTCAGCGAGACCTTGAGAGCCAGGCTGGAGGGATTGCCGAAGCCTGTGCGCGACATCGCCTGGAAGGCGCAGGTCCGTCTGTGCGCCCGCTACCGCCGCCTCAGCGCCACGGGCAAGAAGCTCCCCGTCGTCGTGGCGGCGATCGCCCGCGAGATGGCCGCCTTCCTGTGGGCCATCGGCCGGGAGGTCGAGCCCGCGTAACGAGCGACCTGTCCCTCCCGCTGCGCAGACCCGGGAGCGGAGCCCGAAAGGTGGGGAACTCCCGTCGCTAGTTATGTGGCCGGGCTCGTGCCCGACGCCCGTCCTCTAGACCGAGGAAAGCCCCGAGACGTAGACACGGAAGGCGGTAACCAACCCGCGGATAAGAGTTTGATCAACCGTCGTCTCAAGCTCCGCTCCCAGCTCTGCGCAGCTCCGCCTTTTCCCGCCGACGGCCATCTCACCGCTCGGCCGCTCGACTACGTCCGAGCCCTTGACGGCGAACATAAGAGACTAGGTTTTCCGCGTTCGGCTCCGCGCGCATGAATGCGGCGTCGAGCCTCCCCCGCATAAGCTCCGCAGCCAGGTCCGGAGAGTACTGGCTGGCGATGGTCAGTTTCATGTTGGGCAGTTGCTCGTTAATAATGCGCATCGCCCTCGGCAGCCAGTCAATCTCCGTCCCGGTGAGGAAGCCAAGCGCGAAGGCCGGCTTGAACGGCTCGGCGGCCCGCCGCGCCGCTTCGACCGCCGCCTCCGCCTGGGTGAGCGCGAGCCGCGCATGGTCGAGAAAGGCACGGCCTGCGGCCGTCAGTTCGACGCCGCGCACGCTGCGACTGAACAGCTGAACGCCGACCTTATACTCGAGATCCCGAATTTGACGGCTGAGCGAAGGTTGCGCGGTATGCAGCCTCTTCTCGGCCGCGACCGTGAGGCTTCCCTCTTCGGCGACCGCGACGAAATAGCGAAGATGGCGGAGCTCCATGGCGGCCTTCCATATCTGCAAGGCATGCCGTCCAGCTTACAAAGTCTTTTTCTTCAGCGCCAGGGACGCCTAGCTACAGCCTCCACAACAGCGGGCATGGAACCAGTCTGCGGCCTCTGAAGCGCCGCCGGAGTTCCCGATTGCCCCATGCTTTGCCGGTAAGGCGGAGCAATCGCGAGGATTAGAATATGAGCAACAACTCAGTCGTCTTAATCACCGGAGGAACTCACGGGCATCGGGCGCGCCGCCGCCGTCGCCTTCGCCAAGAAGGGCGCGAAGGTGGTCGTCGCCGGTCGGCGTGACGAGGTCGGCCAAGCGCTCGCCAAGGAGTTGCGCTCTCTCGGTTCGGAGGCCGAGTTCATCAACGCCGATGTTCGCAAGGACGAAGACGTCCGCGCGCTGGTCGACAAGACTGTCGCACGGTTTGGCCGTCTCGATGTCGCGGTGAACAATGCCGGCACCGAAGGCCAGGTTGGTCCGATCACCGAGCAGACCGCGGAGAGCTACGCCGCGACATTCGACACCAATGTTCTCGGCGTGATCCTGAGCATGAAGCACGAAGTGCGCGCCATGCAGGGACAGGGCGGCGGCAGCATCATCAACATCTCATCGACCTACGGGCACGAGGGGGCGGCGGGAGCCTCTGTCTATGTCGGCAGCAAGCACGCCGTCGAAGGCATCACCAAATCGGTGGCGCTCGAGATCGCCAAATCGGGAATCCGCGTAAATGCCGTGGCGCCTGGTCCTACGGACACTGGCATGTTGACGCGTTTTACCGGCACGCCGGAAAACAAGGCGGCTCTCATGAGGACTGTCCCGATGGATCGCCTCGGCCTCTCGGAGGAGCTTGCCAATGCGATTGTCTTCATCGCATCGGACGAAGCGTCATTCATCACCGGCCATGTCCTCAATGTCGATGGCGGTAAGAGCCACTGACCCTGTCCGGCGCGGAGCAAACTTCCGCGCCCGGTTGAGGGATGGCTTCCCAACGCGCGCCCTTCTCGAAGCTTCGCTGAGTCGGGCCGCCGCTTTCGATCGCTTGGCGAGTCGGCTTCAGCTCGACCGCCAGAGGGAATTTCAATGACAAAACAGAATCACCAGACCGCGCCGACGCAGTTCGTCGAGGCCAATGGCATTCGTTTCGCCTATCGCCGCTTCGGCAAGACCGGCGGCGCGCCGCTCGTCTTCAACCAGCATTTCCGCGGGACGATGGATTATTGGGATCCGGCCGTAACCGATGGCCTGGCCAGGAACCGCGAGATCATCCTCTTCAACAACGCGGGCGTTTCGAGCAGCTCCGGCAAGGTCCCGACGAGCTTTCAGGAGATGGGCGTCAAGGCTATCGCCTTCATCAAGGCTCTCGGGCTTGCCAAGGTCGACGTGCTCGGTTTTTCCATCGGCGGCATGGTCGCTCAGGAAATCACCGCCCAGGCTCCGGATCTCGTTCGCCGGCTCATTCTTGTCGGCACAGGGCCGCGCGGCGCCGACATGTCAACGAGCAAATCCGCGGAGATCTTTGCCGGAGCGTACAATCCGCCGGAGCATCTCTGGCTTGCGGTTCATTTCTCGCCGTCCCGGTCGAGCCGGGCCGCAGGCCTCGCTTTTCTGAAGCGCAAGCTTCTGCGCCAGGACCGCGAGCCGGAGGTGTCCGAGGAAGCGGCGGCGGCGCTGCGGGAAGCCATCGGGAAATATATCGCGCCGGCCGAGAACGTTCTCGGCTATCTGAAAGATATCCATCAGCCGACGCTGATCGTACAGGGCAGCAACGACGTCATCATCCCCACGGTGAACTCTTACATCCTGCAGCAGAACCTGCCGAACGCAGAGCTGATCGTCTACCCCGATGCCAATCACGGCTCGTTCTATCAATACCCGGAGCTCTTCGTATCCCAGGCCGACCAGTTCCTCGCATCGGCGCTGCAAGACCGTAATGCGAATCTAGGGCCGACTGAGCGGCTGCCGTTTCCCTCCATCGTCTCCGCCGCGGGAGTTTAGCTGGGTCGGCCAAGGACGGCGAACGCCTCCTTTCGCATCATGACGGTTTCGGCAGGGCGGAGGGCGCGAGGGGCGCCGGAGCGCCGCGTCGATCCGGCGGCGGCGGTCGAGACCGCCGTCCTCCCCGCCGATCGCGAAGGTCCGTCTTGAGGCAGCCTCGGCGGCGCACCCCTATAACCCATCAGCCCTGGGCGCCATTTTCAGGATTCGGTCCTCCTGCGCTATTCAAGGAGGCGTTATGACCGAAACGCAGCGAACGAATAGCGCCTCACCCGAAACTAACGTCCCGGCTTCGCGTTGGCTCAGTCGCTGGTTCTTTCCCTTTTTGCGGATCGCCTTTCTTGTCTTCGCCGCCTGGCTGATCTGGTACACGGCCGGACACTGGGACCGCTGGACCGGCGCGGCGCGGTTCGAATCGACCGACGACGCCTTCGTGTCGGGAGATGTGACGCCCCTTTCGGCCCGGGTGTCCGGGAACATCACCGAAATGCCGGTCAATGACTTCCAGGTCGTGCGCAAAGGCGCACTTCTCGCGGTGATCGACCCGTCCGACTACCAGGCTCAGCTCGAGCTGGCTCAAGCCAATCTTGCCGCCGTTCAGGCGACGCTCGCCAATCTCGCCAATCAGCGGATCGTGCAGCAAGCGCTCGTCCAGCAGGCCGAGGCGACGATCGACGCCACCGAGGCCGACGTCCTGCGCTATCAGCTCGAGGACAAGCGCCAGCACGACCTCTTGCGCACCGGGATCGCCGGCACGCAGCAATTGGTCGAACAGGCCGACGACAACGCCAAGCGGGTCATTGCTCAACGGCGGCTGAACGAGGCTCAGCTCGAACAGCAGAAGGCCGCGCTGGCCGCGATCGACATCCAGGAAAAGCAGCTCAAGGCCCAAATCCGCGCGGCGGAGGCGCAGGTCGCGCTCGCCGCCGACAACCTGGGCTATACGCGCATCCTGTCGCCGGCGGACGGATTGGTCGGCGAGCGGCAGGTCCGGCTCGGCCAGTTCGTCAATGTCGGCACGCAAATCATCGCCGTCGTGCCATTGCCCAACATCTGGGTGATCGCAAATTACAAGGAGACCCAGATGACCGACGTCCGGGTCGGCCAGCCGGCTCGGATCGCCGTCGACGCCTTTCCCGATCTCCAGCTCACCGGCCATGTGGACAGCTGGTCGCCTGGAACGGGAAGCACCTTTGCGCTGCTTCCGCCCGACAACGCCACCGGCAACTTCACCAAGGTGGTCCAGCGCGTTCCGGTGAAGATCGTCCTCGACCGGAATGACTCGCTTGGATCCCTGGTCCGGCCAGGCATGTCGGTCGAAGCGACGGTCGATACCGGCGCGTCTCCAACTCGGAACGCCGGCGGGGCCGGCGCGAGCGCGGCGCCGCCTCCGTGACCGCCGTCCCCGCCCCGCTCGCCTCGGCGGGCGCCGACGCCCCGGCCCCGGCGCCCATCACCTGCGCCGGCATCGCCGCTCACGCCAGCGGGACCCGCTACATCCGCCTGAGCGCCGATTCGCTCAGGCCCTATGTCGGCATCCTGGGCGTTCTCATTGGCGCGATCCTGTCATTCACCGGCAGCCGCATCACGACTTTCGGGCTCGCCGACCTGCGCGGTGGATTGCACTTCGGGTTTGACGAGGGCGCATGGATGACGACGAGCTTCGGCGTCGGTCAGATGCTCGTCGGCGTCGCCTGTCCCTATCTCGGCGCCATTTTCAGCGTCCGGCGCATTCTCTTGCACGGAATGGCGCTCCTCTTCATCGCCAGCTTGCTTGGACCATTGTCGCCCAACCTCACGGCCTACCTCACCGCGCAATTTCTTGCCGGCGTTGGCACGGGAACCTTCATCCCGCTCACCATCGGCTTCATCGTCCGCAATCTGCCGCAGCGGCTTATCGTCTATGGCCTCGCCGTCTACGCCATGAACTCGGAACTGTCGCAGAATGTCTCCGCCTCGCTCGAGGGCTGGTACACGGACAACCTCAGCTGGCGGTGGATTCAATGGCAATTCTGCATCGCGCTGCCGATCATGTTCGCCTGCATCTGGTACGGGGCGCCGCGCGAGAAGATCAACCTGGCGCTGCTGCGCGACCTCGACTGGCCCGGGCTTGCCTACTCCGGCTTGGGATTTGCGCTTCTCTACGCCGGCCTCGACCAGGGCAATCGCCTCGATTGGGTCAATAACGGTCTCGTCAATGGGCTTCTCATGTCGGGCGGATTGCTGACGCTTGCGTTCGTCGTGCGTGAGCTCATTGTCGAAAGGCCGTTCCTCAACCTTCGGCTGCTGACGAGGGAAGGGATCGTGCCGATCCTTTTGATCCTCGCCGGCTTCCGCTTCATCATCCTCTCGACCGCCTATATCATTCCGACCTATCTCCAGGTCGTCCAGGACTACCGCGAGCTGCAGGTCGGCGCGGTGCTGCTGTGGATCGCGCTGCCGCAGTTTCTGATCGTGCTGCCTCTCGGCTGGCTTCTTTCGCGCATCGACGCGCGTTGGGTCCTTGCGCTCGGCGCGATTTTCATCGGCGTAGCCTGTCTCATGGGGACCCTTCTTACCCAGGATTGGGCGACCGATGATTTCCTGCCGTCGCAGATTCTGCAGGCGATCGGCCAGTCGTTCGCGCTGACCGCGGTCGTCGTGCTCGCGGTCAAGTCGATGAATCCAGCCGACGTGCTGACGATCGGCACGCTATTCCAGACCACTCGCCTCTTTGGCGGCGAGATCGGGACGGCTTTCATGCAGACCTTCGTCCGCGTCCGCGAACAGGTCCATTCCAACCTCATAGGCCTGCATGTCGACAGCCTCGGCGGCATGACCGCCGACCGTCTCGCGGCCTATCGCAACGCCGTCGGCGCCCATACGAGCGAAGCCGCCGCGGCGGCGGCGCGGGCGACGAGCCTTCTTGGCGCCGCTGTCGCGAAGCAGGCTGCGGTCCTCTCCTACATCGACGGGTTTCTCGCCGCGGCCGTCGGCGCCTTGGTCTGCCTCTTGTTCACCGCCCTGTTGCGGCGCCACTGACCGGCCGGCTCAAATCGCGCGCTCCCTTGACACATCGGCCGCCGCAGGCGCCAGACTCGCGCCATCAACCGACGGAGTAAACCTCAGATGGCGCCCAAGCTACGCGTTGGCTTTGTCGGCCTTGGGCGCGTATTCGATCTTAACGTGCGCGGCTACCTCGATCATCCGGAGGCGGAGGTTTCGGCGCTATGCGACGCCGACCCCGCCATTCTCGCTCGACGGGCCGCCGAACACCCCGGCGCCCGTGCGACCTCCGACTTCCAGGACATCTTGCGCTCCGACCTTGACCTGATCGAAATCCTGACGCCGCACCCGCGGCACGAGGCGATGACGGTGGCGGCGCTGGCCGGCGGCTCCCATGTCAGCGTGCAGAAGCCGATGGCGATGACGCTGCCCGAATGCGACCGAATGATCGAAGCCGCCGCCGCGAGCGGAAGGCGTTTGAAAGTCTTCGAAAACTTTGTTTTCTACCCGCCGCTGGTCAAAGCCCGCAAGTTGCTCCTCGAGGGCGCGATCGGCAGGCCGTTGCATTTCCGGATGAAGGTGGTGATGGCCGACCGCGCGCAGGCATGGCATGTGCCGGATGCGACCAGTCGCTGGCGCCACGCGCTGGCCGCCGAGGGCCGCGGCGGCCCGATCGTGTTCGATCATGGCCACCACATGATGGCGGTAGCGCTGTGGCTCTTCGGAGAGGTGCGCGACGGATTCGCATGCATCGAGCGCACCGAGACCCCCGCCGGCGTCTACGATGCGCCAGCGACGCTGATGTGGCGTCATGCCGATCCGCCCGTGCACGGAACGTGGGATGTTTCGCTGGCGTTGAAGATGACCTTGCGGACTGACTACTATGCCGACGCCGAGCGGTTCGAAATCCAGGGCGAGGAAGGCATAATCCAGGTCACGCGCTGCTCTGACCGCATGCTCGACGAACCCGCGCTCACTCTCTACCGGGATGGCGAAGTGCGGGCCTTCCACAACCTCGACACCGACTGGGGCGCGAGCTTCACGCGATCCACGCGCCACTTCCTCGATGTGCTCGCAGGAAGGGAGCCGGAGGAGGCGCTCACTGCGCAAGAGGGCCGGCGAGTGATCGCGCTCTATGACCTCTTTCAGCGAAGCAACGCCGAGCGGCGCGCGCTGGCAGGATAGCTCGGCAAATCAGATCGGCGGCCTTGTCGCCTTCAAAGCCTGCCGCCGCCTCGCTGGATCGAAGCGTCGCCTCGCGTCGAAATACGAACCGGCCGCCTCGGCCAGAAGTTCGACCGCTCGGCAGTTTCAGCCCTTCGAAGCGTATCGTGCGTCCACATAGACCCAGGCGCGAAGGCCGGAGGCGAGAACCACGTCGATCCGCTTGTACGCGGCGACCTCGTAAGCATCCGCGGCCGCAAGTTCGGCGTCCGTGATTTCGAACGCGGTTCCGTCGATGCGGTCGCTGCTCCGGCCCGTGAACCTGACGATCGGATGATGAGTCTTGCCGCTTCTGGCGATGACGTCCTCGTCTTCGATCGGCACAAGCGAACTCCTCGAAGTGCTCCAGCTGGTCCGACCGACCGGCCAGCGTCCTGCCGAAAGTCGACAATTGCACGTTTTCCTGCTGAAGCGTGCCGTACGAAAAGAGAAGCGGCATCAGACCCGTCTCATCGCCGAGGATGTCCCGCCCCGCCGCGGGCGCGTCAAGCGGAGTGTAGCCGCCGCTTGGGCCGGCCGCGCATTTTTTCTTTCGTGGCCATTCAGGAACCGCCAGTCGATTTTCGGCCGGGCCTATCCGTCGCATCATCTTCACGACCCTCCCGGATCGCCGAATGTCAGAAAACCACAGAAATGTCTTTGCGAAAATCAGAATCCGTGATATATGTTGTCACTCTCGCCGGATCGGACTTCCGGCTCGGCGGGACGAGCCGGCGGCCAAGCGAAAGGGGATAGATTTTTTCTTATTTTTTCCGCCGTAACCCATTGAAAAGTCCCAATTCCGAAAAATGAAAAAAAGCAATCGAAAGGATCTTTGCTTGCGTTTATTTTCGCCCGCTTGACTTTGCTTGCGGCTATTTTTCCGCTGGACTGCCTTGGGCTGCGCCGCGGCGATGGGGTCGGTTCCGTCAAATGGGGTTGCGCTCTATGAATGCGCGCCGGGATGAGCCTTGAGCCCAAGGGCGAAAGAACGGGGAAGGCATGCGAACCGCCTATTGCTTCACGCCGGACCGGGCGTTCTTTGCGCCGGCGATGCGCGCCATCGCCTCGCTCATCGAGGCCGAGCCGGACGGCGGTCACGAGATCGTCGTCGTCTGCGAGCCGAGCGACGTGCCACCGGGCTTCGACAAGCTCCGGGGGCGATTGCGCGATCGCATCGAGCTCATGGCGATCGACTTTGCCCGGTTCGATAAGGATTTGAAGCCGAGCGGACGCTTTTCCCGCGCCGTCTTTCGCCGGCTCTTTCTTGACGAGCTGTTGCCGGCCCGCTTCGAGCGCATCGTTTCGGTCGATTCCGACATGCTCATCGTCCGCCCAGGCCTCAAGCGGCTCGAAAGCTTCGATCTGAGCGGAAGGCCGCTCGCCGCCGCCTATGACATGATCTTTTACATGGACTTCAAGGGCGACGCGCTGGCGCGGCGGTTCCAGCGGACGCGCCGCTCGCTCGGGCTTGCGCTCGAGACCCCCTATTTCAATGCCGGCCTGATGGCGATCGACCGCGCTGAATGGCGCCGGCGCGGGCTCGCCGAGCGGGTGGCGCGGGCGCTCCGCGATGCTCCCGAGCGGTTTCCCTTCAACGAGCAGGACGCGCTCAACGCGACGCTTCAGGGCGATTTTGCGCCGCTGTCGCCGCGCTTCAATTTCATGGGCGACTTCTTCCTGCTCGACCTCGAGCGCTTAATCGAGCCGATCATGCTCCATTTCGTCAACGCGCCGAAGCCCTGGGAGCTCAAGCTCTGGCGCGGCGAGGCGCGTTTCGCCGAGAACTACCGCGACTGGTTCTCAAGCTCGCCGTGGCCGGAGCTGGCTCGGGGGCCGCCGGTGCCTGTTTGGCGGCGGAGCCGGCCGCCGCTCACCCAGGTGCGCCGGGAGTTCGCCAAACGCCTGTCGTTGTTCATCGACCGGACCCGGTACATCGATGGACCTTTGACCTTGCGGGGGACTTGAAGGTGCAATTCTGGCTCATTGCGATGGCGTGCGGCTGCTTCCAGGTCCTGCAGGCCATGACCAACGGCGCCGCGGCGAGGGCTGGGATCGGCGCGATCTGGGTCGGCGCCATGTCCGCGACCGTGTCCGCGCTTGCGCTCGTCCTTGTGGCGGTCGTGGTCTACCGCCTGCCGCTGCCTGAAGCTGACCTCCTCGAAGCTCACGGACTGAAGGCCGTCGCTGGCGGAATGATGGGGGCGTTTATCCTAGCCGGCCTCACCTTCGTCGCGCCAAGGCTTGGTCCCAGTCAGACGTTCATCCTCTATTTTTTCGTGATCGCAGCGACATCGGCGCTGATCGACGGCTTCGGGCTTCTGGGAACTGAAGCCAAGCCGCTGGCGGCTCGACAGCTTGCCGGCGTCCTGCTCGCGGGCTTCGGCCTCTTGCTCGCCCGCTGGTGAACGGGATCGCCGGCCGTTGCTGAGCGCCGGAGGCGATATATTGAGCGCTGACTGCAACTCTAAGTATTATATCGCTAAAAATTTGTTACGGTTAAACAATAATTAAGTATTAGCCGCCAGATTCTCCTGAAGCGTCGCCGTTTCTTGCGTCGGCGCGGCGATTCTGAGGTGGCCGATGAAGGTTCTCACGTTTCTCGCTTGCGCCGGGCTGACCGTGGCTGCCTGGCCGGCCGCGGCCGCCGATCTCCTCGGCAGCGCGCCGCCGCTGACGATGCCCGCGAGCCAGGGGCCGACAACGTTCGAGGTCGGCTCCAACTGGTACATCCGCGGCGATCTCGGCATCAGCTTCGACGAGGCGCCGACCGTCTCGCTCTCGAGCATTTCGACGCCGCCGCCCGGGCTCGTCGCCGCGCCGTACACGACGCCGGCCGGAACGAACTGGTCGACCACCAACTTCACCGGCGGCGTTGGAGCCGGCTATCGCTTCAACGACTATCTGCGCTTCGACGCGACCTGGGACTACAGCACCGGCCCGGGCGGAACCCGCAACACGGCGGTCGTCTGCCCCTATCCCCCGACGACCGGAATCTACAGTCTGACGACCGGCCTGCCTGCGGGCAACCTCTACAACGCCTCGGACGTCTGCAACGGGGCGACGAATCTCAAGCAGTACAACAACGCCTTCCTCGCCAACGGCTATGTCGATCTCGGAACCTACGGCGGTTTCACCCCCTATGTCGGCGGCGGCCTAGGCTTCAACATGAACGTCACGACGGGAAGCTTCAACGCGTACCAGACGGACGACGGTCAGGTGTACGCGCCGAACCTCGCGCCAGCCGGCGGATTTCCGCAGGTCTGGGTCAACCCGCAGGGCCAGCCAATCTCTCCGCAACCCGCCATCGCCTTCGGCCAGCAATACTGGAGCCGGTCGATCAGCTCGACCACCTATTCTTTCGCCTGGGCGCTATCGGCCGGGTTCGGCTTCCAGCTCACTCCGAGCACGACGCTCGACATCGGCTATCGCTACCTGAACAGCGGCGAGACCACCAGGCTCATCAACCCGCAAACCGGCCTGACCCTCCGGCAAAACAACGCCTCGCAGCAACTTCGCGTCGGAATTCGCTACGTGCTGCAGTGAGAAACACGACGCGCCGGGCGACGGCGGTCGTCGCTCTGGAGGCAATCCCGCTGCTCGACTCCGGGAAGATCAACTTTGTCGCCCTTCCCGGGACGGCGCGCAAAAGTGGGAACTCGGAATGACGTAAGCTTTCGAGTCGACGAGCGCGGACATCCCAAGCATATAACGGGCGTCCGCTGGCCCTCAGGGCGCCGCGGCCGCCATAGGACTTGAAGGGAGGGAGGCATGGCGACGCCGATCACGAATCCGGAAGCGGTGGACTTCGGTTATCTCGTCGCATTCGCGGAAGGGATGTATTTGCCAGGGTCGATCATACCAGGCGATGGAGCAAGAGTTGCCGCCGCGGGCTGGGACATCGTCGCCCATCTCATCGCCCGCGACTCCATCCTGCCCGACATGAAAAGTCTGGGTCCCAATGACCCGAAAGCGCTACAACTCGGCCCTCTGGTGTTTTATGGCTATCTCGTGCGCAATCAGGCCGAGACCGCTCGCTACGCCGCCGCGATTCGCGGGACGGATGGCTTCGCCGAGTGGGTCATCGATGCTGATTTCTTTCTGCGCGACGGCCCCTCGTCGCCCGGCGCAAAAGTCGAGCAGGGGTTCTGGAGCGTTTACGACTCCATGACCCTTGTCGGCCTGGACGGGGTCCAGATCGGGGCAAAGGCCGCGGACGGCATCGCGAGCGTGGTGGGCGAGGCGACTGTAACCATCTGCGGGCACAGCCTCGGATCGGCGGTCGCGACCTATCTGAGCTTCGATGTGGCAAAGCTCATGGGCGCGAGGGCGAGCGCATGCTTGTTCGCCTCCCCTCGGACGGGCGATCTCGCATGGACCACGGCCTACGCAGGAACCGTGACAACGTGCCGGCTCATGAATTACATCCTCGACGTTGTCCCCTACGTGCCGCTCAATGCGCCGCCAGGGTTTCAGTATTCTACGCTATCCGGCGCCGAGGTCATTTTGCCCTCGGCCGCTCAGGCCGAAGTGCGGTTCGACCTCGCCTGCGACCACAACGTCATCTGCTATTGCGCGATGATCGACTATGCCGACACCAAAGCGCGGGCGAGCGCCCAGGACGCCGCGTCCTGGCGTTGCATAGTGGGACCGCCGGCCTTCAGCCTCAACCGCGATCTCACGCTGGCGCTCGCAACAGCGGCGGAGGCCCTTGGAGATACGGGTGACGGCGTCTTGAGGCTCGTTGACGCCTCGGCGAAGGCCAAGGGCGGGCACGTCTAGCGGGGATCGATCCGCCTCCCCCGCCGTTGGCGGTTTACGCATCCTTCGCCCTGCGCTACCGTTTCGTTTGCCTTGGAGGCCCCCGTCAAAGGCCCGCTCGATGAGTGCAACCGCGAAGATCGACGCGGCGCCGCGCGCGGCGCATCCGAAGAAAACGGCGCGGGCGTTAGGACCGGCGGCGCTCGCCTGCATGGGCGTAGTGTTCGGCGATATCGGCACAAGCCCGCTCTACACGCTCAACGTCGCGGCCAAGTCCGCCAGTCCTACCGGACAGGTCACGCCGGAAGCTGTGCTCGGCATCGTGTCGCTGATCTTCTGGTCGCTTATCATCGTCATTTCGTTCAAGTACGCGATCCTCATCATGCGCGCCGACAACCACGGCGAGGGCGGCATCCTGGCGCTGCTCGCGCTGGTGAGCCCGCGCCGCGCCAAGCGAAACCGCTGGCGCGCGGCGATGGTCGTCATCGGCCTCATCGGCGCGACCCTGCTCTACGGCGACGGCACGATTACGCCGGCCATCTCGGTCTTGAGCGCCATCGAGGGCCTCAAGATCTATGCTCCTCAGCTCAACCGCGCCGTTGTCCCGCTGACCGTCGTCATCCTCGCCATTCTGTTTCTCATCCAGCGGAACGGCACATCCTTTATAGGCGGCATATTCGGGCCGGTGATGCTGGTCTGGTTCATCATCGCAGGCGCGCTCGGCGTGATCGGAATTGTGCGATCGCCCGCGGTGCTCGCCGCGCTCAATCCGCTGGCCGCCGTCACCTATCTCTGGCACGCGGGGCCGCTGGCTCTGGTGGTGATCGGCGGCGCTTTTCTGGCCGTGACGGGCGGTGAGGCGTTCTACGCCGACATGGGCCATTTCGGCCCGCTGCCGATCCGTGTCGCCTGGTTTGGCGTTGCCCTGCCAGCGCTGACCCTCAATTATTTCGGCCAGGGCGGACTGCTGCTTGCCGAGCCCAACTCCCCTGATGTCCTCGATAGCCCCTTCTACGCCCTCGCGCCGCAATGGGCGCATTTTCCGCTCATCGTTTTGGCGACCGTGGCGACCGTCATCGCCTCGCAATCGATTATCTCCGGCGCCTATTCGATGACCCAGCAGGCGATCTCTCTCGGGTTTCTGCCGCGTATGAGAGTCGTCCATACGGAACGCCGCGAGATCGGCCAGATCTACGTGCCGTTCGTCAACTGGGCGCTCGCCCTCGGCACCTTGACCGCCGTCATCGGCTTCGGCTCCTCGGACGCTCTTGCCGGCGCATTTGGCATCGCCGTGTCGCTCTTGATGGTGATCACGACGCTGATGGCCACTTTTGTGGCCCTCCACTGGAAACACAACCCTTTCGTCGTCTACACGGTCAACGGAAGCCTGCTCGCCCTCGACGTCTTGTTCTTCGCCTCGACCTCGACCAAGCTCTTCGACGGCGGCTGGTTTCCGCTGCTCATCGCCTTCGTCATCTCGTTCCTCATGCTGACGTGGCGCAAAGGCGAGGAGGTCATGGACGCGGTGCGGCTCGAGATTCGCGAGCGGACGTCGGATTTCATCGAACGCCTGCGCCGCGATCCGCCGCTCCGCCTACCTGGAACCGCGATTGTTCTCGGGCGCATGGCCAAGGGCGTTCCGCTCGCGCTCTCGCGCAACGTCAGGTGCAATCGCATCCTCCACGAACGGGTATTGCTGGTCGCGGCCAACATGACCGAGGCGCCGCGAGCGCCGGAACATGATCGATTCGTGGTCGCGCCGATCGCCGAAGGCATAACGCGTCTCGAGTTGCGCTTCGGCTTCATGGAGGAGCCAAACATCCCCGAACGGCTTGTCGAGGCGATTGCGAGCGGCAAGATCGAGCCTTTCGATCTCAGTCGCGCCATTTACTATACGGGACACGAGACGATCATTCCGTCCGGCCGGCGCCCGGGACTGCCGCGATGGCGGGAAGCGCTGTTCGCCTTCTTGCACCACAACGCCCAGCGCCCCGGAGCGTTCTTCAAAATTCCCGGCTCCCAGATCATGGAGATCGGCGTCGAATTCGAGATTTGATTTCGCCCGGCCCGATTGAGGCCGCCTTGTTTCAATTTCTCCGCCATGCAAAAGTCGCCCCGATCAACAAGTCCGGAGCTAGTCCGGCGTCGATTGCGATACGGGGAGGAAAGCCCATGCTCAGATATTTGGCCAGGATCGTTTGCCTCGCGTCCATTGCGCTGTCATTGCCGGCGGCGGTTCAAGCCAAGACATTCTACTGGATCTCGCACGGATCGCCCGCCGATCCGGTGTGGACCTATTTCCTCGCCGGCGCGGAGACGTGGGCAAAGGACACGGGGCAGATCGTCAAGACGTCGTTCCATAACGGAGACGTCCCCTCGCAACAGGAAGCAATCCGGGCCGCGATCGCCGCCAAGGCCGACGCCATCGTCACGACCAGCCCCGATCCCGGAAGCCTCGTCGAGGTCGTGAAGGAAGCGCGCGCCGCTGGCATTCCGGTCGTCAACTTCAACACGCCGGACGCGAAAGTGAATTTCAACGCCTATGTTGGAGGCGATCTCGCGGTTGTCGGAAAAGGTTGGGCGCAATATCTGGTCGACCACGGCCTCGTGAAAAGCGGCGATTTCGTCTGGATGCCGGTTGAGGTTCCAGGCGCGAGCTATGGCGTCGAAGAGGAAAAGGCGATCGCCACCGTCTTCAAGCCGCTCAACATCACCTGGGAAGTCACCGACAACACCCTCGATCAGGCGAACGTCATTTCCCGCATGAGCGACTACCTCACGGCCAACCGCAAGAAGATCAAGGCGATCATCGGGCTCGGCGATCTTGTTACCGGCTCGATCAAGCGCGTGTTCGATCAGGTCGGGGTGAAGCCGGGTGAGATTCCGGTCGTCGGCTGGGGCAACTCCCGCGATACGACAGCCGAAGTGATGGGAGGTTACGTCAACGCCGCCGAGTGGCAGGACCCGCAGGCGACGAGCTATATGGCGCTGTCAGTCGCCAATATGGCGACGGCCGGCATTCCGCCCGGATTCAACATCACTGTCGGCACGCTCTACGGCAAGGACAACGCGGCGCTTTACGACAAGATCATGTCGGGTAAGTAGCCGAACGAATCTCCTCGTCAGCCCTCTTCGGTCGAGAGGTCGCCTCGGGGCCTCTCGACCACACGGGTTTCGCTGGAGTCCCTATCCGGAGCGACAAGCTCGCGTCTTGGACCGGTGAGCGCGCTTGCCGACCCGACTGGCGGCGCGCCATCATGCGTCAAGCCCAATTCATTCATCGGTGGCCGCACGTGGAGACAAGCTCGCCCCTTCGCCGTGTTTTCTCGGCGCCAGAGTTTGGTCCATTCGTGCTCCTCGTGGTCGAGCTCGCGGTCTTCACGGCGATCAATCCCGACTTCCTGTCCGTCCTCAATATCAGCAACACTCTAACCTTCACGGTCGAGCTCGGTCTCATCGCCCTGGCGATGACGCTCCTGATGACCGCGGGCGAATTCGATCTCTCCGTCGGGTCGCTATTCGGATTCGCACCCGTCGTCATGTGGACGCTGTTCAACGCCGGCCTGACGTCGCTGAACGTCGCATTCCTGATCAGCCTTGTGGTCGCGGCGCTGATCGGGTTGTTCAACGGGCTGTTCGTGACGCGGCTCAAGATCCCGTCCTTCCTCGTCACCCTCGGCATGCTGCTCGTCGTGCGCGGCAGCGCGCTGTTTGTCACCAACGGCTTCCCGCAGCGCACCTGGAGCGCCGGCGGGGAATGGCTCGCGAGCCTGCTGGTCGGCGATTTCTACATCGGCCCCTTCCGCGTCTACGCCTCGCTATTCTGGTTCATCGCCGCGGCCGTCATTCTCGGCTACGTTCTGACGGAGACAAAATACGGCAACTGGATTCAGGCGACCGGCGGCAACGCGAGCGCAGCGCGGGCGCGCGGCGTCGACGTGTCGGCGGTGAAGGTCGCGCTGTTCATCCTTTCCGCGGTCATGTCATCCTTCGCCGGGATCATCAGCTCGATCCGCACTTCCGCCGCCAATCCGAACAGCGGAACCGGTTATGAGCTTGAGGTCATCGCGATGGTGGTCATCGGCGGCACGGCGCTCACCGGCGGCCGCGGCACGATCATCGGCACCGTGCTCGGCATCCTCATCCTGCGTGTGATGCGCAACGGCATCGTGCTGATCGGCGTGCCGGGCCTTGCCTATAACATCTTCATCGGCGCCATCATCCTTGGCATGATGGCGCTGCACTCGTGGCTCGAGCGCCGGCGCCAGGCAGGAACCTGATCGATGGGCGAAGATCTGATCCGGATGGAGCGCATCAGCAAGTTCTACGGTCGCGTCCAGGCGCTCGACGACGTAAACTTTGGCGTCCGCCGCCAGGAGATCGTTGGCCTCTTGGGCGATAATGGCGCGGGCAAGTCGACCCTGATCAAGGTTCTATCGGGCGCCGTGCGCGCAACCAGCGGCGACATCATCGTTCGCGGCAAACGGGTCGACATCCGCAACACGACCGACGCCATCTCGCTCGGCATTGAGACGATCTATCAGGATTCGGCGCTGGTCACCCAATTGTCGATCGCCCGAAACCTGTTCCTCGGCCGTGAGCCGATCAAGGGACCGCGCTTCTTCAACCGCATGGACGCGAGGCTCATGGATGAGGTCGCCGGCAATCTCCTCAAGAGGGTCGGCATCGGCAAGACAATCCCCGCTTCGACCCCGATCGCCTCGCTCTCCGGCGGCGAGCGGCAAGCGGTGGCGATCGCCCGAGCGATGCACTTCGACAGCGATCTCATCATCCTCGACGAACCGACCAACAATCTGGGCGTCGCCGAGACGCAGGGAGTCTTGCGCTTCGTGCGCGCCGCCCGCGATTCGGGTCACTCCTGCATTTTCATCGCCCACAACATCCACCACGTGTTCCAGGTGGTTGATCGCATCGTCGTCATGCGGCGCGGGAAGATCGTCGCCGACAACATCGACCCGAAGCACACATCGGTCGCCGAGGTCGAGGATGTGATCACTGGCGAGCTGACGGGATTGGCGCACTGATCGACTTGTGCCGGCGCGCGTCCCGCCAATGGGAAAGGGCCCCGAATCGGGGCCCCCGGTTTTACCCTCCGCTCGCAAGGGGCGGGACCGCGCCTTTTGCTAGAAGGTGATCGCGATCGCCTCCCGGCCCTTCGGCGTCTCGACGACGCGCATCGAGACGGTCTGACCTTCGGTGAGGCTGGAGACGCCGGCGGCGCCAAGAATCGAGCTGTGGACGAACACGTCCTTGCCGAAGTCGTCGCTCGCGACGAACCCAAAGCCGCGCGCTCCGTCAAACCACTTGACTCTCCCGGTCAAACCGACGGCGGTCGATGCGTCGGGGGTCGGCCGTCGCTGCGGCCGCTCCGGTCGTTCGATGGCGCTCGTGGTGTCGACCTCGATCAACCTTACCACCTGCGCGCCTCGCGAGCCGGATCGGACGACGGCGCGAAGCTTCGCCCCCGAGGGTAGCGTCTCGCGTCCGATCTGGCGCAGGGTCTTGAGATGCATGAATGCATCGCCTCGGCTACCGGTCAGCTCGACGAAGCCATAGCCCTTCTCCGCGTTGAACCATTTCACCGTCGCCTCGACCGTCAGCCCGCTCGCCAACGGATCGGCGCCCGCCGCGGAACTGTCAAAGACGCTGGTTGCATCCTCCTGGCCTCGCGCCAAGCCCCGCGAACCGGACGGCTCCGCCGCCTCCACAAACGGCTCGTCGGCTTCGAACGGATGCCTCCCAAGAGTCCGCAACTGATGAACATTACCCATCGCTCCAGTCCTCCGTGACCGCCATCGCTCGGATTGCTTCCCGATCGAGAACTGTCGCCATTCATGCTGAAGTTGTGATGACCGAACGATGCCGCTCCATCCAATCTCGCGCCAATGGCCCAAAAGTTCACGTTCTGGACGCAATCCTCCCGAGGGCCGGGACGAGCACACCTGCCGTCCTCACCGGACAACGATAGGACAGCACTGCCGCGGCGGCTGTGAGCGGGCTCACAGCGCGGAAGGCTGCAGCGGTGTATGGTTGGATGGCGCGAACTGGGGCGCTGGCGAGCGGCCGCTGAAATGCGGCCGCCCGCTGGCTGATCAACGCCTCATGGGTCCTTAAGCGTCCGCCCGGGGCGCGCCCCCCTCACGCCACGCGCGCCATCGCGAGGGCGCGCAAGCTCCGCTGGACCTTCGGCAGGGAGACCACCGCCGCCGCGCCCCCGCCCGCCTGTGACTGGAGCCGCAGCGTTCCGCCGTGCAATTCGACCAGCGAGTTGGCTATGGCCAGGCCGAGCCCCGATCCTTTCATGCCATTGGCCATGACGACGTCGCCCTGCTCGAAGGGCCGGCCCAGGCGCGCGACGTCTTGGGCAGTGATGCCCGGGCCGTTGTCCTCGACGATGAAATGGACCAGCTCTCCGACCGCCGCGGCGCCGATGGAGATTTCGCCGCCCTCGGGCGCGAATTTCACCGCATTGCGCATGAGCGTGGTGAGGATCCGCTCGACCGCGAGAGAGTCCGCTTCGATCGTCACATCCGGGCTAACCTCTACCCTGACCGCGATTCGCTTCTCGCGCACGGTCGGCGCGACGTCGAGCACCGCCCGGCTCACCGCCTGCTCGGCGCGGAAGCGCGCGTAGGACAGGCGCTCCCGGCCCGCCTCGAGCCGCGCCATATCGAGAACGTCGCTGACCACATGCAAGAGATACTCGCCGCCGGCGAGAATGTGGGCGCAATAGTCACGGTACTTCTGCGATCCCAGCGGCCCAAAGGTCTGGCTTCCCATCAGCTGCGAGAAACCGATGATGGCGTTGAGCGGCGTGCGCAGCTCGTGGCTCATGTTGGCGAGGAACTCCGCCTTGGCGCGGTTGGCCGCCTCGGCCCGCGATTTCTGCTCGTGATAGCGTTCGGCGAGATCGGCGAGCTGCTGGGCCTGCTCCTCGAGCGATCGCCGCGACTGTTTGAGCTGAGCGACAGTGGCCAGCAGAAGGCGCTCGGAATTGATGAGTTGCTGCTCGTGTTCCTTCAGCGCGGTGATGTCGGCGCCGACCGAGACATAGCCGCCGTCGCGGGTGCGGCGCTCATTGACCTGAAGCCAGCGCCCGTCGGCGAGGCGCGCTTCGTAGGTGCGCGGTGGGCCGGCAAAGGCGCCGTCGCCCCCCGCGCCCGAGGCCTCGAGGGCGATGACGGGGGCTTCGCCCGGCGCGGCGAGGGGATCGCGCCGCGCGCCGGACCGCCCCGGCCCGGCGGCCTGATCGCGCAGGCCTTGATATTTCGAGTTGCACAGCACCAGCCGGTTGCTCGAATCCCAGAGGACGAAGGCCTCGGAAATCGCCTCGATCGCGTCGCCCAGGCGCTGGTCGGCGGTCGCCGACAGCTCGGCTTCGCGCTTGCGCTCGGTCACGTCGAAGGCGATGCCGATGAGGCTCGCCGCGCCGGTCTCCTCATCCTCGACGATATCCGCTCGCTTGCGAAGCCACACCCAGCGCCCGTCCGCCGCCCGCATGCGGAACTCGACGTCGATGCACTGGCCGCGCCGCTCGGCGGCGATCCGCGCAATCGTCTCGAGAAACTCGTCGTCAGGGTGCATGAGGCGTTGCAGGTCGGCGATCGTCCAGCGGCTCGGCCGCTCCTCGATTTCGAGGAGGCCGAACATGGAGGCCGACCAATGGATATGGCCGCTCTCCAAATCCCAAGTCCATAGGCCGCAACGCCCGCGATTGAGCGCCAGGTCGACGCGGGCGCGCCTCGCGCGCTCTTCGCGAACGCGCCTGCGCTTGCCGCTGGCGTCGATCGCGTAGAGGCCCGCCGCCGCGATCATGAGCGCGACCGTCGAGGCGAGCAGAAAGACCGTCGCCAGCGCCGCGCGACGCCAGGCCGCGAGATGAAGATCAACCGGCGAAGCGAAGGCCACTCTTGCCGAAGTCCGCGATAGCGTCCGCACCGCCGCAAATTGTTCGTCGCCGCGCTCGGTCTGGAATTTGATCACGCCGCCCCAATCGCCAGACGATAAGGCAGCTCCCCGGCTGCCGAAGAGAGCCGCCAGCAGCGAATTGGGCGCAGCCTGCGTCCGGTCGAATTCGACCAGACGCCCGCTGTGGTCAATGAGGATCGATTGGGCGAGCCGCTCGTCGGGATGGGCCTCAAGGACGCTTCGGAAGATTTCGGCCTCAGACCCCTGCGGCTCGGCGATCAGCGCCGCGTTGAGCCGCTGGGCGAGCAGGGTGGCGCGGATGTCGACCTCATGCGCGGCGGCGCGTAACGCGAGGTCGCGTTCGAGCCGCAGGTGGTAGAGCGTTAGCGCGACCACGCCGATGATCGCGACCGCGATTGCGATCGAAACCGCCGACCAGCGGACTGCTGGGGCGGAGAAACGCCGCTGCGCGCGTTCAAGCGCCTCGATCGGGCGGTGCGCCCACGCGGCGGCGAAGCGAAGCGCCGCTTCCGCCCCCAACGCTCGGGCTGGCCCTTCCGGACAAGCGTCCCCGTTTGCCGCGCTTACACGCGTCATTGCCCTTCCCAGACTTCGCCACAAATTACGCTCGGGCAGCCGCCTTCACGCCCGAATCACTACCATAAGAATCCTTGTGCGAATCTTTGTCCAGACCCTTGACATGGGCGGGCGGAAAAAAATGTGGCCGAACGGGGGCTGCGACAGAGTCGGGAGTCGGCGCCGGGCGCCAGCGCGGGACAAACACCCGTCGCGCGACTGCGACGAGGCGCGCAAGGGCCTAGCAATCGCAGGCCGCCGCCCTAGCCGAGGCTCCGGGTCACGATATCGCGCACATCCGGCGACAGAGAAGGTCGCGCCGCGATGCGCCTCAGCATGGCTTCGGCATTGCCGCGGCGGACCCCCTCTAGCGACCGCCACGACCGCAGGGCGGTCAAAAGCCGCGCGGCGATCTGCGGGTTGGTCGGGTCGAGAAAGACCACCATCTCTTCGAGCAACTCAAAGCCTGCCCCGTCAGGTCGATTGAATTGCGTCTGATTGGCGGTGAACCCGCCGATCAGCGCCCGGACGCGATTCGGGTTGGCGAGCGAGAACCCGCGGTGGTTCATCAGCGCGCGCACCCTCGCCAGCGTCTCGCGCTCGGGAATGAGGGCCTGGAGCGCGAACCATTTGTCGAGAATGAGCGGCTCCATCGCGTAGCGCCGGCCGAAGGCGTCGAGCCCATGCTCGCGCGCGTCGTCGGGCTTGAAGGCGATCGCGGTCAGCGCGCCGAGGCGCTCTGTCATGTTATTCGCCTCGGCGAGCTGGCGATGGGCGAGCTCCAGCCCCTCGATCACGTCGCCGTCGACGAACAGACTGAGAGCAACGTTGCGAAGCGCGCGGCGGCCGGCTGCGGCGGCGTCGGGCCTGAACGGCGAGGAATCGGCGAGCTCGGCGTGCAGGGCGGCGAGCGCGCCGGCATGCGCGCGCCCGAGCGCGCCGCGCATGGTCTTGCGCGCGACGTAGATGGCATCCGGATCGACGTCCTGGCCGATCTCGCGCGCAATGTCGGCTTCCGTCGGCAGGCTCATCGCCAGAGCGGCGAAGGCGTGATCGATGCGGCCGGCGCGAGCGTCCTCGATCAGCGCGCCGAAGGCGGCAGCCAGCGCGCCGTCACGCTCCGGCGCGCGGCCGGCGCGAATGGCGCTCACGCCACGGATGAGAATGCGGGTCCCCAGACTCTGGAGCGATTGCCAGCGGTTGAAGTTGTCGCTGTCATGCCGCGAGAGGACGATCAAATCCTCCTCGGTCAGGTCGTCCTCCGCTCGCACCGGCGCCGAGAAGCCGCGCAGGAACGATAACGTGGGCCGCTGAAGCACGTCGTGAAAGACGATCGACCGCCGCGCGTCCTTGAGTTCGAATACGCCGCTCGCGAGCTCGCTGGCGGTCGCGTCCGACGACGCGAGCGGCAGATCGCCGCCGTTGGGACCGACCAGGCCGAGCGCGAGCGGCATCGTGGCCGGCAACTTTAGGGCTTGTCCCGACGTCGGCGCGAACGACTGGACGATTTCGAGCCGGTAGGTCTTGGCGGCGGCGTCGTAGGCGGTGCTAACCGTGACCTTCGGAGTGCCGGCCTGGCTGTACCAGCGCATGAAGAGGGTCAGGTCGCGGCCGGAAACGGTCTCGAAACAGGCGATGAAGTCCTCGACCGTCGCCGCATGACCGTCGAAGCGGTCGAAGTAAAGGTCCATGCCGGCGCGGAATGCCCCGGCGCCGATCAAGCGCTTCAGCATCCGGACGATCTCGGCGCCTTTCTGATAGACGGTCGCGGTGTAGAAGTTGCTGATCTCGTGATAGACCTCGGGCCGGACGTTGTGCGCCAGCGGGCCGGCGTCCTCCGGGAACTGCGCCGCGCGCAGCGCGCGAACGTCGCCGATGCGCTCGACCGGCGCAGAGCGCATGTCGCCCGAAAATTCCTGGTCGCGGAACACGGTCAGTCCCTCTTTGAGGCACAGCTGGAACCAGTCCCGGCAGGTCACGCGATTGCCCGTCCAGTTATGAAAATACTCATGGGCGATCACCCCCTCGATGCTCGCGTAATCGTCGTCGGTCGCCGTGTCTGGCGACGCGAGCACGTATTTGTCGTTGAAGACGTTGAGGCCCTTGTTCTCCATCGCGCCCATATTGAAGTCGGAGACGGCGACGATATTGAACACATCGAGATCGTATTCGCGCCCGTAAGCCTGTTCGTCCCAGGCCATCGATCGCTTGAGCGCGCCCATCGCGTAACGGGCGCGCTCCTCGCGACCATGTTCCACGTAGATCGCGAGCGCGACATTGCGGCCGGACGCGGTGGCAAAGGTATCGTCGACATGGCCGAGATTTCCGGCGACGAGCGCGAACAGGTAGCACGGCTTCTTGTGCGGATCCCGCCAGATGGCGTAGTGGCGGCCGGGAATGTCGGCCTCGCCTGTGGCCTCAAGATTGCCGTTGGAGAGCAGGACCGGCGCCTCGTCCCGATCCGCCTCGAGCCGCACCCGATAGATCGAGAGCACGTCCGGCCGGTCGAGGAAATAGGTGATGCGCCGGAAGCCCTCGGCCTCGCACTGGGTGCAATAGGCCGCGCCGGTGCGATAGAGACCCATCAGCTTGGTGTTGGCCGCCGGATCGAGCCGGGTCTCGATCTTCAGTTTGAACGGGCGTTGCGGCGGCCGGGGAAGCAGAAATTGCGACGGCCTGGCCTCGAAATCGGAGCCGTCGAGCGGCGCGCCGTCCAATCTGGCGGAAATGAACAGGAGCTCGTCGCCGTCAAGCTCAAGCGAAGCGCCCTTCCGGCCGGCGGGATTGGGCCGCAGCGACAAGGTCGAGACAACTCGGGTCGCATGGATGTCAAGCGACACGTCGAGGTCAACAAGGTCGATGAGATAGTCGGGCGGACGATAATCGGTGAGGCGAACTGGCTGTCCGACCGATGTGCGCATGGGCGGCCTTTCCGAGTCCTGGCTTTTGCTGGCGATCAGGCCGGAGGCGAGGCGATGATCGCGGTCGGCGTAAACGTCAACCCGTAACGACGCAAGGTCTTTTGCACCGCCGGCTGCGGCGCTTCGCCGCTGGTGAAGATCGCGGCTCCGCCATGCGCCGGCGGCGCCCCCGGCCTCGCTGCGCCGATCAGCGCGTCGAGGCGGCGCGCGATCGCCGGCGCCGGATCGACGAAGGCGACCGGCCAGAGCGAAAGCCGCTCGAGCCGGTTGACGATGAGCGGAAAGTGGGTGCAAGCGAGCACGACATGGTCGGTGCGCCGGCCCTCGCGTTCGACGAAACACGGCGCGATTTCGCGCGCGATCTCGGAATCCTCCACCGCTTCGCCGCGCATGACGCGTTCGGCGATCACGGCAAGGAGGGAAGAGCCGACCAGCGTCACTTCACAGTCGCCGGCATGATCGCGCACCAGGGCATGGGTATAGTCGCGCGCCACGGTGCCGCGGGTCGCCAGTACGCTGATCATGCCCGATCGCGACGCGGCAGCCGCCGGCTTGATCGCCGGCACGGTGCCGACGAACGGCAGGCGCGGATAGGCGGCCCTGAGCGGCGGGAGTGCGAGGGTCGAGGCAGTGCTACAGGCGATGACGACGACGTCGGGCTCGGCTTCGCCGATAAGGCGCGCCATCACCGTCTCGACCCGGGAGACGAGCGCCGCCGCGCCAAGCCGGCCATAGGGAAAGGCCGCGTCGTCGGCGGCGTAGACAATCTCGACGTCAGGCCTAAGCCGCCGGACTTCGGCCAGCACCGAAAGGCCCCCGAGCCCCGAATCGAACACGAGCGCGCGCGGCGCGCGCCCTGCCGCCGCGCCTGCGCCCAATTCGGCGACCAGGTTCAAGCCCGCCTCGCCCTGCTCGTCGCCTGCCCGCTTCATTCGCCGACGCATACGCCAATCGGGCGGGCGCGGCAAAGTGACTACGGGGCCATTGACCCGGCGGGAACGATTCAGCCAAGGAAGGACGTCGCGCTTTTGCGAAAGGGGTTGCGCGCTGACCGCTACGTCAATGTCCGAGGCCGATTTCACGGCCGAGCCGGTCGAGCGCCTCTCGGCGCCCGAGACGCCGAACCCGGCCGAGCGCAGGGGCTTGGCGGTCGCGCTGATCGCTGCGGCCGTGCTCCATCTGCTCATTCCACTTGGATTATTCGTCTATTACGCGCTCTGGCCGCCCTCAACTCCGACCGCGGTGCAGGAAATCCCAGTCGAGGTGGTCATCGAGCCGCCGCCGCCACCCCCCCCGCCCCCGAAGCCGAAACAGGCCGAAGACAAGCCCAAGCCGCCGCCGAAGCCGTTCGAGGAGAAGCCTGCGTTCGACGCGCCGGCGCCCGAGACCAAGGAGAAGGTCAACCGCGAGTCGCCGGACAAGACGACCGAGGCCCCGGCCTCCCAGGCGCCGCCGCCGCCAACTCCCGGCGCTCCGCCGAAAAGCGAAACGCAGGCCCCGGCGCCAGCGCCGGCCGACGAGCAAAAGGCGCAGAACGCGCCACCGGCGCACGATCTTACGCCAGCGCCAGAGGGTGAATTGCCGGCGGACGTGAACCCGAAGCCCAACAACGACAGCGCCAAGGCCGCCGCGCCGGCAGCGCCCCCGGCGCCGGCCAAGGCCCCGGTTGGAGAGGCGCTTCCTACTATCGAGGACTTGCCGCAGTACAAGTTCGCGCGCGAGGTGGAGCATTCCCCGATCGCGAACGGTAACGCCGAATCACGTTATCTCACGGTCGTTTACGGGATGATCAAGTCGCATATGCGCGAAACCCCGGAGCTGCGTCTCGACAGCGCCAACAAGCGGGGGGTGGTCGATTTCTACGTCGACGAAGGTGGCAATCTGGTCGGCCGCAAGCTGATCAGCTCGAGCGGGTCGCCGAATCTCGACATGGCGGTGATGGCGGCGATCGCCGCGGCTGCGCCCTATCCCGCGCCGCCGAACTGGTCGCCCCTCTATTTGACCTATAACTTCGGCAGGCGATAGGCGCGGGCCTTCGGGTTAGACCGACGCCAGACGACACCTATCAATCGAAGCAATTGTAGTTGACCCTGACGCGATCAAAATCGGGGAAGTAGCTGCTCCAGTTATAGGACGCTTTCATACCGTATTTTGCACACTCCCGACTGGCCAGGGCGTCGAACTGGTATCGTGGGGGGAATGTGTTGCTGGGCGGCGCATTGGGATAGTAGAAGAAGGTGACATCGCGGTAGCTCGCGCAGCCAGTGAGAGCGGCGAGCATCCCGATCAAGAAGACAATTCGCATTCTGGCCCCACCTTCGCGAATTGGCGGGCCGTCCCGGAGCAGCCCGAACTCTCTCCCGCCACTCTGCCCGCACGCCGCCCCGCGCGCAAGCCTTTCAGCCTCGGCGCAAACCTGGGCCGGGCGGTCGCGCCGATGTCCTGCTCCGCAGGCGCGCCGCAACCATGCAGCCGAGAAGGCGCCTCAATTCGTCATCGGTCCATTCCGCGAGTAGCTTTGCAGCGCCTCGGCGGAGCCAGTCTCGTCCGCCAGTCCGACGTAAGTGTCAGGGCGCAGCAGATAAACGGCGTTCTGAGCCAATCCGGCGCGCGCGTATGCCGGCGCCCATGGGAAAATCTGCAGAAGCAACTTCCTTTCTGCGCACGCGGCGACAAGCTCGGGAAGCGCGACGCCATAGACCTGCGCCTGCCAGACCGTCTTCGTGAGCGCGTGGTAATTGTCGACTCCATCGACGACCACCCATGGCATGCGGTCGCCGCCGTGAACATGGCCCGCCCTGCCCTGGCTCAGCGGGCTCGCGCGATAATTCACGTTGATTTGCGATACGGTGCGGAACGCGAACTCCCTCGCCGCCTCGAACGACAGGGCGGCCTGCAAGACGACCGGCGCGATCCAGACCCGGATCAGATTTGCGAACTCCCCGTCAGCGGTCGCGACCGTGAACGCCTGATCGGTCGTCTTGACCAATCGCCGGGCGAAAGCAATGCGCTCGGTTTCGTACGTGTCGAGGATCACATCGGGAGCCCCGTCGAGCGCCGCCTTCAGTTTCCAGGCAAGATTGATGGCGTCGCCAATTCCGGTGTTCATGCCCTGCCCGCCGGCCGGACTGTGGATGTGGGCGGCGTCGCCGAGCAGAAATGCGCGGCCAGCGCGGAACATCTGCGCGACCCGGTGGTGGACGCGATAGGTCGAGAACCAGTTCGTTTTGTCGACCGTCACCTTCAAGTTCTTGATCGCGCGATCGCTCACGTCTTCGAAGCGCAACCGGTCGCCGAGCTTGGCGCGTTCGCCGCGCACGGTCCCGACCAGGCGCGCGCGCCCTTCGCCCGCGAGCGGAAAGATCGCCAGAAAATCGGCCTCGTCGAGGTCGACGTGCAGTTCGCCGTCGATGGGCGGCCCTGAGGCCGTGACGTCAGCGACGTAGAAAAGCTCGCTGTATGTGCCGCCCGGAAAGCCCGCGCCCATGACTTCGCGGACCCGCGAGCGCGCGCCGTCGCAGCCGGCGATGTAAGCGGCCTCGATCGTCTCGGCGCCTTGGTCGGCATGACGAAGCTCAGCGACTACACGGCCCCCCTCATCTCTGTAACCGACAAGCTCCGTCTTTCGCTCGACCGAAACCCCCATCGCCTCGAGGCGGTCGATGAGCAGGCGTTCGTGCTCGTCCTGAGGAAAGATGCGCAGATAAGGGTACGGGGTCAGGCCGACGCCGACTTGCTTGAAGTCGAGGCGCGCCTCGCGCTTGCCGCGCGCCCAAAGATTGACCGCGGGAACTTCATGCCCCTTTGCGACAACGGCGTCGGCGAGATCGAGCTGCCGGTATAGCTCGAGCGTCCGGGCCTGAATTGCGAGCGCGCGCGAGGTCGTCCCCGGCTCGGCGGTCTTGTCCACGATTCGCACTTCAGCGCCGAGCTTGGTCAGCCAGAGGGCGAGGACGAGGCCGGTCGGACCGGCGCCAACCACCAGGACGTCGCAAGCTTTCATGTCCGGCTCCTTAAGTCCGGCGCAACGAAATCAAAATCGGCCGCAACGAAATCAAAATCCGGCGCAACAAAATCCAAGCCGGACGCAACAAAAACAAAGTCGGGCGCAACGAAATCCAAGAGACGATTCAGACCCCTTTCCTGCCACTGATCGAGGTTTTTCAATGGCTTGCGCCAGGATGGCAGCGGGCTCCTCCTTCGCGGCACCGGGCGGCCGACAGGTCGCCGCGACAACCGGAACATTAGCACACGTTTCTGATTATCACAAATGAAATCGCCCTTCTCGCTCGGACCGGCAGGAATCCGGATGGACAGAGACCTACGCCGCCGTTCGGGCTCATGCTTGGCTCCTTCGCGCCACTTATTTAACGAGCAGCGCGACGAGGACGAAGGCAATGACGACCAGCGCGCAGCTCCCGATGAGGATGTAGCGGAGATGGTCTCCCGTATGGCCTGCGCGCGCGGCCTCCTTGTTGACTTCGATCACGATAGGTCGTTCGTGCGCTTCGGGTCGATCGTCCACTTGGGGTCGTTCGTGCACTTGATCCATCGAGTGCTCCCATTCTCGCCGAGGCTCGAGAGCGTTTCTCGCCTGCCTCGATTGGCCAAGTGAAGGCCTCTCTCGCCACGAGCCCGCATTGCAAGAGAACTTTCAAGCAGGGGCATTGTTCCCGGCCGCCCAGCTCATGACTGCCGCCAAGGGTTCGACACCCGAGAGATTGGCCGCGCCGCCTCAGGAGGCCGGGATCAAAAACTCTGGTAAAAAGACAGATGGCCAGAATTAGCATCGTCCATTCGACGGAATACGCCTACCGCAACCCGGTCGGCCTGACCCGTCATCGCTTGATGCTGCGGCCTGACGACAGCCATGACCTCAGGCTTCACCACGCCGGCCTCGCCGTCGATCCGAAGCCCTCGCTCGTTCATTGGACCCATGACGCGTTCGACAATTCGATCTGCTTTCTCGAATGGCCGGAGACTTCTGAGGACGGAACGGCTCAGCATCGTTTCGACCCTCGAACTGACCCATCACCCGGATGGACCGCCGCTGCCGGCCTACAACCTCGACCCGGGCGCCGAAGCCTTTCCGTTCGTCTATGAGGCTGCGGAGACTCCCGACCTTGCGAGCCTTGCCGAACCGCAAATGCCGGACCCGGACGGAGCAGTGGAGTCATGGGCGCGCCGCTTCGTCGGCGAGGGCAAGGCGCGGACGCTCGCGGTGATGGAGGCACTGACGCACGCCATAAAAGCCGAATTCCGCTACGAGGCGCGGCACGAGGAAGGGACGCAGACCGCGGCCGAGACGATCGCTCGCGGATCGGGCACGTGTCGCGATTTCGCGGTGCTGATGATGGAGGCGTTGCGCAGCTTCGGCGTCGCCGCGCGCTTCGTTACCGGATACCTCTATGACGACACGTCGGGGACGACACGGGGCGGCGGCAGCACCCATGCGTGGTGCAACGCTTATTTGCCGGGCGCTGGATGGATGGAATACGATCCGACCAACGGCCTTATCGCCGGCTCCAACCTGGTGCGCGTCGGCGTCGCGAGGTCGGCCTCGCAAGCGCTGCCGGTATCGGGCGGATATATCGGCGGCTCGGATGACTCGATCGGGCTCAGCGTGGACGTCGCCGTCCGCGCCGCGCCGATCTGACCCGACCGGCGTCTCGAGACTGGGGAGCGAGGGGTGGGTTCCGACCGGCAGAGCGAAGCGTCCGTCGATCCGCCCTACGTCTCGACCGGGCGTCTGCCGGCGCCCGACGTCGTGCGGACACTGGTGTCGCAAGCGTACCAGCGCTTCCGGGCGAACCGGGACGGCCTGAACTCCGACGTCTACCCTACGCTCGCCGAGGCGCCGCCCGATCTCTTCGGCCTCTGCGTGTTCGGCGTCAACGGAACGGCTTACGCGAGCGGCAACTCCGATCATTTGTTCTCAATCATGAGCGTGTCGAAGCCGTTCGTGTTCGCCCTCGTCTGCGAGGTTCTGGGCGCCGAGGCCGCGCGCCGGCGCATCGGCGTCAACGCGACTGGCCTCAAGTTCAACTCGCTCACTGCGATCGAGCGCAGCGGCGACGGGCGGACCAATCCGATGGTCAATCCGGGCGCGATCGCCGCGACCAGCCTCGCCCCGGGGTCGACGGTCGAAGAACAATGGCGGTTCATCCTCGACGGGCTGTCTTTATTCGCCGGCCGCGCGCTCAAGATCAACGACGCCGTGTTCGCCTCCGCGTCGAATGGCAATTCGCGCAACCAGGCGATCGGCCAGTTGCTTCACAGTTACGGACAGATCGCCATCGACCCTGTCGACGCCGTCGATCTCTATACGCGGCAATGCTCGCTCAACGTGTCCGCGCGGGACCTTGCCGTCATGGGCGCGACGCTTGCCGACGGCGGCGTGAACCCGCTGACCGGGACGCGTGTGATCGACGCCGAGAGCTGCAAGTGCGCGTTGGCGGTGATGGCGACGGCGGGCCTCTACGAAACTTCGGGCGACTGGCTCTACGACGTCGGGCTGCCGGGCAAGAGCGGGATCGGCGGCGGCATCGTCACGGTTTCGCCCGGCAAGGGCGGATTCGGCGCCTTCGCTCCGCGGCTCGACGACGCAGGCACCAGCGTCAAGGGCCAGCTCGCCGCTCGCTACCTTTCGCGCTGCCTCGGCCTCAGCCTGTTTGCCTCGGCGGCGGAACTATGAAATCCGCCGGCGTCATTGCAGGGCGGACGGCGGGAACGGATTGAAGATTACGGCGATCGAGGCCCCAGGACTGCTGACGTTCACGATCGCCATTCTCGTGTTCTTCGCCGGCGCAGGGCTCAATCGTCTTATCCCGCCGCTCAGGCGCTGGAACATTCCGGAGGCGGTGACCGGTGGAATGCTCGCGGCCGTGCTCACGCTCATCGCCTATGTCGGGCTCGGAATTGAGATCGGCTTCTCGCTGGAGGCGCGCGACCTGCTCCTGCTCTATTTCTTCACCGGCATCGGCCTCAACGCCAAGCTCGATGACCTCATTGCCGGCGGCCGCCCGTTTCTCGTGCTCCTCGGCCTGACCCTCGTCTATCTCGTGATCCAGAACATGATCGCCGCCGGCAGCGTCGCGGCGCTCGGGCTGCCGAAAGGGATCACGCCCTTTCTCGGCTCGGCCTCGCTCATCGGCGGGCATGGCACCACGATCGCCTGGGCGCCGATCATCGCTCAGCGCTTCGGGCTCGCCAACGCGCTCGAAGTCGGCATCGCCACGGCGACCCTCGGGCTCGTGGTCGCGAGCCTGGTCGGCGGTCCGATCGCCGGGTTCCTCATTGCCCGCCACAAGCTCAGAGGGCCATCGGCGCCCGATCCGATTGTCGGACTGCCGGACGTCCCGGACTTGAAGCCGGTGGACGACATCAGCCATGTCGGGCTTCTGCGCACGCTTCTTGTGCTCAACGTGGTGATCCTGATCGGCTACGCGCTCGAGGAAACGGTCGAAGCGACCGGCGTCAAGCTGCCGCTGTTCGTCGTCTGCCTCCTGGTCGCGATCGTCGTCACCAACAGCGTTCCGCGCCTCTTTCCCGACCTCGAGTGGCCGACGCGGACGCGCGCGCTCGCGCTGATCTCGGACCTCTCGCTCAATGTCTTTCTGGCGATGTCGCTGATGAGCATGCAGTTGTGGACGCTCGGCGGGCTCGGGCCGGCGCTGATCGTCGTTCTGGCGGCCCAGACGATCGCGGCGGTGGCCTACATCATCTTCGCCGTATTCCCGGCGATGGGCGGAAATTATCAGGCCGCCGTGATCTCGGCCGGGTTCACCGGCATCAGCCTCGGCGCGACCCCGACCGCGATCGCCAACATGACCGCCGTGACCAAGCTGCACGGCGCCTGCGCCCAGGCTTTCATCATCCTGCCGCTGGTCTCCGCCTTTTTCATCGACATCGCGAACGCGTTCGCGATCGGCTTCATGGCGCGGTGACGCGAGCGCCGTTATATCTCGTGTCATGACCCCCCTCTCCATCCTTGAGCTTGTCCGCGTCACTCAGGAGACCGACGCCGGTGGCGCGCTCGACAATGCCCGCGACCTCGCCGCCCATGCGGAAGCGTGGGGCTATCGCCGCATCTGGGTGGCGGAGCATCACAACATGCCGGGCGTCGCGAGCGCCGCGACGTCGGTCGTGCTCGCCCACCTCGCGGCGGGTACGACGACCATCCGCGTCGGGGCGGGCGGCATCATGCTGCCGAACCATGCGCCCTATGTCATCGCCGAGCAGTTCGGAACGCTGGCGCGGCTCTTTCCCGGCCGCATCGACCTCGGCCTCGGCCGCGCACCGGGCACTGACCAGATCACGCTGCGGGCGTTGCGTCGTCCGCCGGAGGCCGCCGAGACCTTCCCCCAGGATGTTATCGAGTTGCAGGCGTTCCTGGCCCCGGCCGCTTCGGGCCAGCGCATCCAGGCGGTGCCGGCGGCAGGAACGGAGGTGCCGCTGTGGATCCTCGGATCAAGCCATTTCGGCGCGATGCTCGCCGCCGAGCTCGGGCTCCCTTATGCTTTCGCATCGCATTTCGCGCCCGACCTGCTCATTCCCGCGCTCGAGATCTATCGCAGCCGCTTCAAGCCGTCCGCACAACTCGACCAGCCCTATGCAATGGTCGGCGTCAACATCATCGCCGCCGACAGCGACGCCGAAGCGCGCCGCCTCGCCACGACCCAGCAAATGTCGTTCGCCAACATCTTTCGCGGCGCGCGCGGCTTGAGCCAGCCGCCGATCGATGACATCGAGAGCTATTGGTCGCCGATGGAGAAGGCGCAGGCGGCGAGAATGCTCGCCCGCTCGATCGTCGGCTCGTCCGAGACGGTCCGCGCCGGCATCGAGGCGCTGGTCGCGGAAACCGGGGCCGACGAACTGATCGTCGTCTCCGACATCTACGAGCATCGGGCGCGACTGCGCTCCTTCGAGCTTATCGCCGAGGCTGCGCGAGGGGCCCTGCCCTAGCGGCGGGGCAGGGCGAAAGCCGATCGCGCATCGTCGGTGTGATCCAACGCGGCCAGCGTCGCCTATAAGGTAAGGCTGGCTTCTCCCGCTGGCTGGGCTCCGTCGGCGAAAGCCGCGGGGCCTTTTTTCCAGCCCAGGAAGGGCGCCGATCGCGCCGACGGCAGTCCTAGCCGGGTTTCAAACGAACCAGGAGAATGCGCCCATGCGCCTTTCGATGATTTTCGCTTTGGCTGCATTGGCGCTCGCCGGCTGCAACGCCAACGAGCCGCCCAACGGCTCTACGCAGTCGGCTCGTTTCGCCGTCTCTTCGGTCCAGGACCCCATCCATCAGGCTCAGACCAGCGGCTTTTACGCTGGGCGCTGACTTGCGCCCCTGTGCACGGACCGCCTAGATTTGCGCCTCGGGAGGAGGTGGGGTCGCTTGGATGACTAGGCTCACGGCGGCGAGGTCAAGGCGGGACGGCGGTCAAGCGCCGCCGCGACTCACAGATTTCATTGAACCTGTGACAGTCTTAGTAAAGCTTGTCCGGAATGGTTCCATCTCCCAAGATTGATATCGTTGGAGCCGATGCTATCGAGAACCGACCAATCGGGAGGCACTTTGCCGTCGTGCCGGGCGAGATGGTAGTGCAATCCCTCGACTGTTTCACTGCCCGACCGGCTGACAAGAATATTATCGCAATTATAGTTTGTACTTTGGAGCTGGATGCCCGTGTCCTGGATGAATTTGCGAATGTCGTCTTGACTTACGAGCATCGCCTTCAGATCGCCCCAGTCCGCCAGCTCAGCGTTGTTTCCGTAGCGATCATGAATCTCTTTCTTGAGCGAGGGGCTTGGCGGAAACACTTCGCTTGAAAGACGGTAGATATATTTGCCGGCGGCATACCCGCTAGAGGGATCTCGCATTGGACATTGGGCGGAAGCGGGGTCCGCCGACGCGTTCGTGCGCTGTTGGCCAGGTTGAGATTGAGCGCTTGCGGGTTTGTTTGTCTGTTGGTCACCTTCGAACAGGGAATAAAAAATGGCTCCAAGCGCCACAACAATTACGAGCGCCATTCCCGCCAGGAGGAACTTCAAAGCGCTCTGCACGAATCTCTTCCCGTTGATCGACCCGGCCGGCAGCGCTGACGGCGACGGTAACAAACGTAACTATCCGATCGCGTCTCGAAGGGGAAGACCGTGACCGCCTCGCCCGAGGCCTAATTCACAGCGGCGACAATGGGTCAGCGAGCATAGGAGCAAGGGACCGGGATTCTGCGGCCAGAGATCGGCGACTGGGCGGCCAAGGACCTCAGACATTGCGCGCCTATCCCACAGTCTACGGTTGAGGCTTCCCCCAAGACTGGCGCGGTTCTTCGCCGCGCCTTGAATGACGAGTGTCCGCTTGCGCGGGATCACTTTACGTGATCGACTGAAATGCGTCCGACCGGTCCAAGCGCTATGGTCCTCTCGAGAGAAGCAGGCGACATCGGCATCACGCCGACGACGCTTCATCCGATAGAGTTCCCACACGACCGTCTCGTCTCCGTCGCTTCTGGCGCTGGCAACAAAAGCAAATCGACCCGAACCGCTACAGCATATTCACCGGAGCTACCGCAATGCGTTTAACGACTACCTTCGCGTTGGGCGTAAGCATGCTGGCGCTAACCCCCGCTCTCGCCGCCCCTCACTCGATAACTGTCAACACGGTCCAGATCTTCGGCACCATCGATCCGGCAAAAATCTCCGATTACACCGACTATATGGCTTCGGCCAACCTCTACGACGGCCTGGTCAATGTTGACCCGAAAGGCTCTCTTGTGCCTGAACTCGCCGAAAAATGGGAGGTTTCGGCCGACGCGACCCGCGTGACCTTCCATCTTCGCGCCGATGCGAAATTCCAGGACGGCTCGCCCGTTCAGGCGGAGGATGTCGTCTACTCCGTCGAACGCCTCCTCAAAATCAACCAGGGACCGGCCAATCTCTTCGCTGGCGTCTTGAAGCCGGGCAGCGTCGAGGCGATCGATCCCAAGACCGTCAAATTCACCCTCTCGAAAACGTTCTCGCCATTCCTCGCGACCGTGCCGGCGATTCGCATCATCAACTCCAAGGTCGTCAAGGCGAACGCAGGCGCCGACGACGGCCAAACCTATCTCGCGACCCATGTCGCGAGCGCCGGTCCGTATATGCTCAAGAGCTGGGACCGCGGCACGGGCATGACGATCGAGCGCGATCCCAACTATTACCGCGGCTGGGGAGAAGGCCCGATCGACGAAGTTCGTTTTGTCATCACGAACGACGAAGCGACGGTGCGGTCGATGGCGGCTTCCGGCGAGCTTACGATGTCGAGCCAGTACCAATCGCCCGACACCTATGACGCGCTCGCCAAGATGCCGCGCTTCAAGGTCGTGAAAGGCGTAACCCCGGTCGCCTTCTACCTCAAGCTCAACACCAAGGTTGCGCCGACCGACGACCTTCATATCCGCAAGGCAATTGCGCTCGCGACCGACTACGACACGATTCACAATACAATTCTTCCCGGCGGGGACCTGACGGGGCCCCTGCCCCAGACCTTCGCCGCGGCGCACCTCGAGAGCCCCCAGCCGAAGTTCGATCTCGAGGCGGCCAAAGCGGAGATCGCCAAGAGCGGATATGCGGGCAAGAGCGGCATTCCGCTCTCGCTCACCTATGTCTCTTCGGCCAAGTTCGAGGAGGAGCTGGGCCTGCTGATGCAGTCCAATCTCGAGCAGATAGGATTCAAGGTGACCCTTTCGGGCGAACCCTGGAACCGGGTCACCGAAATCGCCTCGAAGGTGGACACGACGCCCAATATAACCGAAGTCTTTTTCGGACCAACCTATCCCTCGCCCGATTCGATGTTCTACACCCAGTATGACTCGAAGTCTGCGGGCACCTGGGCGTCGATGGAATGGGTGCAGAACCCCGAGATCGACAAGATGATCGATGCGGCTCGCGCCACCGGCGACGCCGCCGAGCAGAACACGATCTACAAGGACCTGCAGAAGACGCTGATCGACGATCAGGTCGACGCTTTCCTGGAGACGCAGATTGTCCGGCACGCCATGGACAAGTGTCTGGACGGCTACATTCCAGTGCCGATGCAGTCGTTCGACTACGCGTTTCACAAGTACAAATGGAGCTGCAATTGACGCCGCTCGCCGAGCGGCGCGGCGCCTTGCCAGGGCGCCCGCTCGAAGCCTTCCAACCTTGAGAGCCACGCGTTGGAGTTTCTCCATTTCCTGATCCGGCGGGCGCTCTGGTCGCTGCTCGTGCTGTTTGGGCTCTCGATCGTGATCTTCGTCATCGCGCGCGTGATGCCGGGGGATCCGGCTCGAATGGCGATGGGGCCGCGCGCCAGCCAGGAACAGGTTGACGAACTCAAGGCGAAGATGGGCCTCGATAGACCGGTCCTCGAACAATACCAGCATTTCATCGTTGGCCTTGCGCGCGGGGATCTCGGCCTGTCCTTTTTGACCAAGCGCCCCGTCAACGACGATATCAAGGAGACCTTCGCGGCAACCTTTGAGCTCGTGCTGGCGACGATCGTGATTGCGTTTTCGATCGGCGTTCCTATCGGCGTCGTGGCGGCGGCCAACAAGGATGGGTGGATCGACAACGTCGTGCGCCTCTACGCCATCCTCGGCGCGGTGACGCCGAGCTTTCTGCTTGCGCTTCTCTTGCAGGTGCTGGCCGGCTACGTGCTGCACGCCCTCCCGACAACCGGGCGGCTCACGCCCGATTCGCCGATTCATCCTGATATCACCGGCCTCCTGACGATTGACACGCTTCTCAAGGGCGACCCCGCTGGCTTTCTCGACGCGATTAAACACCTCATTCTTCCGAGCCTCGCGCTCTCCGCCGCCACCGTCGGCCAAATCGCGCGGATCACGCGCTCCTCCATGATCGACGTCGCCAAGCAGGACTACGTCGAAGCCGGACGGGCGTTCGGCGTCCCCGGCTGGCTGCGGGTATCCAAGTACATGCTTCGGCCCGCCTTCGTGCCGCCGATGACGATTCTGGGCCTCGAATTTGCTTCGCTGCTCGGCAACGCCTTTGTCGTCGAGCTTGTCTTCGCCTGGCCCGGCATGGCGAGCTATGGCGTGCGCAGCATTCTGCAGAAGGACCTCAACGCGGTCATGGGCGTCGTGATGATCTCGGGCGTCTTCTTCGTCGCCGCCAATCTGGCGATCGACGTGCTTGTCGGCTTTGTCGACCCGAGGGTGCGCATCCGGGGGGGACGCGCGTGACCGTCGCTCTCGCGCCGCAGGGCCCGGTTCGGATCTCGATCGCCTACCAGAACTGGCATCGGTTCAGCCGCAATCCGACCGCATTGATCGGATCGATGATTGTCGTGGTCGTGATCGCGGCGGCGATCCTCGCCCCTTGGATCGCCCCGCATCCCGATCACGTTGGCGCGATGGTCAATTTCCGCGCCCGTCATCTACCGCCTTCGGCCGAATACTGGTTCGGCACCGACAATGTCGGGCGCGACATCTTCACCCGCGTCCTCTTCGGCTATCGCGTCTCGCTGGTGCTGGCGGCGGTTGTGCTGGGGATCGCCGTGCCAGTCGGCGTGACGCTCGGGCTCGTCGCCGGTTACTTCGGCGGCTGGCCCGAGATCGTCATCATGCGCTTGACCGACGTCGCGCTGGCGATCCCGCCGCTGGTCATGGCGCTTGCGATCACCGCGGTGCTGACGCCCAACCTGACCCACGCGATGCTCGCCATCGCAGCCCTGTGGTGGACATGGCACACCCGGCTGATCTATTCGATCACCCGGACGCTGCGCAACCAGGAGTTCGTCGAAGCCGCGCAAACGCTGGGCGCGAGCCGCTTCCACATAATCTTCCGCGAGCTATTGCCCAATTGCGCATCGGCGATCCTCGTGAAGACGTCGCTCGATTTCGGCTTCGTGATCCTGATCGGCGCCGCCCTCTCTTACCTGGGCCTGGGCGTGCAGCCGCCGACCCCCGACCTCGGGACGATGGTTGCTAACGGCGCCGATTTCCTGCCCGACCGATGGTGGGAGTCGCTTTTGCCCGGAGCGGCGATTCTCTTCGTCGCCCTGGGGTTCAATCTGCTCGGAGACGGCCTGCGCGATCTCTACGACGTCGAGAGCGTCAGGTGAGCGCAGACCCGCTGCTTTCGGTTCGCTCCCTCAGCGTCGACTTCTGGTCCTACGGCCGCCGATCGCAGGTATTGCGGCAGGTCTCGCTCGACGTTCCTGCGCACCGCCATGTCGCGCTGGTCGGCGAATCCGGCTGCGGCAAGAGCGTGACGATGCGGGCGATCATGGGGATCCTGCCGACCCCGCCGGCCCGGATCGTCGGCGGCGAGATTTGTTTCGACGGCCGCGATCTCCTGAGCCTGCGTCCGACCGAGCGGGAGGCCCTGCGCGGGACGGCGATGTCGATGGTCTTCCAGGACCCGATGACGTCGCTCAATCCCGTTTTCACCATCGGCGACCAGATGGCCACGATTCTCAAATACGCCGACCGGCGGCTGGGCCGTGCTCGCGGTCGGGCGGCCCGAATGGCCCGCGTCTGCGAGGTCCTGGCGCAGGTGCGGATGCCGGATCCGGAGCGGATCGCCAACTCCTATCCGATCATGCTGTCGGGCGGAATGCGGCAGCGGGTGCTGATCGCCATGGCGCTGCTCTCCGAGCCGCGCCTGCTGATCGCCGACGAACCGGGAACCGCGCTCGACGTCACCACGCAGGCGCAAATCCTCAAGCTCTTGCGAGATCTCGTCGACGATCGCGGCCTCGCGCTGCTGATGATCACCCACAACCTCGGCGTCGTGCGGGAATCCGCCGACTACGTTTACGTGATGTATGCGGGCTCGGTGGTGGAGCGCGGCCCGACCCGCGAACTCTTTGCGCGGCCTCGCCACCCCTATACGCGCGCATTGATCGAATGCGTTCCGAAGCTCTCGGGAGACACCACTTTTCGCGGCATCGACGGCGCGCCGCCCGATTATTCCGCGCCGCCTCCCGGTTGTCGATTCGCGCCCCGCTGTTCTTTGGCGACCGCGGAATGCGGTCTGCCACCAGAGGATAGAACGATCGGCCTCGGTCAGGGCGTAGCGTGCTGGCATTTCGACGAGGCGGCGGCGTGAGCAAGCCGCTCATCGAGGTCATCGATCTCTGCAAGTCGTTTGAGTTGCGCGGAGGCCTGCTTGGCCGCTCGAAGGGCGAGGTTCGCGCAGTCACCGGCGTGAGCTTCAGCCTCGCGGAAGGAGAGACATTCGGCCTCGTCGGCGAGAGCGGCTCGGGCAAGTCGACGATTGCGCGCATGATCCTCGGCCTCACCGAACCGACCTCGGGCGCGATCCTGTTCGAGGGACGCAATCTGGCGCGGCGCCCCGGCGGTTTCGACCGCGGTCGCACCGCGCAGATGGTCTTTCAGAACCCGGGGTCTTCTCTCAACCCCCGTCGTTCGATCGGGCAGTCAATCGCCGTGCCCTTGGAAGCGCGGCGCCTTTCTCGCGCCGAGATCGATCGGCGCGTTGCGAGGCTCCTTGAGATGGTGCAGCTGCCGGCGGATTTCTCGACCCGCTATCCACATGAGCTTTCGGGCGGGCAGAAGCAGCGGGTGGCGATTGCGCGCGCTCTCGCCGCTGAGCCAAAGCTGATCGTGCTCGACGAGCCAACCTCCGCGCTCGACGTCTCGGTGCAGGCGAAGATCATTGAACTCCTGAACGATGTCGGCCGATCGTTCGGCCTTACCTACATTTTCATCTCCCACGACCTGAGCTTGATGCGCAATTTCGCCAACCGGGTCGGCGTTCTTTATCTCGGTCGTCTCGTCGAGGTTGGCCCGGTCCGGCGCCTGTTCGAGGCGCCGGCCCATCCCTACACCCGATCCCTGATCGCCGCCGTTCCGGTGGTCTCCGACGCGGAAGCCGCGCTAAAGCCCAATGAGCCGGTCGTCGAAGGCGAAATTCCCTCCCCGGCCAACCAGCCGCCCGGCTGCGCGTTCCATACTCGCTGCCCGCAAGCGTTTGGCCCATGCGCAAGGGAATTCCCCGAAGTCATCTGGCTTGACGCGGAGCACTACGCCCGCTGTCATTTGCTCGGGCCGGAATTGGCGCAGCGCCGGAGCGCCCGTGGATAAGCAGACATCGACGCAGGAGAATTCGAGATGATCAGGGTCGGCATCGATGTCGGCGGCACCAACACGGACGCTGTAGCGATGGACGGCAAGACCGTTCGCGCTGGCGTCAAGGCGGCGACGACTCCGGACGTGACGTCGGGCGTAGTCGCCGCGCTGAAGTCGGTCCTTGCGGCCTCCGGTCTTGAGCCGCAGGCGATTGACGTCGTGATGATCGGGACAACGCATTTCACCAACGCGGTGGTTCAGCGCCGCGATCTCGCGCCGACCGCCGCGGTGCGTCTGGGGCTGCCCGCGACCGCCTCGCTGCCGCCGATGGTCGACTGGCCGGACGACTTGAGGGCTGCGATTGGCGGCCATGCCTATCTCGCGCACGGCGGCCACGAGTTCGACGGACGCGAGATTTCGCCGCTCGACGAGTCGGAGCTTCTCGGCATCGCCGCCGACATCAGATCGAAGGGCGTCCGCTCGGTGGCGATCGCCTCGGTTTTCAGCCCGGTCAACACCGACTGCGAGGCGCGCGCCGGCAAGATTTTGGCGGCCGCGTTGCCCGGCGTTCACATCACGCTGTCGAGCGACATCGGCCGTATCGGGCTGCTCGAGCGGGAGAACGCAGCAGTCATGAACGCGTGCCTCCGCGATCTTGCGAAGCTGGTCGTCGACGCTTTTCGCGCGGCTCTCGACGCGTGCGGCGTCAAAGCGAGGTTCTTTCTGACCCAGAATGACGGGACGCTAATGGACGCGGCTTACGCCGAGCGGTTTCCGGTGCTCACTTTCGCCAGCGGACCGACCAATTCGATTCGCGGCGCGGCTTTCCTCTCCGGCGTCGCCGAAGCGATTGTCGTCGACATCGGCGGCACCACGTCCGATGTCGGCTCGCTGCACAAGGGCTTTCCGCGCCCAGCGACGGTCGCGATCGAGGTCGGCGGCGTGCGCACGAACTTCCGCATGCCCGATGTCTTCTCTTTCGGGCTCGGGGGCGGTTCGCTCGTCGTCGAGGGCCCGGCGGGGGTCAAGGTTGGGCCGACCTCCGTCGGCTACAAACTGATTTCGGAAGCGCTTGTGTTCGGCGGTTCGACGCTGACCGCCACCGACGTCATTGTTGCCGCCGGACGCGCGTACCTCGGCGACCATAAGAAGGTCGCTGATCTCGATCCCGGCCTCATCGCGCGGACCGAGGCGCGGATCGCCGAGATGCTGGAGACCGCGGTCGAACGCTCGCGCCTGTCGCCCGAACCTTTGCCGGTCATCGTGGTCGGCGGCGGCTCGATCCTCGTCAAGGACAGCATCGGCGATCTCGAGGTGATCAAGCCACATCACTTTGCGGTCGCCAACGCCGTCGGCGCGGCCATCGCCCAGGTCTCGGGCGAGATCGATCGGGTCTATTCGCTCGCATCGATGAGCCGCGCCGACGCGATCGGCGACGCCGAGCAGAAGGCCCGCGCCGCGGCGGTCGGGGCCGGCGCTCGCGCCGACACGATCGAGGTGGTTGACGTCGAGGACGTGCCTCTGGCCTATCTCCCGGGCAATGCGACGCGGGTGCACGTCAAGGTGGTGGGGGACTTGCATGTCGCATGAGGGTTATACGCTTTCCGAAAGCGACCTCTTGCCGCTTTCGCTCGGCGCGGCTCTTTATGGCACGGGTGGCGGCGGCAACCCTTACGTCGGCATGCTGCGGCTGCGCGAATTGCTGCGCGGCGGCGCGAAGGCCGAGGTCCTGCCGCTCGAGGCGATTGGCGACGAAGCCTATGTCGGCTCGGTCGGCGGAATTGGGGCGCCCGTCGTCGGCATCGAAAAAATCAAACAGGGCCAGGAATGCCTGCGCGCGCTTCGCGGCGTAGAGGCGGCGGCAGGAGTGCGCGTGTCCGCGCTGATTTCGGCTGAGATCGGCGGCTCGAACTCGATCGAGCCCGTGCTCACTGCGGCTTACGCGGGCTTACCCGTCCTCGACGGCGACGGCATGGGGCGGGCTTTTCCGGAAGTGCAGATGTCGACATTCTTCATCTATGGCCTCGATCCATCGCCCGGCGCGATCGCCGACGACAAGGGCAATGTCGTCGTATTCAAAACGGTCGTCGACATGTACTGGCTGGAGCGTTTTGCCCGTCACATCGCCGTAGACATGGGAGCGGGCGCAGGCTTCGCGACGACGCCGATGCCGGGCTCTTATGTCAAACAGTTCGCCGTGCCCGGCACATTGACGCAAGCGATCGAGGTTGGGCGAATAATCCTCGATGCGCGCGCCAGGCGCGGAAATGTGGTCGAACGCATCCTCGAAAGAACGGGCGCGACGCTCTTCTTCACCGGCAGGATCGCGGATGTGCGGCGCGAACTGCGCGGCGGTTTCGCAATCGGCGAAGCACGGCTGATCGGCCTCGGCGACCACTCGGGGTCAGAGGCGAGGATCGCAATCCAGAACGAAAACCTCATCCTGTTCGTCGATGGGCGGGTGGCGGTCGTGGTCCCGGATCTCATCATGAATCTTGAGCTCGAGACCGGCGAGCCGATCACCACAGAGATGCTGCGCTACGGCCAGCAGCTTGCCGTGATCGGCATTCCCGCTCACGACCTGATGAAGACGCCGGAGGCCCTGGAGGTCGTCGGCCCCAAGGCGTTCGGCTATCCTGATATCGAATTCACTCCCCTGCCCTCGTCGGCTCCATCAACCCGGAGGCGCGTGCGCCATGCCTGAATTGCAGCTCATCCGTATGATCGGAGTCTCCGATCTCGACGACATAGCCACCGGCGGCGCGATCCTCGGCACCGGCGGCGGGGGCGATCCGTATATCGGCAAACTCATGGCCCAGGAGGCGATCCGCCGCCACGGTGCGGTTCGGCTCGTCGATGTCGACGGTTTCGCCGATGACGCGCTGATCGCGCCAGTCTGCATGATGGGCGCGCCTACCGTCATGACGGAGAAGCTGCCGCAGGGCGAGGAGATCGTCATCGCGTTGCGCAAGCTCGAAAAGTTTATGGGGCGCAAGGTCGACGGACTTCTGTGCGGAGAAGCTGGCGGCATCAATTCGACGACGCCGTTCGCCGCCGCCGCCGCGACCGGTCTGCCCTTGATCGACGGCGACGGAATGGGACGGGCTTTCCCCGAATTGCAAATGACCACATTCGGTATGCACGGCGTATCGGCGACGCCGATGGTGCTCGGCGACGACAAGGGAAATTCGGTGGTGCTGGAGACGATCAGCAATCGTTGGACGGAGCGCCTCGCACGCTCTGCGACCGTGGACATGGGCGGCTCGGCGCTGCTCGCCTTCTATCCCATGAGCGGCGCGGTCGCCCGCGAGGCGGTGGTGCGCGGCACTTTGACGCTCTGCGCCGATCTGGGGCGAAAACTGCGCGAGGCGCGCGCGCGCCACCAGGACCCCGTCGAGGCGATCCGTGCGGCGCTGGGCGCCGAGATTATTTTCAACGGCCGCGTCAAGGACGTGCTGCGCCGCACCGTCGGCGGCTTTGCGCGGGGCGAGAGCGACGTCGAGGGGCTCGATGACCATCGCGGCCACAGGCTGCGCATCGCGTTCCAGAATGAATTCCTGATCGCCGAGCTCGACGGGCGGACGATCGTAACAACGCCCGACATGATCACCCTGCTCGAAGCCGAGACGGGGACGCCGGTCACTGCGGACGCCATGCGCTACGGCATTCGCGTCGTGGCCCTCGCCTATCCCTGTTCCAGCCAATGGCGCAGTCCAAAGGGTCTGGAATTGGTCGGCCCTCGCTATTTCGGCTACGATGTCGATTACAGGCCCTACACGCCCCAGGCGCAGCGGGCAATGTGACAGCGGCCTCTCTCGGGCCGCGAGCCGAAGATAGATACACCGCGCCGATAAGGCGTTGCCCAAAAGGCAGGTCTCCGACGGCGTCCAGCAACTCCGCCCTATTGCTTTCGTAGCCTTAGTCTAGTAATTTTATGGAATAACTCATCGGTCGGCCCTTCGTGTCGCGCGGGTTCGGACACGAGGCGAAGAGACTGGCCGGGTGAGCGCTTCGCGCGAGGCATGAATGGGCGTCGATGTTCAATCAGGGTGAAGGGAGCGCATGGCGTTGAGTTTTCTTTATCTGATCAATCCGCTCTACACGGCCTCAGGCTTCGCGGTCGGCATGCTGGTCGGCTTCACTGGCGTCGGCGGCGGGGCGTTGATGACGCCGCTCTTGGTTTTGCTGTTCGGCATCCACCCGGCGACCGCGGTCGGGACGGATCTCCTCTACGCAGGCATTACGAAAATCAGCGGTTCCGTCGTCCACGGGCTCAACGACGCGATCGACTGGCGCGTCGCCCGTCGGCTCGCGTCGGGCAGCGTTCCGGCCGCGGCGCTTTCGCTGTTGACGTTGTCGCATCTCGGCGTGGACTCCAAAGGAACCAGCGCGGTCATCACGACGACGCTGGGATTTGCCCTGATTCTGACGGCGGTCACGCTGATCTTTCGCCGCAGGCTCTTGGCCGCGGTAACATCATTCCTAGACAAACGGTCTGACAAGGAAATCGCGTGGCTCACCGTCACGCTTGGCGCGGTCCTCGGCGTGCTGGTCTCGATCTCCTCGGTCGGCGCGGGCGCCATCGGCGTGACGGTTCTGCTGATGCTCTATCCGAAAATGCCGACGGTTCGGATCGTCGGCACCGACATCGCGCACGCCGTGCCGCTCACGCTTCTCGCGGGCGCGGGTCATTGGTGGTTGGGCTCGGTCGACTGGCTGTTGCTTGTCTCTCTGCTGTCCGGTTCGATACCGGGCATCGCGATCGGAAGCCATGTCGCCTCGCGTGTGCCGGAACGCGTATTGCGGCCCTTGATGGCGGGCACGCTCGCCCTCGTTGGCGGGAAGCTCGTCTTCTGACGAATTCCAATACCCTAGGCGAAGGCTGGCGCTCCCAAGGGGACTCGAACCCCTGTTTTCGCCGTGAGAGGGCGACGTCCTGGACCGCTAGACGATGGGAGCGGCGGGGAACAGGATTGTATATCGGCGCTCATGGAGCTAGGCAAGCCGCGCGCGTCGCCGCGAAAGTGAACCCGCCCGCCCTCCGCCAGGGTTCACCTTCGGTTAAGCTTGTGGCGCCGAACTTGCCTGATTACTTACGATTGCGAATCGATCAAGGCGGCGGACGCTGGTCGAGATGGAGTTGATGAGATCATGCCCATGGCGAGCCTCGCCCGGCGGCCGACCGTTCTGATCGTCCTGCACCAGGAGCATTCGACTCCCGCCCGCATCGGCGCGGTGCTCAGGGCCATGGACGTCAGGCTCGACATCCGCCGGCCGAGCCTCGGCGAGCCGTTGCCGGAGACGCTCGCCAATCACGCCGGCGTCATTGTGTTCGGCGGTCCGATGGGCGCCAACGACACGCTCGACTGGGTCAGACGCGAGATCGACTGGCTCGAGACGCCGCTCGCCGAGGGCAAGCCCACGCTTGGGGTCTGCCTCGGCGCCCAGATGCTGGCGCGGGCGCTCGGCGCGCGCGTGTTCAGCTACGAGGATAAGCGCAGCGAGATCGGCTACTACCCGATCGAGCCGACGCCAGCGGGCGAGCGGCTGTGCGGGGCGAAATTCCCGCGCACCGTCTATCAGTGGCATTCCGATGGGTTCGATTTGCCCGTCGGGGCGGAACTCCTCGCCTCCGGAGGCGAGAATTTCCCTAGTCAGGCCTTTCGCCACGGCCGCCACGCGGTCGGCCTCCAGTTCCACCCCGAGGTCACCTATCACATGATGTGCCGGTGGACCCATCGCGGCGCCGAGCGCTTGACCCGGCCCGGCGCGCTGAGCCGTCCCGAGCATCTCGGCGGCTGGTTCCAGCACGACGGCCGCGTCGCCGCTTGGCTCGAGGCGTTCCTGCCCGCCTGGCTCGAAGGCCGGCTCCTCGAAGTCGAGACGTCGAAAGCGGGCGCGGGAGCCGCCAACCTCAACCGCGCGCCGGCTCATCCGGAGCCGGCGGTCCGGTACGCCGGGGTTTGTTGCGCACGCCCGCGTGCGCCGGCGCGCGCAACAATAGCAAAATCGGCCGCAACAATTTCAAAGCCGGGCGCAACAATTTCAAAGGCCGGCGCAACAAAATCAAAGCCGGGCGCAACAGAATCCAAATGGGACCTTGCTTCCGCGGATTGAGCCTTTTCAGTAGGTTGCGCCCAAATCCGGGCCGGAAAATCCGCTCTCCCCGCTCACCTCCGCCCGCCGCTCCTCGCAGCGCGCGCCGATGGCGTCTCATGAACGGCGACCATAGCACGACTTCTGATTCTCGGAAAGAATTTGTTGGCGCGTGACGCCCAGCAGCGCAGGCTGTAATGAAATCCGCGGCGCGGCGAGATTCGCCGGCGGGAGGGACTCATGGCGCTCAAGGAGTACAAGTCGGGCCAGGCATTTCCCGGCGTAATCGGCCGAACCTTCGATGTGTCCAAACCAGCGTGGCCCGCCCCCAACCGGGCGCGGGAGGGCGCGCCGAACGTGCTGTTCATCATCCTCGACGACACCGGCTTTGGCCAGCTCGGCTGCTATGGCAGTCCGATCAGCACGCCCAATCTCGACGCGCTCGCCGCCGACGGGCTCAGATACAGCAACATGCACACGACTGCGCTCTGTTCGCCGACCCGCTCGTGCTTCATCACCGGGCGCAATCATCATTCGAACGCCATGTCCTGCATCACGGAAGGGTCGACCGGCTATCCCGGCGGCAACGGCAACATTCCGTTCGAGAACGGGATGCTCTCCGAAATCCTGCTGCAGAACGGCTACAACACCTATGCGCTCGGCAAGTGGCATCTCACCCCCGCCGAGCAGACCTCGGCGGCCGGCCCGTACGATCGCTGGCCGCTGGGCCGCGGATTCGAGCGCTTCTACGGCTTCATGGGCGGCGACACGCACCAGTACTACCCGGAGCTGGTGCGCGACAACAGCCAGACCGAACCCGACAAGACGCCGGAAGAGGGCTATCACCTGACGCCGGATTTGGTCAGCAAGGCGAAGGCGATGATCGCCGATTCGAAGCAGGTCGCGCCGGACAAGCCGTTCTTCATGTACTTCTGCACCGGCGCGATGCACGCGCCGCATCACGTGCCGAAGGAATGGGCCGACAAGTACAAGGGCAAGTTCGACGCCGGCTGGGACGCCTATCGCGAGCAGGTGTTCGCCAGGCAGAAGGAACTCGGCATCGTGCCCGCGAACACCAAGCTCTCTCGGCACGACCCGGACGTGCAGGACTGGGGCAAGCTCTCGGCCGACGAGCGCCGCCTCTATGCGCGAATGATGGAGGTGTTCGCCGGCTTTCTCGAGCACACGGATCACCACATCGGCGAGCTAATCGCTTTCCTCAAGGAAATAGGCGAGTACGACAATACCCTGATCATGGCCGTTTCGGACAACGGCGCGAGCGCCGAGGGCGGACCGACCGGCTCGGTCAACGAAGGCAAGTTCTTCAACAACGTCCCCGACGATCTCAAGCAGAACCTCGCGGCGATCGACGACCTCGGCGGCCCGAAATATTTCAACCACTACGCATGGGGCTGGACGCACGCCGGCAACACCCCGTTTCGCCGATGGAAGCGCGAGACTTATCGCGGGGGGACTTCCGACCCCTTCATCCTCGTGTGGCCGAAGGGCATCAAGGCCAAGGGCGAGATCCGCACGCAATATTGCCACGCGATCGACCTGGTTCCGACGGTGCTGGACGCCTTGGGCATCGACCCGCCGACGCAAATCCGTGGAGTGACCCAATCTCCCCTGCAAGGCTTCAGCCTGAAATCGTCATTCGACGACGCCAAGGCCGCGTCGCTGCATGTCACCCAGTATTTCGAGATGTTCGGGCATCGCTCGCTCTATCACGACGGCTGGCGGGCCGTGTGCCCTTGGCCCGGCCAATCGTTCACCGAATCGGGCCTCACGTTCGGCGCTCCCATCGACTACAACAAGCTCATCGAACTCGACGCCAAGGGATGGGAGCTTTACAACCTCAACGAGGATTTCGCCGAGACCAACAATCTCGCCGACAAGGAGCGCGACCGGCTGATCGCGATGATCGGCATGTGGTACGTCGAAGCCGGCAAGTACGACGTTTTGCCGATCGATAGCCGCGGCGTTCAGCGCCTCGCCGAGGAGCGCCCGGAAATAGCCGTCGGCCGCAAGAAGTACATCTACTATGCGGGCACCCAGCAGGTGCCCAGCAACGCCGCGCCCCGTCTGGTGAACGTCCCGCATTCGGTGTCCGTCCACGCGAACGTGCCGAAGGGCGGCGCCGAGGGCGTCCTGTTCTCGATGGGCGGCGTTGACGGCGGCTTCTCGTTTTATGTCCAGGGCGGGAAGCTCACCTACGGCTACAACTATGTCGCCGACCAGCGCTTCAAGGTGCAGGCCGACACAGCCATCCCCGAGGGCGACCACATTTTCAGCTTCGAGTTCACGCCGACCGGCAAGGCGGATATCGCCAAGGGCAAGGGCGTGCCTGCCTCGATAACCTTGCTCGTCGACGGCGCGCCGGTCGGCAATGGCGATCTGCCCGTGACCATCCCGCTGTCGCTGGGCCTGTCGGCGGGCGTCTGCGTCGGCTCCGACGCCGGCGCGCCGGTCATGACCGACTACAAGCCGCCGTTCGCCTTCACCGGGACGGTGAAGAAGGCCCTGGTCGATGTGACCGGCGAGGCCGTCGAAGACATGGCGGCGAAAATGAAGATGTATCTCGCACACCAGTAGCATCTGGAACGGGAACGACCGCCCGTTCGGTTCGCAAGACTACGGAGAACGACCGCTGTTGGGCGCGACCTCGCCAAAGCCGGGCCTTCGCATGGCGACCCGAAGCGGTCACTCCCGTAGCAGGCGGTTTACGCTCGATTCGGGGGCGCGCGCCCCCGACGCTGCGGCGAGGATCAGAACAGTGTCCCCTGCCCTTCGTCCTTGTCCGGTCTTGCGCGCCGGCGGGGCGGGAGCCCGGGCGGGGTGAGCGGCGGGCCGACGCGCCCGCCGGCTACCGCGCCAAGCTTTCCGTCGGCGAATTCGATCTCGATGCGCTGGGTCTGGCGGACCTCGGCCGCGCGCCTGAGCGGTCTTTGCGCCTCGTCCCGCACGAGAGCGAAGCCGCGCGACAAGACGCCGCGATAGCTCATCGCGCCGAGCAATTGCCCGGCGGAGACAAGCTGGGCCCGTCTGCTCTGGAGGCGTTCGCCATAGGCGCGCGCCATGCGGGCTTGAAGCCGCTCGACCGCTTCCACCCGCTCGCCGCGCCTCCTGGAGATGAGCGCCGCCTCGCGCGCGAACGACCGCCCGGCGGCGTCCGCCGCCCGCCGCAGCCGTTCAATCAGGAGCGGCCGCACCCGCACGAGACGCCCGGCGAGTCCCCTGAGGCGTTCGCGCTGCCGGGCGAGATGGGCGCGCGGCGAATGGCGGGCGAGGCGCCGGGCCAATCCCGCCGTCCTGAGCGCGCGCTGGTCGACGCCCGCGCGCACCCGCGCGGCCAGCGTCTCCTGGGCGCGATCGAAGCGCTGGCGCGGCTGAGCGACGATCGCCTCGCCACCCGGCAGCGCCCGGGAGAGCGCCCTGAAATCGGCGCGAAGGCGGCGGCCGAAGCGCAGGATCGCGCCGCGGCCGCGGGCGGCGAGATCGGCGATCGCGGCGAGGAGCTCGGCGCGCACCGGCACGGCGAATTCGGCCGCCGCGGTCGGCGTCGGCGCGCGCAGGTCCGCCGCGTGGTCGATCAGGGTCCAGTCGGTCTCGTGGCCGACTGCGGCGATGAGCGGAATCGAGCTGCGGGCGACGGCGCGCACCACCGCCTCTTCGTTGAAGCTCATCAGGTCCTCGAGCGAGCCGCCGCCGCGGGCGACGATCAGCACGTCGGGCCGCAGCGCGCGTCCGTCCGCGGCAAGCGCGTTGAAGCCGTCGATCGCCGCCGCGACCTCGGCCGCGGAGGTATCTCCCTGCACCCTGACCGGCCAGATGACGACCCGGACGGGGAACCGGTCGGCGAGACGGTGCAGGATGTCGCGAATGACGGCGCCGGTCGGCGAGGTCACCACGCCGACGACCTTGGGCAAGAACGGAACCTTGCGCTTGCGCGCGGCGTCGAACAGCCCCTCCTCGGCGAGTTTCCTCCGCCGCGCCTCGAGCAGCGCCATCAGCGCGCCGACCCCGGCAAGCTCGAGCGCCTCGATCACGATCTGGTAGCTCGATTTGCCCGGGAAGGTGGTGAGCTTGCCGATCGCGACGACCTCGAGCCCCTCCTGGGGCTTGAGCCTCATGCGCTGGAGGGCGGTGCGCCAGATGACGGCGTCGAGGCGCGCATTGGCGTCCTTGAGGCTGAAATAGGCGTGGCCGGACGAATGGGGGCCGCGGAAGCCGGAAATCTCGCCCCTGACCCGCACGTAGCCGAACCGATCCTCGATGGCGCGCTTGAGCGCGCCCGCGAGTTCGCTGACGGTAATCTCCGGCGCATTGGTTGCGCGCGCGTCCGCTTCGGCCATCGGCCGATTATGCCCGACCCGGCCGGGCGAAGCCATAAGCGCAGCGCCGCCGCGGCCGCGGGCTGGCGCCTGCCGGCAAAATTACGTATGAAGCGCCCGGCGCGGGACCGGATGCGCGCGCCTTGTTCGCGCCGCGATGCCGGTCTTTAACCCCCGTAGATTCGGCCTCGGCGCCGGGGATTGAGCGGTTCATGCGATGAAGGCGGCGATGACTGGCATGGGAAGCGCGCTCCGAGGCGGCAGGTTTCTGGCGTCGGCCGGCGCTTTCGCCGCGCTGGCGGCGTCGATCGCCGCTTTCGGCTCCGGCGGCGCGCTGGCGCAGAACAGCGCCGAATGCGGGCGCCTGCAGCAGGCGATCGCCTCGCGCCACGGTTCGAGCGGCGCGCAGGCCGCCGCCGAGCGGCAGCGCGCCGAGCTGGCGCGCACCGAGGGCTTTGCGCGTTCGCTCGGCTGCGAGAATCGCAAGTTCCTGTTTTTCGGCTCGAATCCCCCGGCGCAGTGCGGCGAGGTCAACGGCCAGATCGCGCGGATGCAAGCCAATCTCGCCGATTTGGAGGCGCGCGGGGGCGGGGGCGCCGGCGATCTCATCGCCCGCTACAACGCAGAATGCGTGAATGCGCAACCGCGGCCGACCAACTTCCTCGAGGCGTTGTTCGGCGGGGTCGCGAGGCTTGCGGCGCCCCTGCAGCAGCAGCAGCCGCAGATGGACGCCAGATTCGAGCCGCTCGATCACGGGCCGGCTGACCGCACCACCGAGTCCGGGCAGCCCGCCGACAGGAGCGGCGTGGTGGCGCATGCCGGCTCCTACGCGGTTTGCGTGCGCACTTGTGACGGCAGCTTCTTTCCGGTTTCCTATTCCGGCGCCGGGAGCCGCGCCGACAGCCTGGAGGAAGTCTGCAGGGCCTTGTGCCCCAACGCCGACGTAGCGCTTTATTCGTTTCCGTTCGGCGGAACGATCGACGAGGCCGAGTCGGCGTCCGGCGAGCCTTACGCCAATTTGTCGAACGCCGGGAAATTCGAGCAAAGTTACGACCCGGGCTGCTCTTGCCGGCGCAAGGGAGAGAGCTGGGCGGAGGCCCTCGCCGACGCCGAGGCGAGGTACGGCCACGAGAAGCACGACATCATCGTGACGCCGGAGAAATCGGCCGAAATGGCCCGCCCGATCATTGACCCGAAGGCCAAGCCGGCAGTGGATCCGAAGGCAAAGCCCGGCGCGCCCGGCGCGGCAGTCGTCGCCGGGCCGGGGGCCGCGCCTGGTGCGACGCCCCCTGGCGACGCAGCGAACGCGCCCGTCCTCGACATCAACGGAACGGACACCAAACTCAGCGCCGAGACCGCGACGGTCAGCCGCGAAGCGTCGGGCATCGCCGGCGACGACGTCCAGGGCGCAAAGAGCTTCACCGTGAATCAGGGGCGTACGGTGGAAGTCACCGGACCGGACGGGGTCAAACGGACTGTCCGGATAGTCGGGCCAGCGCTCTAGCGCGGCCCATCAGCGGCAGGAGAGTCGCGAGTTCCGGCCCCGCCTCGCGGCCCGTCAACGCCAGGCGCAATGGGTGAAACAGCGCCCGGCCCTTGCGGCCGGTAAGCTCTCTGAGCCGCGCCGTCCATGCGCCCCAGGTCGACTGATCCCATGGGCCGTCGGGCGCGCATGAGGCGGCGAGCTTGAGAAAATCGGCATCCTCGACGATCGGGGCGACCTCGCCGTCGACGACTTCCCGCCATATCGTCGCGTCGTCGAAACGCGTGAGGTTGCCGCGAACGGCGAGCCAAAGCGCTTCGGCCTGGGGTCCGGCGACGCCCAGCGCGGACAGCCGATCGGCGACCGCCGCATAGGGCATGCGATGCAGCGTGCGCGCCGAAAGCGCTTCAAGCTCAGCTTCGTCGAAGCGCGCCGCCCCATGAGAAAGATGCGATGGATCGACGAGGCCCGCCAGTTCGTCGAGCGAATCGACCGGACGCACCGCCTCGGCAGAGCCGACCAGGACCGCGAGCGCCGCGACAGCGAGCGGCTCGATGCCCTTCTCGCGCAGCGAGGCGATCGACAGCGCGCCGGCGCGCTTCGAAAGCCCCCCGCCGCCGGCATCGGTCAAGAGATTGTGATGGCCGAAGCGGGGCGCAGCGCCGGCGAGGGTCTCGAAAATCTGAATCTGCACCGCCGTGTTGGTGACGTGATCCTCGCCGCGGATGACATGGGTGACGCCGAAGTCGATGTCGTCGACTACCGAGGGCAGCGTGTAGAGGTAGGTCCCATCCTCACGGCGAAGGACCGGATCGGACAGCGACGCGCAGTCGATATGGCTCTCGCCCCGGACCACATCGTCCCAACGCACGATGGTCGGTTCGAGCTGGAAACGCCAATGCCGCTTGCGGCCCGACGCTTCGAGCGCCGCACGCTCGGCTTCCGACAGGCGCAAGGCGGCGCGGTCATAGATCGGCGGCCGGCCGAGCGCCTGCTGCCGCTTGCGGCGTCGGTCGAGCTCGTCGGCGGTCTCATAGGCCGGATAGAGGCGGCCGAGGGTTTTGAGCCTTCCGGCTGCTTCGTCGTAGGCAGCCATCCGCTCCGATTGGCGGCGCACCAGGTCCGGCTCAATTCCAAGCCACTTCAAATCGGCTTCGATCGCGTCGGCGTATTCCCGCTTCGAACGCTCGAGATCCGTGTCATCGAAGCGCAGGATGAACGTCCCGTCGCGGCGCTTGGCGAACAGCCAGTTAAGCAGCGCCGTGCGGGTGTTGCCGATGTGGATGCGGCCGGTCGGGGATGGCGCAAAACGGACGACCGGGGGGGAGGCCATTTCGCCTTCATAGAAGCGTCGCGCCGGCCCGGCAATATGGTGTGACAAGGCCTAGTGATTCGAGTAGTCTGGACCCATGACCATCAGCGCCCTGGCGGCGGGGATTTGCGCTACCAGCGCGGGGATTCATGGGCTGAGCGTCGCGCTCGCGACCAGCCGGTGCCGGTGGCGGCCGGGCCGGACGTCCGCGCCAAAAAACGCCCCAGCGGTGACGATCGTGCAGCCCCTATGCGGCGTCGAGACGTTTTCGCGCGACACGCTGCGGTCGATCTTCGCGCTCGACTACCCGATCTACGAGATCGTCTTCTGCCTCGCCAGCGCCGACGACCCGATCGCTCCCCTGGTGCGCGGCGCCATCGACGCCAACCCGCATCGTCCGGCCCGTCTGCTCATCGGCGATGACCGGGTCAGCGCCAATCCCAAGCTCAACAATGTTGTCAAGGGGTGGAAGGCGGCGCGCCACGATTGGGTGATCATCGCCGATTCCAACGTCCTCATGCCGAGCGACTACATTCAGCGTTTGCTCGCGCGCTGGGGCTCCGACACCGGAATTGTCTGCGCCCCGCCGATCGGCGCGCGTCCCGAGTTTTTCGCCGCCGAGATTGAGTGCGCCTTTCTCAATACCTACGAGGCGCGCTGGCAGTATGCCGGCGATTCATCCGGCTATGGCTTCGCCCAGGGCAAGACGATGCTGTGGCGTCGCGAAATCATGGAAGCGGGCGGAGGCATTGAGGCTTTGGGGGCCGAGATCGCCGAAGACGCGGCGGCGACCAAGCTCGTCAACGCTCAGGGACTTAACGCCCACCTCGTCGACCAGCCGTTCCAGCAGCCGCTCGGCCGGCGGCGCCTGAAGGACGTCTGGTCGCGGCAGGTTCGCTGGGCGCGACTGCGGCGGGCTACGTTTCCGCTCTTCTTCCTGCCCGAGATTTTGACCACGAGCCTGTTCACGCTCGCTGCGGCCGGCGTCGCAGCGCCGCAATTCGGAGTGAACATCGTCTCCAGCGTCGCCGCGATGGCCGCCTTTTGGTACGGCGCCGAAGCGATCCTCGCCGTGATCGCGGGCTGGCCGCTCACCTGGCGAATGCCGCTCGCATGGATCGCGCGCGACTTCCTGCTGCCGCTGGTGTTCGCCAAGGCCTGGACCGGCCACGCCATCGTCTGGCGCGGCAACGCGATGAACGTCGAGGAAACGATGTTCAGCGAAGCCGAATCCGAGCCGCGCCCGCAGATCTGATCTGGCGCAGAGTCGCTGAATGCGGCCCGCCGGCTCCCGACACGAGCAATGCGCCAAAATTCCGCTCAACTGACACGCTAAGGTTTTAATGAGCGTCAAGGCGCAGCGGCGACTCTCGTGTCAGCCAGATCGGGAGGCCCGCGCGCGAACAGTGGAAAGCACAACGGCGCGGGAGGAGGCAAGAATGTACCGGCACAGCGAAGACGTGCGCGCGGGCGTATTGAACGCCCTCTATTGGGACTTGCGGGTCCCTCGGCATCAAGTGAGAGTCGATATTGAGAATGGATGGGTCACCGTTTCTGGAACGGTGGACCTCCCCTATCAGAGGACTTGCGCCGAGTTCGACGCTCGAAGCGTCCCCGGAGTTGTCGGCGTCACCAACCTGATCCGGCTTATGGACGCCCCCGCCGAACGTCGAGCGGACCGCGCCGCCGAAAGTCTCCACTGAATTCGGTTGAATGGCTCAGACCGACTTCAACATGCCGCCGTCAACGTAATAGGTCGAACCGACTGAATAGCTTGCCCGTTCCGAGCATAGGAAGACGAAGAAGTTGGCCAGTTCCTGCGGCGTGGCGAAGCGTTTGATCGGCGCGTGCTCGCGCGCGACATTGTCGAGATAGGCCTGCCAGTCGCCGCCTTTGTCTGCGGTCAGTTGCTTCGCGGTCTTGATCCAGTCCGGCGTCAGGATGAGACCGGGGTTGACGCAATCCACTCGGATGTTGTCGCCGATGAGTTCGGTAGACAGCGTTTTTGAGAACATCATCAGCGCCGCCTTGGTCACGTTGTAGATCGGCTCGTACCACAGCGGCTGGGCGGCGCAGATCGAGGCGTTGTGCAGGATGACGCCGCCGCCGCGCCTCTTCATCATCGGGGCGAGCCCGCGCGCAAGCCTGACCACCGCCATCACGTGCAGGTCCCAGTAGGCCTGCCATTTCTCGTCCGGCGCGCTTAACACCGTCTCATTGCTGCCGGCGCCGGCGTTATTGATGAGAATGTCGGCGCCGCCGAAAAATCGCTGGACGTCGGCCAGGAGATCGTCCGTCCCCTCGCGAGATGCGACGTCGCAGGCGACGCCTTCGGCGCGGACGCCGAAAGCTTTGGCGATGCGGCCGGCCACCGCGCGGACTCGCTCCACGCCGCGCGCCGCGATCACGACATCGACGCCCTCCGCGGCGAGGCCCTCGGCGATCGCGAGGTCGATTCCGACGCTGCCGCCGGTGACGACAGCGACCTTACCCTTGAGCCCGAGATCCATGATGCGCCCCTGCCTACCGACGCCGCCAGCTCTCACCAGCAGCTATAGCCGCCGTCAGCCAGCACGATCGAGCCGGTCATCAGGCTGGCGGCGTCCGAAGCAAGAAACATGACCACGGCCGCGATCTCGTCCGGCTCGCCGATGCGCGCCATCGGGGTGCCGTCGATCCAGGCGTCGAACATCGGCTTGTTGGTCCTGGCGATGGCGGTGAGCGGCGTATTGATGTAGGTCGGCGCGACGGCGTTGACGCGCACGCCGCGCGCGCCCCATTCGGCGGCGAGCGACTTTGTCAGATGGTGCACGGCGGCCTTGGAGGCGTTGTAATAGGCTTGTGGCTGAGGCTTGTTGACGATGACGCCCGACATCGAGCCGATGTTGACGATTGAGCCGCGCCCCGCCGCCAACATGTGCCGGCCGAACGCGCGACAGCACCAAAACAGGCCATTGAGGTTGACGTCGATGACATTGAGCCAGTGCTCGTCGGCCACGTCTTCCGCCGCAGTCTCCGAGCGCGCGATGCCGGCGTTGCAGACCAGGATGTCGATCCGGCCTTTCTCGTCAATCACCCGCGCGGCGGCCGCATCGACCTGCTTCGAGTCCGTGACCTCCATCTCGATGACGTCCGCGGCGTAGCCCTTGGCTTTCATCGCCGCCTGACCCTCGGCGGCCGCCTTGGGATTGCGGTCGGCGATATAGACGTGAGCGCCGGCCTCCGACAGCGCCTCGACGCAGGCGAGGCCGACGCCCTGGCCGCCGCCTGTTACGACCGCGACACGGCCGTTGAGATTGAAGCGATCCAGGTACATGGGCTCAAAGTCTCCGCGACGAATTGTCAACTCATCCAGTTGCCGCCGTCGACGGGCCGTCCGCCAGTTCCATTGGCGCTCATTGCTTGTTCGACAGATAGTCGGCCAATGTCGACCGGACTCCGCGCGCCCACAGCGAAGCCAGGGCGTTGGAAAACGCGTTGACGTAGGCCGGACTTTCGGCCAGCTCGCCGAAGATGTCGCGCAATTTCAGGAAGGCGAGCGGATCGTTGCGCGCCGGCTTCGCCGCCTTCTGGAGGCGGTCCCAGCTCGGGTCGTTCGGCGCGATCGGCTTACCGCTCTCGGTTTCGCCATAGCAATAGCGGCACCACAGCGCCGACACGAGCGCAAGGCCGCTGAAGGACGCGCCCGCTTTCCCGCGATCGCGTACGGAAGGAAGGATGAACTTCGGCTGACGGTTCGAGCCGTCCAAGCACAAGCGCTGGATCGTGTCGCCGATTTTCGGATTCGCGAACCGGCGCGCCACCAGGGTACGGTACAAGTCGAGGTTCGTATTCGGCGGCGGCGGGACGACCGGCTGGATCTCGCGCTTCGTCAACGCTTCGAGGAAGGCGCGGATCTGCGCGTCCTCCATCGCCTCGTGGACGAAGTGGATGTCGAGGAGCCCGGCCGGATAGGCGATCGCAGCATGGCCGCCGTTGAGGATGCGAATCTTCATCAGTTCATAGGGAGCGACATCCGAGGTGAATGTAACTCCGACCGCATCCAGCGCCGGTCGCCCGGCCGGGAACCGGTCTTCCACCACCCACTGGCGGAACTCTTCGCAGAACACCGGCCAATTGTCCTCGAGGCCGTATCTTTCGCGGAGAAAGCCGCGTTCCCGATCGGTCGTCGCCGGCGTGATGCGGTCGACCATGGAATTGGGGAAAGCGACGTTGGTCCGGATCCAACCTCCGAGCTCGGGATCTGCGAGCTTGGCCAGGCCGGCGACAGCGTTCTCGGTGACGTGGCCGTTGCCGGGGATATTGTCGCAGGACATCACCGTAAAGGGCGGGACGCCGGCAACGCGGCGGCGCTTGAGCCCGGCGACGATGAGTCCGAATACGGTTCTCGGCGCCTCGATGTTGCGCGAATCGGCGACAATGTCCGGGTGGCCGGAATCGAATGTCTGCGTCGCCGGCGAGATATAATATCCGCCCTCGGTCACTGTCAGCGAGACGATGCGGATCCGCGGACTGGCGAGAATGTCCAGATTCGCGGCGACGTCATGAGGCCTGACAAAATCGATCATCGCGCCGGTGACGCGCGCATTGGCGCTCTCCGCCTCCTGCTCGACGACGGTCGTCAGCCAGTCCTGCTGCTCGAGCTTCTCGCGCACCGTCACGTCCGGGTCGCGCACCCCCGCGCCGACGATGGCCCAATCGCGGTCTCGGCCGGCGTTGAACAGATCGTCGAGATAGACCGCCTGATGCGCGCGGTGAAAGTTGCCGACGCCAAAATGAACGATGCCGGGGCTGAGATCGGGGCGTCGATATTTCGGAACGGAGATTCCGGGAGGCATGTGGGTGAGTGCGGCGGCGGAGAGTTTGACGCTCATGAATTCGTATCCACCGATGAATGCCAGACGGGACTGAAGTCGAGCTTTTTCGGCGCTCCGTGTCGGGATTCGAGCCCGTCGCGCGGCGGCTCGTCCGCTATCAGCCCATCCTCCTGCCGTCCTTGTCGAAACGATGCAGGTGCGCTTCGCGCGGGGTGACATAAATGGCCTGGCCCGGCGTCAGCGGCGCCTCGCCCTCGAGCCGCAGGGTGAGCGGTCCGATGCCGTCGGCCTCCGCATGGACGAAGGTGTCGGAGCCGAGGTGCTCGGCGAGGCGCACCTTGGCCGGCCATTCGCCGGCGGTGGTCGAAATGTCGGCATGCTCGGGCCGGATGCCGATGGTCTCCGCGCTCCGCTTGGCCGCCGACGCGCCCCTGATCAGGTTCATGGTCGGCGAGCCGATGAAGCCGGCGACGAAGAGGCCGTTCGGCTTGTTGTAGAGCTCGAGCGGCGAGCCGACCTGCGCGACCGAGCCGCGGTCGAGCACGACGATCTTGTCGGCCATGGTCATCGCCTCGACCTGGTCGTGGGTGACGTAGATCATCGTGGTCTTGAGGGCCTCGTGAAGCTCGCCGATCTCGACTCGCATCTGCACCCTGAGCGCGGCGTCAAGATTGGAGAGCGGCTCGTCGAACAGGAAGGCCTTCGGCTCGCGGACGATCGCCCGCCCAATGGCGACGCGCTGGCGCTGGCCGCCGGAAAGCTGACGCGGCTTGCGGTCGAGATAGTCGGTCAGGTTCAGCGTCGCCGCCGCCTTGCGCACCTTCTGGTCGATGACGTCGGCGCCCTGCCCGGCCATCTTGAGCGCGAAGGCGATGTTGCCGCGCACGCTCATATGCGGGTAGAGCGCGTAGGACTGAAACACCATCGCAAGCCCGCGCTGCGCCGGACCGACATTCGTCATGTCCTTGGCGTCGATGAGCACCTGTCCGGAGGTGACGTCCTCGAGACCGGCGATGAGGCGCAGAAGCGTCGACTTGCCGCAACCGGACGGTCCGACGAACACAGCGAACTCGCCGTTTTCGATATTGAGATCGACGCCGTTGATGATGCTGACCGCGCCGAACGCTTTCCGCACGTCTTTCAGTTGAATGCTTCCCATGGCGGCAATTCCTTATTGCGGGATCATTTGACGGCGCCGAAGGTCAGCCCTCGGACCAGCTGCTTCTGCGAGAACCAGCCAAGAATGAGAATGGGCGCGATGGCGAGCGTCGAGGCCGCCGAGAGCTTCGCCCAGAAGAACCCTTCCGGAGCCGAGTAGGAGGCGATGAATGCAGTCAGCGGCGCGGCGTTGGAGGTCGTCAGGTTCAGCGTCCAGAACGCCTCGTTCCACGACAGGATAATTGCGAGCAGCATGGTCGAGGCGATGCCCGGCACCGCCATCGGCGTCAGGACATAGATAATCTCGTTCATAAGCGAGGCGCCGTCCATCCGCGCCGCCTCGAGGATGTCGTTCGGGATCTCCTTGAAGTAGGTGTAGAGCATCCAGATCAGGAGCGGCAGATTGATCAGCATCAGCACGAGGCCGATCCCGAACAGGCTGTCAAGCAGACCAAGATTCTTGAACACAAGGTAGATCGGCACCAGCACGCCGACTGCCGGCATCATCTTGGTCGACAGCATCCACATCAAGAGATCCTTGGTGCGCTTGCCGGGCGCAAAGGCCATCGACCAGGCGGCCGGAACCGCGATCAGGAGACCGACCAGGTTGGCGCCGATCGACAGCACGACCGAATTGAAGGCGAACTTCAGATAGTTCGAGCGCTGCTGGACCTCGGCATAGTTTTCCAGCGTCCAGTTGAAGAACAGGAACTTCGGCGGCATGGCGATGGCGTCCAGCTCGCTCTTGAAGCTGGTCAGGATCGTCCAAAGGATCGGGAAGAAGATCAGGAAGGCGACGACCCAGGCGAGAATCGTGACCCCGATGCGCTGGCGCGCGGATTTCCTGATGGCCATCGTTCAGCCCTCCAAGTTCTTGCCGATGATGCGCATCAGAAAGATCGCAACGATGTTGGCGAGAATGACGGCCACAATGCCGCCCGCGGAAGCGCTGCCGACATCGAAGTTGAGCAGCGCTTGCTTGTAGACGAGGAAGGGGATGTTCGTCGTGGCGACGCCTGGGCCGCCGGCGGTCGTGACGTAGATTTCCGCGAATACGCTGAGAAGGAAAATCGTCTCGATCAGGATAACTACGGTGATCGCACGCGCGATATGCGGCAAGACGATATAGCCGAAATAGGAGAACGCGCCCGCGCCGTCGAGCGAGGCAGCCTCCTTCTGCTCCTCGTCGAGCGACTGTAGCGCGGTCAGAAGGATAAGGCTCGCGAACGGCAGCCATTCCCAGGAGACGACGATGATGACCGACAGCATGGGCCAGTTGGTGAACCAGACGATGGGTTCGAACCCCAACGATCGGGCGATCCAGGCGAACAGCCCGGAATCCGGGTTCATCAGCAGATTCTTCCACACGAGCGCGCTGACCGTCGGCATGACGAAGAACGGGGCGATGACCATGAGCCGGAGCACATTCAGCCCGAACACTGGCTGGTCCATCAGCAAAGCGACCAGAATGCCCCCGCCGACGCTGATGACGAGCACCGACACGACGAGAACGAGGGTGTTGATGAGAGCGGCGATGAAATCCGGGTCGGAGAGAAATGATGCGTAGTTCTGCAGCCCCACAAAGCTGATGTTGTCCGGATCGAGCAGGCTGTAGCGCAACGTCGAGAAATAGAGCGTCATCACCAGGGGTACGATCATCCAAATGAACAGAAGGATGACCGATGGTGAAACGAGAGCGCGGCCCGCGCTTGCGGTTTGCTGCGTCGCCATTCCTTTCGCCCTCTCTCCCCGTTTCCCCTGCGCCGATCGCCTTTTTGTCTGGCCGACGAAGGCTCTTGTGGCGCCCGGTCCCGCGGCTCCGATAACGGCGCGGGCGAGACCAATGCGCGTTCTTCGTTCCGTTCTCAACTCCTCCCCCTGTCCCCTTTCCGCGAACGGAAAGGGGACAGGGGGAGGAACGTCCCTAAGGCCGCCTCGCGCGAAAACGCGCGCGAGGCGAAAACCGTCCCGATTACTTGATGTAGCCGGCCTTCTTCATTGCTGACTCGGTCGAGGCCTGGGCCTTGGCGAGCGCGTCGTCGATGCTCATCGTGCCCGCAAGCGCCGCCGAGAAGTCCTGGCCAACGTCCGTGGCGATGCCCTGGAACTCAGGGATCGCTACAAACTGCACCCCGGTATAGGGAACCGGTTTCACAGTCGGATGCAGCGGATCGGCCGAATCAATCGACTTGAGCGTGAGCTCGGCCCAGGGCGCAGCCTTCAGGTAGTCCGCATTCTTGTAGAGCGAGGTGCGCGTTCCCGGCGGGACCTGGGCCCAGCCGACCTTCGAGGCCACGAGCTCGGTGTAGTGCTTGCTGGTCGCCCATGAAATGAACTTCTCAGCCGCCTCGGCCTTGCTCGTTCCGGCCGGCACCGCGAGCGACCATGCCCAGAGCCAGTTGGCGTTCTTGCCGAGCCCGTCGTTGGGCGCGAGCGCGAAGCCCACTTTGTCCGAGACCTTGGATTGCTTCGGATCGGTGACGAAGCCGGCCGCGACCGTCGCGTCGATCCACATGCCGCACTTGCCGTCGCCGAACAGCGCCAGGTTCTCGTTGAAGCCGTTCGACGATGCGCCAGGAGGACCATCGGCCTTCATCAGCGCAACATAGAAATCGAGCGTCTTCTTCCACTCCGGCGTATTGAACTGGGCGTTCCATTTCTCGTCGAACCAGCGCGCTCCGAATGAGTTGGACATGGCGGTAAGGAAAGCCATGTTCTCGCCCCAGCCGGCCTTGCCGCGCAGGCAAATGCCGTAAACACCGGCGGCCTTGTCGCTCATCTTGTCGGCGGCCTGCCTAATGAAGTCCCAAGTCGGGCTCTCCGGCATCTTGAGCCCGGCCTTATCCATTAGGTCGGTGCGGTACATCACGAACGAGCTCTCGCCGTAGAAGGGCGCGGCGTAGAGATTCTTGTCGAGCGACAGACCCGAGCGAATGGCGGGCAGAAGATCGTCGACGTCGTAGTCCGCGCCAAGCTTGTCGAGCGACACCAGCCATTTCTTTTTCGCCCAGATCGGAACTTCGTAGGTGCCGATGGTCAAAATGTCGAACTGGCCGCCCTTGGTGGCGATGTCGGTGGTCACCTTCTGGCGCAGCACGTTCTCTTCGAGGGTGACCCAATTGAGCTTGATGTCGGGATTGGCCTTGGTGAAATCCTCGGTCAGCCCCTGCATGCGGACCATATCGCTGTTGTTGACGGTGGCGATCGTCAGCGTCGTGTCGGCATAGGCGGGAAGCGAGAAGCTCGCTAGCGCGACCGCCCCCAGCAGGCCCTTCACGTGAACCTTCATAGCGTTTCCTCCGATGAGGCAATGCCAAGTGTTGGGCATTTGCCAATTGAGCGGGCGAATATTCGCCATATCCGACCGCGCAAGTCAATGCAAAATTGTCGCTGCGCTCCACAAGCGCCGCAGTTCCAGTCGAAGTCTCTGATGTCTATGATTAATTTGCAACCCGGTCAACGCTGCAGAAGATGCTCGGCGGTCGCCTCGTCGGTCACCAGGCCGGAAATCAGCCGCCCGGCAAGCGCTCCGCGTATCGGAGCCCGCCGCGACGGGCCCATCGCGACCCCGATCAGCAGCCGATTGTCGGCACGCTTGAGCGGCGCTGAAGCAACCCGCTGGTTCGTGCCCACGGCGAGCAGTTTCCCCTCCGAGTCAAAGGCCCATCCGGTGATCTCTCCGACTGCGCCGGCATGGCGAAGCGTCTCGGCCTCCTGGCGGGTGATGATCCCGTCCTGCACCAGAGCCCCCGAATCGCCGACCGAGCCGACCCCGACGAAACTGACATCGGTGCGCTCGACGAGGTCAAAAAGGCTCCTGACCGAGGCGAGGTTCGTGAGCAGTTCGCGCTCCTCCACCGAACGGGCGATGACCGGCAGCGGAATTGGGTAGTGCGGAGCTCGAACCGTGTCGGATACGCGAATGATGACGTCGTAGAAAGAGGCCGAACCGTCGATCTTGGCGGTGCCGACGAGCGCCACGAGCTTGTGTTGCGGGCATTCCATCGCCGGCAATTGATCGGCGACGGCACGCATCGTGCGGCCGGTGCCAATGCCGATGACGGCCGGCTCGGGCCTCCTCAGCCACCGCTCGAACTCAGCCGCCGCCACCTGCGCGATTCCGAGCGTCGACGACATCGAGTCCGGATCCGTCGGGGCGACTTCGCAGAACCTCAAATCGTAACGCAGCTTCAGCGCCGCGGCGAGCTCCATGCAGCGGGCGATCGGATGATCGAGCCTGACCTTGATCAGCCGCTCGCTGATCGCCAGCGAAACCAGGCGTTGCGCCGCTTGGCGTGAAATGCCGAGCTTGCGGGCAATCTCGTCTTGCGTGTTGCCGGCGACGTAGTAGAGCCAACCGGCCCGCGCGGCCTCGTCGAGCCTCAGACCGTCGTGATCCGACTTGCGCGCCATGACGTCAATCCGTGTTCGCCGCGCCCGCTCGCGCCGCCCGCGCAGCCACGATGTCGGGCAGCCGCGCCATGTCGTCGAAGATGAGTTCGGCGCCGGCCGCGGTCAAATCAGTCCCCTCGTCGAGGCGAGAGAAATGACTGGCGCCGACGAACCCGAAAACCCGCATTCCCGCGGCGCGCGCGGCGGCGACGCCCGCGACGCTGTCCTCGATCACCAGGCAGTCCTTCGGCGCGGCGCCCATCGCGTGCGCTGCGAATAGGAAAAGGTCGGGACTGGGTTTTCCCTGGGCCACCTCGACGGCAGAAAAAATGTTGGGCGCGAACAGGGTCTCATAGCCGGTGACCCGAAGCGCGAATCTCAGCCTCTCGGGCGCGCTCGAAGAGGCGACGCAAACGCGAGCCCGCAAGCCCCCAACCGCCTGCCTCACGCCTTCGACCCCCTTGAGCTCGCGCGCGAATGTCGCCAGAATCTCGCGCGAAAGATCGTCGGGAAACTCCTTCGGCAGCGGCGCCCCGAGTTCGGTTTCGACCCGGCGCACGACCGAATCGAGCCGCTGCCCCTGGAAACGCTCGCGCGTCTCCTCGTCGGTCAAATGAAGGCCGGCCTCGCCGACCCGGCGCCGGGTGGCGGCGAGCGCGATGACCTCGCTGTCCACAAGCACGCCGTCGCAATCGAAGATGACGACCTCCGGCCAGCGGACCTTCAGGTTCGCGTGGCGAATCTCCCGCTCGGCCTGGCGCAGGATCTCGTGCGCCCGGCGTTTTCGCGCATGGAACGCCGCGATGGCCCCCCCCGCCGGGGCCGCGCGAGTCGCGATCTCAGACATCGACGCCATCGCCGACGCAAGCGTCTGCGTCCCCGCCGCGACGGCGCCGATCATCGCCGAGCCGAGCAGCACCGGCTCCGCCGTCTCGGGCGAACTCGACCGACTTGCCGCACACATCGGCGATGAGCTGGCGAACCAACGGGCTCCGCGCCGCGCCGCCGCTGACGACGATCGTATCGAACTCGTAACCGGCCCGCTCGAGCTTGTCGACGATGTCATTGAGGCCATAGGCGAGACCACAGAGGCCGGCGACATGAAGCTCCTGCAGGCTCGCAGCGTCTTCGCGCAGGTCCATTCCCATGACGCCCCCGCGCGCCCCCGGATCCGCCAGAGGCGATCGGCTGCCGATGAAGTCAGGCAGGACATGCAGGCCCTCGGCGATCAAGGCCGCCTGCGACAGACCGCCCGCGCGAGCCACGATGTCCTTCTCGAGCGCCGCCAGCGCAGGCGGTCCCGCGCGCCCGGATAGCGTGGCGAACGCCGGATGCAGCCGCAACAGATGATCGATCGCCGCGCCGAACGCCGACTGGCCGCCGTCTATGAGCCATTGATCGGGCGTCAACGCCGCGAAATGCGGTCCCCACACGCCATCGACGAATTGCGGTTCATCCGAGAGCGCCATGCAGCTCGACGACGTACCGAGGATCAGCGCCAGGCGCCGGCGCGAATTGGCCCGCCGCCCTCCCCCACGCGCGCCCAGCGTGCCCGCGGCGCCCGCGTGGGCGTCGATCAGCCCTGCGCCGACCGGAGTCCCGGGCCGCAACGCCATCGCCGCGGCGGACTCGGCGGTCAATCCCCGGCCAAGCGGCGCGCCCGGCGGCGCCGGATGAGCGCCAATGAGGGCGTAGTGGTCGTGGTTGAGGAAGCCGAGGCCCACACTGTCGAAGAATTCGTCCGGCCAACGTTTTTCATGCCCGAGATAGCCGAACTTGCAGGTCGTCGTGCATGTCGAGCGGGTGAGCGAGCCGGTCGCCCGGTACGACAGGAAATCGGTGAGGTCGAAGAAATGCCCGGCCTCGGCGATCGTTTCCGGCTTCCGCCGGGCGAGCCACGCAAGTTTGGGCCCATGCATCTCAGGCGAGATCCTGCCGCCCACATAGCGCAGGGTCTTATGTCCACCGCCGTTGATCCGGTCGGCGTCGGCGGCGGCTCGATGGTCCATCCATACGATCACGTCGCGTTCGGGTGCTCCGGTCGGGCTCACCGACAGGGGACGGCCGCGTCCGTCGAGCGCGACCAGCGAGCATGTGGCGTCGAAGCCCATGCCGGCAATCGCCTCGGGCGGCAGACCTGACGCCTCGACCGCCTCGCGCACTGCCGAGGTCACCGCCCGCCAGATGTCGTCGGACGATTGCTCGACGATCTCGCCGGGTTCGCGCCAAATGGCGATAGGCCGCCGTGCGGCGGCGATGAGCCGTCCCGCAGAATCGAAAACGCCGGCCCTGGCGCTGAGGGTGCCGACGTCCACTCCGATAAAGGCCTCGCGCATGGCATTCCCGGCAACTTTCGCGGCGGGAGGATTCTCCCTTTCCGGCGCCGCTGGCAAGCGCGGAAGCCCCGGCGTCAGGCCGGTAGGTTCAGGAGACCCGCCGCGCCGCTTCCCAGGCCGAACAGCAGGCGCGCGCCGGCGGCGTCCCAACTCAGCGCGCTGACCGCGCCCCCGCCCGGATCGCGCGCCGGAATTTCGGCCGCGTCCGCCAGGCGGCACAACAGGACGGCCCCATCGGCGTAACCGATGGCGACGACGAGCGCCTTCGGATGGAACGCCACCCTCGTGACCCGCGCTTCGCGGACGCCGCATTCGCGCGGGGCCTTGCCCATCGGGCCGTCCTTGTCCTTGAACGGCCAGACGACGGCGGCGTCGGCGCCCGAGGTCGCAAGCCAGTCGCCGTCGTGCGACCAGGAAAGCGAGCGCGTCTTGGCCGGGTATCCGGTCATCCGCATGTTGCGCGAATTGGCGAGTTGCCAGCCGTGCAGGGCGTTTTCCTGCATCGAAGTGACGAGAAAGCGCCCATCGGGAGAGAATGCCGCGTCGAGATGCGCCCCCTTCCACTCCAGCGTCTGCGGTGCGCCTTCCACCTTCGGAAACCACAGTGTCGCGCCATTGTAATGGGTGACCGCGAGACGGTAGCCCTTGGGCTGGAAGGCGAGGCCCCGAGCCGTCGTCGGCGCGCTCCAGCTCTTGATCGCTCCCGTTTCGTCACGGGCGCGAACCTGCTTGCCGGCGCTCCAGGCATAGGCCTTGCCGCGCATCGCGACGGCGTCGATCCACCGTCCTTTCTCGTCGGCAATCTCCTGCGGGGCGCCGCCGGCCCGCGTCGCGACGACCCGCCCATCATCGCCGCCGGTGATGAGCGTCTTGCCGTCACTGATAGCGGTCAGGATTGCCGCGTCGGGGTGGACGACGACGCGCTTCTGGTCCTCCGGCTCTCCGATCAGGAGAGCCCCGTCGGCCAGAGCGAGCACTGGCGCGCCGTCGAGGAACGTCGCCGCCGCCACGTGCGCGCCCGCCTCGAACTGCCGGGCATATTGAGTGAGGGAAGCGGTCGCCCTGCCGTCGGTCATGCGAACCGAAGACCGTTCACGCCGCGCAGGCCAGGAATCCGCTGCGGATATCCTCCTCCGCGAGGTCGCGGCCGATGAACACGACCTTCGACTCCCGCTTCTCGTCCGGCTTCCATTCGCGCTGCGAATCGCCGTCGAGCATCATGTGGACGCCCTGGAATACGAAGCGCTTCGGGTCGCCCTTCATCGCTACGATACCCTTGCAGCGCAGGATGTTGGGGCCTTGCTCCTGCGTGACTTGGTTGATCCAGGGCATGAACTTGGCCGGATCGACGTCTCCCTCGAGCCTCACCGCGACCGACTGCATGTCCTCGTCGTGATAGTGCTTGAGGCCGTGATGATGATGGCCGTCGCCATGATCGTGGTCGTGGTCGTGGTCGTGGTCCTCGGCGACGAGGAAATCGGGCTCGATGTCGAGGATGCGGTCGAGATCGAAGGCGCGGCGCTCGAGCACTTCGGCGATCGGAACGTCGCAGTTCTTCGCCCGATGGAGCAAAGCGTACGGGTTGATGGCGCGGATGCGCGCCTCGACCTCTCGCAGTTCGGCGGCGCTGACGAGGTCGATCTTGTTGATGATGATGACGTCGGCGAAGGCGATCTGGTTCTTGGCCTCGGGCGCGTCGCGCAGGCGCTGGGCGAGCCATTTGGCGTCGGCCACCGTCACCACCGCGTCGAGGCGCGCCGCCTCGCGCACGTCCTCGTCGACGAAAAAGGTCTGCGCCACCGGCGCGGGATCGGCGAGGCCGGTCGTCTCGACGATGATCGCGTCGAACCGGCCCTTGCGCTTCATCAAGCCCTCGATGATCCGGATGAGGTCGCCGCGCACCGTGCAGCAGATGCAGCCGTTGTTCATCTCGAACACTTCCTCGTCGGCGCCGACGACAAGCTCGTTGTCGATCCCGATCTCGCCGAATTCATTGACGACGACCGCGTAGCGTTTGCCGTGCGGCTCGCTCAGAATCCGGTTGAGCAGCGTCGTCTTGCCGGCGCCGAGATAGCCGGTGAGGACGGTGACGGGGATTTTGTCCGGCTCGTGGCGCGTGGTCACGCGGTTGGTCTCCAGCTCTTAGAGGGGTCAACCCGCCATATAGGGCCGGGAGGCGCGCATCGGTAGGGGTGGGCTCGCGCCAACGGGGGGCCGCGCTACCAGCCGCCGGAACCGAAGCCGAAGTTGCCCCCGACATAAGGGCCGTCCCATCGCCATACTGGGGGCGTCACGTAGGTCGGTAGCGCGTAGACGACCGGCGGAGGCAGCTCATCCCCAGGCAAGGTCGCCGGCGGCGGGCCGAGAACCACCGCGTCGGCCGGAATGTAGCCGAAACGACCTCGCCACCACGTGCGACACCAGCCGCGGACGCATTTAAACATCTCGATCTCGGCGCTCGCCGGGATGCGCTGGACGATCTGCGCCTTCTCCGACGGCGCGGCGCGCATCGCGACTGGGCCGCCGGTCATCGCCAGTCCGGCGAGCGCGGGCGCGGAAAAGGCGACGACGACGCCAAACCCAAAAAGAAGACGCCCAATCATTCCGCCGAGGACTCCCTGATTTGGCGAGCCAAATTAGCGGCCCCCGCCGCTCGGGTCCAGTGGCGCGCCGAAGCGCCGCCCGACGATGGGAGTTCTCGTCCGGGACGACGCACGGGATCCCATCAGACCTTCGTCGCCCGCCAGGTCGGACCCTTGGGGCCGAAGACCGGCTCGATGCGGAAATTGTCCTCAGCCGTCATCTTGCCGAGGGGCACGTCCTCGTCGGGCAGGACCAGCGTCGCTTGGTCGCCGAGGAACATGAGGAGATGGCGACGCTGATCGAGCAGCGTCTTCGCCATTGTGCGCAACCGATCATAGTAAGGCGGTCGCCGCCACGCGCCGGGCGAGCCAAGATCGACCTGACCGTAGACGAAGCCGTTCGTCGGGTAGACCGTCAATACGAACCGGGCCCGGTCCGGCCGCCATTCGTCCGGCATGGCCCCATCCGTCATCCACAGGCAGAAGAAGTCGCGGCATTGACCGGGCAGATTGTCGTGGATCGTGCATCCCTTGCCGGGCTTGCAGTACTGGCACCAGACGCCTGCCGGCTTGTTGATCTCGGGGAGGGTATAGAGCTTGCAGCACATGGTGCAGCTGCCGCATTCGCGGCCAGGCGCGGCCCCGTAAGGGATGAAAGACATGGACATGGGCTACGCCTGCCGGCTCCTCGGTCGGGTCGGGACCGCTATCCCGACGCGGCGGCGATGGCAAGCGCGAGGGAAAAACGCGTAGGGCGGGGTCAGCGACCCCGCCCTACAACGGCGCCGCGGAAAACAGATAATCCACGCTGTCGAACGAGTTGACTGGGAAGGCGTAGAAGAGGCGTAGTGTTTCGGTTCCGGTCTGGCGGATTCCATGTTCGGCCATGCCGGGAATGAACACCGCGCTCCCGGTGCTCACCGCAATCTCGCGCCCTTCGAGGCTCACGATCCCGGCGCCGGCGAAGACGTAATAGACTTCGGGCGGCGCGTGCCGATGCAGCCCGAGCCAGTCGCCGGACCCAAGTTCGGTCACGCCGCAGGTCATACCGGCGGTCTCGGTCAATCCTTGCGAAAAGAGCGTGCGAAAGCGAAGCCGACCGCGCGCCGAATTGTCCCAGCCGCTCTGAGGCGCATCCTTCTCCTCGATGACAAGCGGCTCCAGAATCTCCCCTCGATGGTCCATTGGCGGTCCTCCTTTTGGCGCTCCGCCAATTGCCTGTCATGCCCGCGAATGCGGGCATCCAGCTCGCCGGCTCGGAGGCAAGTCTGGATTCCCGACTGCGCGGGAATGACAAGTTGCGGCGGCGGCCTCCCACCTCTATTCCGCCTGCCGCGCAAGGCTCAAGAGGTCCCGCGCCCCGGCCCGATCGCCGTCGGCGAAATCCATCGCCTCGATCCGCTCGGCCCGGCGCGCGATCCTTGCGCTCGCGGCGCCGACGCCGGCGAGATCCTCCTGCGCCTGGCGGAAATGCGCTTCGAGCTTCCCGGCCCGCTCGACGACGAGGCGGACGTCGTTCAGGAGCTTTCCGACTTCGGCCTGGATCTCGTGCGCTTCGTCGCGCATCCGCGCGTCGCGCAGGATCCCCTGGGCGACGCTGATCGCCATCATCATGAGCGTCGGCGAGACGATGACGACCCGGGCGCGATGGGCTTTCTGCACCAATTCGTCGAAATGCTCGACGAGATCGGAATAGATCGCTTCCGACGGCACGAACATCAAGGCGATGTCCTGCGTCTCGCCGGGCACAAGATAGCGCTCGGCGATGTCCTTGACGTGCTTTCCCACGTCCGCCCGCACCCGCGCGTGCGCGGCTCTTCGCGCCTCGTCGTCGCGCGCCGCTCGGTAGGCCGAGAATCCCTCGAGCGGGAACTTGGCGTCAACCGCGAGCGGGCGCGGATCGCCCGGCAGGCGGATGACACAATCAGGCCGGGCGCGGTTCGAGAGCGTGAACTGGAAGTCGTAGCCGCCCGCCGGCAGGCCGTCGCGCACGATCGCCTCCATCCGGCCCTGGCCGAAGGCGCCGCGCGCCTGCTTGTTGGCGAGAATGTCCTTGAGCGACACGACCTCGCGCGTCATCTCCGTCAGGCGCGACTGCGCCGCATCGATCACCGCGAGGCGCTCGTTGAGCCGGCCGAGCGATTCGCCGGTCGTCTGCGCCTGGCTTTCGAGCCCGGCGCCGAGCCGCGCCCCGACCGAATCGAGCCGGTCGGACACGACCCGGGCGAGGTCGGTTTGCCGCGACCCGAGCCATTCCGCCATCGCCCCGACCCGGCCGTTGAGCTCGGCGCTCGATTGGGCGAGGACGGCGAACCGCTCCTCGATCGCGTGCTGCCGCTCTTCCGCCGCTTCCCGCTCGCGCCGCCGCGCAGCGCCGGCGCGCCAGAGCGCGACCAGCGCAAGAGCCATCAGCGCGGCCAGGATGGCCACGGCCGCGGCGAGCGCCCGGGGAAGATCGATTGAGACGCCGCCGACGACGGCGATCGGGGACGCGGAAATCATCAAGAACGCGGGACCCAGGGAAGCGAATGGAACAAAATAAGAACACGTTTGACCGCGCCTGTCCAGACGCTTATCAGTCCGGGATACTCCTTCCTTGAAAACAAGCCCGCTTCATGGCCCTGCGACCGATCCTCACTTTGCCCGACCCCAAGCTGCGCCTCGTCAGCACGAAGATCGAGCGGGTCGACGATTTGCTGCGCCGCCTGATCGACGACATGATCGAGACCATGCATGAGGCGCCCGGCGTCGGCCTGGCGGCGATCCAGGTCGCCGAGCCGATCCGCCTCTTGGTGGTCGACGTGGCGAAAAAGGAGGAGGAGCCTGACCCGCAGGTGTTCATCAATCCCGAGATCGTGTGGTCGTCCGAGGAGCGCGCGACCTACGAAGAGGGCTGCCTCAGCATTCCGGAATATTACGCCGAGGTTGAGCGGCCCGCGTCGGTGCGCGCCCGCGCCCTCGACCGCGAAGGCAAGCTCAAGGAAGTCCTGGCCGAGGGCCTATTGTCGACGGTGCTGCAACACGAAATCGATCACCTCGACGGCGTGCTCTTCATCGACCATATTTCCAAGCTCAAGCGCGACCGGGTGATCAAGAAATTCCAGAAGGCCGCCAAGCGCGCCGGCGACGGCTCGCACGTGCTGTAAGACCCGCGTCAGCTTCACATCTCAGGGAGCAGCCTCATGCAACGCGTAGCCCTTCTCGGTCTCGGCACGATGGGGGCGGGCATGGCCGCGAATTGGCTGGCCAAGGGCTTTCAGCTCTCGGTTTGGAACCGCACGCCCGCCAAGGCGCAGGCGTTGGCGGCGAAGGGCGCCAAAGCCGCGTCGACGCCGCGCGAAGCGGCGGAGGGCGCCGATTGCATCTTCGCGATGGTGGCGGACGACGACGCCTCGCGCTCAGTTTGGCTCGGCGCCGACGGCGCGCTGGCCGGAACAAAGCCCAGCGCGGTCGTCATCGAATCAAGCGCGCTGACGCCCGATTGGGTGCGCGAACTCGCCGGCCACGCTCGGGCCAGGGGATGCGGCTTCCTCGACGCGCCCGTCGGCGGCAGCCGCCAGGCGGCGGCGTCCGGCGAACTCAGGCTCTTTGTCGGCGGCGACGCCGCGACGCTCGACCGGGCGCGACCCGCGCTCGTCGCGATCGGGAGCAAGATTGACCTGCTCGGACCGGCCGGCGCGGGCGCGACCTGGAAGCTCATCAACAATCAGCTCGTCGCCGCTCAGCTCGCCGCCCTCGCCGAGGCGCTCGACGTGGCGCGGAAGGCGGGCTTCCGGCCGGTGCAGATTTCCAGTCTCATCCTCAACGGGGCCGCGTTGAGCCCGATCGTTAAGACGAAGCTCTCGAGCATGCTCGAGGGCGATTACGACGAGCCGGATTTCGCGCTTTCCCTCATGCTGAAGGACACCCGCTACGCGGTGGCGCTCGCCCAATCGCTCGGCGCGCCATCGGACATGATCTCGAGCGCAGTCAAGGCGTTCGCCCGCGCCGAAGCTAAGGGACTGGGCGCGAAGGACATCGCGGCCGTGGCCGGCTGAACAAAGGGCTGTGCGGAGGAGCGGCCGATGCAGGATAGATCCGCGACCGTCGAACGCCCCTGGCACGCAGAAACCGCTCAGGCCGCGCTCGAGCGCGCCCGCTCGTCGGCCGAAGGATTGACGTCCGCCGAGGCTGCGGAGCGGCTCAAAGTGAATGGGCCGAACCGCCTCCCCGCCGGCAAGCGCCGTTCGCTTGCCGCGCGGCTCTTCGCCCAAGTCAACAACCTCCTGATCTATGTCCTGCTCGTTTCGGCGCTGATCGCCTTCCTGCTCGGCCACGGCGTGGATACGGTGGTCATCCTCGGCGTCGTGGTCATCAACGCGACGATCGGCTTCATCCAGGAAGGCCGGGCCGAGAAGGCGCTGGACGCCATTCGCGGCATGCTGACGCGCGAGGCGTCGGTCCTCCGCGACGGACGGCGCCTCACCGTTCCGGTCGAAAGCCTGGTGGTCGGCGACGTCGTGCTGGCCGAGGCGGGCGACCGCATCCCAGCCGACCTGAGGCTTCTGCGCGCCACGAACCTCAGGATCGAGGAAGCGGTGCTGACCGGCGAATCGGCGCCGGCGGACAAGTCGCCCGACCCCGTGGCGCCTGACGCTCCGCTCGGCGACCGCGCTTCGATCGCCTATTCCGGGACGTTGGTCGCAAGCGGTCAGGGCGCGGGCCTGGTGGTCGCCGCCGGCGCCGCAACCGAGCTCGGGCGGATCAGCGCCCTGGTCGGGGGCGTCGAATCCCTGACCACGCCGCTGCTTCGCCAGATGGACGCCTTCGCCAGGCGGCTGACGATCGTCATCCTCGCCGTCGCGGCCTGCGTCTGCGCCTTCGCCGCGCTGGTTCGCGGCTATGAGATCGAGCACGCCTTCATGGCCGCGGTCGGCGTCGCGGTCGCCGCCATTCCCGAGGGCCTGCCGGCGGTGATGACGATCACGCTCGCGATTGGCGTCCGGCGGATGGCCGAGCGCAACGCCATCATCCGCCGCCTTCCCGCCGTCGAGACGCTCGGCGCAGTGTCGACGATCTGCTCCGACAAGACCGGCACGCTGACCTTGAACCAGATGACGGCGAACGCCGTCGTGACCGCGTCGGGCGCGTTCGAAGCGACCGGCGCCGGCTATGAGCCGCGCGGCGCGCTCGCGCTCGACGGCGTCACGATCGACCCCGCCGCCTATCCCGCGCTCGGCGAGATCGCGCGCTCCGCGCTTCTCTGCAACGACGCGTCATTGCGCCATACAGGGACGGACTGGATCGTCGACGGCGATCCGATGGAGGGCGCCCTGATCGCCTTGGCGATCAAGGCGGGCGTCGACGCCGAGGTCGCGCGACGTGATTTCCCGCGCTTGGCGGAGATCCCGTTCGACGCCCGCCACCGCTTCATGGCGACCCTCAACCGGGCCGGCGCCGACAGGCTCGTCACCGTCAAGGGCGCTCCCGAACGGGTGTTGGAGCTATGCAATCGCCAGCGCTCGGCGTCTGGCGAGGAGCCTCTGGACGCGCTGATGTGGCGCGCCGCGGTCGACAGACTCGCGGCCAAAGGCCAGCGCGTCATCGCTTTCGCGTCGAAGCTCGCGCCGCCTGACGCCGCGAGCCTCAGCTTCGCCGACGTAGAAGGCGGCCATTTGACGGCTCTCGGCCTCGTCGGGCTCATCGATCCGCCCCGGCCGGAAGCGGTGCGCGCTATCGCCGACTGCCGGGCGGCGGGCATCGACGTCAAGATGATCACCGGCGATCACGCCTCGACCGCCGCCGCGATCGCGCGCGAGCTCGGCCTCGGGAAAAGCTCGGTCGAGGCCCTGACCGGCCGCGCCATCGACGCGATGGACGACGACGCCTTGCGCGCCGCACTGCCGATAACGGCGGTGTTCGCGCGCACCAGCCCCGAGCACAAGTTGAGGCTGGTCGAGGCGCTGCAAGCGGGCGGCGCGGTGGTGTCGATGACCGGCGATGGCGTCAACGACGCGCCGGCGCTGAAGCGCGCCGACGTCGGCGTGGCGATGGGCCGCAAGGGCACGGAAGCGGCCAAGGAGGCGGCCCAAATGGTGCTGGCGGACGACAATTTCGCCACCATCGCCGCGGCGGTGCGCGAGGGCCGGATCGTCTACGACAACCTGGTCAAGGTGCTCGGCTGGACGCTGCCGACCAACGGCGGCCAGGCGATGGCGATCGTCGCCGCCATCCTCGCCGGCGTCACCCTGCCGATGACGCCGGCGCAGATCCTCTGGGTCAATATGGTGACGGGGGTGACGCTCGGGCTCGTGTTCGCCTTCGACCCGGCCGAGCCCGGCGTCATGCGCCGGCCGCCGCGCGACCCGCGCGCGCCGATCCTCTCGGGCCTGCTCGTCTGGCGGACGGCCCTGGTCTCGGCTTTGTTTTGCGTGGTCGTGTTTGCGGTCTTCTTCTGGGCGCTCAGGCGCGGCGAGGAGCTCGAGCACGCCCAGACTTTCGCCGTCAACGCGATGGTCGGGCTTGAGATCGCCTATCTGTTCAGCGTGCGCCTGCGCCACAGCGCCCCGTTCGACTTCCGCGCCATCCGGATCACCCGGGCGCTCGCGCTCGGCGTCGGCGCCGTCGTCCTGCTGCAGGTCGCCTTCACCTATCTGCCGCCGCTCGAATTCCTCTATGACACAAGGCCGATCGACTGGCCCGACATGGGGGTGGCGGCGCTGGCCGCGATCGGCCTCATCCTGGTGCTGGAGTTGGAGAAGGCGATCCGGATCGGGCTCTTCGGGGCCAGGCGGGCGTGAAGCGCCGCGCCCGGAATTCGGAAGCCTCGGGCGCGGCTTGCGCCCGCGCCGCGCACAGTGCTAAGCGCCTCGCCTTCGTCTTGCGCATCGACGCGCAGGCTGGAGGGGTGGCCGAGCGGTCGAAGGCGCACGCCTGGAAAGTGTGTATACGGGAAACCGTATCGCGGGTTCGAATCCCGCCCCCTCCGCCACCTACCTACCGTAAGTATCTCTAAACTCGAATACATTTGCCGCAGCCCCACAGTAGGCCCCAATCTCGGCCCCAATAGTTTCGTCTGTCCGGCGGCAGTCTCATTGTCCAACCGGTCCGTGCCATGTTACGTTTGCTGGACCAGGCCTGCGGGCCGTTATGCAGCGCGGGCTGGTCTGTCTACTTAAATTCCTGCGGGATTCGGATACGCTGAACGTCAAGGTGCGACGTGCCTTTGCTGCAATTCGCGCTATCCGTCCAGGCCGGGGCTGAAGTGTAAATGAAGATCGACCTGGATTGGCTCCTGCGGATGCGGGTCGTCGTCGCACGATGCGGCGAGATGGATGCGCAGCGCTGGTGGAACACCGAGGGACAGCTTGGCCCCTACGGCGCGAAGGTCTTCAAGCGCGGCTTTCCTCGAACCCATCATTTCGCGCAGGCGCGGTCCGTGTTCGCCGTCGCGGCCCACAGGTGCGCCGAGATATTTGACCCGCCGGACGCCGCAACCTTCTGGCGCCTATCGGACGAGGCGGAGGAGGCTTTCGACGCGCGTTGGGAAGGATGGCTCGACGACGCGACGACCTGGGCGCCGTTCTTCGAATCCGTCGCCGCGCTCAAGGACTTCGACATCGCCGCCGCGCTCAAGGGCCTTTCGCTCGTCGACGACGCCGACATCGAGGCGGCCGCCAGGCTCAAGCTCGCCGACGGCGAAAAGGGTGTCCTGGTCCCGGGCCCCTTCGATCTCGGACGCAAAGCCGTCGCCCTCCTGGCGCTCGGATTCGGGCGCGGCGCCAAGGGCGACCTTCGTGTCCCGTACTCGCCGTCGAGGAAGGCATGAAGCCGACCCCGGTCTTCTCCCAGCGGTACCTGCGCAAGGGCCCTCTCGTCGAGGAGACCTATCGGCTGTTCTCCGGATGGAAGGATAACGAATCGACCGAAGCAAATCTCGAAAGCGCGTTCGGCGGCCAGTTTTCGACGATCTCATGGGCGAAGGAGGTTCGCCTGACGACGTCTGCACGACTGAGAAATCTCGACGCTCTTCGCCCGCTGATCGTCCTCGCTCGAAACGGCATGAAGCTGGACGACTGGCGGGACTGCTGGCGGCTCTGGATCGGGGCAACGGAAGAGCCTTTCGGAGGATTCGTCCGCGACTGGCTCTTTCCCCAGATGCAGTCCGGCCGCCACCATCTCCGCGCCGAGGACGTCCGCGAATACGCGATCAGTGCGTGGAGCCGGCACTCTCCAAGACGTCCCCTCTCCGAGCATGGCGTCGTGCGCGCGGCGCGCGACCTCGTCCACACGGCGGCGCAACTCGGACTGCTGTCGGGCGACGGCCCGGCGAAGGTCTTTTCCGCCATTCCGACCAGCGACGACATCCTGCTGTTCTACGCGCAGATGATCGCCGATCTGGAGGGCTCGTCCGCCAAGGTTCCCGGAAGCGATCTTTGGCGAATGATGATGATTCCGGCTTCGGAAGTGCATGTGACGCTGCTGCACCTGCACCAGTTCCGCCGTCTCGACTACCAGGTCGCCGGGAGCCTCGTTCAGTTGACGCTCCCGTATGCCTCGGCCCTCGCCTTCGCAGAAAGCCTGTCCCGATGAGCGACTTCGGCGCCCGCCTCCGCAACAGCCTGGAGCCCGTCCTAGCCATGGCGGACCCGCGCGAGAAGATCAGCGCGTACCACGACATGCCGTACGCGATCTTCCACTACGACCCCGAGCAGGAACTTGCGCTGCGTCGGGAAGTCTCCTCGTTGCAGACCAGGCTGGAGAACAAGGGCAAGCGGATCACGCGCATCTCGCTGGCCGAATGCCTCGAAGCGGCCCTCAAGTCGGAAGCGACCCTGGAGGAATGGTTCGAGAACGAGCGCACGTTCGGCGCCGAAAAGGCGATCGAGGACGTCCACAAGCTGCTCGCCGATCGCGTCCCGCTGGTCGACCTGGTTGCGGACCGGATGCCCCACGATCCCGATCCGCGAAAGGACGTCGTCTTCATCGTCCGGACGGGCGCGCTGTTCCCGGTCTACCGGACGTTCTCGCTGCTGGAGCAGCTCAAGGGGCGCGTCGTCGTGCCGACGGTGCTCTTCTATCCGGGCGACCTCGACGGCGCCGCGGGGCTCCGATTCATGGGCGTGCTCCAGGCCGAGCACAACTATCGCCCGAAGATTTTCTGAGGAATTCGTTCCATGACGCAGATCGCCACGCTGTTCGCCAACGACATCAACCGGCAGATCGAGGAGGTCATCAAGGTCGACCAGACCGCCGAGGACATCGTCGCCGCCGAAGTCGACGAGTACGTCGTCACCGACGCCATCAAGCGGCACTTCGTGGAGGTGTTCGAGCGGTACCAGGAGACGCCGCAGAAGCCGCACGAAGGCATCGCCGTCTGGGTGTCCGGCTTCTTCGGCTCGGGCAAGTCGTCGTTCGCGAAGGTGCTCGGACTGACGATCGAGAACCGAACCGTCCTTGGCGAGCCGGTCTCCGACCGGTTCCTGAAGCGGACGCACGACGCGAAGCTCTCCGTCGTCCTGAAGACCATCAACGAGCAGATTCCGACCCACACGGTCATCTTCGACGTCTCGACCGACCGCGGCATCCGGTCAGGCAACCAGATGCTCAGCCAGATCATGTACCGGCTCTTCCTGGCGAGCCTCGGCTATTCCGACGACCTCGACCTCTCCGAACTCGAAATCAACCTGGAGCAGCAGGGCGAGCTTGAAAGGTTCAAGGAGGTCTACCAGGCGGAGACCAAGCGCGAGTGGGACGTCGGCAAGGCCCGGACCATGTTCGCCCTCAGCGAGGCGAGCCGGACGCTCCACAAGATGCACCCCGACACGTTCCCGATGGCCGACTCCTGGGCCAAGGCGAACGTCAACCGCGCCGACATCAGCCCGGGCAAGCTGGCCGACCGGATCGTCCTGCTGATGAAGCGGCGGAAGCCCGGCAAGTCCCTGATGTTCGTCGTCGACGAAGTCGGGCAGTTCGTCGCCCGCGACGTCCAGAAGATGCTCGACCTCCAGGCGGTCGTCCAGCAGCTCGGCGTCAAGGGGCGCGGCAAGCACTGGATCGTGGTGACGTCGCAGGAGAAGCTCAACGAACTCGTCAGCGGCCTCGACAACAAGAACATCGAGCTTGCGCGCCTGATGGACCGCTTCCCGCTCCAGGTGCACCTGGAGCCGTCGGACATCTCGGAGGTCACCAGCCGGCGCGTGCTGGCGAAGAATTCGGGCGCCGAGCAAGCCTTGGGCGCGCTGTTCGAAGCGAACCGCGGCCGGCTCGTCCAGAACACCCGCGTCCAGTCCGACATCCGGCTGCCGGACGTCGCACCGACAGTCCTTCGTCGACCTCTACCCGCTGCTGCCCTACCAGATCGAACTGATCATCCAGATCGTGTCGGGCCTGCGCACGCAGAGCGGCGCCAGCCGGCACGTCGGCGGCGCGAACCGCACGATCATCAAGCTGGCCCAACAGCTCCTGATCAATCCGCAAACGAGGCTCGCGTCCAAGGATGTCGGCGCGCTCGTCCGCCTCGACCACGTCTACGACCTCGTCGAGGGCAACATCTCGTCGGACATCCGCGCCAAGATCGCCTCGATCCCGTCCAAGGTCGACCATCCCAAGGCGCAGGCGGTGGCCAAGACGGTCTGCCTTCTCCAGTTCGTGAAGAGCGTCGGGCGCTCGGCGGAGAACGTGGCCGCCTGCCTGCACGATTCCGTGTCGGCCGATTCGTGCCTCGCGGAGGTCAAGGCCGCGCTCGCCGAACTGACGAAGACGTCGCTGATCCGCGAGGCCGACGACGGCTACCGGATCCCGACCCCGGCGGAAGACGACTGGAACCAGACCCGCTTCTCGATCAGCCCGCGGCCGGCCGACGAGAACAAGCTCTATGCCGAGGTCCTGAACGGGTTCTGGTCGCCGACCCCGACGTTCAGCCTCGGCGACACGAAGTCCTTCAAGGCCGGCCTGATGTTCAACGGCAAGGAGGAAGTGTCGGGCGACATCACCTTCAACGTGCAGTTCGCCGACGACCCAGCCGCCGCCGCGGCGCTCTCCGAGGAGCTGCGGGTCCGCAGCCAGAACGACGCGAAGAGCATCTTCTGGGTCGTCACGCTCGACGAGGAAATCCGCAACGAGATGCGGGAGGCCTACCGTTCGCAGCAGATGATCGAGACGAAGAGCCGCGACGCGTCGACGCCGGACGGCACGGCCCTCGTCGCCGACGAGAAGGGCCGCCAACGCCGGCACCTGGACGAACTGAAGCGGCGGCTGAAGATCGCGGCGCTATCGGGCCAGGTCTGGTTCCGCGGCAACGATCGCAGCCCCGACGGCAGCGCGGACGTCGGCAAGGCCGCCGTCGGCATCCTCGGCACCGTGCTGCCCCTGGTCTACGACCGGTTCAGCGAAGCCTCCGCGAAGGCCGCCGAACTGAAGAAGGGCGTCGACGCGCTCTTCACGGTCGAGAACCTCAACGGCCTTCCGCCGGTCTTCAGCCAACTCGCCCTGCTGCGGGACGAGCACGGCAAGCCGGTGTTCAAGACCGACGTCACGCCCCTCTCCGAGGTCATGGCGCAGATCACGGCAAAGGCGAACTACGGCGAGCAGGCGACCGGCAAGTTCCTTGAGGACGAATTCTCCAAGCCGCCGTTCGGTTGGGACTTCGAGGCCGTCCGCCTGCTGGCCCTGTCGCTGCTCCGGGCCGGCGCCGTCGAGGCCGTCTCGAAGGGGGTGACGATCGACAGCGCGACGTCGACCCAGGCGAAGGACGCGTTCTCAAACAACAACCTGTTCCGGTCGACGAGCTTCCGCCCGAAGAAGGGCGTCGACATGACCGTGAGGGTCGAGGCCGCGGACAACTTCAAGGAGACCTTCGGCGACGAGGTCAAGGAGCTGACCACCGGCGCGATCGCCGCGGCCATCCGCGAAGCGGTCGAGCGGCACGAAGACGACCTCCAGAAGTCGATCGGGCTCCTTCGAACCGGACGCCTCCCGGGCGGCGAGGTTCTGGAGAACGCGATCGACCAGATCAAGGCCATCCGGCGCGGCTCCGAGGAGAACGCGATCACCACCTTCAACGCCTCGCACCGGTCGATCCGGGACGCGATCAAGCGGGCGACTGACCTTTCCTCGGTCCTCACGGAGACCGCGCTCCTCGACCTCGAACGCGCCAAGTCGACGCTGGCCAAGGAGGCGCCCCTGCTCCTGGAGGAGGCCGACCTCGATCCTGCCGTCAAGGCGAAGATCGACGTCCTCAAGGACCGCCTGGCGAAGGAGACGTTCTTCCGCGACGTCGCCGAGATCGAGCAGGCGGCGACCGCCGTCGGCAGCGAATACAAGCGGCGCTACGACCTGGCGCTGGACGCCCGCGTCGCGGCGTACGCCGACGCCGTCGCCAAGCTGGAGCAGACCCCGGGCTGGGAACGGCTCGACGACGAACAGAAGGACGAGGTCGCCCGTCCGCTTCGCCAGTGCGCCGACCGCGCCTGGAACAACCAGACGATCTCGCACCTGCGGTCCGTGACGGACGCCTGCGAGGGACGTCTCGCGACGGCGATCGAGAAGGTCCACAAAATCCTGGAAGGCGAGCGCGTGGCGACCGTTTCGATCGGCAAGTTCTTCTCCGGCGGCATCGAGAACGACGAGCAGCTCGAACAGGCCCTGTCCGGCATCCGCGACGAATTCTCCCGGCTGCTCGGCGCCGGCAAGATCGTGATCGTGAGGTAGCGTGCCCGTGGAGAAGGAGACCCGCAACGCGATCGAACGGGCGACCCAGCGGGCCCGCGGCATCCTGGAGAAGGACTTCGCGGAGCAGTTGCAGGGCGACTACGACGTCATGCAGGACGGCCGAGTCGGGGAGCGGCCGGGCGCGCACCTGACCGGCGCCCAACGGGCCCTGCGCGCCCGGATTGTCGCAGCGATCGAGCACAAGCGCGCGCAGGGCATGACGCCGAAGGAGGCCGTCGCCGACTACCTTCGCGACGCCGCGTTCACGACGCTGAACCGTTTCGTCGCCCTGAAGATGCTGGAGGCCCGCGGGCTGGTTCAGGAATGCGTCAGCAAGGGCGAGGCGTCTTCGGGCTTCGCCAACGAGTTTTGCGGCCTCGCGCCCGGACTGAAGTTTCCGGATGGAAGCGGCTATCGGCTCTACATCGAGAGCATCTTCGACGAGCTTTCCACCGAGGTGAAGGTGCTGTTCGACCGCCGCGACCCGGCATCGGCGCTGTGGCCGCGCAAGGCCGCGTTCGACGGACTGCTGGCGACGCTCAACAGCGACGATCTGAAAGGAGTGTGGGGCGAGGACGAGACCATCGGCTGGGTCTACCAGTACTTCAACGGCCAGGACGAGCGCCGCAAGATGCGCGAGGAAAGCCAGGCGCCGCGCAACAGCCGCGAGCTGGCGATCCGCAACCAGTTCTTCACGCCCCGCTACGTCGTCCAGTTCCTCACCGACAACACGCTCGGCCGCATCTGGTACGAAATGCGCGGCACGGACACGGTCGCTCGCAGAGCGATGCGAATACATGGTCCGCAAGCCCGGCGAGGAATTCGCGCCGCGGGCGAAGAAGGACCCGCGCGACCTGCGCGTGCTCGATCCTGCTTGCGGCAGCGGGCACTTCCTCCTCTACGCCTTCGATCTGCTGCTCGCGATCTACGAGGAGGCGCACGCCGATCCGGAGAGCCCGAAGAGCGAAGCGACGGGCCGCACGCTCGCGGAGGACTACCCGAGCCTCGATGCGCTCCGAAAGGCCGTTCCGGGCCTCATCCTCGCGCACAATCTGCACGGCGTGGACATCGACCCACGCTGCGCGCAGATCGCCCAGCTTGCGCTTTGGATGCGGGCGCAGCGGGCGTTCCGAGAGTTTCGGGATCGCTCGCAGCGAGCGGCCGATGATCAAGCGCGCGAACATCGTCGTCGCCGAGCCGATGCCTGGGGAGAAGGACCTGCTCCAGGCATTCCTGGCCGAGTTGAAAGAGGACAGCCTTGAAGACTTGATCCGCCGCGCCTTGCAGATTCCGGCGAACAGAAAGGTCCGCGCGACGAAGGCGATGGCCGAGAGTCTCGCCGAACTCGTCGACACTGTCTGGGAAGGCATGAAGCTTGCGGGCGAGATGGGTACGCTGCTCAAGATCGAAAGAGACATCGCGCCGTGCCATCGAGAAGGGCCGAACGAATGGGACGACAGCTCTGCCGCTGTTTCGCGCGACGCAATTATGGCCTTGGCGGAATCATCAGCGAAAAAAAGGTCAGGGTGGTCCCAGGCGAGTATGACGACTTCTGGCCGAAGGCTGAGAAGCTCCGTGTTCCAAGCATTGGCGGAGTATGTCGAAGCAGCAAGCGCTTTGGGTAACGCGCGCAGAAGATTGTTTGCGGAGGACGCGACTGCAAGGCTTTGCCTTGGCTGACCTAGCAACGAAGAAATTCGACGTTGTGCTTATGAACCCACCATTCGGAGCGGGCAGCAAGCGCGCGAAGGCGGAGTTCGAGAGGTCGTATCCTCGGACCAAGAACGACATGTATGCAGCGTTCGTGGAGCGCGGTATCGAGCTGCTCTCGCCTCGTGGGCGACTTGGCGCGATCACGTCGCGCACCGGTTTCTTTCTTTCAAGTTTTCAGAGGTGGCGTGAGGAAATTCTGCTTGGCAACGCGCCGCCCGCCGTTTTCGCCGATCTTAGGCGCAGGTGTCCTGGACAGCGCGATGGTGGAAACCGCTGCGTATTGCTTGGAGGCACGGGCATGACCGTTTTCATTCGGGTGATCGATTATGACGTGGACGAAAAGGCCGATGCGCTTCGTCTCGCGATCGCGCATCTCGGCGACACGGACAGTGATGGCTCGGCCCGCTCGCAATTGGTCTTCGAACGACTGCCGGATGAGTTCGCGGCAGTTCCTGGGAGCCCTTTCGCATATTGGGCGCCTCGGAAGTGTCTCGAAACCTTCACGCTGAATCGAACCGCTCAACAAGACGCCGCGCCTTGTCGTTTCGACCAATCCGCTTAACGCGGACTTTCCGCTTCGTCCGAGTGTGGTGGGAACCCGACCCTAACACCCTAGGCAATGCTTGGCGTCCGTGGGCGAAGGGAGGCGCATACTCGCCGCACTTTCTACGATGTCCACACGGTCATTGGGTGGTCCGAAACGCGCCAGTCGTACGACGGCTTTCTGGGTACTGAGAACAGGCCCCTTGAGCGCCCTGCCAGCGTGCAGCACTTCTTCCGGCCTGGGTTGACATGGCCCCGCCGCACCAACGGCCTTTCCTTCCGCGTGATGCCCCGAGGCTGCATATTCGCTGACAAGGGACCCGCCGTGTTTGTGGGCGGTGACAAGTCGGACGAACTATTAGCCTACAGCGCGCTCCTCAACTCGCGAGCATTTGGATACCTTGTAAGCGTGCAGCTCGCGCGCACCGAACTCGCGCAGTCCTACGAGGTCGGGTTGATTCAACAGACGCCATTTCCGCATCTCACCGATGAGGACATCACAACGTTCGCGCGCCTCGGTCGCCGCGCATGGTCGCTGAAGCGATCACTCGACACGAGCAACGAGACGTCACACGCCTTCCTCTTACCGCCTGGTCTGAACGAGAAGGTCACTGCACTAGATCGCGCATTCGTCGAGCGCGAACTAGCGACCATTCAAAGGGAGATCGATGAGGCGGCATTCACGCTTTACGGCATCGCCCCTGAAGACCGTGCCGCCATTGAAGCGCCCTCCAAGCGGGCCGTTGCGACGAATGCCTCCGAAAACGAGGAGGTCGACGATGGCGAAGAGGCGGGCGAGGACGAAGCGCCCGTCGGTGTCGCAGCGGACGCTGTCAACTCTTGGCTCGTGGGCGTCGCCTTCGGCCGATTCGATCCGCGCCTCGCGACCGGCGAGCGGTCGATCCCGCCAGAGCCCGAGCCATTCGATCCGCTACCGCGACGTTCACCCGGAATGTGGCCCGAGGGAGAAGGACCCGCACGGCGCTCCGGATATTCTCGTCGACGACGAAGGCCATGCGGACGACCTCGCTGCCCTCATGCGCGAGGTGACGGAACGCGTTCGCGTCGACGCGCCGGAGAATCTTCGCACCTGGCTCGCGAAGGAGTTCTTCCCGCTTCACATCAAAATGTACAGCAAGAGCCGCCGCAAGGCACCGATCTACTGGCAGCTTGCGACGCCGTCCGCGAGCTACTCGGTGTGGCTCTACATCCATGCATTCACCAAGGACACGCTTTTCCGGGTCCAGAACGACTATGTCGCGCCGAAGCTCGCGCACGAAGATCGACGCCTCAAATCGCTGAAGAGCGATCTTCGCGACGGCGGCACGGCCGCGCAGCGCAAGGCTCTGGCCGCGCAGGAAGCATTCGTCGAGGAGTTGCGCGCGTTCCTCGAAGAGGTGAAGCGCGTCGCTCCGCTCTGGAATCCAAACCTCGACGACGGCGTCATCATCAACTTCGCGCCGCTCTGGCGGCTCGTCCCCCAGCACAAGGCGTGGCAGAAGGAATTGAAGGCGACCTGGGACGCCCTATGCGAAGGCAAATACGACTGGTCGCACCTCGCCATGCGCCTTTGGCCTGAACGCGTCGTTCCCAAGTGCACTAGCGACCGCAGCCTCGCCATCGCCCACGGGCTGGAGGACGTCTTCTGGATCGAGGACGACAGACGGGAAGTGGAAGCCAACGGGAAACGCCTATGCGTCCGATCAGGAGCTCGTCGCTGAGCGTTCTTCGGAGGCCGTCAAGGCGGCGCTGAAGAGCCTGCTCGAAGCGCCGGACCCGGCCGGGCCGACCAAACGCGGGCGGAAGTCCAAGGCCGCCTGAGGACAGCCTGCATGCACCCCCTTCACGACTACATCGCGCGGCAGATCTCAGAACGGCTCAAGGACCACCGGATCGTCGTGATGTACGATCCCGCGCAAGCGAGCTGCCGACGTTTTTCGAAGAGGCCTGCGGTGGCGCCGGATGCGCCGTCTGATGAGGACGCGGCACGTTCGGCGGTCGAAAGGCGACCGTCTGCTCCTTCCAGGGCTCGTTCCTTGAGGTCCGCTCCGCGGTGGAGCCGCTCACCGGCGGCGAAGACGTCGACGACATCGTCGTCTATGTGCCCGGCGTGACGAGGGACGAGAAGACGTCGCTCTTGCTCGAAATCGAAAAGGCCGGCGACTGCTACCTGCCACCTGCCGTGAAGCAGATGGCTCGGAACGTGCTGCGGAAGCGCTTCACCGACGTCGCCATCGACGAGATGCTAGGCAGCGACAAGCTCGCGTACGCCGACCTCGCGCGGATGACCGAGGACACGGGGGCGGCCGACGGCGCCTCGCTGCTGAAGAGCATCTTCGGCGACACCGACACCCGCGCGACGATCGCCAACTGGATTGCGGACGAAAGCCGTGACGGCGAGATCGATCAGAAGGGCGCCGGCGGGGAACTGCGGCGCACGCTGCAAGCCCGTCTCGGATTGGAGATGCCCGAAGGGACGGCGCTCGCCAAGATGCGCGCGGTGGCGGCCAGCTTCGTTCTTGGCAATGAGTTCCGCCTCGGGCTGAAAGTGCCCGGCCCCGGCCTCGCTTTCGACGCTGCCGACCCCGGCCTCGCGGGAGCAGGAGGCCGCCATCCAATACGTCGCCGCAAAGATGCGGGAACCTCGCTTGGCGACGGCGTACGAACGGCTGGCCGACCAGGCGCAGTCTGAACTCGGACTGTCGGAGACATCGGTCGCCGTCGACCTCCTTGGCGCCGTCGACACGTTCCGGTTCGAGGAGCGGGCGGTCGTCGCGAAGTGCTTCGATCTGATCGCCAAGGACAAGTCGAAGGACGCCGCCGCCCTCTTCGACGCCCGGAGCCAAAGCTTCTGGGTCGACCGCCAACCGCCGCGCAAGGCCGTATGGGAGGCGTGCCGTCTGATGATCGAGATCGGCAGGCAGGCCGACGAGGTCGTCGCGACGATCGCGAAGGCCAACGGGAAACCCGAGCAGTGGATCGAGCGATACGTCGCCAACGGGCCGGAAGGCTGGCATCGGTTCGACCACGCCCAGCGCCGGCTTGAGACCCTGCTAGCGGCCATCGAGGACGAAGAGGTCAGCGACGTCGCGGTCGCGCGGTGCCGGGCCAAATACGACGAAGTCGCCCGCAGACAGGCCGAGGGCTTCGCCAAGGTCTATGAGAACGCCGGATGGACCATCGCCGGCGTCCTGCCTCAGCACCGGCTCTGGGCGGAGAGTCGTCGCGAACCTGCCGAAGCCGCTCGCGGTCGTCGCGGTCGACGCCATGCGCTACGAGATCGGTGCCGAACTCGCGGACCGGCTTGTCCGCTCCGGAGAGGTGAAGCTGCGCGCCGCGATCGCGGCGCTGCCGTCGATCACGCCGATCGGGATGGCGGCGATCCTGCCTGGCGCCGCCGCCGACTTCTCGATCGCGGAAAGGAGCGGCAAGCTCGGCGCCTTGATCGGCGAAACGTTCCTCCCCGATCTGGCCGCCCGACAGAAATACCTCCAGGCGCAGGTTCCCGGCATCGTCGACCTCACCCTCGATGACGTCCTCACCTGGACGAAGGCGACGCAGAAGAAGGTCGCCGGCGCCCAGATCGTGTTCGTGCGCTCGACCGAGATCGACGCCGCAGGCGAGAACACGGAGAACCGCTATGCTCGCCGGATCATGGAGGGCACTGTCGGCGACGTCGCTCGCTGCCTCTCCAAGCTCGTGAGCGCCGGCATTGAGAATGCCATCGTCACCGCGGACCATGGCCACCTCTATTTCGCAGCCGAGCGCGAGGAGGCCATGCGGATTCCGAGCCCAGGGGGCGACCAGGTCGAGCTTCACCGCCGATGTTGGATCGGACGCGGCGGTTCGACGCCGCCGGGGACCGTGAGGATTCCGGGCGCGAAGCTCGGATATGTGACCGATTTGGATGTGGTGGTCCCGAAGAGCGTGGCAGTTTTCAAGGCCGGCGGCGATCTCGCCTACCATCACGGAGGAGCGTCGCTCCAGGAACTCGTCATCCCCGTCATCACCGTCCGCATGAGGCCGGCGATCGGTGCCGCCGAGAAGAAAGCTGTCGCGGTCAAGTTTGCCGCCGACGCGGTCACGAACCGGGTCTTCGTCGTGGAGATGGAGCTTGGCGCTGGCGCCGGCGGCTTCTTCGCCGAATCCCGCAAGGTTCGCCCGATCGCTGTTATCGGCAGCCGACAGGTCGCCACGACCAAGATGTCCTCTGCCGGCCCCGTGGAGAGCGGTGAGGTGTCGCTTGAGCCCGGCAAGTCCGTGACGGCGGTGCTGATGTTGACGGACGACACGATCCAGGCGCTGCGAATCCAGGTGCTCGACGCCGACACTGACGCGGTGCTTTACGAGTCGCCGAAGGACGTTCCGGTCCGGGTGATCACGTAGGGAAATAGAGAGCGATGAACAACGCCCCCGCACGCGACGCCCTCGACGACAAGGCTAACCGCCTGTTCGCCGGCAAGGTCGTCCGCAAGGATCTGGTGCGCAAGGTCAAGACCGGCGCGAACGTGCCGGTATTCGTCCTCGAATTCCTGCTCGGGAAATACTGCGCCTCGTCCGATGACATGGCCATCCAGATGGGCTTGCAGGTCGTCAACGAGACCCTGGCCAACAACTATATCCGCGCAGACGAGTTGATGAAGGCCCAGAGCCGGGTCAAGGAGAATGGCCGCTGGACGTTCATCGACAAGGTGAAGGTTCGTCTTGTCGACTTCGGACTACTGGGCGGAACTGAACAATTTTGGCAACAAGTTCGTCCACATCCCGACCGACTACGTCCGCAACTACGAACGCTTGCTGACTGGCGGCATCTGGGCCCAGGTCGAGATGCGGTTCGCCTACGACGAGGAAGGCAAGGGCAAGAACCCGTTCTGGATCGACAAGCTGACCCCGATCCAGATCGCCGCCTTCGACCTGGAGGAGTACCAGCACCAGCGGGCCGATTTCGCGACGGACGAATGGATCGACCTCGTCGTTCGCAGCATGGGTTATGAGCCTGCTGAAATGACGCGGCGCCTGAAGCTCCTGTTTCTGACCCGCCTCATCCCGCTGTGCGAGCGGAATTATAACCTCGTCGAACTGGGGCCCCGGGGCACCGGCAAGAGCTACGTCGTCCAGGAAGTCTCCCCTTACTCTGCCCTCATGACCGGTCCGACGACGGTCGCGAACCTGTTCGGCCACATGGGTGGGCGCACAAAGGGATTGGTCCAGATATGGGACGTCGTCGGCTTCGACGAGGTCGCGGACCTGGAGAAGATGCCGAAGGAAGTCATCACAACGATGAAGACGTACTGCGAATCCGGGCAGTACCAGCGCGGGCAGGAGGCCGCGACCGGCGAAGCGAGCATAGCCATGTTCGGCAACACGAACCAGCCGGTCGACGTCATGGTTCAGGTCGGACACCTGTTCGAGCCGATGCCGCTAGTCATTCGCGACGACATGGCCTTCATCGACCGGCTGCACTTCTATCTACCGGGATGGGAAATCCCGAAGATGCGAACCGACCTGTTCACCGACCACTATGGCTTCGTGGTCGACTACGTTGCTGAGGCTTTGCGCGATCTCAGGAAGCACAACTTTACCGAGGTCGCCGATCGCCATTATGCTATGGGGGCGCACCTGGTCACCCGCGACCGCAAAGCAGTCAAGAAGACGGTCTCCGGGCTCATGAAGATTGTCTACCCTAATGGTCAGGCCACAAAGGAGGAGATTGCAGAACTGCTCGAATTCGCGATGGAGGGTCGACGTCGGGTGAAGGAGCAGCTCAAAAAAATGGGCTCCTTCGAATACTACCAGACGTCCTTCAGCTATAGCGAAGTCGAAAGCGGTGAGGAGAGGTTTGTCGGCGTGCCCGAGCAGGGCGGACGAAACCTGATCTCGTCTGACCCCCTCGCGCCGGGGACCGTCTACGCCGGAACAGTGGCGGCTGACGGGACCGTCGGGATGTTCCGGGTCGAGGTCTCCGTTTCGGCCGGAGCGGGAAAATTGCGGACCGCCGGCGGCGTCTCGGGCGTGACGAAGGAGTTGATCGCGCGTGCGTTTAGCTACATGCTCGCGAGGAAGGGGGAGATTGGCGTCACCCGCGAACTCGATACGTCGGACCTGCACGTCGAGATCATCGACCTCCTCAACAACCGGGTCGAGGGCGAGATCGGCATTGGGTTCTTTGTTGCAGCGATCTCTGCGCTGAAGAAGGCGCCCTCTCTGGCGGCACTCCTCGTTACCGGGGATCTAAGTGTCCAGGGAAACATCAAGGGTCTTCGCTCCCTCGTCGAGCCACTCCAGGTGGCGATGGACAACGGCGCTCGGCGAGCGCTGATCCCGCTGGAGAACAAGCGAAACTTCCTTGAAGTCAGCGGCGACATCATGGAACACGTCGATCCGATCTTCTTTGGCGACCCGAAGACCGCAGCTTTCAAGGCATTGGGGCTGAACTGATCGGAATAGGCCGCTTGGCGGAGGGGCTAATCGCTAATAAACCAGTTAAACATCTAAAATGTCCATGATCATCTCAGCCATGGTCTCTCGGTCCTAATCCTGGCCAAAACCTGCCAGCGCAAATTATCGAGCAGTTGCTCGACGGCTACTCAGTCCTTCGCTTTCGATTTCCCTCCCGCCTCCGGACTCGCGGGGAGCACGTGAAATCCGACGTGCTCTCCAACGAAGTCTAGAAAGAAGTGTGATCCTCGCGGGCCCCGCTTTTCCCGCTGACCCGCTCGGGCACCGGCTGAGTGGGGATGTAGCCGGTCGGCCAGCCTCAATGTTCCGGATGGATGAGTTCAGTAGTCCGATTTGTTGAAGTGATCGGTCGATGGGTTCCCGCCAACCCTTCTTGCCATGCGTGACTCAAACGAAACAGCCTCCGATCAACCCGGAGCGGTTCAGTCCATCCGACGCAAGCCTGATTTTTCACACTTGGTCGAGCTTTGCCTGAAATCGTGCGCGCCCTTCGGCGGGACCTTGACCCCGAACGGAGAAGTATGGGATTTATTGCGCCGCGGGTCAAAGCATGTTCGGCTACCTGCGCTGTTAGCCGCCTCTGCCAATCTGACCAGATGACAATTACTTCCGAAGAGGTGTTGAAGCGCTGGACCAGTCTTGGGAAATCCCTACGACTATCACGCAGTAGCGCTTTCTCTCTTCAAGTTTCTTTCAATAACTCGTTTCGCAGCCTCATTGCGAAATACAAAATTCTGCGAGAGATTGAGTTTCGAGAACTTGGTGCGGTCGTTAGGCAAAGCAATGAGCTCTTGAAACCGCTCGGCGAACCTCTCCAGCGGAACTTGGCTTTGAACCGTTGGCTGCTAGGGGCCCGCGAAGAGGCTTATTCTGATTGGTTGGCTTGGCTGTTCACTCAAATGACAAATGAAGAACTGGCCAGTGTGCTCAGCTTGCCGAAACTCCGAGACCTGAAGTTCGGGACTTCGCAGCCGCGCGCCGAGCGTGAGATCCGGGTTGACCACGGCCATGAGAGTAGGTCGGGTCGCCTCGATATTCTTCTGCACTTACAGGATTTGGCAATCATCGTCCTTGAGGTGAAGTTAGGTTCCGACATCGTGGCCGATACCAAGAAACAAGTCGGCTACATCAAATCAATCGAGCTCGATCCCACGTTTTGCAAATTGAGTAGGAACTATATCATTCTTCTGACCAAGTCTGAAAAGGACGTGATAGACGGATTCGAGGTCAGGGAGTACGCAATACTTTGCCGAAATCTACGCAGACTCGCTACAGCATGGATTTCACAAGAAAAATTATTTGCCGCGACTGCCATGATAATGATTGTAGCTTCGATCGAACATAACTTACTTCACATGTCTTTGCATAGAGATTTTTTTTCCGAGGATACCTTGTCTCATTTGAGCAGGTTCAGCGACGAGAGCACTTATGAGTGACCAAGAAAAGAAGGAAGCGCTTGAAGCACTCCTTCGCGAAGGCACTATGAGCTACCTTGATGCTCTTAACGCCCTTCAGCGGTTTCAGCGGACGGTATCGGATGCAGCAACCATCGTGCTGAAGCGTCGGCTTCCAGAACTGGCGCGCGCAGTTGGTATCAGCGGTCCGAAAGTGAGTGACGTCGTTCATTCCTGCGAGCCAGATTACCAGAGTTCCGACCGTGACGGCACTTGGGCTTGGATAGGATCAGCCGTCTGGTTCCCTGAGCCGTGGGGACAGTCTGCATATTTGGGGTTGAGCTTCAAACGCCAGGAGGCGGGAGACGAGAGCAGGCCGTACGTGACGTTCTCGTCCATCTGCAAGCGCGCTGGAGACTACACCAAGTTGAAGTTGGCGTATCGAGATCGGGGAGGGAAGGAATACTATGATGATGAAAATCAAACCTGGGACTGCGGGTTCTGTTGGGAACTGGAGAACCCGGTTGAACTGGAATCGCAATTCAGCAAGATGATGGACTACGCAATAGACGTATGGAACCAAATTGGAGGCTGGGATCACCTCCTAAACTGACCAGTCGTTGTCGTCAACAGACTGGTTGTTCCTGGCGCAACAATCCGTTCACCTTCGACGGCCACGGCATTCTGTTGCTTATCGGTCGCCTATAGGACCCACGCCCATCGCCGGCGCGGCGTGGCCAAGATCGAGGATCTCGGTCCGATCCGGCGGCTCGCTGTCGGCCATCATCCGCGAGCCCCTGAGAAAGAATTGGCAATCCAGGCCGATCTCCTAGTCCACCGAGGTGGCGTGCTCAATCTCGCCACGCTTAGCACGAAGGGCGTGGGACGGAATTGTTACAAGACGGGATCGGCTTTCCCGCCAGTTTGCCAAGCTTATGCTGTGTTGTTCCCATCGTTCGGGTTTGAATATTCGGGCATCTCGCCGGTGTTGCCTGCGGCGTTTTGCATCGCCAACGCAGCCCTAACACGGTCAGCAAGCCTCTGATCAAACGCCGCGGCGGCGGATTCGATTTCGGCCTGGCGCGAATGATTCAGGCCTGCGTCGCCCAGGGCCCGCGCATTGCCATAAGCGCCGACAATATCTGCCAAGCCCTTTGCTTCCGTTGGCGTTAATTCGCCGGCCGCCACCGCCTTGATGATCGCCGAAAGAACCGGGCGCGGACGTCCTCATCATTGCCGCTACGCCGAAGTTCGCCGCGCAGGCGATTCGCAAATCTTCCGACCTAGGCTGGATGGCCACGCGATATCTGAGCTACGTCTCGGCCTCCGTGGTCGCGGTCCTCAAGCTCGGGGGCCTCGAAAAGTCGAAGGGGCTCATCACAGCAGCCTACGTCTGCTGAGAAATACGCCCTGCATCTCCTTCCGTGCCGGCTCACCAGCTCCCGAACGTGCAGCTCGTCGGGATTGCGCGCCTGCGCTACCGGCCGCACACGAATGCGACAGCCGCTTGGTTCGCCAAGAAACAGGAATGGAGCCAGTGGGGTGAGCGGTATAGCGAGATGGCGGAGCGGGCCAACGCGGGCACTCCCGGTATGCAACATCAAGGGATAATCAAGGTCGCATCAAAATGTAGGATCAAAGGCTCATCAAAGAACCTACTGACACACATTTCGTCTCTCCTTAGGAGAGACTTGCGGCGCGACAATCTGGATGAGAATCGCGCGACAATCAGGATGAGAATACGCCGCCGCGGGGATAGCGAAGGAAGGGCGTAGCCCGACCGTAGATATCCCCGCGGCGGCGGCGAGCGCCCAAGTGGCCTCGTCTGGCGGTCACGGCGGCTGGGTTAGGGATCGGCCTTCTCTTGTCGAGAGGACCGACTTCTTGCCCGGCCGACACGTCACCGATCGTCAGATGAGGCTATTCATGAACTTGCGTCGCAACCATTCGCCGGCGATTGCCGGCGCGAAAGCCGGATTCAGCACGGCCGCCGCCTACCGTATTGAAAAGGATCCTCGGCTTCCCAGCCAAAAGAAGGCGCGTCGAGAACGACGTCGAGCCGATCCCTTCGCCGATGTCTGGGACAATGAAGTCGTCCCGATGTTGAAGGCCGCGCCCGGACTGAGACCGATTGCCGTCTTCGGAGAACTCTGCCGTCGGCATCCAGACCTGGGCGACGGAACGCGGCGGACCCTCGAGCGCCGCATCCGGGCTTGGCGGGCGGTGAACGGTCCGGATCGGGAGGTCATCTTTCGCCAGGAGCATCCTCCGGGCCGGATGGGACTGTCGGACTTCACGGAAGTGGCCGATCTCGGCGTCACCATTGCCGGCGAGCTTCTCGACTGCCGACTTTATCACTTCCGCTTGCCCTTTTCCGGCTTCGAGCACGCCCATGTCGTGCTCGGCGGTGAAAGTTTCGTCGCGCTGGCGGAAGGGCTACAGAACGCCCTCTGGGCGCTGGGCGGCGTTCCCGAGCAACATCGCAGCGACAGTCTCTCGGCGGCCTTCCGTAATCTGGGCGCCGACGCCAAGGAGGATTTGACGAAGCGCTACGAAGCGTTCTGCGCCCATTACGGCATGACGCCGACCCGCAACAATCCAGGCGTCAGCCACGAGAACGGCTCGATCGAGAGCGCCCACGGCCATCTCAAGAGAGCGCTCGCCGACGCCCTGTTGCTGCGCGCCTCGCGAGATTTTGACGATCTCACCGCATGGCGGGGCTTCGTCGACGACATCGTTGGCCGCGGCAACCTCCGCAACGCCAAGCGCATCGATCAAGAGCGAATGGCGTTGAACAAGCTGCCGGTCCGCAAGACCGCTGACTACGAGGAGGTCAACGTCGACGTCACCAGCTCCAGCGCCTTCACGCTGCGCAAGGTGTTCTACTCGGTTCCCTCGCGACTGATCGGCCATCGGCTGCGGGTGCGCCTTTATGACGATCGGCTCGAATGTTTCCAGGGCTCGACGCCCATCGTCGTCTTGCGACGCGGTCGGCCCCGGCCGAACGGCAAACATGGTCATGTCGTCGACTACCGTCACGTCATCCATTCCCTGCGCCGCAAGCCCATGGCGCTGCTCAATCTGGTCTATCGCGATCAACTCTTCCCCCGCCGAGCCTTCGCCCTGGCGTTCGACGCCTTGCTCGCCGGTCTCGGTGAGAGACCAGCTTGCCGCGCCATGGTCGGGATTCTCGCGCTCGCGTTCGAGCGCTCCTGCGAGGCCGAACTCGCCCTCGCGTTGCAAGCGGCTCTCGACGACGGCGTCCTTCCCGATCTCGCTGCGCTGATCGAACGCTTCCGGCCAAAGGACGCCGCATTGCCCGTCGTCGTCGTCAGGCTGCCATCCCTCGCCATCTACGATCAGATCGCGACAAGCGTTGGAGAAGCGGCATGAAGGCGACCGACAAGATCGACGCCGCCCGCATCGACCTGCTGCTTGGCGAGTTGCGACTGCCCGGCATCAAGCTGATCTGGGCCGCCCTGGCGGCGACCGCCGACAAGGAAGGCTGGCCCGCCGCCCGCTTCCTGGCGGCCCTCGCCGAACAGGAGATGGTGGAGCGAAACCGCCGTCGCTTCGAACGGCATCTGGAGGAAGCGCGATTGCCGCCGGGAAAGACCCTCGACACGTTCGACTTCACCGCAGTGCCTATGATCTCGAAGGCGCAGGTGCAGGTGCTCGCCGCCGGCGACGCCTGGCTCGAAAAGGGAGCCAATCTTTTGTGCTTCGGGCCGCCCGGCGTCGGGAAATCCCATCTCGCGGCGGCGCTCGGTTTGGCCTTGATCGAAAAGGGTTGGCGCGTTCTGTTCACCCGGACCACCGACCTTGTGCAAAAGCTTCAGATCGCACGCCGCGATCTTGCCCTCGAAGCCGCGATCGCCAAACTCGACAAATATCATCTGCTGGTCCTCGACGATCTCGCCTATGTCACCAAGGACCAGGCGGAGACGAGCGTTCTGTTCGAACTGATCAGCGCGCGATACGAGCGCCGATCCATGCTCATCACCGCCAACCAGCCCTTCGGCGAATGGGGAAAAATCTTCTCCGATCAAGCCATGACGCTCGCGGCCATCGATCGTATCGTGCATCACGCCACGATCCTCGAAATGAACGTCGACAGCTATCGGCGAAAGGAAGCCGCCGACAACGCCCGTGGACCCGGACGCCCGCCGACGCGCGCGACAATCAAGGGATCATCCTGATTGTCGCTCCGCGACAATCAAACCATCTCTCGACAAAATAGCGCTTGCGTTATCGCCGCGCCGCGACAATCATCACCTCGCCGCGACCGCCAAAATGGCCATCCTGATTGTCGCTGCTTTCCATCCAGATTGTCGCGCTACAGACTCGTCCTCGAGGCAGGGAACGAGAGAACGGACATGGAATCCTCGGCGCGCCATGGAGACGGGCACAGCGATGCCAATTCGCCCTGAGCTGCGACCGCTTTATCCCGCGCACTGGCGCGAGCTAAGTAGCCATATCCGCTTCGAGCGCGCTGAAGGAAGGTGCCAACGCTGTGGCCGGCCACACCTCGTCCTTCTGCGCTGCCTGCCGGACGGGCGCTGGTTCGACGAGCAAGCGGCGACATGGCGGGACCGTCGAGGACGTCCCGCCCGCTGGCCCGACCTTATGGGGACAGCTCGGTTTCGGATGACGCGGGTCGTGCTCGCGGCTGCGCACTTGGACAGCGATCCGACCAACAATAGGCTAAAAAATCTGCGCGCGCTCTGTCAACGCTGCCACATGCTGCACGACCGGCCGCACCATCTGTCACAGCGCTGGATCACCTACCGCCGGCGCTCGGCAGACGGCGATCTCTTCCTCGGCCCGTACCCGGCATTAATCGCCGGGCTGACATTGAAACGGACGCCGCAAAGGTTCCGATCAGCGTGAGGTTGCCGGAGAGGCCCTCGGCTTCTCCTCGCCTGACGACAAATGACGGCATCAGGCTCGGGTCGACGACCTGCGATACGTCTAATTAGAGCGCTTTCCGCGCGGGTTGAATTGCTTGGGATTCCCGAATTGGAGAAAATCTGATTCTTGAGCTGCGCCGAATTGGAGGCGGCGCGAGATGGGGCCTTTATCGGTGGATTTGCGCAAGCGGGTGGTTTCGGCGGTTGGCGAGGAAGGCATGAGTTGCCGGGTGGCGGCGCGGCGGTTTGGGATTAGCTTTGCCAGCGCGATCCGGTGGGTGGCGGCGCTGCGCGAGCGCGGCAGCTATGCGCCGCTGCCGATGGGCGGCGACACGCGTTCGAAGCGTGTGGAGGCGCATGCGGATTACCTTTTGCGCCTTCACCGGCGCGAGCCTGACCTGACGCTGACCGAAATCTGTGCTCGTTTGGATCGTACGCGGGGCGAGAAGGTGTCGCCGTCGATGATCTGGCGGTTTTTCGACCGCCACGACATCACGCTCAAAAAAAGTCGGCGCATGCGGGCGAACAGGACCGGCCCGACGTCCTCGAACGGCGGCGGCGGTGGTTCGATGGTCAACTCGACCTCGATCCGCTGAAACTGGTGTTCGTCGACGAAACCGCGGCGGCGACCAACATGGCGCGCCGTTACGGTCGGCGACGACGCGGGCGACGTCTGCGCTGCGGTGTTCCGCACGGCCATTACAAAGCGATCACCTTCGTCTTCGGCCTGCGCCTGAGAGGCGCTGTCTCGCCCAAGGCCTATGACCACGCCATGAACGCCGCGACGTTCGAGGCTTGGCTTGAGCATTGTCTCTTGCCAACCTTGGAGGAGGGCGACATCGTCGTGCTCGACAATCTCAAGGCTCACAAGAGCCCGAGAGTGGCGGAAATCCTGGCCAAGAAAAACTGCACGGTGCGATACCTGCCGCCCTATAGCCCGGACTTCAACCCCATCGAGATGGCGATATCCAAGCTGAAGGCCGGGCTGCGAAAATTGGCCGAGCGCACCATTGCCGGCCTCATCGCCGTCCTGGAGAGCGCCGCCGGCCTCTTCAAGCGGTACGAATGCGAAAATTACTTCCAGACCTGCGGCTATGACCCCGCTGAACTCCCCCTCCACGACACAACCTGAACGGATTCCGCTCTAGTTGAACAGCGCCGCTTCGACAGCGCCTTCGCCAACAGGAGTTCTGGGCCGGCAAGATTGCCGGCAACCGCGCGCGCGACCGCCAGAATGAAGGGGCGCTCTCCCGCCAGGGCTGGAGGATCATGACCGTATGGGAATGCGCTCTAAATGGCCTGGCGAGGTTGCGCCTGTCCGACGTTATCGCCGCCTGCCACGATTTCGTCCGGGGTTCTTGCCCTCAGGTTGAATTGAAGGGCCACCGGCGTGAAGCCTCTGGTGATCTCGCCGAGCGGTTGTGTTCCGTCCCGTCGTCTGTTCCACGCGTTTCGTGAAGGGGCCGTATGTTCAGGTGGCTGAACCGGCCGCGAGGTAGGCCTATCTTCACACCTGGGCTTGACAATAATTATTCCTGGGGTATTTATAGCGTATTCCAGGAGCATATCTGCAGGCCTCCCTGGACCGAAGGAGAGAAAGAACCCTACGATGTATCCGAAATCTGGTGTGCTTCCCACGCCGCTTCAAACGAAACAGGAACTGGACGATCTCGACAATCTCACCGAGGCGGGAGATGTCAACGAGTTGCCGTTCAACGTCTTTATTGGGCATAACCTCGGGCACCGTGTCTTCACGATGTCGGTCCCGTTCCGAAAGTTTTTTGAGATTTCGGCGGTTGCCAATGATCGTGAAGCTGGGCCGGTCGCTCAGCGTCCACTCGACCCAAACCATGCAAAGAAACTCGCTGTCTACATGCTGAAAGGGCTCGTCTCGGCGGCCAAGCTGCGACGTATGGTACAAGGCAAGGAGAACGTGCCCGCGTTCGACAATGTCCTTCGGTTGCTGGGTGAACAGCCGTACTTTTCCATCCAGCCCCTCGTCTGCAACATCCGCAGCATACCCTTAGGGGGAACCGGAAACGGGGGAATCAGAGGCATCAGGCTTGAAACCCTAACCGGCGAGACTGCCGCATTCAGGGTCTTCCTTGCCGAGCGCCATACACTCTGGGTTGTGGACGGACAGCACCGCAGGAAGGCCGCCGACATGACAATGGCTTTCCTGGAAAGCGTTCGACAGACTGGGCGTTACCCAGCGAAAACCCCGCTCCTCTTCCCCGATAAGGGGCGAGAGGTGACCGAAGACGAGATGATTGTATGGAACGAAGCGTATGAGGCCGCACGTTCCTATGCCACTCTCAGTATTGAGGTTCACCTCGGGCTCGAAGTGGACCAAGAGCGCCAGCTTTTCCATGATTTGAACCGTCTGGTAAAGAAGGTCGATCCCTCCCTGGCCATCCAGTTCGATAGCTCCAATCCGATTACAGCGTTCATCAAAAACCGGCTTGCCGGTGAACTGGCGCTCCAAATCACAGGACATGAGCCCAAGGATTGGTCTGCGGATCAGGGGGCGGTGGTGCTGAAGGACATGGTGGCGATAAATGCCATCGCCTTTTTGAACAAGGGGAATGTGTCGGGAGCCACTCCGGCAACCGTCGAGCCGCGCGAGTTGATCGTGCTGAGGTTGTGGGAGAAGATCATCGAGATTCCTCATTTCGGCGCGAACCGATCCAAGGAAGAGACGGTCGCAGCTCAACCGGTGGTTCTGAAGGCACTTTCAAAGATCACCTATGATTTGAACTTTAGTAATCGCAAGCCGGACAACGGGCAGGAACTGTATGAACAGTTCCTGGATCGACTCCATAGCGTGGACTTCTCCCATCGAAATCCGCTCTGGAACTATTATGCGCTTTCGGAGGAGGAGCGGGACCGGGCGAACCTCGCCTCACTGGCGAACCACTTGCCGCCAGAAGACGGGGCGAACAGAGACATTGGAAGCTCGCAAGGCGGCTTCATGCGCTTCGGAGCGAAGCATAATGACATATTCCCGATCTTGGCAGATATGATCCGCTGGCAGACCGGACTTCCCACCCGATTTAACTGAAAGTCGGGACTTAGGGGTTGGGCCAAAAGTTAGCCCTTCCCCTGCCCTTCCCGCTCGAGACCTTGTCAAGAAATCTCTCCGCCAATGCAGGACGGTAGTTGCCCCGGGTGACTGTGCTTATCCCGTTGCAATCAGGAAGGACAGGAACCTGTAGCGTTGGGAGGTTGCGTTGGCAAAACGGCCGGTACGACGAAAGCCGAAAGGGCAGATGTCGGCTGCCCGCTGCCCAGACCGTACGCGTCGCGCTCGGCTTGGCTCATGCATCGCGAGAGACCCGCCCGCACCTACCGATGAGCCGATTGACGTTCGGAAATATGCGCCACACCCGCGCCGTCTTGTCGTCAGACGCCGTGACCACATGCGTCCCGTCGGGGCTGAACGACGCGGAGACGACGGGACCCTGATGCCCCTCGAGGGCGGGCTCCGGTGCCTCATCGCGCTGGTGATGTGTATCTGCGGGGCACTAAACAGGTAGATGTTCGTCCACTGTATCAAAGGACTTCCAGAAGCCATGGCCGAGAAGAAAGATGCGATGGGGGCGCAACCACGCACGGTGTTTCGCGCGGTCGACGACCTGGCGATGGCCGAGCTCGTCCGAAAGGTGACGAACTCATCGGCCCTTCAGGCCTTCAAAGCGCTGCACGAGAACAGCGCCCTACAGCGGCTGATGCAATCGGCCGAGCAACATCAGGCCCTGATGCGCATGGTCGAAGGCCCCTTGGGGGAGCTTCGGCGTGCGGGCGTCTTCGATCCGGCGTCGCCTTTCTCAGGTACGTTTGCGGAGACGCAGCGACAAATGATGGCGTTTAACGAACGGTTCCGTCTTCCCGAGGTCGACGCGCTCACGCAGCTGGCGGCGCAATTTCGGGAAAGTCCAGCGGCGAAGGCGCTGGCGAGATTCGCAGAGGAGGAACAGGCGCTCCAAAGGTCGATGGTGGCCATGCGGACACCGTGGGTCGATCAACTGCACATGGCTCGCTCGGTCGAGAGTTTCACCAAGATTCAGGCCATGGGCGGCCTTCTCGGCGCAAGGCCGGGCTTTGACGAGAACGTCTCAGCGCTGTTGCGGACTGGGCTTGGGGACTGGAGGGATTCGATCACCTGGCCGACGGCGATTTTCGACGATCTGACCGCACGCTCCGAGTTCTATGTCGGACGTGGCTTCGATACCGAGTTGACGGACTTCCCCGCCCCCGCCTTCCGTGAGACGGTGACGATTGCTCGACTGCGGCGGGAGCCTCCCACGCTTGTCGACGCCTATGGCGCGCCCGTAGCGCGGGCAGAGAGCGATGACGAGGAGATCGCCCTCGTGCGAACCAACGAGGCGCATGACTGGCTGCTGCGCCTCGAGACGCAGTTGCGGCGGTTCATCGACCACCACATGACGCAGGCCTACGGTCCGGATTGGCCGAGGCACAGGTTGCCGAACGGCCTCTACGAGAAATGGGCCGAGAAGAAGCAACGGGCTGAGGACGCAGTGGGGCGGGTAAGGCCGCTCATCGCATACGCCGATTTCACCGACTACGAGCCGGTTCTTTGCCGCGGCGACAATTGGCGGGAGATCTTCGTCCGGTACTTCCACCGCCGGGAGAGCGTCCGCGAGACCTTCCAGCGGCTTCATCCGATCAGGCTCGATACGATGCACGCTCGGCCGATCACGCAGGACGATGAACTGTTGCTCTACGTCGAGACGCGGCGGCTCACGAAGGTGATCGCAATCGCGATGGTGGACAGGCCAGACGATGAGTGATGCCCGCAGAGGGCCGTGTAGGACACTGGCCCTCGCGGGATCGCCACGACGGAGCCGTCGCTGATCGACGCCTCAAGCACATTTCCGCCGCGCCGACGTCGCCAGGACCCTGTGCTCCAGCTACCTTTTCGGCCCCCCCTTCGCGCCATATCCGCCAAGCTTGCCGCTCGCGGCGTCCTCAACGAGCGCGGCAAGCCGTTCAACCCCAAGAGTGTTTCCGTCTTACTGGCTAGCTGAGGGGGGGCATTCCAACCCGGCTTGTAGCGGCTGCGGGCAAACCGGAGGGTGAAGGACTTCAGGAAACTTTTTCGCCAGCCATTCCAGTCCGGCTTCCGTTCCCTTTTCTTTCGCCGGCGCTTCAGGATGTCCGGTGCGGATCGCGTCGAACAAGACATCGGTCGCCGATCCGGCGGCAGTTGGGTAGGCGATCGCAGCCACCAAGCGTTTATCGCGATCGGACGCCGAATTCGTGAGGGCCACGAGCGCTCGAGCCCACTCGGCAGCCTCCTCGTCGTTAGCAGCCCACGCCAGTGAGGATACGGCGGCGTTTGAAGCTTGCACGGCCTGGGCGTCAGTCAATTTCGCCGCCAGAGCTTGGAGCACCTCGGCCAGCCCCTCGAGCATCATGAAATCGGTCGTCCGACCGATCTGCTCGAGCAGCGGTTCAAGCGCCCGGCTCGCCTGCGCCTCGCTCACCTTCGTGGTCAGAGCCTGTAGCGCCTGGGCCAGCGCCTGGAGGTCGTATTTGCCTTCGTTCGGGGTCGTCTGGCCGATCTTTGTGAGCACGGTGTCAAGCGCCTGGCTCGCCTGCGCCTCGGTCAGCCGGACAGGCAGAGCCTGTAGCGCCTGGGCCAGCGTCCTAAGCGCGTCAGGAAACGTCGTCTGACCGATCTGCTTGAGCAGCAGCTCGAGCGCCTGACTCACCTGCGCCTCACTCAGCTTCGGTACCAGAGCCTGGAGCGCCGGGGCCAGTTTCCCCGGCGCGTAGGCATCAGGCGGCTGCTTGAGCAGCAGCTCGAGCACCTGGCTCACCTGAGCGTCGCTCAGCTTTGGCGCCAGAGCCTGGAGCTCCTCGGCCTGCGCCGTGAGAGCCTCGCGATCGGTCTTCTCGCCGATCTGCTTGAGCAGCGGCTCGAGCGCTTGGCTCGTCTGCGCCTCGCTCAGCCACGGCGCGAGAACCTGGAGCGCCTCCACCACCGACTCCAGCGCGGCAATGGGACGGGTTGTCTTGCCGATCTGCCTGAGCACCGCGTCGAGCGCCTGGCTCGCCTGCGCGGCGCTCGGTCCCAGAGCCTGGAGCGCCTCGGCTAGGTTCAGGAAGCCATAGGGATCGGTCACCTGACCGATCTGCTTGAGCACGGGCTCGAGCGCCTCCCTAGTTTGCACCTTGCTCAGCTCCGGCGCCAGAGCCTCTAGCGCTTTCATCTGGGCCGCGAGCGTGTTGAGATTAGTCGTCTGACCGATCTGCTTGAACAGCGGCCCTAGCGCCTGGCTCGTCTGCGCCTCGCTCAGTTTCCCGGCCAGAGCCGGGAGAGCCGGGATGAGCGATCCGGTCGTGTTGATAGTCGTCTGGCTGATTTTCTCGAGCAGCAGCTCGAGCGCTTGGCTCGTCTGCGCCTCACTCAGCTTCGGCGCCAGAGCTTGGAGCGCTAGGGCCATATACTCGAGCGCCTCGGAATCGGTCTCCTCGCCGATCTTCTCGAGCAGCAGCTCGAGCGCTTGGCTCGTCTGCGCCTCGCTCAGCTTTGGCGCCAGAGCCTGGAGCGCTGGAGCCAGCGCCACGAGCGCCCAGGACTCGGTGGCTTGGCCCATCTGCTTGAGCAGCAGCTCGAGCGCTTGGCTCGTCTGCGCCTCGTTCAGCTTCGGCGCCAGAGCTTGGAGCACCGGGGCCAGCGCTTGAAGCATATCGGGATTGGTCGTCTGGCCGAACTGCTTAACCAGCGGCTCGAGGATTCTTCCTGCCTCGGCAGAAGGTCTCAGCAGCCCCAAAGCTCGCCAAATCTGGGCGAACCAGGGAGAAATACGAACTGTCTCCTCGGAACTCCCAGCCATGATGGAGATAAAGTCGCTTTTCACCGGTTCGTTGGTGAGAGCAAGCTTCCACAAAGTATTGCGCTGTCTGCTCGTAAGGGGAAAGAGCGGGTCGGAACCAAGACCGCTGTTGATTGACGCGGCGAGCTCTCTATTTGCGCGATCAAGCTGGCGCTGCGCCTCTTGAGCCGCCTCTTCGGCTACGTTCCGTTCGTGCCGGGCGTACAAGCCGAATGCGCCCGCGGCGATCGCGAACAGGAACGCTACAAGCGCGCCGATGCGGGTGCGTCGACTCGTTCGCTGTTCGGATGCAGCAAGGTCGCTTGCGGCGGTCGCAAGCTTTTTGGCGGTCTCGATTTGCCGCGCCTGCTCTTCCTCGCGTTCGCGCTGGCGCGCTTCGGCGGCGTCGAGGTCATCCTGATACGCTCTCTCCGACACCGCGACGAAGTCCCTGTCCGCGTCCGAAAGCCAGTCGCCGCGCCGCTCCCTCAAATCGTGGAACTTCTCGCGCTCCGCGCCTGTTGCGAGGTAGTTGGCCTTCCTCTCATCCGGCGCCGCGCTCCATTCCTTGGTCCGCTCCATCAACCGCGCTAGCCAGCGCACATCAGTGGCGTTGGTCTTCAGCATGCTCTGGAGCCACGGCCATTGCGTGATCAGCGCCTCGTGCGACAGTTCCGCATGGGTTTCGCCGACCGACACGAGGCGGCCGTATTCATCAGTCCCTAGTTTTTCTCTGATGAGGTTTTGGCGTGGCGCGTCGAATTCGCTCAGCAAAGCTTCGCGCCGCGTGGCGCCGCCGGTGTCGCCGAGCCGCACGAGGCGGACGAAAATGGATTCGAGCCGACCCTGATCCTCCTTTGGCAGTTTCGAGCGCGCCTTGTCGGCTTCGCGTGCGAGCGCCCCGCTGACGCGGCCGACCACCTGGTAGCATTCCAGCATCGGCCGCCCGGTCGCCTTGCGCTCCTGCCAGGCCGCGCGCAAAGCGACCTGTAACAGCGGCAGGCCACTCGCCTGATGCGAAATGTCGGTCTGCACCGCGTCCGCGAGCGCCGTTTCGTTGTCCGCGCCGGCAAGCTTGAGCGGGACCAGCACCGCCTCGCGGAGACCCTCCGGCGACATGGCTTTCAGCCGCAGGATCGCGTCATTGTTGTCGGTGGTGAGGCGCTCGAAAAGGGCAGGACGGCCGGCGGAATCCTTGACGCCGCTCGCGAGGTTGAAATAATCGGACCGCACCGTCAGCAGGATGCGGACGTCCGAGGGGCCATCGGCGAGCGCCAGCAGCAAAGCCACAAAAGACGCCCCGTCCGTGTCGGAGGTCGCGGTGAACAGCTCCTCGAACTGGTCGACGATCAGCAGCATCGAGGTTCTGTCCGGCGCCAGGCCGCAGCGCAAAGCGAAGGCAGTCCTGCTGGCGTCGGCGAGAGACACGTCGTCGCGCAGGCTCGCAATATCCGTGAGCGAACGGCCAAGTTTCGTCGCCGCGATCTCGACGCCCTGCCTCAAGCCTTCGGCGGGATCGGCGCGTGGCCGCATTGTCACGACGTTCCAGATCTTTTCCCGCGCGTCTTCCCGCGTCGGATCTATCAGCGCGCCGCCGCGGAAGGCCGGAATAAAGCCCGCCTGCGCGAGCGACGACTTGCCCGTGCCGCTGTCGGCCACGATCGCGACGAGGCGATGTTTGCGGAATTTGTCGGCGAGGGTGACGATCTCCTGGGCGCGACCGAAGAAGCGGTCCGCCTCCTCCTCCCGCATCGAGCGGAGGCCGACGAACGGCTCACAGATCACTATAGGCGCCACGTCCCAATCGAGGTTGAGAACTGCCTTGAGAAGCTTCTGGAACGCCTCCACGTCCCTAAGCGGATCATGCACGCCTTGATGGAGCTTCGCAAAGGGAGGCAGCGCGCTGGTTGCGCCCTCGGCCGCGAGAACTGGAATGAACAGGAAGGTCTTGTCCGTGGCCGCGCGCGAGAGGGCCGTCCTAACCTCGATGTCGACCCAGTTCACCACACCGCGCGAGCCAACGTACACGATGAAAGCGGTCGCATCGTTGACGATCGCCTGTTCTATTTGCGGCTGCCACTGACCCGCTCTTAAGTCGTCTTTGTCGAACCAGACCTTGAGGCCCGCTGCTTGCGCAGCCGGGCCCGCGAGCAGCCGCCGCTTCAATTCCCGCGCTGGCTCAGTGTCAGCGCCGGAATGGCTCAAAAAAATACGAGGTTCCCGCCCCATCAAAATATTCGCTTGCTATTATTGTTCATCATGCGCCCTGGCCAACCGCTTTGCAAGGCAATGCGAAGCGTGTTCACAAGCTCTCTTGACAATCGTAGGGGGTGCTGGAGCGACCCCTACAGGGCGGTGAATCGGCTCCTGGCCGCCCGCAAAAGCGGGCCGTGACGGGAATCAACGGAGGGTAGCAAAGGCCGGCCTCGGAGGCGGGCTGTACTAAGGAGGGAGACGCCGATGTTGAGACAAGCCTGGAACGCCTATCGAGGCTGGGCGAAGCTTGGACGCGATTTGCAGAGCGAGACGCAGCGGTGGAACCTCGCGGCGCTTCTCTTGCTGATCGCGGCTGGGGTGTTCGGCGCGATCGCGTCCGTCGCCCCAGACGCATGAAGCGGCTGGGTCGCGGGGGCCGCTGCGATCGCGTCGGCCGTCGGCGCGTATCTCGGCCGGCAGATCGTTGGTTCGGGCGACGAGGCCGGCTGGATTCAGGCGCGCGCGGCCGCGGAGGGCATCAAGTCCGAATGCTACCGCTACGCGGCGCGGGCCGGCGCCTACGCCCTCGGAGACGTCGACGCAGCCAAGGCGCTCGCCGCCCGGACGGCGGAGATCGCCAATCAGGCGACCAACACGGGGCTCGTGCGCGCCGACAATCCAGTCCCGGATTCGGGCGACAAGCGCGAGCCGCCCGTCCCGATGACGAAGGACTGGTATCTCTCCAGTCGAGTCCAGGATCAGATCAAGTACTACCGGGACGCGCGCGCAAGGAACCAGGCTGTGGCCAATCAGCTCTGGTGGGTCGCTTTCGCGGCGGGCCTCCTGGCGGTCGTCTTCGGCGCGGCCGGCATCGCGTCCGCGCCACGCTTCGCGCCCTGGATCGGAGCCGCGACGACGGTCGCCGTGGCGATCGCGGCCTATGGTCTCATCGACCGGCGCAAGTATCTCATCGCAAGCTACGCGGCGATGCAATCGAGCGTCGAACAGATCGTAGGGCTCGATAAGGAGGTCCCTATGAGCCTCGCCGACCTCGTCACGACAACGGAAGACCTACTCGGCGGCGAGCACAAAGCGTGGCTGCCGCAGATGCTCGGCATGCAGCATCAGGCGCCCCCTGAACCGCCGCAGGAGAAGAAGGGCTAGACGGATGATAAGCGCGGGCGGCCGTTCAACCCAAGTCCGTCGCCGTCATGCTGGTCGGGGACTCGAATGGTTAAATTCGGCGCTTGGTATGAGCTGGACCCCGGATTTAGGACCATTGGCTAAGGTGTGAAATGTCCTGCTCTGTCGCAACCGATGGAGCGAGGAATGACGAAGTCACGCAAGAAGTTTGATGCGGCGTTCAAGGCGAAGATTGCGCTTGAGGCGCTGCGGGAGGATGCGACGGTTCCGGAACTGGCGAAGCGGCACGGGGTGCATCCGAACCAGATTTATGCCTGGAAGAAGCAGGTTCTCGACAATGCGGCGATCCTGTTCGCCCGAGGGGCGAGCGGTTCGGGGGATGGCGAGGAGGAGCGCGAGCGCGAGACGGCCAAGCTTTACGCCAAGATCGGCCAACTGACGGTCGAACGGGATTTCTTGGCCAGGAGGCCAGGGCGATGAGCGCGCCCGATCGAAGAGCGATGGTCGAACGGCTTGGCAAGGACCTGTCGGTGCGCCGCCAATGCGTGCTGTTGAGCTTGACGCGCTCGGGGGTCTACCGCTCCAAGCCTGTCGCCGGGGCGGACGATCTGGCGGTGATGCGCCGTATCGACGAACTGCATCTCGAACTTCCGTTCTACGGCTCGCGGCGAATGACCTTCGAACTCAACAAGGAAGGTCGTGGGGTCAACCGCAAGCGAGTGCGGCGGCTGATGCGGGTGATGGGGATCGAGGCGCTGGTTCCGCGCCCTGGCACGAGCAAAGCCGCGCCCGGGCACAAGATATACCCCTACCTGCTGCGCGGCCTGAAGATTGTCGAGACGAACCATGTTGTGGGCGGCCGACGTGACCTACATCCCGATGGCGTGCGGCTTCCTCTATCTGGTGGCGATCATCGACTGGGCCAGCCGGGCGGTTCTGGCATGGCGGCTGTCGAACACCAACGATGCGAGTTTCTGCGCGGCGGCGCTGGAGGAGGCGCTGCTTCGGTTCGGAAAGCCGCGGATTTTCAATACCGATCAGGGCTCCACTTTCACCGCCGAGGCTTTCACCAGCAAGCTTGTGACGGCCGGCGTCGAGATTTCGATGGACGGACGCGGCCGCTTCATGGACAACATTTTCATCGAACGGCTGTGGCGCTCGATCAAGTACGAAGAAGTGCATCTGAAAGCCTACGCCGATGGCTGCGAGGCGCGGTCCGGCATCAGTTCCTGGATGACCTTTTACAATTTTCGGCGCCCTCACCAGGCGATGAACAACCAAATGCCGATGGCGGTGTGGCTCGCCGGCATGGACAAAATCGAGGCGGCGGCGAGGGCTGTGGATATGCCGCTTCGCTTGGACAACGCAAACGCGTTGCCCACATACCCACAGCAGAGACAGAAGCAGCAAGAAGCAGCTTGATTCTTGAAGGACAACGGCAGGCCAGATCACACCTTAAATTCAACCCCTCGTGGTCCCACGAATGGGGTCCAGTTCAGTAGGGATCATCTGCACTTTGGTTTTTGTCGCCACGTTGCTGGTAGACAATTGGTATCCGTCGGTCGGACTTGGGCCCGGTCGCGCTCTTTGCTCGCGTAAATGGCGAATGATCCAGCTACGAGGGCCAGAACGACAGCCGCCGCCAGTCCCGCCAGCGTCCGCCGCGCAACGCGCTTTGCCTGCTCGGCCTCGCGCTTTTGCAACTCTGCCTCGTTCTTGCGCGCCTCGGCCTCTCGCTCCTGCGCCTTCTCCCTCTCAGCGAGTGCTGCCTCCCGTCCGGTCTGCGCGTCGGCCACTCCTGCAGCCGCTGCGCCTCATCATTTTGTCGGCGGGTTAAGGCGTTGAAGAAGGCCGATACTGTCGCCAAGATCTACAAACCGGCCAAATAGCGCCCCAAGCCGGGCTTTTTTTGCCGTCTGACGGCGGTGGCGTCGAAGGCTTCAGCGGTGATGGCGATGCGGATCATGGGGGAGGGGCGGCCTATTTTGTTGGCCTCCACTCCCGGGCCCGCCGCTCCGCCTCGGCGATCTCATCAGAGGTCATCTGGGAAGCAGCCTCATCACGTTCCCCGCCGCATCCGGCTCATGTGCGGTCGGCCAGGTTCAGCCACATGTACGCTAGAATAGCGTTCTGCGGCACGCCTTGGCCGTTCCAGTACATGATGCCGAGGTAAGCCTGCGCTGGGGCGTAGCCCTGTTCGGCCGCCTTACGCACCCAGTTCGCCGCCTCGGCGTAGTCCTGCTGGACGCTTTGGCCGTTGTAGTACATGCCGGCGAGGCTGGTCTGCGCGCAGGCATCCTTGCTCGGCAAAAGGCCGGCATAGTTGAAGTGCCGCCGCGTAGTCTTGCCGGTCGTAAGCCGCTACGCAGGCTTAAGGCTAGGGGGACGCCTTTACCCGGCGACCGCGCGCGTTGACGCGAATCGCGAACAAGCCGACTCTGCCGATGGCGCAAATCAGCGCGCCTGACTTTGGAGGGGAGAGCCCCGAAAAACACGAAACCCGCCAATAAGGCGGGCCGGTGTCCCGGCAAAGCCGGGGAATATCAAGTGACGTGGCAGTCCTGATACTCCCACCTCGACGCCGAGGCCGAGGCCGTCAGCGAGGCCCTGCAGGCCCGTAGAGCGGCCTTCGCGACGAGAAGGACCGTATCGACATCAAGGCCGCCAAGGTTCGCAACCGCTTGGAGTGGAGGGTGAAGGCGGTGAAGGTTGTTATATATTGTTTTAGTTTGTATTTTTCCTTTAAATCATAATTTTAATAGCCTTCACCGCCTTCACCAGTTGCGCCCTTTGGGGGGGACAACCACACGGGACAGGTTTCTCGCGCGCCCCCGAAGATGAAATTGCGTCCGCTGAGCGGCTACGCGTAATTGGAATCGTCGTCGGTCCCGCCGCGGGAGTTAAGTTCATCAACGGAGATCAGCCTGCGCAAAGGACGCGACGCATGACCTGAACCCTCGGCTCCAACCGCGTTCAGTCCAACGGAGTTTTTGCATCGGCTTCGCGACGCAAAAACTCTTAATTCGTTATCATCAAGAATAAACTTCAGGTAGGAGGCCAAGCCGCAAGGGGCGGATCGTGACCGCTCACCGAACGGCAGGAACGGGCGGACAGCACGCCTACGGAGGTCGCCTCGGGAAGGACCAGTCATCGAGAAGCGCCTGCGCCTCGGCGATCTCGGGCATTTCGGGCGTCGGCGCAAATCCTTCGAGGGCCGGCGCGAGAATGGCGTGGGCGTCGACAGGGCGACCGGTAGATTGGTAGAGCCTTGCCAACAACAGCGCCGCGCGCAGTTCGAAGCTCCGCGTACCTTGCTGTTTCGCGACGGCGATAGCGGTCTGAAACGCTTCCTCTGCCGTCGCTTGGTTGGCAGGGTCGCAGTTCACTAGCATTTCGCCACGAACCCGATGCAGCTGCGCGTCGAATGTGCGGTGGCCAATCCGTTCAGATGTCGCCAGCGCTTCGTCGAGGACGGCGACCGCGCGGTCGACATCGCCCGCACGGGCTTCGGCTACGGCAAGAGCAATCTTGAAAAGCCCGTCGAAGATCAGAATGTTCTGCTCGCGCATAAGCCCGACGCCGCGACGCATGTCCACGAGCCCGCCGGGCGCGCGATGTTCAGCCCTCGCCATGCCCTCGAGGAAGACCCCAAACGCCCGCCACAACGGCAGATCATGCTCACTCGAGAGGCGGCCAAGTTCGGTACCGTGCCGCCCGGCCCTCGAGAGGCCGCGTATGAGCTCAAACATGGCAGCGTGCATGTTCGCATATGCGTGCGTGCCGATATGGGCGAGGTCCGCGGTCCGCGACTGAGCGCCAGAGGCGAGGGAAGCCGCACGATGCACGTCGCCCAGCGGCCACAACACAAGCGCGAGGTAAAGCGTTGCCGCGACGCCGGCGTCTTGTCCGAAGCGAAAGGCGAGATCGTCGTCGCGGCCGGGTTGGAACAACGCGAGCGCGCGTTCGAAATGATCGCGCGCTTCGACATATTCACCGGCGAACCAGCATGTGACCCCGGCTGCGCGATGCGCGACCCCGGCCTCCGGCGAATCGGGCCTCACCTCGACCTCGCCCAGGAAAGCCGTTGCGTGCTGACGCGCCGCCGACAGCTCCCCCCGAACGATGCTGCCGGCCCACAGACCGTAGTCGGCGGCTAGCCGTTCGGGCGCGTCGTTATCGCGACCTGTCATCCCACCAGCTTTGGCGAAAGCTTCGGTCGTCTCTGGCGCGCCCATCCCTCGCGCGTGAAAAAGCGCACTGCCGTAGGCGACGTGCAAATGCTGCTGGCGGCCCTCTACGCCGGGGTCCTTCCCGCCCGCCTTGTCCGCCATTGCGATGGCCTTGCCGAGATGGGCGATGGCTTCCTGGAAGGCTGAGCGGCGGAGCGCCTGGTCGCCCGCCCGGCCCCCCATTCGATGGCGAGGTCGTCGAGGCCGGCTTGGCTGAAATGATGGGCGATCACTTCGGGCTCGGCCGTCGCGCGCTCGGGGTGGCCGGTCAGGATTTCAGCGGCGCGCCGGTGCAGCGCCTGGCGGCGGCTCTTAAGCAGGCTGTCGTAGGCCGCGTCCTGGATCAGCGCATGCTTGAAGCGGTAGGCTGATTGAGGCGGCGCTCCCTCGACGAACAAAAAGTCTGCGTCTGCAAGCCGCTCCAATGACGCTTGCAGCGCCAACTCGTCCAGATCGGCGACGCCGCGCAGCAGCGGATAGGTAAACTCACGTCCAAGCACTGCACCGATTTGCACGACTTCACGAGCAGAGCCGAGCCGATCAAGCCGCGCAGCGAGAGACTGCTGCAAAGTCGGGGGGATCGCTTGAACGCTGCTCCCAACGCCGCGCTCCAGGAGGAGCCGGGTCACCTCCTCGATGAACAGTGGTACGCCGCCCGTCCTTTCGCTCACACCCTCGACAAGGTCTTTGGAGAGTGCATGACGCGAGGCGAGCTCACCGACCATCTGATAGACCTGACCGCGCTCGAGCGGGGCGAGCGAAATGGCGCTGTGATGCGAACGCATGCCCCAAGACGGCCGAAACTCCGGTCGCGTTGTCGCGACTAGAAAGAGCGGTGCCTGACCGCCTCGCTCGGCAAGGGCGCGCAACAGGTCGAGAGAGGTAGGGTCGGCCCATTGCAAGTCCTCGAAAGCGAGCACGACCGGTTGCGACCGTGCCCCGGCCAAGACCCATGCGACGAGGGCGGCCAATTGACGCCGACGAAGCTCCTCAGGCATATAGCTGGCCTCGCGGCCTGGCGGCAGAGGAATGTCTACGAGCGGCGCGAGCAATGGCGTGTGTTCGACAGGGTCGAGGCCGACAATCGCAGGGTGCCCTCAAGATCGGCGAGGCGCTGCTCGGCAGGAGCATCGGCACCAAATCGGAGTCGGCCCCATTCGGCGATTGGATGGAGCGGGGTGTTCTGGAGGAGTTGCGATGCGCTCCACTCCACCCAAGAGTGCGGAGTCTCCGTGAGCCGCGCACGGAATTCCTCAATGAGTCGCGATTTGCCGAGCCCCGGTTCGCCCACGATTAGCGCGAGTTGGCCGTCGCCCATCCGAACTCTCTCCCATCGGCGGGCGAGCAGGCCGAGTTCCTCATCGCGACCGACAAAAGGCGTAAGCAAGCGCGCGCCACCTCGTCGGCCTGCACCGCTAGCTCGAACGATGCGGAAGAGTTGGATCGGCTCGGGCAGACCCTTGAGTTCGCGCGCGCCGCGCTCCTCGACGACGAAGAGCCCCGCGACCTGGACCTGAATGTTCCTCGTGACGAGCACCGAGCCAGGTTCGGCCGCCGCCTGGACGCGAGCGGCAATATTGGGCGCATCACCGAACACCTCGCCCGCCGACTCGACCACGACCGGCCCGGACTCGAGTCCGATGCGCGCGGAGAGTTCCGGCGCGCCCTTGAAGGCGTTCCTGGCATTGATCTCGGAAAGGGCGCGCTGGATCGCGAGCGCCGCGCGCACAGCGCGCTCGGCGTCGTTCTCTTGTGCGGTCGGATAGCCGAAGAGGGCCATGAGCCCATCGCCGAGCCTCTTCAGCACATGGCCGCCAAGCCCCGTCACCGCGGCCGTGGCCTCGTCGAGATAAGCGTTGACCAAGCTGCGCCAATCCTCGGCGTCGAGCTGCGACGCGAGCGCCGTCGAACCGACGAGATCGCAGAACATGACCGTGATCGGGCGGCGCTCGGCTGAGATTTCGGGGACTCTTTTCGGTGGCGCAGGCGGAGGCTGCGGCGCGGCGGACTCCCCCGAAGCAGTCGGCGACGCCAATGCGGCTATGGCAGCGAGCAGTTTGCGCCGATCGCCGACGGTCGCGACGCCTATCTCCTTCAGGTCCTCCGCCGTCAGGTGCGGAAGTACTGCTTCGTCGATCCCGTTGTCGCGAAACGCGGCCTCGTATCGCTCAAAGCCAATTAGTTTCAACCACGTTCCGAGGTCCATGCGCCTGGCCCTGAAATCGATTTCCATTATCGATGGGGCGAATTGGGCTGTCCAGAGTTACCGAGGCAAGCCTGAGGCGAGCGAGATGGCGACTGACACTTCGGTCGCTGTAAGGCGGCGCTACCCGACGACCGCTTTCTCGCGCTTCCCGCCCGTTCAAGGGACCCTCGTCCGACGGCCGACCTTTGAACCGGTCACTTGGCTCGGCGAGACACAGATCATCGGACGGGCCACCCGCGACGCGCCGGGCTTCTGTATGGCCGAACCTCAAAACATAAGAGTTCTCGATTACGTTGCGATGTCGGCCGCGGCTGCGCGGCGGCGGATCATGATATAGGCGTTCGCTTGAGGAAGAGGCGTCGTCGTCAGCCAAGTCCTTCTTGCGTCAAAGCCTCGGGGCAAGCTGCGAGGCGATATTAAACCAGCTCAACAATCCGCCGTTGCGCGTCGGCATGCGCTTCGATGTAGCGCTGGGTGGTCGAGAGCGAGGAATGTCCGGCCAAGAGCTGCACGTCCCTCAGCGACCCGCCAACGGTCCCGATCTTCCTGGCGGCGTTGGTGATGAATCCGCGTCGCCCGCTATGGCTTGAGCAGCCGTTGAAGCCCAAGGCCCGATACCAGACGGCGAACAGGTTGACGATCGCGGCGGCGCTGGTCTGCCCGGCTCTTTCCGTCGTCACCACGAAGGGCGACGCCCTGCCCCCGACTTGAAACTTTTGAATCGGAACGAGCGCCGCCTTCAGTTCCTTGTTCAGCGGGATCACCCGGCCGGACGAGCCTTTGCTCGCTTGATCGACGAGCTGGATCGCGTCGCCGATCCTTTCCTCAGCGTCGGTCAGCATCGCCCAGGTCAACGACGCGATTTCCTTGGCGCGCAGCCCCGCCCGCGCCGAGAGCAGGAAGATCGCCCGGTTTCGCTCTGGATATCGCGTTTTGGCCAGATAGAGCAGGACCGTGTCGGTCTGGCCTTTGGTCAGGATTTTCGCTTGTCGTTTGAGGCCCAAGGCCGCCTCCACACTCGTTATGTAAGGTCAACAATAGCGATACTCTACCATCAGTCAAGCGCCCAAGCCGGCGCTGCCGTGGAAAGAGCGGCGCGATGTCAATAGTTTGGCGCTACTGGTGAGATAATCGAAATTTCAAAACGAGTCGCAAAGCGCCCGTCGCCGCGCGACGTCAAGCTTGGGCGGAACTCCAAGGCGATATCGAGCCGTCCGCTTCTGACGCACACGCACTGCAACCTGCTCCGGGTCGTGGAAAGGACGGTAGCGGTGGAGGACAAGCGTGTCGGTTACCGCCAGGGCAATCGTGTGCTGGCAACGGATGAGCTGCGACGCTCTAAGCCGAGTCGTGCCGACTTCGCGACGCGGGCGCGCAATCCAATCACGCTGGTGCTCGACGGGGTGAGGCAAAACTACAATCTGGGCGCCATCTTTCGTCTGTGCGACGCCTTCCTGGTTGAACGTCTTGTGATCTGCGGCTCACCCGTGATGCTTCGCAAACGCAGGCTAGTACAGGCAGCCGCAGGCACGCAGCGGTGGGTTCCGTGGGAGGAGGCAAGTGACGCGGTGGCCGTTGTGCGCGCGGCGAAAGCGGCAGGGCACTGGGTTGCGGCCGTTGAACTCACCGCGAAGAGCGTCAGTCTGCGGGCCTTGCCACCACGTTATCCAGCCGTGCTCGTTCTGGGTGGTGAGACGTCGGGCGTGTCACACGGCGTGCTTGCCTGCTCCGATCAGGCGGTAGCCATCCCGATGCTGGGCATGGCGAACTCCTTGAACGTGGCCACGGCCGCAGCCATCATGCTGCACGAGTTGATGCGGGGGCGCGGCCAACCGGGCAACGGGCGGGACGATCCATCGCACGGCTGAAGGGCTCCGGCGCGGATCATTGCTTCGTGCCAGCGCCATGCGGCACTGGCGTGGGCATGCGCCGGACGCTCCGATAATGGTCGTCGGGAAGGATCACTGTGCCCGCCAGGGCAATGCGGAAGCGATCGGCAATCAGACGCACGAACGCCGGCCGGTGGAGCTGCTGGTCGGCGCGAATGACGAAGCGCCGCGCCGTATGCTCGTAAAGAACGCGACCCCGGGGCCATTCCTCGTATTCGGACCAGACCGGAGCGGTTGGGATGCCGGCCTCGCGCAGGGTGTAGGAGCCGCGGCGCGCCAGCTCCGACCAGTACTCGAAATGGCCCGTGTCAACGGTCAGCATATCGCCGTAGGGGGTAGCCTGTTCCAGCGGAACAGCATGGGCGATCAGGGCCGCTCTCCCGCGATCCTCGACCACCCAGAACGGGCCGAGCATTCCGGCCCGTGCTGGCCCGTCAGTCATTCGAGCGTTCGGCCAGCTGCATCAGGACACGATGCACCTCGACCATGGCGAGCGTATCGCGCTGGCAATAGAGGCGCAGAGCGGCCCGCAGCCGATCGATCTCTTCCGGGAGTGTGGGATGGCCGGACGCGAGCTGGAGGAACGCCGCGGCGGCCGTGGCGCCATTCGCGATATCGTCCAGATCCTCGTAGGTGAAACCGGTGCAGAGGGCCGGCCCGAGCGACTTGATCGAATTGCTAAACCCGGCATTGGGAAAGTAGATGGCGCTGCGCACGATCGGCAGCAGATCCACCAGACGGCCAGTGATGGTGGTGAGCGGATTGCGGAGATCGGGGAACGTCGCGGCCAGTTCCCTCAGCCTGGTCTGTTCGTAAGGCGAATAGACGACGATCGGCGCATCGAAGCACGACAGGGCTGCGATCAGCGTCTCGGCAAAGGCGCGACGGGGGTCGCCGTCACCATCGGCGAGGAACTCCCGGTGATGCAGCATGCCGTCGTCAGCGAGCATGTGAAGCGACCATTGGAAGGGGATGGTCTGATACGGCCGCGTGCCTTCGTACAGCGGAATCGGCGGCATCATCGCCTCGAAATCGAGATAGCAGGCCGGCGGACCGTAGATGTACAGGAGACGCTTGAGACCGGGCGCTACGAAGGGCCGTCCGGTTGCAATCGCATCACGAATGATGGCCTGCCGCGCGGTGAGTGGAAAATCCGGCGGAATAGCGGAGATTGCCTCGATGCCGTGGGCCTTCAGTTCTTCCGCCTTGGCCTGCGACAAGCGTGGCATGTAGGGGACCCAGTCGGTCGGCCTGTGCTCCGTGCAGCGGTCCCAGAACTCGCACGGATAGGGACTATGGCATTGCGAACCGGGTTCGGCCTCGGGAAGCGTGTTCGCGTCGAGGCACACCCGCATGGCTGGCAGGCGACCAGGCAAGTCGACAAGCGCCGCGGCCACGGCATCCCCGACATCAAGGCGGGCAAAGAAAGCCGGCCAGATGATGCCGCCCACGCCGCGCACATAGGCGGTGTTCACATGCAGCAACTCGATCGAGGCGACGGTGACGCCCGGCGCCGCGAAGCACATAGGCTTGGAGCGCGATGTCATCGATGTAGTGATCCTTGAGGCGACTGCTGCTCTTGACCTCGCGCAAGCCCCAGGCGCCGGCCGGGAGACGTTCCATTACATCCACCCGGATGTGGATGTCGTCGTATTCGAAGGCGGCCTCAAAAACGGCAGGAACGCTGCGCATCCGTCATCAAGGCTGCTGTGCGGGCGACGGCCTGAGCATGTTCCCAAGGTTCTTCAGTGATCTCAGCCCCGCCAGGGAACAGCAGACGCGCCTTGCGGCCGATCTCCTGCCCGATATCGAGCGGTGAGCCCGGCGCCGGCGCTTCGTAAGGCGGTGGTTCATGGACGAGCAGCCACAGGCGGCGCGGGCACCGCAAGCCCGCCATGTAGCGCGACTTGGTGAGATGGGTGGCCAGCGGACGTTCTCCGGGTTGATGGCCACGTGATGGTCTAACGTCGGCGCCATCGCAACAGCAAGATGCTGCGCCGGCGGATGACTACGTCCCTTTCTGACGCACAAGTATGCCATTCTGCCGGGCATCTATCCGCGAGGCCAATGAGCACCTGAACCCAAACCTCTTCGACCGCTTGGATCAGCCCGCACCCGGATTCTGTCCGGACGGTCTTCCCCCGATCGCATTCATCGAAGAGAGGTCAATATGTTCCGGATTCAGGCTCCTATCCTGATCATCCCAACGGCCGAGGCCCGCGAGGTTCTCGGCATCTATCTGCGATCGGCGGCCCTCGCTGCGCACCGCGAGATCGCCATGGCGGCGAAGGGGCTGGAGATCGGGTATCTCCAGTTCACCTTTGGCAGTCTGACGCTTGCCGTCTGCTCGCGCGTCCGACGGGACGGTCTGGTCGAAATCGAGATCGGCCTCGGCGACCCACGTCTGCCGAAGAGTGTCTTCACCGCCACTCAGATGCGGCGGGCCGAGACCGCTGCCCGTGCGCGGGGTCATTGACGTGGCGGATGTCGATGCATTGGCCCGCCGCCACAAGAACCCGCTTCGTACCATCAAGCCATTTCGTCCCGCCGCCCCTGGGTCGTGCGGGCGCGTGCGCCGCTGCCAACTCGTGATGCTGCCGCGTATGACTTCTTAAGTCAGCGTCGGTGGAATTTGAGATGAACGCGCCCTTCGAGCGGCGGCCAGGCGCTCGCGCGACGCGTCGGGGCGAATGGTTTCCTTCGCCTCGCGCTACGCTGCGCGCGCAACATCCATGGCGCGAGCGACCGCCGCATGCCTGAGGCGCCGGCGCTTGCCAACTGGCTCGGGCAGAGCGCCTCGACCTTCGGCCTTGCCGAAGCGGCGGTTCCCGACGACGAGGCCCTTCACCGCGCCCGGGGCCGTGGCGTCACGGTTGACGACTGGCGCAAGGTCGGCATGGCGCTGGAGGAAGCCGAGACATACCTGCCGGATCACCATGAAGCCCCGATCGATCGTTGGCTTGCGGCGATCACCGAGACTCTCGGTCTCGATCAGCTGGAAACGGAGATCCTCGCCCTGGCGCTGCACTACCGGCTGGATCAGCGGGTCGACCGGTTGTTCGATCTCTTGAGCGAGTGTCGTGGTGGCCAGTCGCGGTTTCATCGGGATGCGGCACTGATCGGGCTGCTGCTGAACGCTCCAACGGCAGATGTTGATTCGAGACTGATGCCGGAAGCCAGGCTACAAGCGAGCGGCTCTGCTGCATCTCCAGCGCGACGGGGAACTGGCGGTGCTGGAGCGGCTGACGGCGCTGATCCGGCGGAACACGCCGCCGGAAGCGGACATCTACAACCAGTTGCTCGGCACGATGACGACGAAGCCGCTGCCTTGGGATGCTTTCGTGCATCTTGGGCGCGAGGCGGAACTGGCCGCCGTCAGTCCTGCGAGCGGCGCTCGCACGGACTGGAAAGCGGCGTCAACATCCTGCTGTACGGGCCGCCGGGCACGGGTAAGACCTCCTTCGCGGCAACCCTCGCGGCACGGGTCGGCGCGCGTCTGCGCCCCGTCGCCGAAGCAGATGAGGGCGGCGACGAACCCCAGCGTCACGAACGGCTTGCCGGCCTGCGGCTGGCACAGCGCCTCGCGGCATCGCAGAACACGATGCTGCTGTTCGACGAGGCGGAGGATCTGTTCGTCAGCCGCAGCACCATATTCGACGAGCCGGTGTTGAGCTCCCGCGTTTTCATCCATCGCCTGCTGGAACGTATGGCGGTGCCGGTAATCTGGACGGCAAACGATATCGAAGCTCTTGGCCCCGCCGTGCTTCGACGCATGACGATGTGCCTGGAGCTGAAGGTGCCGAACCTGGTGACCCGAACGCGGCTGTGGCGGCAGATGGGTGAAGCGGAAGGTGTCGTGCTACGTGAGGCCGACGCTACGCGGCTGGCGCGGTTGGTGCCGGCGGCGCCTGCTGTTGCGTCCTCGGCACTCCGTGCGGCGCGGCTGGCCGGCGGGGGGGCCGAGGCGGCCCGGCTGATCGTGGAAGGCGTCGCGCGGGCGGTGCACGGCGGCGCCCTGCCGGCGCCCGAACGGGAGCACCACGACACGCTTTACGATCCGGCGCTCGTCAACGCGGATTGTGACCTTGCCGCGTTGCTCGATCGACTGGCGCGGCCGGGAGCGGATCGTGCGGTGTCCTGCCTGCTGTCGGGCCCTCCCGGTTCGGGTAAAAGCGCCTGGGTGCGCCACCTGGCCGATCGCATGGGATTGCAGGTGTTGCAGAAGCGCGCCTCTGACCTGCTGGACGCCTTCGTGGGTGGGACCGAGCGTAACATCGCCGATGCCTTTGCCGAGGCGCGCGATGCCAACGCGTTTCTGGTATTCGACGAGGCCGACAGGCTGCTTGACCGAGCGGACGCGGTGCGGAGCTGGGAGATCAGCCAGGTCAACGAGATGCTGACCTGGATGGAGCAGCACGCGCTGCCCTTTGCCTGTACGACCAATCTACTGGATCGGCTGGACCGCGCCAGCCTGCGGCGCTTCCTGGTCAAAGTACGGTTCGACTGGCTAACCCCCGCGCAGGCACGGCTGGCCTTCCAGCGCTTCTTCAGCTTGACCGCGCCCGACGGGCTCGATGGGCTGCGGACGCTGACGCCAGCGGACTTCTCTCTCGTGCGTCGTCGGGCGGCGCTGCAGAGCGGCGAGACGAACCCGGCCATGTTGCTGAGCCTGCTGGTAGTCGAGTGCGAAGGACGGGGTGGGCGGGGGCCGATGGGCTTCATCGTTAGGGCGCCAAAATGATTGCCGGACCGAAGAAGCGCGGGCAACAACGCGGCATGCGCTATGGTCCCGCCGAAAACTTGCTCCGTCTCGCCCGCCATCTGGCGGCAACGCGCACCGGCCTCACGCTGGACGAGATGGCGGCCGAGTTGGAGGTGGGGCGCCGGACAGTGGAGCGGATGCGCGACGCGTTGCTGACGATGTTTCCGGAAATGGATTCGTGGGACGACGAGGAGCGCGTGCGGCGGTGGCGGCTGCCGGGTAGCGCGCTGGTCGGCGCAGTCGAACCATCTGCCGAGGCGGTGGCCGCGATCGAGACCGCGGCGCGTGAATGCGAGGTGCGCGGCGAAACCGACCGCGCCGCGTTGCTGCGCGAGGCCTCGACCACGTTGCGCGCCGTGATGCGGCCGGATGCGCTGCGCCGGGCCGAGACGGATATTGGCGCGCTGATGGAGGCCGAGGGTATCGCGATGCGCCCCGGGCCGCGGCCGACGATCGCCCCAGGAGTGCTGCCGACCCTGCGTCGTGCAATTCTCGGCATGCAACTTGTCGTGGTGCGCTATGCCGGACCGCGCACGGAAGAGCCGACGACGCGCATCCTTTGCCCGTACGGCGTTCTGTATGGTGGGCGCGGCTGGCTGGTCGCACACGTGGACGACCTGCCGGAGCTGCGGTTATGGCGGCTGGACCGGATCGTTTCCGCCGACCTGCTCGACCGCGGCTTCCCGCGGCGGGAGGATTTCAGCTTGTCGGCCTATGCGGCGCAGTCCTTCGGAGTGTTCCAGGAAGAGCCGATCGACGTGGTTTTGCGCTTCGAACCGGAGGCGGCAGAGGATGCGGCGGGGTGGCAGTTTCATCCATCGCAGAGCAAAGTGCGCGACGCAGATGGTTCTCTGACTGTGCGCCTTCGTGCCGGTGGCCTCCAGGAGATGTGCTGGCATCTTCTTACGTGGGGGACAGCTGTTACCATCGTGACGCCTGACGCGCTTCGCACCGCAATGGCGGAGACGACCGCGGTCTCGGCACGACACCATGCAATGCCTACTGTCGCGTCAGCCCCTTGCTATTAGTTGAATAAAGGAACCGACATGGGTCTACCAGAGAAAGCCGATGAACCGCGTCGACGCCTGGCACATGATACAGCGCGCGCCCGCCGGTTTTGGCGCACGGGTCAGGATTGGCTGCGCCACGGGCATCACCGCCTATCGTGGGACTTTGGAGAATGGCGCTTGGGCGTTCTGGTCACGGCAGACCTTTTTGGCGCTTATCCCAATAAGCATAGCCCAATATGGCCTCTTCAAGCGGATAAAAGCTAACGTCCGGTTGGCCAACGAATTTACTGCGCACGAAAGCAAGCCTTGGTTCACGGACGAAGCCAAGAAAGCGTAGGCGCCACTCCGGCGTAATTGCACCAATCACAGATAGATGTTTGCCAATTGGTTGGAACCATCGGGTATCGCGGGCCCAGATATTTTCAAAAAAACGCTCCAGGGAATATGCAGTCGTCATTTCAACAATAACAACGTGCTTTTTAACAAAATCAAGCGCCACGAAGTCGGAGAGACGCCGCCGTGAGCCGCTTCCTTGTCCCAAGCCACATTAAATTGCGGGCTGACAAACACTGAGCCGCCGAGCGTCAGGAAATCCTGGATGAGGCTTTCAAGGTGGTCCACAATTGCACTATGCTTCTCAACCTCGATGAGCCGCAAGGCTTTGGCTCATATCCCACGGTTCCTAGGGGAGCTTACTGGCGATCGCCTCGCCCCCCGCGTTGACGCAAATCGGCGAGAGGCAAACTCTCGCTGGACGGCGCATGATTCGCGCTGAATTCGGAGACGTTAAGACCCAGGAACACGAAACCCGCCAATGAAGGCGGGCCGGTGTCCCGGCAAGGCCGGGGAAGATCAGTATGTCGCAGTCCTGATACTCCCCGAAAATTCGATCCGACACAAGCCCCTTTTTAGGCCGTGGTGGAGCTTTGCCTGAGATCGTGTGCGCCCCTTCGGGCGGGTTGCCCTGCAGCCCGAAGGAGAATGCATGTCTTTTGAGCATCTATCGGCGAAACAACCCGGCCTGTTCGCAGAGCCGGAAGGCGCCAGCGCGTGGGGTGCGTCACGGTTAGCTGAGACATCTGGCTGCGGTAATTGAACCGCAACCGGAGGTTTTGAAATGACGATTGATGCAGGACTGAAGCCCGAGGGGGCGCCGGAGCGCTCCCCGATAGCTGGCGCAGGCGCCCCCTCGGGCGTCGATGCAGGAGCGAAGCGCTATTCGGTCCAACGCAAGATGGCGGTGGTGGCGCGTTTGTTGCGGGGCGAACCATTGGATGTCGTCGCCCGGGAAGCGAATGTCTCAGTGGCCAAGCTGACCGAATGGCGGGAGCGAGCGCTCGCCGGCGCGGCGTCAGCCCTGAAGGAACACGAGCGCGACGATCGCGAGGATGAAATCGCCCGACTGAAATCCAAGGTGGGCGAGATCACCATGGACAACGAATTGCTGTCCGCCAAGATCGCCGCCATGGAGGCCAAAAGCCCTTTGGCCCGAAGGAGGTCGAGACGATGAGCCAGACGGTCTCGCCTTCCACGTCTCGTTGTTATGGCCTGGCGCGGGTCTCGCGCGCGTGGCGTGTTTCGCGCGCCGGCGTGTATCGTTTTCTCAAGCGAACGACCTCGCCTGCGATCACCCGTCGCCGCGGTCCGACAGGCCCTTGTCGGGATGCTGACCTGGCCGATCATATCCGCCGGGAAATCGAAGCGTCCGACTTTCATGGCGAAGGCTATCGCAAACTATGGGCGCGATTGCGCGTTGCCGGGGTTCGCTCGAGCCCTCGCCGGGTGCGCCGGGTGATGGGAGAGAACGGCTGGCTCGCGCCCCATCGCGTCGGGCGCAACCAGGAGAAGACGCACGACGGAACCATCGTCACCGACAAGGTCAATGAAATGTGGGGAACGGACATGAGCCAGACCGTCACCCTCGAGGAAGGGCGGGCCTATGTTTTCGTCGCCGTCGAACACGCGAACTCAGAAATCGTCGGCATTCACGCCGCGCGTTCAGCCAATCGCTTCGAGGCGCTGGAGCCGGTCCGGCAGGGGGTGCTTCGGTGCTTCGGCGCCATCGCGCCCGGCGTGGCGCGTGGGCTCAAGCTGCGTCACGATCATGGCTCCAATTACATGTCCGGCGATTTCCAGGACGAGATTAAATGTCTGGGCATCGAAGCTTCGCCGTCCTTCGTGCGCCAACCCGAGGGCAATGGCGTCGCCGAGCGCTTCATCCGAACCTTGAAGGAGAACTTGCTCTGGGTGCGGACGTTCAAAACCATCGAGGAACTACGCGCCGAGCTCGTCGCATTCGCCAGGCGCTACAATGAAACTTGGCTCGTCGCGCGCCATGGATACAAAACGCCCGCGAGGGTCAGAGAGGAGCAAACCATGCCACGAATTGCAATTGACCCGACCTTCGCAGCCACCTTACCCTTGGCGGCCTGAGCAAGCGCAGTCGGGTGTCTCAAAACCGTACCGCACTACAGAAGGCGCCAGCGCGTCCCCTGCCCCACGCGTCAAATCGGCGCGCAGCGTTAACCGCGCGGCGTTGTGGGAGCAAGACCTCAGCCGCACCGCGACCTACCTCATGGGTCAGGCTCGCAACGAGGAGGAACGCGCCTTCGTCGAGCGCCTGTACGACGAGGCCATGGCCGAGGGGCTAGCCGCCAAGTCAGCATAGAAACGATTAGATTTGCCTATTCAAATTGAGCGCGCCACCCGCTCGGTCCCAAACCAGGCCCCCATTCTCGATCCGCACTCACGTCACCGCCCCAAGGGTGTACGAGGTCATTCGGGGACGCGGACGGGCTCCGGAGGCGGCTGCTCTATGCGTCCGGACGATGGACGATGTCGTTAATGCGCTGATTCGGACGAGCAGCGCGTCTACCGCATGGCCAAAGCCCGCTTTGATGGACAAGTCGGGGCTTATATATTACGCTGTATTGTCCCGATCTTTTGGGCCTAAATTTTCCTCGACCTCGCCCATGTTGCCTGCGGCGTTTTGCATCGCCAGCGCAGCCCTGACCCGGTCAGCAAGCTTTCGATCAAATCCCGCTGCAGCAATTTCGATTTCGACTTGACGGGAGTTTTCCGGACCAGCGTCAACCGCAGCGCGCACGCTGGTGTAAGCGGCGACCATCTCGCTCAACGCCTTTCCTTCCGACGGCGTTAGCTCCCCGGCCGCCACCGCTTTGATGATCGCCGCAAGAATCGGAGCAACGTCGTGTGCGCCCGCCATATCCGGTAGGTCAATGTACACGAGCCGCTCACGACGTGGAGGAAGAATTCGGTCGAGGCAAAGCCGCAATGCGACGGTGTCGCCGGCACGCGCCATCTCAATTGCCTTGCGCGTCAGCTCTTCGCCCTCGCCATCGAGCAATGCCTGGGCCGCCATAGTCGTCTTGTTTCGCGCGCCCTTGGGTCGTCCAGCCGGGTTGCCGGAGACGCCAGGCGGGAAACGGTTCTGTTGTCTTCCAGTTTTATTAGCAGGCATGCGCTCGATTGGTGCATTAGGCGTGGCGAACATAGCATGAACATCGTGAACCCGCAAATAGGGTTTCTGACAGGCTCCAGATGGTGGTCCGCCCGCTTGGCAGGCCGCCGACGTCCAAGACTGCGATGGCGCGGCCCTGCTCATGGCGACCTTATTCGGTGCCTTCCCGTTCCTGACGCGGCTTTTCGCCGACGGCGGCTGCGGGATCAAGGGCCGCAATGCAAGGGCGCAATCCAACGAACCCTGCCGGCTGTGCTGGTTGAGATCGGCACGCGGCCGGATCAGGCCAAAGAGCTTCGTCGTCCTTCCCAATCGCTGGATCATCGAACGCACTCTTGCCTGGCTTGGCCGCTGCCGAAGATTGACCAAAGACTGGGAGTGCCTCAACCACAAGGCGCTCGCCTTCCTCCGCCTCGCGCTGCGAAAACTATGCAATCCCACATCAAAGTTCCCGGACAGACTCCAAGCTTGGCTTGGGCCGTCGCGCTTTCTTTCTCCGCGGCGCGGATGGCGCGCTTCGCTCGGGTCATCGTGTTGCTTCCTTATAATGAGAAGCGGCTGTTGTGGTCACGCCAGATGCTCTCGGCCGAGGCGGCGAAACCTAAGCCGCGAGCCGCTAGGCGTCTCAATGACGATACTGGCTTCTGTCACCGCGACGACGCGCCTGTCGCCGATGAGCAGCGCTACGCCGCAAAGGTCGATGCGGCTCCAAACAGGAGGCGCGCGGTAAAGCTCGTCTGCAGTCCAGCCCATAAGCGCTGCCTTGTCCGACCACCCGTCGGCGACGAAGCGTCGAGCGCCTTCGACCGCGGCTTGCCATTGTTGGGGACTGCAGTCCGGCGGGGCTGAGGCCTTTTCAGCTACCTCTGCGGCGTCCCGGACCGCGAGCAGGCGCATCACCTCTAGCTTATGGCGCTTGAGCATGGCGATGACGGCCGTGGACGGCTCTTTCGGCGCGGCGTAGTCGAGCCACTCGCCGCTGACCGCGAGCCTAAGGCCAGCGGCGTGCGCCGCTTGAAGGGCTTCGAGCGCGCTCACAGACGACCCCGACTGAGCCGATCGGCCGGTGCCTTCTCCGTCCGGATGCCGTCTTCTCTCGGGCCAAAATGAGTAGGACTACTTGCGTCCGCATCGTCCACAGAATTAGCAGGCCAGACGGAAGGCAGTGCTTCCAATGAGTTAGGCGCGGACGGTTGGTTGGACGAGGTGCGTCCGTAAACTGCTCGCCTCACCGGTTTTGCGTCCGCATCGCCCGTCTTCCGTCCGCCGGGCTGATTTTGCGTCCGCAAACCGTTCGCAGCCACACTATTGATATCTTTCGCTCTCGCCTCTGACGCGGACGATGCGGCCGCACAATTCCCTGCTTCATTATTCGCCGAAAGAGAAGATGCCGCGCGGATGATGACGGTGCGGGTGCGTTCGTGGCCTTCGCGCTCGAAGACCACATCGACTCCGGTTCTGCGGAGGGCGGTCGCCGCCCGCCGCAGCCGACCGGAGAGCGCCCTCGAACTCTGCGGCCATGCCTTAGACCTGGCGGCTCGCTCGCCCGCTTCCAATTCGAGGGTGGTCAGAAGCTGCGAGGCCGTTCCCTTCCATTCCGTCCACGTCTTCATCAGCGCGCGCACGGCCGAGGCGACCGGATCGGCTTCGATGACGGCGTCGACTGCCTGGGCGAGGTTGCCGGCGTAGGCCAACCAGAAGGCGCCCGATGGCCAAAGCGCCGCCTCGCAGGCGGTCGCCCAGAGGGCGAAGTCGGCCATGCGCGGCAATCTTGGAAGGCGGATTTCGGGCAGGCGCCGCAGTCCCACGACCACAGCGTCGAGCAGCGCGCCGAGAATTCGTGGATGCTCCGCCTCGAACGCCGTCCAGATTTCTGCCTCTGGCCGACGCTGCTCTTCGGGTATGGGTTCGAGCGTCAAGAGGAGGGCGCGATCGGCGAGATCGGGCCGCGTCACGAGGTCCTCGATGCCGTTCAGGATGACTGGCCGTGTCGCGTCGAAAAGCACTTCGTCTTGATCGGTAAAGAGCTGTCGAACAGCGAAGCCGCCCCCCGTCGAGAGGCGGCAAAGCATGTCGGAGATCCACGTTGGCAGGCCCGACACGTTGTCGAACACGAGGACGTGGCCGTTGTTGGCGGTGATGAACAAGTCGCGATCCTCGCGCGGCAGGGCCCGCAGAGGCGCGGCGTTCGGATCAAGCAATCCTTTCAAGATTTCGCGCGGCGGTCGACTTCGCCGACCCCTGTTCACCCGACAGCGCGAGCGCCGGGTATGGACCGCGGTTGCGCAATACGGCCAAGGCCCACGCGACGATGAGAATGAAGTCATGGTGGGAGCGGACGTTCAGGAACGCGCGGAGAGACTCGACTGAGCCACCTTGTATGGGCGCCGGAAGCGTCTTCATCCCGGCCGCGCGACGAAATCGCGCCGGAGGATTGTCGACGACGCGCCAACCGTCTTGATCGATTTCGACGGCGCGCCAGCTTTGGTCGCAAAGGTCAAGATAGAGTTTTCCGTCCTGCTCTCCGACGCGCACATAGACGACCCGCTCGGGTGCATCGAAGTGAGCCTTCGCCTCGATAAAAGTGAACGCCGATTTCAGCGCCTCTGAATTCGGCGCGCCTCCGGTCGCCTCGAAGAAGCGTCGAGTAAGCCAAAGGCGGAAATCCCTTCGACCGAATAGGCCAAGTTTCGCGATGGCCCTTGACGTTGATGTCCGCGAAGCTGCTCCCGTCTGACGTATGAAAAAGCTCTACCTCGCTCGCGAGGTCAACGAGGATGTCAGCCTGCTTCCGACCGTTGCCGATTTCCCCGCTTTGCTGGGCGATTAATTCATCAAGCGTGGAGACCCGGCAGCCCGCCTTCTTCAGCCGCGCCCGCAACGCTTCGAAAGCGGCCCGGTCATCTTTCTTCAACGCTGCAAGCTGCTCCAGCGCCTCGGACGTGAAGGCGGCGCCCGGATTGGTAGTTAATTTCGCGACCAAATCTTCCAGAGGATCGAGAACATCCTCGGCTCCGTCAATGGTCTCGGCGATTAGGTCTTTGGCGCCACGGGCTCCGTCGTCGTGGTCATTCTTCATCGCGCGCTCTCCGCGACAGCGACCGCGCGGTTCAAAAGCATGTCATTGAAATCCATGCCCGGAGGAGGGCGGGCGATGCGCACTCGTCGGCCCTGGCGCTTCCAGCGCATTGCGCAATCCCGCGCCGCTGCTTCGCCTGTTTCATCGCCGTCGGCCAGCACGATTACGTCCTGGAGGTAGTTGGGCAAGTCGAGAGCGCGCAGGCCCGAAGTCGATAGCGCCGCCCATGCGGGACGTCCGGTCGCGATCGTCGCCGCGAGGCAGGTCTCGATACCTTCGCCAACCATGAGAACGTCGCGAGGCTCGGCGAGACGAACCGCGCCGCCGCGGCAGGGACCGAGCATCATTTTCTCCGGGTCGACGGGCGCTTTTCCGGCGCCATTGCGGGCTAGGAAGGTGCGATGAATGGCGACAGGGGTTGCGTCGGGGCCGTTTGTCACCAAAGCCACCATTGCCGGCCAGAGGCCCCCTGATGGGTGCTTTAGAGCGGGATGGAATCGCAGCGAGTTGGCAAGCGGCGGATCGATGCCTCGCGAAGCGAGATAGGTCTCGACTGCCGATCCGGGTGTTGGCTTGGAGGATTGCCAAATAGCGAGCGCGGCGGTGCTCCGCTCAACCGGATATTTGTCCGGCTGCGGCGCGGCGACGTTGCGCCGTTGGGCACGGCGACACTGTCCGCGCTCCGCGGCATCCAACAAACCGCGCGCTCTCAGGGCCGCGATGACATCGTGCGGGTGGCAGCCAGCGTGGCAATGCACCAACACTTTGCCGTCTTCCGCGTCACAGATCGCGAGATCTCGGATTGCGGTCGTCATGTGCAGGACAGTGCGCGACCCAGCCGCGTCCCGTCTTCCGGCCGCCGAGCGCTTTGGCGACGGTCTCAGCGTTCATGGCGTCCGCTCTCCTGCTTTTGAGTGCCCCGCAGACCGGGGTCGACAATCTTCGGAAAATGGCGCGTTTCGGCCCGCTATTAGTTCGGGCCAATTTTGATCACCAAAAAGCTGGCCTCTAAGACGAAGCTGGCCTCTAAGACAAAGTGTCGTCAATTAAGAACTGAGAGGCCGAGTGGTAAGCCTTCTGCCTTTTCTCCCATGTCAAAAGGGAATTTCGTCGTTGATCTCTTCATGCGGCGGCTTCTGCGGCTTGCGGGGCGGAATCCGGCAACGAATTGCCGGAACCTGCCTTCCCTGGAAGTCGACCATCGTTTCGAAGAGGACGATTTCTTCGCCCTTCCATTCCTCGGTCTCGTCACCGTAGACGGCGGCGATGATGTTGGAATTCGTTTTGTTGAGGATCAGGCCCCTCTCCTTGCCCTCGAAGTACAGAACGGGCTTCTGACCATCCCCAACATCGCGCATTTCGGCGCGTGAAATCTTCACAGGAACCTGGTGCCCCTGAAGGTCTGTGGCCCTAAGATATTCACTCGGGAAAGCAGTCGAGATCCTCATTTATTTCACCTTTCACTTGCTACTTTGACGCTGAATCGCCGTTAGCGTCTCCAAGGGATTTAGTTAAGTCCGACGAGGGCGGCGTTGGGCGCGGAGCGGCGCGAAAACGTCGACGGCCAGGCTCCGACAAAGGGCGGCGGCCTCATGTCCGGTTGTCTCCGGGCGTTTAGGGTAGGGGAGCAATCGGCGGGCCGGGGGGCTGTTCGATTGCCCTCATGTCACGCCCTCATCCAAAAGGGCGTCGACCGCTTCGGGAGTGATTAGGCGGCCGGCCAAGAACCCTAACCGACTTCAACTTTCCTGCGGCGATCAAGCGGTAGGTCATAGCCCGCGACCACCCGCCTCTTTGCGAGGCTTCCTTAACGGAGAGGCCGCGCCGCTTTTCTTCGACCTTGGACGACATTGGACGGCATCTCCAGACGAGCCGGGCTGTTGCGGTACGTCATCTGCTGTCCTTGAAAATATCCATCAAACTCAAGCCGTCACGCGCCAAGGTGGGCCAGGTCAATTTTGGCGTCAGTTGGCTCGATTGGGCGCAGTAGTTCGCCAAGCCGACGATATCGCGCGCGTCATCGTCCGTGGCGAGACCGGCCCAACCTCGGGCGCATTGTCTCGTAATACTACTCTAAGCTCGTCATGGCTTAGCGAAGGCCGCCCGTTTGGGTAAAGACGAGCCAGTGCGGCGGCAGCCGCCTCAGGCTTCGATGGCCTGGAATGCCGTCTCCTTGCGCGTTGTTCGGTGCAGGTCGCGGGACAAAGGTTTTGTACATCTTTGCCCAGAACGTACACGCGGGAAAATCTCGGTCCGGTGGCGCCTTTTCGCCCTCCCGCATTGTAATAAAGGTCGGAATTGAAATCATTCACTGGTTTTTCTAGATCAATCGGCCGCGTGTCCACCCACTCATGAGGCTCAATTTTCCGGCGGCTCCCACTAGTGTTGTCCTGTCCAGCCGCTACAAGTCGGCCGTCTTTCAGAAGTTGTCTAAGTATAGTACGGGCTGCTGCGGGCTCTAGTGCATATCCTGTAGTTTTATTAAAATCTAACTTACATGAAGGTACGACCAAAAAACACCCAGATTTGCCGTCTCCTCGGCTCTGAGAGGACCATAGCTTGTGAGCATCCAGAAATTCTGGCCACACTTCTTGCACTTTGCTCATGTCTCGATAGACAAGCCATACCAGAGTCATGAGGAGTGTCCAATAGGTTTCTCTCGCCGGGTTAAATTGGCCCGGTCCAGGTATCTGCTGAAAAGGCGCTTGATTGTTGTCCTTAGCCCATGCTTCCGCTTGCTCGGGCGTCCATTGGCCTTCCTCGGCGAGGCGCAGGACATGCTTTCTAGTGAGGTCACGCTGGCCCAAATCGTTCTCCATACCCCGGAATATGAAGTGCTCAATCGGTTTTGGCTGGCTCGGCGTCGCTTCGTCGCGAAGCCCCAAAGCCGTTTGGAGGCGACTAAACCGTGTCTGCGTATCTTGCGCAATTCGGCCGATCATTTAGCCAATCAATAGGAACCAGCAGGTGCCTGATCCGGCTTGAACAACTCGTTGCTTGCCGCGGACAACTGAGGAGTGGAGCGTATGTGGGTGCCTCCTTACGACGAAGACGGAAGGGCACGTGCGCTTCGAGTGGCACGTCATGAAGCAGGCCACTACGTCACTGCAAGAGTTTTGGGCTTTAGGGCTGGGCCTTGCTCGATAAGGATCGATTTTCCTATTGATCACCGCGGAGGCGCGGGCGTCGAGCTCGCGACCGCACTAACAAGCGTAGATGACGTGGCCGACTACCTTGAGAGACGCGTGCAAGTGCTATACGCTGGGACGCTGGCTGAGGCTATGTCGGAGGGTGTGATTGACCAACCTAAGGCTATTGAATACTTGAAGACTGGATCTGCGCGAGATCACGCAAAAGTACGCGAATTGATCAACATACTCCGCAATATCAAGTATCCTGAAACGCAAGCACTAGAACGAACGCAAAAAGAGTTAACCGATCTTGATTTAACTCTGTTGGGTAAGACGGAAGCGATAGTGCTTGCAGAGGGAAAGATCATACACAAACTAGCAAATCACTTGGCTTCTGGGATTAGAGCCTATGGCCAAGATTTTGAACTTTCGGTTGAAGCGCTGAACAATTTCCGACCTCTCGTAAAGCGCTTCGGAAGACCGTAGCTTGACCCGAACAGCTCATCTCTTTTCGAGCCCGTGCGGAAGCGCTCGGGTAGGTGCCTGGCAAGCCGGTGCTTCCGGCGCCTTCAGGCAAAATCGGCTTTCTGCGCTTCCGGCAGTTCATTCGCGCGACGCATCCCTTACGCTGGCTGCTTGAATGCCACGACGTTATCTGCCGCGAGGCCCTCGCAATGCTGAGCCCAAGCTTCCATCAACTCACGCCGTCGCGCCAGCGCATCGCTGCGTCGATAGGCTTGTTCCGCCTTGTCGCCGATCGCGTGCGCCAGCGCGTGCTCGGCTAGTTCACGCGGGAAGTGGGTTTCGTTGCCCGCCCAGTCGCGGAATGATGAGCGGAAGCCGTGCGCGGTGTAGGACAACTTGAACCGCCGCAATAGCATTTCGAACGCCATTCCCGACAACGGGCGGCCCAGCCGCTGGCCAGCGAACACATAATCGCCTCTCCGCCAAGCGCGCATTTCCCCGAGGATCGCGAGCGCGCGATCGGACAACGGAATGCGATGTTCGCGGGCCGCCTTGGTGCGCTCGGGTGGGACCGTCCAAACCTTGCCATCAAGGTCGCATTCGGACCAACGCGCCGCCAGCGCCTCGCCCGAGCGCGCCGCCGTCAGAATGCAGAACTCAAGCGCTCGGGCGGCCATCGCGGGTCGCCGTCGAAGCTCCCTGATGAAAGCGCCCACGTCGGCGTAGGGCATTGCTGCGTGATGGCCGCGCGTAAGCTTGGCTCGCTTCGGCAAGAGCTTGTCCAAATGGCCGCGCCAGCAGGCCGGGTTGGCTTGGTTGCGATCAATGAAGCCGCGCGCCTTGGCGGCGTCCAGGACGGCTTCTATGCGGCCGCGAAGGCGCGACGCAGTTTCCGGTGCCCGCGCCCATAGCGGCTTCAGAACTGAAAGCACAGCTTCCGTGTCCACCTCGTCGACGGGCGTTGACCGCATGGGCTCGCAATAGCGCGTCAGCGTCATGCGCCACTGCGCCTTGTGCTTTTCGTTACGAAAGCCGGTCTCATGCGTGGCGAGGTAGTCGTCGGCCATCCTGCCGAATGTCGGGACCTGCGCAGCATCCGGCTTGTTCCATTCGACAATCGGATCGAGACCCGCCTCGACCAACGAGCGACCCGCCGCCGCCTTTTCGCGCACCGTTTTCAATGACACGCCGCCCTTGGCAGCCGAGCCTAATCCCGCCTCTCGCAGCTTTCCGCGCCACGTGTAGAGGAAAACCCAGCGCCGCCGGCCGTCGCCTGAAATCGAAAGATAGAGTCCACCCCCATCCGAGTGCCGGCCCGGTTTCGAAATCGTCTCGGCCGCCCGCGCCGTGAGCTTTTGGATCGCCCGCGCCATGCCCGCCAACCTCCGTCAAACCCATCGGCCCCAATCCCGGCCCCAATAATAGAGTGTGCTTGGGGGAGCCGTCAAGGGACCATGGTAGACGGCCTATAGGATAACAACAACTAAATCAGCATATTAGCTGCTCTCATAGAGACACGATGAAACCCACGTGGACTCTAGAAAGGCGGACGCCCCCTCCGCCACGAGTTAAGTTATTGATTCACAAATATATTTGAGGCCAAGGCCTCACCAGCGATTCTGCACTTTGAGACTCTCGATCAGGTCGCCGCGGTAGAGGTGCTGGCCCGCATGCTGAAGCCTTGAGTTGAGGTCGACATAAACCTTGCCGCCCATGTCGCGCCAGCGCCGGCAGAAAGCGAAGTCTTCAGAAAGATAGCGGCGCGAGTCCGGATCGACCATGCAGTCGAAGAATAGCCAGTGCAGATGCGCCTGCGGATGAGGCGGCGGCCCGTCTGGGACGTAATTGAGTTCCGGATAACGCTGCATCATCTTATAGAACACATGGCGCTTGATGGCCATGAACCCGGTCGGCGCCTCGGCCACTTCGGCAAAGCCGTCGGCGTCCGCGTATTGGCTCATCTTTCCCATCTCGTTGAACGGGTATTCGCCGTAGCGGACCTCGAATTGCTCGCGCGTGGTTCCCTCGGGCAAGCCCTCCTTCGGCCAGTGCATGCTCTTCATCGGATAGACCCCCGCCACGATGTCGCGATCGGAGAGCAGGAGCCGGCATACAGCTTGCGGCGTGAAGCCGATGTCCGAGTCAATCCAGAATAGATGAGTGAGCGATTCGTCTTCGAGGAACCGGAGCACCATCTTGTTGCGCGCCCGGGTGATGAGGCTCTCCGAATGCATATGGAGGATGCATTCCGGTCCGAACCGCTTGGTGTGCATCACGAGATCGAAGATGCCGACGGTGTAGTTCATGCTGACCGCCGATATGTAGCACGGCGTCGCGAACATCACCTTCATCGAGAACAGCGCAGCGTCAGGCAGCATCGTCTAAGGTTGCGGCTGGTCGGGTTTCTGGTGACCCTCTGAACGGGCGCCCGGCTTCTTCGGCTCGCCGGCTTTCGATTTCGGGGCCGGGGCCGATGGGGCCGGCGCTTGCGGCGCGCTCGGTCCGGTATGGGCGAGTCCGACGCTGATTCCGAACAATTTCCACTGACCGTTCACGGGGGCGTAGGCGAGGTCGAAATTGATCTGCTCCGGCGCCGAGGGAAAAACCCCGCTCATGTGCAGGAGCCCATTGGCTTCGATCTGGGGCAGGAGCGAAAGCTGGGGATCGAGCACCGCAACCCCCGAAAGATCGAGATTGTCACGCCGCTCGGAAGCGAAGATTTCGCCGAGACGCGCGGCGGTATTCGCCTGAAAGGCCGGCGCGCCTAGATCCCGCAAGACGGTGTAATTGCCGGTCTTGTTCGCCTGATCGAGCGCAAGCAGCGTCTGGCGGATCAGGATCATGACGCCATTGCGGTCAATCTGGGCTGGCCTCGGCTCCTGCTGCGCGAATGCAGGGCCAAGCGCAGCCCAGGCGACGATCGCCGCCGCCCAAGCTCTCAGATTCACCAGCACCTCACCAAGCGAATGTCGCGCCCACTCGCCCACCGACGTCGCCCTTTGTCAAGCCGACGCCGACGCCGCCATTGATGTAGATGTTGTCGGTAAGCTTCACGTACCCGATAGCTCCGAAAGCGCTGTAGCCATTATAGTTGCCATAGTTCGCCGTAATCGCGAACTTCTTGTTGTCCGGCATCAATCCGCCGCCGAGGGCGATCGCGACCGCCGATCCTTCATAGGCCTTGTCGACCTCGTTTCGGAGCTCGCTGACGGCCCCGTTAAGGCTGTACAACCCGTTATAGAGAGCTGCGATATCGTTGGGTCCATAGGACGAGGTCGCCAGGTGCCCGGTCGAATCGGTCGTGGTGAAGTAGGTCGGCCCGCTCTGCGCGGCGAGGCTCGCCGACGACGTGATTCCAGGCAAGTAATAAGTCGTCCCGGCCACCCCGATCGCCACCTGGTTGGCGGCGGTGTTCCTCGCCCCCGCGCCGATGGCGGTCGAACCAGCATAGCCTCCGGTCGAGGCGCCGGAGCCGATCGCGGTGCTGTTGACCCCGGTCGCATTCGCCCCCTGGCCGTAAGCCGAAGCGCCCACGCCGTTGGCGACGCTGTAGGCGCCGGTGGCGGTGGCGGCTGTTCCGATGGCGTTCGCAAATTGGCCAACCGCTATCGCTCCGTCGCCGATCGCCTGGTTCGAGTTGCCGACGGCGACCGCGCCATTGCCCGTCGCGGTATTGTTGGCGCCGATGGCGACCGCTCCGGTGCCGGTTGCGGTGTTGGGATCGCCGATCGCGACTGCCCCGTCTCCGCTCGCGGTCTGCATGAGGCCGAGCGCAACCGCGCCTGACCCTGAAGTGACCGTGGATTGCGAGCCGCCGGCGATCGAGCCGGGGCCGGCAGTGGCGCTGACCGTCGACGCGTTGCCGATCGCGACCGTTGACGCCGCGGCGGCAACCGTATTGACGCCATAGGCGCTCGCATTGGTCGCGTTGGCCTTGGCGTTGAAGCCGCCGGCGGTGGCGCCATTGCCCGTTGCATTCGAGTTCGAGCCGAAGGCCGAGGCGGTCTTCGCATTGGCGACGCTGTTCGCGCCAACCGCTGTCGCGTTGGCGCCGTTGGCTCGGCTGAAAACGCCCATCGCGGTGGCGTTGGCGCCGTTGGCGAAGCTCGCGGCGCCAGTCGCGGTAGCGGCAATGCCGTTCGCGCGGCTCAGGACGCCGGTGGCGGTGGCGAACGTGCCGTTCGCGAGGCTCGCGGCGCCGGTCGCCGTGGCCCCCGCGCCGTTAGCGCGGCTCACGACACCCGTCGCAGTCGCGCCGGCGCCGTTGGCGTTTGCAAAGGCGCCGCTCGCGGTGGCGGCGACGCCGTTGGCGATGCTGTTCGTGCCGCCCGCCGTGGCGAAATTGCCGTTGGCGAAGCTGGAGACGCCGGTTGCGGTCGCGTTCGACCCGTTGGCGAAGCTGCTCTCGCCGGTCGCCGTCGCAGCCAAGCCATTGGCGAACGAGCCGTCGCCGGTCGCGGTGGCGCTATTGCCGTTGGCGTAGCTTAGGACGCCGGTCGCGGTTGCGTTCGAACCGTTGGCGAAGCTGCTCTCGCCGGTCGCGGTCGCCGCAAGACCGTTGGCGAACGAGCCGTCGCCGGTCGCGGTGGCGCTGTTGCCATTGGCGTAGCTTAGGACGCCGGTCGCGGTTGCGTTCGCCCCGTTGGCGAAGCTGCTCGCCCCAGTCGCCGTCGCCGCGTTGCCGTTGGCGAATGAGCTGTCGCCGCTCGCGGTCGCCGAATTGCCGTTCGCATTGGCCAAAACGCCGGTCGCGGTTGCGTTCGAACCGTTGGCGAAGCTGCTCTGGCCGGTCGCAGTCGCCGCAAGACCGTTGGCGTACGAGCCGTCGCCGGTCGCCGTCGCGCTGTTGCCATTGGCGAAGCTGCTCTGGCCGGTCGCCGTCGCAGCCACGCCGTTCGCGAACGCGCTGTCGCCAGTCGCCGTCGCGCTGTTGCCGTTCGCGAACGAACCGTTGCCGGTCGCGGTAGCCGAATTGCCGTTCGCATTCGCTAGGACGCCGGTCGCGGTTGCGTTCGCCCCGTTGGCGAAGCTGCTCGCCCCAGTCGCCGTCGCCGCGTTGCCGTTGGCGAATGAGCTGTCCCCGCTCGCGGTCGCCGAATTGCCGTTGGCGTTGGCCAGGACGCCCGTTGCGGTCGCATTCGACCCGTTGGCGAAGCTGCTCTGGCCGGTCGCGGTCGCGGCATTGCCATTGGCGTACGAGCCGTCGCCGGTCGCCGTCGCGCTGTTGCCATTGGCGAAGCTGCTCTGGCCGGTCGCCGTCGCAGCCACGCCGTTCGCGAACGCGCTGTCGCCAGTCGCCGTCGCGCTGTTGCCGTTCGCGAACGAACCGTTGCCGGTCGCGGTAGCCGAATCGCCGTTCGCATTCGCTAGGACGCCGGTTGCGGTTGCGTTCGCCCCGTTGGCGAAGCTGCTCGCGCCGGTCGCGGTGGCTGCGTTGCCGTTGGCGAACGAGCTGTCCCCGCTCGCGGTCGCCGAATTGCCGTTGGCGTTGGCCAGGACGCCGGTCGCGGTTGCGTTCGACCCGTTGGCGAAGCTGCTCGCGCCGGTCGCGGTGGCTGCGTTGCCGTTGGCGAACGAGCTGTCCCCGGCCGCCGTCGCCGAATTACCATTCGCATTGGCCAGGACGCCGGTCGCGGTTGCGTTCGAACCGTTGGCGAAGCTGCTCGCGCCGGTCGCGGTGGCTGCGTTGCCGTTGGCGAACGAGCTGTCCCCGGCCGCCGTCGCCGAATTGCCGTTGGCGTTGGCCAGGACGCCGGTCGCGGTTGCGTTCGACCCGTTGGCGAAGCTGCTCGCGCCGGTTGCGGTGGCTGCGTTGCCGTTGGCGAACGAGCTGTCCCCGGCCGCCGTCGCCGAATTGCCGTTGGCGTTGGCCAGGACGCCCGTCGCTGTCGCATTCGACCCGTTGGCGAAGCTGCTCGCGCCGGTCGCCGTGGCTGCGTTGCCGTTGGCGAATGAGCTGTCGCCGCTCGCGGTCGCCGAATTGCCGTTGGCGTTGGCCAGGACGCCGGTCGCCGTCGCATTCGACCCGTTGGCGAAGCTGCTCTCGCCAGTCGCGGTCGCGGCGTTGCCGTTGGCGGACGAGCTGTCGCCCGTCGCGGTAGCGAAATTGCCATTGGCGTTGCTGAACGAGCCGGTCGCGGTGGCGTTAGAGCCATTCGCCGTGCTGTTGGTGCCGGCTGCCGTTGCGGCATTGCCGTTTGCGTTGCTGGATCTGCCAGTCGCGGTGGCGTTCGAGCCGTTAGCCCGCATTTCTCACATTTTATAGCGCATCGGGCTGCCGAATCAGGCAAAAGTTGTTTTGCGATAACGACTTGCGCCGATTTGGAGAGGCCGCCCGATGCAGACGGAGTGTAGCGCAGAACCAAGTGTTTTTGGACGGGTCGAAGGACGGCCTGTGGTGGCCGAGTTCGATGGCGGGGCGCTGACGTCCGACGCGGGCGGGCTGCTGCTGGGCGCCGCCGATCGGGGTCTGGGGCTGGTTGGACGGCTCGCGGGATGTTTCCGCGACGCGCGAGACCCGAGGTTCGTCGAGCACTCGGTCGCTACGCTCGTCGGGCAGCGCGTGTTCGGCATCGCGCTCGGCTACGAAGACCTGAACGATCACGATGAGCTTCGCCACGACCCGCTGATGGCGGTGCTGGCCGGCAAGCTCGAGGCTTGGCGCGGCGACTGCGCGCCCGTGGCTGGCAAATCGACGCTCAACCGGCTCGAACTGTCGCGCGAAATCGCCACGCGCTACCACAAGATCAGCCACGATCCGGCGGCGATCGAGGCCCTGTTCGTCGACCTCTTCCTCGAGGCGCACGCAAAGGCGCCCAAAGAGATCATTCTCGACCTCGACGCGACCGACGACCCTCTGCACGGCCATCAGGAAGGCCGGTTCTTTCACGGCTATTACGATTGCTACTGCTATCTGCCGCTCTATGTGTTCTGCGGCCGGCATCTTCTGGCGGCCAAGCTGAGGCCGTCGAACATCGACGGCAGCGCCGGAGCGAAGGAGGAGATCGCGCGGATCGTCGGCCAGATCCGAGCGCGCTGGCCCGGGACGCGCATTCTCTTGCGTGCCGATTCCGGTTTCGCCCGCGAGGCGCTGATGGCCTGGTGCGAACAGAACCGGGTCGACTTCGTTTTCGGCCTCGCCCGCAACGCGCGGCTCGTCGATGAAATCTACGTCGAACTGCTGCAGGCCGAGGCGGAGGCGTCCTCGACCGGCAAGCCCGCCCGCCGCTTCAAGGACTTTCGCTACGCGACCCTCGACAGTTGGTCGCGCCGGCGTCGGGTAATCGGCAAGGCGGAATGGACCGAGGGCGAGGCCAACCCGCGTTTCATCGTCACCTCGCTGCGCAAGGCCGGAACGAACGGCCGCTTTCTCTACGAGAAAGTCTACTGCGCCCGCGGCGAGATGGAAAACCGGATCAAGGAATGCCAAGGCGACCTGTTCGCCGATCGGACCTCGACAGCGACCATGCGCGCCAACCAACTCAGGCTCTGGCTCGCCTCGTTCGCCTATGTTCTCCTGTGCGCGGTCAGGCGCATCGGCCTCGCGCACACGCAGTTCGCGCAGGCCACTTGCGGCACGATCCGGCTCAAGCTCCTCAAGCTCGCCGGCCTCGTCCGCATCAGCGCGCGGCGCATCAGATTCGCCCTCGCCACGGCCTGTCCCTACGCCGACGAATGGCGCCTCGCCGCCGCCCGCCTCGCCTGAGGCGTCGCTGCGACGCCGACAAATCGCGGCAATCCACCCCAAGGACCACAGGAGAACCGAAACAATCCGACCCGACCCGATCCGCGCAAACGGCGACACGGCGACGTTCGTCCATCACACAGACGAGACTTGATTATCCTCAGGACGTCAGCCGTCGACCCGGCCTATGAGAAATGCGGGTTAGCCGTGCTGTAGGCGCCAGCCGCGGTCGCGCTGTCGCCATTGGCGTTGCTGGCGTAGCCGGTCGCGGTGGCGTTCGGGCCATTGGCGATGCTATAGGCGCCCGTCGCGGTGGCCTGGTCGCCGAGAGCGTTGCTGCCCGCGCCGTCTGCGGTCGCGTTCTCCCCGAGGGCCTTGGCGCTTGTTCCGGTCGCCGTGGCGCTGTTTCCGTTGGCGAATGCGTTTGCGCCATCCGCTGTGGCCATATCGCCAGTGGCGTTACTGTATTCGCCAGTCGCCGTGGCGGCGTTGCCGTTGGCGAAGCTGTTTGACCCGGCCGCGGTCGCCGACGTGCCGTTGGCGTTCGCGTCGGTCCCGGTCGCAGTTGCGTAGGTTCCGCTGGCGGCGGAGTGGAAGCCGGTCGCGGTGGCGTCGTCGCCGGTTGCGTTGGCGCTCGCGCCCGTCGCGGTGGCGGCGGCCCCGCTGGCCACGGAGAAGTTTCCGAACGCCATCGCAGAGGCGCCATTTGCGCTCGAAAACTCGCCGATGGCCATCGAGCCCGCCGTCTGCGCGTTGGCGGATGCTCCGATCGCGACCGAATTGTCGCCGGTCGCCGTCGAGCTCGCGCCGATCGCGACCGCCGCGTTGCCGTTGGCGGTGTTAAAGCTGCCGGCGGCGACCGCGCCAGTGCCGGTCGCGGTGTTCGAATTGCCGGTGGCGACAGCGCCATTGCCAGTCGCCGTGTTGTTGTGACCGACGGCGATCGCGCCGGTGCCGGTGGCGGAGTTCGGATCGCCGATCGCGACCGCCCCGTCGCCGCTCGCGGACTGGCTGTTGCCGATCGCAACGGCGCTGCCTGTGCCGGTCACCGAGGAATTCGAACCCATCGCGACCGAGCCTGGGCCAGCGGTGCCGGCTACCGAAGTCGCGTTGCCGATCGCCGTCGACGAGTTCTCCGGTTGCGGAGCTTCTGAAGCCGTAAGCGGACGAGTTGGTCCCGTTGGCGACGGAGCCAAAGCCGCCCGCCGTCGTCCCGGCGCCCGTCGCGTTGGAATTCGCGCCAAACGCCGTCGCGGTCCCCCCATGGGCGACGCTATTCGCGCCGTAGGCGGTCGCGTTGGCGCCGTGGGCGTTGCTGCTCGCGCCGGTCGCGGTGGCGCTGTTGCCATTCGCGTTGCTCGAGAAGCCGGTCGCGGTGGCGTTATTGCCGTTGGCGTAGCTGTTTGTGCCGGTCGCGGTGGCGTTGAGACCGGTGGCGTTGGCGCTATCGCCAGTCGCGGTCGCGCTGTTGCCATTGGCGGTGCTGAACGTGCCAGCCGCGGTCGCATTCGTACCGCTCGCATTGGCCGAGAAGCCGGTCGCCGTCGCGTTGTTGCCGAGGGCGTTGCTGCTTGCGCCAGTTGCGGTCGCGTTCGTACCGTTGGCGGTGGAACTGACGCCGGTCGCGGTGGCCGCAGTGCCATGCGCGTTGCTCATGGCGCCCGTGGCGGTGGCGTAGAATCCGTTGGCGGTGCTATCGGGCCCGAGGGCGGTCCCTCCCGGCGCGGCAGCGGCGTTGGCGCCGGGGCCGCATGCTATGTTGCCGGCTTCGGTGCCGTTGGGCGAGCCACCGTCGGTCGCCCCGCCAGATTCAGGCGTGACGCCAGTGACCGCGGTGAAAGTGGACGCCGTAAATGGCACGAGGATACCTAAAGCAACGGTCCCTGCGACGGCGCTGGTGTTGGTAGTGGTTGTTACGCCCGTCAGGCAGACAAGCGCGTTTGCGGGGCTGGCCGCCATGACGGCCTGGAGCGCCACGACGCTCGCGGTTGCCAGAAGAAGCCGGCTCTTCGTCGGAGGGGCAAACCGCTCCGACGACGAACCATCTGAAAACCGCCTCTGATGCTTGGCCATTAACGCGCCTCCACCCAGCCCGCGATCACGCTCGTGGACACGAGCGCATGCCTATTCGCTTGTTCCGGCGTATTCCTCATTGGCAATGGGTCAACAGCGTCGATATTACGTTTGGTCATCGCAAGCGGGCCCCGCCAACAAAAAACTCAGTGCGATTCCGGAACTATTCAACGATGTTATGCGGCGTTACCGTAGCGACATCAAGCGCCTTCCGCCGCTTTTGCGCCACGAGACGGGCTTTAATTGGCTTTTTTTCCGCCATGTTGCAAAAAGATCACGCAAGGGAATGCCCATTTCTCGCCGAGTGCGGCGCCATTCGACCATTGCCTGACGTTGCTGTTTCGTGGGGGGCGAGCCCTGTTTTATCGAGCGAAATGCGCCTCGACAGCGCGTCGTCGGATTTAGCGGCCGGAAGGCGCTACGGGAACCGGCCGGGCTCTAAGCGTGCAATTGTGGCAATGCGCGCGCTCGGTTCGGCAAAAAGGGACGGGCGCTGGCGGTCTGGATTCGGATGTCTCTGCGGTCCTGGATTCTGATGTCTAAGGATCATATCGATCTGTATATAGACCCGATCGGTCCCCGGACCGCAGTTGTCCCGTTGCATCCGATCAGCGGCAAAACGAATAGCCAATGTAATCCTATCCGCCGAACGTGCTCAAATAGCTCCATCGTCCGTCTTCGAAGGCCTCAATTAAAATGGCGAGCCGGTGGCGGACAATGGGGCCGCCGGCCTCGCCGGCGCCTGCGAATTACTCCGCCGCCGTGTCGAACCCGCGACCTGGCGCCGATCGCGCCTCGACGTCCTTGAGCGGGACGAGACGCTGCCGCTTCATCCAAAGCGCCAGACGCGGGCAGCTGAGGCTTTGCGCGAGATTGATGCGATTGAGTCCGCGAAGCGAGGGGTAGTCCCTGAGCATCTCGGGCAGGCGGTAACAGGGAATTCTGCTTGAGAGGCGGTGGACGTGGTGGACGCCGTTATGGCCGGTGAACTTGCTCAAGGGAGCCGGTAGTGCGTAATCCGAGCTGCCGAGCGCGGCCTCGCCGGCATTCCATTGCTCCTCCCGGACCCAATGCGCTGGATCGAACTGGTGCTGGCGTAGGCCGGCCCCAGTCCGAACATGACCGCCGGGCGGCGCTGGAGCCGATAGCTCAGCCGACCCCAACCCGGCCGCGCGCGATGCTCGCCCGACGTCAAAGTGTTGATGTCTCCCGTCCCGCGGCGATCGAGGTTGCCCGAGGTCGCGTGATGAATGGCGTCAGTCCGCGCCGCCAGCCTTCCGCATCGGAGATCGAGAGTTCGCGATAGGCGTGTTCCGTAACGGGAGTGAGCCTTTGTGGGAGCGCCGGGCAAAAGGCGCCCATCGCCCTGGCCGGCTGCCGATCATTGGTCTCGATCAGGAGCTCCTTGGCTGGAGCGGACCAGAGGACTAACCCACCGCGACGATTTCGTATTCGTTGACGTTGCGCTCGAACGGTTCGGCTTGGCTCTTGATGCGATAGACGCGCGGCTTCATCTCGTCGTCCGCCGGCAGCACGCGCAAGACCTCGTAGGGTCCTTTGGTCCTCGGGGTCGGCTCGATCCTGGTGTCGAAATCGACGAGCTGGCCGATGACGAACTTTTGCGGAATCATGGTTTCGAACCCCGCTGGTTGGACAGAAAAAGGGCCAGGATATTTCCTGACCCCTTCCCACCGTCCGACGAAAATTCGGGACCTTCGCCACCGCCGCCGGTACATCCGCGGTCGACGGCCGGCAAAGTCCGCCTTTTCGCTCAGACGGCCTGGAGCTTGTCGGCGGACATCTTGCCCGAGCGCTTGTCGGTGACCAGCTCAAAGCTGACCTTCTGACCTTCGCGTAAGTCGTTCATTCCCGCGCGTTCGACCGCGCTGATGTGAACGAAGGCGTCCTTTCCGCCATCATCGGGTTGGATGAACCCGAACCCCTTTTGCGGGTTGAACCACTTTACTGTGCCAATCGCCATGACGATCCCTTTTCGATGCGAGAATTCAAACGCGGCGCCAACAATCAGCGCTGCGATCATGTTTCGATTTTTCGAGGGAGTTCGTCAGAACGAGCGAACTTTTTCGCTCGTAACAAGAGTCGTCCGGCCGAATTTCGAAGCTTCTAGCTAAGGCGTTTGGCGGCCATTGTCAATAGCGACGCTGGTCAACATGGGTGCGCCGCATCCGTCAGGCGCGCTGCGGGCGGCATGGCGACCGTGATCATTTGGCGCCGGCAAAAATGTTGATCGCGCTGCCTGCAACGGCTGTCAATGTGACGACCGAAATGACCGCCTGGAGCATCATGATCCCTTGGCGCGCCTGGTCAGAGGCGCCTTGCGCAACCTCCTCAAGCCTTCGGTCGAATGGCGCAGCCAATCATGGGCCGAATGGCGCGAGTCGCACGAACTCGCGTCGTCCCAAATCGTCAAAGCCGCAACGCCTCGGGCGCTATTGGCCGCCCTGCTGCACCTTCTTCACAAAGGCGTCGACTGCGTCGACGACCTTCTTGTCGGGATTGGCTTTGCAGTAGACAATGACTTCGTGAATGCCCTGCTTGGCCCGAGCGATGTTGATCGAGTGCCTCTTCATGTGGCCGTTCCACCAGCCGCTGTACCAGGCGCCAAGGAAATTGGCGTCTTCCTGATAGGTGTTGGCGAGCTGTGCGCAGGTCAGTCCGCGCACATCGAGGTAGCCTTTCGCATCGGTATAGGTCGTCAGGTCGACCTGCGCCTGAGAGGCTGAAGCCGATGCGGCCAGCGTCGCCGCCGCGACGACGGCGATCCGCAAATCTGTCCGACCGAGCGCTGCAAGGAGTTTGCCGCGGTTTCCTGTGTTTGAGGTGATCATTGCCTTCCATTCTTTCTGCAACAGAGACAATTCGAGTTCGACGGGCCGGCCATCGCGTCCATCAATCAAGCGGTGGTTGGAAACTTCGCAACCGTTCGAAAGATGAATCCATTTCCGTCCGCGCGGCTCCGGTTATTTCTCGTCGTTGACCTTGATGCCGAGCTCCTTGCGCATCTGCTTGATGTTGATGTCCATCGCAGTGATGACCTTTTTGTCCGGATTGGCCTTGCAATAGACGATGACGCGATGCTCAAGCTCCTTGGCGCGATCGACCTTGAGCTTGCTGAAGTTCGCCAGGCCGTTGTACCAGCCGCTGTACCAGACGGTCATGAAGTCAGCGTCTTCCTGGAAGGTGTTGGCCAACTGCGCGCAGGTCAGCTTCTGAACGTCGAGATCGCCGTTGGCGTCAGCGTAAGTGCTGAGATCAACCTGGGCCTGCGCCGCGCCGACCCCCAACATCGTTGCCGCGCAAAGCAGCGCCATGACCTTCATCTTTCCACTCCTAGCTATTGGCGGGGCTCGCCTCAAGCGGCCCAAACGCGCCGCCGACGATCTGCCCCCGCCGGATTGTCGAATCGGCCAAGTTCATGCATCGCCGGCTCGCCCAAGGAAACCCTCGTCAAATCAAATTCAGCCGTTCTCCCCAATATTTCGCACCGCTTAGCCTTCAGGGGGCAACGCGGGGCGCCGCCGCTTCGCGGGTCCCGCTCGTCAAGACCGAGCCTGAAGGAGACGGCGCAGGGACACGGGGATCCGCGCCGGACGGCCGTCGCGAATCGCCGCGACCTTCACCGTGGCGGTGATCAGCTCCGTGTCGCCGCACAAGACGCGTTGCCGAAACTCGATCGACGCCCCGCCCGCTTTGGCGATGCTGGTTTCGACCCGAAGCAGGTCGTCCATCAGCGCCGGCGCGAGAAACTCGATTTGCAATGAGCGCACGGCGAAGGCGACGCTGGAGGTCTGCGCCAGCTCGCGATGCGCGAATCCGCGCCCGCGCAGCCACTCCGTTCGCCCGCGCTCGAGGAAGCGCAAATAGGAGGCGTGATAGACGCGGCCGGAGAAGTCCGTGTCTTCATAATAGACGCGAACAAGCAGCACGTCGGCCGGCGGGTGCGTCAAGGCCTTGACTCCTGGAACAGGGGGAAGAAAACGCGTTTCCGCGCCCTCTCGTCAACCGGCTTCCCGCGACGGTCAGGGCGTGCGTCGGTCTATGCGAAGGTCAGCGACGGACAAACGATGCGCTCAAATTTGCTCGACAATCTGCCTGCCGCTCTCGCCGGCGTGAGCACTCGGCCGCTGTTTATCATGTGCCTGAGCTCCCATATGCAGGTGATCCGCCCCACGCCTGGACACGTCCGTCGGGTCGGCGACGTTTCCGGTGGCCTCTTTCAAGGCGAGCGGCTCTCAGGCGAAGTGCTGGACAGCGGCAATGACTGGCAAACCGTGCGCGGCGACGGCGCTGTCACGCTGGACGTCCGCCTCGTGCTCAAGACTGACGACCAAGCGATGATCGGCATGATTTACCGAGGAATGCGGCACGGACCGCCCGACGTCCTGACGCGGATCGATCGCGGCGAGGCGGTCGATCCGGCAACCTATTATTTTCGCATTGTCGCTTTCTTCGAGACGGCAGCGTCGAAATACGACTGGCTCAATCGGCTGTTGGCGGTCGGCATCGGCCATCGCACAGCTGACGGACCGATCTACAGCCTGTTCGAGCTCTTGTGACCGATCGTCTTTCCCCGACGATATTTGATCGTCCGTCATTGCAGGGCTAAGACGAGCGGCAGGGCCGGGAAGCGTGGGAGGACACATGGCCGATCAAGCTGACATCGGCGTCTTCGGGTTGGCCGTCATGGGCGCGAACCTGGCGCGCAATGCCGCGCGGCACGGCTTCGGCGTCGCGGTGTTCAATCGCAACCACGAACGGACGGATGAACTCGCGGCCCAGCATGGCGGCGAGGGGCGCTTTTTTCCGGCGAGCGCCCTTCCCGACTTCATCGCCAGCATCGCCAAGCCCCGCCCGATCCTCATCATGGTCAAGGCCGGCAAGCCGGTCGACGAGGTCATCGACGAGCTCATGCCCCATCTCGAGGCGGGCGACATCATCATCGACGGCGGCAATTCGCTGTTCACCGACACCGCCCGCCGTTACCAGACCTGCGAAGCGAAAAAGATCCGCTTCGTCGGCATGGGCGTTTCCGGCGGCGAGGAGGGCGCGCTCGAGGGCCCAAGCATGATGCCCGGCGGCGACCGCGAAGCCTGGGACCGGATCGCGCCGATGCTGACCAAAATGGCGGCGCAGGTCGATCGCGTTCCCTGCTGCACCTATATCGGCCCGCAGGGCGCGGGGCACTACGTGAAGATGGTGCATAACGGGATCGAGTATGCCGACATGCAGCTCATCGCCGAAGCCTACGATCTCATGAAGAGCGTCTACGGCCTTGGCGCGCCGGCGATGGCGGAAATCTTCCAGACCTGGAAACAGGGCGACCTTGACAGCTATCTGATCGAAATCACCGCCGCCGTCCTGCGCAAGAATGACAACAGCGGCAAGCCGCTGGTCGACGCCATTCTCGACGAGGCAGAGCAGAAGGGGACCGGTCGCTGGACCGCGCAGAATGCGCTCGAGGTCGGCGTGCCGCTGACCGCGATCACCGAGGCGGTCTACGCCCGCGTCCTTTCCGCCAACCGCGCGATGCGCCTGACGATGGAGAAGAAGACGCCGCATCCGCTCCAGCCGGCGCTGAAACCCGAGAAGGCGGCGATCGACGCCATCCGCGACGCCCTCTACGCCTCCAAGATCATCGCCTACGCGCAAGGCTTCGAGCAGATGTCGGTCGCATCGGCGCAATTCGGTTGGAGGCTCAAGCTCGGCGACATGGCGACCATCTGGCGCGGCGGGTGCATCATTCGCGCCAAATTTCTGGACCGCATCAAGGAGGCCTACGAGCGGAATCCGAAGCTCGCCAATCTCCTGTTGGACGACTATTTCCTGAACGCGGTGACAAGAACCGAGGGCGCATGGCGGCAGGTGATCGCGCTCGCGGTCGCGAACGGCGTGCCCGCGCCGGCCTTTTCCTCATCGCTCGCCTATTACGACGGTCTGAGGCGCGCCCGCGGCCCCGCGAACCTGCTCCAGGGCCTGCGCGACTATTTCGGCGCCCACACCTACCGACGCCTCGACAAGGAGGGCAGCTTCCATACCCGTTGGAGTCAGGACGGCAGCGAAGTGAAGGTGTGAGCAACGGGCTCAGCCGTTGATGCGGGTTCCCATGGCCGCGCTACGGCGTCCAACTCCAGATCTACACGCCGGATTGCGTACGAAGCGCGCGTCTTGGAAATATCACTATCGGTCCCTAGCGTCGTTCGCTCTTGGCGCCGATCAAGCTCTTCAGGACTTTGGCGCCGCCCGTCGATTCTTTGGGAGACCCGCGATGCTGTCGTCCAAATTCGCTCCTGTCGCCGCCTTTGTTCTCGCTCTTTCGCCAGCGCTCGCCCAGAACCCGCCGGTCGCCTCTGCGCGCGCGACCATCGAAACGATAAGCGCCGACGGCGCGAGCCTCGGGGTCAAAACGCGCGCCGGCGAGGAACGAACTGTTCATCTGGGCGCCAAAACGCGCTTCGTTTTGGTGGTCCCGGCGACGCTCGCCGACATCAAGCCGAATTCGTTTGTCGGCATTGCAGCGATGCCGGGCGAGGGAAGCGAACTCAAAGCGATGGAGGTGCACATCTTTCCCGAGGCGATGCGCGGGACCGGCGAGGGCTATCGCCCGTTCGACCTTGGACCGGGCAGCAGCATGACCAACGGCAATATCCAGGCGCGGGTCGACGCCGCGAGCGGCCCCAAGCTCACGGTCGCCTACAAAGGCGGCGAACAGACCATTGTCGTCGATCCGAAGACCCCGATCGTCGCTATCGAGCCGGGCGCGCAGACCGACATCAAGCCCGGCGCGGCGATCATCGCCCGCGGAGCGAAGCAGGAGGACGGCTCGATCGACGCGGCCTTCATCCTCGTCGGCAAGGATGGGCTCGTCCCGCCGATGTGAGCGTCAAAGCCGCCGTTCGGCGCCATTCGAGGCGCGATTTGCCGGGTTGAGGCGTCCCGTGGTAGCCAGAGGGCGATTCACGGAATAGACGGGACCTCATGGACGCGGCGTCGAGTACAATCGAGACCAAGCCGGATTCGCACGCGCCGGATTCGCACGCGCCGGATTCGCTGTTCACCTTCGTCCTCGTCAAGCCCACCCATTACGATGACGACGGCTATCCGATTCAATGGTACCGCTCGGCGCTGCCGTCCAACACGCTTGCCTGCATGTACAGCCTCGCAGAGGATGCGCGGCGGCGCGAAGTGTTGGGCTCGGGCGTGTCGTTCGAGATCGACACCTATGACGAGACCAACCGGCGCGTCCATCCGAAACGAATCATCCGCGATCTCAAGCGCAAGGGCGGCCGCGCGTTGATCGGCATTGTTGGGGTGCAGTCGAATCAGTATCCGCGCGCGATGGACCTCGCACGAGAGTTCCGCGCCGCGGGCCTCCAGGTCTGCATCGGCGGATTCCACGTCTCGGGCTGCATCGCCATGCTGCCGGAGATGCCCGCGGAAATGCGCGAGGCGCAGGCGCTCGGCATTGCGCTGTTCGCGGGCGAAGCGGAGGAGCATCGGCTCGACGAGGTGCTCGGCGACGCCTGGCGCGGCGAGATGAAGCCGCTCTACAATTTCATGGACCATTTGCCCTCGCTCGAGGGCGAGCCTGCGCCGATCTTGCCGCGCAAACATCTCGCGCGCACGACCGGCCATTATTCGTCGATCGACCTTGGCCGCGGCTGCCCCTATCAGTGCTCGTTTTGCACCATCATCAACGTTCAAGGGCGCAAGAGCCGCTTTCGCACGCCTGACGACCTGGAGCAGATCATTCGCGAGAACAGGAAGCAGGGCATAGACCGGTTCTTCATCACCGACGACAATTTCGCCCGCAACAGCGACTGGGAGATCCTGCTCGACCGGGTGATCAAGCTCCAGGACGAGGGCATCCGCTGCGGCTTCACCATCCAGGTCGACACGCTCTGCCACAAGATCCCGAACTTCATCGAGAAGGCGACCAAGGCGGGAGCGCGGCGCGTCTTCATCGGGCTCGAGAACATCAATCCCGAGAATCTCATCACCGCCAAGAAGCGGCAGAACAAGATCACCGAATATCGCGTCATGCTGCAGAAGTGGCGCGCCCATGGCGCGCTCACCTTCGCCGGCTATATCCTCGGCTTCCCGGCGGACACGAAGGAATCGATCCTGCGGGACATTGAGATCATCAAGCGCGAGCTGCCGCTCGATATTCTCGAGTTCTTCTTCTTAACCCCGCTGCCGGGCTCGGAGGACCACAAGACTCTGTTGAAGAAGGGCGTCTGGATGGACCCCGACATCAACAAATACGACCTCGACCATCGCGTGGCGCATCATGCGAAGATGACCGACCAGGAGTGGGAGGAGGCCTACCGCGCGGCCTGGGCCACGTACTATACGCCCGAGCACATCCGCACGATCCTGAAGCGCGCCGCCCAGATCCCGAACGGCCGGCCGAAACCGATCACGAGCACCATCATGTGGTTCAAGCTGATGATCGAGCAGGAGGGCGTTCATCCGCTCGAAGGCGGCGCTTTCCGCCTCAAATACCGTCGCGACCGCCGCAAAGGACTGCCGCTTGAATCGCCCTTCGTTTTCTATCCGCGCTACTGGGGCGGGATCGCGGTCAAGGCGTGGCACTACTCGCGTTTCTTCCTGAGGACGCGGCGCATCCTGAACGAGGTTCTGAACGCGCCCGACCGCTGGACCTATACCGACCTCGCCATTGCGCCGCCGCGCGACGACGAATTCGAGCAGCTCTCGCTCTATCATGCGACCTCCGGCGGCGAAGCGGCGCTCGCGCGCAAGGCGCTCGGCGACAGCATTCGCGATTCGGGGCGCCCTGCCGCTGCGGCAATGCCGGCGACGGCGCAGGCGCAATGACCTGAGGCGATGATCGAAGCCGCCCAGGTCAGAGCCGCGCGCGCCCTCATCGGCTGGTCGCAGGCGGAACTCGCCGACGCCGCCGGCCTGCCGCTTTCGACCGTCGACCGGTTCGAGACCGGGGCGCGCGACAGCTTCCCGGCCGAAGCGATCGAGAAGATGCGCGCGGCGCTCGAATCCGCCGGCGTCGCATTCATCGCCAAGAACGGCGGCGGCGCAGGGGTTCGGCTCAGCAAGGGCAGCGAGGCCAAATACCTCGGCTGGGACGACCTCAACGCCGCAAACGACGAGTGATATCTGGCGCGCGGCGGCTGAAGACAATTGCCGCGGCGCGGCGATAAGTTGGTGGGTCGGCCTGACGGTCGGCGGCGTTCGATAAGCCGCACCCCGGTGAGCATTAGGTCGAGCAGGCCGGTAATCTCGCCGATGGGTTACCGGGATCCTCTGCGATTATGCTTGACTGTTCCACGCCGAGCGCGGCCCGTTGGCGTCGAGGGCACAATAGGCTTAGCACCAAGAGAGGAAGAGCCATGGGTATCTTGAAGACGGTGAGGCTCGTCACGACGGTATCTCTAGTGGTAGCCACTGGGTGCATTGTTGTCGCCCGACAGGCCGATGCAAAGGCAGATATCGGCTACAGGCAAATCCCAACAGCGTCCATCTTGGACCATTCTGATTTGGGCCAGGATATCACGAGCAAGGATATCCTCGGGCTTGGGGCGCCGCAGGCACGGAATCAGTACGTGCATGACGGGGTCAGGCGCGTCGGGATGAGCGCCCCGGTCCAGCGGACATATGTGACCGCGGGGATGTCGGTTGAGCGACTGCGGGCGCCGAATGCGGTTTGGCAGATTTATGATCAGCGGCCGAAGAAGCCGATATATTGTGTGTCAGGCGGGGTCTGGCACAGTAATATAACGTGCGCCAAGCCAGTGACGGGAAATTGTGGGTATAAAACAGTCAACGGGAAGAAGTATCCGAATAAATGCTAGCGGGTGGTCGCGAGCCAGTTCGCCTAGTCAGAAAAGACTCAGGTTAGCCAGTGCGCGGGGGGCGGACGTGATCTGGGCTCATTCCACTCCTAGCGCCAGAGGCGATTTGCTCGAGGATCGCCACAAGAGAGCGATGAGGCCGGAGGTTGGGAACCACAAGAATGGTGCTCGGGGAATGGCGGCTCCCAGCGCACCGCCGTCACTCAGGCGCCTTTCGCCAGTCGAACGACGAGTGAGGCCCCTCCCGCGCCTTCGCGTCATGTTACGACCGCAGCGACGCGCCGAGCTTGTCCAGAAGATCCCCGGTTCCGCGTTCGCGCGACCCCGCATCGTCGTAGCCGTCGAGGAACGCCCCCTGCTCGTCGACGAGCAGCCTCGTTCGTTCCCGGCCCTCGGGTTTGATCTGCAGGGTGGCGAGGGAGACGGAGATCTTGCGGTCGTCGAGATGCATCTCGTAGGTGTAGACGATCCGTTCGCGCGGAACGATGTCGTGATAGACGGCGTCGAAGGTCGTCGTGACCCCGCCCTCGAAGCCGCCCTTGACCCGCTCGCGGCCGCCGACCCGGAAATCCATAGTCCGCTCAATCAGCCGCCATCCGGCGGGCCCGAAGAACCAACGGCTCTTGGCCGCCTCGTCTGACAGCGCCCGGTACACCTCTTCCGCCGTCGCCTCATAGGCGCGCTCGAGATGAAAGGCGCCGTGGGCGACCGACCGGACGGCACCGGCCTGCCCGGCCATGCGCCGAACTTCGGCCTCGAGCTTGTCGAGCGTCTGCCGCCAGCCCTCCGGCGCCCCCTTCAGCATCTGTTCCGCCTGCGCCGCGCCGGCGGCCGAATAGGTCTGGACCACCTCCATCAGGGTTCTCCCGGCGCCCTCGTCGATGAAGCTCACCTCCGTATAGGCGCTGAACAGCGGTCCGCCGCCGCACGGATCGATCACATTGTGATCAATCGCCAGACGCTCGGGGACGGTGACTTCGGTGAACGTTCCCTTCGTCCAGTGGTCGACCCCTTCGGGTGAGCGCATGCAGACCTCGAACCGCCCGCCGACGCGGATCTCAACCGTGGCCTCGGGGACCGTATAGCCCGTCGGGCAGAACCAGCGCTTGATGTGGTCGGCGGAGCTCCAGGCCTTGAACACCGTTTCCCGCGGCGCGGCGAAGACGCGCGAGACGCGCACCGGGGCCGGCTCGACCTTGCTGGCCACATTATCGATTCTGCTCATCGCTCTCTCCTTCGCTGTTCAGGGATTTGAGGTATTCGTCGAGCCGGTCGAAGCGCCGCTCCCACTCGATGCGCCGGTCGGCGATCCAGCGCTCGGCTTCGGCGAGCGCTGGGGGATTGATGCGGCAGGTGCGCACCCTGCCCGCCTTCTCGGAAACGACAAGCCCGGACGTCTCGAGCACGCCCAAGTGCTGCATCACCGCCGGCAGCGACATTTCGAGCGGCCGCTTGAGCTCGCTGACCGACGCTGGCCCCCGCGTCAGCCGCTCGACCATCGCGCGGCGGGTCGGATCCGCCAGCGCCTGGAACGCCCGGTCCAGAGGAGTCGTATAGTTAAGCATATGCCTTAGTATCATGGCCACGATAGATAAGCAAGAGCTTAAGTTTTGCTTTCCCTCAAATTGTCGCGAGCCATCCGGAAGAAATCCACATGCCTGCTTTGACCGAACGCATCGACCCTGGTCGGAGCGATCACGCGAATGTGAGCGACCGTCCTGCGAGTTCTGATCGCCTCGCCCTTCGCGAGCTGTCCGTTCTCAACCATATGGTTTTTGCGCGTAGCGAGCGGGCGCCGCCGGCGGCCTGAAGTCTTGCGATCTGGAGCCTGGTGAATGAACAATCCATCCGATTACACCCCGCCGAAGGTGTGGACCTGGAACAAGCCGAACGGCGGACAGTTTGCGAGCGTCAATCGCCCGATCGCCGGGCCGACCCACGACACGGAATTGCCGGTCGGCCGCCATCCCCTCCAGCTCTATTCCTTGGCGACACCGAACGGCCAGAAGGTCACGATCATGCTCGAGGAACTCTTGGCGCTCGGAAAAAAGGGCGCCGAGTACGACGCCTGGCTGATCAGGATCAACGGCGATCAGTTCGGCTCGGGCTTCGTGGCCATCAATCCCAATTCCAAAATCCCGGCCATGGTCGATCGCAGCGGCCCGAAGCCGATCCGGGTGTTCGAGTCGGGGGCGATCCTCGTCTATCTCGCTGAGAAGTTCGGGGCCTTGCTGCCGACCGAGGCCGGCGCCCGGGCCGAGTGCCTGTCCTGGCTCTTCTGGCAGATGGGCGCGGCGCCTTTTCTCGGCGGGGGGTTCGGCCATTTCTACGCCTACGCGCCGATCAAGATCGAATACGCCATCGACCGGTATGCGATGGAGGTGAAGCGGCAGCTCGACGTGCTCGACCGCCGCCTGGCCGAGAGCGAGTATGTCGCGGGCAGTGAATACACGATCGCCGATATCGCGATCTGGCCCTGGTACGGCGGCCTGGTGAAGGGCGGGCAATATGGGGCGGCTGAGTTCCTCAGCGTGCAGGACTACAAGAACGTCCTGCGCTGGGCCGAGACGATCGCCGCCCGCCCGGCCGTCAAGCGCGGACGCATGGTCAACCGGACCTCCGGCGAGCCTTCGAGCCAGTTGCATGAGCGCCACGACGCCGGCGATTTCGAAACCAAGACGCAGGACAAGCTCATGGCCGCGAGCGCACACGCCTCGTCTGGCGGGACCGCGCCCGCCGTCTGAACCGGCTTCCCTTCTTCGGGATCATCATTCCGGCGCCCGGCGCGGCGCGCGCCGAGTGACGCGCCCCGGCGGTCTGCAGCGCGAAGCCAGGTTCAGGGCAAAAACAGGAGACCGTCCATTCGGATCGCCGCGTCAATCGCCGTCTTCGCCCTTCTGTGGTATGCGAGCTTGCGCACGGCCGGAGCGAACCGTGGCGCCGTCAATGTCGGCGCCAGGGCTCTCTTCCTGATCCTGACCTGTCTCGCCTGCATCGCGATCGGCTTCCTCTTGCCGATGGCTCCTGGCTTGAGCGCGGTCATCGGCAGCGCATTCTGGGCGGGATTGCTGGCGAGCGCCGGCGCGCTCGCCGGCATGGCTGCTTCCGACGCCATCCTCGCGCGGATCGAGCCCCAGGAGGCGGACGGGCCAGTCTCAGCCGGGCCATCGGAAGCAGGCGAAAAGACGAGACCGCGCGATTGAGCGGCGCCTCAATGTTCAGGTCCGCCTTAGCCGCCGCGCTTGCGCTCGAGCGCGCGATGGCTTCTAACGTCGGCGACGCGCCATCGGACGGATTCTCACGATCAATGACGTACTTCTGGGTCATGCTGGGCAGTGCGCTCGGCGGGGGGGCGCGCTATTTCGTCTCGGGCCTCGCGGGTCAGCAAATTGGCCAGACCTTTGGTCGGCACGCTTATCGTCAACGTCACCGGCTCGTTTGTGATCGGCTTTTTCGCCACCCTGACCGCGCCGGACGGGCGCGTCTTCGTCGGCTCCGACGCGCGCCGGTGCGTGATGACGGGCCTGCGCGGCGGCTCTACGACCTTCTCGTCCTTCAGCCTGCAGACGCTCAATCTCGCCCACGACGGCGAGACGCTTCTCGCCGGCGCCAACATCGTCTTGTCGGTCGTTGTTTGCCTGCTTGCGGTCTGGGTCGGCTACATCGCGGCCAACGCGCTCAATCAGCTCAAGGGAACCTGACGTGAGCGCGCCGACACGCGTTCCGGCCCCGACAGCCGGCTTCAACGTCCACGGGCTCGGGTTCACTCTCTTCCTCGCCCTGCTCACTGTGTTGCCGCCGCTCGCGATCGACATGGCGCTGCCAAGCCTGGCGCTGATCCAGGCCGACCTTCATGCGCCGCAGGCGAAAGCGGCGGCGGCGATCGCGATCTTCATCGCCGGTTTCTCGACCGCCCCGATCGTGGGCGGGCCGCTCGCCGACCGGTTCGGCCGCAAGGCGATCATGACCGTGGGTCTCGTTGTGTTCACGCTCACCGCCGCGGGCTCGGCGCTGGCGCCTTCGATCGACGCGCTGCTCGCCCTCCGCCTGGCGCAGGGGGCGAGCGCCGGCGCGGTCGGCATCCTGCCGCGGGCGATCATCCGCGACTTGTTCGAGGGCCGGGAGGCTCGCCTGCAGCTCGCCGCCGTTTCGCTTGTTTTCAGCGCCGGGCCGCTTATCGCGCCCGCGCTCGGCGCGGCGATTCTTTCGTTCGGCTCCTGGCGCCTGATCTTTGCTGTCCTGACCGCGGTCGCCGCGCTCGTCACACTCATCGCTATCTTCCTGTTCGAGGAGTTGCATGCGCCCGAGAACCGCCAGAGCCTGAAGCCTTCGGCAGTATTCGCCGGATACCGGCGGGCGCTCACCAACCCCGCATGCGCCGGCTTTTCGCTGCTGGGCGGCTTCCTGTTCGCCGGCCTCTTTGCTTACGTCAACGTCTCGCCGCTGCTCTTCATGCAGGGCTACGGGGTGTCGAAGACCGGCTTCGCCGGCCTCTTCGCCATTACTGCGTCGGGCGTGATCGTCGGTTCGACGATCAACGCCTGGCTGCTCAACCGCCATGTCGGGCCGAAGGCGGTGGTCGACGCGGCGCTCGCGATCGAGTGCGCGGCTGCGCTGACGTTGCTCGGGGTCAGCCTCGCCGGCGCCGGCTCGGCCCTCATCGTCGCCGGCCTGGTGATGATTTTCATTTCCGCGTTTGGCCTCGTCTTTCCCAACGCAGTCCACGAGGCGATCCATCCGCTGCCTGAGATCGCCGGTCTCGCTTCGGCAGTCGTCACCACGACGCAGATGCTATTTGGCGCGCTCGGCGGCGTCGCCGCCGCGGCGCTGTACCGCGACGCTTCGCCCCTCGCCCTCGGCGCCATCATGACCGCCGCTGCGCTCGCCGCCGCCGCCCTCTATGCGTTCTGGCTGAGGGGGAAGGTCGGGGCGTGAGGCCGCCGTTCTCCCGCGTTTGCCGTGCTGAGACTTCAGCAAGAAATATTGGCCCCTAGCGAGAAAATGCCTACCCAAGGTCCTTGGAAGTGCGGTTTTTCATCTCCATCTGCGTTTTTCCGTGGCTATCCGCGCCCCGGCGCAGGCCGCTTCCCAAATTGCAGAGCATGAAATGAATAAGACCACTGCTGCCTTTGCGCGAGCCGCCGTCTTGGACGGCAGCGCACCTTTCTCCGCCTATTTCGCCGATCAGGAGCCGATCGACGGGAAAATCACGGTCGTCGACCTGACCGAAAGCACGTGCCGCTGGCCGACCAGGAATCCACGCGATCTCAAGACATTCCGCTACTGCGGCGAGGCCGCGAGCGGGCCTTATTGCGAGAGTCACGCCCAGCTTGCCTATCTGCCGAGAGCCGCCTGACCACGGGCATCGGCGGCTCGACCTGTTCCAGACGTGCTTTTCCTGGGCCGACGCCCCGCGGGACCGAAGGTTCCGAGCGAGGTCGACCTCGTCCGACTTGACGCCGAAGGAGTGAAAAACCGGCGCCTCACGATTTCTCTTGCTAAAATCAGAAATAGCTGCTACATTGGCCAATGAACTGATCGGCTTAACGGGGCGGACGGAAGAGCGGAGGCGGCGGAAAAAAACTTGTTTGAATTGCTGGTAACCCGTTGAAAAGCCCCGATTCCGAAAAATAAATAAAAGCAAAAGAAAGCATTCTGATTTTCGTTGGCTTTTGCGGATTTTCGTCTATTTGCGAGCACTTTGGCCGCGCAGCCCAAGGTCTCGTCCGCCTGTCAGAAAGGGTGGTACTGGAACATCCAGGTCTCGGTCACGGTCTCGCCGCCCGACTTCAGGAATGCGCGCAGTTCGACCGGGTCGGTGCCGGTGACGATAAGATCGAACTGCGCCCGCCAGTGGCCGGCGACGCCGTCGGGAACCGCCTCGATGAGCTGGTAGGGGCCGAAGGTTCCGCGCGAGGTCGAGACGACGAGCTCGGGCTTCACCCCGAACGGGAGTTCGACAAGCGGGCCGCCGAGGAACTCGACCATGAACTTCCTCACGCCCTTGGGGCGCGGCTGCCCCGGCTGGCCGCCGCGCCCGAGGCGGGTCGCCCATACGACCGCGAGCTTGCTCGGATAAGGCTCGTTGGCGAGCCAGTGCAGGCGGTAGTTGAGGTTGACCTCGGCGCCCGCCGTGACCGGCTCGGCCGGCACCCACATCGCGACCACATTGTCGTGGATTTCGTCATCGGTCGGGATTTCGCACAGCTGGATCGATCCCCTTCCCCAGCCCTCGCCGCTCGGCCCCGGCAGCGGCTCGACCCACAGGCTCGGGCGCCTGTCGTAGAAGACGCCGTCGAGATAATGGTCGAACACCCGGTCGCGCTGCAACAGGCCGAAACCGCGCGGATTGTTGTCGAGGAAGGCCGAGACCATGATGCGCGGCGGATTGTTGAGCGGCCGCCAGAGCCGCTCGCCGTTGCCCGACCACATCGCCAGCCCGTCCGAGTCGTGGACTTCCGGGCGCCAGTCGATCGCCGTCTCCTTTTTGGTCTCGGAGAACCAGTACATCGAGGTCAGCGGCGCGATGCCAAATCGCGAGACCTGGGCGCGGATGAACATCGTCGCCTGGATGTCCATCACCACGCCCTTGGCGCGGGTCATCAGGAAGCGGAATGCGCCGACGATCGAGGGCCCCTCCATCAGCGCGTAAAGCGTCATCGTGTCGCCGTCCGGGGCCGCGTCGATGTAGAAGTCGGTGAAGTCGGGGAACTCTTCTGGCCGATCGGCGACGGCGACGTCGAGCGCGATCCCGCGCGAGGAGAGGCCGTATTGCCTGAGCTCGCCAATGGCGCGGAAATAGGCCGCGCCGAGGAAGGCGACCCAGTCGTTCTTGCGCCAGTCGAGCAGCCCGTCGCGCGCTTCCTGGACGCGCAGGCCGGCGAAGCCGGCGCCCTTCGGCAGGTCGCGCGCCGGCGAATTGGCCGGCATGTCGAAATAGGACTGATCGTAGATGATCTGGCGCGCCATGTCGCCCTCGACGACATGCATTCTGACCGCCTTCTGGAAGAACAGGCCAAGGTGGAAAAACGTGACCGGATACCGGCCCGGACCGTTAGCGAACAGCGCGAAATCGTCGCGGTAGCGGATCTTCCCCCACTCCTCATAGTTGATCTTCTGCAGGATGTCCGGCGCCGGACGCTGCGGGGCGATATAGGGACCGTGGGCCCGATCGCGGGCCTGCGACCTGAGAAGGTCGTAGGTGAACGCAAAGGGCGGGTCGAACTGCAGCCCGTCGGACTGGGCCGCAAGAGCTTCCGCGAGCGGATTTATCGCCGCCGCGGATGCGGCCGCGCCTTTCAGCAGCGTGCGGCGATCGACGCTCTCGGTCATAAACGCTTCTCCGATCGGACGCTCTCATTACGTGATTCTCCTTGATCGGAGAATCCGTTTTGAGCGTCCCTATTGGCTCACAGACGCGCGAAAGTGAGGTAGACGGACCTTCGGCCCTCCTTGCGCGCCTTGGCCTCATAGCGTGTCGGGCGCCATTCGGGCCAGGGCCGGCGCCAATCGTCGGCCCGGTTTGCAGTCCAGCGGAAATATGGCGAATCCAGAAAGCGCTTGAGGGTCCAGCCGCCGTAGTCATCGACGTCGGTGACGAAACGCAGTTCGCCTTCCCTTCGCATCGCGCGCGCGAGGGCCTCGATCATGCCCACCTCGACAACGCGCCGCTTGCGGTGGCGTCGCTTTGGCCAAGGGTCGGGATAAAGGATGAAAACGCGCGAAAAGAATCCGTCCGGGGCGGCTTCGACAAGCGCTTGGGCATCGCCGCGCCGCAGCCGCACGTTGATGAGTTGTTCGCGCTTGAGGCTGGCGAGCGCCGCGACGACTCCGTTGAGAAACGGCTCGCAGCCCACGACGCCCACATCCGGGTTGGCCTTCGCCTGCTCAATCAGATGCTCCCCCGCCCCGAAACCGATCTCAAGCCAGACTTCGCGCGGCGACGGGGCAAAAGCCTGCCCCGCGGCCAGCGCTTCCGGCGTGACCGAAAAGAGCGGCAGCGCTTCGGCGAGCAGGCGCTCCTGGCCGGCGCGAAGCGCCTTGCCCCGGCTGCGTCCGTAGAGGCGGCGAAGCGGCGCCGGACCGTCCGGTCCGCCGTTCGCCATCATCAGCCGCGACCGTCGCGCCGATGTCAGGCCAGTGCGCGCAGCGTGTCCGCCAGATCAGTCTTTTCCCAGGAAAAGCCGCCGTCGGCTTCCGGCGCGCGGCCGAAATGGCCATAGGATGACGTGCGGGCGAAGATCGGACGGTTCAAATTCAGATGCTCGCGAATGCCGCGCGGAGTCAGGCTCATGACGTCCATCAGCGCCGTCTCGAGCTTCGCCTCATCGATTTGCCCGGTCTCATGCAGATTGGCGTAAATCGACAGGGGACGCGCGACCCCGATGGCGTAGGAAAGCTGGAGCGTGCATCGATCGGCCAGACCGGCCGCCACGACGTTCTTGGCCAAATAGCGGGCGGCATAGGCCGCCGAGCGGTCAACCTTGGTGGGATCCTTGCCGGAGAAAGCGCCGCCCCCGTGCGGCGCTGCACCGCCATACGTGTCGACGATGATCTTGCGTCCAGTGAGGCCGCAGTCGCCGTCGGGGCCGCCGATAAAGAACTTGCCGGTGGGATTGATGTGCCAGACCGTCTTGGCCGTGATCCAGCCTACGGGCAGCGCCGCCTCGACGTAGGGGCGGACAAGTTGGGCGACTTCCTCGGAGGTGAGGGATTCGACGAGGTGCTGATGTGAGACGACGATCTGCGTCGCCTCGACCGGCTTGCCATTGTGATACCGTACAGTGACTTGGCTCTTGGCGTCGGGTCCCAGCGTTTTTTCAGCGCCGGAATGGCGCGCCTTCGAGATCGCTCGCAGGATCTCGTGAGCATAGTAGAGAGGCGCCGGCATGAATTCGGGCGTTTCGCGGCAGGCATAGCCGAACATGATGCCCTGGTCGCCTGCGCCCTCGTCCTTGTTGCCGGCCGCGTCGACGCCCTGGGCGATGTCGGCGGACTGGGCGTGCAACAGCACCTCGACATTGGCCTTGCGCCAATGGAAACCCTCCTGCTCGTAGCCGATGTCCTTGATCGCCTTGCGAACCGCGGCGTCGATCTCATCGTTGGAGATTTTAGGCCCGCGGACCTCGCCGGCGACGATAACCCGGTTCGTCGTGGCGAGCGTCTCGCAGGCGACACGAATTTGATAGGGGTCGATGCCGGCCTTCGCCCCCTCGCGGAAGAACAGATCGACGATTTCATCAGAAATCCGATCGCAAACCTTGTCCGGGTGCCCTTCGGACACGGATTCACTGGTGAACTCGTAATATTGACGAGCCATATTCACGATTCTCCTGCTGGGGCGCCCGCCGCCGCGACGATTGTGCGGCCTCACGGAGGTCCCTGGCCGCGCAGGCGCCGCTTTTGCCAGCGGGCGTTCGATGCGTCAAGCCGATTTTGCCTGGATCGTTCGCTTTACCGAACGACTGAGCCGCCATCCCCGTCGTCGGCCGCTGCCAGCGAAATGACCAGATCGACGATCCGGCGGCGCACCCTGGGGTCGCGAACGCGCAGAAAGGCGCGATTGAGCTGCAGGCCCTCCGTCGAGGCAAGAAAATCCACAACGTAAGACTGCGGCGATTCTTCGGCAAACCCTAGCTCTGCCGACTGCGCCGGCGCACCCTCGAAGAAATACCCTGGCGATACCTCAAGCACGCGAGCGGTATGCTGAAGACGACTGGCGCTGATCCGGTTCGAGCCTTTTTCGTATTTTTGCACCTGCTGGAAGGTCACGCCGAGAAGCTCGCCGAGCTTGCTCTGACTCATGCCGAGCATCGTCCGGCGCATCCGCACCCGCGCGCCGACGTACACGTCGACTATGTTGGACGATTTCGACATCAGCTCGCGCCCCCATGGTCCGTGCGCAACGTCCGCGGCCATACGCTCAAACCAACTGACCTTAGGGAATGCAGATACAAGACGCTCGCATAGCGCGCAAGCAAGCAATATTGCAATCGCCAGTCTCCGTTCAGGCGCGCCGCTTTCCAGCCAGGGCCGCCGCCAGGAACGCCAATCCGATCAGCGCGGCGCCGGCCGACCCCAGGCGGGACTGCCACGTCGGCGGGAGGGCCTCGGGCAATTCGGCGTCGAGGACGCCATCCGCGCCGAGCGGCGCGGCGACGATCTCGCGGCCGAGGCCGTCGAGCACGGCCGAGATCCCGGAATTGGCGTCGCGCACCAGCGGCGCGCCAAGCTCGATTGCCCGCAACCGGGCCTGGGCGAAGTGCTGATAGGGCCCGGGCGTCTCGCCGAACCAGGCGTCGTCGGTGACGTTGAGGAGCCACCGCGGCCGCTCGGCGCCGGAGAAGATGTCGCCGATCTCGATCGGAAAGATCGCCTCGTAACAGACGAGCGGCATGGCGTCGGGCAAGCCCGGAATCCGGAGGACGCGGCGTCCCGCGCCCGGTTCGAAGCCGCCTGGAATGTCAACGAACTGCGTGATGCGCGCCTTCTCCAGGAGGCCCTCGAAGGGCACGTATTCGCCGAACGGCACGAGGTGCTGCTTGTCGTAATGCTCGCCGGAGAGCCCGTCGCGGCCGACGATCTCGATCGAATTGAAGTAGCGCCGCGGCCCGCTTCCATCGTCCTCGAGGCGCGCCGCGCCGGTGATGAGCGTCGCTCCCCCGCTCAGGAAAGCGGCGATGTCGTCGAGCGCTTTCCGATCGCGCGAGAGGATGAACGGAAACGCCGACTCGGGCCAGATCAGGTGGGTCACGTCGCGAACCCCGGATCGATCCGGCGCCGTCGCGCGCTCCGACAGGTCGAGGTAGCGGCGCAGGATCGCGTCCCTGTTTTCCGGCGAGAACGAGGCGTCGTCCTGGCCGATGTTGGGCTGGATGAGACGCAGCTTGACCCCGGGCAGAGCGGCGGTCGCCGGCGCCGCGAGCCGGAACGCGCCGAAGGCGGCGATGAGCGCGAGCGCGAGCGCGGCGAATCCCGCCGGAGCAAGGTTGAGCCGCCCCTCGCCGACGCGCCACACCGTCGCCGGCGCGGCGAAGATGGCGATGGTGAGGAAGGTGAGCCCGTGCAGGCCGATGAGCGAGGCAATCTGGGCGAGCGCGAGATTGCTTCCCAGCGCCATGCCGAAGTCGTTCCAGGGAAAGCCGGTGAAGAGGAGGCCGCGCGCCCACTCGGCGACCCCGAGTTCGAACGCGAGCGCGAAAACGCGCGCCGGCCCCGGCGACCATAAGGCCCGCGCGATCGCAAATCCGGCCGCGGGGAAGAGAGCGAGGACCGCCGGCAGAGCGACGACTCCAAGCGGCAGCGCCCAGGCGAACTTGTCGGCCTCGACCAGGAACGCCGCGCCGAGCCACCAGAGGCCGGCGAGAAAATAGCCGAAGCCCATCCACCAGCCGGCCCCGAAGGCGGCGCGCATCGAGCCGATCAGCGGCCGTCCGGAGCCGCGGTCCTCGGCGCCGTCGATCAGCCAGACCGCGATTGTGAGAGGCGCGGCGATGAGGGCGAACAGGGAGAACGGCGGCAACGCCAGCGCCCCGACCGCCCCCGAGACGAAGGCGATCGCGCGCCGGCGCCAGCCCCAGGACAGGATGACCCCCTCGACAAGCGAGCCCAGGACGCTGGCGCGGGGCATGACGGTGGAATTGGCAAGGCTCAAGGAACATCCCTCGTGGACCGTCGAATCGCCATCGCCGACCATAGCCCGAACGGGGGCCGGGTTCGACTCGGGCCAGGCCCGGGCGACCATCCCCCGACATTGCGGCGCATATCTGGAGTGAAGCTCGATTTGGCCGAGCGGACCCGCGGAATGAGTGACCCCCGTCTATGGTCTCAGTGGGTCGCACGCTGGCAAAAATAGGTGAAAGCCCACAAAAACCGGCGAAAATGAATATGCTTTCTTTTGCTTTTTTTTATTTTTCGGAAGCGGGACTTTTCAGGCATTTACGATCGATTTAATTGATTTTCTTTCCTCTGCCGGAGGCTCGGTCGCGTCCCTCGCAGCGTGGCCATTTCCTCGTAGCTCAGGCCCTCGCGCGGACGGGCGAAAATCCGCTTGCGCCGCAACATCATCCCGTGCGCGCCCATTCGGCGGCGCCGGACGGGCGCCGCCTCCTCCTGATCCATGACAAGCTCCTTTGCGCCGCCGGCCGGCGTCCTGTGTCGACGAAAGCAAGCAGGATAACTCGGATTTGGAAAAACGGAAAGAAAATGTCGGAAAAAACCGCAAACAGTCCGGAATCCCTGACGTTTTGGCGCGGCCGAGCCGGCCGGTTCGCCGGGCTTCCGTCGATCGGCTCGCCGTCGCGAGCGCGCCTGGAAGGCGCCGCGGGTTTGTTCAATACCGCGCGCCAAAGAGCCTTTCGAGCGACGACGCGGACCTGAAGGGATAGCCTCCGGAAGGACCGGCGTCCGCGCCATAGCCGCCATTCCACGGCGAGCGCCTAATCTGAGTAGAAGTCTGTGACAACAGGCGCTAAGACGGTTTGCTCTTGCTAGCCGTGTGGTAATATTTCAGCCTTGAGATAAAAGCGCAAATGAGCACCCGTAAAGACGAAGTTCGCTCCGATGTATGACGAACGCTTCTATCCCGTGGGTATCCCGTAGGGAAGCCTCAAACAGGATGAGACGACCGGGTTGTACAAATCGTCCGGCTAAGAACGCATAATTGTCGTAGATGATCGCAAAACTCTTACAATGTCGCGGCCCCAATTGTATTGGGGCTGGTCCCTCAATAAGGGTAACACTGACTTTCGTGTCATATTGAAGCGCGAACTCATATTCCTGTGCTGGCAACACTCTAAGCAACGTGCGCCCTTGATCGTCCCTGATTGTACAAGAGACACTTATTTCCGTCGGCGAGATTTCGACTCTAAGCAATGGATCATCATCGTTAGGCAGGCGGCACTCGAACGCCCCGACGGAGTTCGATCCCAAGATGACCGGACCGTGTTTCGCCAGCATCTTTGACAACTGGCCGATGTCGGCAGTCCCCATTGAACGCCTAAAATAATCACGAAGACGAGCTACGCATTCTTGTGCGTCACAAATGGCAAAGTCCATGTTTGGGCATCGATGTAGGGTCGCGTCCCCTGTGACGAAAAAATCCACCATGTTTGACCAACATTGATCGATGTGAAGTGCATCGCGTACACTTCGCAATTGTCGTTCTGATTGTTGAGGCTGCGGATTGCCAAAGATGCTGGTATAAATCTCACGAAAGCGACTCTTCCGTAGTGCTGGGCCGGGGGTTGCGTCGGGGACGCGCGATCCTGTAAGATAAAACATCCCCTCCGAATAAATGCGGTCATATTTCTTAGCTTTATCTTCACCAACTGAATAGTTATGAAGATCAGTGATCATAGTGCTAGTGCATACTATTTCAATTAGGCAAGCAGCGTGCATTTGTTCTAACTCATTCATCTCATGGAACTTGCCGCGTGCGTTTACTCGATTTACGTCTATTGCCACACGATGGATATACATTCTCGTTGCTGTTCCCTGTTTTATTTGTCAAATCGTTGCGAATTTCGGCGGCTCCATAAGGCCGCTCGCCGGCTCGTGGATCGAGGTTATCCTGCAGGCAATACCAGCCGGGCCACGTTGTTCTTTATAACGCGTCCAGGCGCCTTCAACCGAAGTCCGCTTTTCCTGCGCTTGCCGCCCACTCGAAGGCCTGTCTTGAATGTCTGCAACGGGTCGAGTTGACCCTTCGGCAAGCCGTCGGCGGAATGACCCCTCTTTGCGCTAAGCGCTCGCCAACTGCGCCGTCTTCGCACGGCAGCAGTCCCCGCAAGTGGTCACCAGCGCAAGCAGCCGGTTGGTCTTGCCCTAGGAGCCTGTCCGAGAAATGGCGGATTTTGGTGGCGGCGTTTGCGCGAATCGGATTCTGCTTGCTTATGAGCAAGACCTTCCGGCCCTGGACGATCGATCAGCCGCTGTTGTTGCCGCCGAGCGTGCAGGACTTTGTCGGCGAGGACCATCTGGCTCGCTTCATTTTGGCGCTTGTGCTCGAGCATCTCGACCTTGGTGAGATCGAATCCGGGTATGCGAGCGAGCGCGGGCAGCCGCCGTTTGACCCGGCGATGATGACGGCGCTGTTGCTGTACGGCTATTGTCACGGCGTCTACTCGTCGCGCCGGATCGCCAAGGCGACGCGCGAACGGGTCGACTTCATGAGCATTGTCGGGCTCGATCCGCCGGATTTTCGCACCGTCTCCGACTTCCGCAAGCGGCACTTGAAGGCGCTTGCGGGACTGTTCGGGCAAGTTCTCAAGCTGTGCGAACAGGCGGGATTTGTGAAGCTCGGCCATGTCGCGCTCGACGGGACGAAGATCAAGGCGAACGCCTCCAAGCACAAGGCGATGAGCTACGAGCGCATGGAGAAGCGTGCGGCGGAGCTCGAGGCCGAGGTCGATCGGTGGCTGAGCGCAGCCGAGGCTGCGGACGCCGAGGAAGACAGAGCCTTCGGCCGCGACAAGAGCGGCGAGGAGCTGCCCAAATGGGTTGCCGACAAGAAGAAGCGCGCCGAGAAGATCCGGGCGGCGAAGGCCGAATTGGAGGCCGAGGCGAAAGCGGCCGCGGCGGCCAAGGCCAAAGCGCAGGCCGAGGCCGAGGAGCGGCGACAAGCCGAGGGCCGCAAGAAACCGGGCAAGCCCGCCGCCCCGCCATCCGAAGAGCCTGACCCCAAAGCGCAGAAGAACTTCACCGATCCCGAAAGCCGCATCATGAAAACCAAGGACGGCTTCATCCAGGGCTACAATGCGCAGGCGGCGGTCGACGCGACGGCGCAGGTGATCGTCGCCCACGGCCTCGACGCGAAGCAGAGCGATCAACATCAATTGGCGCCGATCGCCGACGCCATCGAAGCCAATCTGGGCAAGAAGCCGACGCAACTGTCGGCGGACGCGGGCTATTGCTCCGACGCCAACCTTGCGGCGATGGAGGAACGCGAGATCGACGCCTATATCGCGCCGGGGCGGGCCAAGCACGCCGGGGAAGGAGAAGGCGGCGGCGCCCGCGTCGCCGCCATGCGCGAAAGAATCAAGGCCGGCGGGCACTCCAGCCCCTACCGCTTAAGAAAGCAGCTGCCCGAGCCGGTGTTCGGACAGATCAAGCAGGCGCGCGGCTTCCGTCAGTTTCTCTTGCGCGGCGTCGAGAAGGTCGCCAACGAGTGGGGCCTCGTCTGCCTCGCCCACAATATCTTGAAGCTCGCCCAGGGGCGGACCCCGTCCCTTGCCGCACTCGCAACCGGCTGAGCTTCGCCACCTCGGAAACGGTGCAACGAACGATGGCCGCAAAGCTTCCACCCTTACATCAAACCGGATGCGCGAATTTGCTGCATCCGGCTCTCCGACTGGCTTGAGCGGTTCAAATCCCAGCTCGCCGGGATTAAGCAGACAGGCTCCTAGAGGTCGAAATTCGTCGGCAGCATGACAACGTCGCGAATGGTCATGCCGCGTGGCCGGGTCAGCATGAACATGACCACGTTGGCCACTTCTCCGGGCTCCAGCAGGCTTCCGGACTCCCTGGCTTCCTTGAGCTTCTCCGGCGGCCAGTCCGCAAGCAAGGCGGTGACGACGGGGCCGGGCGAGATCGAGCCGACGCGGATGCCGTGCTTGAAACACCTGGCGCCGCACCGTCTGGACAAAGCAGTTGATCGCCCACTTGGACGACGCATAGACGGGCTCCCAGGGCGTCGGGAAATGGGCCGCGAGCGAACTCGTGACGATGATGTCGCCCTTCCGGCGCTCGATCATGTGAGGCAGCACGTCGTGCACGTTCTTCATCACGACGTTGACATTCAGGTTGAGCATCCGGTCGATCGCCCCGGTGTCGGCGTCGACGAGGTCGCCGCCGACGTAGAGGCCCGCATTTGCATGCAGGATATCGAGTTGGCCCGCCATCTCGAGGACTCTGGGCAGGAGCGAAGCGCAGTCCTTCGGATCGAGCAGGTCGACGGCGAGCGGGATGACCGCCTCGCCATGCCTGGCGCGGAGCGCCTCTAGCGCCGCCTCGTCGCGGTCGGCCATCACCACACGGGCGCCCGCGGCCAGCATCGCCTCCGTGCTGGCCAGTCCGATTCCGGACGCAGCCCCGGTCACGACGGCAACCTTGCCTTCGAGTTCTCTTGCCACAGTTCCTCTCCTTTGAAGCGGGCCGCCGCCCGAATTGTCCAAAACCGCCCGCCGGCGGGCAATGGCGGCGAGCAAATTCGTGATTCCTTGCAATGTCCGGCTTCTCCGGTTGCGGCAATATCAGCTCGGGGCCCCGCCCTATTCACGCCGCTTGGACTTCGGAAGTTCGCCCCATTCCGATGCCGAGCACCGGCTCCAGCCCCTCCGGCATCGATCGTGGAGGAAGCTCATGTCCCAGCCCGAACACTTCGACGTTCTCGTATTGGGCAGCGGAGGCGGCGGCAAGCTGACCGCCTGGCATATGGGGAAGTCGGGGAGGCGGACCGCGGTCGTCGAGCGCAGGTGGATCGGCGGCTCCTGCCCCAACATCGCCTGCCTCCCGAGCAAGAACGAGATTCGAAGCGCCGAGGTGGCTCATCTGGCGCGCCACGCGGCGGAGTTCGGCGCAATGACCGGCCCCGTCAAGGTCGATATGGCGACGGTTCGCCGGCGCAAGCGCGAGATGGTCGAAGCGCAGGTGGCCGCGCATTTGCACAACTACAAGGTGAGCGGCGCCGAATTGATCATGGGGGCCGGGCGCTTTGTGGGGCCGAAGACGCTCGAGGCGAGCCTGAATGACGGCGGCGCGCGAACGCTCGTCGCCGATCAGATCTTCCTCAATGTCGGAACTCACGCCCTCATCCCCGGCGTTCCCGGCCTCGAGGCTGCGAAGCCCCTGACCCATATCGAGGCCCTGGAGCTCGACATTCTGCCGGCGCATCTGATCGTGATCGGCGGCGGCTACGCCGGCCTCGAATTGGCGCAGGCTTACCGTCGATTCGGAGCCGAAGTGACGATCGTCGAGGCCGGGCCTCAGCTCATGAGCCGGGAGGATCCTGACGTCTCGCGGGAGATACGGCGAATTCTGAGCGACGAAGGCATCGAGTGCCTCGTCTCGACCGAGCTTCTCAAGGCGAGCGGCCAGTCCGGAAACGCAGTCAGCATTGCCGTACGCGCGAACTTAAGCGAGCGAACGATAGAGGGCAGCCACATCCTCGTCGCGGCGGGACGCGTTCCGAACACCGCCGGGATCGGGCTCGACAAGGCCGGCGTTGAGCTGGACGGTCGCGGTTTTGTTCGCGTCAACGAGCGGCTGGAGACGAGCGCCCCAAACGTCTGGGCGCTCGGTGCGGCGCGACAATCTGGATGAGAATCGCGCGACAATCAGGATGAGAATACGCCGCCGCGGGGATAGCGAAGGAAGGGCGTAGCCCGACCGTAGATATCCCCGCGGCGGCGGCGAGCGCCCAAGTGGCCTCGTCTGGCGGTCACGGCGGCTGGGTTAGGGATCGGCCTTCTCTTGTCGAGAGGACCGACTTCTTGCCCGGCCGACACGTCACCGATCGTCAGATGAGGCTATTCATGAACTTGCGTCGCAACCATTCGCCGGCGATTGCCGGCGCGAAAGCCGGATTCAGCACGGCCGCCGCCTACCGTATTGAAAAGGATCCTCGGCTTCCCAGCCAAAAGAAGGCGCGTCGAGAACGACGTCGAGCCGATCCCTTCGCCGATGTCTGGGACAATGAAGTCGTCCCGATGTTGAAGGCCGCGCCCGGACTGAGACCGATTGCCGTCTTCGGAGAACTCTGCCGTCGGCATCCAGACCTGGGCGACGGAACGCGGCGGACCCTCGAGCGCCGCATCCGGGCTTGGCGGGCGGTGAACGGTCCGGATCGGGAGGTCATCTTTCGCCAGGAGCATCCTCCGGGCCGGATGGGACTGTCGGACTTCACGGAAGTGGCCGATCTCGGCGTCACCATTGCCGGCGAGCTTCTCGACTGCCGACTTTATCACTTCCGCTTGCCCTTTTCCGGCTTCGAGCACGCCCATGTCGTGCTCGGCGGTGAAAGTTTCGTCGCGCTGGCGGAAGGGCTACAGAACGCCCTCTGGGCGCTGGGCGGCGTTCCCGAGCAACATCGCAGCGACAGTCTCTCGGCGGCCTTCCGTAATCTGGGCGCCGACGCCAAGGAGGATTTGACGAAGCGCTACGAAGCGTTCTGCGCCCATTACGGCATGACGCCGACCCGCAACAATCCAGGCGTCAGCCACGAGAACGGCTCGATCGAGAGCGCCCACGGCCATCTCAAGAGAGCGCTCGCCGACGCCCTGTTGCTGCGCGCCTCGCGAGATTTTGACGATCTCACCGCATGGCGGGGCTTCGTCGACGACATCGTTGGCCGCGGCAACCTCCGCAACGCCAAGCGCATCGATCAAGAGCGAATGGCGTTGAACAAGCTGCCGGTCCGCAAGACCGCTGACTACGAGGAGGTCAACGTCGACGTCACCAGCTCCAGCGCCTTCACGCTGCGCAAGGTGTTCTACTCGGTTCCCTCGCGACTGATCGGCCATCGGCTGCGGGTGCGCCTTTATGACGATCGGCTCGAATGTTTCCAGGGCTCGACGCCCATCGTCGTCTTGCGACGCGGTCGGCCCCGGCCGAACGGCAAACATGGTCATGTCGTCGACTACCGTCACGTCATCCATTCCCTGCGCCGCAAGCCCATGGCGCTGCTCAATCTGGTCTATCGCGATCAACTCTTCCCCCGCCGAGCCTTCGCCCTGGCGTTCGACGCCTTGCTCGCCGGTCTCGGTGAGAGACCAGCTTGCCGCGCCATGGTCGGGATTCTCGCGCTCGCGTTCGAGCGCTCCTGCGAGGCCGAACTCGCCCTCGCGTTGCAAGCGGCTCTCGACGACGGCGTCCTTCCCGATCTCGCTGCGCTGATCGAACGCTTCCGGCCAAAGGACGCCGCATTGCCCGTCGTCGTCGTCAGGCTGCCATCCCTCGCCATCTACGATCAGATCGCGACAAGCGTTGGAGAAGCGGCATGAAGGCGACCGACAAGATCGACGCCGCCCGCATCGACCTGCTGCTTGGCGAGTTGCGACTGCCCGGCATCAAGCTGATCTGGGCCGCCCTGGCGGCGACCGCCGACAAGGAAGGCTGGCCCGCCGCCCGCTTCCTGGCGGCCCTCGCCGAACAGGAGATGGTGGAGCGAAACCGCCGTCGCTTCGAACGGCATCTGGAGGAAGCGCGATTGCCGCCGGGAAAGACCCTCGACACGTTCGACTTCACCGCAGTGCCTATGATCTCGAAGGCGCAGGTGCAGGTGCTCGCCGCCGGCGACGCCTGGCTCGAAAAGGGAGCCAATCTTTTGTGCTTCGGGCCGCCCGGCGTCGGGAAATCCCATCTCGCGGCGGCGCTCGGTTTGGCCTTGATCGAAAAGGGTTGGCGCGTTCTGTTCACCCGGACCACCGACCTTGTGCAAAAGCTTCAGATCGCACGCCGCGATCTTGCCCTCGAAGCCGCGATCGCCAAACTCGACAAATATCATCTGCTGGTCCTCGACGATCTCGCCTATGTCACCAAGGACCAGGCGGAGACGAGCGTTCTGTTCGAACTGATCAGCGCGCGATACGAGCGCCGATCCATGCTCATCACCGCCAACCAGCCCTTCGGCGAATGGGGAAAAATCTTCTCCGATCAAGCCATGACGCTCGCGGCCATCGATCGTATCGTGCATCACGCCACGATCCTCGAAATGAACGTCGACAGCTATCGGCGAAAGGAAGCCGCCGACAACGCCCGTGGACCCGGACGCCCGCCGACGCGCGCGACAATCAAGGGATCATCCTGATTGTCGCTCCGCGACAATCAAACCATCTCTCGACAAAATAGCGCTTGCGTTATCGCCGCGCCGCGACAATCATCACCTCGCCGCGACCGCCAAAATGGCCATCCTGATTGTCGCTGCTTTCCATCCAGATTGTCGCGCTACAGCTCGGCGAATGCGCGGGCAGTCCGCAGTTCACCCACATATCCGAAGACGATTTTCGAATCGTTCGCGACAATCTCGCCGGCGGGCGGCGAAGCACGCGCGACCGCCTCATTCCATACTGCATGTTCACCGACCCGCCGCTTGCGCATGTCGGCTTGAACGAACGCGACGCGGAACGCCAGGGCGTCAAGACCCGCGTCGCCAGGCTGCCGATGAGCGCCGTGCTGCGGGCGCAGGCGACCGGGGAAAAGGAAGGCATGTTGAAGGCGCTGGTCGGCGAGAGCGACGACCGCATTCTCGGCTTCACCATGATCGGCGCGTCGGCCGGCGAAGTGATGGCCGTCGTGCAGACGGCGATGATGGCGGAGTCGCCATACACGAGGCTCCGCGACGCCGATTTCGCGCATCCGACCTTTGCCGAGGGACTGGGCTTCCTGTTCTCGAACGTGCCGCCCCGGTCGACTGAGTAGTGGCGGGCGGGAACGCGGTCGGCGGCCGCCTGCCTGTCAATCCTGGTCTAGGGTCCCGTGGGCTTGCTCGCGCCTGTTCCTGAGCCGATCGCGATGGGCGGCCTGCTTGGCGCGATTGCCGCAGATCGCCATGCTGCACCACTTTCTCCCCCGCCTCCTCGTATGGTCGGAGAAGATCAGGGTGCAGCTGTGTCCCTCGCACGCCCTCACGTCGGCGAAGTCCTCCTCGCACACGAACCTCGCCAACGCCTCGCCGATCGGCGCCAGCAACGATTCGGGGGATCGCCAGCGCCGCGTCGCTCGCAGCTCCAGGCGACCGCCGTCGCCGCGAGAGATGCGGCTGAACGTCTCATCGCGCTCCAATAGCCGATTGAGAGGCCCGAGCTCCCGGAGCGCCTCCGGCGCGAGCGGGCGGCCCATATGCGCCCGAACGAAGCCTCTGAACCACTCGCGCAGGGCGCGAGCCTGATCGGCGACCTTGTCCAGTTCCGCGGGCGTCGCTCGCGCCCGCAACGCGTCCAGCGCATCCGTGGGAACGAGCCCCGCCTGAGCCAGCCAGTCGAGGAGGCCCTCGCCATCATCAAGCCAATCGACAGGAATATCGAGGGGCGTCGCGACGGAGTTGAGGAAATCGAGGCCGAGCGAGTCGGCAATGAGATTTGCAGGCGGTCTGTGGGAACCGATCGACACGTCCGGATAGCATAACCCGTCCGGATGAGCTTGACAAGTTATAGGACAGGTCGTAACCATCTGGTTGCAGTCTAACAGGTTACGGCTCGGCGGGCCTCGCGATCTCGGGAGCAAAGGATGCCGATCAATGACGTGAGCGTCGTGCTCGTCCATGGGGCCTGGGCCGACGGATCGAGCTGGGCGAAGGTGATCGCGCCGCTGGCGGCCGATGGCGTCAACGTGACGGCGGCGCCGCTGCCGCTGACATCATTCGGCGACGACGTCGCGGCGCTCGACCGGACGCTCGAGCGGGCGCCCGGGCCGGTCGTTCTGGCGGGCCACGCCTATGCCGGCGCCGTCATCGCGGCGACGCAGAGCGACAAGGTGAAGGCGCTCGTCTATGTCGCCGCGCTCGCGCCCGACGAAGGCGAGACGGTCGCGGACGTGTTCACCCGCGGCGAGCCGCATCCGCAGGCGCCGAAGCTCGCGCCGGACGCGCGCGGGTTGATCTATCTGCCCGAGGCCGCCTTCGCCGCCGCATTCGCGCAAAACGCGTCGAAAGCGGAGCTCGCGGTGCTGGCGGCGGTGCAGCGGCCGATCTCGCCCGCCTGCATCACCGTCAAGGTGAAGCGGCCGTTGTGGAAGGACCGGCCGGCCTGGTTCCTCGTGGCCGAGCAGGACCGGATGATCGTTCAGGAAAACCAGCGCTTCATGGCCGAACGGATGAAGGCCCGGCTGCGGCCGCACCCTGTCGATCACGCGCCGCTGGTGACCGCGCCCGCGCCCGTCCTCAACATCATCCGCGAGGCGATCGGGGAGTTGGTCAAGGGCTGAACCCTTCCCTTATTGCTGAGCGAAAGGACAAAGGTGATGACCGCCATCCACTATCGGACCGCCAAGGTCGACAGCCGCGCCGTCTTCTACCGCGAAGCGGGCGCGCCGGGCGCGCCGAAGCTGCTGTTGCTGCACGGCTTCCCGACCGCCGGCCATATGTTCCGCGATCTCATCCCGCTCATCGCCGACCGATTCCATATCGTCGCGCCCGATCTCCCGGGCTTCGGCAACTCGGACCTGCCGAATGGGGCGAACACGTTCGACCGGATCGCGGAGACGATCGACCGCTTCACCGAGACCATCGGCTTCGACCGCTATGCCGTCTACGTGTTCGACTACGGCGCGCCGACGGGGTTCCGGCTCGCGGTCAAGCATCCGGACCGGATCACCGCGATCATTTCCCAGAACGGCAACGCGTACGAGGAGGGCTTGAGCGACGGCTGGAAGCCGATCCGCGCCTACTGGCAAGACGCTTCGCCGGCAAACCGGGAGGCGCTGCGCGCGTTCCTGAAGCCGGAGACGACCCTCTGGCAATATACCCACGGCGCGCCCGACCCGACGAGAGTCTCGCCCGACGGCTACTCGCTCGACAATTTCTACCTCTCCCGGTCCGGCGTCGCCGAGGTGCAGCTCGACCTCTTCGGCGACTACAAGAGCAATGTCGCGCTCTATCCGACCTTCCAGCAGTATTTCCGGGCCCATAAACCGCCCCTGCTGGCGGCGTGGGGCAAGAACGATCCGTTCTTCCTGCCGCCGGGCGCCGAGGCGTTCAAGCGCGACATTCCGGGGGCGGTCGTGCGGTTCTTCCCGGCTGATCTCCGCTTCGTAATCAAGGAGAGACGGAAGTCGCGGATCGCCGCCGCGATCTCGGCCGCATGCGTCTCCAGCGCGCCAATGGCGAAGTCAGTCGCCATCGTCACCGGCGCCAGCCAGGGGATCGGGCGACGGCCGTTCGCCTTGCGCGCAACTTCGCCGCGCTCGTTCTCGTCGCGCGCGACCGGGCAAATCTGAAGCGCGCGGCGGAGGCGGTGCAGGCCGCAGGCGCGAAAACGCTCGTCATCGATATCGATCTCGCCCAGCCGGCCGCGGCCCAGGCCGTGGTCGCTCAGGCCCTCGCCGCATTCGGTCGGATCGACGCGTTGCTCAACATCGCGGGCGCCGTTCCGCAGATCGACCTGTTCGAGATGACCGACGCTGAGTGGGAGGCGGGCCTGGCGCTGAAGCTGCACGGCGCGCGGCGGCTGACGATCGCCGCATGGCCGGCGCTGAAAGCGGCCAAGGGCGCCGTGGTCCTGATGTCGGGCAACTCGGCGCTGTTTCCGAAAGCGCCTTACGCGGCGGTGGGCACGATCAACGCCGCCATCGTCGCCCTGGCGAAGGCGTTCTCGGATCGCGGAATCGCCGATGGCGTGCAGGTCAACAGCGTCCTGCCCGGCCCGGTGATGACCGGGCGCCGCCGGACCTATCTCGAGCACTGGGCGCCGATGCACAACATGTCGATCGAGGAGGCGACGGCCAATTTCCCGAAAGAAGCGGGCATCGCCCGCTACGGCGAGCCGGAGGAGATCGCCGAGCTGATGGCCTTCCTGGTCTCGCCCGGCGCCCGCTGGATGACCGGCTCGACGCTACGCATGGACGGCGGCGAGGTGAAGTCGATCTGACGGGGATCGGGCGGGATGCGCCAAGGCTGACGCTAGCCGGGGCTCCCAGCGAATGGGTTGAATGTGCGAACGCCCAAACCCTCGAAATCTCGCACGTTGCGGGTAACGACCGTTAGACCGTGAACGGCCGCGGCGGCGGCGATCATGGCGTCTTCAATGAGGCGATCCGACTTGCGATGCATGAGACGGGCCCAGGACCGGAAGATCCGCGCGTCCATGCTCAGAATGTTGTACGTCTGCGCAATCTGATCCAGCCAGGCCTCAATCTCCGCCGCCCTATCCTCATCCTGTTCGCGCGCGATCTCGATGCCGGCCTGGATCTCGCCGATCGTTACGGCGGACAAATGCAGGTCCTCATCGCGGGCGCTTTTGAGCCACGCCACAACTGCGCCATGCGGGCGAACCCGGCGCAATTCCGACACGACATTCGTGTCAAGGAGATACATCAGCGCCGCGCGAGTTTGGGAGGCGCCCGCCGTCGCCGACCGCCGCGCTCCGGAACGTTCAGTTCTCCCCGCGCAGCGTCGGCGAGCAACAATTCCTTGAGCGTCGGCTTGGCGGCCCGCCTCAAGGATTGCCAGTCTTTCACGGGCACGAGAACGGCGGCGTCGACGCCGCGCCGGGTGATCAGTTGCGGCCCGTCGCTAAGGCAAACATCCAGCATCTCGCTGAATCGGGCCTTCGCATCCTGAACCGGCCAGCTCTTCACCCAACGCCTCCAGAGAACAGACTAGTCATAATACTAGTCATGTCAAGTCTGTTTCCGCCCGGGACCGATTATAGGCGCGTTCGATCGCTCTACGACCAATCACGCGCCTTGAGCTCAGCCGCCGGCGGGGCCGTCGGCTTCATGCCGCGCGCCGAAAGCGGCCATATTTTCACCCGCTTGATCCGGCGCGGGTCGGCGTCGAGGATCTCGAATTCGAATTCGCCCGGGCCGGTCAAAATCTCGCCGCGGTTGGGCACGCGCCCGGCCGCTGCGGTCACGAGGCCGCCGATGGTGTCGACGCCCTCGGCTTCGGGCAGCGTAGCGAAATCGAAGCCGACCGCCTCGGAGACCGCGTCGAGCGGAGCGCGCGCGTCGGCGAAGAAGCCGCCGTCGCCCGAAGCGCGCAATTCCGGCGTCTCGTCCTCGTCGTGCTCGTCCTCGATGTCGCCGACGATCGATTCCATCACGTCCTCGATCGACACCAGGCCGTCCGTCCCGCCATATTCATCGATCACGAGCGCCATATGGGTGCGGGAGGCCTGCATCTTCAAAAGAAGGTCGAGCGCCGGCATCGACGGGGGCGCGTAGAGAACCGGCCTTAAGATCCGCGCCGCCGAGAGCGGCATGTCGAGCGAGGTCTCGGCGTCGGCGCCGGCCGGCTCAGGTCCGTCCATCAGCCCGAACCGCGGATGGGAGGCGAGGAAGACGACAAAATCGCGGATGTGGATCATGCCGCGCGGATCGTCGAGCGTTTCGTCATAGACCGGCAGGCGCGAGTGGCCCGCGGTGCGGAAGCAATCGAGCACGTCGCGAAGCGGCGTATCGAGCGCGAGCGCGACGACGTCGGCGCGCGGCACCATCACGTCTTCGACCCGGACGTCGTGAAGCGCCAGCACGTTCTTCAGGATGGCGCGCTCTTGCGGGGTGAACTCCTCGCTCGCGCTCTCCTCGATCACGTCCTCGATGTCGTCGCGCGCCGAGGCCGGCGCGAGGCCAAACAAGGCCCGCACGCGGTCGAACAAGCCTGACTGCTGTTCGCGCGAACCGCTTGCCGGTGGCGTCTCCGGCGCCGGCTCGTCCTCTTGCGTCTCTTTCATGTCCTGGCGACTTCGCGCGCGTAAGGGTCGGCCGCCCCGAGCCGCGCCATGATCCTGGTCTCGAGCGCCTCCATGCGCTCCGCCTCTTTGTCCGTCCCATGATCGTAGCCGATGAGATGGAGAAATCCATGGGCGACGAGATGGCGATAGTGGTCGGCGAGCGGCACGCCAAGCTCGTCCGCCTCGTGAGCAAGGGTCTCATAGGCCAGAGCGATATCGCCGAGCGTGACGGGTTCGGAGAGGCGCCCGGGCGACGGCGACGGGAAGGAGAGCACGTTGGTCGGCTTGTCGACGCCGCGCCAGCGCAGGTTCAGGGCGCGCAACCGGGCGTCATCCGCGAGGCAGAGGCTTACCTCCGCGCCGTCGTGCAACGCCGCTGCGCTTTCCGCAATGGCGGCGCCAATCGTCTCGCGCGCGATCGCCCGCGCGCGCGGCAAGCCGCGCCACAAGCCCGACGGAACGTTGATGTCGAGCGCAACTTTCATTTTTGCGCGATCGGTTGTCCCTCTCGGCCCGCGCGCTCGTAGGCTTCGACAATCTGGCGCACCAGATCGTGGCGCACGACGTCGACATGGGTGAAGCGGACATGGCCGATGCGCGGGATCGACCTCAAGAGCGAAATCGCATCGCCAAGCCCCGATTTCTGTCCCGGCGCGAGGTCGGTCTGGGTCGGATCGCCATTGACCATCATCCGCGACCCCTCGCCCAGGCGGGTGAGAAACATCTTCATCTGCATCGCGGTCGCGTTCTGCGCCTCGTCGAGGAGGATCGCGGCCTTGGACAGCGTCCGCCCGCGCATGAAGGCGAGTGGCGCGATCTCGATCATCCCGGTCTGGATGCCCCGCTCGACCATTCTCCCGTCCATGAAGTCGTAGAGCGCGTCATAGATCGGGCGCAGGTAGGGATCGACCTTGTCGCGCATGTCGCCGGGCAGAAAACCTAGCCGCTCGCCGGCCTCGACCGCCGGGCGCGACAGCACCAGCCGTTCGACCAGGCCCTGCTCGAGCAGCGAGACGGCGTGGCCGACCGCGAGCCAGGTCTTGCCGGTCCCGGCCGGACCTTCGGCGAACACCAGCTCGTGCTTGCGCAGCGCCGCGAGATAATGGTCCTGGGCGGCGCTGCGGGCGCGAACGACGCCGCGCTTGCGCGTCTTGACGATGCCGAAGCTGTCCTTCGACCCGTCGTCGCCGGGGAACAGCAACCCCTGATAGGCGCTCTCGGCGATGACGCCCTCGACGTCGCCTTCGCTCGCCGGCTGACCCTGCTTGACGCGCTCGTAGAGCATCTCGAACACCCGGCGCGCGTGCTCGCTCGCCTCGCGCGGGCCCTTGATGACGACCTGATTGCCGTTGGCGTAAGCCGAGACGCCCAGGGAGCGCTCGATCCGGGCGATATTCTGATCGTAGTGCCCGAACACCACCGAGGCGGCGGCGTTGTCGGGGAAAGCGATGGCGATTTCGGCAGGTTTGGACTCGCGGAGCGTCGGATTGCTGACAGGGGGGGCGGCGGCTATGCGCGTCGGCGAACTGTCCTGCGGCTTCAAATCGGCTTTCTCCCTTGGGTCCTCTCGGGGTCTGGAATCATCCTGCACGCCATTAAAATCCCAAATTTACGACGCTGGCGAGACAACGCGTCCGCGGAGCGAGTGGGGCTCGACGCCGACGATTTCGACTTCTGACATGACGCCGATGAGCGACTTCGGCGCGTCGGCGAACACCGCCTGCATATAGGGCGAGCGTCCGATGACCTGGCCTTCGCGCCGGCCGGGCTTCTCGAACAGAACTTCGAGGCGGCGTCCGACCGTCGCCCGGTTGAAGGCTTGCCGCTCATCCTCGATCAATTCCTGAAGCCGGGCGAGCCGCTTATTCTTCGTCGCCGCGTCGATCTGGCCCGGCGCCTCGGCGGCGGGGGTTCCGGGCCGGGCGGAATATTTGAAGGCGTAGGACGAGGCGAAACCGACGGCGCGCACGAGCGCCAGCGTCGCCTCGAAATCGGCCTCGGTTTCGCCCGGATAGCCGACGATGAAGTCGGACGAGAACGCGATGTCCGGCCGCGCCGCGCGCACTCGCGCCACAGTGGCCAGATAATCGGCGGCGCGATGGCGGCGGTTCATCGCCTTCAGCAGCCGGTCCGAGCCGGACTGGACCGGCAGATGGAGATGAGGCGCGAGCGCCCGGACGTCGCGATGGGCGTCGATCAGGTCGGCGCTCATGTCGCCCGGGTGGGAGGTCGCATAGCGGACGCGGGCAATCCCGGGCACGGCGGCGGCGGCGCGGATCAATCCGGCGAGCCCGACCGCGCGGCCGTCGCCGTCCTGCCCGTGATAGGCGTTGACGTTCTGTCCGAGCAGCGTGACCTCGCGGACGCCGGCCGCCGCGAGGCGCGCGATCTCGTCCACGACTGGGCGAACGGGACGCGAAACCTCGGCGCCGCGGGTGTAAGGCACGACGCAGAACGAGCAGAACTTGTCGCAGCCCTCCTGGACGGTCACGAACGCCGAGACGCCGCGACGGCGAATCGCGTCGGGGGTCGACGCCGGAAGATGAGCGAACTTGTCCTCGGCGGGGAAGTCCTGAGCCACGACGCCGGGCCGAAGGCGAGCTTCGCGCAGGAGCCCAGGCAGACGGTGGAAGCTCTGCGGACCGACCACGACGTCGACAGCGGGCTGGCGGCGGAGGATTTCCGCGCCTTCGGCCTGGGCGAGGCAGCCCGCGACGACCAGCGTCGTCCGCCGCCCCGCGCGGCCGCGCTCGTCCTTGAGCTCGCGCAGCTTGCCGAGCTCGGAATAGATCTTTTCCGACGCCCGTTCGCGGATATGGCAGGTGTTGAGAACGATAAGATCGGCGTCCTCGACCGCGCGAGCCTCGCGGTAGCCTTGCCTAGCCGCAATGTCGCTCATCCGCTCGGCGTCGTAGACGTTCATCTGGCATCCGAATGACTTGATGAACACCCGTCGGCCGTCGTCCCGCGCGGGACTGGCGACTCGACGGTCGTCTTCAAGCACAAACGACTCGGACAATTAGCGGCTCCAGAACGGTCCTGAACCCAATCTAGGCGCTTTCCGGTCCGGAGAAAAGCCGTATCCGCGAAGGCATTGATTTGGCTTGAGTTTTAGCTGGCGAATTTGAGGCGGCAAACAGCCAGCGCGCGGCGTTTTTGCCTTGCCACATCCGCCCGAAATGTGCCACCCAAGGTCGAGCATATCTGGTCAACGGGTGCGCAACCGAATCAAGAAGAACAACCGCGCACAAGAGGGTTGAAAATATATCGAAGCACATCACGCCTCATCTACGGTGAGGGGCATGTAAATGAAGACGACTGCCGCGGCAATCGCAATGGGATTGGCGACGCTACCATTAACGTGCTTGTCATTTGCGCAGACCGCTGATGATATCTTCAGGCGCGCCCAGGAACGATTTTCTCAAGAAGAGAACAATCAAGCGTCATGGACCGCAGAAGCTCGCGAAGCTGCCGACAGGACGTTGGACAATCTGAAGGCGACGCGGTGCTCTGACGAAGACAGCGAACATATATGTCAAATCGTGGTTCTCTGCAGTCGAGCGCCGGAAATAACAGGGGAGATTTTACCCGATGACAAAGAGCTTATGGCGGCAAGAAAGGCGCTGGATGACGTAGAAGATGATTTAAAGAAAATGGCCAGCGCGATAGATCAAATGAAGATCGCGAATGCTCGTTTCCAGAGAGGAGCACGCGCAGCCAGAGACAAATGTGAAGCCAAGGTGAGAATGGCGTATCGGTCAGTTTCCAACTTACCGGCAAAATCCGATCCGGACCAAGCCGTCGAGGCAAGCCCGCCAGACGATATTTACAACGGTCCGGTGGCGGTCCGTCCGATGGTGACGGCGCCGCAACTGATGAGAAAGGTTCCGCCGACCACCACGAATGCACCGCAGACGCCCTCCGCAAGGCCGTAGGCAGCCGCGGCCGCAGCGGAGAGGGATCACAATCTACAAGCCACAAGCTCAATCCCAACGATATTTTCGGTCGCCCGGCGAGAATAACCCACGCTCACCCCAGCGCCTTGCGCATGATGACCGCGGCGGCGCGGGTTCCGTCTGTGCGGCGATAATAGCCGGCCCGTTCGCCGACCTTGGCGAACCCGAACCGCTCGTACAACGCCAGCGCCGGCGCATTGTCCTTGCCGACCTCGAGGAACATCGTCTTCGCCCCCGCGTTCGACGCCTGGCGCAGCGCCTCGCCGAGCAGCGCCCCGCCCACGCCCCTGCCCCGGGAGGCGGCCTCGACGGCGATGGTGAGGATCTCCGCTTCGTCCGCCGCCAGCCGCGCGAGCACGAACCCGCGCAATCGGCCGTTTGCAGGGTCGAGCGCCGCCGCGGCGAGCGTCGAGGCGCTCGCGATCAGGGCGGCGACTTCGTGGGCCGACCAGGGATGGGCGAAGCCCTTGGCGTGGAGGCGGGCGCAGGCTTCCGCCTTGTCCGGCCGGAGCGGACGGATGACGGGCGGGGAGGATCGGCGCAGGCCGAAGATCATGGCTTTGAGCCGGCAATCTCAGGCGGGGGCGCGGGCGATCGACTCGGCCGGATTTGGCCGCGCGTCCGGCGCCTTGACATAGATCGGGCGCGCCGGGCTGGTCGCAGGATCGACGGCGAGGCCTATCCAGGCCAGGGCGACGATGTCCGGCGCGTCCCTGCCGGCGTCGAGATCGTAGGGCAGGCCGGCCCGGTGCGCCTCGTTGGCGATGAGCGCGGCCGCATCGCCGGCGAGCCACGCCGGGCCGGCGCCGATCGCCCGCACGCATTCGCGCGCCGTGTCGCAACGCGGCGGCCCCAACGGACGGCCGGACGGCTCGAACAACTGAAAATAAACCGAGCCGTGGCGAGCGTCGATCGCCGCGGCGATGATTCCGGGCCTTGGCGCGGTGAGCAGCGGCGCGGCGAACGCGGCGAAGGTCGAAACGCCCACCACCGGGATCGCGAGCGCCACCGCCATCGCCCGCGCCATCGCGAGGCCGACGCGGATGCCGGTGAAGGAGCCGGGACCGGTCGCGACCGCGATCCGCGACAGCGAAGCAAAACCGCCGTCAAGGCCGCGCATCACCTCTTCGACCATCGGGGCGAGCGCCTCCGCGTGTCCGCGCGTCATCCGCTTGGTCATCACCGCCAGCGGTTCGGCCTGGCCGCTTTCCACGACCGCGACCGACGCCGCTCCGCAGGACGTGTCGATCGCCAGAATGCGCATGGGGCCCGCTCCGCCTCGATGGCTCGCTATCGCATAATCAGCGTACCCGCGCCATAATCGGTCAGGAGCTCGATCAGCACCGCGTGCGGGACTTTGCCGTCGAGAATCACGACGCCCTCGACGCCGCGCTCGAGCGCATAGATGCAGGTCTCGACCTTGGGGATCATGCCGCCGGTGATCGTGCCGTCGGCGATCAGGCTGCGGATGTCGTCGATCCTCAGTTCCTTCATCAGGGCGCCGCTCTTGTCGAGGACGCCGGGAACGTCGGTCAGGAACAGGAGGCGCTTGGCCTTGAGCGCGCCGGCGACGGCGCCGGCGAACGTGTCGGCGTTGACGTTGTAGGTCTGGCCGTCGGCGCCTTGCGCGACCGGCGCCAGGACCGGGATCAGCTCGCGGCCGAGAATCTGCTCGAGCACCGTCACGTCCACCTTGTCCGGCTCGCCGACAAAGCCGAGATCGACCACGTCTTCGCCGGGACTGTGCGGGCGGTGGACCTTGCGCGCGCTGACCATGTTGCCGTCCTTGCCGCAGAGGCCGACCGCCCGCCCGCCCTCGGCGTTGATCGAGCCGACGATCTGCTTGTTGATCGATCCGGCGAGCACCATCTCGACGATTTCCATGGTCGGCTTGTCGGTGACCCTCAAGCCGCCGGAGAAGTGCGATTCGATGCCGAGCTTCTTCAGCATCGTCCCGATCTGGGGGCCGCCGCCGTGGACCACCACCGGGTTGATGCCGGACTGCTCCAGAAGCACCATGTCCTTGGCGAAGGCGCGCGCCTTGTCCTCGTCGCCCATCGCGTGGCCGCCGTACTTCACCACCACGATCGCTTCGTCGTAGCGCAGCATGTGCGGCAGAGCCTGCATCAGGATTTCGGACTGCTGCTGCGGGGTCGCGTTCAGGGGATCGGACATCAGGGCTCCGGAAGGCGGGAGACGCGGGGCCTGCTTCTAGCGGCTCGGGGGTTGAAGCTCAAACGATTCTAGGCTTGGCGTCCCCCAATCATTCGATTTGACCGCGCGTCGCATGCGCCGATACTGTCGAACCGATGAAGGTCGGGTCAGAGCCGTGCGGGCTGCATGATCGAGGAGGAAGACAATGAGGTTCTCAGCAGTTCTGACGTTATCGGGGATTGTCGCCCTAGCCGGGTCGGGCGGCGCGTTCGCAGGCGATCCGGAAAGCTGCAAGACCGTCAAGTTCTCCGACGTCGGATGGACCGACATCACCGCGACGACGGCGATCGCCGGCGAGATCTTCAAGGGTCTCGGCTACACGCCCAAAATCACGGTCCTCTCGGTTCCGGTGACCTACGCCTCGATGAAGAACAAGGACATCGACGTGTTTCTCGGCAATTGGCAGCCGTCGATGGAAAACGATCGCAAGCCGTACATCGAGGACAAGTCGGTGGTCGAAATCGGCGCCAATCTGCCGACCGGCGCCAAATACACGCTCGCCGTGCCGCAATACACCTACGACAAGGGGCTCAAGGATTTCGCCGACATTCCAAAATTTAAGGATTCGCTCAAGGGCAAGATCTTCGGCATCGAGCCCGGAAACGACGGCAACCGCCTCGTCCTCGACCTCATCAAGGGCGACAAGTTCAACTTGAAGGACTTCCAGCTGGTCGAATTGAGCGAGCAGGGGATGCTGGCGGAGGTCCAGCGAGCGACCAGTCACAAAGAGGATGTCGTTTTCCTCGGCTGGGCGCCCCACCCGATGAACGTCAATTTCAAGATCCAGTACCTGACCGGCGGCGACGACAGCTTCGGTCCGAATTTCGGCGGCGCGATCGTCTACACCAACGAGCGCGCCGGCTGGGCCGACCAATGCCCGAACGCCGCCAGGCTCGTCAAGAATCTCGTCTACACCGTCGATATCGAGAACCTGGTGATGAACAAGATTCTCACCGATGGCGATGAGGGACCGAAGGCGGCCCAGGAGTGGCTCAAGACCAACCCGCCGCAACTGACGGCCTGGCTCGACGGGGTGACGACCTTCGACGGCCAGCCCGGACTGCCAGCCGTCAAAAAGAGCCTCGGCCTTTAAGGCGGGCGACTCGCGCCGGCCCCCTGCCCGCCGCGTCGCGCGCGTCGGGCAGGGGGCCTGCATTTGGCCCGTGGCTGGAGGGACGGCCTTGGAGAGCTGGTTCACCGAGCCGAAACTTCCGCTCGGCCGCCTGGTCAAGACCGGCATAACCTGGCTGCAGGACAACGCCGCCGGGTTCTTCGACGCGGTGACGGCGGTGATCGATTTTCTGGTCGACGGCTTCACCGCGATCCTTCTGCACATCCCGTTTCTCATCGTCGTTTTCGCGGTCGCGGCGCTGGCCTACTGGATGCATCGATCCTGGCGCCTCGCGGCGTTCGTGGTCATTGCGTTCATCTTCATCGCCAACCTCGGATATTGGCAGGCGACGGTCGAGACGATCTCGCTCGTCGGGTTCGCGACCATCGCGAGCGTCCTGATCGGGGTGCCGGTCGGCATCGCGTCGGCCCATAGGCCGTGGCTCTACGCTTTGCTAAGGCCGCTGCTCGACCTGATGCAGACGCTGCCGACGTTCGTTTACCTCATCCCGACCCTGGTCCTGTTTCATCTTGGTTCGGCGCCGGGCCTGATCTCGACCGTAATCTTCGCGATCGCCGCGCCGATCCGGTTGACCCATCTCGGCATCGTCTCCGCGCCGCTGCCTCTCAAGGAAGCCGGCGCAGCGTTCGGGGCGACGAATCGGCAATTGCTGTGGAAAGTCGAGTTGCCCTATGCGCTGCCGACGATCATGGCCGGCGTCACTCAATGCATCATGCTGAGCCTGTCGATGGTCGTCATCGCCGCGCTGGTCGGCGCGGCCGGGCTCGGCGTGCCGGTCGTGCGCGCGCTCGGAACGGTGAATATTCCGATGGGGATCGAAGCCGGAGTTCTCGATCGTCCTGCTCGCGATCGTGCTCGACCGCGTCTTCCGCAACCCCGAGCGAAAAGGGAGCGCGTGAAAATGTCGGCGGTCGTCTTCGATCATGTCGACATCGTGTTCGGCGACAAGCAGGCCGAGGCGCTGGCGCTCGTCGACAAGGGGGCGACCCGCGATGAAATCCTGAAGACGACCGGGGTCGTTCTCGGCGCGGCGGGTGTCGACCTCTCGATCGAGCCGAGCGAAATCTGCGTGCTCATGGGACTGTCCGGATCGGGCAAGTCCACGATCCTTCGCGCCGTGAACGGCCTCAACAAAGTCGCCCGGGGCAAGGTTCTCGTTCGCCACGGCCAGGGCGCGATCGACGTCGCCCATTGCGGCGCCGATGAATTGCGGATGCTTCGCACGAGCCGCATCGCCATGGTGTTTCAGCAGTTCGCGCTTCTGCCGTGGCGCACGGTGCAGGAGAACGTCGCCTTCGGGCTCGAGCTTCGCCGGATGCCGAAGGCTGAAATCGACAAGATCGTCGCCGAAAAGCTGGCGATGGTCGGCCTCACGCAATGGGCGGGCAAGTTCGGCCATGAGCTGTCCGGCGGCATGCAGCAGCGGGTGGGCCTCGCCCGCGCCTTTGCCACCGACGCCGACATCCTGCTCATGGACGAGCCGTTCTCGGCGCTCGATCCGCTGATCCGCGACAAGCTGCAGGACGAGCTCCTGCTGCTGCAGAAGGACCTGAAGAAGACGATTATTTTCGTCAGTCACGACCTCGACGAAGCGTTGAAGCTCGGCAACCGGATCGCCATCCTCGAGGGCGGGCGTATCGTCCAGTGCGGCACGGCGGAGGACATCCTTTTGCGCCCCGCCGACGCCTATGTCGCCGAATTCGTCAAGCACATGAACCCGCTCAACGTGCTGCGCGGCAGCGCGCTGATGACGCCGGCCGCGGCGCTCAGGCGACACGAAAATGAGGTGCTCCTCGACCCCGCCGGCCGCATCCGCGTGCGGCTCGACGCCGAGGACCGGCCGATCGGCGTCACGTTGGACGGCGCCGCGGGGACGCTGGCCAAGGCGGACCCGGCGTCCGGCAAGATGTCTCGCGACCGCGCCGACGTCGTCGTCGCCTCGATCGACCTGAAGATGCGCTCGGCGATCGCGCTTCGCCGGGACTCCGGCAACCCGATCGTTCTGGTTGACGATCTCGGCCGCATGGCGGGATTGTGCGGCGACGATGAGATCTATCGCGCCCTGCTCCAGCAGCGGAAGGCGGCGGGGGAAGCGTAAGGCGATAACGCAACACTTTTGTTGGCTCGAGCGAACGCAGTCCATACTTTTCGCGAGTGAACTCCGCCCATGCCGAGGCAGGACCGATCGCCTCCCGTTCAGAGTGACGATCAGATGACCGCCTTTTCCCGGTGCAAAGTGGCGCCCCGCTTTCAGCCAAGGTCGCGCTGTATCAGGCGATGCGGGCCGAAGGCGTCGGCAAGGCCGCGCTCGCAAAGCGCCTCGACGTCGCCCTTCCGCAAATCGACCGGATGCTCGACCTTCGGCACCGTTCGCGGCTCGACGCGATTGAGCGAGCGTTTGCCGCGCTCGGGCGCGAGATGGAGATTGGGGTGAAGGCGGCGTGACCACACCGCCTGATGTTCGTGCGGCCGGTTACGCCCGCAGCGCCGCGTTCTGCCGGTCATAGGGACTGTCGCCGATAACGACCGCGCGGCGCGTCTCGCCGAGAATACGCAGGTCGACTTCATCGCCAGTGTGCGAGAACTCGGGCTTCACCATCGCCAGCGCGAGCGATTTCCCGGTCCGCCATCCGTAGCCGCCGGACGTCGTGCGGCCGACCATCGCCCCGTCTTTCGTCACCGGCTCGGAGCCGCGCGCGTCGGCGTCGCTCACGCCTTGAACTTCGAGCGTGACAAGCCTGTTCTCGAAGCCCTTGCCGACCCAGGTGATCAGCGCGTCGCGGCCGAGGAAAAGACCCTTCTTGAAATCGACGAACCGGTCGAGGCCGAATTCGAGCGCGGCGTATTCGATCGAGAGTTCCCGCCCGACGAGCTTGTACGACTTCTCGAGCCTCAGCGAATCCATGGCGCGGATGCCGAACGGCTTGATGCCGAACGGCGTCCCGGCCGCGATGAGCGCATCGAAGATCACGTTCTGCATCTCGATCGGGTGGTGCAGTTCGTAGCCGAGCTCGCCGACGAAATTCACGCGCATGGCGATGACGCCCGCCGCCCGTATCGAAAGGCGCCGCGCGGTCAGCCATGGGAACGCTTCGTTCGAGACATCGATGTCGGCGACCTTCGCGAGAACCTCGCGCGAGCGCGGACCGGCGAGCACGAGAACGCCGCGTTGCGTCGTCACCTTGTCCATCCGGACGCTTCCATCGCCAGGCAGCAGCCTTTCCAGCGAATCGAAATCGTGCGATTCCAGCGCGCCGGCCGAGACGAGGTAGAAACGTTCCGGGCCGATCCGGGTCAGCGTGAACTCGGCGCGCACGCCGCCCCGCACGGTCAAGAGATAGGTGAGCGTGACGCGGCCGATCGCCATGGGGATGCGGTTGGTGAGGATCGAGTTCAGCCAGCTTTCGGCGCCGGGACCGGAAACCTCAAGCTTGGCGAACGCCGACATGTCCTGCAGGCCCACGTTCTCATGCACGTTGCGGCACTCGGCGCCGACGAATTGGAAATAGTTCGAACGGCGGAAGCTCCACTTCTCGCGCGGCCGCTCGCCCTCGGCGGCGGCCGGATGATTCTCGTTGAGCAGCACATCGGGCTTGGCGAGGTCGGTCTCGCTCAGCGCATAGCCCGGCGGTGCAAACCAGTTCGGCCGCTCCCAGCCGTAAATCGAGCCGAACACGGCGCCGAGAGCCTTCATCCGCGAGTAGCAGGGCGTCTGGCGCAACGGGCGCGCGGCGACGCGCTCTTCGTCGGGATAATGGACGGTGAAGACTTTGGCGTAGGCCTCTTCGTTCTTCTCGACGAGGTAACCTTCATCGGCATAGGACCCGAAGCGGCGCGGGTCGACGCCGAGCATGTCGATCGTCGACTCGCCGTCGACGATCCATTCGGCGAGCTGCCAGCCGGCGCCGCCGGCCGCGGTGACGCCGAAGGAATGGCCTTCGTTGAGCCAGAAATTTTTCAAGCCCGGCGCCGGGCCGACGATCGGCGAGCCGTCGGGCGTGTAGGCGATCGCGCCGTTATAGACCTTCTTGACTCCGACCTCGCCGAAGGCGGGAACGCGGGCGATCGCCGTCTCGATGTGCGGCGCGAGACGGTCGAGGTCTTCGGGAAAGAGTTCGTATTCGCTGTCCGCCGACGGCCCGTCGACATAACAGGCGGGCGCGCCTTTCTCATAAGGCCCGAGCAAGAGCCCGCCCGCCTCCTCGCGCATGTACCAGGACGAATCGGATTCGCGTAAGACCCCCATCTCCGGCAGGCCCTTGGCCTTGCGCGCGACGATCTCGGGATGCGCCTCGGTGACGATATATTGGTGCTGGACCGGGATCACCGGCACGTTGATCCCGACCATCCTTCCGGTCCGCCGCGCGAAATTGCCGGTCGCGGAGACGATGTGCTCGCAGACGATGTCGCCCTTGTCGGTTGAGACCTTCCATTCGCCGCCTGGTCGCCGCTCGATCGCGATGACGGTCGTATGGCGGTTGATCTCAGCGCCGCGTTCGCGCGCCGCCCGCGCCAGCGCCTGGGTGAGGTCGGCGGGCTGGATATAGCCGTCCTCTGGATGCTGGATCGCGCCGATGATCCCATCGACATTGCAGAGCGGCCAGATCTCCTTGACCTCTTGCGGCGTCAGGAACTTCACCTTGACGCCGATGGTCGCGGCGACGCCGGCGTAATAGTGATATTCGTCCATCCGGTCGCGGGTGCGGGCGAGGCGGATGTTGGAGACCTGGCGCAGGCCGACGTCGAGGCCGATCTCCTTCTCGAGCGTCTGGTAGAGCGCGACCGAATATTTGTGGATCTGCCCGACCGAATAGCTGAGGTTGAAGAGCGGCAGCAAGCCCGCCGCATGCCAGGTCGAACCTGACGTCAGCTCCCTGCGCTCGACGAGAACGCTGTCGCTCCAGCCTTTCCTGGCCAGATGATAGAGGGTCGAGACGCCGACCACGCCCCCGCCGATCACCACCGCCCGCGCATGCGTTTTCATGCCATCCCCACAGCTCTTTCCCTCACCCTAACCCTCTCCCGCAAAGCAGGAGAGGGGACGCGCCCACCCTTCTCCCGCTTGCGGGAGAAGGTGGCGCGAAGCGCCGGATGAGGGCCCGCGATTAATAGGTCGCGTCCGGCATCCGCGCCTTCCGCTGGTCGATGAAGGCGCGGATCGCTTCGTCCTTGGCAGGGTCGAGCGGCGGCGGTTCGTATTCGGCCAGCATCGACTTCCATAAGCCGTTGGCCCGGGTCGCGGCGTCCTTCGAGCCTTCCTCGCGCCACTGCTCGACCGAATTGTTGTCGGCGACGTTGGAGCGATAGAAGGCGGTCTCGAAGTTGGCTTGCGTATGCGCGCAACCCAAGAAATGCCCGCCCGGCTCGACCTGATGGAACGCCTCCATCGCCTGGCCGTTGTCGCTGAAATCGACGCCCTTGGCCAGGACATGCATCGCGCCGAGCTGGTCGAAGTCGAGCACGAACTTCTCGTAGGATGCTGCAAGGCCGCCCTCGAGCCAGCCAGCGGCGTGCAGCACGAAATTCGCCCCCGCCAGCACCGTCGGCAGAAGCGTCTGGGCGCTTTCGTAGGCCGCCTGGGCGTCGGGGATCTTCGAGGCGCAGAGCGAGCCGCCGGTGCGGAACGGCATGTTCATCCGCCGCGCAAGCTGACCCGCGCCGAAGATCGCGAGCGCCGCCTCGGGCGTGCCGAAGGTCGGCGCGCCGGACTGCATCGAGAGCGTCGAGACGAAGGTTCCGAACACCACCGGCGCGCCGGGGCGGGTGAGCTGGCAGAACGCGGTTCCGGCCATGACTTCGGCGAGCACCTGGGTCAGGGTGCCGGCGACCGTCACCGGGCTCATTGCGCCCGAGAGGATGAACGGGGTGATGATGCAGGCCTGGTTGCTCCGGGCGTAGGCCTCTGCGGCGCCGAGCATGCTCGAATCCCAGACCAGCGGCGAATTGGCGTTGATGAGGCTCGTCAGCACCGTGTTGTCGCGCACGAAGTCCTCGCCGAACAGAAGCTCGCAGATGCGCACGCTGTCCTCGGCCCGCTCGGGCTTGGTGACGGAGCCCATGAACGGCTTGTCCGAATATTTGAGATGCGCGTAGACCATCTCGAGATGCCGCTTGTTCACGGGCAGATCGACCGGCTCGCAGACCGTGCCTCCGGAATGATGGATGTACGGGCTCATGTACGAGAGCTTGACGAAATTCTGGAAGTCTTCGAGCGTCCCGTAACGGCGGCCCTTGTCGAGGTCATGGACGAACGGCGAGCCATAGTTGGGAGCGAACACCATCGCATCGCCGCCAATGAGCACATTGCGCTCCGGATTGCGCGCGTGCTGCACGTATTGCGCCGGAGTCGTCGAGCACAGCTGGCGCGCAAGCCCGCGCGGAAAGCGCACCCGCTCGCCCTTGATGTCGCATCCGGCGTTGCGAAAGAGATCGAGCGCGCGGGGAAAGTCGCGAAACTCGATGCCGATCTCCTCCAGGAGCGTTTCGGCGTTGCGCTCGATCGTTGCGAGGCCTTCTTCGCTGATCAGCTCGGTGAGCGGGATCTTGCGGGTGATATAGGGGATGGATGCGTGCGAACGATGGGCGCGCGCCGTTCGGCGCGCCTCGCGGCCGCGGCGAGGCTCCCTGGCGGCGGCCGATGCGGTTTCCGTCATGGCGTCCTCGCCTTTCCCAACTTCCATTTGGCTGTTCGCTTGGACCTTGCGCCAGCACGAGACCGAATTGAACTCGAAAATTAAGGCCCGGCCATAAAGGGGGCTCGGTCATGAACATTCAGCCGCGCAGACTCTCCGCGCGCCATGGCGAATGTGCAGCAGTCAGATTTCGTCCGCTTCAACCGTCCAGAAAATGAGATAAGGATACCGCCCAACCGGCACGCCGCGGATTACGCCTCTCGCCGCGACGCGCCCGATGTTTGGATTCTGGCTGATCGTGTCGATTGTGCGTTTAATGGCGAGCCTAACGCTGAGAGCGCCGCGTGGGCTTCGCTCAAGATAGTTCAGAATCTTTGCGAGATCGCCTTCCGCCCGACGCGTATAGCGGACGATCATCCATCACGACGCTTCCAAAGCGCCTCGATCTCCGCGTCCGAGGCAAACTCGCCTCGCCTAGCCTGCGCCAGACCCTCCTCGATCGCCGCTAAGGTTTCGTCGTCGAGCGGAAGTGGTCCGGCTCGTGTCTCGATAGACCAAAGCAGCATCTCCGCCGTCTCGTCCTGTTCCGCTGGAGGCAATTTGCGGAGTTCGGCAATCGCCAGATCAAGAAGCTTGGTCATAACCTTGTCATCGTATCACGGCTCTCCCAACTCGACCAGCGCCGATGACCTTCCGAGCCCTACCGCTGCTTCGTCTCCCAGTCGGGCTCGACATGGTAGGGCGCATTCGAGGCCGGCAAGGGATCGCGGCCGAGGATCATGTCGGCGGCCTTCTCGGCCAGCATGATTGTCGGGGCGTTGAGGTTGCCGTTGGTGATCGAAGGCATGATCGAGGAATCAACGACCCTGAGGCCCTCGACGCCGATCACCCGCGTCTCAGGGTCGACGACGGCCAAGGGGTCCGCCGGCGATCCCATTCTGCACGAGCACGAGGGATGGTAGGCGCTGCCGACGCGCTCGCGCACGAAGGCGTCGATCGCCTCGTCGCTGACGCAGTTCGCGCCGGGCTGGATTTCGCGGCCGCGATAGGGATCGAAGGGGCGTTGAGCCAGGATTTCGCGGGTCAGGCGCACGCACGCGCGCATCTCGATCCAGTCCTCGGGATGGCTCATGTAATTGAACTGGATCATGGGCGGCTCGGCCGGATCGGCCGACTTGAGACGGACCCAGCCGCGGCTCTTCGACCGCATCGGCCCGACATGCGCCTGAAAGCCGTGCTCGCGGGCGAGCGTCGAACCGTCATAGGCGACGGCAAGCGGGAGGAAGTGAAACTGGATGTCCGGATAGCGGACGCCGGCGCGCGAGCGGATGAAGCCTCCGGCCTCGAAATGATTGGAGGCGCCAAGGCCCTTGCCCCGCAGGAGCCACTCGGCTCCGATCAGGACGCGGCCTAGGAGGCCGGTGTGGCGATAAAGGGTAACGGGTTCTTTCGACGCGACCTGGACGGTGAACTCGAGGTGGTCTTGCAGGTTCTCGCCGACGCCTGCCCGATCGGCGACGACTTCGATCCCGAACGATTCGAGCTCCGCCGCCGGGCCGACGCCGGAAAGCTTGAGCAATTGAGGCGAATTGATCGGCCCGCCGCAGAGGATCACCTCGCGCCGCGCGCTGGCCTTGTGCTCGCGTCCGGCGCGCCGGTAATGGAGGCCGGAGGCGCGGCGTCCATCGAAGGCGATGCGAGTTGCGAGCGCGTGCGTGACCACCTTGAGATTGCGTCGTTTCATCGCCGGCCTCAGATAGGCGTTGGCGGTCGACGCCCGCACGCCGTCCCTCACCGTCATGTCGAGGGGGCCAAATCCCTCCTGCCGCTCGCCGTTGAGGTCGGGGCTCACCGCATAGCCGGCCTCATGGGCCGCCTCGATGAAGGCCGCATAGAGCGGGTTGCGCTTGCCGCCCTGCGCGGTCGCGAGCGGCCCGCTGTCGCCGCGCCAGGCGTCGGCGCCGCCGCCGAAGCTTTCGGCGCGGCGGAAGTAGGGCAGCACGTTCTGATATCCCCAGCCCTTTGCGCCTTCCTCTTCCCAGCGCTCGAAATCGAGCGGATGGCCGCGCGCATAGACCAGGCCATTGATCGAGGACGAGCCGCCGAGGACCTTGCCCCGCGGACAGTGCATGCGCCGGCCGTTCAGATACGGCTCCGGCTCGCTCAGATAGCCCCAGTTGTACGCCTTCATGTTCATGGGGATCGAGAGCGCGGCCGGCATCTGGATCAACACCGAGCGGTCGGACCCGCCATACTCCAGCACGAGGACGGAGCTCCGGCCGTCTTCGCTGAGCCGGTCGGCGAGCACACAGCCCGCCGAGCCGGCCCCGACGATCACGTAATCGAAAGCCTCATCGCTCATCGGCCTTGCAGGCGCCCGGTTTCGTCACTCGGAGTAATCAACCGGGACCTCCGGAGGCGAACGGTTGTAGAAAATGAACATGAGCGGCGTGCCGGGCTCGGCTGTCGCATCCGTGCGAAAACCCGCGACCTCACCGGTCACGCCGCTGGTGTGTTCCGCTACGACTTCGCCGAACGTATCGCGCTGGATCGCAACCCTCTGCCCGACGTTCACCTTGTCGTTCAGCTTGACCAAGAGCTCAACGAATCCGCCATGGGTCGCAAGTATGGCGTGCCCGCTGTTGGCGACGAAGACGTCGGTGTCCTGTCCGGTGCGGCCGATCGGGCCGGCGATGATCCCATGATGTTTGAGCACATTCAGCGTTCCCTCCACGAAAAGCGGGATCATAGCGTGGTCGAGAATGCGCGGAGCGCCGATCTCCGGCGTGAACGCCGGGATGCCCGCATCGATGAACGCGTTCGCCAGGATGGTGGGATAGACCGGTTCGTCCAGGATCTGATCGATCGGATAGAGCTCCGCCATCGCCCGGACCTCCGGCAAGTCCATCCGAGCCACGTGGAACGCCGAGATATCCATGCCCGTGGCCCCGGTATGGAAATCGATCGCGTAGTCGGCATTCGGCCTCAAGAGCCGGTTGAAAAGGAGACCGGCGTGCCGGCTCGGCGCGCTGGCGCCATTTTCATTGCCGGGCCATTCGCGATTGATGTCGAGGAGGTCGATGCCCCTGCCGGAATTCGGCCAACGGCGCGCCATGCCTTCAAGGGCGGGGCGGGAAACGTCCAGGACCGCGATCACCGCGCCCGACATCTGGGCCGGATCGAGGTCACTCATGACGGTCTGGATCGTTCGCACCGGACTGATCTCGTCGCCGTGCACGCCGCTGACCAGAACGATGCGCTTGCCCGGCTTCGCCCCCTTCGCGACGATAAGTGATACATACCAGTGCTGCCCCGTGGGCATCTGCACGCCCTGGAAGTAGAACAGGTGCTTGCCCTGGTCGAGGTCGTTCAGGTCCAGTGCGCTGATCACCTTCTTTCCCTGGATCACATCGCCTGTGAAGACAGTTCCTCGCAGCCGGGCTTGGGCGGGTGCGGTTGAGTCCTCGGCGTTCGCCGCATCCGTCTCGGAGGCAAGCGCCGCCGACGCGCCTACCGAGGCTATGGTCGCTATCATGAAGCCGCGGCGATCGAGTCCATCCGTCGTTGCTGCGTCCGACATGGCGAGTTGTCCTTGTGTCATGTATCCCTAGATCGGCTCCGGTCCGCGCGAGATGGCGGCGACGCCGGTGCGCGAGACTTCGACGAGGCCGAGCGGGCGCATGAGCTCGACGAAATCGTCGATCTTGCGCGGCGCGCCAGTGAGTTCGAAGATGAAGCTCTCGGTCGTCGCATCGATGACCTTGGCGCGGAACGCGTCGGCAAGCCGCATCGCCTCGACGCGATTTTCGCCCTTGCCCCTCACCTTGATCATCGCGAGCTCGCGCTCGATGGCGCGCGCGGTCAAGGTCAAGTCCTTCACCGAGTGGACGGGGACCAGACGCTCGAGCTGATGGCGGATCTGCTCGATGGTCTCGGCAGTGCCCGAGGTGACGATGGTGATGCGCGAGAGATGCGTCTCGTGCGCGACCTCGGCGACCGTCAGGCTCTCGATGTTGTAGCCGCGGCCCGAGAACATGCCGACCACCCGGGCGAGGACGCCGGGCTCGTTGTCGACCAGGACCGAGAGGGTGTGGGTCTCGATATTGGCCTTCCCAGTCGCCGAGGAATAGGGCGAGAGCGGCTGGGCGGCGGAAATCTTGCTCATCTGCTTCAGGTCCTCATTCGCGACGGCCTCATGGGAGAGCCGGCGCATTGTTTTGCTTCAGGCGGCGGCGCTCGGCGCGCTTATGACCCATCGCCGGAAGAGGTCGAAGTCAATGTTGCCCCCCGACAGCACGAGCCCGACCTTGCGTCCCTTGAGACGCAATCGTTCCTTCATCGCCGCTGCGAGCGCCGCCGCGCCCGCGCCCTCGGCGAGATTATGGGTATCGGTCCAATAGGCGCGGATGGCGCAGGCGATCTCTTCGTCGCCGACCAGCGCGATCCGCGCCGCGCCCTTGGCGATGACGGCCAGCGCCTCCTCGTCGGGAACGCGCGTCGCCATGCCGTCGGCGTATGTGTCGGCGCTGTTGGTCCGCACCGCGTGGCCGGCGGCGAACGACAGCGCGTAGGCCGGAGCTTCCGCCGACTGGACGCCGACAATCTCGGCTCTTGCGCCGAGCGCGTCGCGCGCCGCGATGCAACCGCAAATTCCCGACCCCTGGCCGATCGGCACATAGAGAACGTCGAGGTCGGGGCGATCGCTGAGGAGCTCGAGCGCATAAGTCGAGACGCCGAGCACGAGATCGCGATGGAAGGAAGGAACCATGTGCAGGCCACGGGCGTCCGCAAGCCGCACCGCCTCCTCGCGCGCAGCCTGAAAGTCGCGTCCGAATTCGATGAGGTCGGCGCCGAGCGCGCGCATGGCGGCGTTCTTCTCCCCCGAATTGCCTTCCGGCGCGAGGATCGTCACCTCGAGGCCCGCGCGCCGTCCGGCGAAGGCGAGGCTTTGGCCGTGGTTGCCGCGCGTCGCCGAAATGATCCCCCGCGTCGCCGGCTCGCGCCGGATCAGCGCGTCGACATAGGTGAGACCGCCGCGCACCTTGAAGGCGCCGGTCGGCAGATGGTTCTCGTGCTTGACCACGACCTCCGCGCCGAGCCGCCCTGCCAGGAGCGGCCAGCAAATCGCCGGTGTGGGTCTGAGCGCACCGAGAACGATCTCATGCGCGCGACGTATTTCTTCAAGGCTGAAAATCGCGATTGTCCTCACCCAACCCCTCTCCCGGATCGAGGGGATTTAGACCAGCATCTTGCCCTTCTCGTCGATGACGTTGTCGAGCTCGACGCCGGCGTCGTCCTCGAGCTCGGCCAGGATCATTTCGTTATGGGCCTTGCCCGATGGGATCATCGGAAAGCAGTTCTCCTTCTGATCGACGAGGCAATCGAAAATGACCGGCCTCGGGGTATCGATCATCTCCATGATCGCCGCGTCCAGCTTGGCCGGGTCGGAGCAGCGGATTCCATGCGCGCCGTAGGCCTCGGCGAGCTTGACGAAGTCGGGGAGCGAATCGGTATAGCTTTCCGAGTAGCGGCCGCCGTGCAGAAGCTCCTGCCACTGGCGCACCATGCCCATGTACTGGTTGTTGAGGATGAAGATCTTGATCGGCAGGCGGTATTGCGCCGCGGTCGACATCTCCTGCATGTTCATCAGGATCGAGGCCTCGCCGGCGATGTCGACGACCAGCGACTTCGGATGGGCGAGCTGGACGCCGATCGCGGCGGGCAGGCCGTAGCCCATGGTCCCGAGCCCACCCGAGGTCATCCAGCGGTTCGGCTCCTCGAAGGCGAAATGCTGCGCCGCCCACATCTGGTGCTGGCCGACTTCGGTCGTGACGTAGACGTCGCGGCCCCTGGTCAGCTCATAGAGCCTCTTTACCGCGTGCTGGGGCTTGATGATCCTCTCCGAATTGCGGAAACCGAACGAGTTGCGCGCCCGCCAGCCGTCGATTGCGCTCCACCATTTGGCCAGCGCGGCCCTATCAGCCTGATGCGAACCGGCCCGCCACAGCCGCACCATGTCCTCGAGAACATGGGCGCAGTCGCCGACGATGCCGAGATCGACCTTGACGTTCTTGTTGATCGACGACGGGTCGATGTCGATATGGATTTTGCTCGACTTCGGCGAGAACGCGTCGAGGCGGCCGGTGATGCGGTCGTCGAAGCGGGCGCCGACGCAGATCATGAGATCGCAATCATGCATCGCGTTATTGGCCTCGAACGAGCCGTGCATGCCAAGCATGCCGAGCCATTGCCGGTCGGACGCAGGATAGGCGCCGAGCCCCATCAACGTCGAAGTGATCGGGAACCCGGTCGTGCGGACGAGCTCGCGCAACAGGGTCGAAGCATGGGGGCCGGAATTGACGACGCCGCCGCCGGTGTAGAACACCGGCTTTTTCGCCGCCGCCATCATCTCGATCGCGTGCTGAACGCGCTCGAGATCGCCCTTGAGCTGCGGCTGATACGTCTTGTGCTGGATGTTCTTCTGGAACGCATAAGCGCCGCTTGCGAACTGCACGTCCTTGGGAATGTCGACAACGACCGGACCGGGTCGGCCGTGCGAGGCGATGTAGAAGGCCTCGTGGAGGATGCGCGGCAAATCTTCGACCCGGCGGACGAGATAATTGTGCTTGGTGCAGCTGCGGGTGATGCCGGTCGTGTCGCATTCCTGGAACGCGTCGGAGCCGATGAGATGGGTCGGCACCTGGCCGGTGATGCAGACGAGGGGAATGGAATCCATCAGCGCGTCGGTGAGGCCGGTGATCGCGTTTGTGGCGCCCGGGCCGGAGGTGACGAGGAGGACGCCGACCTTCCCGGTCGAGCGCGCATAACCTTCCGCCGCGTGCGCCGCGCCCTGCTCGTGGCGCACAAGAATGTGCCTGAGCTTGTTCTGATGGAAGATGGCGTCGTAGATCGGCAGCACCGCGCCGCCCGGATAGCCGAAGACCATCTCGACGCCCTGGTCCTTCAGCGCCTCGACGACCATCTCCGCGCCGGTCATGTGCTTGGCCATAATCGTAAAACTCCGCCTTTTCTCGTCGTTCGGGAATTTCGGGCAACAAAAAAGGCCCTCAAAGGGGCCTTCGGGTAAGCGCCAGCGAACGGATGCAGACCTTATGTCTGCCCGCTCTCCAGCGCTAAACCTACAATAAGCTTCGCCACGCGTCGCCTCGAAAGGAAAACAGTGCGACAGTAGAGAAGCCCGGGGGCGGCGTCAAGCCGTTGTGGCTGCGGTCGGGGACCGTTCAAAGGCCGGTTCGATCAGGGAGGCAAGGGAGACGTGTCGTCAGCCGCCAAAACGATCAACGCCGGCGTTCTTTCCATCGCCTACCTGGAATATGGACCCGCGTCCGGCTGGCCGTGCATTCTCGGCCACGGTTTCCCCTACGACGTCCATGCCTATGATCGGGCCGCGGCAGTCCTCGCGCGGGCTGGGGCGCGGGTGATCGTTCCCTATCTGCGCGGCTACGGGCCAACCCAGTTTTTGTCGCCAGACGCGCCCCGCTCGGGCGAGCAGGCGGCCCTCGGCGTCGACCTTCTCGAGTTCATGGACGCGCTCAGGATCGAGCGCGCGGTCCTCGGCGGGTATGATTGGGGCGGGCGAGCCGCTTGCATCGTCGCTGCGCTTTTGCCCATGCGGGTCGTCGCGCTCGTCTCCGGCAATTCTTACAACATCCAAAGCATCGCGCATGCGATGGAGCCGGCGAGCCCCGCCGAGGAGGCGGCGTTCTGGTATCAGTACTACTTCCACTGCGAGCGGGGGCGCCGCGGCTTGGCGAAGAACCGGAGGGAGATCGCGCGCCTCTTGTGGCGCATGTGGTCGCCGAAGTGGGCGTTCGACGAGGCGACCTTCGATCGAACGGCGAGCGCCTTTGACAATCCCGACTTCGTTGCGGTCGTCATCCATTCCTATCGGCATCGTTACGGACTTGCGCCCGGCGCAGGCGATCCTCGCTATGATGAGATTGAAATGGCGCTCGCGGCCCAGCCGCCCATCGCCGTTCCGGCCATCACCGTCGACGGCGACGCGGACGGCGTAAACCCCGGCACCGCCCATCAGGCGAAGAAATTCACCGGCGCGCACGAGCATCGCGTCTTCAGGGGCGCCGGCCACAACCTGCCGCAGGAACGCCCCGAGGAATGGGCGCAGGCCGTCATCGACGCGCGAAAAATGGCGGAGGGCTAGCTCGCCATCGCTCCAGGGCCCGGAATCGCGCCGGGCGGGCATTTGCCGAGGATGATCATGCCGAGCACCTCGTCCTTGGTCATGTCCTGGACCCGCCCCGATCCGACGATCTGGCCGTTCTTCATCACCGTGACCCGGTCGGCGAGGTCGAACACGTCGTGGATGTCGTGGCTGATGAGGAAAATGCCGATGCCCTCGGCCTTGAGCTGCTTGATGAGCTCGCCGACCTGGGCCGTCTCGGCGGGGCCGAGCGCGGCCGTCGGCTCGTCCATGATGAGGATGCGGGCGTTGAAATGGATCGCCCGGGCGATGGCGACCGATTGGCGCTGGCCGCCCGAGAGCGCGGTCACCGGCTCCTTGAAACGGCGGAAATTGGGGTTGAGGCGTCCCATAACCTTGCGCGCTTCCGCCTCCATCGAGGCGTCGTCGAGCGTGCCCCAGCGGGTGCGCAGTTCCCGGCCGAGGTAGAGGTTCGACGCCGCATCGACGTTATCGGCGAGCGCCAGCGCCTGGTAGACCGTCTCGATGCCGTACGCCTTGGCGTCGCGCGGGTTGTTGATCGTCGCTTCCTGCCCGTTGATGAATATCTGCCCCGTGTCGCGCTTGTAGGCGCCCGACAAAACCTTGATCAGGCAGGACTTGCCGGCTCCATTGTGTCCGAGCAGGCCGACGACTTCGCCGGGATAGAGGTCGATCGAGGCGTCGTCGATCGCCTTCAGGCCGCCGAAGGCGAGCGAGATGTCCTTCATCTCGACCAGCGCGGTTTGCGGGTTTGCGTCCATGGCTCAACCCTTGGCGGTTCTGCGGCGGTAGAAAGTGTCGAGGCCGACCGCGCCGACCAGAACCACGCCGACCACCATCTGCTGGAAGGCCGAGTCGAAGCCGAGCAGCACCATGCCGGACTGCAGCGACTGGATGACCAACGCGCCGATGATCGCGCCGTAGATCGTGCCGACGCCGCCGGCGAGCGAGGTGCCGCCGATCACCGCCGCGGCGATCACATAGAGTTCGTCGAACTGCCCGAGCACATTGGTCGCCGAGTCGAGCCGCGCCGAATCGATGCAGGCCGCGATCGCCGCCAGCGCCCCCATCAGGCCAAAGGCCATGACCGTGATTTTCTTGGTGTTGATGCCGGCGAGTTCGGCTGCTTCGGGGTTGCCTCCGATCGCATAGACGTAGCGGCCAAACCGCGTACGCCGCGCGAGAAAGGTCATCACGACCCCGGTGACCAGCGCGATCAGCACCGGGATCGCGTAGCCGGTCGAAATGTAGAGGCCGCCCTCCGGCACCGGGATATTGTTGTCGGCCGCGTATTTCGCCGCGACCCGCTCGGGCCAGGGATAGGCGTTGACGACCGCGGTCGCGCCGATGACGACGAAGCAGCCGACCGCGGCGATCACATATTCGGCCCACATCGGCCGTTGGGGGAAACGAAACCGCGCCCGACGTTGACGCCCGGCGTATATGCCGAACACGATGCCAGCGCAGCAGAGCGCGGCCAACGCCCAACTCGCCGTCGCCCCGATCGAGCCGTGCGGGCCGCCGCCCATCAGCGCGAAGCGGTCGTCGAGCGGCGCGATCGTCTGGCCGGCCGTGACCCACCACGCCGCGCCGCGCCAGAACAACTGGCCGCCGAGGGTGACGATGAAGGCCGGAATTCCGAGATAGGCGACCAGCGAGCCGTGAAAGGCGCCGATAGCGGCGCCGACAGCCAAGGCAATGATGATGGCGAGGACCCAGATCGCCGGATTGTCGAGGCCGAGATAGGCCGGAAGAATATGGACCTGCGCCACGCCGATGATGGTCGAGACGAAGCCGATGATCGAACCGACCGAAAGGTCGATATGGCGCATCACGATGATCAGCACCATGCCAGTCGCCATGATCGCGATCGACGACGTCTGGACGGTCAAATTCCAAAGGTTGCGCGGCGTGAGGAAGAGCCCCTCGCCGGTCTGGACCAAAGTGTAGACGTTGAAACCGACCCAGATCAGCGCCAGCGCGACGATCATGCCGATCATTCGGGTGTCGACCTCGGTCGCTCTCAGCAGCCGTCGGATGGCGGGCTCATTCGGAGCCGCGCTGGTCGCGCTCGGCGCTGCAGAGGTCATGCTCCCTCCCAATCTTCAGCCTTGCGCCGCCGGAACGTCGGCGGGCGGCGCGCAATAAAAAGCCGCGCCGCCTTGCGAACGGCGCGGCTATCTTTTGTTTCACTCCATTGGAATACGGTCAACTCACTTGCAGAAGGGCGTCATCGCCGGCTTCACGCCGGCGCAGACTTCCGCCTTGGTGATCCAGCCCTTGTCGACAATCACATTGAGGTTATCCTTCGTGACGGCAAGCGGGGTCAGCAGGATGCCGTTGACCTTTGTGCCCTTTGCGCCGCCCGAGAAGGGTTTCACCATCTCGATTTCGCTCATCTTCTTGCCGCCAGCGAGCGCGACCGCCGCCTCGGCGGAGACTTGCCCAAGATCGCGAGAGTCCTTCCAGATCGAGACGGTCTGGGTGCCAAGCGCGATGCGGTTGATCGCCGCATGGTCGCCGTCCTGGCCGGAGACGGGAACCGTACCCGCCATTCCCTGCTCCGTGAGCGCCGCGACGACGCCGCCCGCCATGCCGTCGTTCTCGGCGACGACCGCGTCAACCTTGTTGTTGTTCTTTGTGAGGATTTGTTCCATGTTCTTTTGGGCGACGTCGGGCTTCCAAGTATCGGTGTAGGATTCGCCGACATTCTTGATCTTGCCCGCGTCCATCGCCGGCTTGAGTACTTCTTTGATACCGGAGAACAGGAAGTCCGCATTCGGGTCGCCTTGGTCGCCCTTGATGAAGGCGTAATTACCGGCAGGCTTGGCGGCCAGGATCGCCTTCGCCATCATACGGCCGACGCCGACGTTGTCGAAGGTGATGTAGAGCACGTTCGGACTCTCGATCAGGCGGTCGTATGCGATGATCGGGATGCCCTCGTCTGAGGCCTTCTTGACCGCCGGAAGAATGGCTTCCGAATCCTTCGCCAGGATGAGGAGGACGTTGGCGCCCTTGGAGATGAGGCTTTCGACGTCGGTAAGCTGCTTGGTCGGCGACCCCTGAGCATCGGCCGAGATATATTTGGCTCCGTGCGCATCAAGAACCTTCTTGATCGCCGCCTCATCGGTCTTCCAGCGCTCTTCCTGGAAGTTCGACCACGAGACGCCAACAGTTACGTCTTTCGCCCACGCGGCCAGAGACGTAAGAACTCACTGAGGCGAAAAGCGCCGCCCCCAACACCAGTGTATTCGCAATTTTCATCGTTCTTCCTCCACTTGAGGTCCGTCAGGGACCGACTAAAAGCTTCTTGGATCGCAGTCTAATCCGGCGATCGGGCGGCGCATCGACACTAATCCTCGATCGAGAGCCAGCGCAACTGGACAAGAGTTGTATGAGAAGACTGGAATTCAGGGCAGATTGTCCCTCATCACGATTTCGACGCGGATTCTTTCCTGCTCGGCGAGAATCGGTTCGCCGCGGATGAGAGACAAGAGCACCCGCATTGCGGACCTCGCCTCGTGGCCGGGGTCCTGGGCGACCACGGCGTCCATCACGCCGCGCAGAAGGCACTTGCGGGTAACGTTGGACAGATCATGCCCGATGAAGGTTATGGCCGACTCCCGGCCTGCGTCAGTGATGGCCTTGGCGACCCCGGGAACGCCGGCCCCGACATTGTAAACCCCGATCAAATCAGGATGATCGGCGATTAACCTCGTCATGAGGGCTTCGCTCTCACCGTCATGATCGCTTCCCTCAACCGGGCTCAGAACGCCGAGCTGCGGATGCTCCAAACTCATCACCTGGTTGAAGCCGAAAATGCGCTCCGCGTGATCGCGCAGCGACTGGGACCCTGCGATGACGCCGATTTTCCCCGACCCGTTTCGAGCGAACCGTCCCATCAGCGAACCGGCGGTTCGGCCCGCGGCGACATTGTCGATGCCGATGTAATGATGGCGCCGCGAGCCGGGCACGTCGGATACGAGCGTGACGACATAGGTTCCGCCGGCGACGAGATCATCTATGGCCGCGCGGACGCTTTGGTGGTCGAGCGCCACCACGGCGACGCCGTCGTAGCGCCCGGCCAACGATTCCAGGGTCCGGGCGAGCGCTGCTGGGTTGAAGACATTGGTCTTGGTCGTCTCCACGATCGCGCGTCGCGCCATGAGCCAGCCTGACATCTCGGCGACATGGTCGAGAATCATCGACATGAAGACATTTGAGCCTTCCGGCATCACCAACGCGAGCCGGCTAGCGCGGCTCCTCGCCAATTCTGCGCCCGCCGCGAATGGACGAAATCGATGCCGGTCGATCGCTTCCCGAACCCGGCGCGCCGTCTCCTCCCGGACGCCGGCCCGGCCATGCAGCACGCGGTCGAGGGTCGCCACGCTGACGCCTACCTCCCGAGCGATGTCCTTCAGACTGAGATGGCTTGTCGCCATATCGCTACCCATTGAGAATGTTCGTAGCAATCAGTACTGATGGACGCAACTCAAATCTTGAGGGCATTCACGCTTCCAGGCCATGTTCCCGCTTGCGGGAACCGCTGCGATCGTGACAAAAGCGCAAATAACGATCCGCCGCACGGAGCGGCGAGGCGCGAGGGAAATGAAACGAAGCCGGGGAGTTGTTTTTGCGTTTGCCGCGTTCGCCAGTCTCGCCGCCGCCGGGATCGCGTTCGGCGGCAGCTGGGACGAGCGGGTCTTCGAGCCCGGCTCCCATCTGGATTTCGATGCGATCGCATCGGCGGGCCCATCGGCTCTGCCCGCCCTCATCGAGCGCGGACGGGTGCTGTTCAAGGCGAAGTTCACGACGGTCGACGGCGCCGGGCGGCCGAAGGCGACCCAGGCGATCATCCCGACCAAGGTCAAGAATGGCGTCAATCCGCCCTTCAGCCGCACCAGCGGGCCCGATTCGAACTCCTGTTTCGGCTGCCACAACGATCCGGTCGAGGGCGGCGCGGGCGACGATGTCGCCAACGTGTTCGTATCCGAGGGATTTGAGAGCGCCCAGTTCGATTCCATCGACCCATCGTTCTCGAGCGAGCGGCATACGATCGCGCTGATGGGCGCGGGCCTGATCGAGCTTCTCGCGCGCGAGATGACCGCCGACTTGCGGGCGATACGCGCTGCGGCGGTCGCGGAAGCCTGCGCGACGGGCAAGGACGCGCATGCCGACCTGGTGACGAAGGACGTGCGCTTCGGCTCGATTGTCGCCCATCCGAACGGCATCGTCGATCTCGACGCCATCGAGGGCGTCGACTCCGACCTCATCGTCAGGCCGTTCAGCCGCAAGGGCGTGTTCACGTCGCTCCGACAATTCACCATCAATGCGCTCAACATCCACCACGGGATGGAGGCGGTCGAGCGCTTCGGCGTCCGATGGACCGGCAGCCACGATTTCGCCGAGAGCGGGGCGCCCGACGCCATCACCGACGGCGATGTCTCGGCCCTGGTCGCGTTCCAGGCGACCCTGCCCCCGCCGACGATCAAGGCCGATCTGCCCGACGACTGGCGGCAGGCGGCGAGCGAGGGCGCGAAGACGTTCAACGAGATCGGATGCGCCTCGTGCCACATGGAGACCTTGCCGCTGAAGTCGCTCGTCTTCACCGATCCGGCGCCCTACGACATGGCGGGAACGCTGCGCTCCGGCGAGGTCAAGGCGCCGATCCGCATCGATCTTGCCGCCCTTCCGTTCGCCAAGACGCTGAAGCACAACGACAAGGGCGAGTGGCTCATTCCCCTCTACAGCGATCTCAAGCGTCATCTCATCGTCGACGAGACGGTGAACGCGCTGGGCAACGAATTGCAGGCGCAGCGTTTCGTCGAGCGCGACGTGTTCCTGACGCCGCGTCTCTGGGGCGTGGGCTCGACCGCCCCTTACGGCCATAACGGCGCCTTCCGCATGCTCGACGAGATCATCGCCGCGCACGGCGGCGACGCGCGCTTTGCGCGCGACGCCTATCTCGCGCTCGACCCGATGAAGCGCGACCACGTCGTCGCCTTCCTGCGGTCGCTCGTCATCGAGGCGCCGTGATGCGGATCGTCTTCTGCCTTCTCGCCCTCTTCGTCGGTGTCGCTGCGGCGCGCGCCGCCGATGACCGGCAAATGCCGCTCGGCGATATCCCCGTCATGCACGAGGAGGCTGAGGCGGCGGGGATTCACAGCGTTTACGACGGTCCGTGGGAATTCTTCGTCGGCGGCGGCGGGGCGGCGTTCGACTGCGACGGGTCCGGCTTTCCCTCGGTGTTCCTGGCGGGCGGCAAGAATCCGGCGCGGCTCTTCGTCAACCGCTCGCGCTCCGGCGGCCCGCTCAGGTTCGAGGAGAAGCCGCTCGATATCGGCGCCGACCCCAAATTGCTCGAGAACGTCATCGGCGCCTATCCGATAGAGATCTCCGGCGACGGGCGCATGGATCTCTTTGTGCTCAGGGTCGGCGGCAACCTCCTGCTCAAGGGCGGCCCGGACTGCACGTTCACGCTCGCCAACCACGAATGGAATTTCGACGGCGATCCCGGCTGGACGACGGCGTTCGCCGCCGAGTGGGAACCGGGGCAGAAGTTCCCGACGCTGGCCATCGGCCATTACGTCGACCGCAACGCGCCGGGTTCGCCGTGGGGCACCTGCGAGGAGAACTCGCTCTATCGTCCGCAGCCGGGCGACAGGCCTGACTATTCGGTCCGCACCCCGCTTGCGCCCGGCTTCTGCGCGCTCTCGATGCTGTTCACCGACTGGAACAAATCTGGCTCGCCGTCGCTGCGGGTCTCCAACGACCGGCAATATTACCGCGGCGGCGAGGAGCAGATGTGGCGGATCGAGCCGGGTAAGACTCCCCGCCTCTATACCCGCGCCGACGGCTGGCGGCATCTGTCGATCTACGGCATGGGCATCGCCGAGGGCGACCTCGACGGCTCTGGCTACCCGGAATATTTCCTCACCTCGATGGGCGACGAAAAGCTGCAGAAACTCGATCCCGATGGCGGCGACCGCGGGGAGGCGCCCATCTATCGCGACATTGCAGGCCAGGTCGGCGCGACCGCGCATATTCCCTATGCGGGGGGCGACAAGCGGCCTTCGACCGCCTGGCACGCCGAATTCGCAGACTTCAATAACGCAGGGCTTCTCGACATCTTCGTCTCCAAGGGCAATCTCGAGCAGATGCCGGACTTCGCCGCTTACGATCCAAGCAATCTTCTGATGGGCCAATGGAACGGAAAATTCGCCGAGGCCGGCGACGAAGCCGGAATCGCCAACGGGCTCAAGGGCCGTGGGGCGCTGATCGCCGACTTCAACCTTGATGGACAACTCGACATCCTGCAGATCAATCGCGGCTCGAACGTCTCGCTCTACCGCAACCTGGGGGCCAAGAATCCGGACGGTCCGCCGCTGCCAATGGGCAACTGGTCCGAGATCCGGCTCATCGAACCCGATTCCAACCGCAACGCGGTCGGGGCCAGGATTTCAATCAAGACCGGAACCCGCATCCAGACCCGCTTCGTCGACGTCGGCGGCGGCGACGCCTCGGGCCACGCGGGGTGGGTCCACGTCGGCCTCGGCACCGCAGAGCGCGCCGAAATCCGGGTTCAATGGCCGGACGGCGACTGGAGCGCCACCTATCGCGCGTTCGCCAACCAGTTTGTCGTCATCGACCGCTCGAAGCCGCAAGCGGCCTATTGGTATCCGCCGCGGTGATGGCTCGCCGCGCCAGTTAAGGAAGGACCGTCACCGCACCCGGCGGCCTATTATCGCCGCCTGCGCGCTGGCTTGGCGGCGGGCCGTCCGGTCCTGGGCGTCGACGACCGCCTGGACGGGCTTTGATCGCGTGTGCGGGCGCTTCACACGACCGGCCTTCTTCACCGCAACCCGCGTCGCCCGAGTCCTTTTTGTGGGAGCCTTCTTCGGCGGAGGTTTTGTCGCAGGAGCGGGGCTTCCATGCGCGGAACCGCCTCCCGTCGCCGCACTCTTGGTGCGTGCGCCCGCTCGGGACGGCCTGCCTCGATGTGACGATGGCCCGGTTGCGGTCGTAGCGCGCACTTTTGAGCCCCCCGACGCCGGGGCCGCTGTGGGTTGGCCTGCAGCCGCCGGAGCCGAGGAGCCCTCTCCCAGCCAAAATTTGATCTCTGCGAGGTCGTCGCCGGTGAGATAACTGTTCTGCCAGGCCGCGTTATCGACAAGCCCGTGCCAAACTTGCGGGTCTTTGGCGTGGGCGTCGACGTAGGTGTTCCAACGGTAGGTCTGGTAAATCGCGATGATATTGGCGGCGTAAGACGCGGCGAGCGGCGTTGCCCTCCACGATCATCATGTTGTCATCGTTCTTGGTCGAGGCCTTGTAACCCAGATTGTGCGAGCCGGTGATGACGACCGGCTTTTTGCCAAACGGGTCGATCACGATCACCTTGCTGTGCACGTGCACGCCCTGGTTCATGATTTCGCTGCCCCAGGCGTGGAAGGCGTCCTTGATCGCCTTGGGCACCATCGACTCCGCCGGAACGGGAATCGGAGCCGTCTTGCCACTCGCATAGAGCTTCACTGGACTCGGGTTGGCCGGATTGACAGCCGCGCCCTTGCTCGGCTTTTCCGGACCCTCCGTGGTGAGGCCCGCGATCTCCTGGTTCACGACGCCATGGATGTAGAGGTCGCTGTCGTAGCTCGGCGTTCCTTGCTGGTGTCGCGCCAGAATGTTCTGCAGGAGCGTCCACTGCTCCGGCTTGTCGTCCGGCTCGAATACGCCCGGATTGAAGAACAGGAACAGAATGCCTTGCTCGGCGCCGTCGATAAGCTGGCGCGCATAATCGAGATCCTCGCCCTTGTCGGTTGGCGCGAACCACTGCGTGACAGAGCCGCCATCGACGCCGAAGGATTCGGACTTCGAGTTCGCCTGCATCAGCGATGCGGGATAGGCGTTCCCCGCCGCCTTGAGCAGATTCCACTGATTGATAAAGAACGCCCCGAGATTCGGGTCGTCGACCAGGATGCCGTTGTTGGCCTGAGTGCACAGTCCGGTCATCGTCCAGTTGGTGCTGCCGGAAAGAACGCGTTGCGGCTTGCCGGCCGAATCGCACGCAACGACGAATTTGTTGTGGGCAAAATGTCCTTGCCCGACCAGGCGGTCGTGGAGGTCGACCTTGCCACGTAACTGTTCGCGCACCGCGGTGTTTTCGTCAGGTTTCTTCGAATTGAAAGCGCCATTGGCGAGGATGAGATGGCATTTCTGCCCGAGCGCCGTGAGCCTCGGGATCAATTCCGGATCGTTCAGCTCGTAGAGCGCCGCATAAATCACGCCGCCATTCTTTTTGACGTCGTCGAGCAGATTGAGCAATTGCGGACGAAGCAAACCGCCAAGCGCATTGCGCAGCGTGTTGCCGGGCTGGGCGATGAGACTGTCAAGCTTGGCATTTTTGCCGACTGTTGCGAGCGCGCGCGAAACCCACTGCGCCGAAACGATGCCTTTGTTGAAATAGGCGGAGATATGGGCCGACGCCTGCCCAGTAATCGTCATCGGCGGCGTCTGCGCGCTCGCATCGGCAAGGGAAAGCGAAAGGTGATCCTTGTCCTTGCCGACAACCGGGACGACCGAATATTGAACCACGTCGCCGGGATCGACCAGATAGTCCCACCACATGTACCGTTGAAGCGGAAACTTCCACGGTGCGTTTGGATCGAGCCTGTCGGCGTCGGAAAATCCGACAAATCCGTGCAGATAACTGTCCTGGGCCGGCGCTCCGCCGTTCGGTTTCAATGTTCGGTGAATTGTGAAGCCGCGGCAGTCCGGAATCGCTTTCCCGTCCGAGGGCAGCCAAGCAAGACCTGTGTGGTCTCCGTTGTCGTAGACCTTGAGTTCAATCGTCACCGCTGTCCTCCCGAAAAATGAAATCGCTCTAATGGGGCGTTGCGCCCTGTCGACAGGTCGCCCGCCCTCGCCTGACTAGAAACCCGGCTGGAAGTTGTCTGTGACGCCGGTCACACCGCGCCGACCGCGAACATGCGCACTGTTTCATCGCTCTCGACGACGAGCACGTATGATAGGTCTCTTCGGCGAACCCCGACCGCCCGAGATACAACAGCAGCGCTTCGTCCCAAGTGGCCACGCCGGTCGACAGCACGTGCTCGATGCGCGGTCCGATATCGGGCCAGATCTCCGCCCATACGCGATCGGACCGGCTGCCTATGACCCAGTCCCGCTTGATGCCGACTGTGGGGAGGTAGGCGTCGTTGCAGAAGAACGTCAGCTCCGGACCCCACGCCATCCACATCGCGAAACGGGACGTGAGCATTACCCGAACAATGGCCCGAAGGCTCTGCGGCCAAGCCTCCGGAGGCCCAACCGGCGTCGACGCCCAATCTCGGGAGCGCATGAGCGCGCGGACCTCGCCTTCCCCGGCGAGAGCCTCCCAGGCTCGCCGGGTCTTCATTGGGAGTCGCTATTGCGCGCGGCGCGGCGCCCCCCCGACGGATCGAGCCCATAGGGCGTAGGGACGCGCGGTTGCGTCAACGCCTACTGCTTAGCGCAGACGATCACCGCCTTGGCGTCGCCGTCGCAGCTTGCGCCGGTCGTTCCGTCGATGTGCAGGGCGGCTCCGCCGGCGCAATAGGCGCTGGCCATGATCTCGCCGTCGCCGCAAGCCGCCTGCGATGTGTCGCCGACGATCCTGAAGCTTGCGCCCGCCGCCTGCTGGCCTGCCGGTCCAACTGGCCCGGCGGCGCCGGGAGGGCCGGCCGAACCGGCAGGGCCCTGCGACCCCTGAGGCCCGGGCGGGCCTTGGTCGCCCTTGTCCCCCTTGGCGCAGCCTGAGACGGCGACGAGCGCGGCGATGACGACGCCGGCGACAAAGATTCGCATCCGTTTTCTCCCTGACGAGGCTCTTTCCGGTCGCCTCCAGCGGAAATGTTGGCGCCGGATTGGCGCGCGATCAAGTGGCGGCCGGCGCCTGCCTTGCAAACGGGGTTGTGCGAGCACATCGCGCCGCGCCTCTTCCGACGCGCGCGCCCATTCGTCGGCGCCCGATGGCGTCAATGTCACCCATTCCTTCTTGATCCGGCCTCGGCCGGTCGAGAACAGCTCGTCAAGCCCGGCCGCCACCGGCTCTTCGACGCGCCTCGCCGACAGTTTCACAAGCAGGCGCCCATGCGACAGGGCAGCGAAGATCTTGCCGTCCGCCTTCAGCGCGTTCGATCCGAAACCGCGGCGGTGCGCGGCGTCGAGCGGTGCTGCGCCACCATGCGGTAAAGGGCATCGGGGGTGACGCGGCCGCTTCCCATGCCAGCGTGCGGGGGGACGGCCGCAGGCTGCGTCTCAGCCGCCGATCGGGGTCGTCGCAGCGTCTTCAAAGGCGGTCGCCTCCCCGATTTGCCGCCAGCGGCCAAGCTCTGCCGCGAAGATTGCCTGCTTCTGCTCCCAGAGTCCGATCGCGTCGGCGCCGAGCAGAAGGCGCAGCGGCGGATCCTCGCTCTCGACAACCGCGATCATCGCCTCGGCCGCCTTGGCGGGATCGCCCGGCTGCTTGCCGTCGCCGCCATAGAGATAAGCTTCGAGCTGCTCGATCACGGGGCGATAGGTTTCAAGGCGCAGCGCCGGTCGCATGTTGGCGGGGCCGGCGAACTCCGTGCGGAAGGCGCCGGGCTCGATGATCGTGACCCGGATGCCGAGCGGCTTAATCTCGTCGCGCAGGGCCTCGCTCCAGCCTTCGAGGGCGAATTTCGAGGCGCAGTAGGGACCAAACCCGCCGATCGAGACCAGCCCGCCGATGCTGGTGAGCTGCAGGATATGGCCGCTCTTCTGCGCCCGCATGGCGGGCAGCACCGCGCGGGTCATTTCCGCCGCGGCGAAAAAATTGACTTCCATCTGCTCGCGCAACTGGCCAGGTAAGAATTCCTCGGCCGCGCCGAGCGAGCCGCGTCCGGCGATGTTGGCGAGCACATCGATGCGGCCGAACCGCGCGAGCGCGGCCTCAACGGTTTTCAAGCGCGCCTCCGCGTCGGTCACGTCGAGCCCGATCGCGAGCGCCGATTGCGCATGCGCGGCCGCGAGCGAGTCCAGCGCGTGCCCCCGCCGAGCCGCAATGACGGCGCTGTCGCCGCGCTTCAGCACCGCCTCGGCCAGCGCGCGGCCAAAGCCGCTCGATGCGCCGGTAATGAACCAGACCCGATCCATGACGTCCGACGTATCGCAGATGCGAGCGCCGGATCAAGCCGGAACGGATCACGCGCGCTCGCCTTCGCGGCCACGCCGGCAAAAGAGGAGAGTTGGGCGTCATACCCCAGTGGAACTCTAATGGCTCGCGGGCGTTGACAAAGGAACGTTTACCGCTAAGTCTTAAACGTGCAACAGGCGATGGAGTTCGCCTTTAAGCGCCGACCGGCTGATAACTCCTCGAAACCGTCCCTTGACGGAGAGGAGGTGCGTCGGTGTTTCCCTTCGAAATCGCCAGAATCGGATCGGCGTCAATGCCCGAGGGGGCCGCGCGGGGACCAGCGGCGGCCCCGATGAGTTTTCAGAGCATCCTGAATCCTTCGTCGGATGTCGATGCGAACGCGGAGATATCCGAACCGCCGGCCTATTCCGCCGACCTCAACCTCAACCAGGTCGTCGCCTCGATCACCTCCGGCAAGCAGGAATACAATCTGGCGCCTTTTTTCTATAAGCCGCTAAAGTCGTGCGGATCCGTCGAGTATCGCCAGGAGGTGATGCGCGATCTCGAGAACGACGCTCCCTATGACGCCGTCGCGAGTTTTGCGGATGCGATGAGGTCCGTGCGGGAGCGCCTCGCTCAAGCGGGCAAGATGCACTACAAATATCAGAAGGAAGCCTGGCTGCTCGACGCCGTCGACCTCTATTGTCAGTGCGTGAAGAGGTTCCTCGCCGATCTTCGCGCGGGCGCGCCCTCCTCGCCAGGACTTGTCGGGTTTTTCACTTTCCTCGAGGGATGCGTCTGCTCCCCGGCCTTTCAGCAATTGTTGAATGAGATTGCGGCGCTGAAAACGAAGTTGTCCTCGATTCATTACTCACTGCTCATTGGCGACGGCGTCGTCACTGTCTCGGGCTATCACGACGAGCCCGACTATGGGGGCGAGATTCAGGCAGACTTCGAAAAGTTCAAACTGGGCGCTGCCGCCGATCACATTTTCAAGTTCGGAAACTTCGAGCAGATGAACCACATCGAGGCTGGGGTCCTCGATCGCGTCGCCCGGCTAAACGCGGAAATATTCGCAGAGCTCGATGAATTCGCTGCCCGAAGCAATCAGTTCTTTGACCCGATCATCCTCCGCTTCGATCGAGAAGTTCAGTTTTACGTCTCTTATATTGCACATATGCGCCATATCAGGGGTACCGGCCTCAGGTTTTGCTATCCGCGCGTCTCGGTGGAATCCAAAGAAATCCGCGCAAAGGATTGTTACGACCTCGCTCTGGCTAAAATGCTTGTCGACAAGAAGCTGCCGGTTGTGACCAACGATTTTTTCCTAAAGGGCCGCGAGAGGATCATCATTGTCTCCGGGCCAAACCAAGGCGGCAAGACGACGTTTGCGCGGACGTTCGGCCTTATGCATCATCTCGCGGCGATCGGGTGCCCGGTTCCGGGAACCGACGCTCAGCTATTCTTGTTCAATCAAATGTTCACGCATTTCGAGAAACAGGAAGACGTTCACAATCTGCGCGGCAAATTACACGATGATCTCTATCGTTTGCATAAAACTCTAACCGAGGCGACGTCCGACAGCATCATCATTCTGAATGAAGTGTTCAACTCCACGAGCCTCAAGGACGCGATTTTCCTCAGCACGAAGATATTGACCAGGATCATCGAACTCGATGCGCTGTGCGTCTGCGTCACCTTCATCGACGAATTGGCGGCGCTCAGCAAGACCACGGTCAGCATGGGGAGCACCGTCAAACCAGACAACGTCGCGGAGCGCACGTTCAAGGTCGTGCGGCGTCCGCCCGACGGCCTGGCTTATGCCATTTCGGTCGCCGAAAAATATGGCCTGACCTATGCCCAGTTGCGGGAGAGGTTGCCGTCATGAAAGCCTTTCTCATGTACCGCGACCGCGATTTCGATCTGCAACGCGCTTCGCCCGCCAACGAGGCCATTCTCACCAAAGACCTGGAGCTGGAGACACTGTTCTCGGCCATGGCGGCCAAAGACCCGCTCGTCCTTGAGGTGGTGAAGAAGGCGGTATTGACGAGCGCCGCCAACGACGTCGCGGCGATTGAATACCGGCAAGCGGCTCTTAAGGACTGTCTGAGCAATCCTGAGATTGTCCGCCAGCTTTACGGTCTCGCTGTGGAGTCTGCCGAGCGGCAGAGGAAGATATGGTCAACATTTCGGGAGTATCCCTCCGGCCTGCTCGACACCTCGGTCCAGCGAATGGTCGCTTTCGTCGACGTTCTGAAGCGCGTGCGCGCGCTCGTCGACCGAAACGCCGCCCAATTCCAGTCTGAGGCATTCACGAAGCTCTTCACCACGCTATCAACGGAGCTTGACGACGATTATTTCGCGGTCATCGACAGGCATTTGAACCGGCTGAAATTTCGAGCGATCCTGGTCAGCGCGGGGTTGGGTAAGGGACTCAAGGGAGTGAACTACGTCCTGCGGCGGCCGCTCAGGGACCCGGGTAATTGGTTCACTCGAGCCTACAGAGCCGTCTTCGAGCAAGGCCCCCCCAGCCACAGTCTCTATCTGGCTCCGAGGGACGAGGCCGGCGCGCAAGCCATGGGCGAACTGAGGGACCGCGGCCTGGGGCTAGCCGCCGACGCCTTGGCCAAGAGCGCCGAGCATATCGGAAGCTTCTTCCGTATGCTGCAAACCGAATTGGCGTTCTACGTCGGCTGTCTCAATCTGCACCAACGGCTTCTTGACCTCGAGGCGCCCTTCACCTTTCCGTCGGCGACAGGACCTGGCTCTCCTCGTTTCGCTTGCAAAGACCTCTACGAGGTCTGTCTTGCGCTGACCGTGAGCAAGCGCCCGGTCGGCAACGACATCAACGCGGACGGCAAAAGCCTCATCATCGTCACCGGCGCCAATCAGGGCGGCAAGACGACATTCCTCAGAAGCTTTGGGCTCGCGCAACTGATGTCCCAATCGGGGATGTTCGCGCCTGCCGCGAGCCTTGAACTGAACATCGTCGACGGCGTGTTTACGCATTTCAAGCACGAGGAGGACACAACGATGAGGAGCGGCAAGTTCGACGAGGAGCTGAGCCGCATGAACGACATCGTCAAACTGCTGACGCCCCACGCGCTGATCCTGTTCAACGAATCGTTCGCAGCGACCAATGAGCGGGAAGGATCGGCAATCGCCCGGCAAATCGTCTCTGCCCTGCTGGAGAAGCCGAACAAGGTCGTATTCATCAGCCATCAGTTCGACTTCGCTCACGGCCTTTACGCGAAGCATCTCAACTCGGCGCTGTTCCTGCGGGCCGACAGGCAGGAGGACGGACGGCGCACATTCAAACTGGTTGAAGGAGAGCCTTTGGGAACGAGCTTCGGCGAGGACGTGTACCGTGAAATATTTTCGAGCGAAGAGGCGCTTAAGTCTGACGAGGCGACTGCGGCTGAGACACCGAAGCTTCGCGCATGACGCCCACGCCTAAATTTTCCCGGCGGCGAGCTGAAACGCGAGGGGTCCAGTCGCGGCTTACGCGTCGACGCAATCATGGCTCTTCCCGCGCCGCGTCCTCCGCCTCCACGACCTCGGGTTCGTCCGCGATCGCCTTGAACTCCGGTTGGAACCAGGCCTGCGCGATCATGGTTGGAACGACCGCGCTGCCGATGACCGCTGTGACCAGGATCGTGTACTGGGTCTGGTCCGCGTAGCGCGCAAGGACGACGAGCACGACGGCAGTGACGGCGCCGAACAGGAGCAGCCAAAGGTCGTAGCGGGCGAACACGACGCCGAGCGCCAGCACGGCGCCAAGATCGTTGACGAAGCAAGCGGCAAGAATGATCTTGCCGATCTCCGTGTTGATCCTGCAGTATGGCAAGCGCGTCAAGCATGCGCCGGCCTGACAAGGCGGTGCAGGTGAACGCTTGAATCCGGGAGAACCATGGGAGACACCGGGATTCTCGACTTGCGAGACGATCCGACGATTCTCACGCGCCTCGCTCGACAGCTCAGGGATTGCAATGCTTGACCCCGCCACTCGCCGTTCCTTCCTCGTCGGGCTGGCGGCGGCCGCGGCGCCGCTTCGCGCCCGGGCCGCCGCTCCCGCCGCGGAGGATCGCCTCAACCTCGGCAACAAGCAGCTTGCCTGGATCGAGGAGCGGGAGGGCGGCCGCCTCGGCGTCGCCGTCATCGACACGGAGACCGGCTGGACGCTGGAGCATCGCGCTGACGAGCGGTTCCCGATGTGCAGCACGTTCAAGCTTCTGGCCGCCGCGGCCGCGCTCAAGCGGGTCGACGACGGCGCCGAGCGGCTCGACCGGGTTATCGCTTACGGGCCGGGTGATCTCCTCGGTTACGCGCCGATCGCGAAGACTCATCTCGCCTCCGGCGGCATGACCCTCGCCGATCTCTGCGCCGCCGCGATCGACTGGAGCGACAACACCGCCGCAAATCTGGTGCTGGAGGCGATCGGCGGACCGGCGGGCTTGACCCAGTTTGCCCGTTCGCTCGGCGATCCGGTGACCCGGCTCGACCGCAACGAGCCGGGCCTGAACGAGGCGACGCCGGGAGACGACCGCGACACGACCAGTCCGCGCGCGATGACCGAGGACATGCGCCAGGTCCTGCTCGGCGACGTGCTCTCCGAGGCGTCCCGGCGCGAGCTCGAAGCCTGGCTCATCGACGACAAGGTCGGCGACAAGCGGATCCGCGCCGGGCTCCCGCCCGCCTGGCGCATCGGCGACAAGACCGGCAGCGGCGATCACGGAACGGCGAACACGATCGGCATCCTCCGGCCGCCCGAGCGGGCGCCGATCATCGCCGCGGTTTACTACACCGAATCGTCCGCGCCGATGGACGTGCGCAACGCAATTCACCAGGAGATCGGCGCTTTGATCGCGGAGACGTTCTGAGGGCGAGTCCGAATCGTCTGCGGTTACGACACGGCGCACGCAGTTTCACGCCGGCGCGACCGGCGGAGGCCGACGGCGCCGAGGCCTGCGAAGGCTGTCAGCATCATGACCCACGTCTCGGGCTCCGGCACGGGGGTCCCAAGGGCGCCATCAGTGTTGCCGGCGGCGTCGACAAAGAATCCGACCACATCGCCCGCATCGTTGATGCCGTTGAGCGTGGTCGCGGTGCTTCCCGCCGGGTCGAGTATGGCGAACGTCTTTGTCAGGCTGTCGTAGATGATGCCGTGCTGCACGCCGTCGATTACGGCGAACCCGTCCGCTATCCCCTCATCGTTAAGCCCCAGGAGCTGGGTCTCGGTCGAGCCAGCCGGATCGACGGTGGTGAAAGCGCCGCCGTTGTCGATGAAGCCGTGGATAACGCCGCTCGCATCTGTAAAAAATCCAGCAATCTCGTCCGAATTGTTGATCGCCGCCGTAACCGTGCTCACCGCGAGCGGATCGTTGATGTCGGCCGAGAATGTTCCCGTCGCGATGTCATACGTGTAGCCATGGCTGTCTCCGTGGCTGTCGTTATAGAAGCCGACCGCGAGATTCGCGTTGTTCACGCCGATCAACTGGTTTTCGGTGATTACGCCTGGATCGCAGACGCCCGGCGTACCGCAGTCTGGGGTCTCCGGGTTGTTGACCATGGTGAACACCCCGCCCTTCTCATAGAAGCCGAACTGGAAATCGGTGGCCACCCCCGTGTTCGTCGGATACGTGTACCCCGTTCGCGTGCCGATGTCGTTTAACGCGGTTATCTGGGTTTGCGGCATTGCAGGAAAGTTGTCCGGGCTGAACGTCTTGCCGGGCAACGTAAGCAGGAAGCCCGTGTTGGGATCTCCGGCTTGGCCGCTGCCGTAGAACCCCGCGATGAAGTTGCCGCTGCTATCGATGCCCATGAGATTGGTGAAGGTCACGCCGCCCGTCGCGGGCGGAGCTGGGAACGGCGGATCGGCGGGATCGTTGATCGTTTCGAAGCTGTAGCCAGCCCATGCGGGGGTTGACGCGAGCGCCGCGCCGCAGACTGCAAGCGCCGCCGTCATGAATTTAACAGAGCCTGGCCGGGCAAGAGTCAACTTTGCGAAAGCGATTGTTTTCATGATGCGTCTCCCCGCTCGGGCTGGATGCGCACTGCAGCCCCGCATACCGCAGGTCCCGCAGCTTGCTATCGCTCCCGGTACAAACACGCGAGGAAGGCAACCTATTCAGTAGAATTACCAATCTGACCGCGGCTCTTAACCGCGCTGGTCGAAGTACAAATCTACACCTAATCCTATTCGTTCAAATTCGACTGCCGTTGAGAAATGCCGCCGCGGCAACGATGGCGGCTCGACGACGGCGACAGCGCGGCTTCACCACATTCAATTCATGTGTCCGAACTCTATGTCACGGCCGGAACGGAAACGCCGAGGGCTGCGGCGATCTGGACCACGCTCGCCTTTTCGGCCTCGCTCACCTGGGTCCCGCCGAAGCCGAGAAACCCGCCCTCGGGCGCGGCTTCCGCGACTTCGTTGGCGACGTGGCAAAGCCAAGTCTTGTAGGCGGCCGCGTCCGCCGGGGCCTTGGCGTCGAGCAGCGCAGAAAGCGCACGCAGCGCGTCCACGGTTTTCGCGGCAATGTCGGCCGGCTTGCTTCCGGCGAGCAGCGCCTTGAGGCCGTCTTGGGCGAGGCCGCGCCCTTCCGAGGTCTCGAAGTCTCCGGCGACCGCTTTCACGAGTTCGTCGGCGCTGGGATCGGTCTTCGCTTGAACAAGCGCACGGGCGCTCGCCATGCTCTCCTTGAGCATGCCGATGAGGCCGCTCGGATCGGCCGCCGACACCGCAATCCCGACCAGCAGGGGACTCTGCACCAGGGATTTCCATTCGCCGGGAGTGAAGTTCGCTTTCGTCGCCATGGTGTTTTCCTCGGATGTCGATAGCCTTGTTCTCAGACTGTCATATGCAGGTCTTTGCGACATACTGACGTCGCCTCCGCCCGCAGCCGCCGGAGCTGGCGCGATAATCGCGCCGCGTCGCCCGCCGCCAAAAACAAAGGGGCCGGCGATTAGGCCGGCCCCTACGCTTTTTCGCCAACGAACGCGAGCGTCAGCCGCCGATGCAGGTGTCGGCGGTCTTGGGCGTGCAGACGTCGAGCCCGGTATAGGTCGGGTCGGCGGGCGGCGCCTTGCCGTCCTTGATGTCCTTGAGGAAGTACATCGCCTTGTATCCCATCTCGAACGGCCGCTGGCCGACCTGCCCTGAGGACAGTCCCTTCTTCATCAGGTCGATCTGGACCGGCAGCGTGTCGGCGACGACCAGCGCCAGCGCGCCCGAGGCGATCTTGTCCTTGTACTTGCTCGCCACCTTCTCATAGGCGTCGGGCACGAACTGCGGGAAGCCGCCGGTCGGCGTGAACGCGTCGAGGTTGGGATATTTGGCGAGGATGTCCTCCATCTGTTGCACGGAGAGCGGGAAGTCGTCGTTGGTGTACAGCGGACAGCCGGCGACTTCCGTCCAGCCGTTCTGGCCGGTCAGGCGTTCGCCGGGAGATTCGGCGCTCTTCTTGCCCGCGAGGGTGTCGCGGATGCCCTGCATGCGCTCGTTGTGGTTGGCCGCCGCGGCGCCGCCGGACTGGATGCAGATCGTGCCGCCCTTGGGTTTGATCTGCATGACCAGCTTGGCGATGTTAGCGCCGATGTCATAATTGTGCGTGCCCACATACGCGACGCGCAACGCCTTGTCCGCCGGCAACAGGTCCGAGTCCCAGGTCAGCACCGGGATCTTGGCCGCCGCCGCGCCCTTCAGCGCATTCGCGATCGCCGGAGCGTTTGCCGCGGAAACCGCGATGCCGTCGACCTTCTTGGTGATGAGGTCGCCGACCATCTGCGCCTGCTCATCGCCGCCGCCGTGCTCTCCCGGCCCGATATAGAGGCACTTGACGGCGCCCTTGAGCTCGGCTTCGGCTTTCTTGCACCCGGCGAGCGCCTGGTCGAAGAACGGATTGTTGGTGTTCTTCGGCACCAGCGCAAACGTGTAGGGATCAGCAGCCTGCGTCGAGGCGGAGACGGCGACCAAGGCCCCCACCGCCACAGCGCCAGTCAATAACAACTTCAACATTACCTTACTCCTCCCAGTTAGACGCGGCCCCCGTCGGGGGTCATTCGCGTTTCGCTCCCCGGATCTTTCCGAGGTAGACCGCTCCAATCAGGAACAGGCCGACGAACGTGCCCTGCCAGTTCGAATCGACGCCCGCCATCAAAAGCGAGTTGCGGATGACGAAGATGAGGGCTGCGCCGATGAAGGCGCCATAGGCGCTCGCTTCGCCTCCCATGAGATTGGCGCCGCCGATGACCGCGGCGGAAATCGCCAAAAGTTCGTAGGTCACGCCCAGCGCGTTGATCGCCGAGCCCTCCCAACCGACAGCCAGGATCGCCGCGAAGGACGCGGCAAGGCCCGAAACGACATAGACCTGCACCTTGATGCGATTGACGGGAACGCCGGTCAACAGAGCCGCGTGCTCATTGCCGCCAATCGCCAGCACGTGGCGGCCCCAGCCCGTCATCTTGTAGACGATAGCGAGCAGGGCGGTCAGCACGATGAGGAACAGCAGCGGATAGCTCAACTGAAAAGTGGACGTGATATTCAGCGTGCCGCTGCCGAGGGCCTTGAACCCCGGACCGCCGGGGCCGAACTTGTAGATCATGCGGTTGCCCGAGAGGACCACCGCGCAGGAGCGCGCGATCGACAGCATGCCGAGCGTGGTCACGAACGGCGAGATGCCAGCGTAGGCTATGATGACGCCATTGATGAGCCCGGTGACGCCGCCGGCCGCCAGGCCGACCAGGACCGCGAGCCACGACGGGTAGCCGGCCTCGAGCACAAGCCCGCTCGCGACCGCCGTCAGCCCCATGATCGAGCCGACCGAAAGGTCGATGCCGCCGGTCGCGATCACCGCGGTCATGCCAAGCGCCATGATGCCGATGAACGAGAAATTGCGGGTGATGTTGAAGAAGTTCTCGTTCGTGGCGAAGGACGCCGGCTGCAGCCAGCTCATCACAATGCAGATGAGGATCAGCGCGACCGTCACCCAGAATGATTGCGCGCCGACGATGCGCTGCCAGACGTTATGCTGCTGGACGCCCAAGACCGACTCGATCGAGACATTCGTTTGCGGCGGCGGCTTGGCGGCTTCGGTCGACATCGGGAACGCCTCAGGCCGCGTGAATGGCGCCGGTGATGAGGCCGGTCACCTCTTCGGGGCTCGTCGCCTGAATCGCCTTGTCGGCGACCTTGCGGCCGCGCCGCATCACCACCACCCGATCGCAGACCGCGAACACGTCGGGCATGCGATGGCTGATCAGCATGATCGCCATCCCGGAATCCTTGAGGCGGCGGATGAGATCGAGGACCTCGGCGACCTGTCTGACCGAGATCGCCGCGGTCGGCTCGTCCATCAGCACCATGCGCGCCTGCGAGAGGCGGGTGCGGGCGATCGCGACCGCCTGCCGCTGGCCGCCAGACATCATCCGCACGAGGTCGCGGGGCCTGGTCTCCGACTTGAGCTCGCCGAACAATTCCCCGGCGCGCTTGGCCATCGCCTTATGGTCGAGCCAACGGAATGGCCCCGCCCGGCGCTTGACCTCGCGGCCGAGGAACACATTGGCCGCCGCGGACAGATTGTTGCAGAGCGCGAGATCCTGGTAGACGACCTCGACCCCCTTCTGCCGCGCTTCGACCGGCTTATGAAAATGCACCGGCTCGCCGCCGATGCGAACCTCGCCATGGGTCGGGGGGAAATTGCCGGCGATGACCTTGACCAGCGTCGACTTGCCGGCGCCGTTGTCGCCCATGAGCCCCAGCACTTCGCCGGACTCGAGCGTCAAATCGACCTCGTTGAGCGCATGGATGGCGCCGAAATGCTTGGATACCGACTCTAGTTCAAGGATCGGCAATCGGCTTCCTCCGCTTCCGCCCGCAAAACATCGTTCCGCGGCCATCGGGCGCGGCTGCTTTTATCTTACTATTGTAGCATCGACCAGATCGGAGCGGCGCGCAAGGGGCCGGGGAGGTTTTTCGTGGGCGGCGCGGACCGTCTTCGTACCGCCGATAGCCATTGATGCGTAACTTCAACCTACCCTCGTCCTGAGGCGCCCCGAAGGGGCCTCGAAGGACGCTCCGGTATACCCGGCAGGACGCAGAACCATTCGTCGCGAGTCAGCGCGCCCGCCGCCAAATCGTACGCGTCAAGATCAGCCGTCTCGAGAAACGCCTCAAGCTTCTCGTCGCTGTCGAACCTCGGGAACGGCTTCTTCATCGCTCCGCGCTCCGATGCCGATAGCGCGCGCTGATCAGGGGGACATAGAGTTCTCCATCCTTCTCGCGCATCGTAAAAACTACGAACAACGGCCGTCCGGCCGGACTCTGGTCAATCGCGCGAAAGCGCGTTTCGCCGTCATAAGAATTCCCGGCGACACATTGTCAAAGACAACAAGAAGGACGCGCCGCGCTCCGTCGTCTCGTCGGGCTACCGCCACATCGCCCGCATCCGCGCCTGAAGGTCGACGCGGGGGCCATCGGACGGCGCGCGGTGAGGCTCGGCCTGAGCCTCGGGCCAGGCCTGGCGGTCGAAATGCTTAAGGAGCGGCGAGGGGATGAACCGGGTTCGGCCCGCGAGCACGCTGCGGTCGCCATATTTCGGCTGGCCGTGGACGTAGAAGCGCTGAGGAACGACGAGGGCGAGTTCGTCCTTGGCGCGGGTCATCGCGACATAGAGGAGGCGGCGCTCCTCCTCGATCTCCTCCGACGAGCCGGTCGCAAGATCGGAGGGAATGCAGCCGTCGACGCAGTTCAAAACGAACACCGAGCGCCATTCCTGGCCCTTGGCCGAGTGGATGGTCGAGAGAATGAGATAGTCCTCGTCCTTGAGCGGCGGACCGGCCTCGTCGCTGGTCTTGTCCGGCGGATCGAGCGCGAGCTCGCTCAAGAAGCGCTCGCGCGAGGGAAAACTGGCGGCGATGCGCTCGAGCGCCTCGAGATCGCCCATCCGGACCCGCGCGTCGTCGTAGCGCGTCTCGATGAGGGGCGAGAGCCAGGCGACGGCGTCGGCGATCTCCGCCGGCCACGGCGCGGCGCGCGCGGCAAGGCGGCGCATGACCTCGCCGAAGGCGACAAAGCCCGCCCGCGCCCTTGCTGGCAGCGACAGAGCCGCCATCGCTGCAAAGCCGTCGCCAATCGCCGCCTCGGCGACAATGGTCTCGGCGATCTTCGGTCCGACGCCGGGCAGGAGCCGGGCGACGCGAAAGCCCGCGACCCGGTCGCGCGGGTTTTCGGCGAAGCGCAGAATCGCCACCGCGTCCTTCACGTGCGCGGCGTCGAGAAACTTCAAACCGCCGTATTTGACGAATGGCACATTGCGGCGGATGAGTTCGAGTTCCAGCGCGGCGCTGTGGTGAGAAGCGCGAAACAGCACCGCCTGCGCTTTGAGCGGCGCGCCCGCCTCGCGATTGGCGAGCACGCGAAGGGCGACGAAGCGCGCCTGTTCCGCGTCGTCGGCGACGGTGACGAGCAGAGGAGCCGCGCCCGCCGGCCGCTCGGTCCAAAGGTTCTTCGTGAAGCGCTCGGGCGCGAGCGCGATTGCCGCGTTGGCGGCGGCAAGAATGGCGCCGCTCGAGCGGTAGTTGCGCTCGAGCGTGACAACGAGCGCAGGAGGATCGAAGGCGCGCGGAAAGTCGAGGATGTTGCGCACGGTCGCGGCGCGGAACGAATAGATCGCCTGAGCGTCGTCGCCGACCACCGTCAGGCCCCGCCCCTGCGGCCTCAGGCGCAGCACGATTTCGCCCTGGAGAGCGTTGGTGTCCTGATATTCGTCCACCAGCAGGTGATCGAAGCGAGCGGCGATCTCGCGCGCGATGTCCGGCTCGGTCAGCATCTGGGCGAAATAGAGCAGCAGATCGTCGTAATCGAGCACGTTCTGGCGCTGCTTCATCTCGACATAGGACGCAAACAGCGCCCGCAATGGCGCCTCGTGCGCCGCGACCCACGGAAACCATTTGCCGAGAACGGCCTTAAGCTCGCCGCGAGCGTTGACCACGCGCGAATAGATGGCAAGGCAGGTCGCCTTGGTCGGAAAGCGCTCCTTCGTGTCGCCGAGGCCGGCTTCGTGCCGCGCCCAGTTCAGGAGGTCGGCCGAATCCTCGCGATCGTGAATGGTGAACTGTGGATCGAGACCGAGTTGGGGCGCATATTCGCGCAGGAGCCGGGCGCAGATCGCATGGAACGTCCCGGCATAGGCCGGCGTCGCCGCGGCGGCGGCCTCGGGCGCGAGACGGCGGGCCATGAGGCGCTCGACGCGGCGGCCAAGCTCCGCCGCCGCGCGGCGCGAGAAGGTCGCAAGCATGATGCGCTTCGGATCGGCGCCGGCGAGGATGAGCGCAGCCACCCGATGCGCCAGCATCGCCGTCTTGCCAGAGCCAGCGCCGGCGACCACAAGCAGAGGTCCGGGGCCGTGCGGATCGCCGATCCCATGCTCCACGGCGAGCCGCTGCTCGGGATTGAGCTCAACCGCCGGGCTCGAGCGAATCAGGGCGAGCGACATGGTTTGACGCAACCATGTTTCCCGCTTTGTTCGCAAGGGCGGTGAACCTGCACGCCGACATTAGCTAACATGTGGACTAATCTGAGAGCTTGCGATGTCAATCGTCACCATCCACGCCGCCAAGACGAACCTCTCGAAGCTTCTCGCCCGGGTCGAGGCTGGAGAGGAGATCGTGATCGCGCGCGGCAAGACGCCCATCGCGCGGCTGTCGCCCGTCCGTCCGCCGCCCGCCCAGCGCCGTTTTGGCGCGATGAAGGGAATTGTGGCCGTCGGTCCGGAATTCTTCGAGCCGATGACGGATGCGGAACTGGCTGAATGGGAGTCGCCCGACGCGCTTCCTCGTTGACAGTTATGCCTTTCTTTAGCCGCTCGCCGCCGACAAGATTCATGGGCGGCGCACGTGTGGCCGTCCGCGGAGATTCTCGGCGGCGTCATCGAGAGTCGACGCCGACGGTTTTGCCTTGTCGCAAGACTTAGACTCGCGCATGCTAATGCTGGGATGGATGGGCCGCTGCTTCAGACAACGGTGGTGGTGACAATGGGCCGGTCGCACACGTTTATGGATCGTGAGTTCGGCAGACCAAATTACGATCCGAACGATCAAGGTGAGTTTGAAAGGGGATTGGTCTTTGTGATTATGCCATTCCTCGGTCAGGAAATGGCTGACGCATATTCGGCAATCAAGGATGAGTGCAAGGAGCTGAATCTACGATGTACGCGCGTAGACGAGAACACGGGATCGGGATTTGTTATTAGAGAAATCACGGACTCTATCGAACGCTCCGAATTCATAATTTGTGACCTCACCCATGAGCGCCCCAACGTATATTACGAGTTGGGATATGCCCACGGGGTTGGCAATGAAGCCCTTGATATTCTCCTGGTCGCGCGAGAGGGAACGGCCCTCCATTTCGATATAGCCCCGCTCCGTGTCCAGTATTATTCGTCGAGCGAGCATTTAAGAGCGATCGTTTCCTCAAATCTGAAAAGGATGATTGAGGCAACCCGGAAATAGTCGAAGCGGCAAGGGACGGAGCCTCGACCGAGGGATACTCACTGCTGAGTGACTATAACTACTGACCTGCAGTTGGACGGATAACGCGCGAGGCGCCCGCCCCGCGTAATCAATGGCCGATCGTCACACGCCCATGATAAGCGGGCGGCTTGAAGCCCCGCCGGGATGGCGTCATGCCCAAGATGGAATCGCACTACGTCAATCGCGCCGGCTGGCTGAGAGCGGCGGTGCTCGGCGCCAACGACGGAATCATCTCGACCGCGAGCCTCATTGTCGGCGTCGCGGCCGCCGGCGGCTCGCGAGGCCAGATCCTGACCGCCGCGGTCGCCGGCTGGGCGGCGGGCGCGATGTCGATGGCGGCGGGCGAATATGTCTCGGTCAGCTCGCAGGCGGATTCCGAGGCCGCCGACCTTAAGCGCGAGCAGCGCGCGCTGCGCGAGCGGCCGGCCGAGGAGAAGGAGGAGCTCGCCCATATTTACGAGGAGCGGGGCCTGAAGCCGAAGCTCGCACACAAGGTCGCGGGCCAGCTTATGGCCAAGGACGCACTCGACGCTCACGCCCGAGACGAGCTCGGCCTTAGCGAAGGCGCCAAGCCGAAGCCGATCCAGGCGGCTTTCGCGTCGGCTCTCGCCTTTTCGGTCGGCGCCGCGCTGCCGACGGTTTCGGCTTTCCTCGCCGAGACCAGCCTTGTCGTCATCGTCGTCCCTATCGCCGCGTTGGTCTTCCTCGTCGCGCTTGGCGCGCTCGGCGCCCGTCTGGGCGGCGCCCCGATCGTCAGGCCGGCGCTGAGGGTCGGCTTCTGGGGCGCGCTGGCCATGGCCGTGACGGCGGGGATCGGCGCACTGGTCGGCAAGGCGGTCTAGCGCTGGAAAAGTCGGCTCAGCTCACCGTCTCGGCGCTGTAGCGGGCGATGAGGCCGGTGCGGATGACCGAGCGATAGACGGCGAAAAAAAACAGGCAGGCAAGAACGAGGTAGGCGAGCGCCAGGCCGCCGCCGAGCGCGAGCCGGTCCCAGGGCGGAGGATTTCCGGCGACCACCGAGCGCATGCCCTCGAACACGTAGGACGGCGGCAGGACCATCGCCACCGCCTGCATCCATCCGGGCAGGACCGCGATCGGATAGAAGACGCCGGCGAATGGCGAAATCAGCATCGGGATCGGCCAGATCAGCCACTCGGAGGCCGGCCCCAGTCTCAGGACCAGGGCCGAGGCCGTGACGCCAAGCGCGATCCCGGTCACGAACAGCACCATCAGAAACGGCGCCAGCGCAACCCCGTAAGCGAAAAACGAGAGGCCGAACGCGATTTGCGCCAGCGCCAGCATGGCGACGAGACTCAGAAGGCTCGTGGTCACGGCGACGACGAGCAGCCCCGCAAGATATTCCGACACGCGAAGCGGGGTGGCGAAAAAATTGAGGAAATTTCGCGTCCACACGTCCTCGAACAGCGCCATCGATATCTGCTGCATCACCCTGGTCAGAAAATCCCACAACAGGACCGCGCCGAGCAGCGCCGGCACGAAATTGAAGTCGGCGCGCGAGACCGAGTTGAGGTAGCGGGTGAGGAAACCCCAGAGAACGATATCGACCGCGACGAAGACGAAGATGGGAAAGACGCGCTGCGGGCTGCCGCGATAGAGGTAGAGGATCCGCAGCACGATCGCGCCGACACGCGAGCGATTCACGTTGCGCCTCCCGCGTGCAACGCCTCTTGCGCAACATTGACGAACAGGTCGTCGAGGCTCGCCGCGCCGTGTTCCTCGGGCAGCGTCTTCGGATCGCCTTCGAGCACGATCCGGCCATGCGACAGGAACAAGACCCGATCGCAGACCGCCTGGACCTCGTACATGTTGTGGCTTGTCCACAAGACCCCGCAATGTCCGCTGTCGACGAATTTGGCGATTCCGGCGCGAATGTCGCGCGCGTTCGAGGGATCGATCGAGGCGGTCGGCTCGTCGAGCAAGAGCAGGCGCGGGCGGTTCAGCATCGCCTTGGCGAGGCTGAGACGCGTCTGCTCGCCCGACGACAGGAGCCCCGCCTTGGTTCGCCGATAGCGGATGAGGTCATAGACCGTAAGCAGCCGCTCGATCCGCGCGGAAAGATTGGTGACGGAATAGAGCATGCCGAACACCCGCAGGTTCTGCTCGACGGTGAGATTGCCGGGCAGCGGCGCATAGACGGCGGCGAAGTTGGTGCTCGAGAGCGCCCGGCTGCGATCGACGGCGAGGTCGACGCCCTCGATCTGGATCCGCCCGGCGCTCGGCTCGAGGACGCCGAGGATCATGTTGATCGTCGTCGTCTTGCCGGCGCCGTTCGGGCCGACCAGCCCGACAATCTCGCCGGGCGCCACATGAAAACTGATGGAGTCCACGGCCCGCAAGTCGCCGAACGACTTGGCGATGCCCTCGACGGAAAGGACGGGGGGCGAAGGCCAATTCATCGGCCCGTCGTATCAGACGGGGCAGCGGGCGCGTCAAGCTGGCCCCGGGTCCCGAGATGGCCTCGCCCCTTCGGCGACGGCGCCTCAGGGCTGCCCGGTTCCCCCCGACGAGCCATGAACCTGGCCGGTGGCGTAGCTTGCATCCTCCAGGGCGAGTTGAACGTGGATCGACCCGAGCTCGGCGGCCTGTCCGGGGCGGCCAAGCGAAGTCTGCCCGCCAAACGTCTCCAGCTTTTCCATGCCGGCGCCGATCGCCAGGCGGCGGCCCACGGCCGACGGCGTCAGCCGATTACCGGAGCGGCGAGATCAAGCGTGAACAGCTCCTGGGGCTTGCCGACGCCGCGCAGCGCGAACCGTCCGACCGAGGCGAACGCCCGGCCGTTGTCCGCCGCGGAGGCCGCAAACGCCGACGAGATGAGGACCGGCTGGTCGACCGACCGGCACATCGCCGCGATCCGGCTCACTTCGTTGACCGCCGGTCCGACGACGGTGAAATCGAGGCGGTCCTTGCTGCCGATATTGCCGTAGAAGACCTCGCCGAGATGGAGGCCGAGATACATTTCGGTCGCCGGCAGGCCCTTTTCGAACCGGCGCGCGTTGAGCGCGGCCACCGCCTCGTGCGCCGCTCCCGCGGCGTCGAGCGCGGCGGCGCATGCCTGCGCGCGTTCCTCGGCCGGGAAAATGGCGAGCACGCCGTCGCCGATCAGCTTCAAGACGTCGCCGTCGTGCTCATGGATCGACGAGACGACGGCCTCGGCGTAATCGTTGAGCAGCGGAATGATCTCCTCCGGCGGCGAGGTCTCGGAGATGCGGGTATAGTTGCGCAGATCGCTGAACCACAGCACGGCCTTGATCCGGTCGGCGACTCCGCGCTCGATGCGGCCCCTTAGCACCCGCCGGCCGGCGTCGCGACCGAGATAGGTCTCGACCAGGGTCTCGGCGATCCGGGCAAGCGACGCGGATTTGATCGCGAGCCCAAGGAAAGGCGTGAGCCGCTTGAGCGCCCCGATCTCCTCGTCGGTGAAACCGTCGGCTCGATCCGTCATCCAAAAGGAATACACGCAATCCATTTCGCCGATCACGCCGTCTTCGGCGAAGCGATTGATGATTGCGACATAGTCTGTGAGTTTCGCTTCGCGAAACTCGGCGAAGGAAGGAAACTCGGCTTCGGTCTCTGCGGTCACACGCAGGCGCAGCAGCAATTCGCCGCTCGTCAAGAGCCGGTAGAGAGGGCTCGTCCGCCAGCGTTCGGCCGCCTCCCCCTCAGCGGTTCGCCCGTACTCGGTCAGCGTCGCTTCCGGCTTTTCCTTCTCCCAGCGAAACGCACGCCCCTCGTGAATGGGGTGGAGCGTATCGATGAGGACCATCGCGCGGGCGAGCCGCAGTCCACCGGCGACGGCGCGATTGCAGAAGCCCTCGACAAGGGTGGTCTCGGTCCGCCCCTCGAGCCCGGCCTTGGCGAGCCAGCTTGCAAGCTTGGCGATCTCGGCTTCCGTCATGACGCCGATCATAGTGGCCCACAGCGGCGAGGCCAACGCCCGGCAGCCCGAGTTGGGTGGAGCTGATGACCGTAGGTCGATTGTGTGATATAGGAACTATAACAAAGAACAGGCGTTTTGGACTTGTCTCTGCCTCGCTTCGCCGCTATTCCAGCCCTTCCAACGGAGTCCTTCATGTCCCTTCGCATCAACGACACCGCCCCCAACTTCACGGCCGAGACCACCTATGGGAAGACCAACTTCCATGACTGGATCGGCGACAAATGGGCGATCCTGTTCTCTCATCCGAAAGACTTCACGCCGGTCTGCACCACCGAGCTCGGCTACATGGCCAAGATCGAGCCCGAGTTCACCAAACGCAACGTCAAGCTGATCGGCTTGAGCGTCGATCCGACCGAGAGCCACAGCCGGTGGCTCAAGGACATCGAGGAGACCCAGGGCTCGAAGGTCAACTACCCGATCATCGCCGACAGCGACCTTGCCGTCTCCAAGCTTTACAACATGCTGCCGGCTGAGGAGCCGGGCGCCTCCGAGGGCCGCACCGCCGCCACCAATCAGGCCGTGCGCTCGGTGTTCGTCATCGGTCCCGACAAGAAGATCAAGCTCATGCTGACCTATCCGATGACCACGGGGCGCAACTTTGACGAGATCCTTCGGGTGATCGATTCGATGCAGCTCACCGCCAAGCACAAGGTCGCGACGCCCGCGAACTGGAAGCACGGCGACGACGTCATCATCGCGGGCTCGGTCAGCGACGACGACGCCAAGACGATGTTCCCGGCCGGATGGCGGTCGCCGAAGCCCTATATCCGGATCGTCAAGCAGCCGGTATGATCGGCGGCATACCACCCTCGCCTCGACGGGCGCTGAAGGCGCGATTCGAAAGAATGCTCCAGTGATGGGCGGCCGCCTCCTTTAAGTGCAAGCGCTTCGAGGCCGCCTTGAGGCGAAGTTCGGGTTCGACCCGCTCTGGTCGCCGCGCGCCGGAAGCAAGGGGTCGCGCGCTCCGTTCGGAGCGCGCCGAGCGGCGACAGGAGGAGCTTCGCGATGCCGGAGAATTCGGGCTTCGATCCGTTGACGCTGCCCGAAAGCAACGCGACCCTTCTGCCGGAGCCGCATGGCTCCAAGAACCGGCAGCGCTGGTACCGGCGGCTCGGCGATCACGCGAAGCTCACAAATTTCGGCGTGAATATCGCCCGCATCCCGCCGGGCGGCCACTCCGCGCCCCGTCACGCACACTCGCGCCAGGATGAGTTCGTCTATGTTCTCGAGGGCGAGGTCGAGCTTGAAACCGACGCCGGCGTGGAAGCGCTGCGCGCCGGATTATGCGCGGGCTTTCCGGCCGGAAACGGCAACGCCCATCGGTTCGTCAACCGGTCGTCCACGGATGCGCTTCTGCTCGTCATCGGCGACCGAACCGCGGGCGATGAGGTGAGCTATCCAGACATCGACCTGCATGGCCGGATGGGCGCCGACGGCAAATACGCTTTCACGCACAAGGACGGGACTCCTCACGGACCCCGACAGGCGTAAGCTTGCAATGATCCTTCGCGAGTGGCGCGGGCGCGCAAGTCCATCGAAGGCCGAGGCCTACCCGGCCCACTTTCGCCGCAACGTTCTTCCGGAGATCGCGCGCCTTCCGGGGTTTGTGGCCGCCGAGCTCTGCAAACGGCAGATCGGCGACACGATCGAGTTTCTGGTGCTGACCCGCTGGCGGGATTTCGGCGCCATCGAGGGGTTCGCGGGGCCCGAAATCGACAAGGCGGTCGTCGAGCCCGGCGCGATCGCCGCGCTCATCGATTTCGATGCGCGCGTCCAGCATTACGAAGTGATCGAAGAGGCGTGACGGTCTGCCCTATCGTCGCGCCGGCCCGGTCGGGTAGACGAAAAGGCCTTGACCGGATAGGCAATTGCGGAGCATTCGAGCCCACGCGCCAAAGGGAGGCTCCCGATGATCTTCCGGCAATTGTTCGACAGCGTCTCGAGCACCTATAGCTACGTGCTCGCGAGCCGCCGCGGGGGCGAAGCGCTCATCATCGACCCGGTGCTCGAGAAGGTCGACCGCTATCTGAAGTTGATGGAGGAGCTCGATCTCAGGCTGGTGAAGGCGGTCGACACCCACCTTCATGCCGACCACATCACCGGCCTGGGCGCGCTGCGCGACCGCACGCGCTGCGTCACCGTGATGGGTGAACAGAGCAACGTCGACGTGGTGTCGATGCGGATCGCCGACGGCGACAAGCTGACGGTCGAGGGCGTGAGCCTCGATGTGCTCTACACTCCAGGCCACACCGACGATTCCTACAGCTTCCATTTCGGCGACCGCGTCTTCACCGGCGACACGCTCTTGATCCGCGGCACCGGCCGCACCGACTTCCAGAACGGCGATTCGCGCGCCCAATATGAGAGCCTGCAGCGGCTTCTCCGGCTCCCTGAGGAGACGCTCGTCTTTCCCGCCCACGACTACAAGGGCGACACCGTCTCGACCATCGGCGAGGAGAAGCGCTTCAATCCCCGGCTCAAAGTCCGTGACGCCGACGAATACGCGGCCCTGATGGCGAGCCTCAACCTGCCGAACCCGAAGATGATGGACGTGGCCGTGCCCGCCAACATCCATCAGGGGCTGCACCAGCAGGATGTGGCGCGCAAGGGCTGGGCCTTTTCGGCCGCCGAGGCGAAGGGGCTCGTCGGGCGGCAGGACGTTGCGCTGATCGATCTGCGCGAGAAGTCGGAACGCGAGCGAACGGGCGCCATTCCGGGATCGCTGCATGCGCCTTACGCCGAGCTCATCGACAACATCGGCGAGGGCGGCCTCATTCACGAGCTCGCCCAATCGGGCAAGACGATCGTCTTCTACTGCGCCTTCGGCGAACGCTCGGCGATGGCGGTGCAGGCGGCGCAGGATCAGGGCCTCGCCGCGGCGCGGCACATCGAGGGCGGGATCGCGGCCTGGACGAAGGCCGGCGGCGCGACGCGTTGACCTTGTCGAACGCTTGAGCGTAGCCTCCGTCAACGCTTTCGCGTCAAGACGAGGCGTGCGCGCCAGGGAGGCCGGGATGCCCAAGGTCAAGGTCAACGACATCACGATCAATTATGAGAGCCAGGGAACCGGCGAGCCGCTCGTGCTCATCCCCTACCTCGCCGCCGACAACGCCTGTTACGCGTTCCAGGTCGCCGACTACGCCAAGCATTTCACCTGCATCTCGCTCGATCCGCGCGGCGCGGGCGAGACCGACAAGCCGGACGGGACCTATTCGACCGAACTCTTCGCCGACGACGTCGCCGCCTTCATGCAGGCGATCGGGGTCGAGAGGGCGCATGTGAGCGGCGTGTCGCTTGGCGGCGTGATCGGACTGTGGGTCGCGAGCAAATATCCTCAGCGGGTCAAGTCGCTTTCGCTGCACTCCACCTGGCCGAAGACCGACCCGTTCCTGAAGGTCGTCGCGGAAAGCTGGCAATCGATCGCCAAAGGCCTCGGCAGCGTCCAGGAAATGATCATCGCGGGAATCTTTCCCTACTGCTTCACGCCCGAGCTTTACGCCGCCAAGCCCGAGTACATCGACCAGCTCGCCGCCTTCGTGCGCAGCCGGCCGAAGCAGCCGTTCGACGCCTTCATCCGCCAATCGAACGCGGTCATCGCCCATGACGCGCTATCCCAGCTCGGCAAGATCTCGGCCCCGACCCAGATCACCTTCGGCCGCCACGACACAGTGACCTCGACCCGCTTCGCCGAGCCGCTTCATGGGGGCATCAAGACGAGCGAGCTTCTCGTGTTCGAGGATTGCGCCCACGCCGCGATCTACGAAAACGTCGCCGCGTTCAACGAAAAGACGCTCGCCTTCCTCAATCGCCACGCGGGGTGAGGCGCCCTCAAGGTCTCCGATCCGCCGGCTTCTGGCCCCTACTCGCGCCGCAGTTTGCAAATCCTGACGGTCTCCATGCTGGTGAGCAGCGGATCGCATTCGCCGCGCGCCAGCCCCAGACTGGCCAGCGAGCCATCGGCGACGCCCGGGGAATCGTGGGGATCGTCGACGCCCCACAATGGACCCCGATGATCCCTGACGGCCGCCGCGATGACGCCCCACAGCCTGCCTTGGCTGCCGGGATGAACGAGATTGTTATTGACGCCGATTGCGCGCGCGGAAATCGGCATTGAAGGCACGAGGAAACTGTAGGGCTGAGGATCGAGAAAGAGCACCATCGCGTTCTGCTCGAGGGGCGGCAAGTGAACGGAGACCGCCTGAGGACCGGGCGGAACGCGGCGGCAGTCCGGAATGAGCGTCGTCCGCAAGGTCCCGACGAAGATGAGCGCGAACAGGGCGGATATCAGCCAGGGCCTGCCGCGCCCTCCAAGCAGGATCGGCAGGGCCGCCAGGACCAGAACTCCGCTCAGGGCCTCCTGAATGGGGAGATAACGATATACCGACCAGACTTTCTCCCATAGCGCGTAGGAGGCGAGGAACACGATCGCCAACGAAAAGGCGAGAGATTCGAAACTCCCGATCGGCGCCGCCGTCCCCCTGCGCAGCCAGCGCCAGCCGAAAGCCAGAACGATGATGAGCGCGCTCACCCAGCCGAGCAGGATTCGCGGGTCGCGCATCAGCAATTCGCTGACCTCGGTTGAGGGATGGAAGGCCCAGTGCGCCGGATAGAACAGCGCCTCGGCCGCCGTCTTCGGCAAGAACCGGCGATCGGTCCAGCCGTCGGGCGCGACGAGGTCCGATCTGAAGACATTATTCATGAACGGGAAAATCGGATTCCCGTACGCCCTGAAATTGCCCCATAGCCAGGCGCCGTCGAGGGCGGCGAAAACGACGAGGCCTCCGGCGCCGAACGCGATCGCCTCCAGGAGCGCCGATCTTTTGCCGATCGCGATCGGACGGCGATCGCCACAAGCATGCCGATGAAGAGCGGCGCCTGAGTGAGCTTGAGGCCGACCGAAACGCCGGCCAGGCCGCCCAGCGCGAGCGCCGCCCAGACCGTATTGCGCTGAGCGCGCTCGTGATGGAGCCATAGCGCGAGCGCGACCAGAGCCGCGAGACCGGGAAACATGTCCGATTGGGTCGTCGCGTAGGTCGCGAAGGTCGCAGCGCCGCTGAGACCCAGGACCGTCGCCCCCGCGCTGACGACGACGGGCCACCGATAGCCGGGCGTCGCGAACATGCGGGCGGTGAAAAAAATCGCGAGCGCTGCGAGCGAGTATGGAATCGACAGCAGAAGATTTATGAGGACCGGCCGATCGTTCAGTGAGCTGAATATGGAATAATAAATGATGTCCGGACCATAGAAGAAAGTCGTCTGCACCTGCGCCGGAAATATGTCGAGCGCCCTCCGGTCGTGAAACACCGCGAAGCCGTTGTAAAAGTGGTAATTCGCGAAATCAAAAGTGCCGTCGGTGGTAATCGACGACGCGAGAATCGCGAATACGATTGAGAAGCAAAGCAGCCATCCCGCCGGATGATCGAGCGACTTGAGGGAACGAGCGTTCACGCGCGCAATGCCGCCTTTGGCTGGGGTTCAGGGCTGTTCAACGCTCTGTACTGAGTCCCAAATGCAACACGATTCAACGTTCTGAGGCGCAACGGGAGGTGGAGGATTCCGTGGGCGGAAAAAGTCTGAATCTGTGTGAGGCGACCGAATCATTCGGGGGTCGCCTTGAAGTCGTTCGAACCTCTTCTTTCGCTCTTTGGGACGATTCCCGACCCGCGTCGCGCCGAGGGCAAACTCTATCCGTTACCTCACGTGCTGTTGTTCTCCGTTTTCGCCATGGTGAGCGGCGCCAATTCCTATCGCGGCATCCGCACTTACCTCAAGGTGCATCGGCAAAGGCTGAACAAAGCCTTCGCGATCAAGTGGAAGAGGCCGCCGGCGCATACCGCGATCCGCTATATTTTGCAGGGGCTGAGCCCGGCCGATGTCGAAAAGGTCTTCCGTGACCACGCCGCGAACTTGAATCTCGCTCCGGCGAGCGCCCAGACGCGCGTCATCGCGTTCGACGGCAAGACGCTGAAGGGCAGTTTCGACAACTTCAACGACGCCAAGGCAAGGCAGTTGCTTAGCGCGTTCGCGGTCGATACGGCGCTGGTTCTCGCCCACATCGAAATCGATGAAAAATCCAACGAGATCCCCGCCGCGCAGAAGCTGATGGAGGAACTCCACTTGGCGGGCCATATCGTCACCTGCGACGCCATGCATTGCCAAAAAAAACTTTCGAAGCCGCCGCCGTCGCCAACGCACATCTGATCGTCCAGCTCAAGGAGAACCAGCCGATCCTCTGGCAGAAGGTCGAGGCCGTCTGCGCCACGGCCAAGCCCCAGTCGAGCGTGCAGACCGTGGACCAGAAACGGCGCAACCGCCACGAAACCCGAGCCATCGCGGTGTTCACCGCCGCGCCCGCCGTCGCAGGAACGGAATGGGAGCCCCATGTCGCCGCCATCATCAAGGTCGAGCGCGCGATCAACGTCCGGCAGCCCGCCACCGGCCTCTGGAAGCCCTCGTCCGAAATCTCCTTCTATCTCTCCGGCCGTCCTGTGACCGCAAACCTCGCCGCGCACGCCATCCGCAAGCACTGGGGAATTGAGAACAAATCCCACTACACGCGCGACGTCACTTTCCGCGAAGATGCCTCGCGCATTCGAACCAATCCTGGAATTGTCGCAAGACTCAGGAGCATTGCGTACAATATCCTGCGCTGCAACCAATCCGACTCAATCCCTCAAGACCGCTTCGCCACCGCTCTCGGAGGCCTCAAATCAATATTCTCCATGACGTTCAGTAGAGAGCGTTGAACAGCCCTGGGCTGGGGTTGAAAATTCGATCCGGCGCCGCGCCGAGGACTCGGCGGCCGCGGCCTATGTCAACGCATCGGTGCGCTGTTCGGAGGATCGGCCTGTCGTTTCATTGACGAACCGGCTCACTTCGGATGGCGAAAGCCGGGTCGCGAGTACGCATGCAATCCTGCCCGCCACCACAATGTTCACCCAGGCGGCCACGATCAGGTAGCGCGGGACCGGTTCGGTGGAAAGCGCGATGTGGGACGCCGCGCTAGCGAGCGCAAAGACCGCAAGCACCACCGTCGACGGCCTTCTGTCGAGAGCCCAGGAGGCCGCGAGCAATATCGCCGAAATCGCCGGGATCAACCCATAATACCACCATGCCCGTTCAAAATAGCTTCGGACAGGCGATTGAACGGCGGCGGTATTCACCAGGCCGCGAAGCTGATGCTCGGCAAGATTCGATAAGTCGTCGGGATCAAATTCACGTCTCGCTGACTCTGACCGTACTTGGCCGCGCACGAATGGCTCATCGAAATAGTCGAGATAGCTCAACCAGGCCAAGCGAAGAAACCCCATTGGGTCTCGGAGGATGGCGTGGGTCGCGATGCTGCCCGCGAGTTCGGCTCTCTTTCTTCACGGTTTCGGTCGCCTGTTGAATCTCGTCGGCGGTCAGCCCCGGTTTGAACAGCTCGCCGGGTCGCGCCCGCCGGTCTCTGGCGTCGTCATCCAGAATTGCCGGTATCCGCCCCGGGTCGATGTAGAATTCAACGTCGGCGCGGGAGACGATCGGCAGCACCGCCGCGAGCAGGAATCGCCCCGACGCGGCGTTGTATCCCGGGACGCCCTGATTCTGAATGGCGTACTGAGAGAAAATGACCTGGCATAGGACGAGGGACGCGAGCATGGCCGCGCCGCTGCGATAGTCACGATAGAAAAACAGGATCAGGATCAGCACGAACGCGATGAGCAACGCCAGGCTCGGAACTTGAGAGCTGCGTAGCGAGGCGGCGAGGACCATGAACGGTGGCGCGAGGGCTGCGTAGACCGGGGCTTTCGCGCTCCTCTCGATCACGCGAACGCAGAAAAAAACGGACGCCGCGGCCATGACGAGCCCCAGACTATCGGCAAGGAAGAAGCGCTGATAGCTCAGCGCGAGCGGTTCGATGAGGACGGCGCACGCCGCGACGAAAGCGACGACGTCGGAACGGCGCGCGTCCCGACGCGACACCAATCCGAAAGCGAGCCATGCGGGTATGACGCCGAGCGCGCATTGGACATACACGACCAGATTCAGCGAATGGAGGAGCAAAATCGGACGCAGGAACCACGCCGGGTAGGTCCACGATCGATCGAACGGTCCGCCGTGATAGACGGACCAGAGATAGGAGGCCGAGTCCCCATGAGATAGCGCGGCGTGGCGTCCAGAAGTATCAGCCCAGCCTGAAGTCCGACGATCAAGGCGAGGAAATGCCAGGTTCGCGGTTCTGACAAATGGGTGACGGGGACCACTTCCACATGACGCCGTGGCGTCGCGTCCCCGCCAACATGGTCGTCGCTCATTTCGACCCCCTCGGCCGCCCGCCGTTCTAGCGCCCAACCCCGCCCCTCAGACCGTCATTGGCTCCTGCTGCGGCGGATTCCGCTTGTCGCAACCGACGGAATGGCGCACGGTCTGTTCCGATCGGCAGCCATCCGGCGAACGGCGGTCCTATAACTATATGCCGGCGCATCTCCAATATTCTTCTCGATCCTCGATGGGCGATGTAGCTGGGGGTTCGACATGACCCTATAGGATGACGCTCATCAAAATGGCCGAGCAAATGGACGCCCGTCTCAAGCCAATCGAAAATCATCCTGTCATCCAGGCGACGGATCAACTTGTCTCGCCCACGGTGATCGAGCAAACCAGTCGCCTTCGGCAAAAATTCGAGAGCGCTCGGCCGTTCAAGCATCTGGTGATTGAAGGTTTCCTGAAAACTGACGTCGCCGAGGCGCTGCTTCGTGATTTCCCGGCTTTCGACCCGAAGCGCGCAGTGAACGAATTCGGTGAGGTGGGAAACAAGGCCGTTAATGAGCGGATCGAGACGCTGAGCCCCTCCTATGCGGCAGTCGCGGACTACCTGAAATCCGCGGCTTTCCTCAAACTGATGAGCGATCTAACCGGCATTCCGGACTTGTTGCCCGATGTTGACATGTACGGCGGCGGCACCCACGAGAATCGGCACGGGCAGGAACTCGATGCTCACGTCGATTTCAACTGCGATCCGAAGACCAAGTTGCATCGCCGTCTCAATCTGCTCGTCTACCTCAATAGGGAATGGGATGAGAGCTGGGGCGGGTCGATCGAGCTTCACTCGAACCCGAGAAAGCCGGAAGAAAACGAAATTTCCTCCTTTACGCCCCTCCTCAATCGCGCAGTCATCTTCGAAACCAACGAATATTCGTGGCACGGCTTTCAGCGGATCAATTTCCCCGCCAATAAACGGCATCTCTCGCGCAAAAGCCTCTCGGTCTATCTCTACACCAAGACCCGGCCCCAGCATGAGATCGTCCCGGAACACGGGACGTTCTACGTTCAGCGCCCGTTGCCGTCGCGCTTCCAGCCGGGGCGCGTGGTCACGACAGCGGATGTCGAAGAGATCAAGAGCTTGCTTGCCCAGCGGGACGGTTGGATCGAGCATTATCAGCGCGTCGAACTCCAGGTCAGCTCGCAAATGGGCGAGTTTCATCAAAGGGTCCGGGAATTGGAGGACCGGAATCGGGAAGTGGGCGGCGTAAAGAAGGCAATCGCTCGAAGCGTCAGGCGTCGCGTGAATCGATTGCTCAGGCGAGTCTAAAGCCGCCCGCCATCGCCGGCAAAGAAGCGGTGAGCTTCACAGGAAATTGATACGGCAGCGACCGGCCCGACACAAAATCCCATGCATCTGCGGCGTGCTGCGAAATCCGATGCGACGGCCATCACTCCGGCAACAAGGCGACGCCCCCGGCCTGTGTCAACGCGTTGGCGCGCAGTTCGTCGACCAGGACCCGCTTGTTCTCCGAATAGTCGACCGGCGTGACGATGAGATGCACGCCGCCCGCGGCGAACGCGGCTTTAAGCGCGGGCGCGATCCCGTCGGCGGTTTCGACCCGGCTCCCCTTCGCGCCATAGCTCTTCGCATAGGCGACGAAATCGGGATCGCCGAAGGTCAAGCCGAAATCCGGAAAGCCGTCCGTCGCCTGCTTCCAGCGGATCATGCCGTAGGCGTGATCCTGGATCACCAGCACGACGAGATTGAGCTTGAGGCGCACCGCCGTCTCCATCTCCTGCGAGTTCATCATGAAGCCGCCGTCGCCGCAGACGGCAAGCACGCGGCGGTCCGGATTGAGGAGAGCGGCCATGATCGCCGACGGGAGGCCCGCGCCCATGGTGGCGAGCGCGTTGTCGAGCAGGAGGGTGTTGGCGACGTGGGTGCGGTAGTTGCGGGCGAACCAGATCTTGTACATGCCGTTGTCGAGGCAGACGATCCCGTCTTCGGGGACCGCCTCGCGCACGTCGTGGACGATCCGCTGCGGCGTCGGGGGCCAGCGTCTTTCCTCCGCGCGATCGGCGATATGCGCCAGGATGTCATTGCGCAGGCCGATGAGCGCCTGCGCCCGCGGCAGCTTGTGTTCGAGCCGGTCGGCGAGAAGGGCGAGGGTCGGGCCGACGTCGCCGACGAGCTCCGCCTGGGGAAAGAACACTTCCTCGACGGTCGCCGGCAGATAGCCGACATGCAGCACCGTCGGTCCGTCCGGCCCCATGAAAAACGGCGGCTTCTCCACCGTGTCGTGGCCGATCGAGATGATGAGATCCGCCCGGTCGATCGCCCGGTGGACGTAGTCGCGCTCCGACAGCGCCGCGGTCCCCATGTAAAGACCGGACCCGCCGGTGACCGCGCCCTTGCCCATCTGCGTGTTGAAGAACGGGATCTGCACCCGGTGCACGAACGCCGACAGCGCTTCGGCGAGGCGGGGCCGGCTTGCGGCGGCGCCGAGCATGATGAGCGGCCGCTTGGCGTCGAGGATCAATTGCGCCGCCCGGTCGAGCGCCGCGCGCGGCGCGATCGGCGGGTCGATCGGATGGGGCGGGACCGGGACCATGTCCGGCCCCGGCTCGTGGGCGATGTCCTCCGGGAGTTCGAGATGAACCGGGCCCGGCCGTTCCTGCTGCGCCACCCGGAACGCTTCGCGCACCAGCGAGGGAATGGTCGCCGGAGAGACGATCTGGCGGGCCATCTTGGTCAGCGGCGTCATGGTGGAGACGATGTCCACGACCTGAAAGCGCGCCTGCTTGCGGCTGAGGATTCCCTTCTGGCCGGTGATCATCACCATCGGCATCGCGCCAAGCAGCGCGTAAGCCGCGCCGGTGGTAAAATTGAGCGCGCCCGGCCCGAGCGTCGCGAGGCAGACCCCGGCCCTGCCGGTCAACCGGCCATGCGTGGCCGCCATGAACGCCGCCGCCTGCTCATGGCGGGTCAGCACCAGCTTGATCTTCGAGCGGCGCAAAGCTTCGACGACGTCGAGATTCTCCTCGCCCGGAATCCCGAAGATCTGCTCGACGCCCTCGTTCTCGAGCGCGGAGACGATGAGTTCGGCGCCGTTCATTCGATACGCTCCCTGCTCCCCTCCCCCGTCGGGAGAGGGTTTGCGCGCCTGCCTTTCCATCTGACGACAGTGGAAGCGTTCACCGTCGCGCATTCTTGCGTCATCGGCAACCGCCCCTGCGAGAGCGGGGGGCCGGAAAAAATCGACGTCGTGGTTGACGCCTTGCGCGACAAACTGGCCGAGGCCGACGGCCCTGTGACGCTGATCACTGCCGGTCCAGCGCTTTTCTGTCAGCTCGGCGGGCGCCGGCGGCGGCGCGATTGTCGGATCGTGCGATTTTGACTCAGACCTCCAGCCAAGGAGTTCGTCATGTCGTTCCTTTACCTCAAGGAGGATGTGGGATTGCCATGCAGGAAGAGCGCAACCGGCTGGTCCCTTCCGCCCGCCCCCCGGTAAGCCATCTCCGAACCGAGGACGGAGATTTTGGGCAGGCTCATGTCTTTCATCTCGCTGGCTCCCTGAACACCGTTGCGAAGGCGATGCGCTTGAAGCGTTCGAGCGGCTCGGCGTTGCGCTCGACCTTCATCCTGAGGATCGCGCCCTCCCAGGACGAGAGCAGGAACTCGGCAAGCTCCTCGGGCGCGAACGCCGCGTCGATCTCGCCCGTAGCCTGGCCTTCGGCGATGCAGGCGGCGAATGGCGAACGCCATGCGGCGAAAATCTTGATAAGCCGGGCGCGGATCATCTCGCTCTGCGGCGCGGCCTCGAGGCTGAAATCGCCGATCAGGCAGCCGCGGGTGAACGCCTCGCCTTCGAGGCGGCGGGTGATGATGTCGAGATAGCGCCTGAGCCGCTCGCGCGGCTTCAGCCCGCCGTCATCGAGCGCCTCGGCGACCGTACGTATTGTCCCCGTCAAGGCTACCTTCGGCGCGATCCGATCGCGATATCTATGCCGCTGGCGGGGTGTTCAGGCCGCGCCCGCCAGGTCGATGAGGACCTTTCAGCCAACGAGGAGATGCGTCCATCTTATTGAAAAACAAAAGTATTTCTCTTCGACAGATGGGGAGCGTCCGCTTTTTGTTTCGGAAAACCAAAATCCGTGATACTCTCTTCCGATGAGCAATTGCCAGAACCGGATATGCGCGGCCGCCACAAGCTTTGTCAGGCGCCGAGCCCAGGCAAAGACTTTTTTCGCCCGAGGGAGTCACGATAACCCATTGAAAAAGCTCAATTAGGACAAGGGTATCAAAGGAAATCAAAGCCTTTTCCTTGGACGGATTTGGCTGGAGTCGGGGCCGGCTTGGCCCAGCTTTGCTAAATTTGGCTGCGATTTGGAATATGAACACATGCTTACTGTGTAAAAGCTCCCGAGCGCTGGCCCTCGCCCGCGCCCGGCCCCCGCTCGGCCCAGGCGCTCGCGCGGGCGCCGACCAGTTCGCCGATCCGCGCCACGCCGCGCTCGCCGGCGGCGCGCTTGAGGCCGTCGAGGATCTCCGCGACGACCCCCGCGCCTTTCAGCGCAAGCCCGGTATAGAGCTGCACCAGATTCGCGCCGGCTTCGATCTTGGCGAGCGCGCTCGCCGCGTCCTCGACCCCGCCGCAGCCGATCAGCGGCATCGCCCCGCCGGTGAGGAGATAGGCGCGGGCGAGAAGCCTCGTGGATGGCTCGAACAGCGGCCGGCCGGAGAGGCCCCCGGGCTCAGCCCGGTTCCTGGAGCTCAGCGACGCGGGCCGGGCGACAGTGGTGTTGGAGACGATCAGCCCGTCGATGCGATGGGCGAGCGCGGTGGCGACGATGTCTTCGAGCCCGCGGGCGTCGAGATCGGGCGCGATCTTGACGAGGAGCGGCCGGCGGGGCTCGGTCTCGTCGCGCGCGGCGACCACGCGCGTGACCAGGTCGTCAAGCGCTTCGCGCCGCTGCAGGTCACGCAAGCCGGGCGTGTTCGGCGACGAGATGTTGATGGTCAGATAGTCGGCGAGCGCGGCGAAGGTCTTGACGCCGAGCACGTAGTCCGCGCCCCGGTCGGCCGAGTCGCGGTTGGCGCCGACGTTGACGCCGATCACCCCGTCGCCGGAAGGCCGCCGCGACAGGCGCGCTTTCGCCCGCTCGAAGCCCTCGTTGTTGAAGCCGAAGCGGTTGATGACCGCCGCGTCCTCGTGGAGTCGGAACAGGCGCGGCCGGGCGTTGCCGTCCTGCGGCCGCGGCGTGAGCGTCCCGACCTCGACGAAGCCGAAGCCGAGCTTGAGCATCGGGCCGGGAACCTCGGCGTTCTTGTCGAACCCGGCGGCAAGGCCGAGCGGATTGGGAAACCGCATTCCCAGGATCTCGACCGTAAGCCGCGGATCGGCTTCCGTTGGTCTCGACGGCGGGGCGATCTTCAGCGCGCAGATCGCCGCGCGATGCGCCGTCTCCGCCGGCAGACGCTTGAGAACGGGAGCTGCGACGTCGGCGAGCCTCACGCCTCGAGCCTCCCGAAAACGTGGCGCCCATCGGGTCCGAGCTTGAGCGGACGCGCCCAGACGACGGCGCTCATCGGCAGGGCGGCGTAGAGGTGGGGAAACAGCGCGCCGCCCCGCGAGGGCTCCCAACGCAGGTCCGCGCCCAAGGCTTCCGCGTCGACCGCGGCAAGGATCAAATTGTCCCGGCCGGCGAACCATTTGGCCGCCGTCTCCAGCGCCTGCTCGGCGGTCGAAAAATGGATGAAGCCGTCGGCGCGATCGACCGCCGCGCCGGCAAAGACGCCGGCCGCTTCGGCCTCGCGCCACTCATCGGCAGCGACGATCTTAAAGACAACCATATTCAACTGGGGCCGCCGTGGAGGGGGGTCCGGCGCTATCGCCGGCTTCCGCCGTCCGGAGACGGCCCGCCCATGGGTTTATCCGCCCGGGCGCCGCGCAACGTTCGCTCACTCTTGCAGCATCCGTTTCAACAGCTCAAGCGTGTCGCGCAAAGTTGGGTCGTTCTGCAACAGCGCCTCGATCTTGCGCACCGCATGCAGGACGGTCGTATGGTCGCGGCCGCCGAAGCGCCGCCCGATTTCCGGCAGCGAGCGCGGGGTCAGCATCTTGGCGAGGAACATCGCCACCTGGCGCGGCTTGACCACGGCGGCGGTGCGGCGGGAGGAGAGGATATCGGCGCGCGAGACGCTGTAGTGGCTCGCGACCAGCTTCTGGATGTCCTCGATCTTCACCCGTTTGGGCTCGTGGGTGCGGATGAGGTCGCGGATGGCCGCTTCCGCCGTCTCCACCGTCAGCGGCGGGCTGGCCGGCGTGCAGTGCGCCCTGAGCCGGTTGACGGCGCCTTCGAGGTCGCGGCCGTTCGACCGGATCGAGCGCGCGACGAAGGCGAGCACGGTCGGCGAAACCTCGAAGTGGGACTCGGCCAATCGCGCGGCGGCGACCCGCGCCTCCAGGATCTTGAGCCGCAACGGCTCGTCGAGCGCGCCGATCTCGACGCACAGGCCGACGCTAAGCCGCGAGCGGACACGCTCGTCGAGCGATTCGAGATCGTTCGGCGGGCGGTCCGCGGCCACGATCACCTCGCGCCCGGCGTCGAGCAGGGCATTCAGCGCATGACCGAATTCGGCCTGGATCGCCTTTCCCTGCAGGAACTGCGCATCGTCGAAAATGAGGAGGTCGATCGCTCTCAACCGCTCCTTGAAGGCGATCGAGGTCTGGGATTGGAGGGCGGCGACGAAACCGTACATGAATCGCTCAGCGGTCAGATAGATGACCGAGCGTCCTTGGCTCGCGGCGGTATGGGCGACCGCCTGGAGGAGATGGGTCTTGCCGAGTCCTACCGCCGAATGGACGTAAAGCGGACAAAAGGCAGGCGTCCCGCCCCCGTTGTGGTCGGCCACCCGCTTTGCGGCGTGAAAGGCGAGCTCGTTCGATCGCCCGACCTGGAAGGTCGCGAAGGTCAACCGCCGATCGAGGGGAGAGCCGGTCAGAGTGTCGCCGAACGCGGGCGCCGTCGTCGTTCGGCTGGCTGGGCGGCGCTCGGCTGGACCCCGGTCGCCGCCTGGAGCGGGCGATTTGGGCGCCGCCTTGACGGAGGCGGCGCATTCGGCCGGCGAATTCTTGGCCGGCTCGAGGGGCGTGGAACAGCGCACGAAGATGAGGATTTGCACCACCGGGCCAAATTCGGCGTTGAGCGCCGCCGAGATATGCCCGACATAATGCGTGTCGATCCAACTCTTGAGGAAGCGCGTCGGAACGGAAAGCCGAGCCTGCCCTGCCCCAACCGACACCAAAGCGAGGCGCCCGAACCAGCTGTTGAAGATATCGTCGCCGACTTCCGCCCGCAGGCGGGCGCAGCATCGGCGCCATGCCTCGTTGAGCGGCGGACCGCCGAAACCGTCTTGGTCAACGCGATCCGGATCGGTTTCGTCAAAAACATCCATGAATGTAGCCCGGGCGTGAAGGGGGACAGCCAAAAATGTGGCGATGACGAGGAACGAGAGGCGCTCGGCGCTTCAGGTTTGCGTCCAGGGCAACCCGCCCGCCTTCCACCCCCCGGCGCCGCCTCTTCGGCGCGAACCGTCCAGCGGACCTTCGAATCCGTCCGAAACATTGAAACAGGGCGCCCATCCCGCGCTCGTCATTGCGACTGCGGCCTGGCGCGAACGCGCCCCCGAACGGCACAAGAACACCAGAGACGCACCGCGCTCGACCCCCGCGGACCCCAACTGCGCCTCGAGTTGGGCGGCGAAGTCGGCGTCGATCGCCATCGAAGGATAGCTCTGCCATTCCAAGAACAGCGGTGTCTTGCCGAGAGAACGAATGTCCGGCGTGCCGACATAAGCCCACTCCGCCTTGGTCCGGACGTCGATCAAAACCGCGGACGCATCGCCCTCGAGCAGCGCATGAGCGTCGAGCGCAAGAAGATCTCCGGCGTACCCAGCGAAGTTTTGATAAGACATTGCCTCTCCCTCCGCAGCCCACACTACGGATTTCCATCGGATTCAATCGATTCTTGAAAATGGGCCAAAAAAAACCTGGCCCTGAACTTCGTGCCCGAACCTGGTTGCGACCGCCCTTGTCTCGCCGCTCTTACCGGAGCGTATATTCTTTTTGTCTACTTACGCCTCGCCCGCCCATACACGCTACGCGCGAGCAATCTTTTTCTCATTGCTTTTTGTCGACAAGACTATGGCACGGCCCACGCGACCGCGCAACATTCGGTTCACGACCGAAAGGCGACGCAAGGGCGGCGAAAGTGGACAAGATTGAACAATCAACACATGGTTTTATGCAAGGGCTTGATTCGAAGGACAAGATCGCGATGAGGTTGCAACCTCCCAGGCGAAAACATTCGCACGGACGGCTCGCCGCGTTGTGCGGACTGCCGCGATCGACTTTCGCGCCAATTCGAACCACAGTGGTCTTGGCGTTTAAGAGCTTGGCAATTATGAATTTTTTGTGAGCGCTCGGGGAGTCCCCGCGTGGTCTTCAATTCGTTGCAAAATTGTTATATGTCGTCTCATTGTCAGTCGGGGTCTCGACCGCGCGAACGGCGCGGGGGCCAAGAAATGGCCCGCCCCAGTTCAGGCCCGCGCTTCGATTTGTTCTGGATGCTGAATCCGGTCGCCGGCGATCACGCCGTAGAAAGCAGGAATCGCCAATAGATATGCGAGGCCGGCGATTTCGATCACCGCCGCAAGGCCGAAATTGGTCGCAATGACGGGCGCCGCCGCCGCCCCGATCACCGAGAAGCAGCCATTGACGCCCCAGGCCCAGACGAACATGTGTTCCTTGCCCAGACGCCCAAGGGTCGTCATAGCGACCGGCATCGGGAAGCCCATAAGGAAGGCGGGGGGCGCGATCAGAAGGAAAGAGCACAGGAGACGCGCCGGATAAGGAATGGCGCCGATCGCGTCGAGCGCCCGGCCCAGAAACAATCCATAGAGGATCAGGAGCGCCGCGACGGCGACGAAGAGGACCGGCATCACCGTTCGCATGTGGGGCAAGGCGCGTTCCGAGGTCAGCGCGCCGAGGCCCGAGAACACCAGCATGCCGGTGATCAGCACCGAGGCCGAGATGGTCGGATTTCCCAGCGCCATCACGAAATGGGCTATGAGCCCCACTTCAACCATGATGTAGCCCGCGCCGAGACAGGCGAAGTAAACGACGGTCAAGAGCTTGCCTCGCGAGCGCGAGAAGATGGTCCGCCAGCCCCAGATCAAGGGGATGACCAGAAGCACGGTCGCGGTAAGACACGCGACGCCGAGCGTCGCCCAGATCAGAAGATAGCCCCACTCGTCCTGCAACAGCTCGAGCCGGTCGAGCACGCGCGGCAGGTCGCCGGTTTTCACATAGGCGGCGAAGTAAGGCGCATCATTGGTAAGCGCGCGCGTATTGAACACGTAACGATCCGCGATCTCGGGCCATTGACCGGCGACAAGCGCGTGCCAAGCGAGCCGGCCCATGACGGTCGCCGGCAGAACACCATCGTCAGGCTTGCCGGAAGGAGGCGCGTCAGCGTCCTGACCAGACCGGGCGCTAGCGTCCGCACCCTCTGACGGCTCGGCGGCTGGCGGCCCGCCCGCCGCGCCGGCGAAAATCTGCTCGACATAGCCGGCGAGGGTGCTGTCGGTCTGCGACGAATTGTAGAAGAACCCGGGCGAGTAAACTTCGTCGAACGACATCGCACGGGTGTGGGCGCGCAGTTTCTCAACCTCGTCGGGGGTGAACCCGCCATTCTTATAAAGCACGGTCGCCGTCGAGAGGTACGACGACGCGACGAAGAACGAATTCGCCAAATGGGCGGGATCGACCTCGCGCGCCGCCGCGGCCATCGTCGCATAGAGCTTTAGAACCGATTTCGGCGGCTCCTCCTTGTTCCAAAGAGTGACCGACAGCACGCCGCCGGGAGCCAGCGCGCGCATATAGGTCTCCATCGCCTCCTTCGTGTAGGAGAACTTCTCCACAATGGCGAAGCCGCCGGGGTTGGAGAGTCCGACCGAATCCGCGAGTGAGAGATCGATGACGTCGAAGCGCTCGTTGGTTTGCGCCAGGAAGTGGCGGCCCTCGTAGCCGATGACGTGAACCTTGGACAGGATGTCGCCGGTAAAGTTGCGGATGACATCGTCGTGAAACGCCTCGAGAACGGCGCGATTGCCCTCGGCGACAGTCACGTCCTTGGCGCCGGAGTGCAGCGCCACCTCGGTCGAGATGCCGCCGCCGAATTGAACGATGAACGTCTTCGGCGCCGACTTGATGACATAAGGATAGACCATCGGCAGGAAGTGGAAATACGCCGTCTCCTTGTCGGTGAGATCGCGCATGATGCCGATCGGACCGTCGCCGTCGATATAGAGGCCGAGATAAGCGTTGGCCGGCATCGTCGGCAGATTGAAGCCGGCATTGTCCGAGAGGCCTGGCGCAAAATGAAGATAGGAGCTCGAGTACACCTCGAGAAAGCCGAAGGGGGAAGCGCTCTCGTAGACTTCCTTCGCGTCCGGGAATTTGCGCGCGTAGGCCACCCCCTTGTAGTCGTTGACGGCCAGCGTCTTCAGCCCAAGCATCTGCGGCGCGACGAAATGGCCGGCGAACGCGAGCGCGCCGGCCGCGACAAATGGAACGAGCGTGACCCGTCCGCCGGGGCCGAACGTCCAGGCCAGGCAGGCCGCAAACCACAGCGCCAACGGCGCGGCGATCAAATTGGCGGGCGTGAACACGTACATCGCCAACAGGACGACGAGGCCGCACAGCCCGGCGCCCGCGAGATCGGCGAAATAGACCCGCCCGAACGTGCGATTGCTCCTGAGGAAGACGCATCCGAGGAAGAAAGCGCCGGCCAGGAAGGGCGTCAGCTCGGCGAGGAAAATCTGCAGCAGCTTCCACTTTTGCGCTGGGTCCGACACTAGAAAGATGGCGTTGAAGCCGAGATGCTGCACATAAAGGTTGGCGCCGACCGCGAGCGGCCCGAAGAGCGCGAGTGAAAAGGCGGCGGCGGCGCGCCAGTGGCGGGCGAACCAATCCTTGGCGACGGTCATCGTCGCGCTCGCCAGGCCGAAGCCGAGCATCGCCAGGCTCACCACCAGCGAGCCGAAATGCGCCCAGCTGCCGACGGAAAAGACGCGCATGACATCAATCTGCAGCGCGATCACCGCACCTGCGCCCAGGCCGACCGCGAAGTAGAGCCCGAGGCGCGAGCCCGGATCGTGCTCCGCCTCGAACTGCGCATCAGCGTGCAGGACGCCGCCGGCCGGCGGTTTGCCCGGGTCGTTCATGGCGTCTTTGAGCGGCCGGTCAGGCGCGGCCCGAGCGCTCTCAGGGTCGAGGTCGCCGCCGCGGCCGAGACGAATTCTGGGTCAAATCGGTGCTAGTTGTTGTGCGTGCCGACGATCTGATCGCCTTCAAGCTTGGTGAACGGAACGAAGGGCACGATCCGCCCGCCATAGATGTCCGACCTCGCAACTGTCATCTGGCCGTCTGCGCCTTGACTCTTGATGACTTTCAAAACGCGCTGCGCGCCGGGCGGTCCGACCGGAATGACCATGATGCCGCCGGGCTTCAGTTGCTGAAGCAGCGGCGGCGGGACGTGGTCGATGCCGCAGGTGACGATGATCTTGTCGAACGGCGCCGCCTCTTCCCACCCATAATAACCGTCGGCGGCCTTGCTCTTGATGACCTCGAACTCCTTGTAGCCGTCCTTGATGAGCTGGTCGTAGATCGACCGGGTGCGGTCGGCCAGCGGCTTGATGATCTCGATCGTATAAACTTGGTCAGTCAGGTGCGCGAGATAGGCGGACTGGTAGCCGGAGCCGGTGCCGATCTCGAGCACCCTCTCCCCGACCTTGGGATCGATGTTCGACGTCATCCGTCCGACGATGTGGGGGCCGGAAATCGTGACGCCGTAGCCGATGTCGAGAAACGCGTGCTCATAGGCGCGGGCGAGATTCTGCTGCAACACGAACTTCTCACGCGGCGTCAGGAGAAACGCGTGCTTGTTGCGATCGTTGGCCAGGTCCTCGTTGCGCACCATGGCGCCGAAGCGGTCGAATTGCTCGCCCAGGAATTTGGGATCCTCGCCGCGTTGTGCGACGCCCCAGGCGACGAACTTCTCGCGACTATCCGTCGGCGGCGCCATGTCGAACGTAAAAACGGTCGGAACGTCAGCCATCGCCAGACGCGGCGCGAGCGAGCCCGCAATCAGGCCGGCCGCGCCGGCGATAAATTGACGTCTGTGCACCAAAAGCCTCCTCAAACGGCTTTCGCCGGTTCGATCCCGGTAGGCCTGATATCCTAAACAAAAGGAAAACGCGACACCTCGGAACGTGAATTTTTGCCCATGATCCCGCCTTGTTGATCGGCTGCGAGGAGCCTTGCTCCCCCGCTCAGCGCGCCAGCGGATCGCGCGCCCATTCCTTGAGCGTCCGCGCGCGGCGGATCGGCGCATACGCAAGCGATGGCCCTGACCGACGTTCGCCGCGCGCGACATCGTCGAACGGCGACCCGACGATCCGGATTTCCGCCCCTTGCCGCTGCACCATAGCGAACAGCGTTGCTGCGTTGGCGGGCGAGATGCGGACGCAGCCGTGCGACGCCGGCCGGCCGAGATTGCCGACCGCAGTCGTGCCGTGAATCGCATACTGGCCATAGAAGAAGATCGAGTGCGGCATCGGGGCGTTGCCGTACTTGGCCGAGTGGACCATGGTATAGAGCGCTCTTGGGCGGAAGACGCCGCGCGGCGTCGCATAGCCGGCTCGGCCCGAGGAAATCGGCCAGACGTAGGCTTCGCCCGTGCCGGAATGCACAATCATCGCCTGGGACGTAAGGTCGATGTTGATTTGGACCAAGGCGAACGCACGGCTCTCGGGCGCCAGAATGACGCCCACAGCCAGCAGCAGTTTCAGGATGACACGCATGACCCCGCTCCCTTCATGGGTTCGGAGGGGCGGACGACGCCGACGCAGCCTTTGCGTCTGGCGGTTTCGACCTCAGCACAGAACCCCTCGACACCCGAGTCCCAACTCGCGACCGCGCCCCAATAGCCTGGCGCGGCCCGATCAATTCATGGCGCAGAACCGGCGATCGCACAATCGTGATGGGTGAACCGCGTTGCACGGGTCGGTCAAAGGCGAGATGATTGCTTCTGCAGTAACCGGAATTCGACGGGCCAACGTCAGGAGGCATCGCTGCTCGAGCATGAGCACTTCGGCCGCTCGCGTCATGTGGAGCGCGGTGAGCCCGGCCCGGTGACGTTGCTCCAGCGCTGGCTCGGCTGGGCGGCGCCGGCGACGCCGTATGAGCGCACGGCGGCTTTTTGGTCCTTCGCCTATTTCTTCGTGTTGCTGGCAGGCTATTATGTTCTGCGGCCGCTGCGCGACCAGATGGGCATCGCCGGCGGCGTCAAAGCGCTGCCGTGGATGTTCACCGCGACTTTCGTGACGTTACTGGTGATGCAGCCGATCTACGGCGCGCTGGTGGCGAAGTTGCCGCGCGCCCGGTTTATCGCCGTCGTCTATCATTTCTTCGCCGCCAATCTCGCGCTGTTCTGGCTGCTGCTCACCCTCGGCGTGGCGCCGGTGGTCGTGGCGCGGGTCTTCTTCGTCTGGGTCAGCGTATTCAACCTCTTCGTCGTCGCGGTATTCTGGTCGTTCATGGCCGACCTCTTCGACAGCGAGCAAGGCAAGCGCCTTTTCGGCTTCATCGGCGCTGGCGGCACGGCAGGCTCGCTGCTCGGCCCGGTCATCACCATCGGCCTTTCGGCGCCGCTCGGCCCCGTCAACCTGCTGATCGCCGCCATCGTGTTCCTGGAACTCGCGGTCTTCTGCGTCCACCGACTAGAGCGTACGGCCGACGCCCCCCGAGGGCCGCGCCCCGAGCGGTCCCGCGTCGGCGGCAGCGCCTTCGCAGGCCTGTCCGATTTTTTCGGCTCGCCTTATCTGCTTGGCGTCGGCGCGTGGGTCAGCCTCTTGTCCTTCGGCGCCACCATTCTTTATCTCCAACAGGCCAACATCGTCGCCGCGACCGTCCATGGCGCCGGCGCGCAGACGCGCATCTTCGCCAGCATAGACCTGGCGGTCGGCCTGCTGACCCTCGCCACGCAGATCTTCGCCACCGGGCAACTGCTCAACCGGTTTGGCGCCGGCGCGGCCGCCGGCGCGCTGCCGGGGGTCTATCTCCTGGGCTTCGCGGCGCTGGCCCTGGCGCCGAGTCTGACCGCGGTGGTTGTGATCCAGATCGCGCAGCGCTGGATGAACTTCGCGATCGCCAATCCGGCGCGCCAGGTGTTCTTCACCGTGGTGACCCGTGAGGAGAAGTACAAGGCGAAGAACTTCATCGACGTAGTTGTCTATCGCGGTTCCGACGCCTTCTACGGCTGGATGTTCGGCGGCCTGGAGGCGCTGGGGCTCAAGATCGCGGCGATCGCGCTGTGCGCGATGCCCGTGGCCGCCGGTTGGCTCGTCTTATCGTCTGCGCTGGGACAAACGCAGGCACGCCGCGCGGCGCGGGAGGTAGCCGCGGCAGCGCCGGGAGACTGAGGATGTTCCGAATCACCCGCCGGGGCTTTGCGGCGCTTGCGAGCGCCGCGTTGGTAGCCCGGAAGGCCTTGGCGCAAAACGCCGCATCGCAGCTCATCGAACGCGCCATTCCGAGTTCAGGCGAGCGCTTGCCGGCTGTGGGGCTCGGCACCGCCCAGGTCTTCGACAGCGACGATGAGCAAACCACTCTTTCCGCCGCGCAGGTCCTCGGGGCGCTGGTCGAGGCGGGCGGCCGCGTCGTCGACACGGCGTCGTCCTATGGCGAGGCGGAGAGCGTGCTCGGCAATGCGGTTGCCCGCGCGGCCTTGCGCGAGAAGCTCTTCATCGCGACCAAGCTCGAGACGCCCGACGCCGTGGAACTGAAGCGCTCGCTGGCCCGGCTCGAGACGGCGAAGGTCGACCTCCTGCAGCTCCACAACGTACGCGATCCGCGGCAATCCCTGGCGCAATTCAAGGAATGGCGGGCGCAGGGGTTGTGCCGCTACATCGGCATCACCTCCACCTTCCACGACGATTTCGCCGCGGTCGAGACGGTGCTAAGACGCGAGCTGCCCGATTTCGTGCAGATCGGCTATTCGCTCGACGACCGCGAAGCAGAGAAGCGCATCCTGCCGCTCGCGGCCGAGGTCAAGGCCGCGGTGCTGACCGCGCTGCCTTTCGGGCGCGGTCGCCTGTTCCGCACGGTGCACGGCCAGACGATCCCCGACTGGGCGACGGGCTTCGCCGGCAGCTGGGCGCAGTTCTTCCTCAAGTATCTGCTCGGCGATGAACGGGTGACGGCGGTCATTCCCGGCACCTCCGACCGGGCGCATATGGCAGACAACCTCGGCGCCATGCGCGGCGCGTTGCCCGATCAGGAGCAGCGCAAGCGGATGGTGGCGTTCATCGACAGCCTCTAGCCGCAAGCCGGGCCGTTCACCGGAGGGCCGCGGGGGGAACCGCGATCTCTGGGGCGGCGCCCTCCGTTCTACAGTCTGAGCGACATCGCGAGAGTGCCTGACAGGAGCCAGATCATGGTAAATCGTCCGTCCTTCAAGTTCGATCGCCGCCGGTTTATCGGCCTGGCAGCCGGAGGCGTCGCGGCGAGACTAGCGGCGACAGCGCCGTCGGCCGCATTGGCCCAAGCCGCCGGCGCCGCGCCGCTGAAAATCGCCACAATCGGCGCCGGCCACGAGGGCGGGGCGCTCGGCACGCTCTTTGCCAGGCAGGGGCGCCCGGTGATGTTCTCTTCATTACATCCTGAGCAGCTCAAGGAGCTAGTCGCGAGCGCCGGCCCGACGGCGCAGGCGGGCACGGTCGAGCAGGCGGTCGGGTTCGGCGACGTCGTCCTGCTCGTCGTGCCCTATACCTCGGTCGAACAAATCGCCAAGGACTACGGCCAGCCGCTGGCAGCCAAGCAACTCGTCATCGACGTCTCGAACCCGATCGCGCGGCGCGACGGCGACGCGATTGTGAGCTGGGTCGCCGAGCAGGGCGGGGCCGGCCTCGCCACCGCCAAGCTGCTGCCCGGCGCGCATCTGGTGCGCGCCTTCAACGCGATCAACTACCTCCGGCTCACCGAAGACGCGCATCGGCCGGGCGAGCCGCTCGGCGTGCCGATCGCCGGCGACGACCCGAACGCGATCGCGCTGGCGACGGAGCTTATCAAGGAGATCGGCTTCGAGCCGGTGCTTGTCGGGGGACTGGCGATGGGCAAGTATCTTGTGCCGGGAACCCCGCTCGCCGGCGAGCATACCCCGGCCGAGATCCGACAGATCGTCGCGACCCTGAAATGAGCTGGGCGCCCGTCCCGGCTTTCACGCTGACGCGGCGACGGGCCGCCCTCGCGACCGCCTCGCCGCACATTCCGCAAATCGCCCTGCCCCTGGAGCATTTTGCATTTGGACGGCGTCGGCTTGTCGGCGGCCCGCGACGTTGGTCCGGTCGCTCCGTTTGGGTTTTCTTGGCTCTCCAGCGCTTTGCGGCCAAGACCCCGCTCTTGAGGGTTGGATCGTCTTGGATTTCCTTGGATTCTCTCGTCCGACTTGAGCCTTTTCAATCGGTTGCGCCACTTGAAGCGTGGACGAACTTTTCTCCCGCTTTGTCGCGCCATAAGAAGCGCCGGAACGGCGCCCCGCGCTTGGCGCTTGGGAAGGCAAGGTTGTTCATGGAGTAAGCTTAGCCCTAGTTCTGATTTTCCGCAAGCAATTGCCGTCCGGACCCTTTCTTTTCGGCGGCCTCAAACCAAAAAGCAAGGAGCGCCCAACTAAAACTTCGCCTGCCGGGCGCTCAAATATGGATGGCGCGCTTCGCTACCGCCATCGCCGCCTCCTTGACCGCTTCGGACATCGTCGGGTGGGCGTGGCAGGTCCGCGCGAGGTCCTCCGCCGAACCGCCGAACTCCATCAGAACCGCGATCTCGTGGATCATCTCGCCGGCGCCGAAGCCGACGATATGCCCGCCGAGGACGCGGTCGCTGGCGGCGTCGGCGAGAATCTTCACGAATCCGTCGGTGTGGCGCATCGCCCGCGCCCGACCATTGGCGGTGAACGGGAACTTGCCGACGGCGTAGGCGACGCCCTCGGCTTTCAGCTCTTCCTCGCTCTTGCCGACCGAAGCCACCTCGGGGCTGGTGTAAACGACGTTGGGAATGACGCCATAGTTGACATGGCCAGCCTGCCCCGCGAGCATCTCGGCGACCGCCACGCCCTCTTCCTGCGCCTTATGAGCGAGCATCGGCCCGCGGATCACGTCGCCGATCGCATAGATCCCCGGAACGTTGGAGGCGTAATGCGCGTCGACCGCGACCTGGCCGCGCTCGGTCTTCACGCCCAACGCCTGGAGGCCCAGGCCTTCGGTGAACGGACGCCGGCCAATCGCGACCAGCACGACGTCGGCCTCGATCGTCTTCGCCTCGCCGCCCGCTGAAGGCTCGATCGTCGCCTTGACGCCAGCCCCTGCCTTTTCAACCTTCGTCACCTTGTGGCCGAGGTGAAAGACCAAGCCCTGTTTTTCCAGGGTTCGCTGCATCAGTCTCGCGACCTCGCCGTCGATCCCCGTCAGCACCCGGTCGAGAAACTCGACCACCGTCACCTCGGCGCCGAGGCGCCGCCAGACCGAGCCGAGCTCGAGCCCGATGATGCCGGCGCCGACGACGATCAGCTTTTTCGGCGCCGCCGGCAGGCTGAGCGCGCCGGTCGATGAAACGACCGTCTTCTCGTCGATCTCAACTCCGGGCAGCCGGGCGACGTCAGACCCGGTCGCGATGACGATCGCCTTCGTCTCGATCGCGGTCTCTTTGCCGTCGCCGCCCTTGACGATCGCCCTTCCCGGCGCGGCAATCCGCCCTCTCCGACGAGCCAGTCGATTTTGTTCTTCTTGAACAGGTAGGCGACGCCGTTGACGTTGGCGGCGACGGTCGCGTCCTTGTGCTTCATCATCATGGCGAGATCGAGCTTCGGCGGTCCGACGACGACGCCAAGCGCGCCAAGGCCATGCCCCGCCTCGTCGAACATTTCCGTTGCATAGAGAAGCGCCTTGGACGGGATGCAGCCGATGTTGAGGCACGTTCCTCCGAGCGTCTTCATTTTTTCGACCACGGCGACCTTCATGCCGAGCTGCGCCGCGCGGATCGCGCAGACATAGCCCCCTGGGCCGGAGCCGATCACAATCAGGTCGTAGGGCATCTTACCCAGCCTTCGCGGTTTTCGGTGGTTTGGGGATTCTGCGGAATCCCCGAACGATGCTCCAATTGCGTCGATGAGGCTCGAAGTCGTCCTTGCGCCACCAAATCTTGTCCCACCCCGTTCCGCGCGAAGCGATGAGATTTTTCGCCTCATTTGCGGTCAGCACGTAATATTCCGGGTCTGTCGGCAGCAACACGCCTTTCGCCGTCGACCAACTCGGAGTTCCGCGGTTCAGTCGAACCAAGACGACGAAGTCGCACTCTTCAACATCTCTGATGAGGAAATGCGGCGCGGTGGTCGCCCATCGGCTCTTAACTTGAATTCTCGCGGCTCGGTTCGATTCCGGCCGAGTCGCAACGAGGTCGTATCCACGTAGGTTGCTGTACGCCTTGTACGCGGGGATTCCCTCAATCAGGAGCTGACCGAGAACGAGGAATTCGGCGCCTTCTGATTCGAGTGTCGTGTCTTGGCGCGGCATCCAATGCTCCCTGCCGGACCGTCTCAGCTGACCATGAGCCGATGAATCTCCGCCTGGCGTTCGGCATCGCGGCGGATCGAGTCGGCGCTCAAATCGATCGTATAGCCCTGGTCGTCCAGCCACGAGACAGAGTGCCCGAATTCGTCGACTCTGATCGCGGCGAATTGCGACGGCTCGCTCAGCCAGGAGAAAACCTTCCCCTTCGCGATCAACGGCCGCAGGTCGACAACTCCTTCGTAGCCGTCGTCGAAGGCGACCCTCAGCACGCCATGGATAACAGGTTGCGCGTCGACGATGCGCGGCAGCTTTTTCATTCAATGCGCTCCACTATCTCATGCGCGATCGCAGCGGCGAAACGTTCCAGCAGCGCCTCCTTGCGAGGTCCGGCCCAAGATAGTACCTTGGCGCGCTTAGCCGTCGGCAGCGACCCCGCAGTGACCCTTAGGGCGACAATATCGATCACAGCGCGATGCTCGGCAATCATGGCGTGAAAATGCGGAGGTGGGTGCTCGTTCGCGAAGAATGTGATTTTTACTCCATCGACAACCGCGACGACAGGCAAGTCGTCCTCCACAATGGCAAGGCAGCGTCTCGAGATGAGTCCCGCCACATCTCCGGGCGCTACGCGTTTCTAGCCGGGCGCGTCGACGCGGCTCTCGCTGCCGCGCCGGAAGGTCCCGTAGGGCGCCGCTTCGATAGGCGACGACCCGCCGCTCAGACGACGAGACGGTAGAGCATCATCAAGAGCCCGATGACCGAAATCGCCCAAAGCGCGGTGCGGACGTAGATGACGCCCATCAGGTAGACCGGCAAGTAGACGATGCGGGCGAGAATCCAGATGGTCGCCCCGACCGCGCCGAGGCCGCCTGCTTGTCCGGTCGCGATCAGCGCCAGAGCAAGCACGATGAACGGACCGTAATTCTCGACATAGTTGCCAAGCGCGCGCGTCGCCCGGCCGCAGGCAAGGCCTTTGGCGACCGGCTGGGTGTCGCGCGGCGTGAACAAAAATGCATCGCCAAATTCCCCCCGCGCGATGATCGCCTGGGTGAGAACATGCGCCACCCACAACAACACGCTCAGTTCCAGACACGTCAGTTCGCTCATGAGATCCTCCCCGCCAGCTCGCCCCTGAGGCCAACCGCTTCAGAGGTCTAGCACGAGCCGTGCAGGGTCTTCGAGCGCTTCCTTGACGCGAACGAGGAAAGTCACCGCCTCCCTGCCGTCGACGATCCGATGGTCGTAGCTCAGCGCCAGATACATCATTGGCCGGACTTCGACTTTGCCGCCAACCGCGACCGGCCGCTCCTGGATCTTGTGCATGCCGAGGATGCCCGACTGCGGCGCGTTGAGGATCGGCGTCGACATCAGCGAGCCGTAAATGCCGCCATTGGTGATGGTGAAAGTCCCGCCCTGCAACTCCTCGAGCTTGAGTTGACCCTCGCGGGCGCGCCTTCCGAGATCGGCGATCGTCTTCTCGATCTCGGCGATCGAAAGCCTGTCGGCGTCGCGCACCACCGGCACGATGAGCCCCTTGTCGGTGCCCACGGCGATGCCGACATGATAATAGTTCTTGTAGACGAGGTCGGCGCCGTCGATCTCAGCGTTGACGGCCGGGATTTCCTTAAGCGCCTGAACGCAGGCCTTGACGAAAAAGCCCATGAAGCCAAGCTTGGCGCCGTGCTTTTTCTCGAACGCGTCCTTGTACCGGGCGCGCAACGCCATCACCTCGCTCATGTCGACTTCGTTGAAGGTCGTGAGCATCGCGGCGGTGTTCTGCGCGTCCTTGAGGCGGCGCGCGATCGTCTGCCGCAGCTTGGTCATCCGCACCCGCTCTTCGCGGGCGCTGTCGTCGGGCGTGGTTGAGCGCGCCGGCGAGACGGGCGCGGGCGCCGGGGCCGGAACGGGCGCGGGCGCCTGAACCGGCGTCCGCGCGACGACTGGCGCGGATGCGTTCGCCGCCGCGGCCGAGAGCACGTCGGCCTTGAGCACCTGACCGCGCTTTCCGCTCCCCGCGACGGAGCCGAGATTGATCTTCTCCTCCGCGGCGATCTTGGCCGCGGAAGGCGCTGCCGGCATCGCCGCAGGCGGAGCGGGAGCCGGGGCGGCTTTGGCCGTCGCCGCCCGAGCGGGCGCCGCGGCGGGCGCCGCCGCTCCGCCCGAGAGCTGGCCGAGAAGCGCGCCGATCGCGACCGTCTGGCCGGTTTCGGCGGTGATCTCGCTCAAGACGCCCGCGCCCGGCGCGTTGACCTCAAGCGTCACCTTGTCGGTTTCGAGTTCGACCAGCGGCTCGTCGGCCCGCACGGGCTCGCCGGCCTTCTTGAACCATTTGCCGACCGTCGCCTCGCTGATCAATTCTCCCAACGTCGGAACCCGGATTTCAATCGCCATGTCAGTCACGCCGGGAGGCGCCCTTCTCTATGTCCTAGGGAGTGACGGAGGTAATCGGCGCGAGCGGCAAGCTCGGGCGGACCGCGATCGCCGGCATGGGGAAATTTTCATAGGCAAATCCGCGTCCGGCGGCGATGACTGGATCGGCCCGCAGCATCGCCTCGAGCGCGGTCACGGAAGCCGCTTCGATGATCGCAACGCCGTAGCCGCCGGCCGGATCGGCGACCGGGCCCATGGCCACCACCACGCCCGTCTCCACCCGGGGCGTCCAGTATTCGCGATGCGCGCGCATGAGAACCGCCTCGTCGGGCGTCATGTCGTCCACGAACGTCAACCGTGGCGGCCTGAGCTTGCAGAGGTAATGGGGCATGTCGAACTCGCTTCCCCTGTCGCGCCGTTCGCCTTGCATCCCTTGCGCCAAATATCCTACGACAAGCTTTCGTCGAGGAACGCCTTGAGCTGCGCCAGGTGCTTCGACATGAGCCCAGTCGCGGTCGAGGCCGACGCAGGACGCCCCGCGTAGCGCGGGCGCTTCGATTTGCCGCCGATCTGCGCCAGCACCCATTCGAGATAGGTCTCGACGAAGCTCCAGGCGCCCATGTTCTTGGGCTCCTCCTGGCACCAGACAATCTCCGCCTGCTTGAAGCGCGATAGCTCCTTCAACAACGCCTTCGCCGGGAATGGATAGAGCTGCTCGATCCGCAACAGGTAGACGTCGTCGATCCCCCGCTTCTCGCGCTCGTCGTAAAGATCATAATAGACCTTGCCGGAGCAGAGCACGACGCGGCGGATCTTGTCGTCCTTGGCGAGCGTGATCTTCTCGCCTTTGTGCGTCTCCGCGTGATCCCACAACAGACGGTGGAACGACGTTCCCGGGCCGAAAGCCTCGAGGTTGGAGACGGCGCGCTTGCTGCGCAGCATCGACTTCGGGGTCATCGCAATCAATGGCTTGCGGAATTCACGCTTGAGCTGCCGTCTCAGCGCGTGAAAGAAGTTGGCCGGAGTCGTGCACGCGACGACCTGCATGTTGTCCTCGGCGCAGAGCTGCAGATAACGCTCCAGACGCGCGGACGAATGTTCCGGCCCCTGACCCTCGTAGCCGTGCGGGAGCATGCACACGAGGCCCGACATGCGCAGCCATTTGCGCTCGCCAGCCGAGATGAACTGGTCGAACACGACCTGCGCGCCGTTGGCGAAGTCGCCAAACTGCGCCTCCCACAGGACGAGAGCGTTCGGCTCAGCGAGCGAATAGCCGTATTCGAAGCCAAGCACCGCCTCTTCCGACAGCATCGAGTTGATGACCTCGTAGCGCGCCTGCCCGTCACGAATGTGGTTCAGCGGGATATAGCGCGCTTCGGTCTGCTGATCGATCAGCACCGAATGGCGCTGCGAGAAGGTGCCGCGTTCGCTGTCCTGGCCAGAAAGCCGCACCGGAAAGCCATCGTCGAGCAGCGAACCGACGGCGAGCGCCTCGGCGGTGGACCAGTCGATGCCGTCGCCGCTCATGATCGCCGCGCGACGGTTGTCGAGGAAGCGCTGAATGGTCTTATGGATGTTGAAGCTTTCCGGCGCCGCGGTGATCCGCTCGCCGATCTGCCTCAGCCGCTCGAGTTCGACCCCAGTCTGGCCACGGCGAGCGTCATCGGTGTCCTGCGCGGCCTTGACGCCCGACCAGCGGCCGTCGAGCCAATCGGCCTTGTTGGCCGAATAAGATTGGCCGGCCTCGAATTCCGCATCGAGCCGTTGGCGCCAGTCGGCGCGCATCTTGTCGACCTCGTCCCGGGCGACGATGCCCTCGGCAATAAGCTTGTTGGCGTAGATCTGAAGCGTCGTCGGATGCGAGCGGATCAGCCGATACATGATCGGCTGGGTGAACGAGGGCTCGTCGCCTTCATTGTGGCCGAACCGCCGGTAGCAGAACATGTCGATGACGACCGGCTTGTGGAATTTCTGCCGGTATTCGGTCGCCACCTTGGCGCAGAACACGACCGCTTCCGGGTCGTCGCCGTTGACATGAAATATCGGCGCTTCGACCAGCTTGGCGACGTCGGAGGGATAGGGCGAGGAGCGCGAATAGCGCGGATAGGTGGTGAATCCGATCTGGTTGTTGACGATGAAGTGCAGCGAGCCGCCGGTCCTGTGGCCGCGCAGCCCCGAGAGGCCGAAGCATTCGGCGACCACGCCTTGTCCGGCGAACGCGGCGTCGCCGTGGATCAGGAGCGCCAGCGCCTTCGAGCGCTCGATGACGTCATTGAGTTGGTCCTGCTTGGCGCGGACCTTGCCGAGTACGACCGGATCGACAATCTCGAGATGCGAGGGGTTCGCGGTCAGCGAGAGATGAACGCTGTTGCCGTCGAACTCGCGGTCCGAAGACGCGCCGAGGTGATATTTGACGTCGCCGGAGCCATCGACCTCGTCCGGCGACGCCGAGCCGCCCTTGAACTCGTGGAAGATGACGCGGTGCGGCTTGTGCATCACCTGGCTCAGGACATTGAGCCGGCCGCGATGGGCCATGCCGAGCGCGATGTCGCGCAAGCCCAACTGACCGCCGCGCTTGATGATCTGCTCGAGAGCCGGGATCATCGCCTCCGCGCCATCGAGGCCGAAGCGCTTGGCGCCGGGAAACTTGACGTCGAAGAAGTTCTCGAAGCCCTCGGACTCGATCAGTTTGCCGAGGATAGCGCGCTTGCCCTCCTTGGTGAACTGGATTTCCTTGTCGGGTCCCTCGACGCGCTCTTGAATCCAAGCCTTCTCGGCCGGATCGGAGATATGGATGAATTCGAAGCCGATTGTGCCGCAATAGGTGCGCCTGAGGATCGCGAGCATTTCACGCAAGGTCGCATATTCAAGCCCGAGCACGTGATCGATGAAGACCTTGCGATCGTAGTCCGCTTCCTGGAAGCCATAGGTCGAGGGATGCAGCTCCTCGTGGTCCCTCTGCGGCTCGAGACCGAGCGGGTCGAGGTTGGCGTAGAGATGGCCGCGCATCCGATAGGCGCGGATCATCATCAGCGCGCGCACCGAGTCGCGGGTCGCCCTGCGAATCTCATCCTCGGTCGGGGCCGCCTTCGGCCCAGCTTCCGCCGCCTTGGCCCGCAGCTTGTCGGCTACCGCCCTTTCCGTCGCCGGCCAGTCGCCGTCGAGCGCGTTGATGAGATCGCTCTTCGGGGTTGCCGGCCAATCGGGCTTGCGCCACGACGCGCCGCGCGCGGTCTTGACCACGCTTGCCGGATCATCGCCGAGGGCCGCGAAGAAATCCCGCCAACCGGGCTCGACCGAAAGCGGGTCCTGCTCGTATTTCGCCTGCAAGGCTTCGATGTAGGCGCTATTGGCGCCGTACAGAAACGAGGTCTGCAGCAACGCCTGATTGACGTCCTGGCGGGTCATGCGACGCGGACTCCTTTACTTGCCGTTCAATAGATCGACCAACGTCGAGCCGAGCCGGGCCGGCGAAGGCGACACGCGGATGCCCGCCGCCTCCATCGCCGCGATCTTGTCCTCGGCGCCCCCTTTGCCGCCGGCGATAATCGCGCCGGCATGCCCCATGCGCCGCCCGGAGGGCGCGGTCCGGCCGGCAATGAAGCCGACGATCGGCTTCGCCCGGCCGCGCTTCGCCTCGCTTTTCAGAAACTCTGCGGCGTCCTCCTCCGCCTGCCCGCCGATCTCCCCGATCAACACGATCGATTCAGTCTGCGGATCGGCAAGAAACATGGCGAGCGCGTCGAAGAATTCCAAGCCCTTGATCGGATCGCCGCCGATGCCGACCGCGGTCGACTGCCCGAGACCCTCGCGCGTCGTCTGGAACACGGCCTCGTAGGTGAGGGTTCCCGACCGCGAAACAACCCCGACGCTGCCGCGCGAGAAGATGTTGCCCGGCATGATGCCGATCTTGCATTCGCCCGCCGTCATGACCCCGGGGCAATTCGGGCCGACCAGGATCGACTTCGATCCCTGGAGCGCCCTTTTGACCCGCGCCATGTCGAGGACCGGGATGCCTTCGGTGATGCACACGATTAGCGGCGTCTCGGCGTCGATCGCCTCGCAGATCGCATCCGCCGCGCCCGCCGGCGGCACGTAGATCACGCTGGCGTCGGCGCCGGTTTTCTCCCGCGCCTCGGCGACGGTATCGAAGACCGGCAGTCCGAGATGGATCGAACCGCCCTTGCCCGGCGAGACCCCGCCCACGAGCTTCGTGCCGTAGGCCATAGCCTGCTCGGAATGGAATGTGCCGTTCTTGCCGGTGAAGCCTTGGGTGACGACTTTAGTTTCGGCGTTGACGAGGATGGACATGACGAACTTTCAACTCTCGACGGACTAGTGATCTCGAAACGGGTTTTCGCAGCGCACCGAGCCGTAGATTTGCCCGTCGTTCAAGTCCTCGGTCAGAAGCGTGTCGGCGCCGAAGCGATGCGCCGCCGCCAGGATCTGGCCATCCCAGAAGTCGATCTGAAAGCGGCGCTGAAACAACATAGCGTTCATGATGATTTCGCGATCGATCGAAATGACCGGAAATTCATACAATCGCTCAATCCAGCCATCGACTTCTTCATCGGTGAGCGGAGACTTCATTTTTTTTGAATTCTGCACGTTGCGGACGAACTCGCCGACGACCTGCGTCGATATGCCGAACTCTTCCTTGGCGATGATCTCCGCGGCGCGCGCGAACTTGTCCGGGAACGGCTCCAGGCTCGTTGCAGCGTAGATAAGCACATTTGTGTCGAGGAACACCTTACCTCTCATGCGATTCCTCGCGGTCGAACTTGAAATCGGACCGCATGCGTCCCTTCGAATTCCGCATCAACTCCAAAAGCGCCGCGCGCGCCTTTTTCTGACGCTCGTCTCGACCCGCGATCTCGGTCAGGAATTCGCGTACCATCGCGTTGACGGTCGTCCTTTTTTCAGCAGCGACGACACGAGCCCTTTCGAGGATGTCGTCTTCAACGGCCAAGGTGATGTTCTTCATGCCCGGCTCCACAGTTACACTGATTATGTGCACCCTTGCCGGATAAATTCAACATAGCAACTGTTCATTGCGCGCGTTTGACCGCGTTCACGATCTTCTGCGCCGCGTCGTCGAGGTCGTCGGCCGGAATCACGTTGAGGCCGGAGTCGCGGATGATCTTCTTGCCGAGGTCGACATTGGTGCCCTCGAGGCGCACGACCAGCGGAACCTTGAGGCCGACTTCCTTCACCGCGGCGATGACGCCCTCCGCGATGATGTCGCAGCGCATGATGCCGCCAAAAATATTGACGAGGATGCCCTTCACGTTCGGGTCGGCGGTGATGATTTTGAACGCCGCGGTGACCTTGTCCTTGGAGGCGCCGCCACCGACGTCGAGGAAGTTCGCCGGGCTCTCTCCATAGAGCTTGATGATGTCCATCGTCGCCATCGCGAGCCCGGCGCCATTGACCATGCAGCCGATCGAGCCCTCGAGCGCGACATAGTTGAGATCGTGCTTGGAGGCCTCGATCTCCTTGGCGTCCTCCTCGCTTTCGTCGCGAAGGGCGGCGATGTCGGGATGCCGGTAGAGCGCATTGTCGTCGAATGACACCTTGGCGTCGAGGACGCGCAATTGGCCGTTCGACATGACGATCAGCGGATTGATTTCCAGCATCGACATGTCTTTGGCGAGGAAGGCGGCGTAGAGCTTGGCGATCAGGCTCTCCGCCTGCTTGGCGAGGTCGCCGGTGAGTCCGAGCGCGCGGGCGGCGGCGCGGCCATGATGGGGCATGATCCCGGTCGCCGGATCGACGGCGAAGCTGTGGATCTTCTCCGGTGAGTGGTGCGCAACCTCCTCGATATTGACGCCGCCCTCGGTCGAGAGGACGAACGCCACCCGGCTGTTTTGGCGGTCGACGAGCGCCGAAAGATAGAGCTCCTTGTCGATATTGGCGCCGTCCTCGATGTAGAGGCGGTTGACCTGCTTGCCGTGGGGACCTGTCTGCACCGTCACCAGGGTCGCGCCCAGCATCTCCTGAGCGAACGTTTTGACTTCGTCGACCGACTTGGCGAGCCGAACGCCGCCTTGGTCGCCGGCGGAGGGCTCCTTGAAGCGACCCTTGCCGCGCCCGCCGGCGTGGATCTGGCTCTTCACCACCCAAAGGGGTCCGCCAAGCTTTCTCGCCCCCTCGACCGCTTCTTCAGCCGTGAACACGGGAAATCCGGCGGCGATCGGGACGCCGAAGGCTCTGAGCACCGCCTTGGCCTGGTATTCATGGATGTTCATTGCGGCGACGACCTTAAACCGAAGACAACGCCCGCCGATCGCGGGCTGCTGAGACCAATATCAGCCTGCTAGCGCGGGATTGATCGCCTTGCAGGCCTCCATGAGGGCGTGGACCGCTGCGACCGACCTAGCGAACATGGCCTTCTCGGTCTCGTCGAACGCAATTTCGATAATGCGCTCGACGCCGCCCGCCCCGATCACCACCGGCACCCCGACATAGGCGCCCTCGACGCCGTACTGGCCGGTCAAGTGCGCGGCGCAGGGCAGCACCCGGCGCTGATCCTTGAGATAGGATTCGGCCATCGCGATCGCCGAGGCGGCTGGGGCGTAGAAGGCCGAGCCGGTTTTCAGCAGGTTGACGATCTCGCCCCCTCCCTTCCGGGTGCGCTCGACGATGGCGTCGAGCTTGGGCTGGGTCGTCCAGCCCATTTTAACGAGATCAGGCAGCGGAATGCCCGCCACCGTCGAATAGCGAACCGACGGCACCATGTCGTCCCCATGGCCACCGAGCACGAACGCGGTCACGTCCTCGACCGACACGTTGAACTCTTCGGCCAAAAAATAGCGAAAACGGGCCGAGTTCGAGCACACCCGCCATGCCGACGACCTTGTTGGGCGGCAGGCCACAGAACTTCTGCAGCGCCCACACCATGGCGTCGAGCGGGTTGGTGATGCAGATGACGAACGCCTCGGGAGCATGCGTCTTGATGCCCGCCGCGACCGCGTCCATCACCTTGAGATTGATGCTAAGGAGGTCGTCGCGGCTCATGCCGGGCTTCCGGGGGACGCCCGCGGTGACGATGACGACTTCGGCGCCGGCAATTGCGGCGTAATCGCTCGCGCCCGCCAGGCGCGCGTTGACGCCCTCGACCGGGGTTGATTGAGCCAGATCCAGCGCCTTGCCCTGGGGCACGCCGTCGACGATGTCGAACAGCACGATGTCGCCGAGTTCCTTCATCGCCGCCAGATGCGCCAGCGTTCCGCCGATCTGGCCGGCGCCAATCAAAGCAATCTTCTTGCGAGCCATGGAGTTTCTTTCGCAGTTCGAGACCGCCGCGTTAATCTTGACCGGCCTGATGGGCTTCGCTGGTGCTATCGACCTATCGCCGCACCCGATCAAGCCAAACTTTCGGCGAAAGCCCGGAGAATCCCGCCAATGAGACAGTCACCGGGTCCAAGGCTCCGCCATCACAACAACTTAAATGGACCTTGGCCGCGGCGAAGCCCTGGCGGAAACCCGGATAGTGCGTCTCCCGCGACATCGGGTCGCAATTGGAACTCATCCGGCGACGCCCTGATCCGCGCGGCGCGCGGCTGGGTAGACCTGCCGGCCGAACAGGCTCGCGGTCAGGTCGACCAGCAGGAGCGCGCTTTTGCCCCGCTCGTCGAGGAAGGGATTGAGCTCGACAAGATCGAGCGACGGGTTAAGGCCGGATTCATACAAAAGCTCCATCACCAGATGCGCCTCGCGGTAAGTCGCCCCGCCGGGGACGGCGGTGCCCACGCCCGGCGCGATCGTCGGATCGAGAAAGTCGACGTCCAAACTGACATGCAACAGACCGTCGCGGGCGCGAACCCGGTCGATAACGCGGCGGATCGAGACGGCGAAACCACGCTCGTCCAGCATCCGCATGTCGACGACGTCGACGCCGCGGTCCCGCAACAGCCGCCGCTCGCCCGAATCGATCGACCGGATGCCGAACAGGTGCAGCCGGTCGGGCTCGATGAACCCGTGCGGCTCATCGCCGAACATGGCGTCGAAACCAGGCTCGCGGCACAGCATCGCCGCCGCCATGCCGTGCATGTTGCCGGACGGCGAGCTCAGCGGCGTGTTGAAGTCCGAATGGGCGTCGAGCCAAAGAACGAAGAGTTCGCGCCCCGCCTCGGCCGCATGCCGCGCCACGCCGCCGATCGACCCCATCGCCAGGCTGTGATCGCCGCCGAGCACGATCGGCGTCCGCCCGGCGCGTGCGACCGCGTAGGTCTCCCGCGCCAGCGCGCGCGCCCAGGCCGCCACATGAGCGAACCGGTGCGCCCTTCCTTCAGGGGCGGGGCCATGGACGAGCAAATGGGGATGCGCGAGATCGCCCCGATCCTCCACGTCGCAGCCGAGGTCCCGGAGCGATTTGACGATTCCCGCCGTGCGCAGCATCGCAGGCCCCATCGCCGAGCCCGGAACGCTGGCCCCCGCATCGACCGGCGCGCCGAGAATGGCGATTGCCTGCCGCTGCGCCTGCAGCCGCCCTGCTTCAGGCTGTCCCCCGCCGCCCGTATTTCGGCTCACGGTTTTCTCCCTCCCTGACGCGAAACCGCCCGATCGTCGTCAAATTCGAGCCGCACGCGCTGGCCAAGTCTTGACAATGGCGTCGGCCTGGCGAATGGATGCCGACCATGACGCCCGCGCTCCGCATTATCCGGATTTGCATCATTATCCGCTAGCGTAATGCTGGCTGGTTCGCGTCTCTTTATCCTCAAAAGCCATCGAGAAGCGATCATCCGGCAAATCCCGGGCGGCGCGCGATTGCGCCGTCAGATCACGAGACGACGGTTGAAGAGTTCCCGATGACGCCGACCAGTCAACCCAGCAGTCCGACCGCCTCGCGAGCAGCCGGAAAGCCGTCGGAAGGGGACACGACGCTTCGTCTTTACAACACGCTCACCCGGCGGAAAGACGATTTCGCCCCGATCGATCCGCGAGCCGTCAGGCTCTACGTCTGCGGGCCGACGGTCTATGACTTCGCGCATATCGGCAACGCCCGGCCGGTCATCGTCTTCGATGTGCTGTTCCGGCTCCTGCGCCATCGCTACGGCGCGGAGCATGTCCGCTACGTTCGCAACATCACCGACGTCGACGACAAGATCAACGCGCGCGCCGAGCGCGAATACCCCGACCTTCCCCTCAACGAAGCGATCGCCAAGGTGACGGCGGCGACGGAGCGTCAATTCCATGAGGACGTGGCTGCGCTCGGGGCGCTGCCGCCGACGCACGAGCCGCGCGCGACCCAATATATCGACACGATGCGCGTGATGATCGAGCGGCTCGTCGCCCGCGGCGTCGCCTATGTCGCCGAGGATCACGTGCTGTTCTCGCCCGCCGCGATGAACGCCCTGCCCGGCGCGCCGCGCTACGGCGCTCTCGCGCACCGCTCGCTCGACGAGATGCTGGCCGGCGCGCGGGTCGACGTCGCGCCGTACAAGCGCGACCCGATGGACTTCGTCCTGTGGAAGCCGTCGAAGCCGAACGAGCCGGGCTGGCCGAGCCCGGCCGGCATCGCCGCACCGGGGCGTCCGGGCTGGCATATCGAATGCTCGGCGATGTCGATGGCGACGCTCATCGAGCCGTTCGGCGGCGGCCTCGAATGCGACGACCCGAGCCGCAATGTGTTCGACATCCACGGCGGCGGCGTCGATCTCGTCTTTCCCCACCACGAGAACGAGATCGCGCAGTCCTGCTGCGCCTTCGGCTCGAAGCGCATGGCCAACATCTGGATGCACAACGGCTTCCTGCAGGTCGAGGGCGAGAAGATGGCCAAGAGCATCGGCAACTTCGTGACGATCCATGAGTTGCTGACAACGGGGAAGTTTGGAAACAGCGCCTGGCCCGGAGAGGTACTGCGGCTCGCGATGCTGCGCACGCACTACCGCCAGCCGATCGACTGGACTGTTAGAGAGTTGGAACAAGCGTACGAGCTCCTCAAGGAGTGGTACGGTCTCCTAGACGCGAACACGATGCCGAGCGGAGCGGTGGACCCGAGGGTCCTCGAGGCTCTATCCGACGACCTAAATACACACACGGCGCTGGTTCGGGTGCATGAGCTTGCGGAGGCGCGAGACTTTGCAGCCCTCCGTTCCTCCCTCAACCTTCTTGGCTTCAGCTGCAATCGCATGAAGCTGCGCCGGGCCTACTATTTCTTCGCGGAGCCAGCGACCTATTCGTTAGTTCCCGGTTCTGCGGGCAAATTAGTAACGCTGGGCGACGGAACGATTGAGACCGACCCGTCAACCCAGAACTTGATTGACGATCGTATCGCGCGTCGCAATGCCGCTCGCGCGGCGAAGAACTTTGCTGAGGCGGATAGGCTACGCGATGAGCTCGCCGCACTCGGCATTGCGCTGAAAGACAACAAGGACGGCGCCACGACTTGGGAGCCGAAGCGATGAGCGCCGTCGCCCTGCGCCCCTACCTCCCCGCCGACGCCCGGCGCTGCGCCGAGATTTTTCGCGCCAGCATCGAGGAGCTGGCGGCCGAGGATTACGACGCCGAACAGCGCGAAGCGTGGGCGTCCAGGGCCGACGACGAAGGGGCTTTCGGCGCCCGGCTTTCGGCCGCGTTGACCCTGCTCGCCGTGATCGACCAGCAAATCGCCGGCTTCGCCAGCCTCAAGGGCGGAGAGGAAATCGACATGCTCTTTGTCGCTCCCGAATTCGCCCGCCAGGGCGTCGGCCGGACGCTGATCGAAGCGTTGACGAAGCTCGGTAAGGCGCGCGGCGCAAGGCGCCTGACCACCGAAGCGAGCGAGGTCGCAAAGCCCCTGTTCGAAAGCCTGGGCTTCGTCGCGCAAAGGCGCAATCTCGTCCGCAAGGACGATCAATGGCTCGCCAACACCACCATGACCAAGACCCTCGGGCCCGATCCCGCGCCCCCGACCCGGCATTGACGAGCAAGCTCCATGGCCAAAGAACGCCTCTATCTGTTCGACACGACGATGCGCGACGGCGCGCTCACGACCGGCGTCGATTTCTCGCTCGACGACAAGCGCCATATCGCTGCGATGCTCGACCGGCTCGGGGTCGACTATGTCGAGGGCGGCTATCCGGGGGCAAACCCGCTCGACACCGAATTCTTCAGGCGGAAGCCGACCAAGAACGCCCGCTTCTGCGCTTTCGGCATGACCAAGCGGCCGGGCCGCTCGGCTTCCAACGATCCGGGGCTCGGAGGGCTTCTCGCCGCCGACGCCGACGCGATCGTCTATGTCGCAAAGACGTGGGACTATCACGTCCACGTCGCGCTCGGCTGCACGCTCGAAGAGAACCTTGAAAGTATAGCCGACAGCGTGAGGGCGGCGGTCGCCTCGGGGCGCGAGGCGATGGTCGATTGCGAGCATTTTTTCGACGGCTACAAGGCCGATCCGAAATATGCGCTTCTCTGCGCGAAAACGGCCATCTCCGCCGGCGCACGCTGGGCGGTGCTGTGCGACACCAACGGCGGAACGCTTCCGCATGAGGTCGAACGCATTGTCGGCGAAGTCGCGCGCGTCATTCCCGGCGACAATCTCGGCATCCACGCCCACAACGACACCGGCAACGCGGTCGCCAACTCGCTCGCCGCGGTCCGCGCCGGCGCGCGCCAGGTGCAAGGGACACTGAACGGCCTCGGCGAGCGATGCGGCAACGCCAATCTCGTGACCCTGATCCCGACGCTGGCTTTGAAGCCCGAATTGGCCGAGCGTTTCGAGACCGGCGTCACCCCGGAAGCGCTGCGCCAGCTCACCCACGTCTCGCGCGCCTTCGACGAAATGCTCAACCGCTCGCCGAACCGTTACGCGCCTTACGTCGGCGCGTCGGCCTTCGCCACCAAGGCCGGCATTCACGCGTCCGCCCTCGCCAAGGACCCGCGCACCTACGAGCATGTCCCGCCCGAGAGTGTCGGGAATACGCGCGCCGTGCTGGTTTCCGATCAGGCGGGGCGCTCGAACCTGCTGGCCGAGCTCAATCGGCTGGGGGTCGAAGCGGACCCGGCCGATCCGCGCCTGGGCCGCCTGCTCGACGAAGTCAAGGCGCGCGAGGCGCAAGGCTTCGCCTATGAGGCGTCCGACGCGTCGTTCGAGCTCTTGGCGCGCGGGGTTCTCGGCGGCGTGCCCGAGTTCTTCGCGGTCGAGAGCTTCCATGTCGGGGTCGAGCGCAAGCTCGTCGCACCCGGCGTCACCTATTCGGCTTCGCAGGCGGTGGTGAAGATCCGCATCGGCGAGGAGCGGCTCATCTCGGCCGCCGAAGGCAACGGGCCGGTCAACGCGCTCGATCTCGCGCTGCGCAAGGACCTCGGGGCTTATCAGAAATATATCGAGGACCTCGAGCTGCGCGATTATCGGGTGCGGGTGTTCCAGGGCGGCACCGACGCGGTGACCCGCGTCCTGATCGAATTCGGCGACGGAAACGGGGACACGTGGTCGACGGTCGGCGTCTCGGGCAACATCATCGACGCCTCGTTCCAGGCGCTCGTCGACGCGATCACCTATCGGCTGCTGAAGGTCGGCGTTCCGGCGCAATAGGCCGTTTTGAGCGTGCGCCTTCGAAAACCAGCGAAAACGCACGAAAACGAAACGGCTGTTCTTTGCTTTTTTTTGTTTTTTGGAATCGGGACTTTTCAGGAGGTTGCGCCCGATTCGAACCATTTTCTTTCCTCCCCCGGCGGCTCAACAGCCGCGTCTTGCCCGCCCGGTTCAATAACCGTCGCCGCCGCAGCCGCCGCCTCCTTCCGAGCCCGAATCTCGCGCCGCACTTCCTCAAATTCCTCGTCGACGCCGAGGTTGGCGGCGACTCGGTTGAGCTTGTCGAACAGCTTCTTGCGCGCCTCGTCGTCATAGGCCTGTTGAGTTCCCGCGACCGCCTGGTAGCGGTCGAACTTGTCGAGAACCTTGAGATAGGCCGGGATCGCGGAGACATCGCCCGCCGCGATCGCGTCGGAGGCGAGCTGCATGACCGGCCCGAGCCGCTCAAGCTGGAGCTTCGCCAGTTCGGAGCCGCTATCGACCGCCCGCTTCTTAAGCACCTCGGAAACGATCTGGCGGATGCGGGTCACGCTCAGACCCTCCTCTTCGGCAATTTCATCGTAGCTCTGGCCCTCGCGGAGCCGGGCGAAAATCCGCCGCCGCCTCAACCCCATCGTATGCGCGCTGATCCGGCGGCCCTTGGGGGCGGGCTCGATATCGTCAACCATTCAATGCTCCTTGCGCGGCGGCCAGACGCCGCCGACCTATCGGAAAACACAATGATATACCACAGATTCTGAAAAACGCAAGGACAAATGTGCGACGCGGCTCACGGCGGCCTCGAACGGGCGCAAGAAAGACCTGCCAAATCAGCCTGTTAGGTGGTTGGCCTTCGGCGGGTCACGAACGCCTTGCGCTCGCGCGCCGGCACCGGCAAAATGACGGCAGGATAGCGCCTATACCGCATCGGCGTGAAAGACGGACCATGAAGTGCTGGGTTTCTTTCTTGGCCGCAATTGCCTTCACAGCGACTCTCGCGCGCGTCGCAAGTGCTCAAGGATACGGAGTTGGGATGCACTCATGCGCCGAGTTTGCGAAGCTCTATGCGAGCAATCCGTCGATGGCTGAAGACATCTATTTCACTTGGGCGCAGGGCTTTATGAGCGGTCTGAATATGGCATCTGCGGTTCAAAATGGCGTTGATCGAAATTTGGGAGGAACCTCGGCAGATATGAGCGCCCAAAAGGTTCGCATTAGATCGTTTTGCGATTCCCACCCGTTGGCTCAATACGGTCTGGCAGTTATCGACCTGTATAACAGCCTGCCTCCAAAGAAGGAAAATTCAAACTGACGCACTGCCGGAATTCATCAGAGATAGCAGGCATCAGGCGAGGGGTGCTAAAGTCCTCGCTTCCCTCAGCCTCCCATAAGAGAGGCCAGCCCAAATGAGCCGCGCTTTCGTCAAGGAATCCGAGAATGACACGGTCGAACTTCCCGACCGGCCGATATCGTCGCACCGCAATCTGGTGACGGAGGTAGGGATCTCCGCAATAAGAGAGGCTCTTGCCCGCTTCGAGGCCGCCCACCGCGCGGCGACGGACGAGGGCGACAGAGAAGCCGTGGCGGCGGCCTCGCGCGAAATCCGTTATTGGAAAGCGCGGGTCGCGAGCGCGGAGGTCGTCAAGCCTCCGGCCGACAAGAGCAAGGCCGCCTTCGGCATGACCGTCGCCCTGCGCCGTGACGACGGCCGCGAGCAGAGCTTCAGGATCGTCGGCGAAGATGAAGCCGATCCCTCGCACGGGACGGTCTCCTACGTGTCGCCGCTCGCCCAGGCGGTTCTGTCGCATGGGCCAGGGGAGGCGGTCATGATCGCTGGCCGCGAAGCCATCATATTGGATGTGCAGTAGATTGCGGTCGGCTGCGGCGGGGCTGGGTTCGGAACACGGCCTACGCCGGTAAGCGGCGGTTTGGAAATTTTTCCGTGAGCCGGGAATAAACCTCAACTCCCCCGAGTCTCCTCATTGAACGGCGCTTTTCGCCGATTGAGGAGATGGAGATGACATACGAACGCGACCGCGGGTTCGACCGTCGGCAGACCCTGAAATGCATGTTGTGGGCCGGGACCGGCGTTGTCTGGACGGTCGCCGGCGGCGTGCCGTCGTCGCAGCTGATCGGCTCGGCGAAAGCAGCGGAGGAGGGCTTTTCCTTCGTCCAGATGTCCGACAGTCACATCGGCTTCGAGAAGCCCGCCAATCCCGACGCCCGCGCCACCTTGAGCGCCGCGATCGACAAGGTTCTGGCAATGCCGGACAAACCCTCCTTCATCATCCACACTGGCGACGTCAGCCATTCGGCCAAGCCGCAGGAGTTCGACGATGCTCTTCAGCTCATCGGCCGGACGAAGCTCGACGTTCATTACGCGCCCGGCGAGCATGACATCCTCGATCCCAAGGCCGAGGCCGCTTACCTAGAGCGCTTCGGCAAGGGGGCGGGCGGCGGCTGGTATTCCTTCGACCAGGGCGGCGTGCATTTCGTGTCGCTCAACAATGTCGTCGACCTCAAAAAGAACGGCCTCGGCTCGCTCGGCGCGGCCCAGCTCGCCTGGCTCGAAGACGATCTGAAGGACAAATCGGCCTCCACCCCGATCGTCCTCTTCGCCCACATCCCGCTGTGGATGATCGCGCCCGAATGGGGCTGGGGCACCGAGGACTCGGCGCAGGCGCTTGGCTATCTCGCCCGCTTCGGCTCGGTGACCGTACTCAACGGCCACATCCATCAATTGATGCAGAAGGTCGAAGGGAACGTGACCTTCCACACCGCCCGTTCGACTGCGTTTCCGCAGCCCGCGCCGGGGACCGCTCCCGCGCCGGGCCCGAAGCTCGTTCCGGCGGGCGAGTTGCGCAAATGGCTCGGCGTGCGGGAGGTCGCCTATTCGCCCTCCCCCGCGACGCTCGCTGTGACCGACTCGGATCTTTCGTGAAGCTACGACAATGAAACTGTTTCGCTGGCCCGAACCCCTCTCCCGCGAAGTCCGTCGAAAGACGGGCGTCCTCCCACCGCACCCGTCGCAGGAGAGGGACCTTTCAACTCACCCTCGCGCAATATCCCGCGCTGGCGCGCGGGATGAACAGCCCTTTGACGCGCATTTGCGCAGACAGGAGAAATACGCCGCCGCCGTGGTCCTCGCTTGCGCGATCTCCGCGGCGCTCGCCAAGACCGCGTGGGCCGGCCCTGCCGGCGACGCGGCTCGCGGCGAGACGCTGTACGAAGCCTGCCAGGACTGCCATTCGCTCGACAAGAACGACGTCGGGCCGCGTCATCGCGGCGTGTTCGGGCGCAAGGCCGCCTCCCTGCCCGACTACGACTATTCGGATGCGCTCAAATCGGCGAATATTGTCTGGAACGAGGAGACGCTCGACAAGTGGCTGACCGACCCTCAGGCTGTCGCGCCCGGCGCCAAGATGTTCTTTCACCTGGACAACCCGCAGGACAGGGCCGATGTGATTGCTTACCTCAAGGAGCGCGCCAAATAAGGCGCCCTCCGGCGGGGCGCCCCGGTTGAACAGCCCAATCGCCGAGCGGCGCTTTCGCGAAATCGTGCCGCCGCTGCTCGATGACGCGTACTCACTCGCCAAATGGCTGTCGCAGAGCCCAACCGACGCCGAGGACATTGTGCAAGACGCCGCGCTGCGCGCGCTTCAGGCTCTCTCCACCGTCTCGGTCGATCGACCGAAACCGTGGTTTCTCGCCATCGTTCGCAACGCCGCCATGACCTTCATGGCTCGTAATCGGCGCAAGACCGTGGCTTACGCCGGCGACCTAGCCGACCTGGACGCGCTCGATTTGCGTCAGGGCGACGACGCCGCGCCCAATCCCGAGCAGGAGCTCATCGCCCATGAAGACGGCGAGCGTCTGCGTCAGGCGATCGCCGGCCTTCCCTCGCCGTTTCTCGAAACGCTGGTGATGCGCGACGTCAACGGCCTTTCCTATCGCGAAATTGCGGAGGCGACCGAAACGCCGGTCGGCACGGTGATGTCGCGGCTGGCGCGCGCCCGCGCCATGCTCGCCAAGGGCTTGAGGGCCGAGGCATGACCGACCGGGAGATGAGCGAGCGGCTTCTCAGGCTCAACGCCGCCCTGGACGGCGAACTCGACGCCATGGGCTCGGTCGAGCTCGAGCGCGAGATGCGCGACGACCCGGCGCTGGCCACCGAGTACCGCCGCCTTGCGGCGCTGCGCGACGCGGTTCGCCGTCACGCGCCGCGCGAAGCGGCGCCGCAAACGCTCGCCGACCGCACTGCGGCGCTGGCTGCGTCGACTCCGCCGCCTGAGACGGCCGCCGCGCCCACGACTGTCGTTCCGCTTCGGCGGCGGACGTGGCTCGACAGCCGCGCGCTGGCGATGGCCGCCTCCTTCGCTGTCCTTGGGTTTGCGCTCGGCGTTGGGCTTACGTCGCTGCGCACGGCTTCACCTTCCGACGCCGTGGCTGAGCGCCTGGTCGCCGATTTCGCTCGCGCTGAAATCGCCGGCCAGCCGTTCGACGTCGCTTCGTCCGACCGCCACACGGTCAAGCCGTGGCTCGCCGCACATGCGACGGTCAGCGCCCAAATCGCCGACCTCGCCGAGGAGGGGTTTGCGCTTGAAGGCGGGCGCATCGCCGTCGTCGATCGCGTCCCAGCGCCGACGCTCGTCTATCGCAAGCGCGAACATCTCATCGCTGTCACGGAGCTTCCGGCGCCGGTGGCCGGCGCGCGCGACGGGGCCAAGATCGAGACCATCGACGGCTTTCACGTCGCCCGCTGGTCCGACGCGAACTTGAGCTACGTCGCGGTCAGCGACATCGACGAGAAGGAGCTCGCCGCGTTCGCCGAGGCGTTCCGGGCGGCGCAAAAGCCGGCGGGCGAATCACCCGCTCGCTAAGACGCGATAGGCGGCTTCGTCGTCGGACCGCCTCGCCGCTCGGAAGCTTCCGGATTACTTGGGGGTCTGACTTGGACCGGGGAAGGCGCGAGTGGGCAACGCGGGCTTGGCGTCATGCGCCATCTTCATCAGTTCGTCTCGCGACGGGCCGAGGTCGCGGGTTGGCTCGGCGATGCTGGCCTCGATGGCCTGGCCCTGCCAAGAGACGGAACGGGTCTCGGCGTGGGCCGAAACCGCAAACGCACTTGTCAACGCAACCCCCAAGCAAACCGACAAACCGCGCATGAGACTTTCTCCGTAGGACTGACGCCAACCTTCAGGCCGGCGGGGGCTATTTCGGACACCCCTTGGACACGTAGTCGAACAGACTTCCATAAGTATCTTGTCGAAAGTAAGGGCCAAATGTGATGCCCGGCCAACTTGGATTGCCGAATGATGTGACGCCAACGATGACATTATTGCCCTGGCTTTCGCCGTTGGTGAAATTGGCTATCCACGCTCCTCCGCTGGTGCCCTGAGTCATGTTGGGGTTCGCGTGCATGAGAATGACTTCGTTCGGCCGGGATAGCGAGAGCGCCAGCACGCCAGGATCCCGTTGGATGATCATTCCACCTTCAATGGCTCCGGGATAGCCGATCTGCACCGCCATGGGATGTCTCCCGAGCCATTCTGTATCCACTTTCATGTGGCCCGTTATGCTATCGTGATTCACCAGTATCATCGCATAGTCGTACTGCATCGCGTCCTCAAACGCCTGTTCCTTTTGGTCGTCTGTCGCGTCAGCGGCAAGTTTTGGCGCGTAGCCGGCCAAACTTCCGGTGCAAATCACCTTGTAAATGTCGGAAGCGTTGTCATTTTGATACTGCAGGAAGAAGTACATCTTGTTCGTGTCGTACCATTCCCCTGTCTGGTTGTCGCGCACGCAATGGGCCGCCGTGAGCAGGACTCTCGGCGCGATGAATTGAGCCGTGCACGAGAACGTCTCGCCCTTGGCGTTCTGGAACATCAGCAGCCCCACCCATTTGAGCGGCGCGACGGCTGGATTTCCCGCAATCATCGGCGGTTCTTTGTCCTCAGCCGCCGCCATCGTGCTGAAGGCGACGGCGATGGCCAATCCGACAAGCCAGCGACAAATGCTCATATGCTTTCTCCCAAGCCTGCCGGGTGTTCGAGCCCCGGGAAGGTCCCTGCCTACACATATTGTGCGGACTTTCCGTCGCCTGACAAGAGCGACGCGGGCGCCCCTTCCCTCGCAGCCTGCCGGTCCCTATATTCGGGTCGCCGTCCGCGAGGCCGGCTATGGCGATAAATGGGCATCGGAATAAGTCTTTCGGACCCGGGGGCGGTACCCGGCGCCTCCACCCAAGCCCGCTTCCGAGGAGCGGGTTTCGGCGGGGGCGAAATAGGTTCGACGGGGGACCCAAAGGGTGATCTTTTGCTCGGCATGATACCGCCGTTATCGGGTCAAACCTATAGTTGCGAATGACAACTATGCTCCGGTGGCCCTCGCTGCGTAATGCAGCGCTGGTACTGGGAATCAAGTCCTAGGGGTTTGCACTTCTAGGCGGGGTCCGGAGGCGCCTGGCAACAGAAGCCTCCACTTCCTTTCCGCCGATCCCAATCGCCTGACGACGCATTCGCGATGCAGATTGCAATGCCCTGGACGGTCGGATAATTCTGCGCCATCGCGAGCTCATTCCCTCATGGCGACCGACCTCATTCGCTACGACCTTTTGGTGCAAGACGCGCTGCGCTCCGTCGTGCGCAAGGTGCTTGCGGACACGGCGCGCGCGGGGCTCATCGGCGACCATCACTTCAACATCGCGTTCAAGACCCAGGCGCCGGGCGTCGTCGTTCCCGCTGCGGTCAAGACCCGCTTTCCCGACGAGATGTCGATCATCCTCCAGCATGAGTTCTGGGACCTCGTGGTCACCCAGGATGCGTTCGAAGTGAACCTCAACTTCTCCCGCAAGCCCGAACGGCTGGTCGTGCCCTTCAATTCGATCACCGGCTTCACCGATCCGTCGGTGCCGTTCGGCTTTAAGCTCGAGCCGCGGGCGCCCGAGCCGGCGGCGGCCCGCGCTCCGGCCGCGGCGGGAATAAGGGAATCAGCGCCGGCGCCCGCGGCGGCAAAGACCGCGCCGGTTAAACCGCCGTCCGGAGCCGCCGCGGCGAAGTCCGGCCAGCGGCCGGAGAAGCCCGCCGAGCCGGCCGGCGAGGCCAAGGTCGTGTCGATCGACGCCTTCCGAAAGAAGTAGCCGAGGCCAGCTTGAGCGAGATCGTCAATCTAAGGCGCATGCGAAAGCGGAAGGCGCGCGGGCGCCAGCAAGCGGTTGCGGCTGAGAACCGCGCCGTCTTCGGCCGATCGAAGGCGGAAAAGCGTCTCGTCGAAAGCGAGCGCGCGCTTGCTGAGGCTAGCCTCGACGCCCGCAGGCTTACGCCCCCTGATGCCGACTGACGCCGCGAGCGCGCGCGTCGTCAAACGCTCGCTGGTCATCGCCGGCCATCGCACCAGCATCTCGATCGAGGACGCTTTCTGGCGCAGGCTGCGCCGGATCGCGCTCGAGCGCGGACAGTCGCTCAATGGGCTGGCGGCGACTGTCGACGCCTCGCGCGGCGACGCCAATCTGTCATCGGCGATTCGGGTGTTTGTGCTCGAGGCTATGGGCGAAGGTCGCGCCGATCAGTAGAGCCCGCCCGGGGCCGGATCGGCCGGCGCCGAGCGCGCCTTCGGCCTCGCCGGGGGCATCGGCGGCGCAGGCGCAGCGGCGCCCAGTTCGTCGCTCTTCGGCGCCGGCGCGGGCGCGAACGGAGCCTTGGCGGCTGTCGCCGCCTCGCCGTCGGGCGTTTCGGCCTTGACCGCTTCCGCGCTGTCGGCGGCGGCTTTGTTTGCCGCTGCTTTGTCCGCGCCTGCTCTGTCCGCCGCTGCTTTGTCCGCGGCGGCTTTGTCCGCCGCTGCTCTGTCCGCCGCTGCTTTGTCGGCGGCCGCTTTTTCCGCCGCTGCCTTCTCGGCCGCGGCTTCCGCGGCTCTTTTCGCCGCCGCTTCGAGTTCGGCCGCCTTCTCCGCCTCCTCCATCGCGCGCAAGTGCTCGGCGAGCCCCTTGAGCCGCGATTGCTCGACTTCGAAATCCTCGATTTCCTGCCGCCGGCGATCCATGAACCGCTCGCCCTTCAGACGACGGTTGAAGAAAGCGCGCTCGCGAATGTCGGCTTCCATCGTGGCGATGCGGTCGGTCTCGCGCGCGATCGCCTGCGCCGCGAGCGCGGCGGAAAGGGAGCTGACGTCGAGCTGTCGCTTCGGCGCCTCCAGGACGTTGTCGACCACGACCGTCGCGCTCGGCGGCGGCCCCGACCAGAACTTCAAGTTGCTGGCCGACGAGGCGAGCGTGAGGCGCGTCCCGGCGGCGAATTTGCGCAAATCGAGGTCGGCGCTCAGCGTGCCGTCGCCGCTCCGCCCGGGAATCCTGATCGGCCCGACCTTCATGACGCCCGCGTTGAGCGCGATCGGCGCGGACCCGTCCGGAACCGGCAGCGGCGCCCGGTTGAGCTCAGCGCCCAAGCCGAAAGCGATATTGGTTTCGTCCAGCGGCGCATCGGGTGTCTGGGCCTTGGCGACGACCCGATCGAGAGCGGCAGGATCGCTTCGCGCCAGCGCCGCCCCGGTGAAGTTCACCGTCCCGGCGCCGGCGAGCCCGTCGATCAGCGCCGCGGGACTGCGCCCGGTCGAGGCGAAATCAAGCGCTCCCCCGAGGCGCCCCGATAATCCAGGCCGTTCGACCGCGACCGAGTTGACGGTCGCCGACCCGGTCAGCGTCGCGGCGTCGCCGTCGCGTCGGAGCGTTGCATGGCCGGAGGCGGCGCCTCCCGCGATCTGCATCCCAAGGTCGTCGAGATCGAGCCTGCCCTTGTCCAGGCGCAGCATGGCCGCGAACCCTTGCGCCGAGAGAGCGTCGGTGAGGTCGAGCGTTCCCACCTTGAGCCTAACGGCGGTGGACGGCGGGCGTAGGGGCGCTGGGGCGAATTTCGCCTCTGACCAGCGCGTTCCCGCTTTGACCGGCTGGGGCGGCCCGAGCGCGAGGGCCAGAATGTCGCTCATCGGCAAGCGATCGACAGCGAGCTCGCCTTGGATTTCCGCGGCCGGAGACAATGGCGACCCCGCGACCCCCGCCCCGGCGCCAAGCGCCTCCTCGGCGCCGGAGATCGCGGCGCTCGCCTGGGCGGCGGCCGAGAGCGTCGCGCCCGGCTCATAGGTCAGCTCGCCACTGGCCTTGACCCCGCCAATCGTCGCGGCGAGCTTCGAGAACCTCCACCGGTCGCCGCGCAAGGTCGCATCGAATCCAATGTCGGCCGGGCCGAACCCGCCGCCGCCGACGGACGCAAGACCGAGCGCGGCCGCGACGGGGGCGAGGTTCGGCGTCTTAACCTTGGCCGCGCCGAACAGCTTCGCGTCGTCGCCTTCCGCTTGAGGCGCGAAGCGGCCGCGCCACGCCAGCTCCGAGCCGGCGAGCGAGGATGTCGCATCGACGTCGTAGCCCTGCGCCCATCCGCCGCGCGCGCTAAGGGCGATGTTCCCGCGCCCCCCTCCCGCCGGCGCCCCACGCATCCCGAGTTGCCGCAGCATCGCGCCCGAGTTTGGGGAATCGAGGTTGGCGGTTAGAGCGCGGCCGCCGTCCTTCGGCCGCGGATCGAGCGCGATCGTGAACTGGGTTTCGCCCGCCGATCCGCTGGCGCGCAGGGAATCAATGGCGGGCGTCTCGCCGCCGCCGCCGGCGCCGCCGCGAGCCTCGAAGGTCAGCGCCGCCGGCGAGAGCTCGTCCGCCCGATCGACCAGAAGCCGGCTCCATTCGCCCGGCGCGAGACGCGAGACCAGAACTGCGAAATCGCGCAGCCGGTCGGCTCGCAGATGGCCCGTCGCCGTGAGCGAGTCGCGATCCGTCGCTCCCCGCATGTCGAGCGAGGCGCCGCCCAGACCCGCCACGCTCAAGCGCTCAAGAGCAACGTTCGGCCCGGTTTTGACCGCCTTCAGCGCGACCGAGCCGCTATCGATCTGCGCTTCGCCGACGCGGGCGATATGCAGGGAGCCCGCAGTGAGCGAAATCGAAAAGTCCATATCGCCGATCATGTTTGCGACGGCGAGGCTCGGCAGCGTGTCGACGTCGAGCGAATCGGTGGCGAGATCGAGGGCGAGGCGGGCGGGTTCGCCGCCGGCCGGACTTGTGAAGGCAAGGGAGCCGGTCAGTGTCGTTCGATCCAACCCAAGCTTGAGATTGCGCAGCGATACCCCGGTCGCCGACGCTTCGACCTCGCCCGACAGCGAACCGCTGCGATATGCGAGCGCTTCGGCGATTGCCGCGACCCTGGCCGCGGCCTCCGGCGCGCCGAGGCTCGCCCAATCGCGAAGCAAGCCAAAGTTCGGGCTGGCGAAGTCAACGTCGCCACGGAACTCCGCTGCGCCGATGTCGAGATCGCCTTCGCCGCCCATTCGGCTTTGCCCCGGGAGGCCGAAGCTGAAGACGAGATGCAGCGGCGCCCCTGGCTCGGTTCTCAGCGCCACGGTCGCGTCGGACAACGTCTGCGCGCCGAGAATTATCGGCTCCGCCGAGGCTTTGGCGTCGATCGCGATCCGGCTTTGCCGGCCTTGAAGCGCCGCCGAGGCGATCCGCGACAGGAGCGCCGCCGCGCGCGCCGGCGCGACGCCGTCTTCGCCCTTGCGGCGCATGAGCGAGTTGACGTTCGCCTGTTTGGCTTTGAGATCGATGCTGAGCCGGGGGGGCGAGCCGAAAGCGAGCGTGGCGTCGCCAGTCGCCCGGATCGCCCGTTCCTCCGGCCCGAGCCGGAACTCCGCCCCGCGAATGGCCGCCCGCTCGAGATCGACGGTCATCGGTCCGGCGACGCGCCATGGCGTCGGCTCATTCTCGCCAGGCGCGGTTCCGGTCAATGTGGCCGCGCCCGCCAACCGAAGCTCCGTGAGCCCGCGAGCCGCGTCGCCTTCGAGCGCGCCTTCGAACTCGCCGGCCGGCCAGCTCGGCCCGGCGTCGACCTCGACGCGGAGCGGCGTCCCTTCCGGCTCCGGCTTTTGCGATGCGAGCCTGAAGACGACCGGCGCGCCCTCGGGACCGGAGAACTGGCCGGCGAGGCGGGCAGGCCCGTCGAGAGATGGAACCGCGGCGTCGATGTCGACGCCTTCGATCTCGGAAGCGGGCGCGCTGGCGACGCCGGCGACCCGCACCCGGCCATTCCGCGCGATCAGACGGTCGACCCCGGTCGACTGGAGCCGCCCGATCGGCAACGTCGGCAACCGCAGCGCCCCGTCGGCCCCGCGCCCGATCGTCAGGACTGGCTTATCGACGCTGATGTCCGAGAACCGGACCCGGCCGCTCGCAAGCTCGAGGAGCGCGAGCTCGAGCCGCGCGGAGTCGAACGACAGCTTGGGACCGTCGGGGCCCGGCGCGGACAACGAGCCGGCGCCGAGAGCAAGATAGGGCGTCGGCAGGAGCCGGAGCTCGACCGGTCCGGTCAGCGAGACGTTCGCGCCGCTGATCGCGCGCAGCCGCGCCTCGATCTGGGCGCGGTGCGCGGACCAGTCGATGAGCATGGGCGCGACCAGCGCTGCCGACATCACGGCGACGAGGGCGACCGCGATGATGGTCAAGACATAGCGCACGGGGAAAGAATTTCCACTCCGCTCGACGAGCTGCCGCGGCAACGGCTGGGCGACCATCGCGGTTCAAAATGGCGCGAAAGTATGACCGTGACAACAAACGGCGCTCAGCCGCGCCTTGCTGATCGACGGGCGCGATCCACGGCGGCCCGCGCTTGGCGCCGGCCGGGGTTCGCGCCATCGCCCTCGGCGCCGGGAGCCCTACGCCAAGTCCCGCCAGCAGACAGACAAACATATGCGTCATGTTATTATACTTCGTCCACCCGCTCCAGTCCGCGTCATGGCCAGGCTTGACCCAGCCATCCACGCCGCGCCGCCACGAACGGACCCGAAGTGATAGACCAATTCGTCCTCGGAGTAGAGGACGCCATAGAGAAAATAAGCGTCGTTGTACCCGAGGACGTTCTTCTCCGGATAGAAGAAGGTCGGGTCGCGCCAGTGATATGTGCCGCGGAAGACCCCGAACCAATGTTCGAGGCGCGCCGCCTGAATGAGCGAGTCTGCGAAGTCCCCCGTGAAATGCAAGGGGCCCGCGAAAAGGTGAGAGCGATAGAAAACCAACAGCGAGAGGCAACAGCAGATGACGGCCAGGAAAATTTCTGGCGTCGGCGCGGGTCCATGATTTTCATTCGCGCCGGCGCCCTGGGAGTTCATCGGCCACCTTTGATCGGTCCGCAGCGAATGGAGCAGCCAGCAGGGTGAGTGTTACCGGCGAACCGACGATCGCGCCATCCAGGCGAGGCCGGCTTCGGTGGTTGTCAGGGGTCGGTATTCGCAGCCGACCCAGCCCTCGTAGCCGAGCCGGTCGATCAGCGGCAGCAGGAACGCATAGTTGATCTCGCCCGAGCCCGGCTCATGCCGGCCCGGATTGTCGGCGATCTGGATGTGCGCGATTTCGGGCATCGCCGCTTCGAGCCGGCGGGCGAGATCGCCCTCCATCACCTGCATGTGGTAGATGTCGGCTTGCAGATAAAGATTGTCGGACCCGACGCGCTTGATGAGCCGCAGGGCCTCGTCGCTGCGGTTCAGGAAGAAACCCGGCATGTCGCCCGTGTTGATCGGCTCGATCAGGAGCTTGACGCGGCGTCCGCGCGTCGCCTCGGCGGCGAAGGCGAGATTGGCGGCGAAGGTCTCTTCGAGCGCTCGTCGATCGGCGCCCGGCGGCGCGATGCCGGCGAGGCAGTTGAAGCTGGCGCAGCCGAGCTCTTCCGCATAGTCGAGGGCGCGCGAGACGCCGTCGCGGAACTCCGCCTCGCGGCCAGGCAGGATGGCGATTCCCCGCTCGCCGGCCTCCCAGTCGCCCGCCGGCAGGTTGAAGAGCGCCTGCGTTAGACCATGGTCGGCGAGCCGACCTGCGATCTCGCGCGCCGCATGCTCGTAAGGCGAGGCGTATTCGACGCCCTTGAACCCGGCCCGCGCCGCCGCGGCGAAGCGGTCCAGGAAAGGCAGCTCAGCGAACAGAAAGCCGAGGTTGGCGGAGAATTTCGGCATCCCGGCTCCGAGCTGAATCGGAGACGCGCGCCCTTCCCCGCCCCCTCACATCCTGAGGCCCGGATCAGTGCGCCAAGCTTGACGCCCGACGTGCAGCGCGCTCGCCGGCGACTCGCATTTCATCGGTCACGAGGCTTGCAAGACCGAGCCGCGCGTAGTCGACGCGGAAATATCCGTCCGCGCCCGCTTCGACCGCGTCACGATTGCGCTCGTCGACAAGCACCTCCTGCGCCATGACGCCCAGGAACTCGCGATCCTCGCCGACATAGCGGAAGCTGTACAAATTCACTCCGTGGGCCGTCTCGCCGACACGGTTCACATGCGTCTTCAAGCGCTGATCGGAAATAATTGGAACCTCGCCGCCCCGCTTATTCAGGGCGAGCCCGACGGCGTCTTCGGCCGAAGCCGACGAGGGGGCCGCACTCTCGATATGCTCGAAGCCGAGAAGTTCGGCGTCGTCCAGCTCCGCTGCTTCGGGCGTCGCCGCTTTTTGATCCGGAAGTTGAGTCATTTTGGGGTCCCTTTTCCGATCCGAATTCGAAGGATGAGGCCAGCAAGGCCGCCGCAACTGGATTTTTCAGTTGGCGGGCGGCGAGTTGGGCGTCGGGCCTTCCAACCCTCTCTTATTGAACGCTACGCCTATCGCCTGCTCCGTCCGCTCCTCTTCGCCCGGCCCAAACCCGGTCGAACCCAAGCAGTTCCGCATCATCGAGGTCCGCCATCGCGGACGTCGCCGTCTCCTGATCCCGAAGTTCAGTCAATTGGATTCCCCGCTCTTGAGTGAGAAGGTGAGTGAGAAGGCCAGCAATTTCGCCTTACCGATGCATCGGCAGGCGCTGGCGGGGGCCCGCCCACTTGATGTGGGAGAGGGCCCCCTCCCTTTGTGCACCCACCCCAAGCCTTAGTCCGCCTCGAGCTGATCGACGCCGGGCGGTTCAAGGTCCTTACCGTCTGGGCGGCGCCGACGATGACCTCTCTTTACTAATCGGAAGGAAGGATTTCTTCAATCTTTCCAGGAGGCATGATTTCCTCAATCTTCGCCATTTCGATTCTCCGGTGCAATTAGAAGATCCCACGCACTTACGCTTACGCCACCCCGCCGGCACTGGCGGATTTTACAGGAGGAGCCCGTCCCCTCTCGACTTATGAAGGTTTGCGCCCCGTCGCCCCGAATCTTGTCGCCCCTCGCCGGCTGTTCTGCGCCGCTTCCCGTAATGTTCCGCCCGTCCCGCACGCCACGAGTTGCGTGATTCTTTACAATCGCGTTTACGTGAGCCATAGGAAAATGTAAAGGGATGTGTCGAAATTGCGACAAACTTCCCCAGAGGCCGCCTTGATTATGCTCCCTTCCGAGCTGGGCTCACCTCGCCAACGCGTTCAGGGCCGCCTCAACCCATGGAGCTATTTCTTCCGCAGAGCGAAAGCGTTGTTGTCGACCTCGACCGCAGAATGCGGGCCAGGCTGGGGTCAAGCCTCAAGCATATCTCCGGTCGGGCGGCCACGACGCTCGGCATTGAGGACTGTGAACCTGGGCCGTTGCTCTCCGAAATAATAGCGCATCGGCAGGCCCCATCGGTTTTCGCCAGCTATTTCGAACTCGTATTCGCCCTGAAGGCCAAGCGCACCGAGGAGGCCGCTCATCTTTGGCGGCGAATCGCCGCGGCGGCGGGCCATACTCCGGCTCTCCGTGTCGCTCCGCTCGCCGCCGAGACACTTGGCGAGGACGCCGCCCGGTTCGCCAGGCTGTTGAATGCGGGCGAGAATGGGGCGATCTATGGGCCCCCCAACCCGGCGCGGTGGCCCGCCTTCGCCGCCGGGGTCGCGGAGACCTTTTCCCTGCTCGATGAAACGGACGCCGCGCTTGCCGCCGAGATTCGCGCTCTGGTTGTGCTCGTGCTCGGTTCGGCGCCGGTGAGCCCGGAATTGTCGTTCGGCGGCGTCACCTCGCTCACCCTCTGGGGCGCCGTCACCTTGAATGCCGAAGTTCACCGAACGCCGTTGGAGATCCTCGACGGACTCGTCCACGAGGCGGCGCATACTCTGTTGTTCGGGTACGCGGCCGACGAGCGGCTGGTCCGCAATCCCGATTCGGAGCGCTTCGCCTCGCCGCTCCGCGCCGATCCGCGCCCGATGGACGGCGTCTTCCACGCGACATTCGTCTGCGCGCGACTTTATCTGCTATATCGGCGCCTGCTCGAACGCCGTCCCGCAAGCCTCCGCGGCTTCGACCCGCGCGCGATCGAAAAGAAGATGGCCGAGCTGGCGAGCCGTTTCGACGACGGCGCCCGGCTGATTGCCGATAAAGCCAGTTTGACTCTGTTGGGGGAGAAGATATTGCGCTCAACTGTCGATTATATGTCCCATGACGCTGGAGCTTGATCAGAGGATCCGCCAGGCCGTCATCCATGGCCCGTTCCGCACGCTCATGGACGGCGCGGCCCCGACGGTCATGGCGAATATCGCCCGTCGCGTCGCCGAGGCCCCGGATGGCCTGATTCGCAGCTTCCAGGCTGACGGAACGCTGAGGGAGGAGACCTTTGACGAGGTCTGGCGGCGGTCGGCAGAGATTGCCGCCCGATTGCGCAGCCTGGGCGTCGGTCCTGGGAGCCAGACCGTCTTGCTGCTGGGCGACCTTCTCGACTTCGTTCCCTCGTTCTGGGCGTCGCTGCGCGCGGGCGCGACCCCGATTCCGTTCACCGGCGTCGCCCATAACGCCGCGGCCGAGGACCTCAAGACCCTGGTCGCGCGTCTGGAGCGTCCGACGCTTATCGCCGACGCGCCCACCCCGGACCTAGATCGGCTAGCGGCTTTGTTGCCCGATGCGCCGATCCTGCGCCTTTCATCGCTCTCCGCCAAAGGCGATGAAGGCGAAAATGAGGGGCTGGATCCCGGCGACGAGCCTGACATCATCTGCCTGCTCCCGACCTCAGGCTCGACCGGGACTGTGAAGCTCGTGATGCTCGACCGCCGGGCGGTCCTGCATCGAAATTATTCGCAGAACTATTCGGCGGGTGTGCCGAGCGCCAATATCCTCAACGTTTTCCCGTTCGAAGGCATCAGCGGGATGCGCGCCTTGTATCCGACTTATCCAAGTTTGACCCAGATGCACCCGCGCATCCTTACCGCCCGCCCGTTGGCGATCTTTGAGGCGATCGAACGTTTCGCGATCACCCATGCTTACATGACCAATTCGCTGGCGGCGCGTCTGGTCGAGGAGGCCGCGAACGATGGTCGGAAATTCGATCTCGGTTCGCTCAAAATGGTTGGACTCGGAGGCGAAACCGTCACCCGCTTCGTCGCCGCGCGCCTGGATGCTCTCTTGAGACAGCATGGCGCCGCGGATATCCTGCGCGCCGGCTACGGCGCGACCGAGACGAGCGCCCTGCTTGTCGGCGCCGACCCATCCGCCTGTCCGCTGGACGACGCGGGCGCGCCGATCCTCGGCGGCCCGGCCGCCGGCATTTCGCTTCGGATTGTCGGCGACGACGGCGCGACGCTTGACGAAGGCGAGGCTGGCCATGTCGAGGTTTTCGCGCCGAAGACCTTGTTCGCCGGCTATTGGAAAGAGCCGGAACTGACCCGCGACTGCATGACGGCCGACGGCTGGTACAAAACGGGAGACCTCGGCGCGATCAACGATGGGGGATTTTCCTTTCGCGGCCGCGCCAAACAGCTCCTGGTCATTGGCGGGCGGAAATTCTCGCTCGACGACATCGACGCCTGCTTGCAAAGCGACGCGGACATTGGCCGCCAAACCGTGTCATTCGTCGCTCGTGACAGCTCCGACGCGACCGACGGACTCGGAGTGGCCGTCGCGGTCGCCGACGGCGAATCCCTCGACAGCGCCGCGACCGACAGGATCCGCCACGTCCTCGTCCGCCGCTACGGCTTCGCTCCCGCGGTCTTGATGCCGGTTCGACGGGGAGATTTGCCGCTGACGGCCACCGGCAAGGTCGACCGCAGGGCGCTCGCCGAGCGGGCGGCGAAGGCTGGTGAAACATCCAAGGCAGAAACGCCGTCCCCGCCGCCGGAAAGCGACGAGGAAGCGACCCTGGCGTCGCTTTGGCGCGAGGCTTTGAACCTCGCCCCCGATTTCGGCCGCGACGACAACTTTTTCGACTGCGGCGGCGATTCCCTGCGCGCGTCGACCCTGCTGATGGGCGTCGAGAAGCGGTTCAAGCGCCAAATCGCGCTGCGCGAGTTTTTTGAGCTTCCAACCTTCAACACTCTTCTGCGTCTGGCGCAAAGCGCCTCGGCGTCGCCGGCAAACGATCAAGAAAAGAGGCTTTGGCCGCTGCCTTATGAAACCGGCCGCGGGATATTGTCCTATGTAGAAGCATGGAGCGGCGAGCGGGTCTCCGAAGATCGCCTGATGCTGGGCGCGAATCGGAATGGTTCGGCGCCGCCGCTTTTTTGCGTCGTCCAGGAGGATTACGAGTTCCAGTATCTGGCCACGGCGCTGGGCCGGCAGCAGCCGGTCTACGCCTTTCGTTCGCTCTTTCACGTCAGCGACGATTACGCCGAGGACCAGGTCCAGGCGCTCGCGCTGCGCTACGTGAAGGACATCGAGCAGATCCATCCCGGCGGGCCGCTGTTTCTCCTCGGCCATTGTCAAGCCGGCAAGATCATCATTCCGATGGGGCAACATCTCGTGCGGCGCGGCCGTCATGTGCCTCTGCTTGTCCTGGTCGACTGGACGACGGAACCGGCGTCCTACCCTGGCGACGTCCTGCTCGTCTTCGGACGCGACAGCGAGTTCCAACCCAAGTACAGCTCGATCAATCCCGAACCCGCCTGGCGGCGGATGTTCGGGGGATACTCCTGCGCCTTTGTCGATGGAGCGCATCACGAGATTTATCGCCACAACTACACTGTGTCGCTTGCCGGCGAATTGACGCTGCGCTTTGCGGAGGCTCTTCGTCGACCGCGCAAATTCTTGCCGCTGGAGGAGTGCGCCGCCGAATTCGCGGTCGCCAAACAGGCGATGCGTGCGCCGCCCGGCGCGCGTTTGCCCCTCGAGGTTTGGGTGAAAAACATCGGCAGGACGCCGATCGGCGGCGAGTTCTCCAGCCTTCGCCTCGGCGGCCGCTGGATGCGCGATGGCGCGATTGACGGGGCTCGTTTCGTTGAGGCCGCGCCCCTGCCGGCGATCGCCCCCGGAAGCGTCTCGACTGTAAAAATCAATGTCTCCTTGCCGGAGAACGAGGGGACTTTCGAACTCGCCCTCGATCTGTTCGAGGAGCGGGGACACTCATTGACGGGACTTGGCGCCGCGCCGGCCTGCGCGATGGTCAAGGTCACGCGCAGAGCGACGCCCATACGGGAGTCTTTGCGTCCCTATTTCGTGCGGCCAAAGCAGGCCGTCGCGCCGAGGCGTTGACGATTGGCGCCGGTCCGGGCCTATGGGCGTGCTCGCCGAATAGGTCTTTGCCCATCTTCGGCGAAGCTCTTGCGCGTCGCCGATCCCCGTCGAGCGGCCGGCTGCGCCAAGCTCCTTCGCACGCTGCTTTTAGCGGGTTAGATTCCGCCATTTGGATTCGGTTTCGCCCGATAAGAGCCGCGATCGAGCGGCTAAGCTCGGCATCCCGTTCCCAAATGTCGCTTGGACGCAATTCAGCCTCGTGTTTGCCCGAACGCGAGCCGGAGATGAACATGCAGCCACACAGCCAAAAGACGAAGGGATCGACCGCTGCCGAGGATCAGGGAATCGTTGGCGCGGCGGCGGCGGATCAGCCCTTCGCGATCGGCGCCGCGTCTTCAATCCAGGACCTGCGCCCGCTGATCCTGAAGCACGGCGATTCCTTCGCCGTATTCGATCGCAACGGCGACGCCTCTGCTGGCGAGGGAACCGCCCAGGGCCTTTATCACTGCGACACCCGCCACCTTTCCCTGTTGATCGTAACTCTCGATGGCGCGCGGCCGATTCTGCTCAGTTCCACCTTGCGCGACGACAACGCCACCCTGACTTGCGATCTGACCAATCCGGATCTCATCGACGCGGCGGGGCGCCCTCGGCTCGAACACGACCTTATCCACCTCAGACGGTCGCGATTCCTATGGAACGCCGGCTGCTTCGAGAGGCTGAACGTCCGCAATTTCGACGACAAGCCGCGTCGCGTGGAACTGGGAATCGCCTTCGCGGCCGATTTTGCCGACCTGTTCGAGGTGCGCGGAGCGCGAAGAGCGCGGCGGGGAGAGACCCATCCGCCCAAGATCGGCGCCAGCCAGGCGACGCTGAGCTATACCGGTCTCGACAAGCGGCGCCGATCGACGACGATTCGATTCGATCCCGCGCCGACGCATCTCACGGCCAAGGGGGCCGTCTTCCGCCTCGATCTCGCCCCGCGCGAAAGCCGCTCGCTGTTCGTCGAAATCGACTGCCGCAACGAGGGACGAACGGGCGATCCGCGCCGGGCGTTTTTCATCGCGCTCCGCGACGCAAGGCGCGCGCTGCGCGCCTCTTCCTCGCGCGCCGCGTCGATCAATTCCTCCAACCAGATCTTCAACGAAGCCGCCCGCCGCAGCATCGCCGATCTCTACATGCTGATGACGGACCTGCCCGAAGGGCCATATCCTTACGCGGGCATCCCCTGGTTCAGCGCCGTGTTCGGACGGGACGGGATCATCACCGCGCTGGAGACGCTCTGGCTCGACCCGTCGATCGCCCGCGGGGTGCTTGGGCATCTCGCCGCCAGCCAGGCGACCGAGGTCGACGCCGCTTCGGACGCGGAGCCGGGCAAGATCCTGCACGAAGCCCGTCACGGCGAGATGGCGATCCTCGGCGAGGTGCCTTTCCGCCGCTACTACGGCAGCGTGGACGCGACGCCGCTGTTTGTCGTGCTGGCGGGAGCCTATCTCGAGCGCACCGACGATCTCGACGCCATTCGCCGCCTGTGGCCGCACATCCGCTCGGCGCTCGACTGGATCGATCGTTACGGCGACCGCGACGGCGACGGATTCGTCGAATATGGCGCCCAAACCAATCAGGGTCTCGTCAACCAGGGCTGGAAGGACAGCCACGACGCCATATTCCACGCCGACGGGCGATTGGCGCGGGGTCCGATCGCTCTGGCCGAGGTCCAGGCGTATGTCTACGCGGCCTGGCGGGCCGCCGAACGGATCACCCGGCGGCTGGGCGATCCCGAGCAGGCGATCGTGTTCGAAAAGAAGGCGGATGCGATGCGGAGCCGGTTCGACGAGCGCTTTTTCGACGAGTCCCTCGGGACCTACGTTCTGGCGCTCGACGGCGATAAGGACCCCTGCCGCGTTCGCGCCTCCAACGCCGGCCACGCGCTGTTTGCTGGAATCGCCCTTCCCGAACGCGCGCCTTCGGTCGTCCGCACGCTGATGGGGAGTTCTTGCTTCTGCGGGTGGGGAGTGCGCACGATCGCCTCAAGCGAAGCCCGTTACAATCCGATGAGCTATCACAACGGCTCCGTATGGCCGCACGACAATGCGCTGATCGCCGCCGGATTCGCGCGTTACGGCTTTCGGCGCGAGGCCGCGCGAATTTTTGAAGGGCTGTTTGACGTTTCCACCTATGTCGATCTCAGGCGCCTGCCGGAGCTGATCTGCGGCTTCCCGCGGCAACAGACGCGTGGGCCGACATTCTATCCGGTCGCCTGCACGCCGCAGGCCTGGGCGGCGGCCTCGCCGCTTTATCTCGTCCAGTCATGCGTGGGCCTCGCCTTTGACGCCGCCGCGCGACGCATCACGTTCCGTGAGCCGATACTGCCTCACTTTCTCGACGAAATCGTGTTGCGGGGCCTGACGGTCCAGGGAGGTTCGGCGGATGTCGCGCTGCGACGCTCCAACCGCCATGTCGTCGTGGACGTTTTGGACAAGAGGGGATCGGTCAGCGTGCTCGCGGTCAACTAGAAACCGTATCAGCCGAACGGTCGAGTTCCGTCGAAACCGGGGACTCCGCGAGAGGTCAGTCGTCGGGCGCGGACTTCACCAGTTCCAGGGATCCGAGCCGGCTCGCCACGACGCCGTTGAGCCGCCCTGGCTTCAGCCTGATCGGCTCTTCCAGGAGATTCGCCGCCGCGATCAGCCCGAGCCCCAGTTCGTCGCTCTGCCGGGCGCGATTGCGGCCGATCCGCGATCCGGAAAGGTTGCGATAGATCCTCAGATAGTCGGAGGCGACGCGCTCGATGGCGAAACGGCGTTCGAAGACGGCGCGCGCTTTCGCGCGATCGAGGGCGCCGACGCGCCCGGCCGCTGCGACAGCGGCGGATATATCGTCGACCAGAAAGCCCGTCACGCCATCGTCGATGACCTCCGCCGCCGAGCCGCGGCGAAAGGCGATGACCGGCGTGCCGCAGGCGATCGCCTCGATCATCACCAGGCCGAAGGGTTCGGGCCAGTCGATCGGGAACAGCAAGGCGGCGGCGTTGCCGAGGAATTCCGCCTTCTCGCGCTCGTTGATCTCGCCGACGAACTCGACGTTCGGCGCGGCCGCGATCATCGGCTTGATCACCTCGTTCCAATAGGCCTCGTCCACCCGGTCGATCTTTGCCGCGATCTTCAATTTCGCTCCGGCGCGCTTGGCGATCTCGATTGCGCGGTCCGGGCGCTTCTCGGGCGAAATTCTGCCCAGGAAGGCGAGATAGCCGCCTTGCGGCGCCGGGTTGAACGGCAGAAGGCCGCGGGGAAGGCCGTGATGCACCGTTCCCGCCCAGTTCGATCGCGGCATCGGCTTGCGCTGGTCGTTCGAAATCGAGACCAGGGGCACGCCGGCGAAGGTCGAGTAGACTGGATGAAGCTCCTCCAGGTCGAGACGGCCGTGCAGCGTCGTCACCGTTCGGTCGGCGAAGTCGCGGATGACCGGGTAATGGAGAACGTCGACATGGAAATGCAGGACGTCGAACCGGTCGGCCATCCTTCGGACCTTGTCGAGCATGACGATGTGGTAGGGAACAGAGTCCTTGACGCGCGGATCAAGTCGCAGGGCGACCTCGCAGCCGGGCTCCAGGCGCGCGGAAGTCTGCGAGTCTCCGCTGGCAAAGAGGGTCACATCGTGTCCTCGCCGCACCAATTCTTCAGTCAAATACGAAACAATCCGTTCTGTCCCGCCATATAACCTGGGGGGACAGCTCTCCATCAACGGGGAAATCTGGGCAATCTTCATCGGCGATGCTCGGTGTCCTGCTTTGGCCTCGACTAAACTCTGCAAGCGGCGACTCGTTCCATCGCCAGACGCCGTCGCGCCAGCGCGCCCATGCGAGATTTCGACCGCGTATTGACGCCGCCGCGTCGAGGCTTGACATTGGGGGTCAAAGCGCGAAAGCCGCGCCGCGGGGCGCTTCGCGCGTTCAACCAAACGGGAGGCGACCCATGGATCTCCGATTGACCGAGGAGGAACTCGCGTTTCGCGCCGAGGCGCGCGCGTTCGTCCGCGACAACCTGCCCGCCTCGATCCGCGAGAAGACAGTCGCCGGCCGGCGCCTCAGCAAGGACGACTACGTGCGCTGGACGCGCATTCTCGCCGCCAAGGGCTGGGCGGCCCCGCACTGGCCGCCGGCATGGGGCGGAACGGGCTGGAGCCCGATCGAGCTTTCGATCTTTCTCGACGAGACGCAGCGCGGCAACGCGCCCGAACTGGTGGCCTTCGGCGTCAGCATGGTCGGCCCGGTCATCTACACTTTCGGCTCCGAGAAGCAGAAGGAACGGTTCCTCCCGCGCATCGTCGATCTCAGCGACTGGTGGTGCCAGGGCTTCTCCGAGCCGGGAGCGGGATCGGACCTCGCGAGCCTGCGGACAATCGCCCGGCGCGACGCCGACGGCTGGGTGATCTCTGGCCAGAAGACCTGGACCACCATGGCCCAATACGCCGACTGGATTTTCGTCCTCGCCCGCACCAACCCGCAGGCGAAGAAGCAGGAGGGCATTTCGTTTTTCCTCGTCGACATGAAGTCGCCTGGGATCACGGTGAAGCCGATCCAGACGATCGACGGCGGCCACGAGGTCAACGAGGTCTTTCTCGACGACGTGCGGGTTCCTGCCGATGCGATCGTCGGCGAAGAGAACAAGGGCTGGGACTACGCCAAGTTCCTGCTCGCCAACGAGCGCAACGGCATTGCTCGCGTCGGCTTGTCGAAGGCGCGGCTCGACCGGGTGCGCGAGCTCGCCTCGATTCCGGTCTACGGCTCGGGGCCGAAGATCGAGGACCCCTTCTTCCGCGCCAGGCTCGCCGAGGTCGAAGTGGAGCTTAAGGCGCTCGAAGTGACCCAGATGCGCGTTATCTCCAACCGCCGCACCGCCGGCAAGCCCGATCCGGCCTCCTCGGTCCTCAAGATCAAAGGCTCCGAGATCCAGCAGGCGACGACCGATCTTTTGATGGAAGTCGTCGGACCCTACGCCCTGCCCTACCAGGAGCCGGACGCGATGACCAACGAGCCCCCGGTCGGCCCGGATTGGGCGGCGCCGCTCGCCCCGACCTATTTCAACACGCGCAAGGTCTCGATCTACGGCGGGTCGAACGAAATCCAGCGCAGCATCATCGCCAAGGCGATTCTGGGGCTCTGACGGCGATGGATTTCGAACTCAGCCCCGAACAGGAACAGTTGCGCGACAATGTCGCGCGCCTCATGCGCGAGCGGTACGGATTCGAGGCCCGCAAGGGCTATCGGGCGAGCGCTTCAGGGTGGAGCGACGCGCTATGGCGCGACTATGCCGATATGGGGCTGCTCGGCGCGCCCTTCGCCGAAGCCGACGGGGGCTTTGGCGGCGGCGCGGTCGAGACGATGATCGTGATGCAGCAATTCGGCAAGGCGCTGGCGCTCGAACCCTATCTTCAGACCGTCGTCCTCTGCGGCGCGCTTCTGAAGCACGGCGCCAGCGAACATCAGCGCGCCGAGCTCATCGGCGCGATCGCCGCGGGAGAATCGCGGCTGAGCTTTGCCCATGCGGAGAAGCAATCGGGGTTCGACCTCCACGACGTGGGCCTAAGCGCCGTCAAGGATGGCGGCGGCGGCTTTGTGCTCAATGGAGAAAAGACGCTGGTCGGCCAGGGCGACAGCGCCGACAAGCTGATCGTCTCGGCGCGAGTGGGCGGCGCGCGGCGCGATCGCGAGGGCATCGGCCTTTTCCTCATCGACGCCAACGCTCCTGGCGTCACCCGGCGCGGCTATTCGACCCAGGACGGCCAGCGAGCGGCGGAGATCGCCTTCGCCGGTGTCCGCGCGGCGCCGCATGACGTCATCGGCGCTCCCGATGGCGCGTTTCCCGTCATCGAGCGGGCGGCCGACGAGACGATCGCGGCGCTTGCGGCGGAGGCGGTCGGCGCGATGTCGGAAGCGCTGACGATGACGGTCGAATATCTCAAGACGCGCAAGCAGTTTGGCGTCACGATCGGCTCGTTCCAGGCGCTGCAGCACCGCGCCGCCGACATGACGGTTGCGCTCGAACAGGCGCGCAGCATGATGTTTCTGGCGGCGATGATGGCGAGCGAGAACGATTCCGCCGAGCGCGCCAAGGCGATGGCGGCGGTGAAGGCGCAAATCGGCCGCTCGGCCAAGTTCATCGGCCAGCAGGCGGTGCAGATGCACGGCGGCATCGCGATGACTTATGAGTATAAGGTCGGCCACCTGTTCAAGCGCCTGACGATGATCGATGCGGCCTATGGCGACGCCGACTTTCATGTGCGCCGGCTGGCCGAGCGCGGCAGCCTGTTCGCCTGAGGACCCTTGTCGAGCGCGACACGAACCATCCTCGTCACCGGATTCGAGCCGTTCGGCGGCGAGGCCGTCAACTCGTCGTGGGAAGCGGCGCGGAAGCTCGACGGCTGGCGCGTTGGTGAATTCGCGGCGGTCGCGCGGCTTTTGCCTTGCGCCTACGACGCTTCGGTGACGGAGCTCATCCGGGCGATCGAGACCCTCCGGCCGGAGGCGGTCCTGATGGCCGGCCAGGCGGCGCGGCGCGGCGTCGTCTGCGTCGAGCGATTCGCGCGCAACCTCGATGACGCCGCAGCGCCCGACAATCTGGGAGTGGCGCGGAAGGGGGTCGCGATCTCCGCGGGCGCGCCCGAACGGCTCGAGGCGGCGGCCCCGGTCAAGGCGATCGCGGGCGCCATACGAGAGGCGGGAATTCCGGCGCGGGTGTCGAGGAGCGCCGGGGGCTTCGTCTGCAATCATCTCTATTTCGGAGCGCTGCAATACCTGCGCGACAAGCGAAGCGCGACGCCCGCCGTCTTCGTGCATCTGCCGGCGACGCCGGGACAAACCGCGCCGGCGGCGAGCGCGAGGCGGCTCACAGCGGCCGAAGCGGCGAGGGCGCTCAGAACGGCGGCGACGGCCATGATCGACGTTCGAGCGAAGGCGGCATGACCGGCGCTCCTCTGGCGCTCGGGATCGACGGCGGCGCGACCCGCTGCCGCGCACGGGTGCGCGACGCCGATGGCAAAGCGCTCGTGGAGGCAAGCGGGGCGGCGGCAAACATCCACGTCGATTTCGCCGCCGCGATCGCGGCATTGCGCGCGGTCGTCGGCGAGGCCATAGGCAAGGCTGGGCTCGCGGACGCCGACCGGGCGCGGATCGCGATCGGCTTGGGCCTTGCGGGAATCGAGGACCCAACCGACGCGGCGCGGGTCGTCGAGGCCTTTCCGGGTTATCGGCTCATGCGGGCGGCGAACGACGCTGTGACCGCATGCATCGGCGCCCATGCCGGCGCCGACGGCGGACTGGTGATCGCCGGCACCGGATCGGCCGCGATCGCCCGGGTGAGGGGAAAGGAAACCATCATCGGCGGACGCGGCTTCACGCTCGGCGACGGCGGGGCGGGCGCGCACATCGGCCTCGAGGCGCTGCGCGCGGCGATGCGCGCCTTCGACCGCCTCGGGCCGGCGAGCGCGCTCACCGGCGACATCATCGCTCGCTTCGACGGCGACGCAGTCGCCATGATGCGCTGGGCGCGGGACGCGAAGCCCGGTGATTTCGGCGCTTTCGCGCCCGGCGTCTTCAGCCGCGCCGCCGAGGGCGACCGGATCGCGCTCGACATCGCCGCTCGGGCGGCGCGCGCGATCGGCGCTCTGGCGCGCGGCGCGGTCGCGCTCGGGGCGGAGCGGGTCGCGCTGGTCGGCGGCGCGGGCGAAGCCTTGCGGCGCTATCTCGAGCCCGAGGTCGCGGCGCTGCTCTCGCCTCCGCTGCACGACGCGACCGACGGCGCGATCCTCATGGTCGGCGGAGTCATCGCGGCGCAGAGGGAAGCCGCGCAATGAAAGTGCTCGCCGGCGCGCGCATCTTTGACGGCGAACGGCTGCACGACGACCTCGCGCTCGTGATCGAAGGCGATTCGATCCAGGCGCTCACCCGCTTCGACGACCGCCCCCGCGGCGGCGAGCAGCACGACCTCGGCGGCGGAATACTCGCCCCCGGCTTCATCGATTGGCAGATCAACGGCGGCGGCGGCGTTCTGTTCAACGCGGAGCCGACCGTGGAGGGGATCGCTGCGATCGCCGCCGCGCATCGGCGCGCCGGCGTCACCGGGTTTTTGCCGACGGTCGTGACCGATGCGCCGCGGGTGCTGACGCAGGCGCTGGCGGCGGCGCGCGAGGCGCAGAAGCGCGTACCCGGCGCGCTCGGAGTCCATGTCGAAGGGCCATTCATTGATCCTAAGCGCAAGGGCGTGCATCCGGCGCAATTCATTCGCCCGATGAAGCAAGAGGACGCCGACGCGCTGATCGGCATGCGCGCGGGCGTCATGGCGGTCACGCTTGCCCCGGCCTCGGTCCCGCTCGAGCGGATCGCGCGCCTGGCGAAGGCGGGAATCGTCGTCAGCCTCGGCCACTCGGACGCCAGCGCCGAGGAAGCGGGAAGCGTCTTCGGCGCCGGCGCGAGCGCGGTGACCCATCTCTATAATGCGATGAGCCAGCTCGCCTCGCGCGCGCCGGGGGTCGTCGGCGCGGCGCTCGCCGATCCGCGCATCGTCTGCGGCCTCATCGCCGACGGCGAGCACGCCCACCCCGCCGCCTATCGCGCGGCGATCGCCGCCAAGGGCGCACGCGGCGTCGCCCTCGTCTCCGACGCCATGCCCCCCGCAGCCGGCGGCCCGGAGGTGTTCGAACTGCAGGGGCGGCGGATGAGGCGCGTTGGGCACAAGCTCGTCGCCGAGGACGGCACGCTCGCCGGCGCGGCGATCACGATGCGCGACGCGGTCGAGTATGTCGTGCGCACGCTCGAGATTCCGCTCGCCGAGGCGCTGATGATGGCGACGCTGACCCCGGCTCGACTTTTGGGCGTGGACGACCGGATGGGCCGGATCAAGCCCGGCTCCGGCGCCGATCTCGTCCATCTGACCGACGACCTTCAGGTGGCGGAGGTTTGGACGGGCGGGCGCGGGCTTGCGGAGATCGAAGCGGCGCCGCCATGACGGCGTCCGGTCCCCGCGCCTTGTTGCGTTCGCTGTTCGACGCCGCTGTGGCGGCCGCCGATCCGGCGCTGATCGTGCCGGCGCACTTGCCCAAGCCGCCGAAGGGACGAACGATCGTCGTCGGCGCCGGCAAGGCGGCGGCGTCGATGGCCGCGGCGGTCGAGAAGCATTGGCGGGGCCCGCTCGAAGGGCTGGTCGTCACCCGCGTCGGCCATGGCGCGCCGACGACGCGGATTCGCGTCGTCGAGGCCGGGCATCCGAACCCCGACGCCGCCGGGATGGCGGGCGCAGCCGAAATCCTGGCGATGATGCATGGCCTCACCAGCGACGATCTCGTGCTCGCGCTCATTTCCGGCGGCGGGTCGGCGCTGCTCACGCTGCCGGCCGGCGACGTCACGCTCGCCGACAAGCAGGCGGTCACCCGCGCGCTCTTGAACAGCGGCGCGCGCATCGACGAGATGAATGCTTTGCGCAAGCATCTCTCGGCGATCAAGGGCGGAAGGCTCGCGATCGCCGCCGCGCCGGCGCGGGTCGCGACCCTCATCATCTCCGACGTGCCCGGCGACGACCTGTCGGTGATCGCATCCGGGCCGACGGTCGCGGATACGACGACGCTGGCGCAGGCGCGCGAGGTGCTGGCGCGATATGGAATCGACGTCCCGGCGCGCGTCGCCGCCCATCTCGCCGATCCCTTGAACGAGACGCCGAAGCCCGGCGACCCGCGGCTCGCTGGGGTCGAGAATCGCCTCGTCGCAACGCCGCGCGGCTCGCTCCTCGCCGCCGCCGCCAAAGCACGCGAGGCGGGCTTCTCTCCCCTCATTCTCGGCGACGCCATCGAGGGCGAGGCGCGCGAATGCGCGATCGTCCATGCGGGCGTCGCGCTCTCGGCCGCGCGGCACGGCGAGCCCGTGCGGCCGCCCTGCGTTCTCCTCTCCGGCGGCGAGACGACGGTGACGATCCGCGGCAAAGGCCGCGGCGGCCGCAACAGCGAGTTCGCGCTCTCGCTTGCGATCGCGCTCGACGGCGCTCCGGCCGTCTATGCGCTCGCCGCCGACACCGACGGCATCGACGGCGGCGAGGACAACGCCGGCGCGATCGTCGCGCCCGACACGCTCGCCCGCGCCCGGGCGAAAGGGCTCGACGCGCGGGCCTGCCTCGACGATAACGATTCCTATTCCCTCTTCGCCGCGCTTGGCGACCTCGTCGTCACCGGGCCTACGCTGACCAACGTCGACGATTTCCGGGCGATTTTGATCGAGGGAACGAGGCAGCCATATTCATCAAAGGTCTGACGCTAGACCCGCCCGGAAGCGGGCGGCTACCTCAGGTACGAGGCGGCGAGCGCGCCTACCACGGTTTCCAGGACGGCGAGAGCGTCCTTCGTTCCGTCCGCCTCGCCTTTCTCGAAGTCGTCGCCGGCTTGCCCCATTGTGTTCGTGACGTGCGCAAGACAGAGGACGTGAACGCCTGCCGCCCGAGCGAAGGCGTAGAGAGCCGCTGCCTCCATTTCGACGGCGAGAACGCCTTTGCGCCGCGCCGCATTGATGGCTTCGGCGGTTTCACGGAAGGGGGCATCCGTTGTCCAACTTGCGCCGACGACACCATTTAGTTTCGCGTTTTCCAGCGCGTTCGCCGCGACCTTGACAATGTCGCGGTCAGCTTCGGAAAATTCTGACGGCGGCGCGTAATGATAGCTCGTGCCTTCATCGCGCAAGGCGCGGTCGATAACAACGAAATAAGGTGGAGGCCCCGACGGGGTAATTTGGCCTGCCGAAGTCACGCTTATGAGCAAGCGGCAGCCGCAGGCGAATAGTTCTTCGGCGACAAGGACAGCGAAAGATGCGCCGACCACGCGACCAATGATCCCGACCCGACGGGGGCCGAGGTCGAAAGTGTCCAGTTCGGTATGGTAACAGGGCCAATCGGCCAAGGGGGCCGTTGCTCCCGTCTGCCGTAATCGCCGGATCAAGTCTCCATCGGGATCGAGAATGCAGACCGGAGGCGCTTTGACATCTGCCAAGCCCTTTTGCCGCCGCGCTTCGCGCAGTAGCGCCGCAGGTGTGAACACCGACGCGGCGGACGTGAGCTTGTTGGCGAGAATGGGCGGCGTTACCATATTGGACGAATCCCCGTGATGCCTGACTATGGATATATCGGGAGGAGGTTACGCATGAACACGGCGGACCGTCAGGCCCATTGGGAAAACGTCTACACGACAAAGGGAGAGGGCGAGGTCAGCTGGTTCCAAGAAAGTCCCGAGCCGTCCTTGGAGCTCATCGAGTTTGCCGGCGCCGCTTCAGGTTCGGCGATAATCGATATCGGCGGCGGCGCATCGCGCCTTGTGGATACGCTGGTTTCGCGAGGCTATACGGACGTGACGGTGCTCGACCTGTCGGGGGCGGCTCTTTCCGCCGCGCAGAATCGGATTGGCGAGAAGGCGCGTCGCGTGCATTGGCTTATCGCCGACGCCACGACGTGGGAGCCGACCCGGACCTACGACATTTGGCACGATCGGGCGGCGTTCCATTTCTTGACCGACGAGGGCGACCGGGTCGCCTACGTTGCGAGGTTACGGCGGGCGCTTCGCAACAACGGTCATGTCATCATCGGGACTTTCGCGCTCGATGGACCCGAGACGTGCAGCGGGTTGCCTGTGGCGCGATACGATGCCGTTGGGTTAGGCGATGTCCTAGCAGCCTGTCGGACTTAGCGGGACGTTGGCGGTTTGGAAGGGACAGGCGAGATTTGGCGAGTTAGAATTGCGGCATTGATTCGCCTTGAGCCTGCGCATGAGCAATTTCCGCACGATTGATCGGCAGACGGGTTATCTTCTGCCGCCTTCGGTGGACGAGTGGCTGCCAGAGAAGCATTTGGCGCGCTTTGTGGTTGAAGTGATCGACGGGCTCGACCTTCGCGCGATGAGTGGCGAGTATCGCGGCTCGGGTTCGGCGTCCTACCATCCCAGGGTGTTGGTGGGTCTTCTTGTTTACGGCTACGCGACGGGGGTGTTTTCGAGCCGCAAGCTGGAGCGGGCGACGTATGACTCGGTGGCGTTTCGTTTCATCGCGGCCAACGATCATCCCGACCACGACACGCTGGCGACGTTTCGCCGGCGTTTTCTCAAACCGATCGAGGGGCTGTTCGTCCAAGTGTTGCTGCTTGCGCGCGAGATGGGCGTGCTGAAGATGGGAACCATCGGCCTCGACGGGACGAAGATTCACGCCAACGCCAGCCGGCACAGCGCGCTTTCCTATGAGCATGCGGGCAAGATCGAGGCGCAACTGAAGGGCGAGGTCGCCGATTTGATGGCCAAGGCCGAGGCGGCGGACTTGGCGGACCTTCCCGACGGCATGTCGATTCCCGACGAACTGGCGCGGCGCGAGGAGCGTCTGGGCAAGATCGCCGAGGCGCGCGCCAAGATCGAGGCGCGCGCCAGGGAGCGCCACGCGCGCGAATTGGCGGAACATGAAGCCAAAATGGCGGCGCGCGCGGCCAAGACGGCGGCGACGGGCAAGAAGCCGGGCGGCAAGGCGCCGCAGCCGCCGCCCGAGGGGCCGCTGCCGAGCGATCAGGTCAATCTGACCGATGAAGACTCGCGCATCATGCCGGTGGCCGGCGGCGGCTTCGATCAATGCTACAACGCGCAGGCGGCGGTCGCCGTCGGCAGCCTGCTGGTGGTGGCGACCGAGGTGGTCCAGGCGCCCAACGACAAGAACCAGGTCGAGCCGATGCTGGGCAAGATCGGCGCTTTGCCCGAGGCCTTGGGCGAGGCCGAAACTCTGCTGGCGGACACCGGCTATTTCAGCGCGGGCAATGTCGAGGCTTGCGAAGAGGCGGGAATCGAACCGGCGATCGCGATGGGCCGCCAGCCGCACCATCCGCCTTTGGCCGAGCGCTTCGAGCCGGCGCCGGCCGCGCCGGACAATCCGACGCCGGTCGAGGCGATGGCGCATCGTTTGAAGACGCCTCGAGGCCGGGCGCTCTACGCCCTGCGCAAACAGACCCCCGAACCGGTGTTCGGCATCATCAAATCCGTGCTCGGGTTCCGTCAATTTTCACTGCGCGGGCTCGAAAAAGTGCGCGGCGAGTGGAGCCTCGTGACCATGGCCTGGAACATGAAGCGAATGTTCGCCCTCGCCCCCGCCTATTGAAGGCGGGGCGCCCCGGCGCAGAGAAGATCCAGCTCCATCGCCGATCCAACAAACTCAATCGCAACGCCCACAAAGCTCAACAGGGCGCCGACCGCCGCCGCAACGCGGGTAGGCCGGTTTCAAAGACCAGCTGCAAGGACTCAGTCCGACAGGCTGCTAGGCGAGGGGTTTACCCTTATTGATACGCGCCGACATGAACACAGGACTCCCCGCGGTTCGACCCAGCGCTTTCAATTCAGCTGTCACCGAAGGCAAATTTAGCGGCGCTTTGCGCCATAGGGGCCAAAGGCCGTCGTTCGGGAGGCGCGGCGTTCCCGCCGAACCTGACGCTCGCTCGACGCAAGTCGATGTCAGCCGTCCCATCTTCCGTCACACCCTGAGCGGCATCAGCACGTAGAGCGCCGCCGCCCCGTCGCGATCCTGGATCAAGGTCGGCGAGCCGGGATCGGCGAGGCGGATCAGCGCGGTGTCGGACGAGAGCTGGCCGACGATGTCGAGCAGGTAGCGGGCGTTGAAGCCGATGTCGATCGGCGCCGAATCGTAGTCGGCCTCGATCTCCTCGCTCGCCGAGCCCGAATCGGGATTGTTGACCGAGAGCGTCATCTTGCCCTCGGCGATCGCGAGCTTGATCGCCCGGCCGCGCTCGGACGAGAGGGTCGACACCCGGTCGACCGCCTTCTCGAACGGCTCCTTGTCGACGACGAGACGCTTGTCGTTGCCGGTTGGGATGACGCGCGCGTAGTCGGGGAAGGTGCCGTCGATCAATTTGGTCGTCAGCACGACGTCGCCGAACCGGAAGCGCGCCTTGGCGGTCGAAATCTCGATCGCCACGTCCTGCGTCATGTCCTCAAGCAGCTTCTGCACTTCGCTCACCGCCTTGCGCGGGGCGATGACGCCGGGCATGCCGACCGACCCTTCCGGCGCCGGCGTCTCGACCCGCGCCAGCCGATGGCCGTCGGTCGCGACCGCGCGCAGCATCGGCTTGCCCTCGACGTCGACGGTGTGGAGGAAAATACCGTTGAGATAGTAGCGCGTCTCCTCGGTCGAGATCGCGAACTGGGTGTTCTCGATCAGCCGCTTGAGCTCGACCGCGGGAAGCGCGAAGCGGTGCGAGAACTCGCCGGAAGTCAGATCGGGGAAGTCGGACGCCGGCAGGGCCTGAAGGGCGAAGCGCGAGCGGCCGGAGCGCAGGACCAGTTGGCCCGCGTCGCCGGCGGTCTCGAGGCTCGCCTGCGCGCCCTCCGGCAGCTTGCGCACGATGTCGTAGATGACGTGCGCCGGAATGGTGGTCGCGCCGTTCTGGGCGACGTCGGCTGGAACCGACTCGGACGCCTCGAGGTCGAGGTCGGTGCTCTTCAGCGACAATCGGCCGTCCCCAGCCTCGAGCAGCACATTGGCGAGGATCGGAATGGTGTTGCGCCGCTCGACGATGCGATGGACGTGCCCAAGCGCCTTAAGCAGGACCGAACGCTCGATGGTGACCTTCATCGCATGAAATCCCGAGGTATCCCGCCTGGCCCGCCCCGCATACGGGCCGCGGACTCTGCCAAGGCGTGTCCGCCGGCGCAAGGGCGCAGAAGTCGATCGAAACCCGTCTCCTCAGCGATTTTCGCCATTTCGTCAATTCTGGCGCAAGCTTTACCGGCCCTTAAACCGCCGGGCTTACCTTCCTGGACCCGGCGGGGCGCGTGTCGCCCGAGGCTCCTCATCGGAGTCGCCGCGAGCGGGATCAGCGATGTTCGGCCGAGGGGCTAAGAAAACCCGTAAGCGGATCGAGCCGCGCCTCGATTGGGGCGGCGAGAGCGCTTCGGACGACCTTCGCGCCGACCCCGCCGACCGCCCGCCAAGCCCCCGCCGAACCAAGAAATCCGCATCGCGGCCGGCTGCGCGGGCCGGCCGGAAACGCCGCTCCTTGCTTGGACGCTTCGTCTATTGGAGCGTCGTGCTCGGGGTCTGGGGCTTGATCTCCACGGCCGCGCTGGTCGTCTACTACGCGAGCCAATTGCCGCCGATCGATCAGCTCGCGGTGCCCAAGCGGCCGCCGAACATCGCGATCCTGGCTGACGACGGCTCGCTCATCGCCAACCGCGGCGACACCGGCGGCCCCGCCATCCGGCTGATCGACTTGCCGCCCTACCTGCCGAAGGCTTTCGTGGCGATCGAGGATCGGCGGTTCTACGACCATATCGGCATCGATCCCCTCGGCGTCTCGCGCGCGCTCATGCGCGACGCGATCGGCAGGAGGAACATCGAGGGCGGCTCGACGCTGACCCAGCAGCTGGCGAAGAACCTGTTCCTGACCCAGGAGCGCACGCTGTCGCGCAAGATCCAGGAGGCGATCCTGGCGCTGTGGCTCGAGCGCCGGTATTCGAAGGATCAGATCCTCGAGCTCTATCTCAACCGCGTCTATTTCGGTTCGGGCGCCTATGGGGTCGAGGCGGCGGCGCAGAAATATTTCGGCAAGAGCGCCCGCTTCGTGACCCTGCCGGAAGCCGCGCTGCTCGCGGGGCTCATGAAGTCGCCGACCAGGCTCGCGCCCAACCGCAACCTCGCGGGCGCCAACGAGCGCGCGGCCGAGGTCATCACCGCGATGGCCGAGCAAGGCCACATCACCGAGGCGATGGCCAAGTCGGCGCTCGCCAACCCGGCGCAGGTGATCCACGACAAGGGCGCAGGCTCGATCAACTACGTCGCCGACTATGTCATGGACGCGCTCGACGACACGGTCGGCGCGATCGACGACGACATCGTGGTGACGACCACGATCGATCCCAGGATGCAGGCGGAGGCCGAGCGCGCGCTGACCGACGAGCTCAACGCCAAGGGCTTGAAATTCGGGGTCGAGCAGGGGGCGCTCGTGGCGCTCGATCCCGCGGGCGCGGTCAAGGCGATGGTCGGCGGACGCAATTACGCCGACAGCCAGTTCAACCGCGCGGTCGCGGCCAAGCGCCAGCCCGGCTCGTCGTTCAAGCCGTTCGTCTATCTGGCGGCGCTGGAGAAGGGCCTGACGCCGGACACCATCCGCGAAGACGGGCCGATATCGGTCAAGGGATGGAATCCGGAGAACTACTCCCGCGAATATTTCGGACCCGTGACGCTGACCAAGGCGCTCGCGCTCTCGCTCAACACTGTTGCGGTGCGTTTGGGCCTCGAAGTCGGACCGAAGGCGGTGGTCGCCGTCGCCCACCGGCTCGGCATAACGTCCGATCTCGATCCTGTCCCTTCGATCGCGCTCGGGTCTTCCGAAGTCACGCCGCTCGAGATGGTTTCCACTTATGCGGCCTTCGCCAACGGCGGCATCGGCGTCCAGCCGCATGTGATCTCGCGGGTGCGGACCGCCGGCGGCAAGCAGCTCTACGCGCGGCGCAACGCCAGTTTCGGCCGGGTCATCGACCCGCAATATGTGGCGATGATGAACCAGATGATGCAGGAGACCCTGCTCACCGGCACTGCCCGCAAGGCCGAGCTGCCGGGCTGGCAGGCCGCCGGCAAGACCGGGACCAGCCAGGATTGGCGCGACGCCTGGTTCGTCGGCTACACGAGCTATCTGGTCGCCGGCGTCTGGCTCGGCAACGACGACGGCTCGCCGACGAAGAAAGTCTCAGGCGGCAATCTGCCGGTCGATATCTGGAGCCGGTTCATGCGGGCGGCGCACGAGGGCGTGCCGGTCGCCGGCCTGCCGCTCGGAACCTGGCGCAACGCCGATGCGCCCAACCCCGACGCGCCGCTGCTGCCGCCGCTCGATCTTACCGGAGCCCAGGCGCCGACGCCGCTCACCGGCGGCCGGGGCGGCGTTGCCTCGCAGCCAGGCCCCGGATCCCAAACCGCCGCGCCGGCCTCGGTTCCGCGCGGCGCGCCTGACCCGGCCGCCGACCGGGCGCCGATCCCGCCAGCTTCGATCCCGAACCCGGTCCCCGCGGCGCGCGACAAGGGGCCTCTCAACAAGCTTCTCGGGACGCTGTGACGAGAAACAAGCTCCGAGAGACCGCCTTTGCATGTGAAATCGAGTTCGATCCGGCTCCTTGTCGTCAGCGGGCCGCGGCGCCGGCCCGGTCGCGCCGTTTGGGTTTTCTTGGCGCGCTGCCCTAGACCCGCAGAAGCCCCGGGTCAGGAGGGTGGGATTGTCTTGGATTCCCTTGGATTCTCTCGGCGGAATCGAGACTTTTCAAGGGGTTGCGTGGCATTGACGCGGGGGAAATTTTTCCCGCCGCGCGAGCCGACGGACCGCGGCCCAGGGCGGTCTTGGCGCAAGGCAAGGGCAGGATTGTTCATGCCGGCAGCATACCCTCTGTTCTGATTATCCGCAAGAGATTGTCGTCCGAACCGTTCGGCTTCGGCCGCGTCAAGCCAACAGCAAGGAGCTCTACGCTCGAGAGAGGCCGGCGGCTGATGCGGGATGTTCGCGATTCCGCCCCTCGTCCCCGATCGGGTCCGTCACCGTCAAGCCGTGAGCATGACAGAGCGCCTCAAGGTAGGACCCGCGCGGAGGCGAGGCTCCCGTTTTCCGCGTCAATACCGAGCGCCAAAGGTGGACTGTCCTCGTTTCCCCGGTCAGCTGGGCTTTGACGAGTTCCGGCGGGCCGCACAGCACCTTCCAGTTGTGATGCGTGACCGGATAGAAGACCGAGCGTTTCTTAGCCCGTTTCGCAACGCCGTACTTCCGCGCCAGATAGGTCAGGAACATGGGTCCGAATGTGCCCCACCGGTAGTTCTCAGGTCGGAGGTCGCCCTCGGTCAGCCTCCTCCAGTAGAAGATGGCGGTCTTTCTCGGCCCGTAGAAAGGCGGCCGCCAGTTCACCTGCGGGATCTCGCACAGTTCGCGAACCATGTCGGAGTTTGCGGGGAGCCGCAAAACGGCGCCGTTGATCGAGGTCCGGTGCTCCCATCCGAAGAGATAGTCGTCCTCGAAGTCGATCGGCCGGATGAAATAGAGATCGAGATCGACCCAAGCGCCCAGTCCCTTCGCCTGCATGGCGTAGCGAAAGAAATCCGTGCCGAGCGCGGCCGAACCGCCGTCAAAATAATGCGCCAGCTCCTGATACGGAACCACTTCATTCGCGTCACGAACCTCGACCCCGCCCGGAACTCCGCGAAGCTTCCCGGGCGTATACGAATAAAGCGCGAATGAGTGACCGACGGACAGCGCCGAGGCCAGGGTGAGCTTTTCGATGTAGCCAAGCTCGTCGCCGATCCAGAGCGAGTTCAACCCAGGAAGCATTCTTGCCATCCTCTCCCGCCCTTTCGATCCACTCCGGGCCGCTCAAAGTCAATCGGCTGCCCGGCGTCGGCCGAGGCCATCAACATCCAGGCCCCGCGCCGAGGGGTTGCCGATCGAGGGTCGTTGGGCCAATCTTTGGCTTGGCCGAGCAGGTCGGCGGGTGAGAGTTGATGTCGAAGATGCTTATCGCGTGGGCGACGTTCGTCGTCTTACTCTCGGTCGCCGGCGCGAATGGCGATACCCTGCCGCTGCCGCAAAACCTGTCCGGCTTCAGCACTCATGACGGCGAGGTCTATTTTGCCGAGAGCGATGCGCGGGAGGCCTATTTCCCGCTCGCCAGCAACTTCCTGACCCAGAAGACCCAGGCCTATTGCGGCGTCGCCTCGATCGTGATGGTCTTGAACGCGCTCGGCGTCCCGGCGCCCGCGGTTCCCGAATATACGCCCTACCGCACGTTCACCCAGGACAACGTGCTCAACGAACAAACGGACGCCGTTCTTCCGCGAGACACGCTGGCGCGGCAGGGCATGACGCTCGATCAGATCGGCGGCATCCTCGCCACAGAGCCGGTCAAGGCGGAAGTCCATCACGCCTCGGACAGTTCGGTCGATGAATTCCGTGAGTTGGCGATGAGCTATCTCGGCGAGCCCGGCCATTTCGTGATCGTCAACTACCTGCGCAAGGCGATCGGCGAGGAGATCGGCGGTCATATCTCGCCGCTCGCGGCTTACGACGGCAAAGCCGACCGCTTCCTCATCCTCGATGTCGCGCGCTACAAATACCCGCCGGTCTGGGTCAAGACGGCCGACATCTTCGCCGCCATGAACACCCCCGACGCCGCAAATGGCGACAAGACCCGCGGCTTCGTGCTGGTGACGGCGGCGGCGGTTCAATAGCGCCGCTAGGCGGCGCGGCAATGTCTGGAGACACTGCCGGCGGCTCGCCATTTTCGATCTTCAGCTCTCCGTGTAAAAGGTCGTCCACGACTCTCTTCGCCTGCGTAGCGGAGTGTCGCCCGGGGCGCCGGCGCTCGTTTGCCGGCGCTCCGCCCGGAATGTCTCAAGCAGGGATTCGGAATGCAGGCGCGCGCCGCGGCGAGCTGGAGTTCGGTTCTCCTCCTCTATCTGGTTTCGCTGCTCGCCGGCGTCGGCTGCCTGTGGGCGATAACCCGCTATGGGCAGATCGAGCGGCCGTAGACCTGCTTGGGCTTGGCGCGAGGACCCGAAGGTCGCCAAGCGCCGGAACGGGATATTCCAACCCCTAGCAGCCTGTCGGACTTAGCGGGACGTTGGCGGTTTGGAAGGGACAGGCGAGATTTGGCGAGTTAGAATTGCGGCATTGATTCGCCTTGAGCCTGCGCATGAGCAATTTCCGCACGATTGATCGGCAGACGGGTTATCTTCTGCCGCCTTCGGTGGACGAGTGGCTGCCAGAGAAGCATTTGGCGCGCTTTGTGGTTGAAGTGATCGACGGGCTCGACCTTCGCGCGATGAGTGGCGAGTATCGCGGCTCGGGTTCGGCGTCCTACCATCCCAGGGTGTTGGTGGGTCTTCTTGTTTACGGCTACGCGACGGGGGTGTTTTCGAGCCGCAAGCTGGAGCGGGCGACGTATGACTCGGTGGCGTTTCGTTTCATCGCGGCCAACGATCATCCCGACCACGACACGCTGGCGACGTTTCGCCGGCGTTTTCTCAAACCGATCGAGGGGCTGTTCGTCCAAGTGTTGCTGCTTGCGCGCGAGATGGGCGTGCTGAAGATGGGAACCATCGGCCTCGACGGGACGAAGATTTACGCCAACGCCAGCCGGCACAGCGCGCTTTCCTATGAGCATGCGGGCAAGATCGAGGCGCAACTGAAGGGCGAGGTCGCCGATTTGATGGCCAAGGCCGAGGCGGCGGACGCGGCGGACCTTCCCGACGGCATGTCGATTCCCGACGAACTGGCGCGGCGCGAGGAGCGTCTGGGCAAGATCGCCGAGGCGCGCGCCAAGATCGAGGCGCGCGCCAGGGAGCGCCACGCGCGCGAATTGGCGGAACATGAAGCCAAAATGGCGGCGCGCGCGGCCAAGACGGCGGCGACGGGCAAGAAGCCGGGCGGCAAGGCGCCGCAGCCGCCGCCCGAGGGGCCGCTGCCGAGCGATCAGGTCAATCTGACCGATGAAGACTTGCGCATCATGCCGGTGGCCGGCGGCGGCTTCGATCAATGCTACAACGCGCAGGCGGCGGTCGCCGTCGGCAGCCTGCTGGTGGTGGCGACCGAGGTGGTCCAGGCGCCCAACGACAAGAACCAGGTCGAGCCGATGCTGGGCAAGATCGGCGCTTTGCCCGAGGCCTTGGGCGAGGCCGAAACTCTGCTGGCGGACACCGGCTATTTCAGCGCGGGCAATGTCGAGGCTTGCGAAGAGGCGGGAATTGAACCGGCGATCGCGATGGGCCGCCAGCCGCACCATCCGCCTTTGGCCGAGCGCTTCGAGCCGGCGCCGGCCGCGCCGGACAATCCGACGCCGGTCGAGGCGATGGCGCATCGTTTGAAGACGCCTCGAGGCCGGGCGCTCTACGCCCTGCGCAAACAGACCCCCGAACCGGTGTTCGGCATCATCAAATCCGTGCTCGGGTTCCGTCAATTTTCACTGCGCGGGCTCGAAAAAGTGCGCGGCGAGTGGAGCCTCGTGACCATGGCCTGGAACATGAAGCGAATGTTCGCCCTCGCCCCCGCCTATTGAAGGCGGGGCGCCCCGGCGCAGAGAAGATCCAGCTCCATCGCCGATCCAACAGACTCAATCGCAACGCCCACAAAGCTCAACAGGGCGCCGACCGCCGCCGCAACGCGGGTAGGCCGGTTTCAAAGACCAGCTGCAAGGACTCAGTCCGACAGGCTGCTAGACCACAGCCACGATTATGTGCGCCTGTATTTTGGCGGCAACCTCGCCGCCGCCATGTTTATCCGCAATCGCGGATGCGGCGTAGTCGGTTGCAGCTTCGAGTTTTCCAGCGTCTCTGGCCTCGATTTCGTTGCGGAGAGGAGTTCCCTGACAATAAGCAACGGCCGGAAGGCGCGGCGAGGATGCACGGCTTTGTTCGGCTCTCGTCTCGATCGCCACATGGGAGAAGCCTGCGTCCTTAAGCTCGCTGCGGATCAGCGCCGTGTCGTGGTAGCCGTGCGGCGTACGCGCGAGAAAGCGCGGCGGATCATTTGGAAAGATATTTGCGAGAGCATTCGTCACATCATCCGCAAATACGTTCTCCTCGATGCGATCCCATACGTTGAATAAAAAATGTCCTCCGCGCTTCAGGACTTGCTTTGCTTCGCGGTAGGCAGATGAGCGGTCGGGAAAGAACATCGCGCCGAACTGACAGCAAACGAGATCGAAGGCCGCATTTTCAAACGGCAGCGCCAGAGCATCCGCTTGGCGCCATTTGATGCGACTGTCGGGAGCTTGTCGCGAACCGGCGTAGTCGAGCATCGGCTGGTTGAGGTCGGTTACGATATAGCTTGCGCCGGGGGACAGTTTTGCCGCCAATGCGCGGGTGACAACCCCGGTGCCCGCGGCGGTTTCCAAAACGGCGCTTGGCGACAAGGACGCCGCTCGTTGCGCAAGATCTGCGGCGAACGGCTCGAAAATCAACGGCGTCATATAGCGGTCGTAGTTTTCCGGAACCGAGCCGGCGAACACCTTGTCCGTTTCCAGCATTGCCGTCGCCGCCGTCCTTTTGATGGCTCCGAGACCAGCATGCTAGCACATGAGTGCGCTCTCGGCCGTTTCGACCGAGAGGCGTCCAACCGAGTTCTGCGGCTCGCGTCGGCTGGTGCTCCGCGAAAGCGGAAGCAAGATCAGCCCGCAACTTGCCCAAGCGGCTCTTCAACAGGATCAAGCATTATCGCCGCGTGCCGACATGCCAGGACCGGCTTGCGGCCAACGCCCTGGTCTCATCGATTGAGGTATGGTTGCGCATTGACGAGTCCGCGCCCTAGCTAGTGCCCATCCATAAACGGTAAGCTCTTGAAGTTATTTGTTGAATTGCCATTTTGGCGAGTGCGAGGCCCGGCGGTTTCGGCTATGCTTTGGGATCAAGCCACTGATTCCAAAAGCAAAACCGTCACCGCCGGAGCCGACAATGCGTCAAGAACGCACCGTCCAGGCCAGCCTATTCGATCTCTTTGCCGATCACGAGATCGGCCGCGAGCTGAAAGCGATGTCGCAGTGGCTGGACGAGCATCGCGAACTCAGCGCGCTTGCGGCCGAGGATTTGCGCCGACACGGCGTCAAGGAGACCGGGCGAGAGGGTCTGCCGGCCGAGTTGGTCTTGCGCTGCGCGCTTCTCAAGCAGCATCGCCAGCTGAGCTATGAGGAGCTGGCGTTTCATCTGGAAGACTCGGCCTCGTTTCGCGCCTTTGCGCGGTTGCCGCTGTCGTGGACGCCGAAGAAGTCGGGGCTGCACAGGACAATCAGCGCCATCCGGGCCGAGACGTGGGAAGCGATCAATCGCATCCTGCTCATCAGCGCCCGTCAGGAGAAAGTCGAGACCGGCAAGGTCGTGCGGCTCGACAGCACGGTCACCGCCGCGCTCATGCATGAGCCCAGCGACAGCAGCCTTCTCTGGGACGCAGTCCACGTGCTGGTACGGCTGTTGAAGACGGCTGACGCCGTGGTAGGCGGTCTCGAGTGGCGCAACCATCGGCGCGCGGCGAAGAAGCGGGCGCGCGCGATCGAATACGCCCGCGATCGACTGAAACGGATCCGGCATTATCGCGAATTGATTGCGTTGGCCCGCTCGACCCTGGCCTACGCCGATCTGGCCGCCGCGCAGCTATGGCGAGCGGCGGATCCAATGGCCGCCGCGCTGTGGCAGGCCGAGTTCCGGCACTATCGTCCGCTGGTCGAGCGGATCATCGCGCAGACCGAGCGTCGCGTTCTTCATGGCGAGGCGGTCGCCGCCAACGAGAAGATCGTCAGCCTGTTCGAGCCGCACGCCGACATCATCGTCAAGGGCGCCCGCGACGTTCAATATGGTCACAAGCTCAACCTGACCACCGGCCGAAGCGGCTTGATCCTCGACCTGGTGATCGAAGCCGGCAATCCGGCGGACAGCGAACGGTTCTTGCCTATGCTCAACCGCCACGTCGCGTTCTATGGCGGGGCGCCCCGACAGACCGCCGCCGATGGCGGTTTCGCAAGCCGCGACAATCTCGCCCAGGCGAAGGCCCTCGGCGTCCGCGACGTGGCCTTTCACAAGAAAGCCGGCCTGCGCGTCGTGGACATGGTCAAAAGCAACTGGGTCTATCGCAAGCTGCGCAACTTCCGGGCCGGCATAGAATCCGACATCTCGTGCTTGAAACGCGCCTATGGTCTGGCGCGCTGTCTCTGGCGTGGCCTCGACCACTTCACAGCCTACGTCTGGTCCTCAGTCGCCGCCTACAACCTCGCCCTCTTTGCGCGGCTCAGATCGACCTGACTCTGTCCGTCCGCCAAGGCATCGCGAGCCTGGCTGATCGCCGGGTTCCATCACCCATTGAGCTCTTGCGCTCATCGAGGCCGTGCAAGCCCTCGCCAACGGCAAATGCGGTCCAATGGCCCCCGCACCCCCCCTTCGGTACCGATACAACCCACTTCAGCCAACAAAAACATATGTTTATGGATGGGCACTAGCTAGGCTCCTCATACGCGCTAGGAGGAGACGTCCATGCCGACCAACACCCAGATCCTGCTCGACCACCGTCCGGCCGACAAGGTTTCGCCCGCCAATTTCCGCATCGTCGAGACGCCGGTTCCGACGCCGGGGCCGGGCGAGGCGCTCGTGCGGCACACATTCCTGTCGCTCGACCCCTACATGCGCGGACGCCTCAGCGACGCGAAGTCCTACGCCAAGCCGCAGGAAGTCGGCGCGGTGATGGGCGGAGGCACGGTCGGAATCGTCGAAGCCTCGATGAACCCGCGCTTCAAGGCCGGCGAGGCGGTCGTCGGCGCGGGCGGCTGGCAACGCTATTCGGTCAGCGACGGGCGCGACCTTCGCGTCGTCGACGCGAAGGCGGTTCCAATCCAGGCCTATCTCGGGCCGGTCGGCATGCCGGGCGTGACCGCCTGGTATGGCCTCAACCGGATCATCGCGCCGGAGCCGAACGAAACAGTGCTCGTTTCGGCGGCGACCGGCGCGGTCGGCTCGGTGGTCGGCCAACTGGCGAAGCTCGCCGGCGCGCGGACGGTCGGGATCGCCGGCGGGCCCGAGAAATGCGCCCATGCCGTTAGGGACCTCGGCTATGACGTTTGCGTCGACCACAAGTCGCTGCGCTTTCCTGAGGACCTGAAAGACGCGCTGCCGAACGGCGTCGACGGGCTGTTCGAGAACGTCGGCGGCGAGCCGTTCCAACAGGCGCTGCGGCGGCTCAACGACTTTTCCCGCGTCGCCGTATGCGGACTCATTGCCTCCTACGAAGGCGCGCCCACGGCTTTGCCCGACATGCGGCTTTTCCTCGTCAAGCGGTTCAAGATGGAAGGCTTCATTGTCTCGGACCATCTGGACCTCTGGCCGAAGGCGATCGGCGAACTGGCCGGTCTGGTCGCCGCCGAGACGCTGACCTGGCGCGAAACCATCCGCGAAGGGCTCGAGAGCGCGCCGCAGGCGTTGGTCGACCTCCTGCACGGGAAGAATTTCGGCAAGATGCTCGTGCGGGTGAATTGAACTGCGCTCAACCACGCGCCAATTATTGAGTTGCGCAAAGCACGGAGCGCAACTATCTAGCGAGCATGAAACTCGGCGACTGGCTTAAGCGGAACAGCGTGACGCGAGCGGATTTCGCCCGCCGGATCGGCGTCTCGGCCGGCGCGGTGACCTTGATCTGCCGCGAGCACGGCTCGTGGCTCTCGCGCGAGACCGCCGAGCGGATCGTCGCCGAGACGCTGGGCGCGGTGACGCCAAACGATTTTCTGAGCGCCGGCGCGCCGGCGCCGATGGGGCTCGACATGCTGAATCCCGTTGCCGACGCCATCCAGGCTTTCGCCCATGGCGAGATCGTCATTGTCACCGATGACGACGACCGCGAGAACGAGGGCGACCTCATCGTCGCCGCTTCGCTCTGCACCACCGAGAAGATGGCCTTCATCATCCGCAACTGCTGCGGCATCGTCTGCGCGCCGCTGACCGGGGACGACGCGCGGCGGCTGAACCTTAACCCTATGGTGGCGATCAACGACGCGCCGCTCGGCACGGCGTTCACCGTCTCGGTCGACGTGCGCCACGGACTGACCACCGGCATATCGGCCGAGCAGCGGTGCAACACGGTGCGCGCGCTCGCCAATCGCAACATGGGCGCGAGCGATTTCGTCCGCCCGGGCCATGTCTTCCCGCTGGTCGCCAAGGACGGAGGCGTGCTGATGCGCTCCGGCCATACCGAGGCGGCGGTCGACCTCTGCAAGCTTGCCGGTTTGCCGCCGGTCGCCGTCATCTGCGAACTCGCCAACGACGACGGCACCGTGATGGTCGGGCCGCAGATCGAGGCCTTCGCCGACAGGAACAGGCTCAGGCGGATCTCGGTCGCCGATCTCATCGCCTATCGGCAGGCGCGCGAGAAGCTGGTCGAGCGGGTCGCCTGCTTTCCGATCATGACCTCGATCGGCGAGCTTCAGGGCTACGCCTATCGCACGCCGTTCGACCCGGTGCTGCACTTCGCCTTCGTGCACGGAAACATCGGCGAGGGTCGCGACGTGCCCGCGCGTCTCCATCGGGCCGATATCCTGAGCGACATTTTCGGCGGCGGCGCAATCCCCAAGGTGCTGAGCCGCTTCAAGGCGGAGGGACGCGGGGCGCTCGTCTACCTGCGCGACGGCGCGGCCGGGGTGCCGGCGAACCTGAGCGGCGCCCAGGCGACAACCTCCGACGATGCGCGCGCGACCCAATGGCGCGAGATCGGACTCGGCGCCCAGATCCTGCGCGACCTCGGCGTGACCTCGATCCGGCTGCGCACGGATAATCCGCGCACCTATGTCGGGCTTTCCGGCTTCGGCATTGAGATCACGGCGGTGGAGCCGATCGACGGGTAAGGCGACGCGTCGAGCGCGGCCGGTGAAAATCAAACGCCGGCCGCAGCAAGTCTGATTTGGGTGGACATTGGACCTTGAACTGGTCTATTCCTAAACTCGCTGCTGGCCCAACGATCAAGTAAAATATGCAAACGGCGAGAATGAGCGAACGGTTCGTCGCTCGTTAACGTGTGAACGCCGTGCTTGTTAAGGTCCTGATACTTTCCGTGTGTTAGGGATAGCGCTTTCGGAGAGAAAATTCCTATGCCGCCAGACCTTCAGGGGTTGTCGTTCCAGACCGGATCGATCTTCACGCCCGGCGCGCCGATCAATGAAAAAGACCTGTTCGCCGGACGGTCGGAGCAGGTCGAGAAGATCATCGACGCCGTTTCGCAGCGCGGGTGCCACGCGATCCTCTACGGCGAGCGCGGAGTCGGCAAGACCTCGTTGTCGAACATGATTTCCGCCTTTCTCGCAAACCGCCTGTCCTTCGTGATATCCCGGACCAATTGCGACATATCGGATAGCTATTCGTCACTATGGGCCAAGGCGCTCAAGGACATCGAGGCGTCGAAACGTCAGCCGCAGCTCGGATTTCCTAGTCGACAACCGGTCGCGCTCACGGCGCCCGCCTATGACGCGTTGACGCCCGACAGCGTGCGACGCGCCCTGCAGGACTTGTCGACGATGGCCTCGCTGATCGTCATTTTCGATGAGTTCGATCGGATCAAGAACACCGAAGTCATCACCACCATGGCCGACACGATCAAGGCTCTCTCCGACAATTCCGTCAACGCGACCATTCTGCTCATCGGCGTCGCCAACTCGGTCAACGAGTTGATCCGCGAGCACCAATCGATCGAACGGGCGCTGGTCCAGATCCCGATGCCGAGAATGTCCGATGACGAGATCAGAACCATCATCGACAAGGGCCTCGCCCGATTGACGATGGGAATCGACGACGCGGCGCGCGAAGACCTGGTGCTGTTCTCGCAAGCGGTGCCGTACATCGCCCATCTGCTGTGCATCTATACCTGTCGCGCAGCGCTGGCGACGGGCCGGAAGACCATCTTTTGCTCGCATGTCGAGCAGGGAATGAACCGGTCGCTCGATCAGTGGCAGCAATCGATCAAGGCGCTCTACAATGACGCGGTGCAAAGCCCGCGCCCGGGACACATCTACAAGGAAGTGTTGCTTGCGTGCGCGCTGGCGGAGGTCGACGACCTTCGCTTTTTCACGACCGGCGCGGTCAGGGCGCCGCTGTCCAAGATCACCAACAGAGAATTCGAATCGTTCAATTACGCCCGTCACTTGAAGGATCTCAGCGAACCGGGGCGAGGCCGCATTCTTCAGCGGGTGGGAGAATCGTTCCGCCTGCGCTATCGCATCTCGAACCCGATCCTGAGGCCGTACATCATCATGCGCGGCGTCAAGGACAAATTGATAACCAAGGATCAAATTCTGGACGGAAAGAACGCGGCGGACGAGCCCGCAGGAGGCGCTTCGTTGGCTGCGCGCGAGTATCAGCCGGAATTGTAAGGCACGCGCGTCCAGACACGACTTACCCGGGCCTCGGCCGTCACCCCTCCATCAGGGTCGTGACATGTACGGCGACCGACCGCGCGAGCCCGTCAAGATCGTAGCCGCCTTCGAGCACCGAGACGACGCGCTCGCCGCACTTCCGGCGCGCGATCTCCATCAGCCGCCGCGTCGCCCAGCCGTAGTCCGCCTCGACCAGATTGAGATTGCCGAGCGGATCGCGGTGGTGGGCGTCGAAGCCCGCCGAGACAATGATGAGATCGGGCGAGAACGCCTCGACGCGGGGCAGGATCACGACCTCCATCGCGTCGCGAAAGGTTTCGCCCGAGTTCGCCCGCCCGCAGCGGCGCGTTGACGATCTGATCGTGCTCGCCGCGCTCGCTGACCGCGCCGGTCCCCGGATAGAGCGGCATCTCGTGGGTCGAAGCGTAGGTTACAGTCGGATCGTCCCAGAAGATGTGCTGAGTGCCGTTCCCGTGATGGACGTCGAAATCGACGATCGCGACCCGGTCGGCGCCGTGCGCCGCCTGGGCGTGGCGCGCGGCGATCGCCGCATTGTTGAAGAAGCAGAAGCCCATCGGGTTCGCGACTTCGGCGTGATGGCCCGGAGGACGGGTGGCGACGAAGGCGTTGCGAACCTTGCCGCTCATCACTTCGTCGACGGCGAAGAGGGCGCCGCCGGCCGATCGCAGGGCGGCCTCATAGCTGCCCGGCGACATCGACGTATCCGGATCGACCGCCGTCAGACCCTGTTTCGGCGTCGCGGCGCGGATCGCCTCGATATAGTCCTTTGGATGGACGCGGGCGATCGCCGCAAGGTCGGCGCGCGGGGCGAGGTCGCGCGCCAGCATCTGATAGGCCTCGCTCTCCAGGGCGCGCTCGATCGCCCGCAACCGGTCGGGCCGCTCGGGATGGCCCTCGCCCATCTCATGCGCCAGGCAGGCCGGGTGGCTGATGACGAGCGTGGTCACGGGTCGGATGTCCTGCTTGGCGATTTGCGTTTCCCGGCTGCGTGCGCCGCACTCTTGCGCCAAGGCGAAGGAAAGTCCATTCGCCGCCACGTGCGGACTGGCGTACGAGCGCGACCTGACCTAGTGTCGAGGCGGGCGCTCGCCGCCCTGGGCGGCGCGCAACGCGCTTGCTCGCGCAAGAGAAGGTTCGCGCCGCCTCGAGCGGAGCGAGCAAGTCAACCGGACGTAGAGCTTGAAGCCGATCCCATGAGGGCGAAAGACCAGCCTGCCCCGCCTTTTTGGCGGGTGAAGACGCTCGACGAGATGAGCGCGCCGGAATGGGAAAGCCTTTGCGACGGCTGCGGCCGCTGCTGCCTCGTCAAGCTCGAGGACGAAGATGACGGCAAGATCCATTTCACCGACATCGGCTGCAGGCTACTCGACGCCAAGACCTGCCATTGCCTCGACTATCGGCAGCGCCATCGGCGGGTCCCCGACTGCGTGAAATTGACGCCGGCCGCAGTTCGCGAGCTGAGCTGGCTTCCGGTGACCTGCGCCTACCGGCTGGTCGCTGAAGGACGGGACCTGTTCGACTGGCACCCATTGGTTTCGGGTTCGCCCGACAGCGTGCACGAGGCCGGAGTTTCGGTGCGCGGCCGGGTCTCGGCCAGCGAGACCGACCTCGCGCCCGAATTTTGGCCGGACCGGATCGTCAAATGGCCGAACCGGAAACCGCGCGCCAACCGTGGAAGCCCCACCAAGCCGATCGCTCGGCGACCGCGTTAACCTTTCCTGAGACATCGCCCGAGCGTTCGCGCGATCATTCAGCCGCCATTCAAGGACGGCTCGCTAAATCTCGGATCGTCACGAATCGAAAGGTGCTCCTATGCGAAAAACCGTGTCTTTGTCTGCGCTTGCGTTGCTCGGCCTCGCTGCCGCCGTTCCTGCGCATGCGATGCCGTTTCCTCCGCTCGCCGACCAGGCGCCATCGGCGATCACGCTCACCGCAGGCGGCTGCGGCATCGGCTTCCATCGAGGACCGTATGGCGGGTGCCGGCCAAACGGCGGCGGCTATTATGCCTACGGGTATCACCCGTACGCTCGCCCCTACGGCTATTACGGCCGCCGTTGCTGGTGGCGCGGCGGGGTGCGGGTCTGCAACTGAGCAGCTGAAACCCGTGTGAGTCGGCGACCACGAGCCGGCGCCTCACGCCGCCGCGCTCGGCCGCGCTTTCAGCACCTCGCGCCAGCGGTTGAGGTTGGCAAGCTCGGGCGGGATGACGATCCGCGCGGGTCTGGCGAAGTCGAGCGCGACCAGCCCAGTGATGTCGGCGACGGTAAAGCGGTCGCCGGCGATGAACGGCCGGTCGCGAAGCGCCTCGTCGACGATCGCCATCGCCCGGAGCGCCCTTGGCCGGTTGGCCGCCGCCCACTCGGGAACTTGCGGGTTCTCCATTTCCGCCATATGCGGATGGCTGTGGCGCAACACCTGGGCGATCGGGAGAAGCAGGCGCAATTCGAGCTGGCGCTGCCACATCTCGATCATCGCCCGCTCAAGCGCGGTCAAGCCGAAAAGGTTCGGCTCCGGCCACAATTCCTCGATGTAACGGCAGATAGCGATCGATTCGGCGATCCTCGCCCCATCGTCGAGTTCGAGAATCGGGATCGTCTGGAACGGATTGAGGGCCGAGAATTCGGGCGTCTTGTGCTCCAGTTTGGCGAGATCGACCTCGACGCGCGGGATCTTGACGCCCTTCTCGGCGAGGAAGATGCGCACGCGGCGCGGGTTCGGGGCCAAATTGGAATTGTAGAGCTTCATGGCGCGCCCTCCTCCCGGCCGGCGCCGCCTCCGTAAGACCCATCCCGTCGGCGGGTTAGGAAATTCCTAAGCCCGACGTCGGACGGCGAGTGGCGCCTGTGGACTTAACGACGCTAGTCGAAATATCCTCAACAATCTCTCAATTCCGGGCCATCGCGTCAGTTGCTCGTTAAGCATTTCGGCCGCATGATTGACGCGAGTAAGGGCGTGCGTGTCAGGCGGTTCATGAGCGACGTCGGGGCCGATCTGGCGGGGAGCGGGCACAGAAGCGACCCCGACGCAGCCGCGCGCCGGCGCAAGATGAGCGTCCAGCTCCGGGAGGCGCGGCGGTCCCTCTCCGAACCTGATGCGGTCCCGAGCCATTCGGCGGCAATGGTGCGGTTGTTCGCCGAGATCAATCGCAGCGCCTCGCCCATGCTCGGTATCATCGCGCTCGGCGTCTGCGCGACCGCGCTAGCGTGGGTCGACGCCGGTCCTCTGGTGACCTGGATCACCTTCATCGCCTGCGCGATCGCGATCGGCTATGCGCTACCGATCGCGTTCCTCGACAGCAGCGAAAAGGAAAAAGCTGCCGGCGCGTGGCGGCGCAAGTTCGTGCTCTCCACCACGTTATGCGGCTCCGCCTGGGCCTATCTCATCGTCGTGCTGCTCAAGTCGGGCGATCCCAACGCGCAGGCGTTCGCCATTGTCGTGATGCTTCTGGTCTCGACCGTGATGTCACTTCTAGCGGCGGCCATTCCAGCGGCGTTCGTGACCGGCATGCTGCCGATGATCATTGGCGTGATTATTCTCTACGCCCCCCGTCTTCAGGGGGCGGCGCTCCCGACGGCGGCGCTTGCAGTGGGCGTCATCGGCTATTTCCTGGTCGTCGCGCGACGCCTGCACGCCGCCGCGGCGCAGAACGTTTCATTTCAGGCGGAAAAGGACTCGCTCATCGCCGAGCTCGAGCAGGCCAAGCTCAATTCGGACGAAGCGCGCCGGCGCGCCGAGAGCGCCAATCTCGCCAAGTCGCGCTTCCTGGCGACGATGAGCCATGAACTCAGGACGCCGCTCAATGCGGTCCTCGGGTTCTCTGAAGTGATGAAGGCCGAGCTGTTCGGGCCCCATTCCGTGCCGGCTTATAAGGAATATTCCACTGACATCCACGCCAGCGGCCAGCATCTCCTGATGCTCATCAACGAAATACTCGACCTCTCGCGGGTTGAAGCCGGACGCTACGAACTGAAGGAGGAGCCGGTCTCGCTCACCGGCGTGGTCGAGGAATGCCTCCGTCTCATGTCGATGCGAATCGAACGGCGGCATCTCGCCATCACCGAAGCGCTGGAGAGCGACCTGCCGCGCATCTGGGCGGATGAGCGGGCGGTGCGCCAGGTGACGCTCAATCTGCTCACCAACGCCATCAAGTTCACGCCCCACGGCGGCTCGATCGTTGTCAAGGTCGGCTGGACCCGGACCGGTGGGCAATATCTCTCGATCCGCGACACCGGGCCCGGCATTCCGCCGGAGGAAATCCCGATTGTGCTGTCGTCCTTCGGCCGCGGGACGCTGGCGCAGAAGAACGCCGAAGAAGGCACCGGCCTCGGGCTGCCGATCGTCAAGGGACTGGTCGAATTGCACGGCGGCGAATTCCGCCTCAACTCGACCCTGCGATTTGGGACGGAGGTGATCGTCATCTTCCCGCCGGAACGGGTCATGGATGCGCTGCCGGCCCTCGATCCCGAACCGGGGCCCGAAACGCCGGAACGGCGTCGACGGCGCCTGCGCCGCCGCCGCGACCCGGCCCGCGCGGCGTAAGGCCTGTCGGCAAGGGTCAGGCGCTCGACTTCTCGCCGAAGCCCGCGGCCTCAATCGCAAGATGGGTCTTGTTCTGAAAGGTTGGGTCCTTGCCGGCGGCCAGCAGGGGCGCGGCGTCGGCGATCGCACGGCAGACGGCTTCGACCCAACCCGCCTCCGACTTCGTGAAATCGCTCAGCACATAGGTGTAGACCAGCGCCTTGTCGCCAGGATGGCCGATGCCGATGCGCACCCGCTTGTAGTCGTTGCCGACATGGGCGGTGATCGAGCGAAGACCGTTGTGGCCGGCGGCGCCGCCGCCAACCTTGACCCTCACTTTGGCGGGCGCGAGATCGAGCTCGTCGTGGATGACGATCAGCGCGCTGAGGTCGAGCTTCCAGAAGCGCAGCGTTTCGCCGACGCTTCGTCCGGAATCGTTCATGTAGGTCTGCGGTTTGAGCAGGGTCACCCGCGCCCCCTCGATCACGCCCTCAGCCGCCAGTCCCTGCCAGCGGGCGCGAAACGGGCCGAAACGGTGCGCCTCGGCGATCGCATCGACCGCCATGAAGCCGATGTTGTGACGGTTGCGCGCATGACGCGCGCCCGGATTGCCGAGTCCCGCGATGACCAGCATGGGCCCCCCGATCGATCAGCATGAGGGACGGGCTCGGCCACTTTGGCGCAAGCCCGCCCGTCCGGGGCGCAAGCCTTATTTCTTGGCGGCGGCGGGCGCGACCGCCGCTTTTGCCGGAGCGGCGGCGCCCTTGGCGGCATCGGCCTTGGCCGGGGCGCCCGCCGCAGGCGCGGATGGGACGGCGCCTGGAGCCGGCGCGGCCGCGGCCGCGGCCGGCGCAGCAGCGGTTTCCTCGACCATCACCGTCGGCGGGACGATTGTGACCACCGTCTGGTCCGCCTTGGAGCTGACGGGCCGGCAGCCCTCCGGCAGCTTGACCGCGGATACGTGGACGGAATCGTGAAAATCGAGGCCCGAGAGGTCGATGGTGATCGATTCCGGAATTGCGTCGGCCGGCGCCATCACCTCGACCGTGTGGAGCACGAGATTGACCGCGCCGCCTTTCTTCAATCCCGGCGAGGCCTCGCGATTGACAACGTGCACCGGCACGCCGATGCGCACCCGCGATCCCGGCGCGAGCCGGAGAAAATCGACATGGACCGGCCGGTCGGTGACGACGTCGAGTTGATAATCGCGCGGCAGAACGCGCTCCTTCCGGCCTTCGACCTCGAGCTCGAAGATGGAGGTCAGAAAGTGACCCGAGTAGATGAGCTTATTGACGTCCTTGTAATCGACCGAGATCGGCTCGGGCTTCAGGCCGCCGCCATAAATGACGGCGGGAACGCGGCCTTCGCGACGAACGGAGCGGGCGGCCCCCTTGCCTGTCCCGCTGCGCGTCACGGCCGCGAGTTGCTTGATCGCTGCCATGAGGATGTCCTTATTTGCTATCGAGTGCGCGCCCTGCCTCCAGGGGTGTCGGAATCGGCGCGAAGCCGGGCCTTATAGAGAAGCGAGGCCGGGAGAGCAAGAGCGGCCGCATCTCCTTGCTTTCGCCAGCCCGTGACTTCATTGCTATCGGCGGAGAACGGAAAAATGGCGAACGATCCGGCGACGAACAATCAGTTTCGCATCGAGAAGGACGCGCTCGGCGAAGTGCGCGTGCCGGCCGGGCATTTGTGGGGCGCGCAGACGGAGCGGTCCCGGCAGAATTTCACGATCGGCGTCGATCGGCACCGGTGGGGTCGGCCGGTGGTTCGCGCGTTCGGGCTGCTGAAGAAATGCGCGGCTCTCGCGAACCTCGAGCTCGGCCAATTGCCGAAGGATAAGGTCGAGCTCATCGTCCGCGCGGCCGAAGACGTGATCCATGGCGAGCTCGACCATGAGTTTCCGCTGGTCGTGTTTCAGACCGGGTCCGGCACCCAGTCCAACATGAACGCCAATGAGGTTATCGCGAACCGGGCCATTCAAATCGCCGGGGGCGTGGTCGGCTCCAAGAAGCCGATCCACCCCAACGACGACGTCAACCACAGTCAGTCGTCGAACGACGTGTTCCCGACCGTCATGCATATCGCCACGGTCCATCAGGTCAAGCAGTTCCTGCTGCCTGCGGTTGCGCGATTGCGCGATACGCTCGACCACAAGGCGAAGGCGTTTTCGACCGTCGTGATGGTCGGCCGCACCCATTTGCAGGACGCAACGCCGCTCACCCTCGGCCAGGCGATTTCCGGTTGGACGACCCAGCTCTCTCATGCGATGGCGACGGTCGAGACAGCCTGCGTGGGCCTGCTTCCGCTGGCGATCGGCGGCACGGCGGTCGGCACCGGGCTCAATGCCGATCCCCGGTTCGGCGACACGGTTGCGCGAAAGCTCGCGGAGGAAACCGGAACGCCGTACACCTCCGCGGCCAACAAATTCGCGGCGCTCTCGGCGGACGACGCAATGGTCAATATGAGCGCGGCGTTGCGCACCCTCGCGGGCGCGCTGATGAAAATGGCGAACGACATCCGCCTCTACGCCAGCGGGCCCAGGGCGGGCATCGGCGAATTGAAAATCCCCGAGAACGAACCCGGCTCCTCGATCATGCCGGGCAAGATCAATCCGACCCAATGCGAAGCCTTGACCATGGTCGCGGTCCAGGTGTTCGGCAACGACGCATCGGTCGCTTTCGCCGGCTCGCAGGGGAACTTCCAGCTCAATGTCTATCGGCCGGTCGCCCTGCACAACGTGCTCGAGTCGATTCAGCTTCTGGCCGAAGGCTGCCGCTCCTTTGACGAGCATTGCGCCCGCGGCATCGAGCCGAACGAGAAACGGATCAAGGAGAACCTCGACAATTCGCTGATGCTGGTGACGGCGCTCAATCCCCATATCGGCTACGAAAAGGCGGCCCAGATTGCGCTCAAGGCCTATCGCGATGACGTCAGCCTGCGCGAGGCGGCGCTCGCGCTCGGCTATGTGACCGCCGATCAGTTCGACAAATGGGTCCGCCCCGAGGACATGATCCACCCGCTGCCGATCCATGGCGAGGAAGCGCAGGCGATCGGATCGGCCAAGCGCGCTCCCAAACGCCGCAAGCGGCCCTGACGTGATTGCGCCAATCCCCTGGCTCGCTTTCCATTTGGGTGAAGTCGTTTTGCTCCTTTGCGTCAGCGGTCTGCGACATTAGTCCGGTCAATCCGTTTGGGTTTCCTTGGCTCGTGGCCGGTTCGCGCCGAAGACCTCCGCTCCTGAGGTTGGATTGTCTTGGATTTCCTTGGATTCTCTCGTCCGAATCGAGAGTTTTCAATGGGTTGCGCGGCTCGAACCGGGGAGCGATTTTTCTCGCGCGTGAGAGGCGCCGGAACGGCAGCCCGCTGTCTCGGCATGAGGAAGAGCAGGGATTGTTCCATCAGGCAGCCTAACCTGAGTTTCTGACTTTCCGCAAGAGATTGTCGTCCGAAGCGTTCCCTGTCGGTCGCCTCAAACCAAAGCAAAGAGCTCTAGCTCGACGCGGCTCGCTTCAACTCTTTTTCCTCGGGGCTGGGCCCCGCGCCCTTGAGGCGAATAATCGATTGGAGCGCGTCGAACCAGAACGGCGCGCCGAACAGCGCGGCGATGGCGGTGATGAACCAGCCGAGCAAGGGGCGGTACCAGACCGAGAAGGGCTCGTTCCAGATCGCTTCCCAGTGTCCAGCATCGTCCTGGACGTCCAGAAAATGTCCCGGAGGCCAGCCTACCGGGAAGCCATCCTGCGCCAGGCTGTCGATGAGGGCGAACATCTGCTCGGTATTGGCATAGACCCCATCGACGGTGGTTGGCGCGGAAGACGGAATCTGGATCGCCTTGAGTTTGTCGGCGAGAGCGGGCTGCCCCCATAAGAGAGTGCCGACCCGTATCGTGTCCAGATTGATGACGAACGCGGTCAGGAGAGCGATGACAAAAGTCATCACTTGCGTCAGTCGCTTGAATTGGCCGCTCAGGCGATCCATCCCGTTGTCGAACCAACTCGCAAGATCTGCTTTCACCCGGCTGATGTCGCCGCCGCTTCGACTGATGATTCCCTGGAGCAAGTCCTTGAGTTGCGGATCGGAAATACTTGCGATTTGGCTGTTGAGCGCATCGAGCCGGGTTTTGAGCGCAGTAGCCGCCTGCACGCCCGGCGCCTCCGCCGCGGCTGCCGCGCTCGCCGCCGACAACCCCGTAATATCGAGCAGGGCGTCGGCGAACTGCGCCTTGTCGACATATGCAGGCGCGTTCTTGAGCGGATCGGCGCCTCCCGGACGAAGCGGGCTGATCAAGGCATGCTGATAAAGCTGCTTCGCAAGGCCCGTGAAATTGGGATCGTTGACGAGCGCCATGATCCCGGTTCGCAAATTTCTGACCCGAACATTGAAGAGTGAATTGATCGCCTCGACCGCTGCGCTGGTGAACAGGCTGATCGCAAGGAAGCCAAATACGACTCCCGCCGCCACATCGAGAATTGTGCTGCCAAACATGAAGCAATCCTCCCCGCTGTCGTCCCTAGGGCAAACCTATCCCGAGGCCACCAAAATCACAGTGAGGCGGATCACAGTCGAAATCGCGCGACGTTTCTCAGTGCGCCAGGCGCACACCGGCGGGCGCAGGCAGGTTCGTCGCGCTGATCTCCTGGAGATTGGGCAGGAAGGAGACGCTCTCGCGCCCCTACACAGGACGTCGCGGCGCGCCGTAGGCCTTCATGAACACGTCGACGCCCGCCTTGACCGAGGCTTCGATGTCTTCACGGCTGATCGAGTCAACGACCCCGAACAACAGGCGCTTGTAAACGTAGCTTTGGCATAGATCCACAAACTGCCACGCCGCGCGCTCGGAATCCGGGATCTCCAGCGCTCCCGACTTCTCGAGGTTTTCGAGTTCCGCAGCAAGCCGGGTGGCGCCGTAAAGCGGGCCAGCCTCATAGAAGGCGCGCCCGACATTGGGGAATTTTTCCGCCGCGGCGATGACGACCCGGGCAAGCGCGCGCGTTCCAGGCTCGGCCATGCGGCTGATGAGCCGGACGCCAAAGTCCATGAGCATCTCGCGCGCGTCGCCCTCGCGCCTGAAGGTGCAGAGGCGTTCGGCTGATTGGGCATATTCGCCCCGGATGATAGCCTCGAACAATTCGTCTTTGGAGTTGAAATAGGCGTAAAGCGTGCCCTTCGAGACTCCCGCGGCGCGCGCAATGTCGTTCATGCTCGCGCCGTCGAAGCCGGCGCTCAAGAATACCGAACGCGCTCCTTCCGTGATCTGACGCCGTTTCGCGCCGCCGTCATTGCTCGAGGTCGCCTCGCTCGAGGTCGCCTGGCCCGCCAAAGCCTCCGATTCCATGCCTGTGCGTCCTTCTGGCCGCCAAATCGCTGACCGAACGGTTCGGTTCGATTTTTCTTGCTATACCCCTCGATTTGCGCTAAGTCAACAAAAAACGAACCGAACCGTTCGGTCAACGTTTTTTGAGGGCGGATATTTCACATGAACGATACTCCCAGCGTTGCGGAGCCGGGCGCGGCTACCGCGTCGCGGGCGATGACGGCTCCCGCGACTCCCGGTTTCCCTACCCCCGTCAATCCTCCGTCGGGCGCGCTCGCGCATCCGCCAACGAGCGGGCCGGCGGTCGCAAAGCCGGCGCCGGCCAAGCGCGCCGGCCTGCGCCGATTTGTCGTTCCGGTCATGATTCTCGCCGCGCTCGGCTATGGCGGCAAGACGGCTTATGACTATTTCGTCGAGGGGCGGTTCCTCGTCTCGACCGACGACGCCTATGTCGGCGCCTTGACGTCGATCATCGCCGCCAAGGCGACCGGCCACATCACCGCGGTTCCGGTCGTCCAGAACCAGGTCGTCCACAAGGGCGACCTTCTGGTCTCGATCGACGACGGCGACTACAAGAACGCAGTCGATGCGGCGCGGGCGCGCATCGGCACCCAGGACGCGACGGTCGCCCGGTTCGCCCGCCAGATCGACGCCCAGGCCGCGATCATCGCCCAGGCCGCGGCCCAGGCCGAGGCGACCGGCGCGCAGGTGAAGAGCGCCGAGGCCGACGTCGAGCGGGCAGCCCTCGAATATGACCGGTCATACAAGCTCGCGCAGACCAATTTCGGCTCGCAGCAGCGCCTCGAGCAGGCGACCGCCGACCGCGACCGCACCGTGGCCGCGCTCGCCGCCGCCAGGGCGAGCGTGGCCTCGACCGCCGCGGCGCTCGACGGCGCGAAGGCCAATCTCGATGTGCTCAAGGCCCAGAAACTTGAGGCCTCGCAACAGCGCAACGAACTCGTCACGGCGTTGGAGATGGCCGAGCGCAACCTTTCGTTCACCCGCGTGGTCGCGCCGTTCGACGGCACGATCGGCAATGTCGCCGCCCATGTCGGCGACTTCGTGCAGCCGGGAACGAGGATGATGGCGCTCGTGCCCGTCAACGCCTCTTACGTCGACGCCAACTTCAAGGAGACCCAGCTCGGCGACATCAAGCCCGGCCAGAGAGTTCGACGTCGCAATCGATTCTCTCGACGGGCGGGTGGTCGAGGGCGTGGTGTCCTCGATCTCCCCGGCTTCGGGCGCCGAGTTCTCGCTCCTGCCGCCGGACAATGCGACCGGTAACTTCACCAAGGTCGTCCAGCGCGTCGCGGTGCGCATCACCTTCCCCGACGAAGTGCTAAAGGAAGTCGCGCTTCGGCCCGGCCTCTCGGTCGTCGCCACCGTCCACACCCGCGATCCCGACGCGCCGAAGCCGACGCTGCTTGGCGCGCTCGGACTCGAGGCCTTGGGCGCCAAGAGCGAGAAGCCGTGAGCGACACGCTCGCCGCGATACGGCCCGGCGGGTCGGCGCCGGCCACCGACCTCGTCGTCGCCCCGGCGTCGGTCGCGCAGCGAAGTTTCTCGGCGCGGCGGGTCGCGGCGTTCATCTTCATGGTGTTCGGGATGTTCATGGCGATTCTGGACATCCAGATCGTCTCGGCCTCGCTCTCCGAGATTCAGGCGGGCTTATCCGCCTCCACCGACGAAATCACCTGGGTCCAGACGAGCTATCTGGTCGCAGAAGTGATCATGATTCCGCTGTCGGGCTTTCTGTCTCGGGTGGTGTCGACGCGGGTCATCTTCACCATTTCCGCCGGCGGCTTCACGCTCATGAGCTTCATGTGCGCGCACGCCAATTCGATCGAGGAGATGATCCTCTGGCGCGCGCTGCAGGGCTTCATCGGCGGCGGCATGATCCCGACCGTGTTCGCCTCGGCGTTCACCATCTTTCCCCGCGACAAGCAGCCGCTGATCGCGCCCGTCATCGGCCTTGTGGCGACGCTTGCGCCAACGATCGGACCGACGGTCGGCGGCTATCTCACCGACTGGTTCTCATGGCATTGGCTGTTCCTGGTCAATCTCGGGCCCGGCGTCATCGTCACCATCGCGGCTTGGCTCCTGATCGACTTTGACGAGCCCGATTATTCGCTGCTGGCCCATTTCGACTATGTCGGGCTCTTCACCATGGCGGGCTTCCTCGGGGCGATGGAATATGCGCTCGAGGAAGGACCGTCGAAGGATTGGTTCGAGAGCCAGCCGGTGACGATCGCCATTGTGATCTCGGCGGTGAGCGGCGTCGCCTTCTTCTGGCGCATGGCGACAGCCCGCCAGCCGATTGTCGATCTGACCGCCTTCAGGGACCGCAATTTCTGGACCGGCTCGATGTTCGCCTTCGTGCTCGGTATCGGCCTTTACGGCCTCACCTATATCTACCCGGTCTATCTGGCGGTGGTGCGCGGGTACTCGTCGCTGATGATTGGCAAGACCATGTTCGTGACCGGCCTGTGCATGTTTTTCACCGCCCCGCTGGCCGGGCGGCTGATGAATTGCGTCGACCCGCGGATCATGATCGCCACTGGCTTCGTCGCCTTCGCCGTCGGCACCTATCAGGCCTCGTTCGTCACCGTCGACTGGGACTTCTGGGAGCTCCTCTGGCCGCAGGTCTTCCGCGGCGTCGGCCTGATGCTGGCCATGGTGCCGATCAACAATCTCGCGCTCGGCACGATGCCGCCGCAGAAGATCAAGAACGCCTCCGGCCTCTTCAACCTGATGCGCAACCTCGGCGGGGCGGTCGGCCTCGCGCTGATCAACACCCTGCTCGACAAACGCATGGACCTGCATCTCGAGCGGCTGCGCGAATCCGTCATTTGGGGACGCCGGGTGGCGGAGGACACGCTCGCCAACATGACCGCGGCGTTGGCCGCCCGCGGCTCCGACGCCCAGCTTGCGGCGACCCGCCAGCTCGCTCTCATCGTGCGCCGGCAAGCCGAGGTGATGGCGCTCGCCGACGTGTTCCTGGCGCTGACCGTCCTCTTCCTCGGCTGCGTCGGCCTCGCGGCGCTGATGCGCCGTCCGGTCGCCGCCGGCGGCCCTGGCGGCGGGCATTAGAAGCGTCCGGGCGGGCGCCGTGCTTACCAATCGGTAATGAAGGGGCAGGCCGATTCCCCTCGATCGCACTTGCAGAGGGGCGCCATGCGGCCATATTATGTACCACGGCCGCTTGCCTGGGTGGACCCTGGGCGGGCGCCGCACCCTTATCAAGAGGTTTCTCTCATGTCCGACTATGACCGCTCCGCCAACACGCGTTACGGCGCGGGGCTCGCACGGTCCGGCGTCGCCGTCGATCAGGGCCTCCGCGCCTACATGATCGGCGTTTACAACTACATGACCCTCGGCCTCGGCGTGACCGGGCTCGTCGCCTATGCCGCTTTTGCGCTCAGCACAGGCGTGGACTCATTTGGAACATTCGCCACGGTCCGGATCGGATCGGCGGCGGTGCCGCTGACCCAGTTCGGCTATGCGATCTTTGCTTCACCGCTGCGTTGGGTAATCATACTCGCGCCGCTGGGGCTGGTGTTCTGGCTCTCCGCCCGCATCAACTCGATGTCGGTGGCGACCGCCCGGAACGCCTTCATCGCCTTCGCGGCGCTGATCGGGCTGTCGATGTCGATCTTGCTGTTGATCTACACCGGCGCCTCATTCGGGCGCGCGTTCTTCGCCACCGCGGCGGCGTTCGCCAGCCTGAGCCTCTACGGCTATACGACTCAGCGCAGCTTGTCGGCGATGGGCTCGTTCATGATGATGGGCGTCGTCGGCCTGATCGTCGCGAGCCTGCTGAACGTGTTCCTGCTGCACAGCACCGGGCTGCAGTTCGGGCTGTCCGTCCTCTGCGTCGTGATCTTCGCCGGCCTCACCGCCTGGGACACCCAGTCGATCAAGGAGATGTATTTCAGCGGCGACACCTACGAGATGGCCCAAAAGAAGTCGATTTACGGCGCGCTGCGCCTCTACCTCGACTTCATCAACATGTTCCAGGCCATCCTGATGCTGACCGGCTCGCAGCGCAACAACTGACATACCGTCGTCAATTTGACGGTCCAGGCGCCCTCCGGCGTGCTTGTCGCGAGCCGGAGGTTTTTTAGCAAAAGCGATATTCCGTAGCGTGAGGAGCGGGGGGTCATGAGTGCGCTTTGGGCCGCGGCGGTGACATCATTGGCGCTTGCTGGCGCCGTCCAGGCGGCCGAGCTCAAAATCGTCGACGTCAAAGCCTACGCCTTCCTCGAACACGCCGGCAAACTCTCCGACGATCTCGTCAGCAGCGGCGAGGGCCTGGTCGACGCCCCCAGGGGCGGCGCGCTGGGGGGCGACACGGCGACTGGCCTTTTGCTCGACTTCACCTTCGAGGGCGACAAGAACGCCTCGCCCAAATATGCGACCGCAGTCGTCGACCTGACCCAGACCGGCCATTCCGGGCAGCCCGTCGTCACCCACAAGGCGTTCACCAATTTCATCTTCGGCCCCGACGGCATCGAGCACAAGGTCGTGTTCCTGGATGGGGCGATGTGCATGCCGCTCGCCATCCAGGTCCATGCCGGCAAGACCCAAAAGACGGCGAAGCTCGATCTCTCATGCACGGAAATGCGCGCCGAGAAGTGACGGCCGCCCGGCGCGCCGCTCAACCGTCGCCGAGGCCGAGAACGTCCGCCATCGAATAGAGCCCCGGCTTGCGCCCGTTCGCCCACCGCGCCGCGTGCAGTGCGCCGCGCGCAAACACCGCCCGATCCTCGGCGTGGTGGCTGAGAACCACCCGCTCACCCTCGCCGGCGAAGACGACGCTGTGATCGCCGACGATCGTGCCGCCGCGCAGCGACGCGAAGCCGATATCGCCTTTGCGGCGCGCGCCGGTCAGGCCGTCGCGGCCGCGCGCCGAATGGTCCTTGAGCGGAACGCCTCGCGCCTCGGCCGCCGCTTCGCCGAGCAGGAGCGCCGTACCCGAGGGCGCGTCGACCTTCATCCGATGATGCATCTCGACGATCTCGATATCGAAATCGGGTCCGAGCGCCAACGCCGCGCTCCGCGTCAGCGCCGCGAGCAGGTTGACGCCGAGGCTCATGTTGCCGGACTGAACGATCGGGGCGTGGCGCGCCGCGGCGTCGATCTTGTCGAGATCGTCGTCGCTGAGGCCCGTCGTCCCGATCACGTCGGCGATGCGCGCTTGCGCAGCGAGCGCCGCGAGCTCGACGCTTGCCGCAGGCGAGGAGAAATCGATGATCGCGTCTGCCTCGAGCAGGAGCGGCGGCGGGTCGGCGACGATTGCAACGCCGCTCGCCGGGCAACCCGCCAGCACGGCCGGGTCGGCGCCAAGCCAGGGGAATCAATCCTCTCGAGCGCGCCGGTCAGCTTGATGCCTTCCGACTCGAGGATTGTCCTGACGACCATGCGTCCCATGCGGCCAGCGGCGCCGCTGACGATCAGCCTCATCTCGGCCATTCAATCCCTCGAGCTTAACCAGGCTGTGGTCCGTCGTAGCCTTCGGCGATGATGAGGTCCACGTCAGCCGCGGCGTCGCGCAGTTTTGCCGCGCCGCGATATTCCTCGGAGTTGTGGCAGGCGAGCGCGGTCTCGTAGTCGCGAAACTCGATGACGACATTGCGCGCCGGCGCCTTGCCCCGGGTCACGACATGCTTGCCGCCGCGCACGAGGAAGCGCGCCCCGTATTTGGCGAATGCGGCCGCGTTGGCCTTGACATATTGCTGGTAGATCTCGGGATCGCGCACGTCGACATGGACGATCCAGTAGCCCTTCGGCATGGTCAGAACTCCCTCGACCAGAACCATCTCGATTTCGGCGGCGCCCTCACGCAGCCCGCGCGCCGCCCGGTACTGTTCAGAGTAGAAATAGCGCCGCGCCGCTTCGTAGCTCTCGAACTCGAGCACGACATTGCGCGCCCGCGCCTTGCCCTCGAGCGCCTCACACCGCCCGCCGCGCGCGAGCGGCTTTCCGCCGTGATCGGCGATCGCCTTGGTCGCGGCGGCGGCGTAGCGCGCGTAGGCCTCCGGATTGGTGATGTCGACGCGCGAAATGACGTAACCCTTGGGCATGACGGCTCCTTGAAGGCAGTGTTACGAGCCTAGCGCGGCTTCGCGGCCGATCAAGCGAGGGCCCTCGCGATTTCGGCGACCACCGCCTCCGCGGCCGCGCCCGGATCCTGCGCCTGGGTCACCGGGCGGCCGACGACGAGGTAGTCGGCGCCGTTGCGGATCGCCTCGGCAGGGGTCGCGACGCGCTTCTGGTCGCCGGCCGCGGCGCCCGCCGGCCGGATGCCGGGGGTGACGAGGACCATGCTTTGGCCGACGGTCTGGCGCACCAGCGCCGCCTCGCCGGCGCTGGCCACCAGCCCGTCGACGCCAAGCGCCTGCGCCTGCTCTGCCCGCCTGCGGACAGTCTCGACCACCCCGAACCGGCCGCAAGCGTCGAAGAGATCGGCGTCGTCGTATGAGGTCAGCACAGTGACGGCGAGAATACGCATTCCCGAGCCTCTGGCGCCGGCGACCGCGGCGCGCATCGTTTGGGGATAGGCGTGGACGGTGAGGAAACTCGCGCCGAGTTTCGCCGCCTGCGCCGTCGCCCGCTCGACGGTGTTGGGAATGTCGTGCAGTTTGAGATCGAGAAAGACCTGCTTGCCGGCCGAAGCCAGTTCCGGCGCGAGCTTGAGGCCGCCGGCGTAGGCGAGCTCCATGCCGATCTTATAGATTGTCGCGCGGTCGCCGATCCTCTCGACGAGACTTCGCGCCTCGCCGCCGGCGGGCGTATCGAGGGCGATGATCAGCCTTTCGCGCGGCTGGAGATCGCCCAATTCACGGACCCCCGGCATGGCTTTCGAGCCGATAGGTCCACACCCGGGCAGGCGGCACGTTGAGCAGGATCGGCCGCGAGCGGTGGGCGGCATAACGATTGGCGCAGAGCTCGCGCGGTATGGGCGACAGGACGCCGTAGGTGAACTGAACGAACCGGCCCGATGGCCCCATCAGCGCGAAGGCGTCGCCGATAAGCTTTGCGCGCCGCTCAGGCGGCTGATTGAGCAACGGCAGGCTGGAGACGACGGCCCCAATCGGCTGGCCCGCCAATTCAGCGAGGGTCCGCGGAAGGTCGTAGGCGTCGCCCTGAATGACCTTGACCGTCGTGAAGCGCTGCCTCAAGAGCCGGCAGAATCCTGGGTCGTATTCGACCAGCGCGAGCCGCTCGGGCGCAACGCCGGTCTCGATCAGGGACCGGGTCACCGGACCGGTGCCCGGCCCAAGCTCGACGATGAGCCCATGCGGCGGAGGACCGGCGGCCGCCGCCATCGCCCGCGCAAGCGCGCGTCCCGACGGCGCGACCGCGCCGATGAGCCGGGGCGCGACGATGAGCGATTTGAGGAACCGCGCCCTGTCGGCGAGCCCCCGCCGATGCGTCCTATCCAGCGCTTGACCCTGCATTCCGGCTTCCCGCGAATGAGCGGCGAGCCCCTTGCGCCGTGCGGCGCTTATATCGGGCCCGCGCCGGCCTGGCAAAGGCGCTATCCGCGCCCCTCGAAGAACTCCTTCATCTTGGCGAAGAAGCCCGCGCTTTCGGGGTGGGTCTTGTGCGAGGATTCGGCGGCGAACTCGGCCAGGAGCTCGCGCTGGCGCCGCGTCAGGCTTTGCGGGGTCTCGACATTGAGCTGAACGAACAGGTCGCCCGAATCGCGCGAGCGCAAGACCGGCATGCCCTTGCCGCGCAGCCTCAATTGGCGCCCGGACTGCGCGCCTTCGGGAACGCTGACCCTCGACTCGGTTCCGTCGAGCGTGCGGACGGTGAATTCGCCGCCAAGCGCCGCCTGCACCATCGAGATCGGGACCCGGCAATAGAGATCCGCGCCGTCGCGCTGGAAGATCGCGTGCGGCTTGACAGTGAGGAAAATGTACAGGTCGCCCGCCGGCCCGCCCCGCATGCCCGCCTCGCCCTCGCCGGTGAGGCGAATGCGGGTGCCGTCCTCGACGCCGGCGGGGACGTTGACCGACAGCGTGCGCTCCCTGGTCACCCGGCCGGCGCCGGCGCATTTGTCGCACGGGTTCTCGATCGTCTGCCCGCGGCCGTGACATGAGGGGCAGGTGCGCTCGATGGCGAAGAAGCCCTGCTGCGCCCGCACCCGCCCATGGCCGCCGCAGGTCTTGCAGGTGACGGGCTTGGAGCCGGGGCGGGCGCCGGAGCCGGCGCAGGCTTCGCAGGCCACCGACGTCGGCATGCGGACGGTGGCGCTCTTGCCGCCAAACGCTTCTTCGAGCGTGATCTCGAGGTTGTAGCGCAGGTCGGCGCCCCGCTCCCGGCCCGTGGACTGACGGCCGCGCCGCCCGCCCATCATGTCGCCGAACAGATCGTCGAAGATGTCGGACATCGATGCGGCGAAACCGTCGTTCATGCCGCTCTGATCGAACGCGGCGTGACCATAGCGATCATAAGCCGCGCGCTTCTGGGCGTCCGACAGATGCTGGTAGGCTTCGTTCAGCTCCTTGAACCGCGACTCGGCCTGCTTGTCGCCGGGATGCCGGTCGGGATGACACTGCATCGCCGCCTTGCGGAAGGCAGACTTGAGTTCAGCGTCGCTCGCCGTCTTGGAAACGCCCAGGGTTTCGTAGAAATCGCGCTTGGCCATTTTTCAGCGCGTCCGCAGCCTATGCATGCCTCAGACCTGCTTCTCCTGCGCCGCTTGCCTGCGCACGGGCCGGTTCTATCCTCGACTTCACGGCCCGCGACGGCGCGGTCCCGACGCCAGCCAAGTCCCCATCCGCCATTCCGGCGTCCCCCAAACCCAAGGCCGGCGGCTTGGATGCGGCCGGCTTCATTCGTTCAGGACGACTTCTTCTTGTCGTCGTCGACTTCGCGGAATTCCGCATCGATGACGTCGTCCTTGGCCTGCCCTTCGCCGGCTGAACCGGCGCCGCCGTCGCCCGACGCGCCGCCCGCGGCCTGAGCCTTGTACATGGCTTCGCCGAGCTTCATCTGCGCCTGCATCAGGTCGTTGGTGCGCGCCTTGATCGCCTCGGCGTCCTCGCCCTGCAGCGCCGTGCGCAGGGAAGCGACCGCCGACTCGATGGCGCTGCGATCGGATTGGGCGACCTTGTCGCCATAATCCTTCAGCGCCTTCTCCGCGTCATGGGCCATCGCCTCGCCGCTGTTCTTGGCGTCGACCAGCTCGCGCCGCTTCTTGTCCTCGGCGGCATGGGCTTCGGCGTCCTTCACCATCCGGTTGATGTCGGCTTCGCTCAAGCCGCCCGACGCCTGGATGCGGATCTGCTGCTCCTTGTTGGTCGCCTTGTCCTTGGCGGTGACGTTGACGATGCCGTTGGCGTCGATGTCGAACGTCACCTCGATCTGCGGCACGCCGCGCGGCGCGGAGGGAATCCCGACCAGGTCGAACTGGCCGAGCGCCTTGTTGTCGGCGGCCATCTCGCGCTCACCCTGGAAGACGCGGATCGTCACCGCGGTCTGGTTGTCCTCGGCGGTCGAGAACACCTGGCTCTTCTTGGTCGGAATCGTCGTATTGCGCTCGATGAGGCGGGTGAAGACGCCGCCCAGCGTCTCGATCCCCAGCGACAGCGGCGTAACGTCAAGCAGCAGCACGTCCTTGACGTCGCCCTGCAGCACGCCAGCCTGGATGGCGGCGCCGACGGCGACGACTTCGTCCGGGTTGACGCCCTTGTGCGGCTCCTTGCCGAAGAACTGTTTGACGACTTCCTGCACCTTGGGCATGCGGGTCATGCCGCCGACCAGAACCACCTCGTCGATCTGGGCCGCCGCGAGGCCGGCGTCCTTCAGGGCCTTGCGGCACGGCTCGACCGTGCGCTGGATGAGGTCGTCGACCAGCGCCTCGAACTTCGCCCGGGTCAGCTTGAGCGCCAGATGCTTCGGCCCGGTCGCGTCGGCGGTGATGTAGGGAAGGTTGATCTCGGTCTGAGTGGCCGACGACAGCTCGATCTTCGCCTTCTCGGCCGCCTCCTTCAGGCGCTGGAGCGCGAGCTTGTCCTTGGTCAGGTCGATGCCCTGCTCCTTCTTGAACTCGCCGGAGAGATACTCGACCAGGCGCATGTCGAAGTCCTCGCCGCCGAGGAACGTGTCGCCGTTGGTCGACTTCACTTCGAACACGCCGTCGCCGATTTCGAGGATCGAAATGTCGAACGTGCCTCCGCCGAGGTCATAGACCGCGATCGTGCCGGCTTTCTTCTTGTCGAGGCCGTAGGCGAGCGCGGCCGCAGTCGGCTCGTTGATGATGCGAAGCACTTCGAGGCCGGCGATCTTGCCGGCGTCCTTGGTCGCCTGACGCTGGGCGTCGTTGAAATATGCGGGAACCGTGATGACCGCCTGGGTCACCGGACCGCCGAGATAAGCTTCCGCCGTCTCCTTCATCTTCTGGAGGATGAAGGCCGAAATCTGCGAAGGCGAATATTGCTTGCCGTCGACTGTGACCCACGCGTCGCCATTGGGGCCGCGAACGATCTTGTACGGGACGAGGGCCATATCCTTTTTTGAAATCGGATCGTCGAACGACCGTCCGATCAGCCGCTTGATCGCAAAGATTGTGCGCTCGGGATTGGTTACGGCCTGTCGTTTGGCCGGCTGGCCGACGAGACGCTCGCCATCGTCGGTGAACGCGACGATCGACGGCGTCGTGCGCGCGCCCTCGGAATTTTCGATGACCTTGGGCGTCGAGCCCTCCATGACAGCGACGCACGAGTTGGTCGTGCCGAGGTCGATGCCAATTACCTTCGCCATATCCTTCTTTCCCCTATTCCTTCGCGGGACCGCCGGGCCCCAAAGCGGCCGAGCTCTCAAGGAAGCATTCCGCCGCGCCCTTCAAGCCGTCGGCCTCGCTCTTCCGATCCCCGTTTCTCTTCGCCAGATTTCCGCTGGCCGGATTTCCGCTGGTTCGGCGCGAATATACGCCCGAACCCGCCAGTCCGGGCGTATATAGGTGGGGCGATTTGGCGGCGCAAGGCGCGGAAGCGGCGGATTCTTCAAGCTTTGGGCTCGTTGTCGCGCGGCGGCCCGCGTCTTCCCCTTTTTCCCGAACGCTCCTAGACTTGGGCGATGACTCGACGGTTTCGTCCCCTGTTTTGCGGCCTCGTCGCCGCGGCTCTCGCCGCGAGCGAGGCCCGGGCGCAATTGGTGCTTCCCGGCGCGGCGCCGGCGGCGCCGCAAGACGCCACGTCCTCGCCCGCCAAGGTCCGAAGCGCGGGCGCCGCCAAAGGCGCGGGAGCGGGAGCCAAGAGCGTCAAGCCCGGCGCTGCGCCCGGCGTCGCCGGCCTTGCCGGGCGCCCGCTCATGCTCAACGGCAAGTCGGGGCTTCTGCAGATTTCCGGCGACGACAACGCGGCGACGATCGACAAGCTGCAGCTTGCCGGCGAGAGCGTTTCGGATTCCTCCCAGCACTGCGCCGTCGATATCGTCGGCGAGAATCCGATTCAAGCGACCAGCGAGGGACGCCCCGACGGACTGGAGCGATTCGAGGCCGCCGTCCCGGCCTGCCCGTTCTCCTTCGACGTGCTCGACGGCGCGGCGCTCGCGCCGTCGCAGATCACCGCATGCGTCTTCAAGGCCGCCGATTGCCAGACCGGTCCCGGCGGGCTTTGGGGCCCCGACGGCGCCTCGCTGGTCGGCGACGCCGCCAAGTTCGCCAAGGAGCGCGCCGAAGCCGAGAAGGCGATGGCCAAGACGGTGCGCGCGATCGAGGGCCGCGCCGCGGACAGCCCGGAGGCGGCGGACCTGATTCGCGAGCAGAACGGCTTCGCCGGCCAGCGCGACGACATCTGCCGGGATTACGCGAAGGAGAGCGTCCACGGCTATTGCGCCTTGCGCCTGACCGAAGCCCGGACCGCGCTGCTCGAGACGCGGCTCAACGAACTCGTCGCCGCGGCCGCCGGCAAGGCGGCGAGCGAGAAGCCCGCCAAGACGAAGCCGAAGAAGGGCGCCAAGGAGCCTTGAGGTCGCCGTCGGCGACCCAGAGGCTTTATCTTGCCCCGGCGCTCGGCTAGCCTCCCCGAGGCCGAATCGACAGCGGCGATCCGCTCGCGCCTCTGGGGGACCATAGCCGATGTGGAATGAGTTCAAAGAATTCGCCTTGAAAGGGAATGCGCTGAGCCTCGCCGTCGGCGTGATCATCGGCGCCGCCTTCGGCAAGATCGTCGACGCTCTGGTCAACGACATCATCATGCCGATCATCGGCATCGCCGGCAAAGCGGACTTCTCCAACTATTACATTCCGCTCTCGAGCGCGGTGACCGCGACCAACCTCGGGGACGCAAGAAAACAGGGGGGCGTGTTCGCCTACGGCGACTTCCTCACCGTCTTGATCAACTTCGCCATCGTCGCCATTGCGCTATTCGTCGCGATCAAGGGGATCAACATGCTGACCCGGCAGGCGGCCAAGGAGCCTCCGCCCCCCGCGCCGCCGACTCAGGAAGTCGTCCTCCTGACGCAAATCCGCGACGAGCTGGCGAAACGCTAAGCCGGCCAGCGCCGGCTTCTCAGAGCGCGAGGCGCCTTAGCCTCAGCGCATTGGCGACGACGCTGACCGAGGACAGCGCCATCGCTGCGGCGGCCACCGTCGGCGACAACAGGAGACCGAAGGCCGGATAGAGGACGCCTGCGGCGATCGGCACCCCTGCTGCGTTGTAGACGAAGGCGAAGACGAGGTTCTGCCGGATGTTGCGCATCGTCGCCTGCGACAGCCGGCGGGCGATGACCAAGCCCTGAAGATCGCCGCGCAGGAGCGTGACGCCCGCGCTTTCGATCGCGACATCCGTGCCGGTCCCCATCGCGACGCCGACGTTGGCCGCCGCAAGCGCCGGCGCGTCGTTCACCCCATCTCCCGCCATTGCGACGATCCGCCCTTGCTTGCGCAGACGTTCGACCACTTTGCCCTTGTTCTGCGGCAGGATTTCCGCTTCGATCTCGGCAATGCCAAGCTTGCGAGCCACGGCTTCGGCCGTCTTGCGATTGTCGCCGGTGAGCATCACCACGCGGACGCCCGCTTCTGTAAGGGCGAGAACCGCGCCTGCGGTCGTCGGCTTGATCGGATCGGCGATGGCGATCACGCCGGAAGCCTTGCCGTCGATTGCAACGAAGATCGCCGTCGCGCCGTCGTTGCGCAGTTCGTCTGCCGGCCCTTCGAGGTCCGCGACATCAATTCCGGCCGCCTGCATCATGACCCGGTTGCCAAGGGTTACCTTGCGCCCGTCAATGGTTCCGGCCACGCCCTTGCCCGCGGGCGAGTCGAAGTCATCGACTTTGCCAAGCACGAGATTGCGATCCGCCGCCGCGCGCACCACCGCCGCGGCCAAGGGATGTTCGCTTGCCCGTTCGAGGCTCGCGGCAAGCCGCAGCAACTCATCTTCGCCGAGGCGGCCGAGGGCGCGCACGGCGACAACCCTGGGCTTGCCCTCGGTCAATGTGCCGGTCTTGTCGACGACAAGCGTGTCGATGCTTTCAAACCGCTCCAGCGCCTCGGCGTTCTTGATCAAGACCCCGGCCTGCGCGCCACGCCCGACGCCGACCATGATCGACATCGGCGTAGCGAGCCCGAGGGCGCACGGACAGGCGATGATCAGCACCGAGACCGCCGCCACAAGCGCATAGGCGTAGCGGGGCTCGGGACCCCAAATCGCCCAGGCGACAAAGGCGACGACCGCGGCCCCGATCACAAGCGGAACGAACCAACCGGAGACCTGATCGGCAAGCCGCTGGATCGGCGCCCGGCTGCGCTGCGCCTGCGCCACCATCTGGACGATCTGCGCCAGCATCGTGTCCCGCCCGACTTTGTCGGCTCGCATCACGAAGCCCCCGCTCTGGTTCATCGTCCCGCCGATCAGCTTGTCGCCGACGGTCTTCGCGACCGGCATCGACTCTCCGGTCACCATGGACTCGTCAACCACGCCGCGCCCTTCGACAAGCTCGCCATCGACCGGCGCCTTCTCGCCCGGGCGCACACGAAGGCGATCGCCGACCGCAACCAATTCGAGCCCGACATCCTCGTCCGCGCCGTCCAGGCGGATGCGGCGCGCGGTCTTGGGCGCAAGATCGAGAAGAGCGCGGATCGCGCCGCCGGTCTGTTCGCGCGCCCGCAACTCAAGCACCTGTCCGAGCAACACGAGCACAGTGATCGCCGCCGCCGCTTCAAAATAGATCGCGACCGCGCCGCCCGGGCTGCGGAAGGCGGGCGGAAAGGCGCCCGGCGCGACAGTGGCGACGACGCTGTACGCCCAGGCCACGCCGACGCCCATGGCGATCAGCGTGAACATGTTGAGGTTGCGGGTCTTGAGCGACGCCCAGCCGCGTTCGAAGAACGGCCAGCCCGCCCACAGCACGACCGGCGTCGCAAGCGCCAGCTGAATCCAGTTGGAGACGCCTTCGGGCGGCCACATAGGCAGATTGCCGAGATGCCCGCCCATTTCGAGCACAACGACGGGGATGGAAAGCGCGAGGGCGATCCAAAAGCGCCGGGTCATGTCGACGAGCTCCGCGCTCGGGCCGCCGCCGAGCGTCGCGACCTCCGGCTCGAGCGCCATGCCGCAGATCGGACAATGGCCGGGCCCTGGCTGACGGATCTCGGGATGCATCGGGCAGGTATAGATCGCGCCCGAGGAAGCCGGCTTCGGCGGCGGCTTCAGCGCCAGGAATTGCTCCGGCTCGGCGACGAACCTGTTGCGGCAGCGGGCGGAGCAGAAATGGTAGGTCGCGCCGCCGGACTCAGCCTTATGCTTCGCTGTCGCCGGATCGACCGACATGCCGCAGACGGGGTCGATGGCGGACGTGCTGAGGTCAGCGGCCGCGGTCATTCGGCAAATCTCCTTGTCTCTAAGCGCGCGCAGATCTAAACCTTCCCATCATGGGAAGGTCAAGCGGATACTAAGAGATGAAGATCGGCGCGGCGGCGGCGGCGAGCGGCGTCACCGCCAAGATGATCCGCCACTACGAGGCGATCGGCCTTCTGCGCCCAGCCGAGCGCCGAGGAAACGCCTATCGCGACTATGGCGAGCGCGACATCCACGAGCTGAAGTTTATTCGGCGGGCGCGCCGCCTCGGCTTTTCGATTGCGGAAATCGGCGCTCTGCTCGCGCTCTGGCGCGACCGCGCCCGCCCGAGCCGCGAAGTCAAACGGATCGCCGAGGCGCATATTGGCGAGCTTGAGGCGCGCGTCGGCGATATGCAGGCGATGGCGAAGACGCTTCGAGAGCTCGTCGCCGCGTGCCACGGCGACGATCGCCCGGACTGCCCGATCCTCGACGATCTGGCGCTCGGCGACGCCTGAGGCGCTCGCGCCGGGGCGCCATGCGTGCTGGCGGGACGCGAAGTCCAGCAGCGGAAATCCGTTGTTTCCACAGCCGCGGCGCGTGCGCAGCGCGTCTTTTGAACGACGTATGATTGCCCTCTGACGCAAGGGAAATGGGCCAGCTTCCCTAGAGGCGCGGGGTCTGACCCGAGCTGCATTCCGAATACAACCGAGCGATCGCCGAGTTTGGATTGATAAAAGACTTGACACCATGTTCCATGCCCTTAAAGTACTTACTGTGTCATTAAGCTTTGTGGTGGGAGAAGAACGATGAGGTTGAGGAATTTGACTTTCATTGCGATCGGCCTTACGGCCGCGCTGACGACGCCGGCCTTCGCTGGCGTGAACCTGATAACGAACGGCAGTTTTGAATACAGCAGCGGAACAACCCCGGAGGCTCCTTGCCAGGTTGGTTACAACTGCTCGGGAACCGGAAGCTCCATTGCAGGCTGGACAATGGATCCGAGCAGCACCTATCCCGAGGCCGGAACTCCGCCGACGCCAACCGACTTTTCGTGGTTGCCCGGCTACACGTTCGTGATGGACAGCACGAACTCGGTCACTTGCAACGCCGGGGCCCTTTCGATGTGGGTGTCGCCCGGGCCCGAATCTGGTTCCAATTTCCTCGCTCAGGACGCCTACTATCACCCCGACGCGATCCAGCAGACGGTCGACCTGGTTAATGGCCAAACCTACGATCTCAACTTCTATTGGGCAACGGCCCAGCAGAGCGGATTCAGCGGCGACACGTTCGATCAATGGCAGGTTTCGCTCGGCGGCACCGTGCTGACAACGACGGGACTCACCGAGAATCTGAGCCATTCGGACACGGGGTGGGTGGACTACAACTACGACTTCGTCTGGACCGGAGCCACGGGCCCGACGGTAATTTCGTTCCTGGACATGTGCAATGGGAGCATGTCAACGGCCGGCGCCTGCAACGCATCGGTGGGCGACAGCAATGGCCCTCCGTTCTCGCTCCTGGACAACGTGTCCTTGACCACCGTCCCGGAACCGTCGACCTGGGCGATGCTTCTCATCGGCTTTGCAGGCCTAGCCTATGCGGGCTACCGCGGCCGCGGCCGGGCGCCGATCTCGATCTTCTAAACGCCTCCGCTCAAGAGGCCGAAACCCAAGCCGCCCTGTTGAGGGCGGCTTGGTTATGCTAGACGATCGGCGCGATCTCGCCGCCCGGCCCCGCATTCCGCGAGCGAGCCGAACGGTCAGGACCGAAACGAACCCATGGCCGCAGATCATCTCATTCGCCACCTCGAGATCATACTGTCGTCCGTGGCCCGGCTGGCGATGTGGCTCGCGCTTTTCGCCGCGATTTTCGTGCCGATCGAGCGGTTGTTCGCGCTGCATCCGCAAACAGTGCTACGCAAGGGGATCGCGGCGGACGTCGGCTTCTATTTCATCAACGCGCTAATTCCCGGACTGGTGCTGGGCCCCCCGATTTCACTCGCCGTGCTCGCGATCCACCGGGTCATGCCGGGCGAAGTCCTAGCCCGCATTTCTCATAGGCCGGGTCGACGGCTGACGTCCTGAGGATAATCAAGTCTCGTCTGTGTGATGGACGAACGTCGCCGTGTCGCCGTTTGCGCGGATCGGGTCGGGTCGGATTGTTTCGGTTCTCCTGTGGTCCTTGGGGTGGATTGCCGCGATTTGTCGGCGTCGCAGCGACGCCTCAGGCGAGGCGGGCGGCGGCGAGGCGCCATTCGTCGGCGTAGGGACAGGCCGTGGCGAGGGCGAATTTGATGCGCCGCGCGCTGATGCGGACGAGGCCGGCGAGCTTGAGGAGCTTGAGCCGGATCGTGCCGCAAGTGGCCTGCGCGAACTGCGTGTGCGCGAGGCCGATGCGCCTGACCGCGCACAGGAGAACATAGGCGAACGAGGCGAGCCAGAGCCTGAGTTGGTTGGCGCGCATGGTCGCTGTCGAGGTCCGATCGGCGAACAGGTCGCCTTGGCATTCCTTGATCCGGTTTTCCATCTCGCCGCGGGCGCAGTAGACTTTCTCGTAGAGAAAGCGGCCGTTCGTTCCGGCCTTGCGCAGCGAGGTGACGATGAAACGCGGGTTGGCCTCGCCCTCGGTCCATTCCGCCTTGCCGATTACCCGACGCCGGCGCGACCAACTGTCGAGGGTCGCGTAGCGAAAGTCCTTGAAGCGGCGGGCGGGCTTGCCGGTCGAGGACGCCTCCGCCTCGGCCTGCAGCAGTTCGACGTAGATTTCATCGACGAGCCGCGCGTTGCGGGCGAGGCCGAAAACGAAGTCGACCCGGTTCTGTTCGCACCAGGCCATCAGCGCCTCGCGGGCGAAACCGGAATTGGCACGCAAGAGAATGCGCGTCCCGGGCCAGCGCGCTCGGATCTGGCCGACGATCCGCGCGATCTCCTCCTTCGCTCCGGCGCTGCCGTCGATGTTCGACGGCCTCAGCTTGGCCGCCAGAAGATGCCGGCCGCAGAACACATAGAGCGGCAGATAGCAGTAGCAATCGTAATAGCCGTGAAAGAACCGGCCTTCCTGATGGCCGTGCAGAGGGTCGTCGGTCGCGTCGAGGTCGAGAATGATCTCTTTGGGCGCCTTTGCGTGCGCCTCGAGGAAGAGGTCGACGAACAGGGCCTCGATCGCCGCCGGATCGTGGCTGATCTTGTGGTAGCGCGTGGCGATTTCGCGCGACAGTTCGAGCCGGTTGAGCGTCGATTTGCCAGCCACGGGCGCGCAGTCGCCGCGCCAAGCCTCGAGCTTGCCGGCCAGCACCGCCATCAGCGGGTCGTGGCGAAGCTCATCGTGATCGTTCAGGTCTTCGTAGCCGAGCGCGATGCCGAACACGCGCTGCCCGACGAGCGTAGCGACCGAGTGCTCGACGAACCTCGGGTCTCGCGCGTCGCGGAAACATCCCGCGAGCCGTCCAACCAGCCCCAGACCCCGATCGGCGGCGCCCAGCAGCAGCCCGCCCGCGTCGGACGTCAGCGCCCCGCCATCGAACTCGGCCACCACAGGCCGTCCTTCGACCCGTCCAAAAACACTTGGTTCTGCGCTACACTCCGTCTGCATCGGGCGGCCTCTCCAAATCGGCGCAAGTCGTTATCGCAAAACAACTTTTGCCTGATTTGGCAGCCCGATGCGCTATAAAATGTGAGAAATGCGGGCTAGCGACGATCGCCGCCTGGCCAATGTGGCTGAAAGCCTGCGCGGCTATGCTGGTCGGCGAGACCGCCTACTACTGGGCGCATCGCGCGAGCCATCAGATTCCATTCCTCTGGCGGTTCCACGCGGTGCATCACAGCGCCGAAGAACTCGACTTTCTTGTGAACAACCGGATGCACCCCATCGACGTGGTGTGGTCCCGGATGATCATGCTGACGCCGATCTTCGCTCTCGGGCTCGCCAATCCCCTAAGCTACCGGGACGGCCTGATTGCGACGATCGTCCTGCTCACCGGGTCGATCTGGTCGTATTTCATCCATTCCAACATTCGCTGGCGGTTGGGGCCGTTCGAATGGCTTCTGACGACGCCGGGATTCCATCACTGGCACCACACGTATGGCGGCAAGCGGCGCGACTGCAATTACGCTTCGATGTTTCCGTGGCTGGATCGTGTTTTCGGCACCCACTACCTGCCGAACGAATGGCCGGAACGGTATGGCATCGAGGAGCAGATGCCGCATACGCTCGCCGGCCAATTCGTTCAGCCGTTCGTTCCGCGGCTCCCGATCCCGCCGGCGGGGAAAGCCGGCGCTTCGGACATGCCGCCCGAGGACGGCCGAATCGGAGTTGGCGCCGAAATGACTTGACGGCGCCGACTCTCGTCATCCTGCAGAACACTCCCTCCTCGCCGCCATCTTGCAAGGTCCGGCGCGCTCGTCCATGACGCGGACATGAACGTCGCCCCGTCCCCGCTCAACCCGAATTGGCTCGATCAGATCCGCCCAGCGATGCGCGGAGTCGCCACCAGCGGCATCCTCGAAGTGTTCAATTACGGCCGCGGCCGGCAGGGGCTGATTCCGCTTTGGGTCGGCGAAGGCGACCTGCCGACGCCGCCGTTCATCTGCGAGGCGGCCAAGGCGTCGCTCGACCGCGGCGAGACCTTTTACACATACCAGCGCGGCGTGCCGGAGCTGCGCGCGGCGATCGCCGCCTATATGACCCGCGTCTACCGCGCGGCGCCCGGAGGCGGGGCGTTCTCACCCGAGAATTTCTTCGTCACCATCGGCGGCATGCACGCAATCGAGATCGCGACCCGGCTCATCGTCGGCCCCGGCGACGAGGCGCTGATCCCCTCGCCGGCCTGGCCCAATTTCGTCGGCGCGCTCGAAATCTCCGGCGCCCGCGCCGTGCCGGTCCGGCTCGACCGGACGAGCCGCTGGGGCCTCGATCCAGACAAGCTCGCCAAAGCGGTGACGCCGGCCACCCGGCTCATTTTTTTCAATACCCCCGCCAATCCGACCGGCTTCGTCGCGACGCGCGAGGAGATTGCCGCGACGCTCGCGATCGCGCGCCGCCATGGGCTTTGGATCATCGCCGACGAGATCTATGGCCGCCTCACCTATGACGGCGCCCGCGCGCCCTCGTTCCACGACGTGATGGCGCCTGACGACAAGATCCTGTTCGTCCAGACGCTGTCCAAGAATTGGGCGATGACCGGCTTCCGCGTCGGCTGGCTCGAAGCCCCGCCGGCGCTCGGCGACGTGATCGAGAACCTGGTCCAGTTCACGACCTCGGGCGTCCCCGTCTTCACCCAGCGCGCGGCGACCGCGGCGCTTGACGAGGGCGCGGCTTTTTTGGCCTCGCAGATCGAGCGGTGCCGGCGCTCGCGCGATATCTTATGCGAGGGGCTCGAGGCGACGGGCCGGGTGCGCTTCTCCGAGCCGGAGGCGGCGTTCTATCTTTTCTGCTCGGTCGACGGTTTTGACGATTCGCGCGCGCTGGCGCTGAAGCTCATCGACGAAGCGGGCGTCGGCGCGGCGCCCGGCGGCGCCTTCGGCCCCGGCGGCGAGGGGCATCTGCGCTTCTGCTTCGCCCGCGATCCCGACCAGATCGCCGACGCGACGCGGCGAATGGCGCGCTGGCTGAGGGGGTGATGCGGGAACTGACGGCGCGAGATTGGAGCTTTCCTTCCGGTAACGTATATGTTACTATAAAATGATCGAGTTGCGGTTTTATGTGCTCGAGGACGGTAGAAGCCCATTCGAAGAATGGTTTGCCGAGCTCGATGGGGTCGCCGCGGCGAAAGTGACAGTCGCGCTCGCGCGGCTCGAACAGGGCAATTTCTCGAGCGCCAAGCCGGTTGGCGGCGGTGTGATCGAGTATCGGATCGATTGGGGACCGGGAATCCGCGTGTATTTCGGGAGGGAGGGCGACCAGATGATAATCCTGCTGGCGGGCGGAACAAAACGGCGGCAGCAGAAGGACATCGAGTTGGCCAAAAGGCGTTGGGCGGATTACCTGCGTCGGTCACGGAAGCGGTGAGGGAGGCCGAAATTGGCGCTGACAAAAAGCTTCAAGGAGCTTGTGCAGGCGCGCGCCGCGCGCGATCCGGCCTTCGCCGAGGCGTTGCTGCGCGATGGAATTGAGACGTTGCTTGCGGGGGACGTGGATGCCGGCAAGGCGGTGCTGCGCGATTACATTAATGCGACCGTCGGATTTGAGAAGCTTGCGGAAGCCACTTCAACTCCGCCGAAGAGCCTGATGCGTATGTTTGGCCAGCAAGGCAACCCGCAGGCGCGCAATCTGTTCGGCATCATCGGCTACCTTCAGGCCGAGGCGCAACTTAAGCTGCGCGTCGCCGTGGAACGAAGCGCAAGCCGGACGCGCCGCAACCGGGCCAAGGCCGCCGCTTGACCGACTTGCGTCTCCACAGGTGGCGGCAGATGAGCGCCAGCCCGCTCTAGTCACAATGCTGCTCCTGCGAACAGGCCTCTGGCGCCGCAGCAAGCTTGCCTCTAAATTCCAGCCGAACGGTCAGGAGATCGACATGCTTGCCCGCCCGCGCCGAAGCGTCCTCTACATGCCCGGCTCCAACGCCAAGGCGCTGGCGAAGGCCGCGACCTTGCCCGCCGACGCCCTCATTCTCGATCTCGAGGATTCGGTCGCCCCCGACCAGAAGGTCGCGGCGCGCGGGGAGGTCACTCAGGCGGTGCGCAAGGGCGGCTTCGGCGCCCGCGAGGTCGTGATACGCGTCAACGGACCGCATACGCCATGGGGAGACGAGGATCTCGCCGCCGCTTCCGCCGCCGGGCCGGATGCGATCCTCTTGCCCAAGGTCGATGGTCCCGGCGCGATCATGGTCGCCGCGCGGGCGCTGCGCGAAGCCGGCGCGCCCGAGAAGACCCGGATCTGGGCGATGATGGAGACGCCGAACGCGGTTCTGAGCGCCGGCTCGATCGCCGCCGTCGCCGCCGACTCCGCCTCTCGCCTCACGGTGATGGTGATGGGGCTCAACGATCTCGCCAAGGAGACCCGGGCGCGGCTGACCCCGGGGCGACCGACCATGACCGCATGGCTCGCAAGCTGCGCCGTCGCGGCGCGCGCCCACGGCGTCGACATCATCGACGGCGTCTTCAACGACATCAAGGATCTCGACGGCTTCCGCCTCGAATGCCTGCAAGGGCGCGACATGGGCCTCGACGGCAAGACGCTCATCCATCCGAGCCAGATCGAGATCTGCAACGAAGAGTTCGCGCCCTCGTCGGCGGAGGTCGAAAGCGCCCGCGCGATCATCGAAGCCTTCGCGCTGCCCGAGAACGCCGGCAAAGGCGCAATTCAGCTCAACGGGCGGATGGTCGAACTCCTGCACGCCGACATGGCGCGCCGCACGCTCGCGATCGCCGACGCGATCGCCTCACTCCATAAGGCGGCGGCTTGAGAAAAAGCGGGCTGGAAGCCCGCCCGGCGTCAGAGTTTCTTCAGCCGCACGATCACGTCGACCGCCGCGATCGACGTGCCGACGGGGGCGGGAATCTCGAACTCCGGCACCCATTCCTCGGGAATGTCGGACAGTTCCTCTGTGTCCTCGCGATAGAAGTGGTAATGCGGCCCGGTCTTGGTGTCGTACCAGAGCTTGGCGTCGTAGATCGCGATCTCCCGGAGGAGCCCGCAACGCGCGAACTCGTTCAGCGTATTGTAGATCGTGCCAAGTGTCGGCGCGAAGCGGATCGCCCGCGTCTCGTGGTAGATCATTTCAGCCGTGAAGTGGCGGTTGCCCGCGCCGAAGATCACGCGCGCCAGGTCAAGCCGCTGTCGGGTCGGACGCACCCCCGCGGAACCGAGTTTCCGCAAGAGGACGCCGGTGCAGACTGCAGAATGCGCTGAGCTCTTCGTTTCCATGACCATCGCGCGCCACTGGCTTATGTCGAAAACGGCCCTGCCAGACGATCGAGAACCTGATCGAGCCGCCATGTCTAATCCGGCTCGGCTCCGTCCGCAACCTAAACCTTCGCGGGCAGGCTGTGACGCAAAGTCGCGTCTGAAGCCCCAATTGCTGGCGGGCGCTTCCGGTTTCTCCTATGGTTCATCGGGCGGTTTTCATGGGAGCCTTCTCTTGGCGATTGCGGGCGGGTGTCTGTGCCGGGCGGTACGGTTCGAAATCAACTCCGACGGGCCGCTCGGCGCCCGATATTGCTGGTGCCGCGTGTGCCAATATTTAGGCGCGGGAACCGGCGCGGTCAGCGCGCTCTTCCGCAAGGAGGACGTCACGGTTTCCGGTCCGCTCACCGACTATGTGTGCCAGGCCGACAGCGGCGCGACCATGCACCGGCGCTTTTGCGCCCGATGCGGCGCCCAAGTTTTCAGCGAAGCCGACGAGCGGCCGCAGTTCATCTTCGTGCGCGCCGGCGCGCTTGACGATCCCAATCTGGCCCCGCCTTCGGCGATAATCTGGGGCAAGTCCGCGCCGGCCTGGGCGTGCTTCGACCCCGATCTGCCGAGGATCGAAGGTCAGCCGCCGCCGCCTCTGGCGACGAGATAAGTCGGCTTTGCTCCGGGAGGCCGCGCGAGGGCGATCAAATGCTGTTCATGGTGATCGAGCGGTTCCGCGACGACGACATGGTTCCGGTCTACCGGCGACTGCGCGACGGCGGCCGGGCGCTGCCGGAGGGTCTCGACTATGTCGACAGCTGGGTCGAGCCCAACTTCTCCCGCTGCTTCCAACTCATGCGCTGCGACGATCTGAGGCTGATCCAGGCCTGGATTCTTCAATGGCGCGGCTGTGGAGTGACGTTCGAGATCATACCCGTCGTCGCAAGCGGCGAGACGCGCGCGGTCGTCGAGCCTCATCTCGGCGGGCGGGAGCCGGAGACCTGACCGACGCCCGGCCGGCCGCGGCATGTTGATAACGTCACGTTTTGCGTGCATGCATTTCCGGCCGCGGCGACGCGCGGCCATTTTTGGGAGGAAATTGAAGCCGATGTCTCTTTCGCTCTATCAAAGCAGCGTGCCGGTCTATGAGCGCTCGCTCAACGCGTTCCTCGCCATTCTCGACAAGGCGGAGGAGCATGCGCAGGCGCGCAAGTTCGACCCGAACAGCTATCTCGCCATGCGGCTGAGCCCGGACATGTGGCCGCTCGTCCGCCAGGTCCAGGGCTTTTGCGATCACGCCAAGAACGCGTCGTTCCGGCTGGCGGCCAAGGATCCGCCCGTCAGGGAGGACAAGGAGACGACCGTGGCTGAATTGCGCGCGCGCATCCATGCGACGCTCGACATGCTGAAATCGATCGACGCCAAGGCGATGGAGGGCGGCGAGACGCGCGAGATCGTCATTCCCGCCGGCGCCAATAAACTAAAAATTCCCGGCGCCGACTATCTCTTACATTTCGCCATGCCGAACTTCTATTTTCATTTGACCACGGCTTACGACATTCTGCGCGCGAGCGGCGTCGAGATCGGCAAACGCAACTTTATGGGCGCGGTCCCGAACCTTGTTCGGGTTTGAGACTCGGTCTCCGGAGCATCGGTCATGACCATCACCAGACTGCATGCCGGCCCGCGCATGTCACAGGCCGTCGTTCACGGCGCCACGATCTATCTCGCCGGCCAGGTCGCCGATCAGGCCAAGGGGAAGAGCGTCGGCGACCAGACGAGCGAGATCCTGGCCAAGATCGACGGCCTGCTGGCGGAGGCCGGGTCCGACAAGACGAAAATCCTTTCGGTCACCATCTATCTTGCCGATATCGCGACGTTCGCCGAAATGAACGCGATCTGGGACGCGTGGGTCCCTCCCGGCCATGCGCCCGCCCGCGCGACCGTCGAAGCCAAGCTCGCCGCGCCTGCCTACACGGTCGAAATCGCCTGCATCGCGGCCAGGACGTAAAGGGCCGGGTCCGCGACGCCGGCCTGATCTGACTGTCGAGGAGTCCGCTTCGGTGCTTGTCCCGTCGATCGACAACGTCAGGGGTCCGTTCGAGCGGGTGACGGCGCCCGACGAGGCTGTCGACCGTCTCGCCCGCCTCTACGACGAGGCGACGCAGGCGCTGCGCGGCGCGGTCGAGCGCTTCCTCAAGGATGGCGAGCCGCCCGCGGCGGCGACCCGCGCCCTGTTCCGCTATCCGGAACTCCGCCTGACCTATGCGCCCAACGGCCCGGCCCTTTCGAGCCCGCGCGCATTCGCGAAGTTCAGCGACCCCGGCACATACGCAACCACGGTCACGCAGCCGCAGGAGTTTCGCGCCTATCTGCTCGAGCAACTCGAGCCGCTCGTCAGCGAATACGGCGCCACGATGGAGGTCGGCGTCGGCGCGCCGGAGATCCCCTACCCCTATGTGATCGAAAGCGGCGACGAATTGACGCGCGGCGGCGCCGACGCCGCGGAGCTGGCGCGCTTCTTTCCCGTGCCCTCGCTGGCGACGATCGGCGACGAAACCGCGGACGGCGAATTCGACTTCGGCCCCGAGCGGCCGCTCGCCCTGTTCGACGCGCCGCGCGTCGATTATTCGCTGCGCCGGCTTGTGCACTATACCGGCTCCGACTGGCGGGCGATGCAGCCCTGGGTGCTGCTCACCAACTATCACCGCTATGTCGACCAGTTCGTGCAATGGGGCTTGAAGCAGCTGCACGCAGGAGCGGGCGTGACGAAGGTCATTCTGCCCGGCAACGTCGCCATCGACGCGTCGATCTCGCCGGCGGAGGCGGAAGCGCGCGTGGGCGCCGTCGCCTGGCACCGGTTCCAGATGCCCGCCTATCATTGCGTCCGCGCCGACGGGCGCGGGATCAGTCTGGTCAACATCGGCGTCGGCCCCTCGAACGCCAAGACCATCACCGACCACATCGCGGTGTTGCGGCCGCATTGCTGGCTGATGATCGGCCATTGCGCCGGCTTGAGGCAGTCGCAGGTCATCGGCGACTACGTGCTCGCGCACGCCTACCTGCGCCGCGACAACATCCTGGACGACGCGGTGCCGCTGATGACGCCGATCCCGGCCCTGGCCGAAGTCCAGGTGGCGCTGCAGGAGGCAGTGGCCAAGGTCACCGGCGACCGCGGCGAGGCGCTCAAGCGCCGGTTGCGCACCGGCACCGTCGTCACCAACGACGACCGCAATTGGGAATTGCGCTGGTCGCAGGAGCGGCGGCTCATCAACATTTCGCGCGCCATCGCCGTCGACATGGAATCGGCGACCATCGCGACCCAGGGCTTCCGGATGCGGGTGCCCTACGGGACGCTTCTGTGCGTCTCAGACAAGCCGCTGCACGGCGAGATCAAGCTGCCCGGCGCCGCCAACGCCTTCTACGAACGCGCGATCGCCGAGCATCTGCAGATCGGCATCGCGGCCATCGGCCTCCTGCAGAGCCAGGACGACACCCTGCATTCGCGCAAGCTCAGAAGCTTCGACGAGCCGCCGTTCAGGTGACGGGGAGGGAATGTCGCAGCGGTAGCTGCGCTGATCGTTTCGTTCGCGACCGGCTCTGCCGCCCAACGGCGAAGAACGGCAGATCGCATACAATTTGAACGTCAAATAGGCGAAGGCGGCGACTCGCGCGACGCCGCGCTCCCGCCAGTTTAGCTGATCACCACCACCGGCGTGCCGACGTGCACGCGGCCATAGAGGTCGATTGCGTCCATGTCGCGCATCCGGATGCAGCCTGACGACACGTGCCCGCCGATTTCCGACGGCTCGTTGGTGCCGTGGATGCGGATCAGCGTGTCCTTGTTGTCGACAAAGAGGTAGAGGGCGCGCGCGCCGAGCGGGTTGTCCCACTGACCCTGGAGCGGCCCGTGCTGCTTATAGACCTGGAACTGCGGCCAACGCTCCATGATCGAGGCGGTCGGCATCCAGGTCGGCCATTCCTTCATCGCTCCGACTTCGGCGCGACCGGTCCACCCCATATACTCGGCGCCGCTCGCGATCCGGTATTGGACCGCCTGGCCGTGCGGCAGAATGTAATAGAGATAGTTCTGACCGGTATCGACGATGATCGTGCCCGGCTTCTCGGGCGTTTGGTATTGGACGATGCTGCGCCGCGTGGGTATCTTCCATTCATCGGGCTCGGCAAGCGCCATCATCTGCTTGTCGCGCTCGGTCAGCTGCGGGTCGGGAAGCCCGGATTGAATGACCGGCGTGCACCCGCTGAGCAGCGCGCCAGCCGCCAGCACAATTCCGACAAGAAACGCGCTCGTCTTCATCCCCACCCCTCGCCGTCAGGACGCTAATCGCTTGGTTACCATAAAACTTGACGGTTTAGCGAAGGTTACCATGCGGAACGCCGCGGCGGGCCTTCACATAAACGCGAGCGCGGATCGCCGTAGCCGGCGCTTTCCACGCGGGGATCTCTTTATCTGAACACATTCGCCGCGTCCAACGCCTTTTTTTAGCCCTCCTCGCCGCCCCAGCCGTTTACGCCAGACTCGTTTGCGGATCGCTAAAAACCAAGGCAAAACGCGGACGAGGCCGGGATTGTTCCGGCGCCTCGCGAGCCATGAGGCGGGAGTTGAAGATGACGCAATGGCCGGCGCGCCTCGTCCTGGTCGGGGCCGGCAAGATGGGCGGAGCGATGGCGCAGGGCTGGCTCGACGCCGGCCTAGCCCCGTCGTCGCTGACCATTCTGGAGCCGAACCCGTCCCCCGAGATCGCCTCGCTCGCGGCGGCCCGCGGCGTCGCGCTCAATCCTCGAATTGCAGCCCCGCCGGAAATGCTCGTGCTCGCGACCAAGCCGCAGAGCCTCGCCCAGGTTGGGCCGGGAATCGCCGCGATCGCCTCGGGGGGTACCCTCGTGCTCTCGATCCTCGCCGGCAAGACCATCGCCAACCTGGTGGCGCGGCTGCCGCAGGCGCGGGCCGTGGCGCGGGCGATGCCCAACCTTCCGGCGGCGATCGGCAGGGGCGTCACCGCGGCCTTCGCCAACGCCAATGTCACTCAAGAGCAGCGCGGCTGGTGCGAGCGCTTGCTCGGCGCCGTCGGGGCGTTCTACTGGCTTGACGACGAGAGCGGGATCGACGCGGTGACGGCGATCTCGGGCTCCGGCCCGGCCTATGTGTTCGCCCTTACGGAGGCGCTCGCCGCCGCGGCCGAGCGACTGGGCCTGAAGCCGGAGCTTTCGATGGGCCTCGCGCGCGGCACGGTCGAGGGCGCGGCGGAGCTGATGCGCCGCGACGCCGCAACCTCGCCGGCGACGCTTCGCCGCAACGTCACTTCGCCGGGCGGCACGACCGCCGCGGCGCTGGCGGTGCTGCAGAGCCCGGGCGGGCTCGAGGATCTCATGATTCGGGCAACCGCCGCGGCCCGCGCCCGGGCGGCGGAGATGGCGGGGTAGCCGGGTTCCTTGGCGGCGGGCGGCCAAGCGCGTACATTGCGCGTGAGGAGCAAAGGAGCGCGACATGGCGACGAAACCGAAAAGCGAGGCCAAATCGCCACCGCCCGACATGCGCGGCAAGATCGTCGACGCGCTGATGGAGCTTGCCGCGGAGCGGCGCTTCGAGGACATCTCGGTGCGCGACATCTGCAAGACGGCGGGCGTGTCGCTCGCCGATTTCCGCGACGCGTTCCCCTCGAAGGGGGCGGTGCTCGCCGGATTCTCGCGCCGCATCGATCGCGCGGTGCTGGCCGAGCACGGCGAGGTACTCGCCGACGAGAGTCCGCGCGAGCGGCTGTTCGACATTCTGATGCGGCGGCTGGAGGCGATGGCGCCCTACCGCGAGGGCGTCCGCGAGGCGGCCGCGTGGCTCAGGCGCGAGCCCACCGCGGCGTTGGCGATGAATCACGTGGTGATGTCCTCGATGCGCTTCATGCTCGAGGCGGCCGGCATCGAAGCCCACGGCGCGGCCGGGGCGATCAAGCTCCAGGGCCTGGCGCTCGCCTGGGCGCGCATGATCCGGATTTGGCTCGACGACGACGAACCCGCCCTGTCCAAGACCATGGCCGAACTGGACCGTGTCCTCACGCGGGGCGAGCGGGCGGCCGCTGGCGTCGATCGCATAAGCGCGCTGGCGAGCCCGTTCGCCGCGCTCGCGCAGGCGGTCTTCGATGCTGGCCGCAGGGCGCGGCGAGGCGGCGCCCGCCCGTCGCGCAAGGACGACGGCGGCGGCGAGGACGTGACCGCGCTCTGAGCGCGCGAACGAATTCCGGGCGAAGCCTTGCCGCCGACCATCCATTCCGAGATTCTTTGGGCGCTGACCGCGTTCGCGTTCGTCGCCTCGATCACGCCTGGACCGAACAACCTGATGTTGATGACTTCAGGGGTGAAATATGGATTCGGCCGCACGCTGCCCCATCTCGTCGGCGTCGTCCTCGGCTTCGCGCTGATGATCGCCATTGTCGGGTTTGGGCTTGGCGTCCTTTTCGAGCGCTCTCCGCAGATCCTGCCGGTCATTCGAATTGCCGGATCGCTCTATATGGTCTGGCTGGCGCTCAGAATCGCTTTCGCCAAGCCGATCGGCAAGGCTGAGCCCGGCGGGCGGCCGATCGGCTTTTTCGCCGCCGCAGGCTTTCAATGGGTCAATCCGAAGGCCTGGGCGATGGCGCTGGGCGCGCTCGCCGCCTATGCCGGCGTCGTCGACAGCTACGCCGGCGGCGTCCTTTTGATCGCTGCGCTTTGCGCCGTGATCGCGGTTCCCTGCTGTGTCGCCTGGACGGTGTTCGGAGTCTCGCTGAGCCGCCTGCTCATGGATCCGCGCGTCGCGCGGCCCTTCAATTGGACGATGGCGGCGCTCCTGATCGCCTCGATCGCGCCGGTCATCTTCGAGTAGGACCGACCGGCCGTCGCTCAGGCCGGCGAGCCCGCGCCGCCGAGATTCACCATCACGACTTCCGGCGGCCGGAGGACGCGCACCGGCGCGTATGACGTTCCGAGCCCTCCCGAGACGATCATCCGCCGTTCGCCCAGCGCGTATTCGCCGTAGATGAATTTCGCCGAGCGCGCTTTGAGGAGGCGCACTGGGGAGCCGATGATCGGAAGATTGACCTGGCCGCCGTGCATGTGGCCCGAGAGGGTCAAGGCGATCCGGTTGGGGACCCAGGGAAAGAAATAAGGCTCGTGGACAAGCAGGATCGCCGGCGCGTCGTCGCCGATTTCGCGCATCGCCGCCGGGAGATCGTCGGCGCCATGGCCGCGCCGGCCGTGCGGCGATTGCGCCAGCAAGTCGCCCAGTCCGATCAGCCAGAAGGGCCGGCCATGCTGGGTCAATCGCACCGATTGATTTTCGAGCAGTGGAACGCCGGCCGCCGCAAGCGCCCGGCGGACGCTGCGCGAGCCATCGGGGGGATCGGTCGGAATGGCCGCCGACCACCAGTCGTGATTGCCGAGAATGGCGTAGACGCCGAGCGGCGCCTCAAGACGCGCCAGTTGCTCGGCCCAGGCGCCGGGCGGCACATAGCCCGAAACGAACGGATGCGTGCAGACATAGTCGCCGAGCAGCACCGTGAGATCCGGCTTCTGGGCGTTGGCGAGATCGACAATGTCGCCGACGCGCTCTTCCGACATCCAGGGATAGCAGGCGTGAATGTCGGCGACGACCGCGATCCTAAGCTCGAGGTCTTCGGGCCAGTTGGGGAGCCGCGGCGAGTATTCGGCGAGCGAAAGCGCCGCGCCGGTCTCATAAGCTGTCGCGTAGCCGGATAACGACAGCGTCGTGGCGGCTGCGACGCCGGCGCCGGTGAGAAACCGGCGCCTGGTCAAGAGAGCCATCGATCATGCTCGCGTCGGGCGCTCGTTCGCCCGCCGCCGTCTTACGCGTCCGTCCCGGCTTGCGCAAGCTCACGTCGGGGCCGAAGCAGATAGGACTCGCCGCGCTCGAGCGACTCGATCATCTCCGGCTCGAAATTGGCCGAGGGCAGCCTCAACGCCTCGGCGACCGCGGCAAGGCCGATGTCGTGATAGATGCGGGCAAGAACGCTGCCGGCCCTTCGCTCGTCGTCCGCATCGGGGATAATGTGAAAATCGTTGCGCATGAGGGCTCTCAACTCCGCCTTCGCTTGCACGCCCGGGCAGAGCGCCGTTACGCGCGCGCCCTCCGGTGACGTTGAGTGAAACGGGTTAACAGCGAATTAATGGCGCCCTCGGGATCGATCGGAGGTCGTCCGCCTCCCCGCCGCCATTTTTTGGCCGCAGAGCGCGGATGGGCGCAAGCTCGTCTGCGCCCGCCGCCATGACAAATGCCGCAATCGTGATACGGCGGAATTGCCACTGGCCCCGATCCGGCGTAGGGGAAAGCAAAATTGCCGCCGTCGGAGGTTTGGCCCGCCCATGGCGCTCGATCGTCCACCGTTCGCCTACGCTCGGGTCCGTTGCTGCGGCGCGAGTTGTGCTGATTGGAATTCCCAGGCATTTTCGGCTTGAAGCTCAATTCGCGGTCTGAGTCGCCGGCGGCGCCTGCGGTCGTCCGCGGTGGCCTGCAAGGAGGCGTTCGGAGCATGCGCCGAGCCTTGGCGTGGGGCTGCGCCGTCGCGTCGATCCTGGCGCTGGCCGCGTGCGGGTTTGTACGCTGGCCGTTGTCGGCGGCAAGGGTCGGCGACAGTCTGAACGCCGCCTTCGGCGCTTCGCCGCGCCTGCATTGGAGCGCGCCGGAAGCGGCGACCTTTTCCGTCTTCCCCTGGCCCAGCCTGCGGATCGTCGATGCGCGCCTCGACGACGCCGGCGGCGTCAACCTTCTTACGGCGCCGACCGCGCGGCTCGACCTGTCCCTGGTCGAGCTCGCTCGCGGGCGCTTCATCCCCACCCGCGCCATTCTCGTCAGCCCGACCGTGACGCTGGACATCGACCGCCCACCCTTCGCCGCGGCGGCGGCCGGGTCGGCTGGGCCCGCGAGCGTCGCCGGAGCGCTCGCGCCGTTGACGAGCCTGAGCCTCTCGAATGGGCTCTTGCGCGTCGTTGGCGCGAGGCGCGGCCTGGACACGCTGATCGCCAACGTCCGGGGCCGCCTCGACGGGCTGACAGTCGGCAATCAACTGCGTTTCAACCTGTCGGCGGAGTGGCGAAACGCGCCGATCACGATCGCTGGAGTATTGAGCGATCCGGAAGCGGCGGCGAAGGGCGCCTCGAGCCGATTCCAATTCGCGCTCGATTCGCCGCTGGCGAAATTTGCCTTTGACGGCGCGGTCGCGCTCGGGGAAAAGCCGGGCGGCGAAGGCGACATGACCGCATCTGTCCCTTCGATCGCCGCTTTGGCGGCCTTGCTTGAAGCCCGGCCGCCGCCTTTCCTCGCCGCCAACGACATCGCCGTGTCCGGCAAGCTCAAGGCGGCGCCGGACGCGCTCACGCTCGGCGACGCGACGATGACCAGCGCCGAGCAGACGTTTGAGGGGGCGATCGAGATCGCCGACCCCGGCGGGCGGCCGGCCGTCTCGGGCACGCTCGCCGCCGAAACGCTGGCGCTCGAGCCGCTGCTGGGGCCGCCGCAACGTCTGTTCGACTCATCCGGCGGGTGGAGCGCGAAGCCGTTCGCGCTCACTCCGCCGCAGACCTTCGACCTCGACTTGCGCCTGTCGGCCAGCCGCCTCGACGTCTATGGCCGAAATCTCGCCGACGCGGCCGCGTCCCTCATGGTCACGGACGGCAAGCTCAGCATGAATCTGATCGACGCCGCGGCGTATGGCGGCCGCGTCAACGGCGAAGCCGCTCTCTCCTGCGTCGGCGATGATCTCAAGCTCAGCGCCCGCGGCGAACTGACCGACGCTGACCTCGGCGCGGCGCTCGCCGATTTCGGCCGGTCGACGGCGACCGGGCGCGGCGCGGCGCGATTTTCCATCGAGACCTCCGGCGTTTCGCCCGCCGCCGCCGTCGCCGCCCTGACCGGAACGGCGGCGCTGGAGGCGGCGGACGGCGGGATCGTCGGCGTCAACCTGGAGGAGGCGCTGCGCCGCAGCCAGCGCCGGCCGATCGACGTCGCGCGCGACATGCGCCTCGGCGGAACGGCGTTCGACAAGCTCGCCGTCTCCCTGAACCTCGAGAACGGCCGCGTCCAAGTCACGCGGGGCGCGATGGAGAGCCGCGGCGTGAGCGCCGGATTAGAAGGGGTGATCGATCTCGTCGCCCAAGGATGGGCTCTGCGCGTGAACGCGGTCCAGACGGACGCCGCCGGCGCGGAATCGCAAAACGCCGCCCATTTGACGCTCGACATCGAGGGGCCATGGATCGCGCCGACGATCCGCGCGATTGGCGACGGCGCCGAGCCGCGCGCGGAGCCCGTGGCTGAACCGTCGCGCTGAGCCGCGACAAGCCGGCGCCAACGTCGAGCGGCAGGGGGCGTTCGGAAACGAGAGCGGCCGGCGCCGTCGATCGTAAGGCGCCGGCAACGTTAATGGCGAAAGACCGATTTCTTTCGACCTGCGCGCCGATTCGCTCGCATCTTCACTAAAATTACACGTCGAATATAAGAGCGGGGGTAAGGCCTTCGCGCGCGAGAGATATTCGCGCCGCTAAAACAAAGGTTGCGGTCAGGCGGCGATGCGGTCAAAAGGCAAATTCTTCGCTGTTGTCAGCAGCCTGGGGCGAAAGCTGGCCGATGACGAGACCGGCTCGCCGGCGGTCGAATTCGCCCTGGTCTTTCCGATCTTCATCGCCATCGTGCTCGCCACGCTCCAGGCGGCGTCGATCTTCCTCGTCAAGGCCTTCTTCGAATCGGCGGCGGAAGAGGCGGCGAGGGTCGTTCTGACCAATCAGACCGAGTCGGTGACGGTCGCGCAGTTCCAGACCGAGGTCTGCAACCAGCTGACCGCGCTCTTCAACTGTTCACAGGTGACCGTCGAGCTCGAGCCGCTCCCGGCCGGCACGACCAACCTCACATCCATGCTGCCGACATTCGACCCGGAGGGAAACCTCGTCGGCACACCGGCAGTCGACGTCGGCGCCAACGCCGGCGCCTCGGGGACCGACATGCTGCTCGTGGTCATGTATCCGTGGCCGGTCTATGGCGGCCCGCTCGGCCTCAACTTCGCCAACATGGGCAACGGCAAGATGCTGATGACGTCGACCCAGGTGTTCCGGATCGAGCCGCTGTGATGATCCGCCGATTGCGATTGCTTCGCCGGAGCGGGCGCGCGTTGCTCGCCGACGCCGGAGGCCTGGCGGCGATCGAGCTGGCGCTGATCCTGCCGTTCGCCGCGATGCTGATGAGCCTCGTCGTTTACGGCGGCCAGGACTATTGGGTGCAGCGCAAGGTGACGCTGGCGGCGACAACGGTCGCCAACATCTTCGCCCAGGCCAACAACACCAACGCCTCCACCATCACCGCCGCCGAGCTCAACCAAATTCTCGCCTATCCGAACCTGATCCTCTATCCCTATAGCGCCACCGGCGTCGCGGTCGAAGTGTCGCAATTGCTGGTCACCGTCAACGCGAACGGGACCGCGACCGGCACGGTCTCCGGCAGCTGGGCCAACGCCAACGGAACACCGCGCCCGATCAACCAGCAATTGTCGATCGATCCGTCGATCGCGGCCGCCTTTTCCGGCTCGGGCAACAATTATGTCGTTCTCGGCGAGGTGCAGTATCCGTTCCAGCCGACCGGACTCTATTTCTCGGTCGGCACGATGACGCTGCACGATTCGATCATCATGATCCCGCGCGTCGCGAGCCCGATCACCGTGCAGTGACGCGGAGAGCGGGGGGCAGCCGATCAGCCGATGTGTTCACACCCTTACGGAAACATCGCGCTCGTCATCGCCCGTCGAGAAACGCCAGAACCTCGCGCGCGAACGCTCCAGGATTGTCGACATTGGACGAGTGGGACGCCTTGGGAATCAGGGCGCGCCGCACGTCCCTGAGCGCCGTCTCAAGTCCATCGAGGATGCGGTGGAACGACGCCGGGGAGCGTTCGCCGGCGACCAGCAGCGCCGGCGCGCGGATCGCCTCGGCGTCGGCGCGCGCGAACGGGGCGCGTTTCTCCTTGATCTGGCCGATCAGGGTGCGGGCGTTGTCGCGAAGCATCTGCTTTCGTGATTCCGGCGTCCGGTCCCAGGTTCCTGGGCCGCCGATCACGTCGATCGTCGGCTGAAGCCCCTCGTCGATCTCGCCCCGCCCGATCCTCTCCGCCGCCTTCGCGTAAAGCGGGCCCAGCGCGATCAGCGGCGCGGCCGGCGGCAGCCCCGCTTCGAGGTCGGCCGCCAGCACGCCGCCAGGCTCGACCAGGGTCAGCGTGCGAACGGACGCGGGAAAATTCTGCGCCACGCGGAACGCGATATGCCCGCCGCGCGAATGACCAAGCAGATGAACCGGCCCGGCCTCGAGCGCCGAAATGAAGCTCGCCACGTCCGCGGTGTGCTGCTGCACGGTGAAATCGTCGCCCTCGCCGTCCCAATGTTCGGGCCAGCAATGCCTGAGGCTCGGGGCGATCGTTCGGTAGCGCGCCCCGAACGGCGCCATCTGCCCCGTCCAGTGGCGGTAGTCGCAGAGCGTGCCATGCACGAGAAGCAGGGGCGCGCCGGTCCCGCGCTCGACGAACGCCATGTCGTAGCCGTTCACCCTGATAGTCGGCATCAGCGCTTCGCCTCGTGAAAGAATTGGATTGCCGCGCCACGGCCCCCCGGTCTCGCGGCCATCTGGCATTTGGGCGATGAATTGTCGATGCCCGCCGCGTTGTCGCGCCGCCTGACGGCGGCGGGCGGTCAACGGCTGTTATCGCGATTGCTGTTCGTCGCAGGGAAGCCGCGACATGGGAACCCCGCCGACAGTCCCGACGGCGGCATGGAGAGGCTTGTCCCAGCGATCCGCGTGTTTCGGCGCGTCGAACGCCCGCAGGCGAGGGGAAAAGCCGCCGGCAGTCAGCGTTTGCCGGCCCTGCGGCCGTTATTGAGTGAGGTGGCCAGACTTCGTCACCGCGGCGAACAGCGCCGCCAGCGCCTGCCCGAGGTCCGAGCCGATCGCCGCGTCATAGAAAAGGCCTGGCGAGGCGCAGGCCTGCAACGCCGGGCCGATGTCCGACTGGATCGGGGCGATCCAGCTCTCGTACCAGCTGTTGGCCGGAACGGGGAGGTAGTCGGTATAGAGGACCGCAATCTGGATGCCGCGGTTCTTGATCTTGGTGCACCAGTTGGTCCCGCTCGAATTGCCGCCGGGCGCGCTGCCGAGGTCGTTGATCGCCTGCTGCAGGCGGCTGCCGCCGCTCTCTTCGTCCTCGACGCCATCGGTGACGATGAACAGCACTTCCTGTGGCGTGTCGCTGCTCTGGTTGGTGCCGTTGCCGGGATTGGGAATGTAGGTCGCCTGGCTGAGATCGCCGAGGGAATTGTCGAAGCTCGTGCCGACGTCGCCCCCCGGAGTCGTCGTGCTCGAAGAGCAGGCGGAGTTCGCGCAATCGTTGTTGTTCGAATACATCTCCATGACGCCGAAATTGGCCGAAGCGGTGGTCCAACCGCTGATATAGTTGGTGGTCAGGGGCATGAGCTGGGTGAGACCAATCGACCACAGCGAATCCATCGAGTAGATCGAGAACCGGTAGTTGGGCGGGGTCGAGAACTGGGTCGATTGCGCGGTCGTCGACGCCGTCTGAAGCAGGGTCGAAATGCCGCTGTTCAGTTCGTCGAGCCGAAGCGTGATGCTGTTCTTGCGAGCCAGAGCGTAATTGTCGATCTGCGCGCCGTGCTTGGACGTGTTGCAGTAGATCCCGCTGCTGGCCGGCGAGGCCGTGTTCATGCTCGAGTTGAGGGTCGGCGCCGTGCCGTCGGAGCAAGGATTGCCGGCGGTGTCGCCGTTATTGGTGCTGGCCTGGTGGCAGGCGAACGCGCAGCCGCCGGTCGTTTCATTGGTGGTCAGGGTCTGCATCTGGGTGATGCCGGCCAGGGTCGCCGGCAGCGACATCGAGGGTGAGTTGTCGAGGAGCACGTAAAAGTCGATGTTGGGCGGAACCTGCGCGCTCGCCTCCGAAACGCCCTGAACGGGCAACGCGCTCACCCCCAGCACCTGGGCGAAGATCGTATTGACCGAGGTCGAGTAGTTGACTTCGACATTGCGCACGAGCGCGGTCGAGCCGACGGTGATCGTGACGGTGACCTCGGTCGCGCCTGGGGTCAGGCCCGGGATGCCCTGGGTCAGGCCGTTGAACATCGACACGGCTGCGGCTTGGGCCACTGTCGCGGGTTGCTGGAGCATCGCCGGCGTCAGCGCGGCGAGCGCGGCGGCGTCGGCCGCGGCGTTCAACTTTGTGTGAATCTGCGCCGCCCGGCGTAGTCGATCGCCGCGCCGGCGCCAAACACCAGCACTGGAGCGACCAGCGCATACATCATCGAGACATTGCCGTCGCGACTGCGCAACAGCCGAGGAAGACCGAATGTCGACACGGGAAGGCCCACAGTTGTCGGGGCTCGCTGCTCTTGATGAGACCGCGCGCGCCCTGGGTGAAAACTTCGGTCATCAAACAACGGGCGGGTTTATGCCCTTCTAACGGATTCCGTACCATTTGCCGGAATGCTGAAGATTTTGTGCGCCGCGATCTGGCTTTTTTCGCCTTTCGTTGCGTGAGGAGTTGGGCCGACCGCTGGCGCACGCTTTCGGGCGCTCGCGCGTGATCTTCGCTGTTCGGCAAGGAGAGCGTTCTCCTGGAAACCCCATAGATTTCATGGCTTTCCACGATACGAAGACCATCGGGAGACAGCGGCGGATCGTCCGCGCGGGTTTGCCAAAGTCGCCAAAGTCGGGCAAACTTCGTGAGTGAGCGACTGCGAAACGTTGCGCCCGCTGCTAATCGGGGAGTAACGTTGACGAGCGGTGGCTCCCGGGGGTGTTATGGAACTCGGCCTGCTTTCCAATTCGTCAACGAACCCAAGCGTCTATTGGACGACGCTGCTGCCGCCGCTCTTTTCCGGTCTGACCCAGCAACCGGGCGTCCGGACGATTTCTCCTCCTCCGCTCGCATGGGAGCGGCGAGGGGAATGGCGGAGGGTTCGGTCCGAGCTCAAGGTCTGCGACACGCTCTTTTGGGCCCAGCTTGGGTCGCGCCCGACCGGCGCGATTCACCTAGCGTCATACATGAATCTGCGCGCGCGCCGTTCCAATTACGTTCTCGACGCGTGGAAGCTTCGTTGTCGAAGATCGGCATGGTCGCGACGCTCGAGCGCCTCGATCCGTGTTTCGTCGCTTACCGGGAAGCGAAGGACGAGCTCGAACGTCGCTTTCCGCTGGCGAAATTTGTCTGGCTGCCGTTTGGCGCCCACACCGATATTTTCTACCCTCACAAAGAGCGAAAGTCGATCTTCGCCTTCTGGATGGGCCGCCGGCACGAACCCCTGCATCGCGCGCTCCTGGCGTATTGCGAAGCCCGCAATCTGCGCTACGTGTATTCCAGAGACGGGGGACTGAGCACCGAGGAACTCGGACGACTGACCTCGAGCGCCCAGTACTTCCTCGCCACGCCGCCCGATTTGGACAACACCAGCCGAACGGGAGGGTACAGTCCGATGGTGATGCGGTATTTTGAAGGGCTGGCGGCGGGGACGCGCCTGCTCGGAGTCTTGCCCCGGAGCGGCGAATTTGAGTCCATCCTGTCGGCCGATGCATTCTGTCCGGTATCGCCGGACGGTTCGGATCTGGCCAAACGCCTCGACGAGGACCGAAGCAACCCGAATAACCAGCGCGCCGTGGACGCCGTTAGCGAGTTCGTACGCGAACATCATTCCTGGCGACGGCGCGCCAAGCAGGTTTTCGATCACCTCGCCAACGGCGCCGCAATTGATGTCCGCTCGATGCAGAATGAGCGCCAGCCTAGCCGCGCTGTCAGTCGCGTCGGCTTGTCGCAAGATTTGCCGCAGGAATTGAGGACAACCGAGCGATTTGGCTGATCCGCGAGGGCGCCGTCGTCGGCCCGTCCAGATTCAAGTCAATGGTCTCCGCCCATCACACTGTCGGGCGGTTGCCAGAAAAGCCAGAACAGCGGATGTCGTTTTCTAAACCTTGAGGCAATTGTCCGTTTAACTCTATCGCTCCTGAGTTCTTTCGCGGCCCCGCATTTGTGTAGGCTGGACCCTTCGGTTTTGCCATGTTATGACCATGGGGCAATAATCGCAATAATGTTGTGAAATGGCCGAGTTGCGATTTCGAGTTGCTCTTTGCAGCTTGCGAGATCGAATGACCCGCCGCGCACAAGCCGTTGTGGGGTCGACACGGCCGAATTTTCAGGAGGAATTCCAAAAAGCATCTTGCGCTCTGGTGTTTGGTCTTTGGCCTCAATTGGGGAACGGCTTCAGTGATCAATATTTCCCGATCCCCGCTCCGGATCAGCTTTTTCGGGGGTGGAACCGACTACCCAACGTATTTCAATCACCACCCAGGCGCTGTGCTTGGAGCCTCCATCGACAAGTACATCTATACGATCGCGCTGCCGATGGCGGACTTTGCCGAAAACCGATTTCGTATAACCTACCGCATCGTGGAAGTCGCCGATCGGGTCGAAGACATCAAACACAATGTGATTCGCGCCACACTTCTGAACATGGGTTACGACAAGCCCCTGAACGTCGCCATTATTTCCGACTTGCCGGGCAATTCGGGATTGGGGAGCTCGTCATCGTTCACCGTTGGCTTCATAGCGCTCATGGAATATCTGAGCGGTCGTTCGATCACAAAATTCGATCTCTTCAAGCGCGCGGTGCACACGGAAAGGGATCTCCTGAAGGAAAACGTCGGGATTCAGGATCAAATCCACGCTGCCTTCGGCGGCCTCAACCTCTACGAGTTCCATAAGGATGATTTGACGATCCGGCCGGCGCAGATGGCGACGGAGTGCCGCAATGCGCTCGATCGATCCCTTTGCCTCATCTACACCGGCATTCAGCGCCACGCATCGAGCGCGGTGCAGGAGCAGTTGAGAAACACCGAGGCGGAGAAAAATCACAAGGATCTTTCCCATCTGGTCAAGCTTTGCCGCGAAGGACTTGCGGTGCTGGAAGGGCGAGCTCCCGAATCCATGCTCCGCGATCTTGGCAAGTTGGTCAGCGAAGGTTGGGAGACCAAGCGGAGACTCTCGACCGCGGTCACGCTGCCGCAGATTGACGCGACTTACGACGAAGCGATGCGTCTCGGCGCTTATGGCGGCAAACTCTGCGGCGCTGGCGGCGGCGGGTTCTTGCTGTTCATGGCGCCTGATCACGTTCAGGCAAAAATGATCGAGCACTTCGGGCAAAAGAGCTTCGTCAAGATTTCTCTGGAGGATCATGGCGCCGGGATTATCAGCAGATAACATCGAGAATATTCTTCGTGGTTTGCTGCGATCGCCTTCATCGGAACGAGAGAGATAATGACTAAGCGCGCCTTGATCACGGGCATAACGGGAATGGTCGGCTCGCATCTCCTGGATTACCTTCTTCGGCATACAGATTGGGAAATCCACGGCATGCTTCGCTGGCGGAGTCCTCTGGATAATATTTCCGGTCACCTTGATGACATCAACGCCGGCGGCAGAATCAAGCTTCATTACGCCGACTTGCGGGACACGATGGCGATCCAAAATTGCGTTCAGGCCAGCAGTCCCGATTATGTCTTTCACCTGGCCGCTCAGAGCTATCCTCAAACCTCTTTCACCGCGCCGCTCGACACGCTGGATACCAACATCCAGGGCACTGAGCGGCTCCTTGGCGCCCTTAGCCCGCATTTCTCACGCGGGCGGGCAATTGGACGTCGGTTTCGGCGCGATTTGAAGGCCGGGTTTGTGCGGGCGTGACTGTGGGTGGCGCGGGCGCGCGGTGATTTTCGTCGATGGGGGGGATTGTTTCTCCGGTGGGCCGAGGGTTTGCCGAGCATTGTCGCGCCGCGGCGACGCGCGTCAGGTTGGCGAGGCGCGCGCGCTTGCGAGCCTTGCCGCGGCGAGGCGCCATTCCTGGGCGTTCGGGCAGGCCGAAGCGAAGGCGATCCTGACGCGCCGGGCGCTGATTTTGACGAGCGCGCCGAGCTTCAGCAGTTTCAGGCGGATCGTGCCGCAGGTCGCGCTCGCGAACGCAGTGTGGGCCAGGCCGATGCGGCGCAGCGCGCACAGGAGCGCATAGGCCGTCGCGGCGAGCCACAGCCGCAGCTGATTGGCGCGCAGGGTGGCTGTCGAGGTGCGGTCGGCGAAGAGATCGCCCTGGCACTCCTTGATCCGGTTCTCCATCTCGCCGCGCGCGCAATAGAGCTTTTCGTAAAGCGGCTTGGCGCGCCAGGCGTCGGCCTTGAGCGAGGTCACGAGAAAACGAGGATTGGCCTCGCCGCCCGTCCATTCGGCCTTGCCGATCACCCGGCGGCGGCGCGACCAGCTCTCCTTGGTCGACCATTCGAAGTCGCGAAACACCCGCGCCGGCTGGCCCTCGTTCGCCTGCGACATCGTCCGCGCCTCGCTCAAGGCGTCGGCGATGCGCGCCTCCAGCCGCGCGTTGCGCGCCAGGCCGAACACGTAGTCGACCGCGTTGGCCTCGCACCAGGCCATCAAGGCCTCGCGGGCGAAGCCGGAGTCGGCGCGCAGCACGATCTTCACCCGCGGCCAGCGCGCGCGGATTTGCTGGATAATGCGCGCCATCTCGTCTTGCGCCCCGGCGCTGCCGTCGATGTTTGAGGGCCGCAGCTTGGCGGCCAGAAGATGGCGGCCGCAGAAAACATAGAGCGGCAGGTAGCAATAGCAGTCGTAATAGCCGTGAAAGAACCGCCCCTCCTGATCGCCGTGCAACGGATCGTCGGTCGCATCGAGGTCGAGCACGATCTGACGCGGCGCCTTGGCGTGCGCGTCGAGAAACAGTTCGACAAACAGCCGCTCGATCGCCGCGCCATCGTGGCTGATCTTGTGATAGCGCGGCCTCTTGCCCGCGCCCGGCGCATGCTCCAGCCGGTTCAATGTGCTCTTGCCCGCCAGCGCGACGGCTCATCGCCATCGCGCTCGAGCTTGCCCAGAAGCACGCCCAGAACCGGATCGCGACGCAAGTCGTCGTGGTCGTTGAGGTCCTCATAACCGAGCGCCAGGCCGAACACCCGCTGCCCGATCAGAGCCTTGAGCGCATGCACGGTGAAGAGCGGGCTGCGATGATCGCCGAAGCACGCGGTAAATCGATCGATGAGGCCGATCGCCTTGTCCGTCTCGCCCAGCAGCAAAGCCCCCGCGTCCGAGGACACCAGCCCGCCGTCGAAATCCGCCACAACCCGCCGCCCGCCAGCCCTTCCAAACTCCATCTCTGTCGGGCTACACTGCGTCAGCATCGGAGTCCCCTTTCGAATCAGCGTAACTCGTTGATCGCAAAACAAGTTTAGCTGATTCTGGACCCCGATGCGCCACCCGCGTGAGAAATGCAGGTTAGGCGCTTCTCGCCGGAGGCGATCATCCACGTCTGCGCCTCCTCCGAGGTGTTCGGTCGGGTTCCGCGAGAGAAACTGCCGATCAACGAGGAATGCACGTTTCACCCCGCGTCGCCTTACGCGATTTCGAAAGTCGGCACGGATCTTGTCGGCCGATACTATGCCGAAGCGTACAATATGTGCGTCATGACGACGCGTATGTTCACTCACACTGGCCCGCGCCGCGGCGACGTCTTCGCCGAATCCACTTTCGCCAAGCAAATCGCGATGATCGAGGGCAACAAGCTGCCGCCGATGGTAAAGGTCGGAAATCTCGATTCACTGCGCACGTGGGCCGACGTCCGCGACGCCGTGCGCGCCTATTACATGCTCGTGACCATCAACCCGACGCCGGGCGCGTATTACAACATCGGCGGACAGTATACATGCACGGTGCGGGCCATGCTCGACACGCTGATCGGGCAGTCGACTTGCGCCAACATCCGGGTCGAGGTCGATCCTGAGCGCCTGCGGCCGATCGACGCCGATCTGCAGGTGCCCGATACGACCAAATTCTGCACCCATACCGGGTGGCGCCCGGAGATCCCGTTTGAAACCACGATGCGCGATTTGCTTGAATACTGGCGCGAGCGCGTCCGCCGCAACGAGAGCTTCCTGTCGCGCTAGTCACGCGCGCCGCCAACCGCCGATGGTTGAACGCCAGCGAAAGCAGATCATTTGAACAAGTCCGACAAGATCATCGTGACGGGCGCCGCCGGTTTGGTGGGGTCCGCGCTGGTCGATCATTTACGCTCGGAAGGCTATGAAAACGTCATCCCGCTCGAGCGGGCGGATTGCGACCTCCTCGATGCGTCGGCGACCTTTGCGCTCTTCGAGCGGCAGCGCCCGGATCATGTCTTTCACGCCGCTGGGCGCGGTTGCGGGATCTCGGGCAGCATGAAAAATCAGGGGAAGTCGTTTTACGAGAATTCTATGATCGACACCAACGTCGTCGAGGCTTCACGGCGCGCCGGCGCGCGGAAGATCACGGTCATGGGCGCCAGGGCGGTCTATCCGTTCCCCTCGCCCGGCCTGCCGCTGAAAGAGGATATGGTCTTCCTCGGTCGACCCTGCCCCGCCAACGCCGGCTATGCAAACGCCAAGCTCGCGACGCTCGCGATGCTCGAAGCCTACGAAGAAAGCTACGGTTTGAAATGGGCGTATATCGTACCCTGCAATCTTTTCGGCCCGCGCGACACGTTCGATGTCGAATTTGGACATGTCGTCCCATCTCTGATCAAGAAGTTTTACGATGCGAACAGAAGCGGAGGGATCGTCAAGGTCTGGGGCGACGGCTCCGCTCAGCGCGACATTCTCTACGCCAAGGACGCGGCGCGGGTGGCTCTCGCGGTGATGAACAGCATCGATGGCGCGGTTAACATGGGAAGCGGTCAGGTGTACCGTATGCGCGATGTCGTTGACACGCTCGGCGAACTCACCGGAATGAGCGGGCGAATTGAATGGGACCCCTCTAAGCCGAATGGACAGGCCTATCGAGCCTATGATCTCTCCAAGATCAAGCGTCTGGGCCTCAACCCGGTCCACTCGCTGCGCGCCGGGCTCGAAGAGACGTGGACTTGGTATTGCGCCCAGAATGACTGACTGCCATCGAAAGAGGGGCTCATCGCAACGCTCGCCTTTTGGGGCGGCCGGTCCGCGCGCCTGGTCGTTCATGCCTCGATCCTGCGCCTCCCTGCGCCAAGCTCGGTCATGACTGGACGGGTCATGGCCGATGACACCGATGTTCAGAACTCGGTCGAGCGACTCAGGCGCTGGCTGCTCGATCAGGCTTTGCCGCTCTGGGGCGGAATTGGCTTCGACTCGGCGAGGGGCGCCTTCGTGGAGCGGCTGACGTTCGAGGGAGCGCCGCTTCTGTCAGCCCCGAGGCGCGCCATGGTGCAGGGCCGCCAGATCTACGTTTTTTCGCACGCAGCGATGCTCGGCTGGTGGCCGCAGGGCAAAACCATCGCGCTCGAGGCGGCCCACAGGCTCATCGACCGCTATCATGGGGTCGACGGTTCGCCGGGGTGGGTCTCTGCCGTCGACCCGGACGGCGCCGTCTGCGACCCCAAGCGCGATTTCTATGCCCACGCCTTCGCGCTGTTCGGGCTCGCGTGGGCTTACAAGCTCGCGCCTGAGCCGCGGTTTCTCTCGACCGCGCTTACGACGTTGCGCGTCCTCGATCAGCACTTCGCGTCGCCCACCGGAGGCTACCACAGCGTTTTGCCCGCCGACGCGGGCAGGCGCGAGCAAAACCCGCACATGCATCTCTTCGAGGCCATGCTTGCGTGGTTCGAAGCCACCGGCTGCGCCATGTTTCTTGCCCGCGCCGAGGAGCTCTATGACATGATGGCTGGACGGTTCTTTCAGTCGCAGTCCGGCATCCTCGCCGAATACTTTGACGGCTCCTGGATCCCGCGCGCCGGAGATCTCGGACGCATATGCGAGCCGGGACATCACTTCGAATGGTCGTGGCTGCTTCGCCGCTATGCCGGGCTTGCGGGACGGAGCGATCCGCCGATCGCCGCGGCGTTGAAGGCGTTCGGCGACCGGCATGGCTTCGACGCGGACGGATTCGTCGTCGACGCATTGCTGGACGACGGGCGCGTGCACAGAGCCTCCCGCCGCTGCTGGCCTCACACCGAAGCGGTCAAGGCCGAAGTCGCCGCCGCCGAGACCGGAGACGGCGAGGCGCCGCCGCGCGCCGCGCGAACGATCGACCGGCTGATGGCGGTCTTCCTCGGGCGTCCTGTTGCAGGCGGATGGATCGACCATGTCGACGCGAACGGCGCCCCGACGGTCGATTTCATGCCGGCGAGCACGCTCTATCATGTCTTTCTCGCCGCAGCGGAGGCCGACCGCGTCTGGGGCCGGCGGGAGAGCGAAAGGCTGAAGGCCGAGGAGCAATGAGCGGCGAGGCGATCAGGCAGGCGGTGATTCTGGTCGGCGGCAAGGGCACGCGGCTTGGCGCGATCACCCGCGCCGCGCCGAAGCCGATGCTGCCGATCGCGGGGGAGCGGCCGTTCCTCGACTATCTTCTGGAGATGATCGAGCGCCACGGCTACCGGGACATCGTGCTGCTGGCCGGTCATCTCGGAGAGGCGGTCGAGGCGGCTTACGGCGGCCGCCGGATCGGCAGGGCCACGGTGCGGGTGATGCGCGAGCCGGTTCCGCTCGGCACCGCCGGGGCGTTGACGGTCGCGCGCGACGCGCTCGATCCGCGTTTTCTCCTCATGAACGGAGACGCCTTCTTCGACATCAATTTGCGCGCCCTCGAGCGGGCCTCGCAGCGATCCGGCGCCACGGCGACGCTGGCGCTGCGGAAGGTCGCCGACGCCGCGCGCTACGGGCGGGTGATCGAAGAGGGCGGCAAGGTCAAGGCGTTCCTGGAAAAGGATTCGAGCCGGCCAGGGCCAGGCGTCATCAACGGGGGGATCTACGTGCTGAAGCGCGAGATCCTGGACCTCGTTGGCGACCTGCCGTGTTCGCTTGAACAGCAGGTCTTACCGGCCCTGGCCGAACGGGGCGAGATCGCCGGCCACGAGTTCGACGGCTACTTCCTCGATATCGGACTGCCCGAGACTCTCGAGCAGGGACATCTCGAGCTGCCGAACGTCCGGGTGCGTCCCGCGGCGTTCTTCGACCGAGGCGCGCTCGTCAACGCTTCCGCCGCGGATGGAGTTCGCTGGCGGGCTGGGGCTGTCGAGGCCGTCCGGACGCTCAACGACCGCGGCTATTACGTCTTCGTCCTCGGCGGCGGAGACTGCGGGCTCGACGCGGAAATCGAGGCCCGCCTCGCTCTCGAAGGGGCGCATGTCGACAGGTTCTACGCCGCCGAACGGGAGTTAAGTCCGGGCGCTCTCGATCAGGCGATGAGCGAGTGGCCGATCGCAAGCGCGCGGTCGTTCTTCGTCGGGGGTCTGGGCGGTGAAGCCGAGGCGGCGCGGAGAGCTGGTTTCGCCGAGCGGGCCTGCGACGGCGGCGACCTCGCCGGCCTCGTCCGAGCGGCGTCGGCGAACGGCTAGCGGGCCGGGCTTTGCGCGCTCATGGCTGGACAACGATTTCCAAGCCGCTCGCAACAAAAACCAAATCCGGCGCAACAAAAACCAAATTCAAACGCAACGAAAACCAAGCCGCCCGCAATAGAATCCAAATCGCCTCCCCGTTGCATAATCCATACTTTTCAATAAGTTAAACTATCACTGCTCCTTGGTCGGCACCCGATCTTTCGCAAGCTCCGAGTTCGAGGCGAAAACCGAACTCGCCCGCAGCGCCTCCAATCGCGGGCCGTGGCGATCTAGCGAATTTCAGACATACTGTAACACAGTTTTCTGAATTTGTCAAGTCTAGCTCTCATCGCCCACGAAAGGCTGCGATGAGCGTCGCCGGACACCGACTTGCCATTAGCCGGCAGTCGCGACCTCCGAGGCTGGAAAGCAGGAGTTGCTACCACTGCCCGTAAGGCGGCGGCTCATAGTGGGCGCCGGGGTAAGGACCGGGCGGTCCGCCATAGCCATAGGCTTCGGACGGCTCCGGTCCGTACGGATCGTAGTAGCCGCCGGCCGCCGGCCCGGCGTCGGCGCGCATCTGATCGCCTTCCTGCAGCACGACGACCGGGGAGCCGACCGGCACGCGGTTGTAGAGATCGATGATGTCGTGGTTGAACAGGCGAATGCAGCCGCTCGACACCTTGGTTCCAATTGAGTCCGGTTCGTTGGTTCCATGCAGCCGGAAGTCGGTGTCCTGGTTACCGCGATAGAGATAGAGCGCCCGCGCCCCCAGCGGATTGCCGATGCCGCCCGGCAGCCCGCTCGCGTAATGGGCATAGATCGGCATTCGGTGAATCATGTCTGAGGTCGGCGTCCAGTGCGGCCATTCGGCCTTGCGGGCGATGACCGCCGAGCCGCGAAAATTGAGCGCTTCCTCGCGCCCGACGCCGACCGCGTAGCGCATTGCGGTCCCGCCGGGCTCGACCAGATAGAGCCGCCGCTCGGCGATGTTGACGACGATCGTTCCCGGCCGGTAGGGGCCGGCGAAGGCGACCTGCTGGCGAAGCAGGCTCGGATCGATCCGGGTGAGGTCGAGCGCGGGGATCTCGTGCCCATGGTCGTTGATCGGGCCGTAGGCGACCGCGTTCCGGAAGGGATAGAAGCCGGCCCCGAGCGGAATCCCGCCTTGGGTCGAACAACCCCCAAGCAGGACCGCGATTCCGGCCAAAACGCTGCGGCGGTCGATAACAGCGGTCATTGTTCAGATGCCCCAAAGCGTTCCATCCAAGCCCCCTAAATTCGTTGCCCGGCCAGCATTGCACAATGGCCGCGCCGGGGGCCAGCCTCCGGCGATCGCTCGACCAACGCAAATTTGAAGCCCAGGCGTGCGTCGCCTTTTGATCACCGCGGCGGATATCGACGCTGGCTCGCGACACGGCGCGGCTGCCTTGCCGGCGCAGGGCGGTTGGCTCACGGCCCCGCCAGCGTGCAGCCGCCCGCGCCCGGCGGCCGGAACGCGTCGGCGGCCGGAATCCTGGCGACGACCGAGAGGTAGTCCCAGGGGTATTTCGATTCCGCCGGCGTTTTCACCTTCATGAGGTACCGGTCGTAGAGCACCCGTCCGTCGGGGCGTATCGTTCCCTGGTCAGTGAAGATGTCGTGGAGCGGCGCTGCGCGCATCGCCTTCATCACCGCGCCGGCGTCGTCTGTTCCCGCCTTGGCGACCGCCTCGAGATAGTGGCGCACGGAGGAATAGAGCGCGACCTGGTTGTCGTTTGGCATCCGCCCGCGCTTGGCGAAGAAGCGCTTGGCGAATGCGCGGGTTTCATCGTTCAAATCCCAATACCAGGACTGCATGAAAGTGAGGCCGTGGGCGACGTCGAGGCCGAGCGCATTGACGTCGCTGAGGTAGGTGATCGGCGTCGCCAGATATTGCGCCGGCGCGAGATTGTACTCATTGGCCTGTTTGAGCGCGTTGGAAAGATCAGCGCCGGTGATGGCGAACACGACGACCTTCGCCTTCGAGGCCTGGGCGGCGATCAGGAAAGAGCTGAAATCGGCGGTGTTGAGCGGCGAGCGCACCGCGCCGACCACCGTTCCGCCGGCCTTGGCGATCGCGTCGCGCGCGTCCGCCTCGAGCGAAGCGCCGAAGGCGTAGTCGGCGGTGATGAAGAAGAAGCTGTCGAGCTTCTGCTGGATCAGGAGGCGCATCAGCGCAACCCCGTTCGACCAGTTGTCGGCGTTCCACTGGACGCCATTCGGCGAGCACGCCTTGGCGGTCAGGTCGGACGATGAGGCCGAGTCGAAGATGACAATCCGGTCGCGGGCCTTGGCGAGATCCTGGATCGCCAGCGCCACGCCCGAATTGGTGATGTCGAAGATCGCCCTCACGCCACGCTCGTCGTACCATTGCCGCGCGATCGCGAGGCCGACGTCGACCTTGTTCTGGTGATCGGCGACCAGAAGCTCGATCGGCTTGCCGAGCACCGAGCCGCCGAAATCCTCGATCGCCATCCGCGCCATTTCGACCGAGCCCGGCCCGGCGAGATCGGCGTAAGGGCCCGACTGGTCGTTCATCACCCCGATCGTGAAGCTCTCGGCCCCGCGCGCGACCGGCGCGGCGGCGGCGAAGGCCAAAAGGAGGCAGAGGGCAAGCATTCGCCGGTTCATTACGCAGCTCCAGGTCGCGGGCGGGTTTGCACGACCCTCGCCGAACTGCCGGGCCAAGGCAATGGCCGCGCGTCGACTTGCCCGGTGGGACGGGTTAGTATTGCCCATGCCCGTCAAGCCTTCACGCCGCGACCGGGATTTCTACGCCTGGAGCCTCGAACAGGCGGCGCTGCTGCGCCAACGCCGAACCGCCGAGGCCGATCTCGACCTCATCGCCGAGGAGATCGAGAGCCTGGGCAAGACCGAGAAACGCGAACTCGTCAGCCGTCTCGCAGTCCTCCTCCTGCATCTGTTGAAGTGGCGCTTCCACCCGAAAGGCCGCGGCAATTCCTGGCGCCTGTCGATCGCCAACGCCCGCGACGAGATTCCGACCTCATCGCCGACAATCCGAGCCTGAAGTCGGTACTCGACGACGTCACGGCGCAAGCCTACCGTTACGCGCGCCGCAAGGCGGCGATCGAGACCGATCTCGGTGAAGACCATTTCCCCGGCCGATGTCCTTGGTCGTTCGCCGGGGCGATCGACGAAGGCTTCCTGCCGGAGTAGCGACGCAGGGAGCGCGAGTCTTTCGACTCACATCGTCATGGCGTCTTTCGTGCACTTCTTGACGAACGAGGTCATCGCCGCGCCGTGCAGGTTCTTGTCCTTGGCCTGGCCCTCGCAGGAGGTTCTTTCGCATTTCGTCATGAAGCTGGTCTTGGCGGCGCCCGCCAGCTTCTTGTCCATCGCCTGGGTCATGCAGGCGTCATCGGCGTAGGCGAGCGCCGGCGCCCCGGCGACGCCGAGGGCGAGGGCGAGGGCGAGCGTCTTGATCATGGCGTCATTCTCCCGAATCAGGCCGCCCCTTTGCGGCCGCTTTCCAACCATAAAGGCGCGGGCCGGCGCTGGCGAGAGGGCGCTGTCGCTCCGAACCATGAGCCGGCGCGGCGATCATTTCATTCTCTGGCGAAATGTTGCAAAAGGCCGGTGAGAACCCTGCCCGAACCGAAGGCGACCGATGAGGCGGTTTACCAACTGGCTGTTGTTTCTGCTTGCGCTAGCGCTCGCGGCGCTCGGCGCGGCGGCGCAGTTCGGCCTCGTGCACGCTCCCTTTCCCCCGCTTGCCTTCGGCGCGGCCGCCGCCGTTTTCGCCGCACTCCTCATCATCCGCCGTCTGCCGCTCAGGGCTCGGCGGCCGGTCGTGTTTCTGGTCGCGCTGGCGCTCCTCGTCGCGTTGACCGGCGGGCTCGCCTATTTCCAGTTCATCATCAAGCCGGTGATGGTCAAGGGGTTCATCACCGCCGCCTTCGCGCCGAAGCCGACGACGGTGACCGCCGAGGCGGTAAAGGCCGAGAAATGGCCGCCTGAGCTCACGGCGATCGGAACATTACGCGCCTATCAGGGCGTGATCGTCGCGCCGCAGGCGGCGGGCGTCGTGACCGCCAAGCATTTCGAGTCGGGCGACGACGTCGAAGCCGGCGCGCTCCTCATCAACATCGATGATTCGGTCGAGCAGGCCGACCTCGCGAGCGGCCTCGCGCAACTCAAGAACGCCGAGGCGACGCTTGCGCGCCAGAAAACGCTCGTCGTCCAGGGCAACACCCCCCAATCGACTGTCGATACGGCGCTCGCCACGCGCGATTCCGCCGCCGCGACCGTCGAACGCACGCGCGCCGTCATCGCCCAGAAGGCGATCAGGGCCCCCTTCGCCGGCAGGCTCGGCCTGCGCAACGTCGATATCGGGCAATATGTCGCGGTCGGGGCGAGCCTGGTGACGCTCCAGCAGCTCGATCCGATCTACGCCGACTTTCCCGTTCCCGAGGAAGCGCTCAGCACCCTGGCCACAGGTCAGGCGGTCAAGATGACGGTCGACGCCATCCCCGGCCGCAGGTTCGAGGGCAAGATCGAGGCGATCGACGCACGGGTCAGCGCCGAATCGCGCAACGTCACCGCCCGCGCCGTGTTCGCCAATCCCGACCGCAAGCTCTTGCCCGGCATGTTCGCCAATCTGACCGTCACGACGGGCGAACCGGCCGCGGTCTTGACGCTTCCGCGCACCGCGATCGTCTACAGCCTCTACGGCGACGACGTCTTTGTCGTCACCGCGGCGCCCCATGCGCGCGAGCAGGGCGGCACAGCCGACAGCGGCGGCTCGAGCGGCCTCATCGTCGAGCGGCGCCTGGTTCGCGTCGGCCCGGCGCGCGGCGAGAGGATTGCGATCGAGGACGGCTTGCGGGCGGGCGAGCGCGTGGTGACCGCCGGCCAGATCAAGCTCCAGGCCTCTTCGCCGGTCACGCTCGACCAAACGCCCGCGCTTCCGAGCCCGGCGGAAACGCCCCGGCCGTGACGGAAAGCCGATGAACGCCTTCACCGATCTCTTCATCCGCCGGCCGGTGCTGGCGAGCGTGGTCAGCCTGCTCATCCTCCTGATCGGCGGCATGGCCGCCCTGAGGCTGCAGGTGCGGCAGTTCCCCGAGACCTCGAACACCACGATCACCATCACCACGACCTATCCGGGCGCCGCGGCTGACGTGATCAAGGGCTTCATCACCACGCCGATCGAGCAGGCGGTGGCCAGCTCCGAGGGCATCGACACGCTCGTCTCGACCTCGCAGCAGAACGTCTCGACCATCACCCTCAATCTGCGTCTCGACGCCAACCCGGACCGGGCGATGGCCGACACGCTCTCCAAGGTCAACCAGGTGCGCGGGCTCCTCCCGCGCGACGCCAACGATCCGGTCGTGGTCAAGCAGACCGGCCAGGGCTACGCGCTGATGTACCTGTCGTTCAATTCGGACGTGATGACCGCCTCCCAGATCACCGACTACCTGACCCGCATCGTCCAGCCGCGCCTGCAGACCGTCGACGGGGTCGCCAACGCGCAGATCCTCGGCGGGGAGACCTTCGCGATGCGCATCTGGCTCGACCCGACCCGGATGGCGTCGCTCGGCGTGACCGCGAACGACGTGCGCGCCGCGCTCGCCGCCAACAACTTCACCACCGCGGCCGGCGAGGTCAAAAGCGACTATACCCAGATCAGCGTCAATGCGCTGACCTCGCTCGACAGCGCCAAGGCGTTCGGCAAGCTCGTGATCGCCGCCCACGGCGACGCGCTCGTGCGCCTCGGCGACGTCGCAAAAATCGAGCTTGGGCCCCAGGGGGTCGACAGCTCATCGGTCTTCGATGGGCTCAAGGCGGTTTTCGTCGGCATCTATGGCACGCCGGAGGCCAATCCGCTGTCCGTGATCGACGGCGTGCGCGCGATCATGCCGAGCATCCAGAGCCAGTTGCCGGCGGGCTTGAGGGCGACCATCGCCTATGATTCGACGACCTTCATCCGGGCCTCGATCTACGAGGTCGCCAAGACCCTCATCGAGGCGGCGGCGATCGTCATTGTCGTGATTTTCCTCTTTCTCGGCAATCTGCGTTCGACTTTCATTCCGATCGTCACCATTCCGCTGTCGCTGGTCGGGGTGATGATCGCGCTGATGGCGCTCGGCTATTCGATCAACCTCTTGACGCTGCTCGCGCTCGTGCTCGGCATCGGCCTCGTCGTCGACGACGCGATCGTGGTGGTCGAGAACATTCACCGCCACATCGAGGAGGGGATGACGCCGTTCGACGCGGCGATAAGGGGCGCGCACGAGATCGCGCTTCCGATCATCGCGATGACGATCACGCTCGCCGCGGTCTACGCGCCGATCGGGTTCGTCTCGGGGGTCACCGGCGTCCTCTTTCGCGAATTCGCCTTCACCCTCGCCGGCGCCGTCATCGTCTCCGGCTTCATCGCGCTCACGTTGTCGCCGATGATGTGCTCGAAGCTCCTGCGCCACGAAAAGAGCGAGAGCTGGTTCGCCCGGACGCTCGACCGTTCGTTCCTCGCGCTTCGGCGCGCCTACAAGCGCCGCCTCCACAGCACCCTCAATTTCCGGGCGCTGACTATCCTCATCCTCATCGGCGTGCTGGCGCTGACAGGCGTCATGTACATGACGACCCCGCGCGAGCTCGCTCCCGAGGAGGACCAGGGCATTCTCTTGTCGCTGGTCAAGACGCCTCAGGTCGGCAACCTCGACTACACCGAACAGGCGACCGCCCGCCTGTTCTCGGAGATCAAGCAGATTCCCGAAATCTCGAACGTGTTCACCATCAACGGCTTCCCCAGCGTCCGCAACGCCTTCGTCGGCTTCCTTCTCAAGCCGTGGGACGAGCGGACCAAGAGCCAGAAGCAGGTGCTGACCGAGCTTGGACCGAAGTTCCTCGCCGTGCCGCAGGCGCAGGTGCAAGCGTTCTCGCCCCCCGCCCTGCCCGGTTCGACCGGCGGCGCGCCGATGCAGTTTGTCATCAGAACCACCGGCGACTACCCAACCCTCGCCGATGTCGCGCTCAAGATGCAGCAGGCGGCGCGGGAAAGCGGCCTCTTCCTGTTCACGGACGTGGACCTCAAGTTCGACACCCCGCAATACGTGTTCAAGGTCGACGCCGACAAGGCCAACCGGATCGGCGTCAACATGGCCGACGTCGGAACGGCGCTGGCGACGATGCTGGGCGGCAACTACGTCAATCTGTTCAGCCTCTATGGCCGCAGCTATCAGGTCATTCCCCAGGCGCCGCGCGAGTTCCGGCTGACGCCCGATTGGCTCACCCGCTACCAACTGAAGACCACCAACGGCGAACTCGTGCCGCTTTCGGCGGTGGCGAGCGTTTCGGAAGAGGTCCAGCCGAACGCGCTGACCAGCTTCCAGCAGCTCAACTCCGCGACCCTGTCGGGCGTGCCCTTCCCCGGCCGCACCCTTGGCGAAGCGCTCGACTTTCTCAAGGCGAAATCGGCGGAGATTTTTCCCGAAGGCTACTCCTATGACTTCCAGGGAGATTCGCGCCAGTACGAGCAGGAGGGCAACGCACTCGTCTATGTTTTCGTGTTCGCGCTGATCGTCATCTACCTGGTTCTGGCGGCGCAGTACGAAAGCTTCCGCGATCCGCTCATCATTCTTATCGCCCTGCCGACGGCGCTGTTCGGGGCGCTCTTGCCGCTCAACATCGGCGGCGTCCTCGGCTTCGCCAGCATCAACATCTATTCCCAGATCGGTCTCGTGACGCTGATCGGCCTCATCTCCAAGCACGGCATCCTGATGGTCGATTTCGCCAACCGGCTGCAGGAGACGCGCGGCCACTCGCGGCGGAGCGCGATCGAGGAGGCCGCGGCGGTGCGCCTGCGCCCCATCCTGATGACGACCGGGGCGATGGTGGTCGGCATGATCCCGCTCATCCTCGCCTCCGGCGCCGGCGCACGGTCCCGCTTCGCCATCGGCGTCACCATCTTCGCCGGCATGGCGATCGGCACCCTCTTCACCCTCTTCGTGACGCCCGCGGTCTACACCTTCCTGGCGCGCGATCACGCCGCGCTGATGGCGCGCGAGAAGGCGCTCGGGCATCTGGCCAGGGACGAGGTGGTGGAGGATGAGGAGGAGACGGAGGCCGCGCACTGAACCGCGCGCCGCGCCATTTCCCCGCTACGGCCTGCTCGCCGCGCCTGGCGCGGCGCTCCATGACGCCTCGATTTCTTCCAGCGAACGCTGCCGCGTCTCTGGCACGCCGAGATAAACCCAGATGAGCCCGAGCGCGCAGAAGGCGGCGAACATCCAGAAGGTGTTGGCGCGCCCGATCGCATCGACGACGGTGAGAAAGAATTCACTGACCAGGAACGCCGCGCCCCAGTTGACCGCGGTCGCGACCGCCACCGCGCGGCCGCGCACGTCGCCGGGATAGATCTCGTTGATGACTGTCCATGTCACCGGGCCAAGCGAGAAGGCGAACGAGATGATGAACACGACGAGCGCGACCAGCGTGACCACGCCGGTCCCGCCCCCGCCGCCACCCATTGCCTCCGATTGCCGAAACGCGAAGCCGACGGCGGCGAGGCTGAGCCCCATGCCGATGAGGCCGGCGATCAGGAGCGGACGGCGGCCGAGACGATCGATGAAGGCGATCGCGATGAACGTCGAAAGCACGTTGACGGCGCCGATCGCCCAGGTGGTGGCTGCGGTCTGCGCCGCGGGCGTCGTGAAACCGGCGGCGGCGAAGATGTTGTCCGAATAATAGATGATCGCGTTGATGCCGGTGATCTGTTGCAGGACCGCAAGCCCGAGGCCGATTTTGAGCGGCGTCCGCCAGCGCGGCGCGAAGACGTCGCGCCACGACGTCGCTTCGTGCTCAGCAGACAACTGCGCCCGGATCGCTTCGAGCCGGGCGTCGGCGTCGTCCGTCGCGCCGAGAGCGACGAGGTTGTCGCGGGCGTCATCGGGACGGCCGATCTTGACCAGCCAGCGCGGGAACTCGAGAGCGACGAGGACCGCGAGCGCGAGGAGAACGCCGACGCCGGCGGAGACCGCAAACATGGCTCGCCACCCCTCAGGGCCGGCGAGCGCCTCGTCGACGAGATAGGCGACAAAGATGCCGATCGTGATCGCCAGCTGATAGGACGAGACGAACCGCCCCCGCTGCGCAGCCGGCGCAAGTTCCGCCGCGTAGAGCGGGGCCGCGACGGCGGCGACACCAACGCCGAAGCCAGCCGCGAGCCGGCCGAAAACGAGGACCGGAACATTCGGCGACAACGCTTCGATCGCCGCGCCGATGATGAAGAGCCCGGCGGCCGCGAAGAGCGCGCGCCTGCGGCCGAAATGGTCGGCGACATAGCCGCCGGCGAGCGATCCGAACATGGCCCCGAGCGTGACCCAGCTGGTCACGATCTCGAGCGCGGCCGCGCCGACCGCAAACGCCTTCTGGACGCCAAGGAGCGCCCCCGAAATGACGCCCTGGTCATAGCCGAAGAGGGCGCCGGCGAGCACGATGACCGCGACGACGCTCGCGGCGCGGGCGAAAGGAAGTCGATCGGGGACCGGATCCGCGAGTTTCGCGCCCGGATCGTCGGCGGGGCCGCCTGATATTGCGCGCTGTGTCGCCACGATCACCCTCGTCCATTCCGCCCTTGGCCAGAGCGCTTGAGCCTCTTGCCGGATCGATAAACTCAATCGACCGCGCCGGTTTCCGTCGAGACCTAAACGCCCGAACTCCTACCAGAAATCGACCGTCGTTCTAACGCCCAGCACAAAGGCGTTGCGATTCGTCGGGGTCGTGTACCCGCCTGGACACATGACGTATTGCGCGTCGAGCTTTAGGTTCAGCCAGGGAGTCGTCTGCCATCCATACCAGGCTTCCGTCACGTATTCGTTGCGCTGGACATAACCCGGGCCGACGCCCAAGGCGTTGGCCTCAATTTGCGCATTGGCGACATTCGGATTGACGTGCGTCGTGCCGACAGCAATCCCAAATCCATCCCTGGGCCTCCAGGACCCGAGGCCATATTGCACAATTCCCCAGAAGATCTGGTAGTCCAGCATGGATGTGCGGCGATCCGCGTAGGTGGCGAGGACAAAGGCGTTCAAGCCGTTCTTCGGGTCCGCGTTCGCGGGATCGTGGGTCAGCTGCTGCTGCAACACCGTCGAAAAACCATAGCGTCCGTGGCCCGGAAGCCCGGGCAGCCCTGACACGAGTATCGGCTCTCCATCGACGCTGGTCGCGACATTCGGCGCGGCGTCGCTGCTCCACCAGCCGCCGAACTGGTAGTTTCCCTGAAGCGCGCCGAACTTCGGCGTCCATGCGACCTCGGCGGGGAGGATGACGCCTTGGGAGTCGTCTGGGAAGGTTGGCCAAAGGGCGGGGTTCGGCGTCGTATTGAGGTAGGCGACATTCGAATCGTAAATGCCGGCCTGGAAATAGCCCTGCGATCCGAAATTCAGCTTGCCGACGGCGGCCCACTGGCTGACCGGCCAGTTGTAGATGTAGTCGCCCACGACGTTGCCCGCCTGGCCGGGGCAGAAGGTCAGATTAATGAAGTCGCAAGGAAAACTGAAAAACTCGTCGCCGAATGCGAGGCGGCCGGCGGTGATTTCGATTCGGTCGTCGAACAGCTTTTGATTCCAGGCGAATTGCTCCAGCGGGACGATATTGCCGCGCCCATAGACTTCGTTGAGGAGTTGCAAGGCGGGGATGCCGGCGTCCGCCGCGGCGTTCCGGCCCCAGCGATCGACCAGCGTCACCAGGAACCGGGCGCCGGTCAGGCCCAAACTCTTTTGCAAGTCGAATTCGGCCTGCAAGGCGACTTGCCCGGCCTCCTGGGCGTTCTGGCGCAGGCCGCCGGAGAGATTCAACACCGCTTCGTCGCCGCCGGTGAGCGAGACCTGGATGCCGAGATCGTTCAGCTTCGAGCGGATGCCTGGCCATTCGCCGAGAAGATGGGGCGTCGTCGCGAAATAGTCCGCCGGCAGCGACGGCAGGACTAAGAATTGCGGGGACCCCTGCGAAGCGTCTGAAACCGACACAAAGGGCGGCGCGGGAGCTTGCGTTGCGCCCTGCGTTTCCTGAGACGGCGGCGACGCATCTCCGGGCGATGCCTCAGCGGCGACCGCGGAGCCGGCCAAGAGGATGATCATGGAAGCGGCCACGCCGCCGACCAGCACTCCCCGGTTCCTCCATCCTGGGCGCCGCCGCCGCCCGCCAGGAAGCCCGAGCCGTGACGCAGAAACGCGAATCCGCAGCGGACCTTGGAATATTGGGCGGCAAGTCCCGCGCTGCGCTACGGGCGCCGGCGACTTTTCCCCCGATTGTTTCGTCGAGAGGCCGCAAGAATGAGTGAGCTTCGAGGTCCCGCTGCCCGCAACGACGTGGCCTGCCTGTTGAAACGATCCCTAGAGCGCCTCGGCTCCGATCGCCTTGAGCGCCGCCCGCGCGCATTCCATGTCCTGCGTGTAATGCCCGCCGCTGAGCCCGATCGCGCCAACGATCTCGCCCTCGAGCTTGATCGGGAATCCGCCGCCGAAAACGGTCAGCCGCGGCGTGTGGGTGATCCCATGCAAGAGCGGCGGATCGTCCTTGATGAAGTCGAACCACGCGTGCGTCGGCATGCCGAACGACGCGGCGGTGTAGGCTTTGTCCTGCGCGATCCCGATCGACAGTTTCGGCGCGCCATCCATACGCAGGAAGGCCTTGAGATCGCCTGCCTCGTCGGAAACCGTGATGCACATCTTGAGCTTGAGCTCGGCGGCTTTTTTCGCCGCCGCCGCCACGGCCTTCTCCGCTGTTTCGGCGTCGATGCTGTGCTTGACAATGGTCATGACGTTGCCCTCCCTCGAATCGTCTTCGCCGGAGAAGCACGCGCCTCCCGGCCGAGACAAAATGGTCAGCCGCCGGCCCGCCGTCAACTCGTCCGGCGAGCGCCTGCACGGGGAACGGTCATGCAAAACCTTCGCGACCTCTTGAAAGCCCGCCCCGAGGACCGAGTGATCGCGGCGCCCGGCGTCTACGACATGGTCTCGCTGCGCATGGCTTCCGCGATGGGCTTCGACGCCCTCTATATGACAGGGTATGGAACGGTCGCCTCTTATTTGGGGCTGCCCGACGCGGGGCTTGCGAGCTACGCCGACATGGTCGGCCGGGTCGAGGCGATGGCGCGGATGGCCGAGGCGCCGCTCATCGCCGACGGCGACACCGGCTACGGCGGTCTCCTCAACGTGCGCCATGCGGTTCGCGGCTACGAGCGCGCCGGGGCGGCGGCGATCCAGCTCGAGGACCAGGAATTCCCCAAGAAATGCGGCCACACGCCGGGCCGGCGGGTCGTTTCGGCTGACGACATGGTCCGCAAGATCTCGGTCGCGGCCGAAGCGCGGACGAGCCCTGATTTTCTCATCATCGCCCGCACCGACGCGCGCTCTTCCCTCGGCCTCGCCGAAGCGATCCGGCGGGCGCGAGCCTACGCCGAGGCGGGAGCGGACATGCTGTTCGTCGAATCGCCGGAGACGGAGGAGGAGATGGCCACGATCGGCCGCGAGCTTGGCGACAAGCCGCTCGTCGCCAACATGGTCGAGGGCGGCCGCACGCCGATGCTTAAGCCCTCGCGCCTGGCCGAGATCGGCTACGCGCTCGCCATCTATCCGGTCGCCGGGCTATTGAGCGCCGCTGCGGCGCTGAACGCGGTCTACGCCCATATCCGCGCCACCGGCTCCTCGCTCGGCGCGCCCGCGCCGCTCTATCCCTTCGCCGCGATGAACCGGCTGATGGGGTTCGAAGAGGTCTGGGCGTTCGATAAGGCGCACACGGAGATTTGAAGAATGCGCCGTCCTGTCCTGATCTGGCCGTTTAGCGAGCGCGCGCCGTTAATGCGTTCCAAGCCGCCAGAGAGTCATGCCTCTCCGGTGCGGGATTGAGCAAACTGCGTTGGGTGATCACGCTAACCTGTATCACTGAATTTTAGAGTTTTCTCCAGCTGTTTCAAAAAATTCGCAAAATCTCGTAATTCAAATAGCTCCCGGTCAGTAATACCATCTGGATCAAAGTGTGTAACGTCGTTTCGAATTTGACGCACACGATCAAGGTTTTCGCAGAATATTTCTCTGTCGACTGCAAGCAAAAGTTGGCCCCACCGATCAGGCTTCTGAAGCAAACGTATGTATTCACCAAAAGCCATATCGCTAACATCTTCGATCATTCTACCTTCGTCATTTGGATCGCGCGCAGACGCTAATTCTTCCTTCGTAAAGCGATTTCCAATCATGTTTCTAATTAGATTCTCAATCTCGCTCAGCAGCAAGAAAGGTTCTGTTAGTTTCCTAAATTGCAAGCTTAAATCATTAGCTGTCAGTATCCCCGAGATCTTATTATCTTTTCCTCGGATTAAGACATATCCATTCTCAACTATGATCGGAATTGCATCGAATATCGAATCATCGTATCGAATTCCTTGTGAGCCTCCATTAAATCGTTCGCTGTGTTGCTATCCTTGCGAAGCGCTAGTTTAAGACCGACGGTCTTCCACGTGATGATACCCTTAACATCTCGCTCGTTGGTCATAACAGGAATTTGGGAGATTCCCTTGGACAGTAGTATCGTAATGACAGCCGATATCGTATCGTTTGGCTTCACTGAAATTATGTCTTGTTTAGCTGCCTGTAATCTACTAATCAGAAATGTTGGGTCCTTGCCAATCCATTTTTTGTCGTCGATAACGGGAAACGGTTCCTCGGTTTGTTTTCCGATCTCTATTGCGTTGAAAGTCCCTTCCTCGGAAGCTTTAACTTCCGGTACTAACACAAAATTTACTTGATCGCCGATCCATATTGTTTCAAAACTTGGTTCCGTTTTTAGCGAATATTCACTTAGCTCGTGGTTTATTTGCTCAACGACCCAGAAGCCACGCCGCATTGCGTTAAACAACGACAGGAGATCGCGAACCGTGATTGGCGGTAGAGTTCGGCCTTCGCGAAGCGCATCCCGTATCGCTGACAGTTCTTTTTGTCGCGTTTCCTCGTCCATCGCAACCCTGTCCAAGCGGACCGCAGCTCAGATCTACTTGGATCTCGCCGACTTCACAAGTTGATCCAAAATGCCGATCCCACTGCGTCGTCTGTTGCCCCTCTTCCGCAAACCTGCTACCAGCACGCGCTTCATCCGTGGGAGAACGCCCGGTCGCCAGCCGGGGCTTAAACGTTCGGACCACGAAACTGCAACCTGGCGCGGCTTTGGGGCGAAATCCCATGAAGCCGCGTCCGCGCATGGAGCAGCCTCATGGCGAAGAAGATTGTCGGCTACATCAAACTGCAAGTGCCGGCCGGGGCGGCCAATCCGTCGCCGCCGATCGGTCCCGCGCTCGGCCAGCGCGGCCTGAACATCATGGAGTTCTGCAAGGCCTTCAATGCGCGCACCGCGCAACTGGAGAAGGGCACGCCGATCCCGGTCGTCATCACCGCCTATCAGGACCGCTCGTTCACCTTCGAGATGCGCCAGCCGCCGGTGACCTTCTTCCTGAAGAAGGCGGCGAACCTCAAGCTCGGCAAAAAGCCGGCCTCCGGCGCCAAGACGCCCGGCCGCGGCTTCGTCGGCAAGGTGACCAAGGAGCAGGTGCGCGAGATCGCCGAGAAGAAGATCGTCGACCTCAACTGCGACACGGTCGAGGCGGCGATGAAGATGATCGAAGGCTCGGCCCGGTCGATGGGCCTGCAGGTGGAGGGCTGAGCCATGGCGCATCACGGCAAGCGAGTTCTGAAGGCGCGCGAGGGCGTCGAGCGGACCAAGCTTTACAAGCTCGAAGAGGCGGTGAAGCTGGTCAAGACCAACGCCTCGGCCAAGTTCGACGAGACGGTCGAGCTTGCGCTCAATCTCGGCGTCGATCCGAAGCACGCCGACCAGATGGTGCGCGGGGTCGTCAACCTGCCGAACGGCACCGGGCGAACGCTCCGCGTCGCGGTGTTCGCGCGCGGGGCCAAGGCTGACGAAGCCCGCGCCGCCGGCGCCGATGTCGTCGGCGCGGAGGACCTCGTCGCCCAGGTTCAGGGCGGCGAGATCAACTTCGACCGCTGCATCGCGACCCCGGACATGATGCCGCTCGTCGGGCGGCTCGGCAAAGTGCTGGGGCCGCGCGGACTGATGCCGAACCCGAAGGTCGGCACGGTGACGATGGACGTGAAGGCGGCGGTCGCGGCGTCGAAGGGCGGCGCGGTCGAGTTCCGGGCCGAGAAAGCAGGAATCGTCCAGGGCTCGGTCGGCAAGGCGTCGTTCGGCGAGGAGAAGCTCGCCGAGAACATCAAGGCCTTCGTCGATGCGGTGAACAAGGCCAAGCCCGCCGGCGCCAAGGGCCACTACCTCCTGCGCGCCGCCGTCTCCTCGACCATGGGGCCAGGGGTCAGGCTCGACCTCGCGACGCTGCAGACGGCGACGGCGGTCGGGGCGTAAGCCGGGAGGCCCTCACCCCCGATCCCTCTCCCAAGAGGGAGAGGGACGCGCGCCCTTCTCCCTCGGGGAGAAGGTGGCCGAAGGCCGGATGAGGGCCTGCCGCATATGAGCTCCGTTGAGCCTCTCCCCATCGACGACGCCCTCCCCGCGCTGCGTGCGGCGCTCGCTGCGCACGCGAACGCCGTGCTCGTCGCGCCGCCCGGCGCGGGCAAGACGACGCGCGCGCCGCTCGCGCTTCTCGACGAGCCCTGGGCGAAGGGTAAGCGCCTGATCCTGCTCGAACCGCGCCGCCTCGCCGCGCGCGCCGCGGCCGCCCGCATGGCGGCGACGCTCAGTGAGAAAGTCGGCGAGACGATCGGCCTGCGCGTGCGGCTGCAAAGCCTGATTTCCAGGCGCACTCGGATCGAGGTCGTCACCGAGGGCGTATTCACCCGCATGATCCTCGACGATCCTTCGCTCGAAGGCGTCGCCGCCGTTCTGTTCGACGAGTTCCATGAGCGCTCGCTCGACGCCGACCTCGGCCTGGCGCTGGCGCTCGACGCGCAGGGCGCGCTGCGCGAGGACCTGCGGCTCCTCGTCATGTCGGCGACGCTCGACGGGGCCCGCGTCCGCTCTCTCCTCGGCCAAGCCCCGCTCATCGAGGCGCAAGGCCGCGCTTATCCGGTCGAGACGCGCCATGTCGGACGCAACCCGGGCGCGCGCATCGAGGACGAAGTCGCGCGGGTAACGCTGGACGCGCTCACTTCCGAAAGCGGCTCGATCCTGGTCTTCCTGCCGGGGATGGGCGAGATCCGCCGGGTCGCGGAGATCCTGGACGCGCGCGTCAGGCGGCCCGACGTCGACATCGCGCCGCTCTACGGGGCGCTGGACAGCCGCGCGCAGGACCTCGCCATCGCGGCGCCGAAGCCGGGCCGGCGCAAGATCGTGCTCGCGACCTCGATCGCGGAGACGTCGCTAACAATCGAGGGTGTGTGCGTCGTCATCGACAGCGGGCTGATGCGGGTTCCGCTCTACGAGCCCGACGTCGGCCTGACCCGCCTCGAGACGGTCCGCGTCAGCAGGGCCAACGCCGACCAGCGGCGCGGGCGCGCCGGGCGCGTCGAGCCCGGAATCTGTTATCGCCTATGGGAGGAGGCGGCGACGGGCGGACTTCAGCCTTACGCCGCGCCCGAGATCCTCTCCGCCGACCTCTCCGGCTTGGCGCTGGACTGCGCGTTGTGGGGCGTCGCCGATCCGGCGATGCTTCGCTTCCTCGATTCCCCTCCGCGCGCTGCGCTCGCCGAAGCGCGGGCGCTCTTGACCGCGATCGGCGCGCTCGACGGCGACGGCCGCATCACCGACGAGGGCCGCGCGATCTCCGGCCTCGCGCTGCCGCCGCGCCTGGCGCGGATGGTCGTCGACGCCGCGCGCGTGGGCGACGCGAGGACCGCGACCGAGATCGCGGTCGTGCTGACCGAGCGCGGGCTCGGCGGCGACTCGGTCGATCTGGCGACCCGGCTCGAGGCTTTCGCCCATGACCGCTCGCGACGGGCCGAGGACGCGAGGCGGCTCGCCCAGGGGCTGGCGGCGAGGGCGGAGACCCTCATCCGGCCCTTCGGGCCACCTTCTGCCGCCAGCGGGAGAAGGGATTTCGCCCCCTCTCCCGCTGCCGGGAGAGGGCTGGGGTGAGGGTTTTCTGCTCGCCTCGGCCTACCCTGACCGCATCGCGACGGCTCGTGGAAAGCGCGGCGAATTCCTGATGGCGAACGGGCGGGCGGGCGCAGTCGAGGCGCATGACGCGCTCGCCCAGGAGCGGTTCCTCGCCATCGGCGAGATCGCCGGCCGCGCGGCTTCGGCGCGCATCCTCCTCGCCGCGCCGCTTTCGCTTGAAGAGATCGAGAGAATCGCCGGCGCGTCGATCGAGACCATGGACGAACTGATCTTCGATCGCGCCTCCGCGTCCCTGCGGGCGCGACGCCGCCGCCGGCTCGGCGCGGTCGTGCTGGCCGAGCAGACGCGAGCGGTCCCGCAAGACGAGGCGGCCGCGCTCGCCCTGGCGCTGGGCGTCGCTTCGCTTGGGCTCGCGCGCCTGCCGTGGACCGCGCCCTTGAAGCAATGGCGCGAGCGGGTCATGTTTCTGCGCCGGGCCGAGGGCGAGAGGTGGCCGGACCTCACGGACGAGGCGCTTGCCGCCGACCCCGGCTGGCTGGCGCCGTTCCTCATGGGCAAGACCCGCCTGGACGAGATCGCCGCCGAGGACCTTGCCAAGGCGCTCGGCGCAGCGCTCCCGTGGGATCTGGCGCGCCGCCTCGCCGACGAGGCGCCGACCCACTTCCGCGCGCCGACCGGGACAGCGGCGCCGATCGACTACGGAGCGGAAGGCGGCCCGGCGATCGCGCTGCGCGTGCAGGAGCTGTTCGGGCTCAGAGAACATCCGTCGCTAGCCGGCGGGCGCATTCCGCTCACGCTCGAGCTTCTTTCGCCCGCCCATCGGCCGATCCAGATCACGCGCGACCTGCCCGGCTTCTGGCGCGGCTCGTGGGCCGCTGTCCGCGCCGACCTCCGCGGCCGCTACCCCCGCCATTTCTGGCCAGAGGACCCCGCCGCCGCCGCGCCGACGGCGCGGGCGAAGCCGAGGGGGACGTAAGGGGACGCGGGCTTGCGGACGATGGCCGATCAAGTCGTCTCGAACGACAATTTGAGGCCAAGCGATTTGGCGACGCGGAGAAGCGTCGTGAGGCGCGGATCGCCAGTCTTGCTCAACGAGCGATAGAGCGCCTGTCGCGTCAACCCCGTTTCTTTCGCGACCCTCGCCATCCCTCGCGCCCGAGCGATGGTCCCCAAGGCGTTGGCGATGTATCTGCTGTCGCCGCTGTCGATCGCGTCGGCGAGAAGCTCGATCTGCAATTCCTTAGTGTCGAGAAAGTCGGCGGGGTCGAAGGGCGTGGTCTTGAGCTTCATCGTCGCATCCTCGGTGAGATTAAAGGCCGCAGTCGCCGCCTAAAGCTCCGCCGCCATAAGTTTCGCGCGCCCGATGTCGCGTTCCTGCGTGTGTTTGTCGCCGCCACAAACCAAAATGACGACCTCCGCTCCCCGCGTCACGAAATAAAGCCTGTAACCCGGCCCATAGCCGACGCGCAGCTCGCTGACGCCATCGCCAACCGGCTTCACGTCGCCCATCAATCCGGATTGCAGGCGAACGATCCTCTGCGCGATGCGTCGCTTGGCGTTAACGTCGCGAAGCGCGGCAAACCCTTTTTTTGAACAAATCGGTTTGCCGGACCTCGGCCATTTGTCACTTATAGGTGACAATCGAAGGTTTGTCAATTATAGATGACACGACAGAGCCCCGCCCCTTGTCTCAATAAATCACGCCGCCGTCACGCGCACCGGAAGCCGCGTCCAGCCGCGCAGGGTATTGTTCAGAAGCGGCGCCGCCTCGCCGTCGGGCTCGATGCGCGCGAACGAGCGCGCCAGCGCGGCGAGCAGCGTTTCGCCTTCGAGCCTCGCCAGCAACCGTCCCACACACATATGGACGCCGGCGCCGAAGGCGACGTGGCCGGCGGTCGGGCGGTCGATGTCGTAGCGGTCCGGGTCGGGCCACTTGCGCGGATCGCGGTTCGCGGCGCCGAGCAGCATCAGCACCTTCTCGCCTTCTCCGATCGTCGCGCCTCCGAGCTCGACGTCTCGCGTCGTGGTGCGGAAGAACGTCTGCACCGGAGTTTCGAGCCTCACCGCCTCCTCGAACGCGGCGCGCGCCTTTGACGGATCGGCGCGCAAGGCGGCGAATTGATCCGGGTTCTCGGCCAGAGACCGCAGCGCCGCGCCGAGACCATGAACGGTCGTGTCGAAGCCGGCGCTGAGCAGCGACCGGACCAGGAGCTCCGCTTCCTGCCGCGTCACTTCGCCCGCGTCGGCGCCGGCATGGATCATCGCGCCGATGCCGTTGTCCGCCAGCGCCTCGCGCTTGCACTGGGCCGAAATCCACTCGACGTGCGGCGCCATCTGGGCGACCGCCGCCCGGCGTAGCTCGTTGTCGGGGCCGAACATGTTGAACACGGTCGCCGCATAGGGCAGCAGGTGCTCGCGGCCTTCTTTCGAGAGACCGACCGCGTCCGGCATGACCATCATCGGATAGACTTCGGCGCAATCGGCGATCGCGTCGAAGCGGCCCTTTCGCGCAAGCGTCCGCGCGAGCTCTTCGGCGGCCTCGGCGAAACGCGCCCGAAGGGCACGCATCACCGTCGCCGACAAGGCGCGATTGAGCACGGCGCGGGCGCGATCGTGCTCGGGCGGATCGCGCTCCAGCACCAGGCTCGGCGGCCGCCACGGCTTTTCGCGCTGAAAGTCGCTCAAGCCTACGCCCCGGCCGGAGCAGAAGGTCGCCGGATCGTTGAGGATCTGCCTCACCTCGGCGTGGCGCGCCGCGGCGTAGGCGCCATACTTTTCGAGCCACACGATCGGTCCGGCCTCCCGCAGGGCCTCGTGCGCAGGAAAAGGATTGCCCAACACCTCGAGCGAAAACGGATCGATCGCGGAAGCCGGAATTCCGGGCGGCGGACGGCGCTCTGCGACATCCTGCAACATGACGGCGTTTCCTTCGCAAAACCGACTTGCGGCCGACAGTACGGCCTCGCCAGCAGCGCGCGCAACCCGCGCCGCCGGCGCCTTCAGGGCGCGAGCCTCGCCAGCCTCCTCGATGCAACGAGCCGATAGCTGCGATGGACGAACGCCTCGACCTCGCGCCAGTCGGCCGCTTCGTCCAGGCCGATTCCGATCCAGCCCTTGGCGCCGAAATAGGGGGGAATGAAAAATCGCGCCGGTTCGGCGTCGATGATGATCTCGCGCGTCCCTTGCGGGACCTTGCACCAGAGCGCGAGCCAGTCGCCCCACGGCCGCTCCAGGGCGAAGATCTTGTCGCCGACGCGATACGACGGTCCGCGCCGCATCATCTCTTCGTCGGCCTCGGGAAGGGCGAGACAGATGCCGCGCAATCGCGCGCCGATCGCGAGCAGCGGCATTCTCACGCTCCGGTCCCCCGCTGCCACAAGGCTATCACAGGCCCGCCCGCCGCGCACATTGACCTCACTCGCCGCCCGCCGATAGCGTGGCCTGGCATGGCTCTCGACCTCTCCCCGCTCGATCGCGAACTTACCAGCGGCGCCCATGGCGGGAGCGCGGCGTTCGCGATGCGGCTCCTCACGCGTTTCGCCGAGGCGGTCGGCGCGCCAGGCTTCATCGACATCGAGGCCGCGCATGTCGACGGCTGTCTCTATCTCGGCCGCGCGAGCCTCGATTTCGTCGTGCGGATGAGTTCGCTCGGCGGCAAGGTCCGCGTGCCGACCACCCTCAATGTCGGCTCCCTCGACTTGATCCATCCGGAACTCTTTCGCGGCCCAAGGGAGGACGCCGAGAACGGCGCGAAGCTCATGGCCGCGCATGTCGAGCTCGGCTGCTCGCCGACCTTCACCTGCGCCCCTTATCAGAGCATCCATCGCCCCCGCTTCGGGGCGCAGATCGCGTGGGGGGAATCGAACGCGATCGTCTTCGCCAATTCGGTGATCGGGGCGCGCACCAACCGCTACGGCGATTTCATCGACCTCTGCTGCGCAATGACCGGCCGCGCCCCTGAATACGGCTTGCACCTCACGGAGAGCCGCGCCGCTCGGGCTTTGGTCGAGGTCGACTCGATTCCTGCCGGTTGGGATCCGGAGCAGGTCGCGGTGGCGGTCGGCCACATCATCGGGCGCCGCTGCGGCGGCCTCGTCCCGGCGATCGTCGGCCTGCCGCCGGACATGAGCGAGGACGACTTGAAGGCGTTGGGCGCGGCCGCCGCCTCGTCGGGCGCGGTGGCGCTGTTTCATGTCGTCGGGGTTACGCCCGAAGCGCCTGACCTCAAGACCGCCTGCGGCGGCCTTGCACCGGAGCTTCATCTGCGGCTCAACGCCGACGACCTGCGCCAGGCGGCCCGTTCGCTGTCGACCGTCGGCGACGGCTCGCCGCTCAGCGCGGTTTCGCTCGGCACGCCGCATTTCTCGCTCGCCGAATTCGCCCGACTCATGCCGCTCCTCGATGGCCCGCGCCCGGCCGTCGACATCTGGATCAACTGCAGCCGGGCGACGCTCGGCGAGATTCGCCAACGCGGCTGGGAGGAGAAGCTTGCCGCCGCCCGCGTTACTCTGGTCGCCGACACGTGCGTCTACATCGGCACGCTGATGCGGTTCGGCGCGGGGGCGGTCATGACCAATTCCGGCAAGTGCGCCTATTACGCGCCGGCCAATCTCGGGGTCGAAGTCGCCTATGGATCGCTCGCCGAATGCGTCGCCTCGGCGCGCGCGGGCAAGGTGGTGCGCTTGTGAGCGCGCGTGCGTTCGCCGCCGCGACGCTCGTTCCCGGCGCGGCCGCCGGCGCGCCGCTCATGCTCGACGAGCCGCTGAGCTTCTGGGGCGGGCTCGACCCCGCCTTGGGAACGATCATCGATCGCCGGCATCCGCAGCATGGCGCCAATGTCGCGGACCGCGTGCTGATGATGCCGGCCGGGCGCGGCTCGAGCGGCGGCAGCGCCATCCTCGCCGAGGCGATTCGCCTCGGCAAAGGGCCGGCGGGCATCCTGATGCTCGAGCGCGACGCGATCATCGTCGTCGGCGCTTTGGTCGCCGCCGAACTCTACGGCCGCGTCTGCCCGGTCGCGCTGGCGAGCGAGCGCGACTGGCCGGCGCTGGCCGCCGCCGCTCGTCTCGCCATTGAGGCAGGTCCGAGCGGCGCGGCGATCAGCGCCGAGCCTTGACGTTTACGCTCCCGGCGCGCGCCGCGGCGGGCGAAAGCCGCGCTGACGATGGAGCGGACGGGGCTTTGCGGGCGCCGCCGCGCCGCGAGGGTCGCGACGCGGGATATGATGCGGGCGCTTCGGCGCCGGAGCTGGACCCGCCACGCTCGCCGTCCTGCGCAGGATCGGCGCGGGCTTTGGGCCAGCGGCGCCGCGGCGGTCGGTCTTGGGCAGGTTGAGGCGGGTCAGCCGCTCGATGGCGCGCAGAAGATCGCGCTCCTCCTGGTCGCAGAGCGAGATCGCCCGGCCCGCGGCGCCCGCGCGCGCGGTGCGGCCGATGCGATGGACATAGGCCTCGGCGACCTCCGGCAGCTCGAAATTGACCACATGGCTCACGCTATCGATGTCGATGCCGCGCGCGGCGATGTCGGTCGCGACCAGAACGCGCGTCTTGCCGTCCTTGAAGGCGCCAAGCGCCCGCTCGCGCTGGCCCTGGCTCTTGTTGCCGTGAATGGCGGCGGCGTCGACGCCTGCCTCGTCCAGCGTCTTGGCGACGCGGTCGGCGCCGCGTTTGGTGCGGGTGAAGACGAGAACGCGCGACATCGTCGCGTCGTCGAACAGCTCGACCAGCATGTCGCGCTTCTTCGCCGTGTCGACGAGGACGACGCTGTGCTCGACGCGGTCCGCGGTCTTGGCCGCAGGCGTGACCGCGACCTCGATCGGATCAAGCAGCAATTCGCCGACGAGCGCCCGGATGTCGGTCGGCATGGTCGCCGAGAAGAACAGGTTCTGCCGCTTTTTCGGCAGTTCGCGCACGATGCGGCGGATCGGCTTGATGAAGCCAAGGTCGAGCATCTGGTCGACCTCGTCGAGCACCAGGAATTCGACCGCGCCCAATCGCGCGACGCCGGCGTCGAGGTGATCGAGGAGGCGGCCGGGCGTCGCCACCAGCACGTCGAGGCCCGCAGAAAGCGCGCGAATCTGGGCGCCGTGTGGAACGCCGCCGAACACGACCGCGATCTTGAGCGAAAGTCCGTCGGAAAGGTCGCGGAAGCTCTGGGCGATCTGGCTTGCGAGCTCGCGCGTCGGGCTCAAGACGAGCACGCGCGCGCCGCCTCTCGGCGCCGGGCGCCGGTCGGTCGTGAGTCGGTTGAGGATCGGCAACGCAAAAGCCGCCGTCTTGCCGGTGCCGGTCTGGGCGATGCCGACGAGATCGCGGCCCTTCATCAGGGGCGGGATCGCCTGGGCCTGAATCGGGGTCGGACGCGCGAAGCCAAGCTTGGCCAGCGCGGCATTGAGGGGCGCGGCGAGGCCGAACCCGTGAAAATTATCCAAGATGAAAGTCTTTCAAGATGCCGCGGCCGCGCGGGACGCGCGTTCATGCGGCGTGGGGTTTGGAGGAAAGGAACGCCCCGCGTGTCCGGGCGCCGAAGCGAAATTATGAAACGCCCGGCAGGCGGACTGAAAAGCCCTTCACGCGGCCGGCGCGCCAATGGCCGCACCAAGGCGGCTTGGCGTGCATGTGGACTGTGGAGACGGTAAAGTCAAGGAGCGCGACGCTGCGGCGCGTCTGGCCGTTCGGGCCGGCCGGGAGGCGCCACGATCAGCGGGGAGCCATGATAGCCCTGTCCGCCGCCTCAGGCGCTCACTGCGAGATGACCATGGAAGCGCTGGCGCAATTCCGTCTTCAGCAACTTGCCGGTCGCCGTGTGCGGCAAGCGGTCAACGAATACGACGTCGTCCGGAACCTGCCACTTCGCCAGTTTTTCTGACAGGAATTGGAGCAGCGCCGTCTTCGTTGGCTTTGTTCCTTCGCGGGGATGGACGATCAACAGCGGTCGCTCCTGCCACACCGGATGCCCGACCGCGATGACGGCGGCCTCAAACACGTCGGGGTGCGACATGGCGAGGTTCTCGATCTCGATCGAGGAAATCCACTCGCCGCCGGACTTGATAACGTCCTTCAGCCGGTCGGTAAGCTGCACAAAACCGTCCGGATCGATCGTCCCGACATCGCCCGTGCCGAGCCAGCCCTCGCTGTCGACCGCCTGCCCCCCCTCGCCCTTGAAATAGCCGGAGATCACCCAGTTTCCCCGCACCTTCAATTCCCCGACCGCAACCCCGTCGTGGGGCAGGTCGCTCCCGTCGCCGCCGACGAGCTTGAGGTCGATGCCGAAGATCTGCCGGCCCTGCCTGACCTGGACGTCGACGAGTTCGCCCGCGCTCAAGCTGTCATGTTTCGCGAGCGGCGCGCCGACCGTGGCGAGCGGACTCGTCTCCGTCATGCCCCACGCCTGCAACAGGAACACGCCGAACAGCTCGCGAAACTTCTCGATCATCACCCGCGGGGGCGCAGCGCCGCCCGACACAACCTGCTTGAGCTTCAGCTTCGAGAGGTCGAGCTTCGCCTTGTTCGCTTCCACCCAGGCGAGGAAACTGAGCCAGATCGTGGGAATGCCGAACGCTTGCGAGCACCCCTCGCGCTCGAGCAGGCTGTAGAGGCTTTCCGGATCGAGCTTCGGGCCGGGCAACACCAGCTTCGCGCCGCACATCGCGGCGGAGAACGGCAGGCTCCAGGCGTTGGCGTGAAAGAGCGGCACCACGACGAGAATCGAGTTCGCGCGCCTTCAGAGCGAACGCGTCGCCGGCGCAGGCGGCGAAGGCGTGCAGCAACGTCGAGCGATGCGAGTACATCACGCCCTTCGGGTTGCCGGTCGTGCCCGAGGTGTAACAGAGCGTCGAGGCGGAGTTCTCGTCGAAGAGCGGCCATTCGTAGTCCGGCGAGGCGCTCGCCAGCAGATCCTCGTAAGAGAGAAGCCGATCAAGCTCCGTCTTGGGCAGTCTCTCCCGCTCGCAAAGGGCGACCCAGCCGCGCACGAGCGGCAGGCGTGGCGCGAGCTCCTCGACGAGCGGCGCGAAAACCGGATCGAAGAAGACAAACGCGTCTTCCGCGTGGTGCATGATGTATTGGAGCTGGTCCGGAAACAGCCGCGGATTGACGGTGTGCAGGACACGTCCCGAGCCGGTCACGCCATAGTAGACTTCGAGATGACGATGGCCGTTCCAGGCGAGGGTCGCGATCCGATCGCCCCGGGTTGCGCCGAGCGCATCGAGCGCGTTTGCGAGACGCTTGGCGCGCGCCACGACTTCGGCGTAACTGGAGCGATGGACGGCGCCTTCCGCGTCTCGGGATACGATCTCGCGTTGTCCGTGCCAGGTCGAAGCGTAGTCGGCGAGCGCCGAAATCAGAAGCGGGCGGCTCTGCATCAGCCCGAGCATGTTTGCCTCCCTCGTTCGTTTTTCGCCTATGGCGCGAGGCCCAGCGGTTCGTTGAAGCCCGTTCGCGACCCGCGACGTACGTAGCTCGCGCGGGCTATCCAATACCCGCCTGTTGGCAACGCGCCGACGCGAAACGCGGCACCGCCGATGGTTCTCCTGCGGCTCACGGCTCTCACGCTCCCGAAACGGATCATGGACGGCGTCATCGCCCGACGGCTGCGGCTTAAGACATAGCTATGGCGCCAATTGACCGTAACCTCCAGCGATGCGAGGAAGCTTGATAAAACATGTAGGCGGCAAGGTAGATAGTTGGAACCCGATATGGCAAGCGGCGTGTTCGTGCTGAAAGACAATGCGCTGGTGTCGATGGCTTCCGCACGGTTTGCTAACGAAGCCGAGTTCCAAGACCTTCTTGCAAGATTCCCGGAGCTTCTGTCGGGAGATCAGATTGATCCTTCGGTTCCAAGAAAGTGGGTTCTAGTTCGACGAGAGAAGGCTGTTCCTGCCAATGAAAACGGAGTTGGTCGATGGTCGCTGGATCATCTTTTTCTCGACCAGGACGGCGTCCCGACCTTAGTGGAAGTGAAGCGCGAAACCGATACGCGCATCCGTCGGGAGGTCGTTGGCCAAATGCTCGATTACGCGGCCAATTGCGTGGTCTATTGGCCAGTAGCGGGGCTTCAGGCGGATTTTGAAACAACCTGCGAGGCCCAGAGACGATCATCGTCGGAAGCTTTGAGCGATCTACTGGGTCCCGGAGCAAGCGAAGGAGCCTTCTGGCTACGAGTCAAAACCAACTTGGAGGCGGGGCGAATTCGGTTGCTTTTCGTCGCCGACGTCATTCCGCCCGAGCTTCGACGCATAATCGAGTTTCTCAACAAGCAAATGGACCCGGCTGAAGTGCTCGGCGTGGAACTACGGCAGTTTGAGGGGCAAGGGCTGAGAACAATTGTCCCCCTTGTAGTTGGTCAGACACTTCAAAAGGCAAGTCCTCCGGGGGGACCAGAAAGAGCTTGGGATGAGGATTCGTTTTTCACCGACCTAAGCGCACGCCGTCCCGCTCCGGAGGTGAAGGTCGCCCGGCATATAGTGGATTGGATGAAGTCCAGTGGCGGCAAATTGTGGTTCGGTACTGGGCGTCAAGACGGATCGGTGAGCACGGGATTCACAAGGAAGGATGGAATCCAGCTCTATCCAGCGATCTTGTGGACATACGGAAGGCTGGAATGGCAGTTCAAGGCGATGATGGGGCGGCCATTCTTCAACGACATTGAACATAGGCGCGAGCTAATGAACAAACTGAATGCAATGCGGGGGGTATCAATCTCGGAAGAGCAAATTTCGAAGAGGCCTGCAATATCGCTCGCTGTGCTGACTTCAAGCCCGTCGGATGTGGAGAAGTTGCTGGCCACGCTTACGTGGGCTGTGCAGGAATTCATGTCAGCGGAAATCCCAGCGTCGTTCAACGACCGCGCTAGCGATTCCGTCGGTTGACCGCGCCTCGAGCCAATGCGAGGAACCGCCGCGGCTGAATTCGAGAGGGGCGATGAGCGCGACGATTGAGGTTCTGGGGCTGGGCAATTCGCTGGTCGATCTTCTCGCTTACGCCGACGACGATTATCTCAGCGCCCAGGAGATGCTGAAGGGCGCGATGAACCTCATCGACGAGGATCGCGCCGAGGCGCTTTACGCCGCCCGCGTCGATCCGCGGGTGATTTCCGGCGGGTCGGCCGCCAACACGATCGTCGGCGTCGCCTCGTTCGGCGTGCACGCGGCCTATATCGGCAAGGTCAGGCGCGACCCGCTCGGCGCGGCGTTCGCCGACGACATCCGCTCGACCGGCGTCAGGTTCTCGACCGCGCCCGCGGAGCACGGGCCGGCGACCGGACGCTGCTTCATCTATGTCACGCCCGACGGCGAGCGGACGATGAACACCTATCTCGGCGCGAGCTCCTATCTCGCGCCCCCCGACGTTGACGAGGCCTCGGTCAAGGGCGCGAAGGTCGTCTATCTCGAGGGCTATATGTGGGACCGGCCGGCGGCCAAGACGGCGTTCCAGAAGGCGGGCGAAATCGCCCGCGCCGCCGGGCGCCGCGTCGCCCTCACGCTGTCGGATTCGTTCTGCGTCGATCGGTTCCGCGGCGAATTCATCGATCTCATGCGCTCGAAGACCGTCGACACGATCTTCGCCAACACCGACGAGATCCTGTCGCTGTACGAGACGCCGCATTTCGGCGAGGCGCTCGACGATCTGCGCGCCGAGGGCGTGCTCGGGATCGTCACCCGGTCGGAGAAGGGCTGCGTGGTCGTCAGCGGCGACCAGACCTGGGAGGTTCCGGCCTTCCCGATCGCCAAGCTTGTCGACACCACCGGCGCGGGCGACATGTTCGCCGCCGGGTTCCTCGCCGGCCTCGCGCGCGATCGCGACATGATCACTTGCGGGCGGCTCGGCGCCCTGGCGGCGGCGGAAATCATCCAGCATCTCGGCGCGCGGCCCAACGTGTCGCTGGCCGAGCTTGCGCGAGAAAACGGGCTGACGATCTGAGGGGCAAGCCGCGAACGTCCTGCCGGGGAAATTTTGCCTTGACATATAATCAGTCAGTTATAATATAGCCATTCAATTATGAATTGGAGCCGACCTATATGTCCGCGCGAATGAAGAATCCGGCGGTCGTCATTCCGGAGGCGATGAAGGCCATTCAGGCTTTGCACGCCGCGGCGTCGAATGGCGGCGCGCCGGCGAAGACGCTCGAGCTCGCCCACTTGCGCGCTAGCCAGATCAATGGTTGCAGCGCTTGCCTGGACGCGGGCGCGCGCCACGCCAAAAGGTCGGGTGAGGCCGACGAACGGCTTTTCGCCGTGGCCGCCTGGCGCGAGACCCCCTACTTCACCGAGGCCGAGCGGGCGGCCCTCGTGCTGACCGAAGCCGTGACCCGGCTCAGCGACCGCGCGGACCCGGTTCCGGACGCAATCTGGGACGACGCCGCGAGGCACTTCGACGAGCGCGCGCTCGCCTCGCTCATTCTGGCCATCGCAACCACCAATGTGTTCAACCGTCTCAATGTGAGCACCAGACAGCCGGCCGGCGCGTGGGGGTAGAGCCGCCCGATGAGCGCTTCGCCCGACGCCGTGCTCAAGGCGCTCGCCGATCCGACGCGCCGGGCGCTGTTCGAGCGCCTCGCCCACGACGGCGAATTGACGGTCGGCGCGCTGACCCGCCATGCCGGCGTGTCTCAGCCCGCGGTTTCGAAGCACCTTGGCCTGCTCAAGCGCGCCGGCCTCGTCAGCCAGCGCCACGAGGGTCGCGAAACCCACTACAGCGCCCGATCCCGCGGCATCGCCCCGCTCATCGACTGGCTCGCGATCTACGGCGTCTTCTGGCGCGAGAAGATCGATCGGCTCGAAGACCTGTTGAAAAGGATGGACCAATGACAGAGGCCGCCGCCCCGCGTTCGGTTCTGATCGAGCGGGAATTGCCGCATCCGCCCGAGAAGGTGTGGCGCGCGCTCACGCAGAGCGCGCTGATCGAGGAACGGCTGATGAGGAATGATTTCGAACCGGTCGTCGGGCGCAGGTTCACCCTTCGGATGGCGCCGGGGCCGCACTGGAACGGCGTCACCGATTGCGAAGTGCTCGAGGTCGAACCGTATCGCAGGCTCGCCTACAGCTGGAACTCCTCAGGAGAGGAAGCCGAGAAGGGGCTGAAGACGGTCGTCGCCTGGACGCTGACGCCGACCCCGCGCGGCGTTCTCCTGCGAATGGATCAAACCGGTTTCCGGGAGGATCAAACGGCGAATACTCAGGGCGCGACTCACGGCTGGCGAAAGTTTTTCGACCAGCTCGAACGGGTCGCCGGGCGGCTCGACGCCTGATCGCTATTCGACTTCGGGGGTCGTCCTCGCCTTCGCCTCGGCGAGATGGCGCTTGAAATCGCTCATCGAGGCGAATTTGAACGTCCCTTCGCTTGTTTCAGCCTCGATCGAGCCGTCGGCGAAAATCTTGTAGTTGGCGCCGGCCGATGAATAGCTGCCGATCATGCTCGGCGGCGTCTCCGGCGTCTCGAGCACCGTCTCGATCGCATCGAGCGACGGCAGATGGCCGGCGCGATTGATGTTGACCGGGCTCTCGTCCTCCGTTGCAACCGCCTCATCGACGCCCTCCGGCGTCTCCGCTTCGACCGCGACAGGCGCAAAGACGGTCTCCCCGACCGGCGCCGGCTCGATTTTCGGCGCCGCATCGAGCGCCGCCCGCTCGCTGTCGTGCGCCGTGTCCAAGGCCACGGGCGCCGCCGATTGCCGCATGAGCTTCGCGAGCGCGTCGATGCGCAGGATCGCCACCCCGATGGCGAAGGTCACCACCGCCGCCGCGACGCCGACCGCGCCCGCGAGCGCGTACAAAGCCCCCAGGGTGTCCGGCAACAGGTCGAGGCTCTGGTAGCCGCTCGCCGCGCCCGCGACCAGCAAGACGAGGCTCAGCACGAAGATCAGTATCGCCATCAGGCCATCAATCCCGAGATTTTGTCGAAACCTCGACAGGTCTGAGGTGGAGATTGGGAATCAGCAACCCCAGTTGAGACATGTACTGCAACGCCGTCAGCCGCGCGAACCGAAAATCGCCGAGCCGACGCGCACATATGTCGCGCCGAGCTGCACGGCAAGCGGCCAGTCGGCGCTCATCCCCATCGAAAGCTCGTCGATCTGGTTGCGTTTGGCGATGACGCTGAGCAGGGCGAAATGCGGCGAGACCGGCTCATCCGCCGGGGGAATGGCCATCAGACCCTCGATCGTCAACCGATGGGTATCGCGGCAGAGCGCGATGAAGGCGTCGGCGTCCTCGGGAAGGACCCCAGCCTTCTGCGGCTCCCCGCCGGTGTTGACTTCGACGAACAGGCGCGGGCGCTTGCCGGCCCTCTCCATCTCACGCGCCAGCGCCGCGGCGATTTTCTCCCGGTCGACGGTTTCGATGACATCGAAGGTCTCGACCGCTTCCCGCGCCTTGTTGCTTTGCAAGGGCCCGATCAGGTGAAGTTCGAGCGTCTTGCCGAGCACGGCGGCGCGGGCGCGTAACTCCCGCCATTTGGGGATCGCCTCCTGGACCTTGTTCTCGCCGAAGCGGGTCTGGCCGGCGACGGCGATCGTGGGCCAGACGTCGTCGGCGGAAAAGGTCTTGGAGACCGCAACGAGCTTGACCGATTCCGGCGCCCGGCCGCAGTCGCGCGCCCGCCGCGCGATCTGTTCGCGCAGCGCGAGGAGGCGCGCCACAGCGTCCTGCGCGTCATGGGGATGGGCCGGGCCGGCCAAAGTCCTCTTGGTCACTGCTGTTTCCGATGCGGCGAAGACGACGGCCGCCGCTTGATTGTGCCCGAAAAAGCAATGCGGACTCAACGACCGGCCGTCTGATCGTTTTGGGACCCCCGCCGCGCCTCCCGGGACCCTTGCCTTTTGGCCGAAGCCCGCGCATGAGGGCCCGACCTTCCCTCATCCACGACGGCTTCCATGGGCTTCAAATGCGGCATCGTCGGCCTGCCGAATGTCGGCAAGTCGACGCTTTTCAACGCGCTGACGCAGACGGCGGCCGCGCAGGCGGCCAATTACCCGTTCTGCACCATCGAGCCCAATGTCGGCGACGTCGCGGTGCCGGACCCGAGGCTCGCGGTCCTGGCCGACATCGCGAATTCGAAGGAGATCATTCCGACCCGGCTCACCTTCGTCGACATCGCCGGCCTCGTGCGCGGCGCTTCGAAAGGCGAAGGGCTCGGCAATCAGTTTCTCGCCAACATTCGCGAGTGCGACGCGATCGCCCACGTGGTGCGCTGTTTCGAGGACGGCGACGTAACCCACGTCGAAGGCCGCATCGACCCGTTGTCCGACATCGCCACCATCGAAACCGAGCTCATGCTGGCGGATCTCGAAAGCCTCGAGCGGCGGATCGCCCAAATCGAGAAGCGGGCCAAGGGCGGCGACAAGGACGCCAAGGACCTGCTCGCCCTCGCAGAGCGGAGCTTGGCCGAGCTCACGGACGGCCGCCCGGCGCGCGCCGCCGGCGTCGGCCGCGACGAGCGGCGGCTCTTCCAGTCGCTCGGCCTGCTCTCGTCGAAGCCAGTCCTCTATGTCTGCAACGTCGACGAAGCGTCGGCGGACAAGGGCAACGGCTATTCCGATCAGGTCAAGCAGCAGGCGGCCAGGGAGGGCGCAGCGGCGGTCGTCGTCTCGGCAAAGATCGAGAGCGAGATCGCGGTGCTGCCCCAGGCCGAGCAGAAGGCCTATCTCGAGGCGGTCGGATTGAGCGAGCCGGGGCTCGACCGCGTCATCCGCGCCGGCTACGACCTTCTGCATCTCGTCACCTTCTTCACCGCCGGGCCGAAGGAGGCGCGGGCGTGGACGGTCGAGAGGGGGGCCAGGGCCCCGCAGGCGGCCGGCGTCATCCACACCGAGTTCGAAAAAGGCTTCATCCGCGCCGAGACGATCGCCTACGACGATTACGTCGCGGGTCGCGGCGAAGCGGGCGCGCGCGAAGCCGGGAAGTTCCGGCTCGAAGGCAAGGACTATATGGTCGCGGACGGCGACGTGATGCATTTCCGCTTCGCGAATTGAGCGCCATGCCCGAAGCGCTCACGTTCGAGGACTTTCCTCCCGGCGAGGTGGTCGAATATGGCGGGATCGAGGTTTCGGCCGGCGAGATCGTCGAGTTTGCGCGCGAGTTCGACCCGCAGCCCTTCCACACCGACGAAGAGGCGGCGCGCGGGGCGACCGGCGGCCTCATCGCGTCGGGATGGCATACGAGCGCTCTGCTCCTGCGGATGAATTGCGACGCCTTCCTGTTGCGCGCGGCGGTCCTCGACGAGCCGGGGATCCAGGAGATCCGCTGGGAGCGTCCGACAAGGCCGGGCGACCGGCTGCATGTCCGCCGCCGCACGCTCGCCGACCAGCCTCGCGACGCCCGAACCGGCGAAGTCGAGTTCCTCTATGAGGTCGTCAATCAGGACGGCCTGGTCGTCATGACCCAGCGGAGCCTCCTCGTGCTCGAGCGGCGCCCGCAACACGGAGGGACTTGAGCGGTCCGATGTTCTACGAGGACTTTCGCATCGGCCGGTCAACCGACCTCGGCCGAACGATCTTCTCACGCGAAGCAATCCTTGCCTATGGGCGGCGGTTCGACCCGCGCATCCTCCGCGCCGCCGAGGGAGGCGCGCCCCTGATCGCCTCGGGACTGCATGTGGCTGCGGCGGGGATGCGGCGGCTGGTCGAGGCGCGCAACGCCTTGCGCACGGAGATGGTCGCGCGCGGCGAAGCGCTGCCGGAACTGGGCGTGTCACCCGGCTTCAAAGACTTGCGCTGGGGACGCCCGGTGCGTGAGGGTGACGCTGTCCTCTATTCGATAGAGACCATCTCGAAGCGCGAGACCTCCAAGCCGAAATGGGGTCTGGTCGGCAACACCTTCCGCGGCGCCAACCAACGCGGGGAGGAAGTCCTGGTCTTTTCGAGCGTCGTTCTCGTCGCCAGGCGGCCGGGAGAGGCGTAATTTCCTTTGCGGACGCGGGTAGGATTTTGCCCGGCAATCGTATAGGCTGACGCCGCCGCAGCCAATTTTCCGATGCGGCGAGGCGCGCGAAGCGGACGAAAGTCTGTTAGAAGGCCGCCGGTCGTTCCTTTGCTGGATCGAGGGGAGTCGCAATGGCAATCAATCTTGTCAGTCTCGTGCAGCAGTTTCTTACGCCGCAATTGGTGAGCAGCATGGCGCGGGCGCTCGGAATCAATGAAGCGGTAGCGCAGAAGCTTGTCGCCGCGGCGGTCCCGGCGATCCTCGCCTCTCTCGGCACGGCGGCTGCGGCGCCTGGAGGCGCGCAGAAAGTGTCGGACGCGATCTCCAATTCCGACCCGGATATCCTTACCAAGATTACCCAGGCGGCGTCAGGCGGCAACACTCGCTTCCTTAACGACGGGGCCACGGCCTTGAGCGGCCTGTTGGGCGGCGGGGGCCTCGCGAGCCTCGCCGGCGCGCTTAGCCAATATTCCGGCGCCCCGCACCCCGCGACGCAGTCGTTGCTCGGCGCCGTCACCCATGCGGCAATCGGCACTCTGGGCCAGCAGGACCCGTCGAACTGGTCCGACCCGGCGGCGATCGCTTCGCTGTTCAACAGTCAGAAGAGCGCGATTGCCGCCGCCTTGCCGTCTGAAGTGTCGAGCATGCTCGGCGCCTCCGGACTGCTCGCTGGCCTCGGCGGCGCCGCTGCGGCCGCCACCCAGAGGGCGACGTCGACGGTTTCGAGCGCCGCGACCGCCGCGAGCTCGACGGCAAGCTCCGCCGCCAGGAGCGCGCAGGCGGCGGCGACGTCCAGCTCGAGAAGCTTCCCGATGTGGGCGATCGTTCTCATCGTCATCGTCGTGCTGGTGGCGATCTACTGGTTCATGACCCGCAGCAACGAGGCCGAGCCGGCGAAAACCGGCATGTTCGATGCGCCGGCGCCGATTGAATTGGCGCTGCAGGCGACGCCCTACGCGAGCGGATCGAACAGCGGCTGACAACAGCGCTCGGGCGATGGGGCTGGGGTTTCGCGCGCGGGCGCGGCGGTGGTTCCGCACCCCGGCAGCGAGACGGCGCCGGGCTGGCGTTCTATGCGTTATCGGACTGGCGGCGGTTGTGGCCGGCTGCTCCAACCGTCCGTATGGGACGCTCATCGTCGGGTCGACTGCGTCCGGCGCCAACCAGGTCGACCTTCTGGTGGCGACGACGCGCGCGCCCGTCGTCGAGCCGCCGGGCGTCATGTTCGGCGGCTCCCGTGGACGCGGACTCGATTTCGCCGACATCGTCGTGTCGATCCCCCCGGATGGGGCGCGCCAGCCAGGCGACATCCAGGTCGCGTCGTCGCCGCCGGGAAATCCGGAACATGATTTCGTCATCCTGCGGGCCGACCGCATGGACCTCGCTCAGGCGAAGGCGAACTTCGACGCGCGCATCCGGCGAACGCCCGGGCGCAGGGTTCTCGTCTTCGTCCACGGCTTCAACACCCGTTTCGAGGAAGCAGTCTATCGTTTCGCCCAGATCGTTCACGACACGCGGGTGAACGTCGCGCCGGTGCTGTTCACCTGGCCTTCGGGCGGCAGCGTGACCGATTACGTCTACGATCGCGACAGCGCCGTGTACTCGCGCGACGCGCTGGAGGCGGTGCTGCAGGCGCTGGCCAAGGATCCGTCGGTCGATTCGATATCGATTCTCGCCCACTCGATGGGCAGTTACCTGGTCGTCGAGGCGCTGAGACAGATGTCGATCCGCGATCACGGACTGTCGCCCAAGATCCGCGACGTGATGATGGCTTCGCCGGACATCGATATCGACGTATTCCGCCGCCAGATCGCCGAAATCGACGCCGGGACGCGGCCGGCCCAGTTCACGCTCTTCGTTTCGCGAGACGATCGGGCCCTCGGGCTGTCAAGCTTCCTGGCGCGCGATTCGACGCGGCTCGGCGCGCTCGATCCAACCAAGGAGCCCTATCGTTCGATTCTGGAGCAAGGCAGGGTGCAGGTCATCGACCTGACCGGTCTCGCCTCCAACGACATCACCAATCATGGCAGGTTCGCGAGCGGCGACGTCGTCACCGCGATCGGCGACCGCCTGGCCGCGGGCCAGAGCCTCACCGAAGCCAAGGCGGGGCTGGTCGAATTGCTCGGCACGTTCACGAACGGCGCAATCAACGTCGCCGCCGGCGTCGCCACTGGCGCCGTCGAGGCGCCCGCCCAGATCGTCGATCCGACAGCGCGCGAGAAGTCGGTGGACACCGCGGCGCAGGCCACGACTTTGAGCCAGTGACGGTTCGGCGGCGGATGGGCCGTTGGTCCAGAAGAGGAAGGGCCGGGCCAACGGGCGCGCTTGGCCTCCGGCGGTTTTTGCGATCGCGACGATTGACGCCATGAAACGCGACAATAATTTGCGATAATCCGAAACCCGTGCTATGGTGCGTAGGTCGTCGGATCCGGCCCCGGCCATCCGCGGACGAGGAGGCTTCGACGCATCGTCGGCGAGCGTCGATGCGTCGTCATATCGAGAAACCGGACGCGGAGAGGTTGGGAGGTTCCTTGGGTTTCTAGCCTAACCTGTTGAAAACTATCGATATGCGGAAGGAGAAAATTTGGATTTTCCTTCCCGCTTCCTTGGATTTTCCTTCCATCGGCTTGGATTTTCCTTCCCTCGGCTTTGAAAACGCTTCCATGCCTCGGCCGGCGCCCGTCGGACCCTCGCTTAACCCATTTCGACCCGTAGTTTCAGAAAGCCTCCGGGCGCGGCGCCCATCGAGGTCAGCCTGAGGCCCATCGGCGCTGGAAGCGCCGCCGCCGCCGGCGACGTCAGATAGGTCGCGACCACCGTGCCCGGCCAAGGCGCGAGGCGCCAATTGCCGTCCGACCGAGGCGCGATTTCCCCAGCGCTTTCGACGTATTTGAGGACGACATCGCGGTTGGCGTCGGGGGCTTCGATCGCCACGCTCGTTCCGCCGCAGCCCGGGAAACCGCCGCCGCCGCTGGCGCGATAGTTGTTGGTGACGACGAGAAACGCCTGTCCCGGATCGATCGGCGCGCCGTTGAAGGTGAGATCGCGGATGCGGCGCGCCTGCGGCGCGACGAGCGCGCCCGATTCGTCGTAGCGGGCGGGCTCAGTCACATCGATGGCGTATTCGACGCCGTCGATCACATCGAAATTGTAGGAGGCGAAGGCGGGCCCCAGCAGCGGCTGCTCGTCGCGAGACGCAGGATCGATCCAGCGGAAGATGGACGCCGACCGCTCGAGCCATTCCCTGAGCGTCAAGCCGTCGACCTTCACCACCCTCACGCTGTTGGGATAGGGGTAGATGTCGGCCACGTCCTTGATCGCGATCGGGCCCTGGGCGATGTCGGTATAGAAGTCCGGCCCACCGCGCCCGCCGCATTTGAACGGCGCCGAGGCCGAGAGAACCGGCAGCGGAGCGAGGTCGGCGCGCGCCGCAGCCAGCGGCGCCGCATAGACGCGCTGGGCCTCGTTGACGAGCTCGACCGTCGGATCGTCGGCGATCAGCGCCAGATACGTATGCAGCGGCGTCGCGAGCCGGCCGACCGGCGTGCGGACATAATGAAGCGTAGCGGCGTGCGCGGCCTCGGCGGCGTCGAGCACTGACGCGTCCGATTCGACGAGCGCGATCGCGGCGCCGCTGGCGTCGCGCCGCGCGATCGGCCGGACCTCGACCTGCGCCCGGGCAGCTCGCCAGCGGCCGCCGTCCAGCTCCAGACCGAGATCGATGACCCCAAGATGGCTGCCCCAGAATCCGGCCATGACCGCGGGCTTGCCGAGGAGAGTTCCGCGCTCGGCGTCGGCGCCGGGCACGCCGACAAAGTCCTCGCCGGGAAACAGCAGGTGCTGGTGACCGAGGAACACGGCGTCGACGCCGTCGAGGCCGGCGAGGTCCTGCCCGGCATTCTCCTCCCCCGGCGTGGAAGCGAGCCGGGAAACGCCGGAATGGCATAACGCGACGATGAGATCGACGCGGCCCCTGAGTCGGCCGACCTCAATCCGCGCCGCCTCGACGATATCGACAATCGTCAGGCGCCCGCGGATATGGGCCTCGTCCCACTGGGCGATCTGCGGCGGCGCGACGCCGATCACGCCGACCTTGAGCCGGCGCGTCGTCCCGGACTCGTCGGCGAAGTCGCGCTCGATGACGATCGAAGGGGGGAACCAGGGCGAGCCGTCAGGTTTCAGGACATTGCAGCAGACAATGGGAAAGCGCGCCTGCGCATAGGCGCGCTCGAGCGCCTCGAGGCCATAGTTGAACTCATGGTTGCCGAGCGTGGCGACCGCGTAGTCGAGCCTGTTCATGGCGGCGATCACCGGATGGATCACGCTCGCATCCCTGATGATCGCGGCGGCGGCGAAGTCGCCGAGCGGCGTGCCCTGGAGAATGTCGCCGTTGTCGAACAGGAGGCAGTTGGAGCATTCGCTCCGCGCCCCGGCGATCAGCGAGGCGGCGCGCGCGAGGCCGACCGAGTTATCCGGGCGATCACGATAATAATCGTACGGATAGAGATTGGCGTGCAGATCGGTCAGGCAAATAAGGCGCAGGCGCAGCCTGGGCGCGGCGCCTGCGAGCGGGGGTTCCATGTCGTCCTCGCGGCAACCTTGAAGCGGTGACCAAGGTCCGGGACGGCGGGGAAAGAACCCGCGCCCCCGGCGTTCCAGTCAAAGAGGCGTTTGCTGATGGGCGCCGCCGCTCGGCGTCGGAGATTGGCTCATGGGCGCGCTCATGGGGGCCGCTCCCGGCCCGTCGTCCCAGCCGCCTGACGGCGCGGTGACCTCGTTTGCCGTCGGATCGGGCTTGACGGGCTTGAATTTCGCCAGAGCTTCGGCCGCATCGGCGAGCGAGACCGGGTCCATCTTGGCGGCGACCTCATCGCGCTTCTTGGCTGCGTCCGCGTCGCCCTGCTGAGCGGCGAGCGAGAACCACATCCACGACTGGCGCAGGTCCTGCCCCACACCGAGGCCGCGGGCGTAGAGGATCGCGAGATTGTACTGACTGTCGCGGACGCCGAACTCGCCCGCCTTGCGGAACCATTTGGCCGCTTGGACGTAGTCCGGCTCGTCGCCGGCCGCCTCGGCGTCCAGGACGGCCAGATTGTGGGCGGCCCGCGCATTGCCGGCTTCGGCCGCCTTGAGATACCAGCCTTTGGCCGCCGCCCGATCAGGAGCGACGCCAATGCCCTTCTCGAGCATCGATCCGAGCCGATACTGGGCCGGAGCGAGGCCGAGCGAGGCGGCGCGTTCGAACCAGCGCGCCGCCGCCGATTGATCCTTGGGCAGCCCATGGCCTTCGAACAGGCGCAGGGCGAGCTCGTATTGCGCCGCCGGCGCGCCGGCGGCGACAGCGTCGCGCAGGCTCGGGGATATTCCGGGCGGGATCGCCGCCAGGAGCTCGGCCGTCGAAGGCGCGCCCTGCGGCGGAAGAATTGGCGCGTCCGGTCTGGCGGCCGGTTGAGAGATCGAAGCGGTCGGCGCCCGGTCGACCGGCTTTGTGGCGCCGGCAAGCGCGGGCGGCTTGAGCGGCGAGGTGTCGACTTTCGCGGTCTTGGCCGCCTGCCCGTCCAATTCTGACCGCTGCAAAAACGTCGCCCGCACCCCAACCTCGCGCACGGCGATTGTCGCCGCGATCGCGAGCGCGACGCCAAGCAGCACGGTACGCTTATGGCTGGCGTAGAACGCCTTGGCGCCTTGAACGCCGCGCGCGGCCAGCGGCGCCGGCTCCAGGCCGGCGGCCTTGGAGCCGCGGCCGCTCGCCGCCTCGCCGTCGCTTTCCGCCAGCGCCTGCGCGGCGCGCCGCGCAGCGGCGATATGGACGCTGACCGCGCGATTGGTTTTGGGCCCGATCATCTGCGCCAGTTCGCGTGCTTCTCGCGCGCGTTGCGGCGCTCCGGCGCCGGGCTCGATCAGAAAGTCCTCGCCGCTCGCCAGCTGAAGCGAACGGTCGTCGGCGCCGCGGGCGACCGTGGCCTGGGATGCGCGTTGGGCGACCTCGGGTCCGAGCGCCTCGACGCCCGGCAGCGCCGCGCCGGCGGCCGGTCTGGGCGCTGCCGTATCCGCGGGCGGCCGCAGCTGGTCGTCGACCTCGCCCGCAAGCTCGCTCTCGATGCTCGCGAGGCGCGCAACCAAGGTCTCGAGAACGCTTTGCAACTCGGCAAGGCGCGACTGGGTGCGCCGGTCGGCGCTTGCCTGTTCGGCTCTTAGCTCGGACAGATGGGCGCCGAGCGCGGCATGGAACGCGGCCAGGGTTTCCGAGTCGCGGGAGGTCGGCGCCGCCTCCACTTTACGCAACCTGTCGAGCAGCTCCCGCACCACTGGCTCCGGATCGTCGGCGTGGACGGCCTTCGCCGCCAGCGCGTCGATGCGATCGTAAATAGTGGCGATCTGCGCGGCAAGAGCCTCGGAATCGTCGTATCCGGAGCTGAATTCCTGAAGACGCCGGGCGACCTCGTCGGCCACGCGGTCGGCGATCTCTCGATCCGAAAGCGTAGGAGCGCTCGCGTCGATCTTGGCCTCGAGCGCACGCAGATGTGCCTCGATCGGACTGAAATCGACCGGCGAAGCGACCGCATCGAGCCGGGCGCCGAGGTCGGTGAGAACCGGCTCGAGCCAGCGCGCGCCGATCTCGGCGTCAGCGAGGCGATCGAGCTTGCCGCCGAACTCGCTCAAGACCGGCTCGAGCCAGCGAACGCCGGCGTCCGAATCGGCGAGCCGATCGAGCTTGGCGCTGATCTCGGCCGCCATCGATTGGAGGACCCGCGCCTCCTCGTCCGTGCGGCCACCGGCCTCGAGTCTGCCGTCGAGATCGCGCATGAGCTTTTCGATCGGGCCGGTGTCGACTGCCGCCGGCGCGCGCGCTTCGAGCGATTGACGCACCTCGTCGATCCGCCGCGCCAGGTCGTCGAACGGGCGCGGATCGATAGCTGCGGGAGGGTTGGGGCGAGCGATTTCCTGATCGAGCCGAGCGGCGATCTCTTCTAGACGCCGTTCGATCGACAACAGCGCCTCGGGCGGCGTGGACCGCTCGATCTGCTGCCGCGCCTCGGCCAGAAAAGCAGCCACCTCAGCCGACTCGACATGGGGCGCGGGGCTAGCGCCGAGTTGCTCTACACGATCGGCGAGTTCGCCGATTCGCCGTTCCATCCGTTCGAGCGGCGCGGTGCGCAAGGCGGCGGAAGCGAGAAGGTTGCGAACCTCCTCGGTCTGCCGCCTGATGCGCTCGAATGTCTCAGGTTTGATCGTCGTCGCCGCCAGGCTGTCGATCTTGCCGCCGATGGCGCGGATCTCCCGTTCGAGCCCAGCAGCGACCGCCTGCGAGTCGTGCGTCTTCACCACCGCGCGCAATTCGGCCGCCATCGCCTCGAGCGGGACGTGCAGCGAGTCGCCGCGGCCGTCCTGACGCGCGATCTCGACGCGCTGCATGAGGTCGCGGATCGCGCCTTCGAGCGCGACGATCGCATTGCGCGGCGCGAGATCCGCCAGGCTCTTGCTCATCGCCGCGATCTCGGCCCGCATCGCGCCGAGATCGATGGCTGGGCCGCGCGGATCGCTTCGCTCGCGCCGGAGGTCGTCGAGCTTGAGCGCGAGGGCTCGAATGTCGTCGCGTAACGATTCCGACAGTGGCGACGCCGGGCTGGATTCCGCAACGGCGGCCGGCGCGTCGAACTCATCGGCGGCCGGAGGGGATTGCACGCGCGCGGTCGTGTCCTGGCTAGGCGCGGGCTTGGCGGCGCCGGCGCTAAGCTCCTGGCGGCGCATGGCGATCTGCGACACCGCAGCCTTGAGATCGAGCCGCGGCGTCGGCGCCGCTCCCTCGCCAGTTTGAACCTGGCCGCTCCAGCGGCCGTTGATCGCTTCCAGTCGCCTGACAGCATCGATCAACGCCTGCCGATCGCCATCCCGCGCCGCATTCGAGCGCTCGAGGATCTCGGCGACCGATTCGAACGCGCGCGCGGCCCGCGCTTCGGCGCGCGAGAGCCTCGCCTCAAAGCGCTCGATCGCCGAATCGAAAGAATCCGGAATCCCCGGCGCTGGCGGTTCGCGCCCGCCCTCGTTTCGCCGCGCGATGCGTTCGAGGCGTCCCGCGGCCGCGTCGAGCCGCTCGTCTTCGGTTTCGTTGCCTTCCAGCCGGGCGCCTTGCGCGAGGGCGGCCCGGTCGGCGATCGCTTCGTCCAGCCAATCATCAAGTCGCATGCCGGCGCGACGGGCGGCTTCCTCAGCGGCGTCCCTGGTTCGCCGCCCCACCCCCGCGATCGTCCACGCCATGGATTTGTTCATGTCCTCGCCCATCGCCGGCGGCCGCGAATCGTCGCGCGCTCCAGGGGCGACGGCACGGGACAATTGTTTCGGCGGTCGTGGTGAAGAAACGGTTAAGGCCGCTTACGGGCCCGGCCCGCGCGCGGCCGTCCGGGCCGCGTAGGTTGTACTTGTTAGTTGTTGCAACTTTCGATTGCAATCCGGATTCAGTCAGGCATAGATGGAGCGAATCGCGCAGGGGCGCGCGAATCACCAAGGCGCGAACGCAACGGCGCCGACGAAAGGAGAGGTTATGAGCCGGATAACGTCGTTAAATCACCCAAGCGTGGGAACTTCGGCCGCGCTGCTCGGGGAAGAGGAGCGTTCTGCGTCCGATTCGGCGCAGTCGGAGATGACCATCAGCCAGATGTCGCGCCTGTTCGGCGTCAGCCTGCGCACGTTGCGGTTCTATGAGGATCGCGGCCTCATCAAGCCGCGCCGCGAGGGCAACGCCCGCTTTTATCGCGGCGCCGATCGCGTCCGTATGGAGATGATCCTCAAGGGCAAGAAACTCGGCTTCACCCTGACCGAGATCCAGGATCTGATCGGCGGCAAGGGGGCGACGGAGACGCCGGACCTCGAGGATCAGCTCAACCCGCAGCAGATCGTCACTCAGATCGGCCATCTGGAGCGGCAGCGGGGCGAAATCGACAACGCCATCGAGCGGTTGCGGGCAACGCAGAGCCGACTCGCCCCGGGCGCCGCCGCGTGAGCGGCGGGCAAAAAGGGGCGGCCGCGCCGCGCTAGGCCTTGATCCGCGCCGCCTCGACGATGCGCAGCGCTTCGGCGAAGGCGGCGTCAATCCCGAGATGGGTCGTGTCGAGCTGAACCGCGTCGTCCGCCGGGCGCAACGGCGCGGCGGCGCGGCCGGAATCGCGGGCGTCGCGGCGGATGATGTCGGCCAGAATCGCGTCATAATCGGCCTTTTCGCCACTCCGGATCAATTCGAGCGCACGCCGCTGCGCCCGGGTCGCCGCGCTGGCGGTGACAAAGATCTTCACGTCTGCTTCCGGACAAACGACCGTGCCGATGTCCCGTCCGTCGAGGACCGCGCCGCCCGGCCGGGCGGCAAAGGCCCGCTGCGCCTCGATGAGCGCCCCGCGGACGCCAGGCATCGCCGCGACCACGGACGCCGCGTCCCCCATCTGGCGGGTGCGCAATGTCGCATCGTCGAAATCTGCGAGGCCCAGTCCCCGCGCAGCAGCAACCGCCGCGGCTTCGTCGTAGAGGTTGCGATCCTCGGCCATGAGCGCAGCAGCGGTCGCGCGGTAGAGCAGCCCAGTGTCCAGATGCGGCAGCCCGTAATGCGCGGCGATCCGGCGCGCGATCGTCCCCTTCCCCGAGGCGGCGGGGCCGTCGATGGCGATGATCATCCGCAGCCGCCCGCTTCCCCAGGCTCCCACCCTCGACTGCGCTCTTAGAGCGCGGCGAAGCGGCTGTCGAGGCGGCGGGATGACTTCGCCCGAAATGACGATGTGATCCCCGTCGCGAAAGCCTCAGCGACGAGACATTCCCTGACTAACGCGCGTTGCCTTTGAATAGGGCCGGTCTGGATCCTTTTCGTCGACGGGCCGCAGCGTGTGCTCAGCTTAATTCGTTTGGGTTTTCTTGGCTCGCGGCCGTTTGGCGTCGAAGACCCCGTTCATGGGGCGTTGGATTGTCTTGGATATCCTTGGATTCTCTCGTCCGAATCGGGACTTTTCAATGGGTTGCGCGGGCGTTTGAGTCGAGACTATTCTTCCCGCTCTTGGTCATCGCGTGGGGCGCCGGAACAGCAGCCCACGAGTATGGCACGAGGAAAAGGCAGGACAGTTCATGGGGGGAGCTTAACCCGAGTTCTGATTTTCGGCAAGAAATTGTCGTCCGAGCCGTTCCTTCTCGGCCGCCTCAGTGGCTAGACCGTATCCTCGGCGTCCGCTGCCTGCCCATTGCATGGCAGGAGCTATGGAATCGATGAGCCGATGCCCGGCTCGCTCGCCGGCCAATTCATCCACCCGCTCGCGCCGCCGCGGCCCGCGCTCCTGGCCGAAAACGCCAGGACCGCGGAACGATGACCAGGACCGCGGGCTGTCGGCGAGCCTCGACTCCACTCGCCCAACGCGGCCGAGGCGCGACGGGGTTCGCCTCGCGCCCGTTTCGATGGACGGTCACGTAGCCTCAGCGCCGGGACAGGCGTTCGGCTTGTGCCAATGTCTCGCCGCGCGTATCCATGGAATTGACGCGATGACAAGATTGCGACGGCCTGGAGCGAGGCCGCACCCATGGGAGGGCGACGATGAATCTGACCGGCGACCAGAAGAAGACGATCGCCGCCGCCTTTCTCGGCTGGATGCTCGACGCCTTCGATTTCTTCCTCCTGACCTTCCTGCTCAAGGACATCGCCAAGGAGTTCGGCGTCGAGATCTCGGCTGTGGCATACGCGCTCTTCCTGACGCTGGCGATGCGGTTCGTCGGCGCCTTTATCTTCGGCCGCCTCGGCGACCGGTGGGGACGCAAGCCGGCCCTGATGCTGGACATCCTCTGCTATTCGATCCTCGGCGCGCTCGCCGCCTTCTCGCCGAACCTCATCGTGTTCCTGATCTTGCGGGCGCTGTTCGGCATCGCCATGGGCGGCGAATGGGGTCTCGGCAGCTCGCTGGCGATGGAGTCGATTCCGCCGCAGGCGCGCGGGTTGGTGTCCGGGATTCTGCAATGCGGCTATCCGACCGGCTTTCTTCTCGCTGCGGTCGCCAACGGCCTGCTCTTCGGCCGCACGTTCGGCGACTACACAATCGGCTGGCGGGCGATGTTCCTGCTGAGCGTCCTGCCGGCCTTTGTCGTGCTTTTCATCCGCAGCGGCGTGCCGGAATCACCGGCCTTCGAGGCGTCGAAGGCGCATGCGAAGCCCCCCCTGTGGGAGACGATTTCGGAGCACCGGGGCTTAGTCATCTACATGGTCGTGCTGATGATGTGCTTCAACCTGTTCAGCCACGGCACGCAGGATCTGTATCCCACCTTCCTGCAGAAGCAGCACAATTTCGACCCCGCGACAGTGAGCTGGATCGTCATCGTCGCCAATCTTGGGGCCATTGCCGGCGGCCTCGTCTTCGGCCACGTGTCGGAGAAGATCGGCCGGGTCAACGCGATCACCGTGGCGGCGCTCATTGCGCTTCCGGCGCTGTACCTATGGGCGTACGGCTCGACGCCGATCCTGCTCGCCCTCGGCGCGTTCGTCATGCAGGTCGCGGTGCAAGGCGCTTGGGGCGTGATCCCGGCCCATCTCAATGAACTCGCCCCGGGCGCGGCGCGCGCCACCATTCCCGCCTTCGTCTATCAGGCCGGCAACTTCCTGGCGTCCTACAACGGCCCTCTCCAGGCTCAGATCGCGGAAGCGAACGGCGGGAATTACGCGTTTGCGCTGGCGCTGGTGGCGGGCGTGGTCGCGGTTGCGATCGTCATCGTCATCCGCTTCAGCCCGGAACGGCGCGGGGAAGTCCTCAAGGCGCACTGACGCGCCGCAGGCCGGATCGGCGGCCGCCGGAACCTTTCAGCCTTTCGGCGGTTTATGAGGCCCGGGCATGGCGGATTGCACGGCGGGCGCTGGCAACCTCCGCCAAATTGAAGGAGGGTTTTATGTCTCGATGGATGTTTGGCGTTGCGGCCGCGACGCTGATCTGTGTCGCCGCTCCCGCGGCGTTTGCTGACGAAAGCGGCGCGGTGACCGGAGGCGTCACAGGCGCGGTCGGCGGCGCGCTCATAGGCGGCCCGGTCGGCGCGGTTGTTGGCGGCGTCGGCGGCGCGGCGGTTGGAAACTCGATGACCAACCGTCACCGCTACTACCATCGGCCTTACGCCTACAATCACCACCACTACTACCGCCCCTACTGATCCGGGGTCGGCGCGCCGGGGTGGCGGGTTCGTCCCTCGCTGGCGATGAAAGAGAGAGGGCTCAGCGGGGCGCCCCGCTGAGCCCATTTTTCGCTGTGGCCCGCCGTCTCCGCGCGCGACGCGGCTTCGCGCGAGGCCATTCCGGCCACTGAAACAGTGCGGCGTCCCGACCGTCTATTCCGCGGCGGCGGCAGACCGCTTAGGCAGGACCCAGTTCGGCCTTGGGAAGTGGCAGGTGTAGCCGTTCGGATAGCGTTCCAGGTAATCCTGATGCTCGGGCTCGGCTTCCCAGAACGGACCGGCGGGCGCGACTTCGGTCACCACCTTGCCGGGCCATAAGCCCGAAGCTTCGACGTCGGCGATGGTGTCGAGCGCCACGCGCTTCTGCTCGTCGCCCGTGAAGAAGATCGCCGAACGGTAGCTCGCGCCGACGTCGTTGCCCTGGCGGTTTCTGGTCGTCGGATCGTGGATCTGAAAGAAGAACTCGAGCAGCCTGCGGTAGCTGATCTTCGCCGGTTCGAAAATGATCTCGATTGCCTCGGCGTGGTTGCCGTGGTTGCGATAAGTCGCATTGGGGACCTCGCCGCCGGTATAGCCGACCCGAGTCGAGATGACGCCCGGAAAGCGGCGGATCAAGTCCTGCATGCCCCAGAAACATCCGCCGGCGAGAACCGCGCGTTCGGTTGTTGAACCTGCCATGGCGCCTAAGCCTCCTATCGCGAGGGGACGGACCTACCGTCCCACCGTCGCTTAGATAAGCACTTTGACCGAAAACAAAACCAGGGCGCCGATCCACAGCGTTTCTGCGACCATGAGTCCGACAGGCCGCCACCCAACCGCGAACAGGGTCTTGAACGAGGTCTTCATGCCCAACGCCGCGATCGCAGCGACCAGGCACCAGCGGGACGCCTCGTTGGCGAGGCCGATGGCGACCTGCGGCAGCAGACCAATCGAGTTGACGACGACGAGGACGGCGAAACCAACGAGAAATAGCGGCAGCGTCGCCCGCGCGCCCTCGCCGTGGCCGCCGTGTCGGGCGACGAGAAACGATATTGCGAACACCGCCGGCAGCAGCATCGCCACCCGCAGCAGCTTGACGTAGGTGGCGATGTCGCCGGTCTCGTTCGAGATCGTGTAGCCGGCGCCGACGACCTGCGCCACATCATGGATCGTGCCGCCGATGAAAATGCCCGCCTGCTTGTGGTCGAGGCCGATCGAGGTCGCAAAAACGGGATAGAGTATCATCGCCAGCGTCGACAGCGCGGTCACGCTGACAACGGTGAGGACGGTGTCGCGCTCCCGGCTGTCGCTGCGCGGCAGGACGGAGGCGATCGCGAGCGCCGCCGAGGCGCCGCAAATCGCGACCGCGCCGCCGGAGAGGACCCCGAACATCGGCGACAGACCGAGCCGGCGCGCCAGCAAGAAGCCGAAAGCGATCGTCGTAGCCACGCCGACGATCACCGCCGCCACCGGCCACGCGCCGAGCGAGGCGATCTGGCCGAGCGTGATGCGCACCCCGAGCAGGCCGACTTCGACCCGCAGAACCGAGCGCGAGGTAAATTCGATGCCGGCGACGCACCGGCCCTCTTCATGCAGGAAGTGGAACGCCATCCCGAACAGGAGCGCGAACAGCATGACCGGCGCCGTATAATGCTGGGCGAGCCACGTCGACGCGAGCGCGGTGGTGCCGGCGACGAGCAGCCCGGGATAGACCGCGTGGACCAGCTTCGCCCCCGGCCAGGACACGAACCGCCGCGGCGGCGCGCCCGGATCGATGGCGATGAGGCCTTCCATGCTGTCGTAGGACTTGAAGCCGAGGTCGGGCAGTCGGGCGTCGTTCAATCGTCTCGGCTCCGGAACGTCTGGCAGTGCCGACGAACTATGAGGGACGAGAGCGGCGCTTGTCTACCGGCGGCTGACTTAGACGTTCTCGCCCTGGATCGCCGCGATCGTCGCATCCGTCACCGTGCGGGTGGTCGCGGCGCCGCCGAGGTCGGGCGTGTGCAGCGACGGGCTGGCGGTGACGCGCTCGATCGCCCGCATCAGGCGATCGGACGCGGCTTTTTCGCCGAGGTGATCGAGCATCATCGCCGCGGTCCAGAACGAGCCGATCGGATTGGCGATTCCCTTGCCGGCGATGTCGAACGCCGAGCCGTGGATCGGCTCGAACATCGACGGGAACCGCCGCTCGGGGTTGAGGTTGGCGGTCGGCGCGATGCCGAGCGAGCCCGCCAGCGCCGCCGCCAGGTCGGACAGGATGTCCGCGTGAAGGTTCGAGGCGACGATCGTATCGAGGCTCGCGGGCCTGATCGTCATCCGCATGGTCATGGCGTCGACCAGCATCTTGTCCCAGGCGACGTCCGGAAACTCGCGCGCGACCTCGGCCCCGATCTCGTCCCACATCACCATCGCGTGCCGCTGGGCGTTCGACTTGGTGACGATGGTGAGCAACTTGCGCGGCCGCGAGCGGGCGAGGGCGAAGGCGAAGCGGAAGATGCGCTCGACCCCGGCGCGGGTCATGATCGACACGTCGGTCGCAACTTCGATCGGCAGGCCGCGATGGACGCGCCCGCCGACCCCGGCATATTCGCCCTCCGAATTCTCGCGCACGATCACCCAGTCGAGCTCCGGGCCGCTCACCTTTCGCAGCGGGCTCGTGATCCCCGGCAGGACGCGGGCGGGCCGGACGTTGGCGTATTGGTCGAACGGCTGGCAGATCGCGAGCCTCAGGCCCCAGAGGCTGACATGGTCGGGCACCTCCGGCGAGCCGACGGCGCCGAAATAGATCGCGTCGTGGTCCTTGATCTCATCGAGGCCGTCGGGCGGCATCATGAGGCCGGTCGAGCGATAATGATCCGACCCCCAGCCGAATCGGTCGAAGGCGAATTCGAATCCCTCGCGCCCGGCGACGGCCTCGAGCGCCTCGAGGCCGGCGGGAATGACCTCCTTGCCGATCCCGTCGCCCGGAATGACCGCGATCCGATAGCGCCGCATGGACTTGTCCGCCGCTGGCATGAGGTTCTCTCCGGCGCGCGGGACTAGTTCGCCGGCGCCGCCAGCGCCTCGGATTTGTGCTCGTCAGCGGCATCGAAATGCGGAACGCAGATCACGCAGAGCCTGTTCCTCGCCGACGATGCGGCCACCTTGTGGTGAACGCCCTTGCTGATGACGCAAAGCTCGCCGGCGCCGAGCTTCTGCTCGATCGTCTTTCCGTTCGCGGGGTCGTACAGCGTGAGCGCGATTTCGCCGTCGAGGATGAAATAGATCTCATCGAAGGTCGTATGAAAATGGGGGACGGTCTCGCGGATGTCGATCGCGAGCGCGAGGCTCGGGGAATATTCCGCGCCGGTCAGGATCTCGTGGATCGCTCCGCAAAACGGCGAGGTCTTCACGACCTGGTCGCCGAGCAGCTTGGTGATCATCGCGGTCGTCCTCTCAACGGTCGGATCGCGCGCGGCCCGCATCGCCGGCGAAAGCGCGGGCGTCCACGTCGGCTGGCGACGCGAAAGCCTGACAAAATTGCGGCTTCGCTGCAACCAACGTTTGGCGCCGCGCGTTTAAGCGCCGGTGAAAGCTCCGGCGCGGCCGGAGATTCGATCAATCCGGCGGGAGTTTCGCATGAGCCTTCTACTCCTCATCATCATCCTGGTCCTGCTCTTCGGCGGCGGGGGCGGATATTACGGCTACCGCTCCTATGGTGGGACCGGGCTTGGCGGCGTGCTTGGGATCATCGTGGTGATCCTCTTGATCCTCTGGCTCGTCGGCGGGCTGGGTCCGTTCACGACGCACGTCTGACGGCGCTGGCTGGAGGCAAGTTGTTTCACGTGAAACGCAAGATTTGCGAATCCCGCGCGCAACAATAGCAAAGCCGGGCCGCAACAATAGCAAAGCCGGCCGCAACAAAATCAAAGCCCGGCGCAACAAAATCAAAATCGGGCGCAACAAAATCAAAACGCCGTTTTCTTCCGCTAACCCGGACTCTTCAAGGACTTGCGGTCAACTCTGGCCTCCTCGGGGCTCGAGATTGCCCGCCGCGCCGCGGTTCGCTGGGGTATCGCCAGCCGCCGCGCCTCCCAACCTCGCCTCGCTCCCGCCGCCGCTCCCGCTCCCGGCTATTTCTGACAAACAAGAGCAGAATAACCCATTGGTTCGTAAAGCAGAAGGAAAAGTTGCGCCAAAACCGTCGGATCGACGCTAACCTGTTGGCGGGAAGAGAGAATTTCGGCGCTGGGCGCGAGAACGCGGCCGTCAAGACCACTGTCTCTTGGCGCCTCGAGTTTCGGGGCGCAGCGGACGATCTGCGTGATAACCCCAATATCCTTCCTGGTGGAATCTCGCCTAGACGAATGGTGCGGGCCGCGCCCTCGAATGGGAGGGGAGAATGCGGGCTATTCTTGCAGCCGGGATTATTTTCTCATCGTTTTTGTCGATGGCCGCCGAAGCGGCCCAGGAATGCAGGTCGATCGGGCTCACCCGCTTCGCGCTCGGCGCGGCGGTCGGGTCGCAGGCCTCGGTGACAAGACAAACGCCCCATGGGCGCTTCGTGCTCAGGGCGGAGCGGACCGGATATTCCTCGGCGAAAATGAGGTTCGCGCTCAACGGCCGCAGAATGGCCCCCGCCTCGTTGAAGCATGCGCCGCCGGACGTCAAAGCGTGTCTGTCGGAGAAGGCTCGCGCAATGAGCCAGGGGAGGAAGACAAGCAAGCTGAATTGCTACGTCATGAGCGAGCCCCGGTGTGACCCTCCGGGCGCCGCGCATGGCCAGTGTTTTGCCTTGGCTTGTTGCGACGTCGGCGGGGCGAAAATATGCGGGACCGGAACCGCGAGCTACTGAAGCGGCGGGGATTGGCGGGCTGCAAGAGCAGCAGGCCAAAGCCGCCGGGCCGACCGAGACCCAGCCGAGTTGCCGGCGGCGCGTGACGGCGAGCTCGTCGCCGGAAGGTCTTTCAGTCGATCGGGTTTCTCCGGTCGCGACCATTCGAAACCGGGGATCAATACTCGTATTCGCCTGTATTCCCCGGAATACGGTGACACCTCGGAATACGGGAATACGAGGAATACCGAGGAATACGGTGACACCTGCATGAACTGCCCCCCGAAAGTGAGACAGGGCGAATTGAGTGACAGAGCCTGTTAGGAGGCTCTATGTCACAGCAAGGGATGCGCACATTTTCGACCGAGTTCAAGGAAGCTGTGGTGGTTCGGCTCGACGCCGGGGAGCGGATGGCGGCGGTTTCGGACGAACTGAAGATCAGGCGCAAGCTGCTTTACGAATGGCGAGCGGCCTATCGCGAGCTTGGCGCAGCCGGGCTCAACCGGAAGCGCGGACGTAAGCCGGGCGGCGCCCGCGCCAGTCCGGACGCTGCGCCGGCTACGCCTGCTCCGCTTACCGAACTGGCGCGGGCGCAAGCGCGGATTGTCGAGCTCGAGCGCAAGATCGGCAAGCAGCAGATGGACCTCGATTTTTTTCGCGAAGCCTTGCGGCTCATCGACGCACGGGACCTCATGTCTCGCGCGACGCCATCTACGCGGTCATTGAAGAAATGAACGCGCGGGAGACGCAAGGCGCCCCCTCGATCGAGCATTTGTGCCGCTTAAGCGGCGTGTCGCGCGCCGGCTTCTATCGCTTTGGCGAGGTTCGCGCGCCGAAGCGAGCGGAAGCGGATCTGCGCGACAAAATCCAGACGATCGCGCTCAAAAATCGCTTCTACGGCTATCGGCGAGTTTGCCGAGACCTCTGGCGCGTCGATGGCCTGAAGGTCAATCACAAGCACGTCTTGCGCCTGATGCGTGAGGACAATCTGCTCCGCCTGCGCGAAAGGCCGTTCGTTCCCTACACCACCAACAGCCGGCATGAGTTTCCCATCGTCGCCAATCTGACGCGTGGACGCGTCCCAACCGGGCTCGATCAGATCTGGGTCGCCGACATCACTTATGTCAGGCTGGCGGGACAGTTTGTCTACCTGGCCGTCGTTCTCGACGCCTTTTCCCGCAGGGTGATCGGCTGGGCGCTCGCCGACCATCTCGAAGCGAGCCTGGCGATCGAAGCGCTCGACATGGCCTTGACCGCCCGAAGCCCCGAGCCCGGCCTCATCCATCACTCCGACCGGGGCGTGCAATACGCCTGCGCCGACTATTGCGACAAGCTCGCGGCGCGCGGCGCTCTGATCAGCATGAGCCGCGCCGGCAACCCTTATGACAACGCCAAGGCCGAGCGCTTCATGCGCACCCTGAAGGAGGAAGAAGTGAACGGCAAGACTTACGCGTCTGTCGACGACGCCCGAGCCCATATCGGCGCCTTCCTCGAAAACGTCTATAATCGAGCCCGACTGCACTCCGCGCTCGGCTACAAACCCCCGGTCGAGTTCGAAGCCGAACTCCGCCAATGCGAAACCGTCTGAAACGACACAACCAAAACTCTGTCCCTCAAATCCAGCGTCTCAGACAAAGGGTGCAGTTCATGCATATTTCCCTCATTGTTGCCGAGTTCAGAAAAATGCAAATATGCATGTGTCACCGTTTACCAAATATGCATGTGTCACCGTTTACCGATCTTTCAGCGAATGCGCGCGATGGCCGGTCTCGCGGCCCCGCCGGCGCCATCTTGCGCGCCGATGATGTGTCAGTGGCTGTCGTTGACTGGGCGGACGGGGCGATGAACGCTCATCATGTCGTCGTGATCGGGGCGGGTTTCGGCGGGCTCGAAACCGTTCATCGGCTGGCCGGGGCGCCGATCCGCGTCACGCTCATCGACCGCCGCAACCATCATCTGTTTCAGCCACTTCTCTAGAATACGAGAATACGTGGAATACGGGAATACGGGGAATACGGTGACACCTGGGAATGCGGGAATACGGTGACACCTGCGGGAATACGGTGACACCTGCATGAACTGCACCCTTTGTCTGAGACGCTGGATTTGAGGGACAGAGTTTTGGTTGTGTCGTTTCAGACGGTTTCGCATTGGCGGAGTTCGGCTTCGAACTCGACCGGGGGTTTGTAGCCGAGCGCGGAGTGCAGTCGGGCTCGATTATAGACGTTTTCGAGGAAGGCGCCGATATGGGCTCGGGCGTCGTCGACAGACGCGTAAGTCTTGCCGTTCACTTCTTCCTCCTTCAGGGTGCGCATGAAGCGCTCGGCCTTGGCGTTGTCATAAGGGTTGCCGGCGCGGCTCATGCTGATCAGAGCGCCGCGCGCCGCGAGCTTGTCGCAATAGTCGGCGCAGGCGTATTGCACGCCCCGGTCGGAGTGATGGATGAGGCCGGGCTCGGGGCTTCGGGCGGTCAAGGCCATGTCGAGCGCTTCGATCGCCAGGCTCGCTTCGAGATGGTCGGCGAGCGCCCAGCCGATCACCCTGCGGGAAAAGGCGTCGAGAACGACGGCCAGGTAGACAAACTGTCCCGCCAGCCTGACATAAGTGATGTCGGCGACCCAGATCTGATCGAGCCCGGTTGGGACGCGTCCACGCGTCAGATTGGCGACGATGGGAAACTCATGCCGGCTGTTGGTGGTGTAGGGAACGAACGGCCTTTCGCGCAGGCGGAGCAGATTGTCCTCACGCATCAGGCGCAAGACGTGCTTGTGATTGACCTTCAGGCCATCGACGCGCCAGAGGTCTCGGCAAACTCGCCGATAGCCGTAGAAGCGATTTTTGAGCGCGATCGTCTGGATTTTGTCGCGCAGATCCGCTTCCGCTCGCTTCGGCGCGCGAACCTCGCCAAAGCGATAGAAGCCGGCGCGCGACACGCCGCTTAAGCGGCACAAATGCTCGATCGAGGGGCGCCTTGCGTCTCCCGCGCGTTCATTTCTTCAATGACCGCGTAGATGGCGTCGCGCGAGACATGAGGTCCCGTGCGTCGATGAGCCGCAAGGCTTCGCGAAAAAAATCGAGGTCCATCTGCTGCTTGCCGATCTTGCGCTCGAGCTCGACAATCCGCGCTTGCGCCCGCGCCAGTTCGGTAAGCGGAGCAGGCGTAGCCGGCGCAGCGTCCGGACTGGCGCGGGCGCCGCCCGGCTTACGTCCGCGCTTCCGGTTGAGCCCGGCTGCGCCAAGCTCGCGATAGGCCGCTCGCCATTCGTAAAGCAGCTTGCGCCTGATCTTCAGTTCGTCCGAAACCGCCGCCATCCGCTCCCCGGCGTCGAGCCGAACCACCACAGCTTCCTTGAACTCGGTCGAAAATGTGCGCATCCCTTGCTGTGACATAGAGCCTCCTAACAGGCTCTGTCACTCAATTCGCCCTGTCTCACTTTCGGGGGGCAGTTCAGTGTCAGTGGTTGTCGTTGACTGGTGGGAATACGGTGGGAATACGGTGACAACTGCATATTTCCCTCATTGTTGCCGAGTTCAGAAAAATGCAAATATGCATGTGTCACCGTTTACGCATGTGTCACCGTTTACGCAGCCGTGGAGGCCTTGAACAAGGAGCGATGCCTCCATCCGTTGGTCAATCGGAGAATCTCTGCTTAGAGTTTTCGATCTTTCAGCGAATGCGCGCGATGGGAGGTCTCGCGGCCGCGCCAGCGCCATCTTGCGCGCCGATCATGCGTCGGTGGTTGTTGTTGGGCGGACGGGACGATGAGCGCTCATCACGTCGTCGTGATCGGGGCCGGATTCGGCGGGCTCGAAACCGTTCATCGGCTCGCTCGCGCCCCGGTCCGCATCACCCTCATCGACCGCCGCAATCATCACCTGTTTCAGCCGCTTCTCTACCAGGTCGCGACCGCGTCGCTCGCGCCGTCGGAGATCGCCTGGCCGATCCGGCACCTCCTGCGCAAGCGCCGGGACGTGACGACATGGCTCGCTTCCGTCGCGGCGATCGACAAAGACGCGCGATGCGTCCGGCTCGATGACGGTTCGACCGTCGACTTCGATACGCTGGTGCTGGCGACCGGCGCGCGGCACGCCTATTTCGGCCATGACGACTGGGAGCCGTTCGCGCCGGGCCTGAAGACGCTCGAAGACGCGACCGCCATCCGGGGCCGCATTCTGCTCGCCTTCGAGCGGGCGGAGCGCGAGGCGGACGAACGCAAGCTCGCGGCGCTGATGACCTTCGTCATCGTCGGCGCCGGCCCGACCGGGGTCGAACTTGCCGGAACGATCGCCGAACTCGCGCGATCTACATTGCCCTCCGACTTCCGCAACATCGATACGCAAAAGGCGCGGATCGTGCTGATCGAGGCGGGACCGCGCGCGCTTCCCGCCTTGAGGGAGAATCTGTCTGCTTACGCGAAGCGTTCGCTCGAACGGCTTGGCGTCGAGGTCGAGCTTGGCCAGGCGGTCACCGGATGCACGGGCGAGGGCGTCGTCTACGGCGGCAAGACCCTGGCCGCGGCGACGGTCATCTGGGCGGCGGGCGTGCAGGCGTCGCCGGCGGCGCAATGGCTCGACGCGCCGGCCGATCGCGCCGGGCGGCTCAGGGTCGAGCCGGACCTCACCGTTCCGGGGCGCGCCGAAATCTTCGCCATCGGCGACGCTGCGATCGTCGTCCGCCCGGACGGGCGGCCCGTTCCCGGCATCGCGCCGGCCGCCAAGCAGGAGGGCGCGTATGTCGCGAAGGTGATCCGGGCGAGGCTGGCCGGCAAGGCCGCGCCGCCGCCTTTCCGCTACAACCACGCCGGAGACCTGGCGACGATCGGCAAGCGACGCGCGGTGATCGATTTCGGCTGGATCCAACTCCGCGGGACGCTTGCGTGGTGGCTATGGGGCTTCGCCCATATCTATTTCCTGATCGGCGTCCGCAACCGGCTCAGCGTCGCGCTCAACTGGCTGTGGATTTACGCCCGCGACCAGCGCAGCGCCCGGCTGATCACCCGGCCGGGCGGAAAGGTGGAGGGAACGGCTCGCTTCTCGAACGGCGAGAAACGTTGAGGGAACCCAGGGGCCTGCGCTTTCCTCGTGAGGCCGGGCGCGATCTCACCAGATGCGCCGGCACAGGGAGTCCATCGTTGTCCACCATTCGGCGCACATTGCCGCCACCGCCCTGCCCACTGTTGGCCCATGGCGTGGGGCTCCGCCGCCTCGTCGACTGCTCGAGCCCACCCCGGCCACATTCTCGAGGTCGGCCCACATTTTGGCGGCGACAACATACGGCTGAAGCATGATCTTCCAGGGCCACAGCAGGGGCGCGGGATAAGACCGCGGCACACTCATGTGGACCGGCCGGAGCCGATGCCTTCTCGCGATTGCGCTCGCGGCCTGAAGGCCTGAATACACGCCCAATTCCACGGTGGCGACGGCAATCGGGTTGATGCAGGTATCGCCGGCGAAATACAGGTTTTCGATCGCCGGATAGTTGACTTCAGTGCAGTATTTTTCGCTCCCGACCTCATTGATAAAGAGCTGCTGATCCAGATTCGGCTGGAAGAACGTGTTATCCCAGTCCACGTCGCTGTCCGGATCCCGGAACGAGTGTCCCAGTCTGAACGGGACATAACGTCGGAACTCGCGCAACATGAGATAAGCGGCTTCGGATAGCGCCGGATTGGCCATCCAGTCCACCGCATGCAAATGCCCGTCTCGAGTGACGGGGTTTTCAAGGTCGACCGGCAATGCATTGAAGTCTGAGGCTGCGAGGGCCAGAACCGTCGTGTGCGCCCTCTCGCTCAAGTGTTTCACCTCGACGAACGTCAGCGAATACTTCGAGTTCAATAATGCTACGTAGAAATCTGGGATATCGTGCAGTCTATGCCGGAACGTAACATAGAGAAGAGGAAGAGGAACGCTCGCCAGGCGGCGAACGTTTGCGAGATCAGGCACAACGCTGATGATCGAACCGCCATGAGCCGCGTCCGAGGCTTTTGCGAAAATGATGTCAGCGAGGCTTGCGGGAGGCACCGCAAGAATCAAGTCGTGGACCGGGTGCACGTGGGACCGGCCGTCCTCCTCGCTATAGGATACGCTGGTGACCCGGTGATTTTCCACGGTTACCCCCGTAACGGTCGTGTTCGTCTGGACCGTACACCCGAGGTGGTGGAGCCTAGCGAGCAATGGCGTTACAATCTGCTCGTAAGCATCGCGCCTCAGTACCCAGCATTGTGGAGTTGGCTGTCGGAATTGATACTTCGCGTAGGTCTGATAGGCTCTCGCAGAGGAGAGATAACTGTCGATCGACCAAACGTTTGTCACGGTAGCATTGAAGAAATCTGTCACAGCCGGCGTCGCATAATATCTATCGGATACAAAGTCATTCAAAGTTTGATTTTCGAGAGATTCTCTGCGAACGTCACCTTGTGACAGCAAATCGAGTATTGTGTAGTCTGCGATGAATGTTTCTGGTACGGTCAGGACGCCCGAAGTCAAATTCTTGATAAAGGTACTGAACGATCCGGCGTCGGTAAAACAGCGATAGTTGGGAAAATCGTTTGCTCGCAGCAATCCGCAAATCGGTCTTTTTTCGAATTCCTCCCTGCGGCTTAAACCTAAGTCTTCGACCAGATCCCAAAAGTTGTGATACCACTCACAAAACATGTGAGGATAGACGTCGTAGTACGCATGCCCGTGCATGACCCCGCTGAGATTGCCCCCCGCCAGGGGCCCTTTCTCCAGGACCGTGACTGCAACTCCTCGCTCGGCCAGCCGCAAAGCCGCGGTTAGCCCAGCGACACCGCCACCCACGATCGTCGTTTCAAATTGATTTGCTCCCGGCATAACGGCCTCCGTTTGCTTTTCGCCATCAGAGCCGATCTCATCTTGCATGAAACTGTCGCAATTGACAGAGTATCGCGCCATCAATGCTGCCGGCGCAGCGCGGGTGCGAACTCGCGGCGCTCCTGCGCCATTCGCCAGTCCTCGCTCCCGTCCCTCCCTCCACCCTCGACAGGCTCGGGATGAGGAGGAGACGGGATCAGCCTCTCCGTCTCCTTCGCATCCCTCCGCCCTTCGGGCGGGCTTCGCCGCCGCCCCAGTTGTGCGGGCCCATGTCGGCGTCGGTCGGCTTGCGCGGACGGGTCGACGGCAGATTGGCGGCGCGGCCGAACGGGCGCTCGCCGGCATAGGCGCCGGCGGTCGCCTCGATCTCTTCCTGGCGCGCGAGCGGGTCGTCGCCGATCGCGAGCGCGACCGATTGCAGGCGCCTGATCTCGTCGCGCATGCGACCCGCCTCCTCGAATTCGAGATTGCCCGCCGCTTCCTTCATCCGCTTCTCGAGATCGGCGATCGTGCCCCGCAGGTTGTGCCCGATAGCCGCCGCGTCGGCGAGGCCGATGTCGACGGTGACGTGGTCGGCCTCATAGACCGAGCCGAGGATGTCCTGGATGCCGCGGCGGATCGACGCCGGGGTGATGCCGTGCGCCTGGTTATAGGCGGTCTGCTTCTCGCGCCGCCGCGCGGTCTCGTCCATCGCGCGCGTGATCGAGCCGGTGATCACGTCGGCGTAGAGCACGACCTTGCCGTCGACGTTGCGGGCGGCGCGGCCGATCGTCTGCACCAGCGAGGTCTCCGAGCGCAGAAAGCCCTCCTTGTCGGCGTCGAGGATGGCGACGAAGGCGCATTCGGGAATGTCCAGCCCCTCGCGCAACAGGTTGATGCCGACCAGCGCGTCGAACGCGCCAAGCCGCAGGTCGCGGATGATCTCGATCCGCTCGATCGTGTCGATGTCGGAATGCATGTAGCGCACGCGCACGCCGTTCTCGTGCAGATACTCGGTCAGGTCCTCGGCCATGCGCTTGGTCAGCGTCGTCACCAACGTGCGATAGCCGCGCCGCGCGACCTCTTTGACCTCGCCGAGCAGGTCGTCGACCTGGCTCCGGGCCGGGCGGATCTCGACCGGCGGGTCGATAAGGCCGGTCGGGCGGATCACCTGCTCGACGAATGCGCCTTCCGTTTGCTCCAGCTCCCAGTGTCCCGGCGTCGCCGAGACATGGACGGTCTGCGGCCGCATCGCCTCCCACTCCTCGAACCGGAGCGGGCGGTTGTCCATGCATGACGGCAGGCGGAAGCCGTATTCGGCCAGCGTCGCCTTGCGCCGGTAGTCGCCGCGATACATGCCGCCGATCTGCGGGATGGTGACATGGCTCTCGTCGGTGAACACGAGCGCGTTGTCGGGCAGATATTCGAACAGGGTCGGCGGCGGCTCGCCCGGCCTGCGGCCGGTCAGATAGCGCGAATAGTTCTCGATGCCGGCGCAGGAGCCGGTCGCCTCGAGCATCTCGAGATCGAAGATCGTGCGTCGCTCGAGCCGCTGCGCTTCCAGAAGCCGGCCCTGGCGATTGAGCCGGTCGAGCCGCTCCTTGAGCTCCTGCTTGATCGCCTCGACCGATTGCAAGAGCGTCGGGCGCGGCGTCACATAGTGCGAATTGGCGTAGATCTTGACGAATTCGAGGTCCTGCGTCTTCTGCCCGGTGAGCGGATCGAATTCGCTGATCGCCTCGATCTCGTCGCCGAAGAAGCCGATCCGCCAGGCGCGGTCCTCGTAGTGGGCGGGGAACACTTCGATCGTGTCGCCGCGCACGCGGAACAGGCCGCGCGAGAAGTCGCCGGCCTGCACGCGCTTGTACTGCAGCGCGACCAGGTCCTTGATGAGCTGACGCTGGTCGACCTTGTCGCCGAGCTTGAGCGAGAAGGTCATCGCGGTATAGGTTTCGACCGAGCCGATGCCGTAGATGCAGGAGACGGAGGCGACGATGATGACGTCGTCGCGCTCGAGCAGCGCCCGTGTGGCCGAGTGGCGCATGCGGTCGATCTGCTCGTTGATGTCGGATTCCTTCTCGATATAGGTGTCGGTGCGCGGCACATAGGCTTCGGGCTGGTAATAGTCGTAGTAGGAGACGAAATATTCGACCGCGTTATCGGGGAAGAAGCTCTTGAACTCGCCGTAGAGCTGCGCGGCCAGCGTCTTGTTGGGCGCGAGGATGAGGGCCGGCCGCTGGGTCGCCTCGATCACCTTGGCCATGGTGAAGGTCTTGCCCGAGCCGGTGACGCCAAGCAGCACCTGGTCGCGCTCGTTGGCGCGCACGCCCTTGACCAGTTCGTCGATCGCCTGCGGCTGGTCGCCCTCCGGCTCGAATTCGGAGACGACGCGGAACCGCCGCCCGCCCTCCGATTTGTCCGGCCGCGGCGGCCGATGCGGCATCCACGGCGGCCGGTTGCGGATGTTGGGATCGCCCTCGTCGAGCAGGGCTTTCAGCGATTCCGCGCTGGCCGGCGCGCCGACGAGGCCGCGCGGATGGCTTTCGGGCGCGGCGCTCTCGAATTTCGCCTGCGGCGCTTCCCCGAACCCCTGCGGCTTGGGCTCGACCAGGGCGGGATTGAGCAGCTCCGCGAGATGTTCGCCGAGCGGGTGGACTTCGGGCCGCGAGGCTTTGGACTTCACGGCGCGGGTGGGTTTTTTGGCGGCGGGCATGAGCCGAATATGGGGCGAGTTCGAGCGAAGGGGGAAGGGTCGCGGCAAGGCCGGTCTTGCGGCGTCCGGCCTCCTGGAGATAGCCCAATGGACTCCGTGAATGTTTCTGCTAGCCTGTCCTGGTCAATAGCCACTGGAGCAGATCATGCGCCGTCGTCAGATAGGACTTGTATCCATCGCTATCCTCATCCCCGTAGCCGCGAGTTCCGGCGCCGCCTACGCCGGCGCAAAGAACCAGCACAACAGCACTGTCAAGTCGCAATGCAGACGCCGGCGTCCGCCGGAATCGGGTTGAATTCGTCGCCCGGCGGCGCATGTTGAGCCCATGAGCCGCACGGCGATTTACTACTGCGTCTTCGAAACCGCAATGGGCTTTTGCGCCATCGCGTGGAGCGACGCTGGAGTCGCGCGCTTTCAGTTGCCGACGAAAAAAGCCGAAGCCGCCGACCGGCTGATGCGCCGCCACGTCGATGACGCAGAGCCGGGAACGCCCCCGGACGACGTTGCGGGGGTCGTCGCGGCGGCGAAGCGCTACTTTGCCGGCGAGGAAACGGACTTCTCGCACGTCCGGCTCGATCTTGTCAGCGAGGACGCATTCTTCAGCAACATCTACGAGGCCCTGCGCCGGGTCGGCTGGGGCCAAACGACGACCTACCTAGCCTTGGCGAAGGAGGTCGGCGCCGGCCGCGAGGCGGCGCGCGACGTCGGCCAGGCGATGGCCACAAATCCGGCGCCCTTGATCATTCCCTGTCACCGCGTCCTGGCCGCCGGCGGCAAGATCGGCGGCTTCTCCGCGCCCGGGGGCTCGACCACGAAGATCCGCATGCTTGAATTGGAGGGCGTTCGCATCGGGCCGCCGGAGACGGCGCAGCAGTCGTTCGGTTTCTGAGGGCGCTCGGGATTCACGCCACTCGCCCTCTCAGGCGCGCTGCTCCCTCCCGGAGCGTTCGCCAACGCAAGTGGCTTCAGAGCAGGCGCAAGCGGCCTTCGAGCCATCCCCAATATACGTAACTGAAAGCAAATAAAATTGCTCTTATTTACTTGCGTTTATTTTTTCGAATTGGGACTTTTCAACAGTTACACTGCCCAATTTTCTCACAGGTCTAGCGGAGCGCGGGGCCGGGAGTTTGGGATTAGGCGAAGCGCCTGTCGGGCGCTTCGACATGCGGCGATTTAACCGCGCCAAGTTCGTTGCAACGAGGCTCGCCTCGAAGTGCGGGTCGATCAACTTGGACTGGAAAACCTTGGCCTGGAGGCGCGAGGGGCGGGGTTAGGCGCAAAGGGATCCAGGATTTGGCCGACCAGCGTGTCCGGCATCGGGGTCGCGGTCCCATAGTCGGCGGGCCAAGCCTTTGGCAGGTAGAAAGTCCCAAACAGCCGATCCATGACCGGCAGCATGGACGCATAATTATGGTCCTTGTGGTCCTCGAACGTATGGTGCCAGTGATGGAAGGCAGGGCTTGAGATAATCTCTTCGAGAGGGCCCAAGCGCCAGCGCACGTTGGCATGGATGAAATAGCTCCAAATCGAGCCGATAAAGAGCACAAGGGCAGGCACAAGGGTCGGATTCGGCCCGGTCGGCGAGGCTAGGCCGGTGGCGTAAAGCAATGCCAGGCCGCACAGCCGCGTGAACACCATGTCGACCGGATGGGCCCGGGTGTTGACGAGAAAATTCACATGGGTTGCGCTGTGATGGACCGCATGGAATCTCCACAGCAGCGGGATCTCGTGGCTCCAGCGATGACCCCAGTAGAAGCCGATCTCGCCGACGATCATCGCCGCGACCATGCGCGCCCAAAGCGGGAGATTGGCGGCGGCGCCGGTAAAGCTCGTCGGCAGGACAGCGTGAACGGCCCAGGCCAGCAGCACCGCCGGCGGGCCGAGCAGAAAAATCGGGGTGAGGCTGTTGATGAAATACCAGCCAAGGTTGACCAGCCAGCCCTTCTGGAAAAACGCGCCGGGGCGGACCGAGAAGACGCGCTCCAGCGGACCGAACACGGCGATGAGAAGCGCCAGCCAAACGCATGCCCGCAGGAGCTGCGTCAGGTAGGGCGCCAGTTGATCGTGCGAAGCTAGGAGAGCAAGAAGCGACTGCATCAACTTTTCATATCATGCCCGGCAGGTCTTTGCATCGCGGCCGAGAAGGAATGCTCGTCAAAAGCCGACGCGCGCGACGCTCCCGACAAGCAGAATACGAGAAGGCGCCGCCGATCTCATGGACCGGCGGCGCCTCTGACCTCGATCGACCCGCTTCGTCAGGCGACGACGGCGGTCGCCTTACGGCGGGCACGGGCCAAAAGGCCCATGCCGGCGAAGCCTGCGACCATCATCACCCAGGTCGACGTCTCAGGCACCGTCCCCGTCAGCGACACGTCGGTGAGCATCGCGAAGGCCGGCTCGCCCGAGCCGACCGAGGCGATCTGCAGGACGTCGCCAACCCCGTCCCACGTGAACGTTGTCGAATACTCAGCCCACGGGGCGAAACCCTGGGAGGGGACAACCATGGTCGGCGAGGTAAACGACTGATCGCCCAGGGTCGCCACGAAATACTCCGTCTGATCGCCTGAAACCGTGTACTCCTGACTGCCCGCCTGCCAGAAGCTCAAGGTGTAAGTCTGCCCAGAAACCAACCCGCTGATCGTCTGCTCAATGTAGCCATAGCCGCCACTGGGGCCGAAACCGTCGGTCCCGTCAATCACCATTTCGGCGTCGCCGCTGGGCGGGCCCACCATGCCGTTAGCGACGCCGTACCCGGGGCCGGCGGAGCCGAGAAGGCAACATCCCCAACTCTGGTCGGGGGTTTGTCCCGCCGGGATGTACCCGGTGTAGGCGTCCTGGTTCGTCCAATCGGTGACGAACGTGCTGCCATAGCTCAGCAACTGCGCTGCGCTAGCGCCGGGCGAGTTGAAGTCGCCATTTAGCACCAAATTCCCAGCCGAAGCGTCGGCGACGAAAGCGACCGTCAAGCCCACCAACGCTGCTGCTGCTGCCATGCTGACGCGTAAAGAATGCTTAGAGTTTGTCCGAAGAGTTTATGCCGGATTGCATAGCTTTCTCAACATAAGCCTGATGGAGGCGAGGCGCAGGAAAGCGAGCGCCTTGCGGTTGAGATTCTCCCAATCCTTCGCGAGCCTTCGGCATCGTCCGAGCCAGGCGAAAGTTCGCTCGACGACCCATCGCCTCGGCAGGACGACGAAGGCCCTCGCTTGATCGGAGCGCTTGATGATCTCGACATTGACTTGAGCCATGATTTTCTTAAGTGCGGCGCGAAACAGCGGCCCTTGGTATCCGCCATCGGCGTAGAGCTTCAGCAAGAATGGAAACATGCCGAACATCGTCGCCATCACAAGTTCGCCACCGTCGCGATCCTGGATGTCGGCCGCGTGCACGATGGCGTGGATCAGCAGGCCTTGCGTATCGACGACAATGTGACGCTTCTTGCCCTTAATCTTCTTGCCAGCGTCGTACCCCGGCGGATCGTGGGCCCCCCTTTTTCAGCGCTTTTGACGCTTTGGGAGTTGATCACGGCGGCTGTGGGACTTGCTTCACGTCCGATCGCCTCGCGACACTTCATGTAGAGTTCGTGATGGATGCGCTCGAGCGTGCCGTCCCAACTCCACAGATCGAAATAGCCATGCACCGTCGAGCGCGGCGGCAAGTCCTTCGGGATCGCGCGCCACTGACAGCCCGTGGACAGAACGTACATGAGCGCGTTCACGACCTCGCGAATATCCACCGTGCGCTTGTCGCCACCGCGCTTGGCCGGCCGAATCAACGGCTCGACGAACTTCCATTCCTCATCGGTCAGATCGCTTGGATAGCGCAAACGATCGCGGTCATAACGCCGGCGATTTTCTCGTCGTCCACATCCGCGGCTCCCCAAATCAGGCAGCCTCCCTTGAATCACAAACGACTCACATGATTCAACATCTCATCGGACAGACACTTAAGCATATTCTCCCCCTAAAGTTGTGGCGAACGCCTCAACTTTCCCCAGCGTTCGCCGCGAACACGTAATCGTGAGCACCTGGACGCTACGTAATTTAGCGGAAATGTCAACAGGCAATTTAACGAAAATGTCAACTGGCCGATTGCACCAACAGCCGCCAATTAAGTTCACAGCGTTCGCGCGTTCAGCGCCTCGCTGAGATCGCGGATCAGGTCGTCCGCGGTCTCGAGCCCGACCGACAGGCGGATGACGTCGTCCCCGGCGCCGGCGGCGGCGCGCTGGGCGTCGGTGAGCTGGCGGTGGGTGGTCGAGGCCGGGTGGAGGATAAGGCTGCGGGTGTCGCCGATATTGGCGAGATGCGAGAACAGCCGCACGTTCTCGACCAGCCTGACCCCCGCCTCGTAGCCGCCCTTGACGCCGAAGGTGAACACCGCGCCCGCGCCCTTCGGCAGGTATTTTTGCGCGAGCTTGTAATAAGCGCTGTCCTTGAGCCCGGCATAGGACACCCACGCGACCTCATCATGCCCGCGCAAAAATTCGGCGACCTTCCGCGCGTTCTCGACATGCCGCTCCATCCGCACATGCAGAGTCTCGACGCCGGTGATGGTGAGGAAGGCGTTCATCGGCGCGAGCGCCGGGCCGAAATCGCGTAAGCCCACCGCGCGGGCCTTCATCGTGAAGGCGAAATCGCCGAAATTCTCGAAGAATTTCAGGCCATGATAGGCGGGTTCCGGGTCGGTCAGCGAGGGAAAGCGATCGCCCTGCGACCAGTCGAACTTTCCTGACTCGACCACGACGCCGCCGAGCGCGTTCCCGTGCCCCGACAGGAACTTGGTCGTGGAATGGACGACGATGTCGGCGCCGTGCTCGATCGGCCGGCAGAGATAAGGAGTTGCCAGCGTATTGTCGACGATGAGCGGAACGCCCGCCGCATGAGCGATGGCGGCGACCCGTTCGATGTCGACGACGACGCCGCCGGGGTTGGCAAGGTTCTCGATGAAGATCGCCTTGCATTTCGGCGTCAGCGCGCGGCGGAAATTTTCCGGCTCGCTCGGATCGACGAAATGGCAGGTCCAGCCGAGCTTCTTGAACGACAGCCCGAACTGGGTGAGCGAGCCGCCGTAGAGGTTGCGCGAGGCGACAAACTCGTCGCCCGCCTCCATCAGGGTGAAGAAGGTCAAGAATTGGGCCGCATGTCCCGAAGCCGCGGCGACCGCCGCGCGACCGCCCTCGAGCGTCGCGATCCGTTCCTCGAGCACGGCGACGGTCGGGTTCGTCAGCCGCGAATAGATGTAGCCGAAATTGTGCAGATTGAAGAGCGAGGCGGCGTGATCGACGTCGTCGAACACATAAGCCGTGGTTTGATAGATCGGGGTCGAGCGCGCGCCGGTCGTGGGATCGGGCGCGGCGCCGGCATGGATCGCCAGGGTCTCGAAGCCGTAGTCGAGATTCACCGGCGGCGCCGGGCGGTTCTTCGTCCGGCGCGGCAGCGGCGGCGCCGGGGCGCGGTTGCGAATGATGCCGCTGTTGACGCCGCTCCAAGACAATTCGCCGCCGAGCCGCCCGAACTCGATTTTCGGGCACCGGTTCATGATGACTTCGATCCCCGCGGCCTCCGCGGTTTTCGCCGCATCGTCGTTGCGGACGCCGAGTTGCATCCACACCACCTTGGCGCCGATCGCGATCGCATCCGCGACGATGCCGGGCGCCTCCCTCGACGTCCGGAATATGTCAACCATGTCGACCTTGTCGGGGATGTCGCGGAGCGAGCCGTAGACCGTTTCTCCAAGCAGGGTCTTGCCGGCGACCGCCGGATTGACCGGAATCACGCGATAGCCTTTGCCCTGCAGGTACTTCATCACGAAGTAGCTCGGCCGGTTCCAGTTGGGCGACGCGCCGACCATCGCGATCGTCTTCACCCGCTCGAGGATCGAGCGGATTTTGGCGTCGGAATAGGGAATGGGCTCGAGATCGGCCATGCCGGCGCTCCGCTTGGGAAAGCGCGCCCATCCTAACCCAAAAGAAAGCCGAGTCTCATCCCAGACGCGTTTCTCAGGGTCGCGGTTCCGGCGCGCGCTTTTCCAACGGCAGGCCGGCCGCGGCCCAACCGTCGGCGCCCTCGGGATACCAAGCGACATTGGAATAGCCCAGCCCCAGCGCGCGCCGGGCTGCGTTCCACGACATCCAGCAATCCTTCAGGCAGTAAAACACGAGCGGCCGCGGGCCGGCGCTCAAGGCCTTGTCGAGCCCGCGTCGAAAGTAGTCGAGCATGACCGGGGCGAGCTCGCCATAACCCGTATCGGGCAGCCATAGGCTGCCCGGGATGTCGAACCGCGGCTTCTCCCGCCAGACGGCGTCGGCGGGCAAGCCCGCGGGACGGGGCGGCTGCGGCAATACGTCGATGAACGCCGCTCCGGCGGCGCGCCACATCGCCGCCGCCTCCTCCGTCGTCAGAACGCGCGCGCCTTTCAGGCTTGCGGGCGTCGGCGCGCGATAGTCGCTCTGCCGATACGAATCCGGTTCTGGCGGCGCGGTCCCAGCCATCGCCGCGCAGGACGCGATCAAGGCGAAGCCGAGGACCGCCAGGGCTGCCCGCCGCAGCTTCGATCGGCTCGTCGTCACGACCCCTTCCCGCGGCCTCCGCATCCGGACTTTCCCGAGCCTTGCAATAGCCCTCGACATCGGCCTGAAGCAAATCGGGGCGTTCCAATTCGAGTCGACGAAACGAAGCGTCAACGATCAGCGAACCTGGCGCTTCGATGGTCGCGCTCCCGCCTGCCCTCGCTGGCGTCGCCGCCCGATGCTATGGTCAGCCCAGCGTTATCGGTGGACCCATGCGTCGCCTGCTCGGCGCCCTCATCATTGCTGCGCTTGCATTTTTCCCGCCAAGCGGGTTCTGCGGCGCGGCCCTCTCTCCCCTTCCGGTGCAGGAAGTTGCGCCGGGCGTGTTTGTGCATGCCGGCGAGATCGCCTTGATGAGCGAAGAGAACCTGGGCGATATCGCCAACATCGGTTTCGTGATCGGCGACAAGGGCGTCGCTGTCATCGATACAGGCGGCAGCTTGCCGATCGGCGAGCGATTGCTCGCGGCGATCCGCTCCCGCACCGACAAGCCGATCCTCTATGTCATCAACACGCACGAGCATCCCGATCACGTCTTCGGCAACGCGGCCTTCGAGGGCCTCGGAGCGACCTACGTCGGCCACCACAATCTGCCGCGAGCCCTGGCGATGCGGGGCGAATTCTATCTCAAGGCGTTTCGCAGGATCATCGGCGACAAGCTGGTCGATGAGGTCAAGATCATTCCGCCGACCTTGACCGTCGCCGACCGTCTGACGCTCGATCTCGGAGGCCGCATTCTGGAATTGCGGGCCTGGCCCCCGGCGCACACGGATTGCGATCTTACTGTCTTCGATCAGGCCACGCGCACGCTTTTCGCCGGCGATCTCGTTTTCGTCGGTCATCTGCCGATCGTCGACGGCTCCTTGAAGGGCTGGCTCGCCGACCTCGATGGGCTCGCGGCCGTCCCTGCCGAACGCGTCGTTCCGGGCCATGGCCCGGTCGGGCTCCCCTGGCCTCAGGCGGTCGACAGCGAGCGGGCTTACCTCTCGGGCCTCGCCAAGGACGTGAAGACGTCGATTGCCCGCGGCGAACCTGTCGAGGGGGCGGTCAAGTGGGCGGGACAATCGCAGCGGGATGACTGGCGCCTGTTCGACGACTATAATGCGCGTAACGTGACGGCGGCCTATTCGGAATTCGAATGGGACCAGTAGGCCAACCAACCTTCCGCGATGGAGGCGCTTCAATGGCGCGAACAATCACCAGGCGGCAGGCCCTCGCCGGCGCCGCGCTCGCTTGCGCGACAAGCCGGCGCGCATTGGCTCAAGACGCCGAGGATCCTGATCTTTGGCCCGAGCTCGCACGCCTGTTCTTCGACGGCCAGCCGACCGTCGAGGACGCTGGTCTGGTGTCGTTCGAGGCGCCTGAGCGCGCCGAGGACGCGGCGCTGGTTCCGATGTCGTTTTCCGCCAGATTGCCGGAAGGAGATTCACGCCGGGTCGTCAAACTGACGCTCGTCATCGACCAGAATCCAGTTCCGCTGGCGGCCGCGTTCACTCTTGGCGAGAAGGCGGGCGAGACGCGCATCTCGACCAGGGTGCGGGTCAATTCCTACACCAACGTCCACGTCGTGGCCGAGCTCGGCGACGGCTCGCTCCCCATGGCGACCCGGTTCGTCAAGGCGGCGGGCGGCTGCTCGGCGCCCATGGTCAAGAGCATGGACGACGCGCTCGCGACCCTCGGCCAGATGAAGTTCCGCGTTCTCCCGGCGAGCCCAGGGGCGCCTGACGAGGCGCTCCTCATGATCCACCACCCCAACAATTCCGGCCTGCAGATGGATCAATTGACCCGGCTCTATACCCCGGCGCGCTACATCGACCAGCTCGCGGTCTACCAGGGGACGGATCTCATCTTCTCGATGAAGGGCGGCATATCGATCTCGGAGGACCCGAACTTCCGCTTCACCTTCAAGCCCAACGGCGCGAAGGAATTTCATGCGGAAGGCCAGGATACGGCCGGCAAGACATTCTCGGGCGTCTGGCCCGCGACTCGCGACGGCGCATAGTCAAGGGCCCCGTGGCGGGATCGGGCGATCCGCGCGCGCCCTGAGGACGCGGCTACTCGACGCTATTTGCGTCCGGATCGTCACCCGCGATGGTCCGTCTGGGGTAGACGCATATCAAACCCAGGCGAACGAGCGCCACTGACAGGACAGCCAAGACAATATAACTCACGCTTCTCTCCCAGGGAGGAGCCCGCCCCGCGCGAATCATTTTCCGCGCTAAAGGGTAACTTTCCGTCAACGTCGCCGGCTGGCCGCGGCCTTAATGACATGTTGATCCCGATCAATCTGCAAAGCCAAAAAAGGCCGGGCGCCAGCGCCGCAACCGGCCTTGCCCCACAAAAAACCTGGATTTACCGCGTCACGTGAGTATAAATAACAGGGAAGATTATTGCCCGTAACAGGGGACATTTTCGCACATAACAGGGAGCATTTTTGCACATAACAGGGCATTTCGACGACGAAATGGTATCTCGCGCTCACCGGGCGCAGAGGTGCGAACCTGGCCTTGCCGCCGCCTCCCGTTCCACATGGTTGCGGTTGGCTTTAGTCCCCCGCGCTCTTGCAGGCCCTGCGCGGGCCGGGCAAGAGCTGAGGCTCGCGAAGGGATGAGCGGTCGTCGGGGGACTCGGCGGCCGATTTCTCCCTCGGGGAGGCCGGCTTTCGGGCCGCCCATTCCTCTAGGAGCCTGTCCGAGAAATGGGGGATTTTGGTGGCGGCGTTTGCGCGAATCGGATTCTGCTTGCTTATGAGCAAGACCTTCCGGCCCTGGACGATCGATCAGCCGCTGTTGTTGCCGCCGAGCGTGCAGGACTTTGTCGGCGAGGACCATCTGGCTCGCTTCATTTTGGCGCTTGTGCTCGAGCATCTCAACCTTGGTGAGATCGAAGCCGCGTATGCGAGCGAGCGCGGGCAGCCGCCGTTTGACCCGGCGATGATGACGGCGCTGTTGCTGTACGGCTATTGTCACGGCGTCTACTCGTCGCGCCGGATCGCCAAGGCGACGCGCGAACGGGTCGACTTCATGAGCATTGTCGGGCTCGATCCGCCGGATTTTCGCACCGTCTCCGACTTCCGCAAGCGACACCTGAAGGCGCTTGCGGGACTGTTCGGGCAAGTTCTCAAGCTGTGCGAACAGGCGGGATTTGTGAAGCTTGGCCATGTCGCGCTCGACGGGACGAAGATCAAGGCGAACGCCTCCAAGCACAAGGCGATGAGCTACGAGCGGATGGAGAAGCGTGCGGCGGAGCTCGAGGCCGAGGTCGAGCGGTGGCTGAGCGCAGCCGCGGCTGCGGACGCCGAGGAAGACAGAGCCTTCGGCCGCGACAAGAGCGGCGAGGAGCTGCCCAAATGGGTCGCCGACAAGAAGAAGCGCGCCGAGAAGATCCGGGCGGCGAAGGCCGAATTGGAGGCCGAGGCGAAAGCGGCCGCGGCGGCCAAGGCCAAAGCGCAGGCCGAGGCCGAGGAGCGGCGACAAGCCGAGGGCCGCAAGAAACCGGGCAAGCCCGCCGCCCCGCCATCCGAAGAGCCCGACCCCAAAGCGCAGAAGAACTTCACCGATCCCGAAAGCCGCATCATGAAAACCAAGGACGGCTTCATCCAGGGCTACAATGCGCAGGCGGCGGTCGACGCGACGGCGCAGGTGATCGTCGCCCACGGCCTCGACGCGAAGCAGAGCGATCAACATCAATTGGCGCCGATCGCCGACGCCATCGAAGCCAATCTGGGCAAGAAGCCGACGCAACTGTCGGCGGACGCGGGCTATTGCTCCGAGGCCAACCTTGCGGCGATGGAGGAACGCGAGATCGACGCCTATATCGCGCCGGGGCGGGCCAAGCACGCCGGGGAAGGAGAAGGCGGCGGCGCCCGCGTCGCCGCCATGCGCGAAAGAATCAAGGCCGGCGGGCACTCCAGCCCCTACCGCTTAAGAAAGCAGCTGCCTGAGCCGGTGTTCGGACAGATCAAGCAGGCGCGCGGCTTCCGTCAGTTTCTCTTGCGCGGCGTCGAGAAGGTCGCCAACGAGTGGGGCCTCGTCTGCCTCGCCCACAATATCTTGAAGCTCGCCCAGGGGCGGACCCCGTCCCTTGCCGCACTCGCAACCGGCTGAGCTTCGCCACCTCGGAAACGGTGCAACGAACGATGGCCGCAAAGCTTCCACCCTTACATCAAACCGGATGCGCGAATTTGCTGCATCCGGCTCTCCGACTGGCTTGAGCGGTTCAAATCCCATCTCGCCGGGATTAAGCAGACAGGCTCCTAGCGCTGACCAAATCATATCACTTCCCTTGCTGCTGGGCTGTGCGCGCCATCACTGCGGGAATGTGAGCACGGGCGTACTGGTGGGTGTGTTCAACTCCTTCGTGGATCGAAACCGTGCTTATGTTGCACCGCATTCTCCGAAAGAGAGCTGCCCTTGTAGCGGCGGTCGCCGCCGCGCTTGGCGTCCTAGCTCTGGCCAACTTATCGACTTCTCCATCGCCGATCGCTGGCCTGGACCAGGCAGTGTCAGTGCGGGCCCCCGTAGCGGCGCCCGCTATTCGCGATCCTCTCGCCCTCGCGCGTTGATAGTCCGACCCGCTGACTTGTTCGGACTTGCTCGGCATTCCGCCGACGCGCCAACTGGAGAAAGCAACGTGAGCGGAGTTATCAGCGAAGGCGGCGAGCGGCTGAGAGTCTTTCTCGACGGCACGCACGTCGAAACCCGATGGATCGCCGATCATCACGTCATCTGGCAAACGGGCCAGCCCAATGGGCCGGCGGAAGGCGATCCCGCGCATCACACTCATTGCAGCGCCTATGTTGCGGCAGTGGCCCTCTATCTGGACATATACATCCTCCGGCCGCCGAATCACGGCCAATTGCGCTTGGCGAATGCTCAAGTCTCTTGGCTCGGCGGCGTCGGAACTGAGCGCGGCCCCACGGCCGCAGAATCAGGATGGAAATCGCTTGGGGCGAGCGGCGGCGATCGAGTTCTCAATGACGCAATTGCCGCCGCCAATGCGGGGAAGCTGGTGATTGCCGGGTATATTCAGCCGCCGACGCAACAACCGGATGGCTCGCAAATACAGCTGGCCGGGCATATCGTCGTCGTCCGACCGCAGGAATCCTTCCCGCCCGACAAAGGCCCTCAAGTCGTTACCGCCGGCGTCAAGAATTTCAAATCAACGTCAATGAAATTCGCCTTCGGCGATCATCCTCTCGCATGGCCGGACAACATCCAGCTATTTGTCCACCAAACCGCTCTCGAATAGGGAACGCCGCCCGTCCGAGAGCGCGTCGTTGGTCGCTACGCTGCCGCGACGCCGGTGGCGCGGGCCTCGGGTTCTTCAGCCTGCGGGTGATCTGACGCCTTCGCCGCCATCGGCGCGCGACCCTGCCCAAGAGCTCCAGGGCTCAGGGGCGCCGGGACAGCAAGGGCGGCTGGCAACTGCAGGTCCAACATAGAAATGGTCGAAGCATTCTTCGAGTATTTCGAGAGACCATTCGGCCTCGTTCGGCTCAACTTCAATAATTTGTAACGCGGTCTTGTCATCAATCGGGTGCGCCGAAAAGTTTCCGAAATGCCGTATTGCGTCGATTGTCTCACCCAGCCCCAACGGAATTGGCCTTCTTCGGATCGGTTTCATTGAGAAGAAGGTCAATTTCTGCGTTGAGATCGCGACCCCTATAGCCAGCTGCGTGAAGAATGTTTTGCAAACATCGTCTTGACAGGGCGGCAGAGGCCTTTACGCTGTCAGGCAGCACATTGCAGGCCTCCTGTGCCGTCGATGATGATCAAACCTCGATCGAGACAGCCTTGCGCGCCTTCCGATACCCAGCAAAGCCGAGGCCGACGAAGCCGAGCAGCAGCATGGCCCAGGTCGAGGGTTCGGGGATCGCGGGCTGGGAGACGATCCAGACGAAGCTGCCGCCCCCACCCCCGCTGCCGTGGTCGAGCGCGGTCCCTCCCGCCCCACCGACATCGATCCCCAGGACCGTGCCGGCGAGGAGCGTGAAGTCCCCGCCTATCTCGGCGCCATAGCCGCCGACGCCCCCGGAAGTTCCTCCGCCCTGGGCGCCATACGCGACGACGTCGTACGACGTTGTCGTGGTGATTGTGTAGGTGACGGGCGCACCCGTGTAGTCGAACGTCGCGCTACCGATCGTCACCTCGCCGTTGTCCGGAGTATCGCGGTTAGCGTCGCCGTTCTCGCCGCCGACGCTGACTTCCCCGCTTATGGATGCGGCGGCGTACGATCCGCCGCCACCGCCGCCGAAGTCCGCGCTGCCGCCGCCGCCCGAATAGCCGCCCCCGCCTCCGCCGCCCCCTCCGGCGCCGCCTCCGCCGCCCCCTCCAAAACCGCCCGCGCCAGCGCCGCCTCCGCCGTCGCCTCCGGCGAAGGTAGGCTGACTCGCGCCGCCGACGCCCGAATTGCTGCCGAAGGCGGCGCCGTCGCCGCCCGATCCGGTCCAGCCGGCTCCCCCTCCGCCGCCGTCGACGACGCCGGCGAGTCCGCCCCCCGCACCCCCGCTCCCGGCGGACCCTCCCGCTCCGCCGTAAAGTCCGGGAACCAGGTAACCAGCGCCTGGGACGCCCGAACTGGCCGTTACGCCGTTGCCGCCGCCCAAGCCGCCCGCCCCTCCGCCCCCGCCGGCGGCGATGAGTAGGGTGACCCCTGCGGAGGCGGGCGCGGCCGATAGACCCGCCGCCATCGCCAGACCCAATCTGAGCATCCGATTCGCCGCCATGGCTCCCTCCCTGCCAGCGATCCTCGGCGACGCCGTCCGCAACGGGCTTGGCTGCAACCCGCTCCGCTTTCCGAGTCTGGTCTTCTATCGCGACGACGGCGGCGGCTCGCGGTCCGGAGTAGGGGCTTCGCTCGATCGCGGACGGGCTAAACTGCTCACGCGGACGGGGCTCGACTGGAGCGACAAATATCCGAGCGTGGTTGCCGCGCTGGCCAAAGTCCTTTTCGCAGACCCAGGCCGCGAGCGACGGCGAGCGCGGCGTCCGTCTCGTCTATTGCGCTTTCGTATTCGAATTTGCTGCTAAGTCTTTGTAAACTTTGGCTCCCCGAGCAGGACTCGAACCTGCGACCATTCGATTAACAGTCGAAGATTGAGACGTTTCAGGCGTGCTCGTTCGCACGCACCCGATACTCTGCTCTCCCTGAAAAGCCTTGATTTGCGGTCGAAACGCGCTCATATGACGACGGATGACGCCGGATGCCTAGCGTCGGAAAGTTGTTTGTCCCGGTGTTGTCCCGAGGCGAGCATTCGATAATCGCAGGAGGCCATTCGATGACGCCCAAGCGTGACTTAACCGACCGCACGATCCGGGCGCTCCAGCCCGCCGAGCCGGGGAAGCGCTACATCCGGTCGGATGCGCAGGTGACGGGGTTCGGCGTGCGGGTAACCGACGGCGGGCACAAGTCGTTCGTGTTGGTGACCAGATATCCCGGCTCAGCCTCTCCAGCGCCCCGGGCTATAGGCGACTACCCAACGATGGACCTCGCCAAGGCGCGAGACATCGCCCGGGAATGGAAAGACGACATCAAGAAGGGGATTGACCCTCGCGACAAGGCGGAGGCTGCTCGGAGGGCTGTTGAGGCCGCCAAGCGGGCCGAGGAGAGCAAGGCGAAGAACACCTTCGAGGCGGCTTGGTCCGAATACGTCGAAGAGCGCCGGGTCGACCGCAACGGCCGGAACCGCACACTCGGCGTCGTCGACGGCGTGATCAAGAAGCACATCATCCCCAAGCTCGGCGCACGGCCGCTCAGTGAGATCAGCCGAGTTGAGACGAATGACTTCCTGCGCCAGATCGGCAAGGGCACGCCGACTCATGCGCGGAGGATCGCGTCCTACCTCGGGACGTTTGGGAAATGGGCTGAGAATGACGGGCGCGTCGAAGACGGCGAGTTCTCCTTTCGCGAACCTCAAAAGATTTGGCACTGAGAACAGGCGCGAGCGCGTCCTGACCGACAATGAGATCAGAGCAATCTGGAAAGTGTCAGCGGATATGGGCGCTTTCGGTCGCGCCGTCAGGCTCATGCTGGCGACCGGCCAACGCCGGTCTGAGGTCGGTGACCTGGCATGGCGGGAAATCGAAGGAAATCTCTGGACCATCCCGGCCGAGAGGACGAAGCCCGGGCGCGCTCATCTTGTCCCTTTGTCGCTGCTGGCGCTTTCGATCTTAGCCGACGCCCCAAGGCTCGGTGTTCATGTGTTTACGACGCGCAGCGCGCCCAAGGGCGACACGATCCCGATCAGTGGATGGTCCAAATCAAAGACGCGCCTCGACACTCTCGCCATTCAGGCATTGCGTGAGCAGACCGGCGACGCCAAAGCGACGATCCCTGAGTGGCATCTTCACGATCTGAGGAGAACGGCCGCGACGTTGATGACGAGGCGCGGCGTGAGCAGACTGGTCGTCGGCAAGGTTCTCAATCATGCCGAGCAGGGCGTCACCGGCCAACACTACGATTTGCACGACTACCTGCCCGAGAAGCGGCAGGCGCTTGACCTCTGGGGCGCGCAACTCGCGGCGATTGTCGATGGCCGCGAGGCGGATAACGTAATAGCGTTTGAACGGCGATGAACTCAGCGAGGCGCTCTGAGCCTGCGTCGGCGATCAGCGGCGATTGGGACGTTCTTTCGTTCCCCGGCCGTGTTGAGATCGAAGCCGCGCTTCGCGCGTTGCCTGAAGGGCCGGAGACGAGCTGCGCCGGGATGGCGCGCGTGCTTTACATCCAAAGCGTCGTGGACGAGCTTTGCCTCCGGGGCCTCTTGCTTCAGCGCGCCGGCGGCGACGGAAAGGCGCCTCTCAATTATCGGCCATGCTCGGCCGAGACGGTAACGAATGAACTGAAGGAGCTCAAAGACCGCGCCGAGAAATTCGCCCGCAAGACGGCCAACCATGGTCAAGACGAGCTAGCGCGGAAACAGCTCGCGCTGTTGTTGCGGGGGCTGCACGGTCCCCACGATCGCAGCGCTCGACGATGCGCCAGTGTTTGTCATTGACGGTGCGCCTCGCCTTCCCGTCTTCTCCGACATGCTGAGAGGCTTACCAGACCGACTTGAGCATGGCCTCACCATCTCGGTCCGGGACATGCGGCTCATCGCCTCCCTGGCCGAGCACGCTCTGACGGCGACGAGAGAGCGAACATATCCGCCGGTTGGACGGTTCCCGGATCGACAGGCTCACATAATCGCCGCATTGCTCGCCAGGGCGTATCACAACCTGACTGGGCGGGAGCCGGGATACACGGTTCCAACGGACACGACGAAATCTTACGACCGCAGGCTCATCGGAAAGGTCGTTGCCGGCGACTGGGGCCAGTTCATCGAAAATATTTTCAAGGCCCTCGGCGTCAAGCGCGCCGTCACTCACACCGTTCGGCGCGGAAAACATGGCTTCCACCGTAAAAACTGACACCCTTCAGCGTTTTCGACGGCGGCCCGTCGCCCCCCTTATCCCTTGCCCAGCGGTGCCATCAAGTGCGCACCGTTGACATGAGGATAGCCAAAAATGCGAGATCAGTCAACCCGCAACGAACTATGGGAGCGCGAGCTTCTGCGTTTCCGCGACTTGAAGGCGCTTGCGATCCTGGAGGACAGGTCGACCGCCCGGCGGTGGATGAACCCCAAGAGCGATGATCCGTTTCCCAGCCCCATAGTCTTGTCCCCGAATAGCGTCGCTTGGGTTACATCGGAGGTCCGCGCGTGGCTCGACCGTCGGCCTCGCGGCGCGGCACCCCAGCAACGTCGTCTAGAGGCTGAGCGCCGCGCGGCTGAGACATCGGCGAGCCCGTGATCGGGGAAAAGGGGCGGCCCGTCGCAACCGGGCCGCCCTCGAAGGCAAAAACAACTTCGTCGGGCTTTAATAGCCACCTTGCCTCACAATCGCAACTGCCACGCGTCCCCGAGGTCGAATCTGTTCGGCCACGTCGTCGCTGCGCCGCTGCCAGCGCGCATAATGATCGGCCGGCGTTTCGGATCGTTGCGGGTCTGGCGTCTCTTTCCGAGAAATCAATCCTGTCTGTGCCGCTGCGATTGCGGCCTTGTTCTCTCGCTCTCAGATTGAGTCGCTCAAGAAGGGCCTCCACACCAGGTGCGAAGAATGCGCAGCCGCCGATCTATCTCGGGGGCCAGCAAAGCTAAACGATCGCGCGATCGAAGCGGCAGCCCTTGAGATGCGCGCCGCTCGTGTGCGGAAATGGGGAGGCGGCGTTGACTGACGAACTCGCCCGCACTGCGCCGCCCGCCGCGAAAAGCATCGTTGATGCGCTTCAGCCTAGGGCCTGTCTTCAGTTGAGGAGGATGGCAGCGCAGGCGAGGTGAACGCCGGCGAGGAAGATCTTTGCGAGCTTGTCGTAACGCGTGGCGATAGCCCGGAAATGCTTGAGCTTATTGAAGAAACGCTCAATGAGATTGCGTTCGCAGTAGAGGGCGAAGTCGCACGGGCGCGGGGTTTTTCGGTTGGATTTTGATGGGATGACGGGGGCGATCGCTCGATCATTGAGGGCGGCGATGAAGGCGTCGGCGTCGAACGCCTTGTCGGCGATCAAAGCGCCGGGATCGACGGCTTCGATGAGAGGCTCGGCGCAAGTCAGATCGTGATCTTGGCCCGGGCTGAGCATCACCTCGACAGGATTGCCGAGGGCATCGACGAGCGCGTGAATTTTGGTGGTCAATCCGCCGCGGGATCGGCCGATGGCTTGCGCGCCGTCTTTTTTTGGGCGCCGGCGCTATGCTGGTGAGCGCGCACGATAGTGGCGTCAATCATCATGTACTCGTTGTCGTGGTCGCTGGCCAAAAGCCTGAAAACCCGCTCGAAAACGCCGCTCTTGGCCCATCGGTTGAAGCGCTGATAGACGATCTTCCAGTCGCCAAAGCGCTCGGGCAGATCGCGCCAAGGGATGCCGGCGCGAAACCTGAAGAGAACGGCTTCGACGAACAGGCGATTGTCCGCCGCCGTGCCGCCCACATGGCCTTCACGACCCGGCAGAATGTCTTTGATCCGATCCCACTGATCGTCGCGCAGTGCATATCGTCGCATCGGTCAGCCCCTCCTCGGGCCGACCACTCACGAATTAGACATTTGCTGATTTGGCAATCCCCCGCGCATCCGAAACACAAAACGTTCTGCGTCCGATTCCAATCCGTTCTAGCCTCAACTGAAGACAGGCCCTAGCTTCCGGACGCCTGAGCCGAAATTCGTTCTCTGCTGCTGACTTTTGCCGGGCTTACGAGCCCATCAGCTACGCCGTCGAGCCCTTCGTCCGGTCCGGTTCCATCTACACAGTGACGGCGAAGACCGGTGCCGGAAAGACAGGCCTGTTCATCAGCATGGCGTTCGCGATCGTGACCGGCAACGGCGAGAAGATCATCGGCCGAGAGGTGACAAAAGGCCGCGTGGCCTACATCAGTCCGGAGAACCCCGACGACGCTCGCATGCGGATCATGGTCGCGGCGTTCCTGCTTAACGTCGACCTCGCTGAGATCGGAGACGACTTTGTAATTCTCGACAAGCGCATGAAGCCGGAAGAACTGGCGGCAAGGCTTAGAGCCCTCTCCGCCGACAAACCGTTCTCGCTTATCTTCATCGATACGCTGGCGGCGTTCTTCGACGGCGACAACATCAACGATCCGGTTCAAGCCAGGACGTTCATGGTCCGACTCCGCGCTCTGACGATGCTCGAAGGCCGCCCGTCCGTCCTCGTCGCGGCGCACCCGGTGAAGAACGCCTCCGACGACAACCTCATACCCTACGGATCCGGCGTGATCTTGAACGAGGTTGACGGGAACCTGACCCTCAGCCGGTCGGGGCCGATCACAACCCTCCACTGGCAGGGCAAGCTTCGCGGCGTCGAATTCAACCCGGCGCTGTTTCGCTTCGACACTCTCGGCAGCCCGGATGTGCTCGATGTCAAAGGACGGCAAGTCCAATTGCCCATGCTCCGGCCCACGACGGAGGAGGAGGCGGAAAGCCGCGAACAGGCGTCGGGCAATCTAGACGCAGCCCTGCTCAAGGCGATGGCGGATAACCCCGGAGGGTCGATCCGCCAGTGGGGCGTCGCGCTTCACCTCGACAAGTCCAAGGTCGAGCGCACGCTCAAGCGCCTGGCAATGCCGAAGGCCGGGAAACTGGTAGCGAGCAGGGTCGGCAAATGGACCCTCACGAAGGCGGGCCAAAAGGCGATCGAAGGGGTAGCCAAATGACCCCACAAAAACCCTTCCGCCCAACAGAAATTTTCCGTCTATGCCATTGAAGTTGCAGGCTGATCCGGCCTGCTGTCTCGCGAGACAGCAAAACCCCCGTTTTGTCTCGCCTGTCTCGGCCGAGACACGGACCGAGACACGATGCCCGGAAACCCCCTCAAAACCTGCTGTCTCAGCCGAGACACTACCCGAGACAGAAGCCCTCTTTGTCTCGCTTGTCTCGGGTTCTCTCTCTCTTAGAGAGACCCGAAACGAGACAGAGGGACAGTCAGGGGAAGAGACAGCTACGTTTATGGCGGTTCAACAACGCTACATGGCGGGCATCTCTCATCGCCTGCAAAAAGACGTCAGCGGTAGAGACGGGAAGCGCGAACCAGGGCGAACAGCGACATACGGCCACCCCCATTTTCCTGACCTTGTCGGCTTCGAAAGAGCTTGGGCCTTCGATAGGACATCAAATGTTCCTGGCACATAACACGTTGACATCAAACGATACCGTATAAAGCCATTGCACGAGATGGGGTGCAGGACAACAATAGGACAACATTGGGTTTCTCGGAGTCTCATGTGATGCTGCAAAGTGAGGCGGCCACTGCGCCGTCGACAGCACCCTCGAACGCCGTTACGCCGCCGAAGCGGTCGCGGGCGAGAAGCCTGACCTTCGTCGACAAGCGCACTCGGGTTTCTAAGCGTGTCCGCGAGCTGACGGCATTGTTCGAGGCAACGTTGACGGGCGCTGGCTTCGCGATAACGGCGATGCGCCGGCTTCAGATCGATCAAGCCTCGCAGGCCTTGGCGACGGCTGAGCATGTCCGTGGCAAGTACTTGCGCGGCGAGGGCTGCAGCGATCTCGCCGATCTGGTCGCGTGCGAACGTAGGGCTGACGCTGCGGTTAAGCGGCTGGGCCTGCCGCCGGAACGCCCTACGCGGCCCGCTGACGCCCAATCTGATCTGGCGGCCTACATCGCGGCCCATCGTCCGGCCGAGCCGGTCCCCGAAGCTCCTGAGGCCCTTGGCGATGATGGCCCGGGCTCAGATCGTCAGCAGACGTCGGGACAAATCAGTCCGAGGTTGACGCTGAGGCCGAGGAGCTTGGTCATTGAATATCGTCGACGCCATAAGCGATCCAAATCTCCTGGGCCCATGGTTCAAGGGGCCAAGTTGGAACGCGTGGCGGGCGGTCTTGAAGGGCGCTTATGCGTTGCCGATGAGCAAGGGCGAGCTGGCGATCTTTCGTGAAGTGGCCCAGCGCGATCCACCCAAAAAGCAAGTGCGTGAGCTTTGGGTCGTTGCGGGGCGGAGGGCTGGCAAGGACTCCATCGCAAGCGCGATCGCCGCCTGGGCCGCAGCCGGCGCGGATTATCGGGCCTTGCTTCGGCCCGGCGAGGTGGCGAGCGTGTTGTGTCTCGCCGTTGATCGCCAGCAAGCCCGAATAGTCTCACGCTACGCGAGGGGCTATTTCCACCAGATCGACATGCTCCGCCGTCTCGTGACAAGCGAGACGACAGACGACATCTCACTGTCGACCGGGGCGGAGCTGACAGTGGCGACGAACAATTTTAGGGGCTTGCGCGGCCGATCGATCGCGTGCGCCGTGCTGGACGAGATTGCCTACTGGCGATCCGAAGAAAGCGCCAATCCCGATGCGGAAGTCTATCAGGCGCTGATGCCGGGCCTTGCGACGCTGCCGGGCGCGATGATCGTCGCCATTTCGTCGCCATACCGGCGCGCGGGCCTGCTCTATCGTAGGTGGCGTGACTACTTCGGCAAGAACGATGACAACGTGCTCGTGGTGCACGCGCCGAGCGTGAAGCTCAATCCGACGCTGGATCAAAAGATCGTCGACGATGCGATGGCTGATGACCCAGCCGCTGCCCGCGCAGACTATCTGGCGGAGTGGCGTGATGACATCGCGACGTACATCAGCCGTGATCTCATCGAAGCTGCGGTTGACGCTGGCGTAACGGTGCGACCGCCGGTTCCTGGGGTGGTTTATTTTGGCTTCGCAGATCCATCGGGAGGGGTTTCAGATTTTTTTACGTGTGCTGTTGCCCATAGGCAGGGGGATGCTGTGGTTCTCGACGCGCTGGTCGAGATCGCAGCACCGTTCAATCCGACGGCGGCGACTCGCCAGATTGCCGGGATGCTCCAGGCGTACCGGATCGCGGCGGTAACCGGCGATCGCTACGCGGCGGGCTGGGTGGTCGACGCTTTCGCGAAGACAGGCGTTCGATATCTGCACAGCGAGCGCGATCGGAGTGCAATCTACGCCGACGCGTTGCCGCTGTTCACGTCCGGAAGAGCGAGGCTTGTCGATAATCGGCGGCTCGTTCTTCAATTTGCGTCTCTTGAGAGGCGGGCATCGGCCATGCGGGAAAAGATCGATCACCCGAGAGGAGGAGGCGCTCATGATGATCTTAGTAACGCAGCGGCGGGCGCTTTGGTTATGGCGGCGTCGCGGCGTGGGCCCATCCGGATCAGCGATGAGGCGCTTGCGCGCGAGGGCGCTTATGGGCGGCCGTGGCCGATGGCGGAGCGGGACAGTGCGCAGCAACTGGCGCGGATTAGAAGGGAAACGCAGACATGGTGAATGCGGATCAGGCCGGGTTGTCTGAAGAGAAACAGGCGCGCCATGAGCTTCGGACGGCGATCGAGCGTCGCGACGAAAAGACGGCGGCGCTTGCTGAAGCGGTGCGCGCGGTCAATGCGGCGGAGTTGAGGGGCCGCGAACTCAATCGAGAGCTTGCGCGGCTCGTGAGGGAAGATGCGCGCGACGATGGCGCGGAGCTGGTCGACGCTCTGCTCGCCGGTCGCGGTGACGGCGGCGTGGCTGTGCTCGCTGATCGCGGGGCGAAGACGCAGCGTATCAGAGCTGAACTCAAGACGTTGGCGAACGCCGGCGATCGGCTTGAGCGAATCCGGTCCGATCGTGCGAACAGCGCCGTGCTTGCCGAAGAGGCCGTGCGCTCATCGGCGCGCAAGGTGCTGGCGTCGTCAGGCGTGGCTGAGGAGCTGATGGACGGCCTGGCCGAGATGGAGGCCGAGATCATCCGCCGGCGCTCCTCGCTGTCGGCGCTCCTTCGGCATCTGCAGGGGGAGCGAGCGGCTGACGAGGTCGTCAAGCAAGCCATGCCGCTCTTCCGTAGCGTCGTTCTGCCGACGCTTGGCGCGGTCCATCCGAGCTTCGCCCAGGTCGTTGGCGCAGCGGAAGCTCGATGGTCGTCGACAATCGAAGGATTGTCCCGCGACGCCGATGCGGTTGTCAACGCAGATGGGCCGATCCCGACATTCGAACCACGGCCGCAGCTGCAGCTGCAGCCGCAGCGGTCAAGCCTGGCCGATCCGGTGACATGAAAATGGACACGCTTGAGCGCGAGCGCGAAATCCAGCAAGCGTGGGCCGCTCACCACCTGCGCGACAAAATCGGCAATCGGATCCCAGGAGAAGCTCATCGCCAGGCTCGCGCCTTCAGGCGCAGTCTCGCACCGGCAGCTGAGGCGGTCGCCGCTGTCGTGTCCAACAAAGAGAGATGGCGGCATGACGCTTCTCGCTCCTTTTATCGCAGCCCCGCGCGCCGGGCTCGGGCCATCGAAAGGCTGCGGACGCTGTTCTCGCCGGCCACGGTCGAGATCCACTCGCTCGGTTGGCTTGGCGAGACTGCGCTCATTTCCAATTGGCTTGAACCGGTGCCTGAGCCGCTCATCGTCATCGCCGATGATCCTGGGTTCACGGAGCAAGCTGCGATCATCATGCGAATGTTGAGCCTGATCGAGATCGACAGAAGCGTGAAGGCGACCGGGCTGATTGGCCTTGAAGTGGCCGATCACGCGCTAGGCCGTCTATTCGAGCGATCTCCTGATATAAACGTCCCGGCCGCGCTCAATCAGGCCGCCGCCGCCTTCATGCAGATGGACATCAGAGAAGTCGCCGAAGTTTGGCGGCTTGGCGGAACGCTTGTTCTTCCGCCGGCGACGGATTATTTCTCACCGACGTGATGGTCGGCCGTCAGAGCGGGACGCGGCGTTTGTATCCGCACGCGCGCACATTCATCGAGTATTGGCGGGCGGGATCGAACCAGAAGCCGCTTGAGCCGGCGTCCGATGCGAGTTGGAGCGTCTTGGGCGCATCCTGGATTGTCCTTGATGACAAGGCGTCGGCCGCCGCGCTTGCGGCCCTGAAAGGGGAAACGCTGTCATGACGAATCAGATGGACGACCAGAGCGCAGTTTCGGAGCCTGACGACACGCCGGCCCTCATTCGTCAGTTTCTCAAGGCCGCGCTTTCCCCGGAAGACCTCGCGCGGCTAACCCAGCTTATCAACTCGCGCCAGCAGATCATAGATGAACACGATACGGCGGAGGGCGGCCTTTCTTTCGCCGAGAAACGACAGGCGGGGGCCATGCAGGGGCATCTCGCGCAATGCCTCACGCCAGAGCAGCTGCAGTATCTTGAAACCTTGATCGGGCATCTCGATAGCGGCCGCGACCCCGATGAGCACAACGATGCGTTTCAAAACATGGTCGATGGCGCGAAGCGTCGACGCGAAGAAGCGAAAGGAAACACCATGTACGCACATGATGAAGCGAGCGATCTACGATCGCGGCTGAGGGCGGCCGGCTGCCCTGTCGGACCGTACGGGAGTCTCGCCCAGCTCCAAATGCTATGGAGCCACCAAGTTGCTTCCCGAGGTCGTGCAGCCCGTCGCGCGCCGACGATGGCGGGTGACTCGGCTCGGCGGCGGCCTCCGTTGCCGGCGCACTTGTCCTTCGATGCCCTGTATCCGGGGCTCCGGGCTCGCGTTGGCGACGGGAGCGATGTGTTTGCGGTTCCCTCGGTCGAGCAACGGCGTGGCGGCGGGCATCATGCCGGCATGGCCTATGACGCCAGGGCTGGCGGGGCGAGCGATACGGCCTCGTTCGATCGAATGTATCCGGGCCTGCGCGACCGCATTCAGGCCGGCTGAAAGGGTGTTCCGTGCCGACCTTGGCCGATGCGCTTCTGCTGTCGTTCAATATCGATGCCTCCGGCTTCAAGCAGGGTGCTGCTGAGGCCGAGGACGCTGTCCATAAGACGCGCGATCAGACCGAGCACCATGCGAAGGAAATCGAGAAGCACAACGATCGCCTGAGCGAGGCCTTCCGCAAGATCAAGGTCGAGGCTGGGCTCTTCTTCGCCGCCCTCATGGGCGCGCGGGGGGTGGCCGACTTCACGGCCGACATGGTCCACTCCGGAATGGCGCTGTCCACGCTGGCGTCGAGCCTTGGCATTTCGGCACCGAAGCTCTCTGCGTTCCTCGACGCGATCGAGGTGCTTGGCGGATCGAGTGAGAAGGCTGGTTCGGCTCTTTCGTCGTTACGCCAGCAATATGATCGCCTGGAGCGCGGCCTTGGTGAAGACGCCAAGTGGGGAGATATCGAGACCGGAGGTCTGTCCGCCCTGATGGCGTCCGCCCACGGCGATGTCATTGAAGCTCTGAAGCTCGCGCGTGCTGGCGGTCCGACAGGCTGGCACGGGATCTACAAAGACAATCTCGCAGCTCAGTCGACGCTCCTGCATGACCTTGGGCTCGACACTGGTCTTCGCCAGGACATTTCTGGTCCTCAGCTCAACAAGCAGATCGATGAGAGCGGCTTGGACGCTTTCACCCAGCGCCAGATCGATGCTTCGACAAAGCTCTGGGAGGCTTGGTCGAAGGCAAGCGACGCGATCAAGTCGCTTACGCGCGATGCGCTGGTGCCAGTGCAGACAGCCCTAACCGCAATCCTCAATCAGTTCAGCGAATGGCTGACGTCCGAACAGGTGATAAAGGGCAAGTCCGAGATCTTCGATCGGATGCATGAGCTGTCCGAGTGGCTCAAGGCAAACATCAATTGGGATCAGATCGGGGGCTGGGTCGAGAAGACCTGGAAGGGGATCGAACGGATTGTCGCGGTGCTCATGGAATGGCGGAGGACGGCCGAGGTTCTCGGGATCGTGCTCCTGTCCGCACAACTCCTACATCTGGCCGGGGTCCTTCAGACGATCTCGCTTATCCTCGGGGGCGTCAGGGTCGGCAAATGGGTTGCCGGGGCCGCCATCGCCAATCCGCTCACATCGCTGGTCGGCACAGCTACGGCGATAGCCGCATGGGCCGCCTACAGCGAATGGGCCGATCGCGCCGCTCATGGCGGGCAGCTCAGCGATGAGTGGAAAGCAGCTCATGGCGGCGAGAGCGCTGATGTCCCCAAGGCGGTCGGCGATGCGATCAAGCAGCTGCAGGATCGCATCAGCCATATCGAGAGCTGGCTCAAAGACTGGATTGCTGGCCCGCTCCAGCGCATTTACGATCTCATTCCCTCGAAGAAGGACGAAGGTGAGGCCACGGGGCGGCTTCGTGATGTTCCGAACTCTTGGCGGCGGCAAAGACCTGACGATCATGGGCCGGCCGATCGACCCAGGCAATCCTATCCCCGCCAAGATCATTAGCTCTGGCGCTGCCCAGGAGGAGTCTTGGTGGGAGAAGCTCTGGCATGGGCTGTCCGGCGGCGGCAGCAGTGGCGGAACGTCATCAGCTTCCCCGACGCCAACGTCGACTACCGGAAGCGGCGGGGTCGTCGCCACGGTCGCCAAGGAGGCCGGTGACATCTGGAGTGGCGTTAAGGCGTGGGCTTCTGGCGGCACCTCCAAGGCCGGCCAGACCGCTCCCACAGCCCCCACGGCCACGACCGGCCCAACAGCACAGCCGCATCGGCCCTCAGGAGGCCCAGGACAGGCCTCAGCGCCTCAGGCCACCATACCCCTACCAGCCCTGACGAGTGAGCCTGGCTGGCCGGCCCAGGCCACGGGGATTAACGATCCGTCGATCCGCGCCCGGGCGAAGAGCGCGGCCGCTACCGCCGCTCCATCCAAGCCACCGGATCCGTCGTTCAGGCAGCCGGCCAGGCCAGGCTCATTTCAGGGCTGGTGGAATGGCACTTCGGCACCATCATCCGGAGGGCCGCATGCAGGCCTGAACATTCAGAGCGGTGCCAAGGTCGCAGCCTCCAGCTTCCCGTCACCTCGCGCACCGCAGACGGTTTCATCGAGCGTGACCGTCGGCTCGATCGCCTTCCATGGCGCGCCGGCCAAGCCGAAGGCAGACCCTGTCATTCAAGAGATGCTGAAGAACACGAAGTATGCGATCCGCAATGACTTCGGCTTGGCCTGATGATGATGGAGTGATGAAAAATGTCGGACGGTCCCGATGATCTCGGTCAAGCCTTCGAAGAGGCATACGCCCAAGCGCGAGAACTGTCGGGGATCGACTTCGACAACATCGATGACGTCCAGATCATGACGCTGGAAGAGGCTGAGGCGGCCGCGATCAGGGTGGCGGAGTTCATGGGCATCACGCCCCGTGGGGATCAAGAAAAGTGATCATCGCCTACCACGGTTCTCCCTACGACTTCACGTCGTTCAACCCCAATCGTCTCGGGTCGGGCGAGGGCAATGAGCGGTATGGCGACGGAGTGTATCTCGCCGAAAATCCTGCTGTCGCAGAGTTCTATGCGGATGAGATGAAGGGCGAGGCGGCAAGCGGCGAAAGCAACATCTACAAGGTTCAAGCCAACGTCGATCCGTCACGGCTCTTGGATTGGGATAGGCCACTTGATGCGCAGCTCCCGGCAGTGAAGACGGCGCTCCAATCGCTAGCGTCGGCCGGCGTTGACGCCAAGACGCCGCAGAACGTCCTTGAGCAGCTGCCTGGCTCCAGCGGCCAGCAAACAATGCTGGCTCACGGGATCGAAGGCGTGCGCTATCTCGACCAAGGATCACGCGCCAAGGGCGAGGGCACGCGCAATTATGTGATCTTCGACCCGAAGGCGCTGACGATCGTCGCCAAGAACGGCCAGCCGCTCGCGAACGCTGATGATGACGCCCAGGCCCAGGGTGCGTCGCCCAGCCCGCTGGCTGCGATCGCTTTTCACGAAGCCGGACATGCGGTCGCCGCAGTCGAGCTTGGCTTCGAGCCGGTGAGCGCGAGCATCATTCCAGCGGACGGCAGTCGGGGGCGGGTGCTCTACCGCGCCGAAGACCGCTTCGACCCCAACGTCGCGGCGGCGGGCGCAGACAGTGCGACCCGCAAGGGCGGCGAGGAAGCAATCATTGTCTGCTTGGCGGGAGCGGCTGCCGAGCGGCGTTTCAATCCGGACGCCTCGCCGTCGCTCGCGCGGAGCGATCGAGAGATGGCGGAGGATCTCGCGCTCGCCTTGAACGGCGGCGACAAGGATCTGGCCGCCGGCCATCTGGGCTATCTGGAATTGCGCGCGGACTTCCCTCGTCGCATCCCGCTGGCGCATGATCGAGGCGCTGGCGAGCATGCTTATGTCGAAGGGTGTGCTCGGCGCTCGCTCGGCCGCCATCGGATCGGCGAGGAGCTGAAACGAGCGCCAGTCAACAAGGGCGGCGGCGATCACCGGCTCACACCGAAAGCCGGTGCTTCGACCATCGCCGAGCAAGTCGGCTCCGCGCAGCGTGGCGTGCGCCTCAAGGAGGGCCGGGGACTGAATAGGGTCAGTCCATCGGGAACGATTACCCTCGAGAGTAATTTGACAGTCAAACTTGTCGGATGCGATAAGGTTCACCATCTGGGCAACAGCCCATCACCCATAGGAGGGGTGAAATGAACGCCGCCCCCAAACTCGACTTCGTCACGGAGCCTCACGGGCGCTCCAACGAGACCGCCGGTAGTGCGTTCCCTTTGAAGGCGCGACCCGTTAAAAATCCTCGTTCGTACGAGGAAATGCGAGAGCACGCCAAAAATAGATTTTCCAAGACTCTAGCTTATCTCGCTAGGTGAATGAGCCTGTTTGGCTACCCATCGAGGTAGTAATAGATACAAACAGAGACATCGTCACGGAGACAGGAGAGCCGTTCCTGCTCCGTGACCGCGCTTTGCTGGAAAGCGCTATGGATAAGCCGGTCAATCACTACCTCTATTCTCAGCAAGAGGACGTGTTCGACCTCGCCACGATCCTCATGTTCGGGATCGCTCGAAACCATGCCTTTGCACAGGGGAACAAGCGAACCGGCTTCCTGAGCGCGGTGTTTTTCCTGGAGCGCAACGGTTATATCCTCTCGTGTTCCAATAGTGAACTCATGGGAAAAGTGATCGGCTTGGTGCTGGAAGGTCGACTGACTGAAGCCGAGTTCGTCGAGCTAATGCGACCCTACGTAACCCCCTTTGATTTTTGAGGGCACTTCGTCCAAAGCGTTTGAGGCAGCGCTAAACGACTTGATTTGCATCCCATAGGGACGGACCAGACGAAATCAAAGCATGAAATCCTAAGCTCGACGTGGCCCGAGACTCGCTCAACGGCCCCCCCAGCCCCGCTATATGAGTGAGCCGCCTTCGTCACCCTCAGGATCACGTCGCTGTGGGACTCGCCGGGGCCCATCATCCGGGTCTCAAGTTAAGCGTCGGTCAACCTGGATTTGCTCTACAACGAGGCCTTTCGCCTTGGCTACCTCTGCCCTCTTGCGCCACTGTTCGCTCGAATAGGGACCGATGGCCGTATCGCATTCAACGAATATCTCGGTCAACGACCCCATCGTCATCTCTATTTCCGTCGTCCCATCCCCCGTGTCCGGATGCTTCAACCGCCACCACACGTGACGAACAACTAGGTCTTCACCATAAGGCTCGGGCGCATCTGGTCGCTGGATCGAAATATAAGATCCAACGGCAGGAACCGCTGGCAGTCCAAATTCGAGCGAATACTCTGGCTTCAGGCCGCCTAGCTCACGAACTGAGATGATCACGCGCACCATCGGTCTACCTACCTTTCGCTCGGGGCGGGCCGTTGAGGCGAGTCGGCCTCAGGGACGAATTCTGTCCTGCCGCGCTGGACGCGCCCGCCAATCCCCTTACCCCCTCACGCCCCGCCAAGCCACAGGTAAGCCCGCTGGCGGCGGCACAGCGGGCCGCCTGATGGCTCTTCGGCCAGGTAGTAGGCCCCATGAAGCGGCGAACCCCGAAGAGCAACTTGCGGCCATGCGCGGTCGGGGCGAGAGCAACAGCGACGTGATCCTGAGGCTGGCGAAGGGGTGAGGCCAGAGGACGCCCGCCACATATAGGGCGATTATGGGCTTGATGCCGACAACAGCCCGTCTGCGCCGCTAAAGAAATTATCGACCGCCTCCATTACCTGCCTCAAATTCTGAAGGTCAATCAAATGTTCCGGCAATCGAGTTTGAAGTCTCCGTTCTTGTTCTTCGCGTATCGAAATGAAAAGCCGCCCTCATCGATGTCGTGAAAGTCTTTCACTATTTGCTCGACGACTATGAGCGCTTCGTCCTTAGGCGGCCCTGTCGGCTCAAGGATCAGCTTGCACTTTTTCCATAGCGCCCAAAGATCATGGTCCTTTTGATCAAGCCGGATGCCATTCCGCCAGCCGTAGAGTTCTACCGTCCATTTCATCGCCGAATTCGAGGCCGTGTCGATAGTTGAACAGTATCGGGTACAAGAGCAAATTCCGGTTGTGCGGCTGGCGTTGCACCTCTTTAATCAGCGTTGCTCCGGCCGCGATGTATCCGCTCCAAATGAGGGCGCTCCGCGAAAATTCGTCCGGGACGAATTCTCGCAGCGCTCGCCCAGTCGGCCGCCGGCTTGAGCAGCCGATGGCCGTTCGGCCATGGCATAGGCGCTCGATCGAGCAACGAGCTAAATTTGACGGTTCGCCGACGTGATCTTGACCGTGGCTTCAGCATGTTGGCTTCCGAGGGCTCTCCTCGCGACCCATCAAGCGAAAAAGTCCCAATGTTGTCCTGAACGTTGTCCCGAAGAGGGAATTTGGATTTTGCGACTGGTTGAGTCTGACTTAACTGCTTGATTTAATTGGCTCCCCGAGCAGGACTCGAACCTGCGACCATTCGATTAACAGTCGAATGCTCTACCAGCTGAGCTATCGGGGATCAGCGCCGGGCGGGATATAGCAAAATCGCGGGCGATGGAAAGCGTGTTTTTGCCGCTTGCGCCGGGCCGCGGGGGCGAGCACCGTCGCCGCCATGCTCGATCTTAAGGCGCGCCCCGAGCTTCTGACCCCGGCCGAAATGAGCGAGGCTGACCGCTTCGCCGTCGCCGCCGGAACGCCTGGCATCGCGCTCATGGAGCGGGCCGGCCTGGCGGTCGCCGACGAAGCGGCGCGGTTGGCCAGGTCGCGCGGGCGGATCGTCGTCCTCTGCGGCCCGGGCGGCAATGGCGGCGACGGCTTCGTCGCCGCGCGCCTTCTGGCTGAGCGCGGCTACCCGGTCGAGCTCGGGCTCCTGGGCGAGCGCGAAGCGCTGAAAGGCGATCCGGCGCTCGCCGCCTCGCGCTATCAGGGGCGGGTCGTCGACGCCGCGGCGCTCGATCCGGGCGGCGCCGATTGCGTCATCGACGCCCTGTTCGGCGCCGGCCTCGCGCGCGACATCGATGGGCCTGCGAAAACGATCATCGAGCGCGTCAATGCTTTCGCCCGCGCCGGCGGGCGGGTGCTCGCGGTCGACGTCCCCTCCGGCCTCGACGGAGGAACCGGCAAGGTGCGCGGCGTCGCGGTCGAGGCGGGCGCGAGCGTCACCTTCTTCCGGCTCAAGCCCGGCCACCTGCTCATGCCCGGTCGCGCGCTTAGCGGCGCGATCCGGCTCGCCGACATCGGCATCCCCGAGGCGGCGCTGAAACGCATCGCGCCCCAGGTCTTCGTCAACGCGCCCGCCGTCTGGCGCGAGGCGCTGCCGCACGTGAGCGCCGAAAGCCACAAATACGCCCGCGGCGCGGTTCTCGTTCTCAGCGGCGCCGCCCACCGGACCGGGGCCGCCCGGCTCGCCGCGCGCGCGGCGCTGCGCTCGGGCGCCGGCATCGTCACCCTCGCGAGCCCGCCCGACGCAGTCGCCGTCAACGCCGCGCATCTGACCGCGGTAATGGTCGCGCCGTTCGCGAACACGAGCGAATTCGAGGCGCTGCTCGCCGACGAGCGAAGGCGCGCGATCACGCTCGGCCCCGGCGCGGGCGTCGGTGCGGCGTTGCGCAAGCTCGTCGAGGCGGCGCTGACGAGGCCCGCCGAGCGGCGAACGGTCGTGCTCGACGCCGACGCGCTGACGAGCTTCGCCGGCGACGCGGCGCGCCTCGGGCGGCTCATCGCTCGTGGCGGCCATGCGGCTGTCATGACCCCGCACGAGGGCGAGTTCGCGCGGCTCTTCGAGGGCGCGCCCGGCGTCAGGCTCGACGACGACAAGCTCACCCGCGCCCGCCTCGCCGCGCGCTTCATGGGCGCGGTCGTGCTCATCAAGGGCGCCGACACCGTGGTCGCCGCGCCCGACGGCCGCGCGACGATCGGCTTCGACCTGCCGCCGTGGCTCGCCACCGCCGGCTCCGGCGACGTGCTCTCGGGCCTTGTCTCCGGCCTCGCCGCCCAGGGGATGGCGCCGTTCGAAGCCGCCTCCGCCGCCGTCTGGCTGCACGGCGCCTGCGGACGGGCGCTCGGGGAGGGCCTCATCGCCGAGGACCTGCCGGAGGCGCTGCCGGGGGTTCTCAAGGCGCTGGGGGTAGGCTCAGGCGCTCGCGCCGCGCCGCCTGACCCAACGTGAACGAGGCTTTCCTGCGTGACTTTCTCTTGAAGCCTCGCGCGCCATGAGCGCCATGGCCGGCTTCCTCATACCGAGCCGCCAGGCCGATGCGGTGATCGCCGATCTCTTGGTTTAAAGGCGCGATGAAACCCCTCTCCCGACGGGAGAGGGGCAGTGGTGGGGGTTCGGCGGCTCAGTCGAAGGGCAGGCGCAACTGCGCGCGAATTCGCGCCAGAACGGAACCGAGGCCGTCGCAGACCTCGGCATTGGCGAAACGCAGGACCCGAACTCCGAAGGTTTCGATGACCGCGCTGCGCCCGGCAGTCTGAATGTTCTTCGGCCTTCGTTGCCTGCTTTCGCAAGGCGCGCGCGAACTCGCGGCGCTCATTCGGCATACGTCGGTCCCCTCACCCCTGCCCCTCTCCCGGTGGGAGAGGGGTGTTCACTCCGGCGGCACAACGCCTTTCTTGAAGATGAAGTCGCCGTAGAAGCGGCGTTCGCCGGTGACGAGGATGACGAAGGCGTTCTTGGCCCGCTCGTAGAAGTCGAAGCGCTCGATGCCTTGCAGCGGCACATGCTTGCCCGCGGCGCGGTCGAGCACGGCCTGCACTTCGCGCTGCACCGGCGGGATGGCGTCAGGATCGCCGACCACTTCCATCCGCCCCGCGGGGTCCGGCACGAACGTGTCGAGCGGCATCACCGACAGGATCGCCTCGACGGCGCGGGCGGCGGAGACGCCGGCCATGAGCAGCGGCTCGCCGGTGACCGTCGACATCGCGGTCGAGGCGGCGGGGTAGTTGGTGTCGACGACCGCGATCTCGTCGCCGTGCCCCATCCGCCGCAAGGCGTAAAGCAGGTCCGCATCCAGCAGCGGATCGATTCCCCAGAGCATGGATTGCCTCCCCTAAAGCGTGGTCCGTTTTTGTGCCGACGCGATGCCCGACGATCTCGCCTACTTCGAAAGGTAGCGGGATTCTTGAATATTGGCGAATGGCGGATTTGGCGAGGGAAACGGCGTCGCTTAATTCGTCATCACCGTGCGTGAGCGCAAGCGCCGGCCGACCCGCGTGGATGACCGGGACAAGCCCGGTCATGACGAGCGCCCGAGTTCGGAAAGCTTATTGGCACCCGCCTCAATATCCGCGTCGCCGGTCGACGAGGCAGCGCAGCGGCTCGCCGCGTTCGTGCGCCTCGATCTGGCTGGCGACGAACGCGGCGATCGCGTCCGGCGTCGAGACGGCGGCGTTGTGGGGGCTGACGTAGACGGCGGGGTGGCTCCACAGGCGCGAATCCTCCGGCAAGGGCTCGCGCTCGAACACGTCGAGCGAGGCGCCCTTGAGGCGCCCGGAATCGAGCGCGGCGAGAATATCGGCTTCGACCTGCAAGCCGCCGCGCCCGGCGTTGATGAGGACGGGACCGCCGAGCCGGCCGCCCAGTCGGAGCTGACGGAGGAGCGAAGCGTCGATGACGCCCCGCGTGGTCTCGGTCAGCGGAAGCAGCACGATGAGCATGTCGGTCATTGCGAGCAGGCGCTCACGGCCGTCGGGCCCATGGAAGCAGGCGACGCCGTTGAGCGACTTCTCGCTTGCGCTCCAGCCGGCGACCTTGAAACCGAGGGCGCTGAGCTTCAATGCGGCGTCCTTGCCCAGCACGCCCAAGCCGAGCATGCCGACCTGGACCTCGGCGGCCTTCGGCTGATCGTCGTCGTCCGCCCAGGCGCGCTCGCGCTGCTGGCGCTCGTAGCGGCGCAATTGGCGTAAGTGCGCGAGCGCGTGCATGACCACCCACTCGCTCATCCGCGTGGTGAGGTCGGGATCGACCACCCGCACAACCGGCTTATCAGGCAGAGCGGGGTCGGCGAACAGATGATCGACGCCGGCGCCGAGCGAGAAGATCGCCTCGAGGTTGGGCAGGTTCGCGAGCGCGCCGGGCGGATGGCGCCAGGAGAGAGCGTAGCGAACGGAGGCGCGGTCGAACGGCTCGCCGAGCGTCGCGACCTTATGCGCCGGCAGAAGCGCTTTGAGCCGCCGGCGCCAGGGAGCCGCGTCCCAGCCGGAAACGGCGAGAAGGATGCTCACGGGCGCCCGGCGATGCGCTCGATCACCGGGTCGGCGGGCGAGAGCGGCGGTTCGCCGAGGCGATAGGCGGCGCGAAGGCGCTTCGCCGCCGCCTCGGCCTGAGCGACGTCGCGCCCGTGGACGCGGGCGAGCGGGCGATCGGCGTTGACCTCGGTCCCGATCGAGGCGAGCTCGGTCAGGCCGACCGCCGGGTCGATCGCATCGGCGGCGCGCGCCCGGCCGCCGCCGAGCTCGACCACCGCGAGCCCGATCGCGCGTACGTCGATCTCCTCGACGAACCCGGGCGTCTCAGGCGTCGCGTCGACGAGGACCGGGGCGCGGGGCAGGAGCGCGTGCGCGCGCGAGACGAAATCCTTCGGTCCGCCGAGACCGGCGACCATGCGCTCGAATCGTTCGGCCGCCGCGCCGCTGTCAAGCGCGCGCTTCAGGGCCGCTTCGCCGGCGGCGGCGTCAGGCGCGAGGCCGGAGAGCGCGAGGAGTTCGGCGCCGAGCGCCATCGTCACCCGATCGAGGCGCGGATCGCGGCTCGCGCCGGTCAGGTAGTCGACGGCGTTGCGCACCTCGACCGCGTTGCCGGCGGCGCTGGCGAGCGGCTCGTTCATGTCGGTGATGAGCGAGACCGTCGGCAGACCGGCGTCGGTGGCGACGGCGGCGATGCTCTCGGCAAGCTCGCGGGCCCCGTTCAGGGTCGGCATGAAGGCGCCCGAGCCGGTCTTGACGTCCATGACCAATCCTTGCAGCCCGGCGGCGAGCTTCTTCGACAGGATCGAGGCGGTGATGAGCGCGACCAATTCGACCGTCGCGGTGACGTCGCGGATGGCGTAGAGGCGCCGGTCGGCGGGCGCGAGATCCGCGGTCTGGCCGATGATCGCCGAGCCCGCGTCCCTGACCACCCGCTTGAACAGCGCGAGGTCCGGCTGCGAGACGTAGCCGGGAATCGAATCGAGCTTGTCGAGCGTGCCGCCGGTATGGCCAAGGCCGCGGCCAGAAATCATCGGCACGAAGGCGCCGCAGGCGGCCAGCATCGGCGCCAGCATCAGCGAGACGTTGTCGCCGACGCCGCCGGTCGAGTGCTTGTCGAGGATCGGACCCCGCAGGTTCTCCGAGCGCCAGTCGAGGCTCGCGCCGGAGCGCGTCATCGCGCGGGTCAGCGCGACCCGCTCGTCGAGCGTCATGCCGCGAAAGAAGACCGCCATGGCGAAGGCGGCGGCTTGCCCCTCGGTCACGGCGCCGCTCACCAGGCCGGCGATGAATTCGCCGATCTCGCCCGCGCTCAACGCCTCGCCGTCGCGCTTGGCGCGGATAATCTCCTGCGGGAGAATCATGCAGCGGACGGGGCGTAAGCGCGGATGAAGGCGCGCAAAAGGCGTTTGAAGCGGTCGGCGGCCTCATGCGCGACGGCCTGCGTCTCCTCGTGGCTCGGGTCGCCGCCGGCAAGACCGGCGGCGTAGTTGGTGACGACCGAGACGGCGGCGCAGCGCAGGCCCGCGCGCCGCGCCAGGATCACCTCCGGCACGGTCGACATGCCGACGAGATCGGCGCCGAGAATCTTTGCCGCGCGAATCTCGGCCGGGGTCTCGAAGCTCGGACCGGAGAACCACATGTAGACGCCCTCGTTGAGCGTAACGCCGGTTGCCCGCGCCGCTTCGTGCAGGCTCGCCCGCAGCGCTTCGTCGTAGGCTTTGGTGAGCGGCACGAAACGGTCATGGCCGATATGGCCGATCAGCGGATTGGTCCCGGAGAAGTTGATGTGGTCGGTGATCGCGACCAGCGAGGGCGGCGCCCAAGCCGTGTTGAGGCCGCCGGCGGCGTTGGTGAGCATGAGGGCTTCGCCGCCGAGCTTGCGGAATGTATCGATCGCGACCCGCATCGCGCTCGCGTCGCCGCGTTCGTAATAATGCCCGCGGCCCTGGAACAGCGCCACCCGACGGCCTTCGATCGCGCCGACCACCAGCCGCCCGGCGTGGCCCTCGACGGTGGGGACCGGAAAGCCGGGGATGTCGAGATAGGAAACAGCCGTCGCGTCGCGCGCCTCGCCGGCGAAGGCGCCGAGGCCCGAGCCGAGCACGATGCCGAGCGGCGGAAGCGAATCGAGGCCATGGGCCTTGAGTGCGGCGATTGCCGCGTCAGGGTTAGGGTCCATTGACTGCGCCTCGGAATTCCGACCCGAAGCTTTCCGGCAGAAACTCGCCAAACGTGAACCGGCGCGTACGCCTTCGGGTCCGATGATGTGATCCGTAGCCACATCTAAATTTGCCTGTCTAGGTTAGCGCCGTTTCTCCTCGATGACCGCTCCATCAAACTGATCCATTGGTTTGCCGTCATCGCTATCGGCCCCAGACGACAGCATCCATCCACTTTCCCCCGCATGAGGTCCATCAAGGATGGTGACGTGGAGATCCCACTTGTCATCAGCCGACGGGTCGTACCGGATTACTTTTGCCGAAAGTTCGTGGCCGAGATCGGTACCGTGTTCCTTATCGCCGCCAATTGTTTCGATTGGAAACAATTCAAACGATTCGTTGCCGACTTTCTTAAAATGGATCACCGCGCCAGAGGGTACGATTGGATGAAGCGCGAGTAGCTGCAGATACCCAACAAATTGCCTCGACGGGATGTGCACTTTGACAATAGGTAGACCAACATCCCCTTGGCGGTCAGCTACAGGATCATATGTCACAATCTCGATAATTGTTGGCGGGTCGTGCTGAACTGGACCCCATTCGTGGGACCACGAGGGGTTGAATTTAAGGTGTGATCTGGCCTGCCGTTGTCCTTCAAGAATCAAGCTGCTTCTTGCTGCTTCTGTCTCTGCTGTGGGTATGTGGGCAACGCGTTTGCGTTGTCCAAGCGAAGCGGCATATCCACAGCCCTCGCCGCCGCCTCGATTTTGTCCATGCCGGCGAGCCACACCGCCATCGGCATTTGGTTGTTCATCGCCTGGTGAGGGCGCCGAAAATTGTAAAAGGTCATCCAGGAACTGATGCCGGACCGCGCCTCGCAGCCATCGGCGTAGGCTTTCAGATGCACTTCTTCGTACTTGATCGAGCGCCACAGCCGTTCGATGAAAATGTTGTCCATGAAGCGGCCGCGTCCGTCCATCGAAATCTCGACGCCGGCCGTCACAAGCTTGCTGGTGAAAGCCTCGGCGGTGAAAGTGGAGCCCTGATCGGTATTGAAAATCCGCGGCTTTCCGAACCGAAGCAGCGCCTCCTCCAGCGCCGCCGCGCAGAAACTCGCATCGTTGGTGTTCGACAGCCGCCATGCCAGAACCGCCCGGCTGGCCCAGTCGATGATCGCCACCAGATAGAGGAAGCCGCACGCCATCGGGATGTAGGTCACGTCGGCCGCCCAAACATGGTTCGTCTCGACAATCTTCAGGCCGCGCAGCAGGTAGGGGTATATCTTGTGCCCGGGCGCGGCTTTGCTCGTGCCAGGGCGCGGAACCAGCGCCTCGATCCCCATCACCCGCATCAGCCGCCGCACTCGCTTGCGGTTGACCCCACGACCTTCCTTGTTGAGTTCGAAGGTCATTCGCCGCGAGCCGTAGAACGGAAGTTCGAGATGCAGTTCGTCGATACGGCGCATCACCGCCAGATCGTCCGCCCCGGCGACAGGCTTGGAGCGGTAGACCCCCGAGCGCGTCAAGCTCAACAGCACGCATTGGCGGCGCACCGACAGGTCCTTGCCAAGCCGTTCGACCATCGCTCTTCGATCGGGCGCGCTCATCGCCCTGGCCTCCTGGCCAAGAAATCCCGTTCGACCGTCAGTTGGCCGATCTTGGCGTAAAGCTTGGCCGTCTCGCGCTCGCGCTCCTCCTCGCCATCCCCCGAACCGCTCGCCCCTCGGGCGAACAGGATCGCCGCATTGTCGAGAACCTGCTTCTTCCAGGCATAAATCTGGTTCGGATGCACCCCGTGCCGCTTCGCCAGTTCCGGAACCGTCGCATCCTCCCGCAGCGCCTCAAGCGCAATCTTCGCCTTGAACGCCGCATCAAACTTCTTGCGTGACTTCGTCATTCCTCGCTCCATCGGTTGCGACAGAGCAGGACATTTCACACCTTAGCCAATGGTCCTAAATCCGGGGTCCAGCTCATGCTGGAAGGTTTGGCAACCCAGAGGGTGCTCACCCTCAAGCCAATCCCTGAATCGATCCGCGGTCTCGCAAACGGTTACCGTGTTGACGCCCCCTCCGTCATCGCCCAGACAAGCGGGTGCTCCGGGGACGGGCTCTTTCCACGCCAAGCCGCCTTGCAGTGCTCCAAGACTCGGCGCGCAAAAAGCGACAGCCCCCGCGGTCGCGCCTGCCACAGCTATACCGCGAGTCACTAAGCTGACTATTCGCCGCCATGGCTCTCTATGATGAGTCATGCACCAGGTGCTCTGGCCCGAACGACTCCGGCAGAAGCTCGCCGAGCGTGAAGCTCCGCCGCACGCCCTCCGGCCCGGCGATGTGCACGCGCGTGGAAGCGTCGGCGAATTCGCGGATGCGCTGCCGGCAGCCGCCGCATGGCGTGCAAAGCGCCTCGCCGTCGCCGATGACGAGGATCTCGGCGATCCGCCGCTCGCCCGCCGCCGCCATGGCGGCGATCGCGCCGGCTTCCGCGCAGGATCCTTGCGGATAGGCGGCGTTCTCGACATTGCAGCCTGAAAAGACCACGCCCGACGGCGTCATGAGCGCCGCTCCGACCTTGAACCTGGAATAGGGCGCATAGGCGTTGCCCTGCGCGGCCCTGGCGGCAGCGAACAATTGCGCGAACGCCGCGTCAGCGCTCTTTAACATAAGGGATTCCCGATGCCTTGGGCGGTATCGCCTTGCCGATGAAGCCCGCCAGCAGGACGACGGTGAGGATATAGGGCAGCGCCTCGATCGCCTGCACCGGCACCGGCCCGATCACCGGCAACTCGACCCCCTGCATGCGGATCGCCACCGCGTCGAGAAAACCGAACAGGAGGCAGGTCGCCAGCGCCGGCCACGGACGCCATTTGGCGAACACGAGCGCGGCGAGGGCGATGAAACCTCGCCCCGCGCTCATGTGCGGCTGGAAATAGGCCTCCTGGGACAGCACGAGATAGACGCCGGCGAGGCCGACGAGAACGCCGCAGATCATCACCGCGCCATAGCGCAGCGCCCGCACCGATATGCCGGCGGTGTCGACTGCGGCCGGATTCTCGCCGACCGCGCGCAGGCGCAGTCCGAACCGGGTGCTGTAGAGCGCCCAATAGGTGAGCGGCACCAGCAGGAAGGCGGCGTAGGTGATGAGGTCGTGGCCCGAGATCAGACGCTCGTAGATCGGTCCGACGATCGGCACGGCGCCGAACGAGTGGGCGAATGGCAGTTCGATCGTGTGGAACTGGGCGTAGGCCGGCAATTCCGGCGTCCGCCCGCCCTGCGACCAGATCGCGTTGCCGATCAGCGCCGTCATGCCGTCCGCGACCATGTTGATCGCGGTGCCGGAGACGATCTGGTTGGCGCGCTGGTCGATCGAAGCGTAGCCGTGGATGAGCGAGACGGCGATCGTCGATACGACGCCGGCGAGCAGTCCGAGCCAGACGCTGCCGGTGAAGGTCGCGACCGCCGCCGAGCCGAACGCGCCGACCAGGATCTTGCCCTCAAGCCCGATATCGACCACCCCCGAGCGCTCCGACCACAGGCCCGCGAGGCAGGCCAGGATCAACGGCGTGCCGAGCCGGATGCCGGATGCAAAGACGACGATGAACGCGTTGAAGAGGTCCATCGCGCTCCGCCCTGTCAGATCGGCGGGGAGGTCGTGCGCCGCGCGAGCAGCACGGCGACCGGACGGCGGAACATGTGCTCGAGCGCGCCGGCGAACAGGACCACGAGGCCCTGGATGACGACGATCATGTCGCGGCTGATCTTCGGCTTTTCGAACGCGAGCTCGGCGCCGCCCTGGTAGAGGATGCCGAACAGGATCGCGGCGAGGATGATGCCGACGGGATGGGCGCGCCCCATCAGCGCGACCGCGATGCCGACGAAGCCGAAGCCCGCGGTATATTCGAGGATGAGCCGATGCTCCTCGCCGAGGATCACGTTGACCGCCATGCCGCCGGCGAGAGCCCCGGACAGGAGCGTGGTGACGATCGTCACCCGCGCCGGCGAGATGCCGCCGTAGACGGCGGCGGTCGCATTGGCGCCGACGGTGCGGATTTCGTAGCCGAGCCGGGTGCGCCAGATCACGATCCAGACGGCGAAAGCGGCGGCGAGCGCGAGCAGGAACGACAGGTTGAACGGCGTGACCGGCCAATGGATTCCGAGCGGAGCCAAGAGCTCGTGGAACTGGGGAACCTGCCCGTAGATGGAAAACCCCGGAGTCTCGGGGTTCATCTGACTGGGCTCGCGCATCACGTTGACGATGAGATAGCCCATCAAGGCCGAGGCGATGTAATTGAACATGATCGTCGTGATGACGATGTGGCTGTCGCGTTTGGCCTGAAGATAGCCGGGAATGAAGGCGAACGCCGCACCGAACAGGGCGGCGCCGATGATCGCGACGAGGACGAGCGAATAGCCGGGCAGAAAGCCGAGATGGAGCGCCACAAGCGCCGCGCCCAGGCCCGCGACATAGGCCTGACCCTCGACGCCAATGTTGAACAGCCCGGCGTGGAAGCAGATAGCGACCGCAAGGCCGGTGAAGATGAAACTGGTCGCGTAATAGAGCGTGAACCCGATTCCTTCGAGATCGCCAAGGGCGCCGGTGATGAGGATCTGCACCGCCTCGAGCGGATTTTCGCCGATCGCCAGCACGACGAAGCCGGAAATGACGAAAGCGGCGGCGACATTGATGAGCGGGATCAGGGCGACGTCCGCCCAAATGGGCAGGGGCCGCAACGGGGAGCTCATGCTGCGCGCTCGCTCACGCCGGCCATCAGGAGGCCGAGGTCCTGGGCGTTGGTGTCCTCGGGCCGCCGCTCGCCGGTGACCCGGCCGGCGCATAAGACGATGATGCGGTCGGAAAGGGCGAAGATCTCGTCCAGCTCGACCGAAACCAGGAGCAGCGCCTTTCCGGCGTCGCGCTGGGCGACGATGCGCTTGTGGATGAATTCGATCGCGCCGATGTCGACGCCGCGGGTCGGTTGCCCGACCAGCAGGATCCTGGGATTGCGCTCGATCTCGCGCGCCAGCACGATCTTCTGCTGATTGCCGCCGGAGAAGTTGGCGGTCTTCAACAGCGGCGACGGCGGCCTGACGTCGAAGGCTTTCATTTTCCTCTGGGCATCGGCGATGATCGCCCGGCGGTCGAACAGCGCGCCCTTGCCGTAGACCCGCTCGTGATGGAAGCCGAGCATCGCGCTTTCGCACGCCTCGAATGGCATGACGAGGCCGACGCGGTGGCGGTCCTCGGGCACATGGCCGATCCCGATCAGGCGCTCGAGCCGCGGGGTGCGCTTGACCGGGGGCAGGACCTGGCCGTCGAGGAGGATTTCTCCGGCGCTGAGCGGGCGCATGCCGGCGAGCGCCTCGAGCAGCTCCGACTGGCCGTTGCCCGCGACGCCGGCGACGCCGAGGATTTCGCCCTCCCGAAGCGTGAAGGAGACGCCGTCGACGCGAACGACCCCCCGGTCGTCGCGCACTACGAGATTTCGGGCCTCGAGCGCGATCTTGCCCGGATGGGCGGGGCCCTTGTCGATCTTGAGAATGACCTTGCGCCCGACCATCGCGTCGGCAAGCTCCGGCGGCGAGGTCTTGGCGGTGTCGAAGGTCGCGACCATCTCGCCGCGCCGCATCACCGACACGCGGTCGGTCAGGCTCATGATCTCGCGCAGCTTGTGGGTGATGAAAATGATCGTCTTGTTTTCGCCCTTGAGCACCCGCAGCATTTCGAACAGCTGGTCGGCCTCGGCCGGCGTCAGGACCGCGGTCGGCTCGTCGAGCACCAGGATGTCCGCGCCGCGCACCAGCGCTTTCAGGATCTCGACCCGCTGCTGCAGGCCGACCGACAATTCGCCGACGATCGCATCCGGATTGACCTCGAGGCCGTATTCGCGCCCAAGCTCGCCGAGCCGCTTGCGGATTAAGCCCGCGCCTTCGGCGAGGAGCGGGCCGCCCTCGGCGCCGAGCATGACGTTTTCGAGCACGGAGAGCGGCGGCACCAGCATGAAGTGCTGATGCACCATGCCGATGCCGTGGCTGATCGCCTCGCGCGACGAGCGGATCCTCACCGGCTGGCCGTTGATGCGAATCTCGCCGGAGTTGGCCTCGTAGAAGCCGTAGAGAATCGACATCAGCGTCGACTTGCCGGCCCCGTTCTCGCCGACAATGCCGTGGATGACCCCGCGCTCGACGACCAGATTGACGTGATCGTTGGCGTGAACCGGGCCGAAGCTCTTGTCGATGCCGATCAGTTCGATGGCGGGAGGGGCTTTGTCGGCCATAGTTGTCACCCACCAATCCTGCCGACTACGTCATGGCCGGGCTTGACCCGGCCATCCACGCAGCGCGGACGCAGGCCCTTTCAACGTTGACTTGCCGCTCGTGGGTTTCGATCAATAGCCGGCCGCATAGAAGGACGTGGATGGCCGGGTCAAGCCCGGCCATGACGCTCGTGAGCGAACGCTCCCTTTGTAGCGTCCGTCAGGTCGGGCACTTGTTGTCGGACATGTAGTCGTGAACCTGAATCTTGCCGGAAATGATGTCGGCCTTCGCCGCCTCCGCCTTGGCCTTGGCGGCGTCGGTCAGGATCGCCTTGTTGTTGTCGTCGACCGCGTAGCCCACGCCGTTGTTTTTCAGGCCGAACACCTGGACGCCCCCCTTCCAGGTCCCATCCTTCGCGTCCTTGAACGAATCGTAGGTCGCGACGTCGACGCGCTTCAGCATCGAGGTCAAGACGTGACCGGGGAAGAGCCCGTTCTGGTTCGAGTCGACGCCGATGCCGAACTTGCCGCCGTCGGCGGCGGCCTTGAGGACGCCCTGGCCGGTTGCGCCGGCGGCGGCGTAGACGATGTCGGCGCCGCGGTCCATCTGCGACTTCGCCAATTCGCCGCCCTTGACCGGATCGTTCCAGGCCGCCGGCGTGGTGCCGGTCATGTTGGCGATCACGTCGGTCTTGCCGCCGGAATCGTATTTGACTCCCTGGGCGTAGCCGCATTCGAACGCCGAGATCAGCGGGATATCCATGCCGCCGACGAAGCCGACCTTGCCGGTCTTCGACGTTTCGTTCGCGATCACGCCGACCAGGAACGAGCCTTCCTCCGCCTTGAACACCATCGACTGCACGTTGGGCTTGTCGACGACCATGTCGATGATGCCGAACTTGGTGTTGGGGAACTCGTCGGCGATCTTGCCGAGCGCGGTGGCCCAGGCGAATCCGGGCATGATGATCGGGCTGAAGCCGTCCTTGGCGAACTTGCGCAACACCTGCTCGCGCTGGGCGTCGTTCTGGATCTCGAGGTCGCGGAAGGGGACGTTGAATTCCTTGCTGAACTTGGTTGCGCCGTTGAACACGCCCTCGTTGAAGGATTTGTCGAACTTGCCGCCGAGGTCATAGATCACGGCAGGCTTGATGTCGGCGGCGTGAGCCGCGGAGGCGAAGAGGCCGCCCGCGCAAATGGCGGTGGTCAGGAAACAAGCAGCGCGAACGAACATTTCAACCCTCCGGGTTAAGGCGAGAGCCGAAGTCCGGCTACGCCGCGAAACTTACGAAACTGACCAGTTGGTCAGCATAAGTATACCCAGCGCCGACGTGTCAAGCATTGACGCGGAAGGTCCAAGCTTCGGTTCGGTCGATCGACGCCGGCGCAAATTCGGCCGCTTGCTAACGGCCGAATTCAGACTATGCGCAAGCGCGCCGTGACGGCAAGTCGAGAGTGGAAAATAGGGGTTCTCGAGCGGGCGTTCGGACGCCTCCGGCTTCGACCGGTCAGTTGAACAGGGAGGAGACGCTTTCCTCCTTGGCGATCCGCCCGATCGCCTCGCCGATCAGGGGCGCAATCGAGACCACGCGGATGTTGCGGGCGACCCTGACCGCCTCGGTCGGCTGGATCGTGTCGGTGAGCACGAGTTCGGTGAGCTTCGAGGCGGCGACGCGGGCGACCGCCCCGCCCGACAGCACGCCGTGGGTGATATAGGCCGAGACGCTGGCCGCGCCCTTCTCCAACAAGGCGTCGGCCGCGTTGACCAGAGTGCCGCCGGAATCGACGATATCGTCGAGCAGCACGCAATTGCGCCCCTGCACGTCGCCGATCACGTTCATTACCTCCGATTCGCCCGCCCGGTCGCGCCGCTTGTCGACGATCGCGAGCGGCGCGTCGAGGCGCTTGGCGAGCGCGCGGGCGCGCACCACGCCGCCGACGTCGGGAGACACGACCATGACGTTCTTGCTGCCGTTGTGGTGGGCCTGGATGTCGCGCACCATGGTCGGCGCGCCGAACAGGTTGTCGGTCGGGATGTCGAAGAAGCCCTGGATCTGGCCGGCGTGCAGATCGACGGTGAGCACGCGGTCGGCGCCGGCGCGGGTGATGAGATTGGCCACGAGCTTGGCCGAGATCGGCGACCGCGGCCCGGGCTTTCGATCCTGCCGGGCGTAGCCGAAATAGGGGACGACCGCCGTGATGCGCTGCGCCGAGGCGCGCCTCAGCGCATCGATCATGATGAGCAACTCCATCAGGTTGTCGTTCGCCGGATAGGACGTCGACTGGATGATGAACGTGTCGCGTCCGCGCACGTTCTCGAGAATTTCGACGAAGATCTCGAGGTCGGCGAAGCGGCGGACATGGCAGCCGGTCAGCGGCTCGCCGAGATAGGCGGCGATCGCCTCGGCGAGCGGCCGGTTGGAATTGCCGGCCAAAATCTTCATCTTGCCGAGCAAGCCGGTTCTCCAAACCCGGGCGCAAGGCGCCCATCGGGATGCTGCGGCGTCATAGCAGCCGCCCGGCGCGCGAACAACATGACGGTCTGGTTGCGTCGGCGGCCCGCGGGCGGGATGTCCACAAGAAAAGCCCTATTGGGCGTAGCTCAGCGCCGCGCCCGCCGCCGACAAACTCGCGCCCTCATGCTGAGGAGCGCCAAAGGCGCGTCTCGAAGCATGGTCCAGAGCGCCGCGCCAGCGGGGCGCTCTGGAGCGTCCTTCGAGGCCCCTTCGGGGCGCCTCAGGATGAGGGGCGCAGCTTTCCTATTGGGCGTAGCTCAGCGCGGCCGCCGCCGGCGCGGCCTCGGGGGTGTTGGAGAGATAGGCGGCGAGGTCGTCGGCGGATTTCGCCGCGACGCTGTCGAGCCCGGCATCGCCGATCGTCGCCCAGGCGTCTTCCCCTGCGCCCCTGACCGCGATCGCGTCGCTGAGCCGCTGCGCCCGCTTCTTGTCTGGCGTGAACACGTCCCAGACCAGGTCGACCTCCGCTCCGCCCTCGATCGGCGTGGCGGTGAGATAGCCGCGCACGAGGTAGCGCGCCTTGGCGGAGCTCACGACCGCGATCCGGCGCGCGGCGGCCGCTTCATCGAGGCTCTGGTTGAAGTGAGTCGAAAGGTCGGCCGGCGCGCCATCGACCGAGACGATCGCGACCGTCGCCGCGGCCATGTTGGCGTCGTCGCGGCGCACGAACTGCGCCTGCCCGTCGGCGCTTGGCGGATCGGAGGCGACATCGTTGCAGCCGCCGAGCGTCGCGCATCCCCAGAGCAGCAACAGGCTCGAGGCGAACCCGCGGAACGGCGCGACCGGATTCCTGATCATCAAACTCACGCCCAACCAACTCCGCCGCTCCGCCGGCGCCCGCCAAGGTTAACAATCCGTTAAGCCGGCCGCGCCAACAGCTAGCCGCAAACGCGCGCAACGTCCAGCGCGGGTGATGACGGTCGCGCGGCGACTGATCGGGAATCCAGACGAGCCGCCGGGAGGCGCCATCGGTGGATTCCCGGTCGGACCTTGGGTCCGCCGGGAATGACAACGCCAGCTCGCGCGCCTAGATAGGCGGACAAATGACCGGCGCAGCGAAAACCTTTCCTCCGGGCGAAGCGCCCGCCGCCGAGGCGCGGGCGGAAGCCGCGCTCGAGCGCGAGCTCGCGCCGGATTCCGCGCCGCTCGACATCGCGCTCGACGAAGCGCCGGCCGAGCCGGGGCGGCTTGCCCGCGGCGCCGAAGCAATCCGCGAATTCTGGCGCCACGCGCCGCTTGGGCCCGGCGTCTACCGGATGATCGGGGCCGAGGGCGAGGTGCTCTACGTCGGCAAGGCGCGCTCGATCAAGAAGCGCATCGCCGCCTACATGGCGCCCGAGCGCCAGCCGAGCCGCATCGCCCGGATGGTCGCGCAAACGCGCTCGATGGTGTTCGTCACCACCGAATCGGACGCCGAGGCGCTGCTGCTCGAGGCCAATCTCATCAAGCAGCTCAAGCCCCGCTACAACGTGACGCTGCGCGACGACAAGAGCTTCCCCTATATTCTGATCTGCACCGGGCATCCGGCGGCGCGGCTCATCAAGCATCGAGGCGCGCGCTCGCTCGCGGGCGATTATTTCGGCCCGTTCGCCAGCGCCGGCGCGGTGTTTCGCACCTTGAACGCGCTCCAGCGGGCGTTCCTTCTGCGCACCTGCTCGGACAGCTTTTACGCCAACCGGACCCGGCCCTGCCTGCTCTATCAGATCAAGCGCTGCTCGGCCCCCTGCACGGGCGAGATCGAACTCGGCGACTATGCGAAGCTGGTCTCGGAGGCGCGGGACTTTCTCTCCGGCCGCAGCCGGGCGATCAAGAGCCGCCTTGGCCTCGAAATGAGCGAGGCCGCGGGGGCGCTCGATTTCGAAAAGGCCGCGCGGCTGCGCGACCGCATCAGCGCCTTGTCGGCGATCCAGGGCGAGCAGAGCGTCAACCCTCGCTCGATTCCCGAGGCCGACGTATTCGCGGTCACCGAGGAGGCGGGGCAGTTCTGCGTCGAAGTGTTCTTCTTCCGCACCTACCAGAATTGGGGCAACCGCGCCTATTTCCCGCGCGCCGATCGGGCGCTCGCTCCGGAAGACGTGCTCGATGCGTTCCTGGCCCAATTCTATCTCGACCGGCCGGCGCCGCGGCTCGTGCTCTTGAGCCACGCGGTGCCGAGCGCAGAGATTTTGGGCGAAGTGTTGAGCGCGCGGGCCGGCCATCGCATCGCCATCGGCGCGCCGCGGCGGGGCGAAAAGAAGGATCTGGTCGACGCGGCGTTGCGCAACGCCCGCGAGGCGCTGTCGCGCAAGCTCGCGGAGGCCGCGAGCCAGGAGAAGCTGATCGAAGCGCTCGCCAAGGCGTTCGGCGTCGATCATCCGATCCGGCGGATCGAGACTTATGACAATTCCCACATCATGGGGACCAACGCGATCGGGGCGATGGTGGTCGCGGGGCCAGAGGGCTTCGTCAAGAACCAGTACCGCACCTTCAACATCAGAAGCGCCGATCTCACCCCGGGCGACGACTACGCGATGATGCGCGAAGTGCTGACGCGCCGCTTCGCCCGCCTGATGCGGCAGGGCGAGACGGCCGAGGCCGGCGCGTTTCCCGATACGCCCGACCTCGTCGTCATCGACGGCGGGCGCGGGCAGTTCGAGGCGGCGCGCGAGGTCTTAAGCGTGCTCGGCGTCAAGGGGGTCAAGCTCGCCGCGATCGCCAAGGGCCCCGACCGCAACGCCGGGCGCGAGACGTTCTTCGTCGAGGGCCGCGAGTCGTTCAAGCTTGGCCCACGCGATCCGGCCTTGTTCTTCATCCAGCGCCTGCGCGACGAAGCCCACCGCTTCGCGATCGGCGCCCACCGCGCCCGGCGCAAGAAGGAATTCGTCAAAAGCCCGCTCGACGAGATCCCCGGCATCGGCCCGTCGCGCAAGCGGGCGCTCTTGCTCGCGTTCGGCTCGGCCAAGGCCGTCGCCCGCGCCGGCCTCGCCGACCTGGAAAAGACGCCCGGCCTCAACGCCGCGACGGCGAAGCTGGTGTACGATTTCTTCCGCGACGCGGGAGGGGGGTGACGGCGCCGCCGCTCACGCCGCCCAGTCCTCGATGCTTAAGCCGGGCACGCGCTCAAACTCGCGGGTATTGAGGGTCACGAGCGTTGCGCCGCGTCGGCGCGCTTGCGCGGCGATCAACGTGTCGCAGGGTCCAATCGGCTCGCCGCGCAATTCGAGCCAGGCGCGGATTTCGCCGGCCTCGCGCGCATCCTCGATGTCGAGAGCCGGTTGATCGAAGCCCGCCGACAGGAAAATCTCAAGCGCGCGGCGCGATTGCTCCCGGCGCTTGCTCTTGGCGCAGCCATATTCGAGTTCGAACATGACAATGGCCGGGACGATCATCGGGGTTCCGGCGCCGAGCTCGCGATCAAGCCGCTCAACAATTTTCGGCTTGCGCTCGTTGAGCGCGAAGATCACGACGTTGGTGTCGAGGCAGAACATGCGACTAGTCGAACGAAATGTCGTCGTCGCGCGCGATGGGCTCGTCTTCAGGCAGCCCCTCGGGCAGGAACGCTCTCGCGCCGGCGGCGACCAGCTCCGCGCGCCACGCCCCTACGTCGAATGGCGATCTTTCGAGCGGTTCCAGGATCACTTTGTCGCCGATCCGGCTCACTCGCACCTCGCGGCCCGGCAAGCGAAATTCCTTCGGTAGGCGAACGGCCTGACTGCGCCCATGCATGAAGAGTTTGGCTGTCGCGACCATTGGCAGTTCCTAATAGAAAAATGATATCTACCATGGTAGATATCGCAGCTCGGTGGCCGCCGTCAAACGAGACGCGTCTGGCCCATGGCGTTCGGCTCGGCCAAGGCGGTCGCCCGCGCGGGCCTCGCCACCTCGAAAAGACGCGCGGCCTCAATGCGGCGACGGCGAAGCTGGTGTATGACTTTTTCCGCGACGCTGGCGGGGGGTGAGGAGGCCATCGTGGGACGATCCCAAACAAGCGCCCTTGGCGCGATTCTTGTTCTCGTGACGTTGGTCGGCCTTTGCCAGGCCCTGACGGCGCGCTCGACCCAAGCGGCGACCGTGTTCAGCAACTACACCGCGTCGAACTGCAAGTGCGGATTTGGCGGCGCGTTCTACGCCGAGGAGTTCTCTCCTTCGAGCGACTTTGATTTCACCAGCGTGGCCGCGTTCGTCGAGAACACTGACGTTGAGGCGCAGTCTTTCTCGATGGGTCTCTACTCGTCGCTCTCCGGCTCGCCGCTGTGGACGAGCGGAACCCTGAACGCGCCCCCGACAAGCGCTACCCTTGTCAACGCGAGCAACAGCGGATCGCCGATCCTGCTGCAAACCGGAACTGATTATTTCTTGGTGCTCAACCTTTCCGGCGGTAACTCCCCCAATTGGCTTGGCCAGGGATCGTCTTCGGTCCCCGCTTTTACCTCTACCGATGGCTCGTCGTGGAACAGTCTTGGCGAACAAAACCTGCAATTCGAGGTCCTCGGCGTGGCCCCCGGCGCGGCGATCCCCGAACCTGCGCCCTGGGCCATGCTGCTGCTCGGCTTCGGGCTGATGGGCTTCGCTGCAAATAGGCGGGCGCTGCTCATGGGGTTCGGCTCGGCAAAGGCCGTCGCCGAAATCTAAATTTTGTGAAACGTCGTTTAGAAAATCAGAAATCGTGCTATTCTGTCCGCTTCGAAAAGGAGCGGCCGCGATGGGTAGGCAGGAATGGCCTTAGACGTATCGGGTATATCCTGAGACACAGCCGGAAAAAAGCTTTTGAATCGCTGGTAACCCTTTGAAATACCCTCATTCCGAAAAATAAAAGAAAGCGGATTCGACCGATTTCGCTTTCATTGATTTTCGTCGGAGGCCGCCCCAACCGCCATGCTCGAAGGTCTGCCGCCCAACATGGCCGCGCATGAACTCAGCCTCGTCAGCGACGAGCGGCGCGCGCGCGCCGTCGCCGACCTCATCGCGGAGAGCTTCGAGCCGGGCGAAGTCGCCTCGACCGCCTTCGAGACCGAGGAGCGCTGGCGCGGCGGCGGCAGGGCGTGGCTCATGGAGGCCTATTTCGGCCACGAGCCGGACGAGGGGGCGATCCGGGCGCTGATCGCCGCCGCGTCGGACGAGGAGACCGCGCGCTCCGCGACCTTCGGCCTCACGGAAAAGCGCGACTGGGTGGCGAATTCGCTCGCCGGCCTCAAGCCGGTCCGCGCCGGCCGCTTTCTCGTGCATGGGCGCCACGATCGCGCCCGCGTCGCCCCCAACGACGTCGGGATCGAGATCGAGGCGGGGCTCGCCTTCGGCACCGGCCATCACGGCACCACGCGCGGCTGCCTTGTGCATTTCGACCGGCTCCTCAAGCGCCGCCGGCCGCACGCGGTCCTCGATGTCGGCTGCGGCGCGGGCGTGCTCGCCATCGCCGCCGCCAAGGCCCTCAAGCGCAAGGTCTGGCTCGGCGACATTGATTCCATCGCGGTCGAAGTCGCCAACGCCAACGCCCGGTTGAATGGCGTCGGCGCGCTGTGCCGGGCGGTTCGCTCGCGCGGGGTCGAGGCGCGCGCTTTACGCGAGGGCGCTCCCTATGACGTCGTCTTCGCCAACATTCTGGCGAGGCCGCTGAGGCTGATGGCGCCCTCGCTCGCCGCGGTCATCGGCGCAGAGGGCGAAGCGATCGTCTCCGGCCTCATTCTTGCAGATGTTCCGAGCGTGCTTGCGTCCTGGCGGGCGCAGGGGTTCACTCTGGCCGGGCGGATCGACCTCGAGGGCTGGGCGAGCCTGAGACTGCGGCGGTGAAATCGGCGGCCCGCCAGCTCATGCGGCCTTGTCGCGCTTCTGTCGCATGGGACGGAGAAACTCGCTTACGCTGATTTGAAGGGTGGAGAACGCAATGGCCAAGGCGCCGGTCGGGGTCGGCCCCAAAATTCCGCAAATCGTAGTGCTGTTCGGCGCGACCGGAGATCTGGCGCACAAGAAGCTGCTGCCGGGGCTTTTTCATCTCTGCTCGACCGGATTCATTCCGAAATGCAGGATCATCGGCGTGTCGCTCGACGCGATCGACGTCGAAGGCTTCCGCGCGATCGCCCGCGAGGCGGCGTTCGACCGACACGACCGCAAGCCGCACAAGGAGGCATGGCCCGCCTTCGCGGAAACGCTCGATTACGTGCCCATCGCGGCCGGGGCCGAAACCCTCAAAGCCGCGGTCGACAAGGCGGAGAAAGCGTTCGGCGAGGAGGCTCAGCGCGTCCACTACATGAGCGTGCCGCCGAACGCCGCGCTGTCGGCGGTCAAGATGCTCTCCGAGGCCGATCTCGCCAAAGGATCGCGCGTCATCATGGAAAAGCCGTTCGGCACCGATCTCGAAACCGCGATCGCGCTCAACGACGCGCTGCACAAGGTCTTCGCCGAGGATCAGATTTTCCGCATCGACCACTTCCTCGGCAAGGAGCCGGCGCAGAACATCCTCGCGTTCCGGTTCGCCAACGGCCTGTTCGAGCCGATCTGGAACCGCAATTTCATCGACCATGTTCAGATCGACGTGCCGGAGACCCTCGACATCGGCAACCGCATCGCCTTCTACGAGCAGACCGGCGCCTATCGCGACATGGTGGTTACGCACCTGTTCCAGATTCTCGGATTCATGGCGATGGAGCCGCCGACCTCGCTTGCGCCGGGGCCGATCAGCGAGGAGAAGAACAAGGTCTTCCGATCGCTCATGGCGATCGATCCCGCCCATGCCGTGCGCGGTCAGTTCGTCGGTTACCGCAAGGAGGAGGGCGTCGATCCCGAATCGGACACCGAGACCTTCATCGCCATCAAATGTTTCATCGACAATTGGCGCTGGGCGGGCGTGCCGTTCTACCTTCGGACGGGCAAGCGGATGGCGGAGGGCCAGCGCATCATCTCGATTGCGTTCCGCGAGCCGCCAAAGAGCATGTTCCCGAACGATTCCGGCATCAGCTCGCAAGGGCCGGATCACCTGACCTTCGATCTCGCCGACCAGTCGAAGGTGTCGCTCTCCTTCTACGGCAAGAAGCCGGGTCCGGGGATGCGACTCAACAAACAGAGCCTGCAATTCGCGATGCACGAAACGGGAATGGGCCGCGATGTGCTCGAGGCTTACGAGCGCCTCATCCTCGACGCGATGCGCGGCGACCACACCTTGTTCTGCACGGCGGACGGCATCGAGCGGCTCTGGGAGGTGTCGACGCCGCTGCTCGACTATCCGCCGCCGGTTAAGGTCTATTCGCCCGGCAGCTGGGGTCCGCAGTCGATCTATCAGTTGATCGCGCCGCACGCCTGGCGGCTGCCGTTCGAGCGCGCCTGGCGTGATCCAAATATTGAGGGGGCCTGAGGCCGCGGTTTGTCGCGGCCGCTCACGAACGTGCTAAATCCGCGCCGATGCCCGATCTCTCCCTCATCCTCGAGCCGGCGGCGGACGACGACGCCGAGCCGATCGAACGGCTCAATGAACGCGTCTTCGGCCCGGGCCGATTCGCCCGCACCGCTTACCGCATCCGCGAAACGACGGCCGCCGACCCGGGCTTGAGCTTCGTCGCCCGCGTCGGCACGCTCCTGGTCGGCGCCTCGGCGATGACGCCAATTGTCGTCGCCGGCGCGCCGGCCCTCCTGCTCGGGCCGCTGATTGTCGAGCCGGTGTTCCGCAGCCAGGGCATCGGCGAAGCGCTGGTGGTGCGGTCGCTCGAGGCGGCGAAGGCTGCGGGGTGGAAGCTGGTCATCCTGGTCGGCGACGAGCCGTACTACGCCCGCATGGGATTCCAGCGAGCGCCCGAGGGTCGCATTTCGCTTCCGGGGCCCGTGGATCCCGCCCGGCTGCTGTACTGCGAGCTAGAACCCGGCGCGCTCGCCGCCATAAATGGAGAAGCGCGGGGAGCTTGACATTACTACGTCTATAGATTTAGAGGATAATAGTAAAATAATGTTTGCGGGCGCAGGAGTTGGCCTATTATCGATTCGGGGCCGGGTGATGCCGTGCGTCAGCTGGGGCGCCGCTAGTGGAGATCGTCGAACTTCCGCCGCTGAAGCGCCACATCGAGTGGCCAACGGCGGCGCTCGCGTTTGTCATCTACGGGTCGTGGCTCATGGCCACCTATTTCCACCGCGATCTGCCGTGGTGGGGGCTGACCGCGATCGGCGCCTGGATCGTCGCCTGGCAATTGAACCTTCAGCACGAAACCATTCACGGCCATCCGACCCGCAACCGCGCGGTCAACCACGCGATCGGCTGCTGGCCGCTGTCGCTCTGGCTCCCCTATTCCATCTACCGCTCGACCCATCTGGCGCATCACCGGGACGAGAATCTCACCGATCCGCTCGAGGACCCCGAAAGCTACTACTGGACGGCGTGCGGATGGGGCGGCTTGGGGCCGATGTGGCGCGCGATCGGGCACGCCCAGACGACGCTCCTCGGGCGCATCGCTCTCGGCCCCGCCCTTTTGATCGGCGGCTTCATCCGCGATCTCGCGCAAGACGCTTGGCGCGACAAGCCCGGCGCACGAGTGAGGCTCCGCCGCCACCTCCTGCAGTGCGCGCCGATCCTGATCTGGGTCGTCGTCATCGCAAGGATGCCCTTTTGGCTCTACGTCGCCTGCTTCGTCTATCCGGGGGCGAGCCTCGCCATGGTGCGCTCGTTCGCCGAACATCGCGCCATGCCTGAAGCGGAGCGCCGGACCGCGATCGTTGAGGGCGCCTGGATTCTGGGGCCGTTGTTCCTGTTCAACAATCTGCATGCGGCGCACCATCTGCGCCATCGGGCGCCCTGGTATCAGCTGCCAAGATTCTATCGGCTCAATCGGGCCGCGCTGATCGAGCGCAACGGCGGCCTCGTCTATCACGGCTATTTCGACGTCATGCGGCGCTATCTGGTGAAGCCGCACGACCAGCCGATTCACCCGGGTTGGGGCGAACCCGCGGCGTGAGCGGCTCGGGGCCGATCGCCGTTCTGCCGATGTACGATTTCCCATGGACCGCCGCGGCCAACGACGCGCTATGGGCGGCGATCTCCGCCCGGCTCGATGAGGCCGGAATCGAAGCGCCGAAGGCTCTGACCCGGGGGGGAGACCTCGACGCGCACTGGCGCGATCCGCGCCTCGTCTTCGGCCAGACCTGCGGCTATCCTTATGTGACTCGGCTCAAAGACACGGTCGCACTGATCGCGGCGCCCGAGTATGCGTTTCCCGGCTGCGAGGGGACCTCGCATCGAAGCTTCATCATCCGCCGCGCGACCGACCCGCGCCGGGCGCTGGCCGAATTTCGCGGCGCCGCGGCCGGGCTCAACGCTCATGACAGCAACACCGGCATGAATCTGTTTCGCGCCGCAATCGCTCCGATCGTGGGCGCGGCGCCTTTTTTTCGCGCAATCGTCGTTACCGGCTCGCACGAAGCGAGCGTGGCGGCGGTCGCCGATGGACGGGCCGGCCTCGCGTCGATCGACTGCGTGAGCTTCGCGCTGCTGGCCCGCGGCCGCCCCGAGCTCCTCGACCGCGTCGCTGTCGTCGCTGAGACTGCGACCTCGCCCGGCCTGCCTTTCATCGCCGCGGCCGGCCTTGGCGCTCCGGCCATCGCCGCGGTGCGCGAGGCGCTGTTCGCCGCGCTCGCCGACCCGAACCTGGCGGAAGCGCGCTCGGCGCTCGGCCTTAAGGGCGCGCGCGCGGCGAGTCCGGCCGACTATGATCGCGTGGCCGAGATCGAGCGCGGCGCGGTCGTGGCCGGTTATCCCCGCCTGGCCTGATCACGTCTCGGCGATGCCGCCGAGATCGCCGGCCTGCGAGCCGCTGTCGCGCCCGTGCGGCAGCGCGAGGTAGTCCGCCGAGCGCATCTCGTAGAGGCGCGAGGCGGTGCGGGCGAACTCGAACGCCTCCGCGCCGTCGGCGCCGGCATAAAGCGTCTTCGGTTCGCCGGCCGCCGAGGCGATCAGCTTGACCCGCATGTCGTAAAGCGCGTCGATGAGGATGATGAACCGCTTGGCCTCATTGCGCTCGGTTTCGGCAAGCGCGGGGATGCGGTCGATGATGATTGTGTGAAAGCGCTGGGCGATCTTGAGATAGTCGGACGCGCCGAGCGGTCGCCGGCACAGCGCGTCGAAATCGAACCGCGCGACGCCGTCGATCGCCTGCGGGACGTCGAGATGGCGGCCGAGAAGCTCGATTTCAAGCGGCTCGCCCCTGTCATGGCCGGTCAGCGTCAGGAACGCCGCATCCAACGCGGCGTCCGCCTTGGGACCGATGGGCGAGTAATAGACCGGCGCGCGCTTCAGCTTCTCGAGCCGATAATCGGTGCGCGCGTCGAGCTCGACGATGTCGAGCCGCTCCTCGACCAGCGCGATGAAGGGCAGGAACAGGGCGCGATTGAGCCCGTCCTTATAAAGATCGTCCGGCGCGACGTTCGACGTCGCCGCCACCACCACCCCGGCGGCGAACAGCGCCGTGAACAATCTGGCCAGGATCATCGCGTCGGCGATGTCGCTGACCGAAAACTCGTCGAAGCACAGGAGCGAGGCCTCGCGCGCGAGCTCCGCCGCGACCGGGGCGATCGGGTCCTCGCCCGCGACCTCGCCGCGCTTCAGCGCCTGGCGCCATTGATGCAAGCGGGCGTGAACGTCGGCCATGAAGGCGTGGAAATGCGCCCGGCGCTTGAGCGGCGTCGGGGCGGCGTCGAAGAACATGTCCATCAGCATCGTCTTGCCGCGGCCGACCGCGCCATGGATGTAAAGCCCGCGCGGCGGCTCGGCGGCCTTGAGCCCCATGAGCCTTGCGAACGCGCTCGGCTTCGGCTCGGCGCGATAGTCCTTGAGCTTTGCGCTCAGCGCGTCGAGCTTGCCGGCAAGCTCCGCTTGCGCCGGATCGAACTGGAACCGGCGGTCGTGAACGAGCGCGCGGTAGCGCTCGGCGATACGGGTCATGGATCGGTCTTGGCCATGCAGCGGCGGAGGAGCGCTAATGCGCCTCCTCCCAGTTCTGCGCGGCGCGCGCGTCGACTTGCAGCGGCACGTGCAGCTTGACCGCGGGTTCGGGCGCGTCGACCATGACTTTGGCCACCACCGGCAGCGTCGCCTCGACCTCATCGTCCGGCGCCTCGAACACCAGTTCGTCGTGGACTTGGAGCAGCATCATTGCGCTCAAACCCGCGCGGGCGAGCGCCTCCTCCATGTGGGTCATTGCGCGACGGATGATGTCGGCCGCCGAGCCCTGGAGCGGCGCGTTGATGGCGGCGCGCTCATTGAACGCCCGCTCCGAAGGGTTTGAGGCGTTGATGCGCGGATAGTGGCATTTGCGGCCGAATAGCGTAGTGACGAAGCCGTTGGCGCGCGCCAGCTTCTTGGTCGCGTCCATGTAATCGCGGATGCCGGGGAAGCGCTCGAAATATTTCCGGATATAGGCGCCCGCCTCCTCGCGGCCGATGCTGAGCTGGTTGGCGAGGCCGAACGCCGAGATGCCGTAGATGATGCCGAAATTGATCGCCTTCGCTCGCCGGCGGATCTCCCCCGGCATGCCAGCAATGGGCACGCCGAACATTTCGGAAGCGGTCATGGCGTGAATGTCGAGCTTGTCGGCAAAGGCCTGCCTCAAGGCCGGAATGTCGGCGATGTGAGCGAGCAGGCGCAACTCAATCTGGCTGTAGTCGGCCGAGATGAGCTTGCGGCCCTTCGGCGCGATGAAGGCGCGGCGGATTCTGCGGCCCTCCTCGGTGCGGACGGGGATGTTCTGCAGGTTGGGCTCCGACGACGACAGGCGCCCGGTGGTCGTCGCGGCGAGCGCGTAGGACGTATGCACGCGTCCGGTCGCGGGATTGACGAAGCCCGGCAGGGCGTCGGTGTAGGTCGACTTGAGTTTCGACAATTGCCGCCATTCGAGAACGCGCGCCGGCAGGGCGTGACCTTCCAGGGCGAGGTCTTCGAGGACGCTGGCGGTGGTCGACCAGGCGCCGGTCGCCGTCTTCTTGCCGCCGGGCAGGCCCATCTGGCCGAACAGGATATCGCCGAGCTGCTTCGGCGAGCCGAGATTGAACGGCGCGCCGACGAGCTTGGCCACCTCGTCCTCGAGCCGCCCCATGCCTTGGGCAAATTCGCCCGAAAGGCGCGACAGCATGTCGCGGTCGATCGTGATTCCTCGCCGCTCCATGCGCCCGAGCGGCTGGACGAGCGGACGTTCGAGCCTTTCGTAGACGCTTGTCACGGCTTCCGCCGCCAGACGCGGTTTCAGGACGCGCCAGAGGCGCAGGATAATGTCGGCGTTCTCGGCCGCGTATTCGCACGCCCGGTCGATCGGGACCCGCGCAAAGCCGACGAAGTTGCGGCCCGAGCCTGCGACCTCGTTGAGCGCGAGCGTCTTGTGGCCGAGGGTCCGCTCGCCGAGCGCGTCGAGACTGTGATCGTCGCCGGTGAGACCGCCGTCGAGGGCATAGGAGATGAGCAAGGTGTCGTCGAACGGCTGAAGAGCGATCCCCCGCTGCTGAAACGCCACCATGTCGAACTTGACGTCGTGACCGAGCTTGAGAACGCCTGGCGCCTCGAGCAGCGGCTTCAAGAGGGCAAACGCCTCCGCTTCATTGATCTGCCCCTCGGCGAGCGCGCCTCCGCCGAACAGGTCGTCCGCGCCGACGCGGTGCCCGAGCGGGATGTAGCAGGCTTCGCCCGGCCTTACCGCCATCGACACGCCGATAAGCTCGGCCCGCATCGGGTCGATCGACGAGAGCTCCGCATCCACCGCCACGACGCCTTCCGCCTGCGCTCGGGCGATCCAGGCGGCGAGCTCCGCCGCCGTCCGCACGGTCGCGTAAGCTGAGCGGTCGATCGGCGAGCGCGCCTCGGCCGCGCGAGCGCGGACGAGGTCGGCGGGCGCGGTCTCCGCGACCGCCCCGCGGGCGGAAGGCGCGGGCGCAGCTTCGGGAGCAGCGGCGGGGGCGGAGGCTTCGGGCTCCGGCGCTAAAGCCGCGCCGCCGTCGCGCTTGAGCCAGGCCGCGGCGCCGACGAAGCGAGGGTCCGGTTCGACCGAGGACGCCTCGACGCCGCATATTTCGGCGACCCGGCGGGTGAGGGTGGTAAGCTCCATCGCCTTCAGGAAGGCGAGCAGCCGCTTGCCGTCGATCTGAGGCGCCGCAAGGGCTTCGAGCGGCGTCTCCACCGCGACGTCGCGCACCAGCGTGACCAGCTGCTTCGAGATCCGGATGCGCTCGACGTTCTGCGGGTCGGTCAGCGCCTCGCGGCGCTTCGGCTGCTTGATCTCGCCCGCCCGCGCAAGCAGCGTTTCGAGGTCGCCATATTCGAGAATGAGCTGCGCCGCGGTCTTGACGCCGATGCCGGGCGCGCCGGGGACGTTGTCGGTCGAATTGCCGGCGAGCGCCTGAATGTCGACGACCTTTTCCGGCCCGAGACCGAAATACTCGGTAACTTCCGCCGGACCGAAGCTCCGCTCCTCGCGATCGCCGGAAGCCGGATCGTACATCGCCACACCCGGCTCGATGAGCTGCATCAGGTCCTTGTCGGCCGAGACGATAAGAACATCGGCGCCTGCTTCGCGAGCCTGGCGCGCATAGGTCGCGATGAGATCGTCGGCCTCGTAGCGGTCCTGTTCGACCGGTAGCATCCCGAAAGCGCGCACAGTTTCGCGCATCAGCGGAAACTGGGGCACGAGATCGGCGGGAGGATCGGGGCGGTGGGCCTTGTAGGGTGGATAAATCTCGCGCCGGAACGAATCCTCGGACTTGTCGAAGATGATCGCGAGATGGGTCGGCTTGATCCCCGCCGCGCCGTCGCGGACGAACTGCAGGATCTTGGTCGCAAACAGGCGCACCGCGCCCATCGGCAGCCGGTCGGAGCGGTAGTTGTATTTCTGATCCTGCCGGATCGACTGGAAATAGGCGCGGAAAACAAACGACGATCCGTCGACGAGGAACACATGGTCGCCGGGGCCGGCCGGGCGATGTGGCTGGGTCATGACCTTCACATAAGCGATGGCGCGTTCGGGCGCCATCGGCTTGCGGCCGCCGCCGCAGGGAACCTCGCTTCCGTTCCGTTCATCGAATAGTCATCCTTGCGGTCGCATGGTTTTCGCTTCGACCCGCTCAGCCGAATCGCCTAACGGAAGGCGGGCTCGATGGACAGGGCAAGATGGGTTCTCGCAACGGCCTCGCCGCCGCAGCCGCGGCGACCGCGATCGCGCTCGGCGCCGGTTTCGGACTGCGCGACGCGCGATCGTTCACGATTCCCTCTCCCTGCGCCGCGGGCGCAGCTTGCGCCTACGTCTGCCGCAGCCTCGCCGAAGATGGCCGAAGCGCGAGCGACTTCATTGCCCTCGCCGCCTACCAGCTCGGCCCCGAGAAGCCGATCGCCATGCCGCCCGCGAACCTTTCGATGCCGGCGCCCGTCGATCCGCACAACGTCTACGCCGGGGCCGGGGCGGGGATGTTCAGCCCGGCCGTTGCCGGGCAGCCGACGCGCGTCTATTCGCCCAATCTCATCACCGGCCGGGTCGATGTGATCGATCCGGAGACGTTCAAGGTCATCGACAGCCTCCAGGCCACGCCGAGCCCGGAGCACGTCGTTCCGTCCTGGGATCTCCAGACGCTGTGGGTTTCGGCCGACGTCAGCATGAGCGGCGGCCACGGCGGCGTGATCCCGATCGACCCGAAGACCGGGAAGGTCGGCAAGGAAATCGACGTTCCTGATTCGTACAACATCTATTTCACCCCCGACGGCAAGTCGGCGATCGTCGTCGCCGAGGCGATGCGGCGGCTCGAATTCCGCGACCCGCACACGATGGAGCTGCAGGGCTATATCGCAACGCCGCAATGCGCCGGCATTAATCACGCCGATTTTTCGCCGGACGGCGCCTATGCGATCTTCACCTGCGAATTCAACAATTCGCTGGCCAAGATCGATCTCGTCCATCACACGCTCGCCGACACCCTGCCGCTGACGCCCGGACACATGCCGCAGGACATCCGGGTCGCGCCGGACGGCAAGTTCTTCTTCATCGCCGACCTTCTGGGCGACGGGGTCATGCTGATCGACGGCGATGCGTTCGGGCAGGTCGATTTCATCAAGACCGGCGTCGGCGCGCACGGGCTCTATCCAAGCCGCGACGGGACGAAGCTCTACGTCTCCAATCGCGGCACCCACAGCCTCGGCGGCGCGCGAAACGGCCCAGGCAGCGTATCGGTGATCGACTTCTCCAGCCGCAAGGTCGTGGCCAACTGGACGATCCCCGGCGGCGGCAGCCCTGACATGGGCAACTTAAGCGCCGACGGCAAATGGCTGTGGCTGTCGGGCCGCTACGACGGCGTCATCTACGCCTTCAACACCGAAGACGGGTCGGTAAAGTCGATTCCCGTCGGCGGCATGCCGCACGGGCTGACCGTCTGGCCGCAGCCCGGGCGATACTCGCTCGGGCACACTGGAAACATGCGCTAGCTGGACCCCCCGCTTGCGACGGCCTACGACGTCCGGCCATGCCGCTTACGCCCGATTGGTCGACCTTCTTCGCCGCCGAGCTCGCCGCGCTCGCCGCGCTGACCGGCTTCGTGGTGGTGGCGATCTCGATCAATCTCTCGCGCATTCTCGCCTACCCGGCTCTGCCGAGGCGGGCGGGCGAAGCGCTGATCGGACCGGTCGGCGCGATCACCGCAACGAGCCTCATCCTCATCCCCGGCCAGCCCTCGCTGCTGGCCGGAATGGAAATTCTCGCCGCCGGCCTCATCATGGTCCTCGCGCCGATCGTGTTCCAGATCCGCTGGTGGCGCGAGCGCGAGGAAGTGACGCCGACCGAACGGATCGCCCGAGCGGCGACGAGCGCCGGGTACAGCCTGGCGTTCGTCGTCGGCGGCGCGCTCCTGATGGCCAGCGCGAGCTCCGGCCTCGCCTGGATCGCCGCCGGCGACGTCGCCTGCGTTATCGCCGTCGTCTTCAACGCCTGGGTGCTGATGGTCGAGATATTGCGGTGACCCGGCCGCCCTATTTCATCTGCGCCAGCAGATGTGCGGCGCTCGAAACGTCCGCCTTGCCGGGCTCGGGCTCGATGTTGAGCTCCTCGACCACCCCGTCTTTGACCAGCATCGCATAGCGCTTCGAGCGCACGCCCAGGCCCCCGGCGGAAGCGTCAAAGTCGAGGCCGAGCGCCTTGGCGAAGACGCCGGCGCCGTCGGCGAGGAAATCGATGTGGCCCTTGGCGCCGGTCGCATCCGACCAGGCGGAGAGCACGAAATGATCGTTGACCGAGGTCATCGCAATTGCGTCGACTCCCTTGGACTTGAACGCCGCCTCGCTGACGATGAAGCCCGGCAGGTGATTCTTGTGGCAGGTCGGCGTGAAGGCCCCCGGCAGCCCGAACAGGACGACCGTCTTGCCGGCGAAATAATCCTTGGTCTCGACCGGCTTCGGCCCGTCAGGCGTCACCTGGCGTATGTTGACGTTGGGCAGGCGTTCGCCGACTTGGATGGTCATGGGTAAGGTCCTTGGGTGCAGAGGCGGCTCGCGCGGAGGGCGCGGACGCGCGGGAGACTAGACGAGCGGCGCTCGGCGCGTAAAGCGGGGGGCGAACCGCTCGCGCGTTCCTACTTCAATTCAGGGGTCTCGATTTTCGTCTCCACCGGCCCCCCGCCGCCGGTGAGCGTGAGCCTCAACATGGCGGGAAGGGTCGCGTCCTTCGGCTTGTCGCCGAGCGTGAGCTTGAAGCAGTCCTGGCCGCTTGCTCCGGAAACCGGCGCGACCTTCAGCCACCAGCCCTCGGGCGGCTCGACGAAAAGGTCGCGCGGCGGGCCTTCCTCGTGCGGCGCGCAGAAGCGCCAGCTGTCGGCGCCGACGGCCTCGAGGGCGCCGAAATCCTTCGGCTGAACCGGGCGCGGGACGGCGGCGAGGGCGGCGTCGATCGCGCCCGCATAAGGAGAATCCGCGGCGGCCGGAAGGGTCAGCGAAAGCCGCGCCTTGGCCGGCAGGCAGACTTTCTCGCACACGGCGAAATCGGCGTTGAGCGCAAGCACGACCGGCTTCGCCGGGTCGCGTGGCTTGACCCGCAAGGGGAAGATGACGGCGCCGTCATAGCCGAACGCCTCGCCGCCATCGGCCTCCTTGATCCGCTTAGGCGCGGGAAACTTGATCTCCACGCTCGCCACATTCTCGGAACCGGAAAAATCGAGCGTCGGCGGCAGGCCGGAATTGCCGGGATCGCGCCAATAGGTGATCGCGCCGGGCGCGAGAGCGATCTCGAACCCCGCGAGACCCGCTCCCGCCGCGATGAGCCGGGCCTGAGACTTCGCGGCCCGCGCCCAGTCGGTCGAGAAAGAATCGGCGGCGCGCGCCGGCGCGCCGACGAGAACAAGGGCGAGCGCGGCGGCGAGCCCGGGCGTCAGAAACCCCGCGCGCGCCTTCTCGTCGCATGATCGTGTGCCCATCGCGCCTCTGCCTATACCACGCCGCAAATTTCGACTAGCATCCCCGTTGCGCGAATCCAGAGGCGATCATGAGACGGGTGGAGGCCCCGCCGCCGACCAGTCTGGAAGGACAGTTCCTGATCGCGATGCCCTCGCTTCGGGAGGGCCCGTTCGCGCGCTCGGTCGTCTACATGTGCGCCCACCGCGATGACGGGGCCATGGGCATCGTGATCAACCAGCGGGCGGAGGAGATCGATTTCGGCAAGCTCCTGGTGCAGCTCGACATCGTGCCCGAAACCGAGGCGATCCGCCTGCCGCCCAAGGCGGAAGCGGTGAGGGTCTTGCGCGGCGGGCCGGTCGAGACGGGCCGCGGCTTCGTTCTCCATTCGAGCGACTACGGCGTCAACGATTCGACGGTCAAGATCGGCGAGCACGTCTGCCTCACCGCGACGCTCGACATCCTGCGCGCGATCGCGAGGGGAACCGGCCCGGCGCGGGCGGTGCTTGCGCTGGGCTACGCCGGCTGGGCCTCGGGCCAGCTCGAGAGCGAGATCCTCGCCAACGGCTGGCTCACCTGCCCCGCCGATCCCGGCCTCATCTTCGACCCGGATTTCGCCCATAAATACGATCGCGCGCTCGGGATCCTCGGCGTCAACGAGGGAATGCTATCCTCCGACGCCGGCCACGCCTAGGGCGTTCGGAAGAACGCCCGTCCTTTGACGGGCTATGAGGGCCGCACGCCCGTCTCCGCCGAAACCTCGAACATCTGCGCCCGGCCTCTAAGCTCGGCGAACGCCGCCGGGTCGGCGCCGGTGAGGAACACCTGGCCGCCGAGGCGCTCGAGCGCGTCGAACAGCGCGGCGCGGCGGCGCGGGTCGAAATGGGCCGCGATCTCGTCGAGAAGCGCGAGCGGCGCGATGCCCGACATCTCGCCGACCAGGCGCGCGTGGGCGAGCGCGAGCCCGACGATGAGCGCTTTCTGCTCGCCGGTCGAGGACGCCGCCGCCGGCGCCTGTTTCGGCCCGTGCCAGACCATGAGGTCGCTGAGATGCGGCCCGACCAGGGTGCGCCCGGCGGCGGCGTCGCGGCCGCGGTTCTCGCGCAGGATCGCCCGATAGCGGTCCTCAGCCGCCAGCGCCGGACCGCTTCCGATCAGCGCCTCGACCGCGCCTTCGAGCTTGAGTTTCGCCCACGGAAAGGGCGATGAATTGTCGCGATCGGCGTCGATCAGCGCTTCGAGCCGGCGCACGCATTCGAGCCGCGCCGCGGCGACGGCGACGGCGAGCTCGGCCGCCTCGCGCTCGATCGCGTCGAGCCAGGCGCCGTTGCGGCCGCCCTCGTCCAGGAGCCGGTTGCGCCCCCGCAGGGCCCGCTCGAATTGCCCGACGCGCGCGCCGTGATTGGGGTCGATCGCGAGCACGAACCGGTCGAGAAACCGCCGCCGCTCGGCCGCCGGCCCGGCGAACAGGGAATCCATCGCCGGCGTCAGCCAGACGATCCGCACATGGTCGCAGAACGCGCGCGAGGAGGCGACGGCCGCCCGGTCGATCCGATTCAGCCGCTCGGCTTCGTCGCCATCGGGGCCACGTTTCCAGCCCGAGCCGAGCTGATGGGTCTCGCGGTCCTCCTCGATCTCGACCGAGAACGCAAAGCCGCCCCCGCCTCCGACCCGCGCGCATTCGGCCAGCTCCGCCCGGCGCAGGCCGCGCCCGGGCGCGAACAGCGACACCGCTTCGAGGAGATTGGTCTTGCCCGCGCCGTTCTCGCCGCATAGGACGACGAGCCGGCCTTCGATCGCAAGATCAAGCTCGGCGTAAGAGCGAAAATCGCTGAGCATGATGCGCCGCACGCGAGGGCGCCTTCGGGCTTGAGGGGCGCCGTCGAGGCTGGTCATGGGTGGGCCGTGTGCCACGTCGGGCCGCGGCGCGAAAGTGGAAATGAAGGAGCGCGGCCGATGAAGTCCCTCGATGTTCTGATGCCGGTCGAAGGCATGGGGCTGATCGGCGAGCTGATCGGCGCCAGGCTGCCGCTGCATCGCCTCTGGCTCGAGCCCAACCCCGATGTCTGGCTCGCCGAATGGGCGCCGCGCATCCGCGCGATCGCGCTCGCCGGCCACGTGCGGGCCGACGAAGCTTATATGCGCCGGTTCCCGAGCCTCGAGATCATATCGAGCTTCGGCGTCGGCTACGACAACATCGACGCCAAAGCCGCGGCGCGGCTCGGCATCATCGCCTCCAACACGCCGGGCGTGCTTGACGACGAGGTCGCCGACACCGCGCTCGGCCTCATGATCATGGCGGTCCGCCAGTTGCCGCAGGCGGAGCGATATCTGCGCGCCGGGAATTGGCCGAAGGGCGCCTACCCGCTCACCCCGTCGCTGAGAGGCCGGACGGTCGGAATTGTCGGCCTCGGGCGGATCGGCAAGGCGATCGCTACCCGGGTCGGCGGCTTCGGGCTCGACGTCGTCTACCACGGCCGCCATCCGCAAGCCGGCGTCGCCTACCGCTACTATCCTTCGCTCGTCGAGATGGCCAAAGCCTCGGACATTCTCGTTATCGTCGCCCCCGGCGGCCCCTCGACCCGCCATATCGTCAATGCCGAAGTGCTCGAGGCGCTGGGGCCGGACGGGGTGCTGATCAATATCGCCCGCGGCTCGCTGGTCGACGAAACCGCGCTGATCGAGGCGCTCAGGACCGGCAAGATCCTCGCCGCCGGCCTCGACGTCTACGAGAACGAGCCGAACGTCCCGGAGGCGCTCATCGCGCTTCCCAACGCCGTGCTCCTGCCCCATGTCGGCTCGGCCTCGGTCAAGACCCGCCGGGCGATGGCCGAATGCGTGGTCGAGAACATCTTCGACTGGGCCGACGGCAAGCCGCCGCTTACCCCCGTGCCCGAGACGCCGTGGCGCGGGCAGTGGGGCAAGGGCGGGTAAGCGTCGAAACTCGATCGGCTCACCTGTTTTCGCCAAAGCGGAGATTCGTAGCGAGCGTGTAGACGTCGCGGATCGGTAGAGTCGAAGTGTGGCGCGGTGACGTTAGGCCGAGCATGTCTGTTTCCGCCCCTTTCGTCTGGCGGTGCCTTAGTGGCTCGACCGTAGCTCCGTTTCCACACCCCGCTCATCGAACCGGACATGCAGATTTCCCGCATCCGGCTCTCGGACAAGACCTCACGCCGTCTTTCGCGTGCGACGCCATCGGCAGCTTCTGAACATCATGCGGAGTTGATAGGTTTCCCAATCTCCATGTCCTTCGCTACGTTCTGCATCTGTCTTGAACTGAGGTCCCTTCCCTCCACCAGAGTTACCCGGTTTCCGCGGTACTACGAACCTCTCCGCCACCCCAGAGCGCCCGGCCTGTCCCTCACGGGCGTCCGGTTGATCGTGTCATCGCTGACCTAACCACGCTTTGGGGCTTCCCGTGTTGCGTGCGCTTTCCTTGTGTACGTGCTGCCGCCACTACCCCGGTGCAGCGGCTGGGCGTCGTCGTCGCACATTTCGTTACCTCCATGACTGCTCCGGTTGCTTCCGGCTGGAGCGTTTGGCCGGGCGGGACTTGCACCCACTGGAAAGCGCCGCCTTCTCACGGCGCACACGTTGAGCGGACATTGCTGATGGCGGGCAGGACGTCGCAATTGGGCGGATAGCGCGCTTACCCTAGCGCCTTGGCAAGGACCGGAGTCCGAGTCTCGGTCTACACATCTTTCGACCCAGCTACGCAAGCGCCTCCGCAACCCTTGTGAGCATCTCGACGGCATCCGGAGTCGAAGCCTCACGCGCCAGCCGTTCCGATTTCTGAGCGGCCAGGTGTGCTTGCGCCAGTGACGACCACCCTTTCTGCGTCAGCTCAGTTCGTTGAATGCGTCCATGCTCCGTGTCAGGGCGGCGCTCGATCAGCCCTGACTGTTCCAGCTTCACCAGCATGGCTTGCATGGTCTGCGGGGTCACAAACGCCCGCCGTGCGAGCCTTGCGTTCGACGCGCCCGGTTCGTCTTCGAGGCTCGCCAGGACTGCATATTGTGGCGCGTTCAACCCGATCTCCTTCAACTGCCGGTCCATATGCAGGCGCATCGCCTGCTGGGCGCGCTTCAGCGCATAGCCGAGCGTTTCGTGCGGCAAGAAGGGTTGGTCTACGGCGATCGGCGCCGTCTTCGGGCTTGTCATATCAGGTAGCTTATATTATATCAGTCACCTGATAATAATCTCTTCCGCCTGAAAGGACAACCGGAATGCCCCGCCTCATCGGACCCGACTTCATCGGTATCCAGGTTGCCGACCTCGATGCAGCTCGCACGTTCTACACGCAGGTCGTCGGATTGACTGCGGCCCTGAATGGACCGCCCGGAGCCGTGGTTTTCGACACGAAGCCGATCCCCTTCGCCGTGCGCACGCCCGTGGTCGATCTCGATGCCGTCGACATGCTCGGCCATGGTATCGCCATCTGGTTCGACTGCGACGACGCCGATGCCTTGCACGACCACCTCGCCTCACGAGACGTGCCGATTGCCTTCCCGCCGAAGGACGGGCCGTTCGGGCGCTATTTCGCCTTCCAGGATCCGTTTGGCTACACGATCACCGCGCATACCGTGCAAGAGACGGCCTGAGCCGTGGCGTTCTGGATGGGTGTCGCATCGGCGGAACACGCCCGCGGCGGACGCGATGGCGGCTTCGCACAGCTCGGGCACGGCAAGCATATGGCGGTGAAGTCTCTCAGGAAGGGCGACTGGATCGTCTACTACTCCCCGCGCGAAGGCATGGGGGAAGGCGAGACGGTGCAGGCGTTCACGACAATCGGGCGGGTGACGTCGGATGCGCCTTACCGGGCCGAGCAAGCGATGGACTTCAATCCGTATCGCGTCGATGTGGACTACCTGACGGACGCCAAGCCTGCTCCGATCAAACCGCTTCTGAATGACCTCCAACTGACCCGCGATCACGTCTCCAACTGGGGCATCGTGATGCGCGGGCCGAAGCGCAAGCTTGAAGAAGAAGACATGCGGCGAATTGCGGAAGCAATGGGCGTTCTGGCGGATTTCGAGAATTCGCGGAACTGACATCACGCCAGCATGGGATGGATGCTGGCGGGATCCAACGTCGGCTTTTTTGCGCGCAGCGGCCACCGAGCGCCTCGTCTTTGGACCGCTGCGCCCGTTAAGCCGCCGCCAGCGCAAGTGCGCGAATTTCAGGAAACATCGAGCGATTGATCTCGCGTCGAATCCAGCGCCGTGTGCGACGGGTGACTGGCCACGGCGCTCCCCGGTCGAAATCCGCCGGTCTGGTTTCGTAGCGTCAGGCCTGATAACGGGTGGACGGCCGCCAAGGACAGGCAATGCCGGGACCAGCGCCACGGCAAGACCGGGAGAGACAATCGATGTTGAACGCCAAAATGATCGGCCTATGCGCGGGCTTCGTTGCGCTCTTAGCGGCGCCGCTTGCCGCGTCGGCCCAGGACGCGATCGCCGCGCCTGGTCAGAAGACGATCGGCCAGCCGAGCCAGCCGGGCAAGGGGGACATGATTCCCTCGCTCGCGGTCATCAATTCTCGCGGCGCCACTCTTCAGGGCAACATTCTGACGATGACCGAGGTCGGGTCGAATTCCATCGTCTTCGCCGATCGTCCCTACCGAGCCGCCGGCCATGTGCTGACCAAGCACTTCCTCAAGGAATGGGATGAGGGAAGCGACAGTTTCGCCAAGAATCCTCCGAACGCTACGATTTCGGTGCTCAGCGCGGAAGGCGATTCCGTTGAGGACGCCGTCGTGGTCCTGAAATCGCCGAAGCTCGAAGGCGACAAGTTGACGTTCGAGGTGACTGTGCTCGAAGGGGGCTTGTCGAAAGCGACGGGACCCGCGTCCCTGTTCATCGACTGGTTCGCCGCGCGCGGTTATGGCGGCCGAGGCTTCGTCGCCGGCGGCTACGGCGGCGGATGGCATGGCGCCTGGTACGGCCATCCCAATTACGGCGCAGTGGCGGGAGCGGCGGCGCTTGGCCTCGGCGCGGCGGCGGTCGGAGCAGCAGCGGCGGGCGCCTATTATCACCCCTACGCCTATCCATACTACGCGCCGCCGCCGCCGGCCTGCGGCTATTACCCCTACCCGCCCTGCTATTGAGGGGCTTAGAATATATCGGGGCGATCCGGTGTTCGTCAGTTTCGCAGGACGCGAGCGAAGCGGCGAAGCGGGCAAGCCTGATCGAGGGAGGTTCCTAATGACGACAGATGTTTTGACGCGCCGCGCGGCGCTCTCGAGTATTGGCGCTTTCGCCGCCGCAGGGCTCAGCGGCTGCAACACCACGCCGACCGCCGGCGTTCAGCCGGGGGCGGCGCCGCCGCCGGGTTTGCGGATCGGCGCCATCAATGTCGACACTTCGCCGCTGGTCGCGTACGTCGGCAATCCGACCGCGGGCTGGGCGCAGCAGGCTCTGCCCGGCGCGTTCGCCCAGGCCTTTGGGGCGCGCATAGCGCCGGGCGACCCCGGCGCGGCGCCGCTCAACGTCCGGATCGACACGCTTTATCTTGGCGGCGGCGGCCCGGCCGATCCCGATCGGATGAGAGGCGTCGCGATGGTTGGCGGCCATACGATCAGCGTCCGCGCGGTATCGACATATTTTTCGAGCCCGACCGATCAGGCGCTGCCGGAGCAGGCTCTGCAGGGCAGGGTGCAGGCGCTGGCGGTCGCCTTCGCCTACCGGCTGAAGCAGAAGCTCGGCGCCTGAGCGGCAGGCGGAGCAGGCGACAATTTCTTGCGATAATCCGAAATCTCTGCTATACAGTGAGGGGCGCTCAACGGATCGAGGCAATGTCCGGGCTCTCTCGGGCCGTGGCCTCTTTTCGACAAGGGAGGAGAGCCACGGCAAACGGCCGCGTTCTGGACTTAAGCCATTGAAAAGTCTGGATTGACGGCCAAAAAAGTCATTTGGTTTTTGTTGCGCCGGGTTTGGTTTTTGTTGCGCCGGATTTTGATTCCGTTGCGCCGGATTTTGATTTTGTTGCGCCCGGCTTTGTTTTCGTTGCGCCCGCCCCCTACCCCCCGGCCGTCGCCAGCTGGACGCCGCCAGCGGGCCGGCGATAGAGCGCGAGAGTCGCGATCAGGCCGCAGAGGGCGGCGAAGCTCATCCAGTATCCGGGCGCGGCTTTGTCGCCGGTGTGTTGGATGAGCCAGGTCGAGATGAGGAGCGACGAGCCGCCCAGCGTCGTCGCCAGGCTGTAGGCGAGCGAAAAGCCGGACGTGCGCACCGAGGCCGGGATCAGCTCGGTCAGCGCCACCACCATAGCGCCGTTGTACCAGGCGTAGATCAGCGACAGCCACAGTTCGACCGTGAGCATCTTGCCGAAACTCGGGTCCCGCACCAGCCAGACGAGCGCCGGATAGGCGGTGAGAAGCGCGAGAACCGTGAAGCCGACCAGGATCGGCTTGCGGCCGATGCGGTCGGACACCGCCCCCGAGATCGGCAGCCAGATGAAATTCGAAACGGCGATCGCCATCGTCGCAAGCAGAACCTGGGACTCGCTGAGATTGAGCACGCGCCGGCCGAAGGTCGGCGTGTAGATGGTGATGAGAAAGAACGAGACGGTGGTCATGATCACCAACGCGACGCCGCCGAGCACGAGATACCAATCAGCGGCCAGGGTGGCGAAAATCTGGCGAGTCGTCGGATGGACTTTGCGCGCGGCGAACTCCTTCGTTTCCTGCAGGGACCGGCGAAGGATGTAGAGCATCGGGATGATCGCGCAGCCGATGAAGAACGGGATGCGCCAGCCCCAGCCAGCGGCCGCTTCGGGCGCCATCAGGTTGGCGATCGCATAGCCGAGCAACGCGGCGAACACGACCGCGACCTGCTGGCTCGCCGATTGCCAGCTGACATAGAAGCCCTTGTTCCCGGGCGTCGCCATCTCCGACAGATAGACCGAGACGCCGCCGAGCTCGACGCCGGCCGAGAATCCCTGCAAGAGTCGCCCTAGCACCACCAGGATCGGCGCTAGAACGCCGATGGTCGCATAGCCCGGCACGAAGGCGATGAGAATCGTGCCGCAGGCCATGATCGACAGCGTTACAAGCAGGCCCTGGCGCCGGCCGATGCGGTCGATGTAGGGTCCGAGCACCAGCGCGCCGATCGGACGCATCGCAAATCCGGCGGCGAAGCTGAGGAACGTCGCCATCAGCGAGGCGTAGGGATCATCGCTTGGGAAGAAGGTGTCTGAAATCTCCCGGGCAAAGATGCCGAACAGAAAGAAGTCATACATTTCGAGGAAATTGCCGCTCGTGACCCTGAGAACGGTCTTGACCTTGTCCAAGCCGGTGTCGGCCATTTCGGCGTCTCCTCGTTGGCGCACGGTCCGCGCCCGTCCCTCCAGTCGGGCACAGTACCCGCGTTGCCGCCGTCCGCACAATGGCGGCGGCGCGGCGAATTGGGCTTCCCGCGCTGGGCGGGGCCAGTGACCGACGTCGCCGACTTCCGCCGGATCGCGCTCGCGCTTCCGGGCGTCGCCGAATACCCGCACTTCGACCGCCGCGCGTTCAAGGCGCGGGTCACGTTCGCAACGCTTGCGCCGGATGAATTGAGCGCCAACCTCAAATGGCGTGGCGCCATGGCGCAGCGAAGGCGAAGGGCCGCGGGAATGAAAAGCGCCGCTAGCCGGTGGCGCGCTCCTTTGGCGATTGGGCGCCGGCCAGCGCCTCGCTCGCCTCCCACAGCTTCCTTGCCGCGGCGTCGTCTCGAGCCGCCGAGGATGGCTCGGCGATCTTCCGCTTGACGAAATAGGCGCCGGTCGTGTTCGCGACCTCCGGCGAAGACGCGAGATAGACGATTGTGTCGGCGCCTTTTTCCGGCTTGAGGAAGAATGGCCTGAGGACAGGGATCAAAAGGCCGGCAAAGCCGCCGCTCGAGGAGCCGAATCGCGTCGCGACGACTCCGGGATGAAGGCAATTGGCCGTCACTCCCGTTCCGGCGAGGCGCCGGGCGAGTTCGCGGGTGAACAGGATATTGGCGAGCTTGGACCGGCCATAAACCTTGAGTCCGCCGTATCCGTGGGCGCTCTGCAAGTCGTCGAAGTCGAGGTTCGCGCCCTGGTGTGCGGTCGAAGAGGTCGAGACAACTCGCGCCGGGGCCGAGGCGACGAGCTTCTCGCGCAGCGCCTCGGTCAGCACGAAATAGGCCATGTGGTTGAGCGCGAAGGTCAGCTCGAGGCCTTCGGGCGTCGCCCGCCGCTCGGAAAACAGGGCGCCGGCGTTGTTGATCAAGACGTCGATGCGCGGCTCGCTGGCGGCGATCGCCGCTCCGGCCTTGCGCGTTTCGGCCATGCTCGAGAGATCCGCCAGATGGATGCGATGGCCGAGCCCGGGCGCTTTCGCCTCGAGCTTCAGCATCGTCGCCTGCGCGCGAGCCTCGTCGCGGGCGACGATGACGATCCGGGCGCCCATGCCTGCGAGCTCCAGGACCGCGGCCTCGCCGATGCCCGACGTCGCGCCGGTTGCGACAATGATCTTGCCCTTCATCAAACGGTCCTTTGGCCGCCGCCCCAGTGCTCTTGCCATTTAAGCGCGTCCCGGCGAGGCAAAAAGAGGACGCCCGATCAAATGGCCGCGAAAACGCCGATCGATGCGCCCACAGTTTCGACCGCGATTCGCTCACGCTATGGTGGCGAGCGAAAGAGGACCGAGGAATGGCAAAGGACCAGCAGGGCCTGACGCTTGCCGGCGCGCCCGAGTCGGCGGCGGCCTTCGATCGGGCGATCGCCGACTATTATGGCCTGACCGGCGATCCAGTCGGGATTCTCAAGCAGGCGCTGGCGCGCGATCCCGGTTTCGCCCTGGGCGGCGCAGCAATCGCCGCTCTCTATATGATCGGCGGCTTTCGCGGCGACCATCCGGAAGTGGTCAAGGCGCTGGGCGCGGCCGAACCTGCGATGCGCCGCGCCTCGGAGCGCGAGCGCCGCCATCTCGCTGCCGTCAACGCCTGGGCGGAAGGCAGGACCTCGCTGGCGATCGTCGGCTGGGAGGCGATACTCGTCGATCACCCGACCGACGCTCTCGCCCTGCGGCTGGCGCAGGACGCCTATTACTTTCTCGGCCGGTCGCTCGCCATTCGCGACTGCGCCGCGCGGGTCCTGCCAATGTGGGACCGGGGAAATCCGCTCAGAAGCTTCATCCTCGGCCTTTACGCCTTCGGGCTCGAGGAAACGGGCGACCTCCAGCGCGCCGAGGATTTCAGCCGCGCGGCTCTGGCGGGGAACCCGCGCGACGCCTGGGCGACGCACGCGCTCGTCCATGTGATGGAGACCGCGAACCGCCAGGACGAGGGCGTCGCCTTTCTCAAGTCGACGCACGCCGACTGGGCGAAAGCGCATTTCATGGCCGGCCATAACGGCTGGCATCTGGCGCTGTTCCTGATCGAGCAGGGACGCTTCGACGAGGTCCTCGCCGGTTATGACCGCTTCTCGGCCCCGAAGCTCGCCGACGACATGACGCTCGACCGCGTCGACGCCGCCGCCCTTCTTTGGCGGCTCGAACTTGCGGGCGTCGACGTGGGGAATCGCTGGGCGCCGGTCGCCGGCAAATGGATGGCGCATGTCGACGACCACGTGCTCGCCTTCAACGACCTGCATTGCGCCTTCGCCGCCGCGCGCTCGCCCGATCCGGGCGACGTCAAGCGCTTTCGTGATTCGCTCGACGCCTACGAGCGCCTGGGCTCGGGCGACAATCGGCAGGTCACGGCGGAAGTCGGCCGGCGACTCATCGATGGCGTGCTCGCCTTCGCGGCCGGCGACGCCGCCCGGGCCGTCGAAGCGATCCTGCCGGTCCGCTACGAAGCGTTTCGCATCGGCGGCAGCCACGCCCAGCGCGACATCGTTAACCTGACGCTGATCGCGGCGGCCGAACGCTCGGGCCAGTGGAGCCTGGCGCGGGCGCTGCTCGCGGAGCGCGCGGGCGTCCGGCCGACGGCACGGACGCTCGCCGCGCTCGCACGGGCGCAGAGCCGCGCCGAGGCCCACGGAGTCCCGCCGGCAGGCGTTCCTTAAGCCCCAGCCAGCATTCCGCCAATGGCGAGCCGACCTCGCCCGAGCCCAAGCTCCATGCCGGATCCGAACAACAGCCGCCCCTGTCGTTTTCAGCTTTTTCAAAGGGTTAGCAACGATTGCGCGGGAGCGATCGAGGCAAATCCATCACGGGTTGGCAAAGGGCGGCGGACTGCGTTAAGAATGGTTCAACGCGTACGCGATAATTTGATTCGAGTGGACCAGCGTAAGCGTAGGGCGAGGGATGCAGGGGACAGAAGCGACATTCAACGAGGTTTCGTTCGAGGGTGGGGATAGCCCTCGACGCGTGCTTCAAAAAGTCCTTCCTGGCGCCGCCGCCGTGGCGCTGGCCGGGGTCGTTAGCGTCTGCGCGCTGCATCTGCGCGGGCCGACCGCTCCGGTGGCAGGGTACGCGCCGTCGACCCGTTCGGCGGCGGTCGCGTCGAGGCCGTTTGGCGAAATTGTCATCGACGCCAATCTACTGGCCGAAATGACGCGGGCGGCGCCCGCGCGGCCTTCATCGCAAGTGGCGAGCCTCGAAGCCGCTCCGCCCGCTGCTTACGCGCCGATGCCGTTGCCGCGCCTCGAGGCGTTTCCTCCCGCTCCCCCGACCCCTCAAGCCAAGAGCGCGCCCTTTCCGCCGACTTACGAGGGTCCCGAAATCGGCGAGAGCGTGCCTTTGCCGCCGCCTCGCCCGCCGGAACTCAACGCGCCCGTCGCGCCAACGCCCTCCCGCCATCCGCCCCAACCGAGCGTCTCGACAGCTCCCCCCACGGCTCCCGTCGACAATCGCGGCATCTTCCAGAAACTGTTCGGGCTCGGGCAGCCGCCCACCCCGACGGTCGCGTCAGCGGCGCCGGCAAGCGGCGTCGCAAGCAGGACGGTGTCGAGCGCCACTGCGGTTTCCAGCGCTTCCGCAGCGACAGAAAACCGCGGCGCGGGCAGAGGGCCGCTGTTTTCGTTCCCGTCGCCGTTCGGCGCCTCGGCCCCGGTTTCCGGCTACGACCGAAATACGGCCGTCTATGACATCTCCGCCCGGACCGTCTATCTGCCGGATGGAACGAAGCTCGAAGCCCATTCGGGCCTTGGGGACGCGTTGGATAATCCGCGCTACGTCAGCGAGCGAGCCCGCGGCCCGACGCCGCCGCATATCTACCAACTGACGCTGCGGGAAGGTTCCTTCCATGGCGTACAGGCCCTGCGCCTCAACCCGGTCGGGGAGGGAGACATCTATGGCCGGGCGGGACTGCTGGCGCACCCCTTCATGCTCGGCCCCAACGGCGATTCGAACGGCTGCGTGTCGGTCAAGGACTACGAAGCCTTCCTCAAGGCCTATGAGAACGGGCAGATCAACAAGCTGGCGGTCGTCGCCAGGCTCTGACCTCAACAGTTGCTCTCATCGCCCGTTTCGAGCGCGCTTGTCGCATGCGGCGAGTCGCCGCCATATCTGATCACGTTGAAGCCCTCGTCCGGGTCCGGCGGGACAAAGAAACTGGTGACATGATCGAATTCAGCGTCGCTGACGCCATCCCCTCCGGAGGCGGCGCGCGCGTGCATGCGCGCTCTGCACACTTCATCGGAAACGTCGAGGAAGTGAAGCTGGTGAGACGCCTCGGCCTCCTCGAAAAGAGCGCGCATCCACCGCCTCCAGCGCACGGTGTTGGCGTGAAAGTCGAGAACGACCGAAACTCCGGCCCGCAACAGGCCGATGACATGCGCGCGAGCGTCGCGTGCAGCCGTTCGCTACGCTCGAAGCAATCGCTCAGCGCCTTGATCTCCGACGGATACAATTTCGCGATCCGGCGATCTTCAGTGATCACGATCGTGTTCCTGGCGTCGCCGAGCCTCGCGCAAAGCGTCGATTTCCCGGCAGCTATCTTGCCGCACAACATATGCAGCGCCGCATTCGAAGCTGACATGACGGTGGTCCTTTCGCGGCGTCCGATACCGCCGCCGCCGATCGCGGCCAAGGCCGCCGCCGCTCGGGCGATGTGATAAGACTAAGCAGATTCCACGGGTGTAGCCAACGAATGGCAGGTGTGATTCCGTCTTTGCGTTGATTCGCGGAGGCGGGGCATGGTGGGCAAATCTCCAATAACGGCGGATGGGGAGCAGCGTGCGGCGCTGCGAGCGTTGGCGCATTCGCGCGATCGTGGCGAGGCGGATCGGGCGCGGGCGATGTTGCTGACGCTTTTGGGCTGGACCAGCCCGCGCATCGCGGAAGCCTTCGGCGTACGCGAGGACACGGTTCGGCTGTGGCGTTGCGATTTCGCCGACGGCGGCGTTGAAGCGCTGAAGGCGAGCGTGGCGCCTGGCCCAGCCCCTGTGAAGAGCGAGGCGGCGCTGCGCGTCGTCACGCCTCTTTTGGAAGCTCCCGTCGCCAACCGGCGCAATTGGACGATCGCGCGCCTGATCAGCGAGATCGAGGCGCGCGAGGGCGTCCGGATCGGCAGGTCGCAATTATCCAAGACGCTGCGAAAAAAAACTTCCGCTGGCGGCGGCCGCGGCACACCTTGAAAGGTCGCCAGATCGCCGGCGAGATCGCGTGCGTGGGCTTGCGCCTTCAACTGCGCAAGGCCCAAGCCGAGGCCGACGACATCGTCCTGCTTTATGGCGACGAGAGCGAGGCCCTGACGCACCCTTATTTGGCGCGGGCGTGGGCCAAGCGCGGCGCCGATCTGCGCGTGCCGGCGCCGGGACAAGCCAAAAAAGTGGCGATGATCGGCTCGCTCGATCATGTCACGCGCCAGTTGATCGTGCACACCAGCCCGACCAAGCGCAGCAGCGACTTCATCGCTCACCTGGAGCAACTCGACCGTCTCTACGGCCCCCAACCCGGACCAGCCATGAAGCCGGTCGTGCTGGTCGAGGACAATGGACCGATCCACGTCAGCAAGCTCGCCCTTGCCGCCCTCGAAGCGCGCAAGCATTGGCTCACCGTCGAGTGGCTGCCGAAATACGCGCCCGAACTCAACGACATCGAGGTTGTCTGGCACGATCTCAAAGCGCACAATCTCGCCCACTACACCTTCACCGACGCCGCCGACCTCGATCGAGCCATCCATCAAGCTGTCCAAGCTTTGAACAACGAGCGATCTCGCAATCCGTTGGTCAATCGGAGAATCTCTGCTTAGGACTCGACACGAGCGCAGGCCGTTGGCAGGGTCGAACGCGCGACGCATTCCGCGAGTACAGCGAAAGCGCCCATTCTTGAGGGAGGATTCAATGACGAGGAATTTGGCGAAGCACCTCGCCGCGAGGAGACCCATCGCGATCCCGACGGCGCTGATGGCGGCGCTCGCCTTCTCTTCCCTCACCGGCCCGGCGCGCGCTCTGACGGTCCAAGAGCAGGGCTGGCAGGTTGCGAATTCAAAGTGCAACAGCGGCGACGCCAAGCAGTGCGAGCTGCGCGACAGGCTCAGCGCGGTGCTGAAGCGCCACGGCTGCGTCTACCACGAGGACGGCGACTGGTGGAAATGCAGCGGGGCGCGCTGAGCGGCTGACGTTTCACTCGCGGCTGGCCTCGAAGCCTCGCTTGCGGAACAACGCCGCAGGCGATGGCGGGCGGCCGCGAAAGCCCAAATAGGCCGCCTCGTAGTCGCGGATGCCGCCGGCCGCATAGACGAAGTCATGCAGCCGCTGGGCGACCTCGGCATCGAAGATGTCGCCAGCCTCCTCGAACGCCTCGAAACCGTCGGCGTCGAGAACTTCCGACCACAGGTAGCTGTAATAGGCGGCCGAGTAGCCGCCCGAGAAGATGTGCTGGAAATGGGGAGCGCGGTGACGCAAGGCGATCGCGTCCGGCATGCCGATTCGCGCCAGCTCCTCCCGCTCGAAGGCGACGACATCGACATCCGCAGGCGACGGATCGAGGTGCAGCTTGAGGTCGACCAGCGCGGAAGCCGTATATTCGACCGTGGCCCAGCCCTGATTGAACCGGCGCGCGTCAAGAAGCTTGCCGAGCAGCGCCTCCGGCATCGGCTCGCCGGTCTTGTAGTGGAGCGCGAAGCGGCGCAGCATTTCGGGCTCCTTGATCCAATGCTCGTAGAGCTGGGACGGAAACTCGACGAAATCGCCGGCGACGCGGGTTCCCGAAATGAGCGGATAGGTCACATCGGACAGCATTCCGTGCAGGGCGTGGCCGAATTCATGGAAGAGCGTCCGCGCATCGGCGAGGCTGAGCAGGCTGGCCTCGTCTTGAGCCCCCTTGGCGAAATTCATCACGTTGACCACGATCGGCAATTGGGGTCCGTCGAGCTTCTGCTGTGCGCGGAAATTACTCATCCACGCGCCGCTCCGTTTCGACGGCCTCGCAAAATAGTCGCCGATGAAGAGGGCGACGGGTGAACCGTCACGCCCGCTCACGGTCCAGGCGCGAGCGTCGGGATCATAGAGCTTGAGGTCGAACCGCTCCTCGAAGCTGAGACCGAACAGGCGGCTCGCCGTGTAGAAGGCCGCCTCGATCATCCGGTCGAGCTGCAGATAGGGCTTGAGCTCACCTTCGTCGAAGTCGAACTCGGCCTTGCGCCGCTTCTCGGCCAGGTAGCGCCAATCCCAGGGCGCGACTTTGAAATTGCCGCCCTCGCCAGCGACGATCTCCTGCAACGCTTCCTGCTCCTTGAGCGCGGTCGAAACGCCTGGAACCCACACCGACTCGAGGAGATCGAGCGCGGCGCGCGGCGTCTTCGCCATCGTATCGGCGAGGCGGTAATGAGCGTAGGATTCATAGCCGAGCACGTGGGCGCGCTCAGCTCTGAGGCGCACCATTTCGGCGGCGATCGCGCGGTTGTCGGTCGCCCCGCCGTTCTCGCCGCGCGCCGCCCAGGCGCGAAAGGCGGCCTCACGCAGATCGCGGCGGGCCGAGAATTGCAGGAACGGCTCGATGCTCGACCGCGACAGAGTGACCGCGAAGTGCTTGGGATGGCCGCGCTCGGCGGCGATTCGCGCCGCGCTGGCCCGATAGAAATCCGGCAGACCCTCGAGGTCCTCCTCGTCAAGCAGCATGAGCCACGCCTTTTCGTCAGCGAGCACATTCTGCCCGAACTCGGCGGCGAGCGTCGCCAGCCGCTCGCCGATCCCGGCCAGGCGCGCCTTGGCGTCAGGCGGCGCGCCCGCGCCGGCGCGGGTGAAATTGAGGTGATAGCGGTCGAGCACGCGCGACTGTTCGGCCGAAAGCCCGAGCTTGGCCTCTTCGGCCTTCAGGGCGTCGATCCGCTTGAACAGCGCCTCGTTCAGATAGGTGTCGTTGCGATGGCGGGCGAGAACCGGCGCGATCTCGCGCTCGATCGCCTGCAATTCTTCGTTGGTCGCCGCGCCCGCGAGATTGAAGAAGACGCCGGCGACGCGATCGAGGCTGCGGCCGCTGCGCTCGAGCGCCTCGATCGTATTGGCGAAGGTGGGCGGGGCCGGGTCGGCGGCGATGGCGTCGATTTCGCGCCGCGCGTCCTTGAGCGCGGCGTCGAAGGCAGGCCGGAAATGGCGGGGCTCGATGCGCTCGAACGGCGGCGCCTCGAACGGCCCGGTCCAGGGTTCGAGCAGCGGGTTCACGGCAGGAGTTGAGTCGGTCATTGACGGCCTCTGAAATTTTCCAATGGCTTTGTTTACTCTGCCCCTCGGTCACATCCGCGCCAGCAATCGCCCCGGCGCAAGCCAGAAGGGCGGAAGACATAAGGGAGTGGACGACAAGGGCAGGATCGAAATCCCTGATGTCTACTCCAAGCTCGCCGCGAACGAACCTGCGCCGCGCTTCGATCCGTTCCGACACCGCCGGATGACGGCCGCTCAGTTCGGCGCGGAGCGCCGCGTCCGCGAAAACCACGCCGTCCTCGCAATTCAGCGCCCATCCCGTCGGCAAGGGGGTTGGAATGATGTCGACCTGAAACGGCATGCCGGAAGCGATGCGCTCGGCCGAGCCCTTGCGGATCGGGGTGTGGATCCACTCGTCGTGGCCAGTCAGGTGCCCCGGATTGAGGGCCGGGCGCAGGCCGCCTCGAGCCAGCGCTTCCGTCACCGCCGCGAACACGTCGTCGCCAGCCGCGCCGAGGTCCGCCGCCTCGTACCAAGCAATGAGGCCCGCGAAATAGGCGGACGCCACTTTCAGGAACGCGTCGTCATGCTCCGCGACCAGCCCGGCGCGGGCGGAGAGGCCGCCCCAGAAGCCGACCGCAGTCGCCGCGCCATCGCCGCGGCTCACGATCCGGCCGCCGGGAGAGCGCAGGCCGACCACGTCATGGCGCGCGTCGCCGGTCGCGTACATGATATGGGCGCTCAGAACCTCGCCGGCGTAGCCCATGACGCTCGCCGCCTGCAATTCGCTGACGCCGACCCGCGTTCCCGTGACAATGCGCCAGACCGCGGCCGAAGCGCGCGCGGCGCCCCACTCGTGCAGCGCAATCTGATCGGCGTCGATCGTCGCGCGAAGGCCCTCCGTCGGGTGCATCAGCACGGGCGTCGAGTTCGGCGAGCACCTCCGGCCCGCCCGCGATCCGGCTCAGCATCGCGACGAGACAGTGGGGAACAAAGAATCCGGGCGAAGGCTCGTTCCATTCCGCCGCCTCGAAATATTTCCACCCGACGAGGCCGATCGTCTGCCCGCGTCTCAGGCCTGCGTCTCGCAGCACAGCCGGGAGATCGGGCGTGCGCGAGCGGTCCTGGCCCATCAGGCTCATGCTCTGCGCGAGCGCCGTCTCGATGCCCGGAAGGCCGGCGAGCGGCGCGTAGGCCTCGCCCTCGTTTCCGACCACCAGGACCCGCCGGTCGCGCGGGCCGAGCAGCAGCAGCGCCTCCTCGAACCGCGGCTCGTAGCCGCAAAGGAACGCTATATTGGCGAGATGTTCGCGGTCGGCGTAGACGACGAGCCAATCGCATGCGGCTCTCGCATAGGCCTCGCCGCAGCGCGTTTCGTAGGCGGAAGCGGGAATGCGGGGAGGATCGAGCGGCACGCCGAAGGTGGGGACGGCGACCTCGCCCAGCGCTATCGGCACAAGTTCCTCCCGCCTTCGAGGCCTTGGGCGCCAGGCGGGCGCCCGGTCGCTTACGCCGCCTTCTGATAGACCTTCACGTCGGCGAAGGCGATCTTCGGCCAGCGCTCCTGCTCGTAGCGCAGGTTGAAGGCGCTCGAGGCCATGAACACCGGCGCGCCGTCGAGATCGGAGGCGATCGAGGACGGATAGGCGTCGACGAACTTCTCGAGCTCGGCCCTATCCGGAGCCGAGACCCAGCGGCAGATCTCGAAGCGGCTCGGCTCGAAGGTGACCGGGAGGCCATATTCGGCATCGAGCCGCTCGGTCAGCACGTCGAGCTGCAGCGCGCCGACCACCCCGACGATCGCGGCCGCGCCGTCATGGGGCAGGAACACCTGCACCACGCCCTCTTCCGCCATCTGCTGCAGCGCCTCGCGCAGCTTTTTCGCCTTCATCGCGTCAGCGAGCTTGACCCGGCGCAGGATTTCCGGGGCGAAGCTCGGCACGCCGCGAAAGACGATCTCCTCGCCTTCGCTCAAGGTGTCGCCGATGCGCAATAGCCCATGATTGGGAATGCCGACCACGTCGCCGGCGAACGCCTCTTCGGCCAGCGAGCGATCCTGGGCGAAGAAGAATTGCGGCGCCGAGAGCGTGACTGGCTTCCCCGTTCGCACGAGCTTCGCCCGCATGCCGCGCTTGAGCTGGCCCGAGCAGACCCGCAGGAAAGCGATGCGGTCGCGATGATTTGGATCCATGTTGGCCTGGATCTTGAAGACGAAGCCGGTCATCTTGCCTTCGTCCGCCTTGACCGTGCGGCTCGCGGCGGCCTGCGCCCTCGGGCTCGGAGCAAATTCGGCCAGCGAGTCGATGAGGTCTTTGACGCCGAAATCCTTGAGCGCGCTGCCCCAGAGGACCGGGGTCATATGGCCTTCGAGGAAGGCTGTCTTGTCGAAAGCCTTCAGGCCCTCGACGGCGAGGTTGAGCTCGTCAATGGCGTCGGCGCGCTCGTGTTCGGGCAGGAGCTCGGCGACGCGCGGGTCGTCGGGGCCGTTAACGGCAAGCGTCTGAGCGTGCTTGCCCAGCGGCGTGAGCCAACTCCGCCGGATGTCGTAAGCCCCGGCGAGCGACCGGCCGCGGCCGATGGTCCAGTTGAGTGGCGCGGCGTCGAGCGCCAGCGTCTTCTCGATCTCGTCGATGAGATCGAACGGATCGCGCGTCTCGCGGTCCATCTTGTTGATGAAGGTGACGATCGGGATGTCGCGCAGGCGGCAGACTTCGAACAGTTTGCGGGTGCGCGCTTCGATGCCCTTGGCGGCGTCGATCACCATCACCGCCGAATCGACGGCGGTCAGCGTGCGGTAGGTATCCTCGGAGAAGTCCTCGTGGCCGGGGGTGTCGAGCAGGTTGAAGACGCAGCCGGCGGTTTCGAAAGTCATCACCGAGGTGACGACCGATATGCCGCGCTCGCGCTCGATGCCCATCCAGTCGGAGCGCGTCTGGCGTCGGTTGGCCTTGGCGCGCACTTCGCCGGCGAGCTGAATGGCGCCGCCGAACAGCAACATCTTCTCGGTCAGCGTGGTCTTGCCGGCGTCCGGGTGCGAAATGATCGCGAAGGTGCGCCGGCGCGCGACGGGGTTCGGTTCAGGCATCGGACTCGGATTTCAGGGAAGGCGGAGCCTACTTAGTGCGCGGGGAGGCGAAGAGGAAGGGCTTGCCAAAGCCAGCTTGGCGATTCACTCTCGATCTGTCACGAAACTCGCTGATGACACAAGAGAAGAGATATGTCAGAATAAACTCCTGCGCATTGCCGGGGTTCTGTCATGACCTATCACCTGAAGGTCGCGCCCAACGGACGAGTCGTTCTGCCTGCCGAGGTCCGAAAGCGGCTTGGGCTGTCTGAGGGCGGTGACTTGCTGATGGAGGAGACGCCCGACGGCCTCGTGCTCCGAACCGTCGCGCAAGCGGTCGCCCATGCGCAGGCGATCGCCCGCCGCTACCTCGCGGACAAGCCAGATGTCTCGGTTGACGCCTTTCTCGCGAGCCGCCGCGCCGACAGCGGCGAATGACACCCGAGATCGTGCTGGATGCCTCGGCCCTTCTCGCCATGATCCGCGAGGAACCCGGAGCCGAGGCGGTTGCGGCGGCCATCGGGCGATCTCGGATGAGCGCGGTCAATTTTGCCGAGGTAGTCTCCTACCTGACCCACGCTGGCCTGCCCGCGGATCAAATCGACGCCATGCTGACCACGCTGCCGGTGAGAGTGATCGATGCCGACGTTGAACTCGGCTGGATGGCGGGACGTCTCCGCAGGATAACCGCCGAAGCGGGCCTGTCGCTCGGAGACCGGTTTTGCCTCGCGCTCGCGGCGAGGGATCGGCTTCCGGCGTGGACCGCCGACCGCCAGTGGCGCGCGATCTCGAAAAGAGTCGGGGTCGAAGTCGTTGTCATCCGTTAGCGGCGCCCTCCTCTCCGCGCAGAGCCATGCCGAGACGGCATCGCGTCATATGGAAAATCCTGTTTCGACCGGGCGAATCAAAGGCGATGGTTCGCGCGATTTCGCAACCCTCAATCAAAAAAGGCGGAAAACCCATGCTTGATCGTCCGACAACCCGCGAAGGCTGGCTCGCCCGCGCCGGGGCGCTCACGATTGAAGGCCGCGCCTTCATCGACGGCGCCTATGTCGCGGCGGCCGATGGGGCGACTTTCGCCAAGGTGTCGCCGATCGACGGCAAAGTCTTTGCTCATGTCGCCGATTGCGGCGCGCCCGATATCGACCGCGCGGTCGTGTCCGCGCGGCGCGCGTTCGAGAGCGGCGTCTGGCGCGCCGCCGACCCGGCCAGGAAAAAGAAGGTCCTGCTGCGCTTCGCCGAGCTCATCCGCGAACATGGCGACGAGCTGGCGCTTCTGGAGACGCTCGACGTCGGCAAGCCGATCGCCAATGCGCTCGCCGTCGACGTCCCGTTCTGCGCCAATTGCATCCAGTATTACGCCGAGCTTGCCGACAAGTTCACCGACGAAATCGCGCCGGTCGGCGCAAACGACGTGGCGATGGTGGTGAAAGAGCCGCTCGGCGTCGTCGGCGCGGTCGTGCCGTGGAACTATCCGCTCATCATCGCCGCCTGGAAGCTCGGGCCGGCGCTGGTCGCGGGCAATTCCGTCGTGCTCAAGCCAGCCGAGCAGTCGCCGCTGGGCGCGCTGCTCTTGGGCCGGCTTGGCAAGGAGGCGGGGCTGCCGGACGGCGTGCTCAATGTCGTGCCGGGATTCGGCGAAAGGGCGGGGAAGCCGCTCGCGCTCCATGCCGACGTCGACATGATCGCCTTCACCGGCTCGACCGAGGTCGGCAAGCTGATGCTCATCTACGCCGGCCAAAGCAACATGAAGCGGGTCGCGCTCGAATGCGGGGGAAAATCGCCCCATGTCGTGATGCCTGACGCCGATCTCGACGCCGCGGCGGAGGCGATCGCCTGGGGCATCTACTATAATCAGGGCGAGACCTGCCACGCCGGCTCGCGCGTGCTCGCCCACGCCTCGATCCGCGAGGCGCTGGTGAGGAAGATTGCGGAGGCGCAGGAGGCGCGGATTCCGCTCGGCCATCCCTTCGACGCCGGGGCGCAGCTCGGCGCCCTGATCGAAGAGCGCCACATGGAGCGGGTGCTTGGCTATATCGAGCTTGGGGTCAAGGAGGGCGCGCGGATCGCCCACGGGGGAAAACGGGCTTTTGCCGAGACGGGCGGATTCTATGTCGAGCCGACCATTCTCGACGGCGCCAGCAACGCCATGCGGATTGCGCAGGAGGAGATCTTCGGGCCGGTCGTGGTCGTTATCCCGTTTGCGACCGAAGCGGAGGCGGTCAAGCTCGCCAACGACACGATCTACGGACTCGCCGCCGCGGTGTGTGGACGCGCGACATGAACGCCGCCCACCGGCTCTCGCGCGCCATTCGGGCCGGCACCGTCTGGGTCAACACGTTCGACCGCTCCTCGCTGGCGACGCCGTTCGGCGGCTTCAAGCAATCGGGCTTCGGCCGCGACCGCTCGCCGCACGCGATCGACAAGTACATGGACTTCAAGACGATCTGGACCGCATACAAGTAGGGCCGGCGGCCGCGATGACGATGCGCGGATTCATGCCCGTGATCATATTGTCGGACTGCCTATGAATAGGCTATGGACTCGACTCTGACGCGCTCGCGCCCATTCGGAATGAAATGGGTGGGGTGCGGCCGGAGGAGGAATGGATCGCAGGTGGTTGCCGCTCAACGCGCTCAGGGCGTTCGAGGCGGCCGGGCAACATCTCAGCTTCACCGCCGCCGCCAATAGCCTGACGGTCGCGCAGAGCGCGGTGAGCCGTCACGTGATCGTGCTCGAGAACTTTCTCGGCGTCGCCCTGTTCGAACGTCGCCCGCAACAGCTCGTGCTGACCGAGGCGGGGCGCCACATCCTCCCGGTGGTGTCGAAGTCATTCGATCGGATCGACCAGGCGCTGGGCGAGGTGATCAAGGAGAAGGGCCGGCCGAAGCGGGTGCTCAAGGTCGCGCTGCCGACGTCGTTCGCGCATCGGCTCGCCATTCCCATCCTGCGCGATTTCCGGGCCGAGAACGCCGGCATCTCGCTCGAGATCGTCTCCAAGCCGACCACGGGACCGGAAGTGGATGGCGACATCGACATCGCCATCGTCTATTCCGAGCCGAGGGTCACCGACGCGATCCACGATCTCCTGTGGATGGTGCGCTCGACGCTCTTGTGCAGCCCGAAGCTCATCGAGGGGATCGACGCCAGCGATCCCGGACGGCTGATCGCGGCCGGCGACCTCTTGCATCTCAAGATCGACGGCCGGCAGCGCCACTTCTTCTGGGAAATGTTCGTGCGCTCGATCGGCCGGCCGGATATCGCCGTCGATCGCGGCCTCGTGTTCGACACCCAGCAGCTCGCCGCCCAATATGCGATGATGGGCGACGGGTTGGCGCTGCTCGATCCGCTCCTGTTCCACGAGGAGATCAAGGCCGGCCGGCTGGTGCGGCCATACGATCTCTGGCTGGACGAAGGCTACGGCTACTATCTCACCACCCATCCCGAGGACCTGAGCAACGAGGCGGTGGCCCTGTTCCGCTCCTGGCTCATCGCCCGATTTTCCGCCGGCGCGGCTGCCCGTCCGCCCGAGCCGGAACCAGCCGCGGCGGAGGCGGCTAAACTGCGGGCGGCGAAATAGCAGCCTCCGAGAAGCCTTGGCGCGAATTGGCATGGCAAGATGCCATTTGGGGCGAGGCGGGTATAAGCGGCGCGGCCAGAACGGCGCGCGCGACCGATTGCGATCGGCGCCGTCATGGAGCGCGCCCGCGGGCGGCAGGACTCTGGGGAATATGAATGACGACCGAATCGCCGCCGCGGGATATGGGGCGCGGCGGCGGCGCCCGTCGCCGGCGCGCGGCCGGGCGCGGCGGCGCGGTCGCGGCGGCGCCCGCCGGCCAGCCGCGGTCGCCGTTCCCCCCGCTCGAGCTCATCTCCCGAGACGAGCTCGATTCCATTCATCAGGCGGCGCTTACGGTCTTGCAGGAGATCGGCATCGACTTCCTGCATGACGAGGCGAGGACGATGCTCAAGAGCGCCGGCGCCGACGTCGATCCGGCCTCGCGGCGGGTTCGATTCGATCCGGCGCTCGTCGAGGCGCACATTGGACTTGCGCCGAAGGAATTCACCCTGCACGCGCGCAACCCGGCCCGCAATCTGATGATCGGCGGGCGACACGTCGCGTTCGGATCGGTGGCGAGCGCACCCAATTCGTTCGACCGCGCGGGCGGGCGGCGGCCTGGCAATAAGCGCGACTACCAGAACTTCATCCGTCTCGGCCAGAGCCTCGATTCGATCCATTTCTGGGGCGGCTATCCGGTCGAGCCGATCGACATTCACGCTTCCGTCCGCCATCTCGAGGCGCTGTTCGACATGCTGACCTTGTCCGACAAGCCGATCCACGCCTATAGCCTTGGGCGCGAGCGTAATCTGGACGCCATCGAGATGGTGAAGATCGCCCGCGGGATCGACGACGAGACGCTCGAGCGCGAGCCGTCGCTGTTTACGGTCATCAACTCGTCGTCGCCGCTCAGGCTCGATACGCCGATGCTGGAAGGGATCATCCAGATGGCGCGGCGCAATCAGGTGGTGGTGCTGACGCCCTTTACCCTCGCCGGCGCCATGGCCCCGGTCACGCTCGCCGGCGCCCTCGCCCAGCAGCATGCGGAAGCGCTTGCCGGCCTCGTCATGACCCAGGCCGTGCGGCCCGGCGCGCCATTCGTCTATGGCGGCTTCACCTCGAACGTCGACATGAAATCGGGCGCCCCGGCGTTCGGCACGCCCGAATACATGAAAACGGCGATCGTCGGCGGCCAGCTCGCCCGCCGCCTCGCCCTGCCCTATCGTTCGTCGAACACCAACGCCGCCAATTCGCTCGACGCCCAGGCAGCTTACGAGAGCGTGTTCTCGCTCTGGGGCGCGATCATGGGCGGGGTCAACTTTCTCATGCATGGCGCCGGCTGGATGGAGGGCGGCCTGCAGGCCTCGTTCGAGAAGATGGCGCTCGACGCCGACCTCCTGGCGATGGTCGCCGAGTTCCTGAAGCCGCTCAAGGTGGACGAAGCGGAACTGGCGCTCGAAGCCATGCGCGAGGTCGGCCCCGGCGGCCATTTCTTCGGCGCGGAACATACGCAGAGCCGCTACCGCACCGCCTTCTTCCCGCCAATGATCTCGGACTGGCGCAACTACGAGAGCTGGCGCGAAGCCGGTTCGCCGACCGCCTTGGACGCCGCGGAGCGTATCGTCGCCGAGCGGTTGCGCAATTTCGTCGCCCCCCCGCTCGAGGCCGAGCGCCTCGAGGCGCTCGCCGCTTTCGTCGCCCGCCGCAAGGCGGAAGGCGGCGCGCCGACCGACTTTTGAGCGCGATTCCGCCGCGTGGCGGCTCACGCGCCGGCGCGCTGCTGCATGCCGCGGTCGCGGCGGTGTTCTTCGCCCTTGGCGTCGGCATCGGACTGTGGGGCGGCGCCTCCGGCGCGATCCTGACGCGCGCGGGCGTCGACGCCGCGACGTTCGGAATCCTGCTCACCGTCTATACCGGCGCCTATCTCATCGCCATGTCGGCCGGCGGCGCGCTGGCGCATCGCTTCGGCCTCGAGCGCGTCCTGCCGGTAAGCGCCATCGTCTATGGCGCGGCTCTGTGCGGGTTGCTCAACGCCTGGAGCGAGGCCGAGGTCGCCATCGCCCTGATCGCCGCGGGGTTCCTCGGCGGCGTCGTCGACGTCACCATGAACGCCGAGGGGGCGCGGATCGAACGGCGGCTCGGGCGCCCAATCCTCGCCCGCCTGCACGCCGCGGCGTCGGCCGGCATGGCGATCGGCGCGATTCTTGGCAGCCTGATCGCCGCGGGTTCGGCGCCATGGGCGGCCGGAATTCTGGCCGCGCTGACGCTCGCCGGCGCCGGCGTCGCCTACGATCGCGCGGCGCGGAGGGGCCGTCCCGTTCGGGCGCCGGTCGGGGCGCCGGGGCGGAGCGGATTGTCATTCGCTCCCGCCCTGATCGCGCTCGGCGTCGTCATCGGCGTCTCGATCGCGGCGGAATTGGCGGCGTCGCTGTGGTCGACGCTCCTCTTGCGCGAGGAAGCGCCGAAGCTGGCGGCGATTTCCGGCCTCGGCGCGGCGTTCTTTTCCGCTTGCCAGGCGGGGCTGCGCTTCAACGCCGACGCGATCCGGCTTCGGATCAGCGATCTTCGCATCATCGTCGCCTCGTTCGCGATCGCGGCCGCCGGCTTCGCCCTGGTCGGCGCTCAGGCCGGTTTTGCCGCAAGCGTCGCCGGCTTCGCCTTGATCGGCGTCGGCACCGGCCCCATCGTTCCCTGCAGCTTCGCGCTTGCCGCGCGCCAGTCGGAAGCCGGACCCGCGGTCGGGCTCGCCTCCGCCTCGCTGTTCAGCGCGCTGACCCGTCTGCCGGCGCCGCTGGCTACCGGCGCGATCGCCCAAATGCTGTCGCTGCCGGCTGCGTTTTGCGCCTTCGCGCTTGCGCTCGCGGTCACCGCCGCGGTCGCGGCCGCCTTGGCTTACGTGCGCGGCCCTGCCCGATCGCCCCGCAAGGGGTGAATGCTCGACTGTCGGGCGGGCATTGCCTTGGCGCGGCCCCTATTGCAGAGGAAACGCGCCGGGCAAGAGTTTCCGGACGCCGCCAGCCAATGCGGGGACAAGAATGACCAAAATCCTGCCTGTGATCATGTGCGGCGGATCGGGCTCCCGCATGTGGCCCGAATCGCGCGAAAGCCTGCCCAAGCAGTTCATTCCGCTGATCGGCGAGCGTTCGACGTTTCAATCGATCGTCGGCGTGGTCGCCGAGCGGGCGGTGTTCGATCAAGCGGTCGTCATCACCAATTTTGACTACCGCTTTCGGGTGGCCGAGCAACTGAGGGAGATCGGCGCCGAGGCGACGATCCTGCTCGAGCCCGAGCGGCGCGACAGCGCGGCCGCGGTCGGCGCCGCAGCCGCCTGGGCGGCGGCCCGCGATCCGAAGACAGTCGTGGCCGTGCTCGCGGCCGACCACGTCTTTGCGGACGGAAAGCAATTCGCCCGGCTGTGCGCCGAGGCGCTCGACGTCGCGGCGGCTGGCGAAATCGTCACCTTCGGCATCACCCCCGATCACCCGGCGACGGGCTACGGCTACATTCATCCGGCCGAGGCGCTGGCGATCGACGCGAACGTGCGGCGGATCGAACGATTCGTGGAGAAACCCGACGAAGAGCGCGCGCGCGCGTTCATCGAGGAAGGTTACCTGTGGAACTCGGGCAATTTCGTCTTCCGCGCCGACGTCATGCTCGAGGAGCTCGCGCGCTTCGAGCCCGAGATCGCCGCTGCGGCCGTGAGCGCGGTGGCCGGTGCGAAAAAAGACCTCGGCTTCGTCGTCCTCGATCACGCTTCCTTCGCGCGGGCGCCGAAGACCTCGATCGACTACGCGGTGATGGAGCGGACCGACAAGGCTGCGGTGCTGACCGCCGACGTCGGCTGGTCGGACGTCGGCGAGTGGTCGGCGGTCTGGCGCTTAAGCCCGCGCGACGCCCGCGGCAACAGCTTTCGCGGGCGGGCGGTCGCGATCGATTCGGAGAACGTTCTGATACGTTCTGAGGAACAGCTGGCGGCCGTCATCGGCCTTCGCAACGTCGTCGTCGTCGCCACCCGCGACGCGGTGCTGGTCGCCGACCGGTCACAGAGCGATAAGGTCAAGGCACTGGTTGAGCGGCTGAAAGCTGAGGGCCAGCCGGAGGCGACCCAGCATGTGCGGATATACCGGCCATGGGGCTACTATCAGAGCATCGACCAGGGCTCGCGTTACCAGGTCAAGCGCATCGTTGTTCGCCCCGGCGGGCGCCTGTCCCTGCAGAAGCATCATCACCGGGCGGAGCATTGGGTGGTCGTGCGCGGCGCCGCCGAGGTGACGCTCAACGGCGAGGCCGAGCATGTGCATGAGAACGAATCGATCTACCTGCCGATCGGCTCGACCCATCGCCTCGCCAACCCCGGCAAAATCGACCTCGAGCTGATCGAAGTTCAGACCGGCAGCTATTTCGGCGAGGATGATATCGTTCGCATCGACGACGACTACAGCCGGAAATGAGGCGATGGCGGCGCCGCTGCGGGCGCCGCCATTGAGGTTAGTTCTGTTCCCGCGAAGCCAGGCGGGCGATTTCGTGAATGTCGGCGCGATCGATGCCGATATCGTGCAACTCGCGGTCCGAGTAGTTGGTGAGCTCCTGCAGCACGCTCCAATAGACCCGGCGGGCGCGCAGGAATCGCGTAAGAGAGAACATCTTCACGGCGGTCTCCTTTTCATTGACCGCCCTCCCCTTTTTCAGCCTCGAAGGATCGAGGCCGATTCGTTCGCTCCTTCTCCTAGACCCGGCGTAGATAGAATGCTGCGCTGCAAAAGTCAATGATGCAGTGCGAAGTCTTATGTGAAATTCGCATGATGATGACGTGGCGAAAGGGTGGCCGGAGGCTAATCGCGGCAGTTAAGTGCAGGCATATTAACGATATTCACGTGATGCTCAATGGAGACATGCGATTTTCACATAGCAGTGATCTGCCTCGGCCTTTCGCCGCGTCACGCGCGCCCAAAAGGTTTGACAGCGACGCCCCGCTCCTCTAGGAAGCGCGGATTCAGGCGCGCTCTCGGCTAAACGGGAGCGCGTTTGTCGTTTGACGCACCTGCGGCCTTTAGCCTTGCTCGGCTCATGGCCTGTCGGCGCCTTCGGGCGCAGAGGAGGGCGCGTTCCTCGTTGAACCTTGATCGCAGAAAAGAGGAATCGCGATGACGAAGCGCGCGGAAGCGAAATACAAGATCGATCGCCGGATGGGCGAGAACATCTGGGGCCGCCCCCGCAGCCCCTACAACAAGCGTGAATACGGGCCGGGCCAGCATGGCCAGCGCCGCAAGGGTAAGGCGACCGACTTCGGCACCCAGCTCAAGGCCAAGCAGAAGGTCAAGGGCTACTATGGCAATATTTCGGAGCGCCAATTCCACAAATATTACGTCGAGGCGCGACGCCTCAGGGGCGACTCGAGCGCCAACCTCATTGGCCAGCTCGAGCGCCGGCTCGACGCGCTGATCTATCGGGCGAAGTTCGTGCCGACCGTGTTCGCCGCCCGCCAGTTCGTCAACCACGGCCACATCAAGGTCAACGGCCGCCGCGTCAACATCGCCTCCTACCAGGTCAAGGTCGGCGACCTGGTCGAGATCAAGGAATCCTCGCGGGAACTGCCGCTGGTGCTCGAGGCCAACGCCCTCGCCGAGCGCGACGTGCCCGACTATATCGAGGTCGATCACGCCAAGGGCACGGCCAAGATGACCCGCATTCCCGGTCTCTCCGAAGTGCCCTATCCGACCCACATGGAGCCGAACCTCGTCATCGAGTTCTATTCGCGCTGACGATTCTGTCAGGCCCGCAAAAGCGGCGCCCAGAGCTTCGGGCCGACATTAGGCCTTCGGTTGGCGGCAGCCCGCCGTACCCCCGCGTTCGCGGGGGCGACAAAGCAAAACGCCGAACCCTCAGGATCCCATGCCGATCCCTCGCACCGGAACCGCGGGCCTCGGCGTCGTTCTCTATCTCGCCGGCGTCGGCTTTTTCGCGGTCAACGACGCGCTCGGCAAATGGCTGGTGGCGGATTATGGCGTCGGCCAACTGATGATGCTGCGCTCGATCGGCGCGGGCGTCGTGCTCGCGCCGATGATCCTGTCGCTCAACGTCAAGCTCGTCGATCGGCGCCAGGCGCCCCTCCAGGTCGCGCGCGTCCTGTGCGCCGCGGTCGACACGTTCGCCTTCTATTACGCCACGCGATTCATGCCGCTCGCCGACGTGATGACCTTCTATATGGCGACGCCGCTCATCGTCACCGCGCTCTCAGCGCCCCTGCTCGGCGAGAAAGTCGAGCGTTTCCGCTGGATCGCGGTCCTGATCGGCTTCATCGGCGTGCTGATTGCGCTCAGGCCGTCGCCGCAGATGTTTTCCTGGGCCGCGCCGCTCGCCCTGTTCGGCGCGACGACGTTCGCGCTGAGCCAGACGGTCACGCGCGAGCTCCGCGGCGTCCACTGGCTGCCATTGGTCTTCTGGCAATTCGTCGGCAGCGGCCTCATCGGCGCGGCGACCGTCCCCTGGGCCTGGACGACGCCGACCGCGTTCGATCTCGGCCTCATGTTTCTGGTCGGGGTCGTCTCGATGACCTGCTTCATCTTCATTGTCCGGGCGCTGGCGCTGGCCCGCGCCGCCGTGCTCGCGCCGCTGCAATATTCAGCGATTGTCTGGGCCGCGATCATGGGCTGGCTCGTCTGGCGCGACGCCCCGACGCCCCCGATCATCATCGGCAACGCCATCATCATCGGCAGCGGACTCTACGTCGCCGCCCGCGGAAAAATGATCGGCGACGCAGTGGAGTGAGCGTTCCCTCGCGCTCGTCTCAGTAGCTATAGCGCAACCCGGCGGTGAGCCCCCAGCCTTGGATGTTCGAGCCGGTCTGGAGATCGGCCTGGACAAAGGAGGTGAAGCCCGACTTCGGCGACTGAGTCGAGAAGCCGATGCTGAACTGCCCGAACGTCCCGACGCCGGTCGAAGAGATTCCCGGCAGCGTCGATAAGCCGGCCGACGAAAGCTGATTGAAGTGGGTCGTCGTCGTACCGTCGAACTCATGCCAGATGTCGCCGGAGACATACGGCTGGACCACCATGTTATCGCTGAACGGATAGACAGTCCCGACCCGCACCCCCGCCCTCAACAAGGTGTTGTTGAGGTTGTCGAAGGTGAACCAGGTGCCGGGCGCGACCACAGGCGATGCGTACAGGTCATTGATGCTGGTGTTGGATACGAACACGGCCGCGGATGGCGTGGCGAAGAAGTTGTAGGCCAGCGGGAGGGTGTAGGCCGCGTCGGCCGAGAATGTGTTCCCGTTGGCGTTCAGCGACGCATTGTTCAACCCGAGATCGGCATTGTTGAGGTTCATGTCGAAGGTGTTGTGGCGCCATTGGACGGTGCCCGCGAAGCCTTGGCCCGTCACCGCCGCGTAAATGCCGTAGAAGGGCATCCCGGCGTTGCCGGAGACGTTGAGCAGCGCGTTCGGATCGCTGGACCTGTTCAGGGCGGAATAGCCCCAGGCTTGGCCCCCGGTGATTCCGAGATGCGCGTTGATGCCCGAAGCGTTGATGTTGTAGACGCCCTCGTCGATGCCGAACTGGACGCCGCCGAGGCTGGTTTGGAACCGGCTGTCGACCGAGCCGGCATAGACGCCGCCGCCGGTCGAGGTGGTTTCGGTCGTCATCTCCGCTCCGCCGCCGCGCGACCACACGCCGCCGTACAGCAAATTCGGCGTCGGATTCACCGGCGACCCGAGGAACGCCGTGGCGTTCTGGAAGAACGACGTGTTGAGCCCGGTGATCAGCGCCGAGATCTGGTTGGCCGGAGAGGCGACGACGCCGAGCTTGAGCTCCTGGGCGATCCCGTTGGCGCCGGGGGTCGGAACGTAGTCGTAAAGCCCATACCGGCTCGCGCCCGCCAGGAGCTCGTCGGAGGTCAGGGTAAGCGGGATGGACGCGTTCGAATAGACGAGCGCCCCGTTGGGAGCTTTCGTCCAGAGGAGGTTGTTCGGGTTCGTCAGCGCGCCGGCAAGGGCGATCGACGCGCCGCTGGTCGAACCATTGACCTTGATGTAGTTCGAATTGCCGTTCGTCAGGTCGACGGGCATCGTGATCGGGCCCGAAACGGAGCCGTTCACGGTCAGCGTCTTCGGCGTCGAGCCGAGGGGATTGAGCATGCCCGTGCCGTCGCCGACACGAAAGACGCCCTGGTAGAAGCCGTTCGAATCCGCCATCACGTCGACATTGCCGGTGATGACGCCGAGCGCGTTCATGACCGCCGGGCTCCCGGGCAGCGTCACGTTGCCCACGATCGCGCTGTTCGAGGCGAAGCTGTTCACGGTCCCGCCGCTTGCGGTGACGTTGCCGACGATCTTGCCGTTGTTGGTCAGCGTGCCGGCCATGTTGTTCAGCGAGCCGGTCCACAGGCCATCGTTTTCGATCGTCCCGCCGGTGTTGACCGCGTTTCCGTTCCACGCTCCGGACGCAAAATTGGTGATCGCGCCGGTGTTCGAAGCGACATTGGCGTTGTAGACGCCATAGTTCATCACCGCGCCGGCGTTGTTGAGATCATCCGTCACGGTTCCCAGATTGACGATCGTGCCCGTCGAGACATTGGTGAGAACTCCCGGCGCTCAAGCCCGCCCCGGCGGCGACGTTCACGTTGCCGAAATTGGTGAGGAGGCCGCTCATCGCGTAGGTCCCATCGTTGACGTTCAGCGCCGCGGCGGCGTTGTTCGTGAACTGGGTCGTGCCGGCGAGATCGCCGGTTACGTTGAAGATGCTGTTGTTGACGACCGGCGCGTTGAGGGTCCCCCTGGCGTAGACGGTTCCGGAGTTCGTGAGTCCGCTGCTGCTGATCGAGCCGCGCAGGCCGAGAATGGCGCCGGAGGCGACATTGACCGGGCCGCTCGGAGTCGCGAGCGAACCGATGCTGCCCGAGACGAACAACCTCCCGCCGTTGACGTTGGTCGCGCCGGTGTAAGTGTTTGCGCCCGAGAGCGTCTCCGTCCCCGCCGTCAAGGTGAAGCCGCCCGTCCCGCTGATGACGCCGCCGAATATGCCGCTCGCGTTGGACAGAGTGAGCGTGTTCGCCCCGAGCGTCACCCCGCCCGTCCCTGAAAGAGTGGTGATCGTCGTCCCGCCGTTGGTCAGGCCGGAGATGTCGAACGTCCCATTGTCGGCGACGCCGCTCGACAAGGCGATTGAGCCGGTCCCGGCGAGGGCGAGCGTGCCGGCGCTGATCGTTGTCGCCCCCGTATAGGTGTCGACGCCCGTCAGCGTTTCCGTGCCGGTCGCTGTCGGCCCCAGCGTCAGCCCGCCTCCGGCCACGTTGTCGATGCCGCCCGCGTCGGCGATCACGCCGCCGAATGTGGTCAGCGCGCCGGTGAGGGTCAAAGTCTGCGCGCCGAGGTAGACGGTCCCGGTCTGGCCGGCGGCGGTGTTGCCCAGGCTCTCGATCGACGCGCCCGAGGTCGTCTGCGAGAGGTCGAAAACGGCGCCGGTCGCGAGAGAGACCCCGCTCGAGTTCGCAATGCTCCCCGACCCGGACAACGCCAGCGTGCCGGCCATGATCGTCGTCGCGCCGGAATAGGTGTTCGTCCCCGTGAGAGTGAGCGTGTTGAGGGGCGCATTCTGGGTCAGCGCGGTGAAAGCGGTCGCGCCGTCCTGAATCACCCCGTCAAACTCCGACGACGCGCCTTGATCGGTCAGGGTCGCGGTCCCCGAAACCCCGCTGTTGGTCACTGTGCCTGTGCCGGCGAGCGAGCTCACCGTCTGACTGTTGCCGCCGAGGTCGAGCGTGCCGTTCACCGTCGTCGCGCTCGCGGCGCTGAACACGTTGGTCCCGTCGGCGCCCGAGAGCGTCGCGCCAGCGTCGACCGTCGTCGCGCCGGTGTAGGTGTTGGAGCCCTCCATCATCGTCGGGTCGACGGAGGCTGTCGCCTCGAGCGAAGTCGAACCGCCGATCCCGTTGACCGTGCCGCCCGCCGACGAAATCGCCCCGGTCAACGAACCGTTCTGGATCGTGCCGCCGGTCAGCGTGACGCTGTTGATCGTCTGGGCAAAGCCGCCGAGATCGAGGATCGCGCCGCTCTCGACCGTCGTCGCGCTCGTCGCGCTGAACGCGCCGGCCACGCCGCCCAGGAGTTCGCCAGCTTCGACGGTCGTCGCGCCGGTGTAGGCGTTGCCCGTATTGGTGAACTCGATCGTGCCGGTGTTGCCGGCTGTATTGTTGATGGTGACGGAGCCGGTCCCGGTGATCGCGCCGGAAATCACCGACGTTGTCGCGGGCGCGGCGCTGAAGTCCGGATCGCCGGTCACGGTGATCGCATTGCTGATCCCCACGCCGCCGGTGAAATTCAGCGACGTCAAATCGTTCATGGCGACGGTGTTCGTTCCCAGAGCGCTAGTGTTGCTGACGATCACCGTGCTTCCCGCGGTGAGCGTCGTGCCGCCGGTATAGGTGTTGTCGCCGGACAGGGTGAGCGTGTACGCGCCGGTATTGATCGTCACCGCTCCGGCGCCGGCGAGCGTGTTCGACAGCGCCCCGTTTGCTCCGACGAGCGTCTGGTCGATCGTCAACGTGGCTCCGCTCGCCACAAAAACATTGCCGGTCATCGACTGGCTTGCGCCGAGGGAAAGATTGTTCGTCCCGCCGTTGAAATCGATGGCGTCGGCCTGCCCGCCGCCATTGATCGCGCCAAGATTTTCGACGGTCATGTACGAACCCGAGACGCCCGCGCCGCCCAAACCGGCCGCCGCGCCGGATCCGCCCGCGCCGCCGGCCCCGCCGCTGATCGAATCGCCAAGGCCGTTGGTGATTGTCGATTGCGTCGTCCCATTGCCCGATATGAGGACGCCGATGCCGCCGGCGCCGCCCACGCCGCCGAGGACGCCCGTCCCGCCGGCCCCGCCGGCGCCGCCGGTCACGGCTGAACTGGTGCTCAGCGCGCTGTTGTAGAAACTGGCCGAAGTCTGGACGCCGTCGCCGCCAGCGCCGCCGGCGCCGCCGTTCCCGGTCGCGCCGCCCGCGCCGCCAGCGCCGCCGACGCCGCCGGTCACGGTCAGCGTTCCCGAGTTGTTGATGTCGGCCGCGGTGACGTCGCCGAAGCCGCCGCCGCCGCCGCCGCCGCCATTGCCGGAGCCCGACCCCACTCCGCCCGCGCCGCCCGCGCCGCCCGTCAGGGTCAATGTCCCGGAATTGGCGAAGCTCGAATTGTAGCCCGATCCGCCGCCGCCCCCGCCGCCGCCCCCGCCGCCGGGGGTCGTGCCGACCCCCGCGCCGCCGGCGCCGCCCGCGCCGCCCGCTGTTGTCGTGTCTCCGACGGCGCCGCCGCCGCCGCCGCCGCCCGAGGCGTTGGCGCCGCTGCCTGTCGTGCCGGCCTGGCCGGCGCCGCCGGTCCCCGAGCCTTTCGCGCCGAAAGTGGCGCCCGTCGAGCCATTTCCGCCGTTCTGGTTCGAGCCGCCGCCATTGCCGCCGGGATTGAGTCCGGCCCCGCCCACGCCGCCCAGGGATTGCGCCCGCGCCGGCGCGGCTAGGAGCCTGTCCGAGAAATGGCGGATTTTGGTGGCGGCGTTTGCGCGAATCGGATTCTGCTTGCTTATGAGCAAGACCTTCCGGCCCTGGACGATCGATCAGCCGCTGTTGTTGCCGCCGAGCGTGCAGGACTTTGTCGGCGAGGACCATCTGGCTCGCTTCATTTTGGCGCTTGTGCTCGAGCATCTCGACCTTGGTGAGATCGAATCCGGGTATGCGAGCGAGCGCGGGCAGCCGCCGTTTGACCCGGCGATGATGACGGCGCTGTTGCTGTACGGCTATTGTCACGGCGTCTACTCGTCGCGCCGGATCGCCAAGGCGACGCGCGAACGGGTCGACTTCATGAGCATTGTCGGGCTCGATCCGCCGGATTTTCGCACCGTCTCCGACTTCCGCAAGCGGCACTTGAAGGCGCTTGCGGGACTGTTCGGGCAAGTTCTCAAGCTGTGCGAACAGGCGGGATTTGTGAAGCTCGGCCATGTCGCGCTCGACGGGACGAAGATCAAGGCGAACGCCTCCAAGCACAAGGCGATGAGCTACGAGCGCATGGAGAAGCGTGCGGCGGAGCTCGAGGCCGAGGTCGATCGGTGGCTGAGCGCAGCCGAGGCTGCGGACGCCGAGGAAGACAGAGCCTTCGGCCGCGACAAGAGCGGCGAGGAGCTGCCCAAATGGGTTGCCGACAAGAAGAAGCGCGCCGAGAAGATCCGGGCGGCGAAGGCCGAATTGGAGGCCGAGGCGAAAGCGGCCGCGGCGGCCAAGGCCAAAGCGCAGGCCGAGGCCGAGGAGCGGCGACAAGCCGAGGGCCGCAAGAAACCGGGCAAGCCCGCCGCCCCGCCATCCGAAGAGCCTGACCCCAAAGCGCAGAAGAACTTCACCGATCCCGAAAGCCGCATCATGAAAACCAAGGACGGCTTCATCCAGGGCTACAATGCGCAGGCGGCGGTCGACGCGACGGCGCAGGTGATCGTCGCCCACGGCCTCGACGCGAAGCAGAGCGATCAACATCAATTGGCGCCGATCGCCGACGCCATCGAAGCCAATCTGGGCAAGAAGCCGACGCAACTGTCGGCGGACGCGGGCTATTGCTCCGACGCCAACCTTGCGGCGATGGAGGAACGCGAGATCGACGCCTATATCGCGCCGGGGCGGGCCAAGCACGCCGGGGAAGGAGAAGGCGGCGGCGCCCGCGTCGCCGCCATGCGCGAAAGAATCAAGGCCGGCGGGCACTCCAGCCCCTACCGCTTAAGAAAGCAGCTGCCCGAGCCGGTGTTCGGACAGATCAAGCAGGCGCGCGGCTTCCGTCAGTTTCTCTTGCGCGGCGTCGAGAAGGTCGCCAACGAGTGGGGCCTCGTCTGCCTCGCCCACAATATCTTGAAGCTCGCCCAGGGGCGGACCCCGTCCCTTGCCGCACTCGCAACCGGCTGAGCTTCGCCACCTCGGAAACGGTGCAACGAACGATGGCCGCAAAGCTTCCACCCTTACATCAAACCGGATGCGCGAATTTGCTGCATCCGGCTCTCCGACTGGCTTGAGCGGTTCAAATCCCAGCTCGCCGGGATTAAGCAGACAGGCTCCTAGGGCCAGCGCGGCCAGAAGAGCCAGCGAGGCCGCCGAGATCCCGGCAAGCAACGACCGCCGAACCTGCGCTTGACCAGAAAACTCGCCGGCCGTCTGGAGGTGGAGATTGCGCCGCATCGTTGTTCGCCCCGCTTTTTCGATTCGCTCTGCGATTGCATCTGGGTTGTAGGATGAATCACTCTACAGTTGCGCCAAGGTTGCATCTCGCCTGCAATCGCACGGCGCTTGGTCGACATAATTTTGCCGCGTTCTGATTCGCTCTGCGGGATTAGTGCTACGTCGTCAGCGGCTAATGCGCAACGACCACATTGCGAATTGCGGCGACCCTCAGTCGTTTTGGCGCCGATCTGTTGCAACCTGTTGCGCGCTTGACACACTTTAAGAGAGTATTGATACAACTATTCGTTGCCATTACCAGGGGTCATCGGATGCGCCGGGTCACGGATCTCCAAACACGCCTTGAATACTGAAAATCGGAACAAATTCCCAGGATTCATCAGTGGCCGATGTCCGCTGCCCGCGGGCGCGAAATCCGCTTTGCGAAAGGAGCCCGTTCGCTCGGCGTGATCGATCTGCGGCGGCGCTCTCCAACCGAAGCCGCGCTAAATTCGTCATTAGCGTCAGTTGGTTCTGGCGAACGAGGGGCCGCTCCGGCGGAATTTCTATTTCTGTTTTCCCATATCCATGCTATGCTGGCCGCAGGTTGAAGCGAGGCGCGCATTGAGCGCGGAGACAGTTTGTGGGTCGATTCCCCATTACCGCGCCGATCCGTCCGACGCGGGCGAGAGCGGGGGAGGGAAGGAGCGGCAAAAGATTGATTTGCCCGGGGGGGTCAGCGTAACCAATTGAAAAGGCTCGATTCGGACAAGGGAATCCAAGCAAATCCAAGCCCTTTCCTTTGATAGTCTTGGGCTCGGCTTGGCTCGGCTTTGCTGGGTTTGGCTAAATTTGGGCTCGGCTTGGATGATAAAGCATAATTGTTATGTTTTTCTGTTTCCCGTGAAACACCCCTCCCGATAAACCGCGGTCGGGGGCCCCGGCGGCGGCCGGCGTGGCCCCAACGCCAGCCGGTCGGCTCACTTGCCGAGGTCTGCGAGGGCCTGGGCGAAGCCCTTCATGTTGATCGTGAACTTCGCCGATGCGCCGTTGACCGCAATGATCGTGACTTCGGCGGTGGAGGCGGCGCTGAGTCCCTTGACCATGACCTCGTCGAGGGGCAGGACCAATTCGCAATGATCGGGCTGGCAAAGCGAATAGACGAGCTTCCGCGTCTCCTTTTCGCCGATCTTGACCTCGACCCCGGGCTGTATGAACACCCCGGAAGGCACCGAGAACACAGATTCGAGCTTGCCGTCCTGGCGGCCGAGCACCCAGGAGAAGACGACGCGCTGCGCGCCGTTCTTGTCGGTCTGCGCGATCCTCAGGATGGCCGAGCACTGCTTCTTGGCGCCGCTCTGGTCGGTCAGCGCGCAAGTCACCGTCCAGTTGTCGTCAACGATGGTTTCGGCGCGGCGGATCTTGGCGGCCTCGGCCGGCTGCGTCTTGTCGGCAGGCGGAGCACTCTGGGCGATAACGGGCGCCGGCGCAAGGCTGAGGGCCGCCAAGGCGAACGACGAGAGAAGGCCCTTCACAAACCACACTCCGAGCGAACGCCGAGGTTCCTCGCTCTGCTAGGCCGAACTGTCGTAAGCTGTCAATTCAAGGCGTTGCGGGACGGCCCCGACGTCGGGGAGCGCAAGCCTCAGCAGGCATTTGAGGCGACGACCACGCGCTCTTCAAAGCGAATCGGCAAGGTGACGCAAAGCTGAGCGCAAAGATTTCGGCCGGCAAACGCCGGTCTTGACTTGCTTACCGGCCCTTGGCTTTCTTCCGCCCAGCGGCGCGCTCATTGCCGGTTTTCTTGGGCATTGGGCGGTTCACTTCGCTGCTTCTGCCTCGACTCTCTCTCGTGGCCGGGCCGGCTGAAACTGATGGCAAACCTTAGATGAATTCCGGTGGCTGATCGCGAACCTGAACAAGTCCCTGTCGTTGGAGCGGAACGCACGCCTCCCAATGAGGCGCTGACGGCCGTATCGACGACCGAGAGCCCGCTGAGGCCGTCGCTTGCTTCGCGCGTGCTTGTCACCGGCGCCAGCGGCTTTCTCGGATCGGCGATCGCAGCCGCGCTGCGCGTCCGCGGGCAGAACGTCCAAACGCTGGTGCGTCCGTCGAGCCCGCGCACGAATCTCGATCCCCGCGATACAATGCGCGAGGGCGACATCCGCGATGCCCAGTCGCTTGCGGCGGCTCTGAAGGGCGTCCGATTCCTTTTTCACGCGGCCGCGGACTATCGTCTGTGGGCGCGAAGCCCGGAAGAGATTCAGCGCAACAATGTCGAGGGAACCCGGCTCATCATGGAGGAGGCGTTACGCTCCGGCGTTGAGCGCATCGTCTACACCAGCAGCGTCGCGACATTGAAACTCGTCGATGGCGCGCCCGCAACCGAGGACCGTCCTCTCGCCGAAGAGGAGGCGATCGGGGCCTATAAGCGCAGCAAGGTCGCGGCGGAACGTCTGGTCGAGGCCATGGTCCGCCGGGACGGGCTGCCGGCCGTCATCGTGAACCCGTCGACCCCGATCGGCCCGCGCGACGTCCGGCCGACGCCGACCGGCCGCATCATCATCGAGGCCGCCTCCGGACGCATGCCGGCCTTCGTCGACACCGGACTGAACCTCGTCCACGTCGACGACGTCGCCTCAGGCCATGTCGCCGCGCTGGAACGGGGCCGGATCGGCGAGCGTTATATCCTTGGCGGCGAGAACGTGCTCCTTGCCGACATGCTCGCCGACATCGCCCGTCTTGTCGGGCGTCGGCCCCCGACGCTGAAGCTGCCGCGGAGCGTGATCTACCCGATCGCCTATGGAGCAGAGTTGATGGCGAAGATGAGCGGGGTCGAGCCGTTCGTTACGCTGGACGGTCTACGAATGGCGGGTCATCACATGTTCTTTGACGACGCCAAGGCGCGGCGCGAACTCGGATATGCGGCGAGGCCCTACCGCCACGGCCTCATCGACGCGATCGCCTGGTTTCGTTCGCACGGCGCCCTCAAATGATCGCGACCGCAGTCGCCCTCCTTTCCCTCGCCGTTTGGGCCTATCTCCTGTTCGGCAGGGGATGGTTCTGGCTTTGCGGCGAGCGCGAGGATTCCTTCCTGTTGACGAGCGACGCGAAGCTGCCAGACACGCCGGAGTCCTGGCCCGCCGTCGTGGCGATCATTCCCGCCCGCGACGAAGCCGACATGATCGCCCATAGCGTCGGCTCCCTTCTTCTGCAGGATTATCGCGGGCCGTTCTCGGTGGTGGTGGTCGACGACCAGAGTGCAGACGGCACAGCCGCCGCCGCATTGGCTTCGGCGAGCGCAGCCGGCGGGACCGGCCGGCTGCAGATCGTCGAAGGGACCAGCGTCGCGCCGGGTTGGACCGGAAAACTATGGGCGATGCGCCAGGGCCTCTCGGCGGTCGAGGCCGGCGCGGCCGCGCCCGAGTTCGTGCTCTTCAGCGACGCGGACATCGCCTACGCCCCTCATGTGCTCGCCCGCCTCGTCGCGATCGCCAGGGCGAAGGACGCAGTCCTCGCCTCTCTGATGGTGAAGCTGCGTTGCGAAAGCGCAGCCGAGCGATGGCTGGCTCCGGCCTTCGTGTTCTTCTTCCAGATGCTCTACCCCTTCGCCTGGGTTAACGATTCCGGGCGGCGCATTGCGGCGGCGGCCGGCGGCTGCATGCTGGTGCGGCGCGAAACCCTCGCCGCGGCCGGCGGGCTGGAGGCTCTGCGCGGCGCGCTGATCGACGATTGCGCGCTTGGAGCGCTCATGAAGCGGCAAGGTCCAATCTGGCTCGGACTGACGGAGAGCGTCCATAGCCTGCGCGCCTATCCCGCCTTCGCCGATTTCAGGCGGATGGTCGCGCGCTCCGCCTTCGCGGAACTGCGATATTCGCCGCTGCGCCTCGCTGGCGCGGTCGCTGGAATGGCCCTCGTCTATCTGGCTCCGCCGTTCTTCGCCATTTTCGCACATGGGGCCGCCGAGGCGGCCGGAGCGCTCGCTTGGGCGATGATGGCGCTGGGGCTCGCTCCGACGCTGCGTCTTTACGGGCGGCCGCTCGCTGGCGGACTGGCCCTGCCCGCCATCGCCGCAGCCTATGTCGCCTTCACATTAGACTCGGCGATCCAATATTGGCGCGGGCGCGGCGGCTACTGGAAAGGCCGAATCCAGGCCCCGATGCGGGAGACAGGGCGAGCATGACGAGGGTGAGAGAGGTCCTTTTCGGCAAGGGGCGCCGCGACGAGAATTTTCCCGTCGCGTCATGGCTTCTGAGCGAGGAGCGGCGGGGTCCAATTCTGGCCTTTTATCGCTTCGTGCGCGCGGCCGACGACGTCGCGGATCATCCGGCCCTAGCCCCGGAAACAAAGCTCAAGCTCCTCGACGATCTCGACGACGCGCTCCGCGGGCTTGGACCGCCGGCCGACGAAGCCGAACCTTTGCGGCTTGCGCTTGCCGAGCGGGGCTTGAGCTCGAAGCATGCGCTGGATTTGCTCAAGGCCTTTCGTGTCGACGCACGAAAGAACCGCTACGCGAACTGGTCGGAGCTGATGGACTATTGCGCGCTGTCCGCGGCGCCGGTCGGCCGTTTCGTTCTCGATGTGCACGAAGAAGATCCGTCGCTCTGGCCGGCCTCCGACGCGCTATGCTCGGCGCTGCAGGTCATCAACCACCTGCAGGACTGCGCCCAGGATTATCGCCAACTCAATCGCGTCTATTTGCCGCTCGATACGCTCGCGGCGCATGGAGCCTCGGTGGAGATGCTCGATGCGCCGAAGGCTCCGCCTGGCTTGCGCGGCGCGCAGGTTGAGCTTGCTCGCCGCACGAATGAACTCGTGGCGCGCGGCGCGGCGCTCATCCCGCGGATCAGGGACGTCCGGCTCGGCGCGGAGATTGCAGCGATCCACGCACTCGCGCGGCGTCTCGCGCGCGACCTCGAGACCCGCGATCCGTTGAGCGAGCGCGTCCATCTGGGCAAGGCCGGTTTCGTTCTGGTCGGCGGGCTCGGCGCAGCGCGCTTTCTTGCCTCGGCGATGATGCGCTCGGTCGGCGCGCGGGCGAAAGCGACCGCATGACTCCGCAGGCCGCGCCTGCGGCGCACAGCTCCTTCTACTCCGCGATGCGCATCTTGCCCGAGCCTCGGCGTGAGGCGATGTTCGCGCTCTATGGCTTTTGCCGCGCGGTCGACGACATCGCTGATGACCGCGGGCCGGCGACGGCGGCTGAGCGCTTGGCCAGGCTGGACCATTGGCGCGCCGATATCGCGGCGATGTTCGCCGGACAGGCGCCTTCCCATCTCGCCGCTCTCGACCTGGCGAGGCGCAGCTACTGTCTTGGCCAAGCGGATTTCGACGCCGTCATCGACGGCATGGCGATGGACGCCGCGGAGGACATTCGCGCGCCCGACTGGGCTACGCTCGACCTCTATTGCGACCGGGTCGCGAGCGCCGTTGGCCGGCTTTCTGTGCGCATTTTCGGCCTTGCGCCTGAACCTGGCGAGGCGCTGGCCCACCATCTCGGACGTGCGCTCCAACTTACCAACATTCTGCGCGACGTCGACGAGGACGCGAGAGTCGGCCGGCTCTATCTGCCGGGCGAGGCGCTCGCAGCCGCTGGCGTGACAACCGACGATCCTCTCAAGGCGGCGGCCGACCCGAAGCTCGCCGGCGCCTGCGCCGAGGTGGCCGCCCGCGCGCGCCAGCATTTCACGAAGGCCAATTCGATCATGGCTTCGGCGCCGAGGGCGGCGGTGAGGGCGCCGCGCTTGATGGCCGCCGCTTACGGCTCGATCCTCGACCGGATGGTCGCGGACGGCTTCGCGCCGCCCCGGCGCCGCGCGAAGGCCAGCCGGCTCAGGATTCTGGGCGCGCTCTTGCGTCATGGCGTCCTATGAGCGGCCGGACCGTCCATGTTGTTGGCGCGGGCGTCGCGGGTTTGAGCGCCGCCGTGCGTCTTATCGAAGTCGGGCGCAATGTGTTTGTGCATGAGGCTGCGTCGTTCGCCGGCGGCCGTTGCCGGTCCTATCTTGACCCAACGCTTGGCGTCGTCATCGACAACGGCAACCATCTGCTGCTGTCAGGCAATCATGAAGCGCTGGATTATCTCGATCGGATCGGCGCGCGCGAGACGCTGCGCGATCCTGGCGCCGCGATCTTTGACTTCGCGGACCTCAGGAGCGGCGAGCGCTGGCGGCTTGATCTCAGTGAAGGCCGCATTCCATGGTGGGTGTTTGATCGGAAGAGGCGCGTGCCGGGCACGGCGCTTGGCGAGTATTTCGCCCCGCTCGGCGTATTCGTGAAGGGGCAGGCCGCAACAGTCGGCGAAGCAATGAGCTGCGAGGGCCCGCTCTACGAGCGACTCTGGCGCCCCTTCTGACATCCGCGCTCAACACCGATCCTGCGGAAAGCTCCGCCGCGCTTACGGCGGCTTTGCTGCGCGAAACTCTTGCCGCGGGGGGAAAGGCCTGCCACCCGCTCTTCGCCGCCCACGGGCTCGCTGGCAGCTTCATCGATCCGGCGGTTGCCGTTCTTGCGGCGCGCGGATCTTCGGTTCGGTTCGGCGACCGGCTTAAGGCGATCCGTTTTAAGGGCGAGCGCGCCGTGGCGCTCGACTTTGACCGGGGGCAGGAGGAGGTCGGCGCGGACGATTCTGTAATCCTTTGCGTGCCGCCATGGATCGCGAAGGACCTCCTTCCGGGCCTGACGACGCCGGACGAATTTCGCGGCATTCTCAATATCCATTTCCAGATCGCGCCGCCCCGCGGCCAACCGGCGATCCTCGGCGTCGTCAACGCTGAGATCGAATGGCTGTTCGCTTTTCCAGACCGGCTCTCGGTAACCATCAGCAACGCCGACCGGCTCATCGACCGTCCGCGAGATGAGCTCGCGGCGGAAATCTGGCGGGAGGCTGCTGTGCTGACCGGACTTCCCGGTGATCTGCCGCCCTGGCAAATCGTCAAGGAAAAGCGCGCGACCTTCGCAGCGACGCCGGCGCAGAACGCCAAGCGGCCGGATTCGCGCACCCAATGGGCGAATGTCGTCCTCGCCGGCGACTGGATTCAGACCGGCCTGCCGGCCACCATCGAAGGGGCGGTCCGTTCAGGCTATAAGGCGGCTTCAATCATCCTCGAACCGGGCGCGGTCACGCCGAAATCGCGCGCCCTGAGTGTTTCGCCATGAACGTCGCCCTCGACCATTCGGAAGCCTCGCCGTCGCCGGAGGCCCTCGAACGCCATATTTCTCGTGCTTCGCAGGCGCTGCTCGCCCAGCAGCGCGACGACGGCCACTGGTGCTTCGAGCTCGAGGCGGACGCGACCATCCCCGCCGAATACGTGCTGCTCAGGCATTTTCGCGCCGAAAAGCCAGATCTCGAACTCGAGCGCCTGATCGCCGTCTATCTTCGACGAATTCAGGGCGACCATGGAGGCTGGCCGCTTGTTCACGCAGGCCCGTTCGACGTGAGCGCCAGCGTCAAGGCCTATTTTGCTCTCAAGATGATCGGCGACGATCCCGACGCGCCACATATGCGCCGCGCGCGGGAAGCGATTCTCGCCCATGGCGGGGCGGCAAGGAGCAACGTCTTCACCCGCTTCCTGCTGGCGCTGTACGGCGCCATACCCTGGAGCGGCGTTCCGACCATGCCGGTCGAGATCATGCTGCTGCCGCGCTGGTTTCCGTTTCACCTCGACAAGGTTTCCTACTGGGCGCGGACGGTCATGGTCCCGCTTCTCGTTCTGCAGGTCTTGAAGCCGCGCGCCGCCAATCCGCGCGGCGTTACGATCGGGGAGTTGTTCACGGCGCCGCCGGAGACAGTGCGCAAGTGGCCGACCGGCGCCCACCAGACCTGGGCGGCCGTGAAGTTCTTCGGCGCGATCGACTGGCTGCTCAAACGCGCGGACCCGCTTTTTCCGGCGTCGCTGCGCCGCCGCGCGATCGACGCGGCGGCGGCTTTCGTGACCGAACGCCTCAATGGCGAGGAAGGCCTCGGCGCGATCTATCCCGCGATGGCGAACGCGGTCTTGATGTTCGATGCGCTCGGCTACCCACCCGATCATCCTGACCTTGTCGCGGCGCGGCAGTCGATCGAGCGGCTGCTCGTCATCGGCAAGGACGAGGCTTATTGCCAGCCTTGCCTGTCGCCGGTCTGGGACACGGCGCTTGCCGCCCACGCGCTGCTCGAAACCGGCGGCGAAGCCGGCGCCAAGCCGGTGAAGGCCGCGCTCGCGTGGCTCAAGCCGCTCCAGATCCTCGACGTCAAGGGCGATTGGGCCGCCCGGCGCCCGGACGTCCGGCCGGGCGGGTGGGCGTTCCAGTACGCCAACCCGCATTATCCCGACACCGACGACACCGCCGTGGTGGCGATGGCGATGGACCGCGCCGACCGCAGCGGCGTGAGCGGGGCCCCGGACGCTCATTCAGAGGCGATCGCTCGCGCGCGCGAGTGGATCGAGGGACTGCAAAGCCGGGACGGCGCCTGGGCCGCTTTCGACGCCGACAACACTTATCACTATCTCAATCACATTCCGTTCGCCGATCACGGCGCATTGCTCGACCCGCCGACCGCCGACGTCACCGCGCGCTGCATCTCTCTGCTCGCCCAGCTCGGCGAGACCCGGGAGACGAGTTCCGTGCTGGCGCGCGGAATCGACGCCCTCAAGGCCGATCAGGAGAAGGATGGAAGCTGGTTCGGCCGCTGGGGCATGAACTACATTTACGGAACCTGGTCCGCGCTTTGCGCGTTGGCTATCGCCGGCGAGGATCCACAGTCCGCGCCCGTGCGCCGGGCGGTCGCATGGCTGATCCGGGTCCAGAATCCCGACGGCGGCTGGGGCGAGAGCGGCGACAGCTATAGGCTCGACTACAAGGAGTTCGAATCATCGCCCAGCACTTCCTCGCAAACGGCCTGGGCGCTGCTCGGGCTGATGGCGGCGGGCGAAGCGGACAATCCGGCCGTCGCCCGCGGCGTCGCTTATCTCGCGGCGACTCAGGGCGACGACGGATTGTGGAACGAGCCGTTCCACACCGCGACCGGATTTCCGCGCGTATTCTACCTGCGCTATCACGGCTATTCGAAGTTTTTTCCGCTCTGGGCGCTCGCCCGCTACCGAAACCTGAAACGCGGCAACAGCCGCGAGGCGATGTTCGGCATATGAAGGCCATCCCTAGACGATCACCCCTCTCCGCTCTTCACGGCCGTCCCGCCCGGCGAATTCGGTTCGCTGTCCCCAAATTAATGCTCCTGATCGCCAATTTCAGGCGCCTTTGCGGTCGCACTCCGGACATATATACTTCGCGCTTTCGTCACGCCTGTGGATAAGGGACCGATTCCGTAAGCCCGATCACAAGGCAATCGTGGAGATTTCCAACCGAATGCCAAAGAACATCAAGGTCGCCATCGCCGGTGTTGGCAATTGCGCCAGCGCCCTGGTGCAAGGCGTGGAATATTACCGAAGCCGCCGCAACGCAGCGCTCGACGGCGTGATGCGCCAGACCATCGGCGGCTACCGCGCCAGTGATGTCGAGTTCGTCGCCGCTTTCGACGTCGACAAGCGCAAGGTCGGCCGGTCGCTGGAGGAGGCGATCTTCGCGAAACCCAACAATACGCGGATGTTCCAGAGTTCGCTGCCCGTTTCGAACGTCGTGGTCCAGATGGGGCCTCTCCTTGACGGCGTGGCGACGCACATGGCGGACTACGACGACGACGTCGCTTTCCGCCCGGCTGATCTCGAGCCGACCGACATCGCCCAGGCTTTGCGCAAGTCTGGCGCCGAAGTGCTATTGTGCTATCTGCCGGTTGGCTCCGAGGAGGCCGTGAAGCATTACGCGCAAGCGTGCCTTGAAGCCGGCGTTGGCATGGTCAATTGCGTCCCCGTGTTCCTGGCGTCTGATCCCGAATGGGCGCAGAAGTTTCGAGACGCCCGCCTGCCAATCGTCGGCGACGACATCAAAAGCCAAGTTGGCGCGACGATTGTTCATCGCTCGCTCGCGCGGCTGTTCGCCGACCGCGGCGTGGCGCTCGACCGGACCTATCAACTCAACACCGCCGGCAACACCGACTTCCTCAATATGTTGGAACGCAAGCGGCTCAAGTCGAAGAAGATTTCCAAGACCGAATCCGTGCAATCGCAGCTCGATGAGCGGCTTGACGACGCGGACATTCACATCGGCCCTTCCGACTACATTCCTTGGCAGAACGACAACAAGATCGCTTTCATTCGCCTGGAGGGCCGGGGCTTCGGCGACGCGCCGCTGGAGATCGAGCTTAGGCTCTCGGTGGAGGATTCCTCGAATAGCGCCGGCGTCGTCATCGACGCGTTGCGCTGCGCCAAGCTGGGATTGGACCGCGGCGTCGGCGGCCCCCTCGAAGCGCCGTCGGCCTATTATATGAAGACTCCGCCGCGCCAGTTTCGCGACAGCGTTGCGCGCGACGCCTGCAACGCGTTCATTGACGGGCTGCAGTTCGAGCTTCCGAAGGCCGCGCCGCAAGGCGCAAAGGTTACGGGCCGCTCAAGTCGCTCGTAGTGGGCCTCGCGACCGAAACGGCTTCGGTCCATCGCGGCGATTGGCGTCTATGATGGCGGCGATCGAGACGCTGCTGTTCGACTTCGGAGGCACGCTCGACGCCGACGGAGTGGCGTGGAAGGACCGCCTCTACGCCCTCTGCCGGGCCGAAGGACTCGACATGAACCCCGAGACGTTTGCGCGAGCTTACTATGCCGCCGATGACCCGCTCGTCGGCGCCCTGCCGGTCGCGGCCGGGTTGCCGGAGACGGTTCACGCGCTGGTCTCCAACCTCGAAGCCGAACTGGGTTGGAGCGGGAGCGACCACGGCCGGCGCGTTGTTTCGCGCTTCCTGTCCGATATGTCCGCCATCTTTGCGCGCAATCGGCCAGTCCTCGAAGCTTTGGGCGAACGCTACCGGCTGGGCGTCGTGTCGAACTTCTACGGTAATCTGGAAGCGGTGTGCCGGAGTTCGGGCCTTGCTCCGCTGTTCGCGGTGATGACGGATAGCTGCCGGGTGGGCGCCGAGAAGCCCGACCCCGCGATTTTCCGCGCCGCTCTCGAAGCGCTTCACGCAGCGCCCGAGACAACCCTCTTTATCGGCGATTCCCTGCCCCGCGACGGCGAGGGCGCGCGGCGCGCGGGCATGGGCTTCATCTGGATCGCGCCCGAAGACGCTCAGTCCGAGGCTCCCCGAACGATCGCACCCGGGTCCGTCCTCGCCGCCGTCGGCAGACTGCCCGATCTGTTGAAGGTCCTGAAATGACCGGCGGGTTGGAAAACCTGCGCGGCGGGATCATCGCCGCTGGACAGGGGACGCGCCTGCGAGCCGACGGCTACTCTGCGAGCAAGCCGATGACGACGGTCGGCGGCCGGCCCCTGATCGAGCATGCCCTCGACCGCTTCCGCGCCATCGGCATTGAACGAGCAACGGTCATCATCAATGAAGCGAGCGACGATTGCCAGCAATGGCTCAGCGACCATGGCCAGGATGTTGACCTCGACATGATGGTGCGCACGACGCCCTCTTCATATGCGAGCTTCCGCCTGGTCGCCGCTCGGCTGGCCCATTCGCCGGCGCTGATCACGACGGTTGATTCGATTCTGCCGGTTGACGACTTCCGCCGTTTTGTGCGCTTGGCCGCGGGCTTTCCCCACGACGCGGTCGTGCTCGGCCTAACCAGCCATGTCGATGACGACAATCCGCTGTGGGCGATACTGGACGCCGCGGACGGCCGCATCCTGCGTCTCGGCGGCGACAGCGGCAGCCATGTCACGGCCGGCCTCTATTGGCTGCCGGCGCATCCGCTCGCGGAGCCTGCGACAGGCTTCAGCCGGCTCCGCGACTATCTCAAATGGCTGGTCGACCAGAGCCGGCCGGTCTACGGCGCCGTATTGCCGCGAGTATTCGACATCGACCGTGGGCGCGACGTCGAGGCGGCCGAACTGGCCGGATTTCGTCAAGAGCATGAGAACGCCGGCGAATGAGCGCGGCCATCACCTGCTGGGGCGTCTATCGCGAGCCGGCGCATTCGCCCGGCCGAATCGATGATGACTCCGCGATCCTGGAGAGCGTCGCCGCGAACCTCACGGAGCGCGGCTTCAACGTAGAGCTCATCGCCGCCGACGCGGTTGTCGAAACACCTTCGGCCAACGTATTCGTGATGTGCGAGCGCGGGACGATTCTTGATCGTCTCGCCGCGATGGAGAAGGCAGGCTCGATCGTCGTCAACTCGACCGCCGCGATTCGCAACACCTATCGCCACCGGATGATCGAATTGTTCGCGCAGCGCCGCGTGGCTGCGCCGCCCAGCCGGATCGTCGCCACCGACGCGACAAAGCCGCGACCGGCCGACTGCATGTGGGTCAAGCGGTACGATTTCCACGCGACCCAGCCTGACGACGTCATGTATGTCGCATCCGAGACAGGGTGGCGACAGGCGTTGCGCGAATTCGCCGCTCGGGGCATACCCTTTGTCGTGGCCCAGGAGCATGTGGCGGGCGATCTGGTGAAATTCTACGGCGTCCGAAGCGGCGCAGGCCCGGCGGACGCCAACTGGTTCCAATGGTTCTATCATCGCGACAAGGGCATGTTGGGCCACTCGTTCGACGCGGCTCGCCTGCATGAGGCCGCGCTGGACGCCGCTGCCGCGCTCGGGCTCGAGGTCTTCGGCGGCGACGCGATCATCCGGGCCAGCGGCGAACCGATGATCATCGATCTCAACGCGTGGCCGAGCTGCGCGCTTTACCGCGATCAGGCCGCTGAGGCGATCGCGGACCATCTGAGCGAGCGCTTCCGGCGGCGTCCGCGCATTGTCGCCTCGACGAGGAACTGATCCCTTGAACGACCTTTCTTCCGCAAAAGCTTCCCCAGCGCCCGCCCGAGAACTTCCGCGCCGCGCCGTGCCCGGTCCGAAGTCGAAGGCGATCTTCGACCGTGAGGCGCGGGCGATGGCGCCAGGCCTGCAGTCGATCGCGCTCTTCTCGCAGATCGTCGTCGACCATGCGCAAGGTTGCACGATCACCGACGTCGACGGCAACGAATATCTCGACTTCATTGCAGGCATTGCCGTCGGCAGCCTCGGCCACGCGCATCCGCGCTATATCGCCCGCCTCAAGGAGCAGCTCGAGCGCGTCACCTTCGGCAGCTTCACGACCGAAGCGCGCGCGGAGTTTCTCGAGCGCATCGCCGCGACGCTGCCGGAAGGGCTCACCCATCTCCAGCTTTTCTCGGGCGGCGCGGAAGCGGTCGAGGCGGCGTTCCGACTCTCGAAATCGGTCACGAAGAAGTTCGAGTTCATCGGCTTCTGGGGCGGCTTCCACGGCAAGTCGCAGGGCGTGATCGGGCTCCTCGGCGGCGCCTACCGCAACCATCAGGGGCCGTTCCCGCCGGGCATGCACCATAGCCCCTACGCCAATTGCTACCGCTGCCCGTTCAACCTGCAGCATCCCTCCTGCGGCATGGCCTGCGCGGAGCATCTGCGCAATGTAATCAAGCACGACACGCAGGGCGAAATCGCCGCGATCATCATCGAGCCGATGCAGGGCACGGCGGGCAACGTGATTCCGCCGGACGACTTCATTCATGCGGTGCGCGAGATCGCGACGGAGGCTGGCGCGCTCCTCATCGCCGACGAGATCCTGGTCGGTTTCGGCCGCACCGGCAAAATGTGGGCATCGGAACATTTCGGCCTCAAGCCCGACGTCATGACGATCGGCAAGGGGATTGGCGGCGGCTTCCCGATGAGCGGGGTCGCCTCGTCGCTTGAAAACATGTCGGCCACGCCCTTCGGCGAGCCGAGCGGCTCGTCTTCGAGCTATGGCGGCAATCCCCTCGCGGGCGCGGCGGGCCTGGCCGCGATGGAGGCCCTGACCGAGGACAAGCTCGTCGAGAACTCGGCCCGCGTCGGCGCCAAGATGCTCGATGCGCTCAAGCGCCTCCAGGAGAAATACAGCTTCATTGGCGACGTGCGCGGACGCGGCCTGATGATCGGCGTGGACATGGTCGCAGACCGCAAGACCAAGGCCCCGCTCGACAAGACCATCACCCGCGCCCTCTTTCACGAAGCGCTTGAGCGCGGGCTCATCACCATGTCGTATTCCAACGTCATCCGCATCAATCCGCCGCTCGTCATCACCGAGGACGAAGCCTTGCAGGGGGTCGACATCCTCGATCAGTCCTTCGCCGCGATCGCGCGCCGGTTCGGGCTCGACTGAGGCCGCGACGCCCGTGCTGAGGGGCGCGTTCATCGGCTTCGGCAATGTCGCAGCCAATGGGCACATGCCCGGCTGGCGCTCCCGCGACGATGTCCGGATTGTCGCTGCGACCGACGCCGCCGCGTCCCGCCGGGAGGCGTTTCTCGAGGCCTGCCCCGACGGCCGGTGGTTCGATACGGTTGATGATCTCTTGCTGCGCGAACGGCTCGACTTCGTCGACGTCTGCGCGCCGCCGGGCAGCCATGCGGAGATCATCGCCCGCGCGCTCGACGCGGGCCTCCATGTGCTGAGCGAGAAACCCCTGATCACCCGCGTAGACGACGCTCTGCGCCTCAAGTCGGCCGCCGCGCGCGCGGGGCGCGTCCTCTACACGGTTCATAATTGGCTGAAGGCGCCGATCTGCCTCAGGATCTCGGCGCTCATCGACGAGGGCGCAATCGGCGCCGTCCGATCGGTGCGCTGGCGGACGCTCAGGACTCAGCCGGCGACCGCTGTCACCGCGCCCGGCGTCGCCAACTGGCGCATCGATCCGAAGCTCGCCGGCGGCGGCATCCTTTTCGATCACGGCTGGCATGCGCTCTATTGCCTCGCCCGCTGGGGCGGCGTTCCCCACAGCGTCTCGGCGCGGCTCGAGACGCGCCGTTTCCACGACCAGCCGCTCGAGGACACGGCGACGCTCGGTCTGCAGACGGCTTCCGGCCTGAGCCGGATCTTTCTCACCTGGGCCGCCGACGAGCGCTCGAACGCGATCGAGATCGACGGGGATCAGGGTGAGATCCGCGTCACCGGCGATTCTGCCGTCCTCAGATCCAATTTGGGGGAGCGCCGCTGGACGTCGCCATCCCTGTCGGAAGGATCGCACCATCCGGACTGGTTCGGCGGGGTCGCGGACGATTTTCTCGCAGCCGTCGCCGGCGCGGGCGCCAGCAATATCGACGAGGCGGTGATGTGCGCGCTGGCGATCGACGCCGCCCAGCGGTCAAGCGCCCGCGGCGGCGCCGCGATTGGGCTTTCTATTCAGGCGTGACGCCTGCGGCGGAAGGGATTCGTCATTGCGAGGAGCGCTGGCGACGAAGCAATCCATCCCTTGCCGCCCCAGTCATTCCGCCTGAACGAGCGAGCCCATGCCCCGCGAACCGTGCGTATACATCCTGGCCAACCGCCGACAGGGGACGCTCTACGTTGGGGTCACCTCGAATCTGGCCGAACGCGTCTTCCAGCACCGCGAGGGCCTCACGCCGGGCTTCGCAAGCCAATACGGCTGCAGCCGGCTCGTCTTCTACGAGCGATATGAACGGATGGACGAGGCCATCGCGCGCGAGAAACAGATCAAAGCCGGCTCCCGCGCAAGGAAGATTGCGCTGATCGAGTCCATAAATCCGGACTGGAGGGACCTGTACCCGACACTCGCCTAGCCTGCATTTCTCACGCGGGTGGCGCATCGGGGTCCAGAATCAGCTAAACTTGTTTTGCGATCAACGAGTTACGCTGATTCGAAGGGGACTCCGATGCTGACGCAGTGTAGCCCGACAGAGATGGAGTTTGGAAGGGCTGGCGGGCGGCGGGTTGTGGCGGATTTCGACGGCGGGCTGGTGTCCTCGGACGCGGGGGCTTTGCTGCTGGGCGAGACGGACAAGGCGATCGGCCTCATCGATCGATTTACCGCGTGCTTCGGCGATCATCGCAGCCCGCTCTTCACCGTGCATGCGCTCAAGGCTCTGATCGGGCAGCGGGTGTTCGGCCTGGCGCTCGGTTATGAGGACCTCAACGACCACGACGACTTGCGTCGCGATCCGGTTCTGGGCGTGCTTCTGGGCAAGCTCGAGCGCGATGGCGATGAGCCGTCGCCGCTGGCGGGCAAGAGCACATTGAACCGGCTGGAGCATGCGCCGGGCGCGGGCAAGAGGCCGCGCTATCACAAGATCAGCCACGATGGCGCGGCGATCGAGCGGCTGTTTGTCGAACTGTTTCTCGACGCGCACGCCAAGGCGCCGCGTCAGATCGTGCTCGACCTCGATGCGACCGACGATCCGTTGCACGGCGATCAGGAGGGGCGGTTCTTTCACGGCTATTACGACTGCTATTGCTACCTGCCGCTCTATGTTTTCTGCGGCCGCCATCTTCTGGCCGCCAAGCTGCGGCCCTCAAACATCGACGGCAGCGCCGGGGCGCAAGACGAGATGGCGCGCATTATCCAGCAAATCCGCGCGCGCTGGCCGCGGGTGAAGATCGTGCTGCGCGCCGACTCCGGCTTCGCCCGCGAGGCCTTGATGGCCTGGTGCGAGGCCAACGCGGTCGACTACGTGTTCGGCCTGGCGCGCAACGCGCGGCTGGAGGCGCGCATCGCCGACGCCTTGAGCGAGGCGCGGACGATGTCGCAGGCGAACGAGGGCCAGCCGGCGCGGGTGTTTCGCGACTTCGAATGGTCGACCAAGGAGAGCTGGTCGCGCCGCCGCCGGGTGATCGGCAAGGCCGAATGGACGGGCGGCGAGGCCAATCCTCGTTTTCTCGTGACCTCGCTCAAGGCCGACGCCTGGCGCGCCAAGCCGCTTTACGAAAAGCTCTATTGCGCGCGCGGCGAGATGGAGAACCGGATCAAGGAGTGCCAGGGCGATCTCTTCGCCGACCGCACCTCGACAGCCACCCTGCGCGCCAATCAGCTGCGGCTGTGGCTCGCCGCGACGGCCTATGCGCTCCTGTGCGCGCTGCGCCGCATCGGCCTGGCCCACACTGCGTTCGCGAGCGCGACCTGCGGCACGATCCGCCTGAAACTGCTGAAGCTCGGCGCGCTCGTCAAAATCAGCGCCCGGCGCGTCAGGATCGCCTTCGCTTCGGCCTGCCCGAACGCCCAGGAATGGCGCCTCGCCGCGGCAAGGCTCGCAAGCGCGCGCGCCTCGCCAACCTGACGCGCGTCGCCGCGGCGCGACAATGCTCGGCAAACCCTCGGCCCACCGGAGAAACAATCCCCCCCATCGACGAAAATCACCGCGCGCCGCGCCACCCACAGTCACGCCCGCACAAACCCGGCCTTCAAATCGCGCCGAAACCGACGTCCAATTGCCCGCCCGCGTGAGAAATGCGGGCTAGCGCCATTGGATGGATTGCTTCGCTCCGCTCGCAATGACGCCTGCGGCGTAAGGGATTCGTCATTGCGAGGAGCGATAGGGCGTCGAGAGACGCATCATGCTCGAGCGGCCGCGCCGGATCGCTCGCGCGCCGCGACGACGAGTACGAGGCAAAAATAGATCGGCGCGCCCAGCCCGGCCAACAGCAAAAACCAGTGCGACCTGCCGGCGAGCGCCAGCAAAAGCACGAGATAGATGAAATCGCGGCGCGATGCGGCGTCGAGCACGCGCGCGAGCGGGCGCTCGGGCTCGGCCGAGACCGAGGTGAACAGTGATCCGCCGCCGTCCTTGGGGCGCATGAGCCGCCAATAGACAAGGCCGGCCGACCCGAGCGTGCCGAGAACGGCCGCGGCGCCGAGCAACAGCGGCCAGCCTGCGGCAGCGCCCCTGCTCCAGCCGACGCCCATGCAGGCGAAGATGACGACGTGAACGACATTGTCGCCCCAGAAGTCGAGAACGCCGCCCCATCGCGATTCCTCAAACTTCAGCCTGGCTAACTCGCCGTCGCACCCGTCCAGAATCGAATGGGCGAGAAACAAAAGCGCGCCGATGGTTTGGAGGGAGGCGCGCTGGGAGAGGAAAAAAGGCCCGCCGCATATGCCGACGACAATCGAAATCAGGCTCATCTGGTTCGGTGTGATCGCGGTCGGCGCGAGGAGGCGCGAGATCGCGAGCGAGATCGGCCGCTCGACGTGACGGGCCATGAACCCGTCAGTGTCCTTGACGAGGGCGCGCATGAGCCGCCGCTCGGCGAGGGGGACATCCGCCGCCGTCTCGACGATCATCGGCGCCGCCTCAGCCGGAAGGAGCGCCGGCGGACCGGCTCTGCTCGTGAGTCGGCTCGCAACGGCGTTGAGGTCGCGGATGGCGCCGGGGTCGTCGAGGGCGGAGAGGGCCATGGTTGCAGACGCCGCCGGAACCACGATTGCGCGACCCGGCGCCGTGGCCCAGGCGGAGGGTTCGCTCTGCGTCTCCGCCAGGCGCGTTAGCCGGTCGGTCTCGGCAAGAATCGTGGCCGGCGCGAAAACGAGCGCACCGTTTTCGCCCGACCTGAGGGTTGCGGCCAAGTCGCCCCATCGGTCCATGGGGACCGCGCCCTCGCCGGACAGAAGGATAGTCTCCCGGTAGCCGGCGCGCCGCGCGGCGAGGACCGCGCGCTGAATGAGGGAGAGTCCAAGAACGGCGCGCGCGCCGCCTTCCGCCGGGACAGATTCGCCCGCCTCATGCGGATCGGGCGGGAGAAGGAAGAGGATCGGCGGCGGGGCCATGAGAGCTCGTGAGGAGGAGGATTCCGGGCGCCGAGCGGGCGCGGGGTTGAGCGGAGCGGCGCTTGCCGCGAGGCGTAGTCAGGCGAAATCGTGGCGACGATGAGGCGAAATCCGGTTCCCGCTCGGAGGCCGCGCAGAGCCATTTTGCCGCGATTGGCTCCCTGTTACGCGCAGGAATTCTCCCTGTTATGCGATTAAATCTTCCCTGTTGGAGCAAAATTCGCCCTGTTATTTCGCTTCCGCGCGAGCGGTCTTTCACCCTCGGAAACCGCCCCGGCGGGCCGCGAACGTCCGGCCAGCGGGCAAAATCGCTAGTTCTTTCAGGGCCTTGTCACTTTTGTCTTTTCCAGAAAGACACATCATGCTATAATCTCTGTCTGGAGCCCCGAAGCAAGCTGCGTGTCCGCCCATCAAAAAAATCCCCATCGGTAAAATTTCTTCCGCTCACAATTTCGCCGGCATTAAATACGGAGTTAAAATGCTGATAAGTCCGGGCGACGCAATGGGGGGCGCGTCATCTCACGGTCGCTGATCGTCGCCGCGCTTTTCGGTTTCCTGCTCGTCGTCTTCCTCATCATCAAGAGCGGCGCCGCCGAGGTCGCCTCCGCCATGCTGGTGCTCGGCTGGTGGCTGGCCCCGATTTCGCTCTACCATCTTGCGCCCTTGTCGTTTGACGCGCTGGCATGGCGGGAGCTGTTGCCGGCGTCCAGCCGTCCAGGCTTCTTCGGCATATTGCGGATCCGCTGGATCCGCGAATCGATCAACTCGCTGTTGCCGGTCGCCGGAGTCGGCGGCGACGTCGCCGGAGCGCGGCTTGCCCATAAGCGCGGCGTTCCTGGCCCGCAGGCGGCGGCCAGCATGGTCGTTGACATCACGCTCGGGGCAGGCACGCAGCTCATTTTTGTCCTGGCGGGCGTAGCGTTGCTCGCCGCCCGATCGAATTCTGATGCGTCAGCCGCGGTGGCGCGGGCGTCGTTGATCGGCGTCGCTGTGTTTGCAGCTGCGATCGCCGCGTTCGTGTTTTTCCAGCACAACAGCATGTTCGCCCTTTTCGTCCATCTGGCGCGCCGCGTCGCCCCGGAGAAATGGCTCAGCGTCTTCGCCGGCCACGCTTCCGCGATCGACGGCGCCGTCATGGCCACGTACCGCCGCCGCCCCGCCCTTTTTGGCGCCGGCGTGCTGCGCCTCATGGGGTGGGCCGCCGGCGCAGGCGAGACCTGGCTGGTGATGTATTTCCTGGGCAGGTCCTTCAGCGTGACCGACGCGTTCATCCTGGAAAGCTTGAGTTCCGGCGTCCGCGCGGCGGCGTTCATGGTGCCTGGGGCGTTAGGCGCCCTCGAGGGCGGCATCGTCATATTTGGGGCGCTGTTCGGATTGCCCGCGGACATGGCGTTGGCGATTTCCTTGTCCAAGCGGGTCCGCGAGCTGGCCCTGGGCCTGCCGGGCCTCGTGGCCTGGCAATGGGCCGAAGGACGTCATTTCTTGCGCCGAAGCGAGGATGAGGCGGGCCCCGCCTCCCGATGACCACAGTCGCGTTTACCGGGACGGTCCGGCGGTGGCGGGCGATTCGGCTTCGGGAGGCAGACCGAGGGCCTCGCGCAATTGGGCCCGGCGGGTCTGATACCAGCTGGAGCGCAGGAAGCTGTAGAAATCGATCGAGGAGTTCTCGGCCTCCTGCCATTGGGCCAGATGCGCTGTCGCCCCCAAGGCGCCCGCGCCGACGGACCACGGCCAGCCGATCAAGATCCCGCCCATCACCCAGCCGACCGGATCAAGCACCGTATCCACCGCCCCGCCGACCGAATCGCGCTGCGTCGAGGGGCCATAATAAGGCGTCTCCACAAAGGTGCCGGCGGGAACGCCGTAGACGAACATGGTCTGGCCGAAATCGCCGCTCTGTTGGGGCAGTCCCCCCGCCGTGGCGACATCGAACAATCCGCCGAGGCCGAAAGTCGTATTGAAGACGATACGGCCAAGGGTGATGCCGGCGGCGTTGAAGCGGCCCTGAAGGATGTTGTTGGCGAAGACCCGCGGCTCCTTCAGGTTCGCATCCAAGTCTTGCAACCGGTCGCGAATTGGCCCAGGCACCGTCTTGACCACGTTGGACGCCGGGTCGAGCACCGTCTGGTTCACGCGGAGAACGCCGCGGTTCCACTGCTCGTTGGGGTCGTCGATCGGCAGCGAGGCGTCCCGCGGAACGCCCGCGCAGGCGCTGACGAGTCCCGCCAGCGCCGACGCGGCCATCAGTGCAGCCCAACTTCCGCGGCCACCCATGCGTTGCTGATTCCCCCGATTGCCCGCGCGACCCGTAATCTCCGCCCGTCCGAGGGCGGAGTTGCGGCTCCGAATCATGAAGAATCCAGACCCGACGCGGGACAAGGTTAACAGAGCGGCAGCCGAACGACTATCACCCTTTTGCCACACTCCATTCATCTTTTGCGCTCGCTGGCCGGCCGGCCCTCAGTCCGAATGGGTCTTCCGCTGGGTCGCCAGGAGGGCCGGCTGGAACAGGACCGCGGCGGAAAGCGTCGTCACCAGCGAGAGCGCCATCAGCTTGCCCATGCTCGAGGTGCCCGGATGGTGCGAGAACCACAGGCTGCCGAAGGCGGTGGCGGTCGCGCAGGCGCTGAAGAACACGGCTCGCGTCAGGCTCAACTGGAGAAAATTCGTCTCCCCCGCCCGCCACGCCATGACGTAGTAGATCTTGAAGGCGACGCCGACGCCCAGCAGGAGCGGCAGGGCGATGATGTTGGCGAAGTTGAGCTGCAGACCGATCGCCACGCAAATCTCGAGCGTGACCACGATGGCGACCATCAACGGCGCTAGCGTCAGCCCGACGTCGAGCCAGCGCCGCAGGGTCACAAAAAGGATGAGCGCAATCGACGCCGCCGACCAGACCGCCGCCTGCAGAAAGGCCTTGACGATCGTCGCCGCGGCTTCGACGATGAAGATCGGCGTTCCGGACGCCTGCGGCGCGACCGTTCGGACCGCGTCGACGAACCGCCTGAGGACCGCGTTGTCGTTGCCGTCTCCGCTCGGCGCGACCTCGATCCTGACCTCGCCGTCGGCCGCGATCCAGGCGCTCCCGAGCGACGGCGGAAGCGTGTCGATCGTCACGTGCTCGGCGGTCAGTAGATCTTTCACCTCCCCGAGCGTGGTGATGAGCGGCGTGGAAAGAACCCTGTCCACTTCCGCTCTTTCGGCTGGAGGCGCCTTGGCCAGCGCGGTCAGCACGCTCGCCAGGCGGCGCGCCTGCGTCGCTGCCGGGCTGTCGATGCCTTTGGCCGCGCCGGAAAGGTCGGCGGCGGTTTTGTCGATCGCCTCGAGCGTCTGAGCCGGAGTCGGGGCCCGGTCGACCTGTTCCGGGGTCAGCGTGTTCTCGAAGAAGAAGCTCGCATCGTCGATCAGGGCCAGCTTTTCGCCCTGGTCCTTCGGCACGAAGCTTTCGAGCGTCCGGACCTTGGCGACTTCTGGCAGTCGGCCCAGCTTTTCGGCCAGGGCGGAGGCGCTGGCGAGGTCGGGCTCGAGGACGTCGATCGTGTTCGGGCTGGTGTCGGGATCGCGCATGAGATCGAGCAGCGTTGCGACCGATTCGACCTCCTTGGAGCGCAGGTCGAGCGGGTTGAAGTCGAAGCGCAGGCCGCCGAGCAGAGGCAGGCCGAGAATGACCCCGGCCAGGGTCACGCCGACGACCCAGTTGCGCCGCCGGTCGAGAAAGCGGTCGAGCGGCGCGAGCGCCGCCCAGCCGACCGGCGCCGGCTCGCCGGCCGGCTTGAGCGTCGTGAGCAGCGCCGGCAGCAAGGTTATGGTGGTCAGGAACGCGACGATCATGCCGGTTCCGGCGATCAATCCGAGCTCCGAGAGACCGACATAGGCGGTCGGCAAGAACGAGTAGAAGGCGGCCGCGATCGAGGCGGCAGCGAGCAGAAGCGGCCCCGCGACCCCGCGCGCCGTCGCCTCGAGCGCCTCGCCGAGATCGCGGTTCGCATGGCGCTCGGCGCGGTAGCGGACGCTGAACTGGATGCCGAAATCGACCCCGAGACCGATGAACAGCACGGCGAAGGCGACGGAGATCAGGTTCAAGGCTCCGACCATCCATAGCCCGATCGCTGCGGTGAGCGTCAGCCCGACGGCGAGGTTGACTAGGACCGCGAGCACGATCCGGGCCTGCCTGAGCGCGAGCCACAGCAGCAGGAGAACGACGAGGATCGTCACCACGCCGTTCAGGGCGGCGCCGTCGGCGACGGTCGCGAATTCCTCGTCCGAGAGCGCGACCGATCCGGTGAGGCGCACCGTGACCCCGTTTTCCGGCGTGAGCCCCAATTTCTCGATCGTCGCGCGGATGGCCTTGGTCGCCCGGCCTCCCGGCTGCAAATCGCCGTAGTTGAGGATCGGCTGGATGTTGATGAACCGGCGCAGCTCGGAGGGTTCCGGCGCATGGCCCGTGATCAGCCGCCGCCAGGAAAAGGCGGGATGCTTGCCTTGCGCCACCGCGTCCAGCGCGTCGGCGATCGCGGTCACCGCCGGCCTCATGCCCTCGAGCGTCGTCTTTCCCAGGCGCACGCCCTCGATCGATTGCGAGATCGCGCCGAGGACGCCGTGCAGTGTCGGATCGGCGGCGAGCGTGCCGAGGAAGGGCTCGGCCTTGATCAACTGGGCCATGTCGCTTCGCACTTCGTCGACGGACTTGAAGAGAATGCCGTTGCGGGCGAAGAAGTCGCCTCCGTCCGGCCGGGTCACGGTGCGGATCACGTCCGACTGGGGCGCCAGCGCGTTGGCCAGCGCCGCGGCCGCCTCTTCGGCCCCCTCGGGCGTCGTCGCGTCGACCACGGCGATGATCCGGTCGGTCCGCTGCGGGAAGAGCTCGTTGAGCCGCATCTCCTGCTGGCGCCAGGGAAGCGAGCTCGACAGGAGCTTGCTGCTGTCGGTGTCGATGGCGATGTGGCGCGAGAGATAGACGCCGGCGAACGCCGCCACGATGAGGAAGCCCAGAATCATGAACCGGGCATGACGGGTCGAAAGGCGTACGGCCCGCGCAACCGCGGCGACGATCAAGGCGCTGTCGTTTCTGTCCATGGGAGCCGGGTGGAGGCCATGGTTCGCGCCGTCTTGTCAATCGGGTCGAGGCGCGGCGGCGCCTCAGTCTGAAATTCCGCAAGGGACGCCGTGCGGCGATTCCGGCCGCAGCCGGCCAAATCTTGCGCCTGAACGCTAACCCGTCGAACCAGCCGAGCTCTGACGCTCCGGCCTTCCGTTCGCGGCCCAGACATTCAGGACCTTGTCGAGCGTCAGCGGATAGTCGCGGATGCGGAGGCCGGTGGCGTTATAGACTGCGTTCGCGACCGCCGCTCCCGCGCCGCAAATTCCCAGTTCGCCGAGACCCTTGCTCTTCATTGGGCTCGATCGATCATCGAGCTCGGGGATGAACGCGGCGTCGATCGCGGGAATGTCGGCATGGACCATGACATGGTATTCGGCGAGATCGTGGTTCACGAAATAACCGTATCGCTTGTCGATGACGGCCTCCTCGGTCAGGGCGGCCCCGACGCCGAACGTCATGCCGCCGATCGCTTGCGAGCGCGCGGTCTTGGCGTTGAGGATGCGGCCGGCGCCGAAAACGCCCAGCATCCGGCGCAACCGGATCTCGGCGGTCACGCTGTTCACGCCGACTTCGGCGAAGTGGGCGCCGAAGGAATGCTGGCTGTACTGCGTTCTCGAATTGCCCGGCTCGGCGGCGCCGTCGGCCGTGAGTCCTGCCGGCCCCGCGAGATCGGCGAGGCGTAAGGATTTTCCGTTCGCCTTGACGAAGCCGTCGGCGAATCCGGCGCGCTCGGGCGGCAAGTCGGCCGCCTGCAGGACTTTCTTGTGCAGGCTCATGCCTGCGTCAAACACGGCGCCGCCGGCCGAATTGGCGCCAAACGAGCGGCCGGAGCCGGGCGCCTCCGGCAGAGCGGAATCCTGCGCGTCCTCGTCGATACAGGTTTCAGTTTGTAAGCCGGACGCGGCCATCGTTGTTCCGGATGTCGTTACGCGGCACGCTCGGCAACGGCTTCGGCGGCCGAGGCGCAATCGAAGCCTTGGAGCCCCAGGTGTAATCGAAGCCTTGGAATTATTGCCGTCGGCGACCTCGCCGCGGTTGGTTTGGCGACCCACTGTCGTTCGAGGAAGCGGCCCGCGTTTCGCCCAAGTGCGGCTGCGGCCGGATGGTTGCCTCAAGCCGGCGCCCGAATCTTGACGAGAATGCCGCCGTTTGCGGACGTCAGAACGCTCAGGTTTTTCAGCAAACAAACAGTTTCGGAAAATTGCAATCCGTGATAACATTTTAGCATGACCACCATGATCGCCACTGCGGTTGGGCCGAGCCGCCCCGGAGTCCGAGGCGCTCCTGCGGGCGCTTTGTGCATGTCTGTTATGGTCTTGGTCGCGAAGAATCCGCCAAGAAAGAAGACGTGGCCAAGGGGTCGGCGTAAGCTGTTGAAAAGGCTCGTTTCTGACAAGGGAATCCAAGGGTATCAAAGCCTTTTTCTTGGAAAGATTTGGCCGAGGCTTTGGCCGGCTTGGCTGGATTTTGATAAATTTGGAATTGGCTTTGAAAAAGCCCGCCCCGCCGCCGGATGCGAATGTGCCGTGAAAACGCACGACATCGGGGTGGCGGAGCCTCGACTCAATTCCCAAATCCACGCTAGAAGCGCCCGCGCCACGTCGCGCCAGCGTGTTCCTAAAAGACCATCATCGCGGCCGGCCAAGAGGCCATCCGTCCCAGCCAAGTGGAATATCGATAATGAAGGGTTTCAAGTTTCCCCTGTATCCGTCCATGTCCTTTATCGCGGCCGTCATGGCCCTTCTGTTGTGGGCTCCGGCCGCAACGCTGGCGGAATTGTCCAGCCCAGCCGCGCGACACATCGAAGCCTATTACCAGCAGCTGATGCCGACCCTCCGGGCGGCGGGCTCCCTCACCGTGCGCCAGCGCGACCAGCGCTTCGGGCCCGCTATCAACTCGGCCTTCGACATCGGGACCATGACGAGACTGGCGGCGGGACCCGCCTGGAGCAGCTTCTCGGGCGCCCAGCAGGCCGCGGTGCGCGAAGCCTTCGCGCGTTTCCTCGTCGCCGACTATGCCCATCAGGTCACCGACTATTCGGGCGAGAGCTTTGTCGTCGACCCGCAGACGAGCCCCGAAGCGCGCGGCGGCGGCGAGATCGTCAAGACCAAACTGGTCCAGCCGGGCGGCCGGACGATACAGATCAATTATCTGGTTCGCGGGGGCCGGGTGATCGACGTCTACCTCAACGGAACCGTGAGCGACCTTGCGACCCGGCGCGACGAGTTCGCTTCGATCCTGGCTGGCGGCGGCGGCGCCGACGCGCTCGTGAAGACGTTGCGCGAACGGACCGAGACGCTGTTGGGGAGCTAGCCGTTCGGCGATGATTTGACGCCCGCGGCGCCGGCCGTGAGCGTCCTGATCGTCAGCGGCTTGAAGCGCGAGGCGGCGATCCTCTCCGGTCCCGGACGCCTCGCGATCTGCGGCGATGGCCCGACCCTTCGGGCCAGACTCGCCAAGCTGGAAGATACACATGTTGATTTAGTTATTAGTTGGGGCGTCTGCGGCGGGCTCGACTCGCGGCTTCGTCCTGGCGATCTCATCCTGGGGGCGGAAGTCGTCTCGCCCGAGGGGGGCGTCGGCGCCGACGAGGCCGTCGTGTCGTCGCTCGCGCGGCGCTTGACCGACGCCGGGACGGGCGTGACGATCGAGCGTATCGCGGCCGTCAGTTCTCCGGTCTCGACCGCCAGCGCCAAGGCCGATCTGCGTATCGCCGGGGGAGCGGCGGCGGTCGACATGGAAAGCCTGCTCGCCGGCCGTTTCGCGCACAAACAGCGGACGCCCTTCGCCATCCTGCGCGCAGTCGCCGACCCGGCGGAACGCGACTTGCCGCCTCTCCTCCTTGACGCCGTGGACTCCGACGGCGGGATCAAGGCTGCCGCCGTCTTCGGGGAGCTTCTCCGCTCTCCCGGCCAGTTCACCGGGCTTGTCGCGGCGGCTCGCGACAGCCAGGCCGCGTTCAGGGCGCTAAGCCGCTGTCGCGGCCTTCTTCCCGGCCTTTTCCTCGGCCTCGGCCCTGCGAATCTCTGAGAGCTTCTGGGTGACGTTGCTGTCGAACACGTAGGTCGCCGGGCGCTGGCGATCGAGCGGGATGTCCGGCGCCATCGCCCCTTCGGTCCTGACGCCCCGCAAGGTGACCGCGAGCGCCTTCCACGGCCTCGTGACCGTATCGCGCACCGCCGTCGCCTCAAATCCGCTGTGAACCATGCAGTCGGCGCATTTCTCGTAGTTGCCGACCCCGTATGCATCCCAATCCGTCTCCTCCATAAGTTCCTTGAAGGTCTTGGCGTAGCCCTCGCCGAGGAGATAGCAGGGACGCTGCCAGCCAAACACCGTGCGCGTCGGGTTGCCCCACGGCGTACAATGGTACGTCTGATTGCCCGCCAGGAAGTCAAGGAACATCGTTGATTGGCTGAAGGCCCATTTGCGGCCCCTATCGCCGCGCCTGAATACCGCCCGGAACAGCTGCTTGGTGGCGGAACGGTTGAGAAAGTGCTTCTGGTCGGGAGCCCGCTCGTAGGCGTAACCCGGCGACATGGTGATGCCGTCGACGCCGAGCTTGGTCACCGTATCGAAAAAGGCGGCGATGCGCTCCGGGTCCGCATCGTTGAAGAACGTGCAATTGATCGTGACGCGAAAGCCCTTGGATTTCGCGGTCTTCAGCGCCGAAACCGCCCGATCATAAACTCCCGGCTGGCACACCGACTTGTCGTGCATCTCCTGGTCGCCGTCGAGATGAATCGACCAGGTGAAGTAGGGACTCGGCGCATACTGATCGATCTTCTTCTCAAGCAGCAGCGCGTTGGTGCATACAATCGCAAACTTCTTGCGGGCGATGACCCCCTGGACGATTTTCGGCAGTTCCTTGTGCAGGAGCGGCTCGCCGCCAGCCATGACGACGACCGGGGCGCCGCACTCGTCGACCGCCCCGAGAGCGTCCGCGACCGAAATCCTCCTGTCGAGGATGGCGTCGGGATAGTCGATCTTGCCGCAGCCCGCGCAAGCGAGATTGCACCGGAATAGCGGCTCCAGCATCAGCACGAGCGGATAGCGCTTGCGCCCGGCGAGGTGCTGCCTGACAATATAAGCGCCAACCCTGGCGACTTGTCTTAGGGGTATGCTCACGCAGGAATCCTTACAAAGCCCGGTTGATCAACCTGTTCGACATATTCAGCCCGTGAGCTCCGCGGGAAGGCGAAAGCTTACGGTCTCCACGGGCCCCTCGAGAGCCGAGACTTCCGACGGCGCGATCTGCATCAAGGTCTGAACCACCTCCTCGACGACGACCTCGGGCGCGGATGCGCCAGCCGTAACTCCCACGACGCCGGCATTGCGGACCCAGTCCACGTCAATCTCGCTGCTGTCGGCGACGAGGTAGCTCGGAACGCCCGCCTCCTGACCAATTTCGCGCAGCCGGTTGGAGTTGGAGCTGTTGCGGGCCCCCACCACGATGAGGATGTCGGCGATCCGCGACAGCTCCTGCACCGCGGTCTGCCGGTTCTGGGTCGCGTAGCAGATATCACGAATCTCTGGTCCGGCGACATCACTGAAGCGGCGATGCAACGCTGCGATGACGCCCCGGGTATCGTCAACGCTCAGCGTGGTCTGAGTGATATAGGCTATCGGTTCGCCGACGGGGATGGAAAGCCTTTCCACGTCGCCCTCGTTTTCGACGAGATGCAATTCGCCGTCGATCTGGCCGAGCGTCCCTTCGACTTCCGGATGGCCGGCATGACCGATGAAGACCACGGTCCGGCCCTGCGCAATGTACCGTCGCCCTTGATTGTGCACCTTAGTGACCAGCGGACAAGTCGCGTCGATGGTTGGAAGCGACCGCGCCTTCGCTTCGATTTCAACCTTTCGCGAGACGCCGTGAGCGCTGAAGATCGTCACCGCTCCCTCGGGGACCTCGTCCAGGTCCTCGACGAAGCGGGCGCCTTTCGCCTTGAGCGATTCGACGACATGATGATTGTGGACGATCTCGTGGCGCACGTAGACTGGGGCGCCGTATTTGATAAGCGCCCGCTCGACGACATCGATCGCGCGGACGACCCCGGCGCAAAACCCGCGGGGCTGAGCCAGAATGATCTTCATCCGCCTACTCTTTCACCGACGCTCCGACGGGTCCGCACAAAACCGTCGACCGCCCGGAATTCCACTCGGGAGCCATGACTAATAGCCAAACGAATCTATAAGCCGCGACAGATGTCCAGGCAAGTGACCCATTTCCATAGTCACCAGTGTCATGTGATGTCTTGAAGGTTTGGCCAGAAAGACAAAAGTACGATCGCCGGCGATCGCAGGCCGCGCGCAATTGAAGATGTACGCTGCCTTCGCTGGGTAAAGCAGACGGAATTCTCGCCATGTCGGCTCGTCGGCCCTCCAGTCGGGGGCGGCGAACTCCCGCTGAAGGTAGAAACGAACCGAGCTTGCAAGTAACGATTAATTGATAGGCGCCTATTTCTTCATCAAGCGCACGATCGGATCAAGCCAGCGTGCGACCGTTATCCGATCGGGCCGGAATACCAATTCCTTTTCAGATCGTTAGTCCGTTCGGCGGGCAATGGCACGCGCCTTGTAAGGCTGCGTCGTGCGGGGCGCGCTCGCGTTCCGATTTCACTGCACGAAAGCGGTATGGTTTCCACACCGCCGGGCGCGTCACAATGGGGCGAGGCTTATGAAAATCGTAATGGCGATCATAAAGCCGTTCAAGCTGGAGGAGGTGCGCGATGCGCTCACCGCCATCGGCGTGCACGGGCTGACCGTTACTGAGGTCAAGGGCTACGGTCGGCAGAAGGGGCATACAGAAATTTATCGCGGCGCGGAATACGCCGTGAGCTTCCTGCCGAAGTTGAAAATCGAGGTCGCGGTGAACGCAGACGTCGCCGACAAGGTGGTCGAGGCGATCGTTGCTGCGGCGCGCACAGGCCAGATCGGCGACGGCAAAATCTTCGTTTACAGCCTCGACTCGGCGGTACGAATCCGCACGGGCGAGAAGGATAAGGATGCGCTCTGACCTGCGGCGCGCTGTTTCCCATTCCAGATTGGAGTCCCTTACAATGAATCTGACCCCAAAACTCTCTCGGCTCGCCGCGGCGCTGGCGGCGGCCGCTTTCATCGGCCTGGCGCCGGGTGCAGTCATGGCGCAGACTGCGGCTCCCGCGACGACCGACGCGCCCGCTGCCGCGGCGCCAGCCGCTGCAGCCCCGGCGGCCGCGGCTCCCGCTGCGCCCGCCCCATCGGCAAAGCCGCCGCCGCCAGCGACGCCCGCATGCGCGGGCGCCGTCGCCGCAGTTCCTGAGACCGACAAATACGCCGCCGTCGCGGCAGTCCCCGCCGTGCTGACCAATTGCACGCCGAGCGGCGGCGATACGGCGTGGATGTTGACCTCGGTCGCCCTCGTGCTGATGATGACGATCCCGGGCCTCGGGCTCTTCTACGGCGGCATGGTGCGCAAGAAGAACGTCGGCGACACCGTCATGACGAGCTTCGCCATCACCTGCCTGGTGACCGTCGTCTACGCGATTGTCACCTATTCGATGGCGTTCACCTCCGGCACACCGTTCGTCGGCGGACTAAGTCGCGCGTTCCTCCAGGGAATCCTCAGCGACATCAACAACGGGGGGATCGGCAATCCTAATCCCCTGGCGCCGACGATCCCCGAGACCGTCTACATGTGCTTCCAGATGACCTTCGCCATCATCACGCCCGCCCTCATCGCCGGCGCCTATGCGGAACGCATGAAGTTCTCGGCGATGCTGTGGTTCATGGGTCTGTGGGCGATCTTCGTCTACGCCCCCGTGGCCCACTGGCTGTGGGGACCCGACGGCATCTTCAACTCGACCAACGACCAAGCTTGGGTTAAGGTTCTCGACTTCGCCGGCGGCACGGTCGTACACATCAACGCGGGCGTCGCGGGTCTGGTCGCCGCGATCATGCTGGGCAAGCGGCACGACACGGGGCCCGGCCACAACATGGTCCTGACCTTCATTGGCGCTGGGCTGCTGTGGGTCGGATGGTTCGGCTTCAACGCCGGTTCCGCGGTCAGCGCGGGCGTGCAGGCTGGCATGGCGATGACCGCCACCCAGATCGCGACCGCGGTCGCTTCTCTGACCTGGATGTTCGTCGAATGGGCCCATCGCGGCAAGCCGACGGTGATCGGCATCTGCTCGGGCGCAGTCGCCGGCCTCGTCGCCATCACTCCAGCCTCGGGCTTCGTTGGGCCGGTCGGCGCAATGGCCATTGGCGTGGCCTGCGGCGTTGGCTGCTACTGGGGCGCAACTGGCCTAAAGCACATGTTCGGCTATGACGACGCGCTCGACTGCTTCGGCGTCCACGGGGTCGGCGGGATGATCGGCGCGTTCTTGACCGGCGTGTTCGCTGTCCAGCAGTACGGAGGCACCGCTGGTTTGCTCGAGGGCAACCCCGGACAGGTCGTCAACCAGTGCATCGGCATCGTCACGGTCATCGTCTATGACGCGATCGTCACGATCATCATTCTGGCCATCATCAAGGCGGTCATCGGCCTGCGCGTGTCCGATGAGGTCGAGCGTGACGGCCTCGACCTCGCCTTGCACGGCGAAGTCGTTCACTGACCTGCGGCGCCCAGCGGCCCTTCCGGCCGCAGGGCGAAATTCCTCCCCGCGGACCTTGGACGCCCCTTGGGGCGTCCATTTTTCTTTTGCCGAACGAGCGCCCTCGCGCGGGGCGACCGTCGCTACCGCGCGTTAAGGTTAGGCCCGCATTAACTGGACGCGCCTAGAGTTTGTCTCGCACGGCGCGCAATCACGCCGCGACGATCCGGCGAGTTTGCGATGCGTACCACGACGTTCTCGTTTATCGACCACATGCCCGCCTCGGTGCGGGATTTCCCGAAGCGGCGGGCGACCGAGATCGCCGGCTTGGGCGCGCTCGCCGGCGTGGCCGGCCTCTGCCTCGCGCTTCTGACCTGGTCAGTCAGCGATCCGAGCCTCAATCATGCGACAAACGCGCGCATCCACAACCTTCTCGGCGCGCCGGGCGCGATCGCCGCTGACTTGGTGATGCAATTCATCGGCCTTGCCTCGGTGGCGCTGCTGACGCCGCCCGCGTTCTGGGGCTGGCGCCTTCTCACGCATCGGCGGCTCGAGCGGCCGCGGTTGAAAATCGCCCTCTATCTGTGCGGCGTGATCGCGGCCGCGGCGTTGGCTTCGCTCCTTCCGACGCCCGGAAGCTGGCCGCTGCCCACCGGCCTTGGCGGGGTTGTCGGCGACGCTGTCCTCTCCATCCCGCGTCGCGTCCTTCCGGTCTCGGCCTGGGCGACGATCGTTCTCGGCGCCTGTCTGGCCGCGCTCTCCATTCTCGGACTCGCCGCAGCCGCGGGCGTCGGCGGCCCGTCGCGCGCCCAAGGGGACGGCGCGCTCAATAATCCGGCCGGAAAGGCCCGCGCCGAGGCGCTGGCGCGTTTCGACGACGAAGAGGACCAGGATGAGCCAAGCTTCGGCATGGTGTCGATCGGAGCCGTCATTCATGCCCTGCTCACCGCCAAGGCGGCGTTGCGCCGAATCGCGCGGCGCGGGGCGCCGACGGCGCGCAAGTCTTCGCCCATCCCCGGCCCCGCGCCGGCCGCAACCCGGGCGCCTTGGTCAAATCTGAGCGATGTCAACGACGCCTTGACCGATCCGGCCGCCTATGCTCCCCGCCCGCAAGGCTCGGCCCCGGCCTGGTCCGCCGGCGCGCCGCCCGTCGTCTTGGACCCCGCCGCGCCCAGGAGCGCGACCCGGCCGGCCGTCGAGCCCAGATTTGTCGCATCGCCGCGCCGCGACTGGATCATGCCTTCGATCGCGATGCTGACCGAACCGAAAAAATCGACCGGGACCCGAGTCTCGCAGGACGCGCTGGAACAGAACGCTCGCCTGCTCGAAGGCGTCCTCGACGATTTCGGCGTCAAGGGCGAAATCGTCAACGTGCGCCCTGGCCCGGTCGTCGCCCTCTACGAGCTTGAGCCAGCCCCGGGGATCAAGTCGTCGCGGGTGATCGGGCTCGCCGACGACATCGCCCGCTCGATGTCGGCCGTCTCGGCCCGAGTGGCCGTGGTCCAGGGCCGCAACGCCATCGGCGTCGAGCTGCCGAACCAGCGGCGGGAGACGGTCTACCTGCGCGAGCTTCTTGCCAGCGACGACTTCGAGAACTCGAAGCACCGGCTCGCCATCGCGCTCGGCAAGACGATCGGCGGCGAACCGGTGATCGTCGACCTCGCCCGGATGCCGCACCTCCTGGTCGCCGGCACGACCGGCTCGGGCAAGTCGGTGGCGATCAACACCATGATCCTCTCGCTCGTCTACCGCATGAAACCGGAGCGGTGCCGCCTCATCATGGTCGATCCGAAGATGCTGGAGCTCTCGGCTTATGACGGCATCCCCCATCTCTTGACTCCCGTCGTCACCGATCCGAAGAAGGCGGTCATCGCGCTCAAGTGGGCGGTGAGGGAAATGGAGGACCGCTACAAGAAGATGTCGAAGGTCGGGGTGCGCAATATCGACGGCTTCAACGCCCGCGTCGCCGAGGCGGCCGCAAAGGGCGAGCCGCTGATCCGCACCGTCCAGACGGGGTTCGACCGCGAGACCGGCGAGGCGGTCTACGAGCACGAGGAAATCCCGCTCGACGAACTGCCCTATATCGTCGTCGTCGTCGACGAGATGGCCGACCTCATGATGGTCGCCGGCAAGGACATCGAGGGCGCGATCCAGCGCCTGGCGCAGATGGCGCGCGCGGCCGGCATCCATCTGATCATGGCCACCCAGCGCCCGTCGGTCGACGTCATCACCGGCACCATCAAGGCCAACTTTCCGACCCGGATCTCGTTTCAGGTGACGAGCAAGATCGACAGCCGCACGATCCTCGGCGAACAGGGCGCCGAGCAGCTGCTCGGCCAGGGCGACATGCTGTACATGGCCGGCGGCGGCCGGATTTCGCGGGTCCACGGGCCGTTCGTGTCGGAGAACGAAGTCGAGAAGGTCGTCGCCCACCTCAAGCGGCAGGGCGCGCCGGAATATCTCCACGCCATCACCGAGGAGGACGAGGCAAGCGGCGGCGACGACGACGACGAAGGTCCCTTGCCCTCGCCGGGGTCGATGGACGCCGAGGAATTGGCCGATTATTACGACCGGGCGGTCAATATCGTGCTGCGCGACCGCAAGGTGTCGACGAGCTACATCCAGCGCCGGCTGTCGGTCGGCTACAACAAGGCGGCGTCGCTGGTCGAGCGGATGGAGAAGGAGGGGGTCGTCAGCCCGCCGAACCACTCGGGCAAACGGGAGATCCTGATCGGCAACGGGGTGGACCGGGGCGCCTTCGAGGACCTCAGCGAGGATTGAAGCTCGGGTCCGGCGCTCGAAATTGCGGCTCAGGACGCCGTATCCGGTTGTCCGTTTTTGGGCGCGGCCCTTGTTTTTCAAGGACTTGAGTGTTCGAAACTGTCACTTTTTTCGTGCGGCGACCCGGCGCTCAGCGCCGTCTCCTCCTTCAGCCGGCGCGATGCATGGTCCAGACTTCGCCGCTCATGTCGACGAGATGAAATCCGCGGCGCGCCAGTTCGCTGATCGTCACGACGTCGCTCGCATTGACGGTCGCCCAGGCGCCCGGCGGCGCATCCTTGATCTGATGAAGGTTTCCGGCGTGGAAATGCTGCATCGGTCTCTCCTCGATTTTTTGCCCATCGGACGCGCCCTCCCTCGACTACGGGTGGGCGTGTAGCACAATATGGTGCGTCGCACAATAAATTGCTGCCATGCACAAAACGCGCAGGCCGAGAGCCACGCCTCCGAGTGAGCCAGTCATGCTTCAGGGGTCGAACCCGCGCTGGGCGACAACCTGGGCGACAAGCTCCCGCGCCCGCTGCGGCGTGAGGCCCTCGCCCGCCGCGACCTCGGCCAGCGAGGAGCCGGCGACGAGCCGCTCGAGCATCCTCAGCGCCCGGATCGCAATGTCCTGCGGCGGAGAATAGAGTTCTCCCGCGATTCCTGCCCCGTCCCCAATATCAGCCATCGCCGTCTCCGTTCGATTCCGCGATTCGAAAGGCATCATACGACCGATTGTGATTCGCGGAAAGAAATTGTCGAAAAATCTTGTTAACCCCTTTGTTTGTCGGGGAAGGCCCGTGTGCGGGGTCCCGGGAAATACCGGGAAATACGGTGACACATGCATATTTCCCTTTATGTCGCGGGAGCTAATTTTGTGAAATATGCATGTGTCACCGATTAACCCGATTAACCGCGCCGGGGGCGAAGCCGAGTCCGGGCGCGCCCAGGTCGAAGCAGGCGCCGACGGTCTCGGGAACCTTCTTCTTCATCGTTTCGATCGCCGCCGGGTCGTCCGTCCATCGATAGCCGCGAGCCCGGTGAGCGTGCGCGACATGCACCGTGGCGCAGAGATAGCTCATGAACGCCTGCACTTCCGCGAAGGCGAACGGATCGTCGAGCGGCGCGAGCCGAGCGGCAGGATGAGTTTGCGCGATATAGGCGAGAATGGCCGGCGTTTCCGTCAAGACGCCGCGATCGGTGACGAGCGCCGGCACCCGGCCCTTCGGGTTGATGTTGAGATAGTCGGGCTTGGTCTGCTCGGCGGCGCCGAAGTCGATCCATCGTGTCTCGTAGGCGGCGCCAGCTTCCTCGAGCGCGATATGCGAAGCGAGCGCGCAGGTGTTGGTCGCGTAGTAGAGCGTGAGCATGGAAGCCCCGGGTTGGTGCGCCGCGCCTATAAGGCCACGATACGCCCGCGCCGTTCAAGCTCGGCGATGACGCGGCGACGGCGATCTGAATGCGAACGGCATTCTCGCGGGTGATCGGGGTAATCGGCGGCAATCGGGGCGTAATCGGTGGGTGCGTAATCGGTGCGGTAATCGGTGACGGTAATCGCGGTAATCGGTGACACTTGCATTTTTCCCTTTATATCGTCGGAGCTAATTTTGTGAAATATGCATGAACTGCACCCTTTGTCTGAGACGCTGGATTTGAGGGACAGAGTTTTGGTTGTGTCGTTTCAGACGGTTTCGCATTGGCGGAGTTCGGCTTCGAACTCGACCGGGGGTTTGTAGCCGAGCGCGGAGTGCAGTCGGGCTCGATTATAGACGTTTTCGAGGAAGGCGCCGATATGGGCTCGGGCGTCGTCGACAGACGCGTAAGTCTTGCCGTTCACTTCTTCCTCCTTCAGGGTGCGCATGAAGCGCTCGGCCTTGGCGTTGTCATAAGGGTTGCCGGCGCGGCTCATGCTGATCAGAGCGCCGCGCGCCGCGAGCTTGTCGCAATAGTCGGCGCAGGCGTATTGCACGCCCCGGTCGGAGTGATGGATGAGGCCGGGCTCGGGGCTTCGGGCGGTCAAGGCCATGTCGAGCGCTTCGATCGCCAGGCTCGCTTCGAGATGGTCGGCGAGCGCCCAGCCGATCACCCTGCGGGAAAAGGCGTCGAGAACGACGGCCAGGTAGACAAACTGTCCCGCCAGCCTGACATAAGTGATGTCGGCGACCCAGATCTGATCGAGCCCGGTTGGGACGCGTCCACGCGTCAGATTGGCGACGATGGGAAACTCATGCCGGCTGTTGGTGGTGTAGGGAACGAACGGCCTTTCGCGCAGGCGGAGCAGATTGTCCTCACGCATCAGGCGCAAGACGTGCTTGTGATTGACCTTCAGGCCATCGACGCGCCAGAGGTCTCGGCAGACTCGCCGATAGCCGTAGAAGCGATTTTTGAGCGCGATCGTCTGGATTTTGTCGCGCAGATCCGCTTCCGCTCGCTTCGGCGCGCGAACCTCGCCAAAGCGATAGAAGCCGGCGCGCGACACGCCGCTTAAGCGGCACAAATGCTCGATCGAGGGGGCGCCTTGCGTCTCCCGCGCGTTCATTTCTTCAATGACCGCGTAGATGGCGTCGCGCGAGACATGAGGTCCCGTGCGTCGATGAGCCGCAAGGCTTCGCGAAAAAAATCGAGGTCCATCTGCTGCTTGCCGATCTTGCGCTCGAGCTCGACAATCCGCGCTTGCGCCCGCGCCAGTTCGGTAAGCGGAGCAGGCGTAGCCGGCGCAGCGTCCGGACTGGCGCGGGCGCCGCCCGGCTTACGTCCGCGCTTCCGGTTGAGCCCGGCTGCGCCAAGCTCGCGATAGGCCGCTCGCCATTCGTAAAGCAGCTTGCGCCTGATCTTCAGTTCGTCCGAAACCGCCGCCATCCGCTCCCCGGCGTCGAGCCGAACCACCACAGCTTCCTTGAACTCGGTCGAAAATGTGCGCATCCCTTGCTGTGACATAGAGCCTCCTAACAGGCTCTGTCACTCAATTCGCCCTGTCTCACTTTCGGGGGGCAGTTCATGCAGGTGTCACCGATTACCACCGATTACACGATTACACCGTCCCCAATATCAGCCATCGCCGTCTCCGTTCGATTCCGCGATTCGGAATCGATCACCGATTAACTGAGATGGCGCGCCGCCTTGAGGCGGGAGCCCTCATCGTAGCCCTCTCCCGAACTGGAGGGGTGATCGCCAGCGGCCGAGCCTCAGCCGAATCCAACGCCAGCCGCGCCTGGCTCGAGGCGGATCAGCCGCGAATCCTCGACCGCCGCCTGCCGGTGCTTGACCGCCTCGCGATAGACGGGATCGCGGATCATGGCGACGAAGGCGGCGACGCTCGGATATTCGGCGATGAATGAGAGATCCCAGCGCTCCTCCGCCGGCCCGATCAGCATGAGCTCGAACCGGCCTCGCCAGACGATCCTCCCGCCGAGACGGGAAAAGACCGGCAGGCTCTCGCGCCCGTAAGCCTCGTAAGCCTCGGCCCCGGTCGCCTCGCGCCCGTCCGGATAGGCCGCGCGAGCGCGCAGCCGGACGAGGTTGAGCATATGGATCGGGCCGGGGCGGTCGTCGGCGCGAAAGGCGGCGAAGGTTTCCCTGGTCGGATCGATGTGGCCGGTCATGCGCGCTTCTCGGCTGCGGGGGCTTCTTCGGGGCTCTCGCCGGGCCCCCATCCGAGCTATACCCGACCCGTCTTCGACGCCAGAGCGGAACGACCGCCGGGAGGTCACGGCGTGGCGGGAGCTTCCGAATCGGCGACGAGCGCGCGCGAGGTCGCCGACGCGCTGACATGGAACGCGCCGTACCCGAACGCCGAGCCGAAATTGCTCGGCGCGACGCCGTCATAGGCGACGGTCACGGTCACCACGGCGGCGCGGCTCGTCGCCGCGACCGACGGCTTTCCAGTTGCGCCCCTTGGGGCGTTGCCGGCGAAGACGGCGGCGGCGACCGGGGCGCCGTCGCCGCCGCCAGCGCTGTCCGGCTGCCGAGCCATCGCCCCGGCCGCGGCGACCGAGGCGGCGTCGGCCGCCAACTGAACCTGGGTGCGGAAGCGCCCGACATGGGCGTGGTCGGCGGCGACCGCGAGCGCGAGCACGATCAGCGGCGCGGCCGAAGCGCAAGCGACGGCGCCTCTACCCTCCTTCGGGGGGCGCGGCGAGCCGGCTTGGGACAGGGCTTCGAGTTTCATCATCGACCTTCCCGGCCCTCGCGGACTTCGATCCGGGTGGGCGCGAGACAGGTCATAGTCCGAAATCTTTGACGGCCACGGTAAGGGATTCGGTGAAAACTGCGCGACGCCGTTGAGCAAATCTTGATTCCTGGATCGACGCGGCGCCGGCAAGAGCATTTGGCGCCGCGTTCAATCGCGCCCCCGCGCGGCTCCGTCCGAACGCCCGCGCCCTGGACGAGCATTCGAACGCGGTCTGCCAAGAATGTCCGGCCGCGCTTTGGCGCGCCGGGCTGCTCCCGACGCTTGACTGAATTTAATTAAGTCTATAGTTCTGATATATGATCTGATATCCAGTATGTTTGTGGGGGTTAGGGCCATTTCTGACGCGACCATCCCGGTTCAGGCGACGCAACGCGCCGCTTCGGCGCGGGGATCGCCCTCATGGCGGCGCTGCGACGGCTCAATCGCATCGTCCCCCTGACTAGAATTCAGCGACGTCTCGCGCATTCGGGCGCCACAGGAACCGGCCATGACCATCGACTGGACCCATTTCACCCCCGGCTCGGCCCTGGCCGGCGGCCTTCTCGTCGGTCTTGCGGCGGCCTGGCTCATTCTGGTCGAGGGCCGCATCCTCGGCGCCGCGGGCATCCTCGCCGGTCTCGCGCCCCCGCGCGCGGGCGACTGGGGCTGGCGGGTCGCCATGCTCGCGGGCCTCGTCGCCGCGCCCCTGATCGCGCGGGCGTTCGTCCATATCACGCCGCCCGCGATCGAGGCGGACGCGGCGGCGCTGATCGCCGGCGGCCTCTTGGTCGGCTTCGGGACGCGCCTCGGCGCCGGCTGCACCAGCGGTCACGGCGTCTGCGGCGTGGCGCGGTTGTCGCCGCGCTCGATCGCAGCGACCGTGACCTTCATGGCGGCCGGGTTTCTCACCGTGTTCGTCATCCGCCATGTCCTCGCCTGAGGCCCGATCGATGAACCGCGTTTCCCCGTTCCTCGCCGGACTCCTGTTCGGGATCGGCCTTTGCGTCTCGGGCATGGTCTATCCAAGCAAGGTGCTCGCGTTCCTCGACCTCGCCGGGGCGTGGGATCCCTCGCTCGCCTTCGTCATGGGCGGCGCGGTCGCGGTCGCCTTCGTCGCCTTCCGCATCGCCGCCCGGCGTGGGACGAGCCTTGCCGGAGGGCCTATCGACCTGCCGGCCGCGAAAGCGATCGACGCGCGCCTGATCGGCGGATCGGCCGTCTTCGGCGCCGGCTGGGCTCTGGTCGGGCTCTGTCCGGGACCGGCAATCGCCAACCTCGGCTTTCTCAACCCGCGAGCCGCGCTGTTCGTCCTCTGCATGATCCTCGGCATGGGCCTTTTCCGGCTTCTCGCCGCCCCCCCGACGCCGGCGCGGGTGGCCGAGGCCCCGCTCGACGGTTGATCTTCGAGCCTCTCTTTCCATATTGCGACAATGCGAGACCTGGCTCCTCAGCGAGCCGGGCCGGAACCCGCCGATGAGCGACTGGAACCCGATCCTCTATGCCAAGTTCGAGGCCGAACGGATGCGCGCGGCGCGCGATCTTCTGGCGGAAGTTCCACTCGCCGCGGCCGATCTCGTCTACGATCTGGGCTGCGGGCCGGGCAACAGCGCGGAACTGCTGCTTCGCCGCTTCCCGGACGCGCGAACCATCGGCCTCGACACATCCGACGCGATGCTGGCGCATGCGCGGGTGCGCGCGCCGAAGGCCGAATTCGTCAAAGAGGACATTGCCGATTGGGCGCTTGGCGACGACGACCGGCCGAACCTCATCTTCGCCAACGCGGCGCTCCAGTTCCTGCCCGATCACGACCGGCTCTTTCCGCGCCTCATGTCCTATCTCGCGCCCGGCGGAGTGCTGGCGGCGCAGATGCCGAACACGGCGCGCGAATCCTCGCATGCCCTCATGCGCATGGTCGCCGCCGAGGGGCCGTGGTCGTCGCGCCTGGTGCCGATCGCCAAGACTCAGCCGCTGATCGCCGGCTACGAGGATTATTACGACTGGCTGCGCCCGCAAGCCTCGCGGGTCGACATCTGGACGACGACCTACGTTCATCCGCTCGAAGGGCCGCAGAGCATCGCCGACTGGTTCGCCGGCTCGACCCTGCAGCCGTTCCTGGAGCGACTCGACGACGACGAGCGCTGCGAGTTTCTCGCCCGCTACCGCAAAGGCCTGAAAGAGGCCTACCCCGCGCAGCCGGACGGCCGCACCCTGTTCGCTTACCCGCGGCTCTTCATCGTCGCGGTCAAGCCGGCGACCTGACGCGGTCTCGCGCGGCCCCCCTTTTCGGCGATCAAACTTTATCCTTGCCGTAAAGGCATGTTTTACTACCGTTACGGAAGCCTCATTTTTCGACCATCGGATTAACCCATCGGACGGGCTTGCGGCGCTAGGTTTTGCCCGCGCCAGATGCGCTTCCGGTGGGGAGCGTCGTCACCGGCGGCGGGGCTAACGCGAATGTCTGATTGTGACCTCTCGCCTGACGGTTTCGGTTTTTGCCGCGAAACGCCGCCGGGCGAAGCGTGCGAACCTGAGTTCAAGTCGGTCCTGCTGCGCGAGCAATACCGCTCGCTGGCGCGGCTCGGTCCCTATGTCCATGGCGTCGTCATCCTGGCGACGGCGGCGCTCTTCGGCGCGACCGCGCCGACATCGCTCATCGACGGCGTCCTTCTCCCTGCAGGTCTGCTCGCGGTCTCGACGTTGCGGTTCATCTCCTGGCTCAAGGCGCGCGACAGGGTCGAGCGGGCGACGATCGACCTCGTCCGGCGCGAGGTCATGGGCGCGAGCGTCCTCGGGCCGGCGCTGGCGTTCGCGCTCGCCATGATGGCGGCGGCCTCGACGGCCGAGAGCAACGTGGTCGAGTTCGCATTGGCGCAGGTCGCCGTCTGGATCGCCGTCGCTGCTTGCGCGTTTTGTCTCAGCGCGCTCGGAAGCGTCGCGGGCGTCGTCGTCGCCGCTGCGACCGCGCCGCTCATCGTCGCGTTCCTGGCCCGCGGGGCTGACCTGACGCTCTGGCTGGCGGCGCTTATGACCGTCGCAGCGTGCTTCGTCATCCGCATGCTCGGCGAGAACTTTCGCATGTTCGCCGAGATCGTCCGCTCGCGTTTCGCCATGGCCGAAAAGCAGCGCGCCGCCGAGGACGCAAGGGAGGCGGCGATGGCTATCGCGCTGACCGACGATCTGACCGGGCTGCCCAACCGACGCTGCTTTCAGGGCGAGCTCGCCGAGCGGATCAGGACCGGCGCCGGAACCGCGCGGCCGTTCGCCGTCGGCCTCATCGACCTCGACGGCTTCAAGCCCATCAACGACATTCATGGACATCCGGCCGGAGACGACATCCTCAAGCAGGTCGCCGCACGGCTCGCCAACGCGCTTGCCGGGCGAGGCTCGGCCGCCAGGATGGGCGGCGATGAATTCGCCATCCTTTGCGACGGGATCGGCGCCAGCGACGAGGCGATCGCGCTCGGAGACGAGATCCAGGCGATCTTCGCCACGCCGTTCGCCGTCGACGGCCTCGACGTCGCGTTGACCGGCGCCTGCGGCTTTGCGCTCTTTCCCTCTTGCGCCGCCGCGCCGGAGGAGCTGGTGCGCATGGCCGACGCCGCGCTCTACCGCGCAAAGGCCATCGGCCGGGGCGGCGAGGCCGTCTTCGACGCGCCGGCGGAAAACGACGCCGCCGGCCGCGCCGCGCCCGACGACGCCCTGCGCCGGGCGGCCGCCGAGTCGAAGACCGGCGAAGCGATTGTCGCCGACTCCATCGAGCCGCCGCGCTGCCGAGCGGCTTGAGGCGCGTCGCCGAATGCGGAGGTAAGGTCGCGTCAGGCGGGCGCCGCGCGCCGGCGGGCGCGAACGCCGGCAAATCCGAGACCGGCGAAACCGATCAGCATCATGCCCCAGGTCGAAGGCGGCTGGACGTCACAGGCTCGTCCTGCGTAAACTGAGCGCGCTGCGAGACATCGCCGGCAGCGAGGAAGTCGGGGCTGATGCGCAACCTTCGCCGGCGCGCCGGGCCGTTTGGCGGAATTGAACGTGAGCACGAGGGGCGGAGCCTGGGTAAATCCCAAGATACGCCCAAAGCGATCGCCGCGGCCGATTTTGCTGAAATGGCCCAAGTGTTAGACCTGACGAACATCGTCATCCATGACCGGCAGGGCAAGATTCTCTTCTGGACGGCCGGATGCCAGCGCCTTTACGGCTGGAGCCGCGAAGAAGCGCTGGGAAAGGTTCTGCACGATCTTCTGAAGACGCGTTATCCGATTCCGCGCGACAACATTATCGCGCAGCTGCGCGAACAGGGAAGCTGGCGGGGCGAACTCGAGCAGCTGACAAAACACGGCTCGCTCGTCTCGATTGCGAGCCTCTGGGTCGCGCAGCCGACCGCAGAGGAGACAATTTCCTCGGTCCTTCAGATCAACAGCGACATCACCGCGCTCAAGCAGGCCCAGGCCGACCTTATGACCCGCGAGGCGCATCTGCGCTCGATCCTCGATACGGTTCCGGAGGCGATGGTCGTCATCGACGAAGGCGGCATTGTCAGCTCATTCAGCGCGGCGGCGACGCAACTGTTCGGCTACGATCCCGAAGAGGTCATCGGCCATAACGTCAAGATGCTGATGCCCGCTCCTTTTCGCGACGAACATGAGGGCTACATCGGCCGATACCTGCAAACCGGCGAGGCTCGAATCATCGGCTACGGTCGCGTGGTCAAGGGTCTCACAAAAGGCGGCGATGTCTTTCCGATGGAACTCGCCGTCGGCGAGGCGCGGGCGAATGATCAGCGCATCTTTACCGGGTTCATTCGCGATCTGACGACCCGTCAGAAGATGGAGGCGGAGCTCAGGCAATCGCAGAAGATGGAGGCGATCGGCCAATTGACCGGCGGCGTCGCTCACGATTTCAATAATCTTCTGACGGTGATCGCCGGCAACCTGGAGATGATTGAGGGGAGCCTCGGCGACGCGGATCAACGCGAGATGTTGAGGGAGGCGCAGGACGCGCTGCAGGAGGGCGCCAAGCTGACCGCCCAGTTGCTCGCGTTCGGCCGCCGGCAGCCGCTCAACCCCGAACCGACCGATATCGGCCCTCTCGTTTCCAATTTCGCCGAGCTGATGCGTCGCGCCTTGGGCGAGTCGATCGAGCTCAGCATCGTGACGACGGGATCGGCGCATCTTGCGGTGGTCGACGCGACCCAGTTGCAGAACGCCCTGCTCAACCTCGTGATCAACGCGCGCGATGCGATGCCGCGCGGCGGACGTCTGACGATCGAAATCTCCCACGCGCGGCTCGATGCCGATTACGCCCAGATGTACCCGGAGGTCCGCACCGGCCGCTACGTGCTGATCGCCGTCACCGACACGGGCGAAGGCATGTCCGAGTGGGTGCGCCAGCGGGCCTTTGAGCCTTTCTTTACAACGAAACCGACCGGGGCCGGTACAGGTCTCGGCCTCAGCATGGTATATGGTTTCGTCAAGCAATCCGGAGGGAACGTCCAGCTCTATAGCGAACTGGGCCGTGGCGCGTCCGTGCGGGTTTTTCTGCCGCTGGCGGAGGGCGTTCAGTCCGCGGCGCAGCCCACGGCGAGCATCGTGGATTTCGAGGCCATGCCGGGCGGAGCGGAGACGATTTTGGTGGTCGAGGACGATCCGCGCCTGCGCAGAGTCGTCAACAGGCGTCTCAGGAGCCTCGGTTATCAGGTCATCGAGGCCGAGAATGGGGCCAACGCCCTGAACCTGCTCGCGGCTCATCCCGAAATCGCGATGATCTTTACCGACTTCGTGATGCCCGGCGGCATGAACGGCAATGAGCTGGCGGACGCCGCTTTCGCGGCAAGGGCGGACGTCAAGGTCCTGTTCACGTCCGGCTATGCGGAGCCGGCCGTCGCCCGGCGGCAGCTGCGAGCTGGGGCCTGGCTGAAGAAACCTTATACCGCGACCGAGCTCGCGGAGAGAATTCGCGACGCGCTCGACGGGCCCGCCGATTAGGGCGCGCGCCGCCCGGGATTCGAATCCTCCCCGAGCCCTGTTTGCAGAAAGAACCGAGTTGCGCGCGGCGTCGCCAAATCCGCTCACGCATACGCATCCGAGCCGATCCATCCTTCGGGCGGGTTTGAATAGTAAGCGTTGAGAATCGTCATTCTCGGCTTGGCGTTGTCAACCGAGATGGCGGCGCGGCCGTGCCAGCTGACGTGGAAGAGGCTGTGCGCCGGATTGATGACGACGAAGGCGCAGCCGGTGTTCGGCAGGAACGGAAACCTCTTGTCCTTGACGAGCCCGTAGGTCCTCCATGCGAAGACGCTCATGGGCGAAATCTTGTAGACCGTCGTCCCGAGCTCCCGCTGGCTGTCGTCGTCAGGCATGTGGATCAGCATCGTCAGCACTTTGCGGCGCGTGTCGGGATGCGGCTTGATCGCGTGACCGTCGAAGTCGGCATAGATGACCGGCCGCGGAAACATCGGGATCGGCCAGTCCTCGTCGCCGCCCCCGGCGCGGATTTCGAACCCCCGGCGCAGACGCTCGCGCAGCGCCGCCTCGATCGCCGGCGCCGAAAGCGCGCCGCAGACCGTTCGCCACAGCTCGGTGCGTTCCGGATCGCCGGCGTCGGCCGTCCGGTCGTACAGGGTGAACTGCTTCCGGGTTCTCGCGCCGTTCAGATCGACGTAGCGGCCGGGATCGGGCCAATGGGTGACGAGCCGGCGGTAGACATCCTCGGCGAAAAATTTCTCGAATGTCAGATGCGGGTAAGGCCGGTCGAAGTATCTCCCGGAAAGCAGCGATTCTTCGCCGTGATCGACAATCGAGCCGAACAAGGCCTTTGATGTCGACTCCGATGCCACCTTGCGCCCCTGGGCGCCGCCGGCCCGACCATGGGGCCTTCGGATTCGCTTCTGGCGGCCATTGCCGCACGTTTGGCGCGGCCAATCCATGGCGCGGATCGTCGCACCCCCTGGCGGCGGCGGACCGAACGCCGGCTCCCGCCAGAGTTGGCGCCGGGCGCAGAGAGCAATACAGTCGGCGCACGCTCCGGAACCGCCAGCCGGGTCGAACCGCCGGATATGATTTCGCCGAAAAGGAGAGGCGCGTGCCGAGCGGCATCCATCACGTGACCAGCATTGCGAGTTCGGCCCGCCGCAACCTCGATTTCTATGCCGGAACGCTCGGCCTCCGCCTCATCAAGAAGACGGTCAATTTCGACGACCCCGGCTCCTATCACCTCTATTACGGCGATGCGGCCGGCCGTCCGGGCACGATTCTCACCTTTTTCCCCTGGGAGGGCGCGCCGCCCGGCCGGCTCGGCGTCGGCGAGGCGCAAGAGACCGTATTCAGCGTCCCGGAAGGCTCGATCGGCTATTGGGCTCAGCATCTCATCGAGAAGGGCGTGATCTACGATCCGCCGGCGAAGCGCTTTGGCGAAACGACGCTCGCCTTCAAGGACGGCGACGGGACCCGGCTCGCGCTCGCGGGCGTCAAGGGCGCCGAGCAGGCGGCGTCAGGGTGGAGCGCCGGCGAAGTGCCGGCGGAACACGCGATTCGCGGCTTTCACAGCGTGAGCCTGCTCCTGGCCGACGCCGGCCCGACCGCCGCGATCCTGACCGACGTTTTCGGCTTTGTCCCTGCTGGCGGCGAGGGCTTAACGCAGCGGTACCGGGCGCCGGGCGTCGAGCCTGGCGGCGTCATCGACCTGAGGACCGCCGGAGAATTCCTGGCGGCGCGCCAGGGCGCGGGCTCGGTCCACCACATCGCGTTCCGGGCGGCGGACGACGCGGCGCAAGCGGCGATGGTCAAGAAGCTCGTCCAGGACCATCATCTCCGCACGACCGAGCAGAAGGACCGCAACTATTTCCGTTCGGTCTATTTTCGCGAGCCCGGCCGGGTGCTGTTCGAAATCGCCACCGATCCGCCCGGCTTCGCCGTCGACGAGCCGATGGAGGCGCTGGGCCAAGCGCTCAAATTGCCGCCGTTCCTCGAAGGGCGCCGCGCCGCAATCGAGGCCGCGCTGCCGAAACTCGACTAGCTGAGGGCCGAAACTTGCCATTCCCGTCTCTTCGCGAAAACCGGTGATGGCGCCCGCGCTCGCCTATATCCATCGCTTCGAGCCCGGCGCCGACCCGGCGCTTCCGCCGGTTCTCCTTCTGCATGGAACGGGCGGCGGCGAGACCGACCTCATACCGCTCGGCCGCGAGGTCGCCCCCGGGGCGGCGCTCCTCTCGCCACGCGGCAACGTGCTCGAAGGCGACATGCCGCGCTTCTTCAGGCGCTATCGCGAGGGCGCGTTTGACGAGGACGACGTCCGCCGCCGGGCGGGCGAGCTCGCCCATTTCGTCGCCGACGCGCGGCGCGCCTACGGCCTCGCTCAACCGGTCGCGCTCGGCTATTCGAACGGCGCGAACATCGCTGCGGCCGTTCTGCTCATGCATCCGAAGACCCTTGCGGGCGCCATCCTGATGCGCGCCACGACGCCGCTGGCCGATCCGCCGCGGCCCGATCTTTCCGGCATTCCGGTCATGATCCTGTCGGGACTGAACGATCCCGTCATCCCCCGCTCCGGCGCCGAGACGCTGGCGCTCGCGCTGGTGAGCGCCGGGGCGCGAGTTCGAGCGGGTCGAACTGCCCGCCGGGCACGGCCTGACCCAGGCCGACGTCGAGCGCGCCAAAGCCTTCTTCGCGCGGGAGGCTGCTCCGGCGGCCCCATAGGGCGGGCTCGCCGAGCGGGGTCAGCGACCCCGCCTACAACGTCCTGGCGACGAATTTGACGATTTCGGTCATGACGGTCGAAGCCGCCTGATCCATCGCCGCCGCCACGTCCGCGGGGTCGGTTGACGCAACCGGCGTCCGCAGGGTGAAAATCTGGTCGGCCCTGATCCGACCGCTCCCGAGCGAAACAACCCAGGCAGCGACGTCGACATGGACTTCCTTCGTTTGGGCGTCGAGCTCGAAGGCGCGGATGTCGAGATCGACTTCGTAATCCGCGTTCGCAGCCGGCCCGTCGATCCAGCGCGCCAATCCGGCGTTCTGGAAACTCTGCGCGAGCCTCGCGCGGAAGAGCGCGGGAAGCGACTCCGACCAGTGGGCGCCCGCAAGGGTGGACAGCGTGTCCGCATCACGCACGAGGATGCGATCGCTATCGAGCTCGGCGGTTGCGGTCGGTTGGCCGACCCGGATCTGCGCTCGCAACGCGCGCGCCGGCGGGGGCTTGGCGGCGCCGAGATCGTACATGGTCGGGGCCGGCCCGCTCGCGCAGGCGGCAAGCGTCAGCGCGACCGCGGCCGCGGCCCCTAATTTCGATCGGCCCCTCAATCCACCCCCCCAGCGCGCCATCATTGGCCGCCGTGATATTCGGGCAGCGACGGCTTGGAGCCGAAGATGAGCTGATTGGGGTTGCGCTCCAACGAGCGCACCACACGATCAACGTCGTCGATTGTCCGCCTCCCCTCGACCGCGAGCGCCTCATATTCGCGCAGACCCGAATTGACGAACCGGCTGAGGCCGCCGCCGATGTCCTTCACTTTTGCGTCGGTGTCGTCGGCGAGCCTCTTGACCGACAGCGCGGCCTCGCTGATGCGGTCGATCGCTCCCTTCGTGCTGGGCGAGCCCAGGAAGCTTTGGGCGCTCGTCAACACGCCATCGACCTTGTCGGCCGAATTGTTGAGCTTGCCCGAGAGCTCGGCAAAGTTCTTGAGCGTAACGTCGACATTCGCCCTGTTCTGGCTGACCGTCGCCACGACGTCGTTGATCCGGTCGACAATGCTGGCGATCTTTTGCGAGTCGACCGCCTTCATGAGCTGATCGACGTCGACGAGCGCCGTGTCGAGCCGCTTGGCCGAATTGTTGAGATGATTGGCGAGCGCGGCGCCGTCGCGCACCAGACCCTTGAAATTGTCCGAGCTTGCCGACAATGCCTCGCTGAATGTCTGCACATTGCCGACGACGTCGCGGACCTTGTCCGGATCGATCGATGCGATCAGGCGATTGGCGTTCTCCGACAACGTCTGGATTTGCGCCACGACCGGCTGGACCGTCTTGCTGATCTCGGCCAGGTTCTTCAGCGTCGTGTCGACGTTGGGGGCGTTGTCGGCGAGAGTCTTGGCGAAGACGTCGGCGCTCTCAAGCGTCGAATGGATCGAATCCGAGTTGTCGGCAAGCAGCTTGTCGGCGCGATCGGCGACCGAGACGCCTTTCGCCGACAGGCTTTGGATGTTGTCCACGATCGCGCGGACTTCGTCGGTGTTGATCGACTGAACCAGCCGATCGGCGTCGTCGGACAGGGTTTGCAGGCGCGCGGCGAGCGGCCCGATCTGCTTGCCAAGTTCGCCTACGCTCTTCAACGCCGCGTCGATACCGGGCGCGTTGTCGGCCAGCGCCTTGGAGAACACATCGACATTCTCGATCGCCGAATGGATCGGCGCGGAATTGTCGGTGATGACTTTCTCGGCGTCGTCCAGAACCGACGTGGCCCTGATCGAGAGTGCGCCCACGTTGTCGAGAATCTCCTGAAGCTGCATCGACTGTTCGGCGTAGATGATCGCCCCCTGGCCGTTCTCGCCAACGAGGGGCGCCCCAGGCGTTGACCCGCCAAGCAGCGCAACCGCGGCTGCGCCAGTGATCCCGGCAGTCTCGAGGCGCGCCTTGGTGTTGCGGTCGATCGGGGCGTCTGCGCTGACGTCGATGTCGGCTACGACCTGATGGGGGTCGCTCCTGGAAAACGTGAGATGCGTGACCTCGCCGACCTTGATGCCGTTGAAGTTGACGTTGGCGCCGTTCGAAAGGCCGGAGACCGAGCCGTTGAAAACGACCTGGAAAGTCCGGTGGCCGCCCGGCGTCGTGTAGCCTGCGATCCACATCACAAACAGAAAGGCGCCCACGACCGCCGCCATTGTGAACGCGCCGATCACGACATAGTTGGCCCGCGTCTCCATTCTGGTCAGCGCCCCGCGTTCTTCGGCCGGTCGTCCCCGGCCGTCATGGCGGGCCGCTCCGCGGCCGCCGAGAGGCGGATCACACCCCTCTTACCGTGGAAATAGGACTTGAGCCAAGGGTCCTCGGAAAGCAGGAGCTCACTGATCGGACCGACCGCGATCACCTTGCCATGGCCCAGCACCGCGACCCGGTCGCAGATCGCGAACAGGCTGTCGAGATCGTGGGTGACCATGAACACGGTCAGGCCCAACGTCTTCTGGAGCGTGCCGATGAGATCGTCGAAATCGCCGGCCGAAATCGGATCGAGCCCCGAGGTCGGCTCGTCGAGGAACACGATCTCCGGGTCGAGCGCGAGCGCCCTCGCCAGCGAGACGCGCTTGGTCATGCCGCCGGAGAGTTCGGAAGGAAGCTTGTCGGCGGTGTCCCGGGGCAAGCCGACGAGCGCCAGCTTTTGCGCCGCCAGACCGTCGAGGGTTGACTGGGACAGATGCAGATGCTCGCGCATCGGCGCCTGGATGTTCTGGCGCACGGTCAAGCTGGAGAAGAGCGCCCCCTCCTGAAACAGCACGCCCCATCGCTCACCGACCTCCAGATGCTCGCGCGGCGTCAACTTGTCGATATTGTGGCCGAAGACCTCGATGGTTCCCGCTTGTTTGTGGATGAGCCCCAGGATCGTCCGGGTCAGCACCGACTTGCCGGCGCCGGAGGCGCCGACAAAACCGAGCACCTCGCCGCGATAAAGGTCGAGATCGAGCCCGTCCATAACAAGATGGTCGCCGAAGCCGACCTTGAGGCCGCGCACACTGATGACGACGTCACGCGAGCGCGGGCTGGCGATGGGGGCGCCGTCGCTCAATAGCTCACCGCGGCGAAGAACATCGCGAACAGTCCATCCATGACGATAACCATGAAGATCGACTTGACCACCGATGAAGTGACGCAGCGCCCGAGCGACTCGGCCGACCCGCGCACCTCCATGCCTTCGGTGGAAGCGATGAGGCCGATCACCACCGCCATGAACGGCGCCTTGATCAGGCCGACCATGAACGTATTAATGCCTACGGCGTTCTGGAGCCGCAGCAGAAAGCCTTGCGGGGTCATGCCGGCGTAGAGCCAACTGACGATCAGGCCGCCGCCGATTTGCGCCAAATCGGCGAGGAAGGTCAACACCGGCAGGGCGATTACCAACGCCACCAGCCGCGGGATGATCAGCACTTCCAGCGGATCGAGCGCCATCACCTTGAGCGCGTCGATCTCCTCGCGCATTTTCATCGAGCCGATCTCGGCGGTGATCGCCGATCCGGTGCGGCCCGCGATCATGATCGAGGTCATCAGCACGCCGAGCTCACGCAGACCGAGGACTCCAACCAGGTCGACGGCGTAGGTCGAGGCGCCGAAGCGGGCGAGCTGGAAAATGCCCTGCTGGGTGACGATCGCCCCGACCAGGAAGTTGATCAGCATGATGATCGGCACGCTGCGCAGACCGAACATTTCGAGGTGATGCACCATCGAAGTCCAGCGCCAGCGCAACGGATGCGGAGCGAGGCGCAAGAACATCGCGACGATTTCGCCGAGATAGTCGACGATGTCGATGAAATCGACGCCCGAGTCGTGCACCGTCTCGCCGACCGCGGAGAGCAACGCGATTCCATGCGGCGGGGGAACGCGCGTGGGCGCCTCGGGTGCGTGATAGCCGGCATCCTGGAGCAGCGTGGCGTGCTCGGGTCGCGCGCCGCGATAGGTAGCGGTCGCCCCGGCGGCCGCCAGCTCCACGCGAGCACGATCGATGAACCAGGCGCCGGCGGTGTCCATGCGCTGAAGAGCGGAAAGGTCGAGGATCACCCGCTTCGCATCGTTGGCCGGCGCGATGAGCGAAGCCCCGGCCGCCTCGAGATCACGTCCGGAGGCGACTGTCCATGTTCCCCCCAGCGCCAAGACGACGCTGTCCTGGGCGGCTTCACGGGTTACGGACGGCGTCGTGGTCACCAGGCGCTCCGGCCAGAAACGGCGCTCATATCGCGTGACCCGGCGCCTTGTCGAGCCGGAGCGACGGCGTGACCCCGGCGGGGGCGGATCAGGGCAAAAACAAATCAAGTACGAATCGGAGACCCCGCCACAGGGACTCAGATTCGCGAACAAAGCGAGTCCAATCTTTGTGCAGACGGCCGCATAGGCCCTTAAGATTGTCGCTTCGTCGTCGCCCGTTCCCCGGCTGGAGCGAATCGTCGTCTGCCGCGCCCGCAAAGCGTCACCGAATCAGTCACTTGCCGAATCGCTGACCGTTGCGGAGCTTTGTCGGAGGCGCCGGACGTGTCAAGTCTGGTTGCCCAAATGTTGCCTCCCGATCAGCGTTCGCGCCCCAATCTGGGACCGGGGCGAAGGGACCGGGGACAAACAGGGGCAGAATCAGCGACGCGGCGCTTCGCCCGATTCGGCGCGCGAATAGCAACGGCAATCGGGGCCCCGGCTCGAGCCGGATCAAGTCATGGTGGCCAAAGCGTTAAATTCGGACGATGGCGGCGGGCGTCAATCCATCATCGCCGCCTTGAGGATGCACACCATGGTCGCGTGCGCCGGTTTCCCGCTCAGGTTGCGGATGCGATGGGGCATGTCGCAGCGGTAGCGCAGCGTCTCGCCCGCGCATACCTGCGCCGAGGATCCGCCGACCTCGACCTCGAGCTCGCCCTCGACCGCCGACAGGCACTCGACCGAGCCGCGAAGATGCGCGGTCGATTCGAGCACGCCGCCCGGATCGGCCTGAAAATCATACCATTGCAGCCAGTCGACCGTCTTCAGCCAGCCGATCACCGCGAGCCGGCACAGTCCGTCGTCGGAGACGAAGATCGGCGTCGTGCCGCGGCGCAAATGTTCGATGAACGGCCCCTCTTCGGCTCCCTGGAGCATCGATTCGATCGACGCGTCCAGCGCATGGGCGAGCCGCCAGATGGTCGTGAGCGTGGGGTTGGTCTCGTTGCGCTCGATCTGCGAAATGATCGACTTGGCGACGCCGGACTGCTGCGACAGGTCGGCGAGTGAAAGTCCGTAGCCCTTGCGCAGCCTAAGCACCGCCTGTCCAAGCTGGTTCGACAGCGAAGCCGCCCCGGCTTCGAGAACCTTCGCCCTGTCCTTGCCTTCAACGCCCATCGCGCGCCTCGAGATTCCGATCCATCATAGACGAGTTCGTCCGAAATATCGTACGGTTTTGTGCGCTTTCTCAGTCTTCGCCGCCGCTGCCGAGCCCCTGCTCGACCGCGGCTGGCCATGCGGCGAGCAATCGGTGAGATGGCATGACGCGCATGGCCATCGTATGTCAGCCACGATCAGGTGGCGGGGGGGGCGTTATGCGGTCTCTCGCAGGCTTCAGCGTTACGTCCTACAGGTTTGAGTCGTATTGAGGAATGATTTGAAAGCGCCAAGCAAGAGTCGTCGGGTGGAGCGGAGCTCGAGAGCCGCTGGCCCACTCTACGCCGCGACGGCGCGATCCGATCATGTTCAGTCTCTCGTTCGAGCGTTGGGGATCATCAACCACCTCGCAGCGGTCGACGAAGGCATGTCGCTGACCAATATCGCCGAAAGCGTCCGACTTCCGCCGTCCACCGTGCACCGGCTGCTCACGACATTGGAGCAGGAGCGCTACGTCCATTTTGATCACGAACGGCGGCTTTGGTCGGTGGGCGTGCAGGCTTTTGTGGCGGGCGCTGCGTTTCTGAAGACCCGCAACCTTGTTGGCGTCGCGCGCCCGTATATGCGGGCGCTGATGAACGAAAGCGCGGAAACGGTGAACCTTGCGGTCGAGGACGAATATGAGGCGATCTACCTCGCACAAGTCGAGTGCCGTCAGATGATGCGCGCGCTTGCGCGTCCGGGGGCGCGCGTCCCGCTCTACTGCTCAAGCGTCGGAAAAGCGTTACTCAGCGCGATGCCGGACAGCGACCTCGGCAAGGCGCTTCCGCGCCAAGGCATGCGGCGGCTAACCGAAAAGACCATCATCAGCAAAGCGGCGCTTCGCGACGAGCTCGCCCTGACGCGCCAGCGCGGATTCGCGATTGACGACGAGGAGCATTCGTTCGGGCTTCGCTGCGTCGCGGGCCTGATCTTCGACGAGTCCAGCGACGCGTTGGCCGCGATATCAATATCAGGACCAACCGCTCGCATCTCTGTCGAACACATGGCCCAGCTCGGCGATCTCGTCCGACGAAAGGCCGACGAGATCACGGCCAGGCTCGGTGGTTCCCTGCCTCGGTGGCGCAAGGTCCGCTAAACGACCCACGCGCATGGAAGATCACGCCTGGAAACCCATGCTGTCGTCCGGGAGCCGGACCCCGGGCCGCAACAGCCGCCGCCCCAGCGCCCCACAATTTCGCCGGACGGCCGGGATCGGGTTTCCACAATGCGGAAAATGTTGTCAAACCCCTATGGCGCGAAGGGCGTTCGGGTATTTTCACTTCGGCCGTCACCGTTCAGCTCAAATGGCTGTGCGAGCTAGGGGGGCGTATTGACGGCCGCCGGTCCATCGCCGGGTATGGCAGGCGGATAAACGATGTCGATCACGAGAACACGCGCCGACCCTTCCGGCACGCGGGGGCGCGAATAAGAATCGAAGGGCCGCAACGCTTCGAGCGGGCTTAGCCGTTTCGGGGAGTCGAACCAAATCGATGGTCACCAGAGGAACCAAGGAGAGTCGAATGAAACTTCACATCGCTTTCGTCGTAGCGCTGTCCGCACTCGCGGCCGCGCTGAGTCCCGCGTGGGCGGAGGATAATTTGCAGACGCTGGAAGGTTTCCGGATGACGGCGCCGATCGACTGGCCGACGGTTCCGCAAACCGGGCCCAAGGCGGATGCGGTTAGGGAGATTCTGAAGAAGATCACCCTCCCGCCCGGTTTCCACATCGACCTTTACGCCCTCGTTCCCGACGCACGCCATATGGCGGTCGGCCCGCAAGGCGTCGTGACTTTCGTCGGCACCAGAAAAAACAAGATCTGGGCGGTCACCGATCGTTCTCGCGCGGGCGTCGCCGAGGGGATAGAGGTCAAAGAGTTCGCGCCGACGCTTGCGAAGAAGCTGCCGAACGGACCGTGCTTCTCCAAAGACGGATTTCTTTACGTCGTCGAGCAGAACCGGGTCCTGCAATATCCCGCCGCGGAATTTTTCTATGAGAGCCCTGATGTCGCGGTGAGCGAAGTCGTCCCTGAGGGGAAGCTGATCCCGAAGTCGGAAGAGAGCTTCAATCACACCGCCCGCGAATGCCGCGTCGGACCCGACAACAAGCTGTATATCCAGCTCGGCCAGCCATTCAACGTGCCGCCGAAGGACAAAATCGAGCTCGACAAGAAATGGGGAATGGGCGGCATCATCCGGATGGACCAGGACGGCAAGAACCGCGAGGTCTACGCCACCGGCTTGCGCAACCCCGTCGGAATGGACTTCAATCCCAAGGACAAGACGCTGTGGAGCAACGACAATCAGGTTGACGGCATGGGCGACGACATCCCGCCCGGCGAGATGAACCGCATCGACAAGATGGGCGAGGAGTTCGGATTCCCATGGTATGGCGGCGGGCACACCCGCACCAACGAGTTCAAGAATGACACGCCTCCCGCCGACGTGATCTTCCCCGAAGTCGAACAGATCGCGCACGCGGCGGACCTCGGACTCAGCTTCTACACCGGCGACATGTTCCCCTCGAAGTACAAGGGCGCGATCTTCTCGACCCAGCACGGTTCCTGGAACCGGACGGTGCCGGTCGGCGCTCGTCTCATGGTCACCTTCCTCAAGGATGACGGCCATGTCGCCGGGCCTTCGGTTCCCTTCGCCGAGGGCTGGAACGACGACGGCCACTATCTCGGCCGCCCGGTCGACGTTCAGCAGTATTGGGACGGCTCATTGCTCGTGTCCGACGATCTCGTCGGCGCGGTCTACCGCATCTGGTACGACGGCAAGTAGGAAGAGCCCGATTGAGCGAGGGCAGCTGCCCGCATCCGCAGGAGCTGTCCTTTTCGCGGGGTCGGTGTGGGGGATTGATGGGTTCTGGTCGGCGGCCGGCGGCGAGAGCGGCGGCGCTTTGCGGCTGGTTGGCCTTCTGCTTCGCGGTCCAAGAGCGGGCCCAGGCGCAAGGCGACGTGAAGGCAGGACGAAAGAAGGCCGAGGTCTGCGCGGTCTGCCACGGCCTCGACGGATTGGCGAAAATCGCCGAGGCGCCCAATCTTGCAGGGCAGAGCGAGGGCTACCTGATCGAGCAAATAGCGGCGTTCAAGACCGGAGAGCGCAAGAACGAGATGATGTCGGTCGTCGTCCAGAATCTCACGCCGGCCGACATTGAGGATCTGGCGGCGTATTATTCGGCGATCGAGATTTCGGTGGGTAAATTGCCCGCACAATAGGTCTGGTTGCCCCGAGGTGCGCCGGGGCCTGCTGACGACCCGGGAGCTCCGTCCGGCGCGGAGGAAACGATAAGGGATTGCGCGGCGTCATTCGTCGCGCTTGGGGAGGCGCGCCATGTTCAAACAATTGCTCACGCCAGTCGCCGACAACTTGCCGCTATCGTTCATCGTTGCGGCGCTTCCTGTCCTGACCGTTCTGGTGCTGCTCGGGATCTTGCGCCGGCCGGCCTGGCAGGCCTCGCTGGCGGGACTCGTCGTTGGGGTCATCATCGCGACCGCGGTCTGGAGCTTTCCAGCCCCTCTCGCCGTCAGTTCCATCGCAAACGGCGCGGTCTTTGCGCTGTGGCCGGTGATGTGGATCGTCGTCAATGCGCTGCTCCTCTACAACATAGCCGTCGAGTCGAGGCGCTTCGACGCCTTTCGGGCATGGATCCTGAACCATCTGCCGAACGATCGACGCGTGGTGCTGGTCGTGATCGGCTTCTGCTTCGGCGCGCTGCTCGAAGGCATCTCGGGCTTCGGCACGCCGGTTGCGATCACTTCGTCACTGCTCATTCTGGTCGGCTTTCCCGCGCTCGAGGCGCTGGTGCTCGTCCTGATCTTCAATACGGCGCCGGTCGCCTTCGGCGCGCTGGGCGTGCCAGTGACGGTGCTGGGCGCGGTGACGGGATTGCCCTCTCCGGTCCTCGGGGCAATGATCGGGCGGCAGTTGCCGTTCATCGCGCTCCTGCTTCCCTTCTATGTCATGGGACTCTATGGCGGCGCGAGGTCGGTGCGGGCGTTGTGGCCCATGCTGCTGGTCGCCGGGGGATCCTTCGCGCTCTGCCAGTTCATTTCGTCGAACTTCATCAACTACGTGTTGACGGACGTCCTTTCCTCGCTCGGTTCGCTGATCGCGACCTTGGCGTTCCTGCAGGTTTGGAAACCTGCGCCGGAGCCGGAATTCGTCGTGCGCGGTCAAGCCGAGCTGGGCCACGTCGCGTCCGATGTCGGACCTTGGCACGGCTGGCTGCCCTGGCTCGTCGTGACCGTCGTCGTCATCCTGTGGACGACGTTCAACATCGCGGCGATCGGGCAGCAGTCGATCCATTGGCCCGGCCTCGACAAGATGATCTCGATCACACTCTACAACGACAAGCCCTATGCCGCCGTCTGGGCGTTCCAGCCGCTCGCCACGGGCACCGCGATTCTTCTGTCAGCCGTTATCACGGCGGGGCTCGTCGGCATCGGCGTTTCGGACTTTCTGCGCTGCGTGCGTATCACGATCGCGCAAGCATGGCTGGCGGTCCTGACCGTCTGCCTCATCGTCGCCCTCGCGTACCTCATGAATTATTCCGGGATGGCGTATACGCTCGGCTTGGGCGCGTCCTCGGTCGGACACGCATTCGTTTTCGTGTCGCCCTTCCTCGGCTGGCTCGCGGTGTTCCTGTCCGGGAGCGACACCTCGGGCAACGCGCTATTCGGCAACCTTCAGGTGGTCGCCGCAAGACAGCTCAATCTTGATCCGGTGTTGTTCGCCGCGACCAATTCTTCCGGCGGCGTGATGGGCAAAATGATCTCGCCTCAGAATATTGCAACGGGCGTTTCGGTCACTGACCTGCGCGGACAGGAGGGCGTGGTGTTCGCCCGCACGTTCTGGCACAGCATCGTGCTGACGCTGGCGCTTGGGGTGCTGGTCGCAATCCAGCAATTCGTCGTGCCGGGCATGATCCCGCACTGACTGGCGAATCGCGTCATCCGGGCGTTCGCCGCTTCAAAAGGCCCCCGGGAAGGCGCCGCCGTCGATGAGGATATTCTGGCCGGTGATGAAGGAGGCGTGGACGCTCGCGAGGAAGGCGCAGAGCGCGCCGAACTCGGCCGGATCGCCGAATCGCCCGGCGGGGATTCTGGCCTTCGATTCCGACCGGGCGACGTCCACGCTGATGTTCCGCGTCGCCGCCGTCCGGGCGAGGCCCGATTTCTGCCGGTCGGTCTCGAACGATCCGGGCTGGATCGAATTGATGGTGACGTCGTGGCGGGCATAGAGCCGCGCCGCCGAGGCGAGGAACGCGGTCAAGCCCGCGCGCGCGCCCGATGAGACGTCGAGGCCGGCGATCGGCGCCCTGACCGAACCCGAGGTGATGTTGACGATGCGACCGAACTTGCGTTCGGCCATCCCCGGCGCCAGCGCCTGGACGAGCGCGATCGGGGTCAGCATGTTCGAATTCGACGCCCTTGAGGATATCCTCGCGGGCAATCTGATCGAACGGCTTGAATGGCGGCCCGCCGTTGTTGTTGACGAGAATGTCGGCGTCGGGGCAGGCGGCGATCAGCTCAGCGCGCGTCGCCGGATCGTCGAGGTCGCCGAGGATTTCGCGAACCTTGACCCCTGTGGCCTCGCGGAGCTCGCGCCCGGTCCGGGCCAGCGCCTCGGCGTCGCGGCCATTGAGAACGATTGCGCATCCGGCCTCCGCCAGCGCCCGCGCGCAGGCGCGCCCCAGCCCCTTGCTCGACGCGCACACGATCGCCTTGCGGCCCGCAATTCCGAGATCCATCCCTCACGCCCCCCGCTCTCGACACTCCGAAGCTCGGCAACTATAAGCGCTTCGCGTGCGCCGCGTCATCGAAGCGACACGAGAATCTGTGCAGAGAGTTCTTGTCTGTTCGCCCCCTCGCGAGGAGGCCGCCCATTGTCCAAGGCCCACGAGACCAACCGTTACCGGACGCTTTTCCTGTCGGATTTGCATTTGGGAACGCGCGGCTGCCAAGCCCATCTTATCCTGGATATGCTGCGCCATGTCGAGGCTGACACGATCTATCTCGTGGGCGACATCATCGACGGCTGGCGCCTGCGCTCCGGCTGGTACTGGCCGCAGACGCATAACGACGTCGTCCAGAAACTCTTGCGCAAAGTCCGGCGCGGCGCACGGATGGTGTTCGTTCCCGGCAACCACGACGAGTTCGCCCGTCAATTTTTCGGCCTGACCTTCGGCGGAATAGAGATCAGGCGGAAGGCGATCCACACGGCGGCCGACGGCAAGCGTTATCTCGTCATCCATGGCGACGAGTTCGACGTGGTCGTGCGACATTCGAAGTGGCTCGCCTTCTTCGGCGACTGGGCCTACGATTTCGCCCTGTTCGTCAACACCCATTTCAACGCCGCGCGGCGGGCGCTGGGCCTGCCCTACTGGTCGTTTTCGGCCTGGGCGAAGCTCAAGGTCAAGAATGCGGTCAATTTCATCGGCTCGTTCGAGCGCGAGCTCGCCAACGAGGCGAGGAAGCGTGGCGTCGACGGCGTCGTCTGCGGCCATATCCATCACCCGATCATCCGGGAGATGGAGGGCGTGATCTATGTCAACACCGGCGACTTCGTCGAATCATGCTCGCTGGTCGTCGAGCACTGGGACGGCAGGCTCGAAGTGCTGCGCTGGAAGAAGCCGCTGCAGCTCGCCCCGCGGATCGAGGATCCCCTCTCGTTCGAGGACGGAGCGGCGGAAGGGGCGCAAGCGGAAGCGGCCTGATGCGGATCCTGATCGCGACCGACGCCTGGCGGCCCCAAGTCAACGGCGTCGTCTCGACCCTGGAGCGGATGACCCAGGCGGCGGCCGAATTCGGCGCCGAATTCGAATTCCTCACCCCCCAGGGGATGTGGACCGCGCCATTGCCCTCCTACCCCGAGATTCGCTTGGCGCTGCCGAACCTGTGGCGGATCGGCCGCCAGATCGAGGAGGCGGCGCCCGACCACATCCACATCGCCACCGAAGGGCCGATCGGCTGGCTGACGCGGCGCTATTGCCTGCGTCGCAAACGGGTCTTCACCACCAGCTACCACACCCGCTTTCCGGAATACGTTTCGGCCCGGTTCGGCGTACCCGAATGGCTGACCTATGCGTGGTTGCGCAATTTTCACGCGCCTTCGGCCGCCGTGATGGCCCCGACGCCGACCATCGGCGCCGATCTGACCCGGCGCGGCTTCGCGCGGGTCAGGCTTTGGACGCGCGGCGTCAATCACACCCTCTACCGCCCGCGCGCCAAGCGGGCGCTCGACCTGCCGCGGCCGATCTTTCTCTCGGTCGGCCGGGTGGCGGTGGAAAAGAACCTCGAAGCGCTGCTCGGCCTCGACCTCCCCGGCTCGACGGTGATCGTCGGCGACGGGCCGGCGCGCCGCAGCCTCGAGCGCCGCTATCCCCACGCTCATTTCCTCGGCGCCAGGCAGGGCGAAGCGCTCGCCGACATTTACGCCAGCGCCGACGTGTTCGTCTTCCCCTCGCGCACCGACACTTTCGGGATCGTCCTGGTCGAGGCGATGGCGAGCGGGCTGCCGGTTGCGGCTTTTCCCGCGCCCGGGCCGATCGACGTTGTCGCCCCCGCCGCCGGCGTGCTTGACGAGGACTTGAGGGCCGCCTGCCTCAAGGCGCTGACCCTTTCGCGGGAAAAGGCGCGCGAACATTCCCTGCGCTTCACCTGGAGGGAGAGCGCGCGGCAGTTTCTCGACAACATCGAGATGAGCTTGCAGGAACGCCGGCAGCCGGTCCCGACGCCCGAGCGGGTCGGCGTCGCCCGCGCCGCCGGACGCGGATAGCGCCGGAGCCGCGACCCAATCCGAAATTCCGCCTGACGTCGCTCGAGCGGCTTGTTCGTCAGCGGCTCGCGCTGAGGCCTTTCGGCGATGGGATAGCGGGACTGGCGCCGCCGCGGGCGAGAAGCCAATGGCCAAGCTCACGGCCGAAGGCGATTCCCGGCTTTTCGATCAGCGCCGAAAGCACGGCGGCGGCGGCGAAGGTCGCGGCGATGCCGGCTGAGAACTGCAACGGGCCATGCCCAAATCGCGATCCGATGAGGACGATCATGGGCATATGGACCAGATAGACGCCGAAGCTCAGTTCGCCGGTTTTGCGCAAAGGCGCGAACCGCATGACGCGCGACAGCACCGAGTTTGAAGGCTGGAGAAGGCCGTAGACGATCCCGCCGACGATGAGCGGCGCGAACGGGAAGACGGCGTCGTAGTAGGACTGCCACGCCCCCGGCGCCGCCATTTCCGCCATCCAGGGGTCGTGACGGAAGAGCGCAAACCGCCAAAAAGGCATGGCGAGGACGAATGCGATCGGCGCGATCCCGGCGACCCACGCGGCTGAGCGCGGAAAACGGATGCGGCCGTTGGCGAGAAGCGCATAGAGCAGGACGCCGCCGACGAACGAGTTGGCGTAGTGGTGGAACCCGAGCGTCATCCACGCCGTCGCAGGAGCGCCTTCATGCCGCGCGACAGCGATCGCGGCGCACCACCCAAGATAGGCGAGCGCCAGCGCCGAGGCGCCCAGGCGCGATCGCGTCGCCAGCAACGCCAGCGCCAGGATTGCGGGGAGGTAGAGGTAGAACGTGAGTTCGACCGGAATCGTCCAGAGAACGCCCGGCGCCCCGCCGAGAGTCGCCGACAATCCGAGGGCCTCCCAAAAGCCGGTCGAGGGAGGAAAGAACGACGATCCGTTCCAGCATGTCAACGCAATTACGGCGGCGAGCAGTGGAAAAATCCGGAAGATCCGGTTGATCGAATAGGCGACGAGGGAGAGATGCGGGCGAGCGCCCCAATTAGGATCCGACGCCAGCGAATGGCAAAGCAGGAATGACGACAGAAAGAAGAACACCATGAGCCCGCATTGGCCGGAATATTTGAAGGCCGGGAGGGCGGGCAGGAATCCAAGGTATTGATAATGCGCGAGCATGACGATCAGCGCCGCGGCGCCGCGCAACGATGTGAATCGTTTGTCGATGCGAGAGCGCCAACCCTGATCGGTCTGGTCCATGGCAGAATAGAGCTCTTCGCTGACCCACGACGCCCGCAACTGACCTAAGCCTCGCGCCCAGATGTCTAGGAATGGTGAACCGAAAAGATCTCATTCTCGGGAAAGCGCTTTCCGCCTCAGTCCCGACCCTAGCCTGCGAGGCTCAGCGCCGCCGCCGCGGCTGCGGTCGCGAGAACGACGAGAAGCGGCGGAGCGCGCCAGACGATCAGGGCGACAAAGCCGGCCGCGGCGATGGCGAAGTCCGCCGGCCCCCTGACCGCGCTCGTCCACACCGGATCATAGAGGGCTGAAGCGAGCAGGCCGACGACGGCGGCGTTGACGCCGGCCATCGCCGCGCGCGCGTTGACGCCCGCACGCAGGACGTTCCAGAACGGAAGGGCCGCCATCAGCAGCAACAGCCCGGGCGCGAAGATCGCGGCGAGCGCCAGCGCCGCCCCGGCGACGCCGCCCGGCGGAATGCTGGCCGCCGCGCCGAGGTAGGCGGCGAAGGTGAAGAGCGGCCCCGGCATCGCCTGGGCCGCGCCGTAGCCGGCGAGGAAGGCGCTGTCCGAGACCCAGCCCGGATCGACCACGGCGGTCCGCAGCAGCGGCAGCACGACGTGGCCGCCGCCGAACACCAGCGCGCCCGACCGGTAGAAGGCGGCGGCGAGCGCGGCCGCGCCCGGCAGCGCCGGAACGAACGCCAGCGCCAGCAGGGCGAAGAACAGGCCGGCGAACACAAGCGCCGCCGGACGCGCGATCGGCCCCTCGGTCGCCGCGACGGCAATGTCGGCGCCCTGGCGGCAGACGATAAGTCCGGCGAAGGCGCCGAGAAGGATGACGGCGATCGGGGCCCACCCCGCCGGAGCGAACGCCATCAGGATCAGCGACAGGACGGCGATCGTCGCCCGCGGCCGGTCGGGCGCGAGGCTCCGCGCCATCCCTAAAACCGCCTGGGCGACGATGGCGACCGCGACCAGCTTGAGGCCGTGCAGGAGCCCGTCGCCCGCTCGACCTTTCAGCGCGCCCTCGCCATAAGCGAAGAGGGTCATCGCGATCGCCGACGGCAGCGTGAACCCCGCCCAGGCGGCGAGGCCGCCGAGGTATCCGGCGCGCATGAGGCCGATCGCGAAGCCGGTCTGGCTGCTCGCGGGGCCCGGCAGAAACTGGCTGAGGGCGACAAGGTCGGCGTAGGCGCGTTCGTCGAGCCAGCCGCGCCGGACAACGAGCTCGCGACGGAAGTAGCCGAGATGGGCGATCGGTCCGCCGAAGCTCGTAAGACCGAGCTTGAGGAAGACGCGAAGAACTTCGAGGGCCGAACCCGTCTGGCTTCGCCTGAGTTCGGCGCCCCCGATCGCCGCGATCATCGGCCAAGCCGGGCGGTCATCGCGACGCCCGCCCTAGCGCCGCGATTCGGCCCGCCAGCCCGGCGTTAGGCCGCCTCCGCGAGCCGATGCTGGACCATCGTCCGCAGCGTATTCAGGTCGTGGGCGAACAGGCGGATGCCGTCGGAGAGCTTCTCCGTCGCCATCTGGTCTTCGTTGAGCATCCAGCGGAAGGTCTTTTCATCCATTGCGACCTTCGCCGGGGCCGGCCCGGGATGGGCCGGGTCGAGATGCCGCGTGAGCGCGCCCTCGTCCTTCGTCAGCGCCTCGAGCAGCTGGGGCGAGATCGTGAGCCGGTCACAGCCCGCGAGGGCCTCGATCTCGCCGGTGTTGCGGAACGAGGCGCCCATGACGACCGTCTTGACGCCGTGGGTCTTGTAATAGGCGTAGATCGTGCGGACCGATTGCACGCCGGGATCGGTTTCGGACGTATAGGGTCCGCCGCCGGCTTTCACATGCCAGTCGAAGATGCGCCCGACGAACGGCGAAAGCAGGAACGCCTTCGCGTCTCCGGCCGCGATCGCCTGGGCGAGCGAGAAGGCCAGCGTCATGTTGCAATCGATGCCCTCCGCCTGCAGGCGTCGCGCCGCTTGCACCCCTTCCCAGGTCGAAGCGAGCTTGATCAGGATGTGCTCGTGGCCGATGCCCCGCTCCTTGTACGCGGCGATGAACGACTTCGCTTTGGCGACCATGCCGTCGACGTCAAACGAGAGATCGGCGTCGACTTCGGTCGACACACGGCCAGGAACGATCGTCGTCAGTTCGGAGCCGAAATTCACGGCGATGCGGTCGGTCACTTCGCCGACCGAGGCGCTGCGCTTGCGACCCCAGACAATCGCTTCATCGACAAGACGCGCATAACCGGGCATCTCCGAGGCCTTCAGGATCAGCGACGGGTTGGTGGTGGCGTCGGTCGGCTTGAAGGCGCGGATCGACTCCATGTCGCCGGTGTCCGAGACGACCGTGGTCATGGCGCGCAATTGCTCGAGCTTACTGGTCATGGGCGAGCCTCCTTCGGCAGGTTTCGCGTCCGACGATTGTCGCGCCCGCGCGCGTCATACGCAAGCCGCGCGCGGGCGCGACGGGCGCCGGGCAATCCTTTGAGGGTGAATTCCCGGCGGCTCCCGTTGTTCCGAACCGAGCCGAAGATCGAATTCCGCCTGGCGGAGATCGCGATCGGTCCGGCTGGAACCTAATCAGCCCGAGCCTGTTCTTGGATATCGTCAACGCCAGGAGCGCCCCATGCCGAACCGCAAAAACCTCGAAGAGCTGTTCTCCGAGACCCTCAAGGATATCTACTTCGCCGAAAAGCAGATCTTGCGCGCCTTGCCGAAGATGGCGAAGGAAGCAGAATCACCCGAGCTCAAGCAGGCGTTCGAAACCCATCGCAATCAGACGGAGGTCCACGTCGAGCGCCTTAACGAGGTGTTCGAGCAACTCGGCCGTCCCGCGCGCGGCAAGACGTGCGAGGCGATCCTCGGCATCATCGACGAAGCCAAGGAGATCATGGAGGAGTTCAAGGGCGCCGAGGCGCTCGACGCCGGTCTCGCTTCATCCGCCCAGGCGGTCGAGCACTACGAGATCGCCCGGTACGGCACGCTCAAGACCTGGGCGCGGCAACTCGGGCTCGACCAGGCCGCGAAGCTTCTCGGCCAGACGTTGCAGGAAGAGATCGAAACCGACAAGCTGCTGACCAAACTCGCAACCTCGTCAGTCAACAAGAAGGCGGCCTGAGCGCCTCTCGGAGAGGGGCGAGAATTGAGCGCGCTGCTCACTCTCGCCCCGCGCCGGCGCTCAAGAGAAAGCGGGCCAGCGCCACCAGCGGCGGCGCAAGCCCGACGGAGCAGGCCAGCGTCCAGCCGCCGCGCGTATAGGCCCAGGCGCCGACGGCCGACCCGACCGCGCCGGCGGCGAAGAGCGAGGCCAGATAGACGCCGTTGAGGCGCCCGCGCGCCTCCGGCGCAAGTGCGAAAATAGCGCGGAAACCCAGGACCAGATTGGCCTGAACGCCGAAATCGATCGCGATCGCCGCGACGACGAGAAGCACCAGCGCCAGCGAGGAACCGGACGCCGCGAGGAGAGTGACGAGCAGAGCCGCGACGACCAGTGCGATCGCCGCCCCGGTCGCCGACCGGCTCAGGCCGCGGTCGGCCAGCCTGCCGGCGATCGGCGCGGCGATCGCGCCCGAGACGCCGGCGAGAGCGAACAGCGCGATCCCGTTCTGCGTCAACTGATAATACGGTCCAGCGAGCAACAGCGGCGTCGTCGTCCAGAACAGGCTGAAAGCGAAAAAGAGGCATGCCTGGTAGAACGCGCGCCGGCGCAGGATCGGGGTCGCGGCGGCCAGACGCGCCATCGAGGCGATCAGCGCACCGTAGGTCATGCGGGTGTCGGGCGCGCGAGCCGGAAGCGCGCGCGAGAGCACGGCGGCGAGCGCGGCCATCATCGCGGCCGAAGCGATGAAGACCACGCGCCAGGAGGATTGGGCGGCGATGAAGCTCGAAACCGGCCGCGCCAACATGATCCCGATCATCAGCCCGCTCGACACCATCCCGACGACCCGCCCCCGCGTCGCATCGGGCGCGAGATGCGCGGCGAGCGGCACCAGGATCTGCACCGCCACCGAGCCGAGGCCGATCGCGCCGGCGCAAACGAGAAACACCGCGGCGGAAGGGGCGAAGGCAGCGGCGGCGAGCGCGATCGCGCTCAAGGCCACCGAGGCGAGAACCAGTCTCCGGTTCTCGATCAGGTCTCCGAGCGGGACAATGAACATGAGGCCGGCGCCGTAGCCGATCTGCGACATCGTCACGATGAGCCCGGCGGCCTGGGGCGCAAGGCCAAGCGATCGCGCGATCGGCCCGATCAGCGGCTGGGCATAGTAAATGTTGGCGACAATGAGCCCGCACGCCGCGGCGAGCAACAAGATCGTCCCGGCCGAAGGATGGGACGTCGGGCGTGGAACCTGCGACAGTCGAGGCGCTTTCACATGATCCAATGACAACTCCCATTCTCGAAGCACAGCGCGCGGCCTTGGGAGATCGGCGCATCCGCGGCCTTGGCCGGCGCGACGCCGCCGACCAGCGCCATCAAGACCCGCGCCACGCCGCCGTGCGAGACCACGAATGCGTCTCCGGTCAGCCCGCCGAGCCACGGACTCAGGCGCTCCGCCAGCATTGCGTAGCTCTCGCCGTCGGGCGGCGCGAAGTTCCACTTGTCCTTCCTCCGCGCCCTGACGCCACTTGGGTCGCGCGACTCGATTTCCGGCCAGGTCAATCCCTCCCAGACGCCGAAGCTGATTTCCTTCAACGCCGCATCGAGCCGGTAGCGGCGAGGCTCGAGCCCAAGCGCGTCGCGGGCGATCTCCATCGTCTCCCGCGCCCGCACAAGCGGCGAGGCGACGAAGGCGCCCGCCGCCTCCAATCGCGCAATCTCGGCCCCGATCCACCCTTGAAGCGTCCGACCGACCGACCGCGCCTGCTCGCGCCCGCGCGCGTTGAGGGGGATGTCGAGTTGTCCCTGCAGGCGGTTCTCGGAATTGTACCCCGTCTCGCCGTGGCGCAGGGAGATCAAGCGGTAGAGGAAGGGGGCCACGAGGCTCTCTGGTATAGGGAAGGCCGGCGCCGGCTCTCACGCGGCGACGCGCCCGTCAAGCCGCGCCTCGTCAGCACCGGCGAAAACTCTCATAGCAAGAGCGGCCGAAAGCCCGATTGCTTCGCCAGCGCCAGGCATTCGGCGACCGTCGCGACACCCTCGGTCGTCGACACGGCGCGCATCGACGCCGCCGCGCAGGCATGCCCGAGCGCAAGGCACTCCTCGATCGGCCATTGCTCATGCAGCCCGTAGAGCATGCCGGCGGCGAAGGCGTCGCCCGCGCCATTGGCGCCGACGATGGCGCTCTGAGCGACGGCGACCGAGCCGAGCGCGACGCGCGACCCGTCGCGTCCGCCGGCGATCGCGCCTTCGGGAAAGTGAGCCGCCGCCCAGCGCATGGCGCCGAGCGCAAGCGCCTCATCGATCGCGCGGGCGACCGCGGCCAGATCGGTCGAACCGTCCGCCCGCCGCGTCTCCTGGCCGGCAAGGGCGCCGATCTCGTAGTCGTTGACGATGAGCCAATCGAGATGGGGCAGGCACGGGCGGCCAAGGTCGGCGAGCCGATCGGCCCGGGTGGTCATCAATTCGAGATTGGCGCTGAGGCCGACCGCACGGGCTTTGCGCAGCACCGCGACCCAGCCATTGGCGTCGCCGCGCCATGGCCGGTCCATCGCCTTATGCGCCCCCGGCAACCCGAGATGCAGGATTCTCGCTCGCGTCGAAGAGAAATCGAAGCTGTCGGGCGTCATCTCGGCGGCGACGCCTTGATGATAGAAATGGGTGCGCCGGCCGTTGGATGCGACGTTGAAAGCGTCGACGCTCATCGTCGCGCCGCCCGGCAGCGCCTGGAGCGCGTCGCGGTTTATGCCGCGCGCGTCGCATTCATCGAAGAGAAAGCGCGCAAGGTCATCATCGCCGACCACCCCCATCGCCTGAACCGGAAACAAGGGATCGAGACGCTTGAGGTCGAGCGCCATGTTGAAGCCCGACCCGCCGCCCTGGCGGTCGATCGCCATGACTTCGTTCGACGTGTCTTCTTCCGGCCAGCGTGCGATCGACTTGTTGAAATCGACGCAGAAAGTCCCCGCCGACAGCACGCCCCGCCGTTCGCTCATCATTCAGGCGGCGAGGAGGGCGGGTTCGGTGATCGCGCTGTCAGCCGCGAGCCCGCGAATCGGCCTCAGGCCCTGATTTTGCAGCGCCGCGTGATAGTCCTTGACCGCCTCGAGCGGGGTCAGCCCGCCGTCGGCGACCGCGCGCATAAGCCGCACGACGTCGAGCGGCAATTCGGCCAGATTGATCTTGCGCCCGAACAAAGCGACCCGCGCGCCGTACCTCTCGGCCTGATGGATGAGCTCGAAACAGTCGCGCGCGGTGCCGGCGCCGCCGCCGAGGACCCCGACCACCAGCCCCGGGTCGAACGACGCCAGCTCTTCCAGGGCTCTCGCCCCATTGTAGGCGATCTTGAGGAATTTCGGCCGCTCCGCCTCGGTGAGGCCGGCGAGACAGCGGATGATCGCGTCGTTGACGAACTCGGGGATCGCCTCCGGGCTCAGGCCCCGCTCGACGTTCGGGTTGAAGACCTCGAGGAAATAGGAGAACCCGTTGGCGGCGGCGTCGGCGCGAAAGTCGCGGAACGCTTCGAGCGAGGCGATGTCGGCGTCGATGTCGTTGGTGAAGGTGATCGAATAAAGGCCGAGGTCGGTGAACGGCTTGACGTGGGCGAGCGAGGCGGAGCGAAACGGCCGCGACGGCGCGTGATGAAAGGTCCCGCCGCGATGGCGCCAGATGTCGGTCGTGTCGTTGGCGCGGATCGCCGGTTTGACCCCCGTGCCGGCGAAGGCCTTGCGCTTGGCAAGCTGTTCCAGGTTGGATGCCGAGGTCAGCATGATGTCGACGACATCCTGTCTGACGATCGCCTCGATCGAATCGAGAAATTCCGCCCGGGTGGCGAACCGTATCGCCGCGCCGTCCGCGGACCGAGCCGGCCCGACCGCATGCAGCCCCGGTCCCATATCGGGGTCCTTGGCGTCGGCAATGATGAAGTCCGAGCGGCGGTAGGCGCCTGCGCGCATGCGCGCGAGCTTGTCGTCGAGTCGGACCATCGAAAAAATCCCTCCGCAGGCTTCAAAAGCAAGTGCACGCCTTATAGCCCGCGAGATCAGGCGGGCGCCACCGGGCGCGGCCGGCTGGCGCGACGGCCCCCGTTCCGGTAGGTTGCCCCGCTTCGGCGACCGCTGTCGCCGGCTTCTTCCCGAAATCGAGGTCAAGCCCCATGCCCGACCGTCTTCGCATTCTCCTTGTCGGCGCGAGCGGCGTGCTGGGCAAAGCGATCGCAGCCGAACTCTCGCCTCGCCACGACATCATCTCCGCCGGCTCGAAGACCGGCGACGTCCGCATCGACATCACCGATCCCGCGAGCATCGAGGCCGCCTTCAAGGCGGCGGGGCCGGTGGACGCGGTCGCCTCCGCCGCCGGCGCCGTCAATTTCCACCCGCTGTCGGCGATCAAGCCCGCGCCGCTCGCGGAGTCGTCTTACGGGCTCGGGCTTGCCAACAAGCTGATGGGCCAGGTCAATCTGGCGCTTGCCGCCCGCGACCATCTGAAGGATGGCGGCTCGATTACGCTGATGGCCGGCGCTTTGTCCCAGATCCCGATCGCTTACGGGTCGTCCGCCAGCATGGTCAATGCGGCGGTCGAGGCGTTCGCGATGGCCGCGGCGATCGAAATGCCGCGCGGCATCCGCATCAATGCCGTGAGCCCGACGGTCGTCGAAGAATCGATGACAGACTTCGGCCCGTTCTTCCGCGGCCACGATCCCGTGCCGGCCCTCCGCGTGGGCCGGGCCTTCAGCCGCAGCATCGAGGGGCTCGAGAGCGGCAAGACCTATCGCGTGGTCTAGCGCCCTCGATGCGAAGCGCGCTTATCGTCTACGTCGCGCTGACCGTTCTGACGCTCGGCGTATTCGCCCTTTGGCCTCAGCTCGACCTGATCATTGCGCATTATTTCTTCCATGCCGGGGAGTTCTTCGGCGGCGACAGGGTTTTGCGCTTCGCCCGCGACTTCTTCCGTGTGACGCCATTCGTCTTGCTGGCGGCCTACGCGGCGTTGTGGCTCGCCAGGCGTTCCGGCGTGAAGCTCCCGTGGGCCCCGAGCGGGCGGGCGGTGATCTTTCTCATCGCCACCATCGCGATCGGGCCCGGCCTCATCGTCAATCTCGGCCTCAAGGACCATTGGGGCCGGCCGCGGCCTTACCAGACGCAGGACTTCAGCGGCCAAGATCCGTTCATGCCGTGGTACAAGTTGGACGGCGCGTGCAAGCGGAACTGCTCGTTCGTCTCCGGCGAAGCGGCGACCGGGTTCTGGATGGTCGCGCCGGCGAGCATCCTGCCCCCGCCCTGGCGCGCTCCCGCGATCGTCGCCGCCTTCGGTTTTGGAGCCTGCGCGAGCCTGCTCCGTCTCGCGTTCGGCGGCCACTATCTCAGCGACGTCCTGCTCGGCGGCCTCATCACCCTGATCGTCATCGAGGCCGCCCGGCGGCTCCTCTTGCGGCGCGGCGGGTCGTAGGGCTTTACGCGCGACGCGGCGCCTGTCGAGGCGCTCCACCGCGCGAGGCTCTCCGCTCGCCTCGCTGATTGACAATCCGCTGGCCGAGGAATCTCCTTCGAGTTCAAGCGGAAGATGCGGAGGAGACCCGATGGCGGAGACGCCAATCGTCGGCCGGCGCCGGTGGGTGATCGGGTTCCTGCTCGGCGCGGGCATTCTCATCAACTATTTCGACCGTGTGAACATCTCGGTCGCGGCGCCCCAGCTGCAGCAGGAGTTCGGCCTGACGCCGGCCGATCTGGGATTGCTTTTCAGCGCATTCTTCTGGTCCTACGCGATCCTTCAGATTCCCGTCGGGATCGTGCTCGACCGGCTCGGTGTGACGACGGTCAGCCGCATCGGCGCCTTCCTCTGGGGCGTCGCTTCGGGAATTGTCGCCTTCGCGACCGGCTTCGGCTTCATCTTCGGAGCGCGCGTCCTGCTCGGCGTCGCCGAAGCGCCGGCCTTTCCGGCCAACTCCAAGGCGACGGGCTACTGGTTCCCGCGCGGCGAGCGCGCGACAGCGACCGCGATCTTCGACGCCGCGGCGAAATTCTCCAATGTCATCGGCGTGCCGCTGGTGGCGGTCGCGGTCGCCACTTGGGGCTGGCGCTGGGGCTTCGGCCTCACCGCAATCCTCAGCTTCGGTTACTTTATCGCCTATTGGCTCATCTACCGCGACCCGAGCGCCGACCCGAAGCTCACCCGCGAGGAGCACGACTATATCCGCAAAGGCGGCGCGACGCCCGAAGGCGAGTCGGAGGCGAGCCCGATCGGGATGCTGGGATATCTGTTGCGCAATCGCAAGGTGTGGGGGCTTACCATCGGCTTCGCGGCCTATGGCTATTCGTTTTACCTCTTTCTCACCTGGCTGCCGGGCTATCTGGTCAGCGAGATGCACATGAGCATCATCAAGTCGGCCGGCTATGCGGCAATTCCCTGGCTGTTTGCGACGATCTCCGATCTCGTCGTCGGCGGGTGGCTCATCGATCACCTGCTGGCGAAGGGCTACGACGACACCAAGACGCGCAAGACGGTGCTGGTCGGCGGCATGATCCTCGGCCTTGCCGTGTTCGGCGCGACGATGACGACAAGCCCGGTATGGGCGATATTCTGGATCACCATCGCGCTGAGCGGCCTTGCGGCGGCGGCGCCGGTCGGCTGGTCGATCCCGTCGCTCATCGCGCCCAGGGGCGGCACGGGCACGATCGGCGGGGTCATGAACTTCTTCAACAATCTCATGGGCGCGGTGGCGCCCGTGGTCACCGGCTTCGTCGTCGGCGCGACGAATTCCTTTTCGCTCGCCTTCCTGGTGGCCGGCGTCGTGCTGCTGGTCGGCATCTTCTTCTTCGTCGTCGTGCTGGGAAAAATCGAGCCGATCCCGGAGCCGGATGCCGTCGCGGCCGCGCCCGCGCCGGCTTGAAGCGGCCGGTGAATACGGCCAAGACCGGATGCGCCGTGGTCGTCATGGGCGTGTCGGGGAGCGGGAAGACGACTGTTGCGGATCTGCTCGCCAAGCAGCTCGGTTGGCGATTCGTCGAGGGCGATCGGCTGCATCCTCCGGCCAATGTCGAGAAGATGCGGGAGGGAATTCCGCTGACCGACGCCGACCGCGCCCCCTGGCTCGATCGAATTGGCGAGGAGCTCAAGAGCTGGGCGGCCGAGGGACGGTCCGGCGTCCTGACCTGCTCCGCGCTCAAGCGCGCCTATCGCGACCGGATCCGAACGGCGCGTCCTGACGCTCGCTTCGTCTATCTGAAAGGCTCGGAGGCGCTCATCAGGAGCCGCGTCGCCGCACGCCATCACGAATACATGCCGGCCTCGCTGCTGCGCAGCCAGTTCGGGACGCTGGAGGAGCCGGCTCCGGACGAGCCGGTGGTCACGGTCGACGCAGGCGAGTCCGCCGAGGCCGAGGTCGCCGCTGTCATCGCCGCGCTCGGCCTCGCCGTTTCCCGCGGGCGATAGCCGGTTGCGCGGCGGACGCGCGGCCCTATAAGTCCGGCCGAGGCTTTCGGGGGCGGTCCGCCTTCGACTCCATACGAAGAGCGTCGCCAGCAATGCCGGGTTCGAAGCAGAAAAACATCAAACGCGTCGTGCTCTCCTATTCAGGCGGGCTCGACACCTCGATCATCCTCAAATGGCTGCAAACCGAATATCGCGCCGAGGTCTACACCTTCACCGCCGATCTCGGCCAGGGCGAGGAGCTTGAGCCGGCGCGCCGCAAGGCCGAGTTGCTCGGCGTCAAGCCCGCTCACATCTTCATTGAGGACGTGCGCGAGGAATTCGTCCGCGACTACGTGTTCCCGATGTTCCGCGCCAACGCCCAGTACGAGGGCCAATATCTGCTCGGCACTTCGATCGCCCGTCCGCTGATCGCCAAGCACCTGGTCGATATAGCCCGCAAGGTGGGCGCGGACGCGATCTCTCACGGCGCGACCGGCAAGGGCAACGACCAGGTGCGCCTCGAACTCTCGGCCTACGCGCTCGATCCCGACATCAGGATCATCGCCCCTTGGCGGGAGTGGGGCTTCGCCTCCCGCAACGCGCTCCTCGCCTTCGCCGAAGAGCACCAGATCCCGATCGCCAAGGACAAGCGGGGCGAGGCGCCATTCTCGGTCGACGCCAACCTCCTGCACGTCTCCTCCGAGGGCAAGGTGCTCGAGGACCCGGCCGAGGAGACTCCGGCTTACGTCTATTCGCGCACGGTCGATCCTGAAGCTGCGCCGGACAAGCCGACCGTGGTCGAGATCGCGTTCGAAAGAGGCGATCCGGTGGCGATCGACGGCAGGGCCATGAGCCCGGCGGCGCTCCTTGAGGCTCTCAACAGGCTCGGCCACGACAATGGAATCGGCCGCCTCGACCTGGTCGAGAACCGCTACGTCGGGATGAAGTCGCGCGGCATGTACGAGACGCCCGGGGGCACGATCCTGCTCGCGGCGCACCGCGCCATCGAATCGATCACTCTTGACCGCGGCGCGGCCCATCTCAAGGACGAGCTGATGCCCAAATACGCCGAGCTCATCTATAACGGCTTCTGGTTCTCGCCGGAGCGCGAGCTTCTGCAGGTCCTCATCGACAAGAGCCAGGAGATGGTCGCGGGCCGGGTGCGGCTCAAGCTCTACAAAGGCGGGGTCCAGACAATCGGCCGCGACAGCCCGCATTCGCTCTACGACCAGGACCTCGTGACCTTCGAGGAAGGGGCCGTCGCCTACGATCACCATGACGCGAGCGGCTTCATCAAGCTGAACGCGCTGCGCCTGCGGACGCTGGCGAAGCGGAGGAAGAGGGCGGCAAAGGCCTAGGAGCAACCCGTGTCACGCCCGTCGGCGGCGCAATCAGACAACCTCCTTACGTCCCTCACATGGGCGAGCGAGCAGTCGGATCAGATTGCGCTTGCCTCCGATTTCACCAGGACGCAGCCTGAAATGAGCCAATCGCCGTTCGCCTCCCGCTCGAAGCCGTAGAGCGCCAACCACACGATATTGTCGTTGTCAACCAGCGTCGCCGAAAGGCTTGCCTCGTCGCCGGATTCCGAGAAGGCGCCAAACTCGACGCTGCGATGGCGGTACACCGGAGGATATGTATCGCGGACCATGGCCAGGAAGTGGTCGGCGTCGCCGAACCTCTCCTTGATCGTCGGGGCTGCGAGCGCGTAAGCCGCCTCCGCGTCGTCTCGCGCAAAGGCGTCGAATTGCTGCTCGACGATGGCGCGCGAGCGGACGGCGGTCGATTCCTCCGCATGGGCGGTCGCGACCCACAGGGCCACAGCAACCGCGATGGCCTCTACCGTTCTCATCACCACGCGCATGGGCGAGCCTCGCGTCTGATCTTTCCCAATCCTCTATACGCGCCCAGGCCGAAAATGGTTTCAGCCAGGCTTGTGAAACGTGGATGCGCCTCCCCAAGCTCTCCTGAACTTCGCCTAACCTCCCGCGTTCGCGCGCGGAGGCGGGGCGACGGGGGCCGGCTGGTGGCGGGGGTCGTGGTTGGAGAGCCGCGCCAGCCCCGGGGTCGCGTCGGCAAGGCCCGAGTTCGAGGAATGCGTAGCGATACCAGGGCGCGTCGGAGCAGCGGCCCAGGCGATGCCTCAGCGCGCTGAACGCCTGATAAATCGGCCGGTACGGCTGGCCGTGGTAATGCTGCAGAATGTCTTTCCAAGAGCGCGGCGCGGCGCGGATGAAAACTTCCATGTCCTTGGTCAGGGCGTCCTTGTCCATCGCGACGACGTTCTTCGGCGCCGGTCCGAGATCGCAGGCCGACGACCAGTCGTAGGCGGAGCGGTCGACGTCGCCGACGAGCGGAATGGTGCAGTCGAAGCCGATCTTCGAACAAACGAACGGCTTGTTGGGGTCGCCGACCTTGGGGTCGACGGACATCGCGTTGCATTGCGGAATGATGATCGTGTCGCGGTCCGGCATGTAGCGGAAGGCCATGCACTGGGCGATCCGCTCGTCGCTCCAGATGTCGACGTCGGCGTCGAAGACCATGGCGATCTTGGGGAGCGCCTGCTTCGAACAGGTGAGCATGATCCCGAGCGCCTGCTTCGCGTCGCCGCCGCCCTGCGGCTTGATGCGAGCATAGGCGATGTTGGAGAGGCCATGGGCCGGGCAGCGCACATCGAGCACATGGATGCCGCCGGCGCAGAGGGCGGCGTAGATGTCGCTTTCGACCGCCGGCAGCTGCAGCATGTTGTCGGTATGGCCCGGATGCGCGCCGCCGATGGTCGCGGTCTGGTAGATCGCGCCTTTGCGGTAGGTCATGCAGTGGATGACGACGCGGGGATTTTGCTTCATGCCGCCGCCGTACATGCCGGTGTACTCGCCGTAAGGCCCCTCGTCATAGACCCAGCCCTCGGTGGCGACGACCTCGCCCTCAAGCACGATCTCGGCATTGGCCGGAACCAGAAGATCGTTGGTCTCGCACTTCACCAGCTCGGCCGGCGCTCCATAGAAACTGCCGAGCACCTCGAAGTCATCACTCTCCGGGGGCACGCCCGCGAGGGCGGCGATCTTGTCGAGTGTTGGGCCCCCGAGGACGATCGCGATCGGCATGTTCTTTCCCTGCGCCTGATATTTCAGCGCATTCAGCCGCGCGCGATGGCTGGTGCAGGTCATGTCGAAGTTCTTTTCATTGATGGTGCGGAACATCGACCGGTAGATGCCCCAGTCGGTGACGCCGGTGTCGGGGTCCTTCGACACCACGAGCTTGTCGTTGGTGTAGGAGTGGCCGTCGCGATCGTGATGAAGGAAGAGCGGCAGACGACTGATGTCCACGTCCGCGCCTTTCAGGATCACCTCCTTGCAGGGCGCGCCGGCGACGATCCTGGGCTTGATCCGGCCTCTCGCCAGCTCCGCGGTTTTGTCGCCGATCTCCGAGCGCGTGCAGCCGAGCGCCCAGGCGTATTGTTGGTGGTTGGAGTAAGCATTCGCGAGAAACGAGAATTCGGACCCCTGGACGCGTTCAACGAAGATCGCCTTATCGTAGTGCTGCTCCATCAGCATCGGCAGCTCGTCCACGCGCTTTTCCTCGGGAATGCGCACCAGGAGGCCGGCCTTTTCCATCGCCGCCACGAAATCCGGCATGCTTTGCTGGCGGCGAGCGACAGGCGTTGGAGGGGTGTCCATATTGGCCTCCTCGGCTTATTTCGGCTTGATCGCGGCCGCAAACTCCCGGGCGACGACGCGCCGCGGCCCGGAGACAAGCGAGATCTGCTCGCCCCAACGGGGGACCGTCCCGGTATCGAGATCGAACAGATCGAGCACCCGGCCCACTGTCTGGTCGACGATGTCGCCGATCGTTTGCGGCCTGGTGTAAAAGGCGGGAACCGGCGGCGCGACAATGGCGCCGATCTCGGTGACGGCGAGCATGCTGCGGAGATGGCCGGCATGAAGCGGGAACTCTCGCACCAGCAGAACGAGGCGGCGGCGCTCCTTGAGCGTCACGTCCGCTGCGCGCGTCAACAATGTGTCGGTCACGCCAGTCGCAATTTCACTCAGCGTGCGGATCGTGCAAGGCGCGATGATCATGCCCATGGTGCGGAATGATCCGCTAGCCAGCGCCGCGCCGATTTCGCCGGCGCCATAATGCCGCGACGCCAGCGCCCGCAGTTCTGCCGAGGAAATATCGGTCTCGTGCTCGCGGGTCACATCGCCGGCCTTGGAGACGACGAGATGGGTCTCGACATCGAGCGCCCGCAGCGCCTCGAGCAGCCGAACCCCGTAGGCGATGCCGGTCGCCCCAGTGATGCCGACGATCATTCGCCTCGGAGCACTCATGGCGTTTCTCCTCCTGAGGCGATTTGGGCTGGGGCTTTGAGCGCCGGAGCGGGCTTGCCGGTTTCGGCATACTCACGGAGATGGTGCAGCAGGATCGCCCATTGGGTGTTGCACTTGCGGAAGTTTCCTCCGGCGTGCGGCCAGCCGCGATGGGCGAACTCAACCAGCGTGCGCCCCTTGTCGGCGGCCGAGATCTTGAACGACGCTTCGGTGCCGACGGAGTCGCCGGGACCCTGCAGGCATCGCCATATGATTTCATTGGCCGACGCCGCCGGCTGAACCGCCCAGCGGAAGGTCGGCGCTCCGTCAGCAAATTCGAACCGCCAAGCGCCGTCGGCGGAAACGACGCGCCCGCCGTGCCAGGATTCCAGACCCTCCTTGCTGCTGAGGGCGGCGCGGATATGTTCCGGAGCCGCGCGCACCTTGATTTCGTGATGGATCTCGGCCATCGAAACCCCCTCGATCGCACCCCCGGCGTTTTGCCTGTCTCATAGGCCGTGAAGCGTCTACTTGCAAACAATCGGGCGCCCCCGTGTGACGGCTGACTGTCGCGCAGGCGTCACATTCGCGCGTCAAAGACCGGCCTGACGGGGGAAAGCGTGACGCCCGTCGACGATTCGCCCATGCGAAGCGGCGCCCATGGCTGGAAAAACCGGAAGCGACCTCGAAGACCTCCGCGGCCTTCTCGCCGAGGTGAAGGCGTTGCGCGAGGAGGTCGAGCGCAAGGCGGCCGAGCTGAGAAGCTCATGGGGGGTCGGCGCCGACCAGAAGGCCGCCCGAGTTCTCAATCTTTCCCTCTATCTCGCGCTGCGCGAGCACGACCTCACCGATCTCCAATACCGGCTCGCTGCCCGCGGCCTGTCTTCGCTCGGCCGCAGCGAGGGCCAGGTCGCGCTGGCCCTCGAAACGCTCGTCGCGACCCTGAGGCGCCTGACCGGCGAGCCGGCCGCCCCCTACCCCGCGACGGCGTCGGCGATAGCGGGCGCGGCGGAACTGGAGGCGGAGACGAACCGGCTGTTCGGGAGGCCGCGGAGGGGCGGTCCGCACGCCCGGGTGATGGCGACCCTGCCGCCTGAAGCGGCTTCGGAACCCGAGTTTGTCGACAATCTGGTGGCCGCCGGCATGGACTGCGCGCGCATCAACTGCGCCCACGACGACGCCGAGGTCTGGGGGCAGATGATCGAAAACGTGCGCGAGGCGGCGGCGCGGCTCGAGCGTCCCTGCCGGGTGCTGATGGACATCGCCGGCCCGAAGTGCCGCATCCTCAGGGTGAAGGCGCCGCCGAAGACCCGCCTTTCGCGCGGCGACCGGGTCGTGCTGGTCGACGAACTGCGCGAAAAGACCAGGGAGCCGATCGCGTTCTCGCTTAATTTTCCCGAGCTCGTCGACCAGCTCGCGGTCGGCTCGGAAGTGTTCATCGACGACGGCAAGGCGGCGGCGCGGGTGGTCGCCAAGGCCGCCGGCCGGGCGGAGATCGAGGTTTACGCGGCGCGCGAGAAGGGGGTGCGGCTGAAGCCGGGCAAAGGCGTCAATTTCCCCTCGACCGAGCTCGATCTGCCGCCCTTGACGTCCAAGGACTTCCGCGACCTCGACTTCATCGCCGAGCACGCCGACCTCATCGGCTATTCATTCGTCCAGCGGGTCGACGACATCGAACTCCTGCAGGACCATCTCGTGGCCCGCGCGCCCAAGCGCGAGCCGCACGGGCTCGTGCTCAAGATCGAGACCCCGCTCGCGGTGCGCAATCTGCCGACGCTCATCCTGCAGGCGGCGGCGCACAATCCGACCGCGGTGATGATCGCGCGCGGCGACCTCGCGGTCGAGCTCGGCTTCGCCCGGCTGACCGAAATGCAGGAGGAAATCCTGTGGCTGTGCGAGGCGGCGCACACGCCGGTGGTGTGGGCGACGCAGGTGCTCGACAATTACGTGCGCGACGGCGTGCCGAGCCGCGCCGAAATGACCGACGCCTCGATGGCGCAGGGCGCCGAATGCGTCATGCTCAACAAGGGGCCGTATCTCGCCGAAGGGGTCGCGTTCCTGCGCGACGTGCTCGCCCGCATGGACCGCCACAGAAGCAAGAAATTCGCCCGCTTCGCGTCATTGAAGGAATGGGCGTAAGGACGGATTAGAAGGCCGCGCGCTTTCGAGCGCGGCCCTGGACCCGATCAGCCCATCAACAGCTCTCCGAACAGCTGCCAGCTCGCGCCGTCGAAGCTCGCGAGCTGCATCTGGCGGATCGGGCTGAAGTTGGTCGGCGAAGTGTTGATCTTCATTCCCGGCAGCAATAGCGGAAGTTCGAGATCCTTGAGGTTCGCCGCCTCTTTCATGACGTTTTCGCGCGACAGATCATTGCCGCATTGCTTGAGGACCTGCATCATTGTCGCCGCCGCGCCGAAGGCGTAGGTCGCATTGGCGTCGTTGAGTTCGGCCGGCGACATGTATTTCGCGACAAAGGCCGCCCATTCCTTCATGCCTGCGTCGTCCTTCCAGCGGGGGTCGGTCGGGTCTTTGCCGTAATAAGCGGTGATCAGACCCTTAGACTTGTCGAGGCCCGCGGGTTTGAGGATGGTGGTGACCGAGACCGAGACATTGCTGACGTACCGCACCCCGTTCCAGCCAAGATCGAACGACTTGCGGATCGCCTGGGCGGCGAATTTCGGCGTCGCTGCGATGAGCAGAATATCAGCGCCGGAGCCTTGCAGCGTGACGATCTGCGAATTGACCGTCGGCTCGGAGGTCTCGTAGGACGCCTCCTTGACCACCATGCCGGCATGGCCTGCCCCGAGCTCCTCCTTGAGTTCGATCAGGTAGTCCTTGCCGAAGCCGTCGTTCTGGTAGAGCACGCCGATCTTGCCGTCCGGCTTGGTGGCCAGAATGTGCTTGCCGTAGATGTGCGCTTCCGTCTGGTAGTTCGGGTTATAGCCCATCGTCCAGGGGAAATGCTGAGGATCGGCGAACGCCGCCGCGCCGGTGGCGACAAACAATTGCGGCACCTTGTTGTCATTGAGATATTGCCGGATCGCGAGGTTCGGCGGAGTGCCCAGCGTCTGGAACAGGAACGCCACTTTTTCGTCCTCGACCAGCCGCCGCACCTGCTCGACCGTTTTTGGCGGGCTGTAGCCGTCGTCGAGGCTGATGAGATTGATCTTGCGGCCGTTGATCCCGCCCTGCTCGTTGATCATCTTGAAGTAGGCGGCCTCGGTGCGGCCGATCACACCGTAGGCCGAGGCGGGGCCGCTGTAGGGCATGGTCTGCCCGATCTTGATTTCCGTGTCAGTGATACCGGGGGCATTGTCCGCGCGGGCCGAGCTTGCGCTCGCCGCAAGCGCCGCGGCGGCGCTCGATTGCAGGAATGTGCGTCGAGTGATCATGGCGATTCTCCCTTTCCTTCATATTTTGCGGCGACGGTCGCGCCGTCGTCGATCTCGACTTTGGTTGGTCGCGACGGAGCGAGCCCGCGCAAAACGGCGTTCGCCGCCGCCCGCGCCGCGCCTGCTACTCCCGTCGGCATTGCGGCCATTACCAGAATCAGCAGCACGCCGTAAATCGCGCCCGGCAACGCCTTGGCGCTCTCGCCGAAACTCACCGTAAGCTGGTCGGAGAGATTTGGCACGAATTCGATGAACAGGGCGCCGAACAGCACGCCATTGAGCGACGCGAGGCCGCCGACCACAATCCCGACCAGGAAGGCGAGCGAGAGCGGGAGCCCGAAGCTCTCGGGCGAAACAAAGCCGACGGCGATCGCGCTCAATCCCCCCGCGACCCCGGCGTAGAGCGCGCTGACGCCAAAGCACGTCGTCTTGTAGAGCGCCGCATTGACGCCCATCGTCTCGGCGGCGATCGGCTGGTCGCGGATGGCGATCAGCGCCCGTCCGATCCGTCCCCGCGCCAGATTTCGCGCCGCCCAGTAAAGCGCGGCGGCGCATCCCAGGCACACAAGATAGAGCCATTGGTCGGGGTTGAGCCTGAGCCCCAGTGGCGCGAGCGGTTTCGGAAGTGAAAGTCCCTGCGAGCCGCCGGTGATGGCGTCGAAGCCGGTGTAGCTCAGGATCTGTGGCGTGGCGACCGCAAGGGCAAAAGTGGCGAGCGCGAGATAAAGGCCGCCGAACCTGAGCGCGGGAAAGCCGAACAGGAAGCCGGCGACAAAGCAAACCACGCTCGCCAGCGGAATAGCCGCCCAAAACGGCAGGCCGAACTTCATGGTCAGGATCGCCGCGCCATAGCCGCCAATGGCAAAAAATGCGCCGTGGCCGAGCGATATCTGGCCGTTGAACCCGGTCAAGAGATTGAGGCCGAGCAGCGCGATGGCGAGAATGAGCACCTGGGAGCCCTGATAGATGTGGTAACCCGAGGCGACGAACGGAAAGGCGAGCGCGATGACCGCGACGGCGAGCGTGACCAGGACTCTCAGCGCGCCGCCGGCGTCGGCCATGGTCAGACCCTCGCCACGAGGCGGCGCCCGAACAGGCCGGACGGCCGCCAGACCAGGACGGCGATGATGATCGCAAGCGCGACAGAAAGCTTGACCTCGGAGCCGACAACATAGGCCCCGACAAGATTGCCGAGCACGCCGACCACGAAGCCGCCAACCGCCGCCCCAAACGGATTGTCGATGCCGCCCAGGACCGCGCCGGCGAAGGCGTAGAGCAGGACGCCGCCCATCATGTTTGGGTCGAGATAGACGATCGGCGCCGCCATCATGCCGGCGATCGAGCCGATCGCCGCCGCCAAGCCCCAGCCGATCGCCAGCATCCACCCGACCCGGATGCCGACGAGCCGGCTCGACACCGGATTCTGCGCCGCGGCCCGCATCGCGAGACCGAGCGGAGTGAAGCGGAAAAACGCATAGACCAGCGCCAGCACAGCAAGGGTGACGACGATGGAGCCGGATTCATGGGCCGACATGTAGCCCGCGCCGAACCACGGCTTGCTCGTGAACGGGCTATCGAACGATTGGACCGAATATCCGTATAGCCATCCGGCGAGCGAGTTGAAGATGAACGCAAGGCCGATGAACACGATCACCGAAGCGAGAACCGGCGCGTTGGCGAACGGCCTGACGATCAGCCGCTCGATCACGACCCCGCCGACGAACGAAACGAGGACGGTGGCGAAGAACGCGAGCCAGTACGGCTCGCCGAGGTCGATCAGCTTCCAGGCGAAATAGGTCGAGAACATCGCCATTTCGCCTTGGGCGAAATTGATGAGTTGGGTGGCCTGGTAGATCATCACCAGCGCAAGGGCCATGATCGCGTAGACGCCGCCGAGCGCCACTCCGGAAGCCAGTTGGTGAAGAAACTCGCCCAATTTTTCGCAGCTCCAGCCGCTAGTAGCCGAGATAGGCGCGCCGCACCGCATCGTCCGCCCGGATCGCCTGCGAGGGGCCGCTGAGGGCAACCCGCCCGGTCTCGATCAGCACCGCCCGGTCGGCGAGATCGAGCGCGAGCGAGGCGTTCTGCTCGACGATGAGCAGGCTCACGCCCTCGTCGCGATTGATCTCGCCGAGGACGCGAAAGATTTCCGCCACCACCAATGGCGCGAGGCCGAAGGACGGTTCGTCGAGCATGAGCAGCCTCGGGCGCATGAGGAGCGCCCGCGCAATCGCCAGCATTTGCTGCTCGCCGCCGCTGAGCGTTCCCGCCTGCTGGCGACGCCGCTCCTCAAGGCGCGGAAAGAAGCCGAATACGCGGTCGAAATCCTTGCGGACCTCTTGCCGGTCGCTGCGCACATAGGCGCCGAGGCGCAGGTTCTCCTCGACGGTCAGATCGGTGAACGTGCCGCGTCCGTCAGGCACGTGCGCGATGCCGAGACGGGCGACGTCCTCCGTCGCCAAGGCGCCGATCGGATGGCCGCGGAAGCGAATGTCGCCCGAGCGCCGAATGAGCCCGCTCAACGCCCTGAGGATCGTGGTCTTGCCGGCGCCATTGGCGCCCAGCAACGCCGTGGCGCCGCCGTCCTCGACCGCGAAGTCGACCCCGCGCAGCGCCCGCGCCGGGCCGTACCAGGCTTCGAGGCCCTTGACGTCCAGAATTGGCGCGCTCAACCGGCGCTCCCGAGATAGGCGCGCACCACCTCGCGATTGGCCCTCACCTCGTCGGGCCGGCCGTTGGCGATGACCCGGCCGAAGTCGAGCGCGACCACCTGGTCGCTGACCCGCATGACGAGATTCATGTGATGCTCGACCAAAAGCACGGCGACGCCGCGACGGTCGCGGATGGCGCGGATCTCGTCGGCGAGCCCATCGACCTCGGAGTGGTTGAGGCCGCCTGCCGGTTCGTCCAGAAGCAGGAGCTTCGGACCCTTGGCGAGCGCGCGGGCGAGCTCCACCCGCTTGCGCACGCCGAACGAAAGCGCCCCCGCCGGACGGTCCGCGACCTCTTTCAGGCTGAATTCCTCGATCAACGCGTCGGCGCGCTCGGCGATCGTGAGCTCCTCGCGCCGCGCCAGCGGCGTCGCCAGCGCATTGCTGAGGAAGCCGCCGCGCCCGATCGCATGCGCGCCCACGCAGACATTCTCGCGCACGGTCATGGTCGAGAACAGGGCGACGTTCTGGAAGGTTCGGGCGATGCCGAGCGAGGCGAGCTCGTGTCTGGCGAAGCTGGCGAGCGGGCGGCCGTCAAACAGGATCGACCCGGCGCCTGGATCGTAGAGGCGCGAGATACAATTGAAGAGCGTCGTCTTGCCGGCTCCGTTCGGCCCGATCAGACCGCAGATGGCGCCGTGGGCGACCTCGAAGGACACATCCTGGAGCGCGGTCACGCCGCCGAACCGGATGGTGACCCCGTCGACGACGAGCAGGGCCGAGACATGCGAATCCGCGCCGACATCCGCGCCTCCGGCTTTCGCCTCGGCCAGGTCCATGGGCATTCCGCTCCCGGCGTGGTCCGGCCGGTCAGGCCGGCCTTCGATCGCAGTGTTGACGTTTCCGGCAGGGTTGTCACCTGCTTTGTCATTAGGACTTTAGTGGGATGCAGAACGCAAAAGGGCTCATTCCCGGCGTTCCAGAAAGTCGAGCACGCGCGCCTTGAACGCCCGATCGCCGACCGCGAGATTGTGATCGCGGCCGGGAATGTCGAACGCCGTTCCCCGCGGCAGCATGACGGCGAGCGCGCTGGGATCGCCAGCGACCGTATCGCGCTCGCCAACGGCGACCAGTGTCGGCTGGGTGATACGCGCGAGTTCTTCATGTGTGAGACTTCGCCGCGAACCGCGGACGCAGGCGGCGAGCGCAGCCAGGTCGCTTTTCGTCCTCTCGGCGAAGGCGCGGAACATGCGCTGCGTCGGGTCGGCGAGACCGTCGAGCGACGGCGCCTCCAGCGCCTTCGCGATCGCCTCGGGCAGCCCGGAGTTGCGCGTCAGCCGGTCGCCGAGCCCGCCGAGGATCAGGGCGCGGACGCGCCTCGGCTCGGCGAGGGCGAGAAAGCTCGCGATCCGCGCGCCCATCGAATAGCCCATCACGTCGGCGCGCTCGATCCGCAAATGGGCGAGCAGGTTGGCCGCGTCCTGGGTCATCAGGTCGGCGCGATAGTCGGCCGGCGCGTAGAGCTTCCGGCTCGCCCCATGGCCGCGATTGTCGAACGCAACGACCCGCCGGCCGGCCTGGGCAAGGGTCTCGACCCAGCGGGGCTCGATCCAGTTGACGCGATGATTGGAGGCGAAGCCGTGAATCAGCAGGATCGGCTCGCCGAGGTCGTAAGCCTGAGGCTCAACGTCGATGAATGCGATGTCGACGCCGCCGGAGGAGAAATGCGCAAGCATGGGCGAGACCTCTGACCTGGCTTTGACCCGATGCGGGCCGAATGACGCTTCAGTTCCACTAGCCCAAACGCCCCGCGGCGGCGAACCGGTCCGGCCGGTCTATGGAGGAAGCATGAGCCGGCGTATGCCTGTCTGGACGCCAAGCGCCGACCAGATGGGCCATTGGCCCGCCGTTTCGGGCAACGCGATCAATGGCGTCGGCGAGCACGCGCCGCGCCGTCCCTCACCGGTCTATTGGCGCCCGCCCGACACCATCCCCCACGGGCCGCTCCAGCGCTGGTTCTATCAGCGCACCGGCGACGACGCGACGCTTGCCGAGGCGAGGCGGGAACGGCAGCGGGCGATCGACGAGCCGCTCGTACCCGTCGCCCCGGACAGAGCGGGTCTCGCCGCCGAGGCCCTGATCGGGGCGGTAAAGCGCGCGGCGGCGGAGTGCGGCGCCGACGACGTCGGCGTCACCCCGATGCGCGCCGACTATGTGTTCGAAGGCGATGACCCGCCGAACTATCCCTGGATGATCGTGATTGCGGTCGAGCAGGATTACGAGGCGATGAAGCAGGCGCCTTCGATGCGAGCCCTCGTCGAGATAACGCGCCAGTACGGGCGCGGGATCGGGGCGGCGAAAGGCCTCGCTAACTGGCTGCGCGGGCAAGGCTACGACGCCTTTCCTTATGGCGGCCCGATGGCGGGCTCGTTCGTGCTGATCCCGCCGGCGATCGAGGCGGGGCTCGGCGAACTCGGCAAGCATGGGTCGATGATCCATCGCAAGTTCGGCTCGAATTTCCGCCTGGCCTGCGTGCTCACCGAGGCGCCGCTGATCGCCGACGCGCGCCAGCCATTCGGCGCCGACGACTTCTGTCTCCATTGTCGTGTGTGCTCGGACGCCTGCCCTCCCGCGGCCATTCTGCCGGAGAAGACGTTGGTGCGCGGCGAGCGGCGCTGGTATGTCGATTTCGACAAGTGCCTGCCCTATTTCAACGAGGCGATGAGCTGCGCCATCTGCCTCGCGGTGTGCCCGTTCAGCCGGCCCGGCGTCGGCGACAATCCGGTCACGAAGCTCGCTGCAAGGCGCGCGCGCGACGAAGGATGACGCGAACGGGCGCCCCCGCCCCTCGTCAAAGCGAGGTCGCGAAGGCGGTCAGCCAATCGGGCATCGCGGCGACGAGAACCGCCTCGATGTGATGATCGACGCCGGTCAGAACCGCGGCGCCGATGACCACGAACGCCGCGCCGAGCGCGAGCCTGCCCCCGGCGCCCGCCCAGGCGAATCGCGCCTTCGAGGCGACCCGGCCAGCCGCATAGCCCAAGCCGATCAGCGCGCCGGCGGCCCCGAGAGCGTAGACGGTCATCGTCGCAATCGCCGCCGCAAGCGAGCCGCCCTTGGCGGCGAGGACGAGCGCCGCGCCGAGAATCGGTCCGGCGCAGGGCGCCCAGGCGAAGGCCAGCACGACGCCGGCCGCCGCCTGGCCGGCGAGGCCGGCGTTCGGCAGCCGCTCGCTCATGATATCGGCGGCGCGGCCGACAAAACCGAGCCGGCGTTCGAACCGTTCGCCGAGCGCCGGCGCGAGCAACACCGCCCCGATCGCGATCATGATGACCGCGGAGGCCGCTCGCGCCAGCGCCGAGTCGCCGAACTCGACCCCGAACGAGGCGAGAACCCCGCCGACGATTCCGAAGGTCGCCGCGAGCCCCAAGCCAAGCGCGACCGGACCGCGCGGGTCGCGGGCGCGGGCGCTCGCCACCACGATCGGCGCGAGCGGCAGCACGCAGGGGCTCAGGATCGTCAGCATGCCGGCGGCGAGGGCGAGAGGCAAGGTCAGGATGAGGTTCACAATGCAGCCTTGAGGACGCCGACGACCGCGTCCCGCGAGGTTTCCCAGGACATGCGCTTGACTTCCTTGCCGCCCCTGTAGGCGATGAGCGTGGCGCGGGGGCAATCGAGCTTCGCCACCACGTCCTTCTGCTTGTCGTAGTCGACCAGGAAGAAGCTCGCGCCATCATAGGCCGGGTCGCTTTTCAGGCTGTCGAGGATGGCGGCCTGGGCATGGCACTGCAGGCACCACCATGCGCGGACATGGACGATGACCGGCTTGCCGGATTCAATCGCCTTCTCAACCGCGGCGGGATCGTAAGGCTTGAACTCGAACGCCAGCGCCGGAATGGCCACCGCCGCCGGGGCCGCGCCGACGAGGCTCAGAAACGATCTCCTGCTCCACATTCTCTGCTCCCGATCCCGCTTTTGGTCATATCCATTTCGTTACGGCGGCGATATCCGTTACGCGGCGCGTGGGAGGATGGATCACGAGCCGGGACTCGCACCGGGAATCTCAAGCGGTTAACATATGTCCATCAGCGGCTGCCTTATGTGAATGAAGGCGGCGTATCGCGGTAAGGGGAGGAAAGGCCATGAGACGGCTCGATTTCATCAAACGCGCGCTCGTCGTCGTGACGCTCAGCGCGTTCGCCGCGCCGCAAGCGGAGGCGATCGAGGTCTTCTCCGCGGGGAATTCGGCGACGCATCTCGATGACGGATGGATCACCCAGGTTCGCGGCGGCGGCCATCGCCATGGCGGAGGCGGGATGCACCGCGGCGGCGGCGGGATGCACCGGGGCGGCGGCGGGATGCACCGGGGCGGCGGCGGGATGCACCGCGGCGGCATGCATGGCGGCATGAACCGCGGCGGAATGCATCGGCCGGGCGGAGGATACGCTGGGCGGGGAACCGTCCACCACGGAAACGTCAACCGCAGCGTGAACCGCAACGTCAACCGCAACGTCAATCGCAACGTCAATCGCAACGTGAACCGCAACGTGAACCGGAACGTCAATCGCAACGTGAACGTCCGCACCGGCTACGGCTGGCGCGGCGGCGCCTGGGCCGGACGGCCCGGGTATCGCTGGGGGCCGGGCGGCGCGATCGCGGCCGGAGCGGCGATCGGCTTCATAAGCGCGGCGGCGGCCACATGGGCCGGGCCGCCTCCTGCGGCTGGCCTTTGCTGGTACTACACCGATCCGACCCGCCAGCAGGGCTTCTGGGACGTGTGCCCATAAGCAGCGGCTACAAGAAAAACCCCCTCTCCCGCAAACGGGAGAGGGGCTGGGGTGAGGGCGAGCGCCTCAGCCGCCCTTGACCTCGATCTTCTTGACCGGCTTCCGGGCTTCCGGCTTCTTCGGCAGCATCACTTTTGAGAACGCCGTTCTTGAAGCTGGCCTCGATCTTGTCGGCGTCGACGGCGTCGGGAATCCGGACGGAGCGGGCGAACGAGCCGAAACGCCTTTGAAAAATGATGGCGTGGCGACGCGCGATCCGCATTGATGAAACGCAATCTCGTCTCGGCGCGACTGCCCCGTGCATCCCTGGATCCAGTCATAACGCCAGTTCGCGCAAAATCTGTGGCTTGGACGGCTCGACGAGGCGTCCGGCGTTGCCACGTGGAACAAAGCCACGGCGTCGGGGTTGAGCTTGCGGGATGGAGGGCTTCACCCTGAGTACGGAAGTCGCGCGGTCTTCGCCGCCCGCCGCAATCAAATCGTCCGACGGGCCGAAACTGAAGGACGTCCTGGGCCCCGGCTTGATCACCGGCGCCTCGGACGACGATCCAAGCGGTATCGCCACCTATTCTCAGGCCGGGGCGCAATTCGGCTATGCGCTGGGCTGGACGCTTTTGCTGACCTATCCGTTGATGTGCGCCATCCAGATGATCAGCGCCCGGGTCGGGCGGGTCACCGGGCGTGGCCTCGCCGAAAATATGCGCCGTCACTATCCGGCCCCCGTGCTTTATGCGCTGGTCGGCCTCCTGCTCGTCGCCAACACGATCAATCTTGGCGCGGATCTTGGCGCGATGGCGGCGGCCCTGGGCCTGTTCGTCCCGGGCCCGGCCGCTCTCTACGTCGGCGGTTTTGCGATCCTGACCGTCCTGCTCGAAGTGTTCACGAGCTACGCCCGTTATGCTTCGGTCCTGCGTTGGCTGACCCTGTCGCTCTTCGCTTATGTGGCGACGGTGTTTGTGGTCGGCGTCCCCTGGCTCACGGTGGCGCGCGATCTCGTTTTGCCTCATCTCCAATTCTCGGGCGCCTATTTGACCGTCGTGGTCGCCGTATTCGGCACGACGATCAGCCCCTATCTTTTCTTCTGGCAGGCCTCGGAGGAGGTCGAGGACGAGAAAGAGGACTCCCAGGCGAAACCTCTCGTCAAGGCTCCCGAGCAGGCCCCAAGCCAACTCGCGCGCATCCGGCTCGACACGCTGGTCGGCATGGGGATCTCGAATATCATCGCGCTCTTCATCATGTTGACGACCGCCGCGACATTGAACGCCCATGGAATAAAGGACATTCAAACCTCCTCGCAGGCGGCTGAGGCGTTGCGGCCGATCGCCGGCGAATTCGCGTTCGTCGTGTTTGCGCTCGGCATCGTCGGGACCGGGATGCTTGCGGTGCCGGTGCTCGCCGGCAGCGCCGCTTATGCCGTCGGCGAAGCGCTGCGCTGGAGGATCGGACTGTCGCAGAAGCCGGGACGCGCCAAGGCGTTCTACGGCGCGATCGCCGCGGCGACGCTGATCGGGGCCTTCCTAAACTTCAGTCCGCTCGATCCGATCAAGGCGCTTTTCTGGAGCGCGGTCATCAATGGCGTCGCGGCCGTGCCGATCATGATCATGATCATGCACTTGAGTACGCGCCAGGCTGTCATGCGCCAGTTCACGCTCGGCCCCGTCCTGAAGGCTGTCGGCTGGCTGGCGACTGTCGTCATGGCGGCGGCCGCGATCGGCATGTTTGCGACCTGGGGCGACTGAGGCTGCGCGCAACGGCCGAATGGATCTCCCAATCCGCTGGGTGGTCTCGGCGGGCGGGGCAGGCGTGGGCGCAGGATCGGCTTCTGGGAAAGCGTCTTTCAAACTTGTGAGCGTTTGCTTCCCGCCGATGACGAGTTAGAACGAACGTAACAGCGCGCCGTCCGCTTTGGCGCAGACGGCGGAGATGTCGAAATCTTGCCCGGCGTTATTGCGGACCGCACTCCGTGAACCACCACCCGCCATAGTCCGTTCGGAACGTCCGGCAATTCGGGATTAGCAAGGCAAGCGGTGCAGCGTTCGCCGAGCGCGACCTCACAAAGTGCCCGCCCGAGATGACCCCTGGAGGGTAGACTTCTCCTTCGGAAGTAAAGTTCGAATGGTAGTCGGGGTCCTGGTTCATTTCGTTTGGATGGGTCTGAGCCTGTTCCCACATCCAATTGGCGTCGCCAGAGTTTCCCGCGGACGCAGGCGTGACGCTGGCGAAGGCGCCAATCGTCAACACCGCCAGGATAGATGATAATCCATATCTCATGACGGACCTCCCGCGATTAATCGCAGTCGATCTCGGAGCCGATCCCGAATGATCGACTGCTCTCATGATAGTACGACTACTTGTGAGCACCAGTTTCATTTTAACTAGACAAGCCAGACCGGCCTCTTTTTTCTGACCCCTCGGCGGCGCTTCGGTCCAACCTGCGCCGCTCAGCCCAGCAGCAAGTCCGCCAGTTCGTCGACGCCGCCGACCATCAGGTCGAAGGTTCCCGGCGCCGGAGCGGGCTCGACGATCCGGCCCCCGCCGTATTCGAGCTTCCGGGACACATGGCAAGTGCGGAGACCATAGCGAGCCGCCCCGGCGAGGTCGGACGGGTGGGAGGCGACCATGATCGCCTCGTTCGGCGCGCAGCCGAAAAGCGACGCCGCGCCGAGATAGGTCTCCGGATCGGGCTTGTAATGCCGGAAGAGATCGGCGCCGAAGACCATGTCCCACGGCAGCCGGAGCGATTTGGACAGGGATACGAGAAGCGCCACATGTCCGTTCGACAAGGGGGCGATCATGTACCGGGGCTTCAACCGAGCGAGCCCGCCAACGACATCCGGCCATGCCGGCAACTCGTGCCAGAATTGCGCGAGCGCGTTCAAACTCTCTTCGCTCTGCGCAGGAACGCCGAATTTTGCCGCTAGACCTTCGAACGACTCGCGGTGCAGCACGTCGAGATTAGCCCACGCCCGCTCGCCCCTGCGAACGCGGTCGAGGGAGGGCGGATAATCCGCCCGCCAGGCATCGACAAGGCCCGGCCAATCGGCCCGAATGCCCTGCGCCTCTCCCCACGAAGCGAGATGCGCGATCATGCCGCCTCGCCAATCGACGAGCGTGCCGAATGTATCGAAGAGGAGGGCGCGAATTCCATTCATGGATCTCGTCCTTTCCCGCCAGGCCCGATCTGTGCGGATTCGGCCCCGCGGCCTTCCTGAGGGCGGACCGGCTCCCGCAAAAGCGGCCATGTGGGCGCCCGCCTGCCGATCAAGCTTCGAGTCAGGCAAGCAATGACTTGATCCGTTCCGCGTCCTCCGGCGTCGCCGGATTGTAGACCACCATGGTGAGGTCCGTTCGTCCATCGACCGCGAACGCCGAATATTCGAAGGCGAGCTCGCCGAGCGCCGGGTGCCGTATGTGCTTGACGGCCTCGCCATGGTGGCCGCTGACGTCGTTGTCGCGCCACATCGCCTTGAACTCGGGACTGAGCCGGCAGAGCTCTTCGACGAGAGGCTCGACCTCGGCCGCGGCGCCGGCGCGGGCCGCGTCCACCCTGAACGCCCCCAGCACGAACCGGGCCACGCTTTCCCAGTCGTATTGCGCAACGCGTGCGCGCGAGTTCGAGGAAGAAGAAGCGCAGGATGTTGCGCTCTTCCGGCGGCAGCGATCCATAGTCCATGAGCATGACCGTCGCGGCCCGATTCCAGGCCACGACGTCCCATATCGCGGTCCTGATCACGGCGGGGCTGGGATCCAGCGCATCGAGGACGCGCTGCAGCCGCGGGGTGACGCCTCGCGCCGCGTCGTAGCGGGCCTCGGGCGGCCGGCCCAGGCCGACCAGGAACAGGTGCTCCCGCTCCACATCCGTCAGCATGAGAGCGCGCGAAATGCGGTCGAGCACCTCGGCCGAAGGCGCGCCGCCCCGCCCCTGCTCAAGCCAAGTATACCAGGTCGGGCTGATGTTGGCGCGCTGCGCCACTTCCTCGCGCCGGAGGCCGGGCGTCCGGCGACGCCCCGCAGGCAGGCCGAACGAGGCCGGATCGAGCTTCGTGCGGCGATCCTTCAGGTAGCCGCCGAGCCGGTTCTCGTGTGCAACGGGTCCGCTCATCCTGTTAGCCGTTATAATACGATAACATCACTACTTTACTACAATAGCCGAGGAGCGCAAGTTTGTCTCCAACGAAATTTGGAGACCTGTCCCATGCGTGTATTTGTCACCGGCGCCACTGGAAACATCGGCTCGAACGTGGTCAAGGAGTTGATCGCGGCGGGCCATCAGGTGATCGGCCTCTGCCGTTCCGACGACAAGGCGCCGGCTTTGGCCGCCGCCGGGGCCGAGGTCTATCGGGGATCGATCGCGGACCCGGACAGCCTGAAGGACGGCGCCGCCCGGTCGGACGGCGTCATCCATCTGGCGTTCAACCACGACTTCTCGCGCTTCGTCCAGAACTGCGAGGACGATCGAGCCGTCATCAAGGCGCTCGGCTCCGTTCTCGCCGGCTCGGGCCGGCCGCTGGTGGTGACCTCCGGGACCGGAATCGCCAACACCGCGCCCGGAGAGCCGGCCAGGGAGGACAACGCGACCGTCAGCTCCAACACCCACCCCCGCGCGGCCTCCGAGGAAGCAGCCGCTTCCGTCGCCGCGGACGGGGTCAGCGTGACCGTGGTGCGGCTTCCGCAAGTCCACGACCCGGTCACCCAGGGTCTCATTACTCCGGCGATCGCGATGTATCGCGAAAAGGGCGCGTGCGTTTACATCGGCGACGGCGCCAATCGCTGGCCGGCGGCCCATGTTCTCGACGTCGCCCGCCTCTACCGGCTCGCGATCGAAAGGGCCGAGCCGAACGCGAAATATCACGCGGTGGCGGAGGAAGGCGTGCCGATGCGCGATATTGCCGAGGCCATCGGGCGGCGCCTGAAACTGCCGGTCAATTCCATCGCGCCGCAGGAGGCCCAAGCCTATTTTGGCTGGCTTGCGATGTTCGCCTCGCTCGACATGCCCGCCTCGAGCGAGCAAACGCGCAAGACACTCAAATGGGAGCCGGCCGGGCCTACGCTGATCGCCGATCTCGAACGATTGCGCGTCTCCGGCTGAAGCGCGCGCGGACAGCCGCAGGCGAGCGGCGAGAGCGCATTCGCGCACCGCACAGACCTCCGCTTGCCCTTTCGTCCACTGCTCGGATAATGGCCGGGCGGGCCGTCCAAGGCCCCGCTCACAAGGTCGTCATGCGCATCGAAATGCTCGCCGGCGCGCTCGCCGCGACGCTGGCCGCTTCCGGTCCGGCCGCGGCCGATTCCCTGATCCTCACCTACCACGGCGCGCCGGATCGCTCCGGCAGGTACGTCATGCCCGGTCTCACCTACGAGCGCGCGCGGGGCCTGCGTCCCGATCTCACGTTCAACGCGGCCTATCGCGGCGAGGTCTATGCGCAGCCGCTCATGTGGCGCGACCCCAAGACCGGCGCGGGCGTCCTGATCGTGGCGACCGAGGAGGACGAAGTCTACGCGTTCGACGAGAAGACCGGGGCCCGGATCTGGATGCGGACGCTCGGCGATCCCATCGACAGCGCCGCCAGCGCCGGATTCAAATGCGGCAACATCTGGCCGCTCGGCGTGACCGGGACGCCGGTCATCGATAAGGCGCGCGCGAGCCTTTATCTCGACGCGATGGTCAAGCGCGACAACCATCCGCGGCACGAAGTTTACGCCCTTTCGCTCGCCGACGGATCGGTCGAGCCCGGCTGGCCGGTCGATGTGGCGACGGCGCTCGACGGCAGCTTCGACCCGATGGTGCAGAACCAGCGCGGCGCTCTCGCCCTGTTCGACGGGCGCGTGTTTGTTCCCTTTAGCGGCCTCGCCGGCGATTGCGGCCTCTATCACGGCATGGTCATCGGATTTTCGACGGCCGAGCCTGGCAAGGTCGTGAGGTTCACGACGCGCGCCAGAGCCGGCGGCATCTGGGCGCAAGGCGGCGTCACCAGCGACGGAAAGTCGCTGTTCGCCGCGACCGGCAACACCGCGCTCCCCAGGGAATGGGGCGACGGCGAAGCGGTGCTGCGCTTCGGTTCCGACCTCGCCCGCCCGGTCAACGAGCGTGATTATTTCGCCCCCTCGGACTGGAAAGATCTCGACAGACACGATCTTGACCTTGGCGGAACGGCGCCGATTCCCTTCGACGTCCCGAGCGCCGGCGGCGTCCGGAAATTGGTCCTCGCCATTGGAAAAGACGGCGTGGCCTATCTTCTCGACCGCGACAACCTGGGCGGCATCGGCGGCGAGCTCGCGAGCGCCCATGTGACCCCCGTGCGGGCCATCGCGTCCCCAGCCGTCTGGAGCGCCGGCGACGCCGTCTTTGTCGCGCTTCAAGTGGATGGCGCGAATTGCCCGCCCGATCCGTCGGGGAAGGGACTTCTCGTCCTGAAGATCCGCGCCGCCCCTAAGCCGGCGATCTCGACCGCCTGGTGCAACACGGTCGTCAGCCACCTTGGCGGACCAATCGTCACCACCGCCGACGGAGGCTCGAATCCGATCGTCTTCGCCCTTGGCTCCCACGGCGACAACCGGCTCTACGCCTACAGGGGCGACACCGGCGAGCTTCTCGCCCCGCCGCAACCCTTGCTCGGAACGACCAATTTTCAGACCCTCATCGCCGCCGACGGCAAGCTCTTTGTGACCGGCGGCGGGAAGGTCTACGCCTTCACGTTCTGAGCGCCCCTCATGGCTTCGGGCCCTGCCTTCGGCCGCCGGTCGTCGGCCTCTTCATCACCACGAAGCCGGCGCGCTCCAAATGCTCGACCTGCCGCCTGGCGACAATCCTGGCGATGACCTCATCGGCCGGGTGCAGGCGCTTGCGCCCATCAAAAAGGAGCGCGGAGGCCAGCACGGCGGCGAGATCGCCAGGGTCGGCCGGAGTGAGCTTTTTGGCGAGAATCCGGTTAAGCGTCAGCACCTGGCGAACGCTGGCGCGATAACTCTGGTTCGGCCCCGAAGGCGGCGGCTGTTCCCTCCGGCCCGGTTCTCTCGCCATCCACCGGCTCCCCCATTCCGGAAAAAGGAACACGGCGGCGCCCGATGTTATTCGGAACGATGAGGCGTTGCGCGCCGCCCTTTCGCCGGGCGGATAGTGAGGTCGCTGTAGTGCGGGCGCCGGGCCAAGCAATCCGGGTCGCCGAAAGGCCGTTAATATTGGCGCCATCCCGGCTTCGCCTCGGCGCCGGTTTTGTGCCATAACCCGGTGATTGGGTTAGAGCGCGAGCCGCGAACAAGGAGGAAAGCCATGGTTCGGTCGAGTTTGGTCAAAAGCGCGTGCGTGGCGATCGCGCTTTCCGGTTTCAGCGCGCCGCCCGCTGGCGCGATCGAGATGATGCAGGGGTCCAGTCCGGCCGCGGGTCTGAGCGACGGGCTGATCTCGAAAGTGGTCGTTTATCATCGCGGCGCCACCGCTGTCGGGCCTCGCGGCGGCGTCTACCATCGCGGCGGCACCTACGCCCGCCCTGGGTACCGCGGCGGCGGGGTCTATCGCGGCGGAGCCTACGGATATCATGGCGGGGTCTATCGCGGCGGCTACGGCGGCTGGGCGCGGCCCAGCTGGTATCGCTGGGGCGCCGGCGGCGCGATCGCGGCCGGCGCGGCGATCGGCGTTCTCGCCACGGGCGCGGCCATCGCCTACGCGGGCCAGCCGCCGGCGCCGGGCCTCTGCTGGTACTACACCGATCCAAGCTACCGCAACGGCTTCTGGGACGCTTGCCAATAGACCAGGCAGCACGCTGCTGGCGGCCCCTCCTCCCCTTGCGGGAGAGGGTCGGGGTGAGGGGTTCGGCGCTGACCCCTCATCCGGCCGCGCTGCGCACGGCGGCCTTCTCCCGTTCACGGGAGAAGGTGGCCCGAAGGGCCGGATGAGGGTGCGGCGCTCCTACTTCCCCTTCGTCGTCCAGCTCACATCATAAGTGAGCGTGAACAGGAAAAGCTGCGCAGTATTTCCCGGCGCGTCGGTGACGCTCCAGGTTCCGGAGCCTGCGATGTCCTTGTATTTGCCGGTCCCGCCGATGAGCGCGACGGTCCCGCTCTCCGGGCCTTCGTAGGTCATGAAAATCTTGTCGCCGTCGTTGTCGGCCTGGACGCAGGTGCCGGTGAACGCGTAGCCCTCCGGCCGCGCCTTCGCCTCCTCCAGGCAGCGGATCGCGAGGTTGTCCAGGAGCTTCGTCCCGTCGCGCGTCTTCACGATGCCGATGCATTCGGCCGACGAGTTGGAGCCGACGGGGCCCATATCGACGATCGCCGCCGAGCGGCAGACCGAATAGGCCGCGAGCTTCGCCGACCCTGTTGGCGGAAACGGCTCGGCGGCGAAAGCCGGCGCGCCCGAAGCGACGAAAGCAGCCAGAATCAATAACGCGCCCAAGGTTCGCAAGATTGCCTCCCTCGCCGACAATTCGAAGTCAGCATATCACAGGAGCGGTCTTCGTAGAGCGGCTCGCGCGCTTGGCGATTCGACAACGTGACAAGCCCGACCTACGACACGCCTTTCCACCAAGGCCAACGGTACGGGTCGCTTGGACGGAGGCTTATTGCAGCATGGTCGAGAACCTGGAGAACCGTTCCGCCGCCGCGATCGGACGGCTCATCGCCAAGGGCGACCTCGACCCGGTCGAAGTCGCCGAATTCTTCCTGGGTCGCATCGAGCGCGATCGCGGAAATCCGGCCTTCGTTGTCGTCACCCGCGAGCGGGCCCTCAAGGAAGCCGAGGCAAGCCGCCAGCGGCTTCGGGAGGGACGCGCGGCCGGGCCGCTCGATGGCGTGCCCATCGCCTGGAAGGACCTCGTCGATATGGCGGGCGAGCGCACCGCCGCCGGGTCGGCGCTCTTCGCCGACCAGCCGCCGAAGGAGAGGGACGCGCCGATCGTCGCGAACCTCAAGGCGGCCGGCATGGTGGCGGTGGGAAAGACCAATCTCTCCGAATTCGCTTTCTCCGCCCTTGGGCTCAATCCGCATTTCGGAACGCCGAGAAACCCGCGCGACGCCGCGACGCCGCGGATCGCCGGCGGTTCGTCTTCGGGCTCGGCGGTCGCGGTTGCTGCCGGCCTTGCCCCTTGCGCGATCGGCAGCGACACCGGCGGCTCGATCCGGGCGCCCGCTTCGTTCTGCGGCATCGTCGGATTCAAGACGAGCGAGGGGCGGATCGACAAGCGCGGCGTATTTCCGCTCTCGCGCACCCTCGACACGATCGGCCCGCTCGCCCGCACGGTCGAAGATTGCGCGCTGATCGATATGGCGCTGCGCGGCCGGCCGGGCGCTCCTCTGCGCCCCCTCGATCTCAGCGGCGTCGAATTCGTCGTGCCCGACAAATCGGGAATCGACGATGCCGAGCCCGCGGTCGCCGCCAATCTCGAAATCGTCGTGAAACGGCTCGGGGCGGCCGGCGCCAGGGTCATGTCGAGGCCGGTTCCCTCGATCGGCGCGATGCGCGCCCTCGTCGCGCAATACGGCTCGCTGGTCGCGATCGAAGCCTATGCCGAACATCGCGCGATCTTCGATTCCGCTGACGCCGAGCGCATGGATCGCCGCGTCGTGAAGCGAGCCTTGCTCGCGCGCGCAGTCAGCGGAGAGGACGTGATCAACCTGCAGCGCGGCCGTGAGGACCTCATCGCCGCATTGGCCGGCGATCTCGAGGCGGCGCTGCTCGTGTTGCCGGCTACGCCCATGACCGCGCCGCCCATTGAGGCGCTCGAACGCGACGACGAGCTCTTCCGCCTCACCAATCTCCGCGCCATCCACTATACGTTTCTCGGCAACCTGTTTCGGATGTGCGGCCTCGCCCTGCCTTCAGGCACGGACGCTGCGGGCCTGCCCACCGGCGTCCAGTTCCTTGCGCCCGGCGGGGGCGACGATCGGCTGCTCTCGATCGGGCTCAGCGTGGAGGCTGCGCTCGCCAACTAAGCCCTTTCTGCAGCTTAGCTCCGACTCTCCCGCCCCATCACATAGAATTCATCGTTGGGCCGGATCGTAAACGCGTTGGCGAGCCGGTTGGACATCGCGAACATGGCGGCGATCGCGGCGATGTCCCAGGCGTCGTCATCCGAGAAGCCGTGGCTCTTGAGCTCCTCATAGTCCTTGTCGTCGATGGCGTGCGAACGCTCGGCGACCTTGAGGGCGAAATCGAGCATCGCCTTCTGCCGCGGTTCAAGGTCCGCCTTGCGATGATTGATCGCGACCTGATCGGCGATCAGCGGATTCTTCGCCCGGATGCGCAGGAACGCGCCATGGGCGACGACGCAATATTGGCATTTGTTGACGCCCGAGGTTGCGACCACGATCATCTCGCGCTCGGTTTTGCTCAGAGTTCCCGGCTTCTCCATCAGCGCGTCATGATAGGCGAAGAAGGCGCGGAACTCGTCCGGCCGGCGCGCCAGCGCGAGAAAGACATTGGGAACGAAGCCCGACTTCTCCTGCACCGCCGCGATCCGCTCGCGGATGTCCTGCGGGAGGTCGGCAAGGTTGGGCGGCGGAAATCGGCTGATCGGTTGCTCTGTCATCCAATCCTCGAGTTCAAGAAGCGCCATGCTATCATCGCATAGCGCGGCGGCACACCGCCATCGTCAGAGTGAACAACGAACGGGACGACGGAATGGCGAGAGATCACAATGGCCAAATGAAGCGGTACCAAGTCACAGCGGCCGACGATCTCTTTTCAAGGTTCAGTCGCGTCGGCGAAGACATCAATTTGGACGCTTTCGATCGAAAGCAGCGGGGCGCGTACCCAAGCGGACCCGGAATCTATTATTGGGTTATGCGCTGTGGGAATGATCGTTTCAAAATCTATGTGGGTCGTACAACGTCCTTGCGTCGGCGCGTATGTGAATATGCGAACGAATTTCAACCGGGGGTGCCCAACGATTACAAGATGCGACATTTTCAACGGTGGATGCGCGAACGGTTTTCGGATGCGCAACTCGACCTCTACTTCTGTGAGACGCCTAACCGCATCGCCGAGGAAAAGGAAGTCGTGCGAAAGACGCGGCCGTTCATCAATGTGCCTTCGGGGTCTGATTCAGCGGCGCTCCGAGAGGCAAACTGGAAATACTACTGCGACGGATTCAACCGACGATGCGCCTAGCCTGCATTTCTCACGCGGGTGGCGCATCGGGGTCCAGAATCAGCTAAACTTGTTTTGCGATCAACGAGTTACGCTGATTCGAAGGGGACTCCGATGCTGACGCAGTGTAGCCCGACAGAGATGGAGTTTGGAAGGGCTGGCGGGCGGCGGGTTGTGGCGGATTTCGACGGCGGGCTGGTGTCCTCGGACGCGGGGGCTTTGCTGCTGGGCGAGACGGACAAGGCGATCGGCCTCATCGATCGATTTACCGCGTGCTTCGGCGATCATCGCAGCCCGCTCTTCACCGTGCATGCGCTCAAGGCTCTGATCGGGCAGCGGGTGTTCGGCCTGGCGCTCGGTTATGAGGACCTCAACGACCACGACGACTTGCGTCGCGATCCGGTTCTGGGCGTGCTTCTGGGCAAGCTCGAGCGCGATGGCGATGAGCCGTCGCCGCTGGCGGGCAAGAGCACATTGAACCGGCTGGAGCATGCGCCGGGCGCGGGCAAGAGGCCGCGCTATCACAAGATCAGCCACGATGGCGCGGCGATCGAGCGGCTGTTTGTCGAACTGTTTCTCGACGCGCACGCCAAGGCGCCGCGTCAGATCGTGCTCGACCTCGATGCGACCGACGATCCGTTGCACGGCGATCAGGAGGGGCGGTTCTTTCACGGCTATTACGACTGCTATTGCTACCTGCCGCTCTATGTTTTCTGCGGCCGCCATCTTCTGGCCGCCAAGCTGCGGCCCTCAAACATCGACGGCAGCGCCGGGGCGCAAGACGAGATGGCGCGCATTATCCAGCAAATCCGCGCGCGCTGGCCGCGGGTGAAGATCGTGCTGCGCGCCGACTCCGGCTTCGCCCGCGAGGCCTTGATGGCCTGGTGCGAGGCCAACGCGGTCGACTACGTGTTCGGCCTGGCGCGCAACGCGCGGCTGGAGGCGCGCATCGCCGACGCCTTGAGCGAGGCGCGGACGATGTCGCAGGCGAACGAGGGCCAGCCGGCGCGGGTGTTTCGCGACTTCGAATGGTCGACCAAGGAGAGCTGGTCGCGCCGCCGCCGGGTGATCGGCAAGGCCGAATGGACGGGCGGCGAGGCCAATCCTCGTTTTCTCGTGACCTCGCTCAAGGCCGACGCCTGGCGCGCCAAGCCGCTTTACGAAAAGCTCTATTGCGCGCGCGGCGAGATGGAGAACCGGATCAAGGAGTGCCAGGGCGATCTCTTCGCCGACCGCACCTCGACAGCCACCCTGCGCGCCAATCAGCTGCGGCTGTGGCTCGCCGCGACGGCCTATGCGCTCCTGTGCGCGCTGCGCCGCATCGGCCTGGCCCACACTGCGTTCGCGAGCGCGACCTGCGGCACGATCCGCCTGAAACTGCTGAAGCTCGGCGCGCTCGTCAAAATCAGCGCCCGGCGCGTCAGGATCGCCTTCGCTTCGGCCTGCCCGAACGCCCAGGAATGGCGCCTCGCCGCGGCAAGGCTCGCAAGCGCGCGCGCCTCGCCAACCTGACGCGCGTCGCCGCGGCGCGACAATGCTCGGCAAACCCTCGGCCCACCGGAGAAACAATCCCCCCCATCGACGAAAATCACCGCGCGCCCGCGCCACCCACAGTCACGCCCGCACAAACCCGGCCTTCAAATCGCGCCGAAACCGACGTCCAATTGCCCGCCCGCGTGAGAAATGCGGGCTAGGAACCGAATTCCGAGGCGAACTGAAGCTCGACGAGGCAAAAGCGCTGCAAAGATCTGCGCTGACCCGTGAGTTCTGCTCGGGGGACACTGCCGCGGCAACAATTCCGCGAGGCCATTGATGCAATTCGGCGCTTACACCTTCGTCGAGACCCGCCGCGATCCCGTCACCGGCGAGCCCGTCGACGTCGACAAGAGCTTCGCCGATGTTCTCGAGCAGATCGAGCTCGCCGACCGGGTCGGCCTCGACGTCTTCGGCCTCGGCGAGCATCACCGGCCGGACTATGCGGTCTCGGCGCCGGCCGTCGCGCTCGCCGCGGCCGCGGCGCGCACCAGGCGAATCCGGCTGACCAGCGCGGTCACCGTGCTGTCGTCGGACGATCCGGTCCGCGTCTATCAGCAATTCGCCACGCTCGATCTTTTATCCGGCGGCAGGGCGGAGATCATGGCCGGGCGCGGGTCTTTCATCGAATCCTTTCCGCTGTTCGGCTACGACCTCAACGATTACGACGAACTGTTCACCGAGAAGCTCGAGCTCCTGCTCGCGATCCGCGCCAAGCCCAAGGTGGTCTGGAAAGGCCGGCATCGGCCGCCCCTTAATGGCCAGGGCGTCTATCCGCGGGCGCTGCAGCAGCCGCTCCCGGTCTGGATCGCCTCCGGCGGCACGCCGCAATCGGTCGCCCGCGCCGGCATGCTCGGCCTGCCGCTCGCGATCGCGATCATCGGCGGCGAACCGGCGCGCTTCGCCCCGCTGGCCGATCTCTATCGGGATGCCGGCCGCCAGGCCGGCGTCGCGCCTGGCGGGCTCGCGGTCGGCATCAACGGCCACGGCTTTCTCGCCGACACGCGAGAAGCCGCGATCGACGCGTTCTTTCCGCCGTACGCCGAGGTCATGAGCCGGATCGGCCGCGAGCGCGGCTGGCCGCCGCTGACGCGGGCGCAATTCGACCAGGGCCGAGGGCCGCGCGGTCATCTGATGGTCGGCACGCCTGACGAAGCGATCGCGAAAATACTCGCCCAACACGCGGCGTTCGGCCACCAGCGCTATCTCATGCAGATGCAGGTCGGGACTCAGCCGCAGGCGGCGATCCTGCGCTCGATCGAGCTTCTGGGGACCGTCGTCGCTCCGGCGGTGCGGGAGGCGCTGGCCAAGCGGAAGGTCACGGCATAGGGCGAAACCTGGTCGGAGGAGCCTCGTCGCCGGCGGCTCATCGGATTGGTCAGATTTTACGATGAACCGAAGCGTGTGATTTTCCTTTGATAAAACCAAAATCCGTGGTATGTGTTAGAAGTCGTGGGACCGATCCCGGCCTCTTGGAAGAACTTCCTTGGGGCCAAGGCAGGAGGAGAGAAAGAAAGTATACCCCGCTCACGCCAAGATCCGAAAATTGGCGGGAAGGACGACGCGGAAATTATCAGTGACCGAATCGCAAAACTCGCCCCATTTCCTCGGGACTTCGTCGCGTAGGAAGTTGAGAATGGCGTCGGCGAATTCCCGACACGTTGGGTAGGTCTTGTTGTGGGTGAGATGCTGGTGCATCAGCGCCCACAGCCGCTCGATGGGATTGAGATGCGGGCAGTACGACGGGACGAAATGCAACGCGATCCTGCGTCCGGGTTGCGATAGCCACTTCCGGACAATCTTGGCGTGATGATAGCGCGCATTGTCGAGAAACACATGGATCAGCGCCGTGGTGGAATAGAGCGCCTCGATGCCCGCGAGGAGTTTGATCGTTGAAGCGGCGTCGATGGCCTCGGCCTCGATCATTTTGGTCCGCCCAGTCTCGAGATCGATCGCGCCATGGATATTGAGGCGTTGGCGGCCGGTTGTCTGTTCGATCGCCAGGTGCTCGTCCTTAGCCGCCCAGCATCCCGCCGCGCGCGCCCCATGCGTGGGATGCACGGCATCCACGAACAGCACCGCCTCATCGGCGCCCAAGGCGTTCATCAGTTTCTCGTAAAGCTTGATGAACGCGCGCTGCTTGGTCTCGTCGAGATGGCGAGGAATGACTTCGGGCTTGCGATATTCGAGGCCGAGACGATGCAGAAGCGCGACCAGTCCCGAGCGGCTTTCGTATTCCACCCCGAATTCCGATGCGATCCACGCGCCGATCTGACCCGTCGAGCGCGGCGAGGCCGCGCGAACCCACCCGACCAGTTTCCCCCGTTGCGCCTCGCTCAGAACGCAAGCGCTGCCGCCGGCCTCAAACCGCATCAGCGCCTTGCGGCCGCCCTCGGCAAACGCGCCATGCCAGCGACGGATCGTGTCGTCGTCCAGCAAAAGAACCCGCGCCACTTGCTCGCAGCTCAGGCCATCGTCGAGCAACACCAGCGCATTGGCTCGCCGAGCCAACCGATGCGTCACCGACCCATCGCGCGCCAGCGCGATCAGTGCAGAACGTTCATCTCCCAACAAGAAGCCAGGGCGAATCATCCCCTCAAACGAATCCAACTCAACCCGCTTGGCAAGAGCTTTTCGCATTCCCAATAAGTTGGGGTTAGTTGAATCTCTCGTAACGAGTTGAAAAGCCATCATTCCGAAAAGCAAAAGAAAGCCATTTCGTTTTCGTCGGCTTTCCTCTGCTTATCTTGATTTTTTCTCCCGCGGCGAAGGAGCGCGCTCACCCGACAACTCTACGGCGTCTCCCATTTTCCGCTCTTTGCCGAGCGGAACAGGGCGTCGATGACGCGCATGTTCAGAATCGCGTCCTCGATCGGGAACTCGAGCGGCGTCCCCTCGATGATTGCGCGCGAGAAGGCGTCGCCCTGCAGCGTGTACTGATCGCAGACGGGGAATTGCTCGACCCGCCGCCCGCCGCCGAAAAGATCGGCGCCGGTGTCGATGGCGATTTCCGTCGGCCGGTCCGGTGGAGCGTTGAACGGGATCATGATCTCGATCCGCCCGGCTTCGCCGACGATCGTGACGCGCTGGTGGGCCGACTTTTGGGTGCCGAGGGTGAAAGTCGAATGGCGCCCGCCGGGGAATTCGAGGATGGCGCCGACCGATCGGTCGGTGCGGAAGTTCGGGTCGCGGTCGATCGTCGCTACGACGCGCGTCGGCTCGGCGCCGAAAATGTATCGCGCCGACAGGATGGCGTAGCAGCCTATGTCGTAAAGCGCGCCGCCGCCTGGCGGCCGGTTGCGCACATTCTCGGGGTCGAGCAGGCGATAGGAGAAGAAGGTTTGGATCGCGCGCGGCGCCCCTATGGCGCCGGTTCCGACGAGTTCCCTCGCGCGGCGCCATTGCGGATGATAACGCACCATGAAGGCTTCGGCGACCAGCCTGCCCGTGCGCTGCCGCGTCGCGATCAGCGCGCGCGCCTCATCGGCGTCAAGCGCGATCGGCTTCTCGCACAGCACGTGCTTCCCAGCCTCCAGCGCCCGGATCGTCCAGGGGATATGCAGCTCGTTGGGCAGCGGATTGTAGATGGCCTCGATCTCGCCGTCGGCGAGCAGCTCCTCGTAGGAGCCGAAAGCGCGCTCGATGCCGAGCTTGTTCGCGGCCTCTCGCGCCTTGCCGAGATCGCGCGAGGCGATCGCCGCGATATGCGACGCCTCGCCGCGCTGCATCGCCGGGATCACCTTCTCGACCGCGATCTTGGCGACGCCGAGCACTCCCCATTTTACTTTGCGCATCGCATCCCTCCCCCCATGACGCTTCGCCGGCCCCGGACGGCCAAGAGCTTACGCCTTCGTCGCCGGAACACGTCCCTCGGCCGTTCGCGCCAGCATCCAGCCCGGATATTCGGGCTTAAGGGCGCTCGCATTGTCGAGCGTCGCCATCTCCTCCGAGCTCAGCGTCAGCTCGGCGGCGGCGAGATTGTCGTCGAGCTGCTCGATGGTCTTCGCGCCGATGATGACGCTCATCACGCCCTTGCGCTGAAGCAGCCAGGCGAGCGCCACGCGCGCAACCGAGACGCCATGCGCCTTGGCGACCGGCGCCATCGCGTCGATGACGTCGTAGGCGCGCTCCTTGTCGACCGGCGGGAAGTCGAACACCGTGCGCCGCGAATCGTTGTCGCCGCGGGCCTCGCGGGTGAACTTGCCCGAAAGAAATCCGCCGGCGAGCGGGCTCCACACCATCACGCCGAGGCCCTGGTCCTCGACGAGGGGCACGATCTCGCGCTCGAGCTCGCGCCCCGCGATCGAATAGTAAGCCTGCACCGTCTCGAACCGCGCGTAGCCGCGCCTGTCGGAGATGCCGAGCGCCTTCATGATCTGCCAGGCGGCGAAGTTGGAGCAGCCGATCGTCCGCACAAAGCCGCGCGACACGCAATCGTCGAGCGCCCGGAGCGTCTCTTCGAGCGGCGTGACGGGATCGAAGCTGTGCACCTGGTAGAGGTCGACGTGATCGAGGCCGAGCCGTTTCAGGCTGGCGGCGACCTGATCCATGATGTGGCCGCGCGAGAGGCCGACCGCGTTCGGCCCCTGTCCCATCCGGCCGCGGACTTTGGTGGCGATGACCACGTCGTCGCGCTTGACGCCGAGGTCACGCAACGCCTGCCCGAGCTGGATTTCCGACTGGCCCTCGGAATAGACGTTGGCTGTGTCGATGAAATTGACGCCCGCTGCGAGCGCGCGGGCGACGAGCTTGGTGGAGGCGGCCTGATCGAGGGTGCCGATGGCGCGCCAGAACCCGCCGCCGCCATGAAATGTCATCGCCCCGAGGCAGATCTCGGAGACATATTGGCCGGTGCGGCCGAGCGGTCGATAGCGCATGAAGGTCAATCCCCCTTATGGAAGTCGCCGCGGGATGCGCCGTGCGAGTACGGCGTTGGCGGACGTTCGACTCAAGCGCGCGGGAAAGACCCGCGCAACTCGCATTTTCGTGAAGAACGGCGGGCGAGCCGCTCGGTGGACGTTTGGACGCGGGCCTCAGGCGGCCTCCGCTTCGACCGGCGGCGCCAGCGCGCCGGTCATCATCGCCACAGCATCGGACATGGTGATCTTCTTCGGGTCGACGATGGTGAGCCGTCGTCCCAGGCGATGAATGTGGATTCGGTCGGCGACTTCGAACACATGGGGCATGTTGTGAGAAATGAGAATGATCGGCAGCCCGCGCTTCTTGACGTCGAGGATGAGTTCGAGCACGCGCCGCGATTCCTTGACGCCGAGCGCCGCGGTCGGCTCGTCCATGATGATGACGCGCTTGGCGAAGGCGGCTGCGCGCGCGACCGCGACCCCTTGGCGCTGACCACCGGACAGAGTCTCGACCGGCTGGTTGATGTTCTGGATCGTCATCAAGCCGAGTTCGTTGAGCCGGTCGCGCGCGAACTTCTGCATTTTCGCCCGGTCGAGGGCGCGAAAATAGAGGCCGAGCGGACCTTCCGAGCGAATTTCTCGTCCGAGAAACATATTGTCGGCGATCGACAGCGCCGGCGAAAGCGCAAGGTTCTGGTAGACGGTTTCGATGCCCGCCTCGCGCGCGTCGATCGGCGAGCGGAAGTTTACGATCTCGCCCGCCAGGCGGATTTCGCCGGAATCAGGGATCACTGCACCGCAGAGCGCCTTGATCAAGGTCGACTTTCCGGCGCCATTGTCGCCGATGACGGCGAGGATCTCGCCGGGATAGAGATCGAACTCGGCGTGATCGAGCGCGGTGACGCGGCCATAGCGCTTGACGAGTTGTCGCCCGACGAGAATGGGTTCGACGCTCACTTGGAGATCCTCCGGATCCATTGGTCGAGAGCGACCGCGACAATGATGAGGACGCCGATGGCGAATTCCTGCCACAGCACGTCGAGGCCGGCGAGCGACACGGCGGAGCGGAAAACCCCGACGATCAGCGCTCCGATCAGCGTGCCAATAATCGAGCCGCGGCCGCCAAACAGGCTGGTGCCGCCGATCACCACGGCGGTGATGCTGTCGAGGTTGCCGTTCGCGCCGGCGGTCGGGCTGATCGCGCCGATGCGGCCGATCAGCGCCCAGCCGGCGACCGCGGCGATGAACCCGGCGAGAACATAAACGCTGAGCAAGATCCGATCGGTGTCGATGCCGGCCAAACGCGCCGCTTCCGGATCGTCGCCGGTCGCGTAGATATGGCGGCCATAAGCCGTGCGGTTGAGCACGTACCAAAAAATGATCGCCAACGCGATCAGCAGAAAGCTCGCCAGGATAATTCTTGCGCTGCCGATATTGAATGGAATGCCCATCAGCTGCAGGAACGGCGCCTTCTCCTCGATGTCCTGAGTGCGGATCGTCTCACTCTGCGAATAGAAAGTGTTGAGGGCGCCGATGATGCTTAGGGTGCCGAGCGTGACGATGAATGGCGGCATCTGCATGCGCGTCACGAGCGCGCCGTTGAGCCAGCCGCATAGGAGTCCGCAGACGAGCCCGAGCGGAAATGCGATCAGGACCGGGACGCCGTCGACGACCGCCAGCCGTCCCATCACCACTGAGGAAATGACCATGATCACGCCGACCGAAAGATCGATGCCTGCGGTCAGGATCACAAGCGTCTGTGCAATTCCCAGGATGCCGATGATCGTCACCTGGGTGAGGACGGTGGACAGGTTGCTGCCGGTGACGAAATGCGAGTAATTGACCGTGCAGCCGAGCAAAAGACCGAGCACCAGCACCACAAACGGCACGGTCGTCGGATAGAGATGGAGGAAGCGCTGGATCCGCCTCGTGAGAGGAAGGTTTTCCTCCTCGAACGAGGCTTGGGCCGTCGAGGCTGCAGCCAGGACCTTTTCGAACTCTTGCGGAGTCGGCCGCGACGCTTCGCTCATTGCATCCCCTCGTTCGCTTCCCGGTTTCGCCGACTTCTCGCAAAATCGGCGCTCGCGGATGAACCGACGAGCGCCGAGTCCGTGTCCCTCACTCGATTAAGGACCGAAGTACCGCCGAAATCAACCCCAGCAGAGCTTCATGCCTTCGTCGGAATTGATCGAGGGAACCCCGGGAACCGGGTGATCGGTAACGAGCTTCTCGCCCGTATCGATGCTCACAGGCTTCTTGCCGGTCTTCACATAGTCGACGACCGCCTGAACGCCGTCCGCGGCCATCAGCAACGGATACTGCTGCGAGGTGGCGCCGATAACGCCCGCCTTCACGCTCTTGATGCCGTTGCAGCCGCCGTCAACCGCAACGACCAGCACGCCCTTCTCCTTGCCAGCAGCCTTAAGCGCGGCATAGCCGCCATCGGCCGCTGGCTCGTTGATCGCGTAGACCAGATCGATCTGATCGGCCTTCTGGAGAATCTTCTCCATCGCTGTACGGCCGCCTTCATCCGATCCCGAGGACAGGTCGGAGCCGACGATTTGCGGGCTGTCGCTCATCGCATAGTGCTTGGGATCCTTGACCGGAATGCCGAAGCCGGTGAGGAACCCGTTGTGACGCAGGTAGTCGACGGTCGGCTGGTTGGCGGTGAGATCGAGAGTCGCGATCTTGGCTGTCTTGGCCTTGTCGCCGAGAGTCCCCTTCGCCCATTGGCCGATCAGCTCGCCTGCCTTGAAGTTGTCGGTGGCGAAGTTGGCGTCAGCGGCAGTGACGGGATCGAGCGGCGTGTCGAGCGTGATCACGAGGACGCCAGCCTTACGGGCCTTCTCGACGGTCGGGACGATAGCGGTCGAATCGCTCGGGACGAGAAGGATGCCCTTGGCGCCAGCCGCGATCAACTGCTCGATCGCCGCGACCTCCCCGTCATTGTCGCCATCGAACTTGCCGGCGAGGGCTTGCGTCGTGACGCCGAGTTCTTTGGCCTTCGCCTCAAACCCTTCTCTCATCTTGACGAAGAAGGGGTTTGTGTTGGTCTTGGTGATGAGCCCGACTAGAATTTGATCGGCATGGGCCGGCGCGCCCATCAATGCGGTGGAAAGAGCAGCGACGGCGGCGGACGTGAAAATACCAGAAATCTTGGACACAGGTTTCCTCCCTCGGATATAAGAGCGGCGGCGTCGATCGCAGCCGAAGTCGCACGAACGCTTCGCGCCCTTGCGTACAGCGACCTTATCGCGCCGTCGTACCTTCCATAGGGCAAACTTTTGGCGAAGAGTTCAAGGATAACTACATCCGATGGAATAATCCTTGACATGCCGCCCCGTCCCGCACAAACATGCGCCAGGCGATGCCCATAACAATGCAGAGGCGGAGGATGAAGGGGGCGTATGGGGACCCACGCGCACATGCGAGCGGTGGGCCCAAGGGCGCCGTCCTTGCGCTCGCTTCGCCACTGGTCGCGGCCGCTGCAACGAATATCGGCGGCGCGAACCAGGCGGGCGTGCGGCTCTACAACGAGCGGCTGCTGCTTTCGCTCGTGCGCCGCTTCGCTCCATTGTCGAAAATCGAAGTCGCGAGACTGACGGGACTTTCGGTGCAATCGACGTCAGCGATCATGAACCGGCTTCAGGCTGACGGGCTGTTGAAGCGGGAGCCGCCGCTGCGTGGCCGCGTCGGACAGCCGACGATCCCGATGTCGCTCGATCCCGAAGGCGCCTATTCGTTCGGACTCAAAATTGGGCGGCGCAGTTGCGATCTGGTGCTGATCGACTTCCGCGGCGCCATTCGCGAGCGCGCTCACCGCGCCTACGCGTTTCCTACGCCAACCATGATCCTCGATTTTGTCCGGGACTCGCTGCCAACGCTCTCCAGTTCGCTTAGCGCGGCGCAGAGGCGGAGGATCGCCGGCCTTGGCGTTGCGGCGCCGTTCCAGCTGTGGAACTGGGAAGCCGAGATCGGCGCGCCGCCAGGCGCAATGAATGCGTGGCGGCACTTCGACGGGGAAAGCGAAATCGCCGCGGTCTGCCCCTATCCAACGACCCTGTGCAATGACGCTACCGCCGCTTGCGCGGCCGAGTTCTTCTTCGGCCGTTGCTGGCGCTATCGCGACTTCCTCTATTTTTTCATCGGTGAGTTTCTCGGCGGCGGATTGGTGCTCGACGGCGCGTTGCGCCCAGGGCGCACAGGCAACGCCGCCGCGCTCGGATCAATGCCGATCATGACGAAGAGCATCGGCGGCGTCGCCCCCCAGTTGATTGCATGCGCCTCCGTCTATCAATTGGAGCGCAGCCTCGGCGCGGCGGGAATTGACGCCTCGTCGATTTGGGCGACTCCCGATTCATGGGGAGAATTCGGGCCGCAACTCGACGAGTGGGTCGAAGAATTGGCGTCGGCGCTGGCCTATGCGTCGGTCGCGGCAGTTTCCGTCATCGATTTCGAGGCGATCGTGATTGACGGCGAGATGCCAGCGACGGTTCGCGAGCGCCTGGCTGCGCGCACCGCGCAAGTTTTCGCCGGCCTCGATCGGCGCGGCTTGAGCGAGGTGGAGATTGTCTCGGGCGGAATTGGGGCCGATGCCCGCGCGATCGGTGGCGCGGCTTTGCCGCTCATCAAGAATTTCGCCCGTGATCGGGAGGTTCTGTTCAAGGACGCTATGATTTAGGCGAGCTGAGCGCGATGCGACTGCTATTGCGCTTGACCTTGGCTCGGGCCGCGGGGATCGGTAAGCTTTGACCGCGCGAACCGGGATGAACCACCGCGAGCAACGACCCACTTCTCCCAACGACCCAAAGAGAGGCGTCATGGCTACACGCACTGTCAAGGTCGAGCCATTCGATCTCGTCGTCTTCGGCGGCACGGGGGATCTGGCTTGTCGTAAGCTCTATCCGGCGCTCCTGAATCGCGAGCGCAGCGATCAGTTCTCCGAGCCAACCCGGATCATTGGTGCATCGCGTCGTCACCTCGAACGCGACGCGTTCCGGGCCCTAGTCAAAGACGCGTTGATGAAATTCGCTGGCGTCGACGACGAAGCTGGTCCCGCGATGGAACGCTTTCTATCCCGACTCGACTATGTCGCAGTCGATGCGATGAAAGACGGTGGATGGGCCGATTTGAAGGTGTTGCTCGGCCCCGACGAGCGCATCCGCGCCTACTATCTCGCAACCGGCCCTGATCTGTTCGGCCCTCTGGCCAAGCGCCTCGGCGCCGAGGGACTCGTGACTCCGCGCTCGCGCATCATCGTCGAGAAGCCGATAGGCAGGGATGGCGAGAGCGCGGCGGCGATCAACGATGTGATCGGATCAGTGTTTCTCGAGCGCAATATCTTCCGCATCGATCACTATCTCGGCAAGGAATTGGTGCAGAATCTCATGGCGCTGCGCTTCGCCAACATTCTCTTGGAGCCGTTGTGGAACAGCGCGCACATCGATCATGTGCAGATCACCGTCGCAGAGACGCTCGGCGTCGAAGGCCGTGGCGGCTACTATGAAGAAGCGGGCGCGATGCGGGACATGGTCCAGAACCATATGATGCAGCTCGTCTGTCTCGTCGCCATGGAGCCGCCGAATTCGCTTGAGGCGGACTTGTTGCGCGATGAGAAGCTCAAGGTGCTAAAAGCGCTCCAGCGGATCGACGAAACCAACGTCTCGAGTCTCGCTGTGCGCGGCCAGTATCGCGCCGGCTTCGCCGACGGCGGGCCGGTTCCGGGCTACTTGCAGGACATCGGCAAGGACCACAGCGACACGGAGACCTTCGTGGCGCTCAAGCTCGGCGTCGCCAATTGGCGATGGGCTGGCGTCCCTTTCTATCTCCGCACCGGCAAACGGCTGCCGCAGCGCTTCTCGGAAATCGTCGTCGGATTCCGTCAAGTGCCGCACGTCATATTCCCGATGCATCCGGACGGCATACCGCCCAACCGGCTCGTGGTGCGGGTGCAGCCGGACGAGGGAATCAAGCTATGGATGATGGTCAAAGAGCCTGGCCCCGGCGACATGCGGTTGCAACATGTGCCGCTCGACATGAGCTTCGCCAAGGCCTTCGGCGTGGCCCCGGCGGACGCCTATGAGCGACTCCTGATGGATGCGCTACGTGGAAATGCCGCACTGTTCATGCGGCGCGACGAAGTCGAGGCGGCGTGGAAATTTGTCGATCCGATTCGCGAGGCCTGGGCGCAGTCGGGTGAGTTGCCGCGCCCGTATGCCGCCGGCACATGGGGCCCCAATGCGTCCGTAGCGTTGATCGAACGCGATGGGCGGACCTGGAACGAGGAATACGAATGAGCGAGACCGATTTCCATCGCCGCGAATTCGTCAATGGCGAGGAGCTGGCGCAGGGCTTGGCCGAATGGACAGCGGAGCGCCTTCGTTCGGGGATCGCAGCGCGAGGGGTGGCGCTGCTCATTGTGTCGGGCGGCAAATCTCCGGCGCGGTTCTTTGAACTGCTGTCGGATATGGCGCTCGACTGGACCCGAGTTCATGTGACGCTTGCCGATGAACGGCGCGTGCCTGACGACAGCCCGCGGTCGAACGCTCGTTTGGCGCGGGAAAAATTGCTGCGCAATCGAGCGGCGGCGGCGAGCTTTACGCCGCTTGCCGACGTCCGACTGCCCGAGGACCAGGAGCTCGCAGCGGCAAGCGCGCGCATCGCCAATTTGCCCTCGCCTGCCGACGTCGTCGTGCTCGGAATGGGCGATGACGGACACACCGCCTCGTGGTTTCCAGGCGCCGACGGCCTTGCCGAAGCAATGGATCCAGGGGCCCGGCAGCTTGTCGCTTCGATCCGCGCTGCGAACGCCGGGGAACCGCGCCTTACGCTCACGGGGCGCATCATTCTTCGCGCGAGGGCGATCGCGCTCGAGATCGAGGGCGGGGCAAAGCTCGCCACTTTCGCGGCCGCGCTGGAGCCCGGCCCGGAGGAAGCGATGCCCATTCGCGCAGTGCTCCGAGGCGCGGCGGATAGGCTGACCGTGTTCAGCGCCAAGCAAGCCTGACTGGGCGAATTTCGGTCACTCCCAGAAAGCCCGGCCGGCCGACGCGGCCTGCGTCTTCACGCCTTGACGAACGGACACCCGCCCTTGTCCAGGGGGCGAAAAGCGTCCTCGGGTTTGATCGTGGCGACCAGCTGGAAATAATCCCAATCGTATTTCGATTCGGCCGGCGTCTTGGCCTTGTAGAGATACATCGGATGGAGCTTGCGTCCGTCGACGCGGATGATCCCCTTTCCGAACAACGAATCGTCGGTCGGGATCGCCTTCATCGTGTCCACCACCTTGACGCCGTCGTCGGCGCTTTTGAGCTGCGCCACCGCCTTCATCAGATGCTCGGTCGCCGCGTACATGCCCGCATGCATGTCGTTCGGCATCATCTTCTTGGGGTGAGCCGCCTGGAAGCGCTTGGCGAAGGCGCGCGTTCCCTCGTTCGCATCCCAATAGAAGCCGGTGCAGATCGTCGCCCCGTCGACGATATCGAGACCGAGCGAGGGTATGTTGGTGATGTTGAGGATCAGGCCGGCGAGACGCTGCTTCTCGCCAAGACCGAATTCATGCGCCTGTTTGATGCAATTATTGAGGTCGCCCCCGGCATTGGCGAGTCCGACCGTGTCGGCGCCGGAATTCTGCGCCTGCAGGACAAACGACGAAAAGTCGGCGGTGTTGAGCGGATGGCGCACCGACCCCAAGACCTTGCCGCCCGCAGCCTGAACCGCAGCGGCGCAATTGGCTTCGAGATCTTTGCCGAACGCGTAGTCGGCGGTGATGAAGAACCAGCTCTTGCCGCCCGCCTCCGTCAGCGCTTTGCCGAGCCCCGTGCCCAGGGCGTAGGTATCGTAGGTCCAGTGGACGAAATTGCGCGAGCATTTGGGGCCGGTCATGACCGAGGACCCCGCGCCTGAGCCGATCGCCGTCTTGTTCTTCTCCTGCGCCACCGCGATCACCGCGAGCGCGACCGCCGAATTCGGCAAATCCATGACGACATCGACATTCTCGGAGTCGAACCATTGGCGCGCGATCGCTGACCCGACGTCCGGCTTGTTCTGATGGTCGGCGGAGACGATTTCGACCGGCACACCCAATGTCTTCGAGAAGTCGTCGACGGCGAGCTGGGTGGCGACGACCGACCCGACGCCCTGATAGTCGGCATAGACGCTCGACATGTCATTCAGGATGCCGATCTTGAGCGGCCGCGCCGCCTGCGCGCGAACGACGCCCGGCGCCAGCGCCAGCGCCGCGCCCCCGACCAGGACTTGTCGTCGATTTGGCCTCTTCGCCACGCCCATTCCGTGCTCCTTGCGGTGCGTTTCCCTGTGGGCCTTTTGCCAGGCCGCCATGTTGATCGAGTGTGGCGCGCCACGCCTGGCGAGGCAAGTCAGCGATCGCCGGGACGAAGCAGTCCACGCGTGCTCGGGCAAAAAATAGCCGCAAGCAAGACGCAAGCTCCCAAAAGCTCACGAAAATGAAAATGCTTGCATTTGCTTTCTTTTATTTTTCCGAATCAGGACTTTTCAAGGGGTTGCACGCGATTTAAGCAATAAAAAATTCCCTCTCCTTTTTCTCCCCGAAGCCGGTCATCTCGCGAGACGCAGGTTGGATTCTGACAATAGGAAATGTATAGCATACGATTCTGATTTACGCAAGAAAATTGCACGCCTCCCCAGCCGTCGGGCAGCCCGACTGCCAGCGCAACCATGTCTCCGAGCGCCCGGTCGGAAGCCCTGGCGCACCGGCTGCCGATTCGCAGCTCGAATCCGCCGAAACCCTTGGCCACATAATGCCTATAGACTTTTATCCATAAGGAGTTCTCTTAGCTCGCGAGAGCGCGCCGACGCGCTCCGCCAGTCCTCGAGGACCACTTCGTGCTGACCAAGAAGGGAAAATACGGCCTCAAGGCCATGGTGCATCTCGCCGGGCTCGCGCCGGACGAGGTCGCCCAGGCTGCGGATATCGCCGAAACCAATTCGATTTCGAAAAAATTCCTCGATCACATCCTGACGGAGTTGCGCCATGCGGGCCTAGTCTACTCCAAGAAGGGCAAAGGCGGCGGCTATGCGCTCGCCCGGCCGGCGCATGAGATTCGAATCGGCGCCATCGTGCGCGCCCTCGATGGCCCGCTTGCCCCTATTTCATGCGCTTCGGTTACGGCGTATCGACCATGCGACGATTGCGGCGACCTTGAAACCTGCCCGGTCCGGCTGATCATGGTCGCGGCGCGCGACGCCATTGCGAGCGTGCTCGATCGCCGCACCCTCGCGGACATGCGCGCGCTCTCCCCCGGCGGCGAATTGACGCTGATGTATCACATTTAGGCTGGAAAACCGGGCTTGATCGGGCGATTACGCCCTTTGATTGGCCCTAATATGCCATTTGCGGGCGACGCCGCGAGAAGGCGCTTGAGACTGGTTGCGGGGGCATCTACCATTGATGTGTTTCAACCCGTTTCATGACCCTTCACCTTGCTCGCTTATTTATTGTCTTAATTGACTTCTTTTTTCACCTTGTGTCATGACGGTTCGTGCAGTTGCAACTTTTTGTGGGGCTGAATGTGGGGAAAGCGCATAGGCCTTTGACCGATGCCAAGGCTCGAACGATCAAGCCGGGTGACAAGAATCTTGCTGATGGAACAGTAACTGGCCTGACGTTGCAGCCAACGGCCAGGAAGGGTCGAGGTCATTGGAACCTTCGTTTCGCGTCGCCCGTAAGGGAGAAGCGACGAGACATGGGCTTGGGAGTCTACCCAGAGGTTCCGATTGCCGAGGCTCGACGCCTAGCCGCTGAGGCTCGGCAAATGATTTCCAGAGCGGAAGACCCGATAGACGCCCGGGAGAAGCGAAAAACTCCCGCTCGAGGAATGACCTTCGAGCAAGCGTCCCGTCAAATGCACGATCAACAAAAATCGGGATGGAGCCAGCGACACAGCCGAAGCTGGATTACCAGTTTTGAGATGTACGTCTTTCCTCTCACTGGCAGCAGGCCAGTCGATTCATTGGTGGTGGAGGATTTTCGTAAGGTTCTCGATCCAATCTGGCTCAAGCTGCCTGAGACTGCTGTCCGTGTAAAACAACGGTGCAAGGCTGTCATGGATTGGTGCATGGCCCAAGGTCTAATCACCGGCAATCCGTGCACGGTCGTCGAGCGTCTACTCCCGAAAATGCCCGGCGTGAAAATCCGAACTACGCACCAACCCTCAATGCCGTGGCAGGACATCCCGGCGTTCGTCAAAACCATTCTCCACGACGACACTTCGGGAACGTGCCGAGAGGCCATGGAATTCCTAATTCTCTCGGCAGCTCGGTCGGGAGAGGTCAGGATGATGCAGTGGGACGAGATTGATCTGGAAAGCAAGGTCTGGACCGTGCCAGCGGAGAACATGAAGGCAAGAATCGCACATCGAGTCCCATTGTCCCCCCGTATGATAGAAATTCTGAACGGACAAAATTCTCTGGGACTTCACGAGAAATTGGTGTTTCCTTCTCCCCGAGGGAAGGTGTTCTCCGATAATACGCTTTCCAAATTCCTGCGCGATCACAAAGTGTTAAGCGACACCAAAGGCCGCACCGCCGTTGTCCATGGTTTCAGATCGAGCTTTCGGGTTTGGGGGGCAGAAAATGGTTACCCGGAGAATTTACTAGAGCAGTGTTTAGCTCATACCGAACGAAACCCTGTCATTGCAGCATACAGGAAGACCGATCTGCTTGAACAACGGCGGCCAATCATGGAGGCCTGGGCCACTTTCGTTTGTGGCCCGACAAAAGTGACCACCTGCTTGTGATATCTTTGCACCACTTTATTTCATTAAACAAATAAGTCTTGACCTAATTTTATAATCTGTGTACAATCACAATGGATCGCAAGGTCTTTCATTAAACTGATCGGCCTCCACGCGATTGCGTCGCTTGCCACAACAAGCCTCGCTTAACCTGCCACTAACGGCGTTTTCAACGGACGTAACTCGAAAGGAACACGTCATAAAATAAAGGTGAATTATGGATCAAAAGAATTCTGATAGATTTATTCGGGAAGGTGAATGCCTTAACATTACCGGTTTATCACGATCTACCCGTTATCGTATGGAGAGAGATGGGACATTCCCTCGGAAATATAAACTATCTCCATCAGCAAGGGCCTATAAGCTTTCGGAAGTTAATGGGTGGATGTCTACTCGAAAGGCAGCGTAGCGTGTTATTAGCCGAGCAAGCGGAATTGGTCTCGCAATTCCGCTGTTTCGGTTGGCTGGCCGTCGAGAAGGCAGCGATTCCCGCCCCTCAGGATCGCGTGGTCTATTGCTGCGGAGCAACGTCCATCTGTAAAGATTGACTTGAATTGGTCTAATCCTCATGATATCAAAATTGCTAGGAATTATCTTTGAGGAAGGCCAAACAATGCCAAGTTCGAACCCTGCCCAATCAGACAAAGTCTCTTTGTCAGCCGATATTGTCGCCGCATACGTTTCATATAATTCTGTCCCTCCAGGTGGTCTGCCTGCCTTGATCCAGTCGGTTCACATGGCTCTCACAAGCCTTGGTGCTGTGGAAGCGGTTCCAGAGCCTGTGGCTCTCGTGCCAGCAGTGTCGATTTGCAGGTCCATTACGCCGGAGTATCTGATCTGCTTGGATGATGGGAAGAGATTTAAGTCCCTCCGTAGACATCTCAAATCCCACGGCCTGACGCCAGAGCAATACCGCCAAAAGTGGGGGCTTCCCCAGAGCTATCCGATGGTTGCCCCAAATTACGCAGCGGCGAGGTCGGCACTGGCGAAAAAGCTCGGCCTTGGAAGAAAGGCTAATGGAACTGAACACTGATGTCCCGGGGACAGCCCTCGTAGTTTTTTGAGCGTATCCCAGTGCAGCTCGGAGGAAGAAATGCGCTAAATTTGGGCCGATTGCTTGACATCCGACATGGCTCGTAGTGGAGCGAAATTCCACGGGCGGAACGAGAATATTTTGTAACTTTTGTCCGGCAAAATTTCGTCACAAAGTCGGTTGCTAAATGGCGGAGTGATGGTTTCCGTTGGTTTGGCGGAGAACGACGAGGGAGGAGCCATGAGAACGGGCATCGTAAAATGGTTCAATACCCAGAAAGGCTATGGTTTTATAAAGCCGGTTGACGGGGGATTTGATGTGTATGTTCACATCAAATCGGTCCAACAAGCCGGGTGGGTGGAACTCAAGGAGGGGCAGAAAATTTGCTTCGATAGCGTTGTGGATGAACGAACAAGCGAAATTATCGCCGAGAATTCTGAGCGTCCCGCCCCACAGCACTCCGCAGGAGGGTCAACGCCTGTTGATCGGAGGCGTCGTGGCTCGGTCCTAACAATGCCGTAGGACCTCTGGCAGCTACCGAACCTTGACTGCCTCTCTCGGCTTCTCAGCAAGAACACGCAGGAGATCGGTGATTTCTTCCCTAATGTAGGCTGGATAACGGACGAGCATCAGGTCGGCCTGTTGGCTCAATTCGGCCCGACGATCTCCATGACGAACGACGGCAGGTATGGACGAGGCATGGTTACGAAACTCAGACATAGGATTTCCCCGGTTCCCGGAAGGGCCTGCTCCGTGCTGACCAGAGCAAAAAAAGCGGATATTCCGCCATTCTAGGCGGCATCGGTGAACACCGAATGAACCTTCTCAAGCTTATGGCCTTCCGTCGAATCAAATCACCTTAATATTCTTTGAGAGAGCGTGATGATTGCGGACTCTCGCTGAGGGCTTAATCGTCATTATCGCCGTTGCCTCCTCCCTAAGAATTCACAAAGGTTTCAGCTTGCTCATCCAGTTATTGCCACCTTACTTTAGGGGTTACTGCTTCAAGTCGGCCAATCGCACGGAATGGATATAATCAGAAACGGAGGTATCCGGCTGCCTTCCTGAAATTCTAATAGATTGGAGCCTGATCAGAACCTCCTCAGTCTTCGCTGATCGCAATAACCGAGACTGCCACGTCGGCCCATTTACTTATAGCCATGATGTCCTTCTTGATTTGTTCAATTACTCTCTGATTTTCGTAACACTGATCAAAACGAGAGATATAGACAAATTCGGAGGAAATGGCTCCATCGTCATCGACATTCTCATTCAGATGAGACCTTTTCCTCGCTGTCTCTTTGGGCTTTATCGGTGCTGTTTTTAAAATCTCTCTTAGTGTCTTCAATCTCATCTCCCTTCTTTTATGTTTGTGGTTATCATTCAATCTCCTGCGTGCCGCTCTTCATACCGTTGTGTTTCTGCTTCGAATTCCGCAAGGGCACTTCTCATTGGCTCATAAGCGTCCAACGCCCTTCGAAGGAATTGACTCCTATTCAAATCCTCACTACGGCAAAGAATATCAATGAGTTCAACGACGTACTGCGGTAGTCGAAATCCAACGGTCGTCTCCTTATCATTTGGTTCTCTAACGTTTATCATTTAGAATATTCCCAGCCACAATCCATTTACAACAGGTTCTGTTGCGTTATAACTATTTATCGTTTTCATATTTTTATGACTGTAAGCACTTGGCATCGAGTGTTGCGTGGATAGTGATAGAATATGGTTGTAAAGCGTTATCTGCACTGTACCATACAGATGCCCTTCTTCCCTTCCCTGAAGGCCTCCTTCTAATATTATATAAGGGAAGGGTCCTTCAGGGGGAGGATACTGCGCCGGAAGCCAGATAAATCATAAGCCAATTGAATTCCCAAGACCCTACCATGGCCTTTCCTCTACTGGATAAAGTTGAGTGCGTGGGGATCGATCCTGAAGTTTGTTGACAAATCCTTTCCAGTGGTTCAGGGAGGTGATTGCGGATTCCGACGAAAGCGCCATGTTGTAACGAGATGATGCCGCCACCTGTAACGGAATGATGCCGCCGGGGTGGAGCGGGCTCGCTGGCGCTTCGATTATTGGCGCTTGGGCTGTTGTCTGGTCAAGTTTTCATCTGCAATTTTTTCACGACTTGGCCGGACGCGTCGCAAGCTTTCGCCAGCCAGTTCGATCCGATGGGCGTTGTGAACGAGACGGTCGAGGATCGCATCGGCGTAGGTCGGGTCGTTGACGACGTGATGCCAGCGGTCCACGGGGAGTTGGGATGTGACGATGGTCGAGCGGCGGCCGTATCGCTCCTCGAGGATTTCCAGAAGATCATGCCGGGCGCCGGCGTCGAGGGGCTCCAAACCCCAATCGTCGAGAATGAGAAGGTCGGCGCGGCCGAGCGCACGCAGGAGGCGCGGATGACGGCCATCGCCGCGCGCCAGGGCGAGATCTTCGAAGAGCTTTGGGATGCGGTGATAGAGCACCGAGCGATTATCGCGGCAGGCCTTGTGGCCAAGCGCTGAAGCGAGCCATGACTTGCCGACGCCGGTCGGGCCAACGAGGGCCAAGTTTTCGTGGGCCTCGATCCAATGCCCCTCGACGAGCTTTTGGAACAGGGGCCGATCGAGGCCGCGCGGGCTTCGATAATCGACATCTTCGGCGCAGGCTTGCTGGCGCAATTTGGCGTAGCGCAGTCGCGCCGCGAACCTCTTATCCTGACGCCATGACGCCTCGCGATCGAGCAGAAGCCCGAGCCATTCGCGTTTGTCGAGATTGTCGGCCTCGGCGCCGATTTCCGCAAAGCCCTTGGCCATGCCCTGGAGGCCGAGGGCGTAAAGTTGATCGAGGGTCGGATGTTTGAGCAAGATCGCTTCTCCTAATTGTAATAGCGCGGGCCACGGATATTGGGATGCAGGATCGGCGTTCCGTCCGCGGCGCGCTTTTGCGCGGGGCGCCGATCAAGATTGTTGTCGAGGATGGACTTGACGGAGCCATAGGTGCGCGCGCCGATATCAATGGCGCGTTCCGCCGCCGCTTCGACGCGTCCGACGCCATAGGGACCGGATAGGCGGACGATCCCTAGACACGCCCGGTAGCCCTGTTCCGGATGCGGTCTATGCTCGAGAATCTGCTCGCAGAGCGCCGCAGTCGCCGGTCCGATCGCGCGCGCGTCCTGGCGGATGCGGTCGATCGTCCAGCCCGCATAGCGGCGGTGGGAGGACGGCATGTGTTCGGGGATCGTCGTATGTTTGCGATTGCCGCTGATGCGCAAATGCGCGGCGATCCGCTCGCCTTTGAGGAAAATCTCGACCGTCCTGGCGGTCATCCGGACGTCCACCTCGGCGCGGGCGAAGCGATAGGGAACGCTGTAATAGTGAGAGCCGGCGTCGACGTGATAATCGATGCCGACCCGACAGACGCGCCATTCGCTGAAGACATAGGGCTCGGCCGGCAGAGACTTGAGCGCCGGACGGTCGATCTCCTCCAGCAATTGCCGGCGAGTCACGCCGAGCCTCCGGATGGGTCGTTCTTCGTTCAGATGCTTGAGCAACTCGCCGATGGCTTCGTTGACCTCAGCCAGGCTGATGAAGATGCGGTGACGCAACCGCCCGAGCAGCCAGCGCTCGACAATCAGCACCGCTTGTTCGACTTTCGCCTTGTCGCGAGGTTTTCTCGGGCGCGCCGGCAGGATGGCGGTGTCGTAATGGGCCGCCATTTCGGCATAGGTGCGATTGACCAGAGGGTCATAGAAGCAGGCCTTTATGACGGCGGTCCTGGTATTGTCCGGCACGAGCAAATGGGGAACGCCGCCGATCGCCGCGAAAGCATGCACGTGGGCGACGATCCAATCGGGAAGCGTCTGCGTCCAGCTTGCCCAGGCAAAGGTGAAGCTCGATGCGCCGAGCACCGCGACGAATATCTGCGCCTTGCGAATCTCGCCCGTCAGCCGATCAATCAGGACTGGAACGCCATCGCCGGCGTAATCGACAAACAATCGTTCGCCCGCCGCATGCGTCTGGCGCATCGTCGGCGACAATTTTGTCTCGAAGGCTCGATAAAGTTCGCAGAACCGCGAATAGCTGTAGCCGCCTGGGTTCTGCGCAATATACTCGTCCCTGTAGCGCGACAATCTGGATGGAAAGCAGCGACAATCAGGATGGCCATTTTGGCGGTCGCGGCGAGGTGATGATTGTCGCGGCGCGGCGATAACGCAAGCGCTATTTTGTCGAGAGATGGTTTGATTGTCGCGGAGCGACAATCAGGATGATCCCTTGATTGTCGCGCGCGTCGGCGGGCGTCCGGGTCCACGGGCGTTGTCGGCGGCTTCCTTTCGCCGATAGCTGTCGACGTTCATTTCGAGGATCGTGGCGTGATGCACGATACGATCGATGGCCGCGAGCGTCATGGCTTGATCGGAGAAGATTTTTCCCCATTCGCCGAAGGGCTGGTTGGCGGTGATGAGCATGGATCGGCGCTCGTATCGCGCGCTGATCAGTTCGAACAGAACGCTCGTCTCCGCCTGGTCCTTGGTGACATAGGCGAGATCGTCGAGGACCAGCAGATGATATTTGTCGAGTTTGGCGATCGCGGCTTCGAGGGCAAGATCGCGGCGTGCGATCTGAAGCTTTTGCACAAGGTCGGTGGTCCGGGTGAACAGAACGCGCCAACCCTTTTCGATCAAGGCCAAACCGAGCGCCGCCGCGAGATGGGATTTCCCGACGCCGGGCGGCCCGAAGCACAAAAGATTGGCTCCCTTTTCGAGCCAGGCGTCGCCGGCGGCGAGCACCTGCACCTGCGCCTTCGAGATCATAGGCACTGCGGTGAAGTCGAACGTGTCGAGGGTCTTTCCCGGCGGCAATCGCGCTTCCTCCAGATGCCGTTCGAAGCGACGGCGGTTTCGCTCCACCATCTCCTGTTCGGCGAGGGCCGCCAGGAAGCGGGCGGCGGGCCAGCCTTCCTTGTCGGCGGTCGCCGCCAGGGCGGCCCAGATCAGCTTGATGCCGGGCAGTCGCAACTCGCCAAGCAGCAGGTCGATGCGGGCGGCGTCGATCTTGTCGGTCGCCTTCATGCCGCTTCTCCAACGCTTGTCGCGATCTGATCGTAGATGGCGAGGGATGGCAGCCTGACGACGACGACGGGCAATGCGGCGTCCTTTGGCCGGAAGCGTTCGATCAGCGCAGCGAGATCGGGAAGGACGCCGTCGTCGAGAGCCGCTTGCAACGCGAGGGCGAGTTCGGCCTCGCAGGAGCGCTCGAACGCGAGCGCGAGAATCCCGACCATGGCGCGGCAAGCTGGTCTCTCACCGAGACCGGCGAGCAAGGCGTCGAACGCCAGGGCGAAGGCTCGGCGGGGGAAGAGTTGATCGCGATAGACCAGATTGAGCAGCGCCATGGGCTTGCGGCGCAGGGAATGGATGACGTGACGGTAGTCGACGACATGACCATGTTTGCCGTTCGGCCGGGGCCGACCGCGTCGCAAGACGACGATGGGCGTCGAGCCCTGGAAACATTCGAGCCGATCGTCATAAAGGCGCACCCGCAGCCGATGGCCGATCAGTCGCGAGGGAACCGAGTAGAACACCTTGCGCAGCGTGAAGGCGCTGGAGCTGGTGACGTCGACGTTGACCTCCTCGTAGTCAGCGGTCTTGCGGACCGGCAGCTTGTTCAACGCCATTCGCTCTTGATCGATGCGCTTGGCGTTGCGGAGGTTGCCGCGGCCAACGATGTCGTCGACGAAGCCCCGCCATGCGGTGAGATCGTCAAAATCTCGCGAGGCGCGCAGCAACAGGGCGTCGGCGAGCGCTCTCTTGAGATGGCCGTGGGCGCTCTCGATCGAGCCGTTCTCGTGGCTGACGCCTGGATTGTTGCGGGTCGGCGTCATGCCGTAATGGGCGCAGAACGCTTCGTAGCGCTTCGTCAAATCCTCCTTGGCGTCGGCGCCCAGATTACGGAAGGCCGCCGAGAGACTGTCGCTGCGATGTTGCTCGGGAACGCCGCCCAGCGCCCAGAGGGCGTTCTGTAGCCCTTCCGCCAGCGCGACGAAACTTTCACCGCCGAGCACGACATGGGCGTGCTCGAAGCCGGAAAAGGGCAAGCGGAAGTGATAAAGTCGGCAGTCGAGAAGCTCGCCGGCAATGGTGACGCCGAGATCGGCCACTTCCGTGAAGTCCGACAGTCCCATCCGGCCCGGAGGATGCTCCTGGCGAAAGATGACCTCCCGATCCGGACCGTTCACCGCCCGCCAAGCCCGGATGCGGCGCTCGAGGGTCCGCCGCGTTCCGTCGCCCAGGTCTGGATGCCGACGGCAGAGTTCTCCGAAGACGGCAATCGGTCTCAGTCCGGGCGCGGCCTTCAACATCGGGACGACTTCATTGTCCCAGACATCGGCGAAGGGATCGGCTCGACGTCGTTCTCGACGCGCCTTCTTTTGGCTGGGAAGCCGAGGATCCTTTTCAATACGGTAGGCGGCGGCCGTGCTGAATCCGGCTTTCGCGCCGGCAATCGCCGGCGAATGGTTGCGACGCAAGTTCATGAATAGCCTCATCTGACGATCGGTGACGTGTCGGCCGGGCAAGAAGTCGGTCCTCTCGACAAGAGAAGGCCGATCCCTAACCCAGCCGCCGTGACCGCCAGACGAGGCCACTTGGGCGCTCGCCGCCGCCGCGGGGATATCTACGGTCGGGCTACGCCCTTCCTTCGCTATCCCCGCGGCGGCGTATTCTCATCCTGATTGTCGCGCGATTCTCATCCAGATTGTCGCGCCGCACGTCCCAAACGATCAGCAGGGTGACGTGCTTGCGTTTCATCTCCCGATGAACCGCCGGCCAGTCCGGTTCGGCATGGCGCCGATGACCCCGTTTACTGCGCCGGTTGGCGTAAAGCGCAGCTTCCAACCCTTCGTCGCTCAGGCCCTCGGGTAGCGGCCAGATCAAGTCCGAACTCTCGAAACGGCTCAAGGTCTCCCGCACCGTCGAACGCGCCAACCCAAGACGCCGGGCAATCTCGCTCGTCGTGAGCGAAGACAAATATTTAAGGCGAATGATCACGCGTACATCGCGCATGGCGACTCTCTCGGCTGGCATCGGTGCTCCCTTGGTGGCCCAAAGAAGCGACCTTAAATCTGGCCAGCGAGACGCCCACCCTGGCGGGATCATCCCGTTGCAGGTGGCGCAATCATCTCGTTATGAGTGGCGACATCATCTCGTTAAAGGTGGCGGCTTCCGTCGGAATCAGCAATTGCCACTGTCTTGGTATCCTTCTGAGATTGCCTAAATCCACGATTTCTGCCAACTGCCTGATTGATTTGATCTTGGCAGCAGTCCAAAAGGATGTTCTCGTTTCTTAGATATTGCCCTTGCCTTAGGCTTTCCAGACTTTCGCCTGTTGGTCGATGATGGAAACCCCTGCGTCGTAAGGAGACCAGCTGGACCCCCGACAGCTCTTTTTTGGCCTCCTTCGCGACTCTCAGCCTCTTAGCGATGGCCGTAGAGCCTCTCAGAACCTTTCTGGACAGGGGGGAGATGTGCGACACACCTTCTCGTAGCCTCCGAAAACCCAATCGGTCAAAGTTGCCTCAGGAACCGGAACATCATTGCCAAGGACCCGAGAACCTCCCCGACGATTTAATTGGCGGGACCTGACTTACGGTGTCTGATCGCGCCCAAGGGAAGGTTGACGAAGCCCCTCGCAAATCGCATCATTATCCTTAGAAGGCCCGCCGCCTTTGAACCCCGGCCTGGTCATTCAACCCAATCAGGGTTAGTGAGGCAGTCAAATCGCTGCTGACCAGGAAAGTACGATAGACCTGTCGAGCATGGCCGAACCTCTGGAGGCTAGAACCATCAAAAAGGAATTTCCAAGTCGGTAACCGCTGGGGATGAAACGGGCTTCAAGGGTCTGTTCCAAATCCTTTTTCTTGTTTCTTCAGGGAGATCGCCGTCCCACACCCACATTTCTGACCCATGAGTACTCACGAAATACGCCTTGTCAAGATAACACCATTCTTCCGGACAATTGGGGTCGACAAAGTATGGGTCACCATTATATCTATAATGTCGACACATCTCAACATTTTCTGGATCAATCTTTAGGGCCTCTTCCCTCCGAATTGCCAGCCACTCCCTGATCTCCATTCCTTCAAGTTCCTCTGCGTTTCCATTTGATGCACTGCGCCAATATGGGTCGTCATCGGCAAAATATTGCTCACATGTTGACAAATACCTGTCTATTTCGTCTTTACTAAAATCCCAGGTTCTGGCGGTTAATACTCGACGATACTCCCCAAGTCTTCCTGAATATTCCCGTCCACAATCGCAAAATTCGTACAACAAGGTAACGGCTTTCCGCAATTCTTCTCGAGAAATCTCACCAGGAGACCCCGTCTCGAAATATTCCAACGTCTCTCCTGAAACGGGTTCTGAAGAGGGAAGGAGTAGATATCGACCTTCGCCGCGCAATTCGACGCTTGGGCTCTTGCCATGCCCAAAAGTGCGATTCGAACAAAGTTCGCCTTCACAACGATAAATGCGATGACTTCTTGGTCTGGATAGAGTGCCAAAAATCAACCCGGTCTGGGGTAAAAAGAGGTCAGCAGCCCTTGGAGAGGCGTGGTGGTGGAGCGTCACAGCGACAAGACCATTCGATTCCTCACCAAGCACCATCCCCAAATTTGGAGTTTCCCCATACACACTAGCTAGTTTTTCGTAGTTGGCATGGTAGGGCCGATCGCCGGGTCGAGCGGCAAAAAATGCGCCGTAGCCTCGCATCAATTTAATAACTGAATTCCTATCCATTTAGCATTTCTCCTTTTAATCAATCGCACATATCGCTCCTAATCACCACGATTGGCAGTCCAATACATCGAATATGTCCAGTAATAGCATATTATAAAATTGTTGTCAAGCTAAATGTGCATCTATGCGATACATTTGTAGTCCTCTCCACCTTCGTCCCTCATCATTTCTACGTTTATCATTAAATGTCTTGCTGCTTCTCCTCGGCGAACAGCATTTCTTTTTCAAATTCATCAATAGCACTTCTAAGAGGTTGATACGCATCAAAAGCTCTACGAAAGAATTGGCTTCGATTCAAATCCTCATGCTCGCATAGGATATCGACAACCTCTATTAAATATTCAGCAACTCGAAATCCAACAGTGACTTCTTCCTCATCGGTTTCTCTCAGACCTATCATTGACACCCTCTCGTTACAATATAATTAGCTTAAAGACGATTCGTTTAGCTTAACTCTATTTATTATTGTTTGACTTTGAAGAGATTCAGCTTGAGAGACTCAAGAGGGTTGATGGGGCTTGACCGTTAGCTTAGCTTAACTTGTGGAAAAATAGAAGGAAGGTAAAGTGATTGGATAAGTTATATGGTACAATGGAGGCAATGGAGGGAATTCCTATCCCCATATGAGTTACTCCGTTATGGAGTATTGTTGGAATATGCCTCCACTGCATCCATAACAACCTGTACAGTGATTTTCCTATAAGGCTTGGTCCAACAAGAGATCGGCCAACTGATCACGACGGAACTTGCTGGTGTCTTGGACTTTACCAAAGTACGGACATGTTTCATCGAGGTTATTATATTCAAGCCCCTTCCAGCCATTCCCTGTGGAGGTCTTATATGGTGTATATCCCTTCCTGCTCAGATTACGACCGAAGTGCGCGGAGGAGAGAGGTTCGTCGATACCAGCTTCACCGCACCAATCGCAGTATGCCTTATACAAATGCTTGCTGAATGATGACTTGTCTTTGCCCTCAATGCATTTGGACTTTATGAACATGCCCACGCTGTCTGTCTCCGCTCGGTAGTTTTGAATTTCCTTCGTTACAACCTCAGGCTCCAAAAGACCACTACCCCTGCTCTTCGCTTGAGCGGCCTCATACTCCTGAAAACACTCGATGAGGAAGTTCAAGACGCCCTCTTTCTCCGCGAGTAATTTCTCCTTGAGATATGGGTCTCTCTCATCCTTCGGAATGGTCACGTTAAATGGAATAACCTTGATGCGTCTCCAGATCGCCTCATCAACACCGTCGATCTTTGGCAATTCATTGGTTACCAGCACAATCTTAAATCTTGGATCGTAGGTCTTTGGTTTTCCGTAAATTGGACGGCAGGGGATTGGGTCTCCGCCGGTCATAGATTTGAGTTTGGCTTCGGCCAATTTTGAACTTGCTTCCCCCTCCTGAGCGATCACCAAACGCCTCCCCTCAAGGGCCGCAAGGTCGTAGGTGTTCTGATCCCCATACCTACTTTGCATCAAGGTCTGCATCGGAGTGTCCCCGGCATAGTCGCCGAGAACCTTGTGCACCACGGAGAACAGCGTTGACTTACCATTGGCCCCGGACCCGATTGCGATGAAACATGCCTGCTCACCCGTATGGCCGGTAATACAGTAGCCCAGAACCCGCCTGACATAGCCGATCAATTCCTTATCGTTCCCCATAATCTCATTGAAAAAGGCTTTGAAAGTGGGACAGTCGGCCTCGGGATTGAACTTGACTAGAGCTCGTTTGGTCACGATTGAGGAAGGGTCCGTCAGAAGCGTGTTCGACCTCAAATCCAGAACGCCGTTTTGTACACCGAGAAGCGTATGGTCCGTATCAAAGGATCGAGCGTCCCTTATGAACTGGGGACGAGCCAGATTGACGATGCCTCCGACGCCAGTGGCCGACTTGAATTTCTTCAAACTGCTTGCAGGAAATTTTGAGACTAGAGTGTCGGGCATGTCCTGAACTAGACCACGTATGACATCAGAGCTAACGGGCACATAAACGCCATATCTTTTGAGATAAAATTGCTGGACCAAATCATCGAAAATCACACGGTCCATGTACTCGGTGACAAATTCATGGGCGCAGTCTGCCTCGCTCTCTAGGTTGCCGAGACGGGCACCCTGTGAACGAGTGACACTTTCGTGATACCCAGCCCACTTCGATGCCGAGGCCACAAAATTTTCGTCGGTCAGATCGCTAAGTTTGTTCCTTCCGATTGGATTTGTCGCGGCGTAAGCGTCCCTGGCAGCTTGCAGACGATCATCGATGTCATTGTCTCCGAAGGCTGACGCCAACTTCCCAATGAACCTCTCGGCTCGCACCTGAGGCCAATTGCAGCGGCGGAGAAAGCCGGAAAGCGCATAAGCGATCTCATGCCGACCTCCCTCTCGATAAAACTGTGATATCTCAGTTGCAATCCCCAGCTCGATGACATCAGCTTCGAGATCATTCCAATCCGCCTCAGCAGGTTCACCGGCCTTGGAGAACTCGACGTGCTCACCGGAGGGATGAACGGATGGCGGAAACATCGTTTGGCCACCGTTGCCCCTGAGTTCTACGATGACCCCATCGCGGCCCTGAAGTCTCCTCGTCTTCCCCCCACTTTGGCAGCGATAAATCCGATGGCTTCGAGGCTTCGATTTTCGACCGAACTCCATTCCGGTCTTTGGTAGGAAGACGTCCGCAAGGGCTAGCCTGCATTTCTCACGCGGGTGGCGCATCGGGGTCCAGAATCAGCTAAACTTGTTTTGCGATCAACGAGTTACGCTGATTCGAAGGGGACTCCGATGCTGACGCAGTGTAGCCCGACAGAGATGGAGTTTGGAAGGGCTGGCGGGCGGCGGGTTGTGGCGGATTTCGACGGCGGGCTGGTGTCCTCGGACGCGGGGGCTTTGCTGCTGGGCGAGACGGACAAGGCGATCGGCCTCATCGATCGATTTACCGCGTGCTTCGGCGATCATCGCAGCCCGCTCTTCACCGTGCATGCGCTCAAGGCTCTGATCGGGCAGCGGGTGTTCGGCCTGGCGCTCGGTTATGAGGACCTCAACGACCACGACGACTTGCGTCGCGATCCGATTCTGGGCGTGCTTCTGGGCAAGCTCGAGCGCGATGGCGATGAGCCGTCGCCGCTGGCGGGCAAGAGCACATTGAACCGGCTGGAGCATGCGCCGGGCGCGGGCAAGAGGCCGCGCTATCACAAGATCAGCCACGATGGCGCGGCGATCGAGCGGCTGTTTGTCGAACTGTTTCTCGACGCGCACGCCAAGGCGCCGCGTCAGATCGTGCTCGACCTCGATGCGACCGACGATCCGTTGCACGGCGATCAGGAGGGGCGGTTCTTTCACGGCTATTACGACTGCTATTGCTACCTGCCGCTCTATGTTTTCTGCGGCCGCCATCTTCTGGCCGCCAAGCTGCGGCCCTCAAACATCGACGGCAGCGCCGGGGCGCAAGACGAGATGGCGCGCATTATCCAGCAAATCCGCGCGCGCTGGCCGCGGGTGAAGATCGTGCTGCGCGCCAACTCCGGCTTCGCCCGCGAGGCCTTGATGGCCTGGTGCGAGGCCAACGCGGTCGACTACGTGTTCGGCCTGGCGCGCAACGCGCGGCTGGAGGCGCGCATCGCCGACGCCTTGAGCGAGGCGCGGACGATGTCGCAGGCGAACGAGGGCCAGCCGGCGCGGGTGTTTCGCGACTTCGAATGGTCGACCAAGGAGAGCTGGTCGCGCCGCCGCCGGGTGATCGGCAAGGCCGAATGGACGGGCGGCGAGGCCAATCCTCGTTTTCTCGTGACCTCGCTCAAGGCCGACGCCTGGCGCGCCAAGCCGCTTTACGAAAAGCTCTATTGCGCGCGCGGCGAGATGGAGAACCGGATCAAGGAGTGCCAGGGCGATCTCTTCGCCGACCGCACCTCGACAGCCACCCTGCGCGCCAATCAGCTGCGGCTGTGGCTCGCCGCGACGGCCTATGCGCTCCTGTGCGCGCTGCGCCGCATCGGCCTGGCCCACACTGCGTTCGCGAGCGCGACCTGCGGCACGATCCGCCTGAAACTGCTGAAGCTCGGCGCGCTCGTCAAAATCAGCGCCCGGCGCGTCAGGATCGCCTTCGCTTCGGCCTGCCCGAACGCCCAGGAATGGCGCCTCGCCGCGGCAAGGCTCGCAAGCGCGCGCGCCTCGCCAACCTGACGCGCGTCGCCGCGGCGCGACAATGCTCGGCAAACCCTCGGCCCACCGGAGAAACAATCCCCCCCATCGACGAAAATCACCGCGCGCCCGCGCCACCCACAGTCACGCCCGCACAAACCCGGCCTTCAAATCGCGCCGAAACCGACGTCCAATTGCCCGCCCGCGTGAGAAATGCGGGCTAGAGCCTCCATATTGTCTATATCAATGTCCACGAGGCCGTTTGAGGCTCGGCCCAAAACCACGCCTATGTTTTTGTCGGAGCTAGGTTTCAATGCCTCGGGATGGCTCTCTGTGAGTTGTTGCCACCCCTTTGGAATTGGCATCTTATCTTTCAAAGGAATTAATAAGGCACCCATTGAGTTTAACAATTCAACTATTTGCATTCTATTCATTTCACTAATTCTCCTTTCGAGATGTTAATATAAAATATGTTAGCTAAAACAATTGGCAATGCAGCGGCTAACGACGCCGCATATTCTTAAAATAATTACTACTCTGAGAACCTTTAGTGGCTCTGGCCATTATAAATGATCTCTGTCGCATGCAATTCTTATATTAACTTAGTCATAAAAATACCTTTCCTTGTATGAGCTTCTCCTATCAGTGGGTGGAGGATTGGCTGTCATCATTCGCCCCGGCGAGCACCTCCTCCAATCCTGCGGGGAAAGTGATCCGCGAGCGATGCTTTGCCCAAAGCTTTTCTCGGACAGCATCGGGCAAATCGCTGAAATTAACCCAGACGTCGCTTCCGGGGGAACGCGCAAAATACTCGCGCCCGACTTGGTGGAATTCTTCAGGAAGTTCCCATTCGTCGCAAACGCCGTAGGGGTCCAAGGTCTGTCCGTAAACCCAGTCAACCTCAGCGGTTTCTGGGTCGATCTTCAGCCCAGCCTCCTTTCGGATCGCGAGCCATTGTTCGTCCTCAGCCTTTTCACTCGCAGTCTTCCTCTTGACCGGAATGTCGGGGAATAACGCCTCAACGACGGTCGTCGATCCTGGGCATCCGCTGCGCCTAGCACGCTTCTGAAGTTCGATCAGTGCGGCCTTGTTCCGGCGGAGCTGTTCGATGTCCGTATCCTCGGAGACCAGCGCTGGCTCTCCCCGGACCAAGCGACCGATATCTCCGTCAAGGGCGGCGATTGCCTCCCCCAAGTCGTCGAGCTTGGCTACCCGGGTGGCGCGGGCCTGATTGCGGCCGTCGATCTGAAAATAGAGGCAATCGGGAGTAGACATTCCAACGAGAGCCATGCTCTGTTGTGTGAGTTTCCATCCCTTCGCTAGAAGCTCCTTCGCGGTAATTGGTTTTTGCTGGCTACTCATAGGCGAATTTTCATCCACCTCCGCAGCACGTTATTTTAATTTCATCCATTTAATATATTTGCCTAGGGCTGGCCTTTCTTAACAGCAAGCCGACTCCCCGGTGCCACTAGAGCATTCCCTCAAGCTCTTCTTGGAGATAAGCCAAGCTCTCCTGCCATACTTTGTAGGCTGCCTCTGGTTCACTGTTGAACTCCACAAGCGGTTTCAAAAAAGTGGAAGGTTCACCGTCAGAGGTACCCTGCTCGGCTAAACGCTCCTGTGCGGATGAAAAGTGTTCCTGAGCACCGTTGAAACTATTGGGATTAACATTTCACTTTTCACATTCGTTTCTTAAATTGGACATAGATATACCTTCCTTTGTTTGATTTCTCCTTTTTTAGGGGGTTGGGGCTGAAGGAAGGAGCAACTTTTTCGATCCTTCAGTTGTCCAGTTCATAACATATTGCTATTTCGGTGTCAAGAGATAATTTGCAACGACCCAAGAAAAGTAGCGATTTATAACTATTAGGAACTAGAAAACCTTAAATCACTAAATAAAATGATCGGCACATCCTCCGACGACTCTATAATCGGCAATCAGCCCGATAATAACCCATCAGGAGCCTAGCTTGTTGCCTCCCTTTATGGATTCCTTGGAAGGGCATACAATTCTTTGGGCAAATGGAAGTTGCGTCTTCCTTCGACAGGAACAACATTTTGATATACCCATTTGCGTGAAAGGCCTCTGGTGGCACTCAGTCTTGAATGATTAAAATTGTGGGACGCATCGTATTCTGTTCTTCAGAATACTCTAAATACAATCATGGAGTTCCGACTACCCTCCCTCCCTGAAGGACGTTAACGTAATCTTACATGGGTTACATTATTTCCCTAATAGGAATTAACAAGAGTAGAAACTATTTTGCAACCTACGTATAACCCTCGAGTATCCGTAAAGTCGACCAGACTACCCTCCTATGGAAAACCATAATTGAAATGGGGGGATTAGGAAATCCTAATAGTCTTGAGGCTGTCTCTCAGCTTATAGTTCTTAGCAGTCGAGGGATCGGAACCACATGAAGTGTAAGTGCTCCCGCAGGTTATCTCTGGTCTTTTAAGTCTACCAGTATCGACTCGGGTTCTCATCTGGCATTTGGTCTGCATTAGCCTTCAGGGAACAGAAACCGTAGATACCCTAATATATTTTATATATTCCCCTTCACTCGATAGGATCGAAAACTTAATCCCGGTAAGGAGAGAACCCGTTCACAAACCAGCCACTGTAACACGTTAGAGGAACATTGTCAAGAACGATTTCTGTCTCTTTCCTGACTCCTCTACACGACGTTGTCCATTACGCTATTTATTGAAAAGTCCGATGTCAAAGCTCGCTAGCCCCAAAAGTATTCTTCGTCATTGCGCTGTGAAGCGGCCATCCGCACATAAAGAGGCAGGTTTCTGGTCCTTTCGATAAAGTCGCAAAATGATAATGGCCTGTGACCGGTATCCCGAGGACCTCGTAAGCACATTACATCTATTATCAGTGGGTAAGGAGTCGCTCGCGGCCCGCTCTGAATGACTCGCACTCCGTTTCTGATGGCCCCTGAGGAATATGAAGAATTGAATGTTGTAGGACAATGGCTCGGAAATGAGAACATCCTTTTGGACTACTGCCAAGATCAATCAATCAGGCGGTTGGCAGAAATCGAGGATTTCGGCAATCTCAGAAGGATACTAAGACAGTGGTGATCGCCTCCCGGAACCATTGGAAGGGATTTCTCAGTACACTTCAGGATCGATCCCCACGCGCTCAACTTTATCCTGTACAGGAAAGGCCGTGGTGAACCTGCCAGTTCGTACAGCCATCGGCGCTATACGTCCTCCTTCCCCTCCTTAAAGACCTGTTCCCTTATATCTATATTAGAAGGAAGCCTTCAGGAGAGGGGGAAGAGAAGCATCTGTATAATATAGCGCCCACAACTCGTCGAACGGCCACCGCGTTATAGTTTATCCATCCCGGACATGGGACATAGTTACTCTAAGACGAAACGTCCGTCCATAAAAATACGGAATAATAAATAGTTTTATCACAATTACATCGCTATTAAAGGAATTATATTAAGTTAATAATAAAGAGGATTGAATGTCACGCTCTAAGGAAAGTCTTGAAGATGAAGTCACAGTCGGATTCCGTGTGCCGAAGTCCACGGTAGAAATTGTTGAAAAGCTGCTCCTCGAACGTCGTCTTCTATATTTCAAATTGACGGATGAGCTTCTTCACGTCGATGAGCCAGCGGTCATCGAATACAGTTCCTTCAACTGGTGGTTTCTTGATAAGGAACTTTGCGATGTTAATACCCGTGAAGCTCTTATAGAATCGTTGGAACGGATTGAGGCTCCGAAAGGCAATATTGGGGCATGTGCAAATGATTGCAGCGACAAAGCGGCTTCAGTAAGAGACTACTCTTCCTTCAACTCTAATTTCTACATATTCAGTTGTTATTGCGTTATTGCCGCCTAAAGGAATTGGTATCAATCTCAAGATAATACTGTCCGCTAGAGGTTGGCCTCAACGTGTAGCTGGCCCGAACAGGACCAACTATATTCAACATGGCGTTAATCACATTCCCGACAGAAGGCGAAACTTGCCGATCCATGGCAATATTTGTCGCTCCCCACGTGAGAGTTGCCTCACAGGCAACTCCGCCACCATCGAGATGACTGGTAGTCACAACTCCTGTAACAGAAGCCACATGCAGGCCCCGATGCTTATCCCGCTGTCCCAGGTGGCCCTAGATGTGGTATGCGGGCGTAGTTGAGTCGCTGTTCGAGGCGACCGCGACGGGGCGCGCAATGGCCAAAGGCCGATCGCTTTCGCAGTTTCAAGAGACGTTTCCCGACGAGACGAGCTGCGCCGCCTTTTTGTTGAAGCGGCGTTGGTCGAAGGGTTTTGTCTGTCCCGGCTGTGGCGAGCAACGCGCCGCGGCGCTGAAGAGCCGGGCTTACACATACGAATGCCTCGATTGCGGTCGACAGACTTCGGCCACGGCGGGAACGGTGATGCATCGTTCCAAGCTGCCGCTGACCTCGTGGTTCTGGGCGGCACATCTCATGGCGACACATTCCAACGGCATGTCGGCGCGGCAATTGGAGGATCAACTCGGCGTCACTTACAAGACCGCTTGGCTGCTGACGCAGAAATTGCGCCGGTCGATGGTCGACCCGGATCGCGATCCCTTGGAGGGCGTCGTCGAAGTCGATCAGGCGGAAATTCCCTTCCGCGAAGGCGAAGCCTTTTTCGAGCGCGACAATGCCGGCAAAATCCTCGTCGCCGGGGCCGTCGAGGTGATTGATCGCGACACCAACCAGCCCAAGCCGCGACGCAAGCACGCCAAATATCTCGATACGCGCTCCGGCCGAATACGCCTCGCTATGATCGCCGACAATTCCGCGGCGTCGATCGAGGCTTTCGTGAGAGCCAACGTGAAGCGTGGAGCCACGCTCCTCACCGACGGCCACGCGTCCTATCCTGGATTAACCGACTACCGGCACGATCCGCGCATTGTCGGAAAAATGTCGGGACATGTTGTCTTGCCCTGGATCCACCGAGCCTTCTCATTGATGAAGCGATGGGGCCTGGGCACGTATCATGGCCTGCGCCGCACGCATGTCGACACCTATCTCAATGAATTCGTCTTTCGCTACAATCGCCGCTTCCACCGGCACGTTTCGTTCGAAGCCTTGCTCGGGCTGGCCGCACATCATGCGCCTGCGAGCTACTGGGACATCGTCAAACGAGACAATCCTCGAAAGGGCGTCCAAACGATCAGGCGGAGGCCGCGCCGCCGCAAGACCGCCACCGGAATGCGACAGGACGGTGCGCCGCCAGCGCTCGGCGCTGACCCAAACCAACCCATCAAACCGGTGCATCCACTACATATAGACGAACCTGGGACAACGGGATAAGCCTCCAGGCCCCAATGGGAGAACAGGATATCGTCGATGTCTTTCTGATGGCCGTCACAACTAGGCCCGAAGAGAAAATTTAAGTTTCCCTGAAATATACATCCAAATGACAAACGCAGCTAGAGCACCGCCGACAATACCATTCCTGAAGAAGTGGTCTTCTATGACCTGTGGTACGGCAGCCCGTTGCGGAGACGAGGATTCGTTGGAGAATTTTCTGGTTCCTTCTTGAATTGTGGCCCACGATTGAGCAAGTTTGGTCCAAGCTTCAGCTCTTAAGGGTACTATCGAGTCCAAGCTACCCGGTGATAGCCCGTTGGCTATTGGCTGTTTGATCTTTTGGCCACCCACCTCGCCATCAACAATATAAGTCGCTAATTCTGAACTCCTTTACGGCAATCCACCGCCCAAAGAAATCGCCGTGAGGCCGAACAAGCGAGCTCCGAGTTAAAATATTGCGCCGAATCAAGTCGTTAATATTACTTGCGGTGACCGGATAAACGGTGTCACCGTCACAGTATTCGAATACTCGATTTTCCACCATCTAGAGCCCCGCCTTTAGAGAGCCTCTAAGCCGAGTGCGCTGTCGTAGCGGCTCAAAAGCGCAGCCATCTCTGGGTGTTCCGTGGAGTGGGATTATATCCCATCTTGAGAAGGGCGAAAAGCAGGATCGTGGCCCCTGAGCAATCCCTCGGATAGTTTGACCCATCCCATACAACGCAGTCGAGAATCCTTTGGAATAAAAGCCAGCGGTGGTATGCTTCTGTCGGGTCACGCATCAAAATTCGGGTCGATTCCAAAGCTTATGGCTCCATGCTGAAAGGCGGTCGAGATGCGCACAGCGATCCCGGCTCTCTTGTCTATTCTGATCAGCTCCATCACAGCAGATGCCGCGGATATCTGCCGGGGGCTGGTCGTCAAGGATGTAGGTGCCCTCGAAAATCCGGAAGCGGTGCTGCACCGAGGCGAATACGACTATTCAATCGCTCAGTATCGTGTCCCAAAAAGTGGCGGATACCCAGTCTTTTGCTCTCACTGAGGATATTGTTACCCGGCGGACGCAATAAGGCGACCGACTGTGAAGTCGGCAAAACTTCAAATTTCACTGACGACGACGACGTTTTCTACCCTTTGGTGGTTGTCAGGACCAAGGTCCCGAAGGAAGCACTCCGCCGAGATGATATTGACAACAGACTTCTGGAAATCTGACTCTGCAGCGCTTGCGCAGGAAATGCATCTTGGACATATTTGGAAAAACCACGCTCACGCTGCGCTGAGGTTGTCCGGCAGGCGCGCGAAGGCAGTCCTGACGCCACCCAAATGCTCAAGGAGAACTACGAACAGGTATGTCCCTACTCCGTGCAATAGTGCGTTTCAGCACACAAGCTCGGTCCCTTGATCAGGGTGAATACAACCAATGAAGGGGAAAACTGTGCGCCTATTGATCCTGCCCATCTTAGCAATCGCATTCTCTCAATTGGCAGTGGCGTCCGACCGCTGTCGGGTTACAGACCCTACCGGAACTCCTCTGAACTTGCGAGACACTCCAAATGGAACGGTTGTTGGATCAATTCGCAACGGACTGATCGTGTTTATTCAAGATGGCGCTAGCGACGAACATGGCCGCTCGTGGGTTCTAATAAGCTCCCCAACCGGCACGACGCTTGGCTGGGTTTTTCGTGAGTTCGTCAGTTGCTATTAGAACGAGCGGGTCTAGTTGCAGAGGTCGCTATGAAACCGTTGTCGGGACTGATGTTCATTCCGACGATGCTCTTGGCGCTCTGCTCAAGTATTCCGGTGACGCGGTTGCCGTATTCTGCGAAAGCCGACACGAGGGCGTATTACTACGTTGCAAACACATCGCCGCCCGATGACTTTTTGGCACTCAGAACCGCCCCATCTTCACTACAGGGCCCAAGGGTAGAGGCGATGCCAAACGGAACACTCCTTGAGGTCATTGAAAAGCGCCCGGATGGTTGGTGGTTTGTTAGAGATGTCGGAACAGGAAAGGAGGGCTGGGCACTTAGTGGGAACAGAGCAACTGCGTGGATCGTGTGCTGTACACCCGACCGCGGCGCGGGGGCCTCAGGTCAGGTTCAAACGGCGAACGCCCAGAGCCCGAGCTTTGATTGCAGCAAGGCTCGCTACCCTGACGAGGTCGCAATTTGCCGGAACCCTGAGCTTGCCGAGTTGGACGATGTCGCAGCAGCAGCTTACGCCTATCTCAAATCCACTCGGGGAAGGGCGTTCGCTGACGAAATTGGCATACCGTTCTGGAGATTGAGGCAGGCGTGTCAGTACGACATCGCTTGTATCCGACAACGCCAGATCGAAGCGCTCAACTCATATCAGGCGGCGGGTGCTCCTGTCCCGATGCTGAGGCAATCAGCGCAGCGGACTTTCGGCTGGAATGCGGAAGCTGCCGTTCCTTCTTCCGACCCTTCTTCCGAATTGCACGAATGTCGGAACTCGAAGGACGCCGCCGACAGAATTGCTCACTGCTCCAATGTCATCGCCGTTTCGAGAGGTGTTCCGGCCCTCGTGACCGCATACAACACACGTGGTCTCGCGTTAGTTGAGCTCGGGCAATTCAGGGAGGCCATAGACGACTTCAGCTTCGTGATAGCCCGCGAGCCGAATGTCGCAGGCTATTATGATAATCGTGAAAACGCCTATCGTCGGAGCAGGATGTTCAACGAGGCTTTGAGTGACGCAAACAAGGCAATCCAGCTCGCGCCCACTTATTCTTTCGTATTTCGTAGTAGGGCCAATGTCTACAACGACATGGGCGAATACGATCTCGCAGTCGAGGACTATAGCCGAGCCATTCGAATTTCCCCTGAGGATGGTGGTTTGTTCATTGACCGCGGAAAAACCTTACGGTCCCAGTCGAAATTCGATGAGGCCATATCGGACTTCTCACATGCCCTCGATCTGGACACAAAATGGACTGCTGCCTACCGAGAGAGGGGTCTAACCTACAAACAGTTGGGAAGGACTGACGACGCCATCTCCGATTTGACCAAGTACGCCGTGTTGCAGCCGGGCGATCCAGATATCACCCTCGCCTTGTCCGAGTTGGAAGGGCCTCGACCTAGCCCCCGTATCGAATCGCCCGCCATTCAGCCCACCACCCCGCTGCCTACAGCGCCCGCCCCCGGTGTGCCGTCCTCGCCACCTCCCGCCGCCTCGTCAGGACCAACTCTTGTGCCACTCGTTGAAGACGGAGGCACTTTTGCGGTGCCCGTCACTATCAACGGTCAACTGACGCTGAAATTCGTTGTCGATAGCGGAGCGTCCGACGTTAGCATTCCAGCCGATGTCGTCATGGTCCTTCTTCGGACTGAGACCATCACCGAGGCGGACTTTCTTGGAAAGCAGACCTATCGCCTCGCGGACGGTTCGACCCTTCCCTCGCAGCAGTTCACGATTCGCTCGCTTAAGATCGGCGACAGGGTTCTGGAGAACGTCATAGGGAGCATAGCACCCGTCAGCGGCTCTTTGCTCCTTGGTCAGAGCTTCCTCAGTCGGTTCAGGTCGTGGTCAATTGATAACGAAAGGCACGCTCTCGTCCTGAACTGAGCTACCACTAGATAGAAACAGACGCAGCGAACCCCGATTGGCCGATCAAACGATTAAATATCAGAAATTGCGCCGGACTCCTCAGGCCGCTCCCTATCTGCCTTCAACAATCCCGGTCATGGTCGGCTCGTTCGAGCCTATGAGTTTAGTGACGGCGCTTTTGGGAATGCAGGTGGCTCTCAATCGATTGTAGGTATATCCGGCGCATCCGGTATCGGCGAGACAGATGCTTTCGCAGTCGGCGCTGCTCACACCGCGAATCCAGCTACCGCGGTCGTTGCCGGGAGCGTCCATGTTCTCGTAAAGGCGGACCCCCGGCACGGCAATGCCCGCCGATCGATCCAGTGCAGGGGTGCGATCGGTGAGCACTCCCGTGGTGGCGGTGTCGCGGGCGTTGATCAAATTCTCTATGCGGCTTTTTCGAATACAGACCGAACGCCTGATATTGTAGGTGACGCCGACACAGGCGCTATCTTGCATGCATAGTCGCAGGCAGTCGTCGGCGTTTGCGGCACCAAAAATCCATGCCCCGAAATCGTTACCCGGCGCGTCCATGCCTTGGTACCAACGGACTGGGGTCGTCGATGGAAGGGGCGCAGAGGAGGGAATACTCGGTTGAGGGGGCGAGGGAGCTGGGTTGGCGACTGAATCTGGAGCTCCGTTGGGGCCTTCTCCCGGTACCGTAAAGAGGGAAACATCGATCCCTTCGCGCTCCGCATCGGCCATTGTGAGCCATGTGATCTCGTCGGGATGGGCCTGCGTTACGAACACAACCGCTCGATCAGGCAAGCCCAGCCTGTCGAGATAAGCTCCGAGGAGAGCGTTTCCGACCCCGGTTTCGACCGCCTGTCCGTTCTCGTGGACAGAGGCCGCGTGAAATCCTATCAGAGCTCCGGTCCCCATCAGTCGTTTGGTGCCGCCGAGCCACGCCAACGCGCAAGCTGAGGCACATTGCACTCCAGTAGGCACCAAGGTCATATAATTCCGTAGCCGGATTTGAGTGCCGATCTCGATCCCTGCGACCAGATTGCCGCCGGGGCTTTGAAAGGCGACAATCGCCTTTGGGTATGGCGCAACCGCTGCCCTAAATTGCTCAGTATCTGAGCTCTCGATTTCACCGCTGAGGGTGATCATAGCGGTGTCGAGTAAATCCGGTATGGGAGTGGCCGTGATTTCGGCGGCCAGCACCCGGTTCAGCGCAAAGCAGCAGGCTAAGAACGCAAACGCCAAACGCACGATGCCCTCCAACCCGTCAGTGCGATCTTACTCTATCAACCGCTAGCCACCTGCATCCATCACGACGTTGTAGTACGACATGTTTGAGTGGTCCGCTAGAGCCAAAATAGAAAAGGACCCAGGCGGATGCGGATTCCGACACAACCGGCCACCTATTCCGATTTAAATCCGGCCACTTTATCTGATGCTGCGCCTGTGGACTTGTGGGCAAGGCAACCCTCGCCGATAGCGGCAATAATTCAGTGCCGTAGCGCCTTGTCCACAAGTCCACAGGCCGGACGAGGACTGCCGCGTCGGGGTGGCCGGCTATTGATCGGAATAGGTGGCCGGAACAAATCGGAATTCGCAGGCGGACAAGCGTAGCTAGACGCCGCGACCTAGGATTGCGAAGGACGCCGACCTCAGAGATGATGTTAGTTCATCGCCGCCTTGTCGCCCGGCGGCGCACGTATTTTGGGTGGCCGAGTATCTATCTACAACCACAGACTGAAGTGGGTTTAGGGTTTTCCGCCACCAGAGCTATCCGCTTATTGCATCGAGAGCATCTGACCGACGCGATCCCAGACCAATGCGTTTCTCGGCTAACGGTTGACTCGGCGCTATGAAGGGAATCAGGCAACCTGGGTAAGCCCCTTTTCCGACAGTTCCTCGACCGTGAATGGCCTCTTTGGTTCTTGTGAGCGATGTGCTCTACCGTCATGATGCGGGGTGGTTTTAAACTCGCAGATTGGACAAGGCACATCTCTCGCTTGACGTGCCTCACCGTCGGAGCGCTCCCTAGGCGGCCTTCTTGCTGTCGATGTGCTGGGACCCTCAACGAGTCTATAATTGAAGCCTAATTCATTCAAATCGGAAACGGCCTTATGAGCCGCCTCCAATGCCTCCTTCTTCGCGTCGTCCAAGAGTTTGGCACGCTCATCGTCTAAGGCTCTGATTTTGTCCAGAACGTTCATAGTTTCTCCTCCAAGTGGGCCTGTTCCTATCGATTCGCTATTTCATATATTATCCTCGGTTTTTCAAGAGAGTAGACGGTCTTGTGAGGTCACGGTTATGGTAAAACGCCCCCAGAAGCCGCCAATCGAACCATATGACTCCACGGACTGGGGCGATCCCACAATTCCGATAAGTCACGAGAAATGGATTGGAAGAATTACCGTTGAATGGTCAAGACTGGAAGGTACGCTCGATGATTTGATTTGGTGTTTCCTTGATTTGCCAATAGAATTTGGCCGAACAATAACCACAACGATGAGCGCCACAGGTAAGATTACCATGCTGCGCAACCTGAGCGCTTTAGCTTTTGACCCGCTGTTACAAGACTATCTCAGGGAACATCTAGATATTGTTGAAATTCTAAAAGACGACAGGAACTTTGTTGTCCATGGAACATGGGGACGTACACTGAGGAATCGTACTCCAATGGCCTCGTCGCTAAGACCTAAGCATTCACCTTCTTTGGTAGTAGCAGAATCTTTCACGGCTGAGCGTTTGCAGTCAATCTGGAAACTCATCATCAGTGTGAAATTAAGGTTGGTTCCATTGTTTGATTCTGCTACAGCAGCGCATCGTAGAGCGCGAGAGAAATTTCAAACCATCAACGAAGCCGCTTTGGCGCAGCATTTGGAAGTTCAACCCAAGTGACATCGCCACTTTTGATTCAGGCTTCCGCTCGCACGCCCGAACTGAGGCCCGCGACCTTCATATGCTTTCCATTCTAACGTTTAGCAGATCATTCGCAAACGACCGAACTATGAGAGCCTCCAACTTGCTAATGAAACGATCTGGTACCTGATATACACTTAGATATCTAGCGATATGATGCAAAGAGACCACCTCTTTTACGATCCGACGCTTCATTTCATCGTGTCTTTTGTATTGGATACGATTAGTCGGGTGCCGAACACGCTTCAAACTCTGGACCTCGCCACGGTCTCGGTTGAACGCTAAGTTTATTTCGGTCCACAAAGTTTGCTTCTGTGCCTTGCCAGCGTAAATCGCTCTACCTCGGCTATCGTGAAACAAATAAATGCCGTGCGAACCGTCTAATTTGTCTTTAAGTCCTCTCAAATATGGATGCCCGTCGGTTGTCGAGAATATCTGTAACTTAGCGCCGTGCTTCACTGCCGTCAACGGTAGGAATTCGACGACCGGGACGAGCGTCTCGTCAATGAGCCGCTTCTCCGCTCGCTTCGCAAACTTCTCCATTAGACCCGCTATCTGGCGCGGCGTGACCGTTCTTCCCTTGTAGTTTGTTAAGGCAGGCTGTGTAAGTCCAAGCTCCTTGGCAAGGACCGTATCCGTCACCTTCGCCATTTTTTCTCGCTTCTGGATGCGATGTCTGAACTCATTCAGCAGGTCATTTCCGTTCATGTCTCTCCGCCGATTTTTCGATATTGCTATCGTAGATTGCCTTTCACTGAAGAACTTCGAATCTTCGAGCCGCATTTGGAGAGTGTCAACAGCCTCCCGCGCTTGACGCACGACAAGCAGCGGCCACAGTCTGTCTCAGTAGACCCTGCCCATGTGAGTCACTGCTTCCGACGTGCCTTCTTAGTCTCACACACATAGTATTTGACTTCTGAGACGTGTCTCATTATAGTTACCACTCCAATGAGACCGGAGGCGGTGGATGCTGATTGGTTACGCGAGGACGAGCACCATGGACCAGAAGGCGGGTCTGGACGCCCAAATAGCGGAATTGAGGGCTGCTGGCGTTGAGGAGTGCCGATTCCGACGAAGCCGCCCGTCTATAACGGGATGATTGCGCCCAGGGATTCCTGGATGATGCCGCCCCCTGTAACGAGATGATCCCGCCCGGGGCGCCGCGCTTGTTGGCTTAAGGAAGTTCTTTCTCCTTACGCGGTTCCTGGTCAAGCCGTTTTGGATTGTTTTCCGCGGGCGCGGCGTAGGCTTTCGCCGGTGAGCTCGATGCGATGCGCGTTGTGGGCGAGGCGGTCCAGGATGGCGTCGGCGTAAGTGGGATCGCCAATAATCTCATGCCAGGCGGACAGGGGGAGTTGGGAGGTGACGATCGTCGATCGGCGCCCGTATCTCTCCTCGAGGATTTCGAGCAGATCGTGACGGGCGCCGGCGTCGAGGGGTTCGAGGCCGAAGTCGTCGAGAATGAGCAGATCGGCGCGGCCGAGGGATTTGATGAGGCGCGGATGGCGCCCGTCGCCTCGGGCGAGCGCCAGATCCTCGCAGAGCTTCGGCCAGCGATGATAGAGGACGGAGCGATTGTCGCGGCAGGCTTTCTGGCCGATGGCGCAAGCCAACCAACTCTTGCCGACGCCGGAGGGGCCGACCAGAGCCAGATTGTCGTGGGCGTCGATCCATTCGCCCTCCGAGAGCTTCTGGAACAGGGCGCGATCAAGCCCTCGGGCGGCGCGAAAGTCGACGTCCTCGACGCTCGCCTGCTGGCGCAGTTTTGCGGTGCGCAGCCGCGCGGTCAGGCGTTTGTCCCTCCGCCATGAGGTCTCCCGGTCGAGGAGGAGGGCGAGCCAGTCGGCGTGCGGCATCTCCTTCGCCTGACTGGCGGCGGCGAGATCGGCGAAAGCCTTGGCCATTCCATAGAGGCCGAGGGTATGAAGCTGGTCGAGGGTTGGATGTTTGAGCAAGTTGTCTTCTCCTAATGGTAGTAGCGCGGCCCGCGGATGTTGGGATGGAGGATCGGGGCCGCGTCCGCTGGGCGCTTTGGCGCGGGCCTCCGGTCGAGCTTGTTGTCGAGGATGGATTTGACGGAGCCATAGGTCCTGGCGCCGATCTCGATGGCCCGCTCGGCGGCGGCCTCGACGCGCGCTGCGCCAAAGGAACCGGCAAGACGAACGATGCCGAGACAGGCGCGATAGCCCTGCTCGGGATGAGGCCGGCCCTCGAGGATGTGCTCGCACAGCGCCGCGGTCGCCGGGCCGATCTTGCGGGCGTCTTCCCGGATGCGCTCGATCGTCCAGCCGGCGTAGCGCCGGTGGCTGGACGGCATGTGCTCGGGAACGGTGGTGTGCTTCCGGTTCCCGCTTGCCCTTATATGGACGGCGATGCGCTCGCCTTTATGGAAAATCTCGACGCCGCGGGCGGTCAGGCGCGCCTCGACCTCGGCGCGGGCGAAGCGGTAGGGGACGGAATAATAGTGGGCGTCGATGTCGACGTGATAGTCGATGCCGACACGGCGCACGCGCCACTCGCAATATTCGTAGGGCTCGTCCGGCAGCGCCTTGAGCGCCGGGCGATCGACCTCCTCGAGCAACTGGCGGCGGGTGACGCCGAGCCTGCGAAGGCTCTGCTTGTCATTGAGCTGGGCCATGAGTTCGCCGAGCGCGGCGTCGACGTCGGCGAGACGGTAGAAGATCCGGCGCCTCAGCCGGCCGAGCAGCCATCGCTCGACGATCAGCACCGCCTGCTCGACTTTCGCCTTGTCGCGCGGTTTTCTCGGCCTTGCCGGCAGAATGGCGGTTCTGTAATGCGCCGCCATCTCGGCGTAGGTCCGATTGACCTCAGGCTCGTAGAAGCTGGCCTTGACGATGGCGGTCTTGGCGTTGTCCGGCACGACGAGTTCGGGGACGCCGCCGATCGCCTCGAAGGCGCAAACGTGGGCGTCGATCCAGTCCGGCAGCGCCTGCGTCCAGCTCGCCTTGGCGAAGGTGAAGCTCGACGCCCCCAAAACGGCGACGAAAATCTGCGCCATGCGGATTTCGCCGGTCAGCCGGTCGACGACCACGGGGACGCCGTCGCCCGCGTAATCGACGAACAGCCGCTCGCCGGCGGCGTGCGTCTGCCGCATTGTCACCGACAGCGTCTTCTCGAAGGATCGATAGAGCTCGCAAAACCGGGAGTAGCTGTAGCCGCCCGGGTTCGCGGCGACGTATTCGTCCCAGAGGATCAACAGGGTGACGTGCTTGCGCTTCAGTTCGCGATGCACGCCGCCCCAATCCGGCTCTGCGATCCGCCGATGGCCCCGTTTGCTGCGCCGGCTGGCGTAGAGCGCCGCCTCCAGCGCGCCGTCGCTCATGTCCTCAGGCAACGGCCAGGACAGCCCCGCATTCTCCGTCCGCTTCAACGCCTCCCGCACCGTCGAGCGCGCCATGCCGAGCCGGCGGGCGATCTCATGCGTCGAAACCGAGAATGCGGCGCGACAATCTGGATGAGAATCGCGCGACAATCAGGATGAGAATACGCCGCCGCGGGGATAGCGAAGGAAGGGCGTAGCCCGACCGTAGATATCCCCGCGGCGGCGGCGAGCGCCCAAGTGGCCTCGTCTGGCGGTCACGGCGGCTGGGTTAGGGATCGGCCTTCTCTTGTCGAGAGGACCGACTTCTTGCCCGGCCGACACGTCACCGATCGTCAGATGAGGCTATTCATGAACTTGCGTCGCAACCATTCGCCGGCGATTGCCGGCGCGAAAGCCGGATTCAGCACGGCCGCCGCCTACCGTATTGAAAAGGATCCTCGGCTTCCCAGCCAAAAGAAGGCGCGTCGAGAACGACGTCGAGCCGATCCCTTCGCCGATGTCTGGGACAATGAAGTCGTCCCGATGTTGAAGGCCGCGCCCGGACTGAGACCGATTGCCGTCTTCGGAGAACTCTGCCGTCGGCATCCAGACCTGGGCGACGGAACGCGGCGGACCCTCGAGCGCCGCATCCGGGCTTGGCGGGCGGTGAACGGTCCGGATCGGGAGGTCATCTTTCGCCAGGAGCATCCTCCGGGCCGGATGGGACTGTCGGACTTCACGGAAGTGGCCGATCTCGGCGTCACCATTGCCGGCGAGCTTCTCGACTGCCGACTTTATCACTTCCGCTTGCCCTTTTCCGGCTTCGAGCACGCCCATGTCGTGCTCGGCGGTGAAAGTTTCGTCGCGCTGGCGGAAGGGCTACAGAACGCCCTCTGGGCGCTGGGCGGCGTTCCCGAGCAACATCGCAGCGACAGTCTCTCGGCGGCCTTCCGTAATCTGGGCGCCGACGCCAAGGAGGATTTGACGAAGCGCTACGAAGCGTTCTGCGCCCATTACGGCATGACGCCGACCCGCAACAATCCAGGCGTCAGCCACGAGAACGGCTCGATCGAGAGCGCCCACGGCCATCTCAAGAGAGCGCTCGCCGACGCCCTGTTGCTGCGCGCCTCGCGAGATTTTGACGATCTCACCGCATGGCGGGGCTTCGTCGACGACATCGTTGGCCGCGGCAACCTCCGCAACGCCAAGCGCATCGATCAAGAGCGAATGGCGTTGAACAAGCTGCCGGTCCGCAAGACCGCTGACTACGAGGAGGTCAACGTCGACGTCACCAGCTCCAGCGCCTTCACGCTGCGCAAGGTGTTCTACTCGGTTCCCTCGCGACTGATCGGCCATCGGCTGCGGGTGCGCCTTTATGACGATCGGCTCGAATGTTTCCAGGGCTCGACGCCCATCGTCGTCTTGCGACGCGGTCGGCCCCGGCCGAACGGCAAACATGGTCATGTCGTCGACTACCGTCACGTCATCCATTCCCTGCGCCGCAAGCCCATGGCGCTGCTCAATCTGGTCTATCGCGATCAACTCTTCCCCCGCCGAGCCTTCGCCCTGGCGTTCGACGCCTTGCTCGCCGGTCTCGGTGAGAGACCAGCTTGCCGCGCCATGGTCGGGATTCTCGCGCTCGCGTTCGAGCGCTCCTGCGAGGCCGAACTCGCCCTCGCGTTGCAAGCGGCTCTCGACGACGGCGTCCTTCCCGATCTCGCTGCGCTGATCGAACGCTTCCGGCCAAAGGACGCCGCATTGCCCGTCGTCGTCGTCAGGCTGCCATCCCTCGCCATCTACGATCAGATCGCGACAAGCGTTGGAGAAGCGGCATGAAGGCGACCGACAAGATCGACGCCGCCCGCATCGACCTGCTGCTTGGCGAGTTGCGACTGCCCGGCATCAAGCTGATCTGGGCCGCCCTGGCGGCGACCGCCGACAAGGAAGGCTGGCCCGCCGCCCGCTTCCTGGCGGCCCTCGCCGAACAGGAGATGGTGGAGCGAAACCGCCGTCGCTTCGAACGGCATCTGGAGGAAGCGCGATTGCCGCCGGGAAAGACCCTCGACACGTTCGACTTCACCGCAGTGCCTATGATCTCGAAGGCGCAGGTGCAGGTGCTCGCCGCCGGCGACGCCTGGCTCGAAAAGGGAGCCAATCTTTTGTGCTTCGGGCCGCCCGGCGTCGGGAAATCCCATCTCGCGGCGGCGCTCGGTTTGGCCTTGATCGAAAAGGGTTGGCGCGTTCTGTTCACCCGGACCACCGACCTTGTGCAAAAGCTTCAGATCGCACGCCGCGATCTTGCCCTCGAAGCCGCGATCGCCAAACTCGACAAATATCATCTGCTGGTCCTCGACGATCTCGCCTATGTCACCAAGGACCAGGCGGAGACGAGCGTTCTGTTCGAACTGATCAGCGCGCGATACGAGCGCCGATCCATGCTCATCACCGCCAACCAGCCCTTCGGCGAATGGGGAAAAATCTTCTCCGATCAAGCCATGACGCTCGCGGCCATCGATCGTATCGTGCATCACGCCACGATCCTCGAAATGAACGTCGACAGCTATCGGCGAAAGGAAGCCGCCGACAACGCCCGTGGACCCGGACGCCCGCCGACGCGCGCGACAATCAAGGGATCATCCTGATTGTCGCTCCGCGACAATCAAACCATCTCTCGACAAAATAGCGCTTGCGTTATCGCCGCGCCGCGACAATCATCACCTCGCCGCGACCGCCAAAATGGCCATCCTGATTGTCGCTGCTTTCCATCCAGATTGTCGCGCTACACGAGAAAAACTTCAGCCGAATAATCTCGCGCGCATGGCGCATCCCAATCCGCTCCGCTGGCATCGATCCTCCTTTGGGGTTGCCAAAGGGGCGACCTGATCAGGCCGACGGCAGCGCCCGCCAATCCACGAAAGACCCCGGGCGGGATCACTCCGTTATGGGGGGCGCGATCATCTCGGAATCGGGGGGCGGCATCATCCCGTTACGGGGGGCGGCATCATCCCGGAATAGGGGGGCGGCTTCCCCAGGAATCAGCAGTTGAGGAGCTATTCGTGGAGCAAGTCTCTTCCGTTCAAAGGCGTGAGGAGATGGAGAAGGCTCTCAAATTCATTCGAAAGGGCGATTCGCTTTTGATCACGAAGTTGGATCGCCTCGCCCGGTCCATCCCAGACCTTGTCAGGATCATCGAGACGCTCGAAGAGAAACAGGCCACCCTTCGCATCCTTGCCATGAATCTAGATACCAACCACCCACTGGAAGGCTCCTCCTAAACCTCGTGGGTAGCGTCGGGCAGTTCGAAAGAGAGATAATGCTGGAACGTCAGAGAGAGGGAGTTGCCAAGGCGAAGCGTGAGGGAAAATATCGAGGTCGCGTACCAACGGCTAGGGCAAAGACCGATGATGTTATCGCGAAATTCAAAGCCAATCAGCGGCCTAGTGACATTGCAAAATCTGTTGGAATAGGAAGGGCGTCGGTGTACCGCATTCTGAACGACGCAGGACTGGTTTGAAAATGTCGGACCCCCAAAGTCCCTCTGGCAGCTGTGTCCGAAAAGTTAGTTTCCGTTCCTCCAAGAGGGTAGTTGAGGATGAGGGCTTGCCTCGGCTGAGAAAGGGCTCTCCGAGGGTCATTGATTGATGTAACTGTGAGTTTTTTCGTCCCAATCATATATGTGCAAATTCTTCAGGTCTGTGTGCTGCGAGCCTTTGGCGCATTTGTGCCAGCGCATATCTGCTTCGCTCTGTCCATTCTTACCGTAACACCAGCCAAATTTATCTAGCGCGCTGATGACGACTTGGCGAGATTGGCAGGAATAGCCTCTCATGTCTTGATTGTCACTTTCTGAGCCACGACATATGCCGTCAAGCATCCGTTCGGCCGTCAGCAAGTCTGTCGCTTCCCATCCTGGGGAACAACAAGCACTATTTTCCGCGATAGCGGGCGACGTAATGAGCCCAACAGCGAGAGCGATTGCGATTTTCGTTCGCATGTCCTTGAGGTCCTTCCTTTCATGCCTAGGCAACGATTGAAGTATCGACTGTTGCCCGATCGCGGTGCAAAATGCTATTGCAACCTGACGACTTTTGCCCTCAGGACTGCTCCATCTTCATTGCAGGGCCAGGAGCGTGGACAGCGACCGTTCCCATTTTGACCGGACTTTGATCCTCATGCTTTGAACGCGGTGATTTACTGCCGCGGATGCCCCAGTTGGTCCGGGCAATTTAATCGCGTAGAATTATTAGAGATGCGTTCCCTGCCCCGATTGTCGAAATCCAGGTACATAACCGGACTCCAATGCTCGAAACGGCTTTGGCTCGGTTGGCATGACCCGGAGCCAAGATCAGAACCTGAGCCCGGTACGATCCTCGCGGTCGGCACCGAGGTCGGGGTTGCCGCAAGGCTGCTGGTGCCGGGCGGCGTTCTCGTTGAAGAAGGGCCATATCGGCACGCCGAGGCGGTCGAGCGCACACGAATTCTGGTGGCCGATCCAAATGTGCCCGCGATCTTCGAGGCCGCATTTGCCTTTGATCGCGTCCTCATCAGAGCCGACATACTCGAACGTCTTCCGAGTGGAGGATGGCGGCTTGCCGAGGTCAAATCAGGCACCAGGGTCAAACCCGAACATCTGCACGATCTCGCCATCCAGGCCTACGTCATCGCCGGCTCCGGCCTCACTGTAGAGGAAATGCAACTCGTTCACGTCGATACCAGCTACGTCCGGGGCGAGAACGAAGTCAATTGGCACGCCTATTTCGCACGCGAAGATGTCACCGCCGAGGTCCGCGATCTTCTCCCCTCGGTGCCGGAACGGGTCGCCGATATGCATGTCATCCTGGGACTGCCGACCGCTCCCGAGGTCCGACCGAGCGGCCATTGCTTCTCACCATACCCGTGCGAGTTCTGGGACAGGTGCACCGCTGGCAAGCCATCGGACTGGATCATCAATCTCCCCCGTCTCAAGGCGACGATTTTTGCCGAACTTGATGCCGATGGCATCGAGTTGATGCGCGACCTCCCGCCGGATTTCCCGCTCACTCCCGGTCAGCAGCGAGTTGTCGATGCGATGGTCTCGGGTCGGGAGTTCATTTCCAACGAATTACCCGAGGCCCTTGCCAACCTGGGGCCACCCGCCTCGTATTTGGATTTCGAGACCTTCTCGCCGGCAATTCCCCTCTATGCGGGGACCAGCCCGTACCGGCGCATCCCGTTCCAATGGTCCATGCACTACGACGATGGGGCCGGGGATGTTCGCCATTTCGAATTTCTCGCCGATGGTGATGTCGATCCTCGGCGCGCTTTCGTTGAGGCGCTCATCGTGGCGATCAGTCGGACGACCGGACCGATGGTCGTTTACTCGCCATTCGAGGCGACCGTATTGCGCGGGCTGGCGGCGTTCTTACCCGATTTAGCTGGCTCATTGTTTGCCGCGATCGATCGGATGGTGGACTTGCTGCCGATCATCAGACGCCACGTCACCCATCCGGAATTTCTCGGGTCCAATTCGATTAAGGTGGTCGCACCGGCCCTGGTGCCGGGGTTCAGTTATGACGATCTCAATGGAGTTGCCGATGGCAATGATGCGTCCGCGGTCTTCTACCGGCTCGCGACAGATCGGTTGTTGTCGGACGAGGATCGAGCACGGTATCGGCGGTCATTGCTGGCCTATTGTGGTCGGGACACACTCGCGCTGATGTATGTGCACCGCAGCCTTCGATACAGTGCCTCATCAGTAGCAACTTAAAACATTTCGCAAGTGGAAAAGTGATGTCGAGAGCTACAACACCGCGCTACGGAGAATTTGAGCGAACCTCGGTAAATCCAGGAGAGAGTTCCGCACCGATATTCCTGCGATATGCTCATCGCCGAGGCCGCGCTATAGTTGGACGTTCCCTATCGATCTCCCCCAACGCGCTTCGTTGAAGCAGGCGTCCGGACTTGGTGTGGCGCTTTTTAGTCGAAGTCGTTTCTTGCGCAAATTGTAGATACCCCAACGGCTGCCATCATCTGACGGGACATTTTCTCGTCGATGTCCTCGCCTATCGCAGCGCCCGACCTCACGAATTTGGTCATCAAGCAGTGGTAAGCATAATTTAATCCAAGGAACATCGAGCTTTGGTGTTCCCAGCGTATCCTTTAGTCTCTCCCTTTTACCGTGCGGTAAATCGCTCGGAGAAAGGAGCAAAATATGAATTATAATCCTATTCTCGCTCTGTTCTTGCTCCAATTCCTCATTGAATGCCTTCACAAGCCTTATGCGCGTTAGTTTGCTTTCTAGCTGAACGAGATCCCAGGAGCCGTAAGCCTTAACCTCAATCAGAATTAGGTGGTTTTCGACCGCAATCAAGAGATCGATGTCCTCCTGATTTCCCTCGGCGATCTGCCTTTCGACCGGGTTCTTATTCTTACCGGGGCGGCGGGACGAGAGCCTGAGTGCTGGCTCAGGTTGATTAGGCCAAGTTCTTTCTTCTGCGCCGTCACCCCTTGCGTAGATGGCGAGAGCACCTGCCAGCCAACTGATGTGGTAATCTGTTGCCCACCAAGCCTTAGCCAGCTTGTTCTCATCGAGATGCAGTTTATTGCAAACCTCGTGACAAAAATCCGCGTCGAGTGGAGGTGGTTTCTTACGTGTCCAAGGATATGGCGCACTGCCAGATTGCGCTCCTTGCGATTAAAACTCTCCAGCGTCTTACTCAATGATGCCACTGAATGACCTCCCTACCTGTTCTCGTCGAGCCTGGGGCGGCTCAACCGGCGCGTGCTCCGATAGTGATTATCCCGCTTCGCGTCGATCCGGTCCATCGGCAACCCGAACCTCTCGTTAATCTGGGCTATTAGAGCCGGGTCGCGCAGGATTTGAGCGTCCGCATAGAGAATGAAACGGTCACTTTCCGAGTCATACACGATCCGCCCGCGCGGCCATTCCTCGTATTCGGACCCTGCGATTGCCGCTTGTCCACCAGCTTTGTGCCACTGCTCCCAGACCTCATAGTGCCCATGCGGACAGGTGAGCATGGTGCCGGAGGGTTCAGCTTCTTTCAGCGAGCATCGGTGGTCCTCGATCGATACTGCCGCTCCTTGTTCTTGGATGGCCCAGAAGATGCCGACGAATGAGTTCGGAAAATCGGGTCGTGCCACCATCAGATCGCCTCTGCGCCGTGACGAAGCGTAAGTTCCAGAGGCCGGGCGCACAACCTTATCGCCTTTGAAACAGCGATGCAGCATCGCTGGCGTAAACTTTGGTGCGCTCGGTACATGGTAGGCGTTGTGGTTGCTGGCGAAACTTGCGAACTAGTCATGGAAGATGCCTAGATCATGTGGGCGCTTTGGTATCTGCGGGTCTGGCTGTAAGCATCTTTAAAAAGAGAGAATGGAGATGATCCGATCCGTTATCGGTCTAGGAGCCTGTCTGCTTAATCCCGGCGAGCTGGGATTTGAACCGCTCAAGCCAGTCGGAGAGCCGGATGCAGCAAATTCGCGCATCCAGTTTGATGTAAGGGTGGAAGCTTTGCGGCCATCGTTCGTTGCACCGTTTCCGAGGTGGCGAAGCTCAGCCGGTTGCGAGTGCGGCAAGGGACCGGTGCGCCCCTGGGCGAGCTTCAAGATATTGTGGGCGAGGCAAGCGAGGCCCCACTCGTTGGCGACCTTCTCGACGCCGCGCAAGAGAAACTGACGGAAGCCGCGCGCCTGCTTGATCTCTCCGAACACCGGCTCGGGCAGCTGCTTTCTTAAGCGGTAGGGGCTGGAGTGCCCGCCGGCCTTGATTCTTTCGCGCATGGCGGCGACGCGGGCGCCGCCGCCTTCTCCTTCCCCGGCGTGCTTGGCCCGCCCCGGCGCGATATTGGCGTCGATCTCGCGTTCCTCCATCGCCGCAAGGTTGGCGTCGGAGCGATAGCCCGCGTCCGCCGACAGTTGCGTCGGCTTCTTGCCCAGATTGGCTTCGATGGCGTCGGCGATCGGCGCCAATTGATGCTGATCGCTCTGCTTCGCGTCGAGGCCGTGGGCGACGATCACCTGCGCCGTCGCGTCGACCGCCGCCTGCGCATTGTAGCCCTGGATGAAGCCGTCCTTGGTTTTCATGATGCGGCTTTCGGGATCGGTGAAGTTCTTCTGCGCTTTGGGGTCAGGCTCTTCGGATGGCGGGGCGGCGGGCTTGCCCGGTTTCTTGCGGCCCTCGGCTTGTCGCCGCTCCTCGGCCTCGGCCTGCGCTTTGGCCTTGGCCGCCGCGGCCGCTTTCGCCTCGGCCTCCAATTCGGCCTTCGCCGCCCGGATCTTCTCGGCGCGCTTCTTCTTGTCGGCAACCCATTTGGGCAGCTCCTCGCCGCTCTTGTCGCGGCCGAAGGCTCTGTCTTCCTCGGCGTCCGCAGCCTCGGCTGCGCTTAGCCACCGATAGACCTCGGCCTCGGGCTCCGCCGCACGCTTCTCCATGCGCTCGTAGCTCATCGCCTTGTGCTTGGAGGCGTTCGCCTTGATCTTCGTCCCGTCGAGCGCGACATGGCCGAGCTTCACGAATCCCACCTGTTCGCACAGCTTGAGAACTTGCCCGAACAGTCCCGCAAGCGCCTTCAAGTGCCGCTTGCGGAAGTCGGAGACGGTGCGAAAATCCGGCGGATCGAGCCCGACAATGCTCATGAAGTCGACCCGTTCGCGCGTCGCCTTGGCGATTCCGGCGCGACGAATAGTCGCCGTGGCGATAGCCGTACAGCAACAGCGCCGTCATCATCGCCGGGTCAAACGGCGGCTGCCCGCGCTCGCTCGCATACCCAATTCGATCTCACCAAGGTCGAGATGCTCGAGCACAAGCGCCAAAATGAAGCGAGCCAGATGGTCCTCGCCGACAAAGTCCTGCACGCTCGGCGGCAACAACAGCGGCTGATCGATCGTCCAGGGCCGGAAGGTCTTGCTCATAAGCAAGCAAAATCCGAATTCGCGCAAACGCCGCCACCAAAATCCGCCATTTCTCGGACAGGCTCCTAGGGTTCGTCATCGCCGCCGTATGGATTTTGATTGCGACGGGGCGTATTCCGATAATCTGGAACGGCGGAATAGTCGCTTTGGTCAGCTACATGTGTCCAGATCCGACGGTCGCCTGCACGCCGGATAGCGCAGTGATGGCGGGATATATGCCATTTAATGTTATGATATCATGCATAATCGGTTAGAGAAATGGAGTTTTGAAAATGTTATTTTTGTTGGCTTTCGTGGTGTGCTTCTTATTGGTTAGTAGTGGGACTACGACCTTTGGAGGCATCATAAGAAGCCTTTTGGGTGGAGTGGTCATGGCTGTGATAATCGTAGGCCTATTTACTGCTGCATTGGTCTGTCTCTTTATCTTCACTTTGAAAGGTCCCGAGCAAAAGTTGCGTGATTGTCTTAATGGATATGTGGATCGAGGTGAAAATATTCCCCCTGCTCCCCATCCTGAAGACTGCTACTTCAACTATCATTTAGTCGTTCCCCAGACTTCCACCATCGGTCCTCCAATGGTTCAAGATTGTTCCAATGAATACGCCAATAAACACGGAGGTCATTGTTCTCCCCCCTTCCTACCCGGTCACCATCCAGCCGACAATGATGCTTCTCCCGTCATCGTGGGAAAATGCATAGGCTCTTGCCCTCCCCTTCCTGCCCCTCAACAACAGAGGCCTGTCCCTCCTTCCCCCAATGCCCCTGCTGCCCCCATCCAAGGATTTCAAACCCTCCTTCAAATAATAACGTCCTCAACCTTAATAAATAAAATCAACGGTTTTATTTAAACTTTTAAGGAAGAGATGGGCAGGAATAACTTTTTTTCTAATTTCCTCCTGATAAACTATGCCCTACCAGGGCAGGATTTGGCTTGGCGACCCCGACCTCAATCGTGGTGAAACCATTCTGCGAAAAAGCCCTGCAATTCCATGGGAGGTTTTGCGGTCCCACCCCAACGGAGATCACGTCGTTCTGTTTGACAAACTAGCCGTTCTGTATTAAGAATAAAAGGCGTCAAGAATAGGGCTGTACCCGCCTTACCGGGCAAGGTGGTTCCTGTCATTGAATGCGGCTTCTATCGGCGACGAAACGGGTTCGCAGACGAATCATGCCTTGCTCCCAAAGGCCAGGAGCGGCACGATTGCCTCCAAACGGCCTTCGAGGGGCTGCGGGATCGCGTCTGGGGTTCCGGCCTCACGCCATCATCGTGACCGAGAGGTCGATACCCAGCCCCATCTTCGTAGCCGCTCTCATCGGGGTCGAGAAAATTCTTCGCATCGAGTTCGACACCTCCCTTCCTGAGGAGACCTATGTCCATCAGGCTTTGGCACAAATTCCTGAGCAGACCATCGCCTTTGGGAGGCCGATTGGGGTGACGGTCAACTACGCCCCAGACCGGGCAGTGCGATACGATCTGAAGGGCGACTCTATCGAAATTCTCACCGAGGCAATCCGATGTGAGAAGGCGTATCTCACTATACCGCCTAGCAAAGAGGACATGTCTGAGCGGATCGGAAGGGCTCTCGGATTGCGGTAAATCACAATCATGAAGTCGAAGATCGGGTACATCTTTCAGACTATATTTCATACAGGAGACGAGAGTATTGGAGAATGAAAATTGCCTATCGTAAACTCTTTGATCGGTTTGCCGAACCCGGTGATGAGTTTGGGGAAGAGTGGATGGAGACGTTTGAAGAAAACATAATTGAAGAAGGCGAGGTGGTGGCAACACACTCTTGGGAAAGTGATAATCCCGGAGCCGGGGCTGGTATGACCCTCATTTATCGATTTCGAGGACTGTTCTTCACCAGCGACGATTTTGGAATTGAAGGACCATACGAAGGATTTAGCGAGGCTGCGGAGGCTGTGAACCTCCTAACCGTCATGGAGACAACGGAGAGAATTTGGGTCGATCTCAGTGTCAACTCCAAATCAGGAACAGAACTGCGATGCGTAGTGACAAAGATGACAGAAATTTCCCTGCGATCCGTTTGGCGGATGCTGCGAATATCGATTCACCGACCGAACTCCATCGACATAGGTTGAAGGACCCGGCCTGAAAAACCGATCGAAATCAAAGGAATGAATGAAATGTTCTGGTTTGTTATAGCTTTTGTAGTGTGCTTCTTATTGGTTCGAAACCAGATGGCTGTCCCTCGTAAGCCAAATAGCCAGACTTTTTTGGGTGATCCTGTTCCTAAGGCTCCTGAAAAATGGTATAATACAGGTAAGGGAATTTTCTTTTTGGTTTCGAGTCCTTTCCTTGCTCTAATTTTGTTTTTGATCATCTGTGTTCAATTTGGAAAATATCTTCCATGAAACGCTCACTTTTAATTGCTGGCCTCCTAATGAGTGTCAGTCCAGCTTATGCTACGTGTGAAGACTATACGGATGGATCGACCACAAATCCCGCCCCTAAAGTTACCCTTTGTTACAAGGGACAATATGATGAAACAACCCTTAATGTTGTATGTGGAAGTGCCGGAACCGGGAATTATGCGGAATACGGTGACGGCCTTATTACTGTAGGTAAACCCGATGGAAGCCGTGCCATATTTACAAATAACACTGGTGGGAAAATGAATCCTCGAGATTGGACTTGTAAAGAAGACGACGATCAAGCAGGGTGTTGGATTAATTGGCCTCCTGTTAATAAATAATTTCCAAAAAAGGAATTAGATTTGGCCGAAGAAACAGAACAAGAAGAACAAGAAGAAGAAAGTCAAGGCCTTAAACATGAAATGGGAGGGATGGGCGAGGCTGCCCTCCCAAATGCTTCTCGTTGGGTACAAGCAGAAAAACTAGCCGAAGAAAAAACCATAGGTAGTGAAGATGGTACAGGAGTAGATGCTGATTTTTTAATTTTCAGTGGACTTCTAGGACCAGACAAGTTCCCCGACTATGAAGAACCGGCTATCGTGACCGCCGTCCTGCCCAGCCCTACATTCGATCCGAGTGAAGTTACAGCGGGGAGCCAGTACCTTCAGGAGCCTCTGAGCTTCGTCCTTGGAACCTACAGGGATCACGAGTTTCTAGAGTTCCGGCTCGATAGTCGCAGATTTGAGCCGTTCGATTGCTGAACCGGACCTATTTCTCCTTAAAGTCTGTCCGGAAACATCATGCAGGATTGCATAGCTTTCGCAGCATGAGGCGGATGGAGGCGAGGCGGAGGAAGGCCAGCGCCTTGCGGTTGAGGCATTCCCAATCCTTGGCAAGTCTGCGGCAGCGGCCAAGCCAGGCGAGGGTGCGTTCGACGATCCAGCGCTTGGGCAGAACGACGAAGCCTTTGGCGTGGCCCAATCGCTTGACGATCTCGAGGTCGACGCGCGCCAGAATGCGTTTCATCGCCCTCTGGAATTCCGGCCCCTGGTAACCTCCGTCGGCGTAGAGCTTAACCAGCCTCCCCTTGCCATCAGCAGCGCGCCGCCGTCGCGGTCCTGAATGTCGGCGGAATGCACGATCGCGTGCATCAGGAGGCCTTGCGTATCGACAAGAACGTGCCGCTTCTTGCCCTTGATCTTCTTGCCTGCATCGTAACCGCGCGGATCGATGCAGGCCCCCCCTTTTCCGCGCTCTTGACGCTCTGGCTGTCGATGATGGCGGCGGTCGGGCTCGCTTCGCGGGAGGCCTGCTCGCGACAGCGCGTGTAAAGCGCGTCATGGATGCGGTCGAGCGTGCCGTCCCAGCTCCACAGATCGAAATAATCGTAGACCGTCGAGCGCGGCGGCAAGTCCTTGGGGATCGCCCGCCACTGGCAGCCGGTGCTCAACACATACATCAAGCCGTTGACGACTTCGCGTACGTTCACCGTCCGCCTGTTGCCGCCACGCTTCCCCGGCGGGATGAGCGGCTCCGACAGCGCCCATTCCTCGTCGGTCAGGTCGCTCGGATAGCGCAACTTGCTGCGGTCATAGCGACCCCGATTTTCATTCGTCCACACAGGCGACCCCCCAAGCGAATCAGGCCGCCTTGCTTGAATCACAAGCGATTCTAACGATTCGTTATTTTCTCGGACGGGCTCTTAGGCCTCAGATCCATGCTTGAGCTCGTTGAAGAAGACCTTACTATTTTAGCCAGACGTTCATCTGGATCGTCTGTATCATCTCCGTGATAGTACGCAACCAATGATCCTTCATTGCAGATAACATAGATCGCTTTGTCTAAACTTACTTTGTTATCCGTATCACCAAACATATTCAATATTGCCGAGCGGATGCTTCGTAATTGTTCGGCCAATTTGTCACTGTCGAACGTGTTTGTCTCGTCTCCTAACTCACCTTCAGCATGTAATAATGCCAGATACGCGATCCGAGCCAGTTCTCCAATCTTTTGATTACTTGATATTGCCATTACCATTCTCCACTAAGTTGATAACAGCCCGATATCCACCTCGCCCACCGTCTTTAGAATCACGGCATCTTCGAAATCCCCAAGAGCGGGGTCGCCTGTCCGTGAGAATGCGATGGCCCCGCAATGTCCCGCTGCTACGGAGTTGGCCATGCGAATTGCCTGCTCTGCACTTTGTGCCTCTTTGGGCCGCATGCTACAATTTCGCCCCCATCCTCGGACCTCTTGAACCCGAGTGCAACGAAATAGGTCATTGTGGCGATCGGTGACCCCTCCTATCCGCTATCGGCCCAATCTGTGACAAACCCAGCTAGTCGGAAGTATATCATTTTAGCAATTGGTTTCACTATTTGCGAATTGCTCCTGCGTATATAGGGTGGCAATGGCTTTGCTGAGAAGCAGCGACGAAGCCTCGCGACAGGAATGTGACTTAGATGGAACCTTTCCGTGGAGGAAATAACTCTGACAGTGATGATGATGACTTTCCAAGTTGTTTTTATAGCAATGATTCGTGCTCGATGGAGGCTATAATTTCCAAGTCATGGAAAGCAAATACGGCAAGCGGATAGAGGCTTATCCCGTTGTCCCAGGTTCGTCTATATGTAGTGGATGCACCGGTTTGATGGGTTGGTTTGGGTCAGCGCCGAGCGCTGGCGGCGCACCGTCCTGTCGCATTCCGGTGGCGGTCTTGCGGCGGCGCGGCCTCCGCCTGATCGTTTGGACGCCCTTTCGAGGATTGTCTCGTTTGACGATGTCCCAGTAGCTCGCAGGCGCATGATGTGCGGCCAGCCCGAGCAAGGCTTCGAACGAAACGTGCCGGTGGAAGCGGCGATTGTAGCGAAAGACGAATTCATTGAGATAGGTGTCGACATGCGTGCGGCGCAGGCCATGATACGTGCCCAGGCCCCATCGCTTCATCAATGAGAAGGCTCGGTGGATCCAGGGCAAGACAACATGTCCCGACATTTTTCCGACAATGCGCGGATCGTGCCGGTAGTCGGTTAATCCAGGATAGGACGCGTGGCCGTCGGTGAGGAGCGTGGCTCCACGCTTCACGTTGGCTCTCACGAAAGCCTCGATCGACGCCGCGGAATTGTCGGCGATCATAGCGAGGCGTATTCGGCCGGAGCGCGTATCGAGATATTTGGCGTGCTTGCGTCGCGGCTTGGGCTGGTTGGTGTCGCGATCAATCACCTCGACGGCCCCGGCGACGAGGATTTTGCCGGCATTGTCGCGCTCGAAAAAGGCTTCGCCTTCGCGGAAGGGAATTTCCGCCTGATCGACTTCGACGACGCCCTCCAAGGGATCGCGATCCGGGTCGACCATCGACCGGCGCAATTTCTGCGTCAGCAGCCAAGCGGTCTTGTAAGTGACGCCGAGTTGATCCTCCAATTGCCGCGCCGACATGCCGTTGGAATGTGTCGCCATGAGATGTGCCGCCCAGAACCACGAGGTCAGCGGCAGCTTGGAACGATGCATCACCGTTCCCGCCGTGGCCGAAGTCTGTCGACCGCAATCGAGGCATTCGTATGTGTAAGCCCGGCTCTTCAGCGCCGCGGCGCGTTGCTCGCCACAGCCGGGACAGACAAAACCCTTCGACCAACGCCGCTTCAACAAAAAGGCGGCGCAGCTCGTCTCGTCGGGAAACGTCTCTTGAAACTGCGAAAGCGATCGGCCTTTGGCCATTGCGCGCCCCGTCGCGGTCGCCTCGAACAGCGACTCAACTACGCCCGCATACCACATCTAGGGCCACCTGGGACAGCGGGATAAGCCTCAGCGGATATACGGCATCCGAGGATATAATTGCCGTAGTTGGTGCGATTCCCTCGAGTATCATAATATACATTTCAGTCTATTATGATTTGTTTCCTCGACCAGCAGGTCAAATCACTTATGTTCTCGCTATCGCAATTGGGAGCACCGTCGCGCTCCATTTCGCGGTGTTTCGATTACTGGCCAGGTCCATAACAATATAATCCCTAAGGTCCGGCGTGCCTCACGGACCAAATACCGCATCGAGTTTTCGGCCTTGTCAAGGCGGGCGAATTTAAGAAATCCCGCTCAGACGATCTGGTCATTTCTTTTTAGGCAGGACTATTGTCGGACCACTCTTGACCTGCGATTGTTTGTAGGCAGAGACGTGCCCTTTGGGCATATCCGCTTTTGGCTTCTTGGTTTCCTTGTTGCCCCTTAGCTGTCCTTTCGCCATGGCCTTCCTCCCGTTCCGATTCAATTTCTGTCGCGTTCGAGATCGTGCCACGGTCGCCTGTGGATTGCCACAAGAAATCGCGGGTTAGATTAGAATGTTTGGAGGGTCATCCCCAGTGGGACACTCGGTCTGGAAAGGCCTTGGGTCACGGGCATTCCGGCAGGACGAGGAGCGTCGCAGGCTGAACCCAATCTGCCTCGGCCTTTAGATATTCACGTCCAAAGGCGGATTTGGAACTTGGACGAGAGATAGAGAGCCATAGTCCGCCCTTGCAGCTCAGTTACTTGGAATTCTCCGCTTTGTTCGCGAAGCCGCAAGCGCGAAGGCTGACCAACTTATAATTGAACAGGCGATGCCAAGAATGCCCATGTGGGTTATGGGGTATACGCGAAGATCGGAAACCTTGATTTTGCCTATTTCTCGGCCCATCATGGAAGTAGGGGTTCGCATCTGCGGTCATCAGTTGAATGCCGGGTTGAATATGCTCCCTTATCGTATTGCCTTGCTTATATTGTAATGCTAGGAGCCTGTCTGCTTAATCCCGGCGAGCTGGGATTTGAACCGCTCAAGCCAGTCGGAGAGCCGGATGCAGCAAATTCGCGCATCCGGTTTGATGTAAGGGTGGAAGCTTTGCGGCCATCGTTCGTTGCACCGTTTCCGAGGTGGCGAAGCTCAGCCGGTTGCGAGTGCGGCAAGGGACGGGGTCCGCCCCTGGGCGAGCTTCAAGATATTGTGGGCGAGGCAGACGAGGCCCCACTCGTTGGCGACCTTCTCGACGCCGCGCAAGAGAAACTGACGGAAGCCGCGCGCCTGCTTGATCTGTCCGAACACCGGCTCGGGCAGCTGCTTTCTTAAGCGGTAGGGGCTGGAGTGCCCGCCGGCCTTGATTCTTTCGCGCATGGCGGCGACGCGGGCGCCGCCGCCTTCTCCTTCCCCGGCGTGCTTGGCCCGCCCCGGCGCGATATAGGCGTCGATCTCGCGTTCCTCCATCGCCGCAAGGTTGGCGTCGGAGCAATAGCCCGCGTCCGCCGACAGTTGCGTCGGCTTCTTGCCCAGATTGGCTTCGATGGCGTCGGCGATCGGCGCCAATTGATGTTGATCGCTCTGCTTCGCGTCGAGGCCGTGGGCGACGATCACCTGCGCCGTCGCGTCGACCGCCGCCTGCGCATTGTAGCCCTGGATGAAGCCGTCCTTGGTTTTCATGATGCGGCTTTCGGGATCGGTGAAGTTCTTCTGCGCTTTGGGGTCAGGCTCTTCGGATGGCGGGGCGGCGGGCTTGCCCGGTTTCTTGCGGCCCTCGGCTTGTCGCCGCTCCTCGGCCTCGGCCTGCGCTTTGGCCTTGGCCGCCGCGGCCGCTTTCGCCTCGGCCTCCAATTCGGCCTTCGCCGCCCGGATCTTCTCGGCGCGCTTCTTCTTGTCGGCAACCCATTTGGGCAGCTCCTCGCCGCTCTTGTCGCGGCCGAAGGCTCTGTCTTCCTCGGCGTCCGCAGCCTCGGCTGCGCTCAGCCACCGATCGACCTCGGCCTCGAGCTCCGCCGCACGCTTCTCCATGCGCTCGTAGCTCATCGCCTTGTGCTTGGAGGCGTTCGCCTTGATCTTCGTCCCGTCGAGCGCGACATGGCCGAGCTTCACAAATCCCGCCTGTTCGCACAGCTTGAGAACTTGCCCGAACAGTCCCGCAAGCGCCTTCAAGTGCCGCTTGCGGAAGTCGGAGACGGTGCGAAAATCCGGCGGATCGAGCCCGACAATGCTCATGAAGTCGACCCGTTCGCGCGTCGCCTTGGCGATCCGGCGCGACGAGTAGACGCCGTGACAATAGCCGTACAGCAACAGCGCCGTCATCATCGCCGGGTCAAACGGCGGCTGCCCGCGCTCGCTCGCATACCCGGATTCGATCTCACCAAGGTCGAGATGCTCGAGCACAAGCGCCAAAATGAAGCGAGCCAGATGGTCCTCGCCGACAAAGTCCTGCACGCTCGGCGGCAACAACAGCGGCTGATCGATCGTCCAGGGCCGGAAGGTCTTGCTCATAAGCAAGCAGAATCCGATTCGCGCAAACGCCGCCACCAAAATCCGCCATTTCTCGGACAGGCTCCT
>CAVXVZ010000002.1:0-205206 GCA_963765375.1 uncultured Alphaproteobacteria bacterium | reverse complement strand
TGACTTTTAATCAGAGGGTCGTGGGTTCGATTCCCACCGCGCTCACCAATAAAATCAGATATTTAGAGAATCGGGCGCTCATTTGAATCCATACCCTGCGGCTTCGAAGTAGTTTGCACATTCCTCTGGGATGAAGAGATCGCAGATTTGCCCGATCGCCGTCGATGGTGCGAATGGCCATGGCGCGGAGATGCGCCTTGAGTTTGGCGAAGGCCATTTCGATCGGATTGAGGTCGGGGCTATAGGGCGGCAGAAACAGCAGCCAAGCGCCTCGCTCGCGGATGGCTTGTTCGGCGGCCGGGCTTTTGTGGGCGGGCAGATTGTCCAAGATGACGACGTCGCCCTCTTGCAGCGTCGGGACGAGCTGGGTGCGCACGTAGGTCTCGAAGATTGCCCGGTCCATCGGCGCGTCGATGACCCATGGCGCGGTCAGGGCAGTCCGGCGACGAAAGTCTGGGTCTTCCAATGGCCAAAGGGGCCTTGGCGCGAAGGCGCTTGCCCTTATCGCAGCGTCCGCGCGCGCGAGTCATCTTCGTGTTGGTCCCCGTTTCGTCGATGAGGACGAGCCTATGCGGCTCGGTTCGCATCTCGGGCTGTCGTTCAGCCTTCCAGGCCTCGCGCGCCTGGCGCACGTCGGGCCGATCGCATTCGCTGGCCTGAAGGCTTTTTTTTAAAGCTCAGGCCGTTGCGGATCAGCCAGCGCGACAGCGAGGCGGGGTCGGCTTTCACTCCGCTGGCGGCTTGGAGTTCGCCGGCCAACTCCGGCATGCTGATGTCGTCCTTCTCCGCCACCCGGCGCAGGATGAAGACGCGGTGCGGGTCGAGTTTGCTATGTCGCCAGCCGCCGAGCGCCTTGGGCGCAACCGTGCCGCGCTCGCGAAAGGCCGTCATCAAATTGATCACAAACGAGGGCGACACCCTAAATGGGCCGCCGTCGCCCGCCGCGAATGCCCGGCCTCGACGTAACTCGCCACACGCTCGCGAAGATCAAGCGAATAGGGCTTCGGCATCGCAAATCACCTCCAACCGGAAGTGAATCACATTCTCGTCCCCGCGGGAATCCCCGACAATTCAATCTGACCGTCCGATGCACTATAGGGCTGCCTCGCGCAAAATGGCGACATCGGGCGGTCCGATTGGTCCGCCCGATATTGTTTTGATCGGGTGCTCGCGTACGAGAGTCATTTTTGCCGCAGAGAGGGTGCGTGCGGCGGCGCTGGGCCGCCGAATCCTTGGGGTCTCCGAGAAAATCGGCAACATCCGCGAAGCGTCTGCGCGGGGAACCGTTTGATCGGATTGTGCGTTGGTGGTCAGGCGACGGCGTCCCCGCGGCGCGCGCCGCACATCAAACGGGAGGTCTCCATGACCCATAGCGTCCTTCGGGTTTCGGCAATCGCGCTCGGCGCGGCGTCTTTTCTTTCGTTGGCTCCTCTTTCCGCGGCGCGCGCGGACACTTCAGCGGAGCCCGCGCCGACGCCGAGCGTGTCGGCGCCCGCGTCCGGCACGCCAGCGCCGACCGCCGCCGCGCCGTCGCTAAGCGAGCCGGCGCCGACGCCGGGCTGGGCCGAGGCTCCGCAGAACGGGGCGACGGCGGCTGAGCATCGTTACGTGAGCCACTATGCCCATCATTACACGCGCCATTTTGCGTGGCGGAATGGGCATCGCTACGTCGCTTACGAGAGGAACCCCGTGGCGGCCGCCGCTACCGGCCTAACTGGCGGCGTCGCCGACTTGGGCTCGCTCGCCGCCTATCCGTTCTATTGCTTCCCGAACTACGGCTCCTGCTCCGTCCACTGGTATCATTGACGCGCTTGCCGACTTTGCAGTTTCGGGCGGCCCACCGGCCGCCCGAAGTCGGTTGCGGAATCACTGGGTCAATGAAAACGCCGGTCAGCGGAACCACTTTGTATAAAGCGCGTCGAATTCGCCGTTTTCCTTCGCCAGATGCAGCCACTGGTCGACGAAGGCCTTCAAGGCCGGGTCGGGGGGCATCCAATATGCCTTCTCGGCGAAATCGAACGGCTGATCGGGATGGATGGCGCAAAGCACGCCGAGGTGCAGCTTCGCCTGCAACCGGGCTTCCGAAGCGTCGGTGATCATGAGATCGGCGCGACCTGAGGCCAATTGGTCGAATATCGTGAGATTGTCTGGATAAACGACGATGTCGGCCGCGCGCAGGCGCGCGCGGTCGAAGCGTTCGTTGGTCCCGCCGGGATTGGCGATTACCTTGACGCCGGGGCGGTCGATGTCGGCCAAGGTCTGAAACTTCGCCTGATCCGAGCAGCGCGCGATCGGCGTCTTGCCGTCGCGCATGTAGGGATTTGAGAAGAAGCCGACCTTCTGCCGATCCAGCGTCACTGACACCCCGCCCATGGCGATGTCGAAGTCGCCCTCCGCGAGCCCCTTGGCCAGGCCGCTCCAGGTCATGGGCGTGAACGCGATAGAGACCCCGAGAGCGTTGGCCAACGCCCGCGCCATGTCGATGTCGAAGCCGGAATATTCCCCGGTTCCCTTGTCGATTGCGGTGAATGGCCGATAGTCGCCGGTCGTGCCGACCCGCAGCACCTGGCGCGCGAGGATGGCGTCAAGGCGCGAGCCGTCGGCCAGTGCGGGAGCGACGAGCCCCGCCCAGAGCGCCGCGATGAAAACCGCAAGCACGTGCATGGGCTTACGCCCTTCCACCGCGCACGGCCCTCAAGCCGCCCGCAACAGGCGCTCCACTTCGTTCACCAGATCACGAAGATGAAAGGGCTTCGACAGGATGCGAGCGTCCTTCGGCGCCCCATTGCCCGGGTTGAGCGCCACCGCCGCGAAGCCAGTGATGAACATGACCTTGATTTCCGGGTCGAGTTCGGTTGCGCGGCGGGCGAGCTCGATGCCGTCCATCTCCGGCATGACAATGTCGGTCAACAGGAGCTCGAACGGCTCCTCGCGCAGCCGATCGTAAGCAGAGAGCCCATTGTCGAAAGAGGTGACGGCATAGCCCGCGTTCTGCAGCGCCTTGACGAGGAAGCGGCGCATGTCGTTATCGTCCTCCGCAAGCAGAATCTTCGCGGAAATCTCGACCGGCGTGTGCATGACTGTCCTCTGGCTAGGCTTGCAACTTTGCGGCGCCCCAGTAAAGATTTCTTGAACCGGCGTGCGAGGCTCGCGTCGCGCCGCCATTCAGCGCTATGATAAAGCCGAACCGCGCGCTCGGAGCAAGCGCTTGTCGGAGGGCCGATGGAACAGGTCGAGCGGATTGCAATCAAGGACTTCGATCGTCCGTTCGAGACGATCGAGCCGGGCCGGTTGGCTACGCCGCTCGTCTTCAGTTCGCCCCATTCCGGCTCGACCTACCCACCGCGCTTCCTCGCCGCCTCCCGGCTCGATCCGCTGACGCTTCGTCGCTCGGAAGACGCCTTCGTCGACGAGCTGTTCTTGCCGTGCGTCGCGCTCGGCGCGCCACTGGTGCGGGCGCTCTTTCCGCGTGCCTATCTCGACGTGAACCGGGAGCCTTACGAGCTCGACCCGCAGGTCTTCGACGGCCGCCTGCCCGAGTTCGCCAACACCCGCTCGCTCAGGGTCGCGGTCGGCCTCGGCACCATTCCGCGAGTGGTCGGCGACGCCCAGCCGATCTACAAGAAACCGATCTCCGTCGCCGACGGTTTGAGCCGCATCGAAACCCTCTACCGGCCCTATCACGCCCAACTGAAGGCCCTGATGGAACGCGCCCGCGCATGGTTCGGGGTCGCGGTGCTGCTCGACTGCCACTCGATGCCCTCGAATGCCGCCGATGTCAGCGGACTCGACGTCGTGCTCGGCGACCGCTACGGCGCGAGCGCGGCGCCCCGGGTCGTCGAGGCTCTCGAGGCGAGTCTGAAGGGCGCCGGTTACCGGGTGCGCCGCAACAAGCCGTTCGCCGGCGGGTTCATCACCGAGCATTTCGGCGCGCCTGCGGACGGCGCGCATGCGGTTCAGATCGAGATCGCGCGGTCGCTCTATCTCGACGAGCGCCGGATCGTCAGGACCGAGAAATGGACTGGTCTGAGAGAAGATCTGTTCGAGGCGGCGAAGGCGTTGGCGCAGGAGTTCGGGGGGGAAACAGACGTGGGCCGGCTCGCCGCCGAATGAAAGGGACCCGGGAGGAGGCCCAAGGCCATCCTGCAGTGCAACGTCCTTCTAATGCAGCGCACAATGACCCGACCCTAGGGCCGGGTCAAAAAAGGAGGCCGCCATGTCGCCATGGCGGCCCTGAGTCTAGGGAGGAAACGCCCAAGGAGGGCATATGCGGCAGGTCATGCCGCACCGCAACAATATCGTCGCTGGCTGCCTCGGTTGCAAGACTTTTCTTCATCGGATGGGCGCCCGCCCACTGAATTCAGGGAAGTGTTGCAATCCGGTTCCGGCCCGCCGGTGGCGTCGAAACGCCAATAAATTTCATTATAACAACGGCCTATAACGATATAGGCTATTTCGGCGGGGGCCAAGCTCCCACGTGTTGAGATAGCAGATATGCGCACTGAGCATGACCCTTTAGCGCACTTGTGGGGATTTTGCATGACCGCCGTCGACTTCGCCGCCTTCGTCGACCGGCTCGCGCAAGTGTCGGGCGAAGTGATTCTCCCTTTTTTTCGCAGCGCGATCGGCGCGGAGGACAAATCGCGCGGCGGCGTCTTCGATCCGGTCACCGAGGCCGACCGGGGCGCCGAGGCGGCGATGAGGCGGCTGATTGCGCAGACCTTCCCCGACCATGGCGTGATCGGAGAGGAATACGGGCGCGATCGCCCCGAGGCGGAATATGTCTGGGTGCTCGATCCGATCGACGGCACGAAAAGCTTCATATCCGGGCTGCCGACCTGGGGCACCCTGATCGGGCTCATGCACCAGGGCCGGCCGGTCTATGGGATGATGGCGCAACCGTTCACCCGCGAGCGGTTCTACAGCGACGGCAAACGGGCGAAACTGCGCACGCTCGCACCTCGCCGCGGCGAGGCGCCGCCGTCCGAATGGACGACGCGGGCGCTGCGCGTTCGCTCGTGCTCCTGCTTGCGCAAAGCAACGCTGATGACGACGAGCCCGCTACTGATCCACGACGCGGCCGACCGGTCGGCCTACGGCCGGGTCGAAAACGAGGTCCGCCTGATCCGCTATGGCGGCGACTGCTACGCCTATTGCGCGCTCGCCGCGGGGTTCATCGACCTCGTCATCGAAACCAATCTCAAGCCGCATGACGTCGTCGCACTGACGCCGATCATCGAAGGGGCGGGCGGCATCATCTCGACCTGGGATGGCGAGGACGCCGCCACCGGTGGGCGCATCATCGCCGCCGGCGATCGGGCGGTCTATGATCAGGCCCGGCGCCTGTTGGTCGGGGGGTGAGGGCCGGAAACGTATCGCGCCGTCAGCGCGTCGCCTTGCCTCCGACATCGGGCCCGATCACTAGCGGTTGTCGCAAAACGGAGTCTCCTGCCGCCAGCGGAATCGCTCGGTCAAGGCGTAAAATCGGTCCTTGCCGTCAATCGCCATGGTCATTTGACCCTCTCGGCAAATCGTGTTTTGTCGCGCCGCACGCCATGATCCCGATAGTCCCGCGAGAACGCCCGGTAATGCGGCCCGAACGATACAACGTGCGCGAATCCGAAGCCAAGTGGCGAAGGGCGTGGGCGGACGCGCAAATCTTCAAGACCGCTAACGACGATCCGCGGCCGAAATATTACGTCCTTGAGATGTTCCCGTATCCGTCGGGGCGCATCCACATGGGCCACGTGCGCAACTACGCCATGGGCGACGTCGTGGCGCGCTATCGGCGCGCGCGCGGGTTCAATGTCCTTCACCCGATGGGCTGGGACGCTTTCGGGCTGCCCGCCGAAAACGCTGCGATGCAGAACAACACCAGTCCGGCGGAATGGACCTACGCCAATATCGCGGCGATGCGAGCCCAGTTGCAGTCGATGGGCCTTTCGCTCGACTGGTCGCGCGAGATCGCGACCTGCGATCCGAGCTATTACAAGCATCAGCAGAAGCTGTTTCTGGACTTCCTCGACGCGGGCCTGGTCGCGCGCAAGAAGTCGAAGGTCAATTGGGACCCGGTCGATCAGACGGTGCTCGCCAACGAGCAGGTGATTGACGGGCGCGGCTGGCGTTCGGGGGCGATTGTCGAGCAGCGGGAGCTCACGCAATGGTTCTTCAAGATCACCGACTATTCGGACGATCTGCTCGCAAGCCTTGATCGGCTCGATCGCTGGCCCGAGAAGGTGCGCCTCATGCAGCGCAACTGGATCGGCCGCTCGGAGGGCCTTCTCATTCGTTTCGCCGTCGATCCGGCAACCCTCGGTCCGCTCGCGGGCGAACCGGGAACGCACGAGCTTGAGATCTACACCACCCGCCCGGATACGCTGTTCGGGGCAAGATTCATGGCGATCGCGCCGGATCATCCGTTGGCCGGCGCGGCGGCCAGGCGCGACCCGGCGCTGGCTGCGTTCATCGAGGAAAGCCGCAGAATCGGCACCTCGGTCGCGGCGATCGAGACCGCGGAGAAGCGGGGCTATGACACCGGCCTCAAGGCCGTGCACCCGTTCGATCCCGGCTGGCGCCTGCCGGTCTATGTCGCCAATTTCGTCCTGATGGAATACGGCACGGGCGCGATTTTTGGCTGCCCCGCCCACGACCAGCGCGATCTCGATTTTGTCCGCGCCTACGGCCTTGGCGTGACCCCGGTGGTTTGTCCGCCCGAGCTCGACCCCGCGAGCTTCGCCATCGACCGGATCGCCTATGACGGCAACGGGGTGATGATCAATTCGCGCTTTCTCGACGGCATGACTGTCGAGAAGGCGAAGGATGAAGTCGCGCGCCGCCTGGAGCAGATCACGATCGGCGGCCAGCCGCAGGCCAAGCGGCAGATCAATTATAAGCTCAGGGACTGGGGCGTGTCGCGCCAGCGCTATTGGGGTTGCCCGATCCCGATCATCCATTGTCAGGCGTGCGGAATCGTGCCGGTCCCGGTCGCGGATCTGCCGGTCAAGCTGCCTGAGGACGTGAGCTTCGATCAGCCCGGCAATCCTCTGGATCGTCATCCGACCTGGAAGCACGTCGCCTGCCCGCAATGCGGCGCCCCGGCGACGCGCGAGACGGACACGATGGACACATTCGTCGATTCGTCGTGGTACTTCGTTCGCTTCGCCGATCCGGCCAACGAGGCGGCGCCGACCGATCCGAAGATGGCTGATCACTGGCTGGCGGTGGACCAGTACATCGGCGGCATCGAGCACGCGATCCTGCACCTTCTCTACTCGCGCTTCTTCACCCGCGCGATGCGCAAGTGCGGATATCTCGATCTCGACGAGCCTTTCGCCGGCCTGTTCACCCAGGGCATGGTGGTGCACGAGACCTATCGCGACACGGGCGGGCAATGGCTCGCGCCCTCCGAGATTCGGGTCGAAGGAGATGGGGATCGGCGTCGCGCTTTTCTCCTGGAAGGTGGCGAACCGGTCGAGATCGGGCCGACCGAGAAGATGTCGAAGTCCAAGCGCAACACCGTCGATCCGGACGAGATCATCTCGACCTACGGCGCGGACACGGCGCGATGGTTCATGCTGTCGGACTCGCCGCCCGAGCGCGATGTTATCTGGACCGAAGCGGGTGTCCAGGGCGCGTACAAGCAGATCCAGCGGCTGTGGCGCCTAACTTGCCAAATTGAACGCGTCGTCGGCCCCGAGCGTCCGGCGCCGCCGGCGAACTGGGGCGAGGAGGCGCGCCGAATCCGCCGGATCGCCCACGCGGCGCTGGCCAAGATCGAGGACGAGATCGAGCGTCTCCGGTTCAATGTCTGCATCGCCGTGATCTACGAACTCGCCAACGAACTCGCCGCGGCGGTGGGAGCGATCGGGGAGCCGTTGGTCGGCGACGACCTGCGCGCCGCCTTCGCGGAGGCGGGCGACATCCTTGTCCATTGCTTCGCGCCCATGATGCCGCATCTTGCGGAAGAATGCTGGGACGCGCTCGGCCACAAGGGCTTCGTCGCCCAGAGCCCGTGGCCGGTCGCCGACCGCAGCCTGCTCGTCTCGAACCACGTCACCTACGTCGTTCAGGTCAACGGCAAGAAGCGCGGCGAGCTGACGATCGAGCGAGACGCCGACGAGAAGCGGATCGAGGCCGCCGCGCTGGCTCTCGACGGGGTCGTCAGGGCGATGAATAATAAGCCTGCGCGTAAGGTGATCATCGTGCCGCTGAGGATCGTCAATGTCGTGGTCTAGAGGTCTCGGCGCCATCGCGGCGCTTGCGCTCGCCGCGGGACTCGCGGGTTGCTTCCAGCCCCTCTACAGCGAGGCCGCTCATCCGGGTCTCGCCGAGGATGTCCGCGCCATTGAAGTCGAGCCGATCAAGGACCGCATCGGCCACTATCTGGCCGACGATCTCACCTCTGACCTCAACGGCACCGGCCAGACGCCGCCGCCGAAATATCGCCTGACGGTGAAGGTGTCGACCAACACGCAGACGCCGACGGTCAATTCGCTGATCAATGTCGCCACTTCCGCGACCGTAACGGGCGAGGCCGAGTTTACGCTAACCAAGGTCGATGGCGGGGCGAAGGTCGTCTGGGGCAAAGCCATCGCCGCCGCAGCCTATGACCGCTCGCAGCAGCGCTACAACGATCTGCGCGCCGCCCGCGACGCCGAGATCCGCCTCGCCCGCGCCCTTTCGGACGAGATCTCGCTTCGCGTCGCCTCGACGCTGGCCGGGAAAAGCTCGTGAGGCCCTGTCGCGGCTTCGCGCTCGCGCGTTAGCTCAGGAAGATGCTTGCTTACGCCATCCAACGGATCGTTTTGTTCGCGGCCACGCTTCTGATCGCATCCATGATCGTGTTCGCGGTTATGAACATTCTGCCGGGGGACGCCGCTCAGACCATGCTGGGACCGACCGCGACGCCCGAGGCGGTCGCCGCGCTGTCGCATAGACTCGGACTCGATCAGCCGGCGCCCGTCCGTTACGCAACCTGGATCGGCGGCGCGCTGCGCGGCGATCTTGGTCTTTCCTACGCCTACGATTCCCCGATCGGTCCGCTGATCGCTTCTAGCCTCGCCGTCAGCGCTCCGCTGGCGCTGATGGCGATGACGTTCGCCGCGGCAATCGGGCTGGCGGCCGGCGTCTACGCCGCGGATCGGCGTGGCCGGGCCGGCGACGCGGTCGTGATGGGCGCGAGCCAGATCGGCGTCGCCGTGCCAAACTTCTGGCTGGCGATCCTGCTCGTGATCGTTTTCGCAGTGACGCTGAGGCTGGTTCCGGCGGGCGGATTTCCGGGTTGGCAAGAGCCGGCTCGGGCGTTCGGCGCGCTGATCTTGCCGGCGGTCGCGCTCGGCGCCGCGCAGGCCGCGATCCTGACCCGTGTTACCCGGTCGGCGCTGATCGAGGCGCTGAACGAGGACTTCATGCGCACCGCGCGGGCCAAGGGCGTGTCGCGGCGCGCCGCACTGTGGCGTCATGCGCTCCCCAATGCGCTGACGCCGATCCTCACCATCATGGGGCTGCAATTCGCCAACCTGATCGCGGGCGCGATCGTGGTCGAGAACGTCTTCGTCCTGCCCGGCCTCGGCAGGCTCATGCTGCAGTCGATTTCCAATCGCGACACCCTAGTGGTCGAGAACGGGGTGATGCTGCTGGCGCTGATCGTGATCGGGCTGAACTTCATCGTCGACATCGCCTGCGCCGCGATCGATCCGCGGCTCCGGGCCCCCGCCGCGTGAGGCCCGGGCTCCGTTTTCACCCGCGCCGCGGCGCGAGCCTATGGCTGGGCGCGACCCTCGTCGCCGCGCTCATGGTCGCCGCGGCGGTGTCGCTGGTCTGGACGCCTTATCCGCCGGCTGCGATCGACATCCCGCACCGGCTGGCGCCTCCTTCGGCGGCCCACTGGTTCGGCACCGACAATCTCGGACGCGACGTCGCCTCGCAAATCCTGGCCGGCTCGCGCGTCTCGATCCTCGTCGGCGTCGTCGCCGTCAGCATCGGGCTCGCGTTCGGCGTCGCCCTTGGGCTCTTGGCGGCTTTCGCCAAAGGCCTTGTCGAGGACGGGATCATGAAGCTGAGCGACTTCATGTTCGCCTTTCCGGCGCTTTTGACCGCGATCATGCTGACTTCGACCTTCGGCCCCGGCGTCGTCAATGCCATCGTCGCCATCGGCGTCGTCAACGTGCCGGTGATCGCGAAGCTCACCCGCGCGACCGCCAACGGCGTGCTTTCGCGCGAATATGCGCTCGCCGCCCGCGCCGCCGGGCGCGGACCGATCGCGATCGCCTTCGATCACGTGCTGCCCAATATCGCGCCGGCGCTGATCGTGCAGGCGACAATTCAATTCGCCATCGCCATCCTGGCTGAGGCGGCGCTTTCCTACCTGGGCCTCGGCGCCCAGCCGCCGCAGACGTCGTGGGGCAAGATGCTCGCCGACGCGCAGAACGTTCTCTACAACGCGCCGAGACTCGCGCTCTACCCCGGCGTCGCCATCGCGCTCAGTGTGCTCGGCCTCAATCTTCTCGGCGACGGCCTGCGCGACGCGCTCGATCCGAAACTGAAGGCGCGCGTTTAAGATGCTGCTCGAAGTGGCTGAGCTCACGGTAGATCTCCCGACACGAGAAGGGTTGCAGCGGGTCGTCGATCGGACGTCGTTCTCGATCGCCGAAGGCGAGAGCCTGGGGGTGGTTGGCGAATCCGGCTCCGGCAAGACGATGACGGCGCTCGCCATGATGGCTCTGACGCCCGAGGGCGCGCGCGTCTCGGGTTCGATCCGCTTCGAGGAACTGGAACTCGTGGGCCTCGGGGAAGAAGCGATGCGGCAATTGCGCGGCGACCGCATCGCCATGATCTTCCAGGAGCCGATGACGGCGCTCAACCCACTTCACAGCGTCGGCGCGCAAGTCGCCGAGCCGCTGATGTTGCATCGTGGAATGGCCAAGGCGGCCGCCCGCCGGCGTGCGGTCGAGTTGCTCGAGCATGTGCGGCTCGCCGAGCCGGAGCGCGCCGCCCGCTCCTATCCATTCGCGCTCTCAGGCGGCGAACGCCAGCGGGCGATGATCGCCATGGCGATTGGCTGTTCGCCGCGCCTGGTCATCGCCGACGAGCCGACGACGGCGCTCGACGTCACGGTGCAGGCGCGCATTCTCGCCCTCATCGACGGCCTGCGTGCGGAATCCAGGATGGCGATCCTGTTGGTCAGCCACGACCTCGCGGTCATCGCCGGGCATTGCGACCGCGTCATGGTGATGTACGCGGGCGTGATCATGGAGAACGGACCGGTCGATGCGGTTCTGCGCGAGCCGAGAAATCCTTACACGCTGGCGCTGCTCGAAGCCCGACCTCGGCCGGGAGCGCCGCGCGGCGCACGGCTCGCGACGATCCCCGGCGCGCCTCCAGTCACCCACGCCCATCCCAAGGGCTGCCCGTTCGCTGGCCGATGCGCCCTCACCCTCGACCGATGCTGGACCACGCCGCCGCCTCAGGTGGCATTCGGAGCGAGCCATATGTCGCGCTGCCATCGGGCGGGTGACGTGAGGCTCGCCGGATGAGCGAACCGCCGCTGCTCGAAGTCTCGGCGCTCGTGAAGACCTATCGCTCGTCGGGCGTCGGCCCGTTCGCGCGCAGGAGCGCCACTCCGGCGCTGGCCGGCGTGAGCTTCGCCGTGCGGCGTCAGCGCTCGTTCGGGATCGTTGGGGAATTGGGGTCAGGAAAATCCACCCTGGCGCGAATTGCACTGGCGCTCGACCGGCCGGATTTCAGGCGCGGTGCGCCTCGAGGGGCGCTCGCTGTTCGAACTGCCGCGCCGCGAGCTGCGTGCGATGCGGGCGCATATGCAGATGGTCTTCCAGGACCCTTACGGTTCGCTCGACCCGCGCCAGCGGATCGGGAAAATCGTCGCCGAACCGCTGGCGGCGCTGGGCGGAGCTGGCAGAGCCGAGCGCCGCGCGCGTGTCCAGGCTTCGCTCGAGGCGGTCGGCCTCAAGTCTTCGGACGCCCTGAAGCATCCGCATGAGTTTTCCGGCGGCCAGCGCCAGCGCATCGCCATTGCGCGGGCGCTCATTACCCGGCCAAAGCTGGTCGTCGCCGACGAGCCGGTGTCGGCGCTCGACGTCTCGGTGCAGGCGCAGGCGTTGAACCTGATGAGCGATCTCGAGCGCGAGGCAGGCGTGACCTTTCTCCTGATCAGCCACGATCTCGCTGTTGTCGCCCACATCTGCGAGACGACCGCGGTGATGTACCGCGGACGCATCGTCGAGATCGGAAAGACTGATGATCTATTCGCCAACCCCGCACATCCGTATACGCGCGAACTGGTCGATGCGACGCCTCGGCTGGATCGGTTGATGCGAGTCGCGCCGCTTGCGCCCGCCGACGGCGGCGCGGCGCAGGCCGGCGGCTGCCCCTACGCGGAGCGTTGCCCATACGCTCGCGTGCGTTGCCGCGAGGAGGCGCCAGCGCTCGACGCGATCGACGACGGAGATCGCCGGGTCGCGTGCCACTTCCCGCTGAATTAGGTCAGAAGCATTGACATGAAACCGACGCTTTTCGCAGCGAAACCTCTTGCACGCCGATTGGCCACTCCCAATCTCATAGGCGCGCGAGCGATCGCCGCGTCAGGCGTCGCTGGCATGGTGGTTACGGAGGCTCGTAATGGGCACGGCGGATAATACGATGGGTGGCGCGTACGGAGCGCGGGAATTCGGCCCGAGCGAATGGGCGGGCGCCCGTTGGCGGCGCGGCTCACGGTGGACGGCGTTTGAGATCATCGCCATGATTCTCGGCTTCATCGTCTTCTGGCCGATCGGTCTCGCGATCCTCGGCTACAAGTTTTGGCAGCGCCGGTATGGCGGGCCCGATCTGCAAACCCTCGCGGCCAGCAAGTGGCACGATGCCCGCACGATGATGAGCTCGAATTCCTCCTGGGCGTGCGGCGGCGCGGCGCGGCGGGCAAGCCGCTACTATGCTTCCCAGACCGGCAACGCCGCATTCGACGAATGGCGGACGGCTGAGCTCGCGCGGCTCGACGAAGAGCGCCGCAAGCTCGACCAAGCGCAACGCGAGTTCGCCGAGTATGTCGATGCGATCCGCCGCGCCAAAGACCGCGAGGAGTTCGAACGCTTCATGGCCGATCGGCGCGCGCGCCCGGCAGGCGAAGGCTCCGACACGCACTGAGGCGCCTCGGCCAATCGGGCTGCGTTTCAGGTCCCTTCTTCCCCGAACACGGAAGGAGGGACTTGCGTCTTGACGATCTCTCGGCTTGCGGTGGTATGCTTGGGTTTGCCTCTCTCCCCCAGCCCTGGAGCCTTTCATGCGCCGCGCCAAACGCCTTTTTCTCACGCTCGGCCTGGCGCTCTTTGCCTCAACCGGCTTCGCTTTCGCCAAGGACAGCGTCACAATCGGGATGGTGCTCGAGCCGCCGGGCCTCGATCCCACCAGTGCGCCAGCAGCGGCGATCGGCGAAGTGACGCACTACAACATTTTCGAAGGGCTCGTTAAGATCAACGAGGACTTCTCGGTCACGCCTCTGCTTGGGGAGAAATGGGTCTTCTCGCCCGACCTCAAGACCCTGACTTTCACCCTCAAGCCGAACGTCAAGTTCCAGGACGACGAACCGTTCTCCTCGAAGGATGTCAAATATTCGTTCGAGCGGTTTGCGGCCAAGGATTCGACCAACAAGGATAAGGGTTTCTTCGCCTCGATTGAATCCATCGAGACGCCCGACCCGCTAACGGTGGTGCTCAAATTCAAGGATCCGAGTTTCGAGGCGCTGTTTCACCTCGGCACGGATACGGCGGTCATCCTCAGCGAGAAGAGCGCGGCGAGCGAGGCGACGAATCCTGTCGGCACCGGACCCTACAAGCTCTCCTCGTGGACCAAGGGTTCATCGCTCACCCTCGACAAGTGGGACGGCTTTCGCGACGCAGACAAGATTGCGCTGTCGCACGCGACCTTCCGCTTCATTTCTGATCCCTCAGCCGCGGTCGCCGCTATGCTCGCCGGCGACGTCGAAGCGTTTCCCCGCTTCGCCAATGTCGAGGCGCTTGGCCAGTTCAAGAGCGATCCGCGGTTCCAGGTGCTGGTTGGCGGCACTGAGGGCAAGACGATCCTCGCCATCAACAACAAGAAGAAGCCGCTCGACGACCTGAAAGTGCGCCAGGCGATCGCCTACGCGATCGACCGCAAGGCGATCATCGACGGCGCAATGGACGGCCTCGGCGCGCCGATCGGCAGCCATCTGACGCCGAACGACCCCGGCTATGTCGACCTGACGGGCATGTACCCGCACGATCCGGAGAAGGCGAAGGCGCTCTTGCAGGAGGCGGGCGTCGCGACGCCGCTCGAGCTCAGCCTCATCCTGCCGCCGCCGCCCTACGCCCGACAGGGCGGAGAGATCATCGCCGCTCAGCTCGCCGAGGTCGGGATCAGCGCCAAGATCCAGGACGTCGAATGGGCGCAGTGGCTGAGCGGCGTCTACAAGGACAAGAACTACGACCTGACCATCATCAGCCACGTCGAGCCCCTGGATATCGGCATCTACGCCAATCCCAACTATTATTTCCAATATGACAGCCCGGCGTTTCAGGAGATCTACAAAAAGGTGACGACCGCGCCCAATCTCGACGCCTACAAGGCCGCGCTGGGCCAAGCGCAGAGAAAGATCGCCGAGGACAGCGTCAACGCCTTCCTTTTCCAGTTGCCGAACGTGACTGTCGCCGACGCCAAGCTGAAGGGCCTGTGGAAGAACGCGCCGATTTTCGTCAACGACCTCTCGGCCATGTCGTGGCAATGAGCGAACGCGCAAAGGCGGCGAAAGGCTGAGCCATGCAGCCGTTCCGGATGTCGGCGACGGCGCTCCTTAGCGCCTATCGAAAGCGCGCCCTGTCGCCGGTCGAGGCGATGGCTTCGGTTATCGAGCGCGTCGAAGCTTACGAGCCGCATATTCGTGCGACTTGGCTCTATGCCCCCGAACGCGCGCTCAAAGAGGCGCGCGCATCCGAAGCGCGCTGGGCGAGGGGGGAGCCGATCGGTCCGCTCGACGGCGTGCCGGCGACGGTCAAGGACAATATCGCCACTCGCGGCGACCCCAAGCCGGTCGGCACGGCGGCGGAGGACATGACGCCCCAGAAGGCGGACGCGCCGCCCGCCCAGCGGCTGCGTGAAGCCGGCGCCATCATCTTCACCAAGACGACCATGCCCGACTATGGCATGCTGTCCTCCGGACTATCGAGCTTCCACGCGCTCGCTCGCAATCCGTGGAAGCTGGACCGCAATCCGGGCGGATCGTCGGCGGGCGCGGGCGCCGCGGGGGCGGCGCTCTATGGCCCGCTGCATCTCGGCACCGACATCGGCGGCTCGATCCGGCTGCCTGCCGGCTGGTGCGGCCTCATCGGGCTCAAGCCCAGCGCCGGCCGAGTTCCAATCGATCCGCCTTACCTCGGCCGGGTCGCCGGCCCGATGACCCGCTACGCGGCCGACGCCGCGCTGATGATGGCGACATTGTCGCTTCCTGACCCGCGCGACTATTCTAGCCTCAAATATGAGACGGTGGATTGGGAGGTCGAGCCGGCGCCGCGGAAAGGCCTCAAGCTTGGCCTCCTGCTCGAAGCGGGCTGCGGCGTCCCGCCCACCGCCGAGGTCAAGGCTGCGATTGAGCGCGCCGGGCGGGACTTCGAGGCGGCAGGCGCGCATGTCGAGCCCATGAAGCCCTTTCTCACCCAGGCAATGCTCGATGGCCTCGACCGCTTCTGGCGCGCCCGGGCGCTGAGCGACATTGGCCAACTTTCGGCGGAACGGCGGGCCCTCGTTCTGCCCTTCATCCGAGAATGGGCGGAGTTGGCGGCTGGCTTTTCAGGCGTCGAGGTGTTTCGCGGCTTCGACCAGATTCCAGAGATGCGCAAGGCTGCGATCGCGTCGACCGGCCGGTTCGACTTTGTGCTGTCGCCGACCGCGCCGACGACTGCCTTTCCGGCTGAGTGGGCCTCGCCCAGCCGCGATCCGCTCAATCCGTTTCCGCACATCGGCTTCACCGTCGCTTTCAATATGTCGGAGCAGCCGGCGGCGTCTGTCAATTGCGGCTACGATAACGAGGGCCTGCCGATCGGCTTGCAGATCGTCGGGCGCCGCTTCGACGACGTCGGGGTGCTTAGAATCACGCACGCTTTCGAGGCGATGCGGGCAGGGGAGGCGAGGCCATGGCCAGAGCCGCCGCAGGGCGCGTGACCATGCGCGCCGGAGGGAGGCGCGCGCGCCGCTCATTTCGCGTGTTGAGGCGAGTTGCAGCGGCTGCCGCGGTCATTGCCGCCCTCGCCTCGGCGAGCGCGCGCGCCGAAGACTGCGGCCATGGGCCGGAGGGTTTTGGCCCGTGGCTCACCTCCTTCAAGCAGGTGGCGCAGGGCAACGGCGTATCGGCGACCGCCGTCGATCGGGCGCTCGCGGGCGTCGCTTATGACCCCGCGGTCAAGCGGCACGACGGCGGCGTCGCCATGTTCGGGCATAACTTCGCCGGCTTCGCCGCGAGCCACGTGACGCCGGGAATGGTCGCGCGGGGCAGGGCGGAGCTCAAGCGATACGCCGAGCCGCTCAAGACGATCGAGCGGCGCTTCGGCGTGCCCGGTCCGGTGGTGGTGGCGATCTGGGGCCAGGAGACCAGTTTCGGCGGCGACAGCGGCTCGTTTCCGACCTATAGCGCGCTCGCGACGCTCGCCTGGGACTGCCGCCGCGCCGAGCGCTATCGCGCCGAACTGGTCGACGCCTTGATGCTGGTTGAGCGCGGCATCGTGCAAAATCCGAGAGAATTGCGCGGCGCATGGGCGGGGGAGATCGGCCAGACGCAGCTCATGCCCTCGGCCTATCTCATGTTCGCGACCACCCCCGACGGGACGGGAACGCCGGACCTGATCCACAATTCCGCCGACGCTCTCGCTTCGACCGCCGCCTTCCTCAAGGGGCACGGCTGGCAGCCGGGCCAAGGCTGGGACGAAGGCGAGCCGAACTTCGCCGCCATCCTGCAATGGAATTCGGCCGAGATTTACGCCAAAACGGTCGCGCTGTTCGCCGACCGGCTGGCCGGGCGGTAGCCCCAGCCGAGGCGGGTTCCACCGCCCGCCCGATCCTGATGCGGCTCCGGGCAAGCGCGGCTGATCGCTCAGGATCGCGGGGCGGTTGCGCGCAAAACCTTAACCGTCTTCCTCTATTCGTCTCGCCGATGACCGTCATCGACCGGCGCGCGCTTGCGCCTGCCACCTTCTCCGGGAAGCGGCGGGTCGCCGCCCTGGCGGGCCTCGCGCTTACGGCGTCGGTCGGGCTCATTCTGCGCCGCCTTGCGCCCGGCGCGCCGGCGATCGTCCCGATCGGGCTTGCCGGCCTTTCCGGGCTATCGGTCGCCGGGCTTGCCCTTTCGCTCGACGAAGCGTCGCTTTGGAGCTTGACGCTCGGCGTTCTGGCGGGCGTCGGCCTCATCGTCCTTGGAGCGCTCGCCGGGCCGGAGGCGGGGCTCAGGCTCATGAGCCTCGCCTCGCTGGCGTTCGGGATCTGGCTCGCAGCGTGGCTCGCGGGCACGGCGCGCCGGTGGCCGCGCCTGTCGCTTCGCCTCGCGGCGCTCTACGCCGCGACCCTCGCCGGCCTTTGCGCTTATGCGGCCTATCTCGTGCTCGTCTCGCGCGATCTGATGATCGCCGACTTCATGACCTATCGCGGCGTCTCGGTCATGGTCGCCCGATTGGCCGATGTGGGCAATTGGCCGCTGCTCTTCTCGGCCGCCGCGCAGTCGATCACGCAGGATTACGCCTGGGGGCCTGCGGTCATTCCAGGCCTCGCGCTGGCGCTGACGGAGCCGAGATCGCGGGCGGTCTATACGTTCGCGCTGCTCGCGCTCTACGCGGCGCCGGCGCTGCTCGCGCTCGCGGTTCTTTCGCGCGACCTCGCCCGCCGCGCGGGCCTGAGCGCGCATCGCGTTCGGGCGCAACCAGGCGCCATCCGCCAACCCCGTCCTGAGCCGCCGCGAAGCGGCCTCGAAGGACGCGTGAGTTCGCACGACTGCCGGCGCCAACGAGAGCATCCTTCGAGACGCCCGCTTAGCGGGCTCCTCTGGATGAGGTCGCAGGGCTGTCTGACGAGGCGCGGTGAAGCCGCTATATTGGCGTTCGCCGTCGCCGCCATTGTCTTCGCCTATCCGGCCGCGATGGCGGTCGCCGCGCGCGGAATGCCGGATGTCGGAGGGCTCGTTCTCCTGGTCTGCGCGCTTCGGCTGGCCGAGCGGCTCGCGCGCCTGTTGGCGCTGCGACAGGGCCACGACGCGCGTGTCGCGCCGATGACGCGCCGCGTCGCTTTGGCTTTGGCGTTGACCCTGTTTGCGATGTTCGCCTTCCGGCGGTGGTATGCGTTCGCCGCGGCGGGAATTGCGATCATGCTGGCGATCGAGGCCGTCTCGATTGCGCTCTGCGCCGGCGCGCGCTTCCGCTGGAAGGATGCCGTGGCGGCGACCGCGCTCGGCCTTCTGACCCTGCTCGCGCTCTCAAGCCCGGTCATCGTCGATTGGCTGCCGAACTTGGGCGCGCATGATTATGCCCGGTCCTACGGCGCCTATCGCAAGCCGCCGGACGTCTTCCTGCGTCAGCTCGGCGACTGGATCGGGCTTCTGCCCGCGCTCGCCGCCCTGAGCGGAGCGGCGTGGCTCTGGACGCGCTCGACGGATCGCCGGCTGCTGCGGCTCACGCTGGGCAGCGCAGCGATCGCCGCCGCGTTGTTCCTGCGCATCCAGACGCCTTATATCCATCACCTTTATCTCGTCGCGCCCGCGATCGCCGCGCCGATCGCCGGCTCGCTGATGCTCGCTTTCGCGAGCCGGCCGGGCGCGGCGCTCGGGGCATTGGCCGCGCTCGGCGCGATCACGCTTTCGCCGCTTGCCGCGGCGCTGAACCCCTCTGGCCTCGCGCCGATCGCCGCGCTGCCGCGTGCGCCGCGTGACGACCTCGGCGAACTCGAGCGGCTCAAGGATTGGGTCGACCAGCGCGCGCGGCCGGACGCGAAGGTCTGCGGGCTCGGCTCGAGCTATACGTTCAGCGGCCAGCTGATCGGCGAATTGTGGCAACTGCGTCCCGAGAGGGAGACGGCCACAAGGTCTACGATGGCCGTCAAGATGCCGGACGTCGACGAGGTCGATGGGCCGCCGACGGCCGCCTTGAAGGATTGCGCGATCATGATCGTGGGCGATCCGGTCCAGACGCACCTTAATCCCGATCATCAGCAGACGGTCGTCCTGCCGTCGCGCGAGATGCTGACGGGGAAGGGGATCGGGGCGAAGTTCCGCCGCGCCGGCGAGGTGTTCCGCCTGGAGAAAGGCGTCAGCGCGGTCGTGTTCGAGCGCCTGGTCCCGCTTGACGACGCCGACATCGCGGCGCTCCAGGCGCGCTGGCGCGCTGCCCGCGCCGCAGCGGAGATGACGAAGCGCGATTGATGGGCGAAGTCTATCTGGTGCGGCTGGGGCGATGTTTCACGTGAAACATAAGACTTGCTGGAATTGAGGGAAGCATTATCAAAACAGTTGGAAGACAAATCCAAATCGCAAGGAAGCAAAATCAAAATGTAAGGAAGCAGACTCCAAATTTTCTCCTTCCACGAATCGGGACTATTCAAAGGCTTGCGGGCAATTCCAAGGTTTTGGCTTTCCTATCTCTGTCCGGCCTGAGCCTCCGATCGCGTCGGGCGGCGGCGCTCGGAGCCATTTTCTGTAAACATGAAGCATCGTAGCACAGATTCTGAAACTTGGGAACAAAAATCGACTCTTATAGCGTTAGCTGGCTGCGACGAATTCGGAACACGGCGGAATTCGCCGATGGGCGCTCCAAGCTGTCATGGCCGGGACAAGCCAGGACAAGCCCGGCCATGACGGCGATACGGCGCTTCGAACTCATTCCCATGTCGGGGAGAGGTTGAGCTCGTCGCAGATCCACCGTTTGAGGGTTCGCCGCGCCCATTGACGTGCGGGGCAAGAATGTGAAACGCTATGCCGTTGCGGTAACTAGCCGCGGCGGGCGGCAGGTCGCAATAGGGGACCGTGTCGCCATGGGAATTCTCCATATTCCGTCGATCCGGCTTGTCTTTGTTGCCGGAGTCTCGATCGCGGGCGCGCTCTCGGAAGCTCGCGCTGCACCTCCCGGCATTGTCACCGGCGACATTTCGGGCAGCACAGCGACGGCGAATCCGCTGCCGGGGCTGCCCCTCAATCGCGACGACGTTGACGTCACCAAGTCGGACAACATCGTCGAATTGAGCAGTTCCTTTGTCATTGCGGAGGCCGCTATGGCCTTCCCAGGGTACAATTTCGTGTTCGCGGGACTAGGCCCAATTGGCGAGCACTTCTCCGACCTCGCCGACAATTCCATTGAGATCAGCGCCTATCAGCCTTGGGTCGTCAACAGCCCGACCCTCACGAGCAATGGCGGCACTGACTACAATCGAGGCGTAACCAATCAGGATGCCGGGGGATTGAACATCCTCATCGATTACATTCCGACCGGCACGGATCCGACGAGCATCAATTTCCTTCAGGCCTTCGAAGTCATCACTCCGGCGCTCAACGGCGGGAAACCGATCATCGCCATGGACAATGGCACAGCCGGAGCGGTGCCTTACTATAACGCAACGGGCGCCTCGGGGACCGACAGCAACGATACCAGCAGCGTGCCTTTGGACGCCAGCAACGTCGAGGCCTGGATGCTCGACATACCCTATGTATGCGAGAGCGGTTTCTCGGGGACAGGGATGGGATGCCCCGTGCCGACGATGGCGAACGACGAGACGATCACCTCCTACGAGGACACTTTCGACACGTTCATCGAAGCGCCGGGGACGTATGACGGTACGACATATGAGGTTCTCTATGGCGGCTTCCGCTGGGGCTTCAACTTCACCGCGATCGACGTGCCCGAGCTGTCGACCTGGGCGGCGATGCTGCTCGGCTTCGCCGGCCTCGGTCTGATCGGCTATCGCAAATCGAAGGCCGTGCGCCTCGCCGCCTCCGCTCCCGTTGGTTGAGGGGTCCGGCGCGTCTTTATCCTGCGTCCGGCGTCGTACGGCTGGCGCCCGCCGTCGCGACGGTGTGCTCGGCGATCATGAGCTCCTCGTTGGTCGGGATGACGAAGACGATCGTCGGGGAATGCTTGGCGCTGATGATCGGGGCGTTGGTGCGGTTCGCTTCGGCGTCGAGATGGATTCCCATCCATTCCATTCGCTTGAGGACCGCTTCGCGCACCTTCCACGAGTTTTCGCCGATGCCCGCGGTGAAGACCACGGCCTCGACGCCGTCGACGGTCGCCGCAAGTCCCGCGAGTTCGCGTCGGATCCTGGAAACGAAATAGGCGATCGCGTCACGCGCCGCCGGGCTCGAGGACGCCTCGAGCTCGCGCATATCCTGGGAAACGCCCGACATGCCCTTGAGGCCGGAATTCTTCCAGAGAAGATCTGAGATCTCGTCCGCGCTCATCTTCTTTTCAGTCATGAGATAAAGCACGACGCCCGGATCGAGCTGCCCGCAACGCGTGCCCATGGCGAGCCCGTCGAGAGCGGTGAAGCTCATTGTGGTGGCAATCGACCGGCCGGCCTTGACCGCGCACATCGACGCGCCGTTGCCGAGATGGGCGATGACGACGTCCTCTCGCGCGATCTGCGGCGCTATCTTGCGCAGCTTTCGGGTGATGAACTCGTAGGAAAGTCCGTGGAAACCGTAGCGGCGGACGCCCTCGTCGTAATAGGAGCGGGGCAAAGCGAAGGTGTCATGAATGAAGGGATGGCTGCGATGGAAGGCGGTGTCGAAGCAGGCGACCTGCGGAATCGACGGGAACGCCTTCGTCGCCGCCAGGATCCCGGCGATGTTGTGCGGCTCGTGCAGGGGCGCAAGCGGAATGAGCCGTGTCAGCGTCGCGATAACGGATTCGTCGATAAGGATCGGCTCCGCGAGGTCCGGGCCGCCGTGGACGACGCGATGGCCGACCGCGGCGATCGAAGAGTTGTATCCGGCCTTCCTGAGCCAGCCGAGAATGGCGCCCATCGCGACCTGATGGTCGACGCGGCGGCCCGACGGATCGAACGCGAGCGCGCTTTTTTCGCCAGCAGCCGTCTTGACGTCGCCGCGGGCGGCTGCCCCGATGCCCTCGATCTGGCCCGAGGCGATGAGCCGCGGCTCGCCGCCCCCGGCGAGAGCGAAGGCGGCAAATTTGAGCGACGACGAGCCGGCGTTCAGCGTCAGGATCACCGGACCCAAGACCGTCACCCCGACGCCTTGGCGGCGGCCGGCTTACCGTCGAAGGCGCCTTCACGCCGCCGGTGCTCATATAGCTGGGGCAGAGCGCACCACGCGAGCCGGGCGCGATCATTGTCTGCCCGGCTCGCGAGGATTTCCGGCGCTTCGTCCCCAGGCGCCAGTCCCGCCGCTTCCGCCCGCGCGACGAAGGTCAGCTCCTTGACGAGCATGATTCCCGCTTCCAAGTCAGGCATGATTAGCACATTCGCGTAGCCGCCCACCAGAGAGGGATTCCGTCGGCGCCCGGTTTGTCGTTCACGTTCGAATTCCTGGTCCGACGCGGCGGCTCCATCCTATAGCGCGCCGGAGCCATCGCCCCAAGGCGCGGTCCGCCTGCGGGCGCCGCGATTTGGATCGGCGGCAGTGGCGCCCTCGGCAAGAATGCGCGATGACAGCCGCAGAACCTCGCGCCGGCGGGGCCGACTTGATTCTGACGCGCGCATGCTGTCTTAGCTTTCGCTCGAGGGGACGCGGCCCGCGGACGTAACGCCGGTAACCATAAAGCGGCGTCGGCAAGGACGCTCGTCTGGCGTCGGGCTATGGGGCGTCCGTAAGGACGCCCGCCTGACGACGGGATACGGAAGCGATGAACTTTTCCCAACGTCTGACCTTTCTGTTCTCGGCGCCGGTGTTCGACGCCGACGATCTCGAAGGCCTCAGGGTCAGCCAGATCATAACCGCGATCGAACGCCTCGGCTTTCAGGTGATCAAGGCGCGCCGGCTCGAAGACGCCGAGATCGCGGTGCAAACCGACGCCGCAATTGGCTGCATGGTCGTCGACTGGGGCAAGAAGGGCATCGAGGGGAAGGCGGCCTCGCTCATCAACCTGATGCGCAAGCGCGGCCTCGACATGCCGATCGTTGTCCTCATCCGGCGAAAGCGTTTCGAGGATATCCCGGTCGAAGTGCTCGACTTCATCGACGGCTACGTGTTCCTGGCCGAGGAGACGCCCGAATTCATCGCCCGGAACCTCGTCTCGCGGCTGAAGCAGTATGCCGACACGCTGAAGACCCCGTTCTTCGGCGCGCTCGTAGACTACCAGGAGGAAGGCAATCAGCTGTGGACCTGCCCGGGCCACAACGGCGGCGTGTTCTACAGTCGCAGCCCGATCGGCCGCATCTTCGTCGAGCATCTGGGCGAGGCGATCTTTCGCGACGACCTCGACAATTCGATCCTCGAGCTCGGCGACCTCCTCACTCACGAAGGGCCCGCCTTGCAGGCGCAGAAGGAGGCCGCCGCCATCTTCGGCGCCGAGAAGACCTACTTCGTCCTCAACGGCACCTCGTCCTCGAACAAGATCGTGCTGACCAACCTGATCGCCGAGGGCGATCTCGTCCTGTTCGACCGCAATAACCACAAGGCCGCGCATCAGGGCGCGCTTCTTATGAGCGGCGGGATCCCGATCTATCTGTCGACCGACCGCAACGCCTACGGGCTCATCGGTCCGATTCGACCCGAGGAGCTCGACGAGACGGCGATCCGCGAGCGCATCCGCGACTGCCCGCTCATCAAGGACAAGGACGCCTGGAAGCGCGAGCGGCCGTTCAGGGTCGCGGTGATCGAGCAGTGCACCTACGACGGCACGATCTACGACGCCGAGCGCATTATCGAGCGAATCGGGAGCTTGTGCGAATATGTCATGTTCGACGAGGCCTGGGCGGGCTTCATGAAGTTTCATCCGCTTTACGAGCGCCGGTTCGCGATGGGTTTGCGCGATCTTGGCGAAGGGTCGCCCGGCATTGTCGCCACCCAGTCGGCGCACAAGCAGCTCGCGAGCTTCTCGCAGGCCTCGCAGATCCATGTGCGCGACCGGCACATCAAGGGCCAGCGGCGCCGGGTCGAGCACCGGCGCTTCAACGAAGGCTTCATGCAGTTCGCCTCGACCTCGCCGTTCTATCCGCTGTTCGCTTCGCTCGACGTCGGGGCGCAAATGATGAAGGGCCGTTCGGGCGAGGTCCTGTGGGACGATACGATCCGGCTCGGGATCGAATTGCGCAAGAAGCTGCGCGCGGTCCGGCGCGAGTTCGAGGAGAAGGAGAGGGACCCGGCGCGGCGCTGGTTCTTCGATCCGTTCGTCCCGCAGCGGGTCTCGATCCGCGACGCGGCGCTCGAAGGCGCGACCCACGAGGTTGCGTGGGAGCATGTGTCGACTGACCTCATCGCCCGCGACCCCCGGTACTGGGGGCTCACGCCCGGCGAGTCCTGGCATGGGTTCACGTCGCTCGAGCAGGGCTTCGCGATGACCGATCCGGCCAAGCTCACGCTATTGACTCCCGGCTTCGACCGGGCGACCGGAGCGTACGAAGCCCACGGCGTGCCGGCGCCCGTGGTGGCGCAATATTTGCGCGAGAACCGGGTGGTGCCGGAGAAGAACGATCTCAACTCGCTGCTTTTCCTGTTGACGCCGGGCGTCGAGTTCGAGCAAGGCGGGCACGCTCGTCTCCGCCCTTGTCGCCTTCAAGCGGCTGCATGACGATAACGTTCCGCTCGAGGACGCGATGCCCGAGTTCGTCGCCAGGCGGCCGGCGCGCTATCGGGGCAAGCGGCTCAGGGAGTTGTGCGGCGAGATGCATGCTTTCTTCCGCGACGCAGGCGTGAGCCAGCTGCAGCGGGCGCAATTCGCCGCCAAGCATCTGCCGGAGATGGCTATGACGCCGCGCGAAGCCTCGCGCCATCTGGTGCGCAACAACGTCGACTATGTGCCGCTCGAGGCGCTCGACGGCCGGATCGCGACGACGCTATGGGTCGTCTATCCGCCCGGCATCGCGACCATCGTTCCCGGCGAGCGGCTCAGCGAGCGGGCGCGGCCGATGATCGAGTATCTCAAAGTGTTCGAGAAGAGCGCCAACGTGTTCCCCGGCTTTGAGGCAGAAATCCAGGGCCTCTATCGCGAAGTGGACCCGACGGGGGCGATTCGGTTCTATACCTATGTGGTCGGAGAATGAGGGGCTGAGCGAGCGACGATGGACGTCAAGCTGAATGCGCCGCCCGAAACCGATGCGCGCGCGCACGGGGCCGCGAGGCCCGTCGCGGTGCGCAATTCGCGCGACGGCGATGTGCCGGGGATGCTCGCGATCTACCTGCACCACATCCGGCGCGGCGTCGATCCGGGCGTCGACACCGGCGAGTTCGAGACGCCCGACACCGAAGACATCAAGCGCCGCCGCAAGTCGATGAACCGGCGCAAGATGCCGCATCTGGTGGCGGAGGAGGGAGGAACGGTCGTTGGCTATGCCTACGCCGCGCCGTTCCGCAAGCGGCCGGCTTATCGCTATACGGTCAAGCATTCGATCTACGTGCGCAGCGACCGGCTGCACGCGGGGATCGGGCGCCAGCTCATGACCGCGCTCATCGACGCCTGCGCTGCGGCCGGCTTTCGCCAGATGATCGGCTATATCGACGCCGCCAACGTCGCCTCGCTCAAGCTGCACGAGGGGTTCGGCTTCAGCCAGGTCGGCTATCTGCCCTCGGTCGGCTACAAATTCGGCCGATGGACGGACACGGCGATGGTGCAGCGCTCGCTCGGGCCGGGCGCGACCGAGCCGCCGGCGGCGTGACCGGCGATGGTCCGTCGGCGAACAGAGAGAGCCGCGACTTGACGACTTCCGTACAGCGCCGTACAGTTCGCACATCGGCGGAGGAAGTGGACATGACCGCGCGCAAGGGCGCAGAAGAAGCTCGGAATCGGCTTCCCGAACTTCTCGAAGCGGCGGAGAAGGGCCGCGCGACCATTATCACCAAACGAGGACGCCCGGTGGCCGTTCTGGCGCCGATCGCGGCCTATGGAGCGGCCGTCCGCCAGCGTGCGCTGATCCCGGTCGTTGGATCCGGCCAGGGATTGTGGGGAACCGACAGCGCTCGCACTCTCCGCAAACTGCGCGACGAATGGAGCCGCTAAACCTCGAAACTGTGCCGGAAGACGCTCTGCTTCTGATCGAACTCGGCGCCGATCATATTCATGCTCGAGGGTCATCCCGCGTTCATGCCCCGCTTCAGGCCGCTGTTCGACGCCCATGCGGCGGGCAGGCTGCGCTTCGCCGTGACGACGCTCACGATCGCTGAAGTGCTGGCTGGCCCGCTCAAGGGCGGCGATGAAGCCCTCGCGCGGCGTTACCGCGCCATCCTCAAATCATGGGGCCCTGTCGCGCTCGACAGCGCCATCGCCGAAAGCGCCGCCCGACTGCGGGCCTCGCTCAGGCTGAAATTGGCGGACGCGGTTCAGGCGGCGAGCGCGCTCGCCGTTGACGCCGCCGCCGTGGTGACGCACGACCGCGACTTCTCGCGTGTCCGGTCCCTGCGCGTCATATCGTGAGTGGTCCGACCGAGGCTGCGAGGCATGAATGGCGACCTATACCGCGGACGTGAAATGGGCGCTGAGCGACAGCGACGATTTCCCCAAAGGGCGCTTCGGCCGCGCGCATGAAGTGAGCTTCGACGGCGGCATAACAATCGCCGGCTCCGCGTCGCCGCATGTGGTTGGCAAGTGGGCCGTGGAGGCTGCGGTCGATCCGGAAGAGATGTTGGTCGCCGCTCTGTCCAGCTGCCATATGTTGTCGTTTCTGCACGTCGCGCGGCTGGCTGGCTTCGCGGTCGCGGCCTATTCCGATCATGCGGAGGGCGTAACGGGCGACATTGCGCCGGGACGGATGGCGGTGACGAACGTCGTTCTGCGGCCGCGGATCGAGTGGACGGGCGCCGCTCCGGACAAGGACCGGCTCGCGCATCTGCATCATGAAGCCCACGAGATCTGCTTCATCGCCAATTCGGTGACGACTGAGGTCACGGTGGAATAGGTCTCCTCGCCGACCCGCTCACGAAGCCGCCGGCGCGTGCGCGTCGATAAGGGCCGCCAGATCGGCCGCCTGGCCGACGCTGCGTGCGGTCAGCCCCGCCTCGCGGCCTCGAGGCGCGACATCGTGCGCCGGCAGGTCGTCGGGGCCGAAGCCGGCGCGCTCGAAGACCTCCTCGGACATCATCACTTCGCAGCCGAACGCCTTGGTCAATTCCTCGAGGCGGGCGGCGACGTTGACCGCATCGCCGATCACCGTGAACTGGGCGTGGCGGTCGTAGCCGATATTGCCGGCGATGGTCACGCCGGCATGAATGCCGATGCCGAAGCGGATCGGCTCGAGCAGAGCAAAGGCGAGCGCTCTGTTCAGCGTCTCGACCCTGGCGGCGATCGCGGCGCAGGCAGCGACCGCCTGCCGGCACGCGGCTTCGGGCTTCCCGCCCATGCCGAACAGCGCCAGCAGTCCGTCGCCAAGGATCTGGTTCGGCTCTCCGCCGGCGGCAAGAATCGCGCTGCTGACCGCGCTGAGGAACTGGTTGATGACGAACACGGTGTCGAACGGCAGCCGACCTTCGGCGAGCCGGCTCGAACCGCGCATGTCGACGAACATGATGACGACGTAGCGCTCGACTCCCGAATAGGCCGAGCCGGTCCGATAAGCGTCGAGGGTTGTCGCGTGCGGCGACAGCATCGGCACGAAGGCGATATCGCTGGTCGGGCGAAGCTGGCAGGCGAGCCTGACGCCGGGAGCGGCGCCCACCCGCTCGAGCACCGCATGCTCGGCGGCGCTCGGAGCGGGCAGCGCGCCGAGGTCGCTCAGCACCCGGATGCGGCAAGTGGAGCAGCGGCCGCGTCCGCCGCACACATGCGCATGCGGGATGTTGTTGATGAGGCTTGCCTCCAACACGCTCAAGCCGCGGGGCGCGCGAATCGTGCGGTCGGGATAGGTCAGGCGGATCGAGCCGACGCGATGCTCGCGCCAGCGGCGGACGCCCCTGGCGACGAACACGGCGCCGAGCGCCGCGCCGAGGAAGACGAGGATGCCCAGGCGGTCGTTGAAAAGAGCCGCGTTCTGAGCCGGAGTTCCGCCATGTTCGGGCGACGTCGTGCGCGCCAGCCAAGCAGGGTCCTGAACGGATTGGAGTGTACGCCTGCCGCCCTGATAGTACCCGAGCAGCGCTAGCGTCGGCAGGAGCACGGCGAGCGCCAGAAACAGTCCCTTGACCCTCGGATAGAACGGCTTCAGCCGCAGCCAGAAATGCAAGCCAAGGCAACCGTGAATCCAGACGATCAGCAGAAGTATCGCCTGTAGCGCGCCTGAAAAAGGCGAGTTGACCCAGAATTTCAGGAATTCCTGGTCGTAACCCTTATCGAGTCCATATTGGCTGAGCGCGACGCGGGTGCCGACGAAATGATCGGCGAGGAGGAACGGGATCGAAAGGCCGAGGACGAGCTGGGTCGCCTCGAGCCGCGTCCAGCGGAAATGGCGTCGCGCGTAGAGCGCCCAGAAGCCGAGGCCCATGTGGGTGAAAAGGGACAGATAAAGGATGACGGAGCCTGGAAACGAGTGCCAGATCGCCTTCTGGATGACGAGACCTTCGTCCATCGCTTCGACCGAAATGTTGCCGAGCGCGTGATTGGCGAAATGCAACGTCACATAGGTAAAAAGAACGAGGCCGGTCGCGAGCCTGATCTGGCGAAGGCTGGGCATTGGGGCTCCATCGGCGCCATAGCGGAGAAAGCATTAGCGGAGAAGGAACATGCGCCTCACTCCGGCGCGTCCAGCCTCTCGCGCACCTTTGCCGCCAGGTCATGAAACGAAAAAGGCTTGCCGATCACGTAGACGCCTGGTTCGATTCGACCGTGGCGGATGATCGAAGTCGCGGCTATATCCGGTCATGAACAGCACTTTAAGGCCGTTGCGAAGCTTGACCGCTTCGTCGGCGAGTTCGCGTCCATTCATGTCTCCGGGCATCACGACATCGGTCAGCAGCAGATCAAGCTGCTCTGCGTCTTGGAGGACCGCCAAAGCGGCTTTGGCGCTCGACGATTCGCAGACGCGGTAGCCAAGCTCGCGCAGGATTTCAGCCGTGTAGGCTCGGACCGCGTCGTCATCCTCGACCACGAGAACGCTTTCGCGTCCCCGGGCTTGCACGAAGGCCTTCCGGTCAACCTCCTTTGACTCGGGCGGCGCAACTGAACGGCGCGGCAGATAGATCCTGACGACAGTCCCTCTGTCCAGTTCGCTTTCGATTTGAGCCTGTCCGGCGGACTGGCGGATGAAGCCGTAAACCTGGCTTAAGCCCAGGCCGGTGCCTTTACCGATCTCCTTGGTCGTAAAGAACGGATCAAAGGCCCGCTTGCGGGTGTCTTCATCCATGCCGACGCCGGTGTCCGCAACCGAGATCATGACATACTCTCCCGGCGCGATCCGTTCTGGCATCGAGCCGATGGCGGCTGCGTCGAGAAAACGATTTGCCGTTTCAATGACGAGCTTGCCGCCGCGCGGCATGGCGTCCCTGGCGTTGAGCGCCAGGTTGATGAGTGCGTTCTCGAGCTGGTTGGGATCGACGAACGCGGTCCAAAGGGCATCGCCAAGGATGGTCTCGAGCGCGATCTGCTCGCCGAGCGTTCGTTGCAGGAGATCGCAGATGCCGGCGACCAGGGCATTGGCGCTGACGGCCCGTGGGGCGAGCGCCTGCTGGCGTGAGAAGGCGAGCAGCCGGTCGGTAAGCGCTTGCGCGCGCTGCACGCCCTGAAGCGCCATATCCTTCGCACGCGCGATTCGGGCCGTCGCCTGAGAATCGGGCAGACCGCCAAGCTGGCGGTCGATGGTGTCGAGCCCGCCGAGCACCAATGTCAGCATATTGTTGAAATCATGCGCCACTCCACCCGTCAGCTGGCCGAGCGCCTCCATTTTTTGCGATTGACGAAGGTGTTCCTCGAGGCGCCTTCGCTCGGTGACGTCGCGAGCGCTGACGATCACACGCCGTGCTTCGCCATCGCGCGTCGGAACGGCGGTCGCGACCGCCTCCACCACGCCGGCGCCCTGCATTCTTTCGTAGCGGTGGCTGCCTCCCTCGCGAAGGCACTGCGCCAGATGCCGGTCGATCTCAGCGCCTATCCCCGGTCCGAGCACTTCCTCGGCTCTACGCCCAATAACCTCATGCCTGGCCATTCCATAGAGGCGAAGCGTGGCCGGATTGACCTCCTGGTAACGGAAGCCGCCATCCTCCTCGACCAGGATCGCGTGGCACTCCGACGAATGCTCGAAGAACGTGCCGACGAGCGCCTCGGTGGCCGCCAATTGCGCCGTTCGTTCTTCGACCCGCCTCTCCAGCGTCTCGTTGATTTGCGTGAGCTGCTGCTCAGCCTCTTTCGCCTCGGTGACATCATGCGCCACGCCGATAAAGCCGGCATGTTCGCCTGTCGCCCCCCATCTGGGCTGCGACTCCGACCGCAGCCACCGCCACCCGCCGTCGCTACGGCGGAAGCGGGCCTCGACCGTGACAATTCGCACGGAGGGTCCAACGGCGGGGTCTTCGGCCAGGATGCGCGGAAGATCGTCAGGGTGAAGCGCTCGACGCCAATCGAAATCGAGCGCATCCGCATAGGCAAGGCCGAGAAAGTCGAGATAGGACTGATTGACGAATTCCCTTTTGCCGTCGGCTCCGGTCACCCAGATCAGCACCGGAGCGCTGTTTGCTATCGAGCGAAACCTCGCCTCGCTTTCGGCGATCTTTCCCTCGGCGATCTTTCGCTCCGAGATGTCGCTGACCACGACGTAGACGCCGAGGATTCGGCCCGAAGCGTCGCGGTGCGGGACATGAATGACCTGCGTCGCGGTCGCGCCGGTCGAGCGGAAGAAATCGGCCTCGTAGGACACGCCCTCGCCGGCCAGCGCGCGCTCCAAAAAGGGCCGGCGCGCCGCGTACATTGCCGGGCTCATGACCTCGTCCACCCGCCGGCCGAGGACGGCGCTCAACGGGCGCTCGAACCAGGTTTCGTACGCCTTGTTGGCGAAGCGGAAGACCTGGTCCTTGTCGATGTATGATATAAGCACCGGGAGGGCGTCGGCGATCGCGCGCAGCTTCTCTTCGCTCTCCAGCGCTTCCTGCTCGGCGAGTTTCCGGTCGGTGATGTCCATATGCGCGCCGACCAGGGCGATCGGCGCGGCATTTTCATCGCGTTCGATTTCTCCGACAGCCCGGATCCAGCGCACCGCGCCGTCGCTCGGGCGAATGATCCGGTATTCCGACGTGTAGTGGGTCTCGCCGCCAGCGACGACGCGCAGAAAGTGCTCGACCGCCCGCGATCGGTCGTCAGGATGGATGCGGCGCGCCCAATCCTCGTGGCTTTCGACGCCCGCGTCCGGCGGCAGGCCATGCAGGCGCAAATATTCGGGCGACCGATAACCGGTGAAGCCGCCGGCGAGGTCGACTCTCATGCCGCCGATGCCGCCGATCTCCTGAACGCGCGCGAGCTCGAGCTCGCGACGACGGAGCGTCTCAAGGATCTTCTGCCGATCGGTGGCGTCTTTGAATGCGACTCCGATCCCTTCACCCAGCGGAAAAGCGCGGACCTCGTGATAGCGATCCGGCCGCCGGATCGTATAGCTTTCGAATTGCTGTTCCTGGCGGTTCGACATCGCCAGCCGATAGCGGCGGTCGAATTCCGTCCCGAGAATCGCCGGCGAAACCTCCCACAGCAGCTTGCCAAGCACCTGCTCCCGCCCGACCTCGAACATCTCTTCGGCGGCGCGATTGAAGGCGACGAACCGCCAATTGGCGTCGAGGGCGAAAAACCCTTCGCCGAGCCCGTCCAGGATCTGATCGACCGACAAGGCGGCGCTGTGTGCGGCCGGGCGCGGGACCACGACGCCGTCCGCCGCCGAACGGTTTGGGGCAAGCGCCGAATTGGACGTTTCGTCTGCGCTCATGAAGCGCTTCCTCCTCAAGCGCTCGACGTTCCGACCCTATCAGGGAAGGGCCGCCCGGCAAGCCCGCCAGATCGTCGAGGCGTCCGCAGCGCTGAAACATCTGTCAGGACAAGGCGTTGCGCCGAGATTCGAACAGGGAGAATTATTTCGCGAACAGGGACATTTGTTCGCGATAACAAGGAGATTTTTTCGCGTTAACAGGGAAAGAATTCGCCGTATTGCGCTCCTATCACAAAGCCGGAACTCCAGTTCCATTGATCTTCGATGGAGAATGGCGTCTGGTCGAGTCGGGGGAAAAATGGGACGGCCGGGAACGTCTATCCGGTCGCACGCGGGCCGCAAGCGGCCAAGCATGGGGTGGGGAGATGGAACATTGAAAAACGCACGCCTTGTCGGCCTCGCGGCTTCCGCGGCGCTCGCCTGCATGAGCCTCGACGCGATCGCATGCACCCGCTTCATCTACGAGACGGGCGCGAGCACCTTTATCGTCGGCCGGTCGATGGACTGGGCGGTCGATCCAAGCACCGATCTCTGGTCGTTCCCCAAAGGTCTGAAGCGCGACGGCGGCGCAGGTCCCGGCTCCGTCGAATGGACCTCGAGACATGGCTCGGTGATCTCTTCGTTCTACAATATCGCCACCGTCGATGGGATGAACGACGCCGGCCTTGTCGCCAATGCGCTGTACCTGGTCGAGAGCGACTACGGGGACGCCAAGGCTTCGGGGAAACCGCTGATCTCGGTCGGCGCCTGGACTCAGTATGCGCTGGACAATTACAGCACCGTTGCGGAAGCGGTCGAGGCCTTGAGCAAGGAGCCGTTCGCCATCGTCGCGCCCGATCTTCCCGGCGGTAAGAAGGCCGCCGGCCACCTCGCTCTCGCCGACGCCTCGGGCGACAGCGCGATCTTCGAATATATCGGCGGCAAGCTCGTCGTCCACCACGACCGCAAATATACGGTGATGACCAACTCGCCGAGCTTCGACCAGCAACTGGCGATCAATATCTACTGGAAGGGCGTCAACGGCCTCAATTTCCAGCCCGGGACGATCGGCTCTGCCGATCGCTTCGTCCGCATGAGCTGGAGCCTGGGCGCGGCGCCGAAGGAGAAGGACCCGAGGCTCGCGGTCGCGACCGCCTTCTCGCTGATCCGCTCGATCTCGGTTCCGCTCGGCCTCGCCGACCCGGTGAAGCCGAACATCGCCGCCACCATCTGGCGGACGGTGTCGGATACCGGCGCTGGGCGCTACTTTTTCGAAGTCTTCCTACAGCCCGTCGATCTTCTGGGTCGATCTCGCGAAGCTCAAGCTTGCGCCGGGCTCCGCGCCCGCCAGGCTCGACCTGAGCGGCCGTCCCATCCTGTCGGGCGAGGTCTCGGACAAGTTCGTCCCGGCAGAGCCGTTCTCGTTTTTGAGTCACTAGCCGCTGCTGAATTGCAGCGCGCCAGGCTGACGCGGTCAGCGGCCGCATCTATAGGAGCGCCGACCTATCGCGCCCGGAATCGGCCGACAAGGCTCCCGAGATAGACCAGGCCGGAGAGGGCGGTGATCCAGAAGCTGGTCGGCCAGTCGGTGTAGAAAGCGAACGTCAGGCCGCCCCACGCCTCGGCCAACGCCAGAGCGGCCGCCAGCGCCACGCCGCCCCACAGCCGGCGCGAAAGATTCTGCGCCGCCGCCGCCGGGCCGACCATCAGCGTGAACACCAGAAGCACGCCGACGATTTGCGCGCATTCCGCGACCGCAATCCCCACGATCGCCAAAAACGCCACCGAGACGAAGCGAATGGGCACGCCGCGCGCCTCGGCGAGCTCGCTTTGCAGCGAAGCGAAGATGAGCGGGCGGGCGATCCAGGCCAGCGCGACGAGGCTGCCGATCGACAGCAAGGCCAGCGTCATGAGCGCGGCTTCGTCGACGCCGAGCACGTTGCCGAACAGGAGCGCCGCCGCCTGCGTCGCCCCGGTGGTGTAGAAATGCAGGAACAATAGCCCCAGGCCCAGCGCCAGCGACAGCATCATGCCGATCGCGACATCGCGCTCGGCGAGCTTCTCGCCGAACAATCCCATGCCAATGCCGCTGATGAATGTGAAGCCGACAAGGCCGGCGAGCGGCGATAGGCCGAACAGGACCGCGCCGGTCGCCCCGGTGAAGCCGACATGCGACAGCGCATGACCGGCGAAGGTCTGCCCGCGCAGCACCAGAAAGAAGCCGACCGTTCCAGCCAGGATCGCCGCCATGCCTGACGCGGCAAAGGCGGTGCGCATGAAGTCGTATTCAAGCATGGGCGTCGTCGTGATCGCGCGAATGGCCGTGCCCGTGGTCGTCATGGCGGTGCGCGTCGCGCTCGACGTCGACGCCGCCCGCCATGACGAAGTAGCGGTCCTTGATGTGGACGACCTCGATGTCCGTCCGATAGAGGCGCGACAGCACCGGGCCAGTGACGACCTCGTCAACGGCGCCGATCACCGCCGCTCCGCCGCCGAGATAGAGCACCCGGTCGATGGCGTTGACCAGCGGGTTGAGCTCGTGGGCGCTGAACAGGATCGCGATTTTGAGGTCATCGCAAATGCGCCTGGCGATTTCGACGATGTTCCTCTGATGCGCCGGATCGAGCGAGATCAGCGGCTCGTCGAGCATCATGAGGCGCGGCTTGCCGATGAGCGCCTGGCTCAACAGCACGAGCTGGCGCTCGCCGCCGGACAGTTCGCCGATCGAGCGGCGGGCGAGGTCGCGCGCGCCGACTTCGTCGAGCGCCCAGTCGATCTCGCGCCGCGCCGCCTTGTCGAGCCTGACGAGCCCGAACCGGCCGCCGATCGCGGCAGATGCGACGACGTCCCAGCCGCTCAGCCTGAATCCGGCGACCGCGCCGCGGCTCTGCGGCATGTAACCGATAAGGGCGTTGCCACGGGTGGCCGGGCGGTCGAGCACGGCGATGGCCCCCGACCCGACCGGAATGAGACCGAGCGCGGCGCGCATCAGCGTGGTCTTGCCGGCGCCGTTCGCGCCCAGCATGCCGACGAATTCGCCATCCTCGATGTCGAAGCTGGCGGCCGAGAGGATATCGCGGCCGCCGAGCCTGATCGTTACATTGTCGAAGCCAAGAGCGGTCACTACGCCCCGCCGGCAAGCGCTTTGTCGAGCGCGTTGAGCTGCCCCATCATCCAATCCTGGTAGGTCGAGTTCGGCGGCTCGGTTTCGGAGACGCCGACGACCGGGATGCCGTTGTCCTTGGCGAGCTGCACGAGCTTGCCGACCGCGGGCTCGCTCGCTTGCGCATTGTAGAGCATCGCCTTCACCTTCCTGCCCTTGAGGTCGTTCTCGAACGCAGCCACTTCCGAGGGGGTCGGCTCGGCGTTGTTCATGATCGCGAGCGCGTATTTCTCGTTGTGGACCTTGAGCCCGATGAGCCCGGCCTGGTAGCCGAACACCGGCTCGGAAGCGGTGACTGGCTGGCCGGCGTAGGACTTGTGCATCGCGGCGATCTTGTCGTCGAGGGGTTTCAGCGAATTGAGGAACTTCGCCTGGCCCTGCTCATAATCCGCCTTGTGCGCCGGGTCGACGGCGGTGAGATCGGCGACCAGGGCCTTCGCGGCGGCCTTCATGGTGGCCGGGTCGTACCAGAGATGCGGATTGTCGCCGGGCTTGTGGCCGACCAGCGCGCCGACGACGATTTCCTTGCGTCCCGGCGCCTTGTGGGCGCTGAGCAGCTTTTCCATCCACGGATCGTAGTCGACGCCATTGACGATGACGACCTTGGCGTCGCTCAGCGCCTTCGCGGTTTCCGGGCTCGCCTCGAACAGGTGCGGATCGTCATCCGGGTTCGAAAGAATGCTGGTCACGACGACGTTCGGGCCGCCGATCTGCGATGCAAGGTCGCCATAGAAATTCTCCGCGGCGACCACTTTCACCGGATCGGCGAACGCGGGCGCGCTCAGCCCGCAAACCACGATCGCCGCGATGAGATGGAGCTTGCTGATCATCGAACACAGGCCTCCGTCGGTTGAAACGCCAGATTCAGCGCGAGCGGCACTGTTATGTTATACTCTATCGCTTGGCAAGCCCAATGCGTAATCTTATATCATTTCGTGCGTCAAGACCGTGATATGATCCAAAGCGCAATGAGCAAAAAGGCAGCATTGATAACGAATACGGACCGCGAGCCGAACGCGGTTCGATGGCAAAAGCAGGTGGAGAGCGCCTGCGCCGCGAAGGGCCTGCATCTGACCCCGCTCCGCCGGCAGGTTCTGACCATCCTGGCCGAAAGCTCCGCCCCTCTCGGGGCCTATGCGATCATTGATCAGCTGTCGCGGCTCGAAGGCAAGCCGATCGCGCCGCCGACCGTCTATCGCACCCTAGATTTCTTTCTCGCTCACGGGTTCATCTACAAGATCGAAAGCCGCAACGCCTACGCTCCCTGCGAGCATCTTGGCCATGCGCATCATGGCGCGCTGCTCCTGTGCGAGAAATGCGGACGCAGCGACGAAATCGAGGACGTCAAGCTCGACCGCCTGTTGCAGGAAGCAGCCGCCCGCGCCGGCTTTGCGCCGCACCGGCAAATGGTCGAGCTCGTGGGCCTGTGCCGGGACTGCGCGGCCTGAAGGCCTCACCCCTCTCCGAGCCGCTTGAGCCACGCCTTGGCCTGGCGGCGCACGTTGGCGGGCGCGGTTCCGCCGTAGGACGTCCGGCTCCTGACCGAACGTTCGACCCCGAGCACGCCGAACGCTTCTTCGGTGATGCGCGGCTCGATGCTCTTCATCTCGTCGAGCGTGAGCTTCTCGAGCGCGACGCCGCGCGAGGCGGCAAGCGCAACGATGCGGCCGGTGACGTGGTGGGCTTCGCGGAAGGGCAGCTTAAGCGCCCGCGCGAGCCAGTCGGCGAGGTCGGTTGCGGTCGCGTAGCCCGCGCCGGCCGCCGCCTTCATCCGCTTAGGCTCGGGCGTCATGTCCGCGACCATTCCGGTCATGGCGGCGAGCGAGAGGGCGAGCGTGCGGAAGGCGTCGAAGGCGCCCTCCTTGTCCTCCTGCATGTCCTTCGAATAGGCGAGCGGCAGGCCCTTCATCACGGTCAGAAGCCCGACGAGAGCGCCGACGATCCGCCCGGTCTTGCCGCGCACCAGCTCGGCTGCGTCGGGGTTGCGCTTCTGCGGCATGATCGACGAGCCGGTCGTGAAGGCGTCGGAGAGCCTGACGAAGCCGAATTGCGGCGTGGTCCAGAGCACGATCTCCTCGGCCAGGCGCGACAGATGGGTCGCCGCGATCGCCGCGGCGGCGAGCGTCTCGAGGGCGAAGTCGCGATCGGCGACGCTGTCGAGCGAGTTCGCGGTCGGCCGGTCGAAGCCCAGCGTCTTCGCGGTCATGTCGCGGTCGATCGGGAACGAGGTGCCGGCAAGCGCGGCGGCGCCGAGCGGGCATTCGTTGAGGCGTTTGCGCGCGTCGGCGAAGCGGCCCGCATCGCGCGCCAGCATCTCGACATAGGCCATGAGATGATGGCCGAAGGTGACCGGCTGCGCCGATTGGAGATGGGTGAACCCCGGCATGACCATCGCGGCCGAATCGAGAGCGCGGAGGGCGAGCGCGCGTTGCAGCCCAGCGATCTCAAGGCGGATCGCGTCGATCGCGTCGCGCACCCACATGCGGAAGTCGACGGCGACCTGATCGTTGCGCGAGCGCGCGGTATGGAGACGTCCCGCGGCCGGGCCGACGATTTCGCTCAAGCGGCTTTCGACGTTCATATGAATGTCTTCGAGCGCGCGCGAGAACGAAAACGTCCCTGCCTCGATTTCGCCTTTGACTTGGGCGAGACCCTTGGCGATCGCCTCGGCGTCGGCGGCTTCGACGATGCCCTGGCGGGCGAGCATGGCGAGATGGGCCTCGGACCCGGCGATATCCTGGGCGGCGAGCTTGCGGTCGAATTCGATCGAGGCGTTAATCTCCTCCATCGCTTCGGCCGGGGCTCCGGCGAACCGGCCGCCCCACATCGTGTTGCTCATTGAGTTTGGTCCTGGATGCTTGGACATGACGGAGATCGATAGACCGCCGCGCCGGCGATTTGCTTTTGTCCCTGTTATCGGCGCGCTCGCGGCCGTCGCCGCCGCGGCCGTCCTATACGAGACGGCGCCGCCGGCCGGCAAGGCGGCGTCCGACTGCCCCGCTCGATTCGGTGAGGCTCGCGGCCGCGCTCGCGCCGCTTGCGAAGGGCGAACTCGCGGCGCTGGTGGTCTCACCCGAGCCGCGGCGGCCCGAGCCATTCGCATTTCAGCGCGAAGACGGCGGCAAAGCGACGCTCGCGGACTTCCGCGGCCGGGCGGTGCTGCTCAACCTGTGGGCGACCTGGTGCGTGCCCTGCCGGGCGGAGATGCCGGCGCTCGACCGGCTTCAGGCCGCGAAGGGGGGGCAGGGCTTCGAAGTGGTGGCCGTGAATGTCGACACCGCGCGGCTCGAGCGGCGGGCCGCCTTTCTCGACAGCATCGGGGTCAAGTCGCTCGCGCGGTTCTCCGATCCGAGCGGCGACGCTTTCGAAACCCTTCGCAAGGACGGCAAGGCGCTCGGCCTGCCGGTGACCTTGGTGATCGACAAGGACGGGTGCGAAATCGGGGCCATCGAGGGCGGCGCCAAATGGGACTCGGCCGAAGCGCAGGCGCTGGTCGAGACGCTGAAGGGGGGGTAGGCATTACGGGCATTACGGTGACACTTTACTCAATCCCTAATTAGTGTAGCTGACTCCCGTACCGCTCCCGAGTTCCGCATGGCCCGCATCGCCCGCTTCACCGCCCCCGGCCTGCCGCATCACGTGACGCAGCGCGGCAACCGGCGCGAGCGCATTTTCTTCGGCGACGACGACTATGCGCTCTACCGCGATCTGCTGGCGAGCCAGTGCCGGAAGCAGGGCGTCGCGTGCTGGGCCTATTGCCTGATGCCGAACCACGTCCATCTCATTCTCGTTCCCGATCGGGAAGAGTTGCTCGGACGCGCGCTCGGCGAGACGCATCGCCGTTTTGCGACGGCGATCAATGCGCGGTTGCGGGTGAGCGGGCATCTCTTCCAGGCGCGTTTCGGCTCGGCGGCAATGGACGAAGAGCATCTAGTGGCGGCTGCGCGCTATGTGGCGCTGAATCCGGTCCGGGCGCGGCTCGTCGAGCGGGCTGAGGACTGGCGCTGGTCGAGCGTCGGGGCGCATCTTTCGGGCCGCGACGACGGCCTGGTCAGCGTTGCGCCGCTGATTGAGCGCTGCGGCGGGCGCTTCGCCGATCTGATCGAGACGGCGCCGTCCGCCGAGGCGCTCTCCGCGTTGCGCGCTGCGGAGACGATCGGCCGTCCTGTCGGCTCGCCGGATTTTCTCGATCGCCTTGCCGCAGTGATCGGCCGCGATCCGCGACCCAAGCAGCGCGGGCCAAAGCCCAAGGGAACCAAAGAGTTTAGGGGTTGAGTAAAGTGTCACCGTTATCCCGTTATCCAGAACTGAACACCGGCCGGATCCGGGCCCACGCAATGCGGCCCTACGCCGCCTGATCGCGGAAGTCGCGGCCGAGCAGGGTGAGCACCCCCGATTCGGGAACCGGGGGACTGAAAAGGAACCCTTGCGCCTCGGCGATCGTGCCCAGCGTTTCGATCATCCTGAGCTGCTTCACCGTTTCGACGCCTTCGATCAGCACGCACATGCCGAGCCGACGGCTCATGGCGGCGACGCTTTCGACCAGCACCGACGCGCGTTCCTGGACGCCAAGCCCCATCGTGAACGTGCGGTCGATCTTGATCCGGTCGAGCGGGAAACTCAAAAGATAGCTGAGGCTCGAATATCCGGTGCCGAAATCGTCGAGCGAAATGCGCATGCCCCTGGCGCGCAAGGCCTGGAGCGCGCGGCGCGTGTCGCCCCGATCCTCGAGCAGGGTCGATTCCGTGATCTCGAGGTCGAGGCGCTCGGGCGCAAGGTTGGCTGAAGCCAGCGCGCCGAGGATCGTCTTCTCGAGATTGCCGCTGCGGAATTGCGTCGAGGACAGGTTGACCGACACGCTGACGCTGTCCGGCCAAGCCGCGCAGGCCGCGCAGGCCCGCCTCAGCACGGCGGCGCCCATCTCTTCCATCAGGCCGATCTCTTCGACGATCGGGATGAATTCAGTTGGAGATATGGCGCCAAGCACTGCGCTCTGCCAGCGGGCGAGCGCCTCGAAACCGACGATCCTTCGCGTCCCGACGGCGACGATGGGCTGGAAGTGGACATCGATGCCGTCGCTTGCGACCGCCGCGCGCAGTTCGAGCTCGATCAGGCGGCGGATCTGGATCTTGGCGTCCATCGCCGGTTCGAACGCCCGCCATACCCGCCGGCCGTCGGCCTTCGCCGCATAGAGCGCGATATCCGCTTTTGAGAGCAGGGCGTCGGGACTGGTCCCATCGTCGGGCGCCGAGGCGCTGCCGATGCTGGCGCCGACGATCACCTCGCTGCCGTCGATGACCACGGCGCGGTTGATTTCGTCGATGATCCGCTTGGCCACGGCGGGGGTGTCCGATTGGCCGGCCGCATGACGGTGAAGGATGACAAATTCATCGCCGCCCCAGCGGGCCACCAGGTCGCGCGGGCCGATGATCGCGCTGAGCCGGCGTGCGATCTCCACCAAGAGCTTGTCGCCCGTACGGTGGCCGAGGCTGTCGTTGACCTGCTTGAAGTCGTCGAGATCGAGAAACATCACGGTCAGGCCGTCCGTCAGCGCCTGCTCGGGATGAAGGACAAGCGCGAGCTCCTCCTCGAAACATCGCCGATTGGGGAGCTCGGTCACCGGGTCGAAGAGCGCCATGCGGTTGATTTCGCGCTGGGCGTTGCGCCGCTCGGTGACGTCCTGAATGACCATGACGGCGCCGTCGTCTTTCGTCTTATGAATTGTGATTTCAATCGCCCTGCCGCCGGGCGTCTCGATCGGCATCACGATGTCGGCGCCGTCGCTCCTCTTGCCGAAAACCGCGTAGGAAAGCGGAACGAAACTCGCCTCGTCGATAGCCCGGCTTCGGACAAGCCTGCGAAAGACCGCGCGCGTGTGCGTTCCGGCAAGCTCGGCGTCCGGAGGGATGCGGAATATGCTGTTAAACTTGTCGTTGGCGAGAATGAGCCGCCCCTGGCGGTCAATCATGCACAAGCCGTGGGACATGTTGTTGAGCGCAGCGTCGAGTTGGCCGGCCAGCGTGGCGCTTCGATTGCGCTCGGTGATCTCCGCCCGGAAAATGTCCTTCATGCGATTCGACGAAGATTTGATGAACAGGAGTAGCGGCAACAAGGAAATGACGATCATCGAGGGATACCAGCCGCCCGCGTAAAGAAATGCGGCGCTGAGCGGAATGAACGCCGCCGCGAGCTGCGCGTTCATGCCCCGATCGAGCGCAAAGCTGCGGGTCCACATCCCGAATGCGTATGTGACGGTCACGGTCGTGGCCAGAAAGCGCACAAAGCCTTCGTTCGTCTCCATGAAGGCGACCAGCGTCCAGGTCGAAAGGAGGGCGATGTGCGCGGTCGCCCCGGCGACAAATATCCGCTCTCGCCTGCGGGCGACCTCGATATTTGGGCTCGGCCGATTGTTCGCGTGAACGAGCTGGAAATGCATGCGGACAATTGAGAGGAGCAGCATCAACCCGGCGCATGCCCAGAGACCGACGCTTCCCGACGCGATGGCGGCCACGATGGCGGCGGCGACGCTTGCCGTACAGGCCAGGAAAAGGCTACGGACCTCGACGAGGAGACTATCGACGAACCCAATGTATAACCGGCCGGGCAATTCTTCCCGGGCGGTTCGATGGCGGGTTTTGAGCGTCAGCCACATGAAGGTTACCCAACGTCCGAGTGGCCGAGCGATCAACTGAACATTAATCTATGCGCAGCAATTGGATCGCTTTAGCCCGTTCTTTACGAGATAATCGGTAACGTCTCCGAGTTTGCAACGACAGATATAAACTCATGATCATTAAGTTTTTGCAATCGCAGGGCGCGAAACAGGAGCGAGTCGGATCGCAGGTTCCGTCAGCGGGCGAGAGGCGGGACAGCGCCACAACGGGCGAATACATGGAGGCAATCTTGCCAGGTGAATCCAGCCGTGTTGTCGCCGCGCATCTCACTGAGCGAGATTACGAGGTGGCGAGATTGACAATACCCGAACTTGGCGCTTTCGAGGAATATGCGGACTGGCTAGATTTTCGCGCAGGAGCTTTTTTTGGTCTCGAAATTGCTGGATTCTCTGTGGAGCTCGTGCCGGTGGATCTCGCCAAGTTCGCGACCTGGCGCCGGACGACATCAACTCCACCAAGCCTATCGGCCCTTGATCAATTTGCCCGCTCATTCGCGTCATAGGCTGTTCCGCGGGCGATAAGGTCTACTCCCCCTTGACGAAAAAACGGTCATGGCTAATCTTGGAATGCCGTCCATCATGGCCGAGGCGGCGGGTCCAGGGCTGTTCAACGCTCTGTACTGAGTCCCAAATGCAACACGATTCAACGTTCTGAGGCGCAACGGGAGGTGGAGGATTCCGTGGGCGGAAAAAGTCTGAATCTGTGTGAGGCGACCGAATCATTCGGGGGTCGCCTTGAAGTCGTTCGAACCTCTTCTTTCGCTCTTTGGGACGATTCCCGACCCGCGTCGCGCCGAGGGCAAACTCTATCCGTTACCTCACGTGCTGTTGTTCTCCGTTTTCGCCATGGTGAGCGGCGCCAATTCCTATCGCGGCATCCGCACTTACCTCAAGGTGCATCGGCAAAGGCTGAACAAAGCCTTCGCGATCAAGTGGAAGAGGCCGCCGGCGCATACCGCGATCCGCTATATTTTGCAGGGGCTGAGCCCGGCCGATGTCGAAAAGGTCTTCCGTGACCACGCCGCGAACTTGAATCTCGCTCCGGCGAGCGCCCAGACGCGCGTCATCGCGTTCGACGGCAAGACGCTGAAGGGCAGTTTCGACAACTTCAACGACGCCAAGGCAAGGCAGTTGCTTAGCGCGTTCGCGGTCGATACGGCGCTGGTTCTCGCCCACATCGAAATCGATGAAAAATCCAACGAGATCCCCGCCGCGCAGAAGCTGATGGAGGAACTCCACTTGGCGGGCCATATCGTCACCTGCGACGCCATGCATTGCCAAAAAAAACTTTCGAAGCCGCCGCCGTCGCCAACGCACATCTGATCGTCCAGCTCAAGGAGAACCAGCCGATCCTCTGGCAGAAGGTCGAGGCCGTCTGCGCCACGGCCAAGCCCCAGTCGAGCGTGCAGACCGTGGACCAGAAACGGCGCAACCGCCACGAAACCCGAGCCATCGCGGTGTTCACCGCCGCGCCCGCCGTCGCAGGAACGGAATGGGAGCCCCATGTCGCCGCCATCATCAAGGTCGAGCGCGCGATCAACGTCCGGCAGCCCGCCACCGGCCTCTGGAAGCCCTCGTCCGAAATCTCCTTCTATCTCTCCGGCCGTCCTGTGACCGCAAACCTCGCCGCGCACGCCATCCGCAAGCACTGGGGAATCGAGAACAAATCCCACTACACGCGCGACGTCACTTTCCGCGAAGATGCCTCGCGCATTCGAACCAATCCTGGAATTGTCGCAAGACTCAGGAGCATTGCGTACAATATCCTGCGCTGCAACCAATCCGACTCAATCCCTCAAGACCGCTTCGCCACCGCTCTCGGAGGCCTCAAATCAATATTCTCCATGACGTTCAGTAGAGAGCGTTGAACAGCCCTGGCGGCGGGTCCAGGCGGTGCAAATCGGGCTCGGCCTGCAACCGACGAGTCGGCGCCGCAAAATGTCGGACTAACAGATTTGGAGAGGCATTTTCGCCTCGTTGCCGCCGCCGCCGTCTTGAATTGTCATACGAAAGTGGGTTCGAGAGCCAAGAAGGAGCGCGACGGACGGATGCAATCCATAGTTGTATAAGTGTTTACATTCCCTTAATAATTGATTAAACATGACCCGGGTTGCGGGAGTAAGGGTCATGTGTGTTCAAGTTTCGGGTCACGCGCCGCGCTTCGCGGATCGGGTTGCGGAAATGCTCGAACGCATCGAGCATCGGCTGGCCATCTGTCAGGCCGACCGCGAAGCCGCGTATCGGCTTCGGTACGAAGCGTATCTGAGGCAGAACCTCCTGAACGAGCGCCTCGACGCGATGCTTTACGACGAGGTCTATGACAAAAGTCCAAACTCGCTGATAACGATGACCTATATCGACGGCGAACTCGCGAGCACGGTTCGCGTGCACGTCATTACCGACGAGGCTGCGATATCGCCGGCGCTCGATGTGTTCCCTGACGTGTTGGCGGCGCGTCTGCGAGAGCGTCGCGTCATCATCGACCCTTCGCGCCTCGCCGCGCGCGCCGACATGGCGAAGAGGTTTCCGGAGTTGCCGTACTTCGCGCTCCGGCCGCCGTGGATGGCGGCGCACCATTTCAACGCCGGCTTCATCGTTGTCAGCTGCGCGATCGGGCACTTGGGGTATTACCGCAGAACGTTCCGAGCCCAGGCATGGTCGGACCTGCGCAGCTATCCTAAAGTGACCGCCAAGGTCGTGTGCGTCGGCCTTGAATTCGCCGCCGAGCGGGACGGGGTCGAGGCGCGCTACCCGTCTTTCCGCTCGACGCCGGCCGAACGCGAAGCCCTTTTCGGCGAGTTCTCGTTGTCGCTTGGGCCATGCGCGGCCGCGCAGGGGAGAGCCCCGGCGGAGGCGGGAGCTGCAGCAGACAAATGCATGATGGCGTGAGCTTCGGGCCAACGAAGTGAGCGATCGGCGCCGGGCGCTTTCTTCCGCCGGGGGAATTGAAGCAAGCCGCGCTGTCACGGGTCCCCATCGCTAACGCTTGAACTCCGCCATGCCCTCGCGGGCGAGCTTGTCGGCGCGGACGTTCATTTTGTCCTCCGCGTGGCCTTTGACCCAGAACCACTCGATCCTGTGCCGCTCGGCGGCCGCGTCCAGCCGACGCCAGAGGTCCTCGTTCTTGACCGGCTTTCTCGCTGCTGTCCGCCAGCCGTTGGCCTTCCAGGCGTCGATCCAACTCGTGACGCCGCCGCGCAAATATTGCGAATCGGTATGGAGGCTCACGTCGCATGCCCGGTTCAAGGACTGGAGCGATTCGATCGCCGCGGTGAGCTCCATACGATTGTTGGTGGTGAACGCCTCGCCGCCCTTGAGTTCCTTTTCATGGCCGCCATAGCGCAGAACGGCGCCCCAGCCGCCTGGACCCGGGTTGCCGGAGCAGGCCCCGTCGGTCCAGATCGAGACGCGTTGGCTCACCGCATGAGCCCATAGTCGGCGGCCGACCTCACCCGTTGGTGGAAGCGCAATTTGTCGCGATATTCGAGCGGATTTTTCGGCGCGACCTTCGCCCCCGCCGGCACGTTCAGCCAGTCGACGAGCCGCGTCAGCATGAAGCGTAGCGCCGCGCCCCGCGCGAGCAGCGGCAGGGCGGCGATCTCCGCCTCGCCGAGCGGCCGCAATCGCTCGTAGCCGGCGATCATCGCCCGCCCCTTTGAAACGTTGAACTGGTTGTCGGGTTCGAAACACCAAGCGCTGAGGCAAATCGCCAGATCGTAGGCGAGCGCGTCGTTGCAGGCGAAATAGAAGTCGATGAGGCCGGAGAGTTTCTCGCCGAGAAAGAACACGTTGTCGTTGAAAAGATCGGCATGAATGACGCCGTTTGGCAAATCCCTCGGCCAGTGAGCCGCGAGAAACGCCATCTCCGTGGCGCTTTCCTCGCTCAGATGCGAGGCGACCTCGTCCGCGCGCGCTTCCGCGGCGCGCAACAGGGATCGCCAGCCTTCGAGCGAGAGCGCATTGGCGCGCTTCAACGGGAAGCCGGCGCCGGCCAGATGCATGCGCGCCAGCGCTTCCCCGACCTCGCCGCAATGGCGAACGTTCGGCCGGCGAATCCACAAGCCGTCGAGGAACGTGACGATCGTCGCCGGCCGGCCGGCGAGCTCGCCAAGCGCGGAGCCGGCGCGGTTGCGGACCGGTTGAGGACAGGTGACGCCGCGTTGAGCCAAATGCTCCATCAGCCCAATGAAGAAAGGCAAATCCTCCGCTTTCACCCGCTTCTCGTATAGGGTGAGGATATATTGACCGCTCGCCGTTCGCATCAGGAAGTTGGAGTTCTCGACGCCTTCGGCGATGCCCTTGAACGAAGTCACCTCGCCGATCTCATAGAGGGCGACAAAGGCGCGCAGCGCGTCGTCCGAGACTTCGGTGTAGACTGCCATGTCCGTCCGTTGAACCGGCGCATCGAGGGAGAGCGATGGCGGACCCGCTTAACGGCGTGTATAAGGCGCGTCAATCGCCGCGTTTCGTCGTCGGACGTGTGCCCGCGGGCGCGCGACCGGGCGAGCGGAGACCGCGCTTTCAGCGCGGCTCGAGCGGATCACGACCAGTCGCCAGGGTCCTCGATATTGGCGTTCGGAGGAAATCAGTTCGGATGTCGCGCCGTCACGGGCGACGTGGCGGCGCCATGGCTGCGGCAATGGGATGGGGGTCCGCTTGATGCGCATCGTAATGATCGGGGCCGGCTATGTCGGGCTTGTATCAGGGGCTTGTCTCGCCGATTTCGGCCACGAAGTGGTTTGCGTCGAGGTCGACGAGAGCAAAGTGGCGGGTCTGCGCGAAGGGCGCGTTCCGATCTATGAGCCAGGCTTGAGCGAATTGGTCCTGGCCAATCAAAGCGCCGGGCGGCTCGCATTCACGACCAGCCTCAAGGAGGCCGGGCGCGGGGCGCAGGCGATCTTCATCGCTGTCGGCACGCCGTCGCTGGCCGAGGTCGGCTCGGCCGACATGCGCTTCGTGCACGACGCGGCCCGCGACATAGCCGGCGTCATCGAGGACTTCACCGTCGTCGTCGTGAAATCCACCGTCCCGATCGGCGCCGGGGACGAGGTCGAGCGCATCATCGCCGAGCGCGCGCCGCGCGACAGGTTCGCCGTCGTGTCAAATCCGGAATTCCTGCGCGAGGGCGCGGCGATTCACGATTTCAAGCGGCCCGACCGGGTGGTCATCGGCGTCGAGGACGACCGCGCGCGCGAGGTGATGCGCGAGATCTACCAGCCCATCGAACGCAATGGCGGACCGATCGTCTATACGTCCCGCCGCAGCTCGGAGATGGTCAAATATGCGGCCAACGTGTTCCTGGCGATGAAGGTCACCTTCATAAACGAGATCGCGGACCTGTGCGAACGTGTCGGCGCCGACGTTCTGGACGTGTCGCACGGCATCGGTCTCGACGACCGGATCGGCCGCAAGTTCCTCAATCCCGGGCCAGGCTTCGGCGGCTCGTGCTTTCCAAAGGATACGCTGGCGCTGACCAAGCTCGCCGCCGACGCCAAGGCTCCGATCCGGCTGGTCGAAACGCTGGTCGACGTCAACGACAAGCGCAAGACGGCCATGGCCGCCAAGGTCGTGGCCGCATGCGGCGGTTCGGTCGCGGGAAAACGGATCGCGGTGCTCGGCCTCACTTACAAGCCCAAGACCGACGACATGCGCGACGCGCCCAGTCTCGTCATCGTCCCCGAGCTGCAAGCGGCGGGCGCTCGCGTCGTCGCCTATGATCCGGAAGGGCTTCGAACGGCCAAACCGCTACTGCCCGGAATCGAGTTCGCGAAGAACGCCTACGCCTGCCTCAAAGGCGCCGACGCTGGGGTGATTGTCACCGAATGGGACGAGTTCCGGGCCCTCGACCTTGCGCGCGTCAAAGCCTGCCTTGCCGCGCCGATCATCGTCGACCTGCGCAACATCTATCCGATAAAGGCAATGAAGACGCTCGGATTTCGTTATGTCTGCGTCGGTCGGGGCTTTGGCGGAGAGGGCTGACGCGCCGCAGTCAGCATCATCGCAGGCCCGATGGCGCGGCGGCAGCAGAGCCGCCATTCTTGACCGAACCCGCAAAACCCGCAATCGAAAGTCGCCATGCCGCCGCCGCGTCAATCCCGATCCTGTGTCATCGTCGTCGAAAATCTGCCGGTCCCCTTCGATCGGCGGGTGTGGCAGGAGGCCCAGGCCCTCGCCCGGGCCGGGTGGCGGGTCTCAGTGATCTGCCCGGCCAACGCGGCCTATCCGAAGCGGTTCGAGGTCATCGACGACATTGCGATCTACCGGCACGCGCTGCCGCCCGAGGGGCGCGGGGCGCTCGCTTACTTCCGCGAATATTCGGCCGCGCTCCTTCACGAATTCCGGCTTCTGATCAAGGTTCACCGCGAGCGCGGCTTTTCGATCATCCAGGCCTGCAATCCGCCCGATCTCATCTTTTTGGCCGCCGCCCCGTTCAAGCTCATGGGCAAAAGGTTCATCTTCGACCAGCACGACGTCGGGCCCGAACTGTTCGTCGTCAAATATGGCCACAAGGGCTTTCTCTATCGGGCGCTCATGTTTTTCGAGCGGATGAGCTACGCGATGGCGGATTTCGTCATCACCGCCAACGCGACGTTCAAGGACCTGGCTGTCAGCCGCGGCGGCAAGGCGCCATCGCTGGTCGAGGTCGTCTACGGCGTGCCCGACCGCAAGCGCATCCACCGCGTCGAGCCCGAACCCGGACTGCATGGCGGGCGCAAGTTCGTGCTCGGCTATCTCGGCATCATCAACGAGCAGGATGGCGTCGATCATTTCGTGCGCGCGGTCGCCGATCTGGTCAAGGCCAAGGGGTTTCGCGATTTTTCCGCCGTCGTCGTCGGCTCCGGCCCGGCGCTCGAATCGGTGCGGGCGCTTGCGAGCTCGCTTGGCGTTGAAGACTTCATGCGCTTCACCGGCTATCTGAGCGGCGAGCGGCTGCTCGCGCATATCAGCGCCTTCGACATCGGCGTCATCCCCGATCCGTTCAACGAGGCCAACGACGTGATGAGCATGAACAAGGTGTTCGAATATTGCGCGCTGGGGATTCCGACCGCCTGCTATCCCCTTCGGGAGACCAGGCGGCTCCTCGGCGAAGCCGGCGTCTACGCGCCGACGCTCGATCCGTCGGGGCTCGCCTCCGCCTGCCTCCGCCTGATGGAGGACGACGACCTTCGCCGGCGCTCGGCGGCGGCGGGGGCCAAACTTTCGGCGGAGACTTTCGTGTGGGAGAACGAAGCGCGGAAGTATGTCGGCGCCTACGAGCGGGTGGCGGGGCCGCTGTCAAGAGGCGCCGTCAAGCCGGCCCGCCCGAGCGCCGGCTGAGCGGGGCCGCCAGGGCAGGGGCCAAAGGGGAACAGGTCGAACGACAATCTCTTGCGGAAAATCAGAAGTACGGGTAAGCTCGCCCCATGAACATTTCTGCCCTTCCACGTGACAAGATTGTGGGCTCCTGTTCCGGCGGTTCCATCGCTCCGACAGCGGCAAGATAAAGTCCACCCCGCTTCAAGCCGCGCAACCCTTTGAAAAGTCTCGATTCGGACGAGAGAATCCAAGGAAATCCAAGGCAACCCAAAGGTCAGAAGCGGGGGTCTTCGGAGCCAAACGGCCACGAGCCAAGAAAACCCAAACGGATCGGCGGGACCGACCTCGCGGCCCCGATTCGATGTCGAGCTATGGCTTCGCCGGCGCGGGCGGGCCGAGGGGCGGGAGGCTCTTGAGATAGACGGCGATCGCCTGGCGGTCGGACTCGGGCAACCGGGCGAGATTGCGCACCACCGCGGTCATGCCGGAGCCGAGGACGTCGCCCGAAGGGGTGAAGCCGCTGGTCAGGGCTTCCACGATGTCGGCGGCCGTCCAGTTGAGGAAGTCTCCGCCTCTCAAATTCGCCGCCTTGCCGTGTCCGTCGGGCAAAGGCGCGCCCGCGAGCGCCCGGCTCGGGTCCGTCTCACCCGGAAGGCCGCGCGGGGTGTGACATTCGCCGCAATGGCCGGGGCCCTCGACGAGGTAGCGGCCACGGTTCCATTGGCCGCTTTGCGAGGGGTCGGGGCGAAGGCCGGCATTGTCGAAATAGAGGAGCTTCCACAGACCCACCGCGCGGCGAATGGAAAAGGGAAACGCGAGATCATTCGCCGCCGCCCGGCCCCGAACGGCCGGCAAAGTCCGCAGGAACGCGATGAGATCGGCGACGTCACTTGACGTCATCCGCTGGTAAGAGGGGTAGGGGAAAGACGGGTAGAGGTTCTTTCCGTCGCGGGAAACGCCCGACAGCAGGGCGTTGGCGATGTCGACCGGGCGCCAGCCGCCGATCCCGTCGACCGGGTCGCTCGAAATGTTCGGCGGGTAGAACGAACCGAATGGCGTCTTGAGTTCAAGCCCGCCGCCGAGCCGCAAAGGGTCGTCCTGACCGGGCGACTTGTGGCAGGATTCACAGCCGCCGGCGAAGAACACAAGCCGCCCGGCGGCAGGGTCGCCGGCGAGGCCAAGCGCCTGCCACCCCGCCTCGGCGTAGCGAGGTTTCGGCGCGGACAGAACCCATGCCAGCGCGAGGCCGGCGGCGACCAGCAGCGCGACGACGGAAACGATCCGCTTCATTCGAGCGCGGGCGCGCTCGAATGTCAGCCGCTCTTGGCCTTGTAGAGCTCGTGACAGCCGCCGCAATTCTTGAACACCGCCGGCGCGAGCTTCTTGAAGCTCGCCTCATCGACGATGCCCGCCTGGGCTGCGGCGACGTCCTTGCCGAATTTGGCGAAGCGGGCCTCGAAGTCGGCCTTGTTTTCCCATATAGCAGGCAGCGCCGCCGTGCCGCCGCCGGTCTTGCTGTTGTCCGGAAAGAGCGCCGCCGATTTGGATGCGCCCTCATAGAGCGTCTTCAACGAGTTCCTGCACTGTCGTTAGATCGAACGGAATGGTCCCCTTCGACATGTCGAACATCTTCTTCGCCGCCATGCCGTCGTTCTTCATGAGCGCGCGCCGCTCGGCGATCGGATCGGTGTCGGCCCAAACCGCGCCGACGCCGCAGGCCAAGGCAATTACCACAGTCGTCAAGCGTTTCATGACCTTCTCCCGAACAGTAAGTCGCCGATAATCGCCACCCGCCGCCTGTTGATTATTGTAACCGCTAAATAATCTGCCCGCAACCCAACCCAATTATTCTTTGTTGAACAGAATCTCCCAACGGCAGCCGCAAGCAGGCAGGTCATGGTCGGCGCGCCTTACCGCACGGAGGCACATGGTTTCCGTTGTGGACTTGACGAGAATCGGACCCTATGCTCTTGCGTGACCCAAATGTGGTTTGAGCGGCGTGTTGCGATCGGCCGGTATGGTCTTTGCTAGGCAGTCCGTGCAATGCATCTGAGTTGGGGGCCGCGCCAAGGAATTCGGCCGCGGATCGTCCGTCAAAAAACCGTCACCATACGCTGCTCTGACATCGGATATGGAGAGGACTGCGTTGAACCTGTCTGTGACGTCGCAAACATTGGCCAAGCCTCGGGAAGGGGTGTTCGCCAACAATCTCAAGCTTTATATCAGCGTTCTCTTGATCGCTGCGGTCGGATCTTACGGCTACTGGCTGAAGACGCGGTTCATCTTTGCTTGCGGGGCTGCAGGGTATAGCGCCACGCGCTACCTGGCTTATTGCAACGGCCGGAACTATGCTGATTACGAGCACGCCGCCTTCGCGTTCAATCTCGAACCGCCCTCGCTCGAAAACGCCGCCAACGCTGACGTACTGTTTCTCGGCAATAGCAAGCTCCAGATTGCATTGTCCAACCAGGCGACGGAAGATTGGTTCTCGGCCGCCAAGGCGCGGTATTATCTGATGGGGTTCAGTTACAGCGAGAACATCGTTTTCAACGAGTTCCTCCTGCGAAAGATGCATCCCCGCGCCAGCGTCTTCGTGATCAATGTCGACGATTTCTTTTCTCGAAACGAGACGGCGGCGGCGCAATCGGTGCTGCACGATTCAGGCGCGGAAAACCGATATGAGTGGAAACGCTTCTCGCAGAATATCCACTGGCGCGTTTGCGGGAGGTTTCCCGCGCTCTGCGGAGGACGATATGTCGTATTCCGCTCCCGCGAGACCGGTGCATATTACAGGATTCCTCAGGCGGAGCCGGTCAAGCCCGAGAATGCGGCCATTTACGATAGGAGCGTCGATGAAGACCGGGTCAAGGAGAGCACGGCGAACGCGATTGATTTCCTAAAGCAATTTGCCCAAGGGAAATGCGTGATTCTCACCGATGTTCCCTATGCGCACGGCCGCACGATCGAGGCCGAGGCGATCGCGAAAGGCGTCGGCCTGCCGCTCGTAACGCCCGAAAACCTGGACGGACTTCTACACGACCGACGGTCTTCATCTCGACCGGGTGAGCGCAGACCGCTGGACGCACGGCTTCTTTGCCGCCGCGGGGCCTGAGATTTCGCGCTTGCCTCGAAAAGCATGGCGCGGCGGGATTGTGACCGGCGTCGCTTCGGCGGGGCCCGAGATTTCAAGAAGACTCAAGAACGCCAGGCAATCGAGGCCGGCGACTTCGTTCCTGGTGCATCTGCGTTCGCAGTCGCTCCGGCGTGATCGCGGCGCGAGGCCCAACCGCATCGGTTCACCGCGCTTCGTCAATGATCTCGATCAGTCCAACGCCTTCGACCAGATAAAATGACACCCGCTTGCCGCCAAAGAGAACGGCTTCCTTGGGCGGAGCAACGGAATAGACCGACAATTGGCTGTCTCCTTCGAGAGCCTCCAGCGAGCGGTCGAGGTCGGCGGACGTGTAGCACATGTGGTAGACGAGGCCGTCCTTGTGGGCCTTGAGCAGCTTGTCGAGCGGTCCCTCGCCTTCGCCCGGGGTGATGATCTCGACATCCGGCATGTGGTCGTGCGCGCAAATCCCGACCCGCGCGTTTTGAAGCGGATCAAGGATCATCGGGCCGATCCGATAACCCAAACCAGCCAAGAAATTAGCCGCGGCCTCCGGGTCGCTCGCCGCCAATCCGAGGTGGTGAAAGACCAGCCCCCATTTGTTCGGCGACAGATGCGCGCTCATTCCCCGGTTCCCGTCAGAATTGTTCGTAGACAAAGCGTCCGCTTCCTGGGATCGAAAAGACCCACAACAGGAGCAGGCAGAAGGCGTACTGCACCCACTGCGGGACCGCGCGGCGGGCCGATTGTGCGAGCGCCTGTGCGCCGGGCGCGCCTGCGCCGACATAAAGGGCGATCCCCAGGCAGATCCAGGCGGGCGCGATCAGGTTGAGCGGCATGGTCGACCACCCCGTCGACCCGCTCGCCGCGACGCCGGTAATCTGCGCAAGGATCGACGTGGCCTGGCTCCAGGTTGGGGAATGCCAGAAGATCTGTGAAAAGCTCATCAGTGCGAAGGTCAGGATCATGCCGCCGAGCGCCGCCGGCCAATTCGCGCCCGACCCCGGCTTCGCGCCTCCGCGTCTGCGGCGCCGGCGAGCCATCACGATCAGCGCTGTGGCGGCGACAAAGACGCCGTGCAGAAGACCGAAAACGAGAAAGTTGAGCGTGAGGCCATGCCAAAGGCCAATGATGACCATGTTCAATATGATGCACAGGACGAGGCCGGTCTGGCCGAGATCGCGCAGCGACATCGACAGCGGCGTGAACAGATAGTCCGTGACCCAGGTGGTCAAACTCATATGCCAGCGGCGCCACATCTCCTGAATGTTGACCGCGGCGAATGGGGCGTTGAAGTTGGGCGGTCCCTCGATGCGGAAGAGCTTGCCGACGCCGAGCGCAATGTTCGTATAGCCGGCGAAATCCGCGTAGAGCTGCAACGTGTAGCAGGCGACCGTCGTCAACACGATCGAATAGGAATAGTCTGGCGTGGGCTTTGTCGATCGGCGCGATGAAAGCGGCCAGGCGGTTGCCGACCAGCAGCTTCATCATCAGCCCGCCCAGGATGAAGCCGAAATCCCTTTTCGACTTGATCGAGGTCGAAGGTCTTCGCCCATGACGTCGCGCATCTGGGCGAAGAACGGCTCCGGCCTCTGGATCGGCCCGCTGACAATTTGTGGAAAGAAGGCTGGAAACAGAAAGAATACGACTGGATCGCGCTCGACTGCCTCATCGTCCCAGTAGATTTCGATGAGATAGGAGATCAATTTGAACGTATAAAAGGAGACGCCGAGCGGGAGCAGAAAACCGCGCCAGGCCCCTGCAGCCTTGAACGAGCCAGGATCACGCGCGGCGATCGAGCGGCGACCCCTAGCGGCCATATACGCCTGCTTCGTCTCCGTCGTCGCTACTCTTCGCAATGGCGAGCCCGATAGCATAGACGGCGGCCGAGGCGACGATCAGCAAGCATCAGATAAATTCGGCTTGAAAGCGCGTAAAATGCGTAGGACAGGGCGAGGAGATAAGCCGCCCGCCAGCGGCCAGGGAGCAGATAGAAAAAGCGCCAGCCGCCGGAACGAGGGCGATATAGAACAGCGGCGAGGTTAAACTCACCTACGCTGCCTTCCTCTTGATCAGTTCGAGCAGTTCGCCGACATTCTTGAGGTCGCGCGAACGTCCTTGATCCTGAACTTGACGCCGAACGCTTTCTCCACCGCGATAATCATGTTGATGTTGAGAGAGCGAATCCCAGGTCGGCACGTCGGCTGCGGTCATGCCTTCGCGTCACCACGAGGGCGTTGTCGTTGAAGACGTCGCGAAATATCGGCGTCAGGCGTGACACGATTTCATCCTTATCCATTCCCACCCCCTCAGCTCACAGCTCGTTGACGACCGGCGTCATGAATGTCTCGCGCGGCTGATACGCGTCGACGGCGAGCGCCCATTGGGAAGCGCCGCCGTTCGCCGTCTCCGATCTTCTCGAAGCCGAAGCTCTTGAAAAAGCCTTTGACCATGTCGTTTTTCTTGCCGTCGGAAGGTAGTGACCGACGACTCGCTTCGCGCCCAATCGCTCCTGGCATAGGAAAAGATGTTGTTCATCGTGAAGCTTTCGACGCCGCGCTGCAAAACCCGGCAACTCATCAGATATTCGTCGATTTCGAGCATCGTCGCCCGCAGGCTTGAGAATAACAACCGAAATCAGGCCGTAATCGCCGAATTTGTCGGCGAGCCTCAGCGTCAATGGCGCGAACCGATTGATCCGTCATCATCGCCTCGCATGCCGCCTCGCCGATAGCGCCGCGTCATCAGATTGAACTGGTTGCTGCGCTGGATGAGCTGGGCGATACGCGGCAGATTGAAAGCATTGAAACGCTCGAGCCTGATCTCCATACGCAAGCGAGATCAGATAGTCGTTGATGTTGGTGAACTGCGTCTTGGTCAGCTCGCGCTGGGTTTCCTCCCGATATTGGTCGCCCCGTTGCAGGTCCGCTTGCGGAGAAAGATGCGGTCTCAAACAGGTTCAGACCCGCAAGGGTCTGTAGATAAGAGCGACGGGTCCTCCGGCAGTTCCGGCACGATGACCTCCGGCACGAATTCGCGCACGATGTTGCGCTCGAAGGGATTGTCGTCGAGAAACACGAGCGAATCGAAGCCGATATTCAGCGTCTTCTGGACTTGCCGAATGTTGTCGGCCTTGTTGTCCCAGTTCGCGACGAACACCGAGATATCCTCCTCCTTCAGCACCATGTGAGGATGCTCGCGGAACGGCAGCACAGCGTTCGCGTGCTCGTTCTTGCTGACCACGGCGAGGATGATCCCGCGCCGTTTAAGTTCCCGAATGAACTGCTGGAAGGCGACGAACGCCTCGCCCTCGTCGAACTCCCCGAGCGCGATGCCCTCGAGCCCGTCATCGCCGATCACGCCTCCCCAGAGCGTGTTGTCCAGGTCCAGCACCACGCATTTGACGAACATGCCCGAGGCCGGCGAACACGGTGTCGAGCAGCGATTGCGCCAACCGCGGCAGGTGCTCGAGCCGGCACGGCGTTTTCGCCATGTTCCACATCCGCGGCGTCGAGCCACTGAGCACGTCCAATCGACGCCGCGAGAAAATCGACATCGTTCAACAGGACGTTCTTGGCCATCGCGGGCCTTCGCGGCCAGTCGGTAGTTGATCTCGGCGAAGATCGAGCCGACCGAATCGGCGACCTTGAGCTCGTAGTTGCCAAAGGCGCGCTCGCTCGGCAGCACGAAGGTGCTTTGAACGATCGTCGCCTGGCTTTGCGCCCGCAATGAAGTCCAGAGGTTTTCCAGTCGGCCCACAGCGTCGTCGGCGAACGTACGCCGGTTGTCGCTGGCGTAAAGACGCGCTTTCAGTTTTTCGCTCGATAACAGGATGGCGACATATTGCGGAGCGAAGGCGTACAGCGCGGAATTCGGATCGAGGATTTCAAGGTCGATTCCGTCGTAATTGCCCTCGTAAATCTCGGCCCGCACGTTATCCCGGGCCGCGATGGCGCGCATGATGCCCGTCAGGTGCTGGGTGGCGCAGTCCGCCAACAGGGCAATACGCACGACCTTCGCGGCTTCCGCGGTATTAAGGGCTCTTGCCTCTTTGGCGAGGGCAAAATAGTCCAGCGAAACCATTGCATGCTTCATGGCGTCATGCCCTGCTGCATTCGGATCAGACAAATAGTATGTTATTGGCGCGACAAAACGATTCCGCCGCCTTGTCGCTGAAAGGCGGCGCTTGGCGCAAGAGGCGACACGCGCGTTCCCCGTCCACGCCGCCGGCAGATTGCCGGCTGCTTCTCTGCCGTCACGGCCTCCATTCGTCAACCCAAAAGTTCCGTCGACCCGACGGCGCTTCGAACGTCGTCGCCCGGCGGATGTCTTCGTTAATTCCGAACGATGAGGCTACCGCTCGGGATGAGATTGACCGTGACGCCGCCGTCGCAATAGATACCATTGTGGTCGAGGCGGCGAATGGGCGTGGCGCGCTGGTGCGGGTGCGGATTTGCGTCCGACGCCCATGAACGGACGCGATCAGGAGCTCTATCGGAGCGCGACCTCGCCGAGGTCGATCTTTGGCGTGTCAATGAGTTCGACGCATGCGTTATCGGCCCTGCCTGGGTTCGTCGCTCTGAAAATTCGTATTGTCGCGCAAGGGCAGCAGGATGACCGATCAAGAAATACTGGCCAAATTCACCCGCATTCTTCGCGATCTACTATATGACGATTTGATCGAGTTGACGATGGATACCGAGCGGGAGAACGTCCCGAACTGGGATTCCTTCAATTACGTCAACTTCATCGTTGCGGTTGAACGTGAATTCGGGGTAAGGTTTAAGGTAGGCGATATCGCGTCGTTCCCCAACGTCGGCGCAATCGTCAAAGAAACGCAAAAGATGCTGGCTTGACCTTGCTCGGACAGGCGGACGCGCACTCCGGTCGCGGCCCGCCGGCGAACTGAGCCGCGACCGTCGCGTCGAGGCTTATCCCGTTGTCCCAGGTTCGTCTATATGTAGTGGATGCACCGGTTTGATGGGTTGGTTTGGGTCAGCGCCGAGCGCTGGCGGCGCACCGTCCTGTCGCATTCCGGTGGCGGTCTTGCGGCGGCGCGGCCTCCGCCTGATCGTTTGGACGCCCTTTCGAGGATTGTCTCGTTTGACGATGTCCCAGTAGCTCGCAGGCGCATGATGTGCGGCCAGCCCGAGCAAGGCTTCGAACGAAACGTGCCGGTGGAAGCGGCGATTGTCGCGAAAGACGAATTCATTGAGATAGGTGTCGACATGCGTGCGGCGCAGGCCATGATACGTGCCCAGGCCCCATCGCTTCATCAATGAGAAGGCTCGGTGGATCCAGGGCAAGACAACATGTCCCGACATTTTTCCGACAATGCGCGGATCGTGCCGGTAGTCGGTTAATCCAGGATAGGACGCGTGGCCGTCGGTGAGGAGCGTGGCTCCACGCTTCACGTTGGCTCTCACGAAAGCCTCGATCGACGCCGCGGAATTGTCGGCGATCATAGCGAGGCGTATTCGGCCGGAGCGCGTATCGAGATATTTGGCGTGCTTGCGTCGCGGCTTGGGCTGGTTGGTGTCGCGATCAATCACCTCGACGGCCCCGGCGACGAGGATTTTGCCGGCATTGTCGCGCTCGAAAAAGGCTTCGCCTTCGCGGAAGGGAATTTCCGCCTGATCGACTTCGACGACGCCCTCCAAGGGATCGCGATCCGGGTCGACCATCGACCGGCGCAATTTCTGCGTCAGCAGCCAAGCGGTCTTGTAAGTGACGCCGAGTTGATCCTCCAATTGCCGCGCCGACATGCCGTTGGAATGTGTCGCCATGAGATGTGCCGCCCAGAACCACGAGGTCAGCGGCAGCTTGGAACGATGCATCACCGTTCCCGCCGTGGCCGAAGTCTGTCGACCGCAATCGAGGCATTCGTATGTGTAAGCCCGGCTCTTCAGCGCCGCGGCGCGTTGCTCGCCACAGCCGGGACAGACAAAACCCTTCGACCAACGCCGCTTCAACAAAAAGGCGGCGCAGCTCGTCTCGTCGGGAAACGTCTCTTGAAACTGCGAAAGCGATCGGCCTTTGGCCATTGCGCGCCCCGTCGCGGTCGCCTCGAACAGCAACTCAACTACGCCCGCATACCACATCTAGGGCCACCTGGGACAGCGGGATAAGCCTCGTCGCGTCTTCGTTCCTCTCCTGAATATGCTCAGCAGGACCAGGCGAAATGCTCTTCAACTCCTTTGAATTCCTGTACGTGTTTCTGCCCGCGACGCTGCTCGGGTTCTATCTTCTTGGCCGCGTCTCGCGACAATGGGCGATCCTATGGCTCATTCTTACGTCGTTGGTGTTCTACGGCTGGTGGCGGCCCCTCAACGTCAGGGCTGTTCAACGCTCTCTACTGAACGTCATGGAGAATATTGATTTGAGGCCTCCGAGAGCGGTGGCGAAGCGGTCTTGAGGGATTGAGTTGGATTGGTTGCAGCGCAGGATATTGTACGCAATGCTCCTGAGTCTTGCGACAATTCCAGGATTGGTTCGAATGCGCGAGGCATCTTCGCGGAAAGTGACGTCGCGCGTGTAGTGGGATTTGTTCTCAATTCCCCAGTGCTTGCGGATGGCGTGCGCGGCGAGGTTTGCGGTCACAGGACGGCCGGAGAGATAGAAGGAGATTTCGGACGAGGGCTTCCAGAGGCCGGTGGCGGGCTGCCGGACGTTGATCGCGCGCTCGACCTTGATGATGGCGGCGACATGGGGCTCCCATTCCGTTCCTGCGACGGCGGGCGCGGCGGTGAACACCGCGATGGCTCGGGTTTCGTGGCGGTTGCGCCGTTTCTGGTCCACGGTCTGCACGCTCGACTGGGGCTTGGCCGTGGCGCAGACGGCCTCGACCTTCTGCCAGAGGATCGGCTGGTTCTCCTTGAGCTGGACGATCAGATGTGCGTTGGCGACGGCGGCGGCTTCGAAAGTTTTTTTTGGCAATGCATGGCGTCGCAGGTGACGATATGGCCCGCCAAGTGGAGTTCCTCCATCAGCTTCTGCGCGGCGGGGATCTCGTTGGATTTTTCATCGATTTCGATGTGGGCGAGAACCAGCGCCGTATCGACCGCGAACGCGCTAAGCAACTGCCTTGCCTTGGCGTCGTTGAAGTTGTCGAAACTGCCCTTCAGCGTCTTGCCGTCGAACGCGATGACGCGCGTCTGGGCGCTCGCCGGAGCGAGATTCGAAGTTCGCGGCGTGGTCACGGAAGACCTTTTCGACATCGGCCGGGCTCAGCCCCTGCAAAATATAGCGGATCGCGGTATGCGCCGGGCGAGGCTTATCCCGCTGTCCCAGGTGGCCCTAGATGTGGTATGCGGGCGTAGTTGAGTCGCTGTTCGAGGCGACCGCGACGGGGCGCGCAATGGCCAAAGGCCGATCGCTTTCGCAGTTTCAAGAGACGTTTCCCGACGAGACGAGCTGCGCCGCCTTTTTGTTGAAGCGGCGTTGGTCGAAGGGTTTTGTCTGTCCCGGCTGTGGCGAGCAACGCGCCGCGGCGCTGAAGAGCCGGGCTTACACATACGAATGCCTCGATTGCGGTCGACAGACTTCGGCCACGGCGGGAACGGTGATGCATCGTTCCAAGCTGCCGCTGACCTCGTGGTTCTGGGCGGCACATCTCATGGCGACACATTCCAACGGCATGTCGGCGCGGCAATTGGAGGATCAACTCGGCGTCACTTACAAGACCGCTTGGCTGCTGACGCAGAAATTGCGCCGGTCGATGGTCGACCCGGATCGCGATCCCTTGGAGGGCGTCGTCGAAGTCGATCAGGCGGAAATTCCCTTCCGCGAAGGCGAAGCCTTTTTCGAGCGCGACAATGCCGGCAAAATCCTCGTCGCCGGGGCCGTCGAGGTGATTGATCGCGACACCAACCAGCCCAAGCCGCGACGCAAGCACGCCAAATATCTCGATACGCGCTCCGGCCGAATACGCCTCGCTATGATCGCCGACAATTCCGCGGCGTCGATCGAGGCTTTCGTGAGAGCCAACGTGAAGCGTGGAGCCACGCTCCTCACCGACGGCCACGCGTCCTATCCTGGATTAACCGACTACCGGCACGATCCGCGCATTGTCGGAAAAATGTCGGGACATGTTGTCTTGCCCTGGATCCACCGAGCCTTCTCATTGATGAAGCGATGGGGCCTGGGCACGTATCATGGCCTGCGCCGCACGCATGTCGACACCTATCTCAATGAATTCGTCTTTCGCTACAATCGCCGCTTCCACCGGCACGTTTCGTTCGAAGCCTTGCTCGGGCTGGCCGCACATCATGCGCCTGCGAGCTACTGGGACATCGTCAAACGAGACAATCCTCGAAAGGGCGTCCAAACGATCAGGCGGAGGCCGCGCCGCCGCAAGACCGCCACCGGAATGCGACAGGACGGTGCGCCGCCAGCGCTCGGCGCTGACCCAAACCAACCCATCAAACCGGTGCATCCACTACATATAGACGAACCTGGGACAACGGGATAAGCCTCCCGGCGGCCTCTTCCACTTGATCGCGAAGGCTTTGTTCAGCCTTTGCCGATGCACCTTGAGGTAAGTGCGGATGCCGCGATAGGAATTGGCGCCGCTCACCATGGCGAAAACGGAGAACAACAGCACGTGAGGTAACGGATAGAGTTTGCCCTCGGCGCGACGCGGGTCGGGAATCGTCCCAAAGAGCGAAAGAAGAGGTTCGAACGACTTCAAGGCGACCCCCGAATGATTCGGTCGCCTCACACAGATTCAGACTTTTTCCGCCCACGGAATCCTCCACCTCCCGTTGCGCCTCAGAACGTTGAATCGTGTTGCATTTGGGACTCAGTACAGAGCGTTGAACAGCCCTGCCCTCAACGTGCTCATCATCGGGCCGTCGGTCATCGTCAATTACCTTGTTGCTTCGTTCCTGCTGCGGCTCGGCCAGCGTGGCGACCAGCCCGGCCTGTCGCGGGCGGTTCTCATCGGCGGCATCCTGTTCAATGTCGCCTTTCTTGGCGTTTTCAAATATGTCGACTTCGTCTACGGAACGATCAACGACGTCTTTGGCGCCAACCTCATTCTGCTTCACATCATTCTGCCGCTCGGGATCTCGTTCATCACTTTCCAGAAGATCGCCTTCCTGATCGACGTGCACGCCGGGCGGGTCAAAACCTTCACGTTTCGCGAATATTGCACCTTCGTTCTTTTCTTCCCCCAGCTGATCGCCGGGCCGATCGTCCATTTCCGGGAGATGATGCCGCAGTTCGCCACCGCGACCTGCCGCTTCGACAAGGAGAACTTCGCGGTCGGCCTGACGCTGTTGTTTTTCGGTCTGTTCAAGAAGTCGGTGCTGGCCGACAACATTGCCCCGCTGATCACGCCGATCTACGAGCATTCGGCCGCCGGCGGCCAGACGCCGGTACTGCTCGCATGGCTGGCCGCGGCGGGCTTTACGCTACAGCTCTATTTCGACTTTTCCGGCTATACCGATATGGCGCTCGGACTCGCCCGGTTCTTCGGCATCAAGCTGCCGCCCAACTTCAATTCGCCGCTCAAGGCCTCGAGCATCATCGATTTCTGGCTCCGCTGGCACATGACTCTGACCCGCTTCCTCACCGGGTACCTCTACAATCCGATGGTGCTTGGGCTGACGAGACGGCGGGCCGACAGCGGGTTGCCCGGATTCAGCGGCCGCAATCCGACCTTCGGCGCTTTCGTCTCGCTGCTGACGGTTCCGCTGCTCACAACCATGTTCATCTCCGGGCTTTGGCATGGGGCCGGTTTTGGATTCATCATCTTTGGCCTGATGCACGGGGTTTATCTCACCATTAATCATGGCTGGCGCGTCTACGCCGCGCATCGTTGGAGGAACCGAGCGGCTTACGTCCACGTCATGAGGCCGGTGGGTTTCGTCCTGACCTTGATCGCCGTCTTTGCCGCGAATCTCTTCTTCCGCGCGGCGACGGTCAGGTCGGGGATCGATCTCATCAAAGGCGTTTTCGGCATGAACGGCGTCGCGCTGCCGCACGGCGCAGCGGCGATCGCAGCGGACTATGGCACGGATATCAAGCAGGCGGCGATGTGGATCACCGCCCTGTTGGTCATCGCCCTCGTCTGTCCCAACACCCTCGAAATCCTCGCCCCCTATGAGCCGGCCCTCGGCGTGAAGCCGGCCTCGACCGCGGCGTTCTTAGGAGGATTTCGAATTCCGGCCTGGGGACCCTCGCTGCCATGGGCGGCGGCGATATCTCTCGTCGCCGCGGTCGCCATTTTCTTCACCGGCGGCCCGAGCGAGTTCCTGTACTGGCAGTTTTAGCCGCGCCATCTCACGGCTTCGCGCTCCCGGCCTCGAGGCTCTTCGCGCCGCCGCCGTCAAGGCCGAGCACCGCGATCTTGCCGGTTACGACCTCGGTCGGCCAGGAGACGCCGGTGAGGCCGGTCGTGACCGCGATCCTCTCTCCGCCGCCGGCGTCGTAGACGATGACGCCACCGCCGATCGCGCCGCCGATCTTCTCGCCCCACAGCTTCTCCCCGGTCGCCGCGTCGAGGGCGTAGAAATTGCCGCCGACGTCGCCGAAAAAAACCAGGCCCCCGGCGGTCGGCGTCACGCCGCCCACGATCGGGTAGTTGGACTTCAGCCGCCACTTCCAGGCGCCGGTGTCCGCGTCGACGGCGTGGAGCCAGCCGGCCCAGGTTCCGCGTCCGTCGTCTTGTCTGCCCAGGATATGAAACGGGTTTCTGGTCGCCATCCCGAACCATACGCCGCCGGTACGGACGTCCCTTAGCTGCTGCTCGGTTTGCAGCCTCACCGTCGTGCACCACTCGGTCTCGCCGATGAGGATGAGGTTGGTCTGCGGGTCGTAGGCCGGGCCGTTCCACTCCGAGCCGCCGGTCGCGCCCGGGCAGAAGCGCACATCGGTATTGACTGAGAACGGCGCGTCGATGTTCTCGATTTTGGTCACCGGCGTACGGTAGACGAGCGCGTTGTCGGCGAGATCGACGCCGTAGAGATATCCGTCCTTGGGCGCCTCGGCCATGAGCTTCCTGCCGCCCGCCGTCTCGATCAGGCTCGGGGCGCTGGCGACGTCCCAGTCGTGCCAGTCCCTGCGCACGAGCTTGAAATGGCGCTTGTAGGCCCCGGTCCTGGCGTCGAGCACGACGACCGAACCGGTATAGAGATTGTCGCCCTTGCGCACGTCGCTCGCAAAAGCCGGCCCGGGATTGCCGACCGGCACGTACAGTTCCCCGGCAGCCGGGTCGAGCGTACAGGACGTCCAGGTGGCGCCGCCGCTGATTGGAATTCCCGGCGCGTTCATCCATGTCGCGGCGTCGAGCGGCGTGGCGCCGAGCGGTCCGAGCGCGACGTCGCCCTCGGTCTTCGGCACGAGGAAGAACTCCCAGACGATCTTGCCGGTCTTGGCGTCGAGCGCGAACACGTGGCCCTTGCCGCCTTTCGCGTCGCCGCCGGCGTTGCCGATGAAGACGAGGCCGTCCCAGGCAATCGGCGCGGCGGCGACAAACTCGCCCCTGCTCCCGTCGGCGATCGTCGTCGCCCAGATCTGCTTGCCGGTGTTGAAGTCATACGCGAGCACGCGCCCGTCCTGGGAGCCGCGGTAGAGCATGCCGTCCAGGTAGGCCACCCCACGCATCGCAGACAGGATCGAGAGCGGCTGGTCCTCGCGGGTACGCCAGTTCTCAGTGCAGTTCGTCGGATCGAGCGAGAAGATGTCGGAGCTGGTGACACCGATCAATGCGCCTTTGACCATGATCGGGCCGGACTCGAAGCTCGAGTACTGACCGGTGTCGTAGGTGCATAGCACCTTCAGCCTGCCGACAGTCTCTGCGTTGATTTCGGCGAGCGGCGCGTAGCGCTCCGAGGTGAGCGTCCGGTTGTAGCTCGGCCACTCTCCGTTGCCGGCGTCCGCCGCGGCGGGGAGAAGCGAGGGAGCGGCGGCGGCTGAGCGCCTGTACGCCGGGTTCAGCTCAGTCGTGATCGCGCCCTTCGGCGCAGACCAGGAGCGGAGATAATTGCGCGTCATGGCGACGATCAGCGACGTCCGCACGGGATAGGCGCGGAAGAGTGCAGCGCCGCCTGCCGCGCCCGCCCCGACCAACGTGGCTGCGACGAGGGCGGCGATGACCAAGCGCCTCATCATCGGGCGCTCATCGGTCCGAGCAGCCTGGCGAGCGCGAGGCGCGTAGAATCGTTAGCGGTTGCGTCGGCCGTGCTCGCGCCGGCGAGAGTCGCCGCCCCGGTCAAACCGGCGGAATTCATGCTCAAAGTGGATCCTCTGATAAGGGAAAAAGCCGCGACGCCAACCGGATGGCCGTCAACGATCCGCCCGGATGCGCGTCCCGCCCTCGCGCAAGACACAAAACAGCAAAGATCGACGCGTCGCGCAAGAGCGGCTTCCCGCGTCACACCGCCTCTCTCAGCGCCCGCGGCAGTGGAAAGGCCGCGGATTCACTGGCCGTCTTCAGCGTCTCGAGCGCGATCGCAAAGCGCTCGCCGAGCGCTACGACAACGCGCTCGACCAGCGCCTCCGGGGCGGAAGCTCCGGCGGTGACGGCGACCGACCGCACGCCTTCCAGTGCGCCCCAGTCGATCGCGCGCGCATCGGCGACGAGCTGCGCGGCGCAACCCTCGCGCTCGGCGACCTCGCGCAGACGGAGCGAATTGGACGAATTGGCGGCCCCGACAACGATGACCGCTTCGACCCTGCGCGCGACCGCCTTCACCGCTTCCTGGCGGTTGGTGGTCGCATAACAGATGTCCCCGACTGGCGGGGCGCGAATCAACGGAAATCGCTGCTCGAGCGCGGCGACGATCTCGCGCGTGTCGTCGATCGAGAGCGTTGTCTGGGTTATGTAAGCGATCTCGCCGGCAACCGGCGCGAGCCGTTCGACCTCGCTGACCGTACTCACCAGCGTCACCGCGCCGGGCGGCAATTGTCCCATCGTTCCGATCACCTCGGGATGCCGGGCATGGCCGATGAGAATGATGCGCCGCCCGCGCTTGAAATGCGCCTGCGCCTCGCTGAGGTCCTTGATGAAGATGACGCCCTTGGCCTGAGCGCGTCGACGACGGTTTTGTTGTGCACGATCTCGTGGCGCACATAGACCGGCGCGGCGGTCCGCCGGGCGACGGCGAGGGTCGCATGGTCCGCGAGCCTCGTGGCGCGGCGGACGCGATTCAAGGCCACGGCCGCGCGCGCAACAAAAACCAAATCCCCCGCAACAGAAACCAAATCCGCCGCAACGAAAACCAAATCCCTCGCAACGAAAACCAAATCGGCCGCAACGAAAACCAAATGACTTTTCGGGTCGCCGATCCAGATTTTTCAACGGCTTAGGTCCTCAATTCCAGGATCGCGGCCCCCCAATTCCTCCCTGTCGTTGAACAAACCGGGCCGACCGCACGCGCGAGCCGCCTCTCGGGCGGCGACGCCGGATCGGGCAGCCGAAGGGCGAAATCTAGCAGGGCCTTCTGGTTATCGCAAGGAATTGTCGTTCTTTCGCGAAAATCCGGCGGAATCCGGCCCGCGCGCGGCGGAACCGGCTCAGTCGGCGGGACGGCCGCTTACTGGCCCATCTTGGCTTTCATCGCATGCAGGAACTTGGCGCAGCCGACGCTGACTTCCATCTTGTGTTCCTTCAGGCAGGCGATGATCCGGCCGCCGCCGATCTGGACGCCGGGGCAAAGCCGCGCGACATCCGCCTTGCAATATTTCATCGCTTCGGCCTGGGCCTGGGCAAGGGCGCTCAATTCTGCGAACGCGATCAAGGCGAACGAAGCGACGGCGGTGACCGCGAATTGACGAACCATGACGTTTCCCCTCTTTTGCCGGCGAAGCGCGGCCTTGGGCCGCCATCTGATAAGATCGGCGCCCCGCGGCGGTCAAATGAAATGATCGCCGCGGGACCCGCGTTTAGCGGCGGGAAAAGTGGACCGAGGGGCAACAATTCCCAGTTTGGCGAGGTGGGGAGCATCATGGACAAGCTCAGTCTGCAAAACCCGCTGTTTGCGACCTACGTCATCGCGGCGACGTTGATGATCCTCAAGGTCGTAGGCATGTCGTGGCTCACGGTCGTCCGTATGTTGCAGGTGAATGGCGGCTTCCGCTCGCCGGAGGATCTGCGAAGGACGCCGCTCAATCCGAGCCCCGACCCGAAACAGCTCGAGCGCAACGATGCGGTCGACCGCATCCGGAGAATTCAGCTCAATGATCTGGAGAATGTCCCGTTCTTCCTCGTCGCGGCCTTCCTCTACATCCTCACCGATCCGTCGCTGCTCGCCGCGCGGCTGCTTCTCTACGGCTATGTCGCCTCGAGGCTTGCGCATTTCGCCGCCTATTTCACCGCCCAGACCCATGACCTGCGGGCGACCTTATGGACCATCGGCTCGCTGATCCTGATCTACCTCACATGTTGGCCGCTCGTCGCCGCATTGGGGTTTTGACCCGACGACTGGCTCAGGCCCGCGAAAAGCCCGTAGGGGCGTTCGAGCTTCAAGTTGCGGGACCGATCAAATATGGATCGCCCAAACTACCAAAATCGCGGTGAGCGCGATCGTCAGGGGTGCGGAGGCAAAGCGTCGGGTGCTGGCGAAGGCAGTCGCTCGCTGCCTTGTGGTGGTGGGCGGCAAATTCACTGTAATCGTCTCGTATAAATGGGCGCGACGCCTTGTAATCGAAAAAAAAAGCCTTAAGTGTCTAATGTATTTCGGATGCAGATCATTCGAAATTATACTTTATTTCTTTTTGGAGTTATGACAATGAATGCGCAGCATCAAACCGAAAACTTGACGATCCACCACAAGGTCAAGGACTACGCTGCATGGCGTAAGGGTTACGATGACCACGAGAAGGCCCGCCATGCGGCAGGCATCACCAATGGCAGAGTGTTCCGAAGCGCCGAAGACCCCAATGATGTCCTAATCGTTGAGGATGTCGCCGACGTGGCGAAGGCCCGTACTTGGCTCGGCGGAGACGAACTGAAGGCCGCGATGGCGAAGGCCGGCGTAGTGGGTTCGCCCAACGTTCGCTTCGCGTCGTAATCTCGAGACTTGCCGGGCGCGACAGGTCGTGCTCGGCAATTTTGCCCACTTCTGCTCAGCGAATGTTGGCGCCAGTCGCCCCATAGACAACGCCGGTGGGCGCCATTCGCTTCCGTTTGCTAGGCGGAAACAAGGGGGGGTGTCGATGGCGACCTATCCGATATTCTCGCAGGAGGGCGGCCAGCGGATCGCGATCAATCCCAATAGCGTTACAAGCATCATCGAAATTGAGCCAAAACGCGTGCTTGTCTGTCTTCCAGACGGCGGCTCAGCCAATATCGCAATGCCTCTCGAAGTCGTTGTCGCTCGCCTCGCCGGCGCACGAGACTTGGGCGCGGACGGGACCTGACGCCAATCCCACCGGATACGACCCCAGGCAGCTCGAGCGCAACGAGGCCGTCGACCGCATCCGGAGAATTCAGCTCAATGATCTGGAGAACGTCCCGTTCTTCCTCGTCGCGGGCTTCCTCTACATCCTCACCGAGCCGTCGCTGACCGTCGCGCGCCTGCTGCTGTACGGCTGCGTCGCCTCGAGGCTCGCCCATTTCGCCCGCACAGAGCCATGACATGCGGGCGGCGCTTTGGACCATCGGCTCGCTGGTCCTGATCTCCCTCGCATGTTGGCCGTTCATCGTGGCGCTCGGGTTTTGAACCGAGGGCTTGCCCCAGAGGCCCTAGCCTCCGCCCGCCCCAACCTTTAAGACCGCCTTCCCTCACGAACAGGACTGGCGCCGTTGAACGCCCCGCAGGCCGCCCGCGACAAACGGCCCGTGTTCACCCACGGGTCGCTGATGCGCCACGTCGCGGTGATGACCGCGACCGGCGCCATCGGCTTGATGGCGGTGTTCGTCGTCGATCTCCTGTCGCTGTTCTGGGTGTCGAAACTCGGCGATCAGGCGTTCAAGGCCGCCGTCGGCTACGTCGGCTTGACGACGTTCTTCGCCATGTCGATCAACATCGGCCTGACCATCGCCGCCTCGGCGACGGTCTCGCGCGCCCTCGGCGCAGGCGACCGGCCGCGCGCCCGCAGGCTCGCGGCTTCCTCGCTCGTCATCGCTGCGATCTTCTCGGCCGCGATGGCGGCTGCGATGTTCGTCTTTCGCGACTGGGCGCTCGCGACCCTTCTGCATGCGCGCGGCGAGCCGGCGGAGGTTGCCTCGAAATTCATCGCGATCAGCATCCCGGCCAACGTGCCGCTCGCGGTCGGCATGGCGTTTTCGGGCATATTGCGCGCCGTCGGCGACGCCAGGCGCGCGATGTACGTGACGCTCTCGGCGGGAATCGCCACCGCTTTTCTCGATCCGCTGCTCATCTTCGGCTTTGGACTTGGGGTCTATGGCGCGGCCTGGGCGACGGTCTTCTCGCGCCTCATCCTCTTCGGCGTCGGCTGGCGCGGGGCGGTCGGCGTGCACGACCTCGTCGCTCGGCCGAAGCTCAACGCGGCGCGCGGCGACTTCGGCCCGATCATGGCGATCGGCTTCCCGGCGATCATGGCCAACATGGCGGCGCCGGTGAGCTCGGCCTATACGCTCAGGGTGTTCTCCGATTTCGGCGAGGCGGCGATCGCCGCCTCCGCGATCATCGACCGCGTCACGCCGGTCGCGTTCGGGGTCATCTTCGCCCTCACCGGATCGGTCGGGCCGATCATCGGGCAGAACTATGGCGCGAAGCTGATGGGTCGGGTGCAGCGGACGCTGACCGATTCCTTCATCCTGTCGATCGGCTACGTTCTCTTCGCGTGGGCGACGCTGGCGCTCGCCGCCCCGGCGCTGATCGCGGCCTTCGAGGCCAAGGGGGACAGCGCGCAATATGTCGCCTTCTATTGCCGCTACGGCGTCTCGGCGTGGCTCTTCCTGGCCTGCCTCTTCGTCGCCAACACCGCGTTCAACAACCTCGGCTTTCCGGTGCTGTCGATGGCCTTCAACTGGGCGCGGGCGACGCTGGGCACGATTCCGTTCGTGACCTTTGGCGCGCGTCATGCTGGAGTGCGGGGCGGCCTCATCGGCTTCGCGCTCGGCTGCGCCGTCTTCGGCCTCATCGCGGTCGCGACGGCCTATGTGGCGATGTGGCGGCTGGCCAAGGCCGTGGATGGCGGCGATCGCGCGGCGGCGCGGCCCGCGATCGAGCGGCCAGGAGCAAGGACGCCATGACCCTCAACGACATCCTGCACAGCGGCCAGGCGGTCGCCAATCTCGGCGCCCGGTTCGGGCTTGCGCCGGACGCCGCCGAGGCAGCCGTCCAGGCGATGATCCCGGTGTTTTCGGCCGCGCTTACGTCGATGGCCGCCAATCCCGCCGCGATCGGCGCGGTGCTCAAGGAGCTGGCGAGCGGCGCCCACAGCGGGTCATACGCCGATCCCTCCCAGACCGTCGACGTGAGCGGGCTTGGCGGCGCCGTGCTCGGCCAAATGTTCGGTTCGCCGCAGGCGATCGACGAGGTCGTTCGTCATGTCGCGGAGGCTTCGGGCGTGAACGCCGAGACGATCCGCGCGATGCTGCCGGCAGCCGCTTCGATGCTGATGGGCGGCCTTGCGCATGCGATGGCGAACGAGGGGCTCTCGGGCGTTCTCGGCCAGCTCGCCGACGCCGCGGCCGCTCCGGCCGGCCTCGGTTCGACTGTGCCGGCGGCGGCATCGGGCGGCGGCGTCATCGGCTCGCTCATCGGCTCGATATTCGGCGGAGCGCGCGCAACGGCAAATCCCGAAACGGCTGCGCTGGCGACTGGGTTGGCGACCTTGAGCGCAATGTTCGTCTCCGGCGTGCAGGTCGCCCAGGCTCATCAGGCGGCGGTGAGCGCGATCGCCCAATCGTTCACCCAGCCGCCGCCGGGGACAGGGGTCTAAGGCGGCGCGAAAGCCGGCGTCGCGTTTGAAGGCGCCGGTCGCTTGGCGCCCTTCGTTGCATTGTCGGGGCGGCGCGACTATCTAGCCGGTTCGCCGGTTCGCCGGCCGGTGAGATGGGCGCCTGAATGGCTCGCGACGTCGTCGATAGTGAGGTTGTCGAGTCGCGCGACGCGCTGGTCGCCTGGCTCGATGCGGGTTGCAAGCCGGCCGGTCCATTCCGGATCGGCACGGAACACGAAAAAATACCATTCTACCGCGCGGATCGTTCGCCGGTTCCCTACGGCGGCGACAGGGGCATTCGGGCGCTGCTCGAGGGCATGCAGAAGAGGCTCGGCTGGGACCGGATCGAGGACGACGGCAATCTCATCGGCCTCTACGACCCGAACGGCGGCGGCGCCATTTCGCTCGAGCCGGGCGGACAGTTCGAACTCTCGGGCGCGCCGCTCGACGACGCGCATTTGACCGCCGAAGAGCTCGATCGGCATCTCGCCGTTTGCCGCATCGTCGCCGAGCCGCTCGGCATCGGCTTCTTGACGCTCGGCATGAGCCCCAAATGGTCGCTTGCCCAGACGCCGTCGATGCCGAAGAGTCGCTATGCGATCATGGCCCGCTACATGCCGAAGGTCGGAACCCGCGGCCTTGACATGATGTTTCGCACCGCGACCGTGCAGGTCAATCTCGATTTCACGAGTGAAAAGGACATGGTGGCGAAAATGCGCGTCGGCCTCGCGCTGCAGCCGGCGATCGTCGCGTTGTTCGCCAATTCGCCATTCACCGACGGGAAGCTCAACGGGCTCCTCTCCGCGCGATCGGAGATCTGGCGCCATACCGATCCGGCGCGCACCGGCATGCTCGCATTCGCCTTCGAGCCCGGCATGGGGTTCGAGCGCTATGTCGACTACGCGCTCGACGTGCCGCTCTATTTCCTGAAGCGCGGCGACCGCTATCAGGATGTTGCGGGCGCGAGCTTTCGCGACCTGCTCGCCGGCCGGCTGAGGCAGGCGCCGGGCGAGCGCGCCACGATGGCCGATTGGGCCAACCACCTATCGTCGATTTTCCCGGAAGTGCGGCTCAAGCGCTATCTCGAAATGCGCGGTCCCGACGTCGGCCCGCCCGAGCGCATCGTCGCGCTCGCGGCCCTGATGGCAGGGCTTTACTACGATCCCGAAGCGCTCCGCTCGGCCGAGGCCCTGATCGATGACTGGAGCGCTGGGGACCGGCAGAAGCTGCGCGACGACGCGCCGCTGCTCGGCCTCGCCGCCGAGGCGCGCGGGCGCGAGCTGCGCTCGGTCGCGGCGGACATGCTCGCCATCGCCCGCGGGGGCTTGAAGCGGCGCCGCAGGCTCGACGCGCGCGGCGAGGACGAGACGATCCTGCTTCGTCCGCTCGAAGCGATCGCGGCGAGCGGGCGGGAGCCGGCGCGGCATTGGATCGAGCGCTACGAAGGCCCGTGGGGCCGGTCGGTCGATCCCGCCTTCGACGAGGCGGCGTTCTCGTAGCGTTCAATGAACAGGCGCCAAAGACCTGCTGAAACAAAACAGTGGAGGTTCGGGAAGTCTCGACCGCGAGCCGCCTGTTTCAGCGCGCCTCGTCGGCCGGGCCCGGGGCCAGGAAAATGCGCTCGTGGCCGCCGGGAGCGTCGATGATCGTCACGCCGGAAGAGCGCGCGCCGCCTACGAATTCGGGCGCGTCGAGCGAGCCGAAGGGGGAAGGGCGGCCGCCGATCTCGTGGTCCGAGCCGAACCGCGCGCCCGCCGCGATATAGCCGCTGATGCGCCTGCAATCGGACGAGCCCTTGCGGACGCCCACCCCCGCGCCGTGGCCGCCGCAAGGGGCAGGGTCGGCCGTCGCGGCGGGAAAGGCGGAGCGGTCGAACTCGCCGGCGCTCGCCAGCTCGGACGGGCCGGCGATGAGAAAGGCTAGGAGCGGCGCGCAGGCGAGTCTCATGGACCCTTCCACCCCGCGCCGCATGCCGGGCTGACGGTGAATCATCGTTGGCCGGAATGAAGCGTGATCGTGGCGGCAAAATGGCCGGCGCCGCTGCAAGGGCCGAAAGTCAGAACCTGTCGCTTCGGCGCCACTTCGGCCAATCGCCGAGCGTGGCCTGAATGAGCGCCAGCGCCGCGACCGCCGCCGTATCGGCGCGCAGGATGCGGGGGCCAAGGCTCAAGCGAAGGACCCGGGGAGCCGCGAGGATTGCCGCCCGCTCATCGTCGTCGAAGCCGCCCTCGGGGCCGACGAGGAGGCCGACGCCATTCTCCGCGCTGACTTCGGCGAGCTCGTCGAGCGGGCTCGCCTGCGGCGCCTCCTCGTCGCAGAAGACGATGAGCCGCTCGCGCGGCCAGCGGGCCAGCGTCTTTATGAGCGTCTCGGGCGCGGCGACCTCGGGCGCCCAGATCACCCCGCATTGCTCGCAGGCTTCGATCGCGTTGGCGCGCAGACGCTCGAGGTTCACGCGCGCGATCTGGGTGCGCCGGGTGATGAGCGGCATGAGCCGCCGCGCCCCCATCTCGACCGCCTTCTGCGCCATATAGTCGAGGCGGGCGTGCTTGAGCGGTGCGAACAGGTAATCGACGTCCGGCGGCGCCTCCTGCGGCCGGGTGCGCCGGCCGACAACGAGCGAGGCGCTCTTGCGCGAAACCGCCGCGAGCGTACTTGCGAATTCGCCGTCGCGGCCGTTGAACAGAAGCACGGAGGCGTCCGCGCCGAGCCTGAGCACGCTAACGAGATAGTTCGTCTGCTGCAGGTCGAGCTTGATCTCGGCGCCCTCGGCGAGCGGCGCTTCGACGTAAAGCCGGGGGGTGCGGAAATCGGTGCGGGCCATCCACGTCCCATAGCTCGCGTGAGCGGCGGCCGCCATCGCGGACGCGGCCGGCCGGAGGTAACAAATCCCGCGCGGGGGCGAATGCGGCTTGAGCGGCGCGCCGTGACGTTGGCGACTCGCGCGAGGAGGATGGCCATGACTCACCGGTTGAAAATGGGCGCTTGCTTTGCGGCTCTGGCGGCGCTCGCCTCTCCGGCGCCGCCGGTCCTCGCCTCCGACGCGGCGCATCCGACCGTGGTCGAATTGTTCCAGAGCCAGGGCTGCTCGTCGTGCCCGCCGGCGGCCGCCAACGTCTCGGCGGTCAGCGACCGCGCGGACGTGCTCGCGCTCTCCTTCGCCGTCGACTATTGGGATCGGCTCGGCTGGAAGGACACCTTCTCGAAGCACGCCTGGACGGAGCGGCAGTACGCTTATGCCAGGGCGTTTGCGCGCGATGGCGTTTACACGCCGCAGGTGGTGGTCAACGGCCGGGTCGAGGGCGACGCGCTCGAGCCGGGCGCGCTGGCGGGGCTGATGAGCCGCGGCGATCGGGGCGCGAGCGGTCCAACTATTGGCTTCTCCGGCAGCGCGGTGACAGTCGGGGCGGGGGCTGCGCCTTCGGGCGGGGCGGATGTTTGGCTCGCGCGCTATATCCCCCGCACGGTCGAGGTCGCGATCCCGCGCGGCGAGAACGCCGGCCATACGTTACCCTACAAGGACGTCGTGCGCGAGATGATCCTGCTGGGCAAATGGCGCGGCGAAGCGGCGAGCTTCCCCCTGCCGGGCGGCGCCGAGTCGGGCCTTGCCGAGGCCGCGATCGTCCAGGGAGTCGGCTGCGGGCCGGTCATTGCGGCGGGAAAACGCTGATCTGGCGCCCGGCTAACTCATCCGCTAGCTAGCGTAAGCGGGAGACCCCCCGGCTATGCCGGGGTGGCAGTAGCAGTTTGACGTTTCCGGCAGTCCATCAGCGAAGTTCCAACGTGAGCAGCCACTCACACGAGAGGAACTCCGCCGATGAACGAGTACGAGAGCCTAAGCCACACGACTTGGGACTGCAAATATCACGTTGTCTTCATCCCGAAATGTCGGCGAAAGACGCTGTATCAAGAGCTGCGACGGCATTTGGGCGAAGTGTTCCGCAAGCTCGCGCTTCAGAAGGACTCTAAAGTTGAGGAAGGGCATCTGATGCCCGATCACGTGCACATGCTGCTTTCGATCCCACCGAAATATGCGGTGTCGCAGGTGGTCGGCTTCATCAAGGGCAAGAGTGCGATCCACGTGGCCAGGGTTTATGGAGAGCGCAGGCGCAATTTCGTCGGACAACACTTTTGGGCCCGCGGCTTTTTCGTGAACACGGTCGGGCGCGACGAGGAGGCGATCCGCGCCTACATCCGCAATCAAGAGAACGAAGATCAGAGGCTGGAGCAGATGAACCGTTGGCGTTGATCATGCCACCCTCGGGTGGCTCCAAATTCAAGGGGCCGCGTCAGCGACCCCTCCTACCGCTTCGAGCGGTTCACGTGCTAAAGCCCCCGGCTCTGCCGGGGGATACTTACTTAGGCCGGGTCGAGCAGGGCGAACATGCTGACAAGGGCAATAACGACGGCGCCGAGCGCGACCTCCGCCGTGCTGGTCGCGCGCAGAACCGTGAGCGCCGACGCGGCCGGTTTCAGTTTGGGTGCGAGACCATAGCGATTGAAGACGGCAAGCGAGATCATGATCGCGACGATCACGATCTTCGCATCCAGCAGCGCGCGGTAGGGCGTGTCCGGCGGGATCGGCGGGCGGCCGGAGGTCAGCGCAATGTTGACGGCGCCGGTGAGAACGATTGCGGCGACGATGAAATGGCCCCAGAAGGAAAACCGCATCATCGCCGTGACAGCCTCCCGCCGCACATCGCTTCGCTCGTATGCGCCGAGACACATGAGGAAGGGAACGAGGCCGCCGATCCAGGCCCCGGCGGCCAAAAGGTGGACGGCGTGGTTGCCGCGATGCAGGACGCCTTCGGCGCCGGTCTGCATCGCGGCATGGCCGACAAGGCCTAGGCTCGCGAGCAGCGCCCCAGAGGCGACGGCCGTCGGCTCCCATCGGGCGCGTGGACCGAAGACGACGACGGCGACGAGCGCGGCCGCCAGAATGAGATGCGCGACCCACGCATGACCGAAGGCGGTGTCGGTCAGGATCGCGCCGATCGCTCCCGGATCGACGGCAGCGCTCGAGTCGTCGGCCATCGAGGCCGATTCGAGCATGAGCCACACGATCGCGGTCACGAGCGCGACGACGCTGCCGGCAAGCGCCAGGCGCCGCACGGACGGCGACAATGCGGCCATGAGCCGCTCCGGCGCATAGAGCCAAAGATAGGCGCTCGAGCCGAACGTCAGCATCGTGGCCAGGAAATGGGCGAAGCGGCAAAGAGCGAGAGCGGTCACGCGCGAGCGCCGTCAGCGCATCGGCATGACCGGGTCACATCTTCATGCCGCCCATGGCCCCGCCCTTCATGGCGCCGCCCGTCGCTGCGGCCCCGACGCCCATCACCTTAAATTCGACGGCGACCGGGCCGGCGTGTTCGAAATTGAGCGTCGCCTTGACGGTGTCGCCCTTGGTCAGGGCATGGGCGAGATGGGTGAACATGATGTGATAGCCGCCGGGCGCGAGCCCGACCGAACCATGCGCGGGGATGTCGAGCCCGCCTGGAACTTCCCGCATCTCCGTGACGCCACTTTCCGACTTCGTCTCATGGATCTCGACGGTGGCGAAATCCGCCGAGCCTCCGGTCAGGCGGTCGGGCGTCGCGCCCTTGTTCTCTATGGTCAAATAGGCGCCGCCGACCTCGGCCCCCTTCGGAGTTGCGCGCGCCCAGGGCTTCTCGATCACGATGTCGCCGCCCTTGAACTCCTGCGCGAGCGCGGGCGCGGCGCCGATGGCGAGCGAGAACGCAAGGGTGAGAATTGAAGAACGCCTCATTGTCGGTCCTTTCCCGTTGCTGGCCTCTTGGGCTCGGTTCGCGCCGGCGTTCGGCGCCCGATGGAGCGGTCACGGCTTGACGGTGAACTCGAAAGTTCCCTGGGTGTGGTGGGTGTCCACGGATACCGCCTGCCAGTGCACCTTGTAGTCGCCGGGGGACAGGGGTTTCGCGATCGGCACGATCAGCACGGCCTGGTTGCCGGCTGCCGTCGCGGCCGATCCCAGGGGCACCGCGGCGCCGCCAGGCCCGGTCAGCGTGACCTTCGAAAATTTCGGCTCGACGCCCTCGCTGAACTCGAGCCGGATTTCGGAGGCCGAGGCGACCGTGCCGCCGACCGGCGGCGTCGACTTTTCGAGCTGCGCGTGGGCGAAGGCCGCGCTCGCGATCATGGCGAAGGCGAGAGATGCGGAGATTTTTAAAGTGAGAGTGCGCATGGGTTCGTCTCCTTGGTCAAATTCCCGGCGCAATGCCAAGTCCGTGAGGGAAGATCGGTTCGTCGATTCTGTTGGGGATGTCGTCGAGATAGAAATCGAGCGAGCTGATCACGCCGACGCCGTGACCGGTTGCGGCCGTCATCGGGACCATGGCCTCGAGGGCGATCTGCCATTTGTCAGCTTCGTAGATGACGCCGGGCTGGAAGTATCCCGTCGTCGTCTGTCCGGCGACCGCTCCATTATAAATCGGAGTCTGGAAGGCGAACTCGACAATTGGGACAAGATGCTTGAGGAAGTCGTTGTCGATCGCAGCCAACTGCGTGTTGAAGTATGGCAGGCTGTACTGGAGGGTGAACCCCCAGTTGAACGTGGACACGTTGGGGCTGCCGTTTGTATAGTCTTGCCCCGGCGTGGACGTGCTGAATTCGCCGGTTATGGCCAACGGCCGCAAGTATTTGAGAGCGGGCGGCAGCGTTCCGAAACCAAGACCTGCAACCGCCAGTGGAGAGTAAGTGCTTTGCCCGCCGGAGCCCGCCAGCATTCCCGTGCCGGTTCCCGCCCAGGAGACGTCGAAGCCGAGCTTGAACATGAACTCGGCGTCGGGGATGCAGAGCGCCTGCCACTGCAGCTCGGTGTCGAGCCTGTTCCAGCCGTAGCCGCCGGGGCGGGTCCAGGTGGGACCGTCGCTGATCACCACGCTCAGGCCCGGGGTGATCGTCTTGGTCCAGCTGAAACTCGCGTCCCACTCCTGGGCGCCGTCGGAATTGTGGGGAACCCAGCTGACCGCCGGCAGCGTGAGTTCGTCTAGAACGCCGGGATCGTCGATGGCGAGGGTGGCTGGGAAGATACGGGCGCCGCATACGGCGTGCGGGTAGGCGGGCGTGAGCCACAGGATCGCGACTGAGGCCGAGAGCCCGGACGCAGCCGAACGGATTTGAATAAGCGACATCGAAAGGAACCTCGGGTCTGAAAAAGCTCCTGCGCGCGCCGGGCGGCGTGCGCGGCGAACGATCGTCAGACGGCGAGGGGCGGGGCGCGGGCCCGGTTGCGTTGCGCGGGGCAGGCGGGAAACGCGCCGAACTCGGGCGCGGCGCCGATGGCGTAGCGGGCCGCGTTCAACGGAACTGGCAGGGCCGGGGCGTCGGGCGGAACGAACGCCGCAGCCTGGGCGACAGTCCGACACAGCGAGCATTGGTCGTCGCAATGATTGCAGGGACCGTGCGGCGCGGGCGCGCCCTTGTCGTCGATATGGGCGCAAAAGGCGGCGGCATCGCCGAATATCGCCTTGAGATCGGCGGCGATCGCCGCCGTGTTGGACCCCGGCGCCGCCGGCCCGGCCGTCGCCTGCTGATAGGGCATCGCGATTAGCTGGACGACCAGCGCGAACGCGACGACGAACGATGTCAGGATCGACCGGAACGGCGCAAGGCGTTGCCTCGCCCGTCGCGTCTCTTGCGCTGATTTCCGGCGCGCGAGGCTCACCAGAACACCCTCCGATACGGTCACTGGTAGCTGAAGGTGGGGGCAAGCGCAATCGCTGGTCCGGCGGCGCGCCCCGAAACAATCCTTCATTGAAAGTGACTTGTGCGCCTGCCGACCCGTGGCCTAACCCTTGTCCAATTCGACTCAGAGGGAATATTTCTTCGATGTGCGGCATTGTCGGCGTCTTGGGCCGCGGTCCGGTCGCCGGGCCGATCGTAGATGCGCTCAAACGCCTCGAATACCGCGGCTATGATTCCGCCGGCGTCGCGACGTTGGAGGACGGCCGGCTGGAGCGGCGGCGCGCCGAGGGCAAGCTCAAGAACCTCGAGGCCAAACTCGCCGCCGAGCCGCTCGTCGGGGCGATCGGCATCGGCCACACCCGCTGGGCGACCCACGGCAAGCCGACGGTCGCCAACGCCCATCCGCACGCTTCGCCTCGGCTCGCCGTCGTCCACAACGGGATCATCGAGAACTTCAAGGCCCTACGCGAGGAGCTCGCCGCCAAGGGATACCATTTCGCCACCGAGACCGATTCCGAGATCGCGGCGTTCGCGGTCGAGGACGAGCTGGCGCAGGGCAAGACGCCCGAGCAGGCGGTCCACGCCGCGCTCGGCCGGCTGCGCGGGGCGTTCGCGCTCGTCTATTTATTCGCGGGCGAGGACGACCTCCTGATCGGCGCGCGACAGGGCGCGCCGCTCGCGATCGGCTTTGGCGACGGAGAAATGTTTCTCGGCTCCGACGCCCTCGCGCTCGCCCCCTTCACCGATCGCATCTCCTATCTCGAGGAGGGCGACTGGGCAGTCGTGACGCGCGAAGGCGCCGACATCCGCGACCGCGACGGGAAACGGGTCAAGCGCCGCATCCAGCGGAGCCCTCCTGGAAGCCTGCTCGCGGAAAAAGGCAACTATCGACACTTCATGGCCAAGGAGATCCACGAGCAGCCCGAAGTCGTCGGCCATACCCTCGCCCATTACGTCGACATGGCGGCGATGCGCCTCAAGCCATTCGCTTGGCCGGCCGACCCGACGAAGCTTGCGCGAGTCACGATTGTCGCCTGCGGCACCGCCTACATGGCCGGGCTTATCGCCAAGTATTGGATCGAGCGGTTCGCGCGCCTGCCGGTCGAGATCGACGTCGCCTCGGAATACCGCTATCGCGAGGCGCCGGTCGACGACGGGGGGTTGACGATCGTCGTCTCGCAATCGGGCGAGACGGCCGACACGCTCGCCTCGCTGCGCTACGTGAAGGAGAGGGGATCGAGGACGATCGGCATCGTCAACGTGCCGGATTCGAGCGTCGCCCGTCTCACCGACGCGCTCGCGCCGACGCTCGCCGGGCCGGAGATCGGCGTCGCCTCGACCAAGGCTTTCACCTGCCAGCTTGCCGCGCTGGCCGCGCTTGCGATCGGCCTCGGCAAGGCGCGCGGGATGATTGACGAGGCCGCCGAGGCGGCCCTGATCGGGGAGCTGATCGCAACGCCGGGCCTCCTCGCCGAGGCGCTGAAGCTCGAGCCGGCCGCCGAGAAGCTCGCGCAGGCGGTCGCCGGCGCGCGCGACGTGCTCTACCTCGGCCGCGGCGCCGCCTATCCCCTGGCGCTCGAGGGCGCGCTCAAGCTCAAGGAGCTGAGCTACATCCATGCCGAAGGTTATGCCGCTGGCGAACTGAAGCACGGGCCGATCGCGCTCATCGACGAAGCGATGCCGGTGATCGTCATCGCGCCGCGCGACGCCGTGTTCGAGAAAATCGTGTCCAACATGCAGGAGGTCGCGGCGCGCGGCGGCCGGATCGTGCTGATCGGCGAGAAGCGCGCCGCCGAGGAGGCTGCCGTCGAAATCGAGCACTTCCTCGCGATGCCCGACATGGGCGCAAATTTCGCCCCGATCGTCTATGCCGCGCCGATCCAGATGCTCGCCTATCACACCGCCGTCATCATGGGGAAGGACGCTGACCAGCCGCGCAACCTGGCGAAATCGGTTACGGTGGAATAGCGGCGGGCGCCGTAACGCTGAGTTTGACCTGTCCCAATTCATGAGACGGCCTTTCAGGCCGAGCGCGTTCACCTTGCAACCTTCGGCGCGAGCCGTCATCTTGGCGCGCACGGATAGCGCCGAGAGACTCATGTCCGATTCTTTCCCGCCGCTCCACCGCTCGCTCGCCCAGCGGCTTCGCTCGTGGTTCTTCACCGGGCTCGTGGTGTTCGGCCCCGTCGCGGTTACCGCCTACATCGCCTGGTGGGCGATCGATACGGTCGACAATTGGGTAAGGCCCTGGTTTCCGCTGAGCCTGTCGCCGGACGCCTATCTTCCGTTCCATATTCCAGGCTTCGGCGTCGTCATTGCGATCGTCGGCTTGACCTTGCTCGGGTTCCTGACCGCCAATTTCATCGGCCGTTCGCTGGTCAAGTTCGGCGAGGCGATGCTCGATCGGACGCCGCTGGTGAGAGGCGTCTATAAGGGCTTCAAGCAAGTGTTCGAGACAATATTCAGCCAGTCGGGCAGCCAATTCCGCAAGGTCGGTCTGGTCGAATTTCCGGTCAAGGGCAGCTGGTCGATCGTGTTCGTTTCGTCGGCGCCGGGCGAGATCGTCGCCGGCGCCCTGCCGGGAAGGAAGCCGATGGTCTCGGTGTTCATGCCCTGCACACCCAACCCCACCACCGGATTCTTCTTCTACATCCCGGCCGATCAAGTGGTCGAATTGCCGATCTCCGCCGACGACGCGGCGAAGCTCATCATGTCGGCGGGCCTCATCCAGCCGCAGGGCCGTGCGGCGCTCGCTGCGATGGCGCAAGCGGCAAAGCTCGACAAGCCGCACATGGAAACTCAGGCGTGAGGCTCTAGACGGCCAGGAACGGGACCGGCGCGGCGTCTGCGGCGGCTTGCCCCCCGGCATCGGCGCCGACGCTCCACCGGTTTGGGCGCTGTCAGAGACTGAAAGCTATGGTAATGAGGCGCCGGGCGCGGAATATATCGCCGCCGACTCCGTTTGGCGGCGCGCTCTGGGCGCGCCGCCGCGATTCGGCCTTGAATTTATAGGACGCACATGGCGCAACTGCCTCAATTCGACCTAGCCGAACTCAAACGCCGCATGCAAGCCGCCCACGCGACGCTCAAGCATGAACTGGGCGGACTGCGCACTGGCCGGGCGAGCGCAAGCCTGCTCGAACCCGTTCAGGTTGAGGCCTACGGTCAACGGATGCCGATAATCCAGGTCGCGACTATCAGCGTTCCCGAACCGCGCTCGCTCTCCGTCTCGGTATGGGACAAAAGCATGGTGCAGGCGGTCGACAAGGCGATCCGGGACGCGAATCTCGGCTTGAGCCCGACTGTCGAGGGCTCGGTCCTGCGCATCCGCATTCCCGAATTGAATGAGCAGCGCCGCAAGGAAATGGTCAAGATCGCGCATAAATATACCGAGGACGCACGGGTGGCGGTGCGGCACGTGCGACGCGACGGCCTCGACATCCTCAAAAAGCTCTTGAAGGAGCACGCAATCAGCGAGGACGACGAAAAGCATCAGGAGGCAGAAGTGCAGAAGGCGACCGATCAGGCGATTCACGAGATCGACGCCTCCCTCGCCACGAAGGAAAAGGAAATCATGCAGGTCTAGGCGATCGCACCATTGTCCGAGGCCATCATGCATTATTCCCGCCCCAGTCTTGATCCCAGAACGGCTCGGAAGCCGGCCCATGTCGCAATCATCATGGACGGCAACGGCCGCTGGGCGCAGGCGCGCGGCCTGCCTCGGTTCGAAGGCCATCGGCGGGGCGTCGAGGCGGTCCGCCGGGCCGTCCGCTCGGCGATCGAGCACAACGTGCAGTTCCTGACGGTCTACAGCTTTTCGTCGGAAAACTGGAGCCGCCCGCCAGAGGAAGTGGCGATGCTGATGGGCTTGCTCAAGCGGTTCATTCGCAACGACCTCGCCGAGCTCAACGCCAACGGCGTCAAGGTGAAGAATCATCGGCGAACGGGACAATCTCGCGCCCGACATCGTCGCGCTCATCAATGAGGCGGAGATGCTGACGGCCGCCAATCGAGGGCTCACGCTGACCGTGGCTTTCAATTACGGCGCGCGGCAGGAGATTGTCGAGGCGGCGCGGCGGCTGGCAATCGATATTCGCGATGGGCGCCTCGACGCCCAAACGATCGGGCAGGACGATCTGGCCGACCGGCTCGACACGGCCGGCCTTCCGGATCCTGATCTCGTCATCCGCACCTCGGGCGAGATGCGCCTGTCGAATTTTCTCCTCTGGCAGACGGCCTATGCCGAACTCGTCTTCCTGCCGATCCTTTGGCCTGACTTCGACGACGCGGCTTTCGTCTCGGCGCTCGATCAGTATGCGGCGCGCGAGCGTCGGTTCGGGGCCGTCATCGAGCCGGCCGCCGTAAAGTCGGCGTCGTGAGCGGATGGGAATGATGGCGAGCGGCGAGGGCCCGGCGATCGGATCGGCGCCGCGACGGCAGGGCGGGCGGTTCGGGCCGGATCTCTGGCCGCGGGTGGCGGCTGCCGCAGTGATGGCAAGCGTCGCGCTGGCGGCGGCGTGGATCGGCGGCTTCCTGTTCGCGGCGTTCTGGTGGCTCGCCTCGGTCGTCGTTCTGTGGGAATGGCAGCGGTTGGTCGGCGGCGAGGGCCTCATCGTCGGACGGGTCGTCGTCGGCGCCGTTGCGCTGGCGCTCGCGGCGATGTCGGCGATGCACAATTCGATTCCGAGCGTCGTGGCGGCGCTCATTCTTGGCGCGGTCGCGGTCGGCTGGATCGGCGGACGGCGGCAAAGGATCTGGGCGGCTGCGGGCGTGCTCTATGCCGGCGCGCTCGTCGCCAGCGTCGGGCTGCTCAGGGTGTCTCCGAGCTTCGGCATGGCCGCGATCCTGTGGCTTTTTGCGGTCGTTTGGGGAGCGGACATTGCCGCCTATTTCGCCGGCCGGCTGATTGGCGGGCCGCGGCTGTGGCCGAGCGTCTCGCCGGGTAAGACGTGGGCCGGGGCGGTCGCCGGCGCGTTCGCAGGGGCCGTCCTCGGCCTCATGCTGGCGGCGTGGACGAATCGCCTCGCGGCGCTATTCTGGCTCGGTCTTGCGACCGTGATCGTGTCCGAGCTTGGCGATTTGTTCGAATCCGCGCTCAAGCGGCGTTTCGGCGTCAAGGATTCGAGCGGCCTCATTCCCGGCCATGGCGGATTGATGGATCGGCTCGACGCCTTCACCGCGGCCTCCTCCTTCGCGGCAGTCGTCGCCATACTGCATCCCAGGGGCGACTATCTCGCGAGCGGACTGTTTCAATGGTGAGCGTCTCCCACTTCGCGCCGGCCGCGCCCCCCCGCTCGCGCAAACGCCCGGCCGCCCCGCCCCGCAAACGGCTCGCGATTCTGGGAGCGACAGGTTCGATCGGACGCTCGTGCGCGCAAGTCATCGCCGCCGCGCCCGACCGGTTTTCGGTCGTCTCGGTAGCGGGCGGCCGCAACGGCGCGGCGCTGGCGAAATGCGCAATCGAGCTTAAGGCCGAATTCGCCGCCCTCGCGGACCCGGCCGGCTATCCGGACCTGAAGGCGGGACTCGCGGGTTTCAAGGTCGAAATCGCGGCCGGCCCGGAAGCGGTCAAAGAAGCCGCGCTGCGCGACGCCGATCTCGTGGTTGCCGCTATTGTCGGCGCCGCCGGATTGGAGCCGACCTTCGCCGCGATCGCCGCCGGGCGCACGGTCGCGCTCGCCAACAAGGAAACGCTGGTGTGCGCCGGCGCAGCCGTTATGGACACTGCACGGCGCGCCGGCTCGACGGTGTTGCCGATGGACTCCGAGCACAACGCGCTGTTTCAGGCGATCGGGGCGCGCGATCCTGACACGATCGAGACCATGACCATCACCGCGTCCGGCGGGCCGTTCCGCGAATGGAGCGCTGAGCGCATCTCGGCCGCCACGCGCGAACAGGCGCTCGCCCATCCCAACTGGGTGATGGGACCGAAGGTGACGATCGATTCGGCCGGTCTGATGAACAAGGGACTCGAACTGATCGAAGCCCATCATCTGTTCGGCCTGCCCGCCGACCGGCTCGACGTCGTCGTCCATCCGCAATCGATTGTCCACGGCTTCATCACCTTCGCCGACGGATCGCTGATCGCCGGCATGGCGTCTCCGGACATGCGGACGCCGATCGCGCATTGCCTCGCCTATCCTGACCGAATCGCGTCGGGCGTGCGCGCCCCCGATCTCGCGGCGCTCGGCCGCTTGACCTTCGAGCGCGCCGACCTCAAACGTTTTCCGGCGCTTGGCTTGGCGATCGAGGCGCTGCGCACCGGCGGCGGCGCGCCGACCGCCCTCAACGCCGCCAACGAAATCGCAGTCGCGGCGTTTCTCAGCCGGAGAATTGGCTTCGGCGACATCGCCGGTCTGGTGGCGAAAACGCTCTCGGCGATGACGGAAGCCGGCGAATTGGGCGCGCCGGCCGACATTGCGGAAGCGCTTGCGATTCACCATATCGCGCTAGATAGGACAGCGAGCCTATTGGCGTAATTGTGGACTTGGGCCACTCTAACTGTTCCGTAACCATCTTCCAGCGGCCAGTGCGGCTTCTGGCGGAGCTGGAGGCCATGCATGGCGGTAGTGAATACGATCGCCGGCCTCGGGGCGTGGCTCGGATGGTACGTCGTTCCCTTCATCCTGATTCTGAGCCTCATCGTATCCATCCATGAGCTTGGGCACTATCTGGTTGGTCGATGGTGCGGCGTCAAAATCGATGCGTTCTCCCTTGGCTTCGGTCCCGAGTTGTGGGCACGGGTTGATTCGCGCGGCACGCGGTGGCGGGTCGGCGCGCTGCCGCTTGGGGGATACGTCAAGTTCCATGGCGACGCCAATGTCGCGAGCGTCGCCGAGGGCGCTGAGGCGGGTCCGTCGGTCGACCGGTCGTTGACCCTTGCTGGGCAGCCCTTGCTCAACCGCGCGGCGATCGTGGCCGCCGGGCCGGTCGCCAATTTCCTGCTGGCGTTCGTAATCTTTACCGGAATGTTTATGGGCTTTGGTCGGGTCGAACACATGGCCCGAATCGGGCGGGTCGAGCCGAACAGTCCAGCGGCGGCGGCCGGGTTTCAGGCCGGCGACATCGTCAAGTCGATCAACGGCAAACCGATTGACAGCTTTGAAGGGCTTCAAGAATCGACGCTGATGAGCACCGGGCTGCCGATGAGCTTCGTCGTCGACCGGGAAGGGCGCGACGTGGACCTTTCGGCGACGCCCAAGATCACCGTCGTCGACCAAGGCGTGTTCGGAAAGCGCCGGATGGGCCATCTTGGCCTTGCCTCATCAGCCGACCGTAGCGACGCCAGGGTCGAGCGGTGCAGCCTGATGACGTGCGGCGCCTGGGGCGCGGCGCAGGAATGGTTCATCGTCAAGGCGACTGGGACCTATATTGTCGGAATTTTCGCCGGACGGGAATCAACCGATCAGATGTCGGGATTGATCGGCGCGGCGCAAATGGCTGGAGAGATGGCGAAAATCAGCTTTTGGGAGCTCTTTAGTCTCGCCGCGTGGTTTTCGGTTTCGGTCGGTCTGATGAATCTGCTCCCTGTGCCGCTGCTCGACGGCGGCCACCTCGCGTTTTACGCCTTTGAAGGCCTGCGCGGGCGCCCGTTAAGCGAGCGGGCGCAGGAGATCGGGCTGAGAATCGGAATTGCCCTGGTCGCGCTTCTGGTGGTCTTCACCACCTCGCACGACATTTTGCGCCTGGTCACGAACGGCAATTAACCAACAATCGACCATGTTGCGTGTCCTCGGCGCAACGCTCGCGAGAAATGGTGTACGCTCGGGGCAATAACGGTTTGCAGGGGCGAGCAAAAATTGTAAAACGGCGTTAATCGTTCCGACCATCGCCTGATTTGGCGGAGGTGAGCGCTGCGTCGCGTCTGCGGCGTCGTCCGGGATCGGCGCCTCGAGGCGCTGGCGAGGGACGCACAGGCAGGATCACGCCGAAGCGGCGCCGTAGAGGCGAATGCTGCGACGGCGCGAACAGGGGCTCTGGGCTATATGGATTGGATTCGCGGGTTTGTTGGCGGCGTCCTCCTGGCGGTGACCTTGGGTCTATGCGGGTTGGACTGCACGACTCCGGCGAGCGCTCAGCAGATTGTCGTCCAGGGTGCCAACGTCGATCCTTCGACGCTGAAGCCATACTTCAGCGGAACCGATCCGGCGTCGATCGAGCGTGGCGTCGAAGACCTGAAGGCAACCGGCATCTACTCCGACGTCAGCGCCAAGCTGGTCGACGGCAAGATCGTAGTAAACCTGACCGGCGGCGCGCAGGTCATCAACAGAGTTGCGTTCGAAGGCAATAAACAGATCGAAACGAAGCAACTCGAAGTCGAGGTGCAGTCGAAACCCCATACCACCTACAACGAGGAGACTGCGGCGGGCGACATCGGCCAAATCAAGGACGCATACAAAAAATACGGGCGCAATGAGGCCAAGGTGACCAAAAGGCTGGTCCAGTTGCCGAACGGACGGGTGGACCTCGTCTTCACCATCGACGAAGGCGGCAAGACCGGCATCCGCGAGATCCGGTTCGTCGGCAACCATGCCGTTTCGAACTACCGCCTGGGCGGCCTGATGCAAACCAGCACGATGAACTTATTGTCGTTCATCAAGAGCACCGACGTTTACGATCCGGATCGCCTCGCCTCCGACGAGGAAGCGATCCGCCGCTATTACATGAAGAACGGCTACGCCGACTTCCGGATCGTCAATACCGACGTCACCTACCATGAGAACCCGCCGGGTTACATCATCACGATCACGATGGACGAGGGCCCGCAATATCACGTCTCAAGCGTGAATGTGGTTTCCAACATTCCGAAGGTCGATGGGCCAGCGCTCGCTCGTTTCGTGTCTTTGCGACCTGGCGATGTCTATGATGCGAGCGCTATCGACAAGTCGGTCGAGGCGATCTCCCGCGACGTCGCTACGCAGGGTTATGCGTTTTCGGAGGCGCGTCCGCACGGCGAGCGCGATACCGTCAATCATACGATCGCGATCTCGTTCTCAGTCGACAACGGTCCCAAAGTGTACATCGAGCGCATCGACATTGTCGGGAATACGCGCACACGCGATTACGTGATTCGCCGCGAATTCGATATCGGCGAAGGCGATCCGTACAATCACGTGTTGATCGAGCGCGCCGAGCGCCGCCTCAACAGCCTTGGCTACTTCAAGAAGGTCCATATCTCGAACCGGCCGGGCTCGGCCCCAGACCGCGTCATCGTAGTCGTCGAGGTCGAGGACCAGCCGACGGGCTCGATCAGCCTCAGTGGCGGCTACTCGACGACTGAGGGTTTCCTGGCCGAGCTTGCCTATACGGAGACGAATTTCCTCGGCCGCGGCCAGTATGTACGCCTGAGCGTCTCTGACGGACAATATACTCAGGGCTGGAAAGCCTCGTTCACCGAGCCTTATTTCCTCGGCCAGCGCCTGGCCGCGGGCTTTGACATTTTCCATCAGGTCAACAATCAAAACCAATACGCTCTCTACCAGAATTGGACGACCGGCGCGACCGTCAGGCTCGGCGTTCCGGTCACCGACGATCTAACATTCCAGCCCAACTATTCGATCTACGAATCGAAGATCACCATTCCGAACACTTCGTCTCAGCCCTACGACGACTGCGTCGGACCCGATCAGACCTGGTTTCCAGGGGGAACCTTCATCCCGGTCGTGCCGGACGCGTTCATCAACTGCTTGAGCAACGGCGAGGCGCCGGTCGAAATCAAGCAGGCGGCGGCGCAAGGCAATATCGTGACGTCGCTTGCCGGATTCTCGCTCCTTTACAGTAATCTAGACAATCGCAAGGACCCGACGACCGGTTTCTACGCCACATTCAAACAGGATGTCGCGGGCCTCGGCGGCCGATCGGACTTCTTGCGCGAAACCTTCGACGCGCGCTGGTATCGTCCAATCACCGAGGATTTTATTGGCCAGATTCACCTCCAGGCCGGCCAGATCAATTCCTTCGGCAGCAACCAGCCGCTCATCATCAACAATTTCATGCAGGGTCCGTCATTGGTGCGCGGCTTCGCGCCCTCCGGCATTGGCCCGCGCGACCTCTCGAATCCGTATGACATTGAGTCCTCGGCCCTTGGCGGCACCACCTATTACGGCGCGTCGGCCGAGGTGGACTTCCCGATCTTCGGCCTGCCGCGCGAAATCGGGCTGAAAGGCGCGGTGTTCGCCGACGCCGGGAGTTTGATCGGCTATTCGGGACCGACGAACTTCTCAAACTTCTTGGGCTATACCTATTGCCCCGCGCCGGGGTCAATCGCCTCGGTGCTCCCCATCACCCAGGTCAGCTGCGCCAATGTCTGGGATCCGAACCAAATTCGCGCCTCGGTAGGCGCGAGCCTGATCTGGGCATCGCCGATGGGGCCGATCCGCTTCGACTTCGCCATTCCGGTCGTGAAGGGCAAATACGACCAGACCCAGTTCTTCAACTTCTCGGGCGGCACGACCTTCTAAGCGCCGGTCAATCGGCTCCCCCGACAAACGGGCGCGCCAAAGCTGGCGCGCCCGTCGTTGCTTCTGACGGAACTCCGCAATTGGCCAAGATTTGTTTTTTTCCGTCGCACTCAGCGCCTTCGCTGGCTGAAGTCGCGAGCTGGTGCGGCGCCACGCTTGCCGACGGCGCCGAAGCTGACCGCACAATCCGGGACGTCGCCGCAGTCGACCAGGCCGGCCCGGGAGATCTGACCTTCCTCGACAATCCGAGATACATCGATGCGCTCAAGCGCACGCGCGCCGCCGCGGCGTTGGTTGCGCGACGCTACGCCGGCGCTGCGCCTTCGACCTGCGTCGCGCTCGTCGTCCGCGAGCCCTATCGCGCGATGGCCTTGGTAATGGCCAAACTCTACCCGAGTGCGGTCAAGCCGGGATCGGTGTTCGGCGAGACTGGCATTTCGTCGGCGGCATCGATTCACCCTTCGGCGCGGCTCGAACCGGGCGTGACCGTCGACCCAGGCGCGGTGATCGGCCGCGGCGCTGAGATCGGCGCCGGCACGGTCATCGGCCCCAATGCGGTCATTGGTCCGGAGGTGCGCATCGGCCGCGACGGTTCCGTCGGCGCCTCAACCACGATCGGCGCAGCGCTGATCGGCGATCGGGTCATCATTCACCCCGGCGCGCACATCGGGCAGGACGGGTTCGGCTTCGCGCTCGGGCCGCGCGGCCATCTCAAAGTGCCCCAGATCGGGCGCGTGATCATCCAGGACGACGTGGAGATCGGCGCTGGGGTGACAATCGACCGGGGCGCGAACCGCGACACCGTGATCGGAGAGGGCGCGAAGATCGACAACTTGGTGCAGATCGGCCACAACGTGGTCATCGGCCGCCACGCCGTGCTGGTTGCGCAGTCCGGAGTTCTCCGGATCGAGCGCGATCGGCGATTTCGCCGCTCTCGGCGGCCAGGCCGGCATCGCCGGACACCTAACGATCGGCGCGGGCGCCCAGGTCGCCGCGGCGGCCGGCGTGATGACCGACATTCCTGCTGGTGAGCGGTGGGCGGGCGCTCCTGCGAAGCCCGTGCGGGAGTTCTTTCGCGAGGTCGCCGCAGTCAAGCGACTGGCCGGCGACGCGCGCGGTGAAAGCAGCGCGGAATGACCGCCGCTCAAAGGACGCCGTGTACGGAAGGGGAAACGGAATGAACGAACCGATCGGTCGGGCGTTCGACAGCTTCGACATCCAGAAGCTCCTCGCGCTCTTGCCGCACCGCTATCCGTTTCTCCTCGTCGATCGCATCGTCGAAGCCCGCGGCGACGAATATGGCGTGGGCGTGAAGAACGTCACCGCCAATGAGCCCCATTTCCAGGGCCATTTTCCCGGCCGGCCGGTCATGCCGGGCGTGCTTCTGATCGAGGCAATGGCGCAAACGGCAGGCGCGCTCTGCGTGGCTTCGCAGGCGGCGAGCGGGGCGCCGAGCGTCGTCTACATGATGACGATCGACAAGGCTAAGTTCCGCAAACCCGTCGTTCCCGGCGATCAGGTGCGGTTTCACATGACCCGCGTCGCCAAGCGCCGCAACATGTGGTGGTTTCGCGGTGAAGCGAAAGTCGACGGCGAGCTCGTATGCGAGGCCGAAGTGTCGGCGATGCTGGTGCGTGAATGAAGGAAGCGATCCATCCGACTGCAGTCGTCGAGGACGGCGCGCGGCTCGGGGCGGACGTGGAGATCGGGCCATTTTGCCACATTGGGCGACAAACGACGCTCGGCGACGGCGTGCGGCTCATCTCCCATGTCAGCCTGGCCGGCGAAACGACGATCGGCGCGCGTACGATCATTTATCCCTTCGCCTCGATCGGCCACCCGCCGCAGGACCTCAAATATCGCGGCGAACCGGTTCGTCTTTCAATCGGCGAAGACTGTCTTATTCGCGAGGGGGTGACGATGAACCCGGGCACCGCGGGCGGCGGCTCGGAAACAGTCGTCGGCCCGCGCTCGGTGTTTCTGGCGAACGCCCATGTGGCGCATGATTGCCGCATCGGCGAGGGCGTCATCCTGTCCAACAACGTGATGCTGGCCGGTCATTGCCAGATCGGAGATTTCGCAATTCTCAGCGGCGGCGCCGCCGCGCATCAGTTCGTCCGCGTCGGCGCGCACGCTTTCGTCGGCGGGTTGGCGGGCGTCGAGCATGATCTCATTCCGTTTGGCCTTGCGCTTGGCAATCGCGCCGCCCTGGCCGGTCTCAATGTCGTTGGCCTGAAGCGCCGGGGCTTCTCGCACGAGACGATCCATGAGCTCAGGCGCGCCTACAAGATGCTTTTCAATGGCGGCGGGACCTTGAAGGAGCGCCTCAGCGACGTCGCCGAGGCGTTCGCCGGTCAGGAGGCCGTGCAGCAGATCGTCGCCTTTCTGCGCCTGGGCGGAGACCGCGCGATCTGCGTCCCGCGCGCCGGAAAGGATGAAGAGGGGTGAGCGGGCCAGGCTTCGCCGCCTCAGGGCCGCCTCTGGCGATCCTCTGTGGCGCGGGCGCGTTTCCGCTCGAGGTCGCCGGGGAGGCCCGCCGCGCCGGCCGGGAGCCGTTTCTCATCGGCGTTGTGGGCGCGACCGATTCGGCAATTGAAGCCTACCCGCACGTCTGGGTGCGCATGGGCGAGGTCGGCAAGCTTTTCGCGGCGTTGCGCGCGCGCGCCGTCGCCGAGATGGTGATCATCGGCGCGATGGCGAGACCCGAGTTCGGCGACATCAGGCTCGACTGGGGCGCGGTCAAGCGGGCGGCGGGGCTGGCGCAGTTGTTCCGTCGTGGCGACAACGGGCTCCTCGTCGGCCTGGCCGCGATCGTCGAGCGCGAGGGGATCCGCATTGTCGGCGCGCAGGACGTTGCGCCGCGCCTGCTGGCCCCGCCTGGCGCGTTTGGCGCGCGCGCGCCGTCGCCGGAGGATGAAACCGACATCGCGCTCGGCGCCCGCCTCATCGACGCGCTGTCGAGTTTCGACGCAGGGCAGGGCGCCGTCGTCGCCGCCGGCCGGGTTCTTGCGATCGAGGCGGCCGAAGGCACCGACGCGATGCTCGCCCGCGTCGCCGAGATGCGCGCCAACGGGCGGCTGCGCTTCGCCGGGCAGGCTGGGGTGCTGGTGAAAGCGCCCAAGCGCGGGCAAGATCTGAGGCTCGACATGCCAGCGATCGGCCCGAAGACGATCGAAGCCGCGGCCAAGGCGCAATTGCGCGGCGCTGCGGTCGCGGCGGGCCGCGTGCTCATCGTCGAGCGCGAGCGCTTGTCGCGCCAAGCCGACGCGGCCGGCCTGTTCGTCGCGGGATTCGCTTCCGCAGGCGCGAGGCGATGAGCGCGTTGCGCGTCGCCGTGGCGGCTGGCGAGCACTCGGGAGACCAGCTCGGCGCCAAGCTCATGCGGGCGCTCCGCGAAGCGCGCACGGGCGAGGTCGCCTTCTTGGGCGTCGGCGGCGAAGCGATGGAAGCTGAGGGCTTGAAGAGCCTATTTCCGATCAGCGACATTGCGGTCATGGGCATCCTGCCGGTGCTGGCCCGGCTACCGAAGCTCCTCGCGCGGATCCACAAGACCGCCGAGGCGATCGTCGCCGCCCGGCCGAATGCCCTCGTCATCATCGACAGTCCTGACTTCACCCACCGCGTCGCCCGCCGCGTCCGCGCGGCGCTGCCGAAATTGCCAATCGTCGACTACGTCTCTCCGAGCGTCTGGGCCTGGCGGCCCGGCCGGGCGAAGGCGATGCGGGCTTATGTCGATTGTGTGCTGGCGCTGCTGCCGTTCGAGCCTGAGGCCTATCGACGGCTCAAAGGCCCGCGTTGCGTCTATGTCGGTCATCCGCTAATCGAACGCCTCGCCGCCTTGCGGCCAAATGCGGACGAGGAGCGCCGCCGCGGCGCGAAGCCGCCGCTCATCGTCGTGCTCCCGGGGTCGCGCCGCTCTGAAGTCACCCGGCTGATGGCCGAATTCGGCGGCGCGCTCGAGATCGTGCGCCAGGCGGTCGGTCCGTTTAAAGTCGTTCTCCCGACGCTGCCGCACGTCGAGCGCGAGGTGCGCGCTTTGGCGGCGCTTTGGCCGGAAGCGCCGAAAATCGTGCTCGACGAAGAGGCGAAATACGCCGCGTTTCGCGCCGCGCGCGCCGGCCTCGCGGCATCGGGAACAGTCACGCTCGAGCTCGCGCTTGCCGGCGTTCCGATGGTCGGCGCCTACAAGGTCTCGCTGGTCGAGGAACAGCTCAAGTACTTTATCAAGGTCCCCTCGATCCTGTTGCCCAACCTCATTCTCGGCGAGCGGGCGATCCCAGAGTTTCTTCAACGCGAGTGCGCGCCGCCTACGCTTGGGGCGGCGCTCTCGGAGATCGTTCGGGATGGCCCGGAGCGCGATGCGCAGCTTAAGGCGCTCTCGCGCCTCGAGAGCCTCATGCGCCTCGCCGACGGCCGGCCGCCGAGCGCCCACGCCGCGGCGACAGTGCTGGAGACGGTTGCGATGCGCGCGCTGCGCCACTGCGACTGACGCAAGGGCAGGCACGGGACGTTCGAGCCCAGACTTGCGAAGAGATCGTATTTGACACAAGTGTTAGCAATTAGATGGAACAATGTTGGCTCCGAATCGGTTCAGCGAGCGAATAGAGCTGGTCGCGTCGGACGTCGCGGATCTAATCAAGCGGCAGTGGGTTCGTGGCGAGTTCGATAAGCTATGTGGCCATGGTCATCGTCCGGAACTTGTGCTTGCAGGACATTCTAAAGGTGGGGGTCAAGCTACGTTTGCGGCTGTCCACTTGATGCTAAACGCGGTTGTATTTAACGCGGATCCTATAAACCCTATGATTTTCACCGACTGGGTGTTTAGTAAGGATGCGCCCCTAGTTTTGCAATGGCTCCGGAACGGGGCCAGGGCGTCCGACCTGCTCTTGGGTGCCTCCCGACCCCGCTTGATGACGAATTAAGCCGCTACTATTTGACCGGAAGAATTCGAATTACACGCGTGCGCTATTCCCGCGACATCATCCGCCCAGCACTAACAGTCGCGAAGCGAGACGGACCCGAGGGCGAGCCCGCGGCAAAGAGCTTCCTGGAAAGCGGCCTCTCGCCATTGAAACTCCCGCCTTCGGCGGGCCGTGAAGGACAAGCATTGACGTTCCGCCGCCGCGCGCGGCCGACGGGTCAGAACATCGTGTTGTTGTTCGCTGCGGTTTCCGGGACTGGCTGGATGACGTCCCAATGCTCCACCACCTTGCCGTCTTCTAGCCTGAAGATATCAACGACAGCCTCGCCGCGCGGATTGTCCGACAGCCCATGCCAATGACTGTGGAGGACGACGTAGTCGCCGTCCGCGAAGACGCGCTTGATCTCGCCACGCGCGTCTGGATGGCTGGCCACGATCCAGGCGACAAACTTGCGGACGCCTTCCATGCCATCCTCGATGAGAGGATTGTGCTGGCGATAGGAGTTCCCAGCATAGATTCGGAATGCGTTTTCAACGTCGCCTTCAAAAAGAGCCCTCTTGTAGAAGGCGACAGTGTTGGCCTTATTCGTCTCAGACATTGATCGTCCTCTTCGGCGCGGAGCTGGGCGTCCAGCGTCGGCAGGCGCAGGCGCTCCAATTCGCGCTCACACGAGCTTGGCGTCCAGCGTTATCTCGGCGTTCAAGACCTTGGAGACCGGGCAGTTCTTCTCGGCGCCCTTCGCCAGCTCCATGAATTTCGCCTCGTCCAGGTTCGGGACCTTGGCCCGAAGGGTGAGAGCCGACTTGCTGATCTTGAAACCTTGGCCTTCGGGTTCGAGCGTGACCGCGGCCTCGGTCGCGAGTTCGGTCGGGTTCAAGCCCGCCATTTGCATCCCGAAGGCGAGCGCCATAGTGAAGCAACCGGCGTGCGCCGCGGCGATGAGCTCTTCGGGATTCGTCCCCTTCTCGTTCTCGAATCGGGTTCTGAAGGAATAGGGCGTCTCCGCCAACACTCCGGAATTGCTGGAAAGATTGCCGCCGCCGTCGCGGCCTGTCCCATGCCACATCGCCTTCGCCTTGCGGATCATTTGAATTCTCCCTCCAACCGAAAGTTCCGGACTTTTCCGAACTTCGTCATTTCAAACCGATGTTAACGGCGCAACCGTGACGGGTCACGCCCGCTCGCTGTCGCGGCTTGACGGCCAACAAGGAAGGCGCCGGCAGACATGGGCCCCGCGTCGGGACGAGCCCAAGCCGCAATTCAAGCAAAGGTCAATGGCCCACGGCGACTCGTCGAGGGCCGGCGCGCCGCGCGTAGTTTCGTCGGCAATCAGGGCTTTGATATCGCGGACCTCAAGAGCGGCCCACCGCCTATTGATGAGCCTCGCCTAGGTTAGTTCGTTGGCCTAGCGACGCAGGAGGAGTTCGCCAACTGGCCAATTCCCTTCATCGGTTGCCCATCGGCTTATATTCGCGCGGCGGCGAGCCGGTGTAGAGCTGGCGCGGACGGCCGATCTTCTGCTCCGGATCGACGATCATCTCCTTCCACTGGGCGATCCATCCGACGGTGCGGGCGACCGCGAACAAAACGGTGAACATGTCGGTCGGGAAGCCCATCGCCTTCAGCGTGATGCCGGAATAGAAGTCGATGTTCGGATAGAGCTTCTTCTCAATGAAATACTGGTCGTGAAGCGCGATGCGCTCAAGCTCGATCGCGACGTCGAGCAGCGGATCGTCCTTGACCCCGAGCTCGTTCAGCACCTCGTGCGCGGTCTTCTGCATGATTTTGGCGCGCGGATCGTAGTTCTTGTACACCCGATGGCCGAAGCCCATCAGCCGGAACGGATCATTCTTGTCCTTCGCCTTGGCGATGAATTTGGGGATGTTTTCGACCCTTCCGATCTCGCCCAGCATCTTCAGCGCCGCTTCGTTGGCGCCGCCGTGCGCCGGACCCCAGAGACAGGCGATGCCGGCGGCGATGCAGGCGAACGGATTGGCGCCCGACGATCCGGCGAGGCGCACCGTCGATGTCGAGGCGTTCTGCTCGTGGTCGGCGTGGAGAATGAAGATGCGGTCGAGCGCCCGCGCCAGCACGGCGTTGGCCTTGTATTCCTCGCAGGGGACAGAGAAGCACATGCGTAAGAAATTCGACGCATAGTCGAGCTCGTTCTTCGGATAGACGAACGGCTGGCCGATCGCATATTTGAACGCCATCGCGGCGAGCGTCGGGACCTTGGCGATCATGCGGATGGAAGCGACCTCGCGCTGCCACGGATCGTTGATGTCGGTCGAGTCGTGATAGAAGGCGGCGAGCGCGCCGACGCTCGCCACCATCACCGACATCGGATGCGCGTCGCGGCGGAAGCCGTTGAAGAACCGGTTCATCTGCTCGTGCACCATCGTGTGGCGCGTGACCCGGTAGTCGAAGTCGGCCTTCTGCGCCGCGGTCGGCAGCTCGCCATACAGGAGCAGGTAGCAGGTTTCGAGGAAATCGCCGTGCTCGGCGAGTTCGTCGATCGGATAGCCACGGTAAAGGAGCACGCCCTCGTCGCCGTCGATATAGGTGATCTTCGAATCCGTGCTCGCGGTCGAGGTGAACCCGGGATCGTAGGTGAACATCCCGGTTTGGCCATAGAGCCGTCCGATATCGACGACCGATGGGCCGATCGTGCCGCGCTTGATCGGCAGCTCGATGGATTTCTGGCCGACGGTCAGGGTGGCGGCGGCCGGGGCCGGCTTTTCGACCGGCTTGTCGTCGAGGGTGAGGGTGGCGGAGGTTGGTGTCATCGAGCGTCTCCTGTGGGCTCAAAGCGCTCTTGCACTGCAATATCCATATTGCAGCGCATAAAACGCAATAAGTCAAACCTAAGGAGCGGGATTGTGGTCGCTATTGCGGATTCTCGTAACTGAAAGTCTGGCTGTTTTCGTCATAGGCGAACAGCTCCCCGTAGCGGCCGAGATTGATGATCGCCCGCAAGGTCCGTTCGGCATAGTCCTCGCTCATATAGTCCTCGAGTTCCTCGCGGAAGCGGGTGGCGGGCGCTCGATGGGACGGGCGTTCGTCGAGCACTCGCTTGATGTGCGAGGCGAGCGGGATATGCGCAAGGACCTGGTCGCCGAACACCTTCTTGCGCTGGTCGACGTCCATGTCGACGAACCGCTGGCCGAGCGGCGTCAGCTTGATGTCGGCGTCCTCGAATTCCGACAGGCGTAACAATTGCAAGGTCTCGCCGAGCGGAAACAATTCGTCGATCTCGAGCTGGAGCGAGTCGGCGAGATGCGGGAGGTCCGCTTTGCCGTCGTAGGGCGGGGCGGCGATCTCCTCGAGCATACCGGCGAGCGAGTTGGTCGACACGCGCGGGAGCGCAAGCCCGAGCCCCATCGCCGCCGCGGCGGCTTCGCGCGCCGCCGGCTTTGTCGTGTCCGGCCTTTGGGTCATCAACGCATAGATCCTGTCGACGAGTTCGCGAAAGTTCGGGTCCAGCCGATCGCGCGGGTGCGGAAGGGTGACCGCAATCTCGGATGCGATCCGGCCGGGGTTTGACGCGAGCACGAGAATCCGGTCGGCCATCAGCACCGCTTCTTCGATGTTGTGGGTGACCATCAGAATGGCCTTGATCGGAATGCGCCCCTCCTGCCACAGGTCGAGCAGATCGGTGCGCAGGGTTTCGGCGGTGAGCACGTCGAGCGCCGAGAACGGTTCGTCCATTAAAAGGATCTTCGGCTGCATCACGAGGGCGCGGGCAAAGCCGACACGCTGGCGCATCCCGCCCGACAATTCCTTCGGATAGGCCGACTCGAAGCCGTCGAGCCCGATGGTGTCGATCGCCTTGAGCGCGCGCTTGCGCGTCTCATCGAGTGGCACGCCGTTGGCTCGCGGCCCTATTTCGACGTTGTCGAGCACATCGAGCCAAGGGAAAAGGGCGAAGCTCTGGAACACCATCGCAACCTCTTTGGCCGGGCCGTTCACCGGTTCGCCCGAGATCGTGACCGTCCCCTGGGTCGGACGTGTCAGTCCCGCGATCAGGCGCAGAAGCGTCGACTTGCCCGATCCCGAGCGGCCAAGCAGGGCGACAATCTCGCCGGTCTTCAGACTTAGGGACACCTCACTCAATACCGGCGCGCGGGTCTCGCCCGATCCGGTCGAGAAGACCTGGCTCACCTTTTCGACGTTGAGCAGCATCGTTACGGCTGGGTCCAACATGAGCAAAGCTCCTCGATCATGCTAGCGCGTCAAAGGCGCAGTTGCCGCTCCGCATAGGCGTAGAGCCTGCGCCAGAACAAGCGATTGAATAGCGTCACGAACAGCGACATCATCGCGACGCCGAGCACGATGCGCGGAAAGTCGCCCTTGTCGGTTGCCTGGGCGATATAGGATCCGACGCCGTCGGCGACGACGGTATGGTCCTTCCACTTCACGTATTCGGCGACGATAGAAGCGTTCCACGAGCCGCCCGACGCGGTGATTGCGCCGGTCAAATAATAGGGGGCGACCGCCGGAATGATGACTTGAGTCCACCAGCGCCAGCCGCGGATCCGGAAATTCGCTACGGCTTCGCGCAGGTCATTGGGAAAGGCCGCCGCGCCGCCGATCGTGTTGAACACGATATACCATTGGGTGCCGAAAACGATAAGCAGGCTCAGCCATATATTCGGGTTCAGATTGAACGCGAGCACCAGACTGACGGCGGCGCCGAATAACAGGTTGACGGGGAACGCGGCCAGGAATTGGGCGATCGGCTGAACGGCTTCGGCCCAGCGGGGCCTCAGGCCGATCCAGACGCTGATCGGCACCCAGACCACAGTCGCCAGCGCCATCAGCACGACGACGCGGATGAGGGTGTAGAACGTCAGGACGAAGACGTGCAGCACCTCGTTCCAGTTCAGTTCGGTGGCGATATAGGAAATGGTAAGCCACGCAGCCCAGGCGGCCACGGCGATCACGGCGACGATCCAGAGGGCGTCGAGGAGCCGCGAGGGCCCTTCAGAGGAGCGGCTTCGCGGCGACGCTGCGATCGGGAAACGCAGCGGCAGGAGGCTCGCGCCGCGCAAGGCGGCGAAGATCGGAGTGACGCCCAAACGCAGCCAGTGCGTACGCTTGATGAGATTCAGCACCCAGGAAGACTCGACGTCCTGACTGACCGACAGCTCGACCCGGAACTTCGCCGCCCAGGCGACGATCGGGCGGAACAGCAGCTGATCGTAAAGGAGGATGACGATCCCCATCGTCAGCACCGCGGCCCCGATGGCGGACCAGTTGCCCTCGTCGTTCGCCTTGGCGATGAAAGAGCCGACTCCCGGCAGCGTGATGGTCGTGTCGCCGACCGTGATCGCCTCGGAGGCGACGACGAAAAACCAGCCGCCCGACATCGACATCATGGTGTTCCAGATCAGGCCCGGCATCGCGAACGGCGCCTCGAGCTGCCAGAACTTCTGCCAGCCGGTGAGCCGGAAGCCGCGGGCGACCTCGTCCAGGTCCCGCGGCACGGTGCGCAGCGACTGGTAGAAGGAGAAGGCCATGTTCCACGCCTGGCTGGTGAAGATGGCGAAGATCGCCGCCAGTTCCGCGCCGAGCGTGTTGCCGGGGAAAAGGCCGAGGAAGAAGGTCACGGTGAAAGACAGAAAGCCGAGGATCGGCACCGACTGCAGGACGTCGAGCACCGGGATCAGCACCATCTCCGCCCGCCGGCTTTTCGCCGCGAGCGTCGCGTAGGTGAAGGTGAAGACGAGCGAGGCGGCAAGCGCTGCGAACATGCGCAGCGTGGTTCGGAACGCGTAGTAGGGCAATTGCCAATAATCGAGCGTGATCTGGGTTTCAGTCGGCGCCGGCAGAGGCGCAGAAATGCCATGATAACTGCGGGCGACCGCCGTCAGCACGGCCAGAATCGCCGCGAATGCGATGAGATCCCATTGGTTCGGCAGGACCCGCCGCCCGGCAGACACAAAGGTGGTCAGTTGAGGCATCGGCGACTTCCGCTTGGCGAGACGACGCGAGGGCGAACCGGGCGGCCAAACGGACGCTGGAAAACGTCAAACACGCTCGCCGCGGCCGAAGCAATCGGAATTTGACCTGTTCGCCCGGATCGATCCCCGAGGCCAGCCATGATGAGGGCATATGACGGCATGACGACAAGGGGCGCCGGGCCCTTGACATTCTCGCGGGCGGCGAAAAGGAGGCTCCCGGGTCCGCAGCCCGAGGGCGCCTCCGGCACAGCGGTAGAGCTAGGCTTGCGTTTCGGCTTCGGGTCTCCTATATGGCGCCCCATTCCACAGGCGGATTTTTCGCGGCTCCTGTTCAAGGTCCCGCTCCGGTGGCGAAGCGCGCTTCGCCTTCACTGATCCGCCGAGGCTCAACCGGACAAGGACGACCCCATGGCTTTGCCAGATTTCACCATGCGCCAATTGCTCGAGGCCGGCGCCCATTTCGGCCACCAGTCGCACCGCTGGAACCCGAAAATGGAGCCCTATATCTACGGCTCCCGCAACTCGATCCACATCATCGACCTCGCCCAGACAGTGCCGTTGCTCCATCAGGCGCTGAAGGCGGTTTCCGACACCGTCGCCAAGGGCGGACGGGTGCTGTTCGTCGGCACCAAGCGCCAGGCGTCGGACGAGATCGCGGCCGCGGCCAAGCGCTCGGCGCAATATTTCGTCAACGCCCGCTGGCTCGGCGGCATGCTGACCAACTGGAAGACGATATCGGCTTCGATCTCACGCCTGCGCAAGGTCGACGAACTCCTGGGCGAAGGCGCGAGGGGCCTGACCAAGAAGGAGCGCCTGATGTTGTCGCGCGAGCGCGACAAGCTCGAGACCGCCCTCGGCGGGATCAAGGACATGGGCGGGGTTCCCGATCTGGTGTTCGTCATCGACACCAACAAGGAAGCCCTGGCGATCAAGGAAGCCAACCGCCTCAAGATTCCGGTGATCGCAATCCTCGACACCAACAGCGATCCTGACGGCATAGCCTATCCGGTTCCGGCGAACGACGACGCAGGGCGCGCCATTCAGCTTTATTGCGATCTCGTCGCCCGCGCGGCGATCGACGGCATTTCGCGCGGGCAGGGCGCGCAGGGCGTCGATATTGGCGAAGCGGAGACGCCGGTCGCTGAACCGCTGCCGGAAACTTCCGAACCCGAAGCGTCGACGACCGAGCAGTTCGAGCTCCTGTCGGCGCCGCGCGGCGCGCCGGACGACCTGGCCAAACTAACCGGCGTCGGGCCGCAGATCGTCAAGAAGCTCAACGAACATGGCGTGTTCCATTACTGGCAACTCGCCGCGATGACCCCGGACGAGGCCGCGAAGCTCGACGCCGATCTCAGGTTCAACGGCCGCGTCGCCCGCGACAAGTGGAGCGAGCAGGCGCGCGCGCTCATGGCCGCCGAGTAAGGCTATTCGATCGAGGCAAGGGCCGTGACCTGGCCCGGCCCCAAATGTGACTTGAAGTCGCGCCGCCGCGCCGAGGCTGCTTCGGGCGCGGCGCTTGAGAATGAAGAGGGACGCCATGGCGACCATTTCCGCGGGGCTGGTCAAGGATCTGCGCGAAAAGACCGGCGCAGGCATGATGGATTGCAAGAATGCGCTGAGCGAGACCAACGGCGACATCGAGCAGGCGATCGACTGGCTGCGCAAGAAAGGCCTTGCCAAGGCAGCCAAGAAGAGCGGGCGCGTGGCGGCCGAGGGTCTTGTAGGATTGGCTATCGAGGCCAATCTCGGGGTCGTCGTCGAGGTCAATTCCGAAACCGACTTCGTCGCCCGCAACGACGACTTCCAGGCGCTGGTCAGGGGCGTGCTTGCGGTCGCGCTCGACCACGCGCCTCAGGTCAACGTCGAGACGGTCCTCGGCGCGCATTATCCGGGCGGCGGCACGGTGAGCGAGGCGATCGCCAACGCCATCGCCACCATCGGCGAGAACATGACGCTCCGCCGGGCGCAGGGCCTCAGCGTCGCCGAGGGGGCAATCGGCCACTATGTGCACGGGTCGATCGCAGATGGCCTCGGCAGAATCGGGGTGATCGTCGGACTCAAGTCCGCCGGCGACAAGGGTCGGCTGGCCGCCCTCGGCCGCCAGCTCGCGATGCACGTCGCCGCCGCCAGCCCGATCGCTCTCGACGCCGCCGGGCTCGATCCGGCCACGGTTAAGCGCGAGCGCGCGGTGCTCGCAGAGAAGAACGCCGGCAAGCCCGCGAACGTGCTCGAGAAGATTGTCGAATTGGGGTTGAAGACTTTCTATAAAGAGGTCTGCCTACTCGATCAGGCTTATGTCCACGATCCCGCCAAGACTGTCTCGCAGGCGATCAAGGAGGTGGAGAAAGCGGTCGGCGCGCCAATCGTCGTCACCGGCTTTGTCCGCTACGCGCTGGGGGAAGGCGTCGAGAAACCGGTGGAAGAGGCCTGACGGGGCCGGCGAATTCACCAAGCGGCCCCCCGGGGCCGCTTTTTTATCGCGAAGAATAGCCGCACAAGGGGATAGCGCGGCGGCAGGCGGCGCGATCGCGGTTCGAGGAGGGCTCCAATGACGAAACAGCCAAAACCCTTGTTCAGCCGCGTCGTCGTCAAGCTCTCGGGCGAAGCGCTCATGGGGCCTGACACGCACGGCCTGCACGCGCCGACCGTGCAGCGGATGGCGGGCGATCTGAAGGCCGCGGCGGACTTGGGGGTGCAGGTCGCGGTCGTCGTCGGCGGCGGCAATTTCTTTCGCGGACTGCAGGGGGCCGACAAGGGCATCGAGCGCGCGCGCGCCGATTCGATCGGCATGCTGGCGACGGTCATGAACGCGCTGGCGATGGAGGGCGCGCTGGAGAAGATCGGTCAGCCCGCGCGAGTTCTCTCGGCGGTCGCCATGCCGTCGCTGTGCCAGCCCTATTCGCGCCAGGCGGCGCTGGCTCATCTGGTCAAACGTCGTGTGATCATCCTTGCCGGCGGCACCGGCAATCCCTTCTTCACCACCGACACCGGCGCGGCGCTGCGCGCGGCCGAGCTCTCGTGCGACGCGGTGATGAAGGCGACCCAGGTCGACGGCATCTATACCTCAGACCCGAAGAAGAACCCGGACGCCAAGCGCTACGAACGCCTCACCCACGACGAGGCGATCGCCCGGAAGCTGCAGGTGATGGACACCGCCGCCTTCGCGCTCGCGCGCGACAACGGCATCCCGATCGTCGTCTTCTCGGTCGACGAGCCGGGGGCCATCCCCTCAGCGCTGATCGGCAAGGGGCGGGCGACTTACGTGATGCCATAGCCCGGGATGCCGGAGGGCCGCGCGTAGAGGAAAGTTGCAAACCGTGCTCGACGCGAGCAAAAGAGTAGCTGCGAATAAATTCGTGAGCTCGAGCGTTTCTTGCAGTCCCAGCTGTAACGGAATGGCCAATCATGTTTGCTTCTTTTCGATCCGATCACAAAAGCCGTCATGCTCTGGCGGCGATACTCTTCTGTGGAATCCTCGTCGTCGGCTTAGGATTTGCTGCGCCAGCGGTTTTTGCCGCCGGGGATGAAGACGGAGCCAATGCAGGAGGCGGCGCCGGTGGGGGGGCCGAAAAGAAGCCCCCGCATGGCCTCAACAAGACCGACCTCACGACCTGCGACCCCGGTCAGGTCTGGGATAAGAAAAAGCACAAGTGCCTGGAGAGACATAGCGGTGTCCTGCCGGATGCGGACTTAACCGAATATGCTTATGCGCTCGCCAAGGCTGACCGCTTCCAGGAAGCGGTCGACGTGCTCGACCTTCTGGAGAATTCGAATACCCCGCGCGCCCTCAACTATCGCGGTTATGCAACCCGCAAACTCGGGCGGACGGAGGAAGGGATCGGCTACTATCTGCGGTCTGTCGCTCTCGACCCCAACTATCCGCAGGTGCGCGAGTATCTTGGCGAAGCCTATGTCATCCAGGGCAAATTCGACCTCGCCAAGGAGCAGTTGTCGACGATCGCGAAGCTCTGCGGATCGAAGGAGTGCGAATACTACGAGGATCTCGCCGACGCTCTTGTGAAGGCGCACGCTCTCTGAGTCCATTCACTTCGGCGAAAAGCGTTTGAACTCCCCGGTGTAACGCTTGGCGAGCGGCGGCGCGTAAGTGTTGCGCTTCGATGTCTTCAGCCCTAACCGAACCAGGCTCTCGGCGAGAGCGACCGCGCACGCAACCCCATCGAGGACGGGAGCGCCGGCCTTGCGCTCGAGGTCGCGGGCGAGATCGGTCATGCCGGCGCAGCCGAGCACGATCGCCTCGGCGCCGTCCTCGATGAGCGCGCGCTCGATTTCCTGTTCGATCGTGGCCCTTGCGCCAGAGCCCGGCTCTTCGAGCGCCAGCACCGGAACCTCGGCGGCGCGCACCCGCGCGCAGCGGGAGGCGAGCCCGTACTTGATGAGGTTATGCTCGATCGGCGCGATCGAGCGCGACAGCGTGGTTACGACGCTGAATTTCGCAGCGATGAGGCTCGCCATGTGGAAGGCGGCCTCGCCGATGCCGACGACCGGCTTGTGCGTCGCGCATCGCGCGGCGTCGAGCCCGGTGTCGTCGAAACAGGCGATGACGAAAGCGTCGGCGTCGCCGGCCTTGCCGATCTCCTCGATCAGCCCCGGAACCGAGAACGCCTCGTCGAAATAGCCTTCGATGCTGGCGGGCCCGAAGTCCGGATTGACGGCGGCGACCTCGACGCCTGGCGAGGCGGCGGCCTTGGCAGCCAAACCGATCTTCTCCGTCATCGACCGGGTCGTGTTTGGATTGACGACGTGGATACGCATGTGCGTTGGCCCCTCAGACATGCCGATGACGGTGATCGCGACCTTCGGAATCGCACCTCCCTTGCGCGTGACGCGCACGGCTCCTAAAGGCTTGCGGCCCATAGGCTCGCGAAAGGGAGGGTGAACAATGCCGCACAAAATCCTGGTCGCCCAGGGAGGCGGCCCGACCGCGGTCATCAACCAGTCGCTGGCCGGGGTGGCGCTGGAGGCGCGGCGTTTCCCGGACGTGAGCCATGTCTATGGCGCGCTTCAGGGCGTGCGCGGCATTGTCAACGACGACCTCGTCGATCTCGGCCAGGAGACGGTCGCCAATCTCGAGGCGGTCGCCGCGACCCCGGCCGCGGCGCTCGGCTCGACCCGCGACAAGCCGGACCGCAAATATTGCCAGGAAATCTTCAAGGTCCTCAAGGCCCACGCGATCGACACCTTCTTCTATATCGGCGGCAACGATTCCTCCGACACCGTGCGCATCGTCGCCGAGGAGGCGAAGACCTCCGATCATGGGCTTCGCGCCGTCCATATCCCAAAGACCATCGACAACGACCTCGTCGGCTTCGATCATACGCCTGGCTATCCGTCGGCGGCGCGCTTCGTCGCCCAGGCCTTCGCCGGCGCCAATCTCGACAATCAGGCGCTTAAAGGGGTCTATTGCGCGGTGGTGATGGGCCGGCACGCCGGCTTCCTGACCGCGGCTTCGGCGCTGGCGCGCCAGTATCCCGACGATGGCCCCCATCTCATCTATCTGCCCGAGCGCACCTTCGTGGTCGACAAATTTCTCGCCGACGTGAAAGAGGTCTTCGAGCGCCATGGGCGCTGCATCGTCGCCGTCTCCGAGGGCATCCACGACGAGAAGGGCGAGGCGATCATCACCAGGCTCATGGGGAAAACGGAGAAGGACGCGCATGGCAACGTCCAGCTCTCGGGCACAGGCGCGCTCGCCGATCTCCTGTGCGAGGAAGTCAAGGCGAAACTCGGCATCAAGAGAGTGCGCGGCGACACCTTCGGCTACCTGCAGCGCTCGTTCGTCGGCTGCGTCAGCAAGGTCGACCAGCGTGAGGCGCGCGAGGTCGGCGAGAAGGCGGTGCAATATGCGCTTCAGGGTGCGGGGAACGGCTCGGTCGCGATCCGCCGCGTCGCCGACTACGCGGTCGACTATCCGCTGATCCCGCTCGAGACCGTCGCCGGCAAGACGCGGGTGATGGAGGACGGCCTCATCAACCCGGCCGGCAACGGGGTGACGAAGGCGTTCTTCGACTATCTGCGCCCGCTGCTGGGCGCGGACATGATCGAGGTCGCGCGGCTCAGGGGCGCCAAGGTCGAGAAGACGGGCGTGCTGACGGGCGGTTCCAGCTGACCGGACGGGGGCTCCGGGGGCGGAAGGAAAGCAAAGCCGTTGGAAGCTTTTCAAAGGCTTTGGCGGAAGGAAAGCCAAGGCCGGACGGAAGGAAAACCAAGCCGGGCGGAAGGAAAGCAAAATCGGCCTCATTGCCAAACGACGAATAATTTAAACTGCTTAACTCACATAGCCATCCTCTTTTCGCGACTCTCTCTGCCCCATGCGCAGCGCCGCCTTGAGCCGCCTCGCCGCCTGCGATCCCGCGCCGCCGCGAGGGCGTAACTCCTGATGGTGGGACCATAGCACGGCCTTGGATTTTCCGAAAGCTAATGTCCAGAAATTCTGACGCGCGGAATGTCGCGCCGGCGGCGGGGTCACAAAATCGTGAGGCGACGACGTAGAAGGCGACGCCCATCTCCACGCCTGGCGATGATCGGCGGCGCCTGCCGCGTCGTCTCTCCGCGCCAACGCCGACGCCTCGGGCGTGGAGGTTCTCGGAATCGGGGGACAGCCGTTTCCAGATTTGCGAGACCCGGCGCAGGGCGGGGCGTCCAGCTAGAAGCTTGTTCGCCCCGCCTTGGTCGACTTTGCGCGCACCACCCCCAGCGCCCTCAGCGCCAGCGGCGCGGTCAGTCCCTGGACGATGACCGAAAAGGCGACGACGGCGAAGGCCGAGATGAGAATGTCGTCGCGCCGGGGGAGGTCGGCGGGCAGCGAAAGCGCCAGCGCAAGCGCAAGCGCGCCGCGCAAGCCGCCCCACCACATAAGGTGCTGCTGGTTGAGCGGGACCGTCCAGCGCGTGCGCGCGAAGGCGAGGCAGACCGGATAGACCGCAGCCGCCCGTCCGGCGAGCGAAAGCGCGATCACCAGCACGAGCGCGGTCAGTCCTTCGCGGGCGAAGTCGACTGTCGCCAGCGCCGAGCCGATCAGCAGGAACACCAGCGAATTGGCGAGGAAGGCGGCGAACTCCCAGAACTCGAGCACGAACGCGCGGCCATGCGGGGTCAGCGAAAGGCCGAAGCGTTCCTTCGGCGTGAGAACCCCGATATTGCCCATCGTCATGCCGGCGGCGACGGTCGCGAGCACCCCGGACGCGCCGAAATGCTCGGCGATGAGGAACGAGCCGAAAGCGGCGACCGCGGTCAGCGCCGTCTCGACCAGATGATCGTCGGTGGCGCCTGCGATCATGACCGCGATCAGTCCGACGCCAAATCCGGCGGCAAGCCCGCCGCCGGCGATGACGGCGAAGGTCGTCAAGGCCGAGAGCGGGCCTTGCGGGTTTCCGGGATCATGAGCCGCCCAGACCAGAATGAGCGTGAACAGGACCGCGGCGGCGCCGTCGTTGAACAGGCTCTCGGCTTCGATGAGCAGCCTGAGCCGGCCGGTCACGCCCGATTCGCGCAAGAGCGCGATGACCGCGATCGGGTCGGTCGCGCCGATCAGCGCCCCAAACACGAGCGCCGATTCGAGCGGCCAGCCGAGCCAAAGGGCGAGTCCGCCCGCCACGACCGCCGCGCAAAGCGCGACGCCGATGGTCGACAGCGCGACCACCGGAACGAGATCGCGCTTGAGGTCGCTAAAGTTGAGGTTCAGCGCCGCCTCGAACAGGAGCGGCGGCAGCACGACGTCGAAGATGAGATCGTGGGTCAGCGCGAGGCCGGCCTGGCTGCGCGTGGCGGCGAGCGCAGCCCCCGCCAGCACGAGGCCGACCGTATAGGGCAGGCGCAGACGGCGGGCCGCCAGCGCGACCAGAATTGCGAGGCCAAGCAGGGCGAGCGCCCGGAACAAGAGGACGTCCATGCCGCCTCTTTACCGGCCTCGCTGCGAAAGCGGAACCGCGTGGCCGGCGCTATTCCGCCGCCGTGAGGTCGGCGCCGGCGCGCAGATAGCGCTCGGGGTCGACCGGCTCGCCGTCGACGCGAACTTCGTAGTGGAGATGGGGCCCGGTCGAGCGGCCGCTCGATCCGATCCTGCCAAGGACCGCGCCCTCCGCGACGTCCTGGCCTTCCTCGACCAGCGCTTTCGACATATGCGCGTATCGGGTGACGAGGCCGTTGCCGTGATCGACCTCGACCATGATTCCGTAGCCGCCCATCGGTCCGGCGTGGGTGACGCGTCCGGCGGCGGCGGCGTGGATTTCGTCGCCATACGCCTCGACGAGATCGACGCCCGGATGAAGCGCGAGGCGGCCGAGGAAGGGATCGGCCCGATAGCCGAACGGCGAGCTGATGCTGGCGTCGCCGGAGAGGGGCGTCCGTACCGGCACAAACGGCATCAGCGCCTTGAGGCGCTCGGCCGTGGCGAGGTCGCGGGCGGCCCGGGCCAGCGCCTCATCGAACGCGGGCGCGTTCGGATCGACCTCCGCCGGAATGAACGGGCCGCCGACGCCGCCCGCGCCACGCGGGGCCGTAAGCTTCGCCGGATCGAGGCCGGTCCTGGCGACGACCGCCGCATCGCGCGCGGCGGCGCGCTCGGCCGAGCGGTCGATTGCGGCGAGAGCCTTCATCTGGCCGCTGTCCATGCGCTCTAGCGAACGGTCGAGAATGGCGAGGCGCGCCGCGGGATCGGGATCGTCGGCGGCTGGCGAGGTTGCAAGCGCCGGCGGCGCCTCTCCGGTCAGCGCGCCGAGGGGGCCGTCCGCCTCGTCGACCGGATGCGGCTTGATCGAGCGGGGCTCGATCGGAGGGCTGGGGAGAGGCGCATAGGCGGGCGCCGTCGGAGGGCTTCGTTCAGCCTCAGCGGCGGGCGCGAGAGCCTGGATCGCGCCGAGCGCGTCGGCGGACGCGGCTCGCGTGGACTTCATGCGCGCTTCGGTCTCGGCGGCGAGCTCGGCGACGATCGCGCCGCGCTTTTCGAGCCGGCCCTGCCGCGACATGAGTTCGTTGAGCTTGCCTGCGAACGACTTGAGGTCGAGCTCCCTGCGGCGTGCGGCCTCGTCGATCCGGGCGCCGGCTTCGGCGAGGCGGCGCTCGTAGGCGCTCCTCATTTCCGCCTGCCGCGCGACCACGGCCGAGAGGAGGTCGTCGTGGAAGGCGAGGTAGGCGCTGACGCCGGCGGCCCAGACGATGAGGAGCGCCGCCCGCGACCGCCCATAGGCCCGCCGGCCGCAGCATGATGGTCCGGATCGCGTCGCCCCGTGACAGCGACAGAAAGTAATGGGTCGTCGGCAGCCCCGGCTCCGAATAGCCCTCTCGCAGCGACATCAACCAGCGCTCCAGCCCGGCGAACAAGGGGCGGCCCCGACGGAGCAAAGCTCATTAAGGTTAATGGATCGCAAAGCTCGGCCTCCCCTGGGGAACTTCGATGTTTCCGCGGCGCTGGACGGCCTCCCTTCCATCGCGAGCGACAGCGCCGCAAACCCCTTCCTCGACGATCCTACAACCGGCCGGGCGCAACTTGACTCCCATTCCCCAGTTGGAATATCAATTATTCTTCTGCAACGTGGATATAAAAAATGCAGACAATGCCAGGCGCCGCTAAGGAAGGGCTCAGGTCGCCGCCGGCAGAGAAGGGCAAAAAGACATAAGACCACCGGATTGACTGCAACCGAAATGGCGTCGCCCGGGCGGGCAAACATGGGAAGCAAAGAAATGCGGATGAAAGTTTTGACCTTGGCGTTGGCGTCCACGGCGGCGGTCCTCGCAGCGTCGAACGCGCACGCCGCGCAGCTGGACATCACGAATGTCGCCGTGCAGTCCTACGAAACAACAGCCATCTCCGGGACGATCAACGGCGGCACGATCGATGAAAACCCCATCACGACGCTGCTCTTGCTGACCACGACGACGGCAAGCATTCTTCCCGTCTTTTGCGTGGATCTGTTCCACGACATCAACATCGGCGCCTACAGCCCGCCGCTGCCTTATATCACCGGCACGGTCTCGACCGATTTCGACCGGCGTCCAGCCGGGGACGGGCAACCTGTTGCCGAACCCTCCCGTGCCCGGCGAAATCCAGGCGCTGGCCAACCTCGGCGTCGCCGACTATCTCGGCGGCGTGACGAACGCGGACGTGTACACCGCGATCGCCGCTGCGATCTGGTACGACGAGTACAACACAGGCGCAAATTCCCTCAGCGTCACCGGCGACAGCGTGGTCGGGAGCGCGGCGCCGGGCTCCCCGGCCACCGGCCTCATCGCCCTCGATCTCGCTTATGCGGCGGCGAACGCGACCAACTATTCGACCGGTCTCTATCCCGGCACGACCGGGCAGGGCTTCACCGGTTATGGACAGGGCTTCGTGGTCGGCGTTCCCGAGCCGTCGACATGGGCGATGATGCTCCTCGGCTTCGCCGGTCTCGGCTATGCGGCGTCCCGACGCAACGTAAGGCGTGAAGCTTTCGTAGGCTGAGCGTCGGCTCTCAATCGCGTCAAACGTGATGCAAGGCCGCCTGCGGGCGGCCTTCGCATTTTGGCGTTCGGGGAGCGCCTGGCGCCTTTCAGAGCGCCTTGGCCGCCGCCAGAACCTCCTCGGCGTGGCCCGGGACCTTCACCTTGCGCCAGACCTTGGCCAGGCGGCCGTTGCGGTCGATGAGAAAGGTCGAGCGCTCGACGCCGAAATACTTTCGGCCGTACATGCTCTTTTCCTTCCACACGCCATAGGGCGCGATCACCGACCGTTCGGGGTCGGCTGCGAGCGGGATCTCGAGGTCGTGCTTCGACTTGAACTTGTCGTGGCTCGCCGCGCTGTCCGGTGAGATGCCGATCACCACGGTTCCCGCGTCGGCAAATTCGTGGCGCAATCGGTTGAAGGCGATCGCTTCGGCGGTGCAGCCCGAAGTGTCGTCCTTCGGGTAGAAGTAGATCACCGCCGGCTTGCCTCTGAGATCCGACAGACGGGCGTGTCCTCCGCCGTCGGTGGTGAGCTCGAACTCGGGCGCGGGATCGCCCTCGGCCAGTTCCTTCGCCATATCGCCCTCGTTTTGTCTCATTATGGGATCAGTGCGGTCGCCGCCGAACCGTCGGGCGAGATTGACCCGCGGCGGCCGGCGTTTCAAGCGGCGGATCGAGGCGAGCCGCGGCGAGCGCCTGTCGCGCCCAGGCGCAGCGCCTTCGAATCCCCTAAGATGGCGTGTATCGCGGTTCGGGCGATGGAGGATGATCGTTATTGATCGGACGGTTTAGCATGACGCCGCGGGCCCGCGCCCGGGCCGCCATGCGCGACATGACGGCGGGCGCCGCGGGCCCGCGTCTTCGATCGCGCTGGCGCAGGATCAGCGCGGGACGGATCGCGCACATATGCCTCCGGACGGTCGAATTCGCCGCGGCCCTGTTCATCGTCGGCGGGCTGATCCTGGCGTCGGTGCTGGCGCGCGGGCCGATCCGGCTGGTCGGGCTGCACGACCAGATCGAAGCCTCGCTGAGGGAGCGGGTCGGCGACAGTTACGCCCTCACCCTCGGCCCGACCTACATCATGCACGATTCCTGGGGCGTAGGCCTGGGTTTCAAGGGCCTCACCCTGCGCGACGCCGCCGGCAGAACGGTTCTCTCGGCCCCGAGCGGCAAGGTCGGCCTCAACCCGTTCGCGCTGGCGCTGCTCGACGTGAGGGTGAGACGGCTCGAGCTCGACGGGCTTGACCTGCGCCTGCGGGTCGCCGCCGACGGGGCGCTCTCGCTTGCGGTCGCCAACGATTCCGGCGCGACTCCGATTCCCCTGCCGGGCGCGGCGCCCGAGGGCGGGGGGGCGCCCGACCTCGCCGTTTTCGTCCGCTTCGCCGCCGAAGCCATGGCCGGCGCCGCCCAGGCGCTCGACCGGCTGACCCTCGCCAACGGCCATTTCGAGATCCAGAACGATGCGACGCAACGCCGGGTCGTCTACAAGGATTTCGCCGTCGTGTTCGACCATTCGGGCTCAACCGCGCACGCCACGATCTCGGCGACCGGTCCCGCCGGACCGTGGAGCGTCTCCGCGCAGGCCTCCGACGGAGACGCGCCGGCCCTTTCGGTCGAAGCGCGCGACTTGAGCCTCGCCGACCTGCAGGCGTTCGACAAGCGGCCTCCGCCGCTGACCGCCGAGGGGCCGATCGCGATCAGGATCGAGGCCGAGGTCACGCCGCAGTCGACGCTCCGAACCTTCACCAGCCGGTTCAACGTCGGCGCGGGACGCGTGCGCTTCAACAATCCCGACGCGGTCCCGTTTTTCATCGACGAGGCGAGCGGCGCGATCGCCTGGGATGAGGATGCCCGGCGCTATCGCGTCGACCGGCTCGAAGTCCTCTCCGGCCTGACGCATGTGAACATGCAAGGATCGCTCGCGCCGCCCGCGGACGCCGACCGGGTCTGGACCGCCCATCTCGAGGGGCGCGACGCGCAATTCAGCCCGGAGCGCGCGGGCGGAAATCCGGTCGAGCTCGAGTCGATCGTCCTCGACACGCGCTATCTGCCGGCGGCGCAACGGTTCATCGTCGACGGCCTCACCGCCCGCGGGCCGACGGTCGACCTTTCGCTCAAGGCGGAGTCCGCTCCGGACGGCGACGGGTCGTCGCTCAAGCTCGATCTTGCGGCCGGCCCCAGCGCCACGCCCGACCTCATCCGCCTGTGGCCGCAATTCATCAATCCCGACGTGCGCGAGTGGTGCGCGCACAACCTGCACGGCGGCCGGCTGCAGGGAACGATGAAGGCCGACTGGACCGCCGCGGACCTCGACGCGATGGCCCACAAGCGCGGCTTGCCGCGCGAGAGCCTCCACGGCGAGTTCACCACCCGCAACGTCGGCGTCGACCTTATGCCCGGCTTGCCGACGATGATGACCGATGAGGCGTCGGGGTCGTTCACCGGGCATGAATTCTCGCTGTCCGGCAACCGCGCTTTCATGACCCTGTCGCCGACCCGGCGGGTGCAGGCGAGCGACCTCGCCTTCAGCATCGCCGACACCACGCCCCGCCCGATCGTCGACGCGTCTTCGCACGCCCACATGACCGGAACCGCCGACTCGCTGGCCGATCTGCTCATGCACGAGCCGTTGCGCCGCCAGGCGGGTCTCACGATCGATCCGTCGACCGTCAAGGGGCAGGCGGAAGGCGATCTCGCCCTCGACCTCAAGCTCGGGAAATCCGCGCGTCCCGACGACACGCAGTTCCGCGCGAGCGGGACGCTCAAGGAGCTCCAGATCGAGAAGTTCCTCGCCGATGAAAAGCTCGAGGCGGCGACGGCCGCGTTCCAGGGCGACCGCGAATCCTTGAAGATCGTTGGCGACGGCACGCTCCTCGGCGCCCCGACCCATGTCGAGGTCAACCGCGGGGCGGGGGATGAGGGCTCGGCGATCGTGACTTTTGCGCTCGACGCCGCCGGGCGGGCGAGGCGCGGGATGAATTTCAGCTCGTGGCTGACGGGAACGCTGCCGGTCAAGCTCAAGGCGCCGCTCACTCGCACGAGCGCCGAGGTCGAGATCGATCTGACGCCCGCGGGCATCGACAATCCGGTCCCGGGCGTGTCGAAACCGGCGGGAAAGCCGGGCAAGGCGACGTTCGTCGTCAAGCCCGCGCCCGAGGGGTCTTCCCTCAGCAACGTCGCCATCGACTTGGGCGTGCCGATGATGCGCGGGACGGCTCAGGCGGGCGCGGACGGGGGCATCCAGAGCGCGACGATCACCCAGGGGCGCATCGCTTCCGGCGACGACTTCAGGGCCGACGTCGTCAATAGCCCCACCCTGCTTAAGGTCTCCGTGCGCGGGGCGGCGCTCGACGCGCGCGCCTCCGTGAAATCGTTCTTCGACGGAACGCCGTCCGGCCAAGCCGCCCCCAAGGACCTCGACCTCGACATCAACGTCGCGAACGTCATGGGCGCCAACAAACAGGCGATCGCCAACATGGAGCTCACGGCCTATCGCCGCGGCGGCGAGATGCGGCTCGGAACCCTGCGCGGACGCATCGGCGGCGGCGCGGTGACCGCGACCGGGAACGGCGGGGAAATGCGGCTCACCACCACCGACGCGGGCGCGCTTGCTCGCTTCGCCGACCTTTATTCGCGCCTTGAAGGCGGCAATCTCGATCTGGTGTTGCGGTCCAGGGGCGACGCGAGCGCCGGCGAGGCGATCCTCACCAACTTCGTGCTGCGCGACGAGCCGGCGTTCCGCCAGCTGGTCTCGGCCGGCCGGCCGCGCGCGTCGGAGGACGGCACCGCGGCCATCGATCCCTCGCTCGTGCGCTTTCAGAAGATGACGGCGTCGTTCGAGCGCTCGCCCGGACGGCTCAAGATCCAGGACGCCGTGATCTATAATCCCTACATGGGGCTGACGACCCAGGGGCTGATCGATTTCGAGCACAGCCAGATCGACGTCAGCGGGTCGTTCGTGCCCGCCTATCAGGTCAACACGATGCTGACCAAGATCCCGCTCGTCGGCGTCCTGCTCAGCGGCGGCCAGAACGACGGCGTTTTCGGCGTCAGCTATCGCGTGCACGGTCCGATGAGCGGGCCGACGCTGACGGTCAATCCGCTCTCGGCGATCGCGCCCGGAATATTGCGCCGGATTCTTGGCGCAATCGACGGCACGGCGAGCCGCGGCGGCGCGACCGAGCCGGCCCAAGCCGAGGAATTGCCGCAGCGGCCGGCGCGGTAGCCTACACCGCCCTGAGCAGCACGTGCTTCTTGCGGCCGAGCGACAGCTTGACCACGCCCGTCTTCAGGGCCTCGCGGGTGATGAGCGCCTTCTCGTCGCCGAGCGCGGCGTCGTTGACCCTCAAGCCGCCGCCGCGGATCTGGCGGCGCGCTTCGCCGGTCGAGGCGACCAGGCCAGCGCGAACGAACGCGGTCAGCGCGCCAAGCCCTGCGTCGAATTCCGACCCCGGCACGTCGACTGTCGGCAGGCTCTCGGCGAGCTCGCCTTCCTCGAAGGTCTTGCGGGCGGTGGCCGCCGCCGCGTCGGCCGCCCCGCGCCCATGCAGAAGCGCGGTCGCCTCGTTGGCCAGCGCCTTCTTCGCCTCATTGATCTCGGCTCCGGGCAGCCGTTCGAGCCGGCCGATTTCGTCGAGAGGCAGAAGGGTGAACAGCTTCAGGAAGCGGCCGACGTCGGCGTCGTCGGCATTGCGCCAGAACTGCCAGTAGTCGTAGGGCGCGAGCATCGCTTCATCGAGCCAGATCGCGCCGGCGGCGGTCTTGCCCATTTTGGCGCCCGACGCCAGGGTGATGAGCGGCGAGGTCAGCGCGTAGAGTTGCTCGAGCCCCATGCGGCGGCCGAGATCGATGCCGGTGACGATGTTGCCCCACTGGTCGGAGCCGCCCATCTGCAGCGTCACGCCGTGGCGCTTGTTGAGCTCGGCGAAGTCGTAAGCCTGCAGGCACATATAGTTGAACTCGAGGAAGGTGAGCTCATGCTCGCGGCTCAGGCGTAGCTTGACCGAATCCATCGCCAGCATGCGGTTGACCGAGAAATGCCGCCCGACGTCGCGCAGGAACTCGATGTAGTTGAGGCGCGCGAGCCAATCGGCGTTGTCGGGCATGATGGCGTCGCGCCTGCCGTCGCCGAAGCGGATGAAATGGGCGAACGCCTTGCGGATGCCGGCTTTGTTGGCCTCGATGTCCTCGACGCTCAGCAGCTTGCGGCTTTCGTCCTTGCCCGACGGATCGCCGACCATCGTCGTGCCGCCGCCCATCAGCGCGACCGGCTTGCCTCCGGTCTCCTGCAGCCAGTGGAGCATCATGATCCCGACCAGGTTGCCGACATGCAGCGAGGGCGCGGTGCAGTCGAACCCGATATAGCCGGCGAGCGTTCCCGAACGGGCCTTGTCGTCGAGGCCCGGAAAATCGGAGCATTGATGCACGAATCCGCGCTCCTGCATGACGCGCAGGAAGTCGGATCGGGGTTTGAACGCGTCGGTCACGCTTTTGTCCTCTGGCGCGCTTTTCTCGCGGGCGAGGTTTAGGGGCGCGGAGCGGCGAGCGCAAGGCGGCGGAGAGGTTGGAGAACGCGCCTCGTTGGGCCGTGAGCCGTCAGGGGACACCGCCCGCCGAATGCGCTAACAGACCGGCGTCCGCGCCCTTCAATTTGGCGCGCGCCCCTTAGGATACGCGCCGTCCATGTCCGCCCGCACCGGCGAAGACGATCTCATCGCCCGCTATTTCGCGCCGCTGGCAGGGCCGGCGGGTCTGGGACTGCGCGACGACGCGGCGTTCATGCGCCCGGCGCCGGGCGAGGACCTTGTGCTAACTGCCGATGCGCTGGTGGCAGGCGTGCATTTTTTCGCCGACGACCCGCCGGGGGCGATCGCGCGCAAGGCGCTGCGCGTCAACCTATCCGACCTTGCCGCCAAGGGCGCCCGGCCGCTCGGATTTCTGCTGACGCTCGCGCTGCCAGGGGAGTGGCGCGAGGATTGGCTCGAAGCTTTCGCCGCCGGTCTCGCCGACGACGCCGCGACTTATGACTGCCCGCTGATCGGCGGCGACACGGTGGCGACGCCGGGGCCGCTGACGCTGAGCGTGACCGCGCTCGGCTCGGTTCCGGAAGGGCGGATGGCGCGGCGCACCGGCGTCAATCCAGGCGATCGCCTCTATGTCACCGGCACGATCGGCGACGCCGCGATCGGGCTTAGAATTCCGCCAGGGGCGAGGACCCGACATTCCGCAGGCCGACAAGGCCTTCCTCCTCGAGCGCTATCTCACGCCCGAGCCGCGCCTCAAGCTGATTGGCGCAATCGCCGCCCACGCGAGCGGCGGCATGGACGTCTCGGATGGCTTCGTCGGCGATCTGACCAAGATGCTCGACGCATCGGGGGTCAGCGCTGAGGTTGCGATCTTTCGTCTGCCGCTGTCGAAAGCGGCGCGGGCGGCGATCGCCGCCGACGCGAGCCTGTTCGAAGTTGCGGCGACCGGCGGCGACGACTATGAGCTTCTCGTCTCGGCCCCGCCCGCTTCCGCGCCCGCCTTCGAGGCGGCGGCCGCGGCGGCGGGCGTGCCGTTGACGTTCATCGGCGAAGCGGTCGAAGGTCGGCGCCCGACGAGCTTCGTCGGCGCCGACGGCAATCCGGTCGTCTTCGCCCGCCGCTCCTACAGCCATTTCTGAAGGCCATCCGGATGACCCTAGCCGCGCCGGCGCTGATGGATATGCGACTGCTCGCGGCGCAGGCGGTCGCGCGCGAGGCGGGCGCAAAGGCGCGGCGGCGGTTTCTCGACCGTTCGTTCACGGTGGCGTTCAAAGGCCGGCAGGACTATCTGACCGAGGTCGACGGCGAGACCGAGGCGTTCATCGCCGAGGGCCTGAGCCGGGTCTTTCCCAACGACGGGTTCATCGGCGAGGAGAGCAACGCAAGGCCGGCAGGCGAGGGCGGGGCGGTGTGGGTCGTCGATCCGATCGACGGCACCGCAAACTTCGCCCGCGGCGTGCCGCATTTCTGCGTCTCGATCGCCTGCGTCGCCGCGGCCAAAGTCGAGGTCGGCGCCATCTACAATCCGATGCTCGACGAAATGTTCGCCGCCAAGCGCGGCGGCGGGGCCCGGCTCAACGGCGCGCCGATCAGCGCCTCGCGCGTCGATGAGCTCGCCAACGCCGCAGTCGAGGTCGGCTGGAACTCGCGCGCGGGCTTTGCACAATATGTCGGCCTCCTCGAGCGGGTGGCCTCGACGGGAGCTTCGCCCTCGCGCACCGGCTCGGGCGCGCTCGCCATCGCCTATGTCGCCGCCGGACGGCTCGACGGATTCGTCGAGCACCACATCAACGCCTGGGACTGTCTCGCCGGGAATCTGCTGGTGAGCGAGGCCGGCGGCTATGTCAGCGATTTTCTGAAGGGCGACGGTCTCGCCAATGGCGCCGCGCTTGTCGCCTGCGCGCCCGGGATCCAGCAGGCGCTCATCGCCGCCGCCGCCTTCGAGGGGATTGCCTGATGACCGAAGTCACGCTCGCCCACGGCGACGCGCGGGCGACGATCGCGCGTCTCGGCGCCGAGGCGAGACAATGGCGGATCGCCGGGCGCGACCTCTTGTGGCCCGGCGATCCGGCGATCTGGAGCGACATCAGTCCGATCCTCTTTCCGGTCGTCGGCTGGACGCGGAACGGCGAGGAGCGGGTCGAGGGCCGCCGCTACGCCCTCGGGCTGCACGGCTTCGCCCGGTTCGAGACCTTCGCCGTCGAAGTCCTCGAGGCCCGACTTCGCCCGGCTGACCCTCGGCGACAATGCGCGCACGCGGGCGGTCTATCCGTTCACCTTCGCGCTCGCGGTCGAATACCGGCTCACTGCCGACGCGCTCGCGGTTGCGATCGAAGTCGCCAATCCCGGCGCGCGGCCCGCGCCTTACGCCTGTGGCCTGCATCCGGGCTTCCGCTGGCCGCTCGGCGCGGCGGGCCGCGAGGGTGCTTTCGTCCGGTTCGATCAGGCCGAGCGGCCCGAGGTTCCGCGGCTCGCCCCGGGCGGGCTGATCAAGGAGACCAAGCGCCCGATTCCGCTTCGCGGCCGCGACCTGCCGCTGACCGACGCCCTGTTCGCGCATGATGCGCTGTGCTTCCTCGACTGCGCCAGCCGCTCGCTCGCCTTCATCGACGCCTCGGGCGCGTCGATCACCATGGAGTATCCGGGCTTTCCTCACGCCGCGCTGTGGACAAAGCCCGGCGCGCCGTTCCTTTGCCTCGAGGCGTGGACCGGCTACAGCGATCCGGACGGGTTCGAGGGCGACCTCATCGACAAGCCCGGCATGCGCGCGCTCGAGCCGGGAGGGCGCGCGCGCCACGAGGCGCGCTTCGTCTTCCGGCGGGTGTGAGGCTTCATCCGGATGTCTGCGCAAGGAAAATCCATGACCGGCGCTTCCGCTTTCGTCCTCGACGGGGCGGCGATCGCCGAGGGCGTTCTGGCGAAGGTCGCGGAGGAGGCGCGCGCGCTCGCCGCGACCGGCGTGACGCCGGGGCTGGCGGTCGTCCTGGTCGGCGACAATCCGGCCAGCCGGACCTATGTCGCCGGCAAGGGCAGGGCGGCCAAGGCCTGCGGCTTCCATTCGATCCAGCACAACCTGCCGGCCGAGACGGGCGAAGCCGAATTGCTTGCGCTCATCGAGGCGCTGAACGCCGATTCCGCCGTTCACGGCATCCTCGTGCAATTGCCGCTGCCGCCGCACATCGATCCGTCGCGAGTCCTGGAAGCGATCGCGCCGATGAAGGACGTCGACGGCTTTCATCCGATCAATGTCGGACTGCTGTCGATCGGCGATACGAGCCGCGCGCTCATCCCCTGCACGCCCGCCGGGGCGATGATCCTGATCGACCGGGCCTGCGAGCGGCTGGGCTGGTCGCTTCCGGGCATGGAGGCGGTGATCATCGGCCGGTCGAACATTGTCGGCAAGCCGGTGGCCCAGCTCCTGCTCGCCCGCCATTGCACTGTCACCATCGCCCATTCGCGCACGCTCGACCTGCCCTCGGTCGCTCGCCGCGCCGACGTCCTCGTCGCCGCCGTCGGCCGGCCGGAGATGGTGCGGGGTGACTGGATCAAGCCGGGCGCGATCGTGATCGACGTCGGCATCAACCGCGTCCCGGGCGACGGGCATGACGCGTCGGCCAAGCCCAAGACCCGCCTTGTGGGCGACGTCGCCTATGCGGAGGCGGCAGAGGTCGCCGGCGCGATCACGCCGGTTCCCGGCGGCGTCGGCCGGATGACCATCGCCATGCTGATGGCCAATACGGCTCTGGCGGCGAGAAGAGCCGCGGGGTGGTGAGTCCGCATATTGCCGATTACACAGAACCGCCGATGAGCCCCTTCGCCCTGGCGTAGTACAAAAGCGCGATCGTCTTGGCGTCGGCGATTTCGCCGCGCTCGATCATCGCGAGCGTCCGGGCGAACGGAATCTCGAGGACCTCGATGTGCTCGTCGTCGTCGACCCCGCCGCCGCGCCCCGCGCGGTCGGCTTCGCCGTAAGGGGCGACGAAGCAGGCGATCTTCTCCGTCATGCCGCCCGGACTCATGTAGGCGTCGAAGGCGTGGACGGGATCGCGGATCGCGATGCCTGTCTCCTCGAGCGCCTCGCGGACCGCGCAGACGTCGGGCGGATCGCCGTCCAGCATCCCGGCGCACGCCTCGATCGTCGCCAGCGCCCCGTCGCTGAGATAGGCCCCGGCGCGGAACTGCTTGACCAGCGTGACGACGCCGCGCTTGGGATCGTAGAGCAGCACGGCCGCCGCCAGTCCATGGCGATAGACCTCGTGCGACAGCGTTCGGGTCGAGCCGTCCTCCTCGACGACCTCGATCTCGGTCCTTGTCAGATCGAAGCGGCCTTTGGACAGGAGCTTTTCGCCGATGACGCGTGCGGCTTTGGCCATTGCGCGGGCCTAATAGCGGAATTGTTCGCCAAGGATCCGCTCGTCGAGCGAATGGCCCGGATCGTGCAGCAGAATGAGCGACGTCGCCTTGTCCATCGCCACGTCGACTTCGACGACGCGGCGGATCTCGAAATGGTCGGCGGCGGCGGCGACCGGACGCTTGTCGGCTTCCATCACCTCGATGGCCACCCGCTGGGAATCCCGCAAAAGCGCGCCGCGCCACCGGCGTGGGCGGAACGGCGAGAGCGGCGTCAGCGCCATCAGCGGCACGCCGAGGGGCAGGATCGGCCCGTTGGCGGAGAGGTTGTAGGCGGTCGAGCCGGCGGGGGTGGCGACGAGGATGCCGTCGGCGATCAATTCGTCGAGCTGCGTTTTGCCGTCGATCTCGATGCGCAGCTTGGCCGCCTGATAGGTCTGGCGCAGCATCGACACCTCGTTGATCGCCCGCGCCGTCGTTTCGACCCCGTGAACGTCGCGGGCGCGCATGATCAGCGGATGGATGATCGCCGGCAGCGCCGCCTTGAGGCGCTCGCGCAGGCCCGTTTCCCAATAATCGTTCATCAGGAAGCCGACCGACCCGCGGTTCATGCCGAAGATCGGCTTCGGCGACTTCATCGTCATATGCAGGGTCTGGAGCATCAGGCCGTCGCCGCCGAGCGCGACGATGACGTCCGCCTCGTCGAGCGGGCTATGGCCATAGAGCGCCCTCAGCCTTTCGAGCGCTTCGTTGGCTTCCTTCGCGCCGGACGACAGGAAGGCGATCGTTTGCGTTCGCGCCGCTGGCGTAACGACCGACATGCTCAATCCCCCGTCTCGCGCCACGCAGTCTTATCCGAGCGCCCGGCGTTTCGGAAGCGGCGCGCTGAAGCCGCGCGCAGGCCTTTGGGATCAATGATGCGATGGCGGCGCAGCCCGAAGCAGAATTGCAAGCCGCGGTCAGGCCTCGGGCAGGATGTGGGCGGCCTTGCGCGCCGCGCCCTCGGGGGTCGGCAGCTTGATGAGGAACCGCGCGCCGCAGTAGAAGTCGTCCGCCTTGGCTGGCGCGAGCGTGATCGCCCCGCCGTTTCGGGTCACCAGGTCGGCGGCGATCGCGAGGCCGAGGCCGGCGCCGGCCTGGCTCGTCGAGGTGTGGAATGGCTCGAAGATCCGCTCGGCCTGATTGGCTGGAAAGCCGGGACCGGTGTCGCTGATCTCGATCAGCGCCAGCCCGTCGGTGCGGATGGCGGCGAAGCGGATGGCTTTGGGACGGCCGTCCTCGGCGCCCTTGGCCATCAGCGCCTGGGCGGCGTTCCGGCTCAGGTTCTCGAGCACGCGCAGGATGTGGTCAGGGTCGGCGTAGAGGTCGAATCGCGGCGGAATGTCGATGTCGTAGTCGATCGCCTCTTCGCTTTCGGCCCGCGCCGACTCGACCGCCTGTCGCACAAGCTCGCTCAAATCGAACCGCCGTCGCGATGGAGGCAGCTCGCGGCCCGCGCCATAGGTCAGCGTCGACTGGCAGAACTGGATCGCGCGATCGAGGGTCGCGACCAGCCGCGGCGCGAGCCGCTGGGCGAGCGGGTCGGGAATTGCCGCCAGGCGATCCGAGATGAGCTGGGCGGCCGACAGCATGTTGCGCAAGTCGTGGTTGATGCGCGCGACCGCCATGCCGAGCTCGGCCAGGCGCTTGCCTTGCGTGAGCTCGTGGGCGAGCGACCGCTGCATGACGGAAAGGGCGGTCTCGGCCCGGCCGATCTCGTTGCGCCGCCCGCTCGCCGCGATCACCCGCGACGCATCCTGCGGGCTCTCGCCAAAAGCGATGATGTTGGAGGTCAAGCGGCGCACCGGCCGCAGCACCATGCTCCAGAGCGCGGCCCATAGCACGCAGGTGACGACGGCGGCGATGGTGAGGGAAATGTTGAGGAAGTTATGCGAGACGCGCCACAGCCCGTCGATCAGGGGCGTCTCGTCGAACGTCACCTCGATCGCCGCCTGGTCCGGCAGCGCCGTAGAAGCGACTTTCACGATCCTGCCGGGCGCGGCGAAGAGGGCGTGAAAGGTCGCCTCGATGCCTTCGAAATAGGAGCTGTCGTCGGCCGCGATCGCCTCCGCGGCGTCAGGCGAGAAGCCGGGAAGGACGAGCTCGCGGCGCCCGGCGGGCGTCACGATCGCGATCGACTTGACGCCAACGCTGTTCAGGATTCTTCGCGACAGGTCCGCGGGCGGGGGCGTCGGGCCGTCGGCGTTGAAGGCCTCGACAGCGGTCTGAGCCGCAGCAATCTTGTTGTGGAGCCACATTTCGCGAAAGGCGACCAGGCGGGTCAAATAGAACAGGCCCATCGCCAACAGGATGAAGCCGAGCGTGACCGCAAGCACGCGCGCCGCGAGTCCAAAGCCGCGCAGCGGCAGCGTCACGCCCGAGGCTTCAGCCTGCCGGGCGAAGGTCTGGGCGAGCGCCTGGGCGAGCGCCGGGGCGTCGGCGCCGCTTCGATTTCGGTCAGGCAGGTCAAGCATGGTCGGCCCAGACGGCTTCAGGTCTTCAGTTCGTCCTCGATATAGGCATGAATTATAGCAGAAAAGTTGGCGTCGGCGTGAAATCCGAGGCTTTTCGCCCGCGCCGGGTCGAAATCGCGCGCCCACCCGGCGACGATGCGGGCGATCGTCTCGTCGGGCTCGCGGCGGATGAGGCTTGCCGTCTTGTCGCCGGCGATGGCGCGCAGCGCCTCGATCTGCTCGCCGACAGTGACGCTCACCCCCGGCAGGCTGAGCGACCGGCGAGCGCCGAGCAAGGAGAGATCGAGTTCCGCCGCGCGCAGCAGGAACTCGACCGCGGCGCGGGGCGAGGCGTGCCAGTGGCGAACCTCTTCGCCGACCGGCAGGATCGCCTCCTTGCCGTTGAGCGGTTCGCGGATGATGCCGGAAAAGAAACCGGAGGCCGCCTTGTTGGGCGCCCCGGGACGGACGCAGATCGTCGGCAGGCGCAGGCCAATGCCGTCGAAGAAGCCGCCGCGCGAATAGTCGGCGAGCAGAAGTTCGCAAATCGCCTTCTGGGTCCCATAGCTGGTCAAGGGCGCGGCGACGAACTCGTCGCCGATCTTCTCCGGGAACGGCGCGCCGTAGACGGCGATCGAGGAGGTGAAAATGAGGCGTGGCCGATAGGCGCCGCCGGCGAGCGCCTGCTCGCGCCGGATCGCCTCGAACAAAGCCTGGGTTCCGCCAAGATTGATGGCGTAGCCCTTGTCGAAATCCGCTTCGGACTCGCCGGAGACCACCGAGGCGAGCAGGAAAATGACATCGGGCCGCGTCGCGGCCAGCTTCGGCGCAACGTAAGGCGCGGCGATGTCGAACGCCTCGAGCGTCACCGGGAAGGGCGCGTTCTTAAGCGGCTGCGGCGCGACGATATCGACGAGATCCGCGTGGCCGATCGTCTTGCCCGCGAGGCGGCCGTCGCGGGCGAGGCGCGCCGTGAGCTTGCGCCCGATCATCCCCGCCGCGCCGATGATGAGCACTTTCATCCGAGGCTTCCTCTCTTCGCCGCGCCCGGATCATCGCTCGGGTCAGCGGTCGCTGCAATCTAGAGCGGTTTTGCCGCGCTGCATATCCCGCGCTCGATGTCAAGTTGTGTCGAGCATCACCAAAGTGAAAAATGCTGTGCCTTGTTTTTGCCCCAACTTCCGATCAGACGAGCCGCGCAACTTTCCGAACAATGAGGTGAAACGGAATGCGGAAAATCGTTTTTGCGTGTGCGATGTTCATTGGATTTACAGGCTTGGCTCGCGCCGGAGAATTGGGTATAGCCTCATATTATCAAAATCCGTATTTCGGCGGCCTGATTGCCGCTCACAAGACGCTCCCGTTTGGAAGCAGGGTGAAAGTGTTCAATCTTGACAACGGCCGCAGCGCGATCGTGAAGATCGTCGACCGCGGGCCGTTCATTCGCGGCCGGATCATCGATGTCTCGCCCGCCGCGGCGAGCGTGCTCGGCTTTCGCCAGGCGGGCCTGGCGCATGTGAGGATCGAGCGAATCTGAAGTTCGCCGTCGCCGGCCGGATCCGTCAGGCGGGCCAATCGCCCGCCTCGCGGCCGGCTCCGGCCTGCCGGCCATCCTCGCCGGCCGCGATCAGGTCAATCTCGACCGGTTCGCGGACGATCTACATTCCCGGCACCGGCATGATCTCGACGATTTCCACCCACGCGCCAGGCATCATCTGAAGATGGGGATGATCCTTGCCGAACATCTTGGCCGCCGCGTCGTGGGAATCGGCCTGGACGACCGAATAGCCGCCAATGCCGTTTTTGGCGTCTTTGGCGCCCTTCGCGTCGACCCGCGTGGTTTTCCCCAAAGGCGCCCCGCCCTCGACGATGGACGCCTTATGCGCGCCCATCCACTTCATCCATGCCTCCATCCCTTTCTTTTGCATATCCGGGGTGGAGCTGTTCATCATCGTCTCGAACGCGGCCGGATCGGCCATGTATAAAACCATGAATTTCTTCATCATATGTCCTCCCTTTGAAAGGGCCGAGGCGTACCATGCCGGCGCCTCGCGTTCAATTCGGCGAGGCTGCTGGCAGCGTCTCCAAACTGGCGCTCGTGCCGCCCGCCCCTAATTCCCACCCTCCAACAGCCGCCGCGCGATCACCTGGGCCTGGATCTCCGCCGCGCCCTCGAAAATGTTGAGAATCCGCGCGTCGCATAAGACCCGGGAGATCGGATATTCGAGCGCGAATCCGTTGCCGCCGTGGATCTGCAGCGCATTGTCTGCCGCCGTCCAGGCGACGCGGGCGGCAAGCAGCTTCGCCATCCCCGCCTCGAGGTCGCAGCGCCGGCCCTCGTCCTTCGCCCGGCCGGCAAAATAGGTGATCTGGCGGGCGATATGGATCTCGGCCGCCATCAGCGCCAGCTTGTCGGCGACGCGGGGGAAATTGATGATCGTCTTGCCGAACTGCACCCGCTCACGGGCGTAGCGCAGACCGAGTTCGAAGGCGCACTGGGCGACGCCCACCGCGCGCGCGGCCGTCTGGATTCGCGCCAATTCGAATGTCTCCATCAATTGCTTGAAGCCCTGGCCTTCCTCGCCGCCGAGGAGCGCGTCGGCCGGCAGCCGGAAGCCGTCGAAGGCGATCTCGTATTCCTTCATGCCGCGATAGCCGAGCACCTCGATTTCGCTGCCCGACATGCCCCTGGCCGGAAACGGGTCGGCGTCGGTCCCGCGCGGCTTCTCGGCCAGGAACATCGAGAGGCCCCGGTAGCCCTTCTCGTCGGGATTGGTTCGCACGAGCAGGGTCATCAGGTCGGCGCGGACCGGATGGGTGATCCAGGTCTTGGCTCCGCTGACCACGTATTCGTCGCCTTCGCGCACCGCTCGGGTGCGCAAGCTCGCGAGGTCGGAGCCGGTGTTGGGCTCGGTGAAGACGGCGGTCGGCAGGATTTCGCCGCTCGCGATCCTCGGCAGGTATTTCCTTTTCTGCGCCTCGGCGCCGCCAACCAGGATGAGCTCGGCCGCGATTTCGGACCGAGTGCCGAGCGAGCCAACGCCGATATAGCCGCGCGACAGCTCCTCCGACACGACGCACATCGCGACCTTGCCGAGCCCCATCCCGCCATAGGCCTCGGGGATCGTCAGGCCGAACACGCCCATGTCCGAAAGGCCGGCGATGACCTCGAGCGGGATATAGGCGTTTGCGCGGTGCCAGCCTTGGGCGTGCGGCGCGACCTTGGCGTCGGCAAAGCGGCGCATCTCGCCGCGAACGGCCTCGAACGTCTCGTCAAGGCCGGGGTCGCCGATCGCGCCTTCGCGCGCCTCGCCGATCAGCGCGGCGAGGGCGGCGCGGTTTTCGCGGGTGTTGCCGGAGGCGATCAGCGTCTCAATGACTTCGGTGCGGAACGGGGCAATCTCGTCCGGGCCGAGGCCGAAGTCGGCAAGCCGCACGATTTCGCCCTGGTTCATCGGGATGCCGCCGAATATCTGGGCGAGATACTCGCCCAAGCCGACGCGCGTGATGAGCTCCTCGGTCTGGCCGAAGCGGCCCTCTTCCCGCATGCGCGTCGCATAAGCGGCCATTTCCTTGATCGCCTCGGCATAGGTCGCAAGCCATGCGAGGCCGTGGGCGGCATGCTGCTCGGCCTCGATCCTGGCGACGCTGAGCTTGCCTTTTTCGCTCACCCGTTCGCGCACGGCGCCGAGCGCGCAATCCATGAGCCCCTCGGCGGCGAACTGGGCCTGGCGGGCGAGGTCGTCGAGGGTCACGGGGCGGCTCTCCTGCGGGTTGGCGCCGTTGCTGCGCCGCAGCATGCGTCGCTGCGTCCGCCGTGGCAATGCGTCTTTTTGGCGCCGTTGCGCCAAAATCACGCCTATCCGGGTGGCGCTCGCCGGCGGGCCGGGCCAAAATGGCGCCCGACGAGCGGGAGGCGAGAGGCAGGGTGATCGCGGTTTTGAAAATCCCTTGGCAGGCGGCGGAGAAGTTCGCCGCCGACGACGGCTGGGCGATCGCCAGCTATATCGGCTTGACGCTGCTGACGTCGCTGTTCCCGTTTCTGATTTTCGTCGCGGCGCTCGCCGGGTTCATCGGCTCGGGCGAACTGGCCAAGGAAGCGGCGAAGCTCGTGTTCGCCGAATGGCCGGAGGTCGTGGCCCGCCCGATCTCCGAGGAGGTGGAGCGGGTGTTGACGACCCCGCGCAGCGGCGGATTGCTCACTTTCGGCGCGGTCTTCTCGTTCTATTTTGCTTCGAGCGCGATCGAAGCGCTTCGGGTCGGCCTCAATCGCGCCTATGGCCTCGTCGAGCCAAGACCGTGGTGGCTGCTGCGCCTGCAGTCGCTGGTGCTGGTGCTGGTGGGGTCGATTGCGCTGCTGGCGCTCGCCTTCCTTGTCGTGCTCGGGCCGCTGATCCTGGACACGCTCGCGACGTTCTTTCCCTGGGTGGAGCAGGCGCATGAGCTCCTGACGTTTGTCCGCATTGGCGTCGCCGCCTTGATGCTTGCGATCTCGCTCATTCTCGCCCACATCATCCTCCCCGCCCACCGGGTGAGATTTTGGGACATTCTGCCCGGCGTCGCGTTGACCTTCGTCGCCAGCATCGCGTTTGGCGAGGTTTTCGGCTTCTATTTGAGCGAATACCTGCGCAATTACATTTCGACCTACGCCGGTCTCGCGTCGGTCATGATCGCGCTCGTCTATCTCTATTGGGTGGCGTTCCTGTTCGTTTTCGGCGGCGAGTTCAACGCGGCGATCATAAGGGCGCGGAGGGAGCCGAAGGAAGCTGAAAGCACGCTTTCCCAACCGTAAGGCAGATGGCCAAGTCAGACGGCCAGTCTTCACATGTCCATCAACGGGTTGATATTTAAGAAACAATGGGTGGCGCCAATAGCTGCCCGCGCAGCTTGGTCCTTGCTTCGAGCAATTTGGTTTGGCGAAGGTTTGGGCGGCGGAACTTTTTGGTTTTGTCTATCTCGCCGGATCACGGTTGCGCGCCAGTCAGCCGCTGCGCCCGCTCGAGCACGCAGATCAGGCCTGGCGCATCTCTCTTGGCCTCGCGACGGGTCGACGCGGAGCGGATGAGGAGCGGGCGCAAAGCCGACTCGCGAGCGGTTGCTTCGACATAGGCGCGCGAGTGGGCGAACCGCATCGACGCGCCGAGGGCGAAGCTTTGGCCCTCGATCGTCTCGAGCGAGAGCGCGATGAGTTCGTCCGCGGTCAACGCCGTCGCGAGGGCGACGAAGAACGGGGTGAGGTCGCCCATGTAGGCGAGCATGTCGGCGGCGACGATGAGATCGAACGCCGCCGGCGGCGGGCGCCTTAGCAGCGCCGTCGCGTCGCCGACGATGAGCGCGTCATAGACGCCGCGCTCTTGCGCCTTCGCGATCATGGCCGGGGCAAGGTCGACGCCGGTGAGATGGCCGACGCCGGCCCGCAGGGCCAGTCCCATGAGGCCGGTGCCACAGCCGAGGTCGAGCGCTGAAATCAAAGCGGCGGCCCGGCGCGGCGGCGCTCAAGGCTTCGCCGATGAGGGCAGGGGCGCGGTAACCAAGCGTCCCGGTCAGATGCGCTTCAAAGCGGGGCGCGTATTGGTCGAACAGGCGCGCGACATAAGCCGCGGGAAGGCCTGGCGGAACGTCGCCTCGCCCGATGAACGCGAGCCGCGCCGCCGCCCCTTGCGCGTCGTCGGCGTCGAGGCGAAGAGTCGCTCGGAAAGCGTCCGCTGCGGCGTCGATCTCCCCCAGCATCTCTCGCGCTTCGCCGAGGGCGAACCACGCGGCGGCCCAGTCCGGCGCACGCTCCAGAGCCTGTTCGAGAACCTCCGCCGCCGCGCGAAAATCGCCCTCGTCCGCGGCGGCTCTGGCGTATGCGAAGCGGCGCCCTGCGATGAGATCGCCGCAGGCGAGCGGATCGCGCCCCACCCGCGCGCTCAGCGCTTCCTGCGCCGTAAGCTGTCGAAATAGACGACGATGATGATGAGCGCGCCGGTGATGATCGTCTGCCAGAACGAGTTGACGTTGAGCAGGTTGGCCCGGTTGCTGATCGTCTGCAATATGAGGGCGCCGATCACGGGGCCGTGGACCGAGCCGACCGCGCCGAAGACGGCGCCGGTGATCGTCGAGGCGAAGCCGAGGTGGTTGGTCAGCAGCAGGGCGACAATCATGTGCGGTTTCCCAATTCGGAAGTAAGCGCCGCTCTCAGCCGCGGCTGCTTCACTTGAACAGTGTTCGTCTCGGCGAGTTCGATCGCGCCGCCGAAACGCCGCCGCTTTTTGGCCTCGTGGTTGATGAAGATTTCAGCCAGGCGGTGGTCGAGAAAGGGATTGCAGAATCTTTCGACGACGGTCGCCCGATAAGCCTCGGCCTGTTCTTTCATGCCGATCCCGGCGAAAACGGGGAGCACTTCCTCGTCGAAGAGGCGACCGAGCTCCGTGCGGATCGCGTCATCCGCCATCGCCTCGCGAACGGTCAGCGTCGGCGCGGCGCCGCCTCGCGCCCACATCTCCGCGAGATACGTGTGGCCGAGATTGAGGATGAACAGCTTCAACCGCTCGTAGGGCTTGAGATCGCCGGTCACCGTGATCGAGGGGTGGCGGCAGGGGAGCTCGAGGCCGGGTTGGTCCTCGATCGCCCAAAGCGCATACGGCTCGGCCACCGCGCCGACCGGCTCGAGCGGCTCGGAGACGATGCGGTCGACGAGCGAATTGACCCAGACGCACTCGTCCTCGATCCAGCGGCGCGCCTTCGCCGGCGCTTCCCAGCGGTCGAGCACGCCGAGCACCGCGGCGCGCAGCGCCTTGCCGTTGGCCGGCGTCAATTCGCACGGGAAAAGCGTGATCGGCTCTGCGCCGGCGCGATGGCGGGAGAGCAAGAGCTTGGAGAGTTTGGCCGGGAACGACCGCGGCGGCCCGGCGTCCGGCAGGTCGGCGGGATCGGTTTCGTAGCCGCGATCGGCGGTGTTCGACACCGCGCAGCGCGCTTCGTTGAACTGGCGCTCGACGTCTTCCCACTGCGATGCGGCGTCGAAGCCGGCCCCGACGCTCGTCACCTCGACGCTCTCATCGACGATTTTCCCTCCCGCAAGCCCCTTGACCCGAACGAGGTAAGGCTTGCCCGCGGCAAAGGCGTCGAGGCGCTTGCGGCTCTCCTTGCTCGACGTCGTCTGCACGACAGCGATGCGGCCCATGGCCTCGCCGCGGGCCAGCGCCTCGCTGACGAAGAGGTCGACATGCGCTTGCAGGAAGCGGCTGGTGCCGAACTGGAGGATCGGGAATACGGTCAAGAGCCTAAATCTCGATGAGAGCCTTGATCACGCCGGTTTCGGGCCTGATCCAGATCGGAAAGCTGCCGGGCGCCTCGTCGAGCGAAACGCGATGAGTGACGAGCGCCTCGGTCGGCACGAGTCCCTCACCCATCGCGTCGAACACTTTCGCGAAATCCTGCGGGGTCGCGTTGCGGCTGCCAAGCAGCGAGGTCTCGCGCTTGTGGAACTCGGGGTCGGCGAAGCAAATCGTGTCGCGCACGACGCTGACGAGGACGTATGTTCCTCCATGGGCGACATAGTCCAGTCCAGCCATCATCGACCTCGCGTTTCCGGTCGCGTCAATGACGATGTCGAAGAAGTCTCCGGAAGTGAGCGCCGACAGCGCCTCGGCGGCGTTCTCCCCCGCCGGGATCGCGTGGTCGACGCCAAGCCGGCCGCGGCAGAAGTCGAGCCGGTCCTGGCGAATGTCGAGCGCGGTGACCGAGCCGCCGGTGAGCTTGCCGAACAGCATGCAGCCGATGCCGATCGGTCCTGCGCCGACAACGAGTATGCGGTCCTCCCCGCCGGGGCCGGCGCGGCGGACCGCGTGGGCGCCGATCGCCAGGAATTCGATCATCGCCGCCTGATCGAGGGTGATTCCGTCGGCCGGCGCCACGTTGGCTTCCGGGACACAGACGTAGTCGGCCATGCCCCCGTCGATGTGCACGCCCAGGACGCCGATGCGCTGACAGCAGTTGGTCTTGCCGCGCCGGCAGGCGACGCAGACGCCGCAAGCGAGATAGGGGATGACGTAAACCTGCTGGCCGACCGTGATCGCGCACCCGCGCCCGGTCTCGGCCACCTCGCCCGACAATTCGTGGCCGATGACGCGCGGATATTCGAGGAATGGATGAGAGCCTTCGAATATGTGGAGATCGGTGCCGCAAACCCCGGCGCGGCGGATCCTAACCAGGACCTCGCCCGGGCCGGGCGAGGGTCGCGGACGTTCCGTGATGGCGATTTCGCCTGGGCGGCCGCACAGCAACGCCCGCATTCCCGTTCTCCCCTAATCCACGACGCGGCGCGCAATCGCTTCATCGTCAGCTTCTACGACTGATCTCGATCGTCTTCCACTACCGCTATCAAGGGAACAAGCGGGACGAGAAGACGCGCAATATCGCCGCAATGCATCACCGGCCTCGAAAGCCGCGACCGGGGTCTGCGACGGAAAGCCGGCGCGCCCATATGGCGACCGCGCGCGACCCGGAGGGGGTGAGGCGCGGGCCAAATCAATCCAGCGGTTGATTTTCTAGCCGATCTCTGGTTCAAGGAGCCTCATGCGAATGTGGTCGACGACCCTCAACCTTAGCCGCCCGGCGCGCTAGACGCGCCGGGACGCATATATTCGCCTCCGCTTTTCTCAAAATTGACAGGCCGTTCGCGGCCGGCTCGTTCCGGCCGGGGCCGCCGTCCCGCTTCCAGGGTCCGCCATGAACAAGATGCCCATCCAGAAATATCGCGCCTATGCGCCAATCATCCTCCCCGACCGCCAATGGCCGTCGCGGGTCATCGAGAAGGCGCCGATCTGGTGCTCGGTCGACCTGCGCGACGGCAATCAGGCGCTCATCGAGCCGATGGGCGTCGACCGCAAGAACCGGATGTTCCGCCTTCTCGCCGGCATGGGATTCAAGGAGATCGAGGTCGCCTTTCCCTCGGCCTCCCAGACCGACTTCGATTTCGTCCGCTCGATCATCGAGAGCGGCGCGATCCCCGACGGCGTCGCGATCCAGGTTCTGACCCAGTGCCGCCCGGAGCTCATCGAGCGCACGTTCGAAACGGTCAAGGGAGCAAAGAAGGTCATCGTCCACTTCTATAACTCGACCTCGACGCTGCAGCGCGAGGTCGTGTTCAAGACCGACCGCAAGGGCGTGAGCGAGATCGCGGTCAGCGCCGCAAAGCAGGTCAAGGCGCTGGCGAAGGCCGCGCCGGCGACGGACTTTCAGTTCGAGTACTCGCCCGAGAGCTTCACCGGCACCGAGCTCGATTTCGCCCTCGACATCTGCGAGGCGGTCAAGGACGTCATCAAGCCGACGCCGGAAAAGCGGCTCATCCTCAACCTTCCGGCGACGGTCGAAATGGCGACGCCCAACACCTACGCCGACCAGTTCGAATGGTTCGGCCGCCATATCTCCGAGCGCGGGAGCGTGCTCCTCTCGGTCCACCCCCACAACGATCGCGGCACCGCGGTCGCGGCGGCGGAGCTCGCGCTGATGGCCGGCGCCGAGCGGGTCGAGGGCACCTTGTTCGGCAACGGCGAGCGGACCGGCAACGTCGACATCGTCACCATGGCGTTGAACCTGTTCACCCAAGGGGTCGAGCCCAATCTCGATCTCAGTGACGTCAACGCGATCAAGGAGATCGCCGAGCATTGCACGCAACTGCCGGTGCATCAGCGTCACCCTTACGTCGGCGAACTGGTCTACACCGCCTTCTCCGGCTCGCATCAGGACGCGATCAAGAAGGGCTTCGAAGCCCAGGAAAAGCGCAACGATCCGCTGTTTCTCGTGCCTTACCTGCCGATCGATCCGAAGGACGTCGGGCGCGACTACGAGGCGGTGATCCGCATCAACAGCCAGTCCGGCAAGGGCGGCATGGCCTATATCCTGCGGGCCGATTACGGGCTCGACCTGCCGCGCTCGCTTCAGGTCGAGTTCTCGAAGATCGCCCAGGAGCGGATGGACGCCGACGGCAAGGAGCTGACCTCGCCCGAGCTTTGGGCGCTGTTCCGCCGCGCCTATCTGCTCGACGACGCGCCGATGGCGCTGATCAGGCAGCAAACGGTCCCGACCAGCCCGGACAATCGCGAGCTGGTCGCGACGTTGCGCAAGGCCGACGGCTCGACCTTCACGATCGAAGGCGAGGGCAACGGCCCGATCGACGCCTTCGTCGACGCGCTCAAGCAGGCGTTCAAGGTCGAGTTCTCGTTCATCGACTATCACGAGCACGCGGTCGGCCGCGGCGCGAACGCGACGGCGGCGAGCTATGTCGAGATCCAGGACGCCGAGGGCCGGACGCTGCATGGGGTCGGCATGGACCCGAGCATCGTGACGGCTTCGCTCAAGGCGACCTTGAGCGCGGTGATGCGGCTCACGCGGCGAGAGGGAAGGGGTTAGGCGGACTCGTCCTTGTAGGGCCGGGTCGCGGACCCGGCCTCGGCGCGGTCCATAGGGTGTCCGTGCGGACGCCCGTCTACCGACGGGCTATGGACCGCGCCCTACAGTCGCGCGACGAGCGATCGTGGGGCCGGGCCGGGGATTCGGGCCACTGTGCCGGCCGACTGTCTCCCCCACGAAAGCGGGGGTCCAAGGGCGGCAGGCCTCCTCCCGGAAACGGAAGCGCGCCCTGCATGCCCGCCTTCGCGGACATGACACACCCTCTTCCCCGCCGGGCGCCACGACGACCAGGTCGAACTCGACCGCCCAGGCGCTGGCCTGGATCAAAAGCCGCCCGCGCGCAGGCGGAATGGTCGAACACCGGCGCAGGATGGCGGACGGGGGCGGTGAGGTTTAGCGCTCGCCCGCGCGTTTGGGGGGGCGAGGCTTGACTCAGGATCGCCGCAACCGCTTCACGGTTGAAGCTCTCCGGCGTCGCAGCGCCTCGCCCATAGACACACAGGCCCAAACTCGAGCACAATCAAGCCTGGGCCTGCTGGGCCGCTTTGCTGTGCGGCAAACCGGGGGATCCGGCGCGGCCCGCTGACTGGGAATCACAAATTCGGGATGCAGTCTAGTCACAGTCCTGTGAACGAAGCGGAGGCCCCGCCGAAGTCCGCCTCGCCGCCGGCTTGAGGAAGGCGGCTGGGGCAGGGGAAAGGGCCGGCCCCGGGGTTTTCGACGGCGCGCCGCCTCGGCGAGCTTCCTGGGGAAAGTTCGCGCAAAGCCCCATCGCGGCCCGCGGCGTTCCGGCTTTCGGTCGCCTTCGCGAGCAAATTGGGGAGAGCATCGGCTCCCGTGATTCGCGACCCACAGCCCGGTCTCGCGCCGCCGCCAGGGCCTTCGCGGCCGGACGCACGGCGCCAGCGCCGCCGCGATCACCCAGGCGACGCCGGCGACATGGAGCGCCGGCAGATAGGTCGAAAGCTCGGTGCGCGAGACGCCCGCGCCGAACGCGGCCGCCGCCGCGCCGAGCTGATGGGCGGCGAAGATCCAGCCGAACGCCGGTCTGCAATCGGGAAAAATGTCCAGCCCGCATAAGACGGGAGGCGAGGGAGGTCGCCTGTCGCCGTTCCGGCCGCTCAAGCCTCCGCGAGCCGCTGCGCGAGCGAATCGAGCCGCGAACCGAGCTTGTCGAGGCTTGAGGCGATGGCCCGGGCGCGCTCTTCGGCGGCGTCGGAGCGCTTGCGCTCGGCGGCGGCCTCGTCGCGGGATTCGGCAAGATTGTCGGCGATGGTGAGCGCCGCCATGATGACGAGGCGCTGGTCGCCGATCTCGCCGAACTCCTTGCGCATTTCGCCGATCTTGTCGTCGATCAAGCCGGCCAGCGACTCGAGGCGGGCTTCCTCGCCCTCGTTGCAGGCGAGGCGATACTTGCGGCCGTCGATCGTCACCGAAACCTGCGCCATGCGTCGCGCGCCTTCTCCGTTTGAGCCAGGTCTTGTTGAGCCAGGTCCTAGGGGTCCGCCTCCGGCTTCAGCCGGCCGAGAATGCCCTCGATCGCCTGGGCGGCATGGGCGAGCCGCTTCGCCGCTTCGCTGTTGGCGGATTCGAGCTTCCGCGACCGGTCGGCCGCGGCGTCGAGTTCGACCGCGAGCCGCGAGCGGTCGTCTTGCATCAGGGCGTATTCTTCCTGCTCGGTTGCGCGCGCATCGTCGTGACGCATCCGCCGGTCGGCCGCCAGCTCGAGCGCGTCGACCGCCGAGGCGAGACGTTTGAGCGATTTCTCAACCGCTTCCAAGGAGGTTTTGCTTCCGTCCATTGTCACGCTTTGTTTACGCGATGCTTGAACGGGGCGTCAACGCGCGGTCGCAATAGGAGTTCAAGTAATTGACAGGTTCCTGCGCCGGTCCCTATCTGAGGGATGGACGCCCGTCCCAGCGGGCCGTTCGGCGCGGTCCCGAGCCCTGGGGCCGCAAGGACCCCAAGTCGACCCCAAGTCACAACCACGAGGAGACCCCGATGGCTGCGAGCGTATCTCACGACGCTATGGCGAACGCGATCCGCTTTCTCGCCCTCGATGCGGTGGAGAAAGCCAAGAGCGGCCACCCCGGCCTGCCGATGGGCATGGCCGACGTCGCGACGGTTCTCTGGCGCGACGTCCTGAAGTTCGACCCAGCCGACCCGCATTGGCCCGACCGCGACAGGTTTGTGCTTTCGGCCGGCCACGGCTGCATGCTGTTGTACAGCCTGCTCTATTTGACCGGCGTCGGCGGCGACAAGGCAATCGGCATCGACGACATCAAGCAGTTCCGGCAGGTCGGATCGAGGACGCCCGGGCATCCGGAATATTGGTGCGCTCCCGGCGTGGAGACGACGACCGGCCCGCTCGGGCAGGGGATTGCGACCGCGGTCGGCATGGCGATCGCTGAGCGGATGCTGGCGGCGCGCTTTCCCGGCGTCGTCGACCACCATACCTATGTGCTCGCCTCCGACGGCGACTTGATGGAAGGGGTGAGCCAGGAGGCGATCGGCATCGCCGGCCATCTCAAGCTCAAGAAGCTGATCGTCTTCTGGGACAACAACGGGATCTCGATCGACGGGCAGGTCCCGGTCCTCGCCGACAACATCGACCAGGTCGCCCGCTTCCAGTCGGCGGGCTGGAATTCGGTCCACATCGACGGCCATGATCCGGCGGCGATCCTCGACGCCATTCATGCGGCGCAGAAGTCCGACCGGCCGACGATGATCGCCTGCAAGACGACGATCGGCTTCGGCCTGCCAACCCATGCGGGAACCAGCAAGGCGCACAGCGACGCGCAGGGAGCGTCCGAGGTCGCCGGGGCGCGCAAGGCGCTGAGCTGGGCGTATGACCCGTTCGTCATTCCGGATGACATTCTGGCCGCCTGGCGCGCGGCCGGGGCCAAGGGCAAAGCGAAGAGCGAGGAGTGGCGGACCGCGCTGGCCAAGCTCGCGCCCGACCAGCGGGCCGAGTTCGAGCGGCGCCAGCGGGGTGAACTGCCGAAAGACCTCGATAGCGTCATCGACGCCTATAAGAAGAAGCTCGCCGAGGAAAAGCCGGAGCTCGCGACCCGCAAGGCGGGCCAGGCGGCGCTCGACGTCATTGGGGCCGCCGTGCCGGAGCTTATCACCAGCTCGGCCGACCTGACCCCGTCCAACAACACCAAGTTCAAGGACGAGAAGGAAATCACGCCCGACGACTTCTCCGGCCGCTACATCCACTTTGGCATCCGCGAGCACGGGATGGCGGCGGCGTGCAATGGCATCGCCGTGCACGGCGGCTTCATCCCTTCCGGGGCGTCGTTCTTCTGCTTCACCGACTATTGCCGTCCTTCGCTGAGAATCGCCGCGCTGATGAAAATCAGGGTCACGCATGTGTTCACCCACGACTCGATCGGCCTCGGGGAGGACGGCCCGACCCATCAGCCGGTCGAGCATCTGGCGGCGATGCGGGCGATGCCGAACTTCTATATCTGGCGCCCGGCCGACAGCGTCGAGACCGTCGAGTGCTGGCAGGCGGCGCTCAAGCGCGAGCATTCGCCCTCGATCCTCGCGCTGACCCGGCAAGGCCTGCCGGCCTTGCGGACCACCCATGTCGCGGAAAACCTGTGCGCGCGCGGCGGCTACGAGATTTCGCCAGCTACGGGAGAGGCCCAGGTGTCGATCTTCGCCTCCGGCTCCGAAGTGTCTCTCGCCGTCGCCGCGCAGGCGCAATTGAAGGAGAAGGGCGTCGCCGCCCGGGTCGTGTCGTTGCCCTGCTTCCCGGTGTTCTTCGAACAGCCGGAGGACTATCGCCGCTCGGTGATCGGCTCAGCCAAGGTTAAGGTCGGGGTCGAGGCGGCGGTGAGGTTTGGATGGGACGCGATCATCGGCGACGGGCCGTTCATCGGCATGCACAGCTTCGGCGAAAGCGGGCCGTATAAGGCGGTCTTCCAGCATTTCGGGATCACGCCCGAAGCGGTGGTCGAAGCGGCGCTCAGCCGGCTCAAGGCCTGAGCGCCTTTGCGCGGGTCATAGGCCCCGCCTCGACGCGGGTTTCCGCCCGCGGGCTTGCGTTTTTGAGGGGAGCAGGAGCTTGGCCAGTCGGAGCGGCGCCGCGCCGCACGCCTATGTGATCGCCGGCGGCGAGGACGGAAAGCGGCGGCTCGACCTGCTCTCCGACATCATGCGCGAGACAACCCGGCGGCTGCTCGAAGACGCCGGGCTCAAGCGCGGCGACCGGGTCCTCGATGTTGGCTGCGGGGGCGGTCATGTCGCGCTCGACATGGCTGAGATCGTCGGGTCCGAGGGTCATGTTCTCGGCATCGATTTCGATCCGCATGTGCTCGAGCTTGCGCGCGAGGACGCGCGGAAAGCAGGCGCCCGGATGGTTGAATTCCAAACCGCCGACGCGCATCGCTTCGACGGCGGCCCGTTCTCCTTCATCCACGCCCGCTTTCTTCTGTCGCATGTGAGCGAGCCCGAAGAGGTCTTCGGCCGGCTCAAGGCCATGCTCGCGCCGGGCGGACGGATCGCGGTCGAGGATATCGACATGTCCGGCGCCTACTGTTTTCCCGCCGATGCGGCGCAAGACCGCTATCAGGCGCTCTATACGGAAGCGGTGCGCCGCGGTGGAGGCGATGCAAACCTCGGCCGCCGCCTGCCGGCGGTCGCGCTCGCGGCCGGGCTTTCGGCGCGCTGGCGGGTGTTCCAACCCGTCCACGCCGCCGGGCCCGAGAAGCGGCTGACCGCCGTCACAATGGAGATGATCCGCGGATCCCTGCTGCGCTACGGCCTCGCCGAGGCGAGCGAGATCGACGCGATCACCCAGCGGCTCAACGCTTTCGCCGATGACCGCTCCACGCTGGTCGCGCTTCCCCGGATGGTCCAGGTTTGGGCCGCCGCCTAGGGCGCCGCATCGGGCCGGCGAGTTGCCGCAGGCGTCGATTCGCCTAGACTTTCGGATGGGGATCGGACATTAAGCCCAGCTTCAGCGCTTTAAATTGCGGGACGTCGGCCGCTATGCGGCGGGCTCGGCGCGAGAGGAGATATTGCGATGGTTGCCAAGGTAGCGATCAATGGCTTCGGCCGGATCGGGCGGCTGGTGCTGCGCGCAATTCTGGAGTCCGGCCGCAAGGACATCGAGGTCGTCGCCATCAACGATCTGGGACCGATCGAGACCAACGCCCACCTTTTGCGCTTCGACAGCGTCCACGGCCGCTTTCCGCACGAGGTCAAGGTCGAGGGCGACACGATGATCGTCGACGGCCAGAAGATAAAGGTCACCGCCATCAGGGATCCGGCCGAACTTCCGCACAAGGCGCTGGGCGTCGACGTCGCGCTCGAATGCACCGGCATCTTCACCGCCCGCGAGAAGGCCGCGGCCCACCTCAAGGCGGGCGCGAAAAAGGTTCTCATTTCAGCCCCGGCCGAAGGCGCGGACCTGACGGTCGTCTATGGCGTCAACAACGACAAGCTGACCAAGGATGACCTCATCGTCTCCAACGCGTCCTGCACCACCAATTGCCTCGCTCCGGTCGCGAAAGTGCTCAACGACGCGATCGGCATCGAGCACGGCTTCATGACGACGATCCACTCCTACACCGGCGACCAGCCGACGCTCGACACGCTGCACAAGGATCTCTACCGCGCCCGCGGCGCGGCGCTGTCGATGATCCCGACCACGACCGGCGCGGCCAAGGCGGTCGGCCTCGTCCTGCCCGAGCTCAAGGGCAAGCTCGACGGTTCGGCGATCCGGGTGCCGACGCCGAACGTGTCGGTGGTCGACCTCAAGTTCGTCGCCAAGCGCAAGACCAACCCGGAGGAGATCAACAATGCGATCAAGACGACCGCGGACGGCAATGGCCCGCTCAAGGGCATCCTAGGCTATACCGACCAGCCCAACGTCTCGAGCGATTTCAACCACGACGACCGGTCGTCGGTCTTCCATCTCGATCAGACCAAGGTCATCGACGGCAATTTCGTCCGCGTGCTGTCCTGGTACGACAACGAATGGGGCTTCTCGAACCGCATGGCGGACACCGCGGTCGCGATGGCGAAGCTGATTTGAGGACTTGATGTCACCCCCGCAACAGCGGGGGTCCAGAGTCGCTTCGCCGAAGACTCCGGTTGAACGGACGCGGTTGAACTGGATGCCCGCTTCCGCGGGCATGACGGAACGGGACGGCGACGGGACGCGTCGCCGGCGCCGGAAGCGTAAGAGGCGCTGACCCATGACAAACCCATTCCGCACCCTCGACGACGCCGACGTCGCCGGCAAGCGCGTGCTGCTGCGCGTCGACCTCAACGTGCCGACCGAGAATGGCCGCGTCACCGACAAGACGCGCATCGAGCGCGTCGCGGAGACGATGAAGGAGATCGCCGACAAGGGCGGCAAGGTGATCCTGCTCGCGCATTTCGGGCGCCCGAAGGGCGGTCCGGACGAAGCCAATTCGCTGCGGCCGGTCGCCGAGGCGGTCGCCGAGGTCATCGGGCGGCCGGTCGGCTTCGTCGGCGACTGCATTGGCGAAATGGCCGCCGACGCGATCGGGACGATGAGGAACGGCGACATCTTGCTGCTCGAGAACACCCGATTCCATAAGGGCGAGGAGAAGAACGATCCGGCCCATGTCGAAGAGCTCGCGAAGCTCGGCGACATCTATGTCAACGACGCCTTCTCCGCCGCCCACCGCGCGCACGCCACCACCGAGGGCCTGGCAAGGAAGCTCCCGGCCCATGTGGGGCGGGCGATGCAGAAGGAGCTGGAAGCGCTGTCGCTTGTGCTCGGCGATCCGGCGCGGCCGGTCGCGGCGATCGTCGGCGGGGCCAAGGTTTCGACGAAGCTCGAGCTGCTCGGCAACCTGGTCAAAAAGGTCGACGTGCTCATCATCGGCGGCGGCATGGCCAACACCTTCCTGTTCGCCGAGGGCAAGCATGTCGGCACGTCGCTGTGCGAGAAGGATCTGGCCGACACCGCGCGCGCGATCGTGGCGGCGGCGGCCAAGGCCAAATGCCGCATCCTGCTGCCGGTCGACGCGACGGTCGCCAAGGAGCTCAAGGCCCATGCGGCCGCTCGCGTCGTCGACGTCGACGATGTCGCCGAGGACGAGATGATCCTCGATATCGGGCCGAAGTCCGTCGCCGCCGTCGCGGACGTCTTGAACCGGATCAAGACCCTGGTCTGGAACGGCCCGTTCGGCGCGTTCGAGACCCCGCCCTTCGACGCCGCCACGATGGCGATCGCCAAAACCGCGGCGTCGCTGACCAAGGCGGGCAAATTGAAGTCGGTCGCGGGCGGCGGCGACACGGTCGCCGCGCTCAATGAGGCCAGGGTCGCCGGCGATTTCACCTACGTCTCAGCCGCCGGCGGCGCGTTCCTCGAGTGGATGGAAGGCAAGGCGCTGCCGGGGGTCGAGGCGCTCAGGGCGAAATAGAGGTCAGCGCGCGGCAACGTGTATAGGTTTGCAGTTTATACACACGTGTGCGAACCGACTCCATGCGCACCAATATCGAGATCGACGACAAGCTGATGGCTCAGGCCATCAGGCTCACCGGCCTCTCGACCAAACGAGCGGTCGTGGAAGAGGGGCTGCGGCTATTGGTTCGGGTCCGCAAGCAGGCCCAGGCGCTGAAGGCGCTCAGGGGATTGGGCTGGGAAGGCGACCTCGACGAGATGCGCCAGGACGGCCCCTCGCAGTGATTCTCGTCGACAGCTCGGTCTGGATCGCCCACCTTCGAGGGTCGTGGACTGTGGCGACCGCCAAGCTCGAAGCTGCGGCCGGCCGCGAACCGATACTGGTCGGCGACCTCATTCTGCTCGAGGTTCTTCAGGGAGCCCGGGACGAAGCAAAGGCGGCGCGCATCGAACGCGGCTTGCGACGCTTCGATGTCGTGCCGCTTCTCGACGCCGATCTCGCTCCACGAGTCGCCCGGAACCATCGCAAACTGAGAGACCTCGGCGTCACGATCCGCAAGACCGCGGACATCATCATCGGCGCCTTTTGCATCGAACGTCGCTGTTCATTGCTCCATGACGACCGCGATTTTGGGCCGATGGAGGAGCATCTTGGCCTCGTGGTTGCGTGAATCCGGGCCGGATGCGTGAGTCCTCACGGCGGCCGCCGCCTCACGGCGAAGACATATTTGCCGAAGTCCACGCGGCGCTGATGCCGTTGCCGGAGTCCGCCGCAACCGCGACCCGCTGGTAGGGGCTTGGCGTCTCGCCCTTGACCAGCGGACGCTTCATGCGAAATTTTGCAATGTTGCGGCCGTCCACCCAATCATTTGATTGTGTGGAGGCGGTCGCGTGCAGTTTTGATCAGCCCGGCCAGTCGCCTTTGCAGAGCGGGCCCTTCGATCTGATTTTCGTAATATCCTTCACGATGGAGCGCTTTACGGATTTCCGAGAGTCCTGAAACTTGCCCGGACCAATTGAAACGCGCGTTCGAGGGAGGTCACGGCGTCCCACTCACGGCCGCAAGCGCGGCGATATTGCGGAGACGATGAAGGCAGAAATGACGTCGAAAGGATTCGTGGCGGCGAGATCGAGATCGCGATGCCTTGTCGTTGTGGGCGTCAGCTCTTTCAACGACACGGCGGAGATATCCCCGGTCCGCTCGTTTCGTTGAATTCCAAAAATGATCCTCTGGCCCCCCGTGAGGTCGCTCATACCGGCGCTCTCGACGGCGGACCTGTGAACGAGGATATTAGGACTGCCGTCGTCAGGATGGATAAATCCATAGCCCTTTTTAGGATTAAACCACCTCACGGTTCCGATCTTCATAATCTGTCCTCGTTGACCGCTTGGCGCGAATTCGCAATGCCAGCCGACATAAACCCCAGACGGCCGCCTTTGTTCCAGCAATTCGAAGATGACGATATTCGTCGGGCAGGTCGAAATCGCGGGCGCCGCCGACCGCCCCGCAAAAAAAGCCCCGCGTGAGCACGGTGGGAGGCTCGACCGCGGGGCAAATCGGCGCCCGGGCTGGGGCAGTGATGGGGCGCGTCAACCAATGAAACGCGACCAGCGCCGGATTGTTCCGGGCGCCGCGCAGTCCGGGCGCGCTGCCCGTGAGCTTTGCGCCATGCGGAGGCTCGAAGCAAGATGGTTCGTATCTAAACTATTATGACCAACATGCGTGTAAGATCGATGACGCGGCACGGCGAACGAGCAAGACGATCCTCATGAGGGGCTCAGGGCTTGAGACTGTGTTATCCGCCGTCGCGCGAACCGGCCTCGTTCCCCGCGGCGCCTTCCTCCTCTCCGACGAAGAGCGGCGCGGCGCGCTTGCCGGCGTCCGCACGATCGTGCTCGCCGGCATGGCCGGCCGCGACGGGTGGGACGCGTTCGCCGCGAGCGGCGAGGCCGCCGACGGCGCCGGTCATCCGGTCGACCGCTGGAGCCGGCGCGTCATCGAAGCGGTGGCGCGCGACCTCGGCGCGCTCGCGTTCTTCCCCTTCGGCGGGCCGCCGTTCTGGCCCTTCCAGCAATGGGCGCGGCGCGCGGAATCCGTTCATCCCTCGCCGATCGGCGTCTTGATCCATCCCGTTTATGGGCTTTGGCACAGCTACCGCGGGGCGCTTGGGTTCAGCGAAGCGCTCGCCATTTCGGAACCGGAAGCGGCGCCGAGTCCGTGCGAAACCTGCGTCGAGCGCCCGTGCCTCTGCGCCTGTCCCGTTGGCGCATTCTCGCCGGCCGGCTACGACGTAGCCGCCTGCGTCGGCCATTTGAAAAGCCCGGCCGGAGCGGATTGCATGGAGCTTGGATGCCGGGCGAGGCGCGTCTGCCCGGTCGGCGCCGAGCACGCCTATGGACCCGAGCAGGCGAGCTTCCACATGCGGGCGTTTCTTCGCGGACAGGACGGCTAGCCTCGGGCGCGCGGCAACTCGACCCCCAGCGCAAATTTTTTTACGCTAATGACTTCCCTAAATCAGAAATGTGTGGTATAGATTGGTGTTCGCCGAAACGATCCGCCCCTCGCAATGACCGGACGAGGGGCGGGAAGCCGCCGCTGTTTGAGATGTTCACACAACCCAGACGCGAGCCGAAATGGAGAGGAATTTTTTAATTTTTTCGCCCGTAACCCTTTGAAAAGTCCCGATTCCGAAAAATAGATGAAAACAAACGAAAGCAGTTTTGCTTTCTTTTATTTTCAGCGGCTTGCATTTACTTGAAAGAGATTCGTGCTTGAGTTGTATTCGCGCGCCTATTGGGCCGGATTCGTCGCCGTGACGATCCAGATCGCCGCGCCGAGCGGCACGCTGTCGCCCTTGGCGCGATCGGCGAACGCCTTGCGGATGTCCGCGGCCGCGGCGGCGCGAACCGCTTCCGGCTGGCCGTCAAGGATGCGGCTGGTCGGGCCGATCCCGAGCGCGCCGGCGACGGCGGCGTCCAGTCCGCGGCCGATGGCGAGGTCGAGATCGAGATCCTGCGGGGCCACGACGATCTCGGCGAAGCCGGCGGCGCTCAAGACGCGCCGCACGCGCCCATCGTCGGCGAAGGCGAACGGGCCCGGATCTTCCGGGTTCGTCTCGGGCAGGGGCGGGGCATGCTTCTTGGCTTCGCGCAGCGGGATGATCATCCACGGATTTTGCTTTGCCTCGCGCCAGCAGGCGAAGACCAGCCGTGCGCCGGGTTTGAGGCCCCGGCGCAGATTGGCGAAGGAGCGCGCCGGATCGGCGAAGAACATGACGCCGAATCGCGACACCGCGAGATCGGCCCATTCGGGCTCGAAATCGTAGACCGTGGCGTCGGCGAGAACGAACCGGACAGGCAGGCTCTTTGGCGCGCGCTCGCGGGCGCGCTTGAGCATCGGCTCCGAAATGTCGAGCCCCACCACTTCGCCTCCCGGGCTGACCCGGGCCGCGAAGTCGATCGTCGTGTCGCCGCAGCCGCAGCCGATGTCGATGACCCGCTGGCCCGGCGTCGCGTCCGCCGCGGCGATGAGCCGATCGGAAACCGGGCGCAGCACCAGGTCCTGCTCCTCCTGGCGGTCCGTCCATCGCTGTCCGGCAGTGCGGTTCCAGTATTCGACCTGGGCGGCATTGTCGGCATGCATCGGCGGGGCGGCGGACATGTCTCTTCCTTTGTCGGCTCACGCGGGCGAAGCGAGCGGCTTGCCCTTCTCGACCACGTAGGTGGAAATGACAACCGTCTTTGCCGGCCCATTCATGCCCCCGTGCGGCGTGCCGGTCGGCACCTGGAATCCGTCGCCCGGCTTGAGATCGAGCGCGCCCTGGCCGTCGATGGTGAGCTCGGTCCCGCCCTCCGCGACATAGCCCGTTTCGATCCCCGGATGGGTATGGCGCGCAATCGCGGCGCCGGGCTCGATCTCGACTTTCATCTCGACGGTGACATAGCCGTCGACCGGCCCATCGATCTGCTTGAGCAGCGTCCGTTTCAACCCTGGGGTTTGCGCCTCGACCCCGGTTGCGAGAAAGCCTGTCGCCGCGCACAAGGCGCAAGCGGCGAACGCGCGTCGTGTCAGCATGGGTCATGTCCTCCCTGGATTGGCGCTCTTCGTCGCTAGCGTAAGCGGGAGACCCCCCGGCTATGCCGGGGTGGCAGTAGCAGTTTGACGTTTCGGACAGTCTCTCTTGATCTGTGCCACTTCTAACCCGAGAGGAGGGGCGAAACGGAATTGCAAGATAGGATCTGCCCCATCAACCGGCGTCGTCACTTGGTCGCGTGCGAGTTTGGCGAAACGGCAACCTCGGATTTTGCCGTTCCGCGGGAATAGAGCTATCCGTCGCCCCTCCCGTTGAAGCCGCGTCAGCGGCGTCTTCAGCCGCTTTGAGCGGCTCTCATCCTAAAGCCCCCGGCTTTGCCGGGGGATACTTACCTCCGGCTCGAGCGCGCGACGGCCAGTTTGAGCGGAGATTCCGGCCTGTTGCAATGGGAAACCTCGGCCGGCGCCGGCCGCGGCGCGAGCAGATGCTCAATTCATCGGCCCCCGGCCCCTGCCTCGTTCGGCCGCGGATCGCCTGTCTGTCCGATTGCCTCGGCGAGCGCGCTCAGTCGAGCTATGACCGCAGCGAAGCTCGACAGCGACTGGAATTGGGTCACGACGAGGGAGAAGGCTGCAACGAGAGCTGTGAATGCCATGGCCGACTGGGTGATCACGCCGAACTCGATTTTCCCTTCGATGAAGGCGGGCGCGATGATGAGGGCGGGGATCATCTGGATCAGCCAATTGTAGCCGGTGGTGAAGAACCCGACGTTGCGGTTGACCGAGGTGATCCTGCGGAAATTGCCGACGGGATCGTCGAGCCGGGAAAGCAGCCGAGCCGTTTGCAACTCCTCGTCTCGCGCCTGCATGATGGCTTCTGAATTGTCCCGGACGTGAATAAGCTCGGAGCGGAAGTTCGCTTCCTTGTCGAGCTGATCGTAGTTCAGTCGGATCAGCGGGCGTCCGAGCACAATCGTGAACAGCGAGCCGCCCGCGGCGTAAAGCACGGCGACCCCGAATAGGAGCGGGCTTATGGTCCATAAGACTTCGGAGAACGCGAAGATCGTGAGCGCGCTGTTGAGCGCCATCAACGTGAAGGAGAGCGTCGTAACGGTGAAGGCGCGGACGTCTTCGGAGATGCGCTGGTCCGGATTGGCGATCCCGTCCGCGGCGTTGAGCCGCTGATAGTTCCCGTCGGCGAGGTAACGGTTCACGATCCCGCGCGTCATGGCGCCGCGCCACAAAAGGCCGAGCCGTTCCTCTCCGAAGCGCGCGAACACGGCGACGAGGGTCGAGGCGGCGAAGACGCCGACATACAGGAAAGCCTGGCTGACGAAGCCGGACATGTTGCGGTCAGCGATCGCGGTCATGAAGTTCCGGCCGACGAAGCTATTGGCGACGTTGAGCGCGTTGGCGGCGCAGAGCAGGAGCACGATCCCGGCGAAAATGAGCTTGGCCCTTCCACCGGCCTCGGAACGGGCGAATATCCCGACCGTCCGGACGAACCGCCTTCCCGTCGTCCTCAGCGGAATGGCTTGCGCATCCATGCGTTGTCTTTGGCGGATTTCGCTGATTCTGCGGGCGCCCGATCAAGTCTACTCCCCCGCCCGGACCACGGCTAGGGTGATCCTCTGAGCCAGGCGCGACGGCGACGCGAGGCGGTTGTCCGATTGTCGTCCGGCGGGAGGATCTGGGCGGAAGGGTTCGCCATCCATCCCGCGCCCGCGGTCAACCGCGCGGCCGGGGTGTTGCTCAATTGTCATCGATCGGGGAGACTCTGGCCTGGACAACCGCCCAAGCTCACATCCGGAAGGCATGCCATGGCCGCTAAAGTCAAGTCACCAACCGCATTGTCGGCAAAGGAAGCCGCGCTCATCGACGCCTATTGGCGCGCCGCCAACTATCTCTCCGTCGGTGAGATCTATCTCTTCGACAATCCGCTGCTGCGCGAGCCGCTCAAGGAGGAGCACATTAAGCCGCGCCTTCTCGGCCATTGGGGAACTACCCCTGGCTTGAATTTCATCTACGCCCACCTCAACCGGCTGATCAGGAAGCACGACCTCGACATGATCTACGTCATCGGCCCCGGCCACGGCGGCCCCGGGATCGTCGCCAACGCCTATCTTGAGGGGACCTACAGCGAAGTCTATCCGAACGTCTCTGAGGACGAAGCGGGCATGAAGCGCCTCTTCACCCAGTTCTCGTTCCCGGGAGGGATTCCGAGCCACGTCGCGCCCGAGACGCCCGGCTCGATCCACGAGGGCGGCGAACTCGGCTATTCGATGTCGCACGCTTATGGCGCCGCGTTCGACAACCCGGGCCTCATCGCCGCTTGCGTCATCGGCGACGGCGAGGCCGAGACCGGGCCGCTCGCCACGAGCTGGCATTCGAACAAGTTCCTCAATCCGGTCAGCGACGGCGCGGTCCTGCCGATCCTCCACCTCAACGGCTACAAGATCGCCAATCCGACGGTGCTCGCGCGCATCCCCCACGACGAGCTCGACCATCTGATGCGCGGCTATGGCTATCTTCCGCATTTCGTCGAAGGCGACGATCCGGCGACGATGCATCAGCTGATGGCGAAGACGCTGGAAGCCGTCCTGCGCGACATCCGCCGCATCCAGGAGGACGCGCGGCGCAACGGCTTCTCCAAGCGGCCGGTGTGGCCGATGATCGTCATGCGCACGCCCAAGGGCTGGACCTGTCCCAAGGAGATCGACGGCAAGCGGGAGGAGGGCTACTGGCGCTCGCATCAGGTGCCGATGAGCGCGATGCGCGGCCATCCCGAGCACGTCCGCATCCTCGAGAACTGGATGAAAAGCTACCGTCCGGAGGAGCTGTTCGACGCCAACGGCCGCCTGATCCCCGAGCTCGCTGCGCTGCCGCCGACCGGAACGCGCCGGATGAGCGCCAATCCGCACGCCAACGGCGGCGCGCTGTTGCACGACTTGAGACTGCCCGACTTCTGCGACTATGCGGTCGGCGTCCCCGCGCCGGGCGCTTCGACCGCCGAGGCGACAAGGGTCATGGGCGATTTCCTGCGCGACGTGATGAAGCTCAATCTCGAGCAGCGCAACTTCCGCCTCTTCAGCCCGGACGAGAACAATTCCAACCGCTGGCAGGACGTGCTCGAGGTCACGAACCGCGTGTGGGTCGCTGAGACCCTGTCTTACGATGACCATCTCGCCCCCGACGGCCGGGTGATGGAGATGCTCTCCGAGCACCAGTGCCAGGGCTGGCTCGAAGGCTATCTCCTGACCGGCCGGCACGGCTTCTTCTCCTGCTACGAGGCCTTCATCCACATCATCGATTCGATGTTCAACCAGCACGCAAAATGGCTGAAGGTCTGCAACGGCATCGAGTGGCGCCGCCCGATTGCCTCGCTAAACTACCTCTTGTCCAGCCATGTCTGGCGGCAGGATCACAACGGCTTCTCCCATCAGGATCCCGGCTTCATCGACCACGTGACCAACAAGAAGGCCGAGGTCGTTCGCGTCTATCTGCCGCCGGACGCGAATTGCCTGCTTTCGGTCACCGACCATTGCCTGAAGAGCCGCAACTACGTGAACGTCATCGTCGCCGGCAAACAACCCTCGCCCCAATGGCTGACCATCGATGAGGCGATCAAGCACTGCACGGCGGGCTTAGGGATTTGGGAATGGGCGAGCAACGACAAGGGCGGCGAGCCCGACGTCGTGATGGCCTGCTGCGGCGACGTTCCGACGCTCGAAATTCTCGCCGCCGTCGATCTCCTTCATCTCCACGCCCCCGATCTCAAGGTGCGGGTGATCAATATCGTCGACCTGATGCGCCTCCAGCCGCCGAGCGAGCATCCGCACGGGCTCAACGACCGCGACTTCGATGCGTTGTTCACCACCGACAAGCCGATCATCTTCGCGTTCCACGGCTATCCGTGGCTCATTCACCGGCTGACCTATCGCCGCCACGGCCACGACAACATCCACGTTCGCGGCTACAAGGAAGAGGGCACGACCACCACGCCGTTCGACATGTGCGTGCTCAACGACCTCGACCGTTTTCATCTGGTCATGGACGTCATCGACCGCGTGCCCGGTCTCGCCGCGCGCGCGGCTTACGCGAAGCAGGCGCTTCGCGACAAGCTCATGGACCACCACGCCTACGTGCGCCGCTACGGCGACGACATGCCGGAGATCAAAAACTGGACCTGGGGCGGGCAAGCGGCGCCGTCGCGGGGCGCAACCTCGACTGGCGGCGACAACGCCTAACGTCGTTGCGCTGTCGCGCGCTGCTGCCGTCGCCAAAGCGTCATCGAGCGTCGCTATCAATTGCGCCCGGACGCGGAGGGCGGAGCGATGGAAACGAAACCGAGGGCATTCGACAAGGGATCGCGGGACGTCAAATTCGTCGCGCAACCAATCAATTTCCCGCCGCCAAGCGCCGGCGCCGAAGAACTGGTTTTTCGCGAGCGCGGGTGAGGTCCCTCGCTCTCGCGGTCGACGCCTGGCGTTTCGGCCGATCAGCTCTTAGGCGCCGTTCCCGTCCTCATGTGGCGCATATGTTCCGCGCCCGCGCGCGCCCTTTCCTTGCTCTGGTTGCTGCGGTGGCGCAAATGCCTTCTGTGCGACCCGCCGCCGCCGGCGTGGGCTGAGTTGCTCGTCGCCGCGGGAGCGGCCTGGGCCACCTGCATGGGCTGAGCCGGCTGGTCGGACTGAGCGATTGCGGCCAGAGGCGAAAGGACCATGACGGCCCCGAGGCCGATTGCGGCGAACGTCTTAACCATCGAATCGCTCCCCAACCTTTCTGTGGATCCCCTTCCTTACGGAAGGCGCCCAGAATGGGCGAACCGGAATGGACTGTCTATGGGCGCCTTTGCGTATTCTCCCTATCAGCCCATGTACATGCCGCCGTTCACGTGCAGCTCCTGCCCGGTGATGAACCGGCTCAGGGGCGAAAGCAGGTAGAGGACGGCGTCGGCGAGGTCGCGGATATCCGAGCGGAACGGCAGGGATTGCCTGCTGATGACCGATTGATCGAAGGCTGCGCGGTCATTTCGGTAGTGCTTGTGCTCGAGCGCAGTTGGAATGGCGCCCGGGCTCACCGCGTTGACCCTGATATTATGCGGACCAAGCTCGCGCGCGAGCGACCGGGTGAGGCCGAGCAGCGCTCCTTTCGACGTCGCGTAAGGCACCTTCTCGGCCCAGCCTCCCGAGAGAATGACGCTCATCACATTGACGATGCTGCCTGCGCGCTTGCGCTTCATGTGCGGCGCGAGCGCCTGGCAGAGCACGAACGCAGCGTGAGCGTTGATCGTCTGAACCGCAAGGAATTCTTCGAGCGAATAGGATTCAATCGGCGCCACGGGATCGATCGCCGCGTTGTTGACGAGAAAGTCGAATCCGTCGAACTCGGCGGCGAGCGCCTCGCTCTCACGTTTGAGGCGCGGCAAGTCGCTCAGATCGCCGGAGGCGAAGATCGCACGCCCCTCGCCGAACCTTCGGCAGAGCGAACGCGCCTTTTCCGTCCCGCCGGACGCCGCCAGATCGTGAAGGACCACCCGACATCCGCTCTCCAATAGCGCCTCGCAGACGGTCGAACCGATGCCGCCGGCGGCGCCGGTGACGAGAGCGGTTCTGCCCCTGAGCCCTTCCATTGCGTAGTTCCTCCATGACGCGATAGACGCCCGACAAGCCTGCGCCGCGCGCAGGTGATAATGGGGAGCCCTGGCGTCCCGCAACTCTGGAGCTCGTTCGATGAAACCTCAGGCGCTCGTCGTCGGCGCTGGCCCGTGGGACTGACCATGGCGGCCGAACTGGCGCGTTACGGGGTCAGCGTCCGGATCGTCGACAAGGCGGCGGCGCGAACCGACAAGTCGAAGGCTATCGTGCTTTGGAGCCGCACACTGGAGCTGATCGATCGCATGGGTTGCGGCGCGGCGTTCGTCGAGGCGGGCTTCAAGGCGCACGGCGCCGACATCATCGCCGGCAGCGCGCGAATCGCCCACGTCAATCTGGACGGCCTCGAGACGCCGCACCCCTACGCGCTGATGCTCCCGCAGAGCGACACTGAACGTCTGTTGGAGCAATATTTGAATTCGCTCGGCGTGCAGGTCGAGCGGGAAGTCGAATTGACGCGATTCGTCGGCGACGAAGATGCGGTCACCGCCTTCCTGCGTCGCCCGGACGGGAGCGAGGAGACGCTCGACGTCGACTGGATGATCGGCTGCGACGGCGCGCACAGCGCCGTGCGCCACGGCCTGGGCATGGAGTTTGAGGGCGAGACATTGCCCTCGAACTGGGTCCTCGCCGACATTCACCTCGCCGGCGTCCCGGCGCCGCCGGACGAAATGGAGATCTATTGGAACGCAGCTGGTCCGCTGTTGCTGCTCCCCATCACCAACGGACGCTATAGGATCATCGCCGATGTCACCCAAGCCGAGGCGGGCGCGCATCCGGGCGAACCGACGCTCGAGGAGGTCCAGGCGCTCATCGATGAGCGTGGACCTGCCGGCGCACGGGCGTCCGCGCCGGTCTGGCTCTCCTCCTTCACGATCAACGAGCGCATCGTCGCCGCCTATCGCGCCGGGCGGGTGTTCCTTGCTGGCGACGCCGCCCACGTCCACAGCCCCGCCGGCGGGCAGGGCATGAACACCGGCATGCAGGACGCCGTGAATCTCGCCTGGAAGCTGGCGCTCGTTTGCCGCGGCGTCGCCAACCCGGAGCCGCTGCTCATGAGCTACAGCGCCGAGCGCAGTGAGGTCGGCCGTCAGGTGGTGGCCGCCGCCGACCGCCTGACCACGATCGCTGTGCTGAAAAGCGGCCTGGCGCAGGGGATTCGCAACCATCTCGCGTCGTTGCTGTTTGGTCTCTCGCCGGTGCGCCGGGCGATGACGAATGCGATGTCGGAATTGTCGATCGGCTATCCTCATGGTCCCTTGACGATAGCAGAGGCACATGGTCATTCCGGGCCAGCCGCCGGCGAGCGGGCGCCGCTCAGCGCCGCCGGCCATCGCGTGGGGTCGGGCGACAGGCCGCGGTTTGCGATATTCGGGGAGACTGACGGGGGAAGCGCCGGGCTGATCGCCCGCCACGCCGATCTCCTGGAGGCCGAGACCCGGGCGCCGTTCGCGGACGATGGGATATGGCTGGTGCGTCCCGACGGCTATGTCGCGATGACCGTCCGGCGCGGCGAGTGGGAGAAGGTCGGGGCTTATCTCGATTGGATCGCCTCCGGCTGAAACTGGCGCCGAAATCCCACGCCCTAACGGAAGATTAACCTTAACAACCCCTAATGTCGGGCGGGGGCGTCCCGCGGGCGGGAATCCCCTCGGATTCATTGACGCCCATGGGGTCCCATGCTATCCCACGCCATCCCGTCAACTGACCGCGCGCAGGCGCAGTCGCCGGACGCCGAGATGCGCCCGGCGAACGCCCGCCCGCGCGCCGAAGGCCCGCGTGGTGGATCGATTTCTGTCCCACTTCATCCATCGCTTCGACGCCAAGGGGCGAATCTCGATTCCGTCCGCGTTCCGTCAGGTGCTGGCGAAGGATGGCTTTGCCGGGGTGTACGCCTATCCGTCGCTCGACGCGCCGGCGCTCGACTGCGGCGGCCATGCGCTCATCGCCGAGATCGACGCGCTCCTTCAGACGATGCCGTCCTATTCGCCCGCCCGCGACGCCTTCGCGACCGCGCTTCTCGGGATGAGCGAGATTTTGCGCCTCGACGCGGAGGGTCGGGTTTTCTTCGAAGAGCGTCTGAAGACGGCATTGGGGCTCGACGGCGAGGCGGTGTTCGTGGGGCAGGGGCACAAATTCCAGATCTGGGAGCCGGCCCGCTTTCAAACGCATCTCGAAGAGGCGCGGGCGCGGGTCCGGCGCTTGCGCGCCGAACGCGAAGCTCTCGCTTCCGGCGAGACGCCGCAATGAGCCGCGCCGCCCCGGCCGAACTCGGCCACCTTCCCGTCCTGCTTCACGAGGCGATGGCTGCGCTGGACCCTCGCTCCGGCGGACTCTATGTCGACGCCACGTTCGGAGCCGGCGGCTATACACGCGCGCTTCTCGATCGCGGCGCGACCGTCATCGCCATCGACCGCGACCCCTCGGCCATTCGCGCCGGCGCGGCGCTGGCGGCTTCGTCCGCCGGCCGGCTACGGCTCGCCGAAGCGCGCTTCGGCGAGCTCGACGCCGTCGCCAGGCGCCTCGGCGTCGAGGCGGCGGACGGGGTCGTGCTCGACATCGGAGTGTCGTCGATGCAGCTCGACGAGGCGGCGCGCGGCTTTTCGCTCAGGTTCGACGCTCCTCTCGACATGCGGATGGAGGCGCATGGACGCTCGGCCGCCGACATCCTGCGCGACGAGGATGAGGCGACGATCGCCGATATCCTGTTTCATTTCGGCGAGGAGCGCGCCGCTCGCCGCATCGCTCGAGCCATAGTCGCCGACCGGACGGCTAAGCCTTTCACTTCTACGCTCGATCTTGCCGGGCTCATCGCCCGCATCGCGCCGTCTCGGCGCGGCGAGATGACCCACCCGGCGACGCGCGCCTTCCAGGCCTTGCGCATCGCGGTCAACGACGAACTCGGCGAGCTCGTGCGCGGCCTTGCCGCCGCAGAGCTGCTCCTCAGACCGGGCGGCCGCCTCGCGGTGGTGACCTTCCACTCGCTCGAGGACCGCATCGTCAAGCAGTTCTTCGTGAGCCGCTCAGGCCGCCGGCGCGCCGCCTCGCGCCGATTGCCCGGCGAGCCGGCCCAAGCCCAGCCGACGTTCGAGGTTCCGCGCGGCCAGCCGATCGAGCCGAGCGACGCCGAAGCGCTGGCCAATCCGCGCTCTCGGTCGGCGAAGCTGCGCTTCGGCGTGCGCATCGGCGCGCCGCCGCGAGAAATGGACGAAGCGATCGAGGCGCTGGCGCGACTGCCGGCGCGGCGGGGGAGAAGAACCTGATGTGGCGTTTCATGCACGCGGCTGCGATCGCGGCGCTGATCGGTTCGGCGGCATATGTCTACGGCGTCAAGTACCGGACGATCTACGCCTCCGAGCAGCTCGTGAAGACGCGCCATCTTATCGACAAGGAGAAGGACGCGATCAATCTCCTGCGGGCCGAATATGCGCATCTTGCCCGGCCCGACCGGGTGCAGGCGCTGGCCGACTCGAAGCTTGGCCTCGAGTTGCTGGCGCTGAGCCAGATCGCGACCGTCGACGAATTGCCCGATGCCCAGCCGAAGGTCGACTCGATTGGCCGCACCCTCGAATCGCTCGGATTCACGGCCGACAACTCGACCCCGGCGGTCACCGCGGCCGACTCGACGCCTCCGGTGAGGTGACGGATGGGCGCAACCCCGGCGGATCCCGGCGCGAAACCCAAGGCCGGCAAATGGGAGCGGCTCAATCCCGCAAACGTGCTGGCTGACGCGGCCATTGCGCGGCTGCGGAGCTATTTGCCAAAAAATTTCGGCGTAGACCTCGAGCCGACCGGCGTGCGGGCGGGCCGGCCGCCGCTCGCCGCGCATCTGACGAATGCGAAACTGAAAGCCTTCGCGCGGGAGCTTCTTTCGACGCGGCTCGATCGTTCGGGGGCGCGGATCCGCACCCTCGCGCTTGGCCTGTTTGTGGCTTATGCCGCGATCGGCGTGAAGCTGCTCGCGCTCGGCCTATCGCATGATCCGCCGCAAACGCTGAAGGCTGCGGCCGATGACGCGGTCTCGGGCGCGAGGCCCGATCTGCTCGACCGCAACGGCGCCATCCTCGCCACCGACGTCAAGACCATGTCGGTGTTTGCAGAGCCCAACCGCATCATCGACAAAGACGAAGCGGTCGAGCTCATCACCGCCGTGCTTCCGGATGTCGACGCGAAGGAGCTGCGCGAGCGGCTGGGCTCAAAGAAGGGCTTCATCTGGGTCAAGCGCCAGATCACGCCCAAGGAGCAGGCGGAAATCTTTCATCTCGGCCTGCCGGGCGTCGGCTTCCTGCCGGAGAACAAGCGCGTTTATCCAAACGGCTCGATCGGCGCGCACGTGATCGGGTTCGTCGACAAGGATAATGTCGGCATCGCCGGCATGGAGAAATATCTCGACGAGCAGAGCCTGACCGATCCGCATGTCGCCGGTTTCACTGTCGATCCCGACAGCCTGAAGCCGGTCAGGCTCTCGCTCGACCTCAAGGCGACCCATGCGCTCCGCGACGAGCTTCTCGTGGGGCTCGACCGGTTCCACGCCAAGGCGGCGGCCGGCATGGTCGTCGACGTCAACACCGGCGAAGTGCTCGCGCTCGAATCCCTCCCTGACTTCGATCCCAATGATCCGGGCGATGTGCGCGACCCGACGAAGATCAACCGCATCAGCGTCGGCGTCTACGAAATGGGCTCGACCTTCAAGGCGCTTTCGCTCGCGATGGCGCTCGAATCGGGCAAGGTCAATCTCGGTTCGCACGTGGATGCGCGCGACAGCCTGCGCTACGGGCGATTCACGATTCACGACTTTCACGCCACCCATCGCGTGCTGACGGTGCCTGAAGTGTTCACCCATTCCTCGAACATCGGCGCCGCGCGCCTCGCTCTGATGGTCGGCATCGAGGGGCACAAAGCCTTCCTGAAGAAGATGGGCCAGCTCGACCGGTTGCGCACCGAGTTGCCGGAGAGCGCCGAGCCGCTGGTGCCCAAGCACTGGGCGCTTCTCAACACCATGACCATAGCCTTCGGCCAGGGGCTGAACGTTGCGCCCATTCAGGCGGTCATGGCGGTGTGCGCGCTGGTCAACGGCGGCGAGATGATGACGCCGACGTTTATTCCCCGCACCAAGGAGGAGGCGGAGAAGGTCAGCCATCGCGTGATAAGCGAGCAGACGTCCGAATCCATGCGCTACCTGATGCGCTCCAATGCGACCCACGGGTCCGCCAGTTTCGCCAACATTCCCGGCTATTACGTCGGCGGCAAGACCGGGACCGCCGACAAGATCATCCACGGCCACTATTCGGAGAACAAGGTTTTCACCACATTCATGGCGATCACGCCCGCCGACAAGCCGAAGTACCTCTACCTGACCATCTACGACGATCCCCAGGCGGCGCCGGAGGACCATGGATTCCATACCGCCGCCTATAACGCCGGGCGGGTCGCCGGCGCGCTGATCCGTCGCGTCGAGCCGCTGATGGGCGTGGCGCCGATGAAGGAGCCGCCAAATCAGCCGTTCCCCATCATCGCCCGACTGGGGTATGGAGCCGACGCCGACAAGACCAACAAGGAGTAAGACGCCGGCGATGAGACGGCTTGGCGACATCCTGGAGCTCAAAGACGCTGACGGCGCGCTCGCCTCGCGCGCTATCGCGGGGCTCGCCTTTGACAGCCGCAAAATCGCGCCGGGCGACTTGTTCTTCGCCCTCTCAGGCGCGAAGGACGATGGCCTCAAGCATGTCGATGAGGCGCTGGCCAGGGGCGCGGCCGCGGTCGTCGCCGAACGCGGGACGGAGATCCCCGACGCCTTCTTGGTCAAGGTCGCCGACGCCCGCGCCACCCTCGCTCGCGCCGCCGCGCGCTTTTATCCGCGCCAGCCGGAGACCATCGTGGCGGTCACCGGCACCAGCGGAAAAACCTCGGTCGCCGCCTTTGTGCGCCAGATCTGGCAAGCGCTTGGGCTCGAATCCGCTTCGATCGGGACGCTCGGCGTCGTGTCGCGTCCGCTGACCGTCTACGGGTCGCTGACCACCCCGGATCCGATCGCGCTTCATGAGCTCCTTGACCGGCTCGCCGCAAGCGGCGTCACCCATCTCGCCATGGAGGCCTCTTCCCATGGTCTCGACCAGAAGCGGCTCGACGGCGTGCGCCTCGCAGCGGGCGCGTTCACCAATCTCACTCGCGACCACATGGACTACCACGCGACGGTCGAGGACTATCTCGCGGCCAAGCTCAGGCTGTTTCATGACCTCCTGCCCGATGGCGCGCCGGCCGTGATCGACGCCGACAGCGCCATCGCCCCGCGGGTGATCGCGGCCGCGCGGGCGCGCGGGCTCGAGGCGGTGACGGTCGGAACGAACGGCGAGACGATCCGGCTCGTCTCGGCCGCGCGCGATCGCTTTTCGTCGATTCTCGACCTGGAGTTTGGCGGCCGCCGCCGGCGCCTGAAGTTTCCGCTGCCCGGCGGCTTCCAGATCTCGAACGCGCTGGTCGCCGCCGGGCTCTGTATCGCTGCGGGCAGCGAGGCTGACGCCGTCTTTGACGCATTGCAAAAGCTGCGCGGCGCGCCGGGACGGCTCGAGCGCGTCGGCGAGGTCCGCGGCGCGGCGGTGTTCGTCGACTACGCCCACAAACCCGACGCGCTCGACAAGGCGCTTGCGGCCTTGCGGCCCTTCGTGCGCGGCCGCCTGGTCCTGGTGTTCGGCTGCGGCGGCGACCGCGATCCGGGCAAGCGGCCGATCATGGGCGGGATTGCGGCCCGCCTTGCCGATGTGGCGATCGTGACCGACGACAATCCACGCTCCGAGGACCCCGCCGCCATTCGCGCTGAGATCCTTGCCGCCGCGCCTTCGGCGCTCGAAATCGGCGATCGGGGCGCGGCCATTCGCGCAGGCGTCGCGATGCTTGCCGACGGCGATGCGCTCATCATCGCCGGCAAGGGTCACGAGACCGGCCAGATTGTTGGCGCAAGCACGCTCCCGTTCTCCGACGCCGATGAAGCGCGCGCGGCGCTTAAGGAGGCCGCGTGATCGAGCTTTGGAGCGAGGGGGAGCTCACCGCCGCTTTCGGCGTCGCCCCAAGCGCGCCGCTGAGCGCCGCCGTTCGCGGCGTCTCGATCGACAGCCGGACGCTTGAGGCCGGCGATCTCTTCATCGCCATCAAGGGCGCCGCACACGACGGCCACGATCATATCGCTCGGGCATTCGAGTCCGGCGCCGTCGCCGCGGTCGTGTCGCGTGAGCGCGCTGCCCGGCTCGCCGCGTTGGGGCCTCTCTTCGCCGTCGACGACACTCTGAGCGCGATGGAGCGGCTGGGCGTCGCCGCCCGCGCCCGGTCGAAGGCGCGGATCGTCGCGGTGACCGGTTCGGTCGGCAAGACGACGGTCAAGGAGATGCTGCGCGCGATGCTCGCGGCGTGCGGCGCGACGCACGCGTCGGCTCACTCCTATAACAATCACTGGGGCGTGCCGCTGACGCTCGCGCGCATGGCCGTGCGCGCCCGTTACGGCGTGTTCGAGATCGGCATGAATCACGCAGGCGAAATCGCGCCGCTCAGCCGCATGGCGCGGCCACACGCAGCCCTGGTGACGACGATCGCCCCGGTCCACATCGAGCATCTCGGCTCGATCGAGGCGATCGCGGACGCGAAAGCCGAGATCTTCCTCGGCCTCGAGCCCGGCGGGGTGGCGGCGCTCAACCGCGACGCGCCACAATTCGAGCGGCTGGTGAAAGCAGCTGCAGCGCGTGGGGCGCGGGTCCTGACATTCGGCCGGGGCGCCGATTGCGACGCCCGGCTGATCGAGGTCGAGGCGATCGACGGCGGGTCGCGCGTGAGGACGATGGTCCTCGGCCGCGAGTTGGCGTTCGTCCTTGGCGCGCCCGGCGTCCACATGGCCGAAAACGCGCTTGGCGCGCTGCTCGCGGCGGAAGCGCTCGGCGCGGATCTTGACGCCTGCGCCGCGGCGCTCAAGCGTTTCTCGCCGCAGCAGGGCAGGGGTGCGCGCTTCTCGGTGAAGACGGCCGATGGTCCGGCGATCATCATTGACGAGAGCTACAACGCCAATCCAGCCTCGATGCGGGCGGCGCTCAACCTGCTCGCCGCGGCGAAGCCGGGACCGAAAGGCCGCCGCATCGCCGTCATCGGCGACATGCTCGAGCTCGGGCCGAAGGCGGAGGCGATGCACGCCGAACTCGCCGCCGACCTCAGCGCCAGCGGCGTCGATCTCTTGTTCGGGGCCGGTCCGCTCACCCGCGCGCTCTACGACGCGGCCCCGGCTTCGATGCGAGCTGCCTGGGCAGAGCGGTCGAACGAGTTGACAGACGAAGTCGCTCGCGAATTGCGGGGCGGCGACATCGCGATGATCAAAGGCTCCAACGGCAGCCGGATGGGTCCGCTGGTCGCGGCGCTGCGCGATCGCTTCGCCCGCGGCGTGGGAGGCTAGGACATTCGATGCTGACCTGGCTGTCCGAGCTCCCGGGCGTATTCCACCTCTTCCGCTATCTCACCTTCCGGACGCTCGGCGCCGCGGGGACCGGACTTTTCCTCGTCTTCTTTTTCGGTCCGGCGATCATCTCGGCGCTGCGTCTGAAACAGGGCAAAGGGCAGCCGATTCGCCTCGATGGCCCGGCCTCGCATCTTCTGAGCAAGAAGGGCACGCCGACGATGGGCGGCCTCATGATCCTGTTCGGCCTGTTTGTCTCCGCGCTGCTGTGGGCCAATCTCGAAAGCCCCTATGTGTGGATCATTCTGTTCGTCACCGCCGGTTTCGCCGTGATCGGTTTCTATGACGACTATCTGAAGGTGACCAAGCAGTCGGATCGTGGCTTCTCGGCCCGCGCCCGCCTCATCGGCGAATATATTATCGCGGCGCTGGCTTGCTACGCGATGATGCTGGTCGGCGCCAGTGGAGCGACTGCGCTCGCGGTGCCGTTCGTCACCGGCTTTGTGTTTGACTTCGGTTGGGCGTTCCTGCTGTTCGGCCCGTTCGTGATCGTCGCCTTCGGCAACGCGGTCAATCTGACCGACGGTCTCGACGGCCTGGCGATCGTGCCGGTGATGATTGCCGCCGCGACGCTTGGCCTCATCGCCTATATCGCCGGCAATCTCCTTTACTCCCACTATCTTCTCATCAATCACGTCCCCTTCGCCGGCGACTTGATGGTGGTCTGCGGGGCTCTGATTGGCGCCGGCGTCGGCTTCCTTTGGTTCAACGCTCCCCCGGCGCAGATTTTCATGGGCGACACCGGATCGCTGGCGCTGGGCGGCCTGCTCGGCGCGACGGCGGTGGCGATCAAGCACGAGATCGTGCTCGCGGTGATTGGCGGGTTGTTCGTGATGGAGGCGCTGTCGGTCGTGGTGCAGGTGGCGTCGTTCAAGCTCACCGGCAAGCGGGTGTTCCGGATGGCGCCGATCCATCATCATTTCGAGCAGCTCGGCTGGTCCGAGCCGCAGATCGTCATGCGGTTCTGGATCATCGCCTTTGTGCTTGCGATGATCGGACTCGCCTCGCTTAAGCTGAGGTGACGATGACGCCGGTCGAGACCATGCGCGGCCAGAGCGTCGCCCTCTTCGGACTCGGCGGCTCGGGACTGTCGACCGCCCGGGCGCTGGTCGGCGGCGGCGCCGAAGTCGCCGCCTGGGACGACAGTCCCGCCGCTCGCGAACGCGCTTCCGCTGCGGGAATTGCGCTCGTCGATCTCGCCGAGGCCGACTGGCGCACCTTCAAGTTGTTCGTGCTCGCGCCCGGCGTCCCGCTGACCCATCCCGCGCCGCACTGGACGGTCAACCTTGCCGATGAGGCGGGGGTTCCGGTCGTCGGCGACATCGAGCTCTTCGTCCGCGAGCGCGGGGCGAGAGCGCCCGATGCGCCGTTCGTCGCGATCACCGGCACCAATGGCAAATCGACCACCACGGCGCTGATCGCCCATGTGCTGAGGGAAGCCGGACGCGACGTGGCGATGGGGGGCAACATTGGCGTGCCGGTGCTCGACCTGCCGCCGCCTGCCGCAGGGCGGACGCACGTCGTCGAGTGCTCGTCCTATCAGATCGATCTCGCTCCCTCGCTCGCGCCGAGCGTGGGCTGCCTCATCAACATCACCCCGGACCATCTTGACCGGCATGGCGACCTTCAACGCTATGCGGCGATCAAGGAGCGCCTCGTCGCCCACTCCGATGTCGCGCTGGTCGGCGTCGATGACGAGACGTGCCGCGAAATTTATGCGCGGCTGAAGGCGCGCGCCGGCCGGCCGCGCGTCATCGCGGTCTCGGGCAAAGACACTCCGCTTGCCGATTTCTGGATCAGCGAGCATCGGGTGATGGCGCTCGGAGAAGCCGCGCCGGCGGCCGATCTTCAGCCGGCGCGCGCGCTTCGCGGCGCCCACAACGGGCAGAACGCCGCGTTTGCTTACGCCGCGGCGAGGACGCTCGGGGTTGAGCGCGAGCGCATCGTCAGCGCCTTCGTCAGCTTTCCTGGACTTGCTCATCGCATGGAAGAGGTCGGCCGGCTTGGCCGGGTGCTGTTCATCAACGACTCGAAGGCGACCAACGCCGACGCGGCCGAAAAGGCGTTGATGTCGTTTCGCGATGTCCACTGGATTCTCGGGGGCAAGCCCAAGGCGGGCGGCGTCGAGGCGCTGCGGCCCTTGTTCCCACGCGTCGCCAAGGCCTACCTGATCGGCGAGGCCGCAGACGAATTCGCGCTGACGCTCGCGGGCGCCGTTCCTTTCGTGCGCTCAGGGACGCTCGGCGCGGCGGTCGAGGCGGCGGCCGAGGACGCGACGCGTTCGCCGGGGCAGGAACCCGCGGTGCTGCTGTCGCCGGCCTGCGCGTCGTTTGATCAATTCGCGAATTTCGAAGCGCGCGGCGACGCCTTTCGCGCTTCCGTCGCCGAATGGCTGGCGCGGCGCACGGGAGCGGCGGGCGCACGCGCAAAGAGGGAGGCCTAGAGCCGATGGCGTCGAGAATCGAGCTCGGCCCGGTCGCGGACTGGATGCGCACCGCCGACCGCTGGCTGATCGGGTCGTTCGTTGCGCTCATGGTGATCGGCCTCGTCATGGCGCTCGCGGCCAGTCCGGCGGTCGCCGAGCGGCTGAACCTCACGACCTTCCACTTCGTCGACCGCCAGGCGCTGATGCTGGTCCCGACCGCGGCGCTGATGATCGCGACCTCGTTCCTGTCGCCGCGCCACATGCGCCGCGCCGCGCTGGTGGCGTTCATCGTTTCGTTCGCGCTCATCATTCTCGCGCTGATGTTCGGCGCGGAGGTCAAAGGGGCGCGCCGCTGGATCTTCGGCCTCCAGCCGTCGGAGTTCATCAAGCCCGCCTTCGTCGTTCTCGGCGCTTGGGCCTTCACCGAGGGCGGGCGGAAGGGCCCTACCGCAATTTGGGCCAAGGTCCTGTCCTTCGTCTTGCTGCCGCTTGCGATCGTGCCGCTCATCCTCGAGCCCGACTTCGGCCAGACGATGCTGGTGGCGATCGTCTGGACGGCGCTCTTCTTCCTGGCCGGCCTGCATTGGTTCTGGGTAGCCGCGGTCGGCGGCATCGGCATGGCCGGAGGCTTTGCGGTGTTCAAACTGTCGCCGCACGTGCACGAGCGGGTGCTGCGCTTTCTCGATCCCGATTCGACCGGAGGCTTGGTCGACACCTTCCAGGTCGACACCGCTCTTCAGAGCATCCTTTCGGGCGGCTGGTTCGGCCGCGGGCCGGGCGAGGGCGTCTATAAGCGCATCCTGCCCGACGCCCACACCGACTTCGTCTTCGCCGTGACCGGCGAGGAATTCGGCATGATCGCCTGCATGGCGCTCATCGCGTTCTTCGCCTTCATCGTGCTGCGCGCCCTCTATCTCGCGTCCCGCAACCCTGACCCGTTCTGCCGGCTCGCGGCCGGCGGACTGACCGTGATGTTCGGGGTCCAGAGCTGGATCAACATGGCGGTCAATCTGCGGGCCATGCCGGCCAAGGGAATGACACTTCCGTTCATCTCCTACGGCGGCTCGTCGCTGCTCGCGCTCGGCCTCGGCATGGGCTTCCTCATCGCCGCAACCCGCAAGCGCCCGGCCGCCGATCTCGACCATCCAGGCGCGCCTGAGGAATGAGCTTCGCTCGCCCGGTCCTGCTCGCGGCTGGGGGCACGGGCGGCCATCTCTTTCCCGCGGCGGCGCTGGCCGCCGCGCTCGCGAAGCGCGGAGCGGAAGTCGAACTCGCGACCGATAGCCGGGCGCTCAAATACGGCGGCGATTTTCCCGCTCGCGCCATTCACGCCTTTCCGGCCGCGACGACCACCGACGCCGGCACGCTCGCCAAGGCGCGCGCGGCGCTGACCTTGAGCGCCGGGCTTGCCGCGGCGCTCGTGAAGCTCAGGCGCGTCAAGCCGCGCGCGGTGGTCGGCTTCGGCGGCTATCCGACCGTGCCGCCGCTCCTTGCCGCCTGGCTCATCGGGATTCCAACCGTCCTGCATGAGCAGAACGCGGTGATGGGTAGGGCCAATCGGTTCTTGAGCCCGCGCGTCAACCTCATCGCGTGCGGCTTTCCGGGCCTCAAGGGCGTCGATCGCGCGACTGAGGCAAAGATCCGCGTGACTGGCAATCCGGTCCGGCCGTCGGTCATCGCCGCGGCCGAGATTCCCTATCCCGAGGTCGTCGGGCGGCGCCTCAACGTGCTTGTGACCGGCGGCTCGCAGGGGGCGCGGGTGATGGCCGACGTCGTGCCGGCGGCGCTGGCGCTTCTGGCGCCGGACGAGCGGCAATGGATCCGCCTCACCCAGCAGGCGCGCGGCGAGGACTCCTCGCGCGTGGCTGCGGCCTGCGCGCGGATGGGCTTTCCGGTCGAGATCGCCGAGTTCTTCGCCGACCTGCCGGCGCGGATCGCAAGCGCCCATCTCATCATCGGCCGCGCCGGCGCTTCGACCGTATCCGAGCTTGCGGTCATCGGCCGGGCTTCCGTCCTGGTTCCGTTCCCGCACGCGCTCGATCAGGATCAGGCGGCGAACGCGGCGGCGCTCGCGTCATCAGGCGGCGCGGTCGTCGTGCCGCAGCCCGAATTCACCCCCGAGCGCCTGGCCGCGATCCTCAAGGGCGCGCTCGCCGCGCCGGAGAAGCTTGCGGCCCAAGCGGCGGCGGCGAAGTCGGTCGGCGTCCCCGACGCCGCCGAGCGCCTCGCCGACCTCGTGATGGAGGTCGCCGAGCGGGCGTAGCGGTCAGAATTCACTCCTCCGGCAGCCCCGCCTTACGTAACGCGTCGTACCACGCCTGTGTGTAACTCGGGAAAAGCTTGCTCCCCGTCATCCATTTGAGGTTTAGCTTGGGATTGAGGCGGCGAGCCTCAGTCAACGCCGTCTTCGCGTCGTCAATGTCGCCTTTGAGCCCGTGCGCGGTGGCCAAACAGAGGTAAGTGAACCACACCTTAGATCCGGCGTCGATCGCCTTGCTGCTTGCTTCAATCGCGGCGTCGAAATCTCCGAGGCCGAGTTCCGCCCACCCCAGTTTATCGAGAAACGCCCCCATTCTGGGATCGAGTGGGCTAAGTCGCATAGCTTGCTGCAGGTCGGCTTTTGCCCGTTCGTTTTGACCCAAATTCGTCTCGGCGAAAGCGCGATATGAATATGCCGCAGCGTAATTTGGATTGATCGCGACCTCGGCGTCGGCGACGCGGAGCCCTTCTTTCGCGCGGCCTGTCATACTCAACCAATTCACTTTCGCCGAGTAGTTCCACGGGGTGCGGGGCGCAAGCGCAATGGCGCGGTCGGCTTGCCCGAGCACTTTTGCCTCATAATCAGTTTCGGGGTTCGCCCAGCCGTAAGCATATTCAATCAAGTAGGTAGAGGCGGAGCCCGCCAGTGCGGTGGCGTCATCAGGGTCGATCTTAAGCGCCTGTTCGAACAGGGCTCGAGTGGCGAGATTGCCGTCCTTCGTCGGTTGCTGCTGAGACCGCCAAAGCGCTTCAGTGCCGCGCATGTCGAGGTCGATGAGGTCCGGGTTTTTCGAGTGGGCTGCGCTTTCCGCGTCCGCCCGGACGAGTTCGTAGTTCAACGCATTGGCCAATCGCGCGACGACCTGATCTTGCAGTTTGAACAGATCGGCCACGTCTTCCTCGAACCGGTCGGCCCAGATATGCGCGCCGGTTTCGGCGTCAATGAGTTGCGCGTTGACCCGCACGCGGGTTCCGTCGCGCTGCACCGACCCTTCGAGCACGTAGCGTACGCCGAGTTGCTTGCCGATCTCCTTGGCGTCGATGCTCTTTCCCTTGAATGTGAAGGCCGTATTGCGCGCGATCACGAAGCTGTCGCGGATGCGCGACAGATCGGTGGTTAGGTTGTCGGTGATGGCGTCGACAAAATAGTCTTGGTTCGGATCGCCGGAGAGATTGGCGAAAGGCAGCACGACGACGGAGAGATGCGCCGGGGCCGGCGCGGCGTTCGAGGCGACGGGCGCGGGCGCGACGGCCGGCGCGGTTCGGGTTCCGGCGAGGAAATACCAAGCGCCGCCCGCGACCACGATGAGAGCGACGATCCCGGCGATCAGCGGCAAGAGCGCCGAGCGTGGTTTCGGCTCGGGCGGCTTCTCGGGGGCCTTAAGCTCTGTCGCAGGCTTCGCCTGGGCGGGCACGCCGACCTGAAGCGAATAGACCCGGATCGGCCTTTCGATGTTCTTGAGGTCGGTCTGGCCGAGATCAGTGACCTCCATATCGAGCCTGCCGCTCACCTGGCGATAGGCGTCCTCGGAAAGACAGATCGCGCCCGGCTTGGCGATCCCCTCCAATCGGGCGGCGATGTTGACGCCATCGCCCATGAGATCGCCGTCGCTCTCCTCGACGACGTCGCCGAGATGGATGCCGATGCGGAACTCGATGCGGCGCTCGGGCGGCAGCCCCGCATTGCGTTCGACCATGCCGTTTTGCACTTCAATGGCGCAGCGCACCGCGTCGACCACGCTGCGGAATTCGATGAGGATGCCGTCCCCGGTGCGCTTGACGACGCGGCCGTGGTGCACGGCGATGGTCGGATCGATCAGGTCGCTGCGCAGCGCGCGGAGTCTGGCGAGCGTGCGATCCTCGTCCGCGCCGGCGAGTCGGCTATAGCCGACCACGTCCGCGACCAGGACCGCCGCAATTTTCCGGGTCTCGCTCATGGCGCGCCCTCGCCCGTCATGCAGAATAGCACGAAAACTCGCCGGAGCCGCGGAATTGTTTGATGATTGCTGGCAATTGACCTGAACGAGCCGCCGGCTCGTCACGCTGGGCGTCCCCTGACATAGTCGGTCAATCCCTGCGCCAGCCAATCGTACAGAAGCCGCACCCTCGGCGCCGTCTGCAGGTCGCGGTGCATGACCAGCCAGACTTCGAGCGTCATCTGGAAGGCGTTGGCGAGCACCGGCATGAGCTCGGGCGTGCGCCGGGCGATCATGTCCTGACAGCCGCCGATCCCGACGCCGGCGCGCAGCGCCGCGAGCTGGGCGAGGTCATTGTCGCAGCGGAAGCCGAAATCCTCGCGGGTGAGCGCCTTCGCGAGCGGGCCGGCCAAGCGGAAGGCCGCGTCGTCGCGGTCGAAGCCGATCATTCGATGGCTCGCGAGGTCGGCGAGAGAGCGCGGTTCGCCGAAGCGGGCGAGATAGTCGCGATGCGCATAAAGCCGGATGCGGGTTGCGCCGATCCGGCGGGCGACAAGCCCGCTCTGGGTCGGGCGGATCATGCGCACCGCGATGTCGGCGTCGCCGCGGGCGAGATCCTGGTTGCGGTTGGTGACCGCAAGCTCGATCGCGATCCCCGGATTGCGGGCGCGGAAGCCGGCGAACATCGCCGGCAGCGCCTCGGCGCCCATGATCTCGCTCGCGGTCACCCGCACGACCCCGCGATCGATGGAAGCCGCCGACGAGGCCGAGCGCGCGAGCGCCGCGGCGGCGGCGGCCATCGCCTCGCTGTGCGGAGCAAGGGCCTTCGCGGCCGCGGTAGGGCTGAGCCCGCGCGGCGAGCGGGTGAAAAGGGTCACGCCGAGCGCATCTTCCAGCGCGTCGATATGGCGCCCGACCGTCGGCTGGCTGAGGCCCAGCCGGCGCGCGGCGCCGCTCAGGCTCAAGTCGCGCGCGACCTCGAGGAAGGTGCGCAGTTCGTCCCAGGCGGGCTCACGGCGGCTCATACGAAAATGTATAGCTGATCAAGATAAATATGCAATTCCGCAGAGGCCATGGAGGGCGTATCGAGGAAGCGTCGAAACGGCGCGCCCGGCGCTGCCGGCACGCGGAGGCCAAAATGACTGCGATCCTTACCCACTTCGCCGATCAAACCCCGTCCGCGCCAGCCACGCGCGCCGCCGCCTCCTCTTCGCCGGCCGGTGTGGGCGCGATCCTGCGCCTCGAGGGCGCGGCCGCTCTTGCCGTCGCGGTCGCGCTCTACGCCCACGCCGGCTTTTCTTGGCCGCTGTTCGTCCTCCTCATTCTCGCGCCGGATCTGGCGATGCTGCCCTATCTCATCGGCCCGCGGGCGGGCGCTGCGGCCTACAATTTCGCGCACACCTATGCGCTTGCCCTCCCGCTCGCGCTCGCCGGCTATTGGCTCGCTTCGCCGATCGCTTTGGCGCTCGGCCTCATCTGGATCGCCCATGTCGGCATGGACCGCATGTTCGGCTACGGCCTCAAGTATCGCACCGGCTTCCACGACACCCATCTCGGCCGCATCGGCCGGATTTGAGCCGATCCCCTGAGCCAGCGGAGGACCGCCATGCGCGTTCACGCCATCCAGACCGGCCGGGTGCGGATCAAGGCGAGCCAGGTCGTCGGGCGAGGCCACGGGCTCAAGCGCCGCCTCGCGCCGCTGATCGACAGCGAGTGGTCGCCCTGGCTGCCGACCTTCGCCTATGCGATCGAGCATCGCGAGGGCGTCATTCTGGTCGATACGGGCGTGTCCGCGGCCGTCAAACGCCTGCCGCGCTGGCATCCTTATTTCCGGAATGCGGTTCGCTTCGACATCGAGCCGGAGGAGGAGGCTGGGCCGCAATTGCGGGCGGTCGGCATTCGACCCGGCGACGTCAGGCGCGTCGTGCTCACCCATCTGCACATTGACCACGACGGCGGCCTCGCGGCGTTCCCGACGAGCGAGATTCTGGTAAGCCCTGGCGAGCTCAAACGCGCCTCAGGGATCGCTGGCCGAATTCGCGGCTACCTTCCGGAGCGCTGGCCGAAGCACTTCGATCCGCAACCGCTCGCCCTCGACGGCGGCGCCTATGGCCCGTTTGCGCGCTCGAAGCGGCTGACAGGCGACGGCGCGATCGTCGTCGTCGCGACGCCAGGCCATACGCCCGACCACCTCTCGGTGATCGTTGAAGACGGAGATAAGGTCGTCTTTGTCGCGGGCGACGCCTCCTATAGCGAGGCGACGATGCTCGCGGGCGCGATCGACGGCGTCAGCGAGGATGAATCTCAAGCGGCGGCGACGCTCGCCGCGATCCGGGCCTTCGCCGCGTCGACGGCAATGATTTATTTGCCGGCGCACGATCCGGAGGCGACGCGGCGGTTGGCCGAGCGGCGGACGGCAGGCGCCGCCGTCAGTCCATCACCGCATGCGCCGCCGCCTCTCGTGAGGCGGCCGCGGCAACGGCTTTCGGCGAGCGAATAAGCGCGAGCAGCGGGAAAGCGCAGAGCGAGATGAAGGTCATGAACAGGAAATCGTTTGAGTAGGCCATCGCCGCGGCTTGCTGGGTGACGAGGCCTTCGAGCATCGCCAGAACTCGGCAATCCGTGGCCCGACAGCATCGAAGCGTTGGGCATTTGCATCGCGTCATTGAACGGCGTCACATGCTCGACGAGCTGGCTGTGGAACATGGTGATCGAGCTGGTCAGGCGGGCGATGACGATCGAGATGCCGACCGCCGAGCCAATGTTTCGGATCAGCGTCCATAGCGCCGCGCCCTCGGTGCGCAATTCGCCCGGCAGGCTGGCGAAGGCGATGGTGTTGAGCGGCACGAAGATGAAGCCGAGGCCGAATCCCTGAGCGACCGAATTGATCGCGATCATCCGGCCCGAGACGTCGAGCGACCAGCCGACCATCAACCACAGCGACGAGGTCGCGAGCACGAGGCCGATGAAGATGAGGAGACGCGCATCGACCTTGCCGCTGAGGCGTCCGACCAGGAACATCGCCACGAACGTGCCGATGCCGCGGGTGCCAAGCAGATATCCGCTCGACAGCACCGGGTAGCCGAGCATGTTCTGGATGAACGGCGTCACCAGCGCCATGGTCGCGAGCAGGATGATGCCGACCAGGAACATGAAAACGAGGGCGATGGAGAAATTCCAGTCGCGGAAGATGCGCACGCTGATGAATGGCCGCCTGGAGGTGAAGCAATCGGCGAGAAAGAAATAGAAGCCGACGACAGCGAGGATCGCTTCCACCCAGATCTCGGTCGAATCGAACCAGCCGAGCTGCTCGCCGCGATCGAGCATCATCTGCAATGACCCGATGCCGAGGGAGAGGCTCAGGAACCCGAACCAGGAAAAGGGCACGTCGCGCCGGGTCGGGGTTTCGCTCATGAAGAGCCACAGTCCGACGGTGGTGAGAATTCCGAACGGCAGGTTGACGAAGAACACCCAGCGCCACGAATAGGAATCGGTGAGAAAGCCGCCAAGCGTCGGCCCCATGATCGGCCCGAGCATCACCCCCATGCCCCAGATCGCCATCGCCGAGCCGCGGCGGGCCGGCGGAAAGATGTCGAGCATCACCGCCTGGGAGAGCGGCACCAGCGCCGCGCCGAACACGCCCTGCAGGAGCCGATAGGCGACCATCTGCTCGATCGACAGCGCGACGCCGCACAGCATCGAGGCGACGGTGAAGCCTGCGGTGCAGACGATGAACAGCTTCTTGCGGCCGAAGCGGGTCGCCATCCAGCCGAGCGGCGAAGTCATGATCGCGGCGGCGACGATGTAGGAGGTCAGGACCCAGTTGATCTGATCCTGAGTCGTCGACAGCGAGCCCTGCATGTAAGGCAGCGCGACGTTGGCGATCGTCGTGTCGAGCGCCTGCATGATGGTCGCCATCATGATGCAGACGGTAAGCAGCCATCGCAGCGTCGGCGAGATGGTCTGGTAGAGCGGCGGGGCGGGGACGGCCGCGTTCATCTGATGACGGCCGTCCTCGCGCCAAGAAGGGTGTCGACGTAACCGACCAGCCACTGCTGGAGCCCTTCGAGCGTTCCCGCAAGCGTGCGCACCCGTCCGGTGTCGACGGTCAGATAGGCGCTCATGCCCGCTCTTAGGCCCGTCGTGTCCTCCTTCGGATCGAAGCAGAACCGAAGCGGCACCCGCTGGACGACTTTCACCCAGTTGCCGGTCGCATTCTGCGCCGGCAGGATCGCGAACTGCGCGCCCGTCCCCGGCGCGATCGAGCAGATCGAGCCCTTCCACTCGCGGTCCGGGAAGGTGTCGACGCTCACCGTCGCCGGCAGGCCGGCATGGACGAAGGTCAGGTCCAATTCCTTCGGATTGGCGTCGACCCAGAGGCCGGTGTTGGCGACGATCGCGAACACCGGCTGGCCTGCGGCCGCCACGCGCCCGACCTGGATCTCGGGGACCTGCGTCGCCACGCCGTCGATCGGCGCGACGACCTTGGTGTTGCGCAGATTGCGCTCGGCGTCATCGAGGCCGGCCTTGGCCTGCATGTAGTCGGGGAAATTGTCGATCGACGCATCGGGGCCGCCGCCGAGCTTTACCGTGACCGTCGCTTGCTGCTGGCGCACGAATTCGAGGATCTGCTTCGCCTGGATGAGATTGCCCATCGAGGTGTCGCGATCGGCTGTGGTTCCGGTGCCGTGGACCGCCAGGCCGTTCTTGCGGTCGAAGTCGGTCTGGCGCACAGCGACCGCGTCCTCGCCCATTTTGATCTGCTCGGCGTTGCTGATGTACGAGGACTTCAGGTTGGCGAATTCGACCTTCGCCGCCTCGAGGCGCCCCTTGGCCAGCGCGAGCGCGATCTCATACGGCTGCGAGTCGATGTCGAACAGCGGATCGCCGACCTTGACCTGCTGGCCTTCCACCACGTGAACCGCGACGATCGCGCCGGTGACCTGGGGCGTGATCAGCGACTTGTCGGCGCCGACATAGGCGTTGTCGGTCGACACATACCGGCCGCTGCTCAGCCACCAGGCGAAGCCGAGCGCGAGCGCGACGAGCGGAATGACGACCAGCATGACGAAGCGGCTGATGCGGCGCTTGGGCTTGACCGTGATCGGCTTCTCGGCGGGCGCATGCGGCGCTGGCGGCGGAGCTTGCGGGCCCGGCGCAGGCGTTCTCGCCGGCGCGAACTGAATCGGCTGTGCAGGCTGCGAGGCCGGGGAAGGAGCGGACTGCGGCGCAGGCTCGCGCACGCTTGGCTGCGCGCTCGATTTGGGCGGCGTAAACGGCAGCGGCTGAGCGGGCGCAGAATCTTCCTCCGCGGGGTCGCGCCCGGGGGCCGGCTTGGGTTGGGTCACTTTGGTTCGAACTCCCGCAATCAGTTCGTTCTTGAGATTGGCCTTGACGATCTTGAGACCGCCGTGCATGGCGTGGATCGTCCTTTCGTCGACGCCCGCGAGCGCCCGTCCCATCACATCCTCGGCGAGCGCGCCGAGACTGACGAGCGCCGGGGCTGCCTTTTCGGTGAGGTAGAGGCGATGGGCGCGCCGATCCGTCGCATCGTCGCGCCGCTCGACCAGGCCGGCGACTGTCAGTTTGTCGATCAGGCGGCCAAGCGTGATCGGAGCGAGGTCGAGCGCTTCCGCCAGCTCGTTCTGCTTGACGCCCTCGCAGCGCTGGAGGCGCGAGAGCACCGCCCATTGAGCCCGGGTAGTCCCGAGTTGGCGCGCCCGCTGATCGGAATAGGTCCGAAGCAGCCGCGCCACGTCGTTGAGCGCGAAGCCAAGCTCACGCGCCGGCGAGATCGTCATTTTCTGGGCAAGTGATAACATAAGCATGCTTATAATATAGTGAGCAGGCTTATGCAAGAGGCCGGCGACGAAAATTGCCGATCGTGATTCTGGCAATCAGAAAGAAGCAAGCGCGGAGAACCGCCGAGGTTCGAAAATTCGCGCCGCGATCCTCCGGGGAAGAGGCGAGGCGCTCAATGCGCCGCTGGCGCCTGCCCCCCGAGCTTGACCTTACGCAGACTCAACGCGAGCGGCACCGCCGCGAGCGAAAGCAGCGTCAGCACCCAAAAGACGTCGATGTAGGCGAGGTAGGACGCTTGCGCTTGCACCTGCTGGCCGATCCAGCCGACGGCCTGTTGCTGCGCCTCGGGGAGCAGGCTGCCCTGCGCGAGAAAATGGTGCGTCATCCGTTGCAGCGTGTCCTGATATTGCATGCTCGAGGGAATCGCGTGCCCGACGAGCCGGCTCTGATGGAACTGCTCGCGATGCGCGAGCACATTGGAGGCGATTGAGATCCCGATCGAGCCGCCCGTGTTGCGCGCTGCGTTGATGAGCGCCGACGCCATGTCCACTCTGTTTGCCGGGATTCCAGCATAAGACGCGGTGATGATCGGGATGAAGATCAGCGGCAATCCGACGCCCAGCACCATCCGCGTGCGGGCAAAGAACCAGAAGCCGAGATCGCCATACACATTGGTCATCTGATACATCGAGATCGCCGCGAAGATCGCGCCGGTCATGATCAAGTATTTCGGCTGGATCCGGCTCGACAGGTTGCCGACCACGAACATCATCACCATGGTGACGAGGCCACCCGGCGAGAGGGCCAGACCGGCCCAGGTCGCGGTGTAGCCGAAATCCGTCTGCAACATGAGCGGCAGGAACTGGGTGGTCGCGTAGAGAATCGCGCCGGTCGCCCCCATCACCAGGAAACAGGCGCCGAACTGGCGCGACCCCACCATCCGGACGTCGATCATCGGATCTTGCCTGGACATCTCCCAGGGGATCATCAGCACGAATGCGAGGGCGCACACAACCGCGAAGGTGATGATGAAATTTGAGCCGAACCAGTCATCCTCAAGGCCGCGATCGAGCACGATCTCGAGCGCGCCGAGGAAAGTCGCGACCAGGAGGAAGCCGATGAGATCGAACCGGACGGACCGCGCCTGACCAGGTTTGTCCGCAGGCAGGAGGATGGCGATCAGCGCGATTGTCGCGAGGCCGACCGGACCGTTGATCAAGAAGCACCAGCGCCAGCTGAGATTGTCGGCGAGCCAGCCGCCTAGCGTCGGGCCGACCACCGGCGCCACAACCACCGCGATGCCGAACAGCGCGAAAGCTTGGCCGCGCTTCTCCGGCGGAAAGGAATCCGCGAGGATCGATTGCGACACCGGCACCATGCCGCCGCCAGCCAGGCCTTGCAGGATGCGGAACAAGAGCAGCGAGTCGAGATTCCACGCCTGCGCGCAGAGGAGGGAGCTTATGCTGAAGAGCCCAAGGCAGATCAGGAAGAAAGTCTTTCGGCCAAGCCGCCTGGCAAGGAACGGGCTCGCGGTCAGGCTGACGGCGTTGGCGACCAGATAGGTCGTCACCACCCACGAGGCTTCGTCATCGCTGACCCCCATGCCGCCGGCGATGTAGGGCAGGACCACGTTGGCGATCGTGGTGTCGAGCACCTCCATGAAGGCCGCGAGCGCGACCAGAACGGCAATCACCCAGGGGCTGGCCAACGGTGCGCTGCTCGCCGGCGGGGCGCCGGCCTGCGCCGCTGCGTCGGTCACACCCGACCCCGCCACTCCTCGACGCGGGCCCGCAGCCGCTCATAGAGCGAGGGCGACGGATCGACGCGCACGGTCGGGACGACCGACATGCCGGGGCCGAGCGCCACGTCGGCGGGCGGATTGTCGAGGATGATCTTGACCGGCACGCGCTGAACGATCTTCACGTAGTTGCCGGTGGCGTTTTCGGGCGGCAGCAGCGAAAACGCCGGGCCCGAGCCGGACTGGACGCTGGCGAGGCGCCCATGGAAGTCGCGCTCGGGGTAGGCGTCGATCTCGATGTCGACGGGCTGTCCCGGGCGCATGCGGTCGAGCTGGGTCTCCTTATAGTTCGCAACGATCCAGATCTCGTCGGGCACGAGCATCGTGAGGTTCGTGCCCGCCTGCGCGTATTGGCCGACGGCGCCGGTCAGGTTGACGACGCGGCCCGGCTGGTCCGCCAGGACGGTCGTGTAGCCGAGGTTGAGCGCGGCTTGGTCGCGTTGGGCCTGCGCTTGAGCGAGGTTCGCCTCCGCCGACCCGCGCTGCGCTCTCAGCGTGTCGATTTGCCGCTGGGCCACTTTGAGCGTCGCCTGCGCGCTGTCGACAGCGGCCTGCTGAGCCTTGAGATTCTGGACGTCAACCGTGCCCTGCTGGGCCGTCGCCCACCCCTGATTCACGAGCGGCTTGTCGCGTCCCCAGGTGACCTTCGTGAGTTCCAGGCTCGCCTGCGCCTGGCTTACCTGCGCCTGGTTCGCGGCGATCTGTGCGTCTTGCGTGGCGATCTGTGCGTCAATGTTGCGGATGCCGGCCTCCCCGCCGCTCACCTGGGCCTCGGCCTGGGCGAGCGCCGCGCGGTATGGGCGTTGGTCGATCTGAGCGATCATCTCGCCTTTGTTGACATGCTGGTTGTCGGTGACCGGAACCGCGGTGACATAGCCCGCGACCTCGGGCGCGATCGCGAACTGGCGCGCCGCGATGAAAGCGTCGTCCGTTGACTCGAAATGCGAGCCATAATCCCAGTAGAGGTAACCCGCGACGGCCGCGAGCACGAGCGCGACCACTCCGACCGACGCGACGAGCCGATGCCGGCGGAGCCAACCTCTGCTCGAGCTTTGGTTGGGCTTTTCCCCTTGCGCGTCCGGCTGCGCGCCGGGCTTGGCCTCCTTCTCAGCGGGCGCTGCCGGGCGCTCGGTCTCATCGCCGGGTTTCGCGGGGCGCTCGGTCTTTCCGGCGGGCTCCGCCGCCCGCTCAGCCTCAGGCTGGGTCTCGCGCGCCGGAGGAAGCAGGGTAATGAAGTCCCGCTTGGGGCTCGCTGACAACGAACCTCCGAGGCGTCCCGCCGACCCGTGATCCAAATCGGATTCAGGCGCGGGCGCGTCCTTGAACATCCGCTGATCTCGGTCCTGAGTCCTGCGCGCCATGGCCGGATGTCTCCAACTGTGCCCCCGAGCGTTTTAAACGGCGCCGAAACGAAACTGTTCCGTTCACTTTACTTTGCGAGGGGTCGACTTAAATCAAGGGGCGAGAGAGCAGTTTCCCGCGATCACTGTTTTGTGAAAGGACGCGTGATGGAGGGGGAGGCGGATATGGAAAGGGAAGCACCGTCCGGACGAGCGCGTGGCGCGGTTCGCTGCGGCCGCCCGCCGCGCGGACTTGCCGGCAAAGTCGAAGAGAGAATCCTCGACGCGGCGGCTCACGTGTTTCTCGAGCACGGCTTCCGGGGCGCGAGCGTCGATGAAATCGCCGAGGCGGCCTGCGCCGGAAAACCAAGCATCTACGCCAGATTTCCCAGCAAGCAGGCGTTGTTCACCGCCGTCGTGGAACGGCTTGTGCGCCGGAACACAAACTTTGAGGCGATTTCCTGCGCCGGCGGCTCTACCGAGGAGCGGCTCAGGGCCCTCGCATCCGTCATCTTGGCCCGCGTCCTGACCCCGGAAACGATCGGGTTGATCCGGGTCGCGGTCGCCGAAGCGCGGCGGTTTCCCGAGTTAGCGACGAGCGTCAGCCGCATGGGGCGCGAACGCCCGACGGAAGCCTTGACCCAGGTCTTTGGCGGACTAGGGGCGTCCGACGACATCGGAGCATCGTCCGCGTTCGGGCCCGACCACCTCCCGGAGACGGCGCGCCGGTTTCTTGACCTCGTGGTGTTGCCGATGCTGCTGAGAGCGCTGTTCGGGGAGGATCTTGCGGTCCTGCGCGCCGAGATCGACCCCCACGCGGCCCGCTCGGTCGCCTTCTTCCTCAGCGGATGCGGCTCGGCGAGGTCGTCGCCGAATGCGGTGCTGTCAATGCACAGGACCGGCGCCGACTGAGGGCCGCGAGGAACGCTCGACCGCCACGGCTAGCCCGCATTTCTCATAGGCCGGGTCGACGGCTGACGTCCTGAGGATAATCAAGTCTCGTCTGTGTGATGGACGAACGTCGCCGTGTCGCCGTTTGCGCGGATCGGGTCGGGTCGGATTGTTTCGGTTCTCCTGTGGTCCTTGGGGTGGATTGCCGCGATTTGTCGGCGTCGCAGCGACGCCTCAGGCGAGGCGGGCGGCGGCGAGGCGCCATTCGTCGGCGTAGGGACAGGCCGTGGCGAGGGCGAATTTGATGCGCCGCGCGCTGATGCGGACGAGGCCGGCGAGCTTGAGGAGCTTGAGCCGGATCGTGCCGCAAGTGGCCTGCGCGAACTGCGTGTGCGCGAGGCCGATGCGCCTGACCGCGCACAGGAGAACATAGGCGAACGAGGCGAGCCAGAGCCTGAGTTGGTTGGCGCGCATGGTCGCTGTCGAGGTCCGATCGGCGAACAGGTCGCCTTGGCATTCCTTGATCCGGTTTTCCATCTCGCCGCGGGCGCAGTAGACTTTCTCGTAGAGAAAGCGGCCGTTCGTTCCGGCCTTGCGCAGCGAGGTGACGATGAAACGCGGGTTGGCCTCGCCCTCGGTCCATTCCGCCTTGCCGATTACCCGACGCCGGCGCGACCAACTGTCGAGGGTCGCGTAGCGAAAGTCCTTGAAGCGGCGGGCGGGCTTGCCGGTCGAGGACGCCTCCGCCTCGGCCTGCAGCAGTTCGACGTAGATTTCATCGACGAGCCGCGCGTTGCGGGCGAGGCCGAAAACGAAGTCGACCCGGTTCTGTTCGCACCAGGCCATCAGCGCCTCGCGGGCGAAACCGGAATCGGCACGCAAGAGAATGCGCGTCCCGGGCCAGCGCGCTCGGATCTGGCCGACGATCCGCGCGATCTCCTCCTTCGCTCCGGCGCTGCCGTCGATGTTCGACGGCCTCAGCTTGGCCGCCAGAAGATGCCGGCCGCAGAACACATAGAGCGGCAGATAGCAGTAGCAATCGTAATAGCCGTGAAAGAACCGGCCTTCCTGATGGCCGTGCAGAGGGTCGTCGGTCGCGTCGAGGTCGAGAATGATCTCTTTGGGCGCCTTTGCGTGCGCCTCGAGGAAGAGGTCGACGAACAGGGCCTCGATCGCCGCCGGATCGTGGCTGATCTTGTGGTAGCGCGTGGCGATTTCGCGCGACAGTTCGAGCCGGTTGAGCGTCGATTTGCCAGCCACGGGCGCGCAGTCGCCGCGCCAAGCCTCGAGCTTGCCGGCCAGCACCGCCATCAGCGGGTCGTGGCGAAGCTCATCGTGATCGTTCAGGTCTTCGTAGCCGAGCGCGATGCCGAACACGCGCTGCCCGACGAGCGTAGCGACCGAGTGCTCGACGAACCTCGGGTCTCGCGCGTCGCGGAAACATCCCGCGAGCCGTCCAACCAGCCCCAGACCCCGATCGGCGTCGCCCAGCAGCAGCCCGCCCGCGTCGGACGTCAGCGCCCCGCCATCGAACTCGGCCACCACAGGCCGTCCTTCGACCCGTCCAAAAACACTTGGTTCTGCGCTACACTCCGTCTGCATCGGGCGGCCTCTCCAAATCGGCGCAAGTCGTTATCGCAAAACAACTTTTGCCTGATTCGGCAGCCCGATGCGCTATAAAATGTGAGAAATGCGGGCTAGAGTTGTTTGCTTTTGGTTGGAGCCGACCGAGGCGGGACATTTGAGACGACAATCCCTTGCGGAAAATCAGAATTCAGGTTAGGCTGCCCCATGAACAATCCTGCTTTCCTCATTCCAAGACCGCGGGCACGCCGGTTGCTGCGCCTCTCGCGCGACGGCAAACCGGGAGAAAATTCGTCCCTCCGATCACGTCGCGCAACCCATTGAAAAGCCTCGATTCGGACGAGAGAATCCAAGAAAATCCACGACAATCCAATCCGTGAGCGGGCGGCCCTCGCCGCGAAACGGCCGGGAGCCAAGAGAATCCAAATGGATTGACCGGACCAGCGCCGCAGCCCGCCGACGCAAAGGAGCCAAACCGACCTCATTCAAATGCAAGGCGCGCTAGTCCTTCCGTTCTTCATCTTGCTCACCGGAGGGAATGACGACACCCGAGTTCGGCTCGATCCAGAACATGTGATCATGCACGGCGGCGACGCCGGGCGTATTCTCGGCGATGACCTTGAGCCCGTCCCGCAGCCCCACGTCGGTGATCGCGCCGCCGAACGTGACGACCCGATTCGCAACATCGACCCGTACGCTCGCGCGCGGCGCCCAGCCGAGCTTGTCGAGCTCAGCCTGGATGGCGGCTTTGATCTCGGCGTCGGAATGGGGGGCGTTCACGCCCGGCGCTGCGGTCAATAGTCCCTTCAGGAGGTCGGAGCGTGAGATGACGCCGACGACGGCCTCGCCCCGCAGCACCGGCAGCCGCTTGATGTGGCGGTGGATCATCCGATCGACCGCCTCGCTGAGATCGGCATCCTCCTCAATCGTCTCGACGTTGGCGGTCATCACCTCGCCGACCTTGCGGCCGTGCTCATGCGCGTAGGCCTCGGCGAGCCGTCCGCTGCCGATGAGGACCTCCAGCCAATGGGGGCGCTTGCGCTCGCTTCCAAGCTCGCTCCGGCGCAGAAGGTCGCCTTCGCTCAGAACCCCGATCAGTGCGCGATCGGCGTCGAAGACGAAAAGTGCGCTGACGCGCGATCGCAGCATCGTCTCGACCGCTTCCGCGAGGCCCGCGCTCTCGGGCACGCCGATCACGCCGTAAGTCATCACGTCCCGAACCCGCATTCTCTCATTCCTTGCTGGGCGCTTCCGCAGATGGACCGAAATGCCGCGCGCAGTAAGCGCCGGGCGACCAGCAATAGGCAATAGGCGGGGCTGCCGGCGCCGTTTCGACTGCCGCGCGCGCCCGTCTTTTGCTATTGCGTTCGTGATGCGCCTGCCGCGAGGAGCGAAATGATGGCGAACCCGGTGGTCGTCGAGGCCATGCGCGGCGATCGGATTGAATCCGCCCATCGCGGCGCCGGCGCTGTCGTCGATCCGGATGGCGTCGTCGTCATGGTCTTCGGCGACGCTGAGCGGGCGGTCTATCCGCGCTCGGCGGTCAAGGCGCTGCAGGCATTGCCACTCATCGAAAGCGGCGCGGCGGACCGCCTGGGCTTGAGCGACAAGGAGATCGCGCTCGCCTGCGCGTCTCACTCGGGAAGCGACGACCATGTCGCAACCGCGCGCGCCATGCTCGCCAAGGCTGGGCGCGACGAACGGGTCCTCGAATGCGGCGTCCATTGGCCGCTCGGCGAAGCCGAGGGACGCGCGTTTGCCCGCTCAGGCCGAACGCCAAACGCGCTGCACAACAATTGCTCGGGCAAGCACGCGGGGTTTGTCTGCCTCTCGTGCGTCATGGGCGTCGAGCCGAAGGGCTACGTCGCGCCCGATCATCCGGTTCAGCGCGAGGTCGCCGCTGCGATCGCGGCCGCGACCGGCGCGCGCTTGAGCGAGGAGATGCGCGGCGTCGACGGCTGCGCCATTCCGACCTACGCCATACCGCTGATCGCGCTCGCGCGAGGTTTCGCGCGGCTCGGAACGGGGGAGGGGCTGTCGGCGGCGCGCCGGAAGGCTACGGCGCGCATTCGCGCCGCCGTGGCCGCTCACCCCTTGACGGTCGCCGGAAAGGGCCGTTTTGACACCGAGGTCATGAGCCTGCTCGGCGCAAGCGTGTTCGCCAAGACCGGCGCCGAAGGCGTGGCCTGCGCCGCGCTGCCCGGGACCGGGCTCGGCCTTGCGGTCAAGGCCGAAGATGGCGCCGGACGGGCGGCGCAGGTCATGATTGCGGCGCTCATCCGCCGCTTCGGCGGTTTCAACGACGAGATGAAGGCGCGGCTCGAACTCGTTCGTCTCGCCGCGGCTACTGAACTGGAACGGCGCAGAGATTGGCCGCCTGCATCCAGCGGGCCCGCTGGCGTGATGCTCGCGGGAGTGCGAAAAAGGCCCATGCACCACACCTCAGGAATAGCGCGGCCGCCTGGAGATGCGGCCGACAGCCGTTCGAAAGACGCGCGTAGTTCCAGAGGCCCCATGGGCCGCGTCGTTCTGCCGGCGCTCGAGCCACGCCCGGCGAACGCGACGGTGCGCCCGGCGGCGCTGGCCATCCTCGCGCTCGTCTCAGCCGCAAGCCCGGCGCGCGCCGCCGACGCTTGCGCCGACAAAGCCGTCGCGGTCTCGGAGCTTCGCGAAGGCGACGAATACCAGGCGGCAACGCTGTTGTTCTCCGTCTCGCGGCTTGGCTGCGAGCCGGAAGCGCGTGCACTCCTCGACCACGGCGCGGCGATCGACGCGAAAGATCGGGAGGGCGCAACCGCGCTCGGCCGGGCCGCCCAGGCGGGCAAGATTGCGGTGGCGATGCTGCTGATCGACAGGGGCGCCAACGTCAACGCGCGCGCCGTCGACGGATCGACGCCGCTATTCTACGCCGCCGAAGCAGACCGCGCCGCCATGGTGCGGCTACTCATCGAGCGGGGCGCCGATCCCAACATTCCAGGACGCAAGGGACTCCGCCCGCTCGCCGCCGCGGCCTACACCGGCTCGGCAGGAAGCGTCGCGCTTCTCCTCAAGCACGGCGCGGATCCGAACGCGCTCGACGACGACGACAGGAGCGCCATGATCTATGCCGCCGGCCGCGCCTACGCGCCGATCGTCGAGCTTCTGATCGCCGCGGGCGCCGACGTCAACCGTCGTTACGCCCATGGCCTCACCGCATTGATGTGGGCGGCCGGGCATGACGCGTCCGCTGGCGTCGACGACGTCGAGGCGACGGTGAAAGCGCTTATCGACCACGGCGCCGATTTGAGCCTAAGGGACGACCGCGGCAAGACTGCCGCCGACATCGCCCACGACCTCAGGCATGAGCTGGCAAAGCTTCCGGAGCGATGAAGACCCGCTGTGAGCGGTCGAACCGCCACCGGCATTGCGGGTGAAAGGCGGGGGTTATTCAGCTGGGTCGAAGAGCTCGTCTCAAAACCCAGCCAGATAGGCGGCGATAGCAGTGAGCTGATCGGGCGTGACGGTGTGTATGAGGTCGGACATGCCGGGGTTGTTAGCGCGGGTGCGGGTGCGGAAATCCATCATCGTCTTGGCAAGATAATCGCGTCTTTGGCCTGCGAGCCGCGGAATGGCCGAATCGCCTTGAAACTGCTCCAGATGGCAGCTCGTGCAGACAACCGAGTTGATCGCCGTCAACGCAAGCGCGGCGTCCGCTTTGCTCGCCGCGGGCTGATTGATGTTCGGCCATGGCTTGGAGGAAAAATACTCGGCGAGCGCCAGCGCGTCCGCCGTGACAACGTATTGAGCGATCGGCGTCATCCGATAGTCTTTGCGTGCCCCCTTCTGATAATCGCGGAATTGCACGTAAAGGTAGCCTGCATTCTGGCCCCAGATGATCGGCGTCGTCGGGTCTTCCGGCACGCCGTTGATGCCGTGGCACGCGCCGCAGAGCGCCGCCTTCTCTTCGATCGAATCCGCCAATGCAGCGGTTGCCCCAACTAGTACCGCCGCCACAAAAGCCAAACGCAGCATGCAACGATTCTCCCTTGCGCAAAGGAGGCGCCCATATGCGCCCGCGCAATCATGAACTCAATTCAAGAAAAAGCCGCTTCGCTCGAAGAGCGGAGCGGCCCTGAGGCGCGAAACGTCACTCGATCGTGAAAGCGATGATGTTGTTGCCGCGCTTGGAGTTGATCTGGGCGTTGCCGCCTGCGCCGACGACGACATACTGCTTGCCGCCGACCTCGTACGAAGACGGGGGCGCATTGACGCCCGCGCCAGTCTGGAATGCCCAGAGCACCTTGCCGTTGGCCGTGTCGTAGGCTTTGAACCAGCCATTGGCTTCGCCGGTGAAGAGAAGCCCGCCAGCGGTGGCGAGAGAGCCGCCGATCATCGGCTCCGGGGTCTTGACCTGCCAGGCGATCTTTCCGTTGTTGTAGTCGACCGCGGTGACATTGCCGAAGCTCTCCTCGCCGGGGATCACCGTGAAGGCGCCGCCGAGCCACAGCTTCCCGTCCGGATAGGCGGCGCTGGCGACCGTGTAGGTCATTGGCTGATGCAGGTTGATCGCGAAAGCCATGTTGTGACCCGGGTCGGTTGAGAGCGGCGACCATTCGACGCCTCCGTTCGCGCCCGGGAACATCCGGGCCGAATTCGGATCGAGCGGCTGGGTCGGGGTCGGCAGCGTCCACCGGCCCTTCTGATCCACCATTGGGTCGGAGAACCGGATGAGGCTGCAGTCCTTGCGGTCGTGCACATAGATGTAACCGGTCTTGCCGGCGTGCATGACGGCCGGGATCATCTTGCCCGACTTGTCCGCCGCGTTGACGAGCACGGTCGGGCTCACGGCGTCGAGATCCCAGACGTCATGCGGAACGTATTGAAAGTGGCAGACGTACTTGCCGGTGTCGAGATCGAGTGAGACGAGGGAGTTGGTGTAGAGATTGTCGCCGGGGCGGATCGCGCCGTCGAGATCGGGCGAGGGGTTGCCGACGACGAAGTAGATGCGCTTCGCCGCCAGATCGACCGAGGGATTCTGCCAGACCCCGCCGCCCAGCGTCTTGTAAGGGTCGCCGTTCTTGGCCAGCGCCGCCTTCTCGGCGTCGATGTCGCGATGCTCGTCGCGGCCGGTGGCGTCCTTGGTCGCCCAAACGCCGACGGAGCTCTCGGGGATGGTGTCGAAGCTCCAGATGAGTTTGCCGTCCTTGGCGTCATAGGCCTTGACGAAACCGCGGATGCCGTACTCGCCGCCGTTCGTGCCGATGAGGATTTTGCCGTCGACAGCGGTCGGCGCCATCGTCTCGCTGTAGCCCTTCTCGGGATCGCCGACTTGCTGCGACCATACCTCGCTGCCGGTCTTGGCGTCGAGCGCGACCAATTTGGCGTCGAGGGTGCCGACATAGACCTTGTCCTCATAGACGGCGACGCCACGGTTGTTCGGGCCGCAGCAGAAAGTGGTTACCGGCCCGAGCTTGGGCTTGTAATGCCAAATCTCCGCTCCGGTCTTGGCGTCGAGCGCGTAAACGTGGCTGAACGACGTGGTGACGTACATGACGCCATCGACGATGATCGGCGAGGTCTCGAGCGACTCTTTGACCTCGGTCGAGAAGATCCAGGCCGGGTGCAGATGGCCAACGTTGCCGCGATTGATCTGCGCGTTCGGATAGAAGCGGGTCTGCTCGTAGTTGGCGTTGGTGTGAAGGAAGTTCGCCCCGTCTTTGTGGGCGTTGTTGAGCTGCTGCTGCGAGACGGCCGTGATCGCCGCCGTTGCGGCCATCGAGTTCGACCCTCCCTTGACCTCCTGCGCCCCCGCAACCCCAGCCGCAGCCATCGCGGCGACGCAGATCGATCCAAGCCATAGTGATTGATTGACGACTTTGGTCATCGGTTCCCTCCCTGACCAGGACATTTTGACGTGAAGCCGGGAGGTTAGCAAGCAATCAGTCGGGAGATTTTCCTGTTTTTTTTGTCAATCATGCAATAGGTATTCCCTATCGCCGTTGGTCAAGACATCTCCTCCGTCCGGTTGAACGTTTGATATTTTTGCAAGACAAAAGTTCAAGAACGCCCTAAAACACGAAAACGTTCGGGCCGGGGTTTCGGAGGCTAGCGATTGACGTCACATGCCAAGTCGGCGCGGTTCAGCGTCAACCGTCCCAAAGCCTATGATCGTTTGAGCCAGGACGACGTTGTCGGCGCGCTGAGGCGGATGCACCGCATCCGTCGCTTCGAGGAAGCCGCGGAAGACTCCTATGTTCGCGGCTTGAGCTACGGCACGATGCACCTTTCGATCGGGCAGGAAGCGACGGCGGTCGGCGCCTGCATGCCTCTCAGCGACGCCGATTGCATCACCTCGACCCATCGCGGCCACGGCCACTGCATCGCCAAAGGCGCGGAGCTCAAGCCGATGTTCGCTGAGTTCCTGGGCCGCGAGAGCGGCTGTTGCAAAGGGCGGGGCGGGTCGATGCATATCGCCGAGCCAGCCAGGGGCAATCTCGGCGCCAACGGCATCGTTGGCGGCGGCCTGCCGATTGCGGTGGGCGCGGCGCTCAGCGCCAAGAAGCGGCGCACCGGCGCCGTCGCGCTGGCGTTCTTCGGCGATGGGGCCAACAACGAGGGCGCGTTTCACGAGGCGCTCAATCTCGCCTCGATCTGGAAGCTGCCGGTCATATTCGTGTGCGAAAACAATCAATATGCGATGTCGATGTCGATGGCCCGCGCCACCGCTGTGGCCAATATCGCCGACCGCGCCAGCGCCTATGCGATTCCGGGCGTCATCGTCGACGGCAACGATTTCGCCGCCGTAGCCGAGGCATCGTTCCGGGCGACGGAACGCGCGCGGGCGGGCGAGGGCCCGACGCTGATCGAAGCCAAGACCTATCGCACCCGCGGCCACTCCCGCTCCGATCGCAACCGCTATCGTTCGCGCGAGGAAATCGAAGCGTGGAAGACGCGCGACCCGATCGCGCGCTTCGAGGCGGAGATTATCGCGCTCGGCCTCGCGACCGAGGCGCGGGTCGCGGCGATCGCGGCCGAAGTGGAAAAGGAAATGGCCGAAGCGGCGGCCGAGGCCAGCGCGAGCCCCTGGCCGGCGGCCGCTGACGTCATGCGCGACGTCTATTCGCCCGCCGAGGGCGCACGCTGATGAGCGGGCGCGAGCTCTCCTACGCCGAGGCGATCCGTGAAGCGCTCGCCATTGCGCTCGAGCGCGACGAGCGTGTGTTCCTGATGGGCGAGGATATCGGCGTCTACGGTGGCGCCTTTCAGGTGACGGGCGATCTCGTTGAACGCTTCGGCGAGGAGCGGGTGATGGATACGCCGATCTCGGAGCTCGGCGGAGCCGGTGTCGCCGTCGGCGCGGCGCTGACCGGCATGCTGCCGGTCTACGAGTTCCAGTTCTCCGATTTTTCGATGCTGGCGATGGAGCAGATCGTCAATCAGGCCGCCAAGCTGCGCTACATGCTCGGCGGCGCGGTCCATGTGCCGGTCGTCTTTCGCATGCCTACCGGATCGGGGCTCGGCGGCGCCGCTCAGCATAGCCAGAGCATCGAAGCCTGGTACGCCCATGTCCCCGGCTTGAAGGTCGTCGAGCCGTCGACGCCGGAAGACGTCAAGGGCATGTTGCTCGCCGCGATCAAGGATCCCGATCCGGTGATCGTGTTCGAGCACAAGCTGCTCTACAAGATGAAAGGCGCAACGCCCGAGGGCTATTACGAGACGCCGCTCGATCGGGCGGTGGTCAGGCGCGAAGGCCGCGATCTCACGATCGTCGCCGCCGCCATCATGGTCCATCGCGCGCTCGAGGCCGCGGACATCCTGACCAAGGAAGGGATCGAGGCCGAAGTGATCGACCTTCGCTGCTTGCGGCCGATCGATAAGGACGCGATCGTGACCAGCGTCAAGACGACGGGGCGGCTGCTCGCGGTCTACGAAGGCGTCAAGACGCTCGGCATCGGGGCGGAAATTTCGGCGATCGTCGCCGAAAGCGAGGCGTTCGACTATCTCGACGCGCCGATCATCCGGCTCGGCGGGGTCGAGGCGCCCATTCCCTATAGCCCGGTTCTGGAGAAGGCGGCCGTTCCGCAAACCGACGACATTGTCGCGGCGGCGCGGCGTCTGGCGCACTGCGAGGTCTGACCTTGGCGGTCGAGATCGTCATGCCGCGCGTGGACATGGACATGAGCTCGGGCCGGATGGGCCGCTGGCGCGCCGCTGAAGGCGCGCATGTGGTCAAGGGTGCGACCCTGTTCGAAATCGAGACCGACAAGGCGGCGATGGAGGTCGACGCTCCGGCCTCGGGCATCCTGAGGTTCGTCGCCGCGGCGGAGGGCGACGTGCTGCCGGTCGGCGCCTGCATCGGCTGGATCGTCGCCGAGGGCGAGACCTTCATTCCGCCGATGGCGAAGGCTGATGCCGCCGAAGCGCTCCCGCCCAAAACTTCGCCCGCCGTCGCGCGAAGGAAGAGCGAAGCCGGCCACGCGGAGCCGGCTTTCGGGGCGCGCCCCCGCGCGACCCCTGCGGCTCGCCGGATCGCTCGGGCGCGCGGTTTGCGGCTTGAGATCGTGAGCGGTTCCGGACCGCATGGCCGCGTCCAGCGGCGCGACATCGAAGCGGCGAGGGTCAGGGCGTCCTCTGCAGCGAGCGTCCATCGCTTATGGCTCACGCGAGGCGAGGGGACGCCGATCGTATTCCTGCACGGCTTCGGCGCCGACCTCAATGGGTGGCGGCCGGTGCATCGTCTGCTGCCAGGAACCCGTCCGGCGCTGGCGATTGATCTGCCCGGCCACGGCCTCACGCCGCTCGGCGACGACGCAAGCTTCGAGACATTGGTCGAGGCGGCGCGCACAGCCCTCGCCGAAGAAAGGGTCAGCGCAGCCCATCTCGTCGGCCATTCGCTTGGCGGTGCGGTCGCCGCCGCCCTCGCGCATGAGCCAGGCGTCAAGGCGCTGTCGCTGATGTTGATCGCGCCCGCGGGGCTCGGCGAAAAGGCCAACGCCGCCTTCTTTGACGGTTTCCTGCAGGCAGATACCGAAGCCGGTCTCGCGTCTTGGCTCCATATGCTGGTTGTTGACCCGGCCGCACTGGGTTCGGCGCTCACCAGGGCGACGCTGCGTCAGCGTCGGGAACGGCCGCTGGTCGCGCAGCAACGGCGGCTCCTTCACGCCATTCTCGCCGGCAGACGGCAGGCGCTCGACATCCGCGGCCATCTCGCAGAGCCTCGGTCGCCGACCAAGATCGTGTTCGGGATCGAGGATCGCATAACGCCCTCTCATCACGCGGAGGGCTTGAGCGGCCTCATCGCGCTGCATCGCTTCCCCCGTGTCGGCCACATGCCCCATCTCGAAGCGCGCCGCGAGGTCGCGAGGCTGATCGAGGAGCTGGCGAGGACGGGCGCCTCCGCCTGAGGCGCGCGCGCCACTTTGCCGCTTCGCGGAGAACGAGGGCGTGCAGCGGACATGCGCGCCTATGCCCCGCCGGTCAGCCTGCGCGCGGTCGCCGCGTCGGTCACGAGCGTGGTCGGCTCGAGCAGCTTGATCGCGCCGGCGATCGCGGCCTGTTTGTGAGCGCCGCCGGCGGCGAGCACCCGGATCGGGGCGGCGCGCACCGATTCGATGGGGACGGACATCACGCGCTGATTGAGCGGGTGGTCGACAATCCGGCCTTCGCGGTCGAAGACGTTGCACAGCATTTCGCCGACGCCGCCATATTCGCGCAGCGCCTTGCGGTCGGCCTCGCCGATCAGCGCGAAGCGCGCGATCGCCGCTTCGGATCCGAGCGAGCCGACGCTGACCACCACCGCGTCGAGCGCCTGGGCGAAATCGTAGACCTCGCCGAGCCCGCAACGCTGGATGAGCGCCGCCTTGGTCGCCGTGCTGTCGACGAGCGCGGGAGCCGGAATGAGATAGCAGTCGGCGTTGAAGGCGTGGGCAAAAGCGGAGGGAAACTCGGCGGGGTTGTCGTGGTTGAAGCGAGTGACGCCGCCAACCAGCGAGACGACGCTCAAACCCCGCAGCGACCGCTCGCGTAAATACTCGAGCGAACGGTTGAGAGTGCGCCCCCAGCCGAGGCCGATCTTCATTTCGTTGCGCAGCAGAGCCGAGACATAGTCGCCGAGCGCCGCCCCGATCGGCGCGGTCGGGTCGGCGGTCCCCGAAGAAAGCGGCGCAACGATCGCCTCGGAGAATCCGTAGTGCTTGCAAAGCGCCGCCTCGAGCCCGGCAAGCTCCACGTCCCCACGCGAGAGCGCGATCCTGACCTCGCCGAGCGCCTTCGCCTCCGCCAGCATTCTGACCACCGTCACCCGGCCGACGCCGAGCGCCTCGGCGATTGCGCTCTGCGTCATTTCCTCGACGAAATACATCCAGGCCGCCCGCTGCCGCAGGCGCTCGCTGCGCTTGGGCGCGCGCGGAACGTCGCCGGCCGGGATGTCTTGCGTCATGGCTTCCCTTCTCGATCGATCGTGCGCTCCAAGCTCAACACCCTCAAGGCGGCGAAAGCAACGAATCCGGGATCGTTTAAGTGAGGCTGTCGCGCAACGAGGCGACGAAGGTGATCAGCCCGGCCCTTCGCGCGCGTCCTCGGTCACCGGAGCATGCTTCCGGTCAACTGGGGAGTTTGGCCGCGTCAGTCCTGTCCAACGGCCAAACTCTCCTCGAGCATCATGCGAGCGCGCGCCCGCAGTTTTTCGCTCTCGCTCTTGAGCTGGCCGCAGGCGGCCAGAATGTCGCGGCCCCTCGGCGTTCGCACCGGGCTCGCATAGCCGGCGCTGAAGACAATTTCCGAAAAGCGCTCGATCGTCTCCCAGTCGGAGCACTGAAAGGTACTTCCAGGCCACGGGTTGAATGGAATGAGGTTGATCTTGGCGGGCAGGCCCTTGAGCAGGCGCACCAGCGCCCTGGCCTCCGCCGGCAAATCGTTGACGCCTTTGAGCATCACGTATTCAAACGTGATGCGCCGGGCGTTGGAGGCGCCGGGATAGTCGCGGCAGGCCTTGAGCAGCGCCTCGAGCGGATATTTCCGGTTGAGCGGCACGAGCTTGTCGCGCAGCGCATTGTTGGTCGCGTGCAGCGACACCGCGAGCATGGTCCCGCATTCGGCCCCAAGCCTCGCCATTTCGGGGACGACGCCCGAGGTCGAGACGGTGATGCGCCGTTTCGACAACGACAAACCGTCGCCGTCGGTCACAATTCCGATCGCGTCGCGCACCGCCTCGAAGTTGTAGAGCGGCTCGCCCATCCCCATGAGGACGATATTGGACACCGCGCGCACGCCTTCGCCCTTGGGCGCGAGCCCATCGGCCGGAGCGAGGCCGCCGGGAAAATCGCCAAGCCGGTCGCGGGCGACGAGAACCTGGCCCACAATCTCGGCCGCGGTCAGGTTGCGCACCAGCGCCATCGTGCCGGTGTGGCAGAACGAGCAATTGAGGGTGCACCCGACCTGGCTCGAAACACAGAGCGTGCCGCGATCGGACTCCGGGATGTAGACACATTCGATCTCGGCGCCCTTGTCGAAACGGTGAGCGGGCGGCATGCGCAGAAGCCACTTGCGGGTGCCGTCGGCGGAAAGCTGCTCGGCGACGACTTCGGGGCGCGCGAGCGTGAAGCGCTCGGCGAGCTTCTCGAGGAGGGGCCGGGCGATGTTGCGCATGGCGCCGAAATCGCGGGCGCCGCGATGATAGATCCAGTGCCAGAGCTGCGAGGCGCGCATCGTCAGCTCGCGCTCGGGCGTGCCGATTTCGCGAAGGCTCTGGATGATTTCCCCGCGCGTCGCGCCCGCAAGGCGCATGGGGGCGCGGTCCCCGGCTCGAGGGGCGGCGGAGGTCATGGGGGACTTCTAGCACGCGCGAAGGCGACCGACCAACGGCCAGTTGTCGCAGGGGTCTCGGCGTTTGCGTCCTCCGGGAACTCCTCTCACCCGCCGAACACGTCGTTCGTCTGGGCGGTCACCCGCACGAAAGTCGTGCGCTTCGAGACCTCCTTGAGGTGGGCTGCGCCGATATAGGTCATCATCGAGCGCACGCCGCCCAGGATCTCAGCCATCGTGCCGTCGACGGGGCCGCGGTAGGGGGTCTCGACCGTCTTGCCCTCGGCGGCGCGATAATGGGCGACGCCGCCCGAGTGCTTCTTCATGGCCGTCTCCGACGACATACCGTAGAACGTCATGCCGACGGCGATCTTTTCGCCGTCGCGCTCCTCGTAATGAATCTCCCCGTCGCATTCGTCGTGGCCAGCGAGCACGCCGCCCAGCATGACGAAATCCGCGCCCGCCCCGTAAGCCTTGGCGACGTCGCCCGGGCCGGTGCAGCCGCCGTCCGCGCAGACCTGCCCTTTCAGCCCATGCGCCGCGTCGGCGCATTCGATGATCGCCGAGAGCTGCGGATAGCCGACGCCGGTCACCCGGCGAGTGGTGCAGACCGAGCCGGGGCCGATGCCGATCTTGACGATGTCCGCTCCGGCAAGAATCAGCGCCTCCGTCATGTCGCCGGTGACGACATTGCCGGCCATGATCACGGCGTGCGGGTAGTCGTCGCGCACGCGCTTGACGGTTTCGAGGAATTTCTCCGCATAGCCGTTGGCGACGTCAAGACAGATGAACCGGATCGGCGCAGCCTTGGCGACGGAAGCGAGTTTCTTGACGTCGGCAGCGCTCGTGCCGAGCGAATAGAACGCATGCGCGCCATCCGGCCCAGCGAAGAACTCGGTAAGTTTCGCCTCGGGATAGTGCTTGTGCAGGGCGGTGAGCGCCCCATGCTTGCCGAGCGCGTGCGCCATCGCCATGGTGCCGGTCACGTCCATGTTGGCGGCGATGAGCGGAAAGCCCTTCCATTCCGAGCCGGTGTGGAGGAAACGAAAGCCGCGGTCGACCCCGACGGCGCTGCGGGTGTTCAGCGTCGATCGCTTGGGGCGAATGAGGACGTCCTTGAAATCGAGCTTGACGTCGGTTTCGATGCGCATCGATTGTCCAGTTTGTCGCGGGAGGAGAACGAGCCTCGCCCGCCGGCAATGTAGTGATTCCGGGGGCGGACCTCAACGAGCGTGGCAAGGGTGAAGGCATGCGATTGAAGGGCAAGGCGGCGCTGGTGACCGGCGCGGGGCAGGGGTTCGGCTTCGGCATCGCCGAGGCTTTCGTTCGCGAAGGCGCGCGGGTCGCGTGTCTGGACCTCAAGGGCGATGTCGCCGAGGCGGCCGCCAAGCGGTTCGGTCCGGGCGCGATCGCGATTCGCGCCGACGTTTCCAGCCGCGACGAGGTCGAGCGGGCGGCGCGCGAGGCGGTCGCCGCGTTCGGGCGGATCGACATCGTCGTCAATAACGCCGGCATCACGCACAGGAACAAGCCGCTGATGGAGGTCGAGGAGGCGGAGTTCGACCGCATCTTCGCGGTCAACGTCAAATCGATCCTGCTCGCCGCCCAGGCTTTCGTTCCGCATATGCGCGCCCATGGCGGCGGCGTCTTCATCAACGTCGGCTCGACCGCGGCTCTTCGCCCACGCCCGGGCCTCACCGTCTACAACGCCTCCAAGGGGGCGGTGCATGTGATGACGAAATCGATGGCGGTCGAGCTTGCGCCCGACAAGATCCGCGTCTGCGCGCTGGCCCCGGTCGCCGGCGAGACGCCGCTGCTGGCGATGTTCATGGGCGAGGATACGCCGGAGAAGCGCGCGGCGTTCAAGGCGACGGTGCCGCTCGGCCGCTTTTCGACGCCCCAGGACATCGGCGCGGCGGCGCTCTTCCTCGCCAGCGACGAGGCGGGCTTCCTGACCGGGGTGGTGCTCGAGGTCGACGGCGGCCGGTGCATCTGACCTTGAGCCGCCGCCCGGTTTGGATTGTCTTGGACGAAGCCTTGGGCGCCCCGCCCGGCCTCATGGGCGGGGGGCGGCGCGGCTTGGATTCCTTGGGAATCTCTCGTCCGAATCGAGGCTTTTCAATAGGTTAGGCGGGGAAGTCCGGCGGCGTTTGTTTTGTCCGCTCCTTCCGCCGGAGCTCCTTCCGCCGGCGTCTCCGGCGCGCTCGCCTTGTCGGCCAGATTCGCGGCGACGCGGTTGATCTTGTCGAGCAGGCGCCGCCGCTCCTCGGGCCCGTAATAATGTTTCGCCACGACCGTCTCCTGATGGCGGTCCATCCGGTCGATGACCTTGATCAGCGGCGCGATGGCCCTGATGTCTCCGCGGGTGATCGCCTCTTCCGCCAGCCGCAACGCCGGCATGAGGCGTTCGAGCTGGAGATGGGCATGGTGGGGACCGCGGTCGATGACCCGCTTGCCGAGAACCTCGGCGACGATCTGGCGAACGCGCTCGGCGCTGAGGCCCTCGTCGCGGGCGATCTCGTCATAGGCCCAGCCTTCGCGCATGCGGGCGAAAATCCGCTTGGTCCGCGCCGCCCGGCCGAGGATGTTGAGCCGCTGACGCGGAGCTTGAGTGTCGTGCATTGGATGAAGCCCTCTTTCTGGAAAAGAGGCACTATGGCACACAATTCTGTAAAACGCAATATTTTGGGCGGCTTTTTATCGCGTTACCGAGAAAACCCAATCAGGAGCGTGGGGACGAAGTGGGTCCAGTCGCCGACAGCCTTGGGACCGGGACCCTAGAGCGTTCCCTGTTTAGTTATGCGCATAGCCTGAGTTGGTGAAGTAGTTGGCGCATTCGGAGCGCGGGACGGCCGCCAAGGCGGTGGCGATGGCGTCGGAGACGGCGTCGAGGGAGCGCGGCGCGGCCTTGCGCACGAGCGTCTTCACCTTGGAGAAGAGCTGCTCGATCGGATTGAGGTCGGGCGAGTATTTTGGAAGGAAGAGGAGGCGCGTGCCGGCGGCTTTGACGGCGGCGCGCACCGCCTTTCCCTTGTGCGACCCGAGATTGTCGAGAATGACGATGTCGTCGCGCTTGAGCGTGGGGACAAGGAACTGCTCGACGTAGGCGAGGAAGCGCTCGCCATTGATGGGTCCGTCGAACAGGCAGGGCGCTTCGATCCGGTCGTTACGGAGCGCCGCGAGGAAGGTCGCGGTCTTCCAATGGCCGTGCGGAACCTTGTCGATGAGACGTCGGCCTTTCGGCGCCCAGCCGTGGAGGCGGGTCATGTTGGTCTTGGTCCAGGTCTCGTCGATGAAGACCAGGCGCGAGGGGTCGACCTGCCTCTGGCGCTGCCTCCAGCGCCGGCGGTGGCGGCTCACGTCAGGCCGGTCTTGCTCGCGCGCAACGAGCGTCTTTTTTTGAGCGTCACGCCGAGATGGCGCAAAAAGCGGCTCATCACCGAGGTGTAGGTCTTCACCCCGCGTTCCGCCACGAGCCGATCGCAAAGGCCCTGAAGCGTAATGTCGGGCTTGTCACGGCGGACGGCTTCGAGAAACTCCCGATGCGGCGCCACATCATCGGTTTGTAACCGCCAAGCTGGGCTGGAGCCCGCGAGCCGGTCTGCTCCACTCGCTTCACCCAGTTGATCGCCGCCGTCTCGCTCACCCCAAACCTCACCGCCGCGCCTCGCCGGCTCATTCCCTCAACGAGCACGGCGTCGATCACCCGGTCCCGCAAGTCCTGCGAATACGCCATCCCTGCTGGCCTCCGCCCAGCCAGCAGGTTGAATCAGAACCCAAGCGATTCGAGAATCCCCCCCAATTCAAACTGATCAGCGACCGCTCTAATCTGGGGGAGTCAGAGTCCGGCCGAGGATCGCCTGCCCATGAGCCCCAGGGGGCCGCTGTCTCGAAAGCTCGATAACCTTCTGCTTCGCGTCGCCGACCTCGATGCGGCGATGTCCTTCTGTCGCGACTGTCTCGGGCATCGAGTCTTGTGGCGAAGCGAGGAGGCGGTCGGCTTTGGCCTTCCCGAGACCGACGCGGAGCTCGTCGTTCACTTGAATATCGGTCCCGAAACCGATGTTCTGGTTGAGAATGTCGACGAGGCCTTTGCGTTCTTCTTGAGCGCGGGCGGCAAGACCCTCGGGCCGCCTTTCGATATCGCGATTGGCCGATGCGCGCGCGTTCGCGACCCCTTCGGCAATGACCTGGCGATCCGGGATCAGTCGAAGGGCGCTCTGGCCACAGACGCGGAGGGCCGGGTGACCGGCGTCCGGCCTTCCGCGTCGTCTGGGCCGCCCCGGGGATGATTTTGGAAGTCGGACCTTGCTCGCGAACTGCACCATGCAAAATTTGCCATTTGATCCGGCCAAGGCGTTCACGGCGTGAACCGAATTGTGCCTCTGCGCTCGGCTACTGGTTAGCTTCCCCCGCTGGTCGCGGGAGCTGACAACGATGTGCGTACGCGCTTCCTTGAATTCTTCGGCGCCAACGCAAATCTCGGTGCAGTCAGGTTGGAGAAGTGATCGACGGCGGCAATCCGGAATCACTTCTTCGCGTCAAGCGACGTCAATCGTCCTGTGATTTCCTGCACGACGCTTTCGGGGTCCTCCGGGTCGAACATTATAATCGGGAAAGATTTGAAATCTTCGCGAAAGTCCGAGCGGGAATATCAATTCGAGGCCAGAAGGATGACAGGTTTGTTCAAACCCTCGGCCATTCCAATCTCATAACTGACCCAACTATTCGAGACCGCATCCGGCGAAGCGGCGACGACCAGGATCGCGTCCGAGGTTTGCAAATTCGCAAACAGAGACTTTCGAAAATCTTCTCCCGCGCCAACGTCCTTGCGGTCAAGAAAGGTTTTCACTTTCCGGGGACTCTGAACTTCTCGCAGCGCATGCGCAATCTTCTCCGCAACCGCGGCGTCGCGATTGCTATAGGAAACGAAGACCTTTGCGTCGCTCATTTCGCTCAATTCCTCAAGTCCTGCAAATACTTGCCAAACTCGTTCAGCTGAATGACATTGAGATGCTCAAGCGGGCCAATACCGTCCTCTTGAGGATCGAAGTCCGCGATAGCCACCTTGTAAAATACACAGACCACTCTCTTTCGCAGAACATCCGCCATTCCGATTTCGTGTCGCACCCAGGCTCTCTTTCGAGACCATGGGGTGAAGAGCGCAAGCAACTCGTCGCATCGCGGAATCTCTTCCCGAATTCGCTCCCTGAAGTCGTCGCCGGCGGCGATGTCCCGCCGATCGAGAAATGCGGTTGCCCCGCAATCCTCGATGAGCCTTGCGATTTGCTCCGCGACCCAGATGTCGTCTCCGGAATGAGAGACAAAAACCTTGTAAGGTCCGCTTCGCACGCGGACGGTTTTTCGCGCCGGCATAGGTCCCTCAGCTAGATATTGGATCATGTGTGGGGTTTGTCCAGCCGGTTCATGCATTCTCGCCCGGGTACAAATGGCGGCCGCGATCAAAATTGCCTTGCGTTGCGGCCAATGTTCTGCAAATGTTCTTCCGTAGCGGCGAGCCCAAGCGGGGGGCGGAACATGGTGGCGCGCGTATCGACGGTGGCCTTCGAGGGCGTCGAAGCCCGCCCGGTCGACGTTCAGGTGCATATCGCCGGCGGCGCGGTCGCCTTCACCGTCGTCGGCCTCGGCGACAAGGCGGTCGCCGAATCGCGAGAGCGGGTGCGCTCGGCGCTGATCGCCTCCGGGCTCGCCCTTCCCGCCAAGCGCATCACCGTGAACCTCGCGCCCGCCGACATGCCGAAGGAGGGCAGCCACTACGATTTGCCGATCGCGCTTGCGGTCATGGCGGCGATCGGCGCCATTCCGCCCGACGCGCTCGACGGCTTCGCGGTGATCGGGGAGCTCGCGCTCGACGGGACGATCAGCGCCGTCGCCGGCGTCCTCCCGGCCGCGATCGCCGCCAACGCCGCCGGCAAGGGCCTGATTTGTCCCGCGCCCTGCGGCCCCGAGGCGGCGTGGGCCTCGGCCGACCTCGAGATTCTCGCCCCCCGCTCACTGATCCAGCTCGCCAACCACTTCAAGGGAGCGCAAGTCTTGTCGCGCCCGGAACCGGCGCTGCGCGCATCGGCCGGGCCGCAGCCGGACCTGCGCGACATCAAGGGCCAGGAGAGCGCCAAACGCGCGCTCGAAGTGGCGGCCGCCGGCGGCCACAACCTCCTCATGAACGGCGCTCCGGGTGCGGGAAAGTCGATGCTCGCCCAGCGCCTCCGTCGATCCTGCCGCCGCTCACCCCGCGCGAACTGCTCGAAGTGTCGATGATCCATTCGGTCGCCGGCATCCTCGCCGGCGGCGCGCTGACCGACCGGCGCCCGTTCCGCAGCCCCCATCATTCCGCCTCGATGCCGGCCCTCGTCGGCGGCGGCGCGCACGCGAGGCCGGGCGAGATTTCGCTCGCCCATAACGGGGTGCTGTTCCTCGATGAGCTGCCGGAGTTCCAGCCCCAGGTCCTCGACAGCCTGCGCCAACCGATCGAAACCGGCGAGGTGGCGATCGCCCGCGCCAACCATCGCGTCGTCTATCCGGCGCGGTTCCAGTTGATCGCGGCGATGAACCCCTGCCGCTGCGGCTCGGCCAACGAGCCGGGCTACGCCTGCAAGCGGGCGCCGAACGAGCGCTGCGTGGCGCAATATCTCGGCCGCCTTTCGGGACCGCTCATCGACCGATTCGATCTCGTCGTCGACGTGCCCTCCGTTTCGGCCGCCGATCTCATGGCCCCGCCGGCGCGGGAGGGCTCGGCCGAGGTCGCGGCCAGGGTCGGCGCGGCGCGCAAGATCCAGATCGCCCGCTATGCCGAGCTTGGAGTCGAGGGCGTGGTCTGCAACGCCGGCGCGCCGGCGAGCATCGTCGAGGAGATCGCGGAAGCGGACGCATTAGGCCTGGCGCTGCTGCGCGACGCCGCCGAGCGGCTGCGCCTGTCGGCGCGAGGCTATCACCGGGTGCTCAAGCTCGCCCGCACGCTCGCCGACCTCGACGGCGGCGGCCCGACCCGCCGCGCCCACCTCGCCGAGGCGCTCTCCTATCGCGGCGCGCCCGACCGCGCCGCCGCCGCTGCGTGAGCCGCCGTCGCCGCTCTACGGGTCAGTCGGAAGAAAGCGGATGATAGGCGCGGCCGTTTCTGCGACACGCCAAGGGCGTCCCGTCCGGCTCGGACGGCGCCGCCTGTGGCGGGGGCGGCGAATCCGCTTGGCGCTGCTGCGCCATCTCGCCGAAGCGCTCGCCTATCGCGGCGCGCCCGACCGCATCGCCGCCGCAGCGTAAGCGGCGCGAATCGGCGCAAAAGCGGACAATTCGTCCGAATTCTGCAAAGGATTCTCAACCGCCGCCTGAAACCATGAAGCCCAAAGCCGGCGCGAGGCCGGGCTAAGCGGGATGTTTCATGGATTTGGGCGCCGGTTTGGCCGATTTCGCCGTTCGCGCGCTGAGCCTTCAGGCCGGCGCGGTCATCGCGCTCGCCGTCGCGCTTGTCGCTGCGGTCGCCCGCGGCCGGCAGCAGGCGGAAGCGCGCGCGGCGCTCGTCGCCGCCGAGAACGAAGGCTTGCGCGACGAATTGTGGCGGCTGAAGGAAGCCGCCGCCGGACGCGACCGGGCCGAGGCGGCCAACGAGGCCAAATCGCGCTTCCTGGCGACGATGAGCCACGAGATCCGCACCCCGATCAGCGGCATCCTGGGCATGGCCGACCTGTTGCGCGAGGCCGCGCTCGATCCCGAGAATGCGAGCTACGTCGAGGCGATCCGCAGTTCGGGCAGCGCGCTGATCGCGCTCATCGACGAGATCCTCGATCTCTCGAAGATCGAGGCTGGCCATTTCGATCTCGTCGTCGAGACGGTCGATCTGCGCAAGCTGGTGGAAGGCGTGGTCGAATTGCTCGCGCCACGAGCCCAGAGCAAAGGCGTCGAGATCGCCGCGTCCTTCAGCGTCGCGGCGCCGCGCTTCGTGCGCGCGGACGGCCTGCGCCTGCGCCAGGTTCTTACCAATCTCGCCGGCAATGCGGTCAAGTTCACCGATCAGGGCGGCGTCTGCGTCGCGGTCGAGCGCGGGAAGGGGGGCGAGGCGCGGTTCTCGGTCGTCGACACCGGACCCGGCGTGCCGGCCGATCGCCGGGCGGCGATCTTCGACAGTTTCGAGCAGGGCGACGGCTCGCACGCCCGCCGCTTCGAGGGCGCGGGGCTGGGGCTCACGATCTCTCGCGAGCTCGTTCGCCTGATGGGCGGCGAGCTGACGCTCGCCGACAATCCGGGCGGAGGGTCGATCTTCGCCTTCGCCGTCCGCCTGCCGGAATGCGCTGCGCTCGAGCCGGCCGGCGCGGTCGAGGCGAGGGCGCAGAGCCTCGAGGGAGCGCGGGCCCTCATCATCGCCCATTCGCCGTTCGAGGCGCCGGCGATCGGGGCGCGACTCATGGAGGCGGGCGTCAGCGTCGAACGCGCCGACGGCGTCAGCCCCGCTCTCAAGGCGCTGAGCCGCGCGCCGGCGCCGGATCTCGTCATCGTCGATTGCGCGCTCGGGCCCGAGGCGACCAATCGCCTGGCGCAGGCCGCGCGCGCAGCCGGGGTCAAGCGCAGCCTCCTCCTGTTCTCGCCGTTCGAACGGCGGGCTTTCGGACAGACGGCGCTCAAGGGTTTCGACGGCTGGCTGGTGAAGCCGGTCCGGGCGCGTTCGCTGTTCGAGCACGCGGCCTGGGAGCAGCCGCCGGCCGCTGCGTCTGCGCCGCGCTCGGCGCCGGCGCGCCGCGCCCTCATCGCCGAGGACAATGACATCAACGCCCTCATCGCGCAAAAAGCGCTGCGCCGGTTGGGCTTCGAGGTCACGCGCGCCATCGACGGCGAGGAGGCGCTGCGACTCGCCTCGCCCTTGTCGCCGCTCGAGTCGCGCCCGTTCGACGTCATCCTGATGGACCTCAAGATGCCGGGGCTCGACGGCTACGAGGCGACGCGGCGCCTGCGCCGGCTCGAGGCCGACTGTGGCTGGTCGCCGACGCCGATCGTGGCCCTGACCGCCAACGCGCTCGACGAAAGCCGGCGCTCCTGCATGGCGGCGGGATTCGACGCCTTCCTCGTCAAGCCGGTGGACTTCCGCGCTCTGACGCGGACGCTGGAGCAGGTTTGCGCCGCCGGCGGCGCCCCCTGGCGCGAGCGCCTGCGGGCGTCATGAGGAAGGATCGTCGCTTGGCGAGACAGTGGGCGGGTTGGTTTCCCTTCCGCGCCGAAATCGGCTAAGAGGGGCGCTCGACCGTCCAAGCCGCCGATGGCGCCCGTAGCTCAGCTGGATAGAGCGTTGCCCTCCGAAGGCAGAGGCCACAGGTTCGAATCCTGTCGGGCGCGCCACCCACAACTAATTGTAATCGCTTGATTTTCTACGTGGGCCCCTGACAGAACGGAGAACTAGTGGATTTTGTTGCGTGATTTCAGAGGCTTATGGGGCTCGCCAACTTTACTGCAGCGAGCTTGCGGACGATGGCTATGGTCCGCGAGTAGCTCGTAGGTCGGCTGTGGGCGGAACGCTTCCACGCTTGCGAGAGCTGATCTCATTGTAGCGCTGTCAGGGCTTCACGAACCGATAGGCGAAGCGATCGGTCTCGCCCTTGATCGAGGGATCGAACACCTTGATCGAGTGCGGATCGTCCTTGTTCGCGAGCATGGTGCTTTCCGCGTCCAGCACGAAGCCGGCCGCCTCCACCTCCTCGCGGACGGACGCGGGGTCGATCCGATGCAGCGACTGGGTGTCGCTCGTGCCCGACCCTGCGGCGGCGGCGTGGTCGATGATGACGTAGAACCCACCGGGCTTCAGCCGCTCGTAGACGGCTCGATTGAAGCGGGCCGCCGTCGCGCCCCCGGCCTGGATCAGCGCGGTGTGGAGATCGTGGTAGAACAGGTGCAGCCACAGGACATCCGTCGGTTGCGTGGCCTCCGGCATCGCCACGAGGTCCGCCGAGACGGCTTCGACGTTCTCTCGGCCCGGCTCCTTGGCAAGCGTCTGCATGCGGCCGACCGGATCGTTCTTGAAGTGGGCGACTTCGGCCGGCACGAAGCTGTAGACCCGTCCTTCGGGTCCTACTACGTCGGAGAAGAGGCGCGTCCAATCGCCGTCGCCTGGGTAGACGTCGACGACGGTGGAGCCTGCATCAACGCGTGCGAACCGGATCAATTCGGATAGCTTGGATTGGTCGTACATTGGGGGATCTCCGTTACGGTTGGGCATTCGACGAGCGCGCGGCCTGCGAGGGGGCGATCCACGGCTGATCCACCGGTTGCCCCGACCGATGGCCGCAGATGGCCGGCGCTACGCCGGCCCGGACGCGTCCATCTGCGAGGCCCGCGCCAGGGCCTGCGTGTCGATGTACTCCCGGATCTTCGTCAGCTTGCCGTTTCGAACGGTGATGTCGAAGATCCAATCGTCCTTGAACGTCCTATTCGTAGCCTTGATTTTCCCCGTCGCGACGCCGATGACCAGAACCCGGTCTCCCTGCGCCACAAATTCGGGGGGCTCTGGGTATGTCGTTTCCACCTCTTCGGACGCCTTCTGAAGCACATCCGCCAATCCCGCGTGCCCGCGGTGCGCGCCGGCCAGCGGCCAGTTCTCGCCCGGAATGATCCACTCGATGTCTTCGGCAACCAGCGCCAGCAGATTTTGCTTATTGTAGCTGCCCATGGCTGCAAAGAAATCCTTCACGGTCTGAACATTCTGTTCGATGCTCATCGAAGCTCTCCGTTTTCCTTACGTCCGATTGTGTCCGTTCCAATCGGACACGTTGTGATCCACGAGGCAGGATCGCATCGAAAGTTGCGATCACCATTCATTAGTCGAACTTGACCAAGTCCTTGAAGATCAGCCGGCCCCAGCTGTTTCCGCGGGCCTGCACAAGCAGTCCGCCTTCGGAAAGGCCGCCAAGTTTGATCGGCGCGAAACCGAGATTTTCCGCAAGCGCGCTAATCAGATCTGCGGCGCTGTCATCGTCGCTCGCCAGGAACACGACTCTCTTGCCGCCATGTACCGCCGGATCTTGGTCAAGGACGGCAGCGACCAGATGGTTGAAGCCCTTGACCAGTTTTGCGCCCGTAAACGCCTGCGCGACGAACTTGGAAGACGGCTGTCCTCCCAATTCCTCAGCGGGCACGCCGTAGGCATTGGTCACATCGACGATCGTCTTTTGCTGCCAGGTCGGCAGCGCCTTCGCGACATCCGGGTGCGCCTCGAAACGGACAGCCAAGAAGATGATGTCCGCCTTGACGGCTTCCGCCAGTGTTTTGGGAATGATCTCGGGTCCGATCGCGGCCGCGTCGGATGCAAAGCTTCTCGGGTCGCGCGTGGTTGCCACGGACACTTCGATGCCCTTGCGGACAAACGCCTTGGCAACAGCGTGGCCGATCTTGCCGAAGCCAATAATTGCATAGCTCATAAGGCTTCTCCGATCCTGTGTTAACGCCGGGTCAGACCTGCGCCATGCCTCCGTCGACCGCCAGATCCACGCCGGTGATGTAGGAACTTTCATCGGAGGCGAGGAAGGTGACGGCAGCCGCAATTTCCTCTGGCTTTCCCCTGCGACCCATTGGGATCTGTGACGCAAACTGGGCGGCCGCTTGCTCGGCTTGCTCAGGGGTAAGGCCTGTCGTTGTCTCTAAGGCGGGGGTCTCGATCGGCCCGGGGCTCATCGCATTCACGCGGATTTTGCGGTCTTTCAGCTCCAGTGTCCAAGCGCGCGCAAAGTTGCGCACAGCAGCCTTACTCGCGGCGTAGGTGCTAAACCCTGGAAGCCCCAACACGTTCGACACTGAAGAGTTCAGGATAATCGAACCGCCGTCTTTGAAGAGAGGAAGGGCCTTCTGCACCGTAAAGAACAGACCCTTCACGTTCACATCAAAGGTCTGGTCAAAATGGGCCTCAGTAGCGACCGCGAGCGGTGCGATCGTCCCTGCGCCCGCGTTCGCGAAGAGAATGTCGATGTGACCATGTTTCTCTTTCACGACGGCATAGAGGTGGTCCAGATCTTCCAAGCGCGACACGTCGCCGACGACCGTCGTAACGTTTCTCGTGATGAAGGCTGCAGCCTCCTTCAGCTCTTTCTCTCTTCGCCCGGTGATCACGACGTGCGCACTTTCTTCCACGAAGCGCTTGGCTGTGGCTAACCCGATCCCGCTGCTTCCGCCCGTGATGACTGCGATTTTACCTTCGAGTGCTTTCATAATCTTGGTCTTTCGCTGTGTATGAGCTAGGCACGGAACCGCGCCGGGGTCAGAGTTGCGCCAGGCCGCCGTCGACGGCGACCTCGCTGGCGGTCATGAAGCTGCTGTCGTCCGACGCAAGGAAGGCGGCCGCCGCCCCGAGCTCCGCCGGATCGCCCATGCGCTGAAACGCAGTCATGGCGCCGTAGGCCTTCAGGCCCGCCTCGCCCAGCGCTTCCGTCGCGAGTTCGGTTGCTATCGCCCCAGGCGACAGCACGTTTACCCGGATGCCGGTGCCCTTCAGGTCTTCCGCCCAGGTCCGCGCGAGGTTGCGCACCGCCGCCTTGCTGGCGGCGTAGGCGGTAAAGGACGGGGCGCCCGTGGTTCCGGCGCTCGATCCGGTCAGGATGATCGAACCGCCAGGGCCCATCAGCGGCAGCGCCTTCTGGACCGTGAAGATCGTGCCCTTCACATTGACGTCGAAAGTTTCGTCGATGTGCTTGGCGGTGATTTCGCCGAGCTTAAGCTGGCTTCCCACCCCGGCATTGGCGAAGACGATGTCAAGGGTTCCGCGCTCGGCTTTCACCGCCGCGTAGAGCCGGTCGAGGTCGGCCTCATCGGAGACCGAGCCCTTCAACGCGCGGGCGTTGGGCCCGAGGTCGGCCACGGCGGCGTCGAGGGCTTCCTGTCCGCGGCCGAAGATGAAGACGAAGGCGCCTTCCTCGATGAAGCGCTTTGCCGAGGCAAGGCCGATGCCGGTCGCGCCGCCGGTGATCACAGCGGTCTTTCCATTCAGTCTGGTCATGTCGTGCATCCTTCGTCGAGTTGAACGAAAGATGAGGGCGCCCGTTCCAAAAAAAAACTAATTAAGTTTAGACCTTCTTAGTCTACAAATTAGATGATGTGCGCGATTGCCCATGGGCTTGGGCGAGTTCGAGTCGGGCCTACGACGGCACGATCTCACGTGCCGCCATGAGGCGGGTACGCGACGGTGACGCCGCGGTGCCCTGGCAGGCGGGGCGGCCTATGCCGGCCCAATCAAGAAACGGCGTCGCGAGATGAACCGCCCCGCAGTGCGCACTCCGAGCCCTCACCTCGCAGCGCTCATTGTGGAGGTCAGGTAAGCCAGCATCCACCGTCCAGCCGGTCCGAGGCTGTGCTCCGAAATGTAGGCAGCGCCAAGCACCATCTTTGTGAGGGGGTCGAAGCCGGCCGGTTGAATGACGGTCAACCTCCCGTCTTTGATTTCGTCCTCGACCATGTGCGCCGGCATATTTCCCCAGCCGAGACCTGCGAGCAGCATCGATTTTTTGGCGCCAAGATCAGCCAAGCGCCAGGATCTACTGGAAAGCACGCCCCAATCGACGGCAGCCGTCAAAGTCGACGCGTCCGTCAGGACAAGTTGAACATGCTGGCGAAGCACGTGCGGCTCGATAATGCCCTGTACGGACGCGAGGGGATGGGAGGGAGAGACCACTGGGCACATAGTAATGGTGGTGATCGGCGTCAGTTTGAGCGCGGCGAGTTCAGCTACGTTGCTCGGCAGCAATCCGATGGCGCATTTCCCGTCGGCCACCAGGTTGGCGGCGGCGCCCAATGACGCGACGTAGAGGCGCGGCGGGACTGTCGGGAATTGTTTGGTGAAAGCCCGAAGCGCATCAAATATCGGAGGCATCGGATAAAACGCGTCCAGCACAATGCTTAACTCGGCTTCCAGGCCGCGGGCGAGGCCGCGCGCCTCCTCGCGGAACGCTCCCGCTTCTTCAGCAATACGACGCGCTCGGGTCAATAGTCCGCGGCCGGCCGGTGTTAGTACCGAGCGGTAGGCCGATCGATCGAACAGCGGGACGCCGATTTCAGCCTCCAGCTTTCGGATCGCGTAGGTAACTGCCGACTGAGCCCGTTGCAGCGATTTTGCCGCTTTCGGGAAACTGCCCTCGTCAACGACCGACAGAAAAACCCTGATCTGATCGAGGGTAAGAGCGTCCATGATCTAATCCATATATCAAGACGGTATAAACTTAGCCGCTTTTTCGAGCGATGGCCAGTGCTTACCCTTCCGCCATGCTTGCCCCAACACCATCGAAATCAACAGTGTGACGGTTTCGATCCCGCAGTGAGGGTGCTGCACTACTGTCCGCTTCGGCGGCGACTTGACCCATTCGCGAAGCCCGCTTCTTTGCGCTTTCCTTCCTTCATCGGTACGGGTTTGAACGGCAGAAAAGGGTCGTCAGCGGACGTAACCCGGATGGACCAGCGGGACCGTGATCAGAAAACGGTCGAAATAACAATCACATAAGAGTGCCCAGTTTCATCCTGTCGGGCGCGCCAATAACTTCAAAAGCTTAGTAGATTAACAACTCGTTTTGTAGATCGCGGCTCACCAAGAACTCACCAGAAATTAGAGGGTGCGGTCGGGAGATCGGCCGGGAAAGCGCACAATCGGGAGACAGCGCTCCTGCGGTCGGGCGCGCGTTGTTGTTCGCCGGGAGGCTTGTCGGAGGTAGGCGGCTTTGCTCGATTACTAGCGGTCGCGGCAGCCGTCTGCCTGGACGTCGACGCGATAGCGGTCTTTGCGCCCGATGAGGGCGCCGCGCTCATGCGTTCGGTCGTGCATGGCTTCGGCTGGGGGTCGGTGACGAGATCGCCACAGCGTTTTCGGCCACCGACGCTCGTGCAAGCCCCCGCGGCTCAGCCGAAGAATGCAGCGCTGTGTGAAGCGTGCGCGCCATGCGAGCGGAATCTACCAGATTCGGCAAGGGCTTATGCGGAATATCAGGTTGCGGAACCTCGACAAATGTGTTCATTGCGGCATATCGCCGACATGAATTAGGGCGGCGTTGGAATTTGTGGGCGGGAGTGCTAGCCGCCCAGCGAATTCACTGCCGTCACCCCTCCCACAAGCTCGTGCAGGCACGCTGTGGGCGATGGAGTCGGCGCTCGACCATACTCATGAGGAGCGTAGATGCGAAGCATGATGACCATTAACTCGGCAGCGATCCGGCTGACGGACACAATTCTTGGCCACGATGAGCTGGATCTCGAACAGGCGCTGAAGGCGATCGCAGCCAACATCGGGCTGCTGCATATGGCGTATGTTCCGTTGTGTTCGCAGAAAAGTGAGGACGCGAACCTGCTGAGTGCGATTTGTACGTACCCCGTAGCGTGGCAAGCGCGCTATTTCAAGAAACAATACGCCCGAAATCGATCCGGTGATTGCTTGGGGAAACGAAGCGGTTCTGCCTTTCGACTGGGATGAATTGCCCAAGGACGACCCGGCCGTTCGAGCATTTTTTGACGATGCGGTTGATCATGATGTCGGCCGCAATGGGTTGTCGATCCCGATTCGAAACCGCAAGGGAGTCCGTTCGTTGGTTTCCTTCACGAGCAACCATTCGAAAGCCGACTGGGCCGAGTATAAATCGCGAAATATCGTAAAGTTACATCCAATGGCTGTTTTGATCAACTCTGCCGCGGGCATCAATTTCAAACTGACGTCCGATCCGGTCGAACTCTCGAAAAGAGAGGAGGAATGTCTGATCTGGGCGGCGCGAGGCAAGACATACCACGACATTGCCGGGATTCTGAATCTGTCGTTCGCAAGCGTCAAAACATATCTGGATACGGCGCGCCACAAATTGAGCTGCATAAAGTTGACGCACGCGGTCGCGGTCGCTATCGCCACCGAGGTCATACCAGCAAAAGCCCTGAGACAGCCGTGTTGACCCGGCGCATCGCGGGTGGCGTTTCGCGCCGTCCTTGTCGGACTTGCTTTTCAAGCTGACGGTGCGGGCGGTTCTTCAAATGAGCTATGATACCGACGGCGAAAGGCTTCGCCGCCGATGGGGGCGGCGGAGGAACTGCCAGCTTTCGCGCGCTGGCGCTTTGATCGTCGCCGCCCTCCCGGTCCGGCTCACAATCGAGCTGCCTGCGGCGAGACCGAGACCCCCTTGCTTACGCTGAAGTCCTGCGCGCGAAATAGCGCAAGGGACGATTGAGCCCGCTAAACTGATCGCGCCAATGCTCGCTCGCCTCATGGCAAGCGACCGCGCCTTCGCCGAGGCGAGGCGGATCACTTAGGCGTTGGGGACTGGCAACAGATAGCGCTCGCCGAGGATCCTGAGGATGCTCGCGAGGGCCGGATTTTGATTGTCCGCCCGCCAATGCGCGGAATACCCGATGCGGGCGGGTTCGGCGCCGTCGCGCAGCTCACGATAGATCACACCGGGGAAACTGGCGCCGGCGCAGGCCTCGGTCAGCACGGTGACCCCGAAGCCGGCGCCGACCAAATTCTTGAGGTTGGCAAGACCAGCCCGATGGCGCACGATCTTTGGGCGGTCGCCCGGTGAGGTCACCTTCGCAATCAGGAGGTCGCGCAGCTCTGGACCGGGATCCCGCCGGCTGAGAAGGATTTTCTCCTCCCGCAAATCGATCCAATGCACAGGTTCCCGCTCGGCGAGCCGATGACCTTCAGGCACCCCGACGAGAATGCGCTCGCTCCACAGCGACATTGTTTTCGATTCCGGCAGCGCCATGGCCCCCGGAATAATCGCAATGTCTACCACTCCGTTTCGTAGCGCTGTGACGAGGCGGGCGCGCGAGCTCTCGAACATTTCGAGCTCGAGCTGCGGAAACCGTTGGGAAACGTCGATCAGCGTAGCGCGAAGATTCCCGGCGGCGAGGGACGTGTAGAACCCGACCGTAAGCCTGCCGGCCTCGCCGCGGCCCGTGCTCTGCGTTCTCGCCGCGAGCGCTTCCACCTGCTCCAAAATTGAGCGCGCGCTGCGGAGGAACTGACGGCCCCCTTGGGTTGCTCGAACGCCTCCGCTCGACCTTTCGAACACGGCCATGCCGATCAATTCTTCGAGCTGACGGACACAACGGCTGAGCGTCGACTGCCGAAGGAGCAAGGCTTCCGCGGCGCGACGAAAGCTACCATAGTCCGCAGCTGCGAGAGCGTAGCTCAAATTCTGAATGGAAAAAGCGGGCGACGGTCTTCGAAAAGAGGCGTGTAAAGACCCTGCATCAACTTCATCGTACTTGCCCAACACGATTAACTCCTATCCGTTATCCCTTAGCCTAACCGGGATTACTTCGGAATCACTGGTTGGATCTTGCTCGCACGGGTGCCTCGATCGGCCAACTCTCCAATGTGTGGGGGCTGCTACAACCGCAACGCCATTATTTCACGTTGGCTCTGCCGGCCCGCTCAAATGCCGGCGGCGTCGCCAGCTGCCTACATCCGGCGGATCAACGGATAAGGCGTCATCGAAACGACAAGGCCGCCCTCCCGGTAACAGCGCTCGAAAACATCCTTCA
>CAVXVZ010000001.1:0-298790 GCA_963765375.1 uncultured Alphaproteobacteria bacterium | reverse complement strand
CGATCTCAAGCGAAGTAGGTCCGCTCAGAACAAGGCTCGTGAGGGCTAAGTCAGCTATATTGTTGACTATATTCCCACCATCATTGGAAATTATGGTGAGGGAATTAACCTCGGCGGCATCGATACACCGAACTATTACAGGGGCGGGTGTCACGCCAGCATTTCCTAGTACTACACTGAGTTCGGTTTAACTCGCCGGCGGTTGGCTGGTCGTTGTATCCGAATGTAACAGTATCGAGATTTAGGCCAAGCTCAATTTGAGCGTTCGAGAAGGGCAGATTCACTATAGCGACGCTGTCCTGCGGCGTTACGACCAAGTTCGAGGAGCCAAGGCTCAAATCGGTGAGGGTAGTCCCCCCGCTTCCAAAATCAATTCCCAGGGCCAACTTCCCGGTAAGCGAAGAGGCATCAAGCGTCGAGGAAGCGGCCATAACAGCGGTCTCGTTCAACGCAAGATCCTGAGATCCGACCACTTTGATATTGAGGTCCGTCGAAGTATCTTGGCTCGCAGCGACGAGATTGAGGTCATTGGCCTGCGCCCCCTGACTGTCGACGACCAAGTCCGCAGTCGGCGCCGCCGCCGCAACAATCGGATTCGGGTCCAACTTCAGCGATACATCTGTCGCGCCATCGAGCCTCAAAGTTTGGTGGACGGGAGCAGCAGAAGTCCATTCGTCATAAGACAGCGTCAATTCCGCTTTGACGCCCTCGGCGACCTCAATTGACTGGACAGCGGATGCGTGAGTTACGGTCAACGCGCCGCCGCCAGATATGAATATGCGGACGGTCCCGGTCGCATAATCGTTGAGGTCAATAGTTTCGCCATGCGAGGTAGGCGTGATATCGAGGAGGACGCCATCCACGGGAATCGGCGGTAGTGTCGCGGAGCTGAAGAAAGTCTTCTCGTGAGGCGAAGAGAAAGCGCCGACCCCTATCGACGCGCTGATTGCTGGCAGGCCGCCGCCCAGCGCCGAGAATGTTGCCCCTTCCTCCGAAAAAGCGTCCTCCCAAGAAGTGAGAAACTTCGGCGCTTCAATTGCCGGCTGAAGAACAGTCAGTGCGAGAGTGGAACTGGCGACGGTGTCCATCCCAGCTGCCGAAGAACTTGATGCGCCTACAGCATCTGCAAGAATGGGGCGACTGGGATTGTCAGGCGTTTCAACGCCCTCCGGTACAGGCCGGACCCCCTGACTTAGCTCTGGCCCTGTCAAGTTGATCGAGGCGTGAGCGAAAGGAGGCGCCTCGGACAACGCGCACAATCCAACCGCGGCATTTTCCACCGCCTGCCAAATGGCTTCTCGTTCCCCCGACCCTTCTGGACTCCGCCAAACAGCGCTAAAGAAAATATCGGCCAATTCCCGCGCAAGTGTCGCGTTGGGGGCCCTGGGCGCGGGGTTCGAGGCAGAGAGATGATCGTGCGTGGCAGGCGACAATTCGCTCGCATGGGCCGAGTTGTGCAAAACCGCGTCGACCGAAAGCACGGAGGCGGCGACAAGCAGGCTCAACAGAGCCGATGGATGCGCGACGACACGACCGGATGGCCCAGCCTTCTGCGTCTTCGCTAGCTTTTCGACAAAAGTTTTCGCAATTGCTCCAAAGCTCCGCCCGGTCAACGGGGCGGGCAACGTTGCGCAATGCAAATGATATAGGCCATCTATGTGAGCTGCGTGAACGATGACATGTCCATCACGATGGCAAAAAACGAACCACGGATCGCCCTCATCCGAAACCCCGCATTCGGTTTCAACGGCAAGGCCTGCCTGGAAAAGCGAATGCTCAACGCGATAAAGTTCCGCAAGCTCCTCGTTTGTCCACCCGCCCGCAGGAGACGCCGGCCGCGCCAAACGCAGTACGTTACCGCCCATGATAAGCCCACATCCCCTATGTCCAGGGCATCCCGCGCATAGACCCTACGCCTCGAACGAGGATTGAAAAAGGTTCTGACTGCCGCAGCTGACACGACCTTGGTTGATAACCCAGCGATCCCGATCAAACCCCAAATGTACCACATACGGCCGCCGACAGCCACACAGGTCACACCCGACCTCACATTCTGTGCGTAGCAACCCGCTCTCCGCCTAAAAAACCGGCTCGCATCGCGCCATGCCGATAAATGCACCTGGCGACGCCCTCTAACGGCACATGTCACCACGCGTCAAGCACGCCGGCCATTCGTCTGCTTCGCTCAACCTGGCGGCCGCTGCCGTCGCCCCGCCCGAGAACGCCCCGATGGTTCCTGAACCTCCGCCTTCACGGTCCATTGCCACCGCCGATCCGCCTGAATCTCGAATGTCGAAAATCAAGCAGTCGCTCGTAACACCCGGTCCTCCTTGTGCATTTATCACGGCGTGTCGTAGAGCGCTGTGATCTTGCTCACATTCTCGGTTCCGCGCAGCGGGACCGCTTTTGGTCGCCAGAGAAGTCCGCTGGTATCAAGCCGCGTTGTCCACATGGCGATAGGCCTCGGGCGCCGTCCTTCGCGCCAGACGGCCATCAGGAGATCGCCGAGCGGCGCGGCGACTCATTTCAAGATGGATAGTCGAACGGCGCGGCGACTCTTTTGTAGAAATGATCTAATCGCCGATGCCGGACCGTGCGACGCGGCCATCGGCCTTGGCTCTCAGGTAGTCGGGTCGCTCGGCGGAATCAAATCGCGCCCCGCGGAGCCTCTCAGAACCGAAACGTGAGCCTTGACTACCGCCCAACCCAGGGGGCCCTCTCCACTACACAAAATCCGCTCTCTATCGCTGCGACCACATTGGCGAGCGGGGGGAATAAGGCGGGAAAAGCGTCGATATAATTTCTTCCTCATTCCAGGTGTCCAAGGGCTCGCTCGGCAAGCTCCTGAATTTCATGGAGGGAGCGTTTGACGATAATTGGGACATCCGACTGACCTCTTTTAACCTGACGCAGAATCGAGTGGAGCGCTTGGCTCACGTCGACCACATGAATTGCTTCGAGTGCGGCGCGGGCGCGATCCTCGTAAAGGAGCCACCGTGGCACGGGCCGTGGCGGTGTCTCAGAACCATCCCACGTTAAGTCATCAGGATTGTCGAAAATTACGACCGGCTCGCCTGGTCGGGCGACATTCGTCTTGGCGCAAATCGCTCGAGCAGCTCTCTGAACTAGAGTGTCGAAAGGCGAACCTGCCATCTCAAGGCGCTCCACGACACGAAGGCTCCGGACATATCGTCGGAGGCGAAATTATTCAAGCGGCGCGAGCTTGCCGGCTTCGATCATTGAGCCCCGTTCACGCCGCCGCGCGCCTTCTTTCGTCGATATCGGTCAATCGAGCCGGTGGAAGAAATACGAGCGCGACAGGAGAAGCTCATGATTGCATCCAAAAAGGAGCTCGGACGGAATCAAGCCGAGAGCCTTTCATCCAGATTGTCGCTACGACCGGAAGCATTGGTGAGAGCGTTTGTGCAAGCTGGCGGAGGCGCAGCAGATGACGTTCAAACTAATTAGCTGCGTGGTCCATCACGCCATACGGCGCCTCGCGCAACGCAGACATCTTGGGCAAGGATTTTGAGGCGGTTGAGGCGGGCGCCCTCGACCGCTATGAAAGGCGCGCCCCTTCACGCCGCAAATTTGCGGTCCGCGACTACGACGCTGGCCGGGCGACACTCGCGGCCGCCAACTACCAATCCAAAACAAGCCTTCAGAGTGAACAGCAATCGCGGCATGTACAACTAGTGCGTTATGTATTATATTCATTTTGGCAAAACGAACCCAATTTGCGCTCAGCGATGCACAAGAAAGTATTGGCTAATTCTCTGTTGGAGAGCAAGGTCGTGGAACTCCGCATTGTCGATCGCGCCAGCAACTCAACGATCGGGCGGGCGCTAAAAACAACATTCTCCAGCCCCATCGCCGACAGTGCTGGGTCATCCCGCCCAAGGCCAACGGCACGTTCGTAGCGGCGATGGAAGACGTGCTGGCCGTCTACACGCGGCCACGCGATCCCGATTGTCCGCTGGTTTGCCTGGACGAGACCTCAATCCTGCCCAGCCTTTCCTTTCCACCGCTGGAGTTCTGTCGCGGAACCAGACCCAGCCACGCCGCGAAGTCTCGACCCGAGCGGAACATGGAGGGATCGGGAACATGCGCCGCCAGGGCGGCGCTAATCAGCCCGCCGACGCCGGGGACGCCTGAGCCGCAGCGCTCTCCCGCTGCCAGGCCGCGATTTCCTCGTCGATCGCCGACAAATGCGCGTCCACCGCCGGCGCGCCGACTTGAGCGCTACCTCCATCTGATGACGACACGCGGGACTGGGTAACCGTCTTGAGCGAATTGACTACGACCCGCTCTCGGGAGAGTTGGCCGCGCGAATCCAACACGTGGGATCGGCACTGGGCCGAACTTGTCAATTTGGTCCTGCCTGACCAGGCAGTAACTCCGACGCCTCGAGTTCGACCGTCGCCTCAGCACTCGGTAGCGACGCGCCAGATCGCCGCCATGCGACCGCTGCCGAGATCAAGGCGAAGGGCGCCAACGCCTTCGCGGCGGCCATGACGCGCCGGATGAAGCGGCGGTCGAGAATCGGTAACGGGAAAGCGTCTCAGGGCTCCTTGAGGTAGTCGTACACGACTTCGCCAAGGCCGAGCGTGAGGTCGGTCAGATAGTGGCTGGCCGAGACGACACCGCGCGAAGGCAACCGCGCCACGTCGCACAGCGCGTGTTCGAAGAGTTCTATGGCGGCCGGCCCCGTCCACGCGCCCTTCAGTGTCACGTCCGTGCAGTAATAGCGCACCAGTTCGCAGATGCGAGGCGTGCAGTCGACGTGCGGGATGATCTTGATCATGAAAGCGGGCTTGGCGAGGCCGGCCAGAATCGGCGCCGGATCAAGCTCGCGGTGCTTGTAACCCATGGTCGCCGATACGCACAGGACCGTTCCGAAATGCAGGGTGCAGACGATCGTCTCGGACTGGTGTGATATCTTGGGCTTGGCGAGCTTCTTCGGGAAGCCCCAGATTTCCCGGCCCCCGGCGATCGGCGCGTTGTCGTCCAGGTACATCGCGTGGACATAGCCGCCCTCCTGAACCGTGCCGTCGGCGCCCCTGAAGCGCACCGGAATGACCTGCCCGGTTTCGGTGTAGTCGCCGAAACCGTTCGAGTTGGGCATGCGGATGAACTCATAGTTCACCGTGTCGCCGGTCGGTTCCAGCGGCTCCGGAACCACCTCCCGAAGAATGTCGGGATCGGTCCGGTAGGTGATGATGATGAATTCACGGTTGTGGAACTTGTACGGGCCAGGCGGGTACGCGGGATTGTTGAGCGGCATCGCGAAAGCGTTCTTGCGGACGTCGGCGAGTTTCATGAGCGACCTGCCCTAGCTGAATTTGGAGACCGGACGCGATTACATAGCCGGCCGCGGGGACGAGGTCGAACGCAGGCATAATCCGACGAAGCGGGCCCCTGCTGTTTACAATCTACGATCGTTTTATACTGTCGCGTTTGCATCGCTGAAGATTTTTTTCCGGTGAGGGGAACCTTTCTGCGCCGAGCGTGTTGGCGGCGGTTGGGCGAGACCGAAATTAGCCCCCGTGTCTGCCCCCTTCGAAGGCGCATCCCCGCGTGTGCTTTGACTTGTTATGCCCCTCCCCGCGAGCGAAAGGTCGAATGGTCTCGCCAGGATCCTGACGAACCGAGCGACGCCCAAGGGTTTTCCCCGCTTGACGGCTGAGAAAGGTTCCCGTGATGGACGGAAATGAGAATACAATTGCGGCGCCGAAGTCAAAGAAGACGGGAATTGAAGCAAGCGACAGGGACGGTGACGCTAACCAAAAATATCTCCGAAGTCTATTGCAAGCTTTGCAGGCCGTGCGCGCCGGAGACTTTTCCGCCCGGCTGCCGACGGACGAAGTTGGCCTGGCTGGCAAGATCGCCGATGCGTTCAATGACATCGTCTCGGCGAACGAGAGGATGGCGCAGCAGCTCGAGCAGGTCGGCGAGACGGTGGGACGGGAGGGAAGGACGCGCAAACGCCTCCGGCTAGGCGTTAGCGCCGGGGCATGGGGCGAGATGGAAGGTTCCGTCAATGCCCTGATCGACGATCTGCTTTGGCCCACCACCGCCGTTACGCACGCGATCACGGCGGTCGCGCAGGGCGACTTGCAAAAAACCGTCCCCCTCGATGTGGAGGGGCGTCCGCTCAAGGGAGAATTTCTGCGCTCGGCGAAAATCGTGAACGCGATGATCAAGCAGCTCAGCGTTTTTACGTCGGAGGTCACGCGCGTCGCTCGCGAAGTCGGCACTGACGGAAAGCTCGGCGGGCAAGCGCAAGTTCGCGAAGTGACCGGCGTATGGAGAGACCTGACCGAGAGCGTCAACTACATGGCGAGCAACCTCACGGGCCAGGTGCGCAACATCGCCGAGGTGACGATCGCGGTCGCGAACGGCGATCTTTCCAAGAAGATCACCGTCGACGTGCGGGGCGAAATTCTTCAATTGAAGGAGGCCATCAACACGATGGTCGATCAGCTCCGATCCTTCGCATCCGAAGTGACGCGCGTCGCTCGCGAAGTCGGGACGGAGGGAAAGCTCGGCGGTCAAGCGCACGTGCCGGGCGTCGCCGGCACGTGGAAGGATCTCACCGACAGCGTCAATGCGATGTGCGGCAACCTGACGGACCAGGTGCGCAACATCGCTCAAGTTACGACCGCGGTCGCTCGCGGCGATCTTTCGCGAAAAATCACCGTCGATGTGCGGGGCGAGATTCTCGAGCTGAAGGACACCATCAACACCATGGTGGACCAGCTGAACGGATTTGCGTCCGAGGTGACGCGCGTGGCGCGTGAAGTTGGGACAGAGGGACGTCTGGGCGGTCAAGCCCAGGTGCTCGGCGTCGCTGGAACATGGAAGGACCTGACGGACAGCGTCAACTCGATGGCTGGCAATCTGACGGCGCAAGTTCGAAACATCGCCGAAGTCGCGACGGCCATCGCGGGCGGGGACCTCTCGAAGAAAATTACGGTCAACGTCAGCGGAGAGATTCTGCAGCTCAAAGAAACCATCAATAGGATGGTTGACCAGCTCAACCGGTTTGCCGGCGAAGTGACGCGCGTTGCGCGCGAGGTTGGCACCGAAGGGCGGCTCGGGGGCCAGGCAAATGTCATGGGGGTGGCTGGAACCTGGAAGGACCTGACCGAGAGCGTCAACTCCATGGCTTCGAATCTGACAGCCCAGGTCCGCAACATCGCTGAAGTCTCGACGGCCATCGCAGGAGGGGACCTCTCGAAGAAAATCACCGTCAACGTCAGCGGCGAGATTCTGCAGCTCAAAGAGACCATCAACACAATGGTGGATCAGCTCAACGCGTTCGCGGGCGAAGTGACCCGCGTGGCGCGAGAGGTCGGAACGGACGGTCGGCTGGGAGGTCAGGCGCAGGTGCCAGGGGTCGCGGGCACGTGGAAGGACCTGACCGATGGCGTCAACTCGATGGCGTCAAACCTCACTGGGCAGGTGCGCAACATTGCGCAAGTGGCGACAGCCGTCGCGCGCGGGGATCTTTCGCGTAAAATCACGGTGGACGTGCGAGGAGAGATCCTCGAGTTGAAGGACACGATCAACACCATGGTTGACCAGCTCAACGCCTTCGCCGGCGAAGTGACGCGCGTGGCGCGAGAGGTCGGCACCGAAGGACGTCTTGGCGGCCAAGCGCAGGTGCCAGGCGTCGCCGGCACCTGGAAGGACCTCACGGACAACGTCAACTCGATGGCGGGAAATCTTACCGGTCAGGTGCGCAATATCGCCGAAGTCGCGACCGCGATCGCCAATGGCGACCTTTCGCGCAAGATCACGGTCGATGTACGCGGCGAGATTCTTCAGTTGAAGGAAACGCTGAACACGATGGTCGACCAGCTCAATCGCTTCGCCGGAGAAGTGACGCGAGTCGCCCGTGAGGTCGGCACCGAGGGGCGGCTTGGCGGCCAGGCGCAGGTTCCGGGGGTGGCCGGGACGTGGAAGGACTTGACTGACAACGTCAATTCGATGGCGGGCAACCTCACGGCTCAGGTTCGAAATATCGCCGAAGTGACGACGGCGGTCGCGCGCGGGGATTTATCGCGCAAGATCACCGTCGACGTGAAAGGAGAGATTCTGGAACTCAAGAACACGATCAATACGATGGTCGACCAGCTCAACTCGTTCGCCTCCGAGGTGACCCGCGTCGCGCGCGAAGTCGGAACGGAGGGCAAACTCGGCGGGCAAGCGGCGGTGCCAGGCGTCGCCGGAACCTGGAAGGACCTCACCGACAACGTCAATTTCATGGCGTCGAATCTCACCGGACAAGTGAGAAACATCGCGGAGGTTGCGACCGCCATCGCCAACGGCGACCTCTCCAAGAAAATTACGGTCGACGTTCGCGGCGAAATCCTGCTGCTCAAGGAAACTCTGAACACGATGGTGGAGCAGCTGCGCTCCTTCGCCGCCGAAGTCACGCGAGTGGCGCGCGAAGTCGGAACCGAGGGGAAACTCGGCGGACAGGCGCTCGTGCCGGGCGTCGGCGGCACCTGGAAGGACCTCACCGACAACGTCAATCTTCTGGCGGCCAATTTGACGACGCAAGTGCGAAATATCGCCGAAGTAACCACCGCCGTCGCTCGCGGCGACCTCTCGCGAAAGATCACGGTCGATGTGAAAGGGGAAATTCTCGAGCTGAAGAATACGATCAACACGATGGTCGACCAGCTCAACGCTTTCGCTTCCGAAGTGACTCGCGTCGCTCGCGAGGTCGGGACGGAAGGCAAATTGGGCGGTCAGGCCGCCGTCCCAGGGGTCGCTGGAACCTGGAAGGATTTGACCGACACCGTGAACGTGATGGCGCTCAACCTCACCGAACAGGTCCGAGGCATCGTGAAGGTGGTGACGGCCGTCGCGGGAGGCGATCTCAAGCAGGACCTCGCGGTCAAGTCCAAGGGCGAGGTCGCGGCGCTGGCTGAGACCATCAACAATATGACGAACACGCTTGCGACCTTCGCTGACCAGGTCACGACGGTCGCAAGAGAGGTGGGGGTGGAGGGGCGGCTCGGAGGTCAAGCCAATGTCCCCGGCGCCGCCGGCACGTGGAAGGACCTCACCGGCAACGTCAACTTGCTGGCGGCAAATCTCACAACCCAGGTGCGCGCGATCGCCGAGGTCGCGACCGCGGTGACCAAAGGCGACCTCACCCGGTCGATTCAGGTCAACGCCCGCGGCGAAGTCGCTGAGCTCAAAGACAACATCAACACGATGATCGACAATTTGCGTCTGACGACCGAGCGCAATACCGAACAGGATTGGCTCAAGACCAATCTGGCGAAGTTCACCAACATGTTGCAGGGACAGCGCGATCTTACGACCGTCGGGCGAATGCTGCTGTCGGAACTCGCGCCGCAGGTTGCTGCGCAGAATGGCGTCATCTACCTGGTCGACGCTGAAGGGCCGCCACTCCTCAAGCTTTTGGCCTCCTACGCTGACGCGGGCGCGGAGGGTCATCCCCAGATTCTTCAATTGGGCGAGGGCGTCATCGGACAATGCGCGGTCGACGCGCGCGCGACGCTCATTTCGGATGTGCCGTCCAACGTCGTTCCGATTCGGACGGGCATCTTCAAGATGAAGCCCTCTAACTTGATCGTCCTGCCGGTGCTCTTCGAAGGTCAGGTGAAAGCGGTCATCGAGCTCGCATCCGTTTCTCCGTTCACCGAATTGCAAAAGACCTTCCTGGATCAGCTCACCGCCGGGATTGGCATCGTGCTCAACAGCATCGAAGCGACCATGCAAACCGAGGGCTTGCTCAAACAGTCGCAACAGCTGGCGACCGAGCTGCAGACCCAACAAAAAGAGCTCCAGTTGACGAACGAGCAGCTCGAGCAGAAGGCGCAGCAACTGGCCGAGCAAAACGCGGAGGTGGAACGCAAGAATGACGAAATCGAGCAGGCCCGCCGAGCGCTGGAGGAGAAGGCGACCGAGCTCGCGCTGACGTCGAAGTACAAATCCGAGTTTCTTGCAAACATGTCGCACGAGCTGCGCACGCCGCTCAACAGCATCCTGATCCTCGGCCAGCAGCTCGCGGACAACCCGGACGGCAATCTTTCCGGGCGTCAGGTCGAGTTCGCCCGCACGATTCACGGCGCCGGCAGCGATCTCTTGAATCTCATCAGCGACATCCTGGACCTCTCGAAGATCGAATCCGGCACCGTGTCGGTGGACGCCGAGGACATCACTCTGAGTTTGCTTGAGGTGTCGGTGACTCGCCCCTTCCGCCACGAGGCCGAGCGGCGGGGTCTCTCGTTCGATGTCTCCATCGCCCCCGAATTGCGCAGCATCACGACCGACTCGAAACGCCTCCAGCAGGTTCTCAAAAATCTGCTTTCGAACGCGATCAAGTTCACCGAGCATGGCGGAGTGCGCATGCGGGTCCAAAGCGTAACGTCCGGTTGGACGCCGACTCATCCGGTGCTTGCGACCGCAGCCACCGTCATCGCGTTCGAGGTGACCGATACCGGCATTGGCATTCCCCCAGAGAAGCAGCGCATCATCTTCGAGGCGTTCCAGCAAGCTGACGCCAGCACCAATCGCCGGTACGGCGGCACGGGATTGGGCCTTGCGATCAGCCGCGAACTCGCGAACCTGCTAGGCGGCGAAATACATCTGCGGAGCAAGGCCAGGGAGGGCAGCGCGTTCACCCTCTACCTTCCACTGACCTATGTCGGGCCTGCCCGGGTGATAGCCAAGGGAACCAGCGGGGCCCGACCCGAGGCACGATCCGACTCGGGCTCCATGCACCAAACGGAAGAGACGCTGCCGCAGCCGGCCGACGATCGAGCGCATCTTGCGCCAGACGATGCGGTGTTGTTGATCGTGGAGGACGATCCTCACTATTCGCGCATCCTCGTCGATCTCGCGCGGGACGTCGGACTTAAGGTCCTGATCGCCTCCAGGGGCGCTGACGCTCTGGCCCTGGCCCGCGAGTATTCCCCTCTCGCGATTTCGCTCGACGTCTTTTTGCCAGACATGCTTGGGTGGGCTGTGCTGAGCCAGTTGAAGCAGGATCCTCGCACTCGGCACATCCCTGTACAAATCGTCACCCTCGACGAGGATCGGCAGCATGGATTAGCGGGCGGCGCTTTTTCGTATGTCAGCAAGCCCACAACTATGGACAAACTGAAGGCGTCTATCGCTCGCATCACCGAATATGCCCGCGATCCACGGAAGCGCCTGCTTGTCGTCGAGGACAATCCGGCCGAGCTCCTGGGGATGATCGAGTTGCTCGGCCATCGGGACATCGAAGTCGTCACTGCCGAGAACGGTCACGCGGCTCTGGCAATGCTTCGCGAGCAGCCAGCCGACTGCGTCGTTCTCGATCTGAAGCTGCCCGATATGTCAGGGTTCGAGTTGCTCGAGCATATTCGCCAGGATGCCGCGCTGACGCACGTTCCGGTCGTCGTGTTCACCGGCCGCGAGCTTTCGCCTGAGGAAGACGCGCAATTGCATTCGATCGCGCGCAGCGTCATTGTGAAAGGGGTCGAATCGCCGGACCGTCTTCTCGACGAAACTGCGCTCTTCCTCCATCGTGTGGTGGCGGATCTCCCGCAGGACAAGCAACGGATGTTGGAGCGCCTGCGCAATTCTGACGAGAATCTGCACGGGCGCAAGGCGCTTCTTGTCGATGACGACGCTAGAAATATCTTCGCGCTAAGCAGCGTGCTCGAACGACGAGGAATGGAGGTGCTGACCGCCACGACGGGTCGTGAAGCGATTTCGATTCTGAAAGCTGATCGAGGCATCTCGATTGTCCTCATGGACATCATGATGCCGGAAATGGATGGCTATGAGACGATGCAGGCAATTCGGTCTGATCCCTCAATGCAACGGCTGCCGATCATTGCGCTCACCGCGAAAGCGATGAAGGGCGACCGCGAAAGATGCCTGGAGGTTGGCGCGTCGGACTATCTGGCGAAGCCGGTCAATACGGAACAGTTGCTGTCGACTCTTCGCATTTGGCTTCATCGCTGAGGTTGCGGGGCGGAAGATGCATCCCAGCAAGGATCCGGTGAATGTTCTTCTGGTCGACGATCAACCGTCGAAGCTCCTCAGCTATGAAGTCATCCTGGGAGAACTTGGCGAGAATCTCATCAAGGCTGCGTCCGGACGAGAAGCGCTTGAGCAACTGTTGAGGCAGGAAGTCGCTGTCATCCTTGTCGACGTTGCGATGCCCGAGTTGAACGGATTTGAACTGGCGGCGATGATTCGCGAACATCCGCGGTTTGAGCAGACCCCGATCATCTTTGTCTCCGCGGTGCACCTCTCTGAATTCGACAGCTTGCGAGGCTATCAGGCCGGCGCTGTCGACTATCTTCCAGTCCCGATCGTTCCGGACCTCCTGCGCGCGAAGGTCCGCATATTCTGCGACCTCTACCGGAAGACCCGGCAGCTGGAAGCGCTCAACGAGGAGCTGGAGAGGCGAGTCGAAGCCCGCACGGCAGAGCTTGCGGCTTCAAATGCGGAATTGGAAGAGCGAGTCGACGCCCGAACACGCGAGCGCGAAGAGGCGTTGGCGAAAGTCGCGGAGATGCAAAAGCTGGAAAGCCTTGGACAGCTCACCGGCGGGGTTGCGCATGACTTCAACAATCTCCTCATGGTCGTGATGTCCAATCTTGATATGGCGCTCAATCGCGCAGCTGGAGACTCTATCCTGACCCGATGGCTTGGACGAGCGAAGGAGGCCGCCACGCGCGGCGCCGCTTTGACGAAGCGCATGCTCGCGTTCGCTCGCCGTCAAGACCTCAAACCGGAATCCCTCGCTCTCTCGGATGTGGTCAAGGGTATGGTTGAAATGATGTCGCACTCCTTGGATCCTAGAGTTCGAATTCTCTGTCGATCTTCCAGGCGACCTTCCTCCTGTTCGGATCGACCGCAATCAGCTGGAGCTCGCACTTCTCAATCTTGGTCTGAACGCAAGGGACGCCATGCCGAATGGGGGAGAGCTTTTGGTCAAAGCAAGAGAAGCCGACCAGGTTCATCTGCCCGACAAATTGGCTCCAGATTCTTACCTTCAACTTTCGGTTGTCGACACCGGCATGGGGATGGACGCCGAGACGTTGCAGCGAGCATCGGAGCCGTTTTTCTCGACCAAGCCCACAGGCAAAGGCTCCGGTTTGGGGCTCTCCATGGTTCACGGGCTCATGGCTCAGTCCGGAGGAGCGATGCATATTGCGAGTCGGCCAAATGAAGGGACCTCAGTTTCACTTTGGCTTCCCGTGGCGCAAGTCCCGGTTTCGACCAAGCAGTCTCTCGACGCGCCGGACAGATCCCTGAGGGCGACACGTCGCATCCTCCTGGTCGACGATGATCCGCTTGTGCTCGCAGCCACTTCGGACATGTTGCGCGAGCTGGGGCATGAAACGATCGAAACCACTTCCGCAAAGAACGCGCTTGAGTTTCTGCGAGGTGGAGGACGCCCGGATCTCGCGATCTTTGACTACGCGATGCCCGAAATGTCTGGCTCGGTTTTGGCGGACCTGGTCCACAATATCTATCCTGGATTGCCGTTGCTTTTGGCGACCGGCTACTCGGACGGCGAAAACGCGGCAGGAAGCTTGCCGCGACTCGACAAGCCTTACACTCTCGCGGAGCTGGCTCGCGAGATCGGATTGCTTGTGCCGACCAAGGCGACAATCGCCAGCTGAAAGCGCCCCTCCATCGTTTATCTCGAGGCGAGCTACGCCTCGTAGCGGGACCATGCTCGGCGGGGCATCGGTTCGTCGCGGGCAAGTGTACTACTTGTCGGCTGGAACCGGCCCGCCTGTGGCGTCGATGATAACCTTCGTGCGCTGGCTCAGCGCGTCATGCAGCCGTAGTAAGAATAGGCAGGCCCGCAATCGCCGGCGACGAGGAAGCCGATTGCGCAGAGGGCGCCGAAGCAAAATATGAGTGCCGCCGCCAGGAAGAGCGCAAGCGCATAAAAGATGGATCGCGCGTTCACAGGAAAGCCGCGCCAGCGGCCTAGCCCGGTCGCCGGGGCGCGACTTGCTCCGATTGAACGCCGCGCGGGCGCGCCTGACGCTGGTTGAAAGCTCGACACGGCAGCACGTCCATCGCGATCGGCAAAGTCATAGCGTCCTGCGGCTCGAGCAGGACGCGCGCCTGGAAATAATAGTTGCAGGTCTGGGTGAAGGTGATGATGCCGAGCGATGCGAGCGCCGGCCGGAGCTGTGGCAGCGAGATGCGGAAGAAGATTTTCAGATAGCCGGCGCCGTCCATAAGCGCGGCTTCCTCGAGCGCCCGGGGTTGCGAGCGCATGAACTGCCGGACGAGAAAGACGCCGAAGCTCGAAGTGAGATACATGAACGCCTGCAGCAAGAGATCCATGTTCCGACTGTGCTCATGGGAAGCGCCGTTGCTGGCGCGCCGTACGATTTCGTCGCGCTCGACGATTTCGAAGCCGGGCTTCTAGCCGCGAGCCGCCTGCTCGACCTTGGCCATCGCCGCATCGTCGTCGTAGGCGGACGCCAGGGCGTGTCGTCGCACGAGTTGAGACTCAAGGGCTGTCGTGAATCGTTTCGCCGGCGCGGGCTTGCGCTCGCCGACGATTGGGTCTGCCTCGCCGATTTCAGGCTCGGGACGGCCTATGAGAAGACGCGGGTCGCCCTGGGCGAAACGCCTGGCCCCACGGCGATCGTATCGCTCAGCAACTTCATGACGATCGGAGTCATGCGGGCGCTGACCGACCTCGGCGTCCGCCGCCCGGAAGAGGTATCGCTCATCGGCGTTGACGACCTCGACTGGGCGGATGTCATGCGCATCCGTCCGACGGTGATCGCGCAGCCGATCGAAGCGATGACGCGCACCGCGATCGGCGTCCTGCTCAAGCAACTGACGACAGCGGAATTCCCGCTCAAGCGTCGCATCCTGTTTCCGCCCCAGCTAACGGAGCGCGAGTCGTGCGCGCCGCCCGCGCGATATTGAACCGCACGCGGCCCTTCGCTGGCGACCCAGTCGCGACCATGCGTCCCGCCAGCGGTTTCAGCGAGGGCCTTGGTCATCACCGCTTGGCGGCGCCGGGCATGTGCGGCAGCGTGGTCAGGGTCAAATTATCGAATGGACGCCAGTCGTTCACCTCTTCGACAAAGACGTCGGGACCGTGCAGGCAGGGAGTCAGTTTTTCCGGTTGTGGGAGGTTCAAGTCGGCGGCCTTGCGCCGGGCCGCCGCGGCCGGTATTCAGCTTAGGGTCGGGGAATGGAATCGAGGTTGGCGTTGGGGGCGGGGCGGCGAGCGGTCGTTCTTTTGGGACTCATCTGGCCGGCGCTCGCGGGAGGGCTGGCCCGGGCGGCCGACATGTCCAGCCTCGGGATCGAGACGGCTCCGATGCCTGCGCCGGTGATCCAACCGGGGCCGAGCACCTACATCAACTTCCTCGATGAGGTGCGCGCCGGCGTCTACGCCCACAACTGGATTCATGACGAGGATTCCCCCGTGGACGTGTCGGGCGAGATCCTCACCTCGCCGATCGGCTATCCCAACAATATCGGCGGCCCGTGGTTCTCCTGGTTCTTCAATCCGCGAATCAACATTGGCGCGATGATAAACACCGGCGGCAAGACGAGCTACGGTTTCACCGGCCTCACCTGGCGAATCCCGATCTACAAGGGATTCTTCTTCGAAGGCGAGTTCGGCGGCGCCGTCAACACCTCGCCGCTGCGCGATGAGCCGGGCCGCATCAACACCGGCTGCCGCTTCGACTTCCGCGAATTGGGCGGCTTCGGCTATCAATTCAACGAGCATTGGGATCTCATCGCCAACATCGAGCACATCTCGCATGCGAGCGCCTGCACCCACATCAACCCGGGCCTGACCCAGGTCGGCGCGAGGGTTGGATACAAGTTCTGAAGGGCGTGCCTGACCCGGGCCTCCGCAGCGGCCTTCTCAAAGGCCTTGGTTTCCGCTAGGCACTTGCCGCGGCGTATCGCCGGCCGGCGCCTCGTCAGAGACGGGCGGGCGATTTTGAGCTGGCGCCCGCGAATCCCCGAAGCACGTCTCGCGCCGTCGCGGGCCCGGTCGTTTTTGATTGTTTGAAGCCTACCGCCCTCGCAATGTCGCGAGGCGCGGGCGAAGAGGACCCATGTCCAAGCGCACCGACATTTCGACCATCCTCATCATTGGCGCCGGGCCGATCATCATCGGCCAGGCGTGCGAGTTCGATTATTCGGGGACGCAGGCCTGCAAGGCGCTGCGGGCGGAGGGCTACAGGGTGGTCCTGATCAATTCCAATCCGGCCACGATCATGACCGATCCCGACATGGCCGACCGGACCTATATCGAGCCGATCACCCCGGAAATCGTGGCCAAGATCATCGCCAAGGAGCGCTACGCGGTTCCCGGCGGCTTTGCGCTCCTGCCGACCATGGGCGGCCAGACCGCGCTCAACTGCGCGCTCTCCCTGCGCAAGATGGGTGTGCTCAAGCAATATGACGTCGAGATGATCGGCGCGAGCGCCGAGGCGATCGACAAGGCCGAGGACCGCAAGCTGTTCCGCGAGGCGATGACCAAAATCGGCCTGAAGACGCCGCGCTCCCACCAGGTGAAGACGCTGAGCCAAGCGTTGATCGCGCTCAACGACATCGGTTTGCCGGCGATCATCCGCCCGAGCTTCACCATGGGCGGAACCGGCGGGGGCATAGCCTACACAAGAAGCGAATTGATCGAGATCGTCGAGCGCGGCATCGACGCCTCGCCGACCGACGAGGTGCTGATCGAGGAGAGCGTGTTGGGCTGGAAGGAATTCGAGATGGAGGTGGTGCGCGACAAAATGGACAATTGCATCATCATCTGCTCGATCGAGAACATCGATCCGATGGGCGTCCACACCGGCGATTCGATCACCGTCGCTCCGGCGCTGACGCTGACCGACAAGGAATTCCAGATCATGCGCGACGCCTCGATCGCGGTTCTGCGCGAGATCGGGGTCGAGACCGGAGGCTCGAACGTGCAGTTCGCGGTCAATCCGGACGACGGGCGGATGGTGGTGATCGAAATGAACCCGCGCGTCTCGCGCTCGTCGGCATTGGCCTCGAAGGCGACCGGGTTTCCGATCGCCAAGGTCGCGGCCAAGCTCGCCGTCGGCTATACGCTCGACGAGATCGCCAACGACATCACCGGCGGCGCGACGCCGGCGTCGTTCGAGCCGACGATCGACTATATCGTCACCAAGATCCCGCGCTTCGCGTTCGAGAAGTTCCCGGGCGCCGAGCCGGTGCTGACGACGGCGATGAAATCGGTCGGCGAGGCGATGGCGATCGGCCGCACCTTTCCCGAATCGCTGCAAAAGGCGCTCAGGTCGCTTGAGACCGGCCTCGATGGCCTGGACGAGATCGAAATCGACGGGCTTGGGGTCGGGGACGACCACAACGCGCTGCGCGCGGCGATCGGACAGCCGACGCCGGATCGGCTGCTCAAGGTGGCGCAGGCCGTGCGGATGGGGATGAGCGTGGAGGAGATCCACGACGTCTCCAAGATCGACCCGTGGTTCCTCGACCGGATCGCCGACATCGTCCGGCTCGAAGGGATGGTGCGCGCCCACGGGCTGCCGCCGGATGCCGGCAACTTCAGGGCCCTCAAGGCCGCCGGCTTCTCGGACGCGCGCCTTGCCGCTATCGCCGGCCTTGCAGAGGCCGACGTCGCCGCCGTCCGCCGCAGGCTCGGCGTCCAGCCAGCGTTCAAGCGCATCGACACCTGCGCCGCGGAATTCGCCGCGCCGACCGCTTACATGTATTCGACCTACGAGTTCCCGTTCGCTGGTGCGGTGAAATGCGAGGCGGAGCCGACGGGGCGCGACAAGATCGTCATTCTGGGCGGCGGCCCGAACCGGATCGGGCAGGGGATCGAGTTCGATTATTGCTGCTGCCACGCCGCATTCGCGCTGAGCAAGGCGGGCTACGAGACAATCATGGTCAACTGCAATCCGGAGACGGTCTCGACCGACTATGACACGTCGGACCGGCTTTACTTCGAGCCGCTGACGGCCGAGGATGTGCTCGCCATTCTCGATAAGGAGCGCGAGCGGGGTACGCTCAAGGGCGTCATCGTCCAGTTTGGTGGCCAGACGCCCCTGAAACTCGCTCACGCGATCGAACAGTCCGGCGCGCCGATTCTCGGGACCTCAGTCGACTCGATAGACCTCGCGGAGGACCGCGATCGTTTCAAGCGCCTCCTCGACAAGCTTGGCCTGAAGCAGCCCAAGAATGGCATCGCCTATTCCGTCGAGCAGGCGCGCCTGATCGTGGCCGATCTCGGGCTGCCGCTCGTGGTGCGCCCCTCCTACGTCTTGGGGGGGCGGGCGATGGCGATCATCCACGATTCCGGCGCGCTCGACGATTATCTGCTCGGCGTGCTGCCGAGCCTGGTGCCGTCCGACGTCAAGGCGCGCTACCCGAACGACAAGACCGGGCAGATCAACACGGTATTGGGCAAAAACCCGCTGCTGTTTGATCGATACCTCGCCGACGCGATCGAGGTCGACGTCGACGCGGTCAGCGACGGGCGGACGGTGGTCGTGGCCGGAATCATGGAGCATATCGAAGAGGCGGGCATTCACTCTGGCGACAGCGCCTGCTCGCTGCCGCCCCGGTCGCTCAAGCCGAAGACAATCGCGAGTCTCGAGGAGCAGACGAAGAAACTGGCGCGCGCGCTCGAGGTGGGCGGCCTCATGAACGTGCAATACGCGCTGAAGGGCGACGAGATTTATGTCCTGGAAGTCAATCCGCGCGCTTCCCGCACGGTGCCGTTCGTCGCCAAGGTGATCGGCAGGCCGATCGCCGCAATCGCCGCCCGGGTCATGGCGGGCGAACCTCTCGAATTCATTCGACCTCGCCGTCGGAAGGCTCGATCACGTCGGGGTCAAGGAGGCGGTCTTTCCCTTCGCCCGCTTCCCGGGCGTCGACACCGTCCTGGGCCCGGAAATGCGCTCGACCGGCGAGGTGATGGGCATCGACCGATCGTTCGAAGTCGCCTTCGCCAAGAGCCAGCTTGGCGCGGGATCGCGGCCGCCGACATCGGGCGCCGTCTTCGTCTCCGTACGCGACGCCGACAAGGAGAAAATCGTCGAGCCCTTGCGCACGCTTCAGGCGCTCGGGTTCAAGATCCTGGCCACCGCCGGGACCCAGCGCTTTCTCACCGCCCATGGCCTCAAGGCGGAAAAGGTCAACAAGGTCTCTGAAGGGCGCCCGCACGCTGCGGACGCCGTTCGCAACGGCGGGGTGCAACTCATGTTCAACACCACCGAGGGCGCGACCTCTCTCGCCGATTCCAAGCCTTTGCGCCGCGCCGCCCTCTTGCAAAAGACGCCCTACTACACCACAATTTCAGGGGCCATCGCGGCGGCCGAAGGCATCCGCGCCGTCGCGGCGGGCGAACTCGAAGTCAGGGCGTTGCAGGACTATCTGGCGTGACGGCGGGAAACGGCGCCGTTGCGACGGCGTTTCTTTGTATGGATGGACTATGGAAAAGCTACCAATCACCGCCGCAGGTCATAAAGCCCTGGAGGCAGAGTTTCTTCACCGCCAGCAGGTCGAGCGGCCGCGCATCATCGCGGCGATCGCGGAAGCGCGCGCGCACGGCGACCTGTCGGAAAATGCCGAATATCATTCGGCCAAGGAGGCCCAGTCGCATAACGAGGGCCGGATCGTCGAACTCGAGGATCTGCTGCAGCGCGCCGAAGTGATCGATGTGGCGAAATTGAACGGAGCGACTGTCAAGTTCGGCGCGACCGTGACGCTGATCGACGAGGACACCGAAAAGCAGAGGGTGTTCCAGATCGTCGGCGAAACCGAGGCGGATGTGAAGAGTGGCAAGATGTCGATCACCTCGCCGACCGGGCGAGCGCTGATCGGCAAGAAGGCCGGGGATAGCGTGGAAGTGAACACGCCTGGCGGCGGCAAGAGCTATGAAATCATCAAGGTGGCCTTTATATAATTGACCGAGTTGGCCGGCTGAAACACTGCGCGGTCGGCTAGGTAAAAAGTTCGTGGAAGCGCCGTGAAGTGGAGGTTTGGTCGTGTCGATATCCGCCTTGACTTGCCGCGCCGCGCTCGCCGCTCTCGGGGCTCTCGCGCTTCAGGGCTGCGCCAGCGCGGTTCCAACGGCGACAACGGGCGGAGTGCGCTTCCGCGACATTGTGGTCGATGTCTCGCCGATACTGGCGAGCATGGGCGATCCCACCGCCGCTTGGGTCCAACAGGAGCTCCCCGAGGCTCTGGCCCAAGCCTTGGGGCCCTACATGGCGCCCGGCGACCGCAATGGCGCGACCTTGGTGGCGCGGATCGACTACCTCTATCTCGGACCGAGCACCGGCGGGACCGGCCCGGACGGCTCGGCCCAAGATACGATCAAGGGCGTCCTGATCGTCAAGGGAGCGCATGGCCGGGTCGCCGCCGAGACGCCTCTGCGGGCGATTTCCTTCTATTATCCCATGGCGGTCGATCAAGCGCTCGTCGAGCGAGCCTACCACGGACGCGTAACGGCGCTCGCGCAGGCGTTTGCGGGCTGGGTCCCCAGACAGCTTGGGTTGGGCTAGGGTTAGCCGGGCAGGCTGAATCACCCGCCGCGATGCGCCAAGGAGAATGTTGCGTTATGTCTGCATTTCCCTTGACGCGCCGCGCCGCGCTTGCCGCCTTCGGCGCCCTCGCGCTTCCGCCTGTCGCTGTTCGAAGCGCGTTGGCGCAGCCGAACGTCCGGTTCCGCGGTATTGTCGTCGATGTCTCGCCGTTGCGCGCCAGCATGGGCGATCCAACGGCCGCCTGGGTGCAACAAGCGCTTTCCGGCGCGCTCGCCCAGGCCTTGGCCGTCTACATGGCGCCCGGCGACCGCGGTGGCGCGACGTTAGTGGCGCGAATCGACGATCTCTATCTCGGGCCGAACAGCGGCGGGACCGGCGCCTGGGGCGCTTCGCAGGACACCATCAACGGCACGCTTCTGGTCAGGGGGGCGCGTGGGGGGATCGCCGCGGACGCGCCCATCCGGGCGACCAGTTGGTACCACCCGATGGCCGTCGACCAGCCTATGCGCGTCGAGTCCAATCATTGGCGGGTCGTGGCTTTGGCGCAGGCGTTCGCGGGCTGGGCCCCAAGAAAGCTAGGGCTACAATCTTAGCTTCCCCCGGCGTCTTCCCGCATTCGAGGTCTCGGCTCCAAAGAGCGCGCCGGACGGTTCCTTGCGCCGGGGAGGGGGCAAATGTCGATCAGAGCCGTGACTCGCCGCGCCACCATCGGAAACCTCGGCGCCTTCGCTCTTCTTTCGGTCAGCGCGGGCGGGCGGGCGCTGGCCGATCCGGCGGTCCGTTTCCGCGAGATCAGGGTGGACGTTTCGCCGCTCCGGGCCAGCGCCGGCGACCCGACGGCCGACTGGGTCGAGCAGGCGCTTCCCGATGACCTGACCCGGGCCTTGTCGGCCTATTTGGCGCCGAACTCAACGCAACGGCGCAACCTTGGTGGCGCGGATTCAAGACGTCAATTTTGGCCAGAGCGGTGGCCGAGGCGGCGCGAGCGGCGGGTCCCAGGACTCGATTCAGGGCGTCCTGATCGTCGGCGGGCCGCGCGCCAGAATCGCGGCCCAAACGCCCCTGCGGGCGATCGCTGCTTACTCGCCCAACGCCGCCGATCAGGCGCTGATCGAGGAAGCCTACCACGGGCGCGTTGTCGCGCTCGCGCAGGCTTTCGCCGGCCGGGCGCCGGGAGAGCTCGGTCTCTGATCCCCGGTTTCGCCGCGCGCCATCGCCGCTCAAGAGCCCCGATTGCCTTCGGCGCGGTGGTGGTATAGCCCGCCCTCGATGGTTGGCGCGGGCACGGACAGGACCAAGCCGCAGCTCGGCGGCGGTCCGGCGGTCATTCTGGTTCGGCCGCAACTGGCGGTGAACATCGGCATGTGCGCCCGCGCAATGGCGAATTTCGGCCTCGACGATCTGCGCCTCGTCAATCCGCGCGAAGGTTGGCCGCGCGTCGACGACTATCGCGAGGTCGCCTATTCCGCGGCGGCGGGCGCGACCGATCTTTTGGACGCCGCACGGGTCTTTCCGAGCGTCGACGCGGCAGTCGGCGACCTCAACGCCGTTTATGCAACGACCGCGCGCGAGCGCGGCCAGATGAAGGCGGTCCTGACCCCGAGCGTCGCGATGGGCGCGACCGCCGTTGCGGCGGACGAGAAGCGCGGCATCCTGTTCGGGCCGGAGCGCACCGGTCTGACCAATGACGAGGTGGCGCTCGCCGATTCGATCATCACTTTTCCGTCGAGCCCGACCTACGCCTCGCTCAATCTCTCCCAGGCGGTTCTCATCTGCGGCTATGAATGGTTCAAGGCCGCGCGAGGCGACAAGCCGCCGCCCTCGACCATCCCGCGCGCCGTATCGCCGCCGACTCAGCGCGAGATGCTGCTCGCCTTCTTCGACTATCTCGAGGGGAAGCTCGAGGAGAACGGCTTTTTCCGCCCTGTGACCAAGAAGCCCGGCATGCGGCGAAACTTGCGCAACATCTTCCATCGCATGGAGCTGACCCAGCAGGATGTGCGCACGCTGTGGGGGGCGGTGGTCCGCCTGGTCGAGGGGCCGCGGGTCGAGGTCAAGACGCGCAAGCGGGAACGCCAAGAGAGGACCGACCGCTGAGCCCCAAGAACCTAAGCGTGGCGCTGATCGGCGACGCTGTCGGACGGGCTCCGCCTGGCGAACAAAAAAGCTCTCCGAACAACCGTTTGTCCGGAGAGCGAAACGATTCGGGCAACTCCCGAGCGGAAGTCGCCGCGGGTCCGTTTATTGCGTAGGGGCCGCCGGGGCCGCCGGGGCAGGCGCCATCTCATGGTGCATGTGGTGGTGATGATGGTGGTGATGGTGGTGATGATGATGATGATGGTGATGATGGTGCATCGGCGGTTCGGCAGTCATCGGCGCCGTCCCGGCAGGGGCGCCAGTGGTTGTTTCCTGTGCGATGGCGTAGCCGGCGAGCCCGAGCGAGAGCACGGCGGCAATGGCGAGGGACTTGATCATCGGAAGGTCTTCCTATGGTAAGGGGAACCCCAGCGGGTCATGCCGAGCCATAGGGCTCGCTGCCTGAACTCAATATGAACCAACGCGAGCGGGCGCCGATTTCGTCCGCGCCGCACCGGGCATGTCGCAACAAGAGTCGCGGCGCGGCCGGTTCGACCGGACTGGGCGTTGATGTACGATCGGAAGCGAATCGGGTGAACGACAGGGCTTCGAGCGATGGCGTTGAGCAGCATGACGGGATTCGCCCGCGTCGCCGGGAGCGGAGGCACGTGGCGCTGGACGTTCGAGCTCAAGACCGTCAACGCCAGGGGCCTCGACATCCGGTTGCGCATGTCCGCGCCCTTCGACCGTGCGGAAGGGGAGGCGCGCAGCAGGCTCGCCAAAGCGCTGGCGCGGGGGACCTGCTTCGCCACCCTATCCTCGCAACGCGAGGGCGCGACTGCCGCAGCGCGAATCGATCTGGCGGCGCTCGAATCGATCGCCGTCGCCGCCCGCGCGGCGGCGATCAAGGCCGGGCTCGCGCCGCCGACGATGGACGGACTGCTCGCCCTGCGCGGCGTCCTTGAGGCGGCGGACACCGAGGACGACGAGGCGGCGGTGAGCGCGGCCTGCGCGGGCGCGCTCACGAGCCTCGATGAGGCGATCGCCGCGCTCACTACCGCGCGCCGGTGGGAAGGAGGGGCGCTCGCCCTGGTGCTTAAGGACATGCTCTGGGCCATCGCCGGGCTGGTCGAGGCCGCCGACTTGAACCCGGCGCGCCGGCCCGAGGCTGTGCGCGAGCGCCTCGCCCAGAGCGTCGAAGCGCTGATGGCGTCCTCACGCGGTCTCGACGAGAATCGCCTCCACCAGGAGGCGATCCTGCTCGCGGCTAAGGCCGACATCCGCGAGGAGCTCGACCGGCTTAAGACCCATGTCGCCGCCGCTCGGGCGCTGATCGACGGGGGCGGGGCGATCGGACGGCGGCTCGATTTCCTCGCCCAGGAGCTGGCGCGCGAGGCAAGCACCCTGAGCGCCAAGGCCAATGACGTCAGCCTCACCGCGCAGGGGCTTGAACTGAGAGCCCAAATCGAGCAATTCCGCGAGCAGGTGCAGAACGTCGAGTGAGATTCGAAGCGATGGCGGCGACCCGGCGAGGCATGATCCTGATTCTGTCCTCGCCGTCGGGGGCGGGCAAGACGACGCTGACCCGGATGCTGATGCAGGACAAGGCGCTCGATCTCACGCTCTCGGTTTCGGTGACCACGCGCCCGCGGCGCTCGTCCGAAGTCGACGGCATCCACTACCGGTTCATCGACCGGCGCGAATTCGACCGGATGAGAAAAGCGGGCGAGCTCCTCGAATGGGCCGAGGTGCACGGCAACGCCTACGGGACGCCGCGCGAGCCGGTGGAGAAGGTGCTGGCCCAGGGACGCGACATGCTGTTCGACATCGACTGGCAGGGCGCAAAGCAGATGCGCGAGCGGCTCGGCGAGGACGTCGTCAGCATCTTCGTCTTGCCGCCGTCGCTACGCGAACTGCGGGCGCGGCTCGAGCGGCGGGCGGAGGACTTGGCCGCCTCGATCGGAACCCGGCTCGAGGCCGCCCGGCAGGAGATCGGGCGCTGGCGAAATTACCAGTTCGTGATTGTCAATGACGACCTTCAGCGCGCGTATCGCGACGCAGTGGCGATCGTCGCCGCCGAGCGGCTGCGGGCGAGGCGGGTCGAGGCCGGCGTCGAGCAACTGGTCGAGAAGCTCAGGCGCGAGTGAAGAAGCAAAGTGATATCAATTGATTGACTGACGATATTGAACAGTTAATTCATATATCTTCGTTATCGCGTTTCTCCAAGCCGACCCCAAATTTATCCAAATCCAGCAAAGCCCGGTCCAACCCGAGCAAAACGCAGCAAAGAAAAAGGCTTGGATTCCCTTGGCGGGATTGAGCCTTTTCAATGGATTGCGGCGACCGCCGGGGCAAACATCCTTGCTTGTCTCCCTGGGCCCCGGACGCCCCCGGCTCGAGGCCATTCCGCAACGCCACCGATCCTCGAGTCCCTCCTTGCCGCCATTCTCGAAGCAGGGTACCACTGATTCCGTAATTCAGCAATCGATAGTTTTTACCGCTCGGTCGAAAATGAGATCAAGTCGTTGTTTGGCGTCAAAAATTAATGTTGACTCTCAGCATGCTCGTGAAGTCGTAGACCGGATATTGCTTGATGATTTGAGCGCCGATTTCTGCGAGACGTTCAAAAACTTCGCGAACTTGCGTAGGATCCGGGCGTTGAACGGCAGGAAGAGGCGCCGGTCTGGCCGGTAGGGGAGGCCGAAGCTCCGTCCGGCCGGTATGAGGCGCGCGCTGACGCCAGCTGTCAGAATTCCACCCGGACGCCGACCGTCGGGGCGAAGTTGACGTGATAGAGATAGCCGCTCGCCAGCCCCCCGGTTACCTGCGACCACATGAAGCCAGCGTAGGTATCGACGCGCTTTGAAGGACGATAGTCGATCAGGACGGAGTACGCATTGAGGGCGCCCCGGCAGCTCGATGCGGAAAGGTCGCCATCCGTGCAGGGGCTCGTATTATAGTCGTTCTGATAATAGTGATAGTAAGAGCCAGCGATGTCGACGTCGTCCCGTATGGCATATTTTATGCCTGCCCAGAAGATCCTCAGGATCTTGTGTTCCGTATAAGCCGTCGCGTTCACATAACCGGCCGGGACGGGGTAATTGCCGATAGCCGTAAAGCCGTTCGGATAGGCGTCGCTCGGGTTGGCGAACAGAATGTATTCCCACCCGGAATAGATCACCGCCCTGTCGAACTCGTATCTCAACGTCAATAAGCCGCTGGCCTTGTTGGAGAGGGTCGCCTTGAGACCATTCGCGGGCACCCCAGGGGGAAGTGGATCTTGGCCGAAGTTGGACAATGAAACCGCGTCTTTCACCTTCTGGCCCACGGCATCGAACGAGAAGGCGCCGAAGTGCGCCTCGACCTCAGTCGAGAACGCGCCGTTTGAACCGTTGCCTTGATCGAACCCGCCGAACTGATAGAGCGCCGCGAAGCGCAGCGGACCGGCGGCAACGTCGTATTTCACCGATGTGTTGTAGCGGGCGTTTTCGGTGTCTCCGCCTCCGCCGACAGTGTTCGAGACGCCGATCACCGAGAAGGCGGGCGCCGCGCCCATGGCGTCGTAGTCGCCGAGACCCTGCAATATGAGGGAGTTCTGCCGGCCGGCGGTCAGCGTGCCGAGCATCGGATGGCTGAAACCGGCGTAACCCTCGGTGTTGAACAACTGGCCGGCCCGGCTCGAGTCGCCGTTTGCCGTTTGCTCGCCGAGCGGAGTCGTGTTGTTTTGAACCAGCGACTTGGGCCCGTTGGCTCGCTGCAAGGTGTAGGGATCAAAGCCGTTCTCGAACTTGAAGACGAGCGACCAGTCCCAACCGATGGGCTCGACGCCCTTGACACCTAGATGCGACTGTCCGAGCCCGTTCGGCACGATCGTGTAGAGCGGCTGATTGCTGTTCTTTTTAATGAGTGTGTCGACCCCATTGGGATAATTGCCATTGAATGGGGCGCCATGCGTCTCATAGCCGGCGCCGTAGTCGAGCCTTCCGTAGAGCGTGATCCCGTGCCAGGCGAGCGGGCAACCCTCGGGACTCGCGATCAGGAAGTCATAGAGGCTCGCGAAACACGGTGTCGCAGCAGGCGGCGCCGGCGCGGCCGGGGACGGGGCCAGCGGCTGGGTCGGCAGATCCGCCGCCCCCGCGTCCCACGCAAGGAGCGGGGCCGACGCAAAGGATGCAAGAATTGAGAATCGGAAAAAGGCGAGGCCACCCGGGAGGTCCTTCCGCGTTCCAGCCTGCGGAGAAGCCATGCCCGAAGCAACCCTGAAACCCGTTAGTCCCCGGAACGTTTTGCCGTATTGCCGACAAATAGTAAACCATCCGGCAGGGGGCGAGGGAGGATCGCAATGGTCATCAGGAACCAGAACGATGTCACCTCGGATGCGCTGGCGGCGATGGAGCGCACCGCCGATCCCCGCGCGCGGCAAATCCTGGTGTCCCTGGTAAAGCATTTGCACGGCTTCATCCGTGAGGTCCGGCTTACCGAGGCCGAATTTCGCCAGGCCACGGCCATTCTTAACCAGATTGGCAGGCTGAGCACGGACACGCACAACGAATCCGTGCTGATGGCGGGCTCGCTCGGGGTCTCCTCGCTCGTGTGTCTCCTCAACAATGGAGACAGCGGAAATACGGAGACGTCGCAATCGCTGCTCGGTCCGTTCTGGCGGCTGAATTCCCCGCGGGTCGCCAACGGCGGCACAATCATTCGATCGGACACGCCGGGCGACCCGCTGCTCGTCAGCGCGCGGGTCATTGATATGGCTGGCAAGGCGGTCGCGGGCGCCGAAGTTGATATCTGGCACGCTTCGCCGATCGGCCTTTATGAGAACCAGGACCCCGAACAGGCCGACATGAACTTGCGCGGCAAATTCACGACCGACGACGATGGCCGATTCTGGTTCGCCACCGTCAAGATGATCGGCTATCCCATTCCGACCGACGGCCTCGTCGGGCAGCTTTTGCAAGCTCAGAACCGGCGCCCCTATCGACCGGCCCATCTTCATGCGTTGATTGTGAAAGAGGGCTTCAAGGTCTTGATCTCTCAGGTCTATGACCCCAAGGACCCGCACATCGACGCCGACCCCCAGTTTGGCGTCACGAAGGCGCTTCTGGGCGACTACACCTGCCACGAGGAGCCCCATCCGTCGGACCCCGCGATCCGTGCGCCCTGGTACTCCCTCGACTACACCTACGTCATGGAGTCGGGCGAAACAAAGCTCCCCGCGCCCCCGATCAAGTGAGGCGCGTTGTTTTTGCGGGTCCCTTGGCCCAGCCGGGTCGACCTCGTCGAGGGCGACGGAGCTGGAAGCCACGGATGGAACAGCGGCTTCCCTGTGTGGTTGTAGAGGTTGCACACGGCGGCAAATTGTGCAGCAATTGACCGGACGGCAGAGGGGCTCGGAAATGGTCTCCTGGGCGCCGAGCCGGCGCGCGAGAATGGAACGGATCGAAGCGGAGGCCGAGGCGCTCATCCGCGATCTTGGCGACAGGGCCTATCACGAGGCGCGCCGAAGGGAACACGAGGCGAGTTCCGACGCGATCGCCGAGGATTGGGCGCTGGTCGCGCGAGCGGTTGCGCGCCAGACCGGCAGCCGCATCGGTCTCAACATCTCGACGCAGCTGGAGATGAACACCTTTTTCGTGATGGACCGCGAGCCGGGCGAGGCGCGCGAGGCTGGGTCCTTCGCGGAGGGTGGGCCAGGACATCAGCCCGACCGAAACGACGTCCCGACCCCCCAGCCGTACCGGATTCAATTCCTCGGCGCCGGGACGGACGCCGAACAATCGCTATTGCGGGAAGTCGAGATCCGGGCCTCCGATGTTTCCGCCGCGATCATCGCCGCCGCGGCCGCGGCCTGGCCGCCAAAGACGATCGCGTTGCGGATTCTCGACCGCGCGGGCCACATGGTTTTCTGGCGGGAGAAGGCTGGACGCCGAACGTCGGACGCCGGTTGACGAGAGCCCGGATTCCCGATCGGCCGCCTCGCGACCGACCGGGAGGGGGACGTTACGCCGCTGCGACCGTCTCGCGCTCACGGACCTCGTAGATTTCGAACGCTTCGCTGACCCCGCGCAGCATCGAGCTCCGCGGCTTTGTGCGATAGCTCGATTCGCCAAGCAGGCGCTCCACCTCCGAGCTTTCGATGATCGGCTTCGTCGCCAGGATTGCATCCGGCTCCGCAAGACCCTGGACGCGAGAGGCGATGTTGACCGTCTGGCCGAAATAATCCTGCCGGTCGTCCAGCATCACCGCGAGGCACGGACCCGAATGCAGCCCGATGTTGAGCGCCAGGTCCTCGCTGCCGCGCGCCTCGTTGATCTTGCGCATTTCCTCGCGCATGCGCATGGCCGCGCGAAGAGCCCGGTCGGGGGTTGCGAAGGTCGCCATCACCGCGTCGCCGATGGTCTTGACCACCGCGCCGCCCTCGGCGGCGACCGCCGCGAGCAGAGCGCCGAAATGGCTGCGCACGAGATCGAAAGCAGCGAGATCGCCGATCCGGTCGTAAAGCGCCGTCGAGCCCCGAAGGTCTGTGAACAGGATCGTGAGACTGGTGATCTTGAACCGCTGCTCGGGATCGAACGTGCCGCTGCGATAGAGATCCCGGAACTCCTGGTTGCTGAGCAGCCGCGTCGCGTTCAAAAAGGGCCGACGCCCGCTGGTGATTTTCTCCATCTCGTCGGTGTGAAGCCAGACTCCAGGCAGCGTCCGGCGCGCGGCTTTGTTCTCGTAGGAAATCCGCGCCGGGCCGGGCTGGATTTTGAGCGTGCCGCTGTGCGCATGCGAGTCGGTGAAGACCAGCGAAAGATTGCGCCGCTCATGCGTCTCCTCGCCGTCGACCTCGAGAAAGAGCGACGAATGGGTCACGGGATCGAAGACGATCGCGAACCCCTTCGGGAGGCTCAGCGACATCGCCGCCTTTTCGCCCGGCGCCAACTCCATGGCGTCGAGAGTCGTGTTCTGAACGACGCTTTCGACATCGTCAGGCACGTTGGTGCTCGAGCTCCAGAAGATCTGGCGCATGTATTCGGCGAAGGGAAGCGAATCAGGATCATGCGCGGCGATGCGACGAATCCGCGGATTGACCGTGAACGTCACCTCGACGAGTTGGTCGAGCGTCGGTTCGTAGTCCGACGCGCAGAGCGAGCAATAATAATGGGTGTGATTGAGGGTTTTCAGCGCCGCGCCGCTCTCGAGCACGCCGCCGCATCCCGGGCAGAGCATGTTCCACGACATGTCAAACAACCCGAGTCGAGCCGCATGGACCAAACCGCCGATCGTGTGCTCCTCGTCGAGCCCGCGATCGGCGGCATAGGTGAGCGGATTGATGCGGTTCAAGGCCCGATCCGCATCCGATTCAACTGACTTTTCAAGAGCCTGGGCCACCGCCGGGTCGGCGGCTTGCTTCAGAAGGCTCCATAATGGATTCGCGTCTGCCATAGTGTCCCTCGATAGCTTTTTGACGGAGCTTTTTGACGGCCAATCGACATTCGGCGCACCCGCAAAAGGATCGCCCGTACATGCCGTCTATATAGGGTCGATCCGCCATTCTGACAGGTCGATCGTCGGCCTGAAAACCCGTTATGGAGCGATGTTGTTCGCCGGGCGATTCCCGTGACAATCCCGAAATCGCCACGTGTCTCCCGCGCAGAGGATCATAATCCAGTCGCGAGAACGGAGCAAGAACACGGTGCGGCGATCCCATGCTGGCGCCAGACACGCAGACAGGATCGCTCGGGGCGTCAGATCGAGGCCAGGGTTTTTCGCGCCGCCTTCAGGTGCGGGATGTCGACCATCTTGCCGTCGACGCCGAGCGCGCCTGCGGCCGGATCGGCCTCGAAGGCGGCGACGATCTTGCGCGCGTGCTCGATCTCGGCTTCGGACGGCGCATAGGCGCGGTTGATGATTGCGACCTGATCGGGGTGGATGGCGAGGCGGCCGACGAAGCCGTCGCGCCGCGAGCGCCGGCAATCCTGCTCGAGGCCGTCGGAATCGCGAAAGTTGGTGTACACGGTGTCGATCGCCGCGACTTCGGCCGCCGCCGCCGCGAACAGGCATTGCGCCCGCGCGAGCTGGTAGGGAAACGTCCAGGCGCCGTCCGCCTCCTTGTTGTCGGTCGCGCCGAGCGCCGCCGCGAGGTCCTCGGCGCCCCAGGTCAGCGCCACGAGCCGGGGATGGGCCGGCGCGTAGGAGGCGAGCGCGAACATCGCCTTCGGCGTTTCCGTCGCCACGCAAGCCAGTTTGACCGAGCCCTGCCGCATGCCGGCGCTTTTTTCGAGCGCATCGAGGCGCGCGCCGACGCGCTCGAGATCGGCCGCGCCGTCAGCCTTCGGAATCAGGAGCGCGTCGAGGCCGGGTTTGACGACTGCCGCGAGGTCCTCGGCCGTGAGCCCCGTGTCGAGCGCATTGACGCGCACACAGCAGAACCAGGCGCGGCCCGGCTTATCGTCGATCAGGCTCGCGACCAGGGCGCGTGCGTGGGCCTTCTTGGGCGGCGCGACGGAATCTTCGAGGTCGAGGATCAGCGCATCGGCGCCGCAATCCACCGCGCGGGCGAACTTGCGCTCGGAGTTGCCGGGGACGAAGAGAAGCGAGCGCAGTCTCATGCGGCGAGTATAACCTGCATGAGACCGTCAGCGAAGATTGCGGCCACGCGGGAGCGCAAGCGAAATCGCGAGAGCGCCGATTGAGGCGAATAGGCAAAGAGGGGCGTGTCGCCGTCGTTCCGTGATTTAAAAAGAGACGCCGCGGAAGTTTCACCCCAATCAGTCTTGTTCGACCCTCCCGGGCGGCCGAACGCTTGCCCTGACAAAAATGTTCCCGCGCGGTGGAACGCGAAGCCGCCGTCCGACTTTGTGGTTCGGATGTTCGGCTTGAATTGGCGCAACGGGCGGACCCAGATGAACTTGATGACGGGCGCAGCGACTGCCAGCTTGGAGCGCTTGCGTTGCGAAGCTGCGTCCTGCCGCGCATGTCCCTTGTGGAAGAATGCGACCCAAACGGTGTTTGGAGAGGGGCCGTCCGACGCCGAGATCATGCTTGCCGGCGAGCAACCCGGAGACCGCGAGGACCTCGCGGGCCGTCCGTTCGTGGGGCCGGCCGGCCTGCTCCTCAACAAGGCGCTCGCCGACGCAGGCGTCGATCGCGCGCGCGTCTACGTGACCAATGCGGTCAAGCATTTCAAGTGTGAGCCGCGTGGCAAGCGGCGGCTGCACAAGCGTCCGAACGCCGGCGAGATCAAAGTGTGCAGCGCGAGGTGGCTCATCGGCGAAATCGAGGCGATAGCGCCGCAGCTTGTCGTCGCGCTTTGAGCTACAGCGGCGCAAAGCCTCGTCGGACGCGCCGCCCCGATCCAGAGCCATCGCGGCGAGGTCATCGACCTCCCGAGTGGACCGCAGGTGTTGATCGCGGTCCACCCCTCCGCGCTCCTGCGCCTGCGCGACGAACAGGACAAGCGCGCGGCCTACGGCGCTTTCGTCGGCGACCTCCGCTCAGTTGCCCGGCTGGGCATGCGGCAGAAGGGGCGGGCGTGGCCTGACAGAGTCGCCTCGACAGGATGATCGCTCTGGAGCGGCCCCGGATCGCGCCGCTCTCGCCGAAGAATTGATGGCGCGACATCGCCCTCCTTTTGGGGTTGTCGGGCGTTGCCCGGCGCCTATCTAAGCTCGGCGATGAATGTTGTGACGCGCCGCAGGGTTCAATCCCGGTCAATCGGTCGACCCGACGATTTGTTTGGCCCCTCGAGCCGCTTGCCGGAGGGCTTTCGTTATTCTGCTGATCTGCTGACGCCTGAGGGGGAGGAGGGTCTCGCGCGCGAACTTGCCGCTCTTCCGTTCAAGCCGTTTGATTTTCACGGCTACCAGGCCAACCGCCAGGTGGTCGGGTTTGGCTTCCGCTATGACTATGGCGCGCGGCAGGTGGTCGAGGCGCCGCCGCTGCCGTCATTTCTCGAGCCATTGCGACGGACGATCGCCGAGGCTTTTGACCGCCCGGCGCAAGCTTTTGAGCAGGTGCTTATCAACGAATACCCGCCCGGCGCGGGCATCGGGTGGCACCGGGACAAGGCCCAGTTCGACGAGGTGGTCGGAGTGTCGCTGCTCGCCCCCTGCACCTTCCGCTTCCGCCGGAAAAATGGGGACGGCTGGGATCGCGTTTCGCTGACGGTCGAGCCGCGCTCGGCCTATCTCCTATCAGGACCGTCGCGGACGGAATGGGAGCACAGCATTCCTGCGCTCGACCGGCGCCGCTATTCGATCACCTTCCGGACGCTCGCAGCGGCGCGGAAGTGAGAGGGCCGGCCGTTCCTGGTTCGGCCACGACGACGGCTGCGTTGTCGTCTGGAGGAGCCATGCGCTAACATTGGCGAGGCGCTGGGAGAGTTGCGAATGGGTTTGTCCGACATTGTTTCGCGGCTGGCCGAGCTGGCCGGCGCGACGGCGATCTGGTTAAGGCGGTCGCAGGGAGCGCCCGGGCCGACCTTCGGCGCGAGCCCGACGATCCCGCCAGCAAGACCCCAGGGCGCCGTTCCGACCCTCAAGATGCCGACCGCGAAAGGCTGGCCGCAAGGGCAGACGCCGATCGCCGCCCCGGGGCTCAAGGTCAATGCGTTTGCGAGCGGCCTCAAGCACCCGCGCTGGATCCACGTGCTGTCGGGCGGCGAGGTGCTGGTCGCCGAGGCGCTGATGGAGTTTGTGCCGATCGCGAGCTTCTTCGACTACGCCATGTTCAGCACGCTCAAGCGCGCCGCCGCCGTCGGCCCGAGCCCGAACCGGATCACGCTTCTCATGGACAGGGACGGCGATGGTGTCGCCGAGGTCCGCAACCTGTTCCTCGACGGGCTGAAGCAGCCGTTCGGAATGGCGCTCGTCGGCGATACATTCTACGTCGGCAACACCGACGGCGTGGTCGCCTTCGCCTATTCGCCGGGCGCGAGTTGCATCGCGACGCCGGGGCGCAAGCTGATCACGTTCAAGACCGATGGGCATTGGACGCGAAGCCTGCTCGCGAGCCCCGACGGGACGAAGCTCTACGCCGGGGTCGGATCCCGCACCAATATCGCCGACGACGGCGTGGCCGTCGAGGAGGGTCGGGCAGCGATTTACGAGCTCGATCTCAAGAGCGGCGGGAGCCGCATCTTCGCGAGCGGCCTGCGCAATCCGGTGGGCCTCGCCTGGGAGCCTCGGACCGGCGCACTGTGGACGTCGGTCAACGAGCGCGACGGGCTCGGCGACGAGACGCCTCCCGATTATCTGACCTCAGTCCGCGACGGCGGCTTCTACGGCTGGCCCTATTGCTATTGGGGGCGGACGGTGGATGATCGTGTGCCGCAGGATCCGGATAAGGTCGCGAAGGCGATCACGCCCGACTATGCGCTCGGCGGCCACACCGCTTCGCTCGGCCTCTGCTGGCTGCCGGCCGGCGCGCTTCCCGGCTTTCCCGAAGGCATGGTGGTCGGCCAGCACGGCTCCTGGAACCGCAGCACGCTCGCCGGCTACAAGGTCGCCTTTGTCCCGTTCGCGGATGGGCGCCCGGCCGGACCGCCGCGCGATGTCCTCACCGGCTTTCTCTCGCCGGACGAGCGATTGTCGTACGGCCGCCCCGTGGGGGTCGCGCTCGGCCCCGGCGGCTCGCTTCTGGTGGCGGACGATGTGGGCGACGTGATCTGGCGGGTGACGGGAGAAGGACGGACCTGACGAATTTGGCAGGGCCGCCCGCCGGGCGGCGCCGGCGGTTTCAGGCGGCGATCAGATCGTCAAAGCCCTGGCAGGACGCCGAGTTCGCGAGTGGCGGGCGGCGGGGGAAGTGCGGCTAAGGAAGGCGTGGCGATTAGGACGGGCGGGAGGACCAAGCCGTGAACACGATCGTAGTTTCAATCGCAGTCATCGTCGGGCTGGCGTTCGTCGCTTTGGCTGCGCTTTACTGGCTGACGCCTGCGGGCGAACTCCCTGCTTTTGTGCCCGGCTTCGCCCCAGGATCCACCAAGCCCCATTTCAACCACGGACTCGGCGCGCTCGTCATTGGCTTGGCGGCGCTTGTCTTCGCCTGGTTCCGTAACCGGGCGCGATAGGGGTTCGCGGAAAAGCTAAAGACGGGACCCTCAGGGGGCCGTGTGTTCGAGCGCCGGAATTGATAGACTTTGCAGTTTTTCCGCGCCGTCGGCCTTCCGGAACGTCACGACCGAATCGACCGTCTCGGGACGGGGCGCGCCGCCCGCGCCGACGATCTCCACGGTCGTATTCGCTATCACCTGGAACGCACCGTCATTCAGCTCCGTCCAGGTGGAAGGGATGAAGCGCATGGTCTTGAGACGCGCCACCCGGCCGCTTTCCTTGTACAAGCTCTGCACCTTACGCCCAATCTCAACAGCGACCTGCTCGGTGACGCCGTAGAGCTTCGCCCCTACAACATCGGGAGGGGGGGGTGAATTCGGGGCCTTTGACTTGGCCATCGGGGCCTCCTAGGCGATCAACGAAAAGCCACGACCGGACTTGAGCTTCCACTCCAGCGTTCTACACAGTCCATCGAGGTCTGGATAGATATGGGAGGCGTCGATCCCCAAGTCGAGGAGCCGCCCTTGAAAATCCGCTCTGAACTCGTTGCGAATGGCAAAGGTGTCCGGCGCCGGAATGACAAGCTCGGAAGTTGGGCTGCCGTGCACTGTGAAGATGCCCCGCTGTGTCGTGATGCGGGCCGACACCGGGGCGGTCTCAATAAGATAGACGCCATCCTTAATGGCGAACGGATTGGCGAAGCTGGCCCCGCTTCTGGTCACGATGCCGGTGGCGATCTCCAAATGGTCTACTTTGTTGACATCAAGCCCGAAGATAGCGGCGTCGGTGGTTTCCGGATATGAAGCGACCGCAAACCATGCGGCGACCAATGGCGATGTTGACCAATCGGCCAGCCGAGTGGGCGCCCCATGATGCTGCGCCAGCGCCAGCCACTCCCACTCTGAAAGGGGCGTCTGGACGAACGAGCGAGCGGCGCGCTTGAACGCTTCGTGGAGCTGAGTTCTCACGTGCAGGGTGGTACTTGAAGGCTGGGCGTCCAATCTTCGGGATGATTGGACTTCTGTCGGCTTGACCGCGAAATAAGAACAAGCCCGCTGGGTGTTGTTCCATCCAGGCCCAAAAGTCAGTCCAGAGTTTCGGGAAGTCGGTGTGCAATGAGTTAATGTCCGCGATTTAAGGACTATCGAAACGACAAAAAATACACGCGGGAGAGTGAGTTTCCCGCGTGTCGGCCGCGATCGAAGCGGCCAGTGTTGAATTGAGCTTAGGGGCTGAACGGGTGCTTCGCGGAGTTGCGCTGGGCGACGACTTCCGCGGGCGTCGGCTTGCCGCTCACGGCGCGCTCGATCGATTCCTTGACGGCGCGATAGTTGAATTCATGGATCTTCTTGTCGTCAGCCGCTTCCCAATGGATGAAGACGCCGACGCAGATGAATATGTCGTCGGCCTCCGCGGCGGGAATCGTGCCGTCGGCGACGCTGTCCGCGACCGCCTTCGCGACCGCGTGTTGCGCCGGTCCGAACATTTGCACCGCTTGCTTGGCGCCCTTGATCGTCACCTTGTTGAACATCACGGTCGACGGCTTCGCCGGCAGGTTGGGCGCCAAAACCGCAAGGAGGGAGGTAAAGCCATCCTTGTTGTTGGTCAGCGCGTTCGCGAAGGCGCTTTCAGCCGCGCTCCCCCTGGGCCCGATGATGAGATCGATATGGGCGACTTCGTTGCCGTCGCCGACGAGCGATTCGCCAACCATAAGTTTGTTAATTTTGGCCATGCTAACTCCTCCCTGGGATCGAGCCAATCCACAAACCGTCCCGCCGCTTCCGACGAGGCGGACTGGCTATCCTTGTTTTCAGCATCCCGCATGAGCGGGATCGGTTGGCCGGATAGTCGCGGGGTTTCCCCGTAGCCCAACTCAATCATCCTTGGGGCGCAAGGGCAAGATGGTCGCGGCGCAATTGTCGCCGCGAATTGAGGACAGCTTCGACGCAAAAAGCGTCGCCACCGTCAGGTCCGCGCTGGTTCCGGGATTGATCCCGCGCGCTTTGAGCGCCGCGTCCCAGCTCAGAAGCCCCTCGGTCATCCCCTCCGGATCATGAGCCGCCGCGAAGGCGTCCCGCCACTCCGCCGCCTCGCGGCGAACCCCCTCCGCGGTGGCCGCGTCAAATTTGCGCAAGATGTGGGTGTCGGGCAGCGCGGCGAGAAAAGTCAAATAGACGTCGAGCGTCGACCAGCGCGGGTCGCTTCGCCGCCTGCGGGCTATCGCCAGCGCCGGCAAGCCGAGCACGAAAATGTCGTCATAGGCCGTGGCGTATTGGCGCGCGATCCGGTCGCGCTCCGCCGCCTCGGCCATGGCCTCGCGCAGCGTCGCGGCGGCGGGGGCGTTCACGTCGTGCCGGGCCGCGCGACCGAGTCCGCCAGGGTTGGCCGCGGCGATGGCGGAAAAGGCGTCCGCGGCGTCCGCCCGGTCGAGATTGTCGAGTACGCCGGCCAGCGCGGGACGCAGCGCGACGTGCGCGCGCTCCATCGCCGCCGCGAGCGGCGCGCACAAGAGGATGATGCCGAGGTTCGTGTTCCGACCGACCGCCGACAGGGTCGCTTCGACGGCGCAGCGGATGCGCACGCCCACGCGCGCGCCTCTTTCGACGATAGGGCCGGCGCTCGCTTCGGCGCTGCGAACGAAGTCGGCGACGCTCATTTCGTGGCCCGGCGCGAACCGATGCACATTGCCCGGTTTGGGCGCGTCGAGCTCAGCGAGGCATGCCTCGATGTAGGCCGCAGCGACCCGGTCTTCGCCGTCATTCATTGGACGCGCCGTTGCGTCGGCCGGCCGTCCAATTCGTCCATGAGAGCGACCGCGATCGCCTCCGCGATGTTGCACGCGCTGACCGTTTGCAGGCCAGCCCATGCAGGCATGCTGTTGACCTCGAGCACTGTCGGCGCGCCGTCGACGGTCACGATGAGATCGACCCCGGCGATGGCGGCTCCGACCGCTTCCGCCGCCGCGATGGCGAGACGCTCCATTCCCGGATCAGGCGCGACGGCAAGGGGTTTGCCTCCTTGCTTGACGTTGGTTATCCATGTCGAGGCGCGGCGCATCATCGCGCCGACAACGCGACCGCGCAGAACGAACAGTCTAAAATCCCTGAAGTCCTTGGTTTCGATCGGTTGAAAACGCTGCAGGTAGTAGACGCCTGCGACGTCTTCCGGACCGGGCAAGTCTTCCGGCCGCCGAATCAGGCGCAGGCCCTTTCCCTGCGCGCCGAACAGCGGCTTGAGCACGAGCGGGCCGCGCGGCGCTTCGCGCTCGACGAGGGCGCGCGCGGCTGGCGCTGATTCCATCGTCCATGTCGGCGGCGTCGGCACGCGGGCGCGCGCGAGCAGAAAGCTCGTCATGGACTTGTCGACACAGCGTTCGATGGCGCGCGCGTCGTTCCAGACGACCACTCCAACTTTCGCCAGCGCATGCAAGACGCCCAGACGCTTGGTGATCGCTTCGAAAGACCCGGCCGACAACGTACGGACGTGCACTGCGTCCGGCAATTGCGATCCCAGGAAGGGCAGCATCAGCCCGCTCGGGCTACGCGTGTCGAAGTCGCACGCCGCAAGATCGATCCGCACGGCGCGCGCGCCCGCCGCGGCGAACGCCGCTTCCATTTGGCGCGCGTGCCAGTCGCGCTGATCACTGATGACAAGAATTGTGGGGCCGCTGGCGCGGCGCGCCGAACCGTCAGGCGAAGGAGGCATCTAGCAATTTGTGATGCATGGCGCCCGCGTGAAAACTTTCCCCGCTTTCGATCGCGGCGACGATAACCTCGGCCGGACTGAACAGCATGGGGTCGATGGCGTAGAAATCACCCTGGAAGCGCTTAAAAATCTCGGCGAACGGGGCGCCGAAATGACGCGACGCGCGGCTGGGAAGGGCCTCGGCGAGAGATTTCGCGTCCGCGGCCGGCCCGGTGACGTAGAGCTGCGCGCGTCCACCGTAGATGATCGCGTCGTTGGTGCGGCCCATCGCGGTGACGAAATCGGGATGCGGCGGGCTGAGGGGCGCGGCGCCCATGCCGCTGACGATGCGCTCGAGCGGGAACTTGAGCTCGTGCGCTTTGTGCAATGCCACTTCCAGGACCCGCGCGATCACCTGCGCGCCTCCGGCCAGGCTCTGCGTCGGCGCATAAATCACAGTCAAAGCGGATGGCGCGACCTTGCAATCCCGCGCCACGTTCGCCACGATCTCGGGCGGCGGCGGGCGGCCGCTTTCGATGACGAGGGTGGCGACATCGGCTTCGTCCCGATAGCCGATCTCCTTCAAAACCGTCTCCTTTTGCGCAAGCGCGCGAGCCGGGCCGGAACCGAGAGCGAAGAATGCGTCTTTGCCGGCGCCGTGTGTCAGGCTCCAGCCGGCATATTGGCTCCCAAGGCACGCGATGACCGGCTGCGGCGAACTGACCGCGATAGTCCAGGGCCAGCGCGGCGTCGCATTGTCCGGGCTAAGCCGAACCGCCCCAAGGCCGCCCAGACAGATTTCCGCGAGACGCAGCCCTGCTTCGACGCCGCCGCGCCGCTCTGCGCCGGCGTCGATCAAGGTTTCCCCGAGCGGCCCGCGCGCAACCCCGAGGTTTAACATAGCGGCGTCGCGGCGCAGGGCGGCCGTCAATTCGGCGGCGCGTCGATTGACGCTTATGCTCTCGCCGTCGCTCAATGTTCCGCCTCCCGAACGAGGGCGATGATTTTTCGCGCCCGCTCATTGGCGCAGATTCGCGCCAATTCGAGGGTCGCGCCAGAGCCGAGCGTGGTGCACAGGGGATCGCCGGCGGCGATGCGCGTTCCGGGCGACGGTCGATCAACCATCCAATCTGGCCAATTCCGGCCCTCGCGCAACAGAAGATCGCAGGGGGCGTAGACGATTTCGGCCGCCCTGACCGGGAGGCTCCGCGAAGCCGGTGTTAGACGTCCCTCGCAGGCGGCGATGTGACGTGCAAACAGAGCGCCCTCGTTCGATTCGAACACGTCAAGCGTGGCGCCCGGCCGCGGGTTCACCTCGATGAGCCAAACCGCGTCGGCCGAAATCAGAAAATCAGCGCTGTTGAGACCGACGAGATCGAGTTCAGACGCGACCAAGGCGACTGCGCGACCGATTTCTCGCGTTTGCGCAAGGTCGACGTCAACGGGTCCGGCGGCGCCGCCATATCGAAACGGCGACCCGGGCGTTGGCGCGGTCCATTGCACGCTGAGGCCGATGATTTCGGCCTTTCTCTCACTCGCGAGAAACAGCGCCGAAATGCTCTCTCCGGCAACGCGACGTTGAAAATAGCAGTCCGGCAAAGCGCCGCTTACCCTTGCAGCCGCGGCAATATGGGCGCCGCCGGCGCCGCCCCGTTTCTTGATCAGCCAATGTTCCAGTTCGTCTGGCGGCGCAAACGAAATTGAGGGGTGCCGCACGCCATTCGCCTCGCAAAGTCGCGCGAGCGCGAGCGGATCCTTGGCGCGCTTCAGGGTTTCCGCTTCATTGCCGAATATCCGTGTCCTGCCGCCGATCGCAGCGATTGTTTCCGGCTGATGCTCAAAGCCGGATCCATAGACCAGCCCAATCGGACGATGGGCGCTGATCATCATCTCAACGGCGCCGACGACTTTGTCGAGCGTCAGCCCGTCCGACAGTCCACCGTCGAGCTTCACCGAGGCGGGGCTCGTCTCCCTCGTGTCCTCGTCGCCAAAAACATCAATCGACAGGGGAGCGAATCCAGCGCGGCTGGCGGCGGACGCGAGCGCGCGCGCCGAATAGGCCGCGACGATGATTGCCGGACGGTCGGTCATTGGCCCGACGCCGATGCTCGGCCGTTCGACAGGAGAGCGGATGGGCGTCGCGGCCGCGGATGATCCGGGCGGCGCGAAGGCGGAGCGAAGTTGGCGGCCGGGGCTAGGCATTTCCTTGGAGTGAGTTATTGTTTGCCGCTAGGCTGCAATCGATCGCGACGCGATTGAACCTGCGGACTGTCGATTTGTCCAGTCCACTCTCAAATTCTGGACGTCGCCTGCGATCGCCGGCATCGATGTTCGGCTGACACGGAGCCAATCGGGCGGAGCGCATGTCGCTGAAAGATCCAATCGGCGGCGAGGCCGCTGCGTCGATTGACGGAGCGCCCGCATCGCTGGAAGACGCGGCTGCCGCCGCGGCTCGACTTTTGGCGCAAAGCCGTCAATCGCTCATCACGGGACTTGGCGCCGATATCGAGGGAGCGAGGGCGGCCATCGCGCTTGCCGAACGGGTCGGCGGCGTCATCGAGCATATGCATTCGGCGGAGTTGATCCGGGATCTCGACTGCCTGCGCGAAACCGGCGTCATGCTCATGGCGCCCGGCGAAGCGCGCGTGCGTGTGGACGTCGTGCTGCTCGTGGGCGACGGCTTGCTGCAAACCTGGCCTGGTCTTAACGAGCGGCTGTTGCGGCCGCCGGCAAGGCCGGAAGGTGTGGACGTGTCGCGCCGCATCATTTGGCTGGCGCCGCAGGCCGACGGGAAACTTCCTGGGTTCAGCGGCGATATCGAGGTCGTCGCCGCTGGCCTTGGCTCAACGCTTGCCGCCAACCTGGCGGCGTTGCGCGCGCGGGTCAAAGGACGTCGTGTCGCGCAAGCCCAGCTTCCTTTGCCCGCGCTCGACGCGCTCGCGGCGATTGCGAAAGGCGCGCGCTTCGGGGTGGCGGTTTGGACGGCCTCGAGTCTCGGGGCGCTCGAGATCGAGATGCTCAACGGGTTGGTGCGCGATTTGAACGAGACGACCCGTTTCTCGACCTTGCCGCTGGCCGCGCCCGATAATGGCGCGGGCGTGCTCGCTGCTTGCGGCTGGATGACCGGGTTCCCCATGCGAACAGGGTTCGGCGCCGGCGCCCCTGTCCACGACCCCTGGCGTTTCGACGCCGAGCGCCTCGTCGCTTCCGGGGAAACGGATTGCGCATTGTGGATCTCCGCCTTCGGAGCGGCCCCGCCGGCGTGGCGGAGCGCGGTGAACTTCATTGCGGTGTGCGAGCGAACGATCCGATTCGCCTCGGAGCCGAATGTTCGTATCGCGATCGGACGTCCTGGCGTCGATCATGACGGGGTCGTGCACTCATCCGACGCCGGGGCGCTGGTTGCCGTGGCCGCCGCGAGACGCAGCGCGGCGCCGAGCGTCGCCGAGGTTCTCGCGCGTATCGGCGCCGGCCTCGAAGAGGCAAACGCTTCACCATGCTGACCCACATTCAAGGCGCGCATATCGTCGATCCCGCGAACCGGCGCGACGAAATCGGCGATCTTTGGATACGCGGCGATGAGATCGTTGCGCGCCCGCCGAACGGCGCCACAGCCGACGAGACAGTGGATGCGAGCGGCCTCGTGGCGATGGCTGGCGGCATCGACATCCATTCGCATATCGCGAGCGCAAACGTGAATACCGCGCGCCTCATGTTGCCCGAACAGCATCGCGCCCATGCGCGCCGTTCCGCGGCCACGCCGCTCTCCAACGCGGGCTGGTCGACCTTCGAGACGGGTTGCCTCTACGCGCAGATGGGCTTCACGACGGTGGTCGAGCCGGCGGTCGAGCCGCATCATGCGCTGCACGCGCACCTCGAGCTCGCCGACACTCCGATCATCGACAAGGCCATCCTGACCGTTCTCGGCAATGACGATTTCCTGCTCGGCCTGATGCGCTCCGGGCAGGGCGCGAGCGCGATCCGCGATCACGTCGCCTGGACGCTTGAGACGACCCGGGCGCTCGGGATCAAGGTCGTCAACGCGGGCGGCGTCGCTGCGTTCAAGGAAAATGTGCGCAGCTTTTCGTTTGACGATGTTGTCCCCTTCTACGGCTTGACGAGCCGCCAGATCGTCAAGGCTTTGCAGAGGGCGGTCCACGAGACCGGCGCGCCGCATCCGCTGCATGTTCACTGCAATAATCTCGGCTTGCCCGGAAACTACGAAACTGCGCTGACGACGATTGCAGCGGCGGACGACTTGCCGCTGCATTTGGCGCATCTCCAGTTCTACGGCTACGGCAAAGAGGGCCCACAGGGCTTCTCGTCTGAAGCGCCCCGGCTCGCCGAAGCCGTCAATGCGGCAAAGAACGTCACCGTCGACGTTGGGCAAGTGATGTTCGGGCAGACGGTGACGGTTTCATCCGACGTGCTGCGGCAATTCTCCGCCCGGGGTCAGGCGCGGCCGAAGAAATACGCGATCTTCGACGGGGATGCGAACGGCGCCGGCATCGTCCCGTACGAATATCGCGCAGGCAGTTTTCATAACGCTGTGCAATTCGCCGTCGGATTGGAGCTGTTCCTGCTCGTCGACGATCCCTGGCGGGTATTCTTCACCACCGATCACCCGAACGGCGCGCCATTTACAGCATATCCTGAGATTTTCGCGCTGCTGATGGACAAGGACGTGCGGGCTCAATGGCTGTCGCGTCTGCCGGCCGCCGCGGTCGCGGTGACCACGCTTCCGTCGCTCAGGCGTGAATATACGCTGAACGAGATCGCGACGATGACCCGCGCGGCGCCTGCCAAACTGCTGGGCCTTCCCAATCGCGGGCATCTCGGCGTCGGCGCGCGCGCCGATGTCGCCCTCTACCGTCCCGGCAAGGACATCGCGCAAATGTTTCGGGCGGCGGCTCGCGTCTACAAGGACGGCGATCTTGTGGTGCGCGACGGCGCGGTGACGCACTACCGGTTCGGCCGGGCGTTGCACGCGGCGCCTGCCGTCGAGGCTTCGATGCAACGGCGAATGAGGGAATATTACGACGAACGCTATGGACTGCCGTCCGATTTGATGCGCGTGCCGGATGGCGCCGTCGGCCGGCCGCAACCGTTCGAAGTCCGTGGCATGCGCACGCTGACCGTCAACGGAGTCGCGATCGACGACACGTTCGCGGAGGCTTTCGACATGCGCGCGACCGCGATCGTCATCACCGCGCCGACCATGCGCTGGGCGGCGCAGGCGGCCACGACCATGACGGGTTTCGCGACCTCGGTGATCGGGTGCGGCTGCGAGGCGGGAGTGGAGAGTCGCCGGTCGTCGCGAGATACGCCGGATGGACGGCCCGGCGTGCGGGTGCTCCTGTTTGCTGTCTCGACCGCGGAGTTGCAGAAACAATTGCAAAATCGCGTAGGGCAATGCGTTCTGACCAGCCCAGGCTCGGCCTGTTTCGCCGGGCTCGAGGCGGGCGAAGACACGCTCAAGCTCGGCGCGGCGATCCGCTTTTTCGGCGATGGCTGGCAGATCGCCAAGCGGCTTGGCGCCCGCCGCTACTGGCGCGTGCCGGTTATGGACGGAGAGTTTGTCTGCGAATCCACCACCTATCTCACCAAGAGCGCAGTCGGCGGCGGCAATCTCATCGTCATGGGCGCCAGCGCGGCGAAGACTTCTGGCGGCGACCGAAGCAGCGGTGAAGGCGATGCGCGGGGCCGGCGACGTCATTATGCCGTTTCCGGGCGGCATCGCGCGCTCGGGCTCGAAGGTCGGCTCGAAATACAAGGGCGCGGGCGCTTCGACCAACGACGTCTATTGCCCGACCTTGAAGGGCGCCGTCGAGAGCGCTCTCGACCCCGAGATCGCCTCTGTGCTCGAAATCGTCATCGATGGCCTCACCAGCGACGCCGTCGCCCGAGCAATGCGCGCGGGGCTCGCCGCGATTGCTGAATTGGGCCCTGACCGTGGCGCCTTGCGCGTCGGCGCCGGCAACTACGGCGGCAAGCTTGGCCGCCACCACTATCACCTCAAGGATCTCCTGCCGTGAGGCCATTGACCTTCACGTCGCGCGCGGCTCCGGCCCAGCGCCTGGATCTTTCGTCGTTGACCCCGCAGAATCTCGCCAACAAGACGGCCGCGGAAATCGCCGGGATCGAACTGGGGACAACGCGCGTCCGCGTCACGGCGGGAGACGTTTTCCGCATCCGCGAGGGCGATGCCGCCGCCATTCTCATTGAAGGCGGCAGCGAGCGTTTCGATCGGGTCGGCATGGGCATGTCCGCAGGAGCCATTCGCGTCGAAGGCGAGGTCGGCGTCGAAGCGGGGCGCCTGATGTCGGGCGGACAATTGACCATTCGCGGCGCAGCGGGCCCATTTGCCGGTTCGGGGATGAGGGGCGGAATGGTGGAAATCCGGGGCGACGCCGGCGAACGGCTCGGAGGGCCGTTGAGCGGCGAGACGGTCGGCATGAGCGGCGGCGTCGTGCATGTACGTGGCGACGCAGGCCAGCGCGCCGGCGACAGGCTGAGGCGGGGCGTCGTTTTGATCGAGGGCCGCGCCGGCGCCTACGCCGGCAGTCGAATGATCGCAGGCACTTTGGCGATTGGCGGGGAGGCGGGCGACCTGCCGGGCTATTTGATGGGCCGCGGCACAATCCTGTTGGGGCGGGGCGCGACGCTTCTTTCGCCGACCTTCGGCGACTGCGGCGAGCACGACCTCGTCGCTGCGCGACTATTGGCCGATTACGTCGCTCAAGCCAGCGTGAAACTTGCCAAGCTGTTTCGCCGACCGTTGAGGCGCCTTGCCGGTGATCTCGCGGCGCTCGGCAAAGGCGAGATCCTGCTCGCGCGGCCCTAGCGCGCTTGCAACGACGTTTCGAGGTCGACGATTGTCGGGATCGGCGACTTGCGCCGGCCGACGCGCCGGGGCTATCTTTTGAGCTCGGGAGGGTCGGGCAGATTCTGAGAGGAACGCTGGCATGACGGCCCCTCACCCTGCCTGCACAACAAGCGCCGGCATCGTCCGCTGCGGATCGTGCGCCGCTCCTGCGCTGGCTGATCTTCACGGGCGCCACCATTTTCGCGGCGGTCCTGCTGTGGAGCCCCGGGCTTATTCGCCTGATGGTCGCTTCGGACCGCACCTATCTTTCGTCGCTGATCGCGGCGCTCTACGTCGGGGCGTCGCTGCATTGTCTCTGGCGCACGAACGCCGTCTCGCGGGAAGGCGAGGCCGGAAGACGAGCAGCGAGCCGCGTCGAAGCGTGGGGCTCGGATTTCGCCGCCGGCGATGATCCGGCCGCGCTCCCGCACGGCCTCATCGGCGATCACATACGGGACCTCGCGTTGAAGGCGCGTACTCAGGGGCGCGGGCCGCTCGATCAGACGCTGCTCTTGCGCTCGCTCGCTGATCGCTTGCGCGGCTCCAACGGTTTCGGCGGCTTCGCGAGCGACACGCTGATGAAGCTCGGCCTGCTCGGCACGATCATTGGATTCATCATCATGCTCGCGCCAATCGCGGGGCTCGACGCGAGCGACAAGTCGATGATGAAGTCCTCGATGGGGCTGATGAGCGACGGAATGGCGGTAGCGATGTACACGACGCTTGCCGGCCTCGTCGGCTCCATCTTGTTGAAGATCCAGTACTACATGCTCGATTCCGCGACCGCGAAAGTGTTCTCGCGCGCGGTTACGCTCACCGAGACGCGCGTCGTTCCGGCGCTGGAACGGGCGCACGGGGCATCGGAACAGGCGCATGATCGATGAATTCGGCCTTTACCCGCGCGAGGAGCCGTTCGATCCTTTCAGCGTCATGCTGTTCAAGGCGCTGCAGGTCGTCGCGTTTCTCTTCTTTCTCGCGCTGCTCGCGATATCGCCAGAAGCGAAGGACGGCAAGATTGACTCGAAAGCCGAATTCCTTGTGACGATGGACTGGCCGGACAACCATCCGGACGATCTCGATCTCTTCGTGCAGGATCCGGCGGGCAACATCGCTTGGTATCGTCATCGCGAAGCGGGCTTCATGGTGCTCGACCGCGACGACCGCGGCGGAGCCAACGACTTTATCGTGGTCAACGACAAGAAGATCTCCTCGCCGATTCGCGAGGAGATCGTCACCATTCGCGGCATCGTCCCCGGCGAGTACACCGTCAACGTCAGCCATTTCGTGGCGACGACCAACGCGCCGGTGCCCGCGACGGTCAAGGTCCAGAAACTCAATCCGACGGCGCAGGTGATTTTCGACAACACAGTCTTTGTCAATCACACCGGCGACGAGAAGACCGCGGTGCGGTTCACGCTGGACGCCGACGGCAAGGTCATCGACGTCAATAGCAGGCCGAAGTCGCTGATGGAGACCTTTCGCAATGTGCGCCGCAACGGCGCTGATATCGACCCGAAAACCGGCTACGTGAAGCAGCTGTGACCAGCCTTACCGACATCATCCTTTGGTTGTCGATCGCCTACGCCCTGCTCGGCGTGCTTCTGCTGCTCATCTGCGTTTTCGCAAAGATCCCGTGGCCGGTGAAGGCGGGCGCCGTCGTGGTGACGAGCGCCTTCTATGTCGTGAGCTTCTTTGCGACGCGCGGCCTGCTCGGCTGGTCGTCGATCGATCCGTTGCCGCCGAAGTTCAAGCTCCTGGGCGCGCGCATCATCGAGCCGCATTCCCTCGAGGGCGAACCGGGCGCAATCCATCTCTGGGTCGAGGCGCTTGACGACGACAACTTTCCGAGTGGGGCGCCCCGGGCCTATCGCCTGCCATATAACGCCAGGCTCGCAGAGAAGACCGAAGCCGCGATAAGGGCGAGCGCGGACGGCAAGCCGCAGGGAGGTCGCACGGCAGATTTCGGTAATGGCCAAGGCGGGACGGCGGAAGCCACGGCTCGAGAAGTCACGCCATCGACGATCACGACGACCGGCGGCGGCGATCCGTCTTCCGGCGGTCCGCTCGATCCGGCGTTTGCCCACGGGGACAATCAGACCGTCAATTTTTCGCCGCTCGCTCCGCCACGCATGCCCGCCAAAGACGCGCAATAGAGTCCGCGCCCCGCCGACGCGCGGTGGTCGGGCTCACTCGCGATAGGCGCGATCAAGATGAGTCGCCTTGGCGAGATAGGGGACGCTCGCGCTGTCGATGCGGGCGGAATCCACATCCAGGCCCGAGGCGTCGGCGTCCTTAAGAAGGGCGCCGCGCAGATCCGCTCCGCTTGCGTCTGCTTCGCGCAGCGTCGCGCCGGCGAGATTGGCGCCGGAAAGCTTGGCGAAACGCAGGTCCGCCCGCGCGAGATTGGCGCCGGAAAGATCGGCCCGGCTGAGGTCCGCGGATTTGAACGTCGCCCGCATGAGGCCCATCGACTGGTTCTTCTCGTCGGCGCTGCAATCCGCGTTTTCGAATCGGGCGGCGGCGAGGTGTGCGCCCGTCAGATCGGCGGTGACGCGGGCGCCCGTGAGATTGGCGCCGTCGAGATGCGCGCCCGCCATTTGCGTCGCGAACAGGCTCGCCTTGATGAGGCTGGCCCCGGTAAGATCGATGCCAAGCGCCCATGCCTGGTCCAGCGTCGCCCCGTCGAGCTTGCCATGCGCGAGGTTCACGTGGTTGAGCCGCGCCGCGCGAAAGTTCACTCCCGACAGGTCAAGCCTCGAAAGATCGAGCCCGGAAAGGCGCTTGCCCGAAAGATCCGCCCCATGTCCCTCGGGCGCCGCCGCCACCGCGGCTTCCACCTCGGCGCGGGTCATCTCCGCCTTCGTCATGTCCGGCGAGGACAGGTCGAGGCCGCGCATCATATCTTGCCCGCTGGCCGCACAAACTGGCGCAACTGCGAGCGCGACTGTGAGTAAGCCCTCGGTCAATCGCATTGCGACTTCCTCCGAACGCCGCGCTCAGTGCTCCCGCGACGATCGGAACCCTTCATCAGATCTTCTGGCCCGCTTCGCCGGGGTACGCGCATCGCCACCGCATCACGCGCGTCGCCGGATGCTCGTCGGACCAGGCAGCGATGTAGGGAGGCGCCTGCATCATGCATTGCATCAGAGACTTCTTGCGCGACAAACGGCAACCGCTGTTCTTCGCACCGGCTCGGCGCGTTGAGCGCGCACACCGTCAGAATCAACTCGATCATCGTCCACCTGCCTCCAAGCGGACTGGCGCCACCCCCGAGCACGACAAGTGTGGCATTTTCCCAAAGCGACGGCAACTTTGAGGCTTCGTCTCGCGCGCGGCTCCTTAGACACTGCGCCATCGCCTCGGACCAGCCACCGGCGAGGCGTCCAAATCGTCACAGGTGACAGAGTTTCTTGCCTGCTGCGCTTGGCAAACGGCGCAAAGTTTCGCAATGTTCCGATGATGCCGCGCGTGGCGTAAGCGGCGAATTGATCGGGGAGTGAGGCGCGCATTTGAAAGGCGTTCAGGTCACGGCGGCGGCGCGCCTGCATCTCGGCTTTCTCGATCTCACCGGGGACCTTGGCCGACGATTCGGATCGATCGGTCTCGCCATCGATGCGTTCGAGACCCGCGTCGAGCTTGGTGAAGCCGCGCGCTTTGAAACTGTGGGCGAGGACCGCGAGCGGGCCGCACGTCTAGCGCTCCGAATTGCTGAGGGCCTTGGCCTCGATACGACGATAAGGCTCGCCGTCCTCAAGGCGATACCCGCGCATGCGGGCCTCGGCTCCGGGACTCAGCTCGCGCTGGCGATTGCGGGCGCGTTTCGTCGATTTGCTGGGCTGCCGATCGACGTCCGAGCCGACGCGCGCCTGCTCGATCGCGGCGTGCGTTCCGGTGTCGGCGCGGCGCTGTTCGAGCGCGGCGGCCTGGCCGTGGACGCTGGCCGGGGGCCGAGCAGGGATATCCCGCCGGTCGTGGCCCGCGTCAGCTTCCCGCCGAATTGGCGCGTTCTTCTCATTCTGGACCCGCGGATTGAAGGCTCCCACGGCGAGGCGGAAAGGCGGGCGTTCAGCGGATTGCCCCATTTTCCCGCCGAGGCGTCGAGCGAGATTTGCCGCCGGACGCTGATGCAAATCCTTCCCGGCGCGGCCGAACGCGACCTCGCGGCATTCGGCGACGGCGTTGAGAGAGTGCAGGAAATCGTCGGCGATCATTTTGCCTCGGCCCAAGGCGGCAACCGCTTTACCAGCGCGGCGGTAGGCAGGGTCGCCGCGCGGTTGAAGGCGTTGGGGGCGCGCGGAATTGGCCAGAGCTCCTGGGGACCGACCGGCTTCGCCTTTGCATCAGACCCCGACGAAGCGGAACATCTGGCTCGGCGAGTCAAAGCAGAACGCGAGCCGGGAGTGGAAATCAGAATCTGCAGCGCGCAGGAGCACGGCGCCGAAATCCGCAGAGAAGAAGACGTCTCGATTCAGTGATCGATTGGAAGGAAAGATGGCCAAGAACATCCTGCACATGATGACGCCGCTCGCGCACATGAGCCCCTTCGACGTCAATATGGCGATCGACGCCGGGTACGACGCGACGGTTTCCTATACCAGCGTTTCGCTGGACGACATCACGGGTCTCGTCCAGGACGCGATGTTTTCACGCTCGCCGCGCGACGCGACTCGCACGGGCGTCTTCATCGGGGGCAAGGATGCGCTTCTTGCTCTCGACATGCTCGAGGCCGCCGGCGAGGCGCTCCTGAAGCCGTTCGAGATTTCGCTTTTCGCCGACCCAGGGGGCTCGTTCACCACCGCCGCCGCAATGATCGCCGTCGTCGAAAAGACGCTGCGGGAGAAAAAGGGCCGCGAGCTTCGCGGCGCTTCGGTCTCGCTATTCGGCGCGACCGGCGTGGTCGGAACAGCCTCGGGCGTCATCGCTGCGCTTGAGGGCGCCTCCGTTTCCTTCGTCGGGCGCGACGGAACGGAGCGCGCCCGCGCCCACGCCGCTGAGGTCAATCGCAGATTCGGCGTCGACATAGCCGTCGCTGACGGTTCGACCGCGGAGAAGAGGGCGGCGATCCTCGCCGCGACCGAAGTCGTGCTCTGCGCTGCGAAAGCCGGCGTGAAAGTACTTGACGTCGCTCAGATCGCGAGCGCGACGAGATTGCTCGTCGCCGCGGACGTCAACGCGGTTCCGCCGCTCGGCATCGAAGGACTGGATTTGCACGCCAACGGCGCGCCGCTCGGCGCGCGCGGCGCGCTCGGCATCGGCGCCTTCGCAATCGGCAATGTCAAATATCGAACCGAATCGGGGCTGTTCAAGCAGATGACTGAAAGCAAGACGCCCCTGCGGCTCGACTTCCGTCAGGCTTTCGACTTGGCGCGCGCGCTGGCTTGAAGCCTGCTCCCGGAGCCGCGGCGCGTGCGCCCCGGCCGGAACCTATCCTGCCGGGGGCCTGATGCGTCGACAGGACGCCACGCGTAGGCTGCCCCTGCCGTTCATTTTTTTTTCGAACCAATGACTGCAGGGTCCCCGAAAGGCTCCTTGACAAGCGTGGCCGTTTTGGAGGCGGCGCCCACAGGCTGCGCGCCGGCGGAACCCGAAGCCCGCTCACGACGGATTTCGATCCCGACCTCGCCCCCGATGACGTCGAGCTTCCGAATATTGACGCGAATGCTGCGCACGCGCGCGTGCTGCAACACCAGTGCGGCGACCTCTTCCGCAAGCGTCTCGACAAAATCGACATGGCCCCGGCCGATGACGAGTTGGATCGCGTCGATGATCAGGTCGTAGGAAAAGATCGAGCGCATGTCGTCCGTGTGCGCGCCGGTCCGTCGCACCAGAGCCTCGACCTCGAACACGACGCGCTGATGGATGCCGCGCTCGAAATCATACGCGCCGATCTGCGCCGAGACGACGAAGTCACGCACGAATACGCGGTCGAGTTCGCCTTCGTCGTCGCGCCCGCCGATAATACCCCGAGCGAGCAATCGCCAGTCGATCTTCGGCGAAGCTTCAGGCTCCTGTCTTTCGCGCGGGATCAGATTGCGGATGAGAGCGACGGCCTGTGGGTCGATTGCGCCCCTGCGATCATGGGCATGACAAAGAGCGCCCCGGAATCCGAGGACATCGGGGCGCACGAGCAGCAGCCGCGGAACGTCGGGCGCTTCGAGCGAGCCGGCCAAGCCGCTCATCAGTTGGAGATTGTGGCACCGCAAACAGAATTCGTTGAGCCGCACGACATCGAGATGCGCGATGAGGCGGCCGCGGGTCTTGTCCCGTGTGTCGAGCATCGCGCCCTTGAATCCGAGCGCCGCAAGTTTGGTGAGAAGAGCGAAGTCGGGCTCCTGGTCCGCGAACATCATGCCGACCAGGCCGACGTCGTGTGCGAGCCGCTGCAAGGAAGCGTCGAGACGGTCGAGCGTCGGGCCGTCCACAGCGAGCTTGACGTAATTGACGCCCTCGACCGCGACCGCCCGGGCGCGCGCGAGCAACGCTTTTTCCTCGTAGGGCGGATCGCCGACCGCCGCGCTCGTCTCGCATCGTCCCGCGACTCGGGCTTGCACCTCGCGCACGGTATCCAGCGGAACGGCGCCGAGGGCGCCGCTGCGCGGGTCCTTCAGATCGATGACGTCGGCCCCGAGTTGGAGCACGTCGTTGGCCTCCTCGGCATCGACGACGCTGGCCAGCATGCGAGTCATTGGGCTGCGTCCCAAAGCACGCCGCGGCCAATATTCCGGTCGCGCTCGCTCACGGAGAACCGCGCGTTTGAGACGGCGTCGGCAGAGCGAGGCGGCTTGATTGCCGACACCGGCAATCCTATCTTTGACGTCAAAGGGAAGCTGTAATGCATGCTGCGCGCCGCGTCGTCCTCGTGATTGCGATTATGACCGCGTCGGCGGCTCGGGCAATAGCTCAACCCGGCGTAAAGGCCGATCCGGATTGGCCCTGTCAACAGATCAAGACGCCGACCCTTTCGCTGGCCTCTGTCTGGGCCGGACCAGAGCTCGATTTGAACTCCCAGAGTTGGCGCAATGAAAGCGACATCGCCGATCTGGCGACCAAAATGACGCAGCGGCGCATTCCCATCGCCGACGTCGAGTCGGCGATCGCGGACTTTAAGGCGAAGGCCGGCCCCGACGCGGACGCCAAGGTTTTGAGCTCTTTCGCTGCGGCCTTCGAGGATTTGTCGCAGCAACGCTCCCAAATCATCGATGGGCTGGTTCGATTCGGCCGCAAGCAGCGCGCTCTGGCCGAGCGTATCCGCGCGGAGAACGAGGCGGTTCAAAAATCTGCGGACCAGAGCGGTGATGGCCACGCGCCGCCCGGCGGCGACAGTCAAGAGCGGCTGCAATGGGACATCCGTGTTTTCGACGAACGCCGTCAGACCATCAGTTATGTCTGCGAGGCGCCGACTCTGATAGAACAGCGCATCGGCGAGATCGCTCGCTCCGTTCAAAAGGCTCTGTGACGGCCGGCTTCGCGCTTCGGCGCGAGCGGAAACCCGAAGCCGGCGCGCCTTGCGCCGGGCGACCCGGCGGTTTTCCGCCACGGGCCGGCGATCGGTTTCGATGAAGCCGCCTCTCGTCATGTGATGGGGTTTCCCGCCTCAATCAAATTTGCGCCAATGTCCGCCGGGCCGCGCGAACCTTTCGATTGGGGTTGCCGCTCCCCCAGCAACTCATCAGCGCGAGATCGGCTGGTCGTTCTCGTCGAGCAAGGGAACGCCATAGGAGCGCAATATGGTTTGAATTTCGCCCTGATTCTCGGAAATCAGCTTGTTGAGGTCGCGCTTCCAGTTCTGATCGGAATGCCGCACCCCCATTACGATTCGATAGACCATATGAGGACCGCCCTGCTCTTTCAGGAGCGGGACGACAGCGGTCGGGGCCTTGGCCTTCATAGCGTAATAGCCCGCGATCGGACCCCAGAGCAAGGCAATGTCGATCTCGCCGCGGTCCAGGTCGTCCATCATCTCATGTGTCGGCGAATCGAATCGCGTGTCGACGACCAGGGCATAGGATTTGATCTGGCCAAGCAATCCGTCGGCGGCCAGCAAGCTCGCGGGCGGGGTGCCCGCGACGATACCAATCCTCGCCGTTTTCAGGCGCGGATCGCTGAGGGATTCCAGCCCCTTCAGGGGGCCGTCCGCGTGATATGCGGCGACGTAGCTCGTTCGATAATAGGGGCTGGTCGGCTGAACGATGTCGTCCCCTTGAGCAATTCCCAGGACGACGTCGCAACGATGCGCGTTCAGCGTGTTGCGGATGAAGCCAGTTGCGTCCGGATAGAACGTGTAGGCGACCGACTTGCCAAGCTTGCGCGCGAAAAGTTCGGCGATCTTGTTTTCAAATCCTTCGCCCGCCTCGTTGGAGAAAGGGAGATCGCGCGGATCCGCGCACGCGCGAAACACATGCGGGTCGATCAGTTCGATCGCGCCGCCCGCGTCCGTGTCCTGCGCGCCTGCGCCGCCCGGAGCGGCGAGAGCGACCAGCGCCAGAATTGCGAAGGCGATCGACTTTGCGGCGATAGCCATTTCGTCACTCGCCCATGCATTTCGTCTCGGCCGCTTCGAACTCGGGCGGCTTGTCCTCATGCTTGGCGGGCCGCCCGCGCGGGATCGCGTCCTGAGAGCGAGCGCGCAGATAGATGTAAATGTCGTTCAGGTAGCACATCACGTTCTTGTTATCGGCAAAGGCCGGCATGACCTTCTCCTGCCCGGCGCCGAGGTCTCGCTTGCCGCTGACGACAGTTCCATAAAATTCAGGATAGCTCATCGTCTTGAGCGAATTCGCGAGCGCCGGCGCGTATGAGGAGCCCTCTCCATCCGGGCCATGGCAGACGTGGCATTCCGAATGATATCGGCGGAAACCGGAGTACGTGTACCAGTCGACGGTCCCGTCTGCGGACACTTTGTAGGTCGGATCGCCATTCTTGTCGCGATACATGCCGTGGTCGTTCGTGACCGGGGCAGGGTCCCCTGGCATGTCCGCGCGGGCGGCAAGCAGCGAAACGAAAGACAACGCAAACGCGAGTCTAAATCTGGAAATCGTCACAATTCTTTCTCGGGCTGACGGCAGCAACAAAAGAGGGTCCGGCGCGTGCTTTGCGCGTGCATGCGCCGGACCCCCCGCTATTCCGACTGAGGTCGTTCAGCCGCTCAATCGCTCGGGAGCGCGAACACGGTGAGCGTTCCGCCGAGCGCGGTGTAGTTCGACAGCGCTGCGTAGCCGCCGACCGCGCCGAGACCGTCAGTCGGCTTGGTAAGACCGGCCGCGAGGCCGATGCCCGCCCAGCCGCCGACGCCAGACAGGATCGCCACATACTGGCGACCGCCGTGCTCGTAGGTCATGACGTTGCCGATGATGCCCGACGGAGTATTAAACTTGTACAGCTCCTTGCCGGTCTTGGCGTCGACCGCCTTCAGATAGCCTTCCAGGGTACCGTAGAACACCACCCCGCCCGCGGTCGCCAGAGCGCCCGACCAGACCGAGAACTGCTCGGGGTCGGACCAGACGATCTTGCCGGTCTTGCCATCCCACGCGATGAAATTGCCCATGTTGCTGTCGCCCGGAGGCGGATACATCGACAATGTCGCGCCGACATACGGCTGACCAGCGGTGTAGCTGACCTTGAACGGCTCGTAATCCATGCAGACGTGGTTGGTCGGCACGTAGAAGAGCTCGGTCTGCGGCGAGTAGGCCGCGGGCTGCTCATCCTTGGAGCCCAGCGCCGCCGGGCAGATACCCTTGTGGTTGACGTCCGTCGTCTCCGTCGACATCGCCGCGACCCGGATCGGCCGTCCATAATCCGGCGAAGCCTTGTCCATATTGATGCCGGTGGCCCAGTTCACCTTCGGGTCGAACTTGTTGGCGACAATCAGCTCGCCATTGGTCCGATCGAGCGTGTAGCCGAAGCCGTTGCGGTCGAAGTGCGTCAGCAGCTTGCGATCCTTGCCATCGATCTTCTGGTCGGTCAGGATCATCTCGTTGACGCCGTCATAGTCCCACTCATCATGGGGCGTCATCTGATAGACCCACTTGACCGCGCCAGTGTCGACGTCGCGCGCCCAGATGGTCATCGACCACTTGTTATCGCCGGGCCGCTGCTTCGGATTCCAGGTCGAGGGATTTCCCGAACCATAATACATCAGATTGAGTTCGGGATCGTACGAATACCAACCCCACGTGTCGCCGCCACCGATCTTCCATTGATCGCCCTGCCACGTGCTGGTGCTGGAGTCATTGCCGACCGGCTTGCCGAGGCTGGTCGTCTTTTGCGGATCGATCAGCGTGTCGGAGTCGGGGCCTTCGGAATAGCCGCGCCAAGCGAGTTTCCCGTCCTTCATATTGTAGGCGCTGACCCAACCGCGGACGCCGAACTCGCCGCCGGACACGCCGACAAAGACCTTGTCCTTGAAGACGAACGGAGCGTCGGTGCCCGTCTGCCCCTTCGAGGCGTCGCCGTCCTTCACCGACCACACGACCGCGCCGGTCTTCGCGTCGAGCGCGACCAGCGTCGTGTCCGCTTGATGGAGGAATATCTTGCCGTCGGCGTAGGAGAGACCGCGGTTGACGGTGTCGCAGCACATCACCGGGATGACGTCCGGGTCCTGCTTGGGCTCATATTTCCAGAGAATCTTGCCGTCGTTGTTGAGGTCGAGCGCAAAAACAGTGTTTGGGAATGGCGCATGAACGAACATGACATCGCCGATAACCAGCGGCGCGCCTTCGTGTCCGCGCAAGACCCCGGTCGAGAACGTCCAGGCCGGCGCCATTTTATGGACGTTCTCGGTGTTGATCTGCTTAAGTTCCGAATACCGCGTATTGGCAAAGTTCGCGCCGGGGATGACCCATTGGTTGGGGTCGGCCGACATTTTGGCCAGTTCTTCATTGGCGACGGCGTACCCGGCAGTAAAAAGGGCCGCGGCGCCGAGACAGCTTGCGAGCAATAGTTTACGCATTCGTTCCTCCCAGTGACGCATCAACGTCCAAGCAAAGCTCGCTAGACGCGACATGCGCCAACCTCGCTTTGCAGCGACATTCTCAGTTGGGACGGCGTCGACAGCGTGTCACGACAGGGCGAAACGAGCGTATCCCTCTGGCGGGGAATCTCGCCTTGCCTCCGATAAGCGTGCCAGGCTCCCGTTCCCCGACACTCGTGCAGCCGAAGCCACGAAAAATGTATGCCGATCGAATATTCAGCGCAAGTCCAAACCTCACTATGACGTCATAGGCATTGCCTCTGAGTGTTCGTGGACGAGCTCGGACGAGCGTTAGCGCGCGCGGACAGAGTAAATCCTTTTTTTAATATGCATCGGGCCGCAGGAATTTTCCCGGCTGCATGCCTATGACAACCATCGAGCCGGGACTGTCACTGCGCTCGTTTGCCAGGTTTAGACTGTCCGATCGCGGCCAAACCGGATGCCGCCATTTGCGCAGGCGCCGCCGGATGGCCTTCGATACTCGGGTCAAAAACAGCGAACCTCGGCCTCCGCCTGAGCCCGCCGAAGTTCGGCGAGAGCATCGCGCGCGACCGCCGCATTACGAAACATGCCGCCGATCTGCCCTTGAGCCTGGTCCATCGATGCGACGGTCTCGCCGGCCACGTAGGCGTCGTACGAAAGCAGCGAGGCGATGACGTCGATCGAACACGAGCATTGATCCAGCGCCTCTCGGGAGTCCCCATTGACCTTCATGCACGCGAAAACGTATTCGGCGCGCGCAGACGTCGGATAATCGTTGGACGGCGCGCTCGCCGCAAGGACGTCGACCGCACTCGCGGCGTAGCCGCCGACGGCGACCAGAAATAATGACAGGCCCGTCAAGTGCATGAATGGCTCTCCCAAGGCGCCAATCGATCGTCCTCTGACTACTCCCAAATCGACGGGGCGCTCGCCGGTTCGGAGCTTTCAAGCCGGCCGGCGGCCAGCGTCTTGGCGGCAAGCAATGCGACCGCGACTGCGGGCGCGCAATGCGATGCTTCTGCCGGCGCGGCGATCAACGAAGAAAATCCGACGCACGGTCGTCGGATGCGGCGAGCGACCTCGGCCACGACGCCTTCGCCAATTCCAGCGGCGACGACGGGGGCAGCGATCGGAACATCGCTGCGCGACAGCCGCAGGAAGGCCGCGTCGGCGATCGCGCGGATTTGGGCTTCCGCAAACCAGGCCGCGAGACTATCCCATTCCGGCGCGCCGGCGTCGTCCGCTTCGTGTCCGATCATCCTCGCGAGACGCGCGCGGGAGGCCTCGACGGTCTTCTCGCGACCGTCGGCGGTGGTCATTTTGTCTGCGCCCTCGGGCAAGGCGCCGAGGATGCGATGTACGTCGGCGCTGCTGGCGAAATATTCGTTCATCAGCGGCGTCCAAGCGCCATGGAACGGCGCTCTGGAAGCCAAAGCCATCACGAAGCTGCGCGTCATTCCGGTATAGACCAGTTCGCCCGAGGCAAGCCGCTCGGCGTCGCTATAGCCGAGAGACGCGACGCGGCCGGCGACGATGGGAATGAGATCGGCTGTCGTCGAGCCGATGTCGATGAATAGTGCGTCTCGAAGCTCGAGCGCCAGGAACGCGGCGGTCGCGTGCCAATTTGCTGAGGCGATGTCTCCCGCGTGCAACGACGCCTCGTCAAGTCTGACGAAGCCGGCGCGGCCCCCATAGAGGCTCGATCGAGCGGGCGCGAGATGACGGGCGGCGATCGCAGCGAGCCCAGCGACGCCCTCTCGCCGCGACGGAAAGGCGTCGCACAATTCGCCAGTCATGGTGATCGCGTGATGGCTGGCGTCTCCCAGCTGAGCGTGGAGGGCGTCGAACGCGGTCTCGAGGCTGTCGAGCCCCAACCAGAGCGGCGTCGCCGCCTGAACCGCGGCTTCCACACGCCCGTCCCTTACGCGTGCCGCTTTAAGATGCGCTCCACCGATGTCCCAACCAATGATGACGCTCACGGTTTCACCCAAATCCTCAGGCGACGCTAAGTCGGAACAAAGCGGAGGGTCAAGCACGTCGCGTCGGCAACGTCGACTCCCGCCTTCGCAAGCGAGTCCGTTGCGTGGCGGGGGGGATCCGACCAGAATGGCTTGCGACAATCGCGCTCTTCGTGAACGTGAAATGCACTCGACGGTCCAATAACAAAGGCCCAAAATGGCGCCGATGAACTTGCTTAAGGCCGAATTCGCCAGTAGGATTCGCGCGCCGCAGCGCCACGCCTGTGCGCGCATTTCGTCGCGCGGGCTCCCTGCTTGAGGCGCGCGGCCGGCTCGTCGCGAGCCCCGCTTGTGGTTGTCAAAATCGGCGGCAGCCACATTAGCGGGCCGCACATCAAGCATTGGCTGGCGGCGATCGCGGCCCAGCCGGGCGCGATCGTGATCGTGCCGGGCGGGGGACCCTTCGCGGAGGCGGTGCGATCGGCTCAGGCCTCGTTGGGCTATGACGACGGCGCCGCGCATGCGATGGCGCTGATGGCGATGGCTCAATTCGGCCGCGCGCTCCAGAGCCTTAATTCCGCTCTGAGGCTGACCGCGTCGCGTTCAGCGATCTGGCGGGCGCTGAAGGACGGCAAGGTCCCAGTCTGGTCACCGGAGCCGATGGCGCGCGCCGCCGCGCTGCCAGAGACCTGGGCGCTGACTTCCGACAGCCTCGCCGCGTGGCTCGCTGGCGAGCTAGGCGCCCTCCATCTTCTGCTCGTCAAGCACAGCCATTACGAGGCCGCCGCCGTCGATGTTCGCCGCCTCGTGGCTGGCGGCGTCGTGGATTCGCTGTTCCCGCGCTATCTCAGGGAGAGCGGCGTTCGCGCCTGGCTCGTGGCGCCGACCGAGAGCGCGAGACTCGCGGAAGGGTTGCAGCGCCCCATATTTCCTGAAATCGTACAGAGTGACGAGACGACCTTAAATCGCGCGCCGACAGCCAAATGACCAAACGCCAAACGCCGCGCTGGGGGTGGGCTCTCACAGGGTCCGGTCATTTCCTGAAGGAAAGCTTGGCGTTGATCCGCGAACTCGAACAGGTCGATATTTTCGTTAGCAGGGCGGGAGGAGAAGTACTGCGCATGTATAAGCAGGATCTCGCATTGCCGCGCTCCGCTCGGATCTATCGCGACTCCTCGGCGAGTTCTGTGGTGGTCGGACAATTCTACTACGGGCTGTACCACACTTTGATCGTTGCTCCCGCGACATCAAACGCGGTCGCGAAGTTCGTCTACGGAATTTCCGACGACCTCGTCACCAACGTCTTTGCCCAAGGCGGCAAGTGCCGCATACCGGCTATCGTCTTCGCCTGCGACACGGCGCCGGAGCTCGAGACCGAAGCGCCGAAAGGGATGGTGAGGGTCTTTCCGCGCCCGATCGATCTGGAAAACCGCGAGCGTCTGGGACGTTTCCCCGGCGCGACGACGGTCGACTCCCTTGCCGAGCTTCGCGAGGCAATCGTGCGCCGGCGCGGCGAAATCGCCGCATGACGGAGCGCATTCTGTTTTTGACTGGCCGCTACGCTCGGGACCGCCTGGAGAAGGTCTTGCAAAGCATGGCGCCGACGGCGTTCGACTGGTCGATCCTCGACGTGGGGGTAAAAGTTGCGGCGCTGATGACCGAACCAATCCTCATGCGCAGACTGCCACGCCCGCTCAAAGCCGATCGTGTGGTCGTCCCAGGCCGCTGCCGCGCCGACCTCGCGCGATTGACGCAGGAGTTCGACCGACCTTTCCAGCGCGGACCTGACGAGCTGAAGGACTTGCCGGAGTTTTTCGGCAAAGCCGGCGCCCCTGTCGACCTGTCGCGGCATTCGCTGCGAATATTCGCCGAGATTGTTGATGCCTCGCAGATCAGCCTGGAGGCGATTCTCGCCCGCGCCGAAATCTTGCGCGCCGAGGGCGCCGACGTCATCGATCTCGGTTGCCTCCCGGACACCCCGTTTCCCCATCTCGAGGAGACGGTGCGAGAATTGAAGGGGAGGGGATTTTCGATCAGCATCGATTCGGCCGAGCCTGGCCAACTGCGTCGGGGCGGCGCCGCCGGCGCCGATTACCTTCTGAGCCTTACCGAGCGCGACGTCGCGATCGCTGAAGAGACCGGCGCGCGGCCGGTCTTGATCCCGCTCAGGCACGGCGATCTGGCTTCGCTCTTTCGCGCCGCTGAAGAGGCGCAAAAGCGCGGCCTCAGCGCCATTCTCGACCCGGTACTCGATCCTATCCATTTCGGCTTCGCCAATTCGCTTTCGCGCTATCGCGAGGTTCGCTCGCGGCTGCCCGAGGCAGAAATGCTGATGGGCACTGGCAATCTGACGGAACTGACCGACGCCAACTCGGTGGGCGTTACGGCAGTGCTGCTTGGAATCTGTTCCGAACTCGGCATCGCCAATGCACTGACCGTTCATGTCAGCGCCCACACGCGCCGCACGATTCAGGAGCACGACGCGGCGCGGCGCATCATGTACGCGGCCGCGGCGGACCGCAGCCTGGCGAGAGGTTATGGACGGGCGTTGTTGCAAGTCCACGATCGTGCGCCGTTTCCCAACTCGGGCTCTGAGATCGCGGAATTCGCCGCCAAGGTGAAGGACGACAATTTCCGCATCGAGGCGGCGCAGGACGGGATTCACGTCTATAGCCGTGCTGGCCATTTTGTCGGTGAAGACGCTCTCGCCTTGTTCGACAAGCTTGGCGTCGAAACCGATGGCGCGCACGCGTTCTATCTCGGCGCCGAGCTGATGAAGGCGGAAATCGGCTTCCGGCTCGGCAAACGCTACGCTCAGGATGAGCCGCTCGATTGGGGTTGTGCGACCGACCGGCGCGCCGAGGACGCCACGCGGCTGAGCCCGGCGGGCCACACGCTGCGCTCGCACACCACAGGCGGTTGAGCGATGCCGTTGATCCGCGAAGCCGTTATCACCACCGTCAACAGGCGCGGTGAGACCCATCTGGCGCCCTTGGGGATGATCAGCGAGGGCGAGGGCTGGATACTCGCGCCGTTTCATCCTTCGACAACGCTCGAAAACCTACGCCAGGCGCCGTTCGCCGTGGCGAATTTGACCGATGACGTACGCGTCTTTGCAGGATGTCTGACTGGCCGTCGCGACTGGCCGCTGACCCCCGCGAGCGTCATCGGCGCGCCGCGCCTGGCGGACACTTTGGCTCATCTCGAGCTCGTTGTCGTCGAAGTCCGGGAAAACGAGCTTCGGCCACGTTTCGTCTGCCGCGTTGCTTATCGTGCTTCGCATGCCCCATTTCAGGGCTTCAATCGCGGGCAGGCCGCTGTGATCGAGGCCGCCATTCTGGTAAGTCGCTTGCAGCTTTTGTCTCGGGCGGAGGTCGAAGCTGAACTGGCGCGCCTTGAAATAATCGTCGGAAAGACGGCCGGCCCCGCTGAGGCCGAAGCCTGGGGCTGGCTCAAAGACAGGGTTACGCAGTTTTTCGCCGCCGGCCCTAAGGAGAGGGGACTTGCAGGCGATTCCGGTCGTTGACCTCATGGATGGCAAAGTCGTGCGCGCGCGGATGGGCGATCGCGCGTCGTACCGGCCAATCGAATCGGTGCTTTCGCCGACAAGCGACGCTCTTGACGTCGTGCGCGGCCTTCTCGCGCTCTATCCGTTTCCGATACTTTATGTCGCGGATCTCGACGCGATTCAGCGAAACGGAGACAATTTGTTGGCGCTACGCCGCATTCGCACCGAGTTCCCTGCGTTGCGCATGTGGATCGACAATGGCGTCGCGGATCTCGAAGCGTTCGATGCCATCGTTCGCGCCGATCTCGGGGCGCCGGTCATCGGCAGTGAATCGCAACGGGATGGCGCGCTGGTCGCCCGGCACGGGAACTCGAGCCGGATCGTACTGTCGCTGGATTTCCGCGGCGACGCCTTTCAGGGTCCTGCCGAGATCCTGGCCGAACCCGGCCTTTGGCCGGGCCGGGTCATCGTGATGACGCTCGCTCGCGTTGGCAGCGGCGCGGGCCCCGATTTGACGAGGCTTGCCGCGATCCGATCGGTCGCCGGAGGGCGCGAACTCTACGCCGCGGGCGGCGTGCGCGACGCCGCCGATCTTTCCGCGCTCAAATGCGCCGGCGCCGCCGGCGTCCTGATCGCGACCGCGCTGCACGACGGACGGTTCGGCCGGGCCGACCTGGAAGCAATTTAAATTCGCTGAGCGCCGCGGTTATATCTTCTTCCCATCGGGCCCGAACTGCTTGAGGTACGCGATGACGTTGACGATGTCCTGGTCTGACTTCAGGCCGGGAAAAATCATCTTGGTGCCGGGAACCTTTGCTTTAGGATCTCTCAGATATTCCTTGAGGGTCGGCTCGTCCCAGGTGATGCCCGAATTTTTGTTGGCGTCGGAGTAATGATAGTCGGGATATGTGCCGGCTGGTCGTCCGACCACGCCGTTGAGGACGGGACCGACCAAATTCTTGGCGCCCTCGCCGATCTGATGGCACACCTTGCAAATGGCGAAGACCTTCTCGCCAGCCGCCGCGTCCTGCGCGGCCGCGGCGCCCATCGACGCAACAAGCGCCGCTCCTGCAATCGAAACACTCAACAGCTTCACGTTCTCCTCCCGGTTTTCGTATGACGCGACGCGGCCTGCCGGCGGAGAAGCTGTCGCGCGAAGCCGATGGATTAGCAACAGGTACGGCCGAGGAATAGAGGCAAAGCCCGCAAGGTCTCAGGCGCCTGATTCTGCAACTCCGCGCCACCCCATCCGGCCCGACTTCTGAATTTATCCTTATTATCGCTCCGCATTCGACACATACGATCAGAGATTTCAAACGCTCCCATCTGGCGAGGTCGATACGGCGGACGCCAAAAGCAGATGACGCGCCGCGCGAAGGGTGCTAATTGCATGGCTGTGGGATCCGAAGGGCCCACAAGGAGAGAAACTCGAGGAGTTCAACTCATGACCTGGAATAATCCTGTAGTCATCGAAGTTTGCGCAGGCATGGAGGTCACCGCTTATCTGTCGGCGCAGATGTGAAGGCCCGCGGGTCTGTCCGCCCCTGAGGGGCGGATCAGCGTGGAGGGAAGCTGGCAAGCGAGCGTCAGATCGGGCGTCTGTTCTTTCGGGAGCGGAAAAAACGCCAATTGTCCCCGGCTGCTGACGGGCGGCTCTAGGGACGTGATCTGAGCCAAGGGCCGGGCGATCTCCACGGTGTCGAGTCCAGCTATCCCGGGTGTCCTCCCACCGGCGATGAACGCCTCGATAGACCTGCCAGGACGTTTCTGATAGCCGCGCGTACGACGCGCCGGATGCGTCGGAAGGAACCCGTCCAAAATCGGCGTCGCAAGATGAGACGGCCGTATTCCTACTGAAGTTTCCGAAAGGACGAGTTGCGGGCCCGACTGAGCCTGTTGCGCGCGAGAGCGTGCTTGCGCTCGGCCCTCAAAGCGACGACATCGCAGGAACATCGTCTCTTGCAGCCGTCAGCGAGGTTTTTTATCTTCGATGGAAAAGGATTTGCCCGCGGCATGTTCGCCTTTCTAGCAAAGCTTGCGGGCCCGCCCGCGGCGCTTGCCGTGCTCGCGGCGCTCGCCCAGCCTGCCGACGCGGATCCGCTCGCGATCAAGGTCGGCGTCATCTACGAGGCGCACTCTCGCGAGACGATCTCGATCCTCGATATCCCTCCCGCGGACGACTTCATCGCCGGCGCGCGCATGGCGATGGACGACAACAACACGACCGGCCGGTTCCTCGACCAATCCTTCTCGGTCGTCGACGCCAGGCTTGCCCCAGGCGAAGATCCGATCGCGCCCCTGACCGGCATGCTCGCGGACGGCGTGCGCTTTTTCATCGTCGACCTTCCGCCCGCCGAGCTTCTCGCAGTCGCCGACGCGGCGCGCGGCTCTGGCGCGCTGGCGTTCAACGCCGGCGCGCCCGACGACCGTCTGCGCGAGGAGGACTGTCGAGCCAATGTGATCCACATCGCGCCGACGCGTTCGATGCTGACCGACGGGCTCGCGCAATATCTGATCTGGAAGCAGTGGAGACGCTGGCTGCTGGTGGTCGGATCGCATCCGGACGACAAGCTGCTGGGGGAGGCTTACGAGCGGTCCGCGAAAAAATTCGGCGCGAAAATCGTCGCCGAGCTCGTTTACGAGGACACTGGCGGCGGCCGGCGCTCGGACTCGGGCAGCGTGCAGGTCCAGCGGCAGATGCCCGTCTTTACCCAAAGCGCGCCCGATTACGACGTGCTCGTGGCAGCCGACGAAAGCGAAGTTTTCGCCGGGTATCTGCCTTATCGCACCTGGAGTCCGCGGCCAGTGGCCGGCTCGGCCGGGTTGCGGCCGACAAGTTGGGACTCTTCGCACGAGCTCTGGGGCGCGGCTCAGTTGCAGAACCGTTTCGAGCGCTTGTTCAAGCGCGGGATGAATGCGCGCGACAACCAGGCTTGGATGGCCATGCGCATGATCGGCGACGCTGTCGCGCATACCCGTTCGGCCGATCCCAAGACGATTCACGACGTCCTCCTGTCGCCCGACTTCTCTCTCGCTGCATTCAAGGGAGAGAAGCTCACCCTGCGCGACTGGAACCAGCAGCTGCGTCAGCCCATCCTGCTGACCGACGGCAGAGGCACGGTCTCGGTTTCGCCCCAGGAAGGTTTTCTGCACGAGACGTCGGAACTCGACACCCTCGGCTTCGACAGGCCGGAGACCAAATGCAAACTTCGTTGAAACGCTCTTCATTGAAGCGCTTGAGCCGCGCCGCCGGGGCGCTGGGCGTTTTGGCGGGCCTTGGCGCCTATTCCGGTCCTGCGTATCCGACGACCGCCTATATCACCAATGAGAAGGGCAATTCGATATCAGTCATTGACGTCGACAAGCTCGAGGTCACGCGCACCGTCAAGACCGGCCAAAGGCCGCGCGGCATAGCGCTCAGCAAGGACGATGCGCTGATGTTCGTCTGCCTGGGCGACGACGACACCATCGCCATTATCGATACCAAAACGCTGAAGGAGGTCGGCGAACTGCCCTCGGGCCCCGACCCCGAGCAATTGCGCGTGAGCCGGGATGGGAAATTCATTTTCGTCGCCAACGAAAACGACGCGCTTCTGACCGCAATCGACATCGCGACGCGCAAGGTGGTCAGCGAATTTCCGGTCGGCGTCGAACCCGAAGGCGTGGCGGTCAGTCCCGACAATTCGATCGTCGTCAATACGTCGGAAACAACGAGCATGGCCCACCTTATCGACTGGCGGAACAAGAAGATCGTGGCCAACATTCTTGTCGACGCACGACCGCGCTATGCGGAGTACGACAAGGACGGATCGGAACTGTGGGTGACGTCGGAGGTCGGGGGAACGGTCAGCATCATCGACCCGGTCAAGCACGTGGTCACGCGCAAGATCACGTTCGACGTGCCCGGACTTGCCAAGGAGCTGATCCAGCCGGTCGGCGTTCGCTTCAGCGCCGACGGCAAGCTCGCATTCGTCGCAATGGGTCCCGCCAATCGCGTTGCGGTCATCGACGCTGCGACCAAGCAGGTGATCAAATATCTGCTTGTCGGCCAGCGCGTCTGGCAACTGGAGCTCACACCCGACGGCAAGTCTCTGCTGACAACCAACGGCGTTTCGAACGACGTATCGGTCATCGACGTGGCCTCGCTGAAGGTGATCAAATCGATTCCGGTCGGTTCGTTTCCTTGGGGCGTCGCGATCTCGAAGCAATGACCGCGGTCGCCGCCGCGCCGCCGAAGACGAGCGTGAGCGCGCTCTCGGTCGATAGTGTGTCGCACGCCTATGGCGCCCGGATCGCCCTGGACCAGGTGCGCTTCGACGTAGCGCCGGCCAGTTTCACGGTGCTCCTGGGTTTGAACGGCGCGGGCAAGAGCACGTTGTTCTCAGTGATCACGCATCTTTACGTAAGTCGATCGGGATCGGTGCGAATCTTCGGCCGCGACGTTGCACGCGAGAGCGGCGCGGCGCTTTCGGCTCTTGGCGTCGTATTTCAACAGCGCACTCTCGACCCGGATCTCAGCGTCGCCCAGAACCTCGCCTACCACGGCGCCTTGCATGGCATTGGCCGGCGCGAAACGCGCGCGCGACAGGCAATCCAGCTCGCTCGCGTCGGTCTAGCCGACCGGGCCGGCGACAAGGTGCGCTTCCTCTCCGGCGGTCAGATGCGGCGGGTCGAGATCGCGCGCGCGCTGCTTCATCAGCCGCGCATGCTGCTGCTCGACGAGCCGACGGCAGGGCTAGACATCAAGGCGCGCGCGGGGATTCTCGAGGTCGTGCGGGGTCTCGTCGCCGTCGAAGGGATAGGCGTCCTTTGGGCGACGCATCTCATCGACGAGATTCGCGACGACGATCATGTGATCGTGCTGCACCGGGGCCGTGTGCTCGCAGATGGCTCATCCAGGTCCATCGTCAGCGCGGCGGGCGTGGGTTCGATCGGCGAGGCGTTCACGTCTTTGGCCGGCGGCGGCCGGGAAGAGGGGGAATGGTGAGTCAGGCCGTCTTTGAGAACGAGCGGCCGTTCGGCTGGAAGGAGCGCCTGATCTGCCTCTACGGGATCGTGTGGCGCGAGAGCCTGCGGTTTCTTCACCAGCGCGAGCGCTTCATCTCGGCGCTGGTGCGCCCGATGGTCTGGCTGTTCATTTTCGCCGCCGGATTTCGACAGACGCTCGGCGTGTCGATCATGCCCCCGTACGACACCTATGTCCTGTACGAGGTCTACATCACGCCAGGGCTGATCGCGATGATCCAGCTCTTCAACGGCATGCAATCTTCGCTGTCGATGGTCTACGACCGCGAAATGGGCAGCATGCGCATGCTGCTGGTCAGCCCGGCGCCGCGGTGGTTTCTTCTGACGTCGAAGCTGATCGCCGGCGTCGCCGTTTCGATTCTTCAGGTCTATGCCTTTCTTGTCGTCGCTTACTTCTGGGAGATCGAGCCGCCGACCTGGTGGGGCTATCTGACTGTGCTGCCGGCCTTGGCGCTGTCCGGTCTCATGCTTGGCTCCCTCGGCATGCTCCTATCGTCGCTCATCAAGCAGCTCGAGAACTTCGCGGGAGTGATGAATTTCGTCATCTTCCCCATGTTTTTCGCGTCCTCCGCCCTCTATCCGCTGTGGCGCGTGCAGGAGGGAAGCCCGTGGCTCGCGACCGTCTGCCGGCTCAATCCCTTCACCTATTCGGTCGAACTGATCCGCTTCGCCTTCTATGAGCAGGTCAATTGGCTCGCGCTCGGAGTTGTCGCGGGTTGCACGGCGGCGTTCCTCGGGGGCGCGGTGATCGCCTATGATCCGGCGCGCGGCATGCTGATGCGGCGCGGCGGGTGATGCGCGGCGGAGGCTAGGAATGCTCATGATCAAACGCACGCTCGTCGCCGGCCTCGCTTTCGCTGTGGGCGCGTGTCTCGCGTGCGACGCCGAGGCGGCTGACCGACTGCGCATTGCGATCCAGAAAACCGGAACGGCGTCCTGGGAAATCGAGTTGATCAAGGCGCGCGGGCTCGACAAAGCGGCTGATCTCGAGATTGAGACGACCGAGCTTGCCTCCAAAGAAGCGGGCAAGGTCGCGCTCGAGGGCGGCGCCGTCGACATGCTCGTCGACGATTGGCTTTGGGTGGCGCGCGAACGAGCGCTTGGCGACAAGCTCTTGTTCACGCCTTATTCGAGCGCTTTGGGGGCAGTGATGGCGCCCAAGGATTTGCCGGTCCATACGCTCGCCGATCTTGCCGGCCGGTCCATTGGAGTTGCCGGCGGACCGATCGACAAGAGCTGGCTCCTGCTGCGGGCGGCCGCGCTCGGCGCGGGGCTCGACCTGGCAAAGAACGCGCGTCCCACGTACGCGGCGCCGCCGCTCATTGCCGAGAAGCTTGCCCAGGGCGAGACCGAGACCGCTCTCGAATTCTGGAATTTCTGCGCCGACCTCGAGGCGCGCGGTTTCCGCCGGGCGATCGAAATGGCCGATGTCGAGAAGGCGCTCGGCGCGACCGGCCCGGTGGCGATGACCGGCTATGTGTTCAGCGAATCGTTCGCGGCCTCGCACAAGGACGCTCTTCGACGCTATTTCGCCGCTGCGGCCGAGGCGCGAAAAATCCTGGCGCAAGATCCGACCGCCTGGGCGCCGATCAAGGCGCGGCTGCACCTGAAGGACGACGCGGCGCTCGCCGTCTATCGCCAGCGCTATCTCGAAGGCGTCCCCAAACGGACCATCGCCGAGGAGGCCGCCGACGCGCGGATGCTTTATCGCCGGCTGGCGGAGATTGGCGGCCAAGAGTTCGTCGGTGAGACCAAGGAACTCGACGCCAGCCTGTTCTACGATCCTGTGACTGGCGAATAGGCCGTGACCACTCGGCTGCTCTCGTTCGTCGCACTCATTGGATTGTGGCAGATCGCCGCGCATTTCGGCGACCCGCGATTGTTGCCTGGCCCGATGGCGGTATTCGCGACAATGCGTTCGGAGGCCGCCTCGGGGGCGCTGTTTGTAGCGCTCGGGGTAACGCTCGCCCGTGTTGCGGCGGCGTTCCTTCTGGCGATGGCGGCCGGCTCGGCGATTGGCTATGCGACGGGGCGCAACGCGCTCTTCGATCGCGTGGCCGATCCATGGATCATCGTGCTGTTGAATTTGCCGGCGCTGGTGATCGTCGTCCTGGCCTATATCTGGGTCGGCCTCAACGAAGCGGCGGCGATCGGCGCGGTGGCGCTCAATAAATTGCCGATCACGGTCGTCACGATTCGCGAGGGCGTGCGCGCTCTCGACGCGAGGCTCGACGAGATGGCGCGCGTCTTCGGCTTTTCGCCGCTGAGGCGGCTGAGCCACGTCGTCGCCCCGCAACTCGCGCCGTTTTTCGCCGCGGCGGCCCGCTCGGGCCTGTCGCTCGTCTGGAAGATCGTGCTCGTCGTCGAGTTGATGGGCCGGCCGAACGGCGTGGGGTTTGAAATCAATGTCGCGTTCCAATTGTTCGATGTCCCGTTGCTGCTCGCCTATGCGCTGCCCTTCACCGCGATTATGCTGATCATCGAAACACTCGTGGTGCAGCCTTTTGAACGACATGTCTCCCGCTGGCGACCGCGCGCGGCTTGAAGCGCGCGTCGCGGGAAAATCCTTCCTCAGCGCGTCCGGCCAGAGCGTTCCGGTCATCGCCGAACTTTCCTTCGCCCTCGAGGAAGGCGAAACCGGCGCACTGATCGGCCCGTCCGGCTGCGGCAAGTCGACGCTGATGCGCATCCTCGCCGGCCTCGATCGCAATTTTGAGGGTACGCTCCACATCCCCGCGGGCGGGCGTATCGGCATGGCCTTTCAGGAGCCGCGCCTCCTCCCGTGGCGCAGCGTCGAGGACAATGTGCGGCTCGCCGCGCCCGAGGCGAGCGAGGCCGAGGTCGCCGATTTGTTCGCCGCGCTGGGCCTTTCCGAGCACCGTACGCATTTTCCAGGCGAGCTTTCGGTTGGCCTTGCGCGCCGGGTGGCGCTGGCGCGAGCCTTCGCCGTTCGGCCGACCCTGCTCTTGCTCGATGAGCCGTTCGTTTCGCTCGATGCGCCGCTCGCCCGGCAGATGCAGCGCGATCTGGCGCGGCTCGTCGAAAGCCGCAGCATGATCACCGTGCTCGTTACCCACGACATTGACGAGGCGATCGCTCTCGCCGACCGGATCTTTGTCCTGTCCGCGCGCCCCGCACGCGTGATCGGCGAGATCCGGGTCGAGACTCCACGATTTGCGATGATCGGCGAAGAGGGTCGCGCGCTAGCGGCGCGGATCGAGGCCCTGCGCGGCTAGAGCTCGTGGCAACCAGTGGAATTGAAAGCGGCGGCGAGACCGGGGCGGCGGCCACGATCAAGGCGTGGGTCCGTCCCGGCCACGAGGGTTCGGGTGAACGCGGGATCCCTTGGTTGTCGTAGAAAAGGCCCTGCCGGCCGAAAAATGCTCCCTGTTATGAGCAAAAAAGCTCCCGGTTAAGTGCAAAAAAGCTCCCTGTTATGTCCCTGTTAGTTCCGCCCGCGAGACGCGGCAAACCGGGGTTTTCCGCCCGGCAAAGCCGGCTTGGCTTCGCACATTAAGCAGCCATGACATGTTCTTTAGGTCGCCGCCGGATGGTGAGAAGGCCCTGCGCCGCGCAGAAGCCTGGATCAAGCGAATTGCAGCGCGAAAGCGGGAGGGGGAACGCCCGAACGGCGGTGGAGGGGGCGCGCCACGGTTCAGGCGCGCTCGATCGCCTCGAACACCTTGAAGGCGGCGGCGTGCTCGGCGACGTCATGGACGCGGAAAACGGCGGCGCCGCGCGCGAGCGTCACGAGGTTGGCGGCGAGCGTGCCGACTAGCCGGTCGTCGATGCTGGAGGGGGGTAGATCGCCGAACAGGCGCTTGCGCGACGCGCCGATCAGGATTGGCAGGCCGAACGCGCTGCGCAAGGCGCCGGTCAGCGCAAGCGCCTTCAAATTCTGGGCTCTCGTCTTCGCAAACCCGACGCCTGGGTCGAGCAGGATGCGCGTGCGAGGAATGCCGGCGCAATCGGCGAGGCTGAGCGAGCGATCGAAGAAACGGCTGATGTCGGCTTCGATGTCGAGTTCGGGATCGACGCTATCCCGGTTGTGCATGATAACCACTGCGGCGCCGGTCTCGGCGACCACGTCCGCCATTGCCGGGTCCTTTTGCAGTCCCCATACATCGTTGACGACCGAGACCCCGAGCGCGACCGCGCGGCGCGCGATTTCGGCTTTGGTCGTGTCAATCGAAAACGGCGCGGCGACTTCGGCAAGGAGAGGCGCCAGCAGCGGCTCGAGGCGGCGCCATTCCTCGTCAACCGGAACGGGAGTGTGATCCGGCCGGGTCGATTCCGCTCCGACGTCGATGATGTCGGCGCCCGCGGCGACCAGCTTCTTGGCTTGCGCGAGCGCCGAATCGAGCGCTTGAAAGCGCCCGCCATCGGAAAACGAATCCGGCGTCACATTGAGAATCCCCATGATGACCGGCTTGATGCCGATCAGCCGCAGGAATTCGTCGCGACTGCGTTCGATGCTGGCCTTAGAGGACATTGCTGAACCGTCATGGCGAGGCGACGAAACAATCCGGTGCTCCTAGGGGCCGGCGCCCTTGGTTTGATCCGCTTCGGCCGCTATGACGATAGGTCATTTCTCATCGTATTTGATGTAGGCGAACCGCAGGTCGCCGACTGGCGTCCCCTCGAGGGCGCCGCCCTCCTTGCCGGGACGCCATGAGACGAAGTCCTCGATTTTCCGCGCGAGCTCGAAGTCCTTGTCAGTGATTCCCTTCGCGCTGTGGGTCTGCAATTTCACTTCGACAAACGCGTAGGAGGCGCGGAGATCTGGATGGTGCCAGGCCGCCTCGGCGAGGTGGCCGACGGCGTTGATCACCATCAGCGTTCCTTTCCAACTCGCGGTGCGATAAGTCCGTCTGATCCAGCCGTTTTCGTAATGCCAATAAGGAAGCTCGCGCTGGAGTTGCTCTTGGATCTCGTTGAGCTCATAGACGCGTTCCTTCGATTCTTGGGTCATCGAGGTTTCTCCCAAAATACGGTGGCCGATTGCGCGGCGGAAATCGCTGGCTTTATCACAGCAACGCCCCGACCGCTCGTCAGTTACTTCGCGAGCGGGCAGCCGCCTTCGCCCAGCGGCCGGAAGGCGTTTTCGGGCGGGATCGTTTCGATAAGATCGTAGACGTCGTACCGGCTCTTCGATTGCTCAGGCGCTTTGACCCTGAACACATACATCGCGTGCGTCGCTCGCCCGTCGCTGCGCACGACGACACGGCCGAAGAGCGGATCGTCGATCGGCGACTTCTTCATTTCGGCCAGGACCCGGTCGCCCTCGATCGTTCCGGCCGCCTTGACGGCGCGCAGATAGGCCAGCGTCGCCGAATAGGCGGCGGCTTGGTCTTCGGTCGGCATTTTGCCGCCCATGCGTTCCGCGAATCGCGCGCTGAAGGCGCGAGTTGAATCGTTGAGATCCCAATAGAACGCTTCGGATAGGATGAGGCCTTGCGCAGCCTTGAGTCCAAGCGCGTCGATATCCGTGATCTGCAGGAACAGCGCCGCGAGCCGAGTATCATGCCCCACGACCTGGAATTCGGTCGCTTGACGGATTGCGTTGATCGCGTCGGCGCCGGTATCGGCGAGCGCGATCACTTTGGCCCCCGACGCCTGCGCCTGCAGGAGGTAGGAGCCGAAATCGGTTGCGCCGAGCGGATGCGATACCGAACCAAGCACCGTGCCGCCCGCCTTGACGATCGCCTCGGTCGCGTCGCGCTGCAGGGCCTTGCCGAGCGCGTATTCGAAGCTGATGAAGTACCAGGTCGACCCGCCCATTTGCGTGATCGTCCGGCCGACAGCCGAGCCGAGGGCCCAGGTGTCGAGCGCCCATTGCACGGTTGTCGGCTGGCAGGATTTTCCGGTCAGGTCGGAGGTGGCCGTCGCGGAGGCGAGCATCGCCCGGTTCTTTTCGTGCATGAGGGTGTTGACGGCGAGGCCAACGCCTGAATTGGCGAGATCGACGATCGCGTCGACGCCCTCCTCTTCCACCCATCGCCGTGCGATCGCGACCCCAATATCGGGCTTATTCTGGTGATCGGCGGAAATGATCTCGACGCTGAGGCCGCCGGCTTCCTTGGCGAAGTCCTCCGCGGCCAGCCGAGCGCCGACCAGCGACCCCTTGCCAACCTGGTCGGCGAACGGACCTGAGAAGTCGCTCAAGACGCCAATCTTGATCTTGTCGCTGGGAATTTGCGCAAAGGCGGCCGCGGAGAGACCGGCTAGCGCCGCGGCCGCGAGCGCCACGCCAAACAGCGACCGCATGAATCTTGCGGACATGGGCGATCCTCCATTGTTCGTCCCGTCTCGACGGACGGCGCGATCCGTGACAGCAACGATCACGGTTTCGCCGCTGAGTGGGCGTTTATACTGCAATGGTCCGTGGCCCTGGACAAGCCTGACGCGATGTCGGCCAGAATCGGTGCGAAGGCGGGATAGGTCCACCATGCCGAAAGATAAGCCAATGGCGACTCCCCGAGTCAAAAGCGCTTGCGAGATCGCGGCCGAGGCTCGCTGTCGTCGGCGCGGTTGCAGCCGAGGGACGATGCTCTTGCGCGGGCGCGCGCCGCTTGTTGCATTGGGCATCGCGACGTTCGTGGTGCTGGCATCTGTTGCAATTGGCGGCCGCTCGACAGCGGCCGCGCCCGCCCCCAAGACCGTCGCCATGCTCAGCGTCCAATTCCTGAACGACCACGCGGATCTCGAACCGACGACGGGTGCGGAACGGGATCGCCTCGCATCGATCGAAGAGCTTTTCAAATCGGAGGTTGAAGCATCGGGTCGATACAGTTTTGTTTCAATACCCTCGGACGTGGCGGCGAAGATGGCGGCCGGGCCTGAGATCGGGAATTGCGGCGGCTGCGAGTTCGACTACGGCAAGCAACTCGGCGGAGATTTGGTCGCATGGATCACTGTCCAGAAGGTCTCGGATCTGATTCTCAACATCAATGTCTACATGGCTGACATTTCGACGAGGAAAATGATGTTCGTCCGCAGCGTCGATATTCGCGGCAACACCAACGAATCCTGGACCCGCGGTCTGACCTATCTGGTAAAGAACTATCTGCTGGCCGGTCAGATGTGAGCGCGGGAGCGGCGCCGAAAATAGCGGCGATCTTCGGAAAAAAGGTCGGAAGAACCAAACTCGCATTGTCTCGTGCGCGCGCCGTCTTGAGGATGTCTCGGCTGAAGATGGCTGATATCCGCCGACATTCCAGCGAGTTGAAGCCCTCGACGGTTTGAAGCGGAGCTCGAGAAACCACCCGATCGAAGTCGGGCGCCAGATGGCATGGAATTTGCGACGTTGATCTGTGTCTCGTGAGGAAACGGTCGACGGATCGGTCGCATCGACTAAGGCGGCGAGGTGCGGTCAGGATCGGGTCAACCCGCCGCACGTGAGACAGAGCATGAGTTCTTTTGTCGTTTACATCCTCCTGCGCGCGGCCTCCACGGCGCCCGGCGACTGCGACACGCGTAATGCGATCGATGTCATGCCGGGCCCCGAGGCGCAAAATGAAATCATGTGCGGCTTGGAAGCCCAGGAAGCTTTCGCGCTGACAGCGATCAGTCCCCGCGACGGAGAATATGTAAAAATCTCCTGCCTTAGGCGTGGTCGATTGGCGGAGGACTGAAGGGAAGAAGAGCGGTTCACGCTCCTGCGTCGAGACGCCAACTGCGACATTCGAGTCTCTCAGCTTCAAATTGGGGCGCCTTCTCGCTGAAGCAGCGTGTCAAGTCCCCTTGCTACTCCGAGGGAAAGTCCGAATGCTTTGCTCCGTTAAGATCGGGCCCCAAAAGTGCTGCAAGCTTTTGAAACTGCTGGCGCGCCCGGAGAGATTTCGAACTCCCGACCCCCAGATTCGTAGTCTGGTGCTCTATCCAGCTGAGCTACGGGCGCTTGGGTCGGCTTGGCGGCGAGAACGCGCCCACGAAGCGACGGCGGCCTCTAGCCGCTTTTGGCCGGCCAGGCAAGAGCGATTCAAGGGGGCCCCGCCCAGTGGAGCGTCTTTCGAGACGCTCCGTCGGGTCTGCCAAGGCTCGGCGGCATGAAAAGCCTCGCCGCACAGCCCCGTCTTGCGCCCACAGGCGCCCGCCGGTATTTAGCGGCGGCCCATGCCATCTCATCCGCCGATCGCCTTCGTCAACGCACGTCTCATCGATCCCGTTCAGGGAACCGAGACGCGCGGCGGGCTCATCGTCATCGACGGAGTCATTGCCGGCGTCGGCGCGGCGATCACGCGCGACCAGCTGCCGGTCGAGGCGCGGGTCATCGACTGCGAGGGCGACGTCGTTTCGCCCGGCCTGATCGACATGCGAGCCTTCGTCGGCGAGCCCGGGGCCGAGCATCGCGAAACGATCGCCAGCGCCAGCGCCGCCGCCGCCGCGGGCGGCGTAACCACGCTCGTCACGCGTCCCGACACCAACCCGCCGGTCGACGACCCCGCGGTGGTCGACTTCATCCTGCGCCGCGCCCGCGACGACGCCAAGGTTCGCGTCCATCCCGCCGCCGCCTTGACCAAAGGGCTCGGCGGCGAGGAGATCGCCGAAATCGGCCTGCTCGCAGAAGCGGGGGCGATCGCGTTCTCAGACGGCGCGCATTCGGTCGCCGACGCGCGCACCATGCGCCGCGCCATGACCTATGCGCGCGACTTCGACGCGCTGGTCGCGCCGGTCTGCGAGGACCGGTCGCTGAGCCGCGAGGGGGTGATGGCGGAGGGTCTGCGCGCGAGTTGGCTCGGCCTGCCGGGCGTGCCGCGCGAGGCGGAGACGATCGTGCTCGAGCGCGATCTGCGCCTGGTCGCGCTGACCGGCGCCCGCTACCACGCCGCGCTCGTCTCGAACCGTCTTTCGCTAGAGGCGATGGCGCGAGCGCGTCACGCAGGCTGGCCCGCGACCTGCGGAGTTTCGATCAACCACTTGACCCTCAACGAGCTCGATGTCGGCGACTACCGGACATTTCTCAAACTCATGCCCCCGCTGCGCGGCGAGGACGAGCGCATGGCTCTGGTCGAGGCGTTGAGCGCCGGCCTCATCGACATCATCTGTTCCGATCACGATCCGCAGGACGTCGAGACCAAGCGGCTGCCGTTCGCGGAAGCTGCGGCGGGCGCGATCGGCGTTGAGACGATGCTGTCGGCGAGCTTGCGCCTGGTCGCGGGCGGCGATGTGACGCTGCCCCGCCTCATCCGCGCAATGACCGCGCGGCCGGCCGAGATCCTCAGGCTGCCGGTAGGAAGGCTTACGGTCGGCGCGCCGGCGGACGTCATTCGTTTCGATCCGGACGAACCCTATGTGCTCGATCCGGCCTCGCTGCATTCGCGCTGCCGCAACACGCCCTTCGACGCCGCACGGCTCCAGGGCCGGGTCAAGATGACGCTGGTTGCCGGCCGGGTCGCGCACGAATAGTCTTCGGCCAAGAGATTTCGTTCACCGACGCCGGCTGGAAGCGCTCATGGGCGGGTTTTATTATAGCGGAGCGTTGGCGCTGGCGCTTGGCTATTGTCTAGGCTCGATTCCGTTCGGGCTGGTGCTGACGAAGCTTTTCGGGGCGGGCGATCTGCGTTCGATCGGTTCGGGCAACATTGGCGCGACCAATGTCCTGCGCACGGGGCGCAAGGGGCTCGCGGCGGCGACGCTCGCTCTCGACGCGCTGAAAGCCACGCTCGCGGTCGTTGCGGCCTGGTTTGCGTTCGGGCCGCCGACGGCGATCGCGGCGGCGGCCGGTGCGGTGCTGGGCCACATGTATCCAGTCTGGCTCAGATTCAAAGGCGGCAAGGGGGTGGCGACCTATCTCGGCGGCCTCATCGGCCTCAGCTTTGTCGGCCCCACTTGGCCGGCCGCGATCGTGTTCGCCGTCGTCTGGCTCGCGGTTGCGGCGGTCACGCGTTATTCCTCCGCCGCGGCGCTTGCGGCGACGCTCGCTTCGCCGATCGCGATGGCGGCGATCGGGGAGGGCGGCGCGGCGGTCGTTTTCGCCGCGCTCTCGGCGCTGATCTGGGCCAAGCACAGCGCCAATATCATGCGCCTTCTCCAGGGCTCCGAGTCGAAAATCGGGCAGAAGACCTAAAGCCAATGGCCGCCAAGCCCGAGTCGCGCCTTACCGACGAGCAGCGCTTCGACTGGCTGCGTCTCGCCCGGTCGGAGAATGTCGGCCCGCGCACCTTCCGCGCGCTCATCACCAATTGCGGCGGGGCGCGGGCGGCGCCGACCTGGCGCGGCGCGGCGGCGCGGCACGCCCGATCCGCGTCGCCGCGGCCGAGGACATCAAGCGCGAGCTCATCGCCGCGCGCAAGCTCGGCGTACGCTTCGTCGCGCTCGGCGAGCCGGACTATCCGCCGCTATTGCGGCAGATCGATTCCGCGCCGCCGATTCTCGCGCTCCGCGGGCGGTCTGAGGCGCTGAGGACAGCGGCGGTGGCGATCGTCGGCTCCCGCAACGCTTCCGCCGCGGGGCTCACGTTCGCCGAACGGCTGGCGCGCGCCATGGGGCAGGCCGGCTACGTCGTCGTCTCGGGCCTCGCGCGGGGGATCGACCAGCGCGCCCATGTCGCCAGCCTCGAGACCGGCGCGGTCGGCGTGCTCGCCGGCGGCCATGGCAAGCCCTATCCGGCCGACGCCGTGCCGCTGATGGAACGGATGGTCGAAAACGGCGCGGTCGTGTCGGAGATGCCGATCGAGTGGGAGCCGCGCGGACGCGACTTTCCGCGCCGCAACCGTGTCGTCTCCGGGCTCGCCCTTGGCACGGTCGTGGTCGAGGCGGCGCGCGGCTCCGGCTCGCTCATCACCGCGCGATTCGCCCTCGAACAGAACCGCCAGGTGTTCGCCGTCCCGGGATCGCCGCTCGACCCCCGCGCCGAGGGGACCAACGACCTCCTGAAACAGGGGGCGACGATCTGCGTCGGCGCTGACGACGTCCTGACGGCGCTCGAGCCGGTGCGTTCGAGCGACCTGGGCGCGATGCTCGAAACCGGCGGCGAGCCCGGCGAACCGCTATGGGGAGAGCAGCCGCTGTTCGGAGTCGACCCGGAATCGACCCCGCGCACGCGGGCGGGAGACGAATTCGACGACGCCGGCGGGGCCGCCTACCGGACCGGAGACGACGCCGAGGCCGCGCGCGAGCGCATCATCGCGCTTCTCGGTCCCTCGCCGATTACGCTCGACGAACTCGGCCGGGCGGCGGAGGCGCCGGCGCGCGCCGTGCGCGTCGCGCTGCTCGAGCTCGAACTCGCCGGGCGAATCGAGTATTCCGGCGATCGCGTCGCGTTACGCGCGATCGCTGACGAAAGGTGAGCCGAACGACGCTTCAATCGAACGAGTTGCTCGCGTGGGGCTGATGAATTCCGGACTCAGCGGGATAAGGGTCTTCGGCCTCAGCGTTGGCTTCGCGCTCGGCCTCGGCGACAGCATTGGTGCGAACAAAGAGCTCGCTTTCCGCCTTCGCCATCCCGAGGAAATAAGCCAGCAGCTCCAGATGCGCAGCCACCGCCATCGCTTCGAGCTGGGCGGTCATGTCCGTGATATAGTGGGCGACGTCGAGCGCCTCCTGCGCCACGACGCCGCGGGACGGATCGTCGGCTCGCTTCAGCAGCCTCGCGGGAGCGCTCTTTCCAGCTCTCCCATTTTCGCCGCGCTTCCGTCGCGGGAAACCCAGATCGTCGGCCATCATATAGGATAGTCCATTCGGAGGAGTGAGGCAGACACTCTCCAATTCCCCGCTCGCGCCAAAACGACCCAGCTTCGACGTCGTCGTTACGGCGATTCGGGGCTTGCCCCTTGTTTGCAGTGTATAAGACGCTTATTTCTGCCCTCAATACAAGTCATTCTTGTCAACGAAGTCGTGAACCGGCATCCACATTATTGTTGAGACGGGGCTTGAACGATCAGTCCGAAGGTTGCGCCAGACCCGCAAGCCGGTCCAGCGCGCCCTGCAGAATATAAGCGGCCGCCATTCTGTCGACGACTTGCGCTCGCCGGGCTCGCGAAACATCGTGAGCGATCAGCGACCGGGTCACTGCCGCGGTCGAGAACCGCTCATCCCAGAATGCAATCGGCAGACTGGTGCGCTGCGAGAGATTGCGAGCGAAAGCCCGCGTCGATTGCGCCCGGGGACTGTCGCGCCCGCTGAGATCAAGGGGCAGCCCGAGGACAATGCCGGCGATACCGAACTCGGCGAAGATCGCAGTCAGCGCATCGGCGTCGCGCGAAAAGGCGCCGCGCGACAGGGTCTTCAGGGGCGAAGCAAGGCGCCGCTCGACGTCGGAAATCGCCAAGCCGATCGTCTTCGCTCCGAGATCGACGCCGATCAGGCGCGCCTTGGCGGGCAGGCTCTTGGCGAGGTCTTCGATCGCGATCGGGCCGGGCATGGCGGCGAGCGGCTATCACGGCGCGTCGCGCAAGTCGATCAAGGGGCGGCGGCCCGGTCCCAGGGCCGGCGCCAAGCCTCGCCGTTCTGGCTTCAGACAGATGTGAGACGGCTCGCTGCCGGGCGAATCCCGGCCATTGATTGCTCGGGTGATTTCGTTCCGTTCCACCAAGCAATCAACGGCTCCATCCGCACCAGTCGTCTCAGATGTCCTGAACCTGGACACGCCGTTTGCCAGCAAAATACCGGCGATGTATAGGGGCGCGCCCACATTACGGGCATATTCGGGAGCTTTGGATGTCCGTCGATCTCAGCGCCGTTCGCCGCATCGCGCATCTCGCGCGCATCGAGGTGACCGAAGCGGAGACCCCGCATCTGCAAAACGAGATCAACGCAATTCTCAAGTTCGTCGAAGCCCTCGATGCGGTGGACGTCGACAACGTCGAGCCGATGACCTCGGTCATTCCCATGCGCTTGCCCATGCGCCAGGACGTCGTCACCGATGGCGGCATCGCGCCGCTCGTGCTCGCCAATGCGCCGATGACCGAGGATGGGTTCTTTGTCGTACCGAAAGTGATCGAGTGACCCGCCAGGCGGGGCGGCCCGGCTTCAAGGACTGAATTTGACCGATCTGACCTTCCTGACGCTCGCCGAGGCCCGCGATCGTCTCAAATCCCGGGCGATGTCCAGCCTGGAGATCACCAAGGCTCATCTTGCGGCAATCGAGCGCGCCAAGGCGCTCAACGCGTTTGTCGCGATGACGGCGGACAAGGCGCTTGAGATGGCGGAGGCGAGCGACGTCCGCCTCGCCAAGGGGGAGGGCGGTCCGCTCGAAGGGCTGCCGATCGGCGTCAAGGACCTCTACGCGACCCAAGCCGTGCACACCCAGGCTTGCAGCCACATCCTCCACGGCTTCAAACCGACTTACGAATCGACCGTCACCGCCAATCTTTGGCGCGACGGCGCGGTGATGCTGGGCAAACTCAACATGGACGAGTTCGCCATGGGCTCGTCGAACGAAACGTCCTATTACGGGCCCGTCGCTTCGCCTTGGCCGCCGCCAAACTGGAGCAGCGACCGGGCCCGAGCGGCGCTTTCATCTGGCAAGCGCGGCCTCCTGACGCCGGGCGGCTCGTCCGGAGGCTCGGCGGCGGCCGTCGCCGCGCGTCTCTGCCTCGCCGCCACCGCGAGCGACACCGGCGGCTCCATCCGCCAGCCCGCGGCCTTCACCGGCATCGTCGGCATCAAGCCGACCTATGGCCGTTGCTCGCGGTATGGGATGGTCGCCTTCGCGTCCTCGCTCGATCAGGCGGGACCGCTGGCGCGGACCGTGCGCGACGCTGCGATCATGCTGCGATCGATGGCGGGGCCGGACGCCAAGGATTCGACCTGCTCGCCAGCTCCCGTTCCCGATTACGAAGCCGCGGTCGGGCGCTCGGTGAAGGGCATGAAAATCGGCGTGCCGAAGGAATATCGTCTCGAGGGGATGAACAGCGAAATCGAGGCGCTGTGGAAGCGCGGCGCCGAATGGCTTCGCGCCGCCGGCGCGAGCATCGTCGACGTCAGCTTGCCCCACACACCCTATGCGCTGCCCGCTTATTATATAGTCGCGCCGGCGGAAGCCTCGAGCAACCTCGCGCGTTACGACGGGGTCCGCTACGGCCTGCGCGAGCCGTCCGCCGATATCGTCGAGCTCTACGAGAAGACCCGCGCGAAAGGTTTCGGGGCGGAAGTGCGCCGGCGTCTCATGATCGGAACCTATGTCCTCTCGGCGGGGTATTACGACGCCTATTATGTCCGGGCGCAGAAAATCCGCACCCTGATCAAGCGCGATTTCGAGCGCGCTTTCGCCGCCGGCGTCGACGCGATTCTGACGCCGGCGACTCCGTCCGCGGCGTTCGGGATCGGGGAGAAAGGATCAGAGAACCCGGTCGAGATGTATCTCAATGACGTCTTCACCGTGACCGTCAACATGGCCGGCCTGCCGGGGTTGGTCGCGCCCGCCGGCCTTTCAAGCGAAGGCCTGCCGCTCGGATTGCAGCTTATCGGCCGTCCGTTCGACGAGGAGACGCTCTTCGCGCTCGGCGAAACGATTGAGCAGTCGGCCGGCCGAACCACGCTTCCTGAGCCGTGGTGGGAATGAGGCGCCGGATCCCAATTTGATGAGAATGAGACGAGGGTCATCGGCGTGACGACGGACCGGAGAAGCGCAAATCTCATCAAAGGCGCGACGGGCGATTGGGAAGTGATCGTCGGTCTCGAGGTTCACGCCCAGGTGACGTCGCGCTCGAAGCTGTTCTCGGGCGCTTCGACATCGTTCGGCGGGGAGCCAAACGCGCATGTCTCGCTCGTCGATGCGGCGATGCCGGGCATGCTGCCGGTCATCAACGGCGAATGCGTGGCTCAGGCCGTGCGCACCGGCCTCGGGCTCAAGGCCAAGATCAATCTCCGCTCAACCTTCGACCGCAAAAACTATTTCTATCCCGACCTGCCCCAGGGCTACCAGATTTCCCAGTACAAGAGCCCGATCGTCGGCGAGGGGGAAATCCATATCGACCTTACCCCCGACCGTTCCATCAGGGTCGGGATCGAGCGGTTGCATCTTGAGCAGGACGCCGGCAAGTCGGTGCACGACCAGTCGCCGACAATGAGCTTCGTCGACCTCAACCGTTCCGGTGTCGGCCTGATGGAGATCGTCTCGAAGCCCGACATGCGCTCGGCCGAGGAGGCGAAAGCCTATGTCGGCAAGCTGCGCACCATTCTGCGCTATATTGGCTCGAGCGACGGGGACATGGAGAAGGGCAATCTGCGCGCCGACGTGAATGTCTCCGTGCGTCGCCCTGGAGAAGCGCTCGGCACCCGGTGCGAGATCAAGAACGTCAACTCCATCCGCTTCATCGGCCTGGCGATTGAGGCCGAGGCGCGACGCCAGATCGCGGTCATCGAGGATGGGGGCAAGGTCGACCAGGAGACGCGGCTGTTCGATCCGGCGCGCGGCGAGACCCGCGCGATGCGCTCGAAAGAGGAAGCGCACGACTACCGGTATTTCCCCGACCCGGACCTGCTGCCGCTCGAACTCGACGAGGCCTTCGTCGACGCGCTCGCCACCGATCTGCCTGAACTGCCCGACGCCAAACGGGCGCGCTTCATGGCGGACTATGGCCTCTCGACCTACGACGCCTCGATCCTCGTCGCCGAGCGGGAGACGGCGGATTTCTTCGAGAGCGCGCTCAAGCATGGGCACGGCAAGCGCGACCCCAAAGCAGTCGCCAATTGGCTGATGGGCGATGTCGCGGCCCAGGCCAACGCGCAGGGCGCGTCGGTAGCGGATGCAGGCTTAGGCCCGGCGGCTCTTGCGACCATTGTCGATCTCATCGGCGAGGGCGTGATCTCGGGCAAGATCGCCAAGGACCTGCTCGCCAGGCTGTTCGCCGAGGACCGCGGCGCGGATCCGCGCGAGCTCGTCGAGGCGCGTGGTCTGCGCCAGGTCACCGACGCTGGCGAGATCGAGAGCGCCGTCGATGCGGTCATCGCGGCCAATCCCGAGAAGGCGGAGCAGGCGAGCACGAAGCCCGGCATGTTGGGCTGGTTCGTCGGTCAGGTGATGAAGTCGACTGGCGGCAAAGCCAATCCGCAAGCGGTGAGCGAGGCGCTGAAGAAGCGGCTTGGCGTCTGACTTCGAATCGAATCAGGCGCGCCGAATCACTTGATTCGCAGCGCGATTCGCACGCCGAGGCCCGCGTTTGCAACGGCCCAACGACAAAAATGTGATAACGGCGATGAAGAAAAATTCGATCGCGACCAGCATGCGCGCCGTTTCGATTTGATACGCTTGCTGCGGGCAAGCGCTTCGCTTCTCGCAGTGTCTGGGATGCCTGGAATGGTTTCGCGCATATGAGAAGTTGCGCGCGCTTGCGCCGTCTTGATCCTTGGAGACACGCAGAAAATATGTGCAGAGCGGGAATCCGCACACACATGAGCGCTGCACAGCGCGCGGGCGTCGCGCTCCCGGCGTTCGCGTTGTGGCGCTGCCATGCGTGCTGCGCGAGCCCTCTCGTCGATGAGCGATCAGACGCCTATGTGCGCGCGATAATTCGATAGTCAACCCGCTTCGCGCTCATCATGCGCATGCGCAACTCTTGCGTTGAATCAAAACGAATGTACTTTCGCGCGTGCATCTGCGTGGCGCGAAAATCCGCGCTCAACGCAGGCGATTGAGAGGGACGCGATAAATGCCGAAAGCTGCTACCAAGAAGACGGCGAAGAAGTCCGCCGCCAAGAAGCCCGCAAAGAAATCCGCCCGCAAGGTGGTCGCGAAGAAAGCCACGCGCAAAGGCGCGGTCAAGAAGGCCTCCGCGAAGAAGTCCTCCGCGAGAAGGGCAGGGGCGAAGAAGTCGGCAGGCAAGAAGTCTGCGGCGAAAAAGTCAGCCGCCAAACGCGCGCCAGCCAAGCGGAAGAAGGCAATGCCCATGCCTCCCCCGTCGGAAATGCCGCCAGCCTAATCGGCTTGCGCGTTCCGACGTATCGGCTGATCAGGCGCGGTCGCCAGATATGCGGCCTCGCCTGATCAGCCCTTTCGACGTTGGAATTCAAGGCGCACTCGTCCCGGCCGGAAGCGCAGGGGTCTTGGCCGAGCGCCGGAAGAGCAGTCGCAAGTCGCGCGAGGCGCACCGAAAGTGTGTCTGGGCGGAGCGAGTGGACGGAAGGTGTCCGCTGCGGGTCCCGGGCTTGTCTTTGGCTTTCCACGAATCACACTGTCTCGACAACGGCGCGCGAACACGTTTGGTCTTTGCGCGAGGAGCGCCGCGCTGCGTCGCTCAATCAGCGCGCGCCAAGCTCGAGCGGCGGGCGCTTGCAATGGAGTGAGGCGTCGGGCATATGTCGCGCCGCGCTTTTTTAGCGCGGGAGACGTGGCCGAGAGGCTGAAGGCGGCGGTTTGCTAAACCGTTATAGGGTTGTAAAGCTCTATCGAGGGTTCGAATCCCTCCGTCTCCGCCAACTTAATCCTTTAAGTGGTTGAAAGATTACCATATATTTTGATGGAGCTTCGACCGGTCCTAGTCGCGGTCCTATTTCATATTTGCGCTAACAGTCAAAAGCAGACGTTTGGTGGCCGACTGAATGGCCGGAACGCGCAACTAGCTCGGGGCATCCCCTAAGCGATGTGGCTATTGGTCAGACGACCGAAGATGGTCGTCGAGGCCGCTAGCATCAGCTTGTGTTAGGTCCAAAAGTAATCAAGCAGTTATAGAGTCGATTGGAATTGAAATGGCGAAGGAAGACCGAGAGACCCGCGAGCCAGTCGGCTACCGGGGCGACGAAGAGATCTCTGCTGATGGGCGGCCGGTGAGCGATCGGGCCGGTCTCGTCTCGGAGTTCATGGACTTCATATCCCGGAACCCCGATATTTTTGGTGGCGCGGACATCCTAAACATCGCCTACCTCCACCCGCTCGATCGGGCCGGGATGCTTGCTGCGGTACTCACCGGTATTGTGACTGACGAAGGTCGGCCGGCCGTCAGCGCGATCGTCATTCTCGCGCCACCGGAGACCGAAGTGGCGGACGCCCAGGCGCGTGCATGGCGCGCGTCGCTCGCCACTTTCCATTTGCTTTCCGGTCGCGAAATGGCCCTTGAGGCTCAGGAGCGGTTCAAGGCCCGCTTCAAGGTAAGCGTCACGCCTGATCGGCGGAGCCGATCTGTGCTTCGGCTCGTCTCGGCGCAACCGCATCGCGCCGCCATCATTGTCGCGGATGCCGGGATCTACAGAGACGATGACGTCGAGCCCTACATTGCGCCCGGCGCGGTAACACCCCTCCTCCCGCAGGACGTCTGGGTGCCGCAGGTGCACGCCCTTGCTGCCGGGGCCGTTGAGATCGCGCGCGAGCGAGGCCTCTACGTCGCGCTCGATACGAGCCAACTCACCCCGACACGGGAGGCGCTCGCCAACCTGTTGTTATCGATCGATGGGTGCGGGGTCATGGGATCGACCAGAGAGGAAGATCTCGGGACCATCCTGGCGGCGCGAATCGATCGGTGGGACGCGTGGATCCGCGAAGGTCGGGTGGGCTACGCTCTCCGCGAACTCGATGAACTGCCGCCGGCGTTCGACGGGCAAAAAGCCTTCCTCCGCGTTCAGATGCTCCACAGAGCTGGACTGCTCGCGGAAGCGTTGCGGGCCATGCGCGAGGAGATAACGCCCGGGCGCAAGCTCGACGCCTCGTCGAGAGTGAAGCTCGCGCGGATAGCCCAGGACGCGAATGCGTCGAGGCTGGCAGTGGAGGTGCTAAGCCCAGCGGTCGACGATCTGGACGGCCTTGAAGATCTCGAGAGCGCCCTCGCGACAGCACACGACGCCGGCGCGGCCGAACTCGGGGAAAAGGTAGCGGGGCGGCTCGCAGACCTCTTTCCAGGAAGTCCCGGCATCCGGCGACGTCAACGACGAGCCCTGATCGCAGCGCGGGACTACGCCGGCGTCGCGGCGATGTTGGCCGACGAGGCGGACGGAGAGGCCGGCGCCGAGTTCTTTGGCCGGCTTGCGCAGTTCTTGGCGAGACCCGACACCCCCGACTATCCTGCGCTGATCGCATCGGCCGGGAGCGACACCGCTCTCGCGGATGCCTTGCGCATGGCCTGCGTTCGCGACGCCCTCCAGCGGCAGTTGATCGTCCATGCCTTCGAGTTGGTCCTCCCTGTGCCGAAGACGCCGGCGCAAGCGGAGCGTGGAGAAAGACTGCTCGTCGAGGTGCTAAAGGCGATCCTCCTCGACGCCGGAAAAGGGGGCGCTCTGCCGGTTCCTATCGAGCGGATTCAAGTGGCCGTTCTCGCGCTCATCGAGCGGCTCGCGGCGGATCCGACCAAGCAGGCGCTCAGGGTCGGTCTCGCAGAGTCTAGTCCAGCCGTCGGTCGCCGGGACGGCGGGGCTGGCGTTGATGGGCGCTGTGGTCCTCAAGCTCGCCGCTCGGCCGATCACTCTCGACAAGCGCGAGGCGCCGGGCCATGCGAAGATGGATTGGCTCCTGGAGCGCCGGTCCTTCCTCGACGCAGCGTTCGCGTGGCTGAAGGAGCAGCAACCCGTTGTGATCGGACGGGTTGTCCTGCCGGACACTTTGATCACCGAACCGGCAGATGAGGTGGTTTCGGCCGCAACGCATTACCTCAGCTACTCTCAGGTCGCATCCGACGAGGATGCTGCTGCCCTCCTCCTTTGGCTCGCGTTTGCGGCGTCCGTCACGCCCTACAGCACGGATCCGGATTTCGACCTTCGGCTTATGCGGCTCGTCGGTGGCAGGCTCGCGAGTTCAGGCCACCCGCAACTCGCGCGCGATTTGGCCGAGCAGGCGCTCTTGAACAGCGTCGCTTCGCAGCGTCGCCGTCGCCTCGGCTGGTTCGCCATGGCTGACGTGTATCACCGGTGCCACAACAATCTGGAGGGACTTCTGGCCCTTGCCTGCACCCTGGCAGCCGACGACGTCGCCGACGAGGAACAGGTCTGGCATGAGATCACCGCCGTCGCGCGTTTCCTCCGCGATTGCGGACTGCACGCATACGCTCGATCAGCGATTGTCAGGGCCGGCGAACTTCTCGATCGCATGGGACTATCGGCCACCTACCGGCATCGCCTTGACACGCTCGAACTCCAGATCCGCCAAGCGGCGTTGGCGATGAGTGAAGTCGGCAAGGAAGAAATTCAAGCACTCCTCCGGGACGCAGTGCGCAACGGTGAGGCCGTTCTCGCGCATCACGACATGACAGAGCCCGCAGCCGCCCTTGTGGGCCAGTCACTTCGTCTTGCGAAGAAGCTCGGCGCCAGAATCCCCTCGAACGCGGAGTCCGTATTTATGGCCCTTAGTGAGCGCGTTGGCGGACGCTTTGCTTCACTCACCAGCACGATTTCGGCGTCGGCGGCTTCCGCCGGCGATCTTCTTGATCTGATCAAGATGGGCGGCTCGACGCGCTATTCGGACGATGTCGGTTACGACGTGCGCGACGTGACGATGATCGCGGGCCGAGTGCTCACCAACGAAGATTACATCAGGGATGCGGTTCAAACCTCCTTTGCGCTCGAGCTGCTCGCCGACCGCGGCGTGGCCGTACCGGGATGGGACGAAACGGCCGAACCACCCCCACCGCAGAGCCGAGTGGAAGAAGCGGCCGAAATCGCGTGTTCGGTGTCGCGGGAGGGATTGAGCGTCGTACAGGCCGGATTTGACGAGAACGGCCGACTCGTGCGCGTCAGCGCTGTCGCTGGACATTTGGATGCGCCCGTCCGAGAGCCTGAAGACGTCATGCATGAATCGCGGTTCAAGGCCTGGGCTGTGGATTATCCATATAGGTATGGCATCGACGAGAGCGACCCGAACCTGTTCTACACGACGACCGACGCTCTGACGCTGTCATCGCTACCCGAGGGTCCCGTGGTTCTTTCCGCGGATGCCACGCTGCAGCCTTTCCCTCCGAACCTCTTCTACATCGGGAACGACTTCGCCGGGCGGACACACCCCATGGCCGCGGTCCCTTCTCTGGCTTGGCTGAAAGCCGCGCGCAAGCGCGGTCCGATCGGCGATGGGCGGCTCTGTGCTTGGATCTCAACCGCGGCGCGAGAGTTCGGAGAGCGAGACTCTCCCTATGATCGCGCAGCGCCTTGAGCAAACATTTGGCGAACACGGTTTCGTCGTCGACAACAGCCCCGCTCTCCCAGCAACGTTCGCAGGCGCGACTCTGGCCGTCATCACCGCGCATGGGGGCGTGCATCCCGAAGGGCGCTACTTCCAAGTTGTCTCGGACGAAGGTGCCTTGCGGGCCGCGGCGGGCGATCTCGCTGGCGCGCTACGAAACGTCGGCACCGTAATCTTGTTTGTCTGCAGCGGCGGCCGCGCGGACATGCACCCTGATGCCCACACGACCCTCGGGCTCGCGAAGCAGATTTTGGATCGGGGCTGTCAGGCAGTGCTCGCCTCGCCCTGGCCCCTCGACTCTCGGGTGCCCTCGCACTGGCTGCCCGTCTTCCTGGAGCATTGGTCGAGAGGCGAGTCGCTGATTGAAGCGAACTTCGCGGCAAACAAGGTCGTTGATCGAAGCTTTGCCTACGACCCAGCCCGGGGATTGGCGATGACGGTCTTCGGGAATCCAACCATTCGACGGGCGTAACCCTGCCAAGAACCCCGCTTCACAAGTCCAGGTCAAAGATCGACGTGACCCCACGCTTCTTGCGTTCGCGTGCGCGACGGACGCCATCCGTCGCGTCGTCAACAGCCGCGAAGTCCGCAACGAGCTTGGCGAGCGTCGCGGCTTCGCCTGGCGTCAGTTCGCCTTCCGCCGTCGCCGCGATTATCGCAGCGAAGGCGTCGCGGGCGTCTGCGGCCTCCTTGAGCGTCGGCAAGTCAAAGGGCGTCGGCCGATCCCGGCGCGGCGGCACCAACCGGTCGAGACAAAGGCGCAACGCAGTGGCGTCGCCTTCCAACGCGCGCTCGATAGCCTTACGGGTCAAGGCTTCCGCCTCACCCTCCAACAGCGCTTCGGCGGCGAGCGTCGCCTTGTTGCGCGAGCCTTTTGGCCGCCCGTTCGGGTTGCCGCTTACGCCCGGCGAAAAGCCGCGCTTGCCCGCCTTCGGCTGTTCTTTTCCTGTTTCTTCAGTCATGGCGATGTCTCCACCTCAATTCGCTTGGCCAACATGCGGCCCGTGATCGCGCGCCCCTCGCTCAACCGGGCGCGCTCGTTGGCGATAGCCTCGACGCGCTCGCCTGCCAGCCGCCAGACGAGTCCCGCCGTCACGTTGAACAACTCGCCGGGCGTCCATCCCATCTTTGCCGCTTCGTTTCCCCATGCGTCGAGAAACTGGCCGCTGTCATCGAGGGCGCGCCGCCATTCGGTTTCCGACACGCTGGCCGGCTTCTGACAGTTCATCCGCGCCCATGCGTCGAGATAGACGAAGGGAACGCGATCGGCGGCCAGACCGGCGCGTTCCTCGACGGCGTCCGCATCCTCCTTTTCAGAGGCGAGAAGATTCGCAGCGCAGACCTCCGCCGTCCTGTTCCCCCTCTTGTCGTTTTCGGGCGTAACGGGCGTAACGGGCGTAACTTCAGGGTTCTTTGGCGTAACCGCGGATGTGTTGGTTACGCCATACCCGTCCGAAACCGCTGTATACTCGCGGCGCGCGATGCTTCGAAGACGGGCGAGCGTTTCCGCTTTCATGCCTCGCCCCCTTCGAAAATGTTGGGCGTGACGGCATAGACCCGCTTCGTCGTTCCGGCGATTCTTTCGACGCGCGTGTTGCCATCTTGACCCTTCGCCAGCGCGCCGCGCTTCGCCAGCACGCCCGCAACGAATTTCGCATCGAGGCCAGCGCAAACATCCTGTTTCCACACTTCAGACGGAATCAGCCATCGCCGATCTTCCCCGGAGCCCCTACGCCAGCCGGCGCGGTTCGGAACGGGGCGCCCGTCAGGATCGTCGAGATTGTCAAAGCGTGCTTCGCCGTGCGCCTCGATGAAATGCCGAACCGCCTCGACGGCTTGTCGGACTTCGGCAGGTTCGGTCCCTCCGCGAGTTTCAATCCAACGCGTGAGCGCCCAAGCCGCCGCCCTGCGCGCCTCGCCTTTGCGCCAGCCTGTCAGCCCGAATTCGGTTGCGAGTTCGCCGGCCACAAAGATGATCCCCAAACGTTGTGCCGCCCGGTCAACTTGACCGTCCGCGCCGTTCGGGGCTTCGGCCGCGACGAAATCATTGACCATCGAGCGCACATCTTCGCCGCGCACGTCTTCAGCAAAGAGCCGGCGCACGAATTCCGGCCCGGCCGTTCCGTAGACGGACGCAGCAGCGAGCTTGCACCGCTTGGCCAAGTCCGCGGCGTCGCCGTTTGACCCAGCATGATCGAACACGCCGCACGCGCGAGCGGCGGGAATATCCAACATGCGAATCAATTGCCCGGCTCGAGTTCTCTTGCCGCGATCCTCCGCGAGCTTGGCTTCGATTGGGACTTCGCCGCTCGATATGGTCAGCACACGCCAAGAGCGCGGCTCGCGCAAGGCCCCGTCGCGCATCGCCCGCGCCTTGCCTGCGCCGTTGGCGAGCGCGTAGAGCGCCGCCGCCAGCTCGCGCCCGTCCACCTGTCCCAATTCATCGAGCATCAAAGCGGTATCAGTCGCTCCTGCTGCCGCGCCTTCTAGTCCGTTCGCGGTCGCGCGCCACGTGCGGACATAACCGGGCGTTCCGCCCCTACCCCATACGCTCGCCGCCATCTGCAACAGCGTCGTCTTGCCCTTGGACGATTGGCCATTGAAATGAACGCCGCCGCCCTCGACGCCGGCCAAGTGCAACAGCGGCCCGGCCAGCGCGGCGGAAATGGCCAGGACTGGCAGGACATGACCGCTCGCCAGCTTCGCGGGGCCGTCGCGCCAATCTTGGATGCTTCCGTGTGCCTCATAGACGTCTCGCGCCGCCGCATCGAGGATGACGCGCTCGCCGCCGCGCGCCCCGATCGTCTCGCTCGGCAGGACGAACACGGATCGCCCGCCAATTTCATGCCAGCCCGTGCGCGACACGACCGTAACGCGCCGCCGCGCCCCGACGCCCGAAAGATAGCCGACAAACTCGCGTTGCCGCTTGCGATCGATCCTCAATCCGAGATGCGCGAGGCTCGCGCAGAGCGCCGCCGGCTCGCCGTGCAAGTCGGCGTCGGCGACATGCCGGACGTGTTCGCGCCTGTCGTCATCCCGCCATCGCAGCACCTTTCCCCAGCTGGCCCCGTGGGGGTCGCGACACGCCCCCAGCACTTCGAACGCCGCGGCAATCCGAACGGCTTCCGTCGTCCTGTTGTCGCCCCTGCCCCTCTCAATTTCGACCGTGAGGCCCCGCGCGTCCATCCTGTAGGCGCCAAAGGAATGATAGGCCGGCCCCGGATCGAATGGTTTGGCGAGGCCTACAGCTGCCTTGCGCAGCGCGATGACGTCTGGCCAATCGGCAAGGGCGTCGGCGGCGTCATATCCCGCGGCCTTTTCTATCGTTCCGGAAAACTCTGTAGCGGCCTCGCGCGCGATGACCTTTGCGAACAGTGCGGCCGGATCGATGATCGAAACTTCGCATTCGAGTTCGGCAAGGATCGCCGCGACTTCCCGCGCATACCTCCGGCCGGGATCGTCATTGTCCGGCCAGATGAGAACGCGCCGCCCGGCGAGCGGCGTCCAAACTGTCTTGCTCGCCGCATTGGCGCCGCCGCTCGACGTTGTCGCAATAGCGCCTTCGAAGATGCGCGCTGCCGCGTCCGCCGCCTTTTCGCCTTCACAAACGACAACCGGGGCGTCCAAGCTCGCGGCGATCCGATCGGCATTGTAGAGGGGGCGCGCGTCCGACCAATGCTTGAACCGCCATCCCTCGCCCGCAAACCACGATAGCGGCCGAATCTCTTTGCCGCCGTCCGGCCCGGTCCATCGGCAGACACAAAAGGCGAGCGCCCCGGCCGCATCCGGGTAGCGCCAAAGCGCGTTGGGTGCGCGGCCGAACATACGCGCCGCCGCGATGTCCGCCGATTCTGCGTTGGCGGGCGCCGTCGTCGCCTCTGTGTCTTCCCTTCCACCCGTTAGCTCTGCAGCAGCCGCATCGCGTTCGAGGTCGGACAGGGGCGAGAAATCGATTCCGTCAGCCATGGAGCGGCCCCCCGGCTTCGATTCCCAACATTCCGGCGAGCAACCGCGCCGCTTCGCCTTGCGAGACGTCCGCGAGATAGGCAACAAGCGAAACAGGATCGCCGCCTTTGGCACCGGTCGCAAAGTCCGCCCAACGGCCGCTGTAGCGGTTGACTTTGAACGATCCGAACCGGCGATCGGCGCGGCGCGGATTGAGCGCGAATCTCACGCCCGACAGCCTTGCCTCTCGGCAAAAGCCAGTTCAGCACGGCGGGGAGTGCCGCGAGCGCCGCTTGATTGATAGCGGCGAAGTCCAGGGCGTCTTTCATCCGAGCGCCCTCCCCAGGTTCGCCAGCGCCGCGATTGCTTGCGCCAGCGGAAGGGCGAGGCCAAACCGCCGGGCGATATAGACTGCGGCAAAATCGGCTTCCGGTTCGGTGCGGTCGATGGTATGGGAAGCCTTGTTGCGATTACCTTCCGCCCGGTTTTCCGCGTTGGCGCGCGGGGCCGGGCTTCGCGTTTTTGGAGCGCCGTTCATTTCGCGCCCCCACTCAACAAAGCGTCGATCGCGCCGACGGGCACGAGCCGCCGCGCCCCAATTTTGCGAGTTTCCAACTTCCCGTCTGCGATGAGCCGATAGACCGTCGCGCGGGAAAGATTGCACGCTTCCGCAGCCTCCTTGATGCTCAAGGCGCGGCGCGCTTGTTTTTCGTTGTGGGGGGTTTCCATGGGTCGCTTTCCACAAAAAAAGCCCGCCGGAGGACCGGACGGGCTGGTTGGGGGAGGAAGTCGCGCTCTTGGGAATATGCCAATGAACCGGGAGCGACGCCGGATCAATCGCCGTCTGAGACGCAAAACGCCCGGCAGCCGAAGCCCCGGGCGTTCACGCTATGCTAAATTCAGTGGCACAGCCGCACCGAGAGCAGGTATCCTACAGGCTCCTTGCTTCTCGACACAACTCTCCACATCTTAGCCCGCTGATACCCTAGAATTGGCATTTTTGGAACACTCGCTGTGCATATAAAATATGGATTGGATTATGCCATTTTTCGGCGCAGTGCGTAGCCGCTTCGACTGCGTCAGCGGAGACGTTCAGTTCGTTAAAGCAAATTTGCCGTGGAGAGACGGCCCGTGACGTTCAGCTTCTCCGCGCCAAAAATATCTGGCGCACAGATCAAAGAGGCCAGGAAACTATTGGGCTGGACCCAGCAAAAACTCGCTGAGATGGCGGACGTGTCACTGCTGACGGTGAAACGACTTGAAGCTGGGAAAGCCGGAAAGGGGTCCATAGAGAAAACATCGGGATCGTTGAGGTCGGCCGGAATCGAATTCGTGCGGGAGGATGGCGCAGGGAGCGTGAAGCTGTCGCGGCCAGAGCCAGCAATTGGTAACCGGACGGCCGCTGCGGAGGCGACGCGCGAGCCGATGTACATTAGCCCTAGGCGTCGGCGGCGCAAACGGGACCCGGACGAACTGGGAGGCTGGGCGCGCCGGAGAGTTCAAGACGAAGCGCGGTATTTTTTCGAGAGGATTCAGTTGTGTCAAGAGAAGGGAAAAATAGACGAGCAGTCTGCCGAAAGGATGCGCGACTGCGCGCGTCGCGTCTTCACTCTATCAGCATCAATTAGTACCAAAGTGCTTTTGAAACAAGAGGCGCTACCATGCGCCCATGAACAATTGTTCCTAGCGGACCTTGTTGAACTTAGATCGTCTGAAAATCGCCTCAAACGACTTCTCAGGCATAAATAACGTCAGTCGTGCTTTAAGTCGCAGCCAAATCTACATTTCTTATCAAAATCTGGAAGGCTGTACGCCGCGACTGCAAGCAACGCTTTCGTTTCCTAGCGGGCGAAAGCGGAGGACCACCCGCTCGGCACGCTCGCCGGACCGCTTAATCAAACGCCCATCGCGGGTCGACCAGGGCGGCGTCAACCTCGCTTCCGGTAAGACGAGTTTTCACCTGAGACGGTTCCAGCGCTGCCCGGTAGTTGTGGAGCTCCTCCATCCTGAATTCATCCCAATCAGGATATGCGCCCAACCGAGCAAAGACCTTTTGGAGGCGCTCGGCCGTCAAAGAACGCTCTGTCGCAAGCCGATGAAATTTTGCGTTCATGTCTTCGGCGTCCGGCGGGAAGCAGATCAGCGTCCGACCAAGTTCATCAATGAGCCGAAGCCGGGCCGCCTCAATCTGAGCCGCTCGGGCAGCTGCTTCGGCATTCGCCGCGGTGAAGGATAACCGCTCGGCTTCCTCCTTCGCGTCGGCCGCAAGTTTCGATCGGGCGGACTGCCAGGCTCCGAAGGACGGCTCTTGGCCATCCCACTCGTCTACGAGTTCGCAGAGCTCGGAGAACGAGCGGATGTCCCGCCGACCAGCCGCCGACACCCACCCGCAAGCGACAGTCCGGAAGGCGCCGCGCTCAGAGGAGGCAAGGACCAACGGCAAGCGCTCGCCTGGTTGCTGAAGCTCGCGCACGATCGCCCATTGACGCTCGTCTAGCCCATCGACGGTGCCTGCCTCGGGATGCCTTTCCACTGCGGACGGATGGGTCGCAATCCGCAATGGCCCCTGTCCGATGCGGTGAAGCCAGTTGCTCTCCGCGGTAACTTTGATCGTGGTGCCGTCGAGAGACGAAAGCAGCGTGCTCGTGTGCTCGGGACGGAGAAGACCCTCCTCAACCTCAATCGTAACCAGCTCGTCCTCTGAGAACGCCTGCATGATGGACGGGTCAGATTGGATCGCCTCCGCGGCCTGGGCCAGACTGTTGAGGTTTACGTCTTCCTTCCCGATCAGCATCCGTATCGCCTGCGACAACACGGGCTGCATCGGGCCGACGAACTTCTCGAAAAGACCGCAGCGCAGATGCAATGCCTGATAAACGCGCGCGTCGACGCTGTCCTGCAAATAGAGATTGACGATTGGAAGGGTGTCGCACAACTGCCCAATGCGATCGATGCGGCCGATGCGCTGTTCGATCCTCGACGGATTCCAGGGCAAATCGAAATTCACCAACGCGCCAGCCGCCTGCAGGTTGAGGCCCTCGCTTGCGGCGTCCGTACAAACGAGGACCTTGATCACTCCGCTCTTGAGGCGCGACGTGACTTCGTCCTTGAGAACGGAGGCCCACTTCGAGCCGGCCCGAATGGCGCCGCCGTCGCCGGAATAGGACGCGACCAAGGAACCGAAAGCGCCGACAAGGTAGTCCCGCAAATAGGTCATCGTGTCGGCGTAGCTCGTGAACACGAGCACGCTCCGGCCGTCTGAGGTCAGAGTCTTGACGTGATTGACGAGCCGCTCGCGCTTCGTATCCAGACCACCGAAATTCTCAATTCGTTCGAGCAGCCATTCGACTTCGGACAGTTCGGACCGCGCTTCTTCTGGCGACTCCGGCAGCGCCGACGTCAATTTGATGTTGAGGAGGTCCTCGATCTCCTCAGCCTCACCCATGCCCAGCGAGGCCGGATCGAACGCGTGTTGCAGGATGACCGCTTTCAGGCCCTCGGCTCTGCGCTCCAGGCTCTTTTGCAAGGCCCAGGGAGAACTTGCCGCGCGGCGGCGGTAGACGGTCATGACGAACCCCTTGCCCGCCTTTTCATGCTCAAGCTCGTCAAAGCGTCGATTGATGTACCGGGTTACGGCGTCGTAGACATCCCGCTCTTCCTCCGTTTCGAAGTCGAAGGCGTCTTCTCGCACGACGCGACGCGGCGGCGCCCTATCGAGCAGCCCTATCTCGTAATAGCGACGAAGCGTGTTGCGGGTGTTGCGGTGCATGCGCCGGACAAGCGGAGAGCAGCGCCTCAACCAACTCACGACACCAGCTCGATCGGCTGCCGGCAGGAAGAGCAGTCTGTCCGTCCACCGGCCACTTTCGGTTGGCGGCGGCATCGCAAGTTCTGCAGGCGATGGCGGCGCTTCCGGGGTCGCCCAAAGAGTGCGGGCGATCGACATTAGGTCACGCTTGCCGGTGGCGCGCCCGGTCCAGCTTCGCCAGCGCGTCGTAGTAGCCGCGGACAACATGAAAGCCCGACAGCCACAGCCCGCCTTCTCCGAGGATCTGCAGCAAGTCCCACGGCTCCCAGGGATGGGTCTGCATCGGCGTCGCGGACAAGATCATGAAACTTCGGGCCTTGCCCTTGGCCTGCAATCGCCGAAGGAGCCCGAGCAGGAGCGTCGGGGTGTTAAACTCGCCTTCGACCTGATTGGCGCGCCTTGCCGCGTGGCCTTCGTCGAGGATCACAAGGTCCCACGCCTTGGCGTTGAGCAGGATCGACAGATTTGTGTCCGTCCGCGCCGTCTCGCGGCTGAGCAGCAGAAGGTCCTGTTTGAGGGCGTCCGCGAGCCCGTCGACGCCCTGTTTGGACCCGTCCGGCCACACCAACGTCCGCGGTCCCTCAAGGCGCGGGACGCGCAAGCCGCCCTTCTCGCGAAGCTCCCCTTGCCACTGGATGAGGAGGTTCGCGGGCGGGAGAATTAGCGCGCGTTTGACGCCTCGGCCGGCGAGAAGGCGCCGAAGAATGAGAAGCGCCTCTATGGTCTTGCCCATGCCGACTTCGTCGCAAAGGAGGCGGCCCTCGGGCCAGGCGTTTGCGGTCTCGGTGACAACTCTTCGCTGGTGCGGCCATAGCGTCACCGGCGCCATCGCAGTCGCACGTTGCCGCCCCGCCGGCCGAAAAGAATGGAACGGAAAGCGCGTAGGTCCAGAGCATCGCAGCCCGCTGCCGCAGCAGATTGTCGGTCCCTTCCCTGATTGGCGGGGCCTCCGGCGCAAACTTGATCAGATGTTCTCGCACCGCTTCGGGAAGGCTCACAACCGCTACAGCGGGGTCGGTGCCCGACCAAAGCTGATCGAACTCGGCGCGCATATGTTCGTCGCGCTCGGCGTCGCCCCAACTGGTGCTGATTTCCAGCTTCTCGTAATTGGACCGGAGTCCTCTCGCGCTCTCGTTGCCGCTACCGCTAAAGACGACCGCCTCGTCATTCTCGTCTACGAACCGTCCGAATTTCGCATGAAGGATGCCGTCGGCTTGCCGCATCAGGCCGACCTGCACAACGAGCCATCCGTCGCGAACCAACCAGGCCAGCATTTCCAATCGGCGCTGCTGGAGCGCATTTGCCGGAGTGCGGAAGCGGGCGAGAAGGCTTTGAACGAGCGGCGCTTCGTCGCCCGTGGCGAGCAGCGCCGTGACGTCGGCCTCCGCCAACTCTTCGTTCACAAGCAATCTGATCGACGGCTTTGCAGTTATGCTCCCGTCGAGGATGCGCGCAATGAAGGCGCCGAAGCCCGACGCCGCGGCTGAGAGGACCGACGAGGAGAAATAGGCGCAGCATCGGTCATAACGAACGGCCCGGCGCAGGGCAGGCTCGTACAGCCGCGCGACAAGTTGACCGTCCGGCGCTCTCAGGAAGCGCGGCCAGACGACCTCGCGCAGCGAGACGCTCATTCAGCGTCCTCGTCGTCTTCGGCTTCTGCCTCGTCGTCGGCATCCTCGTCAGCTTCGCCGTCGTCTCCTTCACCGCCTGCGGGAGAACGCAAAAGCAATTCGAGTTCACGTTGATCGGGCGGCTTTTCGGTCCAGTCCGGCGGCGTGACGCCGAATAGCGGCTCCAATAGCTCGTGCCATGCGCGAAACTCCGCAAACTCTTGCGCAATCTTGTTCTTCGCATTGCGAAGCGCCGGCGGACACGCGGCGAGCAGAGCTTGGATCAGGTGCACGGTCGCGTCGCCGGTCTTGATGCCCTGGCGGGCCGCGAAACTCTTCGCGGCGCCAATGCCGGCCGCCCCGCCGCCCGCGTCCGCATAGACAAGCGCGAGGGCGTGGGCGCGATCGAGATGTGTGCGAAACGCTGGATCACGGGGATGGATTTTCAGAGTATCGACTTTCTTAACTCGCTTCCCGCTCCCTGCGGTCCAGCCGAACAAGAGCTGGCTCGCGTCATGTTCAGTGAGCGGGATTGAGCGACGACGCTCCTTTGCTGGAAGAATCTTGACCTTGTCAGCCTTGACCGTGATCAGCCCGGCCTGTTCAAGCGCCGAGACGTCCATGCCGACGGCGTGACCAAGCAGCTTTGCTTCGTTGAAGCGGAACTCGGCCGCGCCCAAGGTCGCCCAACACAAGACGGCAAACTGCGCCTCCGGCTCGACGCCGCTGAGCCCGTCTTTGGCGAGCCGACGGATGCGCCAGCTCGCGACCGCGTCGGCGGCGATGTCAATCGCCTGCCCAACGCTGACTGGCTCGCCCGTGTCGGTGCGGACGGCGTCAAAGGCGGAGAAAACTTCCATAGCCGGGCCGAAACTGCCGACGAGCTGATCGATCGGGATTCAATCCTTCGCCGGCGAGACGCTCGGCCGTTCGCTCGGCCTTCTCTTTGATCCGAGCCCGCATGGCGCCATCGAAAGTATCCCGTTCCCGCTTTTTGCGGACGCACACGCGAAACGAGGATCACGGTCGATTGCGCTGCATTTTTCTTCGCCTGATGGAGACTGTGCTCGCTCTCGGTCTTGACCGGCCAGGTCGCTGTGATCGTGAAGCCGGCTTCGATCAGCGAACTCGAACAGTGACTCCCAGGCCTCCTGCTTCTTGTGGGTGAACATGACCGTGAGCACGCCTTCCGGACGAAGCACGCGGTGCGCCTCGGCGAAGACCTTTGTCATCATGCCTTGGTAGAAAGACTGCGCGGCGACTTTCGCGTCCTTGGCTGTCCGTTTGCCGGTTCGGAAACGGGCGTCGTTCTTGACCGCCTCCTCTGCGCTTTCGCACAGCAGAGATGCATACCATTCGGGGCGGCGGTGGCCTTGGCTGCGCTTGAGCCAAACGTAGAAAAAGTCGGCAAGCTCGCTGTATTGAACGTTGTCGGAATACGGTGGATCGACCACGATCGCGTCGAGCGATTGGTCAGCGATGTGGATGAGTGCCGTTGCCGACCCCTGCGTCAATTCAATCGGCGATAATTCCTTCGATCTAGAGAGCTTTGCGAGGCTTTCGTAGGCATCAACGCAACTGGAAATGGCCCAACTCAGACCATTTCCTGCACCGATCGGAGCCATTTCCGTAAAAGTCGACTTAAACGAAAAGTCATGCCGGTCAAATATTCCTCTAATTACTTGGTGACTTGTGTGCCATGACGAAAGGACACAATTGTAATTCGTAAGTTTGTCAATAGAGAACGCTAATAGAAGCGCGACCGCTTCGCCGAGCGCTTGCCCTTCTTCAGCCAGAATAGATGGGTGGAGTGCTTGCAGCTCCTCCATCGACACACCAAAAGCTAGCAACTGCCTCGGACTAAACATGTCGGCCCAACGTGGCATTCCGTAAAGCCGTGGCCGAGGATCGGTTGTAATCTCCGGATATTCTTCGGTTGGAATGAGGTTCCGCGCTTCCCAATCAGCGCGCCACTGAGCGAGTTGTGATTCTGCTCCGTCCAAAGCCTGCAAGTCACCGAGAGTAGGGGCTCTGAAAATAAGACCTTGCGGCGTCTTCAGCGCCACCGCATAGAGCGCGCTTTTCATTTTGCCCTGCTGCGCTTGCGTCTTGATCCATTCCGATGGGATCGGCTCGCCTGTGAACAGGCTGACACCCTTGCCGCTGCCGTAGGTAGCCGGCGGCGGTGCCGCAATTGAATCCCCGCCGGTCGCCACCTCACGAATAACCGTCGACCAAGTCCCTGACGCCTTGTCCACGATTGGAGCCGCGACTACGGCCACACCACCCCTTGGCTTCAACAAGTGCCAGTCCGGCACAAGCGGCGTCGCAAACTTGGTCGTCGGGCAAGCGACAGTGCGAGCAAAAATATAGGCATGGACGGAGGCCAATCGCTCGGCTGGAAAGAAGCGCGCCAGGCGAACTGCGACGCGCTTTTCCCACACCTTTCCCCATTTCCTCGCCAGATCCGCTAGTGGGGGCCCGAATTGGACGGGGTAGTCCACCGTCGCTTCAAGGACGCTGCATGCAACGGGATTATATTCGTTGGCAAGAGTAGGAAACCCAAGCCGAGCGCATTCAAGCGGTATTGAGCCGCCGCCCGCCATCGGATCGAGCACAGTCGGCGAGCGACCCCAAAACCGATTCGCTGCAGCGTGAGCCTCTGCAAGGTCCTTTTCACGAAGCTCTGCGTTGAAGGCTCGAGGCGCGCCGAACCCACCTGGCACGTCCACGCCTGTGTCCATCAACTGGCGTATGCCGACCAGCTCTTTGCCCGGACCTTCCGAACCCCAGGAGCCGCTCGAACGCTTGCCGTGGGAAGTCGGCGGGAAGAACGCTTGCCAACACCGCGGCCCGGCTTGCTACCAGGGGACGACGTGCCCACCAAATGTGAAGCCGTTTGTCAGGAGGTTGCTGGCCGGTGCTGCGCTCACGAATACATTCCACTCCGATTGCGGCGGCCGGCAACCAATCTTCGATCAACACCCGCGGGCGCGCGGCCTGTGCTCCGAATTTTTCGGTCATTTACGCCACCGCCTCCGTGATGATTCTGAGCGCCCGCACCCAACGTTGCGCCGCGGCCATCCTGCATGCGGCCGAACCAAGCCGCTGCCTCGGCCGCGTCCGCCGCTCGAAAATGTTCCGCCGACTTCGAAAGGCGACGAGCGTCTCTGAGGCCGCGCGCGACAATTCCGTAGCCCGCGACCCGAGCGCCCCAATCTGCGTCGATTGGCCGGAAAGGTCCCGGCCTCAAATTTCAGTCGGTCCGCCGGCGGCCCTGACCGCCGCGCGCAAGAGCCCGCTTCCCGCAGTGAGAGCAAGCGGCGAAAGCGCCGCGACGCGATCGAAGCGCTCCTCCATCCGGTCATTGACGCGCCGGCGATAGATGATGCCTGCCAGCCCGTCCCGCCGTTGCACGAAGCGCAACGCAAAAGGCGCGGCCCTTGTCGCCTGTACCTGTGCGCTCGCCATGAAGTCAGGCTTCCGAAACGGCGGCGAAGCGCGCCTCAATCTTTATGCCGGCGGGCAATTGCATCTCCAAGGTGCGAATGAGCGCGCCCAGATCGGCTTTGCCCTCTGCGCCGAAATCGAGGATCACGTCGACACGAACGCTGGCGCCAGGCGCGAGCGCATTGCCGAACGACTGAGCCATCGTCAGCGGTTTGATTGGAGCGGACGGCTTGGCGCCGACCACATGGAAGCTGAGCTTGCCGCCGTCTTTCAGATCGCCGATCAACTCGGCTTCGATTTGGACGACAGGCGCGCCGAGCGAAGCAGCGGCACCTAGCGCCTTTTGTGCGTCTGCGGCCGAAGAGCAGCCGATCCGCAAGCTCAAGAGACGCCGCTTGTCGGCGAGCTGCCCGGCAACACCGATGTCCTGGGCCGTGGTTGGGCCGGCCCCCTTTGGCGGGGGCGGAGGCAGCGGCAACTGGGCCGGTCCTTTCGGCGGTTCGCCAAATCCAAGCGTCTTCAACCAGTCTTTCGCTGTTTGGCTTTCGGCCTCCGCCACTAGCGTCTTTCCGTCGATCGGCAGTGTCGTGAGTTTACGAAGTTTGTCCCGCTGTCGGACCCCATTTGCCGTGTAGACCGCACCCTGGTTATCGAAAGCGGTCTCGTCTTCCAGCTGGACGACCAGATCGCCCCTGGTCGACGGCGCGAAGAATTGAAGCGCGGATCACGCTGGGATCGCGCACCAGCTTCAGTCCCTGCGCGCCGAGAAAGCGCCGCTGCAAGCTCTCCGTCGTCCGCACGTCCGGCATTTCGACAAGCGGCACTGCGCCGCTGAACACGCGCTCGACGAAATAGTCCGGCGCGAGGCTGTCTGTGTCGGCGTAAACCAGCTTGCGATCTTCGACAAAGGCGCGGACGGCGTCTTGGCCGGAAGGCAGCTGTAGCGGTGAGGTTCGGGAGGCGCGATGAACCGCTCGTCGATCGTCAGGACGCCGTCCGTCCGCAAGAACGAGACGATTGAAGGCTCTGGCTGTTTCCAGTCGGGCCGCTTTGATCAATTCCGGCTTCTGCTTCTTGAGCTGCTCGCGCGCGAGCTTGCCAGCTTCCGTGTTCGGCGTCTCCTCCTCGATGCTCTCAGCCGCTTTTAGCCTTTGCATGCGTTGCACCGCCTTCTCGAGTCCAGACGCATCTGGAGCGACGGCGAGTATCGCGTTCCGGTACTCGCGCAGGATTTCGCTGCCCGGAGTGTCGTCCTTGTAGGCGACGAGCGACTTGGCGACGTCTTCGCTTTCGCAGAGCGCGATCTGCAACTCCGGTCGATCGGGCGCCGCCTTGGCGTTGGAGGGCCAAGGCAAGAGCTTGGCAAAAGCGCCTTGAAAGGACTTCTGAGCGTCCGCCTTCAAACGATCGAGCGCATCAGCCCGTGGGACCTGGACCATCCGCTCTTCGATCTGCTTCAGGATGTTCGGCTCATAGCGGAACTGCCAGGCGTTGGCCGAGCCGCTCATCGGATAGATGTGCCAGCAGGCGCCGGCAAGATGATCGAGCGCTTCGGCCGGCTCGGTTCCCGCCTCGTCGACACGAAGGACGGCAAGCGTGATGTCCGCCGGTCCCATGCCGCTGTGGGCTTCGAGAGGCAGGCTCTCCAGAAGCAGCGCCGATGCCGCACGCCTATGTGTGCCCCAATCGGAGCTGATCAAGTTCCCGAGCGTGGCCGAGCACGTCCGCGCCGACCGCAGCACGAAACTTTTCACGATCCAGGCGTTGAAGCAGATCCGTCTGAATGCGCGCGACTCGCCCAGTCGATTTCACCGGCCGTAATCATCTCCGGATCGCGCTTCAGGATCGTCCCAAACACCGCGGACTATGCGGGCGAAGAGCCGCAACGTTCCGCGAGAGAGGTTGTAGTCCGGCAGCACGCGCAGACGTTCCTCCGCTGTCTTCAGGAGGCGCGGATGCAAGGGATAGCAGACCCGAATGCGCTCGGCGTACTGCGTTGATCGCGCGCTCTTCAGGGACAAGGTTCGGGTGCTCGTCAGCGACGCGCTGATAAAGCGCGTGATAGTCGGCCGATGCCTTTGCCGCTGCGTTCGGATCGACCGACTCGAACAGCCTTCGGATGATCACTTGCGCGGTCTCGTCGCCGATCGGCTCGATAACCGTCGCCTGACGGCCGGTCTGTTGTTCGATCACCTGGCCAAGGCGCGCAAGTTGGGCCGCGTTGTGAGCGTCGGCAGGCTGGTCTTTCGGATCGGTGATGACAAGGACCGTCTGCTTTCGCGTGGCCACAGCCGTCATGAGCGCCCGCAAGAAGCCAACGAAGTTGCCTAGCTCCTGTTGCGTCAGCTTCGCCATGTAGAGGACGAGTTCGTCCAACAGGATCAAGGTCGGCTCGTGAGGCAGAATCAACTCGATGAACGCTGCTTCTGGTGAAGCAGCGGCAGAGTTTGCCGGCCCGAGCGCGTTCAGCGCGCTCGGGCCGCCCAGCTAGGAATGCCAGTTCCGCGGCCAGGCTCCTGGCCTCTTGGTCGCCGTGCCGGGCGAAAATCGGATAGCCGGCGCCCTCCGCGTCGATGCCCCGCACGCAGACCGCCTTGGGCCTGCCCGCGGGCGGTAGGAGGTCCGTCCCAACGGTCGGATCGCCGATGTTCTGAGCGAGGTGCCACAGTGTCATCAGCGCGTGCGTCTTGCCGCCTCCGAAGCCTGTCGAAAGGCGAAGGACGGCTCCGCTATCGGTCGTCGACGCAAGCCGGCCGAACACGTCCCGGCAGAGTTTCGAGAGGGACGCGGTCGGGTGCGTGTTCTCGAAGAACCGCTTATGGTCTTTATAGATTTCCGGGCCTTCGTTCCGAATGAGCTTTCCGAAGCTCGCCGCGAATATGGCGTCGTCTAGCTCGCCCTGGCGAACATCGTCGCGTGGCTTGCTCCCATTCTTGACGCCCATAGCCCCAGCCCCGAACAACCGCATTTGCCGATTAGACGCTTTTCATTTCGACGGTCAACGAACCTAACTCGATTTTTGCCCACTACGCCACGGTATTTGGTGAAGGCCGCGCTTCAAGGCATGCGGCGACCAATTCAGCGCTCGCCCTTAAACGAGTCTGGCGCGATCCGCGTCCGTTGAGATAGCCCCGAAGCCCGACCCGAACGCATGGGAGCTGTCTAAGCGACGTCCGCCTCCAATTGATGGCCAAACAATAGGAGCTTTTGCAGGAACTCCTCGTAAGAGAAGGCTTCGGCAGAGGACTCTATGTGTTTGAGGATAGCGGACAGGCAACGGCGAGCGAGCCTCCGGGCATCGACTCTTTCTGAGCCACCAATCCGGTCCATCTGTTTGCCGTGAATGAAATCGCTCCGCCTTTTGTAGAGGCGCTCGAAGGTCATGAGGAACGTAGACTTGGCCAGCCAACTCCTCGGAGGTCTGACGCACGTCGAGACGTGGAATGGCGCCGAGTTGAATGGCCTGCTGAACCAGGGCGAAGGCGCCTGACAACACGGCCTGGCTCGCGATCACAGTCGCAGCCGTCGTCAGAAGAACCGCAGGCATCAACAGCCAGTTCGGAAACAGGAGGAAAAAAGGATTGTCCGCCGATGCCGGATCGGCCAGCACAAGCGCTCCTTGGCCGAGGTAAACCAGAACAAGAGCGGGCAGGACGAACGCGAACCAGCTGATACGAATCGCGGACCTGCCGAAGTGACCCATGTCGGCGTAGAGCGCCTCCCCTCCTGTCAAGGCGAGAAACACCGAGCCTAAGACCACGAACGTGGTCCCGGCGCCGACACGGCCCGCATAGGCCAGCGCATAGTTCGGGCTTAGAGCCAGCAGCACTCTTGGGTAGTGTACGAGGTGAACAAGCCCCGCGACGGCCAACGTCGCGAACCAAACCGCCATCACCGGTCCGAACAGGAATCCGACAGCGCCACTGCCTCGGCTCTGTATCGAGAAAAGGCAGACCAGCACCACCGCCGCTATCGGCACCACATAGGGCGTCACCGTAGGCGATGCGATGCCAAGCCCCTCAACGGCGCTCAACACGGATATGGCGGGAGTGATCATAGCGTCGCCAAAGAACAGGGACGCCCCCGCCAGCCCCACGATCAAGAGACCTGTCCGCACCGGTTCGGCGACTGGCAAGGCCAGAGACAGGAGCGCCATCGTCCCGCCTTCACCTTGATTGTCCGCCCTCATGACGAAGACCACGTATTTAATCGCAACGACCAGAATGATGGCCCAGAAAACGAGCGAGAGCACACCAAACACAGCCGCCTCCGAAGCACCGCCAGCTGCCTTGAGCAACTCTCTAAATGCGTAAATCGGGCTTGTGCCGACGTCGCCGAAGACCACCCCTAAGGCGCCAAGGAGCAATGCAGCCCGGACCGGATGCTCTGCAATTGCTGGAGTTGAGACGGCTTCGGTCGACGAGGCCATGAGCATTTTCCGGGGTCAGTGCTTTATGCGGAACAGGACCAAGCGGCGGATGTTCCTCTTCGACTCAAAAAGAGGCAACGGTGCTTGCCAGCCAACTTCACCGCGCACGATGAGATTTTCGACCGAAATGGCGGCCTCGTCTGCGTCGCCTTTTGCCTCTAACGACAAAATCCGACCGCAGGAGTTCGCTGCCCTCTCGGCGACGGCGCGCACACCGTAGAAGCTCGCGGGAACAACGACGTTCGACCGTGGTTTATGTCTTGGACTAACGCCATGCCCAAACCAAACGACTACATTCCCCGGCCCGAACCGCCGCCCGTTAGGCCGCCGATTCTGCCTCCCGATTTCCCCGACATCCCACAGAACCCGAGTTCCGAATTGCAACCGTCTCCCAGCCCTGCTGCGACGCCCGATAAGTTTGCGGGCACGGCTCCCGGTCCGGCGGAACCCGAAACGTTGCGACGTAGAACGGGCGCCTCCGACGCAAGACTCAATGAGGTTTTGGAAAAGCACCCGGAGCTACGTGACGCTACAGAAGAAATTGCGCTGACTCAGGGTTTGCACGTGGAGACAACGTCACCAAGAAGGTCGGCGGCTTCAATTGGCAGAATATCTTTTATTCCGCACCGCTTGGCGCGCCAGCGGCGATGTCGTTATCGGGGCTGATGGGCTTTCTCGCCGAACGCGTTCGGGACAACGAACCCGCGGGTGAGCCAGAGGTGTTCGGCCTGCCTGCCGGCAGGGTTGTCGCCGTAACGACGGCGGGGTCGCTATTGGCCACCACCGCGGAAGCTGGGCTGCTCCATTTTCGCGGCGCGTTTCACAATCCAGCGATGCTGCTGCCGATAACGATGCCGCCGGTCGCCGCCGCTTTGCTTGGCGCAGCAGCGGCCGGGGACGCGGCGAAAGATCGCAAAGCGTCGCGGCTTTGGATGGCGGCGACCGCGTCTATGGGCGTCGCAGGCGTTGCATTCCACGCCTACGGCGTGTCGCGCGGCATGGGCGGATGGCGCAATTGGCGGCAGAACGCCTTTGCTGGCCCGCCGTTGCCCGCGCCGCCCTCATTTACGGGCCTGGCGCTCGCGGGTCTCGCCGCGTTGGCGCTGCTTAAGGAACATACCCGTCGTGACTGACCCTCCCCACTACCCGGGCTATGACGTGCTCGCCAAGCGAAACACGCCGTCTTGGAACGAGGCCACCCGGCGGGTCATCGATGAGCGCTTAGCGACACCCAACACTCCGAGATTTTTCACGCAAGAAGAATGGGAAGTCGCCGATGCGTTGTGCCGACGCATTATGCCCCAACCGGGCGAGGCTGACGCGGTGTCGCTCGTTGCGCTGCTGGACGCAAAGCTGCTCGCCAATCACGGTGCGGGCTTTCGAGAGGCGGACATGCCGTACATGCAAGAGGCATGGCGGAAGGCGCTCGCCGCGCTCGACGGCGAGGCGCGGACGAAACACGGGGCTCACCGATTCTCCCAGCTTGCCGAGGAAGACCAGGACGCTCTCTTGCTAGCCATGCAACAGGGCAAAGTCTCGGGTGAGCCTTGGGCCGGAATCGACGCCAAGACATTTTTTGACCGCCGCATTCTTGTCGACGTCCCGCCGCTCTATTACGGGCATCCCAAGGCCTGGAATGAGATAGGTTTCGGCGGTCCGGCATCGCCGCGCGGCTACGTTCGTCTCGACGGCAACCGGCCCGATCCGTGGGAGGCGATCGAGGCGACGCCTGGCGACGAGGGCAGAGCCGAGCGGGAGAATCGCCATGTTATCTGATCCTTTCGCTGCCCCGCGTGCGAAGGGCGGCAGGGCTCCCGACGTCTTCCGCCCCGGCGGATGGGTGCCGATGAGCGAATTTTCTGAGAGCGACGAGGTGGATTTCGCGATCGTTGGCACGGGTGCGGGCGGAGGCACGCTGGCAGCGCTACTCGCTGAACAGGGCTTCTCGGTGATCGGATTCGATGCTGGAGCCTATTTCCGCCCACTGGAGGATTTTGCATCCGACGAGACCGAGCAGAACAAACTTTACTGGAACGACGCGCGCGTCGTCGATGGGCCCAACCCCATTCAGATGGGCGGCAAGAATTCGGGCAAGGCGGTCGGCGGGTCAACCGTCCATTATGCGATGGTGTCGCTGCGCTTCCGCCCCGAATGGTTCAAGTCTCGCACGACACTTGGTTACGGCGCGGACTGGCCAATCTCTTGGGAGGAGATGTGGCACTATTACGGAATTGCTGAGCGGCAGATCAACATCTCCGGGCCGCTAACCTATCCTTGGGGACCGAAGCGGCCGCGCTACCCATATCGCGCGCACGAGTTGAATACTGCAGGCGAATTGTTGGCTAAGTGTCTGTCCGGAGACAATTTGATTCAGTTGAATCGGTTGTGATTCACTCGGCTCTCGCTGATTTGATGGAGGCGCCCGATGTGGACGAACGAAAATCGGGCGCGGTATGACCGCAGCCGATTGCGGTATCCGAGCGATGACGGATGCCGAGTGGGCTCATGTGGCGCCGGTGATCCCGCCGGCCAGACGCGGTGGCAACCGACGCCATATTGATGAGCGCGAAGTGGTCAACGGGCTGATGTATATTCTGAGCACGGGATGCCAGTGGCGAGCGATCCCGAAGGACCTGCCGGCGCGCTCGACACTCTACGATTATTTCGACCTGTGGAGCTATGACAGCACGCTCGATCGCCTTCACGAAGCGCTCTATGTGAAGTGCCGCGAGCAAGCGGGTCGGGCAGCCAGTCCAACCGCCGCGATCCTTGACAGCCAGAGCGTTAAGTCGGCGGAAAAAGGGGGCATTGCATCGACCCGCATGGCTTTGATGCGGGCAAGAAGATCAAAGGGAAGAAGCGGCATATCCTCGTCGATACGCAAGGCCTCTTGATGCACGCCATCGTGCATGGCGCCGACATTCAGGATCGCGACGGTGGCGCCTTGCTGATGGCGACCCTGTTTGGCGCTTTTCCATTCCTGCTTAAGCTCTACGCGGACGGCGGCTACCAAGGGGCGGAGTTTCAGGCGACGGTGAAGCGTGCGATGACGCAGGTCAACGTTGAAATCGTCAAGCGCTCGGACTGCGCCAAAGGGTTCGTCGTTCTGCCCAAGCGCTGGCTCGTCGAGAGAACGTTCGCCTGGCTTAACCGCTGTCGCCGATTGGCGAAAGACTGGGAGTGTCTCAGCCGAAAGGCGCTCGCATTCCTGTACCTCGCTTCAATCCGGCTCATGCTGCGAAAGCTATGCATCCAAACATGATGTTCTCGGACAGACTCTAAGGGTTGCGAAGCGATCGGCATCAAGTGGACCGAGATGCCACTCGCCACGCTTTCCGCGCCGCATGCAGGTATCGAGGGCAAAAGTCCTCCCTGCGCGTACCGAGGATTTTGTCGCTTTGGGTGCACCACCAACGCTAAGCGATCGGCACTGACCGTATGGATCCCACGTGCACTCACTGCGGGCGCCGAAATCCGTGATCTTGCGATGGTCGGGCGGATCGAGACAGGGCCGGCAGGCCGCGCGACCGGTGTGCACTATCAGCGCGAGGGCGCTTGGCACTTTCAGCGCTCAAAGAATGTTGTCGTGGCGGGTTATGCGATAGAGACGCCACGGCTGCTGCTTGCGTCCGCCAACTCGGAGTTCCCTGATGGCCTCGCAAATAGCTCCGGCCTCGTCGGCAAAAACCTTATGACCCAATCGAACCAGGCGTTCTGGGGGCGGATGGAGGAGCCGGTGCGTTGGTATAAAGCGCCACCAAGCCTCGCCATCACCGAACATTGGAATTACGACGACAACAAGGATTTCCACGGCGGCTATTGCTGGATGGGACAGGGACCGCTGCCCAACGAATGGGTGTCTGTGCAGACTGGAGCGCGTGGGCTCTGGGGAGGAAGGTTGCGTAACGCGATGCTCGACTACAACCATATGATTGGCGTCAAGATGGTGGGTGAGATGTTGCCCAACGAGAAGAACCGCGTAACGCTCACCGACGATCTCGACCAATATGGATTGCGGGCCCCTAAAATCACCTATGCATGGGGTGACAATGATAAGGCGCTCATCAAACACGCAATCGAGCAAATGGGTCGGTCAATCGAGGCGATTGGAGCAAAGGATATGTTTGCGCAAGAGGATGACACGAACCATCTCGGAGGCACGGCGCGGATGGGCAACGACCGCCGAACCAGTGTGGTGAACGCCGATTGTCGCAGTTGGGATATCCCAAACCTCTGGGTGTGCGACGGGTCGGTGTTCCCGACGGTCGGCGGCGTAAACCCGGCCCTGACGATTCAGACAATCGCGGTACGGACCGCCGCCAGAATTCGGAAGTTGGCCGCAGCCGGTGAACTGTGAGCTGTTACATCATCCTCGCTCGCAGGTTGAACAGGATGACGAGCGTTCCCGAGACCATCAAGATCACAATCAGCGTCGAGAACAGGATCAGCTGAAGATCGGCACGTGCCGATTTCCGAAGGCTGATGTGCAGGAAGAAACGGAAGTGAACCGCCATCTGGACCAACGCTAGCGCGAGCACGATGGCGAGAGTGGTCGTCGAGGCAAAGCTTTGCCAGTGCACCGTAGCAAAAGCCGCGCACGTGAGCGCCAGGGCGAGGCCGTAGCCGATCGCGTAGGAGCGGATTTCGTCGCGTTTGCTGTCGTTCGGGCCCCTCACTGGATCAGGCCCTGGAGATAGACGACCGAAAAGATCGCGATCCACACGATATCGAGAAAATGCCAGAACAAGCCGAGCCGTAAAATGTTGATCTTGACGCGCGCATCCAGCCCGAACGTCATCACCTGAGCCATCATCACGATTATCCAGATGCTTCCGAAGAAGACGTGAAGCCCGTGCAGAGGCACCAGCGAGAAGAAGGACGAAAGATATCCGCTGCGGGTCGGGTAGGCGCCGTTGCCGAACATCGTCGCGAAGTCGTGCAACTCCATTCCGAGAAACGCGAGCCCGAGAACCAGCGTCACGCCCATCCATCCGAGTAACTGCCTTCGCGATGCTCCCCGCTTCTCCAAGCCGGGCAAGGCGAGCCCGAGAATCGACGTCAACCCCATCCAGCCGAGTAACTGCCTTCGCGATGCTTCCTGCTTCTCGCTGCCGAGCAAGGTGAGCCCCAGACCCAACGTCACGCCCATCCAGCCGATTGACTGTCTGCGCGATGCTGCATGCTTCATCGCGACCGACGCCATGCCGAAGGTGAAGCTGCTTGTCAGCAGCGCCAGGGTTTCGAGGAAGGCAGGAAGCATCTTGTATTCGCTGGCCGATGTGGGGCCACCGACTGTGGCGGGCAACATGACGCCATAGGTCGCGAAGAGCAGCGCGAAGATCACCGCGTCGCTCATCAGGAACACCCAGAAGCCGAATACCGCGCTGCCCGCCTGCTCATGCGTCAGTTCGTCGGTGTCGCCGAGATTGAGGCCGGCGTGCTTGACCTCGTTGGCGCTCATCCGGAAACCTCGGCCACGCCTTGGTTGGCGGATGTCATCTCGATCTCCCGCGGGATCGGATTGGCCTCGGCGACCGCGCGCAGCCAACCTTGCTCGATGCGTTTGACATCGGCGGCCGGGATGATCCGATGGACATCGCGGACAAAGCTACGCGCGATGACGGTTGCGACGATCGCCAGAACGCCCATGACCGCGAGCCACCACATATGCCAGACGAGGCCGAACGCCGTCGCCGCGCCGACAACGCCAATCACCGGACCCGTCATGCTGCCTTTGGGCAGCTCGATGTCCTCGTAACGCTTGGGCTGCGCATAAGAATCACCGCTGCGCTTGGCGTCGAAGAACGGGTCGCGGCCATGGACCCGCGGAATGACCGCGAAATTGTATTCCGGCGGCGGCGCGGACATCGACCATTCGAGCCCTCGACCATCCCAGGGATCGCCTGCGGTGACGCGGTTATCATCGCGGTCGCGAATGCTGACCCACAGCTGGACGAACAAAGCGCCGAGCGCCGCGAGCAGGATCAGCGCGCCGACGCCGGCGACATAGAGCCAGGGTCGAAATATAGGATCGAACATTCCTTGGGTTCGGCGCGCGACGCCCGCGAAGCCCAGGACATAGAGCGGCATGAATGCGAGATAGAAGCCGAATACCCAGCAGCCGAACGAGATACGCCCCCATTTCTCGCTGAGCCGAAAGCCGTACGCCTTGGGAAACCAGTAATGATATCCCGCGAGCAGTCCATAAAGCACGCCCGGTATGATGACATTGTGAAAATGGGCTACCAGGAACAATGTGTGTGAACGAGATAGTCGAGAGGCGGGAAGGCCAGGATGATCCCGCTCAGTCCTCCGATCGTAAATGTTATCATGAAGGCGAGCGAATAGAGCATTGGCACTGTGAACCGCACCTGCCCGCGAAACATTGTCCAAATCCAGTCGTAGATCTTGACGCCCGTGGGCACTCCGATTGTCATCGTTGCGATGCCGAACGCGGCGTTGATATTTGCATTCTGGCCCATTGTGAAAAAATGGTGGAGCCAGACGGTGAACGACAGGATCGCGATCGACATGGTTGCGATCACCAGCGAGGTGTAGCCGTACAGCTCTTTGCTGGAGAAGACTGAAACAACCTCGGAATAGATCCCGAACGCGGGCAGGATCAGGATATAGACTTCTGGGTGGCCGAACAGCCAGAACAAATTGGCGTAGTTCATCATGTTGCCGCCGAGGTCATTCGTAAAGAAGTGAAACCCGAGGTAGCGATCGAGCGCGAGCAGCGCGGTCGCAACGGTCAACGGCGGCATTGCGAAGATCATCATGATCGAAGTGCATAGGGCGGTCCAGACGAACAGCGTCATCCGCATGAGCGTCATGCCCGGACAGCGCATTTTGTAGATGGTGACGGCGAAATTTAGCCCTGTCAGCGTCGATCCGATCGAGCCCAGCGACAAGGCCCAGATCCAGTAATCGGGTCCTACTCCGGGGCTGAAAGCGAGTTCCGTGTAAGGCGGGTATCCGCTCCAGCCGCCGGTCGAAAACTCGCCTATCACGAGGGACACCATCATCAACCCGGCAGCCCCTCCCGTCAGCCATAGGCTGATCGAGTTAAGCAGCGGGAAGGCAACGTCGCGGCTACCGATTTGGAGCGGCATCACTTAGTTGATCGCACCTGTGAGAAACGGCATGGCCATGAAGAAGATCATGATCGAACCGTGGGTGCTGAACAGTTGCGCGAAATGATCCGGCGCGAGGAGGCCGGAGGAATTGATTGCCGAGGCTTGCTGCACCCGCATCAGCACCCCTTCGATTAGCGCGCGAGCGAGCATCACGAACGCGATCACGACATACATGATGCCGATCTTCTTGTGGTCGAGGCTTGTAAACCAGTCGCGCCACAGATAGCGCCACTTGCCGAGCCCCGTGATCAGCGCGGTCACGAAGACGGCGCCGATGATGACGATCGTGGCGGCGCCGGCACCAATGATTTCGCTCGCGGTCGGATTATCCCAGGCGCGGACGAACGGCAGCGACTGCCAGTCGAAGCGGCCCAGCACTACGGGCCAGACGCCCTGAGTCATGGCCGGGTCTCCCGAGACTGGACGAGGATGCGTTGGAACAGGTTCGGAGGGACCGACGAGAAGATGATTGGCTGCGGCGCTGACGACTTCTTGAAGAGTTCGGCATAGGCGGTCTGATCGAGCGGATGAACAGACGCGCGCACGCTCGCAACCCAGCGATCATAATCGGCTGCGGGAAGCGCGGTCACGTCGAATTCCTGGGTCGCGAAGCCCGTTCCATTGTACTGCGTGTTCCTGCCTCGATAGACGCCTGTCCGGGACGCCGCGATGTTGAGCTGAGTTGTCATCCCTGCCATCGCGTAAATCTGGCCTGCGAGTTGGGGGATCAGCAATGACTGCATGACCGTGCCGCTGGTCAGGCTGATATGGACAGGTCGCCCGACCGGTACGGTCAACTGGTTAATGGCCGCGATGTGCTGGTCCGGGTAGACGAAGAGCCATTTCCAGTCGAATCCCACCGCCTGAACTTCGAGCGGTGGTTGGTCGGACGCGATCGGCCGATAGGGATCGAGCGTGTGCGTGTAGCCCCACAGCACGAAGCTAAGGCCGACGACGATCCCGATCGGCGGGATCCAGATAAAGGCTTCGAGAGGCCAGGAAAAATCCCATTTCGGCCTGAATGCGTGATGCTTGTTCGAAAGTCGATAATGCCAGGCAACGATTGGGGTGAGCAACAGCACCGGCCCGGCGACGAAGATCAGCACGATCCCGACGATTATGTAGAGCCGCCATTGGCTTGCGGCGATCGGACCGGGTGATTCACCACGCCCAGCTTCAGGACCGCGCATCCGCTGAGCAGGAAAACGGGGAGCGTCGTGAAAAGCAAACGGCGCATGCGCGATACTTTCATCCGCCGGCTCGTTGGATCACGGGGCCCGAAAGAAACAAGGCGGTGTTGATCAGGCCGAGATGGGTCAGGGCCTGGGGAATATTGCCGATCAAGTTGTGATTGCGCACATCATATTTCTCGCTGAGCAGGCCCACATCGTTCGAAAGTCCGATCACCCGCTCCAGCATCGTCGCCGCTTCGTCGTCGCGGCCCTGCATCTTGTAGCAGTCCGCCAGCCAGCACGAGCAGACGAGGAACGCGCCCTCGTCGTGGCTATCCGGTTTCGACGGCTTTCGGCGTACCAGCCCACCCTCCATCAGGTCGCGCTCGATCGCCGCGATCGTGCCGGCAATCCGCGCATCATCAACGGGAAGGAAGCCGACGAGCGGCAGCAGTAACAGCGACGCATCGAGGATGTCGCTACCGTAGCGCTGGACGAAGTGGCCGAGATCACTGCTATAGCCGTGCTCGCACACGGTGCGATGGATGACTTCCTTAAGTTCCTCTAGCCGAGCAATCAACGCACGATCGACGTGATCGTCGTTGGCATGCGCCGCAAGGAAGCGAGTGACGCCAACCCAGGCCATGACCTGCGAATAGGTATAACATTGCTGGTCACCCCGACCTTCCCAGATGTCAGCGCTCGGTTCATTCCAAGCTTTCTCGAGATGTTCCACGATGGCGGTTTCGATGGTTACGACGCGGAGGCTTATCCCGCTGTCCCAGGTGGCCCTAGATGTGGTATGCGGGCGTAGTTGAGTCGCTGTTCGAGGCGACCGCGACGGGGCGCGCAATGGCCAAAGGCCGATCGCTTTCGCAGTTTCAAGAGACGTTTCCCGACGAGACGAGCTGCGCCGCCTTTTTGTTGAAGCGGCGTTGGTCGAAGGGTTTTGTCTGTCCCGGCTGTGGCGAGCAACGCGCCGCGGCGCTGAAGAGCCGGGCTTACACATACGAATGCCTCGATTGCGGTCGACAGACTTCGGCCACGGCGGGAACGGTGATGCATCGTTCCAAGCTGCCGCTGACCTCGTGGTTCTGGGCGGCACATCTCATGGCGACACATTCCAACGGCATGTCGGCGCGGCAATTGGAGGATCAACTCGGCGTCACTTACAAGACCGCTTGGCTGCTGACGCAGAAATTGCGCCGGTCGATGGTCGACCCGGATCGCGATCCCTTGGAGGGCGTCGTCGAAGTCGATCAGGCGGAAATTCCCTTCCGCGAAGGCGAAGCCTTTTTCGAGCGCGACAATGCCGGCAAAATCCTCGTCGCCGGGGCCGTCGAGGTGATTGATCGCGACACCAACCAGCCCAAGCCGCGACGCAAGCACGCCAAATATCTCGATACGCGCTCCGGCCGAATACGCCTCGCTATGATCGCCGACAATTCCGCGGCGTCGATCGAGGCTTTCGTGAGAGCCAACGTGAAGCGTGGAGCCACGCTCCTCACCGACGGCCACGCGTCCTATCCTGGATTAACCGACTACCGGCACGATCCGCGCATTGTCGGAAAAATGTCGGGACATGTTGTCTTGCCCTGGATCCACCGAGCCTTCTCATTGATGAAGCGATGGGGCCTGGGCACGTATCATGGCCTGCGCCGCACGCATGTCGACACCTATCTCAATGAATTCGTCTTTCGCTACAATCGCCGCTTCCACCGGCACGTTTCGTTCGAAGCCTTGCTCGGGCTGGCCGCACATCATGCGCCTGCGAGCTACTGGGACATCGTCAAACGAGACAATCCTCGAAAGGGCGTCCAAACGATCAGGCGGAGGCCGCGCCGCCGCAAGACCGCCACCGGAATGCGACAGGACGGTGCGCCGCCAGCGCTCGGCGCTGACCCAAACCAACCCATCAAACCGGTGCATCCACTACATATAGACGAACCTGGGACAACGGGATAAGCCTCACGACGCGCGGCGTGCGCTCTATTCCAGCCTGGGCCAACACGTCGAAGCTGTCGATCAACTCGCCGAAGACGTCCAGCTGCGTCTGACCCGAAGCGGCGTTGCCGATACGGACTGGAGTTGCACCCTGATAACCGGGCAGCCTGTCCAACTCGTATTCTGACAGGCGGCGGCGGCCGTCGATCCGGTAGACGATCTGCATCGCTGTGGGCTCACCTGCGACCGCACGCAGGATCCAGTAGCGCCAGCGCGTCGCCTCGACGTGGAAACCGGCGTTGAGCAGCGCGGTCAACGTGAAAGTGGAGTCGCGCAGCCAACAGTAGCGATAGTCCCAGTTCGCCGATCCGCCCGGAATTTCTGGCAGTCCCAGTGTCGCGGCAGCGACAATCCCACCGCTTTCACGATCGATCAACATACGCAGTGTGATCAGCGAGCGTCGCACCGCGCCCTCCCAGCGGCTTTTTGCCTTGAATCGTCCGATCCACGCCCTCCATTCCTTCTCCGTCGCCTTGACGAGGGCGCCGACCTTCAAGGGCGAGGGCAGCGGCAACGTTGCTGGCGAATACCCTAGGACGAACGCGATCTTCGCGCCCTTGGTGAGCATTGAAGCGGGCGCTGGCCTCCTCGGTCTCGATCGTCAGTTCGACGGGGCAATCGAGGGCGACGCGATCCGGGCCGATCTCGAAAATAAGGCCCCGTTTGTGGCGTTGCGTCCAGGGTGCAATCTGGCCGTAGCCGAAGCGCAGCCTCAGCGACATCGCCATCTGCACCTCGCCCTCCAGCCCCTCCACGATGCGGATGATCGACGAGGCACCGTCGCGCCAAGGCATAAGGTCCGTCACGCGCACGCGACCGGTATCGGTCTCATGCTCGGTCTCCAGGATCGTCGTATCGTCGCGATAGCGGCGGGTAGTCTCCGAGACATATCCGGCCGGCGAAATGCGCCAATAACCGTGACGCTCGTCACCAAGCAGCGCTGCAAGACATGCGTCGCTGTCGAACCGCGGCCAGCACAGAAAATCGATCGATCCCGTCTTGGAGATCAGCGCGCAACTGCGGCCGTCTCCGATGATCGCATAGTCCTGGATCGTCGATGTCATCGGAGCCGTTCCTTACAGGGCGAGATCCTCAATCGCCTCGCGCTGCAGCTCGCGCTCGTTACGAATAAGAGAACTAGATCATACTTTTGGTTCCGTTGCCGCGGCAAACGAACCTTCGCGCCGGCCCGGAGAACCCGGGGTGAAGGGATGAGCGGACCGTGGCAGCGAGCGACCGCTTTGACGAGGTCCGGTGAAAGTGCCACCCCCTGCCGCTTCCCAGTCGGCGATCTCGTTGGCACATAGTAAACGTGACGGGCTTATTGGGGTTCCTGTTGAACTGGGGGCCGGTCGCGACATGCCAGCGGTCAGTATGCGCCGACAATGGGAACGGGCTCGCGCAGCACGGGTTATTATGCGAGGAGGTCGCAATGGCGATCGAGACGGTGCTAGACTGCCACGCGACGATCGGCGAATCCCCAACCTGGGTCGCGGGCGAGCGCGCGCTCTACTGGATCGACGTCAAGGCGCCAGCGCTGCACCGCTACTGCCTGGACCATGAAGCAACGCGCAGCTGGCCGATGACGAGCGAGATCGGCGGTTTTGCGTTGACTGGCGATGGAGGTGCGGTAGTGGCCCTGCGGCAGGGGCTATTTCGTGTAGCGCGACAATCTGGATGGAAAGCAGCGACAATCAGGATGGCCATTTTGGCGGTCGCGGCGAGGTGATGATTGTCGCGGCGCGGCGATAACGCAAGCGCTATTTTGTCGAGAGATGGTTTGATTGTCGCGGAGCGACAATCAGGATGATCCCTTGATTGTCGCGCGCGTCGGCGGGCGTCCGGGTCCACGGGCGTTGTCGGCGGCTTCCTTTCGCCGATAGCTGTCGACGTTCATTTCGAGGATCGTGGCGTGATGCACGATACGATCGATGGCCGCGAGCGTCATGGCTTGATCGGAGAAGATTTTTCCCCATTCGCCGAAGGGCTGGTTGGCGGTGATGAGCATGGATCGGCGCTCGTATCGCGCGCTGATCAGTTCGAACAGAACGCTCGTCTCCGCCTGGTCCTTGGTGACATAGGCGAGATCGTCGAGGACCAGCAGATGATATTTGTCGAGTTTGGCGATCGCGGCTTCGAGGGCAAGATCGCGGCGTGCGATCTGAAGCTTTTGCACAAGGTCGGTGGTCCGGGTGAACAGAACGCGCCAACCCTTTTCGATCAAGGCCAAACCGAGCGCCGCCGCGAGATGGGATTTCCCGACGCCGGGCGGCCCGAAGCACAAAAGATTGGCTCCCTTTTCGAGCCAGGCGTCGCCGGCGGCGAGCACCTGCACCTGCGCCTTCGAGATCATAGGCACTGCGGTGAAGTCGAACGTGTCGAGGGTCTTTCCCGGCGGCAATCGCGCTTCCTCCAGATGCCGTTCGAAGCGACGGCGGTTTCGCTCCACCATCTCCTGTTCGGCGAGGGCCGCCAGGAAGCGGGCGGCGGGCCAGCCTTCCTTGTCGGCGGTCGCCGCCAGGGCGGCCCAGATCAGCTTGATGCCGGGCAGTCGCAACTCGCCAAGCAGCAGGTCGATGCGGGCGGCGTCGATCTTGTCGGTCGCCTTCATGCCGCTTCTCCAACGCTTGTCGCGATCTGATCGTAGATGGCGAGGGATGGCAGCCTGACGACGACGACGGGCAATGCGGCGTCCTTTGGCCGGAAGCGTTCGATCAGCGCAGCGAGATCGGGAAGGACGCCGTCGTCGAGAGCCGCTTGCAACGCGAGGGCGAGTTCGGCCTCGCAGGAGCGCTCGAACGCGAGCGCGAGAATCCCGACCATGGCGCGGCAAGCTGGTCTCTCACCGAGACCGGCGAGCAAGGCGTCGAACGCCAGGGCGAAGGCTCGGCGGGGGAAGAGTTGATCGCGATAGACCAGATTGAGCAGCGCCATGGGCTTGCGGCGCAGGGAATGGATGACGTGACGGTAGTCGACGACATGACCATGTTTGCCGTTCGGCCGGGGCCGACCGCGTCGCAAGACGACGATGGGCGTCGAGCCCTGGAAACATTCGAGCCGATCGTCATAAAGGCGCACCCGCAGCCGATGGCCGATCAGTCGCGAGGGAACCGAGTAGAACACCTTGCGCAGCGTGAAGGCGCTGGAGCTGGTGACGTCGACGTTGACCTCCTCGTAGTCAGCGGTCTTGCGGACCGGCAGCTTGTTCAACGCCATTCGCTCTTGATCGATGCGCTTGGCGTTGCGGAGGTTGCCGCGGCCAACGATGTCGTCGACGAAGCCCCGCCATGCGGTGAGATCGTCAAAATCTCGCGAGGCGCGCAGCAACAGGGCGTCGGCGAGCGCTCTCTTGAGATGGCCGTGGGCGCTCTCGATCGAGCCGTTCTCGTGGCTGACGCCTGGATTGTTGCGGGTCGGCGTCATGCCGTAATGGGCGCAGAACGCTTCGTAGCGCTTCGTCAAATCCTCCTTGGCGTCGGCGCCCAGATTACGGAAGGCCGCCGAGAGACTGTCGCTGCGATGTTGCTCGGGAACGCCGCCCAGCGCCCAGAGGGCGTTCTGTAGCCCTTCCGCCAGCGCGACGAAACTTTCACCGCCGAGCACGACATGGGCGTGCTCGAAGCCGGAAAAGGGCAAGCGGAAGTGATAAAGTCGGCAGTCGAGAAGCTCGCCGGCAATGGTGACGCCGAGATCGGCCACTTCCGTGAAGTCCGACAGTCCCATCCGGCCCGGAGGATGCTCCTGGCGAAAGATGACCTCCCGATCCGGACCGTTCACCGCCCGCCAAGCCCGGATGCGGCGCTCGAGGGTCCGCCGCGTTCCGTCGCCCAGGTCTGGATGCCGACGGCAGAGTTCTCCGAAGACGGCAATCGGTCTCAGTCCGGGCGCGGCCTTCAACATCGGGACGACTTCATTGTCCCAGACATCGGCGAAGGGATCGGCTCGACGTCGTTCTCGACGCGCCTTCTTTTGGCTGGGAAGCCGAGGATCCTTTTCAATACGGTAGGCGGCGGCCGTGCTGAATCCGGCTTTCGCGCCGGCAATCGCCGGCGAATGGTTGCGACGCAAGTTCATGAATAGCCTCATCTGACGATCGGTGACGTGTCGGCCGGGCAAGAAGTCGGTCCTCTCGACAAGAGAAGGCCGATCCCTAACCCAGCCGCCGTGACCGCCAGACGAGGCCACTTGGGCGCTCGCCGCCGCCGCGGGGATATCTACGGTCGGGCTACGCCCTTCCTTCGCTATCCCCGCGGCGGCGTATTCTCATCCTGATTGTCGCGCGATTCTCATCCAGATTGTCGCGCCGCAATTTCGCCTTGACCTCGACAGCGGCGCACTGCACCTGCTGGCGCCCCCGCCATTCGATCCGGCGCTGTTTCGCTTCAACGAAGGCGCGTGCGACGCCAGCGGCCGGTTCTGGATCGGAGTGATGTTCGATCCGCTGGAAGGGTCCCCGCCCGCTCAGCCGGGAAAGCTCCACAGTTTCACTTTTGGTGAAGGGCTTCGTGAAGAGCCGGATGCCGCCGAGTTGCACAACGGTATGGCTTGGAGCGATGACGGCAAGACTTTCTTTCTGTCGCACAGCAATAAAGGCGAGATCATCGCCTTCGATTTCGGGGCGAACGGCGGCTCGATCTCGAACCGCCGGGTTTTCGCAACTGTGCCCGCGGAACTCGGCATCCCCGATGGCGCCGCAATTGACACGGAGGGCGGTTATTGGTCGGCGCTACACGGTGGAGGGAAACTGCGCCGCTTTCACCCTGACGGCTCGGTCGATCGCGACATCGACCTACCGGTCAGCCAGCCAACAATGCCTGCCTTCGCGGGCGAGGACCTCACGACATTATACATTACCAGCGCTTCGGATCGAATGAGCGCAGCGGCAAAGGCGTCGGAGCCACAAGCAGGAGGGCTTTTTCGCCTCGATCCAGGGAACCGCGGGATAGCGCGACACTTTGTGGTGCGGTGACCTTTGTGTGGATGTGGCTTCGTGCGCAGCGCGTCAGTGCGCTTTGATGTTCGAGACGGCCATTGCGGCGCTCATAGTGCAGATCGATCATTCAGCCACACCGACCCTTGACCACCAAGGCGTGAGAAGCAGCAGGCGTTCGCGATCGCCTGGGCGAACCCATTGTCAGAGCGCGGGTGGCGAGAGAGGCTTTGTCGGTCGTACCTCCATTGGGACTCCAGAAACGGAGAGTGGACGGCGACAAGGACGAACAGATCAGGACGCACGCCTAAAAGCTCTGGGAGGACGAAGGCCGTCCCGAGGGTCGCCGCGGGGACCATTGGTCGGGTGCGGGCAGCACGTCGGGCACTGTCACACGAACCTGAATTGGCGACGCGACGTCCGGCACTCCCAGCCAAGGTTCACGCCGAGGTCGCGGCTCGCCACGTCCTGAACGCTTCGTTTCGGAGGACGCGGAGGGTGCGGCGGGATGTGAGATGGCGTGGGACGTTGAAAGTATTTGGGCGGCAGCGTGAATCGACAGAAAGCGCTGAGCTGATCCCGGCGATTTGAAGCGCTGCATCTTACGCTCCCGCCGTCGTGTTGGTTGATGCGAATTCTCGGCTCGATTGTTCTTGCGCAACCCTGCTCGTGACGAGCCGACAATCCCAACTCCGCCTTGACCGCGCCGTAAGAACGTAACTTGCCCGCCACCATCATTTCGGGCGCGAAGCTCTGTTTCTTGAGCAGTTTACGCATCAATTTCAAGGCTGCAGCCTTGTCGCGTCGTCGTTACATCAGCAGGTCGAGAACCTCGCCCTCATCATCTACCGCCGCGCCAGACCCAGAACTGTGCGCCCGCGATCATCAAGGCCATCTCATCGAGATGCCACCTCGACGTTGGTCGAGGACGCCTACGGCGCAGATCTCGAGCGAATAGAGGCCCGAACTTCAATACCCATCGCCACACTGTCTCGTAGGAGACATCCAGACCACGCTCCGCAAGGGCCAGAAACAAGCAGAAGGCCGTCCTGGGCCTCTGGTGTCCGCAAGGGCATACCGCAGCGGACATACCCGTCGCCGGTAGATGTGGCGTCCGTAAGGGTTGACACAGGCTTACGGACACGCTTTTATATGGACGCCACATTAACGGACGAGCGAGTATGAAGAGCATCCTATACTGTCGTGTCAGTACGAGTGATCAGACCCTGGGCCATCAAGTCACCCAAGCGCGCGCTGCCGGGTTCGCTATCGACGAGGTAATCTCCGACGTCGGCGTGTCAGGTGTGTCGACCCGCCTCGCCGAGCGGGATCAAGGCAAGCGGTTGTTCGATCTGCTCCGTCGAGGCGATGTGCTTGTCGTCCGTTGGGTCGACCGACTTGGACGAAACTACGCGGACGTGACCGAGGGCATTCGCGAGTTTATGAAGCGCGGCGTCGTCATTCGGACAGTTATCAACGGGCTCGTCTTCGACGGCGCTACTAAAGACCCGATGCAGATGGCGGTCCGTGATGCGCTGATCTCGTTCATGGCTGCTCTCTCGCAGGCGCAAGCCGAGGCGACCAAAGAAGCGCAGCGCGCCGGTATCGAGCACGCAAAGGCTCGAAAGGACACTTACCGCGGCAGGAAGCCATCCTTCAGGCGCGAACAACTTGATCGGGTCGGTGACATGCTGACGACAGGGACGTCGATCACGACGATTGCCAAAACAACCGGCCTCTCACGACAGGCGATCTATCGGCTCAAGAACGATCCAGCATGGGCCGAGGGCGTACTCATTACGTGGGCCTAGTGACTCCCACCGCCGCTGGACGATCAGGCGGCGCATTCAGAGGCTTTATCGCTGCGCGACGCGGCGGTATGTCCCAGCCGAACCCCGGACACGACTTGGGCCATCAACGCGATGTTCTCAACGAGCCCATGCGCAGCCCTCGTCTCAATTTCCGGCCCACGCCCAATTCAACGCAGACCGCGAATGTCACTGCGGCGCGGTCGCCTCGGCAAGCCGGATCGAGGCATGCGGTTTCGACGAGCCAATCAAGCGCGAAGGGAGGCACTTCGATTGAGACGACGCCATCTACCGTTGTCGCCGCTTCCACGCTGTTTCCCGACAACGCGCGCGTTGCGGCAAAGCCATCCTTGAGAGCCGCGATGGTGAGGCGGCCCTCGGCGAGCGCCGCAGCAAGCCAGCGCCGCCCCGCAGCCTCGAACGTGCGACGGCAGGCGGAGCGGCAGAAGTGTTGCGGCTTCCCGCGGCTCGAAAGCATGGACGCACCATTTGCAGGTCGCAAACATCATCATTTCGTCAATTTATGCCGAGCCAGGCGGTGCGTTGCTGCGGTCGCCTCGGCATGCAGGATCGAGGTTTCCGCGCTCAACGAGCCAATCGAGCGCGAAGGCAGGTAGGTGAGTGGCGCCACGCCCTCCATTGCCGTCGCCGATTCGGCGCCGCTGCCAACCAACGCGCGCGTTGGTTGGAAGCGATCGCGAAGCTCGGCGACGCTGATTGAGCCCTCAGTTAGCGCGGCCGCAATCCAGCGGCGCCCCGCAGCCTCAAACGGCGGCAGGCGGAGTGGCAGAAATGTTGCGGCTCGACGGCCAATCCAATGAGACGCGCGCCTACAAGTCTCTTGGCGCCGCCCGACGCCGATCCGCGTCATCACACCCGCGGCTGCCTGCGCGGGGAGCGTGGCCGGCTTCGGGGCCGTGTGGTGGCGGTCCCGAAGCTCGAGATCCTAACTGCTCAATAGTCCATTCCGCCCATGCCGCCGCCTGGCATGGCCGGAGCCTCCTTCTTCTTCGGAGTCTCAGCGACCATGGCTTCGGTCGTGATCATCAGGCCGGCGATCGACGCGGCGTCCTGCAGCGCGACCCGCACGACCTTCGCCGGATCGACAATGCCGGTGCTCAGCATGTCAACATATTGCTCGGTCTGAGCGTCGAAACCGTAGGTTTGAGACTTGTTTTCGGTGATCTTTCCGACCACGATCGAGCCCTCTACACCTGCGTTTTCGGCAATCTGCCGGATCGGCGCTTCCAGCGCCCTGAGTACGATGTTGATCCCAGACTGGACATCTTCATTTTCGTCGCTGAGCTTGCCGATCGCCGCTTTGGCGCGGAGCAGCGCGACGCCGCCGCCAGAAACGATACCTTCCTCAACGGCGGCCCTCGTCGCGTTCATGGCGTCCTCGACGCGATCCTTCTTCTCCTTAACCTCGACCTCGGTCGAGCCGCCCACACGGATGATGGCGACGCCGCCAGCCAGTTTGGCGAGGCGCTCCTGCAGCTTCTCCTTGTCGTAGTCAGAGGTCGTCTCCTCGATCTGCGCCTTGATCTGGGCGATGCGGCCCTCGATGTCCTTCTTGGCTCCGGCACCGTTGATGATCGTGGTGTTCTCCTTCTCGATGCGCACCCGCTTGGCCTTGCCGAGCATCTGAAGGGTCACGTTCTCTAGCTTGATGCCGAGATCCTCCGCGATCATGTCGCCCGCGGTAAGGACCGCGATGTCTTCGAGCATCGCTTTGCGACGGTCTCCGAACCCCGGCGCCTTCACGGCCGCCACCTTCAGGCCGCCGCGCAGCTTGTTGACGACCAGCGTCGCCAGCGCCTCGCCCTCGATATCCTCGGCAATGATGAGCAGCGGTTTACCAGCTTGCACAACCGCCTCGAGGAGAGGCAGCATCGGCTGCAGCGAGGAGAGCTTCTTCTCGTGGATGAGGATGTAGGGGTCCTCGAGCTCGGCCAGCATCTTCTCGGCGTTGGTGACGAAATAGGGCGAGAGATAGCCGCGGTCGAACTGCATGCCCTCGACCACGTCGAGCTCGGTCTCAGCGGTCTTGGCTTCCTCGACCGTGATGACGCCCTCGTTGCCGACTTTTTTCATCGCGTCGGCGATCATCTTGCCGATCGTCTTGTCGCCGTTCGAGGCGATTGTGCCGATCTGCGCGATCTCATCGGAGGACTGGACCTTCTTGGCGCGGCGTTCGATGTCTTTCACGACCGCCATCACCGCGATGTCGATGCCGCGCTTCAAATCCATCGGGTTCATGCCGGCGGCGACAAGCTTGAGGCCCTCCTTCATGATCGAGGCGGCGAGCACGGTTGCGGTGGTGGTGCCGTCGCCGGCGAGATCGTTGGTCTTCGAGGCGACCTCGCGCACCATCTGAGCGCCCATGTTCTCGAACTTGTCTTCGAGTTCGATTTCCTTCGCGACGGTGACGCCGTCCTTGGTGATGCGCGGCGCCCCATAGGACTTGTCGAGGATCACGTTGCGACCCTTCGGACCGAGCGTCACCTTGACGGCGTTGTTGAGAATATCGACGCCGCGCAACAAGCGGTCACGGGCGTCGGAGGAGAAGCGTACGTCTTTGCCGGGCATGATGTTCAATCCATGGTTTGATGAGAAGGGCGGATAGCGTCAGGCCGCCTTTTTCTTCGTAGCGCTGGCGCCCTCGATCACACCCATGACGTCGGACTCCTTCATGATCAAAAGGTCCTCGCCGTCGATCTTGACCTCGGTGCCGGACCATTTACCGAACAGTACCCGGTCGCTCGCTTTGAGTTCGAGCGGCACCAGCTTTCCGCTCTCGTCCCGAGCGCCAGGCCCCACGGCGATGACCTCGCCCTCCTGCGGCTTCTCCTTGACGGTGTCGGGAATGATGATGCCGCCTTTCGTCTTGTCCTCACCCTCGATACGGCGGATGACGATACGGTCGTGCAATGGACGGAATTTCATGAGTTTCTCTCCCGAGTTCGACCGGCGATGCCGGCCAGGCGACTGCCCTGGCATTCGGCTCGGGTCTTGGGCCGATAGATAGCCACGATTGGCACTCGCCACAAGGGAGCGCCAAAACTCAACGAAGACATGAGCGCGCTGCATCGAAGCCTTTGCGGTCGAGATCGAGCGACCACTTGCTGATAGAGCCCTGATAGAGCCCATGCCTTTCCGATACGCGCAGAATTGTGGAAGCGACCGCATTCTGAGCTCCGAATCGAGAAATGGCTCAGAAACGGGTGAGCGGCCAGCGCTCTTTATGCGGGTTGTAATGGAACCAACGGCCTCATCAACGACTACCTTGATGCGGCGCTCATGGGGCCGACGATTCCCGCGCGCTGTTGCGGCCCCTTCGCGACAAGACGACCGGGCGGCTCGACAAGGCGATCACGCCCGACGGCATCTACAAGCTTGTGCGCGCGTGCTCCGCACAGCTCGGATTTGAGATCGGGGCGCACGCGCTGCGGACGACGGCTGCGACCAACGCGCTCGACCATCAGGCCGACATCGCTAAGGTGCAGAAATGGCTTGGCCACGCCAATATCGCTACCACGCGCATTTATGACCGCCGACGCACGCGGCCCGAGGACAGCCCAACTTTCAAGGTCGCCTACTGACCCGGCAATTCACCATGTGTCGTCCGGGCCACTCGGTCAGGCTCCGGGATTGTTCGTTGCGGCGTCCGTCACCGTGTCACAAAATGTTGTGTTAAGCGCACTGGATATACTGTCGATCAAGACGGAAGAAATTCGCAGGGGCCGGGATACAATCAAGCGCATGCCGTCCCAGCGACCAAAACCGCGCTCTGCCAGCCTGACGTTTGGAGGAGATCCTTGCGCTGTTCAAAACTCGGCGCCATCGCGCTGTTCCTTGCTGCGCCCGCGGCTCTGAACACAGCTCAGAGCGGCGCCGCCCTTGGCCAGAGCACCAAGCCTGCGCTCGAATGGGCGCCGTGCGGAGATGTGCCGGATACCGAGTGTGCCGGACTAGAGGTGCCGGTCGACTACGCCAAGCCCAACGGCGCCAAGTTCACGCTCCGGCTCGGTCGTGCGCCCGCGGTCGATCCCGAGAAGCGCAAGGGCGTTCTGCTGCTGCTGCCGGGCGGCCCTGGTCCGGGCATTGCCGAGATGATGGGCGGCAACGAGCGCAAGGTGCAGCACGTTGCCGACTTCCAGCAGCAATACGACGTCGTCACGTGGGACCCGCGCGGCATCGGCAAGAGCAGCCCGATTCGCTGCGATCCAAAGGCCGCGCCGAAGGTCGAGATGCCGCTGGACCACAAGCCGACCCAAGGCGAGTTTGACGCCGTGGCGGGCGCTAACGCCGCCTTCATCCAGAGCTGCGCCGACGCCAGCGGCGAGCTGTTCTGGTATCTCTCTGCCAAGTATACCGCCCAGGACATCGAGCGCATGCGCCAGGCGCTGTCGCCGAACGACGGCCTCCTGGCCTATGGCGGCTCGTACGGCTCGGCTTACGGGGCGGCCTATCTCGAAGCCTATCCGCAGCACGTGAAGGCGTTGATCCTCGATGGGATCGTCGACCATACCGTCGACTTCCCGACCTTCATCGCGCGCAACGTTATGGGCGTGCAGGACGCCTTCGAGCGCATGCAGCAATGGTGCACGCAAGAGACCAAATGCGCGCTGCATGGCGAGGATCTGGGAGCGGCCTTCGATGCCGCGATCGCCCGCGAGCCCAAGATGCGTACTCTGGTGCCTCAGATGCTGGCCGGCGCCGAGGACCCCCATTTCGGCTGGCCGATGGTGACGCAGATGCTGGCTGAAGTCAGCCGCGGCGGCGAAAGCAAGATGCTGAAGGAAATCGCCAAGGCGTTGGACCTCAGCAAAAACGACGATCCCGCGCTGCGCCTCGGCAAGGACGCCCTGATGCGGGGCGTGTTTTGCTCCGACTACGGGCCGCAACGCGACTACGCGAAGCTGGCGGCCACCGGCGACATACTGGCCAAGGCGGCGCCGCGTTTCGTCTGGAAGTTCTGGAACTCCAGTCCGATCGCGAACGCCTCGGCCGGCGTCGGCGTTTGTGTCGGCTGGCCGCGCGAGGCGGCAAACCCGCCGCATCTCTTGAAGGTCGGGCCGCATCGCGACGTTATGGTAGCGAACCCCACACACGATCCGCCGACGCCGCTCACCAATGCGGTGTCGGTATATCTGCAAATCCCCGAAGCGCGGCTGCTGATCGCCGACGTCGACGGGCATCAGAGCCTGCTGTTGTCGAAATGCGCCTACGAGACTGACGCACGTTTTCTCGCCGATCCGAAGTCGGTGTCGTCGGTCACGCTGTGCGGCAAATGAGCGGCCGGATGTTCCTGGCGCGACGGACGCTGATTACCTCGGCCGCCGGTGCGCTGGCTTTCGCTCCGTGGATGGGGCGCGCGCGGGCACAAGTCGCTCTTGTCGCGAGCGACCAGACGGCCGACGCGCTGTTCCGCGAGCTCGACGAGCGGATCGAAGCGGCGATGGTGCGCTACCATGTGCCCGGCGTCGCGGTCGGCGTCTTCTGGCAGGGTCGCGAACATCTCAAGGGCTTCGGCGTCACCAACGTCGACCATCCGCTGCCGGTCGATGCCGAAACGCTCTTCCGCATCGGCTCGACCACCAAGCCCGCATTCGCCGGATGACATAATAATTTCACACGCTTTCTCGACAATTCAGCTATAATAATCAACATGTTGAGCTGATTCGGAAGCTGATGTTATGGCGAACGCGGCGGGTGAACCGAATGGCGAGGGGCTTAGGCTCGATTTCGACCGCCGGTTGATGCTCCAGTTTCGCGGTTCTGTCGTCACCTCCGATGCTGGGCTGGTTGCCTATCGCGAGCTTGACGATGCTCTCGGCCTTTCGGAGACGGCTGGCGAAAGGCTCGCCGACGCCCGCACCGGCAAGAACGGCCGGCACGCTCTTGTGGGTATGCTGCGGCAGGCGGTGTTCGGTCGGCTTGCCGGATACGAGGACGTCAACGACGCCGAGCGGCTGCGCCATGATCCCGCGATGCGATGGATCGTCGGCGGGAAGGCGGCTCATGGTTGTGCAGCCTCGCCGAGCCAGATGGGGCGGTTCGAGACGCGATGGCTCACGGCCGCAAAGAACCTATCGGCGCTTGCCGATCTTTCCGGCCAATGGATCGACAAGGTTCATCGCCGCCGTCCGCCCCGAGGCGTCGTGCTCGACATGGATTCGAGCGTCAGCCCGACGCACGGCGAACAGGAGCTGAGCGTCTGGAACGGCCATTACGAATGCACCTGCTATCATCCGCTGTTCGTGTTCAACCAGTTTGGCGATCTGGAGCGCTGCGCCCTGCGCCCCGGCAATGTTCATAGCGCCGATGAATGGCAGGGGGTGCTGAAGCCGGTCGTGGCGCGCTATCAAGGCAAGGTCTCGCGCATCTATTTCCGCGCCGACGCGGGTTTCGCCAATCCCGAGGTCTACGAGTATCTCGAAGGCGAAGGGATCAAATACGCCATTCGGCTGCCTGCCAACCGCGTATTGCAGGAACGCATCGGCTATCTGCTCAAACGCCCTGTTGGCCGCCCCTCCGTTGATGTCAGGCGTTCCTACGCGAACTTTACCTATCAGGCGGGAAGCTGGACAAAGCCGCGTCGCGTCGTCGCCAAAGTCGAATGGCATCCGGGCGAACTTTACCCACGCGTCGGCTTCATCGTCACCAACATGGCGAGGCCGGCCGCGAATGTCGTCGCATTCTACAACAAGCGTGGAACGTGCGAGCAATGGATCAAGGAGGGCAAGGGAGCGATCCGATGGACGCGGCTCTCGTGCCGCTCTTTCGCCGCCAACGCTGTGCGGCTCCAGCTTCATGTCCTCGCCTACAATCTCGGCAACTTCCTGCGCACGCTCGCCACGCCCGAGCCGATCAAAGACTGGTCGCTGACGAGCCTCAAGGAGAAACTCATCAAGATTGGCGCGAAGGTCGTGAGCTACGGGCGCTATGTCGCGTTCCAGATGGCTGAGGTCGCCATTCCGAGAAACCTGTTCGCCGACATCCTGCGGTTGATTGCCGAACTGCGGCCGCCGCCCGCCATGTCGACGGCGTGAAGCGTTCGGTGTCACGCGTTCGTCAAAACCCACAGGAGAAGTGCGTCTTGGTCGAGGAAGATTTGGCCTTCCGAACGTTCGACGCGGCTTCAGCGGGGCTCGACGCGGTCCGCCGGCGAGCCGGTGGCGGTTCGGCGGACGGTCCCGGCTTGCCTGGAACCCGAAACGGGCGCAGATTTGGTTTGAACCGGCGACCATCGGGTGGATGCCGGATAGGTATGATCTTTGCGGCGCGCGTGTGCAGGCCGCTGCGTGGAATCTAGTCGGTAGCCATACGCACTGTGTTGAGCAGCAGGGGAATTGGGGGGGCCTTTTCCGTTGACGCGCAAAGGAGCGTGCTATGACGATATACACAGCCCCACCCGATCAAACTGGCCTCGTCTTGAACAAAGGAGATATCCTGAACGTCAACGACGACGGTGAGGCCGACACCACGACGATCAATTCCGGCGGCCTCGAAAATGTTGATAGCGGCGGCTACACCGAATACACGACCATCAATTCAGGCGGCGTCCTAAATGTTGCCGGTCACGGGCCATATCCCGGTGAGGCCCTCAGTACGACGATCAATTCCGGCGGCGTTCTAAATGTTGATAGCGGCGGTGACGCCGACTTCACGACGATCAATTCCGGCGGCGTCGAAAATGTTGAGAGCGGCGGTAAGGCCGAAGACACGATCATCGATTCCGGCGGCGTCGAAAATGTTGAGGGCGAGGCCGGAGCCATTAGCGGGCAGGCGATCTCCCCCACGACCATCAATTCCGGCGGCGTTCTAAATGTTGCCGGTCTTGCCCTCGCCACGATCATCAATTCCGGCGGCGTCGCAAATGTTGAGGCCGGCGGTGCGGTCGAGTTCACGACGATCTCCGGCGGAATCCTAAATGTTGCCGGTAAGGCCGACGCCACGACGATCAATTCCGGCGGCGTCGAAAATGTTGAGAGCCACGGTATTGCCGACGGCACCACGACGATCAATTCCGGCGGCGTCCTAAATGTTGAGGCCGACGGTACGTCCGAAGGCACGACGATCAATTCCGGCGGCGTCCTAAATGTTGAGGACTTGGGTCGCGCCCACACCACGATGATCAATTCCGGCGGCGTCCTAAATGTTGAGGCCGACGGTGACGCCGGCACCACGATGATCAATTCCGGCGGCGTCCTAAACGTTGAGAGCGTCGGTAAGGCCGGCACCACGACGATCAATTCCGGCGGCGTCCTAAATGTTGAGAGCGGCGGTAAGGCCGAAGACACGATCATCGATTCCGGCGGCGTCCTAAATGTTGCCGGGGGCACAGATGAGAATCCATATGTGGGGGGCGCCGACACCACGACGATCAATTCCGGCGGCGTCGAAAATGATGCCGGTCAGGCCATAGACACGACCATCAAGGGCGGCGTCCTAAATGTTGAGGTCGGCGGTGAGGCCGACGACACGACGATCAACAGCGGCGGCATCTTAAATGTTAAGAGTGGCAGCCTTGCCGACAACGTGATATTTGGGCCTCATGCGACGTTAAATCTCGCCACCCCTTCGGGACTGCAAGGCACCGTCACAAATTGGCATGTGGGTGACGTTATCGACTTCCTCAACACAGACGTGACCAGCGTTCACCAGACGGGCAACACGTTGACGGTAACCATCGATAGAGACCTGAGGGTGAACTATACGCTGTCGGGCCTGCAGGCCAACACGGATTTCAAGCTCCAGAGTGATGGTCATGGGGGCACGGACCTAATACTGGTGCCCGTAGTCGGTGTTCACCACGAGGCCGCCTAAGAGATCCACTTCGGACCCGGGCCCCACCTCCACTTTTGAAGGCAATCGCCACCGCAAGGTCCGCCAACGCTAGCTTAGGGAGCGCTTCGCATAATGTTCGAGGTTTGCGGCTGTGCGGTTTTTTGACCGCCTCAACAGGGCCGCAACGAAGGTATACCGGCCAAGACTTTTACCGCCACGGCCATGATGGGCCTGGTCGAGCAGGGCAAGGTCGATCTCGCGGCCCCAGCCCGCAGATATCTTCCGGACCTCAAGCTCGCCGACGAAGCCGCCGCCGCTAGCGTCACGGTGCGGCAACTGCTGAACCACAGCGCCGGCTGGATGGGCGACGACTACGGCGACTTCGGCCGCGGCGAGGATGCGATCGCGCGCTACCTGGCCGGCGTGATACAGCTGCCGCAGCTCACGCCGCCCGGAGAGGTGTTCGCTTACAACAACGCCGCGGTCGTGGTCGCCGGGCGGGTGATCGAGACGCTGACGGGCAAGCCGTATGAAACGGCGCTGCAGGAGCTGGTGCTGGAGCCGCTGGGGCTGAGGCACTCCGGCTTCTTCACAGACCAGCTAATCGGTGAGAACATCGCGGCCTCGCACGACGTCAAGGAGGACCACGCCGTCGTCATGAGCGGTGCCTGGGCGTTTCCGCGCAGCATCGATTCGACCGGCGGCCTGATCTCGAGCGCGCGCGAGCAGCTTGCCTATGCCCGCTTCCATTTGGGCGACGGCGCCGCGGCCGACGGCAAGCGGGTGGTCACGGCCCAGTCGCTCCAGATGATGCGATCCAACCCCGGCCCCGGCGGTACCATCACCATGGAGATCGACGGCGTGTGCTTGGGCTTCTGGCGGCGGCGCACGGCCGAAGGCGTGCCAGTATTTCAGCACGGCGGCTCGTGGGGCGGGCAGAACTCCGACTTCTTCTTCGTGCCCGACCGGCAGTTCGCGATGACCGTGCTGACCAACTCGACGGGCGGCCCCAGGTTGATGGCCGAGCTCGGCCGCTCGGGCTGGGCGCTCACCAAGTTCTGCGGGCTCAGCAACCCGCCGGCCGAGCCCAAGCCGCAGCCGGTGGCGCGGCTCAAGGACTACGAAGGTCATTACAAGGGCTGGGTGATTCCGCCCGATGGCCCGCCGGACAAAATCGTCGAGCTGCATGTCGAGCTCAAAGCCGCCGACGGGGGCTTGCGCGCCACCGGCGACCTCAAGCTCTTCCTCACCTTTTATCGCGACGACTACGTGCTAACGACCGATCTCGACGGCGAGGTCAAGCGCAGCGACTTCCTGCGTGGGCCGAACGGCAAGATCGCCTGGCTGCGCGACGGCGGCCGGCTGTTCGCCAAGCAGGGGTGAGCGGCAGGCCGCTCTCCACGTCCGGCTGAACCAGCCGTGCATGACGGCATTGCGCTCATCAGGGACATACGGTCCGCTAAAGCTTTCGCTCTGAGGCGAACAACCCGCGCCGCTTTAGGAGAGAGCCAAATGCGGTGGTGTTGCAGTGGTGATGTCGACCGCGCTTGTCGAGCTACGGTTCGGATGATAGTCGGGAACATCTCTGGTTGCGTGGCGGACGAGGGTTGCGTTGGCCGTAAGTCCGGACACCATTCTGGTGCGCAGCACCGAACCTGTCACGACGACGATGGTCGATGGGAACGTCGTCGTTCTCAGCATTCGTGCCGGTTCTTATTTCGACTTCAACCGGGTCGGCAGCGAGATCTGGACCCTGCTTGCCGAACCGCAACGCGTGACCCGCATTTTGGATGCGCTGGCGCAGAATTATGACGTCGACAGAGATACATTGACGCGCGACGTCGTCGTTTTCCTCCAGAACCTGGTCGAAGCCGGCTTGGTCAGCGTGCTGGCGCCGGAGGAGAAGACCCGATGAGGGCGGAGGTCTTGCGCCGCCGTTTCTTGGCGGAGGCCGCCGTCGCCCTTACGGTCGCGTGGCTCGCCGTGCGTTTTCTGCCGCCCGCGTGGGTATTCGCCTGGGTCGGCCGCTTTCCGAGGCGCATCAAGCGTTTTGGCAGCGAAGAAATCGAATGGATATCCTGGGCAGTTGACACGGCGGGCTCGAGCCCGCGGATACAGGCGCTCTGCCTCCCGCGCGCAATCGCCGCGCAGAACATGTTGCGACGACGTGGGATCGCGAGCCGTCTGTGCCTCGGAGTCGCACGGCGAGCCAACGGCCTCGTCGCGCACGCCTGGGTTGAGATTGGCCAAGATATCATCGTGGGCGGGGTAGAGGCTCACGGCTTTACTAAGATTGCCCAGTTCGGGAAAGACGCCGCATGACCCGCGCGCCAACCTGATGAGCGGCATTGCCGGCATCCTTCGCTTCGATGGCGAGGCAATTGAGCGCCGCGATCTCGAGCGCGCTGCGAATGCACTTCGTGCGTACGGCCCGGATCGATCCGATATTCTGGCTCATGGCAGCGTCGGGATGGTCCACGCGCTGATGCGTATGACGCCGGAGGACCGGTTCGATCGCCAACCATGGCGCGCTGCTAGTGGAGCGGTGATCGGGGCCGATGTCCGGCTCGACAATCGCGACGACCTCCTTGCCCTCCTCGGGATAGCGCCGGCGGATGCAATGACCTGGGCAGACGCCCGCGTGGTTCTCGCAGCGTGGGAAAGATATGGCGATGATCTTTGGCCAATGCTGCGGGGTCCCTTTGCCATAGCGATCTGGGATCCGCGCCAAAATGTCCTATCGCTGGCGCGCGATCAGCTCGGCTTGGGTGTTGCAGTGTGGCACAAGAATGAACGTTTCTTCGGGTTCGCCACTGCGCCGAAAGGCCTGTTCGCGCTGGCGGACGTGCCGCGCCGCCTGAGCGAAAAGAAGTTCGCTGATTTCATGGTGCTCCACCACGCCGACCACGCAACGACGATGTACGAGGACATCTACCGCGTGCCGCCGGCGCACGTGCTCAGGGTAAGAGCCGATGGCAGGATGGAGCAACGCCGTTACTGGTCGGCCGGCGACATCAAGCCAGTTAGACTTGCTTCTAACGAGGCTTATGCAGAGGGATTGCGCGAATGCCTCGATCGAGCGGTGCGCCGACAGATGCGGAGCGCCCATCCGGTCGGCTGTTATTTGAGCGGCGGACTCGACTCTTCCTCGGTCGCGGTTCTCGCCGCCCGTGCCCTCGGAGAGAGAAACCAGCGCCTCGCAGCGTTCACCCACGTGCCGCGAGAGGGTTTCGAAGGGCCAGTGCCAGAAGGCCAGTACGCCGATGAGACACCTTATGTCGAGGCAATTCGCAATGTGGCGGGCAATATCGACATTGCCTACGTCCGTAACGACGAATACGATGACTTTGCCGACCTCGAACGGATGTTCATCGCTCTGGAAGGTCCGGTGCGTAATCCGACGAACCTCGGCTGGATGCTGGCGATCCCGCGGCTCGCTCGGGCGCAAGGCTGCCGGGTGCTGCTCAGTGGCCTCTATGGAAACCTCACGATAAGCTGGGACGGCTGGTCGCAGACCGCCGGGCACCTAATGCACGGGCGGCTACTTACGGCTTTCCAACAATGGCTCATCTACTATCGCCGTTCGCCCAATTCGCGATGGAGAGCGTTGCAGAAGCAAATCGTAGAGCCGCTGCTGCCGGAAATTTTGAGTGATTGGTTGAATCGTCGTCGCCATCCAGGTCGCGCCGCGCCTTGGGAGCCTCATGCAGCCATCCGTTCCGAGTTCGCTGCCGAGATGGACGTTGCCGCGCGAGCCCGGAAGGCTGGCCACGATTTCTTTTATCGGATGCGACCTCGCGAGCGCCTCGCCACTCTCGGCGGGGTCGACTACCTCGGCGACTGGTTCGCGGCCCAGCAGGCAGTGACCGGAGTGGAGGTGCGCGATCCCACCGCCGATCTCGATGTCGTATCCTTCTGTTTTGGTGTTCCGCCGGAGCAGTATCTGGCCGAGGGCATCGACCGGTCCCTGGTTCGCCGCGCAATGTGGAATTTGCTCCCCGCAAGCGTGGCGACAAAGCGGACGAGGGGCCTGCAATCGCCGGATTGGTTCGAGAAGCTCGAGCGGCGACGCACAATTCTGGCTCAGGAGATCTTTGAACTGTCCGCCTCGCCACTCGCGCGCCGTGCAATTGACCTCGATCGGCTCGCGAGAGCGGTCGAGAATTGGCCGAAAGGCGGCTGGGAGAAGGAAGAAATCATCGAAGAATATCAGTTGGCGCTGACGCGCGGCGTCGCGGGCGCACGCTTTCTGCGCTGGATGGAATCGGTAAACGGCTAGAGGGGCGACTGCCAGGCGGTGCTGTTGTGTGTTGAGCGGGTTGCAGCTAAATTGATTGTGCACGCTCACGGGCTCGTGAGCGGTACGGGTTGCAATCTCCTCCGCGTCGCATGAAGCCGATGGAGTGTGATAATGGCGTGGGATTCAAAACGAGGGACCTGGGCGCCTCCGGCTGTAGTAAGCACCCTGCCGGTGATGTCTACCACGGCGGGAAATGCTCAAGATCCTGATCACGTGATTCCAAGTTTGCTGCCGCCCGGCCAACTGCCGCGTCCAGCATCTGCCATTGATCGGTCGCCGATGTCGGGTGCTTTTCCTCCGGCCTCTCTCAACAGAAAATTCGCCGCGCCGTCGGAACTGAACCAGCGGATCTGGACGCCTCCGGCTGTAAGCACGCTGCCCTTGACGGCGACCGCGGCGGGAAACTATCAGGATCCTGACTTCACAATTCCAAATTTGCTACCACAGCTCCCGCCGCCGCGCGCGCCACGCGCCGTCGATCGGTCGTCGATGCCAGGCGCCTTCCCGTCCGCCTCGCCGGACAGAAAGGCAACCGCGGCGTCAGATTTGGACCAGCGGATCTGGGCGCCTCCCGCTGTGACCACACTGCCCATCAGCGCCGCCATACGAGCGGCGCGCTAGCTGTTGATTGTAGCATACCTGCAGGACGTTAGGGACGCGGGGATACAATATCGAGGAGAGAGCGATGGGACTTGGAGGTAAAATTCCGGATTCGTTATCTGGCAACTGGGATAAAAACCTGCTGCAACCCGCGCCAGGGAAAAGGCTCAACGCATCCCACCCCGTCGGCCCCAGTAAGCCGCCACCAAGCGACTTTTCGGGCGACGATGCTCATCGGTGTTTGTTACGCGATCAGGGCGCCTGGATGCCTCCCGCCGCGACGAGACTACCCATTGGCGCCACCATACGCGCTGTGCGGCAGTATTTACTTCAAGATCTAGATGCACAATATTAAGGGGGCGGGGGTCACAATCTCGAGGAGAGAGCGATGGGATTAGACCCAAAAGGAATTCCGGATTCGTTGTCGGATAACTGGAATAAGGGCCCGCTGCAGCCCGCGCCAGCGAAGGGGCTCCAGGCATCCCACGTCGTCAGTCCCCCCAGCTCGAGCACGCCACAATCAAGCGACTTTTCGCGTGACGACGTTCACCGCGGTTTGTCGCCCGATCAGGGTGCCTGGGCGCCTCCCGCTGTGACGAGACTGCCCATTTGCGCTGGGTCAAAGGATTTGGCGCCAGCACGAGGACGCCGACCGGCGACTAACGACGGCGAAATCTCACGCCGCTCTTTATGACCCTAATGGCGCTGATTTCGACGAGAGTTATTCCGCGCCCATCGTGGGTGGTCCACGCCGTGGCTGGCCGGTGGGAGCATCGGCGGCAATTTGCAGGTTGCGGAGCTCCCGCTTTCGAAGGCCGGCAAGGTCTGCTCAGGGCGGGGAGCGGGCTTATAGTCACCTTGGGGGCCGTCTTTCTGCGGCTTGCTCGGAAGCGAGCGCCGATAACATCGTCCGCTATGAGAGCCTGACCGCGAACCGCTCGGCACGCTTGCCGCGAGCTACCGCTTCATCGGCGAAGCCTGCACCTCCATGACCCGAGGGGGATCGAGCCCTGCAACGGCATGATCGAGTTCGACCAGCGGCTCAGCACGCCCAGCCTCCATGACGTCGACCGGTCGGTCGAGGCGCGGGAAGGCCCGACGGTTCTGCCACCCGATCTGTTCCGCGTTACCAGAAGGACGCGTTCTGGGAGGATCTCAAGCAGCTCCCGCGACCGTGAAGCTGCTATAAGGTCTCGTGCGAACGCGCTTTTCGGAACCGTCGGGCGCTGGACCTCTCGATAAAACCGTGAAGACTGCGATATGGGATATCTTCGGGGGTGGTCGTAAGCGCCACCAGCCATCGGGAATCGCGTCGGTCCGTTGGTCTTCCTGTCTCGCGATGCTGGCGGTCGGCGCCAACGGCACGGCGATCATGGCGGCGCTGCCAACCATGCGGACCGAGCTTTCCCTCAGCTCAGCCGGCGTGCAATGGGTGGTCAACGCCTATCTCGTCACGTCTGCGACCTGCATCGTGCTCGGCGGCCGGGCCGGGGACCGGTTCGGGTCCGGCCGTCGTCCCTGGTTGGATTGGCGCTGTTTGGCGTCGCGTCCTGCATCATCGCCATGGCTGACAGCCAGGCAGCGCTGCTCGCTGGGCGAACCTTGCAGGGCCTCGCGGCCGCTATTGCCGTTCCGTGCACTCTGGCGGCCGTAAACGCCAGCGCAGCGCCGGAACGCAAGGCGGCGGCAATCGGCGCCTGGACCGGGTTCCTGATGCTCGGCTTCAGCATCGGGCCGCTGCTCGGGGGCGCGCTTACCGACATCACCGGCTGGCGCGCAATCTTCTGGCTCAATGCTCTTCTGATGATCGTCGCCATTATTGGCATGGCCTCCGCAGGCTCGTCGACGCCCCGCGCCGACATCAAGAAGCGCCAGCGCGAGGACTGGCTAGGCTTCCTATTGATGGCGACCTTTATGGTGGCATTGGTGTTCGGACTGCACGCGCTGTCCGGCGCGGGGTCGGCGCCGCTACCTGTCCTCGGTCCGTTTGTGTTGGCCGCGACCGCGTTCGTCGTGCTCCTGTTCGTGGAGGCGCGAGTTGAGGCGCCGCTGGTCGACCTGAGCTGCTTCAAGCGGCGCGAGTTTGTGATGGGCTTATCCATCGGCTCGCTGTCGATGTTCAGCATCATGAGCCTTCTGCTCTACTTCAACTTGTATGCCCAAAGCCCGCAAGGACTCGGCCTAACCCCGCTTGAAGCCGGCGCCTCGCTGTTACCCCTCAGCGCGGCGCTGTTTGCGCTGGCGCTCTCGGCCTCGGCCGTGGCGGCGCGGGTTGGGCTGCGCAACGCCATGACGGGCGGCATGGCGATGATCGCGATCGCCAGCGCGATCATCGGCGTGGCGGCTTCTGGGGGCGGGATGGTCGTGCCGGAGATCGGCCTTTTCGCGATCGGCGCCGGTCTTGCCGTACCTTATGCAACGGCGCCCCGGCTCGCCCTGTCTTCGCTTTCGGCGACGCAAGCGGGCCAGGGCTCGGGCATCGTCAATGCGTGCACCTTTCTTGGCGGCAGCTGCGGCGTCGCCGGCGGCGCCATCGCCTTCGCGGTCGGGGGGTTAGCCTCAGTTATGACAATGATTGCGTTTGCTGGCGTAGTCGGAGCCATACTCAGCCGCGGGATTCCAAGTGCGAAATAAGAAGGCGGAAGTGTGTGGTCTGCGGCAAACAGCGCAACGTCCTCGAACATCGCCATCATCGCAAGGGAGAGGGCATGAACACCGCCGTCGAACCATCTGAAGCTGTCGGAATGAGCGCACGCCGCTTGGAGGGGATCCGGCCGGTAATGCAGTCTTTTATCGACCGCGGAGTTTACGCGGGGATCAATATGTAGTGCGGTACGGTTTTGAGACACCCGACTGCGCTTGCTCAGGCCGCCAAGGGTAAGGTGGCTGCGAAGGTCGGGTCAATTGCAATTCGTGGCATGGTTTGCTCCTCTCTGATCCTCGCGGGCGTTTTGTATCCATGGCGCGCGACGAGCCAAGTTTCATTGTAGCGCCTGGCGAATGCGACGAGCTCGGCGCGTAGTTCCTCGATGGTTTTGAACGTCCGCACCCAGAGCAAGTTCTCCTTCAAGATCCCATGGGGAGTTGGATAGCGACCGGCACTTTGGCAGAGTGAGGTTGCTACCACCCACTCTGGAGGAGACCATGCAAACCGTAGCTGACCGACCCGAAGCACCGACTGCTATCCGTACTGATCTTGGCGCGATTTTTGTCTCGTTGGAACTCAGTCGATCGACATGGCTGATCACGTCGCTGTCGCCAGGCGGCGGAGAGAAGATGTCGAAGCAAGTGGTGCGTGGTGGCGATGTGGCCGGACTACTGGAGCGCTTTGCGCGACTTCGCGAGAAAGCGCGGGCGAGGACGGGCAAGGTCTTCCCGTTCGTCGTCATTCAGGAGGCTGGCCTCGACGGATTCTGGATCGATCGCGCGCTGCAGAATGAAGGGATCGAAAGCCACGTAGTCGATCCGGCCTCGATAGCGACATCCCGTCGGCGCAGGCGGGCGAAGACTGACGGGATCGACGGCGAGGCGCTGGTTCGCGCGCTGCTGGCGTTCAAGCGGGGCGAACCTCGGGTGTGCGCGATGGTCAAGGCACCAACTCCCGAGGAAGAGGACCGCCGCCGCCTCTGCCGCGAGCGCAAGGTGCTGATCGTGGAGAGGGTCCGGCACGTCAATCGCGTCAAGGGGCTGCTGTTCTCACAGGGGATATCCGGCTACGAGCCGCTGCGCCGTGACCGGCGGCAGCGCCTGGATACGCTCCAGACCGGCGATGGTCACCTGCTGCCGGATCACCTGAAGGCGCAGGTTCGCCGTGAGCTCGATCGACTGGAACTGTTGCTCAAGCAGATCAAGGCCGTGGAGGCCGAGCGGGACGTGCTGCTTGCCGCGCAACGGGTCGCAGCGTCAGCGCCAGCGGCGATGTTGCTCGACATCAAGGGCATCGGCCCGGAGTTCGCCGCCATCCTCTGGTCGGAAGGGCTCTTCCGGCACTTCGACAATCGACGCCAGATCGCCTCTTATGCGGGCTTGGCTCCGACACCCTGGCAGAGTGGATCGGTTGATCGCGAACAGGGCGTGTCTAAAGCAGGCAATCCGCGATTGCGAACAACGCTCATCCAACTCGCGTGGCTATGGCTGCGCCATCAGCCGCACTCGGCGCTGGCCCTGTGGTTTGAAGAACGGGTCAGGCGCAATGGCGGCCGTCTTAAGAAGACGACAATCGTGGCGCTGGCGCGCAAGTTGCTGGTAACGCTCTGGAAATATGTGACCGCAGGCGTTGTCATCGAGGGAGCCGTGATGAAACGTACCTGACGATAAAGGCTGACCGAATCCTTAAATCATCCAGGACTTGATCAGTCCTGACGGATCCAGGTGGACGAACCGCATCCGAACATGGCCTAAAAAGCCCGTCTTCAAGAATGGTCTCGTCTTCCTGAGCCCCGACCGCCGCAAGCGGGATATTGGTGCAGCCGTTTCGCGCGGCGACCGAATGTGAGGTTGATCGTGCTCGGAAACGAGCCGCGTCATGCAATCGGGCTCAGACCTCGGATACCGAACAGATACTGGAGATCTGCGGATGTCACCCTAATACGACCCCCTTGACCCGAACCTCCCCATGTGAGGTTCGGATGAAGCGCTCGGCGACGCCATTGCCCTCGGGTTGGCGCACGAAGGACGGCGAAGCTTCGATGCCCAGACATTTGATCTCGTCCTGGAAATCGCCGGACATGGAATTGGAGCCATGATCGTGACGCAGCTTGAGCCCACGCGCCACGCCGGGCGCGATGGCGCCGAAGCACCGAAGCACCCCCTGCCGGACCGGCTCGAGCGCCTCGAAGCGATTGGCTGAACGCGCGGCGTGAATGCCGACGATTTCTGAGTTCGCGTGTTCGACGGCGACGAAAACATAGGCCCGCCCTTCCTCGAGGGTGACGGTCTGGCTCATGTCCGTTCCCCACATTTCATTGACCTTGTCGGTGACGATGGTTCCGTCGTGCGTCTTCTGTTGGTTGCGCCCAACCCGATGGGGCGCGAGCAAGCCGTTCTCTCCCATCACCCGGCGCACCCGGCGAGGGCTCGAACGAACCCCGGCAACCCGCAGTCGCGCCCATAGTTTGCGATAGCCTTCGCCATGAAAGTCGGACGCTTCGATTTCCCGGCGGATATGATCGGCCAGGTCAGCATCCCGACAAGGGCCTGTCGGACCGCGGCGACGGATGATCGCAGGCGAGGTCGTTCGCTTGAGAAAACGATACACGCCGGCGCGCGAAACACGCCACGCGCGCGAAACCCGCGCCAGGCCATAAGAACGAGACGTGGAAGGCGAGACCGTCTGGCTCATCGTCTCGACCTCCTTCGGGCCAAAGGGCTTTTGGCCTCCATGGCGGCGATCTTGGCCGACAGCAATTCGTTGTCCATGGTGATCTCGCCCACCTTGGATTTCAGTCGGGCGATTTCATCCTCGCGATCGTCGCGCTCGCGTTCCTTCAGGGCTGACGCCGCGCCGGCGAGCGCTCGCTCCCGCCATTCGGTCAGCTTGGCCACTGAGACATTCGCTTCCCGGGCGACGACATCCAATGGTTCGCCCCGCAACAAACGCGCCACCACCGCCATCTTGCGTTGGACCGAATAGCGCTTCGCTCCTGCATCGACGCCCGAGGGGGCGCCTGCGCCAGCTATCGGGGAGCGCTCCGGCGCCCTCTCGGGCTTCAGTCCTGCATCAATCGTCATTTCAAAACCTCCGGTTGCGGTTCAATTACCGCAGCCAGATGTCTCAGCTAACCGTGACGCACCCCAGTTTTTATCAGGTCCAGAAGCCTCTTGGGCGGCGTCAGCGAATTCGGTGCCCTCAACCTTTCAAATCCGAAGTCCCGCACCGCCGTCTTTAGGGCGGCCCTGAACGCGTTATCGATATGGAACGGCGGACGATACGTGTCCGGTTTGTGAACCTGTACAGCCTGGAATGGATAGTCTTTGAAATAAGCGGCTTTGTCGGTCGGCGGAACCTTGACGACGAAGTCGGCATGAAGCCAACTCACGTTCGAGACGTCCGACAACTTGAACGTCAGTAGCCAGTCGTACCGCCTCAGCTGTCCCTTCTTGGTGTTGAACAGGTAGTGTGGCCCCTTAACGCCGTAGGTCTGCCGCGCAAGGTGAACGGCGTCCTGCGCGAATTCGGCGTCGTCCTCCCAGGCCCCCAGCTTCCAGTCGCGAGGGTACGCCAGGCTCCTCCATTCGCCGAAGTCGGGGAGCGGGGCCGCGACACCGCTCGCGCCATTGCGGAACACACGATCGCTCTCACGCGCCAATCGCTTTAGGTCGTCACCGTTCACCGGGTTCGGCTTGGCCTCTTCCCAAAGACGTTCGATGTCGACTGCGCCCGGCTGCAGGCGCACGCCCGCCTCCTTTTGATCGCCTCCGCCTAACGCCTGACCGGACGCGTTCGCCGAGCAAATTACGCAGCCCCGCCGGCTCGACCAGTAAACCTTCATATGCAGCCGCTCGGATTTAAAAAGTTTCGCGCCGCGTTTCTGAAGGCGTTGCAGCGTGAGGGCGTCGGTCGAACCCGGCTGAAGCCAGCAGACAATCTCCATCCCGCGCGGCTCCGGCAGGAACGCTTCGGCTTTCCCCCCGACGAAAGCGACCATGACGACCCGACGATCGCCTGGCTCCGGCGCGGCCAGAACCTCCTGGATCGCTTCGTGTAACTCGCCAGAGGAATACAGAACCGTCATGTCACCCCTCCACGGTTTGTGGCCCGTCGTATCGGCCCGGACGGACCGGGGCGTGGGTTTAGTCCGCGCTCTACAGACGCAGCAGCTGCAAGACAAGGATGAAACTCGGGGCCACGGCGCTGTTCCCGACCTGTCGGTGTCGGCGGCACGCGACCCCATCTGCGCTATTATGCAAGCCGACCCTAGCTGACTGTGGCCGCGTGTTGGGGTGCGTCACGGTTAGCTGAGACATCTGGCTGCGGTAATTGAACCGCAACCGGAGGTTTTGAAATGACGATTGATGCAGGACTGAAGCCCGAGGGGGCGCCGGAGCGCTCCCCGATAGCTGGCGCAGGCGCCCCCTCGGGCGTCGATGCAGGAGCGAAGCGCTATTCGGTCCAACGCAAGATGGCGGTGGTGGCGCGTTTGTTGCGGGGCGAACCATTGGATGTCGTCGCCCGGGAAGCGAATGTCTCAGTGGCCAAGCTGACCGAATGGCGGGAGCGAGCGCTCGCCGGCGCGGCGTCAGCCCTGAAGGAACGCGAGCGCGACGATCGCGAGGATGAAATCGCCCGACTGAAATCCAAGGTGGGCGAGATCACCATGGACAACGAATTGCTGTCGGCCAAGATCGCCGCCATGGAGGCCAAAAGCCCTTTGGCCCGAAGGAGGTCGAGACGATGAGCCAGACGGTCTCGCCTTCCACGTCTCGTTCTTATGGCCTGGCGCGGGTTTCGCGCGCGTGGAGTGTTTCGCGCGCCGGCGTGTATCGTTTTCTCAAGCGAACGACCTCGCCTGCGATCATCCGTCGCCGCGGTCCGACAGGCCCTTGTCGGGATGCTGACCTGGCCGATCATATCCGCCGGGAAATCGAAGCGTCCGACTTTCATGGCGAAGGCTATCGCAAACTATGGGCGCGACTGCGGGTTGCCGGGGTTCGTTCGAGCCCTCGCCGGGTGCGCCGGGTGATGGGAGAGAACGGCTTGCTCGCGCCCCATCGGGTTGGGCGCAACCAACAGAAGACGCACGACGGAACCATCGTCACCGACAAGGTCAATGAAATGTGGGGAACGGACATGAGCCAGACCGTCACCCTCGAGGAAGGGCGGGCCTATGTTTTCGTCGCCGTCGAACACGCGGACTCAGAAATCGTCGGCATTCACGCCGCGCGTTCAGCCAATCGCTTCGAGGCGCTCGAGCCGGTCCGGCAGGGGGTGCTTCGGTGCTTCGGCGCCATCGCGCCCGGCGTGGCGCGTGGGCTCAAGCTGCGTCACGATCATGGCTCCAATTACATGTCCGGCGATTTCCAGGACGAGATCAAATGTCTGGGCATCGAAGCTTCGCCGTCCTTCGTGCGCCAACCCGAGGGCAATGGCGTCGCCGAGCGCTTCATCCGAATCCGCAGATCTCCAGTATCTGTTCGGTATCCGAGGTCTGAGCCCGATTGCATGACGCGGCTCGTTTCCGAGCACGATCAACCTCACATTCGGTCGCCGCGCGAAACGGCTGCACCAATATCCCGCTTGCGGCGGTCGGGGCTCAGGAAGACGAGACCATTCTTGAAGACGGGCTTTTTAGGCCATGTTCGGATGCGGTTCGTCCACCTGGATCCGTCAGGACTGATCAAGTCCTGGATGATTTAAGGATTCGGTCAGCCTTTATCGTCAGGTACGTTTCATCACGGCTCCCTCGATGACAACGCCTGCGGTCACATATTTCCAGAGCGTTACCAGCAACTTGCGCGCCAGCGCCACGATTGTCGTCTTCTTAAGACGGCCGCCATTGCGCCTGACCCGTTCTTCAAACCACAGGGCCAGCGCCGAGTGCGGCTGATGGCGCAGCCATAGCCACGCGAGTTGGATGAGCGTTGTTCGCAATCGCGGATTGCCTGCTTTAGACACGCCCTGTTCGCGATCAACCGATCCACTCTGCCAGGGTGTCGGAGCCAAGCCCGCATAAGAGGCGATCTGGCGTCGATTGTCGAAGTGCCGGAAGAGCCCTTCCGACCAGAGGATGGCGGCGAACTCCGGGCCGATGCCCTTGATGTCGAGCAACATCGCCGCTGGCGCTGACGCTGCGACCCGTTGCGCGGCAAGCAGCACGTCCCGCTCGGCCTCCACGGCCTTGATCTGCTTGAGCAACAGTTCCAGTCGATCGAGCTCACGGCGAACCTGCGCCTTCAGGTGATCCGGCAGCAGGTGACCATCGCCGGTCTGGAGCGTATCCAGGCGCTGCCGCCGGTCACGGCGCAGCGGCTCGTAGCCGGATATCCCCTGTGAGAACAGCAGCCCCTTGACGCGATTGACGTGCCGGACCCTCTCCACGATCAGCACCTTGCGCTCGCGGCAGAGGCGGCGGCGGTCCTCTTCCTCGGGAGTTGGTGCCTTGACCATCGCGCACACCCGAGGTTCGCCCCGCTTGAACGCCAGCAGCGCGCGAACCAGCGCCTCGCCGTCGATCCCGTCAGTCTTCGCCCGCCTGCGCCGACGGGATGTCGCTATCGAGGCCGGATCGACTACGTGGCTTTCGATCCCTTCATTCTGCAGCGCGCGATCGATCCAGAATCCGTCGAGGCCAGCCTCCTGAATGACGACGAACGGGAAGACCTTGCCCGTCCTCGCCCGCGCTTTCTCGCGAAGTCGCGCAAAGCGCTCCAGTAGTCCGGCCACATCGCCACCACGCACCACTTGCTTCGACATCTTCTCTCCGCCGCCTGGCGACAGCGACGTGATCAGCCATGTCGATCGACTGAGTTCCAACGAGACAAAAATCGCGCCAAGATCAGTACGGATAGCAGTCGGTGCTTCGGGTCGGTCAGCTACGGTTTGCATGGTCTCCTCCAGAGTGGGTGGTAGCAACCTCACTCTGCCAAAGTGCCGGTCGCTATCCAACTCCCCATGGGATCTTGAAGGAGAACTTGCTCTGGGTGCGGACGTTCAAAACCATCGAGGAACTACGCGCCGAGCTCGTCGCATTCGCCAGGCGCTACAATGAAACTTGGCTCGTCGCGCGCCATGGATACAAAACGCCCGCGAGGATCAGAGAGGAGCAAACCATGCCACGAATTGCAATTGACCCGACCTTCGCAGCCACCTTACCCTTGGCGGCCTGAGCAAGCGCAGTCGGGTGTCTCAAAACCGTACCGCACTACAACTGTGGCCGCGTGTGTTGTCAGCGCCGGGAGCTTTAATCCGCTAATGGCGCATGTCGTTGGCCTTGATGGCACGCCTGACGGATGGGCCGCCGTGCTAACCCGCTTAATGCAGCGCTATGACGCGTTCGCGCGCGGCTGCGGTGGGTTCGGGTGATTTTCTTGAATTTCGCCTTCGTTTGGGCGCGGCTGGTCGGCTCCGGCTTGGAGCCGGAGTCTGGGGGATGAGGGTTTGCGGGTTGAAGGGACGTCGGTGAATGCTTGGGGCCTCATGCCCCGTCTGTCATGTGACGAGGCGCGGTATGCGTCCCAGAGCGAAGCGCAGAATATCCTGAGCGGGGCACGAGGTCGGCAAGTGCACCCGGATCATTGTCTTCATCTCGAGAACGCGGGCGGCGATCTTGATGAGGCGCAGGCGCAGCGTGTCGAACTGGGCGACGCGCCACATCGAACGTTTCGGCATCGACACGCGTAGGCCCCACATCAGCCAATACGCGCCGGAGTGCAGGAACAGCCGAAACTGATTGGCCGTCGCCTGGGAGCAGGACGTGCGATCTGCGGCCAGATGGTTCTTCCAGGATTTGATATGGTTTTCGGCCTGGCCGCGCCGGCAATAGACATCCTCGTAGAGCCCGCGAGCGTTTCGTTTGCTCAGATTGGTGACGACGAAGCGCGTGTCGGGCCCTTCTGCGCCTGCTTCGACCCGGGCGATAATCCGCTCGACGCGGCTCCAGCTTTTGGCGCCGTCGAAGAACCCCATGAAGCGACGGATCTTGCCGCTCGTCGGCGCTCCCTCGAAGCTTGCCTTCACACGGGCTTCAAGACCTTCGACATGGCGACGCAATGTCGTGGTTGGCGCGACGCCGAGGATGTAATCGAGGCCATTGGCGCGACACCAATCGAGAACCTCGGGACCGCAATAGTGGCTGTCGGCCCGCAGCAGTATCTCGGTGTTAGGCCAGCGAGCGCGGATCGCGCGCACCAGGCGCCTCAGGAAGGGCTTGATCTCCTTACCGCTCGGCCGTTTGGCCGGGCGCAGCACGGCGGTGATGAAGCGGCCTCCGCCATCGAACACGACGATCGGCTGAAAGCCGTACTCATCGTAATGCGCGTTGAACAACCGCAATTGCTGGTCACCATGGACCGCGTCGAACGTATCGTCGACATCCAGAACAATCCGCCTGGGAACCTTGGAAAACGACTCGCAATAGAGGTCGACCATGGCGCGTCCCATGCGCAGCAGCGCGCGGACGTCGGGCAAATTCTCCAGCCGCGAGATCGTCGATTGCGAGCGCGGATCGCGCGCACCAGGCGCCTCAGGAAGGGCTTGATCTCCTTACCGCTCGGCCGTTTGGCCGGGCGCAGCACGGCGGTGATGAAGCGGCCTCCGCCATCGAACACGACGATCGGCTGAAAGCCGTACTCATCGTAATGCGCGTTGAACAACCGCAATTGCTGGTCACCATGGACCGCGTCGAACGTGTCGTCGACATCCAGAACAATCCGCCTGGGAACCTTGGAAAACGACTCGCAATAGAGGTCGACCATGGCGCGTCCCATGCGCAGCAGCGCGCGGACGTCGGGCAGATTCTCCAGCCGCGAGATCGTCGATTGCGAGCACAGTTCGCGCCCCGACGGCGTCAGATCGAGCGCCATCTTGAACATTGGATCGGAGCGCAGCGTGTCGGCGTCGTTGCCGTCCTCGTAGCCCGCCGCGATCATCAGCAAACGAAAGCGGATGATCTCCGCCTGCGCATGCGTGATCTGGTCCGGCGCGCGCGGATCGGAGATGCACGCCGCAATGCGATCGGCGACCCGAAGGCGTTGCTCGACCTCGCGCAACGCCAGAACGCCGCCGTCCGACGAAAGCGGACCGCCATCAAATTGCGCGACAATTTTCTTGCCGCCAACCGGTGACAGGCCAGGCAGCGTCGGCGTAGAATCCATCATGACGGGTGTGGCTTTCCTGAAATCGCGGTGATTGGCGTCGATAACCAAATCATACACGAAATCAATATATTAAGCCACATCCGCCTCCTCACCGTAACTCCCAAGCTGGGGTTACGCGGAGAGGGCTTGAGTGAGGGTGGCGGGTTTTGCGGCGAGGGTTTGGAGGATGTTCCAGCCCTGTTTTCGGGCGGTGGCGATGACGGCGCGGATGCGGGCGAAGGTTCGCGCGCCGGCCATGGTTCGGAAGCCGCCGGAGATTTTCATCTTGACCTTCATCATCCGCAGGTCGCGCTCGGCCTCATTGTTGGTGAAGGGGACGGCGACGTCATAGAGGAATCGCAGGACATCGGGTTTGCACTTGTGCAACCGGATCAGGAGATTGTGTCCGGGGCGATGGGGCGCTCGACCGCGGGCTCCGATTTGTCTGGCGAGCGGCGGCTGGTTGCGATGGAAGGCAAGGCCGCGCCGGACGATGGCGTTGTAGCGTTTGATCAGGGTGCGCAAAACGAGGGTCGGCAGCGCCGTCGCGCCCTCGGCGACAGCGCCGCGCACGGCGCCGTTGGCCTCGACGAGAAGATCGCGCATTTGTCCGGCCCATTGCTCTTTGTCGATGTCGATCAGGGCTTTGAGTTCGCGCAAATGATGGGCGTTGCACAGCGCGTGGCGGACGGCGGGCAGCGCGTAATAGGGCCTGAAATGATCGTGGACGACGACCCCGCCGCGAAAGCCCTTGGGCAATTCGCCTCGTTTGGCCGACACCCGATACGAGGTCAAGGCCACGGTCGAGGCGGTATGGAGCCATTGGCCCTTGCCGGCGACGCGAAAGCCGGTTTCGTCGAGATGGCGCACGGGAGCCTGAGCCACCAGCGCGGCGATTTGCGCCGCAAGAGCCCCGAAGTCCTCGGCCTTCCTCTTGCCCCAGGCGACGACGCTGTCGGAACAAAGCGTCGTTGCGCCGAACAGGTCGGCCATCGCCTGGGCGACCCGATCCTCGGGAATGAGCTGTTGAACATTGAGATAAACCGCCGCCGCCCTGACCCGCGGGCCATACTGAGCCGACGACGTCACCCCCTCGGGGAACGACGCCGTAGTCCGGCCGCGGCAGTGGGCGCAGCGATAGATCATCGCCTGATGTTCGGTGACCTCCAGTCGCGGCTCGGGCCGATCGAACATCTGCCTCTTCTCAACCCCCGCGATCATCGCCGTCGTCAGCCCGGCGAAGCAATGGCGACACGCTTGCGCCTCATGCCGTTCGATGACATCGGGCTTTGCGACCGGCTTCAACGTGCCCCCGGCATGTCCCGCTTGCCCGCCGCTCCTCTTGCTCGACTTGCCGCGCAGGCTGCCGGCCACGCGCGGCGGCTTCGTCAAGCCGTCGCTCGACGGCGGCTTGCTGCTGTTCGTGCTGTTCTTGTCCAGTCGACGCTGAAGGTCCGCGACCTCCTGGCGCAAGGCCGCGTTCTCCGCCCGCAAATTCTCAATCTCCCGCTGCAGCGCGGCGATCAGATCCCGAATCTCGGCCTGGAGAATCATCCATACCTTAACTCATATCTCCCCGCCCCGCGTCCCAAAAAATCGCACCCCTCCCGCACTTCCGTGAAACCTGTTGCAAATGAGAACTCACCCCACCTTGGCAGTTACTCCTCACCCTGAATAATCCGGGCTAAGCACAGACGGCGTTCTGCAGGTGAAGAAGCTCGACGTTCTTTCTGATCTGTTCGCCGGCCCCACGCCATTTGACATCGTCGCGGTCGATATCCCGATCGGCTTGCTCAACGCTTACGAAACCGGAGGTCGTACTTGTGATCGCGTGGCTAGCAAGGGGCGCAGCGTGGTCTATCCGGTCCCTTGCAAGGCCATGGGACTGCCTATGACGATTTGGGTTTAACTCGCCGGACGCCCAACCGCGTGCATCTCATTCTCGCCCCGATCGTGAGGGGCACTTGGCGAGTCGCAACGGAAAGGCCGCTCTTCGCCGCTTTGGGACGGGCCGGCACCCAAGGTCGCGTACTTCGGGTCGGGACTCGCTCTAACGTTTGATCGAGCTTTGAAGGGAGAGTAGGCGTGAGCGGCTCTTCCCTCACGCAAACAAGATGGCCGCCGAGTCGCCTTAACGGCCGCTCTGTGGGTTGCGCGTCTCGTCGGCTCTTCGCGGGCCTCAGGATCACGTCGCTATAGCTCTCGCCTGGGTCGCGTAGGGCGAGAGAGCTATCAGGGATCAACTTCGATGACCCTGACGAGTACGTCCCCATGACGCGCGAGCAGATGGAGCGAGCGGCCGAGAACGCCGAAGGGGTTGCGGGCGAGCAAACTCAGGACGCCTTGAACCCGCAGCCCAGGGTCACTCTAAGGGGCTGGGAGATTGTGCGGCCTCAGAGTTGAGGAGCATTTCCCTGCGGATGATAAAGCTCGAGAACTCCATAAGGTGGGTCGGCAGACCCGCCAATGACGGCCTCGCGCAACCCTCTATTCCACTCGGATCGAGTTGCGGGATGATGTACGACTGCATCGGTTGGGATGAACGCACGTATCCTTCGTGCAGATATAGCGAGCGCCTCTTGTAGTGGTCCTTAAAAATCTGCGTCACCCCTGGACCAAGGTGCCGAATGTCGGTCGTCAGCGCCCTTGGGACAGTTTGAGGGTTTCGCTTAGGGAGGATTTCTGGATCATCGTAGCCGCAAGGAGCGAAGATGAGACAGAAATCTGGGCCGGATAAAGCGCCGGCCGAAGACGCGATCAAAGACATACGCCGCGCGACGCGGCGGCATTTTTCCGCCGAGGACAAGATCCGCATTGTGCTGGAGGGTCTGCGTGGGGAGGACAGCATCTCCGAGCTGTGTCGCCGCGAAGGCATCGCTTCGTCGATGTACTATGGCTGGTCGAAAGAGTTCCTGGAGGCCGGGAAGAAGCGCCTTGCAGGGGATACGGCCCGCGCCGCGACGTCGGACGAAGTGAAGGACCTCCGCCGCGAGACCCAGGCGCTCAAAGAGGTCGTCGCCGATCTCACCCTCGAAAACCGGCTGCTCAAAAAAAGCATGATCGGGGATGGGGGAGACGCGGCATGAGAGTTTCCCCCTCCGATAAGACCGAGATCATACGGCTGGTCGAGCAATCGCATCTGCCGGCCCGGCGGACGCTGGAGAAACTCGGCATTCCCCGATCATCGTTCTATCGCTGGTACGACCGCCACCAGCGTGGCGGCCCGGAAGCCTTGGCCGATCGCCCGTCTCGACCGGATCGGGTCTGGAACCGCATCCCGGAGGCCGTCCGCGGCCAGATCATCGACCTGGCCCTGGAACTGCCCGAACTGTCGCCTCGAGAACTCGCGGTCCGCTTCAGCGACGAAAAGAAGTATTTTGTCTCGGAAGCCTCGGTCTACCGGCTGCTCAAGGCGCAAGACCTCATCACCAGCCCGGCCTACATCGTCATCAAGGCGGCCGAAGAGTTCAAGGACAAGACCACGGCGCCCAACCAGCTCTGGCAGACGGACTTCACCTATCTGAAGATCACGGGCTGGGGCTGGTACTATCTCTCAAGCGTGCTCGACGACTTCTCGCGCTTCATTGTCGCCTGGAAGCTATGTACGACCATGACAGCGCAGGACGTCACCGCGACGCTGGACATGGCGCTGGCAGCCTCCGGCCTCGATCGGATGACCGTCGTTCACCGGCCGCGGCTTCTCTCCGACAACGGTTCGTCATACGTGGCCGCCGATCTCGCCAAATGGCTGGACGGGAAGAACATGGAGCACGTCCGCGGAGCCCCTTACTATCCGCAGACGCAAGGCAAGATCGAGCGCTGGCATCAAACGCTCAAGAACCGCATCCTGCTGGAACATTACTATCTGCCGCGAGATCTCGAACGCCAGGTCGCCGCTTTCGTCGAGCGGTATAATCACGCCCGATATCACGAGAGCCTCGACAATCTCACGCCTGCCGACGTCTATTTTGGACAGGCCGAGCGCATCCTCCTCGAACGCGAAAGGATCAAACGCAAGACCATCGCAAACCGCCGCTTGCAGCATCGCCTGCAGGCGGCATAACATCACAACCAGATGAGCCAGAGCCTCCCTTCCTGACGCTCACAAACTGTCCCAAACTATTTGACGACGGACAACCAAGGTGCCGAACGCCCAATTCCAAACCCGCTGCGAAATCTTGTAAGTCGGCTGGCCGCATCCTGTGCATGTAGAAGGCTTGGTGAGAGGGAGATCCACAATCTCAAGGGCGGATACGAACAGCGCGGTTGCCACATCATAGCACTCCGGCACTTTATAATAGAGCGTCAGCGCCTTGTGGAACATGTGGGCCGCGCGCCTTAGCCTGTCATCGGCCATCTTTTCGCCGATCAAGTCGTCGCAAAAGCCAACCTGCAACGCTTTCAATCCCAGATAACCACCTCGTTCAGGCACACCGTCCAGCCAATCCGGGTCTTCTCGGTTGATGTTTAGGTCTCTTGAGCGGCCAGCCTCTCACCACTTCTTTCTGCTGTTCGTTCAAACGCGACGTTGGTCATGCAGGCGAGGACATCAAGGAGCCGCGCTAGACAAGTCGCGAATTCGTGTTTGGCGTCGACCTCGTCGAATGCACGGACTTTGATTTCTATTTCTGTATTTCCGTTGCTCAAGGGACCGCAGTTAACTGGCGCGCGGCAACTATTTGCGCAGCGCCGAGGGCAACCTCGACGATGTTGTGCGGATCGAGCGCGCGGCCGCTGCCGCTGTTCGGGCGATTGGGTTGCCGCCGGAGAAGGGTCCGAAGCCGCCGACCCTTGCCGAGCGCCTAGGGATGCCGCAGCAGAACCCGACGAGCGTCGCGGGCATCCTTGCGCGCCAGGACGGGTCTCGATGAGGCCGCTCTGCCCGATACGTTGGGCGCTCTGGACCTTGCGTCGTAAAACTGGAGAGCTCTTCTGAAGGAAAGAGGAGCATTCGATGGGCAAGGCGCAGCGCCGGTTTGGCAAGGAATTTGAGGCGGAGGCCGTGCGTCTGGTGGGGACAGGCGGGCGCACGCAGCGCGAGATTGCCGAGGATCTCGGGATCGGCCTTTCGACGCTGCGGCGATGGATCGACAAGCGCCGGGAGCGTGATCTGGAAGCGCCGCCTGCCGAGCGGCAGGAGGACATGGCGGCCGAGTTGAAGCGGTTGCGGCGCGAGAACGAGATTTTGCGGCAGGAACGCGAGATCCTGAAGAGGGCTACGACTTTTTTCGCCAAGGAGGGAAGTCGATGAGGTTCCGTCTCATCGATGCGGCGAAGAAGGATTTCCCCGTCCAGCGTCTATGCAAGGTCCTCGACGTCAGTGCGAGCGGATACGTCGCCTGGAAGGAGCGTCCGGCCTGCCGCCGGCAGCGTGACGATATGGTGCTGCTGGCTCATGTCCGCTCGGCCTTCACCCTTTCGAACGGGACCTACGGCAGCCCGCGCATGGTGCACGAACTTCGCCACAATGGGCTTACCATCGGTCGCAGACGAGTCGCCCGGCTGATGCGCGAGAATGGGCTCAGGGCTCGGCAGAAGCGGCGGTTCAAGCGCACCACCGACAGCTTTCACGCCTTTCCGATCGCCCCGAACCTTCTGGACCAGGACTTCGCAGCGGCCCGGCCGAACCAGAAGTGGGGCGCCGACATCTCCTACGTCTGGACCCGCGAGGGCTGGCTCTACCTCGCCGTCGTCATCGACCTGTTCGCCCGGCGCGTCGTCGGCTGGGCAACCAGCGATCTGCTCCACAAGGAACTGGCATTGTCGGCTCTGCGCCGGGCCATCGCCGTGCGGCGTCCTGCCGCCGGCCTCATTCACCACGCGGACCGCGGCAGCCAATACTGCTCCCTCGATTACCAGGCTGAGCTGAGGAAGAACGGCATCGTGATTTCGATGTCGGGAAAGGGAAACTGCTTCGATAACGCCATGGTCGAGACGTTCTTCAAGACGCTGAAGGCCGAACTCGTCTGGCGCACCCTCTTCCGAAGCCGGACTGAAGCGACCGCCGCAATCGGACGCTATATCGACGGCTTCTACAATGCCGTCCGGCGCCATTCGGCGCTCGACTTCATCAGCCCGCTTCAGTTCGAGAGGCAGGCCGCGTAAACTTGAAAACGCTCTCCACAATTGCGGGGCAAGTCCACTCAACCAGCCTGACCTCTTCGGGCAGATCCTTGCGGGCGACAGCTTTCGGAACTGGCGCACCATGGCCATTGCGATCTGCGGCGAGGAGCTTGACGACGACGAGCGCTCCGTCTTTGCAAGCCTAACAGGGCGGCCTCAGGAACCGCTTGAACGCGTCGACGAGGCCTGGGCGATTGTGGGCCGCCGGGGCGGCAAGACGAGAGCAGTGGCGACGCTGGCGGCCTATTTCTCGTGCCTGTGCGACCACAGCGACGCTCTTGCGCCGGGTGAGCGCGGCGTCTTGCCGATCATGAGCGCGTCAATCTGGCAGGCAAGCAAAGCGCTGCAATATCTCGATGGCGTCTTCGCGACGGTTCCGGCGCTCAGGGACATGATCGTCTCACGGTCTGGCGACACGATCTCGCTCAACAATGGCGTCGACATTGAGTGCAGGCCGGCGAGCTTCCGCACCATCAGGGGCGCGACCGCCATCGCCGCCATTGCGGACGAAGTCGCCTTTTGGCGATCCGACGAAACATCGAGGAACCCCGACAAGCTCATTCTGGACGCCATCAGGCCCAGCTTAGCGACGACGGGCGGGCCGTTGATCGTGATCTCATCGCCGTACGCGCAGAGGGGCGAGCTGTGGAGCACGTTCCGTCGCGAATACGGGCCCAAGGGCGATCCGCTGATCCTCGTTGCTCGTGCTGCGTCACGAACCATGAACCCGACTTTGCCGCAGCGCGTGGTCGATCGCGCCCGCGAGCGTGATCCCATGGCGGCGAAGAGCGAGTTCGACGCCGAGTTTCGTTCCGACATTGCGGGCTACGTCGACGCTGAGATCGTGGAAGATGCGGTCACTCGCGGCGTGGTGGTCCGCCCTCTTCTCTCCAATCTGAGCTACCGGGGCTTCGTCGATCCATCTGGGGGCAGCAGCAACTCAATGACGATGGCCATTTCGCATCGCGAGGCCGATCGCTTCGTTTTGGATCTGGTTCTTGAACGCGGCCGCCCTTCAGCCCGGAAGCTGTTGTGAGCGAGTTTGCGGCGACGCTGAAGGGCTATCGCGTCACCCGAGTGCGCGGTGACAGATACGCGGGTGAATGGCCCAGAGAAGCGTTTCGGCGGCGCGGCGTGACTTATGAGCCGGCCGAGAAGACCAAGAGCGACATCTATCTGAGCCTATTGCCGGTGCTCAACTCCGGTCGCGTTGAGCTGCTCGACAACCGGCAACTCATTAGCCAGCTTTGCTCGCTTGAGCGCCGGACAGCCAGGGGAGGACGGGACAGCATCGATCACGCGCCGGGCGCGCATGACGACGTTGCCAACGCGGCGGCAGGTGCCTTGGTGATGGCGTCGGCAAGAGGCCCAATTCGGATCAGCGACGCTGCGCTCCGGATGTTCGAGCGGCCGGAGCCGCGTGTCTTTTCTTGGTGATCGCTTGCCCTTAGTTAGTGAGGCCCGCCGCCGCCCGTCGCAACGCGCGCCCCGGTCGCCTAGGGTAATCTGTATTCCCTTACCAAAAGGCCGGCAATCCGCGACTTCACCCACGCGGTGCACGGCACCGTCGGCGATGTGCCGCCGCTGCCGGGTATCTTGCTGTCCCGGCCCGGTGCCTCAATTGCGGAGACGCAACAGCAGTTCCGGCCTTGTCAAAAACAAGGAACGGATGCAGTTTTGACCGCGAGCGGCCGTCATTCCGGGGAAGTCATTGCATTCATTCTGCCTCCGCATTGGGCTCGCGTTATGTTGAATTTCGTTGTCCGATTCCTAGGGATTTTATTCACTATATCGGCTGTGCTTGGCGCGGTGCCACTGCGCGCAGGCCAGAACGCTCCGAACGTAGGCGGCATCATCGGCGCAATCATAAATTCTGCGGTAATCAACGAAATTCGCGAGGAATGGCGGCGTCGCCCTACCGTGGACTTCAGCTGTCTCGAGGGCCACGGCGTGTCAGCCGGCCAATTGGCCGCTAACGGTGTCGGTCCAAAAGATCCCCGTGTACGGCAAATGTTTGCCGAGTGCGCGCGCGACGCCGCCAACCGGCAGCCGGCGACGGTCGCCACCGCCGCACCAACCGGTCCTTACAATCCAGATTTCGTGATCGAGGGTCTTGCGGTTGGCGGGGCCGTCCATCCCGACAGCGCGGTCTACAGGGCTTATAAATGCCGTTCCAGCGAGGAGTTTGCAGGCTTCACATGGTGCTCGATCAAGCATTCGTTGAGCGGAAAGTTCGGCCCCTATGATTCTTGGCTGACCATACTCCACTCCGACGCAAGCACTGCGACTTTCATCATGCAGGATGTATTCCCGGCGTTTTTTTCCTCAGGCGAGGTGGAACGTGAAATTCAACGTCTTTCCCAACATTTTGGACAAACCGCGCAAATCTACACCGAGCCGCGCTTGGGCTCGCTTCATTCGGTCATCGCGACTTGGGGCGACGTTACGTTGACCCGGTTAGATCAACCTACGATGGATGCAATTGGCCGAGGTGATCGCGTCAATGCGGGGCTTTTGATTGACTTTCTTGCCGACTTCTGGAAAATCGGCCCGCGAAGGCCTGCCAGTTTTCCACATGGGTGGCGGAAGCGGATACATCTGGGCCGCGATGTTCGATGATTCTGGGAAGGGGAGATTGCGGATCACCGCCGTTAACCCCAGCCTGCTGCCCCCCACCGCGTCGTCCGCCGCACCTGCTGATCCCTCGTCCGATTTGCGCGAATGTCGGAATTCGAAGGATGCCGCCGACAGAATCGCTCACTGCTCCAACGTCATCGAGGTTTCGAGAAATGTTCGGGCTCTCGTGACCGCACACAACACACGTGGTCTCGCGTTACTTGAGGTCGGACGATTTAGGGAAGCCATAGACGACTTTAGCTTCGTGTTAGCCCGCGAACCGAACGTGGCAGGGTTTTATGACAATCGTGAAAGTGCCTATCGTCAGAGCAGGATGTTCAACGAGGCCTTGAGTGACGCAAACAAGGCAATCCAACTGGCCCCTACTGATTCCTTTGTTTTTCGTGGCAGGGCCAATGTCTACAACGACATGGACAGGTATGATCTCGCCCTCCGGGATTACGATGAGGCGATCCGCTTCTCCCCCCAGGACGGAGGCCTGTTTATCGACCGGGGCAAGATACTTCGGACCGAGTTTAAATTCGACCAGGCGATCTCGGATTTCTCTCACGCGATCGACCTGGACAAGAAATGGACGGGAGCCTACCGGGAGCGTGGCCTGACCTACAAAATGATGGGCCAAACGGAACACGCCGTCACAGATTTGACCACATATGATCAGCTACAACCGGGCGATCAGGACGTAGCACTTGCACTTGCGGAGTTAGGTCATCAACAGCCTTCTCCACCGCCGTCACCAGTCACGCCCGCGCATTCCCCGCTTCAGCCTTTCCGGGATGAATTGTCTCACATTGATATAGATAAATTAACTCAAGAGCTTAAGGATGAGCATAAGTCCCTTCTTACCGCGCTTGCTGAGAAAGAGCCTCAGCCGGCCTCCTTGACCGACGAGGCACTCGCCGAGTTGTCGAAACGTACGCAAGCTTTTGTCGACAAAGTCACCGAATTTCAGGAAAAAGAGACCGTATTTGATGAGGTCAAGAAACTACGTGATCTTGTCGAGTCCAAGATAGGCAGCGTCAACGATTTAGGCTTACAAGATACGATTAAGGAGCAGTTCACGTTGTCTGCCCCGGCATCCCCAGAACTACCCATTTCAGATTTAAAGAAGATGAGGTCGGGATTACAGGACGCAATGTGGTCCGTCGCCCACTACTATGAACTGCAACAGTTACGCGAAGTTGTCAAGGATCGAATACGCACTATCCGCGAAAGATTGCTAACTGTGTTTGGAGAAGTGCCGGAGTTGGACGCCTTGAATGAGGCGGTCGACAATTTAGATAAAAGAGTAACTAGAGACACACTTAGTTCGTTGCAAGTCAGATTAAATGATTTGAATAATTTGTACGAAACGGATAAACCGGTAATCGAACAACATAGCTTTAAGCAGTTTTGACCGCCAACCGTCCGTGTCAGGAGCGCGAGGAATGACCATGGTGCGTTCAATAAGTATCGTCGCTTGGTTCATAATTGCATTGCATCAACCATGTTTGGCCCAAACGACCGAAGAACTGATCAAAACGCTTGAGCCTGGAGTTGGCTATTCAAAACTTAAGCAATGGATTTCAGACAACAAGCTTGTGTTTGAATTATTTACAAAAGACCAACTAGCTGCAAGGGACACTGGTCTACGTGAAGGGTACTCGTTGCGCATATTAGCGAGATTTTGTGGAGGCGACGACTACGCCGGACGTGCCTCATCGATAACCATGCAGCAGGTCTACCCAAAGGCCCCCGATGCGTTGCAGGCCTGGAGAGACGGGTTGGAACTCCTCGGCGGGCCTTCGGTCGAAGGTCGTTTTCCCGGCCAATTCATTGTGCGACGCGATCGACCCGATATCGGGCCAGGGGCAACGGGAGTCGCAATTTCGCAGGAAAGTGACAAGGGCTCCTGGGAACTGGGATTGTTTTCGGTTCAGGGGGGCCGCGAGGAAGTGTTTCTCCTTCAAATTCTCCGTCGTAAAAAGTTGATCTGCGGTTAATTAGTTAATTTGAACGCGCGGCAACCCTATCGCGCGTTCTATTTGACGCCCGACGACGCGGCCGACCTGCTGATTGAAAGCCTTATTCGAGGCAAAGTGTCCCGAGGCACCGGACTTGTGTACTGTCCTTTATCGTCGTTATTTTTGCAGTTCCAATAACGGCACTATCGGAGCGTCTGTTCTCAATCTAAGACGCTTAGTGCCGTCATCCATTCTTAGGATCACGTATTCTCAATTCCATCGATGCTGAGAAGGGTCAATTCACGATGTACACCCTGGCAGAGGTCGTGGGCAGGCGAAGGGTGGGTTTTGGGCCGTCCATGACGAGCCGGTACGCGGGACAGGAGCCCCTGAGCGCCAAGGCGGCGGCCATCGGGGCGATACGGCTGCCCCATCAGGGCAACGTCCAATGAGCCAAGAGATCCCAAATGCTGCGGCTGTCGAGATCGGGCAGCTCGCGGAACGGATGATCAAGCAGTATTTCGCACACCACGCCGCTATCTGCGAGACATCCGCTCTGATCAGTTGATACCTCAAGTCGAGGCGGGACAGATAGTGCCAGTGTTCAGGATCGTGGGAAACGATGGCAGTGCAATGACTGCGCATTTCCCGCTTTTCTTGCAGGCATCTCGTGACCCTGAGGTCCAGACAGACTTCGACAAGGTTTGGCTTGTGGGTGCGCTGCTGACTGTTGGGGATGCGCTGGGAGCGCACCAATATTTTGGACATATGCCGGAAGCAGAGATCGAATGGCGTCGCTCACGGGAACAAGTTCAGCTTCGAGCATAGAGTGAAAGATGCGATGACTGGCCGACTCAAGCACCCAGCGAACACCGCGCGTTATCCGACTCAAGCTATCGTCCGCGAGGTGGAAACGAACCTAGATGGCACGGAAGTTCTGTTCGCTTGGGGCGGGCCGCTAGCCGTCGTGGACTGTCTCCGCGTGCTTGGCGTCCACCTCTCGAATGTGGGCCACGGCCTACCTTGCCCCTAGCCCGCCCCTTCACGTTCCCCTGACGTGCCACTGAGGATGATCTGAGGTGGCAGCCTGGAGGACGATGGATGGGCTGCGCCCGGATTGAGCACTGACGCTAGGGCAGCGTTGACACGCGCCGTCTCGCATCGTGGACTGCCCATTCCAAGGAGAGGAGCGCCCAATGTCAACCAAGTTCGTGCTGTTCAGGACAGCTGGCACCGACGAGCCCGAGCCCATACTGATCAACCCCGCCCACGTTCGCCCCGCCGTCGCGGAATGTTCGGTTTTTGCGCGAAGCAGCCGGCTGGAATCGACGTAAACCGCATAGTGAGTGGGCGAACTGACGCGTTCTTGATTCGGGGAGGCAGAGTCGATATATGGGGGGTCGATCTATCGCGCATAGCTATGATCACACTCGCAGACCTTGGCGCATGCCTTGGAAAAGCACCGAGGCGCAAGCCTCGGAAATCGACGGTCGGAAACGACCCTTCGTCCGGCTCTCGGACGTCGCAGATGGGCTCCGGCCCTGGCTGACCGGTTAGTGGGGGTAGTGACGGGCGGTTAGATCTTGAGGTCGTTGGCCTAGATATCTAGGGAGCGACCAATTTCCTTCCCCGGACGATGTCATTGGGGTAGATGTTGACGTAGGTCGCCTTGGATCGGATCGTGCCCTTTTGGGAGCACGAGAACATTATCGCATCCAAGGTTTGGTCTTCTTCAAGTTGAACATCGTGATGGAAGCCCGTATCAAGTGGGCAGCCGAAGCGAAATGCGCCACGCAGCAGCTGCCTAGCGTCTTCCTCGACATCGTCCTCTTCGAGCACCTCGCGATTGGCACCATGGTGGGCCAATAGGTGGGCACGAAGGAAAACTAGGCCGCGGTTGTCCTGGTAGGCCCGCCGGTTCGCGCCTTTGTGGAGATGCGGAACCCGCTTGTGGTCGAACTCCTGCGGCTCAAGTTCATCGATTTCGGCATCCCAGGCCAGGTCGCCGCGCCGCAAGGCCGCGAAGACCTGCGCGATCGGTCGCTCCCGACCGATGTGGAAATTCATCGGAGGCAGCTGGAGCGCCTCGGTGTCCCGCACCGCCCTTACCCGCTGCTGAACGGCCTCGAACACACGCATCGTTGCGCTGCCGGGGACCACGACTGCCTCGATCGCACGGCGAACTTCAGTCGGATCGTGGCGTAGCTGGCGCCCCTCCCGAAACGCGCTGAGCGCTGTCAGAGACACGGGAAAGACGAAAAAATCGAAGGCGGTGAGCAACGGCTCCTGACTCGAACCCGGGACATATAGCAAGAGGATCGACGACGGTGCTGGTTGTTGCTGGGCCTTCCGCTTTCTCTGGGCGTATTCGATGACATTCGCCAGGATCTGGTTCACCTGGGTGGTGCCGTAAGGTCGGTTGTCATCGGGCGAGGCCGCGATCGGTATGACGCGCACCGGTTTGGCGATTGCGTCTGTGACCCACGCGTCGACTTGGCCGACGAGAGCCGGCGGCAGACCGACGACTATGGCCAATGCCTTTGTCGCGACCGGCTCAATAGCGGCGCGCACCGCCTTTCGCCGTTGACGACGTCGGTCGCGTCGATCCGTCATTTGTGCCGGCTAAGTAACGCTGCGATGTCGGCGGGGATGACGATCTGGTTGCGCAAGTCCGGACGTTGGGCGGCGATAAATCGGTCCAGCGCCGACATCGTGCCGATCGCAACCTCCTCCGCCATGGGCCGCTGGACGTCAGAGACCTCGCGGCTCAAGGATCCGAGGTCAACCGCCTGCGCGCCAGCCCACCGCTGGATGTTTGCGCCGAGTTGGGCGACGTCGCTTGGTGCCATCTTGCCCAAGGTTGCCAAGCGTAAGCCCGGTAGCCGAAAGTCAGGCGGGACCACGTGGTAGTTCTCGCCGTCTTCGGGCTGCACGAGCGTGTATTTAAACGGCGGCCGCCGCGTGATGAAAACCGGTCCATTTTCGATACCGCGAACGCAGAATGCGAGCAGGACGGGCCGCGCCAGAGCGCCGAGAAACTCCGCGTTCCGCAGGCCGAGCAGGATTTCACCGACGCGCTCAGCGTTGGCCGGGGTGGCGATGGCGACGCGGGCAGGCGTCGTCTCGTCTTGAATAACCCTGATGTCTGGTTCAAGGGTTTTCAACCAGTCCTTCAAAGACCGTGTCTCACCCTCGACCGGCCATACCTTCCGCCCTCGAAGCGCCTGTCCCAACCCCGCCAGGTAGAGCGGTTCGTCCGACTTGCCGTAGTGTTGCTCGGCAAGCTCAAGCACAGCCTGTCGGGTTCCCTCTGTCATTATAATTCGTCCTGATTCGAGTGGATCCCAAGCCTTAATTGTCGTGCCGACAATGAACGTACGGCAGTTTTCGGGCTGCGAGCCAACCGTCGGACGGTGAGAATTCGGCATGAAGCTGCCGTCCGACTGCGCTGCTGAATGGCACCTTTCAGAATCGCTCACTCGGCGAGCTAAGGCAAGGTCGGGTCGACGGCGGTCGAACGCTGCTTCGCTTCCAACGGCAGCTTCTCGCCCCGCTTGCTCCGGAGCTGCCTTTCTCTTTACGGCCACTGTCGGACCTCATGCTGCGAGCCGCGAACGACCGCTTGGGTCGAGTTCGAGCCAATGCCAGCCATCGCGAGAACGTCCGCTAATTGCGTGCGCCGTGACAAGGCGGCGCTTTCCAGTGGGTGCGAGCCCCACCCGGCAATCGCTCCAGCCGGAAGCAACCGGAGCAGTCATGGAGGTGACGAAATGGCTGAAGCCTTCGGTGTAGCGCGTCACATATAGGTGACGGCGCGAGTGTGCGGGCCGCAACGCGAGTGAACGCTGAGCAGGCCTCGAAAAGGACGATGTGCAGGCCGACCCGACAACGTTATCGGGGAAGGCTGATACGGCTGGGTGAGATGAGCGAGGACGACGCCCAGCCGCTGCACCGGGGCAGTGGCGGCAGCACGCACACAAGGAAAGCGCACGCAACACGGGAAGCGTGGTCAGGTCAGGGATGACAGGACCAACCGGACGCCCGTGAGGGACAGGCCGGGCGCTCTGGGGTGGCGGAGAGGTTCGTAGTACCGCGGAAACCGGGTAACTCTGGTGGAGGGAAGGGGCCTCAGTTCAAGACAGATGCAGGACGTGGCGAAGGACATGGAGATTGGGCAACATATCAACTCCGTATGATGTTCAGAAGCCGCCGATGGCGTCGCGCGCGAAGACGGCGTGAAGTCTTGTCCGAGAGCCGGATGCGGGAAATCTGCATGTCCGGTTCGATGAGCGGGGTGTGGAAACGGAGCCACGGCTGAGCCACTAAGGCACCGCCAGACGAAAGGGGCGGGAACAGACATGCTCAGCCTAACGTCACCGCGACACATCTCGACTCTACCGAGTTCCAGACGGATACGGGCGTCGCGTTTGCGCAAATATCAGACATTCCCCGGTGGCGCGGCGAACGGCTCAAAGCGACCCAAAGCGGAGTCTCAGTTCGGCGTCCCAAACTACGGCGCAGTCATCCAGGGAGGAGCAAAGTTCTTTTCGTTTTGGTAAGGATGAGCCCCCCTCATTCGGTTTGAAAAGAACTCTCGTTTTCGATTTCAGATCGTGTTCGTACACAAGTAGGAGCCCTTTGCAAAACGCTCTGACCCGTGATTCTGTGGGGTTTTCCGAGAACGTGAGTCGCCGATGTCGCGCCGTAACTTCAGCCAACCCTCACTGGCCGACGCCTTCGTCAAGGCCTATTCTCGTGCGGGCGGGTTCTTGGAAGATATCGCCAAGACATTCGAGTGGGCGGCGTTCGACGTCTTGATGGGTCCATTGCATTCTTCTTCGGACGGCGCCCCAGCCTACCCACCGCTGACCATGTTCAAGATCGTGCTTGTCCAGCAATGGTACGGGCTCTCCGATCCCGGTGCGGAGGAAGCCGTGCGCGATCGGCTGTCGTTTCGGCGCTTCTGCGCCATTCCGCTCGATCAGGAGACGCCCGACCATTCCTCGATCTGGCGGTTCCGCCAGCGCATCGAGAAGCTCGGCCTGTCGGAGAAGCTTCTGGCCGAGGTCAACCGTCAGCTCGACGCGCGAGGCCTGATCGTCAAGCGCGGCACGCTGGTTGACGCCACGATCATCGCGGCGGCGGTGAAGCCGCCGTCTTTCGAGGAAGGCGTGGTCAGCGAGCGCGATCCCGACGCGAGCTTCACGGTGAAGAACGGCGAGACCTCCTTTGGCTACAAGGCGCATCTGGCGGTGGACGAGGAGAGCGGCCTTGTGCGCCAAGCGGAGATGACGAGCGCCGATCTGCACGACAGTCAGCGGGGCGAAGCCATGATCCAGGGCGACGAGGGGGCCTACTACGCCGACAAGGCCTACGACAGCCAGGCGCTGCGCGACAAGCTCGGCGAACTCGGGATCGAGGACAGGATCGCCTACAAGGCCAAGCGCAACAAGCCGTTGGTCAACTGGCAGGTGTGGTTCAACAAGACGGCGTCGCGCATTCGCGTCGGCGTCGAGCGCGACGATGAAGAACTGGTATGGGATGGCGAAGGTTCGCTATCTCGGCCTGGATCGCAACCACTGCCACCTTCAATTCGTCGCAATGGCGATGAACATGAAGCGGGCGAGGCTTCTCATCGCGGCGCCGTGAGCCGCCGCGAGGAGGAGTCTGTGTGGAATAGGCAAGAGGCCAGAAAATGAGCGGCTGAGAACGCTGAAAGTGGTGCGCGACGACCGGTATACCTTCGTTGCGGCCCTGTTGAGGCGGTCAAAAAACCGCACAGCCGCAAACCTCGAACATTATGCGAAGCGCTCCCTTTGCTGTGGAGGCTCGCCACTTGATCAAATGTAAAGCGCTGCTCCGCGGGATTTCCCGTGAGCGAACCGGCGAAGACAATGTCCATTCGAGCATCCTCGATGCGCCGCACAATCCCCGCAGGGCAGCACGTTTTCCGTAGCCCCGCCCAGCGCGGCTCTCAAAAAACCCATTTCTCCCCGGTCGCGATCGGCGTGTTGTCGCTAAGCCTGTTGGCAACGCCGGCAGACGGACGTAGAATTCTTAACTGTGGGGGCCGTTCGTATGCGCCTTATACTTCTTGCAACTACTATCTTTTTGCGCTCGAAGCATACGCATCCGCGACGGCCATTGTTGCTCTCTGGACTCCGGTAGGCGTTGTTATCCGGGCAGATGGGTGGGAGGTCCCCAATAGCGGTCCACCGCTGGTCACTTGCAAGACGATTGTCGTTGGCAATGTCGCCGTGGCCGAGGCAGGTTGGCTCGACGCCGGAACTCATAACCTCCGCGCTGTTATCCGGGATGAACTTGATCGGGATGGGCCCATATCGGGGGCCGGCCTGGCTGCGTCCGCGCGCCCTACTCGCCCGGCCCGGTCGACAGTCGCCCGCCTTGAACAGCGCGGGCTTGGCGATCCGCCTGCGAGGCCCGGCTCAGCTCGGCGGGCTTCCGATCATTCTTTCTTCGCGACCAAATAAGCAAAATAGTGAGGTAAGCGGCCGGCATCGATCATTGCAGCGTCGATATCCAGGACCGTGTTGAACGATTTCCCGACCCTGATCGGTGTCATACCAGGCGTTGTAGTTGAGACACCAGGACAGGATGAACATCAGGGTTCCATAAGTCCCGATAAATTCCATATTCGGCCAAATCGAGCGCATCGTGGATTGAATCTCAGATGGATGGATCGACTCGGTCGGGTCAGCCGCAATGACCTCCTCGGCCGAGGGGAACCTCAATTCCGGCTCGAATGGCAACTTGATTTCCGGATCGAGCGCCCGATAGAGCGCCTTGGCGAAGGCCGTGTGCTTGTCGGGAAACTGAAAGCGATCCGGCCCGACATATTCGGCGGCCCACAGCACGCCACCGGGCGCCAGCATGCGATTGCACTTCTGCAAAATAGCCTCAAGGTCTCCCATGTGGTGCAGCGCTGCGAAGAAGGTGATGACATCGTAGCCACCGTCCGGCAAGACGGCCTCGTATATGTCGCCGCAGACGAAATTGGCGGCCTTAAGCCCCCTTGCCTGGGCCGTCTGACGACCGGTCTCAGTGGCTACCGGACTGACGTCGTAGAGGTCGTACCGGTCGAACCCGCCGAGGGATATTAGATTAGTTCGGCCTCTGCCTTCCCAACTCCGATGCTGAGCCCACGAAGGCCAGAGCGTCCCGATAAATATCGATTGTGGAACCATTGCTCTCGGGACGACGCGCCCAGCAGCGCGTGAAGCCTCGACTTCGCAGTTGGATGGAACTTCCATTCGCGTCTTAAAAAAACGGGGTCGAAATGAGTTTTGTCCCAGAAGTTGGCGGTCGTCTGATAATCGATTTGCATCGCGCTCTCATTGAGGACTGGCGTCGTAAGCGATTGGACTTGCCCCGCAATTGTGGAGAGCGTTTTCAAGTTTACGCGGCCTGCCTCTCGAACTGAAGCGGGCTGATGAAGTCGAGCGCCGAATGGCGCCGGACGGCATTGTAGAAGCCGTCGATATAGCGTCCGATTGCGGCGGTCGCTTCAGTCCGGCTTCGGAAGAGGGTGCGCCAGACGAGTTCGGCCTTCAGCGTCTTGAAGAACGTCTCGACCATGGCGTTATCGAAGCAGTTTCCCTTTCCCGACATCGAAATCACGATGCCGTTCTTCCTCAGCTCAGCCTGGTAATCGAGGGAGCAGTATTGGCTGCCGCGGTCCGCGTAGTGAATGAGGCCGGCGGCAGGACGCCGCACGGCGACGGCCCGGCGCAGAGCCGACAATGCCAGTTCCTTGTGGAGCCGATCGCTGGTTGCCCAGCCGACGACGCGCCGGGCGAACAGGTCGATGACGACGGCGAGGTAGAGCCAGCCCTCGCGGGTCCAGACGTAGGAGATGTCGGCGCCCCACTTCTGGTTCGGCCGGGCCGCTGCGAAGTCCTGGTCCAGAAGGTTCGGGGCGATCGGAAAGGCGTGAAGGCTGTCGGTGGTGCGCTTGAACCGCCGCTTCTGCCGAGCCCTGAGCCCATTCTCGCGCATCAGCCGGGCGACGCGCCTGCGGCCGATGGTAAGCCCGTTGTCGCGAAGTTCGTGCACCATGCGCGGGCTGCCGTAGGTCCCGTTCGAAAGGGTGAAGGCCGAGCGGACATGAGCCAGCAGCACCATATCGTCACGCTGCCGGCGGCAGGCCGGGCGCTCCTTCCAGGCGAGGTATCCGCTCGCACTGACGTCGAGGACCTTGCATAGACGCTGGACGGGGAAATCCTTCTTCGCCGCATCGATGAGACGGAACCTCATCGACTTCCCTCCTTGGCGAAAAAAGTCGCAGCCCTCTTCAGGATCTCGCGTTCCTGCCGCAAGATCTCGTTCTCGCGCCGCAAGCGCTTCAACTCGGCCGCCATATCCTCCTGCCGCTCGGGAGGCGGCGCTTCCAGATCACGCTCCCGGCGCTTGTCGATCCATCGCCGCAGCATCGAAAGGCCGATCTCGAGATCCTCGGCAATCTCGCGCTGTGTGCGCCCGCTTGTCTCCACCAGACGCACGGCCTCCGCCTCAAATTCTTTGCCAAACCGGCGATGCGCCTTGCCCATCAAATGCTCCTCTTTCCTTCAGAAGAGCTCTCCAGCTTTACGAGGCAAGTCCAGATCGATATCCGGAGCTTGTTCGAGTAGCGCTCTCGGCGATCCGCCAAATGCGCATTCTCAAGGCGGCAATCCGAACCAAGGGATGTTCAGCCGACGTTGCGCCTGTCATCCACTAGAACAGCCATTAGCAGGGCGGGCTGAGCGCCGCGGTTGACCCACGCGTGATTGGTGCCTCTTTGGACTACGCAATCGAAGGGCTTCAGCGTTCTCTCTTCTCTATCCAGCACGAGCGAGATCTCGCCCGAAAGCAAGATGATGTAATCGGTCGTGGGGGATCGATGCATCGGTGGATGCCGCGCGGTGTCGGGCTGCAGGTGAGCGGCGTTCATCGCAGCGAACCATTCGGCGCTGGCCTTTCGCTTCTCCTCATTGGTCAGATGGGCTGTCTCGGACTCGGGCGCGATCTCGAAGTATCGAAACAAGGTGCCGGCAGGCGGAGGCTCGAGCTGATTCGATCGCTCGGCGTGGTCGATCCGATCCCTATGGGTTGGCGGTCTGCTGTCGGTGATCCACATTTCCGTCAGCACGGTGATTGTGCGCGATGCGATCTCGTCGACCAGCACGCCGGATTTGCCGTTCTCATCGTCCGTCGTGACGATGCGTCGAATTTGCCTCAACTCTCCCTCCGCTCATTTATCAGTCCCGGCTTGCGCCTTCGCAGCCAAATAATCTTTCCCGTGACTGCATTCAGTCAAAGGCGCGATGGCGCTTCGATCGCACCATTCGCGTCGTCATTTCTCGCGCAGCGCCAGAACTGACACGAGAACGACGGCTCCATAGATGATGTCGCGGACAGCGTGAGGGAGGGTTGTGCCTGCGAGCAGCGTTTGCAGCGCTGTGAGAAGCAGTACGCCACCCAACATTCCGATGTAGCTGCCACGGCCGCCGGTAATCAACGTGCCGCCGACGATGACCACCGCGATTGAAGGCAAAAGAAAATCATCGCCCATGCCGAGACTGGCCTGGCCGCTGAAACCGGTAAGGAGGACACCGACCAGTCCGGCGCAGAAGCCGCTGAGGATATACACGCCGATCGTCGTCCATTTCACCCGAACTCCGGACAAGAATGAGGTGCGCGGGCTATTGCCAATCGCGTAGACCCAGCGTCCGAACACCGTTCGTCCGAGAAGCGTGACCCCGAACAGGATGAATATGGCCATCAATCCGACAAGCGGAGTGACTTTAGCGAGCGACCCTGTCATGAGCCAGCGAAGCGCTGGCGACGCGAAGCCTGCGGGCGTGCCATTGCTGTAGAGAAGGGCCGCCCCCTGCAGCACCCCGTTCGTCGCAAGCGTCATGACGATCGGCGGCAGTCCAAGGGAGGCAACGCCGACACCGTTGACGAGGCCGATCAAAGCGCCGACGCCGAGCGCGAGGGGCACGGCCCAGAACGTCGCAGCGTTCGAGCCTTGGATCAGCCCCGCCGCAAGAATTCCGCAAAAGCCAATAGTCCAGGGCACCGAGAGATCAAGTCCGCTTCGAAACGGGAAAAGGCACGTTGTTGTTAGATCCCGCGCCCGAAAGAATGACCGCGCCCTGGCCAAGCGCGAGGACGGCAAGCACGCGGAGACAGTCCACGACGGCTAGCGAAGGCGGCATCGAGACGATCTGCGGCGGCGAGCAATTCGACGCCCTCCATTTCACGAAGCTCGCAACCCAGATTTCGATACGCCGTTCTAACCGCGCAGCCGAAACCGCTGCCGGAGCCTGCCTGCGGAAACAGTTTCATGCACGTCTCTTCGAGCTTGCCAAACATGCGGTCGTCATTCGCACTGTCAGTGCGGCCTGAACGGCCGGCGCACACGCCCTTCATGGCATGGCTAAGCTCGAAGACGCTTTGGCTCGGCAACAGAGTCCTCTTTCCTTCGCTAAATGAGGGGTCGCGCAACAAGTCGGCACGGCAGGCCCCTAGCGTCACGCCTCCGACAACATACCGAGTGCATGGCTTGGTTTAGCAGGCGTAACCGAAACGCCATTGGTTACGCCTAGGGGGCCTGGAGTTACGCCAGTTACGCCGGTTACGCCTCGAATTCGATGAAAAGCGAAGCCGACGCAAGCGCAATAAGCTAGGCCGGCCGCCTGAACGCCAAGACGTTCTCGCCGGCCGCGCCCTCACAATGCCTCGCCCAAGCGTCCATCATTTCGCGCCGTCGCGTGAGCGCATCGGATCGCCGGTAGGCTTGTTCGGCCTTGTCGCCGATGACGTGCGCAAGGGCATGCTCGGCGACCTCTCGCGGAAAATGCGTCTCGTTGCCCGCCCAATCGCGAAAAGAGCTTCGAAAGCCGTGCGCGGTGAACGGTGAGCCGATGCGCCGCAAAAGCATTTCAAACGCCATGCCCGAAAGCGGCTGGCCAGGACGCTGGCCAGGAAAAATGTGATCGCCCGTTCGCCCCTTGTCCAATTCCGTCAAGATGGCGACAGCGCGATCGGACAGCGGGACTCGATGCTCCCGCGCCGCCTTCGTTCGCACGGCCGGGATAGTCCAGACTTTCCCCGTCAGGTCGATCTCGTCCCAACGAGCGGACAGCGCTTCGCCCGATCGTGTCGCCGTCAAAATGGTGAATTCCAACGCCCTCGCCGCCGTCGCCGGTCGCTCGCGAAGGCCCGCCAGGAAGGCTGGAACGTCGGCATAGGGCATCGCCGCATGATGTCCACGCGTGAGCTTGGCGCGCTTGGGCAAGAGCTTGTCGAGATGGCCGCGCCAGCGGGCCGGATTGGCTTCGTTCCGATCGATGAAGCCGCGCGCCTTAGCGGCGTCCAAGACAGCCTCGATGCGCCCCCGAAGGCGCGAGGCAGTTTCCGGCGCCCGCGTCCATAAGGGCTTGAGAACTGAAAGCACGGCTTCCGTGTCGATCGCGTCAACGGACGTGGCACGGATTGGCGCACAATAGGTTGTGAGCGTCATAGTCCATTGCGCTTTGTGCTTATCGTTACGCCAGCCACCCTTTTGCGCGGCGAGAAATTCGTCCGCCGCCTCGCCAAACGTCGGGACTTGCTTCGCGTCCGGCTTGTTCCATTTGGCGATCGGATCGGCGCCCGCTTTGAGCATGGCGCGGCCCTCCGCCGCCTTTTCGCGAGCGGCTTTCAGGGACACGACATCTCGCGACTTCGAACTCCTTGGTCTTCTTTTCCTCAATCTTCTTTTCCGGCGCCCGACCAAGGCCCGCTTCCCGCTGCTTTCCGCACCGCGTGTACATGAAGGTCCAGCGCCTTCGGCCGTCCGGCGAAATGAAAAGATAGAGCCCGCCGCCGTCCGAATGGCGCCCCGGCTTGACGATCGTTTCGACCTCCTTCGCTGTCAGCTTGTGGATCGTCCGCGCCATGTTAGGTCGCCCTTCGCAAAGGCTCCGGTCCTAGTATCGGTCCTAGTTTCTATTTGCGCTTTGGGGAGACGTCAAGAGATACCATGCGGCATCGTGCGATTGAATCCATCTGAAATAGCGTCCGTTTTGACCAGCCAGAGATGTTGCGAGAGGCGATGAGACGGCAGAAAGGCGGAACTCCGTCTCCGCCAGCGCTCAAGAGCCGTCTGGATCCCGCGAGTCATCCGCCGCACGGCGCGGGCCGAGATTCGTCAAAAGCATCGCCGAGAGCGGAAATAGACTTGACTTCGTTGGGTTTCGCTCAATGATGGCGGAAAAATGTTTCGGCACAGGGCTTGGCCGGCCGAGGAATTGAGGTATTTCGCAATTGGGCCTGTTGCAGCACATCCTAATTGCGGGTTGCGCATTGGCGGCCGGCGCTGTCGGGGCCCAAGCGCAGGAACACATCGGCTCGACTGCGCTGGCGCATAACGATGTCACGCGCGACCTCGCCGGCGCGTCGGCCCCGCTTGTCGCCGGAGATTCGGTCTTCCGCAACGAGGTCGTACGCACCGGGGTGGATTCGACCGCCAAGCTGATCTTCCTCGATTCAACCAATCTGGGGGTCGGTCCCGTTTCCAATGTGAAGCTCGACCAGTTCGTCTATGTAGGCGAATCGAACGGGCAGAAAATGACGGTCAATCTCGCCAAGGGCGTCTTTCGATTCACCACCGGCGCGCTCGACAAGAAGGCCTATGAGATTCAGACGCCGACCGCCGTCATCGGCGTGCGCGGCACCGTGCTCGATATCGGCGTACAGGGCGGGCAGTCGAAGGTGACGCTGGTCGAGGGCCAAGCGCTCATCTGTCCGCGGCGGTCCTACATCACCTTCGCGCAGCAGGAGCGCAACTGCACGCGCACCGGCGTCGGCGGACCGCGCTGCGATTGCATCGACCTGCAGAACATCGGCCAGACCGCGCTGGTCAGGAAGGTCGGGGGAACCAACCAGGCCAGCTTTACTTCGACGCCGGTCGATTTCGCTTCGCTCTGCGCGGGCAACTCGTCACTTTGCTCCGGCAGCAGTTACGCGTCCAACGGCCACGGCTTCCCGTCAGGGTCGCTCTGCGGGCGGTAGCTGCGGTTCGTCGGGCACGCCTGCCGGCTTGGACGACTTAACATTTAGGTAGGCATTAGGGATAATCGTCCCTCCGCCCGCGGGCGCCTCGCATTTGGCCGGCGCCCACGATTTAACGCCGCGTTATTGCAGCTTTGGCAGGCTTGAGGCGATGTCCTTCGCCTTGCCGTTCGTCCGCTCCGCCGGCGATGAGGGCGCCGAGGCCCGCCTTGCCGGGCTCGGCCTCGCTGCGGTCGCGGTCGCCCTATTCGCGCTCGCGGCGTTCTCGCCCGCCGTTCTTGGCGACGGCGACACGTTCTCGCATCTGGCGACGGGCGAGTGGATCATCGCCCACGGCGGCGCGCCGCGGGTATGGCTGTCCGAAGCGCTCATGGCGCTCGCCTTCCGCCTCGGCGACTGGGATGGCGTCGCGCTCATGACCGGCGCCGCCGCGGCCAGCGCGGCGCTGATCGTCGGCCTCGCCGCCGCGCGCGATCTTCGCGGCGCGCCGCTCGTCGCGACCGTCGGCCTCGGTCTCGGGCTCATGACGGCGAGCCTGCTCGCGCGCCCGCACATGCTGGCGCTGCCGATCGCGGCGGCGTGGAGCGCCGGCCTCATCACCGCGCGCGATCGTGGCCGCGCGCCGCCGCTCGCCCTCGTTCCGCTGATGACCGCGTGGGCGAATATGCATGGCGGCTTCATCTTCGGCCTCATACTGATCGGGCCGTTCGCGCTCGAGGCGCTGGCCGAAGCCCGAGCCGGAGCGCGTGTCGCAACGGCGCGCGCCTGGGCCCTGTTCGGCCTCGCCGCGCTCGCGGCGGCGCTCGTCAATCCGTATGGCGTCGAAGCGCTCATCCAGCCGTTCCGGCTGATCGGGATCGAGAACCTGTCGCGGATCAGCGAGTGGCGGCCGCAGGACTTCAGCCATCCCGGAACAATGGAGCTCGCGCTCCTGATGCTGATCGGCGTGGCGCTCACCCGGCCGTTCGCGATGGCGCCGATCCGCGCCGCGCTCATCCTCGCGCTCATCGCGATGGCGCTCCAGCATTCCCGTCATCAGGCGCTGCTCGCGATCCTGGCGCCGATGCTGCTGGCGCGGCCGATCGCCGCGGCTTTCCGCGCCGCTCCGGTCGCCGGGGAGCGGCGGCGGGTTGCGACGACCGCGATTGCGGCCACGGTCGCCGGCGCGCTGATGATTGCGGGGGCGCGGCTCCTTGCGCCGATCGAGCGCGTCGACGGGAGCTCGGCCCCGATCTCGGCCCTCGCCGCGGTCCCGCCGGACTTGAGGGCGAAGCCGGCGCTCAACGAATACGGCTTCGGCGGCTATCTGATCTTCTCGCATGTGCGGCCGTTCATCGACGGCCGCGCCGAGCTTTATGGCGACGCGATGCTGAGCCTCTACGACAAGCTGCAGGCGGGCGATGCGGCGACGGTGACGAGCACGCTCAAGCGCTACGGGATCGCGTGGACGATCTTCTCGCCCGACGCCAGGATCGTGGCCATCCTCGACCGCACGCCCGGCTGGCGGCGGCTCCATTCCGACGCAACCGCGGTCGTCCAGGCGCGCGAGGATGCGACCGGGGAGCCGGGGTTGAGGGGCGACTGAGGCCGCCGCAACAAAAACCAAGCCGGACGCAATAAAATCAAAGCCGGGCGCAACAAAAACCAAGCCGGGCGCAACGAAAACCAAGGAATTCGCAACAAAATCAAAATGCCGTTTCCTTCCCAGTATTGAGGTTTTTCAATGGGTTATGGGTGAGATTTGGGGCCGGCTCCCTGATGGCTTGCAATGATCGTGGGGTCAACGCTGCGACGAGGCGCGGCGTGTCCCGGAGATCGAGCTTGGCGAGATTGTCCATGAGCAGAACCCTATCACGGATTTCGGTTTTCCGGAAGAGATTGTTCGGGAAAATCGTTCGTACCTGGCCTGGCCGGATTTAGGCGGCGAGCACCATTCATCCCGTCACCCATCCTTACCGAGATGTTCTTCGATCAGGTCGAGCCGGCCGATCGATGCCCACGCCTCGCGCCAGCGCCCGCGGGCGAGCGCGAACTCGCCCTTCGCCTCGTCAATGTCGCCGAAGCCCTGGATGCAATTGGCCTCGCCGCGCACGGTGCCAGCCTTTTGGTAGAGCGGCAGCGCCGCCTCGAAACGTTGGCGCGCGCCGACGTAGTGGGACCGCTGGAGGGCAATCTCGCCGAGTTTTCGAATGCAATTTGCCTCGCCGAGCAGGTTGCCGTTTTGGCGGAAAAGCGGAAGCGCCGCCTCGTAATGCTGGCGCGCTTCCTCATAATCCGCGCGCTTAATAGCGATTTCGCCGAGCCGTGCGATGCAAACGGCCTCGTCTGGCACGTCTCCGACTTTCCGACAGAGTGGCAGCGCCGCCTCGAAACGCTGGCGCGCGCCGTCATAGTCGGAGCGGTAAAGCGCGATCTCGCCGAGGCCCTTGATACAATTGGCCTCGCCGAGCAGGTCGCCGACCTTTTGGTAGAGAAGCAGCGCCGCTTCGTAACGCTCTCGCGCTCCAACGTGATCGGAGCGGCTGAGGGCGATTTCCCCGAGGGCCACGATGCAATTGGCCTCGGCGACCAGATTGCCGTCGTCATGAAATCGCCTCGCAACCGCCGGCAGGGAGGTGCATGACGCGAGGTTCGTGAGCCGGTGTAAGCTCCTTAAGCCCAATCACGGCCGGCCCAAGATCCTTGGGCAATGACTCCCCCGCTGCGGCACCGATCATGGCGTCGAGATTGCCAGCTTCGGCGGTCAGCTCATCGCGGACTTCGCTCCATTTGTTCGTCCCGATCTGGAATCCCAGCGCGGCGCGCCGCAGGAAGACCTTCACCAGCCGCGGCCGATCCTCCGCCTCCGGCGGAAAGTCGGCGAGCAGCGTTTCGCGTACCGGCGCCAGCAGCCGCCATCGGCCGTCGGGGCGGCTCAAGAGGCGGGCGGTTTCGAGCTTCGCCGCCGCGCCGCGCTCCTCCCTGGTCGGCTCCCCGTCGCTCAGGATCCTGCGGCTGTCGGCCTCGGACATGCCGTCCGGCAAGAGCGCCATCAGCCGAATCAGGCGATGGGCGGGGCTCGGCGGATCGAGCGCGGCCAGCGAAAGATCGAGCGAAGCGCTAAGGCTCGTCTTGCGGTCGTTGTCGGCGCCGCGACTCAACAGATCGGCGCGGCGATCGTTCCAGTCGGCCGCCAAGCCTTTGAGGTCAGGCTTGCCCTGAGCATTGGCCGCTAGCAGTTCGATCGACAGCGGATGGCCGTCGAGGGCCTTGAGGAGGCCGGGCAGGGCAGGGTCGGAGGCGAAATGATCGCCGGCGTGACGCAGGAAGAGGGCGCGCGCGTCGGCGTCTTGAAGCCGTTCGACGTCCTGCAGCGTGCAGGCGCCGGGATCAGGAAGGTTGGGCGGCTCGCCGCGAACGGTGACGACAAGCCTCAGGCCCCCGATCGCCGCCAGCTCCCCAAGAAGCGCCTCGGTCGCAGCCATGTCCTTGCGCCAGGGCGTCTCCATATTGTCGAGGATCGCCAGCGCCGGCCTGGCGGCGCAGGCGGCGGCGATCCTCGCCTCCACTTCCGAAGCCGCGCCCGACGCGGGAAGGCCGAGATGGGTCGCGAGGCGGCTCAAGACGCCCTCGGCGTTCGGCGCGGGTTCGAGTTTGACGAAGAACCGGCGGTCCTTGCCGAAGCGTTCGATGACGCGCGGATCATGGGCGGCGGCGAGCGCGAGCGTCGTCTTGCCCATGCCGAGCGCGCCGGGCACGACAATGGGCCGGTCCTCTTCGAGGATCGCCTTGACGAGTTCGTCGAGCCGATCCTCGCGACCGATCATCCTCGGGTTTGGCGGAAGCGGCGAGGGCGCGGGCGGCGGCCCAAGAGCGGAGGCGGTTTGGGGCGAGGAGGCGGGCTCGGCCGGCGACGGAGTCGCTGCGGACTGCGGCGGCGGCGCGCTTTTGCGAGCGGCGATCTCCGCCGCGATTTCCGCGATCTCGTTGGCGGCGGCCGCCATGTGCTGATCGCGGTCGCTCGGCGAGTAGGTTGAGAACGGCCTACCGAAATGTGGACGCATATTCTTGTCGCGCACGACGTCGAGCCCCGCGTCCGCCGTGGGCGTCAACAAGAGCGGATAGAAGCGGACGTCCTCGCGGTTATTCTGGCGGTCGCGAATGATCGCGATTTCCTTGTCCACAACAGAATCGGAGGAGGTCGAATAGCGCGAGACCAGCAGCACGAACACATCGCATTCGCGCAGCTTGCGCTCGATTTCCGGGTTCCACTCGTCGCCGCCCCGCATCAGCGTGTCGACCCAGATGTCCACGGCGCCATGCTTGACCGCGGGCCGGAGATGGCCGGTCACGAACGAAAGCCACTTCTCCTCGCCCTCGCGCGGCTTTTCCGGCTCGTCCGCGTGGGCGTAGCTGATGAAGATGACCGGCTTTGTTCCAAGCGTCATGGAGCGCCGCGCCCGTGAAGGCTTGAGCTTGCGCTCGAATTCACGGGAGTCAAGGCGCCAATAGGCTCCGCCTCGGGTTAGAGCGGGTTGCATTCAGCGGGATCGTCATCGCGAGGAGGCCGCAGGGCGACGTGGCGATCCAGCGGACCACCGCCGCCCTTCAACTTTGGATCGCCGCGTCGCTTCGCTCCTCGCGATGACGGTTCTGCCTCGTACACGACGCAAGGCGCCCGGGCGCAGGCTCAGGGCAGGGCGCCGTGCGCCTTGAGTTCGCGCTCGAGATCGACGCCCGCGCGATAGCGGATCGTCGCCATGCCGAGCGCCTCGGCGGCGCGGACGTTCTCCGGCGAATTGTCGATGAACAGGAGGTCTCCGGGGGCCAAGCCGACGCGCTCGAACAGGATCTCGTAGATGCGCGCCTCCGGCTTGACAGCGCCGACATGGCCGGAGATCACCGCGACGTCGAACGCGCTGAGAAAGTCGTGCTGCTCGCGGGCAAGGGCGAATTTGTCGGTCGCGAAGTTGCTGAGCGCATGGACCGGCCGGCCGGCGGCCCTGAGCCGCCTGAGCAGCGCGACATTCTCGTCGATCGGCCCGCCGAGGGTCTCGATCCAGCGCTCGTGGAAGAGGCGCAGTTCGGCCGCGAATTCGGGAAAGGCCTTGGCCCGGGCCTCGACCGCGGCGGCGAAATCAGGCGCGGTGTCGGTATGGGCGACGAAATCCATCGCCAGCGCGGTCGAGAGAAAGCGCTCCATCCGCGCCTCGTCGTCGAAGGTCTTGCGGTAGAGATTGCGCCGATCCCAGCGCAAGAGAACGTTGCCGATGTCGAAGACGACGACCAAGGGGAGGCCTTATTTGCGAAATTGGTTTTACCGCAAGCGTGCCCCGAGCCCGCGCCGATCGCAAGCGTCGGCGGGCCAAGACTTGACGCTGGTGTATATATCTATAATATACGCCAATGATTGATTGGACGCGCGTCGTCGGCTTCGATTGGGACGCAGGCAACGAGCGAAAGAGCTCGGACAAGCGTCGCGTGAGCCAGGCGGAGGCGGAGCAGACTTTCTTCAATCAACCGCTGCTCGTCCTCGAGGATGACCGCCACAGCGCCACGGAGCGCCGGTTTCACGCGCTGGGACGCACCGAGGCGGGCAGGAGGTTGCACGTCGCGTTCACCCTCCGGCGGGAGGAGACGTTGATCCGCGTCATCTCCGCGCGCGATGAGCGTTAGGGAAAGGACCATCGATGACGAAAGCGAGTAAGGCGCCCGCGAAGTTCACGAGCGAGGCGGATGAGCGCGCCCACTGGGAGCGCGCGGATTCGACTGCAGATCTCGACTGGCGCCGCGCCAAACAGGTGCGCCTGCCCAATCTGCAGCCGAGCACCACGGCGATTTCGCTGCGTCTTCCTGTTAGCCTGCTTGAGCAGATCAAGATTGCCGCCCACAAACGCGACGTGCCCTATCAGTCGCTGATCAAGATGTGGCTCAGCGAGAAGGTGGGGTAGAGGCGCGCTCGCGTCACGACATTGCGGCGGCGGCGGCAAACGGAAGACGTGTGCGTTCCAGCACGTTGCGACGCTCGGGCCAGATTCGCGGACGCGGCGCCGACGCACGGACCGCCGCGGCAACGGCGAGCGCCCGCGCTCGTCATTTCGTTTGGCCCGGCGCCAGTTGCGACGGCGACGCCATAGTGCCGAGGGAAGGCGCGCCGCCAAGCCCCGGGACCGGTCTGGCAAGGCTGCCGCCCGACTGCATGTCAAGACAGGTCTGAAGCTCGACGTAGCTGATCGCGACGCCTTGGCTGGGCTCCGCGCAGCTCGCGCGCGCCTCGGCCAAATAATGCGCCCATTTTTGCCGAAGCTGGTCGCGAGCCGCGCGTTCATCCTGGAGGCAGGACTGATAGGCGGCCGCCTTGGATTCGGGAAGAGCCGCCGACTGCGCGTCGCGACAGATGCTTTCGATGCTGGCGGTCGGTAGAGAATCGCCGAGCGCAAGGATCGCGTCGCCGGGCGGGGCGGACCGCGGGCCGGCGCTGTCGGCCGCGAGGGCGAGATGCGGCAGGACCGTCAAAACGCCGATCCATGGGAGAGCGGCTTTACTCGACATCAAGACCTCCGAAGGGTTCGCGCATGGGACGGGGCAAGGTCACGGACGCGGTCTGCGCGTCTCTGCTCGCTGTTCACCGGCTGAACTTCTTATACTTCAGCCGGTGTGGGATGACGCTGTCGATCCCGAGCCGCCGTTTCTTGTCCTCTTCGTAGTCGGCGAAGTTGCCTTCGAACCACTCCACGTGGCTGTCGCCTTCGAAGGCCAGCATGTGGGTTGAGATGCGGTCGAGAAAGAAGCGGTCGTGGCTGATGATGACGGCGCAGCCGGCGAAGTCGAGCAGCGCCTCTTCGAGCGCGCGAAGCGTGTCGACGTCGAGGTCGTTGGTCGGCTCGTCGAGCAAGAGAAGATTGGCGCCGCTCTTCAGCATCTTCGCCAGATGGACCCGGTTGCGCTCGCCGCCGGAAAGCTGGCCGACCTTCTTCTGCTGGTCGGAGTCCTTGAAATTGAAGGCGCCGACATAGGCGCGAGAGTTCATCTCGCGCTTGGCGAGAGTGATGATGTCGTAGCCGCCGGAGATCTCCTCCCACACCGTCTTCTTGGCGTCGAGCGAGTCGCGCGACTGGTCGACATAGCCGAGCTGAACGGATTCGCCGATCTTGATTGCGCCTGAATCCGGCTTTTCCTGGCCGGTGATCATGCGGAACAGCGTCGTCTTGCCCGCGCCGTTGGGGCCGATGACGCCGACGATGCCGCCGGGCGGCAGCCTGAAGGTGAGCTTGTCGACGAGCAGCAGGTCGCCGTAGCCTTTCGACAGATCGAGGAAATCAATGACGTTCTGACCCAGCCGCTCGGCCACGGGAATGATGATCTGCGCCGTCGTCGGCGCCTTGTCGTTGCTCTTCTTGACCAGTTCGTCGTAAGCGGCGATGCGCGCCTTGGACTTGGTCTGACGCGCCCGCGGCGATGAAGCGATCCATTCGCTTTCCTCGGCAAGCGCGCGCTGCCGGGCGGCGTCCTCGCGGCCTTCCTGCTCGAGCCGCTTCTGCTTCTGCTTGAGCCAGGCCGAATAATTGCCCTCGTATGGGATGCCGCGGCCGCGATCGAGCTCGAGAATCCAGCCCGTGACGTTGTCGAGGAAGTAGCGATCGTGGGTGACGATGAGGATTGCGCCCGGATAGGCGCGCAGGTGCCCTTCGAGCCAGTTGACGGTTTCGGCGTCAAGATGGTTGGTCGGTTCGTCGAGCAGGAGGAGCTCGGGCTTTTCGAGCAGGAGCCGGCAGAGCGCGACGCGGCGGCGCTCGCCGCCGGAGAGCGTGCTCACGTCGGCGCCGTCCGGCGGGCAGCCGAGCGCGTCCATCGCCTGCTCGACCTGGCTGTCGAGATCCCACAAGCCCTTGGCCTCGATCTCGTCCTGGAGGCGGGTCATCTCGTCGGCCGTCTCGTCGGAATAGTTCATCGCGAGCTCGTTGTAACGATCGAGGATCGCCTGCTTGTCCTTGACCCCGAGCATCGCGTTGCCGCGCACGTCGAGCGCCGGGTCGAGCTCAGGCTCCTGCGGGAGAAAGCCGACTCTCGCGCCCTCGGCGACGAAGCCCTCGCCGACGAACTCGGTGTCGAGCCCGGCCATGATGCGCAGAAGCGTCGACTTGCCGGAGCCATTGACGCCGAGCACCCCGATCTTGGCGTCCGGGTAGAATGACAAGTTGATGTTCTCGAGCACCTTCTTGCCGCCCGGCCAGGTCTTGCCGAGGCCCTGCATATGATAGATGAACTGGCGCGCGGCCATGTGCTTACGTCCTTGCGAATTCGGGAATTGGCCGCTTGCCTAGCAGGGGCCTTGGCGCGAAACAAGCGCGCCATCGCTTGCCGCCGTTTGAGGAGTTTTAGATGCGCGCCGCGTTCGGCTTCGCCATGATCCTCGCGGCGGTCCGCGTCGCGGCAGCCGCCGAGCCGCCGCCGCTCACGATCGGAGAATTGCTTGCGCAAGGGTGGGAAATCGCGGGCTTCGCCAGCGGCTATGACAATCGGACGTCGCTGATCCTGTTTCGCCATGCAGGAACGAACGCGCTCGTGCAGTGCGGGGTCCTCTACGACGTGACGCGCAATCCGCGCACGATCGTCAATTGCTACGAACTCAGGTGAGCGTTCGACTGAGGGGCTAACTGCGGGCGCCGCGCAGACGGGACGAGAGCCCAATCACTCCGGCAGCCCGGCCTGACGCAGGGCGCCGGCCATCTTCTCGCGGTAGGCGGTGTCGAAGCAGACGAGCTTGTAGAACGCATCGGCTTCGCGAATGGTCATCATCGGGTACATTTTCAGAAGCGCGGCGACGTGCTGCTTGGCCTCGTCGATTCGGCCGAGGAACGGCAAGGTGTAGGCGAGATCGAGATGCGACAGCCAAAACGATTCGATGTAAGCACGCTGGAACGCCTCATATGCCTCGGGATAATTGCCGTGGAACCAGGCCCGCTTCGCCGTCGGCCACCACCAGTATGGAACGGCGGAGGGCCCCGCCAACTTGAGGGCCTTGTCGGCCAGCGCGACCCCTTCGTCCCAATGGCCGGTAAAGGCCACCCACAACCCGAGGCCTCCCAACGTATTGGCGTCGTAGGGACGGAGCGTCGCCGCCTTTTCCGCCTCGACCAGAACGCGCTCCGGTTGACATGTGGCGTAGTAGCCCATCGCGACGTAGAATTGAGCGCGACTGTCCAAGGGCGCGAGATCGCGTGCGCGGAGGGCCGCCTGGAGCTCGCGGTCCGCCAGACCGGAGCGCTTCTCGACGCTCGCCTCCTCGGGCGGCAGACCCCAACCCCAGATCCTCTGCTGCGCGATGACAGTAGCAAGCGCTTCCCACACATTGGCATTGGATGGCTCTCTCTTCGCCGCCGCTTCCAGGCAATCGCGCGCCCGCGCGACCGTGTCTGGTTTGCTGTCGGTCGCAAAGCCCAGAAGGACGCAGCCCCAGGTCGTTTTCTCGATGTCGCCCGCGGAAGAAAGGCGCGCCCGCTCGGCCTCCAGGATCGCGTCCTCCAACAACCCTGCCGCGCGCCCTGCGACTTCAGCCTCGGCGGCCGCCGTGTTGCTGCTTTCCAGGATCGGCGAAATGGTTTGGGACCAAAGCCGCGCGCCCGAATGGACATCATCGGCCTGAAACGTCACCCGCAGCGCGTCGCCGCCTGCCTCGAGGTTTCCGGTCACGACATAGTCGGCGTTCAACTTCCGGCCCGCTTCGATCGGGTCTGCGGAGCTCGTGGCGCCCCCGGGGCTGCCGACGATGCGCCAGATCGTCGCGTTCCCGGCGGCGTCCCTCGTCTTCTGACCGATCCGCTGGGCGAGCTGGTCGTATTGTGCATTGTCGGTTGCGTTGGCGAACGGCAGGACCGCGACCGTCGGAACGCCGAGGCGCGCCGCCGCTGCGGCATCGACCGCCGCGGGTTTCCCCACCGTCCAATACCAGGCCCCGACGGCGGCGATGACGACCGCTGCCAGCGCGACGGCGCCCGAGACAAGCCAGCCGAGCGGCTTCGGCTTCGGCTTGACTTTCGTAGGCCTTGCGGGCTTGCCGACCTCGACCGAATAGGCCCGCACCGGATCGGCGATGTTCTTGAGGTTCTGCGCGCCCAGGTCCGCGACCGCGACATCGAGCCGCGCCTTCACTTGGCGATAGGCGTCCTCGGACATGCAGATCGCGCCCGGATTGGCGATCCCCTCCAGCCGCGCGGCGATATTGACGCCGTCGCCCATAAGATCGCCGTCGTCCTCCTCCACGACGTCGCCGAGATGGACGCCCATCCGGAACATGATGCGCTGGTCCTCGGGCACGCCGGAGTTGCGCTCGACCATCGCATTCTGCACTTCGATCGCGCAGCGCACCGCATCGACCACGCTGCGGAACTCTACGATCGCGCCGTCGCCGGTGCGTTTCACGACGCGGCCGTTGTGGACAGCAATCGTCGGGTCAATGAGATCGCTGCGCAACGCCCTGAGCCGCGCGAGCGTGCGCTCCTCGTCGACGCTCGCAAGCCGGCTGAAGCCGACGATGTCGGCGGCCAGGATCGCTGCGAGCTTGCGGGTCTCGGTCACGGGCGCCCACCCCAGCGGACGGGCGAAAATGGATTCGCCGCGCGGTCATGAAGTAAAGCAGTCCTAGCCCGCGAAATCAACGTGGCGAAACCGCAAGAATTCCTGCTGCATCCGCCGCCTTCCGCGCTGCAGCTCCAAGTCCGCTCATGAGCTGCTGCAACAGATTCTTGCGCGCTTCGGTCGAGACCTCATAGAGCCGCGCGCTGTCCCGGGCGCGGAACAGAAGCTCGTCGCCGGTCACGAGGTCATCGACGAGGCCGAGCCCGAGCGCCTCGCGAGCGAGCCAATAGTCGCCGTTGGCGACCTTGGCCATATCCACGTTCGGACGACATTCATGAACGTGGGCCTTGAACGCCTCGTGCGTCGCGTCGAGCTTGCCGCGGAAATGCTCGCGGCCCGCCGGGGTGATCTCGCCCAGGACCGAGACGGTGCGCTTGAACTCGCCGGCGGTCATCTCCTCATAGTCGATGTCGTTCTTCTTGAGGAGCCGATGCAGATTGGGCGCCGGCGCCACCACCCCGATCGAGCCGACGACCGCAAACGGCGCGGCGACGATGCGGTCCGCGGCGCAGGCCATCATATAGCCGCCGCTCGCCGCCACCTGATCGACCGAGGCGGTGACCTTGATCTTGTGCTGGCGCAGCCGCAGGATCTCGGCTGCGGCGAGTCCATAGCCGGTCACCGTTCCGCCCGGGCTTTCGATCCTGATGACGGCTTCGTCGGTGCCGGGCCGCGCCGCGATCAGGAGGGCGTCGATTTCCGATCCCAGCCGCTTGACCGCGCTCGCGCGCATGTCGCCCTTGAACGCGAGCACATAGATGCGCTTGCCCGGCTCCTGGCGACGGCGCGTCTTGGCGGCGGCCTTGGCGTCCTTCTTGCGCGTCCGAGCAAGCGCCTTGCGCTCCTTCTTGTCGAGAAGCGCGCCATCCATGGCGTCGCGCATGTCGTCATAGCGCTCGTTGAGCGAGCGGATCTTGATCTCTTTCTCCTTGGCTTCGCCGGAGCGGGCGAGGCGGGCGATCAGCAGCGCGAGACCGCCCACGGCGGCCACGATGATAATCGCCTTCACAAGGAAAGCGGCGATGTCCAACCAGAACGCCATGAACGGACTCCACGGGAGCGAGAGGCCAGATATAGGTCGCGCGGGCGCTTTTTCACGGCGCGGAGCGGATGACAAGCGCTCGCTCGCCTCACGTCCAGGAGAGTTGGCTTTTCGGCAGCCGGCCGCTGGGGTCGAAGACCGCGACCTTGTGGGGCAGGCGGTCGCCCCAATCCCATAACACCAGATTGAAGTCGCGGGCGCCCGCTCCGCCGGCGAAGCTCGGCGCGATGAGACCGGCCGCGCCGCTGGCGATGAGGCGCCTCGCGAGGCGCCAAGACGCCGGTTCGCGCCCGACCGCGGCCTCCGCGAACCAAGGGCAGGCCATGTCCTTGCTGAGGCCTGCGACGCGGCGGTCTTTCTTGCCACGAAGATCGACCACATCCTCGCAGGCGATTTCGTAGGTGCAAAGGACACAGGGTTCGAACTTGCGGGCGAAGCCTTGGGCCGCCTCCCTGATCGCAGTCATCGGGTCGAGCGAGACATAGAGGGCGGGCGTCCCCTTCGGGTTGAACCGTCCGCCGTGAATAGCGGCGCCGTCGCCTGACAGCGGCCTGAACGACCAGCGGGGATCATGGGCTCGGTATGCGAGGCCCTGAAACCTCAAGCAAAGCCGCCCATGGCGATCGAATCGAGATAGTCGCGAAGCTGGCCAGCCTGGCCGGACTTGACGAGCGACTCGGCGGTTCGCCCGCCAAAGGCCGGGATCGGCTCGGCCCTGTACCAGGCCATCGCCTGCGCCTTTCCGCCCGCCCAGGCGGAGACACGGGTGAGAATTTCATTCATCTCGCGCAAGCGCGACTGCGTCTTCGCCGCGCCGAGGCGCTCCCGCTTGTAAAGCGCTTCGGGCGCGAGCCCGATCGTCTCGGCCAACTGCTTCTTGGTCAGGCCATAGTCGTTGACGAGCTTGATGGGCGAAGCCGGTTTTCCCGCGCGCCGGCGCGCGGCCGCGGGCTTGGGCCTGATCGAGGCCATATTTTTCTCCCTATTGATAGGTCAAAATATAGGGCCATAGCTGGCAAGCGCAAGCGCTTCAGCGCCCATTTCCCCCGTCAGGGCGCGTTGACGCCGAGCTTTTCGGCCAAGGCGGCGATGATCGACCGCTGGCCTCGGGTCGCCTTCTCCAAGGCTTCGTCGAGCGAATACCAGGCCGCCCGGTCGACTTCCGGAAATTCCGCCATCCGGCCGGAACGGGGCGGCCACTCGATCGAGAAGGCGTTGCTCGTCAGCGACGCAGGATCGAAATCGCCCTCGCGGGCGAAGGCGACGATGGTCTTGCCCCCGGGCTGTTTGTGCTGGCCGAGATCGAGACAATCGCCCTCGATCGCCATCCCCGTTTCCTCGTGGAACTCTCGCTTCGCCGCCGCGAGCCAGTCCTCCCCTTCGTTCGTCAGCCCTTTGGGCATGGACCACGCCCCGGCGTCCTTCCGGGCCCAGTATGGGCCGCCCGGATGCACAAGCATGACTTCGACGCCCGCCGGACGTCTTCGAAAGAGGAGGATTCCGGCGCTTGTCTTCGCCACGCGCATCACCGTCGATATTCGAACCCGCCAGGCGTCTTCCTATTCCCGATAGGGCGTCACGAACAGGCCGCCCGCTTCGGCCGGCGCATTCGAGCCGCGCGGAAGCTTAAGACGCGAGCCGTCGCCGAGATTGCGCGCATAGATGTCGGAATAAGACCCTGCCGCGCCGACGACGCGCTTCGCCCAATCGTCGGCGAGGCCGAGCTCCCGCCCCTCGACGCCCAGGGAATCGAGGCCGGAGGGCGTCCAGGGCGAAGCCGGCAGGTCGGCGCGCTGCAAGGCGTAGATCGCCCAGCCGACGATCGCCGACCATTGCGGGTCGCTCGCCGGGGTCGCGGCGAACACCGGGAAGGTCGCGAGCGGCTCGACGAGGATGCGGCTCGGCGTCACCGCGCGTTCCCCGAGCCGGGCGGCCGCCAGATCGCCGCTCTCGCCGACTTCAGCGTCGCAGATCCGGGCGTTGAAGGCGTCATGGAGCTCACCGTACTCCATGTAGCCCATGCGGACGAAGCTCAGGCGATGCGCCGCCATCCAGCCTTCCAGATGTCGATGGGCGCTGTCGCCCTGATAAAAGCAGATCGATTTGCCGGCGAGATCGTCAAGGCGCTGAACGGTTGAGTCTCCGTGGACCATCGCCGCCGTCGAAACGAAATAAACCGGCGGACCGAGAGCGATCTTGCCGGCGAGTTGATGATCGGCGATGTCCGACGCGTCGAGGAAGGCGAGATCGTCGGCGCCGTCCTCGACGCGTTCGAAGGCGTGATCGGAATTGTAAGGGTGGAACTCGAGCCTGCCGTCCGGCCCAAGCACCGCCGCGCCGATCGCGCGACAGAGGTCGAGATAAAGCCCGGCGGCTTTCCGCCCGTCAGGCGACTGGCCGACGAGACCCGGACGCGGGACGCCGCCGCAGCGGATGGCGCCTTGAGACTTGATGCGATCGACGATCGGGCCGGCCTGGGCGAAGGGGCACAGGGCGAGGGCGAGCGCAAAGGCGAGGGCGACGCCGAGACTGCGCGCTGGAGCCGTCCTTCGGGACGCCCGCTCTGCGGGCTCCTCAGGACGAGGCGTTGGTGTGCAGCCAGTCACATGCGACCTCGCCCTGAGCGACTGTCTTTTTTGTCAAGCTGGGAGCCATGGCTTTCGGTCTCGCATGATGGCGTTGAGGAGGAGATACAAGGAGCCCGCAATGCGGGCGTCTCGAAGGACGATTCCAGCGGGCGATCTCAATTGTACGCCGGAAGGGTGGCGGGGAGCGAGTTGAACCCTTCCGGGATCGCGTTCGGGATTCCTTGGCGCACGTCTTCGGGCGTGACTCCGATTGCGGCGCAGCCTTTTCCGCCGTAGTGCGGGAACGTGTCGACGACGGCGTCGGGGATCGTCGCGTAAGAGGCCGGCAGCGGCGGCAGCGCGCCGTTGAGCCGCGCCTTGTCGAAGCCTGTGAGCAGGTTCTCGGCGATCGGCGAATTGGCGTCGCGCGGCCCCAGGAATTTCTGCTCGAAGCCGGCCGGCGCGAACGCGTTGAACGCGGGCGAGTTGCCGGCGGCGAGCGCCTCGGCCTCGTCCGGCAAACTCGAGAGCGCGGGCAGTCCGAAGAGCGCATTGATCGTCTCGATCACCGCATTGTGGTCGCCCTCGGCGTGTGAGACGGCGTGGACGCGCGCGTAGGGAGAAATGAGCAGGAGCGGGATGCGGATGCCGCGCGCGAGCGGCAGGCCGTCGGGCCCATAGCTCAAGATGCGCGGCGGCACATGGTCGTAGAGGCCGTCGGACTCATCGTAAGTGATGATGATCGCGCTCTTCTCCCAGATGTCCTTGTTGGCGGCGATGGCGTTGATCGCGCGCGCGGCCATCGCTTCGGTGAGCTGGCTGTCGGAATAGCTCGGATGATCGTCGTCGCCGGACTTGGCGACGTCGATCGCCGCGATCTCGGCTGCGGTCAGGCCGTTCTTGTCGGGGTAGTTCGGGTTCTGGATGATCGCGGTCTGTCTGGGATAGTCGAGGTTGTAGTAGCCGCCGCGGAGGTAGAAGACGCCGCCGTTTCGCGGCAGCGCGTCCTTCGCCATGTCGGCGAAGAAGTCGCCTTCGCCGCGCAGATTGGCTTCTTCTGCCGGATTGTCGGCGAGATAGCCGAAATATTGCGGGCCGTTGTGGTGGCTGACGTAGTTCTGGTGCGAGGCCGCGCCGCCGCCGTCGGTCGGCTCCCGATCGTAGCCGTTCTGGTACCAGCGCCACTGGACCGGTTCGCCGCCAAGTTTGGCGATGAAGGCGATGTCCTTCCTGACGTCGAGGAGGTCGAAGGCCGCATTGCGGTCCTGGCCGGTGAACCAGTTGATCCAGCCGGCCATGAAACTCAGCGGCAGCGAGGCGAAGGTGAGGTTCGAGGCGATGTTGGCGGAGGCGTAGGATTCCTTGCCAGCCGCTCCTGCCGGCTCGCGGCCCATCGCGGTATCGTCGAACTCCGATCCCCACCAGGGCTGGGGATCCTCGACCAGCGGCGGCCCTTGCGTGGTCGCCGAACCCGAATAAGTCTTGCCGTTGATCGTGCCGCTGATCGGCCCTGTGAAACCGTCTTCTGTCGGCTTCGCCGTCGCGCCCGGATGCTTGACCCATTGGGTCTCGCCGGACTGGCCGGCGATCATGGCGACGGCGTTGGGGCTCGAGGGCGTGTCCTCGGTCGCGAAGACGTTGTCGAAGATGGTGAAGCGGCTCGCGTAGCGCCAGAAGAACGGGATGGTGTCGCAGTCGATATGCGCCATCACGAGTTGCGCGAACTGCTTGCCCATCGCCTCGCCTGCTGCGCCGGCGAGATGCGCGTACCGATTCCACTCGACGAACGCGAACTTGTCCATTTGCGCCACGCCGTCCTTGACGTCGATCTTGGCGGCGAGACCGGTATGAGAATGATCCGTCGAATCCTTGATGGTCGAATTCTGCTCAGGCCCGACCCGGAACGGCTGGACAGTGACCGTCTCGCCGGTATTCGCGTCGAGATAGCTCTCGATGAAGCCCGGCGTGTCGGCGGGACTGCGCGCATTCTTGCCGTCGGAATAGAGGCCGTTGACGCCCGGAAATGTGCCGTATTCGTGATCGAATGAGCGGTTTTCGTTGAAGATCACGAAGACGTACTTCACCTTCCGGCGAAGGAGCTCGATGTCCTGCGCCGACCAGCTTGAATCCGTCCAGCGGGGGTCGCTGTCGGCGACGAAATAGGGCGCAACGTCGGCGCTCGGATCGGGCTGCGTCGTCACAAGCGGCATGGCGGCCGCGAAAGCGGGTCCAATAAGGGCGAAGATTGTCGCGAGGGCTGTCGCGCCGCGGAGCATGGGTTTCATCGGAGTCTTGTTCCAAACGAGCGACCGAAATCAGCGAGCAGCCGGCGTCTAGCGCGACCATCGCAGCGGCGGCGCGACGACGTGGCGGGCCCCGGCCTCAACATCCCCGAAGCCTTCGCGCCTCTCTACTGGCCCGTCACTCAACAGGATCACGTCAGCCGACTCAATGCGTGGTGCTTGCCACGACGTTGGAATAGCCGAGTGCGGATATGACCGCGCGACCGATTCTTTGGCCGGGGACCTCAATCGTCCGATAGGTCAGATACGAGGCACCGTAAACCGCGGTCACAGCGACCAAGATTGCCCATGAACTGCCGATGAGCGGCGCAAGAAAGAAAATCAGAACCTTTCCGATTGGAAAGTGCAGGAGATAGGTCGAGTACGACACGTTGCTAAGAAAGTGGAATATCGGAGGCGCGCGGAGACTGACAAGCATCATTGCTGCGCAGAATATCGCCAAAGCATAAGCCCAGGAGAAAGCAACCGAATCGGCGCTGAAAAGCTGCGATCGGCTGTACGGTGTAAGGAAATCGCTCGCGGCCAACGCCGATATTGCGACGCCCGCCAGGATAGCGCCATTCGCTCTCGATGCGCGACCAGACCAGACCAAATAGGCCGCGCGCCCGACCATGATAAAAAGGGCCTGTTTGAGGAAATAGACGGCGGGCACGGTGTCGCCAAAGACCCGACACAGCACAACTTGAGAGCGAACAAGCCGCCGATAAGGACATATGTCGAATTGACAGGGCGCCGCGTGATGTGGTCGAAAAAAGCAATCATCAGTGCGTAAAAGCCGACCTCCGGAATCAGTGACCAGGTTACCGTCAATAATTTCTGTGTAGTAGACAGATGGTCGAGAAGCGAAGCGCTCAAAACCAGGTCTCGAAACGAGAAAAGCTCTCCTGGAATCAGCCGAGACAACACAAACGCAATAGCGACCCCGCAGAATAGCATGGGAAATATTCTAAAAATACGCTTGGTCGCAAACTCGGCTCGGGTCTCCTGATCGGCGACGTAAGAAATGATGAAGCCGCTGACGAGGAAGAACAGAAGTACGCCGAGGTGTCCGCCGCCTTCCATAATGTGGAGTGTATCGAAACTAGATTGCGACCATGCCCAGGGGAGCCACGGGTTTCCGAATAGCCATAGAGTCATAGGCCCAAGATGTGCCCACATGACTATGGCTGGGGCAATAGCCCGCAGCCAGTCGATAAATGGGACGCCCCCCAGGGTCTTTGCCATCCCCTCGCCCGCAGCGTAGGGATAAATACCTAGATCGCGCAAGAAAACTTGTCAAATTCGGTGGGAAGTCGGCGCGGGCCGAAGCTGGCGGCCGGATTGGCCCGACTATAGTCTAGTCGCGCGAGAGCCAGCGACCGGTCAAGAGTTCAATGGCCGGATGACGACCGAATGACGACGCTCCGATCGACCCGCTCGAGCGAGAGCCGCGATTGGCCTGCCGGCTTGAACGGCGAATCCAGGCGTTTGCTCGCCGCGTTGCCCGCCAGAAGCCAGTGGAACCGGCCTCGTCCTGACAAGAGCGAACGTCGCAAGCGCGATCACCGCTGAAGCGGCGCTTGCGAGAAAGGCCCCGCGCCTGGCGAGCCAGCTTCGCTCGGGCCGGCGAATCAGCCGGCCCGAAATCAGGTCTAGATCACATACGACTTCAGCGGCGGGAACCCGTTGAAGCCGACCGACGAATAGGTCGTCGTATAAGCCCCCGTTCCCTCGATCAGCACCTTGGCCCCGATCTCGAGCGAGATCGGAAGGAGATACGGCTCCTTCTCGTACAGCACGTCGACCGAGTCGCAGCTCGGCCCCGCGACCACGCAGGGCGCGAGCGCGTCGTCATCGAAGGCGGTGCGGATCGGATAGCGAATCATTTCGTCCATCGTCTCGGCGAGCCCGTTGAACCTGCCGATGTCGAGATAGACCCAGCGGCTCTTGTCCTCGTCAGACTTCCTCGAGATCAGCACCACCTCGGCCTCGATGACGCCGGCGTTGCCGACCATGCCGCGGCCGGGCTCGATGATTGTCTCCGGGATGCGGTTGCCGAAATGGCGGCGCAGCGCGCGGAAGATCGTCTGCCCGTAGGTCTTGATCGCCGGGACGTCCTTCAGATAGCGGGTCGGGAAGCCGCCGCCGAGATTGATCATGGCGAGCTGAACGCCCCGTTCGGCCAGGTCGCGAAATATTGCGGCCGACACTTTCAGCGCCCGGTCCCACATCCGCGGGTTGGGCTGCTGCGAGCCGACGTGGAACGATAGGCCGTGGGCGACAAGACCGAGCGCATAGGCGCGTTCCAGCACTCGCCCCGCCATATCCGGCGCGCAGCCGAACTTTCGCGACAGGGGCCACTCCGCGCCCGCGCCGTCGCATAATATGCGGCAGAACACCTTCGCCCCCGGCGCGGCGCGCGCGATCTTCTCGACCTCGGCCTCGCAATCCACGGCAAAAACGCGGATGCCGAGCGCGTAGGCGCGGGCGATGTCCTTTTCCTTCTTGATCGTATTGCCGAAGCTGATCCGGTCGGGCGTCGCGCCAGCGGCAAGCGCCTGCTCGATTTCGGTCAGCGAGGCGGTGTCGAAGCACGAGCCGAGCCCGGCGAGCAAAGCGAGGATCTCCGGGGCCGGGTTCGCCTTGACCGCATAGAACACGCGGGTGTCGGGCAGGGCGCCGGAGAAGCCCAGATAATTCTCGCGCACGACGTCGAGATCGACGACGAGTCGCGGGCCGTCCTCGCGGTTGCGGGCGAGGAATTCCTTGATCCGTTCCGTCATGAGCGCCATCCCCCAAGCGCGCGGTTTTTCCGCGCCTGGAAACATGAAGGATTCGCCGGCGATGCGACTTTTCGCGCCGCGCGTTGGAGACGCGATGCGAAGTCGTTGACCCGCCGACGCGACTGCCCCCGACTCCGGCGACGGCTTTTGGAAGCCGCCAGCGAAGGCGCGCGAGCAATCAGCTGCTGCGCCGTAGCCATGATGCGCCTCGGCCTGTTTCAGGGCCTAAGCGATCAAAGCCATCGTTTGGACGAGGAAATTTCCCGTCCGCACGCCCGGCAAGATAGACAAGCCTCTTTGGGCGCCGACCTTTGGAGGGCCGGCAGAGACCAAAAAAGCCCGGTCCGTCGTTGCTTCAAGTCGCGTCCCCCGTTTGGCGGGGTTCGCCGGTTCGCCTCCGGCTGCCGGTCTTCCAGGGGCGGTTGACTGGCCTCTTGTCCAGATCCCCGCCGACCGACACACGACCACAGGCACGTGCGTATTGGGCAAGGCACTATTTGTTCGAATCGCGCCTCGGCGCAAGGGGTTTCTTGGGCGCCGCGGAATAATTCGTGATACCGGCGCCGGAATCGGAAGAAATCGTTAATTTTTCCGCAGCGGGGGCGGCAGGCTCCGCAGAATTCGCGGGTTGCCCTTTGCGGGGTGGCGCGGCCGCCCGCGCGGCCTCCGATTTGAAACCCTTTCAAATTGAAGCGTTTCTAATTTTCACGCGTCATTCTTGTCCGGTCGGCGTCGCCTTGCTAACGGGAAATCCGCGATCAGGAGGCTCGATCCCCGAGCCGGAGTCAGGATCTCCAATGCCGCGCTTTTTCTTGGTTCTCCTCGTTTCCGCCGCCGCGATCGGCGCGGGCGCAATCGCCGCTGCCGGCGCGCGCGCCGCCTCGCTCACGCTCTATTCGGCCCAGCATGAGCAGACTGTCGACTTGCTGACCAAGGCGTTCACCAAGGAGACAGGGATCGACGTCAAGGTTCACTCGGGCGAAGCTCCCGAGCTCGCCAGCCAACTGGTGAAAGAAGGACGGTCCTCGCCCGCGGACGTTTTCTTCACCGAGAACTCGCCGGAGCTCGAATTGCTGTCGGAGAAGGGACTGTTGGCGAAAGTCGCTCCGGAGACGCTCGCCAGCGTCCCGCCCCAGGACAGCGGGTCCGCCGGCGACTGGGTCGGCGTTCTCGCCCGCGAGAACGTGCTGGCCTACAACACCGGCATGATCCAGGAGGCGGCGCTGCCCGCCTCCCTGCTCGACCTGGCGAAGCCGGAGTGGAAGGGCAAGGTCGCGATCGCGCCGACCGACGCCGATTTCCTGCCGCTGGTCGGGGCGGTCGTGGCGATGAAAGGGCGTCCCGCTGCTCTGGATTGGCTCAAGGGCCTGCGCGACAACGCCATGATCTTCGACGATGACGAAGGGGTCGTCGCCGCGGTCGACCGGGGCGCGGTCGCGACCGGGATCATCAACAGCTACTATTGGGCGCGGCTGCGCATGGAGAAAGGCGCCGACAAGATGCAGAGCGCCATTCACCACTTTGCCGGCGGCGATGTCGGCGGAATGATGAATGTCTCCGGGGCCGCGGTGCTCAAGAGTTCACGCAACCAGGCCGCGGCGCAGAAGTTCCTCGCCTTCCTGGTCGGCAAACCTGCTCAGGAGCTGGTGTCGAAACTGAACATCACCTTCGAATATCCGCTGGCTGCCGGCGTCGCCGCGAACCCGATTTTGAGACCGACGAGCGAATTGCAGCCTCCCTCTCTGACCCTCAAGCAGATCGGCGACGATCGCGACGCCGCCGCGCTGTTGAGCGAGGCGGGCCTGATCTGATGTCCCAGGTCGCCAACCTGAATGTCGCTGAGCGCGGCTTCGGCCTTGGCCTCGCCCGGACCAGTCGAGGGGCGCGCGCACCGCTCGGTTTGATCGGCGCCGCCGCGCTCGCCGCCGCGCTCGTTCTCCTGCCGATCGTTGCGACAATCGTTCAGGCGGCCGGCGTGAGCGCGCAAAACGCGGTTGATTTGCTGATGCGTCCGCTGGTCGGCCGCCTGCTCGTCAATACGGTTGGACTGGTCGTCGCCGCTTCGGCGACCTGCGCCGCCATCGGAACTGCGACGGCCTGGCTGATCGAGCGGACTGAGCTTCCAGGCCGGAAGGTCTGGGCTGTGCTTGCCGTCGCGCCGCTGGCGATTCCGCCATTCATCTCGAGCTATGCCTGGGTTTCGCTCAGCAACGGGCTGCAGGATTTTGGCGGCGCGCTGCTGGTGGTCACGTGCGCCTATTATCCGCTCGTCTTTCTGCCCGTCGCCGCGGCGCTGCGCGGACTCGACCCGGGGCTGGAGGAGAGCGCGCGGTCGCTTGGTCACGGCCCCTGGGGATGCTTCTTCCGGGTCGTCGCGCCACAGCTGCGTCCGGCTCTCTACGGCGGCATGTTGCTGGTCGCGCTCGATGTCCTGATCGAGTTCGGCGCCTTCGCGCTGTTGCGTTTTCGCACTTTCACCACCGAACTTTACGCCCAGTACCGGACGGGGCTTGACGGTCCGGAATCCTCGCTGCTGGCGCTTGTGCTCATCGCTTTGTGTCTCGTCTGCGTGGTCGCAGAACTGAACGTGCGGGGAAAAGCGCGCTACGCGCGCGTCGGCTCCGGCGCGCGACGGATCGCGGCGCCCGTGGGTCTCGGATGGATCCGATGGCCGGCTCTGCTGGCGTTCGCGGCGCTGACGATGGCGACGCTTGGCGTGCCGATCGGCATGATTGGCTACTGGCTGATGCAGCACGCTCAGGCCGCCACGTCGCCGGTCGCGCCATCCTGGCCGCTTCTCTTCGACGCAACGCTCGCCTCCGTCGGCTACGGACTGGCCGGCGCCGCCGCGGCCGTCGTGCTTGCGGCGCCGCTCGCCTACCTCGCGACCCGTTACCCGAGCCGGCTGTCGATCGCTCTCGAGCGGGTCGCTTATCTCGCGCAGGGCGTGCCGGCCATCGTCGTCGCGCTGGCGTTCATCTCGCTGACGGTGCAGGCGGTCCGCCCGCTCTATCAAAGCGCGGCGCTGCTGGTGATCGCTTATGCGATTCTGTTCCTGCCGTTCGCCCTGGTCGGGGTCCGCTCGGCGCTCGCGCAGGTCCAGCTCGGGCTTGAGGAGGCGGGCCGCTCGCTGGGGCTCGGGTGGTTCGCGGTCACGGTCCGGATCCTCGCGCCGCTGGCGGGACCGGGGGTCGGAGCGGGAGCCGCCATGGTGTTCGTCTTCGTCGCCACCGAGTTGACGGCGACTCTCCTGCTGGCGCCGATCGGCACGCGCACGCTGGCCACCGAGGTCTGGGCCAACACGACGTCGCTCGCCTTCGCCGCGGCCGCGCCGTTCGCGGCGATGATGTTGGCGATCTCGCTCTTGTCCACCTGGCTTCTGGCGCACCGTTTCGGCGCCGCCGCATTTCCGGTTCGGGCCTGACGATGGCTGAGGTGCGCATTTCGGGGCTGACCAAGGCCTTTGGCGGGACGCCGATATTGCGCGGGGTCGATCTCGTGGCGCCGTCGGGGGCGCTGTTTGCAATTCTGGGCGCGTCGGGCAGCGGCAAGACGACGCTTCTGAGATTGCTCAGCGGGTTCGAGCGCGCCGATTTGGGGACGATCGAGATCGACGGCCGGCAGGTTTCCGGTCCGGGGTTTCACCTGCCGCCGGAGAGGCGGCAGGTCGGCTACGTGACGCAGGAGGGGTCGCTCTTTCCCCACCTCACGGTCGCCGCGAACGTCGTTTTCGGGCTCCCACCGCGGCAGCGCCGTGATCGGTTCAAGGCCGAAACGATGTTGGAAAGCGTCGGCCTTCCCGCATCTTACGCCACCCGCGGGCCTCACGAGCTCTCGGGCGGCGAGCAACAGCGTGTCGCGCTGGCCCGCGCGCTCGCGCCGCGGCCAAAGCTCGTGCTCCTCGACGAGCCCTTCTCGGCGCTCGACGCTTCCCTCCGGATCGAAACCCGTGAAGCCGTGGCGGCGATCTTGCGGGCCGCGGGAGCGACCGCGCTTCTTGTTACGCACGACCAGTCGGAAGCCCTGTCCATGGGGCGCGAAGTCGCCGTGCTGCGCGACGGCGCGTTGGCGCAGGTCGCGCCGCCTGAAGAGTTGTATCGCCAGCCCGCGGATGCGGCGCTCGCGCAATTCGTGGGCGAGGCGGCGCTGCTGCCGGGCGTCGTCGAGGCAGGCTCCGCCACCTGCGCGCTGGGTCGCCTTGAGCTTGCGCGCGCCGCGCCGGACGGGCCCGCCGACGTCATGGTGCGGCCGGAGCAGATTCGGTTCGATGTGCGCCCCAGACCCGACGCCGCCGAAGGGCAGGTTCTCGCCGTAACCTATTACGGCCACGACGCCAGCATCGCCGTGGCGCTGGAGGGGGTGGCCGAGCCGGTCACGGCGCGCGTCGCTGGCCACATGGCGCCTGAGCAGGGCGCCCGCGTGTGGCTCAGCGTCGAAGGCCCGGTGATGGCCTATTCGCGCGCGGCTCCCCTCCTGCGGGTCGAGAACCTCGTCTCGGCGCCGGCCGCCAGATCGCGGACGCTTCCCAAGCGCGCCTTCGTCCCAACCGTCAAGGAAAGACTGATATGAGCAGACATCGCGACATGGCCTCGCGCGACAGCCGCCACGCATTGGCCCTCGGCGCATGGGCGGCGTTGGCGGTTGCAACGCCGCAGCCCGCGCTGCCGGCCGCCCAGCCGGCCAGCTTCCTCGATGGAATCCACCGGCAGACAACCTTGTCCACGACAGTCCCCGACAACGGGGATCAGAACCCGTACGCGATCGTGGTTGCGCCGGTCTCCGCAGGCTCGGTCCAGAAGGACGATGTGCTGATCACCAATTTCAACGACGGCGGCAATCTGCAGGGCCTCGGCACGACGATCGTCGATTACAATCCGACGACCAAGAAGCTCACCACCTTCGCCGCGCTGCCGCGCGATCTCGCGGGGTGTCCCGGGGGCGTCGGCCTGTCCACGGCGATGACCATGCTGAAGTCCGGCTGGGTGATCGTCGGCAGCGCGCCGAGCGCCGACGGCACCACCGCCACCAGGGGCGCGGGCTGCCTCATCATCCTCGACTCCAATGGCAAGGTCGCCGGCACGATCGCCGGCGACAACATCAACATGCCGTGGGGAAACATGGCGGTGATCGACAACGGCGATGCCGCGACCCTGTTCGTCAGCAACGCGGGGTTTGGCGTCGGGTCGCCCGAAGGCGATCCGCGCGTGGTCAATGAGGCGACGGTGTTGCGGATCAAGCTCTCGATCCCGGAGGGCAAGCCGCCGGCGGTCGTCGATCAGACCGTCGTCGGCAGCGGCTTCGGCTCGCAGCCGAACAAGGACGTGTTCCTGGTCGGGCCGACCGGCCTTGCGCTCGGGGCCAACGATACGCTTTACGTCTCGGATGCGACCGGCAACCGGATCAGCGCGATCTGGGACGCCACGACCCGCGACCACAGCGCCGGCGTCGGCCGGACGGTGACCAAGGATGGCCTCCTGCAAACGCCGCTGGCGATGACGACGGCTCCGAACGGCCATCTCCTGGTGGTCAACGCCAAAAATGGCCAGGTGGTGGAAGTCGATCCGGTCAGCGGCGACCAGATCAAGGCGCGGTGGATCGATCCGAACAAGGCGCAAAAGCCGCCGGGCAGCGGCGACCTGTTCGGCATCGCCATGACGCCGGCAGGCGACGGGTTCTACTTCGTCGAGGACGAGTTCGAACACGCTCGTGATCGCGCGTTGAGCTGCCCCTTCCATCCGATAAGGGGCGGCCCGTCGCGGCGCGGGCTGCTGGCAGGCGCCGGCGGATTGCTGGCCGGCGCCGGACTGGGAAAGGTCGTGCGCGCCGCGACGCCGGAAGCTCCGGCCGGCGCGCTCAAGGAAGCGTTCTTCGGCCAGCATCAGGGCGGCATCGCGACGCCCCAGCAGACCAACAGCTACGTTGTCGCCTTCGATCTCGTCGCCAAGACGGTCGACGAGGTGACGATGATGCTGCGGCTGTGGACAGACGCCGCGCAGCGGATGACTGCGGGAGAGACCGCGCGCCCGCTGGGCGACGATGTCAGCATCGAGGGGCCGGACGGCGGATCGGCGCTGGGCCTTCCGCCGTCGCGGTTGACGATCACGTTCGGTTTCGGCCCGGGGCTGTTCGTGAAGAACGGCGTCGACCGCTATGGTCTCGCCGCCAGGCGGCCGGACGCGCTCGTCGACCTGCCGAAATTCAACGGCGACCAATTGCAGCCCGCGCGCACCGGCGGCGACATCCTGGTGCAGGCGTGCGCCGACGACCCGCAGGTCGCGTTTCACGCCGTGCGCGAGCTGGACCGGCTCTCCTACGGCGCGGCGCAGATCCGGTGGGCGCAGACGGGCTTCCAGCCACAGACCTCGCCCGGCGAAACGCCGCGAAACCTGATGGGCTTCAAGGACGGGACCGTCAATCCTGCGCTCGGCGGTGCCCCCGCCACCCCCGATGCTCCGCGGGGGTTCGACGATGTGGTGTGGGTCGGCGAGGATGGCCCGGACTGGATGCGCGGCGGCAGCTATATGGTCGTCCGGCGGATCAGGATTTCGCTCGAGCATTGGGACCGAACCGAAGTCGACTTCCAGGAGCAGGTGATCGGTCGGCACAAATCTTCCGGGGCGCCGATCGGCAAGTCCGGTGAAAACGATCCTCTCGACCTCGATCGCGTGGACAAGGACGGCAACCCGCTGATCGCCGACAACGCCCATGTGCGGCTCGGCGCGGCGGCGGTCAACGACGGCGCCCAAGTCCTGCGCCGGTCCTATTCCTACAATGACGGGGTCAGCTTTACCGCCGAGCGCTGGCCGCCGTGGCGCCAGGGGATGCTCTACGACGCCGGGCTCATGTTCGTCGCCTACCAGCGCGATCCGCGCGCGGGCTTCATCAAGATCTATGGCAATATGTCGAAACTGGACGCCCTCAACCAGTTCACGACCCACACCGGCGGCGGCCTGTTTGCCTGCCCCGCCGGCGTCCGGGAGGGCGAGTTCATCGGAGAGCGCTTGTTCCGGCCGCCCGCGTGAAGTCGGACCGGGTCACGCAGCCTCCGGAGCGGGCGGACGCTGGAATTTCGTCACCTTGATCTCGCGCCCGCGCGCCCGCGCCAAGTCGTGAGCCGCCTGCATTCTCAGCCAACCTTCCGCAGTCCCGCCGATCCCCTTTTCGAGTCGGATCGCCATGTTCGGCGAGATCGCGCTTTCTCCGCGGATAACCCGATAGAGCTGCTGGCGCGTAACGCCCAGCCCGGCTGCGGCGTCGGCGACCGAAAGGGCGAGAGCCTCAATATCGTCCTTCAGCCCCGCCCCGGGGTGCGGGGGATTTTTCATCGGCATAGCGTGCATCCGTCTATTTCAGTGGTAGTCGATAAAGTCGACGTCATAGGCCTCGCCATTTTCGAATCGAAAGACAACCCGCCAATTCGCGCGGACCGTCAGCGACCGAAACCTTTGAGATCGCCCCTTAGCGGATGAAGTCTGAAGCTCGGCCGATCGAGGTCCTCGATTCGTTCAGCGGCGTCGAGCGCACCGAGCATCACCCGGATCCGATCGACCATGTCTGGCGGCAATCCGCGTCGTTCATCATCCTCGAATAGCCGCCTCATCCCTTGTGGCGGATCGACCTAATCATGCCGTCCCATTGTCCTATGTAACATGTCACGTGACACAATACAAGGTCGAGCGTCCCCGCGGGGTCGGACCAGAATTTGCCTGGGCGCCATCCCCCCGATTGTGGATGACAGGCCGGGCGCACGGGAGTAGCCTGCCACTCAAAGAGCCCGCGCGAGACTTCGCGACGTTACGTTCCTCCTCCGGCTGACGCCCGAATCCCGCCCGGCGTGATTGCATGGAGGAACCGCCATGACTTCGGCTTTCCACGTTTATTTCGGCCCCGAGGCGCTTGCCGCGCCGCCACAAGTGCGTCGCATCGGGCCGCAAGATTGCTTCGCCGCGCTCAGGGAGGGCTTCGATGACTTCCTCGCGCTGCCGACCTATCCTGCCTTCGTCGGATTGTTCTACGCGGTGGCCGGAATCGTGCTTGTCGCGATGTCTTCATTCACCAGCGCCTTGCATCTTGTCTTTCCGCTCGCCGCGGGCTTCGCGCTGATCGGGCCGTTTGTCGCGATCGGTCTCTACGAGATGAGCCGCCGGCGCGAGCGCGGGCTCACGGTGAGAGGGCGCGACGCCTTCGCGGTCTTTCGCTCGCCCGCGCTGCCCTCGATCCTGGCGTTCGGCCTGCTCCTGCTTGCGATCTTCGCCGCCTGGATCTTCGCCGCCGAGCTCGTCTACGTTTGGCTCTACGGACCCAATCCCCCGGCCGCGGCGCTTCCCTTCGTTACGGACGTGCTGACCACGAATCGCGGTTGGGAGCTCATTGTCGTGGGCGGGGTCGTCGGCTTTTGCTTCGCCGCGCTCGCGCTTTGCATCAGCGTGGTTTCCTTCCCGCTGATGCTCGATCGGGACGTTGGCCTTGTCCCCGCGCTCGAGGCTTCGCTGCGCGTGACCCGCGCCAATCCGCTCGCCGTCGCGCTATGGGGCTTCATCGTTGCGCTGGCCCTCATTCTCGGCTCGCTGCCGCTTTTCCTCGGCCTCGCCGTCGTCATGCCGGTCCTCGGGCACGCGACGTGGCGGCTCTATCGAAAGGCGATCGAGCGCGATCCGGCGCATGAGGTTGCGGTCGAACTCCCGCGCAGCGAGGCCTTTGTCGAATCGCCGATTCTGCGACCGCTGTGGATATTCCTCGATTGTCTCGAGGCCATGCGCGGGAAGGGGCGGACTTAGGCTTAGCGCGCAGGCCGGCTTTGACGGGACCGCCGATCGCCTCAATTCATCAGCGGGCCCCAGGAGGGATCGCTGGCGTAGCTCGGCGTCGGCACGAGAAATTCGGCATGGCCGAAGATGTCGGTCATGTAGATCTTGGGGCCGCCCGAGCCGCCGGAGTCGCGGAAGAACATGACGTAGAGGCCGTTCGGCGCGAAGGTCGGCCCCTCGTTGTGGAAGCCCTCGACCAGGATCCGCTCGCCGGAGCCGTCGGGCTTCATCACCCCGATGCCGAAGGATTCGCCCTTGATTCGGGTGAAGGCGATGAGGTCGCCGCGCGGCGACCAGACCGGCGTCGAATAGTGGCCCTCGCCGAACGAGATCCGCTTGGCCGGGCCGCCGCTGGCGCTCATGACGTAGATCTGCTGCGATCCGCCGCGGTCGGATTCGAAGGCGATCTGCGCGCCGTCGGGCGAATAGGTCGGAGAAGTGTCGATCGCCGAGTTTTCGGTGAGGCGGGTGGTGGAGCGGGAGCGCAAGTCCATGGTGTAGAGGTTGGTGCTCGCGCCGTCCGAGAGCGACAGCACGATTTGCTGTCCGTCGGGCGAGAAGCGGGGCGCAAAAGTCATGCCGGGGAAATTGCCGACTGACTCGCGCTGCCCGGTCTCGAGATTGAGCAGCGTCACTTTGGGGTCGCCGGCGCCGAACGACATATAGGCGACCTGCTGGGCGGACGGCGAAAATTGCGGTGTGACGACCAGCTCTTCGCCGCCGCCGAGGGACTTCACGTTGGCGCCGTCCATGTCCATGATCGCCAGCCGCTTGCGCCGCCTTTCCTTCGGACCGGTCTCATCGACGAAGACGACGCGCGAATCGAAAAATCCCTTTTCGCCGGTCACCCGCGTGAACACCGCGTCGGCGATCATGTGCGCGACCCGGCGGCCATTCGCCGCCTCGGTCGTGTACTGCTGGCCGGCGACCTGCTCGCCGGTCGCTGTGTCCCACAGCCGGAATTGGGCGGTGACCCGGCCAGCGTCCGGACGCAGCACCCGTCCGGTCAGCACGAATTGGGCGTCGGACGACTTCCAGGCGTCCATGTTCGGCGCAGCATCCGGATTGGCGATGGTTTCGGGAAAGTTCGCGGGGTTGAGCGGCAGAAGGAAGATCGACCGGGCGAAATCCGCGGCGACGACGCCGCTGATCTTGTCGCCCGCATTCTCGCCCGCGAAGGGCGTCACCGCGATCGTGACCGGTTTGAAGTTGGCGCCCGCGTGAACGTAGATGTCGCCTTCGGCGTAGGCGGCCCCGCCAGCGAGCGCCATCAATCCGAACGCAATGGTCGAGAGAGCGGAGCGGCGGGAAACGAAACGGAGGGCATTCATCGGGCGATCTCGCGGGACAACAAAAGCAGTTCGGCGGGCGGCGTCATCGACCGGCGACTTGCGGATTGAAGTGGATGGTTTTGGATTTCCATTGCTCGTAAAACGGCCGATACTCGACCGGCACTGGAAGCGGGTTGCAAGTCTGCACCGCGGCCATGACGCTCTTCGCCTGCGGCCTGAGGGCCGGGTCGGACGGCGGGTTGACCAGCTTCGCCGGCCTGGCGAGCGAGCCGTCCGGATTGTAGGCTAGGCGCACCTGCGCGACGTAGGGATCGGCTTCGGCGGGCTGCGGCGCCGGCTTCCAGCATCCGAGATAGGTCTTGATGAGCCAGGTCTCGAAGCCCGCCTGCTGCGCCGACGTCATGCGCGCCGGCGCTTCGACCGCGGCGGCCGCCTTCGGCGCAGAGATCGCCACGACGATGGGCGGCGGCGGTTTCGACGCCGCCTCGGATCCAGTCTCGGACCGCGACGGATTGCGCGGGAGGCGCTCGTAGCCATAGGCGCCAGCCGCGACCGCGACGAGCGCAAGTCCTGCGATCGGCCTGGAAAAAAACAGCATGGGCGTCAGCTCTCGTTTTTGGTTCTCATGGAGGCGCCAAGGCGCGGCGACGTGGGGGCGCGGCCGTCATCCTTGGGTCTCTCGGGGATCGAAATGGATGGTTTCAACCTTCCATTGTTCGAAATAGGGCATGTATTCGGCGGGGACCCTCAGCGGGTCGCATTTCCGGACCGCGCGCATCGCGCTTTCCGCATGCGCGCGCCAGGCCCGGTCGGTCGGCGGATTGAGCAGAACCGGGCGCCCCGACAGCGAACCGTCGGGATTGAAGATCACCCTGATTTCCGCGACATAGGTGTCGCCCTCAGGCGTGGTGGGCGGGGGCGTCCAGCAATTGAGGTAGCTCTCGGTCAGCCACGCGTCGAGCGCCGAGGCCATCGACATCGACATGTGGGGCGCGTCGTGATGCGGCAGTCCCTGGGGCGTGATGGCGGCCGTCAGGGTCGAGGCGGTCGCAGGCGTCGACGGTTTGCTCTGTCCGATGAGCTTGGCGATCGTGTTCGGATCAAAATTGTGCGCCGGCTTCGGCTTCTCCGGCGCCGGCTCCTTTGGCCGTTCTTGCGAGGCGTCGATGAACTTCGGCCGCACGGGCGGCTGAACCGAGGGGTCCTGGACGGCGACCTTGGGCGGGGACGGCGGCTCGGACCTTTGAGGCGGCATGGGCTCGGGCTCGGGCGGCGTTGTCGCTTCGGCCTTGGGAGGCGGCGGCGGCGCGGGCTGCGCCGGCGGAGTTTCGGCTTTGGGCGGCTGAGGCGGCGTGGGCGCGGGCTGCGGCGGCGGCGTCGACTCGGCTGACGCGCGCAAGTCCGCAGGCGGCTGGGGCGGGGTGGGCGCAGGCTGTGGCGCGGGTTTGGCGTCCTTCTCGCCGTTCATGATCTGGTTGAGCTCGCTCAACGATACCGTCTCGATCGGAATCGATTCCGGACTATCCGCGAATCTCGGGGCCCTGGCGAAGCCGAGCAAGAGCAGCGCCAGCACCGCGCCGTGGAGCGCGGCGGAGCCCGCAAAACTCGAATATGACCGCCGTTCGTCCAACGCCGCTCCGGGCTATTGTTTGATCGGCTCGGTGACGAGGGCCACCTTCTTGTACCCGGCGGTCGTGACTGCCGCCATGATCTCGGCCACCCGCCCGTAGGGCACAGCCTTCGAGGCGCGAAGATAGATGCGCTGATCGACGTCGCTCTGCGACGCGGCCTGAAGCTTGGCGACCAGATCGGCGTCGGCGATCGGCTCGTCCATGACGTAAAGCTGACCCTGCTCGTTGAGCGAGACCGCGATCGGCTTGCGGTCGACGTTGAGCGCGGTCGCGCTCGCCCGCGGCAGGTCGACCGAGACGCCGGTCGTCAGCAGAGGCGCGGCGACCATGAAGATGATGAGCAACACCAGCATCACGTCGATGAACGGCGTCATGTTGATGTCCGCCATCGCGCCGTAACGCGGCACGCCGCGCCGGCCGCGACCGCTCTTCCGCCCAACAACGATAGGAGTGGTGGCCATCGCGTCGCTCCGTTCGCCTCAGGAGACCTTTTCGACCGACAAATGATGATCGATCTGCCGGGACAGGATCGACGAGAACTCGTCGGCGAAGCTCTCGAGCCGCGCCTGGGCCTTGGCGACGTCGCCCTGGAGCTTGTTGTAGGCGATCAGCGCCGGAATGGCGGCGAAGAGGCCGATCGCGGTCGCCAGCAGCGCCTCCGCGATGCCCGGCGCAACGACGGCGAGCGAGGTGTTCTTCGACGCCGCGATCGACTGGAACGAGTTCATGATGCCGAACACGGTGCCGAACAGGCCGATGAACGGTCCGGCCGAAGCAATCGTCGCCAGGACCAGAAGATTCGATTCGAGCCGCTCGACCTCGCGGGCGATCGAGACGTCGAGCACCTTGTCGATGCGCGCATGAAGGCCGCGGAACGAGCCGGCCGCCTGCTGGAACGAGCGCTTCCACTCCCGCATCGCGGCGACGAACAGCGCCGCCGCGCCGCTGTTGTTGGGCTGACTCGAGAGCGACGTGTAAAGCTCTTCAAGCGACTGGCCCGACCAGAAAATCGTCTCGAAGTTCTCCATCTCGTTCTTGAATTTGTGAAACAGGCGGGTCTTGTCGAAAATGATCGTCCAGCACCAGAGCGAAGCGAGGAACAGGCCCAGCATCACCGCCTTGACGACGATGTGGGCCGACCAGAACATCTCGAAGATGCTGGTTTCCGGAGTTGCGGCCGCGGCGGCTACGTCGGCTGGATTCATCGAGGAGGCAACCTTTTGTTGGGCGGCGAACCGCGCGGCCATGGCGGGAAAACGGGATCGGGCCGGGGTCTGCGCCGTAAATCGGCCGAAACTGGGGCTTTTGCCGGACGCCGGAAAAGCCTGCTTTTCTCGCGGCCGATTAAGACTCTGATAGGGTTAAAGGCGGGTTATCAGGTCAAGCCGCCATTGGCGAGCGGCGAATTCCTTGATTGGCTCGTCGCGGTCGCGTCCGGCGCTCCCGGCGCAAGACGCTCGCTCGCATCCCTACCCAAACCGCGCCGCCGCCTTTATCGTGATCTTAGCCGGCGCGATCCTCTCGCCCGGAGGAGACGAGGTTGATGGGGGCTCTGGAGACCTTCGGCTGGGAATGGGGCTCGGCGCTCATCCGCTGGCTCCACGTGATCGCGGCGATCGCCTGGATCGGCGGATCGTTCTTTTTCATGCATCTCGACGCCTCCTTGCGCAAGCAGGCCGGCGGCGATCCGGCGCTGGCTGGAACCTCGTGGCAGGTTCACGGCGGCGGATTCTATGAGATGAACAAATACCTGCTGGCCCCTGCTTCCCTGCCCGAGCACCTCATCTGGCACAAGTGGCAGTCCTACTGGACCTGGATGAGCGGCTTTGCGCTGCTCTGCTGGGTCTATTACGGCCAATCGCAGCTTTTTCTGATCGATCCGGCGGTCATGGCGCTCGAGCCCTGGCAGGCGGCGGCGATCGGGATCGTTGCGCTGGCGCTCGGCTGGATCGTCTACGACCTCCTGTGCCGTTCGCCGCTCGGAAACAACGAGCCGCTGCTCGCCGTCGTCGGCTTCGGCTATGTGGTGGCGACGAGCTGGGTTTTCACTCTGTTCTTTTCCGGACGCGGCGCGCTCATCCACACCGGCGCCCTGATGGCGACGATCATGACCGCCAACGTGTTCTTCGTCATCATGCCCAACCAGCGCAAAAGCGTCGCCGCGCTGGTGGCCGGGCAGAAGCCCGATCCAAGCTGGGTCAAGACCTCAAAGATCCGCTCGACCCACAACAACTACATCACGCTCCCGGTGCTGTTCCTGATGCTGTCGAACCACTACCCGTCGACCTTCTCCAATCCGCGCGCCATTCCGGCGATCGTCACCTGCGTCATCGTCGCCGGTGCGCTGGTGCGCTATTTCTACAACGTCTGGCATCTCGATCACGACCGGGCGCCGTGGTGGGCATGGGGGGCAGCGGCGGTCGCCGTCCTTTGCGCCTTCGGATTCGCCGCGACCGCTTCGCCCGGCATGCGCTCGCTCATGGGGCTGGCCCCGCTTCCGGTCAGGCTGACGCAGCTCTCGATTCCCGAGGCCAATTTCGACCCGCCGCTCCCGCCGCAGGAGGTGGTCGACATCGTGCAGTTGCGCTGCATGATGTGCCACGCGCCTGAGCCGATGGACTGGATCGGCGAAGCGCCGAAGGGCGTCCTCCTCGATACGCCGGAGGACATCGCCCGTTTCGCGCCGGCGATCCGCTTGCAGGCGGTTCTGACCCACGCCATGCCGCCAAACAACTTCAGCGGCATGACCGACGACGAGCGGGCCGCGCTCGCGCGCTGGCTCAAGCTCGACACGGCGCAAAACTGATGGACGCCCAGACATTGGACGCCGATCTCGCCGCCGGCCGGCGGCTGATGGCGAGACTCGACGCATTCGCGGCCTTCAGCGACGAGCCGCGACGGCTGACGCGACTTTTCCTGTCGGACGCGCATCGGCGAGCCGCGCAGGCTTTCATCGGCTGGTGCGGCGAGGCCGGGCTCGAGGCTGCGATCGACGCGGCAGGCAATGTGGCGGCGCGCTACGAGGGCAGGCGCGCGGGCGCGCCCGCGCTCATGCTGGGCTCGCACATCGACACCGTGCGCGACGCCGGGCGCTACGACGGAAATTATGGCGCGCTGACTGCGCTTGCGGTGGTCGAGGAACTGGCCAAGCGCGGCGAGCGGCTTGATCATGCGGTCGAAATCGTCGCCTTCGGCGACGAGGAAGGCGTTCGCTTTCGCACCACGCTCACCGGCTCGCGCGCGCTCGCCGGCACTTATCCGGAAGATGCGCTCGACCAGAGGGATTCCGGCGGCGTCTCGATGCGCGAGGCGCTCCAGGCTTTCGGCGGCGATCCGGAAACGGCGGGGTCGATCCGGCGGACGGGCGTCGCCGCGTTCGTCGAAGCGCATATCGAGCAGGGACCGACCCTCGAGGCCGAGGGGCTGCCGCTCGGGATCGTGACCGCGATCAACGGCGCGACCAGGCTCGACGTAGGGGTCGACGGCGTCGCCGGACACGCCGGCGCGACGCCGATGCGCTTGCGCCGCGACGCGCTGACCGCCGCGGCGGAGATGGCGCTCATGATCGAGGCGCGCGCCCGGAGCGAGGCCGATCTGGTCGCCACGGTCGGCCGCTTCGACGTCTGGCCCGACGCGACCAATGTCATCCCCGGTCACGTTCAGTTCTCGATCGACATTCGCTCGTCCGACGATGCACGCCGGGCCGCGGCCCTCGCCGACCTCGAGGCGCGCATCGCCGCGATCGCCGCTGCGCGCGGGGTTAAGGTCGCGGTGGCCAAGACGCACGACGCCAATGCCTTCGCCTGCGATCCCGCCATCATCGCCGGCTTGAAGACGGCGGTCGAAGCGGTCGGCGTTTCGCCGCGCCTGTTGCCGTCCGGCGCCGGGCACGACGCGATGGCGATGGGCAAGCTCTGCCCCGCCGGCATGCTGTTCGTCCGTTGCAAGGGCGGCGTGAGCCACAATCCGCTGGAATCGATCACGCTCGAAGACTGCGCGCTCGGACTTGCGGCGCTGACCCGGTTCGTGCGGGATTTCCAGGCTTAATTGGAGGCCGGGGGCGCTGCGACTTGCCGGCCTGCTATCGGGCCATGCTCCTTTTATGCTCCGCTAACGATCCCAGACCTGGGCCGTCTCGGCATCAACTAATGTATAATTGAATCTGAGATTCGTATAATTTTTGATAGCGGGCCAGTTCCCCATCAAGCGCGTTTATATCAGCAGTTGGCCTGTGCACGCAGAAATATAGATGATTTATTCTCGACCGGAATAATGCCGCGTAGACATGTGCATCGTTTTGGTCGGCCAAGTGTCCGTATACAAAGAATTCTCCACTACTTCCTCTCGTCTCTCATAACAATGCGTTAGGTACTCGATCGAATATATCTTCCTTAACTTGTTGATGCTTTTACCCTCAGCAACGTAAATTGGGAGCCGGCTCTCTTTAGTTATTGTCTCAGCAATTGCGTCAATGACCCCGGTATGACCCATCAGTCTTTTTTCTACGTCGCCAAGTTCAGTTCTAAAAAGGTGTAACCCGCCATGTAGATTGAAAACATTACAATATGCACCGACTTTGAATGGGCCGCGAAATCCACGGTCCTCGACTCCTAAGCCGAACCCGTCCTGAAATCTTTTCGGATCAGTAGGTCATAGCATAACGTAAATATATTGGCAAAAAGCTTCAAGAAATCCACGCAACGAGGAATTAGGTCGGCTATGTCTTCTCGATGAGCTGGGTGAGTTCCGCGAATTGCGTGAACAAGACCTTCCTTAACTCGAACTGCGTCGACGCTGAACCGATCTGAACGATCTTTATCTCCATACGCAGACGCAACTAACGTAGCGTCATCAAGAGCTCTAATCACCGCCTCAAAATCATAGGTATCAAGTTTAGAAAACAGTTCCCTTATGGGATCAGATTCATCCAATTCCGTCTCTTCGAGCAAATTTCTGTAACTGAAGTGCCTAATAGAGAATCCATTTCCTAGAAGTATTTCTCGATGCCTAGCGTCGCTTCGCTCTATTGCTTCGTCGAAAGTTATTAACTGGGCCATCAGAATCCTCGCCGGTCACTCGAACGAATGCGCCGGATTTTGGCGGGACGTGCTGCGGTGTTTTTCGGAAAGTCGTTCCGCACCTACTCGGATGCGGCTCCTCGCGAAGGCGAGGCCGGCGAAACCAACCGCCAGCAAGGCCCATGAGGAAGGCTCCGGAATTGGTGCGCCCTTCGAGACTTCGGAGATAGCAAGCGTCGCGCCGTCGGAGGCGACGTAATCGCCGAGAGTTTGGAAAATGCCGCTCAAGCCAAAGGCGGCGTCGAAACAAGTATCCTCTTCTTTGCAGGTGGAGTTCACAAGTGTGATATCAGAACTTCCAAAGAACACATCGTCGAAATTCCCGGAGTGTTCTGCAAGTAGGCTGGCAGGGAGGTTGCCGGGGGTAATAAACGAGGGACTATCGTATATAAAACTTCCCTGATCGCTCTTGAACACATACCTGATGTCGGCCGACGCCGAGACCGCAGACAGAACGCTTGCGCACAGAACGCTTGCCCAAGGGGCGATGAAATCGAGGCGTCGCTTCCTGAGCATTCGCTTCTGCCAAGATATGTGCCGCGATATGAGCGCCACGTATGGACGGTTCCATTTGGCCGTAATTTCACGATGACCCTACACCGGGGACCCCCGGCGAAACAGACCTTGTTCCTGGCAGGCATAAAATAGGCGATTTTGCTTTACAGAGTTTCCGAACTGCGGTAGCCTTCGCTTCAGATTAATGGAATTCGTGAGAACCTTCATGACTGACTCCCCGCCGCCCGAAGGAACTCGCGAGACCGTGCGCGGCAGGCGCCTGGCGCGGAAAATGGCGCGAATCGAGTGGCGCCAATCCTGTTTCGAGCTTGTGAGCGCCGGCCATTCCTATGCCGAGGTCGCACAGCATCTCATGGTCAGCGAGCGGACGGTGAGGCGCGACGTCGCCCGCGTCATCGAAGAGCGCCGCCTCGATGCGCCGGAGCGCTATATCCATCTGCAGGTCGACCGGCTGACGCGGGCGATGCGCACGGCTGACAGCCGGGTCGAGCGCGGCGACATGAAGGCGGTCGCGCCGCTCATCAAGCTCATTGGCGCTCTTGATCGCTATCACGGACTCGACGGACGCTACCGCCGCGAGCCGCGCCTCGAGGCTTTGCCCGCCGCCCCCGCGGCGCCGCTCGCGCTCGCCGCGCCCTCGGAAAATCCTTTGAAAGTGTCAGAATTGAACACGCAAGCCCTTGAGAAGGCTTGATCCCGGCCAAAAGCGAACACGGTCCACGGCGCTCGCGGGGTGACAACCATCTTCCCGGACGCTACCAACAGGCCGCTGTTCGGGAGGAGCCAAATGAGCAAGCCATTCTTCGGCGACATCGAGCCGGTGAAATACGAGGGGCCGAAGAGCGACAATCCTTACGCCTTTCGTCACTACGACCCGAAGCGCGTGGTCGTGGGCAAGACGATGGCCGAGCATCTGCGTCCCGCCGTCTGCTACTGGCACAATTTCGCCTGGCTTGGGACCGACATGTTCGGCGCGCCGACCTTCGAGCGGCCCTGGGACGGCGAGACGATGAAGGGCGCGCGCGCCAAGGCGGACGCGGCGTTCGAAATGTTCACCACCCTCGGCTTTCCGTTCTTCGCCTTCCACGATCGCGATGTCGTTCCGGAGGGCGCAAGTCTCGCCGAGTTCGGCAAGAACCTCGCCGGGATGACCGACATTTTCGCCAAGAAGATGGAGACCAGCGGCGTCAAGCTCCTGTGGGGCACCGCCAATCTCTTCAGCCATCCCCGCTACATGTCGGGCGCGGCGACCAATCCCGATCCCGACGTGTTCGCCTATGCGGCGGCGCAGGTGAAGAACGTCCTCGACGCCACCCACGAGCTCGGCGGAGCGAACTACGTGCTATGGGGCGGCCGCGAAGGCTACGAAACGCTGCTCAACACCGACCTGCGCCGCGAGCAGGAGCAGCTCGGGCGCTTCCTGTCGCTGGTCGTCGACTACAAGCACAAGATCGGCTTCAAGGGCGTGATCCTGGTCGAGCCCAAGCCGCAGGAGCCGACCAAGCATCAATACGACTTCGACGTCGCGACCGTGTTCGGCTTCCTGCAGCGCTTCGGGCTCGAACGGGAGGTCAAGCTCAATATCGAGGTCGGCCATGCGGTGCTCGCCCACCATTCCTTCGAGCATGAGGTTGCGCTCGCCGCGTCGCTCGGCTTGCTCGGTTCGGTCGACGCCAACCGCAACGACTACCAGTCCGGGTGGGACACCGACCAGTTCCCGAACAGTGCGCCCGAGCTGGTGCCGGCGCTCTATTTCATCCTCAAGTCGGGAGGCATTGCGCCGGGCGGCTTCAACTTCGATTCGAAGGTGCGCCGGCAGTCGATCGATCCGGGCGATTTGCTGCTCGGGCATATCGGCGGGATCGACGCCTGCGCCGCGGCGCTGGTCGCCGCCGCGCATCTGATCGAGGACGGCAAGTTCGACGCCGCCCGCGCCGAGCGCTACGCCGGCTGGGACAAGCCCGCGGCGCAGGCGATGCTGAAGAAAAGCGCGACGCTGGAAGAGATCGCGGCGCGGGTCGCCAAGGAGAAGATCGAGCCGAAGCCGAAGTCGGGCCGGCAGGAGTTCTACGAGAACCTGCTCAACCGCTATCTGTGAGGCGTGGCGGCGAAGACGCGATGCAGCTACGTCAGACGGTTCAGCGCCTTGCCTGGATCGGGATCGCGGCGCTGGCGCTTGTGGCGCGGGGGCAGGGCGCCGAGGCGCAGACGCCGGTCACCCGCGTCCATGGCATCGCGACAGGGCTCGCCGCCTGCTGGCGTCCGCCGCACGATGACGATCAAGTCACGGTTCGCCTCAGCTTCACGCGGGACGGCGCGGTCATCGGCGAGCCGAGGATCGTCTTCGCGCGGTCGAGCGGCGGCCCGGCCGGCGACGCCGCGCTTGGCCATTCCATGCTGGCGGCGATACGCGACTGCACGCCGTTGCATTTCTCCGCCCGTCTCGGCTCGGCGATCGCAGGACAGGTTCTGGCGATCCGCTTCCTTGGCCGCAGCCGGGCGACCATCGTCGCCCCGCCGTGATGAACTCGCCGCTCTCGTCATGGCGCGGTCGAGCTCCGGGCGAAAGCTCCGAAATTGCGCCAATCGATTCACCCGATCTTCGCGTTTCAGCGGGATGCTCCGTGGCCGGGCATGGCGCCATCGCGGAGGCGGAATGTTTGGGCGGGTGGTCTTTGTAGCGACGCTGTGCGTCACGGCGGCGTTGCTTGGCTCATTCTCGCTCCTGGAGCGGCTGCCCGCGCCGGCGCCTGTCGCCGCCGCGCCCGCTCCGGCCGCGGTCCCCTCGCCTTCCGATAATGCCGCTGCGGAAGACGCGGCCGCCGGGTGTTCTCGTTTCGCGAGACCGCGCTTCGGGCCGACGGACGGGGCCAATATGCGGCCGACGCGCTCGTCAACGGGTTGCCGGTCCGGATGCTTGTCGACACGGGCGCAAGCGATGTCGTCGTCTCCGCTTCGACCGCCGCGCGGCTAGGGCTCGCCCGCTCGGGAGTGCGCGAGCGCGCGATCCAGACCGCCAACGGCACGTCGAAAGCTTCGCCCGCTGTGCTTACCCACGTCAGCTTCGGCGGCATCTATATGAACGACGTCGAGGCCCTCATTCTCGCGCCGGAGGCGGGAGAAGTGAATTTGCTCGGCGAGAGCTTTCTCAAGCGCCTGGTCAGCGTCGAGCAACGCGACGGGTTGCTGATCCTGCGACAATAGGCGGCCCTGATCACGAGACGCGGACGAGGCGGGTCAGCTCGAACGGGATGTCGTAACCGTCCCAGATGAAATCGAAATCGAGCGCGGTCCCGATCGGAGCCCAGCGCGACACCCCGGGCCCGGCGCGCGACGCGGCGACCGCTTCGATCTCGCCGCGCTCCCAGCCGAAATAGGTGATCGTCTGGTCGCTGTCGCGGATGAAGCCTGCGACCTCGGCGAGCGAACGGACGAACACGACGGTTAGAAATCCCCCGCCGACCCGCGTGTCCTGGCGCTGCGGCGCGCTCGCTACGATGCTGGTCAACTGCGTGTTTTGCCAATGGACGGACGAGGCGCGCCCGTTCGCCGCGGCGTAGAACGCCGCCGTCATCTTGCCGATCGCGTGCCCGACCCGGCCGGCGGGATCGTCCATCGTCCATTCGAGCGCGGAAGCGTCGAGCAGGCGCCGGACCGCCGCCGAATGAACCGCGGCGTCGCCGACGACATAAAGCGCGTGCGGCGACGAGCAGGCCATCTGGTCAAAGACGAAAATGTCGTTGTGCAGCTTTTTGGCGAGCGCGTTAAGCGCGGGGCGGTCCAGCTTGTCGAGAGCCTCGCCCTTGATCGTCGAGAACGAGAACCGGTCACCGAACCAGATCGACTTTCCGCCGTTGCGCAAGGGCAGGGGCGCGAACAGCGCGATCTTGGCGTCGCCGCCCCAGACAACCCGCGCATCGCTCAGCGCGGAAATCTTCGCCCCGAGATCGCCCTGCGACGGATAGTGGACGAACAATTGGCTGTCGTCCCCCGAGGCCTGCAGACGTTCGAGAAAGAGATCGACGATCGCCCGCATCCGAGCGCTGATCTCGTGCGGGAGCCGGACGATATTGGCGTTTCCGGCCAGATAGGAGAGCACCCAGGAATAGAGAAAGACGGTCTCGACATTCTGCGGCGGCAGATGGAAGACAAGGCCACGCGGCCGCGCCAGGGTGTGCCCAGGCACGCGGGCCGCGAAGCTCGCGGCGAGCTTCGAGAGCGCGGCGCGGCGCGTCCAGAAGGCGAAATGAGCGGCGGGGCCGGAAGCGGTTGATCGCCGTGGGCCGAGAAGTGTTTCGGCCACGCCCGCGATCAAATCGACGCGCTCCGCGGCGAAAGGCGCCGCAAGGCGTCGGCGGGCCTCGCCAAGCTTCGACATGAGCGCCTGGTCGTCGATGGCGGCTTCGCGCGCGCCGGCGCCGTAAGCGATGACTTCGGTCAGCATCTGACCCGCCTTGGCCGCCTCACGCCGCGATCACGTCGCTGCAGCCTCTCAGCTCCGTCTTCGGGGCGCGTCCGGAAACGCGAACGGCTTTGCCGTAGCGTCCGCCGGTTCCAGCGTCAATCCTCGCCACGACGCCCAGATCCTCGGTCAGCACGCTGTGGCCCGGATAGGACCGCGGCAGGAGCGAAACGACCTGGATCACGCCTTCCTCTCCGATCGCCGCCGGCTCCCAGCTGTGCGGCCGCCTGACGATGACGTCGGTGAAATTCGGCGGATAGAGCAATCCGTCCGGCCCTTCGATGAACACGGAGCCGATCTGCTCGACGAAGCCATAGAAGTTGAAGATGTTCTCAAGGCCGAACCGCCGCTTCAGGGCGGCGCGGAACTCGGCGTTCGAAACCTTTTGCGCCTCGAGCTTTTTCCACCCGCCGGAGTGAATGAGAATGGCGTTCGAAAGGTCGAGTTCGCCGTCGGCGAAGGTCCGATATAGCTTGTCCCAAACCAGAAACGTAAAGCCGAAAATGAGAAACCGGTCCTTGCCGTTCGCGCCGACGAACGTCTCGACCGCCCGCCTGTCGAACTCCAATTGCGAATCGAGGGCGAAGACCGTCTTGGCGCCGAACTTCATCATCCCGAGGACGCCGCCGCCGCGGGCCGTGAGTTCGGTCGGCTTGATCACGTCTTTCGTGTCGATCGCAAGAAACGGCAGCCGGCGGGCTCCGAGAATGGGACGAAACGAAGCGACAAGCGCCTCGGACTGGCGGCGCGCCGTCTCGTTGTCGATGACGATCCGACTGGTTCGCTGGCCCGTCGTCCCGCTCGAGCGCATCACGAACGAGGGCGTGGCCGTGCTTTTCAGCTCCATTTCCTTGAACAGGCTGACCGGCAGATAGGGGATGTCCGCGATGTCGCGATGGGTCCGAAGCCCGCCCCACGCGGCGTCGACAATCCGCGCATATTCCGGGCTCCTCTCATAGTGGAAGCGCGTGAGCTCGTTGAGCCCTTCGATGAGGATCGCCTCCTTCTCCGACTGACGGAGAGAATAGGGCGGCTCGTTGAGGAGACGCTCAAACACGAAGGCTCTCCTTGAGCTGCGCGTAGTTGATCTTGCCGCTCGCGCCGCGAGGGATTTGCGCGGTCTTCAATAGGGAGAAGCTCGACGAGGGGACTTTATAATTGGCGGCAAGCTCCCTGACCCGGGCTTTCAGCGCGGTTTCCGACTCCTGCTCATGAACGACGGCGATCTTCTCGCCAAGGTCGATGCAGGCGACGGAGCACACGGCGACGAGCTCCCGTTCGATTTCGTCGAGGCCGATCCGGTATCCGGCGATCTTGGCGAAGCGCTTGGCGCGGCCGGTCAGGTAAAGGAACCCTTCCGGATCCAGGCGCCCAAGGTCGCCGGTTTCGAGGCGTCGCTTGAGTTCGTCGCCCTTGTCGAGGTCGGACCTGGACATCGCGTAGCCCAGCATGACGTTAGGACCTTCATACACGACCGTCCCGATGGCGTCCGCCGGCAGCGGCGCGCCCTCATCGTCAACGATCGACAATCGGCCGCCGGCAAGCGCAACGCCGACAGACCCCGCCTTTCGCGAGAAATCCGCGTGCTGCAACGTCGTCATGCGCGGCGACGCCTCGGTCTGCCCATACATGACGAAAAACCGGCCGTCGCGCAGGCTCGCCCAGTCGTGGATCTTCGCCTGGATGCGAGGATCGAGCGCCCCGCCGGCCTGGGTGAACACCTTGACCGAAGCCGGGACGAGGCTCGCGCCCAGGCGCGCGAGCGCCGCATAGTGAAAGGGAACGCCGGGGAAGTGCGATCCGCCGACATTCGCGATCTTCGACCAAAAGCTCGGCGAGGTGATCGAATCGTTCACGAGGTAGATACGGCCGCCGGCCGCCAGATGCGACGTGACGACCGAGAGCCCGTAGGAATAGTGCAACGGCAGATGGGCGATCCCGACGCTGCGCTCGTCGATGGAAAGCGCTTCGGCGATTTGCCCCGCGTTGGCGACAATCGCGTCGCCCGACAGCCGCACATATTTCTGGCTGCCGGTGGTGCCCGAAGTGGAAAGAAGAAGTTGCAAGGCGGGATTGATGTCGACGCGCCGCGCCGCGGCGTCGGTCGCGGTCCATTCGACGACGCCCGCCGGCGACGCGTAGGAGCGCCAGCGCGAGAGGCCCGCCCGTTCGCGCAGCCTTGCGCCGATGTCCGGCGTCGAAAGAACGACTTCCGGCTGATACGCCTCGATGAGAGCGCTCAACTTGTCTTCGACGAGCGTCGGATCGATGAGCGCGACCGCGTGACCCGCCGCGGCGGCGGCAAGGAGGCCGATCAGCGTTTCGCAGGTGTTGCCGCAGAAGAGAAAGGCAAGCCTCTTTCTCTCGGAGGCGATGTTTTCGGCGAGCCCAAGGCTCGCTGCGCGCAGCTCGTCGCGCGTCAGCCAGACGTCGCCGCGATCGTCGCGAGCGGCCGGCGCCTGCTCAAGCGGCGCGATCAGCGGCAGAAGTCCGCCGCATGAAAAGTCCAAGTCGCGCATCGAATTCCGCTGCATCGCAAGTCCGTTCCGCGGACCGTGAAAGGATGGCGCTCAACGCGCGCAAGGCGAGGTCATATGATGAGGCCGCCGTCAATCCCTATGACTTGCCCGGTCACGTAGGAGGAAAGGTCGGAGGCGAGAAACAGGATCAGGTTGGCGACGTCCTCGGGGCTGCCGACCCGGCCCATCGCGATATGCAACTCGAGGTTCTTGCGTTTGTCCTCGGGGATGGATCTCACCATCGACGTGTCGATCAGGCCCGGCGCCACCGCGTTGACGCGAATGTTCATCGGCGCGAGCTCCTTGGCGGCTGAAAAGGTCGCTCCAATGACGGCGGATTTCGTTGCCGAATAGACAGTCTGGCCACTGTTGCCCCTTCGCCCGACAATCGACGAGACATTGACGATCGATCCGCTCTTGCGCCGCGCCATGATGCGCGCGGCCAATTGCATGATCTTGATCAAGCCGATGACGTTCACATTGAAGAGTTCGTCGATCTCCGCGTCCGAAATCATGCCGATCAGCGCGTCGCGAAGGATACCGGCGTTGTTGACCAGGATATCGAGGCGTTTGTGGCGCGACATCGCGCTCTGCGCGATCGCCGCGGCGGTAGCACTGTCCGCAACCGAGCCGTAGACCACGGCGACGCGATCGGGATAGGCCGCTTCCAGCTCGGCGAAGCTTGTGGAAGCCTCATTCGAGGGGCGCGCGTTCAGGACCACGCTGCAGCCGGCCTTGAGCAGGGCTTCCGCAGCGGCCCGCCCGATGCCGCGCGAAGCGCCGGTCACGACCGCCACGCGGCCGCTCAAATCGATTACAGTCATTGGATGCGCGCGCCGGTCAAATCGAGCCGCTTGTCGGGTTCATGAGGCCGCTTTTTCGTCAGGCGCGGATGAAGCCGTGCCGAAGTCGGCGCGGACCATGCGGTTGATGATGCCCCATCGCCCGGTCTGAATGCCTTTCTCGATCACGCGCGCAGGGTTTCCCGACACAAGGCAATTGGGCGGCACGTCCTTCATCACGACGCTCGCGACGGCGACGACGCAATTGTCGCCAACTCTGACCCCCGGCATGATAATGCTGTGCGCGCCGATCTGACATTCTTTACCGATCCAGGTGTCCAGGTGAAGTCGGCGCGGATAGTCGTGGGTGAGGACGCAGGCGCCGAAGTTCACTGCAGTGCTCTCGCCGATATGAACCCCGGTCGGATAGGCTTTGTCCAGTTTGGCGGAAAACGAGATCCGGCAATCCGGCGCGATATCCATTCCCCACAGCTTATTGAAGTAAAGGCGGCGCAATTCCGAGAACAGCGGGCGAAGCTCCCGCCGCACGACCGCCAGGACGCCCGTCGTGCGCAGGTCGGACAATATCATGGTCGAACTCCGTCAGTCGATGCGCCGAAGCGATCTTGCGCTTCCCTTGGGCCGCCCCGTTTGACCTATCACTCCTGGGGAAATGACTTTTTGCGTATCGGCAACCCCGTAGCTCATTCGCGGGAAAATGTATAGCAAGATCGCTCCGCCGGCTCGCCCCGGGTCGCGCCAAATTGAAACACTGTGACAGGTCCAGCGGGAGCGCCGACCGCCCAGGGTTTATGCATACGCTAGTTGTATGAATTCCTCGTGGCAAGTCTTTGTCCGTGCCGTTGACGCCTTGGCGGGACCGAGCTTGGCCGAGCGAGGGCTGGAGCCACGCGTGCGCGCGGAAGCGGCGCATAAGAGATCGCGGCGGCGTCTTCCTCCATCACCAGGCGACGTGGGCCGAGATCGGGGCTCGGTTGTCTATCGCGGCCCTGTCGTCTAGAGCATGCCGCGTTCAGACTCCCGTCATCGCGATGAGCGAGGCGACGTGGCGATCCAGGAGGCGTAGGGCCTCCCACGCTTGCCTGGGTTGCTTCGCTTGGCCCGTCGGAGACGGGCGTCCCTCGACGCCCGCGAAATGACGGCCGCATCGCCGTCTTGAGAGTCAAGCCCAAGCGAGGGCGGGGATGACGGCGCAGCGTCTGTCGAGCTTTCCTTTCCGGTGTTCCCTTGCGAGGCCTTCCGTGTTCCCAAAGCCATCGCCGCAGCTTCTGCGCAACACGTACGCCTATGAATCGCGGCCGATGGTCAAGCCGACCGGGTTCCGCGAATATGACGCGCGCTGGATCTTCGAACAGGAGATCAACCTGATGGGGGCTGAGGCGCTGGGGCTCGGCCTCGCGCGTCTCCTCGCCGAACTCGGGGTCAAGCGCGAGATCGTCGTCGGCCACGACTTCCGCAGCTATTCGGCCTCGATCAAGCTCGCCATGACCACCGGGCTGATGGCCGGCGGAGCGCAGGTGCGCGACATTGGCCTGGCGATTACGCCGATGGCCTATTTCGCCCAGTTCGCGCTCGATACGCCGGCGGTCGCGATGGTGACCGCCTCGCACAACGACAACGGCTGGACGGGCGTCAAGATGGGCGCCTCGAGGCCGGTGACGTTCGGGCCGGAGGAAATGGCGCGTCTTCGCGACATCGTCATTGCCGGCGAATACGGATGTGAGGCCGGCGGCGGTTATGAGTTCGTGGCCGAGTTTCCCGACCGTTACCTCGCCGATCTGACAGCGCGCCCGAAGTTCACGCGCCCCTTGAAGGTCGTCGCCGCCTGCGGCAACGGCACCGCCGGCGCCTTCGCGCCCAAGCTTTTGAGCGATCTAGGCGTCGAGGTCGTTCCCCTGGACTGCGATCTCGATTTCACCTTCCCGCATTACAATCCGAACCCCGAGGATATGCACATGCTGCACACGATGGCTGCGGCGGTGACCCAGACCGGCGCCGACATCGCGCTCGGCTTCGACGGCGACGGCGACCGCTGCGGCGTGGTCGACAACGAGGGCAATGAGATCTTCGCCGACAAGATCGGGGTCATGCTGGCGCGCGACCTCTCGAAGAGCCGCCCGAACGCAACCTTCGTCGTCGACGTCAAGTCGACCGGGTTGTTCGCGACCGATCCGGCGCTGAGGGCCAATGGCGCCAGGGTCGATTTCTGGAAGACCGGCCATTCGCACATCAAGCGCCGGGTGCGCGACCTGAACGCCCTGGCCGGGTTCGAGAAGTCGGGCCATTTTTTCTTCAACCCGCCGATCGGGCGCGGCTATGACGACGGGTTCGTCACCGCGATCGCCATCCTCGACATGCTGGACCGGAACCCGCAAAAGTCGATGGCCGATCTCTATCGCGACCTGCCCAAGACCTGGGGCTCGCCGACCATGTCGCCCGCCTGCGCCGACGAGGTCAAATACGAGGTCGCCGATCGCGTCCTCGGGCGGTTCAAGACAATGCATGCCCGAGGCGAGCCGCTCGCCGGCCAGCGCATTCGCGAGCTCGTCACCGTCAACGGCGTAAGGGTCACGGTCGAGGACGGCGCCTGGGGGCTGGTGCGCGCGTCGTCGAACAAGCCGGAACTGACAGTCGTCGTCGAGAGCCCGACGTCGGAAGCGGGCATGCGGGCGATGTTCGAGGCTCTCGACCGCATCCTGCGCGAGAACCCCGAGGTCGGGGCCTACAACCAGACAATCTGATGCGCGGATTGGCGAGCGCCCGGGGTCCGGTGCTGCCGGACTTGTTGCGGCCGGGTCTCAGAATTGTCTTCTGCGGCACTGCGGCCGGAACCGTATCGGCGGCCCGCGGCGCCTATTATGCTCATCCGCAGAACCGGTTCTGGTCGGCGCTCCATGCCGCCGGATTGACGCCGAGACTGTTGAAGCCGGAGGAATTCGGCCAATTGCCGCAATGGGGCCTGGGGCTCACCGACATCGCCAAGAACGTGAGCGGCATGGACCGGGAATTGCCGCCGGGAGCCTTGGGCCGCCAGGCGTGCGCCGAGCTCAAGGCCAAGATCGAAGCCGCCGAGCCGAGGCTGCTGGCGTTTACCAGCCTCGCCGCCGGGCGCCGCTATCTCGGCCGCGCCGCCGGCTTCGGGGAACAGCCTGACCGCATTGGCGAAACCCGCATATGGCTCCTGCCCTCGCCGTCGCCGAGCGCGGGTTGGAACTGGACGCGACACGAGCACTGGTGGGGCACGCTCGCGGACAAGGCGAGGGTCTAGCAGCCTGTCGGACTTAGCGGGACGTTGGCGGTTTGGAAGGGACAGGCGAGATTTGGCGAGTTAGAATTGCGGCATTGATTCGCCTTGAGCCTGCGCATGAGCAATTTCCGCACGATTGATCGGCAGACGGGTTATCTTCTGCCGCCTTCGGTGGACGAGTGGCTGCCAGAGAAGCATTTGGCGCGCTTTGTGGTTGAAGTGATCGACGGGCTCGACCTTCGCGCGATGAGTGGCGAGTATCGCGGCTCGGGTTCGGCGTCCTACCATCCCAGGGTGTTGGTGGGTCTTCTTGTTTACGGCTACGCGACGGGGGTGTTTTCGAGCCGCAAGCTGGAGCGGGCGACGTATGACTCGGTGGCGTTTCGTTTCATCGCGGCCAACGATCATCCCGACCACGACACGCTGGCGACGTTTCGCCGGCGTTTTCTCAAACCGATCGAGGGGCTGTTCGTCCAAGTGTTGCTGCTTGCGCGCGAGATGGGCGTGCTGAAGATGGGAACCATCGGCCTCGACGGGACGAAGATTCACGCCAACGCCAGCCGGCACAGCGCGCTTTCCTATGAGCATGCGGGCAAGATCGAGGCGCAACTGAAGGGCGAGGTCGCCGATTTGATGGCCAAGGCCGAGGCGGCGGACGCGGCGGACCTTCCCGACGGCATGTCGATTCCCGACGAACTGGCGCGGCGCGAGGAGCGTCTGGGCAAGATCGCCGAGGCGCGCGCCAAGATCGAGGCGCGCGCCAGGGAGCGCCACGCGCGCGAATTGGCGGAACATGAAGCCAAAATGGCGGCGCGCGCGGCCAAGACGGCGGCGACGGGCAAGAAGCCGGGCGGCAAGGCGCCGCAGCCGCCGCCCGAGGGGCCGCTGCCGAGCGATCAGGTCAATCTGACCGATGAAGACTTCGCGCATCATGCCGGTGGCCGGCGGCGGCTTCGATCAATGCTACAACGCGCAGGCGGCGGTCGCCGTCGGCAGCCTGCTGGTGGTGGCGACCGAGGTGGTCCAGGCGCCCAACGACAAGAACCAGGTCGAGCCGATGCTGGGCAAGATCGGCGCTTTGCCCGAGGCCTTGGGCGAGGCCGAAACTCTGCTGGCGGACACCGGCTATTTCAGCGCGGGCAATGTCGAGGCTTGCGAAGAGGCGGGAATCGAACCGGCGATCGCGATGGGCCGCCAGCCGCACCATCCGCCTTTGGCCGAGCGCTTCGAGCCGGCGCCGGCCGCGCCGGACAATCCGACGCCGGTCGAGGCGATGGCGCATCGTTTGAAGACGCCTCGAGGCCGGGCGCTCTACGCCCTGCGCAAACAGACCCCCGAACCGGTGTTCGGCATCATCAAATCCGTGCTCGGGTTCCGTCAATTTTCACTGCGCGGGCTCGAAAAAGTGCGCGGCGAGTGGAGCCTCGTGACCATGGCCTGGAACATGAAGCGAATGTTCGCCCTCGCCCCCGCCTATTGAAGGCGGGGCGCCCCGGCGCAGAGAAGATCCAGCTCCATCGCCGATCCAACAAACTCAATCGCAACGCCCACAAAGCTCAACAGGGCGCCGACCGCCGCCGCAACGCGGGTAGGCCGGTTTCAAAGACCAGCTGCAAGGACTCAGTCCGACAGGCTGCTAGAGTTCTTTGCTCTTGGTTTGAGCCGACCGAAGGGGAACATTTCGGACGACAATCTCTTGCAGAAAATCAGAAACTAGGGTTAAGCTGCCCCCATGAACAATCCTGCCCCCCTCATGCCAAGACCGCGGGCCGCCGTCCCGGCGCCTCTCACCCCCAGGAAAAATCGTCCCCCGGTTCGAGCCGCGCAACCCATTGAAAACTCTCGATTCGGACGAGAGAATCCAAGGAAATCCAAGACCATCCAACCCTCATGAGCGGATGGCTGCGGCGCGATTCGGCCACGAGCCAAGGAAATCCAAACGGATTGACCGGACTAACGCCGCGGACCGCTGATGAGGAGCAAAACCGACCCCATCCAGATGCAAAGAGCGCTGGCTAATCAGTGACCACCGCTTCCAGCCGGGCGCTGAGCCGCAGGGCGTCGGTGATGACGATGGCGCCCCGCCGGCGCTCGATGAGGCCTTCGCGCTCCATGGCGTTGATCTCGCGCGACACGGTCTCCCGCCGCGTGTTGATGCGCGATGCGAGCTCCGACTGATTCGGCGGCGAGTGGATGATCGCACGCCTCGGATCGTCGCGATCGGGACGGGCTAGCCGAAGAAGCTCGGCGTGGACGCGGCTGCGAACGTCGAGCGCGCCGAGTTCGCCGACCCTGCGGGTCATCGCGCGATTGCGCGCGACCAGCGCCGCGACGACTGCTTCGCCGAGCGGGCGGTGGGTGAACACCGTTTCGACGAAGACCGCGCATGGCATTTTCGCCACCAGCGAATCGTTGACGGCGAAGACGCTGAGCGAACGGGGGCCGCCGTCAAGAGCGGCCAAATCGCCAAAGAACGAACCCGCTTCCATGTCGTTGAAAATGAGATCCTGCCGCACCCCGTGCAGCACCGCCCTCAGGCGGCCGGTCATGACGAAATAGACGTCGCGGTCATCGGCCGTCTGACCGACCACCCAGGCGCCCGCCGACGTCCTTAGCCATATGCAATGGCGGTCCAGAATCCGGCAAGATTCGGGATCGAGCGTCTTGAAACAGGGATGGGCCGCAAGCGTATTGGGTGACGTCATCGCATTCGCAGATGATTGACCTGGACGGTGGCGGACCTTGGCCGCAACGTCAAGAGGCGGCTGCCCGGGTTCTGACATAATTGTGGAGAGGTCCAGCTCGTTTGGCGAAATTGGCGGCAATCCACGCCTTCGGGCAGTCAGTGCCGCCAGTGTGACCGGGATCACAGCCAGCCGCACCGCCGCCGGTGTAGAAGGGCTTGGTTGTCGGGGACGGCCCGTGGACTGATCGGGTCGAGCCTGGACGCCGTCGCCCTGGCGGGCGAGTGAAGCCCGTCGGCTCAATGTGGCGATTCCGCGTCGCCGCGCCCCGGGGCCGGGCGCGAAACGCGGCCCCCGCGCCGATCTCCCACCGCGCGGGGCATAGAGCGCGGCGCCTGCGCTTTTCCGCAGGCCCGGGCGCCGCGCTCACCGGACGTTAAACTCCATGTGCACGCGCCCATGGACGCGCTGGGCATGCGGCCAGCGGCCGAAACCGGTCGCCGGCGCGTGGGCCTCGCGTTCATAGGCCCGACCCACTCCGGCGCGTTCCCGCCGGGTCGCGCCGGAATGCGCTCCGGCGGCGTTCGCCTTAGGTCCGTGCCGAGCAAGACAGGCGTTGTAGGCCATCGGCTCCTGATATTGGGCGCAGGACGGATCGTCTTCGGCCAAGGCGCGCCCGGACGGCGCCAGGGCGGCGAGGCAAAGCGCAATTGCTGCGGCGCGCGCGGCCAAGCCTCAGCTCCGTAGCGCGGCGCCGGTCCGCCTCGAGACCTCGGCCACGATCTTCGACATCGCAGCGTCAATTTCGGCGTCGGTGAGGGTCCGGTCGCGCGGCTGCAGTATCACCTGGATGGCGATCGATTTCGAGCCCTCTGGCACACCTTCGCCCTGATAGACGTCGAATACGCCGACCTTGGCGACGAGCGAGCGTTCGGCGCTCTCCGCCGCCCTGACCACGTCGCCGGCGCGCACGGCGGCGTCGACCACGAATGCAAGATCACGCTCGACCGCCATGAAATCCGAGCGCTCGAGCTTCGGCTTGGTCTTTGTCGGCCTGGCCTTCGGCGCGGGAACGGCGTCGAGGATGATCTCGAAGGCGACGATCGGCCCATCGGCGTCCAGCGCTTCCAGGACGCTCGGATGCAACTGTCCGAACCAGCCGATGACGGTCTTCGGCCCGAATTGCAGCGTCGCCGAACGGGTAGGATGCAGAAACGCCGGACCGCCGGGGACGACTTGCACCGCGCTCGAGCCCACGCCGAGCGCGGAGAGGAGCGTCATCGCATCCCGCTTGGCGTCGAAAACGTCGACGAGGCCGGCCCCGCTCCAGTGTCGGCCATCCCCGTTCGCCTTGGCCCTGCCGCGCCGCACCGCCGCGGCCGCCATGCGCTGGTCGTTTTCGCCCGGTCCGAGAAATACCTGCCCGACTTCGAACAGCGCAACATCGCTCAACGCCCGGCGCGCGTTGCGTTCGACGGCGGCGACGAGGCCCGGGATGAGGCTCGGCCGCATGTGGGAAAGGTCGGCTGCGATCGGATTGGCGAGTGCGAGCGACGGCGAGCCGCCGCCGAACATCTCGGCCGCGCTCCTGGAGACGAACGACCAGGTCACCGCCTCGCGCAGCGAAAGCGCGGCCAGCGTGCGCTTGGCGAGGCGCGTGCGCTTCTGGATGAGCGTCAGCACCGGTTTCGCCACGCCGTCGTCGAGCCGGGGCAGGGGCGCGGCTGGCGCACGGTCCACGCCGGCGATGCGGAGAATCTGCTCGACGATGTCGGCCTTGACCTGGACGTCCGGCCTCCACGAAGGGACAATGACCGTTCCATCGGCGACGCCGAAGCCAAGGTGGGCTAGAGTCGCCTCGCCCTCCTCGCGCGGAATGTCGACGCCAAGGAGCCTTTTGACCTCACCATAGGGGAAGGCGATCGAACGCCGCGGCGGCGACGGATCGCCCGCCACCAGCATTGGCGAAGGCTCGCCGCCGCAGATCGAAAGGACGAAGTCGGTCGCGAGATCGCAACCGGGCACGCAGAATTCGGGATCGACGCCGCGTTCGAATCGATAGCGCGCGTCGGTCATGATCCCGAGCTTGCGGCCGGTCTGGGCGATATTCGTCGGGTCCCACAGCGCGCTCTCGATCAGGACGTCGCGTGTCGTCGCGTCGCAGCCGGAATGCTCGCCGCCCATGATTCCGGCGATCGATTCGACGCCGTTTTCGTCGGCGATGACGACCATGCTCTCGTCGAGCCCATAAGACCTGCCGTCGAGGGCGAGCACGCTCTCGCCGGCGCGGGCGCGGCGGACGGTAAGATCGCCCGCGACTTTGGCGAAGTCGAACACATGCAGCGGCCGGCCGCGGTCGAACGTGACGTAGTTGGTGATGTCGACAAGCGCGCTGATCGGCCTTAAGCCGATCGCGCGGAGCCGCCTCTGCATCCATTCCGGCGACGGGCCGTTGGTCACGCCGCGCACGCGACGCAGGGCGAAGGCGGGGCAGAGATGCGTATCCTTGGGTGCGAAATCGAGATGGACCCGGGTCGGGCAGTCGAACGCGCCGGCGATCGACTTCGGCGCCGGCGTCTTCAGGCTTCCCAGCCCCGCCGCGGCGAGATCGCGGGCGATGCCGGCGACGCCGGTGGCGTCGGGTCGGTTTGGCGTCACCGCGACGTCGATTACCGGATCGTCGAGCCCGGCGAAGCGCGCGTAGGCGGCGCCGACCGGGGCGTCATCGGGAAGCTCGATGATCCCCTCGTGATCGTCGCTGAGCTCGAGCTCGGCCGCAGAGCACAGCATCCCGTTCGATTCGACACCGCGGATGACGCCCTTGGCGAGCGTCATCTTCTTGCCGGGAATATAGGTTCCGACCGGTGAGAAGACGCCTTTCATGCCCGTGCGCGCGTTCGGCGCGCCGCAGACGACCTGCACCGGCCCGCCACCCGCGTCGACGATGCAGACCTTGAGCCGGTCGGCGTTGGGATGCGGCTTGGCCTCGATGACCGAGGCAACCACGAAGCCATCATACTTGCGACCTGGATCGTTGACGCTCTCCACCTCGAGGCCGACGCGGGTCAGCGTGTCGACAATCTCGGCGAGCGAGGCCGAGGTGTCGAGGTGGTCTTTCAGCCAGGAGAGGGTGAATTTCATTATTCAGGCACTTTGTTTCAACTCGTCTCTGGCCATCGCTTCATTTGAAATCGTAGGTGCGCCGAAGAATGTCGTAGAGTTCTTTCGCCGCCTCGCGGCCGAGTTGGATGGTCTGGCTTTGCTTACCGGGGTTGGCTCTGTCTGCTGATCCATTGGTATCGATTTGCACGACGGGGCGGCCATCAGTGAGCTCAAAGACTTTGACCATGCCAACAACTTGAGACGGTTGAAGCTTTCCCCGTCCATCTCGCGTCTCGAAATTCTTGATCCAGGCCATCTACCAAACCCTATCCCGCGCTCACCCGCTCAACCCTCCCGCCAACGTCGGGATGTCGAGCGGCTTGAAGCCGTAGTGGTTGATCCAGCGCAGGTCGGCGTCGAAGAAGTCGCGCAGGTCCGGCAAGCCGTACTTGAGCATCGCCACCCGGTCGAGCCCCATGCCCCAGGCGAATCCCTGATAGGCGTGCGGATCGATGCCGCAGTTCGACAGCACGTTGGGGTGGACCATACCGCAGCCGAGAATCTCGAGCCAGTCGTCGCCCTCGCCGAAGCGGATTTCCCCACCCGAACGGCGGCACTGGATGTCGACCTCGAGTGAGGGCGATGTGAAGGGGAAAAAGCTCGGCCGGAAGCGCATGCCGACGTGCGGCACTTCGAAGAACGCTTTGCAGAATTCCTCCAAAACCCACTTCAGGTTGGCGAGCGTCGCGCGGTCGTCGACCACGAGCCCCTCGACCTGGTGGAACATCGGCGTATGGGTCTGGTCGGCGTCGCGCCGATAGGTGCGGCCGGGGCAGATGATGCGGATCGGCGGCTTTTGCTTGAGCATCGTGCGCACCTGCACCGGGCTCGTATGGGTGCGCAGAACCTTGCGCTCGCCCTCTGCGTCCGGGGCGAGAAAGAACGTGTCATGCATCTCGCGCGCCGGGTGGCCGGGCGGGAAATTGAGCCTGCCGAAGTTGTAGTCGTCGGTCTCGATGTCCGGGCCTTCCGCGACCGAAAAGCCCATGTCAGCAAAAATCGCGACAATCTCGTCCATGACCTGGCTGATCGGATGGATGCGCCCGGTCTCGATCCCCGGCAAGCGGACGGGCAGGGTCACGTCCACGGCTTCGCGCTCGAGCTGCGTGTCGAGCGCGGCGTCTTTCAGCACTCTGCGGCGGCCGGCGAGCGCCTCGGCGACCTTGTCCTTGAGCGCGTTGATGGCCGCTCCCTGGACCTTGCGCTCATCGGGCTTGAGTTTGCCGAGGGTGGCCAGGAGCGCGGAGATCGCCCCCTTCTTGCCGAGCGCCGCGACGCGCACGGCTTCGAGCGCGCTTTCGTCGTTCGCCGCGCCGATCGCGGCGAGCGTCTCTCCTTCGAGGGCGGCGAGATCGGACATGGCGGGCCTATTCCTTCGCAGGCGCCGCCCGGATTCTTCTCCCGCCATGCGGGAGAAGGCGGCGCCATAGGGGGTTCGTAAGAACGCCCGTCTGACGACGGGCCCTCTCGCCCCACTCCGGCCCTCTCCCGCGAGCGGAAAAGGGAGACTACGCCGCCTTGGGCAACGACCCTTTGGCCTGCTCGACGATCGCGGCAAACGCTGCGGGTTCCGAAATGGCGAGTTCGGACAATACCTTGCGGTCGACCTCGATCCCCGCCGCGGCCAGGCCGGAGATAAACCGGCTGTAGGTCAGCCCATGCTCGCGCGCCGCGGCGTTGATGCGTTGAATCCACAACGCGCGAAACTCGCGCTTGCGGTTCTTGCGGTCGCGATAGGCGTATTGCATCGACTTGTCGACCGCGGCCTTGGCGGCGCGGATGGTATTCTTGCGCCGGCCGAAGAAGCCCTTGGCGGCCTTCAGGACCTTCTTGTGCTTGGCGTGGGACGTTACGCCCCTTTTGACGCGGGACATGGTTCAATTCTCCGGGAAAGGATTCAGCCGTTCGGCAGGTAGAATTTCTTGACCTTGTCGCCGTCGGTCTTGAACAGAACCGACGTGCCGCGCAGATCGCGGATCTGCTTGGCCGTACGCTTGATCATGCCGTGCTGCTTGCCGCGTTGGGCGTAGACGACCTTGCCGGTCCCGGTGAGTTTGAAGCGCTTCTTCGCGCCCGATTTGGTCTTCAACTTGGGCATTTGGCTCTCCTCAAGGCTTGACGCCTTCTTGGCATTGGGCGGGGCGGTGAGCCCCGTTCGCGCGAGCGAAAAAACCGCCACGGCAGCCCTGACAGCCGGGCGGTTCTCAAGGCGCGGGTCCATACGCGAAAGAGAGCGGGCGCGCAAGGGCGTTGCTCGGGACTTGGCTGGCCGCCGCCGCCTCTTTCATGGGCGATCGAAGCAGGCGAAAGCAGGGGTTGGCGCGCGGCGAGGGCGATCGGAAGCGCGGTCGCCGGCGATTCTCGCCTTGGAGTTGCACGACCTACCGCGGTAGCGACGCAGGAGAAGATCCGGGCAGTTCAAGGTTTGTGCTGGGTACACGCCTCTGCCCGCGCAAGCAATTTCAATCTTTTAGGCGCTTTCTCCGCAACTCGAGATGAAACGGACGGCAAGGGCCTCGCAACGCCGACAAGTCCTGCCTGGCGTCGATCGGCAATCTCGGAGCGCAAATCCCCGCAAGCTTCTCCCAACGCTCCGCGATGCGCCCCTTCGCCGGCGCGCCACACGTCAATTATAGCGCTATCGGACATATGCAATTGCTTCGTCTTGCCGCCGACGCGAACATGACGCCTCACGCGTACGTTCTGTTTGCGCTGAAGGATCGCGGTCTTGACGCGAAGGACGACCATTTGCTCGACCCGCGCAACGTGCGGACAAAGTAATCCCCTCGCCGCCTTTCTCTGGGTCAGCACCCCAGCGCGCGGCAAGCGCGGCCTTGGCTTCATTTAGTCGATCGCGGACAGCACGTGGATCGCGCGGCTGGCGATCAAGTCCTTGGTCTTCGCTCCGTACGCCGCCATGTGAGGGGCGACGACGTGGGCGGTCAAGGCCTCAGGGCTTTCCCAGGATTCGAGCACGACGAAAGCATCCGGCCCGAACTTCGCCTGAAACGGACCGATGCCCGCCGCATCGACGTGCCCCGCATATTCGATGCATCCCTTCTCCGCCCTGACCGCCGGGACATTGGCGCGAAACGCCGCCAGAATCTCGTCCCGGCGGCCCGGCTTGGCGGTTATGACGGCGACTACACGGATCATTGTCGTTCTCGCTGCTGTCGTGCCGCTACTGGGCGGGTCGCTCAGGCTAACCTCGGCCGGCCCGCTTTCGCTAGCCAAAGGCAAATGCGAAAAGGTCGCCGGTGATCGGCGCGTTCCAATCCAGCCGAGTGGATGGGGCGATCGAGATCGCTCCTGCGCGGCCCCGGCGGGGTCGGGCCTTGGCTCTATCCGGCGGCGCCCATTAACAACGAAATGGGATCTGCCTCCACCGGATCCTCGCAGTGGGAAATGACCGGGCGCCACGCCTCGATTGCGCTCGCCGCTTTCCGTTACATGGTTGCAACGGGCCATAGTGACTGGGCTCGACCGGGGGATCTAATCATCGGGCTGCAGTCATTCGGGTCTTCCCGCTGCGATCAGGGCGGCCGGCGGACGCGGTCAAGCTGGCGGAGGCGTCATCGCATCAGTGGCGCCGGCAAGATGGAGCGCGTCGGCGAGATCCATGCAGCGTGATTTCGATCGCGACGCCTCCACCGTCAGTTGGGATAGGAATACGCCCCGGCGTCGTAGGGAGCGGTCCGCGTGACCCCGAGGATATCGACGGTCGGCGCGCCTGTTACGACGCCGGCCCCGATGGCCCGCGCGCCCGCCTTGAGCTTCACGTTATAGGTGAGGGCTGAGGGGTTAAAGTCGATAAACTCACCCTCCGGCCCGCCCGGGGCGATGATATTGGCGCTCCCATAGGTTCCGGGACTGCCGTAATACGTTGCGACGCCGCCCACGTACCAGGCGAACACCGCCCCTGCGGTCGCCATGCCGACATTGTGATCCGCTTCGACGCCGGGGTCGAGATTATAGACCGTGACCACGTTGGCAAGATTGTTGCGCACAATGCTGGCGGTGCTCGAGTTGCCTTCATGCGTTTTGTCGCCGACGCTCACGGCGGGCGAGCATACGCTAGAGCTAGGAAGAAGCCCGTCATTCACCACCGTATTGTTGGCGATCAAACCGCCGTGGAGGCTAGAGAACGCGATCCCCCAGCAGGCGCTGGTTATGACGACATTGTTGGTGACGGTGACGCCGGTCCATTCCCCGTCGAAGGCGTCGATGCCTTGCAGGCCGGCGGGGAACTTAATATTCGGGTCGGTCTGCCGGATGATCGTGTTGCTGTCGATCAGGATGTGGGAGAAATTGTTCACCGTGACGCCCGCCGGCAAGGAGCCAATCACGCCCTGCATGGCGTCATTATGATTGCCATCGTTGATGACCAAATTATCGTGAATATAGTTCTTCGTAATGCTGAGGTCGCTCGCAGCATAGTCGATCGCGTCGTCGCCGAAATGGTCGATCTCATTGCCTGAGAAGAGGGTGAGGTTGGCGGTCAGCGCCGCGCCAAACCTGACGTTGCTGATGTGAGATCCGGTCATTGAAATGCATTTCGTATCATTGCCTCCGGTGCTGCTCTGGCCGTTAAATCCGTTGCGCCCGTTCGCGACCCATTGGGCCTGGGTCCAGCCGCTGACATCGTCCTGGGACGAGATCGTCATGTTCTCGAACACAATGTTGGACGTTGGATAGGACGCGCCCTGATCCCTGACGTCGACCATATATTGTTTAGTCGCGGCGGGTTGGAGACTTTGCACCTTGAGGCCGTCGAACGCCCACATGGTGGTCGAACAGAGCGAAAGCTGGCTTAGCACCGGCGTCTGGCCCGGGGCGGCGGCGACGGTAACGAAACTCGAATTCGAAATCTCCGTATCGTACTGACAGATGCCGACGTTGCCGTAGTTCCCGCTCATGAGCAGGATCTCATCGCCGGGCTTGATCGGTCCGGCCGCCGGGCCAGAGGCGAACACATAGGCGGTCTTGGCAGCGTTCAAATGCGTATAGGGCGCGGTCGTAAGCAGCGGGTAGGCGTAGCCCGTGACCGCTGCGGCAACGGCCTCCAAGGAGCTCCACGGGTGCGCCAGGGAGCCATTGCCGCCGGCGGCCGCGGTCTTGCCGTTCACCGGGTCGATATACCAGACACTCCTGAACGTCGACGGCGGCGGCACGCAGCCATGATAAACCTGTTGTGCAGATGCAGGAAAGACGTAGCAGGCTAGCAGAATTACGGCGCGACCGAGCGTCTTCATTGAAGTCCTTTCCTTATCTGGACGAATATCGTACGTTAAATTCCATGAATTGATCACTATCATCTCTTGCCTATGCTTTCAACAATGGATTTAACGTCGTCCGAGGACTGGATAAGCAGCGAATGAATCCTCCCAGTCCGCACAATTCTGTCGCCAATTCGCTGACAGGGATATTTTCAGATGCGCAGGAAGCCGACATCCGTCGCAACTCCGTCGCCCGATGCGCGCGCTGACGCGCTCAAGCCACGTGACCTTTCCGTCGGCTGACGGCTCGTTGGCGGATCACGAACGTCCGCGTAATGCGCCGTGATCCTTGCGCCGTCCGCGCCGGCGCCCTATCGCAGCGCAATATCTCCGCCCACCGCCGCGAGGCCCTATGGACCCGCTGATCGAAGGCTATAGCCGATTTCGCAAAGACATCTGGCCCGCCGAGCGGGCTCGCTACGAGGCCTTGGCGCATTGGGGGCAGAGCCCGGAGGCAATGGTCATCGCCTGCTCGGATTCGCGCGTCGATCCGCAGACGGTGTTCGGCGCCGTTCCGGGCGAATTGTTCGTTCTGCGCAACGTCGCGGCGCTGGTGCCGCGCTATAGCCCCGACCCCGGCCATCACGGCACCAGCGCTGCGCTAGAATTCGGCGTCAAGGTGCTCAAGGTCGCGCGTCTGGTCGTGCTCGGGCACGGGCAGTGCGGCGGGGTCAAGGCGATGGCCTATGGCGCGCCGCCGCAGGCGCAGGATTTCATCGCCTCATGGGTCGAGATCGGCCGGCCGGCGGTTCTGGCGGCGGGTGAGAAGCCGGAGGGCCGGCTCGAGCGGATCGAGGCCGAGGTGGTGCGCCTGTCGCTCGCCAACCTCATGACCTTCCCGTGGATCGCGGACGCGGTGGCCGCCAGCCGGCTTGCCCTGAAGGGCTATTGGTTCGACGTCCACACCGGGGTGCTGGCGAGCGTCGGACCGGACGGGCTCGAGCCGGTGGAGTGAGCTTCTTGCACGCTGCCGGCTACGGTTGCTTTGCGAGAAGCTTGTCCAAGGTAGCGCGCAGAGGCGGCAAATCATCTTGCACAGCCCTCCACACGCGTGCGCGGTCGATGACAGCGTAGCCGCGTGGATCAGGATGTTTCGGAACGCCACGATCTGGCGGAGATCGGGAATCTTCGCCGCGAGGGTTGCATCCAGGCGATCGAGTCGATTAAGCGCCTCGCCGAGAATTTCGAATTGGCGCTCCACCGCCGAACGCAGAACGAGATCGCGGTCAAAATCGGCGAAACCCTTGCCCGTGGTCATGTCGGCGATGGCTGTGGCCGCCTCGCGCGCGTCCCAAACGAGGGCTTTGGGATCACGCTTAAAAGACGGGCTCACAGGCGCGCTCCACGCTCGCTTTCAAGTAGGGATTTCGAATCGCGCCCGGCTCGACCAGATCGACGCTCCGGCCGAACAGCGCCTCAAGCGAATTCTTGAGCCCGAAGTAGTTCTTGAGCGATAAAGCCTCGGGCATGCAGGCATCGAATTCGACCAGGAAATCGAGATCGCTACGCGCTGGATCGAAATCGTCGCCCGCCGCCGAGCCGAACAGGTCGAGGCGGCGCACATGGAACCGGCGGCACAATTCCCGCAGTTCTTCTCGATGCGATGAAATCTCGGCGATCATCCGACGCTCTCGCTCGGGTCACGTATAGCACGTCTGAACGGGTCGCCTCCGCCCATCTCACGCGACCTCACCGAAAGCGAGAATGCGTCACCCTCCCTCGCCGCCGCCGAACAGGAACGGCGCGACCTCGGAGACGCCGGGGGCTTTGTCGACCGAGAACGGCGCCGGGCGGCAGACCGCGAGGGCGGACAATCCGACCCGAGCGGTCAAGAGGCCGTTGAGCACGCCTTCGCCCATCCTGGCCGAGATCCGCGAGGCGATCCCGTGACCGACCAGCTGCTGCAGCAGGCTGTCGCCGACCGCCATGCCGCCGGTGATGGCGATATGGGCGCCGATCGAGCGCGCGAGCTTGATGAGGCCGAGGAGGCCGGGCCGGCCGCCGTAGATTTCGGCGATCCGCCTCACGAGGCGCACGATCTGGGCGACAACGAACACGACGTCGAGCACCGCGCGCGGGCTGATCGCGGTCACCAGCGATACGCGCTTGGCGGCTGTCGCGATTTCGCCCTGCGCCTTGTCGTCGAGCGGCCGCAGCAGCGCCCGCTCTGCGACATCGATGAGATCGCGTCCGTCGATGATCGCGCGCATCGCATCCTCGACCTCAGCCCGCGCATGCGCCGTCTCGGGGCGGTCGCGATAAAGCGCGATGAGCTGGCCGACGAGGCGGCGCGCCGCGGCGCGATCGTCGGCGGCGCGCGCCTCGGCGAAGGCGACATGCATTTCGGCGATCCGAGTTCGGCGCCCGACCGCGATCATCTCGCGCGCGGCGACGCCGATAAGTCCGGTCAGGAATACGAGGCCGAAGATGACCCCGATAATTCCGAGCGACTCGGCCTTGGCGAACAGGCCCTCGATGAGGTTGGTCGCCCACAATCCAAGCGCGAGCGACACGAGGCCGCCGAGTCCCGTCCAGGCGAGGCGGGCGAGCGAGAAGCGCGAGCGGGCGATGAGGCCCGATTTCTGCGCCGCCTCGATCTTGAGCTCCGCTTCATCGATCGGCGACGGCGGAGCCACAGGAATCGGCTCATGCTGAGAGCGAATGATGGCTTCGGGAGCATAGGGAGCGGGTCCGTCGTCGACCGCAATCCGCCGGTCGTCGAGGCGAAAGGCGCGAGGGCGGGGCGGGCGCTGGCTCATGCCAGACGGTCCCCGATCAGAAACTGCAGCGCCCGGTCGAGCCGGATCTGCGGGGCGGGCTCGCCGCGCTGAGTGAGCGGCGGGCGGAAGCGGACGAACCGCCAGTCGTTGTCGGCCTCGGGCAGCGCGATCGCATCGCCCTTGAAGATTGCGTCCGGGTCGGCCGGCAATTCGCCGGGAAAGACGGCCGCCTCAGCAACGCCGTCGAAAACCTCGCCCCCGATCGTCTCTCCCTTTTCCGGCACGCCGATAATGGCGTCCAGGGTCTCGCCGCCGGTCCGGATCTCAGCTTCGCGGGTGGCGCGGATCGCGGCGAGCGCAATAACGTCGATCTCCGCCCCGACCCCTTCGGCCCGCGCGATCGCTTTTCCGGTCAAGGCGCGCAGGATCGCCTCCAGCCGGTCGTGGCTCGTGTGGTGAAGATGGTCGGCTTTGGTGGCCGCAAATAGGATGCGGTCGATGCGGGGGCGGAAGATCGAGCCCACCCGCGACGCGCGGCCGGCGCGGAAAGCGCGCATGACGTCAGAGAGCGCGTTCTCAAGATCGGCGAGGGCGGCAGGGCCGGAGTTGAGCGCCGAAAGGGCGTCGACCAGCACGATCTGCCGGTCGAGGCGGGCGAAATGATCGCGAAAGAACGGCCTTGCCACATGCGCCTTATAGGCCTCATAGCGGCGCGCCATCATCGCCGCGAGGGAGCCGGGAGCAATCGCCGCCTCGTCAGCGAGCGCGATCGGAGCGAACGTCAAAGCCGGCGAGCCCTCGAGATCGCCTGGCATCAGGAACCGGCCGGGCGGCAGGGTCGAAAGCGCATAGACGTCGTCCCGCGCTCGCTTGAGATAGGCGGTGAAGAGCTCGGCGATTTGCCGCGCCGCGTCCTCGCTCGCCTGGGCTTGCGGGTCGAGCCCGACGAGGGCCGCGCGCCATTTTTCCGAGAGCGGCGCTCGGGCCGGGATTTCGCTTGCGGCGAGCGTCTCGCGCGACCATTGGGCGTAGCTCTTTTCGAGCAAGGGCAGGTCGAGCAGCCATTCGCCAGGATAGTCGACGAGATCGAGCTTGAGGCTCGAGCTCCGAGCGCCCCAGCCGGCGGCGCTCTCGAACTCGATCGTGAGCCGCAGTTGAGCGATGCGGCGGGTCGATTGCGGCCAGCGACGATCGGCTCCCGAGAGGCTCGCAAGATGCTCCTCGTAGGCGAAACGCGGCACTGCGTCGTCCGGCTGCGGCTCGAGCCGCGCCCGCATGATGCGGCCTTCGGCCGAGGCGGCGAGGACCGGCAGGCGCGCCCCCGCGATCAGGTTGTTGATCAGCGCCGTCAGAAACACCGTCTTGCCGGAGCGCGACAGGCCGGTGACGCCGAGGCGCAGCGCCCCGCCGGAGAAATAGTCGCCGATCGAGCGGGCGACGAGCCCCGCCTCGAAGACGAAATCGCTAAAACCTGGCAAGGGAAGTTCCGCGTGCGCAAACCGGAGAGCCTATTTAGGCGGCGCCCGCCGGTTTGGACAGTGGGCGTCAGTCCGCGCCGGCCTCGAGCTGGGAGGGCGTCAGGTAGAGCGCGAGAATCGCGGAATTACGTTCCACGTCCTCCCAGCGGCGGACGGAAAAGTCGAGCGCCGCGACGGCGCCGGTCGGATATTTGGCGGCGAGGCGGCGCATCTCCGGCTCGTCGCCCGAGCCGGTCAACGCGGTCGCCAAGTCGCCGAGTCCCGGGTTGTGGCCGACGAGGCCCACCCGTTTGTGCGTGTCTGCGAGCGCGCGGGTGTGGTCGAGCAGAGTGGCGAGACTGGCGTCGTAAAGACCGGCGTCCTCTTCAAGCTCGACTTTGCCTCCCCAACCGCCGGCGAAAATCTCCGCAGTCTCCTTGGCGCGGGCGGCGCCTGAATGAACGAGAACCTCGGGAAGCATCTTGCGCGCGACCAGCGCCGCGGCGACCCGCCGGGCGTCGGCGCGGCCGCGATCGGTCAGCCTGCGCTCGTAGTCGTCGCGCCCAACGGACGGTTCAGCCTTGGCGTGGCGAATGAGAAACAACCGGCGCATGCGCTGAGATTGCGCGACGGTTTTGGGAATCGCAAGCGGGGTGGCGCCTAACGCTCGCGCCGGGTCAGGAAAGCAAGCTTCTCGAACAGATGCACGTCCTGCTCGTTCTTGAGCAGCGCGCCATGCAGGGGCGGGATCAGCTTCTTGGCGTCGCGCTCGCGCAACGCATCGGGTGAAATGTCCTCGTTGAGCAGGAGCTTCAGCCAGTCGAGCAGTTCCGAAGTGGTCGGCTTCTTCTTCAATCCCGGCATCTCGCGCAGCGCAAAGAAGGACCGCATCGCCTCCTCGACCAGCCGCGCCTTGATCGACGGATAATGCAATTCGACGATTCTGTGCATCGTCTCGGCGTCGGGAAAGCGGATGTAATGAAAGAAGCAGCGGCGCAGGAATGCGTCGGGCAACTCCTTCTCGTTGTTGGAGGTGATGATGACGATCGGCCGCAGGCGCGCCCTAACCGTCTCTCCGGTCTCGTAGACGTGAAACTCCATCTGGTCGAGTTCGAGCAGGAGATCGTTGGGGAATTCGATGTCGGCCTTGTCGATCTCGTCGATCAGCAGCACCGGGCGAACGGGCGAGGCGAAAGCCTCCCACAGCTTGCCGCGCCGGATGTAGTTGGCGATCTCGGAGACCCGCGGGTCGCCGAGCTGAGAGTCGCGCAGACGCGAAACGGCGTCATATTCGTAAAGGCCTTGCTGGGCTCGGGTGGTCGACTTGACGTGCCAGGCGATGAACGGGGCGCCGAGCGCGCCGGCGATCTCCTGCGCCAGCAGCGTCTTGCCGGTGCCGGGCTCGCCCTTGACGAGCAGCGGGCGTTCGAGCGCGATCGCGGCGTTGACCGCGGTCTTGAGCTCTTCGCCCGCCACATAGGTGGCGGTGCCTTGAAAACGCATCGGCTCGGCTCCCGGCAAGATCTGTCAGCAAGGTTTGTCAGAGCGCGGCCGCGCTCGTCAATTCATCAAGCCCTTGACGGTCTCGATGAGCTGCTTGAGCGAGAACGGCTTGGGCAGGAACACGAATTCCTGGCCCTCCGGCAGGTTGCGCGCGAACGCGTCGTCGGCGTAGCCGGAGACGAAGATGACCTTGGCGGTCAATCCGCGCCGGCGCAACTCGGTCAGCATCGTCGGTCCGTCCATTTCCGGCATGATGACGTCCGAAACGATAAGGTCGATCGGCTCGACCGCCTTCTCGGCGACCCGCAGCGCGTCGAGGCCGGTCTCCGCCTCGAGCACCGTATAGCCGCGCGAAGCGAGGGCGCGCGAGGCGAAAGCGCGCACCGCCTCCTCGTCCTCGACCAGGAGGATCGCGCCCCGGCCGGTGAGATCAGCGGCCGGCCTAGGCGCCTCCTTCTTGACCGGCTCGTCGGCCTCATCGCCCTGGCGCCGGGGCAAAAGAATGCGAAACGTCGAGCCAGCGCCCGGCTCGCTCTCGCAGAAAACGTAGCCGCCGGTCTGCTTGATGATGCCGTAGACCATCGACAGGCCGAGGCCAGTGCCCTTGCCGACGTCCTTGGTGGTGAAGAACGGCTCGAAGATCTTGGCCCGGACCTCTGGCGGAATGCCGTGGCCAGTGTCTTCGACCTCAACCAGCACGTAGTCGGCCGGGACGATCGCCATCTCCTTCAATTCAGGGCATTCCGAAGCGGGGAAGTTGCGCGTGCGCAGCGTGATCTTGCCGCCGTCGCTAATGGCGTCGCGGGCATTGACGACGAGATTGACGATCACCTGCTCGAACTGGTTGATGTCGGCCTTCACCTGCCAAAGGTCGCGCCCGTAGACGACATCGAGCTGGATCGTCTCGCCGACCAGCCGGCGAAGCAGCATCTGCAGTTCCGAAAGCACGTCGTTGAGCTGCAGCGTCTGCGGACGCAGGGTCTGGCGGCGCGAGAAGGCGAGCAATTGCCGCACCAAGCCGGCCGCCCGATTGGCGTTCTGCTTGATCTGCATGATGTCCTGGAAGGACGGATCGGTCGGGCGATGATTGGCGAGCAGAAGATCGGAATAGCCGATGATTGCGGTCAGCACGTTGTTGAAGTCGTGCGCCACGCCGCCGGCGAGCTGGCCGATCGCCTGCATCTTCTGGCTCTGGACGAGGTTCTCCCGGAGCGTGCTCTGCTCGGTCGTGTCGAGGGCGAATATGGTTGCGCTCGCGCCCTCGTCGGTCTTCGGATCGGCCGCCGAGACAAAGAGGCGCGCCGAACGCGAGGCGCCCGCCGCCTCCAGCGACACGTCGAGCGGAGCGATCTCGCCCTTGCCTTGGGCGGACGCCTCGATCGAAGCGCCCAAGGAGGCGCGATCGCGCTCGGCGACCAGGTCGAAGATTGACAGCCGTCCCTTGGCGGCGTCGGTCTTGAGCGCGGTCTGGGCAAGCCGCGCAAAGGCCGCGTTGGGACGCAACACCGCGCCCGCGGCGTCAACCGCCGCAATCGCCACCGGCGTTGAATTGAAAATGCGAGCAAATCGAACTTCCGCGGCGCGCAGGTCTTCGCCCTTGATCTCGCCCGGCGCGCGGTTGATCACTAGCGAGCGCGACGGACCGGGCGCCCCGTCGCTGGAAAAGGCAACCTTGTGGAGGATGCGCACCGGCAGCACCCGGCCCTGGCGCGGCTTGAGGTCGACATCGAATTGCTGCGTAGTCACTTCGCCCGGGCCGCCGGATATCATGGCCAGCATGGCGCCGCCGTTGCCGGCGACAATGTCGTCGACCTTGAGCCGGCCGACGCCGAACTGTGCGAGATCGTAGTCGAGCCATCCCGCGAGGGTGGCGTTCATGTGCGCGATCGCGCCGTCGGGCTCGGCGGAGAAGAACCCGGCGGGCGCGTGGTCGAGATAGTCGATCGCGTGCTGAAGGTCCTGGAAGAAGGTTTCGTGCCGGTCGTGGTCGCGCGTTTCGTCCGAGACCGTCCACGCCATCATCCCGTCCTTGGCCGCGCCCTCGAGCGGGCGTACGCGAATGCGATACCAGGCGACCTCGCCCTCGCCGCTCGGCGGCGGCGAGAGACGCAGCTCCTCGCTTGCCCGCGCCCCGGACTTGGCCGCCTGGGACAGCCGGTAGACCGACTCCGAGACGTCGGGGGAGCCGGTGAACAGGCGCTCGACCGGACGCAGGTCGCCCGCGGCGCGCGCCCCCGAGAGCGCGCGGTAGGCGTCGTTGGCGTAGACGATCCGCGATTCGCGGTCGGTGACCAGAATTCCGTCCGGATTGGAGTCGGCGATCGCCTTGGTGGTGTCGAGGCGCGCTGCCCGGGTCGGGAATTGCAACAGGCCAAAAGCGAACAACAGCAAGCCGAAAGCGCCGCAGACGGCGAGGATGACGATCATCCAGGTGAGCAGTGTCGCGCCGATGGCGCTCGGCGCAAGCCACAGGGCCAGGAGAGCGCCGGCCAGGCACACGATGAGGATCGCGAGCGCGAGCGGATTGACCGTCCGCTCAATTCTGTCCACCGGAGGAGGTGGCGCCGATTTCATTTGAGGCTCAAACCCCGAAAGGACATTGCCGAACGCGAACCCGCCGAGTCGATCGCGGTCGCGCGTGTGCTACCATGGGCGGCGTCCGATGTCTCGACGGCGAACTGCCGAACCTGCGCGAAAGTGGGGTGAAAGCCCCAGTTTTCAACGGGATCGCATTTTGTTATGAATGTCACACAGGCGCCGGACGGATTCGGCGCGCGCGGGACCCGCGAGCGCCGGCGGCGCTGTAGCCCAGTCCTTGGGTCGGCGGCGATCTCGCTTCTCCGGGGCGCGGCGAAGCCGCTCGAAAGCTGAACCTGAAGAGCAGGTTGCGGCGCGCTCGGCCGGGGGAGTTTTGGATTGGGCATGCAGTGGTTGGATCAGCTCCCGTTCGCGGATAATCGGGTCGTTCAGATGGGGTTCCTGGCGGCGTGCGGCATCGCCGCGCTCATCGTCCTGGCGATCCTTTACCGATTGGTATTCGCCCATAGGCTGCGCGTTCCGGGCGGACGGACCCGTCAGCCGCGCCTCGGCCTCGTCGACGCGTTCAGTCTCGACGGCCAGCGGCAGCTGGTCCTGGTCCGGCGCGACAACGTCGAGCATCTGGTCATGATCGGCGGGCCGAACGATGTTGTGGTCGAATCGCAGATCAACCGCGCGCTGACGCCGGCGCGGGAGAACAGCCAGGCCTCGCCTCTGCTGGCGCCGAGCGCTTCCGGGCGCCGAACCGAGACGCCGCTGGCCGCCGCTGCGCCCGTCGTCGCCGAAGCGCCGCCGTCGAAGGTGGCCGCCGCGGCCGCGGCGTCCGCGCCAGCGGCCCCCAAGGCGCCGGCGCCGCTCCCGGCCCCCGCGGCTCCTAAGGCGCCAGCGCCCGCCGCGGTCCCGGCGGCCCCTAAGCCGCCGGCGTCAGCTGCGGCGACCGCGACCGCACCTGCGCCCGCGGCCCCTCCCGCGCCGGCGGTCAAATCAGTCGAACCTGAGCCGGCGGCGCGCCCGGCTCCCGTTCCGGCCTCGGTCGCGCAATCGTCGGAGCCCGTCCGGCTGGAGCCGGCGAGTTCGCCGTCGCCGCGTCCCGCGCCGGGGCGTCCGACAATGCCTCCCCCGATCGTTCCCGCGAGCGGCTCCGCCAATCGCGCGACCGTGACTCGGCTGACGGAGAAGGTCGCCCCGAGATCGTCGCCGATCCCCGCCAATCCGCAGGCCCCTTCCGCGGCTGCGCCTTCGCCGCCGCGCCCGGACAAGGTCGAATCTGCCGCCGCGGCCGCAGCCGTGGAGCCGCTCGCGGGGCCGCCGAAGGCGCCCGTCACGGCGCCTGCCCCGGCGCGGCCTGCGACGAAGGCGCCGCCGTCCGAGGGCGCGCAGAAATTCGGCGAAATCCGCCAGCTCGGCGACAAACCGAACCCAGCTTCAGGCGCCAAGGGGCCGGCGAAGGTTGACGATCCGTTCGCTGACCTTGATTCGCTAGAAGCGGAAATGGCGCGCCTGCTCGGCCGCGAGAAGTTGAACTGACCGTTGGGCCGGGGGCCACCCCTTGGGTGCAGAGCTGATCGAAGCCGGTCGTTCTGAGCAGGGCGCCGTGAAGGGCGCCCGTCCTTCGTCGGGTCACGGATAAGACGCGCCGGGACCGACTCGTTACTCGTCGCGATAGATTCTCTCGCGCCGCTCGTGCCGTTCCTGCGCCTCGACAGAGAGGGTCGCGATCGGCCGGGCGTCGAGGCGCCTGAGCGAGATGGGATCGCCGGTCTCGACGCAATAGCCATACGAGCCGTCGTCGATTCGCGCCAGCGCGGCCTCGATCTTGGCGATCAGCTTGCGCTGCCGGTCGCGGGCGCGAAGCTCGATCGCCCGGTCGGTCTCCGACGACGCGCGGTCCGCGAAGTCGGGATGATTCTCGCTCTCCTGCTGCAGGGCGGCGAGCGTGTCGCGGCTTTCGGCCAGGATCGATTCGCGCCATGCGATGAGTTTGCGGCGGAAATATTCCCGCTGTCGTTCGTTCATGAACGGTTCGTCGTCCGACGGCTTATAGCTTTCAACGGCGACATCGTTCATTGGCGAATCCTGCTTTCCGCATAGAATTTCGCGGCGTTATAGCGATCCGTCGGCTAAGGAACAATGACTATCGTCGCCAATTTCCCTTGCCCCCGGCCGACCGGCGCGCGATCCCATGCGGCGCTGAGGCTTTTTGCCTCAACCGCCTTGCCAGAGGGTAAAGAGCGGCTCAGGTTGAAGCATCGGGACGCTTGAGAAGCGGGGACTCTGGTCTCGAAGGAGGGTTGTCATGTACAAGCGCATCGTTCTTGCGGTCGATCTCGCCGAATCGGAGTCGGCTCCAAAGGGGCTCCCACAGGCGCTCGAACTGGCCAAGGCGGGCGGCGGCGAGCTCAGGCTGGTCAATGTCCTGCCGGTCATCCCGGCCACGTTCATGGAATATGTGCCGGTGGACTTCGACGAGGAGCAGGAAAAACGCGCGAAGGCGGAGCTCGACGCCATTCTCGCCAGCGTCGATCTGCCGGCCGAGCGCAAGAGCGCCGCGACGCGGGCGGGCGGGATTTATCACGAACTTTTGGAGGAGGCCTCGGAATGGAACGCCGACCTCATGGTCGTCGGGTCGCATCGCCCCGTGATGTCGGACTATCTGCTCGGCTCGAACGCCACGACGATCGTGCGCCACGCGCAATGTTCGGTCCTGGTGGTCAGGGAGTGACGCCTCCGGCTGGCCTCAGGCGGCCAGCGCCCGCATCGCCGCTTCAACGCCGTCGGGCGTCAGCGGGAACATGCGATGCTGGAGGATCTCCGCGATCATCGTCGTCGACAGGGAACGATTCCACTGGCTCCGCGGCGTCGGATTGATCCACACCGTGCGCGGCCAGGCGAGAATGGCCCGCTCAAGCCAGACCCGTCCTGGCTCCGGATTGAGATGCTCGACCGAGCCGCCGGGAGCCATGATTTCATGCGGGCTCATCGAAGCGTCGCCGACGAACACGACGCGATAGTCGCGGCGGTAGGAATTCAAGAGGTCGCGGGTCGGCACGCGCTCGTCGTGGCGGCGGCGATTGTTCTTCCACACGCTTTCATAGAGGCAGTTGTGGAAGTAGAAATGGTCAAGCCGCTTGAATTGGCTCTTGGCGGCGGAGAACAATTGCTCAGCCGCCTCGACGTGCCAATCCATCGAGCCGCCGACGTCGAGAAAGAGCAGCACCTTGACGGCGTTGCGCCGCTCGGGCCTGAGCAGGACGTCGATATAGCCCTTGTCGGCGGTTGAGCGGATCGTGCCGTCGAGGTCGAGCTCCTCGGCTGCGCCCTCGCGGGCAAATCGCCTGAGGCGGCGCAGCGCGAGCTTGATGTTGCGCGGCCCGAGCTCGGCGTCGCCGTCGAAGTCCTTGAACTCCCGCCGGTCCCAGACCTTGACGGCGCTGCCCCGGCGGCCCTTGTCTTGGCCGATGCGCACGCCCTCGGGATGGTCGCCATAGGCGCCGAATGGCGACGTCCCGCCCGTGCCGATCCATTTCGAGCCGCCCTGGTGGCGCCCCTTCTGCTCGGCGAGGCGCTGGCGCAGCGTCTCCATCAACTTGTCGAACCCGAGCTTCTCGATCTCGGCCCGCTCCTCCGGGCTCAGATATTTCTCGGCCATGCGGCGCAGCCATTCCTCGGGCAACTCCCTGGCCTCGACCGCGGCCGCGAGCGTCAACAAGCCCTTGAAGGTCGCTGCGAACACGACGTCGAACCGGTCGAGATTACGCTCGTCCTTGACCAGGAGCGCGCGCGCCAGCCGATAGAATTCGTCGACCGACATCTGAGCCAGATCGCCTTCGAGCGCGCCCATGAGGTCGAGATATTCGCGCGGCGTCGCCGGCACATGCGCCTGACGGAGGTTGGCGAAGAACTGGAGAAACATAGCGCGATCCTAGCGTGCGCCGGCGCCGGCGTGCAATGCTGCCCGCATGCCTTCGATCGTCGAGCGTCGAGAATACGCGCTGCCGTTCGCCGCCAGCCCGGACAAGGAGAGTTTCGCCGTCGGCGACATTCACGGCCGCACCGACCTGCTCGCCACGCTCATCGATGAAGCCGCGCGCGAACCGAGGCGGCGCGAGAAGCGTGCGATCGTCTTTCTCGGCGACCTCGTCGATCGCGGGCCCGACAGCCTGGGCGCGATCGAGCTTGCGATCGGCTCCGCGGCGCGCATCGGCGCCGACGAAGCGATTGCGCTGATGGGCAACCATGAGGCGATGATGCGGCTCGCGCTCGAATCGGGGACGCCGCCGGACGTCGCGATCGAGGCGCTCGAGGCCTGGATCGCCAACGGCGGCGATCGGACGCTGGCCGAGTTCGTCGAGGCTGACGAACCGCCAGAGGATCTTTGGGAGTTGTTGGCGGCCGCGCGAGCGTCGCTGCCGGAGCGCGTGCGGGCCTGGCTTGATGCTTTGCGCGCGAGCTGGCGCTCGGGCGACATCCTGTTCGTCCACGCCGGCGTCAACCCGCGCTTCGGCCTCGAGGCGTTTCTCGCCGCTCCCTGGAATATCCCGCTTGCGAGTCTGGACGAAGAGCGCCACTGGGCCTGGGTGCGCTGGCCGTTCCTCAACCATCGGCCGGGGCCGGAGGGCTTCAGCGGCGTGTTCGTCGTCCACGGCCACACCCCGAACGACGGCGGGCGCAACGCCTCGCACGCGGACCAGATCGCCGGGTTCCGGCTCAATCTCGACGCCGGCTCGGGGCTGACGGGAGTCGCCAAAATGGCGATCATCCGCGGCCGCCGCGCGGAAGTGGTCACCGCGCGCGGACCGACCAACCGGGAGCTGGGAGGCTGACGCGAGCTTGCGGGCCGCGGTCACGTCTCGGGCAGCCCCGCCTTACGCAGGCCCTCGACGATGCGCTCGAAATCGGACGGGTTCTTGTAAGGCAGAACGTTGCGGCGCTGTTCCAGCGAATAGGCCGGGTTGACGCGCAGCAATTCTCGCCAGGCCTCGCGGGCCTCTTCGATGAGGCCCATCTGGCCCAAGCTCGCGGCCAAGAGCACCCGCGACGTGTCGGTTTCGGGATTGCGCAGGATGCGTCGCTTCAGAAGGCTCACGGCCTCGGCATATTGCCCGAGCTGATAGGCTGCCTGCGCGCGGAAATACAGCAATATGCTCGGGAAATAGGGATCGAGCGCCATCGCGCGGTCGAAGTACTGGAGCGCCTCCGCTGACCTACCCGCAAAGTGGAGCAGCACGCCGACCATGCTGTGCCCGTCGGCGAAATTCGGGTTGAATCCAATCGCCTTCTTGGCGGCGCCAAGCGCCTCGTCACTTCGCCGCTCCCATGACAGGGTCATGGCGAGCGACCACAGCGCGTAGGGGTATCGCTCGTCGAGCGTGACCGCAAGTCGCGCCGCCCTCTCAGCCTCGGCCAGGGCCTCGGCGGGCGCTTCGGCCCATCCGTTGGAATAGGCGTTGGCCAGCGTCGCGGCGAGGAAGGCGAAGGCCGGCGCAAAGCCGGGGTCGAGCGCGGCCGCGCGCCTGAGAAGCCGTTCGGCTTCACGGTTGGCCTCGGGCGTGAACGCCCACCACAGCTCGCGCCCGCGCAGGAACAAGTCGTAGGCTTCCTGGTTCTCGGTGCGCTCGGCGACGATGCTCCGCCGGTCGCCGCCGCTCAGATTAAGCGCCAGAGCGGAGACGATATGGGATGTCACATCGTCCTGGACGGCGAAGATGTCGGTGAGCTGCCGGTCGAACCGCTCGGCCCACAGGTGCCCGCCGGTGGTCGCATCGATGAGCTGGGCCGTGATCCTGACCCGGCCGCCGGACTTGCGCACGCTGCCCTCAAGTACGTGGCGGACCCCGAGGCTCCTGCCCACCTCGCCGACGTTGACGTTCTTGCCTTTGAACGTGAAAGCCGAATTGCGGGCGATGACGAAGAGCTGCGGGAGCTTCGACAGCGCGGTGATGATGTCTTCTGAAATGCCGTCGGCGAAATATTCCTGTTCGGCGTCGCCGCTCATGTTGGCGAATGGCAGCACGGCGATCGACGAACGGGCGGGCTCGATCGGCGCGGCAGGGGCGTGGCCGGGAGCGCTCCCGGCGTCGGGCGGCGCAAATGAGACCGCGTAAATGCGCACCGGCCGGGCGATGTTCTTCAGCGCCTGCTCGCCGCGATCGACGAAGGTCTCCTTCACCCGGTCGCGCACCTGCCGCCACGCGTCTTCCGACAGGCAAATCCCACCGGGGTCGGCGACGCTCTCGATCCGCGCGGCAATATTGACGCCGTCGCCCATCAGGTCGCCGTCGGCTTCCTCGACCACGTCGCCGAGATGGACGCCGATGCGGAAGTCGATGCGACGGTCCTGCGCGACGCCGGCGTTGCGCTCGACCATGCCGTTCTGAATCTCGATCGCGCAGCGAACTGCGTCGACGACGCTGCGGAACTCGACAATGAACCCGTCGCCGGTGCGCTTGACGACGCGGCCGCGATGGATGGCGATGGTCGGGTCCGTGAGGTCGCCGCGCAAGGCGCGCAGACGCGCCAGCGTGTTGTCCTCATCCGCCCCGGCGAGGCGGCTGAAGCCGGCGACGTCGGCGGCAAGGATCGCAGCGATTTTCCGGGTCTCGTTCATGGCGCCTCTGAGCGTGTCGACAAGCTAGCACAAAAGTCCGCCTCGAACCGCCGCCCCCGCGCGGTTGACACCCGCTTGAGCGCTTCCCAATAGGGAGCCGGCGGAACGAAGGGTACAGCGAGCATGCGCATCTGGATCAAGGATCCCCTGGCGATCTTCGCGGACGGCGCCGAGCGCGGCGTCGTGGTCGAGGGGACACGGATCGCCGGGCTCGTCGGGCTGGGAGGGAGCGCGGACCGCATTGACGCGACGTTCGACGCCTCGCGCCATGTCGTATTGCCGGGGCTCGTCAACACCCACCACCATTTCTATCAGACGCTGACCCGCGCCCATCCTTCGGCGATCAACAAGCCGCTGTTCGCTTGGCTCACCGCGCTCTATCCGATCTGGGCCAGGCTCAAGCCCAACCAGCTTAGACTCGCGGCGCGGCTCGCGCTGACCGAGCTCATGCTCTCGGGCTGTACGACCGCCGCCGATCATCACTATCTCTATCCGGCCGGGCTCGAGAACGCGGTCGATATCGAGGTCGAGGAGGCGCGTCGGTTAGGCATAAGGATGACCGTCTCGCGCGGCTCCATGAACCTGTCGGAAAAGGACGGCGGACTGCCGCCCGACAGCGTGGTGCAGGACGAGGAGACGATTCTCGCCGACAGCGAACGGGTGCTGAAGCTGTTCCACGATCCGAAGCCTGGCGCGCTTATTCGCGTCGCGCTCGCGCCCTGTTCGCCGTTCTCGATCTCCAAGGATCTCATGACCGAAAGCGCGCGGCTCGCCGAGCGCTACGACTGCCAGCTTCACACCCACCTGTGCGAGACCGAGGACGAAGAGCGGTTCTGCCTCAAGATGTACGGCTTGAGGCCGGTCGACCTCCTCGAGGAAACCGGCTGGATGTCGAGCCGCGTCTGGCTCGCCCACGGCATTCATTTCAATTCGCGTGAGATCGCCCGGCTGGGCAAGGCGGGCGTCGGGGTCAGCCATTGCGCGGCCTCGAACATGGTCCTGGCGTCGGGGATCTGCCCGACCTGCGAGCTCGAGGCGGCAGGTTCGCCGTTGGGCCTTGGCGTCGACGGCTCGGCCTCCAACGATTTCCTCCAACATGATGGAGGCGATCCGCCACGCGCTGATGATCGGCCGCCTGCGTTACGGCGCCGACCAGGTCACCCATCGCGACGTCCTGCGCTGGGCGACGGAAGGCTCGGCGCGCTGCCTCGGACGCTCCGACATCGGCCGGATCGAGGCGGGCTATGAAGCCGACCTCGCCCTGTTCAAGCTCGACGAGCCGCGCTTCTCGGGCGCGCACGATCCGCTTGCGGCGCTTGTCCTGTGCGGCGCGCACCGGGCCGATCGGGTGATGGTCGCGGGCGAATGGCGGGTCGTCGATGGCGAGCCGGTCGGGGTCGACCTTGACGCCCTGATCGCCGAGCACCAAGCGGCGGCGCTCCACTTCGCTTGACGCGCCGGATATGTCGGCGCGACATTCGCGGTTCCGGGGAGGTAAACTTTTGAGATTCAACTTCAGAACATTCCAATTGGCGGCCGCCGCCATTGTGGCGTGCGCTTTGCTTGCGGGCGCGTCGGCGTCCGCGCAGGGCGTCAAGATCGGCGTTCTCAACGACCAATCCGGGGTCTACGCGGATTTTAGCGGCAAAGGATCGGTCGAAGGCGCGAAGATGGCGATTGAGGATTTCGGCGGCAGCGTGCTCGGCGAGAAGATCGAGCTGGTTACCGCCGATCACCAGAACAAGCCCGATCTCGCTTCCGCCATCGCGCGCCGCTGGTACGACGCCGAAGGCGTCGACATGATCACCGACCTCAACAATTCTTCGGTCGCGCTCGCCGTGCAGCAGGTCGCCGCTAATAAGAAGAAGATCGATATCGTCGTGGGCTCGGCGACGCCGGCGCTGACCGGCTCGGCGTGCGCGCCCTACGGCTTCCAGTGGGCCTTTGACACACACGCGCTCGCTGTCTCGACGGGGGGTGCGTTGGTGAAGACCGGCGGCGACACCTGGTACTTCATCACCGTGGACTACGCTTTCGGTCACGCGCTGGAGAAGGACACCACCGACGTCATCACGGCCAGCGGGGGCAAGGTGCTCGGCCGCGTGCTCTATCCGCTCAACACTCCCGACTTCTCGTCCTTCCTCTTGCAGGCGCAAAGCTCCAAGGCGAAGATTGTCGGCCTCGCCAACGCTGGTCAGGACACCGTGAATTCGGTCAAACAAGCGGCGGAATTCGGCATCGTCGCCGGCGGCCAGCGGCTCGCGGCGCTGCTCATGACCTTGGCGGAAGTCCACGGCCTCGGGCTGGAAGCCGCGCAGGGCCTGGTGCTGACCGAGAGCTACTATTGGGACCTCAACGAGCGGACGCGCGAGTTCGGCGAACGCTTCTTCAAACGCATCGGGCGGATGCCGAACATGGTCCACGCCGGCGTTTATTCGGCGACCTTGCAATATCTCAAGGCGGTGAAAGCCGCCGGGACGAAGGACGCCGATGCGGTCGCCAAGAAACTCAAGGAGCTGCCGGTCGATGACGCCTTCACTGCGCACGGGCATGTGCAGGCCAATGGGCGCATGGTGACGGACCTCTATCTGTTCGAGGTCAAGAAGCCATCGGAAAGCAAACGCGACTGGGATTATTACAAGCTGCTCGCCACCGTGCCCGGCGACACCGCCTATCCGACCGCCGCCGACAGCGGCTGCCCGTTGACAAAGTGAGCGAAAGAAGCGGACGCCTCTCGGGACGCTGGTCGGCTTGGGGGCGCGCGGCGCGGAAGCTCGCGTGATACGAACCGTCTGTGAATGACCGCTCTCATTGTCCTCTTCATCGCTTCGATCTGGGCGGGAACGCAGAACGCGCTCGCCGGCGGCGGCTCGTTCATCACGCTTCCGTCGCTGATGCTGACCGGCATGGACGCGCGCGCGGCCAACATCACTTCGACCGTGGCCCTGTTTCCAGCCCAGCTGGTCACCGGCTTCACCGGGCGCGCGGACGCAATGAGCCCGCCGGGCCTGACGATGCGGACGCTTGTTCTCGTCAGCCTCGTCGGCGGGGGGATCGGCGCGCTCATCCTGCTCGCGACGCCGCCGTCCGTGTTCGCCCGCCTCGTGCCGTGGCTCGTGCTGTTCGCGACCGCGCTTTTCGCCTGGGGCAGTTTCTTTCGCCGGTCGGTCGACGAGGTCGAGGGTCGGCTGCCGCCCTGGGGCATGGCCGTCATCCAATTCTTCATCGCAGTTTACGGCGGCTATTTCGGCGGCGGCATCGGCTTTATGATGATGGCCGCGCTCACCATGACCGGCATTGCGGTGCGCAACGCCGGGGCGCTCAAGAACATCCTGGCCGGAATGGCGAACGCGTCCGCGGTCTTAATCTTCGTCTTTTCCAAGGATGTGCATTGGCTGCAGGCGCTCGTCGCCGCGCTTGGCGCCTCGTTCGGCGGCTGGGCCGGCGCGCTGATGCTCAAAAGCGTCAACGAGAGGCTATTGAAACTGGGCGTCGTCGCGATCGGAGTCGCGCTCACGATCGGGCTGTTCTGGAAGGCGGCTTAGCGATAAAGCGGGTTCGAGCGCGGAGCGAGCGGACATGAATATCGAGCTATTTTCGGCCTTCTTGCTGATCACGATCGTCCTCATCATCGCGCCCGGCCCGATCGTGACCCTCATCATCTCCACCGGGGTCCTGCAAGGACCGCGCGCCGCGTTGACCACCGCCGCAGGGACGACCGTCGGCAATGCCCTGCTTTTGGCCGCGATCGCTTCGGCGCTCGGGTGGGTGCACGCGCATGCCGACCTCCTGTTCGAGGCTTTGCGCTGGACCGGCGCGGCCTATCTCCTATGGCTTGGCGTCCAGGCGTGGCGGCATGCGGGCGAAGGCGACGCAAGGCTGATGGAGACCGGGCGGACCCGGTTCGTCCGCGGAATCCTGGTCGCGCTCAGCAATCCGAAGACGATCGTCTTCTTCACCGCCTTCCTGCCGCAGTTCATCGATCCGCGGCTGCCGGCTGGGCCGCAATTGGTCGCGATGTGCGTCGCCACGGTCCTCCTTGCCGGCGTTTCCGATTGCGCCTGGGCGGTCGCGGCGGGGATGGGCCGCACGTGGTTCATGAAACCCAAGCGGGCGAAGCTGCTCGGCCGGTTGTCCGGAACCGTCCTCATCGGTGGAGGTTTGTGGCTTTCCCTGGCCAGACGGTCGAGCTGACAGGCGCGCGCCCTGCGGCGCAGGGGAGAGGCCCGGCGATGACGAACCAGACCACGATCGTGTCCGTCGCGGGGGCTTCGTTCGCCGCCTCGTTCGTAGAAGCGGTCGAGGCGCTGACGATCGTTCTCGCCGTCGGGCTCGGGCGCGGCTGGCGGCCGGCCCTGACCGGCGCCGCGGCGGCTCTGGCTGCGCTCGCGCTGATCGTGGTCGCCCTCGGGCCGCTCATCGGCGCCATTCCAATCCGCGCCTTGCAGTTTGTCGTCGGCGTGCTCTTGCTCATGTTCGGCCTGCGCTGGCTGCGCAATGCGATCCTGCGCGCGATCGGTGTCGTCGCCCTGCACGACGAGGACGCCGCCTTTCAGCGCGAGACGCGCGAACTGACCGCAGCCGAACGCCGGCGCGCGCAGGGACTTGACTGGATCGCCGGGCTGACCGCTTTCAAGGCGGTGCTGCTCGAAGGGATCGAGGTCGTATTCATCGTGATCGCTGTCGGCGCGGCGCACGGCCTTCTCGGGTTGGCGAGCGGGGGCGCCCTGGCGGCGTGCGTGGCGGTGGCGGTCATCGGCGCGGCGATCCATCGGCCGCTCGCGCGCGTGCCGGAGAACGCGCTCAAGTTCGCAGTCGGGGTGATGCTTTCGGCCTTCGGCCTGTTCTGGACCGGCGAGAGCCTCGGCGTCGAATGGCCGGGCGGCGATTCGGCGATCGTCGCTTTCACCGCGCTCTTCCTCTGCGTGGCCGTGGCGCTGGTCGCTCTTTTCAAGCCGCAAGTGGCTGGGCCCGGATGATCGGCGCGATTGTTGCGCAGCTGATCGGCCTCTTCGTCGACGACGGGTTTCTGGCGGCCGCCATCCTCGCCGGGGTCGCCGTCGCAAGCGCGCTGGCGTTCGCCGCCGCTCCGACTTGGGTCGTCGGCCTCCAGCTGACGCTGGCCCTGCCGGCGGCCCTCGCCGCCAGCGTCATGCTCGGCGCGAGACTGGCTCGGCGGGAGGGACGCGGAGGGTAACGGCTTCAGGCCCCTAGCGAGACGCAGGGAGGAACGCATGGCTCGACGCTTCATCGACATTTCGGCGCCGTTGCAGAACGACGTCCCCGCCGACCCGCCAGGGCTTGGCCCCACGATCGAGTACGTCGATCATCAGCAGAGTCTGCCGCAGATCCTGCCGTTCTTTCCGGGACTCAAGAAGGAGGATCTGCCGGATGGGCAGGGATGGGCGATCGAGCGCGTGCAACTCACGACTCACAACGGCACCCATCTCGACGCTCCCTGGCACTATCACCCAACCATGAACGAGGGCGAGCGGGCCTCGACGATCGACGACGTGCCCCTCGAATGGTGTTTTCAGAGCGGCGTGAAGCTCGACTTCCGCCATTTCGCCGACGGCCATGTCGCGACCGCCGCCGACGTCGACGCCGAGCTCGCGCGCATCGGGCACAAGCTCGAACCGCTCGACATCGTCCTCGTCAACACCAGCGCCGGGGCTAAATACGGCCGCCCGGACTACGTCGCCTCGGGCTGCGGCATGGGGGCAGAGGCGACGCTTCACCTCTTGAAGCAGGGCGTCAGGGTGACCGGAACCGATGCCTGGAGCTGGGATGCGCCGTTCGTCCATACCGCGCGACGCTTCGCCGAGACCCACGATCCCTCGATCATCTGGGAAGGTCACAAGGCCGGCCGCCACATCGGCTATTGCCACATCGAGAAACTGCACAACCTCGAGGCTCTGCCCTCGACCGGCTTCAAGGTCGCCTGCTTTCCGGTGAAGATCGAGCGCGCCTCCGCCGGCTGGACGCGGGCGGTCGCGATCTTCGAGGCGTGAACGATCGGCGAAGCCCACGGCCTTGAGATCGTCGCTTTCCGGAGCCACATGGACAGATCTTCTCGCTGAGTTCCAGTTCATGAAAGTGTTTCCGCCGCCGCGCGAGGTCGGGGTGTACGATCCCGGGTTGCGCGCAATTCATTGGCTGATGGCCGCGCTCATATTTATCGCGCTCGCGCTTGGCGTATGGGCCTCGCTTCTTCCGCGCGGCGGGTTTCGTTCCGAAGTTCTATTCTTCCACAAGTCTATCGGGGTGACTGTGTTTGGGCTGGTCGTGCTGCGCATCATTTGGCGCCTTGTCGCCGGCGCGCCAGATTACGCTGAACCGCTTGGCAGGTTGATCCACGCGGCGTCTCGCGCAGGGCACCTCGCTCTCTATGCGCTGATGGTCGCGATGCCGGTAAGCGGCTACCTGACATCAACCGCGGGCGGCTCGGAGGTTCCCTGGTTCGGGCTGTTCAACCTGCCGAGACTCGTGGGCAAAGACAAGTCCCTCGACGAGGCGGCTAGCTGGGCCCACTACGTATTCGCCTGGACGATCGCGTTCGTGCTGGCCGCGCATCTTGGCGCGGTCGTCTGGCACGCGGCGATCAAGCGCGATACGATACTGACCCGCATGTGGCCGGGCTATCGGCCGGCCGCGCCCATCGCCAAAACCTAGTCCCTTTAGCGTTCAGGACCCGGTCACTGAATGCGCCGCCCTGACCGGCCAGGCGAGTGCGTCGGGCAGCGCTTGCGCAACGCTCTGGGCGAGCGCCGAGGCGGGCTCCGCGTTCCACGTCGAGCGAACGACCGGCGATAGAACGACGCCGACTCCGACAAGATAGACAATAATGATCAAGGCCAGCACGAGGCGCATATTCATATGTCCAAGCGTCGTCCGAACCAACGACCTCGCGGCCCAACATCTGAGCCGTCGGAAAGTTCCATCCTTCGCCCCGAGGATTCACGATTTAGTTGGGCCGCGCGGCGGCGCCGTAACCGGGGCGGCCGGCGGCGCAGTGGCGGGCGCTGTGGTGGGCGGCCCGGTCGGAGCCGCGGTCGGCGGCGCCGCGGGCGGGATAGTCGGCGGCATCGCCCCCGGGCCCGGGCCAACCGTTGTGGCCCCCGCGCTCGTTGTTCCTGTGGCGCCTTGCGCGAGCCAAACGACGACCACATCCGACAACAACACCGGCGCCAGCGTCACCCGTCATTGAGGCGGCGCAACAGCTCCGGAATCCTGCGCCCAGGCGAAAGACATACTTACGCCTGGGCGCGGGCATTCCCGGGAAGGGCGCGTCCGTGCTAGAGTGCCCGTCCGGTCGGTTTTGTTCGGCCGAGTTGGGGAGTTTGTGATGGCGCAAGGTCTGACCGCCCGGATCGTCGGGCTCGCAGGCAATGATCCGCTGTTCGCGCGCATCCGCCAGGAAGCCGAAGAAGCGTTGCGGCGCGAGCCGGAACTCGCGACATTCCTCGTGACGGCGATCCTCAATCACGACACGCTGGAGAGCGCGGTCGCGCACCGAGTCGCGGCGCGGCTCGACAATCGCGACCTTCCCGCCGCGCTGATCCGACAGACCTTCGTCGACGCGATCGCTCGCGACCCTTCGATCGGCGACGCGTTCCGCGCCGACATCATCGCGGTCGCCGACCGCGACCCAGCGTGCCTCAGGATGATGGAGCCGCTGCTCTATTTCAAAGGCTTCCAGGCCCTGCAGGCCTATCGCCTGTCGCATTGGCTGTTGAAGGCGGGCAAGCGGGATTTCGCCCTGAGCCTGCAAAGCCTCGTTTCGGCCGCGTTCGGCGTCGACATCAACCCGAATGCGCGCATCGGCAAGGGCATCTTCATCGATCACGCAACCAGCGTCGTCGTGGGTGAGACGACGGTGATCGAGGACAACGTCTCGATCCTGCAGGGCGTGACGCTCGGCGGCACCGGCAAGGAGACCGGAGACCGGCATCCCAAGATCCGCCACGGCGTGCTCATCGGCGCGGGGGCGAAGATCCTCGGCAACATCGAGATCGGCTATTGCGCGCGGGTGGCGGCGGGCTCGGTGGTGCTCCATCCGGTGCCGCACAACAAGACGGTCGCCGGGGTCCCTGCGCGCATTGTCGGCGAGGCGGGCTGCGCAGAGCCTGCCCGCGACATGAACCAGATCCTCGCCGAGAAGGCGCTCGAGGCGTAAAGCTGCCGCGCCACACGCGCCCCTTCTCCCCGAAACGGGGAGAAGAACACGTTGAAATAAGCGCTCGCGGTCGGTTCCCTGTCTTGCAACGCGGCGCCCCTTCGTGGCAGAGCCTCGGCGCGCGGCTCTCGAGCCGGGGAGAGATCATGGACAAAACCGAGATCGTGAAACTCAGGGAGTTCCTGCGCCGTTCGTTTGGCGCGCCGACGCTTAAGGTCGCTCCGAATTCGCGGTCCGCCGAAGCGGCGGACGTGTCGCTCGGCGAGCGCAAGCTCGGAACGATCACGGTCGACGACGAGGACGGCGACCGCTCGTTCGCGTTCGCAATGAGAGTTCCGGTCGGCCGTCCGGTTCTGCAGGACTATCTTCGCCGCTTGTTCGAGAACGACAAGCTGACAATCGCCGGGCGGCTCAAGAAAAGCGAACTCGGTCGAGCTCAACAATGGTCCCGACTTTCTCGGCGTCATCTCCGCCGACGATCCCGCAGGCTCGACCTTCACGCTGCAAATGGCGATTCTGGACGTCGATCTCGACGAGGAGGAATAGGCGAAGCGCATCGATCCTGGCGTGTGACCGTCAGAGCGTGGTGTCTTCGCTGAAGTCGTCGGCCGGAAACGGGCGCATGAACTCGACCGCGATGCCGAGGTCGAGGTGACGCACGACCTGAGCCTGCGTCGAGCCCACGACGACGCGCGCGCCGAGCGGCGGCTGGAAGTCGACGCTGAGGGCCGCCCCTGAGATCGAGATGTCGATCAGGCTGGCGGTGAATTCGCGGCCGTTGGCGAGCCTGAGCATCGTGTACCGGTCGCGCGGCGCAATGCGTTCGTGGCGCCGGTCCTCGGGCAGCCCGAGAGATTGGCGGTTTGCGAGCCATGTGAGCTGATCGGCAAGCTTCTCCCGCTTGGCTTGCGGCAAGGTCATCTGGACCGCGAACCCGGTCGGGAAAGTTCGCGCCACCCTGCCTTCGATACGGCCGATCTGGTTGAGGTAGGCGACGATGCGTTCGCTGGGCTGAACCCCGGCTTCGGACGAGAACGCGATGCCGCCGGGAGAGGCGTCGATCGAATTCGCAGTCGAATTCCAGGCGGTCCGACCGCATGAACCGTCCCGCCAGGCGCACCTTGACGCGCTGATGGCGCCGGCGCTCCAGCGGCGCCGGCTCCGCGATGCTCCATGCCAGGGCGCCCATGGCGGCGTGCTCCTTGGATTCTCTACGCCGGACACAGGCGGACGCGATCGACGGTTCGCGAGCAGGCCGGCCCCTGCGTCCTAACCTTAACGGAGAGGGATTAAGGCGCTGTTACGGGCCGCAAACTCCGCAACGTCAGGTCATTCGGCGTTCGCCGGAATAGACAAAGAGATGCTTGTAGCGCTTGGGAGGGTTGCGGAGCGAAAAGCCGGCCGGCGTCGCGCCGTCCCCGGCCGAGCCGGGGCGGGACGGCGGATCGAGCGCGCGAAGCGAGGTCAGCATGATCGGCCCGGAGCCCACGAGTCCTATCCACGACGGCGCCGCATGGACGGCGAAGGCGCCGAGAACGCGCGAATGGGTCAATCCGTGGTGACGAAGCGGCAGGAGAATGGCCTCGATGTCCACCGTTCCAAGACCGGGCGGCCGCGCCTCGGCGCCGATGAGGAACGGCTGCGCCTCGTCGGCGACGCAATGAAGAACCGAATCGAGCTCCTTGCGATCGGCGTCGCGCCAAAGCTCGAGAAAGGAGAGGCCCCTAAGCTCTTTCAGGAAGATCGCATTGGCCCTCGATCCGGCGATCCGGAACGGAAACCCGCGCCCCTCGTCGAAATCGAGCACGAACGTATCGGCAAGCACGCCGCGGATCGCGCCCGGGTCGACATCGTTGCGCTCGGGCGCGCTGCGCGCTCCCCTGAGCCTGTTCCAGTACGCATGGAGCTCCATGGTGACGGCGAGCTTCACTGACTTCCCCTGCGACTCGGGCGCTGACGCCTGTCCCGGAATGGGACGGCTTTGGGCCGTTGGCGGCGGCCAGCGCAAGACGAGGCAGGGACCGTGCCATTCCCGAGCGGAAGCGCGAGCCTGAACGCCGCGGGGCGCAAGGTCCGCGCTTCACCTGAAGCTAACCATTGGATGATCAAGGCTGTCCGAAATCAGGACAGGTCAGCGTGTCGAGGCCGCGAAACGCGCTTTGGCCACGGCGGCGGACCCCGGCGGCGGCGCTCAGAAAGAAAGGTCCGGGTTCACGCCGACGCTCCGCGCGGTCGCGACGATCGACGCCCAGGCCTCGGCCGTCAGCGGCACGCCGGTCGCCGTGCGTTTGGCCCGTTCGGCGCGCTCTGGCTCGCCGGGGGTCATCACCGCCTTGCCCGGAATCGCTTTGGCTTCCTGGAACCAGTCGAGATAGCGCGCCATATCGGCGTCGAAGACATGTGTCGGGTCGATCCTCGCGGGATCGACGTAGAGCGAGAACATGCCATTGGAAAATCTGCGGTCCGGTCCGGTTGCGCCGTTGCCGGTCAGCGAGCCGCCGATCAGCTCGCAGATGAGCGCAAGACCGGAGCCCTTATGCTCGCCGAAGGCGCGGATTGCGCCAGCGCCGCGGGCGTGGTCGCGCGGGCCGTCCGAAGTCAACGGGCCGTAGAGCAGCGCCGGATCGCCGGAGAGTGCTCCTTCGGGACCGATCAACGCGTCCGCCGGCAGCGGCTTGCCGCCATGGCTCGCGACGTTGACCTTTCCCTCGGCGACCAACGATGTTGCGAAGTCGAGCACGACGGGGGCGGCGCCCTCGCGCGGAATGGCGGCGCAAAACGGCGCCGTCGACAGCCGCCGATCCAGGCCGCCGAACGGCGCGACCAGGATCGAGCCGGCGGCATTGACGAAATGGATCGAGATCAGGCCTGCAGCTGCGGCGCGCTCCGCCCATTCCCCCACCCGGCCGACATGGCCGGAATGGCGCAGCGAAATCGCGGAAAGGCCCGTCGCTTTGGCCTTTTCGACGCCGATGTCGACGGCGATCGGAGCGATCGTCTGACCGAAGCCGAATCGCCCGTCGAGGACGCCTATGACCGGCGTATCGACAAGACGTTCGATCGACTGGTTGGGAATGAGGTCGCCTGCGCGGACCCAATCGACATAACGCGGCGTGCGGATGACGCCGTGGCTGTCATGGCCGGTGAGATTGGCGTCGACCAGCGAAGCAGAGACGCGGCGCGCTTCCTCCGAGCGGCAGCCGACGCGACCGAAAATCTCGGCGCAGAAGTCGGTCAAGACGTCGGCGGGTATGTGAATCGTCATGTCGGCGTCCTTGACTGTGGGCCGCCGAGATAAGCGTCTCGGATTCGCTCGTCGCTCCATAGCGTCGCGGGATCGCCCCCCAGCGCGAGGCGGCCGGTCTCAAGGACATATCCCCAGTCGGCCACCTTGAGCGCCATATGCGCGTTCTGTTCGACCAGCAACACTGTCGTTCCCCGCCTGTGAATTTCCGCAATGATCTGGAACATCGCCTGCACGATGACCGGCGCGAGGCCAAGCGATGGTTCGTCGAGCAGCAGCAGGCGGGGCTTGGCCATCAAGCCCCGCGCGAGCGCGACCATCTGTTGCTGGCCGCCCGAGAGCGTCCAGCCGAGCGCGTCGGCGAAGCGCGAAAGATCGGGAAAGTGACCGAACATCGCATCGGCGTCGCGCCGGATCGCCGAACTCGGCGCGGCGCTGTTCGAGGCCCCAAGCATGATGTTCTCGCGCACCGTGAGACCGGGAAATACGCGCCGCCCCTCGGGCACGTGGGCGACGCCGAGCTTGACGATCGCGCGCGGACCCAATCCTGCGATCGGCTTGCCGTCGAGCCGGATCGAACCCGAGCGCGGCGCGATAAGGCCGGAGACCGCGCGCAGCGTGGTCGACTTTCCCGCGCCGTTGGGTCCGAGCAGGGCGACGACGGCGCCCTCCTCGATCGTGAACGAGACACCGCGCAGGACCTCGATCTCGCCGTAGCCGACGCACAGGTCTTCGACTTCGAGCAGCGCCATCACGTGGCCCCGAGATATGCCGCGACCACGTCGGGCAGACGGAGCACGTCGGCGGTCTGGCCGTCGGCGATGCGCTTGCCGAAATTGAGAACGGTCAGATGCTTCGCCACGCCCGCGATCAGAGTCATATCGTGATCGATGATGAGGATGGTCAACCCTTGCGCGGCGATGCGGTCGAGCAGATCGTGCAACATCTTCTTCTCGCTGGAATTGAGGCCCGCGGCGGGCTCGTCGAGCAGCAGGACGGTAGGATTGGCCGCTAACGCGCGCGCAAATTCGATCAGCCGCTGGTGCCCGTAGCTGAAGCTCGGGATCGTCTCGCCCGCGCGGGCGCCGAGCCCGACAAAGTCGAGCGCGGCCTGGGCGCGGCGCCGCAACGCCGCCGGGCCTGCGGCGACAAGCGCATTGCCGTCGCGTTCGGCGCCGATGACGACATTTTCGAGCGCCGTCATCGAGCGGAACAGCCGGATGTTCTGGAATGTGCGCGCGAGGCCGAAGGCAGTGCGCTTGTGCGGCGGCAGGCCGGTCACATCGACGCCGTCGACGAAAATCGCGCCCGCATTGGCGCGGTAGAGGCCGGTGACGACATTGAGCGTCGTCGTCTTGCCGCTGCCGTTGGGGCCGATCAGCGCGTGCACGGCCCCGCGGCGCACCTCAAGATCGATGCCGTCGACCGCCTTCAGACCACCAAAGCTCTTGGAGAGAGCCCGAATTTGCAGCGCGATCGGAGCGCCGGAATCCGCGGGGCGCAGGACGAGGGGCTCGGCGGCCGCCGGAGCCGCGCGCGGTCGAGCCGCAAATAGCCGGCCGACGAAACCCCAGATGCCCTCGGGCATGAAAATGACGATCAGAATGACGGCGGCGCCGTAGATCGCGAGATAGAGGCCGGGCACGCTCTTTAGAAAGCGCAGCCATTCGGGAATCAGGATCAGGAGCCCGGTCCCGATCGCCGAACCGATTGGCGAGGTCACGCCGCCGAGCAGCGCCATCGTCAAGAGCACGATCGAATCGGAGAAGGCGAACTGATCCGGGCTGATGTAGGAAAAGCCGGCCGCGAACAATCCGCCGCCGAGCCCGCCGAGGAGCGCGCAGAGCGCGAACGCGATCAGCTTGGTTCGGAAGACGTCGACGCCCGCCGCCCCGGCGGCGAGCTCGTTGTCGCGCACCGCGCGCATGGCCCGGCCCAGACGGGTGTCGGCAAGACGCCACACGAGATAGCCGGTCACCGCGAGCACAGCGACGACGAGCGCGAGAAAGGCCTGACCCGACGCGAAGCCGGCGGGACGCCCGATCGAACTGACGCCGTCGGGCCCATGAGTGATGCCGATTGCGTTGATGAGGACGACGGTCAGGATCTGCTGGAAGGAGATCGTGACCATCGCCAGGTAGTGGCCGCCGAGCCGCAGCGTCGAAACGCCGAGCGCCGCGCCCGCCGCCGCGGCAAGCCCCATGCCTCCGAGGAGGCAGAGCCAGAAGGGCAGGCGATAGTCGGCGGTGCCGAGGCCCACCCCATAGGCGCCCAATGCGAAGAACGCGGCCTGGGCGAGATTGATCTGGCCGCAGAGGCCGAGCACGATCGACACGCCGAAGACCGCGATCGCGTATGTCGCCGCCTGCATCAGAATGTTGGCGACATAGCCGTCGGTCTTGACGGTCGCCGCGAGCGCAACGGCCGCGACCGCCGCCAGAGCGTAGAGGATCCGTCCGGCGGCGGAGGCGCGCGACGGGCTCATGCCTTCTCCGCCACGCGTTCGCCAAAAATGCCCTGCGGGCGAAGGGCGAGAAAGAGAATGAGCACGAGAAAGGCGAAGGCGTCCTTGAACGGCACCGAAATATAAGCCGCGCCGAAGGTCTCGATGATTCCGATCGCAAAGCCGCCCAGGATCGCGCCCGCGACGTCGCCGAAGCCGCCGATGATCGTCGCCGCGAACGCCTTGAGCGCGATCGTCGAGCCCATCTGGATCGAGACGAAGAGAATCGGCGCGACCAGTATGCCGGCGACGCCGCCGAGCACCGCGCTATAGACAAAGGTGATCATGATCATTGCCGCGACCGGGATGCCGAGCAGCGCCGCCATTTCCTTGTCCTGGCTCGTCGCCTGCAGCTTCTTGCCCAGGAGCGTGCGCTCGAACAGCCAATACTGGAACGCAACCAGCGCGACGGTCACCGCGATGACGACGAGATATTGGCTATCGAGATAGACGGGTCCGACTTGGAATCCCGGCGTCTCGAGCCAGCCCTGCAGCACCTGCGGCTGCGGTCCATAGAGCGCGAGCACGGTGTTGGAGAGGAAGATCGAGGCGCCGATCGTCGAGATCAGCACCGGCAGATAGGTTCGATTGCGAAGCGGATAATAGACGGTGAGGTTGAACACGGCGCCGAGCAGCGCCATGCCGGCGATCGCGACAAGAAAGGCGAGCCAATAGGGCCAACCGAGATCCACCGCGAACACGACCATGAGATAGGCCGCCACCATCGAGAACTCGCCCTGGGCAAAATTGACGACGCTGGTCGCGCGAAAGATCAGCACGAAGCCGAGCGCGACGAGGGCGTAGACGGCGCCGATTCCGATGCCGGCGAAAAGCAGTTGCAGAAAGAAATCCATGAGCGGCGCTCTCGAATGCTCCTTATCCTCAAACCGGTAACTTCCAAGCTGGTCGATTGCCGGGCCGCAAACCGCCCTCATGCCTCAAGGGGGCCGAAGGCGCGTCTCGAAGGATGCTCCAGAGGGCTGCGCGCGGGCGCGGCGCGCACTGGAGTGTCCTTCGAGGCCCCTCCCGGGCGCCTCAGGACGAGGTGTAGCTCTGGAGTTGCTCAAACCGCGATTTGAGCGCCACGTTTCAGTCCGTGAACTCGATATGCTTGTCGAAGACGATCACGCCTTTTTCGTTGCGCACGATGTTGTAGCCGTGCAGGCCGTCGCCGAATTCGTCGAAATTATATTCGCCCTCGGCGCCCTTGTAGCCCTTGGTCGACAGCATCGCGGAGCGGATCTTGTCGGGGTCGGTCGAGCCGGCCTTGTTGATGGCGGCGCTGAGAACGCCGATCGCGTCATAGGTCCACGAGCTGTAATTGTCGGCCGGCGTTTTCGCTATCGCGGCGTAGAGTTTCGCAAATTCCTGCGCTTCCGGGCTCGAATCGATGGCGAAGTCAGCGACCCCAAACGTGCCCCACAGCGCCGGGCCGGCAAGCCTGACCGCGCCATCGACGGCGATCGAGGCCGAGCCGATCCAGGGAAGCGTCACGCCGAGCTGCCTGAGCTGGCGGGCGAAGATCGCGATGTCGTTGTCGAAGGTGAAATAGGATCCGATGATATCCGCGCCCGAGGATTTGATCGCAAGCACCACCGGCGTGAAATCCTGGCTCTGGTTGGGATAGCCCTGGTCGATCGCGACCTTCGCCCCGCTCTTATCGAGCGCAGCCGACAGCGCCTTGAAGCCTCCGGTTCCAAACGCGTCGGTCGAATGAACGATCGCCCAATTCTTCTTGGCGAGCGTATCGACGCCGTAAGCGGCGATCACCCGGCCCGAATAGGAATTGTTCGGCCGGAAACGGATCAGCCAGGGATTGCCCATCTTCGTCAGAGCGGGATCGGTGCCGCCAAAGCAGACGGGTTTGCCTGTCTTCAGGATGTCGGCCGCCATGGCGTGATTCTGGGTCGAACGGATCGAGCCGAGGAAGGCGACGATGTCCGGTTGCGCGGCGAGCTTGGAGAAGGCCAGCACCGCGCCCGGATTGGTCGTCTGGTCGTCCTCGGTGACGAGTTCGATCGGCTTTCCGAGCACGCCGCCCGACTTGTTGACGCGATCGAGCGCGATCTTCGCGCCGGCCAGCGCGTATTTGCCGCTGTCCGCGGCGGGCCCGGTGACCGGCAGGACCATGCCGATCTTGATCGTCTCCCCCTCGGCGCGAGCAACGCGCGACAACGCTGGCGCCGCGAGAACTCGCGACGAGCCCCAGATTAACGGACCTTCGGGTGGGCCTCATGCGTTCCTCCACGGTTCGTGTTCGTTGTGGCTCAGGCCGGGCTGCCGCTCAGGGCGGCGGCGTCCGTTTGACGCAAGCTTGCGGAATTTGGCCGCGCCTTGCAAGCCGGGGCGGCTCCGGCGGGCGGCGCTCGCGCGAAGCCCCAATTTCGCCACAGCGGCGTTGCGGGTTTAGACTTGGGTTTGGGGCGGGCGTCCCGACCGGCGCCGGATCCCGGCTTCGTTCGAGAGGCGTCGGGGTTCGTAAACCGGAAGGCTGGCGAGGGTATGAGCGTTTTCGAGCCGCGCAGGATCGCGGGCCGGCGCGAGCCGATGTTCAATGCGCCGCTCGTGGTGCTTGGCCTCATCGTCATTCTCATCGCCATCGAAGCGGCCATGAACTGGACGCCCGACTCGGTTCAGGACGGGGTCGTTCGCCAATTCGCCTTCGTTCCCGGCCGGCTGACGATCTCGATCTGGCCGCGGCGGCTGATCGAATTGCTCGATCGCGCGAATTCCGATCCGGCTGCGCTGCGGCAGGCCCGGGCGATCCGCGAATTGCACATTCTGGGCGGCGGCGCCAAGCCTTGGACGCTCCTGACCTACGCCTTCCTCCACGGGTCGTGGACCCATGTGCTGCTCAATAGCGTCTGGCTGGTCGCGTTCGGGCCGCCGATCGCGCGCCGGTTCGGCTCGGGGAGGTTCCTTCTGTTCATGGCCGTCACGGCGATCTTCAGCGCGCTTGCGCATTGGGCGAGCGCGCCGATGGATTTCTCGCCGCTCATCGGCGCATCGGGGGCCGATTCCGGTCTCATGGGCGCGGCGACGCGCTTCATGTTCCAGCCCGGGGCGCCGCTCGGCCCTTCCGCCCCGATCGGCCAGCCCGAAATCGAATCGATTCCCCCCGCGAGCCTGCGGGGCGTGATCGTCGACCGGCGGGCGATGATCTTCCTCGGCATCTGGCTCGTGACGAACTTCATCTTCGGCGCGGGCGCACAGACATTCGGCTTTTCGGACGCGCCAGTTGCGTGGGTGGCCCATCTGGGCGGCTTTTTTTCCGGGCTCGTGCTGTTTCCGCTGTTCGACCGCCCGTTCCGCCCGCCGCCGCTGGCCGGGGAGCTCGCGGCAGGCCCGCCGCCGATCGGGCCTTGACCGCGCTTCCATTGGCCCCTGCCGGACGGCGCGGCCAAAATCCGCTACGCCTGATCGGCGCGGAGCAATGGCCGCGCCGGCGCCGCCGAGGAAAGCGCGCCGCCCAAACCTGAGCGGGGGAGCCATGATTCTGCCGACCATCGATCCGTTGATCGCCGGAGGAGTCGTCCTCACGACCGCGTTCACTGACGCCATTTATGTGCAGTTCACCGCGGCCGTCGCGGCCCGGCGCCGGGTTGCGGCGGCGTCGTGGAGCAGCCTCTGGTACCTGCTCGCGGCGTTCGCAGTCATCAGCTATACGTCGAACTGGGTCTATGTGCTGTTCGCGGCGATCGGCTCCTGGATCGGCGGCTTCCTGTCGATCACCGCACTGAACCGCGCCGCGCAGTTCCGGCCGGGAGAGGGGCGCGGAAGTCCGCACGGCGGCGGCCCGACATGAGCGGCTAATTAAGGGCGGAGTTGGGGAGGCGAAAAGGAGGTTCGACCATGACGGACCGCGGGCAGTTAAACAAAGACCTGAGCGCCGTGTTCGACGCTCATGTGCGGGCCGAGTTTGTCGACCAGGACGTCGCGGCGACGATGGCGACGATGTCTCCCGAGCCCTACCTAACTCATGTTCCAACGCTTGCCGGCGGGACCGGGCGGGACGAAGTCGAGCGTTTCTATCGCGACTATTTTGTCGGTCATTGGCCAGCCGACGTCGACGTCAAATCCATCTCGCGCACGGTCGGAGCGAACCGGGTCGTCGATGAGCTGATCGTCAGTTTCACCCACGACCGGGAGATGAAGGTCTATCTCCCGGGGGTGGCGCCGACGGGACGCAAGGTCGTCCTTCCGAATGTCGTCGTCATGGGCTTCGACGAAGACGGGCGGGTCGCCTACGAACACATCTATTGGGATCAGGCCTCGCTCCTGGTCCAGATCGGGGTTCTCGACTCAAAATCGCTGCCGGTGTCCGGCGCTGAACAGGCGCGCCGGCTCATGGATCCGCAACAGCCCGCAAATGAGCTGATCGCCCGCTCGCTGTCGACCGGTCCCTGAACTCGGGGCCGGCGTGAGCCGCCGTCGTCCAACGTTGGGGGTAAGCGCAAAATCATCTTTCCAAAAGTAAGTATCCCCCGGCAAAGCCGGGGGCTTTAGGATGAGAGCCGCTCAAAGCGGCTGAAGACGCCGCTGACGCGGCTTCAACGGGAGGGGCGACGGATAGCTCTATTCCCGCGGAACGGCAAAATCCGAGGTTGCCGTTTCGCCAAACTCGCACGCGACCAAGTGACGACGCCGGTTGATGGGGCAGATCCTATCTTGCAATTCCGTTTCGCCCCTCCTCTCGGGTTAGAAGTGGCACAGATCAAGAGAGACTGTCCGAAACGTCAAACTGCTACTGCCACCCCGGCATAGCCGGGGGGTCTCCCGCTTACGCTAGAATGTTGTGGTACACTATTTCTGTTATGACGAAACCGATCGAGAGCGAGGGCGTCTCAGCGAGCGGGGGTTTCCCCGGCGGAGCGCTCGCGCTTTTTATTACGAGTCTACGTAGGCATTAATTGCTTTGGACGAGAGCGCAAAAAAACAAAAGAATGCCCTGGGGGTCGGCGCAACCCTCTGAAAAGGCTCGATTCGAACAAGGGTATCAAAGGAAATCCAAGAGCTTTCCCTTGATATTCTTTGACCCGGCTTGGCCGGGCTTTGCTGGATTTGGCTAAATTTCGGATTCCCTTGGGAGATTCCGGAATTAATATGTCGTAGTTCGGTAAATGCGGCCGCTCAGGCGGCGTCCGGCCGGTCCACGGCGTTTGGCAGGCGCGCCAGCATGGCGATCAGCGCCCGGTCGCCGAGGACTGCGATCCGTTCGCGTGGGCTGAGCCAGGCGCGGGCGTCTTCGAGGGTTTGAGCGTCATTGAGCTTCGCCGCGGCGACGGCGGCGTCAACCTCGACCTCGCCTCGCCGGTGACGAGGGGCCTCGGCGAGGAAAAACTCGTGAAGGACCCTCAGCGCCGGGTCGGACGAGATCGCCTGGATGGCGTCGTCATGGTCGCGGCCGGTCAGTTCGAGCTCGGCCGCGAGCGCGTTGGCGCGGCCGACGACCGCGGGCGGCGAGGTCTCCTCTGGCGTGCGCAGGAGCCCGATGCGGCGCATGGCGAGGCCGATCGTGAGATTTCCGCTCGCCCAGGAGAGCGGAATGGAAAGGATAAGGCCGGCGATTGTCGGCGACATCCAGACGACCAGGGAGGGCGAAATGAGCGCCGCCGCGAACAGCGTGATGACGCCGAGCAGAGCATGCGAGCGATGGCGTCGCGCTATGCTGCTGAAAGGGATCGACCCGTCGTCGCGCCGCTGCGGATTCCAGCCGGTGTCCCGTCCCGACAGGATCTGCGCCACCGACCCGGACTGGATCAGCATCATGATCGGCGCAAGCGCGGCGGAGATGATGATCTCGACGAAAGTCGAGGCGATGAGCGCAAGGGCTCCACCCGAGCCGCGGCGCGTCTTCCGGTCGATGAGGGCGAGCAGGAGGCCGAGGAATTTGGGCGCGAGCAGGATGCCGATCGTCAGCTCGAACAGCTGCAGCGCGCGCTCGTAGTCGAACCGCGGCCAAGCGGGAAAGAGCGAGAATTCCTTGGTGAAATACTCGGGCCGGATGTAGTGGGACTGCAGCACGAGCACGATGCCGACCAGCAACTGCGCCATCCATAACGGCGAAGCGAGATACCCCATGATGCCGTGCGCCAAATGCTGTCGCGTCGCCAGGGTGAATCCCTTGGCGCCGATGATCCGCGCGTGCTGGAGATTGCCTTGGCACCATCGCCGGTCGCGAGCCGCGAGATCGATGAGCGAGGGCGGGCTCTCTTCGTACGAGCCGCCGAGGTCGGGCAGCATGTAGACGGTAAAGCCCACGCGCCTCATCAGCGCCGCTTCGATGAAATCGTGGCTGAGGATGTGCCCGCCGAACGGCGGCTTGCCCGGCAGGTCCGGCAGTCCGCAATGGTCGGCGAACGCGCGCGTGCGGATGATCGCATTGTGGCCCCAGTAGTTGCCGTCGCGCCCCATCCACGCGCTCAAACCCGCGCCGATCACCGGGCCGGCGATCCGGGCGGCGAACTGCTGCAGCCGCGCGAACATGGTGTTCCGGTTGACGACGAGAGGCTGGCTTTGGATGATGCCGGCGTCGGGATCCGCCTCCATCGCCGCCGCCAGGCCCACGATCGCCTCGCCCGTCATTAGACTGTCGGCGTCGAGGACGACCATATGCGGATAGTGGCCGCCCCAGTGAATGACGAAATCAGCGATGTTGCCCGCTTTGCGGGCAAGATTCTTGCGCCGCCGCCGGTAGTAGAAACGGGCGTGCGGCAGCCGCGCGCGGATGGCGACGAAAGCGCGCTCCTCGGCGATCCAGACATTGGCGTCGGTGGTGTCGGACAGCAGGAAGAAGTCGAACGCCTGCGCCTGGCCCGTGCGTTCGACGTCCTCGAAAATCGCCTGCATGGCGCCGAACACGCGCGAAGGCGCCTCGTTGTAGATCGGCATCACGACCGCCGTCCGTTCGCGCAAGCGCGGCGTCGGCTCGCGTCGGCCCCGACGAGCAAGAAGCCAGACAAAGCCGACGATGGCGGAGGTAAGCGAGAGCGTCACCCAAGAAAACGTGAAGACGAACAGCACAACCATGGCCCATTCAAGCGGCGTGATCGTGCTGACCGCGACAACCCTGAACATCTGGTCGGCGCCATATGCGGTCAGGGCCAGGGCGCCGCCGAAAACAAAGAGCCGGATCAGAATCGGCGCGCGGGCAAAGCGCGGCGCGACCAGCCCGCGGCGCTCGCGACGCGAAAACCGTTTGAAGGACTGCACCGGCATAGCGAGTGGCGCGAAGCCGGGCATCGAGGAGCCGAGCGACGAGCCCATGTCGCCCGGTCCGGCATCCTTGGGCGTGAGCGTCAGGCTGTCCACCGGTAGAGCCATGTTTCGCTCGCCGCCTGGTTGTCGACGCTGAGGGTCAGGCGCAGCTCGGAATAGGTTTCCGATCCCGGATCGAGATCGAAAACAACCCGCACCGAACGGCGGTCTTTGTTGGGAAAAAGTCGGACCGAAACGATTTTGCCCGGAGCAGCGTGAATGTCCGCGCTCGCCGCTGCGGCTTTCGCAGGGTCGGCGAACAGGTCGCCTTCCATCTCGACCGCAAACCGCTGGCGGTTGCCAACCTTGCCCCGCCGCGACGAGACGCACGACGCGAGCGGCGGCCTCGAAGGCGGCGACCAGCACCAAAACTGCCGGTAGGCGACCATCAAACTCGTCGCCGCGGCCATTCCGGCCTTGGGGCGCCATTGCGCGATGACGTTCTCATTGGTCTCGGCTTCGGCCGGAATCTCCAGTAGTCGGAGGTCGCCCTCGCCCCAATCGCCGATCGGCTCGATCCACAGCGACGGTTTGAGTTCCCAATGCGTGTCGTCGTCGTAGAAAGCGTCGAAGGAGCGGCTGCGCTGTAAAAGTCCGAAACCACGCGGATTGAGGTCGGAAAAAGCCGAGATCTGCAAGGTCTCGCGGTTGGAGACTGGGCGCCAGAGCCATTCGCCGCTTCCGGTCAGAATTTGCAATCCGGTCGAACTCGTAGACGGCGGCGCGGACATCATCGACGAGGCGATGGTCGAGGCCGCTGAACAGGTAGGTGGCGGCCATGGCCCCCAATCCCAGCTTGTCGACTCCCGCCCGCGCTATCAGCGTCGTCTCGGTGTCGATGATGGTCGCTTCGAGCGGACGCAGCGTAAACCGAAACGCGCCGGTGATGCTCGCGGAATCGAGCAGCGCATGAAGGGTCAGCGTGTTGGCGGCCGGATTGGGCTTTTCGACCCAGAACTCGCGGAACAAGGGAAATTCCTCGCCCGGCTCGTCCCCGGTCCGAATCGCGAGACCGCGAGCGGTAACACCGAAGGGTTGGGCGTGCGCCCGCGCGCGATAGAAGTTCGCGCCCTGAAAGATCGCCACGTCTTCGAAGCCCTGCTCGGACCCCTTGAGAATGCGCAAGCCGGAAAAGCCGAGGTCGCCCAGAACGGCTGGGGGCTCCAGCTTGCCAAAGTCGAAGTTGGCCGCCTCGTAGATCACCTTTTGCGCCATGCCGTTCTCGACGATGTTGATCGCGATCGGCGTCGTATAGACGAAGCCCCGATGCAGAGGCTCAAGCGAGAAGCCGAGTTTCTGGTCGCTCCAGATCGCGGTGCCCGGCACGCGCCGGATCGACGCGTACTGATCGAAGGTGAGGCCGGAAAACACGCCCGGCAGCGGCGCTTCCGGCGCCTTGAACGGTTTCGAGGCGAGTTCGACCGCCATCTTCACGACCGTGTCGGCGGAGAATGGAACCGGCTGGCCCAGCGGTTCGGCGGCGGCGGGCGACGAGCCGGATGGGGTCAACGAAGCCGCGAGCGCCCCGCCGACCGCCAGCTGCAAGAATTCGCGACGTTGCCTGTCCGCCATCGTATTCTTCGTTCGCTCGCCGCCGAACCGACCGCACAAAGACGGCCCGACTTGGCCTCGTTCCCAGCCAAAATGAAAAGTCAGCCCCGGAGGAGAAAACCGCGCCGCAAGCCCGGCGCGTTCCGTCCCTGGCCAGTTGGTTGTATATCGTTTTTTGCGACGCAGCGAGACGCATTTTGCGCCCGGCGGCCAAACGGCGTCGATTGCTGTGGCTTTGCGGCTGGAAATCGCGGTCGCCCGCGGCGATATTGCGCGAGCCTGACTGATCCCCCCAGCGATTCGGCGCCGCCGAACCTCGCTTCGCGAACCTCGCCTTGACGAGAGAGCAAACGGCCCATGACCGCCAACGCCCGCCGCTGTCTGACCATCGTGCTTGCCGCCGGCGAAGGAGTTCGCATGCGCTCGGCGCGGCCCAAAGTCCTGCACGAACTCGCGGGCCGTTCGATGCTGGCGCACACGCTGTCGGCCGTGCTCGAGGGCGCCGCGGGCGAGGTCGTGGTGATTGTTGGGCCCGATCGCGACAGCGTATCGGCCGAGGCGCTGAAAGTCGCGCCGGGGGCGAAAATCGCTATTCAGCGCGAACGACGGGGCACCGCCGACGCCGTCCTGTCGGCGCGCGAGCAGATCGCGCAAGGCTACGACGACATTCTCGTCGCCTACGCCGATATTCCGCTGATCAGGCCGGCTACCCTCGCGGCGCTGCGCGCCGAACTGGCCGAGGGAGCGGATGTGGCGGTGCTGGGCTTCGAGGCCGCCGATCCGACCGGCTACGGCCGGCTGATCGAGCGCGATGGGCGCTTGATCGCGATCTGCGAGCACAAGGACGCGAGCGCCGAAGAGAGGGCGTCTTGTCTGTGCAACGCTGGCCCGATCGCGTTCAGCGGTGCCGAGGCGCTGAGGCTGCTGGAGGCGGTCACGCCGAACAACGCCCAGGGCGAATATTACCTCACCGACATCGTCGAGATCGCCAACACGCGCGGCCTCGTCGCGCGGGCCCTGATCGCTGACGAAAAGGAGGTGATGGGCGTCAACGACCGGGCGCAGCTCGCCGCCGCCGAGGCGGCGCTGCAGGATCGGCTGCGCCGCCGCGCGATGACGGAGGGCGCGACGCTCATCGCCCCCGAGACGGTGTTCCTGGCCTACGACGCCAAAATAGGACGCGACGTCCTCATCGAGCCTCATGTCGTGATCGGCCGTGGGGTCAAAATTGAGGATGGCGCGATCATCCGCGCCTTCTCGCATCTCGAGGGCGCGCGGGTCGCGGGGGGCGCCTCCGTCGGCCCGTTTGCCCGGCTAAGGCCGGGGGCGGACATCGCCGCCAACGCCCGAATTGGCAACTTTGTCGAGATCAAGGAGGCGGCGATCGAGGAGGGCGCGAAGGTCAATCATCTGACCTACATCGGCGACGCGCGGGTCGGGGCGAACGCCAACATCGGCGCCGGAACCATCACCTGCAACTACGACGGCTTCGCCAAGCACAGGACCGACATCGGCGCCGGCGCCTTCATCGGCTCGAACTCGGCACTTGTCGCCCCGGTCACGATTGGCGACGGCGCCTATGTCGGATCGGGCTCGGTCATCACCAAGCCGGTCGAGGCCGACGCGCTTGCTGTCGCGCGCGGCCGGCAGGAGGCGAGATCCGGCTGGGCGAAAGCGTTTCGGGACAAGCACGAGAAAAAATAGGGACCGGACTCGGTCGTGTTTTGAGAGGCCTTCGATTGATTGCGAACCACGATCTGTTATCGAGCGTGCTGTAGAGGCTGAACTGGAAGACGGGTTTGATATGCGCCTGCTCAGCTTGTACGCGATTTCGAGCCCGTCGGGCCCGCAATCATTGGCCGGTGGCGCGGCCTTTAAACAATCGGAAAGGTCGCCGACCTGAGTTCGGCTGTTGTCGCCGCTCCATTTCCAGCCGTCTCGCCATTTCGTACTCAGCCCAGGCGATAAAATGGGCTTGCTCCAGGAATTGGGTCTCGAGCTGCATCGCCACTTCCGCCGAGCGAATATGGGCAGGCTCTTGAGCGTCGAGCGCTTCAAAGAGTTCATCCGCCTCCTCGCGCAAAGCCGGGTCGGTGCGCTCGTCGGTTGGGTCGAACTCGCCAGGCACATTGGAGCTATTGATTTTCTCTTTCAGCGGCATCAAGCAATCGGCTGAATATGTCTCGCCCACGAATTCCAAACAGGAGGAAGCGACGCTTGGGGCGCTGCTATCAAATCGCGATAGCGCACCCGGTGCACCACTTCCGAGCCCAATGCGCGCCCGGCTGCGACGCAGGCGCGAGTTGTGCACAGCCAATATTGATACGCCTCCTCTTCCGTCTTCACCAAGCGATGTCCAGCCAAGTCGGAAAAGCACATCAGAGATCGCACGACCCCGCGCACGTCACGCAACACATGAATGAAACGCGCCTCTGGAAAGAGAACGTGCAGCGCGAATACTGAAAGCGAATACTCCGGCGTACCATCGACCCAGCGCCCTTTGGGATCGCGGGAATTCCGCGCCAGCAGGAAGGCGGGGTCGGGGTGCACGCCACGTGCCAGCGCGATCTCCGCGCAAGTTCCTTCATAAACCTTCCGCTGCCGGAGGATCATGGCGTTGATAGCGTCGCCAACAGTCCGGAAGAGCTGGTCGCGACTGATCCGCATGGCCGAGAGCTGGGAGCGCTCGCCACGCGCCGAACCCTCCTCGTAACAGCTCTGCAATGTCAGCGCCAGCCGGCTGAACCACGCGCTTTCCTCAAGAGGCATGATGTTCGGGTGCTGCCCGAGGCACCAGGTCAGGATGCTGGTCCCCGACCTAGGCGAGCCGATGACGAAAATTGGGGCGTCCGAGAGTGTCATGTTCGTTGGGGAGTATCGTCGAACACGAGCGCGAGCGGCATAGGCGACAATACCTACAACGGCCTGAAGGAGCCGCCGCCTTCCGGGCCGCTACGGACGCCGTCAACGGCGCGTTCCTCGAGGAGGACAGCGTGCTCGTCTCACCCGCGCGCCCTAACGATCAAGGGGAGGCAAAGAGGCTCGCTAATAAAGAGGCTCGCTAATAAGGCGCCGGGCCGCCCGCAATCACGCCGAGGCTTGTCAGGACGACCCAATTGCCGCCCCGTCTTTCAATTCGCAATACGCGCCCCGCCCCGGGGATCATATCTCCGGGCGCGACTTGTCGCGATCCGTAACGACTATAAACGATCGCAATGCCGCCCTGTACATACTCGACGCTGTATTCTCGCAGCAAAGGCCTCGCGTCATCCGGTTTGGCTCTCGCGTTCGGGGCGAGAGGTTCTGCCCTCGCGGTGAGCGTTGATTGTTTCGGCATCGCAGGTACGAGCGGCGTTGCCGAGCCTGCAGCCGCGCTCGCGGGTCGCATCCCTGTCTTGTCGAGCCTTGTCCCGCTCGCGGCGACTTCAGAGGCAGGCGTAGCGGCGCCCGCGGCTCTCTTCTCCAACTTGTCGAGCCTGGTCGCGATGTCGGCAATCTGGGAGGCAGACGCAGCCGCGAGGCCGGCGCTCTTCTCCAACTTATCTAGCCTGGTCGTGATGTCGGCAAGTTGGGAGGCGGGGGGAGCAGGCGCGGCGGCCTTTTGCTCCAGCTTATCCAGCCTCCCTGCAATATCGGCGAATCTGGAGAGGGAATCCTGGTCCATGAGCTCGCTGAGCTTATCCGAACGCTCTTTGTAGTCGTGCTCGATCTGATCCAGGCGGACCGTACTTTGTGTGAGTTGGGCGCTGAGGTCGCGCATCGCGGCGCGCTCCTCCTCGCGTCTGCTCGAGCCGGTGATGGCGTCTAGAGGCGTTTTCAGAGCATCAACAGCTGCGGCAAAACCTGCGATCGCCTGGCTTTTCGTGGCGGCGAGCGCCGAGTGCGGGGGCGAACCGCAAACAGCAAAGGCGCCACAGGCCGCGAACAGAGCCAAGCCCGCTCCAAGCAAGAGTGGTCCCAGACCGCGCCGTTTTGCCTCTTCCGCCGGAGGCGGAGGCTTGTGAATCCCCACATCTACAACCGGAATTATTTCGGGCGGCCATATTGGGGGCTTCTCTTGAGCCATGGAGTCGGATGCAACAATTGGACGCGCAGCCGACGTCGCGGGCTCGGCGGGCGCGGGAGCAGCCGGCGACGATCCATTCTCTTGTGGCGCTGCAACGCCCTCCCGCCCGAGCGCCCCAAAAAGGCCCTGACCCGCCGCATGACCCCTCGGACCGAAGCCCGCCAGGCGCCGCCACCATGCGCGAGGCTCGGCCCTCTCGAATAGGCGCGCAGCCCGTTCCGGACGCAGAAGTTGGCTTCTGTCAACCGCCAGGAGCGGTTTCGAAAGGATTGCGTCCGTTGAATTTAACGTACTGCCGCGAAGAATAGCCTCGAGCTGGATTTTGTTTCGGTGCAATTCGTCGCGAATGTGATTGAGCGGCCCGCGGATATAAACAAGGAGCAAGCTAATCAAGGCGACGCAGACAAAAGCGTCGAGGCGAAATTGCGAGGAGATGTACGCGCCGTAGAATTTCTGGATCGGCTGCGACGACAAGTATGCACTCAACGCGCTCGCGTACGTGGTCAACATGGCTGCCTCTTTTGAGAAGCCGTTCGAGATTTGCGCGCCCCAGGTCGCCCAAAGCGCCGAATCGGCGACCACCGCGGGATTCCGGCGGCTCAAGGCGGCAATGTGCTGGACGCACGACGAATCCGGAAAGACAGCGTCGTCGGTCAGTCTCGCCGCGCCGAGGCGGCTCCAGTCCTCGACGGGATGTTGGGTTATGGTCATGACGTAAGCGCGCGTTTCGGGCGGCAGTTCGCCTACGCCGGCGAGCCAGCCCGCTACGCGCGCCGCGCCGGCGTTATAGGCGGCCGCAGCGAGACCAAGATTTCCGAAGCGCTGCTTCAAATCGGCCAGCAGCTCGGCGGCCTTGGGGATCGCGGCCTCGGGGTCATCGGGATTGGCGAGCCCACGGTCGGCCGCCGTGCTGGGCATGAATTGCGCGATGCCGCGGGCGCCGACGGGACTGACTGCGTCCGGATGGAAGTTGCTTTCCTGCCAAATCAGCCCTGACAGGAACGCCACCGGGAGATGCTGGGCGAGCGCCGAGGAATCGATAATTTGGCAAACGGAGGTGACGCGCGGCTCCCCGTCCTCCGCTGCGAGCGCCGGCGGAACGCACAGTAAGGCCAGGACAAAGGCCGCGAGGGAGAACCGCTCCGTCAGACTCGGACGCTCGTGCATGCACGCCTTTACTGGCGGGCAAATTGTAGGCGCCGAGAAGTTACCGAATGGGAAACGAGTTCTTCCAGGTCGTCGGTCGGGCTGACGTTGCTACGGTTCCTCGCAGATGTGCTGCCCGCGCGGCGAGCGACGACCGCCGGAGGATTGGACTGCCGCCTAACGAGTTGCGGCCTAGGGCGGGGCGGCTATTAGCCTACAAACACCTGCAGGGCCGCGAGCACGCCCTTCGGATCGAACTGGCCCTGATAAACGGGTGGCGGCCGCGGGCCGCGCTTGACCAGGCGGTAAACGGCCTCCCACGCGGTGCGAGCGGAATATTCGAAGGTGAACGCGATGTCCTGCGGGACCTCAACGTACTGGCCAATGAGTCCGATGTTGGTCGCCCCGTCCGGCACCACGGGGGGTTTGTCGCCGCGGGCGCACGTCAACCAGATGTTGTTCACGTAAGGCATGTTGCAAGGAATGCAGATCGACGACTTCGTGATCGCTTCCGTCTTGTCGAACCGCAATTGCCGCAGGATTTCCTCCAGGATTTCGGCGCCCGTGCATTGATCCATGCGCTTCTTGACAAAATCGCCGTTGCGTTCGGGATAGAGCCCATAGCCCCACCAGACTGTCGTCCCCTTGGGCTGATCGACGACTTCCGGCTGGTCGAAGATCGACAGCGACAGCACCCAGCCTGAGTCCTTTAAAGTCAGGAGCCCGCCGCTTCCCGTCTCGCTGCCGGTCAGGGAGGTCATCTGCTCTGTGAATTCGGTCCCCGTCGTGGTGACGGTGAAGGTCACCCAGCGCGAGTTGGATATCCGCGGGGCGCCGAAGAAGGCGTCCGGATTGCCAAATTCCTTGCGCCCCTGCGCCAAGCGCTTCCACAGCGCCCATGACCGCCCAGTATCCTGCGGCTTCGGCGCCTCGGTCATCGATCCCGGCGAAAGGTCGGCCGCCTGGGACCCGGTGGTTACGAGCACGATATCCTCCGGCGCGACGGCGATCGAAATCTGGGCGCCCGCCCGTTCGTAGTCGAGCCGGTCGACGGTCAGGCGGCCAGGCAAAGAGGCGAAGGCAAGGTCGCGGACGAAGACGCCCGTCAGGAAATTCACGCCACGCGGCCTGAGCCAGGCGACCAGGGGCTTTATGAACGCTTCGTACTGGTTGAACGGCGAGCGCAGGACATGCGCCATGGTCGACAGGTCGGGGAACAAGTAGATGAAGCGGTTCATGTACCGCCTGAACTCGATTGCGCTGTGCTGCGGCAGCGACCCCATGATCGTCGACCAGAGAAGCCAGAATTCAGTGTTGAAAAACTGGGGGAAAAGAATTCATCGATCCGCCTGCCCTCTAGCATCGCTTCGGGCGTCAGCGACACCCGCGCGAGAGCGAGACCGTCCCACTGGCTCAGCCCGAAATGCGGGCCGTGCACGACGCGCAGGTCGCGATCGACGATGTGCGTCTTGTCGCTAAAGGGATGGTCATTGTTGAAAGTGAAGAATTGATCCCTGACGGAAATCTTGGGATCCGCTTCAGTCGGGATCGTCGCAAGCAGGTCGAAAGCGCAGCGGAATTCCTTGTCAAAGACGGAGCCGGGCAGGTTGTATCCGCTCGCCGCGCTGCCGCTGAGAAAGAATCCGCCCCCCAGCTGCTCGTCCGCCTCGTAGATCGTGATGTCCCGGCCGGGCGCGCCAGCGTTCCGGATGAGATATGCGGCCGCAGCCAATCCGCCAAACCCGCCGCCAACGATATGCGCCTTCATCTCGGGCTCCTTGCGCCGAGGCTGCGCCAATACCGCACGTCCCGCAAGATCGGAAAAATACCGATCTTCGGACTTCGCAATACGCTGACGCTTGCGCCCTAGTCCGCCGCGAAGAACGCGACGACCTCGGCTTCGAAGCCGGGCGGGTCGAACCGCACGAGGCCATCGCGCAGGATGCGGGTCTCGATCGCGCCGGCCTGACCGCGCTTGTGATGGATCAGCACGCGCCGGTCGGCGTCGAGGATCAGGTAGTGCTGGACGCTGGCAAGCGAGAAGTAACCGTCAAGCTTGACCCCATGATCGTCCGCCGCGGTGCTCGGCGAGAGAACCTCCACCACGACGACCGGATTGGGAATCTCGATTGCGCTCGGCGGCGGCGCGGGGCAGACGACTAACGCGTCCGGCTCAAATGCAGCGCGCGCCGTGATCCTCACCGTCATTCCGTTAGGAAACATGCGGCATGGCAGACCCGCGCGGACAATGCCCCCTTCGAGGGCCTTCTGAGCCGCGTATTTCGCCAGCGCATGGGCGGCGCGCTCCGGCGACATCATGATTGGCTGGCCGTCGCGCAGCTCCCAGCGGCCGTCCCGCCCTTCCGCCCAGGCGAGGAAGGCGTCGACGTCCATTTCGTTCTTCGCCGGGTTCGACATGCGGAAATCCTAGCACATCGCGGGCGTGATTGGAGGGCGTCAGCCTTCAGGAGGCCGCCCGCCTGTCGAACTCCTTCTCCTCTTTCCCCGAGCCCTCGAGGAGCGCGATGGTCTGGCCGAGCAGCCATCGCTGGATCTGCTCGGAAACGATGTCGTCGAGCTTGAGATCGTGCCGCTCGCAAATGGAAGCGAGATGATCGCGCAGCCTGGCGGGCATCTTGACGGTCACATCGACGAGTTCGTGTTCCGCGTCCGCCAATTTCGCCTCCGTGGCCGCAAGCGTGAGGGCGGGCATAGCACAAACCCCGACCCGCCGAACAACGCGGGCGCCGCGGACGGTTCCCCGGCTCCCGACCTCCCGTCGGCGGACGCCGCTAGGAACTTCGCCGCGCTCATGTTAGGCAGCCGCGCCATGCAGCGGATGCGAGTCTTGCGCCGTCCGCTCCTCAATCCACAAAGGATGCATGGCGATGGCGATCGTTGAATCGGACCTTATTCCCGAGGGACTCGCGTTCGACGACGTGCTGCTGCGCCCGGGATTAAGCGCGGTGATGCCGAGCGCAACGAATATCGGGACCCAGCTCACCCGCACGATCCGCCTCAACCTGCCGATCGTCTCCGCGGCGATGGACACCGTCACCGAGGCGAGGCTCGCGATCGCGATGGCGGAGGCCGGCGGCATCGGCGTCATCCACCGCAACCTCGAGCCCGCCGATCAGGCCGAGGAGGTGCGCAAGGTCAAGCGGTTCGAGAGCGGGATGGTCGTCGATCCGATCACCATCTTTCCCGACGCGACGCTGGCCGATGCGCTCGCTCTCATGCGCCGGGCCTCGATCTCCGGCATTCCGGTGGTCGAGCGCGGGCCGGACGGCAAGCCGGCGAAGCTCATCGGCATTCTCACCAACCGCGACGTGCGCTTCGCCGACGATGCGCGCCAGCCGGTGACCGATCTCATGACCCGCAACGTGGTGACCGTGCGGGAGGGGGTGAACCGCGACGAGGCGCGGCGGCTCCTCCATCTGCACCGGATCGAGAAGCTGGTCGTCATCGACGATGCGAGCCGCTGCGTCGGGCTCATCACCGTGAAGGACATCGAGAAGGCGACCGCCCACCCGAACGCCGCCAAGGACGCCGACGGGCGGCTCCGGGTCGCCGCGGCGACCTCGGTCGGCGACAAGGGGTTCGAGCGCGCCGAGCTCCTGATGGCGGCGGGGGTCGACTGCCTCGTCGTCGACACGGCGCACGGCCATTCCGAACAGGTGCTCGCCCAAGTCCGGCGCATCCAGCGCGCGACCAACAAGGTTTCGGTCATCGCCGGCAATGTGGCGACGCGCGAGGGCGCGAAGGCGCTGATCGACGCCGGCGCGGACGCGATCAAGGTCGGCATCGGGCCGGGCTCGATCTGCACGACGCGCATCGTCGCCGGCGTCGGCGTGCCGCAGCTCACCGCCATTCTCGAGGCGGCGGAAGCGGCGCGTGCCGCGGGCGTGCCGGTCATCGGCGACGGCGGGGTAAAATATTCGGGCGACCTCGCCAAGGCGATCGCGGCCGGAGCGGATTGCGTGATGATCGGCTCGCTGCTCGCCGGCACCGACGAGAGCCCGGGCGAGGTGTTCCTCTACCAGGGGCGCTCGTACAAGAGCTACCGCGGCATGGGCTCGCTCGGCGCGATGGGGCGGGGTTCGGCCGACCGCTATTTCCAGCAGGACGTGAAGGACCAGATGAAGCTGGTGCCCGAGGGCGTCGAGGGGCAGGTGCCCTATCGCGGCCCGGTCGCGGCGATCGTGCACCAGCTCGCGGGGGGCTTACGGGCCGCGATGGGCTATGTCGGCGCGGAGACGATCCCCGAGTTCCAGCAGAAGGCGCGCTTCATGCGCATCACCAGCGCGGGGCTCCGCGAGAGCCATGTCCACGACGTCGCCATCACCCGCGAGAGCCCGAACTATCACCCGTCGGGGGTGTGACTGAGGCCGGCAAGAGCCTCGGATCGCCATTCCACCGGGCGACGCGCCGCGCTAGTCGAGGCCGGCCGTGTTGCCCCAAAGAGCATAGCCTCTCAGAAGCGGAAATTTCGCGCGACGACGCCGCCTAATATGATATGTTGAACTGGATGGAAATGAGGTTTTCGGGGAAAGGAAATGGTCAGCCCGAATCCCGCCGGACACGGACCAAGTTTGGCGCTTCTCGCCATTTTTTCGCTTATGCTCGGTTTCATGACGTTCGTTATGTTATCACTCACGTTATGGCCAGCAGTAACGCATCGTTTTTGGCCAGATATCGAAGAGGCCGGCCTTGTCGTTCCTGGGGGTAACATCGAGGTAAATCTTCATAAGAGCACCTTTAAGGGATATTACTCCATTGAAAATCTAAAGATAACAGTCGACGGCACCCCGGTGCAGAATTTTCGTGTTTATGGGCCAGGTAGAATAAATTCCATAGTAGTTGCGCACGGAGAACAAGTCAAGTCAGAATTCGAGCCTGAACAGGGCGGGTTTTCTTTTCTACTTTCGAACGATGAAAATTTCTTGGGAAGGAAGTTTTTCATCTCCTATGATCTGGATTTCTTCTATCCAGTTCTGTTGGGAAACAGTAGAATTCTATTGGCAAAGAGAGCATATAAACGGCTCGTTCTACAGAAAATGCTGCCGATCAGATAAAAAGCATGAACGAAGCGAAAATAGCCGTTTATTCTACAATAATATTCCTCTCCGGAATTATTTTTCTTGTTGTACTATATCTTCGCAAGACATATCACTTATTTGAAGGATAATACAATATCCGGTCCCAGACGCCGATCTTGGCCAGCGGACAAAGCGATTGTAGCAGGTCGTCGCAGGCCATAGCGCTCGGGAATCTCGGCCCAAGGCGCGGGTGCGCAGCCGCCAGTAAATGCCGTTGAGCACCTTGCGGTCGTCCGAGCGCGGAACGCCTCGCGGCTTGTTCGGCAACAGCGGCTTGATGATCGACCACTCAAAGTCGGAAAGTTCGTACCGGCGCGGCTTCATCTTCGCTCCCCCTCAGGGAGCTTGAATAACGCCTCGCCCAAAAACGGAATCCTCCTTATGAGTTTGTGACCTAGTATGCCGGAGCTCGGAGAAGCTTGGACATGTCGCAACACCAGCACCAGAGGGCCTTGCGTCTCGAAATCGACCGCGAGGCCAAGGCGCTCATGAGCGCGGTCGGCCCGCAGGCCTATTGGGTGGCCCGGCGAAGGGCGGAAGAAGCCAGCAGCGACGACATGGCCAGGGGCTGGACCGGCGTCGCCGCGGCGATCGAGCGCAGAACGGCGAAGCGCACGTCGCTCCTGAGCTACTTGCTCCATTGATCGGCGCCCGTTTTGATTCGCGTATTCCAGGGCCGCGCCTTGCTCACATATGGTTCTCGAGTTGGGTCTTGGCGTCGAGCGGCTTCGGCGGCGGGGCGGTGATTACGGGGGCGGGGGGCGGCGGCGCGGCGCAGGCGCCGAGTCCGGCGAGCGCGACGCAGGCGGCAAGGATGCGAAGGCGCTTGGACATTGGCGAAGTCTCCTTAGTTTCACCGGCGCGCGGGCCGCGTCGCCAATAGCGGCCGATAGAGTCGCTGAAAAACGCGATTCGATCCACTCTTATTCCGCCCGGCGCAATTGCTCAGCGCCACCCTGTCGGTCGCCCACCCGCCATCGACCACTTCGCGACGGCCCGCCCACGAGATTGCCTGGAGCGCAGATCGCGACGGAGTTCTTGATTTCAGGCGCGAGACGACCGCGGGCGACGCCGATACCCGGCAAAGCCAAGCCCGGCGAAGCCGAGCAGCATCATCGTCCAGGTCGAGGGCTCGGGGACGACCAACGTAGCCGCCGGGCTATAAAGCACCCAATCCGGCTCTCCGTCGAGCACGGTCTGCAGTCGCAGCAACGCCTCGGTGAAATAGTAGTCGCCGAAGATTAGCGCGGTATTCGTCCCATTCACGGTCCCCGTGTAGCCATCAGTCAGCACGGATTCGCCAGACGGCGAGGTGTCGAGGTAGCTGCTGCTGAGCGCCCCGAGGATGTTCTCGGCGTCGAGGAGGTAGCCGGCGCCTAAGCTTCCCGAAACCGTACTCAGCATGACGAGCCCGTCCGCGGCGATGGCCGCAGCGGAAGTGTCCACAGGTTGCGTCCCGGGCGCGTCGAAATCCCAAGGAGGGATCCAGGTACCGTCCTCCACCAACTCGCCGACGAAATAGTTCGCGAGATCTTCCGCCGTGGTCAGGAAAGCCGGGTTATCCGACGTCTGATAGGCCTGCACGAATCCATACAAGGCCCAGGCCTCCCCCCGCGCCCAGGTCGAGGTATTGGAATATCCGGCGAACGTTGTCTGGCTCAGCAGCGCCCCGGTCGTCGGATTGAAATCGGCGACCTCGAACGTGCTGCCGTCGGAGCGCACGAGGTTGGTGGTCACGGTCTGGGCGTGCGTCGCGGCGATTGTCGCCCAAGAGGAGCTGCCGCCATTGGTGGCCCCCCACTGCAACGGCCCAAGGGTCATCATGCTGTCGATGATGACGGGATACGAAGGGGGACCGAAACCGCAGCACCAGGAGCGAACCGCCCCGACCGTCGGATTGTAGAGCAACGACAAGGACGTGCCCGTGTTCAGGATCGCCGTCTTGTAGGTCGGGTTTCCCGTGAGCCGGTATCCGTTGCCGACGCTGGTCCCGATGATGAAGCCGATATCGGTGGGATCCACCCGGGAGCCCGGCGAGGTCTGCGAGAGCAGGGGGGCGGTCCATGTCTGCGCCGCGGTGAGCCACTGCGTCGACCCTGTCGCCTGATACAGCAGCCAAAGCTCGCCCGGGAAAAACCCGCTCGTCCATCCCAGAGCGTTGTCTGAAGGAGTGGTCGTCGTCCACGTTCCGCTGTCGCCTCCCGAGACGGGATATACTGCGGACGTAGGGGTAGGGGTAGGCAGCGAGTTCAGGGTTTTCGTCACCTGCCCCTCGACGAAAGACAAATCCGACGCAATGCCCTGCAAGGTATCCAGCGCCCCAGCGCGAGCCTCGCTCGCCAAACATGTGACCGACACCCAAGCCAGCAAAGCCAGACGTTGCATCGCGTCCACCATCCGCGTCGAAATACATTGTAAAACGCCACTGTTGTTAGCACATTATCGCGTCACGCCGCTATAACTAGACGATTCAGGCAATTCGCTACTGTAATAACAGACGTGAACCGAATTTATACCGGTAACAAATCTACGTTGAAACGGCAGGAATAGACAGTGGGCGCAGAACCGCGCGCGCAGCGCTTGGGCGCCTCGATTTAGGCGAGTGGACTTGGACTGCTGGAACTGAACGAGAAGGCGCGTCAGGCGGTCGTGAACGGCGGGAACTCGCCGCGACCGCGATCAAAACTCGCGATCAACGGCCCATTAGCAGCAGCGCGTGCCCCTGGTTCCCCCGTCGCCGTAGCGTGCGGCCTGCGGTCTCGGCTTCTTCGGCGACCAAAGTCCATGTAAGGCCAGGGAGCCGCGGCGGCGAGCGGGCGCGACATGGGTGGATAGGGTCGATGCGTGTCCTTTACGTTTACTGCCACCCGTTGCCGGAAAGCTTTCATGCCGCGATCCTCAAGGAGGCTCTCGCGGGGCTTAAGGCCGCGGGACATGAGGTCGATTTGCTCGATCTCTACGCCGAAGCTTTCGATCCCGTGCTCACCGAAGAGGCGCGGCGGCGCTATCACCACGTTCCCGAGAACCGCGCTGGGCTCGAATCTTATATCAATCGCCTGACTGCGGCCGAGGCGATGGTGATGCAGTTTCCGACCTGGTGCTTCGGCATGCCGGCGATGCTCAAGGGATTCTGCGACCGGCTCATGATGCCCGGCGTCGCCTTCGACCTCTCCGACCCGGCGCATGTGAAGCCCTCGCTCGTGAACCTGCGCAGAATTGTTGGCGTCGTGACCTACGGCCGGCCGTGGTACATGGCGAAATGGATGGGCGACCCGCCGCGAAAGACGGTGATGCGCTACCTGCGCTGGTTCACCGGCGGCAGAGCAAGAGCCGAGTATCACGCGCTCTACCACATGAACGTCGCCACCGACGCTCAACGCAAGGCCTTCATCGCCAGGGTCGGCGCGGCGATGCGCAAGATGTAGCCGACGCCGGCGCCGCTTCGCTGGCCTATGACGCGAGTTCGCGCAGCCGAGCCAGAATCTCGCGACAGGCGGCGAGCCGGTGCGGCGAGAGCCGTCCGCTGAGGCCGGTCGCCTCCAACACAACCAGCGGATGGTCCAGCGCGTCTTTCGCCGCGCGCCCGGAATAGACCTCGACGACAATGGCGAGCAGCCCGGCGAGCACGCTCGTCTCGCTCGCGGCGCTCAGATGGAGGCGCCCATCGCGGCGGATACCGGCGAGCCAGGCGTCGCCCTGGCAGGTGCGAATGCGGTTGCGGTCGTTTCGCAGGCTCGCCGGCATCGGCGCGAGGCGCAGCCCGAAATCGATTAGGATCTCATAGCGCTCGATCCAGCCGTCAGCCAATTCGAATTCGCCGACGATGCGGCGCTGCGCTTCCAGGGCGTCGACATCGACATCGACGACGGCGGCCTCTTGATCGATCACGGGCGCTCTCCAATCGACGAGAAGGGGCGGGGGCGCTGGGCCAAGCCCCAGATCCTCACGCGTTGCCGGCGACCTCGATTGCGTGGAAGTCGGCGTGGGGCCGATCCGCCGAGAGCGCGAGCGAGGTTTGCAGCGCTTCCACATCCGCAGCGCTGCGCGGTTCCCAGCCGCAGGAGCAGCGCTTATCGCCACGGTGCGCGGCGGCGACCTCGCCATAGAGCGAGCCGATCGCCATCGCCGCGAGACTCAACGCCGCCATCGGCGGGAGCCGCGTCGATTGCATGACGCCGCAAAAGGCGATCCGGATGGACCTCTTCAACTGCTCGAGCGCCGCGATCGCCTCGTCTTCGGTCGGGGCGGCAAACTGCATGGGCGGATCATCCTCTCGACGGTCTCGCGCGCTCCCGTCGCGTGCGGCCGACATTCCCGTTTCCCTACGAAGGCGCGCGCGGGGCGCGCATTCGGCTGGCGGTCGGGTGAAACTCCGAACAAGACCGCGTTCGAACGAGAGCTAGAGAGTCGCCAAACGGCTGGCAAGCGTTTGGGAGCAATTGGTAATTAGAACAATTTTGAACTTTGCCCTCTCCAGTCTCGGCGAGCCCGGCGAGAACACGGCGCCACCGGGTTCGTCTGATGCGCGACAGACGGCGGTTCGGTGGTAGATTCATTGGCGAGAGCGATCTTTGCGTTCGGAAGAACGCCCGTCTTTCGACGGGCTATGGCTCACCACTCTGGGACGGAAGCGGAGCGCATTTGATGTTGTACACGGCCGAGCACGAAGAGCCGCGTCGAAGCTTGCAGAAATTCATCGCCGCCGAGATCAATCCCCATGTCGACGAGTGGGAGGCGGCGGGCGAGTTTCCGGCCCATGAGGTGTTCGGGAAGCTCGGGCGTCTCGGCTTTCTCGGCTTGAACAAGCCGGTCGAATTCGGCGGCGCGGGGCTCGACTATTCCTACGCCCTGATGATGGCGGAGGAATTGGGCGCCGTCCGCAGCGGCTCCGTCCCGGCGGCGATCGGAGTGCAGACGGACATGGCGACGCCGGCGCTCGCTCGCTACGGTTCGGACGCGTTGCGCCGCGAGTTCCTTCAGCCGGCGATATCGGGCGAGGCGGTCGCCTGCGTCGGCGTCTCGGAGCCGGGCGCGGGCTCCGACGTCGCCGGGATCAAAACAAGTGCGCGCTCCGACGGCGACGATTACGTCATCGATGGCGGCAAGATGTGGATCACCAACGGCGCCCAGGCCGATTGGATGTGCCTGCTCGCCAATACCGGCGACGGCCCCAAGCATCGCAACAAGTCGCTGATCTGTGTGCCGATGAAAGCCAAGGGGGTCACGGTCGCGCGCAAGCTCGACAAGCTGGGGTTGCGCGCCTCCGACACCGCGCAGATTTTCTTCGAGGGGGTGCGGGCGCCGAAGCGCAACCGCATCGGCGAGGAAGGCAAGGGCTTCGTCTACCAGATGAAGCAGTTCCAGGAGGAGCGGCTGTGGGTCGCGGCGGCGTGCCTCAAGGCCCACGAGCGCACGATCGCCGACACGATCGCCTATGCGCGTGAGCGCAAGGCGTTCGGACGCAGCATCCTCGACAATCAGACGGTGCACTTCAGGCTCGCAGAGCTGCAGACGGAGATCGAGCTCCTTCGCTCGCTCATCTATCGCGCCGCCGAAGCGATGATCGCCGGCGCCGACGTGACGCAGCTCGCGACGATGGCGAAGCTGAAGGCCGGCAAATTGGGGCGCGAACTGCCGAGCGCCTGCCTGCAATATTGGGGCGGCATGGGATTTATGAACGAGACGCCGGTGAGCCGCGCCTTCCGCGACCACCGTCTGGACTCGATCGCCGGCGGCGCCGAGGAGGTCATGCTGACGATCCTGTGCAAGGGAATGGGGACGCTGCCGGGGATGGGGCAGTAGGGGCGTTGGCGGTCTCGAGACGGCTGGGCGGGTGGTTCTGGGTCTTCTGCCTGCAATATTTCGCCGCCTGGGCGATCGCCGCTGCCCGCTTTCGCGGCGCCTACAGCTTCCGGCTGAACTTCATCAGCGATCTCGGGGCGGTCCGCTGCGCCGGCGGCGCAGGCTGCTCGCCGCTGCATGCGCTGATGAACGCGTCATTCGTGCTTCAAGGCGCGCTGATCTTAGGCGGCGCGGTCGTGGTCTCTCCGCTGTTCCGCAAAGGGCGGGCGAGGACTTGCGCTCGGGCTTGTCGCGGCGTCCGGCCTCGGCGTCGCGGTCGTCGGGTTGGCGCCGGAGGACGCCGCGCCGGGCTGGCATTATTTCGGCGCCGCGGAGAACCTCCTTCTCTCCAATGCGGGCGCGGCGCTGCTCGGCGTGGCGCTCGTGCGCGCGACGCCGGCGCCGCGCGCGCGCCGGGCTCCTCTCGCTTTGCTCTGGCCTGCTTGGCCTTGGGGGGCTGGCGGGCCTGGCGGTTGGGCTCGATTTCGGGCTCGGCGCCGGCGTCATCGAGCGGATCGCCGCCTATCCGTTCCCGCTCTGGCTCGCCGCGATCGGCGTCTGGCTCCTGCGCGGCGGCAGCCAAAACGGCGACGGTCAGGGCGGCGGCTGACGCGGCGCATAGGACGAAAGTCGAAAGCCAACGGCCTTGTCGGCATCGGAGAATTTGCGCATCTTGTGACATATCGCCGCACCCGCGCGCCTAGCCGTGAGCTGCCGCCCGGACGGCGCACATCAGACGATTTGGGAGGAAATCTCATGGCCAGCGAATTCGACAGAAACAACCTCGGGCCGTTGTCGCGGCGGACCTTGCTCAGGGCCGGCGCGGGCCTCGCCGGCGGAGCGTTGCTGCCGTCCGGATTGATCCTGCCCGCGCTCGCCGAAGATCAGCCGGCGCTCGGCACCTGGCCGGACGGTTCGCAGGGCGACTCGGTTTTCGTCGGGATTTCGGTTCCGCGCACCGGCACCTACGCGGCGGCGGGCGAAGACCTCATCAAGGGCTACGAGCTCGCGATCGACCACCTGAACAACGGCTCCGAGATCATGACCAAGATCTCGCCCAACATCAAGAAGGGCGTGCTCGGCAAACAGGTGAAGTACGGCATCGCCGACAGCGAGGCCAAGCCCAACACCGCGGTCCAGAACCTCTCCAAGTTCATTAGCGACAACAAGGCGGTCATGGTGACGGGCTCGGTCTCGAGCGCCGAGGCGGTGGCCGACAACAAGACCGCCGACCGCGAGAAGGTGATCTACCTCGTCGGCATTTCCGGCTCCAATGACACCACCGGCAAGGATTGCGTGCGCTATTCGTTCCGCGAATGCTTTTATGGCCAGACGGCGGCCAAGGCGATCATGCCGGTCTTGATCAAGAATCTCGGCAAGAACAAGAAGGTCGCCTATCTCACGCCCGACTACACCTACGGCCACACGGTGCAGAAATCGATGGAGGAGTTCGGCGCCGAGGGCGGCTGGACGAAGGCGACCGACCAGGTCTCGCCGCTCGGCACCACCGACTTCAGCTCCTACCTGCTCAACGTCGCCAACAGCGGCGCCGACGTCGTCGTCAACATCAATTTCGGCCGCGACGCGGTGCTGTCGATCAAGCAGGCCAAGCAGTTCGGCATCCTCGACAAGATGACGCTGGTCGTGCCCTACAACACTCCATTCCTCGCCAAGGAAGTCGGCGCCGACACGATGCAGGGCGTGTTCGCCGCGACGGACTACTGGTGGAAGCTCGAGGACACGAACCCGATCGCCAAGATGTTCAACGAGGCCTTCCGGGCAAAGTACCAGTACAGCCCGGAATGGAGCGCGAACCTCGCCTATGCGCAGATCGCGATGTGGGCCGACGCGCTCGAGCGGGCCAAGAGCTTCTATCCGCCCGACGTCATCAAGGCCTATGAGGCGGGCGCGAAGCTCCAGTCGACCGTGGGCGAGGTCTATTTCCGCGGCGCCGATCACCAGCTCGTGCGCCCGGTCGTCATCGAGCGCGGCAAAAAGCCCGCGGACATGAAAACGCCCGAGGACTTCTACGAGATCGTCGAAGTCGTCCCCGGAGAGGGCCTGATGCAGTCGCCGACCGAGTTCGGATGCAAGCTCGGCAGCTACACCTAAAGGCTCGCCCGACCGCCATCCGCCCGCGAGGCCGAACGTGCTCAGCCTGCCTAACTTCGTCGCCCAGGCCTTCAACGGCCTGGTGCTGGGCGCGCTGCTCGCGCTCATCGCGTCCGGGCTGACGATCATCTATGGCACGCTCGGCGTGCTCAACCTCGCGCACGGCGCGATGTTCATGGTGGGCGGCTACGCCGGCGTGGTCGTCTACCAGTACACCGGCTCCTACCTCGCCGCGGTGGCGGGGGGGGCCCTGTTCGTGCTGGCGCTCGGACTCCTCATGGAGCGGGTCGTCATCCACCACTTCTACGACCGGCCGCCCGAAGATCAGATCCTCGTCACCTTCGGCCTCGGCATTGTCTATGTCGAGATCGTCCGGCTGATCTTCGGCAGCCTGTCCCAGTCGATGTCCCCGCCTTCCTGGGCGGCGGGGATCACCTCGCTCGGGTTCATGATCTATCCGACCTATCGCCTCGCGGTCGTCGGCATCGTCGTCGTCGCCCTCATCGCGCTCTATGTCGTGCTCTACCGCTCGAAGCTCGGCATGATCGTGCGCGCCGGGATCGAGGACGCGGTCATGGTCGACTTGCTCGGCATCGACGTCCATCGCGTCTTCATGATCGTGTTCGGCATCGGCGCGATGGCGGCCGGGTTCGCCGGCATCGTCAATGTTCCGATCGCGCCGATCACCCCCGATGTCGGTGACGCCATCCTGGTCGAGACTTTCGTCGTCGTGGTCATCGGCGGCGTCGGGTCGTTCACGGGCGCTGTGCTCGGCGGCCTGATCGCGGGCGAGATCCTGAGCCTCACGTCGATGATCGATCCGGCCTATTCCCAGGTCATGCTGTTTCTGGTCATGACGCTCGTCCTTGTCGTTCGCCCGCGCGGCCTGCTCGGCGAGCAGGGCCGGGCCTGACATGATCGAGACGCGGCGGGGAATCCGGGGGCTGGCGTTCGAGGGCTTGACGGCGCTCGCGCTCATCGCCGCCCCGTTCGTCCTGCCGAAAATCGGATTCGTCCCCGACACCATGAACCGGGTGCTGGTGTTCGGGCTGTTCGGCGTCGGCTTCGACCTCCTGTTCGGTTTCGCCGGCCTCCTCTCGTTCGGCCAGTCGGCGTTCTTCGGCACAGGCGGCTTCGTCGCCGCCTATCTTTTGACCCGGATGGGGCTGCCGAGCGTGATGCTCGGCCTTGCCGTCGGCGTCGTCGCGGCCGCGGTCGCCGGCCTTCTCGTCGGCATGATCGCGCTCAGGCGCACCGGCATCTATTTCGCGATGATCACGGTCGCGATCGCCGAGGTCTTCTTCTTCATGGAGAACTCGCCCCTGTCCGATTATACCGGCGGCGAGAACGGCTTGCCGGGCGTCCCCGGGCCGACGTTCAATTTCGGCTTCGCCAGCTTTCATGTGACCGGCGGCTGGTCGATGTATGTCTTTCTGGCGGTCTGCTATTTCGTCGGCCTCGCGCTCGCCCGCCGGATCGTCGCCTCGCCGGTCGGGCGCATTTTCGTCGCCATCCGCGACAATCCGCTGCGCGCGGCGGCGGTCGGCCACGACGTCCACGCCTATAAGCTGCTCGCCTTCGTCATCGCCGCCGCTTACGCCGGCTTGGCCGGCGGGCTCCTTGGAGTGCTGCAGGGTTACATGCCGCCCGAAGCGTTCACCTTCGACACGTCCGGGCAACTGATCATGCAGACGGTGATCGGCGGCCTCGGCACGCTGATCGGTCCGCTCGTCGGCGCAGCCGTATGGCTTTATCTGCGCGATTTTCTCCAGGGCTCGCTGGGCATGGGCGCGTCGTGGAAGCTCGCGCTCGGCGTCGTCTTCGTCCTGCTCGTCTTTTTCCTGCGGCGAGGCGTCGTCGGGGGCCTGAGCGATCTCTTCGCGCTTGCGCGTTCCTCCGCGCGGGCGCCGGGCGAGGCCGCCCCGGCCGGCGGCGAAGATTTGCCCGTCTTCGCCGTCCCGGCCCAGAATTCCGGTCCGGCTGAGCCGCCGGCGGGAGGCCGCGAGCGCGCGGTCGCCGGGCCGATTCTTGAGGTCAAGGACCTATCGAAGGTGTACGGCGGGCTCGCCGCGAACAGCGAGATCAATTTCTCCCTTAAACGCGGCGAGTTGCGCGGCGTCATCGGCCCGAACGGCGCGGGCAAGAGCACCTTCTTCAAGATGCTGACCTGCGAGATCAATCCGACGTCCGGCTCGATCCATTTCGAAGGCCGCGACATCACCAAACTCGGCGTCACCGACGTGTGCCAGCTCGGCTTGAGCAAGAGCTATCAGGTGAACCAGCTGTTCACGCGCCTGACCCCGCGCGAGAACATCATGATTTCGGCGCTGGCCGAGCGGCGTGGCAGGTTTCGCTTCGACCTTCTGCGCAATCCGGCCGACATCCCGGGCCTCAAGGAGCAGGTCGCATCGACGCTCGCCCTGGTCGGCCTGACCGGTCGCGCCGACACGCCTGTCTCGGCACTCGCCTATGGCGAAAAGCGCCGGCTCGAGATCGGGCTTGCGCTCGCCACCTCGCCGAGCCTGCTTCTGCTCGATGAGCCGCTCGCCGGGATGAGCCCGCGCGAGCGCGCCGCGACCGTCAAACTCTTGAAGTCGATCAGCAAGGGCCGCACCACCGTCATCATCGACCACGACATGGACGCCCTGTTCGAGATGTCGGAGCGGGTGACCGTGCTGCAGCTCGGCAAAATTCTGGTCGAGGGAACCCCGGACGAAATCAAGGCCAACGCCGCCGTGAGGGAAGCCTATCTGGGAGGCGTTCTGGACTAATGAGCCTCATCGAAGTCAAGGCGCTGAACAGCTACTACGGCGATTTGCACATCCTCTTCGACGTGGACATGCGCGTCGAGAGAAACGAGGTCGTCGCGCTGATCGGGCGCAATGGCGCGGGCAAGACGACGACGCTGAAGAGTTCTCATGGGGATCGTGCGGCCACGCGCGGGCTCGATCAAATTCGACGGAGTGGAGCTGGTCGGGCTGCCGAGCCACGCGATCGCGAAAGCGGGCATGCAGCTCGTTCACGAGGAACGGCGCATCTTCGGCAGTCTCAACGTCGAGCAGAATTTGGTGCTCGCCGGATTGACGGCGCCGAACCGCTGGCCGCTCGGCCGCGTCTACGAGATGTTTCCGCGCCTGAGAGAGCGCCGCGACAGCCGGGGCACCGACCTCTCGGGCGGCGAGCAGCAGATGCTCGCGATCGCGCGGGCGCTCGTGCGCGATCCCAAGGTCGTGCTGCTCGACGAGCCGTTCGAGGGCTTAGCCCCAGTCATCGTCCGCGACCTGGTGCGCGCCTGCCGCGACCTGGCGGCGGCGGGGCAGACGATCGTTCTGGTCGAGCAGAACCTGGCGGCGACGCTGGCGCTGGCGCAGAGGGTCTATATCGTCAACAACGGCCACGTCGTCCACGAAAGCCCGTCGAGCGCGCTCAAGGAGCAGCCGAACATCCTCGAACGCTACCTCGGCGTCTGACGCCCCGGACGCGCCGCTACCTGAGCGCCGCCGCCGCGCGACGGCGCTGTTCGGCTTCGACCCGCTCCAGCGCCGCGCGCAAAGCCTGCGCCTTGCCGATCGTTCCGAGGTTGTCCTTCGCCGGCCTTGCCCCATGCGGGGCGGCCTTGCCGCGAATCTCGCGCGTTTGCCGGGCGGCGATGGCCTTGGCGCGATTGGCCGCCTCGCGCAGCCGGCGGGCGGCGGCCTTGAGCTCGTCGTCGGACTGGCGCTCGATCTCGGGCGGCCGGGTCGAGGCGACCAGCTCGAACTCGGCGGCCGTGAGGAGCCGGGCTTCGAGCTTCGCTGCTTCGGACATATGGGCTACGCGATCAGGCGGTTCGGGGTTTCTCGGCGCGCCTTCGCCGGCGATGGGCGACGAAGCCGAGACCGGCAAAGCCGACGATCATCATCGCCCAGGCTGGCGGTTCGGGGGCGGCAAGCGAAGCAACCTCTACGACAGGAAATACAAATCCGGGCCCGTTTGGATTGTCAGGAGCGCCGCCGTCAGTCGAGAAAATCCCTTCAGCGGACGAATTCTCCTCCCAACTGATATGCCAGAACGGGAACGGCTGATCCGGCCCCTCCAACCTATTGTCCACATTCAGTCCCGCCGTGCTGAAGCAGTCCGATCCGTTGTTCGATATGTCGCTGCAGAAGGCAAAATACCCCCCGACCGTGGCGTCCGCGGCGGTGAAGATTCCCGTCGGCGTCGCCTCGAGGATGTCTCCCGAAGCGTTGATTCCGGAGCCCGGATTTGACGAGCTGCCGCTCGTGCCGTCGCTTGCCGTGAATGACCAGGACAGAACATTGCTCGCAGTCAGATCGCAATTGTCGCAGGACGTCGTGATGAAACCTGTGATTTCGCCGTCGGCCGGAGTAGCCCCGAAGCTGTAGCTGACGTCGTAAGTGTATGTCATTGCGCACGCTGGGAACGAGGCCAGCCACGCGACAAGCAGCGCCAGGCACAAGAACGCCCTTTTCATTGCCCCCTCCGAAAATCTCACATGGCTCGCGATCGAGAACACTAACCAACGCCTGATGGCCGGTAAAGGCGCGCCCTGAACGTTCGGGGCCGCCGTGTTTCTCGTCGCACGACCCGCGCTCACAATCCAGCGTCGCTTTGACGCGACGAACGCAAACCGCGCAAGACCGCCTTAGCATTAATAATTATGTTTTTAGCATGAGTATGGATATAGTCTATCCGCAAACTCAAATTCCAGATATGAGCTACAGTCATGCTAACGGCGGCTCAATTGCGCGCGGCCCGCGCTCTGATCGGCCTGGATCAGAAGGCTCTCGCGGAGCACTCAGGCGTTTCGTTGCCGACCATCCAGCGGATGGAGGCGAGCGACGGCAACGTTCGCGGCAATGTCGACACGCTCATCAAGGTCGTCGCCGCTCTCGAGGCGGCCGGCGTCGAACTGATCGGCGACCATGCGCGCAGCGAGGGCGTCGGGCGCGGCGTGCGTCTGCGCCAGAGCCGGCGGATCGAGCCGCTGGGAGATGGCGCCGAACCCGGCGCCGCCAACGGTCGTCGATCCGGGCCCGAGTGAACCCGTGAAACGCGGGCCGTTGCGACAGGCCAGCTTCGCGGAGCTGTTCACTCCCAAGCTGGCGACCGTCCTGCGCGAGGGCTACGCGCTTAAGGACCTTCGCGCCGACGCGGTCGCTGGTCTGACGGTCGCCATCGTCGCGCTGCCGTTATCGATGGCGATCGCGATCGCCTGCGGCCTAGGCCCGGATCGCGGGCTGTTCGCGGCGATCGTCGGCGGATTCGTGATCTCCGTGTGCGGCGGCAGCCGGTTTCAGATCGGCGGCCCGGCGGGCGCGTTCATCGTGCTGGTGTTCTCGATCGTCGACCGGCACGGCTATGGCGGGCTCGCGCTCGCCACCATGATGGCGGGCGTCATCATGCTTGCGCTCGGTTTCATGCGCTGGGGCACGTATATCAAATATATTCCCTATCCGGTGACGGTGGGCTTCACCAGCGGCATTGCGGTGATCATTTTCGCAAGCCAGATCAAGGAGCTGCTTGGCCTCAACCTCGCCAAGGAGCCGGCTCCGCTGTTGCCCAAGCTCGGGGCGTTATGGGCGTCGATCGACACAATGAGGCCCGCGGCGGCGATGCTCGCGGCGCTCACGATCGCCGTCATCGTCGGCTTGCGCCGCTGGCGTCCGCTGTGGCCGGGGATGCTCATCGCCGTCGCGGGCTGTTCAATCCTGACCTGGCTCTTCCACCTGGACGTCGCGACCATCGGATCGCGGTTCGGCGGCATTCCGAGAAGCCTGCCCGCGCCGGCCTTGCCCGCTTTCGATCTCATCAAGATGCGCGCGCTCTTGCCCGACGCCGCGGCGATTGCCTTGTTGGGTTCGATCGAATCGCTGCTTTCCGCCGTCGTCGCCGACGGGATGACCGGGCGGCGCCACCGGTCGAACTGCGAACTGGCCGCGCAAGGCGCCGCGAACATGGCTTCCGTCATCTTCGGCGGCGTGCCGGTCACCGGCGCGATCGCGCGGACGGCGACCAACATTCGCGCGGGCGCGAAGGGGCCGATTTCCGGAATGCTGCACGCGCTCTACGTGCTCATCTTCATGGCCGCGGCGGCGCCGCTTGCGTCCGGCATCCCGCTGGCGGCGCTCGGCGCCGTGCTCGCGATCGTTGCCTGGAACATGGCCGAAAGAGAGGAATTCGTCGCTCTGATCCGCTCGTCGCGGGGCGATGCGCTCATCCTGCTCTCGACCTTCCTGCTTACGGTCTTCGAGGATTTGACGCTCGGCATCGCCGTCGGCGTGACGCTCGGCGCGTTCCTGTTCCTCCACCGGATGGCGGAATCGGTCGAAATTAAGGGCGGGAGCGGGTTCCTGACCGAGGACCAGGCGGACGAACCCGGAGAGCGGGTCAGCTACGACGCGCGCGCGGCCGCCGAATCCGGCTTCACGGTCTACAAGATCAGCGGCGCGCTCTTTTTCGGCGCAACCGCGGCGGCCGGCGCCGCGTTTGACGGGGTCGGCGCCTATCCGCGCGTTTTCGTATTCGACTTCAGCGAAGTGCCGTTGATCGACGCGACGGCGGCGAGGGCCTTGAAGGTCTTTGTTCGCAAGCTCCGCCGCGCCGGCACGAAAGTGTTCGTGGCCGGGGCGCGCAGAAGCGTGCGACGCGCGCTCTTGATCAGCGGGCTCGTCAAGCCGGACGTTCTTTATGTTCGCGCGGTCGCCGACGCGCTGGAGAAATCCGCCGCGCCGTCGCCGGCGTCAGATCCCGATCGCGCCGGGCCCGCCATCGCTTCAATCGGATCGCTCGGAATGGGCGCCGGCCCGGGCGCGGTCGAAGAAGGGAAGGCCTGAGGGCGTGTGGTCCAGGCTTTCGCCTGCTCTGGATATCGGCGACGTCTGCTGCTACCCGGACGTCGGCGGGATATCTGCCGTAGTCCAGGAAGACCAGCAGGAGAAGCCCGTGAGGACCCTGATCGCCATTGCCGCGGCAACCTTGGTTTTGTCGCTCGCCGCCCCGGCGGCCGTCGCCGGTCCGCCCGAATACAATCGCGGCTACTCCGATTGTCTCGCCGGCCGATACGATGAGGGGCAGGACAGCCGCTCCTACAGGCAGGGATGCCGCGCCGCGCAAGAGGAACAGGGGAGCGACGAGCGGCCGCGTCATTGGCGACCGCAGCGAGGCCCGACGATTGGAATTCCCAACGTTCGCGGAATGGAACCCGCCCAGGCCTTGGGCGCGATGGCGTCTCGTGGATATAGGAACGTCGGCACCTCGGTGGCCGGCGGAGCGATCGCGGGATTCTACTTCAATCCGCAAACGGGAGAATGTGTTCAGCTCACCAGTGTGAATGGCCGGGTCGTCGACGCGCGCGACATCGGGACCGATCGGCGCTGCCGGTGACATTTTGTCAGTTGCGAACGAAAGCAAATTGTCGCTTGCGAACGAAAGCAAATTGCAACCTGTTGCAACGCAACGGGCAACGAGGTTCCCGCGTCTGAGGTATCTCCCATGACCCCCGCCGCCCGGGCCGCCGCCGCAATCGAAGTCCTGACTGACATCCAGACCCGTCGCCGCCCGGCCGCGGATGCGATGAAGGACTGGGGCCTTGTGCATCGCTTCGCCGGCTCCGGCGACCGCGCCGCGATCTCGAGCCTCGTCTATGACGCGCTCAGAAGGAAAAGCTCGTCGGCCTGGATCATGGGCGAGGCGACCCCGCGGGCCGAAATCCTCGGCGCCTTGAGGCAGACGCGCGGCCTCGACCTCGAGGCGATCGCTTTGCTTTTCTCAGGCGAGGGCCATGCGCCCGCGGCGTTGACCGACGCCGAGCGGGCGCGCCTCGCCTTCGCCGACCTCTCCGACGCGCCGCCGCATGTTGCAGGAGACTTTCCCGAATGGCTCGCGGGGGAATTCGAGCGCAGCTTCGCCGACAAGGCCGCGGACGAGGGCAGGGCGCTCGCTGAGCGGGCGCCGCTCGATCTGCGCGTCAACCTCCTCAAGACGACGCGCGACAAGGCGCTCGCCGCGCTTTCGTATCTTAAGCCCGAACCGACGCCGTACTCGCCGGTCGGCCTGAGGATCGCGACGCGTCCCGACGGACGGGCGCCGCCGCTCGCGTCCGACCCGGCCTATGTCAAAGGCCTTGTTGAAGTGCAGGACGAGGGCTCGCAGCTCGCGGCGCTCCTGGCCGAAGCCAAGCCCGGCATGCAGGTCCTCGACCTCTGCGCCGGGGCCGGCGGCAAGACGCTGGCGCTTGCCGCGGCGATGCAGAACCAGGGCCAGGTCTACGCCGCTGACGATGAGCCGCGACGACTTGCGCCGATCTTCGTCCGGCTCGCCCGATCGGGCGCGCGCAACGTCCAGGTCCGGGCGCCGCGGGGCCGCCAGGACGTGCTCGCCGACCTCGAGGGGCGGTGCGATCTGGTCATGATCGACGCGCCCTGTACCGGCTCCGGGGCCTGGCGGCGCAACCCCGACGCCAAATGGCGCATCCGCCCCGGCGCGCTCGAGCAGCGGATCAAGGATCAGGACGAAACGCTTGAAAAGGCGGTGCGTTTCGTCAGGCGCGGCGGGCGCATCACCTATATCACCTGCTCGGTCCTGAGGGCCGAGAACGAGGACCGGATCGCCGAATTCATGCGCCGCCACGACGATTTCCTGCCGGTTGACGCCGGCGCGGAGGCGCGCTCCGCCGGACTGCCGGCGCTCGAGGAGCACCGTTCGGCCTTCGGCCCGGGCTTCCGCCTGAGCCCAAGGACGACCGGCACGGACGGATTTTATGTCGCGGTGCTAGCGCGGGTTTGAGAGGGCACGGTAGTGGCAGGCGACTGGCGTGACGCGCTCGGGCTTCTTTCCGTCGCCCTCGCCGTGCTGGCGGCCGTCATCTACATCGCCCAGACGCTCCGCGGCGAGGTTCGGCCGCATCCGTTGAGCTGGTTCCTATTCGGAATCCTGAGCCTCACCGGCTATCTGGTCCAGCGCGACGAAGGGGCGCGCCAGGGCAGCTGGACGCTTCTGGCGATGACGGTCATCTGCTTCCTGTTCGTCGCCGTCAGCGTCGCGCGCGGGGAACGAAGCTTTTCCCGCCGGGAATGGGCGTTCCTGGTCGCGGGCGGGGCGGTGTTCATGGTCTACCTCTTCACCGGTGAGGCCAATGTCGCGGCGGCGCTGACGACGCTTGTCGACGCGCTCGGTTACGGGCCGACATTCGTCCGCGGCTGGTCGCAGCCGAAGAAAGACAGCGCGGCGAGCTTCGCCCTGAACGGGGTCAAGTTCGTGCCTTCGCTCATGGCTATGGACCCGATCTCGTTCGCGACGTCATTCTACCCGGCGACGCTCATGGTCCTGAACGCGGCGGTCGCGATCATGCTCGTCATGCGCAGGCGGGCGATCGAGCAAGGCGGCGGGGCGTCGGCAAGGCGCGCCTTGTGATCCCTCGCACAGCGCCGGCAAGCGCTCGCCTCTACGGGTTGCGGGCGCGTCGTTGCGGTCCGGCCGGGCAGGCGTAGAATGTCCGTCCGGCGCATTAGCGGCGTGGGCGAGGGCGATCATGACCACCCGTCGATTCCTTTTTGCCGCGCTCATTCTCGGATCATTGGCGCCCCGAGCGGCGCTCGCCCTCGACTGGGAGATCGAGCGCAACTTTCGCTATTTCCTCTATCCCTCCGACGTCGCCGCGCAGCGGGTGGCGCGCGACCTTTACGCTGCCGAGAACGGCGCGGCGCCGACTCCGGAGCAGCTTGAAAAGTTCATGAACGGCCCGGCCTTCTGGACCACAAGATTGAGCGAGGCCGGCGATCTCGCGAAGAGCTGGCCGATCGATTGGCCACGCGACGCCGCCGCCACGCCCTATGACCTCGTCAAGCAGCTCAGAGCGGAGGAGGGACGGCCGCCGCCGGCGCAGGAGCCGGAACTCGACCGGCGCGGCTGGGCGAGCCTGCTCGTCCGCGAGCGGCCAGAAGGCGCGACGCTGACCGGATCGACCGCCACCTGCTGGAATCCGGGCCAGAGGCTGCATAATGGCTGCGCGGTCTGGGGCGACTATGTGCGCGCGCCAGGATGGATCGTGCGCGTCTTCGACCCCGACGCGGCGGCGGGCCAAACGTGCCAATGGAGTTTCGCCGGCGCGGTCCCCGCGGACGGCGCCGGCGCCCGGACGTTTGTCGCGGCGACCCAACGGGCGCTCAAGGCGGGGGAGACGACCGTCTCGGGCGATTGCCGCGAACTTCGCATCGTCGTCCCCTCCGATCCGAACGACGCCAAGTCCGTCGCCGGCCAGACGACCGTCACGCGGACAATGGACGGCTCCCAGGCGAGCGTGACGGTTACGCCGAAAGATCGCCTCGTGATCGGCTTCGGCGATTCCTTCACCTCCGGCGAAGGCAATCCCGAGCTTACCGCCCACTTTTCCGGCGCGCCCTGGACAGGCGGCAATCTTCCCGCTCGCGCTCCCGATCCCATTTCGCTCGCGGGCAAGGATACGCGCGCGCAATGGACCGACCGGTGGTGCCATCGCTCGGTCTATTCCTGGCAGATCCGCACCGCGCTCGCGGCCGCGCTGAGCGACCCGCGCCAGTCCTTCACCATTCTCCCCTATGGCTGCTCGGGCGCGACCATCCCGGAGGGCATCCTTTACGGCTACGACGGCGTCGAATGGAGCGCCGCAACCGACAAGGGCGTCATCGGCTCCCGCTCGGAGATCGGACTCGCCTATCAGGAAATCTGCCAGCCCCAGGCCTTCCGCTCCTATTGCGTCTCGGGCTTCCCCTGGTGCGGACGGACCGAGCCTCCGACCGCGCGGCAGGAGCAGGCGCCCGGTTTCTACGAGGCCGCCGGCCCCGCGCTGCGCCGCGCCGTCATGCGCTGCGGGTCGAACAATGTCTTCAAGCGCGCAGCCGACGCGCTCCTGATCGACATCGGCGTCAACGACGTCGGATTCGCCGGCTGGGCGGCGGCGATCATTCTGCAGGACCCGCTATTGCGCGAAGCCGCTAGCGCACAAGCGCCCTGTTTCGACGGGACGGCGAACTGCGCGGCGACGCTGAGCCTCTTTGCCCGGCTTGGCCGCCGTTACGATCTTCTGCGCGCGGTTCTCGACCAGTACATGCTGCCCGATTTCGGCATCGACCCGTCGCATGTAATCGTCGCCGTCTATCCGCCCGCGCTCCAGAACGAGAGCGGCGTTTTCTGTCCCGAAGGCAACGCGGGACTGACGATTGCGACGTTACCGTCGTTTTTCGAGACCAATTGCGGAGGCTCGATCGCGACCGGGGGCGTCCTCGCGCACTATCCCGAAAGCGACCAGGTGGAGAGGGACGTCGAACAGGCGCGGGTCAAGCTCAACGAAAGTCTCGCCGCCTTCGCCCTCAAGCCTCCGGCCTTCGACGTCGTCACCGCCTATACGTCGGCTTACGCGAAGCGCGGGGTCTGCGCGACGACCGACCCGCAAAGCCGCCCGCCGGCGGGCGAAGCCTGTTTCACGGCCACGGATTTCGCCAACCTGCATTGCGCGCTGAGCGCTGAATCGATGCATGTGCCGCGAGCGGAAGCGGACGGCTGCACTGACGGAGTCACCGCTTTCCTGCCGTTCCGGCCGACCCGGTTCGAGCCTTACCGCACCCGCACCCGGCTCTTGCGCACCATGAACGACGTCTTTCTCGCCATCAACCAGAGGCCGCAGTATTACCTCGACGAGAACGCCTTCGGGGTGCTTGACCTCTCCGGCCGCGCGACGGGCGGGGCCTTCCACCCGACGGCGGAAGGGCACGCGATCATCGCGAACGATGCGGCGAGCGAGCTTTGTCAGCGCCTGGGCTGCGGTCCCTGACGCGGACTCGCTCAATTTCCGCTGAGCGCGGCAAAAGTCTATCTGGGACGGTTCCGCTTCGCGACGCGACGATGTTTGACCGCCGCGCGGCCCGGTCCTAGAAGCGTTACGCCATGATCCGGCTCATCGACACCGTCGCCGAGCGCGCGCCGCCGCGCCATCCCGAGAAGGCGCACCGGCCCGACCAGCCGGTCGCCCGCAAGCCGCCCTGGATCCGCGTCAGGGCGCCCGGCTCGCCGGTCTATGCCGAGACGCTGAGCCTCGTGCGCGAGCTCAAGCTCTCAACCGTCTGCGAGGAGGCGCGCTGTCCCAACATCGGCGAATGCTGGGACAAGCGCCACGCGACCTTCATGATCATGGGCGAGACCTGCACTCGCGCCTGCGCCTTCTGCAACGTGCGCACCGGCCTGCCGGGTCCCCTCGACGAGAACGAGCCCGACCGCGTCGCCGACGGCGTCGCCAGGCTCGGCCTCGCCCATGTCGTGGTGACCTCGGTCGACCGCGACGATCTGGGCGACGGCGGAGCGCGTCATTTCGCCCGCACCATCGGGGCCATCCGCCGCGCCGCGCCCAAAACCACGATCGAGGTTTTGACCCCTGATTTCCTGCGCAAGGAGGGGGCGCTCGAGGCCGTGGTCGCGGCGAGGCCGGACGTGTTCAACCACAACCTCGAAACCGTGCCGTCGAAATATCTGACAGTGCGCCCGGGCGCACGCTACTTCGCTTCGCTGAGGCTGCTTCAGCGCGCCAAGGAGCTGGACGCGTCGCTGTTCACCAAGTCCGGGGTGATGGTCGGCCTCGGCGAAGAGCGCAACGAAGTGTTGCAGATGATGGACGACATGCGGGCGGCGGGCGTCGATTTCCTCACCATCGGCCAGTATCTGCAGCCGACGCCCAAGCACCATGCCGTCGCGCGCTTCGTGACGCCCGAGGAATTCGCCGAATATGCCGCGATCGGCCTCGCCAAGGGCTTCCTGCTCGTCTCGTCGTCGCCGCTGACCCGCTCCTCGCACCACGCCGGCGACGACTTTAAGCGGCTCAAGGCGGCGCGCGCAGCCGCGGGTTGAGGGCGATTGCCGTTGACCGGTCCCCCGCGAGGCTGTACGCACAGGCCCCGCGCCTTCGAACGCGCGAGGCGAGCGCGTAGCTCAATAGGTAGAGCATC